>NZ_RZOY02000099.1 GCF_004022705.2 Mesorhizobium sp. M2D.F.Ca.ET.226.01.1.1
TTGTGGCAGCCTACTTCTTCGGCGCGGAACGAGCAGGAAAGGCCTTTTCGCTCGTCATGACCGGACTGACGGTAGCAACGATCTTTGGATCGCCGTTGGCAACGTTCCTGGGTCAGACGCTCGGCTGGCGGAACACCTATCTCGCGGTGGCTGCACTCTGCGCCGTCGCATTCCTTGCACTGTTCCTCTTCGTTCCGCGCTCCGAAGCCCTTCGCGGAGGCTCGGTCGTGCACGAGCTGTCGGCGCTGCGGCGGTGGGATGTCTGGGCGATGATCATCGTCGCGGCCTTGGGGATATCGAGCATTTTCGCG
>NZ_RZOY02000100.1 GCF_004022705.2 Mesorhizobium sp. M2D.F.Ca.ET.226.01.1.1
CTTCTTCAGCGCCTTCTGCTCGAAGACCTCGACGCCCTCGGCGACGTCGCGGCCGCCATTGCCGGCATAGAAGGCCAGAGCATTGTGGTTGTCTTCCAGCGCCCATACCACCAGGCCCCTGAGGCCGTGATCGGCCAGGCGCGTCCGCGCCGCCTCGAAGAGCCGGCTGCCCAGCCCGATGCCCTGGTACTCCGGCCGCAGGTAAAGCTCATAGATCTCGCCCTGTTGCCTGAGCTCGCGGGCGCGGTTCTTGCCGATCGTGGCATAGCCGGCGAACGTGCCGCCGATCTCGACCACCAGCACGGTGGCCG
>NZ_RZOY02000101.1 GCF_004022705.2 Mesorhizobium sp. M2D.F.Ca.ET.226.01.1.1
GAGACGCTGGCGCAGGTGCCGCCGGAATACCAGCCGGCCACCGGCAAATGGGTCGGCGTCGCCGCCCGCAGCACGGTCTTTGCCTATGACAAGACCAAGCTCAAGGAAGACCAGCTGCCCAAGTCGCTGCTCGACCTTGCCGATCCGAGCTGGAAGGGCCGCTGGGCCGCGTCGCCTTCGGGCGCCGATTTCCAGGCCATCGTCAGCGCGCTGCTGCGGCTCAAGGGCGAGGCCGCCACGGCCGACTGGCTGAAGGCGATGAAGGAGAACTTCACTGCCTACAAGGGCAACAACACGGTGATGAAGGCGGT
>NZ_RZOY02000102.1 GCF_004022705.2 Mesorhizobium sp. M2D.F.Ca.ET.226.01.1.1
CGGCAGTTCCGCCGCCGCCGTGGCCGATGCGGCCGGGGCCGACGGTGCGGACGCCGCCGCGGTGTCGCTGCTGGCACGACGCAGGCCCATGCCCATGCCCATGCCGCCGACGGCCTTGGACACGGCGTCGCCGCCGTTGTCGAAGTCGCCGAACTCCGGCTGGCCGGTCGTGGCATTGCGGACCAGCTTGATCGGTGCGCGCTCGCCCGGACGATGGGTCTTGCTGGCCGAAACGCGGTTCAGGCCGGTGGCGACCACGGTCACGCGCACTTTGCCCTGCATGTCCGGATCGAGCACGGTGCGGACCACCA
>NZ_RZOY02000103.1 GCF_004022705.2 Mesorhizobium sp. M2D.F.Ca.ET.226.01.1.1
GCGGCGAGCCTTGTCATCCTGGTGCTCTCGGCCGCGGCGCTGCGCATCGATCTGCGCTTCCGCCGCCACAAGGTCGAGGCCGAGCGGATGCACGGCTTGGCCAATGCCGCCGTGGAGGGGCTCATCGTCTGCGACGGCAGCCGCATCGTCAGCGCCAACGACAGCATCGCGGCGCTGAGCGGCATCGCCGCCACGACGTTGAACACGATGACGCTTGGCGAGCTTTTCGGCGAGCGCGTCGCCTCCTGCATCGCCGGCGGCAACAGGCAGGCGCAGGAAGCAGAGCTCAAAAGCCATGACGAAAGCCGAA
>NZ_RZOY02000104.1 GCF_004022705.2 Mesorhizobium sp. M2D.F.Ca.ET.226.01.1.1
TCGACGATGCCGATCTCGACGTCGCCGCGTCCAACGCTGCCTGGGGCGCCTTCCTGCATCAGGGGCAGATCTGCATGTCGACCGGTCTCGTCCTGGTCGACGAAAAGCGCGCCGATGCGATCGCTTCGCGGCTCGCCGCCAAGGCCGGGCACCTGGTTGCCGGCGATCCTTCGACCGGCCAGGTGGCGCTCGGACCGATCATCTCCGATGCCCAGGTCGAGAAGATCCAGAGCATCGTCGACGAGGCCGTCGCCAAGGGCGCCAGTCTGCTCGCCGGAGGCAAGGCGAACGGCCGCTTCTATCCGGCAA
>NZ_RZOY02000105.1 GCF_004022705.2 Mesorhizobium sp. M2D.F.Ca.ET.226.01.1.1
GGCATGGCTTGCCGACGTCCTCGCCTGCATCGCCGACACGCCGATCACGCAGATCGAGGACTTGCTCCCGTGGAATTGGAGCCTTCTGACGGCCGCAGCGGATAAGGCTGACTGATCTGGGCATACAAATAAACGAGGCCGTCAGATGAGATATCGCAACTCCGCTCTTTACACCCTCAAATATGTGGCCGAGATGCTCGAAGAAGACGAAGACTTTTTGCGCGATTGCTCGATCGACATGTTCTCGGAAGACGGTTGCCTGAGCGCCGACGACGGCTATCCCGCATCCGAATTAAGCGCACCTAGC
>NZ_RZOY02000106.1 GCF_004022705.2 Mesorhizobium sp. M2D.F.Ca.ET.226.01.1.1
GCCATGCCAGACAGCGAGCTGCGCCGGATTCGTGGCCGCGACATCGCCATGATCTTCCAGGATCCGATGTCGTCGCTGAACCCGGTGCTGACCATCGGCCTGCAATTGACCGAGGCGCTGCGCGAACACCAGGGCCTTCCGGTAAAGGAGGCCGAGCGCCAGGCGCTCGACATGCTTGATCTGGTCGGCATCGCCAATGCCGCGCAGCGCATGCAAGCCTTTCCGCACCAGTTCTCGGGCGGCCAGCTGCAGCGCATCGGCATCGCCATGGCGCTGGTCTGCAAGCCGTCGATCCTGATCGCCGAC
>NZ_RZOY02000107.1 GCF_004022705.2 Mesorhizobium sp. M2D.F.Ca.ET.226.01.1.1
GGATCGAGCCGGCTTCCGACAGCTTGGCCTGGGTTTCGGCGCTGACATACCACTTCAGGAACTCGATCGAGTTCGCCTTGTTGGGCGCCGATTTGGGCACGCCGGCGATGAAGATGCCCATCTGGGCGATCGCCGACTGCTGTTTCGGCACGACGCCGAAATCGAGCTTGCCGGCAACCTTGGTCTGGGCCGGATCGTCGGCCTTCAACGCGTTGCCGGAATACTGGATGATGGCGCCGGCATCGCCGCCGAGGATCGCCGCGCCCTCCTGGTCGGAGTCGAACTCGACCACGCCGCTCGGCGCG
>NZ_RZOY02000108.1 GCF_004022705.2 Mesorhizobium sp. M2D.F.Ca.ET.226.01.1.1
GGTGCCCGTTGCCCGGTGGATCTGGCCGGGCGGCTGGCGACCCAGGGCGACCTGCTGATCGGCGCCTGCCAGGGCACGATGCCGGCGCATCTGGCCGCGCTGCTGGTCGCGCTGCCCGAGCAGGACATCCACTTGCCGCGCGCCTGGCGCGAGCGCGAGGTGCGGCAGAAGGCCTGGTTCAAGGCGGTGCCGGGCTACGGCCAACGCCCGGATTTCATCGCGCGGACGGGTGATATCTGGGTGCGCTCGCTGGAAGGACGCGATGCCGACAGCACGTTCTATCTGGTGTCGGCGCCGTTCACCT
>NZ_RZOY02000010.1 GCF_004022705.2 Mesorhizobium sp. M2D.F.Ca.ET.226.01.1.1
CCCGCATCGCCAGAAACATCCTTCAGGCCGCAGATGCTGACAAAGTTCCAATCAGCCACCGCATCAAGAAATGCGCCTGGAATGACGACTATCTCATCCAGGCCCTAACCCATATGCGATAGCCCTGCCCGCAAGGGGGAGATTGGCAGTTCCGCGGCTTTCGCCAATCGCCATGCACGGTTGAATCCCTCGCCCGCAGCGCGTAACACTGTGGCTGGCGCGACACCGCGCAAATCCCCGAAAATCTGAACATGCCGACCGCCGCCGAAAGGCGGGCGACGCTTTATCCAACCATGAGACAGCCATGCGAACTGCATCCTGTGCCTGCGGGCAACTGAAGATTTCCTGCGACGGCGAGCCGCAACTGGTTGCGCTCTGCCATTGCCTCGACTGCCAGCGGCGAACCGGCAGCACCTATGGCATCGGGGCCTTCTATGCGCGCCAGAAGGTGAAGGCCGAAGGCGACGCTAAGACCTTCAGGCGATCGTCCCACAGCGGCCAAGCCGTCACCTTCCATTTCTGCCCGAACTGCGGGTCCAGCGTCTTCTGGGAGCCGGATCGCAAGCCGGACGTCATTGCCGTTGCCACGGGCTGCTTTGCCGATCCGACCTTTCCGGCGCCGACACGCATCGGATGGGAGGAGCGGCGGCATGGGTGGGTTCACAATCCCGAAGCGAAATAGCCGGCGTCGATGCCGTCGATCTCCCCCGCAAGGGGAGAGCGACAGCTCCGCCGCATTGATCAGCCGCCGTCGTCTTGGCGCAATCCAATCCGGTTCGTGCCCTGCCCGGTCCATGCTAACAGAGGCGCCTTCATCAACAGGCGGCCTCCCCGCCTCAACGAATGGATCGAGAGATGGCGGACAAAGTAGCTCTGGTGACGGCGGGCGGCAGCGGCATGGGGGCCGCGGCGGCAAAGCGCCTGGCGGCCGACGGCTTCAAGGTCGGCGTGCTCTCCTCCTCCGGCAAGGGCGAGGCGCTGGGCAAGGAACTCGGCGGCTTCGGCGTCACCGGTTCCAACCAGTCGAACGAGGACCTGAAGCGCCTTACCGATGGCGCGCTCGAACGCTGGGGCCGCATCGACGTGCTGGTCAACAGCGCCGGCCACGGACCGCGCGCGCAGATCATCGAGATCAGCGACGAAGACTGGCACAAAGGCATCGACACCTATTTTCTCAATGCCGTGCGCCCGACCCGGCTGGTGACGCCGGTGATGCAGAAGCAGAAATCAGGGGTCATCATCAACATCTCGACCGCCTGGGCGTTCGAGCCGAGCGCGATGTTTCCGACCTCGGCCGTGGCGCGCGCCGGGCTTGCCGCCTACACCAAGATCTTCGCCGACACCTATGCCGCCGACAATATCCGCATGAACAATGTGCTGCCCGGCTGGATCGACAGCCTGCCGGCGACCGAAGAGCGCCGCCATGCTGTGCCGATGAAGCGCTACGGCACGTCGGAAGAGATCGCCGCGACGATCTCGTTCCTGGCCTCGGATGGGGCGGCCTACATCACCGGGCAGAACATCCGTGTGGATGGGGGCATCACAAGGGCGCTGTAAGGCACCGACGTGGCCGCCTCAGATCATCCCGGCTTGCGGGAATTGATCACCCACAGCAAGGCTATCGAGGCTACCAGGACGATCGAATTGGCGACCAAGACGTTCCAGAAGCGCGTCGGATCGTCGGCCACGGCGATCCAGTGCTTCCAGCCGCGGATCTCGCCTGTCTTGATGCCGCAGGCAATGTTGTAGATCGCCAGCGCAGCGAGCGCCGCCATCAGAACAAAGAGGTCGTTGTTCTTGTTGCGATCCATGAGAGCGGCTTTTAACAGCGCCTGGTGAAATTTTACTTACCTTGGGTAAGGCGGCGACCGTAGCGCCGGCCGCCGCCTCACTTTCTCGTTGACGCAATTCCTGACGGAAAAACCGCTCACACTTTTCCTGGAATTGCTCCGAGGCTTACTGGTTGATTTCCGGCTCGACGAGCCTGGCCAGATTGCGCAGCGATTCCTGCCAGCCGAGATAGCAGGCCTCGGCGGGGATCGCGTCCGGAATGCCGGCCTGGGTGATGTTGACCTCGGTGCCGACCGACACTTTCTTCAGGATCACGGTCACCTCGATCTGGCCCGGCAGGTTGGGATCGTCGAAGCGGTCGGTGTAGCGCAGGCGCTCGCCTGGGACGAGCTCGACGAATTCGCCGCCGAAGGCGTGGCTGCCGCCGGTGGTGAAGTTGCGGAAGGACATCTTGTAGCTGCCCCCGACCTTGCCTTCGAACTCGTGCACAGTGCAGGTGAAGCCGTTCGGCGGCAGCCACTTGGCCAGCGCATCGGCCTCGACGAACGCGCGATACACCTTCTCCGGCTTGGTCGCCAGGACGCGGTGCAGGTGGATGGTGCTCGGCATGTCTCGATATCCTTCCCTAGTTGATCGATGCCCCAAGGACGGGCGGCCCCCAGCCGATCCGACAGAGGCTGTCGAATTTTTGCGTCGACGAGGGCCGTCCGACAAGGGCCTGACGGCGGCGCTCACGAAGTCGATCGCGATGGGCGAGGCGTGAGCGGACGATCAGTCGCCATGCTCGGGTGCATGGCCGAAAATCCGTTCATAGAATGCGTCGGTGGGTTCGACCTCCTCGGCAAGATACCGGCCATTTCCGAATGAGGCCAAACAGGCGAAACTCCAGAATTCTTCCAGGCTGGCGATTTCACCGGAAGCCGCCGGGAACTCCGCCGCGATCTTCTCGAAGATGGGATGCGGCACCGACCACGCTGTGTCGAAGGTAAGACTCAGGCTTCCATCGGCCCACTCCTCCGGCTTGGCATTGTAAGCGCCCCATTTCACACCCCAGTTGGCCAGTTGCCAGCCGTACCAGGAGGTATGGCCGGTTTCCTCATACACTTGGATCGCATGCCTGGCTTTTTCGATGCAGTCCGGAGAACGTTCCAGCAAGCGGGCCTTGAGCTGATCGACCGAGGTAATGCCTTCCTCAACCACCCAAGAATGATTCATCATCTCCTCAATGGTCGCCGGGCCAAAGTCGCTCAGCTCGCCCCGCCCCAGTAGAACAAGGCCATTGTGCACCTCGGTGCTGGACGAGGTGTCCTTCAGAACGGAAGGCTGCGGCACGACGGCGTTGAAGTCGATCAGCAGAAAACCATTCTCGTCACGGGCGCAGAAGCGACTGGCCAGAGTCTCGAGCGCCTGGGGGGACCCGCACAATGTGACGCGATGTGTGACATCGTTGGCCATACTGTCCGTTCGGTTGATCGCTTTTCTATTGCAACCGAAATAGCATTCCTAATCGAATGTCCACCCGTCGCGCCTGCGGCGACTCAGCCCCTCGCTCACGACGCGCTGCCGCGCTGGTCGATTGCAGCCACTCTCCGCATCTTGCCCAATATTTCAGCATGAGCCCCGCAATATTGAGTAAAATTGAGTAGTTCGAGGTGTAATTATCGCGCTTAAATTGTATTAGAAACCCCTTGTTATGCTATTTCCAATCATTAATCGATGAGCGGTAATTTTTTATCTGTACTGCAACCCGAATCCTTGGAACCATAGGCCGGCTTGCAGGTTGGCCTGAAAAATCAGCCGCCACCAAGAAAGGAGTGTCCGATGAGCTTCGTCGTCAACGCGATAGGCGTTCCTCTTTATTACAGCGGTGCTTCCAATCATTGGTTTTCGGCAACGTCCGGACCGACATTCAACGGCAGCAGCGGCAACGACTCCATCTGGGCCTCTAGCGGCGTCAACGTCACCATGTATGGCGGCCAGGGCGACGACATCTATTATCTCTATTCGGCGGGCAACAAGGTGGTCGAGTACGCTGGGCAGGGCGTCGACACCATCAACACATGGATGAGCTACACGCTGCCGAACAATGTCGAGAACCTCGTCGTCACCAACGCTCACAACTATGCCTTCGGCAATGCGCTGGACAACATCATCACCGCCACGGCGGGCGGCCAGACGATCGACGGCGGGGCGGGCAACGATGTCCTGATCGACGGCGGCGGTGGCGCCGATGTTTTCATCATCGCCAAGGGCAATGGCAGCGACTCGATCCTCAATTTTGCCTCGAATGATGCCGTGCGGCTCGATGGCTACGGCTTCACTTCGTTCGCCGCCGTCCACGACAGCATGATCCAGGCGGGACCGAATGTGGTGCTGAACCTCGGATCGGGCGAAATCCTCGAATTCAAGAACACCACGATCGACAAACTGCAGCCCAACAATTTCCAGTTGCCGATCGACAAGTCCGGCATGACGCTGTCCTTCAGCGACGAGTTCAACACGCTGAACCTGCACAGCAGCCAGGGCGGCACCTGGGACACCAATTTCTGGTGGGGCGCGGCGAACGGCAGCACGCTGGTCCGGAACAACGAGCTGCAATGGTATATCGACGCCAATTACGCCCCGACCAGCTCGGTGCATCCGTTCAGCATCGACAATGGCGTGCTCACCATCACCGCGGCGCAGGCATCGGCCGACATCAAGCCGCTGATCAACAATTACGAATACACCTCCGGCTTGCTCACCACGCATGACTCGTTCTCGCAGACCTACGGCTATTTCGAAATGCGCGCCGACCTGCCGGAAAACGCCGGCGCATGGCCGGCCTTCTGGCTGCTGCCGGAAGACGGCTCCTGGCCGCCGGAGCTCGACGTGATGGAAATGTATGGCCAGAAGCCGAATTCACTGCTGATGACCGCGCATACCAACCAGACGGGCCAGCACACGACGGTCGGGTCCACGGTGAACGTCATGGACACCGCCGGCTTCCACACCTATGGCCTGCTGTGGACGCCGGACAAGCTGATCTGGACCTATGACGGCGTGCAGGTCGCGGCGGCGGCGACGCCGTCCGACATGAACAAGCCGATGTACATGCTTGTCGATCTCGCGGTGGGCGGCCAGGCGGGCGCGCCGCCGGACCATCTGGCGACACCGGCGCAGATGAAGATCGACTACATCCACGCCTATACGCTGAACGATCTGCCAAGCCAGGCGGCGGCGCTGACCAGCCACACCGCAAGCAGCACGACAGGCGAGCATACGGTCTGAAGCGAGGGCGGTCTTTCGGATCGCGCGCTTCAGATTTCTGATTTTGCGCATGTCTTTCCTTCTCGAAACCGGTTCCCGGTTTCCCGAGGGACATGCTTCAGGCGATCGGCCCATGGGCTTCGACAGGGAGTGCGGGAATGGCTGGACAGTCGGGATTGCGGCCGGTCTTGCGTCGCGCCATCGCCGATGTCGGCCTGTTCTCGCTGCTGATCAACCTGCTGCTGCTGGTGATCCCGCTTTACCTGCTGCAGGTCTATGACCGCGTCCTGCCCTCCTCCAGCGTCGAGACGCTCGCCTATTTGTCGATTATCGCGGTCGCGGCGCTTGGCTTCCTTGGCTTGCTCGACGCCATCCGCGCGGTCTACACGCAGCGCATCGCCGCGACGGTCAACGACAGGCTGGGCGCAAGGATGTTCGCCGCTTCGCTCGGCGCCAAAAGCGCGCCGTCGCCGCTCGCCGACCTTGCCGCGGTCTGCGCCTTCATCCGCTCGCGCGGCGTTGCGGTGCTGTTCGACCTGCCCTTCGCGCCGGTCTTCCTCGGCCTGCTCTATCTGATCCACCCGGTGCTGTTCTGGGTGACGCTCGGCGGCGCGGCGCTGCTGGTCGTGCTGGTTGCGGCCAACCAGCTTGCCATCGGCGCGAACGATGCGCTTTCGGCGGAGCGTTCGGCTCTGGCCAGCCGGGCCGAGCAGGCCTTTTCCCGCAACGCCGAGACGCTGCGCGCCATGGGCATGGTGGAAAACGCCGCGCGCGCATGGGGACGGCATGTGGCGGAGGCGCTCGTCCTGCATGACCGTTCGGCCAGCGCCAATGCGATCTTCAGCGGCGCCTCGCGGGCGCTGCGCATGATGCTGCAGCTCGCGATCCTCGGCACCGGCGCCTGGCTGGTGCTGAAGGGTGAGATGACGGCCGGCATGATCTTCGCCTCCTCGCTGGTGTCGTCCCGCGCGCTGCAGCCGCTCGACCAGCTGATCGGCTCGTGGCGGCAGCTCGGCGAGGCCAGGCGCGCCTGGTCGCGGCTGGGAACCGCGCTCGCGGCGCAGCCGGCAGAGGCAAGCAAGCTCATACTGCCCGACCCGACCGGCGCGATTGCCGCGCAGGATCTCTTCTTCATCGCGCCGAACGCCGGCTTCGGCGCCGAGCCCATCCTCAAGCGGCTGAGCTTTGCTATTCAGCCCGGCGAAGCGGTGGCAATCGTCGGCCCGAGCGGCGCCGGCAAATCGACGCTGGCGCGGCTGCTCGTCGGGGCCGCGCAGCCGAGCGGCGGCTCGGTCAGGATCGATGGCGCCGAGCTCAGGACCTGGGACGAGAACCAGCTTGGCCGGCATATCGGCTATCTGGCGCAGGAAGTGGAGCTTTTCCCGGGCTCGGTCGCCGACAATGTCGCCCGCTTCGACGCGCGGGCCGACGACGCGGCGATCGTCGAGGCGGCAAAACGCGCCGAGGCGCATGAGCTGATCCTTTCGCTGCGCGACGGCTACCAGACGATGGTCGCCGGGACGCTGTCGGGCGGCGAGCGGCAGCGGATCGGGCTGGCGCGCGCCTTTTACGGCAATCCGCGCATCCTGGTGCTGGATGAGCCCAGCACGCATCTCGACGGCGCCGGCGAAACCGCGCTCGAAGCGGTGCTGGCGGCCGCGCGCGCGGCGGGCGTCACCACGATCGTGATCACCCATCGGCCCTCGATTGCCGCCGCCTGCGACCGCGTGATGGTTCTGCGCGGCGGCGTCATCGAGGCATTCGGACCGAGCGCCGAGGTGCTGCGCCAGTCGACTGTCGACAAGGGCAGAGGCGCGCGGCAGAACACGGTGGTCACCGGCTCGTTCGTGCCGACCATCCGCGCCTCGCAAAATATCCGCCACGGGTCGTAGACGATGTCACAGAGCCTCGCCTTCGACGACCGGCCGCGCACCGACTTCCGCCGCACCGCCTTCGCCGGCTACGCGGCGATCGCGCTTCTCATCGGCGGCTTCGGCTATTGGGCGGCGAGCGCGCCGCTAGCCGGCGCGGTCATCACGCAAGGCACGATCGCGGCGACCGGCGGCAACATCCTGATCCAGCATCGCGAGGGCGGCATCATCAGGCAGCTGCTGGCGCATGAGGGCGACCGCGTGCGCGAGGGACAGGAGCTGATCCTGCTCGACCGGACCGCGCCGGAGGCCGATCTCAACCGGCTGAGGAGGCAGTGGATCGCGCTCAAGGCAAGTGCGGCCCGGCTGGAGGCCGAGCGCGACGGGCTGGACAGGCTGGCGCCGATCGCCGAGCCAGCCCCCGCGCCATTCGAGCAGGATTTCGAGAAGCTGATCCGTGAACAACAGAAGGAGTTCGACGCCAGGCTTGCGCGCTTCCGCTCGGAGCAGTCGATCCTGGCGCAGCGCGTGGCCATGCACCGCGAGTCGGTGAAAGGCCTGAACGCGCAAAAACTTGCCATCGAGCAGCAGGCCGAGGTGGTGAAGAAGGAGCTCGGCATCAAGACCGATCTTCTGGGCAAGGGCCTCACCAACCGCACCGAATATTCGCAGCTGTTGCGCTCGGAGGCCGACCTCGTCGGCCAGGCCGGCGCGCTGGAATCGTACCTCGCCTCGGCCAACACGCAGATTGTCGAGGCCGAGGCGCAGATCGAGCGCGCCACCACGCAACGCGTCGAGGAGGCGCTGACCAAGCTCGACGACGTGCGCACCAACCTCGCCGACATCGAGGAGCAGATGCGCGCGGCGCAAGCGGTGCTGAAGCGCACGACCATCACCGCGCCAGCGGCGGGCATCGTCGTGTCCTCGATCTATAATTCGCAAGGCAGCGTGGTCGCGCCCGGCGAGAAGATCATGGAGATCCTGCCTACGTCATCCGGTCTGGTGGTGGACGCCAAGCTCAGGCCAAAGGACATCGACGCGGTGCATGTCGGCCAGAAGGCGAAGCTCAGGCTCTCCGCGCTCAACACGCGCCTGACACCGGAAGTCCCGGCCACGGTAAGCGAGATCTCCGCCGACCGGCTGATCGACGAGGCCACGCACGAACCCTATTTCCGCGCCAGGCTGAAGATCGCCGATCCCCTGCCCGCCAGCGTGAAGGCCGAACAGCTCTATCCCGGCACCCCGGTCGACGCCTTCATCAGCACCGGCGACCGGACGTTCTTCGAGTATCTGGTCCGCCCGATGATGGATTCGTTCGCGAGGGCATTCCGGGAGCGGTAGGGGCTGCGTTTCAGCTTCCGCGACCCAACCAATGGAACGCCTCGATCCTTCGCCTTGAATGGGCTGGCGATCAGCCATCCGGAAACCGCTCGTGGACGTCGACTGTTCGCTGATCTCGGCCGTCCGCTCGGCGGCGGCAGTGTCTCAGTTTGAATTTGTCGGGAACAACACGATAGATCGGTGGCCGTGGCCAACATGCAGGCGACCGGTAGAGTGGTTCAGCCTCAAATGGTACAAATGAGGCACCGACATTCCCTCCGGAAGCGCACCAGCGCGCTTCATTTGCTCAAGCTCGGCCATAGCCTTTTGAAGGACCTTCTCGATTTCGGAGGTGCGGCGGCTACGCTCGGCGAACAGGGATCGTTCAAGCAACTCCGGGCGGCGACTGGCCACGGCTGCGAACAATACTCTGAGGTGGTCATAGGACCGGCCATCGAGCCGCTCCAACGCAGCAACAAACGGCTCAAGTAAGCGGTGCCGCCTCATACCCCTCTTGCGCTCTTTCTCATACGGCCCCGGCTGCGCAGGCTTCGCAGCGGATCGAAGCGCCATCGCGCGCAGCCACTATCCCGCCGGCAGAGATATAATACCGCGATTTCCACGGCAATTTCGACGCCCGCTACAACGCTGGCTCCCCCGATCATAAGCGACAAGTCCTCCATCGACGACGCGAAATGGTCGCGCCGCAAAGGATGGAGATTACGATGACGACCTTGGAAGCCCATGAAACCGGCCGCGCGAGCCCCCGCCTGATCGGCTTTGCCGGCCGCGCGCTCAGGCTTGCCTATCAGGCGATGAAGATGCGCAGCGAGCGCGCCGCGCTGCTGGCGATGCCCGACTACATGCTCAAGGACATGGGCATCGCCCGCTCGGAAATCGAGCACTACACCTCGATGCGCTACGCCCCAACCGACACCGAGCGCATGGACATCCGCGACGCCGGATGACCGGCGGTGGCGATCGTCACCACGTCGTCGATAAGCCCCGGGCGCCCTCCCAACGCCCGGGGTTCTTGCGTTCCGGCTCATTCGCTTCAGGCGGTGGGCCAGCTCGTTTCAAACGATACGTCCAACGCCATTTCCACGGTGGGCGTATAAAAAATTCCACGGTCGCATCCACTCTCGTTCAAACGCTCAACCGGCAAACAAAAGCGGTCACGGCAACCAAGCCGCAAAACCAACCTTGGAGATGAAGATGCAACCGAACACCAAACCTGCACGGCTTCCGCTCAACGGGGTCGACACGCCGAACCTGATGGCGACGATCAATTTCGTCGCCGGGCAGCCGGAGCTCGCCAAGTTCCAGTTCCGCGCCCACAATGAGTGGATCGAGGGCACGCACAGCAAGACCGTCATGAACGGCTTCTTCGGCGCCGGCAACGAGCAGAAGCACGAGAAGCCGCATTACGCCGACGCCGACCATCCGGCGATCCTGTGCGGCGCCGACAATGCGCCGACCCCGGTCGAGTGGCTGCTGCACGGGCTGGCGGGCTGCCTGATGGCGGGCGTGGCCAACATCGCCGCCGCGCGCGGCATCAAGCTCACAAAGGTGAAGTGCTCGGTCGACGGCGACATCGACCTGCGCGGCATCCTCGGCATTTCCGACGAGGTCCGCAACGGCTTCCAGAACATCCAGGTGTCGTTCGAGATCGAAGGCGACGCGCCGGCCGAGAAGCTCAAGCAGCTGGTCGAGCAGTCGCGTACGCGTTCGGCGGTCTTCGACGTTCTGACCAAGGGCGTGCCGGTCACTGTCGGCATCAAGACCATCCAGTAACGCTCCAGGCGGTCCGGAACCGATCCGGGCCGCCTCTTTGCCTCAGACGGAACAGACCATGAGACGCGCGGACGTCGTGATCATCGGCGCGGGCCAGGCCGGCCTTGCGCTCAGCCATTGCCTCGGCCAGGCCGGCATCGACCATGCCGTGCTGGAGCGCGGCCGCATCGGCGAGCGCTGGCGCTCGCAGAGCTGGCGCTCGCTTCGGCTGCTCACGCCGAACTGGCTGAATGCGCTCCCCGGCTCGCCCTACAAGGGCGGCGATCCCGACGGCTTCATGAGCAAAGGGGCTTTCGTGGAGAGCCTGGAGCGCTACGCCTGGCAATGGCATGCGCCGGTCGAGACCAATGTCGAGGTGATCTCCTGCAAACGGATCAGCGACGGCTTTGCCTTGCGCACCAGCGCGGGCGACTGGTCGGCGCGCGCGGTCGTCGTCGCGACGGGACATTGCGACCGGCCGGTCATCCCTTTTTCAGCGGAGACCCTTCGCGGGCCGCTCAGCATGCACGCTTCGCACTATCGCTCGCCGGGCGAGCTGCCGGGCGGCGGCGTGCTGGTCGTCGGCGCCTCGTCGTCCGGCGTGCAGATCGCCGACGAGCTCGGCCGCGCCGGGCGGCGCGTCGTGCTTTCGGTCGGCAAGCATACGCGCCTGCCCAGAACATGGCGCGGCCAGGACATCTTCTTCTGGCTGTGCGCAATGGGCCTGATGGCGCAGCGCCACGAGGACCTGGCCAATCCGGAAGCCGCCCGGCGCCAGCCGTCGCTGCAGCTCGCCGGCCGGCCGGACAGGGCCGATGTCGATCTCGCCACGCTGCAGGCGCTCGGCGTCGAACTGGCCGGGCGGGTGCGCGGCGTCGGCGATAGCGAGATCGCCTTTGCCGCCGATCTCGCCCAGCACATCGCGGCGGCGGAAGTAAAGCAGGCGCGCCTGCTCGACGAGATCGACCGCTTCACAGGCTCGGCGACACCATACCGGCCCGAGCCGGTTGCGATGCCGGCAGCCTGCGCTGAGCGGCTTTCGCTGACCGATGGGTCGATCCGCACCATCATCTGGGCGACCGGCTATGCGCGCTCGTTCGGCTGGCTGGAGCCGCTGGCGCTCGGCGCCGATGGCGAGCTCGCGCATCAGGGCGGCGTCACCAGCGTGCCCGGCCTCTACGCGCTCGGCTTCCGCTTCCTGCGCAAGCGCGATTCCAACTTCATCGACGGCGTCGGCGCCGACGCGGAGGTGATCGCCGCCGAGGTCTTGCGTCATCTCGAGCGCAACGGCCGCAAGGCCGCCTGAGGACACTGACCATGGCAAGCAAAGCAATTTCCCTCATGGCCGCTCCCAAGCGTGGCCACTACGACGCCATCATCGTCGGCGCGCGCTGCGCTGGCGCGGCGACCGCGATGCTGCTCGCCCGCGCGGGTCTCAAGGTGCTGGCGATCGAGCGCAAGCCCTATGGCTCCGACACGCTGTCGACGCATGCGCTGATGCGGCCAGCCGTACTGCAGCTTTGGCGCTGGGGCCTGCTCGAGCCGCTGCTCGATGCCGGAACGCCGCTGATCGAGACGACGACCTTCCACTATGGCGACGAGGAGATCACCATCCCGCTCGCCGCCGGTTCGGAGCTTCCCGGCCTGATCGCGCCGCGGCGAACCGTGCTCGATCGCATCCTGGTCGATGCAGCGCGCACGGCAGGCGCGGAGGTCCTGCACGAAATGGCGGTCGGCGATCTCTTCGCCGACACGCACGGCCGCGTGCGCGGCATCGAGATCCGCGCCGCCGGCCGCGCCTCAGTGCGGGTCAGCGCCGATATCGTGGTCGGCGCCGACGGCATCGGCTCGCTGGTGGCGAAATGCGTCGACGCCCAGCCCTTGCGGCGCGGCTCGGTGTCGGCCGCCCATGTCTACGGCTATGCGCCGGTCGAACCCGGCGCCGGCTATCACTGGTATTTCCGCGATGGGATCGCCGGCTCCTTCATCCCGACCAATGACGGCCTCGCCTGCATCGTCGCCTCGGTGCCGACGGCCCTCTTCGACCAGCGCTTCCGCCTCGGCCACGCGCGTGCCCGCATGGATATGCTGGAAGCGCTTTCGCCGGCGCTGGCGGAACAGGCGGCCCTGGCGCCGCAGGATGCCCGCCTGCAGGCGTTTCGCGGCGTGCCGGGCTATATCCGCCAGCCGCAAGGCCCCGGCTGGGCGCTGGTGGGCGACGCCGGCTTCTTCCGCGACCCGATCACCTCGCACGGCATTTCCGATGCGCTGCGCGACGCCGAAACTCTGGCGCGGGCCATCCTCGACGGCTCGGAGGCGGCATTCGCGATCTGGCAGCGGCAGCGCGACATGGTCGCCAACCAGATCCTGGATACCACCGACGCGATCGCCGGCTTCGACTGGACGCTCGACGATCTCGGCGAGCGGCATCGCCGCTTCAGCGGCGTGCTGAAGGCAGAGGTGCAGGCGCTGGCCGGGCAACCCATGCCGGTTCGCCGCGCCTCGAAGCCCTCGACCTATCGGGCCCCGGCCAACCAGGACAGGCCGCCGGCCGACCTTTCACACAACCGAACAGGAGCAAGACCATGACAGTGCATCTGATGCAGGACGGCTGGGTCGGCGTCGTCAAGGGGCGGCCAAAGGTGGGCGCTTTCGCCGAGCGCTCGCGGCGCACGCAGGCGCAGGATATCGACGCCTTCGCCGAGATGACCGGCGACCGCAACCCGCTGCATTACGACAAGACGCTGGCCGAGGCCTCGGTGTTCGGCAAGCTCATCGTGCAGGGCGGCGTCACGTCCGGCATCCTGAACGCGGTGGTGGCGGAGGACCTCCCCGGCCCTGGTTCGGTGTTCCTCGAAGTGTCGTGGAAATTCGTCAAGGCGGTCGGTGTCGGCGAACTGATCACCGGCCGCGTCGGGGTCAAGGAGGTGCGCGCCGACAAACCGATCACCAAGCTGGAGACCTCGGTGCGCAACGAGGCCGGCGAACTTTGCCTCACCGGCACCGCGACGGTGTTCACCGTGCCGCTCGCCAGGGGGTGAAGAGTTCTCGGCGCCTAGTCAGGCGCCCTCCGTCTCGGCGATGAAGGCGCGGACGTGGTCTACGAACTCCTCGAAGGCGGGTTCGCCTTCGAGCAGGATGTGATTCTGGCTGTCGAGCTCGATGAAGCGGGCGCCCGGGATTCCCGCGGCCATGGTGCGCCCGGATTCGACGGGCGCGACGTTGTCGTCGCGCGCGTGCAGCACCAGCGTCGGCACCCGCACCTTCTCGAGCAGGTCGCTGACGTCGATCGTCGAAAAGGCGTTCTGCAGACGCCAGGCATCGTCGGGAGAGACGGTGCGCAGCATCAGTTCGTCCATCCAGGCGAAATGCTCGTGCGTGGCGCCGGGGATGAACATGGAGCAGAAGGCCTGGCGAAACATCGGGTTCGGCTTGCCCCAGTTCTCCCGCATCAGCGTCGCCACGGCCTCGCGCGTCGCGATCTCGCCGGCGTCGCCACGCGCCCGCCAGCCTTTGACGTAGCCGCCATAAAGGACCATGCCCGAGACCCGCTCGGGGTGGCGTATGGCATAAGCGATCGAAACCGCGCAGCTTTGCGACAGGCCAAGCAAGGTGAAGCGGTCGAGCCCTGGAGCCGCGACCACGCATTCGAGATCCGACAGCATGGTCTCGAACGAGATGTCGATGACATGCCGTTGCGAAAGGCCGTTGCAGCGCTCGTCATAGCGCACCAACCGGTTGTGGCGCGACAGTTCGCGCATCCAGTGCCGCCAGATCGGGCTGTCCCAGTCGAAGGTGAGATGCGACATCCAGTGCGCGGCGCGCAGGATCGCCGGGCCGCTGCCGGTGCTGGCATAGGCGAGCCTGGTGCCGTCGAGGGCCCGGCAGAATTGCACGGCGCGGCCTGGATCCTGCGCCGACGCGGCGGGTTTCGGCGGCGCCTGCGGCGGACCTGAGGAAGCAGCTTGCGGCGCGCGGCCGGTGGCTTGAGCGGCGGCCGAGCGGACCCTGTCCTCCAGCGCATCGGTCTCGGCCGCGAGCCTTGCATCGTCGGGCACGAGGCGGCGCAGGCGCTGCGCGAAGGGCAGCGCCCGCCGCGGCTCATCCGCCAGACGCTCGACCAGCTCGCGCAGGATGCCGAGCTCGACGATCTCCACCTCGCTGGCGATAGCCTGCCGCCAGGCTTCGTAGTCGAAGCAGCGCTCGAGCGAGAGGTCGGCGAGAAAACCGCCGCGGATCGAGGCCAGGACGGCTTCAAGCTCCCCGGTCGAGTGCGAGGAAAGATCGGCCTTCACCAGCGGCGCCAGCCGCGCATAGTCCGTCTCGATGGTGAGCGCGACGGCGTTGCGATCGGCGACAAGGGCTGTTTCGTCGGCGCCCAGCACCTGGCGGATCTTGGACAGGCTCCAGCGCAGGGCGCCGCGCGGATCGTCGGGAATGTCCCAGAATATCTCGCATAGACGCTCGCGCTGGTGCTGCCTGGCGGTGACCGCCAGGTAAGCAAGCAGCGCCCGCGTCTTGCGCGACGGCGGCAGGTCGAGCGGCCGGCCGTCGCGCGTCACCTGGAAATCGCCAAGCACGCGCAGCTCCAGCGCCCCGATGTGCCGACTGTCGCTCATGCGTCCATGCGCTTGTCGATCGCCATGATCCCCCTTCGGCCTTGGCCGGCGCCGCCAAAAGCAGCCGCCCGCCAATAGCAAAATCGGCTAATTTAGGAAAGCTTGGTGGTTCGGGGGTAGAGGTTCAGTTTGAAATTCCGCCCCGATCACAATAGGCGCTTTCGCGGACATCGTTGCGCCGATTGAGGCGAAGGAAGCCGAAAACCCTTCTGTGCGCCTACAAAAAGCGCGCGGCTTGCTGCTTGAGCCTTTCGGCCCGCCATTCATAGGGTACTCAGTCCAGATTGAGCGGTTGTAGGTTCGCGCCTAGATTGTGTGCGCGGGAGGAAAGTTGCCACCTTAAACCCGCATTGGCCGGTGCCGCATAAAACCCCTCAAGAAGAACCCCGTGCGCACCGGCCAGCCGGCAAAAAGAGATCGGCGCCAGCGGCGGATCGCGTTGGCAACGTCGATCATTTCAAACTGTCCCCACCACCGCCTCGGCATATCAGTTCGAAATCCTGCCATGTCAGGGGCTGCAATCCATCGGTCCTTGGACCGTTCAAGGCAGGCTATTCGCCAAGCCCGCTTTCACGCCTTCACAGAGCGGGCCTTTTGCCATCTTAAGATTTGCGCAACGGATGAATATTAGAATCTACTAATGCGTTTCGCCGTCCTGATCTTCTGCTGGATCGCATTCTTTGGCTGGGACCTGGCCGCCAATGACGGCCAATTCGTCCTCGCTATCGGCACGCGGCTTATGCATCTCATCCGCATGACTGGGCTTATTTGACCCGGCCTGACTGTTCAATGAATCTCGTTTTTGTCGGGCTCGGCGGCTTCCCTGCTTGGAACATAGGAGTTCGACTACACGGCAGTAACGCCTGGCCGGATCAGGGCAGCAGCAGCTTCAGTCGGGAGAGCCTTAGCCGCGCCAGGCGCCGCGCCGGATTGTGAAAGGCTTCCAGGCCGGCCTCGACCAGGAAGGCCAGCGTCATCAGCTCGATCAGGAACTCGTCGGCCGCATCGAAAGCGGCTCGCGAATCGGTGGCGAGATGCTTGAGCAGGGTACGCGCTTCCTCGGCCGCGTCGGCGCCACCGGCGTCGATCAGTGCTTCGAGCCTGGTGAAGCAGTCCATGTCGATTCTCTCCGCCCCACCGAGGGGATAGATCGACTGGGAGGCGCGGACATCCACATATGTTAAGCGAGGTCCTTTCGCCTCGTTCACGCCTTTGCCGGAACCGCTTTCGGCTTGATCACCGTCGCCAGCACGACGCCGACGACGATGAAGGCGGCGCCAACCAGGTCGTAGTCGTGCAGGCTCTCGCCGAGCAGCAGATAGGCGAGGATGGCGACGAATAGCGTCTGCAGATAGAGCAGCATGCTTGCCCGGCTGGCACCCAGCGTCTCGACGCTTTTGTTGTAGAGATAATACATCAGCGCGCCGCCTGGGCCGGCCAGATAGGCGAGCGCCAGCAGGCCGTGGGCATTGAGGGCCGAGCGTTCGTCATTGGCGATTTCCCACAGGTGGAACGGCAGCGCCACCAGCGCGCCGGCACCGAGCAGCAGCACGACCAGCGGCAGCAGCTCGAGGCCGAATTTGGAGCGGCGCAGCAGCACCGTGTAAAGCGCCCAGCAGAAGGCGCTGCCGACGATCCACAACTCGCCGACATTGAAGCGCAGCTTGACCAGCGCCTCGATATTGCCATGCGCGACGATGACCAGCATGCCGGCAAGTGCCACAACCGCGCCAAGCGCCTTCCAGAGGCCGAGCGGCTCGCCAAGCACGAGACGCGCCAGAACCATGGTCATGATCGGCGACATCGCCATGATGATGCCGGCCGTGGTCGCGTCGGTGTCGTTCAGGCCGTGGTAGATCATGCCCTGGCAGAGAGTCAGGCCGATGGCGCCGACGGCGACGACCTCCAGTGGCCGCGAGCGCAGCAGCGCTATCATCGCGCCGTGATGACGGTGCACGATCGGCAACAGGATGGCGCAGGCCAGCAGGAGCCGCCAGAAGCACAGACCCCAGGGCGGCATTTCCGGCGCCACCCACTTGGCCGCGATATAGACGCCGGCCGAGAGCAGCCAGCACAGCACGGCCGTGGGATAGCCGCCCAGGGATGATGGCGCGGCGATGGCCGGCGGTTCCGGCCGATGGACTATCGGTATTGCCTGCATTGTCAGCCCCCCGATGCGGCTAGCGACGCATTTCCATGACAAAGATCGCTCCGATCACGATCGCGATGCCGGTACCCTGAAGCAGCGAAACCCGTTCCCCCAAAACCGCAATCGCAAACAAGACCCCGAGGACCGGCTCCAGATTGCTGATCATCGCGGCGCGCGCCGCGCCGACATAGGCCATGCCTGAGATGAATGCGAGGGTGCCCACAGTGGACGCAACGGCGACACCGACAAAGCCGGTCCATGCGAGCGGAGTCGTGGGCAGGGCCAGTGTTCCAAAGAGCGCGAAGATTACGGTGAGCGCGACCGCGGCCGAAAGCATCATGTAGAAGCCGACTGAAATCGCCTTTGCTTCCGCCGTCGCACGCGCACCGCACACAACAATGATCGCCGTCACCGCCATCGCCAACGCTGCGAGGGCCAATCCAATGCCGCTCAGCCCTTCGAAGGAAAGCCCGATTGCCAGGTAAAGCCCCACAAGCGCGGCTGCTAGCTCGCCGATGGATATGATCGTGAGTTTTTCCTGTCCCAGAAACATCACGATGAACCCAACCAGCACTGGATGAACGAAATAGATCAGGATCACCAGGCTGACCGGAAGGTAGTTCACGGCTCCGAGATAACCGTAGAGCATCACCGCATAGGCCACGCCCATCGCGAGGGCTATCCGCATCGGCCGGCGCGGAATTACCATTGGTTGGCGAAACGCAACCAACAACGCCAGCGTGATCAAAACCGAAAAGATGCTTCGGCCGGTGATGACGCTCAGCGTGTTGCTGCCGCCCTCATAGGCAAGTTTAGCAAGGCTTGGAACGAGTGCGATGGCGATTGTCGAGAGGACCACAAGGCCAACGCCGAGCGCCCGCTGCTTGAACCCGGCACCAGATACCGACGAAACTGTCCCCGCATCGACCATGGGCCGATCTAGAGCGTTTCACCGTTTTACGGAAACGGCGAACCGCTCTATCCCTCTGTTTTACGCAATTCCGCACGGAAACCCGCCTACACTTTTCCTGGAATTGCTCTAGCCGCCTCGTGCAAAAGTCACTTTGGCATGCAGCCGGCAGTTTCAACTGCCGTTGGGACGCAGTCTATCCTACCGCAAAGGAACGCCGCAACTGGCCTGGCAGCGATCAATGCGGCGTGTCGCCGGCCGGATGCAGCTGGTCCCAGGCCGAGCCGATGCGGCCGTCGAACTGCGATGCAAATATTTCGGCTTCGATGTCTTCGAGGCCGTCGTCGACAAGCGCCTCGATGCTTCGCCGCAGCAGGGCGAGTTGCATCTGCCGCGCATGGATCTTGTCGGTTTCGCGCATGATGGCCGTGACGTGGTAGGCGACGACCGGCTGGCCGAGACAGGACAGGAGCGCACCCGATCCTGTCGTCGCTGCGGTGACTGCTTCCTCGATGTTCATTCCGGCGCTCCTCATCAAACGATGCTGGGCGCCTCCCCGGCAGAATGGCGACGGTATCCGTCGCTTCTTTTCTCATTTCGGCGGTCGCGAATTCTTCGTTCGCGGCCAAAATCAGTATCCTCCAGAACCGTATTAAAGGCGACCGGATAGTTAATTGATGGTTAACGCGGACGGTCGCATCTTATGCATCTGAGCCGGCTGAAGGCGCACCGATCAGTGCCCCGGAATGTTGCGCGCGGCCGATGGCGCGAGGCTCCGCGAACCGGGCACCGAAACCGGCGCGCCTTGAAGCGCCCAGTCGGCCGGCTTTCGATCCGGGCATGGCGTGGGGGTAATGCGGCATGGCTCTCGCGGCGTTGACAATGACGGGCGTTGAACAGCGGCGGCATTGCCACTGGCGGCGATGCTACGGTCCGTTTCCGCGACCACGCAATCGGCCAGGCGGGAGCTGCGAGGCGACCACGGCGGCTTTCGCCGCCACCCCTACCACGCGGTTCGGGTGCCTCAGATGGGTCGGGGTGATGCCGGTGTGCTGGCGGAAGACGCGGCTGAAATGGCCGGCATTCTCGAAGCCGCAGCGATAGGCGATGTCGCCGATGGCGAGGTCGCTGCCTTCCAGCAGCGACTTGGCGTAGTGCACCCTGAGCGCCAGATAGGCAGCCATCGGGCTGGTGCCGAGCTCGGTGGCGAACAGACGCTCGAGCTGGCGGCGCGAGCAGTTCAGGCGGCTGGCGATCTCGCTGACCGAGACCTTCTCCTGCAGATTGCTTTCCATCAAAAGCAGCGCGCGCTTCACCGCGCGGCTCGCCGCTTCGGGAAACAGGTCGCCGACCGGCTGCACGTCCCTGATGTTGCGGATGCGGTCGAGCACCAGGATTTTTGCCGCCTTCTCCGCCGCCTTCTGGCCGATGAATTGCGAGACGAAATAGCCGGCGAGGTCGGCGGCACCCGTGCCGCCGGCGCAGGTGGCGCGACCGCGATCCACCGAATACAGGCTATCGGCATGGGCGTTCACGTCAGGAAAGTCGGCGCGAAAATCCTTGATGTGGAACCAGCTGACGGCGGCGCTGTAGCCGTCGAGCAGGCCGTAGCGCGCCAGCACGAAGCTGCCGGTGCAGAGCGCGGTGAGCGGCACGCCCTTCTCGACGGCGCGCAGCAGGAACGCCTCCTTTTCCGAGCTCAGGACACGGTTGGTGTCGAGCAGGCCGCCGACCACGACGACATTGTCGAAATCCTCGGGATTGCCGATCGCCCTGGTCGGCAGCAATTCAACGCCGCAGCTCGCCCGGATCGGCAGGCCGCGCTCGCCGACGATCTGCCAGTCGAACTCGACCCTGCGGCTGCGGTCGCCCTCGTCGCCGGCCAGCCGCAGCGTGTCGATGAACAGCGACAGCGGTGAGAGCGTGAAATCGCGCACCAGGAGGAATGCGAATTTTTTGGCCATTCGTTTCCGGAGCCGTCCTCTCATTTCCAGCCAGGAGCTATCCTGAAGTGCCGGCCGCAACGTTTATCAACCTGCAGGCAGACTGGATAGCGCGTGGCCTTGAATAGCGCTTTGTGCCGGTGCATGAATCCTGGCGTGCGCTTTCGGCGGTCGGGCGCCGCAATCCGGCACAAAGCCCTCATCGCCGACCTTCATCGAGGCGTTCTTCAGCGTTGACGGGCGCTCCGCCGGCGCCTTGGACACAATTCAGAAACACTTCAGAAAAACTCCAGAAATCGTTCAGGCGTAGGATTGACTGGAGAGGGTCGATCATCGGCTGCAGCACTGCGGCAACTTGTTCGGATTGGCGACAAGCGATGCAAAGGTTCTCAATCGGCTTGATGGGTGCGTTGCTCGGCATTTCGCTCGGCACCGGCCCGGTTGAAGCCGGCGAGGCAAAGGTTGCCACGACCCGGGCCGAGCGCTGCACCAATCTTAGCCGCCAGGTTGACGAAGCCCTCGAAACCCATGCCGCGTCAACGCAGGTCACCGCGGCCAAGGCACTGCAAAGAAAGGGAGACCGGTTCTGCGCCACCAAGAAGCAGGCGCAGGGGATCCGGGCGTTCGCGAACGCTCTGAAGCTGCTTGGCGTGACGCCGATCGACCCCGATGCAGTGACACCCAAAACCGACCTGCATAGCAAGGAGAAAAAACCATGAAAAAACCCCTTCTCTCCGCCCTCGGCCTCGCCGTTGCCCTCGCCTTCTCGATGCCGGTCCTCGGCAACGCGGCCGCTACCACGGCCGCTGCTCCGGCCGCCACTGCTCCGGCGAAGGCCGCTCCGAAAAAGGTTGCCGCCAAGAAGGCCTGCAAGGTGACCAAGACGCACAAGTGCCCGGTGAAGCACAAGAAGCACAAGAAGCACACTGCAAAGGCTGCGGCGGCTAAAAAAGCGGCGCCCAAGACGAGCTATTAAGCTCCACCGTGTTATGGGGAGGCCGTTCCACCTGCATTCACCCGGGACGGCCTTTTTCTCCCGAGGCAACGCCGGACCGCGGATACCGGCGCGGGTGACAGACTGGCCAGGCGCCGCTTGGAGCGCGGCCGGCTGGCGTGCTATCGCAATGCCGGGAGGCGGCGATGCGTGTCATTTTCAGATGTGATCCGATCCTGGCGCAGCATTTGCCGCGTCCGGTGCCCGCGCGCGGCGTGCTGCCGGACTGGCTGCGCGCGATGCCCGCCACCGCCTATTCGGCGATCCACGGCCGCGACATTCGCACGCTCAAGCAATGCCCGCCGGTCGTCGACGCGATGACCTACGGCTTCATGATCCTGCTGCCCTGCGACGTCGTCGTCGACCGGGGCAAGTTTTCCTGGGACTGGAATATCCCGGAACCGGCCACCGGGAACCACCCGCGAGCGCCGCTGAGCTTCCACACGCCGGGGCAGCTTGCCGGCAGCCCGTTCGCCAGGCCTGGCCAGGCCGCGCTCAAATTCAACAGCTTCTGGACCATCGAGGTCGAGGACGGCTGGTCGCTCTACGCGACGCACCCGGTCAATCGCGAGGACCTTCCCTTCCGACTGGTGACGGGCCTGGTGGATTCGGACCGGTTCAGCGATGGCGGCATCAATTTCCCGGCGATCTGGAAAGAGCCCGAATTCTCCGGCGTGCTCGGCAAAGGAACCCCGGTCGCGCAATGCTTCGCGGTTCCGCGGGCCGCGCCGCAGTTGGAATTCGAAGTGTTCGACGAAAAACGCCAAGCCGCCTATGCGCAAACGGTCGCGGATGTCCTGTCAACGCCGGGCGTCTACCGCAAGCGGTTCCGCGCCAGGCGCGGACGCTCCACCGGCGAGTGAGCGGCGCAGCGCTTCCTCATCGAGCCATAGAAGGCCGCTTGGCGCCGAGGTCAGCGCCATGGCGATGACGCCGAAGGTGGACGGCTTGAGGCGATAGGCCTGCGAATAGGCCGCCATCGCGCGATCGAGATCGCCTGTTTCCTGCAGGACGACGCCCAGATTGACCGCTGCCTCCGCCGCATCCGGGCTCATCTCCAGCACATGGCGGTAGGCCTCGGCGGCGGCCTCGAATTTGCGCATGTCCTGGCGCACCAGCCCGAGGTCGAACCACTGGGCGGAATGCGCGGTGCCGGCGACGGCGCGCTCGAGCAAGCCTTCCGCCTCGGCGGGCGCGCCGCGTTCCCATGCCAGGCGCCCCAGGCGCGCCATCGCTTCCACGGATTTCGGATCGCTCTGCAGGACCTGTGTCCAGCCAGCGCCCGCCGCCGCGGCATCGCCCGACTGATCGAAGATACGCGCCCGCTCGAGAAGGATTTCCACCCGGGACGACTGCGTTGCGGCGTGATCCAGGAACCGCAACGCCGCTTCGAACCGGCCCTCGGCCCGGGCGATCCTGCCTGCCAGGATCAGGGCGGGTGCATTGTCCGGACGCGCGGCGAGGCTCGCCTCGATGCGCGCCCGCGCCGCCGGCAGGTCCGCTTTGGCGAACAGCACAGCCGCCAGAAGGTGGCAAAGCGCGGGATCGCCCGGGTGCCACCTCAGGCCAAGCTCGCACAGCTCCATCGCCTGGGCGTGGTCGCCCGAATTGAAGGCGGCGACCGCGCGGCGGACCAGATCCTCGCTGCCAACTTGACCGGTGCTGGTCACTGAATTTGAAGCTCCCTCTATGGTGGCGCGGCCGGCCGGCTCAACGCAAACGAGTGGTCCCGATGTCCTGGCCCGGCCGCTGGGCGCATCTGGAGCATGGCTCTGGCCCAACCCGGACATGCATGAACGGGATGGCCATTATAACCAGACGCTTTATAACGGTCGCTGACAAAGCGACCACCAAGGGGAGACGATGCGTTACATACGTCCGCTTTCAATCGAAGATGCCGTTGGCGAGCTCGCCAAGGCGGTAGGCCCCGCCGCGATCCTCGCCGGGGGCAGTGACCTTTTGGTGAGGATGAAGGGCGGCTTCATCGAGCCCGAGCTGATCGTCGACATCAAGGCGATAAGCGGCCTGGCCGACATCACCGAAACGGCCGACGGCTTCCGGATCGGCGCCGCGGTGCCCTGCGCTGTGCTGGGCGAGAACAAGGCGGTGCGCAAGGCCTGGCCGGGCGTGGTCGAGGCGGCCAATCTGATCGGCTCCAAGCAGGTGCAGGGCCGCTGCACCATCACCGGCAATCTGTGCAACGCCTCACCCGCCGCCGACAGCGTGCCCGCGCTGGTGGCGGCCGCCGCAAAAGCGGTGGTCGCCGGGCCTTCGGGCAAGCGCACCATTGCGGTGGAGAGCGTGCCGACCGGACCCGGCCGCACGTCGCTGGCCAAGGGCGAGATCATCGAGGCGATCCTGCTCGACAAGCGTCCTGAGCATGCGGGCGACGCCTATCTGCGCTTCATTCCGCGCACCGAGATGGACATCGCGGTGGTGAGCGCCGGCGTGAACCTGACGCTGGATGACAAGGGCGCGATCAAGACCGCGCGCGTGGCGCTGGGTGCTGCCGCTCCCACCGTGCTTCTGGTCGAGGAGGCAGGCCAGGTTCTGGTCGGCTCCAAGCTCGACGAAGGAACGCTGGAGCGGCTGGCGAAAATCTGCTCGGGCGCCTGCCGTCCGATCGACGACAAGCGCGGCACCATCGAATTCAGACGAAAAGTCGCGGGCGTGCTGGCACAGCGTGCCGCCGCTATCGCCTACAAGCGTGCGGGAGGCAAATAATGGCCGGTGTAGCTGTATCAACCACGATCAACGGCGACGCCGTCGAGTATCTCTGCCAGCCCGACGAGACGCTGCTGGACGTGCTGCGCGACCGGCTCGGCCTGACCGGCGCCAAGGAAGGCTGCGGCACCGGCGACTGCGGCGCCTGCAGCGTCATCGTCGACGGAAGGCTGGTCTGCTCCTGCCTGGTGCTGGGCGCGGAAGCCGAGGGCCGCAAGGTCGAGACCATCGAAGGCATGGCGCATGGCGACCAGCTGCATCCGCTGCAGCAAAAGTTTTTGGAGCATGCTGCGCTGCAATGCGGCATCTGCACGCCGGGCTTCCTGATCGCGGCCAAGGACCTGCTGGCGAAAAACCCCTCGCCCACCGAGGAGGAAATCCGCTTCGGGCTTGCCGGCAATCTCTGCCGCTGCACCGGCTATGACAAGATCGTGCGCGCCGTCCAGGACGCGGCGGAAGTGATGAAGGGAGCGTAATCCATGAATTTCGATCCGCGCTACTCCGGACGCAATTTCTCCTCGGTCGGCACGCGGCCGATCCGCCCCGACGGCATCGACAAGGTGACCGGACGCGCCCGCTACGGCGCCGACTTCAACATGGCCGGCCAGCTGGTCGGCCGGATCCTGCGCAGCCCGCATGCGCATGCGGTCATCAAGAAGATCGACACCTCGAAGGCGGAAAAGCTCGCCGGCGTGAAGGCGGTGATCACGGCGAAGGACCTGCCGGACCTCACCGACGGCGATGCCGCCATGTACGACATCCTCGACAACTCGATGGCGCGCAAGAAGGCGCTCTATGACGGCCATGCGGTGGCCGCGGTAGCGGCGATCGACGCCCGCATCGCCCGCCAGGCGCTGAAGCTGATCGAGGTCGACTATGAGGTGCTGCCGCATGTCACCGATGTCGACGAGGCCGCGCACCACCATGCGCCGCTGATCAACGACCAGATCTTCACCGAGGGCCTCGAGGAAAAGCCTGCGAAACCTTCCAACGTCACCAAGCGCACGCAGTTCGGCCATGGCGACGTGCACAAGGGCTTTGCCCAGGCCGATTTCATCGTCGAGCGCTCCTTCAAGACCGAGCAGACGCATCAGGGCTATATCGAGCCGCATGCCTGCGTGGCGAGCGTCAACCCCGACGGCACCGCGGACCTGTGGGTCTGCACGCAAGGCCATTTCGTCTACCGCCAGCACTGCGCCCAACTGCTTGGGCTGGAGGCTTCGAAGCTGCGCGTCACCTCGTCGGAGATCGGCGGCGGTTTCGGCGGCAAGACCCATGTCTGGGCCGAGCCGGTGGCGCTGGCGCTGTCGCGCAAGGCCGGCCGCCCCGTGAAACTGGTGATGACCCGCGACGAGGTCTTCCGCGCCTCGGGCCCGACCAGCGCCACCTCGATCGACGTCAAGATCGGCGCCAAAAAGGATGGCACCATCACCGCCGCGGAAGCGACGCTGCGCTATAGCTGCGGCCCCTACCCCGGCTCCTGGGCCGAGATCGGCGCGATGACGGCCTTCGCCTGCTACAAGCTCGAGAACGTCAAGACCGTCGGCTATGAAGTGCTGGTCAACCGGCCGAAGACGGCGGCCTATCGCGCGCCGTCGGCGCCCATGGCGGCCTTCGCGGTGGAAAGCGCCGTCGACGAGCTCGCCCACGAGCTCGGCATGAATGCGGTGGACTTCCGCATCAAGAACGCCGCGCAGGAAGGCACCCGCGCCTCCTACGGCCCGGTCTACGGACCGATCGGCATCGGCCCGACGCTGGAAGCGGCGAAGAACCATCCGCACATGAAGGCGCCGCTGAAGATGAACCAGGGGCGCGGCATGGCCTGCGGCTTCTGGTTCAATTTCGGCGGCCAGACCTGCACCGATCTGAACATCGGCATGGACGGCTCTGTCTCGCTGGCCGTGGGCACGGTGGATGTCGGCGGTTCCCGCGCGTCGCTGTCGCTGGTGGCGGCGGAGGAGCTCGGCATCGACTATTCCCAGGTGAAGGCGATCGTCGCCGATACGTCTTCGCTCGGCTACAACGACATGACCGACGGCAGCCGCGGCACCTTCTCGTCCTCGATGGCGACGATCTCGGCCGCGCGCAACGCGATCAAGGTCCTGCGCGACCGCGCGGCGCAGATGTGGGACATCCCGGTGGACGACGTCACCTGGGAAAAGGGCCATGCGATTGCCAAGGGCGAGAAATACGGCAACCTGTCGCCGCTGTCGCTGAAGGACATCGCGGCGAAGTCCGGCACGACCGGCGGGCCGATCGCCGGCCATAGCGAGCTCGTTGCCGACGGCGCGGGCGTCTCCTTCGCCACCCATATCTGCGACATCGAGGTCGACCCCGAGACGGGTGCTACCCGAGTGATCCGTTACACAGTGGTGCAGGATGCCGGCAAGGCGGTGCACCCGACCTATGTCGAGGGCCAGTACCAGGGCGGTGCGGCGCAAGGCATCGGCTGGGCACTCAACGAGGAGTATATCTACGGCAAGGACGGGCGGCTGCAGAATCCGGGCTTCCTCGACTACCGCATCCCGGTCTGCTCCGACCTGCCGATGATCGACACGCAGATCCTGGAAATTCCCAACCCCAACCACCCCTATGGCGTGCGCGGCGTTGGCGAAACCTCGATCGTGCCGCCGCTGGCGGCGATCGCCAACGCGGTGTCGAACGCGGTCGGCGTGCGCATGACCCACATCCCGATGTCGCCGCCGCGCATCCTGGCGGCGCTCGATGCGGAACGGGAAGGCTGAGAGGTATCCAAGCTAGGGCAAGGTGTGTTGAGATTCAGGTCAGGCCGAGCCGAGAATGATGGCTTCCGAGAACCGGAGCGGAGCGTACTTGTAGTACGTGAGCACCGGAAGCGCAGGAAGCCGTCGTTCGCAGGCCGGCATCACCTGAATATCGACGCACCTTGAGGCGGTAATGGTCGAAGTCACCCTCTGGGGCTCGCTCAGCGCCGTAGCCGGAGGCAAGTCGAGGCACGAGGTCGAGGCCAAGGACATCAGGGAGCTGTTCCGCAAGCTGGCGGAACAGTATCCCGGGATAGAGCCCTGGATCGACCGCGGCATCGCGGTGGCGATCGACGGGACGATCTATCGCGATACATGGAGCAAGGAACTGCCGAAGGACGCGGAGATTTTTCTGCTGCCGAGGCTGGCTGGGGGATAGCGGACGAGCGGCTCGCCGCCATCGCTCAGGTTCGCAGATCCCCCCGACCGCCTCGGGGCGCCTATCGCCTGAGCCCGAAGAAGCTCAACACGGCCAGGATGACGACGACCAGTCCGACGAGATAGATGATGCTGTGCATGGCGGATCCTCCTTTGAGAGGATCAACAATTAGAACACCTTAATGTTCCGCCGGGCAGAGAGTGCAAAACGTCCTTCGTTCGGATGGCGATAAGTCCCGCATACGCCGATATACCAGCGGCAGCCGGCGCCCTGTATCTAGTCCGTGCCCCCGCCGGCCAGGCCCGGCTCGTGGGCTCCCCCCGTCTTTCGGGCCGGGCCGCTCCCGGAGCGATGGTTACCGGTTTGGCCGGTCTTCACGCATGACGTTGTAGAGCAGCAGGCCCGCCATCAAGGACACCACGGCGCCCACCATGTCATGGCTGGTCAGCCCGGAATAATAAACGAAAGCAAATACCAGCTCGGCCATGGCTCCACCCAGGATGCGCGGGACTTCTCTGGGAGAACCTTCAGGGCGCGCTAATGTTCCTGACGGCCATCGCCGATCCTGGCCGCCTCCGCCGAGGCGACACGGACGAGCCGCCCAGCGCTCACGGACTCTCGGTGTTCTCGGAGCCGACGATCGCGGCAAGGATCGCTTCGTAGGCGCTGCCGACTTCCTCTTCGATCTCATGCTCGGAGATGCCCGCTGCCTGCGCGTCGGCGAATAGTTTCGCCGTTAGCTCGGCCACCGAGATCATGTCCGCGCCCACGCTGCCGCGCAGCACATTGTCGGAGAGCCACGCGCCGAAGAATTCCGCGCCGCGCCTGCTCATTCGTCCTGCTCTTTGAGAAAATGCGCCTCGCGCAGCAGCGAGCTCCAGTCGGTTCCGATCGTCTCGATCAGCTTGCCGGCTTGTTCCTGGGTGATGCCGGTTTCCCTTGCCAGGCGGCCTGCAAGCAAATCGAAGACGGCCTGGTCGCTCTCCCCCAGACTGCCTTCGCGATGCTGCAGCGCCTCGAAGATCACCGCGAAGGGGCTGCCGACTTCCTCGTCGATCTCGCCGGCCGGGATGCCCTCTCGCGCCGCCGCCTTCGTCATCTCGTCGGCCAGATCGCTGACCGCGAGCGGGTCGTCAGTCATCACGTTCGGCAGGTGCTCCGCCATCCATCTGTCGAGGAAGTTGATGCCGCGCGTGCTCATGTCGCCATAAGCGCGCGACGAACATTAGGTTCCGCTGATAGGGACTGAGGTCCCATTCGCCGCCGCATTGGTCCATGGCGTGAAACATAAGCCCTGCGATCTCATTAGGGCTCAGCTGACGAGCAATCAGTCCCTTTATCGTCAGTCGGCTGGATCGCCCGCCACTTGCCCACAGGTGGCGGGCATCCGATGCAAGAACAAGAACCGGGGCAGAGGTGAACAGTGTCGATTTCCGATGAGTTGCGGGACGCGAGTCTTCGCTATGAATGCCCAAGCTGCCACCAGCCGATCATCAGAAACGGTTCATGGTTCAAGTCGGTGAGCACCTTCCGCTGCGACGCCTGCAAGACCAAGCTCAGGCTTGGCTACTCGGCCAAGCTGGCGCTGTTCCAACGCCACGGCAAGGCGGCGCTCTCGGGGACGTGACCCATGTCGATGAGTTCCCGCGAACCCTTTGGCGAGCAGCAGTTTCTTTTTCGAGCGCCGCTCGAACTGCCCGCGAACGACAATGGCGCGCTCCGCGATCTATCCATCCTCGATCCGCCCGACGACGGGCTTACGAAGATCGCCGCGAAAGCGGAGCGCATGGGCCTAGCGGTGGCCGTGGGCATAGCGGCCAGCCTTTTCATCGGGCCGGTGGTGTTCACATGCCTGATGCTGGGCGTCTGGAACGCGGCGCTGGACAGCAACGGAGGCAAGTATGATGGAGACGTCGGCGACGTTGGAAACCAGGGTGGCGGGTTTGCAGGACAGGCTCAAGGAAGCCAAGCTCAGCATGGATGACATGCTGGCCTTTCAAAAGGTCGCGGACGTGCTGGACAATGGCCATGGCGGCATCGACATCGACGACCTGATCGCGCTTTCGTTCGTGGTGGAGGAGGGTTGAGGGGCGGAGACGGGGCTGCGCCCGAGGTCACCGTCTAAGCTAACGATGCCGCTAGTATTTTGCTCGGCGACGACCTCGGGATGGCCCGGAATGTGGAGGTCTTGTGTAGTTCCAACGACGAGCGGTTAGTCCCCTTCGGACAACCCACGTAATGGCATGCATGGGTATGATCTGTTCCCTCATCCTAGCCGCGTCGATAAACCAGGACCGCGAAACAGCCGCGAGAACGGCCTGGCCGTCGATACGCCCCGGCAGCAAACACCAAAGCTTGCCTTGAATTTCCGGAGGTAATCCGTCTGGGGCTGCGAAGCCTTCGAAATCGAATAGGACCGGCTTTGTGCAGTTGAGCCAAACTGCCGGCAGACAACTTTCAGGGCTACGCGTAAGGAACAGGCCTTTTGCAAAGGGCGCACTGAACAGGCTTCCGCCCGCGAGAAACCGCTTCCGGTCATTCTTTAGGCGCATCCCGTCCACGATCCAGATCATGTTTCGGTAAAAAGCCTCGCGTGCAGCCCTCTCTTGCGCAGGCAGGTGAGAATGCTGGAACTCGATCACTTGGCCATTTGCGGTCATCACATCTGCGACGTGCTTCTCACCTTTTTCATCGCGCTGGATGATTTCCTGCCATTCCGAGGGAAACTGATTCTTCCAGTCGCGATGCCAGAGAGTTTCTGGCTCCCACCAAGTGTCGCAGTTTCTATTGCTACGGTGTGCCCAATGCCAAACACGTTGTGTTCCGCACTTTGCGATCATAGGCTGCGAACAGCCCAGACAGCAGCCCAACAGTTGGGGAGCAGCCTCGCTTCGTTCGTCATTCACCAATGCAAACCGCATAACTTTCTCCACAATTCGCGGCTGCCCGTTGCAGGCCGGCCGCTGGTTTCTTGCGAGGAGTGTTTCGGCAGCATAGCCAGCCACAAGCTGGCGCTGGTTCTTCTTATCGTCGACGTAAGGGGGCAACCCACTGTCGGTTAGCGCGCGACTGTCCTCAATGCCCGGCGTCGCTTCTTCTCAAGGCACGGCAAATTTTAGCGGGCGAGTTTGGCGGGTCAAGTCTAAGCCTGTCGAGGAGTTCGACCATCGATCGGCAGAACCTCTATGGCCGGCGGGCGCCCCAAGAGTTCAATAACGGTTGTTTCGAAACTTTGCGATCTCTTCGCTCACCATGGTTGGTGACAAGGGTGCGAAGTCGAATGCGTCGTAAAGCGGCCTGAGTAGCGAAACCAGCACTTCAGCAAGGTTGTCCTCGATGATGGACGCTCGCGCTTGCCCCTGCATTTTCACTGTGTCGACAAAGCACTCGCGTTCATAGCTAAGGTAACGCCAATCAAACAGGGCCAACATCCGTCGACCTTTCAAGCCATCGTACTGAATGCGCACCGAAATCTCAGGGTCCTCACCGAGCAACCTAGCAAGGCGCGCAACATAAAGCAGTGTCTCGCCGATGCGCCAAACTGGCATCGTCAAATCAATAGACGTTCCCGGCTCAGCCTTTTCTGTGAAATCCTCGTCGTAAGATCGAACTTCGTAAAGAAAGCCGTCTGGCCGAGCACGCCAAAAATCACAGTGTCGACCATCCCTAGCTTTTTCGCTCGGGGTACCAACCCAGACCTCGATCACCTCGCCTACGGGTACCGGTCCAATCGGCTTCCGCTCAAGGAGCACAAACGGACCCCATCCGGTCAACCTCACTTCGCTTGCCTTCCGTAGATTCTCCAGCAAACTTCTAAGACCCGACGCAGGCTCTACACCCAAAATCTGGAACGATTGTTCGTAATGCCCAAGAGGGAACCGCGCAGGATCATCCTTGGGCAATGGCACCAGACGCATTTTCCAACTGTCCCGCGAGTCGTCTGTGAACTTTAACAGCTCGTCGATCTGCTTCCGCGCCAATGAATCTAGTGAGCGACCCTGTACGATGCCCCTTATTGCTTCGAGCAGGCTATCCCGGTTAGCGCGTACACATCTGTCGAGGAGTGTTCGCCATTCCTCGGCCGTGAACGGCTCCTCGCTTTTAGGGCCTGGCTTTCGGATGTAAACCTTCTGAGCGAGGATTTCTCCGTCGGTACCCTTGGCTGCCATTACTGGAACAATTTGGCCGCCCGGCACAACCACGATCGCATGCTCATTGCCCGATGCTGGATGATTCAAATGGACCAGATCGCAGTGAATGTGAGGATCCGCATACTTATTTATTGCCGCATTTATAGCGTCGGCCGTGTACCGGCCAATTTGAGCTGGACGAGGGTAGGAACCGATAGGAGCGTTGTTGGCTTCGCGCATCCCAATGACAATAGTTCCACCTCCATGATTTGCGAGCGCGATGGCAGCCTTGGCAAGTGGCGCTCGACCCGCTGGAACATTGAGATCGAGCCAAGACTTGAATTCTGTCGCGAGTGTCTCACTCTGAAGTTGAAATAGCTGCTTAAGATCTTCTACCGTTGCCACTGTGAGCACCCTAAACGGATAGCATGGACTCAATATTTATCAGTCGTAACGGGGTTAGTATACAGATCCAGGTCAGAAGCTTGACTCGTCGCTACTAAAGGCGTTCGCGGCTTTCCGCGTAAAACAGTTGGCGCGATCCGCAGCGCGGGGAGCCATGGTGGACGGGCAGAACGCACGGCCTCGGGGCACCGCGAGGTTGCGGGATTGATCCGCGGCTATCGCTGGGCACGAGCCCACTCGGGCCGCCCGGGGCGTGGACGCCGCTACGCACTACGGTCGCCTGATGCTGGCGGCCGAAGCGCAGATCGTGAATGTTCTGCAGGCCGGACTTCGTAGAGCCGTAACGACGCCCATGCGCCGACCGTCGGCGACAAGCGTCACACGGACATCAAAGCCCGGTCCACCGGTCCACGTGGATCGATCTTTGCGAGGCGCTGTCTTGCATCGGCGACGCGCCGTTGCGCGGATCGTATTCTGCAGCAAATAGCGAGATTGATACCGACGCCGCAGTCCGCTTCGAGCATGTCTTCGGCGTGTTCCAGCGCGCGTTCGGCCCGGTTCAAGCGCCGGCGGGCGTTGGCCAGTTCAAGGTCGAGAAGTTCAAGCATTGTTCCGCATTCGTCGTTGCGGTCCCTTCGTTCGGGAAACCATTGCCGGCTACATTTGTTCCCGGTTCCCGGCCTGCAGGCCGCACCAAATCTTCAAGCAGCTGCTAATGGAACATTTCAGCAATGAAGGGATTTGGTGGTCAGGCGGCGTTCTGACCGCGCCGTGTCGGGACAGGTTTGCCCTCTCCAGCCAGCGGGGGTTCGGAGAAGCCGGCGTTCCTGGGAGGTCCCGATAGAGGGCCCGCTCCGGTCAGGGAACGGGCCCTTTCACGCCGTCAATGTCGGCGCCGTATTCACCTCCAGCGCCTCTTCCGCCTCGTCTTCCTCGCCCAGCACCTCGCCCTTCACCGGCAGCGGGCGGCCGATCCAGATCGGGTCGATTAGGTGGTCGCGCTTGGGGTTGGTGGTGTTGGGGTGGATGAGGATGCTCAAGCCGCCGTGGTTCAGCATCAGCCAGGGAACCAGCGTGGCGAAGATCCCGGTAGCGAAGGAGACCTGGTACATGGCCTGCTCGTGCGGGCCGACCGGCTCGTCGCGCCAGTTGCCCAGCCGCACGCGAAAACGCTCGCCGATGCGCTCGCGCAGCCATTCGGCATGTTGGCGCTCGGCCGCTCCGTCATAGTAGATATGGGCGTGGTAGCTGGCGATCTCGGCGAGTTGCCTGACTTCGCTCATTTCGGTGTTCCCTCCCCGGAGTTTCCCGTCTGTCGCGCGGAACTCTAGGTGGTTCTTCGTTTCATGGGAACGGCGAACGCTCAACGTGCGTTCAGCGAGGGGAGAGGTGGCTCGGCGAAGCCGAGACCGAGTGGGGGTCGACCAGCGCTACGTTGTACAATGCATGCGCCAAGCTGCGCGCAGCCTCGGCGCGCTCCCCCTACCCTTTGCCGTTCGGCCCACTCCCCCACAGCGCCCGCTGGATCAGGCCGCGCTTGCGCTTGGGCGACACCAGCTCGACATCGCTCACCAGCCGCGCCCCGCCCTCGCGCCGTTCCAGCGTGATTTTTCGCGTGTGAAACGCTTCCAGCTCGGCGCGGTGGGCGACGCTGATGATGGTGACCCAGGGCAATTGCCGGATCACCATCCGCATCATCTTGTCCTGGCTCTTCTCGTCCAGCGCCGAGGTCGCCTCGTCGAGCACGACGATGTCGGGCGCGTGCAGCAGAAGGCGGGCGAAGGCCAGGCGCTGCTTTTCGCCGCCCGACAGGGTCTGGTCCCAGGGCGCCTCTTCCTCCAGCCGCTCCTTAAGATAGCCAAGGCCGACCTTGTCGAGCGCGGCATTGATCTCCTTCACCGTCCAGTTGTCGGCGGCGGCGGGATAGGCGGTGGCGCGGCGCAGCGTGCCGGATGGGATATAGGGGCGCTGCGGCAGCATGAAGAGGCGCTTCCCCGGGTGGAAGTCGACGTTGCCACTGCCCCAGGGCCAGAGGCCCGCAATGGCGCGCACCAGCGTCGACTTGCCGGTGCCGGATTCGCCCGAGACCAGCACGCGCTCGCCGGGCTGGATCTCTACCTCGGTCTCCTTCACCACTGAGGTGCCGTCGTCGAGCGTAACTGAGAGGTTTCTGAGGCTGAGCATGGCACCGTCCTCGGTCTCGCCGCGCTGGATGCGGCCCAGCCGGTCGTTCTCTTCGGCCCGCTCCAGCCCGTCGAGCGACATCATCAGCGAGGCGATGCGGCGGGCCGAGGCGTTCCAGTCGGCAAGCCGGGGATAATTGTCGACCAGCCAGCCGAACGCGCCTTGCACGAGGGCGAAAGCGGAGGCCGCCTGCATCACCTGTCCAAGACTCATCGAGCCGTCAAGGAATTTCGGCGCGCATAAAAGCACCGGCACGACCGGCGCGAACAGGCTCGAGCCCTGCGAGACGAGCGTGGTGCGCATGTGCTGGCCGGTGAGTCGCGCCCAGCGGCCGAGCACGGCGGCGAAGGACCGGAAGATGCCGGCGTTCTCCTCCTCCTCGCCACCCAGCAGCGCGATGCTCTCGCCGTTTTCACGCACGCGCGTCAGCACGTAGCGGAACTCGGCTTCCGTCTGGTTCTTCTGCTCGGAAAGCTCAACGAAATGGCGGCCGATGAAGAACATCGAGGTCGAGGTGATCGCGGCATAGATGACGGCGGTGACGACGAGGAAGCCGGGCACGGTGATGACCGAGCCGCCCAGCGAAAAACTCAGCGCGCCGCCGATGGTCCACAGCACGACAATGAAGGTCGAGGCCGACAGGAAGGCGTTGAGCACGCCGGCGACGAAATCGACAGGCGATTCCGTGGCGATCCTCAGATCCTCGGTCAGGCGCGCCTCGGGATTGGCGTGGTCGCCCTTGACGAGGTTGAGCTGGTAGTAGCGGCCGCTGGCGAGCCAGCGCTGGATGACAGCCGTGGTCAGCCAGGAGCGCCAGCGCCGCTGCATGGTCATGCGGACGTAAACCTGCGCGACCACCAAGCTGATGCTGCCGGCGACCAGCGGCAGGAAGACGGCGCTCAGCCAATAGACGGTGTGGGCGTCGCGCTGCTCGATGGCGTCGAAGATGGCGCGGTTCCAGCGGTTGATGCCGTACTGAAAACCGACATTGACGCAGATGAGCGTGAGCAGCCCGATCGTCAGCGGCCAGGCGAGCCTGTCTGCGCGCAAACCCCAATAGCCGCGCCCGCTGATCCAGAAGCGCCGCAGAAGATATTTCTTGCGCGCCCGCTCGGCCTCTTTGGGCGAAAGCTGAGGGCTGGGCTCCGCGGCCTCCGGCGGCGGCGAGCCGGCATGGCCGATGGCCTCGGGCGCGGCGTCGGCGGGTGGCTTTTCCTCCGCCGCCTTTGGCGCGGCCGCGCCCGGCTTGGGCGGCTTCTCCTGCCGCGGCTTAGGCTTGCCTGCCCGCTTCTGTGAGCGCGATTGGCGCACCGCACGCGGAGTGGCGGCGTCTGCGGGCTTCGGTTTGGCTTTGGCCTTGGGCATCGCGCCGACAACGGCCTAAAAATCAAAAGGTTTCATGCCGGCCGCCCGGGGCGGCTACCTGCCCTTTCACGGCTGCTTGCCAGCAAGATCACGACAAAGTCAGGTGCGAGCGGCCGATCAGGCGGCCGTGCCGCTACGGGGATTGCGCAGCGGCTCGAAAATAACCTCAGCGCCGGCCGCGTCGAAGGCGAGCGCGTCGCGCATCGGCAGTGCCGGCGAGAACAGATAGCCCTGCGCGATCATGCAGCCCAGCGAGCGCAGGATCATGCGGTCGGCGTCGGTCTCGACGCCCTCGGCCATCACCTCGATGCCGAGCGTGCGGCCAAGGCCGATGACCGCCTCGACGAGCGCCTGGTCCTCGACGGATTTCGCCAGGTCGCGCACGAAATCCTTGTCGATCTTGATCTTGCGGATGCGGCTGTCCTTCAACGACACCAGCGTCGAGAAGCCGGTGCCGAAATCGTCGAGGACGATCGATATGCCGGCATCCGCCAAGCGCCCGACCTTCTCGTCGACCCGGGCGCGGTCGACCGGCGCCTCTTCGGTGATCTCGATCTCGAGCATGGCGGCCGGCACGTTCTTCGCCTTCAGGCCATCGAGTATCATGTCGTCGACATTCCCGGCCTCGAGCTCGCGCGGCGAAAGGTTCATCGCCACCCGTACATCCGAGCGCCCCTGCCGCATCAGCTCGCCGATCATGGCGCAGCAATTCAGGAACACCGTCTCGCTCAGAAGCGAAAGCAGGCCGGTCTCGCGCGCGGCGGTGACGATCTCGGGCGGCGAGATGGCGCCGTGCACATCATGATGCCAGCGCAGCAGCGCCTCGAAGCCGACGACCGCGCTGGTGTCGAGCCGCACCAGCGGCTGGAACCAGGAGCAGAGCGCGCCGCTTTCAATAGCTCCACGCAGATCGCGCTCGATGCAGTTCTTGCGCTCCAGCGCGGCGTCGAGCCCGGCGTCGAACAGGTAATATTCGTTCCTGCCGCCGCGCTTGGCGGCATAGAGCGCGAAATCCGCCTTGAGCAGCATCTCGGTCAGGCGCGGCTTTTCCGCCTGGTAGATGCCGATCGAAGCGCCGACGCGCACCGAGTTCAGTTCCGGATCCGGATTGGCGATGGCCGCGATGATGGCCGGCGCAAGCTCGCCCACCTGCTGCCCGGATTTTTCGGCGGAGAACAACAGCACGAACTCGTCGCCGCCGATGCGCGCGATCGTGGCGCCCTGCGGGGCATGGGCCTCGATGCGCCGCGCTACCTTGACAAGCAAGTCGTCGCCGATGGTGTGGCCATAGGTGTCGTTGACGGATTTGAAGCCGTCGAGATCGATCAGCATGGCGACGAACGGACCGTCGGAGTGGCCGAGCTCGCGGATCGCCTGCTCCAGGCCGTGGCGGTTGAGCAGATTGGTCAGCGGGTCGCGCCTGGAGTTGCGCTCCATCTCGGCGGCGAACTCGCGCGCCTCGTATTTGAGACGGCTGGTCTCGCGGAAGCGGGATTGTCCGACCAGCGCGCTCCTGACCATGCCGGCGAGGAACATCGCGATGGTGAAGGCAAGCACGTAGTTCGCGACGCCGCCATGCGCCAGCACGCAGCCGGCGGCAATGAGCAGCGGCAAGGTGATGAAGTTGATCGAGGCCGGCGCGTAGGAAGTGCCGTAGGTGACCGAGCCGGCCGAAGCGCCGGCCAGCACGGTCAGGTAGAGCGGCGCCTCAGCCGTGGCGTATCCGTCGCTGAGCAGCGCCAGAAACGACCAGGCGATGCCCGACGCAAGCGCCAGCAGGCCATAGACGGAAAGCCGGGCGCGGACCGCCTCCGACCTGTCGTCGGCAGCGCCCGACTGCGCGATGGCCAGCACCAGACGCGCGCCGTTGATCAGGGCGATCGCGACGAACCACAGCACAGCGGCAAGGCCGCCGCCGGAGATCAGCTGCACCAGCAGGATCAGCGCCGAGAGCACCGTGCCGACGGGCATCGAGATGAAGACGCATTTGCTCAGATCGCCAAGCTGGTCGCGCAGGATGCCGGCTTCCACGGCTTCGCTCTGCCCCTCCGAAGAGGGGCCTGCAACCAGCCGCTCGTCATGCTTCGCCATGCTTAACGTGGTTAGGCGAGCGGGATGAAAATCGTGTTAAGGATTCCGGCGGTTAGGGATATTTCCGCAGCGTAACAAGGCGCGCGTCCGAGCGTCGAACGCCGGCAAGCGCCTTGCCGCAAATCGCTCGCGATAATGTGTATGGCCGGCAATTCAGTCTTCGCTTATCAACGGCTGAGCATGCCATCCAAACGTCTCGGACAGCCCCGTCCGGGAAAAACGTCTTTTTCGATGAGGCAAGGGATGGAGGGGGGACGAACATTCCGGAACAGGTCTTGATCCGCCACGGGCGGCACGTTCCGGCATCTTCAAGCACGGCAATCAACACGGACCGCTGAGCGGAGCCGCTCCAAACGGTTATCCGCGACAACGGAGATCGGGGCGCTGTCCCGGGTTGCGTAATCGGTCGTTGGCTGCCTTGTCCTTCGATTTGAGCGGGGTCTTTGCATGTCGCATCTTCTGTTTGTGCTGGTGCTCGCCTTCATGGCCTGGCGGTGGTTCGCCAAGGCCCAAGGCGGGGCGAAAGACATTCGGCCGGGGCGCGGCCGAGCCGCTTCGCGGCGGTCCAGCAAGGACGACGAAGGCGACGAGATCGCCGACGCCGCCAAAGCGGTCTCCAGCTTCCTCGGCGAGAAGGGTTTTCTTGGCGAAACCGGACTGCTTGGAAAAGCCGGCGGGGAACTGCTCGGCCAGGCTGTCAGCCGCGCCTTGCAGGAGTCCGGCGTCGCCGGCGAGATCGAGCGCAGAGCCGCCGAGGTCATCAAGCCGATCCGGCAGGCCAGGCAGTCTGCGAAGAAGGCGGCGGCGCAGGCGCAGGGCAAGCAGCGGGTCAAATATCTGCTCGACGGCGACGGCGGCTTTCGGCAGCGCACCGACCGCACCGCCCGGCTGCAGCAATCCTTCAGGGGCAAGGGCCTCTGCTCGCCGCGTTAGCGTGGCTGCCATCTTGAATCGCCTATCCGCTCCAACTCTTTGTTTTCACACCGTAAATCCATGAGGCACGCGCGGGGCGCGCCTCCAACAAGCGAGGGAAAGACAATGGCAATCACCAGACAAGTCATCACGTCGCTGCAGCGCGACGGCACGGACGCGCTCGGCACCAGGACCGTGGCGATGAAGATCGTCGACGAGAGCATCGTTTCGGGCTCGCTGCTGACGGTCGAAAGCAACCATTTCTGCATCCTGAAGTCGCGCGGCGCGGTGCTCAACGTCTACGAGACCGGGCAATACGCGCTGCAGACGCCGGACAAGCCGCTGGTCGGGTCTGTCGTGCAGGGCTTCTTCGGCGGATCGTCGCCCTGGGTTTACGAAGTCATCTACATCAACCGCTCAAAGCTGCTGGTGCGCAACGAAGGCATCGCGACCAGCGCCGAGATGGCGGAAATGTCCTATGTCGTCGACTACTACATCCACATCGACAGCAAGGAAGAGGCGCTCGACCTCATCACCCACATGCCTTTCGCCGGCGCGGTGATCGACACCAAGGAAATCGCCGACTATGCCGGGCCGGCGATCGAACAGGCGATCAACCAGATCATCCAGATCACCAAGATGGAGAACGTCAACGAGCGGATCAGCGACGTGCGCGAGGCGGTGAAGGCGCACTTGACCGACTTCCTGAAGGTCTACGGCATCATGCTCAACGACCTCAAGGTGCTGATAATGCCGCGCGACGAGCGCATGCGCGAGCTGATCTCGCTGCAGGCGATCGGCCTCAGCCCGATCGAAGCCGTTCGCTATTACCTGGCCTTGCGCATGGCCGACAAAGGCCTGGTCTCGGCGCCCAACGCGGCGGCCGGCGTGCCGTTCCAGATCGGCGGCCAGCCGACGGGCTTCTATCCGCTCGGCGATGAAGTGGGCGCGACAAGATGAGCCGCTTCTACGAGGCCGGGCCGCTCGCGCAGGTCGGGATCAACCTGTTCTACGGCTATGGCTATAATTTCTACCGCCAGGAAAACCAGCTCAGGGCGGACGACCAGCGTGTGCGCCAGATGGCGTGCTCGCTGCTCGGCCGGGCGCGAGCGGCGATCGATGAGGCCGAGAGCCGCTACCGGCGCGAGAACATCCCGACGCCGACGCGGGCCAATCCGTTCCCCGATCCGGCGGTCGTCGCCAGCGCCCAGGCGCTGGAGCGGCTGGGGCGCGACGTCGGCGGGCTCGAAGGCCTGATCCGCCACCAGCCGGTGCCGGAGAACGACCGCATGGCGCAGCGCTACCGGCTGGAGGCCGCAACGCTCGTCACGCTCGCCGAAAAGGACGCGGTGCTGGTCGGCCAGGCGGAGCTGCTGCGCTCGCTGGTCGAGGGCGTCGCGGGCGAAGCGATCCTGGCCAACAAAAGCGAGATCGAGACCGGCATCGCCGCCATCGCGGCGACATTGCGCGACCGGCAGACGTTTTTGCTTTGAGATCGGTGGCGGGGCCGCCACAAAGACCACTCGATCGGTAGCGTCGCCATCCGGGCTACAGTTCGTCGCGGACAAAATTGCCGGCGCTCGCAAGGGCGCGGCGACCGGCACTCAATTGCGCATTCCAGACCGGCCAGGCGTGGATCATGTGCGGCCAGATCTCGAGGCGAACCTTGACGTCGGCCGCGCCGGCGGCCTCGGCGAGCCGCGTCGCATCCGACAGCAGCGTCTCGGCGGAGCCGACCTGGATCAGCATTGGAGGAAAACCGCTCAGATTTGCATATAGGGGCGAGATCAGCGGATCACGGCGGTCAACGTCACCGGGAACATAGGCGCTCGCCAGTTCCTCCAGATATGCGCGGTGAATGATGGGATCGATTGCTTCCTTGGTCGCCAGGGTGGCGCCGGACATCGAGAGGTCCGTCCAGGGCGAGACCAGCCAAAGACGGCACGGCAGCCGCTCGCCCGCCGCGCGCAACCTGCCGACCAGTGACAGGCTGAGATTGCCGCCGGCGCTGTCTCCGCCGACCACGATACGATCCGGAACGACGCCTTGCCGGGCAACGAAGCGCCATGCCGCGAGCGCGTCTTCGTGCTGCGCGGGAAATGGATGTTCCGGCGCGCGTCGATAGTCGATCGCCAGCGTGCGCATTCCCATTGCACGGCCGGCCTCGGTCACCATTCGACGATGGCTCTTGATCGAGCCGGAGCAGTATCCGCCACCGTGGAAGAAGAGCAGCACCTTGTCCTTGTCATTTCCAGGCGCCAGAGACCACTCCGCGGCGAGGCCGTCGAAGACCACCGCCTCGCATCGTATATCGCCCGCAACCGGCCACGACGAGCCGACCTCGTTGAGCCGCGCCCGCCGTTCGTCCCAGCCCACCGGACGCGGCCTCGACGCGAGCAGGGCGCGGATGGCGCCAATCTCCGTCAGATCGAGTTGTTCTTCCGCGTCACCCATTTGCTTTCCCCGGTTCGAAGTCAGCTGGCGGGGCGGAGCGGTTCACCGCTCGCGAAAACTCCGCTCGATCTCTTTTTTACGCAATCGCAGACGGAAAACCTATCGCGTTTCCCGGATCGTCGTCGAGTTGCTGGATGACGGAGAGGGTTCCGCCGGCCCTGGCCGCCTGCCGAGATCCTGAAGCGTCGCCTCCGCCTGGTTCTTCTTCGCTTTCGCCGAGTCCAGCGGCGACCGCTCCTCGGCCCGCGTCACGTTTGACCCTCCAAAGGTGTGGAATGTAAGGATGGCTCCGGCTCGGCAGGAGGATCGGCATGGGTCTCGACATAGTGGTTTTCAAAAGTCTCTCAGCGATGGAACGGGAATTTCCAGGTTATCGCTTCGGGCGGGAGCCGATGACGGGCGAATGTTGGGTCATCTACCCTGAGGGCATTAATCTGGATTGGGACGCTGTCACAGTGCGCTCGTGGCGCGTCGGAAACATCATGCACGTCGCCGCACTCCGGGACGCGATTGCCGACCGTCTCGGCGAAGGGTCGCGTTTGGAACGGATCGTCCTCTATTCCGGCAGCCACACCGGCGATGCAATCGAAGAGCCGAGCTTTGTCGAACTCGAAGCCGAATTGAAGCTCATCGAATCCGACCCCGACCCATGGGTGAGGGAATTCGCCGATGGCCTAGCGGAATTGATCGGCATGGCACGGCGCGAGAAAAACCCTATCGTGTTTGTGTGACCCGTAAGCCCTAGCGGAGCTCCAACCCATGACCCTGACCAACCGCGACCTCATCGAGCTCACCGAATGGCGGCGCAAGCTGCACCGGCAGCCGGAGATTTCAAATGAGGAAGAAAAGACCGCCAGGGAAGTAGTGGACTTCCTCGCCGACACGGCGCCGGACAAGGTGCTGACGGGCCTGGGCGGGCATGGCGTGGCGGCGATCTATGACAGCGGCCAGGCCGGGCCGACGGTGCTGTTCCGCTCCGAGCTCGACGCTTTGCCGATCGAGGAGCTTTCGGGCGTCGCGCATGCCTCTGAGGTGCCGGGCAAGTCGCATATGTGCGGGCATGACGGGCACACCGCGATCCTGGCCGCACTTGGCCGCCAGTTCGGGCGCGACCGGCCGGCGCGCGGCCGCGTGGTGCTGATGTTTCAACCGGCCGAGGAAACCGGCAATGGCGCGGCCGGCGTCGTTGCCGATCCGCGCTTTGCCGAGATCGCGCCGGACTTCGCGTTTTCGCTGCACAATCTGCCGGGCGTCCCGTTCGGCGAGGCGCGGCTCAAGGCCGGCACCGTCAACTGCGCCTCGCGCGGCATGCGCATCGTGCTCGAAGGCAAGACGGCGCATTCCTCGATGCCCGAGACCGGCATCTCGCCGATGCCGGCGGTGAGCGAGCTGATGCCGGCGCTGCCCGCGCTCGGGCGCGGCACTTTCGCCGACGACGATTTCAGCATGGTGACCGTCACCCATTGTTCGATGGGCGAAGCAGTTTTCGGCATCGCGCCGGGCTATGCGGAAGTGTGGGCGACGCTGCGCACGAGGCGCGACGAACGCATGGCCGAATTGGTCGCCGCGGCCGAAGCGCTCGCGGCAGAAATCGCCGCCAGGCATGGCCTCAGCGTGCGCTTCGACTACCACGAGATCTTCGTCGCCAGCGTCAACGCGCCGGACGCGGTCGAGCATCTCAACCGAGCGCTCGACGAGGAAGGCGTTTCGCGCAGCGAGGAGACGCTGCCGATGCGCGCCTCGGAGGATTTCGGCATTTTCGGTCACAGCGCCAAGTCGGCGATGTTCTTCCTCGGCGCCGGCGAAAAGCACCCGTCGCTGCACAACCCCGACTATGATTTTCCGGACGATCTGATCCCGATCGGCTCGCGGATTTTCATGCGCACGGCGCGCAATTTGCTGGGTGAGTGACCGTCAGCGATGGCCTGCGCGATCGACCGCCATGCCGCCTGATGCCGGCGCCGATTTCTTCACCCGCGATGCCGTTGTCGTGGCGCGCGCGCTGATCGGCGCCACGCTTGCGCTCGCCGGCGTCGGCGGCATCATTGTCGAGACCGAGGCCTACCGGCCCGACGATCCCGCCTCGCATGCCTATCGCGGCCGCACGCCGCGCAACGCGCCGATGTATGGCGCGCCCGGCACGGCTTACGTCTACCGGTCCTACGGCCTGCATTGGTGCCTGAACGCGGTGTGCATGCCGGGCAGCGCCGTGCTGATCCGCGCGATCCAGCCGCTATCCGGCATTGCCGCGATGCGCGACAGACGCGGCACGGATGACGAACGGCTGCTCTGTTCGGGCCCCGGCAAGCTCTGCCAGGCTCTGGGCATCGACGCCTCGCACAATCGGCTGGCGCTGACCGCGCCGCCCTTCGAATTCGCGCCATCGCGGACCGATCCGGCCGCGATCGTCAGCGGACGCAGGATCGGCCTTACCAAGGCGGTGGACTTCGAGTGGCGGTTTGGGCTTGGCGGATCGGCCTATCTCAGCCGGAAATTCTGAGCGGGGCCATATCCGTTCCCCTTCATGGATCATTCGCGGCGAGCGCGCGTTTCGAGACAGGTATCGGAGGAACGGACGATGGCGAACGACAAATACGAACGCATCCAACGCCGCGCCTATGAAATCTGGCAACGGAGCGGCGAGCCGGGTGGCCAGCACGAGGAACACTGGCATCAGGCCCGCGAAGAAATCGAGCGCGAGGTCAAGGGCGGGGACAAGGGGCTGGGCGAACAGCCGGGCGCCGCGTTGCCCGGCGCGGTGACGATACCGGCCGGCCAACCGGACCCGTTGGCGGCCGAGGCGCTGGCGCGTAAGGCGATGGGCAACCGGCCTGAAGGGCCGCCCGCCGACGATCCGGCGCCGACGAAGGGCAGCCGCCGCAAAGGCTGAGGCCGGTCACATTCAATGTCGAACAGCTGTGGACGAGACTTTTCTCGCCAGGCGAACCCGCGGACGGATCGGCCCATGTCAGCCGCGGGTTCTAGACCTCGCGGCTGTCGAAAATAAACATCTGAACGCCCGACTTGTCGGGCGCGTAGAGCCGGCGATCGGCCCCGGCGGCTTTTCCCTCCGGGCTCGCGAAACCCTTCTTCATGGCGTCGAGATCGTCGAAATGAAGCGTCCCGATCAGGTAGACGTCGGACGGTCCGGCGAGCACCGTGATCGGCCCCTGGCTGACCTCGTATTTCCTCAGGCCCGGAATCTTCTTGGCCAGCGGTATATGCGTCTCGAAATAGTGCTTGTCGAACGCCTTCGCGTCGGCAGGCTGCTTGTAGATGACGACCATTCCAGCCATTGCGGCTCTCCTTTTCGTTGCGGACGAACCAAGGACGAAACGGCGGGTGGAAACGGAACGAGAGGTTGAAAAAATTTCGGGAGCGCAGAGGGACGATGATAGGCGACAGGTCCGCTCCACCTGCCTGTTGCCGCCGGTAGTGCCTCACAACTTTCATCAAAATGCACAAGACGCTGAAAATGACCCCCGCAATGGCCGCTGGCGTGTCCAAGACGCGCTGGTCTATGGATGACCTTTGCGAGAAGATGGACATTGTTGCGCCGAAGCCGGGCAAGCGTGGTCCCTATGAAATGCCGAGTGATGGCGGCGCTCAGGCTTAAAGCGCTGATCAATTCGACCTAAGTCAGTGTATTAGCTATCTCTAAATTGCTATAGGCAAATGCCTATGGGCAAATGCTAGAGGGCTAATAACATGGGAGAGCGGCGCGGGCGAATAGTCTTGCTTTGTCTTATTTTGGCCAGCAACGCCAGCGCTCATAGCTGGTACTCGGGCAAAACCGACCCTGTTCTGCACCTCAAATGTTGCGGCGATCGCGATTGCCACCCAGTCGCCTCAGGCGATGTCAGATCGACTAGGCAGGGCTACTACGTCAGGCAACCTCAACCCTACTCTCGGAATGATCCCGCTGCCGGCGAATGGTTCATTCCTTGGGACCGCGTGCAGGCAGCGCCCGATGACCAGTATCATATCTGCGAAACCCTCTATCCGACGTTTCGCGTTGGCAGGTACAGGTTGCGGTGGACCTGCTTCTTTGCGCCGCGAACCACGGGTTGATATTACCTACCGCCATCTCGCTTGTGCGAAGAAGCATTCTGTGATTTCTCCGACCTAAATTAGCGGGGACTCAAGGATGAGAATTGCGGTGATCGCCGCGCTCTGCGCGGGTGTGGCTGGATGCGTGTCCTCGCCGGTCGAGTATGGCGCCTCGCTGTCGCAGCAGGATCCGAAATGGGCGTCGCCGGCATGCCAGCAGGCCCGTGCCGCCGCCGCGGATTATGCGCAGCGCGAGAAGGACCATCCCGGCTGGGGTTTTGGCGTGCTGCTCGGGCCTTACAGCATGGGGATGGTGGCGGCGGTCAAGGAGCACGAACGGCAGCAGCGACGGCTGCTCGCCCGCCAGATGCATCTGCAGTGCTCGAGCCAGAAGCTGCCGAGGGACCTGGATTTCGATCCGGCAATCTACGCGCCGAAGAAGCAGCATTATCCGTAGGCGACGGGCGGTTTCAGGCCGCCGCTGCCTTCCTCTCGAATGCGTAGGTGAGGATCGCCACGCCCGTCGGCGTCACGACCTGGCTGGTCAGTTTCAGCGCCGTGGGCGGCTGCCCGGCCTCGAAAAGGCGCAAGCCGTCGCCCAGCACCAGCGGATGGATCATCAGCACCAGCTCATCGACAAGCCCGTGCCGCATCAGCGCGCGGAGCAATTCGCCGCTGCCGAACATGACCAGAGTCTTGTCGTGACGTTGCCTGAGCGTGCGCACCGTCTCTTCCGCCTCGCCGGCAAGCAGTGTCGAATTCTCCCAGCGCGGTTCGTAGCCCCCATCATGCGAGGCGATGAACTTATGCGCGCCGGTCAGCGCCCTGGTCATCGGACTGGCCGGTTGCCGGACAACCCAGCCTTCGTAGAGGTCCTCATAGGTCGTGCGGCCGGCCAGCAGCGACCAGCCGCCGCCCATGGCGCGGCCGATGATCTCCTGCATCGTCGCGTCGCTGCCTGGAATGCTCCAGCCGCCATGTGCGAAACCGTTGCGCATGTCTTCGTCGGCGCGCGCCGGCGCCTGAAAGACACCGTCCAGCGTCAGATGCTCTATGGCGACGATCCTTGCCATTTCAGCCTTCGCTCCACGCGTTCAAAAGCGGGCCGTCGCCGCCATAGACCGGGTCCTTGTCGGGACGGCCGACCTTCGGGATGGTGCGCAGCGCCTCGGCGTGCTGCTCCGGGCTCCGGCACAGATCATATTTGCCGAAGGGCGGATAGGCGCCAACGACGAGCAGGTCGGCGGACGCGGACAGGCGCTGGTGGCCGGTGCCGGCCGGCAGGACAGCCACGTCGCCCGCCTTGACCTCGAGCACCTTGCCCTTGTCGCCGCCGAAGCGGACCTCCGCGGCGCCGCGCGCAATACCCAGCACCTCATGGATGCGCGAGTGATAGTGGACGAAGCCGTAAATGCCGTTGCGCCAGCTGTTGCCCCAGCCATTGGCGCTGAAAATGTCCTCGAAGACGGCGGCCGGATCGGCGTCGTCCGGCAGTTGCACCGCGCCGGGATAGACGAGCATGGGCCAGCGCGGATGGTTGGGCACTAGCCCGTCATCGGCGAAGCGGAAGGTGAGCGGTTCGAGCTTTCTGACCAGTTGCGCCATCCTTGCCCCTTCCTGCAACCTCAATCATCGGAGCTAACGGTTTCCCGCGCATTTTGCTCCGGTCACACCGAGGAGGTCACAATGACTGCGTTTCGCCTTTCGACGATCGGCCTGCTTGCGTTCGCGCTGCTGTCGGCCTTTGTTGCCGCCAGCGCCGCGACCGCCAAGGCCGCGTCCGCGGACGATCTCTACAAGCTTTGCCGTCAGATGAAGAACGACGACACGATCCGCCCCTATTCGCACGAACTCTACGGCGGCACGGTCAAGGCCTTCAAAAAGCTCTTTCCCGACGCCAAGAAAGCACCGCTTGAGCAGGAGCTGCAGACCCAGGCCAACTATCGCTGCATGAACGGCAAGGTGCTGGCCTGCTTCGTCGGCGCCAACCTGCCCTGCGCCAAGATGAATGCCGCGCGCGACAATCCTGGCGCGGCCGAATTCTGCAAGACCAACCCGAATGCCGACGTCGTGCCGGCCTTCGCGACCGGCCACGACGCCGTCTATTCCTACAAATGCGCGAGCGGCAAGGCGGTCGTTACCGGCAATTCGTGGCAGCTCGACAAGCGGGGTTTTGCGGAGACGCTATGGGCGGTGGTTCCCGAGCGCTGAGACGGTCCAGAGCCCGACCGGCGCCTAGACCTCGAGCATGACCTTGATGGCGCGGCGTTCGTCCATGGCGCGGTAGCCTTCGGCGACCTCGGCCAGCGGCAGCTTGAGGTCGAAGACCTTGCCGGGCTTGATCCGTCCTTGGAGCACGCGGTCCATCAGGTCGGGCAGGAACCGGCGCACCGGCGCCGGGCCGCCCAGCATGCGCTTCTGGCCGAAGAACAGTTTCTGGCCATCGAAGCTCACGCCATGCGGCACCCCGACATAGCCGATGGTGCCGCCGGGACGCGAGCAGGCCAGCGCCTGGTCGAAGGATTCTCCCGTGCCGACGCATTCCAGCACCGAGTCCGCGCCGACGCCGCCGGTGAGATCCTTGATGCGCGCGATCCCCTCCTCACCGCGTTCGGCGACGATGTCGGTGGCGCCGAACTCGCGGGCGAGCTTCTGGCGGCTCTCGTGACGGCTCATGGCGATGATGCGCGCCGCGCCCATCTCCCTCGCCGCCAGCACGCCCATCAGTCCGACCGCGCCGTCGCCGACGACGACCACCGTCGATCCTTCGCGCACCTCCGCGGCGTCGGCCGCGTACCAGCCGGTGCCGAGCACGTCGGAGACGGCCAGAAGGTCGGGCACGAGCTCGGCCGGCGGCACCTCGGCGGTCGCCACCAGCGTGCCGTCGGCCAGCGGCACGCGGGCATAGGGCGCCTGTGCGCCCGACATGAATTCACGCTGCTCGCAGGAAGACTGGAAGCCGAAGCGGCAGTGTGGGCAGGTGTTGTCGGAGAGGCAGAAGGAGCCGACGACGAACTGGCCGGGGCGGACCGTGCGCACCTCCGCGCCGACCTCGACGACGATGCCGCAATATTCATGGCCCATATGCTGCGGGGCGTCCACCGGCTGCAGGCCGCGATAAGGCCACAGGTCCGAGCCGCAGATGCAGCTCGCCGACAGCTTGATGATTGCGTCGGTAGGACGCAGGATTTTCGGATCGGCGATTTCCTCGCAGCGGATATCGCCGGGCTTGTGCAGAACGGTCGCGAGCATTTTTGCTTCCCTTTTCTCTTTTCGTTCGATTGGTAAGGGTCAGGCGCCATAATCGGCGTCGCTGACATGTTCCAGCCAGTCCACGACCTGCCGTCCTTGACCTCCTGGACTGCAATGTGGGTCATGGCGGTTTCGGGCGACGCCCCGTGCCAGTGCTTTTCGCCGGGCGCGAACCAGACGACATCGCCGGGGCGTATCTCCTCGACGGGTCCGCCCTCGCGCTGCACGCGGCCACGGCCGGAGACGACGATCAGAGTCTGCCCGAGCGGATGCGTGTGCCAGGCGGTGCGGGCGCCAGGCTCGAAGGTGACCTGCGCGCCCTGCACCCGCGCGGCATCGAAGGGATTGAAGAGCGGATCGATGCGGACCGTGCCGGTGAACCAGTCCGCCGGGCCTTTGCCGGACGGCCGGCTGCCGGCGCGAAGAATGTCCATGGTTGGGTCTCCTTCAACATGCCTTCGGTGCGGCGGCGCGGATCCGACAGGCGCATCGGAGCCTGCCGCACGAAATGATCTGTTGACCGCGCAGGCGGCGACCGGCTGAGACGCCAGTTGCGAACAACATATTGCAGCGCAACATCGTCGATTAGACCGAATAGTCGGCATGGACTTATCGACCTGTGATATAAATTCTCGTCCAGGAGATTGCCGATGCAGCGTGACGACATGAAGGATCTGCTGTGGTTCCTGGCTGTCGCCCGGGAGCGCAGCTTCACCAAGGCAGCGGCCGAGCTCCGCACGTCGCAGTCGACGCTCAGCGCCACCATCAAGCAGCTCGAGGCGCGGCTCGGCGTGCGGCTCTTGACCCGCACGACGCGAAGCGTGGCGCCTACGGATGCGGGCGAGCGGCTCTATCAGTCGCTCGCGCCGCGCTTCGAAGGGATCGAAGCCGACCTCGCGGGCCTGGTCGCCTTTCGCGACAAGCCGGCCGGCACCGTGCGCATCACACTCTCTGACCATGCGCTGCAGTCGACCGTGTGGCCGAAGCTCAAGCCGGTGCTGAGCGACTATCCCGACCTCAGCGTCGAGCTTCATAGCGACAACGGCATGCGCAACATCGTGGAGGAGCGCTTCGACGCCGGCGTGCGGCTCGGCGAAAGCATCGACAAGGACATGATCGCAGTGCGGATCGGCCCGGACTGGCGGTTGGTGGCTGTCGCCTCGCCGGAGTATTTTTCGCGACGTCCTGCGCCGAAGATACCGCAGGACCTCGTCGGCCACGATTGCATCAACCTGCGGCTGACGACGTTCGGTGGCTTTTACGCCTGGGAGTTCGCCAGGGACGGCCGAGACCTCAGGGTACGGGTGGAAGGCCAGCTCACGTTCAATTCGACCCTTCCCATGATCGATGCCGCAATCAGTGGCTACGGCATCGCCTATGTGCCCGAGAACCTCGTCAGCCGCCACGTGGCCGAGGGGCGCCTGTCGGTGGCGCTCGGCGACTGGAGCCCGCCCTTCGCCGGCTACCACCTCTACTATCCGAGCCGGCGGCAGCTCTCGCCGGCGATGACGGTGATCGTCGAGGCGCTTCGGCATCGCAGCTGAACAGGTCGCTGGTCGCTTGGGTCATCGCAACCCCTCGCCTTGGGCCCACGCCATGGCGTCCTGCAGGCGGAACGCCGCCTACGGCGCAATCGCGCTGTTCACGGAGGTCGCGATGTTCATGAACTGGGCATTCAAGGCACCACCCAGCGAGGTCGCCCCGACCAGGATTGCCACGGCGACGAGCACGCCAATGAGCGCGTACTCTATCGCTGTCGCGCCGGATTCGTCGGCATGAAACCGCTCGATCACAAGTTGCATGTCTAACGTCCCAGCCGATAACAGGCCTGGAGCCTACCGCGACGGCCCTGCCGTTCGATTAATCGAGCCTTTCAAATTGAAAGGACTTGCAGCCGGCTTCCGATCGGCATGGTGCCGGCGGCCACGGCGCTACGGTATCGACTGGGAGACCTTGAGCCGCGGCGCGAAGAAGCAGCGCAGATAGGGCTGGTTGGTTATGACGTAATGGTTCTCGCATATATGGTATCGGCCGTCCGGGGATTCCTGCACGCGGTCGCGCGGGATGTTGAAACCATCGGGCAGATAGACGTAGCCGCCGTCGGCCCTGGACTGCACCGAGGACTCCGGTATGGGGCGGCAATCGGTGCCGCCGCAACATTTGAAGTTCGTTACCGGATCGACCTTGTTCTGGTACCAGTCATGGGCGCTGGCGCCTGTCGCAGCGGCAAGACAGATGGCGGTGACGACGACCCTTAGCACGGCATTCCTCGACGGGGCGGAGGCGCTGCTCATTCGAGCGTCATGTATATGAGCGTTCCGCCGGAAACGCCATTGCGTTGCGAAGGCCCGGCAAGCGACGCCCGGCGCTCATGCGTGGCAATCGTTGAGGCCGGATCCTCAAACCGAGGCCCGGCCCCGCCCGCTCAAACCAACCGCTGCCCGCCGTCGATATGGACGGTCTCGCCGGTCATGAACTCGTTTTGCATCAGGTAGAGATAGGCCGGCGCGATGTCGGCGGGCCTGGCGATCCTGCCCGCCGGAATGCAGCCGCCCATCTCATTGAAATAGCCTGACTTGGCTTCGCCGACGATCTCGTCCCACATCTCAGTGTCGACCCAGCCGGGCGAGACGATGTTGACGCGCGTCGGCGCGAGCTCCAGCGCTAGCGCGCGGGCGAAATAGCTGAAGGAGCCGGCGACTGCCGAGACGACCGAGCCGCCGGGAACCGGCGGGCGGTCCTTGTTGATGCTGGAGGTGAAGATCATCGAGCCGCCCTTGTTCAATTTGCGCACGGCGTGCTTGGCAAGCATCACGGCGCCGATCAGCTTGCTATCGACGAATCGGCGCACGAAATCCATGTCGGTCTGGCCGATCGGATCATTGGGCGGCGGCGTACCGGCCGTCGCCACCAGATGATCGAAGGCGCCGACCGCATCGAACAGGCGGGCGATGTCCGCCTCTTTGGCCATGTCGGCGGCAATGCCCGTCACGCGCCCTGTCCCGAACCGCTTTTCGGCGGCCTTGAGCTTGTCCTCGGAGCGGCCGACGATCACGACTTCCGCACCGTGTTCCAGCACGGCTGCCGCGACGCCGAAGCCGATGCCCGAGCTGCCGCCGACGACAATGATCTTTTTTCCCGTGAGACTGGTCATGGGTGTTCTCCGTCCTTGCAGTGATGGGTTGAAAATCAGGCGCGGCCGGCGTGGGCGGCGGCGATGTCGGCGAGAATAATCTTCTTCATCGAATACATCGCCTGGCGCGCCCGGTCGGCCTTCGCGCGGTCGGGGTCGTTCATCAGCCGCAAGGCTTCGCTCGGGATGACCTGCCAGAAGACGCCGAACTTGTCCTTCAGCCAGCCGCAGGGCTGTTCCGAACCGCCGCCGGCGGTGAGCGCGTTCCAGAAATAGTCGGTCTCGGCCTGGTCCCCGGTCTCGATGTAGAGCGAGATGCGCTCGTTGAAGGGCGGCACCCCGCCGGCGTTGAGCGCGGTGAAGCGTTGCCCTTCGAGCTCGAAGTCGAAGATCGCGTGCGGCTTGTCGGTGAACTCGATCGCTCCGAGCGCCCGGCTGTTCTTGAAGACCGACAGATAGAAATCCCGCGCCGCTTCGGCATCGAGGTTGAACCAGAGGAAGGGATGAACGGTGGCCATGGTGTCCTCGCAGGTTTTGAAGTGAGCGTTGATCACAAATTCTGTGAGGATTTTTGGCCGGAAAAAGCTCGACGGACAAACCAAAGTTTGGCAAGGATTGGTTACCATCACTCACAAATGGCTTTGTCGTCATGGTCCGCAGACTGCCGCCGCTCAATGCCTTGCCGGCCTTCGAGGCCGCCGCCCGGCATCTGAATTTTTCGCGGGCCGCCGACGAGCTCAACCTCACCCATGGTGCGATCAGCCGGGCGGTGAAACATCTGGAGGACCAGCTCGGCGTGCAGCTTTTCGAGCGCGCCACACGCTCGGTGCGGCTCACCCCTGTCGGCGAGCCCTATGCGCTTGCGGTGCGCGAGGCGCTCGACCAGTTGGCGCTCGCCACGCAGACGGCGACCTCGCGCCATTCCGGCTCGACGCTCAATGTCAGCACCTCGGATGGCTTCGCTGGCAAATGGCTGGTGCCGCGGCTCTACCGGTTTCACCGCGCGCATGGCGACATCGACGTGCGCGTCTCGACCACCGGCCGGCTGACCAATTTCCGCGGCGACGGCATCGACGTCGCCATCCGCTATGGCGGTGGCCACTATCACGGGCTGACGTCGGAATTCCTCACCGGCGAGGAAGTGTTTCCCGTCTGCAGCCCGAAGCTGCTCGAGGGTCCGCATCCGCTGAAGCGGCCCGAGGACCTCAGGCACCACACGCTGATCCGCGACGGCTACCGCATCGACTGGGCGGCGTGGCTGGCCAGCGCCGGCGTCGAAGGCGTCGATCCGAACAGCGGCCTCACCTTCGATTCCGCCACCTTCGCGGTGGAGTCCGCCGTCCAGGGCGAAGGCGTGGTGCTTGGCCGGACCATGCTGGTTTCCGCCGACCTTGCCACCGGCAGGCTGGTGCGGCCCTTCGACCACGCGCTGAAGGCGGTTTCCAGCTTCTATCTGGTCTATCCGCCGGAAGCGATCCGCCAGCGCAAGGTGAAGGCGTTTCGCGACTGGCTGTTTGACGAGATCGGGCCCGGCTGAGTTCAGCGACTGTCCATACACCGCCTTGCGCGCGCTGCCTTCGAGACATGACACTCGCGCCTCTCGCAGCAATCCAACCCGTGCCGATATATTAGCAATTGCTTCTTTGCAGGATGGGCACGTGCTATTGTGGTTCCGGGAACGGCGGACGCGCCGTGAGCGCCCGCGTTTCCCTTGTGGGAGGAAACCAATGGCTCATTACGTATTACTGTCGAATTTCACCGACCAGGGTATCAGGACCATCAAGGACACCCAGAAGCGTGCTGAGGCTTTCAAGGCGATGGCCAGCAAAAGCGGGGTCAAGATTCACACCCTGTTGTGGACGCTGGGCAAGCATGATGTCGTGGCGGTTGCCGAAGCAGAGGACGACATTGCCGCGACTGCACTAAGCCTATCGATCGCATCGATGGGCAACATCAGAACCGAGACCCTGAGGGCGTTCGACTCGGCGGATATGGCCAAGATATTGGCAAAGGTGGCCTGACCGCTGCTTACCGACATGCGTTGGAGATCGAAGCTGGCGCCGTGCCGAGTGCTCGGCGCCTGCCGGCCCTGGCTATGTCTCGCCGAGGACGCGCGACCTAAAGCGCGTCGCGATCTTTCAGATCCACTCCATGCGCTTTAGGTCTTTGATTTTGCGCATGTCTTTATACCGAAACCGGTTCCCGCTTTCGGAAGACATGCTTTATTGCTCGCGTCGGCGTATCCGCGATGCGCTTTGGCCTGTTCGGCTTGTTTTTTGATCCTTTAAGGGCAACCGACGGCACGGGCGGGGGGCGTTGGGGAGCCGCCGGTTACCAGGACGAGGGGCCATGGAATCAGAAATCGCGCTGGCCCTGACGCAATAATGCCACCTGTCCGCTTTTATGGGAACTGATTTCTAGCTTACGATTCAAACATATATGGGAGGAGGCACACATACACGATGAAGGCGGTCCCAGCTTCTATCTGGTCTGTCCGCCGGAAGCGATGAAGGCGTTTCGCGACCGGATGTTTGCGGAGATCGGGCCGAGATGAAGAGCGGCGCCTGGAAACCTTTAAGGCTCGCCGGCACAGGCACGGGAGCTTGTGCGGCGCTACGGCAACGATTGGGCGCTACAAGAGCGGCGATCAGGCCACCCCGGTGACCGTCCAGTTTGGAGGCTCGAGCCAAGAGGATCATGGCTGCGACTGACGCAAAAAAGCGGGGCCACGGTGAAACCTTCGACGGCTCTGCCAGTTCGGTTTGCAGGAGGATTTCCGACATGACTGAACCCGGTGAAGGTTCCCGTGGCCGAATTGACGACAAGCAACTCGTAATTCTGCTGAAAGAGAAAACAGGTATCTCGGACGCTCAGGCCAGAAGGCTCATAAAGGCAATAGGGCGCGACCGCCCGTCGCTTCTGCGAGAGGCCCGCATCATAAGGGCGCGTGCTCAGACCGCCAGGTCGAGCCACTTGTGACAGACCTGTTCGGCGGGGCGTCGCGGCGATGGAACAAGATCAGTCCCGCAGCGTCATAGACAGAGTTCCTTGTCGCGGTCGCGGAGTGATGTCGATGGCCAGGCTCGTCTTGATCGTTGCGGCGGCACTCGCCTTGGCTTGTGGCGGCACGCGGGCTGCCAAGCTGGATTCGGATACGGTCAATCAGGCTCAATTCACCGAAGGTCAGCCCAGCGGCGTCAGCCCCATGCTGCTTAAGGCCCAAGTGCTCCTGGACCGCGCCCGCTTCTCGCCCGGCTTGATCGACGGCCGTGCTTCGGAGAACTTCACCAAGGCGGTCGCGGCCTTCCAGGCGGCGAACGGGCTGCCCTCGGACGGCAAACTTACGCGAGAGACGTGGGACAAGCTTTCGGCAACCTTCGCCGGCCCGGTGCTGACGACATATGACACTACCGCAAAGGATGTGCGCGGCCCCTTCACCAGGCGCATTCCGGTTCGCATGGAGAGCATGGCGCGTCTCAATCGCCTCGGCTATCGCAATGCGCAGGAGAAGCTCGCAGAGCGTTTCCATGTCAGTGAACAATTGCTGAGGATGCTCAATCCCAAAGCGGGTTTCAGGAAGGCCGATACGTCTCTGGTGGTGCCCGATGTCGGCCGCGGCGATCCGCCTTCACCGATAGCCAGCGTCGAGATCGACAAGGCATCCCGCCAGGTGCGCGCCCTCGATCCGTCGGGCAAGGCGATTGCTATCTACCCCGCCTCGATCGGCAGCGAGGAAAAACCGGCGCCGAGCGGTACGGCGGAGGTCAGGCGCGTGGTGCACAATCCGACCTATCACTACAATCCGAAATTCGCCTTCAAGGGCGTGAAGACCAAGCGACCCTTCACCATTGCCAAGGGACCGAACAATCCGGTCGGATCGGTGTGGATCGACCTTTCGATCGAGAGCTACGGCATCCACGGCACGCCCGACCCGGGCAAGATCGGCACGACGTTCTCGCATGGCTGTATCCGGCTGACCAACTGGGATGCCGAGGACCTCGCCGCCATGGTCAAGCCGGGCACGAAGGTCGACTTCAAGGACGAGGCCGCACAAGAGGGACAGGTCCAGTAATGCCGCAGACCGCGAGCCGGTACGCAGGTCCGCTGCATAAATCCAGCTTATCATGACCCCTCATTTTTGAAGACGTTACACGGGCTTTTCGCGCCTGTAGCTTCGACGGCGCTCTTTCTCGGCTCGGTCAGAAATTGGTGGTTTGATGCAGACACATGCGCGGGTGGTGATCGTTGGCGGGGGATGCGTCGGCGCGGGAATTCTCTACGGGCTGGCCAAGCGCGGCTGGACCGACGTGGCGCTGCTGGAGCGCACGCAGCTTACCGCCGGCTCGACCTGGCATGCGGCGGGGCTGATCCCGTCCTATGCCCGCAACATCAATATCGGGCGCATGATCAAGACGACGATCGACATTTATGAAGGGCTGGAAGCCGAGACCGGACAGCCGGTCGGCTGGCATAAATGCGGGCAGCTGCGCATCGCCAATTCGCGCGACCGGTTCGACGAGTTCAAGAGCTATATGAGCGTCGCCGAGGTGCAGGGCATGCGGGCGCAGTTGCTGACGCCCGACGAAGCGCGAAAGCTCTGGCCGCTGCTCGACAACAAGGAGATGCTCGGCGCGCTCTATCATCCCGACGACGGCCATATCGCGCCGGCCGACGTGACGCATGCCATGGCCAAAGGCGCGCGTGACCTGGGGGCCAAGGTGTATCTCAACACCGAGGTCACCGGCTTCAAGCGGACGCCGGGCGGCGAGTGGCTGGTTCAGACCAACAAGGGCGACATCACCTGCGAGCATGTGATCTGCGCTACCGGCAATTACGCGCGCCAGACCGGCGCGCTGCTCGGCCTCGACATCCCGGCGATCCCGATCCTGCATCAGTACTGGATCACCGAAGCGGTGCCGGAGGTGGTGGAGCGCAAGCGCGCGGGCCGGCCCGAAATGCCGATCCTGCGCGACGAGGGTTTCGAGGGGTATCTGCGCGAGGAAGGCGACGGGCTGATGTTCGGGCCCTATGAGCGCACCGCCAACCTGAAGCTGTTTGCCGAGGACGGCGTTCCCGCCTGGTTCGGCGCCGATCTTCTCGAAGAGGATTTCGAGGCGGTGTCCTGGAACTGGGAGCAGGCCTTGCGGCTGGTTCCGGCGCTGGGGCGCGTCGGCATCAAGGCCAATGTGCGCGGCCCTTTCCAGATGACGGCGGACGAGCTGCCGCTGATGGGACCGGCCTGGGGCCTGCCCAATGTCTGGCTCGCCGAAGGCGTGCCCGGCGGCATCCTGTGGGGCGGGACAATAGGCTATTACCTGTCGGAGCGGATCGTCGAAGGCTGCAACAGCCTCGACACCTCCGACCTCGATCCGCGCCGTTTCGGCGATTACGCCAACAAGGAATGGACGCGCGAGAAGGTGCGCGAGGCCTGGGGCACGCATGCCGAGCAGAAATATCCGGGGCAGGACATGCCCGCCGCGCGGCCGCAGAAGACCGCGCCCTCCTATGACAGGCTGACGGAGTTGGGCGCGGTCTGGGGCGTGCTCAACGGCTGGGAGATGCCCAACTGGTTCGTGCGCGACGGGGTCGAGGCCAAGGACCAGTATAGCTGGCGTTGGACGCCCAAGGGGAACCTCGTCGGCGAGGAAGTGCTGGCGGTGCGCAACGCCGTCGGCCTCGTCGAGATGACGCCGATGACCAAGTTCGAGGTGTCGGGCAAGGCCGCGGCTGCATGGTTGGACAGGATCATCGCCAACCGCCTGCCGGCGATCGGCAAGGTGACGCTGGCGCACCATCTGACGGCCAACGGCGGCGTGCAGGCGGAATACATGGTGGCGCGTCTTGGCGAAGACCTGTTCTACCTGATTTCGACGCCGCGCGCCGAGCGCTGGAATTTCGACGATCTGTCCAGGCTGCTGCCCGCCGACGGCAGCGTGGTCTTGAAGAACGTCACCAACGACCGCGGCTGTTTCACCGTCGTCGGCCCCAAGGCGCGCGAGGTGCTGCAGCCGCTGACCGAGATCGACCTTTCCAACGAAAGTTTTCCGTGGTTCGGCGTGAAGAGCGGCAGCGTGGCCCTCGCCAGCGACGTGCGGCTGCTGCGCCTCAACTATGAGGGCGAGCTGGGCTGGGAGCTCTACCACCCCCTGCCCTACCAGCGGCAGTTGCTCGACGCGATCCTGAAAGAAGGCGAGAAGCACGGCATGCGGCTGGTCGGGCTGCACGCGCTGGAGTCGCTGAGGCTCGAGAAATCCTATCGCGCCATGTATCGCGACATGAACCCGGAGCTCAACGCGCTGGAGAGCGGGCTGGAGCGCTTCATCCGCCTCGACAAGGGCGATTTCGTCGGCCGCGAGGCGGTTCTGAAATACAAGGAGCGCAACGACCAGCGCCGCTCGGTGACGCTGAAGATCGAGACCGATGGCGCAAGCACTTTAGCCAATGAGGGGCTTTACAGCGACGGCAAGCTGGTCGGGCGCATCACGTCCGGCGGCTACGGCTACGCGCTCGGGCACGACGTGGCGCTGGCGCTGCTGCCCGAGCGTTTTGCCAGGCCCGGCACGAAGCTCGACGTCGCGATCCTCGGCGACTGGAAGGTCGCCGAAGTGGTCGCGGATTCGCCTTACGATCCGACCTCGGCCAGGGCGCGGATATAGCCGCCATGCGCATCGAGCGGATCAACGTCTATTCTGCCCAATTGCCGGTCAAGAACGGCACCTACCGCATGGCCAGCGCCGATGTGGAGGCGCTGGACTCCACACTGGTCGAGATCGTCACCGATGACGGGCTCACAGGTTGGGGCGAGACCTGCCCGATCGGCCCGGTCTACCAGCCGCATCATGCGCTGGGCGCTCGCGCCGCCATCGCCGAAATCGCGCCCGGCCTCGTCGGCGCGGAGGTCGCCTCGATCAGGCTGCTCGCCAGGCAGATGGACGAGCGGCTCAACGGTCACGGCTATGCCAAGGCCGCCTTCGACATGGCCTTTCTCGACCTGCTTGGACAAAAGCTCGGCGTGCCGGTCTCGACGCTGCTGGGCGGCGCGCTGACCGATCGCGTGCCGGCCTATTATTCGCTGATCGTCGGCCCGCCGGAGGAGACGGCAAGGATCGCCGCCGACAAGTTGAAGGCCGGCTATCCGCGCCTGCAGGTGAAGATCGGCGGGCGCAATCTGGAAGAGGACGTGGCGGTCGTCCACAAGGTCTGGGAAGCGGTCGGCTACAAGGCCCGGCTGGCGGTGGACGGCAACCGGGGCCTGACCGTGGCCGCCGCCATTAATCTCGACCGTCTCTGCCAGGCGATCCCCTTCGTCTTCGAGCAGCCCTGCAACACGATGGACGAGATCGCGACGCTGAAAGGCCGCGTCACCCACCCGGTCTATCTCGACGAGAGCACCGAGGACCCGAACGCGGTGCTGCGGGCAATCTCGCTCGGCATCGCCGACGGCTTCGGCTTCAAGGTGACCCGCCTTGGCGGGCTGACCAAAATGACCACCGTGCGCGACCTCTGCGCGATCCGCTCGCTGCCGCACAGCTGCGACGACGCCTGGGGCGGCGATATCATCGCGGCGGCCTGCGTGCATCTGGCCGCCACGGTAGAGCCGCGCCGCATGGAAGGCGCCTGGATCGCGCAGGAATACATCAAGGGCCATTTCGACCAGAAGCAGCCGATCGTCATCAAGCAAGGCCACATCGCCGTGCCGCAGCGGCCGGGGCTGGGCGTGAAGCCGGAGCCCGGTATGTTCGGCAAGCCACTGGCGATATACGGACCGTAAGCCGTTCGATCACTTCGCCGACGCCGTGGATCGTTCCGCCCTGTCCCGCGTTCTTGTGACACGCAAGGAGGAACGGCGATGGACGACGATCGGACCGAGAAGATCAGGCAGCGTGCCTATGAGATCTTTCAGCGCGAGGGCGGTATCCTTGGCCATCACGAACGGCACTGGCAACAGGCCGAGATGGAGATCGACCGCGAAGCGGCCCTGCCGCTGACGGCTGGCGACGCGCTGCCCGAAACGCGCGAGATCGACAGCGCGGATGTGCTGACGGTGGAGGCGCTTGCCATGCGCACCGGCATTTCCGGCGACGAGGCGCAGGAGCTGCTCGACCGGCTGGGCAACGACCGCGCGGCGATCGAGCAGGCAGCGCGGAGCCTGCAGGCGAAGCGGGGCTAGCTCAGTCAATACGTTCTGGAACGGCGACCAAGCTAGTTCCCAGTCCCGCATCATGCTGGCTATGAGGCCTTCTCGGCCGGGCCTTCTGCGGAACTCGGTTCTGTAGAGCGATGGCAAAGCGGGAAGCCGTGCTATCTGATCGTCGAGCCAGGCTTTGAGTTCGTCGTATTCAGCATCGACCCCACCGCGACCGGGATGAGATTGAAGATCTGCTTCTCCGGCGCGATATTTGCGCTCCCAGGTACGAAAGATGACCCAATTGCGCCGCGCGCGTTGCATGAATTCCGGCCCGACGGGTGTGAGCTTGAAAATCTCGGACCCCTCGTCGGCATTGTGGTCAAACTGCGCCGCGAAATAGTGTGACCTTCCGTTAGATCGGCCACGCCGGTCCGAACTCCATCCCAGCAATCCCAGACCATATGTGCGGGTTCGTATAGCATCGCACCGCCACGATAATGTGCCCTGCTCCAGACACCACCCGTGCTTCCGCTTGACAGGGCAGACACACCGCTCTAGCTTTCGCGTTAGTGGCCACTAACGCGAAATACTGGACAGCGCTCGGCGATCCGACGCGACGCGCCATCTTCGAACTGCTGGTCGACCGCCCCAGCTCGGTCAGCGGGCTGGCCAATGTGTTGCCTGTCACAAGGCCGGCGGTCTCGCAGCATCTGAAGGTTCTCAAGGATGCCGGGCTGGTGGCCGACACGCGCTCGGGCAAGGAACGCATCTACCGGATCGACCCGGACGGCCTCGCGGCCTTCCGGGCGGAGATCGACCAGTTCTGGAGCAAGGCGCTCGCGGCTTACGCGCGGGTTGTCGACCAACCGACGGAGGACGAAACATGATCAAGCAGCCGGCACCCGCGCCCGTGAAACACTCAGTCGTCGTCGCCGCGCCTATCGCGCGCGCCTTCAAGGTGTTCACCGAGGATTTCGGCAGCTTCAAGCCGCGTGAGCACAATCTGCTCGCCGTCCCGATCGCGGAAACGATCTTCGAGCCGCGGGTCGGCGGCCATGTCTTTGACCGTGGCGTCGACGGCTCAGAATGCCGCTTCGCCCGGGTGCTGGCCTACGAGCCGCCGCACAGGCTGCTTCTGAGCTGGGACATCAGCCCGCGCTGGCAGATCGAAACCGACCTCGCCAGGACGAGCGAGTGGGAAGTCCGCTTCACCGCCGAGGCGGAAAACCGCACCCTGGTCGAGATCGAGCACCGCCATATCGAACGGCATGGCCAGGGCTGGGAAAGCGTGCGCGGCGGGGTCGACAGCGATCAGGGCTGGCCGCTCTACCTGCAGCGGTACCAGGAGCTCTTTTCCCGGGCGGCCTGACAGCAGCATCCCGCATCGGCGGATTGACGACGATCCGACTTCACGGACGGCACTTCGCTGGACGCCGCTTTTCGCTCCGTCGGCGGAACCCTCGGCCGTATCAGAGGTTCATCCCTGTACACCCACAGGAGATGCGCCATGGACCACACAAGCCACGTAAGACTGACCAATGCCGAACTCACGCCCGCCATGCTCGAAGGCGCCACCATCTATGGCCCCGATGACGAGAAGATCGGCTCGGTCGACCATCTGCACGGCAGCCAGGTCGTCATCGATGTCGGTGGCTTTCTCGGCATCGGCGCCAAGCCGGTGGCCGTCGCCGCCAGCCAGCTCGATTTCATGCGCGACGCGGATGGCGACGTGCATGCCGTCACCAACTGGACGAAGGACCAGCTGAAGGCGATGCCGGAGCATCGCGACTAAGGCGCTTCGCGATCGTAGGCGAATAAGAACCCGGGCCGGCGATTGCCGGCCCGGGTTTCTGCGTAGCGTCCGTGAGATCGTTCATGTCCGCGTCACAAGCTTCCATTGTACTTGCATATCGAAACTTCTGGTCTGGGGGAGGCAAGGCGATGAGGTGGAAAGCTGCGGCGGCGTTTTCCCTGGCGGCGGTGTCGACAGGTGGGGCGATGTGCGGCCAGGCGCTGGCCTGGGGCCAGGAAGGGCATGCGGTGATCGCCGAGATCGCGCAGCACCGGCTCAGCCAGAACGCCTATGACGTGATCGAGCAGCTCTTGCGCTCGCATCTGAAGCTGCAACCGCCGGCCACCGTCTCGCTGGCCTCGGTGGCGAGTTGGGCCGACGACTATCGCGCCGACAACCACAAGGAGACGTCGAACTGGCATTTCATCGACATTCCGCTGGCCTCCAAGCCCGGCGACGCGACCGCCAGCACCACGGCCTATGACCCGGCGCGCGACTGCAAGGACAATGCGAGCTTCGGCGTCTGCCTGATGCGGGCGCTGCCGGCGCAGGAGAAGATCCTGGCCGATCCGGCCAAGAGCGACGAGGAACGCTGGCAGGCGCTGGCCTTCGTCATCCACCTGGTCGGCGATCTGTCGCAGCCGCTGCATTGCGTCGAGCGCCTGGACGGCAGCCAGGGCGACCAGGGCGGCAACACGCTGACGGTGAGCTTCAACGTCTACCGGCCCAAGCCCGACGGCTCGACCTATCGCGACCTCACCACCTTCCACGCGGTGTGGGATTCAAGCCTGATCCTGTTCAAATACTATGACTGGGGCAAGGTCGCGCTCGACCTCGAAACCGATGTCATCCCGCATCTGCCCGCCATGCCCGCCGCCGACCAGACGCCGGAGAAATGGCTGGCCGAGTGCCACGAAAAGGCCGAGGACGCCTATCGCGCGCTGCCCAAGGGCACGCAGATCAAGGCCGACAACCCGCATGCGGTGATCCTCGACCAGGCCTATTTCGACCAGTTCTCGCCGGTGGCGGTGGAGCAGCTCGCGCTTGGCGGCCTGCACCTGGCCGCCGTGCTCAACGAGACGCTGGCCGCCGATAAATAAGCCCGGTCATCGGCGCACGGCCGCGATGAGACAGGCACAAAGTCCGACATTGGCGGTCGCGGCCAACGCCAGCGTGGTCAGGACAAGATTGCCGCCGCCCATGCCAAGGAGCAGTGCTCCGATCGAGGGCGCCGCCGCCTGGACGATGAGGCTGGGCGTCGCAAGCTTGCCCATCAGCGCTGCGTACTGCTGAGGATCGAACAGCACTAGCGGCAGCGCGCCGCGCGCGATCGTGTGGATGCCGTTGCCGGCGCCATAAAGGATCAGTGCGAGCGCGACAAAGGTCTGGCTCGTCAGCAGCAGCCAGACTCCGGCCGCCAGCAGCGACACGGATGTCAGCATTGTCCAGATCGGATGGTGTCGATTGCGGCCAATCAGAAGCTCGGCCACGCGCGCGCCAACCTGTGATGGGCCGACCAGGGCGCCAAGGCCAACGGCGGCTGCAAGGCCGACGCCGCGCAATTGCAACAAGGTGAGCAGGTGGACGGAGAGCATGGACGCGATCATCGCGGCCAAGGTTTGGATGGAGGCAAGCAATATGAAGCGTGTCCGCGTCCTGCTCCTAGTTGTCAGCTGTTTCGACCCCGGTTCCGCTGGCTCGGGCGCCGCGGTCGGAGGCGGCGGAATGACCCAGAGGTGGAGCGGCAGACAGATCGCCAAATGGATGGCGGCGTAGGAAAGGCAGGCAATGCGCCAACCGCCATGCTCGACCAGAAAAGCGCTGAGCGGCCAGCAGACGGTGCTGGCAAAGCCGCCGAACAGGGTCAGGTTGGTGATGGCGCCGCGCGCGCCCTGTCCATAGAGGCGGCCGAGCGTGGCGAAGCCGGCGTCGTAAAGACCGCTCGACATGCCCAGGCCCATGAGCAGCCAGGCCAGCAGGTAGAACGGATAGACCGTTGCCGTCGCCAGCAGCGAATGCGCCGCAGCTAGCAGGAGCGAGCTTGCCGCAAGCACCGGCCGGCCACCTTGGCGTTGGATCAGCCGCCCGGTGATCGGAGACACCAACCCGGCAAGCAGGAGTCCGCAGGACAGCCCGGCCACGACCGAGGCGAGCGACCAGCCGGTATCCCTGGCAATCGGCGCCGCAAGCACCGCAGGCAGATAATAGGACGATCCCCAGGCGAGGATCTGCGTGACGCCGAGCGCCGAAACGAGGACATGGCGATTGCGCGCGGCCGGTGCAGGCGCTTCGATCTTCACGGATCGCTCAAAGCCCATTATCAATCGAGCCTCGAAGGGAGAGCACATGCGTATCGCGGTAATCGACGAAGCCGAGGCAACGGCGCGGTTCGACGCCCTCGCCGAGCTCTTGATGCAGAGCATCGAGCATGGGGCGCTCGTCGGCTTCGTCCTGCCGTTCGACGCAGAACAGGCCCGGTCCTATTGGCAGGGCATCTTCCCCGCGCTGGCGGACGGGGAACGCCTGCTCATCTGCGCCTATGTCGAGGACAATCTCGTCGGCACCGTGCAGCTCTATCTGTCGCCGGAACCGAATGCGCTGCACCGGGCGGAGGTTTACATGCTGCTCGTGCATCGGGATTTCCAGCGGCAAGGCATCGGTTCCGCGCTCATGGCATCGGTGGAAGACGAAGCAAGGAAGAGAAAGCGCAGCCTTCTCCTTCTCGACACAGCCGAGGGCGGAGCGAGCGAGCGGCTCTATCGGCGCATGAATTGGCGGCAAGTCGGCGTCGTGCCGCATAATTTCGTCGATCCGTTCGGCAAACCAAGGGCGTCCATCTACTTCATGAAGCACCTGACACCCTAAAGCGCGTCGCGATCTTTCAGATCCGCTCCATGCGCTTTGGGTTTTTGATTTTACGCATGTCTTTATCCCGAAACCGGTTCCCACTTTCGGGAGACATGCTTTAAGACGTATACACGACCTTCTCGCCGTCTTCCTTGACGAACTCGCGCACCGGATGTTCGAGCAACGGCAGCACCGCCTCCGATGGCCGGCAGAGCCTTGTGCCCTTCGGCGTTTCGACGATCGGCCGGTTGATGAGGATCGGATGAGCGAGCATGAAATCGATCAGCTCGCCATCGCTCCATTTCAGGTCGGCGAGGCCAAGCTCGGCGTAAGGCGTTCCCTTCTCCCGCAACAGCGAGCGTGGAGCGATGCCCATCGCGCCGATCAGCTCGATCAGCCGTTCGCGGTTCGGCGGCATCTTCAGATACTCGATCACTGTCGGGTCTTCGCCGCTGGCGCGGATCATGGCCAGCGTGTTGCGCGAAGTGCCGCAATCCGGGTTGTGATAGATCGTGACCGTCATGGCTCTGCCTTCAAGGGTTGCTGGATGATCTCCGGCCGCAGCAGCCAGCCCATCAGCGCAAGCGCGATCAAGGCGCCGAGCAGCTCGGCTATGATGAAGCCGGGCAGATCGAGTGGCCTGATGCCGGAAAAGGTGTTGGTCAGCGAGCGCGCCAGCGCGACGGCTGGATTGGCGAAGGACGTCGAGGCGGTGAACCAGTAGGCGGCGGTAATGTAGAGGCCGACCAGCCACGGCACGGCCTTCAGCTCGAAGCGGAGGCCGGCGAGAATGACGGCGACCAGCCCAAATGTCGCGACGCCTTCGGAGAACCACTGCGTCGGACCGGTGCGCAGCTTCGTCGCGACCTCCAGCACCGGCAAACCAAACATGAGATGCGCCGCGAACGTGCCGGCAATGCCGCCTGCGACCTGCGCCAACACATAGGCCGGAAGATCGCGGGCCGGCAGCGACCGGTTGAGGCAGAACACCAGCGAAACGGCCGGATTGAAATGCGCGCCGGAGATCGGTCCGAGGATGGTGATCAGCACCACCAGCATGGCGCCGGTTGCCAGCGTGTTGCCAAGCAGCGCCAGCGCCGTGTCATGCGTCAGCGTCTCGGCCATGACGCCGGAGCCGACGACCGTCGCCACCAGCAGACCGGTGCCCAGGGCTTCGGCCGCGAACCGGCGCGGCAGGTCGAACATATTCACCGCAAGGCCCCCTCGCCCGGCCGGCAGCAAGGTGCTGCAAGCGCCGGCGCGCAGATTTCCGGATGGCCCGAGCAGCAATCCTCCATCAGGAAGCGGATCAGGCCGGACAGCGCGTCGTACTCGGCGCTGTAGACGATGGAGCGGGCGTCACGTCTCGCGCTTGTGAGGCCGGAGCGCTCCAGTTCCTTGAGATGAAAGCTGACATTGGAGGGCGAGACCTCGACCTGTTCGGCGAGCGAGCCGGCGGCAATGCCTTCCGGTCCGGCAACGACCAAAAGGCGGAGCAGGCGCAACCGTGTTTCCTGCGACAGCGCGCCAAAGGCGATCAGGGCTTGACGTTCATCCACGTTTCAATAATCCTTGAAATGTTGAAATGAGGAATAGCCGACATGCTGTCTTCTGACAATCACAAAAAAATCGTGCCGATCGACCCGTCCGACCTGACCATCGGCGACCTGCTGGGTGCTCTGGCGGACCACAAGGACAGGCCGCTGGTGTTCCGCTATGATGGACGACCGGTAAAGCCGGGCTACCATGTCACCGAGGTGAAAGCGGGAGAGTTCTCGGCGCTGGATTGCGAGGCCAATCCGGAATCATGGTCGGAAATCTTCGTCCAGCTATGGGACGTGGACGAAGGCGGGCCGGTGCATATGCCAGCCGGCAAGTTCGCCGCGATCATCCGCAAAGTCTCGGACCATGTAGCGCTCGACCAGGCGGCGAAGCTGACCTTCGAGGTCAGCGACGGCGTCCGCCCCATGGAATTGCACCGGGCGGCTCAGCCAAGCCTCGTTGGCGATGTCGTCGAGGTTGAACTGTCGCCTCGACCGTCGAGCTGCAAGCCGCGCGACCGCTGGCTGAAGGAACAGGCGGCCGTGAGCGCATCATTGAGCGGGGGGAGCCGCTGCTGTTGACGCCGCGATCAGCGCCCTAGAATCTGATCATGCCATTGGCCTGCAGCAGGTAGAGAGCCACGACGACGATGGCGATTATCGCTACCCAGACGGCTGTCCTGCTCATGCCTGAATTCCCCTGTTGATCGGCAGCTATGAACGCACGTGCACTGGTTGCGTTCCATCAGGTAGGCGGTTGCAGAACGCCGCGGACAACTTCAAGTCACGAATTGCTGAACGGCGGGCCGCGCGTCAGTCCTTCAGCGTATTGCTGTAGAGCGCCACGCCGACGCGGTCGTTGCGGCGCCACCGCACCAGGGCGCGATAGGCGGTATCGTCGGCTGGAACCTCGAGCAGGAAGCGTTCCGGGATTTTCGCGTCGGCGGCGACGCGCAATTCGGCGCCCTGCTCGTGCTGATTCCTCACCGAGCAGCCGATCCTGACGCCATTGGCAATGATCGTGGCTTCCTTGAGCACGAACTCGCGCACACGAAGACGGCGCTCGATCTCGGGATATTCGGCCATGGGCGGCGGGCTCCTCCGGCAAGGCTCTCCTCGCCATGGGGCAGCACGATAGCAGCGAGGCGTTTCCGTTCCGTTAGCAATCGCTGAAGCGGCAAAGCGGCTCGATATCCTGACCTAATTGCCGTTGCGGCTTGGCGGGAGGGCGTCGGGCTGCTTTGTTCGATGCGCTCGTTGCTTCCTTGCAAGAACCGAACAAGCGCACCAGCGCGCGGCATAGCTGCTCCAATCGATCGATTGGAGCAATGATCGCCGGCGCGACGCGAAATCTAAGCCGCTTGTGGATATGGAACACGATGGCTCGCCTTCGGCTATCGACAAAGGCTCAAACGTGCTTCGCTCAGGTAAAGCTTGGGGAGAAGAATAATGAAACTTAGGCTCGCTTTCGCTACAATCGCAGTAATTTCATTCGCGCCTTCGGCTGCTTGGGCCGCGAAGTCAAACATCGAGTATCTGGCTGGACTGCCCGACGCCAAGTTAAATTTGGCCGCTACAATCGCCGGCAACCTCGTCGGTGTTATGAAAAAGTGCCCGGCGCTGAGGCTAAATGAGGATGGAAAAGCTATGATAGCCGTTCCCGTCCTTTTGTATGACGGGATCGATAAACACCTGACGTCCAATCCTCCCAAGTTCAAGAGGGCTGCACGTACCTATGAAAGAGCTTTCGCGATGGCGGCCCAGAGAGGGGACAGTTGCCAGACCGAGAAGGCCAGGTACCCACACCTTTACCGGTAGACCACGATGAGCAGAATCCTCGGTGTCGCCGTTCTTTCCGCCTGCCTGGTCTGCCCCGCCCGTCTGCTGGCTGCGTATCGTGCCGTTCGCGTGCGAGACCAATCGTGCCCGACTGTCTAGCCGGCAACAGTGACGCCGCTCGCATGCAGCACCCAGCGGCGGCCGTCGCTTCGGAACTCGGTCAGCGACAGCGGCTCGATGTCGATGTTCCAGACAGAGGCGAGCGGCGCGCCGAGCACATGCACGATCGCGGCGCGGATCGGCACGGCATGCGTGAACGCTATCGTGTGGCCGCTCTCGCCGGCCAGGCGCTCCATCAGCGTGGCAACCCGCCGGGCGACGGCGGCAAGCGACTCGCCGCCATGGGGTGCCGCGTCCGGATCGGAGAACCAGGCCGCCATGCCTTGCGGATCCTCAGCCTGCATTTCCTCGAAGCTTCTGCCGGCCCAACGCGCGAAATCCTGCTCGGCAAGCAGCGGCTCGACCGTTGCCTCGAGGCCGAGCGCCTCAGCCGCCAGCCGCGCGGCGAGCGCCGGACTTGTCCAGACGCGATCGGCGCGGCGCAGCGACGAGCCCAGCCCGGCGGCGCGCTCAAGGGCTCGCGGTTCCAGCGGCTCATCGCTTGGGAAGCGACCCTTGCGCATGCCGGGCGTCGCCCCGCATGCGATCATCGTCAGGCGGGCGAGCATCCAGAACTCCGTGGCCCGATGAAATTTTGGCGGCACGAGCCGTGCCCGCCATTACATGTCGTTGACAGGCGAACGAAGTGCTGACAAGTGTTTTAGCGCTACACGGGATTGGAAGCCGGTGCGAATCCGGCACGGTCGCGCCACTGTGATCGGCACCAGCCGAGAGTCAGGCCTTATTCCGCAGCATTGTTCGATCAACGGGACGCAGGATCCCAAGGGAGCTCAATATGTCCGACACCACCTTCGCCCCCAGCTACGGTCCGGTTGCGATTCCGGTTCGCGAGCTTCTGCCCTGGGCGATCTTCGCCGGCCTGATGCTGATGCTGATGATCTATTTCGTCGGCGCGGAAGAAGGCGCGACGTCGCTGATCCGCGGCACGGCGGTGCACGAATTCGTGCATGACGGCCGCCACCTGCTCGGCTTCCCCTGCCACTAAAACGGTTCGGCATCGCCGAACCGTTCCGAGTTTTGGTCTAACGCAGTTCCGGTCGGAAAAACGCTCGTATCTTTGCGGGAATTGCTTGAAGGGACTCTGACATGGTCGGAAAACTTTTGCTGCGCGGCATGCTTGTCGGGCTGGTGGCGGGGATTCTGGCGTTCGCCTTCGCGCGCGTCTATGGCGAGCCGCAGGTCGACAAGGCGATCGCCTTCGAGGAACAGCAGGCACAGGCCGCAGGCCAGGCGCCGGAGCCAGAGATGGTCAGCCGCGCCACGCAGGCGGGCATTGGCCTCGCAACCGGCGTGCTGGTCTATGGCGCGGCGCTTGGCGGACTGTTCTCGCTGGTCTTCGCTTACGCCTATGGCCGGCTGGGCTCGCTCGGTCCGCGTGGCACCTCGGCGCTGCTTGCGCTGCTCGGCTTCCTCGCCGTGATCGTGGTGCCCGGCCTCAAATACCCGGCGAACCCGCCGGCGGTCGGCAATCCCGAAACCATCGCCTACCGCACCGAGCTGTTCTTCATCATGATCGTGGTCTCGATCGCGGCGATGGTGGCGGCTGTGGGCCTGGCGCAGCGGCTGTGGACCCGGCTCGGCGCCTGGAACGCCTCGATCGTGGCCGGGCTCGCCTTCCTCGTCGTCTTCGCGCTGGTGAAGGCAGCACTTCCCGATATCAACGAGGTGCCGGAGAACTTCTCGGCGACGGTGCTGTGGCAGTTCCGCGTCGCTTCGCTCGGCATCCAACTCGTGCTGTGGACCGTCGTCGGACTTGGCTTCGGCGCGGTTGCCGAGCGCGTGGTCGCGGCGCGCGACCAGCGCGGCCCGGCACGCCGCTACGCCTGAAATCCCATGCGTTGGCCGCCGCGGTTCTTTGCCCTGGCGGCCAATTTCTTTTTGGCGAGCGCCCTGCTGGTCACGCTGGCAGCATCGGCGCAAGCGCATAGCGGCTCGTCGACCCCGCCTCCCCCCGGCATCCAGATACCCAGCCTGACCCACGGCCAGATGGCGGTCATCGCGGGCTACCGCGGCGATATTCTTGCCCTCGCGCAAGCACAGACGGTGACCGACCCGACTTTCAGGCGGCTCTACAATCACGGCAATCTGCAATTCACCTATTGCCTCTGGGGCCTGATGCCTGGAAGCCAAGGCGACGAGGAGAGCCCGTTCAACGAATGCAGCCATGCCTATCTCGCAACCGCCAAGGCGTTGCTCACCTATATGGCGACGATGCCGACAGCTCAGCGCCAGGCGAAAGCGCTGATCTCCGACATCGATGCCGACATGGTGCGCAGCGGCGCCTCGTGGATTCTTTGCCAGTACAGTGGCGAGGCCTTCAGCACCGGCGCGGTCGTCGAGCCCAGGTGGCGGGATATGGTCTTCCACCTGCCCAGCCTCGCGGCGCTGCTTGGCACCGTGGCAACACTCACTGCCGCCGCATGGTCGATCTTCGGCGGCCGGCGTCCGCGCACAGCCTAGTCGCGTACATCATCCATGCGCGTGCTCGTTGCGGTGACCTTCCGGCTCGGCCATGGCGAAGGGAAGGTCCTCCGTGTCGCTACCCGCGGCCAGTTGCAGCCTGGCGCTGAACTCATGCGGCTCGGCCGGAGCAATCAGGCTTTGCAGATCGTGATGGTCGCCACAGACGGGCGACAGCGGCAGGCTTTCGACCGCACCGCCGGCTCTTTCGATGGCGACATTGGCAAGCAGGCCCTCGGCATGGCGCGAGAGGCGCAGCCGCATGCGTTCACCTTGCGGTGTGTCGACGATTTCGAGCAGGCCGCTGGCCAGCCTGCCCGAGACCAGGAACGGATCCGGCGCATGATGGTGGCCGCCCTCTACTGCCGCCTCGGCAAAGCGCACCGTGGCGACGTCGAGCGCGGGAATGTGCGCGAAAAGTTCAGCCTTCAGCGACGCGGCGATGTTGTTCGCGGCGGCAAGCAGCAGCCCGTCATTGACGGCGATCTCCACGTTGACATGCAGCTTGTGGCCGAGCCAGCGGGCTCTCGCGTCGACCACCTTGTCGATCCCGGCAACATGGCCGGCGGCGTGATGAACCTCGTCGATCAGCCCCGGCTCGACGCCGTCGAGCATGCGCGTCAGCACGGAACGCGCCGACTGCCACACGATGCCGAAGATGGCGACGGTGATGATGAGGCCGATGATCGGGTCGGCGAGCGGGTAGCCAAGCCAGACGCCGATCGCACCGGCAACGACGGCGAGGCTGGTGAGCCCGTCGGTGCGGGCATGATAGCCGTCGGCGATCAAGGCCGCGCTGTTGATCTGGCGACCAGTGCGGATGCGGAACACGGCCACCGCCTCGTTGCCGAGGAAGCCGATGACGCCGGCCGCGGCGAGCCAGCCCAGAAACTGCACGGGCTGTGGATTGAAGAGGCGGTTGACCGCCTCATAGCCGGCGACGAGCGCGCTCGCCAAGATAATGAGCACGATGACGATGCCGGCCAGGTCCTCGACTCGGCCGAGGCCGTAGGTGAACGTGCGGGTCGGCTTGCGCCGGGCCAGCGCGAAAGCGATCCAGAGCGGAATGGCCGTGGTCGCGTCGGCGATGTTGTGGATGGTGTCGGCAAGCAGCGCCACGCTGCCCGAGAAAACGACGACGGCGACCTGAAGCGCGGCCGTGATCGCCAGGATGACGAACGACCATTTGATCGCCCAGATGCCCTGCTCCGTCGTGGCGATCGTCGCGTCGATCACGCCATGCGTGTGCCCATGCGGCTCATGATGGCCATGGTCATGCCCGTGCGAGCCGAAGCCGAACCAGTCGAGAATCTTCGTCAGCATGAACGGCCTCACAGATATTTGGTGAGCTGCTTCAGCTCCTTGAGCGTGTCCCTGGTCGGCCCGCCGCCTTCGACCAGGCAATGCTCCATATGGTCGTGGATCAGCTCGCGCTTGGCGTTGCCGACGGCGCTTTCGACGGCGTGGAGCTGTTGCGCGAGGTCAAGGCAGGAGCGGCCCTGCTCGAACATGGTGAGCACCGCGGCGAGATGGCCATGCGCGCGCTTGAGCCGGGCGATGATATCGGGATGGGAGCTGTGTATCGTCATACAATATCCTATCCCCCAGGGTAGGATATTGTAAACGAGCAATGCGGTCGTTGCCCGGCGGCCAAGACGGCACGCATGAACAGCTGCTATGGTCGGCGTCGCGGCTCAAAATATCGCCGGGGGTGGTTCCATGTCGCTCATTTACAGGCTTGCTCGCGCGGACGATCTCGCCGCGACCGATGCGCTGGTGGTCGCCAGCATCAACGAACTCACCGTTCGGCATGGCTTTGGCCCGATGGCGGCGGCAAGCCCTCCCAACTTCCAGCTGTTTTCGCTCAAGGACGACCCCGATGGCCTGTGGGTCGCGGAAGACGGCGGCGATATCCTGGGCTTCGCCTGGAGCTGGGCCTGCGACGATCTATGGTTCCTCGCCCAGCTGTTCGTCGATCCGGCCCGGCAGGGCCACGGCATCGGCAATGCGCTGCTGGAACGAACCGTGGAACACGCCCGCAAATCGGGCGCCGCCGACAAAGCGCTTATCACCTTTACCTTCAACCCTGTCTCGCAGGGGCTTTACATGCGGCACGGCCTGTTTCCCAAAACGCCGGTCTACCTTCTCGGTGCCGCGCGCGAACGGGTGATGAAGGCGTTGCCGGAGCCGCCGTTGCGCGCCGTCGAAATCGACGACAGCGCCGCGACGATGGAAAAACTCGTCGAGATCGATCGTCGCGCGCTGGGCGTCTCGCGAGAGAAGCATCATCGCTACCTGCGCACCGACCCGGCAACGACAGGGGTTTTGCTCTACGCCGGCGGCGACGCCGTAGGCTACAGCTATTTCAGCGCCAACGGGCATATCGGCCCCCTGGCGGTGGTGCGGCCCGATCGTCTTCGCGATGCCTTCGCAACGGCGTTGCGGCTGGCGGCGGATCGTTCGGCCGAAAAGGTATCCGCCTTCCTGCCGGGCACATGCGACAGCGCGCTCCACCTTGCGGTCGATCAAGGCATGCGCATCACCTTTCCGATGCTCTTGATGGCATCGCCCGGCTATGGCGACTTGAAACAGTATCTCCCGCGAAATCCCGGCTTCATGTGAGCCGCCAAGCTGGGCGACAGGCAATCCCCCGGCAACCAAACGCTTGTTTTCCCGTTTATTTCTGCGGCTGCCGATTTCGTCGACAGCCTGCTCCGGCGGCGAGAAAACCGCTCGGAGCGTAAAGGAGGCCGCAATGACACGGCCGGCAGTGGAAGTAGGTGACCGCGTGGCTGTCATCGCCACGGTGGTCAAGCGCGTCGGCGACCGCGTGACGCTGAAGATCGAGAGCGATGCCCATCGCTATTCGATGATCGAGCCAAATGCCAAGCCAGGCGACAAGCTCAGACTGGAGGGCGATGTCGTCCATGTCGATCAGGATCTCGAACGCACCACCGTTCAGGTGCTGGGACGCGTGACCGTCGACACCAAGTCGGTCGAGATGGTGACGAAACGTTGCGACCTCGACCATATCGGCTCGAATGTGCCCGGCCACCCTCGCCCGCGCACCCCGCCGACCCCGCACGGGTAAGGTTGTCGGCCTAAAGCGCGTCGCGTCTGAACAGCCTCATGCGACGCGCTAGCTAGTTGTTTTTATGCATGTCGCTGCCCCAAAACCGCTGCGCACTTTTGGGCGACATGCACTAATGCCGCTTGAAATATTGCACTTCGCGCTCGTGTTTCTCGGCCGCTTCGCGCGACTTGAAGGTGCCGAGATTACGGCGTTTGCCGGTTCTGGGATCGATTTTGCGCGAATAGAGCCGGTATTCTCCGGACTTCAGCTTGCGGATCATAGGGCGACCTCCTCTTCCAGGACTCCAACCCGCTGGAGCCGGAGCGGTTCCGGGCGGGACATCTCGCTTGCTCGCGGCCGTCGCCAAAAAAGTGTTGCCGTCGGTGAACCATTTCACGGACGCAAACGACCCAATGTCGGAATCGACATCGTAACGACACGATTGGGTCGAATTATTTGTATTCAAATGACTTTCGCGACGTTATGCGGGTGTCGCGAGCGTGCCGGATCTGAGGAGGGCGAGATGGTGACGGCGAAGCTTCACGGTGTTGAACTCGTGCGAGGCCAGAAGTGGACGGTGCGTGTCACCGCCTACGGCACGACGCTGACCTTCCCCTTCGAAGCCGAGCAGTATGCGCGCTCCTATGCCGATGGCCAGGCCTTTCGCCTCGGCGTCGAGGTGGTCGAATTGAAGGACTGCGCTTGAGAGGCCGACCGGCCGGTTTCGATGGAACGGAAGGCAAGGTAAGCGCGTTTTGCGCGACGATGCCGAGGATCTCTCACCACCACAAGGCCGAAAGGGCTTCGATCGACGAGGCCGAGCGGCAGGCCCGCATGCAAAAGAATGCCCGGCTGAGGAACCTGCGCACCCACGCTTCGTGGCTGGTGCTCGATCCTCAAGCGGATTTCCAGGAAGAGATCGACTGTTCGGCCTTGCTCGGCGACCTGTCGGCCCGAAAGGTCGTCCGCGAAGACTGAAGCGCGTCGCGATCTTTCAGATTCGCTCCATGCGCTTCAGGCGTTTGATTCTGCGCATGTCTTTATCCCGAAACCGGTTCCCACTTTCGGGAGACATGCTTAGGACCGCGGCCTACAGCCCCTACGCGAGTTGCAATTCAGCCCCGGCATCTTCTCGCGATATCTCGATCAGCCGCGCCATCGCCAACGGCGCCATCAGCGCAAAGAACGCGGTGATGTCGACGAAGATCGACCACGCCAAATTCAACCCGCTGTGGTCGTAGCAGACTGCAAATTCCATCACGCCTGACCCCTTTTTACCCACCCCACGCGCATGTCGTTTCATGCACTCGACAAGCATGATCCTGATTTGCAACAAATACAAGAGGTTGCTAATAGTTTGATTATCAAGGAGGGGTGGCGGGATGTTCCTGCCGTTTTTCGATTGGCCGTCGGCGGGTCAGTTGAGCCCAATGCGGATAGCTAGGCCGGCTTCGGCCAGAACAGCCAGGCGAGCGCCAGCGCCGCCAGCGCCCAAACCGCAGTCATGAAGGCGAGACCAGCCTTGCTCACGGGCTTCTCGCGGCGTGTGGCCTCCACGCGGAATTCCTGCATCAGGGCGGGCGGGACCAGCCTGACGGCAAGCATGATGCCGAGAGGCACGATCAGCAGATCGTCGAGATAGCCGATGACCGGGATGAAGTCCGGGATGAGATCGATCGGGCTCAGCGCATAGGCCGCGACGGCGCCCGCGGTTGCCTTTGCGTACCAGGGCACGCGCGGGTCACGCGCGGCAATCCAAAGCGCCACCACATCGCGCTTGATCGCCCGCGCCCATTGCTTTGCCGAGTCGAGAGCCGACATGTGCCTTTATAGGGCTGCGCCGGCCGCCAGGCCAACCGAGGATTGCTCTCGAAGCCTTTGGCACCGCGACTGGAGACGATGTCGAGCGGGAAGGAGCACCGGGATAAGCAATTGTGGGTAGCCCGGCTTGCCTTGGCGGTAAAAGAGTACGGCTCTTTGACGGACAAGCCGGGCTAAAGCGCCGGCTTTGGGTTTCCTTGGGGGGAGCCGGCGCGGGGGACACAGTGTCCGTTTCGCCTTGCGCCCGCAATCTTGGCTGAGGTCCTATGCGGCAACGCAAAGGTCCGATCGGCCAGGTAATTTGCAGGAGAGGCGTTGGGCTTTCCGTCCGGAACCGCGCGAAAACAAAGGCTTAGAGCGGTTCGGCGATCCGCTGAAACGCGCTGGACGCTCAAACCCGCGTGGGACGGTCGCCTTTTTGCAGCGCTGCTTTGACGAAAAGCTCGGCGTGCCGCGCCCATTCGGCTTCCGTGACGTCGTTGTCGCGAACGGACTGCCGGAAAGCTTCCCGCAGTGCCTCGAGCTCAAAAATCGACAATCGCTGGGTTCTTTTATGTTTTTTTGTGCCGGCGTCCATACTGCGTTGCCACGAACAGCAAGGTCATAACATTGTATAAACGGCGGTCGTTCGAACCAGCAAGGCCCCGGGCCTGACTTATTTTGGGGCGAATTCCGCCGCGGCGGTCGCGCCTTGCCATCGGACGGCCTGGCGGTCTTTGACGGGCTTCCAAAACCGGGCCATCCGATGGGTCCGGCACCGTATAGGGCGAAGAATAGGACTTTTGGTATGGACGCGGGGCTCGATTGGTGGTTGTGTCTGCGTCGCGAAAATAATCCGCAGTTTCAGGTGGCAACCGGCCCGCGTCTTCCCCCGTCAACAGGAGTGGCGCGGGCCTTTGCCGTTCTTGATCGAGAGCAGCCTCGCCGCTTGCGAATCTGCGCCCCGCCCGTCTACGCGGGCAACCGCCGGCCATTAACCTTCGCCGCGGGCACAGACCAAGGTCGGTGTCGCAATTGCCCTGCCTCGCCTATACTCTCGCCGACGGGTGGGTGAGCGGTGCCGATGTTTGGCCGATATTTCAAGCGACTTGCACGAATCTGGAGCGGGCTTTCCCTGGCCTGGCAGTTCGTGATCGCCGGCGGCATAGGACTTCTGGCCGTGATGCTCGTGGTCGGGCTGTGGGTGACATCGCAGATCCGTGACGGCGTCATGCACAATTCCGCCGCCACGACCGCACTTTATGTCGACAGCGTGATTGCGCCGCTGCTGCCCGACATGCGCAAGAGCCAGGAGCTCGACGACACCGTCAAGCGGGCCCTGGACGAGACGCTGGGTCAGGGCGCGCTCGGAAAAAGACTGGTATCGTTCAAGTTGTGGCGGCGCGACGGCACGATCCTCTATTCGAAAAATGCCGAGCTCATCGGCAAGCAGATCAAGCCCAACGCCAACCTCGTTGCCGCTTTCGCCGGCAATGTCATGGTCAAGTACAACAAGCTCGAAGATGAGGAAGACGACGAGGAACGGTCGATGAACGCTCCGCTGCTCGAAATCTACAACCCGGTACGCGAACCCTGGTCGGGCGAGGTCGTGGCCGTCAGCGAATTCTACGAATTGTCGGGCGACTTCGAGGAATCGCTGAACTCCGCCCTGTGGTGGAGCTGGCTGGTGGTGGCGGCCGCCACGGCGACAGCGCTTGCCCTGCTTTCGGGCATCGTTTTCCGCGGCAGCCGCACCATCGCCATCCAGCAGGAAGCGCTCGAGGCCAAGGTTTCCGAATTGCAGATGGCATTGGCGCAAAACTCGTCGCTGCGCCAGCGCGTGCAGCGCGCCTCGCGCCGCGCCACCGCCATCAACGAGCGGTATCTGCGCCGAATCGGGGCCGACCTGCATGACGGGCCTGCGCAACTGGTGGCGCTCGCCGCGCTCAGGATGGACAGCCCGATGCTGGTCGACCCGGCCACGTCGAGCACGTTGCGCGAAGCCGAGATCGCCGGCATCCACAAGACGCTCGGCGAAGCGATGCGCGAAATACGCGGCATCTGCAACGGGCTGGTGCTGCCGCAGATCGAAACCCAGGCCGTAACCGACATTTTGCGGTTGGCGGTGACCGAGCATGAGCGCCGCACCGACACCAAAGTGTTGTTAACTTTGCCCGAGCGCTTGCCGGAACTCGGCACCTCGGAAAAGATCAGCATTTACCGATTCGTGCAGGAGGGCCTGAACAACGCCTACCGCCACGGCAAGGGCAAGGGCCAGCAGGTCAGGGCCACGACGAAGGGGGGCAAGCTCCTTGTCGAGGTGCTGGACACCGGCCCCGGCTTCGACCCCGCCCGAAGCGAGGGCCTTGGGCTTGCGGGCCTCAGGGAGCGCATCGAAAGCATAGGCGGGCAGTTCGAGACGCTGTCCGGCCCGGGAGGAACTAGACTGGTGATCACCTTGTCTGTCGAGGAGCAACCGTGAGCACATCCATCCGCATCGCAATAGTCGACGATCACCCATTGTTTCGCGAGGGCGTGGCGCGCAGCCTCAGCGAAATCGGCGGCTTCGAACTTGTCGGCGAAGGCGCCAGCGCCGAGGACGCCGAAAGGCTGGCGCGGGCCAGCACGCCCGATATTCTTCTGCTCGACATCAGCATGCCTGGCGGCGGCCTCAACGCGCTGGCCAGCATCCTTTCAGCGATGCCCGACCAGAAGATCGTCATGCTGACGGTTTCGGAGACCAATTCCGACGTCGCCCAGGCGCTGAAAGCCGGCGCGCGCGGCTATGTGTTGAAAGGCGTCGGCTCCAAGGCGCTGGCCGAGATCCTGCGCGACGTCGCCAGCGGCCAGAGCTATGTATCGCCGAGTCTGTCGGCCAGGCTGCTTTCCGACCTTCTGCAGCCCACCGGCAGCAAGCCCGATCCGCTCAGCCAGCTCACCGGCCGTGAGGCCGAGATCCTGAAACTGGTCGCGGAGGGGCTGAGCAACAAGGAGGTCGCCGCCCGGCTGTCGCTGCAGGAAAAGACGGTCAAGCACCACATGACCAGGGTGCTCGCCAAGCTCAACGTGCGCAACCGCACCGAGGCGGCGCTGCTGATGCATGAGGCGAGGGAGAGGAATTAGGGGAACTTGAGGAACTGAGGAATTGAGGAATTGAGGAATTGAGGAATTGAGGAATTGAGGAATTGAGGAATTGAGGAATTGAGGAATTGGTAGGCTAGGCTTCCTTTTTCTTCAATTCTTCAATTCTTCAATTCTCCAGTTCCCCTTCAATTCTCCAGTTCCTCTTCCCAGCTCCCCTTCCCCGCCCCTCAAACGCAATCACCCCCGCCTCAAGGGACGGGGGTGACATGCAAGGGCGTCGGAAAAGGGGGTAGCCTTTCCTGGCCCTTACAGGCTCAGCAGACGATTCAAGTCCTCCTCCGTCGCCTGCCGCTCGATGATGGTGCGGCCTTGCGCATCCGTCATCTCGAAACGCCCGTTCTGGACCTGCTCTTTCATGCCGTTGCGATGGACGACGGTTATCTTGTTGCCGTCGATCGAGAGCGTGTCGCCGGTTGCCGCATTGGTGTAGCTGTTCTTGCCACCGGGATTGGTATTGCCCTTGCCGTTGTTGTTGCCCGGCCCGGCATTGGGGTTGTTCCCGCCGGCATTGCTGTTTGCGGAGTTGCCACCGGCGTTGCTGTTGCCGCTGTTGCCGGAATTCGAGCCACCGGCCGAGCCCGAGTTGCCGCCGTTGCCGTTACCGCCGTTCCCATTGCCGTTGCCGGCATAGGCGGTGGACACCAGCTTGGAAACTTTGCCAGGCACCGACAGACAGGGCGCGACAACAATCGCCAGCGCGGCAGCGACGCGCAGCGTGAGAGGGGCAAGCCTGGTGCGGGCGGGTAGGCGCATTCTGTCCTTTTTCCTCGGTTCCACCTCGCTATGGCCAAAGTTCCGCTCTCGGCAGGCGGGCGAACCGGTTTCTTGACCGGGCAAGGATTCACATTCGGGCGAAGCGATAAAAGCGGCCCACGACCCATGCCCCCATCACTCAGACCATTTCCGCCGATATGGGGACCAATGTCGCAAGCTTCAGGCTATCGCCGGCAAGGCATCCGCACGCAAATGCTACGGCGAAGTCGACGAAACTGACCGCTCGCACTTTTCCTGAATTGCACAAAAAATTACCCCCGCACGGAGGCGGGGGTAAGGTGAGTAGCCAAATTCTACCGCAAGACGATCAGGACCGCAGAGACGAAGCAAAAGGTGGCAACCTGATTTTGCAGCGCTGACCTTCGGTCCCTTAAGATCTAATCCGGATAAAACCTCGCTCTCACAAACTCTGCTCTCACAAACTCTTCAGGCGATTGAGATCGGCCATGGTGGCCTTGCGGTCGACGATGGTGCGTCCGTATTTGTCTTCCATCCTGAACCGGCCGTTCTCGATCGTCTCCTTCATTCCATTGCGGTGCGTGACCTGGATGCTGCCGGCGGTGGCCTCGACCTTGTCGCCGGTCGCCGGGTTCACGTGGCTGTCGACATCGGCAGTGCTCGAGCTGTTGTTCTCGCTGCTCTTGCCCTTCCCGCTATTGCCGTTTCCGTTCCCGTTGTTGCCGCCGCTGTTACCGTTTCCGCTGTTGCCGCCGCTATTGCCGCCACCGTTCCCGCCGTTTCCACCACCATTGCCGCCGCCGTTCCCGCCGCCATTGCCGCCTTTGCCGGCAAAGGCCTTGGTCGCAACGACACCATCGACGGAGAGGCTGAAAGGCGCGACAACCAGCACCAACGCAACCAGCGCTCGCAAGACCAGCTTGCAGCCCCTGCGCGATGCGCGCATCCCGCTCTCCCAACGCCAACCCTTCAGCCCGTCGGCCGAACTACCCCGCTGGCAATGTCGCAGCATAAGCATCCCCAATCAGCCCATGATTAGGAAGTGGCCCACGACCCTTGTCTTGTCCACTCGGACTTATTGCTATTCTCGATAGGACCTAAGTCTTATTTCAACCACCGGATGTGGTCGGATATTGCCGCTGCCCGCCTCGGTTTCTCTAAGCTGGGCAACGCTTTGGAGCGCGCCGCTCAGAAATGGATTCGGGTGCGCGCGACGGCTTCCGCGCAGAGTCAGGCCGAAGGCGCGGATTGCCGCGCGGCGACCGCCGCGCCGAAGGCGGCGGCAATGACGGCGGCGATGCCGGCGCATTGCGGAAGGCTGAGTTTCTCTGCCAAAAACAGGAAGCCGGTCAAAGCCCCGCCGGCCGGCTCCAGGCACACCAGCATGCCGTAGACCTTGGCCGGCATGCGGGCGAGCACCAGCATTTCCAGGCAGAAGGGCAGCGCGGTGGAGAACAGGCCGACCACGGCCGCGCCCGCCATGACGTGCGGATCGGCGAGATGGGCTTGAGCGGCGCCGAAGCCGAAGGGCAGCGCCAGCATCGCGGCGATCGCCATGCCATAGGCGGAGGTGCGCACGCCAAGCCCGGCGCCGGCCTTCTGCGCGAAGATGATGTAGAGCCCCCAGCAGGCGCCGGCCGCAAGCGCCAGCGCCACGCCCAGCGGATCGAGCCCGCGGCTGGCATCGGCAAAGGGCGAGAGCAGCGCAATGCCGGCTATCGCCAAGCCAATCCAGACCAGATCGAGCAGGCGCCTGGAGCCGATGGTCGCAACGAAGAGCGGCCCCGTGAATTCCAGCGCCACGCAGATGCCCAGCGGAATGCGCTGGAGCGCGGCATAGAACAGCATATTCATGGAGCAGACGGTGATGCCATAGGCGGCGAGCCAGGGCAGGCTTTTCCGCGAGGGCAGCACCTTCCATGGCCTCAGCACCGCCGCCAGCATCAGCGCGCCCATGACAAGCCTTAACATGGTCGTGCCTTCCGGCCCCAGCACCGGGAACAGGCTCTTGGCAAAAGCGGCGCCGACCTGCACCGACAGCATGGAGCCGAGCAGGCCGAGGATGGGCATGGCGCCGACATGCGCCTGCGGTTTTGCAATCGGCATCGACGTCACTTGCTTTCCGTTCCCCCTGCCCCGGTCGAGGTCGGAGATAAGGCTTTTGCGGCAGCGCCGTCATGAGGCAGCGTGCGACGGATGGTAGGACAAGGCGGCCCCTTCCCGCGGGCGGCAGGCCTGCTGCACCGCACAAGAACTTGAAAATTCAAAATGTTTTCACGGGCCCCTACTGGGCAATTTGGCGTCTGATTAGCCTTTCCTGCAATAATCCGATCGTACTCGCTATGGTTGCCGGAAAAACTCCCCGGCATCCCTGGCGATTGATACTTTTTGAAAATCAGACCAATTGCCCATGACCTCATAGGACCATTGGATGGGCCGCGCGGATATTTTCACAACACAACCATTTACGTCTCACAACCGCATCACATCTTATTTCAGAACCGTAAGCATTTTGTGTTGCACCGCAACATCCACCGCGACAATCGTGGAGCGGGGGCATGCCTGTTGGAGGATGCCATTATTGTGACTCGGATGGGCATTCCGCCGGCCGGCAGGGATTGCGCCCCCGGCCCGGACGGTGCGTGGTCGGCCCGCAGCGGCGAGATTCGCTCGCCCTCTGCCGCGTGGCGTGACCGACCTGGCGGACGCCGCTGATGGCCAACGCGCGCGACATCCAACTCGACTCGTTGCGGGCCGTTGCGGTGACGCTGGTGCTCTATGCGCATTTCCTTGCGCCAAACGGCACCTCCTTCCTCGGCCATCTCGGGGTCAGGCTGTTCTTCGTGCTCTCCGGCTTTCTGATCACACGGCTTTTGCTGGACGCGCGTGATGCCGATGCATTCGCCGCCGGACCGGCGCTGCGCTCCTTCTATGCGCGGCGCGTGATCCGCATCTTCCCGCCCTATCTCGCGGTGCTGGCGCTGGTCTGGTTCACCGATCTGGAACAGTCGAGGTCGTCGCTCGCCTGGCATGCGCTCTACCTCTCGAACTTCTGGTACGCGCTGCGCAACGACTGGAACCCCTGGCTGCTCTGCCATTTCTGGAGCCTCAGCATCGAGGAGCAGTTTTATCTCGCCTGGCCGCTGATCGTGCTTCTGGCGCCGCGCCGGCGCATCGAGGCGATCGCCATTGGCGTCATCGGCTTTTCGCTCGCCTATCGCTTCTATTGGCCCATCGCCGCCGACCCGGCGCTCGCCAGGGACCTGCTGCCGCCGGCCTCGATGGACGCGCTCGGCTGCGGTGCGCTGCTTGCAGTCCGCCGCGCCAGGGGCGCGGATGTGCCGCGCTGGATGCGGCTCGGCTGGCCGGCCCTGGCGGCGGTGTTCCTGTTCGTCGTCTGGTCCGATCCGGGGCCGGCGAATTCGGCCTGGGAGTGGCCGCGCTGGATGCTGGTGCAGGTGCTGCCGCTGGTGCCGCTGACGGCGATCGTCACCGCCTGCTCGAACGGCCTCGGCGGCACGCTCGGCAGGCTGGCCGAACTGCCGCCACTGCTCGGGCTCGGCCGCATCAGCTACGGCGTCTATCTCTACCATCCGATCCTGCTTGCCTATGCCGTCAAGGCGCAGCCATGGATCCCGCTCAACGTCTCGGAACAGGGACCAGGCCGTTTCCTCGTCGCGGGCACCGCGACGCTGGTCGTAGCCTCGATCTCCTGGATGCTGTTCGAGAAGCCGCTCAACAGTCTCAAGCGCTATTTTCCGTATGTCGCGCGGCGGGGCACGCGCGCGCCGGACAACACCCGCCGGTTCGGCGGCGCACCGGTGCTCGATCTGCAGCCGACGGATCGGAGTCGACCATGACCGCCGCGCCCCTCATCTCCGTGCTGTTGCCGGTCTACAATGCCGAGCCCTATGTGGCCACCGCGATGCAGTCGATCCTGCGGCAGGACTACGGCCGGCTCGAAATTATCGCCATCGACGACGGATCGACCGACCGGTCGCTCGAGATCCTCGACCGCTGCCGCCGGGACGACAGCCGGGTCTCCATAATCTCACGCGAAAACCGCGGCCTCGTTGCCAGCCTCAACGAGGGACTGGCGGTCGCTCGTGGCGAGCTCGTGGCGCGCATGGACGCTGACGACTTCGCCTATCCCTGGCGGCTGTCGCGCCAGGCGGCGCTGTTTGCCGCGCGGCCGGAGCTCGGCTTCAGCGGCGCGCTGGTCGATACGCTGCTCCACGGCCGCATCCTTAAGGGGCGGCTCGACCCGGTGTTCCGTCTCAGCCTCCCCGTGCTGGCAGAATTCTTCACGATCTTCCTGCACCCGACGGTGGTTTATAACCGCAAAGTCATCGGCGAGGCCGACCTGCACTACGACGGCGCTTATCGGCACGCCGAGGATTTCGACCTCTTCCGGCGACTGGCCGAGCGCTATCCGGCGGCGCTGATGCCGGAGAGCCTGTTGGTCTACCGCGTCCATCCCGGCAGCGTGACCAGCCGGCACGGCAAGGAGATGCGGCGCACGCATCTCAAGATTGTCGCCGAAAATCTCGGTCGTCTGGGACTGGCGGAAGACAGCGCGGACCTGCGCGCCATCGGCGACCGGGTCTGCCTCGACACCGTGCGGCGGGCAGCCGGCTTCATCCGGGCGCTGGAGGAGCGGATTGCCACACTGCCCGATCCGACGCGACCCTCCTTCGAGGCCGGCGCGCTCAACCTGTTCTATTTCCTCTACCAACTCGTCAACGACGAGGAGCGGCCGGCGCTGTCGCATGAATTGCTGACGCTGACCGGGAAATGGAACGCGATCCGCCGCCGCGAGAAATACGCGCTCGGCCCCGGCGCCTGGGCGCCCTGGCTGAGCCAGGCCTCGATGTGGGCGGGCAAGCGCGCGGACTGGATGGCCTACCGCTTCAAATCCACGCCGGCGGCGTCGGTGCTTGCGCCTTACAGAATGGGGGCGGCATGAACGCCGAGCGCCATCCGTTGCTGCGGCACCTGCGCCCCGCCCTGCCCGCTCCTCCGTGGCCCGGGCAGCGGCCACAGGTCTCCTTCATCATCTGCACGCGCGATCGCGCGGCGGTGCTCGAGACCTGTGTCGATTCGATCCTCGCCGCCTGCCGGGCGCATCCCGCCTTCACCGCCGAGCTGGTGGTGGTCGACAACGGCTCGTGCGACGGCACGGCCAGCTATCTTTCGCGTATCGCTGCAACGTCCGACATCACGCTGACCGCGATCCACGAGCCCCGCCCCGGACTGGCGGCGGCGCGCAATGCGGGGCTGGCGCGGGCACGCGGGCGGGTGCTGGTGTTCGTCGACGACGACTGCCGGCTCGACGGCAGCTACCTCGCCGACCTGGAGCGGCATTATGCGAGCGGCGAGAAATGGCTGATCCGCGGCGGCCGCGTCGAGATCGGCGACGCGCTCGACCTGCCCTTCACCGTCAAGCGCTGCGACCAGCGCGAGCGGCTGACGCACGCCGTCCATCCGGGCGGCTTCGTGCTCGGCTGCAACATGACCATGCATCGCGAGGTCGCCGCCCGCATCGGCCCCTTCGACGAGCGCTTCGGCGCCGGCGGCGCGCTGCGCTCGGCCGAGGACACGGATTATCTGGTGCGCGCCATCCTTGCCGGCATGGCGGTGGAATACGTGCCCGACATGACGATCTTCCACCATCATGGCCGGCGCGACCGCAAGGCGATCGACCGGCTGCACCGCGACTATCATTTCGGCAACGGCGCGCTCTGCGTGAAGCACATCCGCCGCGCGCCCTGGCTGTTTCGCCATTTTTATTGGGCGGTGCGGGCGGCGCTGCGCGAGCTTGTGGGCGGCCCCAAATTCGACCGGGACCTCGAACTGTCGCACTGGCCGATCGTCGCCATGAACGTCGCTGGCGCGGTGAAATTCATGGTTCTCCTGCTCACCAGACGGCCGGACCGGCGATCCCAGCCGGGCGCGGAGACCGCCGAGGCCAGGGCGGAGGCCAGCGCGCAATGAGCGGCCGCACGACGAGTGGGCGCAAGACGCTGGGGCTGCCGATGCTGCGCCAGGCGCTCGGCCGCCGGCAGTTCGGCCTGCTGCCCGCCGTCGTCGCGCTCGGGCTGGCGAGCGCGGCGCTCGAAGGGTTCGGCATCGGCCTCATCATCCCGCTGCTCGGCATCATCATGGGACATGGCGACGCCGCCGGCATGGCGGGCTTCTCGGCCCTCTTGCAGAAGGTCGGCGCGGGACTTGGCGAGCGCGAGCGGCTGATCGCGCTCGCGGCCGCGATCCTCGGTTCGATCGTCATGAAGAACCTGCTCGCCTTCACCAATTCGGTGCTGACCGCCCATATCTACGGCAAGGCCAGCCAGGCGATCCGCGGCGCGCTCGCCGGACGCTTGCTCAATGTCGGCTATCCGTTCTTCCTGAAGGAGAGCCCCGGGCGGCTGCTCAACATCATCTCCAGCGAATCCTGGCGGGCGTCCGACGCGATCCAGGCGATGCTGGGCTCGATCGTCAGCGCTTCGGCGGCGCTGATCCTGCTCGTCTTCCTGATGCTGCTTTCCTGGCGCATGACGCTCCTGGTGATGCTCGGACTGGCGCTGGTGCAGATGGCGCATATGGCGCTGTCGGCGCATCTGCGGAAGCCGAGCCGCAGCGTGGCGGCGCGCAACAGCGCGCTCGCCTCGCGGATGCTGCACCTCGTCCATGCCGGCCGGCTGATCCGTATCTTCGGCCAGGAGGCGCGCGAGAAGGCGGCGTTCGAAGCGGCGTCGGACGGCGTGCGCCGGGCCGCCTTCCAGCTTTCCAACCGCCAGGGCGCGCTGGCACCGCTGACCGAAGTGCTGCACGCCATGCTGTTCCTGGCTGTGGTGATCGGCGCCTGGCTCACCGGCCTGAGCTTCCCGCTGGTCGCCGCCTTCCTGATCCTGCTCTACCGCCTGCAGCCGCATGTGCGGGCGCTGCAGATGACCTGGAGCCAGCTGCAGGGGCTTTCCGGCTCGTTGGAAGAGGTGACCTGGCTGCTCGACCCCGAGGGCAAGCCGGCACCGCCGCAAGGCAGCCGGCCGTTCGCCATTTTAAGCGAAAAAATCGCCTTCGAGGGTGTGAGCTTCAGCTATGCCAATGAGGAGCAGCGCGCGGCGGTGCTGCATGCGGCGAGCTTCGACATAAGAAGCGGCCGCTCGACCGCCCTGATCGGCCGCTCCGGCGCGGGCAAGACGACCATCGTCAACCTGCTCTGCCGCTTCGTCGAGCCGGACGGGGGCCAGATCCTCGTCGACGGCACGGCGCTCGGCGAGATCGACCCGGTCGCCTGGCGGGCGCATATCGCTTTAGCCAGCCAGGAGCTGGAGCTGGTCGACGGCACCATCCTCGACAACATCACCTACGGCAAGGACACAGCGAGCGTCGAGGAGGCGCGGCGCGCGGCCGAGCTTGCTGAGGCGCATGAATTCATCGAGCGCCTGCCGCAGGGCTACCAGACGGTCGTCGGCTATCGCGGCGTCAACCTGTCGGCCGGGCAAAGGCAGCGCATCGCGCTCGCCCGCGCCCTGGTGCGCGACCCCGACATACTGATCCTCGACGAGGCCACCAACGCGGTGGACGGGCTCTCCGAAGCGGCGATCGTGGAAACGCTGAAGTCGCGCGCCGGCCGCCGCACCACCATCGTCATCAGCCACCACCACTCGACGATCTCGTTCTGCGACGATCTGGTGATTTTGGAGCATGGTCGGGTAAGGAAGCAGGTGCCGTTTGCGGAACTCGCGGCGCGCAGCATGGACGAACTGTATCAGCCGGAGTGAGGGGGTTTTGCCGGGCGTTGCAGAAGTGGCGCCGCGCCTTCAGAAGACGATAGTCCCGGGGTGTGTAGGCCCCAAGATTGACAAGGCTGGCGGGACAGCGCCCCCCTCTGCCCTGCCGGGCATCTCCCCCACAAGGGGGGAGATCAGCTTCTCACCCCGCCATGGCGAGCGGCACGGCGCTCTTGTTGGGGATCTGGATGTCGATCTCCAGCGTCGACATGGTGGCACCACGGTCCATCGAGACCTGGAGGTAGTCCTGGTCGATCTGCACGTGCTTGGCGATGACCGCCATGATCTCCTCGCGCAGGATGGAGACGAGGTCGGGCTGGCCGCGGCTTTGGCGCTCATAGGCGAGCAGCAGCTGCAGCCGCTCGCGCGCCACCGGCGCGCTGGTGCCCCGCTTGAAGAGGTCGAGGATGCTCATGCGGCCCTCCTTCCGAGAAGCCGGTCGAGGAAGCCCTTGCGTTCGAAGGGGACGACCACCGGCAGGTCTTCGCCTTCCAGGCGCCTTGCCGCTTCGAGGTAAGCCTTTGCGGCACCATTGAGCGGTTCCGAGAGCGTGACGGGCGAGCCGAGATTAGAGGCCCGCAGCACATCCTGACTTTCCGGGATGATGCCGAGCAGTGGCGTGGAGAGAATCTCCAGCACATCGTCGATCGACAGCATCTCGCCGCGCGAGGCGCGCGCCGCGTCGTAGCGCGTGACCAGCACGTGTTTTTGCACCAGCTCGCCCTGCTCGGCCCGCATGGTGCGGGCGTCGAGCAGGCCGATGATGCGGTCCGAGTCGCGCACCGACGACACTTCCGGGTTGGTGACGATGACCGCCTCGTCGGCGAAGCGCATGGCAAGCTGGGCGCCACGCTCGATGCCGGCCGGGCTGTCGCAGAAGACATAGTCGAACACCGAGCGCAGCCGGGCGATGACTTCGGCGACGCCCTCCTCGGTCAGCGCATCCTTGTCGCGGGTCTGCGATGCGGGCAGCAGATAGAGCGTCTCCAGCCGCTTGTCGCGGATCAGCGCCTGCGACAGCTTGGCGGTGCCCTGGATGACGTTGACGAGGTCGAACACCACGCGGCGCTCGGCGCCCATGATGAGGTCGAGATTGCGCAGGCCGACGTCGAAATCGACCAGCGCCACCTTCTTGCCGGTCTTGGCCACGGCAGCGCCGAGCGCGGCCGTCGAGGTCGTCTTGCCGACGCCCCCCTTGCCCGAAGTGACCACGACTACCTTGCCCATATATCCAGCCTCCGTTGGCGATTCTTATTCTCTGGCCGTGCCGGGCACGGCGGACTGTTCATTCCTTGGTGCATGTCGTTGCCCCAAAACCGCTGGGCACTTTTGGGCGACATGCACTGTCACTTTCGCACGCGAAACCGGTCCGAAGCTTGCGCCTCAGCCAAGCGGCACCACGCACAGCGCATCATTGTCGAGGAAGGCCTGCACGGCCTTGCCGCGCGAGACGCCTTCCATCTCCTCTGCGGTGGTGTACCAGCCGTCGACGGCGAGCAGCTCAGCCTCGTTCTTGCGGCAGAAGATGCGCGCCGAAATATTGCCTTCCGAACCGGCGATCGCGCGGCCGCGCAGCGTGCCGTAGACATGGATCGAACCGCCGGCGACGATCTCCGAGCCGGACGCGACCGAGCCGAGCACGATGACGTCGCCATGCGGATGGAACACCGACTGCCCCGAGCGGATCGGCGCCTTGATCATCAGCGTGCCGGCCGAAGGCTGCGCCGGTTCGGCGCCCGCGCTTGCGGCTTGCGCCGGCTCGATCCTGACCGCTTCGAGCCGCGCCAGCTCGGGGTCGACCGGCTCGTCGCCGGACATCTCGATAGGGGAAACTTCGGCCGGCGCCGCCTCCGCGGCCGGCTGGGTCTCCCGAGCGGCCTGGGCCTGCTCCCCGGCGGCGGCTTCGAGCTCCTCGGCCCGCGCCTTGCGGGCGGCCCGGCCCAGCAGCCCCTCGGCGGTCGCCTCCTTGGCGCCGGCCAAGAGCGGCGGCAGCTCAGGCCCGAGCTCGGCGCCCTCGAGCTCGATCGCATAGACGCGGATACCGCGCCGGGCGAGCGTGCCGACAAGGGCGGCGATCTCCTCGGGCCCCGGCTGCAGCAGGTTCAGATCCAGCACCACGGGGCGGCCGGCAAAATAGCCCGGCGAATTGGCGATCCAGTGATCCAGCCCCTCCAGCCAGTCGGCGATCGGCGCCTCCGGCGACAACGTGAAGGCGACGAAGGAACGGGCGCGGAAGCGGATGGATTTGTTCTGCAAAGGGGCGGCGAAGGTCACGACCAGGCGAATCCTTACTCAATGATTAAAGGGTGCCGGGGCAATGGTTAACAAAAGGTTAATTTTGGGGATCGGGGCCGTTAACAGGTGACGCGGCTAACTTCTGTGGCGAAGCGGTCACAGGGGCGCGGCGCCGGCTGCTGCCCGTCGAAGGGCGAGGCCCCCGACGAGCCAAGCATGTGAGAACGGCTAATATACGAAGCGACGCCTGCGGACCATCTTCCGCCCGGGACTTTCCACTCTTTCGGGACAAGGAGACGGGCAATGGGCATTTATCGGGAACACTATAAGCGAGCAGGCAAGGCAGGCGCGGCTTTTGCCGCGCTGATGCTGCTTGGCGGATGCATGACGCACCTGCCGAGGGGCATAGACGCCTACCAGACAAGCGGCATCGACCAATGGCTGGCGACAGCCGACGCCGACAAGGTCGTCAACGCGATGGCCGCCAAAGGCATGATCCCGGCGACCATCGACTGCCGCTTCGCCGACACGACGCCCGGACAGGTGGCCTATGTCTCGAAATTCACCTGGAAACGAGCGCCCGCAAACGCGCGCTACCATTGGGAAGTGGGCGACCCGGCCTATCTTGCGAGCAAGGAAGTGCGGGCCAACCGGGTCGGGTTGAAGCGGGTGTTCGCGAAGGAGGTACGGGATGCGGCGAGCGGCCAGAGGGTTGGATGCTCGGTGTGGGTGGGTTAGATTCTTGGAGCGGATGGTATCGGGCGGCTCGGTGTCTCAGTATTCGGCGTGGCACCTGCGCGCTCCCGCATCTATAGGATAGAGCTCTCCCGCTTACCGGAGCTCGTCTATGTCCGCCTCCCTCCTGCCCGCCCTCCGCACCCTCCTCCCCACGGCCACCATCTGGGACGCCGCCGAGCTCGCGTCGCGCGATCCCGGCTTTGACGCGCGCAATTTCGGCGCCGCAGCGTTGGTGCGCCCTACCGACACCGGCGGCGTCGCCGCGCTGGTGAAGTTCTGCGCGGAGCACGGCGTCAGCCTCGTCGCCCAGGGCGGGCGCACCGGGCTGGCGGGCGGGGCGTCAACGTCCGCCGGTCAGGTGATCTGCGATCTTAGCGGGCTGAACCGGATCGAGGAGATCGATCCGTTCGCGCGGGTGGCGATCGTGCAGGCGGGCGTGACCCTGGGGGCGCTGCAGGAGGCGGCGGCTGAGCATGGGCTCGACCCGGGCATCGACCTTGCGGCGCGCGGCAGCGCCACCATTGGCGGCATGGTTTCCACCAATGCCGGCGGCATCATGGCGTTTCGCAACGGCACGATGCGCCACCGCGTGCTCGGCCTCGAGGCCGTGCTGCCGGACGGGCGGGTGTTTTGCGATCTCACCCGCGTGCTGAAGACCAGCGCCGGCTATGATCTGAAGCATCTCTTTATCGGCGCTGAGGGCACGCTCGGCATCGTCACCCGCGTGGCGCTGCGGCTCGATCCGGTGGCAGGCGCCAGCGCCACGGCGCTGGTCGGCGTGCCGGATGCGGCAAGCGCCCAGCAGATCGTGCGGCATTTTTTGGGCTCGACCAGCGCACGGCTTTCCGCCGCCGAGATCCTGTGGCGCAATTTTGCTTCGTTCATGCAGCGGGCACTGGGCTATTCGCCCGGGCAGCTGCCGCTCGATGCGCCCTGCCTGCTGGTGCTGGGGCTCGGCGCCGACTCGATGGAAGCCGCGCGGGCAGCGCTGGAGGATGGGCTGGCGGCAATCTGGGAAGAGGCCGGCATCATCGACGGGTTGGTCGCGAGCTCCGACGCCCAAGCCGCCCAGATGTGGCGGCTGCGCGAGGAGACCGTTGAGATCGGGCGCGCGCACCCGATGGCGCCTTCTTTCGACGTCTCGGTGCCGGGCGGCGGGCTGGACGCCTATGTGGCGCGCATCGAGGCGGGGCTGAAGGCGCTCGACGCTTCCTACGCGCCCTATGTCTACGGCCATCTCGCCGACGGCAATCTGCACATCTCGATCAATTGCGACGGTCCGGTCCCGCATGAGCGGCACCAGGCGATCGAGGACGTGCTCTACGACGGCTTGCGCGAGGCCGGCGGCTCGTTCTCGGCAGAGCATGGCGTGGGGCTGGAAAAGCGCGAGGCCTATGAGCGGCACGCGGATCCGGTGAAGCGTGATTTGGCGAGGGCGATCAAGGGGCTGATCGATCCCAACAATATCCTCAATCCGGGGAAGATTATTTCCACGGAGTGAGGGCTACGCCCGAGAGGCCTGCGGGACAGCACCCCCCTCTGGTCTGCCGACCATCTCCCCCGCAAGGGGGGAGATTGGCAGTTCCGTCCGCGGCGCCTCTTCTGCAACGCTGGTGATTGGCGAAGGTCGGTGTGACAGTTGATCTCCCCCCTTGCGGGGGAGATGTCCGGCAGGACAGAGGGGGGTGCCTCGCGCCAGCCTTTGAGAAACGCAACTCTTACTCGCATTGCCGGCGCGGGCCGCCGTCGAAGGGTTGGTAGGTGTTGTCCTGCGGGTCGTAGGAGCGGTAGCGGCTGAAACAGCTGTCAACATGGTCGCCCGAGAACTGCCGGCCCGACGCCTGTCTCCGGGCGGCTTCAGCCTCGGGCGAAATCTCTTCCGGCGGGCCGCCATAGGTGCTGGCGTAGCCGCCGCGCGAGGTGGCGTAGCCTTGCATCTCGGCCTGGTCGTCGATCATCCGGTCGTCGGTCGTGGCATCTTGCTGGTCGTTCGCGCCCGGCTCGCCGTTCGCCTGATCGTTCTGGCCCTGCTCACCGGTCGAGGCGGTACGGTCGCCGCCGGGGTCGTAATAGGGCGAGATGCAGGGACGCAGCTCGCCGCTGTAGGAACGGTAGCTGTTTTCCTGCGGACGGTAGCTGCGGTAGCGGCTGGCGCACCATTGCAGATGGGCGACGGGCAGTTGCTGCTCGGCCTGCTGATTGGGCGCGGGCGGTTGCTGGTTCGTGTTGGCGTCGAGAGCGGGCTGGCCCGGCTGAGAAATGCCCGGCAATGGCTGCAGCCGTGGCGCCACAGGCGGCGCCGGCGCTGCAGGCGCCGCAAGTGCCGTGGCCTGCCCGGCGCCATCCGGCTTAGGCGGTGCGGCCGGTTCGCCCGGCTTGGCGGGCGCTGCTGCTGCCTGCTGGGCGGGAATACGCTCGAGGTTCTGCTTTTGCGGATCGACCGGCTGGGCGTCCTTCGTCCAGAGCTCGGAAACGCCGATCGCGGGCGTGGCCTGGCGCACCGGCTTGGCAGCCAGCAGCCAGGTGGCGAAGGCGAGTCCGCTGGCGAACACGACGAGCGTTAGCACGAAGCCGCCGACAATTCCCAACAAAGCCTTCACGCAACGCTCCTTCAGTCCCCGCTGATAGAATGCGGGGGGCGCGCTCCAGTTCCCACGAGAAGAGGGCAATGTTGAGACCCCGCGCGGCATAAGCGGGAGAGCCTCGCATGCTCCGGGGAGAAGCAGGCGAGGCTCAAGGATCGCCAGGAGGGGAACCTAGCTGGGGACTCTTTACAGTTACAGACTTCTTGAACAGTTACAGACTTCTTGATGATCCAAGAGGATCAACGGTGGTCCAGAAGGATCATCGCCAGTATCGGGCTTTTTCCAGGTCGCTGCATCGTGCAAATGGAGGAGTATGCAAACGGCCCGGCGGCCCGGCATCCTTTGCCCCCAACAGGGCTGTCGGACCGCCTTCGAGCGGCGCGAGGCCCGCGCCTTATCGGCCCGCCACCACTTCCCTATATTCCCGCACCTTCCCGTCCTGGCCACGAATACGCCAGGTTTCGCCCTCGCAGCCCTCGATATGGCTCGCCGCCAGCGGCACCTTGCCGCCGCCGTCGGGCAGATCGATGACATAGGTTGGATTGCAGATGCCGGAGAGCCGCCGGCGCAGTTCGGCGACCAGCGCCTGGCCCTCGGCAATCGTGGTGCGGCGGTGCGCCATGCCGCGCGCGAGGTCGCCATGGTGCAAATAATAGGGCTTGACGCCAAGGCGATAGACCAGCTCGCGGCAGAGCTCCTCCAGCACCTCGACATTGTCGTTGACGCCTTTCAGCAAAACGCTCTGGTTGAGCAGCACGAAGCCCGCCTGCCGCATGCTGCGGCAGGCACCTTCGGCCGCGTCGGTGAGCTCACGCGGGTGATTGAAGTGGGTGACCACCGACACCATCAGCCGGCCCTGCAGCGCCGCCACAAGGCCCGCCGTGATGCGCGACGGCAGCGCCACCGGCACCCGGGTATGGATGCGCAGGAGCCTGAGATGCGGGATCGCCTCCAGACGGGCGCGGATTTCGGCAAGCGCCTTGTCGGGCAGCGACAGCGGATCGCCGCCGGTCAGGATCACCTCGCGGATCTCCGGGTGGTCGGCGATATAGGCCAGCGCCGGCTCCAGCGCCTCGCGCGTGTAGCCGCGGCCGATCGCGGTCAGCGATTCCTTCCTGAAGCAGAAGCGGCAATAGACGGCGCATTGATAGGTGGGGAACAGAAGCACGCGATCGGCATGGCGGTGCGTCAGCCTGGGCACCGGGCTGAAGGCATGGTCGCCGATCGGATCGTCGAGCTCGCCCTCGGCGGCGACCAGTTCGTCCGGCGACGGGATCACCTGGGCGCGGATCGGGTCGTTGGGGTCGTTCCAGTCGATTAGGTCGAGATAGGGCTTTGGCACGCGCACCTTGTGCGCGGCGGCGGCTTCCTGCGCCGCGGCGCGTTCGCCGGGCGACAGCGGCAGGGGCGCGAGGTCGCGCACATGTCGCACGCCGGCGCGGACGTCGTCCTGCCAGGCAGCGTCGGGCGCGGCCGGATGGACGTTCCGATCATCGGCCGATTTGCAGCTTGCCCCGATCGGTTCGTCGCCCCTCCTGGCATCGTTGAAGATCATCGAAGACTCCTTGAATTCGAAGGGCCTGATACAGCATTCGCGCCAAGGCGCAAAAGCCTTCGAACCACTCCATTCGTCAAATTGCGGAGAACCATCCTGGCCATTGGCCATTCCAGTGCGCCATGCTACTTCAGCCAGATGTATTTCCTGCTCTTCTCCTTTGCGGCAGTCGCCATCCCGTACGGTCTTGAGAGATTCTATTTTGTGAGAAGGTTTGGAATTTTTGCGTGTATATTCTGGCTCTTTGTATTGCAATTTTGCTCTTTATTCTTTGGAGAAATCATACTCGAACGTCACGTAGGTCAATCATTGCCCGACTGGATCAAGTCCCTCGGGTTCGCGATTGGAGCATTCGCCTACCTGACGATTGGCATCACGCCAATCGCTGCCATCATAGCCGGATCGACCGCCGGAATTATGATCGCAGCCAAGTCGTTCCGGAGGGAAAATTCAGGCTGACCTGGCGTCAAAGCGAATGTGTTGAATCAAAAATGGTATTAGTCTGGCCAGCCTGGGGTTTTGGGGCGATACTTATGGATTTCAGTGCGGGACATGGCTACCTCCTCATTGGCGGTCTCATCCTTGTCGGCGCCGGATTGCTGATCATTTCGCTGATCGTCAATCTGCGCGTGGCCCACAGCGTGCGCGACGACGTGCGCCACCGCGAGAAACTGCTGGAATACTATCGCAACATCTTCTCGCAGCTCGGCGTGATCCTGATCGGCATCGGCGTCTCGCTGTTCATCTTCTTCTTCCAGCAGAACTATCAGGACCAGCGCAGGCGCGAGACCGAGCTGCAGCAAGTGCTCGCCAAGCTCGCCGCGCGCGTCGCCCGCGGCGCGCCGGTCGTCGAAACGCTCGGCGAATTCGACGAGGTTCTCGATGTGGGCGGCGCCTATGTCGGCCCCGAACACGGCGGAAACAACGCCGCGATCAGTGCTGAGGGAGCCGAGCTCGGCAAGCAGGTCGAAAAGATCCTGCTGGTCGAACGTGATGTCGATGTTCGGGATTTTGACATTCTGAACCTGTCGCGCGATCTCGAAGCCACCTTTGTCGTCAACGAGCTCGATCCGACGCTGTGGTTCGACATCGTGCGCGACGAGAACGACATCAAATATGCCACGACGCAACTCGGCCTCGACTACAAGGATCTGCATGACGCGATCGGAGACGAGCCGGTCGAAGCGGCGGTCGCCAAGCCTGACAAGGGACAGAAGATCAAGCGTGAGGTGCTCGACATCCTCTATGACGCCGATCTCCTGCGCCAGCGCAGCAGGCGGTTTCTCGGCCGCGCGTGCTGGCTCTTCAGCAAGGGGCGAGGCTTCGTCGCTCTGCCGCCGACCGACGCGATCGAGGCCGACGCCAAGTCGCAGCAGGAATGGATCGACCGCTCGAAACCGGTACTGACGCAGTCGAAGTCGGGCAGCAGCGACTGCTTCAAGCTGCTGCGCTACGGGCAGCCATCCTGACCCCTGCGCGTTTGCCGGACGACGCGCCTTTCCGGCGGCCGGCCCAAAGCGCGTCGCGATCCTTCGGATTCGCTCCCATGCGCTTTAGGTCTTCGGTTTTACGCATGTCTTCATCCCGAAACCGGTTCCCACTTTCGGGAGACATGCTTTAGTCACCCACGCGCCGCAGCGTGCCGAGGTGATTGTCGTCGAGGAACTCGATGGTCATCGACGACGCCTTGCCATCCGGACCGACGACGAAGCTGACGCCGGTCGGCCTCTCCGGCGTCTCGGCATCGGGATAGGTCAGGAACAGATCGCCCTTGTAGTGCGTCAACGGATAGGATCTGGCTCCACCCGGCCCGAGCTTGAGCACAACCCCCCCGCCCTCGCCCGCTACGGTCGCCTCGCCGATGAAGTCGTTGGCATAGCGGCCGGCGTAGGCGCTGGCGGGCGCCGCCGGCCTCACCGGCGACTGCGGCGCGGCATATCTGGCCTTGGCCGCCTCGACCGCCGGACCGAACATGCCGGCGAAGAGCGTGTCCCATGCCTTGATCCAGTCCTTCTCGACTTTGCCGTCGAAGACCAGATCGGCAAAGCTGTCGGAGAGCCCTTCCGGCACCCCGGTCGGGAAGGCGTTGGCAAGGACGACGACGCCGAGCTTCTCCTTCGGGAACAGCGTCACCACCGTGCGCGCGCCGACGCTGAAGGCGCCTGCGTGGCCCCAGCTCACGCCGTGCCGGCCGAATTCGACATTCCAGCCGAGGCCGTAGAAGGATTCGCCGCCGGACACCGGGTTCTTGCCGCGCGTCATCAGCGGGATATGCGTCTGGTCGAGCGCATCGGCGGCAATCAGCGTCTTGCCGGCATAGACGCCGTCGCCGAGCACGAGGCGCACCCATTGCGCAAGATCGCGCGCGGTGGAGCTGACGCCGCCGGCCGGAGCCTGCGCATCCGGATCGCGCTTGACCTTCGCGGCCCAGGCGCCGCCGACCCTGATGTGGAGCGCGGCGCGGTTCGCGCGCTTGAGGAAATCGGCATGGAGCGAGCTGGTCGAGGCCATGCCGAGCGGACGGTAGAGCTTCTCCTCGGCGATTTCTTCCCAAGACTTTCCGGTCGGCATCGCGGCGGCGACGGCGCCCTCGGTCAGCCCGAAATTGCTGTAGGAATAGCCGGCGCGAAAGCTCGACGATGGCGGTACGAAGCGCAGGCGATGCAGGATCGTGGCGCGGTCGTAGCCGATGTCCTCCAGGTCGTCCCCGGCGGTGCCTGGAAGGCCACTGCGGTGCGAGAACAGGTCACGTATCGTGAGCTGGCTCGTCGGATAGGGGTCGGCCAGTCGGAAGGCCGGGTCGAGGTCGGCGATCCTCGAATCCCAGGACACCACGCGGTCGCTGACCAGGGCCGCGACGACGGTGGCAGAGACCGGCTTGGACAGCGAGGCGATCTGGAACACCGTATCGGCGTCGATAGCCTCGGGCTTCCCGGCCTCGCGATGTCCGAAACCCTTGAGGAAGATCACCTGGTCGTCATGCACGACCGCAATGGCGAGGCCGGGCACCGCACCGGCCTCGACAGCGCCCTGCGCCAGCGCTTCGAGCTTCGATAGGGCGGTGGCCATGCGCTCCGGCGAGATCGGGTCCGCCCACACGGCAGGCGGCCAAAGGGCCATCAGGACGAAAGCCCATATCCTCAGATGACAGAGATTCCGATCAAGCCGCATGCTTGCGCCCCCTCTCCGCATTCATCTTGCGATGTTACAGGCCGGCGCCAGCGGGGCCAATCCCCGTCACCTGTCGAACTTGGCAATCGCCTCCGCCGTCACGGGCGTGAAGAAATTGACCAGGTTGCCGTCGGGATCGCGAAACAGCAGCGAGCGATTGCCCCAGGGCATCGTCGTCGGCGCCTGCACCAGCGCTTCGTCCAGAGTCCCGGCAAGCCTGCGGTATTCCTCATCGACATCGGCGACGCGGAACTCGATGATCGCGGTGCGATTTGCCGCCGGGCTTGCCACGTGGTCGCAGCCGAAGAGCTGAAGTGTGCGCGTGCTGCCGATCGCCAACGTGCCGGCCTCCGTGACGAGCTCGGCGAAATCCTCGGTGTAGAGCGTGAGCTCGATGCCCGTCGCCGTCTCGTAGAAGTCGACGAGCCGCTTGACGTCGGCGGTGATGATGCGGGTCGAAACGAAATTCATTGGTCTTCTCCGTGAACTGGCCGCGAAGACTCTCTTCGTCGGCTGGCCGACGGAGAAAGTCTCCGTGGCTGGAGGCTCCCGTTCAGGCGCCGTGCCGCGACTTGTGGATCAGGCCTGCTGCCACCATAGTGGCAACAGGAGACTTGCCTTGCGCCGCGCCGACAGACTGTTCCAGATCATCCAGATCCTGCGGCGCTCGAGCCGGCCGATCACCGCCAGTCAGATCGCCGAAGAGCTCGAAACCTCGCGCCGTTCGGTCTATCGCGACATCGCCGACCTGATCGGACAGCGCGTGCCGATCCAGGGCGAGGCCGGTCTCGGCTATGTGCTCGACCGCGACTACGACATGCCGCCGCTGATGCTGACGCCGGACGAACTGGAGGCGGCGGTGCTCGGCGCGCAGTGGGTGGCCGGCAAGGGCGACGCGGTACTGGCGGGCGCGGCGCGTGACCTGATCGCCAAGATCACCACCGTCGTGCCCGAGCGGCTGCGCCCCTTCATCAGCAATCCAACCGTCGGCGCGCCGCTCAGCCGCGCAAGCCTGCCGGACGGGCTGGATATCGCGAAGGCGCGGGCCTCGATCCGCAAAGGCCACAAGATCCGGATCCGCTACCGCAACGAACAGGGCGACGAGAGCGAGCGCGTCGTCTGGCCGACCATGATCGGCTATGCCGAGACGGTGCGGCTGCTCGCAGCCTGGTGCGAGCTGCGCCAGGATTTCCGCCATTTCCGCACCGACCGCATCGGCGCGGCGGAGTTCCTCGACGAGCGCATCGGCTGCCGGCCGGCCGAGCTGCGCAGCCGCTGGAAGCGCCATATGCAGGCGCAGGGCATCCAACTGCCCTGACAAGCGGGCACCGACTTTCGCCGCAATCGACCCGCGCCGTCTTTTCAGGCAATCTTGGTTGGCGGCGATCATGGGGAGATGATCCGCCGCCAAGGGAGGACCGCCATGACCACGACGCGAGCGCTGCCGCGCTATGAGGATGCCGTCGCGCAATTCCGCATCGAGGACGAGATATCGCGCCTGCACGGCGATCCCGCCACCAGCATCAACGCGTATGTTGAATGCTGCGGCCGCTATGCCGGCACGAACCGGCTGGCGCTGCGCGCGATCTCGGCCGGCGGCGAATTGCGCGAATATTCTTTTGACGACCTCGCCGACCTGTCGGGCCGCGTGGGCACCATGCTCAAGGAGCTTGGTGTGCGGCCCGGCGATGTGGTGGCCGGCATGCTGCCGCGCATCCCCGAGCTGGTGGCGCTGATCCTCGGCACATGGCGCGTCGGCGCGGTCTACCAGCCTCTGTTCACCGCCTTCGGCCCTAAGGCGATCGAGCACCGGCTGAGCTACAGCAAGGCGAAGCTGGTGGTGACCAACCCCGCCAATCGCGGCAAGCTCGACGAATTGGAAAACCGCCCGCGCATCGCCACCATCCTGGGCGCGGGTGACGTGCTGCCCGAAGGCGACATCGGTTTCCGCGCCGCGCTTGCCGCCGCCTCGCCCGACTGCGCGCCGGTGATGCGCAAGGGCTCGGACCTGTTCATGATGATGTCGACGTCCGGCACGACCGGGCATCCGAAAGGCGTGCCGGTACCGCTCAGCGCGCTCACCGCCTTCGGCGCCTATATGCGCGACGCGATCGGGCTCACGCCCGACGACATCTTCTGGAACATCGCCGATCCCGGCTGGGCCTATGGGCTCTATTACGCCATCACCGGCCCTTTGCAGCTCGGCATCGCCAGCACCTTTTACGAAGGCGCGTTCAATGCCAGATCGACCTACGACATCATCGAGCGCCTGGGCGTCACCAGCCTTGCCGGCTCGCCGACGGCCTATCGCCTGCTGATGGCGGAAGGGCCCGAGGCCGCGGCCCGCGTCAAAGGAAAGCTGCGCGTGGTGAGCAGCGCCGGCGAGCCGCTCAACCCGGAGGTGATCCGCTGGTTCGATGCGCATCTCGCCGCGCCGATCCACGACCATTACGGCCAGACCGAGAACGGCATGATGGTCAACAACCATCACGGGCTCAAGCATCCGGTCCGCGCGGGCTCGGCCGGATTCGCCATGCCGGGCTACCGCATGGTGGTGCTGGACGAGGCAGGCAACGAGCTCGGCCCCAACCAGCCCGGCGTGCTTGCCGTCGATATCGCGAACTCGCCGTTGCGCTGGTTCGACGGCTACCACCAGGCGGAGACGCCGGCGATCGCCGGCGGCTATTACCGCACAGGCGACACGGTGGAATATGAGCCGGACGGCTCGGTCTCCTTCATCGGCCGGGCCGACGACGTCATCACCTCGTCCGGTTACCGCATCGGGCCGTTCGATGTCGAAAGCGCGCTGATCGAGCATCCGGCCGTCAACGAGGCGGCGGTGGTCGGCGTGCCCGACCCGCAGCGCACCGAGATCGTCAAGGCCTTCGTCGTGCTCGCGCCGGCCTTCACGGGTAGCGAGGCGCTGGCCGAGGAGCTTGCCCAGCATGTGAAGAAGCGGCTCTCGGCGCATTCCTATCCGCGCGAGGTCGAGTTCGTGAGCGAGCTGCCGAAGACGCCGAGCGGGAAAATCCAGCGGTTTCTGCTGAGGAAGGCGGAGGTGGAGAAGCGGAAGGGGTGAAACCTCAGTGCTTCGGGAACTGTTCAACCTCCCGGTCGAGAATTCCGCGGTGCATGAAAATCTCCAACGCTTTCTTGGCGGCAAGTCTCAGCCGCGCCCAGGGCTCTGTTCCGATCAACTGCTCAAGCGGCGGCAACGTCTGCGGCGTGTCGTCGCAAAAACTATTCAGGACGGCCCGATAATCTCGAAGCGCTTGCTGTTCCTCGACTGAGAACACCGGTTCGACATAGCGCTCGAGTACCCCGTCGGAGGCCCAGTCGTCCCACTGATTTAAAGCCTCGTTCGGGACGTGGACATACGGAACAGCCGTTTGATATCTCCGCTGTTCGTCATAGGACGATACCCACTCGAAGTAGCCGATCAGCTGGTTTCGATATCGCTGGTTGAGGACGATATCAGAGATTGCTCGCCCGGTGACTTTGGGTGCTCGCTCGCCATCTGCATCATCGGCCATCGACAAAATCACCTGCTTCTCCCGGCATGTTGCCATATCAGACTTGCGTTCTGAGGACACTGAGAGACTTGCGGCTCTCCTCTGCGAGAGAATGGCGATAAAGATTCGGTTCCTCGATTTCTGCCACGCAAAAGCCGCCAAGCCGAGCCAAGGCTGCTTAGGGCTTTTGATCGCTAATTTGGGGTTTGTAGCATGCGGCTGGTTTTGACACTTCTCCTCACGCTGGCGGGCAGCGCGGCATATGCAGCCTCGCCGGAGGACGACTATATCGCAGCGCGCGACAAGGCGATTGCCGACATCACCGCGCAGCAAAGCGCCAACACGGCCATCGAAACCATCGACGCCCAGAACGAGAAGGCGCTGGCCGACCTGCAGCAGCGGCTCACCGCCCTTCTCGGCCCGCTTTCGGTCAAGGGTTTTCCGGCGACCGGCACCATGAATGTCCAAAGCCTCAACGCCTCCGATATCGGCTACGGCATGCTTGACGGGCTGCGCTATACCCAGAGCGACGACGGTCCGAGCATCGTCGCTTCGACGCGCGGGCTGACCGAGCGCTGGCTGAAGTCCAAATCCTCCGAGACGGAAGCGGATTTCAAGCTGCCCGCCGACATCGGCTCGGCGCTGAAGCTCGACAGTTTCTACACCCAGGCGATCGGCAGCGACGCGGCGTTCTCCGGTACGCTCGACTTTTCGCTGAAGAAGCCCGACCGCGCGGACATGGTCGTCGCCCGGCTCGGCGGCTGGACGCAGGATGCCGGGCCGATCTACGACCAGCGCGTCGTCGTGGCGGTCGTCAAAGGCGACCGCGTGCTGATCGCCGAGGCGCCCGCCTCGCCTGCCGTGCCGAAGATCGCTGCATGCGATTCGATCTGGGCAGCCGCCGACGCCGCCGCGCAGAAGACGCAGCAGGAAAATCAAGGATCGGACCAGGACGATGCGTCGGCCTCCGATCCGGCCAACGCCGCCTGGGAAAAGGGCGACGCGGACTACCGCGCCTGCATGGCTGAGCGCCTGCCGGGCGATCCATCCTTCCCGGCGTTGCTCAAGCAGGCCCAGAACCTTGCCGACAGCATGGCGGGGAAGTAGCCCGCCAAAGCAATTCCAGGCTAAGAGGCCTTCTCAGCCTGCGTTGGCGCGCAGGTTGCGCCGCGGGACACGCCGCGGAGCAGGACGGGCCGTTTCCGCGATGATCCCGTTGGCCGGAAGTGCTGCATCCTTGCGCGACCGCGCGTCCGTCACCCGGTGCAGCCGCTCGTAAGGCAGCAATTCCCGAATGCGGGCGTTCAGCGCTTCGATCTCGGCGTGCAAATCCTCGCATTCCTGCTTCTGGATATCGAGCTGGATCTGCTCGGACGCCTGCTGCAGCGACAGCTGCGAGAGATTGGTAATGACCACCGACAGGCTCTTCTTGTCGGCTTCGCTCTCGTCCTTGAGGACGGCCAGCCTTTCCTGCGCGATCTGGCGTTCGGTCACGGCATCGCTCAGCTCGGCCTTCAGCCTGACGATCTCGGCTGAGGCTTCGCCATTGGTTGTCGCAGCCTGATCCATGCGCGCCTGCAATTCCTGGATTTCGGAGCGCAAACCGCGCATTTCCGCCTGGGCGCGCGCCAATTCGGCCGCGCTGTCGCTTTCGGCGATGCGCGCCGCCTCGGTTGTTTCAGCAAGCCTGGCCTGTGTTGCCTCCAGCGCCTTCTGCAGCCGGGTTTCTTCCTTTTCGTGGTTGCCGATCTGCGCCATCAGCTCGGCAATATGGGCGGTTTCGCGGGCGTGGGTTGCCGCGAACTCGTCGAATTTGTGCCGGGCTTCCGCCTCGCGCTTTTGCGCCTGCTCCAGGTCGACCGAGAGGCCGACCTGCTTTTCGCGCAGCAGCTTGTTCTCGGCGCCGCGCCTGTCGACTTCGACGGTCTTGGCGGTCAGAGCCTTGACGATCTCGCCGAACTCCGTCTCGCGCCTGGCGCTCTCATTGCTCATCTCCACCAGTTCCAGGCGCACGGCTGCCAGCGCCGTGCGCAGCTGCTCCCGGTCCTGGACGAGGCTTGCCTCGCGCTGTTGCCAGGCTTCGGCCGCGCCGTCGCGTTCGCGCTGCTTGCGGGCGGCGTCGAGCAATTGTTCCGAGAGCGTCTTGTGTTCGGTGGTGAGAGCGAGATTTGCCAGTTCCAGCTCGTTGGAGCGCAACACGTCGCGATGGAAGACGTTGAGGACTTCGCGCGTCATATGATGCGCGGTGGCGATCTCCGCCAGCTTCGCCTCGATCTCCTGGAGATGGCCCTGCCCGTCCCGGAAAAGCCCGGCGACCGCCTCCAGCGCGGCGAGCCGCGTCTGGGTATGCGGCGTCAGCCGCGACGGAGCTGCCTCGGGCTGCTCTGCAGGCGGCGGATTCTCGTCGCTTGCCACGAGTTCCTGGCCGGCAACGGCATCGTCTCCCGACGGCGGTTGTTCATCATCTTTCAGAACGTCCTCGAATGCTTCCGCCAGATCCGATTGGAGCTCCTGAAATTCCTTATCGACGTCCTCGGCCCGCTTGATCAGAGACTTGAAATTCATCACCACACATCCCTTACTCGCGCCCCACGCGTACTTAACGAATTGCTAATCTATCCCTTTACCTTCCGTTCGGGAAGCCTATGCAAACGAAACCGAAATTAAGGTTATCGCCGGTCGCAATCTTATGCGGAACCGCCGCCAGGTGATCTCTCTTCCGCTCCCAACATATGTTAGTTTTATATGTTAGTTTTTTCTCTCGGGCCTGGCGCTGAAAGCCCGCGCCGCAACAGGGAAAGACAGCGCGCTGCTTGTCATCATTCAGATGACGGATGCGAAGACTTTCGGACAGAAAAAGAGAAGCGCCCGTCGCACGAATTTTCTCTATCCCTCAGCCGCCCCTGCTCGATCGCTAAGAGCTGCGTGGCGCGGGCATCTGGTCGCCGTGGCTTTCCTGGATCGCGACGCGGGAGGCGCATCGGCCCCCCCGCGTCGGTGCATCAACTCTTGATTTCGATGCGCTTGACTTGCGACTGCGCCTTCTCGCTCTTCGGTAAGGTCACAGTCAGCACGCCATTCCTGAAGCGCGCCTCCAGCTCGTCTTCCTTGACTTCGTAGCCGACCGGGATGCGGCGTTCGAAGCGGCCATAGTAGCGTTCTGAGAATTGCCTCTCTTGGTCATCCGTCTCGGAGCGCTTCTCGCCTCGCAACGTCAGCACGCCGTCGTCGAAGAGGACCTCGATGTCTTTCTGTTCGAGGCCGGGCACTTCGGCGGTCACCTTGATCTCCTTCTCTCCGTTGGAGATCTCGACGCTCGGCCAACCGGCGCCGAGGGCGGAGACACCGCCAAAAGACGGCAGCCGGCTGTCAAAGCCGCGGAAAACATCGTCGAACAGGCGGTTCACCTCACGATGCAGCGACAGGAACGGATCGCGTTCGCCGTCATGGAATATGCTTGGAACCTGGTTGCCGTTGCTCCGGCCCCAGGGAATCAGATCACGGACACTCATGGTTTCCTCCTTTCTGCTCATCGGTCTGAAAGGCTTCCTGATGCGCCGGGCCATATGCCCGGCGCGACAGGGAGGCCTTTAGGCCGCGTGCTTCTCGGCTTCGATCTTCTTCGTCGCGTCTTTGGGCGTCGCCTTGTCGGCTGCGATCTCGATCCGGCGCGGTTTCATCTCTTCCGGAATTTCACGCTTCAGATCGATCGTCAGCAGGCCGTTCACCAGGCTGGCGCCGACGACCTTGACGTGGTCGGCAAGCTCGAAACGGCGCTGGAATGCGCGGCCGGCGATGCCTCGATGCAGGTACTCACCCTTATCCTCGCCGGCTTTCTGGCCCGAGACCATGAGCATGTTCTGCTCCTGGGTAATGGCCAGTTCGTCCTGCGCGAAGCCGGCCACCGCCATGCTGATGCGGTAGTCATCTTCCGAGGTCTTGGCGATGTCGTAGGGTGGCCAATTGTCGACAGTTTCGATCCGGCTCGCCGTTTCGAGCGCGTTCAACATTCGATCGAAACCGATGCTCGACCGGAACAGGGGACTGAAGTCAAAGTTGGTTCTCATAGCTACATCCTCCATTGAGCAACATAGATACGAGGAGCGCCAAGGAAGCAGCGCTCCTTGACCTTGCCGGTCTCTCAAGACCCGGCAAAACCCATCTGGGAATTCAACGCCGGAACGTCAAGGCCCCGCCTCGAATTCGCCTTCAAAGCCTTGAAAAGTCACGCTTTTCGTCTGCATGCAGGAGGGCAAATGATGAAATGAAGGCGGCCGCACAACACGACCGCCTTGCTGATCCTCAATGGATCGCGATGACCCCGTCGACGGCCCGCCATTCCGAGGGCCTGATCAGCCGATGGTGGGCGACCCGGACGGAATGCAAGGCGCCTGCCAGCTCGCGTTGCCAAAAGCCCAGAAAGCCCCTCAGCGCGGGGAAATCCGGGGCGAGATCATAGTCCTGCCAGACGTAGAGCTGGAGCAGGCTGGGATGGTCGGGCAGATGATAATGGATCTCGGCAGTGGTCAAGCCATAGCCTTTCATCTGCAAGCGGAATTCCCTGCTGACCGCGTTCGCCATCGCCTTCTGCGCCTCACGCGCTCAGCCGGTCGACCAGCTGCCGGTGGTCGTCATCGGCAGGGCCACTGGGCGGCGGGGCGAGCGCATCAAGCCGGCGCAGCGCATCCATGATGTCGTCGAAGGACACCGGCTGCCCGGTGCCCGGGGGCTGGCGCAGCGCCGGCATCGATTCCACGGCGCAGGCGTCGGATGCCCAGGATGAAAGGATCGCCCGCTTTTCCCATGTGTCGAGCGAGCCGTCCTCCAGCACATCCCGCGGCTGCTGAAAATGGCTGGCCGGCGACAGCAGCCGGTCGAGCGAGAGGTCTGATATTTCGGGAGCTAGGGAAGGAATGATCGGCGAAAGCTTCTGTCGGTCCATTTCTGTCCTCCGTGTCCAAAAACTCCTTGTTTCGGGTTCAATTTCTCGGCGGACCCGGCGCTGCCGGGCGCCGATAATCTTGTTCAGCTCAATCGCGGATTCAAGCCTTTCCTTCATCGGCGCGATCGAATTTACCGCATGTTTTCAGCGCGCTAGCACTCAGCCGCCGAGAGTGCCAAAATTTTTGCGGCACCCCCTTGAAAGTAGAAGAAGGCAAAATTAGTTCCACATGCGCGCGACGCCGAAAGGGTCGCGCGAGCCCCGCTCCGGTCCTGCCGGCCCGGAGCGGAGGAACCTCTCGCAATCTGTTTGTCCTGAAGGAGAACGATATGACGTTCCGTCCATTGCATGACCGTGTACTCGTCCGCCGCATCGAGGCCGAAGAGAAGACGGCTGGCGGCATCATCATCCCCGACACTGCCAAGGAGAAGCCGCAGGAAGGCGAAGTCATCGCCGTCGGCCCGGGCGCCCGTGACGAGAGTGGCAAGCTCGTGCCCCTCGACGTGAAGGTCGGCGACCGAATCCTGTTCGGCAAGTGGTCAGGTACAGAGATCAAGCTCAACGGCAAGGATCTGCTCATCATGAAGGAAAGCGATGTGATGGGCGTGATCGAGCAGGCCGCGACGCTGGAGAAAGCCGCCTGACCGGGGGCTTCGACCGAACCGCAACCAGTCAATGAAAACTGCCTAAACAAGGAGTGATCCAATGGCTGCCAAGGAAGTCAAATTCCATTCCGACGCGCGCGAGCGCATGCTGCGCGGCGTCAACATCCTCGCCGACGCGGTGAAGGTCACGCTGGGCCCCAAGGGCCGCAACGTCGTCATCGACAAGTCGTTCGGCGCCCCGCGCATCACCAAGGACGGCGTCACCGTCGCCAAGGAGATCGAGCTCGAGGACAAGTTCGAGAACATGGGCGCCCAGATGGTGCGCGAGGTTGCCTCGAAAACCAGCGACATCGCCGGCGACGGCACCACGACTGCAACCGTTCTCGCCCAGGCCATCGTCAAGGAAGGGGCCAAGGCGGTTGCCTCGGGCATGAATCCCATGGATTTGAAACGCGGCATCGACAAAGCCGTCGAGGCTCTCGTCCAGGAGTTGAAGACCAACGCCCGCAAGGTGACCAGGAATGACGAGATCGCCCAGGTCGGCACGATTTCGGCCAATGGGGATGCCGAGATCGGCCGCTTCCTGGCCGAAGCGATGCAGAAGGTCGGCAACGAAGGCGTCATCACCGTCGAGGAAGCAAAGACCGCGGAGACCGAGCTGGAAGTCGTCGAAGGCATGCAGTTCGATCGCGGCTATCTTTCGCCCTACTTCATCACCAACCAGGACAAGATGCGCGTCGAACTCGACGAGCCCTATGTGCTGATCCACGAGAAGAAGCTCGGCAACCTGCAGGCGCTGCTTCCCGTGCTTGAGGCTGTGGTCCAGTCCAGCAAACCCCTGCTGATCATCGCCGAGGATGTCGAGGGCGAGGCGCTGGCGACGCTGGTGGTCAACAAGCTGCGCGGCGGGCTGAAGGTCGCCGCCGTCAAGGCTCCGGGCTTCGGCGATCGCCGCAAGGCCATGCTGGAAGACATCGCCATCCTGACCGGCGGCACCGCCATCAGCGAAGATCTCGGCATCAAGCTGGAAAACGTCACGCTGGAGATGCTTGGCCGAGCCAAGAAGGTTGTGGTCGAAAAAGAGAACACCACGATCGTCGACGGCGCCGGCAAGAAGGAGGAGATCCAGGGCCGCGTCACGCAGATCAAGGCGCAGATCGAGGAGACCACCTCCGACTACGATCGCGAGAAGCTGCAGGAGCGGCTGGCCAAGCTCGCCGGCGGCGTCGCGGTGATCCGCGTCGGCGGTTCAACCGAGGTCGAGGTCAAGGAACGCAAGGACCGCGTCGACGATGCCATGCACGCGACCCGCGCTGCGGTCGAGGAAGGCGTCTTGCCAGGTGGCGGCGTGGCCCTGCTGCGGGCCGCCAAGGCACTGGACAGCTTGCAGGCCGAGAATGAGGACCAGAAGCACGGTATCGAGATCGTGCGTCGCGCAATCGAGGCGCCGGTGCGGCAGATCGCCGAGAACGCCGGTGCAGAAGGCTCGATCATCGTCGGCAAGCTTCGCGAGAAACCGGAATTCGGTTACGGCTGGAATGCACAGACCAATGCCTTCGGCGACCTCTACAAGGAAGGCGTCATCGATCCGGTGAAGGTGGTGCGGACCGCGCTCCAGGACGCGGCATCGGTTGCCGGCCTGCTGGTAACAACGGAAGCGATGGTGGCCGAAAAGCCGAAGAAGGAACCCGCGGTTCCGGCCATGCCGGGTGGCGGCATGGACTTCTGAGAGGCTGACAGGAGCCCGCTTCCGGTAGCGGGAGCGGGCCTTTCACCAGAACTATGGGAGGCCGTCATGAACATGATGAGCGGGGATGGCTCGATTCCCGCGCCGACGCATCCGGCAAGCGAATTCCTCGCCTATGAAGGCGAATGCCGGAGCGCGCTGAAGCCGCTGCTGGCAGGCCTGCTCGACGCGGCCGAATCCGCCGGATGGAACCGGCGGACCGTCGCCTCGACGCTGATGTTCCTTGCTGCACAGCAGGTGTCGACCACCGAAACATCGGCGCGAAGCTGAGCGAAATGGACCCCGCCCCCGCGGCGGGGTCGTCCGATTTGGATGCCAGCGAAGGGAATTGCGATTGCCATGATTGCAGGACGTTTGCGGGAATGCCTGAGAGCATTGCGGTGGGAAGCCGCCGACCTTGCGCAGGAGCTTGGCTGTTCCAGGAACGATGCGACGCGTTGGATCGAGGGGCGCGCGCCGGTGCCGCTGGCGGTCGCCGCCTGGCTCGAGGCCCTGGCCAAGGCGCATAGCGCGCTGCCGCCGCCGCGCCTGAACCAGCAGAGCTCAGCGACGCACACCACGCCGGCGGGCCCGGTCAATTTGCAGGCCTTCACCGGCATAGGCCAATCGCGGCCGCACGGCGTCGTCCTGCAACCGCCCTACCCGCGCCGGCATGCGCTCGCGACCGGCCTTCGCCCGAGCTCGATAGGCATCCGCCCGAAAGAGGGTTCAGACCATGAGCCACGACCGCTTTGAAGAGCCGATCACTGTGCTCGTCGGCATGGGCCTGCCGGTGCAGCTGGAGACCGTAGCGGAAGCCTATGCCCTGCTGCAGGATTGGCCGGCTGCGAGCAGGAGCAGCGCACATGCGATCGCGCTCAACGCCTGCAAAGCCGGCATTGCCGGCGAGGTCGACGCGGAAACGGTGCGGGCAACCCTTGTTGCCTTCGCCCGCCGCCACGATATTCTGGCGCCGGACATGGTTTCGCTGGCGCCCGCAGCGCTGGCAGGGCGTGCGTCCACAAGCAACAATGACTGAAGATTTGAAAACCGGCGCGTGCTGGCGCGGCGGGCAAACGACCAACCCAGGAATTCTGAATGACGATGGACACCAAGGCGACGGAAACCAGGACATTCGAGGCGGACGTCTCGCGGCTGCTGCATATGATGGTGCATTCGGTCTATTCGGACCGAGACGTTTTCCTGCGCGAGCTGATCTCCAACGCGGCCGATGCCTGCGAGAAGCTGCGCTTCGAGGCGGTCAGCCGGCCCGAGCTTCTGGGCGACGATCCGAAGCCGCGCATCACGATTGCCGCCGATCCTGACAACAGGCAGCTTTCCGTCGCGGACAATGGCATCGGCATGAGCCGCGACGAGATGGCCGAGGCGCTGGGCACGATCGCGCGCTCCGGCACGCGCGCCTTCCTGGAGCGCGTCGAGGCCGGCAAGGCGGCGGAGGACACGCAGCTCATCGGTCAGTTCGGCGTCGGCTTCTACTCGGCCTTCATGGTCGCCGACCGGGTCGACGTCATCAGCCGCCAAGCCGGCAGCGACGAGGCCTTCCGCTGGTCGTCCGACGGCAAGGGCACCTATGAAATCGCGCCGGCGCCGCTCGAGGCGGCGCCCAGACGCGGCACGCGCGTGGTGCTGCATCTGATGGAAGACGCCTCTTCCTACACCACGCCTTACCGGCTGGAAGGGCTGGCGAAATCGCAGTCGGGCCATGTGCCGGTGCCGATCACGCTCGTCGAAAAACCCGACGCGGAGCCGCGCGACATCGCCGACGGCACGGCGCTCTGGGTGCGGCAAAAGAGCGAGATCAAGCCGGAGGAATACACCGACTTCTACCGCAGCATTGCCGGCCAGTATGACGAGCCCGCCTCGACCATCCATTTCCGTGCCGAGGGCCGGCAGGAATACAGCGTGCTTGCCTTCGTGCCCGGATCGCGGCCGTTCGACCTGTTCGACCAGGACCGCAAGGGCCGCATGAAGCTCTATGTGCGGCGCGTCTTCATCACCGACGATGCCGATCTCCTGCCGCGCTACCTGCGCTTCGTGCGGGGCCTGATCGATTCCGCCGACCTGCCGCTCAATGTCTCGCGCGAGATGATTCAGGAAAGCCCGCTGCTCGCATCGATCCGCAAGGGCGTGACCAACCGCGTGTTGGGCGACCTTGCCAAAACGGCCGAAAACGACGCGGAAGCCTATGCGAAGATCTGGGAGAATTTCGGCGTCGTCCTCAAGGAAGGCCTCTATGAGGATTATGAGCGGCGCGAGCAGTTGCTGAAGCTTGCCCGCTTCCGTTCGACGACCTCCGGCGAAGGCGGGCGCAGCCTTGCCGACTACGTCGGAGCGATGAAGGAAGGCCAGAAGGCGATCTTCTTCATGGCCGGCGACGACCGCGCCCGGCTGGAAGCCTCGCCGCAGCTCGAAGGTTTTCGCGCGCGCGGCATCGAGGTGCTGCTCTTGACCGATCCGGTCGACACTTTCTGGGTGACGATGGCGCCGGAGTTTGACGGCAAGCCGTTCAAGTCGGTGACGCAGGGCGCGGCGGAGCTTGCCGACATTCCGCTGCCCGAGGACGCGGCGAAGCCCAAGGGCGAGACGTCATCGGATATCGCGACATTCCTTGCCTTCGTGAAGACGACGCTTGGCGAGGAGGTGTCGGACGTGAAGGCCTCCGACCGGCTGACCGAAAGCGCCGTCTGCCTCGTCGCGCCCGAGCATGGCCCCGACCGCCAGTTCGAGCGCCTGCTCAACGCCGCCGGCCGGCTCGACAAGGCCGCCAAGCCGATCCTCGAGATCAACCCGCGCCATGAGCGCGTCGCGGCGCTGGCAAAACTCGGCGACGACGATAAGGCGTTCAAGGAAGACGCCGCGCATCTGCTCTATGACGAAGCGCGCGTGCTCGACGGCGACAAGCCGGCCGACGCGAAGGCGTTCTCAGCGCGCCTGGCACGGCTGATCGACCGCGGCTTGGCCAAGGGGTGAGGCCCGGCGCGTGCGCCGCCCGCCAGCGTCCAGCTGGAACTGGAGGCTGGCACATTTGCGACAGCCCGCTAAGCTGTACCGTAGTGTTGCTGGCAGGACCGCCAAGGCGCCCCTTGTGGAACGCTCGGCGCCCAGGACCGGGACGAACAGGACCGGATGATGGGAGCCCACCACGCGGCGCAGCTTGCCTGGTTCAAGAGCTTTGTGACCAAGCTGTTCGGATAAGGCGCTTTTGGTGGGAATTCGCGCATGAACGTAGACGGCAACTGTGATCCGCGTTTTGCCGGCGTGCGCGATGCATTTGCCTGGAGTTTCGCCCAGGGCCTCGAGCATGGCGGCGGCGTCTCGGTCGTGGTCGAGGGCCGGACCGTGGTCGATCTCTGGGGCGGCCACGCCGATGCCGCCCGCACCCGGCCGTGGCGGCGTGACACGCTGATCAATGTCTGGTCTTCGACCAAGGGCGTCGTGGCGCTGGCGATCGCCATGCTGGTGGAGCGTGGCAAGCTGGACTATGCCGCGCCGGTCGCGCGCTACTGGCCGGAATTCGCGGCCGGCGGCAAGGAGAGGATCACACTCGACCAGGTGATGTCGCACCAGTCCGGGCTGAACGGCCTCGCCGTGTCGATGGACGAGGCAGGCCTGCTCGGCTGGACGCCCTATACGGATGCGCTTGCCGCCATGCCGCCGCTTTGGGACCCCGGCAGCCGCTGCGTCTACCACGCGCTCAGCTACGGCCATCTCGCCGGCGAAGTGCTGCGGCGCGTCGACGGGCGCAGCGTCGGCCGCTTCGTCGCGGAAGAGATCGCTGGCCCGATTGGAGCCGATTTCCACATCGGCCTGCCGGAGCCAGAGGATTCGCGCGTCGCCGAGATGATCGAAGGCCCGAAGACGTCGGACTGGGTCGAATTCGTGCGCGCCTCTCCATTCCCCCAGGCGTGCGACAACCCGGCGCCCCGCGCCCTGGCGCCGAACGACCGCGCCTGGCGCGCCGCCGAGGTGCCGGGCGGCAACGGCCAATCCACAGCGCATGCGCTGGCGCGCATCTATGGCATGATGGCGACGGGCGGGGCCTTTGAAGGCACGCCGCTGATCGGCCGCGCGGCGATCGAAGAGGCCACGAGGCCGCGCTTTCGCGGCATGGACGACAGCTTCGCGCTGCCGGCCGCCTTCGCCGCGGGCTATCAGATCGAGGACCCTGTCTATGGCGGCCGCGCCTCGCCGCAGACCTTCGGCCACACCGGCTGGGGCGGCGCCGTCGGCTTTGCCGATCCCGGCGCCGCCGTCGGGTTCGGCTACGTCACCAACCGCATGCTGGGCTTCGACGACCTGGACCCGCGCCGCAAGGCCCTGATCGACGCCGTCTACGACGCGCTCTGAATAAGACCCCTACCCCCTCAGCCCCGGCGCTTCCTGGCCGGTGCGCGCGACATATTCGGTGTAACCGCCGCCATAGGTGTGGATGCCGTCGGGCGTCAGTTCCAGCACGCGGTTCGAGAGCGCCGCGAGGAAATGGCGGTCGTGCGAGACGAAAAGCATCGTGCCTTCATACTGCGACAGCGCCTCGATCAGCATCTGCTTGGTGGTGATGTCGAGGTGGTTGGTCGGCTCGTCGAGCACCAGAAGGTTGGGCGGGTCGAACAGCATCAGCGCCATCACCAGCCGCGCCTTCTCGCCGCCTGACAGCACGCGGCACTTCTTCTCGATCTCGTCGCCGGAAAAGCCGAAGCAGCCGGCCAAAGCCCTAAGCGGCGCCTGGCCGGCCTGCGGGAAGTTATCCTCCAGCGTCTGGAAGACGGTGCGCTCGCCGTCGAGCAGCTCCATGGCGTGCTGGGCAAAATAGCCCATCTTGACGCTGGGGCCCCGTGCGACGGAGCCCTCGTCGGGCTCGGAGGCGCCGGCGACCAGCTTCAAAAGCGTCGACTTGCCGGCGCCGTTGACGCCCATCACGCACCAGCGCTCGCGGCGGCGGATCTGGAAGTCGAGGCCGGAATAGATCGAGCGGCTGCCATAGGCCTTGTGGATGCCCTTCAGCGTCGCCACGTCCTCGCCGCAGCGCGGTGCCGGCTGGAACTCGAAGGCCACTGTCTGGCGACGCTTGGGCGGCTCGACGCGGTCGATCTTGTCGAGCTTCTTCACCCGGCTCTGCACCTGCGCGGCATGCGAGGCGCGCGCCTTGAAGCGTTCGATGAAGGCGATCTCCTTGGCCAGCATCGCCTGCTGGCGCTCGAACTGCGCCTGCAGCTGCTTGTCGGCGAGAGCCCGCTGCTCCTGGTAGAATTCGTAATTGCCGGAATAGGAGGTGAGCGCGCCGGCGTCGATCTCGATGATCTTTGTGACGATGCGGTTCATGAACTCGCGGTCGTGCGAGGTCATCAAGAGCGCGCCGTCATAATCCTTGAGAAACTTCTCCAGCCAGATCAGGCTTTCGAGGTCGAGATGGTTCGACGGCTCGTCGAGCAGCATGACGTCGGGCCGCATCAGGAGGATGCGGGCGAGCGCGACGCGCATCTTCCAGCCGCCGGAAAGCTTCGCGATGTCGCCGTCCATCATCTCCTGGCAGAAGCCCAAGCCGTCCAGCACCTCGCGGGCGCGGCCGTCCAGCGCGTAGCCGTCGAGCTCCTCGAAGCGATGCTGCAACTCGCCATAGCGCTCGATGATCCGATCCATCTCGCCGGCGCGCTCGGGATCGCCCATGGCGTGCTCCAACTCGCGCATCTCAGCCGCCACCGCGCTCACCGGCCCGGCGCCTTCCATGACCTCCGCGACAGCGCTCAATCCGCCCATGTCGCCGACATCCTGGCTGAAATAGCCGATGGTGACGCCGCGATCGACGGAGACCTGCCCTTCGTCCGGCTGCTCCTCTCCGATGATCATGTGGAACAAGGTCGTCTTGCCGGCGCCGTTCGGGCCGACGAGGCCGACCTTCTCACCCTTCTGCAAGGCGGCCGAAGCTTCGATGAAGACGATCTGTCGGCCGTTCTGCTTGCCGATGTTTTCGAGACGGATCATGGGGCGGTCCGGGCAACTGCGCTGATGTGGCGGGATTTGCCCGGGCGTGTACGCGAATGCAGGCGGCAGGGGAAGAGGTAGAAGCGCCGCAGAGCGCTGAAGATTGGCGAAGGCCGGCGTGGCAGCCGATCTCCCCCCTTGTGGGGGAGATGGCCGGCAGGCCAGAGGGGAGCGCCTCGCGCCGACGTTTCAACTTCTGCCGCGCGTTCTTCCGCCAACTGTATGGCCGGGATAAGGAATAAATCGAATGCCGTGATCCTTCGCGCCCCCCTCTGCCCTGCCGGGCATCTCCCCCACGAGGGGGGAGATCAGCTGCTTCGTCGCCGCGCCTTACTTCGCATCGTGAAAAATGATCCCCACCGTATGCCGCCGGCCCGAGCGCAGACGGCTCACGCCGTGGCGCAGGTTCACCCGGTAATATCCCTTCGTGCCCTGCACCGGTCGGTTGTGCACGGCGAAGATCACCGCATCGCCGCGCTTCAGCGGCACCACCTCGGCGCGGCTCTGCATGCGCGGGCGCTGTTCGGTGAGCACGAATTCGCCGCCGGTGAAATCCTCGCCGGGTTCGGACAACAGGATCGCTACCTGCAGCGGAAAGGCGAGCGCGCCGTAGAGATCCTGGTGCAGGCAGTTGAAGTCGCCGGGGCCGTATTGCAGGAGAAGCGGCGTCGGCTTCGTCTGACCCTCGTCATGGCAGCGCTTGAGGAACGCGGCGTGGTCGGCCGGATAGCGAAGCGATACGGCCATTTTCTCGTTCCAGTCGTTGGCGACCGTGGCCAGTTGCGGATAGAGGGCCGAGCGCAGGCCCTCGATCAGATCCGGCAGCGGGTATTTGAAGTAGCGATACTCGCCCTTGCCGAAGCCGTGACGCGCCATGATCACATGGCTGCGGAAATGCTCCTCATGCGGATAGAGGCCGGCGATATCGGCGCATTCTTCCGCTGACAGCAGGCCGGGCATGACGGCGCATCCATGGGTATTGAGGTCGGAGACGATGCCGCGCCAATCCTGCGCGGCGACGCGGGATTCGGCGGAGCGGCTGGCGCGTTTGGTGTTGAGGGAGTGGATGGTCATGGGCTTGGCTCCTTGCTTGCCATCAAAGTGGGGCGAAGGAGGTGCGTCGGCCACCCGATTCCTGCGGATGTGAGTGAGATCCATTGGAGAAGCTGGAGGGACAGCGCCCCCCTCTGTCCTGCCGGACATCTCCCCCACTTGGGGGGAGATCAGCTGTCGCGCTGGCTTTCGCCAATCACCAACGTCGTAGGAATGGCGGAGCGCCGAAACCGCCAATCTCCCCCCTTGTGGGGGAGATGTCCGGCAGGACAGAGGGGGGCGCGAAGGATCTCGGCCTTAGTCTTTTTTGCGATACCTCTCCAGCTCCGGATCGAGATCGACCTTCACCGCATTGGTGAACACGCAGGTCGCCACCATGATGCCGGCGAAGGCGGTGAGGTTTACCAGCAGCGTCTCGTCATAGCGCGCCTTGAGCGCGGCCCAGGTTTCATCCGGAACGGAGTTGGCATCGGCCGCGACCGCCTTGCCGAACCGCATCAGCAGCGCTTCTTCGGCTGTTGGCTCAATCGCTTCGGGATCTAGGCCGCTCTCGATCAGCGCTCGGCGAAAGAAGGTCACCGGGATTTCGGCACGCATCGTCTCGGCGATCGCCTTCGAGAGCAGCCAGATCGCTCGGTCGTCGAGTGCGGGCTTGAGAAGATCGCGCAGGGTGAACCATTCGGCGTAGATGCGATGCGCGGCGGGCGAGTGGAGCAGGATGCGCTTCATGTTGGTCATGCGGCCGCGCAGCTTGAGTTCGCGGTCATGCTCGGCGCGCATGTCTTCGGAGGCGGTCGCATAGTCGATCACAGAGAGATGCGCCATCAGCTTCACCCCAGCGTTGCGTGCAGTGCCGGCCCGCCGCGCAGCGTGTTGGAAACGGTGCAGATGTCCTCCGCGTCCGCGAGGATTCGCTCTTTCGTCGCGGCGTCGAGATCGCCGGTGATTTCCAGCTTGATGGTGAATGTCTCAACCCGCGAGGCCTCGTCCTTCGCCTTATCGCCGCCGACATCCGCCCTCACCTCACCCAACCGATCGGCGACGCCGAGACGGGTGGCGGCGATGCGGGCGCTGAGCACCATGCAGGCGGCCAGCGAAGCGTAGAGCAGATCGAGCGGATTGAACCCTGGCGCGCTGACCTGCGTGACGACGTCGATCGTGCCGCCGGTGGGGGTGGTTATTGTCGGCAGGCTTCCCGGGAGCATGACGGCAAGCGCGCCAGTGTTGCGGGTTCTGATCTTCAGCTCGCTCATTGCAAAATCCTTCCGGCCGGCATGGCTGACAGATCTGTCATAGCGGGCATGAATTCAACAGGGCAATCGCTGAATGCGAAGGAGGCAACGCAGGCGGACGCAGGCATCTTGGAACTGGTCGCCGCGCTTATTCCCCTCTTGCGCTCCTTATGCCAGCCCCCGCAGCACATGCTTCTGAACCTTACCCGACGCCGTGCGCGGCAGCGCTTCCACCGCCCGGAATTCCTTGGGCACCTTATAGCGCGCGATGTGCGCGGCGCAGTGGCTGGCCAGCACTTCGGAGTCCAGCGCGCGGCCGGGCCGCAGCACGACAAAGGCGCGGCCGACCTCACCCCAGCGCGCGTCGGCGATGCCGATCACCGCCGCCTCGGTGATATCGGGATGCGCAAGCAGTGCCGTCTCGACCTCGGCCGGGAAGACGTTCTCGCCGCCGGAGATGAACATGTCCTTGCGGCGGTCGACCAGGGTCACGAAACCGTCGTCGTCGCGCCGCGCCATATCGCCGGTGCGGAACCAACCGTCCCCGCTGAAGGCGCTCGCCGTCTCGTCCGGCCGGTTCCAATAGCCCGGCGTGACGTTGGGGCCGGCAAGCCAGATCTCGCCGGTATCGCCAGGCGCGACATCGCTGCCGGCGTCATCGACGATGCGCAGCGAGACCGACGGCGCCGGCAAGCCGGCGGACCCCGCCTTGACGGCAATACGATCCGCCTCCGGCGGGACGCAGAGCACAGTGCCGGCTTCCGTCATGCCGTAGCCGTCGGCCATGAGCACGCCCTGCTGGAGCCACCAAAGCACATCCGCGGCGGGGTTCGGCGCGCCGCCGGTGAAAAGGGCCTTGAGCGACGTCCAGCGCGCGGGCGCGAAGCTCGCATGCTCGCGCAGCATCTTCGCCATCTGCGGCACGCAGAAATAATGGGTGACGCCGACATCGGGGTCGGCCAGCCGACGATTGGTGACGCCGGCATCGAAGCCGGAGGAGATCAGGACCGTGCCGCCCTTGAGGAACACGGGGCGAAGATTGGTGATCAGCCCGATGACATGAAACATCGGCGCGTCGCACAGGACGATGCTGTCATGGCCGACGCGGCCGACGACACCGAAATTGACGGCGGTGGCGAAAGCATTGGCCTCCGTCACGATGACGCCCTTGGGTCGGCCCGACGTGCCTGAAGTGTAGAGGATGATCGAAGGCCGGTCGGCTTCCGGCAAGGGATGGCGCGCCGCCCGAGTCGCCGCTTCCACCGCCGCCGCGAAGCGCGCGATCGCGACAGCCGCGCAGCCGGACGGCGCCGCGATGTCCAGGTCGGCGTCGTGCACCAGAAGCGAGGGGCCGCAATCGGCCAGGATCACCTGTCGCTCGACTGCCGCGAGCCGCCAGTTGACCGGCACGAAGATGGCGCCGAGGCGCATCGCCGCCTGCTGCAGGATGACGAGGTCGGCGCTGTTGCGGGCGAGCGCGGCGATCCGCTGCCCCTGCTCTACGCCATGGCTTTCGAGCACTGCGGCCGCGCGCTGGATGGCGTCGTCGAGCGCCGCGTAGGTCCAGTTGCGCCCGGATGCAAGGTCGACGCAAGCGAGGCGGTCTGGCTGCGCCCGGGCATGCATGGCAACCGGGTCCGGGGTCGTCCAGGCCGGCATTTGCGTTCTCCTCCCGTGTCACGCGCCGTATCGGTTGCCGGCCGGCATCAGTGCCGCCACGGCGTCAGGTCATTTCCGGGTCATCTCGCCTTGTCGTAGGCGCCGAGGCCGGGCTTGTAGCTCTTTTCGTCGATGAACTGGCGAATGCCCTCCTTGCGGCCTTTATTGTCGAAGGAATTCGCCGCCTCCTGCGCGCGCACCAGATAGTCCTCGGCATTGTCGTAGGTCATCTCGGCGACGCGGCGGATGGCGTCCTTGGTGGCCTTGAGCGCGACCGGATTCTTCTTCAACAGGACCCCGGCCACTTCGGCGACGCGCGCCTTGAGGTCGCTGAGCGGCACGCTCTCGTTGACGAGCTTCCAGGCCGCCGCCTTGCGGCCGTCGATCAGTTCGCCCGTCAGCGCGTGATACATGGCATCGCGCATGGACAGGAGCTCGACCACCACCTTGGTGGCGCCGCCGCCGGGCAGGATGCCCCAGTTGATCTCCGAGAGCGCGAAATGCGCCTCGTCGGCGGCGAAGGCGAGGTCGCAGGCAAACAGCGGGCCGTAGCCGCCGCCGAAGCACCAGCCATTGACCATGGCGATAGTCGGCACCCGATACCAGCGCAGCCGCCGCCACCAGCCATAGGCTTCGGATTGCGCCTTGCGCACCGCGCCCAGGCCTTTCGCCTCGGTCTCGCGAAAATACTCCTTGAGGTCCATGCCGGCCGACCAGGCGGCGCCCTCACCTGACAACACGAGAACGCCAACATCGTCCCGGAATTCGAGCTCGTCGAGAACCTGCATCATGCGGCGATTGAGCGTCGGGCTCATCGAGTTGCGTTTGGCCGGCCGGTTGAAGCGCACCCAGGCGATGCCGCCCTCGACATCGAAGGCAACCGCGTCTTCGGCTTCGCTGGTCTTCTCGGTCATGTCGGTCTCCTCCTCCGATTGCTATGTTGCATAGCTTTATATTTGCTATGTCGCATAGTATTTTTACCTTGACAAGGGGATGGGTTGCGGCGATCGATCGGGCATGGACGAGACCAGGGTTCGCGATGTCCCCGGCGAGGACGCGCTCGACGCACAGATCGGCTACAATTTGCGGCGCGCATCGGCGCTGGCGCTCAACGATTTTTCCGTGGAGATGGCGGAAGCGTCACTGCGGCCGGTGACCTATGCCATGCTGGCGCTGATCGACGAGCGGCCGGGCATCCGCGCCGCCGAGCTCTGCCGGCTGCTCGGCATGAAGAGCGCCAACATGGCGCCGCTGCTCGCCGAACTGGAGGAGCGCGGCCTGATCGAGCGCGATGATCATGCAGAAGACAGGCGCGTGCGAAAACTCAGCCTGACCGAGGCGGCCAAAGCGGCAATGCCCGCGTGGCGGCTCAAGGTGCGCCGGCACGAAAACCGATTCCTGCAGCGTCTCAGCAGCAAGGAACGGGCGACGCTGCTGCGGCTGCTGCGGCTGATCTGGGTGGACGAGGCGGAGTGAAGGGTCGGCGCCTCGACTTGTGAAATATCCCAGGCAAGCAAGGAGATGGCGGCGCGGGCTGCCGAATTGATTCAGGCTGTGGCGCAGGCGAAACGTTGGAAAAGCTGGCGGGAACGGCTTCCCACCTCTTTCGGCCACTGGCCGCGTTGGCTCGAGAATCGATCGCACGATCCGGGTTGCGACGAAGGGCTGAGGCCTATTAGCGGTTCCTAAACCGTGAAGCGCTATCTCTTGCAGACTGTAGGGGGCTTTGCGGATGAACGCCTTCTGGCGAATGACCGGATTTGCTTTGATCGTGGTGACCGGCGCGGCGACGCTGGCCGCGTTGCACATCCGTTCCCAGCGCGACTTCGCGCTCGCCAAGGAACGCTACCTCGAGAACTCTCAGGCGGCATCGCGGGCAACCGCCAAAACCGTCGAAGACGCGTTGCACGCCATCTATGAGAACGTCCGGACCCTCACCTACCTGCCGAGCGTGCAAAACCTCGATCGCCATGGCACGAATCTCGGCGAGGAAGGCCGCGCCACGATCCAGCAGATCTACAACAACCTGGCCAACAACGTTTCCATCTCCGAAGTCTACTTCCTGCCGCTGGACTTCGACCCCGATCGCTTCGATCCAGTGACGGGAAAGCTGGAGGAGCCGATCCTCCAGTTCGACCAGTTGATTGTGAACGCCAGGGCAAGGATCGACGCCACCAGCGCCAAAAAACTCGCGACGCTCGACGATCAATCGCTGACGCGTCCGCCTGAAGAGGTCGAGACCTATGAATACCACGAACTCGCCAGGCAGCTCGCCTGGCTTAAGGCGAACTATCCGACTTCGAGCAACATCGAAGGGCTCAACGTACCGATCATCGGCACGAAAGAGCTGATCACCTGCGACAACACGGATTTCATCCACAGCGGCAACGACGCCGATCGATCGGGCTTCATCCTGTCGGTTCCGGTTTTCGCGGCCGACGGCAGCCTGCGGGGCTCGGTTTCGGCCATCATGCTTACCTCGGCGCTGAGAAAGCTTCTGCCCAGCGCCGATTATGTCATCGTCAATGCGGACTACGGTTTCGAATCCGACCAGCATCGGCTTTCGACGTCGCTGGCCGCCGATACAAGTTCCTTCACCGCGCCCGATCCAAACCTGATCTATTCGGAAGTGATCCCGCTTTCCCTCAACGATCCGAGAAGCGCGTGGCGGCTCTGGGCCGGATTCCCGAACAGCCGGTTCGAGAACGATGTCGATGTCCAGTCGGTGCGGGAGTTCGAACTTGCGAGCTACGCCGCAACCGCCATCGTCACCTTGCTGGCACTGGTGTGCTGGTATGCGATCGGGCGCACGATGTCGATGCAGACGGAGGCCGCCGAGACACTGGAACGACGGGTGGATGAACGCACAGCCGAGATCCAGCACCTGGCCACCCATGACATCCTGACCGGCCTGCCGAACCGCGGGCTGCTGGCCGATACGATGGACGAGGCGTTGCGCAGTCTCAGGGACGCCGAGAAGCTGGCCGTGCATTGCATCGATCTCGACCGCTTCAAGCCGGTCAACGACACGCTCGGCCATCCGGTCGGCGACGAGCTTTTGCGCGCCGTGGCTGCGCGGCTGAAGCAGCAGGCCGGGGAAACCGCCATGGTGGCGAGGGTCGGCGGCGACGAATTCATAATCCTGCAGTTGCTGTTCGATGGCGATGACCAGGCCGGCGCGCTGGCGAGCCGCGTCATCCATGCGCTCTCCAGCGAATTCCCGATACAGGGCCACACCATCAATATCGGCGGCAGCATCGGCATCGCCGTGTTTCCCGACGACGGACAGAGCTCGGAAATCCTGATCCGAAATGCCGACCTCGCGCTCTACAAGGCCAAGATGGAGGGCCGAGGCACCTGCCGGTCATTCGAGCCCGGGATGGACGCGCGTCTGCAGGAGCGCCGTCTGCTCGAAGCCGAACTGGCGCTTGCCGTGGCGAAGGATCAGTTCGTGCTGCACTATCAGCCGCTGCACGATGCGGAGACTTCCAAACTTACCGGCTTCGAGGCACTCGTGCGCTGGAACCATCCGCGGCTTGGCCAGTTGCCGCCGTCGGAATTCATCCACTTGTCCGAAGAGATCGGGGTGATCGACACGCTCGGCGAATGGATCCTGCGGAAAGCCTGTGCCGATGCAGCCCAATGGCCGCTGCCGGTCAAGGTCGCCGTCAATCTGTCGCCCGCCCAGTTCAAGCAACAGGGACTGCCGCTTCAGGTCGCCTCGGCGCTCGCCGCTTCCAATCTGTTGCCGTCGCGGCTCGAGCTCGAGATCACCGAGTCGGTGTTGCTGGCGGACAATGAACACACGATCCAGACCCTGCACAGCCTGCGCGATCTCGGCGTCAGCATCGCCATGGACGACTTCGGAACCGGCTACTCGTCGTTGAGCTATCTGCGGTCCTTTCCGTTCAACCGCATCAAGATCGATCGCAGCTTCGTCAGCCTGATGTGCGAAAGCAGCGAAAGCCGAGCAATCGTCAAGGCTGTCGCCGATCTCGGCTCAACACTCGGCATGACCACGACCGCCGAGGGAGTCGAGACCGAGGATCAGTACCGCCTGGTCAAGGAGAACGGCTGCACGGACGTGCAGGGATGGTTGTTCGGACGACCAATGCCGGCGTCCGAGCTCACAGCCCTTTTCGAGGCACCGCGCGCCCTTACCGCCTGACGAGGCGATCTTGCCGGCGCAACGACAAAAGGCCCGCCAAAGCGGGCCCTTTGCACGAGATGTCTTAAACCTACTTCGTCAGATCCAGCGCGGCGCTCAGATCCCCCATCGGCGGCTGGCCGTTGGCGGTCAGCGCCTTGTCACGGGCGACGATGCCTCGCAGCACCGGCAGGTCGTAGCGGTTGGTGATGAAGCGCAGGATCGAGGTCGTGTCATACTGCGTGTGGTCGACCGTGCCCGTCCTGGCATAGGGCGAAATGATGAAGGCCGGAATGCGGTTGCCCGGGCCCCAGCGGTCGGCCTTGGGCGGCGCGACATGGTCCCAGAAGCCGCCATTCTCGTCATAGGTGACGACCACCAGCATATGGGCCCATTGCGGGCTCTTCTCCAGATGCGAAACGAGGTCGGCCAGATGCTGGTCGCCCGAGGTCACGTCGGCATAGCCGGCATGTTCGTTGAGGTTGCCCTGTGGCTTGTAGAAGGAGACCTGCGGCAGCTTGCCGTCGTCGATTGCCTTGATGAATTCCGTGCCGCCCAGGCCGCCGTCCTTGATGTGCTCGGCGCGCGCGGCCGTGCCCGGGGCGTAGGCGGCGAAATAGTTGAAGGGCTGGTGGTGGAACTGGAAGTTCGGCACGGGCGTCGCGTTCTTGCCGTCGAGCGCCGCCTGCCAGGCGCCAGAGTACCAGGCCCAGGAAACGCCCTTCAGCGACAAGAGGTCGCCTATGGTGATCTCATGCTGCGGCGGCAGCGTAGTCGGCGCCGCAGGATCGGCCAGCGCCGCGTCGCCGCCCGCGGCCGGCTTGTTGGCGCTCGGCTGGTAAGGCGGCTGCATGGTGTTGACGGCGTAGAAGTCGGGCGTGATGGCGCCGTCGCTGACGAATTTCGGTACGCCGCCCAGCGCCGACGGCGGCGAGTTGTCGGCGACCTTCAGCGTCGTGCCGTCGGGCTCGACGACCGCGATCTGGCCCTTGATCGGGCTAGTGTCGGCGTGCGGGTAGTAAGGCACGCAGGCGCAGGCGAGCATGAAGTGGTTGAGGAAGGAGCCGCCGAAGGCGCCCTGGAAGAAATTGTCGGCGAGCACGTATTTCTGGCCGATCGCCCACATCGGCAATTTCGAACCGTCATAATGGCCCATCACCAGCGAGCCGGAATCGGCCCAGGCGACGAATTTGTCGTTCTTGCCGCCGTCGATCTGCATCTGCTCCTGGTAGAAGCGGTGCCACAGGTCATGCGTGATGACGTTGGTGCCCTCGTTGAAGCTCTTGGGATCGTCGATGGCGAAGGTAGCGTTGGCCAGATGGGCGGTCTGCGCTTCCGTCACCGCCGGCGTGACGCCCTTGCCGGTCAGTCCGCCCCAGGCCGGCGGCAGCTCGGAAAGCGGCTTGCCGTCGCGGTCGAGCTGGCGCGCCTGCTCGGGCGAGACGTTGGCGAGGCCATTGGCGCCCGGGAAGCCGCCATAGAGGTTATCGAAGCTGCGGTTCTCGGCGAAGATGACAACGACGGTGTCGATCTTGTCATAGCCGGCAGGGGCGGCATGGGCAGCCGCGGTGAGCGCTGCCAGCGCCGTGCTGGCGAGGCAAAGCGAGAGAAAGGACCGGATCATTGGAAGTGCCTCGTGGCTGGGGAGTGGCTGGAGGACGGCAATGCCTGTGCGAGAATAACGTACAGGCATGGACCCAGCTACTTCGATGCCTTATCACCTTTGTGACATTTGGCACCGTCTCGAACACGGTTTCGTGAGCGCGAAGACTGGTCATCAATCCTTTGCACTGCCTCCTTACTTCCCGGCAGAATTCAGGATGGCACCGATGACGATGGGAAGATGGAAAAGCCAGACGCTCGTCCTTGCAGCGACCTCGTTGGTCGGCTTCACCGCGCCCGCAAACACCACGGAGCCTTCCGGTCTCCATCCCGGCCCGATGACACGCCAGGAGGCCTATGCGCGCGCCGAGGCATTGACCGTGCTCGGGCGAAAAATGTTCTTCGACCCTGCCCTTTCGGGCTCGGGCAAGCAGGCCTGCTCGTCCTGCCATGATCCAAACCACGCCTTCGGACCGGCCTCGGCCTCGCCGGTCGAGATGGGCGGGGCGAAGCTCGACCAGCCCGGCGTGCGCGCGGTGCCGTCGCTGCGCTATTTGCAGGCGGCGCCCGCGTTCAGCGAGCATTTTTACGATTCCGAGGACGAAGGCGACGAGAGCGTCGACAATGGCCCGACCGGCGGGCTGACCTGGGACGGCCGCGCCGATCACGGCAAGGACCAGGCGAAGATCCCGCTGCTGTCGCCCTTCGAGATGGGCAACAAGGACGAGGCCGAGGTGGTCGCCAGCCTGCGCAAGGCGCCCTATGCCGATGCCTTCAAGGCCGCCTTCGGCGCCGATGTCTTCGATCACCCTCGCGACGCCTTCGACGCGGCGGTGGAAGCTCTCGGCACCTTTGAGCAGAGCAGCGCGGATTTCTACCCCTATTCCAGCCGCTACGACGCCTTCCTGGCCGGCAAGGCACAGCTCTCGGCGCAGGAATTGCACGGCCGCATGCTGTTCGAGGACGAGGCGAAGGGCAATTGCGCGAGCTGCCATCTTAGCGAGCCGGCCAATGACGGCGAACCCCCGCAATTCACCGACTACGGCCTGATCGCCATTGCCGTGCCGCGCAACCCGGCGATCCCCGCCAATGCCGATCCCGCTTATGTCGACCTTGGGCTGTGCGGCCCACTGCGCACCGATTTCAGCGGCCGCAACGAATATTGCGGCCTGTTCAAGACGCCGACGCTGCGCAACGTGGCCTTGCGCAAAAGCTTCTTCCATAATGGCTATTTCCACACGCTGCGCGAGGCGGTGGCCTTCTATGCCAGCCGCGACAGCGATCCCGGCCGCTGGTATCCGAAGAAGGCCGACGGCACGGTGAACAAATTCGACGACCTGCCAAAGGCTTACTGGGCAAACCTCAACACCGAACCGCCCTTCAACGGCAAGAAACCCGGCGACAAGCCGGCGCTGACCGACGCCGAGATCGACGACATCGTCGCCTTCCTCGGCACCCTAACGGATGCCGATCAGGCGGGGCAGTGAGGCTGCGCCAGCGCCGCTCGATAATCGATCCACGAACGCAACCAGCGATTGCTCGCTGAAACGGCTCGGCTAGAATGCATCGACGCCGCTTGCAGCGGCGCTGCGGGTTTCGGTCGGCGGGGTGGGTGGAATTGATCCGGATTTGGCTCAGGCCTTCATGGTGGGCAAGCCTGTTGCTGCCGCTTATGCTTGCCGCGCCGGCGGCGGCCGCCATCCAGGAGTACGACGACCATCCGGCCTGCGGCGGCCAGACGGTCGATCCGGCGCGGCGCATCGTTGCCTGCACGCAGATCGTCGAGGACCGCTCGGAGACGAAGAACAACCGCGCTGCGGCCTTCGTCATACGCGGCAACGCGTTCGGCGCACAGGAAAACTACTTCCTCGCCATTGACGATTACAATCAAGCGATCGAACTCGACCCGACAAACGCGAACGCGTACTATAACCGGGCCGTAGCCTGGATGCGCGCGAAGCAACCGGACCGCGCGCTGGCCGACTACGACAAGGCGATACAGTTTAATCCGAGGGGTGCAGACGCATGGTACGGGCGCGGCATTCTTTTGGACGATATCGGACGAAGCGATAGAGCCATCGCGGATTTCGACAAGGCAATCGATCTCGGAGCGAACGATGCCGGCGTCTATCTCAACAGAGGGATATCCTGGAGGCACAGGCACCAGGACGACCGCGCCATAACCGACTTCGATAAGGCGGCTGTGCTGAGTCCGAACGATCCGCTGATTTACATCGTCCGCGCGCTGACTCGCCTGCGTGACGGCGACACTGAGCATGCCATTGCCGATTGCGACCGTGCCATCACTCTGGACCCCAAGAACGCCGACGCCTATGCCACCTGCGGCCTAGCCTGGAAGCACCAGGGTAACGACGACAAGGCGATCGCCGATTACGACAAGGCGATCAGCCTCGACCCTTGGAAGCCCAACTCCTACCATGAAAGAGGGCTGGTCTGGAACAACAAGCGCAACTACGACAGCGCGATCGCCGACTACGACAAGGCGATCAGCCTGGACCCGAAAAACGCTGACCTCTTCGATGACCGCTGCCTTGCATGGCGGCGCAAGGGAAGTCTCGACCGGGCGATGGCTGACTGCAACCAGGCGATCAATCTCGATCCTAAGGATGCAGACGCCTTCAACAGCCGAGGGCTTCTCTGGGCGCAAAAAGGCGATGAAGACCTTGCGATAGCCGACTTCGGCAGGACGATCGCGATCGACGCGAACTCTCCAGGCGCCTTTGCTAACCGGGGCGACGCCTGGTTCAGGAAGGACGATACCGGCCACGCCATCGCCGACTATGATGAGGCCATCGCGCTCAAGCCGGGCTATGCCGCCAATTATCGCCGGCGTGCAGCACTGTGGCGAAGAATAGGCGATTATGAACGGGCCGTCGCGGACTACGATCGGGCAATCAGCCTCGAGCCGAAAAATGCCCGAGGCTATGACGGGCGTGCATTGACCTGGTTCGGCAAGGGTGAATATTCGCGTGCGGTCGCCGACTACGACGAGGCAATCGCACTCGATCCGAAATTTGCCTATGCCTATTTCGGACGTGGCATCATCAGTTTCCATTCCGGCGCGCCCGGCAAGGCGGCCGCCGATTTCCGGCAATCCGCCGCGCTCAAGCCGGACGATGCCTATTCTGCGATCTGGCTCGCTCTTGCCGAGCAACTTGGCGGCGGCACCGGCCATCTGCGCGAGGCGACGGCCAAACTCGACATGAAGAAATGGCCGGCGCCAGCCGTGCGCATGCTGCTTGGCGAAACAACCCTGGCGGAAGCAATGGCGGCGGCTGCGGACTCGAATCCGTTCAAGCAAAGCGGCAACCGCTGCGAGGCAACCTTGTTCGCCGCCGAGCTCGCGCATGTTGAAGGACGGGGCGACGAGGCGCTGCGGCTTTATCGCGGCGCAGCCAGGGACTGCCCCAATGCCTATTACGAGAGTGCCGCGGCCAAAGCCGCGTTGCACGAGTTGGCGCCATGAACGCGAAGATGGACATGCCATCTCCGGTGCTGGGCTTGGGATTGAATGGCCTCCGCTTCGGCGGGCCGTTCTTCGCCGCCTGCGTATTGCTGCTCGCTTCCATGCTCCCTGCCCTCGCCGCCAGCAGCGACTGCGTCAGTGACGACGAGGTGGATCAGACCGTGCGCATCCAGGCCTGCACGCGCATTATCGACGACGCGACAGAGCCAGCAAGAAACCATGCCATCGCCTATTTCAAGCGCGGCAATGTGTGGGCGGAACGGCACGAATACGGTCGCGCCATCGCTGATTTCCGCGCCATGATCGACCTCGATCCAAACTTTGCCAATGGCTACTACAACCGCGGTGTAAGCTGGGTCTTCAAGGGCGACTACGACAAGGCCATCGCGGATTTCGACACGGCGATAGGTCTCGAACCGAACAACGGCGACTACTACTACAATCGCGGCGTTGCCCATTCCTACAAAGGTGAGGACTAGCTTGCTCTCGCCGACTACGACAAGTCGATCGAACTCAACCCGGACGACGGCAGGGCGTTTCACAACCGGGGCTTGACCTGGGCAAGAAAGGGCGATGATGACCGCGCCATTGCTGACTATGACCAGGCAATCCGCCTCGACCCTACGCTTGCCAACGCCTACAACAATCGAGGCTCCGCATGGGCGCACAAAGGCGATTACGACCGTGCCATTGCCGACTATGACCAGGCAATTCAGCTCGATCCCAAACATGCCAACGCCTACTACAACCGTGGCCTCTCCCGGGCGGCCAAAGGTAACCAGGAGCGTGCTATCGCTGATTACAGCGAGGTGATAAGACTCAATCCAACACATGCCCTCGCCTATCAAGATCGAGGTTCTGCTTGGGCCAACAAGGGCGACAACGATCGCGCCATTGCCGACTATAACCAGGCGATAAGCCTTGATCCGAAAAATGCCAGCGTCTACTACAATCGGGGCATCGCTTGGTCCGCGAAGCACGAGTATGATCTTGCCATTGCTGACGACGACCAGGCAATCGACCTCGATCCGGAAAACGCCAAGGCCTATTACAACCGTGCGCTCGCTTGGGCGAACAAGGGCGACAACGATCGCGCCATTGCCGACTATAACCAGGCGATAAGCCTCGATCCGAAATATAGCGACAGCTACAGCGGGCGAGGTCTGATGTGGGCTCGCAAGCAGGAGCTTGATCGCGCCATCGCCGATTACGACAAGGCGATCGGCCTCAATGCAAACCACGCGATTGCTTACCACAATCGCGGTCTCGCCTGGTTCGGCAAAGGGGAACCGGATCGCGCCATTGCTGATCTAGACAGGTCGATCGTCCTCGACCCCAAGGACGCCTCCACTTACTATGATCGGGCCACGATCTGGGGCAGCAAGAATGACGCTGTTCGTGCCATTACCGATTTCGACAAGGCGATCAACCTCGATCCCAAAAACCCTGCTGCGTTCTTCAACCGAGGCATCACCTGGGCCGCCAAAGGCGATGCCGACAAAGCCATCGCCGACTATGACCGGGCTATCGAGCTCAATCCGAAACTGACAGTCGCCTACTACAGGCGCGGATCGGCATGGCTTGAAAAAGGCTACGATAGCCGCGCCATCGCCGACTACGACAAGACCATCGCGCTCAACCCAAAGATGGCAATTGCCTACAACGACCGGGGTTTCGCCTGGAGCAATAAGAGCAACTACGATCTTGCCATCGCGGACTACGACCGCGCTATCGAACTCGATGCCAAGAGCATCAAGAGCTACCAGAACCGAGCCTTTGCCTGGGTGGAAAAAGGTCAATATGACCGCGCAATCGCCGACTACGGCGAAGCGGTCCAGCTCGATCCGAAAGACGCCCGCACCTATGCCGGCCGGGGCGTGCTTTATCTCTATTCCACCGGGCAACTGACGAAGGCGCAGGTCGATCTTTCGCAGGCAGCGGCACTCGTGCCCGAGAATGCCTATTTTGCCATCTGGCTGGATATTGCCACGAGGCGCAATGGCGCGGCGAGCCATTTGCAGCAGGCGGAAACCAAGCTCGACATGACGAAGTGGCCGGCGCCGCTGGTCAGCATGCTGCTAGGTCGAAAGACGCCCGCCGAAGCTCTTTCGGATGCCAACGCTGTGGATCTAACCCAGAGAACCGGAAAAGTGTGCGAGACGAATTTCTATACGGCCGAACTCGACCGGCTGCAGGGGCATGACGAAGACGCCTTGCGGCTCTACCGGCTAGCCGTCAGCGATTGCCCCAGGAATTTCGTCGAGTATCGTGCCGCCAAGATGGCTTTGCGCGCACTCGGCACTTCGCCGTGACGAACGGAGCCCAGCAGCTGGCAACGATGGAGATCGGCATGTGTGAACCAGGTCATAGGAACGCCAAGCAGCGTCTGCTATATTAGCGGCTCTTCACGGGACGGGGGTCTCGCATGAGGTTCATCGCGGTGCAGGAGCCGCCTGGCAGCAGCTGGGCGGTGTTCGATGCAGGCAATGGCGCTCCGGCCGAATATGCCGGTCGCGTGCTTATCGGCCTGACGTGGCGCGAAGCCCGCTGGTTCGTCGCCCTGGGCAATGACCGCTCCGGCTGGCCACAATACAGCCGGCCAGCCCCGCAACTGCGGTTGGTTGAAGCTGGCGGGCCCATTCCGATCCAGGAAAGGCACAGCCAGACAGGCGGTTAGAGAGTTGGGCTGCCGGATTGATTCAGGCCGCGGGGCCTCAGGCTTTCATCACGCCGGCGCGTAGCGGCTCACCACCATGCCACTGGCATAGGCCTTGGAGCCGAGGAGTTTCAGCCTGGCAAATCCGCCCTGGTCGAAGATGCGCCTGCCTGCGCCCAGCACCGCCGGGTTGACGAAGAGCTGGAATTCATCGACGAGGCCGGCGGCGATCAGCGCCGAGGCGAAGCCGGCGCCGCCGAACACGGCGATGTCGCCGCCCTTGCCTTTTTTCAGCGCGGCGACCTCACGCGGCAGGTCGCCATTGACAACCCGCGTTCGCTCCCAGCGTGAGGTCTCGAGCTTGTCGCTTGCCACCACCTTCTGCGCCTCGACGATGCGTTGCGCGAAGGCATAGAAACGGTCTTTCGGATATTTCCTGGCCGCCTTGCCCCAATGGGTCAGATAGCCCTCCTCGGCCATCTTGCGGCTCAACAGGATGGTGTCGATACCCGGAAAGACGGCGTTGAAGTCCTGCTTGAGCTCATCGTCCCAGGCGCTGTCGTCGCCCCATTCCCAGAGCTGCCAGCGGTGGTCCTCCTCGGCGCCGACGAAACCGTCGACCGACATCTGCATCTGAAGGATGAGCTTTTTCATGTCCGGTCTCCTCCTGCACTATTGATTTACTTTTGAAACCAATTGACGCAAGACCCGAATGGTGTCAATAGTAAAGTGATTTAAAAATGGAAGCATATTGATGTCGAGCAAGGGACGGTCCGGCTGCCCGATCAGCCTGTCGCTGGAACTGCTCGGCGACCGCTGGACGCTACTCATCATCCGCGATCTGGTGTTCGCGGGGAAAAGGCATTTTCGCGAGTTCCTGCAATCGGACGAAGGCATTTCCTCGCGCACGCTGGCCGAGCGGCTGCAGACGCTGCAGAACGAAGGCATCCTCACCCGCAGCGACGACCCGACACATGGGCTGAAGGCGATCTACCGGCTGACCGAAGCGGGCATCGACCTTTTGCCGGTGCTGGCGACGCTCGGCGCCTGGGGCAGCAGATATCGCAACGCCGACGATAAGCTCGTCCGGATCGCCATTGACCTCGCGGCCGGCGGCGAGTCGGCGCTTGAGCGAATGAAGGAGAAACTCAGAGTGGAGCACCTGGGGTAAGCCGGCGGTATAGACCGCTCTCCCCCACGCCAACTGCCTATTTCCAAGCGCCGTTTTCAGCGCGCCGCCTTGCGTGGCGCGCTGAGCGCATCGAGACGCTCCTGCAGATGGCCATTCAGCACGATCATTTCTTTCAGCGCCTTCACCGGGTCGCCGTTATGCCGGGCAATGAAACTCTCGGCGACCGCGTGAAGCGCGGCTTCCTGGCGGCTGTCCAATCTCACGACATGATCCATAACACTTGCCCCCGTCGCCTACATTAGTAAGCGAACAAAAAGTGAACAAAAATGTCAATAGCGAATTGACTCACCGAGGAATGGATTCCTATTTTTCCAGGAGATGGGGCGGTTGCTATATCCACGGAGAGCTACGTTGGGCAGACGGAAAAGCCGCTATGACAGATTGTTCCATTCGGACGCCGAGGCGCTTATCCGCGATGCGCTGGCGTTGCGCGAGACAGCGCTGGCGGCGCAGCTCAACCTCAAGACCAATTGCGAAATGTATTGGCGGCTCAATGGGTTGACGGACAGGCTGCATGAGGTGATGAGCGCCGTGGCCGGCAAGGAACCCGACTTCCGCGCCGCCTGGCTAGGACTCTTGCCACTGCCCGAGGATTATTGCGACCGGACATGACGGATGGCCGGACCCATGGACAGCGTCGGCCGCGCGGCCAAGGCCAATATGCTGCTCGTCGTCGAATGCCGCCATTGCTACCACGCCGGCCGCTTCAAGGCGAACGACCTGGCCAAGGTGGTAGGCTGGAACAAGCCGCTCGAAGCCATCCGCTTCCGCTGCAAGCGCTGCGGCCGCAAGGACACCGAGGTGAAGACCCAGTTCATCGACCAGGATCATCCGCCCAAGGGCTATATATGGGTGCTGCAGAAGGCGCGAGGATGAAAGGGATCCCAGTCCCTCGCCCTCACCAACGTCTCAGCTCTCCAGTCTCCGACTATTTCTGACGAATATCGAAGATAGGACAGATGCGACCCCAAGCGCCCAATATCCGCCGGACAACATGATACACTTCTTAAGGGTATAAGAAAAAGGGGCGTCATATATGGTCGGCGGTCGGAGAGAATGAAACTCGAATAAGTTTAGATAAGCCATTGTGAATGACAAAATTGCCGTGAAAAGGCACCCTAGAATGATCTGGAGAATTTTTATTTCCAGTCCAGGTGTACCGCCTTCATCGAACGTGGGGATGTAGCCGCCTTGATCACGCACATCCCGGTACAACCTCCACGACAACCAAAGCAACCATACAAGGCTCGTGGCACTGCAGGCAGCCATGTAGGCGGGCAGCCCTTGCAGGAAGGACTCCTTAAGCACCCCCCTTCCAATGAGCTGATGGGCATGAGCGACCTCGTTGGCAGCGGGCGGCCAAAAAAAGGGACCTATATACGAGAGTGACCCAATTCAAGATGGCGGACCAAGGCGCGATGCTGGCGATCCTTAGATCAAGTCTTCGGGTTCGATGTCCTTGTCGTCCTTGTGACCGTCAATGAGCATCCTTGCCACGTCAGGCCGCCGCGCAGCGGCATCCGCAAGAGCGCCCATCAAATGTACCGGTTGGTAACCTTCCGGTTCATACGGAACCTCGCATAGCCAGTATCCCCCGGTCTTGAACCGTACGACACGGTCTCTCATCCGCCACAACATGGTTGACAGGACCATTTCAGGGTCCGATCCCTCGATTGTCAGGCCACGGTCGATCAGCGCCTTGAAGAGTTCGCTGCGAGATACGGGTTCGCCTCGCTCACGGATCACCGCACGCGCGGCTTCGGCAACATCTTCCTTTTTTGAATTGCGAATCGCCTTGCGCTTAACCGACGATGGTGCCGGTTTGTTCTGTTCGGCGGATACGCTTTCCACAGGAATCACAGGCTCGCCGGATGCAAAAGCGTTCCACTGGTCGATGAATTGGTCGGCCATCAAGATACGGTCGTGCCACCCGCGCAATTCCGCTTCGAGCCGTGAAATTTCCGAAAGAGCTTTTATTTTCAGCGCCTTAGCGTTTTCCAATGCCACGTCTGACATAGCTAATCTCCCTGTGAATGGCTGACATTACGCCGGGGAGATGCCACATTCAAGGCCACATTCAGGCTATGCAGGCGCGCAGATTCAGGTTAATGGTTTCTTGCGTCGCCTGGTAAACGCAAAAAGACCCGGGTTGCGACCGGGTCTTTCTTGGGTTGCCAGCGTCTCTCGGGGACCGTGTTAGTGCCTGACCGAGAGCGAAGGCAGCAGTGATTTGGAGAGTTTTTTAGTACACTGATTTGCTTGAGGACGCAACCGCCTCACGGCGGCAAAGGCACCCAACGGCCACAGGCCAGAAGGACTGCCTTAATGAAAACTTTGAACGGACTGCTTGTACGGGTCTGTCACTATGTGCGCCCGCACTTCCGCATCCAGAATGGCCGCCTCGTCGCGGTGCAGGGATACTGGAGGTGCTGCGGCTAGCCGGGGTCGCCCCCCTTCTTCTTGGCCGCCGGGGGCTTGTCCTTCGGCGGCTTCTTCTTTTTTGCCTGAGCGATAAGCTCGTCCACCTCTTTCTTGTCGGTGGCGCCGAACCGTTCAAGTGCTTCGGCGAAGTCGATGTCGAGGTGAAGCGGCGGCTCGTATTTCTTGCCGGTCATGCGATCAATTCCCGATAACGAAGGCGACCGTCAACGCGGCCGAAGAACTCGTTCATCCGATCGCCTTCGGCCACCTCACGGCGATTATACCGCCACGTCATCTCGGAAAGGTAATTGCCGAGATGCTTGTCGGAAATCCAGTGGTGTATGCCGTAAATCTGGCGCTTGATAGCGACCACGCGCCCTCAATCGAATTGATATGGAAATAATAGCCACGGCTGTATTCGCCGCCGGAGTGGTTGACGGTCTGATGATAATAGGTGTCAGACAGGCCGCTGTAACCGGAGAACTCGTCGGTCAGAACGATTGAGCCTTCCTTGACGTGAGCCTCTACAGCCGCCTTCAGTGGCCGGATCTGCCCTCAGGATTTGCCTCCGGGTCAGCATCTGCGTCTCTAAAACAACGATCGCTGCGCCGGCGGCTCGGCAGGAAACTTGATCTGCGTCGCCGGCTTTTCCACGATCACCAGCGCATCGTCCGGCGCCGGTTGCTGCAGCTTCCTTGCCTCCGACCATGGCGCGGTCAGCCACAACTCGGTCTGTTCCTGCGTGGTCAGGATCACCGGCATTGCTTTCTCGTGGATCGGCGCGACGAGCGCGTTGGGCCGCGTGGTCAGAAAGCCGTAGAGCTCGTGATCGCCCGGACCCTCCTTCACCTTGCGCACGCCGTGCCAGGGAGTCCACAGGCCGGCGAAGAAGAACAGCGGACGCTCTTTGCTCAGCGCAAACCAGAAATTCTTCTGTACGCCGGTTTCGGGGTCCTTGTCGCCGGGCGTCGGCGACGGCTCGGCGAAGCTCGTCACCGGCACCACGCAGCGGTTCTCCACACCGAGATAAGGCAGCCAGTGGGCGTATTGCGGATTGCGGATGTTGGTGGTGCCGGAATCGGCGTTGCCGCGTATCCGTTCCGGCGGCGTCGGCATGCCCCAGCGCAGCCTGGCAAGTTCGCGGCTGCCATCGGCGGCATTGCGCACAACCGGCGCCGGCTGGTTGGGATAGATGTCGACCGAGGGCTCGAGGTTGCCGGAGATGTCGCGCAACGCGCGCGTCCACTGGCGGATCGCCTCCTGGCTGGTGGTGATGTTGTAGAGATTGCACATCGGCAGCGTTCCCCGTCCGCCGATTGTTTCCCGCATTTCCGCACGAAGCGCAAACTGCACGAGGCGACGTCGACAATCTCAGCGGGCGCGCCCTCGCCGCACGGGCCCGGCCGGTTCGTCGGCCGGCGGCTCTCCGGGCAGTCCCAATCGCAGCCGCTCCTCCTCGGCGAAGGTCTCGGCCTGCGCGTGAATGTCGAACACCTGTTGCGTCAGCCTGCCGCCGTCGACGATGCGCACGATCCATTGGCCGTTGATGGCCTTTACACGGACACTGTCTGGTTCTCCCGTGACCATATACAGCCCCCTGCTCCTTAGCCGAAGAATTGGTTTCTCCGGCCCAATATGATCTAGCGCGGCCGGAGCGGCCGAAAGAGCTTGGCTAATTGGCCTTTAGTGCAAATTTGCCCGCCAATATTCGATATATTTGCGATGACTAATGAATAAAAACGATTTGTGAAGAGCTGGCCCGTTATCGCGCCTAATTCAGCAGAATTCGACTTCAAGGTGGCGTTCGGCCTGACCGACGACGCGGCAGCGAGTTTCGAAGGCGTCCGAGCGGATCTGCAGGCTGAATGTCTCCGGCACGCCAATCGAGCTGGTGACGTCGAGGCCGGCGCCGTCCTCGCCCAGCGTACGCACCGTACAGTCGATCGACGACCTGCGGTCGTTGAACAGGATGCGCCCCGCTTTCAGCACGCGGCGGCGCGGTCCGGCCGGCGCGTCGCTCGGCGGGCGCCAGGCGACGCAGCGGTTACGGCCGCCGGCCTTGGCTTCGTAAAGTGCAGCATCGGCATTGGCCAGCAGCGCGTCGATGTCGCCGGTGCGGGCATCGAGCGCCGCCAAGCCGAAGCTCGAGGTGACCGGAACCGCCGCGCCGTCGTTGCGGATCGCAATCCGTTCGATCGCCTCGCGGACCTTCTCGGCCACGCCGCCCATATGGGCGCGATCGGTATGCGGCAGGATCAGCGCGAACTCCTCGCCGCCCAGGCGGCCGAAAATGTCGGTGCCGCGCAACTGGCTACGGCAGGCTTCGGCGGCGGCGGCCAGCACCTTGTCGCCGATTGCGTGGCCGTGATTGTCGTTGATCGACTTGAAATGGTCGAGGTCGAAGGCGATGCAGGCCAGGCCGTGCTTGTGGCGTTGGGCGAGCGCAAGGGCAGTGGCAGCCTGCTCCTTGAAGGCGCGGCGCGACAGCGCGCCGGTCAAGGGATCGACGGAAGCCAGCTGGCGCAGTTCCAGCTCGTCCATGGCAAGCGCGGCGAGATCCGACAGGATGGCGATCTCGCGCTGGCTGAAGGAGCGCGGCTCGAAGCCGATGGCGCATACCGTGCCGATGTTGTGGCCGTCATTGGTGCGCAACGGCACGCCGGCATAGAAGCGGATCTGCGGGCCTGCCGTCACCATCGGGTTCTGCGCGAAGCGCGCATCGTCGCGCGCGTCGGGCACCACCAGCGGCGACCTGTCCTGCAGCGTGTATTTGCAAAAGGTCTCGTCACGGCTGACCTCGCGGTTCTCCAGCCCCTCATAGGCCTTGTACCACTGCCGGTGTCCGTCGATCATCGAGACGATGGCGATCGGCACGTCGAAGATGTTCCTGATCAGCCTGGTGATGCGGTCGAAGGCCTCCTCACGCGGCGTATCGATCACGTCGAAGCGATCGAGGGCGTCCAGGCGTCCCGCCTCGGCGAGGTCTTCCATCGCCAGCGGCGGCGTTTGTGTGAGTACCCGGTGCATGGCGTCAGCCTCATTGCCAGTTCCACCCGCGCCCGGCGGCGAAGAATGCGAGGCATGGCTGAAAATTCGGTAAAAGGCGTGGGGGAACGGACAGTACCCGGCCACGCGGGAGCGCTGACGAATTTGCGGAGGCGGCAGCGGCCCGGCAGCCTTGGGGGGGTGATACTGGGTTCGGCGGCCGGGCCTGACCGGAGTTTGCGAGGCCGCCGGCTGTCAGAAAGGATGCGCTTGCGCCCATGCGAGGGCAAGAACGACCTAGGCCCTAAGACCAAAGCTGCAAAGGGCGTGGCCGAGAGGGACCAATTGTCATTGGCCTATGGCGCGGATCGACCCGGAAAATATCGCGCGGCGACGCCGCCCGCGTCAAAAGCCGAGGAAATGCCGGCCGACGAGGTAGCCTAGCGCGGCGACGACCAGCGGAAACAGCGCCGGCGCGGCCCTGCTGAACAGCGAGGGGTTTATCTCCTTGGCGGGAGCGCTGGGCTTGGCATTGCCTAGATTTTTGGTCATGAAGCTCGTTACCGGTTTGGGGGCTAGCTGCCGGCTGAGTCATTAAATTAGCAACTGCTTATTAAGTTTCCGGCAAGGCCATCGTTACAATTCGCGGCAACTTATTCCGATCGCTGGGTGCGCTCGGCAAGCGCGAAGGCCTGGAGGTTGCGCGACTTGCCGGGATCCTGGTCGGCATTGGCGATGATGGCGTGGAAGGCGGCGCGGGCGATGTCCTTCTTCCTGGCATCGGGGTGTTCCTTGCGCACCGCCTTGACCAGATCCTTCGGCGTCATGTCGGGGGTGACGAGGCGCATCAGCGTATCGCCTATGGCCTGCATTTGGCTGGCATCCATAACGATGAACCCTGTTCTGGCGGCGTGAGCCTAGCATATAGTTGGGAGAGCGCATCACTTTTGTGATGCGCTCCGGTGAGCTGGAGCGGGATTCCCTAGAGGACCTTCGTCGCGAAAGCGTCCAGCCGCGAATTCTCGCGATAGCACAGCCGCACCGCTAGGGCGGCGGCAATTCCGGTGGCCGCGCCGCCGGCAATGTCGCCGGCATAGTGGATGCCGAGATGCAGCCGCGACCAGCAGATGAGCACCGCCATCACAAGCAAGGCAAGCGTGCGGCGCGGCAGCGCCTGCATGGCGAAGGCGGCGACGATCGCGATGCTGGCGGTCGCGTGATCGGAGGGGAACGACCAGTCGGCGCTGGGCGCGATCAAGAGATGCGTGACGCCGGCGTCGTAAGGCCTGATCCGGTGGACGAAGAGCAGGATCGCCTGGTTGATCGCCAACCCGAGCAGGAAGGAAAGACCGGCGGACAGGCAGGCATGACGCACATGGAGGCGGTCGTTCCTGGACCACCATTGCAGAGCGACGGCAATCACCATCAGCGGCACGCCGATTTGTGAGATGGTGATCATTGTCCTATCAAGGAGCGGGCTGATGCCGGCAGCGGCGTTGATCCAGTGCGTGAGAGAAACATCCATTCTTTGCTTGCTTCCCCTGATTTAGAAGTGAGATCGATCGTTGAAGCCCGCCGGCGAGCACCGCATTCACCAGCTCTTTGAGGTCAGTGTATGGCTAAAAGGTGCCCATGCCTTGATCGAGTGCGTCGGCGGCATCCTGCTTTACCTCGTCACCACCGACACCATCGCTTCCTGGGTCAACATGTTCACCCAGGAGGAGTTGATCGAAGATCCAAACGATTTCATAGCCAGCCACTTGTCGCAGATGGCAGGCCAGTTCTCCGTCGCGAGCAAAGAGTTCTATGCCTTCTATCTGCTTAGCCACGGGCTGATTAAGCTTTTGCTGGTCATCGGCCTGCTGCGCGGCAAGCTGTGGTCCTACCCTGCCTCGCTGATGGCGCTCGGCGCCTTCATGGCCTACCAGGTCTATCGCTACTCCTACACGCATTCGCCCGGCCTGCTCGTGCTGACCGTCTTCGACGCTATCGTCATGTGGCTGATCTGGCAGGAGTGGAAGACGGTGCGCCGCCATATCACGCCCTAGATCGTGATGGCGTTTCGTTAAATCGCCATCACGGTCTAACTCTTTTGCCGGAGCATGATCTTTCTCCGAAAACCGGTTCCCACTTTTCGGGATCATGCTCGCCGCGCCGGTCTCACTCGGCTTTGCGCCGGAACTTCGAGTGACAACTCGTGCAGTCCTGCAGGATCAGGTGCAGGAGGTGTTCCGCCGGCATTTTGGCCGGGTCGGCCTCGACCGCGCCTGGGCGCTTGCCAAGCAGGCTGCCGCCATCCATCGGTGGGCCGCTCATGCGCATGTCGGCGGTGATCCCGGGCGGCGCGTTCCCGGCCTTGTCGGCGAGCGCATCGGCGAGCCGGCCGATATGGCGGGCGAGCGCCTCGAATTCCGGCCGGGCGTCGTCGATTTCCGGTCTGGCGGCCGACGGCGCGCCATGTGTGCCCTGCGGAAATTCGCCAGTCAGGGCGCCGGCGCGGGCGCTCAACGTGTCGGCCGCCGCCTTGAAGGCCGCCGGCTCATAGGCGCGTTTGCCGTCGAACATTTCGGCGATCGCCCTGGCGGCGGCAGCCATCTGTTTCATCGAGGCCTGGCGCGCCGCTACGATGGGATCGCCCGGACCCGCCGCCAGCGACGGAGTTAGGATCAACAGGCCGGCGAGCGCCAGCATCGCCGCCGCGACAACGATGCGATCCCTCATGCCCGCACGTCGACAATGCCCATCATGCCGAGCTGCTCATGCTCGAGGATGTGGCAGTGATACATGCGCGCGCCCGGCCGCTCCTGGCGCGTCAGGAGCCGCACCGTCTCGCCGCGCGCCACGTTGACCGTGTCCTTCCATGCCAGATAAGGCGGCTTGGCGACCTTGCCGCCGCGCTCGCGCTCGACCACCTGGAACTGCGTGCCGTGCAGATGGAACGGGTGGTCCATGTCGGCCTGGTTGACGATTTCCCACAGCTCGGTGTCGCCGGCCCTGGCGACGATATCGACGCGGCCCATCTCGAACGCCTTGCCGTTGATCAGGAAGCCCATCTCCATGCCGGTGGGGTTCATCGCCATGGTCTCGGTGAAGACGAGACGGCGGCTGACCGTGGGAGCGTTAAGCGGCACGATCGGCCGCAGCCGCTCGGGCAGCGGCGGCATTGCCTCGGCCGCAGTGTTGGAGACATCGACCGCCAGGAGCGTGAGCCCGGCATCCGCAGGCCGGCCCGGCCCCATCCAGCCGCGATCATAGTCGAGCGTGGTCAGCGTGGCGGCGCCAGGCCGGTCGAAGGCGACGACCAACTCGACGCGCTCGGCCGGGCTGAGCAGGATCTCCTCGGCCGCCACCGGCTTCTCCAGGAGGCCGCCGTCGCTGCCGATCACGGTCATCGCGGCGTTGTCGAAAGCGAGCCTGAGGAAGCGCGCATTGGTGGCGTTGTAAAGCCGCAAGCGCCGCTTCGCGCCCATCGCCACCGCCAGCTTCGGGTTCTTCTGGCCGTTGACCAGCACATGGTCGCCGACGCGGCCGTTCATCATATCGGTCATGGTGTTGTCCGGCATGGAGCCGTCGGCGGCAAGGCGCAGGTCGGTGAAGACGAGCGCGGTGTCGCCATAGGCTGCCGGGATCGGATCGGCCTTTGCCTTGACGACGAAGGCGCCGGCAAGGCCGCGATAGACCTGCTCGGCCGTCCGGCCATGCGGATGCGGATGATACCAGTAAGTGCCGGCCGAACCCTCGGGCAGATCAAAGGCGTAGACGCGGTCGGCGCCCGGCGCGACCGGGTCCATCGGGTTGCCGTCCTGGTCGGCGGGCACCGGCATGCCGTGCCAGTGGATGGTGCTTGCCTCGCCCGCGATCCGGTTGGCGAAGGTGATCTCAACGCGGTCGCCCTCATAGGCCTCGATCAATGGCCCCGGGCTCATGCCGTTATAGGCGAGGATCGGCGTGTCCTGGTCGGCCGTGAAGCGCGCCGTGGCGGACTCGGCCGTGAGCCGCGCCTTGAAGAGGCCGGGCCGGCCGGCCTCGTTGGCCAGCAGCGGCAACTCGCGCAGCGCCTCGCCCTCGGGCAGCGCGGCGGGCGCTTTCGCCACGGCGCCCATGTCGTGGCCGGAATGACCACCCATATCCATGCCCGGCATGGAGTCCATATTCGACGTGCCATCCATCTTCATCTGCGCCAGCGCGCGCGGGCCTGCCAGAACCGTGGCCAGGCCTGCCGCCAGGAAACCGCGTCGATGCATTTTTCGCTCCTGGATATCCATGAAATCCGCCCCCGGATTCCGGCACGCTAAGGGTTCCAGCGGCTGGAAGGTCAAGAGGCGTCGAGCATTCCGGCGCGCCGACGGGAACGGGCGGGATCATATCGGCCGCAGCCGCGTTCATCCGCAAGGGCTGGCACAACCTGCCGTTTCATCCAGCGGCGTGAGAGGTCGGATGCTTATCCAACCGATCGATTATTTCCTCGTCGTATGGTTCGCGATGGCGGCCGCGTCGACGCTCTATGTCGGCTTCGACCAGTACCGCAACAATCCCGAGCCGGTGGTGATGAAATGGGGCTTCATCCTGGTCACGCTCTACATGGGCCCGCTTGGACTGCTGCTTTACGTGCTCGCCGACAAGGAACCGCGCCCCGGCGAGCACGAGGTCTTCACAAAACCTCTGTGGAAGCAGGGCGTCGGCTCGACCATCCATTGCGTCGCCGGCGATGCCACCGGCATCATCCTGGCCGCCGTCGTCACCGCCACGCTCGGCCTGCCGATGTGGCTCGACCTCATCGTCGAATACCTTGCCGGCTTCGCCTTCGGCCTGTTCATCTTCCAGTCGCTGTTCATGAAATCGATGATGGGCGGCAGCTATTGGGAGAATGTGAGGAAGAGCTTCCTGCCCGAATTCATCTCCATGAATTTCATGATGGCCGGGATGGCGCCGGTCATGAGCTTTCTGATGATGGGCCGCGACATGCGCGCCATGGAGCCGACAGAGCTTCTGTTTTGGGGCGTGATGTCGATTGGCGTAATCGCGGGGTTCACGCTGGCCTATCCCGCCAATGTCTGGCTGGTCGCCCGCGGCCTGAAACACGGGCTGATGACCGAGCGGGCGACGGCGGCAGCCCATCGTCCTGCCGGCGAACGGCATGCGCACATGCAGATGCAGCAAGCCGACGCCAGCAGCGGCGATCACAAACACGGCACGACCTCTCATAATGGCAAGGGCGGCGGCCATCACATGCGCTCGGACGCGACCACGCCGCAGATCGCGGCGCTCGGCGCGGTGTCGGCGCTGGCGCTGGCGATCGGCATGGCGGCACCGGCGAATTGGCTGAACCTCAGGCTCTCGGCCCGCGATGTCGGCGGGGTAATCATGCCGCAGGGCATGATCATGGACCGCGACACGCCGGCCGACGCCATGCGCGACATGGCGGCGGCCGATCCGCGCCTCGTCACCGCCTCCTACGACCTCGCGGCGAAGGGCGACCAGGAGCTGCCCTTCCGCATGGAAAACGGCGTGAAGGTGTTCGAGCTCAGACCGTCGGTGATCCGCTGGCAGATCCTGCCAAATGTCACGGTCGACGCCTATGCCTATAACGGCCAGATCCCGGGACCGCGCATCCATATCCGCCAGGGCGACCGCGTGCGCATCAACGTCACCAATGGCCTGCCGGAGGAAACCACGGTGCACTGGCACGGCCTGATCCTGCCCAACCAGATGGACGGGCCGGCCGAGATCACCCAGCCGCCAATCGAGACCGGACAGACCTATTCCTACGAATTCACCGCCACCCAGCACGGCACCTATTTCTACCACCCGCATGCCAAGCCGGACCGCACCCAGGCGCTCGGGCTCTATGGCGCGCTGATCATCGATCCGGCCGATCCTTCCGATGAGGTCGGCGCCGACCATGATTACGTCATCGAGCTGCAGGAATGGCTGGTGCGCGAAGGCCTGACCTATCCCTCGATGCCGATGGACGGCGGCACGCCGAACTTCTTCACCATCAACGGCAGGGCATATCCCTCGACCGAGACGATCCGCATGAAGGTCGGCGAGACGCTGAAAGTCCGCTTCATCGGCACCAACAACGGCTTCATCCACCCGATGCACATCCATGGCGGGCCGTTCGAGGTCGTCGCGCGCGACGGCGAGACGATTCCCGCCACCGCACGCTTCCTTGCCGACACCATCAATGTCGGACCCGGTCAGCGCTATGACGTCGTCTGGAAGGCGCAGCGCCCCGGCAAATGGCTGATCCACTGCCACATCCCGCACCACACGACGAACAACAATGTCGAGGAGAAAGGCGGCGGCGGACTGATGGTGGTGATCGATGTCACGTGAACGAGGCAGAGCGCTCGGCATTCGCCAGACGCAATTCCAGGAAAAGTGTGAGCGGTTTTTCCGCCCGGAATTGCGACAAAACAAGGAGATAGAGCGACGGACTCGCCCTGGAGTTCGGAACCCTTGCCGCTCCCGCGGGGTTAATAGGCGAGGCGAACCGCCATGGAAGACAAACCGCCTGCCGAAAACCCGGGAAGGATCCTCGCCACCGTGCTGGCGATCTGCCTCATCATCATCGCCTTGTTCTTTATCGGCTTCAGATATTCGGAGCCCGATCAGGGAGCCTTGATCGTGCCCGGAGCGGCGCAGGGCAGCAAGTGACCGGCTCGAAGTCCTTGCCCGCCAGGGTGTGGAAAGGGCTGTAACACTTTGATTTTGCCTGTCATCCCTCGCAAATCTTTTAGGTTCGGGATCGCATGCCGGGGAAGAAACAGGTTTTCCGAAACGTTTATCGAACAGGCAACGCTCAGCGCCCGGCGCATGACAAAGCGCTCATGAGCAAGAAACCCTTCCGGCAACAAGCGCGTACCGCGCCCGAGGCCAAGGGAGACAGTCCATGTCCGCCAACGCCTATATCAACCGGATCGCGACAGCGGTTCCGGAGCATGAAGTCCATCAGTTCTACCTGAGCTACGCGGCCTCAATGCTGGCCGCCGACCGCCGTAGGATATTTCAACGCATGGCCGGCCTTGCCGGCATCGAGCATCGCTTTTCCTGCTTTGCGCCCGCTCTCGATCCCGAAGGGCCGTCGGCCGACCTTGCCGGCACCTTCAAGCGCGGCGCGTTTCCCGGAACGGCGGCCAGGATGGCTATGTTCGGCCAGGCAGCCCCCATTCTGGCGCAAAAGGCAATCGACGGACTGGGCCTCGGGGACGAGGCATCGCGCATCACCCATCTCATCATCACCACCTGCACCGGTTTCTCCGCGCCCGGCATCGACCTCGACCTTGCCGCGCGCTGCGGCCTGCCGGACGGTATCGAACGCACGATGATCGGGTTCATGGGCTGCTACGCCGCGGTCAACGCCCTCAAGCTTGCCCGCCACATCGTCCGCTCCGACCCGCGGGCGAGGATTCTTCTGGTCAATATCGAAGTCTGCACCCTGCATCTGAGAGAAACCACTGAGCTGGAAAAGCTGCTGTCCTTCTGCCTTTGGGGCGACGGCTGCGCGGCAACGCTCGTCACCGGCGAGCCGCTCGGCATCGAGCTCAACAGCTTCCGCTGCACCGTCGCGGACGAACGGCGGGAGCTGATGACCTGGGATATCGGTGACCATGGCTTCGACATGTTTCTCTCCGGCCAAGTGCCCGCGGCGATCCAGGAGGCCCTGCGCGGCAACCAGGACGCCATCCTCGGTGGCCGGCCACCGGACGCGATCGACCTCTGGGCCGTGCATCCCGGCGGGCGCACCATTCTCGACGCCGTCGAGAGGGCGCTGAATCTCGCGCCCGCCGCGCTCCAGCCGTCACGCGAGGTGCTGCGCCGATACGGCAACATGTCGTCGGCCACGGTCATGTTCGTGATGGAAGAGATGCTGAAGGCGCCAAGCGAACAGCTCGGCTGCGGCATGTCGTTCGGACCCGGGCTGACGGCCGAGACCATGTTGTTCCGGACCGTGTCATGAGCACGCTCGATCAACGGACACTCGTCCCGGAAATCCTCGATGGCCTTGCCGCGGACGATCCGCGGGCGCTCCGCTCGCGGCGCGACCTCGCCCGCATCAACGCGCTGATGTTCCAGGCGCCGATCATGGTCTCACTTATGAGGACATTCATGCCCAAGGCGCCCGGCCGCATCCTCGAGATCGGCGCCGGCGACGGCACCTTCATGCTGAAGGTGGCGCGGCGCATGGCAAGAGACTGGCCGGAGGTGGAGCTGACGATGCTCGACCGCGTCGGCCTCGTCACCCCTGACCTCACGGCGGATTTCGCCGGTCTGGGATGGAAGCTCGAAACCGTCACCGACGATGTCTTCGACTGGGCGCAGAAGGCGGATGGCGAGGCCTTCGATGTGATCACGGTCAACCTGTTTCTGCATCATTTCGACGACGCCGGACTGCTGCGCCTGTTTTCGCTGCTGGTTCGCAGGGCGCCATTGCTGCTGGCGACAGAACCGCGTAGGAAGGGCCTGGCGCTCGCGGCCACCCGCCTTCTGCCGGCGATCGGCGCCAATGACGTGACCAGGCATGACGCCGCCCAGAGCGTGCGCGCCGGCTTCCACGGCAGCGAACTTTCCGATCTCTGGAGCGCCGCGGGTGGGCGGCCGCTAAAGGAGCGGCGCGCCGGTCCCTTCTCCCATGTCTTTGCCGGCGCCGCGTCGATGCCTGCCGCAAATGCGCCATGAGACCGGCATCGACCCATGATGCGATCGTCATCGGCGCCGGCCCGGCAGGCACCTCGGCGGCGCTGGCGCTGGTCCGGCGCGGTTGGGCCGTGGCGATCGTGGAAAGGAGCGTTTTTCCGCGTCGCAAGGTCTGCGGCGAATATATCTCGGCAAGCAATCTCGCGCTCCTCGAGCGGCTGGAGATCGGCGATGCGTGGCGGGCCGAGGCGGGCCCCGAAATTCGCCGGGTCGGCCTCTTTTCCGGCGACACCAGCGTCGAGGCGCCGATGCCGAAGTCCGGGTCCATGGCAGGAAACGGCTTTGGCCGGGCGCTCGGCCGCGACGTGTTGGACTCCCTGCTGTTGGATGCGGCCCGATCGGCCGGCGCGGAAGTCTTCCAGCCGTGCCGCGCCGCCGCCATCGAACGCGATGGCGCCTGCCAGACGGTGCGGCTCCAGGCAGGAGCCGCGAATTCCCGCGACGAAGCGACGATCCTGCGGGCGCCGGTGATCGTCGCCGCGCACGGCTCGTGGGAGCCGGGGTCGCTGCCCAGCCAACTCGCGAAGAAAAGCCACCCTTCGGACCTGCTCGGCTTCAAGGCGCATTTTTCAGGATCGACGCTGCCGCCCGACTTGATGCCGCTGCTGACGTTTCCCGGCGGCTATGGCGGCATGGTGCTCGCGGACCATGAGCGCATGTCCCTCTCCTGCTGCATAAGGCGCGATGTGCTCGCCCGGTTGCGCGGCAGCCATGCCCGAGAGCGAGGCGGCCAGGTCTCCGCGGCCGAAACCGTCGAGCATCATATCGTGGCGAGATGCCGGGGCGCGCGGGAAGCCTTGGCGCAAGCGCGTCTCGACGGTCCATGGCTTGCCGCCGGCCCGATCCGCCCAGGCATCCGCCCTGGCTACGCAGCGGACATCTTCCGCGTTGGCAACGCCGCCGGGGAGTCGCATCCGATCATCGCCGAAGGCATATCGATGGCGCTTCAGTCCGGCTGGCTCCTGGCTATGGAACTGAGCGAGGCCGCAAGCGGGCAGAAAGGACGGGAGGCGGCCGGCAGACGGTATGAGGCGGCCTGGAGAGAATTGTTCTCGACCCGTGTCCTGGCCGCAGAGGCCATCGCGCGCATTGCCCTTGGTTCCGGCGGTGCCGCCATGATGAGGGCGGTCGTCCGCAATTTTCCCCGGACGCTCTCCTTGGGAGCTCGGCTCAGCGGCAAGACGAAACCCGTCCCCGGCTTGGCCGAGGCACCCCAGGCGGAGGGCGGCTGAGCCTGCCACCCCCGTCAGTTCGCGACGAAGCGGCGTTGTGGACGCGGGATTATGGAACATTCCGGGCCATCCGGAGTTGCATATTGTCCGGCTTTTTGCCGCCAAGCCCGCAATGCGTAGTGATGTGGCCCGAGGGCGGCGCTCGCCACGCCGCGGGAGGCAGTGCCATGGTCCAGCATACGATCCCCCACAATCCGCACAGCACGGCAAGCATTGCCGGCCACCCTATCCATGCAATGCTGATCCCGTTCCCGATCGCCTTTTTCGTCGCGACCTTCGTTTGCGACCTCATCTTCTGGCGGACCGGCAATCCAGGCTGGGTTTCCGCTTCGCTCTGGCTTCTCGGCGCGGGCCTGATCATGGCCGCGCTGGCGGCACTTGCCGGCCTCACCGATGTGCTCGGCGATACCCAGATCCGCAATCTTCAGGACGCATGGCTTCATGCCGGCGGCAACGTGATCGTCGTCCTGATCGAACTCTACAACTGGTACTCGCGCTACGCCCACGCGGCGGCCGCGGTGGTCCCTGTCGGCCTGCTCCTCTCGCTGGTCGTCGTCCTCATTCTTCTGTTCACCGGCTGGAAAGGCTGGGGAATGGTCTACCGGCATCATGTCGGCGTCGCCGATGGAACGGACGAAACGCGCTGAGGGCGCCAGCGTGGTCGCGGTCAAGGAGCACCTGAATTTCCGCACCCGGTGACGAGGCTCCACAACGCCTGGATTCTACTCCTTCAGTCCCTCCGCCCTCCCGCGCAGGTGACTTTTTTTGGGGTGATCCCTACCCCGCAATGCCTTTTGCCGGCTTTGCCGGCTGGTCCACTGCATCTTTGGTTGGATTGTTCCACCGCCAGGCGTCGGGCCGCATTTTGACCCCAATCGCTCGATACGCGGCCAGGATTGTTGCGGTTCCAACCTTCACGGTTTCTTGACAGAGGCCGGAAAAACGGGCAGCAAGTCGGGTGAGGGAGAGCATTTTTACCGTGGCGAAGACCATGGAGGGCTCTTTTTTCGTATGGACCGTCGCCAAATCGGCGATTGGTGGAGGGATTGGTTAACCATCTTTGTCCATCTTTTGAATCAATCGGCAACAGACGCGTGAAGGTGCAGGGGGCACCAGCGAACTGTGATCGTGACGGGTGCCAGGTCCGCAAACCGGCATGCCGATTGAGAGTGGTCGTATGGCGTTTTTGCGTTTGAAAAACCGGGGTGACGCTCCTCAGGGGGAGGTAACTTCGAAAAGGTCTGGTCATCGTTGGGTCCTGGTGCCTGCTGTCGGCGCCGCCCTCGCCCTATGGTCCTTCGCCACTTTGGCGGGGCTTTATTCGGTGAGCACCTCGCTGACCGTTGCTTCCAACGGATTGCCGCAAGGCCTGCTTTCGCCGCGCAACATCGCGCTTGGCGACCAGCGCCGGCAGATCGCCAATGCCTGGGCGCCACGTCTTGGCGTCAATGGCGGCTACAAGGCGGGCTCGCTCACCAGCGGCTGCGATGCCGGTTGCTTCAGCCTCGCGACCATCTTCAACCACGACAGCCAAGCCGCTGAAAAACCGAAGAATAATAGCCGTGACGGCAAGATGGCGCGCCTCAGGCTGCCGGCGCCCGACAGCGTCGCGCAGGAAAAGGTCGTGGTGGTGGCTTCGGCCGCCGGGGCCGTCGACCGTTTCGATGGCGTGGTGAAGCGCGCGGCGCTTTCGCCGCAAAAGCTTGCCGATGCCTTTGCCCGCGCCGAGAAGGCACCGTTCCTGCTTGCCAGCCTGCCTTCAGCGAGCCGCTTCGGCGGCGCGCAGCAGCCAGACGCACCGGCGGAAGCCCGCTTCGGTCCGCAGCCGGCCGAGATCGCCGGCGCCTCCGACCTGGCGCTGGCGCTTGCCAACATCGCGCCTGAAGATACGGCGGACGTTCCGACCGCCGTCGCGCTGCAAAACGGCGTCGCGCCCGATGGCGCCGACAATACGGACAATAACGGCAATGACGGCGCGTACCAGGTGGCCTCGCTGCCGCCGCAGGACGATCTGCCCGACAGCATTGCCGTGCCCGACCTTCGACCGCGCACTACCCTGCAGCGCGCCACTGTGGCGCCCGAGCAGAACGCGGCCAGGCCGCAGAAGCCGGAGACCACCGCCAAGCCGCAGAAGCCCGAAGCCGCGAAGCCGCCGACCGCCGAAGCCAAGCCGCAGCCGACGGCGGCCGACACCGCGCAGAGCATGCCGACTGCAGTCTCGCCAAGAAGTGGCGACCAGGCCCTCCCGGGCGTGGCGGGCTCGAAACCGATGGTTGCCGAGTCCAAACCCGGCAAGCGCAAGGCGCAGGCATCCGAGATGCTCGCCTATGCCAAGCCGGACACGCCGGAGCGCGGCAACCTGGGCAGCGCTTTCCGCAACCTGTTCAACGGACCCTCGACGGGCAATGGCGTCGCCGTCTACGACATTTCGGCGAGGACCGTTTACATGCCGGACGGCTCGAGGCTCGAGGCCCATTCGGGACTGGGCTCAATGGTCGACCAGCCGCGCTTCGTCAACCGCAAGAATGTCGGTCCGACACCACCGGACACCTACAATCTGTCGATGCGTGAATCGCGCTTCCACGGCGTCGAGGCGATCCGGCTGACGCCGACTAGCGGCAGCAACAAATACGGCCGCAACGGCCTGCTTGCGCATACCTACATGCTGCGCGGCGGCCGCGCCGAGTCGAACGGCTGCGTCGTCTTCAAGGACTACCGCCGCTTCCTTGCCGCCTACAAAAACGGCAAGATCAAGCGCCTTGTCGTGGTCCCGCGCCTGACAAGGTCCCCCACCCAGGTGGCCCAGGAGGGCCGCCAGGGGTAGTCGATACCCGAGCCGGCGCTGGTCGCCGGCTGATCCCCACTTTGCTGATCCGAAGGGCCTTGGCGCCAAAACGCGCCCGGGTTTCTGCCGCCACTTCGAGCCGATGGCGACGATCGCAACCTCACCTGAGGAAGCGATAACGACCCTTCCCAGGATATAGATATGGCGCAGCCCGGGCTTGCGGCAAGACCCTGGATATGGCGTATCAACGCTGCTCCGAAGAAACGGCAACGGAGCATGGAATGCGGATTTTGCTATCGACCTACGGCTCGCGCGGCGACGTCGAGCCGCTGGCGGCGCTGGGCGCGGCGTTGCAGGCGCATGGCGTCGAGGCCAGGGTGAGCGCACCGGGTGACGATGAGTTCGCGGCCCTCGCCGCCCGCGCGGGCGTGGCTTTTGCGCCGGCCTTCGCGCCCGTGCGCGAATGGGCGAAGGAGATGGTCAACCGCTCACGATCGGCGACGCCCGAGGACCGGGCCAGGCTCATTTCCGGCCAGGCGGCCGAGATCGCCGCCAGGCAGTATGAGACGCTGAGCGCGGCCGCCGAAGGCTGCGACGCGGTGGTGGCGTTCGGCCTCTTCCCGTCCTGCGGCGCCGCCCGGATGCTCGCGGAGCGACGCGGCATGCGTTACATGCTCGGCACGTTCTGCCCCATCTGGCTGCCGTCGCCGCACAACCGGCCGCACGAATATCCTGGACACCCGCTGCCATCCGGCGTGACCGACAATCGGCTGCTGTGGGAGGCAGATATCCGGACCAAGAACGCGCTCTTCGGCGAGGCGATCAACGGCCATCGCGCTTCGCTCGGACTGCCGCCGGTGCAGAATGTCCGGGACTATGTCTTTGGCGATCCCGTCCTGCTCGCCTGCGATCCGGTCCTCGGGCCGTGGCTGCCGTCGGACCTGATCGATGCGGTGCAGACCGGCGCCTTGATCCTGCCGGATGAACGGCCCCTGCCCGATCGGCTCAGCGCGTTCCTCGATGCCGGTCCGCCGCCGGTCTATGTCGGCTTCGGTTCGATATCGGTCGCCAGGGAAGCCGGGCGCGCCGCGATCGAGGCAATCCGCGCCAGGGGCCTCCGCACAGTGCTCGCGCAGGGCTGGGCCGAACTCGGCCTCGTCGACGATGGCGACGACTGCCTTGAGATCGGCGAGGTCAACCAGCAGGCGCTGTTCGCCCGTGTCGGTGTCGTCATCCATCACGGCGGGGCCGGCACCACAGTCGCCGCGGCGCGGGCCGGAGCGCCGCAGGTGATCGTGCCGCAGATCGGCGACCAACCCTATTGGGCAAAGCGCGCCGCCGAGCTCGGCATTGGCGCCGCGCACGACGGTCCGGTGCCGACGGCCGAGTCACTGTCGGCGACGTTGGACGTGGCGCTGGCGCCCGAAACCCGCGCCCGTGCAGCGGCAGTGGCTGGCAAGATCCGCGCCGACGGCGCCGAGGTGGCGGCAAGGCTGCTGATTGAATTGCTCAGCCAATCCAGCCGGTGAACTCATTGCGTGGTCAGTTCCGCCAGCGCCCTTTGCAGGGGCGCCGGCGAGATCTGGATCGGACCTGAAAAGGGCGAGTCCATGTCGATGATCAGATAGATCGCCGCGGCCACCAGAGCCGCGGAAATGAGGCATGTGAAGACGACAGTTCCATTGCGCGGCGCCCTGAAACCGAAGCTGGCGAAGATCAGCGTCAGCCAGGCGACGAGCAGGATGATCAATGGCGCGGGAATGGCGCCCTCGGACTGCTCGGCAAGTATCCAGCGTTGCTCGACCAGATTTTGCAGCTGCTGTGTCGCGGCCTGTTGCGCAGCGATCTGCTTGGCGTCCGTGGGCGTCAATCCCGCCATGAGGTCGCCGACCTGATTGAGCAGCAGTTCCGACAGCCTGTTCGGAACGACGGTCGTGTCGCTGTCGGCCGTTGAGGTCTCGACGACCCGCTGGACATAGGCCGTGAGCGACTGCCGGGCGCTGTCCGCCTCCGGCCCATAGTGCCGGAGCGTTCGGTCGAGCAGAATGAGATCGGTGGCGAAGGTGTGCACGTTGCCGTTGATAGACTCGAATGTGTTCTTGGCCGAGTTGATCATCAGGCCGAGCATCAGCGACGACATCACCACGAAAAGGTTCGCGGCAAGCCGCACCACCGCGCTGGTGTCGTCCCCAAGATGGTGAGCAGGGAAGCGCTCGTGCACCATCAGGCTGACCAGCGAGGCCCCGGCCAGGCAAGCAAAGATCGCTGTCCCTACAAGCACTTCGCCCATGGCCGACATTGTAGCCGAGGCGTGGCGCTTGCCAATCGGCTGTGCGGCGGCTGAATCCGCGTCGAAGCATAAGGACCTATATCGTTGGCCGACAAGGAGACTCTCGCGCCGGCCTCCATGCACTGCGAAGCAAAGGTTCGAAAACACCTTTCAATACCGGGCGAAGGCGTTATCTATGGCGCGGGGCGGCTCCCAATCACTCACGAGGCAATTCATGACAATTCGCGCTGTCGTCTGGGGCGAGAACATCCATGAGCGGATCAATGAGGTGGTCGCCGGCATTTATCCGGAGGGCATGCATGCGACCATCGCCAATGCGCTGAATGCGGACAAGGCGATCTCCGCTACGACCGCGACATTGGAGCAGCCGGAGCACGGCCTGCCGGAAGCCCGCCTCGCCGAAACCGACGTGCTGGTCTGGTGGGGCCACAAGGACCATGGCGCGGTCGCCGACGAGGTGGTCGAGCGTGTTGCAAAGCGCGTCTGGGAAGGAATGGGGCTGATCGTGCTGCATTCCGGCCATTTCTCGAAGATCTTCAAACGGCTGATGGGCACGCCCTGCACGCTGAAATGGCGCGAGGCCGGCGAGCGCGAGCGGCTTTGGGTGACGAGCCCCAGCCACCCGATCGCCGAAGGCGTCGGCGAGTTCTTCGAGCTCGAGAATGAGGAGATGTATGGCGAGCAGTTCGCCGTGCCGGAGCCGCTGGAAACGGTCTTCATCTCCTGGTTCCAGGGCGGCGAGGTGTTCCGCTCCGGGCTGACCTACCGGCGCGGCGCCGGCAACGTCTTCTACTTCCGCCCCGGACACGAAACCTATCCGACCTATCACGATGCGACGGTCCAGAAAGTGCTGCGCAACGCGGTGAAGTGGGCGCATAACCCGCAAGGGTCGAAGCCCGCCATTTTGAATGCACCGAACGTGCCGGTCGAGAAGGCGCTGGAGCCGATCGAGGAGCGCGGACCAAAGCTGCACGCGCATGGCGAGGCCGGCTTCCGCTAAAAAAGGCGCTTCTCTCCTTCACTCGAGATTGCGTGGAAATAGCGTCTGGGTCACATTCGACTCACATATTGAATCGAACCAAATTGCCTGGAGATCTAAAAGATGCGGCTTTTGATATTGGGTACGGGCTGGATGGCGCAGGAACACGCCCGCCGCTTCGGCGCCATCGAGGGGGTCGAACTGGCGGCGGCCGCCGATGTCGATGAAAAGCGGGTCGGCGAATTTGCCGACGGATACAAGATCCCGAAGCGTTTCACCTCGCTGGAGGCGGCGCTCGACTGGGGCGGTTTCGACGCGGTCGCCAATGTCACGCCCGACCGCATCCACCATCCGACCACAATGGCGCTGATTGCCGCCGGCAAGCCGGTGCTGTGCGAGAAGCCGCTGGCCGAGAATTTCGGCAAGGCCAGCGAGATGGCTGATGCCGCGGAGGCCGCCGGCATCGTCAACATGGTCAACCTCACCTATCGCAACGTGGCCGCGCTGCAGAAGGCGCGCCAGATGGTACAGGCCGGCGAGATCGGCACGGTGCGTCATGTCGAGGCATCCTATCTGCAGAGCTGGCTGGTGTCGAAATTCTGGGGCGACTGGCGCACCGATCCGAAATGGCTGTGGCGGCTGTCGCGCGGCCACGGCTCGAACGGCGTGCTGGGCGACGTCGGCATCCATATCCTCGATTTCGCCAGCTATGGCGCCGCGCTCGACATCGACCATGTCTTCTGCCGGCTGCGCGCCTTCGACAAGGCGCCGGGCAACCGCATCGGCGAATACCAGCTCGACGCCAATGACAGCTTCGCCATGACGCTCGATTTTTCCAACGGTGCCTTCGGCGTGGTGCATGCCAGCCGCTGGGCCACCGGCCACATCAACGAATTGCGCCTGCGCATCTACGGCGACAAGGGCGGCGTCGAGGTGGTGCATAATCTCGAAGGCTCGGCGCTGAAGGCCTGTATCGGCGACAACATTGAGAGCGCCAAATGGGAGGAGCTCGATGCAGGCACGGTGCCGACCAACTACCAGCGCTTCGTCGAGGCGGTGAAGAGCGGCGTGCAGACCGAGCCAACCTTCCGGCGCGCAGCAGGCCTGCAGAAGGTTCTGGACCTCGCCGTGGTGTCGGATGAGAAGCGCGCCGAGTTGAGGGCCAACGCGGATACGCAGTAATGTCCCGCAGGGAGGAGCCTGCATGGTCACGCGTCGCGCCGAATGTTCCTGCGGTCAGCTGTCAGCCACTTGCTCGGGCGAGCCTGTACGCATTTCGGTTTGCCATTGTCTCGATTGCAAACGGCGCACCGGCAGCGCCTTCAGCTACAACGTCCGGTTTGCCGAGGCCGACGTGTCGATTGAAGGGCGCGCCCTGCAGTTCACGCGCGTCGGCGAACTGGGCGGCCGCGTCATTTACAGCTTCTGCCCGGATTGCGGGACCACCATTCATTATCGCATCGACACGCAGCCTGGCCTTACCGCCATTCCGGTCGGCGCGTTCGCGGACCCGTCGTTTCCGCCGCCCTTCCAGTCCTTCTACCACGACAGCCGCCGCTGCGAGTGGGTCGAGATAAGCGCCGAGCCGTTGGCGAAGTTCGGCTGATCCCGGTCAGCGCGCGGCCCTGAAAATTTGCGCGGCCGCGGCGACCAGCGCGGCGTTGCCGTCCGCCACGCTGCCGTCCGGCAGCGCCTTGCCGTCCTCCAGTCCGACCCGCGTCGAAAGTTTCCGCGCCGCCGCCTTTTCCACGAAAGGCCACATGGTGGCGTTCTCGCCATGCAGCAGGATCGAGCGCCTGACACCGGCGCGCTCCAGCACCTTCTCGATGCCGTCGGCAACGGCGAAGGCCTGATCAATCGTCTGCTCGGAAATCTCGATCAGCACGCGCAGCACCCGGCCGCCATGATCGAGGCCGACCAGCCGTTCGGCATCGGCGATGGACGCCAGCCCCGCCTCGATGCCGATGCCACGCTGGCGCAGGCTTTCCATGACGACGGGCGCCGCCGCCTCGCTGAGATTGACCGAGGCATAGTCGGGCAGCTCGCGCCAGCCGGAGATGGCAACCAGGGTGCGCAAATCATCCTTCTCAATCCAGGCGCCGGTGGAGACGCCGATCAGCGTGCCCGGGCAGGCGCGGCGCAGTGCCGCGACCGTCCTGTCCATCGCTTCCGGCGCCAGGCTCTCTTGGCGATCGGCGCCGCGCGCATGGACGTGCAGCTCGGCCGCGCCCGCCGCGACTGAAGCGGCGGCGTCGCGCGCCATCGCCTCAGGAGCGAGCGGCAATGCGGGATGGAAGGTGGCGGGGCGGGCGCCGTTGATGCAGGCCTGTACGATCATCTTTGCGGCAATCCTGTTTCGGGTGGCCGGAAGCTAACGCAGTGCCAGGACGACAGGAATGGATATGACGAAGTCTCCTGACATGCGGAGCTACAAATAAAAATCCCCCTGGCCCGACAGCCAGGGGGTAAGCGTTCCCCTTCGGTGGTTTCGGACTGAAAGCCCGTTACGCCGGCACGCGCTTCAGCGCCTGCGCCATGCAGTGGATGCCGCCGCCGGTCTTGGATATCTCGCTCATGTCGACAGCCGCGACCTCGAAGCCGCGCGCCTTCAACTGGCCGATGAGGCTCTTACTGGAGGTCGGCGCGATCACCCTGTCCTTGCCGAGCGACATGAAGTTGCAGCCGAGCGCCATCGTGTCCTGGAAGGGCACGTCGATGATCTCGTGGCCCTTGCCCTTCAGCCAGTCAACGATACCGGGCTCGGTGCAGGCGAGGCAAACGGCGGTGAGTTTCTCGGCAATCGGCACCACCATCAGGTCGATGTGGACATAATACTCGTCGATGAAAGCGAGGCGCGTCTCCCAGCCTTCCTTATCGAACCAGGCCTGCACCTGGCGGGCGCCCTCTTCCTGGGTGCGGGCGCCGCCGCAGCCGATCAGCACCACGCCGTCCTCGATGACGTTGAAGTCGCCGCCCTCGAAGGTGCCGGCCGTCACCATGTCGTAGATCGGGATGCCGAGCTTCTCATAGGTACGGATCGCGGCGTAGTTCTCGCCGCGCCGCCACCAGTTGGCCATTGCGGTGATGAAGGCGCCGTAGGGCGTCATGACGCTGGAGTCGCGCGAATAGACCTGCATCGGCAGTTCGGGTGTCGGCTCGTGCCAATGGATGTTGACGCCGAAATGCTCGTAAGCCGCGACGAGATCCTTGTGCTGCGCCTGCGCGATCTGGACGTTGCAGGGCGCCTCGCGCAGATGTTTTCTGGACAACGAGCTGGTCGACAGATGGCGCAGGAAATTGGGCGAGCCGAGCAGCACGTCGGTCAGCACATCGGTTTCGTTGGCGAAGCCCCAGGCGGTCAGCGGCTTGGTGCCGCCATTGGGGTTGCGGCGCTGCAGCGAGAATGGCTCGGCGACGATGCGGTCATGGACGGTCATGGGGGTTCTCCTCGAGCTGGTTTGTTTCGTGTCATGCGGTGGAAGCGGCCGGGATCCACCAGTCGCGCCCACGCGGCGTGGTGACATATTCCGGCCAGCGGAAATTGATCGGGGGTTCGTAGTCGCAAAGCGGCGCGATCCAGTTCGCGCCGCCGACGCCGCCGCCCGTGCGCTCGACAAATTCGTCCATCGCGGCATCGCGCGCGGCCTTGTCCTCAAGCAGGCGCAGCGCCGTGAGCGCCACCGTTTTGGAAGCACAGGTGACCATCGGGTCGATGGTGGCGGGGATGCCGCCCAGCGCGTTCATCACCCAGGCCGGGTAAGTATGGCCCTTGGCCGCGCGCAGCGCCGGACGGGCGACGTAGAAGCGCGATGTCGGGGCGTGCCAACTCATGTCGGTGTAATCGTCCGAGGTGGAGTTCACCTGCGACGGCGGCAGGTCGCGGCGCAGGATCGCTTCGGCCTCCTGCGGCGCTATCAGCCGCTCCAGTTCGTCGATGAACGGGTTTTCCGTCGCCTCGCCGCCGGCATTGACCTGGACTTCGCGGGCGATGGCCCTCGCCTCTTCGTTCCATTGCGGCGCGCCGACGGTCGACAGCGCCTGATAGGTGATGTTGGCCATGGCGTGGTTGGCGAGCCCCGGCCGCGACTTCGAAACCCAGTGGCGCTCGTACCGGCAGCCGCTCATTTTTGCCGCCGCTTCCGCATTGCGGTCGAGCACGGCGGTCACCTGCTCGGCCATGGCAATGGTCGGCACGCGGATCATGTACTGGATCTCGGCAAGGCCGGCCGGCAAGTTATCTGCCGTCGCCTGCCCCGCCGTCAGGATCGCCTCGCTGATCGACCAGCCGCCTTGATGGGTGAGCATGGAATCGCGCAGCGCCTTGGAGGCCATGTACATCATCATCAGCGCATCGTTGGCGCCGGGCGCTCTGACCGCCGAATGCGCCTGCGGGATGGGTGCTGCATCGTTTGCCGCACGGCCCCAGCTCTCGGGTTCGTCGCAGACGAAGCGGTAGATCATCGAATAGGCAGCGCCGCAATGCGTGTCCCAGCGCGCGGTGTTGCAGAGCGGCAGCATGTAGAAAGGATGGAAGGAGATCATGCCGGCAAGGCCGTCATAATAGCCCTTTGCCGCATGGATCGGCTTCGAGCCCCTCACCTTCTCCGCCGGCTCGCCGGTGAAGCGCAGCGTTCCCTTGATGCCATGCTCCAGCATCGCCGCCTTGGTGGCCAGAAGCCCGCCGAGGCTGCCGATGCCGAGGCCCGAATGTGGGTCAGTGTGGCCGCCCGCCTCTGCGCCGAGGCCGTCGCGCGGACGTTTCACGGTGGCCGCGTCCTGGCAATTGCCGGGCACGGCATCGTACTCGCCATACATGCCGATCACCGGGCCGTCGCCATTCGTCCAATGGGCGCAGAAGGCCGTCGGCATGCCGCCTGAGCCTACCTCGACCGAAAAGCCTTCGCGCTTCAGCCGGTCGACATACCAGGCCGCCGATTGGTACTCCCGCCAGGCGGTTTCGCCGAAATCGAAGATGGTGCGCGTCCAGGCCGACAGCAGCGGCTGGATGCTGTCGATGCAGGCAAGCGCGGTCTCCTGCGCGGAACTCATCACCGGTTTGTCCATGCCGCAAAGAAAGCAGTGAAGCGGCTCGTCAAAAAGTGATATGTTTTCCCGGCTCGTGCAAATTCGGTTCACCTGAGGCCCCTTGCGCATACCATCCACGCAGGCGCTGCGCGCCCTCGACAGCTTCGCCCGTCATGGCAGCGTATGGCGCGCCGCCGACGAGCTTCACCTCACCCGAAGCGCTGTCTCGCATCAGCTGCGGCTGCTCGAACGCGACCTCGGCTTCGATCTGTTGCAGCGCATCGGCAAGGGCGTGGCGCTGACGCCGCGCGGCCAGCGCTACGCGGCCGATGTCAGGAAGGCGCTGACCGTGCTGGGCGACGCCAGGACGCAAAACAGCGGCGCCGGGGTCGGCGGCTCCTTCGCCATCTCCTGTCCGCCGGGCTTCGCCTCGATGTTCCTGTGCACGCATATCGGGGAGTTCCAGCAGATGTATCCGGACGTGACGCTCTCCGTGCTCACGCCGCGACGGCTCGACGACGTCTCAAATCCGGATGCCGACGCCTTCATCGCCTTCGGCGTCGGCAACTGGCCGAACCGGGCTGTAGAGCTGCTCTGCGAGGTCTCCTTCACGCCGCTCTGCAGCCCGAGACTGCTCAACAAGGTCGGCGGCTTTTCCAAACCCGCCGACGTGCTGCGCGCCAGCCTGCTGCATCTCAGCGACACCGAGGACTGGGCGCGCTGGCTGGCGCTGTCCAAGGTCGAAAATCCCGATACCGAAGGCGGCATCTTCTTTTCCGACATGAACCTCGTCTTCTCGGCGGCGATCGCCGGACAGGGCATTGCGCTGGGCGACGAGCTGACCGGCCGCCAGGCGCTGAGCGAAGGCAGGCTGGTCAAGCCTTTCGAGGCGACAGTCCCCTCGCCGCGCTCCTATTACCTGGTGTTCGAGCATGCGAAGGCCAGGCACCCGGTGCTCAACGCCTTCAGCGACTGGCTGAGGGCGAAGCTGTCGGAGAGCAGGCTTTAAGCGGATTGAGGGCGCTAATCTCCCCCCTTGAGGGGGAGATGGCCGCAAAGCGGCCAGAGGGGGTCCTAGCGCGTAGAACGCCGACGCCATTGCGCGTCGCGAGTGGCGTTGGCGCTTCACGCGCGGCGACCCCCTCTGTCGCCTTCGGCGACATCTCCCCCTCGAGGGGGAGATTAGGGCTTCGCCGCTTCACCGGTGAATCAAATTTGCCGATCAGGGGAAAACTATTCGGTTGCGGTGAACGCGCGCCGTGCCTACGATTTCATCGGGAACTGAGGAAAGAGCCAGGATGCAGCAACCCGGCCGGGCCGCAGAAATCAAGGCGAACGGGATCGGCAAGAGCTTCGGCTCGTTCCGGGCGCTCGACAATCTGTCGCTCGATATCGGCCGCGGCGAGTTCCTGACGCTGCTTGGCCCCTCCGGCTCGGGCAAGACCACCTTCCTGATGATCCTTGCCGGCTTCGTGCAGCCGAGCGAAGGCAAGCTTTTCAGCGACGGCGTCGACATCACCAACCGGCCGGCCGAGCAGCGCGCCGCCGGCATGGTGTTCCAGGGCTATGCCTTGTTCCCGCATATGAGTGTGGAACAGAACATCGCCTTCCCGCTCAAAGTGCGCAAGAAATCCGCCGCCGAGATCAAGAACCGTGTCGGCGAGATAATCGAGCGCGTCGGTCTCAAGGGCCATGAGAAAAAGCTGCCGGCGCAGCTTTCCGGCGGCCAGCAGCAGCGCGTGGCTCTGGCCCGCGCGCTGGTGTTCGAACCTGGCGTGCTCTTGCTCGATGAGCCGTTCTCGGCACTGGACAAGAGCCTGCGCGGCCAGATGCAGGCCGAGATGAAGCGGCTGCACCAGGAGACCGGCACCACCTTCGTCTTCGTCACCCACGACCAGAGCGAGGCGCTGGCGCTGTCGTCGCGCGTCGCCATCTTCAATCACGGCAAGCTGTTGCAGGTCGGCAGGCCGGACGAGGTCTATGACCGACCGGCGAACCGCTTCGTCGCCGAGTTCCTGGGCGAGATCAACATGCTGCCGGTGAAGGGCGTGCGCCCCGCCGACAACGGCGCCACCGGGCTGTGCGAAGACCGCGCGGTCAACATGCGCTGCAAGGCCGAAGCGATAAAGGGCGACGCGATCCTCGCGATCCGCCCCGAGGACATGTCGATCGCGCCGGAAGCGTCAGTCAACCAGAACGGCATTGCCGCGACCGCCGTCGCCTCGACCTATCTGGGCGCGGCGACCAAGCTCGACCTCACCACGCGCCAGGGCGCCAAGGTCACCGTCTCGGTGCCGAACGAGGTCGCGGCCGCGGCTCTGAGCAAAGGCAATTCCGTCTGGCTGACCTGGCCGGCCGAAAAAGGCTTCCTCCTTCCGGACGGAGGACAATGAGCGCTGCTGCGGCCTGAATTCGCCGCACCGGCTTCCGGATCAGATCAACGACAACAAGGGGAACTGACATGACGAACGATACGAAGAAACAGGCGATGGAAAACCTTGCCGGGCGGGCGAAGCGCGGCGAAATCTCGCGGCGCCAGTTCGCGCAGCTTGCGGGCCTCGTGCTGGCGGGCACGCCGATGCTGTTGCGCTCGACCGGCGCTTTCGCCGAAACGAAAGGGCTGGTGCTGGTGAACTGGGGCGGCGATGCCATCACGGCTTACGACGCCGCTTACGGCCAGGCCTTCACCAAGGATACCGGCATCCCGGTCAAGATGGATGGCTCGGGCCCGACCGAAGGCGCCATCGCTGCGCAGTTCAAGAGCGGCGCGCCGACCTGGGATCTGGTCGACGTCGATCCGTTCTCGGCCATCACGCTCGGCGGCCAGGGCATGCTCGAGCCGATCGACTACAAGGTCGTCGACAAGAGCAAGATGCGGCCGGGCTTCGGCTGGGAATATGCGGCGTCCACCTATTTCTTCTCCTATGTGATCGCCTATGACTCGAAGAAGTTCGGCTCCAACGCGCCGACCGGCATGGCCGACTTCTTCGACGTGAAGAAATTCCCGGGCAAGCGCTCGCTCTACAAATGGGGCGTGTCGAGCTGGGAGGCAGCACTTCTCGCGGACGGCGTTGCGCCCGCCTCGCTCTATCCGCTGGATCTGAAGCGCGCGCATGACAAGATCGCCGCCTTCAAGGAAAACGTCGTCTCCTATTGGGGCGGCGGCGCCGAGAGCCAGAGCGTGCTGCTCAACGGCGAAGCCTCGATGGCGATCGTGTGGTCGACCCGCGCCTCGCTGATCGAGCAGGACTCCGGCGGCCAGATCAAGTTCATCTGGGACCAGGGCCTGATCTCGCCCGGCGCGCTCGCCGTGCTGAAGAACAACCCCGGCGGCAAGGACGCGGCGATGAAGTTCATCGCCAGCACCCAGGATCCGCAGAAGGAACTGGTGATGTTCGACAAGCTCGGCCAAGGCCCGGCGAACCCGGCAGCCGACGCGCTGATCCCGGCCGACAAGAAGCGCATCAACCCGGTCGATCCGGAGAACATGAAGAAGCAGATTCCGCTCGACATGGACTGGTACGCCAAGAACTACGGCAAGGCGCTCGACGAATACACCAAGATCATCTCCGCCTGATCGGGCGGAGACTTTCTTGACGATGAGAGGCACCCTCTCCGACAGGACAGGCGCGGCGCTGCTGATGGCGCCGCTGCTCCTGTTCCTGATCCTTGCCTATGCCTGGCCGTTCCTCGGCGTGGTGAAGTGGAGCTTTACGCTCCCCACGCCCGGGCTCGGCCAGTACCACGCTTTGCTCACCGATGGCCTGGTGCAGTCGGTGTTCATCCGCACGCTGCGCATCGCGGCGATCGTCACCGTCGTTTCGGTGACCGCCGCCTACGCCATCACCGTGGTCTGGGTGCGCGGCAGCCCGGTGCAGCGCGTGCTTGCCGAGTTCTGCATCCTGGTGCCGTTTTGGATTTCGGTGCTGACGCGCGCCTTCGGCTGGGTGGCGCTGCTCTCCAACCGCGGCCTGATCAACACATGGCTGCAATCGATCGGCTTTATCTCGGAACCGCTGACCCTGGTGCGCAACGAGTTCGGCGTCATCGTCGGCATGTCGCATTTTCTGATCCCCTTTGCGGTGTTTCCGCTGGCTTCCGCCATGCGCAGCCTAGACGAGCGCGTGCTGCTCGCGGCGCGTGGGCTGGGTTCCAGCCGCATTCGGACCTTCTGGACGGTGTTCGTGCCGATGACGCGCTCCGGCATCATCGGCTCGGCGCTGATCACCTTCGTGTTCTCGCTGGGCTTCTTCGTCACGCCGGCGATCCTCGGCGGCGGCCGCAGCGTGATGATCGCGGAGCTCATCTATCTGCGCATCTTCCAGAGCCCGGACTGGGGGCTTGGCGCGGCAATCAGCGTCGTGCTGGTGGTGTTCGTCGGCGCGCTGATGGCGCTATTGTTCCGCTACGTCAAACCGAAGCAGTTGGCGTAGCGCGATGCCGACCTACCGTCCCGGCCCCGTCTCGCTCGCCCTCGCCGTGCTGGTGGCGCTGTTCCTTTTGATGCCGCTGCTTGCCGTCATCCCGGTGTCGCTGACGCCGAGCCGCATGCTGACCATGCCGACCGGTGAATTGTCGCTGCGCCACTACCGTTCGCTGATCGAGGACCCGCGCTGGCTGGACTCCATCCTGCTGTCGCTCCGGATCGGTATCGTCAGCAGCATGCTGTCGACGGCACTCGCGCTGACTTTCAGCCTCGGCGTCTGGATGTTCCAGCCGCGCTTCACCGCCGCCCTTGTCGGCTTCGTGCTGTTGCCGATGGTGGTGCCGCCGGTGGTCTCGGCGGTGACACTCTACTTCCTGCTCACCTCGGTCTCCGGCCTCACCTCGTTCTTCGGCTACGACACCTGGCTGGGTGTGGCCATGGCGCATTCGGTGATGACGGTGCCGTTCGCCACAGTGCTCATCCTGGTGTCGCTCAGCCAGTTGGACCGGCGCATCGACCTTGCCGCGCGCGGACTTGGCGCCAGCGTGTGGGAACGCGCGACGCGCGTCATCATGCCCAACATCAAGTTCGGCATCGTCACCGCCGCCCTGCTCTCTTTCGTGCTCTCCTGGGAAGAGATCGGCGTGACATTGTTCATCACCTCGGTCAACGCCATCACGCTGCCGCGCCTGATGTGGATGGGCCTGCGCGACAACATCGATCCGGCGATCGCGGCCCTATCGGTGATTCTGATCATCATCACCGTGCTGGTGCTCGTCGCGCGCAGCCTGATCACGCGCCGCAAGGCGTCGGCATAGACCGCTGTGCAGTTTTCATTGCTGAGACGAAAGAGGCCCGCCGGGAGCGGCGAGCCTCTTACGGAGCCGAAGTGGAAGCTCGGCACCGTCATGATCCGGGGGTGGATCGCCTCGAAATTAGCCAACGGGTCTCGGACCGGCCACTTACAAATCTGTAATCTTCGGCCGAGCGCATCGGTCGCCTGCGTGAGAAACCCCTGTCCCATCAATAGTTTGCAGGAGGTGGCTAATTTCGAGGCAGCGCCTCTCAAGCAAATGTGATGAACCATCCCGACTGGCACAGCCGGGTGGTTCCAAATTATACCAAAAACGCGGGCGGGCGCCGCCGCGCGGCCCGTCTGTTCGCGGTTCCGCGCCATCCCGGCGCCGCGCGGACGAAGGCCCCTCGGCCTCGTCCGTGCGTAGCATGGCAGTTCAAGCGGCCTGCGGCCGCCGCATCCTCTCGACAAAAGCCTGCCTTGCCGGTCCAGCAAGCGGCTTGTCCATGGCCAGCAGCCCGTCGAGCAGCGCCAGAAGGTCGCGGGCTGCCGAAGACTTGCAGGAATAATAGACCATCTGACGATCGCGGCGGGTTTCGACCAGGCCAAACCTGCGCAGTTTGGCGAGGTGTTGCGACAGCGCCGACTGGCTGAGCTCGACCTTGTCGGCGAGCACGCCGACGGAGAGCTCGCCCTCGGCCAGATAGTTCATGATGAGCAGACGCTTCTCGTTGCCCATCACCGCAAGAAAGGCTGCCGCGCTTTCTGCGTTGGCGGTAAGTTTCTTGGTAACCATCGATTTCCCCATGTTCATGCTCTTCCGAAGGCCATGGGGGCAATGGCTTCAGAGTTCCAGAGCGTTGATTGGCCTGCCCCGATTTGGACACGGGACCTGCCCAGCTTCTTTTCGACCAGAACCCCTTCGTAACCCGGTTGCCACCACGCCGGAGTTGCTGGTCAGGGACAAAATGCGCGGCGCTTCTCCCAGCCAAGTCAATGCAGACTCGGAAAAATTCCGTGCTGCTAATGCGTATCAGCGCCGCGCTCTTTCAGCAAGAATATAACGAGGCTCGCAAAAAAGCAGCGGCCAAACGTCGAGTGAGAAGCAGGCCAGCCGCCGCGACAGCCAAAGAGACCTCGCCGCGACTCACCTCCCAACCTTGAATCGTGCTAATATTGGCCGTGCAAAAGAGCGGTCGAGCCAGAGGAGTAAGCCATGTCCGCTGTGCGCAACACATTCACCCCCGATGAGACGGCCATGCTTGGCCGTGTCTATGAGAACGGCAATGTCGAGGGCGAGACTGCCGAGCAGAAGGAAGCGCGCGCCTCGCGCATCATCGCCAATTACATGGCGGGCATTACCGACGAGGCGGAGCTGATCGAGCTTTCGCGGAGACCGCTGGGACGATGAGCAGCGCGCGCCGCCTTTGTGAGACGGCTTCACACTAAGTTGACGTTTCGGGACGCGGCTCTACGATAAAATATATCGTGTTCCGAGATAATTCGGGAGAGTTTCAGCGATGATCCAAGGATGGTTTTCCAGGCCGGTCGAAGTCGCCGTCGGCGTTTCCGGGTCGATCCGGCATATCTCCAACGCCGAGCAGGCGGTCGAATTGCTGACAGGCCAATGGCGCGATGCCGGCAGCGCCCTGCATGGCGCGGCATTGCGCGCCTGCCGCCGGGCGATCAGCGGCGACGTCGCGGCGGACCATGCCAGGGAGGCCTTCATCAGCGCCGCGCGCGAGGCGCATGTGCTGGTGGAATAGGCGGGCTTTAATTCCACAAATCTGCCTAAAGCGCGTCGCGATCTTTCAGAATTGCTCCATGCGCAAGGGAAAGCGGCGTCAGCATGCCTGGCGGTGCCGGGCCTCAACGGTGGCGCAGATTGACGAGGGGCCGGCGCGACGGCCGAAAGCGAGCCTTATCCGCTTCCGCGTGAAAACGGCCACGCTCAGTCTCCTTGTAGAGCCCGATAGCTGTCGCCATCAGCGTGGCGACGGTCATGGTCGATGCAAGCATGACGATAAGCATGAGAGGTCTCCCGCGTTTCATCAGCCTACGCCTGCAATAGCGCCATCCGCGAGGGCGCGTCAGTGACTTTGGTCACATGATTTTCAGTCGCCGGATCGCGCGTCCGGCCGGTGTCCGTGGGCCAGTCCGGACGCAGTGCGACGTCACCTAAAATTCTTCGGAACCTAATGCGCGGTGGTTGGTTAACGCGCGGGTCGGCAATCGCCCTCGGCCTGCATTGGCGCCATCCGGCGCCGCTCGCTTGCCCAAAAGACGATCATAAGAACGGAGAAAGTGATGAACGATGTCTGGTTTTCCGAACCGATCGTGATCGATTTCCAGCCAAACGGCCGGCGCAAGGTGTCAAGCTGCTTCGAAGCGATGGAGTGCCTCGACCAACGTTGGCCGGGACAGGCGCGCGACGGCGCCTGGCGCTCGGCAAGCCGCGTCTGCCGCGACGCGCTTGACGGACTGAGAAGCCCCGTCGAGGCCCGCAAGACGCTGCGCAAAGCGGCCAAGGTCGCCGGCCTGCTCGCCTGATATCTTTCCGTGTGAGCGGCTCGTGTCTGATGAGACGCGGGCCGCGAGGCTGGCTCTGAAGAGCCTTGTCAAATCACCGCTATCGCGTCGACCTCTATGAGGTAGCCTGGGGACATTATCGCCACGCCGACAATCACATTCGCGGGCTTGTGATCTCCGAACAGCGAAATCTGCGCTTCTTCGATGATCGGAACGTGTTGGTCGCGATCATAGTCGACGATGTAGATCGTGATCTTGCAAACCTGCTCAGGCCGTGCACCCGCCGCACGGAGCGCCCGGCCGAGATTGCCGAATGCCAGCCGCGCCTGCGCGGCAAAATCACCATGCCCGACGAGCTTGCCGCTTATGTCTTCGGGCTGCTGGCCTGAGACGAACACCAGCCTGGATCCCGTCGCGACGACCACCTGCGTGTAGACCTCCGGCCTTGGCAGATCATCCGGGTTGATGAGTTCGAGCGACATTCGATATCTCCTGTTTCGTTCGACTGAAATCGACATTGGCGATCACAGCGCGGCCGGCACGATGGCAAGGCGGCGCTGATGCGCGTGGCGATAAGCGGCGGTGACGCCGTTTCGTACGAGTGTGACGATAGAGCCGGCAGGCCGCTGCGCGGCGCCTGACTTTTGACTCGTCCATCTATTCGTTGCGGGCCTCCAGCGAGGAGGCGACGATGAGCATAGGCTACCGGACCGAGCCGAGACAAGGCGAGCGCGACGAGCAGGCATGCGGCGCGCGCTCAAACGAGCCCAAATGCCGCTGGCCACCACGGAAACTGCGCCCGCTGACGGCAGCCGAAGCGACGACCGGCGCATACTCTCGGGCGCGGCAACAACGCACCCGGTTGGGGAACTTGAAAACGCCGGTCGCTGGGCTTCGGGGCGCCTGTTTGTTCAGGCCTTTTCATTTGGGCGAGTCGGACGCCGGACCGCAATGCGAGCGCCGGAGCGTGGTAAACGGCCGGTTACTATCCACAGGCATGGCCGATCGGCCATGCACGGCCCGGTTAGGCGAAACCGCCAAGCACTTCCGGAAACTGCACCGCCATCGCGCCTTCATCTGCTTGGGCGGCGTAGATCCGGTGCATCTTCCTGCCGTCATATCTAGCCCGGCGGCGCTGCACATCCTTGCCGAAAAGACCGGCAAGGGCGTCGAACCGGCGCAACAGGCGCTTCGTCACCCCACGTTCGAAGGGTATGCGCTGCTCGAAGGGCTTGCCCCAGGGCGTGTCCCTGGCCAGATCGCGCCAGATTTTCAGCGCTTCGAGCTCGACCCCGACCTGGTTGCCCCACGGCTTGCCGCCGGCAAAGTGCCTGGCCCAGGCCTGCGAGAAGCGGATCGTTCCCAGCGACTGCAGGTTCCAGTTCGGGTGCATTGTCTGCCATTTGCGCTCGAAGACGACGTTGAGGGCGTTCTGATCGTTCATGCTGCCCTGAATGGCGGTCTTGCGCGTGCGTTCCAGCAGCCCATCCGCCCGGACGGCGTTCATGTCGAAGACAACGACGCCGGAATTGAAATAGGGCGCGCCCGGCTTCAGCCCGAGCTTTTGTCGATAGGACGGCCGAAAGTACATATAATCATCATGCGCCGCCAGCATCGGAGCATGCAGCGTTTGCCCAGCCAGGTCGTTGATATCCCTGTTGAAGAGAACGTCGCAGTCGGTATAGGCGATGCGGTCATACTGCGCGAAAACCGGAAGCTGATCGGCGAAAAGGCGAGTATAGGCAGCGATACTGTATGTTCCGAAGCGGAAGCCGTAATTCGTCATGAAGTCCGCGACGTCGACCAGCTCGACCTTGCCTTTCAATAGATGGCGGCCGGCTTCGAGATCCGGTTCGCTCGCGCCGGTGTAGAGCAGATAGCCGTCGACCCGCGCGGAGACGTCAACGATGCGACGCGCCGCCAAGCAGGCATATGGAAAATACTCAGCATCCGCTGCCAGGAAGAAACACTTAGCCATTCGCCACCGCGACCCCCTATTTCGCCGCGGTGCCTGCCACAAAATGCTTCTCGACGAAAGCCTCGATCGGGCCGCTGAGCAAGGCTGCCTCCTTCTTGACCTTTTCATCGTCCCAACGCCACCACTGGATCGCCAGCAGCTTCGAAATGGTCTCCTCGGAGAATCGATATCTGATCAGCCGGGCCGGAGACCCGCCGACGATCGCGTAGGGCGGCACGTTCTTGGTGACGACGGCGCCGGCGCCGACGACCGCGCCATCGCCGATCTCCACCCCCGGCAGGATCATCGCGCCATTGCCGATCCAGACGTCATTGCCCACAGTGATGCCCGCCGGCTTGCTGTCTTCCGCGATCGGTTCCGGCTGCTTCAGCAACCGGCTGTAAATCGGAAACGTGGTTGCGCTCGCGGTCGGATGCTGGCCGGAGCAAATGAAAAGCACCCGGCCGGCAATCGAGCAGAAGGCCCCGACCCGCAGCGGAGCATCCTTGGAGGGAAACATGATCTTGCGCCATTTCACACCGTAGGTGTGACGGCCGACCGTCACATGCTCCGGCAATTTAGAGCGGACTTCCCTCAGCCACTTGGAAAATTTCGACATCGCAACCCTTCCCGGCCCTCCCGCGACTTAGCCTCAGATAAGTAAGACTAACAAGCTGGGCCAAGAGGCTCCACACCGGGCGCAGAATTCTACCCGGATCGCGGGCCGTCGATTGACGCGTGAGCTGCTAGCCGCAAGAGCCCTTGGAATACAGGCAGCAGTCGGTTAGTGACAACGAATGTCGAGGTTGACGAAGTGGCTACGCGATAAGGGTTTGCTTGGGGACCGGCACAAGCTGCCGGAAGCCGCGAAGGTCGGCCGACATTCACATAGCAATCTCACCGCCAGTTCCTTCCTTCATTGCACCGAACGATCGCCAGTGCAAATTGGAGCCTTTTGTGCAATCGCACCCGAGGTACTCTTCGTATGCCAGGCGAACCACCCGACCGAAACGGCATCCAATTTCGGACTCCAGGATCAGATTCTGAAGACCAAGACAGTTTATGAGTACCTGCGAACCAAGGGACCTATCATTGTTGGAAACGACGTTTGGATTGGCACGAGGGCAACGATTCTTTCAGGCGTGACGATTGGCGACGGCGCTGTAGTTGCCGCTGGCAGCGTGGTAAGCAAGGACGTACCCCCTTACGCCATCGTCGCAGGCAATCCGGCGAGATTCGTCAAGTATCGGTTCTCGGAGGAAGTCATAGCAGCGATGCGCAAAATCCGATGGTGGGATTGGCCAATTGAGATGATTGTGGAGGAAAGGGCCGCGTTCGACTTACCTGCTGCGGAATTCGTGAAGCGGTTTGAAAGAACGGGCGACACATGAAATGCCTCGTAATCAACCTTGACCGATCAACAGACAGGTTGGATCAGGTAACGTCTGAGTTCGCCGGGATCGGTGTTGCTTTTGAGCGTATCGCGGCGGTCGATGCGTCCACGGGAGCATTGAATTTCCCTACCGCGCGCCACCTTACCAAACCGGAGATCGCTTGCTTTCTCAGCCACCGCAAATGCTGGCAGATCATTGCCGATGGTACCGATCAGTATAGCGCCATCTTTGAGGACGATGTTGTTTTCAGGCGCGATGCCGGACCGTTTCTGTCCAACGACAATTGGGTGCCGCCAGATGCCGATATCGTCAAGCTCGAGACGTTTTTCGGTCAGGTCAGACTGGCGCGCCTTGCTTCCATCGGAAACGGCCACTCGATTGGGCGACTGGTTGGTGAACATCTCGGTACGGCCGGCTATGTCATTTCGAAGACGGCAGCTCAAAAGCTGCTTCAGCGGACAAAGCACCTCAAGGAGCCGGTCGATCTCGCATTGTTCAGCCCGAATTCAATGATGTGCGCCCGCAATACGACCTACCAGGTAACGCCGGCCCTTTGCGCCCAGCATCAGTTCCTTTCGGGACGAAACACGACGCCGACGCTCATCCAAACGGCACCGCATCGCCCCAAAAGCGTGGCCACGAAAATTCGCGGGGAGTTGTCGCGGCTCTTCGCCCATTGCCGAAACGGAACCTTCTGGCGGACCCAGAGGGTCGATTTGAGCCTAGGCTGGAGGACCGATGCTCGTCCCCCTGGCCGATCTTCGTAAAACCCGCGCGTTGAAGACAAGCCTGCGGTTGGCGCCTGCCGCCGCCGACCAGCGAAATTCGAGCTGCTTGATTTTTTGGCGGCTTCGAGCAAAGGGGATGCAAAGGCCCGCCGATTGCCCCAGTCGCTTATGAGAGGCAGCATGGCATTCAAACCAATAGCCGACAGACTAAGCAAAAACCGATTGGTCATCCGGGTAAAGGCGCTCAGAAACCAGGTCGCCTATAAGATCTTCGAATACCGAGGTGGCGCGTCCGGGCTCCTATTTGCAAAACAGTTGCAGGATGCCGGAGTGTCGCGTCCGTGCATCACGATCGCCTTCAACGTGCCCTGGGTGATCGACGCTTTGACGAAGGCCTGGGAAATGCGGCCGCCCGGGATGACGCTGGTCGTCGTCGACAATTCAACCAAGGTCGAGGCGAGAGAAGCCATTGCCCGCATCTGCAAGATGCGCGGCGTGCCTTATCTTGCGCTACCTATGCGGGTTGAAAAGCACCTGTCGAGATCGCACGGAACGGCGATCACATGGGCGTTCCACAACATCGTGCGCCACTTGAAGCCGGAGCTTTTCGGCTTCATCGACCATGACTGCTTCCCGGTCGCGCCGTTTGACATCCGGTCCAGGCTGTCCGGCAAAACGGTGTATGGACGCAGGGCCTACGGCACCGAGAACCACATCTACAAGGCCAGGCCGGGCGACCGGCACTGGAACTTGTGGGCAGGCTACTGCTTCTACCGGTTCTCCGCGGTGGCCGGCTGCAAACTGAATTTCGATCCCCGTTTAGACCTCGGCCTCGACACGGGCGGCGCAAACTGGGCGGTCCTTTATTCAAAACTCGACGAGGCGGATGTCGCCGTCGCGACGCTGGAGCAGCGGCCGATGACGATGGCCGGCGCGGTTGGCCACCACGAGTTCATCGACGGCGCCTTCTTTCATCTCGCCGGCGTGTCATACCCCGAAAGACCGGGTTACCATCACCGGTCGACCGAACATCGGGAAATGCTTCGCAATTATGTCTGGAATACTTATCTGGGCGGCCCGGCCGGTCAGACGGTGAGCGATTTCTGACCGGACTTCGGGCTTCTCGCCAACAAGTCCAGACCTACCGCCTGGCCGCGCCGACGATCTTCGCAATCGCCTCGTCCTATCCCAATCCTCCCCTTGCGCCTTTGCGCGTCCGGATCGCGAAAGTCGATCCAGCCTTCGTTGAAGCCGTCGAGCATGCGCATGCGCATTTCGGGATGGCGCATGCCCTGTTCGCGGAAGATCGCTTCCCAGCGCTCGCGCGGGACGAGGCGCGCCTCGACCTCGCGGCCGAGCGCCTTGGCGAAGGCGGCGGCGACCTGGTCCGGCGACACCCTGTGTTGCGCTTCCAGCTCGATTACCCGGTGGCCGCTCCAATCTTCCAGCAGAAGTTCGGCAGCCGTCCGGCCGACATCGGCTGTCGCGATCATCGCCAGCTTGCGATCGAGCGGCTGAAGGTAGCTGTCGATGACGCCCCGGTCGCGCGCCGAGGCGAGGTCCCACCCTGCATTTTCCATGAACCAGGCAGCGCGCAGGAACGTCACGGCCACAGGCAGGTCGGCGAGCGCCTCTTCCAGCAGGCGCAGCACGTTGAGCAGATTGGGTTGCGCGGCATCGGCGCCGATCGTCGACAGCACGACGACCTTGGGCGGCAGCGCCCTGTGCAGCGCCTCTCGGATGACGGCGATCCTCGGCAGCACCTCCGGGAAGCCGGGCTCGGCATCATAGACCGGCGGCAACAGCAGGAATGCGCCTTCAACGCCCGAAAGCGCCGCGGCAAGCGGTCCGGAATCGGCGAGATCGGCGACAGCGACCTCGCAGCCTTTGGCCAGCCACGGCGTACCTTTGGCTTCGTCGCGAACGACGGCGCGAACCTTGTGGCCGGTTGCCAGCAGTGTATCGGCAAGGACACCGCCGACGCGGCCGGTGATGGTAGTAACGGCAAACATGATCTTTCCTTCGTTTGTGGTGTTGACCGGGCCGGCGGCTGCGGCGGGCCGGCGATCGCTGGCCGGTCTTTTCACACCCTTTGCTTGCTGATCCCAGCGCCGATATGTCATCATAATCCTGACTTCAGGTTGGGAATGGCGGATGCCTTATGACGGAAGATTGCTGTCCGGCGTAACGGTGCTGATGGCGGTGGTCGAAGCCGGCTCGATGGCACGGGCGGCGGACTCGCTCGGCATGACCGCGTCGGGCGTCGGCCGCGCCATCCAGCGGCTGGAGGCCCGCATCGGGGTGCGGCTGCTCGACCGCACGACCCGCACCATGCATCTGACGGACGAAGGGCGGCGCTTCCACGAGCGGGTCGGCCCTCATCTCGACGGCATCGAGGAAGCGGCGGTCGAGGCCACCGGCGCGGCGTCGGTGGTTCGCGGCCGCTTGCGCGTCAATGTCGACCCGTTCTTCTCGCAACTGGTGCTGGCCGGGCATGCCGGCCGGTTCCTGGCACTCTATCCCGAGCTTCGCCTCGAGCTCATCATGCGCGACGCGGTGGGCGACCTGGTGGCGGACGGGTGCGACCTTGCCTTGCGCTTCGGCGATCCGCCGGCCGGCTCATTCACCGCGCGCAAACTGTTCGAGACGCGCATACTCACCGTCGCGGCGCCCGCCTATATCGAGCGCCGGGGCCGTCCGCGGCATCCTTCCGACCTGCCTGACCACGACGCCATCGACTTCTGGGACGCCGCGCATGGCCGCGCCTATGAGTGGGAATTACGCCGCGGCAACGACGTGCTGCCGGTCAGCGTCCAGACCAGGCTGATGACCTCCGACGCGCCGACCATGCTCAGCGCCTGCCTGTCCGGCGCCGGCATCGCGCAGGTTCTGGAATTCGCCACGCGCGAGCACGTCCGCGACGGGCGGCTGATCGACCTGTTTCCGGACTGGTCGGACGAACTCTTCCCCCTCTACGCGATCTACCCCTCGCGGCAATACCGAACCGCCAAGGTGCGGGGGTTTGTGGAGTTTGTGATGGAGTTGCTGGCGAAGGTTTAGATCGGAGGCAGAATCAGCCTGATCTTGTATGCAGTTGAACGCACTTCTGCCTTGCAAAACGAGCGTCGCGTTTCGGTTTGCCTTGCCAAATCCAGATCGCCATCGGCAAACCTCACCCGTCGCCGCCGCATTCTCCCACTTTCGGCAACTTGACTCGCGGCAAACACGGCAGGATTTTATTCAAACAGGTCGGTCACGTTGGGGGGCAGTGATGTCTACCTTTGCGAAATCGGTACTGCTGGTTTTCCTCTTGGCAATTTGCGCTGGACGAGCCGAGGCCACCATCAAAATCTGCAACAAGTTTTCTCAGACCGTTTACTTTGCCATGGCCTACGCCCAGCCCGGCTATGATGAGTCCTACATCTCCCGAGGTTGGCTCGTGCTGGCCCCAAATGGAGGCTGCGATCAATTCGATAGCGCACTCCATTTGTCCGTCTTCTGGTACTATGCGGAAACCAACCAATATAAAGTCAGCAAACACGTCAAGAACATAAACATGTGGGGAAATGTCCGGCCGGACAAACAGTTTTGGATTGCGACCAACTCCTTTAATTTCATCAACAATCTGAATGAGAAGCCGTCGCGCCCGGGCGACCCCGGAGCCCGTCTCGTTGGCTTTACACGCTCCGTCGAATCAAAGGATTCGGAGTTAGACGAAACACTGACCATCGAGGCCGACGGGATCAACGTCTCCCAGAGTTTCAGCAGCGGCCAGTGATGTCGAAGGCCGGCGGCCCCGGCGGCATTCGAACCTGCGACCACCGGCTCAGAAGGCCGGTGATTTGTTCCAGACTCGGCCGCATGCAGGGTCGGTATGGTGCTCACATCCACCTCCCATTCCGCGTGCCAGGTGTCATAGGCGGCCTGCATGCGAAGCCAGATGCCGGGGCCATTGCCAACCAGCTTGCCGATCCGGGCCGCAGTGTTCGGTCTAGATTTTGTAAGCAAAAAAAGTACACCGCCGCTGGCGTTGCCACCCTGCCCGGCTAAATGACGGACTGCCGTCGCGGATCGGTCACTGGAAAGAAGCCGTTCGAGCTAAGCTTGGTGAGGAGTGCCTCGTTGCCGCTTTCCTTGGCGAAATCCAATTCCCTGTCGGTCATTCCAACAAAAGTGAAAAACTCGACGCGGCCCGACGGCAAGGTGAAGCCGGATGGAAGCAAGGGAGTGCGTACGACGACCACGTTTCGGACTTCGCAGCCTTCGACGCCGTTTATCGGCGAGCGCAGAGGGATTCTATCCCCTTCGCCCAAAGGTCCGCGACCACCGAAATGGCCGGCACCGAGGAGAAGGTCGAAGGCCAGCAAGTTCTGCAGGCAGCGGATTGCCCAATCGCCCTGCTCCGTGGAAGCCAGGATGAATTCGACCCCCGCTCCGGATTCGCCTTCGGGATCGTAGGCGTCTTCCTCTTGCTCCCACGGATTCGAGTGACCAGACGTCACGTAGAGCCAATAGGGCCGCTGCGGCGTCGGTGCATGTTCGAAAACGCCATAGAAGAGCCATCTGGGGTCGACTTCCGCGACACCAAATCTCCGCTGGAACAGTTCGGACGACAGCACGAAAATGCCTCGGCTGTCTCCACCGAAAAGGGCCGGGTAGACGTCTTCCTCGCGGATGCGCCAGACTTCCTCAAGATTCATTCGACCGCCCCAGCGTGACGCGCCCAAAGCGAGCGCATTTGCTTTCGCAACATGCTGGAATTCTTCGAGCAGGAATAGCCCCGGGGCACAAATGGCGATCCCGGCAGGATTCGAACCTGCGACCATCGGCTTAGAAGGCCGGTGCTCTATCCAGCTGAGCTACGGGACCGTCGGCCGGCCAAGCCGGCTGGTCTGTCATGCCGCGTGATGCAAGACTCGGGAGTCAGTGCGTCCAGGGCGTCCTGCGGTCATAGCGGAAATTGTCCGAATAGGAAATCTGCCGGCGCTTGGCTTCCTTCGGCTCCTCGACGCGATAGGCGATCTTTTCCTTCTCGGCGTAAGCCACCGCCTCTTCCTTCGTCTCGAAGGTGAGCTTCACCTGGCTCAGCATGTCGCTGGACGTTGTGTAGCCCATCAGCGGGTCGATCTTCTTGCGCTGGGCCGGGTCGAACTCCAGCACCCAATGTCCGGTCTTGGCCTTGCCGGACTGCATCGCGGTTTTGGCTGGACTGAAAATGCGCGCGGACATGACCACCTCATTCGCCGCCCGAAAATCCGGGCACTCTTTTGCGGCGCCATCTCCGAGCCCACACAAGGAGCCTGAAATGTCGCGCCAACCCGTCATTACTGTGCAATGGCCGCGGCGGCAAGGCCACAGGCGGCGCCCAGCCCGCCATGGCGCAGGGAACCTCGCCGCGCCGGCGACATTATCGAAACGTCGGCTGATCTACTGGGCGGGCCGGCATCGCGCGGTAAGCCACCATCAAACCGGACGTTTCGCCATGACCAATGCACCCGAACACGCCGTCCTGCAGCTTGCCGTGCTTGTCGGCAGCCTGCGCGCCCAATCCTTCAGCCGCAAGATCGCCAAGGCGCTGGCGGCCCGGGCGCCGGATTCGTTGCGCTGCCGCTTCATCGAGATCGGCGAGTTGCCGCTCTACAACGAGGATCTGGACGGCGACCATCCGCCGGCGGCGTGGTCGGCCTTCCGCGCGGCGATACGCGAATGCGACGCGGTGCTGTTCGTCACCCCGGAATACAACCGCTCGATCCCTGGCTGCCTGAAAAACGCGCTCGATGTCGGCTCGCGGCCATCGGGCAAGAGCGTGTTCAAGGGCCTGCCCGCCGGAGTGGTCAGCGTCACGCCGTATCAGCTCGGCGCATTCGGCGCCAACCACGCGCTGAGGCAGACCTTTGCCTTCCTCGACATGCCGGTGATGCAGCAGCCGGAGGCCTATATCGGCAATGTCGCGGAATTGCTGGACGAAAAGGGTGCCGTGACCAATAGCGACACAGCCGCCTTCCTAGAAAAATTCATGGCCAGCCTGGAAACCTGGATCCGGACGGTGCATCCGGGTGGCTCCTCTTTCGATGCTTTCATGAAGCAGCGCGAGAAGATCGCCGAGGACTATGTCAACGGTGATGCGGCTTCGCTGAAGGCGATCGTCACCCATGCGGGGCCGGCGACGTTCTTTTCGCCGCGCGGCGATCATCTCGAAGGCGCCGAGGCGGTGGCCGGCCGCTACGAACGCGACGCGGCGAGCTTCCGCAAGGGCGGCAGCACCGACCTCGAGGTGCTGCAGGCATCGGCAAGCGGCGATCTGGCCTTCTGGAGCGGATTGCAGCATGCCAAAGCGCGCATTGGCAAGAACGGCGAAACAACCGAGATGACCTTGCGGGTGACGGAAGTGTTCCGGCTGGAGGATGGCGCGTTCAAGCTGGTGCACCGCCACGCCGACCCGGTTCATTAGCCGGCAGGGTGCGCGACACAATGCCGGAGGCTTTTGCAACAGCCGCCTATTCCTTTTGGCCGGTGAGCGGCATATGTCAGATACATGGTCGTGCCACTTGAAGGCATGATGGCGACGATAAAGACACGAATGGACGCGGAAGCGAAAGTCTTGCCGTCGGGGGTCGGCGAGCCAGCGATACTGGACGGTGCGATTGTCATCGGCGCGGGCGCCGCGGGGCTGGCTGCCGCGCATGCGCTGGCCAAGGCCGGTGTGACGACACAAATCCTGGAACGCGAGCAACGGCTGGCCGAGCCCTGGCATCGCCGCCACGACAATCTGCACCTCAACACGCATCGCGACCTCTCTTCGTTGCCGGGCGTCTCTTTTCCGGCAGGGACGCCGGCCTTCCCGCATCGCAGCACCGTCATCCGCCACCTCAACGACTTTGCCGAGACGCACAGGCTGCCGATCGCCTTTGGCGTCGCGGTCGACGAGATCGAATTTCGAGGCGACCATTGGCTGCTGCGGACAAGCAAGGGCCCGAAGGCAGCGCGATATGTGGTGATCGCCACCGGGCGCGACCGGCAACCCTTCATCCCGGCCTGGAACGGCATGGAGGATTTTTCGGGCAAGATCATCCACTCGGCCGAGTTCGGCAGGGCAAGCGACTATGCCGGCAAGAAGGTGCTGGTGGTCGGTGCCGGCAATTCCGGCTTCGATGCGCTCAACCATCTTTCCGGTGTCGAGACAGGCCAGATATGGCTTTCGGCGCGCAACGGCCCTTCGCTGCTGCCCAAGCGCATCGGCAAGATAGCGGTGCACCGCATATCGCCGCTCATGGCCAGCCTGCCCACATGGCTCGCGGACGCGGCCATGGCGGCGACACAGCGCCTGGTGTTTGGCGATCTTACGAAATACGACCTGCCCCCTGCCCCGGCGGGCGGCGCCAGCCGTCTCGGCTCCGACTATACGGCGATCGCCGCCGACGACGGCGCGGTCGACGCCATCAAGGCCGGGCGCATCATCGTCGTGCCGCAGCTGCGCGAATTCGGGCGTGACGACGTCGTGCTCGACAATGGCCAGCGCATTGCGCCCGACATCGTCATTGCCGCCACCGGCTACCGTACCGGACTGGAAACGATGCTGGGCAAGCTCGGCGTGCTCGACGCCAAGGGCGTGCCGCTGTTCAATGGCGCGGCGAACGACCCGAAGCTGCCCGGGCTCTGGTTCACCGGCATGCGACCGAGCATTCGCGGCTGCTTCGCCAATGCAAGAATCCAGGCCGCGGCGATCGCCAGGATGGTCGCCGGCCAACGGCGCTGAGCCGGGGCAGCCAGGCGCCGTTGCTTGTCAACGAAGCCGAGGCCGGCGCTGCTCGACACGGCGGCATCGGCTCGCATCGGATGACTTCCGTTTTTGTGTTGCCTTCCGGGCGCCCGCCCCCTATACGCCGCGGGACGTCGGAGTGTAGCGCAGCCTGGTAGCGCACCTGATTTGGGATCAGGGGGTCGCGTGTTCGAATCACGCCACTCCGACCATCGCTTCCTTCCCGGAAAGAACCACGCCGGTTCCGCCCCGGCATCTGGGCCAGGTGGCTCGTATCGTGGCAGCCGTGGTTGTCGCGATCCTGGACAGGGACAATTAGCGCACCAACACCGACATCATCGCCGTCGCGGATAGACGGCAGGATGATCGTTGTCCCCCGCAGGTGGAACCCAGGTGGCGGCGGCGATCGCGCCGGCCGCGGAGCCGGCTCAAGAGCACGCGAACCTAGCCCATTCAGCCGCTGGAACGGTAAACCCGCCGGGCGAGAACCCCAACACCCTCGAGCCCGGCGAGCCTACAACCCGATCTGGAACGCGACCGGGGCCGGGATCAACCGGCATTGTCGGCGTTGCAAGAACGATGCCGGAAAGTCTGTACCGGAATGGGACAGCCCCGCCGCATGCTCCGCGTCTGATCACGTAAACGCCTGGCAGGGCGCCAATAATCCCCTCGCTTCCAACTTTGTCGCCGGTCTAGACTTCGCACAAAGGGGATTTTCGATGCCTGTTCTCGAGGCGCTGCTGTCGCTGATTGGCCCGGTGGCCTACTACGGCTTTACCGTTCCGGTCATGGTCGTGTGGGCAATTCTGTGCGCTGCCCTGTGGGTCTGGAACAACCGGCCGAGCAAGAGGCAGAACGGCGTTGCCCGGTCAAGGTCCGCCGGCCGGATGGTCTTCGTCCTTGTCGCCGCCTGCTACGTCGCGGCGCATACGGGAGTCTATCTGCTGGCCTGGCATCTGGCCCGGCTATTGGCATAGTTTTTTGCCTTCTCCCACAAGTGGAGAAGGGAAATGCCTAGATATCGAACTCGCCCTGCCCTTCATCCATGGCGCTGACGGTCTCGGCAGCCAGAGCGCGGGTGATCGGCGTCTTGCGCTCGAGCGCCGCGCGGTCGAGGCGCTCGACGACGCGCATGGCGGTGCCGAGCGAGCGCTCGATGCGGCGCACCAGATATTGCACCACATGCGGTTCGACCTCGACCTGGCGGTCGGCGAAGAGCTTTGTGATGACGCCGGCAAGCAGGAGATCGTCCGGTTCGTGGATCTCGACGGTCGCTGCCGCCTTCAGGCGCGAGACGAGGTCTGGCAGCGCGACGCGCCAGGCCGAGGGGAAACGCCGAGCCGTCAACAGCAGCGTCGAGCCGGCGCCGCGCACGGCATTGATCAGGTGGAACAGGCCCGGCTCGTCGATCGCCGTCTTGTCGATATCGTCGATAAGCGCCGGCCTGACGCCGAGCCCCGCAATGTGCTCGTCGATACGGGCGGGACCGATGGCGACGGCGTGCGTGCGATCCTGCCAGATCCGGGCAAGATGCGTCTTGCCGGAGCCGGGCGGCCCGGCCAGCACCACGACCGGCGACGGCCAGTCGGGCCAGCGGTCGATCAGCGATGCCGCTTGCGAATTGGTGCCAGAAACGACGAGCTCGTCGCGCGAATAGCCGGTGCCGTGGCCGAGATCGAGCGGCAGCTGGCGCGGCGTATCTGCTGGCTGGGCAGCCATTTCAGCCCCGCGTCGAGCGATGGCCGCCGCCGCGATCGGCCGGCAACGCCGGCACGGGCCGGGTGGCGTGGCCCTTGTAAAGCGGCGATTCGAGATAGCGGGCGATCGCGAAGCGCACCAGGACGGCGATCGCCGCCGAGGCCGGCACGGCAATCAACAGGCCGACGAAGCCGAACAGCGCGCCGAAGGCAAACAGCGCGAACATCAGCCACACCGGATGCAGGCCGACGCTCTTGCCGACCAGGCGGGGCTGCAGGATGTTGCCCTCGATGAACTGGCCGACGAAGAACACGCAGGCGACCAGCAACACCATGGTCCAGTCCGGCCAGAACTGAACGAAGGCGACGCCGACGGCGAGCACCAGCCCGGTCAGCGAGCCGACATAGGGGATGAACGAGATCAGCCCGGCGAAGAAGCCGATGAGGATGGCGAAATTCAATCCGGTCAGCGTCAGCCCGGTGGCGTACATGGCGCCGAGCACCAGGCATAGCGTGCCCTGCCCGCGCACGAAGCCGGCGGTGGCGGTGTTGATGTCGCGGGCAAGCGCGCGCACCGTCTCGACATGGTCGCGCGGCACCCAGCTGTCGACCTCGGCCACCATGCGGTCCCAGTCGAGCAGCATGTAGAAGGCGACGACCGGGGTGACGACGAACAGGCTGATCACCGAAACCAGCGCTACGCCCGAGCTCCAGATCGAGGTGAAGACGGTGGTGAGCAGGCTGAAGCCGGAGGTCAAGAGCGAGTTCAGCCCGTCGCGCAGGCCGGCGGCGTTGACGCCAAAACGCTGCTCCAGCCATTTCGGGTCGAAGCTGGTGATCAGCGACTGCAGGCGGGTGAGATATTCCGGCAGCTTGCGGGCGAAGTCGGCCATCTGGGTCGCCAGCACCGGCACCAGGATGACGAAGGCCAGCACCACCACGACGATGAAGGCGATCAGGATCACCACCGTCGCCATCAGGCGCGAGAGACCGAGCCGCTGCAGCCAGTCGGCGACCGGATCGAGGAAATAGGCGAGCACCATGCCGGCGACGAAGGGCAGGAGAATGCCGGAGAAGATATAGAGGAACAGCGCCAGCAGGACGGCCGTGGCCAGCCAGAAGAAGACCTGGCGGCGGAGCCCGCCCGAGCCGTCGTCGGCCGCGATCACCGCGCCATCAGGCGTCGGCGCCGGAGCCGCTCGACTTGCCGATGCCCGACTTGGTGTCGCCGGTCTGGGAGTTGCTCGTCCGGGAGCCTTCGCCATAGCCGCTCATATGCCTTAGCCAAGCCACGAGATAGGCCGCGGCCGAAGCCACGGTCAAGACCCCGGTCAGCAATATGATCCCGGTCCGCAGAGGACCGAGATGCACCGAGAAGGCGAGTTCCCCCAGCACCAGCGCCGCCAGCACGATCTGCGCGGCGGTGTTGGCCTTGGAGACGAAGAGCGGCTTCACCTCGACCGGATTGTTCATAACGCTCGACAACAGCACGGCGCAGACGATCAGTCCGTCACGCGAGACCATGGTCACTACCAGCCACAATGGCAGTTCGCCGGCAAAGCCCATGACGACGAAGACCGAGACCAGCAAAAGCTTGTCGGCGATCGGATCGAGATAGGCGCCAAGCTGGGACGACTGGTTCCAGCGGCGCGCGATGAAGCCGTCGATGCCGTCGGAGATGCCGGCCACGAGGAAGCCGGCGAAAGCCCAGGGCCAAAGCGACTGCAGCATGGCCAGCACCACGGCGGGCACGAGCAGCAGCCGCATGATCGTGATCATGTTGGGAAGGGTCACGTGATGTCCCGCCGTGTCTTTTGTTGGGAAAAGATGAGGGAGATGGGAGGTGGGCGCAAGTAGCGGGGCGGCGAAGCTGCCAATCTCCCTCTGCTTTTCCTCGGGAACAAACTCCCTCACCCGCGCGTCATCCTTGCTCCCCGAAACCATTCATGCGAAGAGCCCGCAATGGAAACAGGGACGAGCCGGATATGAGCAAGGGCGACCAGGCCAAGCGCAAGAATGGGCTCACCTATGCCGAGGCGGGCGTCGACATCGATGCCGGCAATCTCATGGTCGAGAAGATCAAGCCGCTGGTGCGCGCGACGCGCCGGCCGGGCGCGGATGGCGAGATCGGCGGTTTCGGCGGGCTGTTCGACCTGAAGGCCGCCGGCTTCACCGATCCGGTGCTGGTGGCGGCCAATGACGGCGTCGGTACCAAGCTCAAGATCGCCATCGATGCGGGCAAGCACGACACGATCGGCATCGACCTCGTCGCCATGTGCGTCAACGACATTGTCGTGCAGGGCGCCGAGCCGCTGTTCTTCCTCGACTATTTCGCCACCGGCAAGCTCGATCCGGATCAGGGCGCTTCGATCGTCGGCGGTATCGCGCAAGGCTGCCGGCAGGCAGGCTGCGCGCTGATCGGCGGCGAGACCGCCGAAATGCCCGGCATGTATCACGACAAGGACTACGACCTTGCCGGCTTTGCCGTGGGCGCGGCCGAGCGCGGCCAGTTGCTGCCCACCGACGACATCGTCGAAGGCGACGTGCTGCTCGGCCTTTCCTCGTCGGGCCTGCACTCCAACGGTTTTTCGCTGGTGCGCCGCATCGTGGCGGCGAGCGGCCTTGCCTGGAGCGATCCGGCGCCGTTCAACGACGAGCTCAGCCTTGCCGAGGCGCTGCTCGAACCGACGCGCATCTATGTGAAGTCGATCCTCAAAGCCATCCGCAACACGCACGGCATCAAGGCGCTGGCCCACATCACCGGCGGCGGTTTCCCGGAAAACATTCCGCGCGTGCTGCCGAAGGATTTTTCGGCCGAGCTCGACCTCGAGGCGATCGACGTGCCGCCGGTGTTCTCGTGGCTGGCAAAAACCGGCGGCGTGGCGCCGGAAGAAATGATGCGCACCTTCAATTGCGGCATCGGCATGATCCTCGCCGTAGCCTCCGGCCAGGCGGCGCAGGTGGCGGCGGTGCTGCAGGAGGCCGGCGAGACCGTGACGCCGATCGGCCGGATCGTGCCGCGCCGCGACGCCGGGGTGATCTATCGGGGCTCGATCGGCCTATGAGCAGGAAACGCACGGTCGTCCTGATCTCGGGGCGCGGCTCCAACATGACGGCGCTGATCGCGGCCGCCGCCGATCCCAGCTATCCGGCTGATATCGTCGGGGTGATCTCCGACCGCGCCAACGCCGCCGGTCTCGGCATCGCGCAGTCGCGCGGCATCGCCACCAAGGTCATCCAGCGCGCCGACCATCCGAGCAAGGATGCCTATGATGCCGCGATCGACGCCGCGCTCACCGGCTTCGGCGCCGATATCGTCGCGCTGGCCGGCTATATGCGGATCCTCGGCCGCGGCCTCGTCGAGAAATGGCAGGGACGCATGGTCAACATCCACCCTGCCCTGCTGCCGGCCTTCAAGGGGCTGGACACGCATGCGCGGGCAATCCGCGCCGGCGTGCGCATCCATGGGTGCTCGGTGCATTTCGTCACGCCCGAGATGGATGACGGCCCGATCATCGCGCAGGCCGCCGTGCCCGTCATGGTCGGCGACACTGAAGACACGCTTGCCGCGCGGGTGCTGAGGGCCGAGCACCGGCTCTATCCACTGGCGCTGGGCCTCGTCGCCGAGGGCAAGGCGCGCATGGAAAAGGGCCACACCGTGCTTGCGCATTTCGCCGACGATGCGGAGAACGCCACCTCGGTGGTGATGGCGCCCGACCCGCTGCGCGAGGAGCGAGACCTCGAACAGCTAGCGCGGATCACGCCGTAGGCGAGCGGGCGCCAATCGGAGATCGCTGATCTTGGATATCTTCGATAGTGCTGTCCGAACTAAGGGGGACCTCGCGGGTGTCTTCGAGTATGAAGAGAGCGGCGGACCGCGAAGTGCCACTGCGTATTTTTACCTGCACCGATTGGAAGGCGACCCGACTGGCTCGGTTCTTGGTGCAATCTATGTCAGATCGGGCCAATGGGCGATCACCGAAGCAGATGTCGCCATCGAGTGGGACAGTGGCGAACAGCGTGTTGGCCTGTTTGTCTTCGGTGTGCTGGTAGCAGCCTTCGACGCCGCGACAGGCGTGAAATATGGCGGCCAATATGGCAAGGATTTCAACGCCGAGATTCCGTGGTCCTGATCAATGCCCGTGAGACAGCTGCTCATCCTGCGCCACGCCAAGTCGAGCTGGGACGATCCCAAGCTTGACGATTTCGACCGGCCGCTCGCCCCGCGCGGGCTGAAGACGGCGCCGCTGATCGGGCGCGAGCTTTCGCGGCGCGGCTGGCTGCCAGAGCTCGCGCTGGTCTCGCCGGCGCTGCGCACCCGCGATACCTGGCGGCTGGTCGCTCAGGAACTGCCGAAGCATGTGTCCGCGCAATTCGCGGAAGAGCTCTACGAGGCGGCCCCGGCCACCATCCTGGCGTGCGTGCGGCGGGCCAAGGCGACCAACCTGCTCGTGATCGGCCACAATCCCGGCCTGCAGAATTTTGCGCTTAGGCTGGCCGGCGCCGGGTCGGATGAGAGCATGTTCAAGAAGATCGAGGCGAAGTTTCCAACAGCGGCGCTCGCGCGGTTCACAGTAAAGGACGACTGGTCGAATCTCGACTTCGGCGGCGCGCGGCTGACGCATTTCGTCAGGCCGAAGGATTTGGAGTAGACGCCGAAGCTGCCAATCTCCCCCCACAGTCCATACACCTCCTCGTGGGGGGAGACTTGGCGCTTCAATTGCCCCAGATGCCCTGGCCCGGATCAGGCCAGGCCTGCGACGGCGCCGCTCCGGTGGTCTTCGAGGTGTCGACATTGGCTGGCTTGGCGGACTCGTGCTTGCGCACCGAGGCGGTGAGCCCGCGGTCGACGCAGGCGGTCGGCTGGTTGACATTGTCCGCGCCATAATGGTCGCTGCCGGCGAAGGCAGAACGCATGACGAGAAGCATGGCTGCGGTGGTGAGGGCGATCCTGGTCATTGCAAAAGTTCCTGTCGTTAAAGGGGTGGAGGTTCTTGGGGATCGAAGCGGCGTCAGCGGCCCCACAGGCCGTCGTCGTTATGCCGGGCAATGATGTCGGCGACGGTCCGGCTGGTTGCGGCCGTCACCGAAGCTTGATGCGCCGTGCCGCGCTCGCGGATCGAGCTGGTCACCATGTGATCGGCGCCGGCGGCCGGCTGGTTGGCGCCGTCGGCGCCGTAATGGTCGCTGCCGGCAGAGGCGCTGCCCATGGCAGCGGCGAGCATGGCAGCCGCGACGAATGCGGTCCTGGTCATCTCAATGTTCCTTGTCCTGTCGTTTCATCGGCGGCGCCTTGGGAGGATGGCCCCGCTGCCGACAAGACCCGGAACAGCCCGGATTTATTCCCGACTAGGATTTCGGCTTCCGCGACCGCTTTCCCCGATCGGGCTCTCGCAAAATTACTTGGTCGAACGCACGGAATAGCTCGGGCCAACGGATAGCCGGCTCCACAAGAACAGAGCGGCGGGACAAGCCCGCCGCTTTGAGGTCTATCGAGATCGGAACCGATCAATGGCTGCCGAAGAGGTCGCGGTCCGCGCCCTGGGTCAGCGGCTTCTGGACATTCGCATCAGACTTCTTGACCGAAGCGGTGAACGAGGTGTCGACCGAAGCGGCCGGCTGGTTGGCATTGGCCGAACCGTAGTTGTCCGAGCCGGCGAAAGCGGCACCGGTAGCAACCAGAAGGGCGGCGGCGGTAAGAGCGATCTTGGTCATTTGAGTTATTCAAAGATGTCGGGTGGAAGTTGGTCTGGAGGGGCCGGATTAGCGGCCCCAGATGCCCTGGCCCGATTCCGGCTGGTTCTGAGCCGGCTTGATGTGAAGGTCACGCTGCTCGAACGTGCGGATCGAGCCGGTGATGCTGTTGTCGACCTTGCCTGCGGGAGCGGTCACGGCCGGCTGATTGACGTTGTCGGAACCGTAATGGTCGCTGCTGGCAAAAGCGCCGCTGGTAGCGACGAGGAGGGCAGCGGCGGTAAGAGCAATCTTGGTCATTTTAAGTACTCCGGATTTTCAAAGTCATGTCCGTCTGGTGGCGTGCCTTGATGGAAATTCGCGTCGCTCGGACCACCCCGAGATGGGTCTGCCCTGCTGCCAGTTCCAATCACGAAAAGTTGTGAACTGAACCGTTCGGTTCGATCTTGAAATTGTGTGAAAGGCTAAGGGGCCGAATTCTTATCGTTTGATATCAATTAGTTACGGCGAGCGACGTCAAGAAGCCACCTAGGCCAGACCTGCCAGTGTTCACCCTGGTTGCACGAACCATCAACATTAATTGAACCGAACGGTTCGGTTTCATCACTTGTATGACCGGGCAAATGGCCCCGCAGGCGCCGTGACTACGCTGGCGGCCGCCGGCAAACCACGTTTGCCTTGCGGGCCGATCGATACTATCGGTTGCCTCGGGGAACCAATTCGGACGCCGCCTGCCGCTCTCGGCGAAGGCGGCGCCGTTGGGAGGAAACAGCGACGAACGATGCGGCTGCTGCTTGTCGAGGACAATCGCGAACTGGCCGATTGGCTGAGCAAGACGCTGCGCCAGGCGAGCTACGTCGTCGACGTCGTGCATGACGGCGAGGATGTCGAGCACGCTTTGGCCGCCGGCGATCATGCTCTGATCATCCTCGACCTCGCCCTCCCCCGCATGAGCGGCATAGAGGTGCTGAAAAGACTGCGGTCGCGCGGCAACCCGGTGCCGGTGATCGTGCTCACCGCCAATGCCAGCCTCGACGGCCGGGTCAAGGGGCTCAACGAAGGCGCCGACGACTATCTGGCCAAACCCTTCCAGATCGAGGAGCTGGAGGCGCGCATCCGCGTGCAGCTGCGCCGCGCCAACGACCGGACAGCGCCGGTCATTTCCTGCGGCGATCTCGTCTTCGACACCAACACCCGGCTGTTCTCGCTTGCCGGGTCGGCGCTGTCGCTGACGCCGCGCGAGCACGCGGTGCTGGAACAGCTGGTGGTCAAGGCCGGGCGCACGGTGAGCAAGGCCGCGCTCTCGGCCGCGATCTACGACTTCGAGACCGACGCCGACCCCAGCGCCATCGAGATCTATGTGCACCGCCTGCGCAAGAAGCTCGAGGGATCGCGCGTCCAGATCGCCACCTTGCGCGGCCTCGGCTACCTCTTGCGCCACGACGATCCGGCGCCATGACAATCGGAAACCTTCGGATCGGCAGCCTTCGGATCCAATTGCTGGCCTGGGTGGTGCTACCGCTGGCCGGGCTCGCCGCCATCAATCTGTGGACCAGCCATGGCAATGCGCTGGCGACTGCCGATCTGGTTGCCGATCGGACGCTGATGGCATCGGCGCGCGCCATAGCCGAGCAAGTTTCGGTGAAAGACGGCGTGCTCGATGCCACCATTCCGCCGGCGGCGATCGAAATGTTCGATACCGGCGATCGCGACAGTGTCTACTACCATGTCGAGACCGCGGGCGGACGCCTGCTGACGGGCTATCCCGACCTGCCGAAGGCGACACAGCGCGGCAGCATCGAGACCCGCTTTCGCGATCACCGCCTGCGGCTGGCGACGCTCAGCCATACGGTCATTGGTGCCGGGTCGGATTCGCCGATCACGGTCACGGTCGGTGTGACGCTCGGCGGTCACGACGCGATGGTGAGACGTCTGTGGTTGAGCGCCTTTGGCCAGCAACTGGCGCTGGTGGCGATCGCCGGCGTTTTCGTGCTGCTTGGCCTGCGCCGCGGGCTGGCTCCGCTGATCCGCCTTCGCGATGCGGTTCGCTCGCCGGGCCGCAGCGACCTCGACCCGATCGAGGTGCCTGGCGCGCAGAGCGAGATCAGGCCGCTGATCGAGGCGCTCAATGCTTATATGGCGCGCGTGCGGGCGCAGATGGCGGCGCAGCGCCGCTTCATCGCCAATGCCGCGCACCAGTTGCGCACGCCGCTGGCGCTGCTGTCGACACAGGCGAGCTACGCCTTGCGCGAAACCGTCGCCGACCAGCGGCAGGAAGCGCTTGTGGCGTTGCAGGCGAGTTCCGGCAAACTGGCGCGATTGGCCGAACAGCTGCTCACGCTCTCGCGCGCCGAACCCGGCAGCCGGCGTCCGCGCGCCGATCGCATCGACCTCACCGAGGCTGCCCGCCAGGTGCTGGAGGCACAGGCGCCGAAGGCGATCGAACGCAACATCGACCTCGGCCTCGAGGAAACCGGCCCCGTGCCTGTCATCGGCGACGGGACGATGTTGCGGGAGATGATCGTCAATCTTGTCGACAACGCGCTGCGCTACACACCGGCCGGCGGCAGCGTCACCGTCAAGCTCGCCGCCAGTGGCGACGGGGCGCTGCTGACCGTGTCGGATGCCGGGCCCGGCATTCCCGTGGAAGAGCGGGAGCACGTCTTCGAGCGCTTCTACCGCATAGCCGGCTCGGCTGAGGAAGGCAGCGGGCTCGGGCTCGCCATCGTCCACGAGGTGGTCGAGAATGCCGGCGGCAGCGTCACACTCGGCGACGCCGCCGCGGGCGGGCTCAAGGTCGAGGTGCGGCTGCCGCTGGCGGGCAATTAAGGCGGTTCATTGCGTCTCATGCAGCGGCTGAGGACGCCACTTTGCTAGCCGGCTCTCGACCATCGTCATCAGGTACTCGGCGCCCAGCGCCACCACCATGACGATGACGATCGCGGCATACATGCCGGCCGCGTCGAACGAACCCTTGGCGATGTTGATCAAGAGCCCGATGCCGTAGCGGGAACCAACGAACTCGCCAACGATGGCGCCGATGATGGCAAAGCCGAAGCTGACATGCAGGCTGGCGAAGATCCAGCTCATCGCCGAGGGCACGATTACTGAGCGGGTCAGCTGCCAGTCAGAGGCGCCGAGGATACGGGCATTGGCGATCATAGCACGGTCGGCCTCGCGCACGCCCTGGAAGGCGTTGTGGAAGACGACGAAGAACACCATGACGAAGGCCAGCGCCACCTTGGAGGCGAGGCCGAGGCCGAGGATCATGATGAAGATCGGCGCGAGCACCACGCGCGGGATCGAGTTGATCACCTTGATGTAGATCGAGAAGATATCGGCGGCCATGCGGTTGCGGCCGAGCGCGACGCCGATGATGATGCCGGCGACCGAGCCGGTGACGAAGCCCAGCACCGATTCCTCCATGGTGACATAGAGGTGGTACCAGAGCGGGCCTTCCGAGGTGCCCTCCGTGATCCACTCATAAAGCCGGCCGGCGATCGTGCTCGGCATGGCGTAGAAGAAGGGATCGATCCAGGCCATGCGGCCGGCAATTTCCCACAGGGCGAGGAAGACGACGAGGATGCCCAACCGCCAGAACGTGACGGTGTGGCGGCGATGCGCGGCGGCTTTGGCGGCTGCCGCCTCGATCTCGGCGTCCGAAGTTCCGGGCCTGAAGGCGGCGGTCGGGATGTTGACGGTGGCATCTGTCATGTCGGTTCTCCTCACGCAGCCGCGCGGGCGTAGCTGGTCTCGACCTCTTCCTTGAGATTGGCCCAGATGGTGCGGGAATAGTCGATGAAGCGCTGCTCGTAGCGGATGTCGGCGACGACGCGCGGGCGCGGCAGGTCGATCGTGTAGACGGATTTCACCGTCGCCGGCCCGGCGGTGAGCACATAGACCTTGTCGGCCAGCGCGATGGCTTCCTCGAGGTCGTGGGTGACGAAGACGACGGAAGCCTTGGCCTCGGACCAGAGGCGCAACAGCTCCTCATGCATAAGCACACGCGTCTGCACGTCGAGCGCCGAGAACGGTTCGTCCATCAAGAGGATTTCAGGGCCGTTGATGAAGGTCTGGGCCAGCGCCACGCGCTTGCGCATGCCGCCGGAAAGCTGGTGCGGATAGTGCTGTTCGAAGCGGGCCAGGCCGACGCGCGCCAGCCAGTCGCGGGCGGAAGCCTGGGCCTGCGCCTTGGGCTTGCCGCGAAACAGCGGCCCGGCCATGACATTCTCGATCACCGTGCGCCACGGAAACAGCGCGTCGGTCTGGAACACGAAGCCGATGCGTGGGTCGATTCCCTTGACGGGCGCGCCCATGACACGGACCTCGCCGGCGCTCGGACTGGCGAGCCCGGTGACGAGGTTGAGCGTCGTCGACTTGCCGCAGCCGGTCGGGCCGACGACAGCGACGAATTCGCCGCGTTCGACCGTCATGGTGAAATCGCGGATAGCCGTCAGCGATTTGCCGGTGGGGGAAAGGAAGCGGCGGCTGACATTGATCAGCTCGATCGCCGGAGCGGTCTTTTCGACAGCCATGGTTGATTAGACTCCAATAGCGGGCGATCCCCGCGCGGGAGATCGCCGGACGTGGAAACAAGGCGGGCATGATGGCGCGAGGTTGGAACCTCGCGCCGTCCTGACGGCTACTTCACGTTCTTGACGAATTCCGTGGTGTAGGTTTTCGACAGGTCGATCTGCTTGCCCTGCAGTTCCTTCTTGAAGGCGGAGAGCACGGTCAGCACCGTTTCCGGGCCGCCTTGGGGCATCACACCATCGGCCGTGAACATGCCCTTGCCGGCATCGAGCGCCTTCACGTAGCCTTCCTTGTCGCCGACATAATAGTCCTTCGGCATCTTTTCGGCGATCTCGGCGCCGCTGTGCGTGTTGATGAATTTCAGCGTCTTTACAAAGGCATTGGCGAGCTTCTGAACGGTTTCCTTGTGGGCGTCGACCCATTCGGTCTGCATGTAGAGCGAGGCGGCCGGATAGGTGCCGCCGAGCGCCGCCTTGGTGCCGTCCATTGTGCGCATGTCGATCAAGACCTTGGCTTCGCCGGTCTTGAGCAGGCGGGTGATCGTCGGTTCGGTCGTCATGCCGGCCTGGATCTTGTCCTGCTGCATGGCGGCGATGAAGGTGTTGCCGGCACCGACCGGAACCGAGGTGAAATCGCCGAGCTTCAAGCCGTTCTTGACCGCGAGATATTCCGTCAGGAAGTTGGTCGAGGAGCCGAGGCCGGTGACGCCGAGGCTCATGCCCTTGAAGTCGGCCGGCGACTTGATTTCGGGATGCTTGGACGAGACCAGCTCGACCTCGCCGGGCGCCTGGCTGAACTGGACGACGGATTCGACGAATTTGCCCTTGGCCTGCAGGTCGATGCAGTGGTCGTAGAAACCGACCACGCCCTGCACCGCGCCCGCCAGCATCTCATTCTCCGCGTCGACGCCGGCCGGCTCGTTGAGCAACTCGACGTCGAGGCCTTCATCCTTGAAGTAGCCGAGCGCCTCGGCGAGCTTGGCCGGCAGGTAGATCTGCTTTTCGTAGCCGCCCACCATGATCGAAATCTTGTCGGCCGCAGACGCCGTCGTCGCGCCCGCGGCAAGCATGGCAAGCGTCAGCGTCGCCGAACGAAGAGCGTGCTTAGAGATAAAACCGGTCACGTAACTTCCTCCACCTGGGCGGCGCGCCATCCGGGCTGCGCCGCATCTCCTCCTTGCCGACCCCTCCCGGGCCGGTCACGGCGAATGCCGCGAATACCGTCATCGCATGGCCAAGCTTTCAGCTGGCTTTCAGCCTTTTTAGCGACCGTAAAAGGCCCAGCACGTCACGCATGTCGTATTCACCCGGCGGCCGGCCGGCGACCCAGAGTGCCGCCGCAATGGCGCCGCGCGCGAACATCGAGCGGTCGCCGGCCGTATGCGTGAGCGTGAGCCCCTCGCCCTCGCCAAGGAAGCTGACGCTGTGCTCGCCGACGATGCTGCCGCCGCGCAGCACCCCGAAGCCGATCTCGCCGGCAGGGCGCGGACCGATCAGACCATCGCGGGCGCGCTTCGCAACGTCGTCCAGCTCAACGCCACGTCCGAGCGCGGCCGCCTCGCCCAGCATCAGCGCCGTGCCCGACGGCGCGTCGACCTTGAAGCGATGATGCGCTTCAAGAATCTCGATGTCGCAGTTATCGGACCCAAGCGCCCTCGCTGCCTGCTCGACCAGTCCGGTCAGCATGTTGAGCCCGAGCGAATAGCTGCCGGAGCGCACGACGGCGACTGTCTTTGCCGCCTCGGCGATTGCGGCCAGCTCCGATGCGCTGAAACCGGTCGAGCCGATGACCAGCGCCGGGCCGCCGCGTGCGGCGCAGGCCGTCGCCAGTTCTGCGGACGCCGCGGGCGTGGTGAAATCGATGACCACGTCGGCAAGCGCCAGCGCATCGTCGCGCTCGACCAGCCCCTCCCCCGTGCTGCCCGGCCGATGGAAGCGGGCAACGAGTTCCAGCCGCTGGTCGGCCGCGACGGTTTCGGCCATTTGCCGACCCATGCGGCCGAGCGCGCCGGCGATGGCTATCTTGAGCGGTTGCGTCATGGCGTTTCCTGTCGAAAGGCGAGTCGGAACAAACCTCTAGCACGCCGCCCTGCCAAATTGATTCAGCGGCTACGGCGCCACGACATCAGCGTCCAGACGAAGGCGAACTGCAGGCGAATGTGAAACGCCACACTCATCATCGTTGACGTGACGTGCTAGTTTAGCGTGAGCGTCCGGCTGCACCCGGACCCACGTCCGAGGGGGGCGCCCATGCCGCGGCCAGTGCATGTCCTGGTTCCTTTCTTCCTCGCTGTCCTTTCCTGCATTCCTTTGGCGCCGCTTGCCGGCGCAGCCCTCGCTGCACAGGCTTCTTCCGACAAACCCAACGATGCGGCCAAGAAGGCCGAGCTCGACGCGGCGAAGAAGGCGGCGCTCGGTGAGGCGATCAGCGTTTGCGACAAGGGCGCCTCGGTGCCGCTCGATCCCGAAGCCAAGGCGCCGCCGGTCCAGTATAGCGCGCTCTTTCCGCAGGACTTCGACCTGAGCAAGCTCAAAGTCCTGGCCGACAAATGCCAGGCGGCGATGCTCGGCGCGCCGCAGGAAAAGCGGCTGGCGCTTGAGTGGCTGCGGGTCCAGGTCGCGCTCAACCAGGCGGGGCTGGCCTTTCTCATCCCGCAGATCAAGCTCATCGCCGATGGCGGCAGTCCCGAGGCGAACTATCTGCTCTACGAGGTCTATTCGGTCCATCGCCACGACAGCGCGGATACCGGTCCGCCGCCGGTCTCGCGCGATATCGCGCTCAATGCCTTGCAGAAGGCAGGCGCTGCCGGTCATCTCGCGGCGCTCGAGACGCTGCTCCGTCAGTATATCGATGGGCCGCTGCTGCGCCGCGACGCGCACAAGGTGGTCGAGACCGCGCAACGCGTCATCGACGCGCCGGCCCAAGGCCAATCGCCGGGCGAATGGGACAGCCAGTTCCGCGCCGCCATGCCGCTGCTGATCGCGCGGACAGTGCTGGAGAATGACGGTTTCGCCGCCAAGGAGCAGCAAAAGGCATTTCAAGCCGTGGATGCGGATTCCAAGGCCGGGACCACGGGGCCCGAACCATCGGTGCTCGCCTATATCAAGGCGCTGCGGCTAGGACGCGGCACGCAGCAGAACGCGGCAAAGGCCAGGCAATTGCTGGAGGCGCGCGTCGCCAACGATCAGTATGCCGTGCCGATGCTGGCCGACATGCTGGCCAAGGGCGAAGGCGGCGCTGCGGACGGCAAGCGCGCGATTGCCATGCTGCGCGCCGCCACCAAGAATGTTGCCGGCGCCGCACCGATGCTCGCCGGCCTGCTGCTCGACGGCAAGGTTGTCGGTCGCCAGCCGCGTGAGGCTATCCAGCTGCTCAACGCCCCGTGGAACCTCGACGCCAGCATCAGGCTGGCCAAGCTGCTTCCCGATTATGACGGCTTTCAAATCGACAATCCGGACCAACTGGTCGAGCGCCTGAGCGACGCCGCCGAGGCCGGCGAACCCGGTGCTGCGCTGGCGCTGGCGCGGCTGCAGCTGTCGGACGATCAGCAGTTCAAGAACGAGGATTTGGCGCGCGCCATGCTGAAGCCGCTAGCGGATGCGGGCGACCGCGACGCGCTCTGGCTCTACGCCTCGACGCAATATGCCAATCTCGATTCGACCAGCTATCGCCCGTCGCGCCGCGACGACGGGCTGAGCGACGATCAACTGAAAGCGCTGATCGACGAGGGCGAAGCCAAGAAGGAGCAGCAGGCCTATCTGCTGCACGCCAAGCTTCTGCGCAAAGGCGTGGTCTATCCGCAGGACGACCAGAAGGCGACGGCGATGCTGATCAACGCCGCCAATCTCGGCAGCGTCGAGGCCATGGTGCTGCTCGGCGATGCCTATGCCGACGGTGTCGGCATCGACAAGAACCCGCGCGAGCGGCTGCATGCCTGGCGCGAGGCGGCGCGGCTCGGTTCGCTCAAGGCCAAGGACAAGCTTGCGAACGCCTTCACCTTTGACAGTTTCGACCATCTGATGACGCTGCGCGAAGGCATCACCGACCGCATCGCGCTTTACAATGATGGCATCGGCAGGATGGGCGTCGGCGTGTTCGGCAACGATGCCAGCATCGAGCTTAGCGGCCTCTTTTCAGGACCTGCCAACAGCGCAGGCGCAGCGGCGATCGCGGCCGCGGTAATGGATGCTTTTCGCGAGGCGCCGGCCGGGCTCGACGACGGGAACCTGGTCGGGATCGGCAAGGCGCTGCCCGACGAAATCCGCGCCGCGATCGAGACGACGCTGAAGCGCGAAGGTTTTTATGCCGGCGAGCCGAAGGGCTATTTCGGCCCGGACGTGCGCAAGGCGCTGGCCGCCTGGGTCGACGCGAAAGGCCCGCTCGACGATGCTCCCGCCCAAACCACGGCGACGCAGCAGGCCGCGCCGGCCGCGGGGCTGCTGACGAGCGAAATCCTCGACCGGGTCCGCGGCCGGGTTTCGACTCAGGCGCAGGCCGCCAAGACCGATAAACAAAGGCTTGCCGTCGTCAAACAGTACGACATGCTCGCACGCTACGGCGACCTTCCCTCGCGCTGGGCGGTAGTGAGCAACTACCATCAGGCAAAGGTCGTGCGCACGGTCGTCACCCCGGAGGAGGTCACGCGCTATGCGCTGGACATCCTGGTGTCGAAACCGGCCGGCGTCGACAAGCCGGAATTCGAGTTCATCTTCGACCTGACGCAGATTGCGCAGGACCGGAAATCCAAGGCGGTGGGCAGCGCCACCATCCAGGCGATCCGCGACGATCCGCGCCTGCAGGACCCGCTGACGCTCGGCGCCATCATGGGCCAGTTCGCCTTCGCGCCGGACGCCTGCGATTCCGTGCTCGCCGCGGCCAAGAAAGCCGGCATCGGCGGCGTGGGGGAAGATGGATGCGACGAGGCCACGCGCACGGCGCTGATCGCCTTCGCCAAGGACAAGGGCGCTTCCGGCGCCGACGCCGCGACGCGCAAGGCCGCCGCCGACGAGATCAAAGCACTCGACGCACAGGCCGCGAAATAGCTAGGGCAGCGGGATGCGGGCGTGACGGACCTATTGCGCCTTGTCGACACGATCGAGGATCGCGCGGTAGCGGCTACATACGGCGGCGTCCTGGTAGAAGTCCACTTCCGTATCGATGATCTGGTCGAGGCTCATTCCGCGATAATGCGCCTTGACCTTTGCCAGGGCGTCTTGCGCCTGCCTGATCTCGCCGAGCTCGGAATGGCAGATGATAAGACGAATGAGCGACCACGGTGTCACGGTTGCCATTTTCGCGTAGCAGGCAGCCGCCTCGCGATATCGCCCGGCCGTCGTCAGCAGCACGCCACGGAAATCATCGTACCATCCCACGGCGTATGGGTCGCGGCGCTGGGCTTCAGCTATTTCATCGAGCCCTTGCTCCGGCCTGTCCGTGTGATTGAGGAAAATAGCGCGGATGCTGAGAATGAACGGATCGTTCGGATTGAGCGCGAGCGCCCGGTCAAGGCTGACTTCAGCTTGCCTGAATTGGCGCAAGTACAAATGAGCGAAGCCGGTGGCGAGATGCCCATAGGCTTCGTCGGGATCAAGGCCCAATGCCGTTTTTGCGATCTCCAGCCCTGAATGCAAATGACCGGGATTGTTGTAGTCCCAATAATACTTGATGGACTCCACGAAGCTCAGCATGGCGTGGGCGGCGGCAAACTGCGGATCGAGCTTTACCGCCTGGCGCAGAAAGGGTTCCGCTTCAAGCACCGTGTCATAGACGGCCGCCAGTTGCAGCGCCCGCAGGTAAGACTCATAGGCCGACATGTTGTTGGTCGGGCGGGCCCTGGCGCGCGACGCAATCGCGGTTCTGGCCTGCCGCGCCAGACGCGCCGCGATCATCCGGGTGATTTCGTCCTGGATGGCGAAAATGTCGTCGAGTTCCCGGTCGTAGTGTTCGCCCCAGATATGAGCCGTCGACAATGCATCGGTCAGTTGCACGGTGACCCGCACCCGGTTGCCGATCTTGCGCACGCTGCCTTCGACGACATATTGGATGCCAAGCTTGCTTGCCACGTCCGCCGGGTCATGCGTCTTGCCGCGGAACTGGAAGGAAGAGTTCCGCGCGATGACCAGAAACTCCTTATACTTGCCGAGCTCGGCGATGATGTCTTCGGTGATCCCGTCGCTGAAATAGTCTTGCTCCGGGTCCCCGCTCATGTTGTCGAAGGGAAGTATGGCGATGGATGGTCTGGACGATGCCGCAGCATCCGCCGTAACCGCGAAGGGCCTTGGGCCCGCATATTTGTAGCCACGACCATGCACAGTTGCGATCATCTCGTCAGGCAGCAGCTTTCGCAGCGCCGAAACGTGGACCTGCAGCGTGTTCTCCTCCACCACCACGCCGGCCCAGATCGCATCTAAAAGTTCGGCCTTGCCGACCACCTCGTCGGGCCTGTCGAGCAACATCGCGAGGATGTCGAAGGAACGCGCTGAAAGTTCCGCCGGCCCTTGCGGCCCGAGCAGCTGCCGTTCGGCTCGCCTCAAACGATAGTTCCCAAACTGCAGGTCCATCGGCCAAGAACTCATCCCTCGCCGGCAAGATAATCCAAGATCACCCTGAAGGCGAACTTCAGGGCCGTTCGGGTTTCTTCGCTTCAAGCAATTTCAGAGCCGTTCAGGACTCTTCAGGTTTAAGCCAAGGACCTGGGTGGGACGTGGTGCCATTTGTCGCCGTCACAGGAGGACATCATGGCCGACATCCTCACCACAGCCACGACCAGGAGCCGACGCCTCAAGCTGCCACGGCTAAGCTTTCCGAGGCTCGCAATCGGCGCATCGCTCAAAGCCATATCCGGTTTGGCGTGCGATGCACTCAAGATGGCTTACGTGGACCCCTACGCTGGTCTTGGTCGTCAACCGCAGGTCGCCCCAGACGATGATCTCGAAGGCCGGGATCCCACTTGGTGACCTGCAAGTCCTCATCGAGTGGTTCCGCGCAAGACCCGAGTCAAAGCGCCCTGAGCCACACCTTGTTGTCGTGGACGGCGGCGCCGCCATAGGGCGCCGGCGCATCGGCGCCGGTCAGCACGTTGATGCCCTCGCCGCGTTCATGCGCGCTGTTCGGCCAGATGCCTTCGGCGATCACCACGCCCCGCTTCACGCCGTCGAAAAACCTGGCATGCAGCACCAGGTCCCCGCGGCGGTTGCCGACTTCGACACGGCCGCCATCCTCGATGCCGAGCGCTTCGGCATCTTCGCGGTGGATGAGCAGCTCGGGCCTGCCCTCCTTCGCCTTCGACACCGGCGTTTCGGCAAAACTCGAATTGAGGAAATTGCGCGCCGGCGAGGTCGCCAGCCGGAACGGATGCTCGTCATCCGCGACCTCGATCAGCTCGACATGGTCGGGGAATTCCGGCAGCCGCTCGACCGGGCCGAACAGGCCCATGCTTTTCGGCGGCCGGTTGGGCGCCGACTGCCCTGTCCAATTGGGCCGGAAGTGGAACTTCTTGTCGGCATGGCCGAAGCCGCTGATGAAATGCGCGTCGTCGAAGTCGGGCTGCAGGTCGACCCACTTCTCAGCCTTCAAACTGTCGAAGCTGCCGAGGCCGCGTTTGCCGAGGATGATGTCGATATGCTCGCGCTCGGTCAGGCCGAAGCCCGGACGGTCGCCGACTCCCAACCGCTTGCCGAGTTCCTCATTGACATAGTGGTTGGTGCGCGGCCCTTCAGGCGGCTCGATCAGCTTGGGGCCGAGCGTGATGTGCTGGTTGCCGCCGCCCTTGTAGATGTCGTCATGCTCCAGGAACATCGTCGCCGGCAGCACGACATCGGCGAGCCTGGCCGTATCGGTCATGAACTGCTCGTGCACGCAGGTGAACAGGTCCTCTCGCAGAAAGCCCTGCTTCACCAGGCGCTGCTCCGGCGCGACATTGGCCGGATTGGTGTTCTGGATAAGCATCGCCGTCACCGGCGGGCCGCCATAGAGCGCGTCCGCAGCACCGGTCAGCACTGGGCCGATGCGCGAATGGTCGAGATAGCGGATGTTCGGGTCGCGCATCGCAGTGCCTTCCAGCACATCCTGGTTCAGCTTGAAGATGCCGGAATTGGAATGGAAGGCGCCGCCGCCCTCATACTGCCAGGCGCCTGTGACGGCGGCGATGCAGGAGGCGGCATGCATGTTGATCGAGCCGTTGCGCTGGCGCGCAAAACCATAACCGAGGCGGAAGTAGGTTTTCTTGGTCGTGCCGACGATCTGCGCGAAAGCCTCGATCTCGGCGACGGAGAGCCCCGTGATGACCGCGGCCCATTCGGGCGTGCGCGTCCGCAAATGCTCTTCCAGCCCGCGCGGATCGTCGGTGTATTTCTCGAGATAGACGCGATCGGCGAGCCCGTCGCGGAACAGGACATGCATGACCGCGCAGGCGAGCGCGCCGTCGGTGCCGGGCTTCAAGACCAGACCGAGATCGGCCTGTTTCATCGTCGCGTTGTCGTAGATGTCGATCACGACGATTTTCGCGCCGCGCTCTTTCCTCGCCCGCATCGCATGGGTCATGACGTTGACCTGCGTGACCACCGCATTGGTGCCCCAGATCACCACGCAGTCGGCCTTCGCCATCTCGCGCGGATCGGGGCCACGCAGCGCGCCGGCCCCCATCATCCAGCCGGTCCAGGCAAGATTGGTGCAGATCGAACCGAAGAAGCCCGAGTATTTTTTCGCATGCCGCAGCCGCTCGATGCCGTCGCGCTGCACCAACCCCATCGTGCCGGCATAGAAATAGGGCCAGACCGTCTCCGAGCCGTATTTCTCTTCCGCCGCGATGAATTTTTCCGCCACGAGGTCGAGCGCCGCTTCCCAGCTCGCTTCCTTCCACGCGCCCTCGCCCTTGGCGCCCGCGCGCACCAGCGGCTTCAGCAACCGGTCGGGATGATGCACCCGGTCGGCATAGCGAGCGACTTTGGCGCAGACGACGCCCGACGTGTAGCTGTTCGCCTTGGCGCCGTGCACCCGGCCGATGCGGTTGTTGTCGAGCAGCTCGACCTCGAGCGCGCAGGTGGAAGGGCAATCGTGAGGACAGGCCGAATGACCGATCCGAAGCTTGGCGTGCTGGTTCATGCGGGCTGTGTAGCGGGTTTTGCGGGAGAGGTGTAGGGCCAGATAGTGCTTCCCCTTCTTCCCTTGTGGGAGAAGGGAAAGCCGCGCTACTCCGCGATCCCTTCTTCATACTCCGCCGACATCGTCAGCCACTTGTCCTCGTTTTGCGCCAGCGTGTGGGCAAGCTGCGAACGCTCCTTGGCCAGACGTGTCGCGGTGGAGGGATCCTTCTCGTAGATCGCCGGGTTGGCGAGCTCGTCCTCGATCAAGTCGATGCGCTTGCGGATGCGGTCCATCAACGCCTCCGTGGCGCGGATTTCCTTCGCCAGCGGTTCCAGTGCGGCGCGGCGCTGGGCGGCCTCGCGGCGGCGGTCGGCCTTCGACGACTTGTCGGCTTCCTTCTGCTCGCGCCGGTTGGACGAGACGCCGGTGACCAGGGTTTTGTAATCCTCGAGATCGCCGTCATAGGGATTGACCGCGCCGTCCTTGACCAGCCACAGCCGGTCGGCCGTCGCCTCCAAAAGATGCCGGTCGTGCGAGATCAGGATCACCGCGCCGGGAAAATCGTTCAGCGCATGGATCAGCGATTCACGGCTGTCGATGTCGAGGTGGTTGGTCGGTTCGTCGAGAATGAAGAGGTTCGGGCCCTCGAAGGCGGACAGGCCCATCAGCAGCCGCGCCTTTTCGCCGCCCGACAGATCCTTGGCGGCGGTGTTCATCTTCTCGGTCGACAGGCCGAACTGGGCGACGCGGGCGCGCACCTTGGCTTCCGGCGCATCCGGCATCAGCCGGCGCACATGCTCATAGGCGCTTTCCTCGGGGCGCAGATCGTCGAGCTGGTGCTGAGCGAAGATCGCCACCTTCAGACCGGGCGCAACCGTCACCGACCCGGTTTCGGCCTTCAGCCTGCCGGCGAGCAATTTGGCGAAGGTCGACTTGCCGTTGCCATTGGCGCCGAGCAGCGCGATGCGGTCGTCGGCATCGATGCGCAGCGTCATCTTCTTCAGGATCGGGCTGCCCTCGGTGTAGCCGACATTGACGCCGTTCAGCGCCACGATCGGCGAGGCCACCGTCTTCACCGGCTCGGGGAAGGAGAACGGCCGCACCGTGTCGTTGACCACCGCGGCGATCGGCTTCAGCTTCTCCAGCGCCTTCAGGCGCGACTGCGCTTGCCTGGCCTTGGAAGCCTTGGCGCGAAAACGCTCGACGAAGGATTCCATATGCTTGCGCTGCGCTTCCTGCTTGACGCGGCTCTTTTCCTGCAGCTCGCGCTGTTCGGTGAGCTGGCGTTCGAACTGGTCGTAGCCGCCGCGCCAGAAGGTGAGCTTCTTCTGGTCGAGATGGACGATCGAGTTGACAGCACGGTTGAGCAGGTCGCGGTCGTGCGAGATCAAGAGAACGGTGTGCGGATATTTGGAGACGTAGTTCTCCAGCCAGAGCGTGCCTTCGAGGTCGAGATAGTTGGTCGGCTCGTCGAGCAGCAGAAGGTCCGGCTCGGAGAACAGCACGGCGGCCAAAGCCACGCGCATGCGCCAGCCGCCGGAAAAGGACGAGGCCGGCCGCCGCTGCGCGGCATCATCGAAGCCAAGGCCGGCCAGGATGGTAGCGGCGCGGGATTCGGCCGAATGCGCGTCGATGTCGGCCAGCCGCGTGTGGATCTCGGCGATGCGGTGCGCGTCGGTGGCGGTCTTTTCCTCCTCGAGCAGCGCCTGCCGCTCGATATCGGCCTTCAGCACGATCTCGATCAACGGCTCCTCGGTGCCCGGCGCTTCCTGCGCCACCTGGCCGATGCGGGTGTTCTTCGGCAGGCTGATCGAGCCGGTCTCCGACGGGAAATCGCCGGTGATCGCCTTGAACAGCGTGGTCTTGCCGGTGCCGTTGCGGCCGACGAGACCCGCCTTCGTGCCGGCCGGCAGGGTCAGCGAGGCATGATCGAGAAGCAGCCGCCCCGCCATGCGCAGCGTAAGGTCGTTGATGATAAGCATGAGCGGGCTTTTGCACGGGACATCGGCGCTTCGCAAGAGCCAGCCCTGGATGGGCTTGATGCGCGACAGGACTATACGGCAAAAAAGGCCCGACGGACTGGAACCAGTTGACCACCGGAGCGTTTTGGAGCCCGTGATCCGCTATCTCGCCCTCGCTTTCATCTTCTTCCAGGTCGCCACGACAACCGCGCTGGCAACGCAGGTGGTTCTGTTCGAGGGCGATGCTGTCGCTCTTGCCGAACCGCTCGCAACTGGGGAGCAGGCGCAGCCAACTTCTCCACGTGCGGCCAGCAGGATGGAGACGCGCGCGCCGGAACACCTGCTGATCCAAATCGATACTGCAAAACTTCCGGCGGAACGGTCTCGCGGGTAGCCACCCTGCCCTGCCCGTCTTCCGCAATTGCGGACCGAGCATCTACCCCCTTTGCGCCTTCGCCAATCGTCGCCCGGGAACGCTGTGTTTGCCACCTCACCGGTTTGACGTTGATCGCGGCTATCGTCTCAACCTATGCTGGCATGAGCGGCGGGCTTGCAGACATCATGAGGTGCTTTCGATGAAACGATTGCTCTGCGCTGCCGGCCTCGCCCTGCTTTTGGCCACGCCCGCCGCCCATGCGGCAGCCGTCGACTGCGCGACGGCCAAGACGCAAACCGACCTTGCCACCTGCACGCCCACGGACGCTGCCGCGGCCGACGCGGCGCTCAACGCCGTCTACAAGGCGCTGGCGGGACGGCTCGCTGCCGCCGACCTCGGGCGCCTGCGCGAAGCGCAGCGCGCCTGGATTCCGTTCCGCGACAAGGAATGCGCGTTCCGCGCCCAGCCCTATGCCGACGGCTCGGTGCATTCGAGCCTGGTAGAGGCCTGCAAGGCGGAGTTGACCAAGGCACGGCTGGCGCAGTTGCAGCACCAGCTGCAATGTCCGGAAGGCGACCTCTCCTGCGTACCGCAAACCGGCGGCGCCGCGACCGCTGGGTCCGCGCCTGCGACGGCCAAGACCGCGCCCGCGGTCTCTGCCCCGGCTCAGGCAAAGCAGAACGACACGAGGCCATGCGTGCAATCCGCCGGCAAGGCAAAGTCGGACCAGTATGTCTCGCAATGCGTCCAGGTGTCGCCGGCGACCAATCCGCCCTGCAACGGGCAGAATGCATGCAGCATGATGGTCGAGGAGATCAAGCGCGGCTGCAACATGATCGGCAACGACAATCCGCCGGCCTTCTGCTCCGCCTACAAGGATTGAGCGCGCGGATCGCCCGTCGTAGACCTTCAGCGATCAACATTTCCGCGTCGAAGATCAACCCGGTGCCGCAAGACAACCGCAAGTTTGCCTTGTGCTCAATATTGATGCGGCCAGTGACGATACCACCAAAAAAGGACAGCAAAATCTTCTGTGGCAAGCATGATGCTTATCAAAAATTGATTTCAGTTTTTGTCATAAACCTGCGAGCTTGCAGTGCGCCGTGAGTCGTGAGTAGGCGCCAACGATAATTTGGTCCAAGCAACTTGGCCCATGGCATGTCAGGAGCTCACGATGGGCGGAGCGGCCAACCATCCACGCACGCTGAGATATGTCGCGGAGATCACGCGCAAGCTCGCGAAAATGCTCTCGCGAACGCACTACCAGATGCTTGTCTATCTTCTTGAAATGACAGCGGTCGAGGCGGAGAGCCTGGCGGATGCACAGGATCCAAGGCGCGCCCCGCCGACCAAGCAGCCTCAGCCGCGCGACTGACCGTTTGCCGTAAGGCGGTCCAGCATGACCAGGCAGTTCAGCCTGTGCGTCTCTATGGCCCGTGGAGCATCGCATTCGACGATAGCGCGCTCGAACCGGTCGAGCGCGTTGAGCGCGGCAAGCAGATCGCCGGACGGCTTGCCCCGCGAAAACAGGATACGCCGCGCCCTGACGCCGCCAGCCGCGTCCACCGAGGACTGGGCGGCCACTCCCCGGCGCAACGCGCCGAGGGCAGCCTGATGGTCGCGCCATGGTGTTGGCGCGACGTCATCCGTCGTTGGCAGCATGCCTCAGGCCTTGGCCTTGCGCTTGCCCTTGCCTGCGTCGCCGGCGGCCGGCTTGCGGCCGAGGCCGGACGATTTTGCCAGCGCCGAGCGGGTTGCCGAATAGCTCGGCGCAACCATCGGATAGTCGGGGGCCAGGCCCCATTTGGCGCGGTATTCGTCCGGCGTCAGACCATGGTCTGTCGCAAGGTGGCGTTTCAACGACTTGAACTTCTTTCCGTCCTCCAGGCAGATGATGTGATCCGGGAAGACCGAACGCTTTGGATTGACGGCCGGCGTCAGCGCCACCGCCTCCTTGACCGCGCTGCCGCCGGCGAGCTTGCGCACCGATGCGCTGACGCTGGCGATCAGATCAGGCAGGCCGGAGGCCGGGAGCGGATTGTTGCCGACATAGGCCGAGACAATGTCGGCGGTCAGCTCGATTGCAGTCTTGTCGTCGATGTTGGACAATTTTTTTTCACCTTCTGCTGGCCCTCAAATCGCCAGCTGTTTTTTAAGACTTTGGTCGGTGTATCGAATTGGACCTGTCCCCCAACGGACCGTCCATAGTCAGTAAAGCTACCAGACTCAATACAGGGGGATGTTTCTACGCAGCGTGGAAACGCGCAAGTTAGGAATTCTAATAGCTATAACAAACACTTTATAGCACAGTCGGTGCGCCTGGACGCGTAAAAGGCGGTATAGCACTTCGAGTTATCGCGGAAGTTGCTGAAAAATCGAAGTTCAGGCCAAGTTCCGGTGCGGCAACAATGATCCGTCGACCGATAATCGACCATGCGCGATTCGGCGGCCCTATGGCAAATCGCTCATTTGGCGGCGACGCCGCGCCTGATATCCGCCGGCGGCTTGTCGGCCAGGATTTCCAGCACGCGCTTCCAGCGCGCGCAGCGGCCGAAATCCTTCTGCTCGATGGCCTTTTCCGCCTTCATGGCCGCATAGAGCGGCGCCTCCGCGCCAAACTCCCTGACCAGCCAGTGCGCCTCCTGCCTGGCGCGGCGTTCGTCTTCGTCAACGACCATTTTGTACATCGTCCCTGGTCTCCATACCTTCGATGCCGACCGCAAGACAGCTGCCAATGACGAGAACGGCGCCGGCAACCGCCGTCATCGACAGGCTTTCGCCGGACAGAGTCAGCAGAAATGTGGAAGCGATCGGCGTCAGATAGGCGACGACCGCTATCCGGCCGCCGTGATCGAGCTTTGCCGCGCGCGACCAGAAATAGTAGCCGAGCCCCATCGGGCCGGCGCCAAGATAGAGCCCGAGTAGAAGGTGCGCGCCGGTCGGGCGCACGACGCCATCATGCAGGCACCAGGCAAAGGTGAGCGCCACGCCGATCAGCGCCGAGGGCAAAAGCAGGCGATCCGGCGATATGGCAAGGCGGCCGACGGCGAACGAGTAGAAGGCCATGCAGAGCGCCGAGCCGAACGCGGCAAGGTAGCCGACGAGGCTGCCGCCTTCCAACCAGGGCTGCGCGCGGCCGCCGGAGATGACCAGCGCCACGCCGACGAAGCCGACAGCCGCGACCAGCCCGAGCAGCAGCGGCCGGCGCGGCCGGCCAAGCAGGATAACCGCGGCGGCGGTCATCAGCGGCCAAGTATAGGCGACGAGGTTTGCTTCGATGACCGGCATCGAGGCGAAGCCGATATATTGCAGCACCATGGTGCCGACCAGGCCGAGGAAGCCCACGGCAAAGGCGGCGAGCGTGGCATTCCCGGCGCTGCGCGCCGATCCACGTTCCCCCGCAAGGGGGTAAGGAGAAGTGCTCGTCAGCCGGATCAGCGCGAAAACCAGGGCGGCGCCGCAAAATTGCAGGAACTGCACTTGCGACACCGGATAACTGGCCAGCAGCGTCTTGCCGACCAGGGCGTTGGTCGCCCACAGCGCCACGGCGCCGAGGGCGAAGGTCAGCGCCGCCCCAAGGGCGGCGCTGGAACGGCTTCGACTTTCCGGCGCGAGGCTCAGCGGCGCTGAAGGCTGCTCGGCCGGATCGTGGCTCATTACCACGACTCCCTCGCCCCGCCGGAAACCGCCTCAGTCGCCGGTTGCGGCACAGGATGCTCCTCGGCATGGCGACGATAGGCGGGCAGCTGGTTGGTCCACACATCCTCGGCCAGCTCATTCACCCAGGCGCGGTCATGATCATTGTCGGCGGCGAGGTAGAACATGCGGTTGTCGTCGACATACGGCTTGGTCGCCGAGCGCTGGTTGAGCACCAGCGTGACGCGCTCGCCGAGCTGGATCGGCGCGGTGCGGTGGAGCACGCCGAGGAACTGGCCGAGCGTGGCGTAGTTCATCTTGTGGTCGATGCGCATGATCTTGTTGCGCGGCAGGTCGCGGCCGGATTCCAGGATCGAGCGGCCGGTCTCGGAATCGTCGCAATAGATTTCCAGATGGCCGCCGATGAGCGGGTCGCTGATCGACAGCGGGATGAGCTCGGTCACCGGAACGCCATCGCAATGCCATTCGACCGCGCCGTCCCTGGGGTTCATGAAGGTGACGGTCGAGCCGACGATCGACAGCGGATAGGGCTCAAGCTTGGTTCCCATCATGTCCGACAGCGCTTCCAGGCGCAGCTTGTCGTGCAAAAGCTCCTTGATCTCCGGAATATAGCGGTCGGCGCCGGTAATGAAGGTGAGGTCGAGATGCTTGTGCACGGCATGGCTGGCCTTCAGTTTCAGAGCAGCTTCCTCGATGGCGGCAAGCAGAGCTGGGTCGTAACCGTGGCGATACTGGGCGACGCCGAAGGTCGACACTTTCCAGGCGGTCTCATGACCAATGATGGCCTCGCGACTCATTGCGCAACGCAGTTCGGGAATTGTATGGGCGTTCATTCTATCTTCTCCAAGGTGGGGGCAACACTTGGTTAACAGTCATTTAAACGCTTACCCCTGTAAATTTAGGAATGCTGGTGGTAGCCTAAGCCCAGCTTAAGGTCGAAACCCCGTGCGTCTGCTCAGTCAGGTCAACCTCAACTCGCTGAAAATCGTGGAGAGCGCCGCGAGGCACAGGAATTTCACACGTGCCGGCGAAGAGCAGTTTATCACCGCTTCCGCCGTCAGCCAGCGGGTGAAGAGCCTGGAGGATCAGTTGCGCTTCAAGATCTTCGAGCGCGGCGGCAATGCGGTGTCGCTGACGCCGGAGGGCGAGACCTACGTGGCGCGCGTGCGCGAGGCGTTGGAGCGGATCGTGGCTGCCAGTATGGAAGCAACCGGCCAGTCGCAGGCGCATGTGCTTCGGATCTGCGTTTTGCCGACCTTCGCGGCGCGCTGGCTGTTTCCCAGGATGTCGTCCTTCCAGCGGCAATATCCCGATATCGAGATGCGGGTATCGACCTCCTACGCCACGCATGAATTCTCGACCTCGGAATACGATCTCGAGATCCGATATGGCGACGGCAATTTCCCCGGCCTCACCTCGGAACTGCTGTTTAAGGAAGACCTGACGCCGGTGTGCAGCCGCAAGCTGTTTTACGACGTGCTGGGCGACAAGCCGCTGTCGAGGGTGACGCCGGACGACCTGCGCTACTTCACGCTGCTGCACTCCGACACCTGCACCCAGAACTGGCAGTCCTGGCTGGGCTTTGCCGGGGCGAGCTTCGTGCTTGGCGAGACGAGGAGCGTCTATTTCGATAGTTGCATGATGGCCTACGAAGCCGCCAATGCCGGCATGGGCTTTGCCGTCGCCAACCGCGCCTATATGGCCAGCGACATCCGCGCCGAACGGCTGGTGGCCCCCTTTGCTGTCCACCACCCCAACACCGCCGGATGGTATTTCGTCAGCCCCGTCAATGCACTCGGCGCGCGCAAGGTGGAGCTGTTCAAGCAGTGGATCATGGCCGAGGCGGCGCTGACGCAGCGCCAGCTCGACATCGAGATCGAGAACGTGCCGGTGAGGCGCGCGGCAATGGCGTAATACGCAGGGTCATGGACGGCCGTTAACAAGTGAGCCGGCCATGACGATACCCTGTCTCGCCCCAGGATCATTGTTGTAGATTTCACACAATAGCAGCAATTCTGGGTGCCATTTGGCAGAAATCCAGAGACTTCACGAGCCATCCCGCTGACCCAACGGCAAGACTCAGCTATGTTTCTTCTTGCGGCGGGCCTGATTTTCCCGCTTGGCCGGCGCTACCGAGCTTCCTCCCAAGCAGCGCCGGCCTTCTTCGTTTCAGCCCAACATGCCCGCTGACCGAACTTACCTTGTCTTACTGCTTCGGTGCCATTCCTTGCTGATCGCCGCCGGTGCTCGATTTCGGCACCGGGTTCTTGTCGACCTGCGGGTTCTTATTGACTTCATCGCCGGGCGCCTTGGTCGGCGGTATGTTGTTGTCGCAGGCGGCGAGCGAGAGCCCTGCCGCAAGAGCCAGCAGTACAGGAAGCTTCATCATGACGACCTCCTCTCGTTCGCCCCTTCCTCTTGAAGGGCAACGAGGCGCAGGCGGTTTGGTTGCGTGGCGTGTCGGTTGCATGCACTGGGAACCAACGGGCCTGCGTTCGGTTGAAACCACCGAACAGTACGAGGAAACGATCATGATACGCCTGCTGCTTACAGTTTTGTTCGCCTACACGGCCTATCGCGTCGCCATGAGGATCATCGACGAGGTGCCTGGCGATGTGTCGCCGGTGGATATGCCGGGCGACGAAAGGCGCGCGCTGCGGCGGCAGTCGGCCGCGATGGGAGTGGAGCCGAAGCGGTAGTTGCCTCGGTTCGCTGCTCCGTGCCTAACTGCCGGTATGACGCAAGATGCAATCAGGGCGATACGCGCCATCGCGCCGAGTTTGGTGGAACAACTCGATCCGCGGCAGTTCGAAGCAATCGAAAGGCTCCTGTCTTCCGTGGTGTTGCCGCTATCGGAGGACGACGTGCGCGAGCTTGTATCTTTGCTGCCGGCCGACGGCGATACCGCATATGGCCTGAACTGGACCATTTTGCACCTGATCGAAGCCGCGCCAGGGTGGCCGCACTGGGAAGCTTTGCAGTTTCAGCAGGGCGAATGGATCGACGTACTCATGCGCCGCCTCGCCAATGCCGGCATCAGCCCGCCGGCGCGGCCGACCCGAAACTGAAGCGACTTAGGCAAGGCACCAACCGCGTTGCCAGACCAGGTATCTGGTGCGCCGGTGCAGTCCCCTCTCCGGTCGCTTCGCGGCCACATCTCCCCGCTTTCGCGGGGCGAGGAAATTATTGCGAACAAAGCGGAAACGATGCTTGATGGGCGATGAACATCGCCGCCCGTGATTCGTCCTTCGAGACGCCCGCCTATCTTGCCCGGCTGAATGACGAGCAGCGGCTGGCGGTGGTGCATGGCGACGGCAAGGTAGCCACCCCCCTGCTGGTGATCGCCGGCGCCGGTTCCGGCAAGACCAACACGCTGGCGCATCGCGTTGCCCATCTCATCGTCAAGGGCGCCGATCCGCGCCGCATCCTGCTGATGACCTTCTCGCGCCGCGCGGCCGCCGAAATGGCGAAGCGCGTCGAGCGCATCGCCGGCGAAGTGCTGGGACGCGACGCGGCAATCATCGCCGATGCGCTCGCCTGGGCCGGCACGTTTCACGGCATCGGCGCAAGGCTGTTGCGCGACTATGCCGAGCAGATCGGCCTCGACCCGGCCTTCACCATCCATGACCGCGAGGATTCGGCCGACCTGATGAATCTTGCCCGGCATGAGCTGGGATTCTCAAAAACCGAAAGCCGCTTCCCGACCAAGGGCACCTGTCTGCAGATCTATTCGCGCGCGGTGAACGCCCAGGCGCCGCTCGGCGAAGTGCTGGGCTCGGCCTTTCCCTGGTGCGCGGCATGGGCGGACCAGCTTAAGGAGCTGTTCGCGGCTTACGTGGATGCCAAGCAGGCGCAGAACGTGCTCGATTACGACGACCTGTTGCTCTACTGGGCGCAGATGGCGGCGGAGCCTGAGATCGCGGCGCATCTCGGCAGCCGCTTCGACCACGTGCTGGTCGACGAATACCAGGACACCAACCGGCTGCAGGCCTCGATCCTGACGGCGCTGAAGCCGGACGGCGCCGGGCTGACTGTGGTGGGCGACGACGCGCAGTCGATCTATTCCTTCCGCGCCGCGGAAGTGCGCAACATCCTCGACTTCCCAAAGCAGTTCGCGCAAGGCGCCGAGATCGTCATGCTGGAGCGCAACTACCGCTCGACCGAGACGATCCTGGCCGCCGCCAACAAGGTGATCGGCGAGGCCAGCGAGCGCTTCACCAAGAACCTTTGGACCGAGCGCCGGTCCTTGCACAGGCCGCAACTGGTCAGCGTGCGCGACGAGGCCGAGCAGGCCAATTATGTCTGCCAGACGATCCTCGCCGAGCGCGAGGCTGGCACGGCGCTGAAGGCGCAGGCGGTGCTGTTTCGCACCTCGAGCCACAGCGGGCCGCTGGAGGTGGAGCTGACGCGCCGCAACATCCCCTTCGTCAAATTCGGTGGGTTGAAATTCCTCGACGCCGCGCATGTGAAGGACATGCTGGCGATGCTGCGCTTTGCCGAGAACCCGCGCGATCGCGTCGCCGGTTTCCGCGTGCTGCAGCTGATGCCGGGCATCGGACCGTCCGCCGCCTCGCAGATCGTCGACGCCATGGCGACATCGCTGGATGAGACGTTGGGTCTCGCCCGCTTCCGGCCGCCGCAGCGCGCGGCGCAGGACTGGCCTGTGTTCCTCGACATCTATAGCGGCTTACGCGCCGGCGCCAAATGGCCAGCGGACCTCGAACGCATCAGGCTCTGGTACGAGCCGCATCTGGAGCGCATCCACGAGGATGCGATCACGCGCCGGGCCGATCTTATCCAGCTCGAACAGATCGCCTCGACCTATCCCTCGCGCGAGCGTTTCCTGACCGAGCTGACGCTCGATCCGCCCGACGCCACCAGCGACCAGGCCGGGCCGCCGCATCGCGACGAGGATTACCTCATCCTGTCGACCATCCATTCGGCCAAGGGCCAGGAGTGGAAGAACGTCTTCGTGCTCAACACCGTCGATGGCTGCATCCCTGCCGATCTCGGCGTCGGCACCAAGGAGGACATCGAGGAGGAGCGCCGGCTGCTCTATGTGGCGATGACCAGGGCCAAGGACAGCCTGCATCTCGTCGTGCCGCAGCGCTTTTATCCGCACAACCAGCCGGCGCGCGGCGATCGCCACGTCTATGCCTCGCGCACCCGCTTCATTCCGGCCTCGATGCTTTCGGCTTTCGAGCAGTCGTCATGGGCGAGCGCGGCGCTCAAGGACGACCCGCGCCAGCGGCCGGGCGTCAAGGTCGATCTCGGCGCCCGCATGCGCGGCATGTGGAAATAGGCAGCCTGTCCGTTCCGATCGACTGTCAGGCGGAGAGCCGATTTGTATCCGCGGCCGGTAGCATCTCGCCCCGGCCGGAGAAAAATCGACGTGAGCGGAACCTCTCGCCGCAAGCCGCGTTGTGTCGCGTCCTACCCCGCATCCGGAGGTGGCAGCCCCGCCGCTCCGCAGCCAATCGACGAGGTCCGAATGTACGACAGGATGTTCTTCACGCCGGTCGCCCTCAGTGTCGGCGCCGGCCACAAGCGCATGATCAATTCGTTGTTCGAGATGCATGATTATCTGACCGAATTCCCGCCGTCGCGGCGCCGTGTCAGCTATGGCGCCGCGGTGAAGGCCTGCGAGGCAGCGCGGAGTGGAGAGATTTCGGCCGAAGCCGCGCGCGATGCGCTGATCACCTTCGCGGTGACGGCGGGCGTGCTTTGGCCTTCGGACCAGCCGGTCATCTCGGTCAAGCCCGTGGCGCGCGGCTATGGCGGCTTTGCCGCCTGAGCTTACGGCAAAGAATACCCTGCCTGCAAAGTCCGCCTTCGAGGGCGGGCCCTTTCGTGCCGTCATTCCGGCTTGGCGGCTGCCGGCGCGGCTTCAGCGATCGGCGCGGACGGCTCGGCCGCTGCAACGAACGGATAGACGAGCTGCTGGTGGTAGAGCTGGGGCACCGGCTCGTCGACACCGTATTTTTCCGGCATGCGCTGCGGCATGAACAAGGTGCCGCCGATCAGGTCGAGAATGGGCAGCTGGGCGGCGAAGTTCTTGTCAAAGGCCTGGCGTTCGTTGGCGTGGTGCCAGTGATGGAACTGCGGCGAGGCAATCAGCCATCTCAGCGGTCCGAACCTGATGCGCGTGTTCGAGTGGATGAACACCGACTGCCAGTGATAGATCAGCACGTAGATGAGAACCGCCTCGCCGGAAAAACCCAGCGCGAACAGCGGCAGGAACGAAGCCGACTTGGTCAGGATCTGGTCCACCGGATGAACGCGATGGGCAGCCAGCCAGTCCATCTCCTCGATCGAATGGTGGATGGCGTGAAAGCGCCACAGGAACGGCACCGCGTGGAAAGCGCGATGGGCAAGGTAAAAGCCGATGTCGGCGACGAGCAGAGCCGCGATCGCCTGCAGCCACAAGGGCTGCGACTGCACAGAGGCGGTGAGCGCCTCGGGAACGAAGCGCCGCACCACGAACATAGCCGCGCCGATCACCAGCAACATGCCGATCTTGATGACGATGCCGTTGAAAAGCAGGTAGAAAACGTCGTTCAGCCAATGCCGGCGCGTCGCCGGCTGTTCGGCATGCAGCGGCAGGAGCTGCTCCAGCGGAATGAAGATGAGCGCGATGACCAGCACCGCCTTGAAGTCGATAAGATCGAACACGGTCGCTCGCGGATCGGCTGAGGTCAGCCGCTGACACTAGCCGCCAAAGGATGAACGGACCGTTGATGCCCCTGGCATGCATCGCGGCTGCTTGCCCCGAAATGCCGTGAAACTTTTTGACTGCTGCGTGAAACAGCGCACGGAACATCCGCGTTCACCATGCCAGTTGCGGACCCGCGGCAAGGAGGGCGGATGTTTCTCGATCGCGAGCGTTTCAAGCCGGCGGCCGAAATGCGGCTCAGCCGGGACAAATCGTCAATCCGGGTGACGATAACCGACCCGAAAGTGTGCGAACTCGGCGAAGCCGTCTATGCCTGGATCACCGCCGGGGGCAAGCCGGTCAGGATCGGCACCTGCGGCGCCTCGGCCGGCAAGCGCCTGCTTTCCTATCCCGGCTATATCAACCGCAGCCTTGCCGGCCGCGGCGGCGCGACGCCTAAATGGGAAGCGTTGAAGTGGCTCAACCTGCTCCCCGAGCATGGCACGCTGACGGCGGTGGTGCATCAGCCGGAACCGACGCCGACGGCGGCGGGCCTGATCCGGCGCTGTCTCGACGTCGAGCGCCAACTCATCCGCCAGCACCGGCCGCTGCTCAACCGCAGCCATCGTTGACCGCGCGGCGGCGTGTGTTCAAGCCGCGCTGCGAGGCGCGGTTAATGCATGGTGCCGGCGGCGTCGCCGGCAAGCACGCTGCGCGGGCTTTCGAAGCTCACCTGATCGCGGCCGTTGGACTTGGCCTTGTAAAGATGGCGGTCGGCGACCTGGAACATGTCGTGGTAGGTCGTCGGCCCGCTGAAGGCGATGCCGCCGATGCTCACCGAAAGCGGGCATGGCCGGCCACCAGGTGCGAATTCGGCCTCGCGGATGCGGCGCCGGATGGATTCGGCGACCAGGAAGGAGCGCGCGGCATCGGCGCCGGGCAGGAAGACCGCGAATTCCTCGCCGCCGATGCGCCCCACTATGTCGGCGCCGTGCAGTTGTCCCTTGATCGTGGCTGCGATCAAACGGAGCGCCTGGTCGCCGCAGTCGTGGCCGAGACGGTCGTTGATCGACTTGAAGTGATCGGCGTCGACGATCAGCAGCGCGCCGGCATCGGCGACGGCCTGGCCGCGTGCCTGCTCGAGATAGGCCTCGACCAGCATCGAGAAGGCGCCACGATTGAAAACCGCCGTCAGGCTGTCGGTCGCGGCGATGACGCTGAGTTCCTTCTGCGCGATCGCCAGCTGACGCATCTTCCACATCAGGAAGAACAGGAAGGAGCCACCAAGGATCAGTGGCAGGAAAAGATCCGTGAGCTGCGCCCAAAGCAGCGCCTGCGGCGACAGCGAGGGGAAATTGAAGGAATCGACGAAGAAAGCGGCGGCAATGAAAAAGGCGGTGCCCGCGGCGGTAACCACCACGACCCTGCCCCAACTTGTCGGGGACAAATCGATGCGCATGCCATTGCTCCCGTGACGTCAGGGACATCTTGCCGTCGGGAAGGCAAACGAACTGCTAATATACATACCAGTCAGAGAACTTGGTTAATTCTCCTTCATCGCTGCCTCCCGGGGCAGCCAACCAGAAGGCCCACCACGGCTGCGATGGGCTTCCCGACTGGCCGGGGGCTCTCGTCGGCGTGCCGCCGGCCCAGCCGGCGACATCGTAGGAGAATGCCGCGGAACCTCACAGCTGGTCCGACCGCCGAGACGTTGCCTTGCGGCATGCATCAGCGACGCGAAATCATCAGGCAGAGCGCCCTCAGATCGGCATCATAGGTTGCTTCGCTGGAGAGCACGTCGGCACAGCGCTTCTTCATCCGGGTCAATTTGGTGCCGGACATCTGAGCCACCGCATTCTTCACGGCGGGAGTCCCCGGGATTCCTACTGTGTTCGGCGTGCTCAGTGTAGAGAACCTTCCCACGCCGACCCCGGCTTCGTCGTCGATCCCCAGGCCAAGGGTCGCTTTGGCGCTGTCGCCGACATTCGCATCCGCGCTGGCGCTGACGCCGTCGCCGACATTGGCGCCGAGATTCGCGTTGACGCCACTGGAGCCGCCGATCGACACGGTGGCGTTTGCGTCGACCCCATTCGAGCCGCCGACCGACGCGGCCGCGCCGGTGTTCACGCCGTTCGTCCCGCCAACCGAGGCGTCGAGACCGGCATTGATGCCACTATCACCGCCTGCAGACGCGCCGACGCCAGCGTTGACGCCACCAGACCCGCCGACAGATGCACCGACGCCGGCGTTAGCGCCGCCGGACCCGCCGACGGATGCACCTGCTCCGACGCCCAAACCCGCTGCGCTCGCAGGCACGGCCAAGATGGCGACAATCGTGCCAAAGGTAAGGGTCGCGGCGACTTTCTTAGCGATATTGCGCATGACACTCTCCTTTTCAAAGACAGCATATTAAGCACTTCTGCATGCAAGCATTGCCTGCGTGCCAGCGCGGAATACACGGATGAGTTACGCGCGAAGTTTCGCGTGGTTTCCTCTGCGCTTGCGAATGAATAAAGTTGTAGTTTTCGATTGCTTTTTTCTGTCTGCTAAAATGTATTAGACTTTTCCTAAATTTGTAAGTGTGCTTAAATACACCCTTGGCTACGATTCGATCGCCTTATGAACAGGGTCGTTCGATATATTACTTGACCGGGTACCACCGGATTAAAAATGGCGCCGAGGGCTTCTTCCGCCCAACACGCCTCAGGCGTAGGCGCGGCCTTCCTCGGAGCGCTGGAACAGCATCAGGTCGAGCGGCACCGAAGGCCGGCCAAGCACCGTCAGCACCATATGCGCCTGGCCGCGATGATGGGTCTGGTGGTTGAAGAAATGGCTGAGGGCGGGCGAAAGCCGCTGCGAGACGGTGCGCATGTCGACGGTCATGTAGGAGAAGCGGCCGGCAATCGCCTTGTCGCCCATGCCGCCCACCCAGTCGACGATCCTCATGTCCTCGGCCTCGCGCGCCTGCTTCAGGGCGGGCAAGGCTCGATAAAGGATGGCGGCGGTGTTCGAAGGCGCGTCGCCCTCGCCGGTAAAGCGCTTCATCCAGACGCGGTCGACGGCGAGCAGATGGTTGAGGGTGCCGAGCATCGAGCCGAAGACGGCGCCGACGTCACGGCCGAGCTCGTCCTCGCCGAGGTCGCCGGCGGCATCGTAGAGGCGGCCGTTGGCCCATTGATTGTAGGCCGCAAACATCATGAAATGCTGCTTCATTCTTCCCACCCGGCTCAACTCGAATCCGGACCCTTCGTAACCCGCAGCAACGGACCCGCCAATGACCATTCTGCTTTACGACCTCGTCGGCCATGACGCCGAACGCCCGTTCAGCCCGCATTGCTGGAAGACCAAGATGGCGCTGGCGCATAAGGGGCTCCCCGCCACCAAGGTGCCGACGCGCTTCCTGGAGGTGCCTGGCGTCGAGGGCGGCGTGTCGAAGACGGTGCCGGTGATCCGCGACGGCGAGCGCGTGGTGGCCGATTCCTTCGCCATCGCGCTCTATCTCGACGAAGTCTATCCGGATCGGCCGACGCTGTTTGCCGGCGAAGGCGGCAAGGCGATGGCGCGCTTCATCGAGCGCTGGTCGCAGCTGACCATCCACCCTTATGTCGCGACGGTGGCGCTGACCGGTCTGCATGCCATGCAAGACGAGGCGAACGCCGCCTATTTCCGCGAAAGCCGCGAGCAGCGCTACGGCAAGCGGCTGGAAGATGTCGTGGCCAACCGCGATGCCGGGCTCTCAGCCTTCCGCGCCGCGCTGGAGCCGCTGCGTTCCACGCTCACCTACCAGCCCTTCATCGGCGGCGAGGCGCCGCTGTTTGCCGATTACATCGTGTTCGGGGCGCTGCAGTGGGGTCGTATCGCCTCGCCTTTCCAACTGCTCGACAGCAGCGACAGCATCGCCCGCTGGTTCGAGCGCTGCCTCGACCTGCATGGCGGGATCGGCAGGCAAGTCGCGGCAGCGGCGTAAGGCGCGAGCGTCGCCATGTTGCGCCATGAGATGCGGGCCGCGATCTGGGTCTATCCCGGCAAGGGCGGCTGGCATTTCGTGACGCTGCCAACGGAGGTCGCGACGCGGATCAAGGTGGCGATGGCGGGACTTGCCCGCCCATGGGGCTCGCTCGGCGTGACAGCGATCATCGGCAAGACGAGGTGGCAAACATCGCTCTTTCCCGACAAGGCGTCCGGCAGCCTGCTGTTGCCGGTCAAGGCATCGGTGCGTCAGCGCGAAGGCCTAAAGGCTGGCGACGCGCCGGCGCTGACCATTGAGGTCGAGCTTTAGTGCATTTCACCGCTCAGAGGTCAGTCCTGGCGTTCCTTCGCCGCGTCCTTATCGACAAGCCTGACGCAGATCGGATCGCCTTCGCCCATGCGCGCGCATTGCCATTCCGGGCCGAAGCCGAAATTGTGCTCCCGCGGCGCGAGGATCAGCAGGAAGAAGGCGATCACAGCACACATGAGCGCCATTAGGACAATGCCCGCCACGTCGCCGCGTCTGAGATAAGGCCAGTTCATCGCCTCCGGCTCCGCCGCCACAGGCGCTCCGGGAACCAGGCGCTCGAGGCGCATGCAGCCGTCTAATTATCCCGCAAAAGGGCCGCCTTGACCAGAAGCCGCCTCCCCTTGGCAAGCCGCCAAGCGGCTTGTATAGAGCCCGCCACTCCAATTTCCATTCCCAGAAACAAGGACGACCCTATGGCGATCGAACGCACCTTCTCCATGATCAAGCCGGACGCGACCAGGCGCAACCTGACGGGCGCCATCACCAAGATGCTGGAAGATGCCGGCCTCCGCGTCGTCGCATCGCGCCGCGTGTGGATGAGCCGCCGCGAGGCCGAAGGTTTCTACGCTGTCCACAAGGATCGCCCGTTCTTCGGCGAGCTGGTGGAGTTCATGTCGTCGGCTCCGACCATCGTGCAGGTGCTGGAAGGCGAGAACGCCATCGCCCGGAATCGCGAAGTGATGGGCGCCACCAACCCGGCCAACGCCGCCGACGGCACCATCCGCAAGGTCCACGCCCTGTCGATCGGCGAGAACTCGGTGCATGGCTCCGACGCTCCGGAAACCGCCGCGCAGGAGATCAAGTACTGGTTCTCCGACACCGAAATCTTCGGCTGAGCCGCCGACATTCCGGCTCGATACATCGAGGCGATCCGGTCCGGCCGGGTCGCCTCTTTGCTTGGTGGGTGGTGGACAAGCTCGCCGAACACCCTAGTTTTCAGCGGCATCGGCGACATATGGCCAAGGGCGTCGCCGGCTGTGAGCGACCATCGCGCTTCCGCCCGATAGGAGGGTAGGAGGCATGATCAAGCCTCATGTTTCTAAAAGTGGCGTTGCCTATCCGGACGATCTCGTCCTGCTGAAACGTATCTATGACCAGGTCTGCGAAGAGCGCGGCATTGTCGTGGGCAGCCCAGAGGCATCGGAGCTGGCGATCGAGGCCATGAGACTCTTTTCCGCCGGTATCTTCGATGAAGGAACAATCGGCCGCCGTCTTCGCGGCGGCTAGAGCGCTTCACCGTTTCACGCAAGCGACGACACGCTCTATCTCTTTGTTTTTACGCAATTCCGGACGGAAAACCGCTCACACTTTTCCTGGAATTGCTCTCATGGGCAGCCGGTTCAGTTCCCATCGCCGTAGCGGATGACCTCGACCTTTTCCCTGGTGATCAGGCAGCTCTTCGTCCTGGTCAGCGCTTTGATTTCGGGGATCAGCGCGTCGATCTTCTCCGGCGCGTCGACGATCTCGACAACGATGGGCAAATCCTGCGACAGGCGAAGGATCTTGGCGGTATGGAGCACGCTGGAGCGGCCGAAACCGAGCGGACCCCTCAGCACCGTGGCGCCGGCCATGCCGGTCTCGCGCGCCTTGATGACGATTGCCTCATGCAGCGGCGTGCCATCGGCAGCCCTATCGTCCTCGCCGAAGAAGATCCTGAGCAGCGCGCATTGCGCGGGAAGTTCCATGTTCTCCTCCTGATTAGCTGTTGGCCTGACCACCTTTTGGCAAACGGTTGAGCCTCGACGCCATGAGATAGCCCAGCCACGCCGCGGCCAGCGACAGCACGACCACACTAACGAGATAGGTCGCGGCCAGCCGTAAGTCGCCTTCGAAGAGCAGGATGAAAGTGTCGAGGCTCATCGCGGAAAACGTGGTGAGGCCGCCGCAGAAGCCGGCCATGACGAAATTGCGGGTGACGGGACCGACCATCAGGCGGCCATCCGGCCCGGTCAGCGTGGCGAAGGCCATGATGACCCACGAGCCGACGACATTGACGAAAGCGGTCGAACAAAGCGCGTTCAGGCCAAGCAGCGAGACGATGACATAGCCCGACAGGAAGCGGGCCAGCGAGCCGATCGCTGCGCCGCAGCCGACCGCCAGATAAAGCCGCATCGCCATCTGTCTGTCGCTCCCGGACATGCCTTACCCCACGATCCAGACGACAGCCCAGAAGCCTGCAGCGACGAACACGACGCATAGCACCGAAGAGGCAACGACGTTGAAGGCGGCAAGCCGCCCCTCGCCTTCGAGCGCGAGGTTCAGCGTCTGCAAGCAGAGGGACGACACCGTGGTGTAGCCGCCGAACAGGCCGACGACGATCAGGTCGCGGACGAGATCGCTGGCAAAGACGCCGCCCACCGCTCGCGCGGCACCCGCGAAGGCGCCGATGGCAAAGGCGCCGGAGATATTGACCGCCAGCGTGCCCCAGGGAAAGGTCTCGCCGACACCACGGCCGACCACGCCGGACAGGAAAAAGCGGGAAATACCACCGAAGAAACCGCCGATCAGGACCAGGGCGCAAGCCGCAAGGGTCATCGCTTCGCAACCTCTCAACAGACGATTCCGATTGGGAATCGTGTCAGCAAAGAAGACGTGATGCGTGCGGAAAAAACAAATCCTGCCGCGCGAGAGCACGCCTGGCAGGAGTCATCAGCCCGTAAGGGCGGTTTCGGGGGAACCCCATCCCCATTTTTGGCGAACCTAGGCGGTTGCGGCGGCGCGGTCAATTGCGACTCGCCTCAATGAAAAGCCCGCCGGCCCCCCGGCGGGCAGACGTCATTTGGCTTGGCGGTCTTTCACGTTCGCGTGGGCGTTCGCCGCCGCAGTGTCAGTGGCCGGCGTCTTCGTCTCCTCGCCGGTGAACGGGCTGCCCTGTCCAGGCGCAAGGTCGCCGCCATGGCCGGCCTTGTTGGTCTGGAAAGGCTGGCTGTCGGGGCTGAGGCCATGCTGCGTGGCGTTGAACAGATGATCGTCCGCACGGGCAAAACCGGCGAAGGCCATCAGCGATACGCCTGTGATTGCGAGAATGAGCGTGTGCTTTTTCATATCTGGTCTCCATTGAGTGCCAGATCGATCCCGCGCATTCGGTCCGGCGGCCTAAGTGAAGGGACGTTTGTCCCTTAGCCTGCCCGCCATCTGCATAAGTCAACGCTCGGCGCCGCCGGTTTATTCCGGCGAACACGGTTTCCAGGTTGAAAAGTCGCGCAGGGTATGGCGGCCGTCCTTGTCGGCGACGGCAAGCTTCGCGCAGTCGGGCCGGCGCGCGCCGTCAGCGCGCCATTTTCATCACCACCGTCCGCGGCTTGGCCTCCAGCGGATCGATCTGATGGCGGCCATCGCTGATGAACATCAGCCGCTCGCCGACAGTGATGCGCGCCTGCAGCGCGTAGGTCCGGCCCTTGTGGATCGCCTTGGGGTCGAAGCCGATCTCGAACTTGATCGGCATCTGGCCGGTGGGCGCTATCCTGCGCTTGGCGATGACGATTGCCGGCGCATCGGCCAACGAGACGTCGGCGAGTTCGACCACCAGCACGGCGTCCGGCGGCAGGGCGATGCGCTCGCGGTAGGTCACCTCGCCGGCAATCGTCGTTTCCCCGGCCTTGATCACTTCCGGCACGGCCAGCACGCCGACGACCAGCGGCACCAGCCCGAAGAGGAAGAATTCCGCGATGCGATCCAGCACGAGATTGCACGCCCAAGTAAATCAGACCCGATTGGCAAGGTCGGGAAGGATTGCGGTCGTTCAATGGCCGCAACCGGTGGCCTCGTTTGAAATTCGATCGCGGTATTGATTTAGACTGAGTTCGTTTGCCCCGCCTGCATAATCGGGGTCGGCGGCCTGCACCGGGTCGTCTTCCCACCCGCATTCTTGGCAGATTTGATAGTTGCCCGGCTCACTTACGGCGAGCGAACGACAACACTGGCACGGGAATAGAGGGCGAGTCATTGTGACATGAAACCATGTTCCCGGCCGTGGTTATTCACGCGGCTTCTTCCAGCGGTCCGCCGCGTGATCGTCGGCTTCCTTGGCCTCGACCCAGCCGCCCTCTGAGCCGTCGGCAAGATGCTCCTTCTTCCAGAAGGGCGCGCGCGACTTCAGATAATCCATCAGGAAATTCGCCGCCTCGAAGGCCGCCTGCCGGTGCGACGAGGCCGCGACCACCAGCACTATGTTCTCGCCCGGTCTTATCTTGCCGTGACGATGGATGACGGTGAGCCCCTGCAGCGGCCAGCGCTCGACGGCCTCCCTGGCGATGCGGCCGATCTCGGCCTCGGCCATGCCGGGATAGTGCTCGAGCTCGAGCGCCGACAGCGCGCCCTGCTCGTCGCGGCAAAGGCCGGAGAAGGTGACCACGGCGCCGATATCGGTCCGGCCCTGGGTCAGGCTGGCGATCTCGGCGGCGACGTCGAAATCCTCGCGCTGGATGCGAATGGCGGGCACGACGCCGGCCATCTCAGCCTCCGGTCATCGGCGGAAACAGCGCGATCTCGCGCGCGCCCGCTATCTTCTCGCGGTGGCCGACATGTTCCTGGTTGAGGGCGACGCGGATGACGTCCGGATATTGCAGCGCGTTCTCATATTCCTCGCCGCGCGATCTCAGCCAACGCAGCAGGTCGGCAACCGTCTCGATGCCGGCCGGCAGCTCGACATCCTCTTCCGGCTTGCCGATCCGCTCGCGTACCCAGGCGAAATAGATGAGCTTCGTGGACATTGTCTTCACTCGTCCATGATGTGCTTGAGGCCGGCGCGGAAGTAATCATAGCCGGTGTAGAGTGTGACGAGCGCGGCGACCCACAGCAGCACCAGACCAATCTGGGTGGTCAGCGGAAAGATCTTGTCGCCGGCCGGGCCGACCAGCAGGAAGGCGATGGCAACCATCTGGATGGTGGTCTTCCATTTGGCAAGCTGGGTGACCGGCACCGACACTTTCAAGGCGGCCAGATATTCGCGCAGGCCCGAAACCAGGATCTCGCGGCACAAGATGATGATCGCCGCCCACAGCGACCAGCCGGCGATGCCGCCATGGCGATCGGTGTCGGCGGCGAGCAGCAGCAGGCAGGTGGCGACCAGCAATTTGTCGGCGATCGGGTCCAGCATCTTGCCGATGTTGGAGGTCTGCTGCCAGGCGCGGGCAAAATAGCCGTCAAAGTAATCGGTGATCGAGGCGAGCAGGAAAATGGCCAGCGCCGACCAGCGGGCGAAGTCGGACGACTTCAGGTGGCCTTCGAGAAAAAAGCACAGCACGACCAGCGGCACCGCGATGATGCGGGCGTAGGTCAGGATGTTCGGCAGGTTGAACGCGCGCTGTGCCATGTCGTCTCGGGAAATCTTCTCCGCCAGAGGTACTCAAATCAGAAGCCAATGTAGGGGGTCAACAGCCGAGATTCGATTGACCAGCCAAAAATGGCGTTTGTGTCGGCCGCGCCCTCTCCGCCCGCAGCCCGTGCCATGAAACTTGCGTGGCTGAAGCCAGGCCTCAGCTCTCATGAAAATGATTGTAGACCAGCTTCGCCACGTGCTCGGAAATGCCGTCGACCTTGACCAGGTCCTCGACCGCGGCGCGGCTGACCGCCTTGGCGGTGCCGAAGGCGAGCAGCAGCGCGCGCTTGCGGCCGGGGCCGATGCCGGCGATCTCATCGAGCGGGCTTTTGACCATCTCCTTCTTACGGCGGGCGCGGTGCGAGCCGATGGCGAAACGGTGCACCTCGTCACGCAGGCGCTGGACGAAATAGAGCACCGGATCGCGCACCGGCAGCATGAAGCTTTCCCTGCCCTTGACGAAGAAGCGTTCGCGTCCGGCATCGCGGTCGGGACCCTTGGCGATGCCTATCGCGGTGACGCGGTCCTCGACGCCGAGATCGGCAAGGATCTGCCGCACCGCCGTCATCTGGCCCTGGCCGCCGTCGATCAGGATGACGTCGGGCCAGGCCGGGAAGCCGCCATTGCCGGCGACCAGATCCTCGTCTCCGGCGTCGTCCGTGGTTGCGCCGGGCTGCTCGTCGCCATGCTCCTTGAGTAGCCGCGAGAAACGCCGCTGCATCACCTCGCGCATCATGCCGAAATCGTCGCCCGGCGTGATCTCGGTCGAGCGGATGTTGAATTTCCGGTACTGGTTCTTCACGAACCCTTCCGGCCCGGCGACGACCATGGCGCCGACCGCATTGGTGCCCATGATGTGCGAGTTGTCATAGACCTCGATGCGCACGGGCGGTTTTGCCAGGCCGAAGGTTTCGGCGAATCCCTGCAGCAGTCGCGCCTGCGTCGAGGTCTCGGCGAGCCTTCGGCCGAGCGCCTCGCGCGCATTCTGCAGCGCGTGATCGGTCAGGTCCTTCTTCTCGCCGCGCTGCGGCACAGAGATCGTAATCTTGCGGCCGGCATGGGTAGAAAGCGCTTCCGCCAGCAGTTCCTGTTCCTGCGCGGTCTGCGACAGCAGCAGCGTGCGCGCCGGCAATTTGTCGTCATAGAACTGCGCCAGGAACGAGCCCAGCACCTCGGCCGGTTCCAGCGCCGGATCGGCCTTGGGGAAATAGGCGCGGTTGCCCCAGTTCTGGCCGGTGCGGAAGAAGAACACCTGGATGCAGGTCTGGCCGCCCTCCTGGTGGATGGCGAAGACGTCGGCCTCCTCCACCGTCTGCGGATTGATGCCCTGATGCGCCTGCACATGCGACAGCGCCGCAAGACGATCGCGGTAGATGGCGGCGCGCTCGAAATCGAGCTCCTCGGAGGCCTGCTGCATGGCGGCCGAGATTTCAGTCTTCACCTTCTGGCTGCGGCCGGACAGGAAATCCTTGGCTTCCGCGACCAGTTCGGCATAGCCCTCATGCGAGATCTCGCCGGTGCAAGGACCGGCGCATCGCTTGATCTGGTAAAGCAGGCAAGGCCGCGTGCGGTTCTCGTAGAAGGAGTTGGTGCAGCTTCTGAGCAGAAAGGCGCGCTGCAGCGAATTGATGGTGCGGCCGACCGCGCCAGCGGAAGCGAAAGGCCCGAAATAGTCGCCCTTGCGCGAGCGCGCGCCGCGGTGCTTGTAGATGCCGGGCGAGACATGGTCGCCGGTGAGCAGGATATAAGGGAACGACTTGTCGTCCCGCATCAGCACGTTGAAGCGGGGCCTCAGCCGCTTGATGAGGTTGGCCTCGAGCAGCAGCGCCTCGATCTCGGTGCGGGTGACGACGAACTCCATCGTCGCCGTCTCGCGCACCATGCGGCCGATGCGGGCGGTGTGGAACCGCCCTTGCGCGTAATTGGTGACGCGCTTCTTCAGGCTGCGCGCCTTGCCGACATAGAGCACGTCGCCGGCGGCGTTCATCATGCGGTAGACGCCGGGCTGGTTGGGCAGCCGCTTGACGAAGGTCTGGATCACCTCGGCGCCGACCATGCCGTCGGCATCGCCGGCATGCGGCGTCCAGTCGATGGCCGTGAAGGCGACGTCGGGGCCGGTCGGCAAAGCCTCGGGTTCGACGATCTCCTCGGCCGCCTCGTCCTCGACGTCGAGATCCACATCGGGCGGCAGGTCGTCGGCGGCGCCGTTACGTCTGTGTTTTTGGGCTGCGGGACTCATTCCACCATGCCTGTCACATCGGGCGTCTGCCACGCAAGATGCTGACCGCCATCGAGCGCGATCATCTGGCCGGTCACCGAGCGCGCCTGCCAGAGATAGCGGATCGTGGCACCGAATTCGGGCAATTGCGGGCCGCGCTTCAGGATCAGGCCCTCGACCTGGTTCTCGAAATCATCGTCATCCTGGCGCTTGTTCTTCAGCGTCGGGCCTGGGCCTATGGCGTTGACGCGGATGCGCGGCCCGAGTGCCTGCGCCAGCATCTGCGTTTGCGTCCACAGCGCCGATTTCGACAGCGCATAGGAGAAATAGCGCGGCGTCGGCCGCCAGACACGCTGGTCGATGATGTTGACGATCAGCCCCTCCTCGCCCTGCGGCAGCGCACTCGCAAAATTCTGCGCCAAAAGCGCCGGCGTCTTCACATGGATGGCGAAATGGCGGTCCCAGGCCTGCCAGTCGAAATCCTCGACGCGGTCGTCGACGAACAAGGACGCGTTGTTGACCAGCAGCGTCACAGGACCGAGCGCGGCTTGCGCGCGACCTATGAGACCACCGACCGCATCCATATCGGTAAGGTCGGCGGCGACCACGGCGGCACGGCCACCCTCACCCGCGATCTTGCTGGCCAACGCCTCGGCCTCGTCGCTTGACCGGTTGGCGTGGATGGCGACGGCGAAGCCATTGGCTGCCAGGTCCTCGACGATCGCCCTGCCGATCCGCCTTGCTCCACCCGTCACCAGCGCGACGGCAGTGGCTTGTCTCATCTTGTCAATCCTCAATCGGCTTCACGATTCCGGGATGCCGGCACAATATGACGGGCCAAGCGTTAAATGCCATTTCCACCTGGGGCAGGAATGTGGCGAAGCGGCTCGTAGGCGCATCCGATCCACCGGATTCGGCGCGTCGCACACCGCAATATATGTCCCAGCACCCCTTGAACCAAGCGGTGTGCAGCGCAACATGATTAGCCTGCTGACATTCGCTGTTGCGAAGATGCAACGTCAAGTTTCGGCCTCATTCGCGCCGGGGAATGACCCAAGTTCAGGTTCGCTTCAGCCGCATTTCAGCACGACATTCGGAACCGTTAAACGCCAGGCTCGTTTATCCCCCCGGACGGGCCGGGGCGTTTCATGAACAACCAAGCCTAAGTGTCTTGTGGCTTAAGGAGTATAACAATGAAGACCAATCTTAAATTCGCGCCGCTTGCCGCCGCGCTCGGGCTGTTCGCCTTTGCTGGTACCGCTTTTGCGGCCGACGTCGTTTCCGAAGAGCCGCCGGCTCCCGCCCCGGTTGCCGAGCTTCCGGTCGCTTCCTGGGCCGGCCCCTATGCCGGTATCAATCTCGGCTACGGCTTCGGCGGTCATGTGAAGGCCCCGGGCGTCGACGCCAAGACCAAAGGCTTCATCGGCGGCGTTTTCGGCGGCTACAACTGGCAGCAGGAAAACTTCGTATACGGTGCTGAAGCCGACCTCGGCTACAATGGCACCAAGGGTTCGGACAATGGCCTGTCCGCCAAGTCGGGCATCGAGGGCTCGTTGCGCGCTCGCCTCGGCTATGCCGTGACCCCGGAAATCCTGCTCTACGGCACGGGCGGTCTCGCTGCCAAGAACCAGAAGATCGATGATAGCGTCACCGGCGTGAACGACAGCAAGGGCATGCTCGGCTGGACGGCCGGCGCGGGCACCGACATCAAGATCACGGACAACGTGTTCGGCCGCGTCGAGTATCGTTACACCGACTACGGCAGCAAGACCTTCGGCGACACGGGCAAGGTCAAGTCCTCGGACAACCGCGTCACCTTCGGCGTCGGTATGAAGTTCTAAGTCGTTAGAAGCCACGACACGGAAAAGCCGGGCCTTGCGCCCGGCTTTTTTTGTGGCGGCGCTTGCCTCGGCTCAGGCGCGCTTCTTTGCCGATTTCACCTTCGACGGCAGCGTCCCGACGAAGGCCAGCGCGCGATCGAGCCAGCCGGTGAGATCCGCATCGCTCGCCGTGCCCTCCGGCGCGACACGGATATAGCCCTCCATGGAGCGGCCGCCCATTTCCATCGTGCTCGCATGAGGAAGAGCCGCGGCCGCCGCATGCGCATCCTTGCCGACACGCACCAGGAGTCCGCGCTTCGAGGTCCCGATCAGCATATTGCCGTTGATCATGAAGCAGGTGCCGCCGAACATCTTCTGCTCGGTGAACGCGCGCTTGCCGAGGGCGGCGCGCAGACGCGCGACCATCGGGTCGGGCGCGACGCTGGTTGAGGGCTTTGCCATGCTCAGCACTCCGCGAATTGGGTGATGTCAGGCAAGCACGGAAGGGGGTGGGGTTCAAGGTGGGCGCGAGGCCGAAGCTGCCAATCTCCCCCCTTGTGGGGGAGATGGCCGGCAGGCCAGAGGGGGGCGCGAAGGAACGCCAACTTTCGAGGTTGTCGATCTTTGTCTTTGATGGCAGCGCATGCTTGGCAATGACTGAGATGCTGGCGGGACAGCGCCCCCCTCTGCCCTGCCGGGCATCTCCCCCACAAGGGGGGAGATTGGCTGTACCTACCCCGGCACGCTCGCTTTCAGTTCCGGAAATTTCTCATCAAACCTTGCGGCCCAGCGGACCAGGCGGCTGCGGCCCTTCTCCCATTGGCCCGAAAAGCGCAGTGCGAGATAGCCGAGGGTGGCGCGCAGCGCCATGTGGCCGGCGGTGATCTTCTTCGGCAATTTTGGCGGGTTGGCATTGAGCAGGTCGAGCGCCGTGGTGATCTTCGTCCATTGGCGGTCGAGCCAGGGCTGGTAGACCATCTCTTCCGGCCGCGTGCGCCGCTCATAGACCATCGACAGCGCGCAGTCGCAGATGCCGTCGGCGAGCGCCTCAAGAACCTCCGCCTCGAGCCGCTTGTCCGTGTTACGCGGGAACAGCGCGTTCTTCGACAGCCGGTTGAGATGCTGGGTAATAGTGCGGCTGTCGTGGATCGTGCGACCATCCTCCAGGACCAGCACCGGGATCTTGCCGAGCGGATTGGCCGAGATCAGTTCGGCGGGCTTCTCCTCGGTCTTTATAGGCACAAGGTCGATGCCGATGCCGGCATAGGCGGCGGCCATGCGGACCTTCGAACTGTAGGGGGACGTGGACGCATAGAGCAGTTTCGGCATGATCGGCTTCCCAATTGTTTGCCGGACTGTTGCCCGAATGGGTCTGCGGGGCAACGGCCCAGCGAGCCGATCCGGATTAGCCAATGCCTTTTGCCGGAGCTCGCTACCGCAACGAAAAAGCTCCCGGAAGTTTTGCCTGGCGGCAAAATTTCCGAGAGCTTTAGGAGGAGCGTCCGCTCCGACTCCGCTCGCTCAGACACCGAATTTGGCGAGAGGGGTGCCTGAATGGCGCCCGCCCTCACCTTGCGGTTCGCGCGCGAAGCTACGCGATTACTTCTTGGCGGCCGGCTTCTTGGCCGGAGCTGCCTTTTTCACGGCGGCCGGAGCCTTGGCGGCGGCGGCCTTCATCGGAGCCTTGGCGGCGGGCTTGGCTGCGGCCTTCGCTGCCGGCTTCTTGGCGGCGGGCTTGGCTGCTGCCTTTGCAGCCGGCTTAGCTGCTGCCTTGGCGGCGGGCTTGGCCGCAGCCTTCGCGGCCGGCTTAGCCGCAGGCTTCGCTGCTGCCTTGGCCGGAGCCTTGGCGGCTGCCTTCGGTGCTGCCTTCTTCACTGCTGCAGGTTTCGCGGCAGCCTTAGCTGCCGGCTTCTTTGCCGGCGCTTTCGCCGCCGGCGCCTTGGTTGTCGTCTTTGCCATGCGATGCCCCTTGCGTTTTGCCGAGGGTCGTGAGTGACCCGGCGTGTCTATGCATATCTGACTCGCGACTGTCTAGCCAGCGAAGCAACACAATGATTTTCAGTTATTGAATTTTGGTTACGCAAAACGCATGAAGATGCATCTCATTGAAAAATTGTGAGCGAATCTGTCACTTTCGAAGTGACGGCTGGCCGGACAGATTTTCGCCCGGCATCTATCGCCTGATCATCCATCAACCCGCAGCATAACCCTATATCGGAATGTGAGCGCAGTGCTCACAATAAAGAAGAAGCCGTCGACCGCTCGTTTCATCTTGTCCAGCACAAACATCTACAGATGATCCTGCAGCGCGCGGAGGGCAAAGCTTGCTTGGTGAAAAGCGAGCTTCAAGCTCATATTCAAGCGCTGCCGTCAGACCTCCGCCGGCTCGCGCTCGCCCCCGAGGCGGCGCGCCGGCTCGGCTCGGTGCAGATGCACGGCGTAGGTGTCCCAGGGCGGCGAGACCGCGATCCGCACCACCATGCGGCCGATCTCGCCGCGATGGTAGCTGCCATGCAGGACGACGTGGGTCAGCATCTCCTGCCGCGTCATGCCGCCTTTGTCGCCGTCGGTGAAGGTGAAGGCGACCGGCTCGGCAAGCTCTTGCTCCGAAACGATTTCGAGATAGTCGAGATACCAGCGGTCTGCCTCGGACATCGCGGCGCGCAAAGCAGCCGGCTCCGGCATTTCCTCGGTGTTGTCGCTCGCATAGCCATGGGCAACGCCCTTCAGATGCGCGGCAAAGATCCGCGACACGACATGGATGTGGTTCATCAGCCGGATCGCGGCATGGCGCTCCCCGGCATCGCGAACCGGATCCATCCCGGCAAGCTTTTCCGCGAGCTCATCGTTCGCCCAGGCCTGATAGGCAAGCAGGCTCTTCAGCAGCGTCTATGCGCTCATCGCCCGGCTCCATTTGCGTTGGTGAAATGAATGTGAGTATCCTGTTTATATTCTCGGGAGACCCGCCAGGATGTCTACTCGCATTGCAAGGCCGGCCGCGCGCATGCGCAAGCAGCCGCGCCAGGCGCGTTCGATCGCTACCGTCGAGGCGATCATCGAGGCCGGTGCTCGGGTTCTGAGCGAGCTCGGCTGGGCTGGCTTTTCCACCAACAAGGTGGCGGAGGCCGCCGGCGTCAGCATCGGCTCGCTCTATCAATATTTTCCCGACAAGCTTGCTCTGGTCGAGGCAATCCGGCGCCGTCACTTCGATCATGTGCTGTCGGTGATCAGCGAAGCGGCGGCCGACCAGAAGCCGCTCAGGCAGTTCGCGCGCGAACTGGTGCGCGGCATGATCGGAGCGCACAGCGTCCATCCGACGCTGCACCAGGTGCTGCTCGACGAGGCGCCCGGCGACCGCGGCTCGCGCGCCGCGCATGCTTCGTTCCAGGCGCGCTATCTCGAACGTTACGCGGCGGCCGTCGCGCAGTACCGCAGACGCCGCAAGGATACCGAGACGATGGCGCGCGTGCTCTCCTCGGCGATCGAGGGCGTGATCCACAACGCTGCGCGCCGGAACATGCTCGACGCGCCGGAACTGCAGAAGCAACTCGTCGAGCTGATCTCGGCCTATCTGTCCGGTAGCCGGGCTACCTGACCCGTCGGGCGCCAAGGCAGCAGAGCCGGCGACGGCGAAACAGGCTGGCGCCAGCCCGCGTGCCTGCGGCTCTTCGGTGACCGGCACCGCAAACTAATTTTGCATCGCCTGTCGATTCCGCCGATCCCCGTTCGTCGTATCATCGCAACCAACCAACGAAGGACAACACAACAATGCGTTTCATGATGCTGATGATCCCCGGCGGCTACGCGACCGCGGCTCCCGACGTCAGGCCCGAAGCGGAAGCCGTGGCGACGATGATGAAATACAATGAAGAGCTGAAGCGGGCCGGCGTGCTGCTCGCGCTCGACGGGCTGCATCCGCCGTCCTCGGGCGCGCGGGTCTCCTTCAAGGGCGGCAAGCCTACCGTCACCGATGGCCCGTTCGCCGAAGTCAAGGAAGTGCTCGGCGGCTACTGGATGATCGACGTGCGCTCGCCCGAGGAAGCCGTCGAATGGGCGCGCCGCTGCCCCGCTGGCGAGAACGACGTCATCGAGGTCCGGCGCGTTTTCGAGATGAATGATTTTCCCGAGGACGTCCAAAAGGTCGTCGACGGGTTCGACGAGTTGAAGGGTTGACCGCCACGGCGGCGATCGAAGCGGTCTGGCGGATCGAGCAGCCGAAGCTTGCCGCCAGGCTCACCCGCTATTTGCGCGATGTCGGGCTGGCCGAAGAGGTGGTGCAGGATGCTTTCGTGCTGGCGCTGGAACGCTGGCCCGGGGAAGGCATTCCACACAATCCGGCCGCCTGGCTGACTCAGGTCGCCACCAACCGGGCGCTCGACCGCCTGCGCCGAACCGTGCTGATCGACGGCAAGCATCGCCAGTTGGCCGTCGATCTCGCCGAACTGGAGCGAACGATGCCCAACATCGAGGCGGCGCTGGACGAGGACATCGACGATGATCTGTTGCGGCTGATCTTCACCGCCTGCCATCCGGTGCTGCCGGCCGAACAGCGGGCCGCGCTTGCCTTGCGGATGCTGGGCGGGCTGTCGACGCCTCAAATCGCGCGCGCCTTCCTGGTGCCCGAGGCAACCGTCGCCCAGCGCATCGTGCGCGCCAAAAGAACGCTGCGCGAAGCCTGCATTGCCTTCGAGACGCCGCGCGGGCAGGAGCGGCGCGAGCGCCTCGGCGCAGTGCTGGAAGTGATCTACCTGATCTTCAACGAAGGCTATGTCGCTTCCTCCGGACCGGATTGGCTGCGCACGGACCTCAGCGGCGAAGCGATGCGCCTCGGCCGCCTGCTGGCGGCGCTGGTGCCGCAGGAGCCCGAGGCGCTCAGCCTGGTGGCTGTGATGGAGCTCAGCGCGTCGCGCTTTGGCGCCCGCGTCGACGCGGCGGGCAACCCGGTCCTTCTGCTCGACCAGGACCGCAGCCGCTGGGACTGGTCGCTGATCCGGCGCGGCCTCGACGGGCTGAACCGCGCGATGGCGCTGACGCCGACACCTGGCCCCTATCAGTTGCAAGCGATGATCGCCGCCTGCCACGCCCGCGCCGTGAGCGCGGCCGACACCGACTGGATCGCCATCGCCGCGTACTACCAGGCGCTTGCGATGGCGGCGCCCTCGCCTATCGTCGAGGTGAACCGGGCGGTCGCTGCCGGCATGGCGTTCGGACCGGCCCAAGGGTTGGCGATCGCCGACGCGCTGCGCGACGAACCTCGGCTCAAGGATACGCATTTGTTGCCCACCGTACGCGGCGACCTTCTGGCGAAGCTCGGACGTATCGACGAAGCCCGCGCGGAGTTTCGACGCGCCGCCGGGCTGACGGGCAATGAGAAGGAGCGCGCGCTGCTGCTTGCGCGGGCTGATGGCGGTTAAACCAACTCAGGATGGTCGGCGGGACAGCGCCTACCTCAGCTGTCCATCAGCTGCCATTGAACCGGCGTCTCTCAGCGCGTGGCGACCACGGCCACGCCGGCGCCGATCATCACGCCACCGGCGGCGCGGTTCACGCGGCGCACGATCGCTGGTGTGCGCAAAAGGCCGCGGGCTCGGCCGGCCAGCAGGACATGTCCACCGATGACCACGGCCTCGACGATCAGGATCGCCGTCGCCAACACGCCAAGATCGGCTGTGTTGAGCGACGCGCCGACCACGTTGGGCAGCAGGGCGACGTAAAACAGCGGCATCTTCGGATTGCCGAGGTTGAGCGCGATGCCGGTGGCGAAGGTCGCCAGCAAGCCGCGCCGGTTCGATACCGGCTGCGATGCCGGCACCACGGGAACGGCGGTCCACAACCTGATGCCCATCAAGATCAGATAGGCCGCGCCACCATAGCGAAGCACGGTCATGACAACCGCCATCTTGGCGGCGACGATCGACAGCCCGAAGGTGGCGAGCACCAGAAAGATCAGGATACCGACCACCGTCCCAGCCCCATAGGCGATGCCCGACGCGGCACCGCTGGAGATCGTGCGGGCGACGATCGTCATATTGTCCGGGCCGGGACTGGCGGCAAACACGAAGAATGCGGCCGCGAAGGCCAGCAGCGTCGTGATATCCATGCCCGTCAGCGCCGCCTCAGCGCAGCACGCGGCAGCGGCCGTTATAGACCATCCAGCGGTCGAAACCCAAGACGCAGAACTCGACATTGTCGCCGATCGAGGCAAAGCCCTGGCCTTCCTCGATCAGGTAGAAGATCGAGCGGTCGCGGCCGTCGGACAGGTTGACGGTGGCGCGGCAGTAGTGGCGGCCGATCGGCCATTCGTCGCTCGCCGGCTCATAGCGGTGCTGGCGAATGTTGCGGAAATCGGTGATCGCGACGTTCGGCAGATGCGGCACGTGGTGCACCTGATAGGAGAAGCGGTCGGTGATCTTGCTCAGCACCCAGCTTTCGCCGCAGACACTGCCATCGTCGCCGCTGTAGACGGAAAGGTCTGCGGCCTGCGCCGCCTGGCTGAAGCCCAGCGGAGCGGCGAAGGGAGTGGACAGCGCAACCAGCGCGGCAAGAGCGGAATGGGCGAAGCGAGTCATGACAGCCTCTCAAGGTCGGTTGCACGCACTGTGCGGGTTCGCTTGGCGGCGGTCAAGCGGGTGCGAATAAAGGTTTTCGGAAGAGACTTTGGGGTTTCCGCAAAGCTTCGTTCCGGATTTCACCGACTAATCAAGCGTGCCGGCCAGCAGCAGCCCGCCGATGACGGCGATGTTGATCAGGAAGGCATTGCGCAGCACCTGGCGTTCCGGCTCCTCGCTGGCCCAGAAACGCAACAGCATCACGTTCGTCGCCAGCGTGAAGATGACCAGCGCGCCGGCGGCAAACGGCCGGACCATGCCAATAGCAAGCAGGAAACCGGCAACGATCTCGACCGTCGAACCCGCGGCCAGCATCAAGGCTGGAGCTGGAAATTTCTGGATGGCCAGATAGTCGCGCATCGCCGCGAATTTCACGAAATGCCCGATGCCGGCGAAGATGAACACGCAACCGATGAGGAGAGCGCCGACAGCTTGGATAATTTGAACAGGCATGGCGGCCTCCTCTCTCGACGACGTGCTTCGTTCCGTTCAGTCCTCGGGGATGAAGGCCGGGTTGTAGACGACCTCCCACAGATGATCGTCGGGATCCTGGAAGTAGCCGGCATAGCCGCCCCAGAAGGTTTTCTGCGCCGGCTTGACCACGCGCGCGCCGGCCTTGACGGCCTCGACCATCACCGCGTCGACCTCGGCCTCGCTGCCGACATTGTGGCCGATGGTCAATTCGGTCGGGCTGCGGCCGCTTTGCGGCACCGTGGAATCCCAGGCGATGCTGGCGCGCTCGTAGATGGCGAATTTCAACCCGCCGGCGAGGTCGAAGAAGGCGACGGCTCCATGCTCGAATTCGCGGCCGATGATGCCCTCGGTCGGCAGGCCGAGGCCGTTGCGATAAAATTTGAGCGAGGCTTCCAGATCGTCGACGCCGAGCGTCAATACGGTGATGCGCGCTTTCATTTCTCTCACTCCTTTCTATATTCGTGACCAACGTCCGAAATGGGATGTGGTTTGGCAAAGGCGCCGATGGGCGCCAGCAGGCTGCGTCTGTTCTGCCATGGATGAAGTGGCCGGCATTGAAGATTTCGGCCAAAGTGACCGTCGCACCAATCCGCAAGAGAAAATCAGCGGAGCAGATCGGAGAGAGAATGGAACCGGTCCTGGCGCAGAGCACCGGCTTCTTTCGAGAGCGGCCCGCCCCTCGCGGCCTGGCCGACGCCTTCTGTGCGGTCTGGGTCCACCGCATGGATGGCCGGGCAGCACCACCGATCGTCATCACGCCGGACGCCACGATCGACCTGCAATGGATCGACGGCCGCTTCCGCATTGCCGGGCCGGACAAGGAGCTGCAGATCGAGACGCCGCCGGCCGGCGCGGTGATCATCGGTTTCCGCTTCCGGCCGGGCGCCGCCGCCGGCTGGCTCGGCGTGCCGGCCGGCGAAATTGTCGGCGAGCGGCTGGGCCTTAGCGAGGTGTGGGGCACGCGCGCCCGCGTGCTCACCGACAGCATCAAGGCGAAGCCCGACCTTGCCGAGCTGGTGCGGCAACTCGAGAAGACCGTTGGCATGCATACGGAAGGACGCGCTGCCCTCGACCGGCAGATGGGTCGGGCCTTCGACGTCATCCGCGATGGACTGCCGCCGGAAACACCGCTGGTTCCGTTCCTGCAGCGCCACCTGCATATGAGCGAGCGGACGCTGCGCCGGCGCTTCGACGACACGTTCGGCTATGGTCCGAAGACGCTCGACCGCATCCTGCGCTTCCACCGCTTCCGCCGCCTGCAACGACAGCAGAGCGACGCCTCGACCGCGCTGCTGGCGATCGAGGCCGGCTATGCCGACCAGGCGCATCTGATCCGCGAAAGCCGGCGGCTGACCGGCGCGACGCCGCCAGCACTGGGATAGAAGACTGCACGCGCCCTATTCGCCGGCCAGCCAATCGAGCGCCCAGCGCGAGGGTTGCCGGACGGCGAGCGCCTTGTGCAGGGCGGGCAACAGGACCTTCAACTCGCCTTCCAGCGTGTAGGGCGGATTGACCACCACCAGGCCGCTGCCGTCGAGGCTGGGCTCGTCCGAGGCAGGCCGTATCTCGAAGGCGATGTCGAGCAGTTTCGGAATGCCTGTTTCCTTCAGCGCCGCGCGGAAAGCGGCCACCGCCTTACGGTCCTTGATCGGGTACCAGAGCGCATAGATGCCGCCCGGCCAGCGCCGATGCGCGTTGCGCAGGCCATCGATCAGACGGGAGAACTCGCCTTCCTCCTCGAAGGGCGGATCGATGAGGACCAAGCCGCGCTTTTCCTTCGGCGGCAGTTGCGCGCCCAGCGCCAGCCAGCCGTCGAGCTCGATCACTCTTGCCTGGAAATCGCCGGCGAAAACCGATTTCAGCTGCGCGGCATCCTGGGGGTGCAGTTCGATCGCCGTCAGCCGGTCCTGGTTGCGCAGGAGATGGCGAACGATCAGCGGCGAGCCGGGATAGTGTTTGTGGCCGCCGTCGGGATTTTGCGCGCGCACCGCTTCCAGATAAGGCTGAAGCAGTGCCGCCGCTTGCGGCTCGAGCGTCGCCTCCACCAGCCGGCCAATGCCGCCCTGCCACTCGCCGGTCTTGCCGGCCTCGACGGAGGCAAGATCATACCGGCCAATGCCGGCATGGGTGTCGATGACGCGAAAAGCCTTGTCCTTCTGCTTGAGATATTCGACGAGGCGCGCGAGCACGGCGTGCTTGATGACATCGGCGAAATTGCCGGCGTGGTAGGCGTGGCGATAATTCATGCCGGCCTCACTCTAGAGAGCATGATGTCGTCCGAAAACCGTTTCACACTTTTCGGCATCATGCTCGTGGCGAACCGTTGCGGCCCCAGCGCGGCGGTGGCGGCTGCGAATTGGGATTTTGCGGAGGCCCGCCATCGCGGCGGCCAAAGGCCAGCGACAGCACCAACCCGGCAAGGCCGACGCCCATCAGCGTATAGCCGGCCGGCTCAGCGCGCTCGTCGATCGAGCCGGTGCCGGCGCGCAGGATGAGATCGACCGCGCGCATGTCGATGCCGTCGGCATCACCCGGGCCGACCGCGAAGACGTAAGGACCAGGCGTGACCGTCTCGATGACGCCGGCCTCGTCGCGAAAAATCTTGTCGGGCAGTTGCGGACTGACCTGGCGCGGATTGTCGGTGTGGTTGAAGGAGAGCGTCGAGGCCAGCGCCGTCCGGCCACCGCTCGCCGCGGTCAGCGTCAGCACCGTGCGCTGCTGGCCGGCGACGCGCTCGGCGCGCGCGGTAAGGTCGACCAGCACTCGCACCGGCGCATCGCTTGCGGCAAGCTGCACGGTGACCGGCCGGAAGCGGCCGCCCTCATAGACACGCCAGGTGCCGATGGCATGGCCGGAAAAATTGCTCATCGCCCAGGGATAGAAGATGCCGATGGCGGCACCGGCGATGAGAAGAAGGAGGCAGAGGAAGCGCATTCAAAGCCTTGGTCTTCGGGGCGAGATAGCCGCTATTTTGAGGCGGTTTCGTTTCGGGCAGCTTCGCGGACCCGCTCCATCTCGTCCAGAAACATTTCCAGGCCAAGCTCGAAAGTCTTGTCGAAGCTCTCGGCGCCGAAATAGGCGCCGGCCTTCATGACGCTCGGATAGTCACGCGCCAGCTCCTCTTCGCCGACGGTGGTGACCGCCGAAGGGCCTTTGGCGTAGCCAGCCGTCTCGTCGAGGATCGCGCCCATCAGATAGTAGCCGGCGGCGCGGAACAGGCGAGCGCTGAGCTCTGGCCCGAAGCCGCCATCCTCGAACAGGCCGATGATGGCGTTGAGCTTGGCAAGGCAAGGCGGCGAGTTCATGCGGTAGACGACGATGAAAGGCGCAAAGGCCGGGTGCTCGGTGGCGACACGGCGGAACTCCTGCATGCCGACGCGAGCCCGTTCGCGCCAGGGCAGGCTGTCGTCGGGAATGACAAGCCCGCTCATCTGCCGGTCGACCAGCGCTTCATAGAGATGCGCCTGCGAGGGGAAGTGGTGATAAATGCTCATCGCCTCGCAGCCGAGCCTGGCGGCGAGCTTGCGCATCGAAAAGCCGGACAGCCCTTCCCGCTCGATCACCTCGAAGGCGGCATCCTCGATCATCTGGCGGGAGAGCTTTCCGCGGGGTCGCTTTTTTTTGCTCGGTGAATCCATGGCGGCGCTTGACAACTTACACTGTAAGGTTCATCGTCCACATACCTTACATCGTAAGGCTAACAAAATCCAGAGGAGAACATCATGTCCGTCATTCGCATGCATTCCTGCTTTCGTTCCGCCTCGCTCATCGCTGCGGCTTCCATGTTCGCCGCCGTGCTGGCTTCCGCGCCCGCCCGGGCCGATGACTACGACGCCACCCTCAAGGACATCCAATCGACGATGGGCGGTGTGCCGAGCTTCGTGAAGCAATTCCCGAAAGCCGGTCTGCCCGGCGCCTGGGCCGAGGTCAAGGCCATCGAGCTCAGCGACAAGACGGCGTTGCCGCCGAAGGTGAAGTCGCTGATCTCGCTCGCGGTCGCGGCCCAGATCCCCTGCAATTACTGCATCTGGTCCGACACGCAGGACGCCAAGCGCGCCGGCGCCACCGACGAGGAGATCCAGGAGGCCGTCGCCATGGCGGCGCTGACGCGTCACTGGAGCACCATCTTCAACGGCATGCAGGTCGATTTCGAGACCTTCAAGAAGGAGATGGGCGGGCAGTAACGCTGAACGGCGGACTGCCGCAATGTGGCTTGGTCCGCGTTTTGCGGCCATTTTTGCGAGAGCGGCCGGACCGCTTCGATTCAGAACATCCGAGATCGGACCTCATATTGGAATATACCGGATGCGTGCTCTGGCGCGCCGGCGGATTCGCTTGCGTATATACCACTTCAGCCATCGCGGTGACCGGCAAAATTCCGGTAAAGCCGGCTTCGCCGGATATCCGCCGGGCGCATTGTTTGCCTGTTTTGATTGCACAATTCGCCGCACGGGCCGTTAAGCCGCGCAAGCCCGCTTCGACCGGCCTATCGTTAACCAATCGCAAAGACGTGCGGTTAACGGAATGCTAATTTAGTTGACTACCCAGCCGACCGGTATATCTTTGTATGCGTTGGGTGTGCAATTTGGGCGAGCAGTCCGCGGTGGTGGCAACCGATTCGTGGATCGCGACTTAGGGGCAGAAGGGACGCGCAGGCGGAAGCATAAGCCGTAAAGCGACGAGCCCTGCGAACTCATAAACTTCGACGCACATCAGTACGGGCGATTCCGCATATGCGGAGGATCGCTGTTTGTGACCTGGTCGAGCGATGCCTCGGCCCGGAACGGGGAAGTGTGTGCGCGCGAGGGGTGCCATGAACAGGGTCATAAAGGTTCTGAAACCGGTCGGTTCAAGTCGAAAGGGCATCGATCGCGGTCGCGCCCTGGTTGCAGGCGGTGCGGGCTTCCTGGGCTCGCATCTATGCGAGCGGCTGCTCGCCGACGGCTATGAAGTCATCGCGCTGGACAATTTCCACACCGGCAAAAGATACAATCTCGCCGGCATCGCGCGCGGCGCCTCCTTCACCTGCGTCAAGCACGACGTCATCGACACCTTGCCGATGGATCTTGCCGTCGACGAGATCTACAACCTTGCCTGCCCTGCCTCGCCGCCACACTACCAGGCCGATCCGATTCATACATTCAAGACGAGCGTGCTGGGCGCGATCAATCTTCTGGAACTCGCCCGGCGCCACGGCGCCAAGATATTCCAAGCCTCCACCTCCGAGGTCTATGGCGATCCGCTGGTGCATCCGCAGCCCGAGGGCTATTTCGGCAACGTCAACACGCACGGCCCGCGCTCTTGCTACGACGAGGGCAAGCGCTCGGCCGAAACGCTGTTCTTCGACTATTCGAGGACATACGGCATCGACGTGCGCGTTGCGCGCATCTTCAACACCTACGGACCGCGCATGCAGCCCGACGACGGGCGCGTGGTGTCGAACTTCATCGTCCAGGCGCTGCGCGGCGACGACATCACGGTTTACGGCAGCGGCACGCAGACACGCTCTTTCTGCTATGTCGACGACCTGATCGAGGGTTTTGTGCGGCTGATGCAGGCGCCGGCGGCGCCGCAACACCCGGTCAACCTCGGCAACCCGGGTGAGTTCACCATCATGGAATTGGCCGAGCTCGTGCTCGACTACACCAATTCCCGCTCGCGGATCGTGCACCGGCCGCTGCCGGCCGACGATCCCAGGCAGCGCAAGCCCGACATTTCCTGTGCCAGGCAGCATCTGGGCTGGGAGCCGAGGGTTGCGCTCAGCGAGGGGTTGGCTTACACAACGGCCTATTTCGAGGCCCTGCTGGGCGGGCGCCGGCTCGTGGCGCAGCATGGCAGCCGCACGTCCGTCCGGGAGGCGGCGGTGCAATGACTCCCGTTCTGGTGACGGGTGGCGCCGGCTTCATCGGCAGCCATACCTGCAAGCAACTCGCGGCGGCAGGCTATTTGCCGGTGGTCTACGACAATCTGAGCCGCGGCAATGAGAAGGCGGTGGCCTGGGGTCCGCTGGCGGTCGGCGATATCCGCGACCGCGCTGCCCTACAGCAGGCCATCGATGTCCACAAGCCGCGGGCGATCATCCATTTCGCCGCGCTTGCCTATGTCGGCGAGTCGATCAGTGAACCGGCGGACTATTATTCGGTCAATGTCGGCGGGACGATCGCCGTGCTCGATGCCGCGCGCGCGAACGGCATCGACAACATGATCTTTTCGTCGAGCTGCGCGACCTACGGCATGCCCGAAGCGCTGCCGGTGCGCGAAACCTCGGCCCAGAAACCGATCAGCCCCTATGGCCGCAGCAAGCTGATGGGCGAAGAAATCATCAAGGACTATGCCTCGGCCTATGGGATGAAATACGCGATCCTGCGCTACTTCAACGCTTGCGGTGCCGACCCCGAAGGCGAGCTCGGCGAATGGCACACGCCGGAAACGCATCTGATCCCCAGGGTATTGATGGCCGCGTCGGGCATGATCGAAGCGATCGAGGTCTTCGGCACGGACTATGAGACCGCGGACGGCACCTGCGTGCGCGACTACATCCATGTCGGCGACCTCGCCCGCGCGCATCTCAAGGCCCTGCTGCATCTGGATGCCGGCGGCGAAAGCCTAGCGGTCAACCTCGGCACCGGCCGCGGCATCTCGATCAGGGAAATACTGGGAGCCGTCGAGCGGATCACATCCCGGCCGGTGCCGGTCGCGTACAAGGCGCGCCGCCCCGGCGATCCGGCCGGGCTGTTTGCCGACCCCGGGCTTGCCCGGACGCGACTGGGCTTTGTGGCCGAGCTTTCCGACATCGACACCATAGTCGGGACGGCAGCGCCCTTCTTTGGGCTCGCTCCGGTCTCGCGCACTTCCGGCGCTTCAGCCGTCATGCCGCGCGCAAAGCGCGCGTCCTGTGGCGCGAACGCCATCACGAAACGCCGGCCCGCAAGGCCGGCGGTCGGCCCTGTGAGTAATGTGTCGGGGCGTGGGCTCGCTGAGATCGGCTAAGGCCACCTCAGCGAGCCTCTAATTTTGATCCGCTGGCATGGTCCAGCGTTTGGTGAAATCGACGATCCGCTCCAAGTGCCTTGCGTCAGGCGATTGCGGTCGCGGAACCGCAACGCACCTTTTTTGGAATTGCGCTGGCCGGGGCTAGCTTTTGGAATCGACCAGTTTCTGGATCTTTTCGAAATCGGCGCCTCTGGTGTCGCCCGCCTGAATTTTCTTCAATTCGTCGGCGGGATCTCCCGAGGCATGCCTGAAACTGTACCACTGGCCGTCCGGCTCCTTCCGTTGCTCGACGATCCCGTTGCGGACGCGGTGGCTAAAACAGGTTCGAATGGGTTTTGGCGCATAGGTTGTGGACCGCCAGACAAGGTTCATGCACATCTCGCCGTCATTGCTGAGATGCCATGTCCCTTCGGCGACGGAAGCTGCGTCAGGTGTTGACGTCCAAGCCCGCATCCGCCTGTCCTGGGCGAAATAGGCGGCTCCGTCGTCCCAATTCCATGTGCGGTCCGCGTAGAAGAGCTGCAGTTCGAACGCCGTCGGCGTGGCGGCGGCCGGAGGCGGCGCTGAACCTTGCGCGGCGGCGGCGTCGGGGGTGACGCATGACGCCATTCCGCAGGCGAGCAGAAGCATCCGGACGGCATGATTGTCGGGCCTATGGCGACCCGCGCCCTCGGCTTGTTCGGATGGCAATCGTTTTCGAGCTGCGGGTATGAACAGCGATAGCATGTCGGATCCTTTCGACCTGGCGTCACCACCCAGCTTGGGTCGTCGATCCCAACGCGCAGCTACCGCCCCCGCGGGCTATTAATCGCCGCCCAAGGAACAGTGTCAACGGTCCCTTTGCGGTGGGGCCGGATTGTGTTGCCGATCGTGATCGCGGCCACACCAAGCGTGTGGATTTGAGCGAGCCGCTGGTCTATAGGATCAGCCGCCTCGATGGAGCGGAGACGTTTAACGGGCCGCAGACCGGGCAAGTTCGGCGGTGGCCCAACCGGGCAAGGAAACCGGCAAGGCACCCGGCGCGGTGCGTCTTCGAAAAGCGAAGCAGCTACCTGGAACGCGGCGGTGAAAGCCAGCGGAGATTTGGTTGAAGCGAGCGGTATCGATAATCCTGACTCTGGCGCTGCTGGCATGGCTTGCCAGCGACCAGCGCTGGAAGATGGTGGGCGATGCCTTCGCCTCCATCACGCCCGGCGCTTTCGTGGCGATCGCGGCGGCGCTGTTCGTCACCTATGTGCTCAGGGCGCTGCGTGTCTGCGACGAGTTCCGCGACGACGTGAACGGCCGCTTCGGCGCCACGCTGCGCGTCATCCTGATCCACAATGCGATGATCAACATCGTCCCATTCCGCGGCGGCGAGACGGCCTTTCCGATCCTGTTGCGCCAGGTGTTCGGCGTTTCGATCGTGCGCGCCAGTGCCTCCCTTCTCTGGTTCAGGCTGCAGGACGCCTTCGTCGTCGGCGTGCTGGCCTGCCTTGTCTGGCCGGGCTTGCATCCGGCGCTGAGGGCCGCCGGCATCGCGGCGCTGATTGTCGCCGCATGGTACCTGCCGCGCTGGGCACGCGCGCCGCATAACTGGACGGCCGGCGGCAGGATCGTCTCGAAATTCGGCAAGCTGCGCGACATCTTCACCGAGGCGACGGGCCGCTCGCGCTACGGCTGGTGGTGGACGATCGCCAACTGGGCGTTGAAGCTCGGCGTGCAGGGCTGGCTGCTCGCCATGCTGCTCGGCACCTCGTTCCAGACCGCCTTTCCCGGCGCCGTCGGCGCGGAAGCAGCCGCCATCCTGCCGGTGCAGGGCGTCGCCGGCTTCGGCACCTATGAGGCAGGTGCCGCGGCGGCGCTGCTCTATTCCGGCATCGCCATGAAGGACGGCCTGCAGGCGGCGCTCGCGCTGCATCTCTTCATCCTGTGCTCGGCGGTCGCAACCGGTGCGATCGCCTGGCTGTTCCCCTCTAAATCGACGCTGCCGGAAACACCGGCGGCGGGACCGGCAAGGAAATGACCGCCATGAACGTGCTTCCCATTCCGGCTTTCGGATTGCCCGAGGGCGCCGTCATGCCCGAGCACAAGCTCTCCATCGTCATCCCGATGTACAACGAGGCCGACAATGTCGAGCCGCTGCTGGTGCGCATCCACCAGGCGATGGAAAATTACAGCCAGCCCTGGGAAGTGGTGCTGGTCGACGATGGCAGCACCGATGCCACCCCCGCAGAGATCCGCCGGCTGGCGGCGCAATACGGGCCGCATGTGCATGGCGTGGAGCTGGTGCGCAACTACAAGCAGACGGCCGCCATGCAGGCCGGCCTCGACGCCGCGCGCGGCGATGTCATCGCGACGCTCGACGGCGACCTGCAGAACGATCCGTTCGATATTCCGCGCATGGTCTATCGCCTGCTGACCGAGGATCTCGACCTCGTCGCCGGCTGGCGCAAGAACCGTAAGGAAGGGTTCTGGTTGCGCCGCCTGCCCTCGCGCATCGCCAACAGGCTGATCGCGCGCGTCACCGGCGTGCGGCTCAACGATTATGGCTGCAGCCTGAAGGTGTTTCGCGGCAGCGTCATCCGCAGCGTACGCCTCTATGGCGAGATGCATCGCTTCATCCCAGCGTGGCTCGCGACGGTGACGACGCCGCGCCGCATCGCCGAGGAAGTGGTGACGCATCACGCCCGCATCCACGGCCAGTCGAAATACGGCATCTCGCGCACCTTCCGCGTCGTGCTCGACCTCGTCTTCATGTTCTTCTTCATGCGCTACCGCACCAGGCCCGGTCATTTCTTCGGCGGCATCGGCATCGTGCTCGGCGTCATCGGCTCGCTGATCCTGGCCTATCTGTTCGCGATCAAGGTGTTTTGGGGCCAGGACATCGGCACAAGGCCGATGCTCATCACCGGCTTCTTCCTGGTGATCGCCGGGCTGCAGGCGGTGACGTCGGGCGTGCTGGCGGAGATGCTGTCGCGTGTCTACCTCGAGGCCAACGGCGCGCTCGCCTATGTAGCGCGGCCGCAGCCCGCCCCTGGCGAAGGGGACGGCTGGCAATGGCCGAGCAAGCCGCAGATCGGGAAGGCGAAGCCGCGCCGGAAATAGCGCTCAGGCTACACAGATGCCGGGCACGGCGACTTTCTGGAAAAGGTGCGGCGAAGCGACCGACGAGGACGGATAGGCCGAAATCTTCGCCCTGAATTGCGGATGCATGAATGCCGCGCGGAAAGCGGCGGTCGATTCCCAGATCGCGTAGTTCAGATAGGTCGGGCTGTCGCCGAGCGCCCGGTGCAGTTGGGTCGCGATGAAGCCCGGCTGTCGCTTCATGAAGGCTGCGTCGTCTTGCCAGACCTCCAGGAAGGCCTGCTCGTCGGCCTTGTCGAGCGTGAAGACATTGACCAGCACGACGGCGTTGGCGTCGAGCGCGACTTGACGGTCGATCGGGAAAGCAGGGTCGAGAGGACGCAAATGGGTCATCGGAGAACTCCTTATGTTGGTGTTATGATGTCAATCTGTTACCATGCACACATACTAAATTTGACATTATGATGTCAATATGGATATAGAATGACAAATTCGCGCGATATGAAACGGACAGCGGCTGGCAAGGCCTTGAGCGATCTCATTCTCGACCTGTTCAGGTTGAACAGCCGCATCAGTGCAGCCGGCGACAGGCTGGTGGCCGATCTCGGCCTCACCAGCGCCCGTTGGCAGGTTCTTGGCGCCATCGTAGCGGCCGAGCGGCCACAGCCCGTGGCATGGCTGGCGCGCGACCTCGGCGCCAACCGGCAGAATGTGCAGCGCATCGTCAACGACCTGCAAAGCGAGGGCCTCGTCGCCTTCAAGACCAACCCGCACCATCGGAGGGCGCAGCTCGTGACGCTGACGGACAAGGGCAGCGAGGCCTACGACGCGGCCATGCGCCTTCAGGCACCCTGGATCAACGACCTCGCCGAAGGGCTCTCGGTCGAGGACATCAACACCATGCATGGCGTGATCACGGTGCTGCGGCGAAGATTGGAAGGGGACGCGGATCTGGAGGAGCAGAGCTGACCGCTGCGGCTCCGTGGGGTGTCATCCACGAGGTTCGTGGACTGGCGCCGGAACAACTGGCGGCCGGAAGGCAAGTGATAACGGGAACGTCGCCATGCCCCGCCCTACATGCATCCTTCGATGAAAGGGCCGCTGACCCACAGTGAACCGTCGGTGTACATGGCGGTGCCGCTGTCGTCGGTGAAACCATGCGACCGCTCGTCCACGCGCAGCTTGCCGGTGGGCACCAACTGTCCGTTCACCTTGACGCTCCTGATGAAAAGGTTGCGGTCGCCGGGTAAGCCGTCCCCTGCCCACATATCGTTGACGTAGCGAATTTCGATCGCTCGCGGGTTGGGCGTGCCGCTGAGGTCCACGCGGAACGACTGCGCTGCGATTGCCGCGTCTTTCAGTTCCGCCACGCGAGCTTCGGCCGTCGACGCCGTGCTTGGCTTGCCCTGGACGGCAATCTCGGCAAGACGCTTGCCATCGACGAAAACCTCGAACTGAGGCGGCCCCTGGTAGTCGGTGCCGGCAGCATCGATCTCCAGGCTTGTGGCCGTGCAATGCCCTGCGTCCTTCGCGTTGTCTGCGACAAGGTTGGCTATGCGCCGCTTCTGCGACTGCACCCACCCGGCGATAGGCTGCAGCAGCGCCGTTCGGTCGCTCGCATCATCGCTGAAGAGGTTTGTCTTCTCCCCGGGATCAGCCTTGAGGTCGAATTCCTCGACCTTTCCGGTAGTCGCGTTGAAGATCACCTTTCGATCGTTCTCACGATAGCCGAGCAAGGAGCCGGCCCATGGATTGAAGAAGAAGGTCTTGTTCGGCCGCTGTTCGCTGAACAGGCTGCGTCCCTGCCACTGGTCGGGCAGCGGCAGTCCCAATACATCCATGATCGTCGGGGCGATATCGATGATGCCGCCGACCGGATGCGCAACCTCGCCCCGGAAAAGATGCTTGTTGACCATGATCAGCGGGATGTGGACGTTCTCATCGTAGAGCGCGGTCGCATGGACGTAGTCGCCATGCTCGCCGAACGCCTCGCCATGATCGCCAAGGATGACGACGAGCGTCGAATCCAGCTTGCCGGACTGCTTGAGCGATTCAAGGATTTCGCCAAGCGCGGTGTCGCCAACCTTCAGGGCATTGAGATAGGCGTTGAATTTTTCATCGTCAGTGTAATGCACCATCGCCTGGTTTTGGGATGACGGCGCCATCTTGGAGAACATCGGACTGTCGGTGATGTAAGGATAGTGCGTCATCGCCGTGAACATTATGCCGAAGAAAGGCTTGTCCGAATCCGCGTTCATCCAGTCGATGATCGATCGCGCGGTGCATAGATCGCTGTTGTAGTCCATGTTCTTCCACTGCTCGGAACTGAGCTTGAAGGTCGGAGTGGCGCATTTCTGCCCCCGGAAATCCTGGATAACGCCCAGCCCCTTGTTGAGCAGAAACTCGTCCACTCGCTGGAAACGGGAATCCGCGCTCCAGAAAAAGCCGGTGCGGAAATTGTGCTTGGACAAGGTATTGGAAATCGAATCCAGCGGCAGATATGGATACTTGGCGGTCATCCCATAGAACGAGATGTCGTTATACATCGAGGTCAGCAGGGAGAATATCGAGTAGTGCGTCGATGGCGCATGTGCGTAGATGTTGTCGAAGCGGATGGAATCGGCGGCATAGCTCTTTATGTTCGGGGTGACCGGATACTGGCCGCCAAAAGTCTCGATGTATTTCGACGGCACCGACTCCATCATGAAAATCAGCACGTTCTTGATCGGATTTGGTGTCGGCGCCTTGAAACTTGACGTTTCCGCCGGACGCTCCCCGACGCTGGCGACATCGGGATCATTGGCGCCTGCGCTCATCGCGAATGCGACCGGCGTCGAGCTCAACCAGGCCGATCGAACGAAATAGACAATCGGGTTCTCGATCTTGGATGCCGGCAACGCTGCCGCGCGGACATATTTGCCGGTGCCGATCAAAGCCCCGCCCACGCACAGCAAAAGCGCGACCAGAAGGGTCCTGCGTCCGACGACGCCCAGCCCCAGGCATAGCCTTGCCGCGGCCCAGCCGAGGACCAATACCAGGATGACCGACCCGCACAGGATTGCCGCATCCCTGGCCTTGACCGCGTCGCCCATGGCGTTCTTGGCGTCGGCATTCTGCAGGAAGTCGCCATACACCAGCCACTGGAAGGTGAATGGCTCACCCAGCATCTTGACGAGATCGATGTTGGCAAACCCCCACACCAGTGACACCGCAACGAGAAAATAGAACAGAAAGACGATCGCCCAGGACGCGAGCCGGCTCGCTTTCGCAAGGAAGAGCAGGATCAACGTTGTCGCCGTCACCGATGCGATGAGGATTAGGTCGTAATAGCTTGCCGCCAATCCCGTTGGGATGGACGCCAAGACACCCTGAAATGTCGTTTGCGGATCGAGGATGACACCCCGGTAGACGCCGAGCAGCAACCATGACAACAGGCCGGTGCAGATGACGCGCGGGAACATACGCCTGAGGCGCACCTCACGCGGCAAAGCCGTTTTCGTCTTCGATTGCGTCTGGCCGCTTTCAGATCGGCCCGCCGATCCCGTCATGCCGCCAATGCTCATGCAAATTGCTCGCCGCCAGTTTGCGCGCCGGCCGGGAGCTGGCCGACGCTTTCAAACCCCCGCCCACAAAATCGGCCCGACCCAGGAAAGAGTCAACAAAATCAACCGTGAGTTAACCATGTCTTTTCAGAACTGGTTAACCCAACACGGTTGGAAGCCACCGGATTTGCTGGGCAGATCGCCATCTTAAACGGCAATGGCGGACGCTGCGAAGCGCCCGCCACTGCCCTTTCCAGCCTTGGTCTTCGAGAATCAGCCGCCGTGTAGGCGTATCGGGCTCAGGCTGGCAATGGTCATACGCTGCTGGGACGGACAGGTCGGGAGGAAGCGGCTCGCATCCGCGTATGTCATGGTCGTGATGGAACTCTTCAGCCCACCGCGGCTGGCGATCCACCCACGAACCCAGCCAGGATAGTTTTTCATCATGAAATTCGCGGCAACCTGATTGCCCTGCGCGCCGGCGCCATAAGGCAAGTGGAAACCGAACGATGCGCCCTGCGTGATGCACACCTTGCTCTTGGGCATCGACAGGTAAAGCGTGCAAGCCGAGTCGCACGCACCGCTGAAGCGCACAAAGCCGCCGCTGCGGCGCATCTTCAGCACGCGGATGGCGTAGTCGATCACGTAGCCGCCGCGATCGCCGCTGATTGTTTTGACGTTGGCGGTGCCGAGGTTGATGCGCGGACGCAGCAATTCTCCCGCCGAACTCGCCGAGATCATCGCGCCCATCAGACCGAGCGCGCCGAGAAACTTCATTATCGTTTTCATTTGCGCCTCCTGCTATGCCGTGAACTATTAGGTGGGAGGCGTAAATATTGGTTATGCCGTGTCGATAAATTTGTAACAGTCGATTGATTGTACAGCCGTTTTAGGAACCGCTTGATTGCCCTGGTTTACCAATGGCGCAGAAGGATGATCACCGAAAAGTAAATCCGGCGCGGCTAGAAGGCAGGGAGAGTGCCAAAACGTTGGTAGCGGAATTGGGTTAAGGGAAACTTCAATGGCAGTCGAGAGCAAGCTGAGGAAGCCGTTGAGGCCGGATGGGCATCGCCGCATCTGCGTGGTAACGCGAGCCATCCGGCGCGACGTCGATTTCGACGACGCCATGGCGCCCTGCGAACTTGCCAGGCTGTTCGCCGAAAACGGCGACGACGTTACCCTGTTGTGGGTTGCCGGCCGCGAAGCGCCATCCACGGACGAGGTAGCGGCGCTCCGGGCGGAATTCGAGGCGGCCTCGGTCAAGCTGGACGTTCTCGACCGGTCCGATCAGTTGCTTCCTGCGCTAGCGACGCCCGAGAGCCAGTCCGCGGCTCTGCTGCACTACCTCGAACGGTCCAATCACGATCTGGTCTACGCGCCCCTTGAGGGCGGAACGGCGTATTACACGCTGCTGGCGGCAGAAACCGCCGCTTTTGCGGCCCCGGCAATCGCCGTTTTCGCCAGCGCCCCGGAGGAATGGGTGCACGAAGCCGACAAGGCTTTCATGGGAAGCACCGAGTCGATCGCCATTGCACATATGGAGCGGTACTGCGCCGAAATGGCCGACAGAACGATCTGCGCCTCGGCCGCGCTTCGCAAGTGGATGCTGTCGAAAGGCTGGAAGGCCCGCAAAGCGGCGGTAGTCCCGATGTTGCCGCTGTCTGCCGACGCCGGCCAAGCTACTGCGCAGCCGGCGCCCGAAAGCGACGATGGGAAAGAACTCGTCGTCTTCCAGACAGCGCATTTTCGCGACGGCCTGACATTGCTCTGCGACGCGCTCGACATCCTGGCGCCATCGGCGCCAGAAAACCTGAGCCTCACCGTATTCGCTCCATTCGGAAAGATCATGGGCGAGCACAGCGGCGGACTGCTTCTGCGCCGCGCCGAGAAATGGCCGTTGAAGCTTAAGTTTTTGCCAGCCGCGAATCTGACTGCGAAGCTCGACTATGTCGAACGCCGCAGTGCCTTGGCGATCATACCCTCGCTCGCCGCGTCGACCGGCGCCGCCGTCGCTGCCTGTATCGCGGCGGGGTTGCCGTTCGTTGCCACCAACGCCGGCGCCAATGCCGAGGCGTGGAACGCAGAGGCGAGGCAACCTAAATTGACCGCGCCTGAGGCCGGGCAGTTGGCCCGGACAGTCCTTGCCGCGCTCGACAAGCCGCCACGCCCGCGACGGATCGACGTGTTTGGCCGGTGCCGGCTGGCCTGGCTAGACACGCGCGATACTTCGCCTTCGGCGCGTAGAAGACGTGGCTCAGCCCTGACATCGCCGCTGGTCTCGATCGTCATGGCCCATCGCAACCGGCCGTCGTTCCTGAAGCAGGCGATCGCGGCAATCGAAGCGCAAACCTACGAGCGGCTGGAGCTGGTGCTGGTCGATGACGGAAGCGACCAGGACGAAGCAAGACGATTGCTGGACGCGCTTGAGCCGACATTCCGTCAGCGCGGATGGAAGATCTTGCGCCGGCCGCACAAACACCTTGGCGCGACGCGAAACGCCGGCGTCCGCGCCGCGCGCGGCGCGCTCATCCTGTTCGCCGACGACGACAACGCGCTTTTTCCGGAGGCCGTCGACCATTTCGTCCGCGCCATGGCTGCGTCCGGCGCGGATATCTGCACGGCGTTCCAACTGATCTTCTATGAGGATTTCGTTCCCAGCGACCGGACGGACGGGCTGATCCAGTATCTGCCGCTCGGCGGCCCCGATGCGCTCGGGCTCATCCACAATGTCTACGGCGACGCCAATGCGATGGTGCGCAGGGAGGTTTTCTCCCAGATCGGGTTTCTGATCGAAGAGCCTGGCTATGCAATGCATGACTGGGAATTCTTTGCGCGAGCCTCCCTTGCCGGGCTGAAAATCAGGCCGATACCGAAGCCGCTCTACTGGTATCGCTCGAAATCGAACGGAATGTTCCGGACCTCGAACTGGTATGATAATCGCCGTCCCATCGTCGAGGCGTTCAGGTCGGGCCGGTTTGATGGCGCCGAGCAAGTTTACCAGTTGGCGATCGCCCAGAACACGGCTCGGCCCGAGATCGAAAGCGCGCGCGAAAATCTGAGGTACACCCCCGCCTATCGAAGGTACCTCGAACTGTGCGATCTCGAACCGAACAGCAATGCAGCCATCGAGACACTCGCCGCCATCGCGGCATCGGCCGGACGTCCCGATACTGCGGCAAGCCTGCTTGAACGGGACGTAGCCAAGGCAGACCAAGACCCCGCGGGCCGGGCCGACGGCTCGTACACCCTCACCTATCAAGCGCTCAGGAATGCCAGGCTTCTAACGCAGCGGATCTCCGATCTTCCTTTGCTCCTGGTAGCGCCGGACGACGGCGGGATATTCCTGCGCCCGCACGTGGAAGGGCCTGTCGTTGCATCACTCGATCATCAATTCTTGCCGTTCTTCCGAGGGATCGAAGCAACAGTGGAAGTCGCGCATGCCGACGCGCCGGCAATCGATTTCGCCCTGGCTCTCGTTCGCCCTGACCAGATCATCGACTGGCACCAGGACATCGCCACGCAAACGATCGCCTTTTCCGGCTGGGCAACCGTTCGAGACAAATTCGCGCGTCACAGGCTGAAGGTGGCGCTTCGCGCCCGGCGCAGGATACCGCTGTCGGTCATTGTCGCGGTTCGCTTCGCGGGCACGCCGAACGGTTTTCCGACCAACGCATTCTTTCGAAAACTGACGCTTTTCAACGACTAGCGCGATCCACGACTGGATGAGAGATTGCCCTGTTAAGGTTAATCGCGCTCAGCCTCAGTCGGTGGCGCGCCGGCCACCCGTTATGGTTGACAAATTACTAACAGACCAATATTTTCAATGGGGTATGGGGTGTGTAGGGAACGGGGTTTGTCATGCGTAAGATTCAATCGCTACTGTTGGGCGGACTGAGCATTCTGGGCGTAAGCGTCGCTTTTTCCAACGCGGCGCAAGCACAAATCGAAGTTGCTCCGGTCAAGGAAGCTGAGCTTGCTTGCGAGCAGGCTCTCAAGATCGGCACGATCGAGGCGCTCGAGGACTATCTGCACCGTTATCCGAATGCGCCGACAGCTTGTAAGGCGCTGGCGCTGAACAGCTTGTCGCAGTTTGCGGCGAATGGCGGCGGCCATAACGGCGGGGACGGCGGGCACCGCTACGGCGGTTGAGCACCCGGCTCAGTAGATCGTCACGTCACGTGACCGCGGTTTCATGTAACCGCGGCTTGGCCGTTTTCGCGACGTATTCGGCGTAGCTATCCGAGGATTTCATCCAGCCTAGTTCCACGAGTTGGGTGCTATCGCCACGATAGCGGACAGACCGGTGGTCCCGAAGCGACAGCTTCGGATTGCGCTCCAACGCTTCCATGTAGGCCGCACGTTCCTCCAGCGTCTTTTCCTTGAGTTGGGCGTTTTCGTTCAGCGACGACGCCGATTTCTGGTGAAAGCCCCAGACGAATTTGAAGTGCAGCAGAGCGACGCGGAGTTCGCTGAACCGCACCTTGCTGATGGTGTGCTGCGCCGCATGGTAATGCGTGCTCCTGTCCCACCGCACGATCGGCACCTTGGTCAGGCACGGGGGAAACGTCTGCTTGAAGCGGCCATGCCAGAACACCCGCTCCCTCACCCCGCCGAACATCTGCTCAGGCGGGTACAGGCCGTCACGTGCGCGCAGCCAACCCGGCTCCGGATCGAAATAGGGGGAAGCATCGACAAGCGGGATGCTGCCGTCGTAGCTGCACTCGGCCAACGGACCGGCGGCATACATGTCGACCATCGATCCGATCACTGCCGCGGCACCGGTCGAATCGAAATAGGCACAAAGCCGACGCAGGTTCACGTGCTCGAAGTCGGGATAGACGAGAAGCTCGTCGGCGTCGACCGACAGGCACCAGTGGCCGGACCCGTGGACGCGCATCAGGATGTTGATCCATCGCGGTGGGGTGATGTTCAAGGCGAAGTGCGACCCTTCGGCATGGAAGCAGTGGCTGTCGGGCTGATCGAGGATCAGTTCCCTCGTCCCATCAGTGGAGCCATTGTCCAGGAAGAAGAACCGGTCGACCCCAAGGCCGCGATAGTGATTGAGAAGATGCGGCAGCAATGTCGCCTCGTTGCGCAGCGCGACAAAGCAGAGGATCTCATCCTTCTTCGTATCGATAGGTCGATCGTCCAACCGTTCGAGGTGTTTTGGAGATCGATGGACATGCATGCGAAGATCATCAATTCGGTTTGCGCGAAGAGGCAGGGCAGTCTCCAGCTGATTATCTCTGTTAGACAATTATCAAAGTGTTATCCACCTGTTGGCAAGACTGCCCGCTTGCGGCTGATGATCGAGGGGGACTGATTGAGCGTTGGTTCTAAGACAGGCGCGCCGTCCGCCCCGAAGCGGTCGTCGAGCCACAAACCCCGCAGGGTGTGTGTCGTTTCCGAGGTCGAGTTCGGCTCGACGGTGACAGCCGATCCCGGATCGGCGACGTATGCGCTGGCCCAGCATCTGGCGAAAATCGGCGAAACCGTCACGCTGTTGTGGGTGCCGAGCCCGGTCGGCAGCCAGCCCGATGAGCAGGAGATCGCCAGGCTCGCCAAATGGTGTTTTGACAATTTCCTGGTCCGGCTCGAACTGCTGCCGCCGTCGCCCGAATTGTTGCGTGGCCTGGAGTCCAGCGACAAGAATTCAGTCGCCGTCTACCACTTCCTCAAGCAGAACACCTTCGACGTCGTCTATTTCGCTCTCGAAGGCGGACTGGCGCATTTCCCGGCCGTTGCCAAGCGCACGGGCGTCTTTCCCGATCCTCCCATTCTCGTGGTGCTCGCGCATGAGCCGCTGATGTGGGATCTGGAGGCCAATGCCAAGGCGATCGAGCGCAAGGAGCAGATGACCGTCGCGCATATGGAACGGACCTCCGCCGAGACCTGCGACCACCTCGTCGTCACCGGCCAATCCTTGCTCGACTGGATGATCAAAGCGGGATGGAAGCTGTCGACCAGCCATCAAATCGCGACGCCGCTGGAGCCCGAAGAGTGGCGTTCGAATTTCACCGTCGATCACTACCGGCCTCGGCAACGGCCCGCTGCCGAATTGGTTCATTTCTCAGGCACGGAGACGCGAAGCGGGCTGACGCTGTTCTGCGACGCGCTCGATCGCCTGGCCGACAGCGGCGTGACCGATCTCGCCGTGACGATCGTCGGGGCGTTTGGTCATGTGCTCGGCGAGCATTCGGGCGGCATGGTCGTGCGGCGGGCCCGGCAGTGGCCGTTCAAACTGAAGCTCCTGCCGATCCGAGACGAGCCCGAAATCTTCCGCTATCTGCGGCAGAGCCACGCGCTGATAGCAATCACGCATTCAGCTGCGCAGCTTCCGCTGGACGTGGTGACGTGCCTAGACGAGGAAATCCCCTTCATCGCGACGGACGTCGGCAGTATACGTGAGCTGCTCCAGCCGAAATCCGCTGACGCGGTCATGATGCAGGCGTCCCCTTCCGCGATCGCCGCCAAGATCGCGTCGGTGCTGGAGAGCCAATCTTTCGGTCCGGCAAGGCCCTTGCAAGACCGGGAAGCGCGCGAGAAGAGCTGGACCAGATTGCACGTCAAATTGTGCCGGCAGCCCGCCAAGGCCGCTGGCCGCGGTCGAGCCCGGTTGCCGCTCGTTTCGATCATCACGGCCCACTACAATCGGGCGCGCCTGTTGCCGCAGGCGATCGCATCGGTCCGTCGCCAGGACTACCCCAATATCGAATTGATCGTCGTCGACGACGGCAGCACCGATCCGGACGCAATACGCCTGCTCGCTGAAGTCGAGCCTGAGTTCGAGCAGCGCGGCTGGCGGATCATCCGGCAAAAGAACGGCTTCCTCGGCAAGGCCCGAAACACCGGCATTCGCGCCGCCAAGGGATCCTTGATCCTGTTCCTGGACGACGACAACGCCCTCTTCCCCAACGCGGTCAGCACGTTCGTGGCCGGCATGCAAAAGTCCGGCGCTGATATCTGCACGACGTTTGCCAAGTGGCTCAATGAGCCCTTCGTGCCGCCGGACACCAAGAGCGGCTATATGCTCTACTTTCCGGTCGGCGGCCCGCCGGACATCGCGCTGATCACCAACCCGTATGGCGACGCCAATGCGATGTTCCGGCGCGAGGTGTTCGACAAGGTGGGCTACCTCAACGAGGAGCGCGGCTTTTCGGCAAGCGATTGGGAGTTCTTCCTGCGCGCTGATCTGGCGGGCCTGGAGATCGTCACTGTCCCGGAACCGCTCTATTGGTATCGGTCTTCGCCGACAGGCATGAACCGGAATGCCGAGTGGCTGAGGAACCGCCGGCCGATCATCAATGTGTTCCGGAAGCACAAGTTCGCGCATACCGATATGTTCGTTCAGCTCGGCATCAGCTCGAACACCGCCAATCACGAGAAAGATCTCAACCTCTGGAACCTTGAGCTGCGCGCCAAGGACGAGCGGTATCTGCGGCTGAGCGCCGCTTCCGCCAACTCCGCTGACGCGATGCAATTGCTGGCGGAAATAGCGGCGCGCGAAGGCAGGGCAGATACAGCGATTTCGCTTCTGGCCCACGCAGGGCGGTCCGACTTCACGCTGGGCGTCGTCGAGATGCTCCATGCCGCCGCCGAGGAAACGGTGCCGGAACTGCATTCCTCGCTCTACAGGGAGCAGTATCTCCCGGTCGAAGCCCTGCGCCGCGCCCATATCGGCTCGCATCCACATACCGATGCGGATCTGCTGAGCTATGTCGAGCAATCGCCGGATCAGCTGTTCGTGCAGGCCACAGGCAGCACCGTCTCGATGGCATTGCTGAAAGGTGTCTGTCCGGCCGGCACGATCGGCTCGAGCTGCTGGGTCTATCTCGACGAGGCGCTGACGGGACCCGCGCAGTTTCAGATCGCGATCGTCGACGCTGAAAACCAGACCTTTGATCAGCTCGCCCGGCTCCTCGAAGATGACGGAGGGAACGGTTGGGCCGATGTCAGCCGCCCCCATGAGCCACGCGAGATCGCGACAAACGTCAATTCGCCCACGACCGGCAGGCGCGATTTGCTGCTTGCAGTCAGATGCGGCGGCAATTGGTCGGGCGCAACGGTGCTTGGCGGCTTTTCAAGCATCCAGATCCGCCATGTCGTCTTGAACGGCGCGAAGCACCCGCGCCTCAACGCGCCGCAGCAGCGGCAACGTACGCGCCAGCTGACCGGTGACGAGTTGAAGCGTTCAACGCTCGTGACGAACCATCCGACGGAATTGCCTGCGCTGCTCGTCTCCGATGGCGGCATCTTCCTGCGGCCGAGCACGCATGGTCTCGTGGTGGCCGCGCTCAATTCCACCTTCCCGGCCTTTGCCAGGAGTGTCGTCGCTACGGTGGAGATCGCTCACGAGGAGGCGTCGCCGTTCGAGTTCGCCATGGCTCTGGGTCGGCCGGAAGAAAAGCTGGTCTGGAAACACGACGCTCCGGTCGGCGCTTTGGCGTTCTCCGGATGGACGCGCGTTTCGAGACCATTCGAGTTGCATGATCTGAAACTTTCCATGCGCGAGGTGGATCGCAAATGGCTGACCATCTATCTGGCGATCCGGCTGCCGCGCGGTTCGAAACCGATGCCGTCCAACGCCTTCTGGCGCAAATTGCTGCTCGTCTGGGACTGACCGGCGGTAGCCACAATCGCGGGAACGTTACCTTTGAGCCTGAAGTGCGATAAACCGTGCGGGTGAGCTTGGAGGGTACCAACGAATGAAAAGCATTGTCAGTCTTGTGCTCGGCCTTTTCATCGTTGCCATCAGCGCAGCATTCTTCACGGCGACTGCCCAGGAGCGCGACGTGGGGCCGAAGTGCACCCAATGGAACTCGTACCGCGTCCTGTTCAAAAAGGACGACGGCAAGATTTCGGGCGAGGCCGCGAAGGGGCTGGCTGCGTTCCTCAAGGACGCCGGACGGGATTGCGGCTACCGGCTCTACGCCACGGCCAGCAACGAAGGCGCTTACGACAAGGCGGACACCGTTGCCGGCCGCAGGCTGAACGCAACAAGCGATTTTCTCAAGGCGCAGGGCGTCAAGCCCGAGATGGTGCTGGCACTTTCTCATTGGGTCGATGACAGCGCCGCCGATACGAATCAGGCGCGGAGCGCCATCTTGTACACCTTGCCGAAGCAAGGGATCTCGTGCCGGCAGTATGAGAAGCGGAACCCCGTCCAAGTCCCCCTTTTCTTCGACAGCAAATCCTCGGTGATTTCGCCGCAGGTCAAAAGCGCGCTCGAGAAATTCGCCGCCAGCATCAAGGATACGCGTTGCAACGTGGAACTGACGGCGACCGCCGCCAAGGAAATGACTAGCGCCGATCCCGCAAAGACGAACAAGGATCTGGCCAAGCAGCGCGTCAAGGCGATCATGGATATCCTCACCGCAGCCGGCATCGATAGTGACAGGCTTGTCGATACAAATGTGGACTATGTTGGCGACAAGAAGCCGAACACCGCCAAAAACCGTCTGGCCACGGCATCGCTGATGTAGCGGTCGTCGCTGGCTCGCTCAGTACGGCGGTTACGACTTGATCAGCAACTTATCCTCAGGCGACGCCAGCGCCGCACGAAACCCATTGATGCGAGCTTCCGCTCCTTGCTCAACTCGTGCGACGCGCCCTGCCGTCGGCAGGGCGGCAAGCAATTGCCAATAAGGTCAATATCGCGCAACGGTCTTCGCGACCGAAACGACCGTGAGACCAGATGCCGGGGGCTGACGGAACCATCCTGATTACCGGGGCGCGCGCGCCGGTGGCACTGCATCTGGCACGCCTCCTCCATGGCGCCGGGCACAGGGTGATCCTGGCCGACACGCCGGCGCGGCCAATCGCGGCGGCGAGCAAGGCCGCAGCGCGCTACCACCGGCTGCCGCCGCCGCGCTTCGAACCGCAGGCTTATGCCGAGGCGGTGCAGACGCTGATACGGGCTGAAAGCATCAGCCTGGTCATCCCGACCTGCGAGGAAGTCTTTCATCTTGCGCTTGCCTGGCGCGGCAGGACCATGCCGGCGCTTTTGTTCGCACCCGATATCGAGTTGTTGGCGCAGGTCCACAACAAGCACAGCTTCATCCGGCTCGCCGAACGGCTTGGGCTGGAGGTGCCAGAGACCACGCTTGTCAATTCCCGCGACGATCGGGAGGCGGTGCGTGGCCACTCGCGTGACCTGGTGCTCAAGCCGGTCTGGTCGCGCTTCGCCAATCATGTTCTGCTGCGTCCGGCACCAGATTTCCTTGATGCGATCGCGCCCTCGCCCGCCATGCCCTGGGTGGCGCAGCGTTTTGTCGAGGGCGAGGAGATCAGCGCCTATGCTGTGGCGCGCGAGGGCAGGCTCAAGGCGCTGGCGCTCTATCGTTCGCTCTATCGCGCCGGCAAGGGCGCCGGCATCTTCTTCGAACGGGTCGAGGACGATGCGGCGCGCGCACTGGTCGAGCGCATCGTCGCCGGCACCGCATGGACCGGGCAGATTTCGTTCGACCTGATGCGCGAGACGGATGGACGCGTGCTGCCGCTCGAATGCAACCCGCGCGCGGTCAGCGGCCTGCATTTCTTCCGCGATCCGGCGCCGTTCGCGGATGCCGCGCTCGGCAGCGGTCCGGAAGTCGCGCCTGATCTCACCGCGCCGCAGACCGTGCGGCTTGCGATGTGGATTTATGGACTGCCGGCGGCGTTGCGTTCAGGCAGGCTCGCCAGTTTTCGAAAGGCAATGCGCGAGGGCCAGGAACTGCTCGATTGGCCGGGAGATTCAGCCCCGGTAAGGGCCCAATGGCCGGCGCTTGCGGAGATTGCGCGCGTGGCATTGCGCGAACGCATCAGCCTGCAGGCGGCCTCGACGCGGGATATCGAGTGGAACGGGCCGGCAGATTGCCGTTGACGCCGGCGGGACAGCACCCCCTCTGGCCTGCCGGCCATCTCCCCCGCAAGGGGAGAGATCAGCAGTTCCGCCGAAGGCGCCACTCCTGCAACGTTGATGATTGGCGAAAGCAGTCGCGACAGCCAATCTCCCCCCTTGCGGGGGAGATGGCCGGCAGGCCAGAGGGGGGTGTGAAGGAACGCGACCTAACTATCTCTCAAGCGAAAACTACAGTTCAATCTCGTGCACCCTCGGCTCGCTCGCCGCCGCCGGCATTCTGCCTTCCATGATCGCGGCGATGTCGCGGCGCAGGAAATCGAGCGGGCCGATCACAGGCACGGCCTGCGGGGCGAAACGGGCATTGTCGCTCGCCGATCTCAGCACGCGGCGGTCCTGATGCAGCGCCATGGCGAAGAGCGGCTTGAAAGCAAGCGCCTTCAGCTCGCCGAGCAGACCCTGGCGCCGGCCGATCAGCCAGCCCACGCCCTCGACGGTGCGCTCGTCGGCCTGGCGCAGATGGAAGGTGGTGGCTAACACCAATCCCTCCTTGCCCCAATATTCGAGCTCCGCGATGCCGGGATGGCGGAAGCGGCCGATGGTTTTCGCGCGCTCGCCTTCCAGCAGCCGGCTGATCAGGCCCTGCTGGCGGTCCTCGCCGGTGTAGCTCGCCTCGACCCAGCCCTCGCCTCCCGTCACCTCGACCCGCACCAGATGGCGTTTGAAGGTGAGGCCGCGCAGCAGGCCCTTATGGGTGAAATGTGTATGGGTGGCATCGAGGATGTTTTCCGCCGCATCGATCACCGTCGACTGGGTCGATGAACGCACCCGCCGCACGATTATGTCCTTGCCCTGCATGCAGTGCAGGTAAGGTTCGCCCCGCGGCATGCCCGACGAGATGAAGACGACGCCGTCGCGCTCGATCGCGGCGTAGCGGCGGACCCGGAAATGCGGCATGGCGCCGACATGGCCGGGGATCGCCGTGCAGCGTCCCTGGCCGTCATAGCGCCAGCCATGATAAGGGCATTCGATCTCGCCGCCGACCACCTTGCCGGTCGACAGCTCGACCAGCCGGTGCGGGCAGCGGTCGAAAAGAGCGGCAACGCCTTGCGCCGAGCGGAACAGCACCACGGGCTCGCCTTCGAAGAGAATGCGCTTCGGTCGCCTGCCGATATCGGCGGACAGCGCCACCGCCTGCCAGTAGGCTTCGCCGCGGCGCTCACTCACAATTCGAACCTCCTGAGCAGGGGAATGCCGACCCGCGCCAGCACGGTCTCCATGATGCGGATCGCCACGCGCCGGCGAAGCGGGAGATGCCCGGCATAGACGGCGTTGTATTCTATCGCCGCGACCGCGCCGCGCCGGCGTTTGAAACCGGCGGCACCCGCGCTCATGTTGAAGAACAGGCCGCGCGCCGTGGCGTGATCCTGCGCCATCGCCATCGCCATGCGATAGAGCCCGTCGGCGACCGGCAGGCCGGTGTCGTAGCCGACGATCGGCTGGGTCAGCGTGCAGCCGTTTTCGAACAGGCCGGTGATGGCAACCAGCTCGCCGCCAGGCCGGCGCAGGCCCTCCAGGCTGATCATGCCGCGCCGATGCATCTCGGCGATGTAGCGGGCCGTGTAGTGCGGATTGAGCGGCGTGTATTTGTCGAGATAGAGCATTTTGTAGAGTTGCTCAGCGCGGGCGTAGTCGGCCTCGCCGAAATCGCCATTGCCGACCCGCTCGAAAGGCGCCGTGCGCAGGCGGGCGCGATCGCGTTTGATGTCGCGCGTCATCGCGGGCGCGGCGCTACGGTCGGCGAAGATGTAGATCTGGCGTGCCGCCAGCATGCGGAACCCCTCGGCCTTCAAGGCGGCAATCGTCGCCGGATCGGCGATGTTGTTCAGCGAGCGGATAACGATGGCGCGATCGGGGAAGCGCGCGGTCAGCACCGCGTGCAGCGACGCGACCGTCGGCCGGTCGAGCAGCGGTACCGGATTGGTCGAATAGAGCCAGTTGTTCACCTGCGCCTGACGGTCGAGGCCGCTTGCCCTCACCAGCGGCGCGCAGGCGCCGATCAGCGCCTTGAGCGCGCGCTTGAGCAGCGGATGGGCGGCGAAGTTGCGCGTCTCGTCGATCGCGTAGTCGATATAGGCGCTGGTCGGGCAGCAGATGTAGCAGTTGGGCGCATCATCGGCGTCGTTCAGCGTCAGCGGAAAAATGCGGCCGGAAAGTTCGAACGTCTCGACCTTCGTCTTCAGGTTGGCAATGAGATCGCGCACCGGCATCTCGTTGAAAAGCTTCACAAAAGCCTCGACCTTTGCCGGCCTGTTCTCGACCCGGTCGGCCTGCGGCGCAGGCCTTTCCATCGTCGCCGCGCCACTCACCGCGCCTGCTCCAGGCGGCATTCGACGCGGCGCAGCTTGCGGCCTGTTTCCAGTGGCAGCGGCGCTCGGACGAGCGTTACGGTGGCGGCCGCCTTTCGTATGTCCAGGAGCGCGCGCACCGACTGATGAGCGGCGGCCGCCGCGTCGTCCGCGAGCGCCGGCGATAGTCTGAGCTCGATCCGGTCCGGTCCGGTCTGGACGAGGCGGAAATCGTCGATGCGGCGGTCGGCCTTGAGCACCGCGTTGCGCAGCACATCCGGCGTGACGAGGATCGGGCCGTTCCGCGAAGTGAGCCGGAAGACATCGTCCATGCGGCCGACGATTTCGTCGACGCAGCGCAGCGGCGACCCGCAGCCGCAAGGCTGCCCGGACAGGCGCAGCAGGTCGTTCATCCGATATCGCGCCATGATCTGCGTCCGGCGGCGAAAAGCCGTCACCAACGGCGTCACCAGCCCCTCGCCCGCCGGCTCGAATTCGAAGAAAACGGAGTCTTCCGCGAGATGCAGGCCGCCCTTCCGGCAGGTCACGGCGAACAGGCCTTCGGTCGCCATATAGATCTGGTCGAGCGGCAGCCTGAAGAAACTCTCGATGACCGGACGGTCGACCGGGTCGAGCGTCTCGGCGGCCGAGAAGACACGCTTCGGCCGGAGACGGAAGTTTTCGGCCGCAAGATGCCGGAGCATTTTTGGCGGCGCGATGATGACCGTCGGATCGAAGGCTTCGAGCGCGCCGCGCCAGCTTTCCGGTCCCAATGTCAGGTCGAAGAAGGCGAGCTTGATCAGGCGCGATTTGCGGGCGCTGTCGTAAAGCCCGGTGTTCTGCGGCAGGATGACGGCAACGCGCATGCCGCGCCAGACAAGATCGGGTGCCGCCTTGGCGAGGATTGTGCCCAGCCAGCGGTATTTCTCCGCTTCCGAAATCATGAACAGGCCGCGATTGCCAGAGGTGCCGGTGCTGGCGCCGACGGTGAGCGCGCCGGCGCGCCTGTCACGCGCCAGCGCCGCCCAGGCTTGCGCGGCGGTCAGGCCGTGGATGTTGAACTCGTCGAAGCGCGCCATCAGCAGCGCCTTGTCGGTGACCGGCAGGTCGGCGAGCCGGGCCGGTGCTCTGCCATAGAAAGGCGCACGCGGCAGGTCGCGGTCCAGGAAACGCCGCAGGGCGGCGGCCTGCCAGCGTTCGAAGCCGGTCCGGGTCTTGCGCGACAGCCAGCGCGTCAGGGCAAACGAGCCTGCCGCTTCGGCCAGACCGTTCATGCGGCCTCCGGCGCAAGATCGCGGGATGTCGGCGCGGGGTCGTGGCAGAGCATCACTTCGCCGCCGGAGGCAAGGAAGCGGCGCAGCATGGCGCTGGTCGGTTCGATCGCCGCCGCATCCTCGGCGATCAAGGTGGCCGGGAAACCTGGCGTGCGCTTCTCGGTCAAAGCAGTGAGCAACCATTGCACATCGACGGCGTAGAGCAGCGGCCGCTCGAGACCATTGAACAGCAGGCCGAACTGGCCGTCGGCATGTCCGGGAAGATCGACCGCGACTACGCTGCCATCGCCGAAGATATCCGTGCCGCCTGGCATGTCGCCACGTGGCTCGATGCGCGGCTTGCCGGATAGTCCGTCGAGCCGCGACTCGAAGTCGGCGGGAAACAGCTCGGTGAAGACGCCGTGGCGCAGATTCTGGCGCGGCGTGCGCGCCTTGACCCGCGCCCAGGCGGCATCGTTGGCGATGAAGCGGGCGTTGCGGAACAGTGACAGGCCGGAGATGTGGTCGGCATGAAAATGCGTGACGACGACGTTGCGGATGTCGCTAGGCGACAGGCCGAAACGGCGCAGCAGCGGCAGAACCTGCTCGTCGGCATTGAGCTGAGGTTTCAGCAGCGCGCCGTAAAGCCGCAGCATCCGGCCGCGCCGTTCGCCGCTCAGCGCTTCCGGCGTGTAGCCCGTATCGATCAGAACCGGGCCGGCAACGGCGTGAAAGATCAGCCCGTAGCGGACGCGCAGCCTGACGCTTTGCCAGCTCCCGCCGCGCAGGATCAGCCGCTCGGCGGCGCTTACCCAGGCACTGTTGGCGAAAACGATCTTCATGGCCCGACGCCCCCGGAAAAGGTGCGGTCGAGTCCCTGTTCGAACGGAACTTTCGGCGCCCAGCCGAGCATTCGTTTCGCTTTGGAAAGATCGAGGCTTTGCGCATAGGCAAAGAGGCCGAGACCGTAGCGCGTGACCGGCGGCTCGGGGCGGCCGGGCAGCCGCAGCGCCACCGCTTCCATGAGGCCCGCCGCCAGCATCGCCGGCACGAGCGGCATCGGCCGCCAGCGCGCGTGCAAGCCGGCGCGCATGCAGGCCTCGTCGGCGATGCGGCGAACCGGCAGCACAACGCCGCCGGAAATGTTGAAGACCTGGCCCTCGGCCTCACCCGATGCCGCAAGCGCCGCCATCACCGCGTCGACGACATCGTCGACATGGGTGAGGTCGATGGCAGCGCGGCCATCGCGAAACAGCGGCAGCGGCCGGGTTCTTGCCGCCTTGATCAGGCGCGGCAGCAGCGCGCGATCGCCTTTGCCGTAGATGCCGCGCGGCCGCAGCACCACTGGATGGATGGCAGGCTGGCCAAGCACGATGTTCTCCGCCTCGCGCTTGGTGCGGGCATAGTGATTGACCGGTTCCGGCAAAGCCATGTCCTCGGTCAGGCCAAGCTGATCGCGGAAGGCAAAGCAGACAGATGGGCTGGAGATGTGGACGAAGCGGCTGACGCCCTGCCGCCTGGCGAACTCGACGAGGTTCCGCGTCGCCGTCACATTCGCCGCCTCGAAATCCGCGAGCCGGCCGAAGGGCGAAGAGAGCGCCGCGCAATGGATGATCCGTTCGACCCTGCCCAGCCTAGGGTCGAGCGCGGCGTCGAGCGGCTGCGCCAGATCATGGCGGATGATGCGATGACCGGCAGCTTCGAGCGCGGCGCAGCGTTCGTCGTCGCGGCCGAGCCCGAGCGCCAGCATGCCGGACGCGGCCAGCCGCTCGAGCACATGGGCGCCGAGGAAGCCGCTTGCGCCGGTTACGAGGACGGCCATCGATTAGACCTCCAGCGCCATGCCGCCGAAGGAGACGCCGGCCGAGGTACCGAGGAAGAGCAGCTTCATGCCCGGCGCCACGCGGCCCTCACGGCGCGCGACGTCCAGCGCGAAGGGAATGGAGGCCGCGATCTGGTTGCCGAAGCGGGCGGAGATGTCGACGAGCTTTTGCGGCGCGAACCCGGTCTGGCGCGCCATATGCGCAAGCGCGAACGGGCTCGCCTGATGCGGCACGACGAGATCGACGTCCTCCCGCCGCCAGCCGGCGCGCTCGAGCAGGATGTCGACGAAGCCGTTGAAGTGGCGCGAGGTGAGCCGGAACAATTCCTTGCCGTCCATGTGGAACAGGCTGTGCGCGGCGAACGCTTCCTGCTCCTTGCGGAAATCGAAGCGTGTGCCGCCTGAACCGATGCCGCAAGCTTCCCAGCCGGAGGGATAGGTACGCATCAGGCTAGCCGCCACCTTGCCCTCGCTTGGCTTGGCCTTGCGCAGCACGGCCGCCGCCGCGCCATCGCCGAAGAGCGCCGCGACCTCCGGCGCGTCCTGCCACGGCAAAGCGCGCGAGGCGACTTCGGACGAAAACACCAGCGCCGTCCCGCATTGCCCTGCCTCGATCATGCGGCCGGCGGTCTCGAAGGCGGTGAGGAAGCCAAGACAGGTGCTGTTGACGTCGAAGGCGGCGGCCGAGCCGTCCGCCAGCCCCAGGCGCTGCATGACCAGGGGCGCGCTCGCCGGCAACGGTTGGTAAGGCACGCCGCAGCCGCCGACGATCAGGTCGACGGTGCCTGGATCGAGGCCGGCGTCCTCAAGCGCAAGCGTGGCCGCGGCGCAAGCGAGATCGATTTGCGATTCGAGCTCGCAGACATAGCGCTCGGCGACGCCGGTGACGGTTTCCAGCGCGCCCTGGCCGAGGCCAAGCCGCTCTTCCAGCATCCGTGTGGTGAGGCGCTCAGCCGGTACCGCCCTGCCGGTTCCGACAATCCTGATCCGCATTCTACCCCCGCCGCTTGAATTGGTCTTCTTCCAACTCATAGATCGATGCTAGCAGTTCGTGGCGACATTCCGCCAACTATTGTTGGCGTTGATGTTTCCGGCGAGGCGAAGGGGATCCACACGTGCAGAACTCAATCAATCTTGCGTTGGTTTTGGTGTTCTGCGGCTGCACTTGCAGCTTTGCCAACGGCGATTTTCTAAGAGTCTCGGTCGACTGCCCAAAACCAGATGGCAACGGGATCCTCGTAGCCGTCGACGAAAACCCGAATGGCTACGAGTCGCGCATAACGACGTCCTATGTCGACGGACAAGTCGACAAGATCGCCGTGGCCAATTCTGAGGACGGGTCGAACTTCAGAGACCAGTTTGTGCTTAGTCGTTCAACCAGTGCCGGAACGAAAGAGGCTCCGGCGTTCCGTGCCTTCGAAGATCGGGCCAACGAATTGCTCCGGTTCTTCTGCCTGGCCGAGCCCGCGGCCAAGCAGCGGTATCTCGACCTGCTGCAGGCAAATCGGGCGCTGCTTCATCAGCAGAAAGCGCCGTAAGAGCCACCTCAAACTGCAGGGCACTGATGCTCAGGCCTTGCGCTCCCAGCGCCGATCCGGCGTCTGCTGCCAGTAGGTTACGGCGTGGCCGGCTTCCTTCATCGTCTTCCAATGGCCGCGCGCGGCTTCGAGCTGTGCCGAGTCATGGCCGTCGAACAGGAAGACGGCGCGTTCGTAGCCGGAAAGCTCCGGTGGCGTCGCGCCGTCGACAAGGAAGCGTATCTGCGCGGCGTTCTGGTTGCCCTCGCCCGTGGTGAGCAGGATCGGCTGCTCGGCCGGATAGGCCTCACGGTCGGTTGCATGCGCCAGGAAGGAATCGTCACGGAAAATCCACAGATGCTGGTCGAGCGCGTCGCGGCGCTCTTCCGTGCCGGTCTGCACCACCGCGCGCCAGCCGCGCTCGATACTGCGCTCGAGCAGGCCGGGCAGCGCCTCCTCGAGCGTCGATTCGGTCAGGTGGTAGAACAGGATGTCGGCCATCCCGAGCCTACCCTTCGTAGTGATCGCGCACCAGGCGATCGAGCAGCCTCACGCCGAAGCCCGAGCCCCAGGACTGGTTGATCTCGCTCGAGGGCGCGGCCATCGCGGTACCAGCGATGTCGAGATGCGCCCAGGGCGTGTCCTTGACGAAGCGCTGCAGGAACTGCGCCGCGATGATGGCGCCGCCATAGCGGCCGCCGATATTCTTCATGTCGGCATTCTTGGAATCGATCAGCTTGTCGTATTCCGGCCCGAGCGGCATGCGCCACAGCCGCTCCTGGCTGGCCTGGCCGGCGCCGGACAGCCGGCCGGCAAGCTCGTCATTGTTGGAAAAGAGGCCGGCATAGTGCTGGCCGAGCGCCACCATGATGGCGCCCGTCAGGGTCGCCAGATTGATCATGAATTTCGGCTTGAAACGATCGTTGGTGTACCAGAGCGCGTCGGCGAGCACGAGGCGGCCCTCCGCGTCGGTGTTGAGCACTTCGATCGTCTGGCCCGACATCGAGGTGACGATGTCGCCGGGGCGCTGGGCATGGCCGTCCACGGCGTTCTCGACCAGGCCGACGACGCCGACCACATTGGCCTTTGCCTTACGCGTCGCCAGCGCGTGGATCAGCCCGGTGACGGCGGCCGCTCCGCCCATGTCGCCCTTCATGTCTTCCATGCCCGAGGCCGGCTTCATCGAATTGCCGCCGGTGTCGAAGGTCACGCCCTTGCCGACGAAGGCGAGCGGCGCGTCCTTGGCCTTGCCGCCATTCCAGCGCATCACCGCAAGACGCGCGCCGCGCGGCGAGCCTTGCGCAACGCCGAGCAACGAGCCCATACCGAGCTTCTTCATTTCCTTTTCCGTCAGGATCTCGACCTCGACGCCGAGTTGCTCCAGCGCCTTGACGCGTTCGGCGAATTCTATCGGCCCCAGCGCATTGGCCGGCTCGTTGACGAGGTCGCGCGCCAGCAGCACGCCATCGACCACCGCCTCCTCGCCGGCAAAAGCCTTCTTCGCGGCCGCGGGGTCGGCGCAGTGGATGGTTATCTTGGCGGGCTTCGCCGCCTCGGCCTTCCTGGCGTCCTTCGCGTCAGATTGGCCGTCCTCCTTGTCTTTCCTGGTCTTGTATTTGTCGAAGGCGTAGCTGCGCAGGAGGATGCCGGCGGCAAGGCTCGCCGCCTGGCGGCCATCGGGCTGCAGCTCCGGCAGATCGAGGATGACCGCCACCTCGGTCGCCTTGCGCAGTGAAGCGGCAACGGCGCCGCCTAGCTTCAGCCAGGCGTTGTCGTCGAGGGCAGAGACCTTGCCGGCGCCCACCGCCACCAGCCTGTCGACGGACGTTCCTTCCGGCGCCAGCACCTCGGCGGAGCTTGCGAATTTGCCGGAGAAATCGGCGACCGGAAACGCGCGCGCCAGCGCACCGGCAGGATCGCAGGCCTTCGCCGCCTCGCCGAGCCCACCGCCGTCGGCCGCGAACACGAAGACGCTGCCCTTTTTCGGCACGGCGAATTTGGCGAAAGAAATGGATGGTCTCAACGTCATCAGGTCCTGCTTTCGGGGATGGCCGTAAGGTGCCGGCAAAGGTAATTTTCAGCGAGCGAGCGGTTTGGCAAGCGTGCGCGACATTTGGTCGTTTTCAGCCATTTGGCAAGACTTTGGCCGAAATCGCGGTCTATATCGGCGCCATCATAGACGAGGGATTCGCCTCGGCACGACCTTAGCCTGCTGCCGCAACCTGCTGTTAACCATCGATGTTTTGCATTTCTTATCGATTGGCGCGGAGACTCCGCCGCGCCGGGGTATGTGGCGTGGGGCGACAAACCGGAGCGAGCCGCCGATGACCCAGTTGTGCGGGCGCCGCCGGATCACTACCTTGTCGGCGGGCATGATGCCGTTCGGCAAAATCGAGAAAAGCCTTCATGAAGGTCGTTGAACGCTACATCATGCGCCGGGCGCTGACGATGTTCCTCGCAGCGCTGGTCTGGACGCTGGCGATCGTGTGGACGACGCAGGTTCTGGCCAAGATCGACCTCGTTACCGACAACGGCCAGTCGGCGCTTACCTTTTTCGAAGTCGCGGCGCTCATCATCCCTTCGATCATCCCGATCGTGGTGCCGTTCGCGCTGGTCGTGGCGGTGGCGCAGACGCTGAGCGCAATGAACACCGATTCGGAGCTGGCCGTACTCAGCGCCGCCGGCGCCTCGCGCTGGACGATCGCGCGGCCGATCCTGCTGCTCGCGATCGCGGCCTGCGCCTTTTCCTTCATCGTCGACAACGCCATCGACCCCTATGCCAGGCAGAAGAACCGGCAGCTGGTGGCGGCTTCGCGCGCCGATCTCGTGTCGCTGATCATCCAGGAAGGCACGTTCCGCAAGATCGACGAGGGCCTTTACCTGCAGGTCGGCGAACGGCTTCCCGGCAATAGGCTCGGCGGCATCTTCGTCGCCGATTCGCGCGAGGAAGGCGCCAGCCTCACGTATTACGCCAAGAGCGGCAGCATCGTCGAAAAGGGTGACGAGAAGGTGCTGATGATGAATGACGGCGTCATCAACCGCAAATCGGTGACCGGCGACCTCTCCGTCATCCGCTTCACCTCTTATGCCTTCGACTTGTCAGCCTTCATGTCGGCGGCGAACGACATCACGCTTTTGCCCAAGGACCGGACGACGGCGTATCTGCTCAACCCGGATCCCAACGACAAGATGTTCCAGCGCGAACCGGGCAGCTACTGGGCGGAGCTCAACCAGCGCTTCGCCGAATGGTCCTATTCGCTGGTGTTCGCGCTGATCGCGCTTGCCGTAGCCGGCGACGCGCGCTCGCACCGCGAGGCGCGCATCAATCCGCTGATCACGGCAATCGCCGTCGCGCTGTTCGTGCGATGGCTGGGCTTCTTCGCCGCTGGCAAGGCCGACAGGGTCGGGTATTACGTCTACCTGCTCTACGCCATACCGCTCGTCGCTTCGGCGGTTTCGATCTGGTTCATCGTTTCCTCGCGCAGCATGGAATTGCCAGTCAGCTGGGCCGATTGGCTGACCAACCTTGCCAAGCGCGCCGGCGACAGCTGGACGGCGTTCAAGCTCTGGCTCGCCCGGCGCACTTCCGGCCAGGGAGCCTGACCATGGGCTGGACGCTGGGCCGCTATTTCTTCTTCCGCTACGTCACGATCACCTTCTGGTTCTTCCTGGGCCTGCTGGCGCTGGTGTTCCTGATCGATTTCACCGAGCTGTCCGGCCGCACGACAGGCCTGCCGGGCTTCACCTACGGCACCGCCTTCGCCATCTCGGCGCTCAGGATGCCGATGATCATGCTGCAGACGGTGCCGTTCGTCGGGCTGTTCTCGGCGATGGCGACGCTGGTGTCGCTCAACCGACGCTATGAGCTGGTGATCGCACGTTCGGCCGGCGTTTCGGCCTGGCAGTTCCTGTTCCCGTGCTGCGTCGGCGCGCTGATGTTCGGCGTGCTGTCGGTGGGCGTGATGAACCCGATCGCCGCGCATGGTTTTTCCTGGTCCGAGCAGATGGAGAACGATCTCAGGGCCGGCAAGTCGAACGCCGTCACCACCAATGTCACGCCATGGCTAAGGCAGAAGACCGAATCGGGCGACACCATCATCGGCGCCCGCGCCATCCTCAACCAGGGGCTGGAGATGGCTGACGTAGTGTTTTTCGTCCTCGACCCGCAGGGCAACATCGCCGAGCGCAAGGATGCCGCCAAGGCCTTCCTGCGCGACGGCTACTGGGAACTTCAGGACGTCAAGGTCTTCAGGGGCGGCAATATCCAGGCGCTGGCGTCCGACAAGGTGCCGACCAATCTCAAGCCGGAATTCGTGCAGGAGCGCCTGGCGCGTCCGGAAACCATCCCTTTCTACGAGCTGCCGCGCAAGATCGAGGTTGCCCGCTCCTTCGGGCTCAAGGCAAATGCCTTCGCCATGCAGTTTGATTCGCTGGTGGCGTTGCCGTTCCTTCTCGTCGCCATGACGCTGATTGCTGCAACGGTTTCAATGCGATTTGCGCGAATGGGGCAGTCTGCAACGATGATTCTGGGTGGCGTCGTGGCCGGCTTTCTGCTTTATGTCGTTTCGGTACTGGTCAAGGCATTCGGTGTAGCCGGATTCGTGCCTACGGTGGTGGCTGCATGGGTTCCGGTTGTCGTGGCTATGTTCTTTGGGGTGACCTTTCTGCTATACAAGGAAGACGGCTAGTGAGGGAGGCTGGATTGCGCAGCCATAGGCAGGCCGGTTTGGCACGCCTCTATGGGGCGACAGCCTTGGCATGTCTGTTCGCTTGCGCGGTACCGACGGTACCCGCGCTGGCGCAGACGATTGCCGCCAAGCCCGTCCCCTCCGGCACGCAGATGCTGCTGGCCGCCGATACGCTCGTCTATGACAACGACAAGCATACGGTGACCGCCGTCGGCGGCGTCCAGATCGACTATGGCGGCAACAAGCTGGTCGCCCAGCGCGTGGTGTACAACCGCGACACCAAGCGACTCGTCGCCAGCGGTGCCGTCGAGCTCGTCAACAGCGACGGCACCAAGGTCAATTCCGATCATATCGACATCACCGACGACTTTGCCGACGGCTTCCTCAACGCGCTGCGCGTGGAGACGATCGACAAGGCTTATTTCGCCGCCGAGAGCGCCGAGCGCATGGGTGGCGTGCTCACCACCTTCCACAACGGTGTCTACACCGCCTGCGAGCCCTGCGAGGACCAGCCGGACAAAGCGCCGACCTGGCGCGTCAAGGCCAGGAAGATCATCTGGAACGGCGAGAAGAAGACGGTTCGCTTCGAAAACTCGAATTTCGAATTTTTCGGCTTCCCGCTTGCCTACCTGCCGGCCTTCGAGATCGCCGACCCGACGGTGAAGCGCAAGAGCGGTTTCCTGATCCCCGGCGTCGCCTACAACAGCGATCTCGGCGTCGGCGTCAAAGTCCCCTACTATTTCGCGCTGTCTCCGACCTATGACCTGACCGTCACCGGCACCGGCTACACCAAGCAGGGTTTCCTCGGCGAGGCCGAGTGGCGCCAGCGCTTCAACAACGGCCAGTACACGCTGAAGATCGCAGGCATCAATCAGCAGGATCCCGGCGCGTTCGTCGATTCCAGCGGCTACAACGTGAATTCGGGACCGGCCAACGATCCGAACAAGTTCCGCGGCATGATGGGCACCAAGGGCCAGTTCGCGATCAATGAGCGCTGGAATTTCGGCTGGGACGTGCTGCTTCAGACCGACAAGAGCTTCTCGCGCACCTACAGCATCGACGGCTACAGCGACCTCGTCCACCAGTCGTCGATCTATCTGACGGGCCTGAGCAACCGCAATTATTTCGACGTTCGCGCCATGCGCTTCGAGGTCCAGGAGAACACGCTCTCCAGCGACCCGACCGCGCGCGCGTCCAAGCAGCCCTGGGTGCTGCCGTCCTTCGACTACGCCTATATTCCGGACACGCCGCTGGCCGGCGGCCAGCTGTCATTCAACGTCAATGCGCGCGTCATCAGCCGCGACCGGCTGGACCAAACTCTCGACGGAGGTTCGGTTCTGCGCGTTCCGGGCATAGAGGGCCAATCCAGCCGTTTGACGGCGGAAGCCGAATGGAAGCGCACCTTCACCACCGATGATGGCCTGCAACTGACGCCGCTGCTCGCCTTCCGCGGCGACACCGGCTATGTCAACGCCAATTCGGCCTCGCTCGCCGCCGTCAACCAGATGGGGACGAATCTCGGTGAAGATGTCGATACGCGCTCCTCGCTTGCCCGCTACATGGCCACTCTCGGCCTAGAGGCGCGCTGGCCGCTGCTTTTTTCAATGGCCAACTCCAGCCATGTGCTGGAGCCGACCGCTCAGGTCTTTGTGCGTCCGAACGAGCAATATGTCGGCGGACTGGCCGTTCCCAACGAAGACGCGCAAAGCTTCGTCTTCGACGCCACCACGCTGTTCGAGCGTGACAAGTTCTCGGGCTATGACCGTATCGAAGGCGGCACGCGCGCCAATGTCGGCTTCCGCTACTCGGGCGCCTACGACAACGGCTGGGCCACGAATGCTATCTTCGGCCAGTCCTATCAGCTCGCGGGCCAAAACTCCTTCACCGCACCCGATTTCGTCAATGTCGCCGCCGAATCCGGCCTGGACAAGCCGACCTCGGACTATGTCGGCTTGATCGGTTTCAACAGCCCGAGCGGCTTCTCCGGGTCCGTAAGCGGGCGTTTCGACGAGCAGACTTTCGAGGTCAGGCGCGCCGAAGTGAAGGCCGCCTATTCCGGGCTGCCGATATCGCTCAGCGCCAAATACGCTTTCATCGAGGCGCAGCCGCTCTATGGCTTCACCACCGACCGCCACGAGGTCACGCTCGGCGCCTCGACGCATCTGGCGCAGAACTGGCGGCTGTTCGGAACCGGCACCTACGACATCGAGCAGAATGTGCTGGTCAAGGACGGTGTCGGCTTCGCCTACAACGATTCCTGCTTCACCTACATCATGACGTATTCGCAGACGCGTGATTCCATCACTAAGGAATTGTCGCAGAGCATCGGCTTCAACCTGTCGTTCCGCACGCTCGGTGATTTCGGCTCGTCGACAAGCGCGGTCGACACCATCCAGTGAGGGCAGGCGCACGGCCTGGAGCCGTGCGTCGTTGAAGCATGTCTCCGGAAAGTGGTAACCGGTTCCGCGACAAAGAGATGCGCAAAATCGAAAACCTAAAGCGCACAGGGCAAATCTGAAAGATCGCGACGCGCTTTAGGGCCGCCGATGGCGCTTTGGTCTTGATTTGGGGCGTGAACCCTCGAAAATGCGCTGATTCCGAGGGCGACATCGTTTCGCCGTATAGGACGGGCATGGGGGTCGACCGCATGCGCAGGCGCTCGGAGGGCGCGCGGCGCCGTCGTGGTGGGCAAATTGGGAAGATAAGATGAGGAAATACCTGGTTTCGGCAGGATTGGCGCTTCTGGTGGCGGCCGCCTCGGTTCCGGTCACCGCTGTCGTGCAGCCTGCTTTCGCCGCGGAGATCAAGTATGTCGTCAACGGCATCCCGATCACCACCGGTGACATCGCCCACCGCGCCGCCTTCTTCAAGCTGCAGCATAAGAAAGGCGATGCCAAAGAGGAGATGATCGACCAGACGCTGCGGCTGGCCGAGGCCAAGCGGCTCGGCATCCGCATCACCGATCAGCAGGTCGACGCCGCCTACCAGCGCTTCGCCTCGGGCAACAAGATGCCGCTCGCCAAACTCGACGCGATCATGGCGCAGTCGGGCGTCACCAAGGAACATTTCAAGGAATTCATTCGCGCCCAGATGGCCTGGAACCAGGCGCTCGGCGCGCGTTACCGCTCCGGCGAAGGTGGCTCGGTAACCGAACAGGATGCGGTCCGTCGTATGCTCGACAAGGGCGGATCCAAGCCGACAGCAATGGAATATATGCTGCAGCAGGTGATCTTCGTGGTGCCGGCGTCCGAGCGCTCCGCCACGCTCGCCAAACGCAAGCGCGAGGCCGACGCCATGCGCGCCCGCTTCAACGGCTGCGCCACCACCCGCGAATTCGCCAAGGGCCTGCTCGACGTCACCGTGCGCGACCTCGGCCGTGTGCTGGCGCCGCAATTGCCGTCCGACTGGGCCGAGCAAATCAAGGCGACCAAGGTCGGCGGCGCGACGCCGACGCGCGAGACCGAGCGCGGCATCGAATTCATCGGTATCTGTTCCTCGCGCGAGGTTTCCGACGACAAGGCCGCGCAGATGGTGTTTCAGGCCGAAGGCAGCAACGACAAGGACGCCGACGAGCTCAGCAAGAAATATGTCGCCGAGCTGCGCCAGAAGGCCAAAATCGTCGAGCGCTAGAGACAGATGATTTCAGGTCGAATTGACCTGAAATCTGAATCCGTCTCTAAATCAAAGAATCGAGCATGATGTTGTCCGAAAACCGCTGCACACTTTTCGGCATCATGCTCCGGGCAACAAGCGTGCAATACCGTAGCCAACCCTCCGCATGAGCGCGCACAGGACTGACGCGCCGCTGGCGCTGAGCGTCGGCGATCCCTCGGGCGTCGGGCCGGAGATCGCCATCGCCGCCTGGCAGGCGGGCGACAGCGCCGGCGTGCCGCCCTTCTACCTGCTCGCCGACCCTGCCCTGATCGAAGCCCGCGCCCGCCTTATCGGCGCGAATCTGGCGATTGCCGAGACGCTGCCGGGACAGGCAGCGCATCATTTTGCCCGCGCCCTGCCCATCGTGCCGCTGCAAGCGCGTCATGTCGACAGCCCGGGAGAGCCGGACCCGGCCAATGCCGCCGGCACCATCGAAGCCATCGACAGCGCCGTTGCCGACTGTCTCGCCGGCCGCGCCGCCGCGGTGGTCACCTGCCCGATCGCCAAGAAGTCGCTGTACGACGCGGGATTCGGCTTTCCCGGCCACACCGAATATCTGGCGCACCTGGCTTCGCGCTACGCCGGCAAGGATGTGACAGCGGTGATGCTGCTGGCCGGGCCGGATCTTCGCACGGTTCCGGTGACCATCCACATCCCCCTGGCCGAAGTACCGAAGGTGCTGACGACGGAGCTGATCTTCGACACCGCGCGCATCACCGCCGCCGATCTCAAGAGCCGCTTCGGCATCGCCCGGCCGAGGCTGGCAATCGCCGGGCTCAATCCGCATGCCGGCGAAGGCGGAGCCATGGGCCTGGAGGATGCCGCGATCGTCGCTCCGGCCGTCGAGAGGTTGAGGGTGCAAGGCATCGACGCGATCGGGCCGCTGCCGGCCGACACGATGTTTCATCCGCGCGCACGCGCCTCGTATGACGCGGCGCTCTGCATGTATCACGACCAGGCCCTGATCCCGGCCAAGACGCTGGCCTTCGACGAGGCGGTCAACGTCACGCTGGGCCTGCCCTTCATCCGCACCTCGCCCGACCACGGCACCGCTTTCGACATCGCCGGCAAAGGCATTGCGCGCGCGGACAGCCTGATCGCCGCGCTGAGGCTGGCGCGGCGGCTGGCCGACAGCGGCCGGCATTCGGCCGCCGCGTGAGGCTCAGTTGAACGGGCGCACCACGATCGACGGATTGCCGCCGCTGCGCGAGGTGATCGAGCGACACGGCCTGCAGGCCAAGAAAGCGCTCGGGCAGAATTTTCTGCTCGACCTCAACCTGACGAGCAAGATCGCCCGCGCCGCCGGCGATCTCGGCGAGGCGACGGTGATCGAGGTTGGTCCAGGCCCCGGCGGGTTGACGCGGGCGCTGCTCTTCAACGGCGTGCGGCGCGTGATCGCCATCGAGCGTGACGAGCGCTGCCTAGAGGCGCTGGCGGAGGTCTCCAGCCACTATCCCGGACGCCTCGAGGTCATCCCCGGCGATGCGCTGAAAACGGATTTTTCAGCACTCGCCGGCACGGCAAACGGAGGGCCGGTGAAGATCGCCGCCAACCTGCCCTACAATATCGGCACCGAGCTTCTGATCCGCTGGCTGACCGTGGCCGACTGGCCGCCCTTCTACCAGTCGATGACGCTGATGTTCCAGCGCGAGGTGGCGGAGCGCATCACCGCGGGCCCGGACAGCGATGCCTATGGCCGGCTCGGCGTTCTGGCCGGCTGGCGCACCGAGGCGAGGATTGCCTTCGACGTGCCGCCGCAGGCGTTCACGCCGCCGCCGAAGGTCACCTCCTCCGTGGTGCATCTGGTGCCGCGCCCGTCTCCCCTGCCGGTGGACGGCAGAAAGCTCGGCCGCGTCACCGAGGCCGCCTTCGGCCAGCGCCGCAAGATGCTCAGGCAAAGCGTGAAGAGCCTGGGCGGCGAAGCGTTGCTGACGCGAGCCGGCATCGACCCGACACGGCGGGCCGAGACGCTGAGCGTGGAAGAGTTCGTGCGGCTGACCAACGCCGTTTGATTGCCGGCGCCACCACTGGAACCCACAAGACGGCGCCATAGATAGGCGGGCGAAACCGCCTGGAGCCTGCAATGCCCGCCTATATCATTTCCGACGTTACGATCCGCGACCGGCAAGCGTTCGAAGCCTATCGAACCCGCGCCGCGGCCTCTATCGCCGCGCATGGCGGACGCTATCTGGTCCGGGGCGGCGACGTGGAGACATTGGAGGGCGATTGGCGACCCGGGCCGCTGATCGTCGTTGAATTTCCTGATATCGAAACCGCGCGGCGCTGGTACCGCTCTGACGAATACGCAGCCGCACTCGAGGTTCGCGATACAGCGCTGAGCCGCAACCTCATTCTGGTCGAGGGCTTGTTCAGTACATGACAAGGGTAGCATTTGTCATTCAGACGCATTACATTTATGGCAAAGGAGGCTATCATGCCAACGAACGCACTTGTCCAGACTCGTATAGACGCCGAGATCCGGGATCGGGCTTCCGCGGTGCTCGAAAGCATGGGGCTGACGGTCTCTGATGCGGTTCGCATACTGCTCACCCGTACTGCCAATGAGGGTGTGCTTCCCATCGATCTGGTCACAAACAACGAGGCGTACGACGCGTGGTTTCGCGCCAAAGTGCGCGAGGCGCTCGACGACACTCGGCCCGATATTTCGGACGAACACGTCGAGGCCCATTTTGCCGAGCGACGCGCGGCGGCACGCCGCAAGGCTGGTGAACAAAAATCTTGAAGATTGTCTGGTCGCCATTCGCGCGTTCCGACCGCGACGGCATTTTTACCCATATTGAAGCCGACAACCCTACTGCCGCGATCGCCGTGGATGAGCGGATTGTCGCCGCCGTCAGCCGCCTTCGAGACTTTCCCGAAAGCGGCCGGACCGGCAGACTCTCAGGGACACGGGAGCTTGTCATCGTTGGGACACCATACGTAGCAGCCTACCAACTCACCGAGGGTAGGATTCGAATCCTGCGCGTGCTTCATGGAGCACAGCGTTGGCCAGACGATCTGCAAGACTGCTGATACAGTTTGTTCGGTTTGGCGACGCCACGGCGCCTTGCTCACTGCGTCTTCTCGTCCAGCAATCCCGAAATGAAGTCGAACAGGCCAGGCCGCCTGTCGCGCCGAAGCCGCTCCGCCGTGACGATGGCGCGGACCTCGGCGAAGGCGCGGTCGAGATCGTCGTTGACGATGACGAAGTCGTATTCCTTCCAATGCTCGATCTCGAGACGGGCGTTCTTCAGCCTGGTCTCGATGACGGATTCCTGATCCTCGGCGCGGCGCTTCAGGCGCGCCTTCAATTCCTTCATCGACGGCGGCAGGATGAAGATCGAGACGATGTCGGCGCGCATCTTCTCCTTGAGCTGCTGGGCGCCCTGCCAGTCGATATCGAACAGCATGTCGCGGCCTTCGGCCAGCGCGATTTCCGCCGGCTCGCGCGGCGTCGCATAGCAGTTGCCGTGCACTTCGGCCCATTCGAGCAGCGCATCGGAATCGCGCAGCCGCTCGAACTCGCGCATGGTGCGGAAATGATAGTGGACACCCTCGATCTCCGAGCCGCGGCGCGGCCTCGTGGTGACGGAGACCGAAAGTTCGAGACTTCCATCGCTTTCGAGAAGGTTGCGCGCGATCGTCGACTTGCCGGCGCCCGACGGCGACGACAGCACCAGCATCAATCCGCGGCGGCGGATGCGGGACCCCAGATCCCTGGCAGCCGTCGGCTCCTTGGCAACCATTCCCGTCACTCCAGATTCTGGACCTGTTCGCGAAACTGGTCGACCACCGCCTTGAGCTCCAGCCCGATCGCGGTGACCGCGGCGGCGTTCGATTTGGAGCATAGGGTATTCGATTCGCGGTTAAATTCCTGCGCCAGAAAATCGAGCTTGCGGCCAACCGCACCGCCGCTTTTGAGCAGCGCCCGAGCGGATGCGACATGCGTCTTCAGCCGGTCGATCTCCTCGCGGATGTCGGCCTTGGTGGCGAGGAAGGCGGCTTCCTGGTGCAGCCGGACTACATCGAGATTGGCCGAGGAGTCCATCAGGAGACGCACCTGATCGGCGATGCGCTCGCGGATTGCCGCAGGCTCGCGCGACGGGTCGGCTTCCGCCCTCAGCGTCAGCGCCTCGATGATGTCGACATGGCCGGAAAGCAGTGCGCCGAGCGCCGCGCCCTCGCCGCGGCGCGCCTGCTCCAGGCCGGTGAGCGCCGTCTCGAGCGCCGACAGGATCGCGGCATCAAGCGTCGCCCGCTCCTCCTCGGTCTCTATCGCCTCGGGAATGTCGAGCACGCCGCGCAGCGAGAGCAGGCCGTCGGCGGTGGCTGGCCCGGTGTCGAACTGCTCCTGCAAGCGCTTGGCGAGTCCCGCCAGGTCCTTGAGGAACGCCTCGTTGACCACCGGCTGAGTTTGCTTTGCGGCGGCGCGGCCAACGGTCAACGTCGCCTGGAAATTGCCGCGCGCGAAGCGCTTCTGAACGGTCTGCCTAACCGCGGTCTCCAGCCGGTCGAAACCCTGCGGCAGCCGCAGCCTTACCTCGGCGCTCTTGCCGTTCACCGATTTCACCTCCCAGGCGATCGAGGTGCCTTCGCTTTCGGCGGCGCACCGCGCGAAGCCGGTCATGCTCTGCAGGCTCATTGCCCTGTCGTCCCCCTGTCGCAGCCCAGGCGTAAGGCCCGGCGCCGCGCATCCCAAAAATCGCCGGACGATCTACCGGCGTCCCCTCAAAACATGAATATGGCCCCGCGTCAAAGGACGCGAGTTTCCGTTTGATGCATGTCGTTATCCCAAAACCGCTACGCACTTTTGGGCGACATGCTCCTGTCTGATGCATGTCGTTATCCCAAAACCGCTACGCACTTTTGGGCGACATGCATTGCGCCTACTGCGCCGCGTCGCCGCCGGCGTCACCGTTCTCGCCGCCGTCGCCGGCGTCATTGCCGTCGGCGTTGCCATCGGGAGCGGCTGGCGCCGTCGTCTGGCCGGAAGCCTTGGCGGCGGCATCCGCCTGCTTCTTCTGCAGCGTCCGGTAGCGGGCGACGTTCTGATTGTGCTCTTCCAGCGTCGCGGCAAAGACGTGGCCACCGCTGCCGTCGGCGACGAAATAGAGGTCGTCGGTCTTCGACGGATTGGCGACCGCCTCGAGCGCCGCGCGGCCGGGATTGGCGATCGGCGTCGGCGGCAGGCCCTTGATCAGATAGGTGTTATAGGGCGTCTGCTTGTCGATGTCGGACTGGTAGATCGGCCGGTCGGCGGGTTTGCCCTTGCCGCCGAACAGGCCGTAGATGATGGTCGGGTCGGACTGCAGCCGCATGCCCTTGGCCAGGCGGTTGAGGAACACCGCAGCGACGCGCGAACGCTCGTCGCTCTTGCCCGTTTCCTTCTCGACGATCGAGGCAAGCGTGACGAAGTCATCGATGTTGGCGATCGGCAGGTCGGGCGCGCGATGCGACCAGACCTCCTCGACCAGCTTCTTCTGGTCGGCGACCAGTTTGTCGACCATCTGCTGCCTGGTGGCGCCGCGGGTGAAGCGCAAGGTGTCGGTGGCAATGCTGCCCTCGGGCGGCAAGGTCGCCGGCATGTCGCCGGTGAGCGCATCCTGCTCGGCGACGCGCTGCAGCGCCTGCTCGACCGTCAGCCCTTCGGGAATGGTCAGCGAGTACATCACCGACTTGCCGCTCTTGAACAGCTCCATGATGTCTCGCATCGAGGCGCGCGGCTTGATGGCGTATTCGCCGGCCTTCAGCGCGGTTTCGTTGCCGGTGGCGCGCACGCCGAGCCGGAAGATGCGGGCATCGCTGATCAAGTTGCGGCGTTCGAGCTGGTCCGCGATCTCCTGCACGCCGGTGTTCGGTTTGATCATGAAAGTGTCGCCATTGGCGGATGGGCCGGGCTCGACGAAAGCCTGCATGCCGAAATAGAGCGCCGCGCCCGAGGCGAGCACGAGCAGGATCACCACGGAGAGGAAGAAATTCAGGAAAACGACGACCTGGCTGCGCGAGGCGCGCGAGCGTTTCGACGGCGGCGGCGTGCCGGCCTCCGGGCGCAACGCTTCGGCGGCCGTCTTGGGCACGATCGGACCCTTCGTGCCCTGCCGTCCGAAATCCCCGCCTTCGCCCGGATTGGTGTTCCCCGGATTTGTGCTCATGGCGCCCTACCGTCTGATCTTGCAACGAATCCCCCAGTTACAGGCTAGGGGAGAATTTGGCAAAAATGACGGCAGGTGGCGGGACTGCCGGCCGGTTATCCGTCTCTGAGCAATCCCGGTCGAAAACGGCTGCGCGCGGTTCCCTGGGATCTTTCAGCCATTGTAACGCTGGAACACGAGCGAGGCGTTGGTGCCGCCGAAGCCGAAGGAATTCGACAGCGCGATATCGATCTGACGCTGGCGCGGCTTGTTCGGCACAAGATCGATCGCCGTCTCGCGTTCCGGATTGTCGAGGTTGATCGTCGCCGGCGCGATGTTGTCGCGGATGGCGAGGATCGAGAAGATCGCTTCCGCGGCACCCGCCGCGCCAAGCAGATGGCCAATCGACGACTTGGTCGATGACATCGAAATCTTCGAGGCGGCATTGCCGACCAGGCGCTCGACCGCGCCGAGCTCTATCGTGTCGGCCATGGTCGAGGTGCCGTGCGCGTTGATGTAGTCGATGTCGGCCGGCGAAAGCTTCGCCCGGTTCAGCGCCGCCGTCATGCAGCGGAATGCGCCATCGCCGTCTTCGGCCGGCGCGGTGATGTGATGAGCGTCGCCCGTCAGGCCATAGCCGGTGACTTCGGCATAGATCTTGGCGCCGCGCGCCTTGGCGTGCTCCAACTCTTCCAGGATGACGACGCCGGCGCCCTCACCCATGACGAAGCCGTCGCGGTCGCGGTCATAGGGACGCGACGCGGTCTCGGGCGAGTCATTGCGCTCGGTTGACAAAGCGCGGCATGCAGCGAAGCCAGCGATCGACAGCCGGGTGATCGGCGCCTCGGTGCCGCCCGCCACCATGACGTCGGCATCGCCCCACATGATCAGCCGGGCTGCGTCGCCAATGGCGTGCGCGCCGGTCGAGCATGCAGTGACCACCGCATGGTTCGGGCCTTTCAGGCCGTGGCGGATCGAAACCTGGCCCGAAACCAGGTTGATGATCTGCCCGGGAATGAAGAAGGGGCTGATGCGGCGCGGTCCGCGCTCCTTGAGGATCATCGCGTTTTCGGCGATGCCGTCGATGCCGCCGATGCCGGAACCGATCAGCACGCCGGTGGCGCATTGGTCCCCATGCGTCTCAGGCTTCCAGCCGGAATCGGCCAGCGCCTCGTCGGCGGCGGCGATCCCGTACAGGATGAACTCGCCGATCTTGCGCAATTCCTTCGGCTCGAGCACGGCCTCCGGATTGAAGGTGCCGTTCGAGCCGTCGCCACGCGGGATGATGTGGGCGATCTTGCACGCAAGATCGTCCACCTCGAATTCGGTGACGCGCCGGCAGGCGCTGCGGCCGGAGAGCAGTTCCCGCCAGCTGTGCTCGACGCCCATGCCGAACGGCGAAAGCAGGCCAAGGCCCGTGACGACGACACGCCTCATCGCAGGTCCTCCCCAGTCATGCCTGCGAAAAAACTCAGGCCGAGGCCTTGTCGATATACTTCACGGCGTCGCCGACCGTCAGAATGGTCTCGGCGGCATCGTCCGGAATCTCGACGCCGAACTCTTCTTCGAACGCCATGACGAGTTCGACCGTGTCGAGGCTGTCCGCGCCCAGATCGTCGATGAAGCTCGCCTGCTCCGTCACCTTGTCGGCATCGACGCCGAGATGCTCGATGACGATCTTCTTGACGCGCTCTGCGGTGTCACTCATTTGGGGCAATCCTCGTCTTAAGTTGTCTATCTTCGTTAGCGGGCGGAATGCCGCTAATCAAGCTGAAAGATGGTCTTGCGGGCAACGCAACGCCCCAGGACCGGTTTTTGCCCGAACCGCCGGGTTGCGGGCCGCATTACACGAAAAATCACGGGCGTCCAAGCCGAAATGGCTGTTTTCACAGGCGTCCGGTCGCGGATTGTCGCCCGTCAAATCATCGCCATGCCGCCATTCACATGAATGGTCTGGCCGGTGACGTAATCCGCCTCATTGGAGGCGAGGTAGGCGACGGCGGACGCGACCTCGGCGCTGGTGCCCATGCGCCGGGTCGGGATCGCGGCCATGATCGTCTCTTTCTGCTTGTCGTTGAGCTTGTCGGTCATCGCCGATTCGATGAAGCCCGGGGCGACGCAGTTGACGGTGATGTTGCGGGTGGCGATCTCCTGCGCCAGCGACTTGGAAAAGCCGATCATGCCGGCCTTGGAAGCGCAGTAGTTGGTCTGGCCCGGATTGCCGGTGACGCCGACCACCGAGGTGATGTTGATGATGCGGCCATGGCGGCGGCGCATCATCGGATGGGTCAGCTCGCGGGTCAGCCGGAACACGGCGGTGAGGTTCACCTCGATCACGGAATCCCAGTCGGCGTCCGACATCCGCACGAACAGACCGTCCTTGGTGATGCCGGCATTGTTGACCAGGATATCGACGCCCTCGAGATCGGCTTCCGCCTTCTGCCCGAGCGCCTTGACCGCGTCGCGGTTCGTCAGATCCGCCGGAAAGAGCTTTACCCGATCGCCGAGTTCGCCGGCGAGCGCCTCGAGCTTCTCCACGCGCGTGCCATGCAGGCCGACGATAGCGCCCTGGCTGTGCAGCACCCTGGCGATCGCTTCGCCGATGCCTCCCGATGCCCCGGTGACGAGCGCCTTGCGGCCGGTCAGTTCGAACATTTGTTGTCTCCTGATCTCAGAGCGCACCCTTCGCACAGGTGCAGCCAAATCGCCAGCCTGTCAGCCCAAACCTGTCAGCCCAGGCCTATCAACCAAGTGCCGCCAGCGCCGCCTCGACATCCGCCGCCGTGCCGACCGCGCCGGTGGCGATGTCGCGGTTGATGCGGCGCGCCAGGCCCGACAGCACCTTGCCGGCGCCGACCTCGTAAAGCGTCGACACGCCATTGGCGCCGAACCATTCGACCGTCTCGCGCCAGCGCACGCGGCCGGTCACCTGCTGGACCAGGCGGCGGGCGATCTCGTCCGGATCGCTGGTCGGCGTGACGGTGACGTTGGAGACGACCGGAACCACCGGCGCCTGCTTGGCCACGCCCGCCAGCGCCTCGCGCATGATGTCGGCCGCCGGTGCCATCAGCGCCGAGTGGAAGGGGGCCGAAACCTGCAGCATCAGCGCCCGCTTGGCGCCCTTTTCAGTGCAGAGCTTCGCTGCCAGCTCGACCGCTGCCTTGGCGCCGGAAATCACCAGCTGGCCGCCGCCATTGTCGTTGGCGATCTGGCAGACCGAGCCTTTCGCGGCCTCGGTGCAGGCGGCTTCGACATCGGCCTGCTCCAGCCCGATGATCGCGGCCATGGCGCCCTCTCCGGCCGGCACCGCCGCCTGCATCGCATTGCCACGTGTGCGTAGCAGCCGCGCAGCGTCGCCGACCGAAACGAAGCCGGCCGCGGCAAGCGCGGAATATTCGCCCAGCGAATGACCGGCGACGTAGGCCACCTTGTCCTTCAGCGAGAAGCCGCGCGCTTCGAGTGCCCGCATCGCCGCCAGCGACACCGCCATCAGCGCCGGCTGGGCGTTGGCGGTCAGCGTCAGCGTCTCTTCCGGGCCTTCCCAGATCAGCTTCGACAGGCTTTCGCCGAGCGCGGCGTCGACTTCCTCGAAGACGTGGCGCGCTTCGGGGAACTGGTCGGCGAGGTCCTTGCCCATGCCGACGGCCTGGCTGCCCTGGCCCGGAAAGGTGAATGCGACGGCCATTTTTGGTCTCTCCAGAGGCTGGTTTTTCCCTGCCTCTGGCGCAAGGCGGACGGCCAAGTCAAGCCCGCGGGCGGCCGTTCGCGGTACATTTCAGCCGGAAAACCACGGTGACTCCCTGTTCCAAAAGGCTTTTTGGCGATCACACCTGATGAAAACCGCTCACGTTTAGTTTGCTGGCTCTTCTTATTTCCGCCACAGGCGCTAGCTTTGCGTGACACTTCAATGACAAAACCATGACGCGCGTGGAAGGCGTGTTGCGTGGGCCGGGGGAAGTAAAGTGGCAAGGATCAGGAAAGGCGCGGCCAAACCCGTGCCTCAATTTTTGGAAGACGATCCGTCCACCGGCTATCTGCCGGGGCGACCCTGGCCGACTGTACGCTACGGCCTGGCGACACTTCTTGCCGCGGCCCTGCTTGTATTCGCGATCGAATGGATCGTGCGCGGCGATTTCTTCGGCACGGTCGATTTCTTCCTGCAACCGTTCAAACCGGGCTGGACCACCATCATCCTCTTCGCGCTGGTCATGGTCGGGCTCGACGCCATACTCGGGCGCAGCCATCAAAACCTGATGATCGTGGCGCCGCTGACACTGGCGCTGGCCTTTGTCGGCCACCAGAAATCGCATTATCTAGGCGACCCGCTCTATCCGACGGATTTCCTGTTTGCCCGCCAGATCATGGCCCTGATGCCGCTGCTGGTGCGCGAGCGCCCGTGGACCGCCGTCATGCTGGCCGCCGGCATCGTCGGCGGCCTGACGCTGCTCGTCTATGGCTGGCGGAGCTGGCGCCGGCGGGTGCCGATCCTCAGCCGCAAGGGCCGCGTGGCGCGACTGGCGCTTGCCGTGCCGCTGCTCGCCTTTTTCGTCTCGATCATGGACTACGCCACCTTTTCGTGGACGCGCGACCGGCTGCAGATCATCCCGATCATGTGGGACCAGAAGGAAAACTACGCCTCGAACGGCTTTGCGCTGGCCTTCGCGATGAACGTGCCGATGGCGCATGTCTCGGCGCCGCCCGGCTATTCCGACAAGACGATGGCCGCGATCCAGCGGCCCGACGTCACCGCTTCGGTGCCGGAGGAGAAGCCTGACATCATCGTGGTGATGAGTGAATCCTTCTGGGATCCGACCATGCTGCCCGGTGTCACCATCAAGCCGGACCCGATCCCGACAGTGCGCGCGTTGCGCTCCGGCTCGATGTTCTCGCCCGAGTTCGGCGGCATGACCGCCAATATCGAGTTCGAGGCGCTGACCGGCTTTTCCAACGCCTTCCTGCCGGCAGGCTCGATCCCCTACCAGCAATATGTGCGCACGCCGACGCCCTCGCTGGCGACCTTCCTGAAGAGCGAAGGCTACCGGGCGCGCGCCATTCATCCGGGCACCAACTGGTTCTGGAACCGCGGCGCCGTCTATGCCGATTTCGGCTTCAGCGACTTCCGCTCCGAAGAGACGCTGCCGCCGATGGAAAAACGCGGGCCGCTCGCCTCTGACGCGGCGATGACCGACGAGATCATCCGCGAGGCCGACACCGGCGACGATCCGGTTTTCCTGTTCGCCGTCAGCCTGCAGAACCACGGTCCGTACGAACCCTATCGCTACTATAACCCGACGCATTCGGTCGACGCGTCGATCAGCTCCTGGGCGCGGGAATCGCTGCTTTCCTATGCCGAGGGCTCGGCCGATGCCGACCACGGCCTGCAGCGGCTGATCGACTGGGCGAAGAAGCGCCAGCGGCCGACCATCATCGCCTTCTTCGGCGACCACCTGCCGCCGCTGGGCCCCGTCTATGTCGAGACCGGCTTCCTCAAGGATAATGTCGCGCCGCGCAAGGAACCGACAGCGGACGCCGCGCTCGAGCATCACGACACGCCTCTGGTCATCTGGTCGAACCGGTCCGGCCCGGTGGAACATCTCGGCGCCGTCAGCCCGGCCTTCCTGCCCTACCATATCCTGACCACGGCCGGCATCACGCATCCCTACTACACCGGGTTCCTCGGCGCGCTGCGCGAACACTACCGCGTGGTCGACCGCAACCTGCTTTTGTCGCCCGCGGGCGAAGCGACGCCGGATTGGGCGCGGCAAAAGCAGATCGATCCGAAGATCAACGATTTCCGGCTCATCCAGTACGACATGATGTTCGGCAAGCGCCACTCGGCGCCCGACTTCTTCCCCGAGACGGTGGACAAGCTCGTCGCGCATACGAGCTGAGGTGACGGCAATCCAAGCCCACTGGACAGTTGGGCTGATCAGTCGGCGCCCTGTATTCGACGTTGGAGGCCCGGTGGCGGTCGCGGTGGGTTCAATGAAAGCCACCCAGGGCGAACACGTCGATCGCCTTTCGCAGCAGCGGAACGACTTGCGTCGGACTTAGCGCTGCGATGAATGCACTGTTTCCGAAGCATCACGACGCGCCCTGGCATCTGGTCGAACGCCGGACTTCCCGAGACAGTGGACAAGCTCATCGCGCATACGAGCTGAGTTGGCAGTGGCGGTACTGTCAGGCTGGCGCCGGCTCATTTGAACCGAAGGGGATTGAAAAGCGGGTCATGGCGGATTCATCTTGCCACGACCGTTCTCATGCGGCCGCGCCAGGCCTCGTCAGTTGGTGAGCTGCAGCCTGGAGAACTTGTTGGCGATCGTCTGGAAGACGTTGGGGAGCTTCGCCGGGTCCTCGACGGCGTAATAGTCGCTCGGGTCGGAGGCGCAGGCGCTGTAGAGCGCGCGGTTGGCCGGCGTGTCGGCCTGCAGGACCATCGTGTAGAGTTCCACGCCTTCGCTTTTCAGCTGCGTGCAGACATCCTTGGTCCAGCCGTCGACCTTGCGCGCCGCCGCCGTCTGGTTGTCCGTGCCGAAGCGGCCGCCGGCGAGATAGCCGTAGGACGTGTAGTCGGACTTGGTCTGCTGGCCGCTCGCGCCATAGACGACATTCTCGCCGTCGGTGAGCAGCATGACGACCTTCTTCACGCCTTGCGTCTTCCAGGGGGCGGCATCGGTGTAAGGCGGCTGCGGCGACAGCACCCGCTGGCCCCAGGCCAGACCTTCCGAGACATTGGTGCCGGAGCCGTTCCATTCGCTCATCTGGGCGGCCGCCTGGCGCAGCTTGTCGAAATCGTCCGTCAGCGGAATGATCGGCGTAGGGCAGGCGCGGTTCGGGCCGATGGTGATCGCGCTGCCGGTCTCGGTGATCAGCTTGTTGGTCGAGGCCGGGTATTTGGCAACCTTGTCGGCGTTCTTGCCGACGAGCTTGGTTTTCGAATTCGCCAGCTTCACCTTGTCGACGGTGTCGTCGAGATAGGAGTTGTTGTAGCCGCTCGCCGAATTGCCGTAGGCGGCGGAAGGCTTCTTGGCGACGTCGGGATCGTCGGGCGCGAAATAAGGCACGAACAGCGTGTCGGGCTTCGACGGGTCCGGCGGCGTGTCGGCGATGTTCAGCGCGCCCGGACGCGCCTCGACACAGCCCTTCCAGCCGGTGCCGTTCCAGCCGGTGCGCTTCGACACCGGCACGTCCTCCTCCAGCTCCCTGAACAGCGTCATGTGGTCGGGACGCTTGCCGTCGACGGGTTCGAAATTGACGCCGTTGGTCGACGACTGCCCGTCCATGTCGATCCAGGCGGGATCGAATTCAGGGCCGTTGACGTTGACGGCGGTGACGAAGGGCACCAGCGAAGCGTGCACCGGACGGGTCGGCGACTTGACCGCTTCGAGATAGTCGAGCACCGACGTCGTTGCCTGCCTGAGCGCCGTGATGCGGGCGCCGGCCATGGAACCTGTGTTGTCCAGCACCAGCACCACTTCGAGCTGGTTGTTGGATTCGACCGCGCCGGCTTCGACGCTAATGTGCCTCTCGTCGCCGAACAGGAAGGCGAAGTTGAGGTTCACGTCGGCGCTGGCGGAGGCCTTGGTCCTGACATAGTTGATGCCCTTGTCGACGGTGAGCGTCGCCTGCGCATTCGACAATTCGCCGTGGCTCGCGACATTGGCCTGGAAATAGCGGTCGAAGGCGTCATTGCGGGTCACTTCGGCATCGCCCAGATGCGAGGAGGCGAGGTTCGCGGCGTCGAGGGCGCTTTGAAGATTGCTCCTGGCCCGCATCAGCGTCGAGACATCGGTGGCAAACGCCACCGAGGCCAGGATGGCCGGCACGCCCAGCGCCAGCACCAACGCGAAATTGCCGCTCTTCGAGCGCCAGAAATTCTCAATCGACGCCAAAGCCGCCCCCCCCTCAATGGCTGCGTTCGCCCTTCAACCGACCGTATGCGATTACTAATAAATATGGAGTTCACGAGCGCTCCTGAGATAACCGGGCACGTTTGTTAGTTAAGAAAGACCTGCCTGGCCGGCGCGGAGGAAGGACCCCCGCTGCAGGCCCGCGGCATTGGTGACGCCGGCGGGGCCTTGCCTTCGCTGGAAATTGCTGTATAGACCCGCCCCAATCTGCCGGTCCTTGCTGGGGGCTGAACGGAGGGCCGTGGCCTTTTCGAAGGTCGCGACACGAAGCCAGATGCGCTTCCAGCCTCCCGTGTCTCCGCTCTCGACCGTCTCGCGATGCTCCTTTCTTCCCCGCTCTCGATGATCGGGTCGGACAAGTTGCAGAGGCTTAGCCGCGAGGGCCGGACGGAGAAACGAAGAAAGGCACTAAAACATAATGGCTCTTTACGAACATGTGTTTCTTGCCCGGCAGGACCTGTCGCAGCAGCAGGTTGACGCGCTTGTCGAACAGTACAAGGGCGTCATCACCGCGAATGGCGGCTCGGTCGGCCGGATCGAGAACTGGGGACTGAAGTCCCTCACCTACCGGGTCAAGAAGAACCGGAAGGCATACTACACGCTGATGGACATCACCTGCCCGCCGGCCGCGCTCAACGAGATGGAGCGCCAGATGGGCCTGTCGGAAGACGTCCTTCGCTTCCTCACCGTCAAGGTCGAGGCGCATGAGGAAGGCGCTTCGGCGATGATGCAGAAGCGCGAAGAGCGCTCCGAGCGCGGCGGCTTCGGCGACCGCGACCGCGGCGACCGTGGTCCGCGTTCCTTCGGCGACCGCGACCGCGGCGACCGTGGTCCGCGTTCGTTCGGCGACCGTGACGGCGGCGACCGTGGTCCGCGCCGTCCGCGCGAAAGCTCTGAAGGGGGTGCAGAATAATGGTCGACATCAACCAGATCCCGACCCGGCGTCCGTTCCATCGCCGCCGCAAGACCTGCCCGTTCTCCGGCGCCAACGCTCCGAAGATCGACTACAAGGACGTGCGTCTCCTGCAGCGCTACATTTCCGAGCGCGGCAAGATCGTGCCGTCGCGCATCACCGCCGTCAGCCAGAAGAAGCAGCGTGAGCTCGCCAAGGCGATCAAGCGCGCCCGCTTCCTCGGCCTGCTGCCCTACGTGGTTCGCTAGGATTTCCGAAGCGGGCGGCTCGCCGCCCGCTTCTTTCACCCATGGCGACGGGCGCCGCTGGGTCTCGATCAAAATCCCGAGTTGGGGCCAATTGCCTCTAACTGCCCAGACAGGCAGGACAGCGACAAGAGCGGCGACGCCGCGCCAAAGCTTCCTGACCTGTTCCAATTCATTCAGCGCCGATCGGACGATCGACGCCCAGACGAAGGAACGAAACCATGGAAGTCATCCTCCTCGAGCGCATTTCCCGCCTCGGCCAGATGGGCGAGACCGTGAAGGTCAAGGACGGGTTCGCCCGCAATTTCCTGCTCCCGCAGGGCAAGGCGCTGCGCGCCAACGAAGCCAACAAGAAGAAGTTCGAGGGCCAGCGCGCCCAGCTCGAAGCCCGCAACCTGGAGCGTAAGTCGGAGGCCTCGAAGATCGCCGAGACGCTGGACGGCAAGAGCTTCATCGTCGTGCGCTCGGCCGGCGAGACCGGCCAGCTCTACGGCTCGGTGTCGACCCGCGACATCGCCGAGCTGCTCACCGCCGAGGGCTTCACCGTCAGCCGCAACCAGATCGAGCTCAACCAGCCGATCAAGACCATCGGCCTCTCCAACGTGGCGATCGCGCTGCATCCGGAAGTCGAGGTCACCGTGACGCTCAACGTCGCCCGTTCGGCCGACGAGGCGGAGCGCCAGGCCAAGGGCGAGACGCTGACCACCGCCGAAGCCATCTATGGCGACGACATCAACGACAACGCCCGGCCGGAGAATTTCTTCGACCCGAACGCCGAGTTCGAGGGCGGCGAAGAGAACGCCTGATCGACCACACAACCGAGGCGTCGCTTCGGTTCACGATCCTCCAGAATTTTCTGGACTAACGCCCGGGTCTCAGACCCGGGCTTTTTTGTGCCAAACGGAACTTTTCGACACCCTATATCTTGTGCACATTACAGCGTGGCGCGTCGATTGGACGCGGGCGACGCGCTGTGGCACTTTGGCATTCCAGTCCGATTGCGGGTGATCCGACTGAGGGGACATGTGGTCATGAATATCCTGTTGAAGCACGTTCTCGAGCGCCTGGTGCGGGCCGGCGACCTCAAGGTGACCGGGCCGAAGGGCACCACGCACAAGTTCGGCGACGGCAGCGGCGAGCCGGTGCATATCCACATCAAGACCCTGCATGCCGAGCGCGCCATCAGCTTCGATCCGATGCTGGCGGTGCCGGAAGCCTATATGGACGGCGAGCTGGATGTGCTCGAGGGCGGCGTTCTCGGGCTGATGCGCATCGCGTTCCAGAACATGGGCTCGAGCGGCATCGACGTGTCCTGGTCGAAGGCGATCGAGGGTCTGCGCCATGCCTTCCGCCGGCTGCAGCAGATCAACACCGCAGCACGCTCGCGCCGCAATGTGCAGCGCCACTACGACCTGTCGGGCGAGCTCTACAAGCTCTTCCTCGACGAGGACATGCAGTATTCCTGCGCCTATTTCGAGCAGCCCGACATGACGCTGGACGAAGCGCAGCTTGCCAAGAAGCGCCACATCGCCGCCAAGCTCAGGCTCAAGGCTGGCCAGACCGTGCTCGACATCGGCTCCGGCTGGGGCGGGCTCGGCCTCTATCTCGCCAAGGCCTTCGACGTCGACGTGCAGGGCGTGACGCTTTCGACCGAGCAGCATGGCGTCGCCACCGACCGCGCGCATGCGCAAGGCCTGCAGGACCGCGCGCATTTCGAGCTCAAGGACTATCGGCACATCAACGAGCGCTTCGACCGCATCGTCTCGGTCGGCATGTTCGAGCATGTCGGCGTCAATCATTACCGAACCTTCTTCGACAAGGCGGCGACGCTGCTCAAGCCGGATGGCGTTATGCTGCTCCACACGATCGGCCGTTCCGGCGTGCCGTGGGCGACCAGCGCCTTCGTGCGCAAATACATTTTCCCGGGCGGCTACGTCCCGGCGATGTCGGAAGTGATGCCGGCGATCGAGAAGTCGGGCCTGGTGGTGACGGACATAGAAATCCTGCGGCTGCATTACGCCGATACGCTGAAGCACTGGGGCGCACGCTTCGCCGCCAACCGCGACAAGGCCAAGGCGATCTATGACGAGCGCTTCTGCCGCATGTGGGAGTTCTATCTCGCCGCCTCGGAAGCCGCCTTCCGCTGGCAGGACCTGGTGATCTTCCAGTTCCAGATCGCCAAGAGGAACGACACGCTACCGGTGACGCGCGACTATATCGCCAAGTGCGAGAAAGCCTTGGAGCTGCGCGACCACGACCATCCGGAGCCTGAAGCGCCCGCCGCCCAGCCGGCCCAGCCGACGCGCAGGCGCAAGGCGGTGGAATAGGCACGCATTGCCGCTTGCCATTGCGGCCTGGCGCAACGAAAAAGGTCTCGTTCGCGGGACCTTTTTCATGACCTACCTCATCTATGTCGCAGCCGCCCTCGCCGAGATCGCCGGCTGCTTTTCGTTCTGGGCATGGTGGCGGCTGGAGAAGTCAGCACTCTGGCTTCTTCCCGGCCTCGTCTCGCTGGCGCTGTTCGCCTTCCTGCTGTCGCTGGTCGACACCAACGCCGCCGGCCGCGCCTACGCCGCCTATGGCGGCATCTATATCGCCGCCTCGCTCGGCTGGCTGTGGCTGGTGGAAGGCGTGCGTCCCGACCGCTGGGATCTGGCGGGCGCGGCGCTCTGTATCGTCGGGGCCTCCGTCATCCTGCTTGCGCCGCGCGGGGCCTGAGCGATGGAACTCCCCGCCCCGCTCCGCCAAGGCGTCGACAGCCTGCTGGAAAAAGTGCCGCTTCCGGCGCTGAAGCAGGCCGCAAGGACGCTTTCCGAGCGCTACCGCGCCGAGCTGCGCGACGGCCGCCTGCACATGGGCGAGGACATGGCGGTCAAGGCCTATCTGGCAACGCGGCTGCCCGCGACCTACGCCGCCATCCGCGCCAGCCTGGATGCGCTGGGGGAGGCCCGCCCCGATTTCCGGCCGGCAAGCCTGCTCGATATCGGCGCGGGCCCTGGCACCATGCTTTGGGCCACGATTGATGCCTGGCCCGAGCTGGAACGGGCGGTTCTGGTCGAGGCAAGTGCTGCCGTGCGCAGGGCCGGGCAGTCGCTGGCGCAAGGCGCGATTGCAGCCCGCACCGATTGGATCGCCGGCGACGCCACCATCGATCTTGACGGCATGGAGCCCGCAGACCTGGTCAGCGCCGCCTATGTGCTGGACGAGATCGTGCCTTTATCGCTGCCGAAGCTCATCGACCGGCTCTGGCGGCTCACGGCCGACACAATTCTCCTCGTCGAGCCCGGCACGCCCGCCGGCTGGCAGCGCATCCTTGCCGCGCGGCAACAGCTGATCGCGGACGGCGCGCATGTCCTGGCGCCGTGCCCGCATGAGGCGCCCTGCCCGCTCGCGCCGCCCGACTGGTGCCATTTCGCGCGGCGCGTCGCCCGCTCGCGCCTGCATCGCCTGGTCAAGGAGGCCGAGGTGCCGTGGGAAGACGAAAAATTCATCTATCTCGCAGCCTCCAGGCGGCCGGCGCCGGCGCGCCCCGCACGGGTGATCGCGCCGCCGAAGGGCGGCTCCGGCAAGGTGGTGCTGAAACTCTGCCAGCCCGATGGCAGCGCCGGCGATCAGTTGTTCAGTAAGCGCGACGGCGATGTGTTCAAGGCCGCGCGGCGGGCGGACTGGGGCGATAAGCTGCGATAGGAATTTTCTTGTTTTGTTCTCGTTTGAAGAGCTATCTTTCTGCCTCTTCGATTCGAGTCAATGACGATTTTTTCCACCAGAAAATTTTGGCTGTGAATCGCGAGCATCAAGGTTAGTCAGAATCGTACTGTTGCAGAAAGGTCAGCACTGAATTTTCCCGTTCTGATATCGAGGAAGGCGGGATCGAAATCGGGGACATCATGGCAGAGGCGGCGAGAAAATTCGGCGCGGCGGAGACGCCGCTTTATCGCGAGGCACCGAACAACATCGAGGCCGAGCAGGCGCTGCTCGGCGCCATTCTCGTCAACAACGACGCTTTCTACCGCGTCTCCGATTTCCTCAAGCCCGCTCATTTCTACGAGCCGCTGCACCGCCGGATCTTCGAAGTCGCGTCCGAGCTGATCCGCATGGGCAAGATCGCGACGCCGATCACGCTGAAGACCTTCCTGCCGGCCGACGAGAAGGTCGGTGACATGACGGTGGCGCAATATGTCGTGCGGCTGGCCGTCGAAGCAGTCACAGTCGTCAACGCCACCGACTATGGCCGCGCCATCTACGACCTCGCCACGCGCCGCGCGCTGATCACCGTCGGCGAGGACATGGTCAACATCGCCTATGACGCGCCGGTCGACATGTCGCCCTCCGACCAGATCGAGGACGCGGAGCGGCGGCTGTTCGAGCTCGCCGAAACCGGCCGCTATGACGGCGGCTTCGAAAGCTTCAACGATGCGGTCAAGACCGCCGTCGACATGGCCAACGCCGCCTATATGCGCGACGGCCATCTGTCCGGCATCTCCACCGGCTTGCGCGACCTCGACCGCCGCATGGGCGGCCTGCAGCCCTCCGACCTGATCGTGCTCGCCGGACGTCCCGGCATGGGCAAGACGTCCTTGGCCACCAACATCGCCTTCAACATCGCCGAAGCCTACCGGCCGGCGCAGCAGGCCGACGGCACCTTCAAGGCGGCCAATGGCGGCGTCGTCGGCTTCTTCTCGCTGGAAATGTCGTCGGAGCAGCTCGCCACCCGCATCATCTCCGAGCAGACCGAGATTTCTTCCTCGAAGATCCGCCGCGGCGAGATCACCGAGATGGATTTCGAAAAACTCGTCGCCTGCTCGCAGACGATGCAGAAGATCCCACTGTTCATCGACCAGACCGGCGGCATCTCGATCGCGCAGCTTTCGGCGCGAGCGCGCCGGCTGAAGCGGCAGCGCGGCCTCGACCTGATCGTCATCGACTATATCCAGCTGATGCAGGGATCGAGCGCGCGCGCCTCGCAGAACCGCGTGCAGGAAATCACCGAGATCACCACGGGCTTGAAGGCTTTGGCCAAGGAGCTCGGCGTGCCGATCATCGCGCTATCGCAGCTGTCGCGTCAGGTCGAAAGCCGCGACGACAAGCGCCCGCAGCTCTCCGACCTTCGCGAATCCGGCTCGATCGAGCAGGACGCCGACGTGGTGCTGTTCGTCTATCGCGAGGAATACTACCTCAAGAACCGCGAGCCGAAGCTCGGCACCGAAGAATACGTCAAGTGGGAAAACGAGATGAACGAGGCGCGCGGCAAGGCCGAGTGCATCGTCGCCAAGCAGCGCCACGGACCGACCGGCACCGTCAGCCTCGCCTTCCACGGCGAGTTCACGCGGTTCTCCGATCTGGCCGAAGAGCACCATCTGCCGGAGAGGTTTGAGTAGCTTTTGGGAAACGCCTCACTCCGTCGCCCCCCTGGGGGCGCTGTCCCGCCAGCCTATCCAATATCGGGCCGCGTCTAATGGCCAAATCGCGCGTTCAGTTCATCTGTCAGAATTGCGGCTCGGTGCATCAGCGCTGGGCGGGCAAATGCGATGCCTGCGGCGAGTGGAACACGCTGGTCGAGGAAGGCACGTCCGGCGGCATCGGCTCGGGGCCGGCGAACACGCGCAACGCCCGCAAAGGCCGCGCCGTGGTGCTCACCAGCCTTTCCGGCGACATCGAGGACGCGCCGCGCATCGTGTCGGGCATCGGCGAGCTCGACCGCGCCACCGGCGGCGGCTTCGTGCGCGGCTCGGCGCTGCTGGTCGGCGGCGATCCCGGCATCGGCAAGTCGACGCTTTTGACGCAAGCGGCGGCGGCACTCGCCTCGAAAGGCCATCGCATCGTCTATGTCTCGGGCGAGGAAGCGGTGGCGCAGATCAGGCTGCGGGCGCAGCGCCTCGGCGTCGCCTCGACGCCGGTCGAGCTTGCCGCCGAAACCAATGTCGAGGACATTCTCGCCACCATCGCCGACGGCAAGCGGCCGGACCTCGTCATCCTCGATTCCATCCAGACGCTGTGGACCGACCTTGCCGATTCGGCACCGGGCACCGTCACCCAGGTGCGCGCCGCTGCTCAAGCGATGATCCGCTACGCGAAATCCACAGGCGCCGCGATCGTGCTCGTCGGGCATGTCACCAAGGAGGGCCAGATCGCGGGCCCTCGCGTGGTCGAGCACATGGTCGACGGCGTGCTTTACTTCGAAGGCGAAGGTAACCATCACTTCCGCATCCTTCGCACGGTGAAGAACCGCTTCGGGCCGACCGACGAGATCGGCGTCTTCGAGATGTCGGACAAGGGCCTGCGCGAAGTCTCCAATCCGTCCGAGCTTTTCCTTGGCGAACGCCATGCAAAATCGCCGGGCGCCGCGGTTTTCGCCGGCATGGAAGGCACCAGGCCGGTGCTGGTCGAGATCCAGGCGCTGGTCGCGCCCTCCTCGCTCGGCACGCCGCGCCGCGCCGTCGTCGGCTGGGACGGCGCGCGGCTGTCGATGGTGCTTGCCGTGCTCGAAGCGCATTGCGGCGTCCGCTTCGGCCAGCACGATGTCTATCTCAACGTCGCCGGCGGCTACCGGATCTCGGAACCGGCGGCCGATCTGGCGGTCGCCGCCGCGCTGGTTTCATCGCTCACCGGTCTTGCCCTTCCCGCCGATTGCGTCTATTTCGGCGAAATCAGCCTATCGGGCGCGGTGAGGCCGGTTGCGCATGCGCAGCAGCGTCTCAAAGAAGCCGAAAAGCTGGGTTTCGGTAGCGCGGTACTGCCGCTCGGCAGCGAGGAAATTGCCGGGGGGATCGGGGCCGGCGCGTTCCAGCCCACCGAGCTTGCCGACCTTGTGGCGCGCATAGCCGGCTCACGGCGCGGCCGTGCCGGCGACGATGAGTGACGCGGCTCATCAAGCCGTAAGACAGGAAGTGGGGCGAGGACATGCCGATTACGCTGCTTGACGGAATTCTCGTCGGCTTCACCCTGGTTTCAGCGATGCTCGCCATGGTGCGCGGTTTCTCGCGCGAAGTTCTGTCGGTGGTTTCCTGGGCAGCGGCGGCTGCGGCGGCGTTCTTCTTTTACAAGCCGGTCCTGCCTTACGTTCAGCCCTATATCGAGAACGACAAGATCGCGATGGCCGCTTCCGCGGGCGTCGTCTTCGTCATCGCGCTGATCGTCGTCTCGGTCATCACCATGAAGCTTGCCGACTGGATCATCGATTCGCGCATCGGCGCGCTCGACCGCACGCTCGGCTTCCTCTATGGCGCGGCGCGCGGCATCCTGGTGGTCGCGGTGGCGCTCCTGTTCTTCAACTGGCTGGCCGGCGCCAAGACTCCCGCCTGGGTCGCCAATGCCAAGTCGCGGCCGCTGCTCGAGTCGATCGGCGCCAAGCTCGAAAGCGTGCTGCCGGAAAACACCGAGGAACTGGTCAACAAATACACGCATAAGGGCACGCCGCAGGCCGGCGCGCCGGCAACGGGCGACCAGCCCGCGGCGGAGCCGCCGGCACCCGGCGACGACAACGCGACGGCGCCCGACGACAGCGAGGGCGAGGCTCCGGCCGACAACGAGCCGGCCACGCCTGCGCCCGCTCCGGCGCCAGCGCCAGCACCTGCGCCGGCAAACTGATTTGGCAGGCTCTCGCGGCCTGCCCGTCGCGCTATTTGTTATTGCCTGAAGGGTAGTGGGTCAGTTTGAAATTTCGCCCCGATCACAATAGGTGCTTTCGCCTCCGCTCTGTCTGGAAATAGGCGGAAGCGCATGCCATCTTCAAGCCATGACGAAGCACCCAAAGCGCCCGCGCGATCCTAACCAGTTGGCGAAGTCGATTGTCTCGCTCGCCACAGGCGAGGCCGAGGATAAGAAACCGCTCGCCAGTGCGGTCAAGGGTGGTTTGAAAGGCTCCAAAGCTCGGATGAAAGCTTTGACCCCGCAACAGCGATCCGAAATAGCGCGGATCGCTGCCGAGGCACGATGGAAGAAGAGCTAGGCGGCTCTTGGTTCGTCGAGCGCGAAGCGCTCTGCAATGTCATCTCGGAAGTCAAAGACCATCTGAATACGCGGCTGGTCGGTCTTCATTGCATTGTAGGCGTCAACGTCCGTCGCTAGCTGCACGCAATCGCCAACGATTTGCTCGCGGCGCTGAATGAACGCCTTCTGCATGTGCTCACGCGGCGCATCCTTCATTACGCCCCAGAGGGTGTACTGCACCCCGGCACGGGTGACCCTGACCGCATGGTTCACTCTATAGCGGCGGCCCTCCGCGTCGATAGCATATTCTTCGCGAAGGGCATCGGACATGTCTTCAACCAGCTTCGCAAGCGGGTCCACTTCCGGTGCCTGGATCATTCCACGCGAAACGCCCCACTGCACCGCTTCACGGGTCGAAGCGGGAACGTGACCGTGCTCGTTTTCGTATTGGTGCCAGATGCGCTGTAATGTCTCTTTGTATTTCGCCATTGTGGGAACTCCTAGAGAGTAGACGGGGCAGCGTTTCCCCACCCATCAATCAAAGCGCTGCCAATCAGAAACTGCCGTATTTTCACCTTGTATCGTGCGAGCCAGTCATATCGATCCATTTTGCGCTGGAGCTGCCCGACTACAATTCCGGGGTGCCTCTGCACTCGACGGGCGAACCCGAGCATGTCTCGCTCCGAAATGAAGGGGAACTTCCGAAGGAAGAAGGATTCCAAATCACTGGAAGGAACACAGGCATCGGCTGCCGCCTGATTGGCCAAGCGTTCTTCTTTTGTGAGATTTTCGCCAGTTCCGGCCCGCTCTCCTTCTAGTTCGATATCTACGATCTCTGGCCTAAGACTGCCGCGCCCGTCCCTGTTCAGCACGTGCTCAATCTCATGCCGTAGGACGAACCAGAAATTATCGATCCGATCAAATCGCGTTGTCATGCCAATCACGGGAGACGCGTCGTCAAGCCAGAAGCAAACGCCGTCAATGTTTGCCTTCGGAAGCGTCTCGACGATTACATAGCGAACACCGCATTCCGCAAGCGCGCGGGGAACTCGCCGGACATCCTCAGGATCAATCATGAAGCGATAGAGATCACGCGCCAACGCTCGCAGCCTGGTTTCAGAGTAGCCTTCCACGACCATTTCCGATGCAAGCTGCCGGACGCGAAAAAGCCATGCCATTTGCGTAGGAGTGTCTTCGGAATAGTCAGCCTTCTTCGCGGCGTGATCCAAATACGGGATGTCCGACAGATCGTTCTTACCAAAGAACCGCATCAATTGCGCTTCAAGAAGACCTATACCGGTATCCTCCAACCATCCCCGCCTGATCATTTCCCTAATCGGATATACGTTTTGTAGATGAGCGCGCCGTGCCACACCGGGGTCCGGCGCGTGCGCGTTCGCCATTTCGTATGCTTGCTGCAAATTCGCGAAGTACTCAGCCGACACGTCGAACGCGTCACCAAGTGCCTTGGCCATCTCGGGGCTGATGCCTCGCTTTCCCGAAATGATCGGGTTGATAGCCTGCTCCTGCACTCCAAGAATGTAAGCGAGGTCGCGCTGAGACCAGCCGCGCGCATCAAGCTCCTCGCGGATGAACTCGCCGGGGTGCGGCACGTCAATAAGGCTAGATGCGATGGTCATACCGAACCTCCTCTAGTGCGTGTCGCCAATTGCCTGGATCGTCGCGACGGGTGGACGATCCCCGTCTGAGATCGTGAATAGAATGCGATACTGGTCATTGACACGTATCGACCGAACGCCGTCATCGACGCCCTGCCGTTTTTTGAAATTAAGCCCTTTAAGGTTTCTCAAGGTTCGCTCGTCCGGTGCTGCTTCCAACTGCACGAGCTTGTTGCGGGCCGCCTTGATGACAGCGATCGGAAGCCCGAGCTTGTGGGCCTCCTCTGTCAATATGCGCGCAAGGTCTTTGTCCGCGAACACGATCCTCATGCGGAATCACTCTACACGCCAAACACTTACGCGTCAATAAACGGATGAACGCCATGCGTTAAACTGACCCTTATGCTTGACTGTCGATTTGAAGTTTGCGAGGGTGCGGGTATGAACAAGCTCGACACCAAAACCCGCTCGCAAATCCTGCACCTGCTCTGCGAAGGCCAGTCGATCCGTGCCATCACCCGCGTTATGGGCATGAGCAAGAACACCGTCGCTAAGCTGCTTTCGGATGCTGGCGCGGTGTGCGCGGCCTATCAGGACGAAGCCCTGCGCAACCTGACCAGCAAGCGCATTCAGGTAGACGAAATATGGAGCTTCACCTACGCCAAGGAAAAGAACGTGCGGGCCGCCAAGGCTGCGCCGGAATGGGCTGGCGATACCTGGACTTGGACGGCCATCGATGCCGACACCAAGCTTGTCATGTCGTGGCTGGTCGGCGGCCGTGATAGCGAATACGCCATGGCCTTCATTGACGATCTTTCCCGCCGTCTCAACAACCGCGTGCAACTGACCAGTGACGGCCACAGGGCCTATCTTGAAGCGGTCGAAGGCGCCTTCGGTGGCGACGTTGATTACGCCATGCTCGTCAAGATTTACGGCACGTCGCCGGACAGCACCAAGGGCCGCTACAGTCCCGCCGAATGCACTGGCGCACGCAAAGAGACCATCGAAGGCAATCCCGACCTCAAGCACGTCAGCACGTCTTTTGCCGAACGCCAGAACCTTACGATGCGGATGCACATGCGCCGCTTCACCCGTCTGACCAACGGCTTTTCGAAAAAGGTGGAGGCTCACGCCAACGCGGTCGCTCTGCACTTCATGTACTACAACTTCGTCCGCATCCATAAGGCGCTGCGCGTTACCCCTGCCATGGCCGCTGGCGTGACTGACAAGCTTTGGGAAATCGGTGATATTGTCGCGCTGATCGAGGCTAACGAAGCGCAGGCGGATCGGAAACGCGGTCCTTACGCAAAAACGCAGTGCGGCTTGATTGGTTAGGAGTACGGGCAATGACGGAAGAGATTTGGTTCCGGGTTTTCTTCAATTTCGCGCGAATTTTCGGGATCATGTTTCGTGGCGTTGCGGCCCTAATCGGTCTTTTCGCGTTAGCTGATCTCTTGCGGTTCACGCACTTCGGCTACCCTGATTTTTCGCTGATCTTCCTGTGCGGGTTCTACGCAGTCGGTCATTACATTTCCAAATTCGCCCGCCTTATGCTTCGCTCCCAGCGTGGCCCCGGAATTTCAAACTGACCCACTACCGCCTGAAGGCATGCGTTGCGTTCGGCGAGCGATGGCCCTATATGGCAGCTTTAGCGGAGCTTGAGCACCAGATGGCAGACTCAACGGCAGATAGAGGCAAAGTCCTTTCCGCCGAGGCCGATGATCATTTCCACGACGAGTGCGGCGTGTTCGGCATCTTCGGCCGGCAGGACGCGGCGGCCATCGTCACACTCGGCCTGCACGCCCTGCAGCATCGCGGCCAGGAAGCGGCCGGCATCGTCTCCTATGACGGCAGCCAGTTCCATGTCGAGCGCCATGTCGGCCTGATCGGCGACACCTTCACCAAGCAGCGCGTCATCGACAGCCTGCAGGGCAATCGCGCCATCGGCCACACACGCTACGCCACCACCGGCGGCGCCGGCCTGCGCAACATCCAGCCGTTCTTCGCCGAGCTTGCCGAGGGCGGCCTGGCGGTCGCCCATAACGGCAACCTCACCAACGCGCTCACCGTGCAACGCGCGCTGCAGAAACAGGGCTCGATCTTCTCCTCGACCTCCGACACCGAGACGCTGCTGCACCTGGTCGCGACCAGCAAGGAGCGCGATCTGAATTCCCGCTTCATCGAGGCTGTGCGCCAGGTCGAAGGCGCCTTCTCGCTGGTCGCCATGACGGCCAAGAAGATGATCGGCTGCCGCGATCCGCTGGGCATTCGGCCGCTGGTGCTGGGCGATCTCGACGGCGCCTGGATCCTGGCATCCGAGACCTGCGCGCTCGACATCATCGGTGCCCGCTTCGTGCGCGACATCAAGCCCGGCGAGATGGTGGTCATCACCTCCAAGGGGATCGAGAGCCTGTTCCCGTTCGAGCCGCAGAAGACCCGCTTCTGCATCTTCGAATATGTCTATTTCGCGCGCCCGGATTCGTCGGTCGAGGGCCGCAACGTCTATGAAGTGCGCAAGCGCATCGGCGCAGAACTGGCTCAGGAAAACCCGGTCGAGGCCGACATCGTCGTGCCGGTGCCGGATTCCGGCACGCCGGCGGCGATCGGCTTTTCGCAGGCTGCGGGCATTCCCTTCGAACTCGGCATCATCCGCAACCACTATGTCGGCCGCACCTTCATCCAGCCCGGCGATTCCATCCGCCATATGGGCGTGAAGCTCAAGCACAACGCCAACCGCCGCATGATCGAGGGCAAGCGCGTGGTGCTGGTCGACGATTCGATCGTGCGCGGCACCACCAGCCAGAAGATCGTGCAGATGGTGCGCGACGCCGGCGCGAGGGAAGTGCATATGCGCATCGCCTCGCCGCCGACCAGCGCGTCCTGCTTCTACGGCGTCGACACGCCCGAGAAGTCGAAGCTGCTCGCTTCGCGCATGTCGGTCGAGGAGATGGCCGAGTTCATCCGCGTCGACTCGCTCGGCTTCCTGTCGATCGACGGGCTCTACCGCGCCGTCGGCGAAGCGCGCCGCGACACCGACCAGCCGCAATTCTGCGATGCCTGCTTCACCGGACAGTACCCCACCCGGCTGCTCGACTTCGAAGGCCACGACAATGTGCGCACGCTGTCGCTGCTGGCGTCGAGCGGATCGTAAGCCGGTCTATCTTACGGAAGCTTTCACATGACCCTCGACCTTTCCGGCCGCGTGGCGGTCGTTACCGGCGCCTCGCGCGGCATCGGCTATTTCATCGCCAGAGAACTGGCGGCGGCCGGCGCGCATGTGATCGCGGTGGCGCGCACCGTCGGCGGGCTGGAAGAGCTTGACGACCAGATCAAGGCCGATGGCCGCGGCCAGGCGACGCTGGCGCCGCTCGACCTGACCGACATGGCCGGCATCGACCGGCTGGGCGGCGCCATCCACGAGCGCTGGGGCAAGCTCGACATCCTGGTGGCGAACGCCAGCGTGCTCGGCGTGATCTCGCCGATCGGCCATGTCGAGGCCAAGACCTTCGAGAAGGTGATGACCGTCAACGTCACCTCGACCTGGCGGATGATCCGTTCGGTCGACCCGCTGCTGAGGCTCTCCGATGCCGGCCGCGCCATCATCCTGTCGTCCAATGCAGCGCACTCGGCGCGCGCCTTCTGGGCGCCCTACGCGGCATCGAAGGCCGCGGTCGAAACGATGATGCGATCCTGGGCGCATGAGACCGAGACCTTGCCGCTGAGGGTCAATGCTGCCGACCCCGGCGCGACCCGCACCGCGATGCGCGCGCAGGCCATGCCCGGCGAGGATCCGGAGACGCTGCCGCATCCGTCCGAGGTCGCCAAACGCATCGTGCCCCTGGCAAGTCCGGAGCTGAAGGAAACCGGACTGATCTTCCAGGCCAAGCACAACCGCTTCGTCGCCTACCGGCAGCCGGAATAAAAGCCCGGGCGCCTGGCGCGGTCGAGTGAGCCAAGGCCCAATCACTCTTTTCACGGGTCTGTGACCGAGGCGGTGGAAGCGTGTGCCGCCGCCCTGCTTTCGCCTTCCTGAGGGAGTTGCTAGAGTCAGTTCGACTCCGACATTTGAGCAAAGTGAGGAATATCCATGGCTGCCACCCCCAGCGTAGCGTTGGTCTGGTATCTGGTGATCGCCGGCCCGCAGGGCGGCATGGTGGTGCTGCCCAGCACCTTCGACACCCGCGAACAGTGCACCAACGCCATCACCGAATATCAGAAGCAGCCGACCCCGCAGGGCTGGGCCGTGCAATGCGTGCCGAGCGCCTCGCCGTTCACCGATGAGGGCGATGCGGAGACGCCGTCGGCGCAGTAGCGGGGCTAATCTCCCCCCTTGAGGGGGAGATGGCCGCGAAGCGGCCAGAAGGGGGTCGTTTCGCATAGAACGCCGAGGCCCCCTCTCGTCATACGAAAGCGTTGGCGCTTCACGCGCAGCGCCCCCCTCTGTCGCCTTCGGCGACATCTCCCCCTCAAGAGGGGAGATCAGTTGGCGCTCACGCTCAGCGCCGGCTTGTTGTTGATCGTCTGGAACACCACGCAGTAGCGCTCGGTGAGCTTCAACAGCGCATCGATGCGCTCCGGCGGCTCGTCGGTGTCGAGGTCGAATTTCAGCCTTATCTCGCGAAAACCGACCGGCGCGTCCCTGGCGACACCGAGCGTGCCGCGAAAATCGAGGTCGTCCTCGGCCTCGACGGTGACGTTCCCGAGCTTGAACTCCAGCGCCGTCGCTACCGCTTTCAGCGTTACGCCCGCGCAAGCGACCAGCGCCTCCAGCAGCATATCGCCGGAGCATAGCTCGAGCCCCGAGCCGCCGGTGGCCGGATGAAGCCCGGCGACGGCAAGCGCCCTGCCCGTCTCAACCTTGCAGGCGATCGACTGATCGTCGAGCGTGCCTCGGGCTCTGAGCGTGATCAGCGCTCGTGCCGCATCGTCGCGATAGGCTTCCTTCAGCGGCGCCTGCATGGCCTTAAGTGCGGTGGCGTCCATTGGGTTGTCCTTCCGATACGTCTTTGACATCTTGATAGCACTGTTGTGCTGGCGGGACAGCGCCCCCCTCTGTCCTGCCGGACATCTCCCCCACTTGGGGGGAGATTGGCAGCTTCTCCGGCGGCGCCCTTTCGTCAACGTCGGAGATTGGCGAAGGCCGACGCGACATCTGATCTCCCCCCTCGTGGGGGAGATGGCCGGCAGGCCAGAGGGGGGCGCGAAGGAACTCGACGTTTGCTAATAGTTTCTTTGACTTCCTTCGTTCCGGCCATACCTTTGCGATGTCATGCCGCGTGGAGCCTTCATGCGATCCAAGCTCATCTCTTTCGCTTTCCTGGCGCTTGCCGCTTTCGCCCAGCCAGCCCTCGCCGCGGAAGCACCCGAGCGGCCCGCCCCCCAAGGCGGCGTGCTGTCGCTGCTGCCGGCGCCGCAGGTCACCGAGCATTCGATCACGCTTGGCGGGCGCAAGCTGGACTACCAGGCCAAGGCCGGCACGCTGTCGCTACTGTCGGGCAAGGGCGAAGTCACGGCTGAGATCTTCTATGTCGCCTACACGCAGCAGTCGCCCGCTCCGGCGAAGGAGCGGCCGATCACCTTCGTCTTCAATGGCGGGCCGGGCGCGGCGTCGGCCTATCTGCATCTCGGCGCGATCGGGCCGCGCATCGTCGAGACCGCCGCCGACGGCGAATTCCTGCGGCCGCCGCAAAAGCTCATCGACAATCCCGACAGCTGGCTCGACATGAGCGATCTCGTCTTCGTCGATCCGGTCGGAACCGGCTACAGCCGTGAAGCGCCGGGGCATGAGCCGAAGGAATTCTGGAGCGTCGATGCCGACGCCAGTTCGGTCGGCGCCTTTATCCGGCTCTATCTGGCGCAGAACGGGCGCACCGGCTCGCCGCTGTTCCTCGCCGGCGAAAGCTATGGCGGTTTCCGCGCCGCGCTGCTTGCCCGCACGCTGCAGGAGGATGTGGGCCTGAGCCCCAGCGGCATCGTGCTGATCTCGCCGGCGCTGGAGTTCATGCTGGTGCGGCCCGATCACTTCGACCAGTTGCACTGGGCGCTCGAGCTGCCGTCGCTGGCGGCGACGCGGCTGAAGGGCGACGGCGTGAGCGGCGACGCGCTGCGCGACAGGCTGGCCGAGGTCGAGCATTACGCGCTCGGCGATTACCTGACTGCGTTGAACAGCGGGCTGGAGCAAGGCGGCAAGCTCGCCAGCGGACGCGTCTCCGAGATTACCGGCCTGCCGCTCGAGCTCGTCCAGCGCAACTTTGCCCGCATCCCGACCGGCCTTTTCGCCAAGGAATTCCAGCGCGCCACGGGCAAGGTGCTCAGCCCCTATGACGCTTCCATCGGCACTTCCGACATCGCGCCGCAAAGCCCGCGCGACGCCGGCCCCGATCCGGTGCTCGACCGCAGCGTTCCGGCGCTGACCTCGGCCTTCGTCGCCTATGCCCGCGACGAACTCAACTACCGCACCGATGTCAGCTACCGGCTGCTCAATGGCGAGGTCACCCGCAACTGGGACTACGGCACCTCGGGCCAGGGCTATGCCGGCGTCATGAACGATTTGCAGCGGGCGCGCTCGCTCAACCCTGCCCTCGGTGTCGTCATCGTCAATGGCTATACCGACCTCGTCACGCCCTATCTCGCCTCGCGCTATCTGGTGGACCAGGTCCCCTCGCTCGCCGACGCCAAGCCGATCCGGCTCGACGTCGTCGAAGGCGGCCACATGATGTATCTGCGGCCGGACGGGCGGCGCGCGTTGAAGGACGCGGCCTCGGAGCTCTATCAGGCGACGCAGTGAGTGCTAGGCTGCCTTCCCTCGCAGGCGGTCTCGCGCCTGCATCAGGGCAAAGCCGAGCAGGTTCTCGCCGCGCCACAGCAACGGATTGGCGGCCTTCTCGTCATCGGCCGCAAGGCCGATGCCCCAGATGCGGTCGACAGGGCTTGCCTCGACCAGGACCTTGTCGCCTGTCGCGAGCAGGAATGCGCCCAAATCCTTGTTCTGACTGAATTTCTGAAAGCTGCCCTCGGCGACGATATCGTTCTTCTCGCGGTCCCACAGCGCGCCGTCGAAGCCCTTGACCTTGCGGCCCAATTCCTTCGCCTGCTTGGGGCTGCCGGCCTCCAATATCCGCGCCACCATCTCTTCGTCGCCGAACAGGCGCGCCTTGGACGCCATCATCCAGTGTTCGGCCGTCGCATAGCGTGAGCCGGCCACGATGAAGGGCGCCGGCCACCACTGGCTGAAACAGGATGCGGTAATGCTGCCGTCCTTCGAGGGCTGGTGGCCCCAGTAGAACAGCAGGCGCGGGCGCGATTTGGAGCGGACGGCTTCTTCGAGCCAGGCGCGGTCATAGGTCATGCGAACACCTTACTTCTTGTCCGCCAGCGAGCGCCGCAGCTGATCGTCGAGACTCGCGAATTCGTCGGCCAACCTTTCACAGGCGGCGCGGTTGGCCTCGCAGCGGATTTTCCGTTTTAGGATCCAATGGCCCTGCGGGTCCTTGTCCAGCCACCGGCAGGTGACGGCGGGATAGGCCTTCTCGGAGGGCTTTGTAAAAACCCATTGCGTCACCCCGTCGCCGGCGACGAATAAGTCGAAGCGGTCTGATGCCGGAGCTTGACGGAGGCTCGCCCGCACCTGCCTGAGAAAATCCGCCGTGTCGCCACCGTGGATGCCGCACATCGTCGAAGGGCCGTGCTCGTAGCTGTAAACGGTTTCGGCGCCGGAGATATCCGCGCTCGCGATCAGCATTGCGCCCGCTACAAAGACTGCTTTCACCGATGCCCCTCCCCCAGCCTTCGCCACGCTATCATCCGGTGCAGGGATTGCCATCCCTGCGCCAACGCAAGCGCCCTGCTGGCGCAGCGCTGCCCTTGTTTTCACTCGTATAGCTGCGGGTGTGGTACCGGTCGGACGGGCCACCTCCGGGCAAGCAGATCGATACCATGGCCGATGTCGTCGTCCTCGAAAGCCGCGAAAGGGTGCTGGCCGGCATCCTGTTCACCGCTGCCGCCTATTTCCTGTTTTCGGCGCAGGATGCCTCGATCAAGCTTCTGGTCGCCGGCATGACCGTGTGGCAGATCATGTTCTTCCGCTCGATCACGGTGCTTGTCGCCTGCGGCGCGATCGGCGGGAAGCGGCTGTTTGCCGCTACGATTGCCTCGCCGATCGTCAGGCCGATGCTGGTGCGCAGCGCCTTCACGCTGGCCGCCTGGCTTTGCTACTACAATGCCGCGCGCTCGCTGCAGCTCGCCGAGCTCACCACCATCTATTACGCCGCGCCGATCATCGTCACCGTGCTGTCGGTGCTAGTCCTGGGGGAAACGGTGCCGCTGTTGCGCTGGATCGCGGTCTTCATCGGTTTCGCCGGCGTCTTCATCGCCTGCGATCCGACGCGGCTCGGCCTCTCCGTGCCGGTGATTCTGGTGCTGGCCGCCGCGGTGCTGTGGGGCATCGCCGTGGTGCTCTTGCGCAAGACAGCCATGCAGGAGCGCACCATGATCCAGCTTGTGCTCAATAATTTCTATTTCCTGCTCTTCTCGGCGGTGCCGGCGCTGATCTGGTGGCGCATGCCTGACGGAACGCAACTGCTGTTGCTGCTGAGCGTCGGCGCGCTCGGCGGCGTGGCGCAATACATGCTGTTCGAAGGCATGAAGCGCGCGCCGGTGTCGATCGTGGCGCCGTTCGAATACACCTCGCTGGTATGGGCCTTCGCGCTGGGCTACGGCATCTGGGGCGACGTGCCGCGCGCGGAAGTGTTCATGGGCGCGGCGCTGATCATCGGCGCCGGCTTGCTTGTCGTCGGCAACGAGCGTTTCCGCAAGCGGGAGCAGGCCTCATGACGGAAGGCTGTCAGGAGCAACAGCATAGGATGACGCCATGACCGACACGCTCCACATGCCGGAAAAGCTCTCGCCTGCCGCCGCCGACGTGGCAGCCGAGCGCACGCTCGGCATCATCCTGGTATCGGCCTCCGCCATCGCCTTCGCGCTCACCGGCGTGCTGACCAAATCGATCCAAGCCGATCCGCTGACCATCACCTGCTGGCGCGGCTTCGTCGGTTCGATCCTGATTACCTTCTATGTGCTGTGGCGCCGTCGCCGCTCGGCCGGGCGCGAAAGCCTGAGATTGGGTTGGCGCGGCTGGCTGCTGGCGATCGAAGGTGCGGCCGCCAGCATCGCCTTCATCTCGGCCTTCAAATTCACCTATGTGGCCAATGTCGCGGTGATCTACGCCACTTCGCCCTTCATCGCCGCGCTTCTTGCCTTCCTTCTGGTGCGCGAGAGAATCCGGCTGCAGACGATGGTTGCTGCCGCGGTGTCGATGTGCGGCGTCGCCATCATGGTGGGCGCCGGCCTCGGCAGCGGGCACCTATTCGGCGACGGGCTGGCGCTTTTGATGACCGCCGGCAGTGCGCTCTACATGATCATGGTGCGCGCTTTTCGCGATTCCCCGGTCGTCTGGGCCGGCGCCGTGTCAGCCTTCCTGCTTTTCGTGCTCGGCTGGTTCGTCACCGATCCGCTCGCCGTGTCGGCCCGCGACGTGGTGCTGCTTGGGGCCTTCGGCTGCTCCTTCGCCATGGCCTCGATCCTGTGGACGGAAGGCTCGCGGCTCATCCCATCCGCCGAAGCCGGCCTACTCGGCTCGGCCGAGGTGCCCTTCGCCATCCTGTTTGCCTTGCTGTTTCTTGGCGAGGCCCCGCCATTGGCCAGCGTTGTGGGCGGCGCCATCGTGCTTTGCGCGGTTTTCGTCCATGCCGGACGCGACTGGCTAAAGGCGAAATCGGCGCGTTCGTAAAAATATTTTGCCAGTCACGGAACCATCATCCGACTCAGGCATTGTTAGATCGACGGGTCACCCCCAAGTCCCCCCAAACCCCTCGACCCGTCCGACTAGAAGCCGACCCGCAAAAAGGTCGGCTTTTTCTTTGGATTGCTGGAAACGGGGCGTTCAGGACGGCAAGGCCAGACCGCTGCCCAGCAGCTCCGCCAGATCGCGTGCCGAGCGAGGAGCTTCACGGCCAAGCCGGATGGCGAAATCGGCCATGGGCAATGGCGGGAGGTCTAACTCTGAAGACGCTTCCACGATGCCGGAATGGGCGAAGCGCCGGGTGCGCGGCGTCAGCGCGATGCCGGCATCGACCGCGGCGCGCAGGCCGGCGAGGCTGGCGCTGCCGGCGGCGATGCGATAGCGGCGGCCGGCGGCGTCGAGCGCGTTGAGCGCGGCCTCGCGGAAGCCGCAATAAGGATCGAGCAGCGCCAGCGGCAGCGCTTCCTGCCGCGTCGCCAGGCCTTTTTCCGAGCAGAGCCACAGCATCGGCTCGCTGATCACGGCCGCTTCGTCCGGCGATGCGGCATGGCGCATGGTGATTGCGAGGTCGAGTTGGCCCGCCTGCAGCGCCGAGCCGAGCTCCAGGGAGCGGCCGACGCGCAGTTCGATCCGCACGCGCGGATGGCTGGCGGCGAAGGCCCTGAGCAGGTCCGGCAGGCCCTGGTCGGCGAAATCCTGCGTCGTGCCGATGGCGATGCGGCCGCCGGCGCGCGCGCCCTTCAGCGCCAGCCAGGCCTCGGTGTGGACGGCAAGAATGCGCCGGGCATGGCCGACAAGATCCTCGCCGGCCGGTGTCAGCCCGCGCCCCCTGCCCTGGGGGGTGAGCAACGGCTCGCCGACGATCTCTTCGAGCCGCTGCATCTGCGCGGTCACCGCCGACGGCGTGCGGCCGACAGTGGACGCGGCCTTGGCAAGTGAGCCCCCATCGACGAAAGCGAGGAAGGTTTTCAGCAAGTCGGGATCGAGCGTTTCCATAGTTCGATGATATCGAAGTGTTCGTGAAAAACAATTCGATTTTATTGATGTTATCATCGTGACATTGTCCTCCCATCGAAAGCGCGAGGCGCAAACCCGAAGGAGAGAAAAATGCCGATCATCAATGTCAGCATCACAGGCAAGCCGGACGCCAAGCTGTCAGCCGCCATCGCCAGCGAAGCCACGGACATCACCGCGAAGCTGCTGCGCAAGGACCCGACAATCACCGCGGTCGCGGTCAACTACATCGACCCACAGCACTGGTTCGCCGGCGGCAAGTCGCTGGCCGCGCACGGCACCAACACATTCTGGCTGGACATCAAGGTCGTCGACGGCACCAACACCAAGCTGGAACTGGAAGCCTATCTCAAGGCGATCTTCGAGGCTTTCGGCCGGCTGCTCGGCGGCGTGCATGAGGAAAGCTATGCCCTCGTGCATGAGGTACCGGCGGCGGCCTATGGCTATGGCGGCAAGAGCCAGGAGTTCCGGTTCATCAGCGGGAGGCTGAAGGCGGCCTAGGCGCCGTCTTCCCCTTCTCCCCTTGTGGGAGAAGGTGGATCGGCGCGCAGCGCCGAGACGGATGAGGGGTACTGGAAGGAACACGGCCTCAAAAAATTTTAATACTTTGAGGAGCTTACTCTCCTGCGCAGCGATCCTTCCAGCACCCCTCATCCGTCCGAGCTTCGCTCGGCCACCTTCTCCCACAAGGGAGAAGGGGACGCCGTGCATCACTCCGCATTGACCTGGCCCGCGCTTCCGCTACCCTCTGCCACCAAAGCGGCCGCTCAAGAGCCGCGCCCTGGAGGAGACTGGGAGAGAGCGGCATGATCCTGACCCTGGCGCTGCTGGCGGGCCTTGTCTTTGCCTGGCTGCTGATCGCCGTGATCGAAAGGTTCCGGCTCGATCTGCGTTTCACCCAGGCGCTGCTCTATGTGCCGTTCAAGCTTGCCTACCGCATCGCCGACGACCGCATGCGCATTGCCCGCAGCGCCAAGGCGCCGGTCATCTATGTGGTTTCGCACCAGTCGCGCATCGAGCCGGCGCTGATGCTGTCGCTGCTGCCCGACGACACGCTGCATATTCTGGACGAGGCTTCGGCGCGCTCGCCCTGGCTCGAACCATGGCGCGAGCTTGCCCGTACCATTGCCTTCAATGCCGAGCACGTCTTCGTCAGCCGCCGGCTGGTGCGTGTGCTGAAGGGCAAGGGACGGCTTGCCGTCTACCTGCCCGACAATGTCGAGCCGGACGTCAAATCCTTCCGGCTGTTTCGCGCCATCACCCGCATCGCCATGCAGGCGGACGCGCGCATCGTGCCGATCTTCGTTGCCGGCACGCGCGACCTGCCTGTGTCGCTGACGCCGAAGGAGAAGGCACCTCGCCACTGGTTCCCGCGGCTGTCGGTTAGCGTGCTGGAGCCGATGACCGTGGCCGAGCTGGTGGCGCGCAATCCCGACATGGCTTCCAACACCAACGCGCTGTTCGACCGTTTCGCCGAAGCACGCCTCTACGGCACCAATCTCGACCGGGGCCTGTTCCTCGCCATGCGCGACGCCGCCGACCGCGTCGGCCCATCGCATCCGATCATCGAGGATGTGATCTCCGGCTCGCTCAGCTATCGCAAGCTGTTCATCGGCGCGCGCGTGCTCGGCCGCCATTTCGAGGCGGTGACGGCGCCGGGCGAAGCAGTCGGCGTGCTCTTGCCCAATGCCAATGGCGTGGTGCTCACCTTCGTCGGCCTGATCTCGGCGGCCAGAGTGGCGGCGATGATCAACTACACCGCCGGCCCGGCCAGCGTAACCGCGGCGATCCGCACCGCCGTCATCCGCACCGTGGTGTCCTCCCGCGCCTTCATCGAGAAGGCGGGCATCGACGACATCGTCGCCGCGGTCGAGGCGGGTGGCGCCAAGATGCTGTGGCTGGAGGATGTGCGCGCCAGCGTGACCACGCTGGACAAGCTCGCCGCGGCACTTTTGTGGCGCCTGCCGCTGCAGCCGCAGGAGGCGGGCAAACCGGCGGTGATCCTGTTCACCTCGGGCTCGGAAGGCTCGCCGAAGGCGGTGGTGCTGTCGAACCGCAATCTGCTTGCCAATGTCATGCAGGCCGAGGCGCGCGTCTCTGTCTCGCCGGCCGATATCCTGCTCAACGTGCTGCCCGTGTTCCATTCCTTCGGCCTCACCGGCGGCACCATCCTGCCGCTGGTGCTGGGCATAAAGCTGTTCCTCTATCCCTCGCCGCTGCACTACAAGATCATTCCGGAGATCGCCCGCAAGGTGAAGCCGACCGTGATGTTCGGCACCGACACCTTCCTCGCCAATTATGCCCGCACCGCCAAGGACGGCGACTTCTCCAGCCTGCGCTTCGTCGTGGCCGGCGCCGAGGCGGTGAAGCAGGAGACGCGGCGCACCTACCGCGACCGCTTCCAGGCGTCGATCGTCGAAGGTTTCGGACTGACAGAGGCCGCGCCCGTGGTGGCGGTGAACACAGCGATCCATAGCCGCGACGGCACGGTCGGCCGGCCGCTGCCGGCCATCCGCATGAAGCTGGAGCCGGTCGAAGGTATCGCCGAGGGCGGCCGGCTGTGGCTCGACGGGCCGAACATGATGATGGGCTATATGAGCGCCGACCGGCCGGGCGAATTGCAGCCGCTCGAAGGCTGGCACGACACCGGCGACATTGTCTCGATCGACCGCGAGGGCTTCATCACCATTCGCGGCCGGGCAAAACGCTTCGCCAAGATCGCCGGCGAGATGGTGTCGCTGGGCGCCGTCGAAATGCTGGTGCAGTCGCTGTGGCCGGAAGAGCGCCATGCCGCGGTGGCCGTGCCCGACAAGAGGCGTGGCGAGCGTATCGTGCTGGTGACCACCGCCGACGATGCCAGTGCCGAGGAACTGCGCCAGTTCGGAAAGAAGGCGGGTGCCGCCGAACTGATGGTCCCGAACGACATCATCAAGGTGGACGAGATCCCGGTGCTGGGCTCGGGCAAGACGGACTACACCTCGGCGCGCAAGCTGGCGATTGATAGGCTGGGGCTGGACGTGGCGGCGTAGCGCGCCAGCGCCAATCTCCCCCCTTGTGGGGGAGATGGCCGCGAAGCGGCCAGAGGGGGTCTTAGCGCGTAGAACGCCGACGCCATTGCGCGCCGCGAGCGGCGTTGGCGCTCCACGCGCAGCGACCCCCTCTGTCGCCTTCGGCGACATCTCCCCCTCAAGGGGAGATTACCGGCTACCCGATATCCGACGGTGGCACTTTCTCGCCCTCGCGCATGGCCCGTTTCGAGTAGGCGCGGACCGAGAACGGCAGGAAGAGCAGATAGCCGGCAACCGAGGCGGTCAGCGTGTACCAGGGATAGGCCATCAAGAGCAGGATATAGAGCACTACAGCCAGGATGACCGCCAGCACCCTGTCGCCCGGCACCTTGACGCTTTTGCCCGAATAGACCGGCAGGCGGCTCACCAGCAGAAACGCGACCAGCACGGTGAAGCCGGTGGCCAGGAAGGCGGCAGGCCGCGACGGCTCCAGCCCGAGCCGCAAAAAATACAGATAGAGCGGCAGCATGACCAGCACGGCGCCGGCCGGGGCCGGCACACCGACGAAATATTCGGACTGCCACGCGGGCTGGTCGGTGTCGTCGGCCAGCACGTTGAAACGGGCGAGCCGCATGCCGCAGGCGATGGTGAAGAGAAGTGCCGCGATCCAGCCCGGCGAGCCGGCGCGGTCGAGCAGGAAGGCATAGAGCACCAGTGCGGGCGCGACACCGAAATTGACGATGTCGGCCAGCGAATCCATCTGCGCGCCGAATTTCGAGGTCGCCTTCAGCATGCGCGCCAGCCGCCCGTCGATGCCGTCGAGGAAGGCGGCAAGCAGGACCATGACCACGGCGATCTCGAAGCGGTTCTCGAAGGCGAAGCGGATGCCGGACAGGCCGGCGCAGATGGCAAGCACCGTGACTAGATTGGGCAGTACCATGCGCATCGGTATCTCGCGGATGCGCGGGCCGCCGCTGGCATGGGCCTCGAACTTTTTGAACGGCGCGCCCAACGCTCAGGAAACCCTGACCAGGGGCGTGACCGCGGTGCCGCCGAATTCGGCGAGCACGGTCTCGCCGCCGACCGCCGTCTGGCCGACCGCGACGCGCGGCACGGCGCCCGACGGCAGGAAGACATCGACGCGCGAGCCGAAGCGGATCAGGCCGAAACGCTCGCCGATCGCGATCGTGCCGCCGGTCTCTGCCCAGCAGACGATGCGCCGCGCCACCAGGCCTGCGATCTGAACGGCGGCAATCGTGCCGTTAGGGCTGTCGATGACCAGGCCGTTGCGCTCGTTTTCCGCACTTGCCTTGTCGAGCTCGGCATTGAGGAATTTGCCGGGCTTGTGCTCGATGCGCGTGATCCGGCCGCGCACCGGAGCGCGGTTGATGTGGCAGGAAAACACGTTCATGAACACCGAAATGCGGGTCATCTCGCCGGAACCCAGGCCAAGCTCGCTCGGCGGCACGGCGGGCCCGACCGCCGAGATCACCCCGTCGGCCGGGCTCACCACCAGCCGGTCGTCGACCGGCGTGACGCGCTCGGGATCGCGGTAGAAATAGACGCACCAAGCGGTGAGGATCAGCCCGATCCAGAACAGGATCGAGGAGAAATAGCCGAGAAACAGCGTCGCCGCGGCGAAGGCGGCGATAAAGGGATAGCCTTCGCGGTGGATCGGAACGAACGTATTCTTGACCGAGTCGAGAAGCGTCATGGGGCTTGGGGCGGTCCTGTTTCAGGTTGCGCCTCAATAGCGGAAAGCCCCCCTCCCCGCAACGCAACAATGGGGGAGGAACGGGGCGGGTTGCTGAGGATGCCATTGTCGGAGGCAGGTTGGACTAGCCTGCTGCTGCGTAGCGATCAAAGTGCTCGTCCAATTCAGGCGTTGTAGCCTCGTCGAGCTTCTCGTCATCTTTCCGACGCAAGAGCACACTGCCATTCGCCGAGGACCGTAAGAGGAAGTCCTCGCCAGAAGCCAGCACTACCCAATTCACCGCCGGCCCGTTCGCCGTTGCACTACTGAATTGGCTGAAACGATGGCGCGCGTGGGATCGAATCCGGCTTTACGCAAGAGAAGGTCGACAGCGACCGGAGCATTGTATTTTGCGGCCAGTTCGAAAACCGTTTTTATCTCAGACTCTTCGGCGCGACCAAGCCGGATGCCAATTCGTGGTGCAGAAGTTTCCATCGAATTGTCACTCTGACCTGAATCCGGTGGGTCTGCAGGCGTCATGTAGATATCGGCGTGCGTCTGGGTTGCGACGCATAGCCGAGGCTGCTCCGCGGTGGTGCGCAGTTGGAAAACCATCTGCATCTCACCCTCGACGGGCAGCATCCTAGCTATTCCGAACCCCACTCTGAGCTCGGGTGGCGATATCTTGGCACAAGCGAGATCAATCCCGACGGTGCGCCAGTCGATCATCTGGCTCACCAGCTTGCTAACCGAACGATGAAGAAGCCTGCGTTCGCGTTGAGGGTTGACCATCACCAGCCGGTGTATGACATCGCTGTAGTCGTCATCATCGACGATCTGCAGATCTGGCCATGACGTAATCCACCGCGCCAAAAAATTCTCCATCGGCTCAACTTCATCGGCCTTGGAGAAGGCATCGTCGAGCGTATCCAGAAAGTCATCGCGGCCACCCTCGAAACCTGTTTGTTCCGCGGCTTTATTAGGATGCTCGGCAATCCAGGCCGACATCTTTTCGAGAGTGACCAAATGCCCCTTCGCACCGCAAGCGATGAGTCCCGCTCGGGCGTTGGCAATCATGTCATCGATTTCTTCGGCCGCATTGTAGATGAATTGACTATGGCCCCCATTCATCACTTCAGCCGAGTACGTGCTTGCATGAGAAACCTGCATCGCCCTCTGGCTGATCTCCGGAAAGCGGTAGAGCCCGTCGGAGGTCATAGTATGGACAAACGTCTCAACGGCAATGACGAGGTCAAGGGGGCTGTCGCTTGCCTGTTCGACTGTTGAACGACCGACCACAACCGCCAGCGGCGGCGTTACCTGCAGCGGCGTCGCATCGCCCTAAAAGCAGGTGGTTAATTGCGACGCGACAATATCATCAGACTATGGATTTGAAACCAACACGAATATAGCCAGGTTTGTTGGTCCCGGCTGCGCGATAAGCTCCACTCAAATTGTCTGAAGACCATGTCGGCATTCCATTCGCTCGTTCGTCCTATGCCGGACAACACCTAGGGAGCCAGCCAGATGTCGTCATCCAGCAACGGCAGGAAAGCCGATCTCATCGCAGAAGGCCTTGCCTTTGGCGAGTCGCCGCGCTGGCATGATGGTCGGGTCTGGCTGTGCAACTGGGGCACCGGCGAAGTCGTCGCCGTGGACGAGCGCGGCAAAAGCGAGGTCATGCTCAGGGTGCCGGCCGTCCTGCCCTATTCGATCGACTGGCTGCCGGATGGACGATTGCTTGTCGTTTCCGGCCGGGAGGGCCTTCTGCTCAGGCAGGAAGCGGACGGAACGCTCGTCACCCATGCCGATCTCAGGCGACTGTCGAAGAGTCCCTGGAACGAAATCGTCGTCGATGGACACGGCAATATCTACGTCAATGGCGGAGGGCCGGCGCCGGCGCCGGGCGAGCATTTCGGACCGGGCACGATCGTGCTGATCATGCCGGACGGCGCGATACGGCAAGTGGCCGACAATATTGCCTTCGCCAACGGCATGGCCGCGACGCCGGACAACCGGACTTTGATCGTCGCCGAATCCCACGCCAGGCGGCTGACCGCGTTCGACATTGCAGAAGAAGGCGGCCTTTCCAACCGGCGCGTCTGGGCCGATCTCGGCAACGACTATCCCGACGGCATCTGCATCGATGCCGAAGGCTGCGTCTGGTATGCCGATGTGCCGAACCGGCACTGTGTCAGGGTGCGCGAAGGCGGCGAGAAAATCGACCGGGTCGAGGTCGATCGCGGTTGCTTTGCCTGCATGCTGGGCGGTGCCGACGGCAGGACGCTGTTCGTCCTCGCCGCCGAATGGCGCGGGTTCGAAAACATGGTGAGCGACGCCCGCACCGGTCAGGTGCTGAGCATCGCCGTATCCGCGCCGGGAGCCGGATGGCCTTCTTACACCTCCGGCACGCGCTGATAGTTGGCGATGTCGGCCTTGACGCCGAGGCGCGCGATGGTTTCCTGCGCGTTGAAGGCGATGCGCTCATGCGCCGCCTTGATGATTGGCACCACCTTGTCGACCGCGGCCTGGCTTTCCCATTCCACCATGGTGACGATGTTGAACTCGCCGGGGCCGGAGATCTGCTCGAGCAGGAAATCCTGCACGAAACCTTCTTGCTGGCGCAGCAATTCATGCGTCATGAAGACCCTGCTCAGGATTTCGTCACGCGCCTCGGCCGGCACGACGAACTTATCGACCCTGAACACGCTGCCAGTATGGTGATTTTCAGTGCTCATTTCTTGTCCATCTCCATTTGGAAGGGGTTTGCCCGGCAGGTGGCTCGGAGACGGTTTGCAAGCTCAAGATAGGTTGAGGTCAAGGGGAGATTTTCATCTTCGCTTCTCCCCTTGTGGGAGAAGGTGGATCGGCGCGTCGGCGCCGAGACGGATGAGGGGTGTCGGAAGGAATGTGGCGAAAAAGAATAAATGCTTCAAGCGTTTAATCTTGCCGCGCGGTGATCCTTCCAACACCCCTCATCAGACCTCGCTTAGCGAGGCCACCTTCTCCCACAAGGGGCCTGTTGCGTAATTGGCTGGTTGTGATTCTCTGAGACGGAAGCTCGGAGGGAATCGCAATGGCGGTGAAGCAGACTGGTCAGTTGAGCCTGGCGGAAGCATTTTTGGGCCAGAAGCTTGCAGGT
>NZ_RZOY02000109.1 GCF_004022705.2 Mesorhizobium sp. M2D.F.Ca.ET.226.01.1.1
AGCGACAGCGTCGACTTGAGCAACCGGGCAGACAGGTGCGCCTGGTCCCACCGGAGCAACCGGTGCTACGGGATCAACTGGAGCAACCGGAGCTACTGGCGCGACTGGCTCTACTGGAGCGACAGGCTCGACCGGCGCGACTGGAGCAACTGGGTCGACCGGAGCCACAGGAGCGACTGGCGCAACCGGCTCAACTGGGGCCACAGGTGCAACTGGTGCGACGGGAGCTACCGGAGCGACAGGGTCGACCGGTGCGACAGGTGCTACGGGCTCGACCGGCGCCACTGGAGCAACTGGGTCGA
>NZ_RZOY02000110.1 GCF_004022705.2 Mesorhizobium sp. M2D.F.Ca.ET.226.01.1.1
TTTGCCTTCGCCGTGGGGACGAAGGATATCGCGGGCGCCGCGCCGCAGGCGGTGGCCGGCGGGATGCGCGTTACATTTGCGGTAGCGGCGGCGCTGGTGGTGGCGGCGGTGGCGATTGCGGCGGTTGGAGGTTTGCGAAAGCGCCGGAGCGCCTAATCTCCCTTGTTGAGGTTGGTCCGCAAAGCGGACGGAAAGTCAATTGCTTGGCTTTCCGAAGGACGAAAGCCTGGCAAGGCAGAAGGGGGGCGCTGTCCCGCCGGCGTCTCGGCACGAGGTTCCCCGGCTCCGCCACCGCTTCGTC
>NZ_RZOY02000111.1 GCF_004022705.2 Mesorhizobium sp. M2D.F.Ca.ET.226.01.1.1
TAGAGGCTTCGCCCAATCTCAAACGCCGGCCACAGCCGGGTTTTTCAACTCAATAGGTCTTCGCCCCATTGACCATCAGCCGCACCATGTAGAGCGAGGTGGTGCCGGCGATGTAGAGGCAGTTGCGCTTGATGCCGCCGAACACGCAATTGGCGGTCACCTCCGGCACCTTGACCTTGCCGATCAGCGTGCCGTCCGGATCGTAGCAGTGGATGCCGTCGGCCGCGCTTGTCCAGATGCGCCCTGCATCGTCGAGCCGGAAGCCGTCGAACAGGCCGGCAGTGCAGTCGGCGAAGACCTT
>NZ_RZOY02000112.1 GCF_004022705.2 Mesorhizobium sp. M2D.F.Ca.ET.226.01.1.1
GCCAGAGTTCTTCGAGGCGTTTGCCGATGTCGTCGTCGTGTACGAAGGTGAAACGGCGCTTGAAGAACTCTGTCCTCGACTGCAATTGAGCCGCAAACTTCGTATATACGGCGCCCCCAAGAACAACAAACTGTCCGCTGCGCCTCAACATGGACGCCAGCATCAGTCCCGGCACTATCTGCTGCCTGTTGGTAATAGTGATACCGACCACGTCGGGTGCCTGTGCGAGCATCTGAGGCACAAGGAGGTCAGTCCAGATCTCCTCAAAGGCGTTGGCCTCCGGACGTCGCTGGAGCGCGAT
>NZ_RZOY02000113.1 GCF_004022705.2 Mesorhizobium sp. M2D.F.Ca.ET.226.01.1.1
CCACTTCAAGCCGTTGCTGGTCGTGCCGCCACCGGTGCCCGCGTTGCCAGCCGGCGCGGAACCGCCACCGCTCTTGATTGCGTCGACCATCTGCCGGATACGCGCCAACTTGTCGTCGAGGGATGCTTTCGCCTCGCCAGGCTTTGGCGTCAGGATGGCCGCCTGGTTCTCGACTTCGGCCGGCGCCGCCGTCGCGCCGGACACGCTGTAGAGGTAGGATGCGATGATGGTGCGCAGCGAGTTCGACGCTCGCTGATACTCGGGCGATTTCAGGTACTCGGCGCCAAAGTCGGATCCG
>NZ_RZOY02000114.1 GCF_004022705.2 Mesorhizobium sp. M2D.F.Ca.ET.226.01.1.1
GCACCCTGCCGGCTGCGATGATGGCGCGGATTTCGGCGCGACAGGAGCCGCAGTTGGTGCCGGCCCTGGTCGCCTCGCCGATGGCCTCGACGGTTCCGCAGGAGAACAGGATCGCTGGCGAGACGAGCACCAGGGCCGCGAAGAACAGACCGATCCGGTTGAGGAGCCGCGACGTCATCTATTTGCCCTCCGCGTTGATCCATTGCGAGCGCTGGCGCAGCATCAACAGGACGAAGGACAGCGCCACGATCACGACGAGGAACACCACGGCCATGGCCGAGCCGTAGCCGATGTCGT
>NZ_RZOY02000115.1 GCF_004022705.2 Mesorhizobium sp. M2D.F.Ca.ET.226.01.1.1
TCGGCCAAAGCCGGTCTGGTAGGCCCGGCGCTCGTTGCGGGCGCCGAGGAATATCGGTCGCGGCTCGTGACGGGCGATCCCGCGCTCGCTCAACAAGGTTGTCAGCGCTCGCGCGAGGTCCTTAGCAATGGGGACGACGCGGTCTCTGCGCCCTTTGCCGCGCAGCAGCACTTGCGGGTGCGGCCGTTCCAACTGAAGGTCGTGTGCGTTAACGCCGGTGGCTCCGGAGACCCGGGCGCCGGTCCGTGCCAAGAAGAGCAGAAAGGCTCGGTCGCGCCGACCACGGGGCGTCTTTGG
>NZ_RZOY02000116.1 GCF_004022705.2 Mesorhizobium sp. M2D.F.Ca.ET.226.01.1.1
CTCGGCGACGTCAACACGCTGAAGGCCGCATCGGCGCGCGCCGGCGAGCAGCAGGTCGAGCTCGACGCGCTGCAGCGCGACGCCAACGCCCAGCGCCAGCTGCTCGAATCCTACATGACCCGCTATCGCGAGGCGTCCTCGCGCAGCGACCGTAACTATCTGCCGGTCGATGCGCGCATCTTCTCGCGCGCCGTGACGCCGTCGGAGCCGTATTTCCCGAAGATCGTGCCGATCGTCGGCGCCGCCTTCGTCGCCTCGCTGCTTCTGATGGCGATCGCGACGCTTCTTGGGGAATT
>NZ_RZOY02000117.1 GCF_004022705.2 Mesorhizobium sp. M2D.F.Ca.ET.226.01.1.1
ATCGGATTTGCCACTGCGCAGTCGGGCTGGATGCTGGCCTATGACGGCGATGGAAGGAACATGGCCCAGTTGTGGATAGAGGATCGCAACAAGGCGGGTGGCCTGCTCGGCCAGCCTATCAAAACGATCCTAGCCGACACCAAATCGGATCGCGTCGAAGGCGCGCGCGCGGGTCAGTCCGTGGTCGATCAGGGCGCCAACATCGTCATCGTGTCGTGCGATTACGACCAGGGCTCGCCCGCGGCGGGCGCTGGCGTCATTATGGCACTGGCCTGCATGTCCGCCTCCACCCTTCT
>NZ_RZOY02000118.1 GCF_004022705.2 Mesorhizobium sp. M2D.F.Ca.ET.226.01.1.1
GGGTGGTCACCAGCGGCAGCGAGACCACCCGGTCGTAGATCTGCAGCATGTAGAGCGGGGATGCGAGGTAAAGCAGATTGATCGCCAGGCTGAACGCCGCCGCGAAGAGGAAATAGCGACGGCACGCCCCAAGCGCGTCCTTCACGATCTGCGATTTGTTATCGATGCCCAAAATGCCCAGCGGAGAACCGCCCCCTGTCTACACGCCCGAACCGATACTACTCCCGATCTTCCCGCCAGCCACGCGATCCGCTTGTAAACCTGATGTAAACCTTAATTCGCAGGCCGAATCCGCG
>NZ_RZOY02000011.1 GCF_004022705.2 Mesorhizobium sp. M2D.F.Ca.ET.226.01.1.1
GCTATGTCGGACTGGCCAAGGCCGCAGCCCAAGTGACGATGGCAGCGATCGCCTTCAACATGCGCCGATGGGCCGCCATCACGCCATAGGTGCGTCCAGCATCCGGCCTAAGGCCGCATCGCCACCCCCAAACTCCACCCCAAGAGCCAAAACAGAGCGAGACCTCACGGCCAAACCGCTCCGCGCGCTAGGTCGCGATGACTGTGCAACAGGCCCACTTGGGGGGAGATCAGATGTCACGCGGACTTTCGCTAATCTCCGGCGTGGCAAGATATGCGGGGCGCCGAAGCTGCTAATCTCCCCCCAAGTGGGGGAGATGGCCGGCAGGCCAGAGGGGGGCGCGAAGGAATGAGGCGGCTGTTTTTCGCACCCCAAATTAACCCCCTACGCCCTCCTCCTCTCCGGCCCCTCATCCAGCCACGCCACATCCTCCGGCGTCAGCTTGATATCAAGCGCCTTCAGGCTGTCCTCCAGCTCGTCCAGCGTGCGCGGGCCGATCAGCGGCACCGAGGGGAAGGGCTGCGCCAAAACGTAAGCCAGCGCGACATGGATCGGGCTCTTGCCGAGTTTGCGCGCCAATTCGATTGCGCGGTCGCGGCGGCCAAAATTCTTTTCCGAATACCAGACCCGCACCAGCTCCTCATTGTCCTGCTTGTCGCGGCCGGCGCGGTCGGTGAAGAAGCCGCGGCCCTGGCTCGACCAGGCAAAGTTCGGCATTTGGCGCTTTGTCAGCCAGGCTTTCCAGGCGTCGGTAGAGGAGGTGATGCAGCCGGCCCAGATCGGTTCCAGCATCTCGGCCAGCGAGAAATTGTTGGAGAGCGCGCCGGGCTTCTGCTTGCCGTTCTTCTCGGCATAGGCAACGGCCGCGTCCATGCGCTCCATCGTCCAGTTGGAACCGCCGAACAGGCCGCGGATGCGGCCGGCCTTGGCCTCTGCGTCCATCGCGTCGACGAATTCGCCGACCGGCACGTCCGGATTGTCGCGATGCATGAAATAGATGTCGACATGGTCGGTCTGCAGGCGGTCGAGCGACTGGGCCAGCTGCTTGCCGATCACATCAGGGTAACAGAGCGGCGAATGCGCACCCTTGGCGATGATGACCGACTGCTCGCGCACTCCGCGATTCTTCAGCCATTGGCCGAGCAGCGTCTCCGTGTAGCCGCCGCCATAGACATAGCCGGTGTCGAACAGATTGCCGCCGGCCTCGAAATAGGCATCGAGCAGGATCGAGCCGGACGAGAAGCTGCGGAAATCCTCGAAGCCGAGCGCCAGAAGCGAAACGGGTTTCGGCAGGCCCGGAATGGCGCGCTTGCCGACGGTATCGCCATCGGTGCGCAGCGGCCGCCCGGAGAGCGTGTTCACCCGCTTAGCCGGCTTTTCGATCTCATATTCCAGCCCGACCGCCGCGCGCCACTTGTCGAGGACGCGCAGCGTGCCGAGGCTGTCGGCCCACGACATGCCCGGCCAGGCGAATTCCTGCCGTCCGGCCAGGATCGCCTCGCCCGCGGCATCGACCTCGAAAGAATAGAGGTGACGCGTCTCGTTAAGGCTGATCGTCTCGCGTGCGCCGCCGGACCGGATCAATTCGATCCGGCCCGGTCCGACATCGCGGTTGCCACCGGCAAACCAGAAATCGGGCACCTCGATCCGGCCCTTGGTGCCGAAAATGCGCAGTACATTGTCCTGGTCGAGCGAGATGCTGCAGGAGATTTCGGCGACGATGCCGCTGGGGAAATGCAGCAAGGCCGAGGCCCATTCATCGACGCCGGACTGGCCGAGATGCGCGGCGCCCGACACCTTGTCGGGCTCGGCAAAAGGCTGGCCGGTCGCGGCGCCTGCGATCAGCCGCGCCATCGATGCCGGATAGCCGCCGACATCGAGGATGCCGCCACCGGCGAGATCGTTGGCATAGAGCCGGTGCTCGGGCATGAAGTCCGGCATGGCAAAGCCGAAGCTCGACTTGATCATGCGCACTTCGCCGATGGCGCCGGATTTGATCAGCTCGACCAGCTGCAGTGTCTGCGGATGCAGCCGATACATGAAGGCTTCGCCGAGGAAGGTGCCGGCCTTGCGCGCGGCGTGCATCACGGCGTCGGCTTCGAAGGCGGTGAGCGCCAGCGGCTTTTCGCACAGGACGTGCTTGCCGGCCTCGGCGGCCTTGATCGCCCATTCGACGTGGCCGGGATGCGGTATCGAAATATAGACCGCGTCGACCTGGCCGTCGGCCAGCAGCGCCTCGTAGCCGTCGAGGATGCGCGCGCCCGGGAAAGTGCCGGCTAGCCCCGGCTTGGCGGGATTGCGGGCGCCGAGCGCCTCAAGCGTGCCGGTGCGCGACTGCGCCACGCCGCCGGCAAAGGATTTCGCGATGCTGCCGGGCCCGAGAATGCCCCAGCGGATTTTTCCAGATGTCATGTCGAATTCTCCATGGGTCGCCGCCACGCTTGGGGATCGGGCGGAAATGAAAGTCAGCGGATCCGTGCGCCCGCCTTGTCGAAAAGCAGCGAGCGTTCCGCCTTGATCGAAACGGTGAAATGATCGCCGCTGGCGCGCTGGCGCGAGGCTTCGCGCTCGAGGATCAGCTCCTCGGGTCCGGCATTGGCGTAGACATAGCTCACGGAACCCAGATGCTCGGCGACGTCGGCCTTGACCGGAATGTCGCAATCGCCTTGGCCGGCTACGAAGAAATGCTCCGGCCTGACGCCGAGCACGACCTCGGCGCCGATGGCGGGAAAAGCTTCGCGGAGCGGCTTGTGCAGCCTGGCGCCGCCATGGTTGACGAGCTCGATGATCGCGGCACTGTTTGACGTATCGACGACTTTGGCGCCGAGGAAATTCATCTTCGGCGAGCCGATGAAGCCGGCTACGAAACGGTTGGCCGGGTCGTCATAGAGGTCGAGCGGCGCGCCGATCTGCTCGACATTACCGGCCTTCAGCACAACGATGCGGTCGGCCAGGGTCATCGCCTCGGTCTGGTCATGCGTCACATAGATCATGGTCACGCCGAGCTCCTTGTGCAGGCGCGAGATCTCGACCCGCATCTGCACCCTGAGCTCGGCGTCGAGGTTGGACAGCGGCTCGTCGAAGAGAAAAACCTGCGGCTCGCGCACGATGGCGCGGCCGATGGCGACGCGCTGGCGCTGGCCGCCGGACAATTGCTTCGGCCGGCGCTGCATCAATTCGTCGATGCGCAGGATCTCGGCGGCGCGTTTCACCCGGCGTTCGGTGTCGGCCTTCGGGTTGCCGTTCATGCGGAGCCCGAAGGACAGGTTCTGCTCCACTGTCATATGCGGGTAGAGCGCGTAGGACTGGAAGACCATGGCGATGCCGCGATCGGCCGCCTCGACATCGTTCATCACCTTGCCGCCGATGGCGATGTCGCCGCCGCTGATGTCCTCCAACCCGGCGATCATCCGGAGCAGCGTGGACTTGCCGCAGCCGGACGGCCCGACGAAGACGACAAACTCGCCATCGGCGATGTCGATGTTGGCGCCATGGACAACTTCGAAGACGCCGAAGCGTTTGACGACATTGGTGAGGGTGACGGCTGCCATTGTGCTCCTTCCTACTTGACCGCGCCGGCGGCGATGCCGGCGATGAAATGACGCTGCAACAGCACGAAGACGATGAGCATCGGCACTGTCAGCATCACCGCGCCGGCCATGATGCCGCCCCAGGAGACCTTGGTCAGGCCGATCAAGGTGCCGAGCGCCACCGGTGCCGTCATGGCGCCGGGCTGGCTGTTGATCAGCAGCGGCCAGAGATAATTGTTCCACGAGGCGAGGAAGAGAATGATCGCCAGCGCCGCCAGCATCGGGCGCGCCAGCGGCAGCGCCACGAACAGGAAGATGCGCCATTCCTTGACGCCTTCGACGCGTGCGGCGTCGAACAGCTCGGCCGGCATCATCGAGAAGGCCTGGCGCATGAACAGCACGCCGAGCGAATTGAACAGCGGCGGCACGATCAGCGCGATCCAGGTGTTGGCTAGAGCGAAGTCGCGCGCCACCATGATGAATTGCGGGATCAGCACCACCGCGTAGGGAAGCGTGATGGTGCCGAAGATGATGGCGACGACCGCGCCCTTGCCGTGGAACTCGTAACGCGCCAGCGCCCAGCCGGCCATCGAGGTGAGCAGCACCGAAAGGATCGTATAGGTCACGGCAACCGAGACCGAGATGCCGATGGCGCCGACGAAATTGGTGTCGCGCTGCAGATTGTTGAAATTGTCGATGAAGCCGCCATGCGGCAGAAGCTCGATGCCGGGGCTGAAGATGCCGTTGTCGGGCATGGTGGAGAACACCACCATCATCCACAGCGGAAACAGCCAGACCAGCGCCAGCGGCGTCAGAACAAGATGCAGCAGGATGCTGCGGCCGAGCCTTGCCTGCGAGCGCGAGGTCATTTCGGCTCCCTCATCAGCCAGAGCTGCACCAAGGTGATGGCGATGGCGAGGCCCGCCATGGTGTAGGCGACGGCCGAGGCGTAGCCGAAATTGAGCGACCGAAAACCCTGACGGTAGAGCAGCAGCCCGAGCGTCTCGGTGCCGCCGCCGGGGCCGCCGCGCTCGGTGATCAGGAACGGCTCGGTGAAGAGCTGCATGGTGCCGATGATCGACAGCACGGCGCAAAAGACGATGACTGGCTTCAAGAGCGGCAGTGTGATGTGGAAGAACTGCTTCACCTTGCTGACGCGGTCGAGCGTCGCTGCTTCATAGACATCCTCCGGGATAGACTGCAGGCCGGCCAGGATGATGATGGCGTTGTAGCCGGCCCAGCGCCAGGTCACCGCGATCATGATCAGCGCCATGGCAGGCGTGACGTTGGAGAACCAGTCGATCTTGGGGATGCCGACGCTGTTGAGCAGCTTGTTGATGATACCGAAATCGAGACTGAACATCAGGCGAAAGACAGCCGAATAGGCGACCTCGCCGACCACGACCGGGGCGAAGAAGGCAAAGCGGTAGAGGCCGCGCGCCTTCAAGAGCGGCGAGTTCAGAAGCACTGCCATGACGATCGCCAGCGCAATCATCACCGGCACCTGGATGACCAGGATCAGAAGCGTGTTCTTCAGCGCATTGTAGAAGGCGGGGTCGCCGATCAGGCGGCCCCAGTTGAAGGCCGGCGCGAAGCGCCACGGCACGGTGCGCGTCGCCTGGAAGGAGATCAGGAACGAGGAAATGATCGGCCAGATCCAGAAGACGGCGAAGATCAAGAGGTAAGGCGTGAGGAAGCGGTACGCGGTGGCGTTCTGGGTGCGCATCGAATTCCTCCTTTCTTTGTCTTTCCCTTCTCCCCTTGTGGGAGAGGGTGGCCGCGAAGCGGCCGGATGAGGGGTGTTCCAGCGGAGTGAGACGTTGGCATTCCCTGGAACACCCCTCATCCGTCTTGGCGCTATCGCGCCAATCCACCTTCTCCCACAAGGGGAGAAGGGGAGGCCGCTCTACTTCACCGGCAGGCCGGTGGCGGCGGCGATCTGCTTGGCGGCGTCGTCCAGCGCGGCCTTGGCGTCGGGATAGCCATTGGCCAGATATTTGGTCTGCACCGCGCGGACGATGATCTCGGCGTCGCTCTGGAACTGGGTGCCGCGGCTCGGTACCACCTTGGGCAGCGTGGAGAGGATGTCCTTCCACACCGGCTGGCCGCCCCAATATTCCTGACCTTGCGCGACGTAAGGATCGTCGAGCGCCGAGACCAGCGAGGGCACCAGGCCGAAATCCTTCAGCATGGTGATCTGGCCCTCATTGGTCTCCAGCGTGTATTTCAAATAGGCGTAGGCCGCTTCCTTGTTCTTCGAGGCCGAGGTGATGGCCAGCGACGAGCCGCCGAGATTGGCGGCGCGCGGGCCGTCGGCGGTCAGGCTCGGCATCAGATAGACGCCCCATTTGCCGCTTTCCTTCGACGATTCGGTGCGGATCGTGCCTTCGTACCAGCCGCCATAGACCTGGGTGGCGACGGTGCCGGCGGTGTTGTTGGTGATCTTGGTCGACCAGTCTGCCGACGACACGATACCGGCGTCCTTCATCTCCTTGACCTTGGTCATGGCGTCGACGCATTTCGGCTCCGCCACGGTGATCGACTGGCCGTCCTCGGCGAAATAGGCGCAGCCCTGCTCGTTGGAGATCATGCGGAAGAATTCGGTGTCGCCGTTGAAATCGGCATTGGTCATCGACACGCCGGGATTGGCGGCCTGGATCTTCTTGCCGGCGGCGATGAAATCGTCCCAGGTCTTGATCGTCGCGGGGTCGACGCCGGCCTTCTCGTAGAAGTCGCGGCGATAGAAGACGGCAACCGGGCCGGAATCCCAAGGCATGGCATAGGCCTTGTCGCCGACCTCGAGCTCGGTGCGCTTGAAATCGGGGAATTTCTTCTGGTCCTCGGCGCTGTAGCCCAGCGTGTGCAGGTCGACGAAGCAGTCCGGGAACTGGCTCCAGTAGTTCTCGGCCTCGCCATTCTCGATCGTGACGATGTCGGGCAGGCCGACGCCGCCGGCGGCGCAGCCGGCGATCGACTTGTCATAGGTCGGCTGGTTACCGAGGTCCTGAACGGTGACCTTGATGTCGGGATATTTCTTGTTGAAACCCTCGACCGTCGACTTCAGCGACGAAGCGGCGATGTTCCAGCTCCAGATGGTGATCTCGCCGGACTGCGCCAGCGCCGGGCCTGAACCCAGGGCAAGCAAAAGCGCGGCGCAGGTCAGTGTAGTGCGCATTGAAATCCTCCCAATTCGTTTGCTCTCTCGCTGTGAGCGTGGCTAGACTATGCGGCGCGGAAGGCTTGTCCCCGACAGAGGGAATAAGAAGTTGGCGGAAAGTAAGATGTCCGAGCGTCCGTTCTACCAGCCCGGAGCGAGCAGCGTCGAAGGACTGCCGCTCATGCTGCAGATGTTCCACAACCACCCGTTGGTGATGCTGAAGCCGCACTGGCACGCCCAGGTCGAGGTGAACTTCATCGTGCAGGGCGGCGTGCATTACCGCATGGCCGAGCACGAGATTTCGCTGTCGGCCGGCGAGATGTGCCTGTTCTGGGGCGGCCTGCCGCACCAGATGGACGACCTCTCCGACGACGCCATCTATGCCGGCGCGCATCTGCCGCTGGTGCATTTTTTCCGCCTGCATCTGCCGGCCGACATACGCCACCGGCTGATGACCGGCGCGACGCTGGTGACCAACGCGACCGACCAATCGGACAACGACAATTTCAAGCGCTGGAACGAGTATGCCCGCTCAGGCGATCCGGCCAGGACCGAGCATGCCGTCAGCGAGCTGCTGCTCCGGCTCGAGCGGGTGCGCTTCGAGCCTTACCGGCTGGTGCCGGGAACCGCGGCCGGGCAAGGCGCCGGCAGCGCCTTCGACCAGCAATCCTCGCGCAATGTCGGGCGCATGTGCGACTATATCGCCGAGAATTTCCTCTACGACATCGATTGCGTGACCATCGCCTGCGCCGCCGACATCCATCCCAAATATGCGATGAGCCTGTTCAAGAAATCGACCGGGATGACGCTCAACGAGTATCTCAACCTTCTGCGCCTGAGCTATGCGCAGGCGCTTCTGATGCATGAGGACGCCAATGTGCTGAGGGTCGCGATGGAATCGGGCTTCGGCTCGCTCAGCGCCTTCAACAAATCGTTCCGCAAGCTCGCCGGCATGTCGCCCTCCGATTTCCGCCGGGCGGGTGTCAGATAGGCAGAGTCTCGCTTAGGCAAAGGCCGGTATTGCGTCGCCTCCGACGCGGCCCCGCCCAAGCTTTGGTTCCGCGGTGCGGTTCGTCGGCGGGCCCGGTGATTGACCGGCCCCGCCGCAGATTCCCGGCCGCAACGCGCCTATTTGGCCGGCTGGATGCGCGAGGCCGCCAGTTTGCCGGCCTTCGTCGAGTAGGTGATCGTGACCTTCTCGCCGACTTTCAACGTTTCGGCTTCAATGCCTTCCGGCAGGGAGAACGTCTTGCCGTCGGAGAGCGTGATCGAATCGCCTTTCTTGTCGATGCTGGCGATCGTGCCGGTCGTCGCCTTCGCGTAGGCGACGTTGGCGGATGCGATCGCCATTATCATTGCTGCTGTGATGACGGATTTTTTCATCGTTCGGTTCCTTTCTCTCGTCTGCCGAGGACGGTTGCCCGGGGGCGGCTTCAATCCGGAACGCTCCAGCCCCGCCGGATCACGAATCCCGGAGCCAGGATGAAGCGAAGCGAAGCTTAGGGCCGGAAGTTTTCGAGAGGTTGGCCGTAGCCTTACAAATGCGTAAGCGCCGTGTGAGCTGTCACAGATCCCGCAATTGCTCGGCGGTCAGCGCCGGGGACGGCCTGGCGGTCCGAACGGCGGCGGCAACGGATGCGACGAGGAGGCCAAGCATGATCGCCAGATAGAGCCATGGCACCGACAGCGCCTGCGGCGGAGGATCGAAGACGCCGGTCAGCAGCTTCACCAGCATCCAGGCGGTCAGTGTTCCCGAGAACAATCCGAAGACCACGCCACCAATAATGATGACGAGACCCTCGCTCCATAGGAAGGCATCCAGTTGCGGCGGTCTGGCGCCTATGGCGTCGAGGATTGCGAAGGCCCGGCGCCGCTCGGCGAATCCCAGAGCCAGCATCAGCCCGGCGGCAGCGGCGGCCATCAGCACGGAAAATCCAAGCTCGATCCGCGTCAACCCGCGAAGGTCAACCGCGGTAAGGCTCGATCCGATGAGATGTGCGGCCTGACCGATATCGGAGACTTTCAACGCGGGGTAGGGAGCAAGCACGGAAGCGACCTGGCGTGCCAATTCGGCAGGATTGCCTTTCGCTCGCATCAGCACATATTCCGAAGCGTCCGACCCTGTCATGCGGGCCACGTAGGCGGCGTTGGCGACAAGGAAGGAATCCTTCGGCGCCGTCGGAAATTCGCGCACGACGCCGATAAATCTGAAGGCTACCGGATGGTACTGATGGTCTCTTGCATCGAGGAGCCGCAGATTGATCGTATCGCCCTGCTGAAGCTGGAAATCCTGCACGGTCTCCTCCGACACCAGGACGCCGTCGGGCGTGGTGGCCAGTTGGCCGAGCATGCCCTCGGCGCTGGTGCCGCTGAAATAAGCGTCGGAAAGGGTTGTGGCGCGCCCGATGCGTTTGGGGTCGATCCCGTAGAGGTCCTGTAGATCCGCGCCCACATAGGCAAAACGATGCTGCATCGGCTCGACGGCGAGCGCATCCGTCAGCGCGGTCAAGGTCGTCAGATGCGCGCCGGCCGGTTTGTCCGACTTTCCGAAGATGGTAACGTCGGATCCGTTCGTCAGCTCGGCGTCGACGCGCGCCTGGGCGTTGTAAGTGGTGTTGAAAATAGCGGTCGAAGCAGCGAAGGAGACGGCCAGCGCGGTCATAGCGATGCCGATCGTCAGGCGCTCTGACTGCCGCGATAGTGCCGCCGACACGATCGGCGTCAGACGACCCGCTACCGGGGTGAGGATCACCCGTAACAGTCCGCTGTTGTGCGCGATGATCATGCCCGACAGCCGCATGACCAGCAGCGTCATGCCCATCCAGAGCAACGCGGGGGCGATGAAAGCCTTGTAGTCGACCGAGGTCGCCGCCACGCCTTCCGGCGCCAGGACGATCTCGTATCCAGTGCTGGCCGATAACCAGAAGGAAAGGCCGGCTCCGGCAAGCAGCAGCAAATCCAGCCGCAAGCGTTGCCAGAGCGGCGTCTTTGCCCGCGTGACGGCGTGCCGCGCCGCGTCGACGGTGGTCCAGCGCGCATCGCGCCAGGCCGGCAGCAGGAGAGCGGCGAACCCGAGCAGCAGGCCGAGCAGCGCGACGAGAAGGAGGGATGGATCACGAAGGGCTGCGTACCGGCCAAGTGTGGAAACAGGACTGAAAAGCAAGGCTCCGCCCATGCCGAGCGCAACTCCGGCGACGCCGGAGACCGCCGCCTCGGCGGCTGAAAGCGACAGGATCGTGCGGGTTGTGGCGCCGCGAACGCGAAGCAGCGCCTGCTCCATCCGCCGGCGCTGCTCGCCGGACGAGGTCACGGCATAGGTAAGCGCGATAGCCAGCGCCGCGCCTGGCAGCCCGAGGAACAGGAACAGCACGGAAGCATAAAGCGCATCCTCGCGAACGGCTGCGAGGCGGGAGCCGAGATTGTCGGCAACCAAGGCCTGGCCGACGGTCCTCGCCTCCAAATTGCGCGCCGCTCCGGTGACGAAGATATGGGCCTGGACGGGATCGGATGGCAGGGCTGCATGGTCCAGCCGCGTGTGCCATTGCAGCCGGACCGTGTCCGGGCGCTGCTCCGCCTGCTGGGAGAAGAACTGCTGCCAATCCGGCCAGGGAAGCACGAGCACGTTGTCCGGAGGCGCTTGCGGCGCGGCCTGGGCAGGCAAGCCTACTGCCTGAAACAACGAATCAGCATCGGGCAGATCGACGACCCCGGCGATTTTGACCTCCACGGCCGGCAGGCCGATACGCTTGATCGACACCGCGTCGCCAGGGCGGACATGAAGGTTGGCCGCCGTTTGCTGGGCCACCAGAACGCCGTCTGCGCTGCCGGAAAGCAGGCGGATTTCCGCCGGAAAATCCTTGGAATAGCCTTCGTCCAAGGCGATGACCTGCCCCGGCCCGGTGGTCTGCGTCGTGCCGCCCGCCAAGGCTTCGAAACCCGCCGCGTCAGCATAGCGAACGCGGTGAGCGGCCTTGACGGATGCTGCCTCGGCGATCGCCTTGCCGATCGCTTCCGGATCGGCGCCGGAAATCACCTGAACCTGCCAGTCGACCGGGACTGCGCTGATCGCGCGGGCCGTCATCGAGGCGCTGGCATTAGCGAGGAAAAGGACCATGGCGGCCAGGAGCGCGACCGTCACCGCGACGCCAGCCGCGGCGCCGGCGACACGCGGGAAGCGGCGGGCGAGGATGCCGCGCATCCACAGAAGAAGCATCATGCCGCGTCCTGCCTTGGCCATTCGGAGACCAGCCGGCCGTTATCCATCGTCCATCGGGTCGCCATCCGGGCGGCCACCGCCTCGTCATGCGTCGCCACGACCAGAGCGATGCCGGTGCCCTCCAACTGTTCCATGATGATGTCGAAGAAGAACTGCGCCGTGATGCTGTCCAGCTGTCCGGTCGGCTCGTCGGCCAGGATCAGCTTCGGCCTCATGACGAGGGCTCGGGCCATCGCAATCCGTTGCGATTGTCCGCCGGACAATTCCTCCGGCAGCTTGTCGCGAAGCTCGCCGAGGTCAAACAAATCCAGCAAGACCGCGGCGGCCGCCGCGGGGGAGCCGGGGTCGCCGGCCAATACCAGCGGCAGGCCGACATTCTGAGCGACGGTAAGCGCCGGAAACAGGCTGGGCGTCTGGAACACCAGGCCGATATGGCGCGGCCTCAACTCCTCGAATGGCCCGAGCCCGGGCCATTCGACGGTGCCGGACGTCGGCTTGTCCAGCCCGCCAAGTATATGCAGCAAGGTCGTCTTGCCGCTGCCGGACGGCCCGACCACAGCGATCCGCGCGTCGGAAGCGATTCTGCAATTGACATCGCGAAGCGCGACAACGCCGCGCTGGAAGTCGCGGCCGAGATGCTTGCCGACGACAAGCGTGTCACTCATCGTCGATCCTCCCGTCCTTCAGGCCGATGATGCGGTCCGCCTTGCGGGCAAGCGCCTGGCTGTGGGTGGCGAGCAACGTCGCCAGGCCGGCCCGGCGCCGCGCCTCGAAATGCGCGATCAAACGCAGTTCGGTGTCGCGGTCGACTTCGGCGGTCGGCTCGTCGGCAACCAGGATCGGCGGATCCGCGGCGAGCGCCACGGCAAGGCCGGCCCGTGCCGTCTCGCCGCCGGAGAGTTCCGTGGGAAAGGCCCGGGCACGATGCCGAAGATCAACGCTTTCCAGAAGGGCGCCAATCCGGATCTCGTTCGACTTCCCCGCCAGCTGCATCTGCAGGCGCAGGTTCTGTTCCACATTGAGATGGCCAAACAGGTTCCCGGACTGCGGAAGGATGCCGAAATTGGCGGCGCGGATGCGGGTTCGCTCGGTTTCCGACCGACGGGTCAAGCGCATGCCGGCCACCTCGACATGGCCGCCGTCGGGTTCATCCAACCCGGTGACGCAGGACAACAGCGTGGACTTGCCGCTGCCGGACGGTCCAACCAGGGCAACGATCTCGCCGGCCGACAGATGAAAGCTGATGCCACGCAGCGCGGCGGTCTCGTCGTCGCCTATGTGGAAGAACCGGTAGAGCTCATGCGCTTCCAGCGCGTGCATTTTACTTCCATCGGAATGAATTGGACATCAGTTGCCACTGGTCGACGTTGTCGGCGCCCTTGGGCGCGTAGAGATCGAGCGTGACCAACTTACCGGCCCTGAAATAGAGATAGCGTTCGTTTTCAAGACGCACTTGCTTGCTGGTGACGGCGTTCGGCTCGGAGTTGGACGTGTAGACGATACGGATCGCAGGGCCGGCGGGCAGCTTGACCTGCTTGATCGCGGTCACCTTGACGGCCCTGCCGGCCGCCTCGAGCTTCGGCACATAGTCCGTCTTGGCGCTCTCCGCGGTGGGCGCGGCGTCGGCCTTCGATACCGTGACGGAGACGCCATCAAGCTTGTCGACGAAGGTGGCTCCGTCGGGGCGATCAGACCTCGCCCAACCCTCCGGTACCTTCAGCGTGAAGCCTTGCGGTGAGACGTAGTCGATAAAGACCTGGCTATCGGGAATGTCACCCGGCGGATTCTTTTCCGCAGGGACAGCTTTCTCGGCGGCGAAAGCCGGACCGATGCCAGACTGGGGAATTTGCAAGCCCGTTGCAAAAAGGCATGCGCCCAGCGCAAGGCTCGATGCTAGCCAGCCGACCTTCCAATGGCGAGAGATCATGACACGCGACCTCCGATAGAGCGGCATATGATGGCATCATAAAGTGTCAAGTTTACGGGAAGGTCGCCCCATCCATACGGATCGGTAAGGTTCAATAGCATCGACGCGAAAAAGTTATATCGCTTGGCCGCCCGGTGACTTCGCCGTTGGAAAGCTCACGGTCACGCCCAGACCGGGGTTGCGGTCTTCAAGCGCGATGGCCGCGCCATGTAAGTCGGCCACCGCCTTGACGAGGCTCAGGCCCAGGCCGCTGCCCGGGGTCGTTCGACTCGCATCCAGCCGGTAGAGCCGCCGGAACACTTTTTCGCGTTCCTCGGCCGGAACGCCTGGACCATTGTCGCGGACATGGATGAGCACGTGGCTGCCTTCCCGGGTCACCGAAAGCTCGATTGCCGTGCCCGGCGGGCAATGCCGGAGCGCGTTCTCGACCAGATTGGCCAGCATCTGCATCAGCAGGTCCCGGTCGCCGTGAATATAGCATTTCGTATCCGGAACGATCTTGGTGGACAGCGCCTTTCCATCGTCTTCGGCAACGTCGGCATAGACCTCGCCGATGGTTTCCACCACGGGGCCGACATCGAGGTCGACGAAGCGCGCCTTGCGGGCGCCGGCCTCGATCTGGGCAATGCGCAGCAACGCATCGAAGGTGCTGTTGATCTGCTGGCTTTCGGCGCGGGCGTCGGTCAGTTCGGTGAGGACATCCTCGCCGGACGCCGTCTTGTCGGCGGCCTGCTCCAGGATCATCTGCAGCCGGTTGAGTGGCGTCTTGAGGTCATGAGCGATGTTGGCGCTCACTTCGCGCATCCCGTCGACCAAGGCCGACAGGCGCTCCAGCGCGGCATTGACCTGGGCGGACACGGCATCGATGTCGTCGCCATTGCCGGTCAGCGGGATGCGGGCGTCGAGCCGCCCATGCGAGACGTCGACCATGGTGCTGGCGATACCGTCGAGGCGGCGCTGCACGCGCGAGGCAAGCACGGCGCCGCCGGCGACGGCAAGGCCGGTGATGAAGAGCGTGGCCCAGCCGAAGCTCATCAATACGATGGTTTCGAGCTCCTCGGTTTCCGAGAGCGAGAAGGCGACCGTCAGGTGGTTGCCGCCGACCGCGCCCGAATAAGCGCGATACTCGGTGTCGGGCGGCACGCCCGGTAGGTTGGCGGCGAACATGGAAAAGCCGTCCGGAAGGCTGGACGCAGTGAAATCCCCGGCGAGGCGGTTGCCGTTCCGATCGGTGAGGGAGAAGATCTGGTCCTTGTCCTGGCTGAACTGGGCATGGTCCCTGACGGTGGTAATGAGATCCTCCTCGTCGCTCTCGGCATAGGTCGCGGCGATGAGCGAATAGGTCTCCTTGATCGACTGATCGAGCTGCCTGGCGAGCGAGGCGCTCATCAATTGATAGACGATCGCGCCCGACAGGATGAAAGCCAGCAGAAACAGGAAGGCGAAGGTCAGCGCCAGCCGGAACGGCGTGCTGCGCAGCAGGCTGGGGCGCGTCTCGCTCATGCGATCGCGAAGGCGGTCGATCGCCCGGCAATTGCGGATGCGGGCTCAGGCCGGAACATGCAGGCTGTAGCCGGTGTTGCGCACGGTGTGAATCAGCGGAACGTCGAAGGGCCTGTCGACCTTGGCCCTTAGCCGGCTGATATGCGTCTCGACGACGCTGGTCTTGGGGTCGAAATGAAAATCCCAGACGCGCTCCAGCAGCATGGTGCGGGTGATGACGCGGCCTTCGCCGCGCATCAGCACTTCCAGCAGGCTGAACTCACGCGGTTGCAGGTCAATCAGCTGGCCCTGCCTGGTCACGCGGCGCTGGATCAGGTCCATTTCGAGGTCGGCGACGCGCAAAGCCGTCTTCTGCTCCTGCGCCGCCGGCCGGCGGCCGAGCGCATGGATGCGGGCAAGCAACTCGGAAAAGGCGAAGGGCTTGACCAGATAGTCGTCGCCGCCAGCCTCAAGGCCCTCGACGCGGTCGTCGACGCCGCCGATCGAGGTCAGGAAGATGGCAGGCGTGTGGATGCCCGCGGCGCGCACCGCCTTGATCATCGACAGGCCGTCAAGGCCGGGAACCATGCGGTCGGCGACGATCACGTCATAGGCGTCGCGGGTCGCGGCGAAGAGGCCGTCGTGACCGTCGCGCAAGAGATCGCAGACATGGCCGGCCTCGGTCAGCCCGCGCACGATATAGTCGGCGGTCCTTGGATCATCTTCAACAAGCAGAAGTCGCATTGCCCCGTGCCGTCCTTGCCGCCGCAGCCGCATGGTAGCGCCGGCTGCGGCTTCTTCTTGGCTGGTTGCCTATCTCTTTGTTTTTACGAATTTCCGGACGGAAAACCGCTACACATTTTTGCGAGAGGCGCTCTAAATCAAGAGATAAGGCACGAAGCCGAAACTGCCTCACACTTTTTGCCATCATATCCTAGTCGAGGAGGGCCTGTTCGTCTTCCTCGATCATGTTCCTCAGCGTCATATAGAGAACGATGACCAGGATGGAGCCGAGGAAGGTCAGGCTGGTGACGGTGGTGCCGAAGCCCATGCCGCCATATTCGACCGGCTGCGAAAGCAGGTCGCCGAAGGAGGCGCCGAACGGCCGGGTCAGGATATAGGCGAGCCAGAAGGCGAGGATGCCGTTCAGGCCGAGGAAGAACCAGGCAAGCGTTATCGCCGCGATGATGCCGCCAAAGATGAGGCCGGTGGTGAGATAACCCATGTCGAAGCGCTCGGCGACCAGGTCGCCGGCGGCGGTGCCAAGCGAGAAGGTGAAGAGGATCGCCAGCCAGTAGAAGATCTCGCGCCTGGTGGTGAAGATGGTGTGGATCGACAGGGTCCTTTCGCTGGCGTACCAAGCCACGAAGGTCACCGCCAGCACGGCCGAGAAGACGATCGTCGTCGTCTCCAGCCGCACGCCGAAATTGTCGACGAGGTTGTCGGTGACCAGGGTGCCGACGATGCTGATCAGCACGACGGCCAGCCAGTAGGCCCAGGGCACGTAGCGCTTCTGCGCGAATTGCAGGACAAGCGCGACAATGAGGATGCCGCTCATGATCAAGGATGTGACGGTGAGGCCGAGGCCGAGATTGACGGCGAGATAGTCGGCCGCCGTTTCGCCCATGGTCACCGCCATGATCTTGATCAGCCAGAAATCGAGTGTGACTTCCGGAACCCGGTTGATTGCGGGCACGGCTCGTTTGATGACGGACGAGGTCATGGCGATATCCTGTCGTTGGTGGGGATTACTTGCCGAGAACCTTCATGGCCTGGGCAAAGAAATCATCGGCGCGCTTGTCGTCGTCGGCGTTGCAGCGCTCGATGCCCTTCGTCTCCAGTTCGGAAACCTTGTTCTTGTCGGCGTCGCTGGGCTTCGCCGTGGCTTCAGCGGCGCGCAGGTCCTTCAACACGGTCTCGCAAGGGGTCGGGGCGGCAACGGCTGAAGCCAACGGAGCGGCGATCGCGGTAGCGGCAAAGGCGCAAGCAAGGGCAAATTTGTTCATGACTTTATCCTGATGATCCTGAAGTTGGGGCCGGAATTCGGCGCCTGTTCGAGTTGCCTCAAAATTCCGCGAGGCGATCGTGAAGCTAGGCGGGCGAACTCACCGCAGCCTGTCCGCATGCTTACAAATTCGTAAGGTCGGTCGAAAAAATCCGCCGGGTCTCGTCATCGCGCCTTGGAAGGGCTAGAGAAGCCTGGCGTCCTTGTCGGGCGCCGGAGCGGTAACAAAGAATGGCTTTCACATCCCTCAAGGCGGCGCCGAAAGCGTTCGACCAGCACAAGCGCCTGATCGTCGTGCAGGTGGCTGCAGTGCTTGCCGTCATCCTGCTTCTGTTCAGCAAGCCGGCGCTGGCCGAAGGATCGAACGGGCACGAAGCCTTGGAGACGATCGGATTCGTGATGGTGTTGACCTGCTTCCTCGGCCGGCTGTGGAGCATCCTCTTCGTCGGCGGCAGGAAGAATGACCAGCTGGTCGTTTCCGGCCCCTTCTCGATGACCCAGAACCCGCTTTACTTCTTCTCGACCGTCGGCGCGGCCGGCATCGGGCTGATGTTCGGCTCGGTACTGGCGGCGGCCTTACTCGGCGCGGCAAGCTTCCTCGTCTTCCGCTTCACGGCGCGCAAGGAGGCGGAGTTTCTTGCCGGCAAGTTCGGCGCCGTCTATGCAGCCTATGCCGACCGCACGCCGCGCTTCTGGCCGAACCCGCTGCTTTACCGCGACGAGGACCAGTGGATGTTTTCGACGGGCGCGCTGCGCAGAACGTTCCGCGACGGGCTCTATTTCCTGGCGCTGTTTCCGGTGATCGAGGCGGTCGAATATTTCCGCCTCGGCGGCCACCTGCCGACGCTTTTCACCGTTTATTAGAGCCGCGCGCGGCGCGGCGCGCGCTGTCCAGAAGAATCGCCAGGCAGCCGACGAGAAGCAGGAAGCCGCCAAGCAGCGGCGGCAGCGCAATCAGCTTCACTGCCGCCGTGACCAGCGCAATCAGGACCAGCGCCAGCAGCGCCAGATTGCCGTCGTCGACGAACATGCCGACGAGTTCCTTGAGGACGACGCGGATCATATTCATCGAGCGACTCCTTCAGGCGGGTGCCGGGTAGGCGCCGCGCAGCCAGCGCACGATGGCGAAGGACGCGGCGGCGAAGATGGCGAAGATGGCGAGCAGGGCGAGGTCCTCGCCCGGCCATTCGGCCCCGAGGCCCTCGCCGGTCCAGAACACGCCGAAGCTGGTCAGCATCAGCCCGACGATGAATTTCAGTGCATTCTCCGGCACGCGCGCCAAGGGACGATGCACGGCGAGGCCGATCAGCGCCACCAGAATGAAAGCCGCAAGCGCGCCGAGGCTGGCATAGAGCGTCTGCCCATGCGCGGCGCCGACGGCAATGACGATGAACACCACTTCGACGCCCTCGAGCAGCACGGCCTTGAACGACGCGACGGCCGCCAGATAGTCGGCGCGGCGGTCGTCGGCCTGGCGCTGCAAGGTGGCGGTCTCCTTGGCGAAGGCCTTTTCCTCGTCACGCAAGGCAATGATGCCGGCGCTGCGCAGGATCGCTTTCCTCAGCCAGCGCATGCCGAACAGAATCAGCAGCACGCCGACCAAGAATTGCAGGACGGTGATGGGAACGAGCGTCAGCAGCGGTCCGAAAACGAACACCAGCGCCGCCAGCAGCGCGAGCGCCAGGGCGGCGCCGCTCAACGCCGGGCGCCAACCGCGGGTCACGCCGACGGCAAGCACGATGGTGAAGGCTTCGACAACCTCGACGAAGGACGCCAGGAAAGAGGCCGTCACGGTGGAAAATATGGGTGTCAGGCCATGCATGCAGGCATCATCCAATGCTCGGGAATCATCGGCTGGCGGGAACAATACAGCGCTCCGGCGGCGGCGAGAATGCCGGAGATGAGCCTATCTGGCTTCCGCATACGGCGACGGCAGGACCAAGCATTTCGAAGAACTCATTGACGGTCTGTATCCATTCGGTGGCCGTTGTATCGCGGCACCTCTCTGGCTATTTGCTGCAGCAACACAAGAATTTGCGCGGTTCAGCGAACCGCTACAAGCTGGATCGGAGCACATGAAGAAGATCGGTTTTCTGTCGTTCGGGCATTGGTCGCCCTCGCCGCAATCGGGCACGCGCTCGGGCGCCGATGCGCTCCTGCAGTCGATCGACCTTGCGGTCGCGGCCGAGGAGCTCGGCGCCGACGGCGCCTATTTCCGCGTCCACCATTTCGCCCGGCAGCTCGCCTCGCCGTTTCCGCTGCTGGCCGCCGCGGGCGCGAAGACGAAGCGTATCGAACTTGGCACCGCCGTCATCGACATGCGCTACGAGAACCCGCTCTATATGGCCGAGGATGCGGGCGCCGCGGACCTGATTGCCGGCGGACGTTTGCAGTTGGGAATCAGCCGCGGCTCGCCCGAGCAGGTGATCGATGGCTGGCGCTATTTCGGCTATGTGCCGGAAGAGGGCAAGACCGACGCCGACATGGCGCGCCGGCACTCGGAGATTTTTCTCGACCTGCTACGCGGCGAAGGCTTTGCCCAGCCCAATCCCCGGCCGATGTTCCCCAACCCGCCAGGCCTGCTGCGGCTTGAACCCTTCTCGGCTGGCCTGCGCGAGCGCATTTGGTGGGGCGCGGCCACCGACGCCACCGCCGTTTGGGCAGCCAAGCTCGGTATGAACCTGCAGAGCTCGACGCTGAAATTCGACGAGAGCGGCGAGCCGCTGCATGTTCAACAGGCCAAGCAGATCAAGGCCTATCGCGCCGCCTGGAAGGAAGCCGGCCATGCGAGGGAGCCGCGCGTCTCGGTCAGCCGCAGCATCTTTGCGCTGGTCAACGACATGGACCGCGCCTATTTCGGCGGCGGCGAGGGCGAGGACCATTTCGGCTATATCGAGCCGGAGAAGCGCGCCGTGTTCGGCCGCACCTATGCCGCCGAGCCGGACAAGCTGGTGGAGCAGCTCAAGGAGGATGAGGCGATCGCCGAGGCCGACACGCTGCTGCTCACCGTGCCCAATCAGTTGGGTGTCGACTACAACGCCCATGTCATCCAGTCGATCCTGAAGCATGTCGCGCCGGCGCTGGGCTGGCGGTGAGGGTGCGCATCAGGGAAGGCGCCGCGCGCCTTCCCTAAGAACTCACCTTCAACCCGACCACCCCGAGAATCGTCACCGCGGCGAAGGTGAGCCGCACGGCATCGGTGCTTTCGCCGAAGAGCACAATGCCGGCGGCCAGGGAGCCGACGGCGCCGATGCCGGTCCAAACCGCATAGGCGGTGCCGAGCGGCAGCACGGTCAGGGCCTTCGTCAAAAGCGCGATGAAGACGACCAGAAGCACCAGCGAGACGGCGGCCCAGAGCGGCTCGGTGAACCCGGCCGATTTCTTGGTGGCCAGCGCCCAGGCGACGTCGGTGATGCCGGAGATGACGAGCAGCAGCCATGCAACGAACTGGCTCATGACAAGCGCTCCGCGAAGCTTGCGGCAAGGCGCTGCAGCTCGGCTTCGGTTCGCCTGACCCCGGCTTCCATGGCTTCCGGCTGGCCGATGGTCGGCGAGACGTGGACGATATCGACGTTCTTCAGGCCGATGAAGGCAAGCGCGGTGCTGAGATAAGGCGTCGCCAGATCCGGCCGTCCGTAGCTCGGGCCCTCGGTGAAGTCGCCGGAGGTCGCCATCAGCACGGCGGTCGGCCGCGCGCGCAGCAGCGGCGAATAGCCGGTCGCCGGGTTGAAGGAAAAGCTCAGGCCGGGCTGCGTCACCAGGTCGAACAAGTGTTTCAGCCGGTAAGGGACGCCGAGATTCCACATCGGCGTCGAGATCAGGATCGCGTCGGCGGCGTCCAGCCGCGCCACATAATGGCTGATCAACTTCCAGGCGCGGCTCTGCGCGTCGGTCAGCGGCGTGCCGGAGAGCTTGGCGTATTTGGCATCGATCGCCGCGCCATCGAAGGTCGGCAGGATCGCGGTCCAAATGTTGAAGTGGTCGACGTCGATCTTTGGTCGCTGTGCTTTCAGCTGCGCGAGGAAATTGTTGGCGGCCTTGCTCGACCAGGAGCGGTCGGCGCGGGGCGAGGCTTCGATGTGCAGGATGCGGCTCATGTCTGTCTCCGGTCAGGCTGGTCTGCCTGTCATGCGCGATATATGTTCGCGGTGATGCGAGCGCATTGAGCAATTCTGCTATCCTCATTCGCATGGATGCGAAGATGATCGACTATGACGATGTGCGGCTGGTGGCGGCGATTGCGGCGGCGGGCGGGGTGCGCGGTGCGCAGGCAAGGCTGGGCACCCACATCGCGACGATCTACCGGCAGCTCCGCGAGCTGGAAAGGCGCACCGGCGGCGCGCTGTTCGAGCGCCTCGGCGACAATCTCGTGCCTACCGGCAGGGCCGAGCCGTTCCTGGACGCGGCGGAGGAATTGCGCGACCGCCTCGCCGAAGTGGAGCGGCGCGTGGCGGCGCAGGACGATCGCCTGGTCGGGCCGCTCAATGTGACGACCGCCGACACGCTGCTCGATATCGCCTGCGCCTGCCTGAAAGCTTTCGGCGACGCGCATCCAGGCATCGCGCTGTCGCTGGAGGTGAACAACAGTTTTGCCGATCTCGGCCGGCGCGAGGCCGATGTCGCCATCCGCCCGACGCGGACGCCGCCCGAAACGCTTGTCGGCAGGCGCGTGGCGCGTTTCTCCTACGCCGTCTTTACCAGCGATCCGTCGCCCGCGGAGGGTTGGATCGGCTTGGACGCGGCCTTGGCCGCCTTGCCCGCGGCGCAGTGGCTGAAGGGGAATGTCGCGGAGGGCCTGATCAAACTGAGGGTCAACAGCCTCACAGCGGCGGCCGCGGCCGCCGAGTCCGGCTGGGGCAAGGCGCTGCTGCCAGACTATATCGGCGCGGCTCGACGGCTGTTTCGCATGGGCGAAACCATCGAGGAACTCGGTTCGGAACTATGGGTGCTTTCCCATCCGGACCTGAAGGGCAATCCGCGCGTGCGGGCGTTCAGCGACTTTTCGGCGAAGTGGTTGCGGGCGCGGCTCAGCCCCAACGGCCAGCCTGCGGGGCAGCCGGGCAGCTGAAACATTCCGGCCGGCGCCGCGCTCCGGCGGCCTTACCGTCGATATTGACATCTGGTAAAATGACAATCTAGTGTGCCGCGTAATCGGTTACGTAACCGATTACGGCTCATTAAAAGTGGAGGAAAGCATGAGCAAGGTTTCAACTACCCTCGGGCTCGATCTGGGCTCGTTCTCGCGTCGTCAGTTCCTCAAGACCAGCGCGCTGGCCGCCGGCGCGCTTGCTTTGCCGCTCGGCCCGGTTCTGGCCGCCGACAAGCCGAAGGTCGGCCTGGTGATGAAGTCGCTCGCCAACGAGTTCTTCAAGCAGATGCAGGCCGGCGCGGAGGCCTATGCGGCCAAGAACAAGGACAAGTTCGATTTCGCCGCCGTCGGCATGAAGGACGAGCGCGATTTCGCCGCCCAGGTGGACGCCATCGAGAACTTCATCACCCAGAAATACAACATCATCGTCGTGGCGCCGGCCGACTCGAAGGCCATGGTGACGCCGATCGCCAAGGCGCTGAAGGCCGGCATCAAGGTCATCAACATCGACGTCGCGCTGGACGAGAAAGCCAAGAAGAAGGCCGGTGTCGATCTCGCCTTCTTCGGCCCGGACAACCGCGCCGGCGCCAAGCTCGCCGGCGACGCGCTCGGCAAGGCGCTGGGCAAGGGCGGCAAGGTGGTCATCCTCGAGGGCAATCCGGAGGCCGACAACGCCAAGCAGCGCAAGCTCGGCTTTGACGATTCTGTGAAGGAGTACAAGCTGAAGCTGCTCGACTCCAAGACGGCGCATTGGGAGACCGAGGAAGCCAACACGCTGATGACCAACTTCCTGACCCAGCACCCGGATATCCAGGGCGTGATGGCGGCCAATGATTCGATGGCGCTCGGCGTCGTCAAGGCGATCGACGCGGCCGGCAAGTCGGGCAAGATCAAGGTGGTCGGCTTCGACAACATCCCGGCCGTCGGCCCGCTGATGAAGGAGGGCAAGATGCTCGCCACCGTCGAGCAGTATGGGGCGCAGATGGCGGCCATGGGCATCGACTACGGCCTGCGCGAACTCGCCGGAGAGAAGTTCTCAGGCTGGGTCAAGACCGACGTCAAGCTGATCACCGCTTGAGGCGAGCAAGGGTCCGGCACTCCCTCCGGCGCCATCCATTCGCTTGCCTCACCGTCGTCGCCGGTAAACTGCCGGCGGCGACGGCGGCGCGCTCATGTTCGTTCGCGGCGGAAGAGCGCCATTCAAGGTTGCTGCATGGATGATGTGATTCTTTCCCTTGAAGGGGTCGGAAAGACCTTTCCCGGCGTCGTCGCGTTGAGCGACGTCTCGCTGTCGATCGCGCGCGGCGAAACCCATATCGTGCTCGGCGAGAACGGCGCCGGCAAGTCGACGCTGATCAAGCTGCTCGCCGGCATCTACCAGCCGGACTCAGGCACGATCGCCTTCAACGGTCAGCCCTATCAGCCGAAGACGCCGCATGATGCGCATCAGAGCGGCATCCGCATCGTACACCAGGAACTCAACCTTCTGCCCTATCTCAGCATCGCCGAAAACCTGATGCTGGAAAACCTGCCGCGACGCGCCTTCGGTATCGTCGACCGCAAGGCGCTGAACAGCCGCGCCGTGGCGTTGCTGAAGGAAGTCGGCCTCGATGTCGACCCGAGGACGCGGGTCGAGGCGCTCGGCGTTGCGCAGATGCAGCTGGTCGAGATCGCCAAGGCGCTGAGCTACGACTCGAAGCTTCTCGTGCTCGACGAGCCGACGGCGACGCTGACGCCGCCGGAGATCGAGCGGCTGTTTTCCATCATCAAGCGGCTCAAGGCCCGGGGCGTCACCATCATCTACATCTCACACCGGCTGCACGAGGTGTTCGAGATCGGCGAGCGCGTGACCGTGCTGCGCAACGGCAGGCTGGTCGCGACCCGCGATCTCAAGGGCCTAGCCGTGCCTGACCTGGTGCGCATGATGATCGGCCGCGACATCGCCGACGAGTACAGCTTCGACGACACGATCGTGCCGGGCAAGGTCGCGCTCAGCGTCGCCAATCTGAAGCGCAATGCCGCGACGCCCGCCATTTCCTTCGACGTCCGTCATGGCGAGATCCTTGGCGTCGCCGGCCTGGTCGGCAGCGGCCGAACGGAGGCTATGCGGGCGCTGTTCGGCGCCGACGCAAAACTCGACGGCGTGATCGAGATCGACGGCAAGCCGGTGGCGATCACTGCCCCCAAGGACGCGGTGCGGCACGGCTTGAGCCTGCTCACCGAGGACCGCAAGGGCCAGGGCCTGCTGCTCGACCTTGCCGTCGACAAGAACATCACCATAACCGATCTCAGCAAAGTCTCGCGCAACGGGCTGCTCAACCGCCGGGCGGAGGCCGCGGCAGCGAACGACCTCGTCGGCCAGCTGCGCGTCAAGGCAAGCTCGATCGAGCAGGCGGTGCGCAACCTTTCCGGCGGCAACCAGCAGAAGGTGGTGCTGGCCAAGTGGCTGTTCCGCGGCACCTCGACGCTGATCCTCGACGAGCCGACGCGCGGCGTCGACATCGGCGCGCGGCGCGAGATCTACCAGCTGCTGTGGATGCTGGCGGCGCAGCAGAAGGGTATCATCATGGTGTCGTCCGACCTGCCCGAGCTGATGGGCATGTGCCACCGCATCATCGTCTTTTCCAAGAACAGGATCGTCGGCGAGGTGCCGCGCGCCGAATTCGATCAGGAGCGCATCCTGTCGCTCGCCTATCAGGAGTATGTGCGACCATGACCGAGACGTCCGAACCGCTGGTGTCGGCGCCCGTTTCCCCCGGCCGGGCGAAATTCCTGCGCTTCCTGATCCGCGACGCCGGCGTGCTCCTGGCGCTGGTGCTGATCACTTTGTTCTTCTCGGCCACGGCGCCCTACTTCGCCACTCCCGACAATGCGTTGAAGATCTTCGTGCAGATCGCCATCAACACGGTGCTGGCGGCCGGCATGACCTTCGTCATCCTGACCGGCGGCATCGATCTTTCGGTCGGCTCGGTGCTGGCGCTCTGCACCGTCGTCGGCGCCACCGTGATGATCAACGAGGACCTGTCGCCGGCCTCGGCAATCACGCTGGCGCTGCTCGCCTGCATGGCGACGGGCGCGGTGTGCGGCTTCCTCAACGGCTGGATCTCGACGCGCTGGAAGATCCCCTCCTTCATCGTCACGCTCGGCATGCTCAACATGGCGGCGGGTGCTGCCCGCGTCGTCAGCGACAATTCGACCATCACCGGCCTGCCGCAGAGTTTCGTCGATTTCGGCAATCTGATCATCGGCGGCTTCCTGCCGTCGATCTTCCTGGTCGCGGTGCTGGTGATCGCGGCCGGCTGGTTCGTGCTGCGCTTCACCGTCTTCGGCCGCATGATCTTCGCCGTCGGCACCAATGACGAGGCGGTGCGGCTGTCGGGTCACAATCCGGATTTCTACAAGGTCGCGGCCTTCACCATCAGCGGGCTCACCGCCGGCATCGCGGCCATGGTCTATCTCTTGCGCCTCAACATCGGCAGCCCGATCGCCGGCGTCGGCTACGAGCTCAACGCCATTGCCGCCGTCATTATCGGCGGCACCAGCCTGAGCGGCGGCAAGGGCTCGATCATCGGCACGCTGGTCGGCGCCTGCATCCTGCAGGTGCTCAGCACCGGATTGCAGCTGCTCGGCGTCGGCGACAATTTCAAACCCATCGTAATCGGCCTTGTCATCGTGCTCGCGGTCATCCTAGACGCGTATCGGGAGAGGCTGTTGCGGAAGATCCGCTAGGGGTCGGGGAACCAGGGCCATGACGACGATTGCCGATGTCGCGCGCTATGCGGGGGTGTCCGTCGCAACGGTCTCGCATGTGATGAACCACACGCGCCATGTCGAACCGGAAACGGCCGAGCGTGTGCGCGCCGCGATCGCCGCGCTGCGCTACAGCCCGAACTCTGTGGCGCGGAGTCTGCGGCGCGGCGAGACCAAGACCATCGGCCTTTTGCTCCCCGACAACTCCAACCCGTTCTTCGCCAGCGTCGCGCGGCAGATCGAGGATGCCGGCTTCGTTTCCGGCTACACGGTGATCCTGTGCAACTCCGACGGCAATGCCGAGAAGGAGGAGCGCTATCTCTCGGTGCTGATGGCCAAGCAGATCGACGGGTTGATCTTCGCCGGCTCGTCCGACCATGCGCGGGTCTTTGCCCGCCTCCTGCCCAGCGTGCCGGCGGTGCTGCTCGATCGCGAGATCCAGTCGGTCAATGTCGATTCGGTGCTGGTCGACCATGATCATGGCGGCTATCTCGCCGGCAAATATCTGGTCGGGCTCAGGCATCGGAGGATCGGCGTCATCGGCGGCCCGCGCGATTCCAGCTCCAGCCCGGCCCGCCTGCGTGGCTTCGTGCGTGCGCTTGGCGAGGCAGGCCTCGATCTGCCGCCGTCCGCGATCGTCGATTCCGACTATCATTTCGCAGGCGGCCGGCTGGCGATGGAACAATTGAGGGCGCAGGCGCCGGACATCACTGCCGTGTTCGCCTGCAACGACCTGATGGCTATGGGCGCGATTACCGCGCTGCGCTCGCGCGGCTTGCGGGTGCCCGACGACATGTCGATGGTCGGCTTCGACGACATTCCTTATGCCGTCACCACCTGGCCGCCGCTGACGACGATCGCGCAGCCGGTGGAGAAGATCGGCACCACCGCCGTGAGCCTGCTGCTCGAGCGCCTGGGCGAACCGGAAGCGCCTTCGCGCCGCGAGGTGCTGGCGCCGGTGCTGGTCGAAAGGGAAAGCTGCGCGGCGCGGGGGTAGTGCGTAATCTCCCCCCTTGAGGGGGAGATGTCGCCGAAGGCGACAGAGGGGGTCGCTGCGCGTGAAGCGCCAACCTCCATCTGTAGAAGCAAGCCGAGCCCAGTCGGCCCCCCTCTGGCCTGCCGGCCATCTCCCCCTCGAGGGGGGAGATTACGCTTATGCCGCCGGCTGCATGGCGGCCCGCAGCAGCATGCCGAATAGGTCGCGCGGCTCGTCCGGATCGGCGAGCAGGTCGAGCTCCTCATAGAGACCGGTGGCCTGGAGCTGGTCGCGGACATAGCGCAGCGCGGAGAAATCTTCCGTGGCGAAACCGACGGAATCGAACAGCGTGATCTGCTCCGGCGCCTTGCGACCCTCGGCCTGGCCGGTCATCACCTGCCACAGCTCGGTCACCGGATGGTCGGCGTCGAGCTGCTGGATCTCGCCTTCGATGCGCGTCTGCGGCGGGAACTCGACGAAAATGTCGGAGCGCAGCAGGATGTCGCGGTGCAGCTCGGTCTTGCCGGGGCAGTCGCCGCCCACCGCGTTGATATGGACGCCCGAACCGACCATGTTGTCGGTGAGGATGGTGGCGTACTGCTTGTCAGCGGTCACCGTGGTGATGATGTCGACGCCTTCGACGGCATCCTGGCCGGTCGAGCAGATGGTGATGTCAAAACCCTTGGCCGCCAGGTTGCGGGCGCATTTCTCCGAGGCCGAACGGTCGATGTCGTAGAGCCGCAGCCGGTCGATGCCAAGCAGCGCCTTGAAGGCGATGGCCTGGAATTCGGACTGGGCGCCATTGCCGATGATGGCCATGGCGCGCGAACCCTTCGGCGCCAGATATTTTGCCGCCACGGCGGACGTGGCGGCGGTGCGCAGCGCTGTCAGGATGGTCATTTCGGTCAGCAACATCGGATAGCCGGAGCCGACATCGGCCAGCACGCCGAAAGCGGTGACGGTCTGGCGGCCCTCGCGCATGTTCTTCGGATGGCCGTTGACATATTTGAAGCCGTACATCTTGCCGTCGCTGGTCGGCATCAGCTCGATGACGCCGTCATGGCTGTGCGAGGCGATGCGCGGCGTCTTGTCGAACAATTCCCAACGGCGGAAATCCTCCTCGATATAGGCGGCGAGCTCGGTGAGGAAGCGCTCGACGCCGATGGCGAGCACCAGCTTCATCATGCGGTCGACGCTGACGAAGGGAACGATGGCGAGGCGCGAAGGCTGGGTCATGCTCAGAGGCTTCCGGAATGGCTGCGGGTCGGGCGGTCCATGATGCGGCGGCCCATCAGGCTGGCGGTGAGGTCGACCATCAGGGTCGCGGTGCGGCCGCGCTCGTCGAGGAACGGGTTGAGCTCGACCAGGTCCAGGCTGGAAACCAGGCAGCTGTCGGACAGCATCTCCATCACCAGATGCGCCTCGCGGAACGTGGCGCCGCCGGGAACGGTGGTGCCGACGGCCGGCGCGATCGACGGGTCGAGGAAGTCGACGTCGAGACTGACATGCAAGAGCCCGTCCTCCTTCTCGACGCGGGCCAGGAAAGCGCGCAGCAGCGGCGCGATGCCGTGCTCGTCGATGGCGCGCATGTCATGCACGGTGACGCCGGCTTCAGCGAGCGCGCGGCGCTCGGCCGGGTCGACACTGCGCAGGCCGATGGCGCAGATATGGGCCGGGTCGACCGCCTGCGGCAGGTCGGGGAAATAGCCCTTGAAGCCGGCCTGGCCGCTGGCATAGGCGAGCGGCACGCCGTGCAGATTGCCGCTGGTGGTGGTGTCGAGCGTGTGGAAATCGGGGTGCGCGTCGAGCCACAGCACGAAGAGCGGCCGGCCGCGTTTGGCGGCGCGGCGCGCCACGCCGGACACCGTGCCGGCGGAGATCGAATGGTCGCCGCCAAGGAAGATCGGCATGGCGTCCCTGGAAGCGGCGTAGGCGGTTTCGGCGATCGCCGCCGTCCAGGCCGAGATCTCGGGCAGCGCCTTCAGCGCGAGGTTGCCGTGGACCACCGGGCGCGCCGCGGCCTTCTCGACCGCGCCCCAGTCCTCGACCTCATGGCCGAGCTCTGAAAGCACCGAGACCAGCCCTGCCGTGCGCAGCGCGCTCGGCCCCATCTCGCATCCCATCCTGCCCGCGCCGTCCTGCACCGGCGCGCCGACGATCCTGCAGCGCATGATTCTTTCAGCCCTCGTGATTGATGGCGGGATTGGATCATCGGCGGCTGGCGGTTTGAACAGGCAAAATTGGCATTTCGAGAAGATCGATCTATCATATTGGGCAGGTGATTTGACCGGAATGGAAAGAGATGGACGCTCTCGACGAGAAGCTGGTGACGCTGCTGAGGCATGATGCGCGGCGCAGCGTCTCCGACCTCGCCATCGATCTCGGCGTGTCGCGCGCCACGGTCCGGTCGCGCATGGAGCGGCTGGAAAAGTCCGGCGAGATCATCGGCTATACCGTGGTGCTGCGCGCCGACGCGGTCGACCAGAAGATACGCGGCGTGATGACGATCGAGATCGAGGGCCATGCCGCCGACCGCGTTGTCAAGGCGCTTGGCGGCCTGGCTGAGGTCTCGACCATCCACACCACCAACGGCCGCTGGGATCTGGTGGTCGAGCTCGGCACCGCCACGCTCACCGATTTCGACGCGGTGCTGCGCCGGATAAGGCTGATTCCGGGCATAACGGGCAGCGAGACCAGCCTGCTGCTGGCGACGCCGCGGACAACCAGGGCGCGTTTGGCGTAGCGTGCCCATCAGCCAGGGTTCGGCCGGCAACTGCGCGTTATCACAGCTTCGTGACAGCCGGGACGATCGGTGGTGCGGAAAAGCGTTAGTGACATGGATGTCCAACGCGCCGGGTGCTCCAAAGACCCGAGCACCCTCCTGAAAAAGCAGTGTTTTAGGAGAACACGATGAAACATCTCCTCACGCCACTGATCGCCGGCCTGTTCATAGTCTCGACCGGCACGGCCTTAGCCACCAACGTCCACACGGTAACCAACAGCAAAGGTCAGCCGAGCCAGACCATCGGGAGCCCCGAGACAGGGGATGTCACGCCGGGCCATGCCGCCTCCGCGCCAGGTTCCGCCTTCAACCCGGATGGCAACGCCGGAACACACTACGCCGGCACCCAGCCGCAGAATTCGAAGAATCCGAAGAGCGTGTCACAGTATGACGTGGCTGGGTTCCAGCAGTTCCACAATCACTAAGCGACCGGATCGCGCATAGCGGAAAGTGAAGGCTCCGCAAGGAACGCAGCCCTGTATGACGATGCCGGCGCTGTCTCCATCTTGGCATTGCGAGAACGCGACAGCGCCGGTGTGTGAAGCCCGGGAGGCTGGATCACACCGGCAGCCGCTTTGCGAGAGCACTTGGGTCGTCAGCCGTTCGGATAGTAGCCGCCGTCGGCGCCGTCGCCCACATAGGTTCCCTGGCCGGTGGCATCCTGAAGCCGCTGGTCCAGCTCATTGATCTGTCTCATCATGGACCGGCCGGAAGACCCGATGCGCTGGATGCTGTCCGCTTGCCGCATCAGGGCGCTGGCCTGGTCCTGGGAGATCTTGCCGGTCTCCCGGGCCTCACGGATGCCCTGCTTTACGCCCAGTAACTGATCCATGGCCGCCCTCGCGTCCGGATCCGCTGGCACCGAGGCCGTGGTCATGGTGTCGACCTGTGCCCTGTGGTGACGGTGCACCGCATAGGCGCTCGAAAGCGGCATAGCCGCGAGGATCGATGTGGCCGCGATGATCTTTGGTATGAAAGAGCGCATGATGACATTCCCTATGATGGGGGATGCGGTAGAAACCGCTTCCCCGAGACGGGCCGTCTGGTCGCGTCGTGTCGTGATGTCAGTCACTCATCGCCGGCGGTTCTCGGCCCGGCATGGGATATAGCGGCCACCCCGGCGTTGAAATGGAGGTGGAACGCAAACGTTATCCGATGTGATCGAGCGCTGAACCGTGGCTGCGCGTCGACCTGAGGCCGTACGCTTTAACCTTTTGATTTTACGTGTGTCTTTGCCCTGAAAATGGGTTCCCGCTTTCGGGAGCGTGAAGCCGAGACCCCTCCTGTGCGGCCTTGATAAGGCCGATCGCCTCGCGTGAGGAGAGCCAGGAAAGCCCGCAGGCTGCATTCCTGGATACAAAAAGGGCCGGATCGATCCGGCCCTTTTCATGACGCTCGCTGCAGCGGGCGCGGCGATCCGGCTCGCCGGGCCGGCTTTCAGGCGACGCTGGCGAATGGGACCGACGAATGGCCGGCGCGCCTGATGATTCCAGCATTGGCCAGGCCGGCAAGCTGCTCGGCCTCGCTTCGCGCCAGCCCGATCAGCAGCCGGTCTTCCAGCTCCGCCGGGAGGTCAAAAACCAAGTCGCAGACAAGCCAGTCGTCACACGGATCCTGCATCGCCGCGAATCTCGGTGGCGCGCCCTCGGTCAGCACACCGAAATCTCCGATGAGGGCTGATCGTCCAGGGACCGCCGGCTGCAGCTCCGAGAGAAATTCATTTGCCCGGCTGGCAAGCCGCTCGGCCTCCTCGCGCGTCAACCCAAGCAGCAAAATATCCGGTATCCGCGCCGGGTAGTCCGACAGCAGATCATACACCATCCATTGGCCGCACGGATCCTGTAAGGCGGTAAACCTCATGGCCGTCTTTGTTCTGGCTATGCCCCAACGTACCGATTTCACGAGAATCATCTCGCGAGACTGCCCGGCTGAATTGTCTCCAGCACTTTCGTCAAAACATATAGTTGTGGGCCGCCCGGCAAAAGAGGCTCTGCAGTCCGTTGGCGATACGACTCAAGTCCGAGGAGGCGCTGACACTCCGTCGCAGGCGAACGCTACGTGAAAGTCATCGGCCAGCCGTGTGCTTGACGGTGGCGGGACATAAATGCCGGAACGCGGATTGAGGCCACTCCGGGGCGTTCACGCATAGCCCAGCGCAAGGCCCGAACGCGAAAAAGCCGCGGCGAACCGCGGCTTTTCGTTTGCTTGATCCCCGGAGGGAAACTGGAGCGGGTGAGGCGATTCGAACGCCCGACCCCAACCTTGGCAAGGTTGTGCTCTACCCCTGAGCTACACCCGCTCGAGCGGCCTTGGCCGCAAGCCGGGCCTATATGGCCGAAGAGCGCGGCGATTGCAACAGGGAAATGACGGTCTTTTTTCCACGGCCTGCAAGCCCCTCAAGGCAGGGCCGCAATTCAGCGATTCGGTCAACCGCCGGGCTGCCCGAGCCGGCATGGCCTTGCCGGAACAGCACTGTTCGCCGTAAACGGCATGACGCTTCCCGACGATGCGAGGACCGAATGCCGAAGACCGAAGCCGAGCTCAACGCCTTTCTTGCCGATCTGGACATTTCCGTCTCGACGGTCAGGCACCCACCGCTGTTCACGGTCGCCGATTCGCAGGCGCTGCGCGGCGAGATCCATGGCGGCCACACCAAGAACCTGTTCCTCAAGGACAAGAAGGACAATTATTTCCTGGTCACCGTCGGCGAGGAGGCCGTGGTCGACCTGAAGCAGATCCACCACTTGATCGGTGCCGCCGGCCGGGTGTCGTTCGGCAAGCCGGAGATGCTGATGGAGCTGCTCGGCGTCATCCCAGGCGCGGTCACCGTCTTCGGCCTGATCAACGACACGCAAGGCAAGGTCAAGGCGGTGCTCGACCAGGAGTTGATGAGCCACGACGTCATCAACGGCCATCCGCTGACCAACGAGGCGACGACCTCGATCGCCGCCGCCGATCTGATCAGATTCGTCGAGGCAACCGGCCACGATCCTGTTATCTTGAAGGTCTCATAATCTTGAAAGTCAGGGCTTGATCGCCACATGGAAGGCGGTTCCGAAATCCGACAATGACGCGCCGGGCGCCGACGCCTTGGAGCGCGACCGAAAGGGCGACACGATGAGTGACAACAATCCGTATAGCGGCGCGTTCGGCGGCAATGGCGGCCAATACGCCCAGACGGTGCAATATGGCGGCGGCGACCGTGCCAAGCTTTCGCCGGGTGAGGCGCCGGCGGCTGCCGACCTGATCAAGGACACCACGACAGCCACCTTCGCCGCCGACGTCATCCAGGAATCGCGCCATCAGCCGGTGCTGGTCGACTTCTGGGCGCCGTGGTGCGGGCCGTGCAAGCAGCTGACACCGCAGCTCGAAAAGGCGGTGCGGGCGGCAGGCGGCAAGGTCAAGCTGGTCAAGATGAACATCGACGATCACCCCTCGATCGCCGGCCAGCTCGGCATCCAGTCCATACCCGCGGTCATCGCCTTCAAGGACGGCCAGCCGGTCGACGGCTTCATGGGCGCTATCCCCGAAAGCCAGATCACGCAGTTCATCCAGAAGGTCGGCGGCAAGGGCGGCGGCGCGCCGCAGATCGCCGATGCGCTTGCCGCGGCGGCCGAGGCGCGCACGGCCGGCGACGTCCAGACCGCGGCCGATATCTATGACGCGATCCTCGAGCAGGCGCCGGAAACGATCGAGGCTGTCGCGGGCCTCGGCGAGATCCTGTTCGATGCCGGGGACGCGGAAGGCGCTGAAGCGGTGCTTGCCCGTGCGCCCGAGAACAAGAAGGACGCGCCGGCGCTGGCCGCGCTGCGCGCCAAGATGGCGCTTGCGGCGGAGGCGGCGGCGCTTGGCAATCCGGCCGAATTGGAGCGCCGGCTTGCGGCCAATCCCGCCGACCATCAAGCGCGCTTCGACCTGGCGATGATCCAGAACGCGCACGGCGAGCGCAATGCCGCGGCCGACAATCTGCTGGCGATCGTCAAGGCCGACCGGACCTGGAACGACGATGGCGCCAGGGCACAGCTGTTGAAGCTGTTCGAGGCCTGGGGCATGACCGACGAGGCGACGCTCGCGGCGCGGCGCAAGCTGTCGTCGCTGCTGTTCTCGTAGAGCCGTTTCGGTGTTTCACAGAAGCGCCGGACCGCTCTAAGTTTTGTTTTGCGCAATTCCGGACGGAAGGCCACGGCGAAGTCGCCGAACCTGACCGCTAAGCACTTTCCTGGAATTGCTCTGAAGTTTTTGCCGGCTATCGTGGCCGGCAGGCTTGAGCCGCGAGGCATCAGCGCCAGATAAAGGCAGTCTGACGGGTCGCTGTCATTCGAGACGAGTTTGCCGGGCTGAGAGGAGATTGCGGATCGATGGGCTTGCCGGCGTTGCTTTGGGAGGGATGCGGTGCGCGTCGGTAACGCACTCTACCGGCGTGCCAAGGATCTGCCGCCGGCGATCCCGGTGTTCCCGCTCGCCGGCGCGTTGCTTTTGCCTGGCGGCCGGATGCCGCTCAACATCTTCGAGCCGCGCTACCTGCAGATGATCGACCAAGCGATGGCCGGCTCGCGGCTGATCGGGATGATCCAGCCCAGCCTCGACGGCGCGTTGCGCGACGATGGCGAGCCGGAACTGTGCAATGTCGGCTGCGCCGGCCGCATCATCTCGCTCGCCGAGACGGGCGACGGACGCTACCTGATCTCGCTGCAGGGGGTCTGCCGGTTCCGCATCGGGCAGGAACTGACGGCAAAGACGCCTTTCCGGCAGTGCAAGATCGCGCCGTTTCTGGCCGACCTCGAGGAAGATCCGGCCGCCACCGAAGTCGACCGGCCGGCGCTGCTCAAGGCGTTTCGCGCCTATCTGCAGGCCAACGACCTCGAGGCGGACTGGGAAAGCGTCAGCCGCGCGGAAAACGGCATGCTGGTCAATGCGCTGTCGATGATGGCGCCCTACGGGCCGGCCGAGAAGCAGGCGCTGCTGGAAGCGCCGGACCTGAAGACGCGCGCCGAGACGCTGATCGCCATCACCGAAATGACGCTGGCGCGCGAGGATGACGAATTTGGGTCAAGTCTGCAGTAAGTGTGCTGATATTCAGGTGAGGCCGGCCTGCAAATGGCGGCTTCCTGCGCTTCCGGTGCTCACGTACTTCAACTCGGCCTGACCTGAATCTCAACCCACTTAGGGCCGAGGGAATGGACAATGGAAAATTGCGATGCCAGCCGACGGACGTGACGGGCGGAAGGCCGAGGTCGACCCCAAATTGCTGGAGTTGTTGGCCTGCCCGCTGACCAAGGGGCCGCTGACCTGGGATCCGGAGCGCAGCGAGCTGGTCTCGCGCGTGGCGAAGCTCGCCTATCCGGTGCGCGACGGCATCCCCATCATGCTGCCGTCGGAGGCGCGCACGATCTCGGCCGAGGACATGCTCACGCCGCCAACGCCGCGGCTCAGCGGGCCGTCGTGAGCCGGACTCTGCAAGCTTTCGAGATTGGCGGAGGCGTCGGCGACTACATAACGCCGCTGCAGCGCAGCGATCCGAGACGCTGGCGGGACAGCACCCCCTCTGCCTGCCGGGCATACTCCCCCGCAAGGGGAGATTGGCAGCTTGGGCGCCGAGCCCTTCTTTCGACGCCCTCAATCTGTGCCTATTGAAAATTCCGTCCCTTGGGCATGACCTGTTGTGCGGCAAGGGCCTCGACGTCCTGAAGGACCGGCAGGCCATGGTTTGCAGCAGGCTTTGATCCAATCGACCGCTCGGCGGGATTATGCTCGATGACCGGGCGATTGGCGGATTCCAGCAGCACGCTCAGCCAAGAGGTCAAATCCTCGATCCTATCGGCGACGATGTGGATGACGTTTGATTCATGCTGCAATTTGCCAGTGACGCGAACGAAGCGCGCGCCCATGACAATCGGCCGGAAACGGTCGAAGGTTCTTTCCCAACAAATGATGTTGGCGATCGACTCTTCGTCCTCGAGCGTGAGGAAGATCGCATTGCCCTTGCCCGGACGCTGGCGCACCAGCACCAGACCGGCGACGGAGACGCGGCGGCCGTCGCGCACCGACGGCAGGCGGGCATTGGGGGTGACACCGGCGCGGGTGAGCCGCTCGCGCAGGAAGGCGACGGGATGCTCCTTCAGCGACAGGCCGAGCGAACGGTAGTCGTGGACGACATGCTCGCCGAGCGGCATTTTCGGCAGTTTCGTCTCGGGCTCCAGCTCGCGCAGGCGAAGCGTCGGCTGGTCGAACAGCGGCAGTTTTTCGGCGGCGCTCTTGCCGTCCAGCGCCCGGACTTCCCAGAGCGCGGCACGGCGGTCGAGGCCGATCGAGCGGAAGGCATCAGCCTGCGCCAGCTTCTCGATCTCGCCGACATCGAGGCCCGAACGCAGCCAGACATCCCTGACCGATCGATAGCCCTCGCCGCGCCGGGCGACGACGGCGTCCATGCGTTCCTCGGAGAGACCCTTGATCTGGCGGAAGCCGAGCCGCACGGCATGCGCCGTCTCGATGACGCCGCGCATCGAGGCATGACGCTCAAGGATGCGGGATGGATCGAAGACAGCGTTCTCCAGCGTGCAGTCCCAGACGGAATGATTGATGTCGACCTCGCGCACCTCGACGCCATGGTCGCGGGCGTCGCGCACGAGCTGGGCCGGCTGGTAGAAACCCATCGGCTGCGCATTCAGGATCGCGGCGCAGAAGACATCTGGATAAAAGGTCTTGAACCAGCAGGAGGCGTAGACCAGCAGCGCGAAGGAGGCGGCGTGGCTTTCGGGAAAGCCGTATTCGCCGAAACCCTCGATCTGCTTGAAGCAGCGCTCGGCGAAGTCCTTCTCGTAACCCTTGGCGACCATGCCGTCGATCATCCGCTGGCGGTAGTTGCCGATCATGCCGGTTCGCTTGAACGTGGCCATGGCGCGGCGCAACTCGTCGGCCTCGCCCGGCTGGAAGCCTCCGGCGACAATGGCGATCTTCATCGCTTGTTCCTGGAACAGCGGCACGCCTAGCGTCTTGCCGAGAATCTCCTTCAGCTCCGGCTTCGGATATTCGGGCTTCTCCTTGCCCTGCCGGCGACGCAGGTAGGGATGAACCATGTCGCCCTGGATCGGACCGGGCCGCACGATAGCAACCTCGATGACGAGGTCGTAGAAATTCTCAGGCTTGAGACGAGGCAGCATCGACATCTGCGCGCGCGACTCGATCTGGAAGACGCCGAGCGTGTCGGCTCTTTGGATCATGGCGTAAACGTCATCGTGCTCTTCGGGAAGGGTGGCGAGCACATAAGGCCGTCCAAACGTATCCCGCGCCCGTGGATAGTGATCGGTGAGCAAGGTGAAGGCGCGCTTCAGGCAGGTCAACATGCCGAGCGCCAGCACGTCCACTTTCAGGATTTTCACCGCGTCGAGGTCGTCCTTGTCCCACTCGACCATCTTGCGCTCGTCCATCGCCGTCTTGACGATAGGCACCACCTCGTCGAGCCGGTCGCGGGTGATGACGAAGCCGCCGACATGCTGGGAGAGATGGCGGGGGAAGCCCATGATCTCATTGGCGCGCTCCAGAACCTGCCGCGACAGCGGATCGGTGCGGTCGAGGCCGCCGGCATTGGCTTCCCTTTCGCCGAGCTCAGAGGTCGACCAGCCCCAGATGGTGCTGGAGAGCGCGCTGCGGACGTCCTCCGACAGGCCCATGGCCTTCGCCACCTCGCGCAGCGCCGAGCGCCCGCGATAGCTGATCACGGCGGCGGCCAAAGCGGTGCGCTTGGCGCTGTATTTCTCATAGATGTAGGCGATGACGATATCGCGTTTCTCATGCTCGAAGTCGACGTCGATATCGGGCGGCTCGTTTCGCTTCTCGGAGATGAAACGTTCAAAGAGCGTGTCGATGCGGTCAGGACCGACTTCGGTAATGCCGATGCAGAAGCAGATGATTGAATTGGCGGCCGAGCCGCGGCCTTGGCAGAGGATGTTCTGGCTGCGGGCATATTTGACGATATCGTAGACAGTCAGGAAATAGCGCGCGTAGTTCAGCCGCTCGATCAGAGCGAGTTCGCTGTCGATGCGTTTCAACACGTTCTCGGGAACGCCGGCCGGATAGCGTCTCACGGCTCCTTCCCGCGCCAGACGCTCGAGCTCGGCCTGCGGTCCGAGGCCGGATTCGGTCGGCTCGTCCGGATAGTTATATTCGAGGTCGCTGAGCGAAAAGGTGAGCTCGTCGGCGAAGCGCAGCGTCTCGGCCAGCGCTTGCGGGTGGCGGCGGAACAGTCGCGCCATCTCCAGCGGCGGCTTCAGATGGCGCTCGGCATTGGCCGCCAGCTCGAGCCCGACCTCGGAAACCGGCGTGTTGAGGCGGATCGCGGTAAGCACATCCTGCAGCGGCCGGCGCTCGGCGGCGTGGTAGAGCACGTCATTGGTCGCCATCAGCGGAACGCTGATATGCTCGGCCATCGCCGCCGCTTGCTCGATGCGGAAGCGGTCGTTGCCGCCATAGTCCGGTGCCACGGCCAGCCGGAGCGCTGAGCCGAAGCGATCTTTAAGCCGGCTAACAAGCGACAGGCGCTCTTCGGCGCCGCCGGACAGATCGGGCAGGATCGCCAGCGACATTCGATCGCCCCATTCGAGCAGGTCGCTAAGCTCGAGCAGCGTCGCGCCTTTCTCGTTCTCGTCGCGCAGATTGGCCTGGGTCAGCATGCGGCAGAGATGTCCCCAACCCTGGCGGTCGCGCGGGTAGGCGAGGATGTCCGGCGTGCCATCGCCGAACACCAGGCGGCAGCCGGGGTGGTAGGCGAGCTTTTCCACCTTGGCCTGCTGCCAGGCGCGCACGACGCCGGCGACCGTGTTGCGGTCGGCCAGTCCGATCGACGCAAAGCCGTAGAATTTCGCCGTGACCACCAGCTCCTCGGGTTTCGAGGCGCCGCGCAGGAAGGAAAAGTTCGACCGGATGCCGAACTCGGCATAGGGGATGGCGGTCAGCGCGTTCATGCGAACACCCCATGCATGTACCAGCGTGGCGGCGCGGCCTGCGCGGCGCTGCCGTAGAGGCCCTGGCGGTAGAGCCAGTAGCGGCGCCCCTCGCTGTCCTCGATGCGGTAATAGTCGCGGGTCGGCGCCTCTTCCTCGCCGGGCAGCTGGCGCCACCATTCGGCGGCGATGCGCTCCGGCCCCTCGGCGCGGGCGACGCGGTAAAGTGCGCGCCGCCAGCGGAAATTCATCGGCGGACCTTCGGGGATCTCGGTCGCCGGCACTTCGATCGGCTCGGGCGAGCGGAACATGCGCACCGGCCGCTCCGGTGGGTAGATGGTCATCGGCGGCGCTGTTCGGGGCGGCGTTGTCCGGCCGGCCGCCGGGGCGCGTCTTTGCGGCGCTTCGGCGAAAGGCACGATCGCGACGGCGCGTTCCGGCAGATGGCTTTCGACGACGACCGGCTTCAGCACGGCGGCCTCGCCGAGGCGGGCTCGGACGCGGTCGGCGAACAGCGCGATGTCGGCGTCATCATCGTCCGCCTCGCCGGTCAGGTCGCCCTGAGTCAAGTCGAAGGCGGCGACCGACAGCACGGACAGCCGCACCAGATCGAAGCCGAAGCCGGCATCGATGTTCTGTTCCAGCGCGGTGAGCCGCTCATGGAACAGTTTTTGGATCAGCCGCGGCTCGCGCATCGGGCGCGAGGTGCCGACGGCGATGCGGCTGACGGCGCCATCGACGCGGAAGAGAAGCAGCGCCAGCGTCCTTGCGCCTTCGCCGCGGCGTTCTAGGTCGGTCTTCAAGGCGACGGCAAGCCGGCTTATGAGCCGCTCGATGTCGTCGGTGAGCATGACCGGCTCGGCAAGGTGACGCTCGACCGAGAGCGGCGCGACGGGAAGGCGTGGCGACACGGCCTCGTCGAGGCGGCCGAGCGCCTGGTCGAGGCGCAAAAGCAAGGTGGCGCCGAAGCGGCGGGCGAGCGGCGCGCGCGGTGCCGCCATCACCGCGCCGGCGGTGCGCAGGCCCACGCTCTCCAGGAGGGCGCGGGTCTCCGGCGCGATGCGCAGCGCCGACAAGGGCAGTGGCGCCAGAAGCGCCTCTTCCTCGCCGCTGGCAATGATGCGGTTGCCATGGAAGCGCGCCGCCGCCCAGGCGGCGCCCGGCGTGGAGGCGAGGCCGGCGCGGACATCGAAACCCTGCTGGAAGAAGCGGGTGAGGATCTCGTCTTGCATGGCGCGCTCGCCGCCGAACAGATGCGTGCAGCCGGTGACGTCGAGGAACAGCACGTCCTCGGCGTCGATCGCCACCAGCGGCGTGTAACGGTCGCACCAGTCGGCAAGGCCTTCGAGCAGACGGCGGTCTGCTTCCGCGTCGGCCTCGACCACATCGATCGAGGGGTGCATGGCGCGGGCATCGGCAATGCCCATGCCGCGCTTCAATTTGAGCGCCTCAGCCCGCTCGTCGAGGGCTGCAATGCGCTGGGTGTTGTTGTCGCGATGGCTGATCACCAGGGGCAGGTGCTGCGAGGGGCGGGAACGCCAGGACCGCCCCAGACGCTGGCGCAGGATCCGCTCCGCGCTGAGATGCGGGAACCACAGCGACAGAATTCTCTGTTCTTTCTGCAAAAGCGTGCTCATTTGGGTTCCACTCCAGTGTGAATTGTCCGGGCAGGGCCGTGCGGCTCTTGCCGATATCGACTTTGAAGGCGGGACGGCCGATCGAGCCGGCGAGCGGCCCGGCGACCGTTTCGCGGTTAGCCGCCGCTGCTGCCGAGACGATGAGGCGCACGGGTGCCGCGGTGGGGTCGGCCTCGCCGGCCTGGCGCAGCAACAGCACCGAACGGTTGGCGCTTTGAGCCCGCGCGTGCAGCCGGCGTGTGGCGGTGAGGTCGAGCCGTTGCGGGCTGCCGCGGATCTCGAGGATAACGGCGGCGAAGGCCGTCATGCGGGCGGCCTCCTCGGCGATCCACAGCGCGTCGAGCAGTTTCGGCGCCTCGGAAAACAGCAATTGCTCGGGCTCGATGCCGAACAGGGCGTGAAGGCCTTTGGCATAGGGAAGCCCGGCCTCGTGGAAAATTTCCGCTGTGCCGACCCACAGGATCGGCAGGCCCTGCCTCTCCTTGAGGATCAGGCTTACGAGCGACAGCGCAAAGCCGGCAACGGCGCCGGCGTCGCGAGTCTCCAGGCCATGGATTTCGCTGAGCGCCGCCTTAGGCAGGCCGCCGCCGAGAGCGGTGTCGAGCCGCTCGATGCCGGTGCGCAGGAAGGCGTCCGCCGCGGCCACGGCAAGGCCACGCCGGACAAGTGTCATGTCTGACTTACCGGCATCGGCAGGTACGCCAGGCGCCGGCGCCTGGAGGCGCTCGGGCAGCGTTCCCTCGATCTTCGCGATCTGGCGGCGCAGGGCAAAAACAGTGTCCCGCGCCACGGCGCTCATCGCCATGACGTTCACTTCCGGCAGCAATTGTTCCTGTTATGTTCTTATAGATTCCAGAGGCGCCCGGAAGAGTCAAGGCAGAGTCACAAGGAATTTATTCCTTCAGCTTTTACCCTGAAAGCGGGCGGCCAGCCGGCTCATTTGCCTCAATCCGCGCGAAAGCCTATATGCCGGGATCAAAGGACATTTCATGGCCCGCATCTACAAGACACGCACCTGGCACGACCAGCTCTCGCCGTCGATGGACGAGATGGAGCTTCTGGCGCTGGAGACCTATGCCCATCTGCCGGAAGAGTTCCGCAAGCTCACTGGCGAGATCATCATCCAGATTGCCGATTTTCCGACCGACGAGATCATGGACGACCTGTCGCTGGAGACGCCGTTCGACCTGCTCGGCCTGTTCGAGGGGCGCGGCATCGCCGAGCGCTGGAACCCACAGACCGGCGAGGGCCCGAACCGCGTCACACTCTACCGCCGCGCCATCCTCGACTATTGGGCCGAGAACGAGGAGACATTGGGCGACATCGTCACCCATGTGCTGATCCACGAGATCGGCCACCATTTCGGCCTGTCGGACGATGACATGGAGCGGATCGAGGAGGCCGCCGAGCAGGCGGCGGCGGGCTGAGAGACTGTTTGGAAATTCTACTCCGGCGGCCATCTGGCGGCGCTTTCTGCGCTTCCGGTGCTCACGGACCCAAATGTCCGCTCCGCTCCGGTTCTCGAAATCACCACCATATGACTCGCCAGAGCGAATTTCGAAACAGTCTCTAAGCGCCTTACCTACCAGTCGCTGAGCTTGGTGTCGGCCGTGTATTCCTGGCCTTCGACATCCTTCACCACGGCCTGGCCGCAGCGCATCGACTTGGTCTTCTTGTCATAGGCGTAGGTCGGCGAGCCGAACAGGTGCCACCCTTTGTTCAACGCAGCGGTGACCTTGTGGCAGAAGGTTGCGTCGTCCGGACCGGACAGAAAGCGGTAGAGTTTCATTTTTCGTCTCTGATCGTGATTGTCTCAGCCTATGCTTTCCCAAAACCGCTGCGCACTTTTGGGCAACATGCATCAGCATCATGCGCCGATGATCGCGGCCTTCGCCAGAAGTTTCTCCGCCTCCGCAAGATGCAGGCGCTCAACCATGCGGCCGTCCAGCGCAATGATGCCCTTGCCGGCATTTTCGGGCCGGGCGAACGCATCTCGGATCGCGCGTGCCTGAGCCAACGCCTCGGGCGACGGCGAAAAGGCGCGGTTCGCCGCCTCGATCTGGGCGGGATGGATCAGCGATTTGCCGTCAAAGCCCATGGCCGCCCCTTCGGCGCATTCGCCGGCAAACGCATCGAGGTCGCGGAAATCATTGGCGACGCCGTCGATGACGTCGAGGCCGCCGGCCCGCGCCGCAAGCACCAGCTGCATCAGCCAGGGCATCAGGTAGCGCCGGTCGGGCGTCGCCAGAACGCCGGTGCTCTTCACCAGATCATTCGTTCCGACAACGAAACAAGCGAGTCGCGAGGCCGGGTCACGGCCGAGCTCGGCGATGGCGCCGATGTTGAGCAGCGCCTTGGGCGTCTCGACCATCGCCCATAGTTTCACGCTGTCGGGCGCGAAATTGTCGTCGAGCAGGTCGCCGGCCTCCAGGATGTCGCGCGGCGTGCCGATCTTGGGCAGAAGAATGCCGTCGGGCTCGGCCTTGGCCACGGCCAGAAGGTCATCGGCGCCCCATTCGCTGGCGAGCGGGTTGATGCGCACCACCATCTCGCGGCGCTTTTCGCGGCCGGCGAGGATGCCGGCAATTTTGTCTCGCGCCGCTGCCTTGTCGGCCGGCAGGACGCCGTCCTCGAGGTCGATAATGACGGCATCGCAGGCGAGCGAGGCGATCTTGGCAAGCGCCTTGTCGTTCGAGGCGGGGATGTAGAGCACCGAGCGGCGCGGGCGGTAGGGTTCTTGGGCCATGGCCGATCTATGCCGGGTGATGGCGAGGGAGGCAAGGCAGGTCGTCAGTCGTAGAGGTTGGCGCCGCCCCTCATCCCCCTGACGGGACCTTCTCCCCGTAAACTGGGAGAAGGGGCCTGGCCTGCACCAAATCTGCAAATCCTTGCTGAAAAGCTCCGGGATTCCGCCGCGCGCTTTCCGCAGGGGCCGGCGAAACCGGCGCCATGCGAATACGTCAAACATCTCGCTGGTCCCTGCCGCGCCGGCTCCGCAACGAAGGCTGGTGGCTCGTCGAGCCGCAAGGACGGCGCGCCCCGGCGACGGTGCTTACCTCCAGATTGCGGCCGGCCCGCAGTGGCGGCGCAACAGCGGCCAGGAAGGCGCGGCGATGACGACGACGACTATGATGGCATCGGCGACGAGGACATCGTTCACGCCAAGCTACTGCCGCCGCGTTGGCGCCGCCGTGCTGCTGGTGGCGCTGGCCGACTTTCTTTTCTACGGCCAGCCGGTCGGCATCACCGTCTTCATCTTCGCCATCGTGCTTGCGGCGGCCGTCGTCGCCATGCATCCGGCCGCGCTGAATGATGCCAGGGTCTGGCTCAAGCCGGCGGCGCTGTTTGCGGCACTTTTGCCGCTTGTCGAAAATGTCAGCCCGCTTTCGGTGCTGGTCGCGATTGCAGCACTTGCGATCTTTGCGCTGTCGCTGGCCGGCCGACTGCGGACGAGGCCTGCACGCATCGCGCGCCAGCTCGGTCTGTTCCTGCTGGCCGCCCCTTTCCGCTTCGCCCGCGACTTCTTCCGCTGGCGCAAGGTGGCGCGCCAGCTCGGGCAGCGGCGCATCCGGCTGGCGGCCATCGCCGTCTGGGTCATGCCGCTGACGCTCGGCGGCGTCTTTCTCGCCCTGTTCGGCGCCGCCAATCCGATCATCGAGCATTGGCTGTCGCTGATCGATCTCTACGCGCTCCTCGACAAGATCGAGGTGGTGCGGCTGATCTTCTGGCTGGTCATGCTGGCCGCCGTCTGGGCCTTCCTGCGGCCGCGCCTGCCGCGCTTCTTCTCCCGCATCAGGCGCGCGCTCCCCGCCGCACCCGTGGCCCGGCCGGCCAGGACATCCGCCGAGGACGTCCTCTTCGGCAAGGCGGCCATCCTGCGCGCGCTGATCGTCTTCAACGCGCTGTTCGCGGTGCAGAGCGTGCTCGACGCCACCTATCTGTGGGGCGGTGTCGCGCTGCCCGACGGGCTGACCTATGCGGCTTATGCGCATCGCGGCGCCTATCCGCTGGTCGCCACCGCGCTGCTTGCCGCCGGTTTCGTGCTGGTGGCGCTGCGCTCGGGCAGCGAGACGTCACGGGATCCGCTGATCCGCCGGCTGGTCTATCTCTGGGTGGCGCAGAACATCGTGCTGGTCATCTCCTCGATATTGCGGCTGGACCTTTATGTGGGGATGTATGCGCTGACCTATCTGCGCGTGGCCGCCTTCATCTGGATGGGGCTGGTGGCGGCGGGGCTGGCGCTCATCATCGCCCGCATCGCGCTCCAAAAAACCGGCGAATGGCTGCTCTCCGCCAATCTTCTGACGCTTTCGGCGACGCTTTATGCCTGCTGCTTCGTCAACTTCGCAGCAACGATCGCCAACTATAATGTCGACCATTCCTACGAGATGAACGGTCCCGGAACCGGCCTCGACATTTACTACACAAGGTCGCTCGGCCCTGCCGCCTTGCCGGCTCTCGACCGCTTTTTCGATCATCAGAAGAAGGTCTTTCTCACCGACAAACGCGACCCGGCCGACGCTTTCATCGAGACCCGGTATCGCGACGCGCGGAAAAACTGGCGCACCTGGAGCTTTCGTGACTGGCGGCTTTTGCGCACCCTCGACAAAAGAGGCCCGCTTGTGGTTCCTCCAGGATATCAACCCGCTATGCCGGACCTCTGATCGATGCCGCACAATATCCTCGTCGCCGACGACGACCCGCATATCCGCGAGATCATCTGCTTCGCGCTGGAAAAGGCCGGCATGAAGACCAATGCCGTGGCCGACGGCGCAGCCGCGCTTCAGGCGGTCGAGCGCCGCGCGCCTGACCTCATCGTGCTCGACATCGGCATGCCGGAGATGGACGGGCTGGAGGTCTGCCGGCGGCTCAGGCAAAAATCCGACGTGCCGGTGCTGTTTTTGTCCGCGCGCGATGAGGAAATCGATCGCATCCTCGGGCTGGAGATGGGCGGCGACGACTATGTGACCAAGCCGTTCAGCCCGCGCGAGCTGGTCGCCCGCGTCAACGTCATCCTGCGGCGCGCACGTCCGGCCATTGTCGAGGAAGAGGCGGACGACCGGGAGTTCGCGCATGGCAAGCTCATGCTCGTCCCGGCAAGCCATGCGGCGAGTTTCGACGGCAAGCCGCTTACCCTGACGGCGATCGAGTTTGCGATCCTCAAAGGCTTTCTTGCCCGCCCGCTTCATGTGCTCGGTCGCGACGCGGTGATGGCCAATGCCTACGCCTCCAACATCCATGTCTCGGAACGCACGGTCGACAGCCACATCCGCAACGTGCGCGCCAAGCTGGCGGCAGTCGGCTGCGCGGATGCGATCGCGACGGTGCATGGCGTCGGCTTCCGGCTCGGCCGATGCGGTGGTTGAGCAAGGAAAGGTGGCGCCCGCGGCTCGCCACCGTCGTCATTGCCATTTTGATCGTGGTCATGGCGCTGCCGCTGGTCGGGCTGTTCTTTTTCCGGCTCTATGAGAACCAGCTGATCCGCCAGACCGAGGGCGAGCTGATCGCGCAGGGCGCGGTGGTCGCGGCCCTCTACGCCCAGGAGGTGCGCGCGGCCGGCATTTCCCAGGAAAGGCTGGGTTCGCCGATCTCGGCCGATCCGGCGCGGGATAACAACTATCCCTATGATCCGATCGAGCCGCGACTCGACCTTGCCTCCGACGATGTCATGCCGATGCGCCCCGCGGCGCTTCCCGCCACCCCCGACCCGGCCTTCGCGGCCATCGGCGCCCGGCTCGACGGCATTCTCGACGAAACGCAGAAAACGACGCTTGCCGGTTTCCGCCTGCTCGACCCGCATGGCGTGGTGATTGCCGGCGGCGACGAGATCGGCCGGTCGCTTGGCGATGTCGAGGAGGTGCGGACCGCGCTTTCAGGCCTCTATGCCAGCGAATTGCGCTTGCGGATCCCCGACCAGCCGGCGCCGCCGCTCTATTCGGTCAGTCGCGGCACCAGGGTGCGCGTCTTCGTCGCCATGCCGGTCGAGCTCGATGGCCGGGTCGCGGGCGTCGTCTACCTGTCGCGGACGCCGAACAACATCGTCAAGCATCTCTATGGCGAGCGCGGCAAGGTGACGTTGGCGGCGATCGCCATTCTCGGCGGCACGCTGCTGATCGCGCTGGTGTTCATCCGCACCGTCAGCCGACCGATCTATGCGCTGATCGAGCGGACCAAGCGCATCGCCGCCGGCGACCGCGACGCGATCAGGCCGCTCGACCATCACGGCACGCGCGAGATGGCGGCGCTGTCGACGGCCTTCCTCGACATGGCGACCAAGCTGCAGGCGCGCTCCGACTCTATCCAGACCTTCGCCACTCATGTCTCGCATGAGTTGAAATCGCCGCTGACGGCAATCCAGGGCGCGGCCGAGCTGCTGCGCGATTCCGGCGGGGCGATGGACGAGGCCGAGCGCAAGCGCTTCTCCAACAACATCGTCACCGATGCCGGGCGGCTCAATCTCTTGGTGCGCCGGCTGCTCGATCTGGCGCGCGCCGAAAACCTGGCGCCGAGCGGCGAAAGCACCACACTCGGCGCCGCACTAGCGCTGCTGCCGATCGACACCAGGCTGGAGACGCGTGTCGAATCCGGCGGCGATTTCGGCCTTAGCATTTCGGGCGAGAACCTGGCGATCGTGCTCGCCAACCTCATCGACAATTCGGCCAGACACGGCGCCCGTCAGGTGGCGATCCATGCCTCTACCGCGGGCGAGCGCGTGCTGGTTCAGGTCGACGACGATGGCGACGGCATCTCGGCCGCCAACCGCGGCAAAATCTTCGAGCCGTTTTTCACCACGCGACGCGAGAGCGGCGGCACCGGCATGGGGCTCGGCATCGTGCTGGCCCTCCTGAAAGCGCATGATGGCACGATCAGGCTGGTTGACTCCGAGCGCGGCACGCGCTTCGAGATCGACTTGCCGGCTGCGTGACAAACGGAGGCGGCTTTCTACGCAATTCCGGACGGAAAACCGGTTCCCACTTTTCCTGGAATTGCTCTGGATCGGAGAAAAAATGCGCTACGACATCGTCATCATCGGCGGGGCCATCGTTGGATCCTCGGTTGCTTATTATTTGCGGGAGGAAGGCTTTACCGGCTCGATCGCGCTGATCGAGCGCGATCCGCAATTCTCGCATGCGGCGACGACGCTGTCCTGCGCCTCGATCCGCCAGCAATTCTCGATCCCCGAAAACATCCGGCTGTCGCAGTTCACGCTAAAACTGTTCCGGCGGCTGAAGGAGACTTTCGGCGCCGACGCCGATATCGGCTTCCGCGAGAGCGGCTATCTGATCCTCGCCGGCGAGGCCGGGCTGCCGATCCTGAAGGCCAATCACGCTGCGCAGGTCGCGGAGGGCGCCGATATCCTGCTGGAGGACGCCGGGCAGCTGGCGCGCCGCTTCCCGTGGCTGTCGGTCGAAGAGATCGCCGCCGGCGCCTATGGCCGCAGCGGCGAGGGCTGGTTCGACGCGCATGCGATGCTGATGCTGTTCCGCAAGGCGCTGCGCGACAAGAAGATCGATTTCATCACGGCTTCCGCCACCGGCATTCTACGCGACGGCAACCGCGTCACCGGCGTCTCGCTCGACAATGGCGAGACGCTTCAAGCCGGCATCGTCGTCAACGCCGCCGGGCCGAATGCCGGCAAGGTCGCGGCTTTTGCCGGGCTGGCGCTGCCGGTCGAGCCGCGCAAGCGCAACGTCTTCGTCTTCGAGGCGCGCGAGAAATATGCCGACATGCCGTTGCTGGTCGATCCCTCCGGCATCTATGTGCGGCCGGAGGGCTCGGTCTATCTCACCGGCGGCGCCGAGCCGGAGGAAGGCGATCACGCGCCCGACCCGAAGGATTTTGATGTCAACTGGCCGCTGTTCGAAGAGGTGATCTGGCCCATTCTCGCCACCCGCATCCCCGCCTTCGAGGCGATCAAGCCGACGCGCGCCTGGGTCGGGCATTACGACTACAACACGCTCGACCAGAACGCGGTGATCGGGCCGCATCCGGAGGTGGAAAACTTCGTGTTCGCCAACGGCTTTTCCGGTCACGGCCTGCAGCAGGCGCCGGCGGTCGGCAAGTCGATCGCCGAGCTCGTCATGCATGGCGGGTATCGGACCATCGACTGCACGGCGTTCGGCTATGAGCGGGTGGCCGAGGGACGGGCGTTCCGGGAGTTGAACGTGATTTGATTGGAAAGCCGGTCGGCGAACCCGGTCCGGTCGACAAAGCCGTTGCTTCTCGAGTGCCGTGTCATATTAGTCGGAGCTTTATCGGAGCTCGGGGAAACAATTGCTTAAGAAGGCTGTCGAAGATTTTCGGCGCACAAGGGGAGTCCAGTTTCTCTTGGGCTTCCGCCACGAGATCCTATACCGCCAGTTTCTGGGAAGCGCCGCGTCGAAAGGCCATGCGTTCGCCGAGAGTCTGAGCGGGAAGCCCGAGCGGAACTACTGCTTCACCATCGCGTTCAATACCCCTTGGATCGTCGACGTGCTCACCAAGGCCTGGCAGATGTTCCCAACCGGGACCCGGCTTGTGGTGATCGACAATTCACCGAAGCAGGATGCGCGAGCTTCGATCGAGGCAATCTGCGCGCGGCGCGGGGTCGCATATTTCCGGCTGCCCAGGAATTTAGAGACGAATCCCTCCAGATCGCACGGCATCTCCCAGACCTGGGTCTTCCATAACATCGTCAAGCACCTCAAGCCTGACATGTTCGGGTTCATCGATCACGATTGCTTCCCGATCGGACCGATCGATATCGCGAAACGCGTCGGACGCAAGATCGGCTACGGGGCGCCGCTGCATGCCAGGTCGAGCTACCTGTACGAGGCAGTCGAAGATGAACCCGGCTGGTATTACTGGGCTGGCCTCTGCTTCTATAATTTCGCCGCTGTCGAGCATGCGAAGCTGGATTTCAGAAATCGGCTCGACATCGGGATGGATACCGGCGGCGGCAACTGGCCGGTGCTGTATTCGAAGCATGCCATCGGGGAATTCGAGATGGCCAAATCAAGTCGTGTCGCGGTGAGCGTCGGGGGGACAGTCGCCGACTACCAGTTATATGACGAGGTCCTTTTCCATGTCGGCGGCGCGTCCTACCGCTCGGGCGTAGAAAGCCGGGACTATCGACGCCTGCTGTCGGACCACATCTGGAAGACCTATCTCGGTGGGACCCAGGATCGGCTGGTTTCCATCTGAATCGAGCGCCGCGCCTCTTCAGGCCTCCTTGTTTCACCGAAGCGCCGCACCGCTTCGCATTTTTTCTGGATTCGCTTCCAAATACCGCTGCAGCCAGCCGAGAACACGCGTCCAGCCCTCGGCATGCTCTGCCGCCGCGTCCGGGAAGCCGGCAAACCCGCCATGGCAGACGGTGAGCCGTGTGCCGCCGGCGATCGTTTCAAGCAAATAAGCCACGATCGTTTCCTGACGGCCCAGCGTCGGGTGGTCCCAGTCGTAGCGTCTCGTCTGCACGATCCGGCGCGGCGTCTCGACCTCGAGGAATTTCCCACTGGCGGGTAGATGCCGGCCATCGGAGGTCTCCACGAGGACAGTCCAGCGGCCGCCAACACGAAGATCGGAGGACCAGCCGGTCATGCGGTAGGTGTCGGCGGATCCCCACCAGCGCTCGACGTCCTTGGTGACGAGCGCCGCGATGACCTCGTCCGGCGAGGCGGGAAGCTCGGCAGAGGCCATGACCGTGTCGGCATTCGCCATGGCTTGCGGTAAGGACAAGTGAAGCATCAAACCTACCCTTGCGGTAATTGTCTCGTATCCGAAACGAACCCTCACCCCTTCGTTGGCGGGCGCTCGAAGCCTTTGCCGGTTTCGAGCAGGCTCTTCAGGCTCGCCAGCACCAGCGGCCAGCCCTTGGCGACGTTCGGGATCAGCCTGTGCGGGCCGTCGGCCTCGTGGACAACGGCGAGCTTCATCAGTTCGCCGTCCGGCTCGATGGTGAAGGTGCAGCGCGTGTAGCCGTCCTCCTTCACCTCGGGCAGCCATTCGTTGCGCCATTTGATCACCAGACGTTTGGGCGGATCGATCTCCAGGATCTCGCCGGAGTCGGCGACGCGGCCGTCAGGGAAGATCAGCTTCCAGCTGGAGCCGACCTTCCAGTCGCTCTCCTGATGGGAGCAGAGGAAGAACTGCCGGTTGAATTCCGGATCGGTCAGCGCCTGCCAAAGCCTTTCGGGCGTTGTGCGGATATAGGTGACATAGACGAAGCTGTTCTCGCTCACGGCTCTTTCCTTTCAAGACGTTGCTTCAGGTCGCTCAATGCATCGAGCCGATGGCGCTCGAACTTGCCGATCCAGCGCTCGGCGATCTCGTTGATCGGAACCGGGTTGAGATAGTGCTCCTTCTCCCGGCCCCGGCGCATGGTGGTGACAAGGTTCGCCTCTTCGAGGATCCCTAGATGCTTGGTCACCGCCTGCCGCGTCATCTCCATGTGTTCGCAGAGCGCGTTCAGCGTCTGCCCGTTTCTTGCATAGAGACTGTCCAGCAATTGCCGGCGGGTCGGGTCGGCCAAAGCGCGAAACACGGTATCCATGCTCATGGCTTTAATATGCAACCATTTGGTTGCATGTCAAGCGTTGCGCAAAAAATCAAGCGATCACGTGCCTTGAGCCGACCGGGATTTCGGGAGCGAGGGATCAGCGCTGGCGGCCTAACCAGAAGGCGTCCGTCATGCGGGTCATGCCGATGCGCTCGTAGAAACCGACGGCGTCCGGCATCGAGATCAGGCTGAGGGCGACCGAAGGGCCGAGCTGGCGCTGCGCCTCGTCCATCAGGCCCTTGCCGACGCCAAGCCCTTGCGCCGACTGTGACACAGCAAGGTCCGAAATGTAGCAGACCCAGGAGAAGTCGGTCATGCCGCGCGCCACGCCGACTAACTGCCGGTCCTGCCGGTCGAGGCGCGCCGTCAGCACCAGATTGGCGTTGTCGAGCATGGCTTGCAGCCGGGCCTCATCATCGACGGGCCGCACCTTGCCGAGGCCGGATTCCACCAGCACGCGGCGGAATTCAGCGACGTCGAGCGTCGGCTCGCTGGCGTAGAGGACTTTCGAAGGCACGGTCATGCTGGCCAAACTGGCCCAGTCGGCGGCGTTTTGAAAGCGGCTCGGTGCCGAACTTGTGTTCGATGGCCCAATCTCCTGCCAACACCTGCCTTTCATTTGCCTGGCGCTTTGTGTAAACCGTGCCCCAGCTATCAAGACAGGCAAAGACCATGGACAAATTCACCAAACTCACCGGCGTCGCCGCGCCCATGCCGATCGTCAACATCGACACCGACATGATCATCCCGAAGGATTATCTGAAGACGATCAAGCGCACCGGGCTTGGCAGCGGCCTGTTCGCCGAGATGCGCTACAACGAAGACGGTTCGGAGAATCCGGACTTCGTGCTCAACAAGCCGGCCTATCGCAAGGCGCAGATCCTGGTCGCCGGCGACAATTTCGGCTGCGGCTCGAGCCGCGAGCACGCGCCGTGGGCGCTGCTCGATTTCGGCATCCGCTGCGTCATCTCGACCTCGTTCGCCGATATTTTCTACAACAACTGCTTCAAGAACGGCATCCTGCCGATCACCGTCAGCCCGGAAGACCTGGACAAGTTGATGGACGACGCCTCGCGCGGCTCGAACGCGACGATTTCGGTCGATCTCGAGGCGAAGGAAATCCGCGGGCCGGATGGCGGCGTGGTCAAGTTCGACCTCGACGACTTCAAGCGCCACTGCCTGCTGAATGGCCTCGACGATATCGGGCTCACCATGGAGAAGGCCGGCGCCATCGCGTCCTTCGAGAAGAAGAACGCCGAGCTGCGCCCCTGGGCCTGAGAGACTGTTTGGAAATTCTACTCCGGCGGCCATCTGATGGCGGTTTCTGCGCTTCCGGTGCTCACGGACCCAAATGTCCGCTGCGCTCCGGTTCTCGAAACCACCACCATATGACTCGCCGGAGCGAATTTCGAAACAGTCTCTGAGCGGCACGGCTTCAAATCGATAGCCCCGCCCCCTGTCGGCTGGGCTAGTGGCTGAATGGAGGGACAGTCATGACGCGCTTGTTTCTGGCCGCTTCGGCGGCAATCCTTCTCGCCACGGTCGGCGCCAATGCGCAGACCACCGCGCCGGCCACCCAGCCGGCGCCCGCCGCATCCGACCAGCCGGCCGCCGATCAAGGCAGCGACCAGGCGGCGTCGGACGACGACAAGCAGGCACCGATCCCCTTCGAGGGCGGCCAGCTCATCATCACGCAGCCGGAGCAGGACGGCGAGAAAGTGCTGTCCTATGACGGCAAGCAGCTTGCCAGCAATTACGACGTCTTCTTAGACAAGGTCGTCAAGATCGGCGACGTCAATGTGGCGCTGGTCGATGTCGGCGACGGCGGCAACCAGTGCGGACCGGCCAAGGTCATCGTCTGGAAGAAGGACGGCCAGATCCAGACCACCACCGTCGAACAGGACGAATGCGGCGCGCCGCCGGCAGCCGTCTCCGACAGCGCCATCTATTTCGTGCCCTATCTGCTGCCGGGCGAGACGCGGCCCGCACTGCAATGGTCGCCGACCGAAGGGCTGACGACCTCCGGCAACCTGACCTACACGCCCGAACCCGGTACCGACTGGAAGGATGTCGACCCCTCGAAATTCGACAACATCATCGACGCTTTCCACAACGCGGCCGTCTACAAGGCCGGCCAGGCGCTGCTGGGCGACAATATGCCCGACATGGCGACCAGCCTTTTGGTTGGCGGCGGCACCGAAAAGACGGCGTCGGGCGCTTTCTACGCCACCGGCTGCGTGCCGCATGACTGTGGCGGCAATGACGGCTTCATGGCCGTCGACCCGGTCAAGCACAAGGCCTATTTTGCCCGCCGCGGCGACAATGGCGAGCCGCAGGCCTGGCCACCGGTGAAGGACTGGCCGGCGGATATCAAGAAGGCCTATGACGACGCGCAGGGGAACTAGGGATTCGGCACGGTGACGGCCCTCTCCCTTCGTCATCCACGGGCGGAGCGACGCGCAGCGGAGCGAAGACCCGAGGATCCATTCCGTGACCGCTGCCGTAGAGTGCGAGGGTCCAGAATTCTGCACGGTTGGCGGCGCTTCGGCGTAGCGGCATGGATTCCAGGGTCTGCGCGCGTCGCTTCGCTCCTTGCTCCGCCCAGGAATGACGATGGGAGGGGCGGCTATCGCTAATCTCCGAGGCTGGCGCTCGCCTCGTGACCATGCTCCGCATTGCTTGGCCCACGACCAGCCGAGCCTCTTTTGCTAAACGCAGGCCTGCAAACCAACGGCGAGGCTCCCATGCGCAAGCTCATCTCCACAGGCTCTCCCTTCGAAAAGACCGCCGGCTATTCGCGCGCGGTGGTGCAAGGCGACTGGTGCTTCGTCTCCGGCACGACCGGTTACGACTATGCCAGCATGACCATGCCTGACACGGTCGAGGCGCAGACGCGCAATTGCCTGGCCACAATCGCGAAAGCCTTGGCCGATGGCGGCTTCGACATGGCCGATGTGGTGCGGGCGCATTACTACATCACCGACCAGGCCTATGTTGACGTGGTCTTTCCTATCCTCGGCGAGGCGTTCGGCGACATCCGGCCGGCGGCGACGATGATCGTGTGCCAGTTCAACAAGCCGGAGATGAAGATCGAGATCGAGGTGACGGCGCTGAGGCGCACGGCCTGATGCCTGTCGCCGAAAGCGGTTGGCCATGGCAAGCAAGGATCGGTCCATGGTGAAGGTCAGGCGCATTGTCGCCAACATCGAAACGCCGGACGCCGCTGCCGCAAAGCGCTTCTACCAGGAGGTGCTTGGCCCTCGGTATCCTCATGGATCAGGGCTGGATTGCCACTTACGGCTCCGATGAAAGCATGCAAGTGCAGGTCAGCTTCATGGCGCAGGGCGGCTCCGGCACGCCGGTGCCGGACCTTTCGATCGAGGTCGACGATGTCGACGCGGCGCTCGACACCATGAAGGCCGCCGGCTTCGCCATCCAATACGGCCCCGCCGACGAGCCCTGGGGCGTGCGTCGCTTCTATGTGCGCGATCCGTTCGGCAGGCTGGTGAATATTTTGGCGCATCGGTAGGTGTGCTGCCGCCTTTCTTTGAGAGGCCGGCGGGGCAGCACCCCCCTCTGTCCTGCCGGACAGAGGGGGGTGTGAAGGATCTCGGCGCTCATCCTCTTGCGCCGCAACCGCTTGGCGTTTAGCAAGGCCGCGGTTTCTCCAGATACTATTGGGACGGTTCTCCATGGCTTCGAAAAATCTCTTCCTGCTCGCCGGCGACGGCATCGGCCCCGAGGCGATGGCCGAGGTGAAGAAGCTGATCAAGGCCATGAACGACAAGCTCGGCAGCGGCTTTGCCACTGACGAAGGGCTGGTCGGCGGCTGCGCCTATGACGCGCATGGCGCGGCGATCTCCGACGCCGACATGGCAAAGGCGATGGCGGCGGATGCCGTTTTGTTCGGCGCCGTCGGTGGGCCGAAATGGGACAAGGTGCCTTACGAGGTGCGCCCCGAGGCCGGGCTTTTGCGATTGCGCAAGGACATGGAGCTGTTCGCCAATCTGCGTCCGGCGATCTGCTATCCGGCGCTGGCCGCGTCCTCCTCGCTCAAGCAGGAGGTGGTCGAGGGACTCGACATCTTGATCGTGCGCGAGCTCACCGGCGGCGTCTATTTCGGCGAGCCGAAGCAAATCATCGACCTCGGCAACGGCCAGAAGCGCGGCATCGACACCCAGGTCTATGACACTTTCGAGATCGAGCGCATCTCGGGTGTCGCCTTCGAGCTGGCGCGCACGCGCCGCAACCATGTGACCTCGATGGAAAAGCGCAACGTCATGAAGTCCGGTGTGCTGTGGAACGAGGTCGTCTCCCAGACGCACCAGGCGAAGTATGCCGACGTCAAGCTCGACCACATGCTGGCCGATGCCGGCGGCATGCAGCTGGTGCGCTGGCCGAAGCAGTTCGATGTCATCGTCACCGACAATCTGTTCGGCGACATGCTCTCCGACATCGCCGCCATGCTCACGGGCTCGATCGGCATGCTGCCTTCGGCCTCACTCGGCGCGCCGGATGCCAAGACCAAGAAGCGCAAGGCGCTCTACGAGCCGGTGCACGGTTCGGCGCCCGACATTGCCGGCAAGGGCATCGCCAACCCGATCGCCATGACCGCCTCTTTCGCCATGTGCCTGCGCTATTCCTTCGGCATGGTCGCCGAGGCCGACAAGCTCGAAGCGGCGATCGCCGCCGTGCTCGACGACGGCCTGCGCACCAAGGACATTTTGTCGGACGGCATGAAGGAAGTCGGCACCGTCGAGATGGGCGATGCCATCATCGCGAAATTCCTCGGCTGATCCATTGGCGCTCGAGGTCCGCTGGGCGACGGTGGACGATGCGGAAGCGCTCGCCGCCATGTTCTGCGCGATGGCGGTGCACTACCGGCAGGCGCCGCTCGATCGCAGCCGCGCGGCGGCCACAGCTCGGCAATGGCTCGGCGACGAGAGCCCGGCCTATCCGCATTTCGCCTTGGCCTTCGTGCAAGGCGAGGCGGCCGGCCTCGCTTCGGTGGCAATCGCCCACCCAGGCATCGATCTGGAAAGGCTGATGTTCCTGAAGGATCTGTACGTGTTGGACAGTGCCCGTAACAAGGGCGTCGGCCGCGCGCTGGTCGGCTTTCTCGCCGGCTACTGTTGCGACAAGGGCATCGGCCGCATCGATCTCACGACCGAAGACTGGAACGAGGGCGCACTGCGCTTCTACAACCGGCTCGGCGCGGAACGCCACGGCCAGAAGATCTTTCTCCGGCTGTCGGGCGAGGCGCTGAGGGGGGCCACTAAAACCTGACGCCCGCCGGCACCGGCCCGTATTTGTTGTCGCCGACCTGGCTCGGGATCAGGCCGAACACCACGATGGCAAGCAGGCCGACATAGGGCAGGAAGCACAGGATCGCCAGCCAGCCGGTCAGGCCGACATCGTGCAGCCGGCGCACCAGCAGCGAAATCCATGGCAGGATGGTGAGAACGGCATAGAGCCCGACAAGGCTCAACGTGACGATCGGCAGCCCGCTGCCGCCTTCAAAATCGTCGGTCGACAGATCGAAGGAGACCCCGATCGCGACGAGGACGGCCAGGCCGATCGGCCAGAACAGGCAAAAGCTCCAGAACTCCTTGCGCCGCGCGCGCCCGGTGACGTTCAGATAATTCGCCGTCAGGCCGCGCCAGAAATAGCTCCAGAGACCGGTGGATTCGGCGCCATTTTCGGCGTTGCGACCGAAATGCGCCGGCGACCTGCCCTTTGCGGCCACCTCGTCCGCCGGACCGGCGGCGCCAGCCCGAACCGAAAAGATACTGGCGGCCCGCTCGCCGTTTGGCTGGAATTCGACCTCGGCGCCTCTCGCCAGCGCCATGTCGCGGCGCAGGTCCTCGCGCGCGAAAGTGTAGCGGTTGCCGTCGGCGCCGGCGATGAAGCCGAAACCCTGCTCCTCGTCATAGTGAAGAACTTCGCCGCGCATGTCGTGTCCCCGCGTCGCGTGGGTCCAGACTGTTGAAAGTCGCGGCCATTCGCAAGGGGCGTGCGATGAAGCGCACCGCAGCCACCACGCCTTCGTCATCCACGGGCGGAGCAAGGCGCGTCGGCTTCGCTCCCGCTCCGCCCGTGGATGACGAAGTTCGGACGCTTCGGGCTAGCATCCGGCGTTGGCGACTTAGCGTCGAGCATTCGTCGTGGTTCGGCTTCCAACCTGGCGACTCTAAGCCGGCCGCTTCTTCTGCTTCTTGCGCTTTGCCGGCTGGTCGGATTTCGGCTCGTTGAACTTGGGCTTGTCGAATTTCGCCCTGCCGGGCTTCTTCGCCCAGAGTTTCGAATCCGGCGCCCCTGCGTGCTGACGCTCGCCCGACGCTCGTTTCTCGAATCCGCGGGCGTCCTGATCGAAAGCGCGCTTGCCGCGATGCGGCTTTTTCTCCGGCTTGGGCGGCTGGTAGCCGGCGCGGGACAGGTCCGGCGTGCCGTCGATGCGCCTTACCGCGATGCTGCCCTGCAGCTTGCTGTCGGGGCCGACCGCGGCGACGAACCTGTCGGCCCAGTCGGCGGCGATCTGCACGAAGGTCTCTTCCGGCTGCATTTTGATGGCGCCGATCTCGCGCTTGGACATGCCCGCGGTGCGGCACAGCATCGGGATCAGCCAGCGCGGCTCGGCGTTCTGGCGGCGGCCGACCGAAAGCGAGAACCAGACGCTGTAGCCGAAATCGTCACGGCGGCCCGATGTTTCTTCCTTGCGACCAAGTGTTTCCTCCCGGCGCGCGAATTTCTCCTTCGACGGCGCAAAAGGCACGACGTCGATCAGGTCTTCGGGCGCCGACCGGCTGCCGCGGCAAAGCCGCACGAAAGCGGCGGCCACCAGTTCGGCGCCGTGCCGCTCGAGAAGTGCGGCGGCGAAGTCGCGTTCCTCGTCCTTGACCGGCTCGCCGAAGGATGGGTCCGCCAGGATGCGCTCGTCGTCGCGCCGCAGCACCTCGTCGGCCGAGGGTGGGCTCGCCCAGGTCGCGGTCAGGCCGGCATTGGCAAGCAGCCGCTCGGTGCGCCGGCGGGCATTGCCCGGCACGATCAGGGCGCTGACGCCTTTGCGTCCGGCGCGGCCGGTGCGGCCGCTGCGATGCAGCAGCGTTTCCGGGTTGCTCGGCAGGTCGGCGTGGATGACCAGCTCGAGGTTCGGCAGGTCGATGCCGCGCGCGGCGACATCCGTTGCGATGCAGACCCTCGCGCGGCCGTCGCGCATCGCCTGCAGCGCGTGGCTGCGCTCGTTCTGGCTGAGCTCGCCGGACAGCGCCACGACGGAGAAATTGCGGTTGTTGAAGCGCGCGGTGAGATGGTTGACGGCGGCGCGGGTGTTGCAGAACACCATCGCGTTGGTGGCCTCGTAATAGCGCAACACATTGATGATGGCGTTCTCGCGATCGGCCGGCGCGACGGAAAGCGCGCGGTATTCGATGTCGAGATGCTGCTTCTCCTCGCCGCCGGCCGAGATGCGCACCGCATCGCGCTGGTAGCTTTTGGCCAGCGTGGCGATGGAGCGCGGCACGGTGGCGGAAAACATCAGCGTGCGGCGCTCGGCGGGGGCGGCGTCGAGGATGAATTCGAGGTCCTCGCGAAAACCGAGGTCGAGCATCTCGTCGGCTTCGTCGAGCACCACGGCCTTCAGCGCCGACATGTCGAGCGCGCCGCGGGTGATGTGGTCGCGCAGCCGGCCCGGCGTGCCGACGACGATGTGGGCGCCCCGCTCCAACGCGCGCCGCTCGGTGCGCATGTCCATGCCGCCGACGCAGGAAGCGATCTGGGCGCCGGTCAGCTCGTAGAGCCATTCCAGCTCGCGCCGCACCTGCAGCGCCAGTTCGCGCGTCGGCGCCACGACCAAGCCCAGCGGCGCGCCGGCATCGGCAAAGCGGTCGGCACCGCCGAGAAGCGTCGGCGCGACGGCAAGGCCGAAGGCGACGGTCTTGCCGGACCCGGTCTGGGCCGACACCAGCGCGTCAGCCTCGCCGAGTTCAGGCCCCAGCACCGCCTTCTGCACCGGCGTCAGCGCTGAATAACCGCGCTTTTCCAGCGCCTCTGCCAGCGCAGGAACAATCGTTTCGAAACTGGACATTTTCTTCTTTCGGAATTCGGAGTTCAGTGCTCGTCGCGGAGCACGAGGCCGGCACTGCGCCAGCGAAAAGGTATTTGCGGCGTTCCTACTTCCTGCAGTCGCCATTGTACAGGGCAAGCGGCACCGCCTTTCCCTTCTCCCCTTGCGGGAGAAGGTGGATCGGCGCGCAGCGCCGAGACGGATGAGGGGTGTTCCAGCGGAGTGAGACGCTGCTTTCCCTGGAGCACCCCTCATCCGACCTAGCTTCGCTCGGCCACCTTCCCCCCAAAGGGAAGGGGAGAGCAGCGCCTGCCGCCAATTGACTCTTTTGCCAAACCGCGTAAAAGCCCGCTTCGAACGGGATTGTTTTTCGATGCGCGGCCTTTTGATGGCTCTTCTTGCATTCGATGCCCCCAGCCGCAATGCGAAGCATTGGGCCGGGCGCTTCGGCGCGTCGCCTCGTTCCAGCAAAACTACGGCCAAAACCACCACCAAAACGGTGTGATTCCCTTGGCCTAACCACCCTCTCCCGGGTCCGGCCCGGGGGACGAAACCCGCATGAGGCCAGCGGGTTTTCTCCAACAACCAAGCGGAGAGGGACAGGAGATATCGATGAGTTTCAAGGTTGCGGTAGTCGGCGCCACGGGCAATGTGGGCCGCGAAATGCTCAACATTCTGGACGAGCGCGGCTTCCCGGTGAGCGAGGTGGTGGCGCTGGCCTCGCGGCGCAGCCAGGGCACCGAAGTGTCCTTCGGCGACCGCACGCTGAAGGTCAAGGCGCTCGACACTTACGACTTTTCCGACACCGATCTCTGCGTCATGTCGGCCGGCGGCAACGTCTCCAAGGAATGGTCGCCCAAGATCGGCAAGCAGGGCTGCGTCGTCATCGATAATTCGTCGGCCTTTCGCTACGACCCGGACGTGCCGTTGATCGTGCCGGAAGTGAACCCGGACGCGATCTCGCTGTTCTCGCGCAAGAACATCATCGCCAACCCGAACTGCTCGACGGCGCAGCTGGTCGTGGCGCTGAAGCCGCTGCATGACGTCGCCACCATCAAGCGCGTCGTCGTCGCCACCTATCAGTCGGTGTCGGGCGCCGGCAAGGAAGGCATGGATGAGCTGTTCACCCAGACCCGCGCGGTGTTCGTCGCCGATCAGGTCGACGTCAAGAAGTTTACCAAGCGCATTGCCTTCAACGTCATCCCGCATATCGACGTCTTCCTCGACGACGGCTTCACCAAGGAAGAGTGGAAGATGGTCGCCGAGACCAAGAAGATGCTCGATCCCAAGATCAGGCTCACGGCAACCTGCGTGCGCGTGCCAGTGTTCATCGGCCATTCGGAAGCGGTCAACATCGAGTTCGAGAAGCCGATCACGGCGGAGGAGGCGCGCGAGATCCTGCGCGAGGCGCCGGGCTGCCAGGTGCTCGATAAGCGCGAGAATGGCGGCTACATCACGCCGCTGGAATCGGCCGGCGAGGACGCCACCTTCATCTCGCGCATCCGCGAGGATTCGACTGTCGACAACGGCCTGTCGATGTGGGTCGTCTCCGACAATCTGCGCAAGGGCGCGGCGCTCAACGCCGTGCAGATCGCGGAATTGCTGGTCGAGCGCGGCCTGATCCAGCCGAAGAAGAAGGCGGCTTAATCTCGCTCACGGGCCGTATCGCCGCTGCCGCGGCGGGCCCTCCGCGGGGGCGCCGGACGACCGGCGGCCCGCAGTCGCGGGCTCGGCCTCCGGCCGGGGTGCTTCTTCCTTCTCCCGTTCAACGGGTAGAAGGTGCCCAAAGGGCGGATGAGGGGCAGCGCCAGTCTATGAGCGATCGCACCAAAATCACCCTTCGCCCAGCCACAGACTCTGACGCCGCCGCCATCGCCAAGGTCCTGCGCGCGTCGCTCAATGCCTTGGACTGGATGCCGGCGCTGCATACTCCGGAGGAAGACCTGTTCTTCATCCGTGACATCCTGTTGCCCAATCAGCAGGTGACCGTCGCCGTCGCCGGCGAACACATCGTCGGCTTCATCGCCGTCAACGGAGAATGGGTCGAGCAGCTCTATCTCGATCCGGCCTGGACAGGCCAAGGCATCGGCAGCCGGCTGCTTCCCCACGCCACCGCCGGGATGCCGGTGGTCCGGCTGCATTGCTTCCAGGCCAACACCGGCGCGCGCCGCTTCTACGAACGCCATGGTTTTCGCGCCGAAGCCTTCGGCGACGGCTCGACCAATGAAGAAGGCCTGCCGGATATTCTTTACGTTCTTGAGCGCTGAGCTCAGGCACCACTTTCCGCCGCCAGCTGCCGCAGGATAGCCAACGCTTCCTCCGCTCGCTCCGCCGGTACGAACAGATGATCGTGATAGAAGGCCGAGACCGGATTGACGCCCATGCCGGCCGCTGCCAGCCGTGTCGTGATGGCGGCCAGGAAGCCCACGGCCTCCAGCGAGGAGTGGATGTCGAGCGTGATCATCCGGCAGCGGAACGTGCCGGCAAGGCCGGCGGCTTTCGCCTCGTCTTCCGCCACGATCAGCGTCACGCCCTCGCGCTCGCGAAATTGCATCACGGTTTCGAGCCCGTCGGGGACCGAGGCGCCCGGCTTCAGCGTCGCGAAGACATAGGTTCCGGCGAGCAGCTGCGGTGTCATCGATGCCAGCAGCTTTTGCAGGTCCGTTTCGCCGCTCATGTTTTGTCCCATCATCTGGCGCTCTGCGACGTTCTCGACAGTCCTGCTCGAAACGTCAACGGGTCCGACGCCTGGACGACATGGCGATGTCGCTGGCGGCTAGGCCGCGGGCTCGTTATCGCCGTAGAGACATAACGGTTCGCAAAGGTTCGCCCAAATGATCGTCCGTCCGCGCCCGACATTCCTGCAGCTCTTCTTCATCATGCGCGGCTCGGTGGTGCCGCGTATCCTGCCGCAGATTTTCGGCTTTGCCATCTATTCGGCGGTCATCCTGGTGCTGGCGCGGCACTTGCAGCTCGATCTCAGCGCCTTCAGCATCGCGCCGTTCGGCCTCGTCGGCGTGACGCTGTCGATCTATCTGTCGTTCCGCAACAACGCCGCCTACGACCGCTGGTGGGAAGCCCGCAAACTCTGGGGCGCGCTGGTTTTCGAGATCCGCAACCTGGCGCGCGCCACCACCAGCCTGATCGGCGACCGCGCCGAGCAGCGCGCGCTTCTGATGGAGGCGCTCGCCTTCTGCCATCTGCTGCGCGGCCAATTGCGCCGGATCGACAGCAAGGACGACGCCCGCGCCTTCATCGGCGACGAGGTCGATAAGGCAGCCGCCCGCACCAATCCGGCCGACGACATGGTCCGCCGCATGGGGCGGCGTGCCAAAGCGCGGCGCGAGGCAGGCGCGCTCGACCCGATCGGCTTCCGCATCCTCGATGAAAGGCTCGCCGCGATTGCCGCCATCCAGGCCGGTTGTGAGCGCATCGCCGGCACGCCCCTGCCCTTCGCCTATACGCTCTTGGTGCATCGCACGGCCTATGTCGTCTGTCTGCTCCTGCCGATCGGCCTGATCTCGACCACGGGCTGGGCGACGCCGCTGTTCACGGCGCTGATCGCCTACACCTTCTTCGGCCTCGACGCGCTGTCGGAAGAGCTCGAAGATCCGTTCGGCATCGAGGCCAACGATCTTGCGCTGGACGGCCTCTGCCGCGTCTGCGAGATTTCTGCGTTCGAGGCGCTGGACGAGGCGCCGCCGAAGATGATCGCGGCCGACAAGTTCTATTTTTCGTGAGGGGCTGCGTCACCATCCCGAGGTTCAGGGCAAAAGCGCCGGCCGTGTAGGATCGCGGTCCGCTCCTCCGTCCTTGGATCGAACCGGCAAAATGGCCGCATCGAAACCTTGGAGGGAACATCCATGAGCATTTCCGAAGCCGCGCCTGCTTCAAAAGGCGCGTTGTGGACCGGGCGCGCGCTGAGCGCCGTCGTGATCCTGTTCATGATCTTCGACGGCGTCATCAAGCTGCCGCCGCTCGAAATCGTCACCCAGACGATGACCGAGCTCGGCTGGCCGGCGGACGCCAACGTCGCGCGCCTGATCGGGGTCGTCGGGCTGATCTCGACCGCGCTCTATGCCATCCCGCGCACCTCGGTGCTCGGCGCTATCCTGCTCACCGCCTATATGGGCGGCGCGATCTCGACCCATCTGCGGATCGGCAACCCGCTCTTCTCGCACACGCTGTTCGGCGTCTATCTCGGCGTTATCTTGTGGGGCGGGCTCTATCTGCGCGACCAAAGAGTACGCGCACTGATCCCGTTCAATCGCTGAGCGAGGGAAACCACGATGTTCACCACCATCCTCATCATCCTCGTCGTCATCATCGCCGCCGTGCTGGTCTATGCCGCGACGCGGCCGAACGACTTCGTCGTCACCCGCTCGGCCAGCATCAAGGCGCCGGCCGAGGCGATCTTTCCGCTGATCAACGACTTCAAGCGCTGGCCCGAATGGTCGCCTTTCGAAAAGCTCGACCCCGGGATGCAGCGCACGCTTTCCGGTGCCGACAGCGGCAAGGGCGCGGCCTATGCCTGGGAAGGCAATTCCAAGGCCGGCAAGGGCCGCATGGAGATCACCGGCTCGGTGCCGTCCTCGCAGGTCGCGCTGAAGCTCGATTTCGAAAGGCCGTTCCGGGCCAACAACACGGTCGATTTCTCGCTCTCGCCGTCCGGCGACGGCACGACGGTCACCTGGGCCATGCGCGGCGCCAGACCCTTCATCGCCAAGCTGATGGGCCTGTTCATGGATTTCGACAAACTCATAGGCAAGGATTTCGAGGCCGGGCTCGACAATCTGAAACGCGCTGTTGAGCGCTGAAAACCGAGTAATTTCAATTGTCTGACCGCATCTATCTGGTTTTGGCCGGTGCCGAGCCGGCCAATTGTCGTTGTTCCAGGGATCAAATTAGCCGTTTGCGAGTTTAAGCCATGGCGGCGAGACGGCGTGTGAGAGAGGAACAGCTATGAAGAAAGCAATTACTATTCTGGTGCTGACCATCGCCTTGGGCGCCTGTTCGCAAACAGAAAAAGGAGCGGCGATTGGCGGCCTGGGCGGCGCGGCCGTCGGCGCTGCCGTTGCCAACAACCCGACCCAGGGGGCCGTCGTCGGGGGCGCTGTCGGCGCCATAGCCGGCGCGCTGATAGGTCATGCCAGCGAAAGCGGCCAGTGCCGTTATCGTGACCGCTACGGACGCGTCTATGTGGCGCGCTGCCCGTCCGGCTACTGAGACGCCCGGGTCGATCCAAATAAAAACGGCGGGCACATGCCCGCCGTTTTTGTTTGCGAATAAGGGACCGCGATTACTCGGCGGTGGCGGCTTCGGCCGGAGCGGCGGTCGCCGCGGCGGCGGCAGCGGCCGCATCCTCCTGGGCCTTCTTCAGCAGCGCGGCGCGTTCCTGCGCCTTCTTGCCGGGCAGCGCCTTGTTCGGGTTCGAGCGGGCTTCGCGCTTGGCGAGGCCGGCCTCGTCCAGGAAGCGCAGCACGCGGTCGGTCGGCTGCGCGCCGTGCGACAGCCAATGCTTAACGCGCTCGGTGTCGACCTTGACGCGCTCGCCGTCCTTCGGCAGCAGCGGGTTCCACGAGCCCAGCGACTCGATGAAACGGCCGTCGCGCGGCGAACGGGCGTCGGCAACGACGACGTGGTAGTAAGGACGCTTCTTCGAACCCGCGCGGGCCAGTCTGATCTTCAGTGCCATTCTTTTCTCCTAAAAAGCTCTGATTTCGTTTGATTGTGATTGCCGCTGAATTCTCAGCCGGCTTTAGCAGCGCCGTTGTTGGCGGCGATCTGTTCGTGGTGGCGGATGACTTCACGGACGACGAAGTTCAAAAACTTCTCCGCGAAATCGGGATCGAGATTCGCATCCTTTGCCAGTTGGCGGAGGCGGGCGATCTGCTGCTGCTCGCGCGCCGGATCGGCGGGCGGCAGGCCATGCTCGGCCTTCAGCACGCCGACCGCCTTGGTGCAGCGGAAGCGCTCGGCCAGCATATGGATGAGGGCGGCGTCGATGTTGTCGATCGAAGCGCGGTAGCCAGCCAGAATGGCGCGTGCATCGGCCATGTCTTTTTCCTCGTTCATCGCCCCCTCATTTCTTCTTGCCGAGGCCCGGCAGTCCACCGCCACCGAGACCTGGAAGGCCCGGAAGCTTCAAGCCGCCGGGCAGACCCGGCAGTCCGCCGCCACCGGGGAGTCCACCGGGCAAACCGCCCGGCAGGCCCTTGCCGAGACCGGCCGCCTGCGCCTGCTTCTGCAAGGCTTCGAGCTGCTTGGGGTCCATCTTGGAAAGATCCGGCATCCCGCCCATACCGCTAGGCACCATGCCGCCGAGGCCCATTTTCGAGGCAAGGCCGCCCATCATGCCGCGCATGAGGCCGCCGCCTTTGCCCTTGCCGCCCATCGCCTTCATCATGTCGGCCATGCCGCGATGCATCTTCAAGAGCTTGTTGATCTCGGCCGCGTCGGTGCCGGAGCCGGCGGCGATGCGCTTCTTGCGTGAATGCTTCAGGATATCAGGGTTGGCGCGCTCGGCCTTGGTCATCGAGGAGATGATGGCGAGTTGGCGGCGGAACATCTTGTCGTCGAAGCCGGCGGCGGCAAGCTGGTCCTTCATCTTGCCCATGCCGGGCATCATGCCCATGATGCCGCCCATGCCGCCCATTTTGGACATCTGCTGAAGCTGCTGGGCGAGGTCGTTCAGGTCGAACTTACCCGACTGCATCTTCTTGGCCATGGCCGCCGCCTGCTCGGCGTCGATGGTCTCGGCGGCCTTCTCGACGAGGCTGACGATGTCGCCCATGCCGAGGATGCGGTCGGCGATGCGCTTGGGGTGGAATTCCTCCAGCCCGTCCATCTTCTCGCCGGTACCGATGAGCTTGATCGGCTTGCCGGTGACGGCGCGCATGGAAAGGGCCGCGCCGCCGCGGCCGTCGCCGTCCATGCGGGTGAGCACCAGGCCGGTGATGCCGACGCGCTCGTCGAAGCTTTTCGCCAGGTTGACGGCGTCCTGGCCGGTCAGCGAGTCGGCGACCAGCAGGATTTCGTGGGGGCTCGACACCTTCTTGATGTCGGCCATCTCGACCATCAGCGGCTCGTCGATATGGGTGCGGCCGGCGGTGTCGAGGATGACGACGTCATGACCGCCGAGCTTGGCCGCCTGCACGGCGCGCTTGGCGATGTCGACCGGGCTCTGGCCGGCGATGATCGGCAGCGTCGCGACCTTGGTCTGCTCGCCGAGCTGGCGCAGCTGCTCCTGTGCGGCGGGACGCCGCGTGTCGAGCGAGGCCATCAGGACTTTCTTGTTCTGGCGCTCGGTCAGCCGCTTGGCGATCTTGGCCGAGGTCGTCGTCTTGCCGGAGCCCTGCAGACCGACCATCATGACGACGACGGGCGCCGGCGCGTTGAGATCGATGGCGACGCCTTCGGCGCCGAGCATCTCGACCAGCTCGTCATGGACGATCTTGACGACCATCTGTCCGGGCTTGATCGACTTCAGCACCGCGGCGCCGACCGCCTTTTCGCGCACCTTGTCGGTGAAGGAGCGAACCACTTCCAGCGCGACGTCGGCCTCGAGCAGCGCACGGCGCACCTCGCGCAGCGCCGCCGAGACATCCGCCTCGGACAGCGCGCCGCGGCCGGTCAGGCCGTTCAGGATGGAGCCAAGGCGCTCCTGGAGGGATTCAAACATCTGCCGTCCTTCGATCTCGGTTCGGGGGTCGAACCGAGAGGTAGTGCGTTCGCGCCGGGTCGCCAAGCAAAAGCGCAAAGCCAAAAAGCACCCGGGGGCGCATCGCGCTGCCGGGTGTTGGCCTCCAGGATCTCTTTACAGCTCTTGCCTCAAAGAGGCTTCGGCGTCCTGGTCGGCTTTCGCGAAAGAAAACTCGTCGCGGAAATTCAGCGGCTCTAGACAGGAAATCCGCCGCGGAGTCAAGGCCAATGCATGTCGCGCAAAAGTGCGCAGCGGTTTTGCGGCAACGACATATATCAAAAACAAAGACCCAAATCCGGGCCAAACGCCGCGATCTGAGGCGGCTTAAAGGGCGCCTTGGCTGCTCGCCCCGACCCTGAGCGGCGAACGCCGATGCAAAAGCAAAAGCATCGTCAAAAGCGTGCTGACGATGCCGATGGCGGCGATGAGCACCGCGTCCCAACCGGTCCAGCCGGGGCCTTCGAGCGGCTTGGCATTGAGGAGGGCGAAGCCATTATAGCCCTCCTGGTGCGAGATCAGCAGGAAGCCGGTCAGGTTGTTGCCGAGATGCGCGCCGAAGCCGGCGCCGAGATTGCCGGTGACATGGACCAGCAGCGTGAGCAGCAGGGCAAAGATGCCGATCGAGATGAAGACACTGGCATTGATGGCCAGCGTCGAGGCCGTATTCCAATGCAGCGAGGTGAACAGCAGGCCAGGCAGCACCGCCCAGATCAGCGGGCTTCTGAAGCGACAGGCAAGCCCGCGCAGCAGATAGCCGCGAAACAGCATTTCCTCCGAAGAGGTCTGCAGGAACGCGAGCAGCACGATCGGCACGAGGAAGAGCAACCAGGACGAAAAGGCGATCGGTCCGCGCGCGATCTCCGGCTGCAGCCAATAAAGCAGCACCTCAGAAAACAGCGAGGTGATCAGGACAGCGATCAGGCCCTTGAGGAAATCGCCGCGGGCGATGCGGCGGGTGACGCCGAAAAGCGCCGAAAGCGGCTCGCCGTGAACGAAGCGCATCGCCACCCACAGGCCGATCCAGATACCGGCAAAGGAGGTCAGGGCGCTCAAGATTCCGACGGGCGATGCCAGAAAGTCCTGCATGTAGCGCCCGGTCGAGGGGCCGGGAAGACGCCACACGATGTAGGCATAGGTGCCGGCGAACAGCACCAATGCCGTCGCGGCCATCCAGAAGGCGACGACGATCATCGTCCCGACGAACAGGCGAAGTAGATTGGTCCTGGCGTTCGGCGAGCGGCGATAGCCCTCGAAGGCGGCATTTTCGATCGTCACGCGGTTCCCCTGCCGAACGCTTTGGCCGTGTGATCTTGGCGATCAGTGGTTACCGCGCAATTACCCTGCCTGCGAGCACGGCGGCACGTGCCAACGAAAACGGCCACCATCGCTGGCGGCCGCTCTTTTCGCAGCAATCCCGCTCAATCAGCGCATCACATAGACGATGCGTCGCGTGCCAGGATCGACCAGCGCCGGCTGGTTGTTCACATAGACGTAGCGGTACCGGTAGTCCGGGATTTCGCGCAGCTCGACCGTGTCGGGCAGCGTGGCGCCGGTCACCACCTCGCCGTCGAGATAGACCGGATCGACCCGGTGCGTGGTGACATAGGTGCCGACCTCGGCCGGCGGCCTCCCGATCGACTCGATGGCATCTGCGTCGTCGCCCGAAACGATAGCGCCGGTGTAGGTGTCCGTCGTGTAGATGTTGTCGGTCGGCGGGGCCACGACGGCGATGCCGGCATTGGCCGGCCGGCGTGTCACGACAACGCGGCTGCCGCCGAAATCACCCGTCACATAGTCGGAATAAACCCAGCCCTTGCCGCCGGCTTCGGCGATCGTGCACCATTTGCTGCCTTCGATGCAGCCGTTAAGGGTGGCCGACTGGCCGGCCGCCAACACGCCGATGACCGGATATTGCGGGCCGGGGCCGGCGCGGACGTTGAGATCGGTCACGGCCGAGACGGGGGTGTCGGCGAAAGCGGCGCTCGAGATAGTAAGCAGCGCACCGGCAAGCGCCGGAAACAACATGCGTTTCATGGTTTTTCACTCCGTTTTCAACGCTCCCTGGATCAGGATGACGCCTCGTTGAAACGTCATCCTGATCCAGCTCCTTTGTTGAGCACGATCTTTTCCGAAAACCGGTTTCCACTTTTTGGGATCATGCTCTAGGGCTCGGAAACGAAACAGAGGCTTATGCGTTCCGGCTAAAGCGCAGTCGCCCGCTCACGAATTGTTCCAGGGTTTGTCGGCGAACCGGTCAAAAGATCGTGCACGAAGCTCAGCTTCTTCGCCGTCACCTCGGAAATCACGAAGGGGTAAAGGTCCGGCAGGCCCATGCAGCGGTTGATGGAGTTGGAGGCTTCAGAGAGCACGAGCCAGCGGGCCAGGATTTTTTCGAACGGTTCCGGTGCCGGATCGGGATCGGTGGGCGCAGGCTGCAAGCGCCCGCCAGTGTCGCCGCGTGGGATGGCATCGGCATCCACCGTCTCCAGCCGCCCCAGCGGAAAACTCAGCGCATGCACCATTTCAAGCGTGTCGGTTATGTGGAGGTGATGCGCGAAGGTCTCGGCCCAGTCCTCCCAAGGATGCGACGTCGCATAGGCCGAGATGTGGCGCTGCTGCCAGTCGGGCGGCGCGCCATTGGCGTAATAGGCCTTCAGGCCCTCCTCGTAACCGGCCCGTTCGTCGCCGAACAAGGCGCGGAACGCCAGAAGTCGATCCGCATCGTCGCGGATAAGCCGATCCCAGTAATAATGGCCGAGCTCGTGGCGGAAATGACCGAGCAAGGTGCGGTAATTCTCGCCCATCTCGATCCGCCGCCTTTCACGCTCGGCCGAATCCGCCTCGGCGACGTTGAGCGTGATCAGGCCATTGTCGTGGCCGGTCAGTATGCGCTCGCCGCCCGGACCGGCGCCGATCGGATCGGCGAGGAAGTCGAAGGCGAGGCCGGCCTCGTCCTCTGGATTGACCTTGGGCACGACCGGCAAGCCAAAAGCCAGAAGCGAATAGACGGCGCGTTTTTTTGCCGCCTCGACCCGGATCCAGCGCTGGCGGTTGCCGTCGATGGAAAGGTCGGGGATGACCTGGTTGAGGGCGCAGGCGCGGCAGAAAGTCCGGCCACTCTCGGCGCGCCAGTTGCAAGCGCATTCGTCGGCATTGCCGCACGGCAAAACGCCGTCCTTGCCGCTGAGCACGAAGTTTGCTCGCTCTGGGTCATAGAGCACCAGGCTGGAACAGTTCAGGCATTGGGCATTCTCGAAATAGAGGCGATGCCCGCAATAGGGACAGTCGAACAGCTTCATGCGTGATCCCGCAAGGTCGGAACGTGGAGATGGACTCGGGCTCTAACGCCTGCCGACATCCGACGTTCCAGTGCTATCTCGCCGCGCGAAGCGTCTTCGCCGCAGCAAGCCCCGCCCAACCGGCGCCATGATCACGACATCAACGTCTTCCATGAGGCAAGCCCGCCACAGTTAGTCCTTGATCGTAGGCAAATTGCCTGTCTTTCGCCAGTGTCGGGCGCCGCATCCCCGGTGGGGGCGGTGACAACCCGGCGTTTCGCTGGCAGATTCGCAACCGGGACGTGATTCAGGCAACCAGGAGAGAAAGGCATGGCATTTTTTGCCAAGGGTAGGATTTTTGTGGCCGCCGCGGCGGTGGTGCTTGGGCTGGCGGCGGGCGCCGAGGCGGCTCCGAGCTGTGGGAAGAACGGCGCCGGGTTTGACGCCTGGAAACAGGATTTTGCCGGCGAGGCCAGAGCCGAGGGTGTCGGCCAGAGGGGCCTGTCCGCGCTGGCGGGTGCCACCTACGCAACCAGGACGATCGCCGCCGACCGGGCGATCCACAAGGCGTTCAGCGGCTCGGTGGAAAGCTTCATGCAGCGACGCGGCGCATCCGCAATCATCTCGAGGGGACGCGCGCTGAAGAAGGCGAACGCGGCGATGTTCGCCAATATCGAGCAAACCTATGGCGTGCCGCCGGGCGTGCTGCTGGCCATCTGGGGCATGGAAACCGGTTTCGGCGCCTCCATGGGCAACCAGAACACGGTTTCGGCGATCGTGACGTTGGCCTATGATTGCCGCCGCCCGGATTATTTCAAACCACATGCCATCGCCGCGCTCAAGCTGGTCGATCGCGGCGCGCTCAGCGCCTCCTCGGTCGGCGCCATGCATGGTGAGATCGGCCATACGCAGTTCCTGCCCGGAAACGTGCTGAAATATGGCGTAGGCAGCGGCAATCTGCGCGATCGCAACACCGCGCTCGCCTCGACCGCAAACTTCCTCAAGGGGCATGGCTGGCGTGCCGGAGCGAGCTATCAGGCCAATATGGGCGCGATCGCCGGCTGGAATTCGGCAAGCGTCTATCAGCAGGCGATCGCCAACATCGCCGAGGCGATCGACGCTCCCTGATGTACATAAGTCATTTCGCGAAAAAGCCCGGCCATGCGCCGGGCTTTTGTTTGTGGAGCACGCGTCGAACCCGAACGACGATCATCGCCCTCAATAATGCGCCCAGCCGCTCAACGGGCATTTCTGGGAAATGGGAACCTGGAACGCGCCATCAATACCGCTGCAGTTGCGGAACCGGGACGATCGTGGCGCCGAGGCCGGCTTCGCGCTGACCCTAGTGTCCATTTCTGTTGGTTGGTCGGAACGCGCGTGGCCACTCAACGGGCATTGCTGCGAAATGGGAACTTGGAAAGCGCCGTTGTCGCGGTAGCAGGTACGGAAGCTGGACGTTTGCGGCGCCGGCGTGGCCGCAGCCGCCGCCTTTGACTTACCCTTGATGACCAACCAGATTTCGGTCGGTTGGTCGAGCTGCAACCTGTTTATGTCGGAGTAGCTGATCCGCCCGCTGCGTATCCCCTCGGCTATGCGCTGGCAGAACAAGGCCGGCATGCGTTCTTGCGAGACGCCCATGAAAGAGGCCATTTCGTGCTTGAACGTGATGCTCCATAAATGGACAGCGGAGACGCACCCGTCCAAATTAGCCTCAGGCGCCTGCTTCGCGCCTGCTTGCGAGGATCCGCACGTCATCAAGGTCAATGCTGCCGCAATCAAAAGAGAAATACTGCTTTTCACTGTCAAAACTCCCCGCGTCCCACTGGTGAACTTAATTTGAGCGGCGGAAAGGTCAAACGATAATTTCTCGGAAGCGGTCTGAACTTTTCTTATATTAGATACCCGAAATAGAAACCCGGCGTTTCCGCCGGGTCGTTTGATCGCTGCCGTATCGGCAAAATATATCAGTGCTTGCGGTTTCTCGCAGCCAGCGTCCGCAGCCGAAGTCCGTTCAGCCGGATAAAACCCTCGGCGTCTTTCTGATCGTAGGCACCGCGGTCGTCCTCGAAGGTGACAAGCGCGTCGGAATAAAGCGTCTTTTTCGACTTGCGGCCAGTGACGATGACATTGCCCTTGTAGAGCTTCAGCCGCACCGTGCCTTCGACGTCTTCCTGGCTCTTGTCGATCATCGCCTGCAGCATGACGCGCTCGGGCGAGAACCAGAATCCGTTATAGATGAGTTCGGCATAGCGCGGCATGAACTCGTCCTTGAGGTGCGCCGCGCCCCGGTCGAGCGTGATCGATTCGATCGCCCGATGAGCGGCGATCAGGATGGTGCCGCCGGGCGTCTCATAGACGCCGCGCGACTTCATGCCGACGAAGCGGTTCTCGACCAGGTCGAGGCGGCCGATGCCGTTGTCGCGGCCGAGGTCGTTCAGCGCCGCCAGCATCGTGGCCGGCGACAGCTTCTTGCCGTTCAGCGCAATCGGGTCGCCCTTCAGGAACTCGATCTCGATTTCGGTGACGGCGTCGGGCGCGTCCATCGGCGAGACGGTGCGCTGATGCACGAATTCCGGAGGCTCGCCCCACGGATCCTCGAGCACCTTGCCCTCTGAGGAGGAGTGCAAAAGGTTGGCGTCGACCGAGAAGGGCGCTTCGCCGCGCTTGTCCTTCGCCACCGGGATCTGGTGCTGCTCGGCGAAGTTGATCAGGTCGGTGCGCGACTTGAAGGACCAGTCGCGCCACGGCGCGATGACCTTGATATCGGGGTTGAGCGCATAGGCCGAAAGCTCGAAGCGGACCTGGTCGTTGCCCTTGCCGGTGGCGCCATGGGCAATGGCGTCGGCGCCGGTCTCTTTCGCGATCTCGACCAGATGCTTGGAGATCAGCGGCCGGGCGATCGAAGTGCCGAGCAGGTAAGTGCCTTCATAGACGGCGTTGGCGCGGAACATCGGGAAGACGAAGTCGGCGACGAACTCCTCGCGCACATCGACGATGCGGATATCCTTGATGCCCATCATCTCGGCCTTCTTGCGCGCCGGCTCCAGCTCGCCACCCTGGCCGAGATCGGCCGTGAAGGTGACGACTTCGGCGCCGAGCTCGGTCTGCAGCCATTTCAGGATGATGGAGGTGTCGAGACCGCCGGAATAGGCGAGCACGACTTTCTTGACGTTCTTGATCTTCGACATTTTGACGGGTCCGCAGGGAAAAGTTTCGCGGGCGAGGTATCACGGCCCTTCCGGGCGGCGCAAGAGACGAAGGGGCGCATGGCCATGACGCGGGCTGGGCCAGATGTTTGCCGAGGCAGACCCTGGCGAGGCAAAAGACGCCGCGTTATAGGCCGCGCGACCCCATTGCGAGGCGCCCCATGTCCTTCATTCCCGACACTTCGACCCTTATCCAGTTCGCCATTGCCACAATCATCCTGGCGATCACGCCGGGACCGGATATGACGCTGTTCGTGTCGCGCACGCTGAGCCAGGGCCGCGCCACTGGCTTCGCCTCCCTGGCCGGCGCGCTCACCGGCACGCTGATCCACACCATGCTGGTGGTGGTCGGCATCTCGGCGCTGATCGTCGCCTCGCCGATGGCCTTCTTCGTCCTCAAGATTTTCGGCGCCGGCTATCTGGTGGTCCTGGCTTTCCAGGCGGTGACGAAGGGGTCGGCCTTCTCGCCGCAGAAGAGCACGGGACCACAAGTTTCGCTGTTGCGCAGCTGGGTGGCAGGGCTCGGCATCAACCTGCTCAACCCGAAGATCATCCTGTTCTTCATGACCTTCCTGCCGCAATTCGTCTCCGCGCACGATCCCAACGCGTCCGGAAAGCTGCTCTTCCTCGGCGTGATGTTCGTCGTGCTGTCGACCCCGGTGACCGTGCCGATGGTGCTGGCGGCGGAGAAGTTCTCGGCGGCGATGAAGGCCAGCCCGCGTATGACGCGTGTGCTCGACTATCTGTTCTGTGGCGTGTTCTCGGCCTTCGCGCTCAAGATCCTGACGGCGCAGGCGAAGTAAGCCGTTCTTCAGAATGTCCATATAGCCGCGACGGCGCATGTCTTTTGATATTGCAACCGCAAATCGGCCTGCGTTAAGAAGGCTCCAGGGTTCGGGGGATTGCATGAGAATCATATTGTTGGCGTCGGCCGCAGTGATCGGGCTGGTTGGCGGGGCTCATGCCCAGGACGCATCTTACAATTGGTCAGGATCCTACATCGGTATCGAAGGTGGCTATGCTGGTTCCTCGGTCCACTTCGGCGCCGATACGACCAACTTCGACGACACCTACCACAAAGACGGGTATCTCGGCGGCATCTATGCCGGGCATGATTGGCAGAGCGGAAAGTTCGTCTACGGCGTCGTCGGCGATTTCGATTTCGTCGGCATGCACGACACGGAATTTGGCGACCAGGCTGCATTCACCGGCGGAAAGGGTGAGGCCTATACCTACGATGTCGACTGGGTCGCGACCGCACGAGCGCGCGCGGGCTACGCGGTGACTGACCGTTGGCTCGCTTTTGCGACGGGTGGTATAGCGGCAGGTCACTTTCAGGCGACATCCTATTCAAGCGTTTTCGTTCCGTTTCCTCCATTTTCCTCGGCTTCGCGCTCGGATTTTTCCGGTGTAAAGTTGGGCGGCGTCTTCGGCATCGGCACCGAATACGCATTGGCCGACAAATGGTCGCTGAAAGCGGAATATCTCCACTACATATTCGATGAGATCGAACCAGGGCCGGGCGGCACGGCAGGCGCGAGCTTTCGACCATCCCTCGACACGATAAAGTTCGGCTTAGCGTACCGGTTCTAGAACAGTCCTCATGCCGGGAGGCCCGGGCCGGAGAACGGGCGAACCATACCCGCCGCCTCCAACGACCGAATGCGTTCGTCGTATTCCTCCAAGGTCAGCGCATAGAGCATCTGGTCGAGGCGTTCGCCGGTGCGACCATCTATGCGATGCGCTCGCAGCGTACCCTCGAGGCGCAGCCCAGACCGTTCGCATACGGCGATCGCGGCTTTGTTCCGGGCCAATGGCTGAAAGGTCACCTTCTCGAGTTTTCTTTCGCGAAAGAAGTGCCGGAGAAGAACGGCCGATGCCTCAAATGCCACATTCTTACCCCGGTTCTCCGGATCGCCGACGATCAAATGCAGAGAGCCGAGCCGGTGCCTGAGGTCGACTTCCATGACGGCCAGGCCAAGCGGCTGGCCGTGTGGCAGGCCGAGGATCGTCATGAGATTGCGCTTCAGATTGTCGAAGCTTGCGACATAGGTCCGGAAGGCATCGAGGCCCATCGCCTTTTGCGGCGCATTCAATCCTTCCATCACAGCGGGATCGGTAAGCCAGGCCGCGATCTCAGTTGTCACGTCGGCTGGCCTCAGCGTGCGGATTCGGATCTTGTCACTCCACCGGTCGACAAAGACAGGCCTCAGTCCCTGTGCTGCAAGTGGGGTGATTAGGGGCTTGGCGCCCGGTTGCGGCATTTTAGGCATGAATACACTGATGCGAGAGCATGCAGCGCCGGTCAAGGCGAAGTTTGCATCAATCCAGGCGAGCCCGATCCCAAAAGCTCAGGGCTCAGGATCCGGCAACGCCTCGCGGCGCCAGCTTCCGGCCCAGCGGCCGGCGGAGAGCCAGTAAAAGATGCCGCCGACCATGCCGCTGCCGATCACGGCCAACCTCACGCTGGTGTCGGTCACATCGAAATCGGCATCGCCCACATTATGCACGAAGCCGAGAAAGACGATGGCGACGGCCGCGCCGCCCAGCGCGTAAAACAGCCAGTCGCGCCGGCCAAGCACCTCGGCCGCCAGGATCACGACGGCCGCCGGCATGAAGGCGAAATAGGCGACGAACAGCGCCACGAACGGCACCGAGAAATAGAGCGCCGGCGCGATCGTCGGGTGGCCTGGCTCCAGCGCATAGCCGAAATGGCCGAGGAAAAGCGCGTTGAGGAAAGCGCTCGCCGCCAGCGAGCCAACGAGATAGCCGATCAGGATGATGGCGAAGCGGACGAGATAGGCGATAATGCGCCTCACGCCTCGCCGTGCCCCGCGATCATCATGGCTTCCAGCGCCAGCCGGTCGACTTTGCGCATGCGCTCGGACTCCGACTTGAGCTGGCCGCAGGCGGCGAGTATGTCACGGCCGCGCGGGGTGCGGATCGGCGAGGCGTAGCCGGCATTGTTTATGTAGTCGGCAAACTTCTCGATCGTCTCCCAGTCCGAGCACTGGTAGTTGGTGCCGGGCCAGGGGTTGAACGGGATCAGGTTGATCTTGGCCGGAATGCCCTTGAGCAGCTTGACCAGCGCCTTGGCATCCTCGAGGGAATCGTTGACGTCCTTCAGCATCACATATTCGAAGGTGATGCGCTTGGCATTGGAGAGGCCGGGGTAGGCCTTGCACGCGGCGATCAGCTCTTTCAGCGGGAACTTCTTGTTGATCGGCACCAGAAGGTCGCGCAGGTCGTCATTGGTGGCGTGCAGCGAGATCGCCAGCATGACGCCGATCTCCTCGCCGGTGCGGGCGATCTCGGGCACGACACCGGAAGTCGACAGCGTGATGCGGCGCTTCGACAGCGACAGCCCGTCGCCGTCGGATGCGATCAAAAGCGCCTTTTTCACCGCCTCGAAATTGTAGAGCGGCTCGCCCATGCCCATCATGACGATGTTGGAAACTTTTCTGCCCTCGGCCGGCACGATGGCGCCGTCCGGTGTGTCTCGGTCGGGGAAGTCGCCGAGCCGGTCGCGCGCGGTGAGCAGCTGCGCCAGGATCTCTTCCGTCGTCAGGTTGCGCACCAGCTTCTGCGTGCCCGTGTGGCAGAAGGAACAGGTCAGCGTGCAGCCGACCTGCGAGGAGATGCAGAGCGTGCCGCGGCCCTCCTCGGGAATGTAGACGGTCTCGATCTCGACCGGGCGGCCGGCGCCGCGCGGCGGAAAGCGGAACAGCCATTTGCGCGTGCCGTCGGAAGAGATCTGCTCCTCGACGATCTCGGGCCGCGCCACGGTGAAATGCTTGTCGAGCGCGGCGCGCAGGTCCTTGGAGATGTTGAACATATGCGCGAAGTCGGAGACGCCGCGCACATACATCCAGTGCCAGAGCTGCTGGGCGCGCATTTTCGCCTGGCGCTGCGGCACGATGCCGGCCCCGACAAGCGCTTCGCCGAGCTCTGCACGGGTCAGGCCGATCAGCGACGGCTTCTCAGCTTGCGTTGCGCGGCGCAAAGCGTCACGGGCGCCTTCGGCGGTAAGGTCAAGCGAAACGGTCATGGTGGCGCCAATATAAGCGATTTGCGGCCGATTTCAGCACCGGCCGGACAGGAAGCGCGGCGCATAGCACAGCTTGGCGGCGGAGTCATGCGCCTGGCTTTCCTTCTCCCCTTGCGGTGGATCGGCGCGCAGCGCCGAGACGATTGAGGGTGTTTCGGGGACGCCAACGTCCCAATCCGCTGCAGCACCCCTCATCCGAGCGGAGCTTCGCGCGGCCATCCGATGCGAAGCGGTAGCGATTTCGGCTGGCACAGAGGTCAACAAATCTTGACCCGTGCCGGGTGGAATGCGACCGGCTGCTGTCGGCTGAAAATCGATCACATATTCGTGTTGATGTAACCAATCGAAGCGCGTCCACGAACCTGAAAGGGGCGACCATGCCCCTCAACAATGGGAGTTTCCGGATGCATTCGATCAAGCTCGTTCTCATTGCCGGCCTCGTCGGTCTTTCCGCTTCGCAGGCCTTGGCCGAAGACACGATGGGCGCCATGACCATGATGAAGGGTGGCCAGGTGACGGCGATCATGCCGGACGGTCACATGGGCACCATGATGCCGGACGCCAAGATGAGCGCCGAAATGATGAAAATGGCCAAGCCGATCAAGCACTGCATGATGATGATCACCGATGCCAAGGGCAAAGCCTATATGATCGACACGTCGACCAAGAAGGCCCAGGCGGAATGTGAAAAAATGGCGATGTGAACTCGCCGATCCCGCGTGCCGACCTCCCCGCCGGCCGGTACGCCGGCGGGTTTATCCGCCATCCGGCAATCCCTCGAGCTGTGATCCTTCATCACCGCTCCTTGACCGATTGGCATAGCATCGCGTCTACCCTCGCGGGTTGATCGGCTGCGTTATTGTGCTAGGCCGGGCCTACCACCAAGAGGCTCGTCATGGCCGGCATATCCCGAAAATACCGCTTGCTGCGGCGTTCCCACGCCATGTGGATATCGCGGCGCGTCTGGCAACCGCGTCTGGTCTTCTGGGCCGGTGCCATCTCGATCGGCCTGATCAGCGTCCTGTTCGCATTGCTGGCCGACCGCGCGCAGGCCCTGTTCCATGTCATGACCGGCAATGACGGCTGGCGTTTTTATCTGCCGCTGGTCGTGACACCGATCGGCTTCGTCGTCTGCGCCTGGTTGGCGCATGCCTTCTTCCCGGGATCGCAAGGCAGCGGCATTCCGCAGGCGATCGCGGCGCGGCATCTGCGCGACGAGGACGATCGCAGCCATATCCTGTCGCTCAGGCTGGTGGTGGGCAAGATCGCGCTCACCGTCGTCGGCCTCGCCTGCGGCGCCTCGATCGGCCGCGAAGGGCCGACGGTGCAGGTCGGCGCTTCGGTGATGCTGCAGGCGGCGCGCTGGGGCTGCATGGCGCAGGCACGCGGCCTGATCCTGGCTGGTTCGGCGGCAGGCATCGCCGCCGCCTTCAACACGCCGCTCGCCGGCATCGTCTTCGCGATCGAGGAGATGGGCCGCGCTTATGAGGCGCGCACCAATGGGCTGGTGCTGACGGCGGTGATCCTGGCCGGCCTCGCCTCGCTGGGGCTGCTCGGCAACTACACTTATTTCGGCGTCGCCAAGGATACGGTGGCGTTTGCCAGCGACTGGCCGCTGGTGCTGGCCTGCGGCATCATCGGCGGCGGTGTCGGCGCGCTGTTCTCGCTGCTGGCGCTGAAGGTCATGCGGCGTATCCGGCGCTGGAACGCGCTGCAGCCGCTGCCGCGCACGCTGCTCGTGGCGGGCGTCTGCGGACTGGCCGTGGCCGCGATCGGCATCGCCTCGGGAGGGCTGACCTTCGGCACCGGTTACACGCAGGCGCGCGGCGCGATCGAAGGCACGCCACTGCCGGCAATCTTCTTCGTCGAGAAATTCACCGCCGGCCTCTTGTCGATGGTATCCGGCATTCCGGGCGGCATTTTCGCCCCGTCATTGGCGGTCGGCGCCGGTCTCGGCAGCACGCTCGGGCTGGTCTTCGGCGCGGCCGCGGGAACTGCGGCGCTGCTCGGCATGGCGGGCTACTTCGCCGGCGTCGTGCAGGCGCCGATGACGGCCTTCGTCATCATTCTCGAAATGACCGGCAACCACGACAATGTGATCGCACTGATGTGCGCGGCGATGCTCGGTTACGGCACGGCCAGGCTGATTTCCAACGAGCCGCTCTATCATGCGTTGTCGCGCGTCTTTGTGGCCGAAGCGATCCGGCGACGCAGGGCGGAGATTCCGGCACAGGGCTGAACGCCATTCCAAAGCAAAAGGCCGGCCATCAAGGCCGCCCTTTTGTCAGGTTCCTGCTTACTTGCACTTGGCGATCGAGGACAGCGCGGCCGAGATGCCCTTTAGCGAGAAGACGTAGGAGGTGGGGTTGCCGCGACCGGACTTCGCCTGCACCTTCATGTCGGTGCCGGTCTTCATGGCGGCGATCAGCACCGGCTCTTCCGCGGCGTTCTCGACCCAGGCGGACTTGCCGCGGGTGAACATCGAGAACGACTTCTTGTCGATGGTGACGGTTGCCTTCGAACCTTCCTGGAAGTTGTAGCCGGCGATGAACTGCGGCTCGTAGGAGACCTGCTGTCCGGGCCGCTGGCTGACGAAGAAGAACATGTCGCCATGATCGAGCGATGGGGGCTGCTTGTCGGTGGGCACGGTCAGCACGTAACAGACCTTGCCGGCCTTCGACTGATAGCTGTAGGTGCCCCAGGCATTGTGCTGGCCGATCTTGGTCGCCTGCTGCGCCAGGGCCGGCGCGGCGAAGGCGGCCACCAGGACCAGGCTGGAAACTGTAGCAATCAATCCGCGCATCGTTCTTCCCGTATTCCAAATGGTGCGGAGGCGGATCGCCTAGCGTCCTGCCGTCGCTTCATTTTGATTTAATCAGGGTTACCAAACGGTGAATTGCCCTCGAAGAAAAGGAACCCACCCCAGGAAACCGCCACCATTCACGCCGCCACCGATGAAAGCGGCTGGCGCGACGTCCCGGCGCGGAGTTGGAGGCCACGAAAACGGCAAGAGTTTGTCTTTTCGCACGCGCTGATTGCTGGCGTGAAGCCAAGCCGCGGTCAGTTCCTGTCGGCCAGCGCGTCCCTGGCGGCCTGCCTGTGGGCAGGCGTGATATGGGCGCTGACGGCGGCGATGGCCGCGGTCAGCACGGCAAGATCGTCGGTGTAGCCGAGGCCAACGACGAAATCGGGAATGAAATCGAACGGCAGGACGAAATAGCCCAAAGCGCCGAGCAGGGTAGCCTTGGCGCGCAGCGGCGTGTCCTTGTCCAGGGCGCAATAATAGGCGGCGACCACTTCGTCCATGAACGGAATCTGCCGCGCCGCCTTCTTGGCGGTGCGCCAGAATTTCTCGCGGACCTCACCCTCGCTGGCCAACTTATCGCCGAAGCCGAAAAAATCGAAACCGGAACCTTGCGTCATCCATCGCTCCTTGGCGACCGGGCGCATGGTTGCAACGGCCCGCCGCCGCGGGGAGATGTGGTGAAAGCGGGGGGCTGCTGCAAGAGTTCGCGACTTCAGAACGCAGCATTGGTTCAGAAATCCGAAATGCTGGCGGGACAGCACCCCCCTCTGACCTGCCGGCCATCTCCCCCGCAAGGGGGGAGATTGGCAGCTTCGTCGCCGGCGCTCTTCTTACAACGTCTGCGATTGGCGAGAGCGGCGGTGACACCTGATTTCCCCCTTACGGGGGAGATGTCCGGCAGGACAGAGGGGGTGTGAGGGAATGCGGCGTCTCAGCAGCTTTGGTATTCACCCCATCCCAACATGCCTTCGCTCCTGCACTGCGCCGCTGCTTCACGAACTTACTCGAAATACCGGTTCATCCGCTTGGCGAGCTCGATATCGAGCGCCGTCACGCCGCCGGCGTCATGGGTGTTCAGCGTCACGTCGACGGTCTTGTAGACATTCGACCAATCCGGGTGATGGTCCATCTTCTCGGCCGCCAGCGCCACGCGGGTCATGAAGGCGAAGGCCTCGGAAAAATTCTTGAAGACGAAGCTGCGCTTGATGGAAGCGCCGTCGGCGGCGAGCGACCAGCCCTCGAGTTCCGCCAGAGCAGTGGCGATCGCGTCCTTGCTGAGTTTCTCTCTGGTCATGTCGGTTTCCTGTGCTATTCGGGAAAATGACCCGCACCATAGTGCATGTCGCCCAAAAGTGCGTGGCGGTTTTGGGATGACGACATGCATGAGAACAACCGCCGGATCGATGAGTGCAAAGCCCATAAATTCCATTCTGTTCGTCTGCCTCGGCAACATCTGCCGCTCGCCGCTGGCTGAGGGCGTGTTTCGCGGCGTTCTGGCCGGACATGGCCGGGACCTGTTGATCGATTCGGCCGGAACCGGCGGCTGGCACGCCGGCGAGCAGCCCGACCGGCGCTCGATCGCGGTCGCCGCCCTGCATGGCGTCGACCTTTCGGGACAGCGGGCGCGCAAGGTGCTGCCGGAGGATTTTTCGCGTTTCGACCTGATCCTCGGCATGGACAGGGCCAACGTGCGCGACCTCAAGGCACTGGCGCCGCCGGCCGCGCGCGACCGGATCCATCTCTATCTGGACTTCGCGACGGGAAAGGCCGTGGACGTGCCGGATCCCTATTATGACGGCGCCGAGGCCTTCGCCTCCGTCTACCGCATGATCCGCGAGGCGTCGGAGGCGCTGGCGAAGCGGCTCGAGGCCAGCGTTTCGCCGACCAGTGGCCACGCTTCCTCGACGATGTAGGGGCCGCCGCCCACCGAATCGCGCGACGACATCAGCACGAAGCGGCCGACGCGGAAGGGCAGCGCGGAAAAGTTGCCGCGCGCCGACAGATATTGCGCGACATCAAGCGGGCTTGCGTTGCGCAGCCGCGCCAGCGTCACATGCGGCGAGAACTTGCGCGGATCGGCCGGAAGACCGAGCCGCTGGCAGATGCGGTCGATTTCGCCCTGCAGCGCCGTCAAATCCGGCGAGGCCGATACGCCGGCCCATACAGCATGCGGTTTCTTGCCGCCAAAGGCGCCGACGCCGGAGAGCGTCATCTGGAAGGATAGGCGGTGAACCCTGTCGAGGGCGTTGGCGATCTCGTCGGCGACATGGCCTTCGACATCGCCGATGAAGCGCAAGGTCAGATGGTAGTTTTCGACATCGATCCAGCGCGCCCCGGGCAACCCGCCCCGGAGCAGGGACAGCGAGAGAGCGGCATCACGCGGAATTTCGAGGGCGGTGAAAAGACGTGGCATGTGAAGCCTCCTGTCCTCGAATCGAAACTCTCAGCCTTAGCGAATCATCGATGCAAGCGCGGGGCAAGCGGTTTGTTATCCACAAAGTTTCCCCAGCGGAAAGCGTGACTTTTTCGGTCTCACGACGCACCGCCATTCGCGGCAATGGCCTTCTCGACGGTGGGCAAGATGCGCTCGACCATCACGTCGACACCCCGGGGATTGGGATGTAGGCCGTCTTCCAGCTGCAGGTCGGGGTGGCCGGCGACGCCGTCGAGGAAGAACGGATAGAGCGGAACGCCGTATTTTTCGGCAAGCCTGGGATAAATGTCGTCGAAGGACTTCTGGTAGTCTGCGCCGAGATTGGGCGCGGCGCGCATGCCGGCGAGCATTGCCGGGATCTTGCGCTGCTTCAGCTTGCCCAGCATGGCGTCGAGGTTCTTTTCGGCGATGTCAGGCGAGACGCCGCGCAGCATGTCGTTGGCGCCGAGTTCGAGGATAACCAGCCTTGTGCCGTCCGGTACCGACCAGTCGAGCCGCGCCAGCCCGCCGCTCGACGTGTCGCCCGAGACGCCGGCATTGGCGACGGTGACGTCGAGGCCCTTCGCCTTCAGTGCCGCCTGCAGCCTGTCGGTGAAACCCTGGCCCGGGCCAAGGCTGTAGCCCGCCATCAGGCTGTCGCCGAAGCCGACGACGGTGAAGGTGGCGGCGCGCGCCGACGAAATGGCGCCGCAAAGGCCAAGGAAAAGGATGAGGGCTGCGAAAACAACGGGCGCTGCGGCAAAACGATGTTTGAATGCCATGCGGCGAGCCCCATATGACCGATACAACCCGAATGAGGAGACACGAGCTGTCTCCTTTTTCCACATATAGGGTGCTTTCATTGTGACAGAAGCCGTCATCGCGTTGAGGGACGTATCGCTGACGCTCGGCGAGGGCGCGTCCTCCGTCCATGTGCTGAAGGGCGTGAGCCTCGACGTGGCGGCTGGGCAAGCCACCGGCATTGTTGGACCGTCGGGTTCGGGCAAGTCCACTCTGCTGATGGTTTTGGCCGGTCTGGAACGGGTTGATTCGGGCACGGTACGGATCGCCGGCGAGCTTCTCAACGGCAAAAGCGAGGACCAGATTGCTTCGTTTCGTGGCCGAAACATTGGCATCGTGTTCCAGTCCTTCCATCTCATCCCGAACATGACGGCTCTCGAGAATGTCGCGGTGCCGCTCGAGCTTGCCGGCCATGTCGATCCGTTCGGCGTCGCCGCGCGCGAGCTTGCGGCGGTCGGCCTGAGCGACCGTGTGACGCACTATCCGGGCGAGCTTTCCGGCGGCGAGCAGCAGCGCGTGGCGATCGCCCGCGCGCTGGCGCCGTCGCCGCGCATCCTCATCGCCGACGAGCCGACCGGCAATCTCGACCAGGCGACGGGAAAGCAAATCGCCGATCTTCTGTTCGCCAAGGCGGCGGAACGCGGCATGACGCTGGTGCTGGTCACGCATGATCCGGCACTTGCCGCCCGATGTTCGCGCCAGGTGTCGATGCGTTCGGGACGCATCGAGGACGCGGCCAAACCGGTGAAGGTGCCTGCTTGATGCGGACGTTGAAGCTCGCCATCCGCATCTCGCTGCGCGAGATGCGCGGCGGGCTGTCCGGCTTCATGATCTTCCTGGCCTGCATCGCGCTCGGCGTCGCGGCGATCGGCGGCGTCAATTCGGTGGCGCAGGCGATCTCCGCCGGCGTCGCCAATCAGGGCCAGACGCTGCTTGGCGGCGACCTGCGCTTCCAGATCAACCAGCGCAGCGCCTCGAATGCCGAGCTCGGCTTCATCCGAGGCCTCGGCACGGTTTCGCAGACCTCCGGCATGCGCTCGATGGCGCGGCTGGAGGACGGCTCCGACCAGGCGCTGGTCGAAGCCAAGGCGGTCGACGACGCCTATCCGCTCTACGGCGCGCTGGAGACGGATCCGGCGCTGCCGAAGGAGCAATTGTTCGGCGAAAGATCAGGCGTGTTCGGCGCCGCCGCGCCCGACCTTTTGTTCGAGCGGCTCAATCTTCATATCGGCGACAGGCTGAAGCTCGGCAGCGCCATCTTCGAGCTGCGCGCGAGGCTGATCAGCGAGCCGGATGCGGTGTCGGACGGGTTCGGCTTTGCGCCAAGGCTGATGATCTCCAGCCAGGGGCTTGGCGCGACCGGCCTGGTGCAGCCGGGCAGCCTGGTCGAGAACGCTTACAAGGTGCGGCTGTCCGACGGCACGTCCGAGGCGCGGATCAAGGATATCCAGACTCAAGCCGCGAAGGATTTCCCGCAGGCGGGCTGGTCGATCCGCACGCGCAGCAATGCGGCGCCCGCGCTCTCCGCCAACATCGAGCGCTTTTCGCAGTTCCTGACCCTGATCGGGCTGACGGCGCTGGTGGTCGGCGGCGTCGGCGTGGCGAATGCCGTGCGCGCCTATCTCGACGGTAAGCGCGGCGTCATCGCCACGTTCAAGAGCCTCGGCGCCTCGGGCGGCTTCGTCTTCACCGTCTATCTGGTGCAGATCCTGTTGATCGCGGGCCTCGGCATCGTGCTCGGGCTGATCCTTGCCGCCGCGATGCCGTTCGTGGCGGGCGCGCTTCTGCAGTCGGTCATTCCCGTGCCGGCGCAAGGTGGCTTCTATCCAGGGGCGCTCGCGATTGCGGCGCTGTTCGGCCTGCTGGTGACGCTGGCCTTCGCGCTTTTGCCGCTCGGCCGCGCCCGCGACGTGCCGGCAACCGCGCTGTTCCGCGAAATGGGGTTCGAGAGCCGCGGCCTGCCGCGCCTGCCCTATGCGGGTACCGCGCTGGCGATCGTCATCGCGCTGGCGGCGCTGGCGATCCTTTCGGCCAACGACTACCGCATCGCCTCGATCTTCGTCGGCGCCACCGTCTTTGCCTTCCTGGTGCTGCGGCTGGTGGCGGTGCTGGTGCAGTGGCTCGCCAGCAAAACCCCACGCGTGCGCTCGGTTCCGCTGCGGCTGGCGCTCGGCAATATTCATCGGCCCGGCGCGCTGACGCCGTCGGTGGTGCTGTCGCTTGGGCTGGGGCTGACGCTGCTGGTGACGCTGGCGCTGATCGACGGGAACCTCAGGCGGCAGATTTCCGGCAGCCTGCCGGAGCGGGCGCCGAACTTCTTCTTCGTCGACATCCAGAGCAGCGATGTCGACGCCTTCGCGAGCCTGGTGGGCAAGGAGGCGCCTCGGGGAACGCTGGTCAAGGTGCCGATGCTGCGCGGCCGCATCATGGCGCTCAACGGCGTCGACGTCGACAAGGTGAAGATCCCGGCCAACGGCGCCTGGGTGCTGCGCGGCGACCGTGGCCTGACCTATGACGCGAAACAGCCGGAAAACGCGACGATGACAGAGGGCACGTGGTGGCCGCAGGACTATTCCGGCGAGCCGCTGGTGTCATTCTCGGCCGAGGAAGGCAAGGCGATCGGGCTGAAGCTCGGCGACAGCGTGACCGTCAATGTGCTCGGACGCAATGTCACGGCCAAGATCGCCAATTTCCGCCAGGTGCAATGGGAGACGATCGGCATCAATTTCGTCATGGTGTTCTCGCCCAACAGCTTTGCCGGGGCGCCGCATGGCTGGCTGGCGACGCTGACCGACAAACAAGCCACCACCGCCGACGACGCGCGGCTGCTCAACGCCGTCACCCGTGCCTTCCCGGCGGTGACGACGGTGCGCGTCAAGGACGCACTCGACATCGTCAACCGGCTGGTCGCGCAATTGGGCATGGCGATCCGCGCCGCCGCCGGCGTGGCGCTGATCGCCTCGGTGCTGGTGCTCTCCGGGGCGCTTGCCGCAGGCAACCGGGCGCGCATCCATGACGCGGTGGTGCTGAAGACGCTCGGCGCGACAAGGCAAACACTGATTGCCGCCTTCTCGCTGGAATATGTGCTGATCGGTCTCGCAACCGCGCTGTTCGCGCTTGCCGCCGGCGGCATCGCCGCCTGGTTCGTCGTGGCGCATATCATGACGCTGCCCTCGCACTTCATGCCGGAAGTCGCGGTGGCAACGATCCTGGTTTCGCTGACCGTGACGGTCGGCATCGGCCTTGCCGGCACCTGGCGGGTGCTCGGCCACAAGGCGGCGCCGGTGCTGCGCAACCTCTGACAGAAGGGGCTTCCAGGCGTCCGTCCGGTTAAATCTTTGTAAGAATGCCGCGCGGAAGGCCTGAAAACCGGCCTTTCGCCATCTCACAAAGCGTTACGGCCCGTTACCGTCTTGTTCTTGACGTCAAGAACCATCATATTTCGCGGCAGGCATGCTGGAGCCCCGCCAGCGGCGCCTGGTTCGGCGGATGACCCCGGGCGGACCTGTCACCGGACGGGGCAGAAGCAACAGAGGATTTCCAATGGCTGATCCCATTCGCAACTACCAGACGGGCGCCGCCTCGGGCGCGCGCGTCGATATCGATCAGGGCCTGCGCGCCTATATGATCAAAGTCTACAACCTCATGGGGCTTGGCCTTTTAATCACCGGCCTTGCCGCCTGGGGCGCGTTCCAACTCGCCATCACCGGCGACGGCCAGCTGACCGCCTTCGGCCAGCTCATCTATGCCAGCGCGTTCCGCTGGGTCGTCATCCTGGCGCCGCTCGCCGCCGTGATGTTCCTGTCGTTCCGCATCCAGTCGATGAGCGTAGGCGCGGCGCAGACCACGTTCTGGGTCTATGCCGGCCTTGTCGGCCTGTCGCTGTCGACGATCTTCCTCGTCTACACAGGCACCAGCATCACCCAGACCTTCTTCGCCACGGCCGCTGCCTTCGGCGGCCTGTCGCTCTATGGCTACACGACCCGGCGCGACCTGTCGGCGTTCGGCTCGTTCCTGATCATGGGCGTGATCGGCCTGCTGATCGCGATGCTGATCAACTTCTTCCTGCACTCGTCGGCGCTGGCCTTCGCCATCTCGGCGATCGGCGTGCTTATCTTCGCCGGCCTCACCGCCTACGACACGCAGCGGATCAAGGAGATGTATTTCGAGGGCGACGTTGCCGACGTGGCCGGCCGCAAGGCGATCATGGGCGCTTTGCAGCTCTATCTCGACTTCATCAACCTGTTCATGTTCCTGCTGCAGTTCATGGGCGACCGCCGCTAAGGCGGTTCCCCGGTCTCGTTGGACCATACATTTGCGAAAGGGCGGCCAACCGGCCGCCCTTTCCTTTTGCGCGCGCCTCTGCTCTCATCGAGGCAGCAAATCGAACTGCATAAATTATGAGCACCATTGCGATCAGGGCCGCCACCCCGGCCGACCTCGACCGAATCACCGAAATCTATGCCGACGCGGTCGCGCACGGCACCGCAAGCTACGAGCTGGATCCGCCTAGCCGCGCCGAAATGGGCAGTCGATTCGACAGCTTAGCGGCCGGCGGCTTTCCCTATCTGGCAGCGGAAAAGAATGGCGTCGTGCTTGGCTATGCCTATGCCGGACCCTTCCGGCCCCGCCCCGCCTACCGATTCGTCATCGAGGATTCGGTCTATGTCGCGCCCGAGGCCAAGGGGCAGGGGGTGGGCTCGCTGCTGATGCGGGCGCTGATCGAGACGGCGCGCAAGGCGGGCTTTCGCCAGATCATAGCGGTGATCGGCGACGGCCACGCCGACAGCGCCTCGGTGCGGCTGCATGAAAAGCTCGGCTTTCGCCATTCCGGACGCCTGGAGGGATCTGGCTACAAGCACGGACGCTGGCTGGACACGGTGTTCATGCAGCTGTCCCTGAATGGCGGCGCCGAGCTGCCGCCGGATCCTGATTCGCTGCCGGAGCGGAGGTTCAGGCTCGGAGGGAAATGAGGGAAATGGGAAATGAGGAACTGAAGAATTGAAGAAAGGGGCTCGGGACCTGACGGAACTGCAGTCTTTTTCCTCAGTTCTTCAATTCTTCAGTTCCTCAATTCCTCTTTCCCGAATCACGCCTCGACGACCCTCAGCTTGGCATCGAACACGCCGAGCACGCGGCCGAGTTCCTGGCCACGTTTCAGGATACGGCCGCCGGCCGCGATGACGGCGAAGGCGCCTTGCCGGCGCGCCAGTTTCGGGTCCTTGACGATCTGGAACAGCGGCACTTCGCTGGCGCGGCGAAAGACGGAAAAGACAGCGCGATCAGTGAGATGGTCGATCGCGTAGTCGCGCCATTCATTGGCTGCCACCATGCGCCCGTAAAGCCTCAGGATCTGGTCGAGCTCGCGCCGGTCGAATCGCACCGGCTGGTCGAGGCGTGCGTTGCGCGCCTCGTGCAACGGGATCAGTATTCCGGATGCTTCCCCATCCTCCGTCCCGCTGCTGTGATCGGTCATGCCTCGATCCTTCGATTGAATCATGCGCCGGCCAAGGTTCGCGCTTTCACGATGGAATTGCAAGGGCGAAGGAATTGCGAGGGCCGGCTATGCATGCGCAGGCTCGCGCGGTTTCCCAAACGTCCAGTCACGTTTGCGAAACACATGTTGGAATTGGTGATGCTCCGCCACATTCTCGCCACAAATAATCCGCGCTCATGCCCCAATGTCCAACGAGTTTACCCGCGTTGCCTGAGACGGTTCGGTCCGGCACCGGCTCGTAAACCCCAAGCCCCCCGCCCACGGGTCAGCGTCGGATCGAACCAACCTCGGTTTTTCCTTGGAAAAATCAGGTGCGACGATCCCAAAACCTGAATGACCGGCGTCAGAAGCAAGCTGACGCCGGTTTTTTATTTTTCCTTCTCCCACAAGGGGAGAAGGGGGAGCTTAAGACGATCCGGCTTGCGAATAAATGCGGCGCCTAGGATCGGGCCGGGCATGCCGTCCTTTCCGACCGACTGCAGCAGCACTGCGCAACCGCCCTTCTTGGCGATCTCGGTCATCGGCAATTCGTAGCGCTGGGCCTTGCCATGCCACATGCCGGCGGTCTGGATGTCGGAGACGGCGTTCCAGTAGGTCAGGCTGCGGCCGCTGTTCTCGCCCTGGCCGATCTGCACCATCTGCGGCGGGTCGAAATAGACGATCACCACATGGGCGTCGCTTGGGCCGTTGCCGGCGTCGCCTGCGTCGATCATCACGCGGTCGCTGGTGCGGCTCACTTTGATGCCGACACGCATGCCCTCGCCGGTCCGGTCCATGCGGGCGAGCGCGCCGTCGACTTCCTTGCGGCTGGCACCGTTGACGTGACTGCGGCCGTTGATGATGGCTTGCGGCGTATAGACCGAGCGGCTGCCGAACGCGCGCATATAGTCATACTGGCGATCGGTGTTTTCCTTGGTACTCAGCGTGTCCCGCCAGCCGAGATAATCCCAGTAATTGACGTGGTAGGCGAGCGCGATGATGTCGTCCTTGCCGGCGAGCTCGGCGAAGAACTCGTCGGCCGGCGGACAGGAGCTGCAGCCCTGGCTGGTGAACAATTCGACCACGCCCAAAGGCTTTTCGCTTTGCGACTTGCCGGTCGCGGCCTTCTCGGGCTCGGCTGCAAGGCCCACGCCGCCCAACGCCGTCAGGGCCAGCGCTACTGCCGCAAGCCGCAATCGTCCTCGAAATGCCATGACTTTTCCAATTCCCGCCGGTGACGCCGGCCTTGTTCTGATTGCTAAAATATGTGGCAGAAGCGCCAGTCAACGGGAAGTCACGTTGCGGTGAAATTTTGCAGTTGCGACCCCAGGTAAGGGCGCAATAGGAGAGGCTGTTGCATTTCACGGCGCGGTTCGATTCGGGAGCAGCATCCTCACCATGTGGCAAACTCTCCTGACCCCAGTCGATCTCTATTGCGAACGCACCGGTTCAGGACTTTGGGCCGAGCCGGCTAATGCTTCGAGCAACCTGGCTTTCATTGCTGCGGGACTGCGGGGTGTCTGGCAGGTGCGGCGATACAAGACCGGCACCTTCGCCGAAGTGCTGGCCTGGTGGGTGGTGGCGATCGGCATCGGCTCGACCGTGTTCCACACCTTCGCCAGCAAGGGCACGCTGACATCCTGCCGATCGCCGGCTTCACGCTGGCCTGCACGCTGTTCAATCTGCGCCGTTTCCTCGGCATGTCATGGGGCAAGGCGATCCTCGTTTTCGTCGCCTTCTATGTCGTTGCCGGGCTGGTCACCTACGCGGTGCCGGACTGGCTGCGCCAGGCGTCGAACGGCACCACAAGCTATCTGCCGCCTTTCCTGGCGCTCGCCTTCTTCGGGGTGTGGGCGGCGGCCAGTGGCAACCGGGCCGGCTGGTACAATCTGACCGGATCGGCGATCTTCGTCGTCTCGGTCATCTGCCGCATGGTCGATCCGCTGGTCTGCGCCGACTTCCTGCTCGGCACGCATTTTCTCTGGCACGTCTTCAACGGGCTGATGCTCGCCGTGCTGCTGGCGGCGGTGGTGAGGTTCGGGAAGATGAGGGGAGTAGGGGAGAAGGCAGTAGGGGAGTAGGGGAAGAGGATCGGGCAGCGGGTGACTTTCCCTACTGCCCTATTCCCTTACTCCCCTACTCGCTGGCTGCTGCTAAGCAGCCAAGTCCCGCAGCACGTACTGCAAAATGCCGCCGTTCTTGAAGTAGTCGAGCTCGTCCAGCGTATCGATGCGGCAGATGATCGGCACGTTCTTCACCGTCCCGTCGCCGAAGGTCACCTTGGCGACCATCTTCTGGCGCGGCTTGATCGCGTCCAGCCCGTCAATCTCGACCAGCTCATCGCCCTTGAGGTTGAGCGAGGCCCAGGAGGTGCCGTCCTCGAAGACGAAGGGGATGACGCCCATGCCGACCAGGTTCGAGCGGTGGATGCGCTCGAAGGACTGGGCGATGACCGCGCGGACACCAAGGAGATTCGTTCCCTTGGCCGCCCAGTCGCGCGAGGAGCCGTTGCCGTATTCGACGCCGGCGAAGATCACCAGCGGCACGCCTTCCTGCTTGTATTGCATCGCGGCGTCGTAGATCGACATCTCCTCCTTCGAAGGGTAGTGGATCGTGTAGCCGCCCTCACGGCCGTTCTCGCCAAGCATGTGGTTGCGGATGCGGATGTTGGCGAAGGTGCCGCGCATCATCACCTCATGGTTGCCGCGCCGCGTGCCGTACTGGTTGAAGTCGGCGACGCCGACGCCGTGCTCGGTCAGATACTTGCCGGCCGGCGAGGCGGCCTTGATCGAACCCGCCGGCGAGATGTGGTCGGTGGTGATCTTGTCGCCGAAGAGACCGAGCACGCGCGCGCCCTTGATGTCGCCGACCTTGCCGAAGGCGCGGCCCATGCCGGCGAAATAGGGCGGGTTCTGCACATAGGTCGAGTGATCGTCCCAGGCATAGGTCTGGCCTTCCGGCGCCTTGACCTTCTGCCAGTAGGCGTCGCCCTTGAAGACGTCGGCATATTTGCGCGCGAACAGCTCGCGCGTGACGTTCTTCTCGATGAACTCCTGGATCTCGGCCGAGGTCGGCCAGATGTCCTTGAGATAGACCGGCTTGCCATCGCTGCCCTCGCCGAGCGGCTCGGTGGTTAGGTCCTTGGTCACCGTGCCGGCCAGCGCATGCGCCACCACCAGTGGCGGCGAGGCGAGGTAGTTGGCCTGCACGTCCGGCGAGACGCGGCCTTCGAAGTTGCGGTTGCCGGACAAGACGGCGGCAGCGATCAAACCTTTATCGTTGATGGTCTTCGAGATCGGTGCCGGCAGCGGACCAGAATTGCCGATGCAGGTGGTGCAGCCGAAGCCGACCAGGTTGAAGCCGATCTGGTCGAGCTCCTTCTGCAGGCCCGACTTCTCGAGATATTCGGCCACCACCTGGCTGCCGGGGGCGAGCGAGGTCTTGACCCAGGGCTTCTGCTTCAGACCGCGCCGGTTGGCGTTGCGGGCCAAGAGGCCGGCGCCGATCAGCACGCTCGGGTTCGAGGTGTTGGTGCAGGAGGTGATGGCGGCGATGACGACATCACCATGGCCGAGATCGTAGCCGGTGCCCTCCACGGCATAGCGCTTCCAGATTTCGGCCGCCTTCTTGTATTCGGTCTCCATCGCCTTGGCGAAGCCCGCGGGGATGTCCTGCAGGGCGACGCGGCCCTCGGGTCGTTTCGGGCCGGCCATCGACGGCACGACATCGCCGAGGTCGAGCTCGAGCAGGTCGGTAAAGACCGGATCGGCGGAGCCGGCATCACGCCACATGCCTTGCGCCTTCGAATAGGCCTCGACCAGCGCGATGCGGTTCTCCTCGCGGCCGGACATGGTGAGGTAGCGGATGGTTTCGGAGTCGACCGGGAAGAAGCCGCAGGTCGCGCCATATTCGGGCGCCATGTTGCCGATGGTGGCGCGGTCGGCCAGCGTCATGTTGGAAAGTCCGGGGCCGAAGAACTCGACGAACTTGCCGACGACACCCTTCTTGCGCAGCATCTGGGTGACGGTGAGGACGAGGTCGGTGGCGGTAACGCCTTCCTTCAGCTTGCCGGTGAGGCGGAAGCCGATCACCTCTGGCAGAAGCATGGAGACCGGCTGGCCGAGCATCGCCGCCTCGGCCTCGATGCCGCCGACGCCCCAGCCGAGCACGCCGAGGCCGTTGATCATGGTGGTGTGCGAATCGGTGCCGACGCAAGTGTCGGGATAGGCGGTGGTCTCGCCGTCCTCGCTGTTGGTCCACACCACCTGTCCTAGATATTCGAGGTTGACCTGGTGGCAGATGCCGGTGCCGGGCGGCACGACGCGGAAGTTGCGGAAGGCCTGCTGGCCCCATTTCAGGAATTTGTAGCGCTCTTCGTTGCGCTCATATTCGAGCTCGACATTGCGGGCGAAGGCCATCGGCGTGCCGAACTCGTCGACGATGACGGAATGGTCGATGACGAGGTCGACCGGCACCAGCGGATTGATCTTTTCCGGATCGCCGCCGAGCGCCTTGATGCCGTCGCGCATGGCGGCTAGATCGACCACGGCCGGAACGCCGGTAAAATCCTGCATCAGCACACGGGCGGGGCGATAGGCGATCTCGACGCCGGCGGTGCCCTTGTCGGTCAACCAGGCGGCGACGGCCTGGATGCTCTCTTTGGTGACCGAGCGGCCGTCTTCATTGCGAAGCAGGTTCTCCAGCAGCACCTTCATCGAATAGGGCAGCTGGGCGATGCCGGCGAGGCCGTTCTTCTCGGCCTCGACGAGGTCGAAATAGACATAGTCCGCGCCACCCGCGGTCAGGGTGCGGCGGCATTTGAAACTGTCGAGGGATTTTGACACGTGCGATCCGTCCTTGTCTGTTCAGCCTGAAAGGGAACGGACGCCGATGGCATGCAATCACGCGCAAAGGTGCGGGTACGGCCATTTCCGCTGTCCGCTCCCAAGCAACCCGAGCCGTTCAAGGCGGCGCGTGCGCTGGTTCGGCGCTAATTCTGTTCCCGCGCCGACCGCTGGCACGGATGATCCGCATATAGAGAATTTCCTGGAATAGTTCTAGACAGTCGAAAGGCAAATTTGTGCGATGCGGCGGCGGCCGCGAAACGATGCTTTCGGGACGGGCAAGGATGCGGCTGATCGCCGAAAATTTGGGCGGCGAGCGCGGCGGCGAGACGGTTTTTTCCAACATCGGCTTCGCGATCGACAAGGGCGAGGCGCTCATCGTCACCGGGCCGAACGGCGCCGGCAAATCGACGCTGCTGAGGATCGTCGCCGGCTTGCTGCCGGCCGCCGCAGGCAAAGTGCTTGTCGAGGGCGGCGGCGAGGCGTTTCCGACGGTCGCCTCGGCCGCGCACTATCTCGGCCATCTCAATGCGATGAAGACGGTGCTCAGCGTTGAGGAGAATCTGGGTTTCTGGCGCGCGTTTCAGAGCGAGCCGGGGTTGAGCGTCGAGGAAGCGCTGGAGACGGTGGCGCTCGGCGGTCTCGGACATCTGCCCTTCGGCTATCTGTCGACCGGGCAGAGGCGGCGGGCGTCGATCGCCAAGCTTCTGGTCAGCCGGCGGCCGATCTGGCTGCTGGACGAGCCGACGGCGGGGCTGGACAAGGCTTCGGAGGAGCGGTTTGCCGGGTTGATGCGAGGGCATCTCGACGATGGGGGGATCGTGGTGGCGGCGACGCATCTGCCGCTGGGGTTGGAAGGGGCGAAGGCATTGAGGATGGGGCAGGTTCTTTGATGTCGGTGCTCTACGGCGTCCCCCTCTGGCCTGCCGGCCATCTCCCCCACTTGTGGGGAGATTGGCAGCTTCGGCGCCCCGCTCACCCTGCCAACGTTAGTGATTGGCGAAATCGCCTGCGACGGCTGATCTCCCCCCTTGTGGGGGAGATGTCCGGCAGGACAGAGGGGGGCGCGAAGGAACGCAAACCTTGCAAAGGAACCACGACGTAATGTGGTCCCTCTTCCTGCGCGATATCCGCCTTTCCATCCGCGCCGGCGGCGGGGCGCTGATCGGCGTTATCTTCTTCCTCGCCGTCATCGTCACGATCCCGTTCGGCGTCGGGCCCGACCTCAACCTGTTGTCCCGCATCGGCCCGGCAATCCTGTGGATCGCGGCGCTGCTCGCCTGCCTGCTCGGGCTCGACCGGCTGTTCCAGGCCGACCGCGAGGACGGTTCGCTCGACCTTCTGGTGCTCAACGGCGACCGTCACATGCTGGCGCTGACGGTGCTGACGAAATGCCTGGCGCATTGGACCGGCAGCGTGCTGCCGCTGGTGGTCGCGGCGCCCCTGCTCGGCCTGTTCATGAACATGGAGCCGCTGGGCATCGGCGCCACGGCGCTGACCCTTCTCGTCGGCACGCCGGCCATCACCTTCATCGGCGCGGCGGGTGCGGCGGTGGCGGTGGCGCTGCCGCGCGGCGGGCTCTTGATCTCGGTGCTGGTGCTGCCGCTCACCATTCCGGTGCTGATCTTCGGCGTTTCGGCAAGCTACGGCGCCATCGCCGATCCGGCCCCGTTCCTGCAGCCCTTCCTCATTCTTGCCGCGCTGACCTTGTTTCTTGCCGTGGTCGGGCCCTTGGCGGCGGCGCTGGCGTTGCGGCATGGAACGGACTGAGGCGACGAAGACGTTGCCCCACTGCGGCACCGCGGCGAATTGCGGAGCGGCCGGTGCGAGGTTATGGAAAGCTATGATCGGAACGGTTGACATGGCCAGGAGCACGGAGCGGTCGCTGTGAGCGCGCACGCCCTGTTCGTCACCGCCGCCTATGCCATCACGGCGATCGTGCTGGCCGGGCTGATCGGGTGGATCCTGCTCGACCAGCGAGCGCGCAAACGCGAGCTCGCCGCGCTGGAAGCTGCCGGGGTAAGGCGGCGCTCGGATAAGGCCGCCAAGCCATGAGCACCGGGACCGAAGCGCCGGCGCCGCGCCGCCGCCTGTTCGTGCTTTTGCCGCTTTTGGTATTTTTGGGGCTGGCGGGGCTATTCCTGTCGCAGCTTCTGTCAGGTCGCGACGTCTCGGAAATCCCCTCGGCGCTGATCGGACTGCCGGCGCCGCAGACGAACCTGCCGCCGCTCGAAGGATCGAGCCTGCCGGGATTGGATTCGAAGTCCTTCGCCGGCAAGGTGACGCTGGTCAATGTGTTCGCGTCCTGGTGCGCGCCATGCCGTGAAGAGCATCCGGTGCTGCTCGGCCTGTCGCAGGACAGGCGTTTCAGGCTTGCGGCGCTGAACTACAAGGACCAGCCGGAAAACGCCCGCCGCTTCCTTGGCGATCTCGGCAACCCGTATCAGGCGATCGGCGTCGATCCGGCTGGACGCGCGGCGATCGACTGGGGCGTCTACGGCGTGCCGGAGACCTTCGTCATCGGCAAGGACGGCAAGATCGCCTACAAGCATGTCGGGCCGCTGACGCCTGAATCGACAAGGTATTTGTTGTTGCCGCAGATCGAAAAGGCGTTGGCGGCGCCGGGTTGAGGTGCGCCTTCCCTTCCTTCGTCATTCTAGGGCGAAGCAGGGAGCGAAGCGACGCAGCGCAGACCCTAGATCCATTCCGTGACGTTGATCGTAGAACACTGCGGTCCAGAATTGGCGCTTGTGGGCGCGCGTGTCTGCACCGCTGCTGCGCTCGCAAGTCACGGCATGAATCCTCGGGTCAAGCCCGAGGATGACGAAGCGTCGAAGCTCAGCCGTAGATCTGCTTGTGGATCTGGTAGAGCATCTCGGAACGGTCGGCGCGCAGATCGGCGAGATCGCGGCTGGACAGGTTCTCGATTTCGGCGACGAGGCGGTTGTAATGACGGCGCTTGGCGATGCTGGCGCGGGCGCGGGAGACAAGATTGTCGAACATGACAGGGTTCCTTTCATGCCGCACTGCTGCGGCCGGTTGTTCCTCCCTGACGATTGCAAGCATGACATAGGAATTGTGCGCTGCAAAAGGAAGATGTTGCAATGCACCATTGCAGCCAGCGCATAGCCGGTTAATTCCGGGCTAACGCGTCACGCGCGATACGGCGGCCAGGATTGGCCCCACTTCGCGCAGGTCTCATCCGTTTTTGTCGTACAAATTGCAGGCCAGCCGTCTTGCCAGAACGGTCGCGGGCTGGCTTGATCCACCCCGAACCGATGCCGGGAGGAAACGCATGGCGGCCGCTGACTATTACGAAGTTCTCGATCCGCGCTTCGCGCGCCTGTTCAACGGCAGCGCGCAGGTGGAGAAGCTGTTCACCGGATGCCGCTGGGCGGAAGGGCCGGCCTGGTTCGCCGCCGGCCGCTATGTCGTCTGGTCCGACATCCCGAACAACCGCATGCTGCGCTATGACGAGACCGATGGCAGCGTCAGCGTGTTCCGCCAGCCGTCCGGCAATTCCAACGGCAACACGGTGGACCGGCAGGGTCGGCTGGTGACCTGCGAGCATTCCGGCCGCCGCGTCAGCCGCACCGAATTCGATGGCTCGATCACCACCATCGCCGACAAATGGAAAGGCAAGCGGCTGAACTCGCCCAACGACGTGGTGGTGCGTTCCGACGGCTCGATCTGGTTCACCGATCCGAGCTACGGCATCGACACCGACTATGAGGGCGACAAGGCCGAGAGCGAGATCGGCAACTGCAACGTCTATCGCGTCGATCCGGACACGGGCGATGTCGAGGCCGTCATCACCGACATGGTGCGGCCCAACGGGCTCGCCTTCTCGCTGGACGAAAGCCTGCTCTATGTCGCCGACACCGGCCGCACGCATGGCGAGAAGAACCCGGCGCATATGCGCGTCTTCAATGTCGGCAAGCATGGCAAAAAGGTTTCCGGCGGCAAGGTGTTCGCCGACTGCACCGCCGGCCTGTTCGATGGCTTCCGGCTCGATGCCGACGGGCGCATCTGGACAAGTGCTGCCGACGGCATCCATTGCTACGACCCGGACGGCACGCTGATCGGCAAGGTGAAAGTGCCGGAAGTGACCGCCAACTGCGTGTTCGGCGGCAACAAGCTGAACTGTCTTTACATCGCCGGCACCACCTCGCTCTATGTAGTGCGGCTGATGGTCAACGGAGCGAAGACATATTGAGGCTGCTGGAGGCGCTTTTCTGGCCCTTGCTGGCCTTTCTGCGCATCCCGGCGGCGCCGGCCGCGCTGCGGTTCCCGCAACCGGCGCTGTCCGACTCGCCGGAGCGAATTGCCAAGCCCACGCCTGACGCCAACCGGCAGAATCCAAGGGGAGGACATCATGCCATTCGTCAACATCCGCATCGTCAAGGAAGTGATCGCCGCCGATCCGGCCGGCAAGAAGGCTGACATCGCCAGGAAAGTGACTTCGGCCATTATGGACGCCACCGGGCTCGGCAATGACGACGTCTGGGTGGTGTTCGAGGAAGTCAACGCCCGCGACTGGTATGTCGGCAAGACCGACGTCGAGACGCGGCGGAAGGGGTAGCTTCTTCCTTCTCCCCTTGTGGGAGAAGGTGGCCTCGCGAAGCGAGGTCGGATGAGGGATGCTCCAGCTTGGCGATACGTTAATAGCCCAGATCGACCAGAAGACACCAACGCCTCACTCCGCTGGAACACCCTTCATCCGTCTCGGCGCTGCGCGCCGATCCACCTTCTCCCACAAGGGGAGAAGGGGAAGACGCGCCACTCACCGCCCGCGTATAAACCCCACGAAGGTCTGCACCGCCTCGCGCATCGCCTGCCGGCTCGCCGGCTCCGCCAGGATAGCCTCCATCTCCGCAGGCCTCTTGCCCAGCAGCGCGATCTCCAGCGCCCTCTCTTCGTATATCGCGAACGACATCGTCCGCATCACCTCGGCCAGCGCCGCCCGCGCATAGAACGAGCGGGTCGAGGCGTGGACCAGCATCGCCGGCTTGCCGACGGCGGCGTCGCGCGACACCAGCCAGTCCAGCGCATTCTTGATGCCGCCGGGCACGCCATGCGCATATTCCGGGCAGGAAACGATGACGCCGTCCGCCTGGGTGATCATCTCGATCAGACGCGCCGCTTCGGGCGGCGTTCGCTCGCCCTCATCGTCGGGATTGAAGATCGGCAGGCGGCCAATACCGTCGTAAATCTCGATGCGGCAGTTGTCGGGGGCATTGGCGGCCAGTGCCGATATCAGGGCCGAATTGGTCGAGGCGGCGCGCAGGCTGCCGGATATGGCGATGATCTCGATCAAGGGAGGGAGCCGGACGAAAGTGAGTCGTCCGCAAAGCCTACCACATGGTCTGCCGGTAATCGTCGTCCAGCTCGCGGTCGATCTCGCCGGCGCTTTCGGTTAATGCCAGCTGGTCGCGGATGATCTGGCCGAGCGTCGGCAAGGTCGCGCGGTCGTACCAGGTCTCCGGCTTCCACAGGTCGGAGCGCATGAAGGCTTTGGCGCAGTGCATATAGGCGGCCTTGACCGTCACCACGATGACGCTCTGCGGCTCCTTGCCGTCGACGGCCAGGCGTTCGCGCAAGGTGGGGTCGACGGTGATGCGGGCGTCGCCATTGACGCGCAGCGTCTCGTTCATGCCGGGGATCAGGAAGAGCAGCCCGACCGACGGATTGCGGATGATGTTTTCCAGAGTGTCCAGCCGGTTGTTGCCGGGACGGTCGGGGATGGCGATGGTGTTGTTATCGAGGATCGCGGTGAAGCCGGGCTTGTCGCCCTTGGGTGTGACGTCGGCATTGCCGGCGCCGTCGGAGGAGCCGATCAGCACGAACGGGCTCTTGCCGATGAAGGAACGACAATGGCCGTCGAGACTTTTCAGTTCCTTGCGGATCGAGCCGTCGGTCGGCCGGGGCGTTTTGTAGATCGTCCTCAGCTCGTCATGCGTGGTGAGGAATTCCATGCCGTCCCTCTCTTGTTCTGACGCAATTCGGACAGAAAACCGGCAGCCACTTTTCCTGGGATTGCCCTACTTCCCGGCCTTCTCTTCCTTGCCCGGCTTGTCCTCGAGCGAATGGCGCATGATCAGCGGCATTTGGCTGAAGGTGAAGGCCAAGGTGATCGGGATCGTGCCCCAAACCTTGAAATATAGCCAGGTCGCTTCCGAGAAGTTGCGCCACACCACCTCGTTGAGCACGGCCAGGAACAGGAAGAACAGCCCCCAGCGGAACGTCAGCTTGCGCCAGCCTTCGGTGTCGAGCTGGAAGGCGGAATCGAAGACATAGCCGAGCAGCGACCGCCCGAACAGCAGGCCGCCGAGCAGCGTGACGCCGAACAGCGAGTTGATGATCGTCGGCTTCATGAAGGCGAAGGTCTTGTCCTGCAGGTAGAGCGCCAGCGCGCCGAACACGAAGACGACGATCGCCGACACCAGCGGCATCAGCGGCAGGCTGCGCGTCAGCAGCCAGGAGGCGCTGAGCGAAAGCGCGGTCGCGACCATGAAGAAGGCAGTGGCGATCAGGATCGGTTCGCCGAGATGGCTGAGCACCGGGAATTTTTCGGCCAGCCATTCGCCGCGGATCGTGGTGAAGAAGAACACCAGGCCCGGACCCAGCTCGAGCAGGAACTTCAAGCCGGGATTCATCGGCTTGCGGCGTGGATCGGACGGGTCGCGTTCGATGATGTTCATAAAAACCCTTCTCGCGCATGATCTGGCCGAAAAGCGGGCCAATTTCAAAAGATCGCGCTTTGTTCACGCCACGCCGGCGATCGCTCTCGCAAATTCACTGGCGGAAAACGGCTCGAGGTCGTCGACCTGCTCGCCGACGCCGATGAAATAGACCGGCAGCCGGTGCTTGGCGGCTATCGCCACCAGAATACCGCCGCGCGCCGTGCCGTCCAGCTTGGTCATCACCAAGCCGTTGACGCCGGCGACGTTGCGGAAGATCTCAACCTGGTTCAGCGCATTCTGGCCGGTGGTGGCGTCGACCGTCTGCAGCACGGTGTGCGGCGCTTCCGGATCGAGCTTGCCCAGCACGCGCACGATCTTTTCCAGTTCCGCCATCAGCTCGGTCTTGTTCTGCAGCCGGCCGGCCGTGTCGATGATCAAAACGTCCGAGCCGGCTTCCTTCGCCTTCTCGAAGGCGTCATAGGCGAGGCCCGCGGCATCGGCGCCGAGCTTGGTGGCAATGACCGGCGATTTCGTGCGCTCGCCCCAGATCTTCAGCTGTTCGATCGCGGCGGCGCGGAACGTGTCGCCGGCGGCCAGCATCACCTTCAGGCCGCCATCAGTAAGTTTTGCCGCCAGCTTGCCGATGGTGGTGGTCTTGCCGGTGCCGTTGACGCCGACGACCAGAATGACATGCGGCTTGTGGCTGAGGTCGAGCTCGAGCGGCTTCGCCACCGGCGTCAGCACTTTCTCCACCTCCGCCGCCATCACGGCGCGGACCTCGGAGTCGGAAACGTCGCGGCCATAACGGCTGGAAGCAAGCGAATCGGTGACGCGCAGCGCCGTTTCCACGCCGAGATCGGCGCGGATCAGCACGTCCTCCAGGTCCTGCAGCGTGTCCTCGTCCAATTTGCGCTTGGTGAAGACGCCGGCAATGTTGCCGGTGAGCTCGCGCGAGGAGCGGGCCAGCCCGTCGCGCATGCGCTGGAACCAGGAGCGTCGCGGCGCCGGCTCCGGCGGCTTTACCGGCTCGGCCTTCTGCTCGACCTTTTTGGCGACTGTCACCTTGCCGGCGGACGGGGATGGCGGCGGCGCCCCTACCTCTCCCTCGATGGGAGAGGTCCCGAGCGCAGCTCGGGGGTGGGGGTGACTAGCGCCAGCGTAGGCGCCGTCACCCCGCCCCGCCACTTCGTGGCGACCCTCCCCATCAAAGGGAGGGTGGGGCGTTGGCGCGGCTTCGGGCTCAGGCGCGATCTCGGCATGGATCGGCTGCGGCTCGACGGGCGCCGGCTGCCGAATGGGAGGCGCGATTTCCGCGTCGGCTTCGGCGGATGGCTCTACGAAAGGTGCCTCCGCTGGCGGCACCTCGATCGGTGCCGGCGTTTCGACCGGAACCTCGCTCGGCGGCGTCGGCACCTCCACAGGCGCCGGATCAGGCAGCGGTTCCGGACGCGAAGGCTCGATGTCCGGCTGAGCCGGCGCGGGTGTGGGCACTTCCTGCGGCGCGGGTTCAGGCGTCGGTGTCGGCGCGGGCAAGGGCTCGGGCCGTGCCGGCGGCACTTCCTCGGGCGCCGGCGGCTCGGGCTTCTCGGGCGCCGGTTGTGGCTCTTCCTCTGGCTTAGGCTCCGGCAGCGGTTCCGGCTCGGGGGGGATAATGGGCTCCGGCGCAGGCGGAATGCCCGGCACAGGTTCGGGCTTCGGCTCTTCTGGCAGCGGCTGCGGCGCGGCCCCTACCTCCCCCTCGATGGGGGAGGTCCCGAGCGCAGCTCGCGGGTGGGGGTGACTGCCGCCAGCGTCGGCGCCGTCACCCCGCCCCGCCACTTCGTGGCGACCCTCCCCATCGAGGGGAGGGTAGGGTGTGGCCTGATCGGCTTCCGGCTTCAGCGCGTCCAGGTGATCCCATTTGATTGGCGGCAGCGGGGCCGCCTCGTCGACGCGCTCCTCGACGACCTCTTTCTTGCCGAACGAAAATATCTTCTTGAAAAAACCAGCCATGCGTCTCGCAGTTTCTCAGGCGGCTTGCGCGGCAATCGGGGCCGCAATCAGTCGGGCGCCGTCATGGCCGATAATGATGGCTTCGACAATCTCGCCGGCCGCGCCGGCATCGATCGCGGCCAGCGTAAACCCTTCGGTGCGGCCAAGCCCGTCGCGCTCGATCAGGATCGACTGCCGCGTGCCGGGGAGCGAGGCGAGGTGACGGCGATACGCGGCCTCGCCCGCGGCGCGCAACCTCGCGGCGCGCTGCTTCACCACCTCGCGGCGAACCTGCGGCATCCGCGCCGCCGGCGTGCCCTCGCGCGGCGAGAACGGGAAGACGTGGAGATGCGTCAGGCCGCATTCCTCGACGATCCGTTCCGAATTCTCGAACATCGCCTCGGTCTCGGTCGGGAAGCCGGCGATGATGTCGGCGCCGAAGACGATACCGGGGCGCAGCTTGCGCACGTCCTCGCAGAAGCGGATCGACTGGTCGCGCAGATGGCGCCGCTTCATGCGCTTCAGGATCATGTCGTCGCCTGATTGCAGCGACAGATGCAGATGCGGCATCAGCCTTGGCTCGGTGGCGATGGCGTCGAGCAGGTCGTCATCGGCCTCGATGGAATCGATCGAGGACAGCCGCAGCCGCTTAACGTCCGGCACCTGCTTGAGAATGGTCTTCACCAGTTTTCCCAGCTTCGGACTGCCCGGCAGGTCGGCGCCGAAACTCGTCATGTCGACGCCGGTCAGCACGATCTCGGCATAGCCGTTGCCGGCAAGGCGCTTGACCTGCTCGACCACTGCGCCCATCGGCACGGAGCGCGAATTGCCGCGTCCATAAGGGATGATGCAGAAGGTGCAGCGATGGTCGCAGCCATTCTGCACCTGCACGAAGGCGCGTGCCCGGCCCTCGATGGCGTCGACCATGTGGCTTGCCGTCTCGCGCACCGAAAAGATGTCGTTGACGCGTGCCTTCTCGGTATCGTTGACGCCGAAATCGGGCAGCGCGCGGTAGGAGTTGGCCTTGAGCTTCTCCTCATTGCCGAGCACGAGGTCGACCTCGTCCATCGCGGCGAAATTCTGTGGCTCGGTCTGCGCCGCGCAGCCGGTGACGATGATGCGCGCTTCAGGGTTTTCGCGGCGCGCCTTGCGGATCGCCTGCTTGGCCTGGCGCACCGCTTCGGCGGTGACGGCGCAGGTGTTGAAGATGACGGCGCCGCCGTGGAGCGCGCCGAGTCCGGCGCTTTCGGCCTCACGGCGCATCGCCTCCGATTCATAAGTGTTGAGGCGGCAGCCGAAGGTGACGACGTCGATACCTTTGGGCACGCCTTTTTCAAGGGCGGACATCAGGCGGCGCTTTCGGTGTCGCGGGCCCAGGCGCCGGTCGATGGATCGAAGCTGCCGGAAAATTCCCATTCGGCCGCGCCGGTCAGGATGACGTGATCGTCGTCGCGCCATTCGACATGCAGCTCGCCGCCGCCGGGGGTCATCAGCGTCACGCTGCGGCCGGTGCGCTTGGTGCGGGCGGCGGCAACCACGGCGGCGCAGGCGGCCGAACCGCAGGCCTTGGTGAGGCCGGCGCCGCGCTCCCAGGTGCGGATGATCATGGTCTCGGGCGACGTGACCTGCGCCACGGTGATGTTGGCGCGCTCGGGGAAGATCGGGTGGTTTTCGAGCAGCGGGCCGAAACGGTCGAGCTCGTAGGACCAGACGTCGTTGTCGACCCAGAAGATGGCGTGCGGGTTGCCCATCGACACGGCCGAGGGCGAATGCAGCACCGGCGCGTCGATCGGGCCGATCTGCAGTTCGATCATGCGGGTATCGCGAAACTCCTCGGCGAGCGGGATGTCCTGCCAGCCGAAGCGCGGCTTGCCCATGTCGACCGAGATCGTGCCGTCGGCATGCTCCTCGGCATTCAAAATGCCGGCGCGGGTCTCGAAGGTGAAGGTCTTCTGTCCGGTCTCGGCGGCCAGGGCCTGGACGACGCAACGCGTGCCGTTGCCGCAGGCCTGGGCTCCGGATCCATCGGAATTCAGGATATCGATGTAATAGGCGGTGCCGGGCGTTCGCGCATCATGGATCGCCATGATCTGGTCGAACTTGGTCGCCGCGTCGGCATTAAGCGCGATCGCCGCGGCCGGCGTGACCCTGTCGGCACGACCGCGCATATCGGCAACGATGATCTCGTTGCCGATGCCGTTCATCTTGGCGAAGGGGGCGGTGCCTGCCATTTAACCGGTCATTCCAATCCGTCTGGCCGCTATATGGCGGAAACGGGCGGGAATTACCAGTCCGGCGCATGTGCGACGACGAATACATCGCGCCTTGGCGACGACCCAGAGGGTTGCCGCGACGACCAAGTGGTCGCGCCGCGACGACCAAGGGGTCACGCCGCGACGACCAAGTGGTCGCGCCTATGTTACCGCGAAGACGCCGAGCACGAGCAGCAGGAAGAGGATCAGCACTATGCCGATCAGCACGCGCGCGCCCATGGCGGCGGCTCCGGCCAGCGCCGGCATGCCGAGCAGGCTCGCGGCGGCGGCGACAATTAAAAGGATAATGATCCACCTGATCATGGAAGACTCCGAGCGAAATTGCGTTGTGAACCAACGCGTTTCATCGGGTAGGGTTCCTTCGTCAGATGCCCGGCACGTCCCACACCTCCGCCGGCCGCATGGCACGAAAGCGCTCCGGCGGCAGGTCTTCGGCCGCCAATGCCTCGGCCAGCTTCCGCGCCGGCTCCTCGATCGGCTCGTCGGTGAGGTGGAAGGTGCCCCAATGGCAACCGGCGGCGAAGGCGGCGTTGCAGAGCTTCATGCCCTGCACGGCCTCGTCCGGGTTCTGGTGCTGCGGCGCCATGAACCAGCGCGGCTCATAGGCGCCGATCGGCAGGATTGCGAGGCGAAAGCCGCCATGCCTTTGCGCCATCAGCCGGTAGTTGATGCCGTCATGGAAGCCGGTATCGCCGGCAAAATAGATCTTGCCGGCGGCCGTTTCGATGACAAAGCCCGCCCACAGCGCCATGCGGCGGTCACGTCCGCCGCGCGCAGACCAGTGATGCACCGGTTCGACATGGATGGTGGCCGCGCCGAAATCGATCCTGTCGCCCCAATCATGCACGGCGAGCCGCAAGCCGGGCACGGCGCGGCCGATGACAGCGTCATTGCCGAGCGGCGTGATCACCAGCGGGTCGTGGCTCTTCTTCAGCTGCTTCAGCGTGGCGAGGTCGAGATGGTCATAGTGATTGTGGCTGGCCAACACGAGATCGATCGGCGGCAGGTCGGCGAATGCAATCCCCGGCGCATTGACCCTTTTCGGGCCGGCGAAGGCGAAAGGCGAGGCGCGCTCGGACCAGACGGGGTCGGTCAGGATGTTCAGTCCGGCGGTTTGGATGAGCAGCGAGGCGTGGCCGACCATCGTCAGCCTGAGCGCGCCGCCGTCCACCCGGCTCTCTGGCTTTGCCGGCGGATAAGGGCTCGGAAAGGTGGCCGGCCATTTCGCCCGCCCGCCGCCAAATTGCCATTTGAGGAGATCGGCGAAGCGCCCGGGCGGCCTGCCGCCGGGGTTGAAGAACAAGCTGCCGTCGAAATGATCGCTCAGGGGGCCGTTATAGTAGCGGTTGGCGGTTCTCGTTCTCGCGGCCATTCTCTCTCCCGCCGGCTCGGTTCTTCCTGAAATAAGGGCGCGCCTGGCTGGCGCAAGCATTTTGCTGGCGAATGCCAATGGGCGAAGCCCGCTTCATCTAGGATCGCGGGACGGGGGACGACCGCCATGGCGATGAAGCGAACCAAGACACCGTGGATGAAGGCCGAGGATTTCGGTCGCTCGCTACCGCTTGGGCTGGGCGTCAACCTGCTGGTCACCGACATGGCGGAGATGGAGGCCTTCTGCCGCGACGTGCTCGGCGCCCGGATCATCTATGCGGACGAGGATTTCGCGGCGATCGAGCTTTTGGGCTCGGTTTTCATGCTGCATGCCGATCATTCCTATCTCGACAACCCGATGACCGGCGTCACCGCAGACGCCGAAACGCGCGGGGCCGGGATCGAACTTCGCCTTTACGGCGCCGATCCGGATATGGTCGAGAAAAAGGCGGCGGCGCTCGGCCACATCGTGCTGGCCGGCTCGATCGACAAGCTGCATGGCTTACGCGAATGCTACATCGTCGGCCCGGACGGCTATGTGTTCGTGCCGAGCTCGCGAATATAATAGTTATATTTCAATCGCTTAAACGGTTGCTACCGACGACTCTCCGGCGCCGGTCCCCGGCTGCGATAAATTTGCAACAGCAGCTCCGAAAACCCTATTTTAACCATATCAGGTTGAAATTCTGCCACCTTCGCCATCTTGGTGGAGCGGAGATTACGCGGATGGGCTCCCCCGGCCGGATCCGACGGAGGTTTGGATGAAATTTTCAATGACCCGCCCCTTTTCGAGGCCCAGCCTCTTTTCAAAGAGCGGTCTTGCGGCCGTATCGCTGGCCGCGCTGGTTGCGAGCGGCTGCACGACCTCGCGCTTCTCGTCGATGGATGACCAGCAGCCGGCGCCGCTGACGCCGGCTCCGTCCGGCACGGTGACGCAGAACCAGTTGCCGCCGCCGGCAGCTCCCGGCACCGCCGATGCGTCGCAATTCCCGACCGCGCCGAAGAACACTCAGGTCGCCTCGCTGCCGGCGGATGGCGCGCCGCCCGCCGGCGCAACGGATCTCACCGCGGCTAGCGTCGCCGGAGTGTGGAACGCCAATGTCTCCGGGCAGAGCTGCAAGGTGGCGACGCCGCAGACCAAGTTCGGCGCCGGCTACCGCGCCGGTCCGCTGCACTGCCCGGCGCCCATCGACGGCATCAAGTCCTGGAATGTCGCCGGCAAGCAGCTGACGCTTTACGACGAAAACGGCGGCACGCTGGCCAGGCTGTATTCCTCGGGCGGCGAAAAGTTCGACGGCCAGACTTCCAATGGGCAGCCGATCTCGCTTACAAGGTAGGGCGAGAGTGTGCTGATATTCAGGTGAGGCCGGCCTGCAAATGGCGGCTTCCTGCGCTTCCGGCCTTCGCCGGCCGAAGCACTTATGACTGGCGCGGAAGTCAAATTAAGGCTATGGCCGGCGTAGGCCGGTGCTCACGTACGAAAAGTACGCTCCGCTCCGGTTCTCGGAAACCACCATTTTCGAGTCGGCCTGACCTGAATCTCAACACACTCTGGCCATTCCTCGAGCGTGCCGCTCAAAAAGCAAATGACCGGACCCATGCATCTGCGTGACGGCATCCAGACCCATGCGACCGTCAGGCAGCGCTACGACCATCTGGTTGAAAGCGGTGCGGTCGCGCGCGATCCGGCACAAGAGCAGATCGTTGCCGCGCTCGACCGGTTGATCGACGAGATCTCGTCCAAAAGGCTGGCGCAGAAATCGAGCGCGCTGGGCTGGCTGTTCGCGGCCAAACGGCAGCCGCGCGAGCCGGTCAGGGGCCTCTACATCCATGGCGGCGTCGGTCGCGGCAAGACCATGCTGATGGACATGTTTTTCGAGCTGTTGCCGGTGCGGCGCAAGCGCCGCGTGCATTTCAACGACTTCATGGCCGACGTGCAGGATCGTATCCAGAAGCATCGGGCTGCGCGCAAGAACGGCGATGTCAAGGAGGACGATCCGATCCCGCCGGTGGCACGCGCGCTCGCCGCGGAGGCCTGGGTGCTGTGCTTCGACGAATTCTCGGTCACCGACATCGCCGACGCGATGATCCTGTCGCGGCTGTTCTCGGCGCTGTTCGCCGAGGGCGTGGTGCTGGTCGCCACCTCCAATGTCGCGCCGGAGAACCTCTATCGCGACGGGCTAAACCGCCAGCTCTTCCTGCCGTTCATCTCGCTACTCGAGCGCAATGCCCGAGTGATGACGCTCGATGCCGAGAAGGACTACCGGCAGGAAAAGCTCAACCGCCAGCCCGTCTATGTCACGCCGGACGATGCGGCGGCCGACCGCGCGCTGGACGAGGCCTGGAAGGCGATGACCCATGGCCAGCCGGCCGGTGAGGTCATTTTGACGCTCAAGGGCCGTCATCTGGTCGTGCCGCGCGCCGTCGGCGACGCGGCGCGCTTTTCCTTTGCGGATCTGTGCGAAAAGGCGCTCGGCGCGCGCGACTATCTGGCGATCGCCGACCGTTTCTCGACCGTGTTCATCGACCATGTGCCGGTGCTTGGCGAAGGCAAGCGCAACGAGGCCAAGCGTTTTATCCTGCTGATCGACACGCTCTACGACCATCGCATGCGGCTGGTGATGAGCGCCGCGGCGCCTCCGCAAGGGCTCTACACCGCCAGGCGCGGCAACGAAGTGTTCGAATTCGAGCGCACCGCCTCCCGCCTGGTCGAGATGCAGAGCCGCGACTGGCTGGACGGCTGGGCTGAACGGCGCGACGAGGCGCCTGCCGCCGAAGCAAGGCAGGCATAGGCCAACGCCATCCGCCTCGCCGCTTTTCAGAGTATCCCGTCGCCAGGTCACAAGGGCGTCATCGCCGGGATGAAGCCTTCGGATTTCGACGTTTATCGTGTAAATTCTCCTCAGTCGGCTCACAAACTTTGACGTTTACGTAACTCCCGAAGCATCTAACCGATTGAAAACACTGGGCTCAAAATAATCGTTTGAATTTTGCTTCGGCCGGAGTTATTCGGTGCGGCTAATTCTTGCGGTTCTTCGCATCCTTTCGGCCTCCCCGGCCACGTCACCGTCTCGTCATAGACAAGGGAAAACATCCTCACATGGCACGCAATAAGATAGCGCTCATCGGCTCGGGCATGATCGGCGGTACGCTCGCCCATATGATCGGCCTCAAGGATCTCGGCGACGTGGTGCTGTTCGACATCGCCGAGGGCATTCCGCAGGGCAAGGGCCTCGATATCGCGCAGTCTTCCCCTGTCGACGGCTTCGATTCCCGACTGACCGGCGTCAACGACTATGCCGGCATCGAGGGCGCGGATGTTTGCATCGTCACGGCCGGCGTGCCGCGCAAGCCGGGCATGAGCCGCGACGATCTTCTCGGCATCAATCTCAAGGTCATGGAGCAGGTCGGCGCGGGCCTCAAGAAGTACGCGCCAAAGGCTTTCGTCATCTGCATCACCAACCCGCTCGACGCGATGGTGTGGGCGCTGCAGAAATTCTCGGGACTGCCGACCAGCCATGTCGTCGGCATGGCCGGCGTGCTCGACAGCGCCCGCTTCCGCTACTTCCTGGCCGAAGAGTTCAAGGTTTCGGTCGAGGACGTCACCGCCTTCGTGCTCGGCGGCCATGGCGACTCGATGGTGCCGATGATCCGCTATTCGACCGTCTCGGGCATCCCGCTGCCCGACCTCGTCAAGATGGGCTGGACCTCGAAGGAGAAGCTCGATCAGATCGTGCGGCGCACGCGTGACGGCGGCGCCGAGATCGTCGGCCTGTTGAAGACCGGCTCGGCCTATTACGCGCCGGCGGCCTCGGCGATTGCCATGGCCGAATCCTACCTCAAGGACAAGAAGCGCGTGCTGCCCTGCGCCGCGCACCTGTCAGGACAGTATGGTGTCAAGGGCACCTATGTCGGCGTTCCGGTGGTGATCGGCGCCGGCGGCGTCGAGCGCGTCATCGAGATCGACCTCTCCAAGGCCGAGCAGAAGATGTTCGACAATTCGGTGGCGGCGGTGCAGGGCCTGACCGAGGCCTGCACCAAGATCGCCCCGCATCTCGCCGGCAAGTAACCGTCCTCTTCGGAGATCAAGCGCATGAACATTCATGAGTATCAGGCCAAAGCGCTGCTGAAGACGTTCGGCGCGCCGGTGGCAAGCGGCGTTCCGGTGTTCAAGGCAAGCGAGGCGGAAGCCGCCGCAAAGGCGCTGCCCGGCCCGCTCTATGTCGTGAAGAGCCAGATCCATGCCGGCGGCCGCGGCAAGGGCAAGTTCAAGGAGCTCGGCGCCGACGCCAAGGGCGGCGTGCGGCTGGCGAAGTCGGCGGCCGAGGTCGTCACCAACGCCAACGAGATGCTCGGCCACACGCTGGTCACCAAGCAGACCGGCCCGGCCGGCAAGCAGGTCAACCGCCTTTATATCGAGGACGGTGCCGACATCGAGCGCGAGCTCTATCTATCGATCCTGGTCGACCGTTCGGTCGGGCGCATCGCCTTCGTCGTCTCGACCGAGGGCGGCATGGACATCGAAACGGTCGCGCATGACACGCCGGAAAAGATCGTCACCGTCGCCATCGACCCGGAAAAAGGCGTGACGGCCGATGACGTGAAGACGCTGAACGGCGCGCTGAAGCTCGACGGCGACGCGGCCAAGGACGGCGGCACGCTGTTCCCGACGCTCTACAAGGCCTTTGTCGAGAAGGACATGAGCCTGCTCGAGGTCAATCCGCTGATCGTCATGAGGGATGGGCATCTGCGCGTGCTCGACGCCAAAGTGTCGTTCGACAACAACGCACTCTTCCGCCACCCGGACGTGATGGAACTGCGCGACACCACCGAAGAGGACGAGAAGGAGATCGAGGCGTCGAAATACGACCTCGCCTATGTCGCGCTCGACGGCAATATCGGCTGCATGGTCAACGGCGCTGGCCTCGCCATGGCGACGATGGACATCATCAAGCTCTATGGTGCTGAGCCGGCTAACTTCCTCGATGTCGGCGGCGGCGCCTCGAAGGAAAAGGTCACGGCGGCGTTCAAGATCATCACCAAGGATCCGGCGGTCGAAGGCATTCTGATCAACATTTTCGGCGGCATCATGAAGTGCGATGTCATCGCCGAGGGCGTGATCGCGGCTGTCAAGGAAGTGGGCCTGAAGGTGCCGCTGGTCGTGCGCCTCGAGGGCACCAACGCCGAGCTCGGCAAGAAGATCATCAACGACAGCGGCCTCAACGTCGTCTCGGCCGACGATCTCGATGACGCGGCCAAGAAGATCGTCAAGGCGGTGAAGGGTTGAGGAGTCGATGATTTCGTCCCGGCTTCTGTGTGCGATTGTGTTTGGCGGCATAGCCATGCAGGCGCATGCGGGAGAGGTTTCGGATGCCGTCGTGCTCTATCAGCAAATCCCCTGCAACTGTGAATGAGGAAGCAAGTCGATGCCTCCGCGCAAGATAAACCTGGTCGAGGCGGCGGATCAGAAGATCGCCAAGGTCTTCGATCCGCATATTGCCGGCGACGTCAACGATGCCCAGGCCAAGGTCGCCAAGTTCGGCGAAATCTTCGATTGGCACGCGCATGACAATGAGGACGAAGCGTTCCTCGTGCTGCGCGGCAGGATCGCCATCGATTTCCGCGACGGGCCGGTCGAGCTCGCCGAGGGCGACTTCATCGTCGTGCCGCGCGGGGTCGAGCACCGGCCGCGTTCGCTGACCAAGGAGCCGGTGGTGCTGATGTTCGAGCCGGCGACGACCTTGAACACCGGCAACGCCAAGAGCGATCTGACCGTCACCGACCTCAAGCGGCTCTGAGCCATGAACGCCTTCTCCTCTCTTTCGGACGGTCACCAACGCCTGCAGGCGCTGGTCGGCGCGTGGCGTGGCGAGGAAGAGGTCGCGGCGACGCAATGGACCGATGCCGGCACGGCTACCTCGGAAGTGCTGGCGGAGGCCCAGTTCGGCGGCCTGTTCGTGGTGCAGCGCTATCGCCAGCGCCGCGACGGCACAATCTCGTTCGGCGCGCATAATGTGTTCGGCTTCGACCAGCAGAACGGCCTCGTCAGCATGCATCAGTTCGACTCGATGGGGTTCGTGCCGATATCGCCGGCCACGGGCATGTGGAACGGCAGCGAGCTTACGCTCGAACGATCGTCGCCGCGCGGCGCCGCCCGCGTTTCGTATGGTTTTGAAGGCGCCGATACCTACCGCATGAAACTTGAGTTCAGACCAGCGGGCAGCGATGCCTGGCAAGACATGGTGAGCGGCCTCTACCGGCGCGTCTCGCCTTCCACGATCAACGGTTTTTAGAAAAGGGCCGCGATGTCCATTCTCATCGACAAGAATACCAAGGTGCTGGTGCAGGGTCTGACCGGCAAGACCGGCACGTTCCACACCGAACAGGCGCTGGCCTATCACGGCACCAAGATGGTGGGCGGCATCCATCCGAAGAAGGGCGGCGAGACCTGGACGGGCTCGAAGGGCGAGAGCCTGCCGATCTTCGCCACGGTCGCCGAAGGCAAGGCGAAGACTGGCGCCAACGCTTCGGTCATCTATGTGCCGCCGGCGGGCGCAGGCGAAGCCATCATCGAGGCGATCGAGGCCGAGATCCCGCTGATCGTCTGCATCACCGAAGGCATCCCGGTGATGGACATGGTCAAGGTCAAGGCGCGGCTCGACCGCTCCACCTCGCGGCTGATCGGACCGAACTGCCCTGGCGTGCTGACGCCCGACGAATGCAAGATCGGCATCATGCCCGGCAACATCTTCCGCAAGGGCTCGGTCGGCGTTGTTTCCCGCTCGGGAACGCTTACCTATGAGGCAGTCTTCCAGACCACCAATGTCGGCCTCGGCCAGACCACGGCGGTGGGCATCGGCGGCGACCCGGTCAAGGGCACCGAATTCATCGATGTGCTGGAGATGTTCCTCGCCGACGACGAGACCAAGTCGATCATCATGATCGGCGAGATCGGCGGCTCGGCCGAGGAAGACGCCGCGCAGTTCCTCAAGGACGAAGCCAAGCGCGGCCGCAAGAAACCGATGGCGGGCTTTATCGCCGGGCGCACCGCGCCGGCCGGCCGCACGATGGGCCATGCGGGTGCGGTGATCTCCGGCGGCAAGGGCGGCGCGGAAGACAAGATCGCGGCGATGGAATCGGCCGGCATCAAGGTTTCGCCCTCGCCGGCGCGGCTCGGCACGACGCTGGTCGAGGCGATCAAGGGTTAAGGCAGTAAGGGAGTAGGGCAGTAGGGGAGTAAGGGAATAGGAAGAACGGGACGCGCGGCGACAATTGCCAGTTTCCCTACTGCCTTACTCCCCTACTGCCCTACTCCCCTCCAACTAAGGAGACGGAGCCAGGCTCCGCAGACGAAAATGGCAAGACAAGATCAGGCCAACGACCAATTCTCGCTCACCTCATTCCTCTATGGCGGCAATGCCGACTATATCGACGCGCTCTACGCGGCTTACGAGGACAATCCGGCCTCGGTCGATCCGGAATGGCAGGATTTCTTCGCGGCGCTGAAGGATGACGCGGGCGATGTGCGCAAGAACGCCAAGGGCGCCTCCTGGGCGAAGCCCTCCTGGCCGCTCACCGCCAATGGCGAGCTGGTCTCGGCGCTCGACGGCAATTGGGGCCTCGTCGAAAAGACGATCGAAAAGAAGGTCAAGGAAAAGGCGGTTGTCAACGGCGCCGTGCTTTCTGACGCCGATGTGCACCAGGCGACGCGCGATTCGGTTCGCGCCATCATGATGATCCGCGCCTATCGCATGCGCGGCCATCTGCATGCCAATCTCGATCCGCTGGGTATCGCCAAGCCGCTCGAGGATTACAACGAGCTGTCGCCGGAGAATTACGGCTTCACCGAAGCCGATTACGACCGGCCGATCTTCCTCGACAATGTGCTGGGCCTCGAATTCGGCACCATCCGGCAGATGCTGGACATCTTGGCCCGCACCTATTGCTCGACGCTCGGCGTCGAGTTCATGCACATTTCCGATCCGGAAGAGAAGGCGTGGATCCAGGCGCGCATCGAAGGCGCCGACAAGGAGATCACCTTCACTGCAACCGGCAAGAAGGCGATCCTGTCGAAGCTGGTCGAGGCCGAGGGCTTCGAGCAGTATATCGACGTCAAGTACAAGGGCACAAAGCGCTTCGGCCTCGACGGCGGTGAATCGCTGATTCCGGCGCTGGAGCAGATCGTCAAGCGCGGCGGCCAGCTCGGTCTCAAGGAAATCGTGCTCGGCATGGCGCATCGCGGCCGCCTCAACGTGCTTTCCCAGGTGATGGCGAAGCCGCACCGCGCCATCTTCCACGAATTCAAGGGCGGCTCGGCCGCGCCCGACGAGGTCGAAGGCTCGGGCGACGTGAAGTACCATCTCGGCGCCTCGTCGGACCGTGAGTTCGACGGCAACAAGGTGCATCTGTCGCTGACGGCCAACCCCTCGCATCTGGAAATCGTCGATCCGGTGGTGATGGGCAAGGCGCGCGCCAAGCAGGACCAGTTCGCCGGCCGCGAGCGTGGCGAGGTCGTGCCGCTGTCGGAGCGCGCCAAGGTGATGCCGCTGTTGCTGCACGGCGACGCCGCCTTCGCCGGGCAGGGCGTGATCGCCGAGATCCTCGGCCTGTCGGGCCTGCGCGGCCACCGCGTCGCCGGCACGCTGCATGTCATCATCAACAACCAGATCGGCTTCACCACCAATCCGCGCTTCTCGCGTTCCTCGCCCTATCCGTCGGATGTGGCCAAGATGATCGAGGCGCCGATCTTCCACGTCAACGGCGATGACCCGGAGGCCGTGGTGCATGCGGCGAAGGTCGCGACCGAGTTCCGCATGAAGTTCCACAAGCCTGTGGTGGTGGACATGTTCTGCTACCGCCGCTTCGGACACAATGAGGGCGACGAGCCGGCCTTCACCCAGCCGATCATGTACCGCAACATCCGCACCCATAAGACGGTGGTTCAGATCTATGCCGACCGGCTGATCGCCGAAGGCCACATCACCCAGGCCGAGGTCGACAAGATGCGGGCCGACTGGCGCGCGCATCTGGAATCAGAATGGGAAGTCGGCCAGAGCTACAAGCCGAACAAGGCCGACTGGCTGGATGGCGCGTGGTCCGGCCTGCGCACCGCCGACAACCAGGACGAACAGCGCCGCGGCAAGACCGCCGTGCCGGTGCGCACGCTGAAGGAGATTGGCAAAAAGCTGACCGAGGTGCCGAAGGATTTCGACGCGCACAAGACGATCCTGCGCTTCCTCGAAAACCGCCGCCAGGCGATCGAGTCCGGCGAAGGCATCGACTGGTCGACGGCCGAGGCGCTGGCCTTCGGCGCCATCCTGCTCGACGGAAACCCGATCCGGCTCTCCGGCCAGGATTCGGAGCGCGGCACCTTCTCGCAGCGCCATTCGGTGCTTTACGACCAGCGCGACGAGACCCGCTATATCCCGCTCAACAATCTGTCGGCGGCGCAAGCCGGCTACGAAGTCATCAACTCGATGCTGTCGGAAGAGGCGGTGCTGGGCTTCGAATATGGCTACAGCCTGGCAGAGCCCAAGGCGCTGACGCTGTGGGAAGCGCAGTTCGGCGACTTCGCCAACGGCGCCCAGGTGGTGTTCGACCAGTTCATCTCGTCGGGCGAGCGCAAGTGGCTCAGAATGTCGGGCCTCGTCTGCCTTTTGCCGCATGGCTATGAAGGCCAGGGGCCGGAACATTCGTCGGCGCGGCTGGAGCGCTTCCTGCAGCTCTGCGCGGAAGACAATATGCAGGTCGCCAACGTCACCACGCCGGCTAACTATTTCCACATTCTGCGCCGGCAGCTGAAGCGCGACTTCCGCAAGCCGCTGATCTTGATGACGCCGAAGTCGCTGCTGCGCCACAAGCGGGCGGTGTCGATGCTGTCGGAAATGGCGGGCGAAAGCTCGTTCCACAGGCTGCTGTGGGACGACGCGCAGCTCCTGCCGAACCAGCCGATAAAACTGGTCAAGGATTCCAAGATCCGCCGCGTCGTGCTGTGCTCGGGCAAGGTCTATTACGACCTCTACGAAGAGCGCGAGAAGCGCGGCATCAACGACATTTATCTGCTGCGCGTCGAACAGCTCTATCCGTTCCCGGCCAAGGCGCTGATCACCGAATTGTCACGTTTCCGCAACGCCGAGATGGTGTGGTGCCAGGAGGAGCCCAAGAACATGGGCGCCTGGTCGTTCATCGATCCCTATCTCGAATGGGTGCTGGCGCATATCGACGCCAAGCATCAGCGGGTGCGTTACACCGGCCGACCAGCCTCGGCCTCGCCGGCGACCGGCTTGATGTCGAAGCATCTCAGCCAACTCGCCGCGTTGCTCGATGATGCTCTCGGCGAATAGCGCGCTGGGCGAATAGGCAGACCGGACGAAACAGACCTCAAGAAGACAACGGACAGGCACAATGGCTACCGAAATCCGCGTCCCCACGCTGGGTGAATCCGTCACCGAGGCGACCGTCGGCAAGTGGTTCAAGAAGGTCGGCGACGCGATCGCCGCCGATGAACCCTTGGTCGAGCTCGAAACCGACAAGGTGACGGTGGAAGTGCCTGCCGCGGGCGCCGGAACACTGGCTGAGATCACCGTCAAGGAAGGCGAGACGGTCAATGTCGGCGCGCTGCTCGGCTCGATTTCGGCTGGCGGCGCCGCCGCCCCGACGACCAAGCCGCAGGCGGTGGCGCAGGCCTCCAGCCCGGATGCCGCTTCCACCACCAAGCAGGCCGCCGCCGAGACCGCCAAGGTCGCCGGTGACGCCGGCCAGATCGAGCCGCGCACCATGCCGCCGGCGCCCGCTGCGGCCAAGCTGATCGCGGAGCATAATCTCTCGGTCGACCAACTGTCCGGCTCGGGCAAGCGCGGCCAGGTGCTGAAGGGCGACGTGCTCGACGCCATCGCCAAGGGCGCCCCGTCGCAGCCGGCCGAGACGCCGAAGGCCGCTCCGGCGCCGGTCGCTGCCCGTGCGCCGTCGACGGCCGAGGATGCACCGCGCGAGGAGCGCGTGCGCATGACCAAGCTGCGCCAGACCATCGCGCGCCGCTTGAAGGAAGCGCAGTCGACCGCCGCAATGCTCACCACCTTCAACGAGGTGGATATGAGCGCGGTGATGGCGCTCAGGGCAAAGTACAAGGACGTGTTCGAGAAGAAGCATGGCGTGAAGCTCGGCTTCATGGGCTTCTTCACCAAGGCGGTGACGCATGCGCTGAAGGAGATCCCGGCGGTCAACGCCGAGATCGACGGCACCGACATCATCTACAAGAACTTTGCCCATGTCGGCGTCGCCGTCGGCACCGACAAGGGCCTGGTGGTGCCGGTGGTGCGCGACGCCGACCAGATGTCGATCGCCGAGATCGAGAAGGAGATCGGACGCCTCGGCCTTGCCGCGCGCGACGGCAAGCTGTCGGTGGCCGACATGCAGGGCGGCACCTTCACCATCTCCAATGGCGGTGTCTATGGCTCACTGATGTCGACGCCGATCCTCAACGCCCCGCAGTCCGGCATCCTCGGCATGCACAAGATCCAGGACCGGCCGGTGGTGGTCGGCGGCCAGATCGTCATCCGCCCGATGATGTATCTGGCGCTCAGCTACGACCACCGCATTGTCGACGGCAAGGAAGCGGTGACCTTCCTGGTGCGCGTCAAGGAAAGCCTGGAGGATCCCGAGCGGCTGGTGCTTGATCTCTGAGGTGGCGTGATGGCGGCATGCGGCCGGGGCGGCGAATGAGAACCCATTTGCTCGGCGCCGCAAGACCGGTCTCGCTTGCGGCCGGCATAGCTCTCGCGGCCGTCGATGCCCAAGCCGCCTGCCCGATCCAGCTTGCCGTCTATGGCGAGGCGCAGAGCGGGGCCGAGATCGACTTCACGCCGGCCGGCACCTCGGCGACGATCACCAATGCCTTCCGCGTGATCCTCGACAACAATGTCGTGCTCGACGGCATCGCGATGTGGACCGAAGGCTCGGCCGGGCGGCCCCATGGCTCGCTGATGTACAAATGCCCGACCGGCGACGTCACCGGCGAAGAACTCGCCGCCTGCACGATCTGGGAAGGCGTCATCTACAGCGCCGATGAGAAAGGTGGCGTCGGCCTGTTGCCGGCCGAGGGCGCCGACGCGCCGAAAAGCCTGATCCTGCCCGATCTCGGGCCGTCGCTCGAAATGTCGGCCGCCTATGGCCCCGCCGGCTTTTCGAAAGTGTCATGGGACATCTTCGTGCTGAAAGGCTGCCAGGAATGAGCGCCGACAAGAAAACACTGCTGGTCACCGGCGGCAGCCGCGGCATCGGCGCGGCGATCTGCCGGCAGGCGAGTGAGGCCGGTTATCGCGTGGCGGTCAACTACGTTTCCAACCAAGCGGCCGCGGATGCGCTGGTCGACGAGCTCAAGGCTGCGGACGGCGATGCCTTCGCAGTGAAGGGCGATGTCGGCAACGAGGCCGATGTCATCGCGATTTTCGAAGCCGTCGACCGGGCCTCCGGCCGGCTGGACGCCTTCGTCAACAATGCCGGTATCGTCGACGTCAAGGCGCGCGTAGATGAGATGAGCGCGGAGCGGCTCGAGCGCATGATGCGCATCAACGTCGTAGGCTCGTTCCTGTGCGCACGCGAGGCGGTGAAGCGCATGTCGACGCGGCATGGCGGCAAGGGCGGCGCCATTGTCAACATTTCGTCGGCGGCGGCCAGGCTCGGCTCGCCAGGCGAATATGTCGACTACGCCGCCTCCAAGGGCGCGATCGACACGCTGACCATCGGGCTCGCGCGTGAAGTCGCGCTGGAAGGCGTCCGCGTCAATGCCGTCAGCCCCGGCATCACCGAGACCGAAATCCATGCCTCCGGCGGCCAGCCCGACCGCGTGGCGCGGATGCAGGAGCTGTTGCCGATGAAACGCGCCGGCACGGCGGACGAAGTCGCCAGCGCGGTTCTCTATCTTCTGTCGGACGCGGCCTCCTATATAACGGGCGCGATCCTCAATGTGAGCGGCGGCCGTTGAAGGCCGGATAAGAAGGGTTTCTATTATGGCTTATGACGTCGTTATCATCGGATCGGGGCCGGGCGGCTACGTCTGCGCCATCAAGGCGGCGCAGCTCGGCCTGAAGACGGCGGTGGTCGAGAAGAACGCCACCTTCGGCGGCACCTGCCTCAATATCGGCTGCATCCCGTCTAAGGCGCTGCTCCACGCCTCCGAGATGTTCGCCGAAGCCGGCCATGCCTTCGATACGCTGGGCGTCGAGATACCGGCGCCAAAGCTCAATCTGAAGAAGATGATGGCGCATAAGGACACGACGGTCGCCTCCAACGTCAACGGCGTCGCCTTCCTGTTCAAGAAGAACAAGATCGATTCATTCCGCGGCACCGGCAAGGTGATTTCCGCCGGCAAGGTTTCGGTGACCGGCGAGGACGGCAAGGTCGAGGAGATCGAGACCAAGAACATCGTCATCGCCACCGGCTCGGACGTCGCCGGCATTCCGGGCGTCAAAGTCGATTTCGACGAGAAGGTCATCGTGTCCTCCACCGGTGCGCTGTCGTTGGCCAAGGTGCCCGCCAGCCTCGTGGTGGTCGGCGGCGGCGTCATCGGGCTGGAACTTGGCTCGGTCTGGGCCCGGCTGGGCGCCAAAGTCACGGTCGTCGAATATCTCGACACCATCCTGGGCGGCATGGACGGCGAGGTGTCGAAACAGTTCCAGCGGCTGCTCTCCAAGCAGGGCTTCGAGTTCAAGCTTGGCGCCAAGGTCACCGGCGTCGCTAAGACCAAGAAAGGCGCGACGGTCACCTTCGAGCCGGTAAAGGGCGGCACGGCCGAAACCATCGAAGCCGATGTCGTTCTGGTCGCGACTGGACGTCGCCCCTATGCCGACAGCCTCGGGCTGAAGGAAGCCGGCGTCGAGATCGACGAGCGCGGCCGGGTCAAGACCGACGGGCATCTGAGGACCAACCTGCCGGGCATCTATGCCATCGGCGACGTCATCGCCGGCCCGATGCTGGCGCACAAGGCTGAGGACGAGGGCGTGGCAGTCGCTGAGACCATCGCCGGCCAGGCCGGGCACGTGAATTATGACGTCATCCCGAGCGTGGTCTACACCAGCCCGGAAATCGCCTCGGTCGGCAAGACCGAGGAGGAGCTGAAGAAGGCCGGCATCGACTACAAGGTCGGCAAGTTTCCGTTCAGCGCCAATGGACGCGCGCGCGCCATGCTGCATACCGACGGTTTCGTGAAGATCCTGGCCGACAAGGCCAGCGACCGCGTACTCGGCGTCCATATCGTCGGCTTCGGCGCCGGCGAGATGATCCACGAAGCGGCCGTGCTGATGGAGTTCGGCGGCTCGTCGGAAGACCTCGCCCGCACCTGCCACGCGCATCCGACGATGTCGGAAGCGGTGAAGGAAGCGGCGCTGGCGACGTTCTTCAAGCCGATTCATATCTAGGGCGTCATCCGAACCGAAGGGCGATACGCCCGTCAGCATTGGTATGGCTCGTCTCGCAGGGTTCGCCCAGGAGATACCTCGTGTCCAAAGGCTCCGATCTGCTTGTTGCTGCCCTCGAGAATGAAGGCGTGGACCGCATTTTCGGCATACCGGGCGAGGAGAACCTCGACGTTGTCGAATCCATTCGCAAATCCTCGATCGAGCTTATCCTGACCCGTCATGAGCAGGCGGCCGCATTCATGGCCGCCACCCACGGCCGGCTCACCGGCAGGCCCGGCGTCTGTATCACCACGCTTGGCCCGGGGGCCTTGAACCTGACGACAGGCGCCGCCTACGCGCTGCTCGGGGCCATGCCCATGGTCATGATCACTGGGCAGAAGGGGATCCGGTCGTCCAGGCAGGCACGCTTCCAGATCGTCGACGTCGTCGCGGCGATGAAACCCCTGACCAAGCTTTCGCGTCAGATCGTTTCGTCCAGGATGATCCCAGGCGTGGTGCGCGAGGCTTTCCGCGTGGCGGGCGAAGAGCGTCCGGGACCGGTGCATCTGGAGCTGCCCGAGGACATCGCCGCCGAGGAGTGTGACCCGGTCGCGCCGATTCCGCCGCATCCGGTCGAGCTGCCGTTGGCGAGCCCGCTCGCGCTCGATCGCGCCGCGCGGATGATCATCGAGGCTGAGCGGCCGCTGGCGATGATGGGCGCCGCCGCCTCGCGGCCGCGCTCGACCTCGGACCTCGCCCAGTTCGTTCTGCGGACCGGCATTCCCTATTTCACCACCCAGATGGGCAAGGGCACGGTGCCGGGTGGGACCGAGCTCTATATGGGCACAGCCGCCCTGTCCGAGCGCGACTACGTGCATGAGGCGATCGAGCAGGCGGATCTCATTATTACGATCGGCCACGACACGGTCGAGAAGCCACCCTTCATCATGGGCGCCGACGGGCCGAAGGTCATTCATGTCGGCTACCAGCCGGCCACTGTCGAACAGGTCTATTTCCCGCAAACCGAGGTGATCGGGGATATCGGCGCGTCGCTCAGGCTGTTGGCCGACCGCCTGGAAGGCAACATCCCCAACGCACAGGCACTGCTGCCGCTACGCGAGGGGATATTGAGCCGCACTGCGGCGCGCGACAGCGAGGACCGCTTCACGCCGCAGCGCCTGGTGCACGACGTGCGCGCAGTGATGCCGGCTGACGGCATCCTGGCGCTCGACAACGGCATGTACAAGATCTGGTTCGCGCGCAACTACCGCACGCGCGTCGCCAACACGCTGCTGCTCGACAATGCGCTGGCCACGATGGGCGCCGGCCTGCCGTCGGCGATGATGGCGGCAATGCTTTTTCCGGAACGCCGCGTCATGGCGGTTTGCGGCGATGGCGGCTTCATGATGAACAGCCAGGAGCTGGAAACCGCCGTCAGGCTGAAGCTCAACCTCGTGGTCCTGATCATTGAGGACCATGCCTTCGGCATGATCCGCTGGAAGCAGGCGGTGGACGACTTTCCCGATTTCGGTATGACCTTCGGGAATCCCGATTTCGTTCGTTATGCCGAAGCCTACGGCGCGAAGGGCACCAGGGTAGGCGCCATCGCCGAGCTGAGACCGGCCCTGGAGCAGGCCTTTGCCGCGGGCGGGGTCAATCTCGTCGTCGTTCCGATCGACTATTCGGAGAATGAGCGGGTCCTGGTCGAAGAGCTGCGCCATCGGTCGCCCTGGCCCGCCAGTTCTATGCCGCATGACTAGCTCTTTGTTTTGACGCAATTCCAGACGGAAAACCGCTCACACTTTTCGGCATCATGCTCGAGAGCAATTCCCGGATGGTGCAACGGCGGTTTCCGGAGCTGGAGACAGCGACACAAAACAAGCGGCCCGCCTTTCGGCGGGCCGTTCGTTTTCAAGCTGTAACCCGATTACTGAGCGGGCGCAGGTGCAGGAGCTGGCGCGGGGGCCGGCGCGGGAGCAGGAGCCGGGGCTGGCGCCGGAGCGGGCGCAGGCGCTGGTGCCGGCTCTGGAGCCGGGGCAGGCGTCGCAGGCGGGGGGGCCGGCGTGCTGGCGGCCGGCGGCTCAGCCGGAGCCGGGGCATGCTCGCCGCCGCTTCTGCCAAAGACATAATACGCAACAATGGCCAGGATAATGACAACTAGGGCGATCAGCCACCCGCTGCCGCCACCACCCCCCGATGTGGGAGGCGTGCTCGAAGGGGTGAAGGGGTCGTTAGGGTTCGCCATGAAACGTGTCCTCCTTGGATGAAAGCATCAAAATAACAGCCATCAACGCGCGGATCCCGCAATGGGTTTCACACGGACGGACCGAAAGCGCTGAAAAACCGACGTTTTCGGGCCCGCCAATCGCCAGGCGACTCAGTTGACGACGGTAACAATATACCCTGCCTTGCGAAAATCCTCGACCAGTCCGTCCGGACCGGGCAGATGCATGGCGCCAACGGCCATGAAGACATTGCCCTTGGCCAAAATCGGCCCGGCATGCGCCGCCATCACCTTGTTGCGGCTGGTGATCATCGTCTGCTCGAAGGCGGCATAGCCGGCCTTGTCGTCCGAGGAGTCCGGCAGCACGGCCTTGAACAGCGGCCAGAACATGCCGACCTCGCCACGCTGGTAGAGCACGATCATCGTCTCGTTGACGTCATTCACCTTGTCGCCGAGCTTCATCGTCTCGACCAGGCTCTTCATGTGAAATTCGAGCGGCAGCGAGGCCATTGCGCGCAGCTGATCGACTGCGGTTTCGAGCCCCTCGACGTCCTTGCCTAAAACCTTGGCATCCGACGCGAGCTTGACGTCCAGCACGGGTTCGCCGGCGCTCTGGCGCGCCACCTCGCAAGCCGGCAATGCCATCATCGCCGACAGAATCCACGGCTTCATCTTTGCGACGCTCGCCGGCGGAATGCCGCGGGCGTCGAGCCCCTTGTTCAGCGCCGCCGCATCGTCCGGCGAGAGCAGCGACGACAGCGTGGTGTTGTCGGTGAACATCATCAGGCCGGGCTCGCTGGCCATCGCGCCCATCATCTTGGCCTTGTCGAGCGCATCGGTTGTTTCAATGATGATGGTGCCGGCGTCGTCATAGGCTTTTTGGGCGGCCGCCGGCAGCGTGGTGACACGCGTGTCGGTCATGTGCATGGTGCCGAACAGGTAGGACGGCTTTTCGCCCGATTTCTCCAGCTTCCACAACAGGCCCTTGCCGTTGGGAACGGCCGCCGCTTCGGTCTCGACCTTCTCGAAGGCGGCGGGATCGCTCTTTTCCAGCGCGGCCAAAAGATCGGTGCCGACGCAATTGGGCACCTCGGCATGAGCACGGCTGGCGAGCAGCAGAACGACCAGGAAAGACAGGAAAAACAGCAGGTTGAGCGCTGCAAGCAGCTTCAACGAGACAAGGGCCGCGCGGTCGGCGATGGCGATGACGCGTTTCATGGGGAAGCGTCATAGCGCTGAAAAGCGGCAAAACGGTTAATCCGGAGAATGAAATTGTCCCCGGTGCGGTCGGTTTTGACGTCCGCTCGGGTATTCGGATCGAATACCGTGACGATTGGTTGAAACGCCCATTGCGTCGTCATCCACGGGCGGAGCAAGGAGCGGAGCGACGCGCGGAGGCCCGAGGATCCAGTCCGTTACCTGAGCCGAGGAATGCGGCGGTGCAGAATTCTGCACCGCTGCGGAGCGCCGGGGTCACCGCATGGATACCAGGGGTCTCCGCGACGGAGCTTCGCTCCTGCTCCGCCCTGGTATGACGACGTCAGGGGATCAGGCGCGGGGATGCGCGCGCTCGTAGATGTCGAGCAGCCTGGCCGTGTCGACGCCGGTATAGATCTGGGTGGTCGACAGGCTGGCGTGACCGAGCAGTTCCTGGATGGTGCGCAGGTCGCCGCCACGGCCGAGCAGATGGGTGGCGAAGGAATGGCGGAGCGCATGCGGCGTCGCCGTGTCGGGCAGGTTCAGCGCCGAGCGCAGCTTCGCCATCTCGCGCTGGACGATGGCCGGGTTGAGCGGTCCGCCGCGGGCGCCGCGGAACAAAAGGCCCTTGGGGTCGATATGGAAAGGGCAGAGCCGGCGGTATTCGGCGACCGCTTTGCGGGCCACAGGCAGCACCGGCACCAGTCGCGTCTTGCCGCCCTTGCCGGTGACGCGCAGCACGGTATCGTCTTCTGAAGCGAGATCGGCGCCGGCCAACCCCAGCGCTTCCGAAATACGCAGGCCGGAACCGTAAAGCAATGTCAGCACTGCGGCATTGCGGGCGGCGATCCAGGGTTCTTCCGCGAGTTGGCCCTCCATCGCCACGACCTTTCTGGCGTCGCTTGCCGTCAGCGGCTTGGGCAGCGACTTCGGCTGGCGGGGCGCGCGCAGTGCCGCAACGCCAGCCGCGTTGACCATCCCGCGTTTTTCGAGAAAGCGCAGCAGCGAGCGGATGCCGGCAAGGCCGCGCCCCAGCGTGCGGGCGCCGGCGCCTTCATTGCGACGCTTGGCGAGGAAGCCGCGCAGGTCGGAAGGGCGCAGGTCGGCGATGTCGGAAATGCCCGGCGGGCCACCGCAATGTCCGGTCAGGAAATGCAAGAACTGGCGCGTGTCGCGTTCATAGGCCTCGACGGTTTCCGGCGACAGCCGGCGCTCACGCGCCAGCGTCTTCAGCCAGGTCTCGCGCGCCGCCTGAAGGTCGGGTTTTGCCGGGATGAGGAATTCCTGCATCACGCCAGTTTCACGCATCCGGGTTAGGAAGCGGTGAAGAGGCGGTCATTGAAATGACGGCTTGAGGGGGATAGAGCAGGGCAAAGGAAGCGCCGCCGATGTCGAAGCTCGAAAACCCCGTACAGATGGCCGTCATCGGTGCCGCGCACGGCATCAAGGGCGAGCTCCGGGTAAAGACCTTTACCGGCGATCCGCTGGCGCTGGCCGACTATGGCCCGCTTTATGCCAAGGATGGCCGCGCCTTCCAGATCAACGATATCAGGCCGGCGGGCACCGTCGTCGTCGTGCGCTTCAAGGGTATAAACGATCGCAATGCCGCCGAGGCGCTGGCCGGCACAGAGCTTTTCGTCGACCGCTCAGTGCTGCCGGATGACGGCGAGGAGGACGAGTTCTATCACGCCGATCTCATCGGGCTCGATGTCAGGGACGATACCGGCGTCATCGGTAAGGTCGTCGCCGTGCATAATTTCGGCGGCGGCGACATCCTCGATGTCACGCTTGCCGGCCGCAAGGGCGTGCTGATCCCGTTCACACAGGCCGCGGTGCCGCATGTCTCGATCGCCGAGGGTTTCGTCCAGGTCGATCCGCTGGCGGCGGGACTGGTCGATGACGAGGAGGACGAAGCGCCGAGCCGTTCCCGCTTCGACCCGAAGGGCAGGCCGCGCGGACCGAAGGATGCCGGGGGCAACCGTTGAACTTTATCGCCTCGGTGCTGACGCTCTATCCGGAAATGTTCCCGGGCGCGCTCGGTCTGTCGCTTGCCGGCCGAGCGCTGGAGGCCGGGACATGGTCGCTGGAAGCGATCCAGATCCGCGATTTCGCCACCGACAAGCATCGCACCGTCGACGACACGCCGGCCGGCGGCGGCGCCGGCATGGTGATGCGCGCCGACGTGCTGGCCAAGGCCATCGACCACGCCTCGCCGCCCGGCGATCCGCGCCCGCGCCTGTTGATGAGCCCGCGCGGCAAGCCGCTGACGCAGGCGCGCGTACGCGAGCTTGCCGCCGGGCCTGGCGCCGTCATCCTGTGCGGCCGCTTCGAGGGCGTCGACCAGCGGCTGATCGAGGCGCGGGCGCTGGAGGAGGTCTCGGTCGGTGATTTCATCCTGTCCGGTGGCGAGCCGGCCGCGCTGGTGTTGCTCGACGCCGTGGTGCGGCTGCTGCCGGGCGTCATGGGTAATGCGGTCTCGGGTGACGAAGAAAGCTTTGAGAACGGCCTGCTCGAGCATCCGCACTATACGCGGCCGCAGGAGTTCGAGGGCCGGCCGATCCCGGATGTGCTGATTTCGGGCAACCACAAGAAGATTGCCGAATGGCGACGCGCCGAGGCCGAGAAGCTGACGCGGGAACGGCGGCCGGACTTGCTTGGCGCTATGCCTCAGCCCTTGGTGAAATAGTAGAAAGCCAGAAACAGGCCGACCGCGACGACGAAACCGCGCACGACGGCCTGCGGCACGCGCTTGGCGATCCATACCCCGGCATAGCCGCCGAGCGCCCCGCCCGGGATCATGACGATCGCCTGCGGCCAGGCAACGACGCCCCCGGAAACGAACACCAGGATGGCGACAACCGCGATCACGATGGACAGCATGTTCTTCAGCGCGTTGAGCCGGTGGTAGTCGCCGGCCTGCGTCAGGCCGAGGGTGGCGAGCATCATCACGCCCATGCCGGCGCCGAAGAAGCCGCCATAGGCCGCGGTCGCGAATTGCGCGATTGAACCGGCGAGCGAGCCGACCGAGGCCTGGTGTTCCGGCCCCGCCGCCGGCTTCAGCCACGGTCCGGCGGCGAACAGGGCGGTCGCGGCGATCAGCAGCCAGGGCACAAGGGCGCGGAACGACGGATTGGAGAGGGCGAGCAGGATGAGCGAGCCGGCCAGCGCGCCGAGCGCCGAGATCAGGCAAAGCAGCAGGGCGCCCCGCCAGAAATGCCGGATATCGGTCCAATAGGCGAGCGTCGAGGTGATGTAGCCCGGCAGCTGCGTCACCGAGGAGGTGGCGTTGGCGACGATCGGCGGCAGCCCGACCAGCGTCATGGCGCCAAAGGTGAGGAAAGTGCCGCCGCCGGCGACCGCATTGGCGGCGCCGGAGACAAAACCCGCGAGAAACAGCAAGGCGGCATCGAAAAGACTCATTTCCCCCGCTTAGAAAGCTTGCGGCGCGCGCGCAACCTGTCACGGCGGCCATGTCATGGGGCCATCAAGCGCAAAAAATATGCCTCGAAGAGGTGACAAAGCGCCGAAATAGCTGTATGTCGCCGCCCGAACCGGAAGAACGATCTTCTGGACCCGTCAACAAATGACGGTGTAGCCGTCCCTGCCCAATGTCCTATCGCGGACAAAGGGCATAGCCGAGCGGTCGTTGGAACTGCAAGGCGAGTTGAGGACGCTCTGACTGTCGGAAGAACAAGAAGTGGATATTTGAGATGGATCTCATCCGTCAGCTCGAGGCCGAACAGGCCGCCAAGATCGAAGCCAAGCGCAAGCTGCCCGAATTCCAGCCGGGCGACACCGTGCGCGTCCAGGTGCGCGTCACCGAAGGTAGCCGCACCCGCGTCCAGGCCTATGAGGGCGTCGTCATCGCCCGCTCCGGCTCCGGCTTCCAGGAGAATTTCACCGTCCGCAAGATTTCCTACGGCGAAGGCGTCGAGCGCGTTTTCCCGGTCTACTCGCCGATGGTCGAGGGCGTCGAGATCGTGCGCCGCGGCAAGGTGCGCCGCGCCAAGCTCTATTACCTGCGTGACCGTCGCGGCAAGTCGGCCCGCATTTCGGAAAACACCGGCGTGCGCGCCCGCAAGCTGAACGACGAAGAGCGCGACGCGCTGAACGCCGAGCGCGCCCGCATCGAGGCCGAGAAGGTCGCCGCCGCCCAAGCGCTGGCCGCCGAGACGGCCGCCAAGGAAGCCGCCGAGAAGAAGGCCGCCGAGGCCGCTTCCGCCGAATAAGGCGCTTCGACAGCATTGGTTCGGAAAGGCGGCTTCGGCCGCCTTTTTCGTTTTTTCACCGAACTGTGATCGCTTGCCGCAGGAAAACCGCGACGCCATCGTTGACAATCATTATCTTGTACACTAAATAATCGTGTACAAATCAAATGGAGATCAAGATGTCTGCACTGTACACCGCCCAGGCTCACGTTAGCGGCGGCCGCAACGGTCACGGCGAAACCAGCGACGGCCTACTCAAGGTCGATCTTGCTATGCCGAAGGAACTCGGCGGCAAGGGCGGCGCCACCAATCCCGAGCAGCTTTTCGCGGTGGGCTATGCCGCCTGCTTCGAGAGCGCGGTGCGTTTTGTCGCCCGTCAGCAGAAGCTGCCGCTAGAGGACGCTTCGATTACCTCCACAGTGAGCCTCCATCCGAACGACCAGGGCGGCTTCCGCCTCGGCGTCGCGCTGGCGGCTGAAATCAAGGGGCTTGGTCAGGCGAGCGCCGAGGCGCTTGTATCGGAAGCGCACAAGATCTGCCCTTATTCCAACGCGATCCGGGGCAATATCGACGTGGTGCTGTCCGCCACGGCGCTTCCGGCAAAGGCAGCATGACGACGACAACCGAAACCATGGCCAAGATAGCCCCGGCTCAGGACGCTGGGGCTATCGCCGTGCCGCGCCTCGACCAGCAGCTCTGCTTCGCGCTCTATTCGGCCAGCGGGCTGATGACCAAGCTCTACCGGCCGCTGCTTGAGCCGCTCGGCCTCACCTATCCGCAATATCTGGCAATGCTGGCGCTGTGGCAGCATTCGCCGAGCACGATCGGCGAGCTTGGCGCGGCACTGGGTCTCGATTCGGCGACGCTAACGCCGCTGATCAAACGCATGGAAGCCGGCGGGTTGGTGACGCGCCGGCGCGACCATGCCGACGAGCGCCGGGTCCTGGTCGAGCCGACCGCGAAGGGTCAGGCGCTGCGGGCGAAGATGAAGGACGTGCAGGAAGGACTGGGCTGCGCCATGCCTTTGGACCGGGCCGAACTGAAGGCTCTGCACGGCACGCTGACACGGCTGGTCGCCGGGTTGCGCGAGGCCACCGCCGATCAGGAGTGATCCGGCAACGGCCATCCACAAAACCATTTCCGAAGAGCATTGGATTTGCGTATAGCGCGCAACGTCGCAGCGCACCGGCTTGCAAGGCGCTTGCGGCAAGCTAAAGTCGGCGCCGGATTTTCTCAGGCCGCGAAATTGCAGCGCGGTCGCACCTTCGGAGATTTGTCATGACCAAGTCGAAATTGCTGCTGGCCGCCATGGTGGCCTGCCTTCTGGCGCCCGTCGCCGCGCTCGCCGACAATTTACCCGATCTCGGCGGCAAGAAGGTCGTGGTGGTGACGGAGAACGCCTATCCGCCGCTGCAGTTCATCGACAAGAAGACCGGCAAGCAGATCGGCTGGGAATATGACGCGATGGACGAGATCGCCAAGCGGCTGAATTTCAAGGTCGAGTACCAGAACACCTCCTGGGACGCGATGATCCAGGCGGTTTCCGACAACCAGTACAACATCGGCATGACCGGCATCACCATCAAGGACGACCGCAAGGAGAAGGTCGACTTCTCCGATCCGTATATGCGCTCGGAGCAGTTCATGCTGGTGCGCGGCGATGAAAGCCGCTTCACCGACGCCAAGAGTTTTGGCGCCTTCAAGGATGGGTTGATCGGCGCCCAGCCCGGCACCACGCCCTTCTACACCGCCGTCTACAGCGTGCTCGACGGCAACGAGCAGAACCCGCGCATCAAGCTGTTCGAGACGTTCGGCGCCACCGTGCAGGCGCTCAAGGCGGGCGACGTCGACGTGGTGCTGACCGACGGCACCGCCGGCAAGGGCTATGTCGACGCCTCCGAAGGCAAGCTGAAGCTGATCGGCGGGCCGCTCGGCACCGAGGACTTTGGGTTCATCTTTCCGAAGGGCTCGGACCTGGTGAAGCCGGTCAACGCCGCGATCGCCTCGCTCAAGGCCGACGGCACGCTCGACAAGCTCAACAAGAAGTGGTTCCTCGATTACAAGATGGGGCAGTGAGCGCTGTTGTTGCCAATGATGCGCGACAGCGGGGCTAAGTATCCAGAGGCCTCATTCCTTCACACCCCCCTCTGTCCTGCCGGACATCTCCCCCGCAAGGGGGGAGATCGGATGTCGCGTTGGCTTTCGCCAATCTCCAACGTTGAAGGCAAAGCGGCGGTGAAGCTGCCAATCTCCCCCCTTGCGGGGGAGATGCCCGGCAGGGCAGAGGGGGGTGTGCCGGAACGCGACCTTCGCAATTATCTTGCTGGCACCGCCTGATGCCGACACCCGCTACCACCATCACCAAACCCGAATTCCCGTGGTGGCTTGCCGCCGCGCTCGTCCTCGCATTGGCCGCGGCGCTTGCCATCGCGTCCAGCGATCTCTACGCGCAGGTCTTCGCCACCGTTGCCAAGGGCATCGGCATCACCATCTTCGTCACCGCGGTCGCCTTCGCGCTCGCCTCCGCGCTCGGGCTCGGCATCGCGCTGATGGCGCTGTCGGGATCGCAGTGGCTGCGCCAGATCGCGCGCTTCTATGTCGAGATCATCCGCGGCGTGCCGATCCTGGTGCTGTTGTTCTGGATCGCCTTTGCCGGCGCGCCGGCCGTCGTCGCCGCCTGGAACGCGCTGACCGCGCCGCTGCAGAGCGCCGGGTTCATCGGCGAACTTCTGGTGCGCGACGTCTCGCTGCTGTGGCGCGCCATCATGGCGCTGACCATCGGCTACTCGGCCTTCATCTCGGAAGTGTTCCGCGCCGGCATCCAGTCGGTCGAGAAAGGCCAGATCGAAGCCGCCAAGGCGCTCGGGCTGACGCGGGTGCAGCGCTTTCGGTTGATCGTGTTCCCGCAGGCGATCCGCACCATCCTGCCGCCGCTCGGCAACGACTTCGTCGCCATGGTCAAGGATTCCTCTTTGGTGTCGGTGCTCGGCGTTTCCGACATCACCCAGATCGGCAAGGTCTATGCCGCCGGCTCGTTCCGCTTTTTCGAGACCTATTCGATCGTCGCCTATATCTACCTCATCCTGACCGTCGGCCTGTCGTTGGCGCTCAGGGCGCTGGAGCAGCGGCTGCGCCGGCAGCATCAGGAATAGCCAGCTGGCATCTCTTCGTTTTTGACGCTATTCCGGACGGAAAACCAGGTCCCACTTTTCCCGGAATTCCTCTACCTTGGACGACAGGCATCCGGCGGAGGAGACGCCCCATGAATTTCGACAAGGCCAATGCGGCGCTGGATTCCGTCTATGCGGCCGAAACGCCGGAAGCGCTGGCCAAGGCCTATGCCGACTGGGCGGCGACCTATGACAGCGAGACCGCCTCGCTCGGCTACCTACTGCCGTTCCTGATCACCGCCTGGGTGGCACGGCACGTGCCGGCGGGCGAAGGCCCGCTGCTCGACGCCGGCTGCGGCACCGGCCTGTCGGGGCCGTCGCTGAAGGCGCTGGGCTATGGCGACATCGCCGGCCTCGATCTTTCCGACGACATGCTGAAGCTCGCCGGCAGCCGCGGCGCTTACAATGTGTTGAAAAAGGCAATGCTCGGCGGGCCGCTGCCCTGGCCCGACCGGCATTTCCGAGCCTTCTTCTCGACCGGCGTCTTCACCATCGGCCACGCGCCGGCCTCCGGCTTGCACGAACTTGTGCGCATCACCCGGACCGGCGGCCACGCCATCTTCACAGTGCGCGACCAGGTTTTCGAGAGCGGCGGTTTCAAGTCGGTGTTCGATGAGTTGGAGCGGGTAGGGAGATGGCGGCTCGTGGAGCAAAGCCCGTGGTTCCGCTGCTACGCGATCGGCGATCCGGAAGCGCTGGTGAAGACGTTCGTGTTCGAGGTGGTGTGAGCGCCAGCCTCTTCTTCCCCCCTTTGTGGGGGAAGGTGGCCGCGTAGCGGCCGGATGAGGGGTGCTCCAGGGAATGCCGGCGTCTCACTCCGCTGGAACACCCCTCATCCGTCTCGGCGCTGCGCGCCGATCCACCTTCTCCCACAAGGGGAGAAGGGGGCGCCCCGCCGCAATTGCCGAAAAGCCAAAACATTGCTATCTACCCCGCCATGGAAAAGCTTTTCAGCGATCCGGCCTATAAGGGTTTCGTGCTGCAGGACAGAAAGCGCCTGCCGTCGCGTTTCTCCGCGCGCGTTTGCGGCGCGCTGACCAGCCGACTTCGCTGAGCCGACCGATCGCAGTCGTCGCGCCGGATTGCCGGCGTGCTTTTCCCATTCTCATATCGACGGATTTACGCACATGAGCGCACCGCGCACCCTCTACGACAAGATCTTCGACGACCATACGGTCGATCGCCAGGACGACGGCACCTGCCTGCTTTATATCGACCGCCACCTTGTGCATGAGGTCACCAGCCCGCAGGCCTTCGAAGGCCTGCGCATGTCGAACCGCAAGGTTCGCCATCCGGAAAAGACGCTGGCCGTGGTCGACCACAACGTTTCGACCTCGCCGGAGCGCAAGTTCGGCATCAAGAACGAGGAAAGCCGCATCCAGGTCGAGGCGCTGGCCAAGAACGCCAAGGATTTCGGCATTGAATATTATTCCGAGAACGATATCCGCCAGGGCATCGTCCACATCATCGGGCCGGAGCAGGGTTTCACGCTGCCCGGCATGACCATCGTCTGCGGCGACAGCCACACCTCCACGCATGGCGCCTTCGGCGCCTTGGCGCATGGCATCGGCACGTCCGAGGTGGAGCATGTGCTCGCCACCCAGACGCTGATCCAGCGCAAGGCCAAGAACATGCTGGTGCGCGTCGACGGCCAGTTGCCGGAAGGCGTCACCGCCAAGGACATCATTCTGGCCATCATCGGCGAGATCGGCACCGCCGGCGGCACCGGCTACGTCATCGAATATGCGGGCGAAGCGATCCGCTCGCTGTCGATGGAAGGCCGCATGACGATCTGCAACATGTCGATCGAGGGCGGCGCGCGCGCCGGCCTGATCGCGCCGGACGAGACGACCTTCGCCTATGTCAGGGACAAGCCGCGCGCGCCGAAGGGCGCGGCGTGGGACGCGGCGCTCGCCTATTGGAAGACGCTGCATTCGGACGAAGGCGCGCATTTCGACAAGGTGGTCGTGCTCGACGCGCAGAAACTGCCGCCGATCGTCTCCTGGGGCTCCTCGCCCGAGGACGTCGTCTCGGTGCAGGGCATCGTGCCCAATCCGGAAGAGATCACGGACGAGAACAAGCGCAGCTCGAAGATCCGCGCGCTCGACTATATGGGGCTGACGCCGGGAACCAAGATCACCGACATTGAGCTCGATCGCGTGTTCATCGGCTCCTGCACCAATGGCCGCATCGAGGATCTGCGCGCCGCCGCCAAGGTGGTCGAGGGAAAGAAGGTCAATCCGCGCGTCAACGCCATGATCGTGCCCGGCTCCGGCCTGGTGAAGGAACAGGCGGAAGCCGAGGGCCTCGACAAGATCTTCCTCGCCGCCGGCTTCGACTGGCGCGAACCGGGCTGCTCGATGTGCCTGGCCATGAATGACGACCGGCTGAAGCCGCATGAACGCTGCGCCTCGACCTCGAACCGCAATTTCGAGGGCCGGCAGGGCTTCAAGGGCCGCACCCATCTGGTGTCGCCGGCCATGGCCGCGGCCGCCGCGATCGCCGGCCACTTCGTCGACATCCGCGACTGGAAGTAGTCGCCGGCTTCAAATGCAAAGGGCCTGGACGCTTTGTCCGGGCCTTTTGCTTCTCAACAATCCTTATCTGCGAACGATCTCGTGGAATTCCTCGCGCCGGCCGGGTTCGTCGGCGGCGACGACCAATGCCAGCTGCCGCTCGTCGAAGATCCTGAACCATTCGTCCCATTCGACAAGCTCGTAGCCGCCGGCGTTGATCGGACGTTCAGGACGGTCGGTGTCTTCATAGGCCTGCTGTCCAAAAACCAGCCGCAGCATGGGCTGCGTACCGGCCTCGGGCGAGACGTCGACAATGGCCGGGAAGCCGGCCCGCGCCGCCGCCCAGGAGCGGATTTCATCATGATCGGTCAAAGTGATCGTGCCGGCCATCTCGATCGTCTCCTGTCTGGCGTCTCTGATCTGGCCGGACAACGCCGCTCCGGCAGGCCGGTTCCGCATGGCTCTGCGACCTTTTTATCGAGAGGGCTTAACCGCTTGTTTGGGCTTAACTCCTAGTATCTGCCCTTGGGTAAGTTGGGGAAAGTCGCAGTCCTTTGGACACCGGTCTGCTCATAGCGCTGCTCAATCCGACGATAGCGCTGGCGCTTGGCGCTGCGTTCCTCGTGCTGTGGTCCTATCAGCGCCATCGTCCGTATCTGGCCGTGCTCGGCGCCAGCTACTGCCTGTCGGCGCCGGGGTTCCTGCTGCAATATTTCACGCTTCCGATCGGCCTTGCGCTGACCAAGCTTGTCTCCAACGGCTGCTTCACGATCGCGGCCTGTTGCCTTTCCAGCGGGATCATCGCGCGCTACGGGCGGCGCGTGCCTTATGTCGGCATCGCCGTCATGACCGGCGGCGGGCTCGCCGCCTTCCTGTGGTTCATGTTCGTCCAGCCGGACCTCACCTGGCGCGTGCTCGTCATGAATTTCGGCTTCGGCGCGCTCAGCCTGCTGGTCGCGGCGGAACTGAGAACGGTGCGCAACAACGGTCCGACCGAAAAGATCCTGTTCGCGCTGTCGCTGCTTTCCGGGCTGAACTTCATCGTCCGCACGCTGGTCGTCGTCATCGCGCACGGCCCGTTCCCGAGCTATGACGGCTTCTACGGCTCGTCCTATTGGACGACGGCGCTGCTTTCGCACGCGCTTATGTCGCTGCTGATCGCGCTTTGCCTGTTCACCGCCGCGGCGCTCGATGTGATGCGGGCGCTCAAGGCGGAGACCCACACCGATCCGCTCTCCGGCATCCTCAACCGCCGCGGCTTCGAGGAGCGGGCGACGCTCCTGCTCGATCAATGTGGCAAGGCCGGCTTTCCCGTCGCCCTGGTGCTGGCCGACCTCGATCACTTCAAGGCGCTGAACGACCGGCACGGGCATGAGGCCGGCGACCGGGTGATTGCCGACTTTGCCGCCAAGCTGCGTTCCGCCACCGGCGCGCGCGGAGCCGCCGGCCGCATCGGCGGCGAAGAGTTCGCCGTGCTTCTGCCGCTCAGCGACCTCGCAGCGGCAAGGCTCTTCGCGGAAGCGATCCGCGCCCTCTATTCGGCCGGCACGGTCGACGGCCTGCCGCCCGGCACTAGGGTCACTGCAAGCTTCGGCGTCGCTGCCCGCACCGGCAAAGAGGGGCTGATGCCATTGATGCGGCGCGCCGACGAGGCGCTCTACAAGGCCAAGCAGAACGGCCGCGACAGCGTCCGGCTTTCCTATGAGAGGCCCGAAACGTCGTTCGTTGCCGTGCCGCTCGCCGTTGGGTGAGGCAGGTGGACACCCCCGCCTTCGTCATCCACGGGCTTGACCCTTGCAGCCGATCGCTGAGGTCCGCGGTCCTTCAGCCATGCCTGCAGCGCCAGCTTCGGCGTGGCGGAGCTGGCTACCGACGAGGATTTCGCCAATCTTTTGCCCGATCTTTTGCGGCGCGCTGGCGCCTCGCTCACGAAGCCAAGAAAGCCGGCCGCGACTGCGTGCGCGTGTCAGGCACCGCGTGGCGCCGCCATGCGCCGGCGGTCGTCAACGGCAAGGGCTGAGATTGGGCATCTCGCCGTCGGAAAGCCCGTACATATAGGAGCGGCCCTTCACCAGCACCGGCGGCTGATAGCAGCCGGGCGAGCCCGGCTCGTCGGCATCGTCATAGACCACGGCGGGCTGGCCGGCGCTGGTGAACTCGGAAAGCTTCTTCGCGAACCTGCCTTCGCCGACGATGATGCGCTTGTAGCCGGCGGCGCTGTCGACGACGAGGTTGCCGAAGGAATCGGCATAGACGCGGTCGTGATGGCGCAAGCCAGCTTCGGCCGGCGCGGCGATCGCCAAGACCAGTCCCGTCAGTACTGCCGCGGCAATGCTTGTCCGCACTGAGTTCGAACGCATGTCGCTCTCCCTTGATCGGCGCGAGATCGCGCCTGGAAATCCGGTTCGAATCAGGAAATTAACTGTTTCTTAACCTTTGTTAAGAGGCCGGAGGCTTCCGGCGGCGGTTCTTAAGGAACATGGTTAATTTTGGAGGGTCCGGTTCCTGCCTGCCGCGGGGCAGGCATGGAGCCGGCCGAATCCGGGTGAACTTGATCTTGCGGCGCCGCGTAGCTAGCGTGCCGCGCACGAAAGGGGCAGCGCATGAGTTTTTGCCACACGGTTCGGGTGTCGATCACCATCCCGCTGCTTCTCGCGGCCGTGGCCTGCGTGCCGCAGAACAACGCGCCGAAGGCGGCCAGTGCCGCGGCGCCGGCGGCTTCGCCCGCGCCAGTCCAACAGTCGGCCGTACCCGCCGCGGCAGCGCCGATGCTTGCGGCGCCCTCGGCGGCCCCGGCCAAACCTGTGGCGCCACCCGCCGCGCCGCCAACCAAGATCGTTACCGACCTCACCACGCCGCGATCTGGTATCGGCACGGCCACATACAGATGCGGCAATGGCGGCACGGTCACCATCCAGAATCTGGGCAGCGCGCTACGCGTGGCGCGGGCGGACGGCACGACAGAGGAATTCGCCGCCTCGCCCGCCAATCAGAGCAGCCGCTACCAGGAAGCGGTGACGCATGACGCAATCGTGATCGACGGGCGCGAGGCGCTGGTGATGAAGCGAGGATCCACCCCGCAGACTTGTCGAAGATAGCGGGTGGGCTGATCTTCAGGTGAGGCCGGCCTGCAAACGGCAGCTTCCGGTGCTCACGTACTTTAAGTAAGCTCCGCTCCGGTTCTCGGAACCTGCCGTTTTCGACTCGGCCTGACCTGAATCTCAACCCACCCGGCGCGCGATCTTATCGCACTGCAGCGAAGCGCTGCGCCGGCTTCAAAACAGCCGCTAATCGATTGAAGCGCGCGACCGCCAGTTTGTCAGACTAAATGACGTTTCCAAAACGATTTTCCGGCTTTGACGCGGTGCAAAAAGAGCATTAGAAACCGGCTGTCCGGAGCCATAGATGAGAGTGGAAAACGCCGCTCCTTCGGTAGCGGCATCCAGGACGCCGAACTGGGGCAGCCATGAGCAAATCACCAGCCACCCGCGCAGTAGCCAGACGTGAACGGCCGCTCTCGCCGCATCTGACGATCTACCGGCCGCCGATCACGATGACGATGTCGATCATCCATCGCATCACCGGCGGCGCGCTGTATTTCGGCACGTTGCTCGTGGCGGCGTGGCTGATCGCCGCTTCGAGCTCGCAGGCCACCTTCGACTGGGTCAACTGGGCCTTCGGTTCCTGGCTCGGCCGGCTGGTCCTGTTCGGCTACACCTGGGCGCTGATGCACCACATGCTTGGCGGGTTGCGCCATCTCATCTGGGACACCGGCGCGGGGCTGGAAAAGCACACCGCCTCGAAGATCGCCTGGGCGACGCTTGCCGGCTCGATCGTGCTGACGCTCCTGATCTGGGTAGCCGGCTACGCGGCGCGGGGGGCTTTCTGATGACTGCGAACAACACCGATATGCGCACGCCGCTCGGCAAGGTGCGCGGCCTGGGCTCGGCGCGCGAAGGCACGCAACATTTCTGGCGCCAGCGGCTGACGGCGATCGCCAACATCCCGCTGCTGCTGTTCTTCGTCGGCTTCCTGATCGCGGTCAACGGCCACGGCTACACGGATGTGCGGGCGTCGCTCGCCAATCCCTTCGTGGCGCTGGTGCTGGCGCTGGTGCTGGTCTCCGGCCTCTACCACATGCGCATCGGCATGCAGGTCATCATCGAGGATTATGTGCATGGCGAAGGCATGAAGCTGGCGCTGATCGCGCTCAACACCTTCTTCTGCGTGGCAATCGGCGTCGCTTCGCTGTTTGCCCTGCTCAAACTCGCATTCGGAGGCTGACGTCTTGGCCAACGCAAACACGGCTTCCGCCTACACTTTTGTCGACCATAAGTTCGACGTCGTGATCGTCGGCGCCGGCGGCGCCGGCCTGCGCGCCACGCTCGGCATGGCCGAGCAGGGCCTGCGCACCGCCTGCATCACCAAGGTGTTCCCGACCCGCTCGCACACGGTTGCCGCGCAGGGCGGCATCGCCGCCTCGCTCGCCAATATGGGCCCGGACAACTGGCAGTGGCACCTGTTCGACACCGTCAAAGGATCGGACTGGCTGGGCGATATCGACGCGCAGGAATATATGGTGCGCGAGGCGCCCGCGGCGGTCTACGAGCTCGAGCATTACGGCGTGCCGTTCTCGCGCACCGAAGAGGGCAAGATCTACCAGCGGCCCTTCGGCGGCATGATGATGAATTTCGGCGAGGGCCCGCCGGTGCAGCGCACCTGCGCGGCCGCCGACCGCACCGGCCATGCCATGCTGCACACGCTATACGGACAGTCGCTGAAGAACAATGCGCAGTTCTTCATCGAATATTTCGCGCTCGACCTGATCACGGAGCCGGACGGCACCTGCACCGGCGTGGTGGCCTGGAATCTCGACGACGGCACCATCCACCGCTTCTCGGCCAAGATGGTGGTGCTGGCGACCGGCGGCTATGGCCGCGCCTATTTCTCCGCCACTTCGGCGCATACCTGCACCGGCGATGGCGGCGGCATGGCCGCGCGCGCGGGGCTCGCGCTGCAGGACATGGAGTTCGTGCAGTTCCACCCGACCGGCATCTACGGTGCCGGCTGCCTGATCACCGAGGGCGCGCGCGGCGAGGGCGGCTATCTGGTCAATTCCGAAGGCGAGCGCTTCATGGAGCGTTATGCGCCGTCCGCCAAGGACCTTGCCTCGCGCGACGTGGTCTCGCGCTGCATGACGATGGAGATCCGCGAAGGCCGCGGCGTCGGGCCGAAGAAGGATCACATCTTCCTGCATCTTGACCATCTCGATCCGGCGGTGCTGCATGAGCGGCTGCCCGGCATCTCGGAATCGGCCAAGATCTTCGCCGGCGTCGACCTCACCAAGGAGCCGATCCCGGTTCTGCCGACGGTGCACTACAATATGGGCGGGGTGCCGACCAATTATTGGGGCGAAGTGCTCAGCCCGACGCCTGAGAGTCCGGATCGCGTGTTGCCCGGGCTGATGGCGGTGGGCGAAGCCGGCTGCGCGTCGGTGCATGGCGCCAACCGGCTGGGCTCGAACTCGCTGATCGATCTTGTCGTGTTCGGCCGCGCGGCGGCGCTGCGCGCCGGCCAGGTGATCGACCGCAAGTCGGCGATCGCGTCGCCCAACGCGGCCTCGGTCGAGAAGATCATGGACCGCTTCGACCGGCTGCGCCATGCCCACGGCTCGACGCCGACGGCGGTGCTGCGCGAAAAGATGCAGAAGGCGATGCAGGAGGACGCGGCGGTGTTCCGCACCCAGGAATCGCTCGACAATGGCTGCAAGCGCGTTTCCGAAATCTGGGGCGAGCTCAAGGACATCAAGGTCTTCGATCGCTCGATGATCTGGAATTCCGACCTCGTCGAGACGCTGGAGCTGGAAAACCTGATGGCCAACGCGATCACCACGGTCTATGGCGCCGCGGCGCGCAAGGAGAGCCGTGGGGCGCATGCGCGGGAAGATTTCTCGGCGCGCGACGACGCCAACTGGCGCAAGCATACGCTTGCCCGCCTCAGCGAGGATGGCAAGGTGACGCTCACCTACCGGCCGGTGCACACCGAGACGCTGCTGGCGGAAAAGGACGGCGGCATCAACCCGGCCAAGATCGCGCCGAAGGCGCGGGTATACTGATCATGGCGCTCGCGGCCACCGGATATTCCGGCACGCCCCTTCCGGCCAAGCTCGGCCTGAAGGACGGCATGGTCGCCGCCTTCATCGCGCTGCCGCCGGAACTCGACGAATTGACCGAGGCCGTGTCCTTTGCCGGCGTCGATCGGCTGTCAAAGTGGTCGGCGATCTCGGGCAACCGGAAATACGATGCCGTCCATGCCTTCACCCGGCACCGCGCCGAGATCGAGGACGGCTTGGCCGGCATCGAGACGGCGATCAAGCGCGACGGCATGGTCTGGGTCTCATGGCCGAAGAAAGCGTCGAAAGTGCCGACCGACGTCACCGAGGACGTCATCCGGTCCGAAGCGCTGAAGCGCGACCTGGTCGACGTCAAGGTCGCCGCCGTCAACGAAATCTGGTCCGGGCTGAAGCTCGTCATCCGAAAGGACCGCAGGTAATGGTCGAACTCACGCTTCCCAAGAATTCCAAGGTCCAGCAGGGCAAGACCTGGCCGAAGCCGGAAGGCGCGACCAATCTGCGCGAATACCGCATCTACCGCTGGTCGCCGGACGATGACGAGAATCCGCGCATGGACACCTATTTCGTCGACATGGACGATTGCGGTCCGATGGTTCTCGACGCGCTGTTGTGGATCAAGAACAAGATCGATCCGACGCTGACGCTGCGCCGCTCCTGCCGCGAAGGCATCTGCGGCTCCTGCGCCATGAACATCGACGGCTCGAACACGCTGGCCTGCACCAAGGGCGCGGATGACATCTCAGGCGCCGTGAAGGTCTATCCGTTGCCGCACATGGCTGTGATCAAGGACCTGGTGCCCGACCTCACGAACTTCTACGCCCAGCACGCTTCGATCGAGCCGTGGCTGAAGACGGTCTCGCCGACGCCGGCCAAGGAATGGCTGCAGAGCCATGAGGACCGCGAGAAGCTCGACGGGCTCTATGAGTGCATCCTGTGCGCGTGCTGCTCGACCTCCTGCCCGAGCTATTGGTGGAACGGCGACCGCTATCTCGGCCCGGCCACGTTGCTGCAGGCCTATCGCTGGCTGATCGACAGCCGCGACGAGGCGACGGGCGAACGGCTCGACAATCTCGAAGACCCGTTCCGGCTCTATCGCTGCCACACCATCATGAATTGCGCGCAGACCTGCCCCAAAGGCCTGAACCCTGCGAAAGCAATCGCGGAGATCAAGAAGATGATGGTGGAGCGCCGCGTCTAGCCCCGCAATGTCCCTGCCTGCCGATTTCGCGCCGGACGCGGTCGCGGCGATCCGCGCGCGGCTGGACATGGCCCGCGCGCAGGGCGCAAAAATCCTGTTCGCTATCGAAAGCGGCAGCCGGGCCTGGGGGTTTCCGTCGCCGGACAGCGACTACGACTGCCGCTTCGTCTATATCCGCCCGGTCGCCGATCATCTGGTGCTGGAGCAGCCGCGCGACGTGCTGGAGTTTCCGCTTGAGGGTGAGATCGATGCCGGCGGCTGGGATTTGCGCAAGGCCCTGCTTCTGGCGCTTGGCGGCAATGCGGTCATCGTGGAATGGGCGAAGTCGTTGATCGTCTATGAAGAGATGCCCGGCTTCCGCCAGCGCCTGCTCGATCTGCTGGCCGAGATCGTCGATCCCGCTAAGGTGTCGCGGCACTATCTCGGCTTGGCGCGCTCGCATGTCGCCAAGACTGGAAGCTTCGCCGGCGAAGTAAAATTGAAGAAGCTGTTCTACCTGATCCGGCCGATCGTCGCGCTGGACTGGATGGAACAGCGCGACTTCGCCAGGCTGCCGCCGATGAACATGGTCGACTGCCTGGCCGAGACCGCGGTTCCGGCACAGGCGGCCAGTGAAATTCGCCGGCTGATCGAGAAGAAGCGCGAGACGCGCGAGCTGGGCACCGGGCCTATCCCGGCCGCGATCGCGCGCTATCTCGAAGCGCGCTATGGTCATCACGAGATGAACCTGGCCGGTTCGGTCCGCGACGAGGCGCGGCAGGCGCGCAATCGCGCCCTGGCGACCGATTTCTATCGCAGGGAGGCAGAAACCCAATGACCGATCTTCCTATCCTCTCCGCCATCGAAGCGCGTGTGCTCGGCTCGCTGATCGAGAAGAAGGAATTGACGCCGGACGTCTATCCGCTGACGCTCAACGGCGCGCACCAGGCCGCCAACCAGAAGACCGCGCGCGAGCCGGTGATGGCGCTGGAACTGACCGAGATCAGGCGGGCGCTGAGCACCCTCGAGCAGAAAGGGCTGGTGCGACAGGCATTTGCCTCGCGCGTCGAGCGTTACGAGCATCTGATGGCGCAGCGCTTTTCACTGACCACGCCGCAGATCGCGGTGGTCGGCTTGCTGCTCCTGCGCGGGGCGCAGACAGCCCATGAACTGCTGGCCCGTTCGGAGCGCATGGCGCGCTTTGCATCGATCGACGAGCTGCGCGACAATCTTGACCTGATGATCGGCCGCCGGCCGCCGCTGATCCAGCTGCTCGAACGCGCGCCGGGGCAGCGCGAGGAGCGGTACGTTCATTTGCTGAGCGGACCGGTGGAAGCGGCCGCAGTGGCGGCGCCGTGGCAGCCGCCGGCGTCAGCTGTGGATGCTGATCTCGAAGCGCGGGTCAAGGCGCTGGAGGAAGAGGTCGCGGCTTTGCGAGCGAAGGTCGAGGCGCTGGGCGGGTAAGCTCACCGGAAACGTTGGCGCGAGGCCCCCCTCTCTGTCCTACCGGACATCTCCCCCTCAAGGGGGGAGATCAGATGTCGCGCCGGCTTTCGCCAATCACCAACGTTGAAATGGGTGAGCCGGCAATCGAGCTGCCAATCTCCCCCCTCGAGGGGGAGATGCCCGGCAGGGCAGAGAGGGGGGCGAAGGATCGTCGCCCTCTAAAACCAGTCACCCCAACCTTGCATCGAGCGAAACCTTGATCGCTCCCAGCGCCTTCGACACCGGGCATTCGGCCTTGGCTTTCTCGGCCAATTCCTTGAACTTCGCCGCGTCGATGCCGGGCACCTTGCCGACCAGGGTGATGGCGCTGCCGGTGATGCCGGTGCCGGGGACCAGCGTCACCACCGCCTTGGCGTCGAGCTCGGCGGCCGGCGTGCCGTTCTCGGCCAGGAAGTGCGAGAGCTGCATGGCGTAGCAACCCGCATGCGCCGCGGCGATCAGCTCTTCCGGATTGGTGCCCGACTTGCCGCTCTCGTCCTCGAAGCGCGCCTTGAACGAATAGGGCGTGCCCTTCAGCGTCCCGCTCTGTGTGTCGAGCGTGCCCTGGCCTTCCTTCAGATTGCCTTTCCAGACGGCGTTTGCGGTGCGGTCCATGGAGTCCTCCTGGTCTGTCGGGGTTGCGCCGGCGGGTGCCGACGTTCTTCTGAACTATAGCGCGGGCGCGGCGGAAGGCCATCCTCCGGCGCGTTGAGATTCAGGTGAGGCCGGCCTGCAAATGGCGGCTCCCTGCGCTTCAGGTGCTCACGTACGAAAAGTACGCTCCGCTCCGGTTCTCGGAAGCCACCATTTTCGACACGGCCTGACCTGAATCTCAACGCACCTCCCCGCTGCTTTGACTGGGCAGGGCAAATTCTCGAAAAAAGTGCGTGCAAAATGTCGACTTCGCATCGGCCCGACCGTCCTGCGGGCGGCCACTCACGGCCGATGGAGATTTGAGATGGACAATCTGTTTGTTGCGATCTGGGGAAAGCCGGGAGTCCGGCGACCGGAAGAGTTCTGGCTGGATCCGCCGGCGCCCGGTCTCGGTCGACTGGTTGCGGCAATCGCTATTGTTGGCGTCGCGGCATGCCTGCTCGATCACATGGCCACGGCAAGCAAAACTGACACCACCGCCTCTGCCTCTTATAACGTGGCCATCGAAGGGAGCTCGAGATGAAATATGTCCTGCTGGTCTATGGCGAGGAGAAGGACCTTTACGCGCTTACCCCGAAACGGGCGGCCAGGCTCGATGCCGACTCGCTTGCCTATGACAGGGAACTCGAGCGGCAAGGCAAGCTGATCATCGCGCAGGCATTGCAATCGGTGAAGACATCGAAATCGCTGAGGCGGCGCAAGGGCAAGGCGGTGATCACCGACGGGCCGTTCGCCGAGACCAAGGAGCAGCTGCTCGGCTTCGTCATGATCGAGGCGGCCGACCTTGCCGAGGCGCTGAAGATCGCGGAAGGCATTCCGCTGGCCGAGCTCGGCACAGTCGAGGTCCGGGCGATCTACGACATACCGGGTTCATGATGCCGGCCTACGGCGGTTGCGGCGCGATGTTCAGCTTTTCTTCACCGGTCGCAACCGTTGCGTGTTGAAGCAGGGCCGCGCTTCTCTTATCGTCGCCGCGATTTCGGGGGAATTCGGCATGCCTATTCTTATTGCGATACTTGGCCTGCTCGGAGCGGCCGCCATCTGGTGGTACCGGCTGAAATATATGAGCGACGCCGCGCGTGAGGTCGCCGACGTCGTCGGCCGCGTGCAAGGCAATATCCGGCGCAAGAAATTGCGCAAGCAGGCGGCGCTGTCGCCGCTAACCGCGATCGACGACCCGGTGGTGGCGGCCGCCACGCTGATCACCGCGATCGTCGCCGAGCAAGGACCGGTCTTGCCGCAGCGCGAGTCGGTGCTGCGCGAGGTGATCGCGCAGATCGCCGACACCAAGAAGAAGACCGACGAGGCCGTCGTCTATGGCAAATGGGCAGCCGCGCAGGTCGACGACACGACGATTGTCATCGACAAGCTGGGACCCTTCCTGCGCGAGCGCCTCGATCCGCATGAGCGCGACGATCTGCTCAGGATGCTGAACCGTGTCGCGCAGGGCGGCGGGCAGAGCTTGAAGATACCGGACCAGCGAATGCTGAGGCTGCGGCAGAAGCTGGGGTTCGAAGTGAACTGAGCTGAAGCAGCAACGGCCGGATCGCCTGCCTTCGTGATTGGCCGAAACGCCTCTCGCTCCGCGAAGGCCTACGCAATCGCCAGACCTTCAGATCGCCTCGCCCTTGAGCAGCCTCGGCGTGTCGCCGGACAGGCCCGAGGCCTGGCGGATAAAGAATTCTTTCAGCCTCGGCATGCGCTCGACCAGCCCGAGGCCAAGGTCGCGCGCGGCGCGCAGCGGGCCGATGTCGTTGGAGAACAGCCGGTTCAAGACATCGGTGGTGATGCCCATCTGCAGCGTGTCGAAGCGGCGCCATTGCTGGTAGCGCTCGAGCACGTCGAGCGCGCCGATGTCCTGGCCGAGGCGGTCGGCCTCGACAATGACTTCCGCGAGCGCGGCCACATCCTTGAAGCCAAGATTGAGGCCCTGGCCGGCAATCGGGTGGATGCCATGGGCGGCGTCGCCGGCGAGCGCGATGCGCGGCGCGACGAAGGCGCGCGCCAGCGTCAGGCCGAGCGGCCACGCGCGTGGCTTGTCGACGACCCGGATATCGCCGAGCTTCAGGCCGAAGCGCTGCTCAAGATCGTGCTCGAAGACGAACTCGTCGCCCTCGACCAGCACCTTTGCATCTTCCGTGCGCTCGACCCACACGATCGACGAGCGATTGGTCCCATCACTGTCCGGCTTCAGCGGCAGCGTGGCGATGGGGCCAGCGGGCAGAAAATGCTCCTCGGCGCGGCCGTTGTGCGGGCGCTCATGCGCCACCGTGCAGACGATGCCGGACTGGCCATACTCCCATTTCACCGTCTTGATGCCGGCCATGTCGCGCAGCTTGGAATTGACGCCGTCGGCGGCGATCAGCAACCGCGCCCTCAGCGTGGCGCCGTCGGCCAGGTGCACCGTGATGCCGGCGCCGTTCAGATCGAAGGCGCTGACCGCCATGCCTTCGATGATGTCGATGCCGAGCTTTTCGGCGCGCCGGCGCAGCGCGCCGTTCAAATCGCGGTTGGCAACCATGTGGGCGAAAGGCTCGCCGGGCGCCACCTCGCCGTCGAAGGTCAAGAACACCGGACGCACCGGATCGGCGGCGCGCGAGTCGGTGATGATCATTTCAGTGATCGCCTGCGCTTGCGGCGCGATCTCGTCCCAGACGCCAAGTTGTTCCAGCATGCGGCTGGCGGCCGCCGCGATGGCCGAAGCGCGGCCGTCTTTCTGCCAGACGCCGGCGGGGGCAGCATCGACGATGGCGATGCCGAGGCCCGGCCGGGCCTGCTTCAGCGACACGGCGGTGGTGAGGCCGACATAGCCCGCCCCGGCGATGAGCACGTCGAGCGGACGCTCGCGATTCCCATCGGCCCCTGCTTCATCCGGCTTGCGGTTGACCATGGCATCATCCTTTCGCGGCTTCGCTCTGGCGCCGTTGCGGTCTTGACTGCCCGCACGTCCTGTCCGAAACCGGCCATGGCACATCTTTGAAGGATTTCAAACATGACCGCGGCCATGGACGAGCTTCTCGACATTCTCGACCTCGAGCAGCTCGAACACAATCTGTATCGTGGTCGCAGCCCCAAGGTCGACTGGCAGCGCGTGTTCGGCGGCCAGACGATCGCGCAGGCGCTGGTCGCCGCGCAGCGCACCGTCGAGCCGGAACGCCATGTGCATTCGCTGCACGGCTATTTCATGCGGCCGGGCGACACCAAGCTGCCGATCGTCTATGAGGTCGACCGCATCCGCGACGGCGGCTCCTTCACCACGCGCCGGGTGGTGGCGATCCAGCATGGCCAGGCGATCTTCTCGCTGGAGGCGTCGTTCCAGCAGGACGAGGTCGGGCTGGAACATCAACTGCCGATGCCGCGCGACGTGCCGGCGCCGGACAAGCTGCTCTCCCAGCGCGAGCTTCTGGGAAAATTCGGCGAGGCGGTGCCGGAAGGCATCAGGCACTACTGGGAGCGCGACCGGCCGATCGAGATGAAGCCGGTGATGCTGAAGCACTATACCAGCCGCGAGAAGCTGGAGCCTCAGCAAAACATCTGGATCCGCACCACCGGCCCGGTGCCGGAAAACCGTGCCATCCAGGCAGCTGTGCTTGCCTATCTTTCGGACATGACGCTGCTCGACACCTCGACCTTCGCGCATGGCCGCGCCATCTTCGACCGCGACATCCAGGCCGCCAGCCTCGACCACGCCATGTGGTTCCACCGCAGCCACTCGCTGGACGACTGGATCCTCTACAATCAGGACAGCCCGTCGACGCAAGGCTCGCGCGGCTTCACGCGCGGATCGCTGTTCGCGCGTGACGGGACGCTGATCGCTTCGGTCGCCCAGGAAGGCCTGATCCGGCTGAAGCGTTGAGCCGGCTTCAAGCGATTGCCTGGTAATCGGGCTTTTTTGATTTTCTGCCTATTTTTTAATCAGTACTGTTGACCCCGCTGTGCGCGAATGATGTGCACCGGCCGCACATTCCCTTTCTTTACAACGGGTTAACGCCCGGCTCATCGAATTGGCACGGAGCTTGAATCCTGGGGATCACTCTCCGGCTCTCCTCGGGATCGGTGTAGGTGTGCAATCGCGGGGGACCGCAACAGCAAAGGGTGAAACCTTATGAAAATCGTGATGGCAATCATCAAGCCGTTCAAGCTCGACGAGGTGCGCGAAGCGCTCACCGCAGTCGGCATCCAGGGCCTGACCGTCACCGAAGTCAAAGGCTACGGGCGTCAGAAGGGGCACACGGAAATCTATCGCGGCGCGGAATACGCGGTCAGCTTCCTGCCCAAGATCAAGATCGAGGTCGCCGTCGGCGCCGACATCGTCGACAAGGCCGTCGAAGCCATCACCTCGGCCGCCAAGACCGGCCAGATCGGCGACGGCAAGATCTTCGTCTTCGGCATCGACCAGGCGGTGCGCATCCGCACCGGCGAAACAGACACCGACGCGCTCTGAGCGGCGACCATCCATTCCAACGGAGAGTTCAATGAATATTCCTTCCACCTTGAAGACGACGGGACGCGCGGCCGCTTCGCTCGCTCTCGTAGCGCTGAGCACCGCCGCCGCCTTCGCGCAGGAGGCTGCTCCGGCGGCGGCGCCTGCGGCACCGGCCGCGCCGACCCCGGTTCTCGACACCGGCAATACCGCCTGGATGCTGACCTCGACGGCGCTTGTGCTGATGATGACCATCCCGGGCCTGGCGCTGTTCTATGGCGGCATGGTGCGCAAGAAGAACGTGCTGGCCACGATCATGCAGAGCTTCGCCATCACCTGCCTGGTGACGGTGCTGTGGTTCATGTTCGGCTATTCACTCGCCTTCACCACCAATGACTCGGCGTCGATGAATGCCTATATCGGCGGCTTCTCGCGCTTCTTCCACCACGGCATCACCGTCTCGACGCTTTGGCTGCCGGGTGTCTCGAACATTCCCGAGTTTGTCTTCTCGATGTTCCAGATGACCTTCGCCATCATCACCCCTGCGCTGATTGCCGGCGCCTTCGCCGAGCGTATGAAATTCTCGGCGCTGCTGCTCTTCATGGGCCTGTGGCTGGTGTTCGTCTATGCGCCGATCGCGCACTGGGTATGGGGCGGCGGCTTCCTCGGCGCCGCTGGTGTGCTCGACTTCGCAGGCGGCACGGTCGTCCACATCAACGCCGGTGTCGCGGGCCTGGTCTGCGCGCTGGTGCTGGGCAAGCGCGAAGGCTACGGCACCACCAACATGGCGCCGCACAATCTCGTCTATTCGGTGATCGGCGCCTCGCTGCTGTGGGTCGGCTGGTTCGGCTTCAACGCTGGTTCGGAACTTGCCGCCGACGGCCTCGCCGGTGCCGCGATGATGAACACGCAAGTCGCCACCGCCGCGGCAGCGCTGGCCTGGATGTTCGCCGAATGGATCGTCGCCAAGAAGCCTTCGGTGCTCGGCATCATCTCGGGCGCCGTCGCCGGCCTAGTCGCGGTGACGCCGGCTTCCGGTTTCGTCAACCCGACCGGCGCCTTCATCGTCGGTATCCTCGCCGGCGTCATCTGCTACCTGTCGGCGGTCAAGCTCAAGCATGCGCTTGGCTATGACGACTCGCTCGATGCCTTCGGCGTGCATGGTATCGGCGGTATCGTCGGCGCTCTGCTCACCGGCGCGCTCGCCGATCCGGCGATCAACGCGCTCGGCAAGGATGCTTCGGTCGGCAAGCAGATCTACGGCATCATCTTCACCATCCTGTGGACGGCGATCGCCACCTTCGTGATCCTCTACATCGTCAAGGCGCTGGTCGGCCTGCGTCCGTCCACCCAAGAAGAGGTCGAAGGTCTCGACGTCACTCAGCACGGCGAAGTGGTGCCGTAAGGCCGCCTTTGCCCCTTACCAGGGCGCAATTCCGGAAGATTTCATCCTTTTCCTGGAATTGCCCCGAGGGCCGGCGGATCCTCCTCCCGCCGGCCCGGAAGTCCTCCCAAGATCCCGTCGTGACGCTCTCGAAAGGGGCTCACGCCTTGAGGCCCGGAACACTCTTCCGGGCCTCCTTTTTTGTCAGCTGGCCATCCAAGCCGTTTCTCACTTGATCGCGCCTGTGAGGATCGGGTTCCGCAAGGGCCTGATCGTTTCGCCGTTTACACAAGGGATGGCGGGCTGCAAGCCCGCCATCCCTTGTTGCGGATGAAGTTCGGTAAAAGGCCATGGTTAATGCGGCCTTAACCTTCCCCCCGATAGTCTGGCGTTCGAATCTGCCGAGGTGCGCCATGCGCCCGGCCAGGCAACGATCACGGGGAAGAGCATGCGTTCAGGCGCTTCAGCACCGCTCGCGCTGACCGATACGGGGCACGGCATCCAGGCATTCGCGCGACGCCAGGTCGGGCGGCTGGTCGGCGCCGGCCTGTTCCTGTTCACCGCCTTCGGCATCGCGGCTTTAGCCACCTGGAACGTCGCCGATCCGAGCTTCTCGCACGCCACCAGCAACGTCGTCACCAACGCGATGGGTTATGCCGGCGCGGTGTTCTCCGACCTCGCCATGCAGTTCTTCGGTCTAGCGGCCGTCGCCGGCCTGGTGCCGGCGGTGATCTGGGGCTTCCTTCTGTTTTCGGCGCGCGGCGTCGACAAATTGCCGAAGCGGGGCTTCGCCTGGTTCGGCTTCGCACTGCTTGCCGCGGCCATGGCCGGCTGCGTGACGCCGCCCAACACCTGGCCGCTGCCCACCGGCCTTGGCGGCGTCTTCGGCGACATGGTGCTGAAGATCCCCGGCATCGCCGTCGGCGGCTACCCGAAGGGGCTCTTCGCCAGCATCATCGCGCTCATCCTTGCCGCTCCCACCTTGTGGCTGTTTGCCTATGGCTCGGCGCTGATTGCCCGCAAGAACGGCTTTGCCGTGATGGAGCGCGTCGCCCAGCCCGATCCGCGCGAGCAGGACGAGATGCTGTTCGACGAGGACGAGAACGAGGGCGACGAGGGAATACTGGCGCTCGGCGCCATCACCCACTGGTGGCTGTCGTTCCGCGCCTTCCTGCATCGCCGCGCCGCGCGGCGCAGGCAGGAGCGCGACGAGTTCGAGCCGCCGATGGAGCCGAAGGCCAGCGCCTGGCGGCGCGCCGCCGAGCGGGTGGAATCGGCCGAGTTCGCCGAGTCGCGCATGAGTCCGGGCGGCCGCGCCCGCGTCGAGCCGGAATTCTTCGCCGCCATGGTCAACGACCGCAGCGCCTCGGTCGATCCGGTCGATGCGGATATCTATGACGAAGAGGACGAAGAGGTCGATCTCGACGGCTTCGACGACGAGGCGCCCGTGCAGCGGCGCGGCGCAGGCGCCAGGGTGCAGAATTTCCGCTCGGACGCCGCTACCCGTGTCGCGGCCCCGGCGGCACGTCCCGTGCCCGGCTCACGTGTCCAGCGCGAGGCGCAGACGTCGCTGATCGGCTCCGACTCGTTCGAAATGCCGTCGCTGCATTTCCTGTCGGAGCCGAAGAACATCGCCAAGGATGCGAGCCTTTCGAAGGATGCGCTGGAGCAGAATGCGCGTCTGCTCGAAGGCGTGCTGGAGGATTTCGGCGTCAAGGGCGAGATCATCCATGTCCGCCCCGGTCCGGTCGTCACGCTCTACGAGCTGGAGCCGGCGCCGGGCATCAAATCCTCGCGCGTCATCGGCCTTTCCGACGACATCGCCCGCTCGATGAGCGCGATCGCCTGCCGCGTCGCTGTGGTGCCCGGCCGCAACGCCATCGGCATCGAATTGCCCAACGCCAAGCGCGAGACGGTCTATCTGCGCGAGATCATGGCCAGCCGCGACTTCGAGACGACCAAGATGAAGCTGGCGCTTGCCCTTGGCAAAAGCATCAACGGCGAAGCCGTCATCGTCGACATCGCCAAGATGCCGCACGTGCTCGTCGCCGGCACCACCGGCTCGGGCAAGTCGGTCGCCATCAACACCATGATCCTGTCGCTGCTCTACCGGCTAACGCCGCAGGAGTGCCGGCTGATCATGATCGACCCGAAGATGCTCGAACTGTCGGTTTATGACGGTATCCCGCATCTTTTGACGCCGGTCGTCACCGATCCGAAAAAGGCCGTGGTGGCGCTGAAATGGACCGTGCGGGAGATGGAGGACCGCTACCGCAAGATGTCCAAGGTCGGCGTGCGCAACATCGACGGCTTCAACGCGCGCGTGCAGCAAGCCGAGAAGAAGGGCGAAAAAATCTCGCGCACGGTGCAGACCGGCTTCGATCGCCAGACCGGCGAGGCGATCTACGAGACCGAGGATCTCGAACTCGAGCCGATGCCCTATATCGTGGTCATCATCGACGAGATGGCCGACCTGATGATGGTCGCCGGCAAGGACATTGAAGGCGCAGTGCAGCGCCTGGCGCAGATGGCGCGCGCGGCCGGCATCCATGTCATCATGGCGACGCAACGCCCGTCGGTCGACGTCATCACCGGCACCATCAAGGCCAACTTCCCGACCCGCATCTCCTTCCAGGTGACGTCGAAGATCGACAGCCGCACCATCCTTGGCGAGCAGGGCGCCGAGCAGCTGCTCGGCATGGGCGACATGCTCTACATGGCCGGCGGCGGCCGCATCCAGCGCGTGCACGGCCCGTTCGTCTCTGACGACGAGGTCGAGAAGGTCGTCGGGCACCTGAAGCTGCAGGGCGTGCCGGAATATCTCGACGCGATCACCGAGGACGACGAGGAAGAGGACGAGGACGGCCCGTCGGGCAAGGGCGGTTCCGGCGGCGGTGGCGGCGGCAACTTCGAGGATTCCGACGATCCCTATGACCAGGCGGTGGCGGTGGTGCTGCGCGACGGCAAGGCGTCGACCAGCTACATCCAGCGCCGGCTCGGTATCGGCTACAACCGCGCCGCCTCGATCATCGAGAAGATGGAAAAGGAAGGCATTGTCGGCCCGGCCAATCATGCCGGCAAACGCGAGATTTTGGTGCCGACGGAGGACGACAAGTTTTAGCTGGGCAGCTCCGGCTGCCTGCTTCAGGCAACCGGAAATCGTCTGGCGCGTTTGTGCGAAGCTGTCGCGTACCCGCCAAACTTAGGCCCTAGTGGGAGCCCAGATACTGCGGCGACACGAATCACAGGATGTGACCGGCATGAAAACCCCGACCGAACTCGCCCTCACCCGCCGCCAGCTCCTCGGCCTCGGCTTGATGCTTGGCGGAGCCGCGGCTCTCAACCTCGTGCCCGGATACCAGCTCGTGGCGGCCGCGCAGGCGGCGGTGCCGCCTGCGGCGCAGAAGATCGCCGACCACTTCTCCTCGGTGAAGTCGATGAGCGGCGAATTCGTGCAGTTCGGCCCGAAGGGCGAGCAGACCGGCGGCAAGTTCTTCCTCGAACGTCCGGGCAAGATCCGCTTCAACTATGACGGCGCCTCGAACTTCCGCGTCATCTCCGACGGCAAGTCGGTGGTGATCCTCAACAAGAAGCTCAACACCTCCGACCTCTATCCGCTGTCGAAGACGCCGCTGAAACTGCTGCTCGACGACCGCATCGATCTCTCCGGCGGGCGCGTCAAGGCCGTCAAGGAAGAGGACGACCTCACCACGATCAAGCTTTCCGACAAGTCGGTGTTCGGCAATGCGATGATCACCATGATGTTCGACCCCAAGACCTACGATCTGCGCCAGTGGACGATCACGGATGCCCAAGGGAAAGATACGACGGTGATGATCTTCAACACCAAGGAAGGCGTCAGCTTCCCGCCGGACACTTTTGCCATCGACTATACGGCGAACAGAGAGCTGAATACCAAGACCCGGTAGATTCAGGTGAGGCCGGCCTGCAAATGGCGGTCTCCTGCGCTTCCGGTGCTCACGTACTTTAAGTACCCTCCGCTCCGGCCTTCGCCGGCCGAAGCCGTCATAAGTGCCTTCGCTCGATGAAGGCTACGGCCAGCGTAGGCCGGTTCTCGGAGACCACCAAGTTTGGTCGCTTCGCGCCTGTCTTCGGCTCCGACTCGGCCTGACCTGAATCAGGGCCGCTGGTGCAAGATAGCCGCTGCAAAGGTTGGCTTGTCTTTCCGGCGCGTGGCTGGCACTAGTTCGGCGACTTAGCCGTCCCGGACTCGCCTGAATGCCCTTCACCATCGCCACCTGGAACATCAACTCCGTGCGCCTGCGCATGCCGATCGTCGAGCGGCTGCTGAAAGAGCATGCGCCGGACGTGCTCTGCCTGCAGGAAACCAAGGTACCGGACGAGCTCTTCCCGGAGAAGGCATTCCGCAAGGCGGGCTACGAGCACATCCTGTTCCACGGCCAGAAGGGCTATCACGGCGTCGCCACCGTCGCCCGCCGGCCGATAGAGCTGGTCGAGAAGCGGCGTTTCTGCGAAATCGACGACAGCCGGCATCTGTCGGTCAAAGTCCAGGCAGGCGGCAGGTCGGTGCTGGTGCATAATTTCTATGTGCCGGCCGGCGGCGACGAGCCGGATCCGGAGATCAACCGCAAATTCAGGCACAAGCTCGATTTCGTCTATGAGATGAACGGCGTGCCGGCAAGCGGGGACGAATCATCGGCGTCGATCCTGGTCGGCGACCTGAACATAGCGCCGCAGGAGCACGACGTCTGGTCGCACAAGCAATTGCTCAACGTCGTCAGCCACACGCCGGTCGAGACGACAAACTTCGAGGCGATGCGCAAGGCCGGCGGCTGGGTCGACCTGATGCGGCTCAACGTGCCGGCCGAGCAGAAGCTCTACACCTGGTGGAGCTATCGCGCGAAGGACTGGGAAGCGTCGAACCGGGGACGCCGTCTCGACCATGTCTGGTCGTCCGCCAATCTGGTGCCGAATTTCACCGGCTACGAGATCCTGCAGGCGGCGCGCAGCTGGGAGAAGCCGTCGGACCATGTGCCGGTGATCGCGCGGTTCGACCTGGATTAGGGCGGGCTGAGATTCAGGTGAGGCCGGCCTGCAAATGGCGACTTCCTCCGCTTCCGGTGCTCACGTACTTCAAGTACGCTCCGCTCCGGCCTTCGCCGCCGAAGCCCTCATAAGTGCCTTCGCTCGATGAAGGCTACGGCCGGCGTAGACCGGTCCTCGGAACCCACCATTTTCGACTCGGCCTGACCTGAATCTCAGCCCGCCTCCCGGCGGCGCCTACCCCGTAAACCGCGGCGCCAACGCCTCGATGCGGGCGATCATCTGCTGGAACTCTTCCAGGATGCGCTCATGCAACAGCACCGCGATCTCCGGATATTCCTCCAGGATGCGGCGGAACATCTTGCGGCTCAGCCGGATCACTTCCGAGTCGACTGCCGCGGAGGCGCTGGTCAGCCGGTTGGTGTCGGCGATCAGCGCCAGTTCGCTCAGCATGGTGCCCGGACCCGCAGTGCCGATCGGGACGCGTTCGCCCCCTAGCTCGCGATAAAGTGTGATCAAGCCGCTGACCACGATGTAGGCAGAATCGGCGACGTCGTCCTCGCGGTAGAGCTTATGGTCGGCCTGCAGCACGGTGGTCTCAGCGCCGAAAGCGAGCAGGCGCAACTGTTCCTGCGCGAAGCCCTGGAAAAGCTTCACACTGGACAGGATGCGGATGTCGTCATCCAGCGCCATCCTAGCTTTGTCCCCGAGCGGTCAGTCCAGTCCCTCCTTTGGAGCGGCGCGTCCTTTAAGGACGCGCGACAAACGCTCCGACATTTCCAGTCCACGCATCATGTGACGCGTCCATCGAGCCGATCCATCACCCTCCAGCACCAGGATCGTACCCGAAGCGGTCCCGCCCTGACCGCAACATCTGTTTGTTTTGACGCAATTCCGGCCGGATAACCGCTTCACACCTTTGGAATTGCTCTAGATCATGAAATGTTTAAGGAACCAGCTTGTAGCCGCCGCTTTCTGTCACAAGAATTTCGGCATTGGAAGGATCGCGCTCGATCTTCTGGCGCAACCGGTAGACATGGGTCTCCAGCGTGTGCGTGGTGACGCCGGAATTGTATCCCCAGACCTCCTCCAAAAGCACATCGCGCGTCACCACCTTCTGGTCGGCGCGATAGAGATATTTGATGATCGAGGCTTCCTTCTCGGTCAGCCGCACCTTGGCGCCGCGCGGATCGATCAGCAGCTTCTGGCTGGGCTTGAACGTATAGGGACCGACCGAGAAGGTCGCGTCCTCGCTCTGCTCGTGCTGGCGAAGCTGGGCGCGGATGCGCGCCAAAAGCACGGCGAAGCGGAAGGGCTTGGTCACATAATCGTTGGCGCCGGCCTCGAGACCCAGAATCGTGTCGGAATCGGTGTCGTGTCCCGTCAGCATGATGATCGGCGCCTTGTAGCCGCCCTTGCGCAGGATCTTCACCGCCTCGCGGCCGTCCATGTCGGGCAGGCCGACATCCATGATGAGCAGGTCGACAACACCGCCGCGCGCCGCCGCAACGCCTTTTGCGGCGGTCGATTCCTGCTGGACGTCGAATTCCTCGTAAAGCGCCAACTGCTCGACGAGCGTGGCTCGCAAGTCGTCGTCGTCGTCAACGATCAGAATGGTGCGTGATGTCATGGGATATCAATCCGTTGTTTTAAAAAGAATATTCAGTTGACCTCCCCCCATTTATGCGGAAGCTCACCGGCGCAACAGCCGATCACAGTGATTTGTTCCGTGAAACAATCATACAAGAAAAAAGGCGCGCGCAATGAGGCGGGCGAATTTTTGCCGAAAGGCCTGCGTGTTCTGGTCGTGCGGGCGCGGCCCGGCAATCCAGCGCAAGGCTTCCTGCAAGCCGGCAAAACGGTGTTTCCCTGCTCCCTGGGGCGCAGCGGGATTACCGCCAACAAGCATGAAGGGGATGGCGCGACGCCGCTGGCGTCGATGCGCATCCTGTCGGGCTATTTCCGCAACGATCATTTTTCGGGCGGGCGCCGGACAAGGCTGCCGATGGCGCCGATCGGTCCGGATCTCGGCTGGTGCGAGGTGCCGGACGACCGCAATTACAACCGCCCGGTGAAGATCCCCTATGGCGCGAGCCATGAGCGGATGAAGCGCGACGACCGGCTTTACGATGTCTGCCTGGTGCTCGACTGGAACATCGCGCCGCGCTTGCGGGGGCGCGGCAGCGCGATCTTCTTCCATCTGGCGCGGCCGGGCTTCACGCCGACCCAAGGCTGTGTCGCGGTGACGGCGCGGACCATGGCAAGGCTGCTTCCACTGTTGTCGGACAAGACGGTGGTGAGGGTGGTGCGGTAAGGTGAGGCCGGCCTGCGAATGGCCGTCTCGGGAGGCGCCGAATTTGGCCGCTTCGCGAGTCCGGTGCCCTAGCCTTTCGTGTAGTCAGGCCCAAAACGTGTCGGCAGGCCGTCGGCGAGTTTCAGCCAGGGGAGCTTCTCTTCAAAAGCGACATGCAGCGTGGGCGCATATTTTTCCGGTTCTTCCATTGCCGCGGCAAAGAAATGCATGACGTCGGACATCTTCTTCGAGCGGAAAGACAGCGGCGTGCCGCAGTGATCGCAAAATGTTCTTTCCACGCCGGGTGAAGAATTGAAAACCTTTGGCGGCTTGTTAAGCCACCGCCATTGGTCGTCCAAGACGCCAATGTAGGCGGTCATCGGCGCAGAACATTGCCGCCGGCAACTTTCACAATGACAGACCACGCAGGCCTGTACCGGACCATCGACTTCAAAAGCTATGGCGCCGCACAAGCAGTGGCCACGCATGCGAATTCTCCTTGAGTCAATTGACCCGCGGCCCAAAGCCCGCGTTAGAGCGTTTCACCGTTTCACGAAAACGCCGAAACGCTCTACCTCTTTGTTTTTACGCAATTCCGGACGGAAAACCGGTCACACTTTTCTTGGAATTGCTCTAGCGATGGGATCGACGCGGACGCTGCCAGCCGGCGTCCAGCAAGCCGATGCGGCCAAGCTCCCTGTCCATTGCCTTCGAGATATCCCGGCGTTCGGCGCCGATGTCGCGCAACTGGCTGTCGGAGAGGTCTTCGACCGACTCCTGGGAAAGCCGGGCGGCGACGCTGGCCTGGCGCAACCAATCGCGTGCTGAACGCAGCCAAAGGGCGAGGCCGGAAGGGGATTCCAGGGTGGTGCAGGGCTTCAGAACGATCTCGGTCATGGCTTTATCCCGTGTTCTCCGGACGTCAAATCTGGTTTGATGGTGTTTCGATGAAGCCAGAATGCCCGATTGAAAATCAAACAGGAAACGAGTAGTTCTTTTCTGATTATCAAGTTTTATTTGGAGATCGGATGTCCAAGCTGCTGCCCGGGACGCGCGCTCTAAGGACGTTCGAGGCGGCCGCCAGGCACCTCAATTTCACCCGCGCCGCCGACGAGCTTGGCCTGACGCCGGCGGCGGTCAGCCACCAGATCAAGGAAATCGAGGATCAGCTCGACCTGGTGCTGTTCACGCGCACCAGCCGCACCATCCGGCTGACCGAGGCGGGCAGCGTGCTTCACGACGCGTCGATCGATGCGCTCGATCTGCTCAATCGCGCGGTCAGCCGCGCGCGCAAGATGACGCGCGGCACGTCGCTTTTGAAAGTGACGCTCGACGCGCAGTTCGCGACAAAGTGGCTGATGCGGCGCGTCGACGATTTCCGCCAGCAGAAGCCCGGTATCGAGCTGCGCTTCGACATCACCTACGACGTCAGGGATTTCGAGCGCGACGATGTCGATATCGGCATCCGCTTCGGCACCGGCAAATATCCGGGGCTCGTCGCGCACCGGCTGTTCGAGAACATCATCATCCCGGTGTGCAGCCCGGCGCTGCTGGTGTCGGGTCCGCCGCTGAAGGAGCCGCGCGACCTCTTCAACCACACGCTCGCGCATATCGAATGGTCGCGGCAGGGCGTGACCTGGCCGAACTGGAGCATGTGGATGCACGCAGCCGGCGTCGACGATTTCGACGACAGCCGCACGCTGGTTTTCGGCTCCTCGACCGATGCCACCCAGGCGGCGCTCGACGGCAACGCTGTGGCGCTCGCCGACTTCGCCATGGTGGCCAATGATCTTTCGCAGGGGCGCTTGGTGCGGCCCTTCGAGCTCGGCATCAAGGTCGCGCCGGAATTCGCCTATTTCCTGGTCTATCCCGAGGCCGCGAAGGACGACGCGCGGGTCATCGCCTTCCGCGAATGGCTGTTGGACGAGGTGGCGAAAACGCCGACATAAGACCTTTTCGTCAGCCCGCTGGGGCTGCCGGCGCGCCGAACCAGCCGATGACGGCGCCGATGATCAGCATCACGCCCAGCCAGTGGCCGGCGTCGATCAGCGTCAGGGTCCAGCCGAAGCCCTGATAGCGGTGGTTGGCGGTCAAGGTGGTGGCGATGAAGCCGAGCCAGAGCACGAAGCCGAACAGCAGGCCGGCGACCGGATTCGGTTCCCCGCCGGTGATTGCCCCCACCACCAATGTCAGGACAAGCGCCATGACCAGCTCGGCGATGAAGCTGACGACGAACGGAAGGGCCGAGCGCTTCATGGTCGCCGGGTCGAGCTTCGCCGCGTTCAACCAGGGCTTGCTCAAACCCATGTACCAGACAGCACCGAACAACCATGCGACGATGGCGGCGACGATCACCGCCAGCCAGTTCACGACCGAAAAATCCATGCGTTCCCCTCCAAATCGAAATGCGATGGAACGCTTGTTCGCCCGTCGCGTCAAGCAAGGCGCCAGACAGTCGTGCGCTTGACCTCGGCATCTTCCAGCACCCGCGTCACCGGGACCTCATAGGCGGCAAGCGGCTGCAGTCCGGTCCTGGGCAGGTAGGCGCGGCCGGGGTCGCCGACGAGGATCTCGGCGCCGCGCGCCCGCAGGTCCGCGAACCAGGGCATGAGCCTGTCGGCGAAGGCTTTGTCGTAGAAGACGTCGCCGGCAAGCACGACGTCCCAGCCATCGTCGGAGCCGACACAGTCCGCGCCGAGGAATTCTACTACGACTGCATTGGCTTCAAGGTTGAGCGCGATCGCCGTCGCGCAAAACGGGTCGATGTCGGCGGCGATGACTTCCGCAGCACCCGCCTTCATCGCCGCGATCGCGACGAGGCCCGAGCCGGAGGCGAAATCGAGCACGCGTTTTCCCCGCACGGTTCCGGGATGATCGAGCACATAGCGGGCGAGACCCTGGCCGCCGGCCCAGGCGAAGGCCCAGAAGGGTGGTGGCAGGCCGATCTCGGCCAGCTCCTCCTCGGTGCGCAGCCAAAGGTCATGCGCCTCGTCGGCAAGATGCAAAAGCACTTCCGGGACGTGCGGCGGCGCCATCAGCGCCGTGTTGTCGAGGATGAACTTTTTGGCGTTCTTGGGCGTGAGCTTCGTCACGGCGCCGGGTTGAGCTCGGCCATGCGGCAGACCTCTTTCCATTGGGCCGGCGTCACCGGCTGCACGGAAAGCCGGCCGAGCCGCACCAGCGCCATGTCGGCGAGCTTGGGATTGGCCTTCACCTGTTCCAATGTCACCGGCTTCGGCACGTCCTTGAAGGCGCGGATGTCGACGCATTCCCAGCGTGGATCGTCGGTGGTGCTGTCGGGATGCGCCAGCGCACAGACCTCCGCGATGCCGACGATGTCGAGACCCTCGTTGGAATGGTAGAAGAAGCCGAGATCGCCGATCTGCATCGCCTTCATGTTGTTGCGGGCGGCGTAGTTGCGCACACCGTCCCACTGCGTGCCGGCCTTGCCCTTGGCCTTCAGCGCCTCGAAGGAAAAGACCGAGGGTTCGGACTTGAACAGCCAGTAGTTCATATCGATTGTCCCATTCGCTTTGTCGCACCGCCACGCATGGCGTTCCCGTCTATGCTTACTCTGTCGCCGTCGCCGCGGCGAGAGCGGCGAACGATCATGCGCCGGCAGGCTTCTGGAAGACCCAGTTCCATGGACGGATCTGGACGCTTTCGAACAAGCCGGCCTTGGCGTAGGGATCGGCGGCGGCGAGCGCTTGGGCGCCAGCCATGTCGGACGCCTCGATCATCACCAAGCTGCCGTCCGGCTTGCCGTCGGCGTCGAGGAAGGGACCGGCAAAGGCAAGCCTGCCTTCGCTGATCAGGCCTTCCAGGAACGCCGCATGCGCCGGCCGCGTGTCGACGCGCAGTTGCAGGCTGCCGGGCTTGTCCTTGCAAATCAACGCAAACAGCATCTTTCAAACTCCGATGGTTCAGATGTCGGTTTCGGTCTTGAGCGGGCGTGTCATCAGCGCGGTCACGGCCTGATCGATGGTCACCTTGCCATCGAGGATGGCGGCGACGGCGGAAATGATCGGCGCCTCGATGCCGCGCTCGGCGGCGATGCGGGCGGCGATGCCGGCCGTCGGCACGCCTTCGGCGAGCGGCAGGCCGGCAAGCGGCTTGCCCTGGCCGAGGGCTAGACCATAGGCGAAATTGCGCGACTGCGCCGAGGAGCAGGTGAGCAGCAGGTCGCCGAGGCCCGAAAGCCCCATCAGCGTCTCCGGCCTGGCGCCGAAGGCGGCGCCGATGCGGCGCAATTCGACGAAGCCGCGCGTTACCATGGCGGCCTGGGCGCTGGCCCCGAGCCCGGCACCGGTGACGGCGCCGGCGGCGATGGCGAAGACGTTCTTCAGCGCGCCGCCGATCTCGACGCCGATCAGATCGTCGCTGGAATAGCAGCGCAGGTTTTCGGCCGAAAAGCGGGCGGCCAGCTCGGCGGCCAGTTCACCGTCGCTCGCGGCCACAACAACCGCCGTCGGCAAGCCGCGCGCGACATCGCTGGCGAAACTCGGACCGGAAAGGGCTGCGACGAGATTGTTGGGCAGGGTTTCGGCGACGATGGTCGAGAGCAGCGCCCCGGTGTCGCGCTCGATGCCCTTGGCGCAGAGCACGAGCGGCGCTCCCTGAGGCACATGGCTACGAGCAGCGGCCAGGACCGCGCGCAGCGACTGCGCCGGCGTCACGGCCAGCACGCAGTCGGCGCCGTCGAGCGCGGCAGCCACATCGCTGGTGACCGTGATGCCGAGCTCGATCCTGATGCCAGGCAGATAGCGCGGGTTCTCGCCGCGGGTGACGGCGGCGACGGTCTCGGCGTCGCGCGCATAGAGTCGAACATCATGGCCGGCGCGCAGCATGGCGAGCGCCAGCGCCGTGCCCCAGGCACCGCCGCCGAGCACGGCAACGCGCCAGCCGTTGCCCGATTTCCGGCCGCTCGCTGCCTTCGCGCTCATGCCTTGGCACCGCGACGGCCAGAGCCGACAAGGGGCGCCGAAACGCTGTCGAGTGGCCAGCGCGAACGCGGCACGAAATCGGCGGTGTTTTCGTCGGCGATGCCGGCGCGCAGCCGCTCGATGCCGGCCCAGGCGATCATCGCCGCGTTGTCGGTGCAAAGCTTTTGCGGCGGCGCGACGAAGGCGAAGCCGGCTTGCGAACACAGCGCTTCAAGCGTCGCCTTGATGGTGCGGTTGGCGGCGACGCCGCCGGCGACGACCAGCGCCGGCTTTGCCTGGTCGGGGAATTCCTGGCGAAAGCGGGCAAGCGCGCGGGCGACACGATCGCCCAGCGCATCGGCCACCGCCGCCTGGAAGGAGGCGCAGATGTCGGCAACGTCCTGGTCGCTCAGCGGCGCGATCGCGGTCGCCGCCTGGCGCACCGCCGTCTTCAGGCCGGAGAAGGAAAAGTCCGGCTGCGCCGAACCTTTCATCGGGCGCGGGAATGGGAAGCGGCCGGCGTCGCCTGTCGCTGCCGCCTTCTCGACATTCGGGCCGCCGGGATAGGGCAGGCCGAGCATCTTGGCCGTCTTGTCGAAGGCTTCGCCGAGCGCATCGTCGATCGTGGTCGCCCAGCGCTGGTAATCGCCGACGCCGCGCACCGCGACGATCTGGGTGTGGCCGCCGGAAACGAGCAGAAGCAGGTAGGGAAAATCGAGACCGTCGGTCAGCCGCGCCGTCAGCGCATGGCCTTCGAGATGATTGACAGCGATCAATGGCTTGTTGGCGGCGGCGGCGATTGCTTTCGCCGTCATCAGGCCGACGATCAGGCCGCCGACCAGGCCGGGACCGGCGGTCGCGGCAATCGCGTCGACCTCATCCAGCGACACGTTGGAATCTTCAAGTGCTGCCTCGACAATCCCGTCCAGCGCCTCGACATGGGCGCGAGCTGCGATCTCCGGCACGACGCCGCCGAAGGCCGCGTGCTCCTCGATCTGGCTCAGCACCACGTTGGACAGGATTTCGGGCGCGGAGACGCTGTCCAGCGCCACAACGCTGGCCGCGGTCTCGTCGCAGCTCGTCTCAATGCCCAGAACGCGGATCAATTGGTCGCTATCCTCGAAGATTGTCTGACCGGCGTTTAGTAGATAGGACAAAACCCGGCAGACCTCGTATGCCCGGGGGTTATCACGGACCGCGCGCCATGCAAACTTTGAAAATCGGAACACGCGGCAGCCCGCTGGCGCTGGCTCAGGCGCATGAGACGCGGTCGCGGCTGATGAAGGCGCATGGCTTGCCGGAGCAGGCGTTCGAGGTGGTGCCGATCTCGACGAGCGGTGATCGCATCCAGGACCGGCCGCTGTCGGAGGCCGGCGGCAAGGGCCTGTTCACCAAAGAGATCGAGGAGGCGCTGCTCGATCGCCGCATCGACATCGCCGTGCACTCGTCGAAAGACATGCCGACGGTGCTGCCCGACGGGTTGGAGCTTTGCACCTTCCTGCCGCGTGAGGATGCGCGCGATGCTTTCATCGGCAAGAGGGCGACGCGGATCGCCGACCTGCCGCATGGCGCGACGGTTGGATCCTCGTCGCTGCGCCGCCAGGCGCTGATCCGTCGGATGCGGCCGGATCTCGATGTGGTGATCTTTCGCGGCAATGTGCAGACCAGGCTGCGCAAGCTGGACGAGGGCGTCGCCGAAGGCACGATCCTCGCCTATGCCGGACTGAAGCGGCTCGGGCTGGAACATGTCGTCACCGACCTCATGCCGCTGGAGGATTTCCCGCCGGCGCCAGGGCAAGGCGCGATTGGCATCGAAACCCGCATCGGCGACCGTGACGTCGAGAAAATGCTGGCGGCGATCCGTCACGTGCCGACCGGCCAGGCGCTCACCTGCGAGCGCGCCTTTCTCGCCGCGCTCGACGGCTCGTGCCGCACGCCGATCGCCGGCCATGCGACGGTCTCGGGCGAGAAACTGTCCTTTGCCGGGCTGATCATCTCGCCCGACGGCACGGAATCGCATGAGGTGCGGCTGGAGGGCGAGGCCGCGGACGCGGCGGAAATAGGCATGGATGCCGCGCGGACGGTGCGCGCCCGGGCTGGCGCGAAATTCTTCGACGGCTGGGCCTGACATGGTCCGCGTCCTGGTGACGAGGCCCGAGCCCGACGCGTCGCGCACGGCGCGACGCCTCGAAACCGAGGGATTTCAGTCTGTCCTGCTGCCGCTGACCGAGACGCGCGCCTTGCCGGTCGAGGCGACCATCACCGCCGATGCCGCGGCGGTCGCCGTCACCAGTGCCAATGCGGTGCGCCATGCGCCGAACGCGCTGATCGCGGCGCTCGCACGCTTGCCATGCCACGCGGTTGGCAAAAGGACGGCCGAAGCCTGCCGCGCGGCGGGATTTTCATCCGTCACGGAAGGGCAAGGCGACGCCGAAGCGCTGGCCGACGCCATCGCCGGCGGCCTTGCCGGCAAGGCGATCGTCTATTTGTGCGGCCGTGTCCGCTTCCCGGCGTTCGAACGGCGGCTGGCGGAAGCGGGCATGCGCGTCCAGGCGATCGAGACTTACGACACGACCCGGATCGACTATGGCGATGCCGAGGTGCTCGCCCGCCTGTCGGAACAGCCGGTCGGGGCGGCGCTGCTCTATTCGGCCAAGGCCAGTGCGGCGCTGTCCAGCCTGATTGCGCGACCGGCCCTGAAGCATCTCTTTGAAAAGACAGAATTTCTGGCGCTTTCGTCGCGTGTCGCCGAGCCGCTGGATGGGACAGCCGGGCGCAGGATTCGGATCGCGCCGCGACCGGATGAAGACGCGCTTCTCGCGCTTTTGTCGCAACCGCGCTAGGGCATTTCACCGTTTCGCGGAAACGGTGAAATGCCCTATCTCTTTGTTTTTACGCAATTCCGGACGGAAAACCGCTCACACTTTTCCTGGAATTGCTCTAAACCGCGTCATCACACCGCCCCTTTTCACCGCTTGGTGATGTGCTAGAGCATCCTGACGCTCGAGACCCTTTGAACCATCCCCAAGCCAGTTCGCGGAGCCTAAGCATGGTCAAGACGCCGAAGATGCGACATTCGAAGACCCGGCGCGAGCCGGTGACCATCGAACTCGAGCCCGGCGCCGTCTCGCGAATCACCGACGAGGATGCCGCCAAGGCTGAAGCCGCGCAGACCGACGAGGCGAAGGCGGAAGAGGCGGCCGCGGCTTCGCAGCCGGAGGCTCCGGACGAGCCGATCCATGCCGAGCAGGCCGATATCGAGCCGTGGGAGCACAGCGACGCCGCGCAGGCAGCGGCTGACAAGCCCGAGGCCGGCAAGGACGAGCCGGAAGCGCCGTATCCCGGCGGCTCCGATGCGCCGAAAAGCAAACCCAAGGGCTTCGAGTACAATTTCGAGGATGCACCGGCTGCCAGCGCCGGCGCCTCGACAGCGAAGCCAAGCGAGACAAGAAGCGAGACACGGGGCGAGGATCGTGTGCCGCAGCCATCGCGCAAAGCCGGCGTCAACGCCATCGCCGCGGGCGTCATCGGCGGCGTGATCGCGCTTGCCGGCGCAGGCCTGCTGCAGGCGGTCGGATTGATTGGCGCGCCGGGGTCGAACGGCGGATCGCTGGACGGCGTCAATGGCGAGATTGCTTCGCTGAAGGGCCAAATCGCGGCGCTGAAGGAAAACGGCGACACCGGCGCTTTCGCCAAGGTGGAGGGCCTTTCCTCGGCGCTGGAGCAGGTCAAGACCGATGTCGCGGCGCTGAAATCCTCGGCCGGTCAAAGCGGCGACGGCAGCGCGCTCAAGGCGCTCAGCGACAAGGTCGGCCAGATCGAGACGACGATCGCCGAGCTGCAGAAGAACGGCAACGCGGCGCCCGTCGATCTCGGGCCGCTCAACGAGAAGATCGCCGGGCTCGACGCGCTGGTGAAATCGACCGGCGACGCGGCCAAGGCCGCGGACGGCCGGGTTGCAGCACTTGAGCAATCGGTGTCGCAGCTTTCCAGCAAGGTCGAGGCCCAGGCCTCGCAGCCAAAGATCGCGCTGGCGATCGCGGCCGCAGCGCTGAAGTCGGCGCTCGATCGCGGCGCGCCCTTCGCCACCGAGCTCGACACCTTCGCGGCCATCGCGCCGGATGCGCCGGAGCTCGCAGCCCTGCGGTCTTACGCCGACAAGGGCGTGCCGACCCGCGCCGCCATCGCTTCGGAGGTCGATGCCGCCGCCAATGCCATGGTCGAGGCGGCGACGCCGGTCGACCAGAACGCAGGCTTCTTCCAGAGCCTTGTCTCCAGCGCGGAATCGCTGGTCAAGGTAAGGCCGGTCGGCGCCGTCGAAGGCAAGGGCGCGCCGGAAACCGTCGCCCGCATGGAAGTGGCGGTCAACAAGGGCGATTACGCCAAGGCGCTCAGCGAGTACGACACGCTTCCCGATGCGGTGAAGGCGGCCGGCGCCGATTTTGCCGGCAAACTGAAGGCGCGGCTCGAGGTCGAAAAGCAGCTCGAAGCGCTGATCGCCGGCGCGACGAAGGCGTGAGGAAGACAAGATGATCCGCCTTCTCGCCTTCCTCGCCGTCGTCTTCGCGCTGGGTCTCGGCTTTGCCTGGCTGGCCGACCGTCCGGGCGAGATGCTCGTCACCTTCAACGGCTACCAGTACCAGCTCACGCTGATGGTGGCGGCGGTGGCGATCGTCGCCGTGGTCGCCGCGGTGATGATCGTCTGGTGGCTGATCAAGTCGCTGTGGAACAGCCCCTACACGATCTCGCGCTATTTCCGGGTGCGCCGCCGCGACCGCGGCTACCAGGCGCTGTCGACCGGCATGATCGCCGCCGGGGCCGGCGACGGCGCGCTGGCGCGCAAGAAGACCAAGGAAGCGGCGAAGCTGATCAGCTCCGACCAGGAGCCGCTGATCAACCTGCTCGACGCGCAGGCCTCTCTGCTCGAAGGCGACCATGAGGGCGCGCGCGAGAAATTCGAGCGCATGCTCGACGATCCCGAGATGCGGCTGCTCGGCCTGCGCGGCCTCTATCTGGAGGCCGAGCGGCTCGGCGACCGCAACGCCGCGCGCCACTATGCCGGCCGTGCCGCCGCGGTGGCGCCGCAGCTGGCCTGGGCGGCCGAATCGACACTCGAGGAGCTGACCGAACGCGGCGATTGGGATGGCGCGCTGAAGCTGGTCGAGGCGCAGAAATCGACGCGACAGATCGAGCGCGACGCCGCCAACCGCCGCCGCGCCGTGCTGCTGACTGCCAAGGCGCAGGCGCTGGTCGACAGCGACCCGAACGCGGCTCGCACCGCTGCGCTCGAAGCCAACAAGCTGGCGCCCGATTTTGCGCCGGCGGCGGTGATCGCCGCCGATCTGGTTATCCGGCAAAACGATGTACGCAAGGGCTCCAAGATCCTGGAAGCCGCGTGGAAGGCCGAGCCGCATCCCGACATTGCCGAGCTCTACACGCATGCGAGGTCGGGCGACGCGGTGCTCGACCGCCTCAACCGGGCGAAGAAGCTGCAGGAATTGAAGAGAAACCACCCCGAGTCGTCGATGGCCGTGGCGCGCGCGGCGCTCGACGCGCAGGACTACGCCACCGCGCGGCGCGAGGCGGAGGCCGCGATCCGCATGGACCGCCGCGAAGGCGCCTACCTTCTGCTCGCCGATATCGAGGAAGCCGAGACTGGCGACCAGGGCAAGGTGCGGCAGTTGCTGTCCAAAGCCGTGCGCGCCCCGCGCGATCCGGCCTGGGTGGCGGACGGCGTCATCTCCGAGCGCTGGGCGCCGGTGTCGCCGGTCACCGGCAAGCTCGACGCCTTCACCTGGCGCGCGCCGATGGAGCGGCTCGGCCACCTGATCGAAAGCGACGCGGATGTCGCGGTGCCGGCGGTTGCCGCCGCGCCTTCGGCCGCACCCGCTGAAAAGGCGATTGACATCGTTGCCGATGCTCCGGCCGGGAAGCCGGCATCGACGAATGGCGGCGAGAAGGATAGAGCGGCGGCTCAAACTGTTGGTGAGGCGGAAACAATCGACCAGGGTGCGGGGCTGCCGCATCTCCCGGACGATCCGGGCGTCGCGCCGGAAGAGGCCCAGGAAAAATCGCCGCGCCGGTTTCGTTTGTTCTAAGCTATGTTCTGGGGCCGGTTTTGGCGGGCAGGGGAAAGATATCGATGTTCGAGCGGGTATTGTCCTTCCTGAGGGATCTGCCGGCTGCCGGCGAGACCAGGCCGAGCGCCGATGATCCGCGCGTCGCGGCTTCCGCGCTGCTCTATCATGTGATGAACGCCGATGGGGTGCGCCAGGACGTCGAATGGGAGCGGTTCAAGCAGATCCTGGCCGAGACCTATTCGGTGAGCGGGAAGGAGCTCGACGCTCTGGCCGCGGCAGGCGAGCGCGCCGACAATGAGGCGATCGACCTCTATGCCTTCACCAGCGTCTTGAAGCGCGATCTCGACGCCGAGGCGCGCAAGGCCTTCATCGGCCTGATGTGGGAAATCGTCTATGCCGATGGCGAGCTGCACGAGCTCGAGGACAACACGGTATGGCGGGTCGCCGAGCTGATCGGCGTCGAGCGGCGTGACCGCATCGAGGCGCGCCGCAAGGCGGCAGCCGGGGCGCCCGGCGCGCGGGGCAGTTCAAGCGACGAATAACAGGATCCTTCGCCTTCCATGCCACCCAGACCGAGGCCGAGACCAAAGATCCTGATCGTGCTGCATCAGGAGACATCGAGCCCCGGCCGCGTCGGCCACATGCTGCTGGAAGAGGGTTTCGATCTCGACATCCGCCGGCCGCCATTGGGCGACGAGCTGCCCTGCACGCTCAACGATCACGCCGGCACGGTGGTGTTCGGCGGGCCGATGAGCGCCAATGACGCGGACGAATTCGTCCGCCGCGAGACCGACTGGCTGCAAATCCCACTCAAGGAGAACCGGCCGTTCCTCGGCATCTGCCTCGGCGCGCAGATGCTCGCCAACCATCTCGGCGGCAAGGTCGAGGGCCATGGCGAGGGCCTGGTCGAGATCGGCTGGTATCCGCTAAAGGCGACCGAGGCCGGCAAGAAGCTGCTGCACTGGCCGGAGATGGTCTACCAGTTCCACCGCGAGGGCTTTTCGCTGCCGAAGGAAGCGACGCTGCTGGCGACGGCGGAAACCTATCCCAACCAGGCCTTCCGCTATGGCGACAATGCCTGGGGCATCCAGTTCCATGGCGAGCTGACCCGGGTGATGATGCATCGCTGGGTGGTGCGCGGCGCGCATCGCTTCGAGCTCCCCGGCGCCCAGCCCGGCCGCGACCATCTCGGCGGCCGGCTGATCTGGGACATGCATCTCAAGCGCTGGCTGAGCGAGTTTCTGGGGCTGATTTTTGGCAGGCCGGCGGTGAGGTAGGGTGTAAGCCGATTGCCATGAACGGCTGGGCTTGATCCCGGGGGTGGCTTACATCTGCCAAGGCGTGGTCGACGGCTTTGCGCCTCATATCCGACATTTAGGCCTCCCTGGTCGTTTCCCGAAAGCAGACGGTCGGCTCATGCCGGAATGAATTCCGTCTCGACCCAATTGCAGTGCGGTTCGCGACGGGCTGACCCGTTCCCCGCGCCTTTGGCGAGCTTCAACGAGGGCGGTTCCGCAAGCTGGCGCCAGGTCTCGGCTGAAAGTTGCCTAAATGCGAGCAGCCGAAGCGCGGGGCCACGGCCGTAACCGTTTGCTCGTCGGCGTGGCACGGCGCACGGGTGCGGCGCCATGCATTTGGAGAGTATAGTTCCTAAACTCAGCGATAGAACGAGGGGACGGTGTCCGTGCGACCGCGACGCTTCCGTGCCGTGCGGTCCCACGGGCAAATCGACAGCGCATCCCCGTACACGTCTCGCAGTAAAGTTGGTATGCATATGCAAGGGAGGGGTAACAGATGAAACGCAATCTTGGCTTGCTGTCCGACTTGACGCCGACTCTCCCGTTCGCGGCGACGTGATGCAAAAGCAATGTCAGATCTTATATCTTCTCCTGATGTGACCGGCTCATCCCGCCCCACACGTTGGGGCTTGGCCGCAAAGCTTTTTACAACACTCGTCCTTCTTGGTGCGATCGCGGTCCTGGTCACCGGGGCGCTCGGTTACTTCCGCGCCCGCGACGCTCTCGAAAAAACAGTCTTCGACCAACTCACGGTCGCCCGCCAGACCAAGACGCGCCAGGTCGAAACCTACTTCCGCACGATCCAGGCGGAACTGGGCCTGCTTGCCACTTCCAAGATGGTGGTCGATGCGACACGCGAGTTCCGGGCCGCGGTCGACCAGCTCGACCAGGCAGGCGCGCCGCCGCAACTGCGGCAGAAGGTCGGCGATTGGTACGCTGAGAATTTCATCCCCGGCATGACGCGCACTCTAGGCAGGCAATCAGCCCTGTCGGACTACCTGCCGGTCGGCGGTGCCCCCTACTATCTGCAGTATCACTACATTGTCGACAATCCCAATCCCGCAGAGCGGCGCAAGCTTCTCGACGACTCCGGCGATGGAAGCGAATACTCCAGGCTGCACGCCATATACCATCCATTGATGCGCGCGGCGGCTACCACGGTCGGCTTTTTCGATCTCATGATTGCCGATCCCAAATCAGGTCGCCTGATCTACTCGGTCGAGAAGGAGGTGGATTTCACCACGTCTCTTCAATCGGGACCGTACCGCAGCGCCAACGTCGCGGCCGCCGTCGCCCGCTGCTCGCAGATCGCAGACCCATCAGCCAGTTGCCTGGAAGATTTCTCCCCTTATGCGCCATCAGGCGGCGCACCGATCGCCTTCATGGCAGCACCCGTGATTGCCCAGGGCGTCGTCATCGGCGTACTCGTCGCGAAACTGTCGAATGATGAGATCGACAACGTTGTCACCGGCAACCGCCGCTGGCGGCAGGAAGGGTTCGGCGACACGGGTGGGGCCTATCTCGTCGGCCCCGACTATCTGGCGCGCTCTGGCCCGCGGGCGTTCTACGAGAGCCGGGACAGCTTCTTCGCCGACCTCAAGTCCGTCGGCACTTCAGACGCGGAGATCGCCGCCATTCAGCGTTACGGGACACCAGTGCTGCATCAACGCATCGACACCAAGGCCTCCCATGCCGCGCTCGCCGGTGTCGAGGGCACGGGCGAGATCATGGGATACCGTGGCGTCCCGACGCTCGCTTCATGGGGACCGCTCGCGATTTCCGATGTCAAGTGGGCTCTCGTCGCCAAGATCGACAGCGCCGAGGCCTTCGCACCGATCGCCGAACTCCGCCGGGATCTGTTGCTCGTCGGAGGACTGGCGATGCTCGTGGTCGCGGCCACCGCCGCCTGGCTTTCGCGCGCGCTGCTCGGACCGCTCCGCGATCTCACTGCCGGGGTGAAACGCTTCTCTGCCGGCGACTATGCGACCAGCGTGCCGGTCCGCACGCGCGACGAGATTGGGGAGCTCTGCACAGCTTTCAATGGCATGGTTGAGGATCTGCACCAAAAGAATGTCGTGATCGAGAACAAAATCCGCGAGAACGAGTTGCTGCTGCTCAACGTCCTGCCGGCACCGATCGCCAATCGGCTGCGCGCTGGCGAGGAGAGGATCGCCGACGGCTTCGCCGAGGTCACGGTCGCCTTCGCAGACCTGGTCGGGTTCACGACACTGACATCGGAAATGCCGCCGCACGATGTCGTGATGTTTCTCAACGGACTCTTCACGCGCTTCGACGTTGCCGCCCATGATCTCGGCATCGAGAAGATCAAGACGGTGGGCGACGCCTATATGGCGGTGTGCGGCCTGCCCGTGCCGGTGGCCAACCACGCCGAGCGCATGGTCCGGATGGCCATCCGCATGGTCCATATTACTCGCGAGCACGCGATGGAACACAATGTCTCGATGAAGCTCAGGGTTGGCGTCAACAGCGGGCCAGTGGTCGCCGGCGTCATCGGGAAGAGTAAGTACATCTATGATTTATGGGGTGACACAGTGAATCTGGCGAGCCGCATGGAGTCTGGCGGAGTTCCCGACTCTGTTCAGGTGACGCGCCCAGTCTATGAACAGCTCAAGGACCAATTTGTCTTCGAGCCTCGCGGCCCTATCGATGTCAAAGGCAAGGGAAAAGTGGAAGCCTGGGTATTGAGATTTTAATGGCAGCTTGTCGCCCTTCGCCCGCAAAAGCGGACTGGCGGCCTCCGGCCCATCTCAGCCGTCGTCGGCGCAGCCTGTTTAGCCTGAGTACCGGATCGAGGGGCTTGGCTCCGGTTCTCAATCAGTTTCGCTCGTTGGGAAGCCGCACCCTGCGCAGCTGCGGAAACAGGCGGTCCGAGAGTCCAGCCACGGCAATCGCGCCGACACCGCCGATCGCAACGGCCGGCACAGTACCGATCAGCGCCGCTACCGGCGCGGAACTCGCCGACTTTCTGGCGTGAAAAGCTGCGCCCGACGCGGCGAATTCGTAACCCTACTCGGCGGCCGTCTCCGATGGCGCCTCTGCCGGCCCCGAAGGCTCGGCTTCGGCACGGGGCTTGCGCCGTGAAAACAGCGATCTGAGCGTGACGTAGAACACCGGCGTCAGGAACAGCCCGACGAAGGTGACCCCGAGCATGCCGGAGAACACCGCGGTGCCGAGCGACTGGCGCATTTCTGCCCCCGGGCCCGTTGCGATCATCAGCGGCACGACGCCGAGGATGAACGCGAAGGCGGTCATCAGGATCGGCCGCAGCCTGAGCCGGCAGGCTTCGACGGCAGCCTCGGCGGCCGTCAGGCCGCGTTCCTGCGCCTGCCGCGCGAATTCGACGATCAGGATCGCGTTCTTGGCGGCGAGCCCGATCAGCACGATGAGGCCGATCTGCACGAGGATGTTGTTGTCCAGCCCTCGGAAAGTCACGCCGAGCAACGCCGCGAGCACGCCGAGCGGCACCACCAGCACAATGGCGAATGGCAATACCCAGCTTTCATATTGCGCCGCCAGCGCCAGGAACACGAACAAGACCGACAATCCGAAGATATAGACAGCGGCATTGCCGGTGTTGCGCTCCTGATAGGCGAGCTCGGTCCATTCATAGGAGGTACCGGCCGGCAGCGTCTTTGCCGTGATCCCTTCCATCAATGCCAGCGCGTCGCCCGTGGAAACGCCGGGCGCGGCGTTGCCCTGCAGCGGCACCGAGACGTACATGTTGTAGCGCTGGACCAGCGCTGGGCCGGTGACGTCGCGGATCTCGATCAACGTGCCGAGCGGAACCAGCGCGCCGGTCGCCGAGCGGACCTTCAGTTTCAAGATGTCGGCGCGATCGAGGCGGAACGCCTGGTCGGCCTGCGCCCGCACCTGGTAGACGCGCCCGAAAGCGTTGAAGTCATTGACGTAGGCAGTGCCCAAATTGATCGACAGCGTCTCGAAGATGTTGGGGATCGGCACGTTCAGGATGCGCGCCTTGTCGCGATCGATCGCAAGGAAGAATTGCGGGCTCGACGCGGAGAACGTGGTGAACACGCCCGTCAGCCCCGGCGTCTTGTTGGCCTTGCCGGCGATTTCGTAGGCAAGCGCCAGAATCTGCCGCATGTCGGCGCTGTTGCGCTCCTGGATCTGCAGCTTGAAGCCGCCGGCATTGCCGACGCCGCGGATCGGCGGCGGCGGCAGTGCGATGATGAAGGCTTCCTTGATGCTTTGCAGGCTGCCGAACAGATTGCCGATGACCTTGGCCGCCGACTGGCCGGCTTTCAGCCGCTCGTCAAATGGCTTGAACCTGGCGAAGATCACGCCCTGGTTGCTGGCGTTGGTGAAGGTCGCGCCGGAGAAGCCGGCGAAGGCGACTGCGTAGTCGACGCCAGGCGTTTTCTGGATGATCTGCGACGCCTGCTGGATGACCGCATCGGTCCTCGACAGCGAGGCGCCGTCAGGCAACTGGACGACGACGATCGCATAGCCCTGGTCGAGCGACGGAATGAAACCGCGCGGCACCGCCTGCGCCATATAGACCGTGGCGGAGATCAGGCCCGCAAAAACAGCCAGCATGGCGGCGATCGTTATCCACGAGCCGACCAGCACGCGAATGATGCTCGAATACCAATGGGCGACCCTGTCGAAGCCGCGATTGAACCCGTCGGCGAGCGCCCGTCCGAACCGTGCGAGGAAAAAGCGTGGCGGCGCCGCCGCGGCGTGGTGCGACTTGAACAGCAGTGCGGCCAGCGCTGGCGAAAGCGTCAGCGAATTGAATGCCGAGATCGCCGTCGACACCGCGATGGTGATCGCAAACTGCAGGTAGAACTGCCCGGAAATGCCGGGGATGAAGGCTGTCGGTACGAACACGGCTATCAGCACCAGCGAGATCGCGATGATGGCCGTTCCGACTTCGTTCATGGTCAGGTGCGACGCCGGATTGGGCGCCAGCCCGCTGGCGATATTGCGCTCGACGTTCTCGACCACGACGATCGCATCGTCGACGACGATGCCGATCGCCAGAACGAGGCCGAACAGCGTCAGCATGTTGAGCGAGAAGCCGGCGGCGTAAAGCACAGCCAGCGTGCCGATCAGCGACACGGGGATCGCCACGATCGGCACGATCGCCATGCGCCACGACTGCAGGAAGACGATGATGACGACGATGACCAGCAACATCGCCTCGAGGATCGTCTTGTAGACCTCCTGAATCGACTCGGCGACGAACTCGGTCGGATTGTAGACGATGTCGTAGTTCAACCCCTTCGGGAAGTCGCGGGAAAGCTCCTTCATCTTGTCCTGGATCTCGGCGGCCGCGGCGAGCGCATTGGTGCCCGGCCGCTGGAAGATGGCGAGCGCCACCGCCGGTTTGCCGTTGAGATAGGAGTTGGTGGCGTAATCCTTGGCTCCAAGCTCGATGCGAGCCACGTCCTGCAGCGAGATCAGGCGGCCGTCGTCGGTCGATTTGACGATCACGTATCGGAAGTCGCGGGCGTCGTTGAAGCGGCCTTGCGTGGTGACCGTGTACTGGAACGCCGTGCCGGTGCCGGTCGGCGGCGCGCCGATCGAGCCGCCCGACACTTGGACGTTCTGGTCGCGCAGCGCCTGCACCACATCGCCCGAGGTCATCCCCAGGGCGGACAGTTTTTCCGGATCAAGCCAGATGCGCAGCGAGTATTCGCGTTCGCCGAAGATGATGAGGTCGCCGACGCCGTCTAACCTGAGCAGTATGTCGCGCACCCGCGAGCGGGCGTAATTCGAGACGTAGAGCTGGTCGTAGGTATTGTCGGGCGACAGCATGTGCACGACCATCATCAGGTCGGGCGAGCTCTTGGTGGTGGTAATGCCGAGGCGGCGGACTTCTTCGGGCAGGCGCGGCTCGGCGACCGATACGCGGTTCTGCACAAGCACCTGCGCCTTGTCGAGATCGGTGCCCAGCTTGAAGGTAATGGTCAGCGCCATCGACCCGTCGCCCGACGAATAGGACGACATATAGAGCATGCCCTCGACGCCGTTGATCTCCTGCTCGATCGGCGTTGCCACCGTCGCTGCGACCGTCTGGGCGTCGGCGCCGGGATACTGCGCGCGAACGACGATCGTCGGCGGCGCGATCTCGGGATATTGCGCGACCGGCAGCTGGGTATAAGCAATCCCGCCGAGGATCAGCAGGACGATCGAAACGACCGATGCGAAGATTGGGCGGTCGACGAAGAAATGTGCGAACCTCATTGCTGCAACCCGGCGGTCTCGGCCTTGGGCGGCAACGTCACCATCTCGACCTTCACCTTGGTGCCAGGCCTGGCGTGCATCAGCCCTTTGACGATGATCGTCTCGCCGCCGGTCAGGCCCGAGCGGATCACCCGGTAGCCGTCGAGAAGCGGGCCGGTGCGCACGGGCTTCGCCGACACCATCCCGGCCTCATCCACCAGGAAGACGATGCGTCGATCCTGATCGGCGCCGATCGCGTCGTCGGGCACCAGCACGCCGCTATGCGGCAGCGACCCCGGCACGTTAATGCGCCCGAACATGCCTGGCTGGAGAATACCGTCGGGATTGGCAAATCTCGCACGCACCCGCATGGTGCCGGTCGCGTTGTCGATCCGGTTCTCGGCAAAATCGAGCTTGCCTTTGAACACCGCCTCCGCGCGGTCGGCGACATGAACCTCCACATCGAGCCCGCCGGCGCCTTCCTGCATGCTGCCGCCACGCGCCTTCGCGTCGCGGGCGTAGCTGAAATACAGGCGCTCATCGACGTCGAAATAGAAGTCGATCGGGTCGCGCGTGACGATGGTCGTCAGCAAGGTGGAATCCGGCTGCACGAGGTTGCCGACCGACACCAGCCGGCGGTCGATGCGGCCGGATAAAGGCGCCTTGATCTCGGTGAATTCCATGTTCAGGCTGGCCGTCGTCAGCGCAGCCGTCGCGCCCTGCATCTGCGCCTGCGCCGCAAGGTATTCCCGCCGGCGGTCGTCGACCGTGGCAGGCGAGATGTTGCCAGTCTTGGCAAGTTCGTTGGCGCGATCCAGCTGCATCTTGGTGAATTCGAGCAGTGACTTGGCGACGTCCACTTGCGATTTGGCGGCATCATAAGCCGCCTGGTACGGACGCTGGTCGATGGTGAAGAGCAGGTCGCCCTTGTTGACCAGTGCGCCGTCCTGGAAGCTGACCTTATCCAGATAGCCGCTGACGCGCGAACGGACGGCGACCTGGTCGACGGCTTCGAAGCGCCCGACGAACTCGTCGTCTTCGACGATTTCACGCACCACCGGCCTGGCCGCCGTCACCGCTGGTAGCTGCTGGTCCTGCGCAAACGCAGTGCTGCCGAAAGCCATGCCGAGCAGGAATGCCGCCGACACGGCGGCGCGGGCAAGCCAGTTGGCCGATCGACGGGGTCGCCCACCCGCGTCGCGATGCAATTGCCCATTCCCTGTGGTGTCCATTTGCGTCCCCGCTCGCTGGACCCGGAGGTCGGTTGATCCGCTTCACGCTCAGGCTTCTCGTGGAGATCAGCATTGCAGCGTTGTGCACAGCAACATGATCATTTTCCATGCGGGCTGAAATGTCCACCCCGTGGCTGCCCATCGCCATCCGCGCTACGGCCACTTCACGCCACGAGTCAAAGTTCGTGCTCGCCCTGGCGACGTCCGGTCACCAAGCAATCCCGGACATCCGAGTTCACCGTTTGGTGATGATGCACATTGCAGGAGAGCAAGCACCGTTGCGCTTGCCTTTAAGGCATCTATTTTGGAGGGTGGTCGCGGCTGGTGGGTACAGAATGTCGATATTGCCTTTCTCAAGATTCTACATGCCGCTCAACGCGGTGCTGGCTGCGCCGGGACTTCTGGCCGTGGCTGCGCTCACGATACCGGACATGTCCGGACGAGGCAGACTGGCTCTGGTTGCCGTGCTCGCGGTCATTTGGGGCGCTTATCTTCTGCAGATGGCCGCGACGGTGCTCAAGCGCTGGGCGGGAGACGTTCGGGACAGGACGCCGGCGGTCGCCATCGATGTGCTGGCGGTTTTGGTTCCACTCGCCGCGTTTGTGCTCGTCGGCACGCCCGACTGGAGCCTCTACTGTGCCGTCTGGCTGTTGAAACCGCTACGCGACTCGACTTTCTTCCCGCTGCTGGGCAGGGTCCTGACCAACGAAGCGCGAAACCTGATCGGCGTCACCACGGTCTTCGGCGTCGTTCTGTTCGGTGTTGCGCTCATGGCCTATGTCATCGAGCGCGACATTCAACCGGAAAAATTCGGCAGCATTCCCCAGGCGATGTGGTGGGCGGTGGTCACGCTGTCCACCACCGGCTATGGCGACGCCATTCCGCAAAGCTTCGCCGGCCGCGTCCTTGCCGGGATAGTCATGATGAGCGGCATCGGCATCTTCGCGCTCTGGGCCGGTATTCTTGCTACCGGCTTCGCTCAAGAAGTCCGTCGCGGGGATTTCGTCCGCAATTGGCAATTGGTCGCCGCCGTGCCGTTGTTCCAGAAACTCGGCCCGGCCGTGCTGATCGAGATCGTGCGCGCGTTACGACCTCGCACGGTGCCGGCGGGCGCCGTGATCTGCCGCAGCGGCGAGCCCGGTGATCGGATGTTCTTCGTCGTGGAGGGGCGCGTCACCGTCGCGATGCCGAACCCCGTGGAGCTCGGCCCTGGCGCCTTTTTCGGCGAGATGGCGCTGATCACCGGTGAACCGCGTATGGCGACCGTCAGCGCCGCAACATCGGTGTCACTCCTGTCACTGCACTCGTCGGATTTCCAGATGCTGTGCAGCAGCAGCCCGGAGATCGCTGAAATCATCCGCACGACCGCGCTTGAGCGGCGCGGCGCGGCGCAGCCGTCCGAATAAGTGTCGTTGCTAGAGGTCCGAGGCGCTGGCGAATGCATCGGCTTTCGCCGCCGGCGCTGTGTATTGCCGGTCTGGCCGGTATCGGCGGAGCCGCGAATCTGTGCTAAGGCGCCGCCCGATCAATCAAAGGAAGACAGCTGTGAGCGAACTGACCTTGGCCGAGGCGATTGAGAATATCTATGCCTCACTTCGAGCGGATAATGCCGATCTCGATGCGCATATCGCGACCCTCAAGGCTGCGCTGGCACGAGAGGGGAAGAAACAGGCCGTGTTCGATCCGACAAGGCTGGTGCAGAACAACCGCGCCGGCCGCAAGTTGATGCAGGCTTATTTTCGGCAGCGCGGAGTCAGCGTGAGCTTTTCGGAGTAGCAGAGTCCACGCGCGGGTGATCTCAAGCGCCGTCGGCTGGCGACACCGAAATCCTATGCAACTAGGTCTTGTGCCAGCGCCGAGTCGTGCGCGGCGCGTACCGCGTCGAACTATCCTGTGCCCAGCCTGGCCGGGACTATCTCGACCGCCGGCTCATCTGGGATATGCATCTCAAGCCGCGGCGGAGCGAGTTCTTGGCGCTGATTTTCGGCAGGCGGGCGGTGGGTAAAAACCAACGGCTGGCCCAACCGGAAGCAGCCCTATGCCTTGAGCACACCCAATGGCCGCTTTGCGCCGCATTTCGGCCTAACAGGTAAAGTTCGTCGTTGCCCTGAATCGTGATTGCGACTTTCCCCGATCCGAGAAACATTCCTTTATCCAATCCCCGTGGAAGGCAAGAGACGCGACCATGAGTGGGAACGGCTTAGCCATACCAAGACGCAATAATTTAGGTTACCTTCCTTGGATTGAGCTGTCGCGACCTATGGTCGGGTCGCATCACGTGGGAGACCTTCCCCCAATCTCAAGCCGCGTCGATGCGTCGATCGCTATTTCAGAAGTATTTCTTGGTCTTGTTCGCGGCGGCCATTTTTCCGATGGTTGCTGGTGGCGTCAGCAACACGTGGTTCAGCTATGTCGACCAGCGATCCTCAGTGCCCTGCTGCACTCCGAGGCAACATCGGCGGCCGACAAAATTGAGAGCTTTTTTGACAGCATCCAGCTTCCGCTGGGCTCTACGATCCCCCCGGAAGGGTCGAATATGGCAAGCGTGAAACAGCGAGGCGGTTGCCGCCGAAAAAACCATGGTTCCAGGGATTGCCGTGCCTGCCTGCATCGGTTCCCGCCCGGATATTCTGTCTCGAGGGAGCAATGATTACCCGGTCAAGCCTTATTCTGAGAACGTTTTCCCAAAAATTCTCGAAAAATAGCAATCGACAAAGTCTACTAACTTTATAGATTAACAGCTGAGACGGAGGCCGATATGTCCTATATCCAGAACGCTCAGACCGCCCGCAAGGGACACAGGCTGACCGCCGACCAGAGCTGGAGGCCCGCCTATGGCGGCACGTTCGCCTATCTCGTCTTCGCGCTCGCATTCGTGTTCACCGGCGCGGTGGTGCTGGGGCTGATCCCCTGATTTCAAGGCGGGCCGAGACCCGCCGTCAAACAACCTGAGTTGCGTAACCGGAGTGGAAAGCTGGCCGAGCGCAGGGGGCTGTCGCGCGCTTGCGTCGCGGATTTGGTTCGAAGGCCTTGGAGCGGGGCAAGCCAACGTGATGGAGGAGATGGCAATGCCGATCGAGTTCACGCATGTTCCCGGTAAGGCTGCCAATGGCAGCTTCTTCTATGATTTCGCCGAGACGGCGACCAAGTTGTCGCTGATCGAGGACGCCGGCTTTCGCAAGCTGGTGGTCGACGATCCGGCCGGCCTGCTCACCAATATGGACATCGCCGCGCAAACGCTCGACCGCACCAGCGCGCTCGAAATCGTGCTGACGCATTGGGCCGGCGTGATCGAGCCGACGGTGGCTGCAAGGCAGCTCGCGGCGCTTGATCGCCGGGGTGGCGGTCGCCTGTCGCTGCGCATGCTGAGCGAGCCGCTCGAAGACAGCGATGCCGAGGCACGGCCGATCGGCCACGGCGTGGTCTGGCAGCGCATCGACGAGTATCTGGTGCTGTTGAAGCGGCTGTGGTCGAACGACAGGCCCTTCGACCATGAAGGCGCCTTCTACAGTGTCCGGGGCGGCTTCGTGCCGCGCAAGGGCCCGCATGGCGCCGATCTTGTCATCCGCCTCGGCGGCCAGTCCGGCACGGCGCTGAAGGTCGCCGGCAAGCATGCTGATATCTTCGAGCTCGCCGCCGGCTCGCCCGACGAAGTGCGGCAGCTGATCGAACGTGCACGCAGCGCCGCCGCCGAGCACGGCCGCGCCGGCAGGCTACGGTTTGCGCTTCCGGTGCGCATCCATGCGGACGGCTGGAGCGGCACCCCGGATCACCGGGCGGTCGAGATCGCAGGACCGCCGGCGCGGCTCGCCCTGGCGCTTTTGCCCTATGCGGCGCTCGGCATCGAGGAGTTCATGCTGAGCGGCATCGACCGCCCAGGCGAGATCGCCCGCATCGGGCGCGAGACGATCACGTTGATCGCGAATTCGCTGGCGCGGCGCGAAGCGGAGATCCCGCAGCCGGGTGCGTTTGCCGCAAATCCCTTTGCCGAACACCGCGCCGGCTAGGGCAAATCCAGGAAAAGTGTCTGGCGGTTTCCGTCCGGAATTGCCTAGAAGCAAATACTTGGAGCGGTTCGGCATTTCCGAACCGCTCTAAGGTCACGGCGCGTCGGAGTAATCCAGACCGTCCATCACATAGTCCGCGAACAGGAAGTCGCGGATGCCGGCGATCCGGCCATTCTCCCAATGGATGAGGATGAAGTAGCGCGGCGGCCCGTCCGGACGGTCCGGGCTGGTGACCAGGATGGCGGGCCGGCCTTCGACGAGGCCGGTCGTGAAATGCCAATGCGTTTCGTCGGCATAGCGGCCGAAATAATTGCCGACATATTCCTTGCCGTCGGCGCGCAGGCGGTTGACCAGCTCCAGCTTGACGTCCTCGGCCAGAAGACCGCGCAGCACATCGAACTCCCTTGCGTTGAAGGCGGCCACATAGTCGCCCAAGCGGCGCATGTCCTGCCGGTCTAGCGCCGGACGGGGCGACACCATCCGGGGGGCGGCCGCCAGCTGGCGTAGGCTCTCACGGCCACGCTGCAGCGCGCCCTTGATCGCTGTGTCGGAGGTTTCGAGGATTTCGCCGATCTCCTCCAGGCTGTGGCCCAGCACATCCTTCAGCACGACCGTGCATCGTTGCGTTGGCGGCAGCTGCATCAGTTCGGCCAGGCTCGCCTCGGCGGCAATGCGCGCATCCAGCGCCGAATTCTCGTCGGCGAGCGTGTCGAGCTCGATCTCGCTTTCGCGCCCGCGCGAACGAGCCCGCTTGCGCAGGAAATCGAGCGCCGCGTTATGCGCGATGCGAAACAGCCAGGGTTCGGTTCTGTCGGGCATGTCGCCATTCCTGATCGCCACGAACCCTTTGACCAAAGCCTCCTGCACGATGTCTTCGCCATCGATGACCGATCCGACCATGCGCGAAGTGTAGCGGTGCAGCTTGGCTCGCAGCAACGCAGCCTCGCGCTCGAAGGCGCGAAGCCTGGTTTCGGTCGCCGCAACGGTCACGCAGCCTCCTTAGTTCTCCACCCCACCCGTGTGGGAATAGGTCGTGTGGCCCATCATGCTCTCGCCGGCGGCCAGCTCGATGATGCTCTTCATGTACTCGGAAAAGCGCGGATCGCCGCGGAAGGCCGCGATGTCGTCGGCCGAGCGCCACTGCGAGATGTTGGCGACCTTGCTGCCGTCGCCGTCGACGACCACCGACGAAGACAGCGAGCCAGGTTGCTTGCTGAAAAAATTCCGCGTGCCCTCGGCAAGCGTGTTGGCCAGTTCCTGCTGCTTGCCAGGCTTGGCGGTGAAGACATTGATCAAGGTCACTGTGGTCGACATGGCTTGGCTCCGTTTGTCCTGATGGCGGAGGCCGTTGCAGCTCTCGCACCTGTTGTGACCCTCAAGACGAAGCCGGAAACGGAAACGGAACGGTGAGACGAAAATTTTTTGGCGGGCAATGAAGTGAGCCGGCCGGGCGCCGCCCTGGGACATTTCGAGCGACGGTCCGGCAAAAATCCGCTCACCGTTCCGAAAACGCCTTGATCATGGGCCGCCTGCCTTGGAGCAATTCCAGGAAAAGCGCAGCGGTTTCGCTTCGGCACGTTTCCGTAACCTCCGTCCGCAATTGCGCGAAGAATCCTTGCTCATGCGCATCGTGCCCGGGAACTGCCTTGCGGTCCAGACCCGCAGCTTGCGCAGACGGGACAATCGGTCGCCATAAATTGTTGAGCAGCACGGTCATCTTTATAGTTGACTCGCAATGTCATGTTTCATAATCAACCGGGATGGCCGCCTGGCGTCTGTATGGACGGCGGACGCCACATTGCAACGATGAAGCGAGGACGAGCCTTGTCCCGAAACCGTCTCTTGGCGGCGCTGGCCGCGTCACTCATTCTTTCGGCAGGCATCGCTCTTTCGGCAGGCATCGCTGCGGCGCAGGAACAATCGGCACCTGCGCCGGTTGAGCAGGCGCCGGCCGCACCGACCCCGCAAACACCCCCGGCACAAACACCCGCGGCAGAGACGCCGGCCGCGCCCGGAGACGCCCAGCCGGCTCCGAACGCAGCCGTTAGTGCAGAGCCTTCCATCTCGCTGACGCTGCCGCATGACCTGTCGCCCTGGGGCATGTTCATGAATGCCGACATCGTCGTGAAGGCGGTCATGGTAGGGCTCGCCTTCGCTTCCCTCGTCACCTGGACGATATGGCTCGCCAAGTCGCTGGAGGTCTTCGGCGGCAAGCTGAGGGCCCGTCGCATCGCCGACGCGATCGGTAATGCCGCGACGCTGATGCAGGCCGGTCGGGAACTTGGCCATGGCGGCGGTCCCGGTGCGCTTCTGGTGCGGGCGGCGGAAGAAGAACGGGCGCTTTCGGCCGGCGCGCTCGACCATGCGTCCGGCGACGGCCTCAAGGAGCGCGTCGCCTCCAGGCTGTCGCGCATCGAGGCGGCGGCGGCCCGGCGCATGTCGCGCGGCACCGGCCTGCTCGCCACGATCGGCTCGACGGCGCCCTTCGTCGGCCTGTTCGGCACCGTCTGGGGCATCATGAAGGCCTTCATCGGCATCTCGCAGGCGCAGACCACCAATCTGGCCGTCGTGGCGCCCGGCATCGCCGAGGCGTTGCTTGCCACCGCCATGGGCCTGGTCGCGGCCATTCCGGCGGTCGTTATCTACAACGTCTTCGCGCGCTCGATAGCCGGCTACAGGCAGATCCTTGCCGATGCTTCCGCGGGCGTCGAGCGGCTGGTCAGCCGCGATCTCGATTTCCGCACGGCGCCGCCGGCGACGGCGATCGCGGCGGAGTAACGGCGATGGCGGCGCGGATACGCGAGACGTCCGACGACGATCTCGAGGAAAGCCACGACATCAACGTTACGCCGTTTATCGACGTGATCCTGGTGCTGTTGATCATCTTCATGGTCGCGGCCCCGCTTGCCACTGCCGACGTCAATGTCGACCTGCCGGGTTCGACGGCGACGCCGATGCCGCGGCCCGAGACACCTTTGTTCCTGACGCTGAAAAGCGATCTGACGCTGGCGATCGGCAATGACAGCGTGCCGCGGCCGGCCTTTGCCGGGGTGCTCGACAGCCGCACCAAGGGCGACAGGCAGACGCGCATCTTCCTGCGCGCCGACAAAACCGTCGGCTACGGCGACCTGATGGAGGTGATGAACCTGCTGCGCGCCGCCGGCTATCTCAAGGTCGCGCTGGTCGGGCTCGAAACCACGGGCGGCGCCGGCGGGCAGGCTGCGCCGCAAACGCCTGCGGCCGGCGCGAACCCCTCCCAAGCAGCGGATGGAAGCTCAGCGCCATGACCGTCGCCGCCCTTTCCGGGATTTCGCAGCCGCGCTTCGGCGTACGCGAGGTCGGTCTGTGGACGAGTGCGGCCGCGATCATTCTGGCCGCGCATGTGGCGGTCGCCTACGCGGTGCAGGATCTGAGCTTTGCGGAGATACCGGATGGCGGCCCGCCGCCGGCGCTGGCGGTCGAGATGGCGCCGCTAGTCGTCGCGCCCGCGGTGCCGGAAGAGGCGGCGATGCTGGACAGGGTGACATCCGGACCGCCCGATGCAGCCGAGGAGACGGAAAAGCCGGCCGTCGTGAGACCGGTGGCCGACCCGCTGCCGGAACCGATGATCGAGCGGACAGAGCCGGCTACCGAACCGCCGATCGATGCCGACAAGGCGCAAGAGGCCGACCCAGCTGAGCAGGCGATGGCCGCGCTGAGCGAGCAGCCGCCGTTGGACGAGGTTGTGCCGGATCCCGTCGAGGCGGTCGCTCCGGACGTCGTCATCCCGCTGCCCAAACCGAAAGCTGTGGACGCGGAGGTGAAGGCGCAGAAGCCGGTCGAGGCTAGGAAAAAGACCGAGAAGAAACCGGTCGATAAGCCGAAGGAACGGGTCGGGAAGGAAAAGGCGTCGCCATCCAGGACGATGACCACCGCCAGCATCGACACCAAGGTGGCGGCAAAGGTCGCCGCGCCGCAGTCCTCGAATGCGGCGCAGCGATCGAGCGTCAGTCCGTCGCGCTGGAATTCCAGCCTGGCGGCCTGGATCACGCGGCACACGCGCTATCCGGGCGCGGCGCGCTTCAGGCGGGTGCAAGGCACGCCGATCGTGACCTTCACGGTCGATACGTCCGGCAAGGTGGTCTCGGCCAGGTTGGCGCGATCCTCGGGCGACGGCGATCTCGACCGCGCAGCCCTCGCCGCCTTGCAGGGCGCCTCGGTGCCGGCGCCGCCGGCGGAACTTGGCGCTCGCGTCACCCGCACGGCACCATTTGTGTTCAGCCTGCGGGACTAGGCCGGCGCGACGGATGGTGGTACGCGCCTGAATTGTTCAACTTTGCCGCGGCATGCTCCCCGCCGAAATCAAGATGATGATGCTGACTCGCCGCAACCTCCTCAAAACCGCCGCTGTCGCCGGCGCGGCCGGCGTCGGCCTCTCGGCAGCCGGCAAATTTGCCGGCTGGGCAGCAGCAAAGCCCGAGCCGCTGGTCCTCAAGACCGCAAGAATTGAGGCGCGGCTGACGGACGGCGCACCGACGAACAACGTGCTCACCTACGGCGAAGCGGGCATGCCGCCGGTCGTCAGGATGCGCAAAGGTGAGGCGTTTGCCGCGCGCTTGATCAACGGTATCGACGATCCGACGACCATCCACTGGCACGGCATCCGGGTTCCCAACAAGATGGACGGCGTGCCGTTCCTTGTGCAGCCCTATGTCTATCAGGGCGACCATTTCGACTATGCGTTCACGCCGCCCGACGCCGGCACCTTCTGGTACCATCCTCATTGCAACACACTGATCCAGATGGGACACGGGCTGACCGGCGTGATCGTGGTCGAGAACCCGAAGGACCCGGTCTTCGACGCCGAGATGGTCGTCAACCTGCGCGACTGGCGGCTCGGTGACGACGGCCAATTCATCGAGCCATTCAGGCCGCGCGACGCGGCCAAGGCCGGCACGTTCGGCACGGTGCGCACCGCCAACTGGCTCGACCAGCCGCAATTCGACGCCCCGGCCGGCGGTCTCGTGCGGCTGCGCGTCGCCATCACCGACCTCACCCGCATCTATGCCTTTCGCGTCGACGGCGCCGAGGCGACCGTGATCGCGCTCGACGGCAACCTTGTGCCGCAACGCTTTGCCCCGGATGCACTGCAGCTTGGTCCTGGCCAGCGGCTGGAGCTTGCCATCCGCATGCCGGACGAGGAAGGCGCGATCGTCAGCCTGCGCGACGTGCGCGGCACCAAGCCGAAGATCCTGGCGACCCTGCGCTCGGTCGGCAAATCGCTCAAGCGCGACCTTCGCGATCTCGGCCCGCTCGAAGCCAATCCGGTGGCGGAGGTAGACGTCGCCGGCGCCAAGCGCATTCCGCTGGCGCTGAGCGCCACGGCCGAAAACGTGCCCGCCGACGGCATTTGCGGCTCGCTCGGCTACAGTTTCTGGGCGATCAACAAGGTGCCGTGGCCGGGCGACACGCCGGACCCGACCGCACCGCTGGCGGAACTGAAGCTCGGCCAGAGCTACATCATCGACATGGAAAACCTCACCCCGCACGCGCACCCGATCCACCTGCACGGGATGAGTTTCAAGGTGCTGTCGTCTTCGACGCGGGCGGTCCAGCCGCTCGTCTCCGACACCTATCTGATCCAGCCCAATGAGAAGGTGCAGTTGGGCTTCGTCTCCGACAATCCCGGCGACTGGCTGCTGCACTGCCACATCATCGAGCACCAGAAGACGGGCATGACGAGCTATCTTCGGGTGGCGTGACGGCGTCTCGTTTTTGTGAGGTGGGTTGACCGCGCCGCCTGATTGCCTAGGTAGGCAACTGGGCATGCGGGCGACACGCAACTCCGACCGACGGCATGACATTTTTGCGCATTCGAAAACTTGCCCTTGTTGCGGCGGGTATTCCCATCCTGTCCTCCTGCGTCATTCCCGACGATACGTCGAGCATCGCCAAGGTAGACCCCACCACGGCCGCTGCCCGCAAGGAGATGGTCGGTCTCAGCGAGGCCGATGTCCGCATGTGCGCAGGCTTTCCGACCGCGACAGCCGATATGGGAGCGTCCGGCCAGATCTGGACCTATCAGCGCACCGTGCAGCGCGGCAATCTCAGCATTGCGGTGCCAACCATGGCCGTGGGCGCGATCCCCGCTGTCGGCGGGTCCGTCAATGTCGCCCCCGGCGGTTACTGCAATACGCAGATTCGCATGGTCGGCGGCCATGTCGCCGAAGTGGCCTACGCCGGCGACAACAATCTGCCGAACAGCGTCGATGCGCTCTGTGTCAGCACGGTCGACGCCTGCGTGGCCTATGCGCGCCAACGCAATCACAAAGCGACGGCGGTAAGGTGAGTGGAACGAGGGGAAGCTACGGCGAGCAAATGTATTCGCCACCACCCGGATGCGGGCATTCCTGCCCGCATCCTTTGGCGACTACTGGCGGCGGGCCTCGGCCTCGCGCCGCTCCCTCTTCTTGCGCCACGGCGCGTTGGCCTCCCAGTCTCCTGCCATGATGCAGCCGTAAGGCAGCACCTCGTCGACGATTTCCGCCAGGCCGAAATGCTCGATCTGGCGGCGCATCGAAGCCGCGTTCTTGTAGGCGCTGGGCAACTCCGAAATGTCGGTCACCCCGCTGAAGAACCGGGCGTCGATACCCCGGGTTTCCTCGGCGAAGATCTCGGCATCGCTGCGCCCGGCCTGCATGCGCCGGTGCTGGGTGCGCGAGAAATTGCGCCCGGCGCCATGCGGCGAGAAGCCAAGCCCGTTTTCTTGCCGCGCACGATCAGCACCGGCTCCGCCATGTTGAGCGGGATCAGCGTCAGATCGGTCGCGTCGCCGGCCCAGCCGTCGAAGGCCGGTGTGGCGCCTTTGCCGTGGTAGAACAGCCCGTCCGAGCGGCGGAAGACGAAGTTGTGCTCATTCCAGAACCGGTCCGAGACCTTCGCCGACAGCTTTTCGGCCGCGAGATCATGGATGAGCATATGGTTGCCCTTGGTCCATTCGCGGATCACCTGCAGGGCTTCCCAATACTCATCGCCTTCCCGCGTGTCGGCCGGGATCCAGGCGTTCTGCGGCAAGGTCTCCGGCGACAGCGTCTTGCGCACGCCTTCGGCGATCCTCATCCCCTTGGCATAGAGACGGGCACCCGGCGCGCGCGAACCGTGATGGGTCACCAGCGCCGTCTCGCCGCTCGACTTCAGCGTGCCGACATAAGCGAAATGGTTTCCGTCGCCCTGCGTGCCGAAATGCTCGATCGCCGCGCTCTTCAGGTCGCGCAGCATGTCATTCGCCTCGAAGCGCTGGAACAACGCGTCCGCCGGCCGGAACTGCTGGCCGCGCTGGCGCCCGCCTGGCCCGAAATGGGTCACGGCGTGCACGGCGTCGAGCAGCACGGCAGGCGCCACGCCGGGAAACACCGAGATCGCCATCGAGCAGCAGATGTCGGCCGAATGCATGCCGGGATGGATGGCCTCGGACACGGCAACGCCGCCGACCGGGATGGTGCCGGGCGAGCCCGCCGGGCAGGCATCCGGCATGACGGCGCCGGCGCGAACCACGGGCGTGCGCATCAGTTCGGTCATGCTGCGCGTGACCGCTTCGACATTGTCGGCCTCATGCTGGTTTTCGGCCAGGATGTTGAGATGCAGCGGCAGCGCGCCCCTCGCGTGCAGCGGCATCGCCGGCGGCGGCGCGAAGGCGCGCGCGGCCTCGATCGCATCCGCATGCGACCCGCCCTTCTCCAGCACGTCATTGGCCGCCACGAGCGCCCGGGCAAACCACTTGCCCTGCCGCATTCCGGCGTCGATCAAATCCTGTCCGCTTACGATCTCGGTCATGTCTTTCACTTTCGGTCGGTCGTCATTGAAATCAACGGACGACAAGGGTCACGAGACGCTTTTCCGCCACGTCGCAGTGTCCTGCGAAGGAGGGACACGAACCCTCACGCCTTTCGGCGCCCGCTCTCGGCGTTTCACTTTCTGAGCAGGCTGCGTCTACCTGTAGTCCCGTAGCATTCGTCCTCGATGGTCTGGCGACAAGGGGCGACAAGACAATTTACTGAGCTACTTTCCACCCGAAGGATGGAAGGGGTGGCTTGAACACCCGACCTTCCACGACATCCGTCGCGGACGCTCTATCCCTGTAGTCCTGCCTGCATTCGCCATTCGTCATTCAACTCTCAACTGCATTCCAAGGGCGGGCGACAAGTCGATGCGAGAAACCGATCGATCCGGGGATCGACGGTGGATTTGAACCACCTGGCTACCAGATGTATTCCCGCAGGCATTCGCCCTATCCGATCGGCTGGCGACAAGGATCGGCAAGACGACGCTTGACTGCGCCACCCCGCTCGAGAGAGCGAGGGGGTGATTTGAACACCCGACCTCCCGCCTTGCGGCGGACGCGCTACCTGTAGTCCTGCCTGCATTCGCCATTCGTTCGTCGTGCCGCGGCGACAAAATAGGATGAAACCCGGGAGTCCCGCTCGTGCCAGAGAGCGCCAGCAAGGTGAGGAGTCGAACCTCACGGAGCATCCCGCTTGGTTGCTACTGTAGTTCCATCGGGCATTCGCCGCGGCTTTGTTCGAAGGTCATGACGGCAAGGTGTTGGTGAAACGTTTCCCGCTTAACCATTCGGCCACGCGCTCGATCGAGCGCGGCGGGAATCGAACCCGCGTGAGGAGCACCTGAAGCTGTAGTTCCACCGGCATCCGTCATGCCTTTTGTTCAGTTTCCTTTCTTTTCGAGGCTCGATGGAGCCGTGCAAAAGTCGTCGGGCATGACGACAAGGGTGATGAAACATCTCCCTGCCTTGCGGCAGGTCCTGCTCTAACCGCTGAGCTACGGGTCCATAGCTGCCCTCCTTCGCTGAAGCTTCGGAGGGCATCCTGCTTCGTGCGAAGGCTTGGACTTGTCCTGCGAAGCTCGAAAAGCGAAGCAGGATGGCGGACCCGACGGGATTCGAACCCGCGACCTGGAGGGTGACAGCCTGTAGTTCCATCGGCATTCGTCATGCCCTGTTCTTGCGGTGCCGGCGGACGCGCCGCCGACACCATTTCTCAAAGCTCCACCGCCTCGATCGCGCGGACCCAATGGTCAGGGTCGCCGCCGGAGGCGAGCATCGCGCCGACCACGTCGAAGACCCGGTCGGAGAAGCCGCCGACATTCAGGATGTCGGCCTGCCCCTTCGCTTGCGTCGTGGCGTAGGGCTGGATGTCGATGCAGACCAGCTTGGCTTTCGGGTTCAACCCCTTAAGCTTCTGCCACTCCTGCATCGTCGCCGTGCCCTGATGCGCGTTCTGCGTCGCGTCCACCCAGGACTGGTTGTCCGAAACGAACACCACCAGGTCGACCTTCGCCTTCTCACGCACCAGCCGCGCCAGCGGCGCCGAGCAGTTGGTTCCGCCGCCGCCGATGGCCGCGAGTTTCGCCGCGTTGGTCATCACCGTGTCGCGAGCGTTGAGGTGGACATCCACCACATCGTTCTCGAACGGCAACACCCTCGCCGTCGGGTTGCGGCGCAGCAGCGCGGCGGCCACAAGGGCAGCCACGTCGATGCAGCGCGCGGCCGAGGTCGCGCCCTTGCGGTAGCCGGTCGCCGGCGAGGCCATCGACCCCGATACGTCGGGGCAGACGACCACATTGCCTTCGACCTGCGGCACGTTGCCGAGCGCGACTTCCATCGCGTCCTGCAGCGCATCCTTGACCACCCCGGGCACACCCGCCTCGGCTATGGTGAAGGCCACCATCAGCTGGTACGGGAACACCCTGGCGCGCTGGACCTCGTCCGGATCGCTGAGGCGCGCCGCGAGCTTCTCGGCAAAACCCTCCACCTCGAACACGCCATTGCGCGCGAAGCTGTTGAGGTTCTGCCGCAGCATCTGCCAGCTGGCCGTCTCGGCGATCTGCACCCAATGCTCGCGCGACAGCGGCATCGAGGTCAGCATCTGGAACGGCACCGCCGGCACCGGCAGCGACGGATCGCGCTTGAAGGCCTCGAAGGCCTTCACCACGTCCGGCAGCGCGGCGACGTCATGCGGCTTGCCGATGAGATAGCCGTAGAGCGCTTCACGCGAGGCCGAAGCCGGCTTCGGGTGAACCATCTTCACGACATCGGCCAGCGACGGGTCGTTGCCGACCGCGGCACGCATGATCTCGAAGTCCGACGCATGCTCGAGCCACGCCTGGACCAGGCGCTTCGGCCGCGAGCCGAGCGACTTGCGCCCGGTGGCGCCGGAGCGCATCACCTGCACGAAGTTGCGCAGCATCTTGCCGTTACGCACGATACGGACGAAGGCGCGGTTGAACGCGTCGCCCTGCATCAAGGACAGCGCGGCCAGCAACAGCGCCGGCATGTCCTTCATGTAGCCCTGCTCGAAAGCATGGACGGCGGTCTTCGCCAGAAAGGCCGGCTCGACCTGCCAGGCGAGCTTCAGCACCTCGTCGAGCTGCTCGCGCGGCTCGGCGTAGAACGTGGCGTTGAACGTTCCCGTCGCCGCCAGCTGAGCCAGGGCCTGCTCGGGCGACAGGCGGTAGGCCTGGGCGCCCTCATGGTTCCTGGCATCAGCCGGCGGGAGCAGCTTTCCTGCAAACGTCGCAAACACGGATTTGTTTGCCATTGTCGTGATCCTTCTTGTCAACGCCAGGATCATTACAAGCCGCGTGCCAGTTTGAGCGCGGTGGCGCTGGCGAACCGGTTTATTTCCATTAAACTATTGTTTTCAAATAATTAAAAAATCCAGGCATTCGAGCTGCCACCCGCAAGCTCTATTTCCGGCTACACCAATATGTGATACATGCATATCGACCCTTATACGATGAGATAAGAATGAGACGACGCGTAGCGATTGGGATACTGGGCACGACGCTCGACGCCAGCGGGCGCGAGGACCGCTGGAAAAGATGGCGACCGACGGTCGCGCTCTGCCAGCAGCCCGGCCTGTTCATCGACCGGCTGGAGCTGATCCATGGTGACAATTCGGAGCGTTTGGCCAGACAGGTCATCGCCGACATCGAGGAAGTCTCGCCGGCGACGGAGGTCAGGCGGCATGTCATCCCGATGAAGGATCCCTGGGACTTTTCCGAGGTCTATACCGGCCTGCGCGACTTTGCCCGCGCCTATGCCTTCGACCCCGAGAAGGAAGATTATCTGGTCAACATCACCACCGGCACGCATGTGGCGCAGATCTGCTGGTTCCTGCTCACCGAAGCGCGTTTCATCCCGGCGCGGCTGCTGCAGCTTTCCCCGCGCAAGGAGGGAGGCGACTATCCCACCGGCAGCCATTCGATCATCGACCTCGACTTGTCGCGCTATGACGCGATCGCCACCCGCTTCGCCGCCGAACGCGACGAGGCGACCTCGTTCCTGAAATCCGGCATTGCCACCCGCAATGTGGCCTTCAACCGCATGATCGACCAGATCGAGAAGGTGGCGATCCGCTCGCGCGCCCCGGTGCTGCTGACCGGTCCGACTGGCGCCGGCAAATCGCAGCTGGCGCGGCGCATTTACGAGCTGAAGAAGGCGCAGCGCCAGGTGTCGGGCGGCTTCATCGAGGTCAATTGCGCGACGCTGCGTGGCGACCAGGCGATGTCGACACTGTTCGGCCATGTGAAGGGCGCCTTCACCGGCGCGCAGAACGAACGCGCCGGCCTGATGAAGTCGGCCAACAAGGGCGTGCTCTTTCTCGACGAGATCGGCGAGCTCGGCCCCGACGAACAGGCCATGTGCCTAAGGGCGATCGAGGAAAAGCGCTTCCTCCCGGTCGGCGCCGACCAGGACGTGACCTCCGATTTCCAGCTGCTTGCCGGCACCAATCGCGATCTCTCGATCGACGTGAAGGCGGGAAAGTTCCGCGAGGACCTGTTCGCGCGGCTCAACCTCTGGACGTTCCAGCTGCCGGCGCTGCGCGACCGCAAGGAGGACATCGAGCCCAACCTCGAATTCGAGCTGCGCCGCTTCGGCGAGCGTGAGGGACAGAACGTCACCTTCAACAAGGAAGCGCGCGAGCTCTATCTGAAATTCGCCATGACGCCGGAAGCGCAGTGGCGGGCAAATTTTCGCGACCTGTCCGCCTCGGTGACGCGCATGGCCACGCTTGCCCCGCTCGGCCGCATCAACGAGGAAGCGGTGCGCGACGAGATCGCACGGCTCGGCCAGCTCTGGCGTGACGGCGGCAGCGGCGACAACGATCCGGACGCGCTGCTGCGCGACGTGCTGGGATCCGATCGCCTTGCCGAAATCGATCCGTTCGACCGCGCTCAGCTCGCCACGGTGGTCGAGGCCTGTCGCGACAGCAATTCGCTCAGCGCCGCCGGACGCAAGCTCTTCGCCGTCTCGCGCCTGAAAAAGACCAGCGGCAACGATGCCGACCGGCTGCGCAAATATCTGATGCGATTCGACCTGAGCTTCGAAGACCTTGCCCGGCAGTGAAGCGCCTGGCTGCTACTTCGATCATCGGTCGCGCCGCTGCGCGGACAGCCCCTCGCCGTCCGTCGCTGGCCTTTCTTTGCCGGCTTCGGTCCGTGCGTGCGGCGCATCCATCAGGTTTCTGACCTTGGCATTGTTGTGAGCCTCAATGACCGTGCGGCTGAAATGAAGCAGGATCCCGAGCACTGACATTGGCACTTCCTCCATTGGATTGGCTGATATGTCGCTGTCCGAGGGCGTGGCGGGACCGCCGGTCTTGATTAATTCCAGGCTCGGGGCCTTCGCCGTAGCCCTCCGTCCTGAATTTCTTAAAAAACAAAGAGTTGGAGCCCCCCGTCGAATCGGGCGAGGGGCTGGAGCAACTCAACGTTTGCCGGCAAAAGCGATCTGCGCGAGCCGCGACTTTTCGCGGTCGTTCGGCGTGACCTCCCAACCGACATCCTTCTGAAGCTCAGGCGACAGGCTGTTCATCAGGTTTCTGGTCTTGGCGTTTCTATGTTGGCGCATGATGGAGCGGCCGAGATTTCCGAGCATCGACATCGTCGCATTTCCTGTTCCGTTGAGACCGCGTAGGGCCGTCGGAAGTGGGATGAATGCGTCCGGTCTGTTTCGCGGGAATGGCTCGGAGAACGGCTGATCGTTTCCAAACACGTGCGCTTCGAAACATTTGCATGCAAATGGCCTGGCCGCGAGGACTCACGGCGAAGCGTCAGCGAACCGGTGGAGCAGTCCGAAATTCGTCCGGCGCGAAGCCCGTGGTTCGGCAGGATTCAGTCGGGCGCCGGAAGCATGTATGCTCAACAATACTGATTCTTCCGATCATTTTGGCGGGTCGATGTGAGAAAAATCGTCGCTGCACTCACCGTAGCTGTGGTTCTTGTCGTCGGGCTGCTCTTGCTTTTGCCCGCACTAGTTTCGACTGACTGGGTTCGTGCCGAATTGAGCCGGCAACTGTCGTCCGCAACCGGAATGACCATTCGGCTGGACGGACCTGTCAGACTGTCGCTGCTGCCCAGGCTGGCGGTGGTCGCGGATGATATCTCGCTCTCGACCGGCACGGGCGAAATCGCCATATCCGCTCCGCGCTTCTCGACTTCGATAACCCTGTCGTCGCTATGGTCGAAAAAGCTCGAGATACAGTCCGTCGCGCTGACGGAACCGACAATCGCGATCCAGGCTTCGGCGAACGCGGGGCCGGCTCCGGAACCGACGCAGGTTCAGGCCGATCCGTTCGCGGCGATTGTCAACACGCTCGAACGGCTGGCGATCAACCAACTGACTATAACGAATGGCACCCTTACCTCCGGCGCTTCGACCGGCAAGTCCGCCACGGTGACGGCGATCGACGCCGATTTCAGGGTCCCGGACCTCGACCGGGAGGCTTCGTTTTCATTGGCCGGCACCAGCAACGGCCGCCGCGTTGAAATGAGCGGTAGCCTTTCCGCGCTGCGGCCGATCCTGCGGCAGCTCCCGGCCCAAATCACCGTCGAGGCGCGGCTAGACCCGGCGCCGGTTTCCAAATTTTCTTCCTTGCATGCCAGCGGCGAGATTCAGCTCAACGGCAATGGCAGCTATCAGATCAAGGGCGGAAAGTTCGATATTGGCGACCAGAGCCTCCAGATGGACGCGCTCTTTCAGCCTGGGACGCGGCATCACTTCTTCGCCGACCTGGCGGCCAAGCGCGTCGACATCGACGCCTTGAGCGATCTTGGAGAGGATAATTTCAGTGCGGGCAAAGCTCCGGCCGGTTCCGCAGAGCCCAGGCTTGCCATGCTGGCCGCTTTCGACGCTGACATCAGCGTGACAATCGATGAACTGATCGGCGGTAAGATACGGGCTTCCGACGTCCAGCTTGCAGCAATATTGAGGGACGGCCATCTCGAGGCAAAGCTGGAGCATTTCGGGCTCGACGCGGGAAGCCTCACCGCGAATGCGTCGACGAATGTCGGTGAAACACCTCTCACCATACGGGGTAATATTGCGAGTTCAGGACTGGACATCGGCTCGATAGCGAAGCTGGCCGGACAATCCGTGCCGCTGTCCGGCAAGCTCACGGCCAATATGGGATTCGCTTTTCGCGGGTTCACCGCGGAACGCATCCACAACAGCGTCAATCTGCAGGGAACGGTCGGGATTCGCGAGGGCAAGCTTCCGCTTGCAGCATTTGCCGATGCCCAGGACCGAACAGCCAACGACATCACCGGGCTCAATCTTGACGCGAAGGTTCGTGGTATCGGCAAACCGATCGATTTGACAGGCAAGCTCGCCTGGCGGGGACAGGCCGTTGCGTTCAAGTCCCAGATCGCGCCCGCATCTTTTCTTGGCCGCGCCTCGGTCGCCGATGCGTCCGGGCCGATCAGCCTTTCGGTTTCCTCCAAATACCTCGAAGGCAGCATAAACGGCGTTGCCGGGGGCGCCGGCACGTTCAAGGGCCAGGTCTCGGCCACATCGCCCTCACTCGACAAGCTGACGCAATGGCTGGGACAAGGCGCTTCGCGCGGCCTGCAGGACTTTGCCTTCAAAGGCGATGTCGATGCCGGCCCAAGGCAATTCTCCTTCCAGAAGGCCACCGTCGCTTTGAACGGCGTCAAGGCGGCGGGGCAAGGCTCGGTGAAACTGGGGCAGCCTCTCACCATCCGGACATCACTCAATTTCGCCAAACTCGACCTTGCGGCGCTTGCCGGCGGCGGAGTCCCGGCTGGCGGCAAGCAGAAAGCGGGCGGCGCAGCCGACGCCCCGGTCGATCTTTCCTTCCTCAAAGGAATCGATGCCAGGATCGAGGTCGCGGCGGACAAGCTCGGCTATGGCAAGGTTTTCGCGGGGCCGGTCGCGACCGTCCTGACGGTGGCTGACGGCAAAACCCACCTGAATGTGCCGCAAAGCCCCTTCTACGGCGGCACGATTGCCGCGGAAATGACCGCCGACGGCTCCGGCGACGCAGCTTCCCTGGACCTTAACACTGCAATCGCCGGCGCGGCCGCGGCGCCCTTGCTTCATGACGCAGCGGATTTTGACCGCATCGAAGGAACGCTCGATGCGACGGTCGCGGTTTCAGGCGCTGGAAAGACCACGAAATCGCTTGCCCGTTCTCTCGGCGGCAAAGCGGCAACCAAATTCAGCGACGGCGCCTTCCGCGGCATCGACATAGCGGAGGTCTACAACAACCTCGTCGGACTGCTCGCCGGCGGTTTCAAGCAGGATCAGGCCAAGAAGACGACGTTCACGGAACTCGGCGCCTCGTTCGCGATCGAGAACGGCGTCGCGCAGACGACGGACATCAGCCTGCTGGGCCCGCTGGTGCGAATGGACGGCTCGGGCAAGATGGACCTCGCCGAACAGACGCTCGACATGCGGCTCAACCCTCGCGTCGTCGCTTCCCTTGCCGGCCAGGGCGGCGACGTTGGCGTGAAGGGCATCGGGGTGCCGATCGTGGTCCAGGGCCCGCTGTCCGCGCCCCGAGCCTATCCGGACCTGAGCGCGTTGGCAAAGGACCCGCAGGGCGCGCTGGACATGTTGAGCCGCCTTGGGCTGCCGACCGGAAAACTGAAACTCGACAAGCTGATTCCGGGCCAAACAGACGGCGACGGCTCCGGCAAGGGAGCGGCGGATCTGATCGGCAACATTCTGCGCAACGCCGCGCCCCGGCCCAAAGCGCCGCCCGCCGCTCCCGCAGCAGCCGCGGCGCCAGACAACGGCAATACGGAAAACGCAGCGCCGCCGCCAGGTTCGGACACCAGCAGTAAGACCGAAGCCGAGGCCACCGCGCCGGCGGTGGAACCCGCCGCAGTCGACCCGCAAGCCTCGCCGCAAGCCGACCCTGCTTCGCCCGAGCCTCCAAAGAAAGGGGAAATAGACACGCTTCTCGATCAGCTGGCGAATTAGCATTGCGGGATTTCGCCCGGCTCGCGGGGATGGCGTGACACCGGTCGCTCGCGCGAGTTGCACGCTGAAGCGGGCTTCGGGCATGCCGGCGCAATACATCATCTAACGCTCATATGTGCGGCCGAAAATCAAAGTGATCTCGGCTGCCGCAAATCGCCCCCAATCACGACGTTCTTCCGGCCTTGATCTGGAGACGTTGGAGAGGTCGATGAAATTATCTGTTCTTGCCATTGCCGGGACCATGCTGGCGGTGATGCCGGCGGTCGAGGCGGCGCCGATGATTGGCGTGCCGGCTCGAAACAACCTGGTGCAGGAGGCGCATGTCACATGCGCTTATCTGACCGAGGACGGCTACTGCGTGCGGCCGCACAAAAAGCACAAGTACTGGAAGCGGCAACATTACTACAGGCCCGCCTACCGCACCTATGAGCCGCAGCCGGACGAGTATTACTGGCGCTATCAGCGTCCGCGGCCGATCATCCGGGTCGTCCCCAACTACCCGACGCAAGACGAAGACAATTGGGATGATTGGGACGATTGAGCCCGTCTAGAGCAATTCCAGGAAAAGTGTGAAGCGGTTAGGCCCGGCGACTTCGCCGTAGCCTTCCGCCGGAAATTGCGTCAAAACAAAGAGATAGGGCGGTTCGTCGTTTCCGTGAAACGGTGAAACGCTCCAAGCCCGGAGCCGCCCTGCGCTTTGCGGAGGTCGGTTGCAGGCCTGGCGGGATGTGACGAAGACGATCGACGGCGGATATGAGGCCGGACAGTCGCCACGTATCCGCGACCCGGCGATTTCTCGCCTACCAGCCGAACAGCACGGCCGCACCGCTCTGGCCGTCGCCGTCCTGCGCGACGTTGGCGTCGGTGTTTCTGCCGAACTGGAAAATGCCGTAGGAATTGTCGTCGCCGCCCTGCCGCAAGGTGGCGGAGTGCCCGCTGCCCTCCTGTCGAATTATGCCGAGGTTGCCGGCGCCGTCCTGACCTATGCCCGCGCGATTGTTCCGCCCGAACTGTCTGATATGGGCGCCGCTGCGCAGCCCGCTATAGAGCGAATAGGCGCGCAGACCGAGATCCAGCGCCCGCGCATCGCGGGCCGTCCGAGGCGAGTAGTAAAACCCGATTGAACCGCCCGCTTTTGCCGGAGCGCAAGCAACGGGCAGACCGATGGCGGCAGCGAGCGCGGTGGCGTGGATGAGCTTCGTGATCTGGCGGTTCATGTTACGTCTCCTGGCGGGTTCGACCGTTGATGAGGGACAGTCGCGTAACCAAGCTGAACAATGACGGAAGGGGTCGTTCAGCAGCCATTCAAGACCCTGAGTGGTTCAGCCTTCGACAGATCGCCGGCGGCTCCAGACATTTGTCTTTGTGTAAATCCGGACGGCAAGGCACCGCTCCTTCTCAGGGACTACTTCAAGGCTTGCCGGAAATGGCGAAGGGCTCCGGTTGCCCGGAGCCGTTCTTTCGATTGACCGACCCGGAGAACCAGGTTCAGGTCGCGCTGGGCACCTGTTTGACGCAGCTGACACTCGTGCCGCCTGCGGTCACTTTCAGCTTGACGTCGTAGGCAGCACCATCTGACGCCAGGCTCATCCGGCCGAGCGACGCGGGATTGCCCGGACCGGCTTCGAAGGCGCCACCCTGCCGGATGTTGGCGAAGCCGGACGCGCCACCTCCGGAGACGCTGACCGTGTAGGTGCCGCTGGCGCTCTTGTCGGCATAGGCCAGGGGCTCCAGCCGGATGGCGTCTGCTTCAATCGTATCTCGTATCTCGCATCGCAGCGGCCCGGAAGTCGAGCCATCCTTGCCGGCCGTCGCGCCGGTCGCGCCGGCGGCGATCACAGCCAGGAGCGCGGCCGATGCCGCTGCCGTATGTCTGTCCATTTTGGTCATGGATGGATCTCCTCGCCATTCAGGATGGCCGGCAAACCATTGCCGGCCACCATGGTTCAGGGGCAATCCTGGACGAAAGCGGCTACATTGCCGCTGCCACCCTGGTTGACATCGGCATTGCATCCGTGGCCGACCTGAACGCCGGCGGCGATGTTGCCGTTGCCGTCCTGTGTCAGGATCGCGGTATGGTTCGAGCCGAACTGGGCAATGCCCGCGGCGTTCCGGTTGCCGTACTGGTAGGTCGCGCCGTAATTGTTTACGCCCTGCTGCCCGATCACCGACAGGTTGCGATGGCCGTATTGCTGGCCGATCGCGGTGTTGAAGCGGCCATCCTGGTGGAAATGGACGCGATTACGGTAGCCGTGCTGGGCGCCGCCTGCGGAATTGCGCCAGCCATATTGTTCGATGTTGACGTCGTTGGCCATGGCGGGCGCGACGGCGGTGAAACCGACGAGGGCGGCAAAGGCCGTGGCGATGATCGATGTGCGGGTCATAGGACTTCTCCTTCGATGCGGCAGGGGACCGCGGGTTGAACGGCCCCTTTGTAGGGAAGTCGCTCGGAACGGAGGCTGAAGGCTCCATTCAGCGAAAGTTCATGACCGCTTCGTTCAGACGTTCCAGGACCGGAGCACTCAGCCATTCGGTGAGGCGAGGCGACGATAAAGGAACACTCTGCCGATGAGGCGTTTGACTGAGAATTGGCGCTGGAGGGGCTGCGCTGGTGGCGCACTGACCCACCCGCGCGACAAAACAAAGTTGATTTCAAACCACCCTGAAAATGCGCAGCATATTCGGTTACAGCAATTTCAGGAAAAGTGTGAGCGGCGGGTTTTCCGCCTGGAAATGTCGACAAAACAAAGTGATGGAGCGGTTCGCCGTTTTCGCGAAACGGTGAACCGCTCTAAGCCGGGAGTCGCCCTTCGTCTGCCAAGCGACCTGCTTGCGGTCTCTTGGCCCGCAATGGCCGACATTCGGCGCCCAGGCAGCGCCCTTGCCGGCCCCCCTAGGAAGCACGAGCGGAGCTGCGGCTCTTACCGCTTCAGCGCGATGCTGATGCCGCTGAGATCGGCGTTGACCTGCAGGCCGACCTGCCTGCCGGTGAGCTCGAGCTGGGCGCCCTTGTCATTGGTCATGACGATCACCTGGGCGCCCTTGCCGACCGCGCCGCCGCCGCCGGCCGCGCCATATACGCCCGTCACATCGCTGGCGCGACGGATGTGGCGCACCGTGCCCTGGAAATAGGTCTTGGACGCGCCGAAAGCGAGCCCGCCCGAGACGCCGCCGATCGAGATCGGATAGCGTTTGCCATGGAAGGTCAGCGTGCCTTCGCCGCCGGAGCCGCCGATGAAGAAGGCCGCCTTGTAGACGGAGAAGCGGATCGAGCCGCTGTCGGCATGCGCGGCGCTGGCAAAGCTCACGCCTGCGGCGGCGATTGCGGCTACCGCGACGGAACGGAACCTGGATGAAATCTGCATGATGGACCTCCTCGGGGATCGCCGCATGCCCAACCGGCCGGGCGCGTCAGCGTCGTATCAAACCTTAGCTGAACAGTCTCGACCCGCCATTGGTTCCAGGCATGCGGCCTGAAATCCAACATTCACGAAATGCGGAGCGGGGACGAAGCCGCCCGGGAGGCAAATGCTTGTGCTGGCTGGTGGAGCTGAGGGGGATCGAACCCCTGACCTCATCATTGCGAACGATGCGCTCTCCCAGCTGAGCTACAGCCCCGTTCCAGCGGATCGGCTTGTATCGGTCGCGGCCGTTTGATGTCAAGGCGAAACGATGGCCTGATGCTATGTGCCGAAGCCTGCGGGCCTTGCCCGCTCGCCAAGCCGCGGGCCTTGCCCGCACGCCAAGCAATGGCTACATGTCGGCGACAATTTGGAGACCGGCATGATTGCCCTTATTCAGACCATCGTCATGGCGCTTGATATCTACTGGTGGATCATCATCGCCTCGGCGATCTTTTCCTGGCTCTACGCCTTCAATGTCGTCAATTCGCGCAACCAGTTCGTCGGCACCGTCGGCAACATGCTCTATCGGCTGACCGAGCCGGCATTGCGCCCGATACGCCGCTTCATGCCCGATCTCGGCGGCATCGACATTTCGCCGATCATCCTGCTGTTGATCATCTTCTTCATCCGCCAGCTTCTGGTCACCACCGTCTGGTCCTGGGTCGTGACCAGCGCCTGATGAGCACGCCGTTTCGGCTGCGCGAGAATGGCATCGACCTCTTCGTGCGTTTGACGCCGAAGGCGGCGCTCGACTGGGTCGACGGTGTCGAGACCGCCGCCGACGGCCGCAGCCACCTCAAAGCCCGCGTGCGCGCCGTGCCGGAGAACGGCGCCGCCAATGAAGCGCTGGAACGGATGATGGCCAAGGTGCTTGGTGTGCCTGTGTCGGCCGTTTCGGTGGTTGCCGGCGGCACCTCGCGGCTGAAGACGGTACGGGTGGTGGGAGATGCGGCTGAGTTGGCGAAAAGCGTCGAGGCGCTGATCGGGTAAATCCAAAATTTCGAGATGCTGGCGGGACGGCGTCCCCACGAGAGGAGATTGGCAGCTTCGGCGTCCTGCTTATTCAGCAACGTTGGAGACTGGCGAAAGCCGGCGTGACATCTGATCTCCCCCCTCGTGGGGGAGATGGCCGGCAGGCCAGAGGGGGGCGCGAAGGATCGCCTACTTCGACGGCGCAAAGCCGCTGCAATCACTCAATCCCCCAGCGGCAGCCTCGGATCGTCCACCTTCAGCGTGTTCACGCTCTGCTTGATGCGGCGCAAGTTCTCCAAGACTTTCGGCCCGCGCGATTCCGCCACCGTGGTGGCGATCATGTCGACGATGGCCAGAACCGCGTAGCGCGACGAGGTGGGCTTGTAGATGTTGCCGTCCTCGACCGACTGCAGAAGGATGACCGTGTCGGCGACCTTGGCCAGCGCCGAGTCCGGCGCGGTGATGGCGACGGTGGCCGCGCCATATTGCTGCGCCACCTCGACCGCCTCGATCACCGAGCGCGCATAGCCCGAAACCGAGAAGGCAACCAGCGTCGTTTCCGGCGTGGCGACGGCGGCATACATGCGCTGCAGCTGGCCGTCGACCTGGGCCAGCGCCGAAAGCCCCAACCGGAACAGCCGGTTCTGCATCTCTGTCGCCATCATCGAGGAAATGCCACCGGAGCCGATGCACAAAATGTTGCCCGAGCTGGCGATGCGGGCAGCGACAGCCATCAGCGTCGTCATGTCGAGGTTTTCGCTGGCGCGCTGGATGGCGGCGATCGCCGCCTCGGTGATGGCCGAAGCAATGCGCTGCTCGCGCGCGTCGCGGCTGAGCGGCTCCGGCGACAGATACTGGCCGCCGATGGCGATCGCCTGCGCCAGATAGAATTTGAAATCGCGCAGGCCCTCGCAGCCGAGATTGCGGCAGAAGCGGGTGACCGTCGGCTCGCTGACGCCGACACGAGCGGCAATTTCGGAGATCGCCGCCTTGGAGGCGAAGTCGAGGTCGGAAAGCACCAACCCGGCCAGCCGGCGGTCCGACTTGGTGCCGTCCTGCGACATCAATTGCAGGCGGGTGATGATGTCGGCCGGGCTCTTCATCGTCTTCTCACAGCGGCAGGCCCGTCGCCTTGTCGAACAGGTGGATGTTGCGCGGGTCGACGCTCACCGGCAGCCGGTCGCCGGGCTTGACCTGCAGCCGGTCACGGAACACCGCGCGCACCGTATCGTCACCGACCGAGCCATAGACATGGGTTTCCGAGCCGGTGGGCTCGACGACATCGACCTTGATCGCAATCGCATCGTCAGTTGCCCCGACGACGAAGTGCTCGGGCCTGATACCGGCCTCAATCGTGTCGCCGGCGGAAGCGGCCCTGCCGGCGAGCGCCAGCCGGCCGCTCTTCGTCTCGAACCAGGACTGAGCTCCGGTCGTCTTCAGCGCGCCCGAAACGAAGCTCATCGACGGCGAACCTATGAAGCCGGCTACGAATTTGTTGGCCGGCCGGTCATAGAGCTCCAGCGGCTGCCCGACCTGCTGAATGCGGCCGTGATCCATCACGACGATGCGGTCGGCCATGGTCATCGCCTCGATCTGGTCGTGGGTGACATAGACGATGGTCGATTTCAGCCGCTGGTGCAGCGCCTTGATCTCGGTGCGCATCTGCACGCGCAGCTGCGCGTCGAGATTGGAGAGCGGCTCGTCGAACAGGAACACCGATGGCTCGCGCACGATGGCGCGGCCCATGGCGACGCGCTGGCGCTGGCCGCCCGACAATTGCCTTGGATAGCGGTCGAGATAGGAGAAGAGGTTGAGCACGCCCGAGGCCTTTTTCACCTTGTCGTCGATCGCGGCGCGGTTCTCGCCGCGGATCTTCGGGCCGAAGCCGATATTTTCCGACGCCTTCAGATGCGGGAACAGCGCGTAGGACTGGAACACCATGGCGATATTGCGCTTCTGCGGCGGCAGGTCGTTGGCACGCGTGCCGCCGATGACGAGGTCGCCGGAGGAGATCGTCTCCAGCCCGGCCAGCATGCGCAAAAGCGTGGACTTGCCGCAGCCGGACGGGCCGACCAGCACGACGAACTCGCCAGTCCGGATGTCGAGATTGATGTCCTCGAGGATTTTGTGCTGGCCGAAGGACTTCGACAGGTTGCGGAACTGGACGTCGGTCATGCTCACGCTCCCAATATGTCGTCGATGAAAGGCAGGTAGCCGGCTGTCAGTCCGGCGTCCACCGGCACCACGGCGCCAGTTATGCCCGAAGCGCGGTCGGAGGCAAGGAAAGCCACGGCTTCCGCCACCTCCGAAGCATTGACGATGCGGCCAAGCGGATAGAGCCGCTTGAGCCGGCCGAGGATTTCCGGATCCTTGGCCAGGCGATGGTCCCAGGCGGCGGTGCGGATCGAACCGGGGCACACCACATTGGCGCGCAACCCTCTGCGGCCGAGCTCGACGGCGATCGACTTGGCATAGGCGTTGATGCCGGCCTTGGCCGCCGCATAGGCGGGGTTGCCGAAATGCGAAATGGCATTGACCGAGGAGATGAAGACGACGCTGCCCGAACCGCGCGCGGCCATCGCCTTGATCAACGGATCGGCGAAAATCATGACGCCGGTCAGGTTGAGATCGAGCTCCTGCTCAATTTTCGCCGTCGTCAGCGCCTTCAACGTCTCGGCGCGCGTCCAGCCGGCATTGTTGATCAGGATGTCGGGCACGCCGTCCTTGTCGAGCAGGCGGGGGATCGCCGCTTCGATCGAGGCCCGGTCAAGCAGGTTGAAGACATGGCGCGAGGCGATGTGCGGGCCGACCAGCGCCTCCATCGACTGGTCGCAGCCGACGATGCGCGCGCCGCGCCCGGCCATGAGCGCGACGATCGCCGAGCCGAGGCCGCCACCGGCGCCGGTGACGACCGCGGTCTTGCCTTCGAATTCGACTGTCGAACCCACGCTGCGCGCTCCTCCATTCCTCATTTTGAGCCTAGAAAGCTAGCCAAGCAAATGTAATTAAGCAACATGATAAACTGCTTGCGTATCGCGAAATGAGGGATAATGTAGGAAAGTCACATAAATCCTGAGTTCATAAGAGCCAGGGGCGCGACTGCGCATCAATGGGAGAGATCAGATGAGCCTTGCGAAATGGACTGTCGGCCTGTTGGCCGGAATGAGCATGCTGGCTTTTGCCGCGCCGGCCTATGCGGGCGAAGTGCGCGTCACCGTCGCCGAATACAGCGCCAAGACCGGCCCCTATTTCGAAGCGGTCAAGAAGGAATTCGAGGCGGCTAATCCCGGCATCACCATCAAGTACGAAGTAGTGCCGTGGGACGTGCTCCTGCAGAAGCTCACCACCGACATCACCGCCGGCACCAATGCCGACCTCTCGATCATCGGTACACGCTGGCTGATCGACTTCGTCCAGCAGGGCGTGGCAGAGCCGCTCGACAGCTACATCAAGCCCGAGTTCAAGGACCGCTTCATCGACACCTTCCTGTCGCCCTCGATCATGGATGGCCACACCTACGGCCTGCCGATCGCCGCCTCGGCGCGCGCAATGTATTACAACAAGGAGCTGTTCGAGAAGGCCGGCATCGCCAAGCCGCCGGCAACCTGGACCGAACTGCAGGATGATGCCCGCAAGATCAAGGCTCAAGGCGCTTTCGGCTTCGGCCTGCAGGGCAAGGAGATCGAGACCGACGTCTATTACTATTACGCGATGTGGTCGCAGGGCACCGAGATCCTCAACAAGGACGGCACGTCGGGCCTCGGCACGCCGGGCGCGCTCGAAGCCGCCAAGCTCTACAAGTCGATGATCGACGAAGGCCTGACAGAACCGGGCGTTACCTCGAACAACCGCGAGGACGTGCAGAACCTGTTCAAGCAGGGCAAGGTCGGCATGATGATCACCGCGCCCTTCCTGTCCAACCAGATCAAGGAAGAAGCGCCGAGCCTGAAATATGGCGTCGCCGCCATTCCCGCCGGCCCGACCGGCGCGCGCGGCACCTACGGCGTGACCGACTCCATCATCATGTTCAAGAACTCCAAGAACAAGGACGAGGCCTGGAAGGTGCTCGACTTCCTGTTCACCAAGGAGCAGCGCGCCAAGTTCACGCAGGGCGAAGGCTTCCTACCGGTGAACAAGGAAGAGGCCAAGATGGACTATTACGTCAACAATGCCGACCTCGCCGCCTTTACCGCGCTGTTGCCCGACGCCCGCTTCGCGCCGGTCATCCCCGGCTGGGAAGAGATTGCCCAGATCACGTCGGACGCCATGCAGAAGATCTATCTCGGCGGCGACCCCGAGGCTGGTTTGAAGGACGCTGCGGTGAAGGCCAATGGCGTGCTGAAGAAATAGGGCGTACCTCCCTGCGCCCGTGGCGCGCCCTACCCCCGCGGGGCGCGCCACCCCTTCTTCCTCTCCCTCTGGAAGGGGAGAGGTGGCTCGGCGAAGCCGAGACGGAGTCGGGGAACCACCTGGCAACCGCGGCGAACAGAAATACGAAGGGCGCTAGGCGCAAACATCGCCTTGCGCCCAGGGGTCGACCCCTACTCCGTCGAGCTTCGCTCGACACCTCTCCCCCGATCGACGGGGGAGAGGAAGGGCTCCTTCCGCAACCGCCGCGGAGGAGGGCAGACAATGAGGGGTAGCTCCGACGCCGGAAGGCTCGAGATTGAGCGCCCAGGAAGAACAGGTCAGGATTAGTTAGCTGGCAAGCCAGCGCATTGATGCCTCGCAACGCAGTACAAACCGCCGATGCAAAATCGTCTCCTGCCCTATCTGCTGACGCTGCCCAGCCTGTTTTTGGCGGCGGTGGTGATCTTTTGGCCGGTCTGGGACCTCGTTCAGATTTCGACGCATGACGTGAATCGCTTCGGCCAGTTGCGCGAGTTTAGTGGGCTGGCCAATTTCTGGGCGCTCGCCGCCGATCCGGATTTCGTCGCAGCACTTTGGCGCACGGGGCTGTGGACCGTGCTGGTGGTCGGCGGCGCGCTGCTCTTGTCGATCCCGGTGGCGATGATCCTCAACATGGATTTTTATGGCCGCGGCCTTGCCCGCGTCATCATCATGCTGCCCTGGGCGGTGTCGCTGACTATGACGGCGGTGGTCTGGCGCTGGGCCCTCAACGGCGAAAGCGGCATGCTGAATTCGGCGCTCATGAAACTCGGCCTGATCAGCCAGAACATCCAGTGGCTGGCGAGCGCCGAGACGGCTTTCCCGATGCAGGTGCTGATCGGCATACTAGTGACGGTGCCCTTCACCACCACGATCTTTCTCGGCGGCCTGTCGTCGATCCCCGACGATCTCTATGAGGCGGCGGCGCTCGAAGGCGCGACGCATTTCCAGCAGTTCCGCGAGATCACCTTTCCGCTCCTGAAACCCTTCATCAACATCGCGATCGTGCTTAACACCATCTATGTCTTCAACTCCTTCCCGATCATCTGGGTGATGACGCAAGGCGGGCCGGCGAACTCGACCGACATTCTGGTCACGCATCTTTACAAGCTCGCCTTCCGCATCGGTAAGCTGGGCGAGGCTTCCGCCGTGTCGCTGGTGATGTTCGCGATCCTGCTCGTCTTCACCATGATCTATGTGCGGCTCGCCATGCGGGAGCGGCGCGCATGACGCCGAAGCTGAAGCGCACCGTCATCGCCTGGCTGCTGCTGGCTCCCTTGATCGTCGTGACGATTTTTCCTTTCGCGGTGATGTTCCTCACCGCCGTCAAGCCGCGCACCGAGGTGCTGACGCCGACCTGGTGGCCGAGGGAATTCCACTGGTCGAATTTTGCCGACATGTGGGTGGCGACCGGTTTCGGCCAGGCGCTGCTCAATTCGCTTTACGTCTCGGCGCTGGCGACGATCGGCGCGATCCTGATCTCGGTGCCGGCGGCCTATGCCATGTCGCGCTTTCGTTTTGCCGGCTATGGCGCCTTCCGCCAGTTCCTTTTGATCTCGCAGATGATCTCGCCGATCGTTTTGGTGCTCGGCCTTTTCAGGCTGATGGCCGCCTGGGGCCTGGTCGAGAGCACCACCGCGCTCGGCTTCATCTACATGGCCTTCAACGTCGCCTTCACGGTGTGGATGCTGCAGAGCTATTTCGACACCATCCCGCGCGACCTCGAGGAGGCAGCCTGGATGGAAGGCGCCGGCCGCTGGCTGACCTTGCGCAAAGTGTTCCTGCCGCTCTGCCTGCCGGCCATCGCGGTGACGGCGATCTTCACCTTCATCAACGCCTGGAACGAATTCGTGGTCGCGCTCACCATGCTGCGCAGCCAGGAAAGCTATACGCTGCCCATCCAGGTTTTCTCGCTCGTCGCTGGCCGCTACACGATCGAATGGCATCACGTCATGGCGGCCACGCTCTTGGCCACGCTGCCGGTGGCGATCCTCTTCATCTGGCTGCAGCGCTACCTCGTCCGAGGCCTCGCGCTCGGGGCCGTCAAATAGCTCCACTTAGGAAAAGTTCATGCGCATCTTCACCGCCTCGCTGGCGACCGAAACCAACACCTTCTCGCCGGTGCCGACCGACCGGGCCTCGTTCGAGATCGCCTTCTATGCCGGTCCGGGCAAGCACCCGGAGACGCCGACGCTTTGCTCCTCGCCGATCGTGGTTTTACGCAAGCGCGCGGACAGGGAAGGGCTGACCGTCATCGAAGGCACCGCGACTTGGGCGGAGCCCGGCGGGTTGGTTCAGCGGCAGACCTATGAGGCGCTGCGCGACGAGATACTCGATCAGCTCAAGGCCGCACTGCCGGTCGATGCGGTGATCCTCGGCCTGCACGGCGCCATGGTCGCGCAAGGCTATGACGATTGCGAAGGCGATCTGCTGGAGCGTGTCCGCGCCATCGTGGGGCCGAAAGTGGTGATCGCATCGGAATTCGATCCGCACAGCCACCTGACCCCGAAACGCGTCGCGGCCTGCGATGTCATGGCCTATTTCCTCGAATTCCCGCACACCGACTTCTACGAGCGGGGCGAGCATGTCGTCGAGCTCGGTCTTGCCGCGGCGCGCGGCGATATCAAGCCGGTGATCTCCACCTTCGACTGTCGCATGATCCAGGTGCTGCCGACCAGCCGCGAGCCGATGCGCTCCTTCGTCGACAGGATCAAGACGCTGCACGGCAAGGACGACGTGCTGTCTATCTCGGTCGTCCACGGCTTCATGGCCGCCGACGTGCCGGAGATGGGCACGCGCGTCCTCGTCGTCACCGACAACGACAAGGCAAAGGGCGACAAGCTCGCGGAAACGCTGGGGCGAGAGCTTTATGCGCTGCGCGAACAGACGGCGATGACGATGCTGTCCGCAGCAGCAGGCATTGAGCAGGCGCTTGCAGTCCGGGCCAAGCGCAAGGACAAGCCGGTGGTGATCGCCGACGTCTGGGACAATCCAGGCGGCGGCGTGCCGGGTGACGGCACCTTCGTGCTGCGCGAACTGCTTGAGCGCGGTGTGAACAGGGTCGGCGTCGCGACCATCTGGGACCCGATCGCGGTGACCTTCTGCCATGCCGCCGGCGAGGGCGCGGTCATCGACCTGCGCTTCGGCGGCAAGGCCGGCCCTCAGGCCGGCGAACCGATCGATGCGCGTGTCACGGTGTTGAAGGCTGTCAGCGAAGGCTGGCAAAGCTTTGGCCCGAGTCGGGTGACATTGGGGCCGTCAGCGGTGGTACGCATCGAAGGCACCGAGGTCGAAATCATCCTGAACACCAACCGCACCCAGACCTTCGAGCCGGATATCTTCTCCAACATCGGCATCGATCCGATGGCAAAGGATATTCTGCTGATCAAGTCGACCAACCACTTCTACGCCGGCTTCGAACCGATCGCCGCCGAAATCATCTATGTCGCGGCGCCGAGTTCCTATCCGAGCAATCCGGCGGTGACGGACTACAGGAAGCTGACGCGGCCGATTTGGCCGCGGGTGGCGGATCCGTGGAAACAGCCAATCTCCACCCTTGTGGGGGAGATGCCCGGCAGGGCAGAGGGGGGCGCGAAGGATCGCGACCTTGCGTAGCTTGGGTAAAAACCAACCGACGTGTCGGCGCGACTTTGAGGGCCTGAAACGTCGGCGGGACAGCGCCCCCCTCTGGCCTGCCGGCCATCTCCCCCACAAGGGGGAGATCAGCCAATCATACCAGCCCCCGCTTCACCATCATCGCTTCAGGCGAAGGCATCTTCCCCCGGAACGCCGTGTAGAGCTCTTCCGGGTCCTTCGACCCACCCGCGGCGTAGATGTTCTTCAGCAGCCGCTCGGCCAGGTCCGGGTTGAAGGCATCGCCCGTCTCCTCGAAGGCCGAGAAGGCGTCGGCGTCGAGCACTTCCGACCACATGTAGGAATAATAGCCGGCTGAATAGCCGTCGCCGGCGAAGACATGGCCGAAATGCGGGGTGCGGTGGCGCATCGCGATCGTCTCCGGCATATGCAGTTTTTCCAGCGTTTCGGCCTCGAACCGAAGCGGCTCCTGCGGCGCGTCTGGCCGCGCATGATAGGCCATGTCGATCAGCGCCGAGGCGGTGAACTCGACCGTGGCGAAGCCGGCGCCGAAGGTGCGGGCGGCGAGCATCTTGTCGAGCAGCGCCTTCGGCATCGGCTTGCCGGACTTGACATGCAGCGCGTGCTTTTCCAGCACCGCCGGCACCGTCAGCCAGTGCTCGTAAAGCTGCGAGGGCAATTCCACGAAATCGCGGCTGACAGACGTGCCGGAAACCGACGGCCAGGTGACGTCGGTCAGCATGCCGTGCAGCGCATGGCCGAATTCGTGGAACAGCGTCTTCGCCTCATCGACCGACAGAAGTGCCGCCTCGCCGGCCGGCGGCTTGGCGAAATTCATGATGTTGTAGATCACCGGCTTAGCGCCCGGCCCAAGCTTGTAGCCGGACCGCAGCGCGCTCATCCAGGCGCCGGAGCGTTTTGACGGTCGCGCGAAATAGTCGGCCAGGAACAGACCTCGCTCGCTGCCATCGGCGTTCTTCACGACGAAGACCCTGGCATCGGCATGCCAGGCGGCGATGCCCTTCTTCTCCTCGAAGGTGATTCCGAACAGGCGTGTCGCCACATCGAAACAGGCTTCGATAACCCGTTCGAGCTGCAAATAAGGCTTCAGCTCCGCCTCGTCGAAGGCGAATTTCTCGGCTCGCAGCTTCTCCTGGTAGAAGCGCCAGTCCCAGGCCGCGAACTTCTCGTTGCTGCCGGCTTCCGCGGCCAGCCGCTCCAGCTCCTTCTGGTCGGCGGCGGCCTTCTCCAGCGCCTTTTCCCAGACCGGATCGAGCAGGTCGTGCACGGCCTTCGGCGTCTTCGCCATCGTGTCGTCGAGCTTCAGCGCCGCGAAGGAATCGTAGCCCAGAAGCTTCGCCTTCTCGGCGCGCAGCTTCAGCATGTCGCGTACGACATCAGTGTTGTCGGAGGCGCCGCCATTCTGGCCGCGCATGATGAAGGCTTTGAAGGCGATCTCGCGCAGGTCGCGGCGCTCGGAGAAGGTCGAGAACGGCTCGTAGATCGAGCGCGACAGCGTCACCGCATAGCGGCCCTTCTGGCCGCGCATCTCGGCCGCTTCGGCCATCGCGCTCTTCAGGAAATCCGGCAGGCCGGCCAGATCGGCCTCGTCGAGGAACAGCGCCCAGTCGCGCTCGTCGGTAAGCACGTTCTGGCCGAAATTGGTGCCGAGCGAGGAAAGCTCCTCATTGATCGCGGCGAGCCGCTTTTTGCCTTCGGCATCGAGCTTGGCGCCCGACCGGACAAAACCCTTCCAGGTCTTTTCCAGCACGCGCAACGTTTCGGCGTCGAGCTTCAGGCTCTCGCGTCGCTGGTAGAGATCGTCGATGCGGGCGAACAGCTTCTCGTTCATCGAGATCGCCGAGAAATGCCGCGACATCTTTGGCGAAACCTCGCGTTCCATCGCCTGGATCGTGTCGTTGGTGTGGGCGCCGGCCCGGCACCAGAAGATCGAAGAGACATGGTCGAGCGCATCGCCGGCCAGCTCTAGCGCGGCCAGCGTGTTCTCGATGGTCGGAGCCTCGCTGTTGCCGGCGATCGCGTCGATCTCGCCCTGGTGCGCCGCAAGCGCCGCGTCGAACACCGGTCCGAAATCATTGTCGCCGATCCGCGAGAAATCCGGCAGGCCGAGCGGCCCCTGCCAAAGGGTCAGCGGATGGGCGGCTAGGTCGACGGCTTTTGACATGGGTAAATCCAATTGGGAGTTTCGATAGGCGGCGGGCAGTCCCGGATGTAGGGCGATGCCGCGCATCGCGCAACTCGGGCTTCGCACTAGTAGCCGCTGCAATCCTGCGCCACCGTCGTCTGCGTGCTCGCTGTGATGCGGCCGCCGGCGACGGTGAAGGTCTCGCGCATCAGCGCGTCGTTGTTGGGAAAATCGTAGCAGGCGAGCACCGTGGTCTCGCCGTTCTCGCTCTTTTCGATGCGATGGCGGATCGCGGCGCCAGCGACCGTGGCTCGCCATTCGTCGATCGAAGCGATGAAATCTTCCTTGGTCTGGACGACGCCGATGTCGTCTAGCTTCATGCGCACGTCGTCGGAAAGGAGATCGGACAATTCGGTGCGGTCGGCGGCCAGCAGCGCCGAATACCAGCGATCGATGATGGCGCCGTCATCGGCGCTGGCGCTAACGATCGACGTCAACAGCAGCGCCGCCGCGACAAAGATCCTCCACCAGCTGCGCTGCATCACGCCTCCGCTAAAGTTCGGGCCGCTCGAAATCACCGGTTTCCTTGTTCATCACCCACAGCTCCCCGGCCGAGATGTCGAACCACGCGCCGTAGAGCGAGAGCCTGCCCTTACCTTCGAGGATCGAGACGCAGGGAAAAGTCCTGAGATTGGCGATGGAATAGCGGATGGAAATACGCTCCAGCGCCGTCTGGCGCTCGGTCGCCGTCATCATCGTGCTGGAGGCCACGGTCTCCGCGGCCGGCGCGATCAGGCTCATCCATTTGCCGATGAAATCGCCGGGCGACAGCGGCGCGGAGTTGGTGTCGAGCGCAGCGCGGATGCCGCCGCAGCGGCCATGGCCCATCACCACGATGTTCTTCACCTTGAGGCTTTGCACGGCGAATTCGAGCGCGGCCGAGGTCGAGTGATACTCGCCGTCCGGCTCGTAGGGCGGCACCAGATTGGCGACATTGCGCAGCACGAAAAGCTCGCCCGGCCCCGCATCGAAGATCGCTTCCGGCGCCGAGCGCGAATCGCAGCAGGCGACGATCATCGTCTCGGGCGCCTGGCCGTCGCGCGCCAGCGAGCGGTAGCGGTCGCTTTCGGCAGGGTAGCGGCCGCTCATGAAGTTGCGATAGCCGGCGAGGAGGTGCTCGGGGAGGTGAGGCATGGGCGGCTAGAGCCTTTCCGGGGGTTGGAGGCGGCAGCTCGTTGCGATCGAAAAAAGCCTCTAGCGGCAAATGCCGGTCGCGGGCAATGCCGAATTGCGGATGGCGGCGTCGCAATCGCATGCCGCAAAAAGCTGCACAGGCCGATTTTGCCTCAAGCCCAGATGGCGACCGGGATGCCGAAGCGGTCGGTCAGAGGCGGATCGGGCGAAGGCCGCGCCACGCCGCTGGCGATACGCCCGGCAATCAGCATCATCGCCGCCGCGTCGAGGAAGTCGTCGCTCGCAGCACCCCGTGGCGGCGCCTGATCGAGGAAGGCTTTTTCATAGCCATGCCGGCAAAGCAGCGCCTTGCGTTCCTCCATGCCGGCCGGGTTGACCGAGCCCTTGATCTTCTTCGGCAGCGCCATCGCCGTGCCGCCATTCAGCCGGCAGAAGGCCACTTCCGGGTGCGATTCGAAGACACGGCCGCGCAAATCCGGCTTTGCGATCAGCAAAGCGTCGATCTCGCGGATCTTCGAAAAGATGCCGAAGGCCTGGATGGAAACGCCGCGCGGCGGGTCGGAGGTCCCCATCGCCACCGCGCTTGCCCGCCGGTGCGCTGCATACCAGGCCTCGATCGTGGTGAAGTCGCTGGTATCGGCGTAGAGCGCCGCGCGTGACGGGATGGCGAACACGCTTGATTGCCGCGCCCCGAGCAGCCGCCGCACCAGCGCCTCCGGTCCGCGTCCGCCCTTGCTGGAAAAATCCGGCAGTCCGATCGGCATGTCGACGGCGATGGTCGCATCCGCCAGCGCGTCGAGCAGCGCCTCGAATCTCGGAAAGACGGAAACCGAAGGCGGCGCGCCCGCCATGCGGTGGACGGCGATCCAGCCGGCCTTGCAGCCGTCGACGCCGGCCAGCGCGTGGCCGGCCGGTTTCACGCCCGCTTGTCCCGTCCAGGATGCAAAAGATGACGCAGCTGCACCATCGCCATCGGATGCGACAGGCTCTGCGCGTCGGTTTCGAGCTGCAGCTCATCGCCGCCGCGCTTCGCGGTGCGGGCGAGGATCTCGTAGACGGCCGCCGTGGTCGATTGCAGCGCCTTGACCGGCGGCTGGCCGGAAAGCACGCGCGCCAGATAGACCGCGGCGGTCAGGTCGCCGAGTCCGTTCGGCGGCTTCTCGATCACGCGGTGCTCGGCGAGCAGCGCCTGGCTGCCGTCGAGCAGGAAATTGCCGGTGCCACCGGTCATCATCGCCGGCGCGGAAGTCACCAGCATGGTGGACGGGCCGGCGTGAAGGGCCGCCGCCGTCACCGCCTTGATGTCGGGCAGCGGCGCGCCCGCCATCCATTCCAGCTCATAGCGGTTCGGCGTCGCGATATCCGCGATTGGCATCAGCTTGTCGCGCATGGCGGCGGCCGTCGCCTCCGGAACGTAAAGCCCGCCGGAATCACCCATCACCGGGTCGCAGACGTAAAGCGCGTTCGGCGTCTTCTCCTTGACTGCGGCAACCAGCGAGGCGACGGCCTCCGCCTGGCCCGCCTCGCCGAGATAGCCCGACAGCACGGCCCGCACCTCGCCCAACCAGGGCGCGCGCTCGAGATCGGCCATCAGCGCCTTGAACTGATCGAACGGCGGCACGATGCGCGTGGCGCGGCTGTGACCCGGATGCCAGGGCAGGATGACGGTCGGCACCGCCCAGACCGGAAAGCCCAGGGTCTCCAGCGCGAAGACGGCGGCGCGGTTGCCGACCGAGCCGCGCGCGACATGGCTGGAGATGACGATGACCGCGCGCGGCGCGTCGGTTTTTTCTGCATTCATGGAATCTGAGTCCTAGCCGCCACGCGTTGCGACATACACCAGCCAGACCAATAGCCCAATGGCGATGATGAAGCCGAGTGTTCGGCCAATGCGGGTTCCCCAATATTCGATCGGGTCGGCACGGTCGGCATCGGCGGCGGTCACGCGGTCGCGTGCGTCCTTCGCCGCCCGCACGATGAACGAGGCGCCGCCTGGCGCCGTCTCGCGCTCGACGCGTTCGAGGATGCGGCGCGATTCGGTCTCGTCGTCCCGGCGCTCAGCCATGGCAATTGCCCTTTCCTGCCCGCAGCTTAGCCTGTTCGCGCAAGTATTCACAGAGGCGCATGAACGAGCCGGAGCCGGTGTCATGAGCCGGACATTTTCTTGCGCGTGGATTGTGGTAATGCTTCGCACGCAACTTCTGTCGAGGGACCAATCATGATTACCGAGCGCCTCTCACCGCCCTCCCTTTTCCGCGCCCTGCCTGCCTTGCTGATGATGGCTTTCGTGCTGCCGCTGCTTGCCGGCTGCGGCTACAACACCATTCCGACGGCGGAGGAGAACGCCAGGGCGGCCTGGAGCGAGGTGCTCAACCAATATCAGCGCCGCTCCGACCTGATCCCGAATCTGGTCGAGACGGTGAAGGGCTATGCCTCGCATGAAAAGGACACGCTCGACGCGGTTGTTCAGGCGCGCGCCAAGGCAACGCAGATCACGGTGACGCCGGAGACGCTGAAGGATCCCGAAGCGCTGAAGAAGTTCCAGGATGCCCAGGCCGGGCTGACCAGCGCGCTGTCGCGGCTAATCGCGGTGTCGGAAGCCTATCCCGATCTCAAGGCCAACCAGAACTTCCTGGCGCTGCAGGCGCAGCTCGAAGGCACGGAGAACCGTATCGCCGTCGCGCGCCGTGACTACATCCAGGCGGTCAGGGACTACAATCTGACGCTGAGGACCTTCCCGTCCGTGCTGTGGGCGACCTTCTGGTTCCGCGGCAACGAGCCCTTCGCCAACTTCACCGTCGACGAAGACAAGATGCAGGTGCCGAAGGTCGATTTCGGCACGAGCACCACCAAGCAGGGCGGGTGAGCGGACATTCAATTGAGTTTGTCAGCTTTGCGTTCCTTCGCGCCCCCCTCTGTCCTGCCGGACATCTCCCCCACGAGGGGGGAGATCGGATGTCGCGTCGGCTTTCGCCAATCGCCAAGGTCTGAAAGGGAGAGCCGGCGGCCAAACCGCCAATCTCCCCCCTCGTGGGGGAGATGGCCGGCAGGCCAGAGGGGGGCGCGACAGAATGCCTTCTATGGCGTTTTGCTGAGCATCTTCTCGCTTCTCCTCCCCCTCGCCGCCCTGGCCGCCGATCTCCCCGCCCTCACCGGCCGCGTCGTCGACAATGCCGGCATCATCGATGCCGGCACCCGCGTGGCGCTGACGCAAAAACTCGCCGACTTCGAAACCAAAGGCTCCGACCAGATCGTCGTCGCCACCATTCCCAGCCTCGGCGGCGAGGAGATCGAGCCTTACGCCAACCGGCTGTTCCGCTTCTGGAAACTCGGCCAAGCCAAGCAAAACAACGGCGTGCTGCTCCTGGTGGCGCCGAACGACCATAGGATGCGCATCGAGGTCGGCTATGGGCTGGAAGGCACGCTGACCGACCTGCACACCAAGCTGATCATCGAGAACGACATGGTGCCGGCCTTCCGCGCCGGCGATTTCTCCGGCGGCATCACCAAGGCCGTCGACGACATGATCATGGTGCTGGAGGGCAATCCGGAGGAGCTGGAGGCGCGCGGCAAGCGCAGCGAGCAGGCGCCGTTCAATTCCGACGACCTGTTCTTCGCCATCTTCATCACCATCTGGGCGCTGATCTTCTTCGGCGGCATCGCGATGACGGTGCTGCCGCCGATTTTCGGCCAGAAGATCGGACCCGGCCGCTACCGCTGGCTCGGCATGACCTTCGATCAGAACCGGCGCTCTTCTTCGGGTGGCTGGTCGTCGGGTGGCGGCGGCTGGTCCTCAGGCGGCGGGAGCTGGTCCTCGGGAGGCGGTGGTGGCGGATTTTCCGGCGGCGGCGGCTCGTCGGGCGGCGGCGGCTCCTCGGGAAGCTGGTGAGGCACCATGGCAACGCGATCGATCAGCGCTGAGGATCATGACCGGATCGCCGAGACGATTCGCAGCGCCGAATTGAAGACCGACGGCGAAATCTACTGCGTCGTCGCGCATTCGAGCGACGGCTATTTCTTCCCGGCCGCCTTCACGGCGACACTCGGCCTGTTCGTTGCCAGCCTCGCCGTCGCCTACGGGCTAGAGGGTTTGTGGCTGACCATCCGGCTGCCGCATTTCGTGCTGGCGCAACTGCTCGCGTTCGTCTCGGCGCTTGCCTTGCTCTGGTTCCTGCCCGCCTTGCGTATTCATTTCGTGCCGCGAAGGCTGCGCTATGAGGCGGCGCACGCCAATGCGATGAAGCAGTTCCTGGCGCGCAACGTTCATCGCACGAGCGCGCGCACCGGCGTGCTCGTCTTCGTCTCCATTGCCGAGCGTTATGCCGAGGTCGTCGCCGACGCCGGCATCAACGCCAAGGTCGATCAGCATGTCTGGGACAGCGTGGTACGCGACCTGACCAAACATGCCGCCGACGACCGATTGGCCGATGGTTTTGTCCATGCGATCGAGGCTGTCGGCGCGGTGCTCGCCCAGCATTTCCCGGTCACCGAAGGCGACACCAACGAGCTCGACGACCACCTCGTCGAAATCTGAAATCTCTCCTGCCCACGACTTTTTCGCCTGTGCGAAATCGCCAACGTGGCATGCCGGACTCTTTGCAATCGGCCGATGCGGGTCTATGGTTAACCAATCATGAACACGCTGACGATCGACATCCGGAAAGCAGAGCCTCGCGACGCGAGCGCCATCGCCGAGGTGCACCAGCAGGCCTGGCGCGGTGCCTATTCCGGCATCATCCCGCACCGCACGCTGACCTCGATGATCAACCGCCGCGGCGTCGACTGGTGGGCCAACGCGATCCGCCGCGCCGCCACCGTGCTGGTGGTCGAGATCGGCGGAACCGTCGCCGGCTACGCCACGATCGGCAAGAACCGCGCCCGCGAGCTCCGCCAGCAGGGCGAAATCTACGAGCTCTATCTGCGGCCGGAATATCAGGGCATCGGGCTCGGCAGCCGGCTATTCAAGGCGGCCAAGGCCCGGCTCGCCGACCACGGTCTGCGGGGCCTTGTGGTGTGGGCGCTGGAAGACAATCACAACGCCTTGGCGTTCTATGCCGGCAATGGCGGCCGCGATATCGCCGAAGGCGTCGAGGTGTTCGAGCACAAGGCGCTGAAGAAAGTCGCTTTCGTCTGGAACGACTAGAGCAATTCCAGCAAAAGTGTGGGCGGTTTTCCGCCCGGAATTGCGTGAAAACGATGAGATAGAGCGGTTCGCCGTTCCGTGGAACGGTGAACCGCTCTTGCATCGCCTCTAAGTTACAAGTGATCACAAACTGTGCGCTTCTATTAGCGTCCGGCGCTATTCGACGCATTGCACCATGACGCGTCCCCCGCTATCGGTCTTGTCAATCGAGAGAGGGATTTAGCCATGCGTATTGAAGCCGTGCCAACCGGAAAGAACCCGCCTGACGACGTCAACGTCATCATCGAGGTGCCGATCGGCGGCGAGCCGATCAAATACGAGATGGACAAGGAAGCCGGCACGCTCTTCGTCGACCGCTTCCTGCACACCTCCATGCGCTATCCCGGCAATTACGGCTTCGTGCCGCACACGCTGTCGGGCGACGGCGACCCGATCGACGTTCTGGTCTGCAACACCCGCGCGCTGGTGCCGGGCTGCGTCATCAATGTGCGGCCGATCGGCGTCTTGATCATGGAAGACAATGCCGGCCAGGACGAGAAGGTGATCGCCGTCCCCTCGCCCAAGCTGACGCTGCGCTACGAGAACGTCACCGAATACACGCATCTCCCCGACATAACGCGCCAGCAGGTGCAGCACTTCTTCGAGCACTACAAGGATCTCGAGCCCGGCAAATGGGTCAAGATCGAGGGCTGGCACGATTCCAAATACGCCAAGAAGATGATCGTCGATGCGATCGAGCGGGCAAAGGCGGCTAAAGCCTAATTACCGCACCGCCTTCTCGCCGCCGGCCGCGGTGATCACGCCGACGATGATCAGCCCCGTCAGCACCAGCCGCACGCCGGCGCTGACGCCGAACGTGTTAAGCATGGTGAGCAGCAGCACCAGGAACAGTCCGGCGCCCCACACGCCGGGCACGTTGGCCTTGCCGCCGGCGACCGAGGTGCCGCCGATGACGACGACCGCGATCGAGGCGAGCAGATATTCGTTGCCGATATCGACATTGGCGCCGCGGAAATAGCCGGCAAGCAGCGCCCCGTCGATGCCGCCCAGCGCGCCGCACAACGTATAGGTGAGGAAGCGGATGCGGCCGACATGGACTCCGGCCAGCCACGCAGCGCGGATGTTCTGGCCGATCGCCAGCACCGAGCGGCCATAGATCATGCGCTGCAGCGCAAGTGCGGCGCCGACGGTGAAGACCACCGTCAGCATCGCCAGCACCGGGATGCCCAGCACCTGCCAGTTGGTGAAGTCGGCGAAGCCGGGCGGCGGCTTGATCTGCAGGCCGCGGCCATAGCTGATGTCGACCGACTGGATGATGAAGCTGGCCGACAGCGTCGCAATGATCGGCGGGATGCGAAGCGCCCAGATCAGCAGATAGTTGATGGCGCCGATCGCGGCACCCGTGGCAAGTGCCGCGAGCAGACCGACGACGATCATGGAATCGCTGCCGCCCATCACCTTCATGGCGACGGCGCTCGCCAGCCCGATATTGGCGGGCAGCGACAGGTCGACATTCCCGGGTCCGAGCGTGATGACGAACATCTGGCCGACGCCGACGATGACGGTGAAGACGGCAAGCGACAAGGCAGCCGTGACCATGCCGCCGGCGCCGTAGCCGCCGGTGAACGCGACCGTCGCCAGCCAGACGACGAGCGCGCCGACGAAGGACCAGATCCAGGGTTTTTCCAGCAGCGTGCGCACCGAGGTCATCGCTTACCGCTCCCTGCGGCTGATCAGGACGCGCGCCGCCAGCACGATGATCAGGATCGCGCCATTGGCGGCGACCTGCCAGTCGGGCGGGATATGCATGAAGGTGAGCAGCGGCGAGGCGGCCAGCGCCAGCGTTAGCGCCCCGAGCACCGCGCCGATTGGCGACACGCGGCCGCCGACGAACTCGCCGCCGCCCAGGATGACACCGGCGATCGACAACAGCGTGTAGCCATTGCCGATATTGGCGTCGGCCGAGGTGGTGATCCCGATCAGCGCCATGCCGGAAAGCACGCCGAACAGCCCGGTCAGCGCGAAGAGCACGATCTTGGTCCTGAGCAGCGACCAGCCGGCGCGCCTGAGCGCCGCCGCGTTGCCACCGGAACCGCGCAGGATCACGCCATAGGAGGTCCGCATCAGGCCGAAATGCACGATCGCCGCGATGATGAGCGCGGCCAGGATCGGGAACGGGATGTAAGGCGGCTTGAAGGACAGGATCGAAAGCAGCCAGTCCGGCGCCTTGCCGCCGGGTTTGGGCAGGACCAGGATGGCAAGCCCTTGCCAGACGAAGCTCATGCCCAGCGTCACCACGATCGACGGCAGGTTGCGCAGATGGATCAGCGCGCCGAGCAGCGCGTAGACGGCGATCGAGCCCAAAAGCACGACAATGCCGATGAGCGGCGCATCTCTCAGCCATGTCGCTGTGACGCAGCCGACGAAGCCGACGAACGTGCCGATCGACAGATCCAGCTCGTTGCCGGCGATCACGAACATCTGCGCGATCGTCGCCAGCGCGATCGGGATCGCCAGATTGAGCATCAGGTTGAAGCCGAAATAGCTGATGGCGCGCGGGTTGAGCCAGGCGATCGCGATCAGCACCAGCGCCAGCGACAAAGCCGGCAAAAGACCGCGCAACATGCGTGCCCTGGCGGCACCGCCGCGCGGCGAGGATCTTGGGATCGTGCCGGGAGCAATCGCGGTCATATCAACCCGCATCGCCGAACGAGGACTGGATGATCTTTTCCTCCGTCAGCTCGTCGCGCCCGAGATCGGCGACGATGCGGCCGTTCTTGAAGACATAGACATGATCGCAATTGTCGAGCTCTTCGGTTTCGGTCGTGTACCAGAGGAAGGTGCGGCCCTTGGCGGCCTCCTCGCGCACGAGGTCGTAGACTTCCAGCTTGGTGCCGATATCGACGCCGCGCATCGGGTCGTCCATCAGCACGATCTCGGCGTCGGAGCCGAGCGCGCGGGCAAACAGCGCCTTCTGCTGGTTGCCGCCCGACAGCGAGAAGATGTTGTTGTTCATGTCCGGCGTGCGGATGCCGATCTTGTTCTTCCAGAATTCGGCGAGATCGGCCTCGCGCTGCGGCGAAATCAGCAAGCCGTTGCGCAGCCGGGTCAGCGAGCGGATGCCGATGTTCTGGGCGATCGACCATTGCGCGAAAATGCCGTCCGACTGACGGTCGCCGGCGACCAGCGCCACGGGCGCCGTCACCTCGATGCCGGCCTTGGCGCGGGCGGCCGCCGAGAAAATCGCCAGCAGCAGATCCGTCTGGCCATGGCCGGCGAGGCCGGCCAGCCCGATGATCTCGCCTGCGCGGGCAACGAGCTCCTTGCCGTCCTGCTGCCTGGCCGGGCGCGCCCGCACCCTGAGCGCGCCGGGCTCGGTCTTGCGGGCCTCGGCGGCAGCCTTCTGATGGCCTTCGGCGCCGCCCATGGCGGCAACCAGCCTGTCGCGGTCGAAGACATCAGCGGCATCCGCCGCGACCACCTTGCCGTCGCGCATCACCACGATGCGGTCGGCGTTCTGTAGCACCTCGCCAAGCACATGGGATATCAGGATGCAGCTGCCGCCGGCGGCCACGAAGCGTCGCACGAAGGCAAGCAACTGCCCTGCCGTATGTGCGTCGAGCGACGAGGTCGGCTCGTCGAGGATGACCAGATGCAGTGGTTCGCTGGTCAGCGTGAAGGCGCGCGCCACCTCGACCATCTGCCGCCTTCCGATCGAAAGGTCGCCGGCGATGTCGTCCTCCGAAATGCCGTGATCCGGAAAGATCTCGTCGAGCTTGGCGCGAATGAGATCGGCGGCCTTGCGCCGCCAGCCGAAGCCCTTGAGCGCGGGATGGTTGATCCGCGTGTTCTCGGCAATGCTGAGATTTGGGCAGAGCGACAATTCCTGGAACACGCAGCGTATGCCGAGCTCCAGCGCGCGCGCCACCGAATAGCTTGCCTCGGCATTGCCGCGCACCGCGATCTGCCCGCCGTCCGGCCGCAGCGTGCCGGCCACCATATGCATGAGCGTCGACTTGCCGGCGCCGTTGTGCCCAACCAGGCCGACGCATTCGCCGGCGCCGACATGGAAGTCGACGCCGTTAAGGGCTCGAACGGCGCCGAAATGCTTTTCGGCGCCGTTCAGCCGGACGATGTCGGTGTTTGCCTTGAGCATGCTCAACGATACCCGGCTGGCGATGCGGACGGCAATGCGATCATGAAAGTGAGATGACCTTTCTTCGAAACGTCATCCCACTTCTCTTCTGAGCATGATCTTTTCCGAAAACCGCCGCACACTTTTCGGGATCATGCCCTGTTATTTAATGTTGGCCTTGATCGCCGCGATAGCCTCTTCCTGCGTGTATTCGTGGGTGGCGACGCCGCCTTCCTTGATCTTCGGCAGCGCGGCCTCGAAATCGTCCTGCGTGAAGGCGAGATAGGGCACCAGGAGGTCGTGCGGAATGTCCTTGCGTCCGTCGAGCACCTGCTGCGCCACCCAGAAGGCCAGCGTCGACACGCCGGGCGCGATGGAGGCCGACCAGGTCTTGTAGCCGTCCTTCTCCTTCTGCTCCTTCCACCACTTCAATTCGTCCTGGCGGTTGCCCATGATGATGGTCGGGCGCGGTTTCTTGGCGGCGGCGAAGGCTTGCGCTGCGCCATAGCCGTCGCCGCCCTGGTCGACGATGCCGACGACATCCGGCAGCGACGGCAGGATGGTCGCCACTGCCTTCTGCGCCGTGGTCTGGTCCCAGTCGCCCGTCACCGAGCCGACGATCTTGAACTCCGGATGGGCGGCGACGCCCTCGAGGATGCCGGCATGGATGGCATCGTCGATCGAGGTGCCGGCGAGGCCGCGGATCTCCAGCAGATTGCCGCCCTTCGGCTGGAACTTGGCCATCTGCTCGACTTCCTGCTTGCCCATGTCCTTGAAATCGACAACGACGCGATAGGCGCAAGGCTCGGTCACGATACCGTCGAACGAGACCACGACGATACCGGCATCGCAGGCCTGCTTGATGGCGCCGTTCAGCGCATCGGGCGAAGCGGCGTTGATGACGATGGCGTCATAGCCCTGCAGGATCAGGTTCTGCACCTGGGCGGCCTGGGTCGGCACTTCCTTGTCAGCCGTGGTGAAAACGTCGGCGGCGGCGACCACCTTGTCCTCGACCGCCTTCTTGGTGACGATGCCGTAGCTGTCGAGCATCGCCTGGCGCCAGGAATTGCCGGCATAATTGTTGGAGAAGGCGATCTTCTTGCCGCTGGTGTCGGCAAGCGCGGTGCCCGAGGCGAGCATCGCTGCGAATACACTCAATACGAGCAGTTTCTTCATGTCGGTTCCTCCCGAGGTTGCTGGTCTTAATGGATAGTCATAACGCAAATTGCCTGTTTTTTATCTATTGTCAGACAAATTCAGAGGAACCGCAAGCTGTCAACTGCAAAGCATTTGGGCCACGCGATCAACTTGCGGTGCGCCGATTGAAAAACCTCAGGCGGATGGTCTAGGAACGCGGCAGGAGAGAGAATTTGATGGCAGTGACGCCGACCGTTGCAAAAGGCGCGCCCGGGATTCCGGCGCGCTGGACGTCAAGCGCCAAAAGCGGCGTCGGCACCGCGCTTTCAGCAAAAAGCCGGCTCTGGTTCACCATCAGCCATGGCATTCTTAACGAGATCTATTATCCGCGCCTCGACAGCGCCTGCACGCGCGACCTGGGGCTGGTCGTCACCGGTCCCGGCGGTTATTTTTCCGAAGAAAAGCGCGATGCGGCCCATGCCGTCGAACACTTCGAGGACGGAGTGCCTGGCTACAGGCTGGCCAACATCGCTTCCGACGGCGCTTACCGGATTGAAAAACGCATCGTTACGGATCCGAAACGCCCTGTGCTGCTGCAGGAAACCACTTTCACCGCGCTCAGAGGTACGGCCGCCGACTACCGCGTTTACGCGCTGTTGGCGCCGCATCTGGTCAATGCCGGCATGGGCAACACTGCCTGGTTCGGCGAGCATAAGGGGCAGCGCATTCTCTTCGCCACCGGACGCGGTGTCTCTTTGGCGCTTGGCTCGTCCTTGCCCTGGGGCGAAGGTTCGGCCGGCTATGTCGGTTTTTCGGACGGCTGGCAGCAACTGCACGACAACGGCGCGCTCGACCCTTCCTGCCAGGCCGCCGAAAACGGCAATGTCGCGCTGGCCGGCGAGATTGGCTTTTCGGCCGGCAAGACCACCACCTTGCTGGCGCTCGGCTTCGGCGCTTCGCCGGAAGAAGCCGCCGACCTTGCCCTTGCAAGCCTGAAACAGGGTTTCGAGCCGGCAGCGGAAACCTATGTCGAAAACTGGCGGAAATTCCAGGCGGGTCTCGAAAAACTCGATCGTCCGGCCGCCTCCGGGCTGAACACATACCGCGTCAGCACCGCGGTGCTGGCAACGCATCTGTCGATCGCCAGGCCTGGCGCCGCTGTCGCCAGCCTGTCGATTCCCTGGGGCTTCAACAAGGGCGACGACGACCTCGGCGGCTATCACCTCGTCTGGCCGCGCGACCTGGTCGAGACGGCGGGCGGTTTCCTTGCCGCCGGCGACGCCAGGCAGGCGCTGGAGATCCTCACCTATCTGCGCTCGATCCAGCAGCCGGACGGCCACTGGCCGCAGAATGTCTGGTCCGACGGCACCGCCTATTGGCCGGGCATCCAGATGGACGAATGCGCCTTTCCGCTGTTGCTCGCCGATGCCTTGCGCCGCGCCGGCCACCTGCCGAAATCGAAGCTTGCCGGCTTTCTGGCCATGATCGAGAACGCGGTCGCCTATATCGTGCGCAACGGTCCGGTCACCGGCGAGGATCGCTGGGAAGAGGACGCCGGTTACAGCCCCTTCACGCTGGCCGTGGAAATAGCGGCATTGCTTGCCGCCGCCGATATGCTGGACATCTGCGATAAAAATGAGCCGGCAAACTATCTGCGCGAAACCGCCGATTGCTGGAACGACCAGATTGAAGCCTGGACTTATGTCACCGGCACCGAAGTCTGCGCGAGCGAGGGCGTCGCGGGCTACTATGTCCGCATCGCGCCGCCCGACGATGCGGGAGCCGCCTCGCCCAAGGACGGCTTCGTGCCGATCAAGAACCGCCCGCCAGCCGACACCGACAAGCCGGCCGAGGCGATCATCAGTCCGGACGCGCTGGCGCTGGTCCGTTTCGGCCTGAGAGCCGCGGACGATCCGCGCGTCGTCGACACGGTCAAGGTCGTCGATGCGCTGTTGCGCTGCGACCTGCCGCAAGGGCCGCTCTGGTACCGCTACACCGGCGACGGCTATGGCGAGCACGAGGACGGCTCGCCTTTCGATGGCACTGGCCAAGGCCGGCCATGGCCGCTGCTCGCCGGCGAGCGCGCCCACTACGAGCTGGCCGCCGGCCGCAAGGACAAGGCCGCTGCATTGCTGGAAACCTTCGAACGCTCGGCGGGCGTGGGTGGCCTTTTGCCGGAACAGGTCTGGGATCGCCCCGACATTCCGGACCGCGAATTGCGGCTGGGCGCCCCATCCGGCAGCGCCATGCCGCTGGTCTGGGCGCATGCCGAACACATCAAGCTGCTGCGCTCGCTGCGCGACGGCGCTGTCTTCGACATGCCGCCGCAAGGCGTCGAGCGCTACATCAAGCAAAAGACCGTTGCGCCATTCAGGACGTGGCGCTTCAACGACAGGATCCGCTCCATCCCTGCCGGCAAGGTGCTGCGCGTCGAGCTGTCGGCACCCGGCGTCGTCCATTGGAGCAGCGACAAATGGCTGACGGTGCAGGACAGCCATACCGCCGAGAACGCTTTCGGCGTTCATCTTGTCGATCTGCCGGTGGCCGGCCTACGGCCTGGAAGCGCGATCGTCTTCACTTTTTTCTGGCCCGAGGCGATGCATTGGGAGAATGTCGACTTCACCGTCGCGATCGACCAACCAAGCGGCCAGTGAATTCTTCTTTCCTCAAGCAATCGGGATGACACCATGCAAATCGGAATGATGGGACTGGGCAGGATGGGCGCCAACATGGTGCGGCGCCTGATGCGCGACGGCCATGAATGCGTCGTCTACGACATCAATTCGGCAAGCGTCGCAGGCATGGTCAAAGACGGCGCGGTCGGCGCCGCCTCGCTGGAAGAGTTCGTCGGCAAGCTCGCCAAGCCGCGCTGCGCCTGGCTGATGCTGCCGGCCGCGATCACCGGCAAGATCGTAGACCAGGTGGCGGCGCTGATGGAGCCGGGCGACATCATCATCGACGGCGGCAATTCCTATTATCACGACGCCGTCGACCAGGCGGCCAAGCTGGCGGTGAAAGGCATCAACTTCGTCGATGTCGGCACCAGCGGCGGCGTCTGGGGTCTCGAGCGCGGCTACTGCCTGATGATCGGCGGCCCGGACGAGGCGGTGAAGCATCTCGATTCGGTCTTCGCGACACTCGCGCCGGGCGCCGACGCGGGCACCACGCCTGACAAGAATGCGGGCACGGCGCCCTTCGGTTATCTGCATTGCGGCCCGAGCGGCGCCGGGCACTTCGTCAAGATGGTGCATAACGGCATCGAATATGGCGTCATGGCCGCCTATGCCGAGGGCATGAACATCCTGAAGTCGGCCAATGCCGGCAAAAGGCAGCGCACCGCCGACGCCGAGACCAGCCCGCTCGAAAGCCCGCAATATTACCAGTTCGATGTCGACCTGCCCGCGGTCGCCGAGGTCTGGCGCCACGGCAGCGTTATCGGCTCCTGGCTGCTCGATCTCACCGCCGGCGCGCTGAAGAACGATCCGGCGCTCGCCCAGTTCGGCGGTCGTGTCTCCGATTCCGGCGAAGGACGCTGGACGCTCAAGGCCGCGATCGACACCGGCGTGCCGGCGCCGGTGCTGTCGTCAGCGCTGTTCGACCGCTTCTCCTCGCAGGGCGAATCGCAATTCGCCGACAAGCTTCTGTCTGCCATGCGCTATGCGTTCGGCGGCCATGTCGAAAAGAAGCCCGGCGCGTGAGGGGGGACAGGGCATGAGCCAGGAGAGGTCCGACACGCTGGTGCTTTTCGGAGCGACCGGCGACCTTGCGCACAAGAAGATTTTCCCGGCGCTCTACCAGATGGCCGCCAAGGGGACGCTGACCGAGCCGGTGATCGGCGTCGCCTTTGATCCCTGGGAACTCCCCAAATTGGTGGACCGCGCCCGCGACGGCATCGTCAGTGCGCTGGGCGCGGTCGACGACAATGTCTTTTCCAAATTCGCCTCGCTGCTGCGCTATGTCAGCGGCGACTATCGCGACAGCGCCACCTTCGAGAAGCTGAGGACGGCGCTGGGTTCGGCGCAGCGGCCGCTGCACTATATGGCGGTCCCTCCGACCATGTTCGAAACCGTCGTGCAGGGGTTGGAGCAGTCCGGCACCGCGCGCGGCGCGCGGCTGATGATCGAAAAACCCTTCGGCCACGATCTGCAGTCGGCGCGCTGGCTGAACCGGGTGCTGCATCTGGTGTTCGACGAGCAGTCGATCTTCCGCATCGACCACTATCTCGGCAAAGAAGCGATCCAGAACCTGCTCTATTTCCGCTTCGCCAACTCTTTCCTCGAGCCGATCTGGAACCGCAACTTCGTCGAGAGCGTGCAGATCACCATGGCCGAGGATTTCGGCATCGAGGGCCGCGGCAAATTCTATGACGATGTCGGCTGCATTCGCGACGTGATCGAGAACCACCTGCTCAACATCCTTCTTCTGCTTGCCATGGAGCCGCCGGTCGGCCGTTCGGCCGACGACCTGATCGACGAGAAAGTGCAAGTGCTGCGCGCCATCCGCACGCTGACCAGGGACGATGTCGTGCGCGGCCAGTTCGACGGCTACCTGGCCGAGCCGGGCGTCAGGCCGAATTCGCCGGTCGAGACCTTCGCCGCGGTGCGCTTCTTCGTCGACACCTGGCGCTGGCAGGACGTGCCCTTCTTCATCCGCGCCGGCAAGAACATGCCGGTGCACGCCACCGAGGTGATCGTGCGGCTGAAGCGGCCGCCGCTCGACGTCTTCGATCCGATCAAGCCGGGCGACGCCAATTATGTGCGCTTCCGCATCGACCCGCAGGTGGCGATCTCGATCGGCGCCCAGCGCAAGGTCGCCGGCGACGACATGATCGGTGAGCAGGTGGAGCTGACCGCACTCGACGACACCAGGGGCGACATGCCTCCCTATGAACGGCTGATCGGCGACGCCATGAACGGCAACGGCCAGCTGTTCACGCGCCAGGACGCGGCCGAGCTTGCCTGGCGCATCGTCGGGCCGGTGCTTGGCGACACTACGGCGCCGGCGATCTATGCGCCCAAGACCTGGGGACCGGCAGATGCCATGAACGGCTTCGGCCCGCCCGACGGCTGGATCAATCCAACGAAGTAGTTTTCGGGGGAGGAGGAAATGGCGAAAGCAGCAAAGAAAGCCGCGGCGAGCGGCGATCCGATCGTGCTCACCATCGATGTCGGCGGCTCACACGTGAAGATCCTGACCAGCGCCGGCGGCGAGATGCGCCGCGTAGCGTCCGGGCCGAGCCTGACCCCCGACCAGGTCGTCGGTTCGGTGAAGAAACTGGCCGAGGGCTTGGATTACGACGTCATCTCGATGGGCTATCCCGGCCCCGTGCGCGACAACAAGCCTTCGCTCGATCCCTTCAATCTCGGCAAGGGCTGGAACGGCTATGATTTCACCGCCGCCTTCGGCAAGCCGGTGAAGCTCGTCAACGACGCGCTGATGCAGGCGATCGGCAGCTATGACGGCGGCCGCATGCTGTTCCTCGGCCTCGGCACGGGCCTGGGCGCCGCCATGATCATCAAGAATGTCGGCCAGCCGATGGAGCTTGCCCATTTGCCCTACAAGAAAGGCGCGACTTTCGAGGATTATGTCGGCGAGCGCGGACTGGTGAAGCACGGCAAGAAAAAATGGCGCAAATACGTTTTCGACGTCGTCGGCAGGCTTCGCGCCGCCTTGCAGCCGGACTATGTCGTGATCGGCGGCGGCAATGTCGACAAGCTCGATGAATTGCCCGAAAAGTCCCGGCGCGGCGACAACACTCGCGCCTTCGAGGGTGGATTTCGTCTGTGGCGCGACAAGGCACTGATCGTCTGATATTGTTACAATTCAGTATAATTGTTCAAAATAGCGTGTAACTGTGCAATAGATGATTGCGTCGTGCAGATTTGCCGACTAGGAATTCGCCGGCCTGCGACGCTATTCGCTTTTCCGGATTCGCAAACAACGCTCGCAGCGCTTTGACATTACACATCGCGTTTTTCGCGACCTTGCGGCACAAATGGAGGAACTACGTGGACGAGGACACCAGTAAGGAAGTCGACCTGCTCGAGCTCACCGCGCACATCGTATCGGCCTATGTCGCGAAGAACCGCCTGCCCGCTTCGGGCCTGGGCGAGCTGATCGCCAGCGTCGCCTCGTCGATCGGCGGGATCAGCCAGCCGGCGGAGCCCGCCGCGCCCCCGCCGGTCCCGGCCGTCAATCCTAAGCGCTCGGTGACGCCGGATTACATCATCTGCCTCGAGGACGGGAAGAAGTTCAAATCGCTGAAGCGCCATATCGGCGTGCATTTCGGCCTGACGCCGGAAGCGTACCGGACCAAATGGGGCTTGCCGGTCGACTATCCGATGGTCGCTCCCAACTATGCGGCCTCGCGCTCGCAACTGGCCAAATCGATCGGCCTTGGCCGCAAGGCGGATCCGGAACCGGTGAAGCCCAAGGGCAAGAAGGCCAAGGCGACCGCCTGAAATAGCGCGCCTGCACCAATGGTTTGAGGAAGCCTGCCGAGGAATCGACCTTGGCAGGCTTCCTGCTTTTATGGCTTGGTTACCACCGCCAGAGCAATTCCAGGAAAAGTGTAAGGCGGTTTTCCGTCCGGAATTGCGCAAGAACGAAGAGGGGGAGCGGTTCACCGTTTCGCGGAACGGTGAAGCGCTCGGCCGGGGGACAGGCCATGAACTACGCCAGGATGCTGATCGAGAAGGAAGCGCCGGAGGAATACGGCTACGACCGCATCCGCTACAACCTTTCCGAAAGCTCGATCGCCGACCAGAAGCTCTCCGACATCGGTCTCGCGCTGCCCGACCTGACGCTGTTCTATGGCGAGCATCGCGGCGACAAGCAATTGCGCGCGCTGATCGCCGGCCAGGTCAAGGGCATTTCTCCAGACGATGTGCTGGTGACCGCGGGCGCGGCCGGCGCGCTGTTCATCATCGCCACTGCGCTGCTGTCGGCCGGCGACCATCTCGTCGTCGTGCGGCCGAACTACGCCACCAACATCGAGACGCCGAAGGCCATCGGCTGCGCCATCTCCTACATCGATCTCGACTTCGACCAGGGCTTCGCCCTCAACGTCGAACGCCTCACGGCAGAGCTACGGCCTAACACCAGGCTGATCAGCGTCACCTGCCCGCACAACCCGACCGGCACGATGATGACACGCGCCGAACTCGACGCGCTGGTCGCGCTTGCCGAAAAGCACAAATGCCGCCTGCTGGTCGACGAGACCTATCGAGACCTCTCCTTTGGCGATCGCCTGCCCGCGGCCGCCTCGCTCAGCCCAAGCGCCATCAGCGTCTGCTCGCTGTCGAAGGCCTTCGGTATTCCGGGCATTCGCATCGGCTGGCTGGTCACCCGGGATCCGCAACTGCAGGAAACCTTCCTCGCCGCCAAGGAGCAGATCGGCATTTGCGGCAGCGTCATCGACGAAGCGATCGCTCGCACCATGCTCGAGCGCCGTGACGCCTTCCTGGCCTCGCTGCTGCCGGACATGGCCAGGCGCCGCGACATCGTGCAAGCCTGGATTGACGGCGAGCCGTTGGTCGATTGGGTGCGGCCGCAAGGCGGCGTCGTCGGCTTCCCGCGGCTCAATGTCGATGCCGGCTTCGACCTCGACGCCTTCTACGCAAGGCTGCTGGAGGAATACGGCACCTATGTCGGTCCCGGACACTGGTTCGAGATGCCGAAGCGCTTCTTCCGTCTCGGCTTCGGCTGGCCGACGGAAACGGAACTGCGCGGCGGCCTCGACGCCATCTCCGCCGCGTTGCGGGACTGAGCCGCCGCGCAAAAGATTCGATTTTCTTTTGATCCAGCGCGGATTTTTGCGCGCATGGCGGGACGAACTGGGCTAAAGCGTTCTGGCCGGACCAGCGCCCACCGTGGAAGTGCCCCGCCGGCCATTGTCGCAACGGGGCCCTCAAATCATGACAGCCGAAGCAACTTCACCCGACCAGCGTTACGCCGCGTTCCGGCACCGCCCATTCCTCAGCTACTGGACGGCGCGTTTCCTCACCACCTTCGCCACCATGATCGTGTCCGTCGCCGTCGGCTGGCAGGTCTATGACCTGACCCGCGACCCATTCGATCTTGGCATTGTCGGCATCGTCCAGTTCCTGCCTTCGCTGCTTCTGGTCCTGGTCACCGGCGTGGTCGCAGACCGCTTCGGCCGCCGGCTGATCATGACCTTGTCAACGCTGATCGAGGCCGGCTGCGCGTTGGTCCTGCTGCTCCTGACATTGCGCGGCCTGCACGGTCCGCTGCCGATCTTCGCGGTGCTGGTCATGTTCGGCATCGCGCGGGCCTTCTACGGACCGGCTTCGTCCTCGCTGTTCGCCAACCTCGTGCCGCAGAAGGATTTCGCCAATGCGATCGCCTGGAATTCGTCGGCCTGGCAGACGGCGACCATCGTCGGCCCGGTCGCCGGCGGCCTGCTCTACGGCGTTTCGGCCGAAGCGGCATACGCCACCGCCGCCATCCTGATGCTTGCCGCCGCCGTGCTCATCTTCACCATTCCGAAGCCGGCGCAGCAGACAGCCACCGACAAGCCGACCATGCAGACCCTGTTCGCCGGCTTCGGCTACATCTGGGGCGAGAAGATCGTGCTCGGTGCGATCTCGCTCGACCTCTTCGCCGTGCTTCTGTCCGGCGCCTCGGCGCTGCTGCCGGTCTATGCGCGCGACATATTGGAGCTCGGCCCCTGGGGCCTCGGCCTGCTGCGCTCGGCGCCCGGCATCGGCGCGATCTGCGTCGCCGTCTGGCTAGCCGGCCACCCGATCCGCGACCATGCCGGCAAGATCATGCTGGGCTTCGTCGCCCTGTTCGGCGCCTTCACCGTGCTTTTCGGCGTCTCGACCATCACCTGGCTGTCGATCGCAGTACTTGCTCTGCTCGGCGCCACCGACATGTTCAGCGTCTATATCCGCGAGACGCTGATCCAGCTTTGGACACCGGATGAGGTGCGCGGCCGCGTGAATGCCGTCAACCAGGTCTTCGTCGGCGCCTCGAACGAGGTCGGCGAATTCCGCGCCGGCACGATGGCGGCGCTGATCGGCACGGTCCCCGCCGTGGTGATCGGTGGCATCGGCGCCATCGCGGTTGCGGGATTGTGGGCGTACCTGTTCCCGGCGCTGCGGCAAGTGCGGCATCTGAACAGCCGGAGTTGATTAGGCGCTGGATTTGAGCCGCAGAGTCCCGAGTTTGGGCTAAATCAGGCTGGGCCCACGACGACCGGGATGGGGGCCGACAGCAGTAAGTCCGCTTCCGGTGCAGGGAAGACGATTGCGGCCATCGATGCAGAGGAGCCTAGCCCCTTTCCCTTGCGTCATTCTCAGCAGAATCTAAATTCGGCCGTTCGCTTTCTTGCGTCTCGATGTTGTAGACCCGAACGTGCCCTTCGAGGCCTTTGAACTGGCGCGTACCGAGGTCAATGATCGGCATGCTGCCAGGCAAATGGCGTGCCACGGAAGAATCGATAAGGATTTGCCGATCTTCAGCAGACGAACACAGCCTCGATGCCAAGTTCACGACATTGCCGATTGCGGTGTAGTCAGCGCGGGCCCCATAGCCAATTCGACCCACCGTTGCCCACCCCATAGCGAGCCCCATGCCGAAGCCAATCTTATAACCACGTTGCCACCACCCAGATATCAGTTGTTGTGTGGCATCCTGCATTTCGACAGCCATTTTTACGGCATGAAGTGCCGGCCCTTCACATGGAACCGGGCGTTGACGAGAATCATCAATCCATCCGTCGAAAAACTAGTGAGCGTTGCTTCATACTTGGTGATGATCGCGCCGAGCGCCTCATAGTACTCACGCAGGACCTGCATGAGGTTCTCAGGCTCGGCGTGCGCTGAAAATGCAGTAAAGCCACGCAAGTCGCAAAACACAGCGACTACTTCTGCGCGCTGTCCAGCGAGCATTCGCGCTTTCTCTACGAGTTCCGCAACCTGTGGTGCAAGGAAGCGCTTCAACCGTGTCAGTCGCTCCGCGCGGTCCCGCTATGTGGCAAGTTCCTGCGCCATTTGGTTGAACCGAGCAGCCAGCCGCTCAAGTTCGTCTCAGTGGAGATGTTGATTCGGTGATCGAACTGTCCAGCACCGATCTTGAGAGCGCCGTCCTCCAACAGGAGGATAGGCCCGCTCATCCGTCTGGCAAGCCAATATGCGAGCACCGCGGCAAGGACTGTGGCGAGCAACAACAACCCGCCGGTCCGCCACAACGAAGCGTATAGAGGTGCAAAAGCCTCTGCCTGCGACTGCTCGACAATTACCGTCCAGCCGGCCGCGGTAACCGGCGCGCCAGCAATGACAACGCGTTCATTCTCGGCGTTGCGGCTTGCAATCGCGGTGCCGCCTGCGGCAGCGATCGCGTCCCGTGATTCGCGCAGGGCCAACGCTGCTTTCTCGTCGGCGCTCTGCATCACTTTGTTGATCGCGGGGTGAGCGATGAGGTGGCCGGCCTGGTCGATGACAAATCCCTGGCCGCTGCGGCCCACGTGGATTTCGGAAACGATGAACCAGATAGGCTTCAGACTGATTTCGGCGATGACCGAGTTCGCGACAACTAAATTGTCGTAACTGGCCATTGCCATGGTTATGGAGGGTTCGGAACCCGGACGATAAATGACTGGGCCGCACCAGACCTTCGCCGTCTTGGCGCCCATGACAGCGGGATCGCCTGAGCGATCAGCCCCGCTTTCTGTCCTGTTTTTGCCAATGCGAGAGATGTGCAGCCGCTCCGCGCCAGCACCGTCAACAATACTGATGCTGAGGATTCCCGGGGCCTGGTGCATCGCTCGTACGGCAAGAAGCCGGAGCTCAAGCGCTTGGCTATGCCCAGCCCGACGCGCTAGCATCAAAACAATCTCATGGGATCCAGGGAGACGAAATGGGTGGAAGGCTGGCGGGCAGGGTCGCCATCGTTTCGGGCGGCGCGACGGGCATGGGCGGGGCGGCTTCGAGCTGTTTGCCGCCGAAGGCGCCAAGGTGGCGATCATCGACCGCAATGGCGAGGCGGCCGGCAAGACCGCCGCGGCGATCCGCGAACGCAGCTATATCGCCGAGCATTTCGTGGCGACGTTTCCGACGAGGCGCAGGTCGAAGCGGCGGTGAGGGCGGCGACGGATAAGTTCGGTCCGATCACTGTGCTGTTCAACCATGCTGGCACGATCGTCATCAAACCATTCCTGGAGACGACGCTACAGGAGTGGGACTGGCTGCATGCCGTCAATGTCCGCTCGATGTTTTTGATGACGCGCGCGGTGCTGCCCGGCATGATTGCCGCGGGCGGCGGCTCGATCGTCTGCACTTCGTCGATCTCGGCAGTGGCGGCGACGCCGAACGAGGTGCTCTACGACACCACAAAAGGCGCCTGCCACATGTTCGCCCGCGCCATCGCGGTCGAATTCCGTGACCGCAACATCCGCTGCAACGCCGTCTGCCCTGGCTTCATCCGCACGCCGCACGGGTTGCGCGAAGTGGCCGACCTCGGCAAGCTCGGCGTCGATGTTTCGGACGCCGCCATGGCCGCGCAGCAGGGCCGCATCGGCGAGCCGGAGGAGGTGGCGAAGGCCGCGCTGTTCCTGGCCAGCGACGAATCGAGCTTTGTCAACGGCGCGCATCTGTTCGTGGACAATGCTTTCACGGCGATCTGAGGCTTTTCCTCGCCCCACGAAAGTGAGGAGAGGTGGCTCGGCGAAGCCGAGACGGAGAGGGGACGCCCTGCGTGAAGCCAGAACCGGCTGAGAATTTGGCGCAAACGCGGCGCCGAAAGAGCAACCATTCGACCGTCGGCGCAGCCCCCTCTCGGGCCGCTTCGCGGCCACCTCTCCCCCGCTTTGCGGGGCCAAGGAAATCCGCGCCTACCGCTCCTCCCTCCGAAACGGCTTCAGCAGCGCAGACGGCGCGACTGCGTTGCGCGACATGAACGCCATGGCGACGATGGTGAAGATGAAGGGCAGCATCAGGAACGCTTCATAGGGGATGTGGCCAAGGCCGCTGGCCTGCATCCTGAGCTGCAGCGCATCGACGAAGGCGAAGAGCAGCGCGGCACCCGCCGAGCGCCAGGGATCCCAGCGGCCGAACACGACCAGCGCGATCGCCACCCAGCCGCGGCCGGAGACGACGCCGAAGGTGAATGCGTTGAACTGCGCCATGGTGAGGAAGGCGCCGGCGAGCCCCATCAGCGCGCCGCCGAGGATGACCGCCTGGAAGCGCGTGGCAATCACGCTGACGCCGGCGGAGTCGGCCGCGCGCGGGTTCTCGCCGACCATGCGCACCGACAGCCCCCAGGGCGTGCGGTAGAGCACGAAGGCGGCGAGCGGCACGGCGATGATGGCGAGATAGACCAGCGTGAACTGGTTGAACACGGCCGGTCCAAGGATCGGGATGTCCGTGAGCAGCGGGATCGGCACCGGCTTGAAGCCGTCGATGCTTGGCGGCACCGATTGCTGGCCGAAGATCAGCCGGTAGAGGAAATAGGCGAGGCCCGAGCAGAACAAAGTCACGCCGATGCCGCAGACATGCTGGCTCAACCCCAGCGCAACGGTGAACAGCGCATGCAGCGCGCCCATCAGCGCGCCGACCAGCACGGCCACCAGCACGCCGAGCCACAGGCTGCCGCTGAGGCTCGCCGCGGTGAAGCCGGCCATGGCGCAGAGCAGCATGATGCCTTCGATGCCGAGATTGAGCACACCGGCGCGCTCGGAAAACATTTCGCCGAGCGTCGCGAAAGCGAGCGGCGTGGCGATGCGGATGATGGCGGCAAGGAAGCCGACCTGGAAGATCTGCTCGAACACCGCGCTCATGTCTGCGCTCCCACGCGGCGGATGCGATAGGCAGTGAAGAGCAGCGCCACCAGCATGGCAAGCAGCGCCGTGCCCTGGATGACGTCGCTCAGGAAAGCAGGCACGCCGGTCGCCCGCGACATCGCCTCGGCGCCGGTCATGACGGCGGCGAGGAAGATCGCCGCCGGCACCACGCCGAGGGGGTTGAGCCTGGCGAGCATGGCGACGACAATGCCGGAATAGCCATAGCCCGGCGAGATGTCGCTCATCACCTGGAAGTGCACGCCGCCGACCTCGCCGACGCCGGCCAAGCCCGCCAGCGCGCCGGACAGCAACGCGGTGGAGATGAGCACGCGCTGGACATTGATGCCGCCATAACGCGCCGCTTCCGGGTTCTCGCCGGTGACGCGAATGCGAAAGCCGAGCGTGGTGCGCGCGATCAGGAACCAGCAGAGCGGCGCCGCGATCAGCGCCACGACGACGCCGAGATGCATCCGCGTGCCTTCGATCAGCACCGGGAAATTGGCCGAATCCTCGATCGGCGGCGAGATCGGGTAGCCGGAGAACGTGTCCTTCCATGGCCCTTCGATCAGCGCCATCAGCGCGTAATAGATGACTGAGTTGAGGAGCAGCGAGCTGACCACATCGTCGACCTTGAATTTCACCCGCAGCGTCGCCGGCACCAGCGCGACGAGCGCGCCTGCGGCGGCGCCCACAAGCGCCATCAACAGCATGGCGAGATAGCCCGGCATCGGGATCGCGCCGACGAAGCAGCTTGCCACCGCGCCGGCGAGCAGTTGGCCCTCGGCGCCGATGTTCCAGAATTTGGCGCGGAAGGCGACGGCCACGGCTAGGCCGGTGAAGATCATCGGCGCCGCGCGCACCAGCGTCTCGGTGATGGCGTAGCTGTCGCCGAGCGAGGCCGACAGCATCACGCCATAGGCTTCGATCACGCCGGCGCCAGCGACGGCGATCAGGCCGCTGCACAGGATGAGCGTTGCGGCGATGGCGATGAGCGGCAGCGCGAGATTGAACCAGGCCGGTGTCGTGGAGCGGGCTTCGAGGCGAAACATCAGGCCGCCTCCTCGGTGTGCCCAGCGCCGGTCATCATCAGGCCGAGCCTCGCGACGGTGGCATCGGCGCTCGAAAGCGTGCCGGCGATGCGGCCCTCATACATCACCGCGATACGGTCGCAGAGCATCAGCAATTCCTCGAGATCCTCGCCGATGACGATGATGCCGCGGCCCCTGGCGCGCATGGCGAGAAATTTTTCGTGGATGAAGCGGGCTGCACCGATGTCGAGGCCGCGCGTCGGCTGCGAGACGATCAGCACCTTCGGGTCGAAGGCGAGCTCTCGCGCCAAAAGCGCCTTCTGCAGATTGCCGCCGGAGAGCGCGCCGGCGCGGACCATCGGGCCAGGGCAGCGTATGTCGTAAGCCTTGATCTGCTCCTCGGCGAAGGCGCGGATCGCGGCCGGATTGAGCAGTCCTTTGCGGCTGAAGGCCTCGGTGCCGATGCGCGGCAGCACCATCGAATCAGCGAGCGGCAGGTTGGTGACAAGCCCGGTGGTCATCCGATCCTCTGGGATGCGGCCGAGGCCGAGTGCCTGCAGCTCGCGGGGCGAGAATTGCGCAACCGTTTTGCCGGCTATCGTCATGGTGCCGGCCTTGGGTGGCAGCATGCCCGAAATGACGTCGGCCAGCGCGCGCTGGCCGTTGCCGGAGACGCCGGCGATGCCGAGGATCTCGCCCGCGCGGACGAAAAGCGAGACATCGCGCAACGGCGTGCCGGCGTGACCGGAAGTGGATATGCCGTCCAGCGTCAGCACCGCGGCGCCGGGCGTCGACGCCTCCCTGGTCGGCGGCACGATTTCGTGGCCGCACATCAGCTTCGCCATTTCCGCCGATGTGGTGCTTGCCGGATGGTCGACGCGGCCGGCGACCTTGCCATGGCGCAGCACGACGCAGCGATGGGTGAGCGCCCTGACCTCGTTAAGCTTATGCGAGATGAAGATGATGCCTAGCCCTTGCGCCGCCATCGAGCGCAGGGCGGCGAACAGCCCATCGACCTCGCTCGGCGCCAGCACAGCGGTCGGCTCGTCGAGAATCAGTAGCTTCGCGCCGCGAAACAGCGCCTTGATGATTTCCAGCCGCTGCTGCTCGCCGACCGACAGCGCCGACACCGGCAGGTTCGGTTCGAGGCTCAAGCCGTGCTGGCGGCCGATCTCCTGCAGCCGAGCCAAGCCGCCGGCACGATCGATGCGGCCGGATTTGCCTGGAATGCCGATCAGAAGGTTTTCCAGCACCGTGAGGCGCGGCGCCAGGTGAAAATGCTGGTGCACCATGCCGATGCCGGCGGCGAGCGCATCGGCCGAATTGTGGATGGCGACCGGCCTGCCTTCGACCAGGATGTCGCCGGCATCCGGCGCATAGGCGCCGAACAGCACGTTCATCAGCGTCGTCTTGCCGGCGCCGTTCTCGCCCAGCAAGCCGAGGATCTCGCCGGGCGCCACGCTGAGGTCGACGGCCTCATTCGCCTTGACGGCGCCGAAGCTCTTGGTGATGCCGCGCATTTCGATGAGTGGGGCGGACAAGGGTGCTCCTGCGCTGGTACCCCTCCCCCTTGAGGGGAAGGTGCCGAGCGAAGCGAGGCGGGAGGGGTCACCTCAACCGCCTCGACGTTGATAAAAGGGATGGAGCGCGTCGCGGGCGACCCCTCCCGGCCCTGCGGGCCACCCTCCCCTCAAGGGGGAGGGGAACGCCGGCATCAATCCGAAACCGGCGTGTTCTCGTCGACATCGACGCGGAAATTGCCTTCGAGGATCTCGGCCTTCTTCTTCTCGACCAGGTCCTTGACTTCCGCCGGCAGCGTCTTGTCGAACTTATGGTAGGGGGCGAGATAGGAGCCGCCCTTGGCCATGCGCGAGAAGTCGCCATAGTCTTGCGCGGTGAAGACGCCGGCCTTGACCAGCTTGATCGCCTGCTCGACCGTCGGATACATGTCCCACACCGGGCCGGTGATCACCGTGTCGGGCCCGAGGCTCGCCTGGTCGGACATGTTGGAGATCGCAAGGATCTTCTTTTCGACCGCCGCCTCGATGACGCCGAAGCGCTCGGCATAGATGACGTCGACGCCGGCATCGATCTGCGCCACGGCGGCTTCCTTGGCCTTCGGCGGATCGAAGAAGGAGCCGATGAAGGCGACCTTCTTCTTGACGTTCGGATTGACCTCCTTGGCGCCGGCAAAGAAGGCGTTGACCAGCCGGTTCACTTCCGGAATGCCCATCGCGGCGACCGCGCCCACGGTTCCCGACTTCGACATCTTTCCCGCGATCATGCCGGAGAGATAGGCCGGCTCATGGATCCAGTTGTCGAAGACGCCGAAATTGGGCTCGGCCGGGCCGGCGCCGGAGCCGAACAGGAAGGCCGTCTTGGGGAATTGCTTGGCGGTCTTTCGCGATTCACGCTCGGCGGCGAAGGCGTCGCCCAGCACCAACTGGTAACCCCCTTGCGCATATTCGCGCATCACGCGGCTGAAGTCGGCGGTCTGCACCTTTTCCGACCATTTGTATTCGATGCCCAGCTCCTTTTCGGCCTTCTGCAGCGCGACATGGATCTGGTTGTCCCACGGCTCCTCGATCGGCGTGGCGAAGATCGCCGCCACCTTCAGCTTCTTGTCCTTGGCGAAGGCCGCGCCGGGCAGCACGGTGGCCGCGAGGCCGAGCGCGCCGAGTTCCAGGAGGTTGCGCCGCGACAGGCCGGTGCGTTGCGTTTTGTTACGGTCGTTTTCCATTGAAGTGCCCCTCTGATAGACAGCCGTGTCGAGCCGGCCGTTCCAAAAATGTCAGACGCCCCGGACTATGGAACGGTGGTTGAGTTTTGTCCACATGGTCAAATTTGATGCGTCGCTTTCCGTGTGCAAGCTCGAAGCGCTGGCGGGACAGCGCCCCCCTCTGTCCTGCTGGACATCTCCCCCACGAGGGGGGAGATCAGCAGCGGCGTCGACGGCGCCCATCCCGCAACGTTGGTGATTGGCGAAAGCCGGCGCGACATCCAATCTCCCCCCTCGTGGGGGAGATGGCCGGCAGGCCAGAGGGGGGCGCGAAGGAACGCGACGTTGAGCCCTTACAGGGCCTCCCACGCCCCTATCTCGGCAAACCTTCTCAACACCGGCGCCGGCTCGAAAATCGCCCTGCCGGTCCGCTCGTGCCAATGCTCCAGCCGCTCGACAATCTTGCCTGCCCCTTCGAACCCGGCCCAGAACATCGGTCCGCCCTTGCCGATCGGGAAGCCGTAGCCGTTGACCCAGACGACATCGATGTCGGAAGCGCGCATAGCGATGCCTTCCTCGAGGATCTTCGCGCCTTCGTTGACCAGGGGATAAAGCGTGCGCTCGATGATTTCGTCGGCACCGATGTCACGCCGGGCAATGCCAAGCTCCGCTGCCTTGGCGCGGATCAGCGCCTCGACGTCCGGATCGGCAATCGGCTCGCGCGCGCCGCTCTCATAGCGGTACCAGCCGCGTCCGGTCTTCTGGCCGAAATGACCCTGTTCGCACAGCATATCGGCGATCACCGCCGTCTGGCCGCGCGCCTTGCGGTTGCGCCAGCCTATGTCGAGGCCGGCGAGGTCGCCCATCTGGAAAGGCCCCATCGGCCAGCCGAAATCGGTGAATGTCTTGTCGACCTGGCTAGGCGTCGCGCCTTCGAGCAGCAGTGCTTCGTTTTCGGCGCCTCGCGCGGACAGCATGCGGTTGCCGACGAAGCCATGGCAGACGCCGACGACAACCGCCACCTTGCCGATGCGCCGGGCGAGATCGGCGACCGTCGCCAGCACCTCGGGCGCGGTCTTTTCGGCGCGCACGATCTCCAAAAGCTTCATGACATTTGCCGGCGAAAAGAAATGCATGCCGAGCACGTCCTGTGGCCGCGACGTCGAGGCGGCAATCGCGTCGACGTCGAGATAAGAGGTGTTGGTGGCGAGGATCGCGCCGGGTTTGGCGATCGCGTCGAGCTTGCCGAACACTTCTTTCTTCACCGCCATGTCCTCGAACACGGCTTCGATGATCAGGTCGCAATCGGCAAGGTCAGCATAGTCGGTGCTGGCCTTGAACAGGCCCAGCCGCTGCCGTTTCACCTCTTCGCTCAACGAACCGCGGTTGACCGAGACGGCATAGTTCTTCTCGATCGTCGTCAGCCCGCGCTGCAGCGCCTCCTCGTTTGTCTCGAGCAAAGTCACCGGGAGACCGCCATTGGCGAAGGCCATGGCGATACCGCCACCCATCGTGCCGGCGCCGATGATGCCGACGAGCTCAATCCGGCGCTTCTGCAGGTCCTTGCCAGGAATCTTCGCCGCCTCGCGCTCGGCGAAGAACAGGTGCCGCTGCGCGCGCGACTGGTCGCCGGAAACAAGTTTTTGGAAAAGCTGCCGCTCGACCGCCAGCGCCTCGTCGAACGGCAAGGTGATCGCGTTGCGCACGGCCTCGGCGCAGGCGATTGGCGCTTCCAGCCCGCGGGCTTTTTTGGCCAGATCGGCCGCCTGGGCGCCGAAGGCGGCGAGGTCGGTTTCGCCGAGGCGGTCGTTACGGTCACGGACCGGCACGAATGGACCGCCTCGGTCAGCCATTTCCTTGGCGAAACGAACCGCCTCCGCCAACAGATCGCCATCGGCGACCGCATCGGCAAGGCCCGCTGCTTTCGCCTCGCTTGCCGAAATCGGCGTTCCGGAAACGATCATGCCGAGCGCTTTCGCGGGGCCGACCAAGCGCGGCAGGTGCACCGTGCCGCCGCCGCCCGGCAAAAGGCCGAGCTTCACTTCCGGCAGGCCGAGCTTGGCGCCGCGATCGGCGACACGAAAATGGCAGCCGAGCGCCAGTTCCAGCCCGCCGCCCAGCGCCGTGCCGTGGATGGCGGCGACCGTCGGTTTGGCAATGGTTTCGAGCAAGGCGATGATGGCGCGCAGTTCGGGCTGCTGGATCGGCTTGCCGAATTCGGTGATGTCGGCGCCAGCGACGAAAGTACCTCCGGCACAGGCGATAACGATGGCCCGCGCGGCGGGATCGTCGCGCAAAGCGGTGAGCGCCTCGTAAAGCGGCTTGCGGACATGAAAGCTCAGCGCATTCACCGGCGGGTTGTCGATGGTGACGACCGCCACGCCGTTCTCGTTCGCGACGCTGACAGAACTGGACAAGCGGAACCTCCCGAGACGGCTGCAATCGCGCAAGGGTTTACTAGGCCGGCCGGCGAATGGGAACCCGATCCGGCATTGGCCCAATGGTTCGCCGGCGATCAGTTATCCACCCGGCCGAAGGTAGGCACGTCGCCGATCACTTCGCGCTTGTCCTTGCCGCAGACGAAGGTCTTGGCCTTCTCGTCGGCGAGCTTGCGCGCCTGGTCGTTGGCCTGCGGGTTGCCGGTGGCCAAAACCAGGCCGATGGTGCAGCCCTGACGCTCTTCCGGTTGCGCGACCTTGGCGACGACCAGCACATCGGTCGATTTCTTGTCGTCCTCGGGATTGCTGACCGACCGGCGATGGATGGCGGCGAAGGGGATGGCGACGTCGCCATTGGTCTCGATGCGCCATTCCACCTTCGGGCCGGAGCCGTTGAAGGCGGTGAAGCTCTCCCAGACCGAAATCATGTCGTCGGACGGAAAGCCGTAATAGACGGATTCACGCGCATCATCGTAGCCGATCAACACCGGGTAGCCGCGATAGCCCGAGCAGACGAGGTCCGCCCAGTCGCCGTCGCCTTCCGCGGCCTGGGCATAGGTCACGCAGTCCTTCTTGGAGTCGAGATCGGTGTAGGCGCTGGAGATTTCGCCGGCCTGGACCGCCTGGCAGAAACCGGTGAGGGCAAGCGGGATCAGAAGGGCACGCATCAACGGCAACTCCGTTTCGAGTTGCCGAAAGCGTAACGCCGTCTGCTATTTCTTCAAGCTGGCTTCGATCAGGAGGTCGGCGTTGCGGGCCACCGACGCCGCAGGTCCGCCCTGGCCGAAAAGCTGGCCGCTGATATAGGCGCCTTCGATGAGGAGCAGCAGCCCATCGCCCAGCGTATCGGAATCCGCCGCGCCCATCGCGGCGGCCATGGCGCGCAGGCGCCGGCGCAATTCCACTTTGTTATTCTCGCTCACCACCCGCGCGGGATGGCCGCGCTCGGGATATTCCACCGCCGCATTGGTCATGCCGCAGCCGCGGTAATCCGGCTTCTGCGTGCGTTTGCCGACGCGGGTCAGGAAAGCGATGACCTGCGCGCGTGGATTGGCCGGATGCGCGTCGACGGCCTCGTCGAATCGCTCCCAGAATTCCAGGTCATATTTACGCAGATATGAGGCAGCGAGCTCATCCTTGGACGGGAAGGTGCGATAGAGGCTGGGTTTTGTGACGCCGGCACGCCTGACGATCTCGTCGACCCCGATCGCCCTGATGCCCTCGCGATAAAAAAGGTCGCGCGCCACGTCGAGGATCTTGTCCGCGGCCTTCGGGGCAGGGGCCTCGTTGATCGGCGTTTCAATTTTTTTGTCCGACGACATGCAAACAACTCGCTTGACAATGTTACTGACCGGTACGTATGTATGGCGTCATCCCTTTGCAACGTACCGGTCAGTAACATGATAGCTCAGTCCCGTCCATTTGGCCAGCGCTACGCATTCGTCGTCGTTGCCGTCGTCTTTCTTTGTCTTTTGATCGCAGCAGGGCTTCGTTCAGCGCCGTCGGTCATGATGCTGCCGCTGGAAGAGAGCTTCGGCTGGCGGCGCGACATCGTTTCGCTGGCTGCCGCGATCGGCATCTTCCTCTATGGTCTGACAGGACCCTTCGCCGCGGCATTGATGGAGCGGATCGGGCTGCGCCGCACGCTGCTTGCCGCGCTAATGATCATGTCGGGCTCCACCGCGCTCAGCCTGCTGATGACCAAGCCGTGGCATCTGCTGATCACGTGGGGTGTGTTTTCTGGCGTCGGTTCGGGCGCGGTCGCGACCGTGCTCGGCGCGACAATCGTCAACCGCTGGTTTAAAACCAATCGCGGCCTGGTGATGGGGTTGATGTCTGCCTCCAGCGCGACCGGCCTGCTGGTGTTCCTGCCGCTGCTTGCCTCGCTGGCCGAGTCGGGAGGCTGGAAGCCGGTCGCCATAGCCATCGCGATCGCCACCGCTGCTCTCGTGCCGCTGGTCTTCCTGCTGGTGCCCGAGCGCCCGGCTTCGATCGGGCAGGTCCGCTACGGCGCCGATGCGGACGATGTGCCGCCGGTATCGCCGGCATCGCAGGGCAATTTCCTGGCGCATACGCTGAACACGTTGCGGCGCGCCGCGGGCACACGGGTGTTCTGGTACCTGTTCGCCACCTTCTTCATCTGCGGTTTCACCACCAACGGTCTGGTCGGCACCCATCTCATCGCCTTCTGCGGCGACATGGGCATTCCCGAAGTCCAAGCGGCCGGGCTGCTGTCGCTGATGGGCATCTTCGACCTGATCGGCACGACGTTGTCCGGCTGGCTTACCGACCGCTTCGATCCGCGCAAGCTGCTCGGCGTCTATTATGCCATCCGTGGCCTGTCGCTGATCTACCTGCCCTATTCCGGCTTTTCAGGAACCAGCCTGATCATCTTCGCCGTGCTCTACGGGCTGGACTGGATCGCCACCGTGCCGCCGACGCTCAGGCTCGCCAACGAAGCCTTCGGCGACCGCAGCGGGCCGATCGTCTTCGGCTGGATCGTCGCCGGCCACCAGGTGGGCGCCGCGGCGGCCGCTGCCTTTGGCGGAACGATGCGCGAGCTGCAGGGCAATTACGAACTGGCCTTCCTCATCGCCGGCATGACGGGCATCGCGGCGGCCTGTATCTCGTTGCTGATCAACACGAGCAGGCCGGCATTCGAGCCGGAGCCGCAGGCCGCTTAAGGCGCCGTTTCCCTTCTCCCCTTGTGGGAGAAGGTGGCCGAGCGAAGCTCGGTCGGATGAGGGGTGCTCCAGGGAAAGCCAGCGTCCCGTTTCGCTGGAACACCAGCGCCGCTTCACTCAGCCGGAACAGCCTCACTCCGCTGGAGCACCCCTCATCCGTCTCGGCGCTGCGCGCCGATCCACCTTCTCCCACAGTGGGCCTGTTGCGTAATTGGCTGGTTGTGATTCTCTGAGACGGAAGCTCGGAGGGAATCGCAATGGCGGTGAAGCAGACTGGTCAGTTGAGCCTGGCGGAAGCATTTTTGGGCCAGAAGCTTGCAG
>NZ_RZOY02000119.1 GCF_004022705.2 Mesorhizobium sp. M2D.F.Ca.ET.226.01.1.1
CTCGCCGTCGTGCTGGTGATCCTGGCGGTGGCGTCGCCGATGCTGAAAAGGGCCGCCTGATGGCGACGACGCGCATCCTCGAATGGCTTGGGCGCTGCTACATCGTGCTGCTGCTCGGCTTCCTCTATCTGCCGATCATCATCATGGCGCTGATGTCGTTCAACGCCTCGCCCTTCTACCAATTGCCGCTCGAGTGGACGACGGACTGGTATGCCTCGCTCTGGCAGAACGACCAGCTGATTGCGGCGACCTGGAACAGCATCGAGATCGCGGTGATCACCACCGTCATCGCGAC
>NZ_RZOY02000120.1 GCF_004022705.2 Mesorhizobium sp. M2D.F.Ca.ET.226.01.1.1
ATCATCTCGGTGGGGGCCGCGCTATGCAATGACGCCGGCGCCTTCGAAATCGCGCCCTTCTCCAATGTCGGGCCACGGCTGAGCGCGCCCGGCGTCGATATCGTCTCGGCGAAGATGGGAGGCGGCCTGGTGGCGATGAACGGCACCAGCATGGCATGCCCACATGTCGCCGGCCTTGCCGCGCTGTGGTGGCAGAATGAACGCGAAGGCGGCAATGCCGAAAGCGGATTCGCCGTGCGCGCCAACGTTGTCGCCGGCGCCAGGCCGGCAGGGTTCGCCGAGGGTGTTCCGGTG
>NZ_RZOY02000121.1 GCF_004022705.2 Mesorhizobium sp. M2D.F.Ca.ET.226.01.1.1
ATGAAGGAACCGTCGATCTTGATCTTGTCGAAGGGGAAGGCGCGCAGGTTGGACAGGGACGAATAGCCGGTTCCAAAATCGTCCATCGCGACGCGGACACCGAGCGCCTTGACCTGCCGCAAGGTGGCCAGCGCCCGTGGCATGTCCTTGATGAGCGCCGTCTCGGTCACTTCGAGCTCGAGCCGGTCGGGCGCCAGCCCGGTGCGCAGGAGGATCTCGTGCACCTTGCGGCTGAAATTCGGGTTGTGGAGCTGCACCGCAGAGACGTTGACGGCGATCGTCAGCGGATTTTT
>NZ_RZOY02000122.1 GCF_004022705.2 Mesorhizobium sp. M2D.F.Ca.ET.226.01.1.1
GCAGATGTTCCGCCGCTTCGGCTCCGAGGTGACGGTGATCGAAAAGAGCCCGCGGCTGACCGGCCGCGAGGACGAGGACGTCTCGGCCGCCATCCTGTCGATCCTCCAGAACGAAGGCATCACGGTGCATCTCGGCGCCGACGACATCAGTTTTGCCAAGCAGGGCAGCGATGTCGCCGTCACCTTCGCCGCCGGCAAGCCGCCCGCCGTCGGTTCGCATGTGCTGCTGGCGCTCGGCCGCAACCCCAACACCGACGATCTCGGTCTCGACAAGGCCGGCGTCGAGGTCGA
>NZ_RZOY02000123.1 GCF_004022705.2 Mesorhizobium sp. M2D.F.Ca.ET.226.01.1.1
CCGAGGTCTCGACACGCACGAGGTCTCGACACGCTCGACCCGCAGCAGGGTCCCGGCCTACCCCTCTGCGGCGACGCGTTCGCGGTAGGCGAGCTGGTTCATCCTGTTGCCGCAGCGGACGCTGCAGAATCTCTTGGACCCGTTGCGCGACAGGTCCAGGAGCAGGCCCGTGCAGTCGGCTGCTTCGCACACGCGCATCCGTGACGTCTCGTCCGAGCGGATGACGTCGGACAGGGCGAGCGCCGCCTCGACCCGGATGCGTTCGGCGAGCGGCGCGTCGAGCGACGTCG
>NZ_RZOY02000124.1 GCF_004022705.2 Mesorhizobium sp. M2D.F.Ca.ET.226.01.1.1
GCTCGACGCCTTCCATGCGCTGCTCGTCGCTCAGCAGCGGCCAATCGCCCATGGATCCGCAATAGACGACCGCCGACATGCCGGCGGCGATCAGCTCGCGTCCCTTACGCGCGAGCGCCTCGAAGTCGGGCTGACGGTCGTTGGTGCAAGGCGTCATCAGCGCCGGCATGCAGCCGGAGAAGACAGTGGCGTTCATTCGGATTCTCCTTGAGCCTGGCATACAGATTGATCAGCATGCAGATTGATCAGTTTGTCCCGGAGCGGTACCGCTTGCCAAGCGGATAGTCGC
>NZ_RZOY02000125.1 GCF_004022705.2 Mesorhizobium sp. M2D.F.Ca.ET.226.01.1.1
GAAGCGACGGCGACGAATGGCTTTGTCAGGTCCTCGAAACGGATGCCTGCCATGTGCTCGCGCAACCGCGCATCGAGCTTCAAGCCGCCGAACAGGCCGCTGCCGCGCAGATTGAGATCGAGAAGCCCGAAGATGCGCCGCTTCGTCAGGCTTCTGGCGAACTCCTCCAGCTCGTCCAGCTTGCCTGCGATATAGCAGCCGCCGACCAGCGCGCCGATCGAGGTGCCGGCGATCATCGATACTTCGATGCCGGCTTCGTCCAGGGCGCGCAAGACACCGATATGAGCCC
>NZ_RZOY02000126.1 GCF_004022705.2 Mesorhizobium sp. M2D.F.Ca.ET.226.01.1.1
GGCGGTGGTGCGCAGGGCAGGCATCAGGGCGATCCCATCTTGGACAGGGTGGTGGCCAGCGCGACCAGCGCTGGACCGGCAAGCACCAGCATCAACGCCGGCAACAGGGTCAGCATCATCACCACGGTCATCTTCACCGACAGCTTGCCGACCTTCTCCTTCAACGCGTTGCGGCGCTGTTCGCGCAGGCGGAGGCTGAACTGGCGCAGCGGTTCCTGCACCGCGCCGCCATGCGCATGCACCTGCAGGATCAGCTGCATCAGGCTGGCCAGGTCGTCATCGGCGTAG
>NZ_RZOY02000127.1 GCF_004022705.2 Mesorhizobium sp. M2D.F.Ca.ET.226.01.1.1
CCAGCTTTCGCCTCGACCCGAAGCATCCGAATGCGATAGCGCCCGGCAAGCGGCCGATGCACACGATCATGCCGGGCATGATGACCAAGGGCGGCCGTGCGGTGATGCCGTTCGGCATGAAGAAGGTGGCGTTGAGCGTGAACGAGACCGGGCCGAGCGTATGGCCCCACAGCGTCCATGTGCGGATTGCCGGCGTCGCCGCGGCCGGCCCAATTTCTCCTCAGGTCCCTGCGCAAAACGCCCCGGCTGGTCGGCCGAGGCGCTCTCGAAGGCCGCGCTCGGCCGCTC
>NZ_RZOY02000012.1:0-123108 GCF_004022705.2 Mesorhizobium sp. M2D.F.Ca.ET.226.01.1.1
ATGCCTGACCGCCGCGGCCGCATCAGTGGTGAAGCGGATACGTCCGGCCGCGTGGTTTTCCTTGACGAGGCTTTCGAGGCCCGGTTCGAAAATCGGGATCAAACCCTGGTTGAGCCGCTCCACCTTCTTCTCGTCGATATCGACGCACACCACCTCGTGGCCAACCTCGGCAAGCACCGCCGCCTGGACGAGACCGACATAGCCAATCCCAAACACCGTCAAATTCATTCAGTTCTATTCCTGTCGATACACGTACAAGGAGCTGCCGACCAGAGCGGCCCGACAGTCCGCCGTTTTGGGGTGGATTGAAGTGAACCATCGGGCCTGACCGACTCGGGCAGAATCGGCTAACCTCGCAATATCAAGACTTGCTAATGTGATCGCCGTGCAAATGGACGATGGCTACGCCAAAGCGATCTCCAATCCGGCATCGATCCACTGCCCTCCAACGGCGGTACGAAGGGGAGCTTAGTGGTCGGCCGGCCGATCGATCAAATGCTTGTGGCTTTCAAAAATTCGCAGCTTCTCAGGGTATCCTAGACGCAATGCTGCATGGCACGCCGGGCATTCAAATATGGCGATGACCTTGAACCACGAGCCCTTCCGAACGATGGGGTGGTGGCACCTTGGGCATTCAAAGCTGAGATTATGGTCGTTAAGGTATTGAGGGATAGGCACTGCCCTGCCTCTCCGTTCTTGTTCGTCGTGGATGCGCATAGGCTGGCGATGAAGTGATCTGGCCAGCCGTCATTAACGAGGTGGCGAGCGAAATGTTTCACGCCATGGACCAATGCGCTTGGGAATGGGACCTCGGTCGGCAACATAAGTTAAAGTCGAGCCAGGGGCAGGTCAGCGATGCGCTCTGATCGTAAGCCATCGTCGCGGAACATTCTTCTCCGCACTCTTCGGGAGACGTTTCTCGGGATCGCGACACCGAGCTAGCCGGCGCGACCGACGAAATGAACCTCCGACGGATCGCCATCGCCTTGGCGGCGACCGAACCGCAGGGGCAGACCTAATGCCGTTCCTGTCACTTTCCGCCTCGCTGGCCGTCGTCGGCGCCTTGGTGCTGCATTAGATTCCGAGCGGTTCATCTCCCCTCCAGGTCGCTCGCCCTTTGTAATCCTCGATTTACGGCCCCATCGCTTTGGTCATTGGCGACGGGCTTCATGCCTTGCGCTTCGGCGCCACACACGGTGCAGTCTGGCGTGATGTTGGCTGATATCTTGACTGCCGGGGCTTACTTACGCTGCGGGTTTCTGCACTCGGTCGAAAGCTCGATTCAAGATTTCCGCTTCGATGCCATTCAACGTCGGATGAGAAAGCGGACGACTTGTGTCGACCTCTATGGGCGCTAGACCGCGCGCTTCTAGCAAGCCGCATACTTGATTAACGGTCTGCGCAGACCGAAGATTCATCTCTAGCCTGGCCGCGAATAAACGCTCGGCAAAGCTTTGACGCTGCTGTCGGTCCCTGAGGCGCTCTATGCGGAGTTCTTCGCTAGCGCTAATTCGAATTACGATGTCGGACTTGGGGATGATCTCTAACGCTCTGGACAGCGACGTTTCATTTGCAGCTCCATTGAAGAGGGCAAGTGTCGACACGATCTGAATGAACGCTTGGTCGAAAATTACAATTTCCTCGCGGCCGATCGACTGGTGCCAGGCCTGAGCGAGGCGGAGGACGTATTGAGTCAATCTAATTCGCCAGATCACATCCTTGGGAGGCAGTGTGCGCACCAAGCGGGCGCTAATTCTGAAGTCCACAGCATTTGCGATAGGCCGGCTCGCCATGCTGATCGGGCCTGCAATCGCACGGGCGACGCGGCTCATGGCGGGTATGATGCCGCCAGGATCCATCATCGATTGATAACTGCCCGGTCGGTAGCTGAGAACAACACTTGCAGGACAACCGTGGCCACGCAACCGGTCACAGAGTGCGTGTGCAATTGTCGTCTTCCCGGAGCCCGCCGGACCTACGAATTCTACAATCATGCAACAGCGACCTCTCGGATCCTGACTGCATCATGCCGAGATGGATGAGGTGCACTTTATCGGTTATCGCTGATGCAATCTCCGTGCGAACGGAGGACGCTATTCATTCTAATGGGTGAAGCACGCTTCCGGCTCCTTGGGCAATTCCGCGCGTCCCGGTTCGATGCAACCGGCTACGAGCTTGGGTCGCATAAATCCTGCTTCGCATGTGGCGGAAGCAAATCATGGCACTTTCGCGCGAACTTTTCGAAAATCCATTGTACAGGATGACGGTTGGCGGTTCAGAAAAGGATCTTTTGCAAAAAAGCGCCCAGGTCTTCATATGCGACGCCTGCAACGCTGAGACCCGGCTCAACTATGGCTGTAAGCTGTCCATTTTCGATGGGTACGGAGATTCTTCGGGACCCAGGCGCAACCGCGAGGCTTGCCGCCGTCAGGAAGTATTCGCGCTGCCGATAGGACCACACCGGTGCTGGCGGCCATGGCTAGGTCGTCTGCGGCGACGTAGAGCGCGACGCTCAATTCCACTCTGGCCGCTCGGCTAGCTTGGAAGGCTGTTGTTGGTTGACGGATGAACCGTGACTTAATGGTCGTATCCTGCCGACCAGCATGAGGACGACGCGAGCGGCAATCGCCCGTCCACGTACTCGGTGGCGGAAAGCACCTTGTAGTGTCCATAGGCGCTGACTAGCGGACCGACCAGGAGCATCAAGGCTGCGCTTGTGCGCCTGAAGCAGGACAAGCCGACTTGGGGTGCGCCGAAGATACGCGAGCGACTGGCCCGGCTCTACCCAGATGTGCACAGGCCTGCGATCAGCACTGTGCATGCGGTGCTCGACCGGCACGGCATGGTCGAGCACCGCAAGCGAAGGCGCAACAAGGCGACGGGGACACCACTTTCCAACAGCTGTCGACCCAATGATCTGTGGTGTGCCGACTATAAGGGCGAGTTCATGCTCACCGATCGGCGCTATTGCTATCCGCTGACGATCACTGACTTCGCCAGCCGCTATCTGATTGCCTGCGAGGCGCTGTCGACCACCAAGGAAGCCTATGCCTTCACCGTGTTCGAGAGCGTTTTCAAGGAGTTCGGCCTGCCCCGCGCCATCAGGACCGACAATGGCGTTCCCTTCGCCAGCCCCAACGCGCTCTTCAACCTCAGCAAGCTGTCGGTCTGGTGGCTGCGCCTGGGCATCGACATCGAGCGCATCAAGCCGGGCTGTCCGCAGCAGAACGGCCGTCACGAACGCATGCACCTCACTTTGAAGAAGGAAGCCACCAAACCGGCAGGCGCCAATTTCCTTCAGCAACAGGCTAGGTTCGATGACTTCATCGACGAGTTCAACTCAGAGCGCCCGCACCAGGCGCTCGGCATGGACTGCCCAGCCGAGCGTTATAATCCCTCACCGCGCCCCTATACCGGTCTGCCCGATCTCGACTATCCGTTTCACGATAAGGCCGTCACCGTCACCACCTGCGGCCGCATCTGCTACAATCGCAAGAAGATCAACCTCAGCCTCGTCTTCGCCGGTCAGACCGTCGGCATCAAACAGGTCGAAGACAATATCTGGCTGGCCAGCTTCAGGGACTATGATCTGGGCTATTTTGATGACGAGACATGCAGGCTCGGACCACTCCACAACCCCTTCGGGCCAAAAGTGCTACCCATGTCTCCGGTATAAACCGTAACCTATGTGTCCAGAATGAACCCAAGAGGGGATGGTGCCCAGAGGCGGAAAAGGCAGAGCGCCGGAAAAACCGAGCAGAATCAATGGCAGGCCAACCCATTTTGGCTGGCCTGTGTAACACCAATGTGGCGCAAAGTCGAATCGATGTCGGGTCGCTCTCAGGTCGCGGAGAGGCGTAAGGTAGTTGTACAAACTGAAGCGAACAGACTTAAGGGGGGCCTGATCTCTCCACCGTTAGGAAAACCGCGTTTGGCGCTTGGCCCGTCCGACAGCCTGGACTCGACTAGGTCCTAGTCCGTCCGCCGACGTTAGTTTAGCCAGATGGGCCTGCCAACCTCTATCGTCGCGCTGAGCCTTGTCAAATCCGAGGATTAGAAGCCGTGGCTTGCAGTCGATTATTGGGTGCGACGACCCCTCCGCAATGCTCGCAACCAATGGATCGATCTGTCTGGTGGGAGCATCACTGCTCACGCGCTGCCGCATGGCGGACAGCCTTACCAATGTCCTTGCAACGTTGACATATCCGGCGGCCAGCGACGCGGAATAGGTAGCTAATGCCTTTTCGTAAGCCGCTATTTGAGAGAGCACAGCAGGCGGAGCGTCGCCTAGCGCCCGCAAGTCTCCATTCGAGAAATCCTTCGCTTCATAAAATGTTACAACTGGACCGTCCGCCGAATTACGGACTACTGCGGCATCCAGCCTATCTTGTCGCCGCTCGGGCGGCGGGGCGAGGATCTTTTCATCATCCTCTTCGTCTGTCTCGACTTCGGCCGGGCGCACAAGCGCAATTTCGGCATCGATCACCTTGGGATCGTTAACCAGCAAGGGATGCAAGCCAGCCTTCTCTGACACTGATAGCTTTTTCGCAGCTGCAATCATCGAGTCGAGCGTTCTGGGGCCTTCGTACGTTCGCCAGAAAAGCTTGTCAGTAGTAAGCTCGAAGCCCGAGTCAGTGAGCGGGATATAGTTTTGCTCTCGCCTAACTAGGTACTTTGCATGTGTGGATAATGATATTGATCTTCTACTCCAATCGACTTTGAAGATCGAAGCGCCGTGATTATAGACATTAATTGAATTGCGTCGTATCGCTATCACAACATCTGGTCGTAGCAATACGTCACGCCACCAATTCCCCGACGATGAACTCGCCAGCTCGTCAAGCGCCATCAGAAATTCTGGGTCGAGGTATCGAAAGGCTGGTGGAGTATCAGACATCTTTCACCTGTTGTGGGGACGTAATGTTTCAGATTTCAACCCAATTCCCGTCTGGCGAGAGCTCGACATTGGCGAACAGCTCGGAGAACTGGCTCGGGAAGAATGTATGAATCGGGACTAGCCTAACTGGATTCACAGCAGCCGCGTACTGTTGCAAGGCGTGAATATCAGCGTGACCAGAAGTGTGAATCGTCTCCAGTGGAATATCGAGGGCCTTGCATTTCTCGGTGAAGGCTACCCCCGGTTCCGAGGTTAGGTAGCCCTCCCACTGAGACCACACAGCTCGAGCTCCTTCGAGGGCTCCGACCTCTTGCAAATCAGTCAGCATCCAAGGACGGACGATCATTACTGACTTGCTGGCTTGACCGGATAATTTCTCAGGGAAGATTCGCCTCCCCTTATAGCTGTCCACCAAGTGCGCGATGCCGTTCCTCACCAGCAGGCGACGCTGAAATTGTGGAATGTAAACTTTCACGTCATCCCAATCGCCTGACGGCTTTGGTATCGAGGCTGTGTCGGTCGCCTTCAGGATTTCAGCTCCGTAGGCGTCAACAAGCAATTGGCGGCCGGAGCGTTTGGCAGCTCGATAGACGCTAACAACCCGATCAATGTTTTGAACTGAGCAGGCTACAACGAGCATCCCCTCGGTGGCCGACAGCACCTCGACTAGACGCTGCTCGATATCGGTCTCAGTCTCAAAGCGCCGTTCTCGTGGCAATCGGCCCAGACTCGACCCCTCCATCAACAGCACGTCCACGGGGGCAGGCGCGTCCGCTAAGAACTTCTGAAACAGAGCTGCCTTTCTGCCATGCGAACGGATATCGCCAGAATAAAGGATGGTCTTGCCGCCAGCGCGGATGAGGAGGCTGTACGCGTCGAATCCTGAGTGGTCCGCCAGATAAGGCGTCACTTCGAATGGCCCTACGTTAAAGGGCACCCGGTCCTGATATGTGACGGCGCGTTCCGGTACATATCCACCGGGAACGAAGGGCCGTGCCGCTGTCATCATCGAAAGAGCCTTACGGCCGAGATATACGTCGATTGGCAAAGGCAGCTTGGGTAGCAATCCCCAATGATCGCGGTGACTATGGCTTAGCAGCACAGCGAGAATTTTCGAATTGGACCTCTCCGACCCTTCGATGGGTGGTAGATCAGCCGTATCGAATTCTTGATCAAGCGGTAGCCCAAGATCTACCAGGATGCGTTCACCGCCGTGTTCAAGCTCGACGCAGCTTCCACCAATCTGATCGCTACCACGATGTATGCAGAACTTCATGCGTCGTAGCCCGGAATGCCGGTCAACAGCGTGAATTTACCCCATCTGAATGCAGGTTTCGCGTCGGAGCTGGAGAAGCTCAACGCTAAGCTATAGAGCGGGTTGTCTGGGACGGTGAATGAGAACACAGCGCGCTCAGATCTCAGTGAAAAATATTCAGAATATTTCGTGTTGCCCTTGGTTCCCTTCAGTATCTTCATTTCAGACAGGCGGACAGTCGTATTGAGAGCAACTGACATGCACAGTTCCGCAACATAGTGTCCCGCTCGTTCGAACTCGAACTTCAGAACCGATCCATTGTATGTGGGGTTCGCGAAAAGAAGTTGGCCAGAATCGATGCCCCCAAACATTCCCGGCGACAACGAAAAATCGTCGGGATCGTAAATGGACAGTCTCGCATTTCCACTGTCAGGTTTGTTGGCGGAAGCTATAGATGTCCGGCCTCCGTCAAGCGGGAATCGGGAGTCAACGAGCTCTCGTAGTTTGTCCAACTCTGAAAAAAGGGATGCCGACAGTGAAGGTAACTCTGACCTGTCGGGCTCTAGAGCGAGCAAGCGCGTCTTCAGCGGATGAATGTTCGTCCGCAAAGTCGCTAAGTAGGAATCGATCTCGCCTGCTGGATCTGAATACATCGGGTTCGCCGGGTCTTGGTGTCGGTGACCGAACCTAAACGGCTTTGTGGATCGCGCAAGACCGCTGCAACTGGATGCTGCCATTTACGGATTCCGATGGCGATGATGAAGGTGATCTCTAATACATCTTCGGAGGCATGGGCGCGCCTGTGTATATGATGATGGCATTCGGCTCACCAGCCGTGGGGGCGCGCACGACCGGGGCGGTAGTTGATAGCTCAACCGGCATTGTTCCCTTAAAGCCAGACGCTCTCAACGGCGCATACAACTCAGCCACTCTACCCGGCTAGCAACAACCTCCGGTTGACTTAGGTATATATTCCTGCTACAATGGTTGTGGCGAGCCGCGTCGGCTGACGCGGTTAGGCCAGCACTTAACAGGAGCTAAAACCATGCCTTTGACAGACCGACCCGACACCTTGTGTGGGCAGCCAGCACAGCACATCGAAGGGGGCCGCAAGGCCCCTTCTTCATTTATGGAGGCAGGCCGATGAATGTCGCCTCCGAAACCACCCCGTCATTGATCGTCTTTGGAAGGGACGAGACCAGCAAGGCCCACGCGTCGGTCTTCCTACTGCCCGACGTCGAGGCGGCTGAAGGTGCAGCGAAGCTGATGGGGATGCATTCGCATCGCCTTGAGCCCGGCGAGGCCACGGATATTGCCATGCGCCTTCCACGCGGCAAGCTCTTCGACAGCGGCAAGGCTTTCGTGCCCTTTTGCAAGGGCGATCTGTACACCCGCATAGCGGCCCTAGGAGGCGTCGCTGACGAGCCGCGCCGGGCTTCGACCGGCACCGATGACCCCGAAACCGCCGAAAACGCTTCAGCGGGCTCGCCTGAGGCCGGAAAAGGCAATTCCGACGACGGGCAAGGGGCAGGGTCGGGCGACGGCGGCTCACCCGATCCGTGGGCCAAGCTAACGGTCGGCGATTTGGTGCTCGCGTCGGAAGGTCCCGACGAAGGCTACTTCGAGGCCCGCATCACAAAGACCAAGGCCAAAGGGATATTTACCTTGAAGTTCAGGGATTACCCAGATGCCCCTTCCATCGATCGCAGCTACTACCAGCTTGGCCTGATCCACCCCCGGCAGCTCGCCAAAAGATAGGCCTGCCCGAGCGGGCCGGGTTCGTCCTGGCCCGCCACCCCTCAGCCATTCCACCAAGGAACCAAATCATGACCTGCTCAACAGAGCGCGTCGAACAGGCCGGTGCGGCCGATCGGAAGACGCGCATTCGAACCCTCAACGACCAGCTGCGACAGACCGGCGTCGGCGGCCGCATGGTTATGACCGCCGGTGTTGCCGCCCTGCCTGCACACGACATCGCCGCCATTCTCCTTGCCATCGCCAACTTCGACGCCTTTGACCAGGACAACGACCCGTGGGGCGAGCACGACTGTGCCCTTCTTCACGTTGGCGAGCGGCAGCTGTTCTTCAAAATAGACTGCTACGACAAATCACTTCGCTGCTTATCGCCGGACCCAGCCGACCCCGCCGTCACGATCCGCGTCATGACCGTCATGCTGCCGGAGGAATATTGATGCCGGGAAGCGCGCCTTTGCCGACATCATTTGCCTGCCTTCCGACCAGCTCTGAGAGATTTTGGACTCTCACTGCCGTCAGGCGGGACGAGCAAAAGCTCGGCCACGTCAACCGACAACGCGGAAGCCAAGCGATCAAGCAGATCGATGGTTGGATTGAATTTGTGGGTCTCTATTTCGCTAATCGTTCCCCGATCAATTCCGGCGTCGAGAGCGAGGGTCTCCTGACTGACCCGCTTCGCGGTTCGAATGCGTCGAAGGTTCCATGCGATGCGGCTGCGTCCATCCATGCGGAAGACGCGACCAACTTGCAGGCAACTAATCTATCGGATATAGCCGACATATTCGGCAATTCAACTGTTCGTCGCGAGAGCGCGTCAAAAGAAATGTCAGGGGAAGCGGTGCCTCTGCTGGAGGTGACTGTTGGGGCGAATATCGGATCTGGGGGTGTGAAATGAAAATCGCAGTTGGAATAATCGGGATTCTGCTTGGCTTGGTCTCGATGCTGCAATCCTGTGCTGTCGCCACAGGTGGGAGCCTCGCATCAAACCATGACCTCGCTGGCGCTGGCTCGGTTGGCGTTTTGGTCGGGTTGCTGTTTTTCGTTGGCGGTGCCTTTGCGTTCGGATTGCCGCTGGTCTCCGCCATCATTTTCGTGGTCGGCAGCCTGTTCGCCTTCATCGCGGCGAGTGCCTTTATCGACATGAAGATTTGGGCCTTCGCTGACCTCATTTTGGCCGCCATGGCTTACTTCGCATGGCGAAGCGCGCGGGCAGGCAAGGTCAAGACCTCTGGTGAGGCTCCGAAATGACAAAGGTGCTTCGGGTTGCCGTCACCTATATCGGGATTGCTCTAATCTCAACCTCGCCTACTTTTGCCGACGTATGCCAGGATATGATCGATGCAAATCGCACCGACGTGTATCGGCAAACGCCCATTTCCAAGCTGGATCCGAATGGGTTCCAGGTTCTAATCTCACAGGCGGATATGTGTGCCCAATCGGCTGACAAAGCCGATCAGGGAGAAGACGTTCGAGCCCTCACAGGGTTCGAGCAAAAGCTGCGGGACATACTAGAGGCCACGGACTACAGGCCGGAACTGCTCGAGTTGATTAAGCGCACTCGAGCTCTGCCAAACGATCCTTCATCGAGCGCGGCCCTGCAACGGATAAAAGTGCGGCTCATCGAAATCCGCAACAACTCGAGCAAGGCCTTCAACTCGAACGAATGGGCAGAATTGGACACGGCCATCGACGATAAGGCTGACGATATCCAATCGGCACAGGCGCAACCGGCAAACCCATCGCCAAATCCACCGGCGCTCCAGAATTTCGCTAACCAAAGTTCCTCTGACCCTCGGATATCAGAGATGACTTGTTCGGTGAGGGGCACCGCCGTTCTTGGTGTGCCGAACATGGGGTCAGAGGACCCCGAGAACGAGGTGGAAGTTGGGCTTACCTCCGCCGGTGACTTCATTGTCGAAGGGAAACAGATTGCTGCGGTCGATGTCGTTCGGAATGGCGGGGCAATCACCTTATCGATGATCTCGGTGGAAGACTATCTGCTCGCCGGTTCCAAGGATGCGACCGGTGCCTCAATGGGCTTGAGCGACGACGAGAACATGCAATTCCAGGCGATGCAAAAGATGTTCTTAGGGGGAGCGCTGCACGGTCGGAAAAGGTTCGCGATCTATGACGTCGCCAACAGCCGACTGGCCTTCGCAGACGCTGACGGGCAGCGATTCAAGAACATAGCCGAAGCGCGCTGTATGGCTAACTGAACTACAGCTGCTCGGAATACTAGCCTGTCGTTGGGCTGCACAAGCCACGGCGGATCGCAAGGATGACCGTCGCCATTGACAAACGATGGCGTCCATTGGATCAGACTGCCCTCATCGGAAATACTCAATAACAGTGCGCCGAGCCACATCCACAGGACTATTCGATTTATATTGCGATGGAGAGAACTCGAATAACGATAAATCGAATGTGAAAAGATCAATACTTTGCTCACGTTCATCTGCACTTAAGAATTGTCCGTCTCTCCCGGGCTCCATCAAAGTCGAAAAGAGGTCGCGAAACAATCCAACCAACGGCAACGTATCACGAGCTGGGTCATCGTAGGCTTCAAAAGACCTAGGTGCTCCTTCAACCAACCGAAGGGCTAACATACCAGGGTTCAACGCTGAGCCTGTCCTCTTCGCCAACGAATGCACTTCATTGTCGAACGCATGCACTGGTATATTATTCAACAATCCTCCATCGAGCCAAAGGCCGCGTAGGGAGCCGAGGATAGGGTCGCTCCATGGAGCATCGACGTATATGGGCTTGAAGACAACGGGAAAACAGGCAGACATTCCAACTGCCTCCACGACTGGAAAGTGGGGTGTCTGGGATGCCGAAAAGATAACACTCTTCTGCTGCGAAATATTGGTCGCGCATACCGCCAGGTCGGTTCCTGTGACCTCTTTTAACATCGCAAAAGTCATCGTAGCAGCGTCCTTAAGTCTCGGATTGCGCTGCCATACCGGCAGCCGCGCCACAAATTGCCTGAATTGCCGTTGCAAATAGGATCTTACTCCCAGGCCAGCGAAGATTCCCCTATCATAAAGAAGGGAATACATATACTCGGGGAAACGGCTCGCAAATTTTCGCAATGGAGGAACGTCAGAAAGCTCTTTCGCTATATCTAGTTGCCCAATTGTGTTGGCGGCAAGGGCGAGTGTGACGCCAGACACTCTGACATCAAGGGACCGAAGCCACGAATAACTGAGCATTTTATTGAATTCGTCCTCATTCCGACGCTTGCTCTGCTGCATCGAGAGAATCAGCTGCGCGACGTCGCGCAATGTGCCCTTAGTACCGGGCGTATCCACTACAGCCGAAAAATTGCGCGGCTGAAGGCCGCGGCCCTTTCCCGGAACTGGCGGGTCGTAGAATGCATCAAAGTCGCTGTTCTTATCGAAGATAGCTTTCAAGTCTTTAGACGAACAGCCGAGCGCTAGGAACATAGCCGTAATTGCACCAGCAGAGGTTCCACTAACTCCCTTAAGCTGACTATTGGGACGTCCAAAAGGCAATACGGCGAGATCCTCCAGTGCTTGAATGGCCCCAAGATACGTGAACCCAAGGCCTCCGCCGCCCTGGAAGCTCAGGAATTTCACATCTGTGGGTTTCTTCAGCTTGGACACCTAAACGGGACCCGGCCATTGCTTAAGGCGTCGCCACTCAGCAGCTAATGTGAAAGCTCGGCGAGTACATGGCCCGGCAACGCCATCAATCTTGAGCGGAGCGCCGAGAGCGTCGGCGACGCCAAGCTGGTTCATCCGCCGCTGGAACGCCTTTACAACCCGCATGCCTTCGGCGCTATGAAGGTAGGTTTTCGGATCTGCCTTTGCAGGAATTCCATATCCCAGCGCAGTCATTTCCGCCATCAATGACGCATCGTCCGGCCACTGGGCGAAATTGTAGGGGACGCCGTTACAAACTTCTGCCGACGGAATATATGGAGTAGTTGCAGGGATAGTTATTTCCCAACTGGGAAGTTGAACGCTTGGGTCGTCAAGGCAAACCAACGGTGTAGGAAGTGAAAGTTGCCACGGGTCACCATCCGGAATGCCATCTTGCAGGTCTGGGCTGCCCGCAGCTTCAATATCTTTTATCTCGTCCACGATGGCAATGTAATCGGGATCTCCTGGAACGGGACAATCCTCACCTTCCCAAATTTCCCCATGTTCTAAGTAGTATTTAATATTATTCTCGAAATATCTCCGCACTGGAATAACCACCCGCGCGTAGCCAGCAGAAAGAAAACGGGAAAAGACAGGATCGGCATCAGCCACCGACAGCCGATCTTCCCAAGTGTCGTGCCTTCCCCAGAAATATGGGTAGAACGTGTAAACCATATTCTGCCACTCGAACGCTTGTTCGAAGAACTTGACAGTTGGGCCCTCCGCGATAGCTTTCGCCGCGTCCAACGTCGGCTCCCCACTGCCGCTCAAGCTTATCGCGCCCATAGAGCCAAAATGCTGATTAGTCAGCAACTCTAAGGCACCTCTTTTGAGTTCATGCTGCTCCGTGTTGCGGTACTCGACGTCCGAACGCATTACTACCTCGCGAGACTTAGACCGTGCCGCAGCGATCTTTTTGTCATAGTCGTCTTTGGCCAGGTTGTATGCATCGATAATCGCATGGTAGGTGGCGAGCTGCCACTTTCCGTAAGCTTCGGACGTTCTATGCAGTACAAGCGTCAATCCGACGGTCCAATCGTTTGTCAAAAATGGATGAACATGAAAGCCAACGGTGCCACGAAGCGCGTTAACTAAATATGGAGATCCGTGGATGTAGTCGTTTTTTGCCGTTCCGAGGTACCAGTAGTTCCCGCCCAATATCACAGACAATTTAGCTCTAGCATCTGACCAAATAAATGACATAGCTGGCCATATATAGATCGCTTCGTAATCCGTGTCTAAAGCGACTGATGGATCTTGCTTCCCTTCCTTTGCTGAACTATCGATCATAGCAGAACCAATCGCCATCGCCGGGGGAGGAGCAGCTACCTGCGCATTGTATCGAGCCGCAATCGTTTGATATGTATACTCCGTGATCTGCGCGGCCGTAAAATTCGGCTGTTCTGGCGCAATGAGATGCGAGTCATCACTTCTTGGGCTCTTGCTTTGGTAGTAGAGATAACCAACAGCAGGTTCCGGTATAAGAAACTCGATCATAAGCCTGGCACCATAGTTGAAAACCTGGTTCCAGTATCGCTTCTCCACATATCTATAAACGCCCACTGTTGATTGGGTGGTTGCGATAAATTTATGTACGTTGTCCTCAGTAACTTCAGTTGTGACGGTTATAGTCTGCTGCCGTCTAGTGCTTCTCTGTACCTTCTCGACTGCCCTAGATATATTCTCTTTCACGGAAGATCGCGCAACCTTCTCCGCGTTTTCAGCCGAGCTATTACTTGTGGCGTTAGCATGCGCGGCGACGGTTATAGCCCCATAGGAAGCGGTAACGTTGACGCCCATGTCAGAGGTGCGGTTTTCCTTTTGAACGTTATCCAGCTCCTGATTCAGCTCGAACCGGTCTGTCGTTTGGAGATCGCGCTCTGTTGACGAGGATTCGTCGACCTCTATCAAAAGTTGTTGTTCTGTTCTGTCGAGGGTATGATGGGTGCGCGACCGCTCTTCACCCTTTAAAACGTTCTCAATATATGCGACTTCACCCAAAACATATTTCTGAAGTTGCTGTCGAACGACCTTCAGGTCGCAGAGGCCTGCCACGCTAACTTGGTTGGGGTTCTTGAAGTCTGGTAGCGTATAGGTTTTATTTATGCCGATAGTAGCAATTATCTTCTCTATGACGCTAATAATATCGGCCAAACTAAAGGCCAAATCGACGGCAGCGGCGCTAATAATCTCCGAAGTGCGCCACACGATGGAGGGGCTCAGGCCGTGAAGGAGATCAGCTTCCAATCTAGATCGGTGTGAGGTCAACAAATTCAACAAATAGATTGGGTCGACATCAGCGATATTTGCGAGGCCGAGTTCAGCGTTGGCAAAATCAGTCAACGCTGGTGGGATGCGCTTTAGTCTGTCGGCGGATAGCTTCAGGACTTGGCGATTGGTGGTGCCAGCGAGCTCTTCGTCGCCAGCAGCCATGACCTCCATTTCACTCTGCTGCACTGAGAGCGGAGTATATTCAAAATCAAAAGAATCGAATGCGTCCCTGATATAGGCACCAAGAGCCGCCGTGTTAAGTACCTTGGCGGTTTTTGACCTAGCGGCCGACGCTGCTAAATCTGCTTCCTTCTTGGCATCCGCCTTTTGCTTTTGCCGGAGATCATTTCTTGCGGCTCGTATGAATTCCGTGAGTTCCCGCGGCATGACAACCTCGGGCCTAATAGCGAGTGACGAAGCTGCGTCGTCTTTGGTTACTGAGGCGGCGTACGTCTTGGCGTGAAGATAGGCGATCGCGCGGACGATCTCCGGTGCCAATTCATCTCCAGAGTTCGATAGAATAATCCTTGCGGAGAGCTGGTCCCAAAGCCAAAGAATAAACTCCTTTGATTTGGCTTCATCATCAAATGGGTTGGGGTCAGCCTGAAGTCTCGAGATGCAATTTGACACGTTGTCGGACGCGGGCAACCCGATGGAGGCCGAGCGGACGTTGCTGAACGCGCTCGGAAATTCGCCTTCCGCCGAAACAATAGGGTTCGCCTTAAGGTAGTTCGTACATTCGGCCTCGAAACTGCTCGAAGGTGCGTTCTTTGACGCCAACGAAGAGAGTTCGGACCAAAGAGCCGTCGCTTCGTTCGGCCTAGTCACCAAGTTCCATTGCCTGGCTTGTGGAGACATCGTCTTTGGCGCGCGAACGACGGCATATTTTGTAAGGATATTTTGCGGAACGGTGGTGGTCGCCATGTCTATCCCCGCGTAGTAAATTAGCGACAAGGTGTATTGTAGCGCAAGTCGGCGAGCGGACGGAAGATAGCTTCCGCTAGCTTGGGAAAGTGCTACTGGCAAACGCTGGTGAAATGTGGATTGGAAATAGTGTATCAGGGTCAGCTAACATTCGCAAGTAGCCGTCGTTGAAATGTGAATTGAGAGACGGATGGGGCAGTTACCTCATATAGGTCGTCTTCACAGCGAGCGGAATGAATACCGTCTCGCGCGGGATTACCCGATGGTGGCTGCGAACTATGCGGCTCAAAGGTCTGCTCTCGCCAAATCGAGTGGGCTGAGCCGGAAAACCGCTGCCAGGGGAACCAGAAAGTGACTCGCAAGCAAGATACCACTCGGCGAAAGGAGGTCTAATCCTGCGCTCCGGATTCGAAAGCTGGAGGACCAGACAAGTATGTGCCTTCTGCCGCTTGTTCCGCATTTGAGACGCACGACGGGTGATGGATCATGTGCACCCATCGATCGCTGACGCCCCCCAAGCTTCAGGCGGCTTGCTGAACGGCAGGCCTCTCGCTCAAGCAAAGCGCTTCCGTTCCACGCGGACAGCGACTAAAAAAGCGCTGTTGGGATCCTACTGGTCCGGGGTCTGCCTAAGGTAGATAAAGTCCTTGCTGCTCAACGACCAATCCGGCACCGACGAGCTAGCAGATGCGGCGGAAGCCAATAGTCTCAGCATATCATCAATAGCGCCTACTACTGGGAACAATACGTTATTTGTGTCCATTGTCAGCTCAACGATATCTCTCTCCATCTCCGCGATCTGAAGCTTTCTAGCGTATCCTTGAAATATTTGATACCTCGGATTTGACCGAGATTTTCTCCCAGATTTCGCCGTAGACGACAATGCCTTTATATCAAAAAAAACAATTATAAGACATAGCAGTATGACGGTCGGACGTATTTTTCGTCCTAGACACTTTTGCGCGATGATAGAGTGAAATATACCTACCGCGTCACAGAACAATTCGGGATCGTCCTCTGTCTCGCAGCCGGACATCGCCATAATGTCTTGCTCTATCCTCTCTTTTATCTTCGGATAGCTTCTCCTAACGTAATGACCGACTTCATGCCCCAATAAAAATCGGGTAACAGCCTCCTTGGCAAATTGATGCACATGAAGCACATCATGATCGCTAAACACGTTGTAGAACTTGCGCCGAATTGACGTGGCGGATTCCGCGAAGCTTCCGAAGACGTGCGACAAGTCCACTATTCTGTTAAAGCTGTCCGGACTCTCCCGCTGAAGGACATTGAACATATCAATAAACCTAACGCCGCGCCTAGGTGAGATGCTAAAATATGTCGTGCTAAAAGCGCTGTCCGCGTAAATTTCCGGGTTTCGATGATCGCCGAGCAATACTGAGGCCAAATTAGCAATTAGTAGGATCCCCGGGACGTTTAGGTGTATCTCATACCTTGTGGTTTCTTGGTCGGTGGCCTTGACTGGATGTTTTACGATCAAGCTTGAAAAGCAATCCGGCGAGATGACAATTCGCACAAATAATTCATCAACCACCGGGTTGATGAAGTCACTAACGCTCATCTCTTGCATCAATGGCGCAAGTTGGTGAATAGTCAGGCCATCACTTACGAGACCAGCGCCCATCAGCGCTTTTTGTTCTTAAACGTTATATTGTAGGCGCTCCGAGCCTTGATACATTCTTCGACGAGAACCACTAGCGATGTCAGAACCTTAAGGATATCAGGTCCATACTGCAGAGTAATCCGGATTATCTCCGCACCGTCAACGCCATCCTTTTCAATAATCTCTTCAGCCAGCCCGGACTCTTGTGCAATTGTACGCACCCGCGCCCGCTGTTCCTCGCTTCCTTCAAAAACAATCTCAATCATGCTTTGCCTCCCTGCCGCGACGAACTATCGATAAAATGGAGTCTATCTAGGGGTAAGTTATCGACTACAGCACCGGAACTTCGATTTGCGGCATCGGGCAAACCGAATGTCGAACATCAGGGCAGCCATCGTGCTTCGCCGCTGACGAGGTGGTTATGAACGACCGCGTCCGACCTCGACACTTATCATAATGAGACGGCCGGTCCAATCACGAAGCGGAGTTGCCATCGACTACAGGTGCCAAAGGTAGCCTCAGGGACTAACCATTGAGGATGCAGCACATGGGTCGAATAGGCGGAGCTTTGCAAAAGGTTCTTAGCTCATGCATGGCCTCCCACGGTTCAGAGAACCCCTCCGGACAACCGTCACTATCGGCCCCTCGAACGCCATGGTGCATGTACGACTGCCCGCGCGGCGGCGACAACGTCGGCTTTAGCTTTCATTGCGTCCTTCGATGCCTTGTTTGCGGTGGGTAGTAGGGATTGAAGGAAGGCAACGACTATGAAAGCGCCGCCGACCACCTGAAGCGCCGCAAGGTATCCTTCATTTCCCGCCGCGCTTGGCCGGAGCTTTTCTCGTCAGCCTCGATCCCTTTCGGCCGAGCCCGCTCGACTTTGCGAGAGCGGATCGCTGTGCCGCATAATTCGGCGCTACCATAGGATAGTCCGATTTCAATCCCCACTTGGCCCGGTACTCGTCAGGCGTCAGGCCGTAGTGCACATCAAGATGGCGCTTCAGAGATTTGAACTTCTTCCCATCCTCAAGGCAGATGATGTAGTCGGGGAACACTGACCTCCTCGGATTGACCGCAGGCGTAAGGATTGGGCTCGCTTGTTCAGTCGGACTGCCGATCTTCGACAGCGACGCATTCACACTGTGAATCAACTCGGGCAGTGACGCGACGGGCACAGCATTCTTGCTGACATAGGCAGAAACAATGTCTGCCGTCAGCTCGATCAAGTGGGTTTGTGCATTCAAAACGGCGTCTGTCACAGATGACTCCTAAAGTGCGTGCTATCGAAGATCCTTTACCCGCTTTGCCAAGAATTACCACCCCGGCAGTAGCCTCGCGTCGGGGCTGCGCGGACCCCTCGTTTCGTCCTATTCTCAATAGGCTGGTTTCACCCAGAGCCAGACTAGTTGGCCAGATCTCTGCAGCAGCCGCCTATTCGGTTCGGGGACGGTTCTCGGTAAATGTCACCGTTCCCTCGTCCCTTACCTGAAATACTGAAATGCCGAGGTATTCCAGCGCTGGCGACATCCGGCGAAGGTGTATGTCGAACCATCGAGAAGACGGGATACCAATGGCAAACCGCTCACCCGGAATATCGTTCTGAAACCGCCAGCCTGCCGTCATCAAGAAGGCCGCACCCGTTCTCGACCAAGCATCGTTTGAGGTGTCGGCTCCCGAGTACGCGCCGCCCTTTGCCTCGATCAACCAACGTTCGCCCGTGTCGCCCCGGGTAGCGGCGATATCATAACCCCGAGCTCCGGCCTTGATGGCTTTCACCGCCGAGAATCCGTTTGCTTGCAACCATGCCTCAATCGCGTCAACGACGCCCTGTTCCCTAAGCGGCATGTTCCCCGTTCCTCTCCGAGTAAGCGGAAATTACTAGAGCGGCGGCGCACGTTCGTCTAGCTCACCGTCAAGCTGCCGATTCTAGACTTTTCGCTCAACTCGACGCATTCTTCTCCTCGGGAGAAGATGGGGATGGGGAAGCCTATTCAGCTATGGGCTCACCGGCGGCGAAGGTCATGGTGGCGTCCGCTTCTTCGCGCTCGCCTTCCAATCTCGATCGCGTTGCTTGGCTTAGCCTCCGTCGGTTACGTCGCGACAGACACCCAGCATCCGCTCCCAACAGTTCATTATTCCGGTACGGCATCGTCCCCCAGCGCGGTGCGCAAGATCGGCTGTGACATCAAGGGAAACATCAATGATCGCGGCGAGCGCATCTATCATGTGCCCGGTCAAGAATATTACTCGGCGACACGCATCAACCCGGCCCGGGGCGAGAGATGGTTCTGCTCCGAATGGGAAGCGTGGTGGGCTGGATGGCGAAAGGCCAAGGTGTGAAGACAATGGGTATGCTGCGGCGCACTGAAATGGGGACGATCACCCCTACGGGCATTACGCCTAACCTTTGGTTCTATCTTTTCGATCATCGGGGGCGGTGTCGTCCTGCAGCTAGGCAAATCTAATGTCCCGGTACTTCGCGAACGAGGCCGATTTCCACCAGCGGCTTATCAATAATCCGGATGCTTTCCCTGCTCTGTTTCGGGGCGCACCGGCGGCTCACACATTGTTTTGGGCCCATGAGCTTACACTGCATGATGCTGGTCGCGGCGGGGGAAACGGAAGCGCAGACTTGTTGACCGTCGATGAGACCGGGATGGTCTGGCTTATCGAGGTAAAGTTCAATTTCTCGCTCGAATCTGGAACGCAAGTTTGGCACAGCCAGCTCGCGCGGTATCGCAAAGCGTTGATGACAATGGGCTGGCAGGAGATCGTGCGCTATACGCATCGGTTCCTTACAGGCTTCGAACAAACCAAACCTCAGATCTCGCTTCGCACGGATGCAGGCAGTCTTGACGAATGTATCGCCGAGTGGCTGGTCGCGGTTCAAGCTGACGCGGTCGCGGGGGGCACGATTGTGTCGCACATGGCAGAGAGACTGCGTTCCGGGAAATTTGGAATTATGCTGGTATCGGATTACTTCAACGCGTCCGACCTTGCTGAGGCCCAATCCTTTGCAGACAAGGTGCATAGTGGGCCAGTGGCCTATGCAGTCGTCGATCCGGATCCGACCGGTTTCAATTGGCGCGTAAAATACTTCCGGCCGGACCTCGATCAGAGTTTGGTAAAGGGTGCATTTGTCACGAGCGATTTCCTGCCGGAGAAAATGCCGCTAGTTACACCAACGCGGCTTCGCTCGCTTGTATCTCCGGCCTGTCGCAATCTGCTCGACACCCTCGTTTATCCTCGGCTTCACGAGCTTGGCTGGAACGAGCGGCACGTCGCCAAGCGTAGCGCTTTCGACGCTATCATTCCGGTTTGTGGAAGTTCGCTTCCTCTCTTAGTTGTGGGCACATCTGAACTGGATGCCAAGGCTCTGGAACGTCACGCTAAGATAGACGGTGGTCAGACGCTCAAGATTAATCCGCGTTTCAAGGCGGTTTTGAATCATACCGGCAATCTGGCGTTCGTAAACGCATACATGAAGCGCTTCTACGAACTGGGATGGCGCGGCCGTAGGCGAGAGAACAAGCATTTGCGCTGGGGCGTGACTGATATCTCCGCTGCCGAGATCAGAGCATCAGAAGCTGCGATGATCTATTATCCTTTTGAGAGTCAACGGGACCATAGCGGCAGGGAAGGCGACGCCGAAAACCTGTCAAATTTCTTCGCTGTTTTCGAGGAAATGATTTCGCTCATGCCGGGAGCCACAGGGGATGGCTGTTAGCCGGAGCCCGGCGCTACCGCCCACGGCCACAAAGCGAGGCAGTTTAACGAAGATAAGCTGCGTACGGTCCGGCCAACCGGCCTATCGCCACGACGCGACGATATCGGGATTTCATTCCCGCAACCGTGCCCGTTGCAGGGATCACGCAGGCCGTCGAAGCACCCTGCATGAACCTTAGTGGATCGTTGCGAGGATGCTCGACAAATTGCCATAGGTCGATAATGGTCCCGTCGCATGGTGCAAGCCGGTCGAGCACAAGGGCCGTCGCTCCGGCGAGCTTACCCGTCACCTTTCCGATACCCTTCGGCAGCGGTCCCCAAATCTGCCTGTCTTCAGACATTTGCACCGCGACCTGAGAAAACCCAGCCGGGATCGCGCCGCCTTCGATGAAATAGACTAAGGCTCCAGGATATGCTCTGCCAAATGCCTGCACTGCGTCAGTCTTCGCCTTCCACGACTGGATAACCCAAAGTGTCCGCCCGGTTTTGGCAATGTCCCCAGCCTTCCGCGCGACGATATCCTCCGGCGATTCCTTGCCGTGCCATCTGATAACACTCAGGATGGCGGGGACAGCTGCAACCGGCGCGCCTTCGACCCTCAGCCTTTTCTGGTTTACAACGGGCCGTGGGCTGGTGGCCTGCTTCTTCAGCGGGAGGGCAGCGCCGATCTTGCCGGAGCCTTTTGCGGCTACATTATCCTCGACCGCGACAAGCCAATATCGATCGCCCTTGACGAGAACCCGATGCCCGCGCCGCTCGGCATCTTTCAGCATGTTGTATTGCGTCGTTCCAGTCGCTGCGACTAAGTCGGCCTGTGTTGCACCGCGCTCGTACAGACTTGCCGCCATCGAGCGTTTGGAGCCGATTCGGAAGCCAAACTTGTCGTACATTCACGTCGAGCCTAGGGCGTGTCGCAGGTTTCCCAATTCCGAAACGAGCCGTCGCCCAGTGGTTTGGTGCGACTTGACTATTTCTTCAGCCTCGCTCTGTTCAATGACAAGGACTGAGCGTTGCGGCTGCTTTGATCGGAAAGCAAGCGTCCGCAGCACTACCAACCAGTTCCCTTGTTGGTCGAGCACAACTTTACCGACGCCGTGGGCCAGCGAAGCGCGCAAGCTCTCATGCGGACGGAAGGCCAACAGTGCTGCTGCGGATGCCTTACCTTCCGAAGCAAAAGCCCCAGTCGGCCCAATCAAAGTCGCCAATTCCTCGAAACGATGTCCGACTAGATGAGGTAGCTTCGCTACAGCGCCCCCCCTCGACGTGTTCGCCATCACGAGAAGTGTCTCGCTCACGGCCGCCTCGCTGCGCGCAAATAAATCGAGGCAACGTCCACGCCATGCGTTTACAGCGGTCACGGCATGAAGCCACTGATCGTTGCTGAAAGCAGAAATGGCGGCCGTTTCGGTATCCATTCGGAAACACTATTATTAGAGGTCTCGTACCAATACGTTGGCCGCTAAGCGCCAGCAAGAGCTTGGCCGCCTCTGAGAATCCGAGAAATTTGCATCTTGAGCAACCTAGGCCCTCGCGACTTCCGCAGGTTCCTTTCCGTCTGCGTTCAACTGAAGAATCTGGTCCCGATTAAGCCGCTGCTTACCAACTTTGTCGACGCCATCACGACGGCCTGCTCCCGCTTCCGTTCCTTGACGCACCGGCGCTCCATTTTTTGCGCGCATTCCCCGCACGGTCGGCACGATTTGATCCATCTCGCGAACGGGGTGGAAACGCCAGGATCACAGGGTTACGCGGGACAAGCATCAATTTTGCTGCACCCGCGAGGGGCAATACGAGCCCTGTCAAGCAGAGGTCGGAGAGGCAACTACGGCTCCGAGTCTGTAACGTATTTGTGAAGTGAACGAGCAAAAGGCGAAAAAATACAGCAATAATTTATACTTCCAGCGGCTTTCTCGTCGACATTGGCAACGACCCTTCGCAATTTCCATTATTCCTGGCACGGGCGCCGAGGAGCAACGGAAGTTACGGCTATTGACAAAACGCAATTTGTGGATCGAATCAGATGGTCGAGGGGTCGATCAAGCATGTTGGTGTCGTGGCGTCTACTTTGGCGAGCCTGCATACGCACTCTGTGGCTAGCACCTCTTGTGTACAGCCAATCGTCCTGCACGCCGTCACTTCAGCAAGGCCCGGATAGGCTCTTCACCTCAGCGGAAGAGGACGCCAATCTAAGACATCAAGTAGGACTCCCCGATTTCAATAGGTATTACAGGCTAGCTCCCGAGGAAAGAATATCATATCGTAACAACTATATCACTGCTAGGAAGTATGCCATCGACATAGCATATTCTAATTACGAAGCCTCTCTTACTAGAGAGCAGCAATCCGTCGGAGTGTTATCTGCAGATGCAAATATTGCCCTGAACTCGGCCGCGTCGCTAGTAGCGCCAGTTGGTACAAAGAACATCTTGTCCGCTGCGGCGGCCGGTCTCACGGGCGCGAAGTCCGCATACAGTGATGAAGTTCTTCAGAAGAGTACGATACAGCTCCTTCAAACCCAAATGAGGGCGAATCGCGCAATCGCTTGGTCAAACATCATTCGTCGCTTAGGCGACAGTGACGCCTCATATCCGATGGCCTTGGCGCTTTCAGATCTAGAGGAATATTACAGGGCGGGAACTATTCCCGGTGCATTGCTGAAGGCTCAGGCGACGATCAGTGCAGCGGAGCAGAGTGCGCAGGATGATAAGCAAGAAGCCATTGTCTATCAGATCTCGAAAGCGCCAGCGCAGGTACTGCTTCGAAACGCATTGGCGCCGGGAGGAAAATACAACACGGAATTAGAGAAAAAGCTGCTAATCGCTCTGAAGTCGCACCCGGATGTCAAGGTAAAACTGGCAGTGATCGTCAGCGATCCGCGGTATAGCGAGTTAGCTGCCGAACTTGCCCGTGACATAGGCTTGATTCCTTGAGGAGTTTCGACATGGCGCCCCCAGTAGTTGTAACAAACTTGAGTGATGCCGACGCTCAGCAGATGAAAATCATTTTCGAGGGCGGGGGCGCTAGTGTCTCGATTATTCCCGGCGCGTCCGGAAAATTCACGCTCGTTGCGACTTACCCGGAACAACAGGCCTCAGCGGCCACCAATTCGCAACCAGCGGCCGACACCGCACCTGCTCAACCTTCTGCATCTGGGCCACCGCCTGCGGCCACCGCTGATTTCGCTAGCGGAGTAGTGCAAGTTTGCACCGGAGAATGGGAATTTTTTGGTCGCCAGGAATATGATTTGGCGGGAAACGCCGTCGTTGTAGGGCACAAGGAGCTGGAGCCCGGCTTTGCCGAACGGATCGGGAAGTATTTTCTCGAAGGGACCGGCACGACTGGTGTCGATGGAACAAACACCGATATGGCTTGGTCCGCAGCTTTCATCTCTTGGGTGATGAGGAAGTCCGGAGCGGCGAGCCGGTTCAGGTACTCCACCCTACACTCAGTTTATATCTATCAGGCTATACGGGACAGGTTGAGCGGCTCCGACGCTGGGTTTTGGGCGTATAGGCTGAATGAATACAAGCCAGTAGTAGGAGATCTTATTTGCTGGGCACGTCAATCGGATATCGATTATGACAGCCAAGCATCGGGGAACTATCGCGGTCATTGCGACATCGTGGTGGCGGTTGAAGCTGACAAGGTTTGGGTGATCGGCGGAAACGTTGGCAACTCGGTAACGAAGAGGCCGGTGGCACGTGCAGCAAGCGGCTTCATGCCTCCGACCTCTTTTAGCGGTGAAACTCTCTTCGCCATTATGCAATGCAGGATTGGATTGTCAGTGTCCAAGCCAGCGTCCGATGGATCCGGAGTAGCAAGCAATCAAATGCCTTCCGTTGGCCCCTCCGGGACTATAAATGGCTCGCCAACCTTGCTTGATCAGATCGCTTGGGGCCGTGTCGTGACTCCCGAGTTCAAGCAGGCAGTGATTGCTCTGTCAAAGCGCGTCTTGTGCGATCCCAGCCATCTGATGGCTGCGATGGCCTTTGAAACGGGTGAAACTTTCGCGCCAGATAAGAGAAACCCGTCAAGCGGTGCTACAGGACTGATTCAGTTTATGAGGCTAACTGCGGAGGGATTGGGGACATCGTTGGAAGCTCTGGCACAGATGTCTCAGGTGCAACAACTGGGTTATGTCGAAAAATACCTTGCCCCTTACGCAGGGCGCTTCAACAGTCTGTCGGATATGTACATGTCTATTCTATATCCAGCCGCGATTGGAAAGCCGGAAGCCAATGTCCTGTTTTCCGCTGGCACGAAGGCTTATTCGCAGAACTCGGGACTAGATGTGAATAGCGATGGCGTTGTGACAAAGGGGGAGGCAGCATCGAAGGTCCAAGCCAAGCTCGACAAAGGTTTGACGGCCGGGCTCCTCGGCTAAATAGTGATAGGGAGATAGAGAGGTGCCAACGTTTGAGCCCGATAATAATGATCCGCCCGCGACCTCATCTCCGAAGATCTTAATACCAGACCAGTTACAACAGCAGATGGTATTATTGATCGTGCTACTTGCTTTTTACTGTTTTCCAATATTGTGGATAACTTTCAGGGGTGTAGCAGACATATATTGGTACAAAGCTGACGGAAAGCTGAGCTCAGATCTAGTAAAGATGATGCAAACAGTTGCGGCGGATCCAGCTCGCTACACTGGATCAATTAAGAACTTGATACTCCCAGTAGCAACTGCAATTACAGCTGTGAACTACCGTTCCCTGAATATCTCGCGGTGGGGAGCGGCCTTGTTCATAATACCGCTTGCAGGAGTGCTTGCTTGTGTGTCCAACGCTTTGATGTTCGATTTGAAGGTCGACCAAATCGGTTCTGCGGCCAATGCGACGGGAACCCCATCCATCTCAAGCTTTTTTGTGGAAACCGCGACAAGCCTCTCCTCTTATGTAATGATGCTAGTGGGGTTAAAGTCTGTCGCCAATGATAGCGGCCATTGATCCCTGCTAGAGAGAGCACAATGAAAAAGATCGCTGCCTACGCCGCTTTTTGTTTCCTACTCTGCAGCGACCCTTCGCGGGCTGCTGACACAGATGCCGGTGCACCAGACACACATATAATTGTGAATTTTTCGGCCTCTCCTGCATCGGATGCAACCGAAGTTGGAGTTTCCCGCGGCTTCACGAGCATTGTGCTTTCTAAGCAGGTTGCAGCTGACTTGAAGCCAGCGAGTGTCGAACCCGGCGAACTGAATGGTCAGCCCTATGCCGTCTACGTTCGCTGGAACGATAGCACTGAGAGTTCTTTCCCAATCTTTTTGATTTCAGCGTTTGCTAAGCAGGAAGTAGAAGTCGACTTCGTTCGCGCTCAGGTGACTAAAGACAGCGTATCAAGTGTAATCCAGGCGAATTGCAATGCGCTTAATCCCTCAACGCAGCAGCAAGCCTTCAAGACTATGGCGCTTTGTGGCGCTGCTTCGCGATGGCTTCGAGCAAACGGCGAGAGCTTATCGGATGCCGATCTGCAAGCGTTAAACAGCTGGTTTGTAGCCAATCGATGGCTCTATTATCGTAAGGATGGTGAAATCCAGCTCAGCCCGTATGGTCTCGAGCCAGACTTGGTTGCTGCGCTGGCTGACATACTGGATAGAGTTCAGAATGGTGCTCGACCGAACAGCTTCAAACCGCTGGATATTCGAACGGTTTCGCAGACCCTCACAGATCACGACGAAGAGCCAGTTAGAATGGCATCGTTCGTTCCGAAGCTGGTGAAAGAAAAGCGCTTCGAGGAAGCGCTCAGTATCAATCAGTATGCGCTAGATGCATATGACAACTTATCGGGAGGGGACGACACCAAAGTCATTGTCCATGTGACCAAAGCGGTGCTCAACAACAACGCCAAATACATAAACTCGCTCTTGCAGAGCACGGGAGTTTCCATAGACGAGGTCAATAAGCAGAGGCTTGTTCTGGACGCAAAGGCGGGTATCGAGCAAGAGAACCCCGATATCATTAGTAAAAGCGCGGAGACGTTGATCGCGAGCTACCCAGATGATTATACCGGCTACAGTTACATGGGCATCGCAAGTTTTTACCGCAATGACTTTCCCAGTGCCGTCTCGAATTTTAGGGAGGCGAGTAATCGCTTGCTTGTAGATGCGGAAAACTGTTCGCCCCCAAAAAGAGGGGTACTGGGTAACTTGGGGGCCGCGCTGGGCAGCACCAACGATTACAAAGGAGCTGTTGATACATTAAAAAATGTCGTAGACTGCGCTCCTCCTGACAAAATGGACTTATTTAACTTCGCCAAAAATGCGCTGGCGATGGGTGACTTCAAACTTGCCAAAGATCGTATTTTCGGGGATAGTGTTCTGTTGAAAGCAACTAGGCCCGATTTGCGCTCCCGAACGGCACTTATGCGCGGACTCTATTTCGTAGAAAGCAAAGAGGACGGCTGGATTGACCAAGCTGTCGACGAATTCAGATCGTCGATTTGCCTTGACCCACACTTGAGGCAAGTCATTCTCGGTGACGAAACGCTTGACGATCCGGGATCAAATAAGGTCGAAGAATATGGTTGGGAAAAGCACATCCTCAAACTGCCTGAAAATAAGGAGTTAAGCGATAGGCTACAAGAGAGTCTGTCTAAAGAATCAACTGGATGCAACAAGAAAGAGACGAAGTCATGAGATTGCTACGAATCATCCTGACTACCATCGGAATTCTAGGTACCATATCCTCCACAACGGTGAATGCGGAACCTGCCGATAATGTCTGCTGCCATATACCTAGTTGAAGGAACGATTTTTCGGCTTTTATCTCACTGACGAGCCCGATTCTACCGGCAGATACCATACAGGTCAGCGAGCTTGGAATTCGGAGGGGCGTCACCTTTGTTTATGAAAGACTGGGAGGTCTAACAGCCACCAGCGCAGTCTGCGAACACATTGCTTACTGGTCGAGCGACGAAGAATCCCCCGTTAGCCAAAAGGCGGTTGCGCTGACACTCGCGGCGAGCGCTTTCAGCGGCGGCGCCATGCTTGTCAGGACAGGTCGCGAGACGTACTAGCCAGACCTTTCAGTTTCGGCCGAGGCCGATCCTCCGAAGACTCATCGGCCGACTATTCATTTAGAATACGATAGACCTGCATTCTCGAGCAGCCGATCAGTTTTGCGATGCCAGCGGGGCCATGACCTTCACCCCACAAGGCCCTAATTCGGTTCCGATCAAACCGCTGTTTACCGCCCTTGTAGGCACCGTCGCGTTTGGCCCGCTGGATGCCCTCGCGCTGTCGCTCTTTGATGAACCGTCGCTCCATTTGAGCGACCATGCCGAGCACAGTCAACACGATGTGACTCATCTCGCCCCGCGTTGAAACGTGCGGGTCGAGCACTGTGACGAATGCGCCCTTCCGCTCGCATTCGTAGATCAGGTTGAGAACGTCACGCGTGTCGCGGCCGAGCCGGTCAAGGCGGGTTACCACTAGCTCGTCGCCCGAACGGAGGAAGTCCAATACGGTCGCCAGCTCGGCCCGGCCATTGCGGCTGCCGCCCGAGATCTTTTCTGAGCGAATAACCTCGCACCCCTCGGCTTTCAGCTTCGCCAGTTGTGTGTCTAGGTCTTGATCAATTGTGCTGACGCGAGCGTATCCGATGCGAGCCATAGCCTGTCACCTCAAGGTTTAGGCCTGACGCTACCCTGTCACAAATAGTCGATGTCAACCCAGATGTTACGCCCACTGGCTTCGACTGCGTTACGTCACGCCGGGGTATACCCTGAAGTGCTGTGAGGGACTTCGTAGCTGAGTTCGTTCTTGGGCGGAAATCGGTCTTCTATCGAACGCGACTGGCTTGTAGCAAGCGTTCTGTTTGTTCAATGTAGCGGCTAGCTTGGGCGGGCTGGTAGCGGCAAGCCAAATGGGGGGTGGCTCGATGAGTCATGAAGACAACGGTGTCGCCAACTTGCTAGGTATGGCGCGGACTGCCACTGCGGGTGGCAATCAGCAAGAAGCTCTCACATACTATAACAGGGTTTTAGAGATCGATCCCACGATATCCGAGGCGTGGCTCGGCAAGGGAAAGGCTGCCGGGTGGCAATCGTCGCTTGCAAATCTGCGCCTGCCCGAGGCGCTGATCGCCTTCAATCACGCGATAGCGACGGCCACTGAGGGCGCACGACCTTCGATCACAAATGAGGTCGTTGGAGAAGTCAACAGAATGGTGGTGGCTTTGTACCGCGTGGCCCGGGAACACATGATGGAATACGCTTCGTTGGACAATACGTGGGAGAGCTATCTCGTCCAAGTCTCGCAGATGATTGACGCCCTGGACAATGTAAGGGCATGGTCTCCTAGCGATCGGACCACGCTCGAAAACATCGTCCATCTCTGCAAAGATAATATCGAGGGCTACAGCTTTCGTAATAAATTCAACAACAATATGCCCATGGCACTAGGTATCTCGGAAACCTATGAGCGATTGCTAAGGGAAAGGATGAATCAGGCGGCGGCGGCGATCCGCTCCATGGATGGTTCATATTCACCCCCGTCGATAGAAAAAAAGCAGGCTGAAGCTTGCTTCGTGGTCACAGCCACCATGGGTGATCCCCAGCACCCACAGGTTCTGTTGCTTCGGCGATTTCGGGACGAATGGATACTAAAAAGGAGATGGGGAAAGGCCTTCGTCGATTTCTACTCCAAGGTCGGACCGCCGCTAGCTGCGGTCATAGAAGGAAGCAAGCTACTTCGGAGGCTCTCATTTATACTTATAGTAAAACCAGCGGCCCGGTTCGCGCATTCTCGACTGCGCCGACTTAAGCTGTGAACTCTATCCGAACCCTCGTCGATGCTGAGTGCGTGTGCTGGATTGAACTCGGCAGATGAGCGGAGAGCCTGTCGCTGCTTGAGGCCCTTGTTTGCAAGCATTTGGATATCGAATGGTCATTAACCTGCACGAGCGCCTTTCGGAATTCTCATATGGATATGGAGTCACGCGTGAGATTGAAGCGCTTCTTCAGTCGTTTGGTTGCGTCGCAACTCCTTTCCTTCCAAGTCTAATTCACGAAGAGGAACTCGGTTTTGATGTGGCGTTCGGCTCGCCCGGTGGAATCTTATTGGCGCAATTTAAACTTGGTCAGGAACTGAAGCGCTTCCGCCGCACCGCCAACGAGGCAACCGTTCCAAGCCTCGACCATCCATTCTGGCAGTTCCGCATTGATATCGGAGGACATCAATTCCAAAGACTGATCGAGTTTGAAAACAGTGGAGCGCAGGTCTTCTATTCGGCTCCGCGGTTTGCGACGTGGCAGGCCTATGAGGCCGCATTTCAATCTGGAAACGTCCTTGGTCGATCGCTGCTGGTGAAGCCCTCCGAGATACTCGTTGAGCTCGCCGGTGCCACCGGCTTACACCGGATCGCCTATGACATGACTCGGCGCTACGTATGCTCTGATCCACGCAATGTCCGAGAGTATGCCCCCGAGCAAATGGCGACGTCGGTTCGAGAGAACCTTCAAAAGGAAAATCGCACCATGGGAGAACAGATCGAAAGGCTTTACAGCCGGAAGAGACCAAGGCGCGGTCCCGGAGCTCTACAGGTTGGGCGGATAGAGTCTCTCATGGAGCGCGCGAGCAGCGAACTTGACGGGATGGCAGCGGTTGTCGCTCTCGAGGCATGGACCCAAGGAGCTCAGCTCATCTTTGTCAATGTGTGATGCTGTTTGTGTCAAAAAGGGTTTGTCCCAAGAGCTAGCTTGAGAATTATGTCATCTATGTCGCCACTGAGCTTTTCTGCTTCGCGAACCTGATCCTCAAACAATTTCTTGCTAGCTGGGTCGTCATCGTCTTGTACATAATGATCAAGGCTGCTTGCGAGCTGGGCTATAGACATACTCGCTGTTTTAAGAAGGTTCTTAACGTTTTCCATTTCTTTGCGGTTCATCTGAAATCCTATTATATTCTGGATGGTTTACCGGCGTCTATGAGAATGCGCGAATGTGATTGCTTCGCGCAAGATTGCTGGATGAGAAGAAGCCGCCGCATCCGTCGCGCTTCGCACACCCATTGCACTCATCTACGTATTCATTTTTCCAGTCGCTGATCGACCGTTTTGCGAACCGATGGATTGAATCATCGAGAAGACAAAGCTGGTGATTGTACACTGAAACGTTGATCCTAGCGGCAGCCAGATATTGCACAGCCGCCCGGAGTTCGTTCCTATAGTCATACGGGTCCATCCAGAGCTTATCCATATTTGCCCTTGTAAATCCGGTAATCTCAAGGCCCATAAACGTCACATGATCGACGAAGGTCAGGTTCCTGAAAATGAAATCAGATAGGTCGGCGAGACCGTCGTAGGTCTGCTTGTGGACGACGACTCGTATCTCGACCTCAGCCCCCACAGCCTTCAAGTTCATGATCCCGCGGATAGTCTCATCGAACGCGCCTTTGGATTGCACCACATAGTCGTGGACCTCGGGGTCCGCGGAATAGATCGGAATGCCCACCGATAGACGTCGATGGCCTATCGCTTGATATCTCTGCGCGAAGGCCCTGTCCTTGAATGTCCGGCCGTTTGAAAGAATGTGGATTGGCGTGGAAGGCAGATGGTCGCGAGCACAGGACAGAATCTCGAAGAAATCCTCGCCGACCAGCGTTGGCTCTCCGCCGGTGATTCCGAGAAACGGTGTCGTTGCAGGCAGCAACGGCAGTACCTCTAAGATTTCCTTTGCCAGCCAGCGATCGTCAATGTCCTTCGGGGGCTGGGAGCACATCAAACAAAGGTGGTTGCACCGCTCTGTCAGAAGGAAATAGTTGGCGTTTGCCTCTTTTCGGAACAGGACGCGCACTGCCTTTCGATCCGGGGCAAAGCGGACGACGTCCCCTTCGCCGAGGTAAGAAAAGTAGTCAGGCAGAACGACAAGCCGTCGGTCTGAAAACAGTTTCTCAGCCACGGCCTGATGCTCTTCAAACGTCACGACCCATCGGCAACCGGGGTCTGACGTGTTGCCCCGGAAGAGATAAGCGTCGTGGTCTGGATTGGGGGTTGGACAGGTTGGTGAAGTCATCAGACGAAGGGCCGATCGAGGGGCAGACTCTTCGATATTGGCTGACGCGGCGAACCCGCTCAAACGCAGCATCTTAGTTCGCCCAGCTCAAAAATAGTTCTCGCGTGGCAACATCGCTTTCCATGAGCGCGATCAGCCTCTTGAAGATCGACATGTTGCGATTGCAGAAGCCCGAACGAGTCTTGAGTCCAACGAAGTCGCCATGCGTTGCGGTGTGGAACACCGGATCGGAACCACAAAAGGGTTCATAGGCGCATTCCGAGCACATTGGGACTGAGCCTGCGAAGGATTGCTCAATCGGATCCAACAGAGCGTCGGCTCCAAAGATTTCCGCATAGGTGTTTTCATGGACATTTCCGAGCAGGAACGTCTTGTCGCCCATTTCGGCTAACATCCGCGCCTCGTCGGACGCGTACACGCTAGCGTCATAGTTATAAACAACGGCCGAGATGCCGATGCCCGCTGGGCTCATAAGATCGACGTATCCCGGCTCAAACGGCGTCAGCATCTTCGTGAGGATGGTAGCCGCGTAAAACTCTTTGAACGGAACGCCATTCCGATTCAGGTCAAGGATATAGTTGAGCCCTTCGAAATAGAAATCGAGCCAGCGGTCCACGTCATAGGCTGCATAAAACTTGGTCTTGACCGCAAAACCGTAGGGAGAAAGCGGTCGAAGGAATATCCCGGGGAAGTCCAAGCTGACGTATTCGTCGATTATCGTGCGGACTTGCGAGAGGCTGGCCTTGGTGGTGGTCATCAAGGCACTAACGCGCTCATGGCCAAGGGCATTTCTCGCCTTGTGAATGCCTGCGACAGCCAACTCATAACTGTTTTTCCCGGGGCGCGGTCGATTGGCGTTGTGAAGCGCAGCCGGGCCATCAAGCGATGTCGAAATCAGGATGCGATGCTGGCGGCAAAACTCTAGGATTTCATCCGTGACGACGGCGAGGTTTGTCGTGATGACGAACTGCAAGGATCGCCCGGCAACCTGATTTATCTGCTCAGCCCGGCGCACGACATGCTGGATCAGCGGAAAATTCAGCAGCGGTTCGCCGCCTTGGAATTCGATTTTGATCGCCGGGCTGGGGGATTGAAAAATCAGGGCCAACGCCTTCTCGGCAGTCTCCTCCGACATGTCGAAGGCCGAGCGATCTTCGCTTTGACGGGACACCTGACAGTACGGGCACGAGTGCTCGCACCGCAGCGATACGACCATAATGTGAAGCGAGGTAAAGTTCTCGAGCCTCTTGGCCTTGGTGCGAACCTTCAGCGACAGCAGGTCTCGCCCCAAATTTGATGAGGCATCGAACAGAAACTGTCGGCTGCGAAGACGAGAGTAAGCTGGGTGAGTGCTTGGGAGTTCGTGCTTGACAAAGGAAGCCAGCACCGCGCGCGGCAGTACCAGATATTCACCTGCTTGGTTCGTCAGGACATACCGCTCGTCGTCTAGTGGCGAAAAACGGAAGTAGGCCAGCTGGTATCTGTCATCCACTGGTCGGCGAAAGTCGCTCGCCGGAGCAAACCTAGTCATCCGACTGCAGGCCCGATCTGGAGAAGGCCAACGCCAATATCGCGTTCCTAACTGAAGCTGTTTCGGCGGCGATCGTGCCTCGCAGGTCTTGATCCAAGACCTCGAGCCGCAGCCTCTCTATCGCTGCGTCGGCCGAAGCTCGCCCGAGCGCCTTGCTGAAGTTGATCATGCAGACTGCGAAGCCGTCTTCGATAGTGATCTCAACCGCAGCGTTCCCGGTTACCCGGTACGCTGCGCGCTTAACACAGTCGAGGCCGAAGACAGACAGATCAAACTTGGCTTGGGCAGTCCGGACGAGCTCGCTATCGCGAGGAGCGTCGGCCATCAGCAATAGCTATAGCTAGAGCAGTGAGACCCGTGGCTAGCGTGGCTCGCATGGCTGCTGTGATAGGCCAAAATGACGTCCGTACCACTGGAGCGATCGAGCACCTCACCATAGCCGAGGTCCGCCGGAACAGTGCCAGCTTCAGCCAGCTTGGTCTGTGGCTGATTTGCCGATTCGACAAGCACTGTAGCTTGCGCATGGCCGCCGAGAATCATCGTGGCCGACAAAGCCACCGGTGACAGAAAACTACGCTTTGACATTATCCAAACCCCCGTTTGCACGGACTCATTAGCAAAGCGCACCAATCTGGGCAAGTACCGATTGTAGAGAAGTCCTTAAGCTATCACTAATATAATTGTTCAATACTGTATTGTGTGCGTGAACGGTTACGCCCCTGCCACCCCGCTCACCTTTCGGCTTCGTCGCGGAAGTTCGCCTCCCACGACCCATGCAAGATAGGCAGTCGCGCCGTATTTCTTGATCAATTCAGCGTCGCAGCTATCGCAGCAGGCTGTACGGCGCATCTTTGGTGCTCTTGTTCCAAAAACCCAATCAAGGATACGTTCCGAAAGGCTCGGTCTTCGCCGGATTACCCCGTCACCGAAGTAGCCACTGACCGATTTTCGAAAACAGGAGGTCGAGCGAAGCATCCCCGCCACTTGATCGATATTTCGGTTCCGCTGATCCAGCATGACCGCTCTTTGCTGGTCGTCGCCCGGTGCGTTCGAGACAGTCAGCTCGGCCATGTATCTGAGCCGTCCCGTGTCACCCCGGCCCGGGCCATCGTGGAAGATGACCGACGCCGACGGCTTGCGATCTCTTCCAGCGCGACCGAACTCTTGCAACAAATCCTCAACAGAGGCTGATTGCTGCCAATGTATCACAAGCCGCACATTCGGCACGTCGAGGCCCATGCCGAAGGCGTTAGTGCAAATGATTTGATCGACTACTGGACGACTCTGCCCCAAAAACCGCTTGACGAGTTCCTGCCGCTCCCAAGCGTTGCCGAGCTTGGAATGATAAAATGGGATGTTCAGCCCTAAGCCCGAGAGGGCAGCCTTGAGTTCGTCTCCCACTTTGACCGTAGGGACAAAAACCATCGCCTTCTGCCCCTTCAACTGAGGCAGTGAGAGCATGGAAGCTATTTCCTGCGCTCGCTGATCAGCCCGGCACTGCCGTCGCAACATCGCAATGTTTGGCCTGTCCACGTCGCGGACGAATACCTTTGCGTCAGGGATGCCAAGCGATGCTAGAATTCGGCCCTGCATCTCCTTTCCGGCAGTGGCTGTGAAAGCCAGGACAGGTGGAGCACCGAGCTTTTCCCTGACCTCGCGCAACCGTCCGTATTCTGGACGGAAGTCTTCGCCCCAGCGGTCAACACAATGGGCTTCGTCAATGACCAGAAAGGACGGCTCGCTCCGCTTGATTTGGTTGCGCTCGGCGTCGCTACGAACGAAAAAGCGCTCCGGCGCGACGTAGAGCAGCTTTATGGCCCTCTGGCTAAGCAGCGAAAATCGGGTGGCCTTCTCCTCGCGGCTGAGATCGCTGTTGATGAACGTAGCCGGGATCTTCTTCGCCAGAAGGTCCGAGACCTGCTCTGCCATCAGTGCCTTCAACGGAGATACAACAAGGGCCACCCCACGCCTGAGCAGCGCAGGAAGTTGAAAGCACAACGTCTTGCCGGAGCCTGTAGGGCTGACGACCAATATGGATTTCCCCGAGAGAGCTGTCAAAACGATTGGCAACTGACCGTAGCGAAATCGCTCCAACCCAAACAGCCGCAACGCGGGCCCGAAGTTGCCCGCCGTTTCGGTCACCACTCCTTCACGGTCCAGCCATTTGGCAAGGCGGACCGCCCATCTTTCAATCGCTCGTCTTGCGAGGCCACCGGCCAAGTTGGGGTGGTGGCGCGCGTGGCAGCCGTCGCAGAGGGTGATTAAGTTCGATAATTCGTCGGTTCCACCCATCGAGCGGGGGAGTAGGTGGTGAATATCGGCGCTGGCCGATTTGAGCTCAATGCCACACGAGACGCATCGATAGCCGTCGCGTTTAAGGACCTGCTGCCGGATGGTTGACCAGCTACTGGACGGCACGTTCAGATCAAACTTTCCTTTTTGTAGGCAGCAGCTGGCGACTGTGCTTCGAAAGCATTCGAAGTGTAGGAGATAATGAAAGGTCTCAGTTAAAACCGAGTGTAAGAAACTGTTGACAGGCTTGGCTGGCGAAGGCATTGCCGGGTCAATTGGGGATTTGGGCAGCATGATGAGACTGATTTTCGCGCTTTTGGCCGCCATTCTACTCGCCATCTCACCGGCGTCGGCAGAGCCTAAATTCGGCGACTATCCAACGAAAATGTATCTCAAGGGCAGGCCAATCCTGCCAAAATTCGCAGGCCCTGCTGCCCAATTCAAGACCAGGATTCGGAACGGCATGAAGTCCGGTCCGAATTACGGCGGCCATTTCTCCGTGATCGAAATCGGCTGTGGCACGTCTTGCATCTTCGCGTTTCTCATCGATGGCCGCGATGGCAGGCTGGTCGATTTCCCCCTCGGCGGCGAGGACAACTACCAGCTTCAACTTCACTATGGCATCGACAGCACTCTCCTGCAGGCTGACTGGATGGACACGAGCAACGGCAAATATGACACGTGCGTCCGGCGCTTCTACGATGTGGGGTCAGGGAATCTGACGAAGATCTCAGAGGCCACATATACGATCGAACCATCCTCGTTTTGCAGCCAGTGAGCGCGGCGGGCGGGTGGTGGTCAAATGGTCTGCTGCATTGCGCGATAGAACCCAGACATGCGCTTCGCCAATCTTTCTCGGGTTCAACAGGTCTCAGCGCGGCTTGCCGTGGATCGCTCGTTTAACAGCGTCCTGAGTTGCGTAAGCGACAGCCAAGGTTTGCGACGGTGGATCATCCGATGGCAGTTTGCGCAGACTAATGCTAGGTCGCTCAAAGCCGTCTTGTCGCCCTCACGCAGCGTGTGGAGAGGTCGAAGATGATGCACCTCAATGAAGCCGTCGCCATGCGGGCCATACCGGTCCCCGAAGGACAGGTCGCAAGCTTCGCAACGAAGGTCGTGCGTCTCTTCCAGAGCCTTTTGCTTGCGAGCTTCCACCAGCTTTCTGTTACGTTCTCTTCGTTGGTGCAGGATCGTCAGCAGGCGGCCTTCTTCCGCTTCCTCTATATAGTCGAGGTTAGGCTGCGCCGTGTGCAGCGTTTCCCCGACGATGGCGGCTCGGATAGCGGTCGCGACGGCCCGCAATAGCCCGGGAGCTTGGGCGAATTCCAGCCAAACGAGCTCTTCCTCTCGTCCACCATGGCTCAGGCCAGATTTGCCTGCGGCCGCGAACGCAGGATCAAAACGCCGAAAGTTCATCACCTTCATGTAGACGCCGTTTGGGTTGCGGAATTGCCCATCACCCGAAACACCCAGGATCGTTGCCAACTTGTTCAGGTCTTCCGAGAGCTTGGCGATCTTGCTGCTGGTCTTGCCCGGTGGAGAGGCTGGGTTCTCCATATAGAAATCGAGTGCAAGGATCAGCTCATCACGGGTCCAAGTCGGATTGCGTGGCTTCGGTTCTGTTGAGCGCACGACGAAGCCGAGATTGCCCAGCACATGCGCAACGGTGTTCTCTCCGCCTGAGAAATCGATCGAGCGCAGCGGCAAATGCCGCCCGGGAAGATAACCATGGGCTGCCCCTGCGATGGCCTTAGAGTGATATTCGCGATTTCCAATGACCAGAAAGTACTTTCGGGCCTTGGCGAAGCCATACTTTTCCAAAAAGCGCTCGGGACCGATCTCGTCATACTCGGCTATAGCGAGTTCGACGGCTGACCGTGTCAGATCAGATAGGCTCATTTGCTCCCCCTAAGATTGCCGAGCAAGTCCGTAGGACAGCATAATAGCCCGGCTCGGCAGGGTGACTGGGTTTCCTATCAGTTGCAAGATATAGCGGCTGGACAGGCAGATTTGACGAGCAACTCCTTGTTCATCCAGACTTGCCTAGGTTAGTTTGTTGTCCTCAACCGCTATCATTCTGGAGCGCCAAATGGTCAAAAGAGTCGTGCTGGCGACTTGTCTTGCAACGCTGTTTTCGACGATTCAAGCGCTGCCTCAATCGTTCCAAGGGTCCTTCGACTTTCATTGGACGACAGATCCTCAGAACCGACATCGCATCATGGTATTGCTCTCAGACGTGTCCTTCACCGACAAAGCCGGGAAGGTCTGGAGCGTCCCCAAAGGCACGAAAATTGATGGAGCGTCGATACCTCCAGCGCTTTGGTCATTTGCTGGGTCACCGTTCGTAGGGAACTACCGCCGAGCATCCGTGATCCACGACCGTTATTGCGACATCAAAACGGAATCCGCCAGCGACGTTAACAAGATGTTTCGAGATGCCATGGAGGCTGATGGGGTTGAATATATTGAGCGCCAGAGCAAATACCTCGCGGTCAGCGCCTACGCCTTAGCCACCGGGGCCTATGGCAAGCAAGATGACTGGCTAAATCAATTGTCGTCGCATGAAAATTTGGTAGGAATGGTTAAAAGTCAGGAGCTCATCAAGCAGTTGAGCGAATATAAGACTCAGACAGATAAGGTTGGCACGATTAATTCTCGCACCGACACCATAACTGCTATCGGCAGAGTTCAATATCCCTTGACGTTCGCTGCGTTGGCCACGTTTCGCCGCATCCCATCGGAGCAGAACTACACGGCACTCGAAACGGCCGTCCGAGCCGAGCGGCCTACGGACGCCGCGGCGGAGCAAATCGCGTTGCTTGCTAACGCTACCGTGCCTGAAGGTAGCATATCGCTGCCTGCCAAATGAGACCCCTGATAGGCGGGAAAGTCACCGGGCGTCACGGCAAAGCGCCGAGCTCTTGCATGGCCGCTGTCAACGCCTCCCGTTTCGCCGCAGGGCACGGATGCATCCGCGAATCCGGATTGGTCCGGTTTGCTGCTACGCGTTTTGTGAGTCCATGTTCAGCTAAGATGTTCGCAATCCAGCAAGTCTTTGGCACAAATGACCGCGTTACGCGCACGTAGTCCTGTATCTCCTTGTATGTGGGCAATCACACCTCCTGCATCATCAATCGCGTTTGGCCGCAAAGGCGGAGAGAGCTCAACGCTACCGCGTACTTGCCACGGTTCCAGCGTCTCCGCCACCAAGTGCCCTCAATCCGCGTCGTCGTGATCGATCCCCCAAGAACCTTTGACGTCGTAGAGTTTGAAGTCTGCATACTGCAAGTTCTTGGGGTTCAGAACAATCTCGCACTCTTTACGGCCGATGGCGGTGAAGATTTTGCTCTTCGCAATCAGCCCCTCGGCAACTACCGCCAGCGGAACCGAGATCCCTCGATGACCTCTAGCGAACCCTTCAGCAATATTCTTGTCAGTCGTCCACGAAAGCCCGTTCTTCTTGAGAAAGCATGAGCCGCGATAAACTGGAATGGGATCTGGAAGCTCATCGAACCACGCTCGCACCGACGTGGATAAGTAATCATATGGGCGAGCTTTCCATCTTTTCGCATAGTTCAGAATTTGCGTGTACCCCTTGGTATGAGGCCAAAGATCGTCACATGTGTGCCAATTGCTCTGAAAAACGAGCCAAAACAAATTTATGGGCATTCCGTTCAGACGTTCGAGGAGTGGACCTGCGCGTTCATGCGAGCCGTAAATTGCAAGTTCGCGCCAGAATGACGCGGCAATCTGCTGCGCGTCTGTGTCATTCATTGGAGGCAGAAGCTTCAACATGAAAAGTATCCCTTGGACGGCAGCTCGGTCTAGTCGGGTTAGATAGGGTCTCGGGCAACGGCCCGGATCAGGGCGTGAAGCCGGTCAACATCTTGCTGACCGATGGTCAAAGTGGTTCTAGCCGTAGTGCGCTCCCAAACTTCCCAACCGCCTAGTCCGGCGACGCACAGCTTGTCGATCTCCGCCCCGTGCATGAACCGGCAGACAGCGGCGGCTTCGCCCGGCCGATGCCAATCTTTCTTCTGTCTGTAGTCCCCGGTTGGCCGCCGGTTGGAGTCTTTTATGGCATAAACCCGATACGTCTTCAGGGGAGCCTTCAACATGTATGTGAGGCTCTGACGGAGGCCCTTCCAGCTGATGCGAACTCGGAAATGTGCGGCGTCGCGGTTTGGCAAGAACGCTTGGTGGGACCTGTTGATCGAGGCCTTCAACGCCTGCATCTCATCTCGGGTCGCGCCCCATACGATGGCGTGGACATGCCACGACACGACCTTCTCTCGCCCCCTGTGAGTGTTGGCGTAGGGGGCTGCATCGACGATGCCGAAGTAGCAAAATCCCTTGAGCTGCTTCTCTGCCCATTTTTGGAGGCGCGACCAATCGTACATCTCGGCCTCCGCCGCGGGCATTACGAAGTCGGTGGGCGATAGCGTGAGGAAGTAAGCAGGCCTTTCGGCCGTCGGCCTCACGATCCTCTTCACGATCCTTCGTGCAGCACGGCAAAACTCGATTCTTGCCCTCGCATTTGTCGCTTTAAGCGACAGCGACGAGCGATCCTGAAAGTCCTGCCTGACGGCTTCGCTTAAAGCGAACGGCCCCTCACGTCCTCGCTTTCCTTGGGCATATTTGTGTGCTGTTTCATTGAACTGTTGGTGGGCCGATACGAACGTCTTCCACTTCGTGATTGGTTTCGAAGCCATGGTCGCTCTCAATGTGCGGTGCCGTCGAATGCACAGGTGCGTCATAAGACGGGCTTCGTGCATTCGACGGGTTGGTATGGTGATGTGTGGTGTCAGTGCCGAGCGCGTGTCGGCACGTTGGTGAGGGTTTGCACTTTTTTTCGTGCTACAACGGGTTGGTCAGGCTCGACCCAGCGAAGATGGTGGCCGCCCCTTTTTAGGAGGGCAACCTCAAATTTGGATGGATCGTCGTCCGAACGCCAGATCGCGAGCGTAGCGAAAGACCAAAGCCCGAGCTTGTTGATCTTTGCGACATGCTCCTTTTTGGCCAAAATCTGGAGCGTTGATATTGCACCGCCTCCTTCGTCAGGAGGTATTGCGTCACCCGTATGCTCTTTTGGGGTGGCTGGCTGAGAGCCAATACCGGCTAACCGTGCTCGCCTAGCATTGGAAGCCTTCTCTACGCCGCCCTGTTGTTTCAGCCACTCCGGTATTTCGGCGGGTGAGACGTCAGCCTCCCATGCGTCAAGCAGCGCAAGCTTCAGTTTTGAGGCCTTCTGTCGGCCGCTTCGGCTCCCAAGGCCACAGACTATGCGAAGCACGTGCTCCAGAGCTCGCTCAGGCTCATCGATTTTGGGTCGATCGGCCACATTGTTCCAGTCAAGCCTGCGACAGAAATCGCTCAATGTGTCTGGATTCTTGCGCATCACGGACGCCAAGAAATAGGCGTCGGCGATGTATGCGCGATAGTGCTGGCGGTACTGCGTCGCCAAAGTCGCGATATTGTTGCTCAGAGCGTCCACCGCGCCATTGATGGCACCTTGGTTGTTCACGAGGTCTTCAACTGGTGGACACCTGTCTTTTGGCTCGAGTTCAACGAGCGGCTTCCGTTCTGGTGAATTTTCTTCGGCACTCACTGCGCACCTCCGGCATTCACCACGGCAAATTGCTTGGACAGCGCAACCGCGTCCAAGATTGCACCAGCTAAGTCGCTAGGCATTCTTCTACTCCGCAAGAAAGCGGGATCGATGGAGATGGAAAGCGAATCCAGCAACAGCGACCCCAGATTGATCTGTGGGTGATTTGGCCAGCTGAACCGCACAATGTGCGGCGAAGTCCGTTAACTTCTTGGACACCCTGTGGGGCGCTCGGTGCTGGCCGATGGCTGCTGCCATTCGTCTAAACCGGCAAATAGGCAGTAACTTCGCCGTTCGCAAGGGGCGACTGCAAAGTAAATAGCGAATTGGCTAATTCCGGCGCTGCGCCATCGGGTGAGTTGGCGCGTTATGGAAGGAGCTTCGGCGTCGCGGAAGGCGGCTTATTTCTAAAGCTGGGACGCCGAATTTTGGCTTGGAATCTCAATTGAATAGGGGGGTAGCTTCCCAATCGCGCTCGCCATGGTCTTGAGAGTTACCTCGCCGTACGTCTCGGCCACCGTCCGAGGTGCCTGCCCTTCAATTGCGTCAAGGACGCGTGGGGGCACACCAGCTTCCATTCCGATTGTTTTAAAGCGATGTCTCCAGCCGTGGTTGGGAGCCACCCTCGGGTCGGGCACGAAGCTTCGAGCGAACTCGGCGAGGCGATTCTTTAGCCCTCGCCGCGCGCCTCGACTGTCTTCGGCCGGATCGACATTTAGGAACAAGTGGCCACTGCCAGATTCCTGTACAAAGGCAGGAAACCCGAGGTCGATGATTTGTTGATGCAGAGGCACATTCCGGGCTTCATTCGTCTTGACCGTTCCAGCCTCGGGAGTGATGTGGATTATCCAAATGCCGTCACGCTGGAACACGTCCTGCTTTCGCAGTTGGGCCAGTTCGCCCACTCGTGCTCCTGTAAACGCACACAGCCATGGAATCCACCGTTTGGCCTGGAAGGTCTTCCAATTCTCACGGCCCTGTTTATGAGCTAATGCACCAGAAAGTATGGCCTTGGCTTCTTCGTCTGAAAGGTCCTTCGACCTAAGCCGCGCCGTCTTGCCTACCTTCAGGGTCACGCCTGCCGCCGGATTGTGCGTGACCAGTCCGTTTGCGACCCCCCAATCAAAAACAACTTTTAGGGCCGACAGATTGCTGTCCTTGACGGTCTTGGCCGAAACCATTTTGCCGGTCTTGGGAGACGGGGTGCTCAGCCGATGATTTTTGAATGCGATCACGTCCTTCGCTGTCACTTTGGCCGCATCGTTGTGGCCGAGGAAATCGACAAAATAGGCGAATGCATTCCGATAGCTCTCATAGGTGCTCGGCTTTCGGCCAGCGGCCTTGTTCTCTTTCCACCACCCTTCAACCAACTCCATTAGCGTGGCTGAATCAGATTTCGTCGTTGCATTGGTCGCTTTAATTAATCGACGGTCCGCTGGTCGAGATTCTGCAGAACGCTGAGTTAGACCGGCTGGCCGCGGTTCTGCCTCATATTCCCCGCGTTCAAGCTTTTGCAGCGTCAAGCTGGCTCTTTGGAAAGCAGCGCCGACAGCCCGCGCGGTTCTCGTGATGCTCCATGGATCGGTCGGAAAATCATTCTCGAGAAGGATGTCTTTGGCCCTGCTGATGCATCCGGCCCTCATCGACTTCCAAAAGATGTTCTCGATCGGCATCGTTCCTGGGATAGGGTCAGAGATCCCTTCTACTCCCGGAACTGGATCGGTCGAAGGCAAAGGATAATCCGTCCACATGCCATCGTAGTAGTCAGGAAGCCAGTGCAACTGTTCGCTGGGGTTGTCATAGAATTTTGCAAGCCATTCATCGTGTACCTTCTGGGCAAGGGAGTGCGCCTCGCGGTCGGTGATGGGACGTGCGGCCGACTCAATTTGGTCGATGGGTTGCTCGCTCAACCCGCTTTGAGCGGCACCAAGCCGAATGCGGGAGCAGTCAGCTTCGAATTCCGCGAGCACCTCTGCATATTTGCGCTTTGCCTCTTCCGGGTCTTTCGTGCCAAGGGTTTTGTTGACTTCCTTGCGGCCTGTCAGCGCGACTATGTCCGCCGGTAGGCGCTTCCGAAACCAGTAAACGCCAGTTTTACGATGTTTGACAGGACGGCTCATAGCAAGGACCATGTGTAACACCCGTGTGTAGCACCCGGGTAGGCCTAAGCATATAATTTTGCTAGTTTTTCAGCTGCGTCAACACCTTAGGAAGGTGATGGTGCCCAGAGGCGGATTCGAACCACCGACACGCGGATTTTCAGTCCGCATAGAGCGCCAGAAAACGCAATGAAAACAGGGGCCATGTTGCAATTGACCCCTGTTCATGTCGCACGGAGCGTTATCCAAGCAGCCCGGCAAGCCTCTCGCTGCGCTCCTGTCGGCGCCGGCCCGCATGCTCGTCCTCGAAAAGATGGCCGTACAGGTCGTAGGTTATCTGGATGCTGCTGTGGCCAAGCTCGACTTGAATTTCTTTCGGGTTGGCGTTGTCGGCAATCAGCATCGACGCATGGAAGTGCCGCAGGGCATGGAAGTTGTAGCGCGGCTCCATGATCGGCTTGTCGTCCTCGTCCTTCTCCCCGGTCGGATCGCAAACCCCGGCCTCGATCTGGATAGGCTTCCATGCCCTATTAAAGATGTTGGGGAGCGATTCCGGGGTGCCCTCGGTGGTTGCGAACACCAGATCATGACCGCCGGCCCGCAGCTTCCATGCCCGCAGGATGGCCACCAGCGAGGCGGGAATATTGATCGTGCGCCTGCCTGCCTTCGACTTCGGCGCCCCTATGTCGCCGCTCTCGTCGGCGCGCTGGCGGACCTCGATCGTCCCGGCCTTGAGATCCACCGCAGCCCACGGCAAACCGCGAAGCTCTGACGCCCTCATGCCGGTATGAATGGCGGTGGCGAGGAAGGCCCGGCGCTTGTGCCACGCCTCTGCCCAACGCTTGTTCGGCTGCAATGCCAACTCGTCCAGTTTGGCGAGAATTGCCTTGATGTCCGCAATGGACGGAACAGTCACGTCTTCCTTGTGGCGGCCGGTGCCTATCTGAACGGTCGCGGCAACATTGACCATGACCTGATCCTGATGCTGCATTTCTGAGAGGATGCCCTTTAGGCTCTGCAAGACCTTCTTTGCCATAGCGCGCGACAGCTTCGCCAGCAGATCGGTGCGGAACCTGGTGATATCGGGCTTGGCCAAGTCCGACAGCTTCACGGTGCCCAGCATGGGCTTGATGTAGTCCTTGAGGTGTTGCTTGTACTGACGAAGTGTGGAGGCTTCCGCCGGCCCACGGTCGCCGCGCCCCTGGGTGACAGCCTTAATCCATTCGTCGCCAGCCTCGGCAACCGTGAGGGACTTGCTGCGGACGACATGCTTCTTGTCGCGGACCTCCCCGCGCATGGTCGTCTCGAAGGCTTTGGCCTCGCCCTGCTTGTCGAAGGTGCGGAGTGCACGAACGCCATTCTGATCTTTGTAATCCACTACCCAGGCTGTCTTGGCCTCGCCCTTGGCTGTGGTCCATTTGCGCTTGCGAACCGACATCGTTCTCTCCGTAGCAGCCGGTACTGGCTGAAATCATGTTGCATTATGTCGCAAATTGTCCGCGTGTCAATGTGTCGTAATCCCCAGGTGAGTTTAGAAGCCGCTTGCAATGAGAACAAAACGAGATTACATAGTCCGCAGCCGACAGTTGGATGACTCGTCGGCGGCAAGGCCCGGATAGGTCAAGCCGTTTGGAGCGGCGCGCGGCATGGATGTGCCACCGATCTTCCGGCAACCGATTTTTCCAGATCGACAAACACGAGCCGGAAGCAAGCGTTAACCCGCGCTGCGCCGGCTATTCGTGCATTCGACAGCCTGACGCAAGCGCCCGCTCAAACGGAGCTTGCTGGTGAACCCGAGCAATATCAATGTCGGCCTCGACCTCGTATGGGGCGCCGCCGCAATCGCACGCGAACTTGGCCTCAAGAACGAACGCCAGGCCTTCTACATCCTCGAAAAAGGACTCTTGCCCGCCAAGAAGGTCGGCGTGCAGTGGGTCACATCTCGACATGCCATCAGGACGTACTTCGCCGATCTCGTTCCGGTGGAGGCGGCTTAGATGAAGCACCTTTTCCACACCGACGACCATCAACATTGCGAAGCCGTCGCCTTCGCATATGACTGGCTGAGGGGCGAGGCCAAGAACCCCAAATCTAAGTTTCCGCTGATTGCCGAGATGCGGAGCCGGTTCGGCTTGACGCTGGACGAGGCCTGTTCCGTCGCCAGCGAAGTCTATGACAGCCGCAGGGGGCGCCAATGGACCTCCTGAATGAAGCGAGGCCGGCAGCGTATCGAGCGCTAACCGGCCTCTCAAAATCGTCAGGCTTCCCGACAACTGACACTTTTGAAATTAACCTGTTCCCGGTTGATTTCCAAGCGAAAGTTTTGGTCGACCGCTATGGCCTGAAGCCGCCAACTGCCCGCGCATTTGCTGAACTGATGTTCGGGAGGGCAGCGGTATGAGCCATACTCTCTGCATCCTGGGTGTCGATCCCGGCTTGTCCGGTGCAATTGCGTTTTACTTCCCTGCGGCGCCCGATCGTGTCGCCGCCTACGATATGCCGGTGGCCGCCAAGACCATCGACGCAGCGGCCCTTGCTCGCCGCATCGAACAAATGCGGCCCGATCTCGCGATCGTGGAGAACGTCGGCGCTCGCCCTGGCCAGGGTGTGTCGTCAATGTTCCGGTTCGGCGTGGCTCACGGCGCCGTGCTTGGCGCGCTGGCGGCCTTGAACGTCTCGACGCATCTGGTTTCGCCGGTATCGTGGAAGAGGCACTTCAAGCTCGATAGTGACAAGGAAGCGGCAAGGGCATTGGCAATCCGCCTTTGGCCGAGCTGTGACCACTTCGGCCGCAAGAAAGACCACGGTCGTGCCGAGGCCGCGCTTATCGCACGCTGGGCGGCTGAAACTCTCCCGGCGGCACGGCAGGGAGGTGCGGCATGACGATCCGGCCGACGATCCCCAACATCGATGATGTGTTTGTCGGTGCAGCTGTGAGGCATCTAACCCAGGCCCGCAACAGTCTTCAGCGGGCGGTGCTTTGCTTCGATGACGCGGGCTACGAACACGAGCCGACGACGAGGCTGTATAGCTTCGCTGCGGGCGTTGTGTCCGAGTTCGCCGGTAGGCAGTGGCGACCAGTGCCGCCGGCAGTGCCGTCTTACTTCGGCGAAGCTGCGGCAGAATGGCGTCGCCAGGCGCGGAGGAGCTATTGATGGATAGCCGCTCCGAAAACGATCCCTACCGCAATGTCGACTATGACAAGCCGACCGCCTTGGCGGCCTTTGCTGCCGACAGCCTCGCCGACCGGCCTATTCCTCCGCGTGAATGGCACGTTGAGGAATTGATCCCGGCCAAGACGGTAACACTGCTGAATGGTGATGGCGGGACCGGCAAGAGCCTCTTGGCTCTCCAGCTTGCCGTTGCCACCATACAGGAGAAAGGCGAAGGCTATTGGGCTGGCCGTGCTGTCAGGCCCGGCAAGGTGGTGTATTTCAGCGCCGAAGACGACGTTGACGAGTTGCACCGCCGCCTGGCCGACATCGCCGCATCGTGTGACCTTGGAATGGCCGATCTCGCCGGGCTCACTATCGCACCGATGGCAGGCAAAGACGCGATCTTGGCCGCGCCGCAGGGCAAGAGCAATATCCTCAAGCCGACACAGGTCTTTGTGGGCTTACACCAGCTCCTGAGAACCGTGCGGCCTGATCTCTACATCATCGATACCCTCGCCGATGCATATGGCGGCGAGGAGAACCAACGCGCCCAAGCTCGCCAGTTCATCGGCATGCTTCGCGGCTTGTGCATCTCCTACGACACTACTGGCTTGGTCCTGGCGCATCCATCGCTTTCGGGCATGGCCAGCGGCAGCGGCTCGTCGGGTTCCACCGCCTGGAACAACAGCGTTCGCAGCCGTCTCTACTTCGAGCGCGCGAAGGATGGTGACGGGAAAGAGTCGGACCCTGATGTCCGCATCCTTCGCACCGTAAAGGCCAACTACGGGCCGATCGGGCAGGAGATCCGGTTCAGGTGGGAGGCTGGCGTGTTCAAGCCTGCCACGGGTGGCGGCATGGCTGGTGCCGCTACCGAGTCCAAGGCGGAACGTGTCTTTCTCGACTTGCTGCGCATCCGCAAGGACGAGGGCCGCCACGTCAGCCCGCATGAGAATGCGCCTACCTACGCACCTGCTGCCTTCAGCCGCGATCCTCGAAACGAGGGCGTCAACAAGCGTGGGCTGGAAGCTGCGATGAACCGTCTCTTCGCGAGCGGGAAAATCAAAGCGGTGCAGTCGGAAGGGCCGCCATCGAAGCGCAAGACCGTTATTGCAGCTACGGAGGGCAGGTGAATGAGCCTGCCTTACTCCCTGCCTACTCCCTGCCGAGGTGGGTGCAATACTCTCTGCCGTACCCCCTGCCGACTGGTGCTAACTCCCTGCCTACTCCCTGCACTGTCTCACCCCCATACCCCCTATACGCTCCGCGCCCTCTTCGAGGCCGGGCGCGAGCGTTCAACGTTGGAGGTAAGGCGATGAACGAGGAGACGATCGCCAAGATTCCCCACGGTCGCAATGAGGAGATCCGCGTCAGCGTCATTGAGAAGAACGGTAAGCGCTCGCTCAAGCTGAGGGTGTGGTTCATGAAGGATGGAGAGCTAAGGCCAGGCTCAAACGGGATGCAAATCCGCTTCGAGGCAATGAGGGAAATAATGGGTGCTATTGCGGCCCTTCCGTCTTCCGCGTGCGATGCTCGCTCTGGCGATATCGCGGCCAGCGGCTGAAGCAATCGGCACCGATCTTTCACAGGAAATTTTAGGCCCGGAAAATTTCTGGGCCTTTTTCCTGGGCCATCTTTCTTTCGCATGGCGACCGACGCGACACGGTTGCGACATGCAAAAATTAGTCACGCAAAATCCGTGGCTTAGGATATGAACAGCGGATAAATAGTCCGCTTGTCGAATTTGCTTGAAGCGCGACGGTTTTTCGCTTAGATTCTTTGTGTTCGCTTCGTGCTGAACACTCGCCACTCGGCCTTTGCGCCACTCGGCACCATCCCTAACCAGGAAGCCGAGATTTGCGTAAGGCAAGCACCATCCTCAAGACTTCACGCTGCGCCGTCTGCCGTCATCCCGATCGGCTGCGGATCGAAATGCTGCGCCTTGCCGGCATGAGCCTCGAATCCGTCGCCGAGAAGTTCGAGCTTGGCAGTGGTGGCCGTGACAGCCTGTGGCGGCACATGAAGAACCACGTCACCGAGGACGAGAAGGCGGTGATGCTGGCCGATGTGCCCATTGCCGAGGCCGCAGCAAGGGCAGCAGAGGAAGGCATTGCGTTAATCGACTACTTGGCCCTGATCCGCTCCAGCCTACTCCAACAGGTCCGCCTAGCCGCCACCGTCAACGATCGCCACGGCCTCGCCGCTGTGTCGGGCAAGGCCCTCGATTGCCTTCGAGAGATAGGCAAGCTGACAGGTGAGTTGAAGGACATCGGCAGCAGAAGCGTCACCGTCAATCAACAGTTCAATTTCCTGGCGTCCCCAGCCTTCGCCGAGCTGCAACAGACCCTCATCCGGGCATTGCAGCCCTATCCCCAGGCATTGGCCGCCGTCGTCGGGGCCTTGCAGGAGATCGAAGCTACGCCCGATCCAGAGGCCTACAAGGCCATAGCGCTGCCAAAGGGTGAGTATCATGCCCAAGCAGTCTAACGGCCTCGCAGCAGCCCTTGCCGAGTCGCTGGCCACAAGCTGGCGCATGAAGGCTCGTCCCGAGCAGATTGCGCCGGAGGGCGATTGGGCTGTGTGGCTTGTCCTGGCCGGCCGTGGCTTCGGCAAGACGCGTACGGGCGCCGAATGGGTTCATGAGCAAATCGCGGCGGGCAAGAGCCGTATCGCCTTGGTCGGACCGACTGCCGGCGATGCGCGCGACATCATGGTCGAAGGCGAAAGTGGAATCCTGGCAAGCGCTCCGAAGTGGAATCGCCCCGATTACCAGCCGGCATTGCGCAAGCTCACCTGGCCGAACGGCGCCATTGCCATGACGTTCTCTGCCGACGAGCCGGAACGCCTTCGTGGCCCTCAGCATGAAGCGGCATGGTGCGATGAGTTGGGCGCATGGCGCTACTCGGAAGCGTGGGATCAACTGCAATTCGGTCTTCGCATCGGTACGCGACCGCAAGCGGTTGTGACGACCACGCCAAAGCCGACCAAGATCCTCCGCGACCTGATCGCCAGGGCGGGGCAGGATGTCGTCATTACCCGAGGCAAGACCAAGGATAATGCCAGCAACCTTGCGCCGTCCTTTATCAAGGCGATCGAGGACCGTTACGGCGGCACCAGGCTTGGCCGGCAGGAGTTGGACGGTGAACTGCTCGAAGATATTGCCGGCGCCCTCTGGCAGCGCTCCTGGTTCGACAGGGACCGGGTAGAGAAGGCACCCGAGCTAAAGCGCATTGTGGTGGCGATCGATCCCGCCATTTCGAACAAAGAAGGCTCGGACGAAACTGGCATTGTCGTTGCCGGATTGGGATTCGATGGTCGCGGATATGTGCTGGATGACGATTCCGGCCGATACGCTCCGAATGAGTGGGCCGACAGGGCGGTCCAGGCCTTTCGGGCATTCAAGGCCGACCGAATCGTCGCGGAGAAAAATCAAGGCGGTGATTTGGTCGAGGCAACCATTCGCATGGTTGATCCGCACGTGCCTTATCGGGCCGTGCATGCCTCTCGCGGCAAGGCTGTTCGTGCCGAGCCTGTTTCTGCTCTCTATGAGCAGGGCAAGATTTCCCATGTCGGCGCCTTTCCGACCCTTGAGGACCAGCTTGCGAGCTTTGCCAGCGACTTCGACCGCGCCCGCGCGGGGTTCTCACCTGATCGCCTCGATGCGCTCGTCTGGGCCTTCTCCGAGTTGATGGTGAAGGAGGAACGGAAAATCCCGGTCGGATACTCCGTTGGCACTTACACGATGGTCGGAGGCGATACGACCTTTTCCCGCTCCGGCAGCGGGGGCAACCCCTACGACCAAGTTGACGCCATGCTCGCTGCCGAGCGCGTCCAAAAGGCGGAGCGCGAGCGAAATTACCAAGCCTACCTCGACAGGAGACGCAAGTGAAAGCCTCAGACCTTCTCACCTCCCACGGCATGGCCGGCGCCCGCTACGTCAAGGCGCTCGCCGAACTCCAGGCCGCATTCATCGACCTCGCCGCCCATGATCGCGCACTCGAAAACGGCCATGTGCGATCGCTGACAGGCGTTCAGCCGCCCAAATCGTTCTATGCCTTCCCGGATTCGGTTCCGTGGCCTCTCCGCCATGGCGAGTTCAGCCCTGACAATGGCTCGAACTGGCAAGACTTGGTTCGGGATCGCGGCAATGAACTGATCGCCGCCGTCACGTCAGGGGATTAATCATGAAGACGCTTCCGATTGGCGGCTCCGAAGTCGTCAGCTTGCCAGAATACACCGTCCTGACGATCACCATGTCGGCAGGCGCGACGGGAACGCATGAGCGGATGGGGAATAACCCCGGTGACGCCTCAATTAGCACCACGGCAATTAGCACCGGAACGACGGCAGTCGGCCCCTTCGCATTTCCAACTCGCCACCATTTGCGATGCAGCCCGGCCAGTCTCATGAGCTTCGACCTCTCGGCCGCTGATTTCCCGGCCGTGAATTCGGACTTCGAGCGCATCGCGAAACTCACGCAGGCTGAATACGACGCGCTGTCGCCGCCCGACCCCGCAACGCTTTACCTGATTGTCGGCTAAAGGACCGCCACATGAACAAAGTTCGCACTTCGCAGATTACTTCCCGCGTCAAGAACGACGCGCTTCGGCAAGCCGCCGCCGCCTGTCTCGATGTCGCCGACCGCTTCAACGCTCGGGCCACCGCGATCAAGACCGACCCGAGCTTCACCGAAATCGGCAGGCAGAAGACGCTTAAGGATGATGCCGCCAAAAATTATCTCCCCGGCCTCAAGGCGGCCTATGCGCCGATCGCCAGGGCTCTCGCCGACGCCAAGTCGCGTCGGGCAGCCCTGGCGATTCCGGCGCCGGACCCTACCAATATCGCCGCTGCTCTTGAGCGGCAGGAAATTCGCGCGATGGTCAGGGGTATGTCCCCTAATGAGCGCTTCGCCTTTGTGACAGGGACGGCCGACGAGCGGATCGCGGATGCGATCCTCTCTGCGCCAGGGTGTCTGTCCGGACTCATGGATGTGCAGTTCGGACAGCTTCGCGATCTGGTGGTTGACCGCCGTTTCGGCGGGCAGATCGCAGAGATTCGGGAGGCGGAGGAAACCGCCGAAGCCGCACAGGCGGCAATGCTCGTTGCTCGGAACGACATCAAGGCCGCCATTGGCCTTGATGGCAAGGCCTTTGACGACTTCGAGAAGAAGGCCGTCCCGACGCCGTGGCTGCTCAATGAAGGCCAGAAGATCGTCAAGGTCATCCCAGGCCAGGGCGCTTACCCTGCGGCAACGGCCGATGAAATCGCCCTTGGTAAGTTCTACGCGAACACTGCCGAATATCTCGCCGACAATCCCGGCATCCAAATCACCCAGCCGGCAGCAGCGGCTTAAGGAAGCAACCAATCATGGCTGAAGCAATCGAAATCGAACTGGACGGCAAGACCTTAACCTTGACCCACTCGGGTCAGGCAGCGCTCACCATTTCCGACGCATCGGACGGGCTTGCCCCAGCAATGGCTGCAATTTCCCGCCTGAACGTCGGCGTTATGGCCGTGGTTATCAATGCTGGCGCCGGCCTGAAAGGCGAGGAAGCCAGAGGCACCGCCAAGGCTGTTGCCGCTTCGAACCTTGTCGAGCTTTCCGGCAAACTGACCGAATATGTCGCCGCTCTGTGCAATGGCGGCCGGCCCTTCAAGGGAGCATAATCATGGAAACCGCCGGCAACGTCGTAATTCAAATCAGCGCTAACGCTGCGGCTTTCGAGGCTGCGCTTGCCAAGGCGCAGCAGCAGGCTGGCGCGTTTGACGCGGCGGTATCGGCGAAGCTGAGCGGTGCCGGGATTTCGGCGGGCCTCACGAAAATTGCGGGCCTAATCGAGACCAACAATAGCTTGCTCGCAAAGATGGTCGGGGCAGCTTCGCCGGCCGCCGCCAGCCTGGAGAAAGTAGCAGCGGCAACCAAGAGCGCCACCGCGACGCTTGAGAGCTTCAATCTCGCCCAGCTCGAAACCAAGGCGAATTTCAGCGTCATGGGCGCGTCTATGCAGCAGTACGAGGCTGCACTGGTCGAGATAAACGGCGCCAACAAGATCGGCGTCGAATTAGAGAAGCAAAAGGCGACTCTGACCGGCGGCGCTATCGGTGCTCTCAACAGCCAGGCAGGCGCAGCGCGGGTTGTTGCATCCGAAACCGAGCATGTAGCCAGTGCGTCCCGGCTCGGCTCGGCCCAAATGCTGTCGTTGGCGCATGCCGGCCGTTCGGCGGCTGAGGGTCTCATGCTCGGCGTGCCGGCATCGCAGGCCTTGCTGCAACAAGTCAATCATTTGAGTTTCGCCTTGTCGGGCGAACAGGGCTTGATCGCGGCAACGTCGGGCGCCCGCGCGGCCTTTGCTGGGTGGCTGACATCAATCCCCGGAATTCTTACCACGGCCGGCGTGGCAGCAGTCGGAGGATTGACCGCCTACGTCCTGACAACTCGCAATTCGATTCAGAGCGTCGATCAGGTGCTTTCCGAGCATAAGGCACTGATCGATGAAATCGCGGCGGCTTATCCTGAAGCGGCGAAGGCAGCAAAGCAGTACGAGGAAGCCGCCAAGAAGATTCCGCAGTCGGTGGCGAGCGCCGACATCCAGGACAAGGTGAAGGAAAATCAGAAGACCCTCAACGATACGCTCGGTTTCCTCACCAGGCAGTTGCAGGGCGTCAGCCAGGAATTCGGTCTGGTCGGCGAAAAGGGCGCGGAAGCCTTCGGCGAGCTTGCCACCATCGGCAAATCAGGAGCGGCGGATTCGGCTGACAGGATTGCGGCGGCCCTTGGCCGGATGCGCGTCGACCCAGCCCTTTCGGAGAATGCGCGCCAGTTCGCAAAGGACTTCCAGGACGCGGCGAACAAGGCGGCTGAGCTTCAGGACAAGCTGAACGAAAAGAGCGCCATCAAGGATATCGTCGACAACAATTCTCGCGCGAAACAGACGCTTTTCGATCTTGCTGGCGGCTTCGACAAGGTGAAGGCATCGGCAGGTGGCGCCGAAGATGTCGTGAGCAAGATCTTCGGTTCGCTGGGCGGTGGAGGTTCGGGCCAGTTCGGTGTTGAGCGCTCGCTGCAAACCACCTTGGCCAGTTTCCAATTGGTGGGCCAGGCCGTTCAGGAAGCTCGCCGCAATCAACTCTCTACCTTCACCGAACTTGATAGCCAGCTTCGAGCCACAACGCAGGAAGCCGAGCAGCTCAAGCAGGCAATTGCCTCGGCCGCCGGTCCGGATAACGTTAAGTTGTTCTTCAACGATGTCAGCGGCATCGCCAACGCCAATTCCGAGCTGCAGCGATCGGTCGATACGGTCAATCGGCTTTTCGACGCCATGAATACCGGCAACGCGACGACGCGTTCGGTTTTCGAAGGCATCGATATGATCCGGCAGACGCTGATCCGTGATGGATTCGGCGTCGATGCCGTCAACAAGTTCCTCGATACGCTTGTGCAGACGCGCATGCAGCTCGACACTGACACGGCCCAGGCGAGGCAGTTCAGAGCCGCTATCGAGGCCATTAAGGACAAGACCGTCACCATAACACTTGTCACTCGCCAGATCGGCACAGGCACGCAAACGCAGTATTCGGTCCCGTCGTCCTACACCGGCGGCGAAGCGGCCGGCACAGGCTCATCCTATGGCATCAGTGGATCGAGCACGGTCAACGTCAATCGGTATGGCGGTGATAATACTGCCGGTTTCACTCAGCAGCTCTACACGGTGCCCAGCGAGAGCGGCAGCGGCACCGGTGGTGTGACCGTCACCCGCTTTGGCGGCGCGCGCGCCGCTGGTGGGCCGATGACAGCCAACATGCCCTATTGGGTCGGCGAGCACGGCCCGGAACTTGTTGTGCCTTCGGCCGCCGGCAGCGTCGTTCCGAACGCGCAATCGGTCATGTTCGCCCAAGCACTCGCCAGCGCTCAATCGGGCTTTACCGGAATGCAGCCCACGCAAGATGCGGACCGCATGTGGACGGTCCAGATGAACATCGAGGCCAACACGCGAAAAACCACGCAGTTGCTCGACGACATCAAGACGGCAACGGCAGCAAGCTCATCGGTCTTCTCCGGTTCCTCGTCCTCTGGCAGCTCATCTTCAGGTGTACCCTCTGACCAGGCGGCGTGGGATGCCGCATACAGTAAGGCATTCGCGTCCGCACAGTCGAACTATCAGGCCGCACGTATGGCTGGTGGTGGCGATGGCATCGTGCCATTCGCGCAAGGACTCGTGGCGACGCCGGCCCAGATCGCACGCAATGCTGCTAATCTCGCGACCGGCCGGGGCGGGACGACGCCTGTCTTGGGCTTCGACAGCGGCGGCATGATCCCGCCCGGCGATACTCAGCATGTCGAGTTCTTCAAGAACCCGAACGAACGCGTCATCATCGCTCGGCCTGATCAGTATGAAGATCGTCGCGCTTCCGGCTCGTCATCCAACGATCGGCCGGTCAAAATCAATCTCACCGTCAACAACGTCCACAACTGGAAAACGACGGAGCCGCCGCAGCGGCAGTCCATGGCAGAAATCGAGAGGGCTACGTCACTGGCTGTCCAGCAAGCCATTCGCGGCATCAATGGCCGATGGGGGGGATGACCGATGCCGACCCTGGCCCTCATTGCCGCGCTGGCCGTCATACTGGCCCTAGCCTGGTGGCCACTATGATTCCGCGCAATCGTCAGGTTATTGTCGCGCTCGACCCGAAGGGGAGGGCTGTCGTGAAGCGCGATATGGAATTGATCCGGGAAATCCTACTTGCGGTGCAAAATCGAACCGATTTGACGCCAAGGCCATTGACGCTGGAGGGCCACGATGAGGTGGTGGTCGGCCGTCACATTGAAATGCTTTCCGAAGCTGGCTTGATCGACGGGCCATTGTCGACACGCGTCTCTCAGCCCTATGACGTTGTTCTCATCAAAGATCTATCTTGGGAAGGGCACGACTTTATCGCTGCCTTGGTAAACAAAGGCGTCTGGAGCAAAATCAAGCAGTCGTACTCTGCCGCTGAATTGGCCGGATTGCCTCTCAGCGTGCTGAAGGAAGTCGGGATTGGTCTGCTGAAAGAGTGGGCAAAATCCAAGGTCGGCTTGGGCGCGGGCACAATCGGATCGATCACCAGCACACCATAAAACGGCCCTTTGCTGATCGATCAGCCGCGACTCATAGCGGCCTTTTCCTGAAAATGGGGAAGCAAAAGGCGATCAATGTCAGCTAGGCTGTGCGCGTGAAGCACTCTGTTTCCATTCGCGTCCTGGTCTGACTCGAAGAACAGAACGCCGATGAAAAATCGTTGCGCCCTCTTAGCATCACCATCTGGCGCCAAGAAAAGCCACAAGCCCCCGCCGCTCACGCCACCGTAGGTTTCGGGAGGATCATTTGTATCGACCATGACGCTCAGAACCTTGCAGTCTCCGACCATCAACTTGTCGACGGCAGGGCAATATCCTGCCATAGCCGTGTAGCCGGTGATCTTTGGTGTTCCGGCAGTCTCCAGGATCTCGACCCGTGTGGCGTTCACAACGCCCGTTGCGTAATACGCGACCCCAACTTTGTCGCTTTCCACTTGCCTGTCCCGCCCGAAATCGAAGAACGAACAGCCCCGCGCTCGTATCGTCTCGATCACAGCTTTATCTTTGATCTCAAGAAATCCGATATCGGGGACCGGGATGCCAGGTTGCCATCCGGGTGCATAAGTCTTGTCCGTAAGCTGCACATCTATCTTGGTTTGCTGCCGACTGTCTTGTCGCGTGAAAGTCAGGTAGCCAATCATGCCTTCGTCCGGCAGTTCGTCTAGAACATGTGCGGCTGTGAGAATGCCGTATACATCGCCCGGCATCCTCATAAGAGTGCCAGAGCCTATGCTTTCTGGATCGATCGGATCGCCCCTCGAATCCCGAATGCGAAAGAGGCCGATCAATGAAGACACGGCCATGACAGCCATTGGGTCTTCGACAATATCCACCGCACGAAAAGGCATAGCCCATCCTCATCCGAAAGAGACAAGTAGGGCTATCAACACCCCACCGCCGATGATGAAGAGCCACATCCAGCCCATGGCCGTGAAAATGTCTCTAACGCCTCGCTTGCCGTCCGCCAGAGATGCCATCCCCGCAACCAGGGCGGCCAGCATAACAAGTGCAAGGATCAATGCGGCCATTGGGGTCATTAAAGCCTCACTGTTCCTTGTGGAATTTGCAGAGCACAACGAAATTCTTATCGGAGCCGATCTGCGCGCTCACCGTATCCGGCATGGTCATGACTTGAACCGTTGTGTCGCAAAATCTTAGAATCGTATCGGGCAAGTCACTTTGTCTGATCGCGAACATCTTCACGTTGTCGCCAGCATGACATTCCCCTGCCATCAGGCCAGCGGCAACTGTGCAAACCTTATCGGCTAATGCCGGCGAAGAGGCCGTGACCATCATCGCGGCGTAAAACAACAGACGTAATGACATTGCTAAGCCCTCCCACTTGAGGAAAGCATCGCGCAACTGGCATGCACAAGCAAGGCCGGCCTCGGCCTGTCGCGTAAAGCAGTGATCTCCCCAGAAAAGGGGAATTGAATTTTTCGGCAAATCAGCGCAGCGTGTCCGTGGGTGTGAGAACCCGGACCGTGATATCTCCGAATGGACCCTTGGCGGGGTCTTGCTCCCTTTGGCGGGGGGCTCGGATGAACGAGGTTTCGCGAATTTGCGAGCCTCAATGGACGCGCTTGGCGGCGCGGCTCCAACCGGCTGAATATGGCCGGGGTCGAGCGTGCTGTCCAGAGGGAAACCTTAAAAGCGTTCGAGCTGTCTCACGGCAGTTTCTCACCCCCCGGCTTTCGGCGCCGTCCGCCGATGGACGTTCAATCGCCGCAGAATGCAACGATTGAACACCGGCTGTGAGAAGCCGAATCAACCGTGGGGACTTGGACCATGAATAATCAGGCAATGACACGTCGCGCCGCACTTGGCGCTCTAGCCTCGCTGCCGGCCATAGCAGGCGCTACAGCGCTTCCTGTGGCCTTGGCGGCTGCTGACCCCCTTGCAGACTTGATCGCCGAGTACCGCGCCAAGATAGCTGAGTTCGAGGCAATCCCCGATGAGGTTCTGACAAAAGAGAACGAGGAAGCCCTCGTCCAAGCCACCTATGGGCCGGTTTCCGATAGGCTGTACAACAATCCGCCCACTCCCACGAGCTTGCGCGGCGTGGCTGAGGCCATGCGCCACGCGATCGAGGACAAGGCATTCTGCGATCATGGCGACGAGAGGCTCATTGCTATGGCGCTGGCCTTCCTCGATCGGGAGGTGCTGTCATGAACACGGACCGGCAAGCTCTTAATGATCTGGAACCCTTGGTCTGCGATAGCGACGACATGATCGACGTGCTGGCCGATTTGCTGGAAAACGCTTTCCGCGCAAAAAGCAAGGAGGGCCGAAACGTCGTTCTCACATCCGGTGAGGCGAACCGCTTGCTCTACATCGGCTATAAGGCCGCCGAGCTTTCCCTTAAGCTACGCAAGGTCTTCTACGAAAAGATCGATGTGGTGCCGCTCCAGGTGGTGCAGTCATGAGCGACATCATTCCATTCACGCGCGGCGGCAAAAGCTACCGCCCCGAGCTTGTGCTTTTCGGAGATCGGAAGCGGCGGCAGTGGGCCGTCATTGAATGCCTGCCGGACGGGACCGAAAACTGTCTGGCGGTGTATCGCGGGCGCAAATGCGAGGCGGAATCCATGGCGAACCTCTACACGCGAAATGAAGCTCGGCGCTTGCGCGACCGTCAGCGGATGACCGCTCACCCCTTGGGACAGTTCGTCATGAGTTTCCCGCCGGCCTTGCGCGACTTGCTCGGCGACTTCCTGGACCTCGAAAAAAGAACCAGAGTGGTTGCCCAATAAGTCGCCAAGTTGGCGACACAATGGCCCGGCGGCTTCCGGCTTCCGGGCCTTTTTCATGTCGCGTGCATGTCGCGTGGAGTGTTTCGTAGCGCTTTGTAACCCTTGGAAAATAAGGGAGTGTGTTGCAGAGTAGCGCGACATGAAATCGAAAGAGTGGACAACTTGTCCAGACTTTAAGTGCTTGATTTTCCTGGGGAAGGTGATGGTGCCCAGAGGCGGATTCGAACCACCGACACGCGGATTTTCAGTCCGCTGCTCTACCAACTGAGCTATCTGGGCCTGCGCCGGCTAACGGGAACCGCACGCCGGATTTCAGAAGAGCGCCGGGCGGCACCCCTTGAAAGCGCGTGGGTTATAGCACGGGTATCTTGGCTGTCCAGAGCAATTCCAGGAAAAGTGTGCAGCGGTTTTCCACCCCGGAATTGCGTAAAAACAAGCGCAATTCCGGGAAAAGTGAACGCTTCTTTTTCCCTTTGGAATTGAGTGAAAACAAGTACTTAGCCGAGCCGTTGATTTTGTCGGCAAAGAAAAATCGCCGAAAACCAATGGCCGCCGCCGCTTACCCCTCGTCCTTGGGCGCGGGTCCCGGCTTCGGGCTGTCGTCTTCGTCCTCCTCGCCATCTCGGCCGGGAATGACATAGGCGCCTTTCAGCCACCGATTGAGGTCGATGTCCTTGCAGCGCGCCGAGCAGAACGGGTAGTGCTCGCGCGTCGAGGGCTTGCCGCATTCGGGGCAGGGCCGCTTCGGCCGAAGCGGCGTCACCTTGTCGTCCAGGCTCATGAGCGCGCAGCGTGCCAGTTCTGATGCGCTTTGAAGCCTTCGCCCGAAAGCAGCGCGACACTTTCATAAAGCGGCAGGCCGACCACATTGGTGTAGGAGCCGACCAGCTTCACGACGAAGGAGCCGGCCAGGCCCTGCACGGCATAGCCGCCGGCCTTGCCGCGCCATTCGCCCGACGCGACATAGGCGTCGATCTCCTCGCGCGGCAGCCGCTTGAAGCGAACCCTGGTTTCCACCAGCCGCTGGCGCAGCTTGCCGCCCGGCGTGATCAGGCAGATGCCGGAATAGACCCGGTGCGAGCGGCCGGAAAGCAGGCCGAGGCAATTGATGGCGTCGTCGATCGTCTCGGCCTTGGGCAGGATGCGCCGCCCGACCGCCACCACCGTGTCGGCAGCGAGGATGAAGGCGGGCGCGTAGTCGTCCTCGCTTTTCAGCGACCCCAGCGCCTTCTCGGCCTTGTCCTTGGACAGGCGCTTGGCCAGCGAGCGCGGATGCTCTGCGCGCAGTGGCGTCTCGTCGACATCGGCGGGCAGCACCCGATCCGGCTCGATGCCGGCCTGTTGCAAGAGTTCGATGCGGCGCGGCGAACCCGAGGCAAGCACGAGCTTCTGCAGGATGCTCATCGCGGTTCGCGCCAGACGGTTACTTGAAACGGTAGGTGATGCGGCCCTTGGTGAGGTCGTAAGGCGTCATCTCGACCAGGACCTTGTCGCCGGTCAGCACGCGGATGCGGTTCTTGCGCATGCGGCCGGCCGTGTGGGCGATGATTTCGTGTTCGTTTTCGAGCTTCACGCGGAACATCGCATTGGGCAGCAGTTCGGTGACCACACCTGGAAACTCGAGGACTTCTTCCTTCGGCATTCGATACCTTTGCTTGGATGGTAGTTCCAGGACTCGGCTGGAAATTGCGGCGGAACCTATATGATAATCGTCCGCTTGTGAACACGCTTAATCCGTCGCGCTTTTAACCTCCGGAAGCAGGAAACGTCGGCTTATGCGCGCCTTCAGCCGCTCGCGCACGTCGCGATAGGCCACCATGATGTGCTCGCGGGTGCCGCCGGTGTCGGTCGGGTCGGGCATCGGCCAGTATTCGACCTCGACGGCCAGCGAGCGGGTGAGCTCCAGCGCTGCATGGTGCGCCTCCGGCGCCAGCGTGACGATCAGGTCGAAATAATAGTCCTCCAGCTCTTCCAATGCCTTTGGCTGACGCTCGCCGAGCGAGAGGCCTTCCTCGGCCAGCACGGCATCGACGAACGGGTCGCGCTCGCCGGCGCGCACGCCGGCCGAAGCGACGAATGTGGTGGCGGGCAGCATGCGGCGCGCCAGCTGCTCCGCGATCGGTGAGCGCACGGCGTTCATGCCGCACAAAAACAGGATCGAGTGGGGCAGGGCGGGCACTAGAGCATGATCCCGAAAAGTGGGAACCGGTTTTCGGACCAGATCATGCTCCAACAAAAGAGCATGATCCCGAAAAGTGGGAACCGGTTTTCGGAAAAGATCATGCTCCAACAAAGAGCTGGATCAGGATGGTGTTTCAACGAAACGTCATCCTGATCTAACCGCGCCAGTGCAGCACGCAGACCAGCGTGAACAGCCGCCGCGCCGTGTCGAAGTCGATCTCGATCTTACCGGCGAGCCGGTCCATCAGCGTCTGCGAGCCCTCATTGTGCAGGCCGCGCCGGCCCATGTCGATCGCCTCGATATGGCTCGGCGTCGAGGAGCGGATGGCCTCGTAATAGCTTTCGCAGATCAGGTAGTAATCCTTGACGATGCGCCTCAGCGGCGTCAGCGACAGGATGTGGGTCACCACGTCGGTGCCGTTCTCGCGGCTGACGGCGAAAACAAGGCGCGACTCGGCCAGTGACAGCTTCAGCTTGTAAGGGCCTGCGCCGTCGTCGCTGACCGGCCGAAAACTGTTTTCCTCGATCAGGTCGAAGATCGCCACCGCCCGCTCGTGCTCGACGTCGGGCGTTGAACGTCCGATCGTTTCGTCGAGCTCGACGTCGATCAGCCTGTTGCGGGTTTGGTCATGGCCCGACATCGCTACATGTTCAGCCTGATCGCGACGGAGCGGGCATGCGCATCGAGCCCTTCCGCCTTGGCAAGCGCGATCGCAGGGGGTGCCAACGCCTTGAGCTGCTCCGGCCCGAGCTTCAGGATTGAGGTGCGCTTGACGAAATCGAGCACCGACAGACCCGACGAGAAACGCGCCGAGCGTGCGGTCGGCAACACATGGTTGGAGCCGCCGACATAGTCGCCGATGACCTCCGGCGTATGCCGGCCGATGAACACCGCGCCCGCGTTGCGCATCCTGGAAAGGAAGCCCTCGGCATCCTCGAAAGCGAGCTCGACATGTTCGGCCGCGATCCTGTCGACCAGCGGCAGCGAGGCTTCCAGCGTCGGCACCAAGATCACCGCGCCGAAGTCGCGCCAGCTCGCGGCCGCCGTCTCGGCGCGCGGCAGGACCTTCAACTGGCGCTCGACCGCCTGCTCGACAGCCTTGCCGAATTCGGCATTGTCGGTGATCAGGATCGACTGCGCCGAAACGTCGTGCTCGGCCTGCGCCAGCAGGTCGGCCGCGATCCAGTCCGGATCGTTGCCGGCATCGGCCACGACCAGCACTTCCGACGGCCCGGCGATCATGTCGATGCCGACGGTGCCGAACACCTGCCGCTTGGCCGCCGCGACATAGGCGTTGCCCGGCCCGACGATCTTGGCGACCGGCCTGATCGTCTGGGTGCCGTAGGCCAGAGCGGCGACGGCCTGCGCCCCGCCGACGCGGTAGATTTCCGAGACGCCGGCAAGGTCGGCCGCCACCAGCACCAGCGGATTGATGACGCCGCCGGTAGCCGGCACCACGATGACGATGCGCTCGACACCGGCGACTTTGGCCGGCACGGCATTCATCAGCACCGAGCTTGGATAGCTCGCCGTTCCGCCAGGCACATAGAGGCCGACAGCTTCGATCGCCGTCCAGCGCGAGCCGAGCTCGACGCCTGCGGCATCCATATAGCGGTCGTCCTTAGGCTTCTGCCGCTCGTGATGCGAGTGGATACGGTCGCGCGCGAATTTGAGCGCGTCGACGGTGGCCGGATCGGCCGCCTCATAGGCTTTGGCGATATCGTCCTTCGAGACGGCAATGCCGAGCGTGCCGAGATCGGCTCTGTCGAACTTCAGCGTATAGTCGATGAGCGCCTTGTCGCCCTCGGCGCGCACGCGGGAGATGATGTCGCGCACCACGGCCTCGACATCGGCCGACACTTCCCGCTTGGTGGTGAGGAAAGCCGAAAAACGCTGTTCGAAATCGGCGTCCTGCTGTCGGAGCGTGATAGCCATTGCGCTTCAGCCCCTGTGCACGGGTCGTGAGGTGGCCTCCCAGGAGCCGCCGACATCGGCGAGCCGTGCCTCGACGCATTCGACGTCGAGCATGATGGTGCCGCCGCCCGAAAACACCAGTTCGACGATGCCGGCCGGCTTGCTGATGGCGATGAAGCTGATTGCCAGCAACGACAGTACCTCGGCCGGCTTGTCGCGTTGGATGCCGCTGGTCTTGGCGCCGAGCACGCGGTCGAAATGCAGAACGCTCTGCCTGCGCTCATTGTGCTGGCGAAACAGGCCGGATTTCGCCTCCCAGACGAAACGGTTCATGGTCAGCACGAAACGCTTGGTCGCTGGCAGGTATTCGAGGTCGGAGACCTTCATCACGGCGTCCTGGACATGCGCCGAGACGATGCTCAAATCCTGGTCGTCGAGCGCGATGAGCTTGAGGGCTGCCATGCGGAATGCGCACCTGAACGTTGACAATTCAACGTTCTGTTATGCGGTCTTTCCGCTCGGCGCAACCGCTCGGAAAGAATGCCGCGGAACGTCAGCCCGAAATCCGCTCGATCACCGCGCCGCAGCCGGAGAGCTTCTCTTCCAGCCGCTCGAAGCCGCGGTCGAGATGGTAGACGCGGTTGACCGTCGTCTCGCCCTCGGCGGCAAGGCCGGCGATCACCAGCGACACCGAGGCGCGTAGGTCGGTCGCCATGACGGGCGCGCCCTTCAGCCTGGCAACGCCGTCGACGATCGCCGTCTGGCCGGAAAGCGTGATGTGGGCGCCGAGACGGGCGAGCTCCTGCACATGCATGAAGCGGTTCTCGAAGATCGTCTCGGTGATGCGCGACTTGCCCTTGGCCATCGTCATCAGGCCCATGAACTGCGCCTGCAGGTCGGTCGGGAAGGCCGGGAAGGGGGCGGTGGTGACGTCGACTGGCGCAATGCCGGCGCCGTTGCGCTTGACGCGGATGCCCTCGTTGGTGGGCGTGATCTCGGCGCCGGTCTCGACGAGAACGTCGAGCGCCGTCTGCAACAGGTCGGGCCGCGCGCCTTCCAGCATCACATCGCCGCCGGTCATCGCCACCGCCATGGCATAGGTGCCGGTCTCGATGCGGTCGGGGATGACGCGGACCCGGGCGCCCGACAGCGCCTCGACACCCTGGATGGTGATGGTGGGGGTGCCGGCGCCGTGGATCTTGGCGCCCATGGCGATCAGGCATTCGGCGAGATTGACGATTTCCGGCTCGCAGGCGGCATTTTCCAGCACCGTCTCGCCCTTGGCGAGCGCGGCCGCCATCATCAGCACATGGGTGGCGCCGACCGACACTTTCGGGAACACGTAGCGATTGCCGTGGAGACGGCCGTTCCTGGTCTTGGCCACGACATAGCCGTTGTCGACGTCGAGCTCGGCGTCCAGCGCCTGCAGGCCTTCGAGGAACAGATCGACCGGGCGCGTGCCGATGGCGCAGCCGCCGGGCAGCGACACCTTGGCCTCGCCCATTCGGGCAAGCAACGGCCCGATCACCCAGAAGGAGGCGCGCATCTTCGACACCAGCTCGTAGGGCGCGGTGGTGTCGACGATGTTGCGGGCGGAAAAATTAATGGTGCGCGAATAGCCTTTCTGCTGGCTCTCGCGCCGGCCGTTGACGGAATAGTCGACGCCGTGATTACCAAGGATGCGGATCAGCTGCTCGACATCGGCAAGATGCGGCACGTTTTCGAGCGTCAGCGTGTCGTCGGTGAGCAGCGAGGCGATCATCAGCGGCAGTGCCGCGTTCTTGGCGCCCGAGATCGGAATGGTGCCGGCAAGCTCATTGCCGCCGACAATTCTGATGCGATCCATAAGAAAACGTCCCCTCGGCCAGAACAGGCCGGTTTCAATCGGTTGGTGCGCCCGGCTTAGACCATTGGCCGGCTTGGTTCAAGAAATAGGATTTCCTCCAGACCCTGACCAACACTGGTCGGCCAGTGTGGCCGATTTCGGTTAGTCCTTGTGCATTTTTCCAGCAGCCGGCAATCCTTCCGGCCGCTCATCGGTCGTGCCGGTGCGCCGCGAGCGGGCTTGCGCCTTGCGTTTCTGCAGGTTGGCGCGCAGCGCTTCGGCCAAGCGTTCCTTGCGCACGGCTTCGCCCTTTTTCGGTGGATTTGTCTTCTCGCCCATCGTCCAATCCCTGACCGGTGGTCAGCCGGCTGCGATTCCGCAATGGGTAGCATTTTGGCCCAGCGATGTCATGAAAGCAGGCGGCCGGGCAGGTTTCGGGCTGTGGATCAACAGCGCATGCCGCTTCGAGCCACTATAGTTGTTGGCAAGAATCGCATGCGACGCTTTGGGTTTTTCTTGGCCTTGCGCTTGCCGGTTCGATATGGCAGAAGCGCCGCCATCGCAGGCTGCGGTAGCTCAGTGGTAGAGCACTCCCTTGGTAAGGGAGAGGTCGAGAGTTCAATCCTCTCTCGCAGCACCAGCTTATCCCGTTGATTGGGAACAACTATCTGACTTTATTGATCTTTTTGCCGCCTGTCTGGTACACAGGGGTGGTACACATGAGCTTGAGAATGCCTGGACCTCAACCACATCCGAAGACGGGTGTCTATTACCTTCGGCAACGCGCACCCTCCGATTTGAAGGATGTTCCATTGGATGGAAGGGTCGCAATTCCCGTTGGCGGCGTCGTCAGAACGGTCAAAGCGGGAAAAACCGTCAAGGTCAGCCTCGATACCAAAGACCCCGCAGAGGCCAAGAGGCGTCACCGGGAGGCCGATGCCGCTCTGCATGAGTATTGGCAGCGGTTCAGGGAAGGACCGAAGCCGTTATCCAACAAGCAGGTCCAGGCCCTTGCCGGCATCCTTTATGCCCGCTTAGTCGACATGATGGACAGCGAGCCGGGCGAGGAAGGCATCTGGAAGGCTGTCTTACGGCTGAACAAGGGGAAGGCAGAGCGCGGTGAGCTTCACGGCTGGTTCGGCCCCACAGTCGACGAGTTGTTCGTTGAACAGGACGTCAACACCGACCTGTTTAGCCGTAGTCGCGTCGTCCACGCAGCCTTCAAGGCAATCCAGCTCGCGGCTGAAACCAATCTTAGGAAGGCTGAAGGCGACTATTCGCCCGACGAAGCGCGAGAGCGTTTCCCCAATTGGGGGGCTGAGCGCGGCGAGACCAAGCCAGCGCCACGGGTTACGGGGGACTTGGACCTTTTTGCCCTGCTTGACCACAAATTCGCGACGCAGAGCCTCAAGGAGAAGACCAAGAACGACTATGCGCGGGACCTCGTCAAATTCGTCAAGAGCAGCGGTCACCGGAATGCTCTGGACGTGACGAATGAGGACGTTCGGAAGTGGCGTGACGAATTGATAGCCGAGGGGCTGTCACCGTCGAAGGTCAACGGCAAGGCCCTTGCGGCGTTGAGCGCCGTCCTTACCCATGCAGTCAGGGAGTTCGGCCTGCCAACGAACGTTGCCAGTGACATTCGAGACCGGAGAGACGGCCCCGCACCGGGCAAGAAGGGCTATGATATGGAGCAGGCCAAGGCCATCCTTGGCGCTACATTCATGGGAAGCCCCAAGGACGTCTCAGTGCCCCACAAGCGCGCGCTCTTCTGGGTGCCCTGGATTTGCGCTTACACCGGGTTGCGGGTGGCTGAGATTACCCAGCTGCGCGGCGTGGATGTTCGGTCGGATGGCGATACGCCCTATTTGTTCATAACGCCTGAGGCCGGTTCCACAAAGAGCGGCAGGGCGTGGATGGCAGCCGTTCACCCCCACCTTGTAGAGTTGGGCTTGTTGGAGATGTTCAAGGAAGTAGGCTCCGGTCCTGCCTTCTACGTCCCCTATCCCGATGGCACCGACCTCACAAAGCAGACTGGCAAGCCCCGGTCGCAAGAGGCGGGCGTTCGTGTTGGGAACTGGATCACTGATGAATTGGGGATACCAGCACCGGGCGGAAAGCCCAATCACGCTTGGCGGCACCTGTTCACGACGCTTTCGCGCGCCCATGACATGGACAAGCAGACTCGTGACTACATGCTTGGCAGCGGGGCGGAGGACGCCCGAGAAGGATACGGCGACTGGCCACCCACAGCACTCGCGAGGGAAATCAGGAAGCTGCCGCGCTTCGATGTCAAGGCGACCACTTGGAGACCGTCGAACGAAGCCGTTTCGGCCCAAGCTCAGCGCAAGGGGAGGAACGCAAATGAGAAGGGTTAGCGTGCCCTGCCACCACGTCCAGAAGCCGGCAAAGACGCGATGGCTTGGTAATTGAGGACAAGCCTTCCACATAGATCAAGTTCCCGCCGGCACCACAATAGCCCGCACAAGGATCGTTGTTCTAGCTTACAGACAGCCTACGCTGCCGCAAAAGACCGCAACACCGGCTACATTGTCGCTTGATTAGGCAAAGAATGGCCGTCTTGGCGCAGGCCAGCCGCCGACCTCCATTTGGCTGGCGAGATCGCGCTGCGACAGCCGCCGCGCCGTCGATGCGGCGACGAACTGGACAGCAAGGGCCAACCGGGCGACCTTGAGGCGTGTCAGTCCCGCTGGCTCATAGCGGCTCTTAACATAGGGCGGAAGCTCGGCGATCACTGCCTGAATCAACGGATCATCGCGATGGGGCATTTCGACAGACATACGCTTTGCAAGGGTCGCGAGATCATGGCCTTTGCTCCCCTTGAACTCTTTTGGGTCCGCCCCGTTGAAGACCAGCGCGGCCTTCACCGACAATTCCACCACCATACAGATCGACTGAATCATTGAGTCCACGCTGAATGACGTGGGAAGCGCGTTGGCGGCATCTCCAAGATTGGAACCAGCCATATGCCAGAGCTTCTGCGCTTCCGGCTTGCTGCCCTTAAGGTCATCGACACCATAGGTGAAGTCGTAGAGATCGGCGAAGGCGAAATGCGACTCTGCCGCAATGTTGGCATCCTCGCGACACCAGTGCTGCCAGTCGAGTTGGCTTTGGAAGCCTAGCGACCTCCAAACCTCGATCGGTGCACCGCGATTGCCGAAGATGACGGGCGCCACCATCTTGCGAACCTGGTCTACCGAGACTGCCAGGCCAATGCCCATGCCAGGCCAACTATCAGCGGCCTCGGGAATCATTGCCCTGTATGCATCCATGATCTTCTGGACTTCGGGATTTCCGCCGACACCTAGGCTGTAGGAAGAGCCCAGCAGGTCCTTTGCGGCGCGGGCGGCTCGCTGATGCATGTGCACGCCTTCCTCGGCGTACCTCAGATCGAGTTTGCGTAGGTCTTCGACAGTCCAGGACATTACCCCTCCAGTACGGCCACCAGCTCCAAGGCGCGCAGCAATGCAGCGTCCTGGCTGATGCGTCAATGTTCCTACGGTCGAGTGACGCTGCGCTAAGGCTGCTCGAAGTCGGAACCGGCTTCCTTAGCGTCATCCCGTCCTTCCAGATAGCGCGATACGGCGAGCCCACGACGGTCTTTGTAGGAGGCGACGTGCTGGACATGGAATGACGGCAGCGCGTCGAAGGAGCGATGGCCTCATGCCCCTTCATCTTATTCTATTTCGGCATGGCTTCCTCAGCCGTCGTCAGGAACACGAGTGTCGAAGCTGTCATGTGGAGCATGTAGGCCGCGATGTAACTAGGAACGTTGGTCGGCGTCGTACCTTGCCCATGGCCGCCCATCCTGTTGCGGCCCGTTGGTATACTGCTTTCGAGCAGGGACCTAAGCGAAGTGAGCTGACCTTGCCAGAACGAAGGCACCAGCCCGTTATCATAGAGCACGCCAATGAGGTTCTTTGCCGTATCGTTCGAATTGTAGGTCCAGTGGCGCTTGTCACAGATGGATTTCATCGTGCTCTCAAACGCCTTAAGGCACTCGTTCAGAGCCTCCTTTGTTCTACCGTGGCGGTAGTGATCGTACGCCTTCAGAAATTCCTCATGCGCTCCTTTGTAGCTTTTGGTGTTAAGCAGACGGAGGGCTGGCTTCACAGCTTCAGCGTGGATCAGCTCGGAATCTACGCGAACGATTTCTCCATCGAGGAATTGGTATCCCACACCATGTTCCTTAAGGCGCGCGTTGAGTTCTGTGATGGCTTCGCTAGCCACCCGGTCTGCGTCGCTCCTACCTAAATAGCCGTCTCTGCGAACGAAACCGTTGACTATTTTAAAGCTAATCTCGATGGCATCGATGACCTGCTCGGTATCTTGAGCCTGCAGAATGAAGTTGAGTAGCTGATTGGGGTAATCCCGGTCTGCGTGGGCTGGAGCGGATCCCAACCTGAATACACCATATTCACGGAGGAGGATTTGTACGGCTGCCTCATAACATTCTTGAATATCAGTGTGGTAGTAGTACGTATCGTTGTTTAACTCTCCAATTGTATCTCTCAATATATGCACAATCTGTACCCGCAGGGGCATTGGGATCGTGTCATACTGATAAACATCAGGCATTTCGCCGCGCTGGCGCTTCTGCCGCTTGGAAAAAATATCAAAGATCGTCAAGTTGGTGCGCCACCGTCCAATATTTCGAAATGCTAGCAGCCGTGAGAGGAGTAGCAAGCGGAATGGTTTATCTTGATCGGAACATCCCCGACTCTTTGGCAGCACCCCTTGGGTTATCCTTTAGAGGGAACTCAAGGCGCCCCCTAGCTACCGAAGGACCTTCCGTCAATGTTTCCCTCGCGGCCCTGAAGTTCTCTCAGAGGCCATGAGGAGGCCGGGTACTCAGAAAGGCCCCCGCTTCATTCAGGGTTGGAGGCGCCCAGGAAGGTCGAAGTCCTTGCGCCACCGCCAGTACCTGCCTGACCGGCTCCATACGGCGGCTGGCGTAAGCTCGTTGAACACCTTCAACACTGAGGGGTTAATCGAGGAGTTCCCATTTGCATTTATGCCAGCAAGCTCGTTTCCAAAGGCCTCCATGATGTGGGCAACCGCCACGTCTTGGTAGAGCGTCCCATCATCCTCCAGAGTTTTGAGCATCCACGCGGCAGCTGCTTGGGCCGTCATTTCTTCTTTGGTTCTTCGTAAGCGACCAAAGAGTCGGGATGGAATTGCGCTCTTTCATTCTTGTGGCCAGCGAACCACGATGCATGAAGAGATGTTGCAGTGTTCAACTGGACAACTGTCATCGGCGGTCCGCCAGACTTCAACATCACGATATCACCGACTTTAAATGCCATAGTTCCCTCCCAATGTTTGCGAGGCTAAGGTAATCGGACGCGGTTGTATTGGCAAGCAGAATGGCCAGGAGTCGTATCCGCTGCCGTTTACCCTGAGCATCTTCTCCTCCTTTGCTGCAGCCAGGAACGCCTTCCGAGCCTCCTCGGATGGCGACTCGTCGGCAATGACGGCTATGCAGACGCGCATCGCTCGGTCCACTTAGGGCCGTGCTTGGTCCACCTCAGCAGTTCTTCGCCGGCAGCCTCGGCCGAACTGACTTTCCGGGTGATGCCGATATGCTCGGTCGTCACCGGGCCCACATGAGAGAACCAATGAGTTGCCATTAGGTGATGCTAATGGAGGTCGGGAATGTTTGGTAAAAATCTATGAGCGGGTGATCAGATGACCAGCCCGCGCAAAAGACCCCCCGTACCCGGTTCGGTCTGCGTCGGCTATCCTGCCGGCGTTTGGGGCGGTCTCTTTCCCGAGGGCGCCGGCCTGTCCTCCTTCTCGGCATCGATGACCGTGTAGGTAGCTCCACCCTTGGTCGTCGATTGGGCAAGTTCTTCATACAGATACGTTGCGAACATGGACCCGGCTCCCAGCACCGCCCAGAGGGGCACCCCGACCCCCATCCCGAGGGCTACAATTCCCGCACCCTGACCGCCGAACAATGCTACCCCAACGGCGGCCCCACCAAGTCCGAGGCGCTGAGCCGTGGTTCTGTTATCCCACCCAACGCTCTTCGCTCCCCCTAGTGCCCTCTTGAGCATCGGTCCCACGACTTTGCCCTGCACAGTCGCAGCGATAGCTTGTTTGGCCTTCGTTCGCGCCGGCAAACCCGACTTACGGATTTCGAGGAGCTTCAGCGCCCATGTTCGGAGCGCATCGGTTTGTTCGAGAGTTGCCCCCTTCACGATCTGAACGACAAGCTGTCGCTCCCGGTCTGGTTTCTCGATCATGCGTTCTCCGCTCAGTCGGGCGTTGGTCAGCGCCAACAATCGAACCATCTATCAGCAACGGATCGTCTTTGCACAAGCCAGTTCGCAATGGTGTGCCCTTTCCGAACCGGGTCCGCTCTGGTTCGAGAAACACCCCTTGACCACTCAAAGCGAACCACTTATTACCGAACCAGTCAAAACGAACCGGAGGGCATCATGTCATTCATCCGAGCCTACCTCAGGGCCTCGACCAAGGAGCAGGACGCGGGACGCGCGCGAGGGGACCTTGAAGCGTTTTGCCGGGAGCGGGGGCTGACCATCGCCGCCACCTACGAGGAGAACGAGAGCGGGGCATCGCTGCACCGGCCGGAGCTGTTCCGGCTGCTCAGGGACAGCAAGCCGGGCGACATCTTGCTCACCGAACAGGTCGACCGCCTGAGCCGCCTATCGGACAAGGATTGGGATCAGCTCAAGCGCGAGATCAAGGACCGAGAGGTCAAGGTCGTGGCGCTGGACTTGCCGACCTCGCACATGATGCTGAAGACCGAGGACGCCTTCACCGGCCGGATGTTCGACGCCATCAACGGTATGCTGCTCGACATGCTCGCCGCGATCGCGCGCAAGGACTACGACGACCGACGCCGCAGGCAAGCTCAGGGCATCGCAAACGCGAAGGCCGAGGGACGCATGAAGGGCCGCCCTGAGGACGCAGAGCGGAACGCGGCTATCATTGAGATGCTGAAGAAGGGGCAGAGCTGGAACACGATAGTGAAGGCAACTAGCTGCTCCCGGTCGACGCTTGCGAAGCTGGCGAAGCGTGTGCAGCCGGCCAATCCGAGCAGCACGGAGGCAGTCATTGCCTGATCGCTTGACCTCCGCACAACGAAGCGCCCACATGGCGCGCATCAAGCGTGCCCACACTAAGCCCGAGATGATTGTGCGCCGGCTTTTGCATAGGCTGGGCTACCGCTTCAAGCTCCAATGGAAAGCTGCTCCGGGCCGACCCGACGTTGCCTTTCCAGGCCGACGATCCATCATCTTCGTGCACGGTTGCTTCTGGCACCAGCACGAGGGTTGCAAGCTCGCCCACGTGCCAGCGACGAGACGCCCGTTTTGGGAAGAGAAGTTCGAGCGCAATCGCGCCCGCGACGCTCGAGACCTAGAACGGGCGAGTTCGGACGGCTGGCATAGCCTCGTGGTTTGGGAGTGCGAAACGCGGGACGAGACGAACCTGGCGGAGCGCCTAAGGGCGTTTATTGGGCCGGTGAGGCTGGACCGGGAGTCGGCATCTAGATTGGATCTTGGCCCTTTGGCCCGAAGCAGCTAATCTGGCTGAGTCGGCCGCCCCTCCGACTCGATTCAATAGACGGGAGCTTATGTTGCGCGCGATCGACCTCTATGCAGGGATTGGTGGTTGGAGCTTGGGGCTCCGGTTGGCGGGCGTTGATGTGGTCGCGTCGTATGAGTGGTGGCCAACGGCAGTAGACACCCACAACGGCAATCACGGCGGTGTCATTGAACCCGTAGACGTCAGGACATTGCGGCTCCAAGACCTCCCGAGTGACATTGACCTCGTCGTCGGCAGCCCTCCCTGCACGGAGTTCTCTTATTCGAACCGGGGCGGAGGTGGGAACTTAGATGAAGGTCTGAAGGATGTCGTCAAGTTCCTCGAAATCGTGGAACACCTGAAGCCTCGTTACTGGGTGCTTGAGAACGTCCCGCGCGTGGCACAAGTGCTGTCGCACGGGTTCTCGGAGTCCACCCACCCACTCTACCGCTTTCGTCGGCTCAAGCCACAAATCAAGGTGGTCGACTTCTCTGACTACGGCGCACCCCAATCGCGGCGGCGTTGCATTGCGGGCACCATTCCATTTGAGCTAGTGGAGGCTTACCGGACGAGGCTTGCTCGCCCTACGCTTGGGAATGTGGTCCGGGCGTTGAGCGCCAGAACCAAGATCGTGGACCCCGTGTGGGGCTGCACGCTCCCTCCAGTGCGAGTGACTGAACGGGAGATCGAAGCGCCGCTGAACGCTGAGGAGCTGCGCATGAACCGGGAGTCCAAAATCTATCACCCGGTCTACAACAATATGGCATTTCCGGATGAGCTTGACGCCCCAGCCCGGACGGTCACGGCCACCTGCACACGGGTGTCCCGCGAAAGTATTGTGATAGAACACACCCCCGGAGCCTTCCGCCGCCTCAGCATCCGCGAGCGCGCTTGCCTGCAAGGCTTCCCGATTACGTATCAGTTCTACGCCCGATCTTTCGCGGACAAGGCGAAGATGATCGGCAACGCGATTCCTCCCACCTTCACCTACCTGTTGGCGCAGGCGGCGCTCGGTGTGATGCCCAAGGACTTCCAGTCATTTGGGATGGCGGGAGGCTCATTGTCGTTGCCGACGAGGGCCGCGCCAGTGACCCCACCCACTACGGAGGGTCGCACCTATCCTGTCGGACGCAGCTTCCGCGCCGCGCTCCCGGGACTGAGATTCAAGAGCGGCATGCGGTTCGAACTCGCCAACGCGAGGGGAGGCCAGGCCGCGTGGCGAGTCCGGTTCTTCTTCGGGCCATCGATCAACGTCCGTGAGATCGAGCTGGACGATGAGCTTCTGCGGGAACTCCAAGGCTCACCGTTCATCCAGCGAGTGCAGATGGCGACCGGCGCGCTGTTTGCGGAGACTGAGCAACGCCTGTTCACGACCGCGCCCGAAGCACTTCAACTTGCCTGGAGCCATAGGGCCGGAGGGCTTCGCCCGTTCGACGTGGTCGATCTATTGGGCGACCTAGCGGCGACGGTGCGCTCTTACCTTGCGGGCGCGTCAAAGGACTTACAGCACGCCGCGATCGGTTACGTGCTTGAGGCGGCTGCTGAGGGCGAGATCAGCGACAGCATTCCTGGGTCCCGCAAGCTGGCTGACAATGCACTATCGATCCTCAGCGGGTTGTTGGTCGGGGCCTGGTTCAATTCGTTGCCGTGGCACGGCGAGCGCAAGGCGGTTGCATAGGGCTACGACGCGACTGTGCTGAACAAGGAGGTGAATGTGCGGAAGGGCACGCGGACCTCGCGCCAGTCGCCCGACCCAGCGTCCACGGGCATGTGACCTGCCATCTCAGCCACCCCTATAACAGCGAGTTGCGGACTTGAGGTTCTGAGGTCCCAGAGATGGAAGGCGTGGTTCGCACTAACGAGCGCGTGATCCCACTCTTTGCGTGAGATGTGCATGAACCCGGTGACCCCCACCGTACTAGTTTTGACCTCTATGCACAGCGGCGCTGGGTCGTCCGCCGCCTTGACGGACAGCACATCGTAACCGTCTTGATTACTGTCGAGGGCGACCCATCTCGGTGAAGCCCCAGTTCTTGCTTTCTCATGAGCAATTGTGAGTCTTTCGCCTCTGCGCCCGATCGTCAGCAAGCGATCATCGCGATAGCCTCGCGCCAACGACGCCAGCATGTCCCAGAACTCAACCACATCATCCGATGTACCAGTTGCAACCTCAGCCTCCACGAGTATTTGAGCGATCCCTGGGCCAGCAAAGGCAAGGACACGCGAGCGTCCGTTGATGGCGTTCTGCAGCCACTCCGGCGCTACGATGTCGGCATAGTCCAGGAGGACTTGGCGAAGTGCTAGGCGGTAGTCACTCTGGCCACAGGCTCGCTGACCTGACGGCGTTGGCTGCAGCACTCCCTCCGAATCTACTTCCAGCCAGTTGAGCGTCTGCGACAGCGACAGAGCCTCAGCCGATGGCATGCCGCCAACCCGCTTGAGGCCAGCCAACAGCTCGGAAGCGGTCAGGGCATTCCGTTGTAGCAAGCGCAGCAGGTCCAGCGCAGACGAAGCGAGCCCGGGCGTAAGGGATGTCATGTCTGACTCTCGCCCAGATCGCGCGCTAGTGCCTTCACGTCCTCAAGTTGGAGCCCGGTCACGTACTCCTCCGGGTCCTCTGCGTCGGCATCCGTCGGGTCGATGGGGATGGGGTCTGGGGCCAACGAAGAGTCTTCGAGGGCTGCCGCCATCTGACCGATCTTGAAGCCCAAGCGAGACCGCACCGTCTCATCGACGGTATGCTGGCACTCCACGATCTCGATCACTGTCTTCTGATCAGGGGGAAGGCCAAAGCGGTGGATGCGGTCCTCTGACTGAAGGTAGTGGGCCGCATTGAAGGTTCGATCGAGATAGATGGCGTGGTGGCAGATTCGATGCAGGCTCACGCCTTCGCTCGCGGCGGCGGGGTTGGCCACCATCACGCGCACGTTGTCGTCGTCGTGGAACGCCTTGATCTTGCCTTCGCGCGTGTCATTGTCCTCTTCGCTGCCGGCATCCACTCCCCCGTGGATGAAGACGGCTCCGAGGTCAGCAAGCCGCGAACTCATGTACTCCACGTTCCGCACGAACGAGGACCATATGAGGACCTTGTGCCCCTCGCGTGAGAGTCGGCGGGCGCGTCGCATGACATACTCGAGCTTAGGCCCCTCACCCTCAGCGAGAACTGCCGCCAGAAGATCGCTGTGAGCGAAGCCGATTTGAGACGCGAGCAGAGAGGGATTGGAGACGAACTGAAGAAGGCGGGCAACCGACCGGCCCATTGACCGGAACGCCTGCCGTCCTTGACTGTCAAGAAGGGCTGAAGCCTCCCTGGCGACCTCAAGGCGCATGAGTTGGTACAGCTCCGCTTGGACAGGCGCGAGGGGAAGCTGAACGAACGTTCGAGTCACCGGGGGAAGATTCAGCTCGGCCTTGTTGGTGCGGACGTAGATGGGGCGCATCAAGTCGACAACGGTGTCCTCGCGCGCGGGGACTTCTGGGTAGAGGAACAGGAATTGGGGGAGCAGGTCCCCGACCGCTTGCGGCATCGGGGTTCCACTCAAGATCAGCTTGCCGACCGGCAAATGGGACAGCCCTATGGTCGCCCGAGCACTAGCCGCGCCAACGCCCGCCTTAATCCGGTGGCTCTCGTCAAGGAAGACGAAGGTCCTGTGCTGGGCGATGTGTTGGGCAACGATGTCCGGAAGCCGCATGAGTTGCTGATACGTGAGAAGACTGAAGCGCGGGTCTTCTGACAGTGCCGCCCGAATGCGATCACGACCGCCTCTCAGGCGAACAAAGGATGCTTTGAGGCCGGGCAGACATTCATTGATCTGTTCATCCCACGCCGCGAATGCGTTCTTGGGCGCGACCACCATGAGCCGATCTCCTGGCTCGGCTCGGTGCACGAAATAGGCGAGTGCCTCGGTGGTCTTACCAGCACCGGGCACCGAGAAGGTAGCAGCGGCGGGGAGGGCAGCAATACGACTCACGTTGCGAAGTTGGTATTTTGAGAGAACACGAACGAAGCCGCCAGCATCCAAAGATTTCAAGAGAGCGGTCGGTTCGACGGGATCAGCATCGGGGGCGGTCCTGTACAGCTCCACGGCTCGGCGAGATGCCTGCAGCAACTGTGTGGCAGCTTCGCTTACCCAGAGGCCCTCGTTGGGCCTCAACTCATGGGCTCGCAAGACTTGAAGGAATTGGTCCCGCGCCCCAGCGAATGACCACCACGGCAGCGTTAGGCTCGATGCGTCTTCCTGTATGGCGTCCTGACTGGCATCAAACACCACACGCTTGAGCATCGCCACCCAAGGGGCCTTTGCATCCATGGGTTCCCAAGAAAGATAAGCGCGTCCGTCGCGGCGGCGGTAATCAATTCTTAGCATGTTGTGCCAAGAAGGCTCTGATTTGGGCGATGGACTTCTCGATCTGATCCAGCTGAGACCCAACACCCCCGCGTTTGGACTCAGGCCGTAGACCATCTTTGACTGCCGCTACCAACGCGGTGTTCGCTTTCGCACAGCAGTCGAGCAGGTAGCCGGCCTTGCGAACGTCCTTCTTGAGCTGCCGCTCCGATTCAAGCACATCGGCGATGACGTCTCGGGCGCGAGGGAGCTGCTTTGGGTCCTGAAGGACAGAAGCAAGGGCCGCGTCTCTGGCCGCTGGTGCACTTGGCCGACCGTCCCCAAATAGGTCGTCCAGCCCGTCCTTTGGCACCGTGGCGTCCACTGCGAACTCCGCTGAGAGCCGGTCTCCCACCTTGTCCAAGCTCGCAGCGAGTTCCGGGATAGCCAAATACAGGCGCCCGACCGACGAGGGGTCGTCTATCAAGGCGAAGACCGCCTCTTTGAACATCTCCTGGCGTGCAACGCCCGACAGCTTGACGCGGTTCTGAACAAGCCGGCGGAAGGTGTGCTCTTGGCCGGAAGATACTTCCGACCACATATCCGCCTTCCCTCGCGAGCGCAGGTACTCGTCGGCGTAGTCGCGCATGTCGAACAGTTCCTGAAGTTCGGTGTCCTTCATCTTGTAGAGATGGCAAAGATCAGCGGGCGTCGCCCCGTGCTCCATCTTGGCGAGCATCATGTTGGCTTGGGCGTCCCATGGATAATCTGCCCGGATGTCCTTCTCGATCTGAAGAAGCGCCTCCAAGCGGTCGATGTCCTTCTCCGTCGCGTGCGGCAATACGGCGACATCAATGTATTCATAGTGCCCGTACTTCGAGGCATCGTCGGCCAATAGCTGACGCCAAACCGACAGCCGTCGGTTGCCATTCACGACGAAGCCATCCTGATCCAGCAGAAGTGCCCCAGACTGCCTGTTCGCCGGGTCCGTGAAGTACTTGTCCAGGTCGGACTGCCTACCAAGCTGTAACAGCAGCTCGTGCTGCGCTTCTTGGGCGTCCCACATCTCTGGATCGCCAGTGAATAGGTCCCGCCGGAGGTCCGGATGCCGTGCGAGATGCTCGACTTGGAGCGACGCTGTGCGGCCGTTGCCCAGCCTGTACTTGGGCAAGTCGATGGGAACCCTTATGCGGGGGATGTCTTGCTGGCCACCCTGGAATGCAACCTGAACTGTTGGCAGCCCAGATGCCTTGAGTCTAGCATGGAACTCCTCGAGTCTGGCTGGCTTGGGCCATCCGAACCGGGAGCCCTTGGTCACGTCGGGGAACTTGATGTCGGACATCTCTACTCCAAAGCGATGAGCAAGGTCGGGACGTGATACGCCTTGCGGAAGATTTCAAGCTCGCGTTCAAGCCGGGTCGCTTGAGCGATGTTGTCGCCGATTTGCAGCGCCAGAGGCTGAGAAGGCAGGACGATGACGGCGGCAGTGATTGCATTGTCGAGGTAGAGCGTTTGCAGCTTGATCAGATCGGCGTACATCCGAGCCATGTTGCCGGTTTGCATGCAGAGCCCGATGCCATCCTTCATAGAGGTAATGGTCATGTCGGAGTCTCTCGACACCGGGACTTCACCCGACCAGCCCCGGCCCTTCAGCCCGGTGATAAACTGGTCCCGGATGCGAGGTGCGGTGCCGCGACCGGCCACCACGTCGATTGCAGCAATGACTTGTGTGATTTCAGCTTGGGCGGCCTTCGGGACCCGTTCTGCGCCAGCACAGTGGCTACTTATCGACGAGTGCATTGATCGACCTATGATAAGAGGAGCGGTCGCGGCGAAGCCACGAGCCCTCTGGTTATAGACGTGGGCGCAGCCGATCGTTGCACGACCCAGCCCGATTGCGGCAGGAAGGTCACACGACACATCAATACTTTTGGTGGAAATGCTTGCGTCCTGCCAGAGAAGCAGAAGACGCCCCATTTCAAGTTGCCACCCATGCCGACGCGAAACCTAAGCTGAACCGTTACATCGTGCAATAGGTCGAGCTCCCGTTGGGTAAGCGGAAGCACCTGACTTCGGGCTTGTCGGCCGTGCCTTTGCGCTGTTACAGCCCTGCCTGCCGCCAGATGCGGGGTGGCGAGTTTGGCCGTGTTTGGAAGTGATGGATCAGCGTACTACAGTCGGCGGATCGGAAGACGAGGACGTTGGACGCGACCGCCCATTCAATCCCTACCGTTTTGCCGCCTCGGATAACTCCAAGGGCCTCGTCAAAGAAGCCATAGGGCTCCTCTCGACCTACGAGGACCGCTTCGGCCTAAGGCGCAACAAGAGACGCCCCAGAGATCAAGAGACCTTCAAGCAGACCGTCGATGCTATACTGTCCGACCTCATCCACGGGCAACTGGTCGGCGGATCAGGCATCTTCGTAACCCGTTCCAACCGTATTCTGGGGGCGAAGAGCCGCTATCGGCCTGCGGTGTACAGCAAAGCGTTTCCCGCCATCCTCGACCTCCTGTCGAAGCCAGAGATGGCATACGTGGAGCAAGACGTCGCCCCCGACATTCAGGGCGCATCCCGGTCCACCGTGATCCGACCGGGACAGCGGCTCCTCGACCGCATCGCCGAGCATGCTGTTGATCTCGACGATCTGGATACGCATCAGACCGGGGAGACAATCATTCTGAAGAGGTTGAAAGATCGAGCCAATTTCTGGGATGACGGTGAGCGTCTCGACTACCCGGACGATGGTGCTACCGACCGCTACCGGGAGCAGATGACTGAGATCAACCAGTGGCTCCATGAAGCCGACCTTAGCTTCGACTGGAACGGCATCGCTTTGCCGCACACTCCGATTGCGCTGCGGGACCGAAGACTGCGGCGGGTCTTCACCCAAGGTCGCTTCGATAGCGGTGGCAGGCTCTTCGGTGGGTTCTGGCAGCTACTGCGCAAGGACGAGAGGCAGACCGGCTTGCGCATAAGCGGCGAGAAGGCCGTAGAGCTGGACTACGGTCAGGCTGGCGCTCGTATCCTCTACGGACTGGCGGGGCAGCAGCCGACCTCAGACGACCTCTACCACCTGTGGGGTTACGTGCAGCAGCGTGAGGGGATCAAGCGTGTCATGAGCGCGATGATCTTCGCCGAGAAGCCCCTTGAACGGTTCCCTCAGGAAACACGCAAGCTGTTTCGCCGGGGTGACAAGATCGCCGAGGTGGTCGCGGCCATCGAGCAGAAGCACGAACTGATCAGGGATCGGTTCCATCGTGGACTTGGTCACGACGTTCAGTTCATCGAAAGCCAGATCATGGTGGAGGTATTGCTGATCATGAAGGCAAGTGGGATCACGGCGCTACCGATCCACGACGCCCTGATGGTCCCCGCGTCCGCCGCTGCGACTGCGAGAGAGGTGATGCTGTCGGTCTTCAAGCGAGTGGCGGGTGTCGAAGGAATTGTGACCCAGTCAGAGGCACAGACCCCATGACCGATGAGTCCTCACCCTTGGGAGTATTCCGTACATCAGCTCCCCTCTCTTCTGTCACTATGGAGGTATCTATCCTGTCCATGTCCCCTCTCACTTCTCCATCAGTTGGACCTTCAATGAACCATAGGTGCTCACCCCGCGCTCCCCTAAGAGGGACCCGAGATTGACCGAGAAGCTGATCCGCAGGCGAGAACGCAAAGCTGAGGTCAAAAGCCGGGCGTCGGAGCCCAGCTCGATGTTCACACGCTGCCGAGTGGTCGGGTGCAGCAGACCGGCTCGTGCTGGCACCGGAGACGGCTTGGACACTCGGTTCTGCCGTTCCCATGCTGATCATTACGCGCGCCACGGGAGCCCGTACAAAGCCTCCTATAGCGCACGAGAGATCAACCCGTACCGGGCCGCTGCGCAAGCATGGCTTGAGGCAAACCAGAATGACACCTATGTGGCCAATGCCGTCGACCGAGTGGCCACTCTTCTACGGACCGCAGGGCCTCACGTAGAGGCTTTCCGGTTACGTGGGCTGTCACCGCAGGAGCGCGCAAGGGCCGCCTGGGCGAGGCTCCGGAAGGCCGGCGTCGATCCGCGCCGTGTGGTCGCCGCGTGGCTTGCCGTCGAGATGATCATCAGGGACGACCCGCAGGCCGAGCGCAAAGCCGAGTTCAAGCAGGTGCAGGCAGCCAAGCTCGTCCACAGAATGGCGTCTGGGACGCACAAGCGGTGGGGCGAGGGTCCTACCGCGACCGAGCTGCACGTCTACCCGAGGCCGCGTGGAAGGGTCCTAAGGCACATGGGTGAGGCTCTGGAGCAAGCCGTGGAACTACTTATGCAGCACTGCGCTGCTTCACTGCCACGAGCGGCATCAACTGCGCCTTGATACGCCAAGCGAAGGCGTGAGAAGGTGAGCTGCGGCAAAGGGTACGCATGCGGAAATGCCCCACATACGGAACAGTCCCCTTGCAGGGACAATTCCGCTATCGCATTGAATTTATTTGAATTGACCTGTTCTTGACCTGCCCAGTATCTGGCCGATGGCTCCGTCCACAAAGGAGCGGTGACAGAGGATAGGCAATCGAGATGGAAATTGATTTCTCCACCTTGGCGACAGCGGTAGCTGCGTGGCAGGAGGACTTCATTAGGCACGTGCATGACACGCAAGGCGAGGCGCAGGCCCGCGCCGTCGAGGCGGACCTGAAGGGTGACCCTTGGCTGGCGCTGCAGTGGTATGTGGAGGAAGTGAGGCGGGCCGGATAACCTGTTCTCGCGCTGTTGAAGCAAGGACTCAGCCGAATGGCGCACTCCGATCGGCTGAGTTGTCTGTCAGACTTTGTCGCCGCCAGTTTCTTGGCTGCGCTCAGTCCCCTCGGAATGCGTCTCCCTTTTGTGATCTGGCAGCCGCAATCTCAACTATTCGGTCAATGACGCGGTTCGAGTCCTTCCACTTCATCACGAGCTTGCCTGGATCCATCCCGTAGTCGGCAACGACGTCGCGGAGTTCCTCCAGCGAGAGCTTGGCAAGTTGATCCCGCAGGATAACCTCGCCCTTGCGGATGACTTCCACGGGATCGAGCAATGCCGCTGGCCTACGATTCTTCGGCCGACCATGCGCGGGCTCTGGTCGTTTGTGTCTGGGCTGCTCATTGCCAAACAATTCGTCCAACTTAGCGGCAAATTCGCTGTCGCGCTCCGCTGCATCAGCAACGGCCTTTGCGAAGGCCATGAGCGTTGGGCGCAGTTTCATTGCTTAGCCCTCCAATCTGGCAAGGATTTCCTTGGCGAGGCTCCAATATGCATCAGCCAGACCTCGGTAACCGTACTTCTGTTTCAGCGTACGGCTGTATTGCTGATGTTCCGCCGCCGCTGCAATGTCATTGGCCTGTGCGATAATCGTGTCGAACACTGGTGCGTCCGTCCCCGCACGAAGGTTGCGGAGAACGTTCGCGTGGACAGAGGAATTGGACTGGAACTTCGTCACGACAATGCCCAAGGGCTCAATCGTCTCCGCTATCTCATCAGAAAATTCTTTGACGCGCGTCACGATCTGCGGAATGCCGTAGGTGGATAGAATGTCGGGAATTGTCGGAATGATATAGCCGTGTGAGATGCGCAGTCCATTCAGTGTGATGATGCCCAGATTGGGCGGGCAATCGACGATCACGATGTCATAGTCATCCAACCGAGCCTTGACTGCCCGCCACAAGAGTTCGATGGGGTTCACCGAATAGAATTTTCCACTGGGGGTGGATGCCAGCCTGTCCTGAACATCGATGAGGTCAAGGCTGGAGGGGAGAAGGTCAAGACCGTACGCTCCACTCACGTCCGAGACGTGCTGCTGCAATGCAGAGTCAAAGTCGAACTGCTTGTTATCTGGTTCGAGTGCATCCTTGAACAGCCGGGCGAGCGTGTGCCCAGCATCATTCAGCTCGCGCCACCTCTCCTCGCCAATCAGCATCGTAGTGGCGTTGGTCTGCGGATCGAGGTCGATTACCAAAACCCTCTTGCCAAAACCAGCCGCTAGCGTTTCGGCGACGGCAACTGTGGTGGTCGTCTTTCCAACCCCGCCCTTGAGGTTGATCGTCGAAAATACGTGAGCCATAGGAACCTTTCTCCTTCGCAGCCAAGATCGCACCTGTGACCTGCGAAACACCGGACCCGATGCCAGTACGGCAATGGGCTTTGGGAAGTCGGATATTCTCACCCGCCAATTGGCGACGGCCTGCTTTGACGTATTGGCCATCTCGGCAATCTCGTTGATGCCGACAAGCTCGTCATCCACCACTGAAATCCCTGTGAACGCTGTACACAAACGCCTGTTTACAGCGTTCACAAAGACCTGTCAATCGGGCCGACGATTGGGTGCCCCGAAGTGGTTGCCAGCAGGACACGGGGGTGGTACACAGCACGAGAACGAACGGCGAAATGAAAAAATAAAATCAGATAGTTAGCTGGATATTGAGCGAGTTCAATCCTCTCTCGCAGCACCAGCGCTTCCCTTAGAACTCGCTGACGCTTTTGGGCGGCGAAGACCGGCGCTTATTTGTTCAAGCCGACTTCAGAACATGAGTGTCGTCGAAGTCTGCCAGCTTCGGATATGCGATCGTAGGAGCGTGTGCGAGCCCGAGGACGCGTTCACGGTAACGATCGAGGAAAAGCCGGCGTTCACCGTCGCTGATGCGCGCTGGTGCGTGCACGAGGAACGGCTCGACAACGGTGAAGCCGACGAAATAGAGCATCCCGTGGTTGATCGGGAACAGGATCTCAGAGATCGGGCCGTTCAGTCCTCTGTCGGAATAGATCGGCGGCGGCCCGCCGATCGTGACGGAGCACATCGCGCGCTTTCCTGCGAAGACGCCGCGATCATACCATTTGCCGCCGCCATAGATGCGGCCGCCTGATGCGAAGACCCGATCAACCCAGCCTTTAAGGATTGCCGGCAACCCAAACCACCAGAGCGGAAACTGGAGGATCAGGGCATCGCACCAGAAAAGCTTGTCCATCTCTGCCTGGATGTCGGGAGCAAATCCGTCGCGGACGGCAGCATTCGCCTCCTCAGCCTGCTGGCGATAGTAGTGCGCATCGAGCACGGTCGTGAAGTTGCGGCGGTCCGACACCGGATTGAAGCCCATCGCATAAAGGTCGGAGATAACAACCTCGTGCCCAGCCGCAGCCAGCGCTTGCTCGGCCGCGCGGGTCAGAGCGCCGTTGAAACTGTCGGGCTCAGGGTGAGCATGAACGATGAAGATGCGCACCGTGCGTTCCAACTTGGCCGGAATTCCTATTTCCTGGGTGCCGAAAGGGTTCGCTCGGCGACCTGGTCGAGGGAGAAGACACCGGCGCCGCGCGTCAGAACGAGAAGCAGCAACGAGGCCCACAGCAGGTGCTCCGCCCAGTTTTCCGGATAGACGAAAATCTGGATGACGGAGACGACGCCGAGCAGCATCAGGGCCGCGAGGCGCGAGAACAGCCCGAAGAAGACCAGCACCGAGCCGGTTAGCTCCGCGGTCGTCGCAAGCGGCGCCGCGATCGAAGGGTCGATGAACGGCAGGTTGTATTCGTTGGCGAAGAGCTGCAGCGTCACCGGCCAGGACGCCAGCTTGCTCTGGGCCGATTGCCAGAAGACATGTGCCACCGCCACGCGCGCGGCGAGTTGGACCAGCGAAAAAGGAATGTGTTCGGGCAGCTTGATGATACGCCTGCAGAGGCCGACAAAGCCGGCCGGGTTGGACGAGGATTTCTCCGATATTGCGGTCATGACCGTCTCCGTCAGTTTGAGGGGAAATTCGAGGCGACCCGCACGTCGGTAACGAGCCTGTCGCGGAACAGACGCACAAGGGCCGAAACCAGGTCGAAGGCTGGGTCGAGCGCCAAGGCGCGGCCAGTGGCATGCTCGAGGCCGAAACCGTGCTTCAGCGAATGCCAGAAGGCGAAGCTCGCGCGGTCGAGCAGAAAAAGCCGCACGTAGTTCCCCGATCGCCACAACGCCACGCGTTCGGGGCGCCTTGCCCAGGTGATGTTTTCGTCGACAGCCTTCTCCTGTTGATGCGCCATCCATACCGACAGGATCGACCAGTGCGAGACGATCAGGCGCAGCGAGGGCTGGAGCTGGATATCCGGCGACAGCCCAAGATCGGTGTTGTCATATTCTGCGAGGCTGCGAGACGGCAGCGACGCCGTGTCGAGCGCCTCCGCTATGGCCCATTCGAGACGCGCCGTTTCGGCGACGATCGGCATGTCGGACAGCGTGTCGATCGTTTTCAGGAAGCGTGGAAAGCCGGCGCCATAACGTGCCAGCCGCGACTCCACTGGCGGATGCCGCCGAATGAATTCGCTCGCCGCAAAGCGAAAGAAGCGTTCGTCGACGAGGCGGACGGTCACGGGAAACACCGCCATCAGCGCCGCGGTGAGGGAACTGCGCGTGTTGTTCTGGTAAATCCGCAGGCGCGCCAACGGATCTGCCTTGCCGGCGGTCAGCATATTTGCGGCGACCACCTGCTCCATGGCCAGCACCGACCGCGCCATGGTGGTCTGCAAGTATTCAAGCGGCAGCATGGTATTCCTCCTCGATTGAGACAAGCGCCGCGGACATGCACGGCTTGGCGCACCTGGCAGCGGCAAACGCAGCAAGGACGGGCATGCCGGTCGTCGTTCCGCTTTGGACAGAAAGGATCGGCGTCGCTCGCGTTTTGGTCGTTTGCTCGCGCCGCATGGCTTGCTTGCGGTTGAACATGATCGACGCGGTCAGCATGTCGGCCCACATTGCTTCGCCAAGCAGCACGTCGAGGATGGGAACGTCGGTGTCCCATTCGATCAAGGTTGGGCGCGGGCCAAACCGGTCTACCGCATGCTGATAGAGCGCCCAGACGACGGGAGGCACGCGCGAGCCATGGTCGTCGATGAGCACAGTGTCGGCGCCGACGTGGTTGGTCGCATGGCCGGCAAGGTGGATTTCGCCGATCGCCTCTGCCGGCAGCGCATCTATGAAGGCCTTGGCGTCATATTGCAGATTATGCGCGGAGACCTGGACGTTATTGACGTCGAGCAGCAGGCCGCAGCCGGTCCGCACCACGAGCTCGGCCAGAAACTCGGCCTCGCTCATCGAGGAGTCCGCAAAGGCGACGTAAGCAGACAGATTCTCGATCAGAACCTGCCGATTCAACGTTTCCTGGACGGTCTCGACGTTGCGCGCGACGATCGCCAGCGCTTCTTCGTCATAGCGCAGCGGTAAGAGATCGTTGAGATAGGCGCCGTCAGCGACACTCCAGGCGAGATGCTCGGAAACGAGATCGGGCTGGAAGCGCTCACAGACCATGCGCAGTCGTTCAAGGTGGCCGCGATCCAGGCCTTGCGCGCTGCCCAGCGACAAGCCGACGCCGTGCACGGACAGCGGGTAGATCTGGCGCAGCCTTTCCAGCGCTTCGACGCCAGCGCCGTCACCCATGTAGTTCTCGGCGTGGACCTCGAGCCAGCCTGCGGAAGGGCGCCGCGTGAGCATCTCCGCGATGTGAGGCGAGCGAAGACCGATGCCCGCCGATGCGGGGATTGCAAGAGGTGAAAACATGCTGGACATCGGTCTCCTCCATTCTGGTCTGGTTGGCTCGAGGGAAGTTGCTAGGCTTTCGGCTTGTCGCTGCCGCCCGCGATCTTGGCGCAGCTGCCGGCGGGCACGTAGAGCCAGGAATCCGGCTGGTTGTCGGCGGTCGCGGTGCCTGCGCAGGAATGCGTCGCTGTCTGGCAGTCGTTCTGGCCGGCCTTGACGACGCCGTAGCATTTCTCGAAGGCGAAGCCGGGCTTGGCGGCCGGGCCGCTGTATGCCGCCGTCGTGGCGAGCGTGGTGGCAGCCGCGAGGGCCGATCCGATGAGAGTCTTGGTGTTGATCACAGGCTTGTCTCCTGGTTGGCGTTTCGAGGGAAAGACCGGCCCTAGGCCCGTCTGCAGATCAGTCTCTCCGATCGTGGCGCCGAGCTGAAATGCTGTCTCGGCATGGAATTGATACGCGGCCACTATGTTCAGGAGCTCGGCGCGAAAAAGCCCTCCGGCGGGGACACCGGAGGGCTTGGCACCTGCGTTCGGGAGTATGCGATGCAGGCGCGGCTAGGCGGGAGGGAGACGCCTAGATGTATTGGGCTCCACAGCCGATGGCCGGGCGTTTGTCGGTGCTGAAAAGATCAGTCGCAAGCCAGCCTTCGGCACATTGTCGACCTCTGTCACGCATGTCGGTCAGTTCGCCCCAGTCGATCCAGGGTCTGACGAAGAGTGCAGCCCCTGCTCGGTGTTGAGCGTCGAAGATGGTGTGAACCGGCGCGCATTTGGTCGCGCAATGGGTGGAGGAAAAGCTGCGATCCGGACATAGCGTCGTGAACAGCGAAGGCCTGCCTGCAATGATCAGGCGGTGGCTCGTTTTCGGTGATCGAGCAGACGGCAATTGCGAGATGTCGCCGTCCCCCCAATAGCTATCGCCGTCGATTTCCACAGGCGGGGAGAGGAACGGGACGGTGGCTGCCGCCACGATCGCGTTGATCGACAGCTGCTCACCGGAAAATATCTTCACAGCATCGGTGCGGGCATTGACGGCCAGGACGCCCAGTTTCACCGGGCAGTCTTCGTTACTGATCTGCTCGAGGTCGATCGACTGTTCCAGCATCGATCGCAGCAGGCCCGTTCTATCGATGGCGAACATCGAGGCATGGCTGACGCGCCGCCAGAAGTTGGCGAGTGCCGTGCGTGCGCCGCGCCTGCCGCCGACGCTTAAGCCATAGACGAAGACCGCTGCCTGCATTGCTGCAAAGCCCGTCGCGGTAACGCCGCTCACGCTGCAGTTAGCCTCGTCCAGCAGGCGATCGAGCACACCCCAGACGAAGGCCCCATGCGCGTCATTCGCCAGCATGATGTCGATCGTCCGGCCTTCGACACCAAGATGCGCCACTGGCGTGGCGGCTTCGACTGTTCTCACTGCGGACTGGGCAAGCATGGTTTGGTCTCCATCCCCAAGGTCGCCAGCAAGGGCGATTGGAGAGAGACTGCCGCATCTTCTTGTTCAGCCGAAATGCCAAGGTGGCATGAAGTCCATAGGCAGATTGCATTGGCTGCAGGTCTTGGCGCGCCGCACTGTGAATCCCGATCAAGCCGGTGCCGTGCCGGAGCCGCGCCTGGAAAGGAGATCAATGATGAGAAGACAACTTGCCTGTGTGGCTACGCTTGCAGTTGGTCTTGGTGCGAGCCCCGCTTCAGCCGACCCGTTCAGCGACCTCGCCGCATTGCCGACGTTCTATACGGACGCCACGATGAAGACGATGAAGCCGATGGCTGGTTTCGAAAAGGCCTGGTTCGCCATGCCGAAGCATGACCGGGTCAAGATGACGAAGGCGTGCAATGACCCGGCGATGAGCAAGCCACACGCCCAATTCTGCGCCAACGTGCTTGCTTTGGGCGGAGCCAACTAGCAATGCGTTCGTAAGCACCTATGGGATGCACAGCCGGCATAACCTCGATACGCAGATGGCATTGGCAAGTTGCTAGTCGCTTGTCGCAAGGTCGACGCCAGCAAGGAGGAACATCTAGTTCCGAATTGCTGCCAAATCAATCAAATGGCTGTCAATAAGACGACTAGTAAACAGAGAAGGACTTACGATGAATCTCAAAGCTATGTGCATCGGCGTTTTTGTTCTTTCCGCTTTCGGCGGGGTTGCCTTCGCCGGCGTCCTCGACGAGCCATCGAACATGCAGCCCTTCTTCACCGATTCCGGCATGAAGACGATGAAGTCGAGCGCCGATTTCGAGACGGCATGGAAAGCCACGCCGAAGGCGATGCAGGTTTCGATGATGAAGGAATGCAACGACGCCGCCATGAGCAAGCCGCATGCTCAGTTCTGCGCCCAGCTCTTCGCCCTGGGCCATCACAGCTGACGCTCCTTCGCGTCAACCACGCGACCAGACAAGGGATGGCGGGCCAGGCCCGCCATCGGCGCATGACGAAACGCTATCGACTTTATAGCCCCCGCGCATTGGCGCGATCCCGTCCATTGCGGCAGAGTGCGAGCCTGCAAATGCACCCGTGCAGTTGAGGGACGATACGCATGGACATCCATCACATCCGCTACTTCCTGGCCGTCTGCGAGACCCGGAATTTCACGCGCGCGGGCGAAAAGTGCAACATTACCCAACCGGCGCTGTCGCGCGCGATCCAGCAGCTTGAAGATGAGGTTGGCGGCTTGCTGTTTCGCCGCGAGCGGAACCTGACGCACCTCACGGATCTGGGCGCATTGCTGCGTCCCCGGTTCCAGCAGATCCTCGACGAGGTGACCGGCGTGCGTCAGGAAGCGTCAAGGTTCCTCTGCCTCGAGAATGCAAATCTCAAGGTTGGAGTGATGTGCACAATCGGTCCGCGGCGATTTACCGGTCTGTTGACGGAGTTCAACAGGCGCCAGCAAGGCATCCAGCTGCAGCTGGTGGAGGGCGTTCCGGCCTCCCTTTCGCAACTGCTGGAAGCCGGTGAGATCGATGTCGCCATCATGGCGTCCAGCAACAGTTTCCCGGAGCGGTTCGATGTCACGCCGCTCTATCGCGAACGGTTCGTGCTTGCCTTTCCCAACGGCCATCGGCTGGCCCGCAACGACAATGTTGCCATCTCGGAACTCGACGGCGAGAACTATCTCAGACGCCTGAATTGCGAGTATCGGGATTACCTCGCCGGCCTCTGCAACGAACGTGGCGTGAAGCTCAGGATCTCCTACGCCAGCGAACGCGAAGACTGGATTCAAAACATGGTCTCGGGCGGGCTGGGAATCTGCTTCATCCCGGAATTCAGCGCTGTCATCCCGGGATTGCAGATCAGGCCAGTCGTCGATCCTGAAGTTTGGCGCGAAGTCTCGCTCGTTGTGGTGGCCGGACGCCGCTTCTCGCCGGCGACATCGACCTTCGTGAACAGCGTCAAGGCGCACAGCTGGCCGGAAAGCGGTATCGACCTGTCGGCCAGGAAGAGCGCTGCTTAGCATTTCGAAGTGGAGCCGAACGCTGCGATAAATGTCGTAGCGGGATAGCCGCGCTGGCGCCGTCGTCCACCATAGTTTTCAGGTATCGAATTAAGAGCCAGTCAGCATTTCTCTTTCCTCGAGGCTACCGTCACTCTCCTCCTATGCCCCGCTTCCGCGATTGGGCACCGACAAAGGAGAAATAGACATGGCTTCCAAGACTATTGCATTGCGGGTGCCGCTGAAGCTGGCGCTGACCCTCGGACTTCTCACCGCGACCGCCGCGTTTTCGGTGGCCCCGGTTTTCGCCGGCGACTGCCCTGCCGGCCAGGCCGCCACGACCGACATCCAGGAACATCCCAGCAAGCCCGTCGGCGTCACGGACACGGTTCTTTCGGCGATCGACCTCAGCCCGAAGGGCGAAGCTTGGAAGGGCAACATGCTGCGCCTTCGCAAACTCGTCGTTCAGCCAGGCGGCGTGGTGCCGTGGCATGAGCACACGGCTCGCCCCGCCAACATTATCATCGTCGAAGGCTCCATCACCGAATACGCCAGCACCTGCAAGGTCGGCATCGAACATCCGGCCGGCGACGTGACCGCCGAGTTCGGCCAGCTCGCCCACTGGTGGAAGAACAACGGCAAGGTCCCGGCGGTGCTCTACTCAGCCGACGTTCTGCCGCCGGCGATGCACAACGATCACATGATGTGAGCCGCTCGTCGCGGCCAGCGGATCCTAGCAGCATCAACCAACAGCGCGTCCTCGGGCGATCGCCTGAGGACGCATGGCCAGGAGCTTGTGATGACGACCAGTGAACATACCGAATTGATGGGGCTCCGCAGGGTGGCCGCGGACAGCTGGCGCTTCGGCCTGATCGCGTTGATTGCGTTCCTGACGCTCGTCGACCTGTTCGCCACCCAGGCCATCCTGCCTTCGCTGGTGGTGAAATTCGGCGTCAGCCGCGCCACCATGGGCTTCGCCGTCAACGCCAGCACCTTCGGCATGGCGGTGGCCGGGATCGCCGTCGCTCTCTTTGGGCGCGGCATCGATCGCCGCAACGGCATCTGGATCAGCCTGGCCATCCTGGCGATCCCGACGACGCTGCTTTCGCAGACGGACAATATAGTGGTCTTCGCCGTGTTGCGCGTAGCGCAAGGCCTTTGCATGTCGACCGCGTTCACGCTCACCATGGCCTACCTGGCGGAGCATTTTTCCGCCCGGCAGACCACGAGCGCGCTCGCGGCGTATGTGACTGGCAATGTTGCCAGCAACTTTTTCGGCCGGTTGATGTCGGCCGCTGTCGCCGACATGTTCGGCATCTCCACCAACTTCCTGACCTTCGCCGCGCTTAATCTGCTCGGCGCCGCTCTTGTCTGGTTCACACTGCAGAAGACCTCGGCAATGATGCACGACGCGGAGGGCCTGCCTGCCCGCTCGGCTTGGAAAGTTCCGCTGCAAAATGTCGAGCTGCGGGCCTGTTTTGCGATCGGCTTCCTGATCCTCTTCGTCTTTATCGGCACGTTCACCTATGTGAATTTTCAGCTTGTCGCGGTGCCGTTGTCGCTGACCCCGATGGCCCTTGGCGTCGTCTATTTCGTCTTCCTACCCTCGATGCTGACCACTCCGCTCGCCGGGCGCGTGGCCTCGGGCCTCGGTCCGAGAATGGGGGTCGGCGCAACGCTTGGGCTGGCGATCGTCGGCTTGCTCCTGCTGCTCGCACCCAGCCTTCCCATCGTCCTCGCCGGAATGGCGCTGGTTGCCAGCGGCACTTTCCTGGCCCAGGCGATAGCCACCGGACATGTCAGCCGGGCCGCCTCGCGCGACCGAGCTGCTGCGAGCGGCATCTATCTCGCGTCCTACTATGCGGGCGGGCTCGCCGGCAGCTTCCTCATCGGACAGATCTACGATCGGGTCGGCTGGACGGCCTGCGTGGCCGCACTGGTCGCGGTTCTCGCGGTAGCGATCGCGGCAGCCCGAACGCTGAGGACGCCAGCCGCGTGACCGTTTGCGCCAGCAAGATCACCCCAAGAAACTCAATCCATTGCCAACCCAGCAACCAAGGAGAATGCGATGACAGCCTACCTGAAAACCCTGATCACCGGAGCCGCCATGTTGATGACGGTCATCCTTCCTGCCGCCGCCTCGGACGGCGTCGTCACGGTGAAGAGCGACTACTCGGTCGCCGAGACCGTCGCCCGCATCAAGAAGGACGTCCTTAAGAAGGGCCTCATGTTCTTTGGCGTGATCGACCAGGCGAAGCTCGGCAACAAGGCCGGCAACGACGTCCGGCCGTCGCGGCTCGTCATGTTCGGCAATCCGGCGCTCGGCACGACGTTCATCACCTCAAATCCCGAGGCCGGCCTGGACTGGCCGGTGCGCGTGCTGGTTTACCAAACCGGAAATGGCACGGTTTACGCCGCCTATAGCGACTTCGATTGGATTGCGAAGCGGCACGGCATCACCGACCGGCAGGCACAGTTCAAGATGGCGACAGAGGTGATCCAGTCCGTCACGTCGTCAGTCAGGAAGAATTGATCGGCGCGAAACGCAGAAATGCTTAGGCTCTCTGAGCCTGTCAGCCTCGCACGGACAGATCATTCGGCGGCGGACAATGCCTTTGCCCGCTCGCCGAACCATTTCTTCTGCGTTGCTTCGCGGACCAGCGCGCCAACCGCGGGCGAATGCCTGCGGCCGCGTACCGTGACCAGATTGACGTCACGCCAGAATTCCGGCTCCGTGATCGGCAGGGGCACCACGCCAGGATGCTTGACGGTATGCTCCGGCATGAAGCCAAAGCCAAGCCCGGCGGCGATCATCGCCAATGTCCAGTCGTCGCGATCACTCCAGTAAACCGGACTGACCGTGACGCCTTGCTCAGCAAGGATAGCATCCGCGTAGCCAGCGAACTCGCAATTGTTGCGGTGGATGTAGCTTTCGTTGCTCATGTCCTTCACCCGCACCATGCGCTGGTTGGCAAGGCGATGGGTCAGGTGAACGGCCATCACCATCTGCTCCTGGAAAAGCGGCAGGGAGTGCACTTCTTCGTCGGGAACGTCTGAGGGCAACGCATAGATGGCAGCCTCGAGCTCGCCCTCGAGCAGCCTTTTCCTGAGGCTCACCGCGTCCGCATCGCAAAGATGCAACTCAACGCCAGGATGGTGCGCGCGCACGGCTGCTATGAGCTCGATAATCTCGTCCGGAGCGATGGTGCTCATGATGCCGACCTTGAGCGGCATCTTCTTCAGGGTCACATATTGCTCGGCGATCTGTTTTGCCTGGCGAGAATTTTCGAAGACTCCCTCGAGATAGGTCTCGACCATGCGGCCGAGCTCGGTGAGGTGAGTGAAACGCCGCTCTCGGTGGAAAAGCGGCCCGCCGAATTCATCTTCCAGAAGCTTGATGGCGCGCGACAACGCCGGCTGCGTGACATTGCACTGCTCGGCTGCCCTCGTGAAATTCAGCTCCTTGGCGACGGCCAAGAAGTATCGGACCTGGCTGATCTCCACTGCACGCTCCCCTCACTGGACGCGCATACGGCACCGCCCGCGTTGCGGCGCGATCTTACTAGCTGCCCTTACGTCAAACAACCCGACCGGTCGATCGACATCCGGGGCCTGAAGCGAACGATCTGACCGTCAGCTATCGAATCCATGTCTCAACGGCATTTCCGCAGCTTGCGCCGGTTCGCCATACTTAATCGTCAGATCCGAAGCCGGCCCGCGCGCCATCGCTCGTAAGCGGCGCAATCAGAAGGACAAGACGATGCTCAAAGGCAAGACAGCACTCATCACCGGTTCGACCAGCGGCATCGGGCAAGGCATTGCCTCAGCCTTCGCGGCCAAGGGCTGCAACATCGTTCTGAACGGCTTTGGCGACGCCGCCGAGATCGAACGGCTGCGGGCAAAGCTGGCCGCCGATCATCAGGTCGCCGTTCGATACGACAATGCTGACATGAGCAAGGGCGACGCGATCACCTCGATGATGGACAAGGCCATCGCCGAGTTCGGCGCCGTTGACATATTGGTCAACAATGCCGGCATTCAGCATGTCGCGCCGATCGATGACTTTCCGATCGAGAAATGGGAAGCGGTCGTGGCGATCGATCTCATGTCCTCGTTCTATACGATCCGGCGCGCGTTGCAGGCGATGAAGGCGCGCAAATGGGGCCGCATCATCAATGTGGCCTCGGCGCACGCGCTCGTCGCATCGCCCTACAAGTCCGCCTATGTCGCGGCCAAGCACGGCGTCGCCGGCCTGACCAAGACCGTCGCGCTGGAAGTTGCCGAACAAGGCATTACGGTCAACGCTGTTTGCCCCGGCTACGTGCTCACGCCGCTTGTCGAGAAGCAGATACCCGACACGGCCAAGGCCCGCGGGATCACCGAGCAGCAGGTGATCAAGGATGTTCTGTTGGCCGCGCAGCCCACCAAGCAGTTCGTCACGGTCGAGCAGGTTGCCGCGCTCTGTTTGTTCCTCGCGTCGGACGACGCGGCCTCGATCACCGGCGCCGTCATGCCGATCGAAGGCGGTTGGACCGCCCACTAGACCTGCACCGGGAGCGAAGGCCATGAACAAGATCACGCCAAACCTGTCCGTTCCGGGAGCAGAACCGGCGACTGAACACCAGAGCGACGTCAAACGTCAGACCGTCCTTGTCCTTCAAGGCGGTGGCGCGCTCGGCGCCTATCAGGCCGGCGTCTACCAGGCGCTGGTCGAGGGCGGCATCGAACCGGATTGGGTCATAGGCACGTCCATCGGCGCCATCAACGCCGCGCTGATTGCCGGAAACAAGCCCGGCGATCGTCTGCCCAGGCTTCAGGAATTCTGGGATGGCGTCGGCCGGAGCAGTCCATTCGACGAGTTTTTCCGGATGATGGTTCCGAGCAACATCTTTGCCAATATGGGCACGGTGATGCGCGGCATCCCGGGATTCTTCGAACCGAACCCGAGCGCCATGTTTGGCGTGAACCGCGAGGTCGGTGTCGAGAATGCCTCCTATTACACCACCGATCCGCTCAAGAGGACGCTGAACAATCTGGTCGACTTCGACTACCTCAACGGCCACCACACACGGCTGACGGTCGGCGCCGTGAACGTGAACACCAGCGAGCTTAGATACTTCGACACGCGCGAGATGATCCTGTCGGCGGCGCACATCATGGCGTCGGGCGCCCTGCCGCCAGCGTTTCCGGCGGTCTGCATCGACGGCGAGCCCTATTGGGACGGCGGCATCTATTCGAACACGCCGATCGAGGTGGTGCTCGATGCGCGACCAAGGCGAGACGCGCTGATCTTCGCGGTCAACATGTGGCAACCCCGCGCCACCGAGCCAAAGTCGATCTGGCAGGTCATGGGCCGGCAGAAGGACCTGCAATATGCCAGCCGCGGCCGGAGCCACGTTGCACGGCAGGAGCAGTTGCATCGGCTTCGGCATGTCGTGCGCGAAATGGGAAAGCTCGTGCCCGAGGAGCTTCGCGAGGATCCGATGTTCAAGGAACTCGCCTCCTACGGCTGCCCGTCGGTCATGCACCTCGTCCGCCTGCTTTCGCCGCGACTGGACGGCGAGGACCATACCAAGGACATCGACTTCACCCGCTCGGGCATCCGCACGCGCTGGCAGGCAGGATACGAGCATGGGCAACGCGTTCTCACCGACAAGCCCTGGGAATGCGAGGTCGACATGCTGCAGGGCATCGTGATCCACGAATCCCAAGAGTGATGCGCCGCGCCGAGAAAGATACGGAGACCACCGATGCAGATCATCACTCCCGGCATGCGGTTGATCCCGGAAGCCGTGCTCGCCAACAATGCTGCGCTGTTCCGCACGATCCCGGAGACTCCCTCGCACGCGGACAAGTCACTGCATCGCGTGATCATTGTGGGCGGCGGCGCGGGTGGCCTGGAACTGGCGACACGCCTCGGCCGCAAGTTCGGCAAGCGGCGACTTTCCGTCACGCTTGTCGACCGAAACCGCACCCATATCTGGAAACCGCTTCTGCATGAGGTGGCATCCGGTGCCTTGAACGCGTCGCACGACGCGGTTGAATACATCGCCCATGCCAGCCGCCACGGCTATCGATACCGTATTGGTGAGGTCGTCGGCATTGACCGTGCCAAACGCCAGGTCTTCGTCGCGCCCAGCTTCGACGATGACGGCCGCCAGGTCATCCCGCCACGTGTCCTGGGCTACGACACGCTGGTCATCGCCGTCGGCAGCGTCAGCAATGACTTCGGCACGCCGGGTGCCGCGCGCCACGCCATTGCGCTCGACACCGCGGAGCAGGCCGCCCGGTTCAACAAGCGGATGATCGACGCATGCCTGCGCGCCAACGCGCAATACGAGCAGCTTTCACCCGGTCAGCTTCATTGCGTCATCGTCGGCGCCGGCGCCACCGGTGTCGAACTGGCAGCGGAACTGCACAAGTCGATGCGGGAAATTGCGTCGCACAATCTCGACAACATCGATTTCGAAAGGCTGATCCGCATCACCATCGTCGAAGCAGGGCCTCGCATTCTGCCCGCGCTGCCCGAGCAGATGGCACGCGCAACAGCGCGCTTGCTGATCAAGCTGGGCGTCCAGATACGTTGCGGCATCAAGGTCACCGAAGTGACCGAAGACGGCATCCGGCTTGGCGAAAAGCTCTTTGTGCCTGCCGAATTGGTCGTCTGGGCGGCCGGGATCAAGGCGCCGGATTTCCTGAAGGGCCTCGATGGTCTCGGAACCGACCGCATCAACCGCCTGATGGTCGACGAAACCTTGCGCACGGTCGGGGACGACAATGTGTTCGCGATCGGGGACTGCGCGAACTGCGTGCTTCCGGGTGAGGAAAGCGCCTTGCCGCCGCGAGCCCAGACGGCCCATCAGCAGGCAGACCACATGGCCAAGGTGATTGCAGCGCGGCTCGCAGGGCATGCCGCGCCGGCTTATCGTTACCGCGACTATGGGTCCCTGGTCTCGCTGGCCGACTACGGTGCGTTCGGCAGCCTGATCGGAGGACTGAAGATCGAAGGTCTCGTTGCGAGGCTCGTCTATCGCTCGCTGCACAAGATGCATCTCAAGGCCGTGCACGGGCTGACCAAGACCATGCTGGCTTCGATCGGCGAGATGATCGTCAGGCGCGCCAGACCACGGATCAAGCTTCACTGAGCGCGGCGGAGGCGGTGCGATGGAAAAGTATGACGTCGTGATCCTGGGCGGTGGCAATGCCGGCATGGGTGTCACGGTCGCGACGCGCGCCGCCGGACTTTCCGTCGCCATGATCGAGGCTCGCGATCTCGGCGGCACATGCCCTAATCGCGGCTGCACGCCGAAGAAGGTGCTGGTCGCGGCGGCTCACGCGCTCGACGAGATCGGAAGAGCCGGCACCCATGCAATCAAGATCGATCCGCCGAGGCTCGATTGGCGAGCCTTGATCGAGCGGGAAAAGGCCATCATCGCGGATGTTCCATCCCGGCTGTCCGGATTGATGATCAAGCGGGGCGTCGATGTGATCCACGGCGAAGCCGCATTTATGGCGAGCAATGCCATCCGCGTCGGCACCCGAGAGCTTGAGGCCAGGAACATCGTCATCGCCACCGGCTCGAAGCCTCGCCCGCTGTCGATCCCGGGGTCGGAATTTCTGACCACATCCGACGATGTTCTGACCGATCCTGTGTTGCCACGCGCCGTCGTATTCATTGGCGGCGGCGTTATCGCCTTCGAACTGGGCCACGTCTATGCGCGCGCCGGCGTCGAGGTCACGATCCTCGAGGCGCTGCCGCAACTCCTCGGAGGCTTCGACGAGGATGCCGTTGCCCAAATCCGTGCCGAGAGCGAGCGGCTGGGCATCAGCATCCATACCAAGGCCTGGGTCAAGAAGATCGAAGCGACCGACGGGCGGCTGCGGGTAAGCTTCGCGAAGGATGGCGCCGAATGCTCGGTCAACGCGGATCGGGCCGTCAATTGCGCGGGGCGCGTGGCCAATGTCGAGGGCCTCGATCTTGGGGCGGGTGTCATCGTGCATCGCGAAGGCCGCATAGAGATCGACGAGCATCTGCGCTCGCGTTCCAACCCAGATATCTATGTCTGCGGCGATGCCGTGTGGAACTCTCCGCAGCTTTCGCCGGTGGCGACCTATGAAGGCGGGATCGTCGGCCGCAACATCGTCGACGGCCCGAAGCATCGGCCGGACTACAGTCACATACCGGCGTCTCTTTATAGCATTCCGGCCGTGGCGGCCGTCGGTTTGACCGAGGCTCAGGCGAGGGAACGCGGCTTCATCGTCAACGTCCACCTGAACGACATGCAAGGCTGGCTCTCCGCCAGGACTTACGCGGAGCCGGTCGCATGGTCGAAGATCATCGTCGAGGAAACGACAGCCAGGATCCTTGGGGCTCACCTGCTCGGCCATGCCGGCGAAGAGCTGATCCACATCTTTGCGCTCGCGATGAAGCACGGCATCACGGCACGAGAGCTGTCCGAAATGGTCTGCGCTTTCCCGACTTTCACAGCGGATATCAGGAACATGATGTAACGCGTTGGCCCAGGCCAGCGAAGGTAGAGCGGAGGCCCGGCATGCGTCGATGCACGCAGGGCATCAAAACCATGCAGGAAAAACATGGTAATTGCCGAGGGGTTACGGTGGTAGGCTGTGGGGGACACGTGAAAGTGCAGACATGGCCGCCGACGACCAGGCAATGACATTCGAGCAGTCCGTCCAGGCAGCCATCGAACTTGATGCGCCCCTCAATGAACGGCTGGCGGTAGTTGCCGCGGCGGTTCGCCGCCTAAACTCGGAATTCGCCGACGCCGTCGAGCGACTGGTGGATCGCCTTGAGAAGCAAGGTGCCGGCACAATGGCGCCAGCTCCTGGCGAAGCCATGCCAGGTTTCCTGTTGCCTGATGACGATGGCAGGCTCGTCAGCCTCGCCGAAATCCTGGCCAAGGGGCCAGCCGTTGTCACCTTTCAACGCGGTCACTGGTGTCCTTATTGCCGCTTGAACGCCATCGGGATTGTCGAGGTGCACCGCGAGATCGCGGAATTGGGCGGACAGGTAATTGCGATCATGCCGGAGCGGCGCAAATTCGCGAAGGCCATGAAGGCTCTGGTCGGCGCACAATTCCCGTTTCTGATCGACATGGACAATGGATATGCGTTGTCGCTCAACCTCGCGATCTGGGTCGGCGCCGAGATGGAGCGGCTCATGGGCCTGGGGCTCGACATCCCTAATTATCAGGGCAACAGCAGCTGGTTTATGCCTATTCCGGCCACCTTCATCGTCGGAGCGGACGGGATCATCAGGGATCGCTTCGTCGATCCGGACTACCGCCGTCGCATGGACATTGACGACCTGATCGCGGCGCTCAGGCGGGCTCGCTGACGCCGAAGGACGACCAGTCGGCGGCTCTCAGAAGGTTGAGCAGGGTTGTCGCGACCGGCGAGCGATGCCTGCCGGCTACCGCATAGACGGAAACGATCCGAGAAACGTCCAGGTCACGCAGCTTGAGCCGGCGGGTGTTCGAGGAGCGCGGTGCCGTCAGCGACACGAAGCCGACCCCGGCGTTGGCTTCGAGCAACGCCAGAAGGTCCTGATCGGTCTCGACTTCATGCGCGGTTCGAGGTGTAAGACCCCTGGAGGACAGGGAGCGCGACAACTCCTCGCTCGTCTCCCAATCGATCCGACTGAGCACGGGTTCGGCGGCAAGCTGAGCCAACGCGACGTCCGCCTCGTTGCGCCGGGCCAGCGGATGATCGGCATTTACAGCGAGTTCAATCTCTTCCCGAAACAGCGGCCATATGTCCAGGCGGTCCCAGGCCTGTCCCAGGGGGCCGGCAATTGCCAGCTCGACGTCGCCACTCTTCAACGCGTCGACGACAGCAGCGGGCGAACCACGACTGATCTTGAGGTGGGCGCCGGGATAGGCCCGGAAAAGCTCCGTGAAGGGCGAAACCAGCAGCGCTATGTTGATGCTGTTGGATATGGTGACGTTGAGGGGTGCCACGTCACTGCTTTGCACCGCCTTGGCAAGCGACTTGGCGGAAGTGGCCGCATCGTAACACTGTTGCAGCAGAGGCAGCATTCGCCGCCCAAGCTCGGTAAGGTGCGAGTGCTGACGTTCGCGCCTCAGGAGCTCCCCGCCCAGTTCGTCTTCAAGTGTCTTGATCGCGCGCGTAAGGGCCGGCTGAGTGACGTTGCATTCCTCGGCCGCCCTGGTGAAATTCAACGTGTTAGACAGGGCCAGAAAATAACGGACCTGCTGCATCTCCATGAAATCTCGCCCCCTCAGCGAAATGGTTTATCAGCGACGGCGCATATTGCGAGACTAACCTAGTTGATCGCGTTGGGCAAAGTGGCGCGCATTGCGGACTAGGTGTGTGATACCGCCGGCCAGTGGCAGCGACTTATCATGACGAACCAAGTGACTTGCTCAACCAGTCGGCAAATCCTCTGGCCCGTTTGCTCGGCTGGCGCCCGGCCGGAAACAAAGCATGGATGGGTATGGTCGGTAGCGCAAAATCCGGCAGCAGCCGACACAGGCGGCCGTCCTGTAGTTCTGCGTTAAACATCCATCCCGAACCGAATGCGACGCCAAGCCCAGCCACAACACACGCTGTAACGCCGGCCGAGCTCGAGACCCTGATGCGCGGACTTTCGGGCAGCACAAAGCGGACGTGCGGATCGATCAGCTCCTGAAACGTCGCGCCGGAACTGTCGGAGGGTCCGAAGATCATCTGGTGGTTCGCCAGATCGGCAGGGCTGCTCGGCTGACCGTGCTGGGCAATGTATTGCGGCGCTGCAACGAGCAACCTCGGCGTCTGCCCGACCTTGCGCGCCATCATGCTGGAATTGTCGAGCAGGCCAAGCCGGATCGCAACATCGGCACCCTCCTCGGCGAGACTGCGCCGGCGATCGTCCATCATCAACTCGACCGAAAGATTGGGGTGCTCGGCGAGAAGACTGGGCAGGCGAGGAATGAGCGCGCGCACACCAAAGGTCACCGACAACTCGACGCGCAGAACGCCGCTTAACTCCTCATTGCCGGCTGCGGTATCGGCCGCTGCACCAAGATCTGCCAGCAGCGGCCGGATCTGGTCGAGGTAGACTTGCCCAGCCTCGGTTAGCCCGACCTTGCGGCTGGTGCGGATGAGTAGGCGGGCACCGATGCGCGCCTCAAGATCGTTCAGAATCCGCGACACCGACGGCTGCGACAGACCAATCTCGCGGGCGACCTGGGAAAGGTTTCCCCTCTCGGCCACCCGCACGAAAACCTCAAGTTCCTGCAGTCTGTCGGCCATTCATTTTCCGGATGATTGCTATGCTCTTTGGCAAGCTACCCCCCTTTCTGAAAATAGGCGAGGACATTCCGCCGCAAGCCGTGCGGTCAAGATTTGGAGTGTCTCATGTCTCTTCAGGAAAAGCTCGATGCCTTCAAAGCCGACTTTGAAAGCAAGGCTCCCAAGCAAGCGGTCGAGGTCATGCGCCGTGCAACCGCCGAACTCATAGCGTCGGGTCAGGCCGCCCAAGCCCTAAAGGCAGGCGCCGTTGCGCCAGAATTCACATTGCCGGAGGCTGATGGCGGGTTTGTCGCATCCAGCGATCTGCTTACCCGCGGTCCCTTGGTGCTCAGTTTTTATCGCGGAGTCTGGTGCCCCTATTGCAACATCGAGCTTGCCGCCTTGCAGGAAGCTTGGCCAGCAATCCAGGCTACCGGGGCACAACTGGTTTCCATCTCCCCGCAATCGCTGGCGAACGGCCGCAAGGCCAAGCTCGACAAGCAGATAGCGTTCCCGATGCTGAGCGACGCCGGCGGTAGGGTCGCCGATGCCTTCGGCCTGCGGTTTCGCCTGCCCGACGATCTGATCGACTTATATCGCGGCTTTGGCGTCGACCTGCCGCTTATCAATGAGGATCGTTCCTGGACTTTGCCGATGCCGGCTCGTTTCGTGGTCGGGCAAGACGGCATCATCGCCTATGCCGAAGTCAGCCCAGACTACACACGCAGACCCGACCCGGCCGACCTTCTTCCCGTGCTCAAGCGATTGCAGGGCTCCATCGCAGCCTGAGACAGTGGCCATGGACCACATGACAGCCGCGAATGTTATCGCAGCCAGCGCCGCCCGGCGCTGGTTGATGCTAGGCGTGGTCTCAGTAGGCGCCTTCCTGCCGATGACGACATGGTTTTCCGCAACGGCGATTGCGCCGCAGCTGACCCGGCTGTGGGATCTTTCTCCGGCGCAGGGCGCGTGGATAACCGGTGCCGTGCAGATCGGCTTTGCCATCGGCGCGTTGGCCTCCAGCATGGCCGGGCTTCCGGATGTGTTTTCGCTTCGCAAGCTGATCGGCGTCAGTGCCCTGACCGCCGCTACCGCAAACCTGTGCCTATTATTCGCACCCTCTGTCGGCTTGCTGCTGGTCGCCCGTTTTGTCACCGGCTTGGCGCTGGCGGGCGTCTATCCACCAGCGGTGAAACTGGTGTCCACCTGGTTCAGTCGCGAACGGGGAACTGCGCTTGGCGTTCTTCTCGCTGCACTAACGCTCGGTTCTGCCTTTCCTCATCTGGTGTCAGCCCGAGTGGCCGAATTGGCTTGGCAAAGCGTCATCGTGGCCACCTCGCTCGCGGCAATGGCTGGCGCTTTGTTGATCCTCTGGATGGGGGAGGAGGGACCCCATCCCTTCGCGAAATCGGCATTCGACCCTCGCCACATAAAAACGCTGGTGCGCAACCGTGCTCTGATGCTCGCCAATCTTGGCTATCTGGGTCACATGTGGGAGCTCTACGCAATGTGGGGCTGGATACTGGCTTACATCAGGGCAGGTGGCCCCGGTCTGGGCATTGGGGGTCACGGCGCTGCGTCCGTGCTGGCATTCTTCGTCGTGGCGTCGGGTGGGATCGGCTCGATCGCCGGCGGCCTTGTGGCGGATCGCTTCGGCCGCACTGCAACGGCGGCTGCGATGATGGTTGTATCCGGCTTCTGCGCATTGACGATCGGCCTGACCTTCGCCGGTCCGTTCTGGCTGTTCGCCGTCGTTGCCATAGCATGGGGAGCGACCGTCATTGGCGATTCCGCCCAATTCTCGGCCATGGCAACCGAATTGAGCGATCAACGCTACGTGGGCACAGCGCTTTCCCTGCAGCTAAGCGTCGGCATCGCACTCACCTTTTGTTCCATCCATCTGGTGTCATTCATGGCGGAGACAGTAGGTTGGCGCTGGAGCTTCCTGGTCCTGGCGCCCGGCCCACTGCTTGGCATCGTCGCAATGGTAGCGCTGCGGCGGCTGCCGGCTGCACGACTAATAGCGCATGGGCTGAGATAGAGTTTCGGCCCTGTCATTCCGGGTCATTTTGTTGATCGTCACAACGTTACAAAATGGCACATAAGCCATTGATGTTATTGTAGATAGCTAGAGTTCAATCCTCTCTAGCACCACCAGCCTTTTCCCTGTTTGACCGGACGGCGCTTGACGACATTCTGGCGCCAACCTATTGCCTCGCCCACGAGGCCTCGTGGCGGAATGGTTCACGCAGAGGACTGCAAATCCTTCAATCCCGGTTCGATTCCGGGCGAGGCCTCCAATTTCGGCGCTGGTGTGGTCCAGCGGCGGGTACCGGCCCGACCAAGACACGAACCGATCGCGCCGGTTCAGTTGACGTGCGACAACCGCATGCCGGCTTCGTCCGGAGCCTCGGCCATGCCTTCCTCGGCGAAGCGGTACATGTCCTCGAAATCCAGCTCATGTTCGAAGACGACGCCGCCGACGCTGATCGCAAGCACGTCCTTGTCGCCTTTCGGCGCGAAATAGATTTCGCCGACCGCGCCGCGAATGCGCTCGCCGATCTCCTTGGCGTCTTGGTCGCTCGCGCCCGGCAGGAAGACGCCGAACATCGAGGTTCCGAGCCGGCCGATCAGATCGTCCTTGCGCACCGCGGACCGGATGGCCGATGCGATCAGCCGCAAGGCCTCGTCGCCCCATTCCAGACCGAAGCGCAGGTTGATCGATGCCAGATGTTGCGGATGGATGACGAGAAAGGCGCCGGAGCGCGGACCGACCGGTCTCGCGGCCCTTCTGTCGACCATCGACGTGAACACCTTGCCGTTCAGGCAACCGGTCAACTGGTCAAAGGTGCCGGACCTGGTGAGCTCCTGCCGGTAGCGGCGGATCTCGATCTGTTGCCAGCCGAGCAGGGCAAACAACGGCAGGCCGATAGCGATCGGCACGATGATGGCCGTAGCCGCTCCGCGCACGAACGGCGTCAGGCTGTCGCTGAACATGAGCAGGTAGTTCAATGCGAGCGAAAGACCGACGCAGGCGGCGGTGCCAAGCACGGCCAGCCAGACGACTTGCTTCCATGTCCGAACCGGCGCGGTCTGCGTTTTTGTGATCACGGGCCAATCTCCTGTTCGACGCATCCACTTACAGGAGGTCCGTTACGATTTCGGTGTCAGGAAAGCGTACAATTTGATGCAAAGCCGGCATCTTCTCCATGGAACGCGCTGGATCCGGAGCGCACGGTCGACCTGCGCGTTTGATGGCCGGTCCGGCCGGCGCGGCAGTCCACGATTTTTAGGAAAGCTGAAGCGCTCTGACCATTCTGCTTTCACGCAATTCCGGAGCGGAACTGGGCTGGGTTTCTTGTGATTGCGCTATTGCGCTGGGCCGAAAATGCCCATCCTGGCGTCTCTGGCCACCGCTTCCGCCTTGCCATAGATGCCGATGGGCGCGGCCATCGCCCAGCCGTTGGAAACCAGCCAGGCGCCGACATCCTGCTTGCCGAGCGCGCAGGGCGCGGCGATGGCGAAGCGATCGCCGTCCGGCGGCAGCAGGCATTTGAGCGCCCGGCCGCGCAGCCAGGCGTTGAACGCGGCCCGTGCCCGCTGGCCGCAGGGCCAGGCGGTGTTGTCGAACGTGCAGGTCCTGCCGGGGTCTATGTCGATCGTCCCGCTGATGGCGACCGTGCGTCCCATGGCTTCGAAGACCGCCGAGGAGGTCGCGACCGGACGAAAAAGCAGCGTCTCGCGCCAATCCTGCGGCATCGGCGTTTTCGGCAGCGGTGCGAGCCCGAGTTCGCCGAGCGGCGGCCGCGGGTCTACGCGCTCGACCCCGGATGGGTCGAGCGGCGGCGGCGCAATGCGGTCCTCGGCGATTTTGCGCGCCGGCTGGCCTGGCCGCGTGTCGTGAAGCGGCGCGTGGAAGGCCGGCTGAACGTCACCGCCGCCCTGATCAGGCGCGATCGACCGCGGATCGGGCGGCAGCCAGCGCCCGCCCTCGGCGATCAGCAACATGCCGGCGAGCAGCCCGAGCCCGCCGAGCGCGGGCGCCAGCAGCGCGCGGCCGGGCGGTTTCGTCCGGCTCACGCGCGGGACCTCGCGGGGCCGCGCCGATGGCCGGCGACGCCGCTCGAGCCCAATCCGCTGGATGCTGTCAACACGGCGCCACCCCGACCGTCGAACCGGATCATACATTAGACGCGAGCTACATTCCTTGAAAAGCAAGGCGATGCGTTAAGTCTCGCGCAACCAATGCGGCCTAGAATCGGCGATCGGATGTCGAGGGGATGACATGACGCGCAAGTCGATACCGCTCTTTGCTTTTCCGGCCCTGATGCTGCTTCTGCTGGCGGCGGAGCGAATGGCCGCAATGCTTCTCGGCTTCTATCCGGCGAGCCCCGCTGCGTGGCATGCTTGGCTTGAGCTGCGCCCGTTCTCGACGACGTTCTGGCAACAGGTGCATGTCTATCTCGGCGGATCGATGGCCATCGACGCTGCCATCGTTGTCTTAACGGCGGGTCTTTGCTGGATGGCCAGCCGGTCCAAATGGTCCGGCGGATTCTTCCTCGCCAATCATGCCGCAATGATTTTCGCCGGGGCCATGATGGCGCTGAGCAGCCATGCGGAAACGGCGAGCACTATTGCCGCCTTCGTCACACCCCATGGCCTTCAGTTCTCGATGATGGTCGACCTCAGCTTGCAGAACTGCCTGGTTCTGTGCCTCGGTCTCGCGGCCTGCGCATACAGCCATGTCGCGTTCCTGCGCGAGGCAAGAGAGCGCGCCGAGGCTCGCTCGGTCCGCATGCTGGCGCTGCAGCGCGATCTTTAATTGGCCAATCCTGCTTCAAGCCCGGCGACGGCCCGCGCGCTCAGTTGATCTTCTTGTAATAGACCTTGCCGTCGGGCTGCTGGATGCGCTGGTAGGACGGGTTGGGGCCAGGAGGCGAGACCTTCCTCTTGAACGAGCGCTGCGCGTCGGCGGGGTCGGCGCCGCTTTCGTCGGCCGCGGATGCATCCGCCACCGTGGTGTTGTCGAGCATGGCCGGCTCGGGCGCGCTGGGCGCCGGCTCGCTGGCCGCGACGGGCTGGCCTTGCTCCAGCTTGGCGATATTGCCGTTGATCTGGCCGAAATTCGCCTGCAACTGGCGATCCAGCGTCTCGAACCGGCTCTGGAAACCATTGTTGACGGTGTCGATGCGGGTGCCGATCCGCTGCTCGAACTGGCCGAGCTGTTCCAGCCGCGCCTCGATTGTTCTGAGGTCGTTGACGCCGCGATAGAGATAGACCGCGGCCGTTACGTTGACGGCGGTGACGAGCGCGGCGCCAACCGCGACCGCGGCAATGAGTTTGGCCCGGCTGGGCTTCTCCGGAGCGGCTTCCCGTTGACCGAGTTCGATTGCCGGAGCGTCCGGCTCGCTGATCATCGTCATTCAACCACCACCTTTGCGCCCACCGCGACGCGCTTGAAGAGATCGATAACATCGGTGTTCGTCAGCCGGAAGCATCCGGACGTGCCGTCGAAACCGACGCCCTTGGGATCGTTTGTGCCATGGATGCGATAGAGCGTGTCGCGCCCGTCGCGTGCAAGATAGAGCGCCCTGGCGCCGAGCGGATTGTAGGGACCGGCCGGCACCATCGCCGGCAGCTCCGGCCGGCGCGCGCGCATCTCCTTGGGCGGGCGCCATTCCGGCCATTCGGTCTTGGAGGCGACCTTGACCGTCCCGGTCCAGCCGAAGCCGTCGCGGCCGACGCTGATTTGATAGCGCAGCGCCTGGCCCTGGCCGGTCACCAGATAGAGCGCCTTCTCCTGTTTGCGGATGATGATCGTGCCCGGCTGCTCGCCGGTCTGGAAGGTGACCGTCTTGCGCAGGCTGGGCCCCATGGCCGGCAGCGGCGGCAGGCCCGATCCGGCCATCGCCACATCGCAGCCCAACACCAGCACGACGCCGATCAGCAAGGCGCCGGCCAGGCTGGCGCGGCCGCCGCGCGCTTTCCCGGCCGTGGTTCTAGCGCTGGGCATTGTCCAGCCGCTCCTTGAACATCGCCTTCAGATCCTTGTTGAAGCGAGCGCGCTTGTCCACCTCGGAAGGCAGGATGGCGCGATTCAGCGCGTCGGCCAAGAGGGCATTGTCCAGCGCCAGCGACTTGATATGCGGCGCCTTGAAGATCTTCTCCAGCTCGCTGCGCGAGAAGTGGTTGCCGAACCATTTGCGCTTGTGCTTGTTGGCGACCAGCGTGATGCTGACCTTGTTGCCGCGCAATTCGCGGATCTTCTTGTAGAGCCGCTTGCCTTGCCTGAGCGAGGCGACGTTGAGCTCGAAGACGATGAAGATCTCGTCGCTCGTGCGCAGCACAGAGTCATGCCACGGCGTCTCGATGTTGGGCAGGTCGATGACGATGTCGTCGAAGCGGTAGGCGACGAGATCGAGCAGCCGGAAGACGAAGTCGGAGCCATGCGGCTCGAACGGCAGTTGCGGCCGCTCGAAGGAATAGAGCGTGAGGCCGGACGGCCGCTCCAGTTTGATGACGTCCATCAGCTCGACGTCGAGCCGGTCCGGCTGGCCGATGATGCCGGCGAGGTCGAACTGGTTGAACTGGTTGAGATAGGCGCCGCAATTGGCGCTCTGGAAGTCCAGGTCGACAAGGCAGGTCGAGGCCGCCCGGTCGGCTGACTTCGAGGCCAGATGCTCCGCCGCCGAGTTCGCCAGCGTGGTGGCGCCGGCGCCGCCGCTCGCGGCAATGAAGGTGATGATGCGGCTCTTTGTGCCCTGGTTGCCGGTGTCGTGGAAGGTGACGGCGTTGAGCAGCTCCTTGGGATCGAGCGGCTTGTGCAGCCAGTCGGAGGCGTTCATGCGCACCAGAACGCGCGTCTGCTCGGAGGTGAGCTCGTCGGAAATCGCGATCAGCGGCACCGAGGCCCACTTTGACCGAGCTTCGACGACCCCGGGCTGGCCGAGAATCTCGCCATTGCCGAGGTCGAGGATGATGATGCCGGGGCGGCTGTCGGCCGGTGGCCCGTTGATGAATTCGATCGTCTCCGAAACCTTGACGTCGTAGATCGCCAGCGCGTCGAGCCGCGTGGTTACGTCCCGTTTGAAATTCGGATCGGAGGAAAACAGCGCTACCTGCTTTCGCTTCGTGGGCAGGACCCTGGTGTCAATGGCGTTCATGGCGAGGTACTCTTTAAATCTTCACCCGTTACTGTACTCAGCATGGAGGGCATGTTGAAGTTGCCGAACCCGAGCAGGCCGCCCAGGAAAAAGAACTGAAAGTTGACGTTCTGCAGACTGACGGTGATGGTCGGCACCGGGCCGCCCAGTCGCGTCTGATAGCCGAGGCCAGTAGCTGCGTAGGTCACCACGACATTCTGTCGCTGTAAGCCTGGGAAGAACTGACACATGCCTGGCCTCTGGTCGACCGGCGCAGGACAGGCGTTGTCGTTTGTGTTTGCCGTGTCGCCACGGAATATCAGGCTGAACGCGGCAGCATTGAAGTTACCGCCGTTGGTGCAAGAGCCGGTGCCCGTGTTGTTATAGGTGCATACAAATGGCCCATAGGCTCCCGCGACGACCGGGGCGCCCGGATTCGCAATTGGTGCTGCGTTTGCAAGGGCCAAAGCCACGGGATCGGAGATGGAGGCAAGCCTGGCCCCGACCTGCACCGCCTTGGTTGCCGCATTCCATTGATAAAAAGCGTAGCCGAAGTCGACGAAACCCAGCGTCAACGTCAGCAGAAGCGTCAGCGCAATGGCCATTTCGACCATCGTTGCTCCGTCTTCTAACTCTATGAATCGTTTCAGCATCATCAGAACCGGATCAACCGCTCCTGATGACTAGCCCCAAGCGTTACGCCGGTGATGCTGAGCAGCGACAGCAATCCAGCGCTGTCGAGGGTACCGTAAGCGTAGGTGCCGGAGGCGGTTACAATGCAGACCTGCGATGTCGTCGAGAGGTAAAGGACCGTCCCCGTATTGGGGTCGACTGCATTTTTGCAAGTGGTCGGGTCGGCGATGCTGATCGTGACATCAGCTTTCTGCCAGCTTACGAGACGTGCTGCCCCCGTCCCCGCCACATTGCCAAAAACAGTGATGTTCTTCGCGAGATCGGCACAGTCGATCGCCGCGAGTCCAGCGTCCGTGTAGAGCTGGCTATTGCAGCGGGCCGCGAAACGCGCTCCGTCAATGAGGCCGGCTTCCATCAGCAACTTGTCGTGGATGAGGTTGCCGAACTCGAACACGCCCGCCGACAGGAACAACATCAGCGGGCCCACGATTGCCATTTCAATGAGCACGGTGCCCCGTTGATCGGTGCGAAAACGCCTCAGTGTTCGGGAGAGCAGCATCAACATGGCAGTCACCGATAGAGCTGCGCTTCATCGCGCAGGAAGTTGTCGAGAGTTCCCGATCCCCCGCGCCCGGTAATGTCAACGAGCTCGGTAAACACCGACCCACCATTGTTCGCGCCCGAGACGGGCTGTGTGATGAAGAAGCTGGCAAAGGCTTCGACAGGAAGGTTGGTGCTGTTGCCGTTGAGATTGTTCCCTGCCGCCTGCAGCGCATTGCAGTTCAGGATTGCGCCGTAGAGCAGCCGGCGATCGACGGTCGTGACCGGGGCAAGGCAGGCATTCGGCGGCGTTCCTACCTCGCCTCCGTTGGAAGCGTGGCCAACGAGGTTGTTTGCAATCTCGTACTTGTAGACCTGGTATCGGGTCGGCTTTGTCGTGTCCCAGGCGGAGGGATGGGTGGTGCTTTGGAAATTGGTGCTCCAGTAGGTGGAAAGGTTCCAGTTTCCATCGCCCATACGCCCGCCCATATACGGGGTGGTCGCGTCATTGGGCAGGCCCATATTGCCCGTCGCGTTGAACGTGAGCTTGTTGTAGGCGGGGCACTGGTTGCCGTTGCCGTTGCCGCTGGTCGATGCGCCCATGCGAACGTTGGCGGCGGGCCCATACTCGGCGCTGTTGAAGCGATTGCCGCTGGGGCTGATGCCGAAGCGAACATTGAAGGCATCTTGCACCGGGCCATTGTTCTGGCCGGTCTTTGTGTTGACGCCTTGGGCGGAATAGCAGCCGAGGGGCTTGGACGTTGCGATCGTCTCGGCGAGTGCCTGGGCTCCATTGCCGACGCCATCGGGCGGCTGCAGGAAGCCGAAGTTGCCGGGTCCGTAGGCAGCGTTGTTTCCCACCAGGCGAAGTTCGATGAGCCGGCGATGGACGGCCGGATCCGTTACAGCCTGCTCCAGCGTAGCACCGCCCGCCGCGTTTGTGCCATTCACCATCTCATATGGATTGCAGATAAACACGGGGGTGTAATTGCAGACACCCGAGGTGAATCCTGCCACTGAGACGGCACTGATATTGTAGTTTGTGTCTGCCGAACCGCCCGATGAAGCAATCGAGACCGGGAATATTGCGCTGAATGTCTCTGGTTGCGCCTTCACCTGAATGAACCGCGTTACAGTCGCTGAGGCCGCATAGTTGGCTGAGGTGATCGGGCTTGCGTCGCTTGCCGGAATACTCGCAAGGAAGCACCACGACACCTGCCCTTTGGACCGGCAGGCGGCGTATGTTGGATCCACAGTGGTAGCGCCGTTACCAGTGGTCAGCGACATGACGCCGCCATTGGTATTAGAGAACGTGGTGTTGTTCGCAACGAGGTTACTTAGAGCATTCTCGGCGCGGGTCCATGCGTCTGACCGGCCGTTCAGTTCGGCTGCGGCCGCCAGAGCCAGAGCATCGGTTCCCTTCTGCAGGTCATTGTGCAGATTGTTCATCCGGCTCATGTCGATCGCCAGAAGGGACAAACCCATGATAGCCGGCAGCATTATGCTGACGAGGATCAGCGCCAGTCCCCTTTGGTCGTGCCAGAACGCGCGAATAGTTCGCAACATGGCCCTACCCCTTAGCGTCGGGCTCCTCGCATTGCCCGATGATATGCCGCTTCCTTTCGCTCACCTCACTGCGTGCTCGTGCTCGCCGGACCGACGTTGACCGTCATGTTCGTTGTTGGCGGCGCGGGCGGCGGAACCTTGTATCGCTGCACGATGCCAACGGACCGCGCGCCATTGCCTTCGATTTTCGTCTTGTTCGAGGCCGGGTTGTAGGGATCGACCGTCTGCAGCAGCTGGTTGGCTTTCAGCGAATCCCCCGATGCCAATGTCATCGTGTCGTAATTGTTGAGATAGTCGGCCGCGCAGCCTGAAAGCAGCCCGGAGCCGAGTAGAACGAGCAGGAGCTTATTTCTTGACATAGACCAGCTTGTCCTTCGATTTCACATCCAGCATATGGCCATAGGGGCCGGTGACACCGTCGCCCAACTCATACTTCCGGATCATGTCCTTGCTCACCTCGAGCTGGCCGAGCAGCATGAGTTCCGGATCGTTGGCGGGCCTCGTCTTGTCGAAAGGCGTAGCCAGCTGCTCGCCGGGCTTCACCGGCCGAACCAGATACGGGGTGACGATGACGACCAGTTCGGTCTCTTCCTTCTGCGTGCTCGAATTGTGGAACAGCGCGCCGATGATCGGTACCTGGCCGAGCCACGGCACCTGGTCCTGGAGCCTGGTGTTCTTGCTGGAGAGCAGACCACCAACCGCGAAGCTCTGTCCGTCACGCAGGTCGACCACGGTCGCCAGCTTGCGGTTGGTGAAGATCGGGTCGCCCGCGGGTGTGAAGCCGGTGAGGTCGCTGACCTCCGGCGCCAGCTTGATGTGAATCTTGCCGTCGTCGAGCACCACCGGCGTGAAATTCAGATTGACGCCGAACTGCTTGAACTGAATCTCAACCTCTCCTTGGGCGTTGACGCTGCGGATGGGCACCTCGCCGCCCGCATTGAAGCTAGCGGTTTCGCCGGAAACCGTTGTGAGGTTGGGTTCCGCCAAAAGGCGCACGACGCCTTTCTGCTCAAGCGCCTCAATAATCAGATCGACCTTGACGTTGCTGTCGATCACGCGGGTTATCAGTGCTCCGAACGGACTAGCATTGGAAAGCAAGCCGCTCAAAAGGTCGCCCGGCCCGAGCACGATGCCATCCTTATCCACGGCGGCAACACCCGTGCCTGTCCGAGTTGTGCCGCGGCTGTTTGTGCTCCTGAACGAAACACCGAGATCGCGGTCGGCATTGCGCTTGGCCTCAAGGATGCGGACCGACAAATTGACCTGCTCGCTGTCGTCGATAGTGACGGCGTTAATGATCGCGTCTGGACCATATTGCTGGGTGACCTCGACGATGGACGCCAGCGTTGCAGCATCCTTGACGTGGCCGGAAAGCCGGATCTTGCCGTTGATGGAGCCGATCTCGATGCGAGCCTTCGGCGCCACCTGGCGGATCGCTACCGCCATGTCACTGACGTCCTGGCCGACTTCGATCTGGATCGCGCCCAGCGATCGTTTGTCGTCGGAAAACAGATTGACGGTGGTGGTGCCGACACTTTTGCCGATGACATAGAGCGTCTTGTCGGTCATCGGCTGGGCGTCGGCGATCTTTTCGTCGCCGACGACGATGTCGCCCAAGGTAGCGTTCACCTGGAGTGTGACGGATTGCGAGACCGGGATGAAGACGCGATGGAGCGATGGGCTCGACACGTCGATGAAGCGGTCAGCCGCATGAGCAGCGGGGCTCAACTGCAACAAAATGCAGGACCAGGCCAAAGCCGCCGCGGCCAATGATCCTCGAAGAATTCGCATCTACACCGTCCCCCTTGCGGACTTGTCCGGATTCTCGTAATCCGAAAGCGCTGTCGCTATCTCTGTCGCGGCACGTCATATGTTTCGAGCTTCACGCCGCGAAACACCCCGATTGTAGCGCGGGCCGGCGGTTCCGGCTGCACATATTTTACGACTTCCTTTACAACTTCCTGCACTTGTGGTGCGGGTGCCACAGCGGGAGCAGGCTTCACCTTGCTCAACTGGTCGATCTGGCTGCCAACTCGCTCCACCGCCTGCGCCAGGCCATCGATCTTTTCGTTGGCGCGCTTCCGTTCGTCCGCGGCTGCGGCATCGGCTGCCTTCTGCCGATCTAGTTCGGCCTGCCGCTTGGCGACATCCTCCGGCGTGTCGCCGGTCAGGTCCGAAAGCGTAACGCGTTCTGTCGACTCGCCGTTACCGGCCGCAGCCTGGCGAAGCGCCAGCGACAACTGCCCTGCACCCGCGGCAAGCGTCAGCTTCTGCGCATCCTTGGTGTTGACCTCGACTGTCACAGCCTTGACGACGGTCGGGCTGTCCTTGCTCTCGTCGGCGACCTGGTCGACGGCGAGAACCTTGACGCTCTGCAGCAGCACATCGACAAAGCTCTTGGGCGCGTTGCCGCTGTCCTGGGTCGTGCGGGTCAGCAGGATGTCAACCCGGTCACCAGGGAAAACGAAACCGGCGACGCCCAGCACGTCATTCACTCTGATGGAAACGGCCTTCATGCCTTCGCCAAGCACCGCCGAAAGCGTTGCGCGTTGGCCCGGGCCCGTGATCTTGCCGGCAAGCACGGGCTCATTGACGCCGATCGTCTGCAAGGCTTGCTTGCTGCCTTGGCCAGCCAGCAGATCCTTGACAGTCTTGAAAGCGCCGGCCGGAACAGCGCCTGCGGGCCAGGCGATTTCTTGTAGCTTGTCGGCTGTCAGCGTGTCGCCGAACTTCAGCGCCACCGCCGCCACCACCACCGTATCGCGTTTGACATTGTCTGTTTGGGCCATCGCGCTCCGCTGGTTGGCGAGCCAGATGTTGGCGAGCACAACCGCGAGAACGCCAAATACACAGGCGAGGACGATCATGATGAGAGTGTTTGCGCGCATAGCCCCAAGAACCCCAAAATATTTCTGTCAATTTTTGATCGCGTCAGCCCACCGCGAGAACGAGATCGGGCCCAGATCCGAGAATCCGGGCCCGACGTATTGTTACGTTCCAGTTCCAGCAGCCGCGTTGCAAGTGCCGATGCCGGAGTTATTCATAACGCCACATAGGCCCGTAAAGCGTCCGCTCACCCAGAGACCGATTGCGACGATCGCGAGGATCGCCGCGCCGGCGATGATGCCGACCAGTATCGAATACTCCACCATAGCAGCGCCGTTTTCGTCATCACGGAACTGCTTGGCTACACCGAAAAGCTTTCCCATTTGGTTCTCCTTTTGGCAGGGCTGAAAAACCCAACCAAGATCGGGCCCGGACCCGCTGATCCGGGCCTGATCTATCAGCCTCAGGTGCCAGTACCGGCAGCTGCGTTGCATGTGCCGTTGCCGCCGCCGGCAACTACGCCGCGGCCATTAAGGATGCCGCACAGGCCCGTAAAGCGGCCGCTGACCCAGAGGCCGATCGCAACGATCGCCAGGATCGCAGCGCCCGCGATGATGCCAACCAGGATGGAATATTCGACCATGGCAGCGCCGTTTTCATCGTCGCGGAACTGCCGGGTCATCGTCATGAGCTTCTTCATGCCAATTTCTCCCTTTGGAGGTTTGAACCCGACGAGACGAGCCTAAGGATGAACCCCATACCCAAGCATCCCCCGTCGATTTCAATCCTAGGTCGCGTGAAAAAGCAGAGTCAAACGGATTAACAGTTGCTTAACCTTTCAATACCTGAAGATCGAGGATTCAATTTTTGACAACAGCTTGATTCGCCTCACTTTTCAAGCCATCTTAACCATTCATTCACAATTCGGCCACCGAGGCGTCTCAGGTATGGCGGCATTAGGAAACCAACATATATGTTTATATCTAAGGATTTAGAAGGCATATTAGCTCATACTGCGACATAAGTCCTAAGACTTTGGTCTGAGCTTTTGTATCGTGCTGAAATAAAACGATTTCCCGATAGATCGATTTTTTAACTATGTTGCAAGTAATACACGATTGCAGCCGCCTCGCTGCTTGTGCCCCTCGTGGTTAACGCTTAGTTTCGATCATGGGATTGGCAAGGGGGCTAGAGCGGCATGTTGGGTCGCTTCATCAAAGGACCGAGTGAGCAGCGGGTACCCCAGACGGTGCCTGGGGTTCCGACTCCAAATGGCGCTTTGCCTTCTGCGGCAGTGGAAACAGAAGCGCAAAGCGACGATTTCCTTTCGCTCAAGGTCGATCTCCACCGCCACCTTATCGACCGCTTCAATCTGACCGCGCTCGAAAATGCTTCAAAGGACGAGATCCTCAACGAGATCCGCCCGATCGTGCGCGAGTTCGTGCGCGGTAGAAATGTACCGTTGAATTCGCGTGAGCTCGATCAACTCACCAGCGATACCGCTGACGAAATGCTGGGACTTGGACCGATCGAGCCGTTGCTCAAGGACGATTCGATCGCCGACATCCTGATCAACACACACAATCATGTCTTCATAGAGCGCCGTGGCGTGCTTGAGGAAACCTCGATCCGCTTTCGCGACGAGGCGCACCTGCTCCGCGTCGTCAACAAGATCGTCTCCAACATCGGCCGGCGGGTCGACGAATCTTCGCCGATGGTCGATGCCCGCCTGGATGACGGCTCGCGCGTCAACATCGCCGTGCGGCCGATCTCTGTCGACGGCCCACTTGTGTCGATCCGTAAATTCTCCAGGAACCCTTATTCACTGGAACGCCTCATGGCGTTCGGTTCGATCCGCCAGCCCATGATCGACTTGCTGCGCATCGCTGTGCAGTCGCGCAAGTCGATCCTGGTTTCGGGCGGCACCGGCAGCGGCAAGACGACTTTGCTCAACGCGCTGTCAAGCTACATTCCGGCCAGGGAGCGTTTGATTACGATTGAGGACGCCGCCGAGCTTCAACTGCAGCAGCCACATGTCGGCCGGTTGGAGACCCGCCCGCCCAATGTTGAAGGCAAGGGCGAAGTTCGCCAACGCGAGCTGGTCAAGAACGCACTGCGCATGCGCCCCGACCGCATCATCGTGGGCGAGGTGCGCGGCGAGGAAGCCTTCGACATGCTGCAGGCTATGAACACCGGTCACGAAGGATCGATGACCACCATTCACGCCAACACGCCGCGTGACGCGCTCTCGCGACTGGAACAGATGGTCGGCATGGCCGGCATGCCGATGACCCATGAGTCCATCCGGGCCCAGATCGCCTCGGCCATCGACATCATCGTGCAGACACAGCGCCTCTCCGACGGCGGCCGACGCGTTATTTCGATATCCGAATTGACCGGCATGGAGGGCAATGTCGTTCAGTTGCAGGAACTCTATAGCTTTGTACGCCGCGATGTGGGGGCGGATGGCCAGATCATCGGCGAGTTTCGCGCCACCGGCATCCGTCCGCGCTTTGCCCAGGAAGCTGCGACGTTGGGCTTTCACTTCGCCAAGGACGCGTTCAATCCGCAGGTGCCGCTCTGATGTTTACCGGCCAGACCCTGCTCTATTTCATCTATGTGCTGGCGGCGGCATCCGTCATTCTCGCGGCTGAAACGTTCTACGTTTCCTATGCGAAGGGCCGCTCGCGGGCCGGCACGATCAACCGGCGGCTTAAGCGCCTGGCCGAAGAGGGGCCGGCCGAGCAGACCCTGCAGGGGCTGCTGCGCGAACGTGGACTGACTGACTCCGGTGACTACGTCTTTGGCGCGGTCGGGCTGAACAGGCTTTACACGCAGTCCGGAATCACTGGAAATCCGCTGACCTTCGCTTTGATATTCATCTTGGCCGGGCTCGTTGTCGCGATGCTTTTCAAGCTGTTGCTGGGATTTTCCGCAATTGCGGCATTGGTGGCCTTTCTCATTGTAGGTTTCATCCTGCCGCTGCTGCTCCTTCGTCGAGCCCGCAACAAGCGGATCATGAAATTCGCCAGGCAGTTGCCCAATGCGCTCGACATGATCGTCCGCTCGCTGCGCGCGGGCCATCCGGTTTCGGTGGCGGTCGGCTTGGTGGCGCGAGAAATGCCTGATCCGCTCGGTACTGAGTTTGGTATCGTTTCCGACGAGATCACCTTCGGCCTCAGCATCGAGCAGGCCGTACGAAAGCTGTCGGAGCGGGTGGGCTTCGAGGGCTTGCACCTTCTTTCGGTGTCGCTTTCCATTCAGTCCAAGACCGGCGGTAATCTCACTGAGATACTGGCGAACCTGTCAGGCGTGCTGCGCGAGCGGCAAAAGCTCAGAATGAAGATCAAGGCGCTCTCCGCCGAGGGCCGCTTCTCGGCATGGGTAATCTCACTCTTCCCGATCGTCATGTTCGCGATCCTTTGGATCATTGCGCCGACCTACTACGGGGCGGTCTGGGGGAATCCGCTCATCTTTCCGGTTTTCACGATCTTCGGCGTTTGGGCGCTGCTTGGCGACTTCATTATGTATCGCATGATCAACTTCGACTTCTGAGTGGAGCGGAACATAACTTTCCTTTCGAACATATTGAGTTCCGGGCTTCTCGTCTCGCTTTCGGTTTTCGGCGCGGCGGTGGCGCTGTTCCTTTTCGGCGCGCTCACCTTTCTGCCCGCCTTTCAAACCCGAAAGCTGGTCACCGAAAGCCTTTTGTCGGAACGGGGGCTCAATCGGCGTTCGCTAGACGCACAGCAGCAGCTGATCAAAATTTCGGCACAGAGGCCTGTTGATGCTTACTTCCGCACGCTTGAGAAGGAACGTGGCGAGCCTAACGCCCTTGAGGCAAAACTGTTTCGCGCGGGTTTCTATCAGGCGAGTGCGCCGCTTTTCTACACTCTGTCCCGCATAGGTGCTGTCGCCATTGGCTTTCTGGCGGTGTACACTGGCCTGACTGCCGTGTTGCCCCCCCAAATTCCTGGCGTCATTGCATTTGCCGGTGCCGCCTTGTTCGGGTTGGCTTGCCTCGTAATTCCGAGCATAGCGCTCGACCGTTTCGAGAATGCGCAGAAGCAGACCTACCGCCGCGGCTTCCCCGACTTCATGGACATGATGATCACCTGCGCCGATGCCGGCATGAGCCTGGAGGCGGCGGTCGAGCGCGTGAGCCAGGAAATGGCGGGAACCCACAAATGGCTTGGCATCCAGCTTGCGATCATGAATTTGCAGCTGCGTGCCGGCAAGCCGCTGCGAGAGGCGCTCCGCGAGCTTGCTGATCGAATCGGTCTCGAGGAAGCGCGTTCGCTTGCCGTGCTATTTCGGCAGTCAGAAGAACTTGGCACCAGCCTGACAGAGGCCCTTCGCGTGTACAGCGACGAAATGCGCACGCAGCGAATCCTCTACGCGGAGGAGAAAGCCAATGCGCTGCCGGTCAAGATGATGATCCCGCTCGGCATCTGCATCTTTCCGGTCGTGCTGATGATCGTTCTTTTGCCGGTGATCATTCGCATGAGAGGCATTTTCTTCTAGCCGGTCGTATGATTACCCTCTAAAACTGAGTCGGGGACTCGTGGGACACACTATGATACGGCCAAAGCGCCTCGCATTCGCGACCAGCCTGCTGCTCATCTTCCTTGCGGGCTGCCAGACAAAAGAGCTCGCCGACGGCGTGGTTCGCACCAACGAACCGGCCACGGGCGACTACACCGCCTTCGGCGATGCCTTCAAAGGGCTGAAGACCGTCAGCGACGTCGACTACTATGCCTCCGACCAGGCGGTCACCGAGGCCAAGACCCAGTTCCGCTCCGGGAATTACGGCAACGCCGGCGCCCTGTTCTACAAGGCCACGCGCCTGGCTCCGAATGACGGCGTCGCCTGGCTGGGCCTTGCCGCCTCTTGCGACCGTATTCGCCGTTTCGATCTGGCTGACATGGCTTACGCCAGGGCCTATCGCCTACTCGGCGCCACGCCGGAATATTACAACAATGTCGGCTATTCCTATCTGCTGCGTGGCAAGCTGCAGGATGCCCGCAGCAACTTCCTCAAGGCCTATGAGCTGGCGCCGAACGATCCCACCGTGGCCAACAATCTGAAGCTGCTCTCGTCCAGCGTGAGGAACATAGAGCGGTCATGAGTCTTTTGCTCATCGCTGCGCTCGTCTTCAAGGGGCTGGCTATCCTGTTGCTCGGGCGTGTCGCGTGGCTCGATTTTTCTACGCAGCGCATCTCGAACCGTGATGTACTGTTGTTGCTCTGCCTCGGTCTCGGAACACTGCAGTTCCATTCGTTGCAGACCGGCTCGTGGCTGGAGATGGGCATCAGCGCGATTGGAGGCGTGATCCTCTTCGCTGCACTCTTTCCGTTCTGGCTTTTGCGCAAGGTTGGCGCCGGCGACGTCAAGCTGATGAGCGTTATGCCATTTCTCATCGGCGGAACCGACCTGGTCGTATTTTCTGTGCTGCTGTTGGCCTTCGCTATCGCCACCGCGGCCGTGGTCAAGAATCCTTTTCTTCTACCCGCAGGCATGTTCCGCCACTACGTGCAGCATCTGGACCGTAAAGGCGTGGTGCCGTTCGGCGTACCGATTTCGGCAGCCGCCATCTGTGCGATAGCTTTGCAGATGTATTACGCACTGAGGGTAGCGACCAGCTCCGGCATACTGCAGCAGCTCAACTGAGCTTCCCCCCTCAAAACCCCGACGTCGACTTCTCCACCAGCTTCAATTGGCCCTTTTCCACCTTGAAGAACGGCATCGATCTCTGGCTCGAGCCGTCGGCGCGGAAGCGGAACAGGCCGGTCGAGCCGCGGAAGCCGCTCGTATTCTCCAGCACCTGCTTGCTGAAGCCGCCGGGGCCGGCGGAGCTCGCGATGCCCGCGCTCAGCGCCACCATGTCGTAGGCATAGGCCACGTTCATATCCGGCTGGTAGTTGTAGGTTGCCTTGAAGCGGTCCGCGATCGGTCCGGTGTCGCTCTGGTCGAGCGTCGCGATATAGGCGCCTTCGTAGAGCGGATCCATCGGGCGCTCCAGCCAGCGGTCGGTGCCGATCAGCGTCACGGCCTTGCCCGGAATGCCTTTCGCCTTCAGCGCCGCAAGCACCGCGGCCGGGCTGCCGTCGCCGCTGGCGACGACCACGGCGTTGGGCGCGTCGACCAGCGAGCCCATGTCGGACACCGCCTTCGCGCCGTCCGCCACCGAATAGGGCAAGGTCACCGCAAGTGTCGCGCCGTAGATGCTGAGCGCGTTGGCAACCCTGGATTCGATTGCGCTGCTGTCGGTACCCGCCGGCGCCATCAGCACGAATTTCTTGGCGCCCTTGCTGGCGATTGCCGCCGCGCCCGCCGCGGCACTGTCGGCTTCGCTGAGCCGCACGGAATAGACGCCGGGGCCGCCGGCGAAATTGTCGGCCAGCGCCAGCACCGGCGGTCGCTTCGAGCCGGAGAGCTTGGCAAGGTGCTGCGTGGCGGCAAGCTCCGACGGTCCGATGATGACCTTCGCTGTCCCCGACGTGATCGCCTTGACGGCGAGGTCCTTGGCGTAACCGCTGTCGCCGCGCGTGTCCTGGATCGTCAGCGTCAGCAGCTTGTCGCCGAGATCGGCCATCGCGAGCCGCGCGCCGTCATACATCTTGCGGCCGTTCTCGCCAGTGCTTCCCGGCGCCGAAAGCGGCAGCAGCATAGCCACCTTGGTCGGCCCCGTGCCGAGCGTCAGATTGGCCTGCGCGGCGGTGACCGAGGTCGGAGCTCCCTGGGTCGGGCTGGCCTGGGTCGCGCTGCCCTGGGGCGCACTGCCCTGGATCGCACTGCTTGCCTGCTGAGCGGGCGCCGCCGGGCTGGCTTGCGTCGGATTGCTTGCCTGCTGGGCAGGCGCTGCCGGATTGCCGGGCTGTGCGGTGGGTGCCGCAATCGCCGACGGATCGAGCACGTCCGACGCTCCGCTCTTGGACTGGCATCCGGAGGCGGCCGCAAGAACGACAAAGGCGAGCGCCAGGGCTCGCCAACGCTCGTGTCGGAAATCAGCTTGCGACGCCACGCCGGCATGGGCGGCAGCCGGAGTCGCGGAGGCGGCCGCCTCCGCCCAGGCTTTCATGGCCATCATTGCAACCGGTCGGCGCAGCGCTCAGCCGTCAGCTCAGTGCATATACTCGACCATACGGTCGTGGAAGCACTCGCATTTGTTGAGCGTATCCTCGTCCTTGTAGTTCGTCTTGAGGTAGCCATAGGCCATGCCGCAGGCGACCTTGGCTTCCGAAGCCCAGACGAAGGCGGGACGCGACGAGTTGATCCATTCCGGACTGTTGGCGACGGCGACCGACTCGTCCATCAGCTTCACCACATGGTCCTTGAGCTCGACAATGTTATCGGTCAGCACCAGGTCAGAAGTGCCGACAGTGCGGCAATAGTTTATCGCCGGCTCGCCGATGATGTCGGCGGCGAAGCCCGTCGACCCGGCGAGCAGCAGCGCCGTGGCCGAAGCCAGCAATCTTGCATAACGCTTCATGTAAGTCCCTCTCCAAACTGCAAATTCACCGTTCGCTAATGCATAGCATGGAAGCGCGGCCACGCATAAGTGCTGAGCCGCCACACATAGGTGCTAAATCGTGGCCGTGTGCTGCACATGGTTCGAGTCGTCGTAGAGAATGTTGATCGTTCCGGCGGCAGGCGTGTTCGTCAGTTGCGCCACGTCCACGAAATTGGCGCCGCCGGTCGTGCCGTTGGTGTCGACGCTCAGCGTGCCGTTGTTGTAGTGCACGTAGTCGGTGATGTTGCCTCCGGCCGCCGTCTCGAACAGCGCGGTCAGGTCGATCTTGTCGCCTTGACCGCCCGCGCCGCTATAGTCGCTAATCAGGTCCTTGATATCGAGGTGGTCGAGCTTGAACGTGTCGGCGCCCGAGCCGCCAGTGAGCGTGTCCTGGCCCGAACCGCCGATCAACAGATCGTTGCCGGCACCACCGATCAGTGTGTCGTTGCCGCCTCCACCGGAAAGGGTGCTGCCGGTGTTGTTGGCTGTCAGGGTGTCGGCGAAGTTCGAACCGATTGCGTTCTCGAACCCGCTGATCGTGTCGCCAAGCGCGCCCGCTCCGCCGACTAGCTGTGTCAGCAGGTTGACGGTGACTCCGGCGGTTGCGTTGCTGTAGTCGACGGTGTCGTTGAGCCCGGTGCCGCCATGGAGCGTATCGGCTCCCGAGCTTGCGGCAAGGACTTCTCCGGTCGTGTCGAGACCCGTCAATTGATAGCCGCTGCCGGAATGCGTTCCGGCCAGAGCCACTGACAGATTGTCGGTGCTGGTGACGCTGTCCCCGTCGTGATCGGTGATACCGAGCGCGAAGTTGAGCGTTGTATCGCTGACGATGGTCTGCGAGTTGTAGGTCAGCGACAACAGCACGACCTTCGGGTCGTCGCCGCCGGCGCTGGCAATGTTCTTGACGTCTACTTCGCTGAAGTTGAAGAACGCACCGCTGTTTGACCCGTTGGTGCCCCAGTGTGCGGCGTCGACGATCAACGGCGTGCCGTCGGTCTGGGTAACATTCCAGGTCGCTGATGTCGTGTGCGTCGCATCCCAGATGGTCACCTGGAAATGCTCGGACGTGTCGTTGCCGCCCTTGCCGATGCCGACCGTGACAGCGCTTTGCGTGAGACCAAATTTGAAGGTGAGGGTCTCATTGGTCTCCAGATTGCCATTGTCGATGCCCATGCCGTTGGCGTTCTTGAACACCTTGTGCGCGGTGGGGTCGGTATTGCCGGAGTTGAAGCCGTCGATGATCACGTCGTAGCCGCTGGCCGGAACCGGATCGGTGCCAAAGCTGGCCGAGCCGGAGGCGATCTTTACGTAGCTGCCGTTGCCGTTCGGGATCCCCGAGACGACGTCGAAGACGGAAGTCGACTGCAGGCTGTTCGTCACCAGGTGGAAGTCGTAGTTGCCGTCCGCCCCGGCGGCGAGCGTGAAGTACTCGTTGGTACCCGTGGCGCCCTGCGCATCGGCAAGCGTCGTATAGGCGGTCATCTGCGATGTATGCGTCGCCGCGTCGTAATGGGCGTATTCGTAGAATGTGTAGAGGGTTGTGGCTCCGCTCTTCACATCGACCTGCGTCACCGCATCGCCATTGACGTTCGTGCCTTGGCTGGTCTGCGTGTACGTCAGTCCGCTGGGCGCGGTCCCCATCGCCAGGCTGATCGCAGACGTCGCGCTTGGGCCGTCTGCGCCGAAGGACGGCGTCCAGGTGCCGTGAACGTCGGTATTGTTGACGTTCGGCATGATTGCGTCCTGGATGTTGCTGATCGTCGGCGTGTCGTCATTCACATTGATTGCCAGCGACCCGGTGGCAGTGTCGCCGTCGCCATCGGTGGTGACATAGTTGACCGTGAAGGAGACGTTGTTCTCGTTCAGCCCCGCGGGATGGTCGATCGCGTGCAACTGCGTGACGGTGTAGTTGCCCGAGCTTGTATCGGCGAGTTGGATCAACAACACTGCGGTGGCGCCCTGGCTGATGGTCAGAGTCTGCCCGCCGTTGCTCACGGCTGCAGTGAAACCGGCCGGCAGCACGATGCCGGTAGCGGTCAGCAGCGTCGAGCCGGCGCCGTCGGCGCCGTAGCTGTGGGCCAGCGTGCCGGCTGTGTTGGCGGTGTCGGGATTGACATCGCCGGTGCCGCCTGGATTGCCGCCGGCGAGTGCGTCGTCATCGAGCTGGACGGCGCTGTTGGCGGAGACGGAGGGGCCGTCATCGAGGAAGGTGACCGCACCGCCGACATCGATGGCGCCGGTCGAGGCGGTGTCGCCATCGGCATCCGTCACCGTCGCCGTCACGGCGATCTTGCCCGCCAGGTTCAGTGCGTCATTGTAGGCGGCGGCCGTCGAGCCATCGACCAGATGTTCAAGCGCGACGTTCTGCACCACCGTCATCTTGCCGTCCGCGGCGACCGACACGGTGAAGGCGGTGTGGGTGCCGCCGGCATCCGTGTACTGGCCCTGCACCGTGGCGCCGACCTGGACCAGCGTGATGGCATGGTCGCCCTGTGCCGTCGCCAGCCCCGAGGCCGCGTTGGTCACCGACAGCGCATAGGTCGTCGTGCCGGCGCCGTCGGCGCCGTAGTTGGAGGTCAGCGTCACGATCGCCGCAGCGCTCGTGGCCGTCATGATCGCCGGGTTCAGCACGCCGTCCGTCGTCGGACCGTTGTTGGTCTCGTCGAGCGTCACCGAGCTGCCGACCACCGCATTGCTGATCGAGGGGCCGTCATCGAGGAAGGTGACCGCACCGCCGACATCGATGGCGCCGGTCGAGGCGGTGTCGCCATCGGCATCCGTCACCGTCGCCGTCACGGCGATCTTGCCCGCCAGGTTCAGTGCGTCATTGTAGGCGGCGGCCGTCGAGCCATCGACCAGATGTTCAAGCGCGACGTTCTGCACCACCGTCATCTTGCCGTCCGCGGCGACCGACACGGTGAAGGCGGTGTGGGTGCCGCCGGCATCCGTGTACTGGCCCTGCACCGTGGCGCCGACCTGGACCAGCGTGATGGCATGGTCGCCCTGTGCCGTCGCCAGCCCCGAGGCCGCGTTGGTCACCGACAGCGCATAGGTCGTCGTGCCGGCGCCGTCGGCGCCGTAGTTGGAGGTCAGCGTCACGATCGCCGCAGCGCTCGTGGCCGTCATGATCGCCGGGTTCAGCACGCCGTCCGTCGTCGGACCGTTGTTGGTCTCGTCGAGCGTCACCGAGCTGCCG
>NZ_RZOY02000012.1:123207-230157 GCF_004022705.2 Mesorhizobium sp. M2D.F.Ca.ET.226.01.1.1
CGTCGGCGCCGTAGTTGGAGGTCAGCGTCACGATCGCCGCAGCGCTCGTGGCCGTCATGATCGCCGGGTTCAGCACGCCGTCCGTCGTCGGACCGTTGTTGGTCTCGTCGAGCGTCACCGAGCTGCCGGCGACGGCGTTGCTGATCGACGGAACATCGTCCGTGATGTTGATCGAGATGGTCGACGTCGACGTGTTGCCAAAACTATCGGTCACCGTGAACGTGAACACGTCCTGCCCGGGCTGCACGTTGGCGCCGTCGTTGCCGGCCGGGACATTCGCCTCCGGCGACGTCAATGTATAGGTGTAGGTGCCATCCGCGTTGACATGCAGGATGCCGTACGTGCCATTGATGTTCGTGCCGACATTGCCGCTCACGTCGCTGCCGACATCGCCTGCCTGAACACCGGTCACGGTTGCACCGTCCGGATCCGAGAAGATCAGCTGGCCTTTCGTCGTCTCCGTGCCGTCGCCCGCATGCGAACCGTCCACAGTCCCGGGGCCGAGGTCGCCGGCCGGCGGCGTCGTGTCGATGCCCGCCTCGTTGACCGCCGCAACCTCCGGCTTCACCAGCGGCTGGCTGCCGGTCACGTCGATCGTTAGCGTCGCCGGCGAGGTGTCGCCATCGCCGTCGGTGATCGTGTAGTGGAACACGTCAGTGCCGGTGGGTGCGTTCGGGGTGGCCTGATAGCTGTAATCGCCATTGGCGAACACCGTCAGCACGCCATGCGCGCCCGTCACCGTCATCACGCCGTTGCTCGTTACCGCACCGGTCCAGGCGATCGACGCGATGCCGTCCGCACCAGCCGTGTCGGCCGCGCCGGTGCCGTGGGTGCTCGTGCCGGCCTCGACATTGCCCGTCACCGTCTCGCCGGACTGTGCCGCGTCGGTATCGGCCTTGGCCGTCGGCACGTCGTCGATGACGTTGATCGTCAGGGTACCCGATGCGGGCTGGCCGTCGAGGTCGGTCACTGTGACCGCGAAGCTCGGATTGGCCTCGACGTTGGGGCCGTTGTCGCCGGCGGCGGCGAGATAGTCCGCCGTCAGAGTGTAGGTGTAGTGGATGGTCCCGGTGCCGGTCGCGCTGTCATAGGTGTAGTACGCGCTCACCTGGCCATTCGACCCCGGACCCGCCGTGAACACGGTCGGGTTGCCGGCATCGCTCGACAGCGCATTGCCGCCCAGGGACACCGAGCCGACGCCGTCCGGAGAGGAGAACGAGATCGTGCCGCTCGTCGTGTTCGAGCCGTCATGCAGCGTACCGCTCGCCAGGCCCGCCTCGTTGACGAGCGCACCGTCAGCGCCCGCGGCCGGGATGTCGCCCAGCTTCGGCGGCTCGTTGCCGATGTTGATCGTCAGCGTGGTGCTCGACTGGTCACCGTCGCCATCTGTCAGCGTGTAGTGGAACACATCGCTCACGCCGCCGGGCGTGTTCGCCGCGCGGTCGTAGGTGTAGTGGCCGTCCGAATAGAGCGTCAGCGTGCCGTACTGGCCCGCAATCGTGGTGCCGGTGACGGCGGACGTCACATCCTGCGGCGCACCCGTGCCATAGGCCGAGGTTACGCTGGCGCCGTCCGCTCCCTTTACGTCCGCGCTCGTGACCGGATCCGTCTCGCCGGCGCCGGTGATCACATTTCCCGAGATCTCTGCATGGCTGCCCGCCGCGACGCTGTTGGCGTCCGGGTTCGCCGTCGGCACATCGTCGACGATCTGAACCGAGAGCGTTCCGGGAAGCGAGACGTCGCCGTCGCTGTCGGTGACGGTCACGGTCATGTTGTCGAAGATGGGAGCGTCGCCGGCCGGATGTGTCTCTGCATGCAGCAGCGTGTAGGTGTAGCTCACCTGGCCGGTGGCGGGGTCGTAGCCGTTGATGGTCAGCGTGTTGCCGAGCGGCGTGGTGATGTCGATCGGCGTCGACCCGCTGTTGGCGAGCTCGGCGGCCGAAATCACCTGGCCGTTGATGTTGACCGAGCCGATGCCGTCCGGCGAGTTGATGGTGAAGGTGCCGGTGTTGTGCTCGGAGGGGTCGTTGTCGACCGCGGCGCTGGTGCCCGCTTCGCCGGACCCCGTCGCGCCGGCAGTCTCCAGACCCTTCTCATCGACGGTGGTGTCGCCGCCGTTGACCGAAGGCGTCAGGTCGAGGATCGTTGGCGTCGAATTCTCGCGCACGAGCCCCGGGAACAGATCCCTATGCTCCGGCTGACCGAACGACAGATCCGTCGGCGGCAGAAGCGCCGTCAGGCCAAAGCCGTCGCCGATACCACCGGGAGGCTGTTCGAAATTTCCGCCTGCGCTGCTCGAGCCGTTGCCGCCGGCCGAGATCGAGCCGTCGGCGCCGAAGGCGACATCGACATGGCTTGCCTCGAGCGCGGCGATCAGGGCGACGCGCGGCACCTCGACGTCGCCGATGATGAAGGTCGGCACATTGAGCGCGCCGTCCTTGATGATGATCTCGGACCCGTCGGCCTGCACCAGCACGAGGTTGTGCCCCTCGACCTTGATGTTGTCGATTGAGACATTGGCCGGGAGCTTCACGACATTGCCGGCTTCGGCGTGATATTCATGCGGGACGTTCGTAGCCGCTGCATTCGCCGCCGGTGCATTCGCGGCCGGGGCGTTTGCGGCATTGGACGCCGGGGCGTTGGAGGCGGGGGCTTTTGCGTCCGCTGCTGGCTGGTTTGCCCCTTGAGCGTTGGCTGCGCCCTGCGCCGGAGCGCCGTTGCCGACATCGACCGGCACGGGCTCACTTGCCGCCTGGCCGCTTGCCGCGACCTGGACTCCCGTCGGGATGTGATTTTCACCAGCGCTGGTGTGCTCGTCCCACGAATTTGAAACGGCGTCGAATTCGATATTGTTCGTCATAGCCAAAACCCCTCCGGCATTTCCCGGAAAGAGACATGCGGGGCCGGAACTTTGCAACAGACCTTCAATCTATTTCATATACTGCAATATGTAGAGAATCGCATTTTTTACACTTGGTAAATCCTGATGATATATGCAGATATGCATGTTCTTAAGGAATGCGGAACTGGCTGCCGCGCACGTCGCCGGTTTGGTAAATGAAAGTATAAATTTGAATAAAATTCGATGGAAAATAGAATAGAGTGATTCGCGGAAATTTACCCACCTTCATTTCCGATAATTTGAGACAAGATTGGTAGCGTCCACAGTCAAAGGTGGGCGTTATGAAAATACAAGAAGCAGCCCCGGGCATGACGGGGATCAAGGTACTCTTGCTGGCGATTGGCCTTGCCGTTCCAGCAAATCCATCATCGGCGAGCCCGAATTCAGTCGCGGATCCGGCCCTGCAACAGCTGTTTGCGCCGGCCAGCCTGGGCGGTGTTTCACTGGTCCGGCATGAGCCCTGGCAGCCGGCCGCCGCCTACCGGATCGCGGAGATTTCGGCTGGCTACGCGCCGGCACTTAATGAGGTTTCGAGCGCCGCTGGCGGTGCCGGCATCGACCCGATCCAGACAGCCGCGATCATTCCCGGCGTTTTCGGCTCCGTCGCCCTGTCGATGCGCAATTTCCCGGTCGCGGCGCGCTGGGCTCCCGTCTACAAGGCCATCGTCGATTGCACCGCGGGCAGCTCCTGCGACCGCGAAAGCCCGGCTTTCGCCGAGATCATCAACATTGCCGCCGGCAAGGGTTTTCGCGAAAAGCTGTCCTTCGTCAACAGCAGCATCAACCGCCTGATCGCCTATCGCAAGGACAGCGTCGTCTACGGCGAGCTCGACTACTGGGCAAAGCCTTCCGAAGTCCTCGAGCATCGCGCAGGGGATTGCGAGGATTTCGCCATACTCAAGATGGCGGCGCTGCTGCGCGCCGGCATCCCGGCGCAGAGCATGTCGCTGGTCGTGCTCCAGGATCGCCGCCGTAAGTTCTTCCACGCGGTTCTGTCGGTGAGCACGGGAAGCGGCGCTTTCATCCTCGACAGCCTCAGCAACGCCGTCATGCGCGACAGCGACCTGCCCGACTATGTTCCGCTCTACTCCTTCAGCACCGATCGCGCCTGGATCCACGGCTCGAAGTCCGGTGCGCAGATGGCCGACATAGCCGGCGGCTTCGCAACCGTGGCGCCTGGCGAAGGTTCGCCGGAACCATCAGTCGCTTCGAACCTGAGGCAATAGAGCGGAGCGGTCCGACGGTTTACGGAAATTCGAAACTTCTCGATCTGTCGTTTCCAAGTAATTCCGGACAGGAAGCTGCTGCCCGCGTTTCCCAAAATTGGCTTAGCCGTTGAAGACGAAGGCCATTAGCAGTTCGGTCTCGGTGACAGGCGCGCGCACGGCGCTGAGCTGGCCGCGATAGCGGCGCTCGCCGGCGCCGATGACGAAGCCGGTGCTCACCGGCGTCTCGCCGTTGGCGTCGAGCCGGGCGAAGATGTCGGGAACGTGGAGGTCGAGCGCCAGCTTCAGATCCTGCCGCCCATCCTCGCCGGGCGCGCTCGGCAATTGACGCCTGACCAACTGCTGGAACGGCGTGTTGAAGGCCAGGATCTTCTTCGACGAAGACAACGCGAAGGCGGGCGAGGGGCAGGCGATCAGGATCGCATTGATGGTGCGGATCGAAGCGAGCTTGCGCAGCTCCATGCTTTCCTCGGCAAGGCCACGCATGCAGGCGACCCGGATCGCCGAGGTGAGATTGCCATGGTCGGGATGCTGTTCGGCGATCTCCTCGACCAGCATGCCGATCGTGCATTTGCGGTTTTCCGCCATCTGCTTCAGCGACACCCAGAAGGCGCGTTCCAGCCGGATGCCGCGACGCACGCCGCCGCGCGCCACAACGCGGAACTCCGGGCCGAAATCCTCGGCCACGAGCGCCGGCAGCAGCCGTTCGCGCGGAGTGTCGGGGCGGGTGGCGCTATCGCTCACTCATCGCCTCCTGACGCGCCTTGTTGATGGGCTTCAAAAGATAGTTGAGGATCGTCTTGCGTCCAGTCTTGATGTCGACCGAGCAGATCATGCCGGGAATGATCGAGTAGGTCTTGCCGTTTCGTGTCAGCGTCGACTTCTCGGTGGCAACCCGCACCTGGTAGTAGGGCTCGCCGGTCTTCTGGTCGACGAGACTGTCGGCGGTGATGTTGGAGACCTTGCCTTCGATGCCGCCGAAGATCGAGAAGTCATAGGCCGTCACCTTGATCAGCGCATCCTGGTCCGGCTGGATGAAGGCGACGTCGCGTGGTGAAACCCGTGCTTCGACCAGAAGCGTCTCGGAAGTCGGCACGATACCGGCCACCACCGCGCCTGGCTGCACGAAGGCGCCGAGCGTGTTGATGTCGAGCGTATTGACGATGCCGTCGACCGGCGAGCGGATGTCGGTGCGCGCCACCTTGTCCGTGGCGCCGCGAATGGTTTCGTCGACCACGGAAAGATCGGCGAGCGCCTGCGTCAGGTCGCTCAACGCTTCCTGTTGTAGCTGTAGGCCCAATTCGTTCACCTGAAGCTGCGCTTCGGTGATTGCCGCCCGGCCCTTCTTGATCGTCTCTCCGGCAAGGGCCAGCTGTCCGTGAAGGTCGGTCTGTTCCCGCTCGACACGGATCTGTTCGGTCCTGGCCATCAGGCCTTTCTTGACCATGGGTTCGACCAGCGCCGCCTCCTGGTCGGTGACGGCCAGGCTCTTGGACAGGCGGTCGGCGTTGGCGGTGGCCTCGTCCAGTTCCTTCTCGCGCTGATCGAGACGCGATTTGAGAACGGACAGCTTCACATCGAAATTGTCGCGGCGCGCAACGAGCAGCTTTTGCTCGTTGTCGCAGATTTCCGGCGCGACTTTCTGGATTTCCGCCGGGCAGGGGAACGCCCCTTCGACATTGCCGCTCTGCTCGAACTGCAGCCGCGCGATGCGCGCCTGCAGCGCTCGCGCCTTGGCCTTCTCTTCGCCAAGGCTCGACGTGTTGCCCGAATTGTCGAGACGGATGATGAGGTCGTTCTTCTTGACGGTCTGGCCGATCTTGACGGCGATCTCCTGCACCACGCCGGGCTCGCTGGCCTGAATGATCTGCGTCTTGGAAGCCGGTATCACCTTGCCATCGCCGCGCGCGATCTCATCGACCTCGGCAAACGATGCCCAGGCCGTGAAGCACACAAACAGCGCGCCCACGATATAAACGGACGCCGAAGCGAAAAGGGGCGGGCGATCTTCCTTTGCAAGCATATCTATGCGTTCCGGTCAGGCATTGCCCTTCTGCAATGCCTGGATGACTTGTTCCTTTGGCCCGTCGGCGACGACGCGGCCTTGATCGATGACGATGAGGCGGTCGGCGAGTTCGAGCATGCTGTAGCGATGGGTCGACACGATCAGCGTCGTGTCGCGGTCGAACGCCACCTTGAGCTGCTTGATCAACTGCCGTTCGGAAGCGAGGTCCATCGAACCCGACGGCTCGTCGAGGAAAACGATCTTGGGTTTGGTCAAAAGCAGCCGCGCGATTGCCACCGCCTGCCGCTGTCCGCCCGACAGATTGGTGCCCCGCTCGCCGACATTCATGTCGTAGCCGCGCGGATGCCGCGAGACGAAGTCATCGACGCCCGCGGCTTTCGCCGCGTCGATGATCTCCTCGTCGGTCGCTTCCGGCGCCGCCATCAAAAGGTTTTCCTTGATGGTCCCCGAAAACAGATCGCCGGCCTGCGCGACGATCCCGACCGCGGCGCGAACCTCGGATGGATGGTATTGGCGGATGTCGATGCCGTCGACCATGAGCTCGCCCGACGTCGGCAGGAAAAGCCGGCCGATCAGCCGGCCCATCGTGGTCTTGCCGGAGCCGATGCGGCCGATGATGCCGACGCGCTCGCCAGGCCTGACCGCGATATTGAGCCCGCTCAGAACTTCGTTCTCCGTGCCCGGATAGGCGAAGCCGACATTCTTGAAGACGAGCGCGCCGCTGCGGATCGGCCGGTTGACGAAACCGACCGTGTCCGGGCGGTCCTCCGGCTGCGACATGATCGTGTTGATGATCCTGAGCGACAACATCGCCTGGCGGAACCGCGCAAGCGTGATGGCGATCTGGCCGAGCGGCGCCACGGCGCGGCCAGCTAGCATCACGGTGCCGATGATGGCGCCTGTCGAGATCTGGCCTTCCGAGAACGCATAGGCGCCGGCCACGACCAGGGCGACCGTCACGAATTGCTGGATGGCGCCGGTGACGTTGCCGGCCGCCGCCGACAGCTCCTTGATCTTCTCCGAGGTGTTGGCTGCATTCTTCGAGTGCTCGCCCCACTTGCGCAAGAGATAGGCCTCGGCGCGCAGCGACTTGATCGTCTCCAGCGTGGAAATCGATTCGACCAGCAGCGCCTGGCGCTGCGAGGCCTCGTTCATGGAGGCGGCGACCCGCTTGCCGATCCGCCGCTGCGTGATCAGCCCGACAATGACGGAGATGACGAAGGCCAGCGCCGGTATGATCACCAGCCAGCCGCCGATGGCATAGATCACTGCCAGGAAGACGAAGACGAAGACCGTGTCGATGAAGACGCTGATAGTGTTGGAGGTGAAGAACTCGCGCACGAACTCATACTGCGTGACGCGGTTTGCATATTCGCCCGTCGACCCGGGCCGGGCCGAAAGCGAAGAGTTCAGCACTTTCTCGAACAGCAGATAGGAAATCCGCAGGTCCGCCTTGCGTCCGGCATAGTCGATCAGCGACGCCCTCGCCGTCTTGAGCAGCAGGTCGAACAGGATGGCCGCGCCGATGCCGAGCGCCAGCACCCACAGCGTGGCGATCGCCTTGTTCGGCAGGATGCGGTCGTAGACGTTCATGGTGAAGATCGGCGAGGCGATCGCCAGTAGGTTGATGAAGACCGCCGACAGCACCACCTTCGAGTAGGTGCGCCAGAACGCCCCCATGGTGCCGGTAAGCCAGTGACGCCTTTCGATCCGCGCGGCGGTGCCGACCGTCATCTCTTCGGCAGCGTTGGCATAGGTGATCGAGAAGGACGTGCCGCCGCTGATATAGCTCTCGGCAAGTTCCGATCTGTCGATCGTGGTGCGGCCGTTTTCCTGCGGCGCCGTCAGATATTGCCCGCCCTCCGTCTCCGCCAGCAGAGCGACCGGCAACTGGCTGACGCGGAAGACGATGGCCGGAAGATCGAAGCGGCCGCGCAGGAAGTCGCGATGGCTGAAATCCTGGACTTCGAGGCCGATGCGTTCGGCCAGATGGCGGATTTCATCCGGCTCGATGCGCGTCTCCGAAATCGGCACGCCTGCAAACAGCACCGTTTCAGCGCTCGGCCTGCCGAGATAGGCCGCAACAGCGCAGAAGCAGGCTTTGAAAGCCTCCTTGGGCGACAAGATATGAGGTTGCTGGTTCACGATCCGCCCCGAAGGACTGAAAGATCGATGCTTACATCGGCTACTTTTTCCTGACCGGCGCGAGGATGTCGAACGGCAGATCGTTCTTCTGTTCCGACGGCGTCCGCGCATAGGTCTCGGTGTCGGCCGTAGCCGGCACACCGAACTCCGCCCGCGCATAGGCGTCCGACTGCTTGGCCGGCTGGATGTTGAGCGTCTTCAGCAATTCCCCGGTTGCGGCCAGCAACCGGTATTCCGCAAACAGCGACGCGTAGGACGACGTGTCGGCCAGCGTTGCGGTGTTGAAGCGCGTGTTCTGGGCATCGAGCACATCGAGTAGCGAGCGCTGTCCGACCTTGAACTGCTCGCGGTAGGAAGCGACGAGCTTTTCATTGGTGGCTGCCTGCTGACGCAGCGTCTTTGCAAGGTCGGCCTGGCGGAAGCGGCGGTCCCAGGAGGTGCGGACAGCTTCCTCGATCTCGCGCTGCACCTGGTGCAACGCAAGACGCTGCTCGCTGGTGCGGCGGATCTGCTCCTGTTCGTTGGCCTTGTCGATACCACCGCGATAGAGATTCCAGCGCAGCACCACCCGGGCCTGCAGGTCGCTGGTGTCGCCATTGTCGCCATCGATATCGTACCCGCCGCGGGCGACACCCTCGGCGGAGATTGTCGGACCGTATTTCGCCCGCGCCGCATCGACCAGCGAAGCCGCGGCGTCGATATCGCTGTTGGCCATATGGACACGCGGATTGTTCTGCCTGGCAAGCCCGATCGCATCGTCCAGCGACCGCGGCAGGGCGGCTGAGACATCAGCCGGCCGCGATGGGCTGGTCAGCGGCTTGCCGACATTCTTGAAGAAGCGGATCTTGGCCGCCTCGAGTTCCTCGGTTGCCTCCTGCATCCGCGCCTTGGCGGCAAAGAGGCGTTCCTCGGCTTGCTGACGGTCGGCATCGTTGAGCGCGCCGCCAGCGATGCCTTGCTTGATGTCGCTGAGGATGGACTGATGAAAGCCAAGGTTCTTCTTGGCTTCGGCCACGATCGAAGCCTGCAGCATATACTCCAGATAGTCCTGGACGACCGCAAGTCCGATGAACTCGGACCGCTCCAGAACCCGGAAGGAAGCTCCGTCGACCCGCGAGGCCTGACGATTGAGTTCCGCCCGCCTCGCGCCGCTGTCGTAAAGCGTCTGCGAAACGGTAAGGTCGGCCTCGTTCGGATAAAGGGCTTTGTGATCCTCGTCGAGCGCGCGCCGTGTGTCATTGTCCAGGCGGCGAACGCCGGTCGACGCTTCCAGATCGACGCTCGGAAGATAAAGGCCTTTCGCCTGGCGCAGCTCGAATTCGATCGCTTCGCGATTTTCGATCGCCTGGCCAATCTCTGGATTGGATTCCACAGCGACTGCAACGGCTTCCTTGAGCGTGAGTGCACTGGCGCTACCGCAAGCCAGCATCGACACCGTAATGGCAAGCGCAACGCGCCAGCCGACGGTAATTTTACCCGTCCTGGTCATTTCTACCCCGTGACTATCCCCGCGCCATTTTGTTTTTATTGGCGCCTATTTGCCCAAGCCTGCCACCGGAGCTTTCGGCCAGTATCTATCAGATTTTTCGAGGATGTGAGTGCATAATGGATTAGGCACCACTTAAAAGGGCGATTCACGGCATTAGAGCCAATGCCTGTAGCAAAAATGGCACATAACCGAGTGCCGCAGGCGAGGGGCCGTCAGCCCAAAACGGGCCGCTATGGTTAATGATCTGGAACCAATGGCGATTCGTGCGGCGGCCATGCTGAGGCCTGTTTCAACGGTACCGTGCCGCAGGAAACTACCGACCAAGCCGCTAACGACAAGAATGTTGGCGCCAGTGATCTGCGCCGCCGCCGGCGGCGCCAGAAACACCACCGTTCCCACGACATCGACCGGATCGCTGATGCGGTCGAGCGGGGTGGCCCAGAACGTGCGCGTGAAATCCTGGTCGGCAAGCAAGAGGCGGGTGAAGGCCGGCGTGGCATCAGCTCATCCGACATTCGCCGGTCGCGCCGCGGAAGTCAGAAGGTCGCGGCTAGTTGAGGAAAAACTGCTGCGGCTTTGCAAAGCATGCGCAAGAAATCGCCATGCTCGCCTGCTTTGGTTGGCAAACCGGGATCGTTCGCTGTAATGCCAGCCGGAAGCAAAAGCGTGGAACGTCTTGCATGACCAATGTCGTCCTGACCGGGCTTGCCCGTGATCTCGCTCGGCGCGCCGCCGAGGGCAGGCCGGTGCGCATCGGCGTCATCGGCTCCGGCGAGATGGGCACCGATCTGGTGACGCAGGGCATGCTGATGCCGGGCATTTCGATCGCGGCCATTTCTACGCGCCGCCCGCACACCGCGCGCGAGGCGATCCGTATCGCCTATGGGGACGAAGCGATGGCCGCCGAGGCCGAAACGGCCTCCCGGGTCACCCAGGCGATCGAGGCTGGCCGCATCGCCATCACCTCGAACGAGATGCTGGTCACCAACCCGTTGATCGACGTCGTCATCGACGCCACGGGCAAACCGGGCGTCGCCGCCGATTTCGACCTGATGGCCATGGAGCATGGCAAGCACCTAGTGATGATGAATGTCGAGGCCGACGTGACCATCGGCTGCTACCTGAAGCAGCAGGCCGACCGCTTGGGTGTGGTCTACTCGGTTGGCGCCGGCGACGAGCCGTCAAGCTGCATGGAACTGATCGAATTTGCCTCGGCGCTTGGGCTGACCATCGTCGCGGCCGGCAAGGGCAAGAACAACCCGCTCAACCACGACGCTGTCCCGGACGACTACCGGGAGGAGGCTGAACGCCGCAACATGAACCCGCGCATGCTGGTCGAGTTCGTCGATGGCTCGAAAACCATGGTCGAGATGTGCGCCATCGCCAACGCCACCGGCCTGGTGCCGGATGTTCCCGGCATGCATGGTCCCAAGGCCGATCGCGACCACCTGGCCAAGGTGCTGATCCCGAAGGAGGATGGCGGCCTCCTGTCGAGGAAAGGCGTGGTCGACTACACGATCGGCAAAGGCGTGGCGCCCGGGGTCTTCGTCATTGTCGAGGCGACGCATCCGCGCGTCGTCGAGCGCATGGACGACCTGCATGTCGGCAAGGGTCCCTACTACGGCCTGTTCAGGCCCTATCACCTGACCTCGCTGGAAGTGCCGCTGACTGCAGCCCGAATCATGCTGCATGGCAAGCCCGACATGGTGCCTCTGCCGAAGCCCGTGGCGGAAGTCTGCGCGGTCGCCAAGCGCGACCTTGCCGCCGGCGAGGCCTTCGATGCCATCGGCGAGACCTGCTACCGCTCCTGGACCATGATGGTCGCCGATGCCCGCGCCAGCCGCGCCCTGCCGGTCGGGCTGCTCGAAGGCGGCAAGGTGCTGAAGCCTGTCAGGAAAGGCGAGCTGCTGACGGCGGATAATTCTGCGCCGGACCGGACGACGAAGCTCTACGCTTTGCGCCAGCTCCAGGACGAGATGCTGTACGGTGCGAAGGTTACTTACCCAGCTCTATCGACCTGAGCCGCGCCGCCTCGACGGCTTCCGTAACAAGGTTCGTTAGCCGGTCCCCGCCCATGAGCACGGCGAGTGCGGCGGCTGTCGTGCCGTTGGGGCTGGTCACCTGCTGGCGCAGCACGCCCGGTTCCTCATCGCTTTCGCTGGCGAGCGAGGCGGCGCCGAAAACGGTCTGCATGGCAAGCAGCTTGGCGGTCTCGGCCGGCAGGCCGGCCTTCTCGGCCGCAATCGTCAGCGCCTCGATGAAGTGGAAGATATAGGCGGGGCCGGAGCCGGAGACGGCCGTCACGGCATCCATGAGGCCCTCGTCGTCGATCGTCGTCACGACCCCGCTGGCGGACAAAAGCTCGAGGACGAAGCGGCGGACGTCGTCGGAGACCAGCGGGTTGGAGAACACCACCATCATGCCCTTGCCGATCGCAGCCGGCGTGTTCGGCATACAGCGGATCACTGGCGCGTGCTCGCCGAGAATAGTTTCGAACGTGGCGACCGGTGTGCCGGCGGCAATGCTGAGAAAACTGGTCCTGCCGTCGCCGAAGCGCTTGTAGTCAGCCGTCACCTCGCGGATCACCTGCGGTTTTACCGCAATGACGACGAGATCGGGCACGGTATCGGCTGGAATGCCTGCGGCGTCGGCGGCGGCGCGACAGCCGAGATGTTCGGCGCGCTGACGCAGTTCCGCATTGGGCTCGACCACGAACATCGCCGACGGTTCGAGCTTTGCGGATTTCAGCCAGCCTGAGAGCATGGCGTAACCCATATTGCCGCAACCGGCGAGAACGAGCCTGATCGTCATCAAAAACCTCCGCAAGAAGCCTTTCCTTAGACGCTTGCGCGGCGGCGGGAAAGTCCAGCTCAGCGAAGACGATCGGCCGGGGTCAGGGGGAAAGGCGAACCGGGATCGGTCGCAGCGAGACTTGTCTTAGGCCAAGCACGCCCAGCACGAAGAACAGCCAGACGGGATCGCCGCGATGGAAGAAGAAGCTTTCCAGGAAACCGTTCAGCGCCGTGAACAGCACCACCATCATGAAGAAATCGCCGAGGAAGATGTTTTCCTTGCGCGCCGGGATGCGCATGTAGTCGCGCAAAGGCGCGATCAGGAAGGTGTAGACTGCGACGCACAGCGCCGGGATGCCCATCAGCACGGCGATGTCAAGATAGCCGTCATGGCCATGCACGATGGTGCGGATGTCCCAGGGCCTGTCGAAGGGCTGGTCCTGGTTGAGCAGCAGCGGCGTCCCCCAGAAGCTTTCATAGCCGTAGCCGGTCCATGGCCTCTTCGCCAGCATGTCGCCCGCGAACTCCCAAAGCGTCGTGCGTCCGGTATAGGTCAGGTTCGGGAAATAGGCCGCCGCCAGGTGTTTCACCGGCGGGATGAAGACGATGCCCAGCGTGCCGATGGCGGTCGCGATGATGGCCAGCGCAAACAGGATCGGCGTGCCGAGCCGCATGCCGATGAGGCTGGGCAGCACGACGATCATGATCGAGAATGGAACCAGCCCGGCCGTGGTCTTCGAGCCGGTGTGCAGCATGAACACCATCGCCGCGCAGAAGATGCCGACCCCCCACCAGCGCTGGCCGCGCCGGAAGAGATAGAGCCCGGCAAAGCTGAAACAGGCCATCACCGGACCGGCGATGTTCTTATGCGTGAAGACGCCGCGCCACAGGCCGGCATGCTCGGGCTCCTGCGAGTCGGCGGTGTGCAGCGCCTCATGCGGGAAGACGATCAGACCGATATAGGACAGGCCGATCACCACCACGGCGGTGAAGATGACCACCCTGGAGAAGGAGTCCGCGTCGCGCGGCAGCACCAGGATCGTCGCCATTGTGATGATGCCGATCATGGTGAAGGAGGCGGCGCGCATTGCCGCCGGTGGATCGGTGGCGAGCACCACCGACAGGAAGAAGAAGCCCAGCATCAGCGCCCAAGATGGGCTGACCAGCGAGCGCACCACGCGGGGGTCGGCGAAGGCGAGCAGCGCGAAGATCGAGACGGCGCCGAGCGAGCCGAAGCCGAGCTGGTTGACGATATCGCCGCCCTCGCCGGTCAGTTCCGCGCCCGCCGGCTGGAAGGGCCGGAACGAGACCATGATGACGGTGAACAGGAGCGCGGCGATGGCCGTCGCCACACCTTGCCTGGTGAAGGCGGCGCCGAGCGGCGCGCGCTCAATTTTTCTCAGGCTGTCGGTACTGCTCATTGGCATATCCGAATTCGGCAAGCACCCGGCCGAGCGCGACATAGACCGGATAGAGGCCTGTCGTCAGCGAGCCGGTGCGCGCCAGCCGGATGGCGCCGCGCAACGGCGAGGCCGCGAGCAGCGCCAGGCTTTTCAGGAAAACTTTAAAGCCGGCAAACGGCGTGCCGGCCCGCTTCTTCTTTTCGACCAGCGTCGAGATCACGCCATTGCGCAGGCTGCGGGCGCGGATCCAGTCGGCTTCGACGCGCCGTGCCGGCACGGTCTCGTTGACCTTTGCCTCGGCGCACCAGCCGAGCACGAAGCCTTTCTGCGCCGAACGGCTGAGGAAGTCGGAATCGCCGCCGCCCATGAAATTGAATCGCAAGTCGAGGAAGGGCGGTCCCATCGTGGCCAGCACGTCGCGCCCGACCAGCAGATTGCCGGACGAGTAAAGCGCCGGCACGCGGCCCGTTTCCCGATAGGGCGGTGCAAAGACCGGGTGCTCGGCCCATCTGGCGTGCCTCGCGTCGGCGAAGACCGGCACCTGTGGGCCGCCGACGATGTCGGCTTGCAGCGTCTCGGCTGCCTTGCACATGCGCTCCAGCCAGTCGGGTTCGGCGATCTCGTCGTCGTCGATGACCAGGAGGTGCCTGAAGTTTGGAAACTGCAGGATCGCCGTCTGCCAGCCGGCATTGTAAGCGCTGCAATTGCCGCGCTCATGCGCGATGATCACCATGCCGGGTATCTCGCCGCTCTCGAACAGCGGCAATACCGCGCTGGCGCTCTCGCGCGCCTCGGCCTCGTTCTCCATGACGATGACGGCGAAGCGCCGGCCGGTCCGCTGCGCCTTGAGCGAAGCCAGGGTCTCCAGCACTTGCTTTGGCCGCTTGAAGGTCGGCAGCGTCACCACCACCTCGACGCTCTCGGCGGCAAGCCCCGGCGACCGCCCGGCGATCGATACAGAAGCGTCGGACGGCAAGGGGATCATCCGTTTTTGAGCAGCGTGGGTTTGCGCCCTCGATAGCATCGCGGTGATAACGTTTCGTTAATCACCTTCTCGCCCGGCTGTCGGAAAAGCCGGGTCTTTGGCCTTTGACGGTGCCATTTAATCAAGGCTTCACCGCGTTTTGCTACCGGCTGCACCTAAGGATAGGTGAGATGCATCTGCTGTTCGCCACATCGATCGTGCCTGATGGCGCTCTCGCCTCGGGCTACGAGATTGCCAACGCCGCAATCATCGACGCCTTGCGGCGCGCCGGCGTGCGCGTGACGGTGATGGGCTTCATCTGGCCGGGCAAGGCTCCGTCCGATCCGCAAAACACCATCGTGCTCGACGCTGTCGAGGTTCGCACCGAAAGCGCGTCGCCGCTGCAAAAGTTTGCCTGGCTGGGCAAGGCGGTTTCCTCCGGCCTTACCTTTGCCTCGGTCAAGCTGCGTGTCGTTTCCGATGCCGAGGTTCGCGCCGCCATCGATCGCGCCGGTCCCTTCGATGGCTATGTGCTGAATTCGGTGCAGTTCGCCGGCGCCTTCGAAAAGGCTCTCGCCGACCGTCCATTCGTCTTCGTCGCGCACAATGTCGAGCATCGCTCGGCCGAGGAGAACGCCGCCACGGCCGGCAGCGCCTTCCAGCGCTGGATGTTCCGCCGCGAGGCGAGACTGCTCAGGGTCGTGGAAGAGCGCCTCTGCGGCGCCGCCCGCTTCGTCTTCACGCTTGCCGAGGAGGACCGCGCGGCACTTGGCGTTGCCTTCGACAGACGCTCGGCGGTGCTGCCGCTGGTGACCCGGGCGCAGGCGCCGACGATCAAGGCGAAACGCCATGTCGATTGCGACGCCGCGCTGATCGGCACCTGGACCTGGCAGCCGAACCGCATCGGACTCGACTGGTTCCTGACGAAGGTCGTGCCGCATCTGAAGCCGGATTTCCGTATCAGGATAGCGGGCAACATGCCTTCCGGCATCAGCTCGCCGCATCCCGGCGTTTCCTTTGTCGGCAGGGTTGCTGATGCGCAGGCTTTCGTGCGCGGCGCCGCCGCAATTCCCTTGATCAGCACCGCCGGCAGCGGGGTGCAGCTGAAGACCATCGAGACCTTCGAGCTCGGCCTGCCGTCCGTCGCCACCAGCCGCTCGCTGCGCGGCATCGGCTACCGTCCCGACAATTGCGTGGTGACCGACGATCCGATCGCTTTCGCGGCCGCCCTCCAGGCGGCAGCGGCAAACGTCCGCGACGTGGATGGCAGCGCCTTCCATCGCCGCCAGCTAAAGGCGCTCGACGCCGCGATCGGGCTTGGCCTGGAGAAGCTCGGCGCCGTCAGGCAGGAAGTCGCCGCATGAACATGCACACCGCGCGCGCCGCCTTCGGCTTCGACACGCTCAAGACCATTCTCGGCATTCCGGTGCTGGCCATACGCTGGGACGAGGCCATCACCTTGCTCACCCGGCTGATCGACGAGCGCCGCTTCACCAAGGTGAGTTTCCTCAACGCCCACAATGCCAACCTCGCCTGCACCGATGCGGTCTTTGCCGAGGCGCTGGAAAACTTCCTCATCCTCCCCGATGGCGTCGGCGTCGACATGGCGGCAAAGCTGCTTTACGGCGCGCCTTTCCCCAGCAACCTCAACGGCACCGACTTCATCCCGGCCTTCCTGCAGGCATCGTCGCACCCGCTGACGGTGGCGCTGCTCGGCACGACGCGCGCCAATGCCGAAGCCGCGTGTGCGAAGCTTTCGACGCTCGCCGTGCAGCACAATTTCGTCGTCATCCACGACGGCTTCTTCTCCGCCGCCGAGGAGCCGGCGATCCTCGAACGCATCGCCAGGCTGCGGCCAGATGTGCTGCTCGTTGCCATGGGCGTGCCGCGTCAGGAATTGTGGATCGAGCGCCACATCGACAGCCGTCATTGCACGCTGCCGGTCGCCGTCGGCGCGCTGCTCGATTTCATGAGCGGCTCGGTGCCGCGCGCGCCGCTTTGGCTGCGCCGGCTGCGGCTCGAATGGCTGTTCCGGCTGTGGATCGAACCCCGCCGCTTGTGGCGCCGCTACATCGTCGGCAACCCGCTCTTCCTGTGGCGCGTCGTGAGGCAGAAGCTGTCGCTTGGGCCGCGACCGGCGGAGGCACGCCGGTGAACAGCCATTTCGTGCCGGACACTGCTACCAAAATCGAACCGCTGCCGCGCGCGCCCCTGGCCGCGATCGTCACCGCGAGCTATGCGCCCGATTTCGAGCGCTGCCGGCTTCTGTGCGAAACCATCGACCGCCACGTCGCCGGCATGGCGCATCATTACATCCTTACCGAACATCGCGACGTAGCGCTGTTTCGCCAGTTGGAATCCGGCCGCCGCAGCGTCGTCGACGAGCGGGATCTGTTGCCGCGCTGGCTGCGCGTGTTCGACGATCCGCTGAGCGGTTTTCGCCGCCGCATCTGGCTGAGCTTCAGGACACAGCCGCTGCGCGGCTGGCACGTGCAGCAACTGCGGCGCATCGCCATTGCCGGCCAGGCGAAGGAAGACGTGCTGGTCTTCTGCGATTCCGATGTCGCCTTCATGAAACCGTTCGACGCGAACGCCTTTTGGCGCGACGGCAAGGTGCGGCTGTTCCGTCGCGACGGCGTGCTGTCGAATGATGGCCATGACGAGCATCGCGTCTGGTCGCGGAATGCCGGCGCAGCGCTCGGCATCGATCCCGCCAATCCGTCGAGGCACGACTACATCTCGACGCTGATCGCCTGGCGCCGCGAGACGGTCAACGCGATGTGCGAGCGCATCGGGAAGGTGCATGGTCGCGACTGGGTCGGCGTCCTCGGTTCGGCGCGCCAGTTCTCCGAATGCATGATCTATGGCCGCTATGTCGACGACGTGCTCGACGGCGCCGGCCATTTCCACGGTTCGGAGGAGTTCTGCCGCGTCCACTGGAACGGCAAGCCGCTCTCCGATGACGAATTCCGCCGCTTCGTCGACACCATGGCGCCGGAACAGGTCGCGATCGGCATGCAGTCCTTCATCGGCACCGATATCGGCCGCATCCGCCGCCTGATCGGGCTTTGAACCGCGCTGAGATTCAGGTCAGGCCGAGTCGGAGTCGAAGACGGGCGCGAAGCGACCAAACAAGGTGGTTTCCAAGAACCGGAGCGGAGTGTACTTAAAGTACGTGAGCACCGGAAGCGCAGGAAGCCGCCATTTGCAGGCCGGCCTCACCTGAATCAGATCGCCTTGGCTGGCCGGCGCATGGCCGAATAGGTCAGCAGCATCGAGGCGAGATAAAGCAGCAGGAAGACGATGTTGAGCGACAGCACCAGGTTGGCGGTGTAGGGGATGGTCGTCAGCACATAAGTGAGCAGAACCGCCTTTAGGCCGGCGAGCAGGCCGAGATTGATCGCGCGCACCGCAGTCTGGCCGCGCGCGAAGAGCAGCTCCGCCTGGTATTCGACGAGGTTGCGCAGTCCCGGCACGCAGACCGCGAGCGCCACCAGCGGCGCTGCCTCGGCGACATTCTTGCCGAGTGCGTTCGGGAAGAAATGCAGCACGATGCCGAGCGACAGCAGCGCTAGTGTCGAGACCAGGAAGACGCCGCCTTCGATGCCGCTCTTGACCGCCAGCCGCGACAGAAGCTCAGGCGCCCGCATCATGCGTTGCACCAGTATCATCGAGAAGGTGCGGATCGGGATCGCTGTGAGATCGACCAGCCGCATGATGATGGCATAGATGCCGGCCAAATGCGGTCCGCCGATCGACAGCACCAGAAGCTTGTCGAACTCCATCTGCAGGTAGAACAGCACTTCGGAACCGGCGACGTAGACGGAATCGGCGAGCCGCCGGAAATAAAGCTCGGTGCGCAGCCTTAGCCGCTGCCGTGGATAGAAGAAGACGAAGGCGACGACGAGCGAGGCTGCGTTGGCGCCGATGTAGAACAGCGACCAGACGCCGATCGTGTGCTGCGCTGCTAGCATGAACAGGATCGCGCCGGCTGCCCTCAGCGCCGTCGCCAGGATGGCAAGCACAGCCGCGCGCCCGAACTTGCCGAGCCCGTTGTTGACGATCAGCGCCACTTCGACCGGTCGCCACAACAGCGCCTCGGCGAAGACGACCGCGGCGAAGGCCGACAGCGGCACGGTGCCTGAAAAGAAGATCAGGTAGACGATATAGGAGGCGGCGGCGAGGAACGGCAGCGACAGAACGCCGAGAAGCAGGAAACCGGCGGTGAAGGTGCCGATCAGGTTGGGGCGGATCGTGGCGGTGCGATAGAGCGCCGAGATGAAGCCGAAGGCCAGGATGCGCGACAGCATGATGCCGGCGGCAGAGGCGGTCGCGAACATGCCGAACTCGGCGATCGAGAGCGTGTTGGCCAGAGCGATGAAATAGGCGAGCGAAAACACCAAGCGGCCGCCGGCGCCGCTGATTGCCGAGAAATAGTCGAATACCAGCTTCCGGCGGCTGGCCACGAAGTGGCCGATCCGCGCGAAGCTCCGCCTCTGCGGCATGTCGCTGGCCTGGGTCATGTCGGGGGCGATAGATAGGCTGGAAAGTTTAACGCGGCGTTCTGGCGGCCGCCTCAGCGGCGCCGAAATGCCGCGAGCAAGGCAAGAAACCGTGTGAGCCCGGACGCAAAATTAACCGTTTGTTTCCTATGCCCGTTTAGCGTGGCTTAACGATTGGCCGATCCGCCGCTCCCAAGCCGCCAGAGAGTAAGTTCCAGGACAATGGTTGACAGGGATAACCGTGATGACTGGAGGCGCGAGCGTTCCCTGCTGGCGCTCGGTCAGGCTATGCGCGGCGAGGACAACACGGTTGCCATCGGCGACCGGGCCAATTCTTCATGGCGCGAGGACGCCGCCGCGCGCCACCGCGCCGCGCGCTCCGAGCGCGAAGCGAAGTCTAACCCGCAGCCAGCCGGTGCTGGCGACTTAGGCAGCGATCAGACCCTGCTGAGCGCGGATCCGGTCAAAACTGCGGACGCCTGGGCCGGTGGAGATCGGCAAGCCTCGTCCGATCAGGGCCACGAGGCTGCGTCGGCGGGTAGTCGGCCGCAAGCCACCCGCGATCCTCATTATCCAAGCCGGCCATCTGCCGCCGACGATTCCCAGGAGTGGAAGCCGCTGATCGACCCGATGCAGGTCGTTCACGGCGTCATCCGATCGAAGGCGCTGATTCTGTCGACGACCATACTGGGCGCCGCCCTCGGCGTCGCGATCGCGCTGTCGACGCCGAAGAAATATGAGGCCACCACCGACGTCATCGTCGACCCCCGCGACCTCAAGCTCACCGACCGCGACCTGACGCAGAACGTGGTCGCCTCGGACGCGACGCTCGCCATCGTCGAGAACCAGGTCCGCATCCTCACCTCGGGTACCGTTCTCAACAAGGTCGTCACCGACCTCAACCTCACCAACGACCCTGAGTTCAACGGCCAAGGCAAGGGTGGCCTCGGCCTGATGTCGACGCTGCGCTCGATCCTGTCGCGGCAGGATGCCGGCCCAGCCGACGAAGCGCGCAAACGCGCTCTCGCGGTCGGCAATCTGGCCGACTGCCTCGACGTCGAGCGCGGCGGCAAGACCTTCGTGGTCTCGGTCAGCGCCACCACGCAGAACGCCGAGAAATCCGCCCTGATCGCCAACACCATGGTCAAGGCGTTTAAGCAGATCTCCAGCGAGATCCAGTCGAGCACCGCGGGCCGCGCCAATGACGAACTGACCGCCAGGCTCGACGAGTTGCGCAAGGGGGTCGAGACAGCCGAACGCAACGTCGAGGATTTCAGGGCGACGCACGACCTCGTCGACGCGCAGGGCCATCTGATCAGCGACGACCAGATGTTGAAGCTCAACGAGCAGCTTTCGGTCGCCCGCGCGCGAACGCTGGAGCTCAATGCCCGCGCGGCCTCGGCACGCTCGCTGAACGTCAATTCGGTCCTTAGCGGCACTTTGCCCGAGGAGATCAACTCCAACATGATGAGCGAGCTGCGCTCTCAATATGCGGCGCTCAAGCAGGAAGCCGACCGCGCCGAGGTCAAGCTCGGGCCGCGCCATCCGGAAATCGAGGCGCTCAACGCTCAGCTTGCCGGCGCGCGCGAACGCATCGGCGCCGAACTGCAGCGCATCGCGTCCTCGCTGCAGGTCGACCTGAAGCGCTCGGTCCAGCTTGAGCAGGATCTTTCCTCGCGCCTGGCGCAGGCCAAGGTGCAGAGCGGCGACGTCAACAACAATCTGGTCTCGCTGCGCGAGCTGGAGCGCGAGGCGGCCGCCAAGCGTTCCGTCTACGAGCAGTTCCTGCTGCGGGCCAAGGAAACCGGCGAGCAGAAGGACATCAACACCGCCAACATCAGCGTCATCTCGGACGCCTATGCGCCGCTGCAAGCCAAGGGTCCGTCGCGCGCCGTGATGGCTCTGGCCGGCCTGTTCGCGGGCCTGTTCGCTGGCATCGGCCTCGGCGCGCTGCGCGGCATCCTTGCCAGCCTGCGCGAGACGGCCGATGGCCGCTCGCGCCGCAGGGTCGATGAGCGTGTTCCAATGGTGGAGAACAGTTCCAACCGCGCCGCTCCGCCGGCGCCGCCGCTCGTCACGCCGCCACCGGTCGTCACACCGCCGCCGGCCCCGCCGGTCGCTCCGCCGCCCGCCCCGTCTTTCACGCCGCAGCGTCCCGCCCCGTCTTTCACACCGCCACCTACCTCGCCTGCGGCCCCTCAGCCCGTGTCGGTGGCTGCGCCGCCTGCGGCGCAACCCGTCACACCGCCACCGATGCCGGACAACGACGCCGGCCGCCCGGGACTTTTCGGCTCGCTGGCCTCGGCGCTCCGCTATTTCGTGCGGCGCGAGCCGGCTGACACGGTCGATCTGGACTCTGTCCCGCCCGAAAGCGCCTGGCGCGCGCCCAGCCGGGAGGAACGCTATTCTCGCGCTGAAACCCCGGCGCGGGAGAATATTCAGCCGCCATACGAGCAGGGCTATTCCTATTCCTATCGGCCGGACCATGCGCGGTCCGATCCCTACGAGGAACAGTATCCGGCCTCGCCGGCAGCCTACCATCCGCAGCCGCAGCCCGCCGGCGAGGCTCGCCAGCCAGCCGCCGACCAGGGGGAGATCGACGACATCCGAGCCAGCCTGCGCGAATTCCGCGAGGCGGTGCGCGAGCTGACCGAAAACCGCTCGCGTCGCCGCTATTTCTAAGGCACCCGTATTCTCGACTACTCGACCTTCGATAAATGCGACCGGTTTCGGGTTTACGGCATCCGACGACGCTTTGACGGGATTGCCTTGTCGAATTTTCGTGAAAATGCCGCGCGGCATTTCGGCCGATTGCGCCTTGCGTTGGCGGTTCGGAATGCGGATTGAGGCATGGGGCACGCATCGATGCGGCCTCAAAACGGAGAGTTCGTGATGACCGAAGTGATTGACGGAAAGCGTGTCGCCGAGGATGTGGTTTCGAAGGTCAAGGCGCTGACGTCGGAGCTTTCGGCCAAGGGCGCCACCAAGCCCGGCCTGGCGGTGGTCATTGTCGGTGAGGATCCGGCAAGCCAGGTCTACGTCGCCTCGAAATCGCGCACCGCCAAGGAATGCGGCTTCCATTCGCTCCAGCACACGCTGCCGGCCGACACCAGCGAGGAACAGTTGCTGAAGATCATCGGCGACCTCAACGCCGACAAGTCGATCCACGGCATCCTCGTGCAATTGCCGCTTCCCGGCCATATCGATGCCGGCAAGGTCATCCAGACGATCGCGCCGGAGAAGGATGTCGACGGCTTCCATTTCATCAATGTCGGCAAGCTCGGCACCGGCGAGTTGGAGACCGCATTCGTGCCCTGCACGCCGGCTGGCTCCATGCTTTTGATCGAACGCGTGCGCGGCAAGGACCTTTCCGGTCTCAACGCCGTCGTCGTCGGCCGCTCCAACATCGTCGGCAAGCCGATGGCCAATCTGCTGCTCGCCGCCAACTGCACCGTCACCATTGCCCACAGCCGCACCAGGGACCTGCCGGCGCTGGCGCGCACCGCCGACATCCTGGTCGCCGCCGTCGGCCGCCCCGAGATGGTCAGGGGCGATTGGGTGAAGCCCGGCGCCACCGTGATCGACGTCGGGATCAACCGCATCCCGGCGCCCGAGAAGGGCGAAGGCAAGAGCCGCCTGGTCGGCGACGTCGCCTACTCCGAAGCCGCCAAGGTCGCCGGCGCCATTACGCCGGTCCCTGGCGGCGTCGGGCCGATGACCATTGCCATGCTGATGGCGAACACTGTAGCTTCCGCCTACCTCGCGGCCGGGCTGAAGCGGCCGTCCTTCTGATCGAAAGCAGATCCTTGCCGAACCTTACTGCTCCTATCGAACGGCCGATCACGAACGATCCCGTTCAGGGCGGCCGCCAGTTCGGCTTTCTGCTGGTCGACAAATTCTCGATGTTCTCGCTGGCGGCGGCCATCGACTGCTTCCGCTCGGCCAACCGCCTGCTCGGTCGCGACTTCTACGGCTGGACGACGATCTCGGCCGACGGCGACGCGGTCATGGCCTCGAACGGCCTGCCGCTGAAGATCGACTATTCGGTCGCCGACATGCCGCCGGTCGACATCCTGTTCGTCTCGGTCGGGCTTACCACCGAATTCCCGGGCAAGAGCAAGGTGCTGGCCGCGCTGCGCAGCTGGGGCCGGCGCGGCAATGCGCTCGGCGCGCTCTCGGTCGGCTCGTATCTGCTGGCCGAGGCCGGACAGCTCGACGGCTACCGCTGCACCATCCATTGGGAAAATCGCGCCGGCTTCATGGAGCGCTTTCCCGACATCAACTGCACCGGCAACGTCTTCGAGATCGACCGCAAGCGCTACACCTGCGCCGGCGGTACGACCTCGATCGACCTGATGCTGGAGATCGTCCGCGGTGATTTCGGCTCCAACCTCGCCAATGGCGTCGCCAACCAGTTCCAGCACGAACGCATCCGCTCGGCCGGCGACCGCCAGCGCGTCGGACCTGAGCGCGACCTCACCGGCAAGTCGGAAAAGCTTAGGCGCATCGTCGAATTGATGGCCGACCATCTCGACGAGCCGCTGTCTGCGGTGCAGCTCGCCAAGTCTGCGGGGCTTTCGGTGCGCCAGGTCGAACGGCTGTTCCTGCGTCACCTCAGCGTGACGCCCGGCCGCTATTACATGCGGCTGAGGCTCGAACGGGCGCGCGAATTGCTGCGCCAGACCAACATGCCGATCCTCGACGTGGCGATCGCCACCGGCTTCACCTCGCACTCCTATTTCGCGCAGAGCTACAGGCTGCAATTCGGCCGTCCGCCCTCGGAAGAACGGCGCACCACCTACTGATACCCAAGCTCCACGAGCGAATGCCTAGCAGGGGCAACTCCCGCAGACTTGTATCCTGACGCCGTGTCAAATAGCTTTCCGGGCGCGGACGGGGGTTCACTCAGGAGATTTCTATGGCGGGACTGGCACGGAGCGTTGCTGCGGCGATCCTCCTTTTGTCGATGACCACGTTTGGCTTTGCCGCCAACAAGGTCATTATCATCCTCGATGCATCGGGCTCCATGTGGGCTCAGATCGATGGCAAGCCGAAGCTGGAAATCGCGCGTGAATCGCTGCGCACGGTCCTGCAGTCGGTTCCGGCCGACGACGAGATCGGCTTCATGGCCTATGGCCACCGCACCAAAGGCAGCTGCGACGACATAGAGCTGATCGTGCCGCCGCAGGCCGGTTCCGCCAGCGCCATTTCGGCAGCGGCCGACAGCATGAAATTCCTCGGCAAGACGCCGCTGACGGCTGCCGTCAAGCAGGCCGCCGAGGCGCTGAAATACACCGAGGACAAGGCAACGGTGGTGCTGATCACCGACGGCCTGGAGACCTGTGGCGGCGATCCATGCGCGCTCGGCAAGGAACTCGAGCAAAGCGGCGTCGACTTCACCGCCGATGTCGTCGGTTTCGGCCTGACCGCAGACGAAGGCAAGCAGATCGCGTGCCTGGCCGAGAACACAGGCGGCAAATACATCCAGGCCTCCGACGAGAAAGCGCTGCAGGATGCCCTGGTCGAGACCGTGGCGGCTCCGGCGCCGGCGCCTGAGCCCGCTCCGGCACCCGCGCCGGCGCCCGCGCCCGCCAAGCCTGAATTCAATTTCATGCCGAGCGTGGTCATGGCCGAGGGAGGTCCCGAGATCTCCGACAACGGCAATGCCTGGGAAATCTACAAGGCCAATGCGGACGGCTCGCGCGGCGATCAGGTCATGACCGAGTATGGCGAGCTGAAAACCAATCTCGAACCGGGCGATTATATCGTCGTCGGCCGCGACGACGAGGCAAGAAGCGAGCAGAAGATCAAGATCGAGGCCGGTCAGGTTTACAAGCCGCTGTTCACGCTCAACGGCGGCACGCTGGTTATCCATCCGCATGCGAGCCAGGGATCGGAGATTAGCGGCGAGGCGCGTGTCGACTTCGCCTATCCCGGCGGCAGCACCACCCACTATGGCGACGCCAAGGCCACGGTGCCTGCCGGCGAGCAGAAGGTGACGGTGCAGATCGGCGCCGGCACAGTAACGGAGACCATCCAGCTTGCAGCTGGACAGACAGTCGATAAGGACGTCGTCGTCGGCGTCGGCCACGCCGTGCTCAATGCCTTCTACACCGCAGGCGGCGACAAGGCCGACAATTCCGGTCTCGGCTTCGAAATCGTCAAGGCGAAGAAGAAGATCGACGGCAGCCGCGAGAGCGTCGAGCACTCCTACGGTCCGGACAGCAAGTTCTGGCTGCCGCCGGACGACTATGTCGCGCTCACGACCCTCGATCTCGCCGTCGTCGAGCAGCCCTTCACCATCAAGGCCGGCGACAACCAGGACATCAAGGTCCCGCTCGACGCCGGCGTGCTGGCGATGTCGGCGCCCGGCGCTTACTCGATCGAGGTGTTCTCGTCGAAGAAGGACATAGAGGGCAAGCGCAAGTCGCTGGGCCTAAGCTATGGCGACAGCTGGCAGCAGACGATTCCCGCCGGCGACTACGCGGTCGTGCGTCACGCCCCCGATCAGGGCCAGGACAAGGAAATGCCCGTGACGATCAAGGCCGGCGAGCGGAGCGAGATCACCCTTCAGTAGGCGTTGCAGCCAGGCGGCAAAAAGGGGCGGCATCGGGCCGTCCCTTTTTTTAAGCTGTTGCGAACAGATCAGGCGTTGCCGAACGCCGCCGCCCCATGGTCGGCGCGGCCGACCAGTTGCCGGAACCCGGCAAACAGCTCGCGGCCGAAGCCGAACTCGTTGCCGATGAGGTCGGCGTCGGCCGTGCGGCGCAACGCGAATTCCGTTCCCGGCACCAGCACTTCCAGCGTGCCGGCATCCGCATCGAGCCGGATGACGTCGCCGTCATGGATCCTGGCGATCGGTCCGTCTTCGACCGCTTCCGGCGTCACATGGATCGCCGCCGGCACCTTGCCGGAAGCGCCCGACATGCGCCCGTCGGTCACCAGCGCGACGCGCTGGCCGCGATCCTGCAGGATGCCGAGCACGGTGGTCAGCTTGTGCAGCTCCGGCATGCCGTTGGCCTTCGGGCCCTGGAACCGGATGACGGCGATGAAATCGCCGGTAAGCTGGCCAGCCTTGAAGGCGTCGTTCAACGCCTGCTGGCTGTCGAACACCTTTGCCGGCGCCTCGATGACGCGCCGCTCTGGCTTCACCGCTGAGGTCTTGATCACCGCGTGGCCGAGATTGCCGCCCAGCACTTTCAGGCCGCCCGTCGGCTGGAACGCTTTGCTGACCGGCGCAAGCACCTTCTCGTCGCCGCTCGTGAGCGGTGCGGCCTCGCGCACCACGCCGCCGTCGTCGCCGAGTCTCGCCTCGACCGCATAGGGCCGCAGGCCTTCGCCCCACACTGTCTGCACATCCTCATGCAGCAGGCCTTCGTCGAGCAATTCGCGGATCAGGAAACCGAGCCCGCCGGCGGCGTGGAAATGGTTCACGTCGGCAAGTCCGTTCGGATAGACGCGGGCGAGCAGCGGCACGGCTTCCGACAGGTCGGAAATATCCTGCCAGGTCAGCGCGATGCCGCCGGCGGCTGCCATCGCGATCAGGTGGATCGTATGGTTGGTCGAGCCGCCCGTGGCGTGGAGACCGACCACGCCATTGACGATGGAGCGCTCGTCGATCATGCGCCCGACCGGCGTATAGGCATTGCCGAGCGCGGTGATCGCCAGCGCCCGCTTCGCCGCTTCCCTGGTCAGCGCGTCGCGCAGCGGCGTGCCCGGATTGACGAAGGAAGCGCCGGGCGTGTGCAGGCCCATGATCTCCATCAGCATCTGGTTGGAATTGGCGGTGCCGTAGAAGGTGCAGGTACCCGGCCCGTGATAGGATTTGGACTCCGCCTCCAGCAATTCGGCCCGACCGACCTTGCCTTCGGCGTAAAGCTGACGGACCTTTGCCTTCTCATCGTTCGCCAGGCCCGTCGTCATTGGCCCCGCCGGGATGAAGACGGCCGGCAGGTGGCCGAAGGTGAGCGCTCCGATCACCAGCCCTGGCACGATCTTGTCGCAGACACCGAGGAACACGGCCGCGTCGAACATGTTGTGCGACAGGCCGATAGCCGCCGCCATGGCGATCACGTCGCGCGAGAACAGCGACAGCTCCATGCCGGGCTGGCCCTGGGTGACACCGTCGCACATGGCCGGCACGCCACCGGCGACTTGAGCGATGCCGCCGGCCTCCCGCGCCGCTTCCTTGATCAGCGCCGGGAAGGTCTCGAAGGGCTGATGCGCCGACAGCATGTCGTTGTAGGAGGTGATGATGCCGAGGTTCGGCACCCCGTCGCCGCCAAGGGCGATCTTTTCCGACGGGCTGCACACGGCAAAGCCGTGGGCGAGATTGCCGCAGCCCAGCACCGCGCGGTTGGCGGTGTGGCTGGAGGCCTCCGCGATGCGGCCGAGATAGGCTTCGCGGCCGGCTTTCGAACGTTGGCGGATGCGTTCCGTGATGGCTTCGATGTCGCGTCTGGCTGTCATGGTCCGTCCTTTCGAGCCCGGCGACATCCTCCCAGCGCCGTCGGGCCGTCTTGTTTCAATCAGGGTGCCCAGAACACCTCTATTGGTTTCGGCGCCGCCTCGATCACTCTGCGGATGGGCTTTTTCACGCCTGGCCCCATCGCGCCGTTAAAGGCGGTGCGCTTGTCTTCGCCTTCGATGTGCAGCGCAACGAAGCCGGCGGCGACGATGCGCGCCATCGACAGTGTGAGCCGCGGCTCGCCGCCGCTCGCCGCATGCACCGGCAGAACGATCCGCTGCGAGGCCGGATCGAGCAATTCCTCAAGGTTGCCGGCATCCGGAAAGAACGAGGCCGTATGGCCGTCGCCGCCCATGCCGAGGATCACCACGTCCAGCGGCCAGGGCAGCGACCGCAGCGCTTCGCTGTCCGTTGCCGCCGCGTCCTCGATGCTTGCGGCCTCGTGGTAGAGCGGCACGAAACGCGCCGCCGCCGCCTTGTTCTGCAACAGGTTGGCAGCCACCAGCCCAGCATTCGAGCGCGGCGAGGACGGCGGCACGAAGCGCTCGTCGACCAGCGTCACGACAACCCTGTCCCAGGCGATCGGGATCGCGGAGAGTGCTGCAAAGAATTTCGCCGGCGTCGTGCCGCCGGAGACCGCAAGCAGGGCAGTGCCGCGTTGCGCGATCGCATTGGTCAGCAGGGCGGCGACATGGTCGGTCAGGGCCGCCGCCAGTTGCGGGCGGTCGGCAAAGCCGTTCCAGTTGAAACGCGGCTCGCTCAATTGCTCTCGTGCCATGTCCGTCCGTCACGTTCGATGAGCGCGATGGAAGCCGACGGCCCCCATGTTCCGGCCGTGTAGCCCTGAGCTTCCTGCTTGGCGCTTTCCCAGGAATTCTGGATCGGGTCGATCCATTTCCACGCCGCCTCGACTTCGTCGCGGCGCATGAACAGCGTCTGGTTGCCGCGCACCACATCCATGATCAGCCGCTCATAGGCGTCCGGCGCGCGTCCGTCGAAGGATTGCGCGAAGCTCATGTCGAGCGAGATCTGGCGGAGCCGCATGCCGCCCGGTCCCGGATCCTTGATCATGATGTACTGCTTGACGCCTTCGTCCGGCTGCAGTCGGATCACCAGCTGGTTGGCGAAGATCGGCCCGGCGCTTTCGTCGAAGATCGAAAAGGGGATCGGCTTGAACTCGATGACGATCTCCGAAACCCGGCTTGCCAGCCGTTTGCCGGTCCTGAGATAGAACGGAACGCCGGCCCAGCGCCAATTGCCGATTTCGGCCCTGATGGCCACGAAGGTCTCGGTGGTGCTGTCCTTGCCGAGTTCCTCGACATAGCCCTTAACCGGGCCGCCCGCCGAGGCGCCGGCGCGATACTGGCCGCGCACCGTGTGCTTGGGCGCCTCGTTGCCATTGATGCGCTTCAGCGCCCTGAGCACCTTCAGCTTCTCGTCGCGAACGGCGTCGGCGTCCATCGAGGACGGCGTCTCCATGGCGACCAGGCAAAGCAGCTGCAGCATGTGGTTCTGCACCATGTCGCGCAGCGCGCCGGCCTTGTCGTAATAGGTGACACGGTCTTCGAGGCCGACGGTCTCGGCGACCGTGATCTGCACATGGTCGATATGCGCCGAATTCCACAACGGCTGATAGAGCGCGTTGGCGAAGCGCAGCGCCATCAGGTTCTGCACCGTCTCCTTGCCGAGATAATGGTCGATGCGGAAGATCTGGCCTTCGTCAAAATCATCGCCAACTGCATCGTTGAGCGCCCGTGCCGAAGCGAGGTCGCGGCCGATCGGCTTTTCCAGCACAATGCGCGAGTTCGGCGTGATCAGCTTATGTTGCTTGAGCTGGTGCGAGATGTCGCCGAACAGCGCCGGCGCCACCGCGAGGTAGAAGGCGCGGACACGGTCGCTGTCGCCGATCGCCTTCTTGAGCTTGTCGAAGCCGGCGCCGGTGGTCGCATCCGCCGAAACATAGGAGAGGCGGGCGAGGAACGTGTCGAGTTCCTTGGGGTCGATGTCGGCCGGCTTGACATGGTGCGATATTGCCTGATTGGCGAAGGCCTGGAACTCGGCGTCGGTCATCTTTGCGCGCGACGTCCCGATGATGCGCGTCGGTTCGGAGAACTGATGGTCGCGCTGGCGATAATAGAGCGACGGCAGGAGCTTGCGTTCCGACAGGTCGCCGGTGCCGCCGAAGATGATGAAGTCGAAGGGATCGACAGGGATGATCTGGCTGGTCATGGTCAGTCCGATTTGATGCCGGTTGGCGGCAGCGTGGTTGGTATATTCTAATCGATTTAAATTTTCCAGTGCCATGGTGTCACATGTAAGGACCAATCGCTTGCGCTTGCATCGGCCCACATGTTTCCCGACACTCGCGCCGCCGGCAGGCTTGTCGGCAAGCCATGGCTTCCGGCGGCGTTCGCACCTGCACCATAGAACGCGAATGTGACGAAAGCTAAGGGAGATATTGTCGGGCGTGGCGTGGGCGGACGACAGGTGGAAAAAGTCACGTCAAAAACTGCGGAAATTCAATGAACGGGAAAACCATGCGTCTGGAAAACAAGGTCGCCGTCATCACTGGTGCCGCGTCGGGCTTCGGCGCGGGTATGGCGAAACGCTTTGCCGAAGAGGGCGCGCGCGTGGTCGTCGCCGATCTCAACGCCAAGGGCGCCGAGCGGGTGGCCGAAGAGATCGGCGCCAATGCGATCTGGACCCAGACCGATGTTTCGCTACGCTCCGAATTCGACGAAATGATCTATGCCGCCAAGAGCGCCTTCGGCCGCATCGACATTATGGTCAACAATGCGGGCTTCACTCACCGCAACGGCGATATGCTCGGCGTCGACGAGGAAACCTTCGACCTGATCACCGCTGTCAATATGAAGGCGATCTATCACGCGGCTCTCGCCGTCGTGCCGATCATGGACCGGCAGGGTGGCGGCGTCATCCTGACCACGGCCTCGACGGCCGGGCTCAGGCCGCGCCCTGGCCTGACCTGGTACAATGCCTCCAAGGGCTGGGCGATCACCGCCACCAAGTCGATGGCCGTGGAGCTGGCGCCGAAGAACATTCGCGTCAACTGCCTGTGCCCGGTCGCCGGCGAGACCGGCATGCTGGAAAAATTCATGGGCGCCGACACGCCGGAGATCCGCGAGAAATTCCGCGCCTCGATCCCGCTCGGCCGGCTCTCGACACCGCTCGATATCGCCAATGCGGCACTGTGGCTGGCCTCGGATGAAGCCGCCTTCATCACCGGCGTGGCGCTGGAGGTCGATGGCGGCCGCTGCATCTAGTCGATCACGTGCTGCTTGAGTTTGACTTGACGATCCGCCGAAAGGCACAACGGTGCCTGGGGCAGCGCCTCAAGATCTACCGGGCGAGGCGCGCAAGGGCTCGGAGCAAGGCCACCTTCATCGGCGTAACCGGCAGCTCAGGAAAGTCGACCGCAGCGAGCCTGCTCGGGCATCGAACGCAAAATATGCGCGCGCCGCGCGAGATTGCCGACCAGGTGATCTATGTCGGGGAGCATGCCCATCGCTCGAAAGCCAGCCAGGCCGATCGCGACAGCGGCCGGTTCGTCGAACTGCGCACGCCGAAGAGGTTTCAGATCATCTCAGGCGCACGGCGGCACCCGGCGAACTCATCCTTCTCAAGAGTTCTTCCAGTCTTCACCTGGAACGTTTGGCGCTTGCCTAGGCACATGATGTCAAATGCTGGATCCCCGCCTGCGGGAAGAAGGAAGGCTGCCAGGATTGCGGCCTTTTCGAAGTGCTGTTCGAGGAGCATCGGGAGTTCGTCAAGAAGCGCAGGAATGATCGCCGGCGGCAGCGCCTGCGTCGCCTCTTCGGCGGCTGACGCCATCGCGGTTCGGCCGCGGCGCTGCCGGCACAACGGCCTCACGCACCGGTCTTGACGTAGCTTTTGTAGACCCAGCCGTGCTTGCCGTTGTAGACGATCTCGCACCATTGCTTGCAGCTCATCACCTGCACCGACGCCTTGGCCGGCACCGTGGTGATTGCGGCGGCGCCTTTCTTCGGGCCGGAACGCATGGTGACGGACCTCAAAACGCGTCCATTGGCCGCGGCGCTGACTTTTTGAGCTTTCGGCTGGGGCTGAGCCGCGTCGTCGGTCGCTTCCGGCGTGGCATCGGGTACCTGCGCCTTGGCTTCGGGAATTGCGGCGGTTTGGGCGCTGTCCATCTTGTCGCCCGGCTTCTTCTCCGCTGTCGGCGTCTCGCTCGCCGGAGCGGGTGCGGCAACCTGTGACAGCGCGTCGGAAGCGTCGTTCTCGGCGGCGGGCTCGGCGAAGGCCGTATCGGTTGATCGCGCGGCGCTCGTATCGGCGGCGTGGTTGGACGGAGCTGGCTGTTCCTCGGTCTGAGCCGGCGGCGTCTTGGCTTCGGCAGGCGTCCAGCGCGGGCTGCTCGACGACAGCGCCGGAATGCTGGCTACGCGGGCCGCCGTCGTCGGCGTAACGGCATCCGCCTTGCGCGCGGCCTGCGGTGCGGCTGCTGCGACGCTGACCGCGGCGGCGGCCGGAGCGATCTTCGTCGTCTTCACCGGAATCGTCGGAACGGTCTGTTCGGCGCTTGCCGCGGCCACTTGCCGGCCACTGCCCGGAATGCACAGCCACAACGCCACCGCGGCCACGCCGAGCAGCGCTGCGGTGCCGACCGCTGCAATGACCAGATGCGCGTTCGACTGCACCTTCTGCCAGAAGGATGGCCGAACACTATAGCCGAACTGCATTGTAAAGCGCTGCCGTTCCGGCATGCCGAAACTGAAGGGCTCGTTCACTCAAACCACCTCCAACAAGCGGGCCGACGTTCTTTCGATCATTGCCATAAGGATTGGCCTTGATCGGCATCGGTCCCGAAATCACTGCGGACAGGTCCGCCAAATCCCCGGATTTTCGCCCATGATGGCATCTTTTACTGCTGATTATGGCATGAGTGAGCCAATTTGCGAAATTCTGCGCGTTCGTTAAGGCTTCAATAACCTGCCGCATGAAAGCCGCCCAGGCCGAATCGATGGCTTCGGCTCGAGCGGCCGGTTTCAGATCCGGTCGCGTAGCGCGAACCAGTTGAGCGCGAGAAACAACAGCGGCGCGCGGAACCGGCGGCCGCCCGGGAAGCCCGGGATCTTGAGGTCCTCGATCAGTTTCAGGCGGTCGCGATTGCCGGCAACGGTCTCGGCGTAGAGCTTGCCGAAGAAATTCGACAGCATGACGCCGTGCCCGGAATAGCCGCCGATCGAAATCACTTTCGGCATCACCTCGCGCACGAACGGCTTTCTTGGCACCGTGATGCCGACATAGCCGCCCCAGCCGTGCGTGATTTCGACATCCTTCAGCGCCGGATAGAGTTCGGCGATCTGCTTGCGGATGTGGATATGGATGTCCTTCGGATCGTTGACGGCATAGACCTCGCGTCCGCCGAACAGGAGACGGCCATCCTTCGACTTGCGGAAATAGCGCACCACGAAACGGGAATCGTCGACCGACTCGTCGCCGGGCAGAACTTTCGAGTCTGGGCCCAGCGGCACGGTCGCGCCGATGAACGAGCCGATCGGCATGATGTGGGCCGCGCTCACTGGTTCCAGATTGCCGCCATAGGCGTTGACCGCGATCAGGCATTTGTCGGCGGTGATTGTGCCCCTGGGCGTCGTGACCTTCACCTTGCCACCGCTGGAAATGATGCCGGTGGACGGGGTCTGCTCGAAGAGATGCGCGCCGGCCGCCGCTGCGACTTTCGCCGTGCCGATCACCAGCTTCAGCGGATGGATATGCCCGGTCCCGGTGTCGCGCGCGCCGCCGAAATAGCGCGTCGAGCCGAGCCGCTCCGCCGTCTCCGCAGCGTCCATGAAGCTGACATGCGGATAACCGAAGCGGCTCGCCATGAGCTCGGCATGGCGCTTGTAGTCGTCGACATAGCGCCGCTTGTGCGCAACCGAAAGCTGTCCCGGCATATAGTCGATCTCGATGTCGTTGGCGGCGGCGAAGCCGAACAGATGCGCCTTGGCCTCTTCCGCCATGTCGAACAGTGCCTTGGCGCGGGAAAGGCCATACTCGGCTTCCAGATCTTCCGCCCAGGCGCGCTGCCCGGTGCCGAGCTGGCCCCCATTGCGCCCCGACGCGCCGTCGCCGAAACGATAGGCCTCGATCAGCACGACATTCGCGCCCGCCTTCGCGAGATGCGCGGCCGCCGACAAGCCAGTGAAACCGCCGCCGACGATGACGACATCTGCGGCGCGGTCACCTTCGAGCGCCGGATATTCCGGCCGAGGGCCGGCCGTATCCTCGTACCACGAGCGGCCGGGGGAAATGGGGGATTGGTAGGGCATGACGCTCGTCGGGGGAGTAGGGGAGTAGGGGAGTAGGGGAGTAGGGGAGTAGGGGAGTAGGGGAGTAGGGGAGTAGGGGAGTAGGGGAGTAGGGGAGTAGGGGAGTAGGGGAGTAGGGGAGTAGGGGAGTAGGGGAGTAGGGATAGCTAGTCGGCTGCTAATTTTCGAATCAAAAGTCGAAGAAGCTTTCCCACACTTTCGGTGCTGGCCAGCAATGACGCCGTCGTCTGCTGTGACGCGATACCGGTGCGTTCAGCGATCAAAAACTGTGTTTCTAATTCCTTCAGCGATCCTTGGGCGATGCGGAGAAACTGCTGATAGGAACCCCGAATCTCTCTTCCATAACCCTCGGCTATATTTGATGGCACCGAAGCCGCGGAGCGACGCACTTGGCTGGTCAGTCCATAGAGTTCTTCCTTGGGCCAGGATTTTGTCGGGTTGTAAACCGAAACCGCCAAATCCATCGCTTGCTGCCAGACCACTAAATCCTTGTAGGAGCCTGTCTTTTCGGCCACCCGTCCTACTCCCCTACTCCCCTACTCCCCTACTCCCCTACTCCCCTATACATTCAGCAGCAGATACTCCCGCTCCCACGGGCTGATCACTTCCATGAAGGTCTCGAACTCGGCGCGCTTGATCGCGGTGTAGGTGGCGGCGAAGGATTTGCCGAGGATGGCACCGAGCTCTTTGTCGTCCTCAAACAGGCCGACGGCTTCCAGAAGGCCGCGCGGCAGGTCGATTTCATCCGCATTGGCGGTCGTCAGCACCGGTGGTTCCGCCTTGATCTTGTTGTTCATGCCGACCAGCCCGCAGGCGAGCGACGCGGCCAACGCCAGATAGGGGTTGGCGTCCGAGGATGGGATGCGGTTTTCGACGCGCCGCGCCGCCGGGTCGGAGCGCGGCACTCGGAAGGCGGTGGTGCGGTTGTCATAGCCCCATTTGTTGTTGACCGGGGCCGAGGCCTGTTGGGTCAGCCTGCGGTAGGAATTCACGTAGGGCGCGAACATCACCAGCGCGTTTGGCACATGCTTCTGCATGCCGCCGATGAAATGGAAGAATGCGTCGGTCTCGGAGCCGTCCTCGGCCGAAAAAATGTTGCGGCCGGTTTTCTTGTCAACCACCGACTGGTGGATATGCATGGCCGAGCCCGGCTGCCCCTGGATCGGCTTTGCCATGAAGGTGGCGTAGATCTCGTGCTTCAGCGCCGCCTCGCGGATCGTGCGCTTGAACATGAACACCTGGTCGGCGAGCTCGATCGGATTGCCGTGGCGCAAGTTGATCTCGAGCTGGCCGGCGCCCTCTTCGTGGATCAGCGTGTCGATCTCCAGGCCCTGCCGTTCCGAGAAATGGTAGATGTCGTCGATCAACTCGTCGAATTCGTTGACGCCGGCTATCGAATAGCCGGCACCGCCGCCGATCGGCCGTCCCGAGCGCCCGACGGGCGGCGTCAGCGGATAGTCCGGATCGGGGTTCTTGCGCACCAGATAGAACTCGATCTCGGGCGCCACGACCGGTTTGAGCCCACGCTCGTCATAGGCGGCAAGCACACGCTTCAGAACGTTGCGCGGCGTGAACTCGACCGAGCGGCCGTCCTGGTGCACGAGATCGCAGATCACTGCTGCCGTCGGGTCCTCTTCCCAGGGCACCACAGTCAGCGTCGAGAGATCGGGCAGAAGCTTCAGGTCGCCGTCATCCTCGGGATAATGGAAGCCGTTGCCGTCCTCGGGATAGCCGCCGGAGATCGTCGTCATGAACACGGCCGAGGGCAGCGCCAGCGACGTGTTGGAGGTGAATTTCTTCGACGGCATCATCTTGCCGCGGGCAACGCCGGCCTGGTCGGGCGTGATGCATTCGATGTCCTCGATGCCGCGCCATTCGAGCCATTCGCTGGCTTCCTTCCAGTTCCTCACACCGCGCTGGTTTTTCAGGAAAGCAGGCGTGCGGGTGCGTCCCCCCCGGCTTGACGGACGGACTTCCTTTTTTTCAGGCGGCATCATTCACCAGATTGTGTTGCGGATTTCGGACTATAGCCGGGCGCCACCGGGGAAGGGAAGGGGAGGTCGTCGCAGTCGCGGCAGTGGGAGGCCTTTGCTCAACCGCTTCTGACTGGCGACGGCCCCCGACAAGGTCTAGATGAGCCTATCCGAAAGTCGAGTGTCTTCCATGTCCGTTCCACGTTTGACGACAATCGGCTTCGATGCCGACGACACGCTGTGGCAGAATGAGCAGTTCTTCCGCGGCACGGAGAGGCGCCTCACCGGCTTGCTGATGCAATATGGCGACCATGAGCAAATCGCTGGGAAGCTGCTGGCGGCGGAGAAGCGAAACCTCGCCCTTTATGGCTTCGGGATCAAGGGCTTCACCTTGTCGATGATCGAGACGGCGGTCGAGGTCACCAATGGCGAGGTGTCCGGTACGGTTATCGGCGAGATCCTTGCCGCGGGCCGCGAGATGCTCAGCCATCCGATCGAGCCGCTGCCCCATGCGCGTGAAACCGTCGAGAAACTCGCCGGTGCCTACCGGCTGATCCTGATCACCAAGGGCGACCTCTTCGACCAGGAACGCAAGCTGGCGCAATCGGGACTGGGCGAGCTTTTCGACGCCGTCGAGATCGTCAGCGACAAGAGCGCGGCCACCTATGCCCGCATATTCAGCCGCCATGGCGACGGACCGCACAAGAGCATGATGGTTGGCAACTCTCTCAAGTCGGACGTGGTGCCGGCCATTGAGGCAGGGGGCTGGGGCATTCATGTGCCGCATGAATTGACTTGGGCGGTCGAGCATGCCGAGGCGCCGGTGACGGCGCCGCGTTTCCGGCGGATCGCCGATCTGAGCGAGTTACCGGCGCTGATAGAGCGCATCGCCACAGCGGGCTAACGACGTTCGGGGATGTATCCCGAAACGCGCTAGCCGCGCCCGACCAGGCGATCCACCACCGGTTGCAGTCGGTCGGGCGTGATCGGCTTGGCAACCACCGCATCCACCACGCCCGACACGCCAAGGCTTTCCGGCGTGCCATTGCTGGTTGAGAGCAGGATCACCGCGGGCAGCGGCTTGCCTGAGACCCGCCGCAGCGCGTCGATGGCGGACATCAGCCGGTCGCAATCCTTGTTGTCGGACCCGCCGTCCAGGATCACGGCGCCGGGCAGATGGCCAGCCAGGGCTTTCTCGGCAGTCTCGGGCGATTCCGAAATCGGCTTCAGCCCCGACTTCTCGACGATCTTCGACACCACGACCCGGTTGATCGACGACTTTCCGACGACCAGCACCTTGGAAAAATCCGCCGCCCTCGCGCTAGCGCGGATGGCAGGTTTCAGGTGTTTTTCGGAGGGGTCGTCACGGTCGGCGGGACACATCGGTGGGCGGGCACTCTGGTTCAATGCAGGGTTGAAACCTGAGGCACAATTGGGTGAGTTCGCGGCCGGTGTCAAGCTGAAACGGTCGTCATCGAGAATAAAGCAAGAAATTCCCGAATTCAGCACAAGTCGTGTCTCGCACGACGAAGGCAAACCGAAAAAATGCGATAGTCTCCCGAACGTATAGCGCGCGGGAGACTTTTCGCCGAGACTGTTGACGTTACGTCAAGTGTGACTCTGCTGGGTAACGATCACCGGGATCAGAAGGTCACCCCAGTTGCCGTCGCCGCCATGGTGCCTGGCCGAGCGCACCAGTTCCACCGAAACGCCTGCGTCGACTGCCTTCATGACCGACTGGTTGAGCCTGTGCAGATCGTTGGCGAGCATGCGGATCGTCGCCTGCTGATCGACGCTCATCGCGCTCGATTGCTCTTCTGCTCTTTCCTTGACGCGGCTTATCGATGCCATTGGTCTTCTCCTCGATGTGATTGCCCTGCGGGCGTTTCCTCTGGTTGTTATCCGTCACTCGGCCGCTGGCCTGAACTGGGCGTGCTCGGTCGATTCATGCATGGCGGTGGTCGAAGACTGGCCGCCGGTGATCGCCATCGACACGGCGTCGAAATAGCCGGTGCCGACCTCACGCTGGTGCTTGGTCGCGGTATAGCCGCGGGCTTCAGCCGCGAACTCCGCCTCCTGCAACTCCGAATAGGCGGCCATCTGGCGGTCCTTGTAGCCGCGCGCCAGCTCGAACATGCCGAAGTTCAGCTGGTGGAAGCCGGCGAGCGTGATGAACTGGAACTTGTAGCCCATCGCGCCAAGCTCCTTCTGGAACTTCGCGATCGTCGCGTCGTCGAGGTTCTTCTTCCAGTTGAAGGACGGCGAGCAGTTGTAGGCGAGCAGCTTGCCGGGATGATGCTTGTGCACGCCTTCGGCGAACCTCCTGGCCTGCGCCAGATCCGGCTTCGAGGTCTCGCACCAGATCAGGTCGGCATGCGGCGCGTAAGCCACGGCGCGCGCGATGCAGGGCTCGATGCCGTTCCTCACATTGTAGAAGCCCTCGACCGTGCGGCCGGCGTCGTAGTCGACAAAAGCCCGGTCGCGCTCGTCGATATCGGAGGTCAAAAGCTTTGCCGCTTCCGCGTCCGTGCGCGCCACCACCAGCGTCGGCGTGCCCATCACGTCGGCCGCGAGGCGCGCCGCGTTGAGGTTGCGGATATGCGCCGCCGTCGGGATCAGCACTTTGCCGCCGAGATGGCCGCACTTCTTCTCCGACGCCAGCTGGTCTTCATAATGGACACCGGCAGCGCCGGCTTCGATGAAGGCCTTCATGATCTCGAAAGCGTTGAGCGGGCCGCCGAAGCCGGCCTCCGCATCGGCGACGATCGGCGCGAACCAGGTCTCGACCGACAACCCCTTGCCTTCCGAGGTTTCGATCTGGTCGGCGCGCTGCAAGGTGCGATTGATCCGCTTGACCAGTTCCGGCGCGGCGTTGGCCGGGTAAAGCGACTGGTCTGGGTACATGGCGGACGCCGTATTGGCGTCGGCGGCCACCTGCCAGCCCGAGAGATAAATCGCCTTGAGCCCCGCGCGAACCTGCTGCATCGCCTGGTTGCCGGACATCGCGCCGAGCGCGTTGACGAAATCCTCCTCGTGGATGAGCTTCCACAACCGGTTCGCGCCCATCTCGGCCAGCGTCTGGCGGATTTGCACCGAGCCGCGCAGCCGCTTCACATCCTCTGGCGAGTAGGGGCGCTCGATCCCGTCGAACCGGCCCTCGGGCGCGGAAGGAACGAGGTTGTAAAAATCGGTCATTGGTCACTCCGGATCGCTTGAAAACTGCTTTGGCCGCACATCGAAAAGGTATGCTTCGCGACGTCTGCGTATGACACCATTTACATTGCAGCGCGAAAGGCAGCGAGAAAAACCAGAAATTTATCCAAGAAATAAAGGAAAAGCTGTGTTGCCATTGACAGGCTGGGTCTGTAAATTTGTCACGATTGTAAAAGCGTCGGGGCAGGCGCTCGACGCGTTACCCATGTAAATTCTTGTCAAGGATGGCTGGGATGGCCGACCAGAAGATCTTTGCCGGGCCGCGGCTGCGCCGGTTGCGCAACGCCAGGGGCCTGACCCAGACGGCTATGGCCGATGGACTGGGCATCTCGCCCTCCTATCTCAACCTCATCGAGCGCAACCAGCGGCCGCTGACGGTGCAGCTCATTCTCAAGCTGGCCTCGGTCTACAAGGTCGATCCGCATGAATTGCAGGGAGAGACCAAAGGCTCGATCGCGGCCTTGCGCGAAGCCTTCAGCGATCCGCTTCTTGCCGGCGAATTGCCTGGCGACCAGGAGCTGATCGACCTCGCCGAGACGGCGCCGAACGCCTCGGCGGCGATGGTAAAGCTCTTTCGCGCCTATCGCGAGCAGGCCGAACGCCTGTCCGACCTCAACCAGCTTTTGGCCAGGGAGGGCAGGGCGACGGCGCTGTCCGGCACGCGACTTCCCGCCGACGAAGTCCACGAAATGTTCGAGCGCCGGCCGAACCACTTCGCTGCGCTGGAAGAGGAGGCGGAGGCCTTCACATCGGTCCTCGACCCCGGCGATGATCTGTTCGCCGCCCTGAAGGCCTGGCTGAGGCGCGAGCACGGCATCGTCGTCAAGGTGCTGCCGGTCGCCACCATGCCCAACTGGCGCCGCCGCTACGACCGCCATTCGCGGCGCCTGTTCCTGTCCGAGCGGCTGTCGCCTTTCGACCAGCTGCGCGAAATCGCCATGGAAGCGAGCCTGATCCGCATGTCGGTGGCCGTCGCCGGCGAGATCCAGGCTCTCAAGCTCGGCACCGACGAAGCGCGCCGGCTTGCCCGCTTCGAACTCGGCCGCTACGCCGCGCACGCCTTGATGATGCCCTACCAGGCCTTCCATGCCGCCGCCGTCCGTGCCCGCTACGACATCGACGTCCTGCGTTCCCGCTTCGGCGTCTCGTTCGAACAGGCGGCCAACCGCCTGACCATGCTGCAGCGTCCAGGCGCGGCTGGGGTGCCGTTCTTCATGCTGGAGGTCGACAATGCCGGCAATCGTTTCCGCAAGGCCGGCAGCCAGGGCTATCCGCAAAGCCGCTTCGGCGGCGGCTGTCCCAAACTTCCCGTGCATGCTGTCTTCTCGCAGCCGGGCCAGATCCTGGTCGAGGCGGTGGAAATGCCTGACGGCGCCGAATTCCTTTGCATCGCCCGCACGCTGGAGGGCCCGCAAGGCGCCTTCTCCGAACGGCCACGGCGCACCGCGCTCCTGCTCGGCTGCGATATCGGCTTTCGCGACGAGATCGTCTATGGCGCGGCGTTGCCGGCGGGAGCGGCCGGCAGGTCCGGGCAGGGTTTCGCCACGCCGGTAGGCCCCGCCTGCCGGCTTTGCGAGCGCGTCGGCTGCCTGGCCCGCGCCGAACCGCCGGTGACGCGCCCGCTCGGCCTCGACGAGATGGTGACGGGCTTAAGCGCTTTCGATTTCCAGGGCTGATACACATCGCCCAAACATGCGCATCGGCTGTGGAACCCAGACATGCGCCAAGTAGGGACGTAGCGAGGTTGTCCCACATTTCAGCGAATGCTGGATCACGCATGGCTGTCTACTTTGCGCTACGCGATTGGGACACGGTCTTGTCGTCTAAGACACAGAATCCCTGTTGTCCCTGGTGCATCGTAGCGCAAATAACTCGCTGACAGTCCTATCCATGTCCGATACCGCCTCGCCCCGTGCCGCCTTGCCAGTTGTCTCGCCGCGCGAGGAGCGGATCGGCATGCTGCTGGTCTTTCTTTCGGCGCTCATGTGGAGCTTTGGCGGCACCATCGCCCGTTTCATCCACGTCGAAGACAGCTGGACCGTGGTGTTCTGGCGCTCGCTCTGGGCCGTGGCTTTCCTCGTCGCCTTCATGGTCTGGCGCGACGGCGGGCGCGGCACCTTGAGGCTCTTCCGCGATATGGGCCTGCCTGGCCTCGGCGTGGCCTTCTGCTTTGCCACGGCCTCGACAAGCTTTATCGTTGCGCTCGCCTATACGACGGTCGCCAACATCCTGCTGATGCAAGCCGGCGTGCCGCTCCTGGCTGCCTTGCTCGCCTGGCTTTTGTTTCGCGAGCGCGTGAGCCAGGGCACCTGGATTGCCATCGCCGCTGTCATCGCCGGCGTTGCCATCATGGTCTCGGAATCCCTGGGCGGCGCCGTCTCGCCGATCGGTGATGGCCTGGCGCTGCTGATCGCGGTGATGTTTTCGTTCGCGACCGTGATCACCCGGCGCTTTTCCCATGTGCGCATGGTGCCGGCCACCTGTCTCGGCGCGCTGCTTGCCGGTGTTTTTGCAGCAACCCAGGCCACGGAATTCTCGGTCTCCGCGCGCGACATGGGCTTTCTCTTTGCCTTCGGCGTCATCAACCTCGGCGTCGGCCTCGCTTTCTTCGCCATGGGCGCGCGGCTGGTGCCGGCGGCGATCGCGGCACTGCTTGGCACCTTCGAGCCGATACTCGGACCGATCTGGGTCTGGCTTGTCCATTCCGAGGTGCCGTCGCTGCGCACCATCATCGGCGGCATGATCGTGGTCACGGCGCTGCTCGTCCATATCGGCCTGGAGTTCAAACGCCAGGCGCGGCCGGCGCGTCCCGGCATCACCGGCCTGCCGTCCCCCAATTGAAGTTGAGAGTCTTCCCCCATTGACAACCCCGCTGCCGGACGGGCAGGCTGCGATCACGGCAACAATAAGACAGGCGTATCTTGCCAAGTGTCTCTGCCGGCCTGACTAAGGCCGGACAACATCGTTGTATCTCTGCCCACGCCACGGCGAACGCCGCTGACGCCGCCCGGATACCTTATAAGGGCACGCCGCGGGAGGTCTTCGACCACCGACCGGCAACCCGGCGCAGCGCCGACAGGAAGCGCTTGTTGCCCTCCGGAAAGCTCAACAATCTGAACCAAACGCCGGTCCGCGCTCTTATCGCGACGAGCCGGCACGGGAACACTCACCAAAGGAGAACATCATGATCCGCAAAGCTCTATGGCTTTCGGCGACGTCGATATTTCTGACGCTTTTCACGGCAGGCGGCCATGCCGAGGACCGCGTCGTCAACGTCTATAACTGGTCGGACTATATCGACAGCTCGATCATTGACGACTTCACCAAGAAGACCGGGATCAAGGTCGTCTACGACACCTTCGATTCCAACGAAATCCTGGAGACCAAGCTGCTTGCCGGCGGCAGCGGCTATGACGTCGTGGTGCCCAGCGCCAACTTCCTGGCGCGCCAGATCCAGGCGGGCGTGTTCCAGAAGCTGGATAAGTCGAAGCTGCCGAACATCTCCAACATGTGGGACGTCATCTCCGAACGCACCGCCAAATACGATCCGGGCAACGAATATTCGGTCAACTACATGTGGGGCACGGTCGGCCTCGGCTATAACGTCAAGAAGGTCCAGGCCGCTCTCGGCACCGACAAGATCGACAGCTGGGACACGTTCTTCAATCCGGACAAGCTGGCCAAGCTGAAGGATTGCGGCGTCTATGTGCTGGATTCTCCCGCCGACATCATTCCGGCGGCGCTGAAATATCTCGGCCTCGACCCCAACAGCACCTCGCCGGATGACATTGCCAAGGCCGAGGAAGCGTTGCTCAAGGTCCGCCCCTACATCCGCAAGTTCCATTCGTCCGAATACATCAACGCTTTGGCCAACGGCGATATCTGCCTGGCCATCGGCTGGTCGGGCGACGTCTTCCAGGCGCGCAACCGCGCGCAGGAAGCCAAGCAGGGCGTCGAGATCGGCTATTCGGTGCCGAAGGAAGGCGCCCAGATGTGGTTCGATCAGATGGCGATCCCGGCGGACGCGCCGCATGTCGCCGACGCGCTTGAGTTCATCAACTACATGATGACGCCCGAAGTCATCGCCAAGTCGTCGAACTATGTGCTCTACGCCAACGGTAACAAGGCTTCGCAGCAGTTCGTCGACAAGGCGATCCTGGAAGATACTTCGGTCTATCCGGACGCGGAGACGACGAAGAAGCTCTATACCGTGGCGCCATACGATCCCAAGACCCAGCGCGTCATCACGCGCACCTGGACCAAGATCGTCACCGGCCAGTAAGCATTGCGACACGGCCCCGGCAGCCATCTGCCGGGGTCGCTTTCTTTTGCGGAATTTTTAAAAGAATAACGGAGTGGGGACCATGAAATCGCTTGGCAGCATCCGCAGGGATTTCGCGCCATGGAACGACCCGAAGGCCAAGCCATACATCCAGTTCGACAAGGTCACCAAGAAGTTCGGTGACTTCACCGCCGTCAACAATTTGTCGCTGACCATCTTCGAGCGCGAATTCTTCGCGCTGCTCGGCGCTTCGGGCTGCGGAAAGTCGACGCTGCTGAGGATGCTCGCCGGCTTCGAGGAACCATCCGCCGGCCGCATCCTGCTCGACGGGCAGGACCTGCGCGGCATCCCGCCCTACAAGCGGCCGGTCAACATGATGTTCCAGTCCTATGCGCTGTTTCCGCATATGACGGTGGAAAAGAACATCGCCTTCGGCCTGAAGCAGGAAGGCATGCCGGGACCCGACATCGAAAGGCGCGTCGCCGAGATGCTGAAGCTGGTCAAGCTCGAGCAGTTCGCCAAGCGCAAGCCGCATCAGCTTTCCGGCGGTCAGCGCCAGCGCGTCGCCCTTGCGCGTTCCGTCGCCAAGCGTCCCAAGGTTCTGCTGCTCGATGAGCCGCTCGGCGCGCTCGACAAGAAGCTGCGCGAGGAAACCCAGTTCGAGCTGATGGACCTGCAGCAGGAACTCGGCCTCACCTTCGTCGTCGTCACCCACGACCAGGAGGAGGCCATGACCATGGCCGACCGCATCGCCATCATGGACAAGGGCGAGGTGATGCAGGTGGCGACGCCTGCCGAGATCTACGAGGCCCCGACCTCGCGCTTCGTGGCGCATTTCGTCGGCAACGTGAACATGTTCGAGGGCAAAGTCGCAGAGCGCACGGCAAGCACGACGCGCATCACCGGCGCGACCGGCGCTCAGATCGTCGTCGACAATGGCGGCGAGGCCACCGCCGGTTCCGACATCGTCTTCGCGATCCGGCCGGAGAAGATCAAGGTTTCGTCGAAGAAACCCGCGGATGCCGTCAATGCATTGGAAGGCGAGGTCTATGATGTCGCCTATCTCGGCGACATGACTGTCTATCATATCAAGCTGGACGACGGACAGGTCGTGCGGGCGAGCGCGATGAATGCCTCGCGCGTCACCGAGGATCCGCTGACCTGGAACGACCGCGCCTGGGTTTCCTTCCGGCCCGACGCCGGCGTCGTGCTGACGAGATAGGAGGCGGACATGACCCACATCGCCGCCACGGCCTCGTCGCCGACCCAGCCCGCCGAGGCCTTCCCGACGACATTGGCGAAGGGCTTCGTCAACCGCCTCGTCATCATCATCCCCTATCTCTGGCTGCTGTTCTTCTTCCTCGTCCCCTTCATCATCGTCTTCAAGATATCGCTGTCGCAGACGGCGATCTCGATGCCGCCCTATACGCCGGTGCTCGACTTCAAGGACGGGGTCTCGGGATTCTTCGCGGGCTTTCGCGCGCTCAACTTCGACAACTACACCTGGCTCACCCAGGACGCGCTCTACTTCAACGCCTATGTGACCAGCCTGATCATCGCGGCGATCTCGACGGTACTCACGCTGATCGTCGGTTATCCGATAGCCTACGGCATGGCGCGCGCGCCGGCGACGGTCCGGCCGACCTTGCTGATGCTGGTGATCCTGCCGTTCTGGACCTCGTTCCTGATCCGTGTCTATGCCTGGATCGGCATCCTGAAACCCGAGGGGTTGCTCAATCAGGTCCTGCTCGCTACGGGCCTGATCAGCCAGCCGCTGGTCATCCTCAACACCTACACCGCGATCTTCATCGGCATCGTCTATTCCTACCTGCCCTTCATGGTGCTGCCGCTCTATTCCTCGCTGGAAAAGATGGACTATTCGCTGGTCGAGGCTGCGGAGGATCTCGGGTGCCCGCCGATCGGCGCCTTCTGGAAGATCACATTCCCGCTCTCGCTGCCTGGTGTCGTCGCCGGCTGCCTGCTGGTCTTCATTCCGGCGGTCGGCGAGTTCGTCATCCCCGATCTCCTCGGCGGCTCGCAGACGCTGATGATCGGCAAGACGCTCTGGAACGAGTTCTTCTCCAACCGCGACTGGCCGGTCTCGTCGGCGGTCGCCGTGATCCTGCTTCTGGTGCTGACCATCCCCATCATGTTCTTCCAGCAGGCGCAGGCAAAGGCGCAGGAGCAGGGCAGATGACCTCGACCTGGAGCCGTTTCAACATCACCTCGATCGTGCTGGGCTTTGCCTTTCTCTATCTGCCGATCGTGCTGCTCATCGTCTTTTCCTTCAACGAATCCAAGCTCGTCACCGTCTGGGGCGGCTTCTCGACCAAATGGTACGTGTCGCTGTTCCACAATCAGGGCCTGATGGACGCCACCTGGGTCACGGCGCGCGTCGGCGTCATCTCGGCCACGGCGGCGACCGTGCTCGGCACGCTCGCCGCCATCACGCTCACGCGCTACACGCGCTTCAAGGGGCGGGTGCTCTTCTCCGGCATGGTCTTTGCGCCGCTGGTCATGCCGGAAGTCATCACGGGCCTGTCGCTGCTTTTGCTCTTCGTCGCGGTCGGGCTCGACCGCGGCTTCTTCACGGTGACGCTCGCGCACATCACCTTCACCATGTGCTTCGTCGCTGTCGTCGTGCAGTCGCGCCTCGTCTCCTTCGACCGCTCGCTCGAAGAGGCGGCGATGGATCTCGGCGCGCCGCCGGTGAAGACCTTCTTCCAGATCACCTTGCCGGTGATCCTGCCGGCGATCATCTCCGGCTGGATGCTGGCTTTCACGCTTTCGCTCGACGATCTGGTCATCGCTAGCTTCACCTCGGGCCCCGGCGCCACCACGCTGCCGATGAAGATCTACAGCCAGGTGCGCCTCGGCGTGACGCCGGAAATCAACGCCGCCTGCACCATATTGATCGCGGTGGTGGCGGTCGGCGTCATCATCGCCTCGATCGCCAACAAACGCCGCGAGATCCAGCGCCAGCTCGACGAGCAGGCCGCGCAGCGCGGTTGAGGGATGAACGGCGGGGGTGCGTTGCGCCCCCGATTTACTGGCCCGAGACGCCGGGAGCGATCGGCGATATGAAGGGCGCGCTCCAGTTGCCGCCGACGAAGAACAGCGACTGGCTTGGCGGCGCGGGAGCCGGGCTGGCTGCCTGGCCGCTGGCCGGCTGGGGTTGCTGCGCCGGTTGTCCGGCCGGCACGACGCCGCCCGAAAGTGCCAGGCCGCGGCCGACATAAGAGGCGATGCCGGACAGCCAGATCTTGTATTTCTGCGCGTTGATCTCGGCCTTGTCCAGGCGCGCCACGCCCTTGGAGATGCTTGCCTTGATCTCGGCGCCGTCGATCGGCAGCGAACCCTTGGCGACGTCGTTGAGCGCGAAGAAGCCGCCTTGCTGGGTGCGCTTGAGGAAGGCCGGCAGGTCGAGCCCGTTGAGTGTGCCCGGCCCGAACGTCGCCGAGAATGATCCGTCGGCATTCTCGAAGATCGAGCTCCAGGCCTTGCCCGGCCCCTTGAGGATGACCGACACCGTGCCGGTGCCGGCCGGCACCAGCTGCGTCATTCCCGCCGCCGTGGCAAAGGCTCCCGTATCCACATCCGATGCCAGGAGCCGCATCTCGACTTGCGTGCCTTCCGGCTTGCGGTCGAAACGCAGGCTGCTCTGGACGGTGCCGCCAAAGGCCGACGCGTCGGATATGTCGAACACGGCAAGGCCGTTCTTGACCTGCGCGGTTGCCGCGACGTCGGCGAGCTGCACCGGTCCCGCCATGGCGTGCGCCGCCGACAGCCTGAGGTCAAGGTTTATTCGATCGGCGAAACTGGTGTCGATGTCGCCGGGGCCCACCTCGCCGGTCGGCGCGACCGGCGTGAAGGCCGACAGGAAAGACCTGAGATCGAGCGTGTCGAAAGCGAGCGTGCCGGCAACCACCGGCCGCCCGTCCGCGACGGAGAAATCAAGCGCCCCCATGCCCGGATTGTTGTTGAGGGTGACCGTGGTGTTCTCGAACTTCACGCGCCCCGCCGAGGCGTTGACCTTGCTGGCGATCGAGACCGCGCCGATCGCAGCACCCGGCGCGAGCCCGGCTTGCGACCACTCCAGCACGCGCCGCAGCGACGGCGCGGCGAACTTCGCCTGGCCGTCCAGATAGGCATTGTCCGACATCGAGGCCGTTCCGTCGAAGGAGAACGTCGCTGGCGCCGCCTTGAAGGAGAGGGTGACGGGCGCGGCACCCCCGGCAAACAGCACCAGCGGCTTCGCCGAGGAGAAATCGAGCTGCACGCTTTCGCCGCGCCAGATCCCGGTCGCGGTCAGCGATGCTTCGCTGTTCATCGCTTGCCAGTTCACCTGGCCGCTCAGGCTGCTCAGGATTTCGGTGTCCTTGCCGTCGGCCGTGGTCACGACGCGGCCATCGCGGAACTCGACGGTGCCGAACGGATCGGACGGCAATCTGCCGAGATCGGGCTTCTGCGGGTTGGCCGTCACCACCCCGCGCGCGGTATCGATCGAGCGCGTGATGCGCCCGCCGGTCGGAAGCGGCGGCAGATAGAAGCCGCTCGCCATGCGCTGCACCCTGATCGTCGGCCGCACCAGCCTTGCCGTCGAGAAGGCGACGTCACCCTGCAAGGCGGCCATGGCCGAGAGATCGACTTCCAGGCGATCGGCCTCGACCACCGGCGGCGCGTCGGTCTCGGTCCATTGCGACAGGGTCACGTCGCTGAGGATCGCCCGGAACTTCGGCCACACCTCGATGCGCGGCGAGCCGTCGATGGTGACCCTGAAGCCGCTCCAGGCGCTCAATTCCCAAGCGATGCGGTCGCGGACGATGCGGGTCGAGGCAATCAGCGGCAGTGCCGCGACCGCGAGCGCGATGACGAGCACGGCAACGCCGATCGCCCACACCCCGCGCCGGATCAAAGATGATGGCATTTCGCCCCGTATGCTTCTGTTGCCGACAAATCGCCCGACGGGTGTACCCGAGCGCCGACGCTTTTCAAGTCTTTATGGCCTTGCGATGGCGTTTGCGCCGTGCTCGCCACGGGCCATCCGAACAAAATCTTGCTCTGCTGCGCTGCAACATGCATAAGCAGTTTGCACGATCCCGGTCCGCGGTTGCGTGCCGTTTTTGGGACGATGGCATATGCGATCTTGAGCTAAATGGCTCGAAAGCGACGCGCTTGGGAGGAGCGATCATGGCCGCCGACACACCTTTGTGGATCCCGACGCAGGATCGGATCGAAGCAGCACCCCTGACGGCGTTCACGAAGGCTGCGGAGGCGAAGACCGGGCTGTCATTCTCCAATTATGCCGAGTTGCACCGGTGGTCGATCGAGGACCGCGAAGGCTTCTGGAGCCTGGTCTGGGATTTTTGCGATCTTGTCGGCGACAAGGGCGAGCGCAATCTTGTCGACGGCGAGAAGATGCCGGGCGCGGCTTTCTTTCCTGACGCCAGGTTGAACTTTGCCGAAAACCTGTTGAAGAAGACCGTCAGCGGCCAGGCCATAATCTTTCGCGGCGAGGACAAGGTCGAGCGCCGGCTGTCCTGGAACGAACTGCATGCGCTGACCTCGCGGCTGCAGCAGCTCTTCCTGTCGCTCGGCGTCAAGGCCGGCGACCGCATCGCGGCCATGATGCCCAATATGCCCGAAACCATCGCCGCGATGCTGGCCGCCGCCTCGATCGGCGCCGTCTGGTCCTCATGCTCTCCCGATTTCGGCGAGCAGGGCGTGCTCGACCGTTTCGGCCAGATCGAGCCGGTCGTCTTCATCGCGCCGGACGGCTATTGGTACAACGGCAAGGCGATCGAGGTGGCAGACAAAGTGCGCGCGGTAGCGGCCAAGCTTGCCACGCTGAGCAAGGTGCTGATCGTCGACTATCTCGGCACCTCGGCCGACGTCGCCGCCACCATCGACAAGGCGGCCGCGCTTGAGGAAGCGCTTTCGCCCTTCGCCGCCAGGACCGTCAGCTACGATCGGCTGCCATTCGCCCATCCGCTCTACATCCTGTTTTCGTCCGGCACGACGGGCATCCCGAAATGCATCGTGCATTCGGCCGGCGGCACGCTGATCCAGCATGTCAAGGAGCACCGGCTGCATGCCGGCCTGCTCGACGGCGATCGCCTGTTCTACTTCACCACCTGCGGCTGGATGATGTGGAACTGGCTGGTCTCCGGCCTGGCGTCTGGCGCGACGCTTTTGCTCTATGACGGCTCGCCTTTCTATCCCGATGGCAATGTGCTGTTCGATTTCGCCGATGCCGAGCAGATGACCTATTTTGGCACCTCGGCCAAGTTCATCGATTCGGTCCGCAAGGCCGGGCTGAAGCCGATCGCCAGCCACGATCTGTCGACGGTGCGCACGCTCTCCTCCACCGGTTCGCCGCTGTCGCCGGAGGATTTCCGTTTCGTCTATGACGGCATCAAGAAGGACGTGCATCTGGCCTCGATCTCGGGCGGCACCGACATCGTCTCCTGCTTCGTGCTCGGCGTGCCGACCGAGCCGGTCTGGAGCGGCGAGATTCAGGGGCCGGGCCTCGGCTTGGCCGTCGATGTCTGGGACGATGACGGCAAGCCGATCCGGCAGGAGAAGGGCGAGCTGGTCTGCACCAAGGCCTTCCCGTCGATGCCGATCGGCTTCTGGAACGATCCCGAAGGCAAGAAGTATCACGCCGCCTATTTCGAGCGTTTCGACAATGTCTGGTGCCATGGCGATTTCGCCGAATGGACGGCGCATGGCGGCATGATCATTCACGGCCGCTCCGACGCCACGCTCAATCCTGGTGGCGTCAGGATCGGCACGGCCGAGATCTACAATCAGGTCGAGCAGATGCCGGAAATCCTCGAGGCGCTGTGCATCGGCCAGGATTTCGACAATGACGTCCGCGTCGTGCTGTTCGTGCGCCTGGCCGCCGGAGTGGCCCTGGACGAGGATCTGGAAAAACGCATCCGCGCCAAGATCCGCACCGGCGCCAGCCCGCGCCACGTGCCGGCCAAGATCGTCGCCATCAGCGACATCCCGCGCACCAAATCCGGCAAGATCACCGAGCTCGCGGTGCGCGACATGGTCCACGGCCGCGCCGTCAAGAACAAGGAAGCGCTCGCCAATCCCGAAGCGCTGGAGCTGTTCAGGAACCTGCCGCAGCTGGCAAGCTGATACCGTCGTGGTTAACGAAATCTCTCCGCCGAATTTACCTAGATTTCACGGGTGGTACACATTCGTAAATTTTTTCGCCGCCCGGTAAGGACTTGTTAAGGGACGCCCCCGATAGTCGCGAGTAACTTGAGGGAGAAATCCCGTTCCTCGTCCCCTGAGGTTCAGCTCAAGCCCCCGTTGTGACAGCATCCCATTTCTCAAGGCGTCCTCCAGGACGCCTTTTTCTTTGGGTTCTGACAGGGCTACTCGGCGAGCACGCGGGTCGAGGGGAAGCCAACCTCGACAAGCGTTCCTTCGCCCGGCGTGGAGGTGATGGTGAACCGGGCGCGGTTCGCCTCCACCATGGCCTTGGTGAGCGGCAGGCCGAGGCCGGTGCCGTCGCCACGGCCGCGCTTCAGCGCGTTGATCTGCTTGAACGGCTTCAGCGCCTGCTCGATCTCGGCCTGCGTCATGCCGATGCCGGTGTCGCGCACGCGCATGACGACATCGCCCGAGGCCTCGTAAGCGGTCGACACGATCACCTGGCCGCCGGCCTGGGTGTAGCGGATGGCGTTGGACAGGATGTTGAGGGCGATCTGGCGCACGCTTCTCAAATCCGCCACCACTTCCGGCAGCCGCGAGGCGAAGCTGGAGCGGATGATGACGCGCTCGCGATTGGCCTGCGGCTGCATCATCGCCACCGTCTCGGCCAGTGTGTCGTTGAGCGACACCGCTTCGTAATCCATCTCCTGCTGGCCGGCCTCGATCTTGGAGATGTCGAGCAGGTCGTTGACGAGATCGAGCACGTGGTTGCCGGAACGGTTGATGTCGCGCAGATAGTCGCGGTAGCGGTCGTTGGCGACCGGACCGAATTTCTCGTCCACCATCAGCTCCGAAAAGCCGATGATGGCGTTGAGCGGCGTGCGGATCTCGTGGCTGATGCGGGCCAGGAAATCCGTCTTCTGCGAGGAGGCGCGCTCGGCCACGGCGCGTGCCTGCGTCAGGTCTTCCTCAGCCCGTTTCCATTGCGTGATGTCGCGCACCACGGCGCAGAAGCCGCTGTCGTTCGGCAGCCTGCCGATGGTCATGAACAACGGGATGAAACGTCCCTGCGCCTCGCGGCCGATGACCTCGCGGCCATCGTTGAGCACGCTCGCCACGCCCGCCTCTGAAAGGCCGGCGAGATAGTCGCGCGCCGCGCGCTGGCTTTCGATGGCGAACAGCGAGGCAAAGGGCTTGCCCGCGACCTCGTCGCTGTCGAAGCCGAACAGGGCTTCCGCCGGCCGGCTGATCGAGCGGATGTTGCCGTCGCGGCCGATCAGCACCACGCCGTCGGTGGCGGTGTCGATGATGGTGCGCATCTCGGCGATGCGCGACTTCAACTCCGGCACGTCCGGCTGCAGCGCCGGTTCGTCATTGGCGGCGGTGAAATGCGCCGCATCGTCCTCGCCGGAGCGCCGCACCACCAGCATAAGCGCCTTGCCGCCGCGCCACGGCACCGAGCGCAGCAGCGCATCGATCGGAAATTCCTGACCCTGGCGGGTTTTGAGCTTCAGCGAGTGGTCGCTTTCATCCGCGGCTGCGTCCTCGGCGTAGGGGTCGGCAAAGAGCGCGCCCAGGCCTCCCGCATCCGTGAGGTCGTCCAGCGCGTCGTAGCCGGTGAGCTCGAGGAAAGCCTCATTGGCATAATGCAGCATGTCGCCCGAATGGATGAGCAACGGCACCGGCAGCCGGGCGAGGATGGATGTATCGGGCGCCTTGGTTTCCTCGCCGGTCGAAAAAGCGGACGGCACAAAACCCGAGAGTTTCAGCGGCGGCACTTCCAGCCGCGGCCGCACCAGCACTACCGGTTCTTCCGGCTGTTTGTCTGAGGCCGTGGTGGCGGCATCCGCGTCGGAGCCGGCCCAATCCTCGCTGTCTTGCGCATCGCGAAAATCGTCGGCGGTCATGCTGTCGTCGTCCGCCGCATCGCGGGCAGGCGGCTCGGCAGCGACCGGCTGTGCCATAGGCTGTTCGGCCGACTGTCGCGGTTCCGCGGCGCCATGTTCGACCGCGTGCTGGGCGCTCGCTGCCTGCTTGTCTTCGGAGACCGGTTCGGCGCCGGCTGCTTCGGTGGATTTCTCGCCGTCGGCATAGCTGAGCAGCGAGCCGGAAACGACGGGCGTCTCGGGCCGGCTGGTGTCGCTGGTCTCAGCAGCGTCATCGATGCCGTCAAGTCGCGCCAAGTCTTTTTGGTCTTCGGCCTCGGTCTGGGCTTCGGCGGTCTCCGCATCGGCCTTCGAGTCGACGGTCTCCGAAGCTTCCGGCGCGGATGGCAGGGTCGCTTCGTTCACGGAGCTCTCGTGCTCGGCTGCTTCAGGCGCAGGCGACCGGCTTGCCGCGGCCGGCACTTCGCCGGTCGGCTCCTTCGCCGCTGCGTCATCCTTGCCGGCAACGGTCGCATCGGACTGCTTGTCGGCTTCGGCGAGGCCCGGCTCGGCGGGGGCGGAACTGTCCCTGCGCAGCCGCTCGCCGATCTCCCGGAAGGCGCTGCGCTCGAGGATCGACAGACCCTTGTGAGGCGTGTCGTTTCCCGGCTGCTTGTCGTTGGCCGGCTGGCGATGCTCGGCCAGCCTTATCACCTTGTCGGCGAAGCGCCGTTCCGGTTTCGGCACGATGGTCAACGCCGGCACTTCGCCCTGGAACGGATCTTCGGGCTTTGGCTGTTCCGGCTCCGCGGTTGGCTTCGCGACCGACGGCTCGCCCCCAGCGGGAGCGGGCCCAGTAGGCGCGGCGTTCGGCACCAGGGCCATGCCAAGCGCTTCGGGATCGACGACGGCGTCGGCCGCGCGCGCAACGCCGAAGCCGCGAAAACCCTCGAAAGCGCGGCTACGGCCATAGACGGGCAGCGCCGCCAGGTCGACAGGGATCTTCAGCCCGGTGCCGGCCACGGGCCACAGTACTGAGCGCCCGGACCAGGTGTCGCGGCGTTCGAGCAGGCCGGCGATCTCGCCCGAGGCGTCGAGGCCGAACGTGGTGGCGACATCCTTGAAGCGGCGGCCAATCACATCGGCGGCCGGCTGGCCGACGATCTCGGCGAATTCGGGCGACAGTGCGCTGAATTTACCTTCGGCGTCGGTGCGCCAGACGAAGCGCAGCGGCGGCGCTGAGCGGTCAATGTCGCGGGGCGAGGCCGGCTGCGCCGGCGCGATGGTTTCGCGTGCGGCGGTTTCGTTGACTTCTTGCCGCCGGTCTTCGGCTGTGACGACCTCCGCCGGCTCGTCCTTCGTCGGCGCTTCCGGTTCAGCTTGCCGGGCATCGTCGTCGCCGGTGTTGAAATACCAATGGTCATGCTGGCCGGCTTCGGAGGCCCGTGGGCCCGCTTCGACGGCATTGGCTTGATGATCGGTCTCGGTGGGCTGCTGGTCGGCCACGGTTCCCGCGGCGGCTACGCTGCTTTCGAAGCTTGGCGGGGCAGCCTCCGGCTCTTTGGCAGCCACGGGCTCGCCGGCGGCCTGCGCATCCTCTTCGGCAGCCGCCTGAGGTACTTCAGCCCGTTCTACGGCCACCACGGCCGGCGCTGGGCTGATGTCCTGGCTGGGTTCGACGTCCGGGCTTTCGCCGGATGGCATGGCCGTCACCCCCGCCGGGTGATCGCCTTGATCGTCGAGTTGGTCCTCGTCGATCACCACCAGCAGATGCCGCGTGTCGGTGAGCCGGGCAAAACCGGCCGGGTAGGAGGTGCCGGTGCCAGGCACGAGGCGCTTGACGAGGCGGTCGCCGCTGGCCGTCACGTCCGCAACCAGGGCAGCCAGCGTCCGCCGCTCGATGCCGAGCGCCGCAAAGCCGTCCGAGGCCGCCTCGACACCCCCTTGCGCGTCGACGAAGGCGATGAAATGCCCGGCTTCGGTGAAACCGCCGATGGCGCGGCTGGCGATCTCGCCGGCGCTGCGCGAGCTTGTCTGCGCCGCCGGTACCGCCAGCATGATCGCCTTTTCGCCGTCCGGCATCGTCACGGCACTGGCCAGGAAGCCGACGGCGCGGCTCACAATACCGGTCGCCAGCCTCACCGTGATGGCGCGATCGCTGCCGATATCCGGAAAACCGCTGGTCGCCATGATCTGCCGCCGGGCAATAAGCGGCAGCCGCGCCGAAGCGCCGATGATGGCTTCGATATCCGGATAGCCGAACATCGACGCCCCAGGTCCGTTTGCCCAGATCACCTGTTCGAGGTCGCTCGACAAGATTGCCAAAGCGTTGCCGGCGGCAAAGCGCTGGCGCACCGCGTCGAGCACGGCGACGTCGAGGAAGGAGTAGTTTTCAGGCGGCATGCGCTGGCCGACCCTCCGGAGCGGGCATTTTCAGTTAACGCTTTGTTAATAAAAGCCCGCGGCTCGAAGGTCCACAAGCCTTGGCTTGCAACGGTCGAAATCTCTGGGCTCTTGGTTAACGGCCGCAAGGGCTGACGTGGGGGAAGATTTTATGGTGCGCTGCAACAAAGATGTTGCAATGCACAAAAAATCCTCTATATTGCCATCATACATGAACGAGACGGCTTTCTGTCAAAGCCGCTGCCCCGAAAGGTTGGAAAATGTCCAAGACGACCACGACCAAGACCATCGAAAACGTTGAATTCCCGAGCTTCGACGCTTCCAAAGCCACCGACCAGATCCGAGCCTTCGCCGAGAAGGGCGTCGAGCAGTCGAAGGAAGCCTATACCAAGCTGAAGACCGGCGCCGAGGAGACCCAGAAGGTCCTGGAGTCGACCTACGAGACCGCCAAGACCGTTTCCAGCGACGTTTCGCTCAAGGCGATCGCCGCGCTGCGCGCCAATGCCGAGGCCAGCTTCTCGCACCTCGAAGCCCTTGTCGGCGCCAAGACCCTTTCGGAAGTCGTCGAGCTGCAGACCTCCTTCCTGCGCAAGCGCGTTGAAATGGCCGTCGAGCAGACCAAGGAGTTCCAGACCGTCGCCGCCAAGGCGGTCGAGGACGTCTCCAAGCCGGTCAAGACCGCCTTTGAGAAGGCGATCAAGGACGTCAAGGCTGCCTGATTTTCGCGCACAACCCCGCGATGCATCAAAACGTCGCATTTCGTCAGACAAATAGTCGTGCGATAGGGTTGAACAACCAGATACCCGGAAACGGAACCTCCTCCCTCCGTTTCCGGGGTGACCAGCCAGCACCTCCTCCCGCTGGCTCGTAACAGGAAAAGGCCGGCACCTCCTCCCGCCGGCCTTTTCTTTTGCCTTGACGAAAGGCGGATGAGGAAACCAATCCTTTACCTTATCAAGGCCCTTGAATTAGAATTCGATAGCCCGTATTTGACGCATCGCCAACGACAGAGCGGATCACGGAGAATGAAGCTTTCACGTCGATCCAGCTCAGGCAGGCAGGCCGTTGTAGCTCAGTTGGTTAGAGCACCAGATTGTGGATCTGGGGGTCGCTGGTTCGAGCCCAGCCAACGGTACCATCATTTTCGCTGATCTGAACGTGCACCTTGAACCATTCCATTCCTTCGGCTCCACGGACCATGGGCAAGACGTCTTGCCGGTGGAGGCCGACTCGGTTCGAATGGGACATGCATCCTTTGACAGGGTGCGGGCGTTGATGACTACCAACCGGCTTTGCCGCTAGGGAAGAAGCAGTATGAGTGAACATGCGATCGAGTTCTTGCGCGGATGGATTGGCGAGAAAGTCCAATGCCCGCATTCGCCGATCGAGATCGACCAGCAGGCCGAGACTCTCGCTAAGGAATGCTGCGCCAAGGCCGCCGAGGCTGGCATTCTCCTGGAGGACATCCAGGAAGAGGTCGGCGACATCCAGGAACTGATCGCATCGCGCCTCGAGGAAGCCGCCGAAGAAGGCAGCGGCGAACCGAAGTCGGACAAGCCCGCGGAGTAAATACCCGCTCGCCACAGCCGGACGGTAGCGTCATCTTTCCCCGAATTTTTCCCTCAGCCACTCCTTAGGCAGCGCCGGCACGAAATTGCCGTCGCGTCCCGTCATATCCTCATTGGCGACCAACGCGTTGAGGATCGCCTCCTCGACACCTTGCACGACCGCGTCGAAGAACGGATCGATGTCGACATCCGGAATGAATTCCGCGCGGCCGATGCTGCCCGAGGCGCCGAGCGCAGCTTCCGGATTGGCGGTCGAGAAGGCGAGAAAAATGTCGCCCGAACTGTGATAGCCATAGCCGCCGGTCATGGCGATGCCGAGCGGCACGCGCCTGGCGAGCCGCTTCATCTGGTGCGGCAGGAACGGCGCGTCGGTGGCGACGATGGCGATGATCGAACCCTTTTCGGCGCGTGCCGTCGCCTTGCGGATCGCCGGGTCGACAAGCTCCTGCCCGATGCGCCGGCCACGAATGGTGAAATTGCGCCGCTGGCCGAAATTCGACTGCACGAAGACACCCAGCGTATAACGCCCGTCCTGCCATTCGACGACGCGTGAGGCGGTGCCGGATCCGGCCTTGAAGCCGAAGGTGATCATGCCGGTGCCGCCGCCGACGCTGCCTTCCTCAATGGCGCCGCTGGTCGCCCCGTCAAGCGCTTCCGCGACATGGTCGAAGCCGACATGATGGCCGTTAATGTCGTTGAGGAAGCCGTCATAGGTCTCGGCCGCCACCGGCAGGACCCAGCCTGTGTCGAGCGCGGCCGGCAGCACCTTGTGCATCCAGCGCAGCGTGCCGTCGCGGGTGACGCCGCAGGAATGCGTGTTGGTGACGGTGACCGGGAAGTTGAACGCGCCGGTCTCCTCGATGATATGCGTTCCCGTCAGCTCGCCATTGCCGTTCTGGCTGAACACGCCGGCAAACACCGGCGTCGCAAGTTCCGCGACCGGCCTTGGCAGGATCGCGGTGACGCCGGTACGCACCGGTCCGGTCCCAACCCGAAGCGGACCGTCGCCTGAGATCAGCGTCGTGTAGCCGACCGATACTCCTGGCACATCGGTGATGGCGTTGAAGCGGCCCGGCGTTCCGTCCAGCACAACGCCGAATGCGCGTAGGCGCGGCTTGCCCGAAGGCGTGCGAAGATGCGGATCGTGGCTGATCATCTCAGAACAGCGAGCCCTGTTTGCCAGGTTCCTTGGCCTTCGTGGACGACTTGGCGGCCAGTTTCGGTCGCGCGCCGCCGCTGGTGGCAATGGCCTCGGCGGTGCCGTCGGCGAATTCAAGCTGTAAGGCGGCGCCTGGCGCCACCTCTTCGACCCGCTTGATCACCGAACCGCCGGCGTCCTTGACCAGCGCGAAGCCGCGTGCCAGCACGGCCTTGTGCGACAGCGTCGACAAGAGCCGGTCCGCCTGGGTCAGCGCCGCGCGCAGCCGGTCCAGTCGCCGCGCCGCCGCCTGATCCTGGCGGCGCGTCAGCGCGGCCAGCGTGTCGGCCTGCTGCTTCTGGCGCCGCACGATTGGCGCAGGCGACAGTCGCGTCGACGTGCGTTTGAAGCGCGCGCGCCGCTCGCGCACGATGGCGAAGAACGCCGCGCGGGCACGCGCGATATCCCGCCCCGTCAGCGTGCGCGCTTCGTTGAGACGCCGCGACAGGGTCGCCGGCGTCAGCCTTTGTCGCTCCAGCGTTGCCCGCTTGCGCTCGATATTCACCGTCAGTCCGCGGCCGAGCCGGCTGGTCGCATCGTCGAAACGGCGGCGCGGCAGCGCCAGCAACTGGTCGGGCGAAGGCAGCCCGCGCGCCGCCGCGCGCACCGCCTGGCGCTTGCGATCCAGATGCCGCGTGGAGCAGGCATTGAGCCGCGCGCCAAGGCTGGCGAGCGTCGCCTCCAGGTCCGCCCTGACCGGCACGGCGATCTCGGCCGCGCCCGTCGGCGTCGGCGCGCGCCTATCGGCAACGAAGTCGATCAGCGTCGTGTCGGTCTCGTGCCCGACGGCGGAGATCACGGGGATGGAGGACGCCGCGACGGCGCGTGCCAGCCCTTCGTCGTTGAAGCCCCAGAGGTCTTCCAGGCTGCCGCCGCCGCGTGCCACGATCAACAGGTCCGGCTGGCGGATGGGGCCGTCCCAGGTCAATGCGTTGAAACCGTTGACGGCCGCGGTCACTTCCTTGGCTGTCGTCTCGCCCTGGACCCTCACCGGCCAGACCAGCACATGGAGCGGAAACCGGTCCTTGATGCGATGGATGATGTCGCGGATCACGGAGCCGGTCGGCGAGGTGACGACGCCGATCACACGCGGCATGAACGGCAGCCGCCGCTTGCGGCCGGCATCGAACAGGCCTTCGGCCTGCAGCCGGCGCTTGCGCTCCTCGAGCAGCGCCATCAGCGCACCGGCGCCGGCCGGTTCGAGATTGTCGATGACGATCTGGTAGTTGGATTTGCCGGGATAGGTCGTCAGCCTGCCGCTGGCGATCACCTCCATGCCTTCCTCGGGGCGGAACTTCAGGCGTGCCATCGTGGTCTTCCAGACCACGGCATCGATCCGCGCCCGGTCGTCCTTCAACGCGAAATAGGCGTGGCCGGACGAATGCGGGCCGCGATAGCCGGAAATCTCGCCACGCACCCGCACATTGCCGAAGGCGTCCTCGACAGTGCGCTTCAGCGCGCCGGAAATCTCGCTCACCGTGTATTCGGTGGCGTTGCTGCGTGATTCGGTTGCTGTTTCACTCATTTGGCGATTGGGGAGCGCTTATCGGCCGGCGTCAAGCCGGGACAAACCTCGCTAATATTATAACGCGATCTTAAGCCCGATTTGCTTTCACTGGCGGCACATGAGCCGGCCAGGGACGCGATGAGCGCACGCCACAACAGCAGCCCGTTGACGCACCAGGTCACGCTGACCGTGCTGACGCTCGCCGCTTTCGCGCTGGCCATCGTCGTCGGTTTCGGCTTCTACGCCACCGACCAGGCCGACAAGTCCTCGCTCGAACGGCAGAAGATTTTCATCGCCGATGGCCTGAAGGATCAGATTGCCGCGGTCCAGCGCGAGCAGGAGAGCGTGACCGTCTGGGATGATTCCGTGATCAATGTGAGGGCGGGCAATCAGGGTTGGATCGAGGAAAACCTCAGCACCTGGATGTACACCTACTACGGTCACAACCGGGTCTACATTCTCGACGCAGCCAACCATGCAATCCACGCCATGCGGGAAGGCAAGGTCCTCGCGGCGTCGGCCTTTGGCGAGGATGAGCCCGAACTGCAGCCGACCATCGACAAGCTGCGCCACATGTTGACTGAGCCCCCGAAGGCCGACGCGTCCGGCCAGCCGGCCAAGATGGTCGCGCAGGATCTTGTCTCGCTCCAGGGGAAGCCCGCGATCCTGAGCATCATGCCGTTGGTGCCGAGCACGGATCGCGTCACCCAAGCCGCTGGCACGGAATATCTGCATATCTCGGCCGAGTTCATCAACGATGCCGTCATCGGCAAGATCGCGGCAAAATACCTGCTCGATGGCGCGCGCCTGGTGCCGCTGTCGCAGCCGGTTGGTCCGGCCGCCGTTCCGCTGGTCGATTCGCGTGGCGTCATCCTCGGCTACATCGGCTGGGACCAGTTGCGGCCTGGCCTCACCTTGGTGCGCAAGATCGCGCCAGCCTTGGCGATCGCCCTGCTTGTGGCGGGCGGCGTTCTGGTGTTCCTGCTGCGCCGGTTGCGCCGCGCCTCGGCCGCGCTGCAGACCAGCCAGGACCAGGCGCAATATCTCGCCTTCCACGACACGCTCACCGGGCTGCCCAACCGTGCGCTGTTCGAGGACCGCCTGCGGCGCACGCTGCTGTTCGCCAGCCAGGACGGAACGCGCGTGGCGCTGCTTTACCTCGACCTCGACCGCTTCAAGCACATCAACGACACGCTCGGTCATCCGGCCGGCGACCAGCTCGTGCGCCAAACGGCCGCGCGGCTCAAGCACACGATCCGCGAAGTCGATACCGTCGCGCGGCTCGGCGGCGACGAGTTCGCCGTCATCCTGCTCGATGTGCCCGATGTCAGAAGCGCCGAAGACATCGCCGAAAGGCTGCTTTTGAAGCTGCGCGAGCCGTTCAGGCTGATCGATGATCAGGTCTTCGTCAGCGCCAGCATCGGCATCGCGCTGTCGTCGGGATCGAAGACTGACGCGGACGATCTTCTGCGCAAGGCCGACATTGCGCTCTACGAGGCCAAGAAGAACGGCCGTGGCCGCTACCAGCTGTTTGCCTGCGACATGGACGATCTGCTGCTGCGCAAGCGCAAGGTCGAGGCGGAGCTGCGCAAGGCGCTGGATGGCGACGGCGGCATAAGGCTCGCCTATCAGCCCGTCTTCGCGGTGGACGGCCACAGGATTCTTGGCGCCGAAGCGCTGATCCGCTGGGGGCATGAGGTGCATGGCGCGCTGCCTGCGGGGCAATTCATCGCCATCGCGGAAGAACGAGGGCTGATCGGCGAACTCGGCAAATGGGCGCTGACCGAGGCCTGCCGCTTCGCGGTCACGACCGAACTGCCCTGGATCGCCGTCAACATCTCGCCGGTGCAGTTGCGCGATGCCGGCTTCGCCGCACTGGTTGCATCGGTGCTGAGCGAGACCGGGTTGGACCCGGCCCGGCTGCAACTCGAGACCACCGAGGGGGTGCTGCTCGAGCACAACGACACGATTACCTCCGTCATCGCAACCCTGCGTGATTCCGGCGTCCGCATCGTTCTAGACGACTTCGGCACCGGCTATTCGTCGCTGAGCTATCTGCGCCGTCAGTCGATCGACAAGCTGAAGATCGACCGCTCCTTCGTGCGCCTTCTCGACGAGGACGAAAGTGCCCGCGCGATCGTCAAGTCGCTGATCGAGTTGGCGCTGGCGCTAAGGGTGGAAGTGACCGCCGAAGGCGTCGAGACCGATGGACAGAAGGCCCTGCTGGTCGGCATGGGCTGCCGTCAATTGCAGGGCTATCTGCTGTCGCCGCCGCTGGAACCCGGCCAGTTGCTGGCGTTGCCGGGTGTTTCGCACACTAAGCCGGAACGGTCTGCCGTTCGCGCATAGAGCGCTCCTCCGTTTCACGGAAACGGTGAACCGCTCTATCTCTTTGTTTTCCTGACGGAAAACCGCTTCACACTTTTCCTGGAATTGCCTCCGCCTTACCAGCCGGGCATGATCTGGTTTGCCTTGACCCGCTTCATCTTGGCGAAGGCGAGCGCGGCGAAGTCGAAGCTTCCCGCCTCTTCGCTGATCGGCACGGAAATGTTGTCGAGGCTTTCGGCGATGTGACGGGCCAGAGCGTCGACGATCTCCGGCTGCGAGGTCTGGCCGCGCATGATGCCGATGCGGCAGTCCGGCAACTGGCCGAAGCCGTCGGCCTCGCCAAGCACGCGCATGCCGGGCCGGAGCGCGCATTCCGGCAGCACCGAGATGGCGAGGCCTGACAGCACGGCTGCGGTGATGACAGTGGCCGAGAAGCTGGAGAACAGCACGCGATATTCGCGGCTCTGCCGGTCGAGCACGTCGACTGCGGCGCGCCGCCAGATGCAGTTCGGCCGGCCGAAAGCCATCGGCAGGATTTCCTGTTCATGCGTGGCGTGGTTGGCCGAGGTCACCCATAAAAGCGGCTCGCGCCGCACGACCTCCGACTGGCCGCGCGTGTCGTTATGCGTCACCAGCGCCAGGTCGAGATTGCCGCGCTTGATGTGCTCGACCAGCCCCGGTGTCGGCTCGCAGACCACGGTTAGCTCGACACGCGGGTTGGAGCGCGAGAAGCGCGCCATGATCTCGGGCAGGAAGCGGTCGGCATAGTCGTCCGGCGTGCCGATGCGAATCGTGCCTTCCAGGCGCTGGTCGTCGAAGGCGGCCAAGGTCTCGCGGTTCAGGTAGATCAGCCGCCGTGCGTAGGACAGCAGCCTGTCGCCTTCCTCGGTCAGCTTGTTGGTGCGGCCGTCCTTTTCGAACAGGGGCTTGCCGATCCGCTCCTCCAGCCGCCGCATTTGCATCGACACCGCCGACTGTGTTCGGTGCACCTCTTCGGCCGCACGGGTGAAGCTGCCGGTGTCGGCGATCGAGATGAAGGTTTGCAACTGATCGAGGTCAAGCGGCGCTTTCATCGGTCCAACCTATCATTGATGTTGATGCCAAAGATTAAAAACATTCGTTGGATTAATCAATCGTACGATGGCAAATTGCCACTGTCCACATGAGAACATGTGAATGGAAACCGGAACGGCGCTTCTCCCAAGGCGCCGATTGGCTGGTTTCGTCCGCTCGACTCCTGAAAGGAGAGACTGAAATGACCACGATTGAATTCGCCTCCGAGACACCGCGCATCACTACGCGTCCGGCCGTTGCGACGCTTGTGGTCAATGCCATCGCCAACAGCTACCGAGCCTGGAAAAACCGTCGCGCCTTCTATCGCCTGGGCGAGATGACGGACGCCGAGCTTGCCGATATCGGCCTGACGCGCGCCGACCTTCACGTTGCCGTCGCCGTGCCCTTCGGCCGAGATCCGACGGTGAAGCTGCGCGCCATCGCCAGCGAGCGCGCCGACACGATCGAGGACCTTGCTCGCCAGGTAGGCTGAGCGGGCGCGTTGCCCCTGGATTTCCGATCGCGTTGAACCTTTTCACGGCTCGGCGCGACGAAGGTTCATGCAGGCTCCCACACTCCCTGCCGGTTCCCCGCCGGCCCGCCTGCACATTTGCCCGGTTCCTCCTCCAGGACCGGGCATTTTTCTTTTAGTTCGTCATTTTAGGGCGGAGCAAGGACCGAAGCGACGCGCGCAGACCCTAGAATCCATGCCGTGACGTTGACGTGCTGCAACTGTTCAGAATTCTGCTCCGCCGCGCTCTTCGGCGGAGGTCGCGGAATGGATCCTTGGGTCTGCGCTCCGCTTCGCGTCGCTCCGCCCGTGGATGACGACCTCGCCGTCGGCGTGATACCTACCGCCGGTCCATGTCGCGCTTGAACTGATCGAAGATCGTCCCGACGGTCTTTTCATATTCGTCGCGCTGCTGCGCGCCGGTCTCGAACATCTTGCCGAAGATGTCGTCGAACGGGTTTCGCGGCCGGCCGCTCGGGTTGGTCTGCGGCTGTTGCGGGGCGCTCTGCTGCGGCTGGCGCTGTTGCGGCTGCGGCGCCGGCTGTCCGCCGGGCAGGCCGAACCCGCCGCCGCCCTGGCGCAGCATTTCCTCGAAGATTTTGCCGAGCGGATTGTCGCCATAGGGGCTCTGCGTCTGCGGCGGCTGAGTCTGTTGCGGCGCGCTGCCGCCGAACATGTCTTGCAGCACCTTGCCGAGCGGGTTCTCGCCATAGGGATTGGGCGTCTGCTGGGGTTGGCTCTGCTGCTGCGGCGCACCGCCGCCGAACATGTCCTGCAGCACTTTGCCGAGCGGATTCTCGCCATAGGGATTGGGCGCCGGTTGCGGCGCCGGCGCCACGCCGCTTTGCCGCATCATCTGCTCGATGATCTCGCCGAGCGGATTGCCGCTGCCGCCGAAGGCCTGCATCTGCCCCCCAGTCAATTGATTGTTGGTCTGCTTGAACAGTCCGCCCATCATCATCGAGGCCATGGCCGGCAGCATCTGTTGCAGCACTTGCTGGCTCAATCCCGTCGCCTGCGCGGCTTGAGCGGCCACGGCGCGCGACAGATCCTTCGAGCCGAACAGATGACCCAAGATGCCGTTGCCCTCATCGATGCCTTGCGGCGAGAAGGCTCTGGTCGCGTCCTCGAAATATTTGGCGTGTTGGCCGCTCGCCATCGCCGTCATGAAGGCGCCCATCCCGTAAGGATCGGCTGTGTTGCGTTGCAACCCTTGCGAGAAGGCGGGCAGCAGCGCCTGGACCGCGGCCTGCGCCTGCTGCATCGAAAGCCCGTATTGCTGCGCCAGCGCCTGCATGCCGGCGCCGTTCTGGGCCTGGGTGAAAATATCGAACAGGGAAGGCATGAGGTCTCCTCCGGCAGTGTCCTCGCCGGAAAAGACTAGTTCGTTTCGATCACTGATTGAAGCGGCTTTTACCAACCAACCGCGTAGCGGGTACCCGACGGTTAATAGGCATATTCCATGAACACAGGCTCGATCGAGCCGCCCCAGCGCGTATGGTAGGCCGACAGCATCTCCTCGGCGCTGGTGGTGCCGCGCGCCACGACCTCGTCAAGCGTGTTGAGGAATGAGGTCTCGTCATAGCCGTCGCGGTTCTTCTTGCCGCGGTTCTTCAGGCCCGTGCGCGCGATCGCCAGCACGTCGCGGGCGACGTCGCGCAAAGTGGCGTTGCGGAACGGGGCCGCAATGCCTTGCTCCGGCACGGCGTTGCGCATCGCCAGCGCTTCTTCGTAGGTCCAACTGGCAGTCAGCGCCTCGGCGGCGTCCAACGCCTGCTCGTCGTACAGCAGCCCGACCCAGAAGGCGGGCAGGGCACAGATGCGCCGCCACGGCCCGCCATCGGCGCCGCGCATCTCGAGGAAGCGCTTCAGCCGCACGTCGGGGAACAGGGTCGAGAGGTGGTTCGCCCAGTCGCCCATCTCCGGCAGCCCGTCGGGAATCTCGTTGCGCGCGGCGCCCGCCATGAACTCACGGAAGGTGTAGCGCGTCATGTCGTGATACTGGCCGTCGCGGATGACGAAATACATCGGCACGTCGAGCGCCCATTCGACATAGTCGGCGAAGCCGAAATCGGGCGAGAAGCAGAATTCGAGCATGCCGGAGCGCTGGTTGTCGGTGTCGCGCCAGATGTCGCCGCGCCAGCTCTGCAGCCCGTTCGGGCGGCTTTCGGTGAAGGGCGAGTTGGCGAACAGCGCCGTGGACAGCGGCTGCAGCTTCAGCGACACCTGCATCTTGCGGCGCATGTCGGCTTCGCTCTCGAAGTCGAGATTCACCTGGATCGTGCAAGTGCGATACATCATGTCGAGGCCCTTGGTGCCGACCTTGGGCATGTAGCGGGTCATGATCTCGTAGCGCGACTTCGGCATTTTCGGCGTGTCGGCCAGCGACCATTTCGGGCTGCCGCCAAGACCGAGGAAGCGGATGCCCAGCGGCTCGGCGATCTCGCGCACCTGCGCCAGATGCGCGTTGCCCTCGCGGCAGGTCTGATGGATCGACTCCAGCGGCGCGCCGGAAAGCTCGAACTGGCCGCCCGGCTCCAGCGAGATCGCGCCCTGACCGGTCGGCTCGACAAGGCCGATGATGCGCCCGGCATCCATGATCGGATCCCAGCCGAGCTTTTCCTGCATGCCTTCGAGAATGGCGCGGATGCCGCGCTCGCCGCCATAGGGCACCGGCGCGTTGCCGTCGACATAGAAGGGGAATTTCTCGTGCTCGGTGCCGATGCGCCATTTCTCGCGCGGCTTGTTGCCGGCCGCCAGATAGCCGACCAGTTCGTCGATGCCTTCGATGGGCTGGGTATCGGTCGTGTCGCGCGCCATGAGGCCCCTCCGAGCGCTTTGCCCGGGAAATCGGCATCGACTTCCGTCAGGCGTCTTGCACAGTTCCTAAGTGTTACAGCGCCCTTCGCGCGTCGAAAAGGAGGCGTGGTGCTGCAGAGGCCGGACGGCCGCCGGCGCTAGATGGACGAAATGTCAGGAGCCGATCAAGCAAAAAATCCTGAGCCAGGCCTCAAGAGGATTTGATCACCAATCGCCGATCGTCGCCTGGATCGCGGCAAGTGCGGCCACCGCCGCCGTGTCGGCGCGCAGGATGCGTGGCCCAAGCGGGATGGCGGTGACGAAAGGCAGCGCCCGCAGCATCCTGCGCTCGTCGTCGGAAAATCCACCTTCCGGCCCGACCAGAAGGGCCAACCTCTTTTCCTTGATCGCCTGCAAGGCCGGCAGCGGATTGTTGGTCGAGGCGTCCTCGTCGCAGAAGATCAGCCGCCGCTCCTTGTCCCAACTGCCGAGCAGCCGTTCGAGCTTCTCGGTCTCGCGCACCTCCGGCACGGCCAGTATGCCGCATTGCTCGGCTGCTTCGACGACATTGGCGCGCAACCGCTCGATGCCGGACTTTGCCACTTGCGTGTGCTGGGTGATGACGGGCTGCAGCACACCGGCGCCCATCTCGACTGCCTTTTGTACAAGGTAATCGAGCCGGCCCTGCTTCAGCGGCGCGAAGCAATAAACGAGATCGGGCAGCGGCGGCTGCGGTCGCTGCAGTTCCAGCACTTTCAGCCGGACCGCCTTCTTGGACTTGGCGGCGATCGAAGCCGACCATTCACCATCGCGGCCGTTGAACAAAAGAACCTCGGCGCCCTCGCCGAGCCGCAGCACATGCGCGAGATAATGGCTTTGCTGTCGTCCGGCATCGAATTCGAGGCCTGGCCCGAGATCGTCCGGCACGAACAGCCGCTGCATTTTGTAATTGGCGCGCATGGCCGACCAATGGGCGAGGCGATGGGCATCGTCAAGTATCGGCGGTCGGATGCCAGACCGGCGCGAAGCCTTGCCGCAATACCGCAACGGTGGTCGCCGGCGTCAGCAAGCGCAGCGGTCGGTCGGCGAAGCGATCGAAGGCAATTGGGCCGGCGTAGCCCGCGAACGACCATTGGCGTGCCGTACCGGAACGCAGCGCATAGGCGGCGTCGCCGTGCGCGATCATCGTCCCATCGGGCAAGTCGCCAAGCTCGGATATGGTAACCGCAGGCGGCAGTCCGCCTGAGGCCAACCGCTCCTTGTGCAGCCGCTTGTCGACCATCGGCGCGCGCGGTTCTCCAATGCCGAACGCTTCGCCGAACCGGGATACAAAATCGGTCGCCTGTTTACGCCGACAGAAAAAGCAGGGCCGGTGGCCGGCGGCCAAAGCCGTCACCTCGTCGAGGAAGAACAGCTCGGTCCAGCCGGCCTTTCCGCCCATTTGATCAGCGCCTTGTCGGTTGCGGCCCATCGGCTCGCGCCGCACGTTGCGGAACTGGCAGACGCAGATGATCCAGGCGGGCAAGGCCCAGCGCTTCTTCAACAGCGTTTTCGTTTCAGGGTCGTGGATGATGCCGCGATTGCCGGTGAACAGGCCGCGTTCGGGCACCGCGTGTATGGCGCCGAAGGGGTCGACCCGGTTCTGCAGTGGCATAGTTTTCTCTCTCGATCCGCATCTTGGCTGAAATATCGGCTGCATGATATCGCTCGCCCCAGCGTTTTCATGTCAGCAGGTTTTCGATGCGGGTTTTGGTCGTCCAGAATTTCGACAATGAGGGCCTTGGCCAGATCGGCGCCGCGCTCGAAGAAGCCGGTGCCGACATCGATCTGCGCAAGCCCTATGACGGCGAAACGCTGCCGCGGGACAGTAGCGAGCATGACGCGATCGTCGTGTTGGGCGGCGCTCAGAACGCGCTCGACGACGAGATCTGTCCCTATTTTCCCGCGTTGCTCGATCTCACGCGCGATTTCACCGACAAGAACCGCTCGGTGCTCGGCATCTGCCTCGGCAGCCAGCTTCTGGCGCGCGCCTTCGGCGGCACGAACCAGATCGGCGGCGCCACTGAGTTCGGCTGGCACAAAGTGTCACTGACGCCGGACGCGAAGTCGGACGCGGTGCTGGGCGGCTTGCCCGAAAGCTTCCCCATTTTCGAATGGCATGACGACACGTTCGGCCTGCCGGAAAACGCCGTGCGGCTGGCCGGCAGCGCGGTCGCCGAAAACCAGGCTTTTCGCCTCGGCCGCGCCGCCTATGGCTTCCAGTTCCATTTCGAGGTGGATAGCCCGATGGCGCGCGATTGGAGCACCTGCTTCGCATCGCTCATCGCTGAGCGCCATCCAGATTGGGCCGGCAAGCTCGATGACGAGATAGCCCGCAACGGGCCCGACGCCGACGCCGCCGGCCTGGCGATTGCCCGCGCCTGGGTGGCGACGATCTGATCGTCGAACCCCTCATCGACCGCAGCGTGGCATAATTGGCACGCCTCACGGCTTCCGCCTGGGGACAACGTTCTTCACCCTTGGTTTGTGTCCGGCCGCTGCCCTAAGAGGGCGCGCTTTGTATCGCCGGTGCAACCGCCATGAACCTTTTGTGTGATCCAGCCGACACACCGGCGATACGAAATCTGCTTAGAAGCGCGAAATCGTCGAAACATTGAGACGCATTTTATCGTTTCAACCCATTGGTAACCGCCTCGTGCCCAGATGCAGAAAGCTTAACCAGAGATGACGTCCGTGAAAGCAGCTCTCCTGTCTTTTGTCATGCTGTCTGCCATCGTGCTCTGCGGCCTGGGCATTTATGCCGCCGACGCAGCGACCAATCATCGGGCCGTCGACGGCTACGGCGTGACGGCCTCGCTGAACTAGGCCTCGACAAAAATCGCAAGCACTCCCGCGCCGGCACCGGGCTGAAGGCGTGTTGATATTCAGGTCAGGCTAGCCTCACCTGAATCTCAGCGCGCGTTAAAGCGCTTTGCCTTGCACGTCGATGATCTGCTTGTCGCCGCCATTGACGGCGAGTGCGCTGAGCGTTCCCGACTTCCAGGCGAGCGTGTCGACATTGACGCGGTTGGCCTTCACCTCGGCTTCCGGGACTGGCGTGTGCCCGTGCACGATCACCTTAGAAAAAAGCTCCTGGTGATCGTGGAAGGCATCGCGGATCCAGATCAGGTCCTGCAGGTTCTGATGGTCGAGCGGCACGCCCGGCCTTATCCCAGCATGGCAGAAGAAGAAATCGCCGAAACTGACCGAGAAAGGCAGTGACCGCAGGAAGTAGACATGGCTGCGCGGCACCGCCTTCACCAGGGCCATGTGCCCTCGCGCGACGGCCTCCGCCTTGCCGAACCAATGCATGTCCCGTGTGAAATCCACGCCATAGGACTGCGCCGTCTGGACGCCGCCATAGTTCATGAAGAGGCCGTCCGGCTCGGCATTGGCGAGAAAATCGAGCATGCCGATGTCATGATTGCCGGCAAGTATGATGTTGCGCGGATCGCGTTTTTGCGCCTCGATCAGGAAATCGATGACGCTCTTCGAATCCGGTCCGCGGTCGACATAGTCGCCGAGATGGATGATGCGCCAGTCGGTGGCCGGCGCATATTCGAGCTCAGTCTCGATGCGCCGGTGCATGGCGGCAAGAAGGTCGTGGCGTCCATGCACGTCGCCAATGGCGTAGAGCCGCATGCCGTCAGGCCCGCGCGCGTCGAGATAGTGGATGCCGGTTTCGGTCAAGGCAGACATGTTCCCAGGAGAAGCCGGGGCAAACCTAGCGCCGATCGATGAACAACGCCCTAGCGAGGCAACCGATCCTTGCCATGTCGGCGTTGAAGTGCTTGCCGCGGCTCTAGCGACGCAACTGCTCCTTGCCCATGTCCGTCACCAGACGCTTGCCGCACAGTGCCAGCGTGACGTCCATTTCCTTGCGGATGATCTCGAGCGCCTTGGTGACGCCTTCCTTGCCCATCGCGCCAAGGCCATAGAGGAAGGGCCGGCCGATATAGGTGCCCTTGGCGCCGAGGCAGAGCGCCTTGAGTACGTCCTGGCCGGAGCGGATGCCGCCATCCATATGCACCTCGATCCTGTCGCCGACCGCATCGGCGATTTCTTCCAGCACCGAGATCGACGAAGCGGCGCCGTCGAGCTGCCGTCCGCCATGGTTGGAGACGACGATCGCGTCCGCTCCGGTCTCGGCCGCCATCAGCGCGTCCTCCTTGTCGAGGATGCCCTTCAGGATCAGCTTGCCGCCCCAGCGCTCCTTGATCCACGCGACGTCCTTCCACGACAGCTGCGGATCGAACTGCTCCGTCGTCCAGGACGACAGCGAAGAGACGTCGCCGACGCCCTTGGCATGGCCGACGATGTTGCGGAAGGTGCGGCGCTTGGTGCCGGCAATCCCCAGGCACCAGCGCGGCTTGAGCGCCAGGTCGACGATGTTGGCGAGCGTCATCTTGGGGGGCGCCGAAAGCCCGTTGCGGATATCCTTGTGGCGCTGTCCCAGGATCTGCAGGTCGAGCGTCAGCACCAGCGCCGAGCATTTCGCCGCCTTGGCGCGGTCGATGAGGTTGAGAACGAAATCCTTGTCGCGCAGCACATAGAGCTGGAACCAGAACGGCTTTTTGGTCGCTGCAGCGACATCCTCGATCGAGCAGATGCTCATCGTCGACAGCGTGAACGGCACGCCGAACGCTTCCGCCGCCTGCGCCGCCAGCATCTCGCCGTCGGCATGCTGCATGCCGGTCAGCCCGGTCGGGGCGAGTGCCACCGGCATCGCCACTTTCTCGCCGATCATGGTCGATTCCAGCGAGCGGTTGCTCATGTCGACCAGCACGCGCTGGCGGAACTTGATCTTGCCGAAATCCTCCTCGTTGGCGCGGTAGGTACTCTCCGTCCAGGCGCCGGAATCGGCATAGTCGAAGAACATCTTCGGCACTCTGCGGCGCGCCAGGTCCTTCAGGTCGGCGATGGTGAGGATTTCGCTCATGATGGGTCCCCGCTAGGAACGTTTGCGTGTGGGTTCGATATCGCCGGCATCCGAGCGTTGCCTGAGGCGCAACCTCGACACCCGCTGCCAGTCGCCGCTGCGCTCGGCTTCCGCCATCGAGCGCTCGACATAGGTGATGTGGTCCATCGCCGCTTTGCGCGCCGCGATCGGATCGCCGGCTTTGATCGCGGCATGGATCGCCCGGTGCTGCGCAAGCAGCGCCTCGCGCGCGCCCGGCACGCCGAACACCAGAAGCCGGTTCTGGAAAACACCCTCCGACAGCAGCCGGTAGCAGGAGCGCAGCGTGTGCAGCAGGATGATGTTGTGCGCGCATTCGCACACCGCGTGATGGAACTCGACGTCGATTTCCGCCTCGTCATCGAAATCGCCGGTGCGGTGCGCCTCGTCCATGCGCGCCATGATGCGGTCGAGCAGCGCCAGATCCTCCGGCGTCGCCCGCCTGGCCGCATATTCGGCCGCCACAGCCTCGATCTCGCGCCGATACTCCAGATAATCCGTCACCGCCTTGCGGTGCGTGGAGATCAGGTCGGTCACCGGCTTGGTGAAAAGCTGGCCGATGACGTCGGCGACATGTGTGCCGCCGCCGGGTCGCGTCGTCAGCAGCCCGCGCCCTTCCAGCGCCTTCAGCGCATCGCGCAGGATCGGCCGCGACACGTCGAACTGGCGCGCCAGCTCGCGCTCGCCGGGCAGCCGGTCGCCGGTGCGCAGCACGCCTTCGAGGATCAGGGTCTCGATCTGCTGCACCACCTCGTCGGCGGTGCGCGAATGCTCGATCCTGGAGAAAATATCGCTCAAGTAAGGCGCCTGGAGAGTGAAACGGACGTGTTTCAGATTAAAGCGTTCGTCGCCAACTGGTCAAATTATTTATCCAATTCGCATGGTCGAGTCACGTCGCCTGCCACGCGCCGCCAACCTCCGTTACCGATATTTGCTGTTTACGCGTCTCGCCGATTGCCGCAAGACAACGGGGTTGCACGAAGGGTCGAAAACAGGGGGACCAGCCGTGTCGGACGAGATGTCCAGTCTCGAATTCCAGCCGCGTGCGCAGGGCAGCGTGATGGGCTTCCCGGCGCATGAAGGGCGGCCTGGCGCGCTGGGCGAGGTCCATGCCCGCCCGCATCCGCTGATCGACAAACCCCGCGTGCTCATCCAGCTTTCCTTCATGACCGAGGGGGGCGCTGCGGTCGACCATGCGGTACTGTCGGAACTGTCGCGGCGGCTGGGTATCGCCGCGCCCGAGCGCAACGCCCGCCACCACGCCATGAAATGGGGCAAGGGCACGCTGCGCTGGGAGAGGCATACCGAGTTCTCGACCTATCTGTGGGAAGGGCCGCTGGCCGAGAACGGACGGGGGCAGGAAGATTCGCCCTTCGGCAACGGCTTCTCGCCGCCGGGCAGGGTGATTTCGGGCATCCGCCTTGAAATCCGCAAATGGACGCAGGCGAGCGAAAGGCTGATCGCCGGCTTCGACCCGACCAGCCTGTGCTATTCGCTGGTCGAGCGGGGTGCTGCCGCCATCATCACCGATTTCCGCCAGGACGGCGACGGCCTGACCCGCATGCTGGTGCTCGATCGCGGCCTGACGCCGGCAAGCACCGGCGCCCTGTCGCAGCGGCTGATCGACATCGAGAATTATCGGACGCTGGCCATGCTTGGCCTGCCGCTGGCGCTGACTTTGTCCGGCCGCGCCCGCCGCATCGAGGATCGCCTGGCGCAGACCACACGGGAAATGAAGGCGGTCGAGACCCGCGACAGCCAGACGTTGCTCGCCGATCTCACCGAGCTTGCGGCCGAGCTGGAGGCCGACGCTGCCTCCAGCCTCTACCGCTTTGGCGCCAGCCGCGCCTATGACGGCATCGTCACCGAAAGGCTGGAAGCGCTCGATGAAGAGCCGGTGCAAGGCTTTGACACCTGGGTGGGGTTCCTGCAGCGGCGCATGGCGCCAGCCATGCGCACCTGCCGCTCGGTCGAGGAGCGCCAGGCCAATTTGTCGCGAAAGCTCACCCGCGCCACCACGCTTTTGCGCACCTGGGTCGATGTCGATGTCGAGAAGCAGAACCGCGACCTGCTGGCTTCGATGAACAACCGCGCCCGGCTGCAGCTGCGCCTGCAGCAGACCGTCGAAGGCCTGTCCGTCGCTGCCGTCTCCTATTATGTCGTCGGCCTCATCGGCTATGTCGCCAAGGGCGCCTCGATCTTCGGCCATGCCTTCGCGCCCGAAGTCGTCACCGCCGCATCGGTGCCGGTCGCCATCCTGCTCGTCTGGTGGGGCGTGCGCCGGGTGCGAAAAATGCATTCCGAGCCGGCGAAGCAACCGGGCGAGTAATCTCTCTCTAGGAGGAGAGCGCCAGCGGCAGATTGCCGCTGCGGAAGCTTGGCAATGCGCTTGCGGCCCGATGCGACCAAAGCAGCGTTTGCAACAAATCCGTCATGCTGGTAAAAGATTTTGACCAGTCAAGCGAGATGCCCGATGTCCGGCCTAGCCATGCCCAAGCCAGATGCCGAGACGCTGCGCCGGCGCGCCGAGATCGTCGCCGACATGCGCATCATCGTGCCGGGCGAGGGCGTCGTCGACACGGCCAATGAAATGCGCGCCTTCGAGAGCGACGGCCTCACCGCTTACCGGCAACTGCCGCTGGTCGTGGTGCTGCCCGAGACTGTCGCCCAGGTCTCCCGCGTCCTGAAATATTGCAACGACCGCAACATCCGCGTCGTGCCGCGCGGCTCCGGCACCTCGCTGTCCGGCGGCGCGCTGCCGCTGGAGGATGCGGTGCTTCTGGTGATGAGCCGCTTCAACCGCATTCTGGCGATCGACTATCCCAATCGCATCGTCGTCGCCCAGCCGGGCGTCACCAATCTCGGCATCACCAACGCCGTCGAGCAGGACGGCTTTTATTACGCCCCCGATCCATCCTCCCAGATCGCCTGCTCGATCGGTGGCAATGTCGCCGAGAATTCCGGTGGCGTGCACTGCCTGAAATACGGCCTCACCGCCAACAATGTGCTGGGCATCGAGATGGTGCTAATGAATGGCGAGGTGATGCGCCTCGGCGGCAGCCATCTCGACCAGGAAGGCTATGACCTGCTTGGCGTCATGACCGGTTCCGAAGGCCTGCTCGGTGTCGTCACCGAGGTGACCGTGCGCATCCTGAAGAAGCCGGAGACGGCGCGCGCGCTACTGATCGGCTTTCCGACCAGCGAAGAGGGCGGCCAATGCGTCGCCGACATCATCGGCGCCGGCATCATTCCAGGCGGCATGGAGATGATGGACCGTCCGGCGATCCACGCGGCCGAGGATTTCGTCCATGCCGGCTATCCGCTCGACGTCGAGGCGCTGCTCATCGTCGAGCTCGACGGGCCGAGCGTGGAGGTCGACCATCTGATCGGCCTCGTCGAGGCGATCGCCTATCGCAACGGCTCGAGCACCTGCCGCATCTCGCAGTCGGAACAGGAGCGGCTGAGCTTCTGGGCCGGCCGCAAGGCAGCATTTCCGGCGGTCGGCCGGATCTCGCCTGACTATTACTGCATGGACGGCACCATCCCGCGCAAGGAACTGCCGCGCGTGCTGGCCGGCATGCGCGATCTGTCGGAGAAATACGGTCTCGGCGTCGCCAATGTCTTCCATGCCGGCGACGGCAATCTGCATCCGCTGATCCTCTACGACGCCAATGTGCCGGGCGAGCTCGACAAGGCCGAAAACTTCGGCGCGGACATACTGCGGCTTTGCGTCGAGGTCGGCGGCGTGCTGACTGGCGAGCACGGCGTCGGCGTCGAGAAACGCGACCTGATGCCGGAAATGTTCAACCAGATCGATCTCGACCAGCAGATGCGCGTCAAATGCGCCTTCGATCCCAACCATCTGCTCAACCCCGGCAAGGTCTTCCCGCAGCTCCGCCGCTGCGCCGAGCTTGGCCGCATGCATGTGCATCGCGGCCAGGTGGCGTTTCCTGACATTCCGAGGTTTTGATGGGGACTCAAACTCGCATGTCGGCGTTCCTTCGCGCCCCCCTCTGTCCTGCCGGAAATCTCCCCCACAAGGGGGGAGATCAGCTGCCATCGCGGCCTTCGCCAATCTCCGCCGTTGCAAGTGAGGCGCGGCCGCGGAAGCTGCCAATCTCCCCCCTAGTGGGGGAGATGTCCGGCAGGACAGAGGGGGGCGCGAAGGAACTCGACGTGGCCTCTTTTGGGGGTGTCGCGCCATCATGACCATCTTCACCCCATCCTCTTCCGCCGAAATCCTCTCCACCACCCAATGGGCGGCGGCCGAGGAATCGCCGCTGGAAATCCTCGGCCACGGCTCCAAACGCGGCATCGGTCGTCCGCTGCAGACCGAGCATACGCTCGACCTGTCCAAGCTCACCGGCGTCACCCTCTACGAGCCGGCCGAACTGGTGCTGTCGGCCCGCGCCGGCACGCCGCTTGCCGAAATCGAACAACTGCTTGCCGAAAACGGCCAGCAATTCGCCTTCGAACCGATGGACTACGGCCCGCTGCTCGGCGGTGAGCCGGGCCAAGGGGGCAAGAACGGCACAATCGGCGGCGTGCTCGCCACGAACCTGTCCGGGCCTCGCCGCCTCAAGGCAGGCGCCGCGCGCGACCACATCCTTGGCGTCGCCGCTGTCTCCGGCCGTGGCGAGGCCTTCAAGTCGGGCGGGCGCGTGGTCAAGAACGTCACCGGCTACGATCTTTCCAAGCTGATGGCAAACAGTTGGGGCACGCTGGCCGTGCTCACCGATGTCACCTTCAAGGTCTTGCCGGCCGCCGAAACGGAAGTGACTTTGGCCGTCCGCGGTCTGCTTGACGAGGCCGCGGTCGCCGCCATGGCGCTGGCGCTGGGCTCCAGCGCCGAAGTCTCGAGCGCGGCGCATCTGCCGGAGCGCATCGCCTTGAAGGTTGCCGGCGGCAAGCACGGCAGCGATGCCGCGACGCTGCTACGCGTCGAGGGGTTTGGCCCCTCGGTCGTCTATCGGGTCGAGGCGCTTAAGCAACTGCTCGGCAAGGCTGGGCCGCTGGAAGAGATCGCCGGCGAGGCGTCGAAAGCCATCTGGCGCGACATTCGCGACTGCCGGCCTTTCGCCGATGGTGGCGCGCAGCCGGTCTGGCGCGTCTCGATGGCGCCGTCCGAGGCGCACCATATGGTGATGGCGCTGCGCATGCAGGCGGCGGTCGACGCATTCTACGACTGGCAGGGCGGCCTGGTGTGGCTCTCCATGCGGGAGGATGATCCGGAGGCTGAGCTGCTGCGCAGGCTGATCCGCAAGCATGGCGGCGGCCATGCGACGCTGGTGCGCGCCTCTGCCCCGCATCGCGCGGCGCTGCCGGTGTTCGAACCGCAGCCGCCGCATCTGGCGGCGCTGTCGGCGCGGCTCAAGGTCGAGTTCGATCCGAAGAATATCCTCAATCCCGGCCGCATGGCGCCGGGCGCCGGCTCTGCTACTCTTGCCTGATCAACGGAGGGAGCAGCACCATGAGCAACACCGATCCAGGACCGAGCAGCGCACCGCGCCAGACCGATCGCTGGCTGGAGCCGGGCCAGACCAACGCGCTGGTCATCTACATTCTCTACCTCGCCAGCCTCGTCATCGGCATCACCGGCATTGTCGGTATCGTGCTCGCCTATATCAACCGCGGCAAGGCCGGCGGCTTCGTCGAAAGCCACTATACGTTCCTGATCAGGACGTTCTGGATCGGCCTTCTCTACGCGCTGATCTCGGTGGTCCTGATGATGCTTGTGATCGGCTTCGTGCTGATGTTGGCCGTCGCAGTCTGGTTTATCGCGCGCTGCATTCTCGGCATCCAGGCGCTGCAGCGCGGCGAGCCCGTCAAGAACCCGCAAAGCTGGCTTCTGGGACAGTAAGGATTTTTGCGTGCAGACCAATTTTTCCCTTGCCCAACTTGCCGACCCGCATGTCGCGGAATCGGAAAAGATCCTGCGCAAATGCGTGCATTGCGGCTTCTGCACCGCCACCTGCCCAACCTATGTGACTTTGGGCAATGAACTCGATTCGCCGCGCGGCCGCATTTACCTCATCAAGGACATGCTGGAGAACGGCCGGCCGGCCGACAAGGAGATCGTCACCCATATCGACCGCTGCCTGTCCTGCCTGGCCTGCATGACGACATGCCCCTCGGGCGTGAATTACATGCATCTGGTCGACCATGCCCGCGCCCATATCCAGGAGACCTATAAGCGCCCGCTGCTCGACCGGCTGACGCGCGCCATGCTGGCTGCCGTGCTGCCTTATCCCAGCCGCTTCCGTGCCGCGCTGAAACTGGCAGGGCTCGGCCGGCCGTTTATCGGCCTGTTCGAAAAACTGCCGGCGCTGAAGCCGGTCGCCGCCATGCTGAAGCTCGCGCCGTCGTCGCTCCCATCGGCATCGCCGATGGCGAAGCCGGGCACGCATGCCGGGCAGGGAACCAAAAAACGCGGCCGCGTCGCGATCCTCACCGGCTGCGCGCAATCGGTGCTCGATCCGGCCATCAACGACACCACCATCTCGCTGCTTACGAGGCTCGGCGTCGAAGTGGTGGTGCCGGAAGACGAGGGCTGCTGCGGCGCGCTTGTCCACCACATGGGCCGCGAAGCGGCGGCGCTCGCCTCGGCAAGACAGAACATCGACGCCTGGACGCGAGCCATCGACCAGGGCGGGCTTGACGCGATCATTGTCACCGCATCCGGCTGCGGCACCACGATCAAGGATTACGGCTTCATGCTGCGCCTCGATCCGGCCTATGCCGAAAAGGCCGCCCGCGTCTCGGCGCTGGCCAAGGACATCACCGAATATCTGGCCGCCCTCGACCTGCCCGAGCCGTTGCGCAAGCCAGGCACGATCGTCGCCTATCACTCCGCCTGCTCGATGCAGCATGGCCAGAAGATCACGCGCCAGCCGAAGGAGCTTCTCGCCAAGGCGGGCTTTGTCGTGCGCGAGCCGCGTGAAGGTCATCTCTGCTGCGGCTCGGCCGGCACCTACAACATCCTGCAGTCCGAGATTTCGGCCAAGCTGCGCGACCGCAAGGTAAAAAATATCGAAGCGACGGGTGCAGAAATCGTGGCGACCGGCAATATCGGCTGCATCACCCAGATCGCGTCCGCCGCCAAGCTGCCGGTGGTGCACACGATAAAACTGCTCGACTGGGCTTATGGCGGCCCCAAGCCGGGAGGCGTCTCCGACGTAGCGATGGTTGCCGCCGAGTAGTCGAAACTACTCCGCCGCGAGCTGATCCGCCACGCCATAGGTCGCACGATAAAGCGCGCGCTGGCGGTTGAGCGCCACCATCGTGTTGCGCAAGAGGATCGCGACCGTGAGCGGGCCGACGCCGCCCGGCACTGGCGTGATCCAGGACGCCACTTCCTTGACGCTGTCGGTGTCGACATCGCCGACGATGCGGGTTTCACCGTCGGGCCCCACCTCGGAATTGATGCCGATGTCGATGACGCAGGCCCCTGGCTTCACCATGTCGGCCTTGATCAGCCTGGGCTTGCCGACGGCGACGAACAGCGCATCCGCGCGCCGCGCATGCGCGGCCAGCGAGCGCGTCATGTGGTGGCAGACGGTGACCGTCGCCCCTTCGCTCATCAAAAGGAAGGCGATCGGCTTGCCGACGATCTCGGAATGGCCGACGACCACAACCTCCAGCCCCTTCAACTCGAGGCCGGTCTCCTTCAGCAGCTCGACCGAGGCAGCCGCCGTGCAGGGCGCCAGATCGAGCTGGTTGTAGACGATGTTGCCGATCGAGGCCGGGTGCATGCCCTCGACATCCTTCAGCGGATGCACCGCCGCCTGCAAGGTCTTGATCGGGATATGCGCCGGCACCGGCCGCTGGATGATGATGCCAGTGACGCGCGGATCGGCGTTGAGGCCGTGGATCGCGGCTTCAAGTTCGCCGGCGGTGATGTCGGCGGCGAAGCGACGCTCCTCAAAGCCGATGCCTGCAAGGGCGGCCTTAGCGCGCTGATTGCGCACATAGACATCGACCGCGGCGGTATCGCCGACGGTGATCGAGACCAGCTTCGGCGGAAAGCCTTCGGCTGCTGCGATTGCGGCGTCCTCGCGCACGGAGGCGATGATGCGCTGGGCGACCGGGCCGCCTTTCAGATAGCGGCTGTCATCGGTCCGGGTCATGGCTGGCACCTCTGCCTTCTGGAGCAATTCGAGGGCAAGCCCCGAAGCGGCCGCCCGTTCGCAATTGCATAACTGCCGAAATTTGTGCACTGCAATAGCAGAGGAGCGCCGGGAAATCAGCCCCGAATGCGAAACAGCCTGCTTTCGGTACGACCTGCCGCGCCGGGCGTCATAAAGAAAACGCAAAAACGAAAAAAGGCAGCGCGGTTTCCCTGCGCTGCCTTTTCGTGACCGGCCGTATCCCCACACGGCCCGTCCCCCGTAAACTCTTCACCGGTTAAAGCACATCCCGCAGGATCGCACTATGACTTGTCGGCAACAGCATGGGCTAAAAAGTGCTGCGCAGCCTAACCGGCTGATTCGCTGCGACTATATCACCTCGACCGTGGTTCCGACATTCACGCGCTCGTAAAGGTCGACGACGTCTTCGTTGCGCATGCGGATGCAGCCGGAAGACACCGCGCCACCAATCGTCCAGGGCTGGTTGGTGCCGTGGATACGGTATTCGGTGGTGCCGAGATAGAGCGCGCGCGCGCCGAGCGGGTTTTCGATGCCGCCCGCAAGATAGGTCGGCAGGTAGCGGCCCTTGGCCGCCTCGCGCTTGATCATCACCGCCGGCGGGCGCCAGTCAGGCCAAACCTTCTTGTCGGTGATCTTGTGCGTGCCCGACCATTCGAAGCCGGGCTTGCCGGTGCCGACGCCGTAACGCCGCGCCTTGCCGTTCTTCTCGACCAGATAGAGAAAATTCTGGTGAGTATCGATGACAATGGTGCCCGGCTTCTGCGGGCCGTCATAGGCGACTTCCTGGGGGAGGTAGATCGGGTTGATCTGTGGGCGCATCGCCACGCGCCTGGCCGGCTGCTGCACGGCCGCCGTGCGCTGCCGGTCGGGCTGCGCCTGGAAAAGGCGCTGCAGCGGCTGCTGCGTCGCCTGCCGGGTCGGCCGCACGATGCCCGGCGCACGGCCAAGCTGCAGCACCCAGGGTGCCGAAAGGTCGGGGCTTACCGTCACCGGCGGCATGTCGGCATAGCGGTCATTGGCAAGGGAGGTGGTGGCACCGGCGGCAAGGATCGCCGCAGCACCAAGCAGGGAACAAAACGCTGTCTTCATCGGAACGCACCTTGATCGTCGAACTCGTGCCGAGGCGGGAAGGCGCTCTCAGGCTTCGCGATCCTTGGCGCGGAGCGGCAAGCAAAACATGAATCGGAATGCGTAAAATGCCGCTTTGTCAGTAAACCTTTTGGTGTGGTTACCGGCCGGTTCAGGAATCTGGTAAAGCCACGGTAAACCAAGTGCGGAAGCGCATTAACGAATGGATCTGCTAGTTATGGCAACTGAAAATGCCGGCATTCTCGATGGCCCCGACGGCAAGGCGCGCTGTTTCTGGCACGGCAACTTGCCCGACTATCTTCACTATCACGACCATGAATGGGGCCGGCCGGTGACCGATGATCGACGGCTGTTCGAAAAGATCTGTCTGGAAGGGTTCCAGTCGGGTCTGTCATGGCTGACCATCCTGCGCAAGCGCGAGAATTTCCGCGAGGCCTTCGCCGGTTTCGACTTCAACAAGGTGGCGGCGTTCACCGAGAAGGATGTCGAGCGCCTGCTCGGCAATGCCGGCATCATCCGCCATCGCGGCAAGATCGTCTCGACCATCAACAACGCCAAACGCGCCCGCGAAATGGCCGATGAGTTCGGCTCTTTGGCGGCCTGGTTCTGGAAGTTCGAACCGGGCCCGGACGAGCGTCCGGAAATCGTCGACCTCGCGCATCTGCGCGCCAATCCGACGACGGCGGTGTCGGTTAGGATATCGAAGGAATTGAAGAAGCGCGGCTGGAGCTTTGTCGGCCCGACGACGGTCTATGCCTTCATGCAGGCGATGGGACTGGTCAACGATCACCTTGAAGGCTGCTACTGCCGCGCCGAGGTCGAGAAAGAGCGCAAGAAGCTGATGCGACCGAAGTAGCGCATTCCCTTCCTTCTCCCCGTTCAACGGGGAGAAGGTGCCCGAAGGGCGGATGAGGGGCAGCGCCGGCCTTCGAGATTTCTCGGTAGACCTCAGCTCAAACGCTGCTGGCGCCGGCCAGGAACAGTCCGGCCAGGATCGCCGCCACCGCGGCGAAAGCCGGATAGATCACCAAAAGCCCGGTCACCAGCGCGTCGCGCGCGCTCGGCTTGGTGGCCGCAACCTCGAACGGCCCGGCCGGCTGCTGCGACGGCTTGAGCGCCGGAACCCCGGCAGGCCTCAGCCTTGCGGTCTCGTTCTCGATGATGTCTTCAGCCGTCGTCATGGCCCCGAACCCCTTGTTTCGGCGCGCTTTATGGTCGCCGATTGTGTCGGCAGCATGCCGCGCTGGTGTCGAATTGTTTCGTTTTTCGCGTGGTTTTGTTTCAGCTCCTTCCTTCTCCACTTGTCGGAGAAGGTGGCCGCGCAGCGGCCGGATGAGGCGTGTTCCAGGTAACGCCGATGTCTCACTCCGCTGGAACAGCCCTCATCCGTCTCGGCGCTGCGCGCCGATCCACCTTCTCCCGCAAGGGGAGAAGGAGAGGCGCCCACCCTTGCCGCACCAAGCGGCATCGGTTAGGACACGCGCGCCTTGGAAATAGGAAGTTTCCTATCTATGGCGAGCCACGAAACATTGAGTACCGATCCCATGGCCGACAAATCCGAAAAGACGAAAGCGCGGTTGCCGCGCGGTTTTGCCGACCGCAGCGCCGAAGACATCCGCGCCGTCGAGAAGATGATGGCGACCATTCGCTCGGTCTATGAGCTCTACGGTTTCGAGCCGGTCGACCAGCCGATGATCGAATACACCGACGCTCTGGGCAAATTCCTGCCCGACCAGGACCGGCCGAACGAAGGCGTGTTCTCCTTCCAGGACGACGACGACCAGTGGCTGTCGCTGCGCTATGATCTCACCGCACCGACGGCGCGTTTCGTCGCCGAAAATTTCGACAAGCTGCCGAAGCCTTACCGCAGCTATCGCTCCGGCTGGGTGTTCCGCAACGAGAAGCCCGGCCCCGGCCGCTTCCGCCAGTTCATGCAGTTCGATGCCGACACCATCGGCACGCCGGGCGTCGCCGCCGACGCCGAGATGGCGATGATGATGGCCGACGTCATGGAAGCGCTCGGCATCAAGCGCGGCGACTATGTCATCCGCGTCAACAACCGCAAGGTGCTCGACGGCGTGCTGGAGGCGATCGGCCTCGGCGGCGAGGAAAATGCCGGACGCCGGCTGACGGTGCTCAGGGCCATCGACAAGCTCGACAAGTTCGCACTCGAGGACATTCAACTTTTGCTTGGAAAGGGCCGCTGGGACGGCGGAAAGGAAGGCGAGGGAGATTTCACCAAAGGCGCAGGTCTTTCCGACAGTCAGATATCGCTGTTGTTAAACATCACTGGTTGGAAGGCCCAGGGATCGGGCAGCAGCGGGGTTGCTAACGGCCTTACTGTCGACAATCTGCGTCGCGGCTTCGAGCAGACCCCTCTGGTGATGCAGGGTTGCGACGAGCTTGATCAGATACAACTGCTCTGTGCAGCCGCTGGGTACGACGAGACTAAGATATTGATCGACCCCTCCGTCGTGCGCGGCCTCGAATATTACACCGGCCCGGTCTTCGAGGCCGAGCTGCTGGCCGAGATTCCCAACGACGAAGGCCAGATCGTGCGCTTCGGCTCGGTCGGCGGCGGCGGCCGCTATGACGGGCTGGTGTCGCGCTTCCGTGGCGAGCCGGTGCCGGCGACCGGCTTCTCCATCGGCGTCTCGCGGCTGATGACGGCGCTGAAGAACCTCGGCAAGCTCGACACCTCCGATGTCGTCGCGCCGGTCGTTGTGCTGGTCATGGACAAGGACACCGAAAGCCTCGGCCGCTACCAGAAGATGGTTGCCGACCTTCGCGCCGCCGGCATCCGCTCCGAGATGTATCTTGGCGGCGCCGGCATGAAGGCGCAGCTGAAATACGCCGACCGCCGCGGCAGCCCGGTCGCCGTCATCCAGGGCGGCGACGAGCGCGCCAAGGGCGAGGTGCAGATCAAGGACCTCATCGAAGGCTCGCGCCTTTCGGCCAAGATCACCGACAACGCCGAATGGCGCGCGGCAAGGCCGGCGCAGGTGACTGTGGCGGAGAGCGAGCTGGTGGCTGAGGTGAAGAAGATACTCGCGGCGCAGGCAGCTGACCGCATAAAGGGTGGCGCTTGAGCCCCCCTCTCTGGCCTGCCGGCCATCTCCCCCTCAAGGGGGGAGATCAGATGTCGCGCATACCTTCGCCAATTTTCAACGTTGCAGGAGGAGGCGCGGCGCTCGAACTGCAAATCTCCCCCCTTGAGGGGGAGATGTCCGGCAGGACAGAGAGGGGGGCCTCGCGCCCAAACTATCAATGACCTCCCGCCCCGCCATCGCCGCCGACATCGCAAAACTCTTCGCCACCCGCGACACCCACGCGGTCGAAGTCGCCGTGCTGCAGCCGGCCGATCCGTTCCTCGACATGGCCGGCGAGGACCTGCGCCGCCGCATCTTCCTGACCGAGAGCGAGACCGGCAAGACGCTGTGCCTGCGGCCCGAATTCACAATCCCCGTCTGCCTCGACCACATTGCCAGCCAGGCCGGCACGCCGCGCCGCTATTCCTATCTGGGCGAAGTGTTCCGCCAGCGCCGCGAGGGCGGCAACGAGTTCTTCCAGGCCGGCATCGAGGATCTCGGCGATCGCGACACCGCCGCCGCCGATGCACGCTCGCTGGCTGACGCGCATGCGCTGCTGTCGCTGGTGCTGCCCGGAAAGCCGCTCGCCATCACGCTTGGCGACCAGACCCTGTTCGAGGCGGTGCTGGCGGCGTTGGGCCTGCCGCGCGGCTGGCGCATGCGGCTGGCGCGTGCCTTCGGCTCGGCACCGCTGCTGGAAGCGGCCCTGGCCGATCTCGCCAATCCGCCGCGCAACAGCCAGCTGTCCGGTCCCGTCGCCTTGCTGGTGCTCGACGGTGATGCGGAAGGCCTCGCCGCGCACATTGCCGAAGGCATGGAGGAAGCGGGGCTGTCGGCTTCCGGCGGCCGCGCGCCGGCCGACATTGCGCGCCGGCTGATCGAGAAAGCGCAGCTGCGTAGCGTGCGCCTGTCCGACGACGCCTTCTCGGCGCTGAAGGGCTTTCTCGAAATCGATGTCGCGCTCAGCGGCGCGACCGCGGCGCTTGAAAAATTCGCCGCCGATGCCGGCCTGTCGCTGGGGCCGGCGCTGGAGAATTTCGCCGCGCGAGCCAAAGCGATCGAGGCGCACGGCTTGCCGATGGCAGACATCCGTTACGACGCCGCCTTCGGCCGCCCGCTCGACTATTATACTGGCCTCGTCTTTGAGATCGCTGTCCAGGGTGGCGATCGCCCGCTGGTCGGCGGCGGCCGCTACGATCGGCTGCTGACGCTGCTCGGAGCAAAAAAGCCGATCCCTGGCGTCGGCTTCTCGGTCTGGCTCGACCGCATCGAGGCTTTGCGGGAGAACGCCAAATGATCACGCTGGCGATCCCGTCGAAAGGCCGTCTCAAGGAACAGTCTCTCGAAGTGCTGGCCAACGCCGGCCTGGCGGTTACCTTGCCGCAGGACGACCGCAAATACCGCGCCCGCATCGACGGGCTCGACAATGTCGAGGTGGCCTTCCTGTCCGCGTCCGAGATCGCCGGCGAGATCGGCCAGGGCGCGGTCGATCTCGGCATCACCGGCGAGGACCTGCTGCGCGAGAACCTCGCCGACTGGGAAGCGCGCGCCGAGATCGTCGCCCGCCTTGGCTTCGGCCATGCCGACGTCGTCGTCGCGGTGCCCGACGTCTGGCTCGATGTCGATACCATGGCCGACTTGGACGATGTCGCCGCCGATTTCCGCCAGCGCCACGGCCGGCGCTTGCGGATCGCCACCAAATACTGGCGGCTGACGCAGCAGTTCTTTTCGCTCAAGCACGGCATCCAGGTCTACCGCATCGTCGAAAGCCTCGGCGCCACCGAAGGCGCTCCGGCGGCTGGCCTCGCCGATGTCATCGTCGACATCACCACCACCGGCTCGACGCTGCGCGCCAACCACCTGAAGGTGCTGGGCGATGGCACGATCCTGAAATCGCAGGCCTGTCTTGTCGCTTCAAAGAAGCAGCGTGATGCGGCGGATGAGGCACAGTTACGCGATATCGCAGCCAAAATGGGCGCTTTGGTCGCCTAGCCCTCCCTACCTTCGGCGGGTTTCCACCGCCTTTGCGGGCTGATAGGCTCGATCCTCCCGGAGGAGACGGCGATGGCGATCAAACTCGACGAGCTCATGAACGCCACCAATCTGCGCGGGCCTCGCGCGAGCGGCACCTTTGTTGCCCCGGTCGGCGGCAAGGCGCATGTCTCGGGGGACCGCTCGGTGCCCTTGCTCGACAAGACCATTCCGGAGCTGTTTTCCGATACGGTGAGCAAATACGCCACGCTCGACGCCGCTGTCTTCGTCGGCCAGGACAAGCGCTTCACCTGGAGCGAATTGTCGGACGCGGTCGATGCTTTGGCCGCCGGCTTCCTGGCGCTTGGGCTTGAGAAGGGAGACCGCGTCGGCATCTGGTCGCCGAACCGCTGGGAATGGGTGGTGACGCAGTTCGCCACCGCCCGCATCGGCCTCATCCTGGTCAACATCAACCCGGCCTATCGGCTGACCGAGCTGGAATATGCCCTCAACAAGGTGGGTTGCAAGGCGCTGGTCACCGCCGTCAGCTTCAAGACCTCCGACTATCTCGGCATGATCGGGACGCTGGCGCCGGAGCTCGCCACGGCCGAGCCGGGCAGGCTCAAAGCGAAAAAGCTGCCGTCGCTTGAGATCGTCATCCGCATGGGCGACGACAGCTCGCCCGGCATGTTCAATTTCGGCGATGTACTGGCCATGGCCGGCCGCGACGAGCATGACAGCCTCGACCGCATCTCCGAAAGCCTGAAGCCCGGCGATGCCATCAACATCCAGTTCACCAGCGGAACGACGGGCGCGCCGAAGGGAGCGACGCTCACCCACGCCAACATCGTCAACAACGGCAGTTTTGTTACCTCGGCGATAAAACTCACCGTCGACGACCGGCTCTGCATCCCGGTGCCGCTCTATCATTGCTTCGGCATGTCGATGGGCACGATGGGCTGCGTCACCAAGGGCGCCACCATGGTCTTCCCCGGCGAGGGCTTCGATGCCGGCGCGACGCTGAAGGCGGTGGCGCAGGAGCGCTGCACCGGCCTCTACGGCGTGCCGACCATGTTCGTCGCCACGCTCGATCACGCGGATTTCGCCGGTTTCGATCTTTCCAGCCTGCGTACCGGCATCATGGCCGGCTCGCCTTGCCCGATCGAGGTGATGAAGAAGGTGGTGTCACTGATGCATATGAGCCAGGTGACCATCGCCTACGGCATGACGGAGACCAGCCCCGTTTCCTTCCAGAGCAGCGTCGACGATCCGCTGGAGAAGCGCGTCTCCACGGTCGGCCGCATCCACCCGCATGTCGAGGTCAAGGCGATCGGCGCCGACGGCGCTACAGTCGCGGTCGGCGAGCCGGGCGAGCTCTGCACCCGCGGCTATTCGGTGATGAAGGGCTATTGGGACGATGCTGAGAAGACCCGCGAGGCGGTCGACGCCGACGGCTGGATGCACACCGGCGATCTCGCCACCATCGACGCCGAAGGCTATTGCAACATCGTCGGCCGGGTAAAGGACATGGTCATCCGCGGCGGCGAGAACGTCTATCCGCGAGAACTCGAGGAATTCCTCTACCGCCATCCGAAAATCAAGGAAGTGCAGGTCTTCGGCATTCCGGACGACAAATATGGCGAGGAGCTCTGCGCCTGGATCGTCTTGAAGCCCGGCCAGATCGCCACCGCCGAAGAAATCAAGGCCTTCTGCGCCGGCCAGATCGCGCACTACAAGGTGCCGCGCCACATCCGTTTCCGGACCGAACTGCCGATGACGGTGACCGGCAAGCCGCAGAAATTCCTGATGCGCGAGGCGATGGTGGAAGAACTGGGGCTGGTGGCGCAGAAGACGGCTTGAACGGCATTCATGGACAACGAGTTTCCCAATTTCGCGGCGCTGAAAGCCGCCAAAATCGAAAATGTGGACTATCGTGTCGTGATCCGGCGCGGCGCGCGAACCGGCAATGCGATCGTCATGGCTCCGCATGGCGGCAAGATCGAGCCCCGCACCTCCCTGATCACCGAGACGATAGCGGGACGCGATCTCGATATGTATTGCTTTGAAGGCCTCATGCCGGAAAGCAACCGGGAGCTTCACATAACGTCCAGGAATTTCGACGAGGAATCTGCGCTGGAGCTGTTGCGGACGAAGTCCACCGTCGTCGCCATCCACGGCCGTCAGGATCGGGAGGATCCGTCGACGGTCTACCTTGGCGGCAAGGACGCCGCGTTGGTTTCGGAGATAGCCTGGCGACTGCAGGAGGCCGGCTTCCAGACGCAAAAGGACAACCATCCCTTTCCAGGCATCCAGGATTCGAACATCGTCAATCGCGGACTGACGGGGAAAGGAGCACAGCTGGAAGTGCCCTTCTTCCTGCGCCGCCGGATGGGCAACGAGCCGGAACTTCTGGAAAAATTCTGTGGGGCGGTCCGCAAGGCCATCGACATAGTCGACGCCAGACACGGCGCCCGGTCCCCAATCATGCTTTGAACGGTGCGCCTGGACTAAAGCGCGTCGCGATCTTTCAGATTCGCTCCATGCGCTTTAGGTTTTTGATTTTACGCATGTCTTTATCCCGAAACCCGTTCCCACTTTCGGTAGACATGCTTTAGGGGGCTTGGATGACTGGTTATGCCCGGTCGGTGACGTCCTACACGATGCCGTTGGCCGCGCTGGCGATGGCGCTAGCGGTCAGGGCCGGCGGCTTTTCGGTTGAGGAAGGGTCGCTGAACGTCAGGATACTCGTCGGAGCGCTGTCGAGCGCGATCATGTTCACCACCATTTTCGTGGTGCTTGACCACGCCGAGGCGGTGGCCCGGCGCATCGGGGAGCCATACGGAACATTGGTGCTGACCTTTGCGGTGACGGCAATCGAAGTATCGATCATCGTCTCCATGATGTTGCATGGAGAAAACAATCCGACACTGGCGCGCGAGTCCGTTTTCTCGACGGTGATGATCACCTCCACCGGTGTCGTCGGCATATGTCTCACGCTTGGCGGCTGGCGCTATCGCAAGCAAGCGATCCTTCGGCAAGGGACCAGCGCTTACCTGTCGGTTCTGATCGCGCTGACCGTGATGACGCTTATTCTTCCGACCTACACACAAGCCACGGGTCCCGGCACGTTTTCGGCGGCCCAGCTTGGTTTCGTAAGCGTCCTTTCAGTGCTGCTCTATGCGAGCTTCGTGTTCGCCCAGACCGTCCGTCACCGGGAGGACTTCGTCCAGGGACAGGCGCACGATGCTCCAATGCGAACTGCCTCCCACGCAAGTATTTCCGTCAGCGCCCTGCTGCTGTTGAGCGGGCTCATCGGAATAGTCCTGCTCGCCGAGCAGGTCGCCGCAAGTGTGGAGGATGCGCTTGCCGCCTACCAGGTAACCCAGGCCGACAGCATCGTGGGGGCATTGATCGCGGCACTGGTTCTGATGCCGGAAGCCATCTCGGCGATCCGCGCTTCGTTCAGGAACGAGCTGCAGCGCAGCCTGAACGTCGCGATGGGCTCGGCCTGCGCTACGATCGGTTTGACGATACCGGCGGTCGCGGCCGCCAGCCTGCTGACGGGCAGGGGGCTGACCTTGGGGCTTCCGGCGTCCGATGCCGTGCTTCTGGTGCTGGCGCTTTTCATATGCAGCGTGAGCTTCAGCACCGAAAGAACGACGTTCCTGACCGGCATGGTCCATATCGTGGTGTTTTTTACCTATGTGTTTCTGATCTTTGTGCCGTGAAATTGGCGCAAGCCGGCCATTAAGCGCAGGGATAGAGACGGCTCAAGGGGGTGCTTCACACTCTCAGCACCGCTGCATCCAACCCGCGTATGATCCGCGCCAGCTCCACGCACTCGTCCTGCCGCGCCCTGTTGCGGCGCCACGCCATGCAGATCAGGCGCTGCGGCATCGGTTCCTGGAACGGCACGATCCTCAGATCCGGCATGACGCCGGCCGCACTTGCCGCCATTTCCGGCACCAGCGTCACGCCCAGCCCATGCGCCACCATCTGCAGGAGCGTCGTCAGGCTGGTCGCGCCGTAGCTTGCCATCGCCACCGGCCGCACATTGCCGCATACGGCCAGCGCCTGTTCGCGCAGGCAGTGGCCTTCCTCGAGCAGCATCAGCCGCTCCAGCGCCGGGCTCTCGGGCGGCACGGGCGGCGAGGCAAAGGCCGGGTCGCCCGACGGCACGGCGAGGAAGAAGCGATCGGGGAAGAGCTCTTGCGCGACAAGGCCCGGATGGTCGAGCGGCAGCGCGGCGATAAAGGCATCGAGCCGGCCGGAGGCCGTGTCGTCGACCAGCGATGCGGTCACCGCCTCGCGCAGCTCGAGCTGCAGGGCAGGGTATTGCTTCTTCAATTCCGGCAGCACATGCGGCAAAAGATACGGCGCCACTGTCGGGATGATGCCCAGCCGGAAGCGGCCCTCCATGGCGGGGCGGCCGCGTCGCGCCGTCGCTTCGACGTCACGGATATCGGCGAGGATGCGCTCGATGCGTGGCTGCAAGGCATGCGCTTCGTCGGTCATCCGCACCGTCTTGCCGCCGCGTTCGAACAGACGACAATTTAGTCGTTCTTCCATCTCGGCGATCTGCGAGGACAGTGCCGGCTGGCTGACGCCGGAGCGCCTGGCGGCGCGGCCGAAATGCAGCGTTTGCGCCAGCGCATCGAAGTAAAGCATCTGACGGATGGTGATACCAATCATAGGAAAATCCTATCGAAAGAAACAGGAAAGGCAATTTGTCTTTATCGGCTGGCCGGCCTAGTCTGGAATCATTCCAGATTGGTGTGGCCTGCTGGCCGCCCCGGAATTCCCGGCAAAAATCAAACCCGGCAAGATCAAACCTCGGCAGATTTGGAGATTGAGATGGACGCGAAAACCGACGACAGCAGCGCTGGCAAATGCCCCGTCGCCCATGGACACGGCGGCAGGACCAACAGGGACTGGTGGCCGAACCAGCTGGACATTTCCGTTCTTCACCAGCAGTCGAACCTCTCGGATCCGATGGGCGAGGATTTCGACTACGCCAAGGAGTTCGCCAGCCTCGACCTCGATGCGGTGGTCAAGGACCTGCACAAGGTCATGACGGATTCGCAGGATTGGTGGCCGGCCGACTTCGGCCACTACGGGCCGCTCTTCATCCGCATGGCCTGGCACAGCGCCGGCACCTATCGCATTGGCGATGGCCGCGGCGGTGCCGGTGCCGGTCAGCAGCGTTTCGCGCCGCTGAACAGCTGGCCGGACAATGCCAACCTCGACAAGGCGCGCCGGCTGCTGTGGCCGGTCAAGCAGAAATACGGCCGCAAGATCTCCTGGGCCGACCTTCTCATCCTCACCGGCAACGTCGCGCTGGAATCGATGGGCTTCAAGACCTTCGGCTTTGCCGGCGGCCGCGCCGATGTCTGGGAGCCGGAGCAGGACGTCAACTGGGGTTCCGAAACCAAGTGGCTTGGCGACGAGCGCTATTCGGGCGATCGCGAGCTGAGCGGCCATCTCGGCGCCGTGCAGATGGGCCTTATCTACGTCAATCCGGAAGGCCCGAACGGCAAGCCGGACCCGATCGCCGCCGCGCGCGATATCCGCGAGACCTTCGGCCGCATGGCGATGAATGACGAGGAGACCGTGGCGCTGATCGCCGGCGGCCACACCTTCGGCAAGACGCATGGCGCCGGTGACGCCTCGCTGGTCGGCGCCGAGCCGGAAGGTGCCGGCATCGAGGCGCAGGGCCTCGGCTGGTCGAGCAAATATGCCTCCGGCATTGCCGGCGACGCCATTACCTCGGGTCTCGAAGTGACCTGGACGACGACGCCGACCAAGTGGAGCAACAATTTCTTCGACAACCTCTTCAACTATGAATGGGAGCTGACGAAGAGCCCGGCCGGCGCCCATCAGTGGACGCCGAAGGGCGGCGCCGGCGCCGGCACGGTTCCGGACGCGCACAATGCCTCGAAGCGTCATGCGCCGGCCATGCTCACCACCGATCTCGCGCTGCGTTTCGATCCTGCCTATGAGAAGATCTCGCGCCGGTTCCACCAGAACCCGGAGCAGTTCGCCGATGCCTTCGCCCGCGTCTGGTTCAAGCTCACCCACCGCGACATGGGCCCGGTCGTGCGCTATCTCGGCCCGCTCGTGCCGAAGGAAGAACTGATCTGGCAGGATCCGATCCCGGCCATCGACCATGAGCTGGTGAGCGAGGCCGACATTGCTTCGCTGAAGGCGAAGATCCTGGCTTCCGGCCTCTCGGTTTCCGAGCTGGTCTCGACCGCCTGGGCTTCGGCCTCGACCTTCCGCGGCTCGGACAAGCGCGGCGGCGCCAATGGCGGCCGCATCCGCTTGAGCCCGCAGAAGGACTGGGAGGTCAACGAGCCGGCTCAGCTCGCTAAGGTGCTGGGCAAGCTCGAAACGATCCAGAAGGAGTTCAACGCGGCTCAGAGCGGCGATAAGAAGGTCTCGCTGGCCGACCTCATCGTGCTCGGCGGCGTCGCCGCGGTCGAGAAGGCGGCGAAAGACGGTGGCAACGAAGTGAAGGTGCCCTTCACGCCTGGCCGCATGGATGCTTCGCAGGAGCAGACGGACGTCCACTCCTTCGCGCCGCTCGAGCCGAAGGTCGACGGCTTCCGCAATTATGCCCGCGGCAAGCTGCCGATGTCGGTCGAAGCCATGCTGGTCGACCGCGCCCAGTTGTTGACGCTGACCGCGCCGGAAATGACGGTGCTGGTCGGCGGCCTGCGCGTCCTCGGCGCCAATGCCGGCGGCTCGAAGCATGGTGTCTTTACCGACAGGCCGGGCCAGCTCACCAACGACTTCTTCGTCAATCTGCTCTCGATGGCGACCGTCTGGGATCCGGCGGCGGGCTCCGAGCCGGGCTCGGATGAGGTCTACGAAGCGCGCGACCGCAAGACCAGAGAGGTGAAGTGGACCGGCACCCGCGCCGACCTGATCTTCGGCTCGCACGCGCAGCTGCGCGCGCTGTCCGAGGTCTATGGTTCAAGCGACGCCAAGGCGAAGTTCGTCAAGGACTTCGTCAAGGCCTGGACCAAAGTGATGAACGCCGACCGCTTCGACATCGTGAAGTAAGATACTACCTCCCAAGCAAAAAGGCGCGGGTCATGCCCGCGCCTTTTTGCTTTTGCTCGAAACTGCGATCAGTCTTTTTCGAAAATACCGGCCTTGGCAACCACGCCGGCGATCGCTCCGCCGATCAAGGGCGCGACGATGAACAGCCAGAGCTGGCTGAGCGCGGCACTCCCCGAAAACAGCGCCGGGCCGATCGAGCGCGCCGGATTGACCGAGGTGCCGGTCACCGGGATCATGGCGAAGTGGATGCCGGCCAGCGTCAGGCCGATGACCAGTCCGGCGAAGGCGGTTGTGTGCTTGGCGTTGGTGACGCCGAGGATCACGGTGACGAAGGTGAAGGTGCCGATCAGCTCCCACAGGAAGGCCGAGCTCACGCCCCATTTCGCCTCGTCCCAGCCATTGGCGCCGAAGCTGCCGGTGTGGCCGCCAACCTGTCCGGAAACGATGATCCACAGCGCCAGCGACGCGATGATGGCGCCGATGATCTGCGCGATCCAGTAAGGGACGACATCCTTGGCCGGCATCCGTCCCGCCAGGAACACGCCAAGGGTGACTGCCGGATTGAGATGCGCACCCGAGATCGGGCCGATCGCATAGGCCGCGGCGATCAGGCCGATGCCGAACGCCAGGCCGATGCCTTCCTGGCCGAGCGGCAGCGCGCCGCCGAAACCGCCCGTGACCACGGAGGCCGTGCCGATGAACACCAACAAGAACGTGCCGAGAACTTCTGCCAGATAAGTCTTCATTGCCCTCTCCTCATAGGATCCGTCAAACCGCGTTTCCCGCGCCGCGAATCACTGCGGCAAGAGTATTCCTGCCGGCAAAACTTAGAAAGCTGAGAGGTTAAGCCGGCAGGCTTGCTTGTGCTTGTCAGTTAAAGACATTAGAGATCTTTCATATTCTGATCGATGTTCTTGTTTTTCCCGCGGCACCCACTCGCGATGGAAAAACCGTTTGGGGAAATGGCATGGCGCCGAAACGTCGTTTCACCGGCAAACCGAACAGAATTGTTTCAATCCTGGCCTGAAAGGCTTTAAGAGCGGCTGGAACCGATTTGCAGGAGCGACGGAAAACGGGATGCGATTGGGCGGAAGGCTGGCGGCGGCCATAGAGGTTCTGGAAGACATTGGCCGGCGTCACCGGCCGGTGGCCGACGCCTTGCGCGATTGGGGCCTGTCGCACCGCTTCGCCGGCGGCGGCGATCGCGCCGCGATCGGCAACATCGTCTATGATGCGCTGCGCCGCAAACGCTCGGCCGGCTGGTTGTTCGGCGACGACACGCCGCGCGCCATCGGCTTCGGCGCGCTGCTGCTGGAGTGGGGGCAAACGGCGCAGTCGCTCAATGAAGCGCTGAACGGCGACAAGTTCGCGCCGCCGCTGCTCAAAGCCGCCGAGTTGAAGGTCGCGGCCGAGCGCAGGCTTGCCGATGCGCCCGAGGCCGTGCGGGCGGACGTCCCGGACTGGTGCGCGCCGCTGCTCGAGCAAGCCTATGGCGACGCCTGGATCGAGGAAGGCGCGGCACTCGCCCAGCGTCCTCCGCTGGACCTCAGGGTCAACACACTCCAGGCCGATCGCGCCAAGGTGCTGGCCGAACTCCAGGGCACGGGCGCGGCGCCGGCGGCCATCGCGCCGCACGGCATCCGCATCCCGCCGATCGACGGTGACGGCCGGCACCCGAACGTGCAGGCCGAGCCGGCCTTCCAGAAAGGCTGGTTCGAAGTGCAGGACGAGGGCTCGCAGCTTGCCGCCGCACTTGCGGGTGCCGCGCCCGGCATGCAGGTGCTCGATTATTGCGCCGGCGCCGGCGGCAAGACGCTGGCGCTGTCTGCCGAGATGGACAATCGGGGCCAGCTCTTTGCCCATGACGCGGAGAAGGTGCGGCTGGCGCCGATCTTCGAGCGCATCCGCCGCTCGCACAACCGCAACATCCAGGTCGTCAGCAAGCCTGCAGAGCTTGAGCCGCTTTCGGGTCATATGGACCTCGTCCTCATTGACGCGCCCTGCACTGGCAGTGGCACCTGGCGCCGCCGCCCAGACGCCAAATGGCGGCTGACCGAGCGGCAGCTCGATGCCCGAAAGGCAGAGCAGCAGGCGATCCTCGACACCGCGCAGGCCTTCGTCAAACCGGGCGGCTTGCTGGTTTACATCACCTGTTCGGTGTTCGATGCCGAAAACGGCGAGCAGGTCGCGGCGTTCCGTCAGCGTCATGGCGGCTTTGCGCCGATCGACCATCGCCAGCTCTGGAATGGCCGCTTCCCTGGCCATGCAGGCGCCGCGCGCATTGCCGAAACCGGCGGCATCTCGCTGTCGCCGGCGCTGAGCGGCACCGACGGGTTCTACCTCCATGCCTTGCGCAGGGCCGGTTGAGGGCAGCCGTCTTTTGCTGCGCTGCAACATAAAAGATTGCCTGTCCTGCCTGGCTCTGCAATAAGCTTCGCCAGCAAATAAGAGGCAAAGCGCCATGGCAGCAGCCAAGATCGTACCCGCTCCCGACTTCGAGGAACGCGTCAGGACGTCCTTTGCCCGGCAGAAAGCCATGGCCACCATCGGCGCCGAGCTGACCCTGGTGACGCCCGGCATCATCGAGATCGAGATGCCTTATTCGGCTTCGCTCACCCAACAGCACGGCTTCCTGCATGCCGGCGTTATCTCCACGGCGCTCGACTCCGCCTGCGGCTATGCGGCTTTCTCGCTGATGCCGGAGAATTCCGGCGTGCTGACCATCGAATTTAAGGTCAACCTGCTCGCGCCGGGCAGGGGCGAGCGCTTCCTGTTCCGCGGCTCGGTGACCAAGCCCGGCCGCACCATCATCGTCGCTGACGGCCAGGCCTACGCCTTCGCCGTCGACGGCGAGGCCAAGCTGATCGCCACGATGACCGGCACGATGATGACGGTGGTCGGCCGCGATGGAATAGAAGGGTGATGCATGGCTGGTGCAGTTCAGGTCGCAGGTAAGGCTGTTCTGTTCGTCATGGCGGTCGAGGCCGAATACGGCCCGCATCTGAAAAACCTGTTCACGCCGCTGATGACCGGCGTCGGTCCGGTCGAGGCTGCAGTGCGGCTAAGCGCGGAACTCGCGGCGCTGAAGGCCGAGGGAGCGCTTCCGAATCTGATCGTTTCGCTGGGCTCGGCCGGCAGCCGCAAGCTGGAGCAGGCTGAGATCTACCAGGCCGTGTCGGTGAGCTATCGCGACATGGACGCTTCACCGCTCGGCTTCGAAAAAGGCGCCACGCCTTTTCTCGACCTGCCGGTGACGGTGCCGCTGCCCTTCGTCATTCCTGGCATCAAGACCGCCACGCTCTCGACCGGCGGCGCGATCATCACCGGCGCTGCCTATGACGCCATCGATACCGACATGGTCGACATGGAGACTTTCGCCTGCCTGCGCGCCTGCCAGCTCTTCGGCGTGCCGCTGATCGGCTTGCGCGGCATTTCCGACGGCGCGGCCGATCTCAGGCATGTCAACGACTGGACTGAATATCTGCATGTCATCGACGAGAAGCTGGCCGCCGCCGTCGGGCTGCTGGAACAGGCGATCGAATCCGGCTCGATCCGACTGGCATAGGCGCAAAAGGACGGAAAGCCGCAGCGCGCAGCCCATTGCGCAGACTCGTTTCTTTCTCTAAAGGCTCGCCATGACGACGACAGCCAATCATCCCGACACCGTTCTGATTGTCGATTTCGGCAGCCAGTTCACGCAGCTCATCGCCCGCCGCATCCGCGAGGCCGGCGTCTTTTCCGAGATCGTGCCGTTCCAATCGGCCGAAGCTGCCTTCAAGCGCATCAATCCGAAAGCGGTGATCCTTTCCGGCGGCCCTGCCTCGACCACCGACATCGGCAGCCCGCGCGCGCCGCAGATCGTCTTCGACGCCGGCGTGCCGGTGCTTGGCATCTGCTACGGCCAGATGGCGCTCTGCGTGCAGATGGGCGGCGTCGCCGAAAGCTCCAACCATCGCGAGTTCGGCCGCGCCTTCGTCGAGATCGAGAAGGAAAGCCCGCTGTTCGAGGGGCTGTGGGCGCCCGGCCAGCGCCACCAGGTGTGGATGAGCCATGGCGACCGCGTCATCGAATTGCCGCCGGGCTTCAAGGTGCTCGGCAAGTCGGAAAGCTCGCCCTTCGCCATCTTCGGCGATATCGAGCGCAAGATGTACGGCATCATGTTCCACCCGGAAGTGGTGCACACGCCGGATGGCGCGAGGCTCTTGAGAAACTTCGTCCACAACATCGCCGGCATCGAGGGCGACTGGACGATGCGCGCCTATCGTGAGCACGCGGTCGAAACGATCCGCAAGCAGGTCGGCAAGGGCAAGGTGATCTGCGCGCTCTCCGGCGGCGTCGACTCCTCGGTCGCCGCACTTCTCATCCACGAGGCTGTCGGCGACCAGCTGACCTGCATTCTTGTCGACCACGGCCTGATGCGCAAGGACGAGGCTGAGAGCGTGGTGGAGATGTTCCGCCAGCACTACAATCTGCCGCTGATCCTGGTCGATGCTTCGGACCGCTTCATCTCGGCGCTGGAAGGCGAGGCCGATCCCGAAAAGAAGCGCAAGACCATCGGCCGCCTGTTCATCGAGGTGTTCGAGGAGGAGGCCAAGAAGCTCGGCGGCGCCGATTTCCTGGCCCAGGGCACGCTCTATCCCGACGTCATCGAAAGCGTCTCCTTCTCCGGCGGTCCGTCGGTGACGATCAAGTCGCACCACAATGTCGGCGGCCTGCCCGAGCGCATGAACATGAAGCTGGTCGAGCCGCTGCGCGAATTGTTCAAGGACGAGGTGAGGGCGCTGGGCAAGGAGCTCGGCCTGCCCGAAAGCTTCATCGGCCGCCATCCCTTCCCGGGTCCCGGCCTTGCCATTCGCTGTCCGGGCGGCATCACGCGTGAGAAGCTGGAGATCCTCCGCGAGGCCGACGCCATCTATCTCGACGAGATACGCAAGGCCGGCCTCTACGACGCCATCTGGCAGGCCTTCGCCGTGCTGCTGCCGGTGCAGACGGTCGGCGTCATGGGCGACGGCCGCACCTATGAATTCGTCTGCGCGCTGCGCGCCGTGACGTCCGTCGACGGCATGACGGCCGACTTCTACCACTACGACATGAACTTCCTGGGTGCGGCCGCCACCCGCATCATCAACGAGGTGAAGGGCATCAACCGCGTCGTCTACGACGTGACGTCGAAGCCGCCAGGCACCATCGAGTGGGAATAAAGCTCGGTCGTTCGCCAGCATTTGGTGGCTATCGGCGCCAGCCACTTAACATGTTGAAATGTAATCTTTTTCATCTCTTTTCCTATCGCTGACTATCGCCCGCAAGCGGAATCATTTGGCGGTAGACCTGACGGTATCGCTTTCCTCATCATTCTCGCTCGAGACCGATACCGTCACCGCCTGATTTCCTAGAAGGCTAGCTAAAATTTAGGTAAGCTATTGAACTACAAGAGAAATTTTCAAACCTTGACGGTACAATCGATGACGGTAAAATCGGGCGCTGAATATGCGGCCACGCGCTCGGATTGCCCTCGCCATGCTCACCGACATTGCACTTAAGAAGCTGAAACCTAAAAACAAAATATACAAAGTTGCTGATCGTGACGGTATGTACGCCACCGTGTCCACGGCCGGGCAGATCTCGTTCCGCTACGACTACCGAATGAATGGAAGGCGAGAGACAGTCACGCTGGGCCGCTATGGTGAGGGTGGCATCTCGCTAGCAGAGGCGCGTGACCGCTGCATTGCGGCCCGAAAAATGGTGGCAACCGGACAATCGCCGGCGCATGAAAAGCAGCGTAAAAAGCGGCGCCTATCTGCAATGGCCACCTTCGGCGATGCCGGCCGGGCCTGGTTTAAGGAGGCCAAGATGGCGGATAGCACGCGCTCAATGCGCAAGGCCATCTTCGATCGAGACATCTTGCCAATCTGGGACAAAAGGCTCCTCACAGAAGTAACAGCTGGCGACTTGCGGGCGCTCTGCGCAAAGGTGCGGGACCGTGGCGCGCCGGCAACAGCCATTCACGTCCGGGATATTGTTAAGCAAATCTATGGCCATGCCATTCTGCACGGCGAGAAGATTGCCAATCCAGCGGACGAGGTAGGACCGGCTTCGATCGCCACGTTCGAGGCAAAAGACCGAGCATTGTCCCCAGCAGAAATCCGCATCGTGCTGACTGAGTTGGAACATGTGCCAACATTGCCGACGATACGGCTGGGCCTAAAGCTGATCCTGCTCACGATGGTTCGGAAGGGTGAGCTGCTGGACGCGACTTGGGACGAGGTCGATTTTGAGAACGCTGTGTGGAGCATTCCCAAAGAGCGAATGAAACGGAAAAAGCCGCATAACGTCTACCTGTCCCGCCAATCCCTCGATATCCTGATTGCGCTCAAGACTTGCGCAGCGAACTCCCGATATGTGCTGCCATCTCGCTATGACGCCGACGAACCCATGTCGCGCGCCACCTTCAATCGTGTCACAATGGCCATTGTCGACCGCGCAAAAAGACAAGAAATGCCGCTTGCGCCCTTTACAGTGCACGACCTACGGCGGACTGGCTCGACAATCCTAAACGAGATCGGATTCAATCGCGACTGGATCGAGAAATGCCTTGCTCACGAAGACAGCCGCACTTCGCGCGGTGTCTATAACAAGGCTGAATATGAGCCGCAGCGCCGTCATATGCTCCAGGAATGGGCCGACATGGTTGAGGCCTGGGCAGCGGGCAAGAAGCACACCCCCGTACTCCAGCCGGCTGCCGGGGCGGCAATCATTCTCGATCCGATTTGACAGGCCTCGTCTTGCGCGACCGGACGTCTGGACCTGGGGCGGTTTCGAGAGTCCCGGCAGACGAGGCGTTTCGCCTTGCCTGAACCCAGGCCTCGACCTCTGCTAGATCCCAAACAACACAGCGGGGAGTCAGATTGAAGCGTCGTGGGAACTCGCCGCGTTGCTCCATTTCGTAGATGGTCGTGTCCGATAAAGGGACGATTTCTCGCAATTGTGACCGGCGCACAGTTCGCACAACGTGTCGCGCCTGAATGTGCGGCAAAACCGGAAGAGATTGCTCTTCCATTATGCGTTGGCAGCTTTCAGGTTGAGTAGGGTTGCGCAATTTGACCATGCTTATGACCGGAAAGGCTCCGTGGGAGCGCATGGTCGCGTGTCTGCCCCATTTCCGATATAGCCCCCAATTGCGACCACATCGCCGTCCTTGACCAGCAGGCGGTCCTCGGGAGCAGCACTAGGGCCGTTTAGACATCGAGGCTATGCAATGTTCGAGGCGCTCCAACCGAGCCTTCTGCGAACGAAGCTCATGCCCTGCGTTCAGCAAATTGGATTTGCCTCTGGAGGAGGCAGCAATGATCAGTTCGCATTCTAACAGAGCGATACGATCTCGCATCTGCTGAGCTTCATCCTGCCGTATCCTTCTAATCCAACCCAGGCCGCGCATATTCTACCACCACCGTCCATGCAGCACGGGTAGCATTTGAAAACTAACGCCCGTCAATTCGAAAAACTCGTATTTTAACCGTCGCTAAATTCACCGGCTAATGACAACCTTGCTGGTGAAGTCAGGCCAAACCCGGTGACTTGCTCGCTCGCTTGCACGGACAATTTTAATCGATGCGGTGACGACGCAATTGCCGTAAACGACAGGCCGAAGGTCGCGGACGACTGCAATGATCGTCACGACTAGAGATTTACCCACAAGACGCTTGGAGCGCGGCGTCATGCAGTTTCTTTAGAGACGGGCGCTGAACAGGCCGAGGCAGTGCCTTTCAAGGCCGCGTGAACGCGCCCTATCTTGTCAAGCGCGTTCGGCCCGCGGCAGTGATCGGCGGCCCCTCGAACCGGCGGGAAGGCTCGCGCATGCGTCGGCAGAAAAATAGCGTCGGAGACCAAGGAGGCGAGCATATTGGCTGCGTACGGCTGCTACCATGTCGAGCCGCACGTGGCGCCCAACCTTCATTCTGCTCTCAGCCGAAATCGCTCGAAAGCGACTGTGAGGGGCAATTGGGTAACGCGCCATGCTCTTCGGCTTCGATCCTGCCCAACGGCTTCGCAAGACCATTGAGCGCATCAGCCGCGATCATGCCGACGCCGAGCTTTGCGTCGTGACTGGCGATCTCACCGACGAGGGCGATTTCGCCTCCTACGTCCTGTTGCGCGAGGCGCTGCAGGAACTGCGGGTGCCCGCCCGCCTTCTGCTCGGCAATCACGACAGGCGCGAGAATTTTATTCGCGCATTTCCTGAAGAGCCACGCGATGCGAATGGCTTCATTCAGTCGGTCCAAGACGGGACTGCCGGGCGCCTCATTTTTCTCGATACATTGGTGGAAGGCTTCGGTCATGGTGCTTTGGATCAGGGCCGGCTCGAATGGCTGCTGGCGCGCTTGGCCGAGGAACAGAAAACGCCTGCCTATCTCTTCGCCCATCATCCGCTGCAGCCGATCGGCCTGCCGCATTTCGAGCCTTGGAACATGCAGAACTGGCAAGAGCTCATGCGGGCGATCGCCGCCGCCGGCAATGTCCGGCACATTTTTCACGGCCATGTGCACGTTGATGTTGGCGGCACCTGGAGCGGCATTCCCTTCAGCGCCATCCGCGGCGTTGCGCATCAAATCATTCCGCACTTCGCGCGCAGGGACGCAGACTTTGTCGAGGATGCGCCGGCTTTTGACGTCGCGCTGATCGACGACGATGGCGTGCTCGTGCACCGTTTCGAGGTCAGCGACAGGAATGTGGTTGAAATCTCGCCCGCAGGTCCTTTCCCGGGGGTGACCAATGAAGCAGCAGAAATCTCATGAACTGGTCATTTTCGATTGTGACGGCGTCGTCGCATCGACGCCGAGGAACTGACCCGTATTGGCTCGTTGACCTTGGCTCCCGAACTGCCTGGAGTTGGCAGAGATAGCTGCGGAAACAGCTAAACCGATTTGATTGGTTCTGACGATGAATGTCGGCGCGTCATCTTCTCGCAATCGCGAATTTACTCTTCGCACCTGCACAAAAATGTGCCAAACGCGGCACCCATAGTTGGTAACGTTGGGGAAGGAGCCCTTGTTGAGTGCGGTTGCTAACACCAAGGCGATCACACCGCCGGATATTCGTTCCCGGAAGGGTGGCACTCCGCTCGTCTGCCTGACGGCCTATACCACGCGATCGCAAAGCTCGTTGATCAGCATTGTGACATTGTTCTCGTCGGCGACAGCGTCGGCATGGTGCTGCACGGCTTCCCGTCGACGCTGGGCGTGACGCTTGAGATGATGATCATGCACGGCCAGGCCGTGCGCCGCGGCCTCGAGCAGGCGCTGATGCTCGTCGACATGCCGTTCGGCTCCTACGAGGAAGGCCCCGAGCAAGCCTTCCGCAATGCTGCACGTGTCATGACGGAAACCGGCTGCGCGGCGGTCAAGCTCGAAGGTGGCGAGGCAATGGCCGAGACGATCCGCTTCCTGGCTGCACGCGGCGTGCCAGTCATGGGCCATGTCGGCTTGACGCCTCAGGCGGTCAATACCTTCGGCGGCTACCGCGTGCAGGGCAGAGGCGGTGATGCCGAGCGCGTCGCGGCCGACGCGCTTGCCGTGAGCGAAGCGGGGGCATTCGCGCTGGTGCTGGAGAAGGTCCCGGAGGTGCTCGCCGGCCGGATCACCGCAGAGGTAGCGATCCCGACGATCGGTATCGGCGCCTCGGCGGCCTGTGACGGGCAGATTCTCGTCGTCGACGACATGTTGGGCATCTTCGGCGACTTCCGGCCCAAATTCGTCAAGCGCTATGCCGAACTCAGTGAGATCGCCGGGGAGGCGATTGCGGTCTATGCGCAGGAAGTGCGCGACCGCCGCTTTCCAGCCGCCGAGCATCTGTTCGGCGATGCGCCAAGGACGGTCAATGGTGGAGAAGGCGCATGAGCATTCCGATCGCACGAACCGTCGCCGAGTTGCGCATGGCTGTGGCCGCATGGCGGCAGAATGGCCTCAAGGTCGCTGTCGTGCCGACCATGGGTGCCTTGCATGAAGGCCATCTGAGCCTGGTGCGTGCCGCGCTCGCCAAGGCGGACCGGGTTATCGTGACGCTCTTCGTCAACCCGAAACAGTTTAACAGCGCGGCCGATCTCGTGGCCTACCCGCGCACTGAGCATGACGATGCCGCCAAGCTTGCGCCGCTCGGCGCTCATCTGCTCTACGCGCCAAATGCAGCGGACATGTATCCGGAAGATTTCGCCACCACGATCTCAGTCAGTGGGGTGAGCGATGGCCTGTGCGGCGCGTTCCGTCCGGGCCATTTCGACGGCGTGGCAACCGTCGTCGCCAAGCTCTTTCTACAGACGCGTGCTGATCTCGCCTTCTTCGGCGAGAAGGATTTCCAGCAACTGCACGTCGTTCGCCGGCTCGTCCGCGATCTCGACATTCCAATCGAGATTGTAGCATGTCCAACGGTCCGTGAAGCCGACGGCCTGGCAATGTCGTCGCGCAATGTCAGGCTTTCGGCCGAACAGCGCTTAGCAGCGCCAAGGCTCGCCGAAGTCCTGTCGGCTTCGGCCGGGCGATTGTCGGCAGGATTGCCAGCCGAGCTTGTGCTTGCCGAGGCCAGGCAAGCGATCCTCGCTGCCGGTTACGACGAGGTCGAGTATCTCGAGCTACGGGCAGACCATGACCTGTCACCGCTTTCCGCCGCGGATCGACCGGCCCACCTAATCGTCGCCGCCTGGCTTGGCGGGACGCGGCTTATCGATAACGTTGGAGTTCTGCCCGGGCAGCGCCAAGGCGAGCTGCTCGCGGCAGCCAATGCCGCATGATTGAGAATGCCGCAAGGCTTGTACAAAGGTGCGTCGTCAAAATGACCCAGACAAATGGCCGGAGCAGGGAGTGGATATGGTGTTTCGATTGAAGGAGCGCCTCGGCAGGAAGTTCGAAGAAGAAGTGCAATTCTTCAAGGGCTGGCAGAAGGACAAGAAACGAGTGGGCGCGCTGATGCCAACGTCCGTTCATGCCGCGCGTCGTATGGCAAGCGTCATCGATCCGGCATCCGGATTGCCGGTTCTTGAACTTGGCGCCGGAACCGGCGTCATTACCAAGGCAATCCTGGAAAGAGGCATCAAGCCGCAACAACTGGTTTCGGTCGAGTATTCCAAGGATTTCTATGAGCGCCTGACGCGAGCCTTTCCGGGCGTGGATTTTCGATTGGGCGATGCGTTCGCGTTGGAGGAAGTGCTTGCCGAGCGGCGCGGGGAGCAATTCGACTGTGTGATAAGTGCGGTGCCGCTGTTGAGCTTTCCAATGGAACAGCGTGTCGGCCTGCTTGAGGATTTGCTGGCCCGCATTCCTGCTGGAAGACCTGTGATTCAGATCACTTACGGACCGTTGTCGCCGGTGATCAAAATGCCCGACCGCTATGTCGTGTCCCACTATGATTTCGTCGTCCGCAACATCCCGCCCGCACAGCTGTGGACTTACCGACGAGCAGTCTGACGGAGCGGGACGCGCGAGGACGGCGGGCCGTTCGCAAAATCGTCAGGACAGGCGGTGGTCGTGACGAAATTCGCATCGAGTGCGCTTTTTATAGCCGCCGCCGTTTTGCGGAGGCCGCTATGCCCTTTCGCTGGCAGGCGCACACTCATCTGCTACACCCATCGCCCTGCGGTCGACAGACGGCGAAGCCACCACGGCCGCGAAAATCTCGAGACGGCGTCTCGGTACCGGGACCGGCCTGCCATTTTTGGGAGGCGATCCGTGCAGGTGCCTGGCCCGGATCGTGCCATCTATCTCCTGAGCGAGTCATAGCCGTCGTCCATTCACCCGGCCGAACCTCCCGATTGCCGGACCCCTGATGAAGATTCCCCTGGAAAGTGACGTCTTCTTTAGAGCGTGACGGTCTGCGCCGTCTTGTGGTGCCTCAGCTTGTACGATGGCCGGCTGCCCTTCCCGTGCCACGAATGCGATGAAGTCCAGTCACTCTACCGTGCAATGGCATTCAGAAATACGACAGGAAGACCATAATAGTCGGGTTTGGCTGAAAGACTTTTCCGCAGATGCCGAAAAAAGGGGACAGCTCTTCCGGTCCTTGCAAAGCTCCTGAACTCGTTTTCGTTGGACAAGCGTGGTCGCCAGTCCAGCTCTTGCGAGTGATCGGCGCAAAAGCGATCACTCACATGGCTGCATTCTTCTGCAGTTTCCCGAAAACAAACAGCTTGCCTTCGCGCACGCCGTCTTCGAGTGGGCTCGCATTCGCCATATGCGCCGCAATCGCACTGGCCAGCATGCATCCCGTCCCGCGCATCGACGTAGCCAGACGCGGTGTGTCGAAGCGGATTGGTTCTTGATCGTGGCGCAACAGAATATCGGTTGATCGAGGTCCCGATGCATGGCCGCCCTTGATCAGCAGGGCCTGCGCTCCGGCCGCCAGCAATTCGTGGCCTTGCAACAGTGCGCCGTCGTCATCCACTGCCAGTTCCGAGCCAACCAGGAGCGCCAGCTCGATGAGGTTGGGTGTGACCAGGCGGCAAAGCGGCATCAGATTCCGCTTCATGACGGCGGTGGCGCCGGCTTCCAGAAGCGTCCGGCCTGATGTCGAGGCCAGCACCGGGTCCAGTATCGCCGGCACCTGCGGATTCTCGCGCAGCACTGCGGCAACGGCAACGATGATCTCGGCCGTCGCCAGCATGCCGATCTTGACGGCAGCCACCTCGTTGGCTTGCAGCGCGGCGCGCATCTGATCGGCCACCAGGCGGGGTTGCGAAGGATGGATTTCCATGACGGCTTCGTGCGTCTGCACCGTCAGCGCGGTGACCGCAAGGCATGTCCGCACGCCAATCGAAGAGATCGTTTCGATGTCGCGCGCAATTCCGGCTCCGCCGCTGGAGTCGGATCCGCCGACGACAAGCACATGCGGTTCTCGCCTCAGCGCCATCGATCTGTCTTTTCGATCCATTCTCGCGTGCGCGCTTGGGGATCGGCATTCAATGTGATGTCGGTGACCACCGCCGCGCTGTCCGCACCGGCCGCAAAGACACCGTCGAGTCGGTCAGGGTTGAGGCCACCAATGGCGACCAAAGGAACCGGTGCGACCCGGCGCTTCCATCCGCTGATCCGTTCGACCCCTTGCGGCGCCCATTTCATCTTCTTCAGAATGGTTGGATAGATGGGGCCGAGCGCGATATAGTCGGGCCTGGCGGCCATAGCCGTTTCCAGTTCGATATCATCATGGGTGCTCAGTCCGAGCCTTACACCGGCCGCCCTTATCCGCGAGAGGTCGGCGGTCTGCAAATCCTCTTGGCCGAGATGAACGAAGTCGCAGCCTTCCTCGATCGCCAGCCGCCAATGATCATTGATGATGAGCTGGCTTTTGTGTTGGACACACAAGGCCTTCGACCTGCGGATCTCCGCGCGCAGCCCGGTTTCATCCATCGTTTTGATGCGAAGCTGAACCAGCTTGACGCCGAGCGGCGCCAACCTTTCGATCCAGGTGGCGCTGTCGACGATTAGGTAGAAGGGATCGAGATTCATGAAAGAACGGCCCTGCCGATCGTCGGCGTCGATGGCACGGCGACGTCGCGCGGCTCGAGAAGACCCGATGCGTGGGCTTCACGACCGGCTTCGACCGCCTTACCGAAAGCACGCGCCATGCCGACCGGATATGCCGCCTTGGCGACTGCTGTGTTCAGGAGCACGGCGTCAAAGCCGAGTTCCATGACGGTGGCCGCGTGCGACGGCCGTCCGAGCCCCGCATCCACAATCAGCGGGACGCCAGGGAAATATCCGCGCATCGAGCGCAGCGCCATGATGTTGATCGGCCCGAGGGCGGAACCGATCGGTGCGCACCAGGGCATCAAGACCTTGCAGCCCGCCGCAAGCAGCCGCTCTGCGACAATAAGGTCGTCGGTGGTGTAAGGGAATACCGCAAAACCGTCTTCGCACAGGATGCGGGCGGCTTCAACCAGACCGAACACATCCGGCTGTAGCGTGTCGTGATTGCCAATCACTTCGAGCTTGATCCAGTTGGTGCCGAAGACCTCGCGCGCCATTTTCGCGGTGGTGACGGCTTCCTTGACGGAAAGGCAGCCGGCGGTATTGGGCAGGATTCTGGCGCCCAGCGAGCGGATCAACGACCAGAATTGTTCGCCGGCCCTACCGCCCGCCATCTCACGCCGCAACGAGACGGTCACCACCGACGTGCCCGATGCCTTGACTGCATCGGCAAGGATGGCCGGCGAAGGATACTGAGCCGTGCCGAGAAGCAGGCGCGACGAAAGCTCGGTTCCATAAAGCTCCAACATGCTAGCCGCCCTGCATGGGCGAGAGGATTTCGATCCGGTCGCCGTCGCTCAACTGGAACTCCGCGCGGTTGGCTTTGTGCACGAGGTCGCTGTTGACGGCGGTGGCGAGCCAATCGCCCTCATAGTCGAGCGCGGCAAGCAACTCGGCCAGCGTGGTGGCGGCAATCTCACGCGCCTCGCCGTTGACCATCAGTTTCATGAGCATGCTCCTTGGTTCT
>NZ_RZOY02000128.1 GCF_004022705.2 Mesorhizobium sp. M2D.F.Ca.ET.226.01.1.1
CCGCCCTCGCCATGGCCGAAGGAGGTGAAGAAGTCGATCTTTTCGACCATGCCGCGTTTCGATTGCGCCATGGTGATGTAAACCTCTTTTGAAGAGGTGGCGATCTCCTGCGCGCCGCCGCCACCGGGAAGGCGCGTTTTCGGGTGCGCGTAGTCGCCGATGACGGTGGTGTTGATGTTGCCGAACCTGTCGAGCTGGGCCGCGCCGAGGAAGCCGATGGAGATGCGGCCGCCCTGCAGCCAGTAGCGGAACATCTCCGGCACCGCGACGGTGGTGACTGCTGTCTC
>NZ_RZOY02000129.1 GCF_004022705.2 Mesorhizobium sp. M2D.F.Ca.ET.226.01.1.1
CAGGCCGAGCTCGAAGAGACGGTTGCCGCGCCGGGACTGGCAGTAGTAGTCGCGCTTAGGCGTCGCGCGCGCCAGGATTTCGATCTGGCGCTCGTTAAGACCGAAGCGCTGATAGATCGCCGTGATCTGCGGCTTCTGGGAACGACCGACGTTCGCGGTGCGACGGCAGCATTTGCCGGTTTCGAGCGTCCAGAGGGCTTTAGCTGGGCCAACCCCGAGGGCGCACATAACTTCCTCGGCCGTCTCAGCGGCGCGCAGGACGCGCTGTCGAAATTCGGCAGTACGGC
>NZ_RZOY02000130.1 GCF_004022705.2 Mesorhizobium sp. M2D.F.Ca.ET.226.01.1.1
CCGGAGTATACCAATATCGAAGGCCAACGGCTCGGCGGCTTCCGCACCCTGCTGGGCGTTCCGCTGATGCGTGACGGCGCCGTGACCGGCGTCTTCGTCCTCGCCCGCTCGTCGGTCTCGCCGTTCAGTACGCGCGAAATCGAACTGGTGCAGACATTTTCGGATCAGGCGGTCATCGCGATCGAGAACGTGCGGCTGTTCGAAGAGGTGGAGTCCCGCAACCGCGACCTAGCCGAGTCGCTGGAACAGCAGATGGCCACCGGCGCGATTTTGCAAGTGATCGCCGG
>NZ_RZOY02000131.1 GCF_004022705.2 Mesorhizobium sp. M2D.F.Ca.ET.226.01.1.1
ATTGCGATCCGCATGCCGTCCCCTCGACGTCAGCTGTCGCCATCAACCCGCCAAGCGTTGCTGACCGATTGGTGAGCCCAAAACGAATATTAGCAGTTTCTTCAGTGACGAACCAGTTGGCAGGTGATTATTCCAGGCCTGCATTTCGTAGGCCTTCGATATATCTGGCACGGTCCTCTGACCGTATCAATGGGTGGTATTTCTCGACCCAGTCGATGCTGAGATTCGGCTGCAGCCGTTTGCATTCGACTAGTCCTTGACGTGCGATTTCCAGATCACCGGCCAG
>NZ_RZOY02000132.1 GCF_004022705.2 Mesorhizobium sp. M2D.F.Ca.ET.226.01.1.1
CTGGCCGATGCCGTTCTCGCCGGCCTTGACCAGCATCGCCTTGCCCAGCGCGATATCGGAAAGCGACAGGCCGCGATGCCAGAACAGGATCGTCTCGCCGTCGCTTTGCCGGCCCGGCTTGAGGCCGGCCGCGATCTGGCCGAGCTCGGCGTGGAGCGTCGCCTCGCTCAACCGCCCGGTCTCGACATGGGCGCGCAGCGAACCGAACTTGCCGCCCTTGCACTGGCCCCAGTCGTCGACGACGATCTTTTGCATGATGTCGGTCAAGGACAGTTCAACCGCGCTC
>NZ_RZOY02000133.1 GCF_004022705.2 Mesorhizobium sp. M2D.F.Ca.ET.226.01.1.1
GGGGAGGCGGCATCGACTACCGCGCCGACGTAGAGAACGCGTTGGACGAGGTGGCGGCCGAGCTGGAGAGGCATATCGACTGCGACGCGATTTTTGGGTTGGCGCGATAGGTCTTCTGCCGAACCGCCCACGTTTGCGATTGGCCAAAGCGCTCATCGAGGTCGTCATCCCAGAGCGAAGCAGGAGCGCAGCTCCGTCGCGAAGACCCCGGGATCCATTCCGTGACCTCGGACGAAGCATGCAGCGCAGCAGAACTCTGCACCGTCGCAACGCTTTGAAGTCACG
>NZ_RZOY02000134.1 GCF_004022705.2 Mesorhizobium sp. M2D.F.Ca.ET.226.01.1.1
ATATATACTTTATGTCGGTGGTTTAGATTGGCGAAAAAATCTCGAAATAATCCCAGCGGCGTTTCAAAGAATTTCAAAATCGCTGCAGGAATGTTTGGCGTTCGTTATTGCGGGGGAGATTAACGCCAGCGAAAAAAGCGAATATTCCAGCATCTGGCGATCGCATGGCGTGTCGGCTGACCGGATCGTATTCGCAGGCGCGGTCGACGACCGGACGCTGGTTCGTTTATACAAGGGAGCGATAGCCTTGATTCAGCCCTCCTTCATGGAAGGCTTCGGGCTGAC
>NZ_RZOY02000135.1 GCF_004022705.2 Mesorhizobium sp. M2D.F.Ca.ET.226.01.1.1
GCCGAAGCTTCTCAATGACGAGGGCGACGTCATGGTGCTGCGGCCGCTCGCCTATAGCGCCGAGGCCGATCTCGAAAGATTCGCCAACGCGATGAAATTCCCGCCGGCCGTCCATGGACCGATGCCGGGCACAGCCGTCATCGCGGCGATCGCCTCGCCGCTCGGAAGCCATCATTCTCGGCTCGGCCTGACCTGAATCTCAACACACCTTGCCCTAGCTTGGATACCTCTCAGCCTTCCCGTTCCGCATCGAGCGCCGCCAGGATGCGCGGCGGCGACATCG
>NZ_RZOY02000136.1 GCF_004022705.2 Mesorhizobium sp. M2D.F.Ca.ET.226.01.1.1
CTGATTTTCAGCGGGCCCTGTGTCGGTGCCGGTGCCGGTGCCGGGCTTTCCTTGGCTTTTTTCATCGAGACGAACCTTTCCAGCTTCCGGACTCATGCTATTGGGGGCCTTCATGCCGGTCCAGCGCGAAGTTGCCGGGCCGGCGAAACCTTGGGATGCGGGGCGCAGGCGAGAATGGCCGACCGGGGCGCGGACGATAAGGGGATGGCGCAGGCCTTTGCCACCCGGCTGCGGAACGGCCGCTGGCCGCTCCTGGCCGGTCTGGTCGCGATCCTGGTCGTCT
>NZ_RZOY02000013.1:0-109020 GCF_004022705.2 Mesorhizobium sp. M2D.F.Ca.ET.226.01.1.1
CGCGCGTCTTCGACGGCCGCGTGAAATTCCCGGAGAAACCGACGACGGTTGGATTGGGCATGTTGTGGCTCTCTCTCAGGATGTCGAGGCGGGCGTCCAATGTCTATAATTTTTATAGACTCTGGCTCGCCTTAGAAGGAACGATCCGCCCTTGCAGGGCTTCTCACCGAACAATTTTTCACGGAACGGTGAGGTGACGGATATCCAGCCACTACGGGATGCCCGATGGGGCCTCGACGTTGACTGCGGTGTGCTGCTGCCGCCGGCCTGTTGCAATTGCGCTGGGCAGGTTGGCAGCTGTCACTGCCGAGGGCGAGAGAGATCTAGAGCAATTCCAGGAAGTGTGAGCGGTTTTCCGCCGGAAGTGCGTAAAAACAAGGAGATAGAGAATTTCATCGTTTCCGTGAAGCGCTGAAATGCTCTAGCCGAGAAGTGTGTCCAGGATTTCGCCTTCAAGGCTGGCCAATTCGGCCGAGCCGCGCCGACGCGGCCGGGCTACGGGCACATCGATGTCGAGCGCGATCCGCCCGGCGCTGATCACCACCACGCGGTCCGCAAGCGCGACGGCCTCCGCCACGTCATGCGTCACGAGCACCGCGGTGAATTTCTGGTCGAGCCAAATGCGTTCCAGCAATCTTTGCATCTCGATGCGCGTCAGCGCGTCGAGCGCGCCGAGCGGTTCGTCGAGCGCGAGGATTTGCGGCTGGCCGACCAGCGCGCGAGCCAAAGCCACGCGTTGCTTCTGGCCTCCCGACAACACCGAAGGCCATTCGCCGGCGCGTTCGGCCAGTCCGACCTCGCCAAGCATGGCAAGCGCGCGCTGCCGCGCCTCCTCGCCGGCGGCAATGCCTGTCAGCCCGACCTCGACGTTCCTGACCACGCTCGCCCAGGGCAGGAGCCTGGGTTCCTGGAACATGAAGCGGGTGCGGCTGTTGCCTTCCTCGACGGCGCCGAGCGACAGCGAACCGCTGGTTGGCTTGTCGAGCCCGGCGAGCAGCCGAAGCAACGTGCTCTTGCCGCAACCGCTCTTGCCGATCACCGCCAGGAACTGTCCGGCCGGCACGTCGAGATCGATGCCGTCGAGCACGGTCTGGTCACCGAAGCGTTTCCCCACGCTCTTGAAGGCAAAGGCCCGCCTGCCCTCGACAGTGCCGATCGGCCGCGATGGCGCCGGCGCGAAGGAACGGGCAGCAGTGAGGCTGGCGACCGACATCGAAGACCTCATCGGCTCTGGAAAGCGGGATGCCAGCCGAGCGACAGCCGCTCGAGCAGACGAGCAAGGCTAGTCGGCAAGCTTGCCGAGCATCGCGTAGATCAGGATCGACAGCACCACGACGTCGATCAGAAGGAACTCGCGCGCCTGCATGGCCATATAGCCGAGACCCGAACTGGCGGAGATGGTCTCGGCCACGATCAGCGTCAGCCACATGATGCCAAGCGCATAGCGCAGGCCGACGAAGATCGAAGGCAGCGCGCCCGGCAGGATCACGCGCAAGAACAGTTCTCGCCTGCCCATGCCGTAGACGCGGCCCATCTCGACGAGATGCGGGTCGACACTTTGGATGCCGAGCAGCGTGTTGACATAGATCGGGAAGAACACGCCAAGCGCCACCAGGAACAGCTTCGCTTGCTCGTCGATCCCAAACCACAGGATGACCAGCGGGATCAGCGCCAGATGCGGGATGTTGCGGATCATCTGCAGCGTCGTGTCGGTCAACCCGCGGCTGAGCGTCGACAATCCGTTTGCGAGGCCGAGCACGAAGCCGATCGAGCCGCCGATGGCGAAGCCGGAAAGCGCGCGCAGCGTCGAAACGCCGATATTGCGGATCAGCTCGCCGGACAGCGTCAGCCGCCAGAAGGCCTCCGCCACCGCGCTTGGCGCTGGCAGAACATTCGCCGGGATAAGCCCGGCGCGCGCGGCTGCCTCCCAGCCGGCGATGATTGCCGCGGGCAGCAGCCAGCCGGCGGTGCCGTTGCGGGCAAGGCGCTTGGCCAGACTCATGACGCCGCCTGCAGACGGCCGGCGCCATGGAAGCCGACCGAGAATTCGTTGGCGATGTCGTCATGCGCCTTGAGCCGCCTCGTGCCCAGGCCAAGGCGCGGAAACAGCAATTCGGCGACGCGGTAAGCTTCCTCGAGATGCGGGTAGCCGGAACCGATGATGGTATCGATGCCGATCGCCTGGTATTCGCGGATGCGCTCGACGATCTGCTCCGGCGTGCCGACCAGCGCGGTGCCGGCGCCGCCGCGCACCAGGCCGACGCCGGCCCACAAATTGGGCGAGACGACGAGCCGGTCACGACGGCCGCCATGCAGCTCGGCCATGCGTCGCTGGCCGACGGAGTCCATCTCCTTGAGGAACCGCGCCTGCGCGTTCTCGATCTGCGCGTCGGTGACATGCCTGATCAGCCGCTCGGCCGCGCGCCAGGCCTCGTCCTCGGTCTCGCGTACGATGAAATGCAGCCTGATGCCGAAGCGCAGCTTGCGGCCACGCGCCATAGCCTTGGCGCGCGCCGAGGCGATCTTTTCAGCGACCTGCGCCGGCGGCTCGCCCCAGGTGAGATACATGTCGGCGAGGTCGGCCGCGAGATCCTGCCCGGCGTCGGAGGAGCCGCCGAAATAGAGCGGCGGCCGCTCCTGCAGCGGCAGGAGATCGAGGCGGCCATTCTCCACGCGGTAATACTTGCCTTCGAAGTTCACCCGCTCGCCGGAGACCAGCTTGCGCCAGATGGTGAGGAATTCCTGCGCCTGCGCATAGCGCTCGTCATGCGGCAGGAAGATGCCGTCGCCGGCAAGCTCGGTCGGATTGCCGCCGACCACCACATTGAGCAGCAGGCGGCCTTTGCTCACCCTGTCCAAGGCAGCCGTCTGTCGTGCCGCGAAGGTTGGCAGCGTCACGCCCGGTCGCAGCGCGACCAGGAACTTCAGCTTCTCGGTCAGCGTCGCAAGGCCAGTGGCCGTGATCCAGGAATCCTCGCAATTCTGCCCGGTGGGCAGAAGCACACCGGGGAAGCCCAGCCGGTCCACCGCCTGCGCGATCTCCTTGAAGTAACCGAATTCCGGCGGACGCTGCTGCTTCCCCGTGCCGAGATAGGTTCCGTCGCCATGCGTCGGGATGAACCAGAAGAAATCGAGCGGGTTGGCTGAAGCAGTCATGGCTGATACCCGGGAGAAGGCAGGAGAAACACGGCGGCGCCGGGGGTTCGCCGCCCGGCGCCGTGAAAGGAAATCAGTTGCCCGGCGCGGTCCAGACGGCGTCGGAAACCCGCACGGCTTTCGGGATCAGCCCGAGCTTGAAGAAGCGGTCGGCCGTCGCCTGCTGGCCGGCGACGATCTCGGCGGTGATCGGATAGATGCCGAACTTGGTGCGGTTGGCGGCGATCGTCTGCGCATCGAGCGGCACGCCGGTGACCTCATGCAGCGCCTCGGCCACCTTGTTGCGATTCTGGTCCGCCCATTTCGCGGCATCGCCAAGCGCTGCAATCGTCGTCGAGACGAAATCCGGATGCGCCTTGGCGAAATCCTTGTTGGCGAGGAAATAGGTGTTGACCTGGAGCACGTCGGCGGAGCGGGCAAGCACCCGCGGCTGATAGCGCGTTTCAGCGATGGCGAAGAACGGATCCCAGACAGCCCATGCATCGATCTGGTCGCTGGCGAAAGCGGCCGCCGCATCGGCGGGGCTGAGGTAGACGGGCGTGATCTGGTCGAACGGGATACCGGTCTTTTCCAGGGCGGCAACGACCAGATTGTGCGCGCTGGTGCCCTTGCCGACGCCGATGCGCTTGCCCTTGAGATCGGCCAGCGACTGGATCGGGGAGGCCGGCTTGACGAAGATCGCCTCGCCCTGGCCATTGGAGGGCAGCGCCGCGGCATAGACGATGTTGGCGCCGGCCGACTGGCCGAAGATCGGTGGCGCGTCGCCGGTCCAGCCGACATCGATGGCGCCGACATTCAGGGCCTCCACCAGTGGCGGGCCGGCGGTGAACTCGACCCATTTGACCGTGACGCCTTTGCCCGCCAGCGCCTTCTCGATGATCTGCTGCTGCCGGGCAATCACCGGCAGGCCGGTCTTCTGGTAGCCGATGTTGAACTGCTTCAGCTCTTGCGCCTGGACCCCAAGCGATGCCGTCGCGGCAAGCGCAAGCAGGCCTATGCCAAAGACACGTCTTGTCAGGCTGAACATGGTCGCTCCCATTCGATTTGGCTGCCGCAAACGGCGCTAAGCAGGTTGAACGGGTTGAGGCTAGGTAAATCTATAAAAATAGTAGAGGAACGAAATTGCGAGTTCGCCGAAAGAACAGGATTCGTTTTTCGACGGGAAGCGCCGAACGGCCCTTGCCGTCGCGCATCACCCGTTCGGTCGGAACGACGTTATCGACTGCCAGACCCACGGAAACACTCCCCGCCCGGCGCCAACCGGCGATGTTGGCCCCAACCCCCACCCGGGTCCTGGCGCAGCCTCCCGTCACGCGCGCAAGACGGCGCTGGCCGCCGCCGATCAGGAGTCGGCGGCCAGCGCCGTCACCTCACGCCGGAAGGGCAAGGCATCGCCGATATCGGCTTCGTCCAGCTCGCGGGCGAAACGGTGACCGGCATAGGTGGCCCAGGCGATCGGCCCTGGCGCTTCGGCATCGCCAATGACCTTGACCGAGCGGATGCCGCTGCCGGCCCACTCGTTTTCCCGGGCTTTCAGCGCGTGCCAGACGGCATCGTCCTGATTGCGCGACGTGACCAGGACGACGGCATCGGCCGCCAGCTCCTGCCGCGCGCCTGTGTAGACGCAGGCCGTGACCACGCCGCCCGAAGCGATGCTCGTGACGGTCCGGTTGAGGACGATATCGACGCCCAGCTCCGCCAGGCGGCGGTGGATGGCGCCTTGCTCCAGCGTGTTGCGGGTCCAGTCGGAGACATAGGCCGAAGGGGTCACCAGGGTCACCTTCGCGTCCCGGCGCGCCATCAGCTCGGCAAGCACGCCGCCCATGTAATAGTGGTCGTCATCGAACAGCACGACATTGCCCCCCGGCACCTTGCCGTCCATCAGATCGTCTGGCGTGTAGACCGGCATGGCGGCATCGATCGGCATCGGCACGACATGGGCGCGCGCCACGCCGTCGCGCCGCCAGCTCGATCCGGTCGCAATGGCGACATTCTGGAAGCCGAAGGACAGGATGTCGTCCGCCGACAGCCGGCTTTCGAAATAGATGTCGACATTCGGCATCTGGCCGAGCTGGTACTGGCGATAGTCGCGCACCCGGCCCCAGGCCGAGAGGCCGGGCAGCAGGCACTCGCGCGCCACGCGGCCGCCGAGTTCGGTGCCCGCTTCGGCCAAGGCCACCTGATAGCCGCGCAGGCCAAGCGCGCGGGCGGCTTCCAGTCCGGCGGGTCCGGCGCCGACGATCAGCACGCTGTCGCTGTCGCCCTTGGCCTGCATGCGCTCCGGATGCCAGCCCTTGCGCCACTCCTCCATGAAGGTCGGGTTCTGCGTGCAGCGCGAGATCGACATAGTCATGTCGCCGGTGATGCAGATGTTGCAGCCGATGCATTCGCGGATGTCCTCGATGCGGCCCTCCTCGATCTTCCTCGGCAGGAAAGGATCGGCGATCGACGGGCGGGCGCAGCCGATGAAGTCGAGCGTGCCCGATTTGAGCATCCTGACCATCACGTCCGGCGAGGTGAAGCGGCCGACGCCGACGACCGGCTTCGAGGTGAGCTTCTTGATGCCGGAGACGAGGCTCTCCTGCGCCGCCTCTTCCTTGAAGCGCGATGGCCCCGAGCAATCCTCCCAGGCGCCGTGCGCGAGGTCCCACAGATCCGGCAGCTCGGCATGCATCTCGATCATGTCGCGGACCTCCGAATTGGCGAAGCCGAGCTCTCCGATCATCTCGTCCAGCGACAGCCGCAGTGTCAGGCCGCAGGTGTCGCCGATCGCGTCGCGTCCTTCCTCGATCAGCTCGCGCATCAGCCGCGAGCGGTTTTCCAGCGAGCCGCCATATTCGTCGCTGCGCTGGTTGGTGGCGGTGGACAGGAAATGCTGGATGATGCCGAAGCCGTGCGCGCCATAGAGGCACACCAGGTCGAAGCCCGCCTGCCTGGCGCGCTTGAAGGCGTTGCGGTGCCAGCGGCGCAGGTCGCGGATATCCTGCTTGTCCATGGCGCGCGCCTGCACCGGATCGTTGGTGAAGGTGCGGATCGGCAGGGCCGACGGCCCGCGCGGAACCTCCTTGGTGTAGAGGTTGGGACCGTTGATGCCGGAATAGGCGAGCTGGACGCCGGCCAACGCGCCATATTCGTGCATGGCCTTGGCCATCTTGGCCAAAGCCGGAATGTCGGCGTCGTCCCATAGTCGCAGCTCGATGAAGGGCGTGATCTCGGAGGTGTGGTGCATCTCCGTCTGCTCGGTGAAGATGACGCCCCATCCACCTTCGGATTTCATGCGCCGCATCTCGGCCGCGGCCGATGGATCGCGGTAGCCGCCGCCATTGCAATGCGGAACCTGATAGAAGCGGTTCTTGGCCGTCACCGGACCGATCTTCATCGGCTCGAACAAAATGTCGTAGCGTGGGTCGCGCATGGAACTCCCTTCCCGTCGGCTTGGCGCTGCCGTTGCTCTGGAGATTACTCATAAGTTGGAGTGGGCGCGGGAAAACTACGGAATTCTTCTGCGCGGATTAGGACGCGCCTAATCTCCCGTCGCCGGAATTAGGCTGCAATAAATCGAAGCTGAGCCAAATGCGACTTCAGGGGCGGCCATCGCCCGATGTAGACAGCCGGTAGCGGCAACGGGACAAGACACATGGACAGCATCGATATACTCGAACGGCTGATAGCCTTCCCGACCGTGAGCCGTGACTCGAATCTCGACCTCATCGGCTATGCGGCGGAGTTGCTCGGAGCAAACGGCATAGCCAGCCAGCTGATCCACAGCGCCGACGGTCACAAGGCCAACCTCTTTGCCATGATCGGTCCGGCCGACAGGCCCGGCATCATGCTGTCCGGCCACACCGATGTCGTTCCCGTCGATGGCCAGAACTGGGCGCAGCCGCCCTTCGCGATGACCCAACGCGACGGCAAGCTTTATGGGCGCGGCGCGGCAGACATGAAGGGTTTCGTGGCCTCGGCGCTCGCAGCCTGCCTCAAGGCTTCGAAGATGCCGCTGCGCACGCCCTTGCATCTGGCGCTCTCCTATGACGAGGAGGTCGGCTGTCTCGGCGTGCGCGACCTGATCGAGATGCTGCGCGCAGCGCCGCAACACCCGCTGCTGTGCATCGTCGGCGAGCCGACCAACATGCAGGTGGCCACGGGGCACAAGGGCAAGCTTGCGGCGCGCGCCGTCTGCAAGGGACGCGAAGGCCATTCGGCGCTCGCTCCGCTGGCGCTCAACGCCATCCATCTCGGCTGTGATTTCGTGCGCGCCTTGCGCGACGAACAGGAGCGGCTCGCCCGCGAAGGCGCGCGCGACGGCGACTACGACATTCCTTACACCACCGTGCATGTCGGCAAGATCAATGCCGGCGTGGCGCTCAACATCGTGCCCAACCTTTGCGTCGTCGACTTCGAGATCCGCAACGTCGCCGCCGACGATGCCGCCGTCATTCTCGACAGGCTTCGCGCTGCCGCGGCCCGCATTGCCTCTGACGCCGCTTCGATCGCCCCCGAAGCCTCAATCGACATCGAAATCACCAACACCTATCCCGGGCTCGACACGCCGGCCGCTTCGGAAGCGGTCGCTTTCGTCAAATCGCTGACCGGCGCCAACGACACGATGAAAGTCGCTTTCGGCACGGAAGGCGGATTGTTCAGCCGCGATCTCGGCACGCCTTCCGTCGTCTGTGGACCGGGCTCCATGGCGCAGGGCCACAAGCCGGACGAATTTGTCAGCATCGAACAATTGCGGCGTTGCGACGAGATGCTGGAGCGGCTGCTGTCGCGGCTCGCCGAAGGCTGGCCGTGACTCTTACTTGACGATGCGCTCGGTGCCGAAGACGCCCTGCTCGACGACGAAGCGGCGGCAGTGATCGATGAAGGCCTGCACCGTCAGCGTGCGGTGCTCGGCGTTGGGCAGTGCAATGCCCATGGTCAGCGGCCTGATGTCGCCCAGCAATGGCACGAAGACCAGCAATTTGCCATCCGGCGACATGGTGTTAAGCGGCCGCATGTTGGCGATACCGTAGCCGAAGCCGTTGGCGACCATCGAGCGCATCACGGCGATGTCGCCGGTGCGCTCGGCGATCCTGGGTCGCAGGCCCTGGAAAGCCGAGAGGAAATATTCTCGGCTGTAGGGCAGATCAAGCAGCACCATCGGCTCGTCGACCAGCTCCTCCGGCGTGATCCCCGCCCTCCCCGCCAGGCGATGCGCGGCCGGCAGCATCACATAGGCCGGCAACTGCACCAGCGGCTCGAACGTCATGTCCTGCGACAATTCGAGATCGTAGGTGAGTGCTGCGTCTATTTCGCCACGCTGCAGCATCTCGAACAATTGCCCCTGGTTGCGCTCGAACTGGCGGACGCGCACATCCGGATAGGCGTCCTCGAACTTTCTGCGCAGCGCCGGCAGCACGATCTGCGCGAAAGTGAGCAGGCAGCCGACCGCCAGCGGTCCGCGCACCTTTTCGGCGATATCGCCGGCAATGTCGTGCAGCGCGTCCGCGTCGTTGAGCAGGCGCGCGGCCTCCTTGAGGAACAGGCGCCCGCCCGCCGTCAGCGCCAGCGCGTGCGAATGCTTACGCACGAAGAGCTGGACGCCGAACTCCGCTTCGAGCTGCGCGATCGATGCCGAGATCGACGGCGGCGAGACGTTCACCTGCTCGGCCGCCTTGGCAATTGAGCCCGCCTCGCCGACGGCGACGAAATATTCGAGTTGTCTGAGCGTGAAGCGGAGCGGCATGGGCGTCTATGATGCCCGTTTGGTCGCTGCAATCAAGTCGGGCTGATCCTTGCCGTCGATGAAAGCCTTGTCGCGAAAACGAATCGCGGATGCCTTGCCGATCCAGTCGTTGTGACTGAGTTCGCTCAGGCTTGCTCCAGGCTGCTGGTACTACTCGTCACCGGGCACGCCGTAGCTCGGCGCATCGGACGGATTGAGGGCGCGGGTGACGTAGGCATCGAGCTGCGGTTTGTAGATCCCCCACAGCGTTGCGAGTTGCTCGATCGGGCAGTCCTCGGTCCAGTCGCAGCGCAGGTCGGCGACGGGCCAGGATACATCGCGCACCAGCTTCATGCCGGCGGAGCGAACGGGCCCTGCCTCCCCGCCGGCCTTGAGCGCGGCACGCATCGTGGCGATCAGCCGGTCGCCGAGATGGCCCTCGGACGCGAGGAACGCATCGACCATGGCCTGTGGAATTCCGTCGTTGGCGAGCAAATTTCCGCCGCAGGCGACATCCTCGCCGCGCGCTTCGGCCCAGATGCCGAGCGCTTTCGGTCCGGAATGAATGGCGCTGCCGCCGGCCGCGTCGACCGCGAGCACCTGCCGGTATTCGCTGAAGGCCGCCGTGCGCTTGATGATCGCGACGGCCTCGGCGGCGGAAGCGCCAAGCGCCATCAGCTCCAAGGCCCGGACCCCAAGCGTCGGGTCGGTGACGTTCTGGCTGGCGACCGCGCCGACGCCGGCCTGCGCATAGGCGCAGCGGGCGGCGACAGCTGGGGACGACGAGGACACCGCCACCCCGAACATGCCTGTGCGCCGGCAGCGCGCGACGATGGAGAAGGTCATGGCGCTTAGTCCGGGATGACGGCGGTGCCGTCGATCTCGACCAGCCATTCCGGCCGCGCGAGTGCCGACACGACCAGCCCGGTCGAAACCGGATGCACGCCCTTGATATATTCGCCCATCGTCCGGTAGACGGCCTCGCGATGGCGGACGTCGGTGATGTAGACCACCACCTTCACCAGATGCTCCATTCTGCCGCCGCACTCCTCGATGAGCTGCCTGATGTTCTGCATGACCTTATGCGTCTGCTCGACCGGATCGTGGCTGTCGATGTTCTTGGCGGTGTCGAGGTCCTGCGGGCACTGGCCGCGCAGATAGACAGTCCTGCCGCCGCGCGTGACGACCGCCTGGCAGAGGTCGTTGTCGAGCTTCTGCTCGGGATAGGTGTCCTTGGTGTTGAATTTGCGAATTCGCGTATGCGCCATCTTGGTCTCCATCAGGGGTCGGGCTCGCAGCTTTGGTCAGGCGTCCACGGGTTCGCGCTTAGCGGCGGCGTGGTAGGCGAGATATTTGCGCTGCGTCGAAATACGGTCTGCGACATGCTTGGCATCGTGCCAGACGCCCCAGATGAAGCTCGACCCCCTGCGCGACTGCCAGGGCAGTCCCAGGAAATAGATCCCCGGCTCGACCGAGACGCCGCGCTGATGCCGTGGCCGGCCCTTCTCGTCGAAGGCATCGACCTTCAGCCAGCTGTAGTCGACGGCAAAGCCTGTCGCCCAGATGATTGTCGCCACGCCGGCTTCGGCAAGATCGAGATTGAGGATCGGATTGGTCACGCAGTCCGGATCGGGGTCGATCCGGCGAGCCGCCGGCTCTTCCGGAAGGTCGAGGCCGTTGCGCGCGACATAGGCGTCGGCCTCGTCCAGCAGCGACATCAGATTGGCGTCGCCACGGGCAATATTCTTCGCAAGGTCCGGCGCGAAGCTCATCACGCCGTCCCGGTATGTCTTTGTCATGCCGACCAGCGTGAGCCCTTGCGCGGCCAGCCGGCGGAAATCGATCGTCTCGCCGCCGCGCGCGCCGCTGACCGCTATCGTGACATGTTCCGTGCCGGGCCCCGGCGTTTCGAGGTCCCATTTGCCGAGCACGCCCAGCCACCAGCAGAAGTCGCGCCCGCGATAGGCGCGCGGCGGACGGTCATGCGCGCCGACCGAAAGATAGACGCGCCTGCCTGAGCGCTGCAGCTCGTCGGCGATCTGCACGCCCGACGATCCCGCGCCGACCACCAGCACCGCGCCCTTCGGCAACTGCGCCGGGTTGCGGTAGGCGCTCGAATGGATCTGCCGGATGCCGCTATCCGCGGGGACGAGAGGCGGGATGACGGGAACCTGGAAAGGTCCGGTCGCGGCAACGACGCTGTTGGCTTCGATCACGCCGTCAGACGTCTCGACGCGGAATCCCGGACGGCCGACATTCCTCTGCACCAGCTTGACTTCGACGCCGCAGCGGATCGGCGCATTGATCTGCTTAGCGTAGGCGACGAAATAGTCGGCGACCTCCTCCTTGGGCGGAAAGCCATCGGGACCTGTCACCGGAAATTCCATGCCCGGGAACCGGTCATGCCAGGCCGGACCGTTGGCGACGAGCGAGTCCCAGCGCTGCGAGCGCCAGCGCTCGGCAATCCGGCCGCGCTCGAGAACCAGATGAGGCACGCCGCATTTGCTCAGGTGCTCGCTCATGGCCACCCCGGCCTGGCCTCCACCGACGACAAGCGTGTCTACCGTTTCAACCGACATGCTCAGTCCTTTTTTGACCATCCGGCAGCTTCCGCTGCGCGGGATGAAACCGATCTTGGGTAGCGGGTGGATGCAGACAGGCTGCGCCATCCGACCGCTTCTTGCTGGCGCTCACAAGTAGCAGCACGTGCCGGCGCGAGCCCATAACGAATCTCCGAAGTCACGCGTAACCATTTCCGAATTTCTCGCACCCATGGACGCACCTAGAGTTCCGGCATTCTCGAGGGGCTGGGCATGCAGACTGGGAGCTTTGACTACATCGTCGTCGGCGCCGGTTCGGCCGGTTGCGTGGTCGCCAATCGGCTGAGCGGCGACCCATCTGTCAGAGTCTGCCTGATCGAGGCCGGCGGCAGCGACAACAGCCTGCGGGTGAAGGTGCCGGCCGGCATCCTCTCGCTCTACGGCAACCCCAACTACGACTATTGCTTTGTCGGCGTACCGCAGCCCCATCTCAACGACCGCAGGATTCCGGTCAACCGCGGCAAGGCGGTGGGCGGATCGAGCTCGATCAACTCGATGGTCTATATTCGCGGCGCAGCCGAAGACTATGACGACTGGGCCGGGCTCGGCTGCGCCGGCTGGGCCTACAGCGACGTATTGCCGGTGTTCAGAAAGCTGGAGCGCAATCTCCAGGCCCAGGACCCGCGCTATCACGGCAGCGATGGCGAGCTTTTGGTCGACAATCCGCGCGATCCGAACGTGCTTTCCGGCATGTTCGTCCAGGCCGGTAAAAATGCCGGACTGCCCGCCAATTCTGACTTCAATGCCGAGAGCCAGTTCGGCGTCGGCATCTACAACGTCACGCAGGACCGCGGACAGCGCTTCAGCAGCTTCAGCGCCTTCATGCGTCCGCTGCTTCATCGCAAGAACCTGACATTGCTCAGCCAATGCGAGGTGATCGATCTGGTCATCGCCGAGGGTCGCGCCACGGGGATGCGCGTGCGGCATCAGGGCCAGCAGAAGACGTTCTCGGCCAACCGAGAGATCCTGCTTTCGGCCGGCGCCATCAACTCGCCCAAGATCCTGATGGCGTCAGGCATCGGACCGGCGGCTGAGCTGCGGCAGATCGGCATCACGCCGGTGCTCGACCTGCCGGGCGTCGGCAAGAACCTGCAGGACCATGTCGACGGCATGATCACCGTGCGCTCCAGAAGCACCAGGACGCTCGGCCTGTCGCTTGCCAACCTGCCTCGTATCGCGGCAGCGCCGTTCCAGTATTTCGCGCGCCGCAAGGGCATGCTCACCACCAACTATGTCGAGGCCGGCGGCTTTGCGAAGACCAGGCACGCCAACGGGCTTCCAGACATCCAGTTCCACTTCGTGCCCGGATATCGCAGCCATCGCGGCAGGCTGATCGAATACGGCCATGGCTACGCCATTCACACCTGCGTGCTCAGGCCGAAAAGCGTGGGCGAGATCAGGCTGTCGCGGGACAGCTCCCGACGCGACGTCCTGATCGACCACTGCTTCTTCGCGCATGAAGACGATGCCATGGTGCTGGTCGAAGGCATCAAGATCGCGCGACGGATCTTTGCCTCACCCGAATTCGACGCGGTGCGCGGCAAGGAGATGCTTCCTGGCAAGGACGTCCGCAGCGACGACGAGATCCTCGCCTATCTGCGCGCCGAGGCGCTGACCGTCTATCACCCGGTCGGGACCTGCAAGATGGGAACGGACGCCATGGCCGTGGTCGATCCGGCGACGCTGAAGGTGCGGGGCGTCGAAGGGCTTCGCGTCGCGGATGCTTCGGTCATGCCGAAGCTGATCGGCGGCAACACCAACGCGCCAAGCATGATGATCGGGCAGAAGGCATCCGAGATGATCCTGGGCGCGACATGTAGCGGGGGCAAGTAGGCCACCGCTGGTGAACCGTCGCCAACGTCCGGAATTGCCTTAAGCCCCCCAAACGTCATTCGATGGCGGAGCAGCGAGCGAAGCGACGCGCGCAGATGACGAAGCTGAGAGGCTTCGGCCAATCCCAGCGTCTGCGCTGAAGCCTGCAACCTTTTCAGAAACCCTATGTCGAGAGGCTATTTAGTGATCCTCGTCGATCTCGTCGTGCAAAAGGCCGAGGATGCGGCGCTTGAGCGCGATGAAGTCGGGCTCGAGGATCACGTCCATCGAGCGCGGCCGCGGGATGTCGACCTTGATCTCGGCCTTGATCTTGCCGGGCCTCGCCGTCATCACCAGGACGCGATCGCCCAGCACCAGCGCCTCGTCGATATCGTGGGTGACGAAGAGCACGGTCTTCTGCTGCCGCTCCCAGACGCGCAGGAGCAGCTTCTGCATGGTGCCGCGAGTCTGGCTGTCAAGCGCGCCGAACGGCTCGTCCATCAACAGCACGGCCGGGTCGTTGGCGAGCGCGCGCGCGATCGCCACGCGCTGCTTCATGCCGCCTGAGAGCTGCGCGGGATAGTGGTCCGCAAAAGGCGCGAGGCCGACCTCGTTGAGATACTGGTCGACGATCTGCCTGCGCTGTTCCGCCGGCAGGCCCTTGCGCTTGGGACCATATTCAATGTTGGCGCGCACCGTCAGCCACGGAAACAAGGTGTAGCTCTGGAACACCATGCCCCTGTCGGGACCGGGCTCGATCACTTCCCTGCCGTCGACCTTGATGCTGCCCGAGGTCACGTCATTGAGGCCGGCCGCGAGATAGAGCAGGCTGGATTTGCCGCATCCCGAAGGGCCGACGATGACGCAGAACTCGTTTTTGGCCACCTTCAGCGAGACATCGTCCAGTGCCAGCGCGCCATTGGCGTCGCCATAACGCAGCGTCACGTCCTCGATGGCCATCGTGGTGCCGGCCGAACGCGGGTCGCCGACTGCATTGGCCACCCCGGCCGGGTTGTTCGCCTTGGTGGTTTCGGTCATTGCTGCCCTTGATCCGGCTGCGGTTTGCGAGGTTGCGTTCATGATCAAGGTGCCCATGGCGCGACCCTTGCACGAAGAATGCGGAAAGCCGTGTCGGTGATGAGGCCGAGAAGCCCGATCGCGGCGATGGCCATGAAGATCACATCGACCTGGAAGCCGCGCATCGCCTTGAGGCTGATATAGCCGAGGCCGCTCGACGCCGCGACGAGTTCCGCCACGACCAGATATGTCCAGGCCCAGCCCATGGTGACGCGAAGCGTGTCGAGGATCGCTGGAAGTGCTGCCGGGAAAATGACATGCCACACCGCTTCCGAGCGCTTGGTGCCCAAAGTGTAGGAGGCGTTGACCAGGTCCCTGGAGACGCTGCGCGCGCAGTCGGAGATCATCACCAGTTGCTGGAAGAACGTGCCGAAGAAGATGACTGCTATGCGCTGCTCGATGCCAATGCCGATCCACAGGATGAACAGCGGCACGAAGGAGGTCACAGGCAGATAGCGGATGAAGTTGACCAGCGGCTCCAGCGGCGCCTGCACCGCCCGGTAGGTGCCCATCCACAGCCCCAGCGGCACCGCGATCACCGACGACACGATGAAACCGAGAAGCACCACCTTGGCGCTGGTCAAGGTGTGATAGAAAAGGCTGCCGTCAAGCGACATGCGATACGTCGTCTGCAGCACCGTTCCGGGTGTCGGCAGGAACATGTTCGGCACGACGCGGCCATAGGACAGCAAGGCCCAGCCGCCGATCACGACAATCCACATCGCCAATGCGAGCGTGGTTGCCGTGCTGGCCGGAATGTTGGCGAATGGGGTCGTCAGGCGCGTCCACGCCGTCCGCCGCTGAGCCATGAGATGGCCTCCGTTGATCTAAAGCGCGAAGCACAGCTTTCGAGAAAAACAGAGGTCGGCCTGTCAGGCCGACCCCGTTGGGTTTCGAAGGCTCACTGTTCCTTGATGTAATTGGTGTCGAGGATGGTCTTCGCGTCGATCGTCATCTTGAGCTTGCCGGCCTTGCCCCAGATGTCCTGCGCGAAATTGACCAGTTCGGACGCCTCGCTCTTTTCCGGCGTGCCGAAGAATTCCAGGTTGCGGGCGCGGTCGTAGTAGCGCACGCCCTGGGCGCCGGCCGCGAAATCCTCAGGCTTCTCGAGATAGCCGCCAATGCCCTTGGCTATGATCTTATAGGCCTTTTCCGGGTTGGTCTTGATGTAGTCGACCGCCTTGTAATAGCCCTTGATGAGAGCCTTCACATCCTCGGGATGCTTCTCGATCAGGTCGCATTTGAGCGCGATCACATCGACGATCAGGCCGGGCGTCGTCGTAGAGTCGATCAGCACCTTGCCTTTGCCGCCCTTGCGGACTTCGGCGAGGTGCGGCTCCCAGGTCACAGCGGCGGGAACCTGGCCGGCGATGAAGGCGGCCGCGGCGTCGTCGGCGGTCATGTTGGTGACGCTGACATCGTCCTCGGTCATGCCTTCCTTTTTCAGGAGCACGTTGAACCAGAATTCGGAAACGGAGCCCTCGTTCAGGGCGACGGGCTGGCCCTTCAGATCCTTGAGCGACTTGACCTGGGCCTGCGTGACGACGCCGTCGCCGCCGTGGCTGTCGTCAAGCGCCACGACATATTTGAAGCAAAGCTCGTCGGAACGGTACTTCATCAGCTCGTCGACCGTGGAGGCCGCGCCATCGAGATCGCCGCCGGCGACCGCCGCCATATAGAGCGCCGACTCTTCGATCACTTTCAGGTCGACGTCGACGCCGGCTTCCCTGAAGTAGGCGAGGTCGCGGGCAAGAAACAGCGGCCCATAGCCGACCCAGGTGGTCATGCCGAGGCGAATGGCGCCGGCGTCGGCCGGGGCGGCAAGCCCCAGGCTGAGCAGTCCTGCGCTGACCGCGGTCATCAGGCAGTTTCGGAATGTCTTCATTGTCGTGGTTCCCCATGGCTGTTGCCGGCATCGGCCCGTTCAGGTGGCCTAAGCCAAGCGGTGTTTCGCAGCCGCTCTCTTGTTATGCGTCGCCTCCCGGGCGGGCCTTGCGTGTTCTAGGCCCCGCAAGAGAGCATCCGGGCCAGATCGCCAAAAGAAGTCTTTTTCTGTCCTTTGCTTCGCCGAAACCGAAGCAGCGGTTCTTCCCTCGTCGCCGAGCTTGCGAGCATTGTCGGCGCCCGCGAACCAGCGCCGCGCGCATGCAGAATTGGCGAAGAGATCGCTGCTGCCGCTTGAAGCCGGTCGCGGCCAGGGCAATTCCGGGAAAAGTGTGAGTGGTCAGGCTCGGCGATTTCGCCGTAGCCTTCCGTCCGGAATGCGTAAAAACAACGCGCTAACGAGTCCCGCAGCGTCGGTCTCAGACAATTTCGTAATGAAGAACCTGAGCGTTGCCGAGGGACGACCTCAGTCCAGGCGAGATGACGCCGGAGCCGAAGAGGAGAATTTCTTCGCGGCGTACGAATACTTCATGGCCGGGTCCCATCGACACAAATGTGCCCGACGAGCTTCGCTCGATAAGCCGGGCCTTGCCGTTCGCAATGGTGAAGGTCGCGTGGTGCCTTGAGACCCAGGGCCGGTCGACGACAATATTGCATTCCGCGGATCGGCCGATCGTCACGAATTCGTTGTTTCGGCAGGATCGCAACTGATCTCCATAGCGGATGATCAGATTGATCGGCTGCGGCGGGGCAAAGCGCCTGTCGATAACGGTGTTCCCGCTGGCGATCTGCGTGCTGAGGGCCCTGTCGTCGCTCCCCAGGGTATAGACATCGAAGAGTTCTTGCTTCCCCTTGAAGTCCATTTTGTCGAGGAGCCGCAAGCTACCGCGGCTCCTCGCGGAAAGGGCCTCGAAGAAGCTCTGGCTGATCAGCACTTCCCCGGGGTTGGCCGTGGTCGACAATCTTGCGGTGACATTGATAACGTCACCGAATACCGCGCCCCGCGCGCGAATGACCGCCCCGAAATGCAGTCCGATGCGGGCGGTCAACGGCCCTTTCGTCAATTGGTGGCTGATTTGGCTGACGGCCCTCAGCGCCATCTCCGAGCTCTCGAACAGGCTAAGTACGTCATCGCCCTTCGAGTAAATGTAGTCACCGCCATGTTGCGCGACGATCGCCCGCATCGCGTCCAGGCAATCCGAAACCTGCCGCAGAGCGGCCTCGTCACCGATGCGCTCATAGAGGGGCGTGCTGCCCACGACATCGGCTAAGAGGACTGCGGCTAGAAGTCTTTCCTGATCCATCGATCTCGTATCCGCCCCGAGAACGCAGCGTATATAACACACCAAAGGTGCCTTTGCGCGCCCGGGCTGGGGCGGCGCTTCGTGTCAGGCCGAAGCTAGTTTTTTGTCAATGAAATCAACGATCTTGCTCGCAAGCTGTGACGAACCGGTCTCCGTGAGGTTCCTGCTGCGCGTTGAAAGACAGTGAAGTTGGCGGCTTTGCGCCCGCACGCCATGACGTCGGCCGCGCGATTGCAACGGTCTGCTGGTCGGTTAGTCAAGAAACTGCTAATATTATCTTCGTACTGGCCTTCGCTGCTCCAGAGCCACGGGCCGTGGATTGCGGGTGACGTCGAGGGGATGGCATGCGCGTCGCAATGATGGGAGCGGGCGGCATCGGCGGATATATCGGCGCCAGACTCGCCCAGGCAGGAGCCGACGTGAGCTTCATTGCTCGCGGAGAGCACCTTGCCGCAATGCTTGATACCGGGCTGCGAATTCACAGCGACCTCGGGAGCTTTGTTCTCTCGCCGGTGTCAGCGAGCGCCGCGACGGCGGATATCGGTCCAGTCGATCTCGTAATCTTCGCGGTCAAACTTTACGACGGCGAGCCGGCGGCCGCATCGCTTGCACCGCTCTTAACCGACAGGACGCGCGTCGTTACACTGCAAAACGGCATCGACAGCATCGATGTCCTTCGTCGTCACGTTCAGGGCGACCGCGTGATTGGCGGCGCCACCTATCTTTCGGGTTTCATTGGCGGACCGGGTGAAGTCATCCATTCGGGCGGGCTGCCGCACATCCTGGTCGGCGGCCAGCATGATCCTGTCATCCAGGAGCTGAAAACGCTGTGCGATCGCTCCATCGGGCTTGAACTGAAACCGGTTGCCGACATCGATGATGTGCTCTGGGAGAAGTTCGTAACGCTCGCCGCCTTCTCTGGGGGGACGTCGCTCATGCGTTCGGGCATCGGCCCTATTCTTGCCGATCCGGAGGCGCGCATCTTCATCGAGCAGTTGCGGGATGAAGGAATGGCGGTTGCCGACGCGGCGGGGCATCCGATGGCGGATGGGTTCGTGGACCGCGTCGTGACCAGATGGTCTGCATTTCCCCCGCATGTGAAATCCTCGATGGCCAACGATCTCGAAAGAGGAAAGCCCATCGAGGTGGCTTGGCTTTCCGGGCGGATGCATCATCTGGGAATGAAACTGGGGGTTGCTACGCCAGCGCACACGGCGGTGTTCCGTGCGCTCCACCTTCATGCAATGGGAAGCAACGCCAGAATCCCAACGTGAAAACAAAAAATGGCGGCATTCATCGGGGGGAGGATTGCGATGGGAGGTTCCTCGAACGACAGTATGTTGGTCGCAGCAAGCGACGCCGCCGGCTCTCAGGATATGTTCAACAGGGAACTGCAAACATATCGCAGGATCATGGGAGCGAACCTCATGTTCCATCGCGAGGTGTACGGCATCCTCCGCGGTTTGCTTGTCGAGCACGCACCGGCGTCATTCCGGTTTCTCGACATCGCCTGTGGGGATGCCAGCGCCTCCGCCGCAATGCTGAGGACGATGGCGATTGGCAATTACGTCGGCATCGACTTGTCCAAGGCATGTCTGCGACTGGCGGCTCAGGAACTCGATGGCCTGCCTTGTCCGGTCGAGCTGCGCTGCAGCGATTTCGCGCAAGCGATGGAAAAATGGTGTGAGCCGGTCGATGTAATCTGGATCGGCATGTCGCTGCACCATCTTCCGGCAGCAGGAAAGGCACAACTGATGCATGACGCCCGGCGAGCCCTGGGCGGGACGGGCCTGTTTGTCATCTCTGAGCCTGCGCTGTTCGAAGAAGAGGATCGCACCGCGTGGCTCGCGCGCTTTTCCCTGTTGCGCCACGAGTGGTCGGCCGTTTCGGATGAGGAATTTGCTTCGATGGAAAGACACATGCTTCTGGCCGATTTCCCGGAAACCGTCACCAGATGGCTCGGAATGGGCGAGGACGCCGGCTTTTCCCATGCGGAGGAGATATTCATGATGCCCAACAAAATGGGCAGGGTGTTCCGGTTCTGGAACTGGGCGCGTATACCAGGATGCGAAGCCGGCAGTTCCTGCTGAATTGATCCTCGAAGTTGCCATTGGCGGTCAGTCGAAGAAGCCGGCATCCTCTTCCCTGAGATATTTTCTTGCCGCCTCGGCGTCGATATCGAGCCCTAGCCCCGGCGCTTCCAGCAAGTCCACCATGCTGTCCTTCACGATCTGCGGCGGCAATCCGGTGACAAGCTCCTCCCACCACGGGTCGGAGGCGCTCGGATATTCGAAGGCGATGTAGTTGGCTGGCAAGGTGGCGCAGACATTGATCAGCGCGCCGAGGCCGAGCAGGCCGTTGGCGGTGCCGTGCGGCGCCATCAGGATCGAGTGTATATAGGCGTGCTCGGCGACCCATTTGAGCTCGGCGATGCCACCTATATCGGCCGGATCGGGACCGATGACCCGCACCGCCTGCGTCTCGATCAGCTCCTTGAAGTTGTGGCGCAGGTAGATCTGCTCGCCGGTATGAATCGGCGTCGAGGTGGAGGTCGTCAGCTCGCGATAGGCCTGGGGATTGACCCAGGGCACATAGTCGCCGGTCAGCATGTCCTCCAGCCACATCAAATTGTATTTCTCGACCGCGCGGGCGAACTTGATCGCGTCGGGCAGCATCCAGCCCGGGCCGCAGTCGAGCGCCAGGCTGACCTTGTCGCCCAGCACTTCCTTCATCGCGATCACGCAGTCGAGCATATGGTTGAAACCGCGCTCGCTGATCGCCCCCTGGTCCATGGCGCCGTGATAGCCGGCCTTCTTTTGCGTCACGCCGTAATGGAAGCCCTCGATAGAGTCCTTCATGTTGGAGTGGAACGAGATGCCCTGCTTGACCATGAAGAAGTTCTGCGGCTGCTCCATCATCCATTTGACATCGGCGGCGTAGTCCTCCGGCCGGTCGCCCGTGCGCTTGCGGCGGATCGAGCCGTTATAGACGCGCACCTTGTCGCGCACCTTGCCGCCGAGCAGTTTGTAGACCGGCACGCCCGCGGCCTTGCCGGCGATGTCCCACAGCGCATGCTCGATCGCGCTCACCGCCGCGCCATAGGGCTTGAACGAACCGCGCTGGCGGATCTTCAGCATGACCCGCTCGACGTCGGTCGGGTCCTCGCCGATCAGCGCCTCGCGGAAATGCAGCACGAAGGGTTTCAGGTAGGTCTTGGTGTACTCGACCTCGCCCAGGCCATGGAGGCCCTCGTCGGTGACGATGCGAACGATCGGGTGCTTGCCGATGACGGCGCAGCGCAGGTCGATGATCTTCATGGCGCAGTCCTATTTCACAGACGAGAAAGCTGTCGGCGTGAGCAACTGGCTGCTGATATTGGCAATGATCTGCCCGTCGCGCTGAGACTCGTCGACGGCCCTGTGCCATGCCGGATCGGTGACGAAAGCCGTCCATTTCGCCTGACGCTCGGCCAGCGATTCCCAGGCGAGTAAATAGGTGAGGCGATTGCTGTTTTCGCCGATCACCGTGGTGAAGAACCCGGCTTGGCGGATGCCGTGCCTCTCCCAGATGGCCAGCGTCTGGTCGGAAAAGCGCTTGAGCAAAGCCGGCAGCCTGCCCGGCAGGCAGTCATAGATACGCAGTTCGTAGATCATCGTTTCGTCCGTTTCTTTCTTCGCCTCTCGCTTCGGAGAGGTCGACGCAAATGCTCGGGGCGGTGGCCCTGTGAGCCTGGGGGAATGAGGACAGAGAGTCTGGGCTAGCTCCAGGTCCGGTCCCAGCTGTATTCATTGTCCCAATGCTCGGTCGATTGCCATATCCCCGTGACACCGGGCTGCAGATGCTGCGAGATCACCTCGTCGACCACATCGTCTATGCCCAGCCCCGGTCTGTCGGACACGGTGATGAAGCCGTCCTTGACGAGCGGCTTGGGAAGGCCTGTGACGATGTCATCCCACCAATCGACATCGGCGGAGTGGTATTCGAGCGCCATGAAGTTTTCGGTCGCGGTCGCGACATGCGCCGCGGCCATCGCGGCGATCGGGCTTTCGGCCATATGGATCGCCATGGCGACACCGTGGTCCTGCGCCATGTCGCCGATCTTCTTGGTCTCCAGGATGCCGCCGCTGGTGAGCAGGTCCGGGTGGATTATGGAGACGCCGCCGCTCTTCAGCAGAGGCTCGAAACCCTCCTTGAGGTAGATGTCCTCGCCGGTGCAGATCGGCACGGAGGTCGCCTGCTGCAACTGCCGGTATTGCTCGGTGTACTGCCAGGGGATCACGTCCTCGAGCCAGGCAGGGACATACTTCTCGATACGGCGCGACAGGCGGATGCCGTCCTGCAGCGAGATGTGGCCGACATGATCAATAGCCAAGGGGATCTCGTAACCGACGACCTCACGGACCTCGTGGATATATTGCTCCAGCAGGTCTATACCCTTTTCGGTGAAATGCAGGCCCGTGAACGGGTGCCGCACATTCTGCGTGTCGTAGGCGAGATTGCGGGCCTTGCGCTCCGCGAGCGTGCCGCCGCGGCCGCGCGGGTTGGCGTGAAACCCTTCGAGCGCGCCGGCGGGCGCTGTGACAGCGCCCGGAATGTGGGCGACCTGCATCAGCCCCAGATCCATCTTGAGGAAGGTGAAGCCGCGCTCCATGCGCGCCTTGAGGCGCTTGCCGGTCTCCGTGCCGCTCGGCTTCTCGGCGTCGGTATCGCAATAGACGCGCACTTGATCGCGAAACCTGCCGCCGAGCATCTGGTAGATCGGCACGCCATAGGCCTTGCCGGCGAGGTCCCAGAGCGCGATCTCGACCGCCGAGACGCCGCCGCCCTGCCGCCCATGGCCGCCGAACTGCTTGATGCGGCGGAACAGGCGGTCGATGTCGCAAGGATTCTCGCCGAGAAGTCGGCTTTTCAGCATCAGCGCAAAGGTGGCGCTGGCGCCGTCGCGCACCTCGCCGAGCCCGACAATGCCCTGGTTGGTGTAGATCTTGAGCAGCGCCGAGGTGAAAGGCGCGCCGACGATCTCGGCCACCCGCATGTCGATGATGCGGAGCTCTGACGCCCTGGAATTGGTGTTGACCCGATTGAGAGCCTCGTCGGCTCCATCCGTTTTTGGCATGATTTGTCCTCGTTCCTCTGGGAGTGGCCCCGCCCGCCGGGCTTTAAGCAGTGCTAGCCCAGCTCGATCTCGTGGGCCTGCAGGTAATCGCGGTTCATCTCGACACCGAGACCCGGCTTCGACGTCAGCCTGAGGTTGCCGTTCGAAACGTCAAGAGGCTTGTCGATGAGGTGATCGTATTTGGAGAGATCCCACTCCGAGGTTTCGAGCTTGTAGAAGTTGGGAACGGTCATCATCACCTGCGCTCCCGCGACCACGTTGATCGGTCCGGCGGCGTCATGCGGCGAGACCGGCACGTAATAGGCTTCGCACAGGGCCGAGATCTTCTTCAGTTCGGTGATGCCGCCGGTCCAGGTGACGTCGGGCATGATGTAGTCGGCGAGCTTGTTTTCGAGCACCGGCACGAAATCCCATTTCGTGTGGCCGCGCTCGCCCCACGAGATGGCGGCGCTGACCTTGTCGCGCACCTGCTTGAGCGCATTGAGACTCTCGGGCGGGCATGGCTCCTCGAACCAGTCGATCTGGCCGGCCTCCTCCAGGCTGCGGCAGAGGCGGATGGCGGTGGGAGCGTCGAAGCGGCCATGCGCGTCGATGAGGATGTCGACATCGGGCCCCGCCGTCTCGCGGATCAGCGCCGTCAGTTCGGCGGCTTCACGCTCGTCCTTGCGAGTCATGCTCCCGTCGAGATAGCCGTCCCGTCTTTCGCGGGCCACGCCATCGACGCTGGGACCCTGGTGGGGAAACGGGTCGAACTTGAGCCCGGTGTGGCCCGACTCCACGATGTCTCGAATTTCGCGGACCACGGCTTCCTTGCTGGTGAATTTGGCCTGGTTAGGATGAGTGTAAAGCGAGATTTCATCGCGCACCGGTCCGCCCAGCAATTCGTAGATCGGCTTGCCGAGAACTTTGCCGCGGATATCCCAAAGCGCTATGTCGATGGCGCTTACGCATTCCACGGCGGCGCCGCGGCTGCCCATATAGGTGAAGCTGCGGAAGATCTTGTGCCACAGATGCTCGATGCGAGCCGGATCCTCCCCTGTCACGGCGGCGCCGATCTGGCGCAGGATCGTGCACAGCGCGCGATTGGCGAGCTTCGTCGTGGTGGTGATCTCGCCCCAGCCGCTGACCCCTTCGTCGGTCGTCACTTCGACGAACAGGTACTCTCCCCAGTAGGAAGCGTCGGACTTGATCAGCCACGGCCGAATGCTCGTGATTTTCATCTGAATTATCCTCTCTGAAATGGCCAGGCTGACGATATCGTGGATCGGCTACCCTGCCCGGGCGGCGCTGCGCGCGCGCATGTGTTCGAGGACATGCCTGCCGGAACCCTCGACATGACGAGCAATGAGTTCGGCCGCCTTGTCGGCCTCTCCCGATTTTACGAGCGCGATGAGCTCGCGATGCTCGCGGATGATCGCGGCGCGCCGGGCGAGCGTGAAATTGAAACGCCGGCTCACCGCTCGCAGCACCTCGCGGTGCTTCCACCAGAGCTCGGCGGCGTGGCGGTTATAGTGCCGCTGGTACATCACGGTGTGGAAGGCTGTATCCAGCTCGCTGTGCCTGAGCGTGTCGGCGAAGTTGTTCTCTTCGATCAGGCCCTGGAGGCGTTCGAGCTCGGCGATGTCTTCCTCGGTCGCCATTCCCACAAACCAGCGCGTCAGCGCGGGCTCGATGAGAACGCCGATCTCGTAGATATCGCGGACGAAATCCTGATCGATGGGCCGGACGCGCGCGCCCCGGTTGGGAACGAAGGTGACGAAGCCCTCGCCGCGCAACAATTGCAGCGCCTCGCGCACGGGATTGGTCGAGGTGCCGTGACGGCGGGCGAGGTCGGTGACCACGAGCCGCTCGTTGGCGGCGAGCCGCCCCTCGATGATGTCTTCCCTTATCTGCTCGTAAAGCGAGGCGCCCTCGCTCGATGCCCCGAGAGCGTCAATCCCCTCGGGTGGCTCCGCTTTGAAATCGTTCGTTTCCGCCAAGGCCGTCCCCCTAGTCCAATACACATGCTGGCCTATATCACGCATGGCTTCGACAAAACAATGTACGATTTGCTGCGTTGACAGCTATTCTGCGATCTGAAAACGTATAAAGTGATCGAAGGGATACATTAGGGCGGAGAAATATCCCCGCGATCGAAACGACCAAGGACCGCTTGCGTAGGCGCGGAGCGGCATAGGAGAACCTGGGAGGAGACCTATGAGGAGGATCACAGTCGGCGGTGCCGTCTTGCGCGGCGCTGTCTCCACTGCATTGACGATATCGCTGATGTCGGGTTCGGCGCTTGCCGCGCCGCCGGTCGATCTGAGCAAGTGGTCGCCGGAATATGTGCGTTCGATTGCCGGCACGCAGGATTTCGACACGGCCGGCGATTGCGCCAAGGTCACCCCGCTCGACTACAAGGGGCGACTGACATTCTGGTATCAGGGCGTGTTCGAGGGCGACCCCGACCTCCTGCGCCAGTATTACAAGGATTTCTTCGCAACCTTCCGCAAGACCTACCCGAACATCCAGCTCGAGGAACAGGCCCTCACCTATAACGACCTGCTCGACAAGTTCCGCACGGCGCTCCTTGGCAATGCCGCGCCGATGGCGGTCCGCCTGCAAATCCTGGGCGGAACCGAGTTCGCCTCAAAAGGCTATCTGCAACCGCTGAAGCCCGAGGATGTCGGCTATTCGACCGAGGATTTCTGGCCCGGCGCCATGAAGGCCGTGACCTGGGACGGCGTGACCTACGGCATTCCGACCAACAACGAGACGATGGCGTTCATCTGGAATGCAGACATCTTCAAGCGGGCGGGCCTCGATCCGAACAAGCCTCCGGCCACCTGGGACGACGTCGTCAAGTATTCCAAGCAGATCCATGACAAGCTCGGCATTGCCGGTTACGGCCTCGTGGCGCGCAAGAATGCCGGCAACACACCCTACCGTTTCATGCCGCAGCTGTGGGCCTATGGCGGCGGCGTCTTCGACGAAGCAAAGGCGAACCCGACCTATAAGGAGATCGAACTCAACAGCCCGCAGAGCAAGGCGGCGCTGCAGGCCTCCTACGACATGTATGTCCGCGACAAATCGGTTCCGGTTTCGGCGCTCACCAACCAGCAGGCCGACAACCAGCCGCTGTTCCTGGCCGGCCAGCTCGGCATGATGATCTCGCACCCGTCCGACTACAATGTCATGCTCGACCTGCAGAAGAAGGCGACGGGCGCTGACAAGGACAAGGCCCAGACCGTCATCGACAACATGCGCTACGGCCTCATTCCGACCGGTCCCGACGGCAAGCGCGCCGTGGTGTTCGGCGGCTCGAACATCCACATCCTGAAGCCCGAATATGTCGAGGGCGGCAAGGTGGACGAGCCGGCGGCAAAGGCCATCATCTGCATGTGGACGAGCCCCGAATGGTCGCTGAAGATGGCTTACGCCGGCTCGAACCCCGGCAACCTCAACGGCTTCAAGACCAAATGGATGAAGGAGCGTCTGGACAGCATCAAGTTCCTCGATGTCACGACGTCGATGCTGCCATACGGCATCCCCTTCCCGGCGCTGCCACAGTCGCCTGAGATCATGAACATCATCATCCCGGATATGCTGCAGAATGCCCTGACCGGAGCGATGAGCGTCGACCAGGCGGCCGACGACGCGGCCAAGAAGGTGAAGGACCTGATGGGCGGCGGACTCTAGAGCATGATGCCGAAAAGTGTGAAGCGGTTTTCGGACGACATCATGCTCTATCTCTTTGACTAAGAAGCATGACTTGCGATCCGACCGACTGCGCCGCGAGCGCGGCCGGTCCCTTCTGAAGAACAAGGGCACGCCAAAGTGACGATCGTGAGCGGCAAGGTCGAGGCTCGCCGAACATTGCAATCCGCCAGGTCCGATGTGCTCCGCAAGATGTGGGAGCATCGCGCCGACTACGCCTATGTGCTTCCGGCGATTGCCGTGATGCTCATCGTCATCGCTTATCCGATCTATTACACGATCGAATTGTCGTTCTTCAACACGCCACCCGGCCTGCAGCTCCGGGACAAGATCTTCGTCGGTTTCAACAATTACACCGCCATCCTGACCAGCGGGGTGTTCTGGCAGGTCACATTCAACACACTGATCTGGACAGTCGCATCCACCTTCTTTTCCTTTGTCCTAGGGTTTGCCGCCGCGCTCGCGCTCCATCGCGACTTCATCGGCCGCGGTGTCCTGCGCGCCATCCTCATCATTCCCTGGGTCATCAGCGCCGTCGCCGCCTCCTATATCTGGAAGTGGATCTACCATTCGGATTTCGGCATCATCGGCGCGGTGTTGGTCGAGCTCGGATGGGCCAGCCGACCGCCGAATTTCATAGACAGCGTCTCAACGGTGCTGCCCTCGCTGATCGTCGTCAACATCTGGCGCGAGTTCCCTTTCGCCATGATCATGATGACGGCCGGCCTGCAGACCGTCCCCGAGCAGTTGCTACGCGCCGCCAAGGTCGATGGCGCCAACGCATGGCAACGCTTCTGGCACGTCACCTTCCCGCATTTGCGCAATGTCTCGACGGTGACGATCCTGCTGCTGGCGGTCGCCAACTTCAACTCTTTCATCATCCCCTGGATCATGACAGGCGGCGGCCCGTCCAACGCTTCGCATATCTGGATCACCCATATCTATGAGCTCGCCTTCGGCCGCCAGCGGTGGGGCGTGGCATCGGCCTATTCGGTGCTTCTGTTCATCATCCTGATGACGCTCGGCTACTTCTATGTCCGCGCGCTGAGCGGCAACGAGCGGAAGGACGGCAGCGCATGAGCACGGTTTCCGAGACGACCCCACGGGGTCGGACCGCCCGCCGCGTGCGCATTGATGGATGGCGGTGGGGCGGGCGCGCCTTCCTGGTGTTCATGCTGCTCTACACCGCCTTGCCGATGATCTGGATGCTGCTCACCTCGATCAAGTCCGGCTTCGCGGCTATGCAGTTTCCGCCGCAATGGTGGCCCGACCAGCCGACCCTTGACAGCTACCAGAAGCTGCTCGATCCGCAGAACAGCGTCGGTCAGGATTTCCTGCGCTTCTTCTGGAACAGTCTCATCGTCTCCACTGCCACGACCATCCTTTCGGTGATCGTGGCGGTTCCCGCGGCCTACGCGTTCTCGCGCTTCACTTTCCCGGGCCGGAACTTCCTGTTTTTCGCCGTCCTGCTGCGCAACATGTTCCCGGCGGTAATCTTCCTCGTGCCGCTCTTCATCCTGATGCGCGCGATCGGACTGGTGAACACGCATGGCTCGCTTGTTCTGACCTACCTCACCTTCGGCCTGCCGCTGGCGATCTGGCTGTTGAAGGGCTTTTACGACAACATCCCGGTGCAGCTCGAGCAGGCGGCGCGCATCGACGGCGCAACGCGGTTCCAGGCCTTCGTCCTGATCGTGATGCCGCTCTCGGCGCCGGGCATCATCGCCACCGCGATCTATTCCTTCATCGGCGCATGGAACGAATACATCTACGCCTACACCTTCCTCTCCAAGAACGAACAGCTGACGCTGCCGGTCGGCATCCAGCGCTTCTTCTCGGAAAATACCACGGACTTTCCGGGCCTGATGGCGGCCAGCTTCATGATGAGCGTGCCCGTCGTGGTGCTGTTCCTCCTCCTGCAACGATACTTCGTACGCGCGCTCACAGAAGGCGCGGTCAAGCACTAGGGAGTTTCGGATGGCGCATGTGGTCCTCAAAGATCTCGTCAAGACCTACGGCAGCTTCAAAGCCGTCAACGACGTTTCGCTGACGATCAATGATGGCGAGTTCGTTGCGCTGGTCGGCCCTTCGGGCTGCGGCAAGACGACCACGCTCAATCTCGTCGCCGGCCTGACCTCTGCCACGTCGGGCGACATCTTCATCGGCGAGCGGGTGGTCAACGACCTCGACCCCAAGGACCGGGACATCGCCATGGTGTTCCAGAATTACGCGCTCTATCCGCAGAAGTCGGTCTACATGAACCTCGCCTTCCCGCTGCAGATGCGCAAGCTGCCCAAGGACGAGATCGACAGGAAGGTCAGGGAAGCAGCGCGCGTGCTCGACATGACGCAGCTGCTCGAACGCAAGCCGCGCGAGCTGTCCGGCGGGCAACAGCAGCGCGTGGCGCTCGGCCGCGCCCTCGTGCGCGATCCGGCGGTGTTCCTGATGGACGAGCCGCTCTCCAATCTCGACGCCAAGTTGCGCGTGCAGATGCGGTCCGAGATCAAGCGGTTCCACCAGGACCTCAAGGCGACGATCATCTATGTGACACACGACCAGCTTGAGGCCGTGACCATGGCGGACAGGATGGCGGTGATGAATGGCGGCTACCTGCAGCAATATGATTCACCGGCTCAGGTTTTCGCCCATCCCGCCAACATGTTCGTCGCAAGCTTCGTCGGCAGCCCGGCGATGAGCCTCATTCCGCTGGAGGCATCGACGGCAAACGGCGGCGAGGTCCTGACAAGCGCCGAAGGCTGGAGCCTCGCGCTGTCGCCGCGCAACGCCCAGAAGGTCGCGCGAGCAACCACCAGGAAGGTCGTGCTCGGCGCCAGGCATTCGACGATCAAGCTGCACAAGAGCGCCATTGCCGGCGCCATTCCGGCCAAGGCCTACACGGTGGAGCCGACCGGAGACGTCACCTTCGTGCAGGCGTTCCTCTCCGGCGCCATCGTCAACATCAGCGTGTCCCCCAACATCACCGTCGTACCCGACGAGCAGATCTGGCTCGAGTTCGACCAGGAGCGCATTCACCTGTTCGACAGCGAAACGCAAATGGCGCTCGAAGCCAACTGAGACAGCGAACGCGCAGGGGGCCATGGGGGAATGACGATGAAGATCACTGCGATCAAGCCCTATCCGGTGTGGGTCGGGACCCGTAACCAGATGCTCGTCAAGGTCGAGACCGACCAGGGCATCTCCGGCTGGGGCGAGAGCGGCCTGAGCGGTCGCGAGAAGGCCGTGGCCGGCGCGGTCGAGCATTATCGCGAGTTTCTCATCGGCCGCGCCACCATGCAGATCGGCCGGATCTGGCAGGAGCTCTATCGCAGCCAGTATTTCGAAGGCGGGAGGGTCCTGCAGGCGGCGATCTCCGCCATCGATATCGCCCTTCACGACATCAAGGGCAAGGCGCTGGGTGTGCCGGTCTACGAGCTGCTCGGCGGCAAGCAGCGCGACCGCATCCCCACCTTCGCCTCGACCGGGGACGAGGCCGAAGGCGATGCCGCCATCGAACGCGCCCGCGAGTTGCGCGCACAGGGATGGCAGGCGATCCGCTTCTTCCCAGCCGGGCAGAGCAGCAAGGAGCTTTTCGAGCCGCGCGAGTCGATCGGTCCTACCGCCGCCATGCTGAACAGGGCCCGCGAGGCGCTGGGCGACGAGGTCGCGCTCGGCATCGACTATCACCATCGACTGTCGGTGGCCGAAGCGGCGAGCTTCTGCAACAAGCTCGGCCGCGGTGTGCTCGATTTCCTCGAGGAGCCGATCCGCGACGAGACGCCGGAGGCTTATGAGAGCCTGCGCACCATGACCGATATCCCCTTCGCCATCGGCGAGGAATTTGCCAGCAAGTGGCAGTTCCTGCCCTTCATCGAGCGCGGCATCCACCAGTTCAACCGGCTCGATGTGTGTAATGTCGGCGGGCTCACCGAGGCGATGAAGGTCGCCGGCTGGAGCGAGGCGCATTATGTGGATTTGATGCCGCACAATCCCCTTGGCCCTGTCTGCACGGCCGCAACCATTCATCTCGGCGCGGCGGTGCCGAACTTCGCCTGGCTCGAAACCAGGGTGCCCGAAAGGAAGCTGGGCTTCGACAATTCCGAGTTCTTTCCCGTGCAGCCACGGCTGGACGGCACCGATTACCCGGTCGGCGACCAGCCGGGACTCGGCGTCGAGGTCAACGAGGCGGCGATCCAGGCGCAGAGTTTTCGCTTCTGGGAAGCGCCGCATCTCAAGCGCCGCGACGGTTCCGTCACCAACTGGTAGTTCCATCTCATCCGGAGTCCGACAATGACGCATACAACCGACATCAAGCGGCCGCCAAAGGACCTGATCGACGCGCTGAAGGAGATCGGCGCCGCGACGGTTGCCGGCACGCTCGGCCATATGGGTTTTCGCAGCCCGCATATGGTCGGCCCCGTGGCGCAGAACCACGGCAAGTCGGTCGTCGGGCCGGCGCTGACGCTGCAGTTCCTGCCGCAGCGGCCGGACCTCTTCAACGAGGGCGAATATGCCGATCCGGAAACGCAGCTGCATCGCCACGTGCTCTACCACGCGCAGGAGGGCGATGTGGTCGTGGTCGACGCGCGCGGCGACATGAGGTCCGGCGTCTTCGGCGATATGATGTCGACCTATTTCAAGGGCCGGGGCGGCGCGGGCATTGTCATCGACGGATGCATGCGCGACCGGCCCAATGTCGAAAAGCTCGACCTGCCGCTATGGCTGCGCGGCTGGACGCCCAACTATCACGTGCAGACCAGCATCTATCCCAATGCCGTCAACGTGCCGATCGCCTGCGGCGGCGTCACCGTCATCCCCGGCGACATCATCGTCGCCGACGATGACGGGGCGGTGGTGGTTCCCGTGGCGATGGCGCCCATGGTGATCGAGGAGGCGCAGAAGCACCATGATTGGGAGGAGTTTTCGCGAGAGAAGCTCATGCAGGGCGCACCGCTGCAGCGCTACTATCCGCTGCACGATGACGCCCGTGGAGAGTATGAGGAGTGGCGCAAGACAAGGCGCTAGCGGCCAAACGAACGTCGCGACCTAATTTGTGTACTCGGAGCGGTACAAACGCTCACCCCCTTCAAGTACCTTTTGCTTACCGAAAAACTTAGCCATGGCGGATCTCCGTGCCGAGCACCTTCAGGCATTCCCGGATGAAGGCCGCAAGCGCAGTCCAGCCTTTGGCCGAAACCATCGTGCCGTCGACATAGGCTTCGGTCGGTGACAGGTCGATATAGGTGCCGCCGGCGAGCGTCACTTCCGGTTCGCAGGCCGCCAGCGCACCTACCTTCTTGCCGCGTACGACGCCATCGACCGCAATCAGGATCTGCACGCCGTGACAGATGGTGAAGATCGGCTTCCTGGTTTCGTGGAAATGGCGCACCATCGCCTGAATGCGCTTGTCGGTGCGGATGTATTCCGGCCCCCGGCCGCCAGCGCAATAGACGGCGTCATACTGGTCGAGCTGCTTTTCGGCGTCGGCGAACGTCTTGTTGATCAGGACATGGTGACCGAGTTTCTCGGTGTAGGTCTGGTCACCCTCGAAATCGTGCAGCGAGGTCTTGATCACGTCGCCGGCATTCTTGTCGGGGCAAACGACGTGCACGGTGTGGCCGACGGCCTCCATCGCCTGTTGATAGACAAAGGTTTCGTATTCCTCGGTGAACTCACCGGTCAGCATCAGGATTTTCTTGGCTGGCATGACTTGTCCTTTCGGTCACTCGAAGGCGGGCAGGAGTCGGTTCCGCGAATTCTCAATGTGCACCCGCATCGCCTTCTCGGCGGCGTGCGCATCGCCGGCCGCGAAAGCGGCGAGAATGGCCTCGTGCTCATCCAGCGCTTCTTCGGTGACGCGCGAGTGGTACATCAGGCGGAAGATGTGGAAGTGCGTATGCTGGTGGTTCAGCGTCTCGCGGATGAGCTCGTTCTGCGCGAACTCCATGATCTTGTCGTGGAAGATCGCGTCCTGCCGCGCGAAATTGGAATAGCGCAGACTCTCGTCCTTCCCCACCCGCCGCGCCATCACGCCGGCCGCTTCCCGCAAGGCCGCGAGGCGCTCTCCATCCAGCGCTGCCGTAGCCTTGGCGGCGGCAGCGGGCTCCAACAGAAGGCGAAGTTCATAGAGCTCGTCGAACCGGCGCCGCGTGATTTGCGGAGCCGCGCGATAGCCGATCAAATGGGTCTTCACGACGAGGCCCTCGCCTTCCAACCGCCCGAGCGCTTCGCGGATAGGCGTGTGTGAAACGTCGAATTCTCTGACAAGGTTATCGACGGTAATGCGCGATCCCGGCGGAATCTTCAGCGACATCAATTGCGCGAAGATTGCTTCGTAAACATCGCCCGCCAAGCTGTTGGCGCGCTGGATGCGACCGCTTGAGCGAGCTTCGGTTTCAACCGTCAGGTCGGGATTTTCCATCGGTTACCTCTTGACAGCAACAAGGCCTAACACGATGCTCCAGCCAGTTCAATACTATATCGTATACGATTTGATAGAGGATATGAACCAGTGCAACGCTTTATGGACGCGGCCGCGCTTGGGGCCCGGAGCGGCAAGAAAACTGAGCCGAGGGATCCCGCCAAGTCCGGATCGGCGACGAACGTGGCCGATCAGTTTGTTTTGAAAGATCTCAGTCGATGACCCTGTTTGCGGCCGCGCGCCTGCCGCGCGAAATTCTCTTCGGCAAAGGCCAGCGCCATGCGCTGCCTGCCATTGCCGGCCGATATGGCCGGCGTGCCTTCATCTGCACCGACGAACGGCTCGCCAGCACGCCCGAGTTCATCGAAATGCTCGATGGGTTAAGGGCTGCCCAGATCGACACGCTCGTCCACGACCGCACCTTGCCGGACGTGCCGCGCGACAGCGTCGGCGCCTGTATCGCACAGGCGAAGGGTTTCAGGGCGGACATGGTGATCGGGGTCGGGGGCGGCAGCTGCCTCGATATGGCGAAATGCGCCGGGCTGCTCATCAGTCATGGCGGCAAGCTCCAGGACTATTATGGTGAGTTCAAGGTGCCGGGCCCTACCCTTCCCCTTATTGCCGTGCCGACTACGGCCGGCACGGGCTCCGAAGTCACTCCCGTCGCGGTGATCTCCGACCCAGAGCGGACGCTGAAGGTCGGCATCTCCAGCCCGCATCTCATTGCCGCGGTTGCGCTGTGCGATCCGGACCTGACGGCGAGCTGCCCGCCATCACTGACCGCCATCACCGGCGCCGACGCGCTAACGCATGCGATCGAGGCCTTCACCGCGGCAAGACGCGGTGCCGATGCCGATCTGCCGCAACGCCATGTCTTCGTCGGCAAGAGCGCGCTGACCGATCATTTCGCCCTGCTGGCGATCAGGCTCCTGGGCCGCAGCCTCGAAGCAGCCTATCGCGACGGGTCGAACGAGAATGCGCGAGCCGATGTCATGATGGGAGCGTTGGCCGCCGGATGCGCCTTCGGCACGGCGGGAACGGCAGCCGCCCATGCCGTGCAGTATCCGGTCGGTGCGCTCACCCACACGCCGCATGGGCTGGGCGTCGCGACGATGCTCCCCTATGTGATGCGCTACAACCTGCCAGCGGCAACCGCGGAGATCGCGGAAATCGGCATTGCGCTCGGTCTGCCCCGCCAGGACCGCGGTGCCGATCAGCTGGCCGACGCCACGATCACGGAAGTAGCGCGACTGTTCAACGCGATCGGCATCACGCGAACGCTGGCTGACCTCGGCCTTCCCGAGGACAAGATCGACTGGACGGCGGAACAGGCGCTCGGCATCGACCGGCTGATCAAGAACAATCCCCGCCCCTTCGATCTACCGGCGATGCAGCGCCTGGTCAGGGCTGCTTATCGCGGCGATATGTCCGCTGTGACGATGTGAGGGACGGAGCCCGAACCCCATGAACATTTCGATAGACCTGATCGACCAGGATTCCGACATGTCCGAATATGCCGCGTTTTCGCATGGACTCTATATCGGTGGAAAATGGCGCCCCTCATCCGACGGCCGCGTCATCGAAGTGGTCGACCCGTCGACCGAAGCTGTGATCGCGGCGGTTCCGGACGCAACGCTCGCCGACGCCGCGGCAGCGGTCGAGGCGGCGGCACGGGCAGCGACCGGCTGGCGCGAGACCCCGCCGCGCAAGCGCTCTGAGATCCTGAGGCGCTGCTTCGAGCTGATGACCGAACGTGCCGAGACCTTGGCCGTATTGATCTCCCTGGAGAACGGCAAGGCCCTGCGAGACGCGCGCGGAGAAGTCGCCTACGCGGCCGAGTTCTTCCGCTGGAACGCGGAGGAAGCGGTTCGCATCAGCGGCGAGTTCGGCCTTGCGCCGTCCGGCGCGAACCGCATCGTGGTCGACTACCAGCCCATCGGCATTTGCGTTCTGATAACGCCGTGGAATTTCCCGGCGGCAATGGCCACGCGCAAGATCGCGCCGGCGCTTGCCGCCGGCTGCACCGTCATCCTGAAGCCGGCCAGCGAGACGCCGCTGACGGCCTACGCGCTCGCTGCCCTATACGAGGAGGCCGGCGTGCCGCCGGGCGTGGTCAACGTCATCACCACTTCGAATCCGGGGCCGGTCACTGCGGCCATGCTGGCCGACGCGCGGGTGCGGAAGCTGTCTTTCACCGGCTCGACCGGCGTCGGTCGCGGGCTTCTCGGCGAGGCGGCGAAGCACGTCATTTCCTGCTCGATGGAACTTGGCGGCAATGCGCCCTTCATCGTGCTCGACGACGCCGACCTGGAAGCGGCGCTCGACGGTGCGATGATCGCCAAGATGCGCAATGCCGGCGAGGCCTGCACGGCGGCCAACAGGCTCTACGTGCAGGCGGGCATCCATGACGCGTTCACCGAAGGCCTGCGCAAACGCATGGCGGCGCTTGCCGTCGGCCCGGGCACGGATTCGGAAACCGAATGCGGACCGATGATTACCAGAAAGGCCGTCGACAAGATCGATCGGCTCGTCCAGGACGCGGTCGCGCGCGGCGCGAAGGTTCTGTGCGGCGGCGCGATCGCTGAAGGCCGAGGATTTTTCTATCCACCCACCGTGTTGAGCGACGTGCCAGCCGACGCCGCCATGGCCCGCGAGGAGATTTTCGGTCCCGTGGCCCCAATCAGCCGCTTCGAAGATGAGGCGGAAGTCATCGCAAAGGCGAACGACACCGAATACGGTCTTGCCGCCTACATCTACACGCGCGACCTTGCCAAGGGCATGCGCATGGCCTCGAAGATCGAGTCCGGCATGATCGCGCTCAATCGCGGCCTGATGTCGGACCCTGCCGCGCCCTTCGGCGGCGTCAAGCAGAGCGGGCTTGGGCGCGAAGGCGGGCAGAAGCACGGCATCGCCGAGTTCATGGAGGCGAAATACATCGCCGTGACGATCTGATGAGACAGATGGCGAAAGATCCATTCCGTATTCGCGACCACGTCCCCGAATTCGACGATATCGTCGCCGAGATCGTTCGCGGCAGCGCCGAGACAAGGGCGAAAGTCCCGATGGTCGCCGACGTCGCTTATGGGCCGAACAGCACCGAGACCGTCGACCTGTTCTTCCCGCAGGGAAAACGCGATCGCCTGCCGGTGCACATGTTCATTCACGGCGGCTACTGGCGCATGTTCTCCAAGCGCGACTATTTCTACGTGGCGGACACCGTGACCAGCGCCGGGGCGATTGCCGTCATCGTCGATTACGCATTGATGCCGAGCGTGAGAATGGCGACGATCGTCGATCAAATACGCCGCGCGAGACAATGGATAGATGACCATATCGCGAGCTACGGCGGCGATCCTGACCAACTGACGGTAAGCGGCCATTCCGCCGGGGCGCATCTCGCGACGATGCTTTTCGGCGGGCACAGCCGGCCTTCAGGCATCAAAGGCGCCCTCCTGCTCAGCGGTATCTACGATCTAAGACCGTTGCAGGAGTCGTTTCTGGCTCGTGAGATCGCGATCACCGACGAGGAGGTTGAGCGGTTCTCGCCGATCGATCACAGCTTCGATCCGGGCGTGGCGGTCGAGATATCCGTCGGCGCCGAGGAAACGCCGCCCTTCCACGGCCAGGCCGCCGCTTTCGCAGAGAAACTCGAACGCCAAGGCCTGACCGTCTCGCGTACAAGCCTTGCAGCGGCCAACCACATGAGCAGCGTTCGCGACCTCGGCATCGCCGGCACTGAAGCCGCGGCATTGTTGGCTCGACTGTTGGGTGTATGAGAGCCACACCGCCGGAAGTCGGCAGGATCGCCGAACCCCTCTGCTTTTGGAACCACCACCAAATGCACCTGAGCCGGCGATTGCCCACCTGGGTCCCGATCGCAAAAGCTCCTTCGGAGGATCTACTCTGAAGAGTCACGCAGCAGCAGGCGCGAGCCGACCTCGACGATCGATCTGATCGCGGGCAGCAGTTCCTGGCCCAATGACGTCAGCTCATATTCCACTGTTGGAGGCGACGTTGGCATGACGTGGCGGGTCAAGACGCCACGCTGCTCAAGGTCACGCAGCCGGGTCGTCATAACCTTCGCCGAGATGAAGGGATTGTCACGGCGCAATTCCGAGAACCGGCGCGGGCCTTCGCTCAAGGACCAAAGCACCTCCGGCGTCCAGCAGCCGCCAAGCAGAGCCATACACCTCGACATCGGGCAGCCGAGAGGCGCCCTTACCGACTTTCGTACCTTGAGCACCATCGCCCATCCTTCACCGGCAGTTTCCAGTTGGTTACCGGAAAATGGAGGTAACCACAAGATACGTGGTTTCCATGGGTAACTATGGCCACTATGTAAGGCTCCCGAACCCATCCCAACCATGAAATGGACTGGACGATGTACGCAGTAACTGGAGCAACAGGACAACTGGGCCGCCTCGTTATCGAGGCGCTGCTAAAGACCATTCCCGCCGACCGGATCGTCGCGGCGGTTCGCAACCCTGCAAAGGCCAACGATCTGGCCGAACGCGGCGTGATCGTGCGCGAGGCCGACTATGGCCGGCCGGACACGCTCCGTTCGGCGCTGGCCGGCGTCGAGAAGCTGCTTTTGATTTCCTCGACCGAAGTCAGGGGCCGCCTTCCACGGCATCGTGCCGTGATCGACGCGGCAAGAGCGGCCGGCGTTTCGCTGATCGCCTACACGAGCATGCTGCACGCCGACACGTCGCCCGCGACGCTCGCGATCGAGCATCGGCAGACGGAGAAGGCCATCGTGGCCTCGGGCCTGCCGGCAGTGATTCTGCGCAATGGCTGGTACGCCGAAAACCATCTCATGGTGCTCCCGGCAGCGCTTGAGCACGGCGCCTTCGTCGGCGCCGCGAAGGACGGGCGCTTCTCATCCGCGGCGCGGCGGGACTATGCCGAGGCCGCAGCCGCGGTGCTGACGGCCAGCGACCAGGCGGGGAAGACCTATGAGCTCGCCGCAGACCATGCCTTCACATTTGCCGAGCTTGCGATGGAAGTCTCGCGGCAATCGGGCAAGACGATCATCTACAACGACCTGTCCGAGGCTGACTACAGGGATGTGTTGACGGGCGCCGGCCTGCCAGCCGATCTCGCTGCACTTCTGGCCGACGCCGACGCCGCTGCCTCACGCGGGGCGCTGTTCGACAACGGTGGCGCGCTGGGGCGGCTGATCGGTCGTCCGACCACGTCGATGCAGAGCCTCGTCGCGGCCTCCGTGCACGGCTGAGCCAGGCGTTCAGCCGATGTCACGTCGACAGAACCGGCGTGGATTCTGGCAGGGCAAAGGGGCTCGACCTCCACTTAGTCTCGCGAAGTCACGTGAGATCGACGCATTCACGAGATTAGGCAAAAACTCCACTCACACACAGTCAAGGCCCAGATCGTCTCCAGACGGGAATCGAGACAGTAGCGCTATGCAAACCCAATTGATCTCATTGAGCAAAGTGGCCAGCAGCGAGGCTGAAGGTAGTCAGGTTGAGCCCGAGATGCAGCGCAAGCACGCGTGGTGCTTCGGCGCGCAGCGATGTCCCTATTGAGGGCACCGGAAGGCGTCGTCAGCGGCCCAACCGGCTGTCTATTGGGCGACCTGCGACACGGCTGACATCAGCTCCCGCGGGCTTGGCGCCGCAAACATGTATCGCCCACCCTCTGGAACTTCCGTGAAGCTCCAGCGGACGATACCCTGCCGGTCGAGTAGGAACTGACCGATCAATTGTCCGTGTCCGGTCGCCATCATCTGCTCGTCGGCTTCGGTCACTTCGTAATGGTCCTTCTTGTCGAGGAATTCGCTGGCCGCAAAAGGATCCATTGGAGCGGGCAACTCGCCTGGCAAGTCGACCCGCATATCCTTTGCCGCCGACATCGAGACCTTGTACGGCCATTGCGTCTCGTTTTCGGTGAATTCGAGATTGGGCAATCCAAAAGCACGATGTGAAGCGCGTTCAGGATCGGAGGCCGCGAGCAGATTCGGCATCGGGTGGTAACGGAAATAGAGACGCGCCCGCTCGATCGGCGTGTTGACCACCGTCAGGCTCCCCACGCCCTTTTCGCGCAGCTCCGGATCAAGCCGAGCCTGGGCTGCGATATGGCGCCGGCAGAACGCGCAATGCAGACCTCGGAAAAGGCCGACCAGGACCGGTTTTTGTCCGCGAAAATCGTCGAGCGCGATCTTGCCTTCCTGGGTAATGGCGTCGAGCACCACGTTCGGCGCACGGTCGCCCGGTTGAAGCGGTATCAAGTCAATGCGCGCTGACATTGCCAACCTCCCACCCCGGCTAGTCGAGAAAAGGCAGCACCACAAGCCCTTCCGGGTCGAGCCCGTGCTGGGCGCATATACCCTGCGCCAGGGAAAAGTAGCGCTCGGCCTCGGCCAGATTATCGAGGTCGAGATTGAGCGTTGCAAGACCATCATAGCACGGAAACAGCAGTTGCGGTTCGCCCGTTTCGCGAGCTACGTCCAGTGCTTCGTGGAACAAGCCAATCGCCAGTTCCGGACGGCCGTTGCACTGGTGGATTTGCCCAAGCACGATCAACGGCACCGACAGATGCTCGCGCTGGTCGAGCGCCCGGTCGATCTCGATGGCTTTCTCGGCGGCAGGCACGCCCTCCGTCGGACAGCGATCCGTGAACGTACAGCAAGCGACCGCCAGATTGGCGAGGAGGCGCGCCTGGAAACCCAAATCACCAATATGGCGCGCCACTTCAAGACCACGCCGGCAGACCTCCATCGCCTTTGTCGGGTCGATGGTCGTGTAAAGCACGCCGAGATTGGTGTAGCCGCGGCAAGCCGTGCCCAGTAGACCGGCGGCTTCGGCCAATTCGATGCTGCGCTCGACCTGGCCAACGGCTTCGCGGTCTCGTCCAAGGCGTGCCAACGCGACAGCCTTGGTATTGAGCGCCTCGGCGGTCACAAGAGTGGCATCACGCCCTATCTCGGAAACATGCTCGGTTGTCAGCGTGCGTACGCAATCCAGCGCCGCGTCAGCCCATTTTGCCGCGAGAGCGTTGTCTCCGCTACGGAACGCCTGTCGGCCACGTTCTTGCCAGAGATGCGCCTGCTCGACCGGGGCATCCGCGCCATCGAGCAGCGCTGCCGCTTCGGCGTAATGAGATTCGGCGTTGTCCCGCTTGCCGACGTCCCAGAGCAGCCGACCGATCTTACGCAAAACCCGCGCCGAAGCGACACGATCGGCTGACGCGCGATATGCCTGCAGCACCGTCTCGTAGTGCTGGTGCGCGACGTCGCGGCGGCCTGTCGGGCCGCTCAAGTCGGCAATGCGCTCTGCGATCGCCAGTTTGAGCGGTGTTTGCCCTGTCTCGCGCAACGCAGTCAGTGCTCGCTCGTAGAAACGAAGGGCGTCGTCGTTGGCGTATATCATGCGAGCGCGATCGCCCGCTGTCTGCAGGTAATGCGCGCCCCTCTCCCGCTCGGCGCTCTGTGCGAAATGATGACCGAGCGCGGTCAAATCCTCGAGCCGTTCCGGCTTATCGCCGCACAGTTGCTCCAAGGCAGCACCGACCCGCCCGTGGATGTCGGTGCGGCGTTGCAGGAGCAGGTTCTGGTAGATCACGTCCTGCAGCAATGTTTGCGTAAAGCGGTAGCTTTGCGACGAGACCGAGCCTGATCCTGCAACTTCCTCGATGATTTCCGCATCGCATAGCAGTTCGCAGCCGGCCTCCAGCCGGCCCGGGTCGGCTGTCACGGCTTTCAGGAGTGTGGCGTCGAAGCGCGGCCCGATTACCGCCGCTTCCTGGGCCAACCGGCGCACCTCCTGGGGCAGCCGGTCGACGCGGGCAAGCAGCATTGCCTGGATAGTGGCGGGAATGCCGGTTGCGACTTCGCCTGCCACAGTCCGCCATCGCTGGCCCTCGCGCACCAGGACACCGCGATCGATAAGGCCGCGAACGATCTCCTCTATAAAAAGCGGGTTGCCGCCCGCGCGCTCGAGGATCTGGTCGACAAGGCTGCCCGTGGAGCTTACCCAGCTCTCGCCGAAAAGCGCCGCCAGCAGGCTGCGTCCTTCATCACTGTTCAGCGGCGAAAGCCTGAGCGCTGTGTGGCTGACCCGACTTGAGTCGAGCTGGTCGTTGTCCGGCGCCGGACGATGCGTGACCAGCAACATCAACCGCGTGCGTTCCAACCTGTCCATCACGAAACGCAAGGCCTCGAGCGACGCGGCGTCGGCCCAGTGCAGATCTTCGACCACAATCAACAGCGGCGACAAAGCAAGCCGCCGTTCGATGATTGTGCGGACTGCGTAGAGAATTTGCCGACGCAACTGCTCGGGCTCGACATGCTGCAAGGTGGCATCGGGGTCGCCAAGGCCAAGCACATGGTAGAGCAAAGGCATCAGCCGCTTCGCCTCCTCGCCCTGAAGGCCGAGATCGGTAAGCAAGCCTGCGAGCTTCTCCCGCATTTCCTCCCCATTGTCGTTTTGCATCATCCCGGCAGCGCTGCGCACCACTGCGCCCAAGGCGCCAAATGATTGTTCGCCCAGCGGTGAGCACGTGGCCTGCCGCACGGCGACGTTGCGAAAACGATCCTCGTCGCCGACGCGGGCGACGAACTCCTTAACCAGCCGCGATTTACCGATACCGGCTTCTCCGACGAGGCGGACAAGCTGAGCCGAGCCGCCGCACGCCTGGTCAAGGCTGGCCAGCATTCTATTGAGCTCCGCGCCGCGACCTATTATCGGCGCGCTGAGGCCGAGCGCCTCTAACCCGCGCGCTGCACGCGGCGCCGCAAGCGGTCCATCCAGTCGATGGACGAGCACGCTGCCAGCCTTGCCGCGAAGCACGACATCCCCCAGCGACTCGTAAGAGAAGGCATGCCGGGTCAGCCTGTGAGTGAGCTCGCCGACCAGCACCTCACCCGGTGCGGCCAGCGATTGCAGGCGTTGCGCCGTATTCACCGTATCGCCGGTCACCGAATAGGATTTGGCGGTGCCGATGCCCAATCCTCCAGTAACGACCGGACCAGTGTTTATGCCGATGTGGAGTAACAGAGGCGAGCCGGAGTGGGAGGTGCTTTCGCCGAGCCGCGCCGTCCGGGCGATCATGTCGAGAGCGGCGCGAAGCGCACGTTCCGGGTCGTCCTCATGCGCGACGGGCGCACCGAACAAAGCCAGCAGCGCATCGCCTATGAATTTGTCGACGAAACCACCAAAGTTTCGCACCGCCGCCGTCAATTCCTTGAACAAGTCGTTCTGCAGCGCTTGCATGACTTCGGGGTCGAGCTGCTCGCTGAGCGTCGTGAAGCCGCAAAGGTCGGCGAACAGGACCGTTACCGTTCGGCGATCGGCGTCGGAGACGGGATGCAGCCCGTCTTCGCTTTCGATTTTCGCAAGCAGCGACGGAGTTCGAGAAGGCGGCACAATGGTCCGGCTTGGTGTCGGAGCGGGCCGTTCGACGGCCTTTGCAGGCGCACCGACGCTGGCCCCACATTTCGGACAGAACTCGAAATCAGGTGCGCAGAGGTAGCCGCAACTGGCGCATGGCACGGGCTGGCGCTTGCCACACTTCGGACAGAAGGCGAAACCGCTCTCAACCTCGAAACCGCAGCCCAAGCAGTCCATGGAACAAGACCTCACTTGCGGCCGTGACGGCGTGATCTCGCTACGCGCTTCACGGCCAGGGTGTTCACAAGGATGGACCGATCGCGGCCGACCAGCAAGCGGTTGCGCAATTTGTCTCGCCCAGGCGCATCGATTGCGGCTCTGGGCGGTCGGCATGAGCGCTTGTTATTCAAGCCTGTCTTCAAGGCTCTTTTGCCTGCCTCCAATTCACCTCGATCTTGACAGAGCGGCGCTGCTATCCGATGCCGTTATCCCGTTCTAGTCAGTCGCCGACTCTTGCCGAAGAAAACCAAAGCTCGATGAACCAGGAAATCGCCGGCTATTTTTCGGGACCCTTGTTCTCCCTTCGAACCAGGCGCGGGTAAGACGGCGTGGCGCATAACCCCTTGGTCTCAATCGTGGTTGCTGCGCACAACGCGGAGGCGACGCTGGCGCGCGCGCTCGATAGCCTGCTCGAACAGGAAATAGCGGATTGGGAGGCGATCATCGTCGACGACGCCTCCACGGACCGCAGCCCCGCGATCATCGCCGCTTATGTGGAGCGCGATGCCCGGTTTCAGACGTTAACCATTTCCGCCAATAGCCCCGCCCGCGCACGCAACAGCGGGATTTCGACAGCGCGCGGCCAGTGGCTGATGTTTCTGGATGCCGACGATTGGGTGGATGCCAGCTTCCTCGCCAAAATGCTGTCCGCGCTGAAAACCGCTCCCGATGCGGTGGCCGCCTATTGCGGTTCCCGGCGCGTGATTCCGGACGGCGCGCTCACCCCGCCGAGCATCTCGCCGGAGGTGGCGGTCCAGCCCTTCGAAACATTCGCCCGCCGCTGTGTCATTTGCACGCACGCGCTGCTGGTCGACCGGGGGGCGATTGTCGGGTTAGGCGGTTTCGACGCTTCGCTGCGCACTTGGGAGGACTGGGACCTATGGCAGCGTCTCGCACGTCTGGGCAGACGTTGGGTGATGGTCGACGAGCCGCTCGCTTTCCATCGGATCAATCCCAACGCGCTCTCCCGCAATTCGGCGCAGATGATGGCGGATGCGGAAATCGTGATCGCCCGCGGCTTTTCGCCTGATCCCAGGGTCAAACACCCGGCACCGGCTCACGCCAATGGGGCGATCGAGGCCAACGGCGGCACGGCTGCCGAAGCCCTCGCGTGGTTCGCGTTGTGGAACGCTGCGTCGGATTGCGGCCGTGGCTCGCTCTCGATCAACTCGCGGTCCCTGCGCGCGCTCCCGGCAGGACGCAAGTGGGCGCGTGACAACGCCAAGGTGGTCCTCGATGGCCTGATGGTGGGAAGCCTGTCGGTGCCGGCGCAATTGGGAGCCAGGTGGGACAGGTTCGGCGGCGCCATCACCGAGTTGACCATCGAACTCGGCAAGCTCTACGGCGATCCCGGAGCTGGTCGCCGCGTCCAGTATCACCTTGAGCAAATGCTTCTCGACTTCGATGACCTTGCCGCGCCGCGCAAACTGGGGCGGACACTCGGACTTCGCGTCGACGCTCGAAATCCGACCTCGACCGAAATTCCGGACGGAATCGACCAGATCTATGCCTATCTGATGATAGATAGGCGGATCGAGGCTCGCATCCAGTTCGGCGCACTCGGAAGAGTGACAAGGCGTCATTGGATTGAATTGATCCTGAATCTCGTGCCCCCTGAGCGGCTTGCGCAGCAAAAGGGCGCCGGTGCCGACACGTTTGCAGCCGAGGCATCGTCGTCCATAGCGGAAAGCCGGTCCGATCGGGACAGCCACTTCGGCAAACTCGCGCGATTGGCCACTGAGGCGCAGGAACAGGTTCGGTCGAGCGCCGAACCTGCAGAGCGTCTTGCGGCACCGCGCCGGAAACCCGCCGCGGATGACCACGACAATGATCGCACGTCGTTCTGGGACCGCCATTTCGCGACCGAGGATCCCTGGAACTACGGTTCGCCCTATGAGCAGGAAAAATATGAGCGGCAGCTCGAAATTCTGCCTGCCGGTCCCATCGGACGGGCGCTTGAGCTGGCCTGCGCGGAGGGCCACTTCACGCGGCAGTTGGCGCCGCGAGTGGGCCATTTGACCGCAACTGACATCTCCGCCGTAGCCATCGGGCGGGCGCGCGAGCGATGCAGCGATCAGCCGAATGTCGAGTTCGGCGTACTGGATTTCTCCGCGGACACGCTGCCGGGCGAAATGGATCTGATCTTCTGTTCGGAAGTGCTCTACTACCTGGATGATCTCGCCGAGTTGCGGCGCATCGCCAAAAAATTTGTCGATGCGTTGGCGCCTGGCGGCAGTTTCATCAGCGCACACGCATTCGTGCTGCGCGACAATCCCGAAAGGACGGGCTTCGACTGGAACACATTCGGCGCGCAAGCGATCTCAGAGACGCTGGCAGCGGCCGAAGGCCTCGTCCTCGAGCAATCGATTGAGACCGAGCTCTATCGCATAGACCGTTTCCGCCGCCTGTCACCAGGCGACGTGGCGACGGAACCGATGATTGATCATGTGCCAATACGCGCGCCCGTCGGATTAGGAGTCGCGCGAAATATCGTCTGGGGCGGGGCGCGGGCCTTGCGCCGCGACGTCGCACGCAGCGAGCGGCGGCAGCGCATCCCTGTCCTCATGTATCACAGCGTCGCCGACGATGGTCCGGCCGCCCTCGCCCGTTTTCGGTGCACGCCCGCCGCATTCGCCAGCCAGATGGCATGGCTGCGCGCCAACGGCTTCCACGCGATTAGTTCCGAGCAGCTCGAACGGTTCATCGCCGACCGTCAGCCTTTCGTTGGCCGCCCGGTGCTCATCACATTCGATGACGGTTTCCAGAACTTTGCCGACCATGCCTGGCCGGCCTTGCGCAAGAACGACCTGACCGCGGAAGTATTCCTGGTGACGGACTTGGTGGGCAAAAGTGCAGAGTGGGACGCCCACAACGGTCCGCTGACGCCGCTTATGGACGCCGGGACGGTGCGACGCCTCGCGGGCGAAGGTGCGTTTTTCGGAAGCCATATGGCGACGCATCGCGCGATCGATGGTCTGTCGACTTCCGACCTGGCCGCCGAGCTCCTGCGCTCTCGTATGTTCATCGAGCGGTGGACCGGTCGGCCAACCACGGCGTTCGCGGCGCCCTTCTCTGTCACCGACCGGCGGCTTGGCCGGCTGGCCAGGGAGTGCGGCTATCGGATCGGCTTCGGCGGCAGACACGGGCCGGCGGACCTCGATTGCGATCCCATCGACCTTCCGCGCATCGAGATTCGTGGGGATCGCTCGCTCGATGACTTTGTTGCCATTGTCGAGGCCGTGCTCGGATGAAGCGGCCGGCCCATCGATAAGCCCCGTCGCTTCCGGTTTATGCGCCTCAGGTCGCGTTGATCGCTGCCTTGCCGATCTTGCGCCATCGGGCGTTTTCGCGAACCAGTTTCAAGTCGTCGGTCGTCTCGGCAAATGTCCGCAATCGGTATTGCCGGAGCAGGTCCGGGAAGAGCGCCCCTTCCGGCAGGCCGGCCAGCTGCTCGCGGACCGAGATCTTTTCATCGATGACCCGCGTGCCCCAGGCATTTTCCCGAATCTGCAGCTCCGCAGCCAGATCAAGTTCTTCCGGTGCGTTTTCGTCCAGCGCAGCCAGCAGGATCGAGTGGAAAAGCGCTACATAGCCAATCTGTCTCAGGCCGCCCACAACCCGCACCCGTGGCAATATGGCAAGCACGAGGAACATCAGAAACAGGTTCGGCAGCAGCATGCCGTCCAGCAGCGCCTGCCTGAGATGCGGCCGCTCGAACGGGACGGAAAGACCATGCGGCCTGTCAGGCTCGATCAGGTGCCCGTTGTCGAGGACGAGCCTGCGCACGCGCTCCTCGCGGATGCCCCAGAAATAGTCCGTGGCATTGGGCAGGAATCTGCCAAACGGGCTCGACATGGCCTCTTGCAAGGCACGGTCGAGACGCTGGCGTCTTGCGGGCTGGGTGAGCAGCCTGGAAAGAAGGCTGCCGTCATGTTCCAGATGCCGAGCCATGGCAGAAGCGGCGAGCCGATCATCGATGAAGACGGGAGCGGCCATGCCGGAACGATCCCAATTGGCGACCAGATCCTCGTTGAGGGCTGTCAGCGCATCGGCGGCGGTTCCAAACACCTTGTCCTGACTGGCAAGCAGTGTGCCCCGCCAGCGGCTGGCATCCTTTTCATCGCCAACCGCTTCGATCGCGCGCTTGTTGAGGGAGACAGGACCGGCCACGCAGACGCTCTTGCGGCACAGTTTGTGGCGCCCCAAGCCAAACAGGTTGACCTTGTCGTCGCCGACATCGAGCCATCCCGGCCCCTCCCGGCCAACGGTCTCCATGGTCATCGTCGTTCCCATGAAGCCGAAGAAGGCCGACAGCCCGTTTTCTACCGCGCCGAGCCAGGCAAGCAGGAGGGCATCGAAGGTAATCCGATCCATTAGGAGGAGGCAGTGCAGGCCGGATTGAATGACCGGTCTGTGCTCGAACTCTTCCAGGACCTTGGCGACCTCCTCAGGCTGCATGATCGCATCGAGGCGCTGACGCAGGACGTCGCGCAGGATCGAGCGGGCGGCGATCGCCGGGCCCGATACAGGCCTTGCCACCGGCCGCCACAGATGGCGGGCGTAGTCGGAAACCGGTGCATTCCAGTTCTGCTCGATGTCGCGTGCGACTTCCGGGCAGAGCAGCGACAGCACAGCCAGAATTTCCACCGGAGGCGTAGGGGTTGGATCAAAGACGGCGGTCATTGGTCCCGTCTAGCCGCATGTGTTGCAAACGCCAAGGGAAACAGCGAATCTCAGAACCGCAGTCGGGCCATGCTCAGGAGGTCGTGGTACTGCCCGTCGGTGAAGCCGGCCTTCACATGCCGACCTTCGACCTCGAAGCCGTGGCTCGTGTAGAGACGGACGGCCGGTTCGTTGTCGGCATAGACGGTCAATTCGACCCGCTTCAGGGCCCGCCAGTTATCGGCCACGTCAAGCAGCGCGGAAAGTATGGCAGAGCCGATGCCCTTGCCGACAAAGGCATCGTCAAGGCCGATATTGATCTCGCCGACATGCGAACGGCGCGGCGAACTCTGCACGACCAGGTTGCCATGGCCGACGACCTTGCCCTCCAGCTCCGCGACGATCCAGGTGGTTTCCTGGCCGGACTTGGCGATGCGCCGCTCCACCTGCTCCACCCTCTCGAAGGGCATTCGGAGCGTGCCCCAGCGGAAGCCCGGCATGTTGAAGATAGCGCAAAGCGCCTCCGCATCACTTGGCCGGACGGCTCGGAGCTGCGGCTGGATCTTCTCGGAGGATGGCGAGGTCGTACTGGTCATGGCGTTCCCGGCTAGAGCAATTCCAGGAAAAGTGTAAGCGGTTTTCCGCCCGGAATTGCGTCAGAACAAAGAGATAGAGCAGTTCGCCGTTTCCTTTGAAACGGTGAAATGCTCTAAGGCAATCGGTCCGGCACGATGCACCGGACGTCACCTGAAAATCCAGTCGTGTCCCTAAACTATGATGCCGATTGCGAGCTAAAATGCCCGAAGGAAGCGTAGAGTTTGAAGACGCCGCTGAGACCGATCCAGCCGAAAAGGGCGAGCCAACATAATGTCTTTGTCGCCGTCCAGTCGATCCGGTGCACCGCAGCGTCGGTGATGACCAGGCCAAGGATGGCAAGCAGGCCAACAAGAAACTGCGCCAGGCCGAGCACAAGCAGTTCCTCGCGCGGCGCGTTTTTCCAGAGGAGATATACACCGCCGGCGCCGGCGAGGAAGATGGCGCTGTAGACCTGGGCGTGGAAGGGATCGACCGGCCATGGCCAGCTGCTGCTGACCACCCGGGGAACCACCAACATGCCGATGCCGTATAGCCCAAGGATCGCCGTTTCCGCTGACATGTAGCCGCGCCATGCGGGGGTCAAGGTCACGCCTTTTGCCGAAGGACGGGCCCTGGCCCGCCACAGGAACAGCCCGGATACCGCGGCCGAGGCAAGATAGACCAGGAACCAGAGCCAGGCCGCTTTTCGTTCGAAATTGAAATAGCCGAGATTGATGAACGAAGCCGCCGACACGATGACGGTGAAGATGAAGGCCATGACGAGCACCAGCCTGCCGGGCGACCAGCGATTCCAGAACAAGAGCGCCGCCATCACCGCCATTTCGGCGGTGTAGAAGCCGCCGAGGAAGCGGGCGCTGAACGGCGTGACGGGCCAGGGCCAGCGCGGCTTGACCAGCGCGGGCGCGAAAAACAGGCCGGCGCCCACGATCAGGACGATGATGACGGCCGCGGAGAAAAGGCGCAGGGCCCCTGGAAACGGCGGATTGTCGGATTTCGGCATGGGAGAGAGCCCCAAAGATCGATGCCCATGCGCCATCATAGTGCCGCTTGGAGTCGGAGAAAATCCGTCCAATGGAAATCGAACCGTCGCCGTGCTTGTCTATTCGAATTGGCCGTACGGTCCGTTTCGAAGTAAAATGCGTCATTCGGACCAAGCGCGGTCCGGTCAACACGCCCCCGGGGCGCATTTTCCGGAGCCTTTACGATGAACGAAGCCCAGGATCTGTTCTCGCTTTTGCGGCAATCGAGCGATGTCGATCCGATAGCGGTCGACGCGATCAGGCGAACTATCGCGGAGGGCGATGACCGCGAGCTTTGCCGCATCAATGTGCCGGCTTTCGCCAGCAAGCATGGGCTCGACGAGGAGCGCGCCATAGGAGCCTTTCTCCACGCGGCGCGGGTGGGAATCTTCGACGTCTCCTGGAATGTCCTGTGCCCCGGCTGTGGCGGCGTGCTCGACACCAACGCCACGCTGAAAACCGTGCAGAAGGACGAATACACATGCGCGCTTTGCGCCTCGGGCTATTCGCCGACCCTCGACGAGATGGTCGAGGTGACATTCACCGTCAGTCCCCGCATACGCAGGATTGCAGCCCACAATCCGCATGAGCTGCCGCCGCTGGAATATTTCCGGCAGATCTATTGGGCGTCCGGCGTTGATCTGCCCGATGAAGACTTCGCGAAAATCATGGAAGATATCTCGCTGGAGGACATCGAGCTTGCGCCCGGTGAAAAGGCGGTTCTGACCGTACAGCTTCCGTCCGATTTCATCATCGTCTTCGAGCCGGTTACCCATTCGGTGCAGTTCATCGACGTGAAGGGTGAGCCGACAAAGGAGCGCCGAAGCCTTTCGCTGGTCTTCGATCGCGACCATGTCCAGAGCCAGACGCTGGAGATGCAACCCGGCCCGTTGCGCATTTCACTGGAAAACAGGACCGACACACGCGTGCTGCCGACGGTGTTCATCGCCGGCCAGGGCTTGCACGATCTGCTGGGCAGGCGCCGGCCCTTCCTCACCGCCAAGCGCCTGCTCACCAATCAGACGTTCCGCGACCTCTACCGCACGGATACGCTCGACATCAACCAGCGCCTGAAGATCACCAGCCTGACCTTCCTGTTCACTGACCTGCGCGGATCGACCGCGCTTTACGAACGGGTGGGCGACCTTTCGGCCTTCGATCTCGTGCGCGCGCATTTCCAAGTTCTGCACGAGATCGTGGCGGCGGAGGCGGGCGCCGTGGTGAAGACGATCGGCGATGCGGTGATGGCGACCTTCGCGACGCCTGATCGTGCGATTGCCGCGGCCCTCAGGATGCGCGATGCCATGCGTGCGCTCAACGAGAAGAGCGGGCGCGAGGACCTGCTGCTCAAGATCGGAGTCCATGCCGGTCCCTGCATCGCCGTGTCCATGAACGAGCGACAGGACTATTTCGGCCAGACGGTCAACATTGCTTCGCGGGTGCAGAACCTTGCTAACGCACAGGCGATCTTCGCCACTCATGCGGTGGTCGACGACAATCTCACCGCCGATCTATTGCACAGCAAGGCGCTGACGCCGGTGCCCCACGAGGTCTCGCTGCGCGGCATTGAGCGGGAGATAGCAGTATATACGATCCCCTGAAGAAGCTTAGTCCTGAAGACTTGGCCCCTGAAGGCTCGGCCCCTGAAGGCTCGGCCCCTGAAGGCCTGGATCGTCTGCGCCCTCACACGCGTCGGCTGAGATAATAACGATCGGCGGGCTCCGAAGTCGGCGGCGGGAGGCGTTGCAACAGCGGGTGATCGAGCGGCGTGCCGCTGACCGCGAAGCCGCCGACGCGAAGCAGGCGCGCAATCAGGCCCGGAAGCCAGGTAGAGGTTATCGCATCGCGATCGTCATAGCCGGTGCCGATGTCAGCATGAACCAGAGCGGCGTCGATGCCGACGAACCTGACCGCTGTCTCGCGGATCTCGCCGAGCACGAGATTCTCAGCGTCTGGAATCGAACTGGCGTGCGCGCCAACCTCACGGTCGAAAACCAGGATCCGGCGCCCGGGCAGGAGCTCACGCAGATGGTGGAACGTGCGGCCATTGCCGAGGCCCAGCTCGAGCACCGGCCCCTCCATCTTCGCCACCTCGGGGCAGATCTGATTGAGAATGTCGCGCTGTGCGCTCATCCTGCTGATGAAATTATCGAGGCGACTCATATGCGTCTATGTGTCCTGAACCAGCTCAGCAATTGAAAATGCCCGCGACCAGAGCGGTTCACGGGTGAAACCCGAGGGCGACGTCTTCAGCCCCGATCGCTTCTCGGCAGACATAGAGGCGAACGATGAACCCTGCAACAATCAAACAGGCTGCCGACAAGCGTCGTACCGGTCGAGCGGGCGAACCGGTGCGCGGCGTGGCGGCGATGTCACTTGTAGGGGTCCGCCGCGTCCCGCAAGCCGTCGCCGAGGAAGTTGAATGCCAGGATGACGAGAATGACGGGGAGGATCGGCAAAAGCAGCCATGGATAGAACGCGATCACGCTGACGCTGCGCGCCTCGGTGAGCAGGATGCCCCAGCTGGTTATCGGCGCCCTCAGGCCGAGCCCAAGGAAGCTCAGCGCAGTCTCGCCCAGGATCATGCCGGGGATGGAGATCGTCGCCGTCGCGATCAGATGCGACATGAAGCCCGGGATGAGGTGCCGCCGGATAATGCGGCTGCTGCTGGCGCCCATCAATTGCGCGGCTAGAACGTAGTCCTCCTCGCGCAAGGCCAGAAGCTTTGATCGCACGGCCCGCGCCAGCCCGGTCCAGTGGAGCAGCCCGAGGATGACGGTGATGCCGAAATAGATCAGGATCGGACTCCAGGTTATCGGCATGATCGCCGCCAGAGCCAGCCATAACGGAATGCTGGGAATCGATTGCAGAACTTCGATGATCCGTTGAACGATCAGGTCGAACATACCGCCATGATAGCCGGCCAGCCCCCCGATGATGATGCCAAGGACGAAGCTGAAACTGATGCCGACAAGGCCGATCGTCAGTGAAATGCGTGCGCCGTAGATGATGCGCGAGAGCACATCGCGCCCCAGCCTGTCGGTGCCGGCTAGAAACAGCTGGCCGTTTTCGGCAGGGCAGACAAGATGCCTGTCACCTTCGATCAGGCCCCAGAACAGGTAACTGTCGCCCTTGCAGAAGAAACGGATCCGCTGAACATCATCCTGCTTGTCCACATAGTTCCGCTTGAGCGTGTCCATATCCAGCGTCATCTGGCGGCCATAGACGAACGGCCCGACGAACTGGCCGTTGTGGAACAGGTGCACCCGCTGCGGTGGCGAATAGATGTAGTCCATGTTGCGCGTGTGCAGATTGTAAGGCGCCAGGAACTCGCAGATCAGTATCCCAAGATAAAGCGCTGCCAGGAATATGCCGGAAATGAGGGCAAGCCGGTGCCGTCGGAATTTCCACCACATCAGCCGCAACTGCGACGCCTGGAAGACTTTCGACTGCTCAGGCGTCATCGCCTCGACCGACTGCAGGTCAAAGGGCGCGATGGAAACGTAGTGTTGCAGTGGAGCACCCGGAGCGGGCAGCGGCGATTGCGTGTTCATTTGGTGCTGCCGCCTTGCAAGCGAATTCGTGGGTCAAGCAGCGCCAGCGCCAGGTCGGAAATCAGGACGCCGATGACCGTCAGGAAGGCGAGGAACATCAGGAATGACCCCGCCAGATACATGTCTTGGCTTTGCAGCGCCTTGATCAGCATCGGCCCGGTAGTTTCCAAAGACAGCACGATCGCCGTGATTTCGGCGCCGGAGATGATGGCCGGCAGGATCGAGCCGATGTCTGAAATGAAGAAATTGAGCGCCATGCGCAGCGGATATTTGACCAGCGCCTTGAACGGATGAAGGCCTTTGGCGCGCGCGGTCACGACATATTGCTTGTGTAGCTCATCGAGCAGATTGGCGCGCAGCCGCCGGATCATGCTTGCCGTGCCACCGGTGCCGATGATCAAGACCGGGATCCAGAGATGGGCGAGGATCGACTTCGCCTTGGCCCAGCTCATCGGCTCGCCGAGATATTGCTGGTCCATGAGATGGCCGATGGACGTGCCGAACCAGATGTTGGCGAAATACATCAGGATCAGCGCCAGCATGAAATTCGGAATGGCAAGGCCAAGAAGGCCGAAGAAAGTCAGGCCGTAGTCGCCCCAGCTGTACTGATGGGTGGCTGAGTACATGCCGATCGGAAAGGCGATGAGCCAGGTGAAGATGATCGTGACGAAGGAAACCAGCACGGTCAGCCACATTCGGTCACCGATGACATCGCGAACCGGCAGCTCATATTCGAAGGAATAGCCGAAATCGCCATGCAGCATTCCGCCGACCCAGTAGAAGTAGCGAATGACCGGCGGCTTGTCGAAACCATACTCCTTGCGCATCATCTGGATGCGATCGGAATCCACCGCTTCGCCCTGAGCCCGAAGCTCTGCAACATAGCTGTCGAAATAGTCGCCCGGGGGAAGTTCGATGATCGTGAACACCAGCGCCGATATGATCAGCAGCGTTGGAACCATCACAGCAATGCGCCAGACAATATATCGAAGCACGCTTAGGACTCTCCAAGCCAGAATGTGTCCGGCATATAGACACCGAAATAGGCGGTCGGGTCGTAGCCGTAGAGCGCCTTGTCAGGCAGATTGCGCAGCCGCGAGGACGCCAGAACCGGCTGATGCGTTCCGTTCACCGTGCCGATCGAAAACACCTGATCGGTGTAGATCGACAGCATTGAATTCCAGATTTCTGCGCGCTCCGCGGCTTCGGTCGAAACGTTCCAGCGCTTGAGCAAAGCCATCAACTCGACGACAGGCGGAAGATCGGGCGCCTCCCCGACCGTGCCGTGAGACAGGTAGTGAGCACCCCAGAGCGGCCATTGCAGTTGGTCGTCCATGGTGGGGGCCAACTGGGAGGGGTTCATATCGGCGGTCGGTACACCATTGTCGATGCCCGACCAAATCGACATCATGATCTCGCCACCTAGCGCGCGGCTGCGGAAGATATCGCGCTGCGAAGTCCGGACGAACAGGGCGATGCCGACCTGCCGCCAGTGATCGGTGATGAGTTCGAGCGCGTCGGTTTCCAGCGTGCTTTCGCCGGCCGTTTCCACGATGACCTGCGCCGGGCGTCCATCGGGAAGGATCCGCAGACCGTCATCGTCGCGCCTCTGAAGCCCTACCTCATCGAGCAGGGCATTGGCCTGGTCGGGATCATGGGCGACCCAGGCTTTCGCGAATTCCGGCCGGTAGAGCGGGCTCTCCGGCAGGACCGTATCGGCACTTTCCTGCGCCAATCCGTAGAACACCGCCAAATTGATCTCGCGCCTGTCCACGGCAAGCGAAAGCGCCCGGCGCACGCGCACGTCGCGAAGAATGCCACGCCACACCGGGTCGGCACAATTCAGGTTGGGCAGCAGCGCCAGCCGCGAACCCTGTGTGCGTTTCCACAGATGCATCTTCACCGGGTAGCGCTTCTCCGCGTCCTTCAGGAAGGCGTAGTCGGCAAAGTCGATTCCCATGCATTGCAGGTCGCTCTCACCCGCACCGGTCTTGGCGGAAATGATTGCCGACGAGCTCACATTCATGACTACCCGGTCAACATAGGGCAGCTGCCGGCCATTCTCGTCTATTCGATGAAAGAATGGGTTCCGCTCGAAGATGAATTGCTCGGCCGGCGGCTTGGTCCGGTTCCGCCAGGGATCGAGCGTCGGCAGTTCCGGGTTCTCCGGGCGATACTGCCGCGACATGCGGATATGCAGGAGCGTCCATTTCTTGGCCCTGTTCTCCTCCATCAGGCCGGCGAGCCGGAACGGATCCTGGTATTTCTTGTGGAACTGCTTGAGATAGGCGGCCGGCAGGACAAGCGATAGCGGCGAAGCGGCAGCGAGCTTGGGCAGGAAGTCGGGATTGGGCGCATCCCAGCTATAGCGGACCGTCAGCGGGTCGACGATCTCGAAGCGTGGCGGCTTGCCGTCCGCCAGCAGAGTCGGGGGGAGCCCGCCCTGCGTAAGCTCATCGTTCAGCCAGACATCTTCCCAGCAATAGCGAAAATCCTCCGGCGTCAGCAGGCTGCCGTTAGACCATTTATGTCCTTCCCGTATCTTGAAAGTGAAGACGCGATCGTCCGCCACGTCGAAACTTTCGAGAATGTCGGGTTGCAGGTTGAGCTTTTCGTCATAGCCAACCAGGCGAGCATATCCGTAGATGGTCATCATCCGGATATCTTTCTGGCTGCCGATGATCGTGCGCAGCGTGCCGCCATACTGGCCGGGCTGCCGGCCCATCGCAGCGAGATTCAACACGCGCGGGCGCTTGGGCAAGCGTTCGGCGAGTGGCGGCAGCGCCAGGGCCTTCAGCAGAGGCTGAAGAAATTCCGGTTCCAGATCGCCGGCGCGCAAAGTGCTCGGCACGAATGCCGAAGCCATCAGTCCAAGGAGGGCGCGCCGGCTGATCAATGGCGTAGCTCGCTGGCATCGGCCGAGCGTCGGGCCAGAACGAGGTGGCCGCCGCCAAGATCGAGCGGCGACAGCACGTCCTCTTCGCCCTCGTCGCGGAATTGCGGTCCCCATGCGCTTGTGTCGGAAGCGCCGCTGAGCTTCAGCGTCTTGAAATCCATCGGCCTGTCGAGATCGGGGAAAGGTACTGCGGCGACCAGTGAGCGCGTGTAGGGGTGGATCGGTTTCCTGAGCAGAATTTCGCGCGGCGCAAGCTCGACGATACGCCCGCCGCACATCACAGCGATGCGGTCTGCCATGTAGTCCACCACAGCCAGGTTGTGCGATATGAACAGGTAGGTAAGGCCCAGTTCCTTCTGCAGGTCCTTCAGAAGGTTCAGGATCTGCGCCTGGACAGAGACATCGAGCGCCGAAACCGGCTCGTCGCAGATCAGCAGTTCAGGCCCCAGCGCCAACGCGCGCGCGATGCCGATACGCTGGCGCTGCCCTCCGGAGAAACTGTGCGGATACCGCTTGATGAAGCGTGGATCGAGCCCGATTGCCTGCATCAAGCTCTTGACCGTGGCTAACCGGGACGCGGCATTGCCACGTTGATGGATTTCCAGCGGCTCGCTCAAGATGTTTTCCACCGTCATGCGAGGTGAAAGCGACGAAACCGGATCCTGAAAGACCATCTGGATTTTCGCGCGGAGCGTGTGCAGGGCGTCTCCCTCGCCTTCCAGGACGTCGATCGGTCCATCGCGGCCGTTGAAGATCACAGAGCCGCCGCTTGGGGTGACAGCCCGCATGAGGATCTTGCTGACGGTGGTTTTGCCGGAGCCGCTTTCGCCGACCAGACCCAGGCACTCACCCCGCCTTATATCGAAGCTCACGCCGTCCACGGCGCGAACGGAGGTTTGATGATCCCCGCCGAACCATCCGGACTTGCGGATGGTGAAGGTCTTTTTCAGATCCCTGACCGACAGCAGGATGTCGTCCGGCCCCTTCGATGCCGGCGCGGTCTGCTTGCCGAGCAGGTTCCCGACATTCACCGGCACCTCGCGCAGCGCCTTTAGTCGTTCGCCAGGCTTCAGGTCGAAATGCGGAACGGCTGCCATCAGCCCCTTAAGGTAAGGATGGCCTGGCCGGCGGAATATCGCCTCCACAGGTCCCGCCTCCATGATCTCGCCATGGTACATGACCACCACCTCGTCGGCGACATTGGCGACCACGCCGAGGTCGTGCGTGATCAGCAGCATCGCCATGTTCAGCTTGGTCTGAAGCCCGCGCAGCAATTGCAGGATTTGCGCCTGGATGGTGACATCCAACGCCGTCGTCGGCTCGTCGGCGATCAACAGAGCGGGCCGGCAGATAAGCGCCATGGCGATCATGGCACGCTGACGTAATCCTCCTGAAAGTTCAAAGGGATACATGTCATAGGCGCGCTTGGGATTGGGAAAGCCGACAAGGCTCAGCATTTCCTCGGTCCGTGCCTTGCGCTCCGCCCGAGCCATGGGCGTATGAATCTGCAGGGATTCACTGACCTGGTTGCCGATCGTGTGCAGCGGCGACAGCGATGTCATCGGCTCCTGAAAGATCTTGCCGATGCGGCGGCCTCTCAACGCCCGGATTTCGGGCCCATCACGCGGCATCTTGAGAATATCCTGCGTCGTGCCGGGGTTCTCAGGATCGGAAAACAGGATCCGGCCGCGAACATGGGCTGTGTTCGGCAAAATGCCCATCACGGCCTGGCTGAGAACCGATTTTCCGGAACCTGACTCGCCCACAAGCGCGGTAACCTTACCGGGCAGAACGCGGAGATTTGCACGCCTGACGGCATGCAACGGCCCCCCGATGATGGCAAAAGAGATGCCAACGTCTTCGATCCGCAGCAGATCGACACCCGAATTCATTCTCACACCAGCCCCACTCTGGCAGCTCCAGAAAGCGAGACTAGCGCATTGCCAGCCCAGAGCAACTTGGATTCGAAACGGTCGCCAGCGACGGAACCGACGACCGAACTGGCTACCAAAGGCGATCGGGCCAGATTGTGGCGGTTACTGGAGCTTGCTCGGGTCGCCCGCCGCCATCCGCGCGGCATCGCGATGAAGCAGCATGACCTGCTCGGCGTCCGATCTTCTGTCGTGAGCATACTCCGGCGCACCGTCTTCATCGGGTGCGAGAGCTCCCGACAGATCGGGGGAAAGGACCGTCAGCTTCTTGATGCCAGCCAGTTCCTCGTTGCCGAGCGTCAGCCAGCTGTTGGCGCCGCAATAGCCGGCGAAGTCTTTGCTGGCCAGAACGCTGTGCGGATATTTCTTGGTCAGGGTCTGGAGGCGCTGGACCTCGTTCACAGCCGAGCCGAAGACAGAGAATGTCAGCCGATCGGTAAGCCCGACATTGCCAAACATCACATTGCCGACATGCAGGCCGATACCAAATTTGATGTCGGACAACCCCTGCTCCTTTCTGCGCAGGTTGAGATCCATCATGCGCGCGCTGGCCTTGTGCGCGGCCGCAAGGGCAGCCTGGCAGGCGATCTCGGACTGCGAACGGTGCCTTTCGCAAGGGTAGACGGCAATGAAGCCATCACCAATGAAACTCATGATCTGCCCGCCGTTGCGATTGAAAGGTGCGGCAACGGCGTCGAAAAACTGGTTCAGCGTATCGATATAGACTTCACGGCCGGCGGTTTCGGCAAGCCTCGACGACCCGCGCATATCTCCCATGACCAATGCGGCCCGGATTGTATCGCCCTCGCCGCGCTTGATCTGTCCGTCAAGCACGCGTCTGCCGGCGTCACCGCCGAGATAGGTGGTCATCATGTTGTCGGCGAGCTTGGTGAGCACCGCCATCTTGGTGGCGATAGCGAGATGGCTCTGGATGCGCAGCAGAGCTGAAATCATACTGTCGCTGAAGCCCGCGGCGCTGTCGGTGGACCAAGACCCCATCATGCCCTGACTGCTGTTGCCGCTGAAGGGATGGACGAAAGCCATGTAATCCGTGATGCCCATAAGCCGGAGGTCATCGAAAACAGGAAACTCCGATACTACGGACGGGTCGAGCCGGCGTCGCAGATGGTCGAGCTTGTTGCTGAGCAGATGGTAGTATGGGCTGGTCAGGAATCTCTCGGACGGCACGCCGGCCTCCTTGCGGAAGCCTTCCACTTCCATGCCCTGGCCGCGAATCCAGGTGAAGCCAAGCGCGTCATAAAGCGGATGAAGCATCGAGAAGCTCAAATGCACCCGCTTCAGCGGCAGGCCGGCAGCAGCCAGCCGTTCGCAAAAGCCATTTACCAATGTTTCCAGGTCGTTGCCCGCCAGCGCCGATTCGTTCAGCCAATCGGCAACCTTATCCATGAGAATGGTGGAAATTTCTGCGTACGATGTGCTCATTCTATCTCGAAACCCGTCGGAAGACGGAACCATTATCCTTTGATCTGCCATAACACCGTCCGTCAACCACCCAACGATAAGACACCCGAAGTCAGCCAGGCCGGCCTCGGCGGCCAAAGCGGCGAAGACTTCCCCGATGACTGTCCTTGCGGCAAAGGGGAAGGCGTAAAAGCATCTGTATTCCGTGGCGTTATGTGGCGAGGCAGCCGGCGGAGTGCAACCACGATCCTGACACCGCGCAAGAAATTCGCCGGCTCCGATGCCGTCAGGCCTTCACCACCGTCTCTCGGTCCAGCCCGAGGCGGCCAAAAACATTGCGTGTGTCGACGATCAAAGGAGCGTGATCAGCGATCGTCTGATAGTCGATCGCGTCGTGGTCGGTTGCAACGACGACAGCATCGAAATCCTTCAGGGCCGCCTCGGTCAATTCGATCGAGCGGCGCCCCTTGATCGCCATGTGCTCCCGTGTGGTCGGTATCTCGGTAACATGCGGATCGTGGAATTCCGCCTTGCCGCCCCAATCCTCGATGAGTTCAATGAGCCGCAATGAGGGACTTTCGCGGATATCGGGTACATTCTTCTTATAGGCGAGCCCGACGATGAGAATGCGCGAGCGGCTGAGCGCCTTGCCGCAGCGCCGGTCCAGCGCCTTCGCCAGTTCATCGACCACATGACGCGGCATGGCCGTGTTGATCTCTGCCGCCAGCTCGATGAACCGGGTCGGCAGTTCGTATTCGCGCGCCTTCCACGTCAGGTAGAAGGGATCGATCGGAACGCAGTGCCCGCCAAGTCCGGGGCCGGGATAGAACGGCATGTAGCCGAAGGGCTTGCTCTTTGCCGCCTCGATCACCTCCCAGATGTCGATGCCCATCGCACCGAGCACGACCTTCAACTCGTTGACGAGAGCTATGTTGACCGAGCGGAAGATGTTTTCCGTCAGCTTGACCGCCTCGGCGGTCGCCGTGCTGGAAACCGGAACGACGGTCTTTACCACGCCATGGTAGAAAGCCTGCACGAGCGTCGCCGCTTCGATGCCGTCGCCTGCCACGACCTTAGGGATCGTCGCGACTTCAAAGCTGCGATTGCCGGGATCCTCGCGTTCGGGCGAGAAGCCGAGGAAGAAGTCTATCTTCGACCGCAAGCCGGTTTCTTCCAGTATGGGCTTGATCACGTCGTCAGTGGTGCCGGGATAGGTGGTCGATTCCAGCACGACGAGCTGGCCGGGACGCAGATGCTTCGCAATGGTGCCTGCCGTGTTCCTGACAAAGGAGAGATCCGGCTCACGGTTTTTCGTCAGCGGCGTCGGAACGCAGATGATGATGACCTCGCAGACGGCCAGTTCCGCAAAATCCGCAGTGGCGCGGAACCGTCCGCTCGCCACCTGGCCGGCAAGGGCTGTCGACGTCACCGCCTCGATGTAGGATTGGCCGTTGTTCAGGCTCTCGACCTTGTGGGCTTCGATGTCGAAGCCCGAAACCGAGAAGCCGGCGCGTGCGACCGCAACCGCCAGCGGCAATCCGACATAGCCCAGTCCAATCACGCCGACTTGCGCGGAGCGCGTCGAAATCCGGTTCAGAAGACGGTCATATATCGATCGTGAGGCGTCCAAAAATCTGCTTTCCCGTCAATTCGGACAGGCTGTCCGTTCCCGTGGCGAGGCTCACTTGGTCTCAAGGACCATGGCCGAGGCATATTGCGGAAGATCGGTTTCCGCAAGCCATCATCAAACCGGCACCTTCGCCTTCAGGCTTGCGGCAGCCATCGCATAGCCGCCGGCCCCGCCATCGATGAAATGAAGGTGATCGCGCTGCAGCGGTGAGGCGACGAGGCATGTCATCAAGGCCGATTTCTGGCGGTGCAGGCCATAGGTGCAGATGCCCGCCTCTTCCGCCTGTTTCAGCCGGTTCTCAATCCGTTGTAAGACGTCCGCGTCAACGTCGATGGTCATCTTCAAGCCGTCGTCGAACTTCCGGAAGTCCGAATTGCTGGCCACGTCGCGTTTGTAGACCTTCGGGTCGAAACTACCGATCGTCCAGCCATATCTATCGGTGACAGCCGTAAGCGTCATGAGGAACACCACCCACAGCTTCGTCAGCCACCGCCGTCCAGCCGGCGCCGTGGCCCGCGCCTCGATATCGAGCCCGGCGGGCAGCAAACTGTAGGCCGGCCCGTCCGCCGGTACGGGGTGGCCATCGCGCTCCTGCCTGCCGGCAAGGGCGATGATGTCGGAAACCAGCAACTGAAAGCCGCGCAAGTCGCGCGACGCTCCCGGTATGGCTATGATCGAGACGATTTCGCCATGCCGGGCTTCGATCGGGTTCCAGCGGCAGGAGAGGCCGGTCAGATCCGGCCTCGCGCCGGCCGGCGCGGGATCGATGCGGTAGCGCCCCGCTTTCATCTCGGCTTCCGCCCAACTGCCGCCACCGCCGGCGAACATGGCATAGAAGACCGCTTCGGAGGCCTGGAACCTCGCCACGCGAACGTCGAGTCCTTGCGCTCTTATATCACTTATAGGCACGATTGCGGCACGCAGGGCCAGGTCCAGTTCATCCGCCACCCATCTCTGGACAGCGGCAAGCGCGTTGCGGGTGATCTCCAACGCCGAGCCGGGAAACGCCACGAGCGCGCCGTCGCCGCCGAAGACAAAGGGAAAATCTTGCCGACCCAGCGCATTGAGCAGCGCCGAAATGACGCTGGCGCCGGCCATATTGACGGTTTTATAGCGCCCAGCCTCGATCGCCTTGGTCGAGCCGACGATGTCGGCGGTGGCCAGCGCCCAGTCATCGGGGAGAGGCCGATAGTTGTCGATATCGGCAACGCTTTCGAACTTTGCGAAGACCGGCAGGGAAGCGACAAACGGGTCGGACGCGGCAACTGTTTCCATGGGCATCAGATAGCACATTCCACTGCTTGAAGGGTGAAGTCGATCATGCTTCGAAATTGACTTGCGCCGGCTTTCCGATGATAGGGTCCGGCGATGCGAATTGCCTTCTACGCGCCGCTGAAGTCACCCAATGATCCCGTTGCCTCCGGCGACCGCCAGATGGCACGGGCGCTGATCAACGCGCTGGAGCATGGCGGACATAGCGTCGAACTGGCATCCGAATTGCGCTTCTATCTACGCGAACCGGAGCCGAAAAGTTTCGATGCGCTCAAGATCGAGGCCCGGGAGGAAGCCGCGCGGCTAACAAAGCTTTGGGATCGTGACGGCAAGCCCGATCTCTGGTTCACTTATCATCCCTATTACAAGGCGCCCGACCTGATCGCGCCCGAGCTGGTGGCGGCCTTTGCTGTCCCCTATGTGACAGCGGAAGCGTCCTATTCGAGGCGGCGCAACGCCGGTTTGTGGGCTGATACGCAAGCGTTGGTGGCGCGAGCCGTCGAACAGGCGGCGCTGAACATCTGCTTCACGCAAAGGGACCGCAAGGGACTTGCGGATGTGGTACCCGGCGCTGCTTTCGGCATGCTTTCGCCCTTCATCGACACATCGGCATTCCGTGAAACGCCGGCACGGGGTTGTCCGACGCATCTCGTTACCGTCGCCATGATGCGGCCCGGCGACAAACTCGAAAGCTATCGTATGCTGGCGCAAGCGCTCGGTTCGATCGGTCACCTCCCCTGGACCATGTCGGTCGTTGGGGACGGCCCTGCCCGTGACGAGGTCAAAGCGCAATTTGCCGGCTTGCCCGCCGACCGTATCGAATGGCTTGGCGCGATTGAGCCGGCCGCCGTGCCGGATGTCCTCTATAGTGGGGGAATTTACGTCTGGCCGGGTTTCGGCGAGGCCTATGGCCTTGCCTATCTTGAAGCACAGGCCGCCGGCCTTCCGGTGGTGGCTCAGGACATCGCCGGTGTGCCGGAGGTCGTGCGGGTTGGCCAAGCCGGGTTTCTCACCCCGCCGGGCGATGTGCCGGCGTTCGCTTCTGCCATTGCAAGGCTTCTGGCCCGTAACGACGAAAGGACCATCATGGCCGCAGAAGCCAGACGTTTCGTCCTCGAAGAACGCTCCCTCGGTGCTGCGGCAGCGCGTGTGGCAGAACTTCTCGCGAAGATCCCGGTTTCATGACAGCCGATCACACGTGGCAACCCTTGGTGGAAGAACTGGCGCGCTGGCAACGGGCGGACCGCAAGGCGGAGTTCTGGCTGCGCGACGATGACGCCGTGGATCCGACGCCTGCGCTTGACCGGCTGCTCGACCTCACCGGTCAATTTGCCATTCCGGTCACTCTGGCCGTCATTCCGGCCCTGACTGATGAGAAGCTTGTCGCCCGGCTTGACCAGGCGCCGCATGCCACAGTCGCCATTCATGGCTGGGCGCACCGAAATCATGCGCCGGAGGGCCAGAAAAAGCAGGAGCTCGGCCCGCATCGGCCACGCGAGGCGGTGCTCGATGATCTGGCTCGCGGGCTGTCACGCATAACCGGCCTGCACAGCGCACGTGCCGTTCCCTTGCTGGTGCCGCCCTGGAACAGGATCGACGCCGGCTTGGTGTTCGAGCTTGGATCGAGCGGATTTGCAGCGTTGTCGGTCTATGGGCCGCCGAGGCCGGCTTCGCTGGCGGTCATCAACAGCAATGTCGACATCATGGATTGGCATGGCACGCGCCGTTGCCGCGATCACGGCATATTGGTTCAGGCCATCATCGCGCAATTGCGGAACGCATTCGACGGCGGCGAGCCGGTCGGCCTGCTCACCCACCATCTCGTGCATGATGAATCGGCCTGGCTTTTCCTCGAACGGCTGTTCACGGTCACCGCACAGACTGAAGCCTGCACATGGCTTCCGATCAGGACATTGATCGGGCGCGGCGCCGCTAGAGCAATTCCAGGAAAAGTGTGAGCGGTTTTCCGTCCGGAATTGCGTCAAAACCAGAAGATAGAGGAAAATAGCTCAGCGCGCTTTGTGCGATAAGACTGGAAATTCAAGCGTCTGGCCATCCTGTGCGGCAAAAGCGCCGGCAAACCTTTCCTTGGCCAGTTTCTCGATCTCGTCCAATTCCTCGTCGGTGCGTGCCGGATCGTGGTGAATCAGCGCAAGCTCCCGCGCACCGGCCGCCTCGCAGAGCTTGACGCCCTGTTGCCATGTCGAGTGCCCGTTGCCGCGGTAGCGCTCCATTTCCTCCTCAGTGTAGGTGCAATCGTAAATGACGAGGTCGGCAGCTTGGATGAGGCCGAGCACCGCCTGATCGAGCTTGCCCGGCTCGTGTTCGGTGTCTGTGATCACCGCCACGACGCGGCCGCCCCATTCGACCCGATAGCCTATACAGCCACCGGGATGGGTAAGACTGCCGGTTCGGATCACCACCCCTTCGCGCGGCGCAAGCACGTCTCCTGATACGAAGTCGCGGTAGTCGAGGTTTGCCTTGCAGACGTCCAGTCTCACCGGAAACCAAGGCGGCCGCATGAACTCATCGACGATCTGCCGGGTGGTCATGCGTCCTGCGAGATGCCCGGACCAGAGCCTGACTTTGAAGCTCCGATCGTAGATCGGCTTAAAGGCCGGCAGTCCGATGATGTGGTCGTAATGGCAGTGGGTGAAAAACAGGTCGAAATCGGTTACGCCCGACGCCCGAAGCGCTCGGCCGGCAGGCCGCAGGCCAGAGCCCGCGTCGAACAGAAGCGTATGCTTACCGCATCGCATCTCAATGCAGATCGTGTTGCCGCCATAGCGGGAGAATTCTGGCCCCGATACCGAAATGCTGCCGCGCACCCCCCAAAACCTGACCAGGAAAACGTCGTCCTCCATGCTGCTCCTTCGCGGTCCAGTCGCCCATGCTAGCCGGAGCCATCACGACGGCGAGAATTAAGTGCGCGTCACTGGTTACTTGGCGCTCCGTGCGTCGATCAGATCCGCGGTCGTATGGCTTAGGCGATCGGCGAGGACCCGCACCATCTCGATGGTCATCTCCGGGAACTCCCTCATAAGCCTTAGGAAATGATCCTTGCGAATTCTCAAGGCTTCCACCGGACTTGCGGCTCTGACGGTGGCCGTGCGGGAGCTGTTGCACAATATGGCGATCTCGCCAACGATCGAATTTGGCAGCAGTTCGGCAACTTTTATCGGTCCGCTGTCGGAATCGACCAGAATATCCGCCTTGCCTGAAAGGATGACATAGGCGGCGTCTCCCTCATCGCCCTGCCGGAAAAGGATCTGGCCGGCGCTGTAGCTTACGCGATCGGATGTGAACGCAAGCAGCTTGAGCTTTGCCGACTCTATGCCGGAGAACAAGGGAACGCGTTGCAGCATTCCAACCTCATCCTTGAGCAGCATTGTCGCAAACCTCCCAAAATTCACGTCTGCCAGACTAGAACAACCGGCGCCCAGATGAAATCAATTCCGTTTCCGGGTGGCGATACGAACCACTTGAGGTGGCGAGCCCTACCAGCCGGAAAGCTCAATCCCCTTGACCTTGCAGCAAAGTTCCCACCGGCGGAATGATCCCATCTGAATGTCCAATGCTCTATGACACCAGTTCCTTGAAAATACCGCCCCCCGCCAAAAGCGTCTCGTGTGTTCCGTCTTCCACCAAACGACCCGAGTCCAAGACGACAACGCGATCGAACATCATCGCCATTGCCGGATTCGTCACGACCCACACAATTGCCGGCGAACGGCCGTCGCGTCTGGCTTCCTCGAGCACATTTTGCAGCACCTTCTCCTGTACGCGCTGGTCGAGCGCCGACAGCGGCCGGTTGAGAATGAGAAAATCGGGCCGCTTGAGCAGGGCTCGGGCAACATCGAGCTTCTGTCGTTGTCCACTGGTCAGCCGCCTCCCGCCGGCGCCGACGTTGAAGTCCAAACCGACATCCAGCAGTTCGCCATAAAGCCCCAGTTCATCAAGAATGTCGTAGACGATGGAGCGTATGCGGTCCGGCGCGTCGGGATGGTTGCTGCCCAGACGCCCGAACAGGACATTGTCCATGACTGTAGCCGCGGCAATGTATTTGGCAGGATCGTAGCGTTCGACCGCATTTTGCAGCTCGGGCGGCAAGTCTTCATAGAACCGGTTGCGTGCGGCAACGATCTTGTTCATCAATTCGTCGCCCAGCAGGCCGAAGCGATGCCGGGGCTCGATATAGGCAAAGCTCAGGGTGACGATCATGGCGCGGTCGTTCTCCGAGACCGTCTCGTAGGGACGGTTCTTGAGCCGCTGCAGCAAGGTTTCGTAGGCTGGTATCTCCTCGGCGCTCATGAAGGCGAGTTGCTGGAAGAACTGGTGATCGGGCGGCAGGTCGGCAAACAGCTCGATCGCCTGTTCGGCGATCTCCAAGCCCATTTCGTAGAGCGTGCGATCGAGGCCGGCTTGCCTCAGCACGGAAGCAAAATAGGGATTTGCCGCCAGAGCCCTGTCGGCCAGCTCCGGGCCGGCGGCAGCGCCGAAGAGCAGGTTCTGGCCGATCGTTGCTTCCTTATTGTAGGCGCCCGGTTCGAAAGGAACCACCAGTCCACTCAATCCTTCGTGTTCCAGCCGGGTTCGCAGCGCCGCACGCAGTTCAACGATCCGCCCGGCAAGCTCCGTGTGACGCGTGAGGTCGGCCGAAGAACGCAAGCCTAGATCCAGAATGTCGCGCGAAAGAAGAACCGCGTCGAGCACCTGGCGCACGGCTTCAAAGAGGTCATGCGGGCCGGTAGCGCCGACGGAAGCATAGTCGATCCAGTCGGCGTGGATATCAAGGTCCGGGTTGCCCGACCGGCGCGCCTCGTGGATGTCCCAGCGGTGCTGGTCCGCCGCGGCACCGTCATAAGTCACCGATGTCAGCGGCGCATGCTTCAACCCGTAGAGCAGATTGTCGCGGAGGCTTGCCTGGAACAGGAAAACATCCGACGAGGCGTAGGACATGCGCCGGCCGGTCACTGCTTCGGGGAGTTCAAGCAGGTCGTCGGCGCCCGAGGCGACCCTTCCGCTTTCGGGCCAGTTCAGCCGCGCGAAGGCCTCTGCAAGCGCCTCCGCTCCACCTGTTGAGGTGCTGACCAGCGCCACCGTCTCCCCGGGTTTGACCTGGAGGGAGATACGGTCGAGGAGCATTGCGCCGCCATCGTCTGCCATGGACAGACCGATCGCCGACAGGGGGTTGGTCATCGGACCGGGATTGTCGATCGTCAATGCCCCGATTCGCGGCGCAATGAGACCGTCGACGGTGAATTGTTCAACGACCTGCTGGTATTTGACCTGGACATCCTGCCGGTCCTGATCCCAGTCGATCAGTTCCTTCATCGGTCCGGGCAGATCCTTGTAGGCGCCGATCACGGCCACGAGCTGGCCGACGTCCAGCCGCCCCTGGATGACCAGATATCCGCCGACCATGTAGAACAGAAACGGCGTGATCTGCGCGAGAAAATTGTTGAGGAATTTCACCATGAATTTCCATTGGTAAAGATCGAAGCGGATCTTGAAGATGAGCCCGAGCCGGGCAGCTATGTCGGCGCGCTCGTAGTTTGATGTATCGTGGACGTGAACCGCGCCGATGCCGTCGACGATTTCGCCGACGCGGCCCGAAAGCGCGCGCGCCGTCAACTGCCGTTTGCGCCCGAGCACGATCAGCCGCCGCCGCATCCGCGGGATGAGCACGATCTGGACCAACACGATTACGGCCGCGATCATTCCGAGCCAGAAGTTCTGGACCACGATGAACAGCATGGCCGTCACTGCCTGACCGCCGAGCAGCACCGGCTGCAGGAAAGCATCGCCGATGAAACCGCCCAGCGGCTCCACCTCGTCCTTCACCATGGTTGCCACCTCGGCGGATTTCACGCGCTTGAAATAACGCGGCGGAAACCGCAGCACACGATCGACCAGATCGAAGCGGATACGCCGCAGCATGCGTTCGCCGAGGCGGCCCTTGTAGGTGTTGATGTAGAATTTGAACAGACCGTTGATGATGACCAGCAGGAGGAACACAAGGCTCAGGGCAAACAGCGTCGTCGTGCGGTCGAGCTGAAAGCCAGGAAAGAACTGGACCTCTCCGATGAACGGCAGGTTATAGTGCAGCCTCATGAATGGGTGGGTCGCGCCCGGTTGCTCGAACCCCTTGCCTTGGATCGGGCCGTTGACGATCAGCTTCGGCAGGTCAAAGGACATGAAATACGGGATCATCGAAAGCAAGACGATAACCAATATCCAGAGCTGCTGCTTCTTGGTGTGCGTCCAGATATAGCGAGCTAGGCTGGGTTCCATATGCGACTGTGGACCTTCAGTTTAGGGAACAAAGTAGAAGCATCAGCTGGTGAACGGCGCATCGGCAATCATAGCCGGCGACACGTTCGAAGCCTGCGAAGCGGCTTGGCGGGGCAAGATTGCGTTGTGTCCCCCGAAATCCCGAAATACAAGACGAATATGATGGATGTCACGCAACCACGCAATGCCGGCATGGACGGGCACGAGCAAGCCCTGGACCTCACGCGGGGAATTGCTGCCTATGTCGACCACCCTCTCGTGGCAGGGCTGGCGCGCGTCATCGCCAAGCATCCGCAGGCCGATATCGCCAACGCGTTCAACCACAAGCAGGTCGCCTGCAAGATGTGGGCGCTTGACAGGCTGTTCGAAAGCTGCGGCGGCCGGTTCGGGCGCATATGGGTTTTGGGTGGATGGTACGGCATATTGCCCGCAATGCTTTTCAACGACGCCCGCTTCGACATCGCGACGGTTGACAGCATCGACATCGATCCCGAAGTCGCGCCGGTTGCCCGGACCCTCAACCGGCAAGCCGGCGACCGGTTCCAGGCGCTGACGGCCGATATGTACGCACTCGACTATGCGGCCGGGCGGCCCGACCTGGTGATCAATACGAGCTGCGAACACATAGCCGATCTGCGCGCCTGGCTTGCCCTGCTCCCGCGGGGCACGAATGTACTGCTGCAATCGAATGACTATTTCAGCGAGCCGACGCACATCAACTGCGTGGCTTCACTAGCAGCCTTCGAAGCAATGGCGGCGCTACGCGAGGTGCGGTTCTCGGGTGAACTGCCGACAAAAAATTACACGCGCTTCATGCTGATTGGGACTGTTTAGCCATTTCGCCAAAACCGCGTAGCGGTTTTAGGACAACGACATGCATCAAAACAAAGACTTAAAGCGCGTCGACTGAATCCGTTTCAGCGCGACGCGCTTTAGGCCCCGCCGTCTGTTTGATCATGCCCCTCTTCCGAGACCGGGCCTCATTTTTAGGGACCATGTTCGAAGCCGCTCGCGCAGGATTTGCGCCGAGTGACGCGCCCCTTCCAGATCGAGACGATGCGCGGACGGCGCCGGTCCCGAAAGCGCCCGTGCGATCGCTTGCGCCAAGCGTTCAGGCGTCAGGTCCTTTTCCATCAGCACCGTTGCAAGACCGAGTTCTTCGAGCATCAGGGCGCGAACCGTTTGTTCGGTTTCCCCGCCGGCTGCAAATGGAACAAGCAGGGAGCGACAACCCGCGCGCAGGACATCGCAGACCGTGTTGTAACCCGCCTGCGAGACCGACAGCCGGGCGCCGGTCAGCAAGCTGGCGAAATCCTCGCGGAAGCGGAAGACGGACAGGCCCGGCCTGGCATCGCGTGCGATCGCGTCAAACTCGTCTTTCGGCAGGTTTGGGCCGGTGATCAAACACCATTTCCAGCCATTGTTGGCATTCCGCGCCGCTGCGATGGTGGAACTGACAAGGCTCCTTCCGGCAGCCCCGCCGCCAACCGACACCAGAACGTCGAAGCGCTCGCTGGCCGCGGGCGGTGGCGGCGCGGCAACGAGCCCTGTGTAGCTGACCTCGGCCCTGATCGCCCCAGCCAGTGGAAAAGTCTTGTCGATGGTTGCGAAAGCCGGATCGCCGTGGACCATCACAAGGTCGAAATGCCTGTTGATGAGATCGACCGTTTCCTCATTTCGGCCCGGCTTGACGCGCTCCTGAAGGATATCGCGGACGGACGTCGCCAGCAGCGGTTTGGGCGAGGTCGCGTTGATGGCCTCGATCAGCGGCAAAAGTTCGAAACGCATCTGCCGGCGCCCAAATGGAAACGCCTCGATAATGACGATATCAGGCCTGCAATCCCGGTATGCCTGCAGCAGCGTCTCTGAACGCCGTTTCTTGAAATCATCGTCGATGGGCTTGCCCTGCAGGTCGACAAGTCCGGAAAATCCTTCGTCACCTGAGGTGACAGGTGGCAGGGGCACAGATTTCACCCCCAATCCCGGAAACCCCGCGATCGGCGCGCCGCCGGTCACGACGGTTACGTCAAACCCGTCATCGACCAGAGCCGCTGCGATACGGCTGGCGCGCGCAAGATGGCCAATGCCGAGCAGGTGCTGGACATACAAGAAGACTCTCAGCCGCTTCATTCGGCAGCCTGCCACTCCTGTTGGAACAGTTGCTTGAGCTGTCCAATGCTTGCCATATGATCGAAATTGCTTCGCACGCGCCGTTCCGCGGCGTCGCCGAGGCGAGCGCGCAGCACGGGATCACGGATCAGGCGCTCCAGCGCCTGTGCCAGGGCAATCGGGTTTTCCGTCGGAACCAGCAGCCCGGTTTCATCCGGCGATAAAAGCTCCGGCACGCCAGAAATATCGGTCGACACGCAGGCAAGCCGCTGGCTGGCCGCCTCCACCAGGACATTCGGCAGACCGTCCCGGTCGCCATTTGCGGTGATCCTGCAGGCCAGGGCGAATATGTCGGCGCTCCGGTAGTGCTCAAGCACCTCTTTCTGCGCAAGCGCGCCTTTCCAGGAGACGCGGCCATCCAGGCCGAGCTTTCGCGCCAGTGCCTTGAGCCGCTCCAGTTCCTCGCCGCCGCCGATATGCTCGAAACGCCACGCCAAATCGCCAGGCAAGAGGGCAAGGGCCTCCAGCAAGGTATCGTAACCCTTCTTTTCAACGGCGCGCCCGACACTCAGAACGACAACCGGTTCGTCCGGCGCCGAGCCGTTATGCTGCTTTCGCGTCTCGCCGAAACTGCCAAAGCGATCAAGATCGAGCCCATGATAGCTCAGATGCACGGACGACTTGCCGTTGGCGAGTTCTTTCAGACGGTCGAAGCCGGTTTTCGTGCAAGTTACCGTCCAACGCGCCGAGGAAAGCTTGCCGGCCAGATCCCAGTCTGCCGAAGTCCAGATGTCCTTGGCATGGGCCGAGCAACTCCAAGGCAGGCTACGAAGCAGGCTGGCATAGCGCGTCACCGATGCCGGCGTGTGCGCGAAATGTGCATGCAACCATCCCGCGTCCTCCGGCCATTCGGCCGCCAGCACCAGTGCCTGCCCGAAGCGGCGCACGCGATTGCGCGTAAAGTCGCGGGGGATATCGGTGGCCAGCGATCCGAGCGCGCGCCAGAAGCCCGGACGCGGCAGACAAGCAAACAGTGAGCGAACCACGCGCAGCGGCTCTTCATGCAAATATTCCGGCAGATAATGGACGGGCGCTTTGATCTCGTCATGCACGGGGTGGCGTTTTGCGTCGGTCGGCCGCCTGAGCGCGACGAGTACCAGGTCGAACCCCGCACGCTCCAGACCAAGCAGTTCCTGCGCGATGAAGGTTTCCGACAGCCGCGGATAGCCCTTCAGAACCACGACGATCTTGCGACGTTGCAACTCAGTTCAGTCCTTCGATGACCGAAAGGTGATGGCCAGCCCGCCGGTCGAGCAGTTCCGCGACGATTTCGGAAATATGGGGCAGTCCTTCCAGCCTCAGATGCGCATTGCTCTGGGATGGGCGGGGCCGGTCCGGCAGCGCCACCAGTGCATCGGCAAACCGCTGGGAATCCTTGGCTTCGTCCGGCAAAAGCATCTCGATGAGGCCGAGTTCGGCTGCGCGCCGAGCGCGGATCAGTTGTTCCTCCCGAGGCTCGGTGCGCGGCACGATCAGCGCCGGCTTGTCGAAAGACAGTATCTCGCAATAGGTGTTGTAACCGCCCATCGCCACTACCGCCTTGGCCCCGGCAATCAGGTCTTCCATGCGGTTGTCGAACTCGATGATCTTGATGTAGGGGATCTTGGCCCCCTTCTTGAGCAGCTTGTTGCGCTTGCGCGCCGGCATGTAGGGCCCAAGCACGATCAGGGCCCTATGCTGCAATTGCGGGTTCTGCTGATAGGCATCGATGACGTCGTGGATCAGTTCCGCGCCGTCACCGCCGCCCCCGGTGGTAACAAGGATATACTCGCCCTCGGGCCGGTGGCCGGGCAACTCGATCCGCTGCAGGCGCCGTTGCAGGAAACCGACGAACCTCATCTTTGCCCTGACAGCCGGCGGCACATCCAAGCCGGTCAACGGATCGTAGAAATCCGGCGGGCCATAGGCCCAGACCTTGTCGTAGAACAGGCCTATCTTGCGCATCACATCCCTGCGTGCCCACTCTGCTTCGAGCAGATGCGGCGCATCCATCACCTCGCGCAGGCCAAGCACGAGCGTGGTACCCCGCGTCTTGAGGTAGGACAGCGTGTCCTCGATCTCACCGCGCAGGCCGAGCGGTTCCTTGTCGACGATGAAGATATCCGGCCGGAAGGTCTCGGCGGTGTGGCGGATGATGGACTGCCGCATCCTGAGGGTCTCATGCAGATCGATATCCTTTTCCAGCGAGGTGTACTCGCCGTTGCGCAACTTGATGACGCTGGGGATCTTCACGAAGTCGACACGGGCGCGATAGTCGAAGGCGCCGGCGATAGGCGCGCCTGAAATGATCAGCACCTGAAGTCCGCGGAAATCCTCGACCAGCGAATGCGCGATCGTCCTGCAGCGCTGCAGGTGGCCGAGCCCGAACGTGTCGTGGCTGTACATGAGAATTCGAGCGTCTTGTGCGTGCTGGGTCATTGTTGAACGTCTTTTCGAATTCTCACCTTGAGGAGCCTGGGCGGTTGGGCAAGCCATCCTGAGGCCTAACCGACCTGTTGTGAAACATGAGGGCGCAATTTTCAATTCGTATTACCAAGAGGCCGCAGATCGCCCCTCTCCGTCCGCGAATTCATCGTCTCCCATGCAACCGGCGCGATGCGAAAGGCCAGACAGCGCTGTTCACTCTGGTTCCGCATTTCGTGGTGTAGGGGACGGCAACAAGAATCCGATGCCCTTCATGAAGCTACATTCGCACGAAGCGCTAGGTCCTGTCTTCCCCGACCTGAACATCTCAGCGCGTGCTCGTCACGACGAACGCGCGATGCACCGAAACCCAAGGTGGCAGGTGGAGGTATCCACGGGCTGCGCCATGCGAGCAGCCGGGCGGTAACGGCGGCAGTAGCTGGGGGCGCACAGGAAGGACCCGCCTTTGGTGACCTTGCGCGGAATCCGAATGTCGGGCTTCAGCGGATCGTAGCTCGCGTCCCGCTCCCCGCCGCGCGGATTGTCCATCGTGCAACAGGGGCTCTCGATCCGGCGGTGCTCCTGATACCAGTCGGCAGTCCACTGCCAGACATTGCCGGCCATGTCACAAAGTCCATAGCCGTTTGCCGGGAACGAGCCGACCGGCGCGGTCCATTCGTAGCCGTCCTCACAGTCGTTGCGATAGGGAAACTCGCCCTGATAGGTGTTGGCCATATGCTGGCCGCCTGGGGTCAGTTCGTCGCCCCATACGAAGTCGGCGCCGTCCAGCCCGCCGCGCGCGGCGAACTCCCACTCGGCCTCGGTCGGCAGCGCCTTCCCTGCCCAGCTCGCATAAGCTTCCGCGTCCTCGCAGGCGATGTGCACGACAGGATGGCTTTCGAGCCCCTTGAGACCGCTCGCAGGGCCCCGCGGATGCCGCCAGTTGGCGCCACGCACGTAGGCCCACCAGTTGTAATGATTGTTGCGATCAATGCCGCGCGGAGGTCTGACGAACAGGGCCGAGGCCGGCGCCAAGGCCTCGGCGCTGGCTCCGGGATAGTCCGCGGCATTTGCCGGACGCTCGGCCAGCGTGACGTAACCGCTGGCCTCGACGAAGCGTCTGAACTCGGCATTCGTGACGGTCGTGCGATCCATCCAGAAGCCGCCGACGACGACGCGATGCGCCGGCGCCTCTTCCGGATAGTGGCTGTCCGAGCCCATGAGGAATTCGCCGCCGGGGATCCAAAGCATATCGCCGTTTGACGAAATCGCCGGCCTTGCGGCAAGTCGAGCCTCATTCATCGGCTGGTCTCGTCTGAACGGCAGAACGCATCCGCCTTTCAATCTCCCGCGGCGAACATGTCTTCCGGGCTTGGTGTCACCAGCGGCGTGAAATAGGTCAGCCGCACAGCCTCCATCAGCAGCAGCGGCGGTTTCATCTGGGACGCGAGCTCGGTAATCCTTGCCTGCAACGCCTTGACTTTGTCTGGGTTCTTATCGGCCAGATTGGTGGCTTCCGATTTGTCCTGCGCCAAATTGAAAAGCTCAATCTTTTGCGGCAGCGACGCCCCCCACACCAGTTTCCAGTCGCCCTCGCGCACCGCGCCGGTCATCGGATCGACATTGTAGACGATCTCCGTGCGCGGCGAAGGCTTTCCCTCGCTGATGGACGGCCACATATCCATGCCGTCCAGAGGTTTGTCCTTGCCGGGCTTGGCACCAGCCAGCCCGGCCAATGTGGGCAACATGTCAACGACGTGCATGAGGCCATTGAAGACGCCAGGTTTGATCTTGCCGGGCCAGTTCATGAATGCGACCGAGCGGGTGCCGCCCTCATAGAGGGTGCCTTTGCCGTCGCGATAGGGGCCATTATCCGCCGGCAGCTTACCGCTCACCTTCGAGTCGCCCGTGAACATCGAGTTGACGACGCCGCCATTGTCGCTCATGAAAACGATCAGGGTATTGTCCCGAATTCCCTTCTCCTCGAGGGCGGCGACGACATTTCCGATCTCGTCATCGATCACCGAGATCATGGCGGCATAGGCTCTCCGGTTCTCATCGGCGATGTTCTTATACCGGTCGAGATACTCCTTCGGCGCCTGGAACGGCGTGTGGGGCGCGGTGAAGGCGAGGTAGAGAAAGAGTGGCTTCTTCTGATCGTGAGCCTTGATGACTCGGACGGCCTCCTGACCGAACAGGGTGTTGTCGAAGCCCGGCTCCTTGATCGGCTTGTTGTTCCTGTACCAGTCCGCGATACCGTGCGAAGCATGTTTGAAATGGTCGATCTCGCCGACCGTTGCCCCGTAGAATGAATCAAATCCACGTTGTTTCGGCCAGTAATCCGTCTTGGCGTGACCGAGATGCCATTTACCGCTCATCGCCGTCTGATAGCCAGCTTCTCTGAGGATTTGCGGAAGAAGGGTCTCGTCGAGGGGAAGACCATAGGTCCCCGCGGCGGGGACGACGCCAACCTGCATGCCATATCGTAGCGGATAGCGGCCGGTCATAAGGGCGCAACGCGTCGGTGTGCACATCGGCTGCACGTAATATTCTTCGAGCTTCGCCCCGTCCGAGGCAAGCTTGTCGATGTTAGGCGTCTTGATGTCTGATCCGTGATAGCCGACGTCTTTCCAACCCTGATCGTCCGCAACGATGAAGACGATGTTCGGCTGCGATGGCCCTGCCGCCTCAGCCTGGACGCCGGCGAGCCCGGCGAGTGCGCCTGAAAGGCCGACGGGTACGGCCAATCGCGAAACGGCGGCAGCCGTCCCGGCCATCAATGCGTCCCGCCGCGTAATTTTGCTGGTTATGCCGGCTTCAGCCGGGAAGTCACGATCGTTGCTCATGTTACGCCCCTGGTCTGCTAATTCGTGCCGCTCCACTCAAAGCCAATTCGCGTCTGATCGCAGATCTCCCGCCAGGCAGTCGCCAGCTACACAACAGATGATTGCTTCAGGAGCACCCGGTGCCCTCTGTGCACGTCTCTGGAGTTGGTTCAGCCTGCGCATAATCCCCACTCGCCGTTCGTCGGCGATATTCCTGCGCTGTTTGATTTCGCGCTATTCGGGTTCCAGGTTATTCCTAGTACAACCGTGCCGCTATCCACTTTGCGCAAAGTTTTGATATCTGGGCCGGCATTGCTGGCCATGGGGAGCGCCGCCCAGCGGGATGGACCTGCCGGGCGGTTTCAACGTTCCGGGTGCGGCCAAAAAGGTATTTCACGCCGCAAATCCTCATTCTCAGCAGTCGCAAGCGCCGCCCGGAACCCGCCACTTCATATCAATCCGCTATTATCCTGGATGGGCTGGTGAGAATTGATAGGTGAACCCCAGCATTGGACCCTGCTGGGTGAGTTTGTTCACGAAGCCGTCGTGGCTGTAATTGTCGTGTACGGCCCGATAGCCGACGAACATCGACATCTTGTCGTTGAACTGATACCCGGCGCCTCCCATCAGGTCCCACATCGATTTGGATCCGGCGCCGAAGCCGCCGACGAGGCCCCAGCCGGCCAGGTAGAATCCGTTACCGACGTCGGCCTTGAATTTGGCGCCGATCACCGGATCGACCCATGTGTCTCCGTCGCTGGCCGACCTGCCATCCAGCGCACCTCCATGAAAGTCGAAACTGTTGTCGACCGACCAGAGACGGGCGCCGGCGACAAGATCGAAATTCATCCCATCCTGATAGTAGACGCTGTAACCACCGAGCGCGGTGCCCATGAAGGTGCTCACCGTCGCGTCGATGTTGGAGGCGAGGATTCCTCTCGGGGTACCTATGTTGGCGTCGAGCTTGGCATACACTATGTCCGTGCTGATTGTGAAAGGCCCATTGCGAGCCTCCGTGAGCCCCATAAACCCGAATTTGAGGTGGTGCAGCACATCGCTGAAACTCACATCGATATCCTGAGGCGGGAATCCGAAGAGGCCGCTTTCGCCCTTGATGCCCGATGCCCACAGATACGGGGCGACGGTAAAGGTCCAACCTTCATCTTGTGGCTTGGTGATGTCTGCTGCAAAAGCGTTGGCCGCACCAAGTACCAATGCACCTGCCGTTGCCAGGACGGCCAAACGAAATTTCTTCATCATCGTCCCCATTTGTCGTTTTTGCTGCCCGACTATCCCAAGCAGAGACCACTCTCCCTGTTGGGATGAACCCTCGCCTTGCGCTCTGTCCACTTGGCCGCACGGTCTATCCCCACTAAGCCGTTGGTCGGGGTACCTAAGTGCCGATTGATCTCGCGCAATTTGCGCTTAAGCTAATGCTAATACAATCGTTCTTCTATCCACTTTGCGCAAAGGACGCCTTGCTTGCCCACGTGGCCTTCATCGCCTTCGTACAGGGATGTGCTACTTGGCCCTGACCACCTTACCAGCGCCGCCTCTGGTTTGCCCGTGACGGTCGACAGGCTTTCGGCCGGCTGGCTTCCCTCACGCATCCGGCAAATCCAGTCCCCCGGCAAGTGGGCGCTCGACCTGCCAGAATTCAACTGCGCCTTCCGCGCCCGTGGCGGTTTCGATCCAGGCTCCGTGGCATTACTGGCCATCGAACGGGCCAGCGGATCGACAATATGCGGCATCCCGCTCGAAGACGACTTGATATTGGCAATCCCGGCCGGCACGGGCGTGACGGCAACGGTCCGGCGCGGTCTGACTTACGCAGTCGCCATAGTTCCGACCGCGACCTGGATAGAGATCCAGTCGATTGCTGCTGGAATGGTCATCGAGCAGATCAGAGATCGCCTGGCCGCAGTTCGGCTCGCCCCTGAGGAAGCGCAAAGAATCCGGCGCCAAATGAAATCGATGGCAGACCGCCTCGGGACATCTGCAGGCGGTTCGGTTCTGCCGGAGCAGCCTCCAGCTGCGTTCATGGAATATCTAGGGGTGGTGGCTGACGCCTTCGCGGGCGCAGACATTCGTGAGACCGGGACAGCCGGTTCCACGAGTCGTCATTTAAGACAAGCGTCGGCGGCCGAGGATTTCATTCGCACTCATATCCAGGAAGACATACCCATCGTTCGACTGTGCAAGGAAATCGGTGTAAGCCGTCGACAGCTGGAGTACGCCTTTCGCACTACGTTCGCTGTAACCCCGCTCGAATTCATCAGAGCGCTCCGCCTCAACGAAGCCAGACGGCTCCTTACCACGGCACGTGCTGACGGTTTGAGCGTTACTGCAGTCGCTATGGATGTGGGGATCACCCATCTGGGCCGCTTCGCCGCGAATTATCGACTGTTCTTCGGCGAATCTCCCTACGAAACACTGCAGCGCGCCGGAAGATCGTGACTGGGGCGCAACCTGCGCCGAGAAATGCCGGTCATCATTGCAAGCGGTTCGATGGAATTTGCGCAATCCGGATAGAAGTCGAACTTCAGAATTAGTAGATTCTAAAATGCAACTATATACCGGCTCCGGCCGCAAGGTGGGGACCAGTTTGGTTACGGTTCGGCACAGGCTTGCGTCGGATGCGTGGCTGCGTAGGCCGGAGATAAAAACGCACGGAGCGGTGAGCTCTTGGGAGGATCAAAAATGACGAGACCTAGCTTGAGATTGACCGGCGCTGCCGGGATCGTCGTCGCCTTGATGTTTGCGGGGCTCATCGATGCCCTTGCGCCCTTCGCTCCTTTCGTCGGCGACGCGCAGGCGCGAGTTGGCCATCCGCTCACGCCTGGCAGCGTCGCAGGCGTCGCGAGGCGCACCACGCGCCGAACGATCCGCCGCTCGACCATTTACGTGGCCAGGCTCCCGGCGGCGTGCGTGAAGACCTCGATCAACGGAACCGTGCTTTGGCACTGCGGCAGCACATATTATCAACCCTATGGCGGACGCTACGTCGTCGTCCACGTAAATTGAGTGGGAGCGGACCTCATCCCTTTGATGAACATTGGGGATCACATCCAATAGGGCGGGAAACTTTGAGAGGCACTTCGATCGCGCGCTCTGGGACGGCGACGTCTTGCACGGCAATGTCGGTTTCTTCAAGGTAGGGCAACGACGGACGTAGATGTCGTTGCTTGCCGATTTGACCGGAAGGTTACAGCGCGATGCGACTCAAGATTCGACGATTGGTAGCCGGGGAACCGGCGCGCTGGGCACGACGTCCCGGATATCTAACTGCCATGCTTGTCCGGATTGCCGGGCCGTTCGTCTTTGGCATCGCCCTCTTGTTGGCTGGTCCGTCACAGGCGCAGGCGCCGGCGACCGTTCCGCCGGAAAAAGTCAAGCAACTGTTCGAGCTTCTCGACGATCCGTCGGTGAAGGCCTGGGTGGCCGAACAACGAAAGCAGGACGCCGGGCCGACGGGAGCTCCTGCCGCGGCGGGAGCTTCGCCGTCCGGCGCATCGTCCGCCGCCGTGTCCGCGCCAGGCCGGATGAATACGATGGCGTCCTCGACGCTCGATCGGATCAAGCACCATATCGAACGGATCGTGCGAACCTTGCCCTCGCTGCCAGGCCAGTTCGCACGCATTCGGGCAGAGACCATGGAGGATATGTCCAGAAGAGGCCCCGCCGGCGTGCTTTTGCTGGTCGCTATATTCATCGCTGCCGGCGTGGCGCTCAGCTGGGCAACGTACAAGCTCACCCGCCCGTTTCGTCTTTGGATCATCGCACAATCGAAAGATACGCCAGTCGGACGGGCCAAGAAGATTGGTGGCCGCACGCTTTATTCCAGCCTGCTGATCGTCTCGTTCGCGCTGGGCAGCGCCGGCGCGTTCATCTTGTTCGACTGGCCAATGCTTATCCGCGAGATCGTGCTGACCTTTCTGATGGCTGCGGTCGCCACAGCGGCTGTGCGCATGTACCTCGCAGCCCTGCTCGTCCCCTCCTTCATGCAGGTCGAAAACGCTGTCGAGGTTCGCGCTTTGCCGGTCACCAACGAAACGGCCGACCATTGGTTCTATTGGGTACCCAGGATATTCGGCGTCTTCGCCTTCTTCGCCGCCGCGTTCATCCTCTTGCCGGGTCTCGGCATTGATCAGGACGGAATGCTGGTGCTGTCGGTAGGTGCCGATTTCGTGCTGCTGCTGCTCTTTCTGCTTGCCGTTTGGCGTCGGCCAAGAACACGGCGAGAGGACGCGCACCAAGCAGGTCACACGGCAGCGACATGGTTTTTGACTGCTTACTTCATCGGCCTTTTCCTGCTGCGCATCGCCGGCCTGCCCATATTGTTCTGGTTTACCTTCGCCGCATTCTTCCTGCCTTTGGCAATCGTGTTGACGCAGCGCGGGGTTAATTTCGTCCTGCGGCCGGGTTCAGAAGAGGCTGGCCGGCCTACGATCCCGGCGGTGACGATCGCTGTCATCGATCGCGCAATCCGGATGATCTTGATCCTGGCGGCGGCTTACCTTCTTGCGCGTGCCTGGGGTCTGGACATGCAGTCGATGCAGGACAGCAACACGACGACCACGCTCATATTGCGCGGCTTGATCAATGTCGTGGTCATTGCCCTTGCCGCCGATTTCGGCTGGTCGATCATCAAAGCCTTGATCGAGAGAAAGCTGGGCATCGAAACGCAGCACGCGGAGATCAGCGACGAGGAGATGCCGGTCGTCGATCCGCAGCAGGCGCGGCTGCACACGCTCTTGCCGATCATCCAAAACATTCTGCTGGCAGTGATCGTCGTTATGGCGGTGCTGATGATGCTCGCATCGGTCGGCATCCAGATCGGCCCGCTGATCGCCGGCGCTGGCGTCGTTGGCGTCGCTGTGGGATTTGGGGCGCAGACCCTGGTCAAGGACGTCATTTCGGGCGTGTTTTTTCTGCTCGATGATGCGTTTCGTGTCGGCGAATACATTACAGCCGGCCGTTATGTGGGGACGGTGGAGAGCTTTTCGCTGCGCTCGGTGAAGCTGCGCCACCATCGTGGCTCGCTGTTCACAATACCTTTCGGTGAACTCGGAGCCGTCCAGAACCAGAGCCGTGACTGGGTTACCGACAAATTCAACATCACCGTCGGCTATGACACCGACATCGACTTCGCTCGCAAGCTGATCAAGCGAATAGGCCTCGAACTGGCGGAGGATCCCGAATTCAAACCCTGGGTGCTTTCACCGATCAAGATGCAGGGCGTACAGGAATTCGGCGAGTACGGTATCGTGTTGAGGGTCAAGGTCACAACCAGACCGGGAGGTGCCTTCGGCATGAAACGCAAATTCTATGTACGCGTCCGCCAGGTCTTCAAGGAGCAGGGCATCGAACTGCCATTCCCGACCGTTCACGTCGAGGGGCTGCAGAGCCCACATGGGGCAGAGAATGCGCCCTTGGAGATCACACCTGAGTTGAAACTGGCCGTCGCGCAGTCGCACACCAATCGGCGCAGGAAAAAAGCCAGCACAACGGAGTAGGAAAGCTCCACCAGGAGATAGATCAGGCTGGCGGTTCGACGAAACGTCATGCTGATCCAGGCCGACTGTCGTACAACCAAGGAAGTCAACCCATTCGCATCGCACTGATTTTTTAGTAGGCTGTCGCCAGGCAAGGTGAGGATCGAGCGTGACTGTAGTCGACGATCGTCTTCTCGAAAGCAAGATGACCAAGGTGGAGCAGGCCCGGGCCTGGAGCCCACGCGTCATCTCGAAATTCGAGACGCTGATCAGGAGCGCCGACGACCACTCGCTCTATCGTGTCAATCCGCTGGCCTTTGCTCGCGACCGCGCAATCGCCGAGCCTGAAGCAATCGACCTCTTCCTTCACGCCGCCCGCTGTGGGCTATTCGACATGAGCTGGGATGTGCTCTGTCCCCAGTCCGGGATGGTGCTCGACAGTTTCGGCGCCCTGCGCACGCTGAAGACCCACTACGTCTGTGGCCTGTGCGACGTGTCGGGCGACACCGACCTCGACGATTTCATTGAGGTCACCTTCTCGATATCGCCGAAACTGCGGCGCCTGCCGCACCATGATCCCGAGACGCTGCCTGTCGAGGATTTTCACTGGAAGCTGCACTTCGGACATGACGGGCGATTACCCGGGCAAGACGTTCGCTTTGTTGACGTTCTGCGCGGCTTCGTTCGGGGCATGACCTTTCTGCCGCCCGGAACCACCACGGTGCTCCGCGCCGACCTGGGACGGGGCGCCCTTGCGGGCGTCAACGTGCAGACGCAGGCCGCATTCGCTGTGCCGATATCAGGCGATCTGGTGTTGGCGCCGACGCTTCTGAAGATCGATTATGACGGCAAACGCTTCTTGCCGGCGTTGCCCGCCGTGCCGCCTGGTCCGATTGTCATTGAGGTGGCGAACAGGGGGCCGGTGCGAGGTTCATTGCTTGCCATCAACTGGCCGCCCGAGCTTGTCGCGCTGACCACCAAGCCGGCGCTCGATTTCGACCCTTATGTCTCCGGCGGAGCGCTGCTTGCGCGGCAAACGTTCCGCCAGCTGTTCCGGTCCGAACGTGTCGACGAGAAGGAGGGGCTCGGCATCCGGCAGATCACCTTCCTGTTCACAGACCTCAAGGGCTCGACCGCCATGTATGAGCGCCTGGGTGACCTCAACGCCTATGCATTGGTCCGCGAGCATTTTGCTCTGGTCAACGCGGCGGTTCAGCAACATTCCGGAGCGGTGGTCAAGACGATTGGGGATGCGGTGATGGCTGCGTTTTCGCAGCCGTCGGATGCGATTTCGGCCGCACTCCACATCTTTGAAGAAATCGATCGTTTCAACAGTGACCATGACGGGCCGGGGATCATCCTCAAAATCGGTGCCCACTGTGGACCGTCGATTGCCGTGACGCTCAACGACAACCTCGACTATTTCGGCCAGACCGTGAATGTGGCCGCGCGCGTGCAGTCCTTGGCGGAAGCCGGACAGGTCTGCATTTCCGAGGCGCTCCATTCCGCGCCGGGGGTCAGCGACCTGCTCGCCGGCCATCGTGTCGTGGCCTTTGACGCGCCTCTTCGAGGCGTGGAGGGTAATGCTACCGTCTATCGCATTATGCGGGGATAGAAGCGATTGCGTGCCGACCCCCCTTTGGCACTGCCAAGCGGCAAATCAGCCGCGGAGCCGCCACATCCGCACACGACCCGTGCCACGCAATTCCGTTTCCCCGAGTGGGTCGCAGGCAAAATCCGGTCCGAGCAATTCGTGGGTTGCATCTGAAATACGGATTTCATCGGGCTCCGCGGCCTTTTGAATGCGCGCGGCGAGATTGACGGTGTCGCCCCACAGGTCATAGACAAACCGCCTTTTGCCGATGACGCCCGCCACGATCGGTCCGGAGTGAATTCCAATTCTAAGGCTAAGCGGTTCTCCTGCGAAGCGCTCGCGCCTGGCCGCCTCCCGCAGTTCGAGCGCATAGTTCGCAAGGGCTTGCGCATGATCGGATCGCGCGACGGGCAGGCCTGCGACCGCCATCACGCAATCGCCGATGGTCTTGATCTTTTCGCAGCCATGCTGTTCCGAGAGCAGATCCGCCGCCCTGAAGAAGTAATTCAAGATAGCGAGCGTCGTCGTGGCTCCGACGCTCCGCGCTCTTTCCGTAAAACCGACGATGTCGGCAAAAAGCACACTGACCTCCGCGTGGCTGTCTGCAATTTGCTCGTCCGCCTTCAGCCGCTCCGCGATCGAGGCCGGAAGAATGTTGAGGAGCAGGGATTCGGCGCGCCGGAACTCGCGCGACAAACCCTCCTGGCTCTCCCTCAGTGCCTCGTTCGTCGATTGCAGCTTCGCATTGAGTTGACGCTCCCTCTCCTGCAGGAGCGTCATTTCATATGCCTTCTGCTGAAGCCGCTGCTGGTGGTCGCGTTCGGGCGTGGCGTCGAGAAAGAGCAGCCACACCGAGTCGCCCTCGCCAAAGAAGTGAAGGTCCGCGACATGCCCGCCGGGCAGTTCCATCATCGGCATATGAAATGGAAGCTCCGGGCAAGGCAGCAGCCCTTCCATGAATTCAAGCTGCTCGGCAACAGGCTCGCCGATGCGAAGCGACGAGAGCCCATAAAAGTCGAGCTTGCCGCCCTTGGCTTCTATGCATTGCCGGGCGTCGATCTTCAGATACGCGGCGAAGCGCTCATTGGAAAAGAAGTCGTATATCCAGCTTCTGACTTCTTCCGGCAAGCTGGACATGGTCTACTTGGCGACCATCGAAGCAAGCTGACGAAACGCATCGTCGACATGTTCGCCCGAAAGCGCGCTCGTCAGATAGATCTGCCATCCACGTTGCTTGAGTTCGTCGATCTCGCCCTCCGATATTGCCCACCGATCGGTCAGATCCGATTTGTTGAACAGCAATATGCACGGCATGGCGCCGAATTCGGCCTCGCACCGTTCGCGCAGCGTGAGCGCCACGGCAAGAGTGGCTGGCCGGGTTCCATCGACGACAAGCACGAGCCCGGTCGCGCCTCGCACATAGCTGACGCGGAACGAGCCGATGTCGTCTTCGCCGGCCAGGTCCCACAAGATCAGGTCCACGGTCTTGTCCGGAAACGCGACGCTTTTCTTGTCGATCTTGACGCCGACCGTGGTCAGGTAGTTTTCCGAGAAGATGCTATGGACAAACCTGCGCACGAGGCTCGTCTTGCCGACGGCGAACCCGCCCAACATGCAGATCTTTTTTTGCAGCATCCTGGGCTCCGCACTACTCCAGGTTCACCGTAACCGAAACCCGGCGATTGGTGGAGTTCCCAGTTAGGCTATTTTCATTTTCGGGCACCGCCGGCTCAAAGGTGCCGGCGCCCCGAACCTGCAGCAGTTCCGGAGCGACGCCGCGCTTGTTGAGAAGCGCGCGAACTGTCTCGGCGCGGGCGGCGCTGATCGACGCATTGGCCGTCTCACGGCCTGTTATGTCCGAATGGCCGGTCAGCATGAACCGTGCTGTCACGCCTGCCTTGCGGGCATTTTCGGCGAATTCCTTCAACTGATCAGCCAATCTGTCAAGCACCGGCGTCTGCTCCGGCCCCGGAACAACTCTACCGGAAGAGAAGTAAATATCGGTCGTCTGGATGGCCTCTCTCAGCTGATTAAGCTCTGCAAGGTTCAGCTCGCGCAGCTGCGAGACATCCAGAACCACTCCGTCCGCCGAAAGTTGGTCGGCGGTGGCCTGCGCCCGGCTGATCCAGCCGGCAGGTGCCTCGCCCACGACAACGATGCGACCCTGGATGATCGAAAGCCGAACCGATTTCGGCGGGGACAGCGACGCCGTCAGCCGCTTCACCACGAACTTCGGATCAAGACTCTGATAGAATTGCCACTGTGAATGAACGCGGGCGGGATCGACCTGCGTTCCGGACAGCAGAGCTTGCGGGTCGGCGGCAAGAGGGTCTCTCAGACCGGAAATGTAGAATTGTCCGCCCCTCGCCGTTTGTTGAGCGACGACGATTCCCGGTTGGGCCTCAAGTCGCGACACATAATACTGCCAATGCTCCGCCGCACGTGCATCGGGGCTCACATCACGAACCTTGGAGATGTCGAACTCCGGCCCGCCTTCTGAAAGCTGTCTTGCCGCTGCGCGCGCCCGATCTATCCAGGTGTCGGGAGCCTCACCCTCGGCAACGATGCGGCCATTGACGATCGAAAGTCGCACTTTATCCATCGGATACAGCGACGCCGTCAGCCGCTTCAGCACGAACGCCGGCTCGAGGCTCTGATAGAATTGCCAGCTTGCATGAACACGCGCCGGATCGACCTGCGTCCCCGACAGCAGCGACTGCGGGTCGACGGCGAGCGGGTCTCTCAGGCCGGTAATATAGAATTGGCCGTCGCGCACATTCTGTTGGGCGACGATGATGCCGGGCTGCATCTCCAGTCGCGACACATAGGCCTGCCAATGCTCCTCGGGGCTCACATCACGGACCCCGGAGATGTCGAAGACCGGGCCGCCGGCTGAAAGCTGCTGGGCGGCCGCGCGCGCCCGGTTGATCCACGCGGTGGTGGCCTCACCCGCGGCAACGATGCGATCGTTGACGACCGAGAGCCGTACCGAATCCGGCGGCGCAAGCGACGCCGTCAGCCGCTTCAGCACGAACTGCGGCTCAAGGCTCTGGTAGTATTGCCAGCTTGCATGAACACGCGCGGGATCGACCTGGTCTCCGGCCAGCAGCGACTGCGGGTCCGCGGCAAGCGGGTCCCTCAGGCCGGAAATGTAGAATTGTCCGTCGCGCACATTCTGATCGGCGACGATGATGCCAGGCAGGGTCTCCAGTCGCGACACATAGGCCTGCCAGCGCTCCTCGGCGCTCACATCGCGGACCCCGGAGATGTCGAAGACCGGGCCGCCTGCCGAAAGCTGCTGGGCAGCGGCCCGCGCCCGGTTGATCCACGTGGTTGTCGCCTCACCTTCGGCGACGATGCGACCATCGACGACTGAGAGTCGTACCGAATCCGGCGGCGCCAGCGACGCCGACAGCCGCTTCAGCACGAATTGCGGCTCGAAGCTCTGATAGAACTGCCAGTTTGAATGAACGCGGGCGGGATCGACCTCCGTTCCAGGCAGCAGCGACTGCGGGTCCGTAGCGAGCGGGTCTCTCAGGCCGGCGACATAGAAGTCGCCGCCACGGATTTTTTGGTCCGAAACGACGATGCCCGGCTGGGCTGCCAGCCGCGACAAGTAGGTCTGCCAGCGGTGTGCGGATTGCCAGGACAGAAAGAACCAGCCGCCCGCCACGATCAAAGCCAGCAGGGCCACCGTCACCACCAGCCACGGAAATCCCTCTTTCGAATCCATGTGCTGCAGCTCGACGCAGGTCTGCAACTGCGTCTCCACGCCGGGCAACTGGGAACTGTCGCCGTCGAACCGCTCCAGGGCCCGCGAGGATTCTTGATGGATGCGAAGCAGTACATCGCGGATGACTTCATGCAGTTCCTCCGGAGGATTTCCCCGGATCACCGCAACCAGGGTCGCAAACTGTCCGACTTCCGACCAGAGGCGAAGTTCCCCGAACCGGATAGTGTCGAGGCCGCTATTTTCCTTCTCTTTGAAAGAGTCCTTCACAAAATCCTGGATCGCGCTCAGCATCGAGGAAATGAGTTGAGGGTCTTCGCTGGTTGCATCTTGGGAAGTTACATGCGCAATCAGGAGCCCGGAAGCGCGACTGATGAGAAAGACATGTTCCACGCGATAGATAAGAGAATGCTTGAGAACAACTGCCGAGAAGCTTGTCCCCGTTCGCCAGGCTTCAAACCTCCACTTCAACCCGTGCCATGTGAATATATGCCTTAGAGACTCGTTCAGCGACTGGAAGGTCTGGTCGATCTTTTCGCCGATCGACTTGCGAATGGCCGGCAGAAACACCGGATACAATATATCCGTCAGCGTGTTCGGGTTCTTTTGGATGGACCGCTGCGCGGCCCTCTCGACGGCCGGGGCAAGGGCCTCGCCGAGTTGCGTATGCGAGGCGCGCGCGGTTGCTTCGGGCAGAACGTTGCCCACCGCGGTGGCAAGCTGCTCGGGTTCGTCGAGCAGGTGGGTAACGCGTGACAGCTCCGAGATCTCGCCGCCGACGAGCAACTGGCGGAGCCTTTCCAGCCGATGGTCGGCGGCTGGAACGCCTTCGTAAAGGGCATGGTTGTCCGGATCGACGTTCCGGGCAATTTCCACCAAAAGGCGGGCCAAAGCCTCGCGATCAATACCGGTATCGTTCGAAGCTTGTCTTTGAGATAGGCTGATTGGTTCGACGCTCGACGTCAAGTTCCGATCAACTCACTTTCCAGCCACGCTCCGAATTGCCCTTGCTGCCGACGGGATCCTGGTTGAGACATTTCGCGACCTCGACGAACAGGCCGGCCAGAAGATTCCGGTCGGTCTTGACGTTGCTGAGATCGGAAAAGATCTTCTCCATCAGCATTTGAGCGCTTTCGTTCTTCTGCTTGATTTCCTCGCGCAGCAAATGGTCGCTTCTGCTCATGCGATCCGCGAATTCGCGCTCGAGCTCGCTCAATTGATCCGACAAGGCGCGCACCTGCTTTTCGAGCGCCTGGTTTTGATCGCGAAGATTGCGGTCAATCTCCTTGTCGGCCTCGGCGCGCGCGTCCTTTTCGTTGCGCAACTGCGTCGCCAGCGAGTCGACCTGCTTCTTGGCATTCGACTCGTAGGTTTCAAGATTGCGCTTGGTTTCGGATTCGACATCCTTGAATCGCTGCAAGAACCGTTCCTCAAGTTTGGAGAAGCGGCGATCATAGTCCTGCATCTGATTGCCGAACAAAAGATCGCGTATCTTGTCGACACCTGGAGCGTCACCGCCTGGCCCGCCCTCGCGAGCCTGGGAGGCCATGAAGTTCAGCCCGTTTCCCTCTGAATTACCTATCAGATTTGTATCCGCTTTATTTGCTGAAGAAGCGGCACTCGAAGATTCCTTCGCCATCTCTAAACCCCAATTACCCGCTACAAAATTAGGAGATGGTAAATTATGTCAGACAAATACCAGGCCCGCAAGGCGGAATCCTCTTGGCCTGCTGCCAATTCGTCCGTCCCTTGTTCGCCTCTTGGACCAGCAACAAATGCGCCGATTGGCGTCGCTCTTGTTACGGCTTGTGGCTTTGGTGAACCGGAGCCGTACGAATGACGGCCCTGCAGCGCAAAGCAGACGTATTCAGACCGTTGATTTTATGGAGTCTTTCGCGAGCTAAAGTCAGATGTCTTTCGTATCGTCCGAATAGGCCCGCGAATCGTGGCCCGCTGTTCACAATACCGTTCGGTGAACTCGGAGCCGTCCAGAACCAGAGACCGGGAGGTGCCTTCGCAATGTTTTACGCCTCCGCCAGGCCTTCAAGGAGCAGGGCATCGAACTGCCATTCCCGACCGTCCACGTCGAGGGACTGCAGAGCCCACATGGGGCAGAGAATGCGCCCTTGGAGATCACACCTGAGTTGAAACTGGCCGTCGCGCAGTCGCACACCAACTGGCGCAGGAAAAAAGCCAGCACAACGGAGTAGGAAAGTTGTGACACCTGCCGATCGTCAACCGTTCGGCCCGCCCGGTCGGCTTTCGGTGACGAGGGAGGAAGACCAGCATAGCCTGCCACATCACCTAATGAGATTGGCGGCGCGCTGTGACGGCCATGCATCCTGACAGTTTTGCGCGAAGCTTCGTGGTACTGTGCGGTGGTTTCTGCGACAACCGACCTTGCCTGCCACAATTTAAGAGGAGAGTTCACACGTCCAGGATCAATCGCCGTGCCCTGCTCTTTCACTCCAGCAGCGCTGTCGTCGCGTCGACGGTTTCGGCGGCGGCTCTCGCCACAGAGCTGCCAAGCCGAGACCAAGAGCCGTCCATCGAATTGCGTGCATTGATTGAGGCGCACAAGACAGCATACGCGGAGTTCATCAAGTCCGTCCACGACATGGGCGGAAGCAGCCGCGACTGCGACAGAGCTAGCCAAGCAGAGGAAAAGGCACTGCTCGCCATCTGCGCGTACCCTGCGATCACGGAGGGTAGTCGCTGGGGCAAGGCCCGATATCTATTGGAGATCGAGGCGCGCGGCGAACTCGACCTGCCAGACCATCTGCAGGCTCTTCTTCGCTCAACAATGTGGAAGGGATGAGATTGACCTTGGTGCCGCCGGTCAGCCTCCATCAGATTACCCAAAAGTCGCCGGCTGACGTCTTTCCGGGAACGAGGCGCAAAGCCTCCATTCCGTATCAGAGAAATGCGGTCGACGAGTGCCTGGCCGAGCTTCTTGAATCGACTTCACCGAACTGCCTTGCGGGCTATTGACAGACAACAGTTATGTTGTGGTCGCCGAGAGAATTTGTGGGCTGACATGAGGCTCGACCGTTCGAGCGCCCCCTTGCTCACAAGCCTGTGGAAAGTAACCGCTTGTTCACCAGCACACTGATTGAAGGCGATCCAATCACGCCTGAATCTGGGTATGCGCCTCTAGTGGCGCGCCCCGGCCAAGTGCCGGCGGCCGACGTTTTCAAGTATCCATTCCCCAACAGTATACGTCGGCCGCAGTCCGTCGCCGCCTCATTGACGTTCTGACAGGCCGATTAGTTCATCAAAAGCACCAGGGCGGGATGCAGCTTCTTCAGATTCGGCAATGATTTCGATTGCCAGGGTATGTCGGGCGTTCCGCGCACGACGAGACGAACATCGGGATGCTTGCGCACCTCGATGGTAAATTTCGCCAGCAGATTGATGCCGGAAGAGTTGAGAAAATGAAGGTCCTTCAAATCGAGGGTAATAGTTGAAGGATTTGAGGCAAGGATACTGTTCGCCAAAGCCATGACGGGCGCACCTGCCTCTGAACTGGCAAGCCGCATTGCACCGTCGAAAAAAATATTGCTTCCCTCAATCCACACCCGGTAGTCGTCCGTCTTGATTTCCATTGCTTGGCTTCGTTTCATCTAGTTGTGCGTTTGCGATATCGGAATGGAGGCATACGTCTCCAGGCAAATCCGATCTCTTTCATCGGCGGAGCTGAATATCCAGGCCAAGCGTGCGCCATAGTCGCTCATCAACGTCAGCAACCCCAGTCCGGACCGCGCCACGTCAGGATTCGCGGCGTTCGCTTCAATTCGCTGTATCAGCAGGTCTTTGGGGTCGCCAACCGTGATGTCCGCCAGGAGACTTTGGAACTCAGACGCGTTCTCACCGTCGACGTCGTTCGACACCTTGAGCTTGAAGCACTCCGAATCCATAGACGCCTCGATCACGATCTCACCCGGTGCGCGAAACTTGACCGCATTTTCGATGAGCTCGTTGACCAGATATCCGATGCTATGTCGCACTTCCATGTAGTCATTGCGGGACGACTGAAAGCGCAACGCGAAAAGATCGGCAATGAAGTCCGAGGTCGTGGCACAATGGCGCCAACTCAAGTCGAGAGGTCCGTCGAACAGCCGCAGGCGACTGACATTCTCCTTCATCCCGATTGCAATGTCAGGGGTACCGAACAGCGCTGTCATCTCATGTATGCCTTATGATCACGAGGGTGATGTCGTCGTGGATCTTCTGGATACCGATATGGGTCATCAGATCATCGATGATCCCGGTCTTGATGTCCTCGGCGCTCCTGCCATGACGTTTTTGGACGCTCTCGCAGAGGCGCTCGAACCCGAACAGTCTCTTGTCTTCATCTTCCGCCTCGGTCACGCCGTCGGTGTGCAGAACGATCACGTCACCGCTCCCGAACGCGATATCACGCGTGTCAATGAACGGCGAGATGTCATTCTCCAGACCAACCGGCAGACCCAGATCAAGCGTATCGATGCGTTCGACTTCCCCGCCCGCGCGCATGACGAGAACGTCCTCATGCTGGCCGGATAGCGTTACCCGCTCATCCTCAAAGTCAAGAAAGGCCAGCGTGAGATGCTTGCCGGTGCTCGTCCGCTCGATGTTCTTGTAGATTGCCCTGTTCAGCCGATCGAGAAACTGATGCGGATTCCCTTCGTTGGTCTCCTGCAGCGCGCGCGCAACCGACTGAACCATCAGCATCAGCACGCCGCTCTCGAGACCGTGACCTGTCACGTCGCCGATGCCGATCTTCACCCGCGATCCGTTCTGCAGAACGTCGTAGTAGTCGCCACCGACCTCGTCGGCCGGCCGCATATAGGCCGCGATCTCAAGCCCCGGAATCGCTTCGAGTTCGAACGGTTTCGGCAGAACCATCATCTGGATGTGCCTGGCAACCGCAAGCTCGGCGCCGAGCCGGATGTTCTCATCCCGCAGCTTTTCGTTGAGCGCGGAAATCTCCTGATTTGCGTCACCGAGCTCCCTGGTTCGTTCGTCGACGAGTTGCTCGAGGTTTTCCGTGTGAAAGCTGATCTGCTCGGCCATTCGGTTGAAGGCGACGCCTACCGCTCCAACCTCGTCGCGCGTTGGAATGCTCACGCGCACGGAATAGTCTTTGGACTGGAGCCTCTGGGCGGCGCTGGCAAGCGCCCTGAGGCCGGCCGTGATCCGCTTCGAGATCCCGAGCACTGCCGCAAAAACAATCAGAAGCGAAACGACGATGGCGCCGATCTGAAAGAGCAGGATACGATTGGTCGCGAGGGAGATACTCTTCTGCGCGGCGAACAAAGACGCATAGATCTCGCGTTCGGGAACGACGATTCCGACCGACATCGCTTCGGACTTGACCGGTCCCGAACTCCACAGGTTGGTCGGCTTCAATCTCTTGAGGACCACTATGTAGGGCACGCGTTCGCCCTTGTTCTCGAGCATGATATGCTGAATGACACCGTCATTGTTCTGGTCGAGTGGCAGCGACGCGATGGCCGGCTGCGTACTTCCCCGCAACGACCTTTCCAGACCGGTGACGCCTTGCGTGCCCGCATCATTGGATGAAGTCAGGCCGATGATCGCCTGGCCCGATGGATTGATCGCCACCACATTGCCGGTCGACATGGTGAGGAAGCCGAACCCGGTTTCGGCGATCTTCACGCGCTCGACGACTTCCGCGAGCTGATCGAGAGTGATGTCTGCACCCGCTACACCGGCGATACCGGAGCGATCGCGCGTCCACAGCGGGTGGAAAAAGCTGACGATCAGCTTTCCCGTGATCGCATCGGTGTAAGGCGCTGTCTGAGTGATGTCGTCGGCGACCGGACGCAAGGCCGGATCCCTGGCCCATTGCTGCCATGACCCATATATCCCCGGAAAGAAGAACTCCCAGAACTCCGCCTTGTTGTGACCCGGATAGAGTCGGTCGAAGGTCTGCGCCTGGTCCGTATAGGGTACCGTCCTGAAGATCGGCCGTTCCTTTGGACCAATATAGTACATCTGGAGTTTTGGCGATCCGCTGGCCATGAGGGTCGGCGCGACGAGATCGATCACGGTACTGTCTTCTATTTCCCGCTGAACGCTGGGCAGCGGAGTGTGGTCAGCGCCCAGCAGGTAGCCCCAGACGCTTATCACGGAAGGCGTGCCCGGCAGGTTCTGCGCCCAATCGCCCTGCGCGTCATAGACGACCTTCACCGACCCCGGCGCTTGATGCGAAAGGGTTGCTCCAACCTGTTGCTGCCTGCTCGGATCGTTGATCTGTGCCTGCAGAACGCCAGCCAGCGCCTTCACGTCCCCATGAACTCGATCGAGCAGGAGGTCGACACTTAACGCTGTCGAGTCGGCATACGAGCGAATGTATTCCTGGTTTGCGGTGGTCAGGCCCTCACCGACTTCCGATGTGGCGTCGCGCGACAGCTTTTGAACGTTCCAAAGCGCCAGACCACCGCTCAGCAAGAGGTCGAACAGCACCGCGCCGCCAACGACCAATACGAATTTTGCTCGAAAGGAGCGCAGGCCGAAGCGCGGTTTAGGCTGATCGTCGGCTTTCATTGAGGCCGCCGCCCCGATGCGACCCAGATCGGCCAACCCGCATAACCCTTGGGGTGCAGCGCAGCGAAAATGTGATCCTGAAAGCCCTGCCGGAATCGTGCAATGAACTCCGGCCCATCGCCGCGTCTGGTGGCCATATCGCCCGCATAGACATCCGCCCAAGCCACAATGACATCGGCGAAGTCCTGCGGATCTCCGTCCAGGTTGGTGACCATGAAGGTCTCGACACGTATGTCTTCGAATCCGGCTTCAATCAGGTACCGCCGACTCTTAGGCCCGAGCTCGACGTCCATCTCGAAATGCGCGAACAGCTTCGCCACTTCATTGTATGTCCAACGAATGCTTTCTGCGCGCGGCTCGCCGAGGCAATGCGAATTCTTCTCGTTGGTGATGTAGACCCGCCCGCCTGGCTTGCATATGCGGTAGAGTTCCTTGAGGATGAGTTCCGGTCGATTGAAGATTTGAAGCGAATGTCGGCAGGTGACCAAGTCGAACTGCGCTTCGTCGAGCAGCATTTCCGACGCATCGCCATAAGTATATTCGATGCCCCGGATATCGAACTCGCGCATCACTCGTCGCGCGTAGTCCAGGCTTGATATGGAGTGGTCGAGGGCGACGATCCGCGATGGCTGGAACTCTTTCTGCACGAGCACGACGAAATCGCCGAGCCCGCAACAGATGTCGGCCATAACGATCCCGGGCCTCATGCCGTGTCGCGGCAAGATTGTACGCTCGTGGCGCCAGGTCATCTTTGTCTGTGTGCGCAGGATTGGAACGAACCCGCCTTCCTCGAGGAAGCCCTGCCCTGGATAGAATTCGCTGTCATACTCCTCGACCGTGATGTTCGGTTCGATTCCGCTCAAGCGACCGAATTTTCTTGAGGTCCATCCGACGACGCTTGATGTGATGACGACAAATCTGAGATCGGGTCGAGCGCGACAGGCGTCAATAATGATCCTCGAAAAGGCGTGGAATGCAGCGTTATTCATCTGCGTCAGGCGCCTGACATTGACATAGAGAACGCCGCGTACACGGCCGATCGCATCGCGTAGCAATGCCAGGCTGGGCCCAAGCTCATCGATCGCCTGCGGCCGGACCACCCCAGATATCGAGAACTCCTGGTTGTTCGCGTCGTATTGGGCCTTGAAGCGCGGGAGAAGGTTGTAAGGGCTCAATGCTGCAGGCCCTCAAGTGGAAGATCCACGACAAGCTTGACCGCATCGCCTTCGGCTTCCTCGACCCTGAGTGTCGCGTTGTAGTCGACAGCCAGTTCCAGAAGTACCACCTCCCGGCTGGGCGCCAGATCTCCAGATACGGAATTAAGATATCGCTCCCTGGCCTCAAATCCGGCGACTTGCGACACGGCCTCCTGGTAGAACTGGCGTTCCTCCGGCACGCAAGGAAATGTCAGCTCGATTCTATCCGTCGCGCCATGGCGAGACACCCTGCATGCCAGTTCGCCGTCAGTATGGCGCGTACGAAAAGCGACCTCCAGCAATTCGTTGAAGGCAGAGGAAAACAGATTCGAATGTCGGACCGAGTCTGATCTGTTTTGACTGATCATCCGCGCCATGTATGTCGAGACATAGTCGCAGTGTTTCCAAGCGGAGACAAAAGTTTTGATCTCCATGTCGATCTGGATCATCGCCTCAAAAGTCGGCTCGCCAGCCGGTTCGTGATGAACAGATCCCATCAGCATCCTCCTGACCTCCGAGACGGAAATCTAACCGCCTCGTGATGAGTTTTCCGCATTGCGCGGTTATCCAGTTCGATCGTTTTTCAACCCTCCACAAAGAGTGCAGGGCTAAAGCGCCCGATTTGATTCCTCCATCGCTCGCACCTCCTTTGATGGCGACCGCCTGATGAAATCGCTGGTTGCCTCGGCTCCAAGCGGCCGTCCCAGGAAATTGCCCTGCAGGCAATCGCAATTCTCCTTGACCAGCCACCGTGCCTGTGCCGTCGTCTCGACCCCTTCGGCGGTGACGCTTATACCCAGGCCGTGCGCCAGATTGATGATCGATTGCACGATCGTTTGGCTCTTGAGATCGGTTTCTAAGTCCGCGATGAAGTATTGATCTATCTTCAAGGTGTCGAATGGAAAGTTCTTAAGGTAGCTCAACGATGAGTAGTATGTCCCAAAATCGTCAAGAGAGATTCTTATTCCCAAGACATTCAAGGTATTTAATGTATCTATATTATCTATTGTCTTCTCAAGAAGAACATTTTCGGTTATCTCAAGTTCAAGTCTTTCAGCTCGAATTCCCACTGCGTCGATGATCTGAGCGACCGTATCTGTCAACGAACCACTCAGAAACTGAGCCGGAGACAGGTTGACTGCGACTGTCAGCGAGGAAGGCCACGTCAATGCCTGACGGCAGGCTTGCTCGAGCACCCATCGTCCAATCTCGTCCATCAGACCGTCGGCTTCGGCGATCGGAATGAACACACCGGGCGGGATGATGCCGATCTCGGGGTGTCGCCAACGCAGCAGCGCTTCAAAACCGGTCACCGATGAAGGAGGCCGGATGAGCGGCTGATACTCAATATAGAGCTCGCCGCGCTCCAGCGCGGTTCGAAGGCTGCGCCGCAGATTCTCGCGTTGCTCGAGCAAGAGCAGCATCGAGCGATTGAACGTTCGGGCGCAGCCGCGTCCATCCGTCTTGGCTGCATAAAGAGCGATGTCGGCGGCTTTCATCAACTGCTCGCCGTCGGTCCCGTGCTCCGGCCCGAAAGCTATTCCGATACTTGAACCGACGAAAACGGGAATGCCGTTGATGACGAACGGGTCCTTGAAGGCATTGACCAGGGATCCAGCGAGGCGCTCGGCTTCCACCGGCTGCTCCTTGCCCAATTGGATGACAGCGAACTCGTCGCCGGCATACCGGTATGCAGATTCGCCATCCTGCAGCGCGTCGCGGATTCGACCTGCCGCGAGCTGCAGAAGCGTGTCGCCTGCTCCATGGCCGAGCGTGTCGTTGACCGACTTGAAATCGTCAAGGTCGATCTGGAGCAGGGCGGCTTTCGGTTTTGGGCCGCCGATTGCCGCCAGCGCTTCCTGCAGTCGCTCTCCGAATTGCCGTCGATTCTGCAGTCCGGTCAGCACGTCGTGGGTCGCCTGATGGAGCAGAATTACATGCTCCTGCTCCTCTGCCGCGCTGCGCCCTCCCTGCCCCTGTGATTCGATGATTCCGACACCATCTGCGGTGCCGAAGACGAAAACGGACCTAGGCGCTTCGCCCGATGATCGCGGCAAGTCGATGCTTGCCGCAGGGCCGCCCTGAAATACCCGAAGAAATTCGTCACGGCACCTTGTATCGAGGAAGCTCGGGTAGATCTCCCAAATGGCGGCGCCAGGCGCCACCGCGCCTCCGTACAGGCCTTTGAGCCTGGCTGCGTAGTGCGTTAGCCGAAAGTCGCGATCATAGAGCGACAAAAGTTCGGTCGTATTCGCCAACAGGTCAGCGAGAAGCGCTTCGCCGGCACGTGAAACATCGATCGAGGAAGACTTCTCATTCTCTGTGCCGACGCCTGATGCCTCTGGGCGCAAAAGCCACCTCCATAGGCGGTGTAAATTAGCGTCCCCCAGATTAGAAATAACATAAGTAACAAGCTTGGCAAACTTTCAACTCGGCGGTTTAACAAGCGCCGCGTGCGCCACATCGCAAATTCATGCTCCATTGCTATTGACGGCACGTTATCCACACGCTGAACACGTTATTTCATTAACAAAACGTAAATTAGCTAATGGTAAAATATCACCGCAGGTGATTCGAACTGTTGGAGCCCCGGGGAGCGGCGTTCGCTGTGCGGGGCTGTCCTGGCAATTCAAGACCGGCTTTCACAAATATTCGGTCTTTAGCCATGTTTTCGACAGTCCGCTCCTGTAGGGGCTGTCGGAACGCTTCGAGATAATGCCGCCAGGCCCTGTCTTCTCGATGACGCCAAAGTTCGCCAGCGCGCCGCGCTCAAAATGCTCGCTGTATTGGATCTTGCCAAGGCCGGGTTCAACCAGTCGCCGCAGGGCGTGCTTGCGCTGCAACAAAGGTAGGGGGGTAAGATTGCGACCGTCGAGATGAAGGAGATCGAACGCGACGAACACCAGTTCGCTCGGCTCATTCCAGACCGCGGCTTCCAGCGCAGCGGAATCGGGCGTGCCCCGCTCGCCTGACACAATCATCTCACCGTCGAGAATGGCAGCCCGGCAGGGCAGGTCGACCGCCAGTGCGATGGGCCAGTATTTTGTCGTCCAGTCACGGCCATTCTTGCTGTAGAGCCGCACGCCGCCCTTATCGATGATGATCTGCGTCCGGTAGCCGTCGAGCTTGACCTCGTGGACCCACCCGTCATCTTCGGGCGGCTGCTTGGCAAGAGTTGGCATCTGCGGCGGAATGAATGCCAGCCGTTCGCCGTCCACCTTGTCACGCTTACCCAACAACGCCACCATCTTTGACGGATAGCGGTGGCGCGAGCGGCACAGGCGATCCGGTATCCCCAACTTGGACACCTACCGCCTGCGCCGAGCCCCCACTAAGCCATTCTGCGACGGATTGAACACCGGCCGGTCGCCCCCGGCCATTGGCACGCTTACTCAATACGCCACCACGTTTGACGGACAGAAGTGGCGCGAGCGGCACAGACGATCTGATGTCCCAACTTTGGACACCTGCCGCCTGTGCCGAGCCCCCACTAAGCCGTCGAGCCCCCACGAAGCCATCTTGCGGCGGAATGAACACCAGCCGGCCGTCCCCCGGCCTTGGCACGCTAACTCGATTACGCCACCACCTTTGACGGATAGCGGCGGCGCGGTCGGCACAGGCGGTGCGATATTCCCCCCAACTTGGAAACCTGCCGCCTGTGCCGAGCCCCCCGCTAAAGTCATCGCAAACATCTACGAGTAACGTCGCGTTGTCGTTAGCTGCGCATCCAAATTCTTATCCGGGCGTACATATCTCGATATCGGCGCGGCATCTTCCGCCCAGGGCTGTTGCCATTTGGTTGCCGTCCCCCCACGCAGTCTCTTGCCCGGCAGGGGATTGCTCTGCATCTAGCAGAACCCCGCGAGGCGTTCTGATGAAATGTCGCCGATCTCAAACGGCGCGGCGCTTGTGCTCAGCTTCCAAGCGCCTTGAGCCATCCTTCAAAGGAGGAGGCCTTATCATGCTCGCCAAGCGAAACAGAGTGGGCGGGACGCGGCAACACTGTCGTCCTGCGCCCTTCGCGGGGGCTGTAACCGAACTCCTTGCTAAATGCTCGGCTGAAATTTGCTGCTGAACTGAAGCCGAACGCTTCCGCAATTTGAACGATGCGCCGGCTGTCCGCCGGATCGCTGAGCGCAACATGGGCTGCCAAAAGTCGGCGACTTTGAATGTAATGGAGCACTCCACCGCTCGGTTCGAACAACTGATAGAGACGAGATCGCGAAACCCCGAGCGCCCGGCACATTGAATCCGGCGTCAAACGAATCGTGTCCAGGTTGCTTTGGACGTATCGACGCGCCCGTTCCATTAGCGCGACACTCGCCAGTTGTTCGGCCGCAGCCGCGTTTTCGGCCGGCGGTGCGAGGCACGCAATGATCATGCTGCGTGTTGCGTGTACGATGCGAGGCAGGTCGTCCGCTGTGAGGCTTCGCAGTCTTGTCACGATGCTGTCGATGTAGTCGATCAGAAGGTTAGCAAAGTTGCCCGAAAGAATGGAATTGTTGTTCGCGTCGAGGGTTGCCGCCGTGTCGGCGAACAAATCACGCGGCAAATAGAGAATGAGACTTTCCGAATCCGTTGTCCTGCCGCGAAACGGGTAGCCCAGCGATCTTATCTCAAGTTTGCCCGGTTGTCCCTCCGCGACGCGGCGATCGACCTCCGTCCATGACCGGCCAGTATGTGGCATGACAGCATACCAGTGATCGATCGAACTGGAGCGAAGTTTTGCCGCGGAACGGATATAACTGTGTGCCGGCGTCCGCTGTTCAACGATCAGCATGCCACCAAGATTCCAGGCCGTGTGGGCGGCGGGGAAGCCATCGTCCAGCGATTTGTTGTCCGGCAACCTGAGCTCGACAAGCGGTGCCACATGCGCTTGCCAAGCGGGAAATTGGTCCTTCGGTGCCAGGTCCAGCGTTGAAAAAGACAGTGGCTCCAACGCCGGCGCGATTGGCGGAGCCGCCACGTTGTCAGGTTGAACGTCGCGGGGCCAACGACGTCGCTCACGTTCCGGCGCCTGCCTCGTATGCGCCTCGTCCTGCTTGTTAGCGTCCATCGCGCGGGGTGCCATATCCGATTCCGGTATGCCCATGCCCCCCGCAATCATGTGGTGTATTCCAGGTATCTGGCAAGCCTGTTGGCCGGATCATCGATCACGCTGAGTTACAGCGAGAAATGCATCCTGAGATAAGTTTCTGGATGCGAGGCTAACGACACATTTCAGAGTGGTGCCTATAGATTCCGACATCGTGAAAGCGACGTGAGGAGACCACGAAATGAATGAAAAGGTTAAAGGAGAAGCTCGCCGCAAGATAATTCTTGATGGATACGTCAATAACGAACCATTGAAAGACATCGCGGCAAAGCTCGGATGCTCACTGGCGAGTTTGAAAGTCAGCGCCAGCAAACTTGGATGCACTCGATCTCCAAAAGAGGCGGCTGAATTTCGGCGCGGCTTTCGTATACCGGAAAATAAGCGGCAAGACTATTACCAGCTGATGACGGCCGGGCAATATAGGTCTCGCGAGTGCGCGCAGATTTTGGGATTATTGACAACGCAATCGCCGGCTATGGAGTAACGTTGCTAGAAAGCTATAGACAACATCGTTCATGCCTCGTGATACAAGCCCGCCGCAAAGCACGGGCGGCGGGCCCTGAAAAGGTTCGCTCACATGCTGCGTCAGCGTTTCAACCGTACCTGTCTTAGCCCTCTCGATCTGGCTGTTTGCGAACGCGTGTTCAATCAGGTCTGCGCGGATGAACGCCTCGATCCCTTGGACCCGAACGCTGAAATTTTGGCGATATTGGTCGTGGCCATTTTTCGGAATGCTCATACGAACGAGCGCGAACTGCTGGAGGCAGTCAAATCTCGCCGGCAAAAGGTTACGGGAACCGGCCAATAGTGCATGTCACTCGCATATACTTAGCGACACAGCGATTGAGATGTTGGATAGGAATCACAAGTGCCCGCAATTCGGTCGGCGGCGCGGAGAGCGTCTAACGCTTCGATTCCCAGCCATATCGCCATCATCGTTATCACGCAAAGTATGCGAACGAACCAAGCCAGTCTTGCTACTTCTTCCTTTGCAAGAGCGAGCATACGATATACGCGGGGATCATCGCTTCGAACACGGCTAGCGCGACCCAAACTCTCGCGACATGGTCCCCTCCTCAGGTAGAAACCAAGTCACAACGCGAACGGCCCGCCTTTTGGAAGGGCGGGCCGGGACCAAAGGTCCATGAGTGTCAAGCTGATGATCGCCAAAATTGCTCGGCTCTCATTTCTTCTTCGGACCGTCAGCCGGGGTAGCGAACGTTTGCGGAAGTGCAGCGTCCGGCGGGCGCACCCCAGCGTCGCGAAAAGTACCGTCACCGCTCCAACGGCAGCGCAATACCGCGAAGCCGGCCAAATGCTTGAGACAGTTCGAAGACCTCAAGCCGGCTGGAGATCCGCAAGCTCATCGGCGGCTTCATGGACACCTTGCGCGACCGCGCGCTCGAGCCAGATGCGAGCCGCAGCTGGGTCGCGCTCGCCGGCAATGCCTTTGGAAAGATAGCGGCCCAGCATGAGTTGCGCATGCCCATGACCTCGCTCGGCGGCGGCCACGAACCATTTCTGCGCCGCCTTGTGATCAAAAGACAAGCCTTCCCCGGTTTCGTAAAGCGCAGCTATCGCGAACATTGCGCCGACGTGACCTGCGGTGGCGGCCTGTTTGAAAAGGTGTGCAGCGGCCAGCGGAGACCGTTCTCCGCCGCGCCCGTTAAGCAGCATTTCGGCCAGAGCCGCCTGCGCGTCGGCCATACCGGCGTCCGCCGCGCGCTTGAACCACAAGCGGGCTTGCGCAAGGTCGCTGGCTACACCACGCCCGTCTTGAAGCATGCGTGCGTACATGTACTGTGCTTGCGCCACGCCTTCGGCCGCGCGTCTCATCCAATGCGCCGCTCGCTCCTGATCCTTGACAACACCCACCCCCTCCGCATAACAGAGGCCGAGATTGAAGGCCGATATCAAGTCACCTGACAAGGCAGTCGCCTCGAACCATCCCGCGACATTAACACCGTCGTCAGGCCCGACCGCACCGTCAAGAACGAGGTTCGCGAGGTCGACTTGCGATTCCCGGTGGCCCCTTTTTGCGGCGGCGCGCAGCCATCGCTTTCCCTCTTCGGCGTCTTGAGCCACCCCATTTCCCGAGAGATAAAGCGAGCCCAAGGCACGCGCGGCTGCCTGATGCCCTGCATCCGCGGCCTGCCTGTACCACGTTGCGGCCTCCGCATAGTCTGGTTCGGGGCCCTTTACATACCGTTCGCCGAGGCGATAGGCGGCGTCGAGGTTCCCGGCCACGGCGGCACGACGCATCCATGCCTCTCCAGCCATCGGGTCGTGACCTCCCAGACTGCCCTCGGTCAGCGCCAGCCCGAGCCTGAGCTGAGCTGATGCGAGGCCTTTCTCCGCGGCAAGCTGGTAGAGTTGCGCCGCGGCCTGAAGATCGACCGGCACGCCCATTCCATGCTCAGTAAGGGCGGCCAGAAGATAGATTGCCGTCGGCAAACCCGCGTCCGCCGCGCGTCGGACCTCGGCGGCGATCCTTCCCCTGTCCTCCGGCTGCCTGCGCCTGGCGAGCGAGAGGGCAAGACCGAGGCATCCTTCCGGGCAGCCCGCCGCCGCGGATTTCTCGTACCAGCCATGCGCGGCATCGAGGTCGCGCAGGGCCTGGGGACCTTTGCTGAGGATGTAGCCGAGAATCGCCTGCCCGGTTGCCGACCCTGCTTCGGCCGCTTTTCCAGCGAAGTGGAGAGCCATCGCAAAGTCCGGGGCCTGTGGGGATTCCTTTTCGAACAGGCGCTGCGAACTCCTGCCTTGCGCGTCGTCTTCGTTCGCGGCGAGACCGGCCACGAAAAGCGCGGCGAGAAGGGCCTGTGCATCTGCACTGCCGTGATCAGCGGCCAGTCGCAGCCATCGCGCGCCCTCCGATCGGCTTGGCGGTACACCGGAACCTTCGAGGTAAGACCGGGCGACGCGATACTCGGCTTCGGGGAAGCCGGCCCGAGCGGCGATCGCCATAAGGGGGAAGGCCTCTGCGAGCTTTCCACTCTCGGCAAGCCGAACCGCTCTGCGCAGCGCCAGCGCCGGGTGCAACCCAGTCAGCCGATCCAAGATCGCCATCTTAGGGCTCCCGCATCGCTTCCTGACCTATCGGAAGCATCGCACCGAGGATGTATTTTAGCACCGTGCGTCGACCCACCTTAACGTCCGCGGTGACCGGCATGCCGGGGCTTACTGCGAAGCCAGCAGGCACGCCATGCAGGGCTATGTCATCGATGGATATCTGGGTGCGATAAAACAGCTCAGTATCGGCGGGCAGCATGGCCAACGAACTGTTCGGGTCGCGCGCCTGCTCCCTAGCCGAGAAGGAGTCGGGGCTGACCGTGCGAACCGTTCCGTGAGCCAAGCCATATTGCGAATAGGGAAAGGTATCGAATTTGATGGCCACTGGATCGCCGACATGGACGAAGCCGCTGCTGCGACCGACAATGTTCGTTTCGATTTCAAGCACCGCGTCGGTCGGGACCAGCGTGATCAGCCGCTCCCCAGACTGCATGACCGAGCCCACGGAAACCTTGGCCACCGACTGAACGGTGGCGTCCGCTTCGCTCCTCAGTTCCACCAACTGTTTGCGCAGCTTCGCCTTGTTGAGAAGTTCGCGGGCGTCGGACATGCGCGAATTGGCTTCCGACAGACTTTGCGAGACCTCGGCACGCCAGCTCTGAATGTAGCCGTCACGCTCGGCCGCGACCGCCGCCTGCTGGCGCTTGGCGGCCTCCGATGTTTGCTCGGCGTTGGTAAGTGCTCGCGACATTTCCGCCGCGTTGTCCTCGGCGAGAAGCGTATTGAGTCGGCTTCCAACCTGTCTCGCTTCGAGCTGCTTGCGCATTTGCTCGATCGACCCCGCGACGGCCAACCGCTGCCGGTAGCCATCGGCATCGGACTGGGAGCGTGAGATGACTGACGTGAGCTCGTCACTCTGCCGGTCGAAGCTTTCCAGCTTGGCATCATACACCGCCTTGCGGCGATCGAAGATCGAGGCCTGCAGCGTCCAGCTCGGGTCGAGCCCGTCATAGCTGAAAGGCTTTCCATCGGCCTCCGCCTTCAAGCGCGCAACTTCGGCTTCAAGGGTCGCGACCTGGGTGGCCAATGCCGCGAGATCGGCAGAGGCAAAGGTGGCGTCGAGCCGGGCCAGCAACTGACCGGCCTTCACACGCTGTCCTTCCCGCACCTCGATGGAGCGGACGATCGCTGTCTCCAACGGCTGGACGATGATGTTGGGAGACTGTGAGACCACGAGGCCCCGTGTCGTGACAACCTGATCGACCGGTATCAGTGCCGCCACTGTTACCAACGCGACGACCAGGCTGAAGATGATCCAGACGATGCTTCGCGCCACACGCGGAATGGGCGCATTGGCGACGGCCGTCGATGGCCACTGGAATTCCAGAATGGCAGGCAGCGTCGGATCGCGCGACTCCGTCTGGCGCCGGCGGACAGGAAGGGTGGAATAGGTGGTGCTGCTCATGGCCAACCGAGCTCAAGTCAGCCGAGGCGGCACTGCCGCCAGACGGCCATGTCGGCCGTCAAGATGCCGGTTCTGCTGGAACCAGAGCTGGCGGTAGACCCCGCACCGTTCCAGCAGGACCGAATGAGGTGCGACGTCGAGGACGCTGCCCTGATCCATGACCAGGATCTGGTCACATTCGGTCAGCGAGGCCAGCCGGTGCGAAACTATGATCATCGTGCGACCACTGGCGATGCGCATGAGATTGGCGCTGACGACGGCCTCGCTCTCGGGGTCGAGCGCGCTGGTCGCCTCGTCAAGTATCAGGACGGTCGGATCGTGGATGAGAGCGCGGGCGATCGCCAGGCGCTGCCTTTGGCCGCCCGACAGGTTGGGCGAACCTTCCTCGATGTAGGTGTCGTAACCGTTTGGCATGCGTTCGATGAATTCGGCGGCGCCGGCGAGGTGCGCTGCGCGCATGGCGTCGGAAAGCGTCAAGCCGGCACGTCCGGCAATAATGTTGTCCCTGATCGAGCCGCGGAAGAGAAAGTTGTCTTGAAGGACAACGCCCAGCCCCTGGCGAAGGTGGCGAAGGTTGATTTCCTTGAGGTCTACCCCATCGAGCTTGAGGAATCCGCTGTAGTCGCGATTGATCCCCTGCAACAGTCGCGCAATCGTCGATTTTCCCGACCCGCTGCGACCGACAATACCGAACATCGTACCTGCCGGAATGTCGAAACTGACCCGGTCGAGCGCCGGCGTCTTGGTGCCGATGTAACTGAAGGTCAGATCGCTGAACTTGATCTCGCCGACGAGTTTTGGCCTCAACCCCGCGGAAGTGGACGTGCTTTCCAGCGGGCGGTTGAGTACCGACGCGGCCTCGCCGATCGCGGCCCCGACCTCTTCGTAATCCTCGACCAGCCGAGCCAGGCCGACCAGCGGTTGCGCGACGCGTTGAGCGATCATCATGAAGGCAAAGAGGCTGCCGACCATGTATCCTGATCGGTCGTTCATCGCGAGATAGGCGCCGATCAACATGGTGCCGAGGACCATGACACGCTCTATCGGCGTCACGAGGGTCTGCGGCCAATTCGCCAGTTGCCCGAAGGAGAGGCGCGCCTTGCCTGCCTCCGCCACCCGCTCGTCCCACAGCGCCTTGCGCTGCGGTTCGAGACCGAGCGCCTTGACGGTCTTGATGCCAACGACGGTTTCGCCTAGCGCGGCCGACTTCCAGGTCTCTGCGTCGACCACCTGCTGGTAGCGTCGGCGCAGCGGCGCAAGGAAGGCGAAGATGATCGCCATGATCACCCCCGCGCAAAAAAGCACAATCCAGGCAAGCGTGGCATTTATGTAGAACATCACGGGTATGAGCACGCACAGCGTGATCAGGTCGAGAAACGTGCTGAGCAGCTTGCCAGTCAGGAACTCGCGTATGCGGTGGACCTGCGCAAGGTGGTACATGGTTTCGCCGGCCGGATGGCGCTCGAAATAGTCAAGCGGCAGGCGCAGGAGCCGGCTGAAGACGTGCAAGTTCAGCTTGGTGTCCAGGCGGGCGCCGACAACATTGATGATCAGCCGCCGCGCGTGGCCGAGGAGCGTCTCGTAAGCGAAGACAACGGCGATCACGGCGGTCAGCAACACCAGGGTCGATATGCTGTTGAACTGGAGCACCTTGTTGACCACAGTCATCACGATGAGGGGCGGCAGGATGGTCAGGATGCTGAGCGTGAACGAGGCGATTCCGATATCACGCAGCGGCCTGCTCTCCAGCCGCACGAGGTCGACCAGCCAGTGAAAGGTGAAGGGCGCATCCGCCGCGATGAAGGATCGTGTCGGCCGCAAGAGGACGGCTTCACCCGACCACACCTGCAACAGCCGAAGCTCGTCAATCGGCACGCCTTCCGCGTCGTCGGGCGCATCGACACTTTTGAGGAAAACGATATTCCGTTCGGCGCTCGCCCCTGTAAGCAGGCCCGCGCCGCCGTCACTGAACAGCAGAACCACCGGCCCCGTCTGCTCGAAGCGCAAAAGATGCGACCAGCGGATGCGGACAGCGCGCGCCCACATGCCACCGTTCTGCGCCCACTGGGAGAGATCGGCGGCGCCCGGAACCGGGCTGGCGCTCGCCGCCCTGAATTCGTTGGGGTCGAGCTCGACACCGTGGTAGCGGGCCACGCGCACCGTCGCCTTCAAGCGCGGCGCGAGCCGATCGAACTCGGCGGGCCCGCCAGGACTCCGTGCCGCTTCGCTGTCTGGCCCAACCTTGCCGGGCGCGTCCGCTTTCGTGTCAGCCTTGATCAGGACCGGCTGGCCTTCGGCGTTGATAGGTACACCAACCATCTACCCTACTTCCGTCACGCGGGCGACGTTGCCGAGACGGGCCGACCCCACCCGCGTTCCCCGGCAGCCTGCACTATACTCCGAGCGGGTTGGCCAGGCGAGCCCTCTCGCCAATCGGAGCGATGAACGCGCGGACCTTGCATTTTGCGCAAGGCCCGCACGCCCGTTTCTCAATCCTGGGCCGGTTTCCACCGAGGCCCGTCCGGTCGCCATTCGCCCTCACTCATGCGGTTTCAAGATATCCTTCAAAGCCTTCTTGAACGTGTCGTCGATGTTGCCGAAGCCGGCGCCGGTCTTGGTCTTGTCCGAGGCCAGGTCGGTGCTCACGCCCGACGACTTATTCTGGTTCTGACCAGATCCCCAGATCGTGCTGAGCACATTCAGGAGGTCGGTCGTCACCGAGCCGGTCACTTGGCCGAGAAGCTGGCGGAACGACCCATGGCCGCCGGCGGGACCATCGCCCGAGCCGGACTGCAGGAAGTGCGTCGTATCCTTGAGCCCCAGGGAACTGGTGGTGACCTTTGCCGTCTTTTGGGTCGACGTCGTCGCCAGCGTCGAGGCCGTCACAACACTTGAGTTGTGGTTGCCGCCACCGGATCCAGTCGGACCGGTCGGGCCGGTGGGACCTGTCGGGCCCCTGTCTCCGGTCGCGCCCTTTGGCCCGGTATCGCCCTTAGGCCCAGTGGCACCCGTGGCGCCGGTTGCGCCGGTTGCGCCCGTGGCTCCCTTCGGCCCGGTGTCGCCCTTGGGTCCGGTCGAACCCGTGGCTCCGGTTGCGCCAGTCGCCCCAGTCGCGCCCGTGGCCCCCTTCGGCCCGGTATCGCCCTTGGGTCCGGTCGCACCCGTGGTGCCGGTAGCGCCGGTCGCCCCAGTCGCGCCCGTGGCTCCCTTCGGCCCGGTATCGCCCTTAGGCCCGGTGTCGCCCTTCGGTCCGGTCGCACCCGTGGCACCGGTTGCCCCAGTTGCGCCCTTCGGTCCGGTGTCGCCCTTAGGTCCGGTCGCACCCGTAGCACCGGTTGCTCCGGTCGCGCCCGTGGCTCCCTTCGGCCCGGTATCGCCCTTAGGCCCGGTGTCGCCCTTCGGTCCGGTCGCACCCGTGGCGCCGGTGGCACCGGTTGCCCCGGTAGCGCCCGTGGCTCCCTTCGGTCCGGTCGCGCCTGTGGCTCCGGTGCCTCCGGTTGCACCGGTGGCTCCCGTTGCGCCAGTCGCTCCGGTCGAACCGGTAGCTCCAGTGCTGCCAGTGGCACCAGCTGCGCCCGTGGCGCCGGTCGAACCAGTTGCGCCCGTGGCACCCGTAGCGCCGGTTGCACCTCTGGCGCCGGTGGCTCCAGTGGCACCCGTATCACCAGTCGCACCGGTGGCCCCGGTTGCTCCAGTCGCACCAGTGGCACCCGTATCACCAGTCGCACCGGTGGCTCCGGTCGCACCTGTGGCGCCGGTTGCGCCCGTATCGCCAGTAGCACCCGTGGCACCGGTTGCTCCGGTGGCGCCGGTTGCGCCCGTATCGCCAGTAGCACCCGTGGCACCGGTTGCTCCGGTGGCGCCAGTTGCACCCGTATCGCCGGTTGCACCCGTGGCACCGGTTGCTCCGGTGGCGCCAGTTGCACCCGTATCGCCGGTTGCACCCGTGGCGCCAGTTGCTCCGGTGGCACCCGTCGCTCCGGTATCACCAGTCGCGCCGGTATCGCCAGTCGCACCCGTGGCGCCGGTTGCGCCAGTGGCACCCGTCGCTCCGGTATCGCCAGTCGCACCGGTGGCACCCGTGGCGCCAGTATCGCCGGTCGCACCGGTCGCACCTGTGGCGCCGGTATCGCCGGTCGCACCTGTGGCTCCGGTGTCGCCAGTCGCACCCGTGGCGCCTGTTGCTCCGGTTGCACCCGTCGCTCCGGTATCACCAATCGCGCCGGTGGCACCCGTGGCACCCGTATCGCCGGTTGCACCCGTGGCGCCGGTCGCTCCGGTGGCACCCGTGGCTCCGGTGTCGCCGGTCGCACCCGTGGCGCCTGTTGCTCCAGTTGCACCCGTCGCTCCGGTATCACCAGTCGCGCCGGTGGCACCTGTCGCGCCGGTGGCACCTGTTGCTCCGGTATCGCCGGTCGCGCCCGTAGCGCCTGTCGCGCCCGTTGCACCCGTGGCTCCGGTGTCGCCGGTCGCACCCGTGGCGCCTGTTGCTCCAGTTGCACCCGTCGCTCCGGTATCACCAGTCGCGCCGGTGGCACCTGTCGCGCCGGTGGCACCTGTTGCTCCGGTATCGCCGGTCGCGCCCGTAGCGCCTGTCGCGCCCGTTGCACCCGTGGCTCCGGTGTCGCCGGTCGCACCCGTGGCGCCTGTTGCTCCAGTTGCACCCGTCGCTCCGGTATCACCAGTCGCGCCGGTGGCACCTGTCGCGCCGGTGGCACCTGTTGCTCCGGTATCGCCGGTCGCGCCCGTGGCTCCGGTGTCGCCAGTCGCACCCGTAGCGCCTGTCGCGCCCGTTGCACCCGTGGCTCCGGTGTCGCCAGTCGCACCCGTGGCGCCTGTTGCTCCGGTTGCACCCGTCGCTCCGGTATCACCAGTCGCGCCGGTGGCACCTGTCGCTCCGGTATCGCCAGTCGCACCCGTGGCACCGGTCGCGCCGGTAGCGCCAGTTGCACCGGTATCGCCAGTCGCACCCGTAGCGCCTGTCGCGCCGGTGGCACCCGTCGCGCCGGTTGCGCCGGTGGCACCCGTCGCGCCGGTTGCGCCCGTATCGCCAGTAGCACCCGTGGCACCGGTCGCGCCGGTGGCACCTGTTGCTCCGGTATCGCCAGTCGCACCTGTGGCGCCGGTTGCGCCGGTGGCACCAGTGGCACCCGTATCACCAGTCGCACCGGTGGCTCCGGTCGCACCTGTGGCGCCGGTTGCGCCCGTATCGCCAGTAGCACCAGTGGCACCGGTTGCTCCGGTGGCGCCAGTTGCACCCGTATCGCCGGTCGCACCCGTGGCGCCGGTCGCTCCGGTAGCGCCCGTGGCTCCGGTATCGCCGGTCGCACCCGTGGCACCTGTCGCGCCGGTGGCACCCGTCGCGCCGGTATCGCCAGTCGCACCCGTGGCACCGGTCGCGCCGGTGGCACCTGTTGCTCCGGTATCGCCGGTCGCACCCGTGGCGCCGGTTGCTCCAGTGGCACCCGTATCGCCGGTCGCGCCTGTGGCTCCGGTTGCTCCAGTCGCACCCGTATCGCCGGTCGCACCTGTGGCGCCGGTATCGCCGGTCGCACCTGTGGCACCAGTCGCGCCGGTGGCACCTGTCGCTCCGGTATCGCCAGTCGCACCCGTGGCACCGGTCGCGCCGGTAGCGCCAGTTGCACCGGTATCGCCAGTTGCACCGGTATCGCCAGTCGCACCCGTAGCGCCTGTCGCGCCGGTGGCACCCGTCGCGCCGGTTGCGCCGGTGGCACCCGTCGCGCCGGTTGCGCCCGTATCGCCAGTAGCACCCGTGGCACCGGTCGCGCCGGTGGCACCTGTTGCTCCGGT
>NZ_RZOY02000013.1:109119-111732 GCF_004022705.2 Mesorhizobium sp. M2D.F.Ca.ET.226.01.1.1
GTAGCGCCTGTCGCGCCGGTGGCACCCGTCGCGCCGGTTGCGCCGGTGGCACCCGTCGCGCCGGTTGCGCCCGTATCGCCAGTAGCACCCGTGGCACCGGTCGCGCCGGTGGCACCTGTTGCTCCGGTGTCGCCAGTCGCACCCGTAGCGCCTGTCGCGCCAGTGGCACCCGTGGCTCCGGTGTCGCCGGTCGCGCCCGTGGCTCCGGTGTCGCCAGTCGCACCCGTAGCGCCTGTCGCGCCAGTGGCACCCGTGGCTCCGGTGTCGCCAGTCGCACCTGTGGCGCCGGTCGCACCGGTGGCGCCTGTCGCGCCGGTGGGACCCGTGGCTCCGGTGTCGCCGGTCGCGCCCGTGGCTCCGGTGTCGCCAGTCGCACCCGTAGCGCCTGTCGCGCCCGTGGCTCCGGTGTCGCCAGTCGCACCTGTGGCGCCGGTCGCACCCGTGGCACCGGTCGCGCCGGTGGCACCTGTTGCTCCGGTATCGCCAGTCGCACCCGTAGCGCCTGTCGCGCCAGTGGCACCCGTGGCTCCGGTGTCGCCAGTCGCACCTGTGGCGCCGGTCGCACCGGTGGCGCCTGTCGCGCCGGTGGCACCCGTGGCACCCGTGGCTCCGGTATCGCCGGTCGCGCCCGTGGCGCCGGTGGCACCCGTGGCTCCGGTATCGCCGGTCGCGCCCGTGGCGCCGGTGGCACCCGTGGCGCCGGTATCGCCGGTCGCACCTGTGGCACCTGTCGCGCCGGTGGCACCCGTCGCGCCGGTGTCGCCGGTCGCGCCCGTGGCTCCGGTGTCGCCAGTCGCACCTGTGGCGCCGGTCGCACCGGTGGCGCCTGTCGCGCCGGTGGCACCCGTGGCACCCGTGGCTCCGGTATCGCCAGCCGCACCCGTGGCTCCGGTATCGCCAGTCGCACCCGTGGCACCGGTCGCTCCGGTAGCGCCCGTGGCTCCGGTATCGCCGGTCGCACCTGTGGCGCCTGTGGCGCCCGTAGCGCCTGTTGCACCGGTGGCACCGGTCGCTCCGGTATCGCCAGTCGCGCCAGTGGCACCCGTGGCTCCCGTATCGCCAGTCGCACCCGTGGCGCCTGTCGCGCCGGTCGCGCCCGTGGCGCCGGTGGCGCCGGTGGCGCCGGTGGCACCGGTGGCACCCGTGGCGCCGGTGTCGCCGGTCGCACCTGTGGCACCTGTCGCGCCGGTGGCACCCGTAGCTCCGGTGGCCCCGGTCGCGCCCGTGGCGCCGGTGGCACCCGTGGCGCCGGTATCGCCGGTCGCACCTGTGGCACCTGTCGCGCCGGTGGCACCCGTAGCTCCGGTGTCGCCGGTCGCGCCCGTGTCGCCAGTCGCACCCGTAGCGCCTGTCGCGCCAGTGGCACCCGTGGCTCCCGTATCGCCAGTCGCACCCGTGGCGCCTGTCGCGCCGGTCGCGCCCGTGGCTCCGGTGTCGCCAGTCGCACCCGTGGCGCCAGTTGCCCCGGTGGCACCGGTGGCACCCATGGCGCCGGTATCGCCGGTCGCGCCCGTGGCGCCGGTATCACCAGTTGCGCCCGTGGCGCCGGTGGCGCCAGTCGCACCGGTCGAGCCTGTGGCACCCGTTGCTCCGGTGGCTCCGGTAGCGCCGGTGGCACCCGTATCGCCAGTCGCGCCTGTGGCACCCGTGGCGCCGGTATCGCCGGTCGCACCTGTGGCACCTGTCGCGCCGGTGGCACCCGTCGCGCCGGTGTCGCCGGTCGCGCCCGTGGCTCCGGTGTCGCCAGTCGCACCTGTGGCGCCGGTCGCACCGGTGGCGCCTGTCGCGCCGGTGGCACCCGTGGCACCCGTGGCTCCGGTATCGCCAGCCGCACCCGTGGCTCCGGTATCGCCAGTCGCACCCGTGGCACCGGTCGCTCCGGTAGCGCCCGTGGCTCCGGTATCGCCGGTCGCACCTGTGGCGCCTGTGGCGCCCGTAGCGCCTGTTGCACCGGTGGCACCGGTCGCTCCGGTATCGCCAGTCGCGCCAGTGGCACCCGTGGCTCCCGTATCGCCAGTCGCACCCGTGGCGCCGGTATCGCCGGTCGCGCCCGTGGCTCCGGTGTCGCCGGTCGCGCCCGTGGCGCCGGTGGCACCCGTGGCGCCGGTATCGCCGGTCGCACCTGTGGCACCTGTCGCGCCGGTGGCACCCGTAGCTCCGGTGTCGCCGGTCGCGCCCGTGGCGCCGGTGGCACCCGTGGCGCCGGTATCGCCGGTCGCACCTGTGGCACCTGTCGCGCCGGTGGCACCCGTAGCTCCGGTGTCGCCGGTCGCGCCCGTGTCGCCAGTCGCACCCGTAGCGCCTGTCGCGCCAGTGGCACCCGTGGCTCCCGTATCGCCAGTCGCACCCGTGGCGCCTGTCGCGCCGGTCGCGCCCGTGGCTCCGGTGTCGCCAGTCGCACCCGTGGCGCCAGTTGCCCCGGTGGCACCGGTGGCACCCATGGCGCCGGTATCGCCGGTCGCGCCCGTGGCGCCGGTATCACCAGTTGCGCCCGTGGCGCCGGTGGCGCCAGTCGCACCGGTCGAGCCTGTGGCACCCGTTGCTCCGGTGGCTCCGGTAGCGCCGGTGGCACCCGTATCGCCAGTCGCGCCTGTGGCACCCGTGGCGCCGGTA
>NZ_RZOY02000013.1:111830-225540 GCF_004022705.2 Mesorhizobium sp. M2D.F.Ca.ET.226.01.1.1
GTTGCGCCCGTGGCGCCGGTGGCGCCAGTCGCACCGGTCGAGCCTGTGGCACCCGTTGCTCCGGTGGCTCCGGTAGCGCCGGTGGCACCCGTATCGCCAGTCGCGCCTGTGGCACCCGTGGCGCCGGTCGCGCCGATGGCTCCAGTCGCACCTGTGGCTCCGGTCGCGCCGGTGGCACCCGTATCACCGGTCGCTCCGGTCGCGCCGGTCGAGCCAGTAGCACCTGTGGCGCCTGTGGCGCCGGTCGCACCCGTGGAGCCGGTAGCTCCGGTCGCGCCAGTGGCGCCGGTCGCGCCCGTAGCGCCGGTGGCACCTGTCGAACCCGTGGCGCCAGTCGGACCTGTGGGCCCGACCGCCCGGCCTGCCGAGCCGGTAGCCCCTATCGTTACCTGGCCGCCATTGGCAGAGCTGTTTGTGAAGACGAAGTCGCTATTGCCGTTGGTAAAATTGCCGAGGAATGTCTCAGCGTCGAGCAATGTGCCGGTGCCGTTCGCACCGCTGTAAATGTAAACTGTCGCTTGTCCATTGCCGTCGACAACGACCTCGGAGACGGGAGTGGCACCCAGATTCTCCAGCACTAGGCTATCGCCGGGCAGAAACCCTGCATATGCCGCACTGACAAGTTGCGAGCTGATTTCGGTAACTGTGCCCTTGGTGATGTTGTTACCGTCAGTGATGAAGTTGACGGTCTGGCCGGCGGCCACCCCAACGCCGGTGCCGAACACCAGCGACGCGTTACCGAATAGATTCATGTAGCCGTTACCGGTTACGTAGATATTGCCGGAGAACGTCGCGGAAGTTGAGAAGCCGCTCGCAAGGGCGGCCGCCGTCGTGCCGACGATGTTGATGGAGCCGTCATTCTCGAAGAACTGATTGCCGACGGTGCTGGCAGCACTGGCACCGGTGAGGGTCCAATTGGTGGTTGCCGACGTTCCCGACGTCAGATTTGCGGTGCCGTTCACGAAAATCTGACCCTGGTTGATCAGGGTCAGCGAGGTGGTGAACTGGGCCGCACCGCTGGTGTCATTAATTGACCAAACGCTAGCGCCAGTGCCTGTGGCTTGGCGCAGGGTCGGCGGCATGTATATCCGGCTGTCCACAGCCTTGGCATTGCTGCCGGGGTGTGCGCCGACAAACGTGAAATTCGTCCCGGCAGCTGGTGTTGTGGACGGCACGGTATTGGTGCCGTTCCAGACGTTATTGGAGCTGCTAGTGTCGAGCCATGAGTCGACGGCATTTGCCGCCGTGAACGTGTTCGTCGCTGCCGACGTGCTGAAGAAGGCGTCGGTGCCGCCGGCTCCGTCGCTCTTCAAATTCACGAGGGTGCCCGCGGCATAGGGGGCACCAAGTGTCAACGCGTATGATTGGCCGGCGCCGTCAACCACAGTGAGGGTGCTGCCATTCACGCTCGCGGCAACAATGCTGGTGTTGCCAAAATCGATCTGGTTGGACGCCGTCGAGATGCTGGGGCCGATGTTGAGCCCGCTGATAGTGCCGCTGAATCCAGAGAGGTTGGTGAGGTCAAGGGTAGTCCCCGTACCGGCGCCGAGCGTCACGATGGATCCGCTGGCGACTGTGCCATCGAGCCGAAGCGTGTTGCCCGAGGAGACCTGGAGGCCGGTAACACCACTGGCAATGTTGCCGCTGATATCCAGAAGGCCGCCGCTCGCAATAATGGCACCCGTGCCGGTATTGATGTTCGCCGACACCGTTCCCGCGCCGGTCAGCGTCGCGCCGGCGCCGACCGTGAGGCCGGAGGCGTCAACCAGCGTGGAGCCGGGGCCATCGAGTTGAATCTTGCCGTTGGTGATGCTCTGCGCGGCGCTGATTGTCACAACGCCGGCAGTGCCAATCTCCAGCGTTTGGTTAGCGTTGTTGATGGAAATTGCCGCTGCAGAAGTTGCCGTATTCTCTATTTTCAGGGTCGAATTGGCTGCGGTGCTTATGTTGAGCACGACACCGCTGTCGACGGTGCCGAACACATCGAGCACGCCGCCGCCGGTGGCCGAGATTGTGCCGGTTCCCGTGTAGTGCCCAGTGACGTTGACCGTGCCACGCCCGGACAGGGTCGCGCCTGACGCGAGGTTCAAGCCGCCGGAATCGTTGATGGTGCCGCCGGCCACTGTGATCGTGGCTCCCGAGGCTGACAGATTGATCGCATTGGAGTTTGTGTTGCCGGTGAGATTTATCGTGCCAGTCCCGACCGCGATGGTGGCTCCGCTGGCCGACAAATTGATCGCCGAAGCTCCAGTTCCGTTAACGATAAGCTGGAATCCTGCGAGGGTAAGCGTCCTGCTCGCGTTTATCGTCAAAGAATTGAGGCTGTTCGTGTTGGCGGTAAGCGATGGGGCGTTTGCGCCGGCGCTTCCGATGATGACGTCGTCACCCGCCAAAGGACCAGAGGTTCCACCAGGGGCGGGGGTCCAGTTTGTGCTCGTACCCCAGTTGGTGGAGGTGCCTCCATTCCAAGTTCTGGTCACCATCACCCCTGCGTAGCTCACTACGCCGGCATCAGTCAGCGGCGGCACTATCGCGGCGCTGTCGCGCTCTTCGAAATTCCAGCTTCCACCTTTCGCCGCAGCGCCGACCAGCCCGGTCGCAGCGGCAACGTTCGCGCCGGTCGCGCGTGCCAGGCCATCGACGAATGCCCCGCCTTCATCGCCGGCACCGGCGAAGCAGCTCCACAGCCTGAGATCACCGCCCTTGCGGAGCACCCCACCGATCGCGGCAAGATCGTCGGCCTCGTCCTCAAGCGTCCGCGCCGACCACTCACCACCCGCGAAACTCACACGCCCGGGCGCGCCGTGCGCGATGACGTGCACCGCCTCGAGCCCGTCGCGGCCTTCGAGCGCCCTCGCCATCTGCCGCGCCGGCGGCGTCGTGCCGTCGAGCACGATCGCCTCGACCTCCGGCCTCAGGTTTCTCAGAATGGTGCCGAGATCGGATACCGAGGGATCGACGAAAAGCAGTTCGGAGGCGCGGGTCATGGCGAGGTCCTACCTGTGCCGGTTGGGTTCGAGCTGAAGGCACTGGCCGGCGATGTGTGAGACGGCCAGGTCGAACGGGAGGGCTGACTGTGCTGGACTGACGGCGTCGCGGGATTGGACGGCCGCGGAATGGCTTTGATGAAGGGGATCGTCGGATTGGCCCGGCGGCCAGTCGCTGCCGGACGCATCCGGTGGCGCCGGCGGATCGCCGGCCTTTTGCCGCCGCAGCCTGCGCCGCACCGGCACACACGCGAACTCACTCGATCCATTGCGCACCCCAACAGCGCTTGCGCCGATGACTCGGCGTCAACTCAAGGGGAATTCCGGAACGGGAAATCTGTCCGCCAGCGCGGGCAGGCAAACGTCAAGGCGGCTCCAGGGGCACGTCACCACTGCGTGCCTCTTCTTACTCGTCCGCTGTTTGGCTTATTCCCCCAGCTCCCCAAAACTTCACAAGACCGCAGGCCCGCCAGCCCGCAGCAACCCCAACACGTTAAAAATTAGTAAACTGGAAAATAAGCAACTTGTAAATGAATAATAATTACAAGAACTACCTTTGGTTAACCGGCAGCGGGGACATCCGGCTGAACCAGGGTGGCACCAATTGCCTACCCCGAGGGCCCATCGTGATTGCCGAAGGAACGGGGGCCATCAGGAAAACGCGCGCCACGGCACCGACGAAAGTCCCAGAGCGGTTTATCGTTTGATGGAATCGCTGACCCGCTCTAAAGCGCGTCGCGTCTGACCGGCCTAATGCGACGCGCTTTAGGTTGCCGTTTTTATGCATGTCATTGTCCCAAAACCGCTACACACTTTGGGGCGACATGCATTAGCTTTTGTTTTCTAGGCGATTCCGGACGGAAAACCGCCACGCGCTTTTCCTGGAACCTGCTCCAAACCTTCAGACGCCCGGCCCGCCCCTGAACGTCGAACGCGCGAGCCTCGCATTTGCGCAAGGCCCGCGCGTTCGCTTGTCAACTTCCGGCCGGCTTCGGCGAGCCGGTTCCGGCCGCTCATTCATGCGGCTTCAGGATGTCCTTCATGGCCTTCTTCAGCGTGTCGTCGGTGTTGCCGTATCCGGCGCCCTGCGTACCCTTGTCCGAAGTCAGATCGGACGCGGCTCCGGACGACTGGTTCTGGTTCTGACCGAAGCCGCTGACCGTATTGAGAACGTTCAAGAGGTCGGTCGTCACCGAACTGACCGCCTGGCCGACCAGATGCCGGAACGAGCCATGGCTGTCGCCGCCGCCCGAGCCGGGTTGCAGGAACTGCTTGGTGTCCGCCAGCCCCAGCGTGGTTGCCGTGACGTTGGCTTTGTGACCAGGGCCGTTTTCGGCATTGTTATGGTTCCCGGAATTACCAGGTGCATCCTGATCTCCATTGCCAAAGCCGTTGTTGCCATGGTGGTGGTCACCAGTCTCACCGCCCGGGCCAGTCGCTCCGGTCGGGCCCGTTGGACCTTGCGAGCCTGTTGCACCAGTCGCGCCAGTCGCACCGGTCGAACCGGTGGCGCCGGTGGAACCGGTAGCGCCGGTCGAACCCGTTGCGCCAGTATCACCAGTCGCGCCGGTTGCACCCGTAGCTCCGGTATCACCGGTGGCGCCAGTTGCTCCGGTTGAGCCTGTTGCTCCAGTGGCACCTGTCGCACCGGTATCGCCAGTCGCACCGGTGGCGCCGGTCGCACCCGTAGCTCCGGTATCACCGGTTGCGCCAGTTGCTCCTGTAGCGCCGGTGGCACCGGTCGCTCCAGTGGCACCTGTAGAGCCTGTAGCGCCGGTAGAGCCTGTTGCTCCGGTCGATCCAGTCGAGCCAGTCGCGCCCGTTGCTCCGGTCGATCCGGTAGCACCAGTCGAGCCGGTCGCACCCGTCGAGCCGGTGGCGCCGGTCGAGCCGGTTGCTCCAGTCGAACCGGTTGCCCCAGTCGAACCGGTTGCCCCAGTCGAGCCGGTAGCACCAGTCGAACCCGTCGAACCAGTTGCTCCGGTCGAACCGGTTGCCCCAGTCGAGCCAGTGGCACCTGTCGAGCCGGTAGCGCCAGTCGAGCCGGTTGCTCCGGTCGAACCTGTCGCTCCGGTCGAACCGGTGGCTCCGGTCGAGCCGGTTGCTCCGGTCGAACCCGTCGCTCCGGTCGAACCGGTGGCTCCGGTCGAGCCGGTTGCTCCAGTCGAACCCGTCGCACCCGTCGAGCCAGTGGCGCCAGTCGAACCCGTCGCACCAGTCGAGCCGGTGGCGCCGGTCGAGCCGGTGGCGCCGGTCGAGCCCGTCGCACCAGTCGAGCCCGTCGCTCCGGTGGCACCGGTCGAGCCGGTTGCTCCAGTCGAGCCGGCGGCTCCAGTTGAGCCGGTTGCTCCGGTGGAGCCGGTTGCTCCAGTCGAACCCGTCGCACCTGTCGAGCCGGTGGCGCCGGTCGAGCCCGTTGCTCCGGTCGAGCCGGTGGCTCCAGTTGAGCCGGTCGAACCGGTCGAACCGGTTGCTCCAGTCGAACCCGTCGCACCGGTTGAACCTGTCGCTCCGGTCGAGCCGGTTGCTCCGGTCGAGCCGGTCGCTCCGGTCGAACCGGTTGCTCCAGTCGAACCCGTCGCACCGGTTGAACCTGTCGCTCCGGTCGAGCCGGTTGCTCCGGTCGAGCCGGTTGCTCCGGTCGAGCCGGTGGCGCCGGTCGAGCCAGTCGCTCCGGTTGTGCCGGTGGCTCCAGTCGAGCCGGTAGCGCCAGTCGAGCCGGTTGCTCCGGTCGAGCCGGTGGCGCCGGTCGAGCCAGTCGCTCCGGTTGTGCCGGTGGCGCCAGTCGAGCCTGTTGCTCCAGTCGAGCCGGTTGCGCCAGTCGAACCAGTTGCTCCGGTTGAGCCGGTTGCTCCGGTCGAGCCGGTCGCACCGGTCGAGCCGGTTGCTCCAGTCGAGCCGGTGGCGCCGGTCGCACCGGTCGAGCCGGTTGCTCCGGTCGAGCCGGTCGCACCCGTCGAGCCGGTGGCTCCGGTCGAGCCGGTTGCGCCAGTCGAACCAGTCGCTCCGGTCGAACCCGTCGCTCCGGTCGAGCCCGTCGCACCGGTCGAACCAGTTGCACCGGTCGAACCCGTCGCACCTGTCGAGCCGGTGGCTCCGGTCGAGCCGGTTGCTCCAGTCGAACCAGTTGCTCCGGTCGAGCCGGTGGCGCCAGTCGAGCCCGTCGCACCGGTCGATCCGGTTGCTCCGGTCGAGCCGGTGGCACCAGTCGAGCCGGTTGCTCCAGTCGAGCCGGTGGCTCCGGTCGAGCCAGTAGCGCCGGTCGAGCCTGTCGCTCCGGTCGAGCCAGTTGCACCGGTCGACCCGGTGGCGCCAGTCGAACCCGTTGCACCTGTGTCACCGGTCGCGCCTGTAGCCCCAGTCGAGCCAGTAGCGCCGGTCGAGCCTGTCGCTCCGGTCGAGCCAGTTGCACCGGTCGACCCGGTGGCGCCAGTCGAACCCGTTGCACCTGTGTCACCGGTCGCGCCTGTAGCCCCAGTCGAGCCAGTAGCGCCGGTCGAGCCGGTTGCTCCGGTCGAGCCTGTCGCTCCGGTCGAGCCGGTTGCACCGGTCGACCCGGTGGCGCCAGTCGAACCCGTTGCACCTGTGTCACCGGTCGCGCCTGTAGCCCCAGTCGAGCCAGTAGCGCCCGTCGAGCCTGTCGCTCCGGTCGAGCCAGTGGCACCGGTCGACCCGGTGGCGCCAGTCGAACCCGTTGCACCTGTGTCACCGGTCGCGCCTGTAGCCCCAGTCGAGCCAGTAGCGCCGGTCGAGCCTGTCGCTCCGGTCGAGCCAGTGGCACCGGTCGACCCGGTGGCGCCAGTCGAACCCGTTGCACCTGTGTCACCGGTCGCGCCTGTAGCCCCAGTCGCACCAGTCGAGCCAGTAGCGCCAGTCGAACCTGTCGCTCCAGTCGAACCCGTTGCACCTGTGTCACCGGTCGCGCCTGTAGCCCCGGTCGCACCAGTCGAGCCGGTAGCGCCGGTCGAGCCTGTCGCTCCGGTTGAGCCAGTGGCGCCCGTGTCACCGGTCGCACCTGTGGCCCCGGTTGCACCCGTCGAGCCGGTGGCGCCAGTCGAGCCAGTTGCTCCGGTCGAGCCTGTCGCTCCGGTCGAGCCAGTGGCACCCGTGTCACCAGTCGCGCCAGTGGCGCCAGTCGAACCAGTTGCACCCGTGCCACCGGTCGCACCTGTAGCCCCGGTTGCACCAGTCGAACCAGACGCTCCGGTTGAGCCGGTAGCGCCCGACGAGCCCGTTGCACCTGTGTCACCGGTCGCGCCGGTAGACCCGGTTGCGCCCGTTGAGCCGGTCGCTCCTGTCTCACCAGCCGCACCGGTCGCACCGGTGGCACCAGTCGCCCCACCCGCGCCGGTCGCGCCTGTGGCTCCAGTAGAACCTGTGGCGCCCGTCGCGCCGGTGGAGCCGCTAGCGCCCGAGGCGCCTGTCGCGCCAGTAGATCCAGTTGCGCCCGTAGAGCCTGTGGCGCCCGTCGCGCCGCTGGCGCCAGAAGCACCTGTTGAACCCGTGGCTCCGGTCGCGCCCGTAGCGCCTGTGGCGCCGGTCGAGCCGCTGGCGCCCGAGGCGCCTGTCGCGCCAGTAGCTCCGGTTGCTCCCGTAGCGCCCGTCGCACCAGTCGAGCCGCTGGCGCCAGAAGCACCTGTCGCACCTGTGGCTCCGGTAGCACCGGTAGCGCCTGTAGCACCCGTCGCACCGGTGGCTCCGGTAGCACCCGTCGGGCCAGCAGGGCCTGTCGGGCCTACCGTCCCGTTACTTGTCAGGTTGAGGATTCCGCCGCTAAACTCATTCCCGCCATTTGTATTTCCACCGGTCCCATTGTCCGCGCCGGTTGTAAAATCATAAGTACTTGGTGGAGTGCCTGGACCAGGCGTCAGCGTTCCTACCGTCCCGAAGTTTGCATTGTAAACTACGTAAGTATCTGTTGTGTTAGGAATGGTAATGGTGGCCGCAAAATTAAAAACTAAACCATTTTGCGCCGAAGGTAGCGAAAATGTACCAACAACTGTAGCTGGGTTTACTGTCGTATCGACCAGATAGTACGTATTGACCGATTTACTATTTCCCGTAGCCGTTATCTGGCCAGTAAGCGTCAGATCAGCCGATGCGAGGAGGCCGGCATAACTCGCGACTCCGCTTGCGGTGAGTGGCGGCAAGGGCATAAATGCGCTCGCAGAGATCAGCCAAGAACCACCCAACGCAGCATTGCCAACCAACGCCCTGGATGCACGAACATCCGCGCCGGTCGCCTCCTCCAAAGCCGCAACGAACGTCTCGCCAGTGTTCCCCGCGGCCGTCTCGCAGCTCCACAGCCGCAGTTCGCCGTCGGCGGCGAGCGCGCGGCCAATCGCGGCGAGATCCTCGACGGCATCCTTCAGCGTGGCGGTCGACCACTCTCCGGTCGCGAATTGAACCCGTCCCGGCGCGCCATGCGCCATGATATGGACCGCATCGAGCGCTTCGTGCCCCACGAGCGCGGCGGCGATCTGCTGCGCCGCCGGCCGACGGCTGTCGAGCACGACAGCCCGGACCTCAGGCCTGAGGTTGCCAAGAACGGTGTCGAGGTCGGAGACTGATGGATCCACAAAAAGAATTTCAGAGGCGCGGGCCATGACTGGCTCCTGTTGGCTTTGAATTCAATTCAAGGGGAAACCGCCCGTTGGCTTGGGCGGCGAGCTCTAGCGGCAAGGGGCTTGGGAGCGTTCATCTGCCGGCCGGACCGGCAGCGCCGTCCGGATGTCCGACAGTTGGGGTCTCTACCCGGAGGAAATCGGCCACCTGAAAATTCCCGCCATCGTCAAAGGTGCCAATTGCAAGCGCTTGGGCGCTGCTTGGGACTTTCACGGTTAGCGCAACGGCGAGGCTTCGCTGGACGGCTTTGGGGAGCACAACCTGGCCGACGATCGCACTCTTGACCGTGTCCAGAATGAAATAGTTTTCATTCTCGGTCTTCTCACCGATGGGCAAGACACCCCGAACAGTAACTTCCATCACCGCAAAGCCTGCCGTGTAGCTCATCACAATCCTCCTTGACCGGCGGCGGCTTGCGCCGCTGCCCTCTCTCGTTTCGTCGTTTCAGGTTTCAGTCGGTCCCGGGCGCCCACTACCTGACCAAGCGGGTCGCGGCGGCAGGGGCCGAGAGTCGTTCAATTCCAGGAAAGCGTCGCGAACCCAGGGCCCCGCTCGAAGATGAGTTTCATCAGAGCGACCGTTGCAGGCGGAAGAGTTCGGATAAGGCAGGGAAATGGGGGCGCGGGAGCTCGCGTCGGCGCGATAACCACTGGCAGCCGGTAACACTCGAACCACAGTCGACTCCATCACGCGTGTCGCGACACTGCGGCGACGACCGGCGAGGGGCCGAATACTTGCTAAGACACTTCAATTTGGGAAAACCGACGGTCTTTGATCAATGGCTGAAGTCAAAGCGCCGTACGCTGGCACGCCACTAAAAGCACTACGTCCTTAACGCATGTAAGTGGCTTGCCTCCTGGATCCCCTCTTAGCTTCGCAGACATCCGCGAAATGCGGCCCCTAGCTCGATCTGCGCCCACCCCCAGTTGCATTAGATATTAGTAAATTCAAAAATTATAAACTTGTAAATGGCTTAGTTATCAAATTATGAATCACAAGACCCGGGGTTGCCCTTGCCAATTGAACATCGACGTGACGGCTCGTGTCGGAATGCCTTTGAAAATTCAAGGCTTAGGGGCCGGCACCATTCGTCGATGAAAAGTCACGAGAGTTTGATCAGCCAAGTTGGCGCGGCCAGTTGTTCCTGTGGCCCAGCCTGGGTGTGGCAGCCTCTTGCCGCCGCGAAAGTCCTGACTAACATGCATCAAGCGAAGGCGTTTGTGCAGATCGGCCGATGTTGCACGAACGGCGCGCGTACGGAGGCATAGGCAGCGGATGAATCCTCTTGCGAAGGAGTCGCCATTGCGGATGGGATCACAGCACAGCCGCCCAAGCCTGGAATCATCCGGGGGGTCGACAGTCATATGACAAACGGCAAGCGCCTCTGCCTCAACATGATCGTCAAGAACGAGATGGCGAACCTGGAGCGTTGCCTGGGCGCGGTTGCCGACCACATCGATTGCTGGGTCATCGGCGATACGGGCTCGACCGATGGGACGCAGGATTTCATCCGGTCGTTCTTTGCCGCGCGCAACCTGCCTGGCGAGTTGCATGAATTCCCCTTCCACAATTTCGAGCAAGCGCGCAACGCCGCGCTCGACCATGCTTATGCGTCGCCGCTTGCCTATGACTATCTGCTGTTCGACGACGCCGACATGCAGCTTGTCGTCGAAGACGCGAGTTTCCGCGAACGCCTCGACGCGCCTGGCTACCGGTTGCTGCAACGGGCGGATTCAGGCCTTGCCTATTGGAACACGCGCCTGGTCAGACGCGATGCCAATGCGCGCTACCACGGCGTGACCCATGAGTATATCGACGTGCCCGGCGGCGTGCAGGAACTAGCACGTGTCTGGTACAAGGATCACGCCACGGGTTCGAACCGCGTCGACAAATTCGAGCGTGACATAAAACTGCTGTTGGGTGCCCTCGACAAGGATCCGGAGAACCATCGCTACTGGTTCTACTTGGCGCAGTCCTACCGTGATGCCGGGCGGACTGCGGAGGCGGCGGTGGCCTACGCGAAGCGTGCCGCGATGGGCGGCTGGGACGAGGAGGCGTGGAACGCCCGTCTCCAGGAGGCTCGCTGCCTCAAGAAGATGGGCGACGATGCCGGCTTCATCCGCCAGGCGCTCGCCGCGTTCAACCAGCGTCCGCAGCGCGCCGAGCCGCTCTACGACCTTGCCCACCATTATCGCGAGAAGGGCATGAACGACGCCAGCGTGCTGTTTTCAGAGGCCGGACTGGCGATCAGGCGACCCGAGCAGGACATCCTGTTTCTCGAAGACTTTGTCTACACGGCAGGAATGCGGGAAGAATATGCGATCGCGGCGAACTACGCTCGCGATCCCTTGCGCAAGGATCGAGGCTTCGCGACCTGCAACTGGCTGGCGCTCAACCGGGAGATCGGCGACGCGCCGAGGGACCTGGCGCGATCCAATCTCTATTTTTACATGCGGCCGGCGAACGAAGTCATGCCGTCCTTCAAGACACGGAGGATCGATTTTGCCGCGCCGGCGGGTTATGTGGCGACCAACCCTTCGGTCGCGCGCCTCGGCGACGGGATCGTGCTGGTGCAGCGGACCGTCAACTACACACTGACCGATGGCGGCCAATACGTAACGCCCGGCGATGCGCCGATCACCACGCGCAACTTCCTGCTGCGCCTCGACAGCGATCTGGTGATGAAGGGCGTGAGCGAAGTGCTACCGCCAGCCGACCTGCCGTCGCCCGCCTATGGTCTGGTGCTGGGCTTTGAGGACATGCGGCTATTCGCCTGGCGCGACAAGCTTTGGGGGCTAGCCTGCGTGCGCCAGCTCACGCCGGAAGGATGGTGCGAGCAGGTGCTGGCAAGAATCGAAGACGGTGGGCTCGGGTCGCATATCCTCACCGATTGGCGCGTCGTCCGCCCGGCCGGCCAACGGCAGCACGAGAAGAACTGGATGCCGCTGGTCGAACGCACTTCCGACGGCAGCGACCGGCTCCGTTTCATCTATCTCTGCGACCCCACGAAGATCCTGGACGAGAACGGCCAGACGATTTCGGAGCAGGAGCCGATGATCGCGGCGCCACAGTTCAGCGGCGGCTCGCAGGCAATCTTGTTCAACGGCGGCTGGCTGGCGCTGGTACACGAGGCACGCGCGAGACCAAACGAGGGCCGCCGTTATTACCAGCACCGTTTCGTTTGGTTCGACGGTGCGTACCACCTGACCAAGGTCTCGCGGCCCTTCTACTTCAATGCCAAAGGCGTGGAGTTTGCTGCCGGGATGGCCTGGCATCCCGACGCCAAGCGGCTCATGATCTCCTACGGCGCAGGCGACAGCGAGTCGTGGATTGCGACGGTGCAGGCTGACGAGGTCGCCGCGTTCCTCGACGACGTTGCGGAACTGGCTTCGGGCCAGACCGTAGCCGCTGCTGGCATCAAGCCGATGCTACCTCTCACGCCGCAGGGCGTGGGAGAGGCTGACTGGAGCGGCGCCAGCGGCGGCCACCGCCCCAACGGCGCCGCCGCACCCACGGAGCCGAGGTCCTTCGCGTTCCGTTCGGGCCAGACAACAGAGGAATTCTTCCGCAAGTTGGCGCCGTTCCTGGAAGCAGTCGACTCGCCAGCGGAACGGCGCCGGCAATCGCGGGATTTCGATCGGCGCATCGTGCCGTTCGTCAGCGACGGCGCGGCACTGCCGCAGATCCACTGCTTCTACGAGGTGCTCTCCGACAAGGCCGAGCACCGCACCCTGATCGCCGCCACCACCTCGATGAGGGCGGCCGGCCATCCGGTGCGCGTGTGGAGCTATTCGCCGAACAGATTGGAATTCCTGCTGCAGCACGGCATAGAGGTGAGCGCTGCCGACGACGTCATGCCTCGGGCCACGTTCGAGCGCATCGTCGCCCGTTCCGAGATCAGGTATTTCAGCGATATCTTCCGCTACGCCGTGCTCTACGAGCATGGCGGGCTATGGATGGATTCCGACATCGTCATGCTGCGGCCGTTCCCCTTCAGCGGCGACCATTTCTTCAATCTGCAATGGCGTGGATCGCATAAGGGTCATTTCATTTGTGGCAACGTCATCTATGCCAAGCCCTACAGCAGGCATCTGAGGGCGCTTTATGAAATGTCGATCGAGCGTTTCCACGCGGCACCGGGCAAGGAATTCGGTGATATCGGACCAAAGCTGCTCTCCGATTACATCGCCTCGGATGCCGGCTCCGAGCTGCACGACCGGGTGTTCAGCCCGATGTTCTTCAATTCGATCGACTGGACGGAGATAGACAGGTTCGAAAAGCCGATCGCGGAACTGGCTGACTATTTGAACGATGAGCGCGTTTTCGGCATCCACCTTTGGACGGCGCGCAACGAAGCGAGGACTGACGAAAAGAGCGCCCCATTTATCGCGCAACTGATCAGCCCGCTTGACGGCTTTCCCGCATTCACAAAACTCGCCGACCGGTTCAACACCGACAAGAACCGGCATACCGGCAACCGCCATTTTTATGCGAGGATCTACGATCGCCTGCTGTCGGCGCGGCGGGTGTCCATGCGAAGACTTATGGAGATCGGCCTGTGCCGGGGCTTGGCAGAGGGCAACCAGACCGAGACCCCATCCGTCTCGCTGTGGCAGAGCTACTTTCCGTTCTGTCAGGTTATCGGCGTCGACCTCACTGATTTCTCGCGCCTGAACAACGAAAGGTTCAAATCGTTCATTTGCGACCAATCCAAGCTGGACGACCTGCGCGGCGTCGCCGCAAAAGTCGAGCCAGGCTCGCTCGACGTAATCATCGACGACGGCAGCCACGCCTCCTATGACGAGCAGTTGACACTTCGCGAGTTCTTCCCCCTGCTCGCCGATAGCGGATGGTATTTCATCGAGGATCTCGACTGGCAGCCGCCGGGCGAGGATGCCGCCAAGATAACGCTGACCAAGACATTGTTGCGCGAAATCAAGGACTACGGGGCGGCGCGCTCGGTCGATCCGCTTGGTATCGGGGCGCTTGCCGGACAATTTGCGGAAATTTTGTTCTTCGACAGCCACTACGAACTCGACCGGGCAAAATTGCTCGGCGGGCTCGTGGCCATCCGCAAGCGTGGCAAATCGGGCATGTCCGCGCAGGAACTTCGGAGGGCGGAGAAGGCGTCGTGAAAGTCGCGGTCTATACCATCGCATTGAACGAAGCCGCCAACGCGGAACGCTGGGCCAATTCGGCTGCCGATGCCGACTACCGGATAGTGGCCGACACCGGCAGCACCGACGACACCGTGGAACGATTGACCGCGGCCGGCGTCACCGTGCATCGGATAGCCATCCGTCCATGGCGTTTCGACACCGCCCGCAATGCCGCCATGGCCTTGATCCCGGACGACGTCGATGTTTGCTGCACGATGGACATGGACCGGTCACTCGAACCAGGCTGGCGGCCGAAACTGGAGGCAGCCTGGACGCCGGAGATGACGGCTCTGTTCTGCCAAACTGTTTACAGGTCGAGCGTCGACAACCCGACTCCGCTGCGCAGCTTTCCAACGAAGAATTTTCACCATCGCTGGGGCTATCGCTTCAAGAGGGCCGTCCACGAAGCTCTCGTCTTCAGCGGAGAAAAGGAGGTGACGGGCAGTTGCGATGATATTGTGATGTCCGAAGTACAGGATCACGCCAAGCCTACGCGCAGCAACTACCTGCCGCTGATGGAAATCGCGCACAAGGAGGAGCCGGACGACGGACAAATCTGCTTCTGGCTCGGGCGGGATTTGATGTGGGCCAATCAGCACGAGCGAGCCATCCACCTGCTCAAGCATTATCTTTCGCTGCCTGCAAGCATCTGGGGCGAAGAGCGTTCCGAAGCAATGCGCTACATCGCTCGCATGCAACCGCAGGACAAACTGCTCTGGCTCGACAAGGCAAGGATCGAGGCGCCCCACCGCAGGGAGATCTGGCTCGACCTGGCGGAGGAGTTTCATGGCAGGGCCGACTGGCTGAATCTGTTCTGGGCCTGCGCCAACGGGATCGAAAAAACCCGTCGCACCGGCAGCTATCTGGACGATGCGAGTTGCTGGGGGTTCCGGCTCTTCGATCTCGGGGCGATCGCATCCTGGCGCCTCAACGCAATGGAGCGCGCCGTCGAGTGGGGGCAAAAGGCGCTAGAGCTCGACCAAAACAACCAACGCCTCAAGGACAACCTGGATTTCTTCGTTCGGCGACGGGAAGAGGTAAGCCTGAGAAAATGACCGAGCTCCCCGAATTTTCGCGCGCACGGCTGTTCACGGCATTCGGCACGGTGCTCTTTGTTGACCCTTCCACCGGCGAACTGCGCCACGGCGCCTTCGAAAGCAGCCCGGCGAACGCGTATTTCGAGTCCGGCAAGAATTCGCCTGAAGGTCACAGGCAGGGCCGGTTGGTCTGCGTCGCGGACGGTTCGCCCGAGCCGATCCATTGCTACCCCGACATTTGCCTGACGGCTTCGCAATTGCGGCGTCAGGGTCGGTCGGATGGCGCTACGACGCTCGAATTGATTGCTCTTGAACGCGGCTTGCTCACCCTAAGGTCAAACGGCCGTTTTCTGTCGGCGATACCCGACGGCAAGGTGATGCACCGGGCCGCGACTTGCAGCACATGGGAATTGTTTATCGCCTCCGAGAACTGGTGCACCGACATCGAAGGGACCGCGCAGGACGGTGCCTGGCGCCGTGACAAAGTAGCGTTCAACAAAAGCCACATCGCGAGCTATATCGTTCAACCATTGATCCGGATGAAATCAAACCGGCAGCCACGTGCCAAGAAGATTTTGATCTACGGCTACACCAAGTGGTCACACGGCCGAGTCTATTACGATCTGTGCAGGCATCTGCATGATCGAGGTTACCTGGTCGACATACTCGATTGGCAGCAGAATCACGCCCAGTACGCCCGGAGCCTGATTTCATATTACGACTTCGTCATCTCCGCCCTTGACGGAATCTCCACGTTGGTGGACGCGTATGACGTATCATTTGATAAAATCATCGCCATCTCGCACCATGAATTCGACATACGGATGCTGATCGAGCAGAAGGGCATCGAAGTATTCGAGAGGTTCGCCAACTATGGCGTGGTGAGCGAGTACGTATATTGCGCATCGATGATGCGCGGTGTGCCCAGACCTCCGAGGGTCGCGTCACTCGGCATAAATTTTGATGAGTTCTACGCTGACGTTCCCGAAACCTTGACGACGGTCGGTTATGCCTCATCGATGTCGGTCAAGACATTTGGCGTAGAATGGAAGCGTGGCGAACTCGCGGAGGCTGCGGTTTTCGACGCCGGCCTTGCATTCAAAATCGCCGGTTCAACCGGAAATCAGACCTCGTTTCACGATATGCCCGCCTTCTATCGTAGCGTTGATGCGGTGGTGACCAGTTCGATAAGCGAGGCCGCCCAGTTGCCGGTGATGGAAGCAGCAGCTGCGGGCAGACTAGTGATAGGCACACCCGTTGGACACTTCCCCCTCAAAGCCTATCGGGGCGCCGGCATCATAGCACCGATCGAAGCCGGAAAATTCCGCGCATTTACGGCGGCCACGTTGCGCTACTACAGAGACACGCCCGTAGAGTTTGTGAAAAAATGTCGCTCCATACAAGAGGCTGCGCAAGCTTTTGATTGGCAGTATCAAATCGGGGAGTGGACCGATCTACTAGAGACAGCATGACAGCACAGCCCTCGCCTAAACTGATAGTAGGTCAAGTGGGTCTCAGCCGCTTCAACTTGCGGATTCGGCAGAAATCCGGCAAGCATCGCTACCGATTTGGGCCACACGAGATGCGCAGGACTCATAACAACAGCGAGGATGATGCAGTATCGCGCAAACATCAAGAAAGAAAATCGTTTTCGTTAATTAGAAGATGAGGTAGACAATAGGTGCGCGGTTTTATCTCAAACCTCACCGACCTGGCAAACAACTTAGGCTCTGATAAAGGGTCTGCGATGACACCGCTCGGTTTGGCTCCAAATAAATACACATACATCTATGATCTTATTTTTGACGCTTATCGAGACGAGAATATCAACTTCTTGGAATTAGGCTTGGCAGTTGGCGGACCGGAGGTTGACGGACCAAAAGACCGTAAGGTAATTCCGCCATCTGTGCAGATGTGGCTTAGTTACTTCAGCAAAGCAAAAATATTTGGCTTTGACATCTCCGATTTTTCCCACATTGTGGACCCACGATTCACATTTGTCAGAGGAGATGCTGGCGTAGAGTCAGAGTTGCGCAGGGTCGCCGAGATCGCGGATGGCTTTGATGTCATCATTGATGATGCGTCACATGCATCATATCATCAGCAACTAGCATTCATGGTACTATTTCCCTGCCTCAGGCCTGGAGGACTGTACGTCATAGAGGATCTTGGGTGGCAGCCATCAACATATGAGTCTATCCTTCCAAAGGTACCAAAGACAGCAGAATTCTTTGTTTCTTATTTTGAAAACCGCAAGTACATCGACAATCCGTTGCTCTCATCTGCATTTATGGCCAGATCTAATGATCTCATAGCATCCTTCGCCCAGTTCCCTCCCTTCGACGGCGCAGGGGGGCCTACCAGGCTGGTCGTAATACGGAAGCGTCGGGCTGACGAACATAATCGAGGCTTAGACACGTCAACATTGTTGGCGAAGCTGTATTCGTCAGCCGCACCATGTACCCGCGTGTTCACCTCAGGCGGAACGGTGCTGTATATTGATCTCGCCGCAGGGGAGCTACGGCATGGAGACGCGGCCACTAGCCCGGCGAATGTAATATTCGTCGCTGACGCAGCATCAACGGGCAGCTCGAGCCGCGGTTGGCTGGGCTTTGACAACGGAAGAACGTGGGAGCCGATAGCTTGCCTTCCCCATCGATCATTTCTCGCCTCTCTGGAAACCAAATCGGCTGAAGGGACACTTCTCGAAGTGATACAACTTGAAAGAGGCCTTGTCGGTTTCACCGCAAGAAGTGCTTTCGTCTGCGCCGAACCCGATGGACGGATTACTCTATCGAGACCAGTCTGCTCGGCATGGGAAAGTTTTATCGTATCCGAAGATTGGTGCACTCAAGTATGGCCTACTGAGACATTGCGAACGCCGCATATGGCTGCGCAAAGCGTCGACAAGCTGGGAGTGGCGGCCACCGTAGCGCATCCGTTAGCTCGCGCCAGAGCTAACATCACTTCAGCAAAGAAAAAAATTGCGTTCTTTGGTCCAATACAATGGTCAAACGGTCGTGTCTATTACGATCTTTGCAAAATACTTTACAATAAGGGTTATATAGCTGACGTTATAGACTATCGCAAAACCTATGGTACGTATATTAACGAGCTAGTAGAATTTTATGACATCATTGTAGCCGGCCTCGACACGATCCACATATTGCGCGATATATACGGCATTCCTGCGAATAAAATAGTTGGAATATCCCACTGGACCTTCGATATACAGGAGATAATTGGCAGGTACGGGTGTGGAGTTTTTGCAGAACTGGCTGGGTACGGCGTCGTAGGTCAGACACTGCTTTGGGATTCGCTTACGCTTGGGGTTCCTACTATACCCAAGATAGTGACCTTGGGAATTGACTACGCAGAGTTCGAGAGTCAAGTTCCCGAGCGGCTACTTGCCGTCGGTTGCGCGAGCTCGCTATCTGCTAAGAACAAGTTCGGCATCGAGATCAAGCGGGGTCGGCTTGCTAAGGAATGCGCGGATGGAGCAGGTTTGAAATTCAAACCTGCCGGCTTTTGGACAGGTGGGAACACTCCAATTCATGAGATGCCAAAATATTATCAGTCCGTAGACGCTGTACTCGTCTGTTCTCTTACCGAAGCCGGTGGTCCGATGCCTGCAACAGAGGCTGCTGCATCGGGCAGACTTGTGATAAGCACGCCAGTTGGTGTATTTCCATTGAGAGCATATGAGGGGCTGGGCATAATCGCGCCACTAGATCCTGAAGGATACGTGAAATTTACTACTGATGTGTTGAAATACTACATAGATAACCCGAAAGAATTTTTAGAAAAATGCAATAAAGGCAAAGAAGCTGCGAAGATTTACGACTGGAAATTCACAGTGGATTCATGGATAGATCTTTTTGAATCGGCCCGACTCTGATAGCAGTGTTATTCGCGTTTTTTTGACCTGGCGAAGCTTACTTTTTTAATCAAGGTGCGTGATTTCCTGGCGAGGCAAGTCGTGACGAAGCGAGAGCTCGGGGATTATCATTTCTCAAAAAACAACCTCTTATTGGACCGCGCTATGGAGAAACGGACCATGGAGAAAACAGACACAAAAAGAGCGGAGGCTGCGCGCATACTATGCGCGATTACTTTTCACTTTGACCAATCGCGCCTTGGTTACCTAGCAGAAGTCCTTCGTTCCCTGGCGGAATATCCGGTAGCCGCAATGAACGTCATAGTCGTAACGAACACGCTTGAGAAAAATGAATTGGGCCTACTCAATCGCCTGTGCAGGGAGACGCTCCCCGGGAACGGCGCCTCTGTCCGCAGTTGCACCGATTTGGCTGATCGTTGGGATCTGACGTGGTGTCATAAGCAGATCATCGCAATGGAGTTTGTCCAGGAGAACCACGGTCGCTATACGCATTTCATCTATCTGGAGAATGACATCCGCCTCAGCTTCCTCAATTTTTGCTATTTCGTCGAATTCCGGGAGGCGCTGCGCGGACTCGGGCTACTGCCTTCGTTCATTCGAGTAGAGTATAATGCGGCCTTTGGCGGCTTTACGTCCAGCGATGTTTTTTGGCCGGTTTACGTGCCAGTTCAGTCCCATGTGTTGCTAGGTGACACTGTACTGGTGAACATGCCTAACCCCTACAATCCCCTGTTTATCCTCGACCTTGAACTGGCCACGGAGTATGTCCATTCGCGCTCTTTCGACCGACAGACAAGCGCGACGGTGTGCCCCTGGGGAGTAGCGGAACGAGCCGCCATGGGCCTGTGCCTGGAGAACGTCCCAGCGCCTTTCCAAAGTCGCTACGTCGCTCCGGTATCGCGGCTAACTGGCGCGGCTCCAGCCTTTGCCTGGGTTTGGCACATGCCAAACAACTATGCCGACAATCCGCGCTCGCCTTTGGGCAAGGTTCGAATGGATCGAATGTTCGTCGGCGCGGGGGAACTTGGTCCGGACGGCCGCTGGAACACGACGGATTCCGTCGAAACCACCACAAGCGATCGGAACGATGTGAGTTTTGTAATCGCTGGTGAGTTCAAACGAGGCTACGAGATCAAGGCCCACGGCACAACCGAGAGCGACGCTGTGGGTACCGATGCCCCGCCGGACGAAGATGTGCCACCTCTCCGAGATCAGTATTTTCTCATTAGTCACCATGACACGCTCGTGTTCGCAGATACCGATCTACAGCGGGTGCGCCACGCACCGTTTGGTGTCGCGCCATTAAACCTCCTCATTGAGTTAGGCGGTCAGAAGGGCCGACTGCTGTTGCGAGGAAAGTCTCCCGGAGAGGTTCGCCAGATATCGGCCGAGAGATCCGACATCGATATCCGCGCGCAAACGGCTCGCGCTAACCTCGATTGCGATATTGAGACTTTCGCCGACGGCAGCATTAGCATCCGTACGGGCGACCACTACCTAGGATCGGACTTGGATGGCCTAGTTCGCAAAAAGAACTGGTGTCGGGACTGGGAGCGCTACCAACTGGTGAGAAGGGACACGATCGAAGGCCTTGCGCTTCTACGCCGTTACTCGTGGCTAAGCCACACCGATCGACAGACACACTCCCTGGTCGCGCAGCCCTTCGACTTCGGCAGAGAACGGCCCACTGAATCCAGTGCGCTGGCAGCATCCCTTGCACCGGGAGCGATTGCGTTCCGTCGCAAGCTCAAATTCGGTCCAACCACTCTGAGACTGACCGAAAGGCGCCAGCAACTCCTGTTTGAGCCGTGCGACTTGAGCCTAGGGCAACTCATCCCCGAGCGCCTAAAAATAGTAGACACCAGCACGGAAGCCGAAAGCGACTTCTCGCTCTTTCGGCCGCTGATCTGTTTCCTGCTCGGAACTGCAGACTCACAGTTTGAAAAGCTTCGGCATTCGCTGGATTCTTTAAGCCGCGTGAAGAGACTTGGAGCCACGATTGGCATCGCAAGCACTCAACCCAATACGTACTTACAGCAGCAGATCCCGGAACCATACCGCACCGACGCTTTACTCTTGAACCCTGAATCAACCCATGACAACACGACGGGCGCATTGCCAGGTATATGCGATTATCATCCAGTGGTTTTTGCGGACACAGGGTGCACGTTTGGCCCCGATTTCAAGGAACACCTTATAGATCTCCTCATTTTGCGCAGGGGCAAGTTGGTTCCGGACCCTGGGATGGCAGCCTACGCAACCGTGCCAAATCCTCCACCCTATCGAAGAGATCCGGATGACCCCTTTCCCAGGGCGCCGTAGGCTGCAAAGCCAAACCTAGGAAACTTGTCATGAATAGGCGCGGATTCGTGCTTCGTTTTGGATCAACTGCGGCGCTTGTAACGTTTTCCGGCAGTCTTGGTTTGAGCCATAGTGCAATGAGCGCCCAGCATCAATCTTTCGGTGCCTCCCTCCTCACCGCCCCGATCGAACTCGCCGGCGATTGGGGCCGCATGCTTCCGCGCTCCGCAGACCTGGTCGTCGAGCGCATGCGGCACGCCTGCCTGGATGGTGTCCGTCTCATCTCCGACCGCCAGCCGGCGCGGCTTCGCATTGACGAGCACACCTCCGGCACGCCGGCCATCTGGCTGCACCCCGGCGACAGCGACATGGCTTGGATCATCGTCGACATCGGCGAGCGGGACTGGTCGAAGCTTGCCTACCAGTTCGGCCATGAACTCGGCCATGTGCTTGCCAACAGCTGGCAGGCAGACGCCAAGCCGGCCCCGCCATGCCAATGGCTCGAGGAAGCCATGGTTGAAGCCTTCTCGTTGCATGGACTTGGGCGCCTGGCCAAGGACTGGAAGCAGAACCCGCCCTTCGCCGGCGACAACGCCTTCGGCGACGCCATCGTCGGGTATCGCGAGAACATCATCAAGGGCTATCGCGCGATCGCCGATAGCCAGGGGCTTACCCGCGATGCCGCGGTATGGTTCACCGACCACCGAAGCGAAATCGAGATTCCAGGCCTCAATCCATTCGCGCAGGCGATGTCACTGACCATTCTTGCGGAGTATGAGCAGGCTCCAGGGTGCATTGAGGGCGTTGGTGCGCTCAACCGCTGGCCCGGCCGCAGCGGCGTTCCGGCCGGCGAATATCTCCAGCGGTGGAAAGAGAGCTGTGCCGAATTGCGCGCCTCACCGCACCTGCCGCTCCGCCTGGGCGAGCTTTTGCGGATTCCGCTTCGTTAGAGCGTTTCACGGAAACGGCGAACCGCTCTATCCTTTTGTTTTTACGCAATTCCAGACGGAAGGCTACGGCGAAGTCGCCGACGCTAACCGCTCACACTTTTCCCGGAATTGCTCTAGTAGAAAATGCGCACGCAGCAGAGTTACACATTGTAGGCTCTCCGGACCTACCTTGATAAGCAGACCGCGTCTGTGCAGCGAGCAACGGTGCAATGGTTGAATGTTGGCCGGCTCTTTGGTTGACCTCATAGGAACACCGAACTACCCGAGGGTTTGGCTTGCCAGGGCATAGGTCTTCGGTCTAGCCGAGCCGTCGGCGGCAAAATCGGCAAGGCGTTTGCCCAGCGACATGGTCAGCACCGTATCGAAGACCGGCATTCCAGCGTGTGACAGAAAGGCGGCGAACTCGCCACTGTCCATGTGGGTGTCGACCCGAAGGAAAGACCCCGAATTGTCGGCCACGTGCGGCCGGAGGATCGCCACAGCGTCGGCGTCGCTTTCGGCCACGACCGGCCCCACGACATGGCCTCGCCCGAACGGCCGGCAAAGCGCGAAAGCGGTCAGCTTGTTTCCGTCGAAAAGCCCGTAGCCGACCGAATGCGCGAAGAGCTTTTCAATCAGCGCCGTGCGGCTCACGCCGAACGCCGACGCGTCGAGAGCGATCGCCGCGGGAACATCGCTTGCGTCCAGCGCCCGGATGTCGCCATGCGCCTCCGTCGGGTCGCCCGTCGCCGGCACGCGGACGACGCCCTGGCACTGATAGACGGTCTTCTCAGGCTGGAAGTCCAGCGAAAGATAGAGCCGCCGCGCGGCGCGGGTTGCGTTGAGACGCAGGTCGCACCCGGGAATCCTGTCGAAGACCCGCTTCATCAGCCATTGCGCCGCTCCCAGCGTCTGAAGTCGTGGCGAGGTGATGACCATGCCGACCGTCGCCAAACCGGCGCCGTGAGCGAACCACATGGCCGAACCCAGAACGCGGCCGATCTCGTCGAGCGCCACGAAGCCTTGTCCCGTTTCGCGCAGGAATTGCCAGTCCTCGGCCCGATGCGGCCACCCCACCGACAGGGAGAGCGCATGCAAGCGGTCCAGCTCGACGGCTTCGATGTCGGCGATCCGCATCGAGAAGGCATCGATTTTCAAGCTTTCGGACGGCTTCAATTCCTTGCCTCTGAAAGATTGCGTAGCGGGTGACGCAAACGCCCCTTGCCCTGCCAACGCTACACAACCAGACCGATACGATTTGCTCGAATGCCGCGCGCCAACGCAAGATTCAACTGAAACACTTCCGCTTTCGGCACGCAATCGCGAAAGAACGCGCCCATGCTCTGCGGCAATTCTGAAGTTATGGCCAGCAGGACCGAGCCCGTAAACCCGAAAATGCCTTGAGGGGCTGGAATGGACGTCTTCGACATCCTCGACCGTCTCGTCGCCTTTCCGTCGGTCGCCGGCAAGTCCAACGGTGCCATTGCGGGCTGGATCGAAGCCTATCTCCGCCAACATGGCGCAAAGGTCACCCTGCTTCCCGGGCCGGAAGGCGACCGTTCCAACCTTTTCGCGACGATCGGGCCCGCCGATGTTCCTGGCTATATCCTGTCCGGCCACATGGATGTCGTCCCCGCCGGTGAGCCGCAATGGAGCTCGCCGCCTTTCGCGCTGCGTCGTGAGGGCGAACGGCTGTATGGACGCGGCACAACGGACATGAAGGGGTTTCTCGCCGCCGCGCTTGCGGCCGTGTCCAAGTTGGCCGGGCTTCGGCTTACCAAACCAGTCCACTTCGCCTTCTCCTATGACGAGGAGATTGGGTGCCGCGGCGTACCGCATCTGATTGCCCGGCTTCCCGAACTTTGCGCCAAGCCCCTTGGGGTCATCGTCGGCGAACCGAGCGGCATGCGCGCCGTGCGCGGCCACAAGGGCAAGGCGGCCGCCCGCGTGACCATAAGAGGGCGCTCTGGACACTCCTCGCGGCCCGATCTCGGGCTGAACGCCATCCATGCCATGGCCGATATCCTGACCGCAGCAGTGAGCGAAGCCGGGCGGCTGACGCTAGGTCCGTTCGACGCGACCTTCGAACCTGCCTATTCCTCGCTGCAGGCTGGCGTGATCACAGGCGGACAGTCGGTCAACATCATCCCCGACAGCTGCGCGCTGGACCTGGAGGCGCGCGCCATACCAGGCACCGACCCAGCTGGCCTGCTCGCGCCGGTCAAGGCGCGGGCCGAGGCTCTCGCCGCCAAGGGCTTCCAGGTCGAATGGACGCCAGTCAGCACCTATCCGGCGCTGTCATTGCCGCAGGATGCGACATTGGCTGCACTGTTGGGCAAGTTGACCGGCGAGACGCCTTTGGCCGCCGTCAGCTATGGCACCGAGGCTGGGCTCTACCAGGCGGCCGGACTGGATGCGATCATCTGCGGCCCAGGCGACATCGGCCGCGCTCATAAGCCGGACGAATACATCCTCGCGGACGAACTCGCCGCCTGCCAGCGGATGATCGAGGCGCTGGGCGCGCGTTGCGCGGCATGAAGGAACAACCGGAATGACCTTGCTGTTCAACTCCGATGCGCGGCGCGGCGCGGTCTTCTCCGAGGCGTTCGCCGCGGAATTGCCGGACGTCCCGTTCGCCATGGATGCCGCTGCGGTCGATCTGGACGCGGTGCGCTATCTCATCACCTGGACAGTGCCGGAAAACCTCGATCGCTACCGCAATCTGGAAATCCTGTTTTCCCTCGGCGCAGGCGTCGACCAGTTCCGCTTCGATGCGGTGCCCGCGACGGTGAAGGTCGTGCGCATGATCGAGGAAGGCATCGTGCGCATGATGCAGGAATATGTGACGCTCGCCGTGCTTGCGCTCCACCGCAACCTGCCCGCCTATCTGGCGCAGCAGCGCGCCAGCGAGTGGCGAGATATTGCGCAGCTCCAGGCCGGGTCGCGCCGGATCGGCGTGCTCGGTCTCGGCCAACTGGGCCAGGCCGTCCTCGACCGGCTGAAGCCCTTCGGCTTCCCGCTGTCGGGCTGGAGCCGCTCGCCGTGGCAGATCGAGGGCGTGCGCTGCCATCATGGCGAGCTCGGGTTGAAAGAGATGCTCGCTGCCAGCGATCTACTCGTCTGCCTGCTACCGCTGACCGAGGAGACGCGTGGGTTCCTGAATGCCAATCTGTTCGCGAAATTGCCCGAGGGCGCTGCGCTCGTCCACACTGGGCGCGGGCCGCAGCTCGACCATCAAGCACTTGTCGCCGCGCTCGACAGCGGCCATCTGTCGGCGGCGATGATCGATGTGACCGATCCCGAACCGCTGCCCGCTGGCCATCCATTCTGGTCGCATCCGAAGATCGTCCTGACCCCGCATGCCGCCAGCGTCACCCAGCCGGCGACCGCCGCGCGCGCCGTCATCGAAAACATTCGACGCCATCGCGCCGGTCTCGATCCCATCGGGCTCGTCGACCGCTCGCGCGGTTATTGAAGTCCAAACCGAAAGGTCATCCTTTGTCCCTGCTCAAATCCGTCGACACCAACCCGAGTTTTTCACCGCGCGAATCCAAGGCGTTGCCCGAGCGGATGATTGCCGGCGACCCCGCCTTCAAGACCTGGCCGCAGGACGTAGCCAAGGACGACCTCGTGCATACCGGCGTATGGGAGGCCACGCCCGGCGAGACGCGCTCGATCAAGGGCGAGACCTTCGAGTTCTGCCACATCCTCTCCGGCGTGGTCGAAATCACGCCCGACGCCGGCGAGACGGTGACCTACCGGGCCGGCGACAGCTTCGTGATGAAGCCAAGCTTCGCCGGGGTCTGGAAGACCATCGAGACGGTGCGCAAGATCTACGTCACAGTGGGCTAGCGCGCGTCCGCGCCGGCGCGGAACCTCGGCGCGGAAGATTTTGCCGTCGCTGCCGTCCGACACGCAACATTCGTCGGCGATGGATCATCGAACAGCGCATGCTGCGTACCGGCAGGCGCTAGGCTTGAGCCGACACTGCCGAGTTGGTCTGCCCATGAGCCTAAGCTTCGATCCCGACACAATTCCCCTCCCCGTTGGCCATTTCATCGGCGGCGAGCTGATGTCGGCCGAGGGCGCGATCGAGATGCGTCGCCCGTCGGACGGCAAATCTTATGCCGCCTGCCCCCTCGCTGGCGTTGACATGGTCGAGCGCGCGGTGGAAAGCGCAAAAGCGGCGCTGAAGTCCAGCAACTGGGGAGGCGTCCGACCGCGCGAGCGCACCAGGGCGCTGCAGGCCTGGGCCGACCTGATCGAGGCGGAAGCCGCAACGCTCGCCAAAGTCGAAGCACTGTGCTCCACTCGCCCCGTCGGCCAGCTTGTCGCCGGCGACATCGCCGTGACCGCCGAGCAGATCCGCTTCTTCGCCGAATTCGCCGACAAGGAAGGCAGCGAGCTCGCCCCCACCGACGACACCAGTCTCGGCATGATCATGGGCGAGCCCTATGGCGTGGTTGGCGCGATCACGCCGTGGAATTTTCCGATCTCGATGGCCGGCTGGAAGCTCGGCCCGGCACTGGCGGCGGGCAATGCGGTCGTCTTGAAACCCTCCGAGATGACGCCGTTCTCGGCTGTCTATTTGGCGCAGCTCGCCCTTAGAGCCGGTCTGCCCGCCGGACTAATCAACGTGGTGCTCGGCGATGGTCCGACGACCGGCACGGCGCTGACCGGCCATCCAGAGATCGCCAAGGTCAGCTTCACCGGCTCGACCCGGGCCGGCTCGGCGATTATGGAGAATGTCGCCCGCGCCGGCGTAAAGCCGATGACGCTGGAACTTGGCGGCAAGAGCCCGCAGATCGTCTTTGCCGATGCCGATCTCGAAAAGGCGGCAGCGGCCATCGCCGGCAGCGTCACCTTCAACGCCGGCCAGGCCTGCGTGGCCGGCACGCGGCTGATCGTCGAGAAGAGCATCGCCGACCGGCTGACGGGCGCCATTCTGGAGCGGATGAAAGCCGTCCGGCCCGGCCCGACCTGGGACCAGGCGACGCAGTTTTCGCCGATCATTTCGGAACGGCAGCGAGCACGCGTCGACAGCATCGTGCGGGCCGCGGTCGAAGCCGGCGGCGAATGCCTGACCGGCGGCGTGGCCATGGACGCTCCCGGCTATTTCTACGAGCCGACCCTGGTTGCCAATGTCGACCAGGCCAATCCAGCCATCGTCGAGGAGATCTTCGGCCCGGTCTTGACCGTGCAGACCTTCGAGACCGAGGAAGAAGCGCTGGCGCTGGCCAGCCATCCGACCTACGGCCTGGCTTCCGGCCTTTTCACCGCCGACTTATCCCGCACCATCCGCATCGCGCGCAAACTGGAAGCAGGCACGGTTTGGGTCAACCGCTACAGCCGCTCGCGCGACCACATCCTGCCGACCGGCGGCTACAAGCGCTCGGGCATCGGCAAGGACCTCGGCCGCGAGGCCTATCTCGCCAATCGCAGGACCAAGAGCGTCCTGATCAGCCTCTAGAGAGATGCCGATGAAGTCCTATTCGATCGCCCTGATCCCCGGTGACGGCATCGGCCGCGACGTGACCGCCGCCGCCTGGACGGTGCTGGAAACGGTGGCCCATCACTCCGGCTTTGCCGTGACCGGAACCGAGTTTCCATGGTCCTGCAAATTCTACAAAGAGACCGGCCGCATGATGTCGGAGGACGGCATCGAGACCTTGCGCGGCTTCGACGCCATTCTCCTCGGCGCCGTGGGATGGCCGGCCGAGGTGCCGGATTCCGTTTCGCTGCACGGCCTGCTGCTGCCGATCCGCAAGGCGTTCGTGCAATATGCCAATATCCGGCCGCACCGCCTGCTGCCGGGCGTCACCGGACCGCTGCGGAAGGAAAACTTCGACATCCTTTGCATCCGCGAGAACACCGAAGGCGAATATTCAGGCGCCGGCGGGCGCGTGCATCAAGGCACGCGGGAAGAGGTCGCGGTGGAGACCTCGATCTTCACCCGCGCCGGCGTCGAGCGCATCCTGCGCTTCGGCTTCGAGCAGGCGGGGGCACGTCGAGGCAAGCTTGCCTCCGTCACCAAGTCCAACGCCCAGAAATACTCGATGGTGTTCTGGGACGAGATCACCCGCAAGCTGGCCGCGGAATACGCAGACGTCGAAGTCACCAGCTATCATGTCGACGCGCTCGCCGCACGCATGATCATGGCGCCGGAGAGCCTCGACGTGCTCGTCGCTTCCAACCTGTTCGGCGACATCCTGACCGACATCGGCGCGGCGATCCAGGGCGGGCTCGGCTACGCCGCCTCCGCCAACATCAATCCCGACCGCTCGGCGCCCTCAATGTTCGAGCCGGTGCACGGCTCGGCGCCCGACATCGCCCATCTTGGCATCGCCAATCCGATCGCCACTATCTGGTCGGGTGCGATGATGCTCGAACATCTCGGCGAAACCGCCGCCGCAGGTCGCATCATGAAGGCGCTCGAAGCGACGACTGCCCGCGGCATCGGAACCACTGCCGGCAAGGACAAAACAGACACCATCACAGCCGCCATCGTCGCGGCGCTCAGCTGAATGCAAGGTCGTTTCCGATGAAAACCCTGAAGGACAAAAGCCTCTTCCGCGAAGCCGGCCTGATCGGTGGCAAATGGGTTGCTGCCGGCTCCGGCAAGACGGTCGACGTCATCGATCCGGCGACGCAGGCCACGATCGGCACAGTGCCCGACATGACCGGTGCGGAGACCCGCGCTGCCATCGAAGCCGCGGCCTCCGCCTATCGGGACTGGAGGAAGAAGACCAACGCCGAGCGCGCGGCGCTGCTGGAAGCCTGGCATGGTCTGATGCTTGCGAATCTGGACGATCTGGCACTGATCCTGACCACAGAACAGGGCAAGCCGCTGGACGAAGCCAAGGGCGAGATCCGCTACGGCGCGTCCTTCGTCAAATGGTTCGCGGAGGAAGCACGCCGCATCAACGGCCACAACATCCCCTCGCCCACACAAGACCGCCGCATAATCGTGCTGAAGGAACCGGTCGGCGTCTGCGGCATCATCACGCCATGGAATTTTCCCAACGCCATGATCACCCGGAAGGTCGCGCCGGCATTGGCCGCCGGCTGCACGGTGGTGATCAAACCGTCCGAGTTCACGCCCTATTCGGCGCTGGCGCTCGGCGTGCTCGCAGAGCGGGCCGGCATCCCGGCCGGCGTCATCAACATCGTCACCGGCATGCCGACCGAGATCGGCAACGAGATCATGGCGAATGAGACGGTGCGCAAGATCTCCTTCACCGGCTCGACGCGCGTCGGTTCGCTGCTGATGCGGGGGGCCGCCGACAGCGTGAAGCGGCTCAGCCTCGAACTCGGCGGCAATGCGCCCTTCATCGTCTTCGACGACGCCGATCTCGATCTCGCCGTCGAGGGCGCGCTCATCTCGAAATTCCGCAACGGCGGCCAGACCTGTGTGTGCGCCAACCGAATCCTCGTCCAGGCTGGTGTCCATGACGCCTTCGCCGCGAAGCTCACCGCTCGCGTCAACGCCATGACCGTGGGGCCAGGCACGCAGCCTGGCGTCGCCATCGGACCGATGATCAACATGGCGGCGGTCGAGAAGATCAACCGCCATGTCGAGGACGCGCTCGCCAAGGGCGCGGAGATCATCACCGAGAAGCCGGCTTTGCCCGAAGGTCAGCAATATGTTGCGCCGCTGGTGCTGGCCGGCGCCACGGCAGAGATGCAACTCGCCGGCGAGGAGACATTCGGCCCGGTCGCGCCGCTCTTCCGTTTCGAAACCGAGGAGGAAGCAATCGCGCTCGCCAATGGCACGCCTTACGGGCTCGCTTCCTACTTTTACACCGAGAATTTGAAACGCGCCTGGCGCGTCGGCGAGGCGCTGGAGTTCGGCATGGTGGGCTTGAACACCGGCTCGGTCTCGATCGAGGTCGCCCCATTCGGCGGCGTCAAGCTGTCCGGCCTCGGGCGCGAGGGCGCGCAGGCCGGCATCGAGGAATATCTCGAGATGAAGAGCTTCCACATGGGAATAGGACAGTAAAGCAATACGGCAGGTAGGGAAGACGGCACCTACTGCCCTACTGCCCTACTGCCCTACTGCCCTACTGCCCTACTGCCCTACTGCCTACCTCACCCGGTCGAGCGCCTTGTAGTAGAGGCCGACCATCGGCAGGAACCACGGCTTGCCCGAGTAGCCCGGGATGGAAGGCCACTCGAGTCCCTTCAGCGGGTTGCGGTCCTCGCGGCCGAGCATGGCATCGGCCAAAATCATGCCGAGATGGGTGGAAAGCTGCGCGCCATGGCCGGAATAGCCCATCGCGTACCAGACCCCCTCATGGTAGCCGGCGCGCGGGAAGCGGTCCTTGGTCATGTCGACAAGACCGCCCCAGCAATAGTCGATCTCGACCTTGGCGAGCTGCGGAAAAATCGCCGCGAGGCTTGCCCGCAATATCTGCCCGCTTTTGGCGTCTGAGCGCTGGTCCGACGTCGCCGAGAAGCGTGCGCGGCCGCCGAAGATCAGGCGCCTGTCCGGTGACAGCCGGAAGTAGTTGCCTATGTTCATCGAGGTGACGCAGGTCCGATTGCCCGGCATGGCGGCAGTGATCTCGGCGTCGCTCAACGGCCGCGTGGCGATGATGAAGCTGCCGACGGAAATGAGCCTGCGGCGGAAATAGTCGAAATTCGGCGTGGTGTAGGCGCCCGTCGCCACCAGCACGTTGTCGGCGCTGATCTTGCCGCGGGACGTTGTCAGCTCGTGCCTGTTTCCTGATTGCCTGCGGTCCGTCACCCTGGCGTTCTCGTGGATGACCGCGCCGTGGCGGGCGGCGGCCGCGGCAAGGCCGGCCACATAGCGGCCCATATGCATCATGGCGCTCTTCTTCGACAGCATCGCGCCATGGAAGGGCGAGCCGATCTCGGATTTGAGATCGGCGGCCGACAGCAGCGCCGTATCGGGATCGACCTCGGCTTGAATCGCTTCGAAGTTGCGCGCGATCGCCTCGAAATGCTGCAGCTTGGAGGCGAGCTTCAGCTTGCCGGCGCGGCGAAAATTGCAGTCGATGGCTTCCTCGGCGATCAGCGCCTCGATGGTGTCAACAGAGTCGTCCAGCGCCCGGTAAAGCGCTATCGCGCGTTCCTTGCCGAGCTCCGCCTTGGCCGACAGGTAGCTGTGGGCGAGACCATTGTTAAGATGCCCGCCATTGCGCCCGGACGCGCCCCAGCCGACCCGCTCCGCTTCCAGCACCACCACCTTGGCGCCGGCTTTCGCCAATTGGCGCGCGGCGGCGAGACCGGTGAAGCCACCGCCGACGATTGCCGCATCATAGTGCCCCTCGACCGGGCCTTGCGCCCCGCCGGAAAAGACCGGAGCGGTGTCGTGCCAGTAGGAGACCAGCTTCATCGGCAATCCGCCTGCTTTAAAGACCGACCACGCCCGGGAGACCGGAAATATTGGCTATCTCGGTGTAACCGTAATAGGGGTTGGCCGGCTCGTGGCCGCGGTTAACCCAGACCTTGTTCTTGATGCCGAGATCATGCGCCGACATCAGGTCGTAACGGAACGAAGACGAGCAGTGAAGGATGTCTTCCGGTCCACAGCCCAGCATGTCGAGCATATACTCAAAGGCTTTGAAGCGCGGTTTGTAGGCCTGCGCCTGCTCGGCCGTGTAGACGGCATGGAACGGCGCGCCCAGCTTTTCGACATTGGACATGATCTGTGCGTTCATGGCGTTGGAGAGGATCACCAGCGGGATTTCCCTGGCGACCTTGGCAAGCCCTGCCGGAACGTCGGCATGCGGTCCCCAGGTCGGGACACGCTCATAGACCATTTGGGCGTCATCAGCGCTGAAGACGACGCCGTTGCGCTTGCAAGCGCGCTCGAGTGCGTTGTGTACGACGTCGGCATAAGGCTTCCAGTCGCCCAGGATCTCGTCCAGCCGATAGGCCGCGAAGTTCTTGATGAACTCCTGCATGCGCGGCTCGTCAAGCCGGCTGCCGTAGAGGTCGCGCGCCGCTTCCGCCATCTGGAAAAAGGTCAACGTGCCGTAGCAGTCGAAGGTAATGTATTTGGGCCTGAAAGAAGCCATGTCCGTCGATCTCCGGTGGAAGCGCACCCGCTCTGGGATTTAGTCATCATATGCGGGCAGGCGACGAGCCACTTGACCGAAATCGGCTCCGCGAAAGCAGAAAGTTCCGTATCCGCCGTCAGGTTTGGCACGCTGTAGCATCTTGGCTGTCGACAAGCCCGCCATAGCGCGACGGCAAAGCGACAACCGAGGATGCTGCCAGCAGAAGATGCGGCGCGCGCCCCGTGCAAAGGCGAAAGATATCGCGGAAACCGAAACCTTCAGACGATCTGCAGCGCGCCGATGACCGAGACTTGCGGGCAGACGGAAAGGATGCCTCATGCAGCAGGGCGAAATAGCAATCCAGGCTTTCGGGCCGGACCATATCGAGGGCGCGGTGGCGCTTTCGCGCCAGGAGAACTGGCCGCATCGCCCGCAGGACTGGCAGATGGCGCTGCAGCTTTCGAGCGGCGCGGTCGCGCTCGACGATCAGGGCCGGGTGACCGGCACCATCCTGGTGACGCCCTACGGTATGGATTGCGCGATGATCAACATGGTGATCGTCGACCGGAACGCCCGCGGCATGGGGCTCGGGCGCCGGCTTATGGAACAGGCCTTCGTTCTTGCGGAAGATCGGCCCCTGCGGCTCGTCGCGACGGCGGACGGCATGCCGCTCTATCAGAAACTGGGCTTCGCGCCCTCGGGAACCATCCTGCAACATCAGGGCAGCGTCACCCAGCTTGGCGCGCCGGACGGCGTGGAAGCGGCAAGCGCCGATGATCTGCCGGAGATCAAGGTGCTGGACCGCGACGCCTACGGCGCCGACCGCAAAGCCCTGATCGACGCGCTGGCAGAGCGCGGCCAATTCGCCGTGATCCGCCGCAACGGCGCGATCGAGGCCTATGCCGCGATCCGCCCGTTCGGACGCGGCGAGGTGATAGGCCCGGTGATCGCGGGCAATGCCGACAACGCCAGGGCTCTGATCAGCTTTTTCGCCGCCTCGCGCCCCGGCGCCTTCCTGCGCGTCGATACGGACAGTCGCACCGGCATCGCCGGCTGGCTCACGGAAATCGGCCTCGGCCATGTCGGCGGCGGCGTGGCCATGGATCGCCCGTCTCGGACGGCTGCGGCACAGGCCCGGCCAAAAGTTTATGCCCTCGCCAACCAGGCGCTCGGCTAGTTCGGAGATAAACAATGCTCGCCAATTCGCTGATCGAACTTGACCGCGCCCATCTCATCCATCCGGTCTCCTCCTATCGCGGCCACGAGGCGCTCGGCGTGCGCGTGCTGAAGTCGGCGAAGGGCGCGACTGTCACCGACGCGTCCGGCAGGCAGCTGGTCGACGGATTCGCCGGGCTTTGGTGCGTCAATGCCGGCTATGGCCATGACAGCATCGTCGAGGCGGCTGCCCGGCAAATGCGCGAGCTTCCTTACGCCACCGCCTATTTCGACCTCGGCTCGGAGCCGGCCATCCGGCTCGCTTCGGAACTGGCCGAGCGCGCGCCGGGCGATCTCAATCACGTCTATTTCACGCTCGGCGGATCGGACGCTGTGGACAGCACGATCCGTTTCGTCCGCTACTACTGGAATGCCAGGGGCGAGCCGCAGCGCGATCAGTTCATTTCGATCGAGCAGGGCTATCACGGATCGTCGGTGGTCGGCGCGGGCCTGACGGCCCTGCCCGCCTTTCACGCCGGCTTCGGCATTCCCTTCGAATGGCAGCACAAGATCCCGTCGCCCTATCCCTACCGCAACCCGGTCGGCGAAAACGGCGACGCGATCATTGCCGCGTCGCTCGCCGCGCTGAAGGCGAAAATCGAGGCGATCGGGCCGGAGCGGGTCGCCGCCTTCTACGCCGAGCCGATCCAGGGCTCGGGTGGTGTCATCGTGCCGCCGAAGGGCTGGATCAAGGCGATCCACGCGCTCTGCCGCGAATACGGCATCCTGTTCATCGCCGACGAGGTCATCACCGGCTTCGGCCGCACCGGGCCGCTGTTCGCCTGCACGGAAGAGGACATCGTTCCCGATTTCATGACGACCGCGAAGGGCCTGACCTCGGGCTATGTTCCCATGGGCGCCGTGTTCATGGCCGACCATGTCTACCAGGTCATCGCCGATGGCGCGGGCAACGCGGCGGTCGGCCACGGCTACACCTACTCCGCCCATCCGGTCAGCGCCGCGGTCGCGCTCGAGGTGCTGAAACTCTATGAGGACGGCCTCCTGGAAAACGGCATCAAGGCCGGCGCTCGCCTAATGGCGGGCCTGTCTGCCTTGAGCGATCATCCGCTCGTCGGCGACGTTCGCGGCCGCGGCATGCTTGCCGCGATCGAGCTGGTGACCGACAAGCAGAAGAAGACGCCGCTTCCCGCCTCGGCGATGCCGGCACGGCGGGTCTTCGACAGGGCCTGGAACAACGGTCTTATCATCCGTGCCTTCGCGCATGGCGTTCTCGGCTACGCGCCGCCGCTCTGCTGCACCGATGGCGATATCGATGCGATCATCGAGCGCACGCGCCTCACGCTCGACCAAACGCTGGCCGATCCCGATGTCCGCAAGGCTCTCGCATGAACAACCGCGGATTTTTCGCGTCGCGAAATATCGCCGGGGCGGACGATTTCGCAATTTTGTGCCGAAGCCCCGCGCCTTTTCGGCGAATCCAGCGCGAGGGAAGTGCCAGACTGCTCATAAGACAAGGCCACAAAGCCGGATTTGCCGGGCTCTGGAAAAGGCCGACGCCCCGGACAGCACGGAATTTTGTTCTGTTCAGCATGATGCAATTCGGCCGCGCGCAGAGGAGAGCCAAATTTGGCCAGGGGCTTTAGCGAATTCAAATACATGACCTTCGACGTGGTCGGCACGCTGATCGACTTCGAAGGCGGTCTCACGGCCTGCCTGACCGGGATTGCCGCCGAGGCCGGCATCGCCATCGACGGCGAGGAAGCGCTGGCGCTTTACAGGCAGGCCCGTTACATGCCCGGCGCGGGGTTGTTTCCGGACGATCTCGTGCGCGTCTACATGGTCATCGCCCCACGGCTCGGCCTGCCGGCCGAGGAGAAATACGGTGTCCGCCTGCGCGATTCAGCCAGCGTTTGGAAAGGCTTTCCCGACAGCGCCGCTGCCTTGGCCGATCTTGCCAAGTCGCACAAGCTGATCGCCATGACCAACGCACGGCGCTGGGCGCTCGACCATTTCGAGCAGCAGCTCGGATCGCCCTTCTTCGCCACCTTCACCGCCGACGACACCGGTACGGAAAAACCCGACCCGGCCTTCTTCCAGAAGGTCTTCGATTTCGTGGCGGGTCGGGGCGACAGCAAGGACGACATCCTGCATGTCGCGCAGAGCCAGTACCACGACATCGGCATCTCCCGGGCGCTGGGCATGACCAATTGCTGGATCGAGCGCCGCCACGCCCAGAAGGGCTATGGCGGCACGATCGAACCCGAGCGCTTCACCGTGCCGGACTACCACTTCACCTCGATGGCCGCCCTTGCGGCTGCCGTGCGCGAGAGCCTGAAGGAGCGAACCTGAACCAAGCCCGGAAAGCCGCAGCAAGACGAGCATACCGACCAATCAACAGAAAGGGGAATGATATGACCGACAAGATCACCAACTGGACCGGCGCAGACGATGCCATGGTCGAGAACGCCATCCGGCGGGGCGCGAGCCGCCGCCAACTTCTCAAGATGCTGCTGGCCGGCGGTGCCGCAATTGCCGCGGGCAGCGTCGTGCTTGGCCGTGCCACACAGGCCGTCGCCGCTACGCCGGTTTCCGGCGGGACCTTCAAGGCGGCCGGCTGGTCGTCCTCGACCGCCGACACGCTCGATCCCGCGAAGGCGTCGCTCTCTACCGACTATGTGCGTTGCTGCTCGCTCTACAACCGCCTGACCTTCCTCGACAAGGATGGCAAGACGCAGATGGAGCTGGCTGAAAGCTTCGACAGCAAGGACGCCAAGACCTGGACCGTGAAGCTGCGCAAAGGCGTCACCTTCCATGACGGCAAGGACCTCACCGCCGACGACGTGGTCTTCTCGCTGAAGCGTCATCTGGACAAAGCGGTCGGCTCCAAGGTCGCCAAGATCGCCGCGCAGATGACCGGCTTCAAGGCGGTAGACAAGTCGACCGTGGAAATCACGCTTGCCGATCCGAATGCGGACCTGCCGACCATACTGGCGCTGCATCATTTCATGATCGTCCAGAACGGCACGACTGATTTCTCAAAAGGCAACGGCACCGGCGCCTTCGTGCTCGAGACCTTCGAGCCGGGCGTGCGTTCGGTGGTCACCAAGAACAAGAACTACTGGAAGTCGGGCAAGCCCTATCTCGACTCCTTCGAGTTCATCGCCATCAGCGACGACAGCGCGCGCGTCAATGCGCTGCTTTCCGGCGACATCAATTTCGCGGCCTCGATCAACCCGCGTGCGATGAAGCTCATCAGCGGCCAGCAGGGCTTTGAACTCTCCAAGACGACCGCGGGCAACTACACCGACCTCAACATCCGGCTCGACATGGATCCCGGCAGCAAGGCCGACTTCGTGACCGGCATGAAATATCTCGTCAACCGCGAGCAGATCGTCAAATCGGCCTTGCGTGGCCTCGGCGAAATCGGCAACGACCAGCCCGTCTCGCCGGCGAACATCTTCCACAACGCCGACCTCAAGCCGAAGGCGTTCGACCCCGACAAGGCGAAGTTCCACTTCCAGAAGTCAGGCCTGCTCGGCCAGTCCATCCCTGTGATCGCCTCCGAAGCCGCCACCTCGTCGATCGACATGGCGGTGATCATCCAGGCCGCGGGCGCCGACATCGGCATGAAGCTCGACGTACAGCGCGTTCCGTCGGATGGGTACTGGGACAACTACTGGCTCAAGGCGCCTGTCCATTTCGGCAACATCAATCCGCGCCCGACGCCGGACATCCTGTTCTCGCTCCTCTACGCTTCCAACGCGCCCTGGAACGAGAGCCAGTACAAGTCCGAGAAGTTCGACAAGCTGCTCGTCGAGGCGCGCGGCTCGCTCGACCAGGCCAAGCGCAAGGAAATCTACGGCCAGATGCAGGGCATGATCGCCGAAGAGGCCGGCACCATCATCCCGGCCTATATTTCCAACGTCGATGCCCTCTCCAGCAAGGTGAAGGGTTTGGAAGCCAACCCGCTCGGTGGCATGATGGGCTACGCAATGGCGGAATATCTCTGGCTCGAAGCCTGAGAGGCGCCTGCCGGGGCCGGTCGGCCGGCCCCGGCACTGCATTGCGCAGGATTGTTTGACCGAACGCAACCGCAGGGAGCGCTTCCATGAAATCTGGGGTTCTCAACCTCGTGGTCAAGCGGCTGGGGATCGCGGTCGTCACGCTTCTGATCGTGTTGTTCGCCGTGTTTTTCGCCACCAGCATGCTGCCGGGCGATACCGCGTCGATCCTGCTCGGCCAGGCGGCGACTCCTGAAGCTGTCGCCGGTCTGCGCGAGGCCATGCACCTCAACGACCCGGCGATCCTGCGCTTCCTGCGCTGGCTTTTCGGGCTGCTCCATGGCGACCTCGGCACTTCCTATGCCAACGACATGCCGGTCGCGGCGCTGATCGGCGGGCGCCTGGTCAACACGATGAAGCTCGCCGGCATCACCACGCTCATCTCGGTTCCACTGGCGCTGACGCTCGGCATCACCGCCGCGATGCTGCGCGGCTCACTCTATGACCGCGCCGTCACCGTGCTTTCCATCGGCGTCATCTCCGTGCCTGAGTTCATGGTCGCGACGCTGGCGGTGCTGCTGTTTGCCGTCTATCTCAAATGGCTGCCGGCGCTGTCCTCGGTCAACGAGGCGCATTCGCTGACCGACTTGGTGCGCATCTACGCGATGCCCGTTATCACCCTCACCTTCGTCATCTCCGCCCAGATGATCCGCATGACCCGCGCCGCGGTAATCGAGACGCTGTCCACGCCCTATGTCGAGATGGCGCTCCTCAAAGGCGCGTCGCGCAGCCGCATGGTCCTGCGGCACGCGCTTCCCAACGCGCTCGGACCGATCGTGAACGCTGTCGCGCTGTCTTTGTCCTATCTGGTCGGCGGCGTCATCATAGTCGAGACGATCTTCAACTATCCCGGCATCGCCAAGCTGATGGTCGATGCGGTCGCCACCCGCGACCTGCCGCTGATCCAAAGCTGCGCGATGATCTTCTGCCTGGGATATCTCCTGCTCATCACGGCCGCCGATATCGTCGCCATCATGTCCAATCCGAGGCTGAGATAACGATGGCGCGCGCAATAGCCTCCCGACGGTCCTTCCTGGGCCACAGTTATAACCTTGTCGGCGTCGTGGCTTCGCTGGTCATCCTGGCGTGGACACTGGTCGCGATCTTCGCGCCCACCATCATTCCGCATCCGATCGGCGACATCGTCGATGACGACTATTTCGGCCCGATGCGCCAGGGGCTATGGCTTGGCTCGGACTATCTTGGGCGCGATATGCTCTCGCGCGTTCTGATGGGCGCACGCTACACTGTCGGCATATCGCTCGCCGCCGTCTCGATCGCCTGTTTTTCGGGTGTCGTGCTCGGCATGCTCGCGGCCGTGACCGGCGGCTGGTTCGACACCTGCCTCAGCCGCTTCCTGGACGCGATGAACTCCATCCCGAGCAAGCTGTTCGGCCTCGTGGTCGTCGCTGCGGTCGGCTCGTCGATCCCTGTGCTGATCCTGACGCTCGCGGTGATTTACATCCCCGGCGCCTACCGCTTCGCTCGGGCGCTCGCGGTCAACATCAACACTATGGATTTCATGACCGTCGCCCGTGTCCGTGGCGAAAGCACGGCCTATCTCATCGGGTCCGAAATCCTGCCCAACATCATTCGCCCGGTGCTCGCCGACTTCGGCCTGCGTTTCGTCTTCATCGTGCTCCTGCTCTCAGGCCTGTCCTTCCTCGGGCTCGGCTTGCAGCCGCCTTTGGCCGACTGGGGCGCGCTGGTGCGTGAGAACATCGGCGGCCTGCCCTTCGCGGCCCCAGCGGTCGTCGTGCCCTCGCTGGCGATCGCCAGCCTCACCATCAGCGTCAACCTGCTGATCGACAACCTGCCGCAGAAGATCAGGGACCGTGACGCATGACCAATCTCGTCGAGGTCAGGAACCTGAGGATCAAGGCGACGACCGACGCCGGACGTGTCGTCGAAATCATCAAGGGCGTCAGCCTCGATATCGCCGATGGCGAGATCATCGCGCTGATCGGCGAGAGCGGATCCGGCAAGACGACAGTGGCGCTCTCGCTCATGGGCCACGCGCGGCCCGGATGCCAGATCACGGGCGGCGAAATCAACGTCAACGGCAAGAACATGGCGGCGCTCTCCGAGAAGGAAAGGGCAAAGCTGCGCGGGACCGACATCGCCTATGTGCCGCAAAGTGCGGCCGCATCGTTCAATCCCGCGTCCACCATCATGGAGCAGGTGATCGAGGTCACGCGCATCCACAGGCTGATGCCGCCCGAGCAGGCCCGCAAACGGGCGGTCGAGTTGTTCAGGTCCTTGTCGCTGCCGGACCCGGAACGGATCGGCGGCCGCTATCCGCACCAGGTTTCGGGCGGACAATTGCAGCGGCTTGCGGCGGCCATGGCGCTCATCGGCAATCCCAAGCTGGTCATCTTCGACGAGCCGACGACGGCTCTCGACGTGACGACGCAGATCGATGTTCTGAAGGCCTTCAAATCGGTGATGCGGGCGGGCGGGATTGCGGGTGTCTATGTGTCCCACGACCTCGCCGTCGTCGCCCAGATTGCCGATCGCATCGTGGTGCTGAAGGGCGGCGAAGTTCAGGAGACCGGCACTACGGCTGAAATCCTTTCAGCCGCCAAGCACCCTTATACACGCGAGCTGCTGGCCGCCTTCGAACCGAAGCGGCGGCAAGCGCACGCAGATGCGGAACCCGCAACCAACCAGTTGCTGCGCATCGACAATGTGACGGCCGGCTACGGCGCGGTGCGGGACAACGGACTGCCGCTGGTCCGCGCCGTCGATTCCGTCAGCCTGATCGTAGAGAAGGGCCGCAATCTCGGTGTCATCGGCGAATCCGGCTGCGGAAAGTCGACGCTGGCGCGGGTCATCGCCGGCATCCATCCGGCGGCGGCCGGCGACATCGTCTTCGACGGCAAGCCACTGCGGCGGGCTGCCGGGAAACGCAGCCAGGATCAATTGCGCGAGATGCAGATCGTGTTCCAATACGCCGATACCGCGCTCAATCCGGCCAAGCCCGTCGAGGACATCATCGCCCGGCCGCTGGTCTTCTACCATGGGCTCGACAGGCAGGCGCGCTCCAGGCGCGTCGACGAACTGCTTGACATGGTGCGCCTGCCGAAGGCGCTGCGCTATCGCCATCCCGCGGAGCTCTCGGGCGGTCAGAAGCAGCGCGTGAATTTTGCACGCGCTCTCGCGGCCAACCCCAAGCTGATCATCTGCGATGAAATCACCTCGGCGCTCGACACAGTGGTGGCGTCCGCCGTGATCGAGCTACTCAAGGAGCTGCAGCGCGAGCTGGGTCTGTCTTACATCTTCATCAGCCACGACCTCTCGGTCGTCGAAGCCATCTGCGATGAGATCATGGTCATGTATAATGGCCAGCGGGTGGAGCAGATCACGCCCGACAAGGTCAAGGCGGCCACCCACCCCTATTCCAAGCTTCTGTTCTCCTCCGTGCCGAAGCTCGACCCGACCTGGCTCGACGGCCTCGTCCGCGACCCGGAACTCGTCAGCCAGTACGGCCACCGGTAGAGCAATTCCAGGAAAAGTCCGCAGCGGTCTTCCGTCCGCAATTGCGTAAGGACAAACAGTCAGAGGGCCAACGGGCTCTCACATCGGGAACAGGCTGGGCAGCGGCATGTGCGCCTTGACGATGGGAGACTTCAACACGACGAAGCTGAAATACTTGTCGATGCCGATATCCATGTCGGTCAGCCGCTCCATGATCGACTGATACTCGCCGATTCCGGCGGTGACGAATTTCATCAGGTAGTCGTAGCCACCCGAGACGAGGTGGCATTCGATGACCTGATCGATCTTTTCCACGACGGCGAGGAAGCGGGCGAAGTCGACCTGGCGATGGTTCTTCAAGGTGATCTCGGTGAACACCGTCAGCGTCTGGCCGAGCTTGCCTATATTGACCTGCGCCGAGTAGCCCTCGATGTAGCCCTCGGACTGCAGCTTCTTGACCCGCATCAGGCACGGGCTCGGCGACAGATGCACCAGCTCGGCCAGTTCGACATTGGTGATGCGCCCGTTCTTCTGCAGTTCGTGCAGAATCTTGATGTCGATCCGATCCAGTTTCATGGGCTGTCTCCGAGGAAGAGTGCTACAGCACAAAATGCTGCCATGCTGGTGACCGCCGAGACTACCATAGGCCGCTGGCCTGTCCATCCGAGCCGACACCGCTTTGAAACGCAGGGTCTGGCGATTTCAATGGGATTGCCGGAACAAAATTCTGCTTGTGCCTCAACTGCGGCAGCGGCTGCCTGCGCAACGCGATAAACTGGCGCTTCAAGGCAGAGAGGATCATGCGCGCGCCGCTGCAGCAAATCGAGACATCTGGCGAACTGCCGCAATCCGCCGATGCAGTGATCATCGGCGGCGGCATCGTCGGTGTTTTCGCGGCCTATTACCTGGCGCGGCGCGGCCTGAAAGTCGCGCTCGTCGAAAAGGGACGCATCGGCGCCGAGCAGTCCTCGAGGAACTGGGGATGGTGCCGGCAACAGAACCGCGATGCCCGCGAGCTGCCGATGGCGAGCCACAGCCTCGATCTGTGGGATCGCTTTGCGACCGACACCGGCGAGGAGACCGGCTTTCGCCGCTGCGGCCTGCTCTACCTCAGCAATGACGAGGCGGAACTGTCCGGATGGGCGCGCTGGCGCGACTTCGCCAGAACTGCTGGCGTCACCACGCACATGCTCGATAGCGCCGAGGCCAGCGAACGAGGTCACGCCACCGGCCGGACCTGGAAGGGCGGCGTCTTCTCGCCGACCGACGGCACCGCCGACCCATCGCGGGCCGCGCCTGCGGTCGCCCGCGCCATTCTGAAGCTCGGCGGCACCCTGCGCGAGAATTGCGCCGCGCGCGGCATCGAGACCGAGGGCGGGCGCCTGAGTGGCGTGGTCACCGAAAGCGGAACCATCCGGACGAAATTGGCGGTGATGGCCGGCGGCGCCTGGGCGTCCTCCTTTTGCCACCAGTTCGGCTTCCGCTTTCCGCAAGCATCGATCCGCTCTTCGATCATGTCGGTCTCGCCCGGCGCCGAAGGCCTGCCTGATGCGCTGCACACGGCCAAGATCTCTGTCACGCGCCGCGGCGACGGCGGCTACACGCTCGCCATCAGCGGGCGCGGGCGCGTCGACGTGACGCCGCAGCAACTGCGCTTTTCCTCGCAGTTCGTCCCGATGTTCCTGAAGCGGTGGCGCAGCCTCGCGCCCGGCGGCCTGCAAGGTGCGCTTTCGGGCCACGAAACGCTGAGACGCTGGCGCCTCGACCGGCCGACGCCGATGGAGCGCATGCGCATCCTCGATCCGGCTCCGGATCAGTCGACCATCCGCCTGACGCATGCCCGCGCGCTCGAACTTCTGCCCGATCTCAGAAAGACCCGGATAAGTGCGGCCTGGGCAGGCTATATCGACAGCACACCGGACGGCGTGCCGGCCATCGGCGCGATTCATTCCGTTCCAGGCTTTTTCCTGGCCGCCGGATTTTCCGGACATGGCTTCGGCATCGGACCCGGCGCCGGGCACCTCGTCGCAGATCTGGTGACCGGGGCGGAGCCGATCGTCGATCCGGCTTCCTATGATCCGCGGCGCTTCGACGCTTCGTCCTGGGGCAAGGTCGCCGACTTCTAGGGCTGGCCGTGACTTTCGCGGTCGCATCAGTCGCCCCGCAGAAAGGCGCCGATCGGCGCCGGTCGGACAGGCGCCTGCCCTCGGAACCGGCCGACGGTATCGGTAGCGCAGCCGGCCTTCGCTGCCACGAGTTCGACGGCAGCCAACTGGCAATAGCGGCCTTGGCAACGTCCCATGCCGGCGCGCGACAGTGACTTCACCCTGTTGGCCTCGCCGCCGCCGAAATCCACGCCGTCGCGCACCGCTCCGGCAGTCACGTTCTCGCAACGGCACACAATCGCCTCGTTGTGCAGTGCTCGCACCATCTCGGCCGGCCAGGGAAAGGCACAAGCCAGACCGCGGGCAAAGCGCTCGAGCCGCGCCAGCTTGCGCAGATCGGCTTGGATGGGAGGCGCCACATGCCCGAGATCCGTGAGGCATGCCGCGGCCGCGAGACGCCCCGCGATCTCCGCCCCGTCCGCGCCGAGGAGACGAGCCCCGTCGCCTGCAAGATAGATGCCGTTGCCGGCCCGCCCCATCGCATCGGTCTTCGGCAGCCATTGCCGCCACTGCTCGTCATAGTCGAAGACGCATCCCGTCAGGTCGGCCAGATGCGTCTCCGCCCGCAGGTGCCAGCCCATGCCGACCATGTCGCATGGGGTGATGCGCTGCCGTCCGCGGGCATCACGCCAGCGCATCGCCGTGACGCCCGACGCGTCCGCTTCGATGCGCTCCAACGTTACGCCCGAATGATAGCGGCCACCGAGCCGCGCCCTTAGGGCCAGGCCGCGCAGCGCAACGATCGGCCGGGCCGCGAGTCCGGCGAATCCCCGGATCTGCCGGCGCCAGGAGGATGTATCCAGCACCGCCGTCACGTCGGCTCCGGCCTTGAGGAGTTGTGCGCCGACCAGCGTCAGCAGAGGTCCCGATCCGATGAGAACGATGCGCCGTCCGAGCGCCACGCCCTGCGCCTTGAGCGCGATCTGCGCCGCGCCGAGGCTGTAGACGCCGGCGCTCTGCCAGCCGGGGACCGGAGCGATGCGATCGGAAGCGCCGGTGGCGAGGATCAGGCGGTCGTAGCCGATCACCTGCACCCCGCCCTCCCTCAGCACATGCAGCCGTCCGTCGTGTACCGCGGTGACTGAGTTGCCTGCGTGATGGGTAAGCCGCCCCTCTGCCGCCAACCGGTCGAAGAGCATATGCAGGGCGCGCGCCTTCACTGCCGCCGACCCATAGAGCTGTTTCGGCGTGCGGACAAACCCGTCCGGCGGGCGGCGATAGATCTGCCCGCCGGCGCGATGGCCTTCGTCGATCACCACCGGATGGAGCCCGGCCTGGACCAGCGTTGCCGAGGCCCTGATGCCGGCCGGACCGGCGCCGATGATTACGATTTTCGGCGATGAGGCGTCGCTCACGGCCAGCTCTCCGGCGGCGTCGTGCGCAACAGCATGCCTTCGGTGACAGGCGTGGAGCAAGCGCGCAAACGCGGTCCCTCCTCCTGCCACACCCAGCAATCCTGGCAGGCACCCATCAGGCAGAAGCCTGCGCGCGGCTCAGATCCGAACTCGGAGTTTCGCAACGCGTGTCCTGAAGCCAGCATGGCGGTCAGCACGGTATCGCCGGCAAGCGCTGAGCGCTTCTCGCCGTCGAGAAAGAACTGTACCTCCGCCCGGTCGCGCTCGGCCAGCCGGACGATGCGACCGGCGGTGATCATTCCGCAGCCTCTCGCACCGGTCTCGGGCGTGGCAGTTCGGGAAAGCGTTCGCAGACCGCGTCGAAGGCGGCCTGGACGCCCGCCGGCCCGGTACGCCCTTTCATGCGCCGAAAAATCTCTGTCTTGGCGAAGAACCGCCAGTGAATCGGCAAAGCATCCAGCACGGCGTGCAGCCGGTCATAGGCTGCCGGCGTCCACTGGGCTTCGTAGCCGTCGCGCTCCGGGCCGAAATGGAAATGGCCGGCGGACGGCTCGCGCCGTGCGCGCAATTGCTTCGTCGCCTGCTCGTCGACCTCGCCGTCGCCAAGGACGACGCCATAGTCGCGCTCGGCCGCCGCCGCCGAGAGATAGCCGCGCCGTACATCCTCAGCGACCCGCCAGGGTTCGCGCTGAAGCGGGTCGCCGCGCCCGCCGCCGCCGGCGGAGCGGATCTCGAGCACGTCGCCCGGCTGCAGCACTGCCGTGTCGATGTTACCCAGCCGCCGCTCGTGCTCGGTTCCCGGATTGACGACCATGTCGGACAGGCCGGCCGCTTTGCCGCCCAGCACGCCCCACGGGCGGAAGAAGCTGCGATCGCGGTTGCGCGCCGTGATCCGTGAGTCCGGCGCAAAGACTCGGAACGCCATCTCGGTGGCCAGCCCGCCGCGCCAGCGGCCCGCGCCGCCGCTGTCCCGGGCGAGTCCGTATTTCCCGAACTCGACCGGCGTCTCGGTCTCGGTGATCTCAATCGGCGTGTTCTTCAGATAGGCGGCATCGGCGCCCGATCCATTGGTGCCATCGCGATGCGGCATCGCGCCGCCGCCGCCCACCACAGGGTTCACCGCCGCGATGACGCTGCGGCTGGTGCGCTCGTCGGTGGTCATGACGTTGACGATGCAGTTGTTGCCGGCAGGCGCCGCCGGCAGGCGTTCGGGTACGACTTGCGAGAAGGCCCCGAAGATGACGGACCGCAATCGCGCGCAGGTGAGCGAGCGCATGCCGACGGCGGCGGGATGGACCGGGTTCAGCACTGACCCTTGCGGCGTGATGCAGATAAACGGCCGGGCAAGGCCCGTGTTGAGCAGGATCTTCGGGTTCAGCGTGTAAAGCACGTAGTAGACGCCGACGAGCAGCATGGTGTGGCGCGGATCGCCGCCCGAAGGGACGTTGAGCGAGGAGCCGAGCTGCGGATCGGAGCCGGTGAAGTCGAGGACCGCCTCGTCGCCCTTGATCGTCAGCCTCAGCTTCAGCCGGCATGGGTTGGCTTCGACCGAATCCTCGTCGGCATAGTCGGCGAATTCCCAGGTGCCGTCGGGCATGGCGCGCAGCACGTCGCGCGCCTGCGCCTCGGCGTGATCGAGAAGCGCGGCGACCCCTTCGATGAAGCCGGCCGTGCCGAACTTTTTCACCATCGCCTGAATCTTACGTTCGCCGGTGTTGAGCGCGCCGACCAGCGCCTTGATGTCGCCGATGTTGAGGTCGGGCTTGCGCACATTGGTGCTCATGATGCGCAGGATCGCGTCGTCGAAGACGCCCTCGCGCACCAGCTTCATCGGCGGAAAGCGGATGCCTTCCTGATGGATCTCGGTCAGTGCGCGGCTGAGCGAAGCCGGCACCGCGCCGCCCATGTCGGTGTTGTGGATATGGCCGCCGGTCCAGGCGACGATCTCGCCGTCGACGAACACCGGCTTCCAAAGATGCGTGTCGGGCGCGTGCGTGGCGACATGCCCTGAATAGGGATCGTTGGTGAAGGCGACGTCGCCCGGCCGATAATCATCCACCATCGCGATCGCGCGGTGATAGGAGAGGCCGGGGTACCAGGTGGCGCCGAGTTCCATCGGGACGGCGAAGGTCGCGCCCGATCGGTCCATCAGCATCACCGTGAAGTCCTGCGTTTCCTTGACGAAGGCCGAGTGCGCGGTGCGGTGGAGCGTGTGGGCCATGTTCTCGGCCGCCGCGCGGGCATGGTTGGCCAGAACCTGAAGGTTTGTGCGGTCGAACAACGGCGTCACTCCGCGAAGGTCAGAAGAAGGTTGAGGTGGCGGTCGACCCGAGCCTGCGTTCCGGCGGGGATAGCGAAGGTCGTGTCTTCCTGCACCACCACGGCGGGCCCGAGGAACGTGCTGCCGGGCACCAAGGTCTCCCTGTCGTGGAGGTCGACGGTCTCGATGGCTCGGCCGGTGTAGACCGGGAGCCGGCGCGCCGGACTGGCCGGAGCGTTTATCTCATCGGCTTCCGGGAAGGAGAGCACCGGTCCCGTGCCTATCGCCGACAGGCGGACATTCACAAGCTCGATCGCGCCTTGGGGATCGTGGAAATCGTAGAGCTGCTCGTGGGTGCGGTGAAAGGCTTGCTCGATTGCCTCCACACTGCCCTCCGCCAGCCATTCCGGCGACAGCACGACCTCGATCTCATAACTCTGCCCGAGATAGCGCATGTCGCAGGAGAGATTGAGTTCAGCCGCCGCATCATGCCCCTGGGCTGCAAGCCATTCGCGGCCCTCCTGCGCGAGCGCCTCGAAGGCTTCACGGATCGCGGGAAGCGACGCGGTCGACAGCGGCGCGAAGATGGTGCGGATGAAGTCGCCACGCAGATCCGCCACCAGCCCACCGAGCGCCGACACCACGCCGGGGCGGCGCGGCGCCATGACGCGCTTCATGCCGAGTTCGCGGGCAAGGAAGGCTCCGAGCATCGGGCCGCCGCCGCCAAAGGGCATCAGCGTGAAATCGCGCAGGTCGACGCCGGCGCGCGAGGCAAGTTTCTCGACCTCGACGAACATTTCCGAGACCGCGATATCGAGGATCGCCTGCGCGGTCTGCTCGACCGTACGCCCTAGCCTGGCGGCGAGTTCGCCAACGGCGCGATGCGCCAGTCCGGTATCGATCCTGAGCTGACCATAGGCCATCTCGCTGTGGCCGAGCCATCCGCAGACGACCATGGCGTCCGTTACCGTCGCCTGCGTGCCGCCGCGACCGTAGCATGCCGGTCCTGGCGTCGAGCCCGCCGACTCCGGTCCGACCCGCAGCACCCCTTGCGCATCGACGCTTGCGATCGAGCCGCCGCCGACGCCGATTGAGCTCACCGACACCGATGGGATATGCAGCGGAAACTCGCCGATCAGTTCACCCGTGCCGAACTGCGCCTCGCCGCCGATGATGAGCGCGAAGTCGGCAGAGGTCCCGCCGATGTCGAGTGTAAGGATCTTGTCCTCGCCGGCCTGACGCGCCAGCCATGAGGCGCCGATGACGCCGGAGGCAGTTCCCGACAAAAGCATGTTGACGCAGGCGCGCTTGCCTTCGGCGGCGTTCATCAGCCCGCCATTCGATTTCGTCAGCATCGGGCGGGCCGGCACGCCGCGAGCCTTCAGACGCTCCTCCAGCGCCGTCAGATAGCCCGAGACGCGCGGATGGACATAGCCGTTGAGAATGGCGGTCGAGCTGCGCTCATATTCGCGGATGACCGGCCAGACCTCGGCCGAGGTGAAGACGAAGAGCTCGGGCGCAAGGCGAGCGATCGCCGACTTCACCGAGGCTTCCTGCGCGCCGTTGCGCCAGGCGTGGAGAAAGGAGACGATGATCCCCTGGGCGCCGCCCGCTTTCGCCGCTGCCACCGACCTTTCCACCGCCGCCATATCCGGAGCCTGGGACTCGCTGCCATCGGCGCGCATGCGCGCCGGAATGCCGAAGACCATGTCGCGCGAGATCAGCGGGTCCGGCCGCGAGCAGAACAGCGAATACATATCCGGCATGCGCAGCCGCGCCAGTTCGATGACATCCTCAAAGCCGGCATTGGTGAACAGCGCAAGCGGCGCGCCCTTGCGCTGGATGATGGTGTTGATGCCAACGGTCGTGCCATGCACAAAGCGCGTCATGTGGGTGGGATCGAAGCCCTCGCGTTCGCCGAGAAGCGTGAGGCCGGTCATCAACTCGGCCCCCGGGTCCTCCGGCGTCGTCAGCACCTTCAGCGAAGCGACGCGGCCGGAGTTTGCTTCGAGCGCGCAGAAATCGATGAAGGTCCCGCCGATATCGACGCCGACCTTCCAATCGGCCTCGCTGCGCGCCTCATCCACCGCGATGGCACCGTCCATAATGCGTCCCTTCCTGTCTGCCGACCAAAGCTGGCATAAGCGGGTAGTCAGGGTCCAAGATGGATGAGTGGCAAGGTTATAAGTCTTGCTTATGCCCTATCGTGATGCTCACCGAGAACGGCGGAGCAGGCCGTGCGGATTTCGTCGCGCATCATCTCGTCGGCCCGCGAAAGGGCCCGGGCGCGCGACGTGAGCAGCGCGATCGGGAATTCCGGCCCGGCCGCCAGCGGCCTGACGGTGAGCCCGGCGAACCGATGCCAAGGCAGCAGCGCGTCAACCAGGCCGATGCCCAGGCCGGCCTGGACGAAACCCGCCGCGGAGATAGAGACATCGATCTCCAGCGACGGCGAAAGCGTCACACCTTGCGTGCGGGCAGCGTGGGCCAGTTCGTCAGAGGGACGGGTGTTGCCGCGGTAGGATATCAGTTCCTCGCCGACGAGGTCGGCCAGCGTCAGCTGGGTTTTCCTGGCTAACGCATGCCCGGCGGGCAGCAGGCAGGCGAAGCCGACGCTGCCGATCACTTCAGCCTCGATATCGGGCGGCAAACGGTCGTCCAGGGCCACGCCGAGGCTGGCATCGCCAGCGCGCAGCATGTCAATGATCGCCGCGATCGGTGCCATCTGGGAACGCAGCAATATGTCGGGATGCTGCGCCCGGAATCTGGTGAAGGCGCGCGGCAAGATCGCCATGGCCGGCGGCGGCGACGCCGCGACCCGCACCAGTCCGGTCCGACCCAGCCGGAGGTCGGTGGTCTTGCGGCGCAAGCCATCGAGCCCCGCCGACAGCCTTTCGGCATCGGCAAAGAGTTCAAGCGCCTCAGGGGTCGGCCGCAGCCGCCCCCTCACGCGCTCGAACAGCGTGAAGCCTAGCTCGTCCTCGGTGTGAAGCAATATCTGGCTGAGCGCGGGCTGGGAGATGTTCAGCATCCGCGCCGCGGCGGTCACCGTGCCGGCGCGCATGACGGCGATGAACACTTCGAGCTGCCGGGCCCGCATTGCCACTCCATAGGTATAGCTTATGGGTCTTGCCCAAACCCATCTTTGACGCAATGCCGCGGCGCCCACAAGATGGATGCATTCAAGGACCAAGGAACGACTATGGATGTGATCGTGCTGGGCGGCGGCCTGATGGGGACGGCTTCGGCCTATTTCCTCGCCCGGCGGGGAGCGCGCGTGACGCTGATCGAGCGCAATCGGATCGGCGCAGGCGCGACCGTCGCCTCCTTCGGCAACATCCGGCGCACCGGGCGTCATCTGTCGCAGCTTCCGCTCGCCCACCGCTCGCTCAAGCTCTGGGGCGAGGCCGAAAAAATGCTTGGCCGCGACGTCGAATTCCGCGCCACAGGTCATATCCGACTGATCTTCGATGGGGGAAGTCTTGCCGACATGCGGGCCTACGCTCAAGCGGCACGGCCCTTGGGGCTCGAGTTGGAGGAACTAGGCCCGCGCGAAATCCGCTCCCGGTTTCCCGGCCTCGGTCCTGCAGCGATCGCTGCGTCGTTCTCGCCGCATGACGGCAGCGGCAACCCGCGGCTGATCGCGCCGGCCTTTGCCGAGGCTGCACGTAAGCTGGGTGCGGCAATCGTCGAGAACGCCGAAGTCGAGACGATCAAGCAGACCGGCTCCGGCTTCCTTGTTGCCACCTCGAAAGGCTCGTTCGCCGCCGAATGCCTGCTCAACACCGCCGGCGCCTGGGGCGCGGGCGTCGCCGCGCAATTCGGCGAAACGGTGCCGCTCGACGCACGCGGCCCACAAATGGGCGTGACCGAGCCGCTGCCGCACCGGATCCTGCCCGTGGTCGGCATCTGGACACGCGACAAGGACTACGGCGCCTATCTGCGTCAGGTGGAGCGCGGCAACATCGTCTTCGGGGGCGCGGCCGAAAGAGTGACGGTAGGCCTTGATCCAGGCCATGCGAAGGCCGATCCCATGCGCCTTCCGGTGCAATTGCGCGCCGTGGCGCGCCTGCTGCCGGCGATCGCCAAGGTCGCAGTCATCCGCACTTGGTCCGGCTGCGAAGGCTATGTGCGCGACATGCTGCCGGTCATGGGTCGCTCGGCGACGACGCCGGGCCTGTTCCACGCCTTCGGCTTCTGCGGGCACGGCTTCCAGCTCGGCCCGGGCGTCGGCGACGCCATGGCCGAGCTTATGATCACCGACAAATGCGAAACGCCGCTGGACGATTTCAGAGTGGACCGCTTTAGCCGCGCGGCCTAACGAACGAAATCGATCACGATTGGCTCCCCCGGAGAGCCGTTCTACGCCAAGTCGCTGACTGGAATGATGGCGCATTGGTGCAAGCTTGCCGGTTTGCCGAAGCGCTGACCCTGCATGGACTAAGGAAGGCGCTTGGCGTCTATCTGGCCGAGGCAGAGGCTTCGACCAGGCAGCTCATGAATGTGCTCGGTCACGACGACGTCGAACATGCCGAGCTCTATTCGCGCGAGGCATCGCAGGTACAGCTGGCAGTCCAGGGGATGGATCGATTCTTGCGTCTGGCCACACGCAAGCCGATGCTTGGCGAACCTGTTGGCGAAACTCGTGGCGAATCACCCTATAAAGCATTGATAAATAACGATAATGGTGGGCCCGGAGGGACTCGAACCCCCAACCAAGCGGTTATGAGCCGCCGGCTCTAACCATTGAGCTACAGGCCCCACGCGGGCTGGCTTAGTGTTTTTCTTGTCCTCGCACAAGGCTTTCGAAGACGCTGGCGCCAAACGCCAAAATCAGCCCATATTCGCGCCGTAGAGCGGCCTGCGCCCATATGGCGCGAAACAGGTCCGGGCTTTGCGCCGCGCTGCCGTATCGATGCCATTGCGGGTCGAGGCGGATGCTGCGCGAAGCGCGCCGGACCGCAGACATCGAGGAGTTTTCATGACCAGACATCTTTTGCCCATCGCGCTCGCTGCCGTGGTCGCGTTCCCGGCGCTGGCAAGCGCCGCCGACACACAGCCGCCTCCCCGCATCATCGTATCGGGTGAAGGCGAAGCGACGGTGGCGCCGGACATGGGGATCCTCTCGCTCAGCGTCATGCGCGAGGCAAAAAGCGCGCGCGAGGCGCTCGATGCCAATAACGACGCCATGGCCGCGGTGATTGCGGCCATGAAATCCGCCGGCATTGTCGATCGCGACCTGCAGACGGCGGGCATCCAGATCAACCCGCGCTACAACTACACCAACAAGGCCGACGGCAGCCAGGAAGCCGAGCTCGTCGCCTACCAGGTGACCAACACGCTTTCGGTGCGCGTGCGCGACGTCGACAAGACCGGCGAGATCCTCGACAAGGCGGTATCGCTCGGCGTCAACCAGGGCGGCGGCATCGCCTTCACCAATGACGATCCGAAGGCGACGATCACCGAGGCGCGCAAGAAGGCTGTCGCCGATGCGATGGCGAAGGCGAAGACGCTTGCCGAAGCCGCCGGCGTCAGCCTGGGCAAGGTGCTCGAGATCACCGACCAGAACATTGCGCCGGTGCCGATGCCGATGGCCGCCAAGTCCTTCGATGCCGCCCGTTCGGCCGTGCCGGTACAGGCTGGCGAGAACTCCTACAACGTCCAGGTCACGGTTACCTTCGAGTTGAAATGACATCCGGCCCGCATCGCGGGCATGCCGTCAACAAAAGCCCCGGAGGATCGATCCTCCGGGGCTTTTTTCGAGCCGCGCCTCACCTCGAGGGGCTCCGCTAGTCAGGATTGATCCTCGCAAAGGATCATATCCACAGGCGATCGTCGCAGAGGATCGTCCTTTCGAGACTGACCCGTCAGAAGGCCATGTCCTACAGGCGATCCTCGCAGACGATCATCCTTCCCGCTCACACGGCTCAGCGGTAGATGATCGGGCAGCCGCGTTCGTTGGCGAACACCACCACCACGCGGTCGCCATACTGGCGGCCAACCACCTTCACGGTCCGGCGGCTGATGTCGACGATGCGGGCGCGATGCAGGCCCATGCGTTCGGCCTTGTCGAGCGCGCGATCCGGCGAGCAGCTGCGCCAGTCGCGGTCACGGCGCCAGTCGCGGCGGCTATAGTCGTCGTCATCGCCGGAGTAGACGCCGAAACGCGGGTCTTGCCTGTTGCCGAAGCCGAGATAGAGGCTGTCCGCATGCGCCGGGATGACCGCGCCGAGCGTGCTGAGCCCGATAAGGGCCGAAAGTGCCGCCGTCTTGATCGCGTTGAACATCGTCTCTCTCCTTGTTGTGGGCTCTTACCCGTCAAACCGATGGACTGGAAAATGCCTTGTTGAGTCTGAACTTCCCTCGAACCGGTCGTTCATGGCCGGTTCATCTAAGCGCGAACCCGTCAGGGTTCGTCGCTCGTCGTCTAGGCGCGAACCCGCCAGGGTTCGTCGCTCGTCATCTAAAGCGCGAACCCGCCAGGGTTCGTCGCTCGTCGTGCTTAAGCGCGAACCTCAGGGGTCGTCGTTCCCCGTCAAAACGAGCCCTCTCAGGGTTCGTCGTCCAATATATAGTCAAAATAGTCGTCCGGCTCGGCGAGGTCGGTCTCCTTGGCCTTCACCCGCCCCTGGATCGAAATGCCGGCTTCATGAACTGTCTCCGCGCTTCCCGAAACAAGCCTGTGCCACCAGTAGAGGTCGTGGCCCTCGGCGATCAGCCGGTAGGCGCAGGTTTTTGGCAGCCAGGTGATGGTGCGCACATTCTGCGGCGTCAGCCCGACGCAATCGGGCACGCGCGCAAGCCTGTTCTCATAGTCCGAGCAGCGGCATTTGTCGGCATCGAACAGCCGGCAGCCGACGCTCGTCCAGTATATCTCGCCCGTATCCTCGTCCTCGAGCTTCGACAGGCAGCATTTGCCGCAGCCGTCGCAAAGCGATTCCCACTCGGCCGGGGTCATCGTCTCAAGCGTCTTGGTTTTCCAGAATGGCGCGTTCATGCGGCTGGATTTGGATCCCGATGGGCCTCCGGTCAAGCGCTACTGCCACTGTGACCCGGTATCAACATTAGAAAAACACGAAATTGCCTTCAAAAGGCCGGCCGAACATCCTTGGCTGGCGCCCAATGCCTTGTAACGGAACCAATTGCGGTTGATGAAAGTTTGGGCAGGGATGGGACCCCACTAGGAGAAAATTGATATGAAACGCCAACCACGGATTCTGGCGGGCACGGCAATCGGCCTGCTTATGGCATCCGCGCCGTTGGGCGCGTACCCGCTGCAGGGGGGTGTCGCTTCCGGCAACCTGCACAGCGCACCGCTCGTCCTGGCCCAGGCCGCCTGTGCCGAAGGCCAGTCGGCCGAGGAATGCGCCCAACAAGGTGGCGGCCAGAAGGGGGAAGCCGAACAGCCGCGCAAAAAGAAGCGCGAACAGCAGCAGCAAGGCGAATCGGCGCCGGCAGCCGAGCAGGCGGCACCCGCCGAGACCGAGCAACAGCCGCGCAAGAAGCGGCACGAGCAGCAGCAGAGCGAGACGGCACCGGCCGAGCAGGTTGCTCCCGACCAACAGCAGCAGCCGCGCAAGAAGAAGCTCAACCAGCAGCAGCAGAGCGAGACGGCGCCGGCCGAGCAGGTCGCCCCGGACCAGCAGCAGCAACCGCGCAAAAAGAAGCTCAACCAGCAGCAGCAGAGCGAGACGGTGCCGGCCGAGCAGGTCGCCCCGGACCAGCAGCAGCAACCGCGAAAGAAGAAGCTCAATCAGCAACAGCAGAGCGAGACGGCGCCGGCCGAGCAGGTTGCCCCGGACCAGCAGCAGCAACCGCGAAAGAAGAAGTTCAATCAGCAGCAGCAGAGCGAGACGGCGCCGGCCGAGCAGGTCGCCCCGGACCAGCAGCAGCAACTGCGCAAGAAGAAGCTCAATCAGCAGCAGCAAGGCGAGACGGCGCCAGCCGAGCAGGCCACCCCCGAGCAGCAGCAGCAACTGCCTAAGAAGAAGCTCAATCAGCAGCAGGAAGCCGCGCCGGCGGAACAGCCGTCAGAGCAGCCTGCAAATGACAACCAACCTGGGAAGAAACGCAAGCAGGCCCAGCAACCTGCCGAGCAAGGCCAGACCCCTGCCGAGCAGGCGCCCGCAGATCAGGGCTCTCGCAAGCTCAAGCCGTTGCCGGTTCCCGGAACCGAGCAGGCACCGGCTCAGGAGGAACAGCCTTCGAACCAGAACAAGAAGCAAGCCAAGAAGCCGCTGACGGAGCAGCCCGCGACGGGGCAGCAGCAGCCTGCCACGGGCGAACAGCCTGCCAACAACAACCAGCCGGCCAACAATAACCAGCCCGAGAATGGCGGCAATGCGGCGCAGGGCGCGGCGCCCGCCAACCCGAACGAGGCCCCTGTCCTGGACAGCCAGAAGGACGCCATGCGCAGACACAAGGGCCGTCAGCCAGCCGGCCAGAATGAGAATGGCCAAGCAGGCGTCGAGCAAGGCGGCAACCAGGCCGGGCAGCAAGCCGAAAAGCAGGCACCTGTCAATCAGGGGCCGCCGCCCACCGACGACAAAACGGCGCAGCAGGCGATCAAGCCTGAAAAGATCGTTCCTGCCACCGAAGAAAAAGGCAAGCGCGTCGACCTCACGCCCCAGGAGGTTGTCCGCGAGCGCCAACGGCCGCAGGGCGCGGACGTGGTGAAGCAGCTCGGCGACCGTGTGATCCTCCAATTCAACAACCAGACCTTCGTCGAAAGCAACGAAGCGCCTCGCATCAGCCGCGGCGCCAGGGACGTCTACTACGAGGATCTGTCGGGCGGCCGCACTCGCGAAATCGTGGAGCGCGACAACGGCGTCAGGATCATCACCATCCGCAACCGTAATGGCGACGTCATCCGGCGATCGCGCATTACACCGGATGGCCGCGAATATGTGCTGACCTACGTCGACGAGCGCTACTATAACGATGTCGACGAGTGGCGCGATCCCGGCGACGAGCTGCCGCCGATGCGCCTCGACATCCCGCAGCGGGACTACATCCTGAACTCTGAGGATGTCGAAAGCGACGACGACTACTACACCTTCCTCGAGCGGCCGCCGGTGGAAAGGGTGCAGCGTCTCTACTCGATTGACGAAGTGAAGCGGTCGGCCCGCGTGCGCGACATCGCCCGGCGTATCGATCTCGACACGCTGAACTTCGACTTCGGCTCGGCTACGATCTCGGACGCCGAAGTGCAAAAGCTAGAAGGCGTCGCCAACGCCATGGAAAAGCTTTTGAAGAAGAACCCGGCGGAAACCTTCCTGATCGAAGGCCACACCGACGCCGTCGGCACGCCGGAGGCAAATCTTGCCCTCTCGGATCGCCGTGCCGAAGCCGTTGCCGAGGCACTGACCAATGCCTTTGGCATCCCGGCCGAGAACCTCACCACGCAGGGCTATGGCGAGCAATATCTCAAGGTGAACACGCCCGGTCCGAACCGTGAGAACCGGCGTGTCGCCATCCGCCGCATCACCTCGCTTGTGGCGCCGGTGGCGAGCAATAGCGATCAGCAATGATCGTTTGATTTCAATATCCTGATCGGACTTTTGGAATCAGCGCTTGAGATGAAGGCCCGTCCGCGTCGGACGGGCCTTCTCCTTTCCTGGCTCAAGAAGATTTGTCCTGTCGATTCGAGCTAACTCATTGAATTGCCGCATTGCGACACCCAAATTCGATGCAGGGCGTTCCCTGCCCTGTCCCGACTCCAGCGGGACATGACTGAGCCCCGCCGGTCCCCCTCTCCGGCGGGGTTTTTGCCTTGAAAACCGGCCCCGTCTGGCCGAAATACCCTTTTACCGCAACTTGACCGGAACCCTTCATGAAGCGTCTCGAACTCGCCATCGAATCCGTCATCCTCGCCTCGCGCTGGCTGCTGGTCGCCTTCTATCTCGGGCTCGGCGTGGCGCTCGCGACATATGCCCTGTCCTTCGGCAAGAAACTTTTTGAGTTTGTGATCAGCGCCTTCACGCTCGGCGACACTGACACGATTCTGAAGATGCTCGGCCTGATCGATGCCGCGCTGGTCGCCTCGCTGGTGGTGATGGTGATCATCTCGGGCTACGAGAATTTCGTCAGCCGCTTCGACGAGCAGGACGGCGAGGTCCATTGGCTGGGAACGATTGATGTCGGCTCGCTGAAGGTCAAGGTCGCCTCGACCATCGTCGCGATCTCGTCGATCCACCTGCTGCAGGTCTTCCTCAACCATGCTTCCTACACGACGGAGCAGCTGATGTGGCTGACCATCATGCATCTGGCCTTCGTGCTTTCGGCGCTGATGCTGGCCTATATCGACCGCGTCATGGCGCTGGCCAAGGGCAAGAAGGCCGCGGCGGAGTAAGATCGGCCGCGACCTTCAGTAAATTCTTCTGACCTTCGTCTGCGAGTTCGCAAACACCTCGTCGGGGACGAAGAAGTCGCCAGCGAGTTGATCGGCCGCGCCCGGCGCGTAGACCGAAAAGTCCGTCACACCTTCGGCGCGCAGCACCTCCTCATCGATGTAGAAATTACCGGTCGCCTCGCGTGACGGGCGCATGAAGATCGCATACGCCGCGTCGGCCACGATGTCGGGTGAGCGGCTCATCGCCGCCACTGTCGCGCCGCCGAGAAGGTTGCGCACGGCGGCGGTATCGATGGTCGAGATCGGCCACAATGAATTCACCGCGATGCCGTCCTTGGCGAACTCCGCGCTCATGCCAAGCGTGCACATCGACATGCCGAACTTCGCCATCGTGTAGGCGACATGATTCTTGAACCACTTGGCCTTCATGTCGAGCGGCGGCGCCAGATTGAGGATATGCGGGTTCTTCGCCGACTTCAGGTGCGGGATGCACGTCTTGGAGGCCAGGAAGGTGCCGCGCGTGTTGATCTGATGCATTAGATCGTAGCGCTTCATGTCGGTCTCCAGCGTGCCGGTGAGCTGGATGGCGCTGGCATTGTTGACGCAGATGTCGATGCCGCCGAAGCGCTCCACCGTCTTGGCCACCGCGTCGGCGACCTGCGCTTCGTCGCGGATGTCGCAAAGCACCGGCAGCGCCTTGCCGCCGGCCTGCTCGATCTCTTGCGCCGCCGTGTAGATCGTGCCCGGCAGTTTCGGATGTGGCTCGGCCGTCTTCGCGGCGATCGTCACATTGGCGCCGTCGCGCGCCGCCCTGAGCGCGATCGCCAGCCCGATGCCGCGCGATCCGCCCGAGATGAACAGCGTCTTTCCGTTGAGCGGCATCTTTGCTTCCTCCCTCTGCATATGGGAGGCAAATTGCGCGGCAGACGGCTGTGGCGCAAGGGCCAAGGCGGATTACGCAGCGTCGCGCCGGAAGGGCTAGACCAGCACCAGTCCCTGCCGCATCGCAATCGCGATCGCATCGGTGCGGTTGGCGGCGCCGAGCTTGATCAGGATGGCGGCGACATGGAACTTCGCCGTGTGTACGGAAATGTTGAGCCGCCTGGCGATCACCTTGTTCGGCGCGCCTTCCGCCAGCAGCGCCAGCACTTCCGCCTCGCGCGGCGACAAGGCTGGGCGAGCCTGATTGTCGTCCGGTACATCCTCGTCGGCGAGGGCGTCATGGAAATCGGCATGCGCGACCTCCGGCGATCCTAACCTGCTTATGTGATAGCCGGAGGCGGCCAACCGCGCCGCGGCGGCGATCAACAGGCTATCCGCCGACTGCGGCAGCACGGCAACCACGTTGCCGGAAAGCCGCTCGTGGCCGCTGCGACGGGAAAGCAGCACGACCGGCATCGTCAAGCCGACGGCCCGGCTTTCCAAAGCCGTGTCGTCGGTCACCGCGACGTCCGCCGCCTGACCGGTGCTCCCGGCCAGTGTCGGCAGCAGATCGTCGCTGGCGGCGAGCGCATCGGCAAGCTGCTCGGCGCGCTGGGCATCACCGAGCGCCACCAGAACCGTCAGCCGGTGGGCTGACGGTTCCGTTCTTGCGATCACTTGTGCTGCGCTGCTTGCCATCAGCCCTCTCAGCTCAGCGGCTTTTCGCCGATGGTGATAGACACGTCGCGCTCGGCGCCGCTGCTAGAAACACCGAGCGTCACGGTCGTGCCGGCACTGTCCGGACCGAGCTTGCGGATCAGCTCGCGCGGGCCGTGCACCGCCTCCCCATTCCAGGCGACGACGATGTCACCGACATGCAGGCCGGCGGCCTTGGCCGGGCCGTTGTCGTCGAGGCTCATCACCATGGCGCCCTTCGTGTCGCCATTGCGGATCGGATGCAGCCCGGCGCCAAGGTAGCCACGCGCCACATGACCCTTTTCGCGCAGCGTCGCCACCGCCCGCTCGATCGTCTCATAGGGCATCACCAGGGCTCGCCGGCGCGGCCCAAACAAGAGCATGCCGATCAGGCCGCCCTTGGCGTCGAGCACCGGCCCACCCTCGAAGCGACCGCCGGTGTTGATGGCGAGGTTGATGCGCCGGTCGATGGTGCCGCCGCGCATGGAGCGCCAAGCCGGACCGACCTCGCCGACCGAGCCGAACACCGCAAGCGCGGCGCCCTCGGTGCTGCCGACGGCGATCGCCAGATTGCCGGGCCGCACAGTGCCAGCCTGAGTGAGTTGCGGCAAACCGGCAGCGCCGGAAGCCGGCTTCAGCAGGGCAACGCCCGTCGATGGATCGCGGCCGACGAGTTCCGCCTTGGCGGTTTCGCCGGAGGCCAGCGTCAATTCGATTTCCTCGCCGGTTTCGACCGCTTCCTCGGCGGTGACAAAGTAGCCGTCGCGCCAATGGAAGGCGCTCGCGGTGCGGTGATGGTGCGTGACGAAACTCGCCAGCGCCGGAGCAGCGGTGGCCGCGACATCGGCGATCGCGTCGGAAAAGGCACTGAGATTGAAGTCGCTCATAAGACTGTCTCCTGGGTTCGGTGACCCAGATATCGCTCCATAGTGCCGTCGCGGGTACTCGCCTGACGGCTAGTCGGCAGCCGGACTGGCCATTTGGTCAGGTCGCGGCACATGCGGCCGCTCCGCACATATAGTCATCATTCCGCAAGATCACATGGGAACACACCGATGGCTTTCGCAGCCGAAAAACTTCCATCCGATGACACCTTGCTCGACGCCTACTCGGCATCCGTCGCCGACGCTGTCGACCGCATCGGTCCGGCCGTCTGCCGCATCGAGCGCATCGGCGCCGGCGGCCATGGCTCCGGCTTCGTCATCGCGCAGGATGGGCTCATTGTCACCAACTTCCATGTCGTCGGTGACGCGCGCGCCGTGCGCGTGACGATGCCGGACGGCGCCGCGCGCGAAGGCCACGTGCTTGGGCGCGATCCGGATACCGACATAGCGCTGGTCCGGGCCGACGGCAATTTTGCCGACGTCGCGCCGCTCGGCGATTCCAAGCGCCTGCGCCGCGGCCAGATCGCGATCGCCATCGGCAATCCGCTTGGCTTCGAATGGACCGTGACCGCCGGCGTCGTCTCCGCGCTCGGCCGCTCGATGCGCGCCTCGACCGGCCGGCTGATCGACGACGTCATCCAGACCGATGCAGCGCTCAATCCCGGCAATTCCGGCGGGCCGCTGGTGTCGTCGGCCGGCGAGGTGATCGGCGTCAACACCGCCATGATCCACGGCGCTCAAGGAATCGCCTTCGCGGTCGCTTCCAACACCGCCAATTTCGTCATCTCCGAGATCATCCGCTTCGGCCGCGTGCGCCGGGCCTTCATCGGCGTCTCCGCCGACACGACCAACCTGCCGCGCCGCGCCGCACTCCTGTCGCAGGTGACCACGAACACGGCGGTGCGCCTGCGCAGCGTCGAGAAGAACGGACCCGCCGCCAAGGCCGGTCTGAAGGAAGGGGACATCATCGCGGCAATAGACGGACGGCCGGTCACCGGCGTCGACGATCTGGTGCGCATCCTCGACGCCGAGCGCATCGGCCGCGAAACGCTCTGCACCGTCGTGCGCCGCACCGGCGTCAGCCAGGTGGCGGTGGTGCCGGTGGCTCGGAGTTGATCCCTATGCGGGTCTGACGACCCGCTCGAGCAGCGACACCAGCAACAGTGCCAACTCGCCGGTCGGATCGAGTTCCGGGTCAAAGATCGTCATATCCATGCCGATGCATCGCCGGTCTTCCGCCAATGGCGACAGGATCGCCACGAGATTGTCGAGATCGATGCCGGGACTGCCGGGCGAATCCACGGCCGGCATCACCGTCTGGTCGAGCACATCGACATCGAGATGCAGCCAATAGGGGCAATCGGCGCGCGCCAGGGCTGCCCATGTGTGGTCCAGCACTCCCGCCGAGCCCATTTCCCGGACCGCGAAGACGTCGATGCGTGTGATCGCGGTCGCGTTGATATCGGCCCAAGCAAAGTCGGGATCGCGGCTGTTGCGCTCGCCGATCTGCACCACCGCTTCGTCCGCGACCAGCGGACCGGCAATGCCCGGCCATTCGGTGAGCAGCGGCTCACCCCGCCCGGTGGCAAGAGCCAGATCCATGCCGGCGGCCGAGCCGAGTGTAGCGTTGGCATCGTAGTTGCCGGGATGGCGGAAATCGCTGTGGCCGTCGACATGCACCAGCGCGACGGGACCCGATCGCCGCGCGGCCGCCAACGCGCCGAGCAGCACCGAGCAATCACCGCCGATGACCAGCGGCCACTCGCCGCGCACGAGCGCATCGGCGACTGCATCTGCCAATTCGAGGTTGAAGCGGCGAATCGCATGGCCGTTGCGCAGCCGGGTGCCGGGCTCCGGTGAGGCGCTGTAGGCCGGCCGCTCCAGATCGATCACAGCGGCAGGCGCCACGGTTTCGACGAGACCGGCCTTGGTCAAAGCCTCCGGTGCCCGCCAGGTACCGGGAACGTGGCCAGGCCGCAAAGGCCGCAACCCGAGATTGGAGGGCGCACGAAAAAGGCATGTGTCCCGCATGCGGCAGAATCCGGTTTCAACACTCTTGCCAGCATAGATCGCCACGAAGGTTTCCGGCCATATAGTCGGAGCCGAATGCCGACATATGCCGCGAGCGCGAAGCTCAGGCTTGCGCTGCGCCCTTGGCATATTGCGCCAAAAATTCCTCGCTCGGCGGGATCGGCTTGATGACGTCGATCAGCACGCCGTTGGGATCCCTGGTGATGAAATGGCGCTGGCCGAACGGTTCGTCGCGTAGCGTGCGCAGGATCGGCAGGCCGGCGGCGACGACGCGCTCGTAGACGGCGTCGGGATCGCGGACCTCGAAATTGATCAGCAGGCCGGATGTGCGTCCGCGCCCCTCTTGCGGGATCGTCTCATGGTCGCCCTGGACGATGCCGAGATTGACGCGCCGGTCCTCGCTGGAGCGCAGATGGACATACCAGTCGCTCGCAAACAGCGGCTCGAAGCGGAAGTGCGTGACATAAAAATCCGCGGTGCCCGCGACGTCGCCGGTCATCAGCACCGGATAATAGCTGGTCGTCTTCATCTTTCCTTCTCCTCGCATCCAACATACAGTCTGTATGTAAATGCAAATAACATACAGGCTGCATGTATGCAACAGGAGTCCGGACGCCGTTCCAACCGCGATCGTACCGAGGCGACGCGCGCCGATCTGATCCGCGCGGCGCGAAAGCTGTTTACGGAAAAATCCTATGCCGAGACCGGCACGCCCGAGATCGTCGCCGAGGCCGGCGTGACGCGCGGCGCGCTCTATCATCACTTCGCCGACAAGCAGGCGCTGTTCGCCGCGGTCGTGGAACAGGAGGCGGCGGCAGTGGCTGCCGAGATCGACCATGCCTCCCCGCCCTCGCTTTCCGCCTGCGACGCCTTGATCGCCGGATCGGACGCCTATCTCAAGGCCATGCGAGCGCCCGGCCGCACACGCCTTCTGCTGCTAGACGGCCCGGCCGTGCTTGGCCGCGCCGCCATGGACGCAATAGATAACCGCCATGGCAACCGCTCGCTGCGCGAGGGCCTGGTCGCCGCGATGCGGGCGCAAGCGATGACCAGATTGCCGGCCGAAGCGCTGACCGCCCTGCTGGCGGCCGCCTTCGACCGGGCAGCTTTAGCCATCGAGGCCGGCGCGTCTGCCGAGGATTATCGCGCGGTGCTGATTGCGCTCATGGACGGCTTGTCTCCGGCCCCTCCTCCGTCCACACGCCCGGCTCCATCTCGTTGAAGCAGCCCAGCTGCCGCTTGAACTCGTCGATCAACCAGGACGCCGCCGGCTTGGGGCTGCGGTCGTTGCGGTGCATGGCATACATCGGCGAACGAACCTCGCGATAAGGCTCGAGATCGAGTTCGACCAAGCGGCCGCTGGCAAGATCGTCGGCAATCAGCCAGCGCGGCAACCCGCCCCAGCCGAGACCTTCGCGCATCAGTGCGTGCTTCGTGCGCACATCCGTCAGCCGCCAGGTGCGGTAGGCAAAGACGCCATAGTCGCGCCCGCGCGTCCGCTCCGACTGGTCGGTGACGACGAGCTGGATATGCTCGCGCAGATCCTCGACCGCGACCGGCTTGGGCAGTTTCGCCAGCGGATGGTCGGGCGCCGCCGCCGGGACCATCGAGGTGAAGCCAATGTACAGCAGATTGACTTCGGCATCGCCCTGCAGGCCGCCGAAGCCAAGATCCACCTGGCCATTGACAACCTGATCGACGATCAGGCCAAGCGAGCCGATATAAAGGCGCAGCATCACCGCCGGAAACTGGGCCTCGAAGGCCTTGAGCACGCGCACCAGCGCTGGCGAAGGCAGTGTCACGTCGACCGATATCGCCACTTCCGCCTCCAGCCCCTGCCGGTAGCCGTCGGCGCGTGAACGGATGCGCTGCAGCACGCCGATCATGCGTCGCGCGTCCTCCAGCATCGCCTTACCGACATCCGTCAGTTGCGGCTCGCGCACGCCTTCACGCTCGAACAATTTCAGGCCGAGCTGCGCTTCGAGATTGGCGATACCGTAACTCACCACCGACTGCGCCCGGTTGAGCTTGCGCCCCGCTGCCGAGAAGCTGCCGGTATCGGCCACCGCCACCAGGATTTGGAGCTGGTCCAATGTCGGGTTCGGTTGCATAGGCAGTCCATCCGTTTTGTTGATGGATTATATATAGATTATGCCAGTTATCCTGATGGGGCAGCAATCCCATATTGCGGGGGAAAGTTCAATCCAACCCCAAGGGGACACCGCCATGTCTATTCTTCTCGTAACCTCCAGCCCGCGCGGCACTGCTTCGCACTCGACCCGCGTCGCCACCGATCTTGCCCAGAAGCTGGTTGCAGCCGATCCGTCCAACACGCTCGTCGTGCGCGACCTGGTCGCCAACCCGCTGCCGCATATCGACCCTGACTACGCCACCGGCATCTACACGCCGGCCGAAGCCCGCACGCCGCGCCAAGCCGAGGTCGTCGGCGTTTCCGACGCCGTGCTCGACGAGGTCTTCGCCGCCGACACGATCATCCTCGCCACCGGCTTCATCAACTTCAACATCTCCTCGACGTTGAAGTCCTGGGTCGACCACGTCGCCCGCTCGGGCAAGACCTTTGCCTATGGCGAAGGCGGTCCGAAGGGTCTCGTCAGCGGCAAGAAGGTCTATATCGTGCTCGCTTCCGGCGGCATCTATTCGGAAGGCGCCGCGGTGCAGATGGACCACGCGGTTCCCTATCTGCGCAGCGTGCTCGGCTTCCTCGGCATGACCGACGTTGAAGTCATCCGCGTCGAGGGCGTGGGCATGGGCGCTGACGCCGTCACCGCCGCGCTCGCCAAGGCCACCGCCAAGGTCGACGCCATCGCTGCCGCCAATGCCGAGCAGGTTGCCGCCGCGGCCTGATCGCCACACCGGAAATGAAAGAGGCAGGCGCCCGCCAGCGCCTGCCTATTCTGTATTTGGCTCCCGGCCGGCGCTGGTGATCGTGGCGATCCAGAACGCGCTGCCGATCTGGAACGACTTTTTCTTGCCCCTGGTGCTGATCACCCCCGACAATTTGAGGACACTGCCTCAGGGGCTGACCGTGTTCGTTGACGAATTCACCACCGATTGGGGGTGCTGTTCGCCGGGCTGACACTGGCGGCGCTGCCGATTACCTTGCGCTACATCGTGCTGTCGAGGCAGTTCATCTCCGGCATCACGCAAGGCGCGGTCAAATAGGCGCGGTCAAAACAGGAAGTCAGGGCATCAAAAGTGGCGAACCAGAACAAGATCATCATCACCTGTGCGGTCACGGGCTCGATCCATACCCCGTCGATGTCGCCGCATCTGCCGGTGACGGCCGAGGAGATCGCGACCGCGGCGATCGAGGCGGCCGAGGCGGGTGCCGCGATCGTCCACCTTCACGCCCGCAACCCGGTCGACGGGCGCCCCGATCAATCTACCGAGGCCTTCGCGCCGTTCCTGCAGGTCATCAAGCAGCGCTCCAACTGCGTCGTCAACATCACCACCGGGGGTGCGGCGACGATGAGCGTGGAGGAGCGCGTCAGGCCGGCGAAGATGTTTGCCCCCGAAGTCGCGTCGCTCAACATGGGCTCGATGAATTTCGCGCTGTTTCCGATGCTGGAGCGGTTCAAGACCTTCGAGCATGACTGGGAGCGGCCCTATCTCGAATCCTCGCGCGACCGCATCTTCCGCAACACCTTTGGCGACATCGAGCACATATTGCGCACCTGCGCCGACAACGGCACGCGCTTCGAAATCGAGTGCTACGACATCGGCCATCTCTACACGCTGGCGCATTTCGTCGAGCGCGGCCTGGTCAAGGCGCCGTTCTTCGTCCAGAGCGTGTTCGGCATCCTCGGCGGCATCGGCACGCATCCGGAGGATGTCGCCCACATGAAACGCACGGCCGACCGGCTGTTCGGCAACGACTATCGCTGGTCGGTGCTCGGCGCCGGCCGCCATCAGTTGCCGATCGCCACGCAGGCGATTGCGCTGGGCGGCAATGTGCGCGTCGGCCTCGAGGATTCGCTGTGGATCGGCAAGGGCAAGCTCGCCCGCTCCAGCGCCGAACAGGTCACCAAGGTGCGCCAGATCATCGAAGGCCTCGGCGCCTCGATCGCCACGCCAGACGAGGCGCGCCAGATCCTGCAGCTCAAGGGCGGCGACAAGGTCGCGTTCTGAGTAGCTAGCCGTAATTGAAAGCCTGGCTATTCCGACCCTGCCCGGCTAGCCGAACATCCTCTCGCCCTGCTCGTCGACCAACTGGATGCCCTTCTTGATCGAGATGTCGACGGCATCGTCCAGCCCGGCGAAGCGGTCGGCGCGGATGAAGCGGTGCTCCTTCAACACGCCGTCCACTTCCTTCGAGACGACGCCGCAGGTCTGGTACTGGCCCTCGGCCTTGTAGGGCGTCGCGCTGATGAGAAACCCCTTGTGCTCGACCTGCTTTGCCGGTTTGGCCGCGCCGGCTTCCGTTGCCTCGCCACCGCCGCCGCCAAAAAGCTTCTTCAGAAAAGACATTTCTCAAAACTCCCATTTCACGCGGGCACCAGGAAATCGCGGCGCCCCTTGTTCACGCTGGCCCCTGTTCACGCGGGCTTTGTCTCAGCATGCGCGAATGCGCCGCCGTGTTCCAGTCCCTTGACGAAAACACCGACCAGCAGCTCGATCTGATGCCAGATCTCCTCGGCCTGGCGGCTGTCCGAATTCGCCACATAGCCGCTGGTCACAATGCCATGCACGCTTGACCACAAGGTCCGCGCCGCAAGCGCGCGGCGCTTGTCGTCGAGGCCGAAGTCTCCGGCCTTGAGCACGCCGGCGACGATGTCGAACAATTCGTCGAGCAGCGCGTCGTAGGCGTCGGGGCCAGGCCGCGTCGCGCGGCGGCGGTTGAAGGCAAGCACCGCCGGCCAGCTGCCGGGATGCGCCTCGACGAACCGCACATAAGCGGCCGCCATCGCCAGGATGCGATGCTGGACATCGGTCACCCCTTGCCTTTCGAGATCGGCCATGGCCGCGATGCCGGCCGCGCCGAGCCGGTCGAGCAGCCGCATGTTGACGGCGCGGTGCACCTCGTCGAGATCGGCAAAGAGATTATAGACCGATCCGACCGAGATGCCGGCCTGCTCGGCGATGGTGCGCGCCTTCAGATTTGCGGCGCCGCCCTCATTGAGCAGCGTCTCGGCAATGGCGAGCACCTTCTCGCTCGTTTCTTCCTTGTCCAGCGCCATGCTGTTTCCTGTCTTCTGTCCAGCGCCCGGCCCGGAATTCATCTCCATTTCTTTCCGTTTACCATGTCCCACGCCTCGTGAACAGCGTTCAAAATATTTCTTGAACAATGTTCATTTCCTGTTATGTTGACATCGTGAACAATGTTCACACCAACAGGGAGAAGACCCATGTTTAGCCTGATCAAGACATTGCTTGACGGCGCCAGCGCTCGCGCCGAAGACAATCTGAAGGATCGTTTCGCCATCGACCTTCTGGCCCAGCGCATCCGCGACGCGGAGGCAGGCCTCGCCGCCGCCAAGCAGACGCTCGCCTCGCTGATCGTGCGTCAGCGTGCCGAGCAGGCCAGCCTCGACCAGCTCGACCGCCGCATCGCCGATCTGGAAACCCGTACGCTGAGCGCGCTGTCGGCCAACAACCAGGCCCTTGCCGAAGGCGGCGCCTCGGCGATCGCCGAGCTCGAGAATGAGCGCGAGGTCCGCCGCGCCACCGTGAAGAGCCTCGGCGAGAAGACCTTGCGCATGCGTCTGTCCGTCGAACAGGCGCATCGCCGCATCATCGATCTCAACCAGGGCATGATCTCGGCCCGGGCGATCGATGCCGAACGCAAAGCGCAGTCGCGCCTCAACCGTTCGATCGGCCGCACGGCGAGCATCAACGAGGCGGAAGAACTGCTCGCCCGCATCAAGGACAGCCCCGACCCGTTCGAGGAGGCCGGCATCCTCGACGAGATCGACGGCGAGCTGCGCCACGAGGCGATCCGCGAACGCCTCGCCGAAGCCGGCCACGGGCCGGCCACCAAGGTGCGCGCCGAGGACGTTCTGGCGCGCCTCAAATCCCTGAACTGAACCCGCAATTTCCGAAACAGATCATCCAAGGAGCAATACGATGAACGGCAATCAGACCTATATCCTGTTCAACACCGTCTCGGTGGGCGCCGCCTATTTCATGCTCGGCCTGTCGCTGTGGCTGGCCCCGGTCGACCTCTCCACCAAGGGCTACTGGGCGATGGGCATCCTCCTGCTCACCGGCAGCCTGGTGAACCTGGTCAAGTACCGCACCGACGAACGCATCTCGGCCGAGACCACCGCCAAGATCCAGAAGGCGCGCAACGAGAAGCTGATCAGCGAATATGTCGGCAAGGATTGACTTCCCATATCGATCGCCAACCGAACGAAATAAGCCCGGATTGCTCCGGGCTTATTTCGCTGTTCTGAAGAATTGCGGAAAGCGTTAGCGACGAGCCAGGGCCTCGATCGCCTCGGCGGCATCCTCCAGGATGCTGATCGCCTCGGCCTGCTTGTCTTCCGGCGCGTCGGCGATGTCGCCGAGTGCCGCGCGCAGCCGGTGGCGCAGCGCGCGGAACTGGTCGCGCTTTTCCGAACGGCCGCGGCGCCCCTCGTCCTTGTCGTCGCCCCAGCCAAACCATTCGCGCGCCGCGGCCATCTTGCGGCCGAAGCGCTCGAGATGGTCGAGCACGCTGTCGATCATCTCGCGGTTCTCCTCGAGATGCGCCCTGCCGGCCTCGGTGATCGAAAACACCTTCTTGTTGCCTTCGCTCGAAGACACCGCATAACCCGCCTCCTCCAGGAAGGTCAGCGTCGGATAGACCACGCCCGGGCTCGGGCTGTAGATGCCACTGGTGCGCTCTTCCAGCGCCTTGATGATGTCGTAGCCGTGGCGCGGCGCGTCTGCCAGCAGCGACAGCGTGATCAGCTTGAGATCGCCGTCGGCGAGCATCCGGCCGGCGCGGAACATGTCGCCCGGGCCGCCGCGTCCGCCGCCCCTGCCCCCAAACGGGCCGAAGCCGCCGCCACCGCCCCGGCCGCCGAACTTGCCGGCCATATGCATGAACATGCGCTCGCCGAAATGATTGTGTCTGCCGTGCATGATTTGCTCCATATTTATATCTAACGATATATCTTACGTAAGTTCGATCGCGTCGGGAGTCAAGATATATCTTACGATGTATCTTGGATGATGCCAAGGAGCCCGCGCACGGCCTCGAACGCTAAGCGATCGGGCTACCAGCGGCGCTTGCGCCGGTTCCAGGCGTAGAGAAGGTCGGCGAAACGGTCGTAGGCAAAGCGCGTCAAAGGCAGCGCGATCACGTTGCCGAACAGGCTCGCCAACCACCCCTCGCCCGGCGTGAGCCGCCAGACCGCGATCGCCACATCAGCGCCGACCAGCAGCCGCCCTTCGCCATCGGTCGCATGCAGCCGGCGGCGGATATCCTCAAGCGACGCGCCGAAGGCTGAAAGCGCTTCCGGCTCGAAATTGATGTCGCGGAATTCCACGCGGCCAGCCTTGACCGCCTCGATCAGCCGCCGCTTCTGGTGATTGATGCCGGCGTCGCACACCGGGCAACGCGTGTTGTACCAGACGGTCAACAGCGGCTTGGGCATGGCGCGACTATCGGCTACCGCGCGCTGCGCCGCGATGCGACGCGTCGGCCCGACTGTTTTTCAGCAGCGCTTCATCCAAGCGAGCTGATGATCTCGCGATAGGCGAATTCCGGAAACGCCTTCAACGTCCGCGTCCTGACGCTGCCTCCGGAGGACAGCATGAGAGCGAAGCGCGCCAGCACCGCGTCGTCGGGCGCCTCGACCACGGCCACCATGTCGCATTCGCCCATGGTGAGATAGAACGCCTTGAACGACCCACCCATATCCCCCAGTTGCTTCTTGGCGGCATCGAGCCGTTTCGGCGACTCTCGCACATTCCTGGCGCCCTGCTCGGTCCAGTTGAGAAGCAAGATATAAGTCGTCATGGCACACCTCCCATCGGAGCGACGTTGCCGGGGCATCCGGCCAACCGTCCGGAAATGCGTTCGACGTTGAGTATCCTACCGCCTGTCGTTCCCGGCAAGCGCGGCTGGAAATGAAAAAGGGCGCCGGAGGCGCCCTTCGATCTCGTATGGATGCGTTCCGCTCAGCTGTCCAGGAAGCTTCTCAGCTTACGGCTCCTGCTCGGATGCTTGAGCTTGCGCAGCGCCTTGGCTTCGATCTGGCGGATGCGCTCGCGCGTCACCGAGAACTGCTGGCCGACTTCCTCCAGCGTGTGGTCGGTATTCATGCCGATGCCGAAGCGCATGCGCAGAACGCGTTCCTCGCGCGGCGTCAGCGAGGCGAGCACCCGCGTCGTCGTCTCGCGCAGATTGGCCTGGATCGCGGCGTCGATCGGCAGGATCGCCATCTTGTCCTCGATGAAGTCGCCGAGATGCGAATCCTCCTCGTCGCCCACCGGGGTTTCAAGCGAGATCGGCTCCTTGGCGATCTTCAGCACCTTGCGCACTTTTTCGAGCGGCATCGCGAGCTTCTCGGCCAGTTCCTCCGGGGTCGGCTCGCGGCCGATCTCGTGCAGCATCTGGCGCGAGGTGCGCACGATCTTGTTGATCGTCTCGATCATGTGCACCGGAATGCGGATGGTGCGCGCCTGGTCGGCGATCGAGCGGGTGATGGCCTGCCGGATCCACCAGGTGGCGTAGGTCGAGAACTTGTAGCCGCGGCGGTACTCGAATTTGTCGACTGCCTTCATCAGGCCGATATTGCCTTCCTGGATGAGATCCAGGAACTGCAGGCCGCGGTTGGTATATTTCTTGGCGATGGAGATGACGAGACGCAGGTTCGCCTCGACCATTTCCTTCTTGGCAATCGCGGCCTCGCGCTCGCCCTTCTGCACCTGGTTCACGATCTTGCGGAATTCCAGGATCGAGATGGCGGTTTCGGTGGCAAGGTTCTGGATCTCGGCGCGCAGCTCCTTGATCGCATCCTTCTCGTTCTTGGTGAATTCCTTCCAGCCGCGCGAGGTCAGGTTGGCGATCGAGCGGGTCCAGTTCGGATCGAGCTCCGAGCCCTGATACTCCTTGAGGAATTCCTCGCGGCGCACGCCATAGCTTTCGGCGAGCCGAAGCAGCTTGCCCTCGTTCTGCACCAGGCGCTTGTTGATGTCGTAGAGCTGCTCGACCAGCGCCTCGATGCGCGCGGCATTGAGCGACAGCGACTTCACGGCCTTGATCAGCTGATCCTTCAGCTCCTTCAGCCGGCGGTCCTGGCTGGGCGAGAGCGTGCCGGCGGCGGCCAGCCGGTTCTCGACCTGCTGGTCCTGCAGCTTGCGAAGCTTCTTATAGGTGTCGGCGATGACGTCGAGCGTCTCCATCACCTGCGGACGCAGCTCCGCTTCCATCGCGGCCAGCGACAGGCTCGCCTCGTCCTCGTCGTCTTCCTCTTCCTCCAGCCCGCGCGTGTCGCTGCCGACATTGGTGATGTCGTCTTCTTCCTCGCGCGCCGCCGCGCGGCCGCGCGGCTTCTCATCGGGCTTGGGCGCTTCCTCGACGCGTTCGACGACGGGCGCCTGCTTGGCCTCCGGGCCGGCATAGGTCGCCTCGAGGTCGATGATCTCGCGCAGCAGGATCTTCGATTCGTTGAGCTCGTCGCGCCAGATGATGATGGCCTGGAAGGTTAGCGGGCTTTCGCATAGGCCCGCGATCATCGTTTCGCGGCCGGCCTCGATGCGCTTGGCGATGGCGATTTCGCCCTCGCGCGACAGAAGCTCGACCGAGCCCATCTCGCGCAGATACATGCGCACCGGATCGTCGGTACGATCGGTCGGCTCTTTCTTGGTGGTGGTGGCCGCGACGGCGGTGCCGGTCTGCTCGGCAAGCTCGTTGGCGTCTTCCTCGCTGTCGGCGGGCGCTTCGGCTTCGCTCTCTTCACCCTGCTCGTCGTCCTCGACGACATTGATGCCCATGTCGTTGAGCATCGCATTAATGTCTTCGATGCGATCCGGATCCGTCTCTTCCGAGGGCAGCACCGCATTGAGCTCGTCGAGCGTGACATAGCCGCGTTTCTTCGCGGCCTTGATCATCTTCTTGACAGCATCGTCGGAAAGGTCGAGCAGAGGGCCATCGGTGGCGCCTTCGCGTTCGGTCTCGACCTCTTCCTTTTCCTTTGTCGCCATTCTTTGTCGTCTCCAAGCGGCCGAATATCGAGGCCGCGTAAACTGTCGAATTGGTTATGCCGGATGCGCTCGCACCGGAACGCTTTTTATCGGTCCGGCAACCGCGTCATCGCTTTTGTTTTGTGCCTGTCGCTGGTCCCAAACCGGTTTTCACTTTTGGGCGACATGCATTAAGTCCAGATTAACCCTGATATCTGGAGCAGGCACTTTGCCTGTCCAGACGTCACCGATACCTCACATCGCTCAAATTTCCCGCCGACGCCGGGGCACGGTTAACGTTTCGAATCGTCCTGATTCCGCCAATCTGCCAGAAGGTCAAGCGCCTCTGGCATGATTCGCATGAAAAAAGCGAATCAATTACCCGACTTAGAGGCGTCGATTCGACGCGCTGCACATTTCCACTTCATTTCCAGGAGCAGTTCCGGCCTAAACGCGTCCAACCCTGCCCGACGAAACGCCGAACCCTTCGATCAGCGCTTCCGTTGCCTGCACATCGTTGAATTGCGCTTGAATCTCGACGAGATGCCGGAAGTTTTCGTCCGAGGGATCCGCATCGAGCGCCGCCTGCGCCTGTTTCAGCTCTCTATGTAATGTGCGGGCGCTGCGCTGCAAGTGCAGCGCCTGGTTGAAGGCGTCGCGGGCGTCGTCGAGCGCCGCAGTTTCGAGCGCCGGCCACTGCCGCGCCCGCTTGATCAGCGCCACCGCCCTCTCCCAGATGCCGCCGCAGCCCGCCCGTTCGATGGTGGCGATAACCGCGCCGCGGTCGTCGGCCGCGTCATGCGCCATCGCATCGAGGATTGCGGCGTGGAGTGTGCGCAAATCCGAATTGGCAAGGTCAAGGAATTCGACATGGGCGAAGTTCTCGTCGATCAGGGCCGGATGGTTGACCAGCGCCACGATGATCGTCGCCTCGCGCACCGACATGCCCTCGCCGCCGCGCTTGACCAGCGCCGACTGGCCGAGGCTTTCGGTGATGGCGATGCGGCCGGTCGCGCCCTTAGCGAACTGTCCGCCGAGTGCCGGGGGCTTGCCCTGGCCGCGCTCTCCCGGCCGGCCGCCATCCTGACGGCCCTGCCGCTGGCCGCGCTGCGAACCGAAGAAGCTCTGTTCGCGCTCGCGCATTTCTTGCTGGTAGTGATAGCGCGTGCTTTCGTCACGGATGCGGCTGGTCAGCTCGCGCAGCGTCTTCCCAAGTTCCGCCCGCCGCTCCGGCGTGTCGAAGACACCGCCCGCCGTCTCGCGCATCCACAACAGATCGACCAGCGGTCGCGCGTCGGCAAGCACAGCACGGAATGCGTCCGGCCCCTCGGCCTTGACCAGATCGTCTGGATCCTTGCCTTCCGGCAACAGCGCGAAGCTTGCCGAGCGCCCGGCCTGTACAGACGGCAGCGCAAGATCGGCGGCCCGCCATGCCGCCTTCAGCCCGGCCTTGTCGCCGTCGAAGCAAAGCACCGGCTCGGGCGACATGCGCCACAACAATTCAAGCTGGTTTTCGGTGAGCGCCGTCCCGAGCGGCGCCACGGCGTTCTCGAAGCCGGCCTGCGCCAGCGCGATCACGTCCATATAGCCTTCCACCGCGATAACGGTGCCGCCTTTCGCGAGTGCCTTGCGGGCGCGGGCGAAATTGTAGAGCACGTTACCCTTGTGGAAGAGCTCGGTATCGGGCGAGTTCATGTATTTGGCTAAAGCATCGGGCGCCAGCGCGCGTCCGCCGAAGGCGATGATCTTGCCGCGCGAATCCGGGATCGGGAACATGATGCGGTCGCGGAACCAGTCATAGGAGACCGGGATGTCGTCGCCATGCCGCACCAGCCCGCAGGCTTCGATATCGGCCTTCGGCACGCCCTTTGCCGCGAGATGCTCCTTCAGGGCATTGCGGCTGTCGGGCGCGTAGCCCAGCCGAAACGATTGCTGCGTCGCCGACGTCAATCCGCGCTCCCTGAGATAGGCGCGGGCTTTTGCCCCTTCCGGGCTCTGCAGGCGCTCCTGGAAGAAGGCGGTCGCCATCTCCATCACGTCGGTCAGGCTGGCGCGCTCCTTCTCGCGGCGCTCTTCCTGGACGTCGCGGACCGGCGTCGGCACGCCTGCCATCTCGGCGATCTTCTCCACCGCTTCGGGAAAGCTCATGCCGTCGAGCTCGGTGAGGAACTTGAAATGGTCGCCCGATGCCGAGCAGCCAAAGCAGTGATAGCGGCCCTTCTTGTCCTCGCAGTGGAAGGACGGGCTTTTCTCGCCGTGGAACGGGCAGCAGGCCCAATAGTCGCCGCGCGAGGCATTGGTCTTCCTCCTGTCCCAAGCGACGCGCGTGCCGATCACCGATGAAATCGGGACGCGGTCGCGTATCTCGTCGAGGAAGGCGGGCGGAAAGCGCATCGGGAAAGCTCGTTTGCCTCCATATAATCAAGCAGACCGGTCGCGGCGACTCTATCCGGCTCATCGTACCCGCTTTTCACAGACGAAAAGAAGGCGACCTAGCAGCCGCCTTCTCTTTGGATTCTGGATTGGCGCGATTTACTGCGCGGCGGTCGCGCCGAAGAGGCGTGTGCAACCAAAGGGCTCTCCGTTCATTTCCGACATGCGCCGTCGAGCAGAGACGATCATCGCATCAGAAAAATCTATTACCCGGCTAATGTTAACTGGTGTATTTCCAAGCCTCGAAATGGCTATGAATCGTACCCTTCTCCGCGCCGCCAGAGCCGCCCTTCGAGGTCGGCCATGAGCGGCTCCGTTGTCCTCCTGCAGCTTGCCGGCGCGGTGGCGCTGATGCTGTTTGCCACCCGCATGGTGAAGACCGGTGTCGAGCGCGCCTATGGCGAAGTGCTGCGCCACAGGCTGCGCGCCACCATGCGCAACCCGATCATGGCGGTGCTGGCCGGCTGCGGGCTGTCGATCGCACTGCAGAGCTCGACCGCGGTGACGCTGCTGGTCGGCTCCTTCGCCGGCGCCGGCATCGTTTCGGGCGCCGCCGGACAGCTTGCCGTGCGCGGCGCCGAGATTGGTTCGGCGCTGGTGGTCAAGCTGCTCACCTTCGATCTGACGCTGCTGGTGCCGCTCTGCCTGATCGCGGGAACGGTCATGTTCATGGCCACGGAGCGGCGCGACTGGCGGCAGTTGGGCCGTATCCTGATCGGCATCGGCCTATTGATCCTGTCGCTGGAGATGATCGGGCAGGCGTCGGAACCGTTGCGCCAAAGTTCGCTGATGCCGCTGATCATCAGCTATTTCTCCGGCGATTTCGTCACCGCCTATCTGCTCGCGGCACTCGTCACCTGGCTCTTCCATTCCTCGATCGCCGCCGTGCTGCTTCTGGTGACGCTGGCGGGGCGCGGCTTCATCCCTCCGGAGCTCGGCATCGTGCTGGTGCTCGGCGTCAATCTCGGTTCCTCCGTTATCGCGCCCTTGCTCACCCGCAGTGCCGATCCAGGCATCCGCGTCGTGCCGATCGGCAACCTCTTGATGCGCGGCATGGGTTCGCTGGTGATGCTGATCCTGTTCATGACGGTGAAGCCGCCGATCGGCCTTCTTGGCGCCACCGTGCCCGATCAGATCGTAAACGCGCACATCCTGTTCAATGTAATTATCCTGCTCGCCGGCCTGCCGCTTGCGGGCCTTGTCTACCGCGTTTCCGAGAAGATCGTAGCGGTCAGCGCCAAGCCCGATCCGGCGGCGGCGCTCGACGTCGTAGAACTCTCGGCGCTGAACGAGAGCGCACTCGACACGCCGAGCCAGGCTTTGGCCAACGCAACGCGCGAAGTGGTGCGGGTCTGCGAGACGGTCGAGATCATGCTGAAGCGCATCATCGAACTTTACGAGGATGCCGATCCCGCCAAGATCAAGGCGCTCGCCGCGCTCGACGACCGCGTCGACAACAAACACGCCGCGATAAAGCTCTATCTCGCCAAGATCACCAGGAACCCGCTGACCGAGGACGAAGCGCTGCGCTGCCAGGAACTGATCGGCGCCTGCGTCAAGCTGGAGCAGGTCGGCGACATCATCGTGCGCAACATGCTGGTGCATGTGAAGAAGAAGCTGGAGCGTGGCCTGGAATTCACGCCGGAAGGCTGGCGCGAGCTTTGCGCCTTCCATGCCTCGGTGCTGGCCAATGCGCGCCTTGCCTTCAACGTACTGGTTTCGCGCGATCCGGAAACCGCGCGCCAGCTGGTGCTGGAAAAGGATCTCCTGCGCGAGCGGGAAAAGGAAACCAGCGCCAGCCATTTCCTGCGCCTGCGCGACGGCACGGCCAAGAGCGTCGAGACCAGTTCCATTCACCTCGACACTATCCGCGACCTCAAGCAGATCAACTCGCTACTCGCCTCGATCGCCTATCCAGTGCTGGAGGAGCGCGGCCTGCTCGGCGGCTCGCGGCTGAAGGCCAGCTAAGGGCATCGAAAAATTAGTCTTTGCTCATCCTCGCTCCCGTCGGCTAAGGATCGTCCTGAGGACCTATTGGGAGGACGATCGGTCGAGGACACGCATTCGCGCAGCTTCGCCAAGGCGCTTTCGTGGCGCGCCACCGGCACGATCGACACGATGATCATATCGCTCGTGGTCACCGGCAGCGTAAAGCTCGCTGCGGCCATCGGCGGGACCGAAGTCGTTACCAAGTCGCTGCTCTTTTACCTTCATGAGCGGGCGTGGCTGAAAATTCCGTATGGCCGGAACAAGAAGTCTGCCTCGCCGTTCGCTGCCGAGGCAGAGTTAAATCCGGTCAAGAAAAGCTAAAGCGGCATCGACATTTTCTGCATTGCCGGCAGCGCGCGTCCATGGTTTGACGCCCTGCATTCAAACCAAGCCTTTGCGCCATGCTGCCGTTGATTGCCCTTTTCCTTGCCGCTTTCGCCTTTGGCACCACCGAATTCGTCATCGCCGGCGTGCTGCCCGAGGTGGCGCAGGGCCTTGGCGTTTCGGTGCCGACCGCCGGCTATCTCGTCTCCGGCTATGCCTGCGGCATCGCCATCGGCGGCCCGCTGCTGGCTTTAGCCACCGCCACGGTATCGCGCAAAGCACTGCTGGTCGGGCTGACGGTCGCCTTCACCCTTGGCCAGGCGGCCTGCGCGCTGGCGCCAGACTTCACATCGATGCTTCTGCTGCGCATTGCAACCGCGGTGGCGCATGGCTGCTATTTCGGCGTCGCCATGGTGGTCGCGGTCAGCCTGGTGCGCGAGGACCAGCGCGGACGAGCGGTCGCGGTTATCCTTTCAGGCCTTACAGTCTCCAATGTCATCGGCGTGCCGGCCGGCACAGCGATCGGCAGCCTGTGGGGCTGGCGCGCGACCTTCTGGGTGATGGGCGCGCTTGGCATCATCGCCATAATCGCCATGCTGGCGCTGCTGCCGCGCACCGCAGGCGCCGCCAACCGGCCGGCTGGCCTGGCGCGCGAAGTGCGTGTGCTCGCCCGCCAGCAGGTCTGGACGTCGCTGATCCTGATGCTGATGCTGATGATCGGCCAGTTCGGGCTGTTTACCTATATCACGCCGACGCTGCTCGAGGTCACCGGCATCGATGAAAGCCTGGTCCCCTGGGTGCTGCTGCTCAACGGCGTCGGCGCCACGATCGGCGTGCTCGTCGGCGGCAAGCTCGCCGACTGGAAGTTGATGCCGTCGCTGATCACCATGCTCGCCCTGCAAGCGGTGATCCTGGGCGTCATCCATATCGTAAGCCCCTACCCGCAGCCGATGATCGTCGCGATCGTCATCTGGGGCGGTCTCAACTTCGCCATCGGCGCGCCGATCCAGACGCGCATCCTCGCCTGGACGGCCGATGCTTCCAACCTCGCTTCCGCGCTGATCCCCTCCGGCTTCAATGTCGGCATCGCGCTTGCCGCGTCGCTGGGTGCTGCAATGCTCAATGCCGGCTATGGCTATCGCAGCCTGCCGCTGGCCGGCGCATTGGCCATGCTGGTGGCGGTCGTGGTGGCTGTCGTCTCGCAGGCCTGGGAATGGCGCAGCCGCGCGACGCCGCCGCTGCCGGCAGCAGCGGAGTAACAGGCCCCGCGCCTGACCGTCGGCCTCTCGGTTCACGCCTTCGATCGTGAGACGCCAGGGGCTCCCGAAAGGATGGACGCCAGGCTGTGAAGGCCTTCCTCCAGCCGTTCGCGGTTGGGGGTAGCGCCCACCGCCAGACGAAAGCCGTTGGCAAAGTCCTGCCCGACAGCGAATTCTTCCGCGGGGCTTATGGCCAGCCCGCGACGGCGGGCAATGTCGGCGAGTTCGGCCGAGCGCAACTGGCTCTCCAGCGGATACCACAGATGCAGGCTGGTGTCGGTTGCCACGAAACCTTTGGGCAGGATGTTGCGGGCGATCTCTTGCCTGGCCCGCGCTTCGACGCGCACGCCAGCGGTGATCTCCTCGGCGAGGCCGCTTCGCAACCATTCGCAGGCAAGACCCGTCATCAGCGGCGGCGCCATCATGGTGGTGCCGCGTATCGCTACCGCTACCCGCTCGGCCGCCTGCGGGTCGGGCGCCGCCAGGAAGGCCGTGCGCAGGAAGGGCGAGATGCATTTCGCCAATGTCGCGACATGGAAGGTCCGCCCCGGCGCCAGTTCCAGAAAGGCCGGCGGCGGCGCGGCGAGCAACCTTCTGTAAGGATCGTCCTCGACGATGACCAGCTCGAGCTTGCCGGCCATGCGGGCGAGTTCGCGCCGCCTGCCTTCGGACATGACCAGTGCGGTTGGATTTTGCAGCGTCGGATTGAGGTAGAGGACGCGCGCGCCGTGCCGTCGCGCCGCCGCTTCGAGATCGTCAGGCCGCATGCCCTCTGCATCGCCTCCGACAGCGGCGAGCTTGCGTCGCGTTGCCCCGGCCAACCCGATCAGCCCGGGATAGGTGAGCGCATCGGCAAGGATCGTGTCGCCCTCGCGGGTCTCAGACAACAGCACGGCCGTGAGCAAAGCCTGTGCGCCGGAACCGACGACAACCCTGTCGACCGGCAGCCTGCCGCCCGCTGCCGCAAGCCATGATGAACCGACGGCGCGCTCCACCGGCGAACCCGGCCCGGGATGATAGGAAAGCAGCGCTTCAGCGCTGGAGCGCTTGAGCAGCCCTTCGACCCCTGCCCGGATCAAAGCCGGCAGGTTGAGGCCGGCCGGTGCCGGCGGAATGTTCATGCTGAGATCGAGGACAGGCTCTTCCGGATCGCCCGGCGTGACGAAGGTGCCGCGACCCGCCGTCGCGTCGATAAGGTTCCTGCGCCTGGCTTCGGAAAACGCCCGCGTGACGGTCGTAAGATCGACCCCCAGCAGCCGGGCGAGCTCACGCTGCGGCGGCAACCTGTCGCCGGGCTGCAAGCGGCCGTTCGAACGGGCATCCGCGAGGGCGTCGACGATCTTGAGATAGACCGGGCGCGGCCCTGCCTCCAGAACCGGTAGCCAACCAATGTCGCTTTCGTCGCTCACTTGCCGCTGATCCATACATTTTGTCGCATTGTATGCATACAAGAATGATATATGTATGCATCAGAGACCTCAAGGCCGGGCTGGCCACACGGTCCACTGGAGTGACGATCATGCAAGACCTTGCGCATCATCCACATCTGGTCCCCTGGCAGGTAGGGATCCGGGGCCGCTGCCCGCGTTGCGGCGAGGGCCATCTGTTCGAGGGGTTCTTGAAACTGGCGCCGAAATGCGATGTGTGCGGGCTCGACTATTCCTTTGCCGATCCCGCCGACGGGCCGGCTTTCTTCGTCATCTGCTTTGCCTGCGTGCCTTCGGTGCTGTTCGCCGTCTGGGCGCAGGTGACCTTCGAGCCCTCCATGTGGTTCCACGCCTTCGTTTCGGTGCCGATCGTTCTCTTGACCTGCATTCCGCCGCTGCGGCCGCTGAAAGGTTGGCTCGTCGCAAGCCAGTTCTACTATAAGGCGGAAGAGGGAAGGCTGGCCAAGCCCGGCGAGTGACCTCTAAAGATCGATCCGGAATTTCAGGCTCTCCGCGCCGCCAAAGGCGGCATCCTCGAAGAAGCGGCCAACGAGCCTGCCGCCATTGGCGGTGATGACCTTGTGCGAAGCCGGATTGCCCGGCTTCGCGGTGATCTCGACATGGTCGAGCCCGACCGCCCTCGCCTCGTCCAGCATCAGCCGCAGCGCTTTGGTGGCATAGCCGCGGCCCCGCTTCCATGGCACTACCGCATAGCCGATATGGCCAAGCACATGCGAAGGCAGCGCCGACGTGCCCTTCTGCCAGCGAAAGCCGATCGAGCCGGCGGCCTCGCCATCCCAGATCCAGCGCCGGAAGCCCGGCAGGCGCTCGACCTTGGTGCCGTCGGGCAAGGTGATCGGCGGCCCCTTCGCCTCGGGATCGTCGAGGCTGGCGAGAAAGGCCACAGGATCCTTTTCGATCGCCTCGAGCTGCTCGCGCGTTGCTTCCAGAAGCCGCACATTGTCGGGCGACCAGCCGCGCTCCAGCGCCGCCTTGTAGGACGGCAGATATTCGAGCGCCGGTTTGACGATTTCGATCATGGCTCGTTTCCTGTCGACACGGATAGCCGCCGGACGGACTGCCCTCAAGTCGCCTGAAATTGGATTTCGCCCTTGTTTAGGAAACACGCCTTGTCGAACAGCGACAGGTCGAGCGGGTTCGGCAGCCGGATATCGCCGATATCCGGAAACGGTTTGCTGGCGGAATCATACGACCTGTCGATCTGCGAGATGAAGACCAGCACCAGTCCGCGTTCCCGGGCAAACGACCTCAGGGCACGGATCTGGACCATGAGCTCGGGATTCTCCCGCCTCTGGTCGAGCAGTTGCAGATAGTCGATGACCGCCAGCGTGCCGCGCGGCGCCGGCCGCAACCTCTCGATGATGTAGCCTGAACTGATGGCGTCGGAATTGTCGAAGGTGACAGGTGATTGAAATCAGCCGGTTCGATCCCGATGTCGCGGAGCCGGTCCAGTATGTCGGCGTGCACATATTCCAGGGTGAAGAACACGGCGCGATTGCCTTGCCTCATCGTCGCCACTGCGAGTTCGAGGCTTATCAGCGTCTTGCCCTGGCCCGGTCGCGCCGCCATCAGGACCATGTCGCCGGGCATAAGCCGCGCCAGCAGCCTGTCGGCCGGCGCCGCCTCGGCGGCCTTGGCCGCAAGCAGGCTCCAGCTGCCGAAGCCCTCTCTGGCTGCGACGCGGTCGAGCGCCTGGTGGAGCGGAACATTTTCCCCGCGAGACAGGAGCCTCGCCTGGCGTTTCAGATAATAGACTGGTGCGGAAAGCCGCATCGAAAACCTCCTGCCTCGAGCAGTCTCGGCAACCCCTCCTTATGTCTGGCGCTCGAACAGTTGGTTGGGTGATCGACCGCCCTGCATGGATGATGCTTTCCCGATGGAGGGAGGAGGCGTGGGCGCGCCGGGAATCAGATGATAGCTCAATCGAAGCGGACCAGAAATCCGCCTGCAAAAGACGTCGCTAAACTAGAAGTGTTTCGCCGATGGTTGCGCGACCTTCTATGATGGGCTCGGGTGATTCTCAGCTACGAGACGTTTCGACAGGAGGGGCAAAACGGTGCGGTCGAGATCTGTTCCGCTGGGCGCGGCCATCTTTTGTCTTGTCGCGATCCTCGCCGCCCTGACGGCGTCGGTCAGCTCATTTGCGGCCTTGCAGCCGTCGACCATTCCCGACTGGCTGCAGCGCCATGTTGGCGATGGCGAGGGCCAGATCTCGCAGGTCGTGCTGGAGCGGGCGCACGCGCTCTACCAGAAGAAAGTCAGCGACGGTTCGGTTAGCAATCCCTGCTACTTCGCCATGGATGCCACGCGTCCCGGCGACCTCGGCAACAGCGTGCTTGGCCAGCGCTACTACGTCATCTGCGAAGCCAAGCAGCTCTTCCGCGCTGTCTCGTCAGGCCATGGCGGCGGTCGCAACCTGAAAGGCGTCGCCGATTTCTCCAACGGCAGGCGCTGCGCGAAAAACTTCGGCAACGCGATGGATTCCGAGCTGACGGCCGGCGGCGCCTATATGACCGCCGAGACCAAGACGTCCTTCAAGGGCTATTACCGCGTCGGCGCGCAAAATGCGGTGTTCATGCGAACCTTCATTCAGTTCGACGGCGAAGGCGAAGCGGCGAACGCCAGGCAGCGCGTGATCGGCGGGCACCCTGCGGCTATTCTGAAGGGCCTATGCATGCGCAAGAGCCCGCAAAGCACCTACGCCGATCATGACGGCTTCGTGCCGTTCGGCAAGCTGGTGAACTATGCCGGCGGCCGCAGCAATGGCTGCACGAGCTGGTCGCCGGCCGATGCCGAGCAGATTATCCCAATGGTGAAGAACAGCCCGACGACGCTCTACATCTACCCTGAATCGCGCGACATCGCCGCGGTCGCGCACGCCAAGTCGAGCGGCCAGGCGCTCTCAGCCGCGGGAACCTATTGGAACGCCTCCTGCCTGAAGGAGATCGGCACTCCAAAGTTCTGGCCGAAGAAGATGCTGGAGCCGATCATCGCGCAGTACAAGAAGGACCATCCGGCACCGACGCCGCAGCCAGTGCCGATCTGCAAGAACTGACGCTGTCGTCTACTGCAGCAACCCCTTGATGATCGCGCTCGCCTTGGCGAAGTCCATCTGCCCGGCATATTTCTGCTTCAGCGCGCCGATCACCTTGCCCATGTCCTTTTGGCTGGCGGCCCCGGACGCCGCGATCGCCTCGCGCGCCGCAGCCTGGATCGCCGCATCGTCGAGCTGTGTCGGCAGGAACTCGCGGATGATCTCCATCTCGCCGCGCTCCTGTGCCGCCAGTTCCGGCCGCTTGCCGTCTTCGAAGGCCTTGGCCGATTCCTCGCGCTGCTTCACCATTTTGGCGAGGATCTGCAGGATCTCCTCCTCGCTTGCCGGCGGCTTGCCGGCGCCGCGATTGGCGATGTCGCGATCGTGGATGGCGGCCTGGATCAAGCGCAGCGTCGGCAGGCGGTGCTTGTCCTGCGCCTTCATCGCGCTCTTCATGGATTCGGCGATTTTCTCGCGCATCGTGCTTCTCCTTCGAGTCCGGCGGACAATAGCTTCGCCGGCCGCGTGACGCAAATCCCGACAAGCCGCTGATTTTGCTGGACGAATGCAAATCCATCCTGGCTTGGCGTCGCCCCATTGACCGCTCCCGCGCCTTCCCCTATGTACTCGGTCCTGCATAAGACAATGAAACCGACGCGTGGGAGCTGAAACATCCAGCTCGCGCGCCTTGCCGCGCAAACGGTCCCGCCGACCGCTTTTGACGCGCCCGACAGGAGTGCCGCCATGGCCACGACCACCGCCCCCTGGGCCACCGAAAAGCCGACCGCCCTTCTGGTGCTCGCCGACGGCACGGTGATCGAAGGCCGCGGGCTCGGCGTCACCGGATCGGCGGTCGCGGAAGTCTGCTTCAACACCGCGCTGACCGGCTACGAGGAGATCCTCACCGATCCGTCTTACGCCGGCCAGATCGTCACCTTCACCTTCCCGCATATCGGCAATGTCGGCACCAATGACGAGGATATCGAGGACTTGCATCCGGCGGCCCGCGCCGGCGCTGTCGGCGCCATTTTCAAGGCCAATGTCACCGACCCCTCGAACTATCGCGCCGCCGGCCATCTCGACCAGTGGCTGAAGCGGCGCGGCATCGTCGCGCTGTCCGGCATCGACACCCGCGCGTTGACCGTGCTGATCCGCGAGAAGGGCATGCCCAATGCCGTCATCGCGCACGCGCCGGACGGCGTCTTCGACGTCGAGGATCTTAAGCGGCAGGCCGCGGCCTGGTCGGGCCTGATCGGCCTCGATCTCGCCAAGGAGGTCACCTCCGGCCAGTCTTCTGTCTGGCGCGAGACGCCCTGGGTCTGGAACGAGGGCTATGGCGAGCGGGGCGTGCCGTCGATGCATGTCGTGGCCATCGACTATGGCGTCAAGCGCAACATCCTGCGCCTGCTGGCGGGCCTCGGCGCCAAGGTCACCGTCGTGCCGGCCAAGACCGGCGCGGAAGAAATCCTCGCCATGCAGCCTGACGGCATTTTCCTGTCGAACGGCCCCGGCGACCCGGAAGCGACCGGCGAATACGCCGTGCCGGTGATCCAGAACCTCTTGAAGACCGACATCCCGGTGTTCGGCATCTGCCTCGGCCACCAGATGCTGGCGCTGGCCCTCGGCGGCAAGACCGAGAAGATGCATCAGGGCCACCATGGCGCCAATCATCCGGTGAAGGACCACACCACCGGCAAGGTCGAGATCGTCTCGATGAACCATGGTTTCGCCGTCGACGCCGACTCGCTGCCCGAAGGCATCGAGGAAACCCACGTCTCGCTCTTCGACGGCTCCAACTGCGGCATCGCGCTGACCGGCCGTCCAGTGTTCTCGGTCCAGCACCATCCCGAGGCCTCGCCCGGCCCGCAGGATTCGCATTACCTGTTCCGGCGCTTCGTCAACCTGATCCGCGAGCGGCGCGGCGAGGAAGCGCTGGCCGAGAGGGCGTAGCTCAAACCGCGGCCAACGGAAGGGCGTCAAGCAGCGTCGGTCGCTGCTTCCTGCGTATGCGCCGCCTCCTGCGAGTGCATGCGCTCGACTTCCTTCGGCGTCGGCTTGGCCACCTTCGTCACGAAGACGATGACCGCCAGCGTGAGGAAAATCGCTCCGAGCACATAAGGAGCGCCGCCGAACACGATCGGCGCGGTCGGGCTCGTGAACCAGGAAAAGATCGCCGTGTAGAGCAGCGGCGTGACGATCGAGGTGATTGAGAAGATCGAGGTCATCGCGCCCTGCAACTCGCCTTGCGACGAAGGCGGGACCTTGGCGGCGGCGAGACTTCTGAGCGGCGGGTCGGCCAGCGATTCCAGGCAGCCGGCCACGATCACCGCATAGATCATCCAGCCTTGCGTAGAGAACGCATAGCCGAAGGCGCTGAGCGCGGTGAACGTCAGCCCGATCGCCGCGGTCTTCCACTCGCCGAGCTTCGGGATGACGCGCGGCAGCACCGTGGCCATGACGATCGCGCCGCACAGACCGAAAGCGCCGAGCGAGAAGCCGATCTGCTGCTGGTTCCAGCCATAGCGGTAGTTGGAGACGAACGACCACACCGCCGGATACATCATGTGGCCGAGCGTCATCAGGAAGAAGACCAGTCCTATCCAGCCGATGCCCGGATAATTGCGCATCTGGATCAGCGTGCCGACCGGATTGGCGCGCTTCCATTCGAAACGGCGGCGATGCTTCTGGTCCAGCGTCTCCGGCAGGAAGACCATCGCGATCAGGAAATTCACCAGGGCAAGTGCCGCTGCGAAATAGAACGGCACACGAGGGCCGAACGTGCCGAGCACCCCGCCCAGCACCGGACCGATGACGAAGCCGACGCCGAAGGCGATGCCGAGCAGGCCGAAATTCTTCGCCCGGTTCTCGTCGTTCGAGATGTCGGCGATGAAGGCCGATGTCGTCGAATAGCTGGCGCCGGAAATGCCTGCGAGCACGCGGCCGATGAACAGCATCGGATAGGACCAGGCGATGGCGCAGATCAGATTGTCGATCGAGAAGGTCAGCACCGAGGCAAGCAGGACCGGCCGGCGCCCGAAACGATCGCTCAGGCCGCCAATGATCGGCGCGAAGAAGAACTGCATCGCCGCATAGACGAAGAACAGCCAGCCGCCCTCGATCGCCGCCTGGCTGACGCTGACGCCGCTCAGCTCCTCCAGATAGGCCGGCAGCACCGGCATGATGATGCCGAAGCCGATGATATCGAGCAGCAGCGTCGTGAAAACGAGCGCAAGGCCCCGCTTGGCGGTTTTCGGATCGATCATGATGACAAGCTCCTCGGGCCGCCCGGGGCGAAGGCGGGAGGCACCTTATAGGCGAGGTTGTCGGCGGGAACAATCCGCGAACGAAGACAAACCTCTTATGCTGACATCAGTTGCCAGCCGCCTCAGATCGCGGATCGCCGATAGTGCGTTTCACCGTTTCCCGGAGACGGTGAAACGCACTGTCTCTTTGTTGATACGCAATTCCCGACGGAAAACCGCTCACACTTTTCCTGGAATTGCTTCAGAAATCAGGCGCATGCGCCGCCTCAGATCGGACCGCTCATCGTGTTGCAGTCGGACAGCTTGCCGCTCTTGAAGCCGCGCGCCAGCCAGGTCTGCCGCTGCTGCGAGGTGCCATGGTTGAAGCTTTCCGGCACGACATAGCCCTGCATTTTCTTCTGCAATGTGTCATCACCGATCTGCTTGGCCGCGTTCAGCGCGCTTTCGATATCGCCCTGCTCCAGGATGCCCTTCTGCTGCGTGTAGTGAGCCCACACACCGGCGAAGCAATCGGCCTGAAGCTCGATGCGCACCGAGAGCTGGTTGGCGTCGACCTCGCTCATGCCTTGCCGCATCTGGTCGAACTTGCCCATGATGCCGGTGAGGTTCTGCACGTGATGGCCGACCTCATGCGCCACCACATAGGCACGCGCGAACTCGCCTGCAGCGCCGAACTGCTGGTCGAGTTGCTGGAAAAAGGTCATGTCGAGATAGACCTTGCGATCACCTGGGCAGTAGAACGGCCCGGCCGCCGCCGAAGCGAAACCGCAGGCCGAACGAACCTGACCGCTGAACAGCACCAGCTTGGGATCCTCGTAGGTCAACCCTTGAGATTTGAAAATGCCGGTCCAGGTATCCTCGGTGTCGGCAAGCACGGTCGCGACGAACTGCTTCATCTCGTCATTGGCGGGCGCGTTGCCATTGTCCTGCGTCTCAGTGATCTGGCCGCCGCCCGGCAGCAGGCCGCCGTCGCCGCCACCCAGGATCTGCGAGGGATCGAAGCCGAAATACCATCCTGCGAGAACGACCAGGATGACTAGGAGGATGCTGCCGCCGCCACCGGTACGGCCGCCGATCGGAACGCGGAACTGGCCGCCGCCGCCCAATCCGCCGCCACCGCCGCTGTCGCTGCGGTCATCCTCGATGTTGTCGCTCTGACGACGGCCTCTCCAAAGCATGGCAACTCCTCGCAATGCAAATGTCCTGGAGGGACTGGCCCACGACCACCCCTTGCAGACAATTATCGCAACGGCCAGTCCGAGTCACAGAATTTTTCAAGCTCCACAAACGTACTGGACCCGGCTAATTCCGATCTGGCGGGTGACGTTCCACTCACGTTAAACCAGCTAAAAGCCTCAGCTTTTCTGCTTGGCGCCCGCACTCTTACCGTCCGAACTTCGCGAACGTTCGTCGAAGCGCGCCGCTCCCTTCTTCAGCGGACGGCCGGTCTCGGCCTCGGTCTTGCGTTCGTCCCTGGCGGCCGCCTGTCGCAATCCCTTGGCTGCTTGCTTTCCTTTAGCGGTCGGTGCCTGTTCGACGCCCATTGCTACCTCCCTGAGCGCGACTACCGCGCGATGTTGGAAGCAACGTTTCTGAGATACGGCGGTTCCGCGTTCCCAGGCTTGAGGACGCCGGTAAATACACTTCAGCGATGCGTCATCGCCCTGCGGAAAGCATCCAGCGTTTCGGCGCTGACATGGTGCTCGATGCCCTCGGCGTCGATGCGCGCCGTCTCGGCGCTGACGCCAAGCGAGCGCAGGAAGGCTTCCACCGTCTGGTGGCGGATGCGGCTTTCCTCGGCGACCTTGCGGCCGGTCTCGGTCAGGAACACGCCGCGATAGGGCTTTCGCGAGACCAGCCCGTCGGCGCACAGCCTGGTCAGCATCTTCGCCACCGTCGGCTGCGCGACACCGAGCCTTGCCGCGATATCCACCTGCCGCGCCTCGTTGCCGTCCTCGATCAGATCGGCGATCAGCTCGACATAGTCCTCGACCAGCGCGCCGCGGCGCGCTTCGCGCGTCTGCCGGAAGCCTTCCGAATGGATTTCGGCATCCGGAAGCGGCTCCTCGCGTCTAATCGGTTTGTTCCTCAGCGCCAATATGCGCTCCTCTAGGCTGCCCTAGAGCATGATGCCGAAAAGTGTGAAGCGGTTTTCGGACGACCTCATGCTCTATCTCTTCGACTGAATCGGGATCGCATCCATAGCACGAACCCCTGATGGTCCGGCCGTTTATTTGCATTCCCGCGCCGGCGCAACCTGCGTCTGGGGAGCCCGCCGCCAGCCCTGTCCCGGCATATCACGAAAGCATGATCAATGAAATATAGCCTATTGCATAATGTTGAGCCATGGCGTAGATAAAGGGAGCTTCGATACAATCCCAGCGGAATCCCTTATGTCCGACGCCGATGCAGCAGCTGTAGCCCGACCCGCGTGGCGATTCGACAGGCCCGACGACGAGCAGCCCAGCCTGCGCGAGGTGAATGCCTCGATCGCGGTGCCGCAAACCGGCGTCTGGGTCCGCCGCCTGTTCGCCTTCATGGGACCGGGCTACATGGTCTCGGTCGGCTATATGGACCCGGGCAACTGGGCGACCGACCTCGCCGGCGGCGCCCAGTTCGGCTACACTCTGCTTTTCATCATCATGCTATCGAATCTGATGGCGATCCTGCTGCAGGCGCTGGCGGCACGTCTTGGCATAGCCACCGGTCGCGACCTCGCCCAGGCTTGCCGCGCCTACTATCCGCGCCCGGTCAATCTGATGCTTTGGATCGCCTGCGAGCTGGCGATCATTGCCTGCGACCTTGCCGAGGTGATCGGCACGGCAATCGCGTTGCAGCTTCTGTTCGGCATTCCGCTGATCGGCGGCGCCATGCTCACCGCGCTCGACGCCTTCCTTGTGCTTCTCTTGATGAACAAGGGCTTCCGCTATCTCGAAGCCTTCGTTATTGCGTTGCTGATCATCATCTTCGGCTGTTTTGCCATCCAGATCTTCGTCGCCGCGCCGCCGGCTGGCACCATCCTGCATTCGATGTTCGTGCCGTCGTCGGAGATCGTCACCAACCCGGCGATGCTCTACATCGCCATCGGCATCATCGGCGCGACGGTCATGCCGCACAACCTTTACCTGCATTCCTCGATCGTCCAGACCCGCGCCTATCAGCGCACCGACGCCGGCAAGCGCGACGCCATCAAATGGGCGACGACGGATTCGACCATCGCGCTGATCCTGGCGCTGTTCGTCAACGCCTCGATCCTGATCGTCGCGGCGGTCGCCTTCCACGGCACCGGGCATCAGGATGTGGCCGAGATCGGCCAGGCCTTCGAGCTGCTGTCGCCGCTGCTGGGCCTGAGCATCGCCTCGATCCTGTTCGCGGTCGCGCTGCTCGCCTCCGGCCTCAACTCGACCGTCACCGCGACGCTCGCCGGCCAGATCGTGATGGAGGGCTTCCTGCGCCTGCGCATCCCGCAATGGGCGCGGCGCATCTTGACGCGCGGCATCGCCATCGTCCCCGTCGTGATCGTCACCGCGTTCTACGGCGAAAAGGGCACGGCCCAGCTGCTGGTCTTCAGCCAGGTGGTGCTGTCGATGCAGTTGCCCTTCGCGGTCATCCCGCTGGTGCAGTTCGTGTCGGACAAGAAGAAGATGGGCAATTTCGCCATACCACGCGGCATTGCAGCTCTGGCATGGGTGGTGGCCGCCATCATCCTCGTGCTCAACTTCAAGCTGCTCTACGACACCATCGCCGGCTGACCGCGACATTCGCGCCGGCCGCGCTATCTTCGCGCTATGACAGAGCCGGACGAAGCCCGCAGATTTTACGCCAGGCTGATGGCCGCGCATGCGCAGTCGGCCGATCCGCGCATCGAGGAGGTGTTCGCCTCGGTGCCGCGCGAGGATTTCCTGGGTCCGGGACCGTGGAGCGTTTTTGCCGGCAAAGGCCGGTTCGAAACGCCGAGCGCCGATCCTGCCTACATCTATCAGAACGTGCTCGTCGTGCTCGATGCCGACAAGGGCATCAACAATGGCGAGCCGATCCTGCATGCCATGTGGCTCGGCAAGGTAGCGCCGAAGCCGGGCGAGACCGTCACCCATATCGGCGCCGGCACCGGCTATTACACGGCGCTGCTGGCGCGGCTGGTCGAGCCGGGCGGAAGCGTCATCGCCTTCGAGCTGGAGGCCGACCTCGCCGCGCGCGCCAAAGCCAACCTTGCCCGATACGCCAATGTCGAAGTGATTCATGGCGACGCCGTAACCAATCCGCTGCCGCCGTCCGACATCATCTATGTCAATGCCGGCGTCGTGGCGCCGCCCGCCGCGTGGCTGAAAGTGCTGAAGCCCGGCGGCCGCATGATCCTCCCATGGCGTCCGTCCGAAACAGTCGGCCTCGCGGTCCTCGTCACCCGCAGGGAAAACGGCTTTGCCTGCCAGCCCTTCATGGGCTCCTGGTTCATCCCCTGTGTCGGCGCCTCGGTTGCCGGCGTGGCGGCGAGAATACCGACGCGCGAGCGCGCCGCTCGCACGCGATCGATCTGGCTGACAAAGGACAAGGCTCCGGACCGCACGGCGACGGCCATCTTCGGCGACGTCTGGTTTTCATCGCGCGCCATTCGCGCCGATGGCAAGCGATAGAATTTTTTCAGACCCTGTCGAAAACGCGCCTTGCCGTTCGTCCTTGGAGCAATTCCAGGAAAAGTGCGAAGCGGTTTTCCGTCAGGGATTGCGTCAACCACTGAAAGAAATCCGGCCCAGAAGGCCCGGATCGTGAAAACGGAGAACAAAGATGCGCAAGATCATCGCCGCCACCTTCGTCAGCCTCGACGGCGTCATGCAGGCGCCGGGCGGACCGGAAGAGGATCCGGTCGGCGGCTTCAAATTCGGCGGCTGGACCTTCCACTACTTTGACGAGGTGGCGGGCGCGGCAATGGGTGAGATGTTCTCCAAACCCTTCGACCTGCTGCTCGGCCGCAGAACCTACGACATCTTCGCCGCGTACTGGCCGTATCAGAAAGATTCGATCGCGGATGTTTTCAACCCCGCGACCAAATATGTGGCGACGCATCGGCCGGATTCGCTCACCTGGGAGAACACCCGGTCGCTTGGGCCCGACATCGTCGCCAGGCTTAAGGAGATCAAACAGGAAGACGGGCCTGACCTGCTCATCCAGGGCTCAGGCAATCTGATCGACACCTTGCTTGCCAATGGGCTGATCGACGAGATCCGGCTGATGATTTTTCCGCTGCTGCTGGGCAAGGGCAAGCGGCTGTTCGGCGACAATGCGATGCCGGCGGCGTTCAAGCTCGTCAAGTCGCAGGCTACCACCACCGGCGTCATCATGGCGACCTATGAGCGCGCGGGCGAAATCCGCACGGGCTCGTTTGCCCAGCAGGAGCCTTCCGAAGCCGAGCTCGAACGGCGCAGAACTTGGAAGTAGCAATGGACGCGGGCGGGCCGGCCTCGCCGCCGCCTCGCCCGCGACCGATGCCTTTCCCGGAACGATGAGACATTCGACGCCATCTCAAGGACCCTGCCGATGATACCCACCATTACCGCCTTTGAACGCTCGCCCGATGGCGGCAGGGGGCTGGCGCGAGACATGCAAGTGCGCTGGGCGCTCGAGGAAGTCGGACAACCTTACGATATTCGTCTCGTCTCGTTCGCTGCGATGAAGCAGCCGGCGCATCTAGCGCTCAACCCTTTCGGCAGTATCCCGACCTACGAAGAAGGCGATCTCGCTCTGTTCGAGTCAGGCGCGATCGTCCTCCACATCGCGGTGCGTCACGCGGGCCTTTTGCCCGACGATGCGAACACCCGGGCGCGCGCGGTCGCCTGGATGTTCGCCGCGTACAGCACGGTAGAGCCGCCGATCCTCGAGCGCGCAACCGCAGTGATCCTGGAGCGCGACGCGCCGTGGCGCGAAGAGCGCCTGCCCTTGGTCGACGATCGGATCCGCCAGCGGCTGGCCGACCTCTCCCGCCACCTTGGCGATGATGACTGGCTCGATGGCGCGTTCAGCGCCGGCGACCTTGTCATGATTGGCGTGCTGCGCCGGCTGCAGAGATCGGGACTGCTGAACGAATTCCCGAACCTTGCCGCCTATGTCGCCCGCGGCGAGGCACGACCGGCCTTCAAGCGGGCATTCGATGCGCAATTGGCGGTCGCCTTGGCCGCATCGAATGGCTGATCGAGGTCCGCCCCTTCACGCCGCCTTGCGATAGCGTGAAAGGCCCTCGCGGATATGCCCGGCGAAAGCCTGCGCGGCCGGCTGGGTGGCATGTTTCGGCAAATGCAGGTTGACGGAGAAATTCGGCAGCGCCGGCAGGCCGGCATCGGACAGGATGTCGAGATCGGCCGGCACCGTCGAGGCAAGCCAGGTGGTCACCGCGAGGTCCGACCGCACCGTCGCGGTCGTCGCGTCGATGTTGCCGTTTTCGAACACGGTGCGCCAGTCGAGCCCGTGCTCGCCGAGTGCTGCCAGCACCGCCGGGCGGAAGGCGCAGGTGTCGGCGACGATCGAAACCGGCAATGGCCGCTTCAGCCGTGCCGAGCCGCCTCTAGCGCCGACCCAGACAAGCCGGTCGACGATCAGGCACTCACCGGCGGTGGGGCCAGCACGTTCCTCGATGACGGCAAGGTCGATGGTGCCCGCCGCCAAGGCCGCGGCGAGCTCCGGCGAGGAAGCGCAGACCAGCGAAATCTCCACCTGCGGATAGGCTTCGGCATAGGCTTTCAACACCGGCGCGAGCAGTGTGCCGACGAGATCATAAGGCACGCCGAGCCGCACCTGTCCGGCAACCGCCCTGCCCGTGATCTCGGCGAGGATCTCGTCATTGAGCCGCAGCAGGCGCCTGGCCTTGTCGAGCAGCCGCTCACCCGAGCGCGTCAGCTTCAGGCCGCGGCGATCGCGCTCGAACACGCTCTGGCCGAGCACCTCCTCCAGCCGCTTGATCTGTTGGCTTACCGCGCCTTGCGTCAGGTGAAGCGCATTGGCAGCCGCCGTCATGCTGGCCTTATCGGCGGTGGTGACGAAGGTGCGGATGAGGGTCGTGTCGAGATCGCGGATCATGGCTGACATTATATTCCCTAATGCAAACCATATCAAACATTGCATTTACTGATGCCGCAAGGCGCCTAAGCATGCCGGCTCCTTAGATTGGGAAGCCCGCATGTCCGAAACCATCATTCCGCTGGTCCTGTTCGCGCTGATTTCGACCGCAACGCCCGGCATCGCCACGACGCTTTCGACAGCCTCCGGCGCGCAATTCGGCTTTCGCCGCTCCGTACCGCTGATGGCCGGCAGCGCTGCCGGATTGGCGACCGTGGCGGCCGCGGGCGCGGCCGGCCTCGCCGGACTGCTTGCCGCCATTCCATCCCTGCAGCTAGCCATGAAGATCGCCGGCTCGCTCTACCTGATCTGGCTGGCGATCAAGATCGGCCGCAGCGGTCCGCCCAAGCTCGACATCAGCATGGCCAGGCCGAACAGCTTTTTTGGCGGCGCCGGCATCCAGTGGATGAACCCCAAGGCCTGGGCAATGGGGCTGGGCGCCGCCGCGTCCTTCGCGGCGCTGGCGGATGGTCCTCTGCAACTCTCGCTGCTGCTCAGCGCCGTGTTCGGCCTGGCGGCTGCCTTCTCGCTGTCGCTGTGGTGCGTGGCGGGAACGCTGCTCGCCCGCCTGCTCAAGACGGAGCGCCAGTGGCGCGCGCTGAACATAGTGCTCGGCCTGCTGCTGGCCGCCTCGATCCTGCAGATGTGGTGGCCAGCATAACGCTGGTTCCTCGCCCCACGAAGGGGGGCGAGGAACCACCGCTGTTGCTCTCAGACGGCGTAGCGCGCCGCCGGCTTGCCGGAGAACAGGCTACCGAAGAACTGGTCCCTGGCGCCGAGATAGGTCGTCAGCCCGGCCGCATCGGCAAGGCCGGGCGCGGTGACGGTTTCGCCCTGGGCGAACCCGGCAAGTGCTGCGTCGACCAGATCTTCGGCGCTCATGATCCAGTCCGGATTGATCCTGTCGAGGCTGATTCCGGAGACGTCCCACAGCTCGGTGCGGATCGGGCCGGGCACCACGGACTGGACCTTCACATTGGTGCCGGCGACTTCCTTCTGCAGCGCTTCGGTGAAGTTCGCGACATAGGCCTTGGTGCCGCTGTAGATGCCGCCGACGGCAATGCCATAGGCGACGACCGAGGCGATGTTGATGATGCCGCCGCGATTGCGCTTGAGCAGGCCCGGCAGCACCGCGCGGGTCAGCCTAGTCAGCGCAATGACATTGACCTTGATCATACGCTCCGCCGTGTCGGCATCGGCGTCGGCGACCGTCTCCAGGCCGGCCACGCCGGCATTGTTGATCAGCAGCGTCACGCTGTCGTCCGTCGCGACCACGTGCTCGACGCGGCGCAGATCGGCATCGACGGAGAGATCGGCGACGATCGTATCGACCTTGCGGCCATAGGCGTAGGCGAGCCTGTCGGCCACGTCCTGCAACCGGTCGGCGCGGCGCGCCACCAGCACCAGATCGTAGCCCTGCCCGGCCAGCCGGTCGGCATAGACCGCGCCGATGCCCGACGATGCGCCGGTGATGACGGCCGTGCCCTTGTTGTCCTTCGTGCTCATTGTCCTGTTCCTTTTGTTCGCTTCGCTTTGTCCGGCACCGATGATTGCATCATCCGCCGCGCTTCTGATTTCAATTAGTGGCATATGCCACTTTTGCCGAAATAGGTATATGCCACTATCTTGTCAACGGCAGCGGCGAAAACTATTTCTGCCGCAGGCTGGCGCGTCTTTGCGCCGGCGAGGAGTGATCATGACCGAAGCTCACAAGCCCGGATTCAGCGACTGCAACAACGCCACGCTGCGGCGCGCCGCGCGCAGCCTCGGCCGCTTCTACGACGACGCGCTGGCACCAACAGGTCTGAAGAGCACGCAATTCGGCCTGCTCTTTCAGATCCACATCAGCGATGAGCCGGCGATGGGCACCATCGCCGAGGCGCTGATCATGGATCTTTCCGCGCTCGGCCACACGCTGAAGCCACTGATCCGCGACGGTTATGTCGAGACCTTTCCCGACAAGGACGACCGCCGCGTCAAGCGCGTGCGGCTGACGCCACAAGGCGAGGCCAAGCTCGACGAGGCACTCAAGCTCTGGGGCGTCGCGCAGCAGCAATTCGAGGACAAGGTCGGCGCGGAGCAGGCGGCGAAGCTGCGCGCGGCGCTGGACGCCGTGGCCGATCTCGACCTGGAAATGCCAACGGCCGCCTCTTCGAACTGAAGAAGCGGCCGCCGATCATTCTTCAGCTGTGAGGACGCGCTGAGATTCAGGTCAGGCCGAGCCGAAAGTGGCGGATTCCGAGAACCGGAGCGGAGCGTTCTTGAAGGACGTGAGCACCGGAACCGCAGGAACTCGGCACTTGCAGGCCGGGCTCACCTGAATATCGGCTCGTCTTATTCGGCGGGCATCGCTACCGGGCGCGCGAACACACGACCAGCCAACACGATACCCAGACCCAGGATCGGGAACACCGCGGCGATCAGGCCGAGATCGGCCGGTGCGCCGAAGCGCAGCACCGCGCCGCCGACCACTGCGCCCAGCGCGACGCCGAAATAGAGCGCCGAAGCATTAAGCGACAGCACGATGGGCGCGGCGTCGGGCGCGATCTTGAGGATGCGGCTCGCCTGCGCCGGCGGGAAAGCCCAGCCGACGATGCCCCAAGGCACCATCATGGCCATCAGCGCCGGTCCGGCGATCGAATGCGGCAGAAACGTCGGGATCAGCGAGAAGGTGACCAGCATCGCGGCCGACAGCGTCAGCGACCAGGCGACGGTGCGGGTCGCGCCGAAGCGGTCAGCGGCCTGGCCGCCGGCGATGTTGCCGATGACGGCGCCGGCGCCGAAAGCGAGCAGCATGCCGGGCAGCGCAAGCGGGGAGAGTCCGCCCCCCTGGATGGCCAAGGGCGCGATGAAGGCGAAGACGGTGAAGGCGCCGACAAGGGCAAGAGTAGTCGTCACCAAGATCGGCATCACGCCGGGGCGCACCGCCGCCGCCAGCCTGCGCTTCAGCGGCAGCCTGGTGCCGATGATGCCGCGCGGCAGCCGCCACCACAGGATCGCACCCGAAAGCGCGCCAAGCGCGGCGATGGCGAAGAACGTGCCGCGCCAGCCGGCAATGGCCGCGACCAGCGCGCCAAGCGGCGCGCCGACCGCCACCGCCACCGTGGTGCCGCCGACGACGACGGCGATGGCGCGGGCCCGGTGGTGGTCGTCAACCAGCGCCACGGCCGTGCCTTGCGCGGTCGCGGCGAACAGGCCGGACGACAGCGCCATGACGATGCGGGCGATCAAAAGCAGTTCGAAGGACAAGCTGAGCGCGGCAGCAACATTACCAACCACGAAGAACACCAGCGTCCACAAAATGACGCGCCGCCGGTCCCACTCGCCGGTCAGCGTCGCGAGCACCGGCGCGCCGATCGCATAGGCGAGCGCGAAGGCGGTGATCAGCGAGCCGGCGAGCGGCACGGATATGCCGGCATCGGATGCAATGTCGGGAAGAAGGCTGGAGATGACGAAGCCTTCGGTCGAGATCGCAAACGATCCGAGCGCCAGCCAGAAGATCCGCTTGTCCATGAGGATTGTCCTTAGTTCAAAAGTTATTGAACAATTGGACATAGCAGGGCATGATGTCAACCGATTGAGGAGAAAATAGCTGAACCCTGCTGACAGCCCTGTGTCAGGACGGGGCAAAAATGAACAGGCTGCGTCAATCGGCCAGGAAAGGAGCTGCGTTGAAGTTCGCCCCGTTTGTGCTTAATTCTGGAGCATGAGCCTGCCCCATCCCACCACCGACCAGATCAGCCTGCCTATCGTGCTTGCCGTGCTTGGCGATCCAACCCGGCTTGCCATCGTGCGCTATCTGGCAAGCAAGGAAGGCGTGCCGCTGAACTGCAGCAAGTTCCTCGACCTCGCTTCCAAAACCAATCTCAGCTACCACCTCGCCAAGCTGCGCGAGGCGGGCGTCACCCGCAGCGAAGCGGTCGGCACCAGCCGGCTGATCACGCTGCGCCGCGATGATCTCGACAAGCGTTTTCCCGGCCTGCTCGACAGCGTGATCGCGGCGGCCGACAGCGACAAGGATTTGCCGGCCGTCGGCGTATCCGAAGTCGAGGTCTCGGCCTGAAACGCATGCGCATCGCAGTCCTCGCCGACATCCACGGCAACGTGCTCGCATTGGATGCCGTGCTCGACGACCTCGGGCGCCGCGGCGGCGCCGATCTCACCGTCAATCTCGGCGACTGTGTCTCCGGTCCACTCTGGCCGCGCGAGACGATGGAACGGCTGCAGGCGCTCGGCCTGCCGACGGTGCGCGGCAATCACGACCGCCGCGTCGCGCAAGACCCGGCCGACGAGACCATGTGGCCGTCCGATCGCTATGCAAAGGAGCGGCTAACATCGGCGCAGCGCCAAGCGCTGCTCGACCTGCCGCTCACCTTAGAGATCGCTCCCGGCGTCGTCGCCTTCCACGCCCGGCCGGACCATGACGAAAAATACCTTGCCGACGCCATTGTCGACGGCCAGCTGGTGCGCGCGCCGCTGGCCGCGATCAGGCGACGGCTGAAGTCGCTCGATCCGGCCTGCCGCCTGGTGCTGTGCGGCCACAGCCACCGCAACGAGCTGATCCGAATCCCCGGCGGTCCGGCGATCTTCAATCCCGGCAGCGTCGGCTGCCCGGCCTATGACGACGACGCGCCGCCGGCGCATGTCTCCGAGCAGGGCTCGCCGCACGCCCGCTACGGCATTGTCGAGCTTGGCGCGGACGGCCATCCCAGTCGCTTCGAGGCGATCGCCGTGGACTACGACCATGAAGCCGCCGCAAAGCAGGCCGAACAGGCGGGACGGCCGGAATGGGCGCACGCGCTGCGGACCGGGTTCATGAAGGATTGAGCGGAGCTCACATGAAGCGGAAGGTCTCGCTCCCATCGACGCTGCTGCTGGCCGCTCCATTGCTGCTTTCGGTCCTGCCGGCCTTGGCTCAGGATGCGCCGGGACCGATCATTTCGATTATCGGCGGGCTTGCGCCGGACGATCTCCTCAACATCCGGGCGACCGCCTCGCCGGGTGGGAAGGTGGCGGCGCGCCTGCCTAACGGCGCGGCCGTCAAGAATTTCGGCTGCAACGTCGTCAACGGCCATCCCTGGTGCAAGGTCGAGGACACGCAGGACGCGCATATCGTAGGCTGGGCGCCGGCCCGCTACCTCAGTCCCAACAATCCCGCGCCTGCGCCAGATGACGGCACGGTTCCGACCACCGGAGACAGTGCAGCTGCACCCGCCGAAACGCCGCCGCCGGATATCGCGACGCGGCTGGGCGGCAGCGAGCCGGCCGAGCCGCCGTCCGCGGCCGAGATCGGCAGGACTGCCATGCTGGACGCCTATGGCCTCGCTGTCGCGGCCGCGGCAAATGCCGGGTCCGACGCCCCTGCCCCCGACGCCGGCATCCCCTGCGCCCGACATGTCGGCCAACCAATGACCCGTTGCGAGATAAGCGTCGCGCACACCGGCGGCGAGAGCGCCGTGACCGTGACCTGGCCGGACGGCGGCAGCCGCGTCATCACCTTCCATGACGGCCAGCCGAGCGGCTCGGACTCGCCGGACGAATTCCGCTTCACGCGCGAGGGCAGTCTCAACATGATCCGCATCGGCGTTTCCGAACGCTTCGAGATCACGGATCAGCTGGCGCTGGGGGATTAGAATTTAGGGGAGTAGGGGAATAGGGCAGTAAGGGAGTATGTTCAGAGCAGGCACGGACCCATGTCCCCTATTCCCCTACTGCCTCATTTTCGGGGTTACATCCCGCAAAACTCTTCCCTATAAGGCCCTCCTAGCCTGATACCAGAATCGCAAGCACAACCGGCCGGGTCCTCCCCGTCCCGGTTTTTGGTGCAAGCCGCTCGCCGAACGGAATTTTCGAATATGCCAAGACGCACCGACATCAAGTCGATCCTGATCATCGGGGCCGGCCCCATCGTCATCGGCCAGGCTTGCGAGTTCGACTATTCCGGCACCCAGGCCTGCAAGGCGCTGAAGGAAGAGGGCTTCCGCGTCATCCTGGTCAACTCCAATCCGGCCACCATCATGACCGATCCGGAGCTGGCCGACGCCACCTATATCGAGCCGATCACGCCGGAGGTGGTGGCCAAGATCATCGCCAAGGAGCGGCCGGACGCGCTGCTGCCGACCATGGGCGGCCAGACGGCGCTCAACACCGCGCTGTCGCTGCGCCGCATGGGCGTGCTGGAGCGCTACAATGTCGAGATGATCGGCGCCGACGCGCATGCCATCGACAAAGCCGAGGACCGCGCGCTGTTCCGCCAGGCGATGAGCAAGATCGGCCTTGAGACGCCGCGCTCGATGCTGGCCAACGCCACCGACGTCAAGAACGCCGACCGCAAGACGCATGAGGCCGAGCGCGCGGCGCTCAAGGCGGAGAACCCGGAAAATCTCGACGCCGCGCTCGATGCGCTGGAAACGCGGTGGAACCTCGGCGAAGGCGACCGCAAGCAGCGCTACATCAGCCATGGCATGGCGATCGCCGCGCAGGCGCTCGACCATGTCGGCCTGCCGGCCATCATCCGCCCCTCCTTCACCATGGGCGGCACCGGCGGCGGCATCGCCTACAACCGCGCCGAATTCTACGACATCGTCCAGTCCGGCCTCGACGCCTCGCCCACCACCGAGGTGCTGATCGAGGAAAGCGTGCTCGGCTGGAAGGAGTATGAGATGGAGGTCGTCCGCGACAAGGCGGACAATTGCATCATCATCTGCTCGATCGAGAACCTCGATCCGATGGGCGTGCACACCGGCGATTCCATCACCGTCGCGCCGGCGCTGACGCTCACCGACAAGGAATACCAGATGATGCGCAACGCCTCGATCGCGGTGCTGCGCGAGATCGGTGTGGAGACCGGCGGCTCGAACGTGCAGTTCGCGGTCAATCCGGCCGATGGCCGCCTGGTCGTCATCGAGATGAACCCGCGCGTCTCGCGCTCCTCTGCCTTGGCTTCGAAGGCGACCGGCTTCCCGATCGCCAAGGTCGCCGCGAAGCTCGCCGTCGGCTACACGCTGGACGAGCTGGAGAACGACATCACCGGCGGCGCGACGCCGGCTTCGTTCGAGCCGACGATCGACTATGTCGTGACGAAGATCCCGCGCTTTGCGTTCGAGAAATTCCCCGGCGCCGACCCGGTTCTGACCACAGCGATGAAATCGGTCGGCGAAGTGATGGCCATCGGCCGCACCTTCCAGGAATCGCTGCAGAAGGCCCTGCGTGGTCTCGAAACCGGCCTCACCGGTCTCGACGAGATCGAGATCCCCGGCATCGGTCACGGCAGCGCGCCCGCCAGCCATGTCGACGATCGCAACGCGATCCGCGCCGCGCTCGGCACGCCGACGCCGGACCGGCTGCGCATGGTGGCGCAGGCGATCCGCATGGGCACCTCGCTCGAAGACGTGCACGCCATGTGCAAGATCGACCCGTGGTTCCTCGAGCAGATCGCCGGCATCATCGCCATGGAGGACCGCATCCGCGAGCATGGCCTGCCGCAGGATGCCGAGAACCTGCGCATGCTGAAGGCGATGGGCTTTTCCGATGCCCGCCTCGGCTCGCTGACGAAGACCGACGCCGATGCCGTCCAGAAAGCCCGCGAAAGGCTCGACGTTCACCCGGTCTACAAGCGCATCGACACCTGCGCCGCCGAGTTCGCCTCGCCGACCGCCTATATGTACTCGACCTATGAGGTGCCTTTCGTCGGCGAGCTCGCCAACGAGGCGCGGGTTTCCTCGCGCCGCAAGGTGGTCATCCTCGGCGGCGGTCCGAACCGCATCGGCCAGGGCATCGAGTTCGACTATTGCTGCTGCCATGCCGCCTTTGCGCTGCGCGATGCCGGCTATGAAGCGATCATGATCAACTGCAACCCGGAGACGGTGTCGACCGACTACGACACCTCCGACCGCCTCTATTTCGATCCGCTGACGGCGGAGGACGTGCTGGAGATCCTGCGCGCCGAGCAGGCCTCGGGCGAGCTGGTCGGCGTCATCGTCCAGTTCGGCGGCCAGACGCCGCTGAAGCTGGCTGACGCGCTGGAAAAGGCCGGCATCCCGATCCTCGGCACCTCGCCCGACATGATCGACCTGGCCGAGGACCGCGACCGCTTCCAGAAGCTCTTGCACAAGCTGAACCTCACCCAGCCGAAGAACGGCATCGCCTATTCGGTCGAGCAGGCGCGCCTCGTCGCCGGCGAGCTCGGCTTCCCGCTGGTGGTGCGCCCCTCCTATGTGCTCGGCGGCCGCGCCATGCAGATCATCCATGACGAGGGTATGCTGCAGACCTACCTGCTCGACACCGTGCCCGGCCTGGTGCCGGAGGACATCAAGCAGAAATACCCCAACGACAAGACCGGCCAGATCAACACGCTGCTCGGCAAGAACCCACTGCTGTTCGACACCTATCTGTCCGGCGCCATCGAGGTCGATGTCGACTGCCTGTGCGACGGCAAGGATACTTTCGTCTCCGGCATATTGGAGCATATCGAGGAGGCCGGCATCCATTCGGGCGACTCGGCCTGCTCGCTGCCGGTGCATTCGCTGCACCCGGACCTCGTCGACGAGCTGGAGCGCCAGACGGCAGCCTTGGCGCGGGCGCTGAACGTCGGCGGCCTGATGAACGTGCAATACGCCATCCAGGACGGCACGGTCTATGTGCTGGAGGTCAACCCCCGCGCCTCGCGCACCGTCCCCTTCGTTGCCAAGACCATCGGTCGTCCGATCGCCAAGATCGCGGCGCGCATCATGGCCGGCGAGACGCTGGAAAACGCCTTCGCCCATTACGGCGCCATGCCGGACCCGCGCAATCCCGGCCACATCGCGGTCAAGGAAGCCGTCTTCCCCTTCGCCCGCTTCCCCGGCGTCGACATCCTGCTCGGACCGGAAATGCGCTCGACCGGCGAGGTCATGGGCCTCGACCGCGACTTTGCGCTGGCCTTCGCCAAGAGCCAGCTCGGCGCCAATGTCGACCTGCCGCGCTCCGGCACGCTGTTCGTCTCGGTTCGCGACGAGGACAAAAAGGGCATCCTGCCGGCGGTGAAGCGCCTCGCCGGCCAGGGTTTCAAGGTGCTGGCCACCTCCGGCACCGCCCGCTTCCTCGCCGAGAACGGCGTGGTCGCCGAAAAGATCAACAAGGTGCTGGAAGGCCGCCCCCACATCGAGGACGCCATCCGCAACCGCCAGGTCCAGATCGTGTTCAATACGACCGATGGCCAGAAGGCGGTGTCGGACTCGAAGTCCCTGCGCCGCGCAACCCTGATGCAGAAGGTGCCGTATTACACGACGCTGTCGGGGGCAGCCGCGGTGGCGGAAGCGATCGCGGCGCTGAGGGCGGGGAATTTGGAGGTGCGGCCGTTGCAGGAGTATTTTGGGTGAAGCAAAATCAGCTAGCACCTTTCGAGCGCCGCATCTGAGCTGCCTCTCGGTATTTTGCGAAGTTTCTTTTTAATATTTCGTATCGTAGATCATGAGACCATTTGTCATTTACGCTTCGCAGAGCCCTTTGATATTCTCTCAAATCTCTACCGAAGTCGCTATCCTCATCAACCTTTGACTTTTCCTTAAGGCTTGCATGAAATTCGTTTAGAAATACTCTAGTAGACTTTAGGGCATCAAAATTTATATCCCGCACAAACCAGTAGAATGCTGGGACACTGCCTGCCGACCTGAGCAAGGCGTCGCGATGGCCAAAAACAAGCATCAGCCTGTCAAGCTGCTCCAAAATCTCTGATTTTGCGACCGCAAGTTCGCTCTCGGAATCAGCGTACTCCTCAACCAAGCCGTCCAAAGCAGTCTTCTTGGTATCTGTGGTTGCGTCCTTGAGCTCAAATGAAAGAAGCTTCGCAGCGTTGTTAAGATGTTGCCCGCGAGCGCTCTGATAAGATGTGCAGTTTGAAAAAAAATCATGAGTTGATATGGCTGATATTACCTCAGGAACATTACCGATCATCGCATTTCGCTTCTCAGGTCCAGTAAGAACGAGACCTTTATTTAGCCTTAAAAAAAGCTCTCTGATTTTTATGGGGTCGTCTGTCACAACATGCATAACAGGCAGAGGAAATTCCTCTACACGACTCGCTACATCGGACATAACCTCCTGCAAATCTTTGTAAAAAAGCCCGCCGAGGTCAAGATCTAAGTCATCCAGAAAAACAAAATCTTGAGAAAGTGGTATTTCATTGTTCAAAAATGAAAAAATTGAATTTAGACGCTGCTTCCCGTCGACAACAGAATACCTCATATTCTTCTCGTTCAAATCGGTTTTTATTGTCGTAAAGTCAGCGACATAAAGCTTCGGCATGTCAAAACCATTTATCATTGTGTCAATCAATGACTGCTGGTCTTGCTGCTTCCACAAGCTTCCCTTTCGTTGGTACTTTGGATCAAAATCAATTTGAGATCGCCTGGAAAACCACCACTTGGCAGACATAAACTGGCGATGTTGAACCTCGAACATCAATCTACCCCATCAACTTTCGGCTTATCTCTATTGCGAGCCCTTCCAAATCAGGAAATACCGTCGAGTACGTTATTCCATAACTCTCGAGATCGTTCATAACTGCTTTTCGCCTACTCGAATCAATTTCAATCTTCCTGAGTATTTCTCCGTTTGGCTTAATCTTAAATTCTTTTGCAAAATCCTCCATAGACCTTGGTTCTGTGCCAAATATTACGAACTTCCCTTTTTGCGCATTGATGCGCGGATTGTTAACTATACCTTGGATTGCCAGTGGCTCATTTCTGCTAGCCTTCCCATCAAATTTAGGGTGATACTGCAATATCATGCTATCGTCCGTGGGGAATATCTTTGGGGCTTCTCCTATGTCGTGAAGCATTTTGCCGTTCCACTCCGCCGGATCCAGGCACCAGAGCACTGCATCTTCCGTATCATGACCGCTGAGAAGCGCAAAGAATAGGGCCACGAGTGGGCTGGAGGTCCAGTCGAGCAATCGGGTCGGAGCTCTGTAGTGCTGCATCAGGAAAAGGAGATCCCATCTATCTCGCCCGCCAGGCCGGTCAAATAGTGGCGACCTTCTGTAGAATTCGTCGTAAGTCGTATTTTCCCTAGTGATAACCATGTCCTTCACCAAGGGGAGCGACGATCTGTGCAACCCCGGTTGCAAAACGTACGAATTCGCTCCGTGACCACGATACCAAAGCTCAGAGTTGGCCGCGGTACCTCGAAATTTTTCGATACTGGAAATGAATTCTGAGAAAGACTTTATTGCCATACGGAATGCCCCAACCCCATCCAGGCCACGATAGAATCGATCAAGGCACATTCCAAGAGCTCAGTGTTTTATGCACAATACATATCAAATGCTGATCTCTGGATCGGTCTTTGTTGCTAAGATATCGAAAGGGTTGAGGTGATCTCTCGCCACCGCAGTGAGTTCGACCGCGCCCTCACCCCACCGCCACGCACTCAATCTCAATATCGAACTCCATCGGCCAGGACGCCACCGGCACGAAACTGCGCGCCGGCGGGTTGGTCGCAAAATAATTGGCATAGACCCGGTTGATGGCGTTGTAGAAGCCGGAATTGACGGCGTAGATGCGCACCATCACCACCTTGTCCAGCGACGTGCCGGCCGCTTCCAGGCAGTGTTTCAGCGCCTTCAGCGACGCCTCGGTCTGGACCTCGATGTCGCCGCGCACCATTTCGCCTGTCACCATGTCGACCGGCGGCGTCGCCGAGACGAACACAAAGCCGTTGGCCCGCACTGCCGTCGAGCACGGCAGGCCGAGAGCGCGCACCTTTGCCGACATCACGGGCACTTCGATGACTTCCTTGTCCATGGTGGTCCTCCCTGATTTGCGAGGGAGCTTATCGTGGCGGCGTGGGAACGCCAGCGGCGTTCTTCCCTTCTCCCCTTGTGGGAGAAGGTGTCGCCGAAGGCGACGGATGAGGGGTGTTCCAGCGGAGTGAGACGCCGGCGTTCCCTGGAGCACCCCTCATCCGTCTCGGCGCTAAAGCGCCGATCCACCTTCTCCCACAAGGGAAGGCGCCCTCACTGATGCGCGACCGCCAGATCCTTCACATGCTTCTCATGCATCTTCAGCACCGGCAGCGTCTTCTTGGCGAATTCCTTCATCGTCGGGTCGTCGCCGGAATTGGCATAGGTGGAAAACAGCGCGACCGCGTCCTTATGCGCGTCGCTCTGCATCTTGATGTATTTGGCGTCGAAATCCTTGCCGGTCGCGTTCTTCAACTCGTCCAGCATCTGCTGCTCCTTCGGCTGCAGCGCCGGCCCGGCCGGCTTGATCGACGCGGTGGTCTGCCCTTGGCTCATTGCCGCCTTGAAATCCTCACCGGCCTTGATGTGGTCCTTAATCATGTCGGCGGCGAACGCCTTGACGTCGGCCGAGGCCGACTTCTCTTCGGCCAGCTTGCTCGACTGGATCTCGAAGGCATTGGCGTTGGGCACCGTGGCGACGAAGGTCTGGGTGTCGACCTTGTTGTCGGTCAACATTGGTCCCACGGCATCCGTATTGGTATCGTCCGACTGGGCGAGCGCGGCGGGCGCGCCGGCAAACAGCGCGACGGCGACCAGGGGCAGCAGCGTTTTCATCTCAAAACTCCGATCCGAAACAGCCCCTCCGCCATCCCCAACGCGGCATCCGCGTCGGGGTTGCCTGAAAAGCCGACTGGCTGAACGCAGGTAACGCCTTCAGTGGCAGTGCGCGACCACCGCCTGCCCGGCATATTGCAGTTGCTCGTGCCAGTCCGGGCGGCCTTCCGGCGTGAAATCCATCAGGTTCCATAGGATCTCGCAGGTGCCGATCGCGCGGGGATCTTGCCTCGGCTCGGACGGCGCGAAGCCAAGCTCCGACGACCAGAAATGGCGGATGCCGTCGCTGTCGCGGTGGAACACCGAAAGCAGCGGTATCTGCGCGCCCTCGGCAGTCTCGGAATTGTAGTCGCGCTTGAACGCGTTGCCGGCCGAGGAGACCAGCCGCATGTTCTTCCAGCCGCGGTCGCGGGCGAGTGCGGTCAGATTGTCGAGCCCGGTCTTTGCCACCACGGCGAAGTTGAAGCCCGCGGCCTGCAGATGGCCGACCGCCCCGTCGAACTGGTCGAGCAGCGCGGTGCAGGACGGGCATGGCTGGTCCTGCCGGGCAAGTTTTGCCGTCTCGCCGCTTGCCGCCACATCGCGCGTCTCCTGCGGATGGCGCGGGAACATCATCTGGTAGAGGATCAGCGAATCCTTGCCCGGCGCGAAGAGATCCGCAAGCTTCACCTTCGCCGGCCGGCCTTGGTCATCGAGAGCGTCGAACACATAGTGCTGCGGCACCAGCCCGCCCTGCGGCAGAGCGCGTCGCGCCTCGGCCACCGCCTCCATGGCGCGGCGCAGCTCGATTTCCTTGCGCAGCAGCTTTTCGCGGGCGGTGCGGTATCTGGCGGATTCATTGGGAAAGGTGATCATGATCGTCTCCTTCGTGCCGGCGTCCCGGCGCGCGTTGCTCTACGACCCAAGGACGCGCGGCCTGGACGCGTTCCGACATTTTTTACGCCGGAACCAGGCTTGCTTTGCGGTATTGCTGTCGACTGGCTAAAACCTCTCGGAAACGGGAGCAAAATGACCGACAGCGATGAGATCGACCTGCGCTGCCCGCAGATCGTTGCCGACAATGCCGCCAAGGGCCTGCGGCTGCGCAAGGAATTCGGCCGAGGCGGCACCGAGATCGGCGTCGCGCGCGCCACCGAGCTCAAGAACCGCAGGAACCTGTCGCCCTCGACCATCCGCCGCATGGTCAGCTATTTCGCCCGCCACGAGGTCGACAAGAAGGGCAGGAATTACGGCAACGAGGACAATCCCTCGGAGGGCTACATCGCCTGGCTGCTGTGGGGCGGCGACGAAGGCCGCGCCTGGGCGCTCGAGATGAAGAAAAAGGTCGGCAACGCGCCGGATATCTGAGACCGCTTCACCCCTTCACTCCGCCGGCCGTGAGCCCCGAGACGATCCTGCGCTGGAAGATCAGCACCAGCACGACCAGCGGCACGGTGACGATCACCGAGGCAGCCATGATGTTGCCCCAGGGGATCTCGAACTGCGAGTTGCCCGAAAGCAGCGCGATCGCCACCGGCACGGTGCGCTGCGTGTTGGTGGAGGTGAAGGTGAGCGCGAAGAGGAACTCGTTCCAGGCGCTGATGAAGGCAAGCAGCCCGGTGGTGGCGAGCGCCGGCCACATCAGCGGCAGGAAGATGCGGGTCAGGATGGTCCATGGCCCGGCGCCGTCGAGGATCGCCGCTTCCTCGATCTCGACCGGCAGGTCGCGCACGAAAGTTGTGAGCACCCAGACCGTGAACGGCAAGGTGAAGATCATGTAGGACAGAATGAGCGCCAGCAGTGAGTTGTAGAGATGCAGCGCCCGGACGATCTCGAACAGCCCAGCCAGTGCGGCGACCTGTGGAAACATCGACACCGACAGGATGGCGAGCATCAGCGCCGAGCGCCCTCGGAAACGGATGCGCGCCAGCGCATAGGCGGCGGTGACGCCGAGCGACAGCGAGATCGCCACGACCGCGCCGGAGACGATGAGCGAATTGACGAGATTGCGCAGGAAGGGGCCTTCGGTCAGCACGTTGCGGTAGTTGGCGAGGCTGAACGATTGCGGCCAGAGGCCGGCCTGGAACAGCTCGGTGCCCGATTTCAGGCTGGTGACGACAGCGTAATAGAACGGAAACACCGCAACGAAGACTATTCCCAGAAGCAGAAGATAGAGGGCAGCGCGCTTCAGCATCCTCATGTCAGCGGTCTCCGTCCAGGCTGAGCCGGCCGATGCGGATATAGGCGATGGTGAGCAGGCCGATGATCAGGAAAAGCAGCGTCGAGGCGGCCGAGCCATAGGCGAACTTGTCGAACTCGAACAGGTTCTCGCGCGCGAAGATCGACATCGACTTGGTTTGCACATTGTTGGGCGTCAGCACATAGATCAGGTCGAAGATGCGCAGCGCATCGAGCGCGCGGAAGATCACCGCCACCATCACCGCCGGGCGGATCAGCGGCAGCGTCACGCGCCAGAAGATCTGCCAAGGGCTCGCGCCATCAAGCCTGGCCACTTCGAGGATCTCGCACGGCAGCATCTGCAGCGCCGCCAGGATCAGCAGCGCCATGAACGGCGTCGTCTTCCAGATATCGACGATGAGCACTGCGATCATCGCGGTGTCGGCGCTGGCGGTCCAGGCGATCCTGGCATGGATCAGGCCGAGATTGAGCAGCACGACATTGATGATGCCGAACTGGTCGTTGAGCATCCACTGCCACATCTTGGCCGAGACGATGGTCGGGATCGCCCAGGGAATGAGGATGGCCGCCCGCACGATGCCGCGTCCCCGGAATTCGGCATTGAGCGCAAGCGCCACGACCATGCCCAGCGCCGTCTCGCAGGCCACCGAAACAACGGCGAAGCGCACCGTGTTCCACACCGCGCGCCACCAGACCGGATCGACGAGCAACCCGTCATAGAGCACCCGGCCGCTCGGCAGGCGTAACACCGACAAGTAGTTGTCGAAGCCCACCCATTGCCGCGCGTCGAGATCGGCGAGCGAAGCGTCGGTGAAGCCGTAATAGACGGTGCGCAGGAACGGCCAGCCGGCGACGGCGGCGAGCACGAAAAGCATCGGCGCGAGAAACAGCCAGGCCGTGCGCACGCGCTGGCGCATCAGCGGCGATCGCCTTGCCGCCGTCACCAGCCCTTGCCTTTCAGCCTGGTCAGCCGCGCCTCGAGATCGGCGAGATTATCGGCGGCGGTTCCGTTCCCCGAGATCGTGTTGTGCACGGCCGTCCAGAACTGGCTGGATGCCTCATTGTATTTGATCCTGGCGGTTGCCGAGGGCCTGGGTTGCGCGTTGAGGAAGATTGGCTTCCAGCGCGGCACGATCGGCTGCTGCCGGGCGATGTCGGGGTCGTCATAGAGTGCCGCGATCGTCGGCAGGTTCGCCGTCTTCAGCGTCCGGTATTTCTGCATCTCGCGCGACGCGATGAACTTGACCAGCTCGATCGCCGCGTCCGGGTGCTTCGAATATTTGGACACGGCAAGGTTCCAGCCGCCGAGCGTCGCGGCCGGATGCGCGCGTTCGCCGGCCGGCAGCGGCGCGACGTCAAACTTGCCCTTGATCGGCGAATTCTCGCTGTTGCCGAGCGCATAGGCATAGGGCCAGTTGCGCATGAAGACCGCGTTGCCGGTCTGCCAGACGCCGCGCGATTCCTCCTCCTGATAGGCAAGCACGCCCGGCGGCGCGATCGTGCCGATCCAGCTCTTGACCATCTCGAGCGTGGCAGCGGCTTTGGGGTTGTTGATGGAGATGCCGCCGTCCGGCTCGATGATCCCGCCGCCGCCATTCGACATCACCCATTCGAGCGCGTTGCAGGTCAGCCCCTCATAGGCATTACCCTGGAAGACGAAGCCCCAGATGTCCTTGTTGCCGGCAGCCCGCTCCTTGTCCATGACCAGCCTGGCGGTGTCTTGCAGCTCCTTCCAGTTGGTCGGCACCTTGGCGCCGTATTTGGTCAGCAGATCCTTGCGGTAGTAGAGCGCCGGCGCGTCGGTGAAGATCGGCAGCGCGACCAGCCTGCCGTTGACCGTCTGCGACTTGATGATGGACGGGAAATGCTCGGCCACGACATCCTTCGTCGCCTCGGTCAGGTCGACCAGCTGGCTGGCGAGCTGCGGCGCCCAGATGACGTCGGTCTGGTAGACGTCGATGTCGCTGCTGCCGGCGGCGAGCCACAGCCGGTATTGCCCGAACTGGTCGGTGGTCGAGGGCGGGATGACGACGATGTCGACCTTGTTGCCGCTCTTTTTCTCGTAGAGGTCGAGGATCTCGCGCAGCACCTTGATGCCGTTGCCGGTATCGCCCGACACGATGGAGAGCTCGACCGCGCGAACCGGAGCGACCGCCAGCAGGATACCGGTTGCGAATGCCAGGAATGCCGGAGGGAGCTTCACGGGGTGCTGATCTCGCTTCAAAGCCGGCGAGACGGACCTTCGCGCGTCGTCAGCTCATTGGGACCCCACCCTGCGTTGAATGCAGAGCGCCGCTTTCGGTTCCCATGATGCCTGCACCGACAATCAGGCCGGCGGATCGGTGAAAGCCGGCTCGTTCGGCTCGGGGACTTCGACGTCCCGCTCCCAGCCTTCGTTTTCCAGCTTCATCGACTGGATCGCCACCGCATTGGCGTTGGCGTCGAGTTCGGGCAGCATCTGCACTTCGGACGGCCAGCAGCGATAGATCTTGTAGACCAGCGCCACCTGCCCGGCCTCGTTGAGGAACTCGAGGACGACGTCCTTGCGGAAATCCTTCAGCGACACTTCCGAGCCGCGGCCGTTCTGCAGATCCCACACTTTGTTTGCCCAGCGCTCGAATTCGAGGTCGTGAGTTACGCCGCGCTCGATCGTGATCGGCTCGAAGCGGGTGATGCCGGGCGATTTGCGCGTGTTGCCGGCAGCACTACCGTCACGGTGCTCGATAACTTCGGTGGTTCGCTTCAGCCCGCTGATCCGTGAAATGCCGGCGACATATTTGCCGTCCCATTTCAGCCGGAACCGGTAGGTCTTATAGGGGTCGAAACGCTGCGGATTGACGGTGAACGGGGCCATGGCCAAATCTCCTCCGCCTCACTTCGCGCGAAAGCGGACGGGCTCCGAAACCCCCGCCCCGGAGCCCGCCTGGGAGTGGCTGACGCATGCCGGCACAGCCTCCTCCGACGCCTTGCCAGCGTCGATCCGCCGATCGGCCGCCCGGCACGACGACGCATTAGCATGACCTAACGTCAGCCTATGTGAAGGAGTTCACAAATGGTGGGGGGTGCCGTTAACCATCCCAACCGACCGGGATCATGCCGAGCCGTTCGTAGAGCCGGAAGGCCGAGGTGTTCTTCACGGTGTTGGTCTTGAGATCGACATGGGCCGCCCCGCGCTGGCGGAAGGTCGCGAACACATGCCGCATCAGCGCCTCCCCGATGCCCCGCCTTCTGGCCTCCGGATGGACGGCGAGGTCTTTGACGAAACGGGACGTCCAGCAGAGCGCCGCGCCGGCCAATAGGCCCTTGCCGTCGATCACCAGGAAGCAGAGAGCGGGATCGAATTCGGCATCGCCGGCAATGCGCGGCCACCATTCGTCGAACGGCCCATCGGCGCCGTCGTCGAATACCTCCTGCAAGAGCGCGTGCAGGGCCAGCGCATCGCGGGGCTCGAACGCGCGCATGACGAACCCTTCGGGCCAATGCGGCGCGGCCAGCGTGTCGTCGAGCACCTTGCGCAGGCGGATGTCGTTGGGAGCCGGAGGGCGGGGCGCTGTGTCTTCATGCATGGCGCTATCTCGAAACGCCGCGCATAGCGGAACAGTCCGCTCAGGCGTCGGGTGGCAGGCGGTGGCGCTTGCGGTCGGCGCCGAGCCCCGTCGCCTCGAGGAGGCCCTTGCGCTTGGCGTCGTAATAATAACCGGTCTGGTAGAGCGTGTCGGCCCGCTTGGCGTTGCCGCCCGAAACCAGCCAGGCGCCGCGCAAATATTTCACCGCGTATTTGAGGTTGGTCTCGGCGTCGAACAGGCCCGTCGCCGGTCCGTCATAGCCCATGCCGCGCGCCGTCGCGTGCTTGATCTGCATCAGTCCCCAATGGCCATGATTGTAGGCTTTCGGGTTGAAGGTGCTCTCGCGGTTGACGACATGGCGCACCAGATCCACCGGCACTTCATAGATCGCCGAATATTTCTCGATCAGCCGCTCGATCTCGCCACGCGGGCCGCTGGCGTGCTGCTCTGGCTGGCCGGGTGCCGCCAGCAGAGCCGGGTTGTCCGGCGCCATGTAGGCGACCTGCTGGACGCCCGGCATCGGGGCGATTTTCGCCGTCTGGCCGGTGACCGGCATGGCAACGCCCGCGGTCGTGTAGACCGCCTGCTTGATGGACCCCGCTTGCTTTATGGATCCTGGACCGGTCGGCGAGCCGCCCGCCGTCAGCACCGGCGGCGGCGGGAATTGGCCGGCCATCGGCGTCGAGCCGGCGAAAGCTGCCGGCTGCGCCGGCAAGGCAGCGCCCGGCTGGACGGGCGGCGGCAAAAGCGCGCTTTGAGTCGCCAGCGTGGTTTGCGTCGCGGGGGCGCCCGGCGGCGTCGCCAGCGCAACAGCATCGCCGGTCAGGGCCGCGGTCTGCACCTGCGCTAGACCGGAAGGCTCCGGCAGCACGGCCACCGTTTCGGGTAGTGCAAGCGTCGGCGTATCGTCCGCGACGACAGGCGTCGAAGCCGCCGCAAGCGCGGGCGCGGCCTTCATCTGCGAGGTCGAGGTGCAACCGCTGAGACCGGCTGCCGCGATGAGCACGCCGACCGCGGTGATTGTGATTTTAGCTGGCAAGCCGTGCGGGTCCGGTTTGTCGGTTGTTAAGAAGTCCTTACACCAGCGATTCACACCCGGCAATCGGGGCGGGTAGGCGGTTTTCGGGTGGCGACAACAGGGCGGAAGTGCCATATTGTTCTGGATATGTACTCGTTTTTCGCCGTTTTTCGGAAGGAATACGCCATGAAACCCACATTTGAGATCACGGCCGGCCACGCGGTGTTAGAAACAGTGATCGGCTTCATGGGCATCGCCTGGAGCGAGAAGGGCCTGATCCGGCTTTGCCTGCCGGAGCGCAGCCGCGAGGCGGTCGAGCGCCGACTGCTTCGCCATCCTCGCGTCTCGGCCTCGACGAACCAGCCATCCTGGGTGGTCGATCTGATTGCCTCGATCAAGGCCTATACGGCCGGCGAGGACGTCGACTTCTCCGGCGTGCCGGTCGATCTCGACGGCGTCGACGATTTCCGCCTGGCCATCTACGACGCGGCGCGCAAGCTCCGCTTCGGAGAGACCACCACCTATGGCGAGTTGGCGAAGCGCGCCGGCCATGCCGGCCTGCCGCGCGAGACGGGCGCGGCACTTGGCGCCAACCCGGTGCCGCTGGTCATTCCGTGCCATCGCATCCTCGCCGCTGGCGGCAAGATCGGCGGTTTCTCGGCGCCGGGCGGCTCGGCCACCAAGGAAAAGATGCTGGCCATGGAAGGCGTTCGCGTCGGCCCGGCACCGGCCGCGCAGGCCTCGTTCGGTTTCTGAGATTTCACCGGACTGTCAGTGCCGGCGCGGGAAAAATCGCCGGCGGAAATGCTCGAAGTCCGGCCGCTTGCAGACATAGACGGCACAGGATTTGGTGTCGGCGCTGGGCACATAAGCCCGTGATCTCACCTCGCCCATGTTGCAGAAGCGCTCGTCGCGCACATAACGGTCGTAGAGCGGAAGACCCGGCACGCGCGTCGACTGATAGCGCAGGATGACGGCGCCCTGTCTGGCGATCGTCGCCTGCACCCGGTCGCAGCTCATGCGCGTCGGATCGTAACGCGACACCGCCTGCGCCTCGGCGGCGACCAGCAAGAAACACGCGGCAAGCACAATGGTCTTCATGGTTCCCTTCCTTGGAACGGCAAGCATCTCATCCCTCCACAACGCGCGGCCGCTGTCAAAACGTCCATTGCCTTCGGCGGGGACGACGTGCCGGTGGCGCCTCAAGCAACCCGTCTTGTTTTCTCGCTCAAACTATCCTATATCCGCTGCATTGAATTTGGCCGATCGATCGGGCCGCGATCTTCGCGTTTGCTGACGTCTATCTCCAAAATTTCGATACCGCCGGCCGGACGTTGGTCAGGTCAAACTAAAGCAAATGTGAAGGGCATTCTAAATGGCAACTGGTACGGTCAAGTGGTTCAACGCCACCAAGGGCTACGGCTTCATCCAGCCTGACAATGGCGGCGCGGACGTTTTCGTCCACATCTCCGCTGTCGAGCGCGCTGGCATGACGAGCCTGGCTGAAGGCCAGAAAATCAACTTCGAGATCGAGCAGGACCGCCGCACCGGCAAGTCCGCTGCTGGGTCTCTGAGCAAGGCAGCCTGATTTGGCTTAAGCATTTTTGCGGCAAAGCATAGCGCTTGGTGCTGCGAAGGTGCGATTGAGTAAAGGCGCGCGCCGGACGAAGGTTCGGGGCGCGCGGCAAGTCACGGATGTACTGACGGTCGCGCGAGAAGCGCGCCGGAGCGAAAAGACCCGACAAGCTGGAACAGCAGATAGCTGCCAGCCCGGACTTGACGCTCCCGATCAGGCTACCGACAGAGGAAGGCGGGCATTGCCCGCCTTTTTTGTTGTCTGGAATTTGGGTGAAGCTGTTTTCTTCTCCCCGTTCACGGCAGGGGAATCGCATATGGGTTTTTGGGACTTGAAGTTGGCTTGAGAAGCGATTCTTTGGGCAGGCAGTCGAATTGAGGAGAGACTGCCATTTCGAGCCTTGAGAGCTATTTCGGCGCGCTGCCCGATCCGCGCGCTGGCAACGCCACGCATCGGCTTGGCGACCTGATCGTGATGATGATCGCCGCAA
>NZ_RZOY02000137.1 GCF_004022705.2 Mesorhizobium sp. M2D.F.Ca.ET.226.01.1.1
CGAGTATTCAATGGTCGCGCGCATCGCCTCAAAGTCTTCAACAGCTTTCAGACGTTCGTAGCTGTGGGGCATACTGACGACCCGCACCGCCCACTCGCAGGCTGGGATCATACTCCACCGTTCGCCATCGGCATGAGCGGAGAGACGCGCCGCTACGAACAATGCTGCAAGGCAGACGCGGCTCACCATCGGCTGGCTCAGTGCGGCAAGGCGCTAATGACGATGATGGCTAGGACTGCGGCGGCGAACGTCAGTAGGGTTGCCGCGAGCCGAGCGCGCTTC
>NZ_RZOY02000138.1 GCF_004022705.2 Mesorhizobium sp. M2D.F.Ca.ET.226.01.1.1
GCCGAGCGTGCGAAGTGGTTTCCGATCTACTGGGGTTGGTGGTTCACCGGCCCCACCATTGACGGGGAACGCGCACGGACCGTCCTCACCGACCTGAGGGATGTCGACGACCCCGAAGTGCAGTTTCAGGCCAGACACTGTGTTTGGGCAATCGAATTCAATCTTGGGCATCACAAGAACTGCATAGCGGCGGTCGACGAAGGACTTGCGCTCTATGGGACTGGCCAAAGGGAAGGGAATGCAACTATGTTCGGCTGCCATGGCGAAAGGGTTCGTGCCAT
>NZ_RZOY02000139.1 GCF_004022705.2 Mesorhizobium sp. M2D.F.Ca.ET.226.01.1.1
GGCGTGCTGGAAAAGCTCGTCGGCAAGCATGCCATGTTCGACATCGTCGCCCGCTCGGAAGAGGGCAAGGAGACGCAGATCTCGGTCGACTGCAATTTCGGCGAGCTCGGCGATTGCGGCCGCAAGCGCTACGCCGTCGGCTACGAGCGTAACGAGTACCTGTTCGATGTGCAGTTCCCGGCCAAGCATCCGGGCGCTGCCGGCACCATCGCCGTCAATTCCGACTTCGACAAGCAGGGCAAGTCGGTCG
>NZ_RZOY02000140.1 GCF_004022705.2 Mesorhizobium sp. M2D.F.Ca.ET.226.01.1.1
TTGACAAGTTAGATTCCGGGTGCAACCTTCCCAACGGGTCCAGGTCGCACGGCCCGGGGATGCTCGATGCCTATTTCTATCAGCAGGTGCTCAACGGGCTGCATTCCGGCGCGCTCTATGCCCTGCTCGCCTTCGGCTATGTGCTGACCAACGGCATCCTGCACCGCACCAACCTTGCCTATGGCGCGCTGTTCGCCTTTTGCGGCCACACCATGATCCTGACCGCCGCCTTTGGCTACCAGGCGCTGTGGCTGACGCTCGCCGCCTCGGTCGCGCTCGG
>NZ_RZOY02000141.1 GCF_004022705.2 Mesorhizobium sp. M2D.F.Ca.ET.226.01.1.1
GTGGGCCTGGGCCGCATTTGACGCGCAGGCCCACGAATCGAACGGGCTCAGCCGCAAACCCTGCTTGCTCCATTCTATCGCTCGCTCCGCTTCACCGCTCCATCCGAGAATGACGCGGCCAAGGATGTAGGTCAGGGCAGATGACGGGCTGATGGCGAGCGCGACTTCCAACGCCGCGAACGCAGAGGCGCGATCATGCGCATCCATTCCGATGGAAAAGCCGGCCCATGTGAGTGCCAGCGCATCATCCTGTCCGTAGACGATGGCCGACCGCGCGTA
>NZ_RZOY02000142.1 GCF_004022705.2 Mesorhizobium sp. M2D.F.Ca.ET.226.01.1.1
GCCCCAGAGCGGCGGCGTGCGCCATTCGCTGCCGCTCGCTTCCCCCACACGCTGCCCGTCCGCAAGGCCTTCGCCCATGTCGTGGAGAAGGAAATCGGAATAGGGCCAGATCAGCTGGAAGGCCTGCGCCTTGTTGGGCGTGCCGCGCATGGTGACGAATTTCGGCGTATGGCAGGAGATGCAGCCCATTTCGTAGAATTGCCTCTTGCCGGCAAGAACGTCCGGCTCGCCGATATCGCGCCGCGCCGGCACCGCAAGGTTCTGCGAATAGAAGGTGAC
>NZ_RZOY02000143.1 GCF_004022705.2 Mesorhizobium sp. M2D.F.Ca.ET.226.01.1.1
GGCTTCATGGCGTTGGTCGCGTCGTCGGCGCGGGCGCCGGCGGCGAACGTCGTGGTTGCGAGCGCGAAGGCGAGTGCGGTCAGGAATTTGGTCACGGGTATTCTCCTTGAGTTGTGGCGCGCGATGCGGGCCGGATGGTGCGCTGCCGCCTCATGCGGCATCGCGCGAAGAAGGATGATCAGTTCGCCGCGGCGGCCAGGATCGGCCCGCCGCCGGGTGTCTGCACCAGCACCGCGGTGTTGAGCCCGCCGCCATCGGCCGGCAGCGGCAGCGTCGTCG
>NZ_RZOY02000144.1 GCF_004022705.2 Mesorhizobium sp. M2D.F.Ca.ET.226.01.1.1
AAGTCGGAGATCGCGCCGCTTCTGATCGTGATCCGGTTGGAGGAGTACAATTATCCGGCAGCGACCGCGATCGCCGCGATCATGCTGGCGCTGTCCTTCCTGATGCTTTTGGTCGTCAATCTCGCCCAGACATGGAGCCGCAAGCGCTATGGCTGATCCCGAGATCAAATCCTACGAGCCGCATCACGAGAGCCTGTCGGCGGCAGTAACCGAAAGTCGGCAAGTCAAGGCGGTGCTGATGGCGATCGCCTTCGCTTTCCTCGCGGTCTTCCTGCTTTT
>NZ_RZOY02000145.1 GCF_004022705.2 Mesorhizobium sp. M2D.F.Ca.ET.226.01.1.1
AGTGCTTCGACGGTGCGCGGCGCGTGGAAGCGCTGACCGCCGTGTTCGTAGTGAAACGTATGATCGCGTTGCAGCGTGGCAAGCGCGGCCCCGAGTGCTTCCACGTTCAGCGGCGCTTTTGGCGCGGGCGCTTCGAACATGCGCACGGCCGCATCCACGATCGGACGATAGCCGGTGCAGCGGCACAGGTTGCCGGTGAGCGTGTTGCTGATCGCTTCGCGCGACGGCACCGTCCGGTTCGCGCAGCTCTGCTCGTGGCCGTGCTTTTCGTACAGGGAC
>NZ_RZOY02000146.1 GCF_004022705.2 Mesorhizobium sp. M2D.F.Ca.ET.226.01.1.1
GGCACCTCGTAAGCGATGCCTGGGCGCCATACGCGATCGAAATAGCCTTTCAGTATGGCGGGCATGCCCGACCACCAGGTCGGAAAGCAGAAGACGCATGCCTCTGCCCATAACAGCGCATCGACATAGACCTGCAGATCCTTCGGCACCTGGGAGGGATCGTAATGGCCACGCCATTCCTCGGGCAGCATCGCCGGATTGAAACCCATCTTGTACAGGTCGAAGTCGATGACTTCGTCGCCTCTCGCCTTGAGCGTCTTGACGATGCGCTGGTGAAGC
>NZ_RZOY02000014.1 GCF_004022705.2 Mesorhizobium sp. M2D.F.Ca.ET.226.01.1.1
GGCCCAACATGGCGCTGCACATGCCGCTGTTCCTGACCGACGAGGAGGGCCGTTTCGCGATCGGTTGCAGCGAGACGATCCTGGTGACCGATGGAGGGGCGGAGGTCCTGAGCAACGGCGATCGCGACCTTCGATTCCTCTGATCTAGCTATTTCAACACAATTCCAGATAAGACGATGTCATGGTGGTCGGCTTGTAAGGAAATCGTACGAGACGGATTTTGAAACCTGTTTTTGACCTAACTGAAAGTAAAAATTTTCGAGGAATAATCTGCATACATTTCAATACTGGGAGCACTGGCTGCAGTGCCTGATGGGGTCATTGGCGGAGAAATAATTGTCGCCTTCGTCAATCCGCCGGCCAAGCTGCACACTGTGGCAACGATTAATCCACCACGTTTTATAGATAATGGAACCTTGTCAATGAGCCAAAAACCGCACCTTACGTTTGACCTCGACGAGCCTGGCGTGAACAAGGGTTATCTTGTAGTCCCAACGGGCACGGACAGGGAAGCTCTTCCGCTTCCAGTTCTAAGCCTTAATAAAGGGGAGGGGCCGCGCCTCCTTATTACCGCCGGTATCCATGGCGATGAATTCGAAGGACCAATTGTCGCGCTTCGGCTCATTGACTGGCTAATTGAAGCGCAAACGTGCGGGAGAGTTCTCATTGCGCCGATGCTCAATCCGACAGCTTTGGAAGCGTGGAGTCGCAGGTCGCCAGTAGATAGGTTGGACCTGAATCGTGTGTTTCCCGGCCGGCCGAACGGGTCAATATCCGAACGCACTGCGAGTGCAGTGTCGGAGTTGCTGTTACCAACGGTTGACATGGTTTTTGATCTGCACAGCTTCGGACCCAAGTTTGATTGTCCCCCCGCAGCCACAACGCACCCTATTGGCGACGCCGATCTCATGCGAAAGACGCTTAACATGGCAGCGGCCTTCAAGTTTCCAGTGACACTGGCCTGGGATGGACCAACGCAAGGAATGTTCGATACCTTGGTTCAAAGCCAAGGCAAGGTATTCGTTTGTGCTGAGCTCGGCAGTGGAACCGTGAGCGCCGACGCTCTTGCGGTCGCCGAAGCTGGGGTACGCAACGCAATTATCGAGCTTGGGCTCGTAGAAGGAAAGACAGAGTATCCGACGCCCCGTCAAATGAAGACTAACCTGACACTCGAGTCGCTCACGTCGGACCAACTGACATCGCCGGCACGAGGCATCTTCGAACCTCGTTGTTCGGTGTTGGACGAGCTGAGTGAAGGAGATCTTGTAGGACTCCTGCATCCGTTGGATCCGTGGTCATCAAAGGCCATTGAAATTCGAGCGCCTACCACATCGATCGTCTGTTCATTAAGGACCGGAATGCAGGTCGACGTCAACGATGGCTTAGTGTACCTCGCGCGGCCGCTCAATCTCTGAATCTAAGGGGCATCGATATTTCGCCTCAACAACGACATACCGAGTGTGCGTACTTGTCAAGTAGCGCCCACGCGGCCGCCGGACACCCGACCACATTATGCTGCCCATGATGATCCTGCCTCTGGTCAGCGTCATCTCTGATGGCGGCCGCCCGCAGCATGGGCGACGCCTTTTTGCCGCCTTCTCGCGTTTTCTTCCCGCTCAGCCTGCCGGGCGTGCGCGGCGGTTCCCTGTGGTGTTTGTGATCTGCCTCGGCTTTTACATCACGCCGGCCCCTCGGCGGGTTGGGAGACGCCATGCTGTCGACCTTCATGGCGTCGCAGTCCAGACCTCCTGTAAGTTTGCGCGCGTCGCCCTCGGCCGTCACCGCTTCTGGCGGTCGCCGTTGTCGTGCTTTCCATTCTCGGGGCTAGACCTTTCCGGTAGGCAGGGCCGCACGGCGCAACCAGCGCGGAAGTTGGCTGACCCGGCTGCCTTGGTAGTGTGCTGAGAGTTCTGCAAATTCGCTGAGAGAGGGCGGTCATGGCAGGCTGATGATTGTTCACGTCACCGATTCCCGCGAAGGAACGCCGCCATGACCAAGACTGAAGATAAATCCGCCGGCCGTCAAAGACATTCTGCTTTCGAACCCGGATACGGATGGATTGCACGAGGTGATCCGCGCTGTGATGCAGGAGGTGCTCGAGGCCGAGATGGACGAGGCGCTGGGTGCTGCGAAGAACCAGCGCACGCCGGAGCGTCTCGGCTATCGCTCTGGCTATTAGTCTAGGGCCGCACCCTTGTCACGCGGGTCGGCAAGCTTGAGCTGCGGGTTCCGCAGGATCGGGCGGGCCGCTTCTCCACCGAATTGTTTGAGCGCTAGTATCGAAAAACTAGGTTCGGGTCTGCGGATATCCGTCGACGTTCCCGCTGGGGCGCGGCAATCAAGTGAGAGCGCAGCGTCAATCAAGATGAGAATGCCGCCGGCGGCGTTCCCTTTCGGAGCGTTGTCTGGCGATCGCGGCCGACCGGGTACGCCAGTGGTTTGTCGGATTGGAGGAATCACTTAGTGCCCGGCCGCCACGTAACCGATCACCAGATGAGGCTTCATGAAGTTCCGGCAGACCCATACGACGGCCGTCGCGGCGGCGAAGGCGTCGATCGGCACGGCACGGCCTATCGCATCGAGAAGGATTCGAGGCTGCCCTCGCAGAGGAAGGTTCCGCGACAACGCCGCCGCCCGATCCGCTCGCCCGACAATTTTGACGCCGAGATCGTGCCGCTGCTGTGGGCTGCGCCGGGAATCCGGCCGGTCGCAATCTTCGAGGAGACGCTGCGGCGTCATCCCGAGCTGGGCAACGCCATTCGCCAGCGTCGCGTCCGATCCCGGCGCGCTGTCCGATGGCGAGGAACAGGAAGTCATCTTCCGGCAAACGCACGAGCCGGCCGCCTCGGCCTGTCGGATTTCACCGATCATGAGCAGCACCGGCCTCACCATCGCCGGACAGCCGCTCGATCACCGTCTCTATCATTCGCGGCTCGCCTATTCCGGCTTGCAGCCGTGATGGCAGGCGTTGACGCACTGGTTTTTCCGAAGACGGATTCGGCAGAGTGGGTTTTAGAGATCGCGAATGCGGTTTCGGAACTCGAACGCGAAAGAAATCTTCCGCCGGGAGGCCCCGGTCCTTGCCCAGATCGGATCTGAACAGTTCACCAGTCCGACTATCGCACGATTCATCCTCCGAATCCATTCAAGGAAAATGAATCACGGCCGCAGCCCAAGGGCGAGCGCCTGTTTCAACATCCTGCTAGGTCGAGCCGGGTTCAAATCCTTATTTCTCGTCCTCCGCTTGAAATGACTTATTCCGCCGCACGAGATCTTGCCTGCCGCAGTTGTTGCGTGGCGTCGAGATCGATGACGATGCCCGCTTCACTCTTCGTGAGGACTACGGCGTAGTCGCGCCGCGCACCTTCTATGCTGATCTTGCCGAGACGACAGTCTTCCAGCACGCGCTCCGGCTCCCGTTCGGATGCTGGGCCGTACCCACCCCCCGATGGCATCACGTGGCAGAACAGGTCGTTTTTCTTCATTGGTACCGGCTCCTTAAGGAGCACCGGCAGCACGATGGCATTGTCGCCCGAGATCAGACGGTTCATCGACGGCTTGCCTTCGCAGCCCCCAAAGAGGCCATGCGGCGGATAGGCACGCTTATCGGAACGGATATTCAAGGTCGCTGAGCTCGCAAGGAGCCGATAATCGCGCCGGATGGCGAGCCCACCCCTACGGCGTCCCGGACCCCCTGTGTCGGGGACGAAGCCGTATTGCTCGATGCGGATAGGATAGGTCTGCTCGATCATCTCAACCGGCACGTTCGACTGGTTGGCGCCGATATGTGGGCCACCGTCCAGCCCGTCATTCGCTAGGCTGGCTCCCCAGGTTCCCATAACCGTTTCACAGAAGACGAACTGGTTGCCCCCATGCAGGCCCGCAATGGTAGGCAAAGTCGAGCCGCCGGATCCGTCGGCCGTTACCCGGTCGGGAGCAGCCTGCGAAAGCGCGCCGAAGAGGCAGTCGATCATTCTGTAGCCGGTAATGCCGCGCGCGCCGCAGGGGGCTGGCGATACGGGACGGACCACGGTGCCTTCCGGAGCCCTGACCTCGATGATCTCGGTGAACCCGTGGCAGTTGGGAACGTCCGCCTTCATCACGGATCGTAGGGCTGCGTAGGCACAGGCCTTGGTGAAGGGGAAAGTGGCGTTTACGCCGCCGGCGACCTGAGGCGAGGACCCGTCCCAGTCTATCACAACCCGGCTGCCCTTAATCTCGACCTGAACCTTGAGAAGGATCGGCTCAGGATTCTCGCCGATCCCGTCAATATGGTCGGTGAAGTGATAGACGCCGTCGGGAAGATCGCCGATCTCAGCTTCTGCCAGCTCACGTGCGTAGTCGTTCAGATCCTCTATCGCCTGCAGAACCGTATCGGCGCCATAGCGATCGAAGAGACGCACCATTGCCCGCGCACCCGTCGCTCCGGCGGCCATCTGTGCCTGAAGATCGCCCAGGACGAGATCGGGCGTACGCACGTTGATCGCTATCATATCCCACAGAGTGGCGTTGCGGCGCCCTCGATCCACAAGCTTGAGGACAGGGATGCGCAGGCCCTCCTGAAATATTTCGTGAGCGCCGAGAGCGTTAGAGCCCGCCACGATGCCGCCGACGTCCGAATGGTGCGCCAGTGTCGTCGCCCAGCCACGCAGGACATTCTCGTAAAAAATAGGGCGGACGATATAGATGTCGGGAAGGTGCTGGCCCGCTGCCGCGTACGGGTCGTTCATGATCAGCACGTCGTCCGGATGGATGTCGTCGCCGATTTTCCACAGCATCGTCTGTAGCGCATCATAGAAGCTGCCTAGATGCATGGGCGTGCACACGCCTTGAGCGATTGTACGCCCGGTCGCATCGCAGAGGGCCGTCGAGAAATCCAATGAGTCGCGAACGATCTGGGAGTAAGCGGTACGAACGATCGTAAGCGTCATCTCATCGGCGATCGTGTCGAACGCGTTCTTGAATATCTCGAGCAAAAACGGGTCTGTCTTGCGGTTTCGCATCACGCGACTCCTCGTTGCAGATCGACGACCAGGTTGTCAAATTCGTCTCGGAAGACGGAAGCGTCTGGCGGCACAACCGTCGTCCCTTCATATTCTTCCACGATAACCGGCCCGGCCTGCCTCTCCCGCGTGACTTCCGCGCGTCCCACGACAGCCGTCTCAATGAAGCCGTACCTCTTTCCGAACCACACCGGCCTTGAAGTGGTCTCGCTTGGCTTGAGTGCGTGCCGTAGGCGAGCAGGCACGACATGGTCCGGGTCGGATGCCCTGAGACGCAACGCGACGATCTCGACTGCGTTGTGCTCATCGAAACGGTGACCAAACCGTCGCTCATGCTCGGCGTCGAAGCGGGCGCGCAGCTCGCTGCGCGCCTCGGTGGATAGGTGCCCATCATCGAGATCAATAATCAGCTCGAATGCCTGCCCAAGGTAGCGCATCTCTACCTGGCGCATGCACCTGGCCTTCCCGGAAACACCCAGAAGGCGCTCCGCCTCACGCTGGAGCTGAACGTAAGCCTGTTCAGCTGCCGTATAATCGAGCTCGTCCAGTCGTGCGACGAAGGCTGATGCGACAGCTACTGACTTTTCGGCCAGAAGCAGACCCACGGCACTGAAAACGCCCGCTGCTGCAGGAACATATATGCGGCCGATCTCCAAGCTTCGCGCAATGGACGCCCCATGCACGCCGCCATTGCCTCCAAAAGCGAACATGGCGAAATCGCGCGGATTGCGCCCGCGATAGGTCGTCACCGCCTTGATGGCCCGCACCATCGTCGCATTCGCAACCTCATGCACGCCGTATGCGGCTTCATGCACGGACATTCCGAGCGGGGAGGCGATCGTCCTCTCAAGAGATGCGCGCGACAAGCCGGCATCGATCCTTACTGTTCCGCCGGCCAGAGACTGCTGATTCAAGAAGCCGAGCACGATATTCGCATCCGTAACGGTCGGCTCCTCACCGCCCAGCCCGTATGCGGCCGGACCCGGCGCCGCGCCGGCGCTGTCAGGGCCGACTTTGATAGCCCCTGCCCGGTCCAGCCGCACGATGGAGCCGCCACCAGCGCCAACCTCAGCGATGTCGATGACCGGAAGCTTGAGCGCGTATCCGCCGCCGCCGGCGATCGCACCCGCGGTGCTCATCGAAGCGCCGATCTCGTAGTTTTCGGCGAAGATGACATCGCCATCCTCGATCAGGGAACCTTTCGCGGTGGTGCCGCCCATGTCGAACGTTATGGCGTTCCGGATACGCAGAAGGCGGGCCAGATGGGCGGCGCCGACGACACCCGCCGCCGGCCCGCATTCCACGATCTGGGCCGGCTTGTCCTTCACCGCATCGGAGGAGATCGAGCCTCCGGAGGACTGCATGACTGATATGCGGGCGTTGCAACCGGCCGCAGCGAGATCGGCTTCCATCCCTTCCAGGTAGCGCTTAACCGGAGGGCCGACATAGGCGTTTACCACCGTCGTGCTGGTACGTTCGTATTCACGAATCTGCGGGAGCACGTCGACCGAAAGGGTTACGAAGCAGCCGGGGAGCAATTTCCGGAGGAGCGCGCCGGCGCGGCGTTCGTGGTCGGGAAAGCGATAGGAGTGCAGGAAGCAGACGGCGACAGCCTCCGCCCCCGACCTGGCGATGACCTCGGCGGCCTTGCACACATCATCCTCAACCAGCGGCACAACGACGCTGCCATCGGCTCCGACGCGCTCACGAACTTCAAGCCTCAGGTCGCGCGCCGCCAAAGGAAGAGGTTTGACGTAGAGCGGCTCGTAGAGCTTAGGCACACGGATGCGCCGCAATTCAAGCACATCACGAAATCCCGCCGTTGTGAGCAGCGCGACGCGGGCACCCTTGCCCTCCAGAATCGCGTTTGTAGCGACGGTGCATCCGTGCGCCATTTCGGCCATCGTCTCGATCCGAAGATCTCGGGCCGATGCGAGGGCTTTCGCACCTTCGATCACTCCGCTGGCATAATTCTGGGGTGTCGATGGCACCTTAATCGTACTTAGCAGCCCGTCCTCGGCTATAAAGGCAATATCGGTGAATGTACCACCAATGTCGGACGCCAAACGCCAGCCTTTCATCGAACCCTCCCTGCTCCACCAATTTGACGAAACATAGAAAGGAGCGCCCCATAGATGCAAATCGCAATTTACGCTGGAGATCAATAAAGTAATTTTATCGAGTCCGATGAGCCGCGTGCCTTCAAGAACTCTATGGCACGTTCGGTGAGCGTCTCGGGGACATGCGTGTCCGGCCCCTGCGGGTAGCAGACCGTGAAGCGGACATCGGTGAGCTTGAATTCGGTATCGACGACGACAAGGCTGCCGGTAGCGACTTCCTCCTCGATAGAGCCGAGAGGCACCGCGCCTATCCCCAAGCCCTTGCGAACCATCAAAATGGTTGTCTGAAGCGAGTTGATCGGGTTCAGCCTGGGCGCAATATCGGCTTTGCGAAGATCGCGCAGCAGATCCTGGTGTGGCCTAGTCATCCGCTCGAAGGTGAAGATGTCCATGCGGTCGATTTCGGCCGGTGTTAGCTTCCTGCCGTGCAGGCCGAGCGACGGTGCGGCTGCGAATACCATGGGACAGTCACAGAGCAGATGGTTGATCATCTGCGGATTGGAGATGGGACCCACAATGAACCCGATATCGATTTGTCGGGCAAGCAATTCGTCGCGCAGTCGATAGGATGGACCGATGTGAAGCTCGAACTCGGCATCCGGATTTGCCGCGCGCAAGGCCGCAAGGAAGGGCGGGATCCAGATGACTGCCATCGTGTCTGAAGCCCCGATACGCACGATTCCACGCAGCTCGCCTTTGCCGTAGCGTTTGAGGGCCTTGGCTTGGATTTCCAGTAGCTTCTCGGCGCTGCGAAGAAAGCTGCGGCCCTGCGGAGTGAGCGCAACCCGATGGCCCGAGCGATCGAAAAGACTGACGCCCAGCCGATCTTCGAGCGCCGCGATACGCGCTGAAATGGTTGGCTGTGTTGTGTTCAGTTGCTCCGCAGCCTTGGCAAAGGTCCCGAGCACCGCTACAAGATAGAAGCTTTTGATCTGGTCAAAGGTCATGCAGCTTTATCGGTCGGCGTCGGCGGTTCTGCAAGCGCCTTGGCGAGCCGGCCAGCCCCGTGATGGCACGCGGACCCTCGCGTGGGACTGATGATGCCGGTGGCAAACGACTACTACTCGGACCTAAACGACGAAAGGCGCCACTTCGATCTCGCCGACGCCTGCGCCGGCTACAGTGATCAGCTGGAGCTGCAAGCTGTTTCCCTCCTTGTCTTCCCGAATTCCGTCGCCGTTAGTACGCCGATATCCAACGGCATCGAAGCTGCCCGCGCACGCATTGAGCAAAAAATCAGAATGTTGGAGGAGCACATTCTCGGGTTCGCCACACAGGGATCCGTGCCGCCGTGATGACCGTACCCGGCATTGGCGTCTTGACGGCCAATCCGCTTCGTCACCGCGGTGGATGATTTAGCGCGCTTTGTTCGCTCATCGGGTGTTGGCGCCCATTTCGGCCTGACGCCGAGACGGTATCAATCGGGAAGTCGATCGTGACGGGTCGGTGTCAAAATGCGACGACACGCTCACAGGCACCTATCTATCTCTTCGAGCTGCGGGCACTCTGTTGGCACGGGTCGCCAGATGGTCTGCACTGAAAGCGTGGGCGCGCGTCTGGCGCGCCGGATTGGCAGCAAGAAAGCCCGAGTGGCCGTCGCCTGCAGAGTACCCATCCGGTGAAGTCCGCAGACGTGCGTATCTGGTGACCGTGAGGACCTGAGCACCGGAGTGCTGGGGTCAAGCTTTCGATGAGGAGACCCGATGATATTCTTCGAGGAGGAGTTTGACCTCCTCGATGCCTTCATCGGTGAAGGCCAAGATCCCGTCGTCATCGTTGGTGCCGTACACCCAGATGACGCCGTCCTCCGGCTCGAGACCGAGGGTCAGTTCGTGGATGAGCGCTTCGCTGACGCCGAGGTCGCTGGCGACACGGCCGACGGTGTAGACGTGATGCACCTTATTGCGCTGCATGATCAGGCGGCAGCTGGTTGGGTCCGCAGTTTTGCGGACCTCCAATTCCACGGCAGCAGATCATCGATCCGATGGGCCGGATAGGCGGGCAGTCGGGCGAGGACGTCGGCGAGCCAGGCCTGCGGGTCGATATCGTTCATCTTGGCGCTGACGATCAGGCTGTAGAGAACGGCAGCGCGCTGTCCGCCGCGATCGGAACCGCAGAACAGCCAGGACTTTCTGCCGAGAGCGATGCCGCGCAGGGCTCGCTCGGCTGCACTGTTCGATAGGCAGATCCGCCCATCGTCGAGGAACCGGGTGAAGGATGACCAGCGGCGCAGCATGTAGTTGAAGGCCTTGCTCAGGTCGTGTCCGCGCGAGAGCTTTGTCGCGCGTCTCGATCATCCAGCGCTCGAGCTCGGTGAGCAGCGGCGCGCTCCGCTCCTGGCGCACGGCGTGGCGTTGGGCTGGCGACAGGCCGTTGATCGCGCGTTCGATATCGAACAGGGCATCGATGCGCTTCACGGCTTCGACCGCCAGTGGATAGACCAGGTTGGGCTTCTCGCTGCGCGCCTTCTTGCGCGCCGCCGCTTCGATATCGGCCAGCTCGAACATTTTGCGCCGGCTGTGGGCCCAGCAGCTGGCTTCCATAACAGGCGCCGGCTGACGACCCGTCGCATAGAGATCGCCATAACCGCCAAAGGCATCGGCCTGCAGAATGCCGCTCCAGCCGGCGAGATGCGCCGCGGGATGTTCGCCTCGACGATCGCGGGAATAATAGAATACCGCCGCCGGCGGATCGGCGCCGCCGAACGGTCGGTCATCGCGCACATAGGTCCATAAACGGCCGGTATCGGTCTTGCCCTTGGCCAGGACCGGCACCGTTGTGTCGTCGCCGTGCAGACGTGAAGCGGCCAGCACATGGGCTTCGAGCTGCTTGAACAGCGGCATCAGCGCCGCGGCGCCGGCCCCGACCTGGTCGGCGAGCGTCGACAGGCTGAGCGGCACGCCTTCGCGCGCATAGCGTTCAGCCTGGCGGTTGAGCGGCTGATGCTGGCCGAACTTCTCGAACAGGATCATCGCCAGCAGGCCGGGACCGGCCCAGCCACGCGGAATGGCGTGGAACGGCGCCGGAGCCCGGCTGATCGCCTCGGAGTCGCGGCAGGTGAACTTCTCCCGCACGTGCTGGATCACCTTCCATTGCCGCGGCACCACCTCCAGCGTCTCGGTGATATCCTCACCCAACTTGCGTAGCCGATGACCGCCGCAGCAGTGACAAGCAGTCGGCGCGGGCTCGACCATGCGTTCGCGCGGCAGATGCTCGGGAAATGGCTGGCGCGCGGGTCGCTTGCGCACATAAGGCGCCACCTCGGTGGTCCGGGCCGCAGCCTGTTCGGCGGCGATCTCGTCTTCCGTCGCGGTGCTCTGGAGTTCCTCGAAGATGAGTTCCATCTGGTCGTGCAGGCGGGCTGAGCGTTCAGAACTCTGACCATGCAGCGCCCGCTGCAGCTTCCGGATCGTCAGATCCTGATGTGCGATCAGCGCTGCATCATCCGATGCCTTGGCTCTGGCGACCGCCAGTTCGGCCTCGACCAGCGCAGCGCGCGCGGCCTTGTCTTCGGCTCTGGCCAGCGCCGCGATCAGCGCCGCTCTCAGCGCGCCAATATCGTCCGGCACAGCACCCTGGGCGGTGGCAACCATGCCTTGGAGTGAATCATAAAACGAGTCCGCTGACTCGCGGAAAATGGCGCAAACTCAAAGAAAAACTCAGCCCGCGCGCTGCGGTCGGAACGTGTGACGCGGGTTGCGCCAATCGATCCCGTCGAGCATGTAGGCAAGCTGCGCCCGTGATATCGAAACCGTGCCGTCCGCCGGCGACGCCCATAGAAACCGGCCCTTCTCGAGCCGTTTAGCATACAGCGACATGCCGAGCCCATCATGCCAGATAATCTTGATCAGGTTGCCGCTGCGGCCGCGGAAGACATAAAGATCGCCGGCATGCGGATCCCGGCCCAACGTCTCCTGAACTTGTAGAGCGAGACCCTGCATTCCGCGACGCATATCGGTCTGGCCGACTGCCAACCAGATACGCACCTGGCTCGGAACCGGGATCATGAAACCCCTAGCGCCTTCACCATCGCCGCCGCCAGTGTTGGCGGCGTGGTCAGCGGAATCCGCAGCCGCACCTTGCCGGCGACCTCCAGCTCGATCACCGCTGGGGATGCCGCCGGCCGCGAAACGGCGACAGGCTCATCGGGAGCCACGACAACTTCGGCAAAGCCCGTCTCGCGGGCTCTCACCGTGCGGCGCCACTTGTAGATCAGGCTGGTCGCGACATCGTACTGACGCGCCACCGCCGCCACTGTGGCCCCAGGCGCGAATGCCGCGGCCAGTATCCGGCACTGATCCGCTTCACTCCAACGGCGCCGCCGCTCCGGCCCGGTCAATAACGTCACATGGCTCATGTTGTGCTGCTAACCACGCTCGTAAGGACGACCTTAAGAGCGCAGCCTCGCTACCGTGCCATCTTCTCGCAAGGCGGCCTCCGCCGGAGGCGTACCCTGCAGACTGGCTGTGATCATGCATCGGATCTGGATCGACGTCAGCGAATTCCGCTGGTCGAAGGAGGAGGCGACCGCGATCACCAGCTAAGCATTAAGCAAGATCCGCCCTTTCGGCGGTGAATGTCCCTGCCGGGATGATGGCGTCGTGATCTCGTGGATGGGGAGGCAGCCCTAACTTAAGGTACTACTGCGTCGATTACATTGAGGCACCCACGTCTTGAACGCTAAATGCGGCGACCCAGTGTTAACCGCGAAGAGAACCACAGAGCCGGCAGGAACATGGATACGCCGACAGGAGCTTGCAATCAGCTCCACGATCAGAGAACCCCATCTAAATCCTAGATACCTGCGATATTGATTCTGTTCTTGCATTCCGTCTTTGCCCGCGACCATCATCTTCAACGCAAACGAAGGGAACCGCTGCATCACGCCAAGACATGGCCTAGGCTATGCGCGTTCGGTTTGAAATTGCGGTGCACTAGAATTTAAAGGGAGGACAGAATGAACGAGTGGCAGCTCAACCGCCGTGCCATGATGAAGGCTATGCTTGCGGGATCAACCGCGCCTTGGATCATGCACTCAAACGCGTTTGCCTCGTCGTGTGGTGATCATATCGTGCGCTTCGGCACAATGGGCACCCCGGACACGATGAACCCTTTTGCGAGTTATGGTTCCTTCTGGCCCCTGGTTTTCTCCTATGACTGCTTGGTGGGTATGGACGCGCAGCGCCACGAGGATCGGAAGGGGTTTGCGAAGGAGTGGTCCGTCGCTGACGACAAGCTCACCTGGACCTTTAAGATCTGGCCTGGCATGAAGTGGTCGGATGGTCAGCCTGCGACGGCCAGGGACGCTGCGTTCACCTATAATTATCTACGCGACTCCATTGGCAAGCCCGACGAACTAAATCGGGGTCTCAACAACACCGACGGCATGGACCAAATCGATCTCATAGAGGCTGTTGATGATGAGACTTTGCAAATAGTAACGAAGGCTCCTACGCGCTGGCCAATTGACAACTACCTTCTAATTGTCCCCGAGCACATTTGGAAGGATATCAGCTACGCCGATGCTCGCGGCACTTTCCGCAATAATCCCCCGCTGGTGGGAACTGGACCTATGATCGTTGCGGAGTTTAAACAAGGTCAGTTTGATCGCCTCACGCCAAATCCTTATTTCCGTACAGGACAGCCAAAAACTGCCGGCATGATATTGCAATACGTCACGACAATCGATTCAGTCGCGCAGGGTTTGAAGAGCGGCGACCTCGATTACGGCAGCGGTCTCACGGCCGCCCAATGGGCCGACCTCTCAAAGGATCCCAACATAAAGGTCGGTGAATCGCGCGTTGAGCAGCGTAATTATTTGGCCTTTAACACTCTCTCGGAGAAGGGGGCAGGCAGCACCAAGGCCCTGCAGGACCCGGCTTTTCGCGACGCGATCGGCTATGCGATCGACCAGAAGGCCATCGTCGACCGAGCTTACCGCGGGCACGCGGACCCTGGCGTGGGACTGGTAATGCCGGTGGCGGCCGATTACTATTCGGACCTAAACGACATCAGGCGCCACTTCGATTTCGCCGAGGCAGGCCGCCGACTCGATGCCGCCGGCTATCGCGACAAGAATGGAGACGGCGTCCGGGAGGACAAGGAGGGCAACAGCTTCCAGCTCGATCTGATTACCGGAAAGTTCTCGGGTGTCCTCGAGATGCCGATTGCGGTCGTGCAGCTTATCGCTGGCTGGCTGCAACAAGTCGGCATACCTTTATCGGTTACCCAACTCGACTCCGGCGCGCTCACTGCCCGCACGGCGGCGCCGGCGGATGGCGGCGGAGGCTGGGATTTGCTCGTAGCCAGCAACTGGCCATCTCCCACACCTCACGACCTGCTTAGGATGGGGAGCAGCAAGGCCATCGGCAACCCAAACATGTCATACTGGACCGATGACAACTTCGAAAAGCTCTTGTCCGAGGTCGACAGTACCGTCGACCCTAAGAAGAGCCAGGAACTGGTCGATGAGGCGGCGCGCCTCATTTATCGCGAAGCACCCTATATCATGCTATGCTATCCCCTCGTGCTCGACGCCCATCGCACAGATTGTTTCGAGGGCTGGGGGACACAGGACATGGTGTCGATGTGGACCTATTTTCCGTTCGATCGCTTGAGGTCAATCTGACATGGCTGCCAATGGTGGCCGGACCACGCGGCACATTGGGCATGCCCTTCTCAGAGCAGCCGTAACGCTTTCGATGGTAGTAATTCTGAACTTCATTTTATTCAGAGTCATTCCGGGCGACCCCGCTAAATTGCTATTGGGCGGGGCACGAGTTTCTGTGACCGCTGAGCAGTTGGAAGCGCAGCGGAAGAGTTGGGGCCTTGAGCGGCCGCTGGTGCCGGACCAGCTTGTCGACTACGTGTCAGCAACGCTTCATGGCGACCTCGGTTATAGTTTCAAGTTCAGGGGCAGGCGGGTCGCAGGCCTGCTCTTGGAGCGGCTGCCGGCCACTATTGCACTGGTCGGCATCGCTCAGCTCATCGCAATCGTTGTGGGGGTCACGCTCGGCATGTATGCGGGCTGGCGCAGGGGAGGAGTCGTCGATCATATCACGACGGGTGCCTCTCTCGCCCTCTATTCAACGCCATCGTTCTGGGTCGGCATGCTTCTGGTGGTCATCTTTAGCACGGCATTGGGCTGGCTACCTGGCTACGGTGGATATTCTCCGGGCGCGCTTAAGGGTTCTCTTGACTTATTGTTAGATTATCTGCGGCATCTCGTACTTCCCGTGTCCGCAGTGGCTCTTGGTCTGATCGGGCAATACGTTGTGGTTTCTCGTGCTGCTATGAGCGATGTTGTCGCCGAGGACTACATGGTAACTGCCCGGGCTAAGGGGCTGACTGACCTCCAAATGTTGATGCGTCACGCCTTTCGCAATGCAATGCTACCAGTCATGACCTTGGTGACGCTAAATCTTGGTTATGTAGTGGCGGGTGCTATTACCGTCGAATCTGTATTCGCATGGCCAGGCATAGGCAACTTAACTGTTGAGGCACTCAACGCGAGAGACTATCCAGTTCTGCAAGGGATATTCCTATTGCTTGGTGTGTCGATCGTTGTCGCGAACCTCGTCGCTGATCTTACTTACGGTCTTCTCGATCCAAGAGTTAGGCAATGAGTGAAAATACTGTTCAATATTCTAAGCGCAGCCGAGAGCGGGCTATCAAAGACTTTCTGCGTCAATTTCTTGGTCATGGCGGGGCTCAGCTGGGTATAGTATGCCTTATCTTCTTTTTTGTGCTGGCAGCGGTGCCGAATATTCTGGTGGGACCTCTGCAGACTGCGATCAATGCAACCGGCGACTTCCTCGCACCACCATCAAGCCAGCATCTGCTGGGGACGGATGAGGTGGGGCGAGACGTGCTCAATCTGGTCGTCCATGGTGCCCGGATATCACTCACGATCGCGCTGCTGGCGACTGTAATCAGCCTCATCGTCGGCACCACGGTCGGAATGACCTCGGGCTACTTTGGTGGCTGGGTGGATGTCTGGCTGATGCGCATCACAGATTTCTTTTTTGTTATGCCTTCATTCGTGCTCGCGCTGGTCATCACGCCTGTGGTCCTTGAGGTGATGGGGCGCGGTGGAGACATCCTTGGCTTCCGCCCTTCTCTTTTTGTGATCATTGTTGTCATCGGCATGACCAGCTGGGCGTTCGTTGCTCGTATCGTTCGCAGCCAGACACTCTCGCTTAAGGAGCGAACATTCGTTGATCGTGCCCGGGTGGTGGGAAGCAGCGATTTCAGCATCATGGTACAGCACATCCTGCCCAATCTCGTGCCGCAAATTGCAGCCAATGGCGCCTTGGTCGTCTCCGGCGCAATCTATATCGAGACTTCACTCTCGTTCCTTGGGCTTGGCGATCCCTTGCAGCCTTCATGGGGCACGTTGCTATCGCTCGCTCAGCGCGCCGGCGCCGCCAGTGCTGGAGCCTGGTGGTATCTTGGCGCCCCCGGGCTGTGCGCGCTTACGGTTGCGCTTAGCTTCGTCCTGATTGGCAATGCCCTCGACGATACGTTCAATCCACGCCGGAGGGTGATCCCATGACAGAACCCTCCCGGAGCACGGCGTTGCTTCTGAACGTCGACGGGCTCTCTGTTGACTACAAGCTCAAGGGCCTTTCATCGCGTGCAATCGATGGCGTAAGCTTTGCGCTTCGAGCCGGAGAGGCCGTTGCCCTCGTCGGTGAATCGGGCAGTGGAAAGACCACGACCGCAATGGCGATTGCGGGTCTGCTATCGCCCAACGCGCGGGTAAGCGAGGGCGAGGTACGCTATCGCGGAGAGCGACTGCCTATCAATGACGATGTCGCCATGCGGCCACACCGCTGGAGCGAGACGTCCGTCGTCTTTCAGGGCGCGATGAATGCGCTCAATCCCGTTCACCGCATCACCAAGCAGATCGCCGAGCCATGCATCCTGCGGCTCGGTTTGTCGCGCAGCGAGGCCACCGTGCGGGCAAGGGAGCTGCTCGAACTGGTCGGCATTCCGGCGGACCGCGGTGCAGCCTATCCTCACGAACTGTCGGGTGGGATGCGTCAAAGGGTGATGATTGCGATGGCACTCGCATGTCGCCCCTCGATTGTCATCGGCGACGAGCCCACCACGGCGCTCGATGTCATTACACAGGCTCAGATTCTCAAGCTCTTTGGGGACTTGCGATCGAAGCTTAACCTTGCCCTGATTTTGATTACCCACGACCTTTCTGTTGTTGCCGAGACTTGTGATCGCGTGATGATTATGTACGCTGGCCGCATCGTCGAGGATGGCACTGTCGCCGATGTCTTCGCGCAACCCAAGCATCCCTATACCCAGCTGCTGATCGAATCGATACCAAACCCAGCAAACGGCAAACGGATGATCCGGCCTATCCCCGGTGATCCTCCCAACTTGGTGAATCGACCCTCAGGCTGCGCCTTCCATTCACGTTGCCCGTCTGCAATGACGGTATGCGCGACCGAAGTCCCCAGCCTCGACGAAGTCCGGCGGGGCCGCGTCGCCTGTCACCTTCACCGGCCCTTGACGCAAGAGGACAAGGTCGCAATTCATGCCTGACACTGCCGACATCCTGCGTCTGGAAAGCCTGCAGGTCCACTTCCCGATCCGTGGCGGATTCTTCGACCGTGTTCTGGGCCGACCTGCCGGTGCAGTGCGTGCGGTGGACGGGATCGACTTGAACGTCGGACAGGGTGAAATCGTTGCCCTGGTCGGGGAATCGGGGAGCGGCAAGACGACAGTGGGCCGCGTCATCACCAAACTTGCTCAGCCGACAGGCGGCAGGTTGCTGTTCGAAGGCCGAGACATGACGTCGGAGCGAGGCTCCTCGACCCTGCGTCCTTACCGGCGTCGCGTGCAGATGATCTTCCAGGACGCCTATCAGGCGCTCAATCCGCGACACACCGTATTCGATATCGTGGCGGAGCCGTTGCGCTCCCTGCGGTTGGTCGAGAACCATTCCCAACTTACGGAGAGGGTCAGCGAAGCGCTTGCGGCAGCCGGGCTTAATCCTTCCGGCGATTTCTTTCCCCGCTTCCCGCACGAACTGTCCGGCGGGCAGCGACAGCGGGTCGTGATTGCCGGAGCGCTTGCCGTGAAGCCGGAACTCATCGTCGCCGATGAACCTGTGTCGATGCTCGATGTCTCGATACGCGCACAGATTCTTCAGGTCCTGGTGGATTTGCGTGACAAACACCACATGGCGCTGCTGTTCATCACCCACGACCTGCCGCTCGCGTGGTTGATCGCCGACCGGATTGCGGTGTTGTATCTTGGGCGACTGGTGGAAATCGGCACAGCGGATCAGATCACGTTCAACCCCCGCCATCCGTATACCGTCGCGCTGCGCAACGCCACGCCGCAGATTCGCGGCGACGCAGATCGCAGCAAGCTACCGGCCCTGCAGGGCGAGGTTCCAAGTGCCGCACGCGTGCCGAAGGGCTGTCGTTTCCATCCGCGCTGCCCGCTTGCCTTCGACCGCTGCAAGGAGGAGGAGCCGCCGGCCCTCGAAGTGGGACCACAGCATATGTCCGCGTGTTGGCTGACAAAGTGAAGGTCAGCCAATGCCGGTCAGTAAGGGCTCAGTGGTTGATACTCCAACCCCGTGCAAATCATCGACTGGTATGCTGTTTATGGGCGGGCTCCAGGCGGCGGTTGCGGGCGTTTGTCGCCTTGCTGGGTCGTTGCCGAGCCCATCGTCCCCCAAATACCTCCTCGAACTTCGCCCGCTTGTCGATCATCTCGTAGCTTCTCTTCCGAGAGACTTGATCTCTGGAGGAGGACATGCGGATGAAGATCCCACTGCGCATTCAACTGGATTTGTTCGCGCCCGCTGCGCCACCAACCGACATGTCCGACCGACGATCGGCTGAAGCGAGTGGCTCTGTTGCAATCGCTACTCATCGAAGCGGCGTCCGTGCCAGCCGACGGACAGTCGATCCGCGAACCTGAAGGAGGCGGGCAATGAGCAAGATCACCGCTGAGCACCTTTGCCGACCATCGTCTACATCCGGCAGTTGACAAGCTGCCAAGTCATGAACAACCGCGAAATCCAGCGGCGCCAATACGGCCTGGTCGAGCGAACTCGCCAGTTGGGCACAAGCTGCTGCTCGAGATAGTGCGGAGGCACTGGCCGTCAATCGGTCCGTTGAGAACACAGAGCCAGTCAGTTGCGTAAGGCGCCAACGTTTAACCTTCGCTCGCGGCCATGCGCGGTTCACAGGCGCTTGCTTTTCGGCCCCCACCTCGAGCGTACAACTGGCCATAACTTCGATTCGACGCGATCGACGTTGCCTGGCCGTGCACCGCACCGGCCTGTCCCCGCCGCCGGCGAGCATTGAGCATCTGGATTCGCGATAGCTGATAGCTTAATTCTATGCTTGTCAATTCCGGCATAAGCTTGAAGGTCTAATCAATAGCAAAGCAAGCGAGCTGCAGGGCCATCATCTAGGTAGCTGAAACGGTCGCCCGCGTGTTTATGACTATGTAACAGCGGATTTTTTGCAGTTCATGTTATTAATGATGGCTGAGAATAGCATGCACGTCGCTATTGTAAGCAAGTTCTGCGTCGTGCTGAACGCTATGCTGTCAAAATCGGAAAGAGAAAAACAATGAGGCATCTCATGGGTCATGATTTCTTGAGCGGTTTGCTCGCTAGTCGGGCGGGGGGCATTAGTGAAGAAACTATATTTTTGAGGGCTGCCGCGGCAATCCTTACTTTTGCTTCCACGTGAGGGAAGTGTGATGGGAGACAAACGCCTACAGCCGCCGCTTCCCCATTCCGAGCCGCGGATCAGGGTGCTTCATGACGACGTAACAATAGACCGGTATCGATGGCTTCAACACCGGGAGAATCCCGATGTCCGCGCTTATCTGGAAGCCGAGAACAGCTATGCGGAGCAAGCGACAGCTCACCTGAAGGGGCTCAAGGCGGAACTCATCGCCGAGATCGAAGGTCGTCAGACCTGCGAGGGCGTCGCCGCACCAGCGTTCCAGGTTGGACCTTTCGAGTACTTCCAAAGTCACGAGCGGGGCTTGTGTCATCCCGCATGGTGGCGCCGGCCGGTGACCGGAGGCTCGGCCGAGCTTGTTCTCGATCCGAACGCGATTGCTGGGGCCGAGGTCTTCTATCAGCTCGGTGTGTTCGAGCCGAGCGACGATGGGCGTTACGTGGCGTTCAGCTTTGATCTCATCGGCGACGAGCGCTACGAGTTGAGAGTGCGGGACATGGCCGCCGGCCGTGACATATGGCGCGACTCGGGTCGCGCCCGGCGCGTTGTCTGGGCCGCCGACAATCACACGCTCTTTCTTACACGGGAGCGGAGTGATCGGCGGCATGTCGATCAGATTGTCCGCTTGGACGTAGACGTCGGAAACTTCGAGGTGGTGTTCGAGGAGGCCAATGAGCGACTGGCGGTGCTGGTTCGGCGTTCTGATAGCGGCGCCTGGTTGTTCCTCGACGTAGTTACGACCTATTCCTTCAGCGTTCAGCAAGGCGCTGTAGAGGTGTGGTGTCTTCCGTCCGACGAGCCGCAGGGCAAGTGGCGCCGGATCGTGAAGCGTGAACTTGGGCACGAGATCTATGCCGAGCACTGGGGCGACAGGTTCCTGTTTCGGGTGGACGATGCTGGACCGTACTGGCGGCTCGTGTGTGCGCCGATTGACGACCCGTCGCCATCGCGCTGGGAAGAAGTCATACCACATCGGAACGGCGTGACCCTCGAGGAGGTCCACGTGCTCGAACAGCATCTGGTTGTCCTGGAACGAGAAGGTCTTCGTCCTCGCCTGATCTCGCGTAACGGAAGCGGGCGGGTTGGGGCCACGATCGTTCCCGACCAGCCGAGCTGCACTCTAATGGTCGGCCTGTCGGCAGGGGGGCACTGTTCGGTCGCACGGCATCCGTTCCGAAGCTCGAAGTTGACCTACTCGGTTAGCTCGTTTGTGACGCCGGACACCGTCATCGAGCATGATCTTGTCGACGACCGATCGGCAGTCCTGTACCAGGCCCGAATTCCGGGATATGACGCGGCTCAATATGTGGCGACGGTGGTCATGGCGGAGGCGGAAGACGGGGTGCAGGTCCCGATCTCCTTGGTCGCGCGGCGCGATCGAACAAGCCCGGGGCCGGTACTATTGAATGTGTACGGCTGTTACGGAATACCGAGATGGCCCTCGTTCTTCTCGTGGCCCTCATCCATAACAAAGCGCTTGAGCCTGCTCGATCGCGGAGTTGCTTTCGGCATCGTGCACGTACGAGGGGGCGGTGAGCTCGGACGTCCATGGCACGAGGCGGCTACCCGCGATCAAAAGCGCATTACCCACACAGACTTGATCGCCGCTGCAGAGGGGCTCGTTCAGCGGGGGATTGCCATCCGCGACGGCATCGTCATTGAGGGAAAGAGCGGTGGCGGGGGTACCGTGCTTGCCACGGCCGGCTTGCGGCCCGACTTGTTCCGCGCCGTGCTCGCCGAGGTTCCAGTCGCCGACATCCTAGATACCGAACTGGACTTCACGATGCCGTACGCGCTACATGAAACGGCGGAGTACGGAGATCCCCACATCGCCCACGAGTATCGGTACCTGCGCAGCTACGACCCGTACTACAACCTCAGCGCTGATCGCCCACTTCCGCCGACGTACATCGACGCCGCGCTCGACGACGGCCAGGTGCTCTATTACCAGCCCGCTCGCTACGTGGCGCAGCGTCGGTCCTGCGCGGCCGATCGCGATCCCGAGCTTGTCTTCCGCATGCGGATGGTGGGCGGCCACAGCGGCGCTTCACATGGGCCTGGTGTAGCCGAGGAAACAGCATTTCGCATTGCCTGGACGCTCGACCAGCTCCGACGAACAAGCAGCTGAACTGATGCTGTCACAAGTCCTCACGGATTGTGGTCAGACGGAAAGTTTGTCGTCGCCTATGATTATGTGGGCGCTCGGGCGGCCGACAAGTTAAGCAGCCGATTTGTGGACCCGCCTTCGTCCAGCTCTCGGCGCTTGCGTCGGCAATTTCGGGACAGGGACAACCGGCAGCCGAGCCTGAAGTGTACCTCGCATAAATCACCTTGGCTCGTCTGCGGGGCCGGGCCGGGTCCACGCCGCCGCAAAGCCCGCCGGGGCGTGGAGGGCGTAATTGCTGCCGTTGCTCTTTTGAACGAAAGATGTCATCGACGGCAGACGCGAGAGACTTTCGGACCTCGCCGTAGCGCCACATGAAGCGAATACCGATGTGCTCAGGTCACTGGGCATGTTGCTTTGCTGATCATATCGTCTGAGCACCGTGATGTCCTAGACGCCGCGAGATGGTTGCCGCCGCATTCATGACAAGAGGCGCCAGCTGGCGTTCACTTTGCTGGGTGAAATGAAAAACCGGCATCGTAACGGCAATTGCGGCCACAACTCTCCCCCTCCGATCGTGGATCACGGCCGCGATGGCGGCGGTTTCGGGAATGAACTCCCCCACATTCAGCGCGTATCCTCGTTCGCGCACGCAACGCAGCTCGCGTTCAAGCGCGTTCCCCTCGGTGATCGTGCGGTCCGTGTAGCGCTCTAGCCCGAGCGCCAAAACCTCTTCCAGGGTTGACCCAGGCATCTGCGACAGCATGGCTTTTCCAGTAGCCGTGCAATGCGCCGGATTGCGGCGCCCCGGTGCCGCGATGTGCTTGATCGACCCAGGACCAAGTACGTGCTCGATGTTGATGGCCTCCGTCTTGTTCCAAAGACTGAGCGAGGCCGTTTCCCTCGTGCTCTCGGCAAGTTCCTCCAGATAGGGTCGCGCCACCCGGACCACGTCAAGTTCAGCAAGAAGCCTGCTCGCCAGCGCGATGAGCTCAACTCCGAGCACAAACCGTCCAGTCTCTTCATCGCGCTCGACGAATCCGTTGTGCTCAAGCGTCGACAGTGTCCTGGAAACCGCGCTTGCATGCTGTTCTAGCCGCCGCGCGATCTCATTTACTCCGATCGGCCTTTCACTCGCGCCGACGATCCTCAGCAGATTCAATGCCCGTTGCACGGTTGTAACCTCACCACGGGCTCGGTCACGGGCGCTCGGGGGATGTTTGACAGAATTCATCGATGACTCCTCAGCTCCACTGGACAAGTGTTCACACCCCTGTCACGTTTCAAACCTAGTTGCAATACAGTTGCATTATCTGCAACACGGACGAGGTCTCGACGAGGTAAATTCGTGCTGAAGTCCGGTCATTCTCACGGGCCACACCTCCTCCTTGGATCCTCCTTGTTCTCAATTGGGGACTGAACAATGGCGATTTCACCAGCCGACCGCACAGTTCCATCGTTCTGGAGACCTGCGTGCCGTCGATCCGATCGCTATTGAGAGTGATGTCACGGGTACGCTTCGGCATTGGCAAACCGGGCAGGTTGGGAACGCAACTGCGACAGCCATCAATAGAGCAGTTGGTGAGTAAGGATCTGTCGAATGAGAATGAGCGAATATGCCGACCACGATGCTACCGATTTGGCCTCTCTCGTGAAGGCGGCCGAAGTGACGGCCATGACGAGGTCAATCGACGCATCAACGCCGTCATAGACTGTCGAGACAGTTGTCGTCTCGGACGAAGGCATCTTGGGCGGAGTACCTTTCCTTCGCAAGGATATTGGCGCTACCGCATCTCGGCGCCCTCAAGAACAGGGGAGCCGTCTCTTCAAAGGATATCGGCCCCGAACCGACAGCCATTATTATCGCCGCGCGCGAGACGCAGGGCTCCGTACCATGGGAGAACAACATGCCCGGAGTTGGGTACCTCAGGTATGAGTGAACTCAATGGCATTACCGCCAATCCATGGAATCTGGAACGATCTGCAGGGGGTCCTCATCGGCGCTGCCGCGACGGTCGCTGCCGACATCACCCCCTTGCACATGCCAGCGACGGCGGCGGGTCAATTCGCATTCCTGCATCCTGGTGCGGTCTTTTCGGGCTCATTCCGATCCCGCGGACGGATTTCAGGTCCAAGACGCTCATTTGGTCGCACTCGCGAATTTGTTTTCTGTCGAACGGTGCGCGACATGGCCGCCGCATTAGACGTCCTTTCGGACCCTCATCCTGGAGATCCGTTTATATCATGGTCTAGCTGGAATGACTTTGCACATGGCGACAACCGCGGGTTAGAAGTCATCGCGTCGGTCGGGCTGCCAGCCGTGTGCGAAGCGCTCTCTGCCAAGCTGTAGAATTGTGACGAGTTGCAGTGCACAGAATGCGCGAAATTACTTCCATAATGGAGATAGATCAATGACCGGAGCACCACACCTTACATTCGATCTCGAAGCGCCTGGCGTGAGCATAGGTTTCCTCGTTGTGCCCAAAGGCGCAGGCTGCGAGGCCCTTTCGTTCCGATTTTCTGCCTAAATAGGGGCCTGTTGCGCAGTAGCGGAGGGATGTTTGAAGGGATCGGATTGCAGGGGGTTTCGCTCGTATTCTTGAGCTCTGTCGCCTTGGGTGGGGGTTGGCGGCGGTGCGGCCTCTTGCGGCCGGATTGTAGGCGCACCTATCCCGTGATGGCGGTCCATCGGCGCATGTTGAATGCGATCGCCGCCATCGTTACCTGGGCGGTCGCCTTGGCCAGCCCGACATAGGGGATTGCGGTCAATCTCATACGGTTCTTGAGCGTGGCGAAGGTGGTCTCGACCGTCGCCCGGCGTCTGGCGATCAGGCGATTGTAGTGCTTGAGCCGCGGCGGCAACTGCGGATGATGCTTGTTGGGGCGGCGCGCAATGCGCACCTTCTTGCCCTCGGCCTTGAGCCGGGCGCGGCGGGCATGGGTGTCGTAAGCGGCGTCCGCCCACACCCTCTTCTCGTCGCCACGGATCAAATCATCGGCCATGGGGGACTGTCAGGAATTCCGTGTGCGGGTGGGCGGTTCAACATTGTGCCGCCATGGCTTTGATGAAGCGATTCGCCGAAGATGACGGCAAACTGGGCCTTGGCCATGGACCACTCACGTGGCGGCATTTTCCACTCTTTTCGGACCGGTTCAAGATCAGGTAGAGCAGCTTGGTGGCCGCGCCATCGCTGGGGAAGTGGCCCCTGGCCCTGACAGCCCGCCTGAGCTTCGAGTTCAGCGCCTCGATCGCGTTTGTGGTGTAGACGATCCGGCGGACTTCGTCAGGGAACGCAAAGAACGGGATGACCTCGCCCCAGGCACGCCGCCAGCTCTGGCCGATGGCGGGATAGCGCTGGCCCCATGGGCCGGCCTCGAACGCCGTCAGCGCCTTTTCGGCAGCATCGGCATAGACGGCGCGGTAGATGTCCTTGAGCGCTGTCGCAAGCCCTTTGCGGTCTTTCCAGGAGACGAAGTCCATGGAGTTGCGCAGCAGGTGGACGATGCAGGTCTGAACGATCGCCTCCGGGAAACGGCGGTGATCGCGTCGGGGAAGCCTTTCAGGCCATCGATGACGGCCAGCAGGATATCATCGACGCCGCGGTTCTTGAGCTCGTTCATCACCGGCAGCCAGAACTTGGCGCCTTCATTCTGCTCGAGCCAGGCCGAGTACCTCCTTGGCGCCAGCGGCGCGGACGCCCAACGCGATATGGATGGTTTTGTTGCGAACCATCCCTTCGTCCCGGGTCTTGACCCGGATCGGGTTCGAAGAAAATGAGCGGATAAACCGGATCGAGCGAGCGCTGTTGCCAAGTGGCGACTTCATCGAGCACGGCGTCCGTCACCGTGCTGATCAGATCCGGCGACACGTCGACGCCATACAGATCATGCAGGTGCCCGGTAATCTCCCGGGTGCTCATGCCGCGCGCATACATTGACACGATCTTTTCGTCGAAGCCGGGTAAGCGACGCTGATACTTGGCGATTAGTTGCGGATGGAAACTGGCGTGGCGATCACGCGGTATGTCCGGTTTCCGTCGTCACGGTCTTGCGGCCGTAGCAGTTACGCGTATTGCCAGCGCCTTCGCCGCTCGCCAGATGATGGTCCATCTCCGCGTTCAAGGCGCGCTCGGTCAGAGCCTTCTTGAGCGTATCCAGCAGGCCGCCCTGTTCGAAGGCTGCACTGGCTGCGCCTCCTGCCAGAAGCTGGTCGAGAAGATCATTTGGATCGCAGGCTCTTTAATCCTGGCGCAGAGCATTGGGGCTACAAGCTACGTAGTCGTGATTGTCTCAGCGACTTTAGCCAACTTTGATAGACGTTTAGAGCAAGCTGCCATGAGCATGGGGGCGGGTCCCGTCCAGACCTTCCGACGAGTAACTCTGCCTTTGATTCTGCCTGGTATCCTGGGAGGGGCCGTTTTTGCCTTCATTCATTCATTTGACGAAGTGGTGATAACCTCATTGGTACGCGGTTACTCAATCAAGACCTTACCGCTAAAGATGCGGGAGAACATTAGTCATTCGATTGATCCTACAATCGCCGCGGTTTCCTCTCTGTTAATGCTCCTGCCTGTCCTTTGGGTGGTCGCCATTTATTTTACGTGGTGGCGCTCAATGAAGGAAAAAACATCGTCTCATGCGGCGATTTAAGTGCCGGCAAGGCCCACAAAGAATACTCTGTTCTTCGCAGCGAGGCGGCAAAAGCGATAGTATGGTCAGGGCATTGCAATCGCTGCCGACGGCGGGATCCGGTTCTCTTGCAGGTCGGGCGCCAGTCAATTTAAGATCGCGAAGCGGTGTCATGTGCAATCGTTCCCCATGCCGCACTTTCATTCAAGGGAGCGCGTTCCGCCTAGATGGCAAGCATTCCGCGCGGCAAGCGAGATAGTAGGTTGTGTCTGTAAGTGTCGTGACCGAAGATGGAGCTGCAACAGGAACAGTGCACGTCGGAGCGGTGGCGCCGCAGGTGAAGCGGTTCACCGCGCACCTGGGGAGGTTGTGCGGGCAGAACGGCTTGCCCCACTATGCCGGGCGAACCTACGCACCACCGTGGAGCCTTTTTCGTCCGTCAAAAATTGGGGGAGCTTCAGGGTCTTAGGTCAGGGCCGTTGAGAGAAACCTTCTGCGGATTGGATGCATGGGTCCATGAGTGACTCCGCTTCCATGCTTCCAACCTCAGGCCCGCCGCCTGGAAGAAAGCGGTTCATTAGCGCCGCGCATCAAGCGTTGGTTCAAATCCGGTCGTGGCCTACCACCCGCTTGGCGAAGACATGGGAAGGGTGGCACCCGCAAAAGCAACCCAAAAGCACCGCAAGGGCAGCGGATGGGCCACGCCGAGGATTGTTCCTGGGGGAGCATCTCGCTTCTAGATCATGACATATGCAAACTGAATTTGACGCAACTTGAGATCGACAGTTAGAGGATCAATAGGCGACGTATGCACAGAGGCGAAACTTTCCGGCATCTGCAGAGCTTGGCGCCACAAAGGTCCTAACCTCGGATGTCGGCTGAACAACGCGCCATCCAAACATCCGGAGACTGCACACAACGCCAGAGGCTGAGTTGCCCTGATCTTTCGATCCGTTGAAATGGGGTACGCAGCCACAATCATCCAAGAGACATCGTGGCCTTCGTCAGTATCTCTCAATTGCTGACAATCCCATTCATAGAGGCAGACGATTCTACCCCTCTAGTTCCCCCGCGCTTTACGCTTTTCGGACACTTGGGCGCGTGCTGTTGCCCTAAATTACCCTACCGACGGACGGCCCCACACCAGGCAAGGAGTTAAAACCAATGGCGATGCCAAAAGGACCACAAGCGTTTCCCCGGGCTGAATATCTGCGACGGCTGTCCGTAGTTAAGGCGGAAATGGAAAAACGCGAGATCGATGCCTTATTGGTAAGCACTTCGGCGGATATCACCTATCTTTCCGGATACACTGCCAAATCTGGCTACATCCCGGAAGCGCTGATCGTTTCCTTGAAAGATGAGGAGCCGACCTTTGTGACGCGCCGTTGTGATGCGCCGGGCGCTGTTCATCAGATGTTCTTCGATAGCAATCGAGTTATTGGCTATCCAGAAGCGCTTATCGCAAACCCTGACAAAGATGGCTATGATGCAATAATTGATTTCCTGCATGAAGGTGGCCTTGCGGGGCGGGTGGGGATGGAAATTAAATCCCTCAGGCCGGAATCGGTAGAGAAATTCAGGACCCGGATGCCGGACGCCAAAATCGTAGATTTTAGCAAAGCAGTCGCTTGGATCCGGCTAATTAAATCCGACCTTGAAATCGCTATGATGCGGGAGGCAGCGGCGATCACTGATGCGGGAATGTTGCGAGCGGTAGAGGTAATCCGGCCCGGCGTTAGAGAAGCTGATGCTGCGGCAGAGATCATCTCGACGTTGATCCGAGGTGCGAATGGCAAGCCAAGCACGGATTTGTCGCACTTTCTTTTATGTGCTTCACCGCGTTCCTCCACGCCGCATATCAGGTGGGCAGAAGATGTTTTCCACGACGGTTCGCAGATCAACCTCGAGTTTAGCGGCGTGCGTCATGGGTATACCTCTGGGCTGATGCGAACTCTGTCAATCGGCAAATCGTCGGAGCAGTTGCGTCGAGTGCACGAGGGAGAGGTAGCAGGACTGGAAGCTGCGCTTGCCGCGGTCAAGCCAGGTGCCACTTGTGCCGAAGTCGCTATGGCTTTCAATAAAACGCTGAAAAAGCACGGTTTTGCGAAAGAAACCAGATGCGGCTACGCCCAAGGAATCGAGTGGCTGGAACCAACGGCGAGTCTCAAGGAAGATGACCTGACCGTGCTTCGGCCGAACATGACTTTTCACCTGATGCTCGGAAACTGGATAGACGAAGACTTCGGCTATGTGATCAGTGAAAGCTTCCGCGTGACCGAAAGCGGCGCCGAAACATTCTCTCGCTTGCCACGAACAATCTTCGAAATCTGATTACAGTTTGCCGCGCACCTCCCATCTTTGAAAAGAAGATCGGGCGGGCGGAGCGACACTACGCGGGACTCAGCGTTCACGCGAGCACGTAGCGGCGGATCACTTCCTTGATCGTCGCCAGCCGCCTGTCTGCTTCCTGGTCTTCCAGAATGCTCTTGCCGAATGACACTTCGACCGTATAGGCCGTGGCTACGCTGAACCAGCACTGGCTCGATAGGGAGATCCACAAATCAGCTGGATTGAGGTTCTTCCGAAACACGCCGGTCGCCTCGCCGCGGGCAATAATGCCACCCACGAGCGTCATGAGCTTGTCGATTGCCAATTCTGAGCGCGGCACTGAGCGCAAATTGTCGCCATGATGGAGATTCGCGATTCCAACCAGCACAAGGAACCCAGGATTTTTCCGATAGTAAGTGAGCGTGAACTCGCATAGCTGATCGAGCGCGACCATCGGGTCGGCGGAGATTGTGAGCACGGCTTCGGCCTCGCGCATTCGCCGATAGGCGTTGACGAGTACCCTCTGAAACAACAGTTCCTTGCGCTCAAAATGGCGATAAACTAACGCCTTGTTCACTCTGGCCGCCTTGGCGATACTTTCCATCTTCGTACCGCTCAGGCCATTCGCGACGAACTCCGCCTCGGCAGCGGCCAGAATGGCGGCGCGCGTGCGCGAGCTCTTTTCCGATATGCCATGACCTTCAGCGACTTGCGGCTGGCCTACGTTGGCACGTGCTACGATCATACGTTTGCCTTTCGAATCGGACGAAAACTTAGTTTGTTTCCTAAAAGAAAACTGCGAGGCCTGCCCATAATATGTCTTGCCAGACCATACAGCATTGCTTACGGTAACGGAAACGTTATCGTTACAAAGCGGTGAATGAGCAGGCGCATTCGTGTGCATCGGACGTCGGTGGCACATTCACCGACAGCATCGCATACGACGAGGCTACCCAGACCATAACGGTTTCCAAGGTGTCGACCACGCCTGTCAATCGTGCGCAGGGCACCGTGACCGGGCTGAAGCGGGCTCTTCTTCTGCAGGGCGGCACCGGGAGTGAGGTCGTTTACGTCGGCCATGGCATGACCACGGCGACGAACGCCGTCATTCAGCGCAAGGGAGCGCGCACGGCCTTCGTGACCAATCGCGGCTTCCGTGATATCCTTCTGATCGGCCGGCAGAATCGACCGACACTGTTCGACATTACAATCGTCCGCCCGAGCAACTGGTACCGCGGGACCTCTGCTTCACCGTCCGCGGTCGTCTGGCGCCGGGCGGCACGGAAATCGAGCCGCTCAACGAGGCGGATGTGCATGAGGTCGCCGCTGCGATCAAGGCGGCCAATGTAGAGGCTGTCGGCGTCCTGTTCCTGCACTCCTATGCCAATCCGACTCACGAGGAGCGCGTACGCAAGATCCTCGAAGAGTCGCTTCCTGGCGTCGCCATCTGCATCTCCACCGAGATCAATTCGGAATTCCGCGAGTACGAGCGGGCGTCGACGACGGTCCTGAACGCCTATCTCCGCCCCGTTATGCAGAAAATACCTGGAGTCGCTGCACGGTATGCTCGTAGATGCGCGGGAGGGGCTCGCGCTTTCCAGCGAAAAGCCAATGATGGTCATGGACGCGGCAGGCGGTCTCATGAGCCTCGACAGCGCGCGGATAAAGCCAGTGCACACAGTCCTGTCCGGGCCGGCCGGCGGCGTCGTCGCCAGTGCCCATGTGGCCCAACTCGCCGGGATTCCTGACATCATCACCATGGATATCGGCGGCACCTCGACCGACATCAGCCTCATCCGCAACGGGCGCCCGGAAATCACGCGTTCGGCGAGCCTGGAGACAGTGCCTATCCGGCTACCGGTCATCGATATCAATGCAATCGGCGCGGGCGGTGGCTCAATCGCCTGGATCGACGACGGCGGCGCGTTGCGCGTCGGTCCGATGAGTGCGGAAGCCGTGCCGTGGCCAGTCTGCTACGGCCGCGGCGGGATCCTGCCAACCGTTACCGACGCCAATCTCGTGCTCGGTCGCTTCGACGAGAAGTCGCGACTCGGTGGCGATCTCGGTCTCGATCTGGCGGCTGCGCGCAAGGTTATCGAGGAAAAGATCGCCAACCCGATCGACCATCATCCGCTCGCAGGTTGCTAAGGCGAACGCGCATCTCGACCATGACGGCGTGCGGCAGGAAAAGCGCGACATCGAGGTCAAGATCGACGTGCGCTACCTCGGCCAGAGCTACGACCTGCCGATCCTCGTCGACATAACCGATAAGCATTTCTGGGACAAGCTTCCGGACAACTTCCACGCCGCCCACGCTGCACGCTTCGGCCATGCGGATCCCTCGAACCCGATCGAAATCGTGGGTATCGGCGTGACCGGCATCGGCCGGATCGACACGCCGGTCTTGCCGAAGCTCGCCGAGGGAATGTCGCTACCGCCTCCAGCCGCACTCAAGGGATCGCGCAAGATCTATTTCGAGCCGTTCAATCAGCTCGAAAGGGGCGAATTCCAGGACGCGCCGATCTACGATCGCGCCGCGCTTCTGGCCGGCAACACGATTTGCGGTCCTGCGGTGGTTGAGGAAATCTCGGCGACGACCATTCTTTATCCCGGCGACCGATTGACCGTCCATGTGTCCGGCAACATGATCGTTGAGGTTGCGCAATGACCGGGTTTGATCCCCTCCGCCTCGAAGTCCTCAAAAACGGCCTTGAAGCGACGGCTCAGGAAATGGGTGTCGTCCTGAAGCTGACATCATTCTCGCCGAACATCAAGGAACGCATGGATGCCTCCTGCGCGATCTTCGATGCCAAGGCGCAACTCGTTGCGCAGGCTGAGCACGTGCCCGTCCATCTGGGCTCGATGCTGAGGGCGGTTGGTCCGACCCTCGCCCTCATTGAACCACTGGCACAGGGTGACGTCGTCATTCTCAACGACCCCTACGTCGGTGGCGCGCATCTGCCCGACATCACGCTAGTCGCTCCCGTGTTCGTCGAAGGCCGCTGCATCGCCTATGTCGCAACCCGCGCGCATCACTCCGACGTCGGCGGCATGGAGCCGGGCTCGATGCCGGGCCGCTCGACCGAGATTTTCCAGGAAGGCCTCATCATTCCGCCCGTTCGCCTCTATCGTCAGGGTACCGAGCAGACCGACATTATGGCAATGATCCTCGCCAACGTGCGGACGCCGGAAGAGCGTAAGGGCGACATCAACGCCCAGCTCGCAGCGCTCCGGATCGGCATTCGCCGCATTGACGAACTGGCCCATCGCATCGGCTCTCAAACGCTCGAAGACGGCTTCGCTGCCATTCTCGACTACACGGAACGTCGCGTGCTGAAGCGGCTAGCCGAACTTCCGAGCGGCAGCTGGACGTCGGAGGACTGCCTCGACGACGACGGCTCGAGCGACGATCCGGTCGTGATCAAACTGCGCGTGGATGTCATGCCTGATAAGATGGTGCTTGACTTCACCGGGTCTTCGCGCTTGCGGCGCGGTAACATCAACGCCGTCCAGGCGATGGTTCATTCATCGGTCTTCTACTCCATCAAGATCCTGATGGACCCGACGCTGCCGCCGAATTCCGGCGTCATGCGCCCGGTCACGATCCTGATTCCTGAGGGCTCGTTTCTCGACGCAAAGATGCCGGCCGCCGTTTGCGCCGCCAACACCGAGACGACGCAGCGTCTGGCCGACACGGTACTGAAGGCGTTCTCGCAATTCGCGCCGGACCGGATCGCCGCCGCGAGCCAAGGGACGATGAACCTCGTCGGCGTCGGCGGTCGACCCGCGCAACGGCAAACCGTACACTTACATTGAGACAATCTGCGGCGGCCAGGGCGGGCGGCCGATGGGCCCTGGCATGAGCGCGGTGCACGCCAACATGTCGAACACGCTCAACACGCCGATCGAGGCGCTAGAAATCAGCTACCCGATGAGGGTGGAACGCTACGAGCTGCGCGAAAACTCTGGGGGAGAAGGCGCCAATCGTGGCGGTGACGGCGTCATCCGCTCGCTGCGTGTCATCGGGCACGAAGCGCGTGTCTCGTTGCAGACCGATCGTCGCCGGTTCAACCCCTATGGCCTGCATGGTGGCATGGTGGGGGCGACAGAACGCAATTGGATAGAAAAAAAGGGAGAGCTCACGAGGGCGCCCAGCAAGGGAACGATGACCCTCGACGCTGGAGATGCGGTCATCCTGGAAACGCCTGGGGGAGGTGGTTGGGGAGCTCCGACCGGTAGAAGAGAACCGAAGGAATGAATTTGAAGGGCTTTGACATTGCCGCAGCGAAAATCCGGGCGCTGTCGTTCATGGCCGTTTCGCAAGCGTTCTCGGCTGCGGCTCACACACCGACCGGGTGGTGTTTGGCCACGAAACAGCCCGACAGCTCCGAGGGCAAGACACACAAAGTCTTCGCCGAACAGGTCGAGGAGTATTCCGGCGGCGATCTCATCGTCACTGTCCATCCGTCTGAGCAACTCCACAAGGAGAACGCAATCGGGCTCGAATGCGCTCGGTGCGACCGAGATTTTCCAGGAAGGCTCCGCTTGCCGTTCTTAAGCTCTACGACGGCGGCGTCCTGAACGAGGCGATCTGGGAGATTATCGGCTTCAACGTCCGCGTCCCAGGTATTGTCCTAGGCGATCTGAAAGGCACAAATGGCTGCCTGCACGGCCGGTCGCCGGTCCTTCATGGAGTTGCTCGGGCATTATGGCCTGACGGAAATCCTTGCCTACGCGGAGGAACTTCATAATTACGCCGAGCGGCTCACGCGCGCTTAGATCACCGAGCTACCCGATGGCGTTTACACATTCACCGATCACATCGACGGGCTCGGCAAAACGCCCGAGCCGATCATCATCAAGTTGGCGGTCACGATCAACGGCAATCGACTGTCGGTCGACTTCGCTGGATCGTCGAAGCCGGTCAAGGACGGCATCAACACCCCGCTCCCCTTTACCAAAGCAAGTGTCTATACCGCGCTGCGCTCGGTGATGAAGTCGGAAATACCGAACTGTCGCGGCTTCGAGCGCGCCATAGTCGTCGCCGCGCCGCTTGGCACCGCCGCAATTCCGTGCATCCCGCGCCCTGCGGCGCGCGCGGAATTACCGGCTACCGAATTATCGATGCGATGTTCGGGGCACTCGCGGCTCCGTTGCCCGATCGCTTCACCGCCGACGGGATGGGCGGATCGAGCGTCCCGACCTTCGGTGGCTGGCATAACGGCAAGCCCCTATGTCTTCACCGAGACGGTCATGGGCACCTGGGGCGCTGGTCAGTCGCATGATGGCCAGGTCGGGGTACCGCACATGGGCGCAACCAGGCGAATGTGCCGATCGAGATGATCGAGGCGAGTTACCCCTCCGCATCCGCAACTACGGCACGGTCTCCGACACCGGCGGTGCCGTCGCCAGCGCGGTGGCAACTCCTTCATTCGCGAATATGAATTCCTTGGCGAGGATGGCATTTTGTCGCTGCGGTCCGACAAGCTCGCCTTCCCGCCGCATGGTCTCTTCGGTGGTGAGGTCGGTGCCGGCCCGGACAGCACGTTGTCGCGCAAGGACGGCGCGAGCGGATCCGCCTGCCGGTGCTCGTGACCGAGCCCTATGAACTGCTGAAGGGCGATATCTTCCGTCACGTTTCGCCGTCGGGCGGTGGCTATGGCGATCCGCTCGATCGATCGCTCGACGACATCCGCTACGATCTGCTCGAAGGCTACAGCATGCGCGCTCACCTTGAGGCGAAATACGGCGTGATCTTCACCGACGGCGAGGTCGATGCCGCCAAAACGTCTGCCGCGCGTGCCCGCTTGCGCAGCGAGCGGGCAATAGCCCAGGCAAAGAGCACCCAGGGCGTCTCGGCTCGTGGCGCCGCCCCTAGGCGATCGGCCCGAAATACCGGCAGACGTGCTCACCCCCCGACTTAAGGCACCCCAAAATCTGTTCCGTGAACAATCTCGCTCCTAGATGACTACGATATACAAACTGCGTTTGACGCACGTTGTTGGCCGATTGATGGTCCTCTGTAACGAATGTGCGGCGGCCAACCCAGCCAGGACTTGATAGATGCAGAAGTTTGAAAATTTGAGAGAATTGCAATCTGAGGTCGCCGGGTGGCGACGTCATCTGCATCAATACCCAGAGCTCGATTATCGATTGCATAACACGGCCAACTTCGTTGCAGAGAAGCTGGCTTCTTTCGGTATCAATCACATCGAAACCGGGATTGCTGAGACTGGGGTCGTCGCACTGATCCAAGGCGAAGGCGGAGAGGGTCCGACTGTCGGCCTGAGGGCAGATATGGACGCCTTACCGATTGCAGAAGCATCAAACAAGCCGTGGTCCTCCCGGGTGCCCGGCAAGATGCATGCCTGCGGCCATGATGGCCATACAGCTATGCTTCTTGGGGCAGCAAAGCATCTTGCTAAAACGCGGAACTTCAAAGGCACGGTCGCCTTGATCTTCCAGCCAGCTGAAGAAGATGGGCGAGGCGGTCAGAAGATGGTGCAGGAAGGGATTATGGACCGCTTTGGCATCTCACAGGTCTTTGGCATGCACAACTCGCCGGGTCTCGACGTCGGGAAATTCGCCATCGCTGATGGGCCAATATTGGCTGCGCTCGATGAGTTCGATATTACGATAAGGGGTAGAGGGGGGCATGCGGCAATCCCACATCTTACAATCGATCCGGTCGTTATTGGAGCGCAGATCATTCTCGGGCTGCAGACCTTGGTGTCTCGCTACACAGATCCCACGGAATCGCTCGTCATTTCCGTCACAAAACTGAGCGCCGCGCAGGCCTACAACATCATCCCCGATACGGTCGAGTTGTCGGGCACTGTTAGGACGCTGCTGCCGAGCATGCGAGACTTCGTCGAGCATCAGATTCTGGCGTCCGCTCGAGGCATCGCGCAGGGGTTCGGCGCAGATGTTGAGCTGAAATACCGGCGCCTCGAACCGATGACCATCAATCATACCGAGCAGACTAGTCTGGCAGTCGCGGCTGCTCGAAACCTCGTCGGCTCGGGTGCCGTGAATGACAAGGTCAAGCCTCTAATGGGCTCAGAAGATTTCGCCTATATGCTCGAAGCGCGGCCTGGCGCGATGATATGGCTCGGGAACGGATCGACAGCAGCCGTACACAACCCGGCTTACGACTTCAACGACGAAGCCCTCCCTTACGGGATTGGCTACTGGATAAGCCTCGTCGAGACGACATTGAAGGCATGAACCCCTGTAGCTGACCACTGCCCAGAATTGATCGGAGCGGTAGTCAAGATCCAGAGCCATCGACCAAACTCTCGACAAAGATAACGTGGACCCGGATGGGTGTCTGGCAAACGGCTCGGAATGAGACCTTGGATGCATGGAAAGAGATGTCTGACGCATCTCCAAATGCGCGCTCGCTACTCTCAGGCCAAAGCAGCGGGTGGACGTGTCCATCTGAAAACGCGATAGTGCCGTCCCGGACTCTATATTGGCGAACTCTGCCCCAAGTAGCGCATACTTAGCGTTCAGCTGGTGTGTGCGCCCATCAATGGCTCTAAATGAATCGAGCGAAGTGAAGTGCAGATCAAAGACGTCCTTCTTGCGCCTGGCAACGGCGCGTTCTTTTATGACGATCAAGCTGCCATTAGGTCCGGCGCGACCCAGGACGGCTTCATCTATGTCGGCACACCGACTACGCCTGGGTTTGATCGAATTCGCATTCCGGCATCGTCGCTCAGTGTCGGGCTGGTTCTTACCGACGAAACCGTCGTTTGGGGCGACATGATGAACGTCCAGTACTCCGGTGCAGGTGGACGCGGCCTTGTGTTCGACACCAATCAAATCTCGGATCTTACCTCACGCGCTGTCGTACCGCGGCTTCTTGATGTCGATGCCACTCAGTTTCGTGATTCCTGCACGAACGCTTTTCAGCTCGTCGAACATCGGCGTCTACCTCTGGCTATAGAGTATGGCGTCAGCCAAGCTCTTCTTCGCGCAGCCGCCCATCTCCACCGTAAGACGATGGCAGAGATCATATGTAGTGAGTTCGGGCTGCAGTTACCCACGTCCCGAGTCCCAATTTACTGCCAGAGCGGTGACTCGCGAGAAATCAACGTCGACAAAATGGTTTTGAAAGCCGTGGATGTGCTTCCCCACGGTCTGATCAACTCACGGCAGAAATTCGGCATCGACGGGCAAGCCTTCATGGAGTTCGTGAAGTGGGTTGCAACGCGTACGCGCCAAATCGGCCGCCCGGGGTATCATCCGGTGCTGCATTTCGATGTGTATGGCTGGATCGGCCAGGAAATCGGCCTGGAGCCGCAAAGCATCGCCGACTTTATCTGCAAGGTTGCAGATACGGTCCCGGATTTCACGCTCAACATCGAGTCCCCGGCGGATTTTGGTTCGACGCAAGCTCAAATTGAGAACTACGCCAAGATCGTATCGATCTTGGACAACCGGGGCTCCAACGCACGCCTTGTCGTGGATGAGAGATGCAATACGCTTGAAGATATTCGGCTCTTCGCAGAAGCGAAAGCCACGCATCTTGTCCAGATCAAGACGCCCGATGTCGGTTCAATTGCCGACACAGCGCGGGCCGTTCTCCTCTGCAAGAAAAACAAGGTCGGAGCGTATGTCGGAGGAAGCTGTACCGAGACAGATCTCTCCGCCCAAGCTTCTGTCCACGTATCCGTGGCAACCCAGGCCGACATGATGCTTGCAAAGCCCGGAATGGGTGTCGACGAGGCATTCTCAATTGTCGGGAACGAACAAAGCCGGTTGCTTGCGATGCTGGACCGTCGCCGGTCTCAAGCCATAAACGTTGGATGAAAAGCACGGTGTCGCATGCAAAACGCTCTTGAGGGGATCACTGTCGTAGCCGTGGAGCAGGCCGTGGCCGCGCCTTATGCATCGTCTCGCCTTGCCGATGCCGGCGCCCGGGTGATCAAAGTCGAAAGGCCCGAAGGGGACTTCGCGCGCAACTACGACAAACTGGTGCGGGAACAGAGCGCTTACTTCGTCTGGCTCAACCGGGGTAAGGAGTCGGTCTGTCTGGACCTGAGGTCGGAGGCGGACCGCGCCGTCCTGGACACGCTCGTTGCCAGTGCTGACGTTTTTATCCAGAATCTGAAGCCGGGCAGCATCGAAAAACTGGGTTTCGGGTCTGCGGATCTCCGTCGTCGTTTTTCGCGGCTGATCACCTGCGACATCTCTGGTTTCGGGGAGAAAGGCCCGTATGCCCATTTGAAGGCTTATGATCTCATCGTCCAGGCTGAAACAGGTCTGTGCGCGATCACCGGCACCCAACAGGGACCGGCGCGTGTAGGGGTCTCGGTTTGCGACATCTCGGCGGGCATGACGGCGCATAGTGCCATTCTTCAGGCACTCTATTACCGCGAGGTTACCGGCAAAGGGACCAGCATTCAGGTGTCACTGTTCGATGCCGTCGCCGACTGGATGAACGTGCCGGTTCTGCAACATGACTATAGCGGCTACCACACGGCACGCGCTGGCGTGAAACACCCGTCGCTTGCGCCGTATGGCGCCTATCGTTGTGCCGATGGCAAAGACGTCATCTTTTCGGTTCAGAATGACCGCGAATGGGTAAATTTCTGCGAGAAATTCCTGAAGCAGCCGGCGCTCACGCGCGCACCTGGTTTTGCCGATAATATGGAGCGCCTCGGTCACGGGGCGCAACTTGATGAGATCATTGAACTGCGTTTTTCCGAACTATCCTGCCACGAAGCAATGCAGGAGCTTGAGGCAGCCGGTTTGGCATATGGCCGACTGAACGAAGTGGCGGATCTTTCAAAGCATCCCCATCTTCGCAGGGTCGAGGTCGTCACACCCGAAGGAACTGTCGAGACGATAGCGCCTGCGGCGATCTTCAACTCGGAGCGCCCCTCGCTGCGCCCAGTGCCGGGTCTTGGCGCGCATACAGAGACTATCCGGGAAGAGGTTCTGGGGCGTTTGCGCGATACGGGCCACGTTTCTGGCAGCTCTGCGGTCTCGGCCATGCGGGAAAATACCAAGCGTTGCGCGGCCGAGGGGCTAGCGAAGGAAGTCGGGCGGCTCGGGGCCCAGCCCTTAACCATGAGATCATCACCTGGAGACCCAGAGGACCTTCTCCGGCCGCCGGTGTCATATATTTCCCTCCTCGCTGTACCACCATGAACCAACTTACGAGACGGCGCTGAGCGTCGTTCGCGCGGCGCGGGAGAGTGTTTCATTCAGGACGACCTTGCGAGCGGCGAAGCAGCGCGGTTTCCTAGGGACGGGCCATCTGCAAACGCGATGATATCGTCCAGAATTTTATATTGGCGAACTGAACACCACGTCGCGCATACTCGCAGCTAGCGGGACAAACGCCCGCCCGCAGAGATATGCTCCGGCGCCTGCAATAAGCGAAATGCCACATCTTACCTTCGATCTCGATGTGACTGGCGTGAGCATGGGTCCTGCTGGTGAATGAGGAAGCCTCGCTTGGTCCTTTGGTTGCAGACCCAGACCGCTGAAGCACCGGAAAAACCTGCTCTCGCTGCCGGGGAAGCCCGCATGAGTGGATCGAGCGATCTGGCATGATGAGAAGTCCTGAGGACCGGCTTTTACGTTTGGCATGAGAGAGGTGCCGCGCACTGACCAAGGTAATTCGGCAACAGTGAAGCATGTATGCGCTGTTAAATGCCATATACAAAGTTTATATGGAAAATAGTACCTATAAATGTGCAAACGTTCAATTTGTCCAAGTAAAATTCGAGACATAGTTGCATAAAAGCAACGTCTAATTTATATAGCTCTGAAAGATAAACTTTGCCCTTGCGCAAATGGGAGCCATGGGTAGCTTCGCGCTGCGAAGAATGCACTGCGATGTGCGTCCGTTTCGGTCGTCGGGGCAAAGATGGTCGTCAATCGACGTTCTTCCCCTTTTTGTTGAGAGGCACCAGGTTGAGGCCGCGAGACGGCTGCTAGTTCGCATGCGTGCGAAAACGCAATACATCGCAGTTCTCCAAACTTCATGTCTTCAACGCTCTTTCGGCGGCCTGTTGAGGGAATCCTATTGGGAAAGCCACCTATGTCCGGACCGAGTGATCTTGCGGATGAAAAACGCCAGAGCGAGCTTTCAAGCTTTGTCTTGAAGGAGGTGCAGCGCATTCTTGCCCAATGCGATGAGGCAAAGCAGGGCGACAAGGCTGCTGGCGCGCTTTCGGGTTCTCCTTCCGACAACTCGACCGCCGTGGTCGCCGAATTTCTTGGCAGACTCGAGGCCGAAGCAGCGCGACGGCTGGATGCTCAGGCGTGTGAGATCGCTTCGCGACCGCGGCCCGCCGATCATCCCCTTGGGCATCCGCTTCTGAAAGATCATCCCAGAGAAGGCGCCCGCATTGCTGAGTGGGCCGGTCCAGTTGCGGGGTCGACGCATCTCGAGAGACGTTTTGGAATACCGCGGTCAACGCTACATTGGTGGCAGCGGCACAATGATGTGGTTGCCTTTCGCAGAGGCTCCCGCAAGCATGTATTTCCCCTGGCTCAGTTCATCGACGGCAGGCCTATGCCCGGAATCCGGGAGGTCCTTTCCTCGATCTCCGATCCCAGACTGGCTTGGCTGTGGCTGATCAGCCCGTCGCCTCTGCTCAAGGGTCGTGTTCCTGTCGAATTGCTCAGGGAAGGCATGAACACAGAAGCTGTTGCGTCGGCCGCCCAGGCTATTTCTCTGATTGGATCTATCTGACGATTCGTCGGCGTCGTTGGCTGTTCGCGCACGCTCGATGTGGCCGCAAGCAGTGAATGTGCCAATTGTGCGGTTTGTACAAATGTATAGTTGTTCAATTTGTGCAAGTAATAACGGCTATTTAGTGATAAAAATACAACTAATACTGGTACATATTGCAGTGGAACGGAATTTGAACTTGCGCTATTCCGCCCGGTGAATAGCGTTCGAACCGGGAAGGATGCATCGCGATGCGCATCTTTTTCGATCGTGGGGATAGGGAACGGTTCGTCTATCGACGTCCTCGCCCTTTTCAAATCATTCAAGGAGATCAAGTATGAACATCAAGAGCCTACTTCTCGGCTCCGCTGCGGCCCTGATCGCAGTTTCCGGTGCGCGCGCCGCCGACGCCGTCGTCGTCGCCGAGCCGGAACCGGCTGAATACGTCAAGATCTGCGACGTCTACGGCGCTGGCTACTTCTACATCCCCGGCACCGAAACCTGCCTGCGCATTGGCGGCTATGTCCGTTACGACATCAGCGCTGGCGATGTCGGCAGCTTCGATGGCGCACGTTCGACAGACGTTCTCAACGGCAAGGACCAGGGCACCTGGCACAAGAACGCCCGCTTCGCGCTGAAGACCTGGACCGGCCAGGAAACTGAGCTCGGCACGTTGAAGACCTACACCCAGACGAAATTCAACTTCGGCAACAGCGCCTACTACGCTGGCGAAGACGGCAATCAGGCCCACAACAAGGGCGTTACGATGGATTTTGCCTGGATCCAGCTTGGTGGGCTCCGGGTCGGTTTGGATGATTCGGCCTTTGACTCGTTCATCGGCTATGCCGGCAACGTTCTCAACGACACCATCGTTCCTTATGGTGATTTCTCCACGAACCTCATCCAGTACAACTTTGATGCCGGCAACGGCTTCTCGGCCGTGATCTCGCTCGAAGAAGGTTCGGTCGACGTCAATAATGTCTTCTACGTGGGCACGATCGACAGCTATGTTCCGCATGTCGTCGGCGGTGTGAAGTACACGCAGGGCTGGGGTGCCATCGCCGGCGTCGTCGCCTATGACAGCAACTACGAAGAATGGGCCGGCAAGGTTCGAGCTGACTTCAACGTGACCAGCGAGCTGTCGCTGTTCGCCATGTTCGGCTACGGCACCGACAAGAATTCGCTCGATTTCGCAAGCGGTCGCGACTTCTACAAGCAGTGGGGCGGTCACTGGGCCTGGTGGGCCGGCGGTACCTACAAGTTCAATCCCAAGACGTCGTTCAACCTGCAGGTTTCGGGTGACCAGGACAAGAACTATGGCGTGGCGGCTAACGTCGCTTACGACGTCGTCCCCGGTCTCACGGTCACCGCGGAAGTTGACTACGATCACTACGGTCACTTCAACGACGGCACGCCGTTCGGCAACTGGACCGCTGCCGACAAGAAGAACAGCATCGGCGGCCTCCTCCGCTTCCAGCGCTCGTTCTGAGGATTGAAGGGCCGTTCGCCGCGTTCGAAGCGGTAACTGCGAGCCTTCAATTTGTGGCTGAACCATTGTGGTGAGGCTTGAAGAAATTGTCGGGGAAGTGCTTGATCACGGACCTCCAATCCGAGCATTTCGTCGATGAGAAGGGGCGCCCTGTTCCCGGGCGCCCTTTTTTTGCGGGTCGTCATCAGACTCGCGTGAGCGAGACAGATCGGCAGCATCCGGCCGCAAGCCGGTAGCGCATCGCATTGATCACCTCACCCTCGAGCGGACGGCTCAACGCTCAGATCAGTTCCCATGCCTGGTCCGTCAGATTTGGACGAGTGGCACTGGTTTTCTCGGCGATCTTTGCCATCTGGCCGAGCTTGCGACCTCATAAACCACCGCGCCGAAGGGACATTTGCAACTAGCCGGCATAGGGGCGCCCGCGCGCCTTGTGGCGCGCGCCGGGTGCTCGTGAACCGAGCCCGCTTGTCTTCGGCAAGCTCAGGCGGTCTCGGCCCTGCGGCTTCGCCCCCTGGCGAGAGGCAGCCTTTCGGCTGCTGACGGTCGCCGGCCTCTCGGCCGGCGTGGTTTTTTGTGCTGGCCTTCCCCGGTGGCGCGGGGTGGGCGGCACTCCCTTCTAGGCCCGCCGCGGCATCCCGCAACCCTTCGCTTGCCGCTCCGGGTCCTCCTCTTCGTTCCGGTCCTTCGGATGCGGTTCGCCTTTGACGTCGGGCCTTTCCGGTCGCTTTCGCCGCCCACCCCGCTTCCGGGGAGGGCGCGGAATTGAAGAGCGGAGGACCAGACGATGCGTGCAAACAGCAAGCGTTCCGGCAGCCGAAAGGCTGGCGCGGGCAGCGGCGGGCGCACGGGTGCCAGCCTTTATCAGGAAATCACCGACCGCATCATCGCCGAACTGGAGCGCGGCACCGTGCCATGGGTCAAGCCATGGGGCAGCGCAAAGGCCGGCCTCGGCCTGCCGAAGAACGCGGCCAGCGGGCGCGCCTATTCCGGCATCAATATCCTGATCCTTTGGGGCGCGGTCATCGAGCGCGGTTTCTGTAGCCAGAACTGGCTCACCTTCCGCCAGGCGCTTGCGCTTGGCGGCAATGTCAGGAAGGGCGAACACGGCACCACCATCGTCCATGCCGACCGCTTTGTTCCCAAGGACGAGAAGGAACGCGCCAAGGCCGATGGTGACGAGCCGCAGGCGGTGCCTTATCTGAAGCGCTTCACCGTCTTCAATGTCGCGCAGTGCGACAACCTGCCCGACCACCTCTATGCCGCCGCCCAACCGCTGCCAGAACGCGAGATGATCCCGCAGGCCGAGGCGCTGATTCATGCAACCGGCGCTGACTTTCGCATCGGCTGCGATCGCGCTTTCTACATGCCGGGCAGCGACTTCATTCAGGTGCCGCCGCAGCCCGCTTTCTTCCACCAGATCGACTATTACCGCAGCTGCTTCCACGAGCTTGGCCACTGGACCGGACACCCGACGCGGCTTGCGCGCGATCTTTCCGGTTCGTTCGGCTGCAAGGCCTATGCGCGCGAGGAACTGGTCGCCGAAATCGCCGCCGCCTTTGTCTGTACCACGCTCGGCATCGAGCCGACCGTGCGCCATGCCGACTACATCGGCTCATGGCTGACGGTGCTGCGCGAGGACAACCGCGCCATCTTCCGCGCCGCCAGCTACGCCTCGAAAGCCGCCGATTTCCTGCTCGGCGCTAACGCCGATGCCCAAGGCAGCGATCAGCAGGAGATCGCGGCATGAGTGCGCGCAATCCCCAAACGCTGCCGACCGAGACGACGCCGGAAGGCGACGAGACCCTCATTCCGGTGAGCGGCCCGTCAACACGCGCGACCGATTTTGCCTTCTCACGAACGCGCCGATGCGCCCGCGCGCGGAGCAGAAATCACCCGATCTCGGCCTCTTGGACGAGTGCATACGCAACCAAACCGACCTGTTCTGACAAGGAACTTTGCCATGATCCTGATCACCGACGACCTTTGCGCCCAACTGCTCGCCAATGGCGCGGCCGACAAGGAAAACGACCATGTTCCGGTGCTGAAACTGTTCGATCCGACCGGGCCGGCGACCTGGCTTCTGACCGAACTCGATATGGACGGCGACACACTGTTCGGGCTTTGCGACCTCGGATTCGGCTTTCCGGAACTCGGCAACGTCAGCCTTGCCGAACTTGAAAGCGTCAAGGGCCGGCTTGGGCTCGGCATCGAGCGCGACCTCTATTTTCAGGGGCGGTTTCCGCTCTCTGTCTATGCCGAAGCCGCGCGCCACGCCGGCCACATCACCGAGGAGGAGCGTCTGCTGCAACAGGCAGCAGACGGGCTTGCAAAACCCCATTCCGAGCTTCCGCCGGATACGGCGGAACAGACGCGCCGCTAGGTGCGAAAACCGTCCCGCCCGCGCCGGCCTCGTGGCCTTTGCGGCGGGGAAACCTCAACCAAACCGAAGGAGACAAATCATGCAGCTTGCCCATATCCCAATTGATCGGTTGAACATTTCCGCACTCAACATGCGCCACGGCAAACGCGCGCCGGATATCTCCGATATCCTGCCGTCCGTTCGCGCGCGCGGCGTCCTCGTGCCGCTTCTGGTGCGGCCCAACGGTTCGCCCGAAACCTTCGAGATCGTCGCCGGACGGCGACGCTATTTCGCCGCCAAATCGCTCGCCGACGAGCGCGGCGAAAGCGATGCCTTGCCCTGCGCCATCATGGAGGATGGCGACGACGCCGATGCGCTCGAAGCCTCGCTCATCGAAAACATCGCCCGCCTCGATCCCGACGAAGTCTCGCAATGGGAAACCTTCTCCCGTCTGATCCGCGAAGGCCGCGCCATTGCCGACATCGCAGCCACCTTCGGCCTCACCGAGCTTCAGGTGAAACGCGTTCTGGCGCTCGGCGAGCTTCTGCCCAAAATTCGCGAAGCCTACCGCCGCGAGGAAATTGACGCCGAGACGGCGCGCTATCTCACCATGGCGTCCAAAGCGCAGCAGAAGGACTGGCTGGCGCTTTATGCCGATCCCGAACAATACGCGCCGCGCGGCTTCCAGTTGAAGCAATGGCTGTTCGGCGGCCAGTCGATCTCCACCAAGGTGGCGCTGTTCGCCATAGAGGACTATCCCGGCCTCATCGTCTCCGACCTGTTCGGCGAGGACAGCTATTTTGCCGATGCCGACCTGTTCTGGCTAAAGCAGAACGAGGCGATTGCCGCCCGACGCGACGCCTATCTTGAGGCCGGATGGGCGCAAGTGAACGTGCTCGAACCCGGCCAGTATTTCCACTCATGGGACCACGAAAAGACGCCGAAGAAAAAGGGCGGCAAGGTCGTCATTACCGTCTCGCATCGCGGCGAGGTCGAGTGTCACGAGGGCTGGCTGTCGCGCAAGGAAGCGCGCCGCGCCCGCGCCAATGAAGGGGGCGGCGAGCAGGAAGAACAGGTCGCAAAGCCGTCACGACCTGAACTCACCGGACCGATGCAGAACTATGTCGACCTGCACCGTCATGCCGCCGTGCGCACCGCGTTGCTCGACCATCCCGCCATTGCCCTGCGCCTCATGGTGGCGCATGCGATTGCCGGTTCAAGCCTGTGGCAGGTGCGCTGCGAGCCGCAGCGCGCCGCCAACGAGACGGTCGGCGCCAGCGTGGCGGCCTGCAAGGCCGAAGCCGCCTTTGCCGAAAAGCGGCGCGAGGTTTTGGCGCTGCTCGGGCAACCGGACGAGGACGGCGCGGTCGCAGGCGGCAATGGCGACGCCTTCGCCCTCGCCAGCGTCTTAGCAAAGCTGGTGGCGCTCTCCGACGACGATGTCTTGCGCGTTCTCGCCATCGTCATGGCCGAGACGCTCGAAGCCGGCAGCGCCGTCATCGAGGCGCTCGGCAATCATCTGAATGTCGACATGTCCGCTTGCTGGCAGGCCGACGACGCGTTTTTCGAGTTGTTGCGCGACAGGGAAATCGCCAATCTGATGCTCGCCGATATCGGCGGCAAGCCTGTCGCCGACGGCAATGTTTCGGAGAAGGTGAAGACGCAAAAGAAGATCATCCGCGACTTTCTCGCGGGCGAGAACGGCAGGGAAAAAGTCGACGCCTGGCTGCCGCGCTGGATGAAATTCCCTGCCCAAAGCTACACCAATCGCGGCGGCTTCCGCACCGCCGACCAGTGGGCCAAGGTACGGCACCTGTTCGTGTCGGAATAATCGACCAAGCCCCAGGCGGCGGCACTTCGAGAGCCGCCGCTTGGGGCACCTTCTCGGGCGGTACCGGCCGCACTTTTGGGACTTTTCGGTGCGCACCGTACGCGCAATCTCGACGTCAGTTCGATGCATCTCGCCAGCCCTGCGCCACGTGGGAATGCTCGCAGAGGCGCATCTCGGATAAGCACGTCCCCGCTGGCTGCGGTGTCTGAAGCCGTGCCAAGCTCGGTACCCGCCGCGCCGCCTGCTTGCCGTGTCAGCCGATCGCGCAACTGTCTCCCAAGCGTGTTTTAGGACCATTTCCCTGCGGCTGGCTTGTCGACCTATGGGCGATCCGGCCCGCCCGAAACCCTCGGCCGGCGGCTTTTTTCCCCGCCGCCTGCGGCGGCTCCTCGCGCCGCTTCGCTTCAAAAAAGCCGCCCGCTCGGGTCCTTCGCTGCCGCTGCGGCCCTATCGGGTTCAGGCGGGCCGGATGCGCCCATCACGGTCCGCCATCGCAGGGGAATGGTCCCCGGCGACAGCAAAACAGGAGACCAACATGACCGCGATCGGATACGTCACCAAGCAGGACAATGGCGGCTACAAGGGCCAGCTCAAGACGCTCAGCGTCCGCGCCGACATCGACATCGTGCCCAACCAGGCCAAGAGCGCCGACACCCATCCCGACTTCCGGGTGCTGACCCAAGGCGTCGAAGTCGGCGCCGGCTGGATCCGCATCGGCGAGGCTTCCGGCAAGGACTATGTGAGCCTCTCCATCGCCGCCCCGGAGTTCGGCCCGCGCAAGCTCTACGCCAATCTCGGCCGCGCCGCCGGCCAGGACGATGACGACACCTACGCCATTATCTGGAATCCCGTCGACTGAACGGCGGACACTGGAGCCTCGCGCCGCAGCCGGCGCGGGGCTCACCTCAAAAAAAGCGGCGAAAACTCGCCCCCGACTCTTCGCCCGTCCCCGACGCGATCCCGCTCGCCCATCCTCGCCGTCGCTTCTCCTTGAAGACACGAGGATCATCATGGACGACGAAAACGAACGCGCCGCCCGCGCCAAGAAGGGCAGCCCGTTTCTGAACACAGCGCAAGCCGCCTTCTATATCGGGCTCTCCCAACGCACGCTCGAAAAGATGCGGCTCAAGGGCGGCGGCCCGAAATTCCGCAAGCACGGCCGCTATGTCCGCTATCACATCGACGAGCTCGACGAATGGTCGAAAGGCCATCCCCAGGACGCTACTTCCGAGCACGGTTCCGCGCCGTCCGACGAGGGAGGCCAGTCGTGAACCGGAGCCCTTCCATCCGTCTGATCGGCAGCGCCTTGCGGCGCGTTCGCGCCCGCAAGACGATCGCCATTGCCGCGATTGGCCTCGGCCTTCTGGGCTTCACCACGCTCGCAAAACCCACGCCCTTGCTGGTCTGGAACGCCTCCGCCAGTGCGCCGGTCGGGCTTTATCGAGTCGCTGCCGGAGCCCCCGCGCGCGACGATCTCGTGCTCGTCCGCACGCCCGATTTCGTGGCCTATCTCGCCGACCAACGCGGCTATCTGCCCCGCAGTATACCGCTGGTTAAACGCCTTGCCGCGCTGCCCGGCGAGCATGTCTGCGCCTTCCACGACGCGATCATCATCGGCGGCGACATCGTCGCGCGCCGGCTCAAGGTCGACGCCAAGGGCCGAACTTTGCCCTGGTGGAATGGCTGCCGGGCGCTCGGCCATAACGAGGTGTTCCTGCTCGGCAGTGAGACAAATCACTCCTTCGATAGTCGCTATTTCGGGCCGGTGTCGGCCGAAAATGTCATCGGGAGGCTCGTGCCGCTATGGACCGAGTGACCCTCCTGCTGTTCGGCGTGCTCGCTATCGCGCCATGCGCCTGTTCCGCCTCGACCGGCGCCGAGCCGGTCGCCATCTCCCAAACTCCGCAGCTGCGAAACTGGCAGGAGTTCGTGGCGGAAGCGAGCCGGCGTTTTCGTCTTCCCAAGGCCTGGATCTACGCCGTCATGGATGCCGAAAGCGGCGGCAACACGATGCGCGATGGCCACCCCATCACCTCGAGCGCCGGCGCGGTCGGCCTCATGCAGGTGATGCCCGGCACCTATGCGGAGATGCGGGTCGAACACGGCCTTGGGCCTGATCCGCACGATCCGCGCGACAATATTCTCGCCGGAACAGCCTATCTGCGCGCCATGTATGACCGCTTCGGATTTCCAGGCCTGTTTGCCGCCTACAACGCAGGCCCCGCGCGCTACGACGACCATTTGCAGCATGGAAAACTCCTGCCAAGGGAGACCGTCGACTATCTCAAACAGCTCAAGGCGGCCGGAGTTTCAGGCGACGACATCGACAAGTCCAACGGCAAATCTGTCGCTCCAAAGGCGCAAAACGCTCCCTCCGGACGGTCGCTGTTCTTCCTCCAGGATGGTATTCGCGCCCGCGCGCGAAACGCGGATCTCTTCGTCCCGCTCGGCAAGGAAGGCGGGCTGCCGAAAGAGCCGGATCACTAGCGGTGGCGGGCGGGGCGCGTCCAGAGGGGGCGGGGCGCGTAAGGCAAGATAAAGGCACCGCCTCCACGAGCCGGCCAAGTCGTTGTCTGCACATCGTTTTTACTGGAGGCTCCCTCCTGCGTCAGGAGAGCAGGGACCCGCAAGTGGCTGATTCGACTCTGTTGCGGCCGGAGGCTGGGCATGAAGGATGACGAGTTCCGACCGAAGCTCGGCAAGATAGGCGCCCGCGGCTCCAAGGCCGGCAAACGCTATGCCGGCCAGCTCCGTGCGGCGATCAACAGGGCCGGCGGCCGGCCGCAGCACGGCGGACGCTTCACCGGAAGCCGGGCAGGGCGCGGCGGGGCCGCCGCGGCGCTGCTTAAATCGCGCGATCGTTATGCCGCCTTCCGGCAGCGGCGGGTCGTCGTCAAGGCGCGGATCGTCAAGCTCGCCGGCAAGGGCGCGGACGGGGCGCGTGCGCACCTGCGCTATCTGCAGCGCGACGGCGTCACCCGCGAGGGCGAACCTGGCGAGCTCTATGGCGCCGACAGCGACCGCGTCGACGGCAAGGCGTTCCTCGATCGCGCAAACGGCGACCGGCATCAGTTCCGCTTTATCGTGGCACCCGAGGACGGCATCGAGTACGAGGACCTCAAGCCGCTCACCCGGCGCCTTATGGCGCAGATGCAAGAAGACCTCGGCACGAAGCTCGACTGGGTGGCCGTCGACCATTTCAACACCGGCCATCCGCACAGCCATATCATCGTTCGCGGCAAGGACGACCGCGGCGACAATCTCGTCATCGCGCGTGAGTATATTTCGAGCGGCATCCGCGAGCGCGCCGCCGAGCTGGTCAGCCTCGATCTTGGTCCACGCACCGATCGCGAGATCGAGCAGCGCCTGCGCCAGGAAATCGAGCAGGAACGCTTTACCAGCATCGACCGTCGGCTGCTCAGCATTCGGGATGATGACGGCCTGGTCTCGCCGGCGAGCGGCGACGCCTTTCGGCAGACGCTGCACCAAGGCCGCCTGCGCAAGCTCGAGCGCATGGGGCTGGCCGAGGAAGTCGGCGCTGGCGCCTGGCGTCTCGGTGATGAGCTCGAAACGACGCTGCGCCGTATTGGCGAGCGCGGCGACATCATCAAGACCATGCACCGCGAGCTGAGCGGCAAGGGGCTCGCCCGCAGTGCCGCCGATTGGGCAATCCACGATCGATCCGGCGAGCCGATCCAACTTCTCGTCGGTCGCGTCGTCGCGCGCGGGCTGGCCGACGAAATCAATGACCGGCATTACCTGATCGTCGAGGGCGTCGACGGCAAGAGCCATTGGATCGACATCGGCAGAGGCGAGGCGATAGAACCGATGCCTGATGGCTGCATCGTGCGTGTCGCGCCGAGGAACACCGAGCCGAGGCGGGTTGACCGCACCGTCGCCGAAGTCGCCGGCGCGCATGGCGGTCGCTACAACGTCGATATCCATCTGAGGCATGATACATCCGCCACCGAGAGCTTTGCGCAAACGCATGTACGGCGGCTGGAGGCGATCCGCCGCGCGACCGGCGGCGTCGAGCGAGAGCCGAACGGCACCTGGCTCGTCTCGCCAGACCATCTCGATCGTGTCACGGAATACGAGCGCCAGCGGGCCAGGGCCGAGCCTGTCGTTGTCGACAAGCTCTCATCAATGCCGCTGGAGCGCCAAGTTACCTTCGACGGCGCCACCTGGCTCGACCGGGAGCTGGGTGCGGAGAGACCGGAGGCGTTGCGCGACTCTGGGTTCGGGCGTGAGGTTCGCGAGGCGCAAGCCCGCCGGCGGCAGTGGCTGATCGCGCAAGGCCTCGCGCATGAAGAGCAGGATCGGATCGTCTATCGCGCCAACATGCTTTCGATGTTACGGCAGCGCGAACTGAACCGTGTTGCCGGGCAGCTGTCGGAGGAGCTTGGACTGTCTTATGTCGAAGCCCGGTCTGGAGACGAGTGGAGGGTAGGCTCCGTCGCTCCGTCGAGCTTGCCAGCGGAAAATAATGCCGTCCTTGAAAAGTCGCGAGAGTTCACGCTGGTGCCATGGCGGCCGGTGCTCGAGCGGCACATCGGCAAGGAGGTTTCCGGGATCGTGAGCGGGGAGGGGATTTCATGGACCATCGGCCGGCAGAGGAGCGGGCCTACTGTATCGTGACATGGCTGCACGGAATCGTCGCCGGCGCGCCCGAAGTGACGGGCGCGGCGGACTGGAATAAGCTGGACAAGGGATGAGCGATAAAGAGCGGGACGGCATAGTGGAGAAAGCGGCGAAGTCGGATCGGGTATCGTTGAACATTCTCGTCCGAGGAGCCGAAAAGACATTCGACAACGCGGAACGCCTTTTTGTCGAGGCGGAGCTCTTGGCGAAAGCAGGCGCTGTGGCACGGGCGCTGTGTCTGCATCAGATATCGCTCGAGGAATGCTCGAAGGTCGACAGCCTCGGTGCCTGGGCAGTCAGCCTGGTTGTCGGTTTTGACGTCGATCAGAAGAAGGTCCTGTCCGCCTTCGCGCGTCATGCGTCGAAGAACAAGTCCAATGCGTATATGCTCAAGGCATCCGAGGCGGAGAGTGAGGCCAGATTGCGTGGTGACTGGGACGGCGCGATGGCGGCATTCAAGGACAGCCAGGAGGCGTTTCACGAGAGATCAAATCAAGCCAAGAACGCCTCACTTTACGTCGACTGGATCGACGGTGAGTTTGCCGCCCCGAGTGAACGCATCAGCAAGGAGATGCTGGCCGAGATCACTGAAAGGAACGCAGAGTTTCTCGGTAACAGCCACAATTCGCTGAAGATGCTGAGACGTTTGGAAGAATCGCCAGACAAGATGCGAGGCCTGCTTTCGGGGTTCGTTGAGCAGGTCGAAAAGCTCCGCGAGGAAAAGCAGGACAACCCAATGGAAGCGATGGAGGCATTGCTGTCGAGCTTCCTTGAAGCCGGCATGCGCGAACTGAAGGGCTAGGGCGTCGCTTAGTGAAAATCCCGGCTCCTCACCTATTTGCAACGTGGGGTCAACGAGGTCACGTGGTCTGAAGCCCCTGGGTAAGCTCCGCGGATCGACTCCCGGTCCCCTGTGACGAGCTTCGTCGCCTCGCCCATGCGGAAGGGGAAACGGCGTCTCGCGGTTGCCCACACTGGCAAGGTCCCCCGAAAGGTCGATGAGTTGGTGTGCAACGAGATGGACCACTTCGCCCTCACGCTGAATCTTGCCGCGAACGCTGAGCATAGAGGAGGAGAGCAGCACGCGGCGATACTTCTCGAAAACCTTGACCCAGACGACGACATTGGCAGAGCCGGTCTCGTCTTCCATCGTCAGGAACATCACGCCCTTGGCCGAGCCGGGCCGCTGACGGACAAGAACAAGGCCGGCCGCCTCCAGCCAGCGTCCGTCGCGCGCCTGCATCGCTTCCCTGCAGGTGACGATGGCGCGCCGGGCAAGGTCACTGCGCAGGAACGAGAGCGGATGGTTGCGCAGGGTGAGACCGACATGCCGTAATCCTCGACCACTTCCCGACCGGCCGTCATCGGCCGAAGCGACAAAGCGGGCTCATGGATTTCCGAGACTGTCTTCTGTTCGCGCGCCGAGGCGGCGGCAAAGAGGGGCAGGGGTTCGTCGCGCAACCCCTTGAGTGCCCATAGAGCTTCGCGGCGCGCGAGACCGAGGCTGGAACGGAAGGCATCCGCCTCGGCCAGTTGGACCAGAGCTGCCGACGGCATGCCAGCGCGATGCCAGAGATCGTCGATGGATGCGAAGGGCTCGTCAGTCCGGGCTGCTACGATCGCCGCCGCGTCCGCATTGGCTAGCCCTTTGACGAGGCGCAGGCCGAGGCGGACGGCGAAGCGTCCGTCCTCGCCAATCGGCTCCAGCGTGCAATCCCACCGGCTCGCATTGATGCAGACCGGCCGGATCTCAACCCCGTGGGCCTGGGCATCGCGCACGATCTGGGCCGGCAGGTAAAAGCCCATTGGCTGGGAATTGAGCAGCGCACAGCAGAAGACCTCGGGATGGTGGCATTTCATCCAGCTCGAGGCATAGGCGATGAGCGCGAAGCTGGCAGCATGGCTTTCGGGAAAGCCGTAGCTGCCAAAGCCTTCGAGCTGCTTGAAGGTGGTCGCGGCGAATTCCGGCGTATAGCCGTTGGCGATCATGCCGCCGATCAGCTTGTCGCGAAATCTGCTTACGCCGCCAGTGTGCTTGAAGGTCGCCATGGCGCGGCGCAGCTGGTCGGCCTCGCCGGCACTGAAGCCGGCGCAGACCATGGCGACCTGCATGGCCTGCTCCTGGAACAGAGGGACGCCCAAGGTCTTGCCGAGCACGCGCTCGAGCTCGGGGGTCGGGAACTCGACCGGCTCCTTGCCCTCCCGGCGGCGCAGATAGGGGTGGACCATGTCGCCCTGAATCGGACCGGGGCGGACGATGGCGACCTCGACCACCAGGTCATAGAAGGTGCGCGGCTTGATGCGGGGCAGCATCGACATCTGGGCGCGGCTCTCGATCTGGAAGACCCCGATCGTGTCCGCCTTGCGGATCATGGCGTAGGTCGCCGGATCTTCGGCCGGGATGGTGGCCAAGTCGAGGGTCATGCCCTTGTGCTCGGCCAGCAGATCGAAGCTGCGTTTCATACAGGTGAGCATGCCAAGCGCCAGGACGTCGACCTTCATGAATTTGAGAATGTCGATGTCGTCCTTGTCCCACTCGATGACCTGGCGATCGGCCATGCGGGCGGGCTCGATCGGCACCAAGTCGTCGAGCCGGTCATTGGTCAGAACGAAGCCGCCGGGATGCTGTGACAGATGCGGGGGCGTGCCCTCGAGCTGTTGCGCCAGTTCGAGCGTCAGCCGCAGCCTCCGATCGGCCACGTTGAAATTGAGCTCTCGAGCGCGCGTCTCGTCGATGCCTTCGCCGTGGCCCCAGACCTGGGGCGAGAGCAACTTGGTGACGTCCTCGGGCAGGCCGAGAGCCTTGCCAATGTCGCGGACCGCACCTTTGGTGTGATAGCGCACCACGGTCGAGCAGAGGGCACTGTGGTCGCGGCCATAGGTCTCATAGACCCACTGCATGACGATTTCGCGCCGCTCATGCTCGAAAACGACATCGATATCCGGGGGCTCGTTGCGCTCCTGCGAGACAAAGCGCTCGAAAAGGAGATTGTTGCGCTCGGGATCGATGCTGGTGATGCCAAGCACGTAGCACACGGCGGAGTTCGCTGCCGACCCTCTGCCCTGGCACAGGATGTCCCTGCTGCGCGCGAACTGCACGATGGCGTTCACGGTCAGGAAGTATGGGGCGTATTGCAGGATCTCGATCAGGCGCAGTTCATGCTTGATGACAGCCACCACCTTGTCGGGGACGCCCTCGGGATAGCGGCGCTCCGCGCCTTCCCAGGTGAGCTTTTCGAGCGCCTGCTGCGCCGTCAGCCCGGGCAGCATCTTTTCCTCGGGATACTGGTAGGCGAGTTCGTCGAGCGAGAAGCGGCACTGCCGGGCAATCTCGACCGTACGCGCAAGCGCCTCCGGATAGCGCGAAAACAGGCGTTCCATCTCCTCGGGCGGCTTGAGATAGCGGTCGGCGTGGCGCTCGCGCCGAAACCCCAACTCGTCGATGGTGATGTTGTGGCGAATGGCGGTCACTACGTCCTGGAGGATGCGCCGGCCGGGCTCGTGAAACAGAGCGTCGTTCGTCACCACCGTCGGCACCCTCATTTGGACGGCAAGGTTTGCGAGTTCGTGCAGCCGGACCTGGTCATTGGGTCGGCGACGCAAGGTGAGGGCCAGATAGGCGCGATCGCTGAAGGTCTCCCGCAGGCGACGCAGTTGCATCGCGCAGTTGTCGTCAGCCCGATCGGGAACGAGAACGGCGATCAGGCCCTCGGCATAGTCGGCCAGGTCGCTCCATTCGAGATGGCATTGGGCCTTGCCGCCGCGTTTCTTGCCGAGGGTCAGCAGCCGGCACAGACGCGAATAGGCGGCCCGATCGGTGGGATAGACGAGCAGGGACATGCCGTCGACGAGATCGAGGCGACAGCCGACGACGAGCCTGACGCCGGTGTCCTTGGCGGCCTGATGTGCCCGCACAATGCCGGCTAGAGAATTTCGGTCGACTACAGCCAAGGCCTCAATGCCGAGCGCCGCCGCCTGCGCGAACAGCTCAACGCAAGAGCTGGCGCCGCGCAGGAACGAGAAATGGCTGGTCACCTGCAATTCGGCATAGCGCGGGGTGGTCATGCGAAGACCCCGTGCAGGAACCATTTGTGCGAGCCGGTCTCGCGATCCTCGCCGTCACCGGCGCGGTAGATCCAGAAGCGCTCGCCGGACTCGTCCTCCACCTGGAAATAGTCGCGCACGGCGATTAGTTCGGCGTCGCGCTGCCACCATTCACCGAAAACGCGTTCGGGACCGTCTGCCCGCGCGACGCGATGCCGGATGCCGCGCCAACTGAACCAGACCGGCGGATGGTCGGGTAGCAGCGCCATGGTCTCAATGGGTTCGGGGTGGGTCAGCAGACGCGCCGGGCGAGGCCAGTCACTGGGCGAACTCGTCCCGTCGTCCGGCGCATTCGGTGCGATGCGGCGGACTGAGCGTTCGGGCACGTCACTCTCGACCGGGGCAAAGCGGTAGAGCCGCTGCTCGCCGATACGGTTGGCAAGCACGTCGATGAGATCGGTAATGTCGGGCTCCGGCTCCTCGACCAGTGAGGAGATGATCTGCTTGGCTCCGAAGGGCTCGGCGAGCGTTGCGGCCAGGGTCATCACCTCGATGCCGAAACCGGGATCGACGCTCTCGATCCGGTCGGTAAGGAGACGGGTCAGCCGTTTGACATCGCGCACTGGCACGGCGGTGCCGACGCGAATGGCCTCGATGCGGTTGTCGACACGATGAAACAGGAGGTCTAGCCGGCGTGGCCGAGCCCCTTGGCCTCGAGCGCTTCGCAAAGCGCCGCGACGAGCTTGCCGATATAGCGGGCTATGGTCTCGGCGGCGCCGATAGGCTCGCCGAAGGCCCGGCGAACCTCGATGAGTTCGGGAGAGCGGGCGGGCTCGAAGGGTTCGCTTCGCCGCCCCATGGCCTGGTCCAGGCGACGGCCGAGTTCGGGCCCGAAGCGCAGGGTGAGAGAGGCGCGCGCCTCGATACCGGAGGACGCCATGCGCGAGACGAGTCCCTCGAGCATGGCGTCCTCACCGCCATGCAGATGGTCGGTGCCCGTGGTGTCGATGATCAGGCCATCGGGCGGATCGGCGGCGACGATTGGCGCATAGCGCAGCGACCAGAGCGCCATTCTATCGAGTGCCGCGTTATCGCCGGCGGCATCCAGGTCGAAGCTCTGCACGTTGGGCACCAGCACCTGGGCCTTGCTCGCCGGCATGCCGACGCGCAGGCCGGCCGCGCGCGCCCCCGCATCGGTGGCCAGCACGAGCCGCCGGTTTCCCTGCCGGCCGAGCATGATGACCGGGGTTTCAACCGAGGGCGCGGATTGGCCCATGGCGCGCCGCAGGCGATCGGTCGGCCAGGTCGGAAAATAGAGCGAGACGACCCTTGTCATCGCAGGCTTCCACTTCAAAATCGGCGCTTTCTCCAGCCCGCACCCGGATCAGCTCGAGCTGCCAGCGAGCGCGGCCGATACCGGGGACCGGCAGGGGGCGGGAGGGGAGCGCGGTGACCCGCCAGCGGGTGACCGCAGCGGTTGGTTGTCCAAAATCGGTCGCCTCGGTCTGTCGGCGCCAACGGCGGATGGCGATGCCGATGGCGCCGGAGGTTTCGGCGGCAAGTTGCAGTCGGCGGGAGGCGGTCATTGAGAGCCGAGCCAGTTCGGCAACGACGGCCCCGAGCCCGCCATGGCGAAGCCCTTCCTCGAAACAGGCGAGCACGGAAGCTTCGTCGCCGGCCTCGACATAGACGACGCGGCCTGGGAGCAGACCGGCCTGGGCGAGGGCGGGCGCAAAGAGATCCTGCCGCGTAACGCACCACAGCACCTTGCCCTTGGTTCGAGCGGTAATGCCGGCGGCAAAAAGCGCCGCCGCGGCGCCATCGATCGCTCCGTTTCGGCCGCCGGCGATCTCGTGCAGCGCGCCGAGCGCCAGCCCGCCTCCCGGCAGGACCTTGTCGATGGCGGGAACGCCGAAGGGAAGCGACGCACGGTTACGCGTCGGCCCGCCCTCGAGGCGCGCGATTCGCTCGCGAAGCGCGGCGATAGCAGGGCTGGCGGCCGGCTGACCCATGGACGAACCACTCTCAAACTGTCTTCCCAACGAATTTCGGGGCTGATATGTTCCTTATTTGTTCTCTTGGGGCTGATGAGTCGATCGGGGTCGTTGCGTCGCTTCGAAAGTTGGATCGCAGACTGCACTCCATCGCGTTGCGGTCTATTTTCATATGCGGCAGGCGATGCGGGAAAGGGCGTTATGGGCGAGCGAATTGACAACGGCCAAGAAGCTGATGCGCCGAAGGCGAAAGGCATGGCCATTCTTCGCAAGATCATCCATGTCGATATGGATGCCTTCTTCGCCTCGGTCGAGCAGCGCGACAAACCGGACCTGCGTGGCAAGCCTGTGGCGGTTGGTGGCTCGGCGGCGCGGGGGGGCGTGGCCGCCGCCAGCTATGAGGCCAGAAAGTTCGGGGTGCGATCGGCCATGCCCTCGATCACCGCGAAGCGCAAATGTCCCGAACTGATCTTCGTGCCGCCGCGGTTTGACGCCTACCGGGCCGTCTCACAGCAGATACACGCGATCTTCGCCGAGCACACGCCACTGATCGAGCCGCTTTCGCTCGACGAAGCCTATCTGGACGTCACCGACAATCTTCAGGGCATCCCGGTCGCCACGACGATCGCGGAGATGATCCGCACGAAGATCAAGTCCGAGACCGGTCTGACAGCGTCAGCCGGCGTCAGCTACAACAAGTTCCTGGCCAAGCTCGCCTCTGGCCAGAACAAGCCAGATGGGCTGTTCGTCATCACTCCGAAAATGGGGCCGGCTTTTGTCGAGGCATTGCCCGTGCGGAAGTTTCATGGCGTTGGCCCGGCGACCGCCGACAAGATGGCCCGGCTCGGCATCGAGACAGGCGCTGACCTGCGTGCGCAGAGCCTGGTGTTCCTGGAGGAGAAGTTCGGGAAGGCAGGCCCGTACTATTACTGGATAGCCCGCGGCATCGACGAGCGTCCGGTGCGGGCCGATCGCGAGCGCAAGTCGGTGGGGGCCGAGGACACCTTCGTGAACGATTTGTTTGACCTCGAAAGTGCTCGCAGGGAACTGGCGCCATTGGTCCGAAAGGTCTGGCGCTATTGTGCGGAGCGATCGATCCATGGCCGGACCGTGACGCTCAAGGTGAAGTTCGCCGACTTTCAGCAGATCACACGCAGCCGAACGATCGGTGGCGTCATCGAGACGGAGACGGACCTGGCGACCGTCAGCGGCACACTCCTCGAACAGGTGTTTCCCGTCACCAAGGGGATACGCCTGCTTGGGGTGACGCTTTCGAACTTGAGCGGAACGCGAGCAGAGGCAGACGGCCAGATGTCGCTGACCATCTAGGACTGGCTGCTGTTACCGGACTGCTTTTCGGATCCGCTCGGTCAGGGTTTGTTCGACGTCGAAATAGCCTTCCCACGCGTCGTCGGACTGCCGAGCTCGCGCAGCGGACGCGTAGACGTCAAAGGCGCTGGCGCTTTTGAAGGCCGGCAATTCATCCCAGGTGACGGGTACGGCACAGGACGCTCCAGACCGGGCTCGGGTCGACCAGGGACATATTGCCGTGGCACCCTGGCCATTGCGCAGATAATCGAGGAACATACGGCCCTTGCGCCTCGCCTTGCTCATGTTCGCGACGAAGCGGGCCGGATCCGTGCGGGCCAGCAATTCGGCGAAGTCCTGGCAGAAGCTCTTGACCTCTTCCCAGTCGGCTTCGGGAACGAGTGGAACGACCACGTGAACGCCTTTGCCTCCGGACAGCAGCGGCCAGGATTGAAGGCCGAGCGCTTCCAGAACGCCCCGGATGTCGAGGGCTGCCTGCTTGACGTCGTTGAAACCAAGGCCCTCGTCGGGATCGATATCGAAGATCATGCGATGCGGCAGTTTCGGCTGCTGGCGCAGGCTGCCCCACACGTGGAATTCCAGCACGTTCATTTGGACGCCGGCGATCAGCCCCGCCAGATCGTCGACCCAAAGGATGCGTCTTTCCTTGCCGGACATCTTCTCCAAATGGCCGTCGTGGATGGCCTTGGGCATGCCTGGCAGCTTGTGCTTCTGAAAAAAGGTCTGCCGCAGATCGCCATCAGTGTCGCGCACCAGTGACAGCGGCCGATCCTGGATATGCGGCAACATCTTCTCAACGACCGCGGCGTAGTAGGCGGCGAGCGTAGCCTTTGTAACCTTGGTGCCGGGATACCTAACCTTGTCCGGATGCGTCAGCTTGACGCCGACCGCGACGGCGACCTCCTTGCCGATCGCCGGATCGAGATTGGCGGCGCCAGGCGTCGCCGGTGTCTTCGGCATTTCCATCGCCACCTGATCGGCTCGCTTGTCTTCGCGCATGCCCTGAAAGCTTGGATGTCGCAGGCTGCCATCTGGTGTGACCTCCGAATACGCAACCTCGGCAACAAGCTCGGGCTTGACCCATCTGGCTCGGCGCGCGATGTCCCGCGGTACGGAGGCGAAGGCCGGCTTATCGAGGCGACGCTTCTCAAGTTGCTCGAGGATGTTCTTGCGCATCGGCTGGGTGAAGCCAGTGCCGACGCGGCCACGATAGATCAGCTTGCCGTTCTCATAGGTACCCAAGATCAGCGATGCCATGCCGCGTCCGGTGTCGCTTGGGCGGTAACCGCCGACCACGAACTCCTGTCGTCTTGTGCACTTGATCTTGAGCCAGGTGGGGGCGCGGTCGCCGACATACCGGCTGTCCGCGCGCTTGGCGATGACACCTTCGTGGCCGCCGGCGCACATGGTGTCGAAGACTTTCTTCCCATTGTCGGCGATATGACTGGAGAATTGCAGGCTGTCGCCGGGCTCCCGCTTGCCCAGAAGGACCTCAAGTCTTTCCTTGCGGTCGAGGAGTGGACGGTTCGACAGATCGTCGCCGTTCAATTCGAGCAGATCGAAGGCATAGAACTTGAGCGGCATGCCCGCGGCGATGCCGGTTTTCAGCATGGAGAAATTGCTGCGACCCTGGCTGTCGATGGCCACGATCTCGCCATCGATAAGCGCGGAGCCCTTGGTCAGCGACCTCAGCGGCGGCACGATCACCTTGAACTGGCGGGTCCAGTCGTGGCCGTTGCGGGTATAGACCACGACCTCCGAGCCGGAGATCGCGGCCTGCGCGCGATAGCCATCGAACTTCATTTCGAAGAGCCAGTCGGCGCCCACCGGTATGTCGTCTGTCAGCGTGCAGAGCTGGAATGGGCGAAACTTGGGAAGCGCGTATGGAGGGATAGATTCCGAGTCCTTGCGCCGTGCGCGCTTCTTGCTGAGAGCGGCCTCTACGGCCGACATAGGGAACTCGCATACATTGTGCGATTCAATACTCTGACCTGAGATTCAGTTCCACTCCGCGCGTCTATCGATTGAACCGGAAGAGCCCGACCGCGTTGTTGGGAACTGCACGCAACCCCTTGGAGGAAGAAATGGCCACTACTCAAACAACTCGCGGACGTAGCCAGGACCGCGCGAAAGTCGCTGGTGGGCAGGATCATGAGGTGAAATACGAGGCGGGCAAGACTGGGGCCACCAAGGCTGGTGTCAAGTCGGCTGTGAAATCGGTCGGCAACAGTCGCAAGAAGGTCGAGGAAAAACTGGGCAAGAAGTGAGCCTCGGCCGCGAGGACAGATGGTCCGCATCGCCACCTTCAATGTGAACGGCGTCAATGGCCGGCTGCCCGTGCTCCTCAAATGGCTCAGGGCAAGGGACTACGACATCGTCTGCCTGCAGGAACTGAAAACGTCGGACGAGAAGTTTCCAGCCGACGCGATCCGCGAGGCGGGATACGGCGCGGTCTGGCATGGCCAGAAATCCTACAATGGAGTGGCCATTCTATCTCGGGGAATGGACCCGGTGGAACGCCGGCGCGGTCTGCCGGGCGATCCTGATGATACGCACAGCCGCTACATCGAGGCCGACGTGGACGGGCTTGTTGTCGGCTGCCTTTACCTGCCGAATGGGAATCCAGCGCCTGGTCCCAAGTTCGACTATAAGCTACGCTGGTTCGACCGTCTGATCAGCCACGGCCAAGTCCTGCTCAAAGAGGGAGCACCAACTGTGCTGTGCGGAGACTACAATGTCGTTCCAACCCCAATTGACGCTGTGGTGCCGCGACGATGGCTAGGCGATGCGGTTTACTTCCCCGAGAGCCGGCGAGCCTATGCCGAGATGCTTGAGAATGGGTGGATCGATGCGGTTCGACGCATTCATCCGGAGAAGGGCGTCTACACCTACTGGAATTTCTCCTACGGCGGTGGCTACGATAGGAGCTCTGGCTTCCGAATGGACCATCTGCTCATTAATCCCTCAGTTTCCGACAGGCTCCGCAACTCCGGTGTGGATGTCGAGTTGCGTGGTGAGGAAAAGCCGAGTGACCATGCGCCGGCTTGGATCGAACTTATCTAGCCCACGAGGCTGCGCGGGGTGCAAATAGCGCATTCCAGGCACCCCGAAGCTAACACCGGCTGAACTCATTAGTTGTTGTATGCTTGCACACGCCCAGGCAGGCATGAGGCCGCTTCATTGACAACGAGCGAAAGTAAAGAACTCCATTTCGACGATGTGGATAACAGACTCTACGGTAAGCTGCATGCTGCACGCCACGACTTGGCTGCTGCTCACAGCTACGGGCTGTTTATCTTAAAGAAGGGGTGGAATGGTCACCCGTATGGGCGCGCGTTCGGAGGGAGCAGGGGGTGGCCACAATTTCCCAAGGAGCTTCTGGATACCTACGACACAGCAGAAGCTGCGCTGCACATGAATGTCATTCGCCTGCGTCACCAAGTTTACGCTCATTCTGACTCCCAGAGCTACTATGTTCGACCCTGGCGATCCGACTACCATAGCGATATCGAGCAGGTGCCGATCTTGGAGTTCGATGCGGCGAGTACCCAAACGCTGGTTACGATGTCCCAGAAGATGATGGCGGCCATTGGCACGGCGATGCATCAGATAAAGGCTCGGTATCCTTAGATCGGTCACTGCGATGCAACCCCACGTCCGACATCCTTGCTGTCGACCCCAGTTGTAATCCTGCACCGATCCATCTGATTCGCGGCTCATTTCGCCTGTCGCCTTCCATGGCGAGATACTGGTATAGAATTTCTATTCGCGGGTTGGGGGGAGGGAGCGTGTTCTTTACAGTATTGCCTGTCGGCGGGCGGCCGCCGAGCAAGGCTCGATCGCGAGCATTTCTAATCAGCGACAACTGGGACGATTGGTTCGCATTCTCGACCATGTATTTCCTGACCTACATCGATGCCGATGGTGAGAGTCGGGACATCGGGTCCGTGAAAATCGGCCAAGTCGGGATGGAGAAACCTCAGCGGCGTCCCGACATTCCAGAGCGCTTCGAGGCCTTGGAGGAGCAATTTTTCTCTTTGGGCCAGGACGATACCTATTATGCCGCGCTGAACGAAATCGGGCCCGAGCTACGCGACCGAATCCTCGAAGGCCTCAGGGACCTCGCTTTCGATTCGGATCTTTTTGAGCGCGCGCTGCAGGAGCGTGTCACGGGACTATCGCTGCTTCGTTCCGTGTCGACGCAGGCGGTGCGTGGGCAGTACCGCCGCATGGCACGTGGTGGGGCTCGCGTCACACCCTTCGAATTCTCATACAGGATGCCTCGCGATCGCAGGTCGATTACGCAGCGGGTGGAATTGACGTTTGGGGTGTTTCCCGAAGTTCAGCCACCGACCAACATCCATGTCATCACGGGGCGGAACGGTGTGGGCAAGACCTACCTGCTAAACTCGATGACAGAAGCGTTCTTGGATGACAACGATCGCGCAAAGGGGCGCTTCGTCGTCAGTCACGACGACGAAGACGCCGGCTCATTTACAGGGCTCGTGTCGGTCAGCTTCAGCGCGTTTGACGATTTCACTCCAATCAGCGTTCCGAGGGACAAGTCCTCTGGTCCGCAATACTCAACCCACTCCCCTGTCGTGTTGCAGGAGGTGCCAATGAGTTGCGTCTGGAAGATTCGACGCAACGGACGCACTGTCGTCGCCGAACGTCCAGAAATTGAGACCTTTGGTGAGAACGTGGAAATTCTGACCCGCGAGGTCTTCGGCTTGGAGGTAACAGGGTCCGGCTTCCATAGGATGCTGCGAGATCAGGTGGCGGCGGGTGGCGACTTCGATGAGATCGTCGAACACTTCGTCGGTCAACTTGGCCTCGAAGGCCAGGCGATCGTTCGAGGCCTTATCGCTGCACGCGACGCGAATGGCGATGACTGATGTGGAAATTGCCAAAGCCCGAACAAACGGCCGAAGATGTGTTCACCACGACGATCAGCAAGGTGGCAAATGAGGACCTCAAACAGCGCCTTGTGAGCGTAACCGCTGCAATCGTTGGCGCCTCGATCGAGTTCGATGACGCGGCCTCCAACAATGAGATCCACACCATTGCACCGAGTGCGAACATCGACGGTATTGTAACAGTCAAGGAAATGTCGAGGGTCTACACTGGCAGATTGGCCGCGAAGGGGGCCCCTGGCCGGACCGTCTATGATGAACTAATGGCCGCTCCGAAGCACGGCCGATGCCCGCTCTGTGGCCAACACGTGGTCTCAACCCTCGATCACTATTTACCGAAAACTCAGTTTCCTGCGCTCGCGGTAGCCCCGTGGAACCTGATTCCGGCCTGTCATGACTGTAACAAGGCCAAGTCGGATGTCCGGCCATTGACGGCGAGCGAAGAGACTATCCATCCCTACTATGACGATATCGAAGGCGAGCCCTGGCTTGTCGCTGAAGTCGTCGAAGGTACGCCTGCGGCTCTGCGGTTCCTCGTTTCCCCACCAGCCGGCTGGAGCGAAATCTTGACCTCCCGGGTCCAGCGCCAGTTTAAGATGCTCAATCTGGCGAGCCGATATGCGGCAAAGGCCGCACAGGAACTTACCGAACTAAGCGATCTGATGAACACAAACTATGCAGATGGCGGCGCGGACGATGTGCGCTCACTTCTGCAGAGCACGGCGAACAGCTGTCGGCTGGTAAATGTGAATGGTTGGCGGACGGCCTCCTACCAGGCGTTGGCCGACAGTGACTGGTATTGCCGAGGCGGCTTCGCGGCGGGTGTAGCATGAGGAGGATTATAAACGGGGTCGTGTACGATACCGAAACCTCCGAGCGATTAGCCCGAGGCGACCACGGCGACGACAGGTCGGATGCCTCCTGGACGCTTTACCGGACACCAAGCGGCGTGTTCTTTGAGCTGCTGGCAGGTCATGATGGTGTGTTGGAGGGGTTCTTCCCCCTGACGGACCTGGAGGCGCGAAAGTTCCTAGAGCGCCATGCCAATGATCGGGTCGAGCAGTATTTCGGGCCCGCTCGCGAGGCGACGCGCTCGCTGTTTTCGCGCCGGACGATTATTGCGGCGGCTGACGTTCTGGAGAACCTGACGCAGGCTGAAATCAGTGCGCTGCTCACCGACTTTGGGCCCAGCGTTTACGAGAATATCGGAGGTGGTAGCGCAAAAGCACGGATGGTTGAACTGAAGCAGTTCATCGATAGAAATCCGAGACATCCCGTTGACGATGGACTACTTGAAAACGCGCTGGTTGAACGCGCGGCTGCGCGTCTTCCCGCCGTCAAGCCAGTATATGAATGGTCGAAGCCGACCGTTGAGAAGCCCGAGTTTCAAAGGCTCCGCTACGGACTGGAGCAAGACGGGTTCACAGTATCGGATGGCATTCTCCGGCGCAGCCTTCCCACGGACATTGGGCTCCCGCAAACCGATTCCGAGTTGCTGTTGCTTCTAAAGCAGCATCGGTTTGAGGTGTCGCGTGGTCACCTTGTTCAGGCACGGGATGCTCACGCCCGGGGAAATTGGGCGTCCGCAAACGCTGCTGTCGAATTGTGTAAGTTCGTTTGTGCTTGGGGGCCAAACGGGAAGCGATGCATACCCAAACTGAAGCAACCGCTGTCCTGTGCCGGTTTTGCGTACGGCGTCCGCCACAGCCGGCCAAACGAAGTGCGCCTTGGGCGCCGCAAAGGCGCTGACGGAAATGATGTAGTCAAAAGAATGCATGCCGCGACAGCGACTACATTGTTGTAGCCTTTTCAACAGCGTAGGAATCCGACGGTATTTGGAACGGTATTATCGAACTCATTGATAGAAATTATATAATAAATTCAATTCGTTGATGCTCCAGTTGATCATCGAGTGGGAGTGACCTGGAGTAGAAAAATGTTTCGGATAGGCTGGGATAAAGAAGAAGCGATAGTTCTCGTCCGTCCCCGATTGTCTCCGATACACTGAGTTGATCCACTGCAGGACTGTGAGCGTGGGGATCGTCAGGCGCCGTACTGCTCCCATAGCCCCGCATGTGCAGCGCAATGGCGCGAAAGCCAGCGGCGGCGATCCCTCCATCTGTCGCGGCCACCCGCGCCATGTGTCGGGGAAGCCATGGCAGAACAAGACGGACGGCCCATCGCCCAGATCGCACCGGACCCTGGCGTCTCGGTTGCACCAGCGGCGTCGACATACTGGTCAACAATGCCAGCATCGTGCCCTTCATCGCCTGGGACGATGTCGACCTCGAGCATTGGCGCAAGATCATCGACGTCAATCTCACGGGCACCTTCATCGTCACCCGTGCGGCGACCGACAAGATGCGGGCGGCGCAAGGCCGGACGCGTCATCAGCATCGCCTCCAACACCTTCTTTGCCGGCACACCGAACGTGGCGGCTTATGTCGCTGCCAAGGGTGGCGTCATCGGGTCGAGCCTGGTTCCAAGCCGGTTGAGGCGCTTGTCGTCAGTCCATCGACAGTATCAGCCTGCGGTATCTTCATCCGTGATAAGCGAATTCGCCAGCCGTCGTCCGAGGGCGGGGCTGGTGCGCCATGAGGATCATGCCGGGCGCGAATCTTGGCGCCGGCCCAAAAACGTCGATTGGCCTCCCGTCGCTGGCTTCACGGACGTGTTCCGGCTCGCTTTCGCGAATTCGTTCGATCGTTGCGGTCCCGGTGCCGCTGCGGTAATCTAAGCTTGATTGGATGAGACGCATGCCTCCTGTCGTTAGTGCAGGGGTTCCATCCTGTCTGGGCAGATTGTGAACTCTTTAACAGACCTCCGCGCCGCAAGCTGCGTTCTAGGCGCCGACAGGTCATAGCGTTAGGGGTTTTGCCATGCTGCGACGCTGCGCGCTGATTGCAGCCTTGATTCTCGTCGGCCTCACGACAGTGCAGGCGCGAGCCGATCGAAGGGTTGCGCTTGTCATCGGCAATTCCGAATATCGCGAAATTCCGGCCCTCAAGAATCCTGACAAGGATGCCGAGGATGTGTCGAGCACATTTCGGCTGGCCGGGTTCGACGTGTTCGTCGCCAAGGATCTCACCAAGGTTCAGTTCGAGAAGGAGTTCCGCAATTATCTCGCGGCGGCCGATGGGGCCGACCTGGCGGTCGTCTATTATTCGGGCCACGGCTTCCAGATCGGCGGCGAGAACTTCCTGATCCCGGTCGATGCCTCGCTCAAGGCCGCGGCCGATATCGAGGTCCAGGCGGTCAAGCTCGACGATGTGCTGCAGCAATTGCGCGCCAAATCGAAGATCCAGGTGATCATCCTCGATGCCTGCCGCAACAACCCGTTCCCGCGCAAAGACTATTGGCTGCGCGACCAGTTGATCGCGGCCGGCGGCACCGGCCTCGCCCAGGTGAAAAGCTCGCTGAACACGCTGATAGCTTTTGCCACCGAGCCCGGCTCGGTCGCCTATGACGGGTCCGGCGATCTCAGCCCGTTCTCATCCGCCTTCTCGCGCCGCGCGTTGGCGCCGAACCAGGAGATACGCGCGGTCATGGCGGCCGTCCGCCGCGACGTGGTCGAGGCGACCAAAGGCGCGCAGGTTCCGTGGGAGAATTCCTCGCTGATCGACGAGGTGGTGCTGATGCGCCGGGCCAGCCGGCCGGCGCTGCCGCCGGTGCTGGAGAAGGTCGTGCCGTCGGGCGTCGGGCCTGTCGCGCTCGACCTGCCGCAGCCGGTCGATGTCGACGGCGGCGCGGTCACCATCAGCATCGAAAGGCCGCCGGCGCTGGGACGACTGATCCTGGACGGCAAGCCGGTCGCGACGGGCGAGCCGATCGAGGGCAAGGATCTGCCGCGGCTTCAGATGGACGTGCCGAAGAGCGCCGACGCCGAGGACCAGGTCGATATGCTGGCCTATGCCACGCATGACGAATGGGGCGGCGGATCGCAGGGCATCCTGGTGTTCAGGGTGAAGAGCGGCGACGGTGCCGTGGGCAAGCAGCTCGTGGCCTCGCTGGAGTCCGAGCAGAAGCAGGAGACGGTGGAGCGCGGCATCCACATCACCGGCGCCGCCGAGGCGATCGATAACCGCGACGTGAACGTTCCCGTCGGTGTCGGGCCGGTTCCGCTGAAGCTGGATTTTCCGACGAAGGATCCGGCGGTCAGCCTGAAGCTCGCGAGCTATCCGGCGACCGGGACGCTTTCGTTGCCGGACAGAACCTTGTCTCCCGATTCCAGCGTGATGGCCGCTGAGGTCGACCACTTGCGGTACGAACCCCAGATAGGCACCGTCAAACCGCTGATCGTCGGCTTCGAAATCCGGGCGGACAACACCTCGTCGAAGCCGGCGACGATGAAGCTGTCGCCAAGCGTCGATCCGTGCGACCAGGCTGCCGGCGAGCCGCTCGACCTACAAGGTGTCGTGCCCGGCCTGTTGCCCAACGAGATCGGCGCCAGCGCGGTGGATTCCTGCGAAGCGGCAGTGAAAGCCTATCCCGATGTCGCCCGCTTCCACTACGAACTCGGGCGCGCGCTGCTCGCCGCCGGCAAGGTCGACGAGGCGAAGAAAGCCATCAAGGAGGCTGCCGACAAAGGGCATGTCCGCGCCGTGTTCGAGCTTGGCTACCTCAACGCAACGGGCACGGGTATGCCCGCCAACCGCAAGCAGGCCAATACTTTCTATGCGGCCGCGTCCGACAAGGGCGACCCTTATGGCATGACCTCATGGGGCCGCGCCTTGTTCAACGGCTACGGTGTAGACCGCGATACCGGCAAGGGGCTTGATCTGCTGCTCAAGGCGGCGGCGATGGGCCATACCTATGCGATGAACGATCTTGCGGCGATCTTCACCGAGGGCCGCAACGGCGTGCCCGCCGATCCAGCGCGCGCCGTGGCCTTCCTCAAGGCTGGCGTCGAGCGGCAGGACATGTATTCGATGAACCTGCTCGGCCGCAATTATCTCGCCGGCACGGGAGTCGACAAGGACCCCAAGGCTGCACTCTCGCTCTTCCAGAAATCCATGGATCTCGGTCAGCCTTACGCTCCTGGCAGCCTCGCGCGCATGTACAGGGACGGTGTCGGCGTGGGCCAGAATCTGCCCGAAGCACAAAGGCTGTTCGAGGTGGCGACTGACCGAGGCGACCAGTCTTCTGCCTATGATCGCGCGGCTCTGGAGATGCAAAAGGGCGATAAAGCCGACCAGGCCGTGGCTGTGCGCTATCTTGCTTTCGCGGCGGCACTCGATCTTCGCAACGAAATTCCGGATGCAAGGGCTACCCTTGGGAAATTCGGAGTCAAGGCCAAGACAGCGGCCCTGAAACAGATGCGTGAGGAACTCAAATCGAAGATTTCGGCAGCCGGCTCGTTGGATGATCAACTGGTCAAGACGGCCAGGGCGATCTGGGAACAAGCCAATCCGCGCCGGGACTTGTTCTGATCAAGAGGAGACAACGTGGTGGGCTGGGCATCAAAACAGGCGGTCATCGCAACATTCCTATCCCTCGCGATTGCTGGGTGTACGACCGTGGCGCCTAGAATCGAGCCGGCGCCGACCACGAAACATCGTGCGAAGGCCGTTCGAACGACGACCTCGCCGCGGGTGGTCAAGCAGAAGAAGGTGACTGCAAAGAAACTGATCAAACCGGTCAACAACGAAACCGCACCCGTCATTGCTCCTTTGGGCGGCAGCGGCGGCGGCGGCGGTGGCGGCGGCGGCGGCTGGGGATAAGACCTCCACAACGCACGACGCTCCCTTCAATATGCACTATTGGGCACCGCATTCACAGCCTGCCCTAGCCGCTCGCCAGACCGACGATCAGCTTGCGCTCAATGCGCTGCGCGAAAAATTCCGAAGCTGGCGACGGATGGGCCGATCTTTTTCGATCGCCCGGTCAAGTTCGGCGACGCGGCGATCGACGATCAAGGGGGAACCGCTTTTCAGCCCGGTCGAAGGGCTCTACAAGTCGGTCTGGCAAGGCAAGCACTGCGACGGCTGTCATCAGTGGAACGAGACGCGCCTGTGCGAGCAGGCGAAGAATTTCGCCGCCAACGACGTGTCCGTCCTGCGGCTGCAGCATCCGCTTGGCACCCGCTTCAAGGTCGCTTTGGCCAGATGGGCGCAAGGCGGTTGCCAATGAGCGTGGATCAGGGCTTTCCGAGCCCTGTGTGGAGCAACGCCTAAAGCGCCTCGCGATCTTTCACATTCGCTCCATGCGCTTTAGTTTTTGATTTTACGCATGTCTTTGTCCCGAAACCGCACTTTCGGGAGACATGCTAATACGCGTCGACCGATTGTCGTTGCGCTTCCATCTCCACCATCTGGATGCCCATTTCGACGAAGGTCGAAAGCACGCCAAAGCGGTCCGCCGTCGAGACGCGGGCCAGCCCCGCCAGGATACCGGCGTTGACGGCGTGGGCGGCGGGAAATCCGGTCGATATCATGTCGAATGCCGGGTCACGCCACGCCGCCGCCAACGCGATCCACGCGGCCGGCGTCGCCGGCGACGGATCGACAGCCTGGCCCAAGGCCGCGCGATGGCGGGGGTTGCCGGGCTCGCCGACCCAGTCGCTGACCAGCGCCAGCAATTCGAGGTCCCTGTCGACTAGGAGTTCCGAGAGATTGCTCAGGCATTCATGCCCCCACCAGACCGCGGCGCGTTCGGGCAGCAGATAGGCACAGAAGGTGACGGCTTCCTCCGGCACGCGTCCGGCAAGCAGGGCGCGGCAGAACTCGAGCGGTGCTTGATTGGCGGCAGTCGACTTCATGTCCCTGGCAATGGCGGGACAGGCAAGGAAGAGATCCCTTGCGCTTCTGTAACCGAGTTCATTGGCCATGGCTGCCACACCCCGAGCACCGGCTGAACAGCACTCAAGCCTGCGGCCGGGCGCCGGTCAAGCGTTAGCTTTAGCAGGCTCCGGCATCCGGCAACGTGCGTTTGTTCACAGACAACCGCCTCGCGATTTGATATGGTTCGCGCCAGGAAAATCCGCTCATAAGGAGTGACGGTCATGCGGTGGGGCAGCTCAGCCTTGGCATTGGCGGCCGTGCTTTTTTCGACGCATGCGTTCGCCGATCCGCTTCAGAAATCCGAAGACATCGTGAAATTTTTCGCTGGCCAGGCCAATCTTGGCGCGTCGCGCGGCATCTGCGTCGGCACCGCGGAAGAGTGCAAGAGCAAGGCTGATAAGAGTGGGTCGCCGCCCAAGGGCGCCGGCCTCGACATGATGATCAATTTCGCGCTGGATTCAGCACAGCTCGACCAGACCGCGCGCACGGAACTGGACGAGTTCGCCAAGGCGCTGAAGGACAACCGGTTGAGCACGTTCAGCTTCGTCGTCGAGGGTCATACCGACGCGACCGGCACGGACAGCTACAATCAGGGCCTGTCGCAGAGAAGGGCGCAATCGGTGGCAGCCTTCCTGACGGCGAACGGCGTCCAATCCACGCGGCTCGAGGCGATCGGCCTCGGCAAGTCGCACCCGCGCGTCGCCAATCCCTACGATCCGGTCAACCGCCGGGTGGAAATGCGGATCAGGACGGAATAAGCCGCCAGCGCGGGACATCTATCCGGGCTCCATTGTATCCTCGATCGAGCCTATCAGCGCGGTGATCGCCTGCTTGTATTTCTCGAACTCCGGCGAGGTCTGCCGGACTTCGGTCGTGGTTGTCGCCGGCTGGCCCTGATCGGTCGCCACGCGCAGCACTTTCTGCCCCATCTTCCGTTCGGCCCAGTCGACGACGTAGCTCGCGGTCTTGCCGGTGAGGAACGGGTTGGCCTGGATCACGGCTGATCCGAGCACGGCGCTTAATTGCGTCGAGCCCGGCGCCGCCAGAACCTGGGCAGCCCCTTCCATGCCGAGGAAATGGCAAAGATAGAGGCGGCCGGCGGTGATCTGGTGGCCGCGGGCGCGCAGATAGGCCTCGCCTTCGCGTGCCAGGTTGCGCACCATTTCGCGTGACAATGTCGCATCATAGCGAAGCGCGAGCAGGTCGGCCGTCGACAGCGACCGGGCAAGGTCGGGCCGATAGGTGTTCATCATCCGGATCCAGGTCTTGGAGATGAACTGGCCGGCACCGGTGGCCGAGGAAAGCGGGTTCTTGGCTCGCGCGCTGCCGCCGCTTTCGACATGCACGATCCTGTCGGTCAGCGTCTCGACGGCGGCGTCGCCGGAACCGCCGGAACTGACGGAGACCGCGGTGGCGACCGTGGTGACCGTGCCCAGCGGATCGATCGCCTCGCCGTTCTGGTAGAGTTCGAAATGCAGATGCGGGCCGGTCGAAAGCCCCGTGGTGCCGATATAGCCGATGACGTCCCCGGCCTTCACCTTGGTGCCGACGCCGCTGGCGATGGCGAATTTCTGCATATGCGCGTAGCGCGTCTCGCGACCGTTGGCATGCGTGATCTTCACCATGTTGCCGTAGCTGCCGCCATCGCCCTGGAAGGAGATCTCGCCATCGAAGGCGGCCATGATAGGCGTGCCGACCGGCGCCGCCCAGTCGACGCCCTTGTGGATGCGGACCGTGCCGAGGATCGGATGCTTGCGCGGGCCGAAAGTCGAGGTCATCACGCCGGCGACCGGCGTGACCATGCCGTTGGTGACGGTCAGGGAGCGCACCTGGTCGTCGCCGGTCACGCAGGCATACTGGCCGTCGCTTTGCTGGAAGACGAAACAGTCGAGGCTCTTGTCCGCGCCCTGGACGCCGACATAGAGCACCCGCCCGGAGATCTCACCCTGGCCGCGCGGCGTCTGCGAATAGATCAGCACCAGGCGCTGGTCCTCGCTGGCGAAGGTGTCGAGGTCCTGCCCGCGCGACAGATACATGATCGCCTCGCCGATCACGCTGGTCGGCACCTTGTTGCGCGCCGCGGTCGAATAGATCGCGTCGAGCAGGCGGTACTGCCGCTTCGGCCCGCCCTGGTCGGAAGCGCCGGAATAGTTGAAGAGATCCTCGCGGACCCAGGGGTCGACGCCCGACACGAAGGCCCCGGCCGCATTGCGCGTCAGCGTGCCGACATAGACGTTCTTGGCGTAGATGGAGACCTGCATCAGCGACATGACCGTCGTCTCGCGGTTCGCCCGAAACCCGCGCATGGCCACGACAAACCCGGCTTCCAGCCCGTCGCGATTGAACAGCGTCTTCAGCGCTTCGCCGGCAAGCTTGGCATCGTCGGCGGAGAAATGCCCGTCGAGCGCCACGCTGTCCAGGCTGCGGTCGTTGAGGATCTTCACGAAAGTGTCCTCGGTCGCTTCGAAGCGTTGATATTCGCTGGTGACGGTCGCGACGCTCGTGTTGTTCTCGATCGCGGTTTTCTTGAACGCGGGAAGCGCCGCTTCCCCCTGGTCGATGGTCTCGCCCCAGCCGGCCTCGGGGTCGTTGGTGTCGGCTTTGGGCGCCGAGCCGACGTCGCTTTCGTCCGGCGCCGCCTGGAGGTCGTTCTGCAGATCGCCCTGTTGATCGGCCTGCTGATCGTCTGGCGCGACGGCCGGAGCCGGCGATGCCAATTGCTCGTCACTGGGTGTCGTCGCCGAAGGTTTGGGAGCTGCCTGTCGCTGCGCCTGGAAGAAGGCGAAATCCTCCTGCGTCGAGGGGATCGTTGTCATGAATTTTTCGCTGGCGCTCAGCATCACGTCGGTCAGGATTTCGATCTGTGGCGAAGCCCCCGAACTGTCGAGCTCGGCCGGACGCGCCACGGTCTTGCCCTTCGTTGCCGTGTCGGCATCGGGCGCAAGCGTGATCCACATCGGATCGCCGGCCAGATCGATGATCGCCGGCACATAGACAGAGGCGTCGGGTGGCACGTCTTCCATGCCCTCGACCGGATGCAGCTCCTCGTCCTCGTCGCCGAACGACCAATAGTCCTTGGTCAAATAAAAGCCGGTGGCTGAGGCAACCATGGCGAGCGTGGCAAGGCCGGCAAGGACTCGGCGCCAGAGCTTGCGCCGGCGCTCGGCCAGGCGCGCCTGCTTCTTCTGCCTGAAGCTCGTGTCGATCGAGTGCGTCACGGGCTGTTTCCGGTCAGGAAATAGGTCCAGCGCACCTGCTCGAGCGTGTCGACCTCGACGAAGCGCGCCGCGATATGGCCGCGCTGCCAGCACTCCTCGATGCCGCGTATGGAGAAGCGCCGCCGGTCGATGCACATCTCGGTCGATCCGTTGAGGATCGCGTGGCCGAAGACGTCCGTCGCGTAGAGGTAGATGTAGCGGTTGGCCAACTCCTCGCGGATGACGTTGACGCACTGATTGGCGCCGATCGTCCACCAGCCATCCGTCTGGTCGGCATTGTCGACCTTCTGCCCGACGGCGAGATTGACGACGTCGAGCGTCTGGTTGCAGACGGTGAATTCGGCATGCGCCTTGCCGGGCGAAAGGATTGCGAGCAACACCGCGCCGAGCAGCGCGGCAAGCGTCGTCCGGCCCAGCACGTCTGGCAGCAATCGGAGCCGGCTACGCTGCTGGCGTGGCGAGGGCTGGCACATTGAACGCGGGCGGCGAAGGTCCATCGGCGTTCATGCTACCCGCCGAGCCGGAAATAGGTGGCCGTGGCCGAGAACTGCGATCCGTCGGCCTCGATCTCCTGGAGGATCTTGGGCAACAGCTCCGAAGCCGGTGTCGGCCTGGAGAACATCGCGGCCTGGATGTCCTTGGGCCCGGTGATCACCAGCATGATCTGCGGCACCGCCTTGCCGGCGGACTTGTCCGGGGCGGCAAGGCCGATCGGGATGTTGAAGGTCAGCTTGCCGGTTTGCGGCACCATGCGGTCGTCGAGGTTGAAGGCGACGCCCTTGTGGTCGATCAGCATGACATTCGAGATAAGCCCGCCGCCCGTATAGAGCGCGCCGCTGACCGGCGTGCCGTCCGGCACCGATGTCCGGTCGAGGACAAGCTGCGGCTTTTCGGCCGAGCTGCGGTCGAGGAAGCGCAGGAAGGTCGGCACGCCGCACTGCGACGGGGTGATGAGGCGCACGCTGATATCCGGTTCGACATGGAACCTCGTCTGGAAGTCGTTCAGCAGTTGCTCGAAGGGCGGCACCGCGGTTCCAAATCCCTCGATCGCGGGAGCGGCACCGGCTCGCGACGTCACATTCGCGTAAAAACAGCTGCCGCCACTGAAATCGCGCACCCAGGAGCGTTGGTCGTTCAACTTGGCCACATCATCTTGCGGTGACGGAAGCGCCGGCTTTGGCACATTGATGGCGACGTCGGTTCCAGGCTGCTTGGTTGCCGGCGGCTGCGGTTGCTCTGCCGGCTGTGTTGGCGCGATCGGCGTCTCCGGCTGGCTGGCTGGCTGGGTCTGTGCCTTCGGCGCGGACGGTGAAGGGGTCGGCTGCGCCGAAGCCTGGCTTTGGGGAGCCGGGGACGGGGAAGTGGCCGGCTTGGGCAGCTTGGAAAGCTTATCCACGAGGTCTTTCACGCTGAGCTTGGCCGCCGGCTTATTTGTTTCCGGCGCCGGCTTGTTTTCAGCCGCCTGGGTCGGTTCTGGAGTCTTGACCGCCGGCGGCTCGCTGGTCGGCTGCGCCGGCTGCTGACTCTCCGCGGCCTTCGGCGCAGGCGTTGGCACAGGCGTAGGCGATTGCGCAGCGGACGGCTGCGCAGCTTTTGCTTCGACCTCGGGCGCATTCGCCTGATTGTTGGCTTCGCTCTCCGGCTGAGTTGCAGGCGGTGCCGGCTTCCCGACGGGCGTCTTGGCCGCGTCGGGTTGGGCGGACGGCTTCGCTATCTCGATGGTGGCTGCGCTGTCCGGCTTTTGCGCTTCTGGCTGAGGCGCGGCCGGCGCCTGCGGCTGGGGTTTCGCCGGCTCCGGTTGCTGCGCTTCAGCCACTGGTTTGGCGGCTTCCGCGACCGGCTTCGGGGTCAGCGGCTTGGATTTTTCCGCGACCGGCGGCGGCGCCAGGACGCCGCTGAAATAAAGGCCGGTCCCAACCAGGACAGCGAGCGCCCCGACGCCGCCGGCGATGGCCGGCATCCGCGAAGTCTTTTTCGGCGGGGCCGGTTTGGACGCGCTGGCGGGAGCCGCGGCCGGCGCAGGCCGTGGCTCCGACAGAAGCGCTGGACGCACATGTTCGACGAAGCGCGGCTCGCCGGGGGGCGGCGGCGCCGACGGCTGGGGTTTAGAGCCGGGCAGCGCCGTCCAGCCGGCGCGCGGCAGCCCCGGGCGTTCGTGGGCGCCAAACGGAGCTGGCGGCGGCAACGTCGCCTCGAGGTCCTCGCCGCGCGTCGCCCTGGCGATCTCGGCCATGCTGGCTGGCCGGTCGCGCGGATCCGGCTGCAGCATGGCTTCGATGAGTTCTTGGAAGTCGGGGTCGATATCCGACAGGTCTGGCACGGTCCGGCGCTTTTCGATGACCTCGTATTGCGATCCGCTCATGTCGAGCGGCTTGCCGCGCAGCGCCGCGGCCAACACCAGGCCGAGGCTGTAGATATCGGATTGCTCGCTGACGTCGCCGCCATAGAGGCCGAGCTGCTCCGGCGAAACATAATTGTATTTGCCGGCGAACCTTCCACCGATCAGCGTCTCGCCGCCGGTCGCCGAGCGCGCGATGCCGAAATCGATGATCTTGGCGCGATCGACCCGCCCGCCCGGCAGGATGATGTTGTCCGGCGAAAGGTCGCGGTGCACAGCGCCCGCCTGGTGCACGGCGCTCAACCCGGAGGCGAGGCGATGGCAAAGCCGGCGCACGTCGTCCGCAGGCATCGGCCCGCGCCGCATGATATCGAATAGCGATTGGCCGTCGACGAACTCCATCGCGAGATAAGGACGGCCGATTCCCGTATCAATCGTAAAAACGTGGTAGCGCACCACCGCGTCATGCGAGAGATGGTTGAGGATCGATGCTTCCTTGCGGAAGAGCGACAGGATCGTCTGGTCGCGGGCGAATTCGGGCAGCACGATCTTGATCGCCACATGGTCGCCGGTCTGGATGTTGTGGCCGCGATAGACTTCGCCCATGCCGCCGGAAGCAATCCGCTCGTCGAGTTCGTAGATGCCGCTGAGCTGCGTCCCGACCCCCGCATAGGCGATGTTCGTCGCTATCCGCGTCTTGTCGTCGTCGCTCATCTGGCCAGGCCCTCCACTGCGGACCGATCCGAATGGAGCGCGCCGTTGCGCCCGCCGCCGACCCTCACGAGCACGATGGTCACATTGTCGGTGCCGCCGCGCGCCAGCACCATGTCCAGCAGGTTCTGACAGGCCGCCCGCGGCGTGGCGGATTTGACCGCGGCCTCGATCTCGGGATCGCTGACATGCGCCGTCAGTCCGTCGGTGCCCAGAACGAAAACATCGCCGGGCATCAATTCGCCCTGCTGGAAATCGATCTCCAGCTCGTCGCTGACGCCGACCGCATGCGTGATCACGTTGCGGCGCGGCCAGGTGAGCGCCTCCTCCGCGCTGATCATGCCGCGGTCGAGCAATTCCTGTACCTCGGTGTGATCCTTCGAAACCTGGAAGATCGCGCCGTTGCGCACGAGATAGATGCGGCTGTCGCCGGCCCACAGGCAGGCGAAGCGACCATCCATGGCGAGAAGGGCTGCAAAGGTCGAGCCGATGGTGATGCCGCGCGATCGCGATATGCCGCGGATCTCGGCATTGGCGCGGCTCAGCCGGTCCTCGAAGCGGGCACGGAGGTCCGGCGCCGAGCTTGCAATGCCGATGGTCGCGAGGTGGTCGACGATGCTGGCCGAGGCCACTTCGCCGGCCTCATGCCCGCCCATCCCGTCGGCCACCACCCACAGGCCGGTCTGCGGTTCGATAAGGTAATTGTCCTCGTTGTGGTCGCGCACGCAGCCCTGGTGGCTCACGCCGAAGCTGTCGATGGGGAGGGCGACAGTGCTCAATTTGCCACCAAGCGCTCAGCAGGCGTCCTCTGTGACCAACCATGGGCCGCGTGCCCACGCCACTTTGCCACAAGCGCATACTTTAGAGTACCGAAATGAAGGCTGGATCCGGCCATGTCAGAACGCCTTCGGACAGCTGAAGCCGGACAAGGCCGGCAGCAGCAACGGGTTGGCGCCCGACCCGACCTGCATCGTATAGGCGACGTCGCGTCCGCCAATCACGAAGCGCGCCTCGGTGTTGGAACCGTCGCCAGTGACGGTCGCCTTGTCGAACAGCCGCTTCAACGCCCACGGGCCTTCGAATTTGAGCGCGGACTCGCGGCCCGGCATTTCCGGCGCCAGGCTGAGGCTCGCCGATCCGGAAGCGGCGCCGCTCGGCCATGTCACGATGCTCGGCGCGTTGCCGGCCTGGGCGCTCTGCACCGTCTGCCCGTCCACATTGAGCACCGCGCTGTCGGCTTCGCTGTTCAGCGAGGTGGGCGTGAAGGTGATCGACACCAACGGCGTCGATCCGCCCGACGGAAAGAAGGCGGCGCGGATTTCCGCGGCCGACTGGAACGCCTTCAAGGTCGATTTTGCCAGGTCCTTGCTGGAACGCACATTCTGCTTCCAGCTCCATTCCTGCCCAGTCATGTCGATCAACGGTGCAAGGTTCTGCGCGAAGAAACGGTCCATCAAGCCGCCAGGCGCGAACAGCTTCGCGAAATCCGCCATCGGGATGTCCTCGCTGCTGTCGCGAGCGAAGGGATAGCGGCCGTTGACCGCCTCCTCGCAGGCGCGCGTCACCGTCTGGTCGAGGGTCTGGTTGAGGTTGGCGACGGAGGTCTCGGCGACATTGCCCTCGAATTCGTCCGCCGCGGCATTGACCATGCGCGCCAGCGGTTTGGGCAGGCGCGAGACATTGGCGCGCAAGGTCGAGATCTGCAGCTGCAGATTGGCGTTGACGCGTTCGGTCTGCGAGGGGACGTCGGCAGCGAGCTTCAGGCTCTGGAAGATGTCGTGGAAGTTCTGCGTCAGCGCGTCGAGCGGCCGGCGTCCGGCCGCTCCGCTGACCAGCGCCTGGAACGGCCGGAACTGCGCCTCGACGCTCGCGCCGGCGTTCTGCGCGACGACCGAGCTAGCGCCGGCGCGGCTCTGCGACTTGCCGCCGGCGACCTGCAGGCCGATGCGGGCCAGGCCCTTGGCCATGGCGGCGGGATCCTGCTGCGCGGTGCTGGTCTCGCTCTCGACGGCCGTGTCCTTGGTCAATGCGGTTTCATCGGCTATCGCCGTGAACAGCTGGTCGAGAGGCGAATCCGGCGACGCGACGGCCGAAAGCGCCAGATAATGCGGCTTGTCCTTCAGCATCGCCTTGAGCTTCAGCTGGTCGAGCACGCCGTTCCAGGCGGCGGCGAATTCCTTGCCGTAGCGGTCGATGAGCTCAGGACCGAGCTTGGGCAGGTCCTGGTCGATGCCGCCCTGTTCGCCACCGCCACCGAGCACCCAGCGGTCGTCGACGAGCGTCTGCGCCATGCGCGAGAGCTGTGGCAGGAAGAAGCGGTTGAAACCGGCACGTGTGTAAAGGCCGGCAACGTGAAGATCGGCGAGGTCGGTGCCGTCCATGCGCTCGAACAGCAGCTGCGCTTCCGGACCGGCTTTGGCGGCGACGGAAAAATCCTGCAGCCTTGCCGCGTAGACCGCCGATTTGATCTGCGCCGAGGCGCGGTCGGCGAGGCTCATGCGCCCCAGCGAACGTTGCGCGGCCTCGACCAGCGGCTGGTTGAGCGCGAAGACCGGATCGTAGGCGTCGTCGAGCGTAAGCATGGCGCGCAGATGCATTTCGAGCTGCGCGCGGCCCTCGCGGTTGTTCTCGCCGGGGTAGCGGTTCTCTTCCCAGTCCTGCTTCATCCACGATACGATCAGCTCGTCGTCGACCTTCGGCGCCTTGCCGCCCAGCATCAGGTAGATCTTCAGTGGCTCGTAGAGTGCGATCGGATCGGCCATCCTGGCCTGGATCGTCCGCTCGGCCTGCACCAGCAACCGCGAGCGGAAGGTCCGCTCCAGCGCCTGCCGGTAGGCGGTCTTGGAGGCCGACAACAGCCTCTCGCGTTGGCTGAGCCCGAACGTCTCCTCGATCGGCTTGCCCTGGTCGCCGTTGTCGAAACCGGCGGGCAGGCTGCGCAACTGGTCAAGCGGACCGATGACGTTTTCGAGGTCGACGTCGCTCACCGTCGTGCTTTTCAGCAGGGAATCGGCGCTGTCACGATAATGCGCCATGGCTTGCCTGGTGGAGGCGATCAGCTGCTTGTTGGCGAAGAAGCTGAGGCCGAGCACGCCGAGCGCCGCCAACGCCGCCAGCGCGATCACGGAAAGGCCGCCGAACCTGGCAAGCCTTGCGCGCCGCTCGGCGGCCCTGTCGAAAGACACCCAGCCCGATTCCGGGAAGATGACTTCGGTCAGCAGGTCGTGCAGGAAGAAGCTCTTGCCGGCGCCGGAAAGGTGCGCCTGGGAAGCGCTGCCGAAACTGCGGTCGATCGCGCCCAGCACCTGGTCGAACGGCGTCCCTTCCTGGGTGCCGGACGAGAAATAGAGCCCGCGCAGACTGACATTGACCTGCGACCGCGAGGTGTCGAACAGGTTGCCGACGAACTGCGTTACCCGGCTCTTCAGGGCGCCGAACTGCGCCGGAAAACCGAACAGCGCGATCCGCGCCACCGGGTCGGTCTCTTCCTGCAGGCGGTCCGCGACCTCCTCGGCGAGCCGCTTCGCCAATCCGTCGAATTCCGCCGGCGCTTCGCCGGCCATGTTTTTGGTGCGGTCGGCGGTTTGGAATGTCGCTCCCCACACCTTACGCCGGCGCGCCTCGTCGAAATCGCCGAAATAATCCATGAAGCCGGCGACGAGGTCGGCCTTGGTGAAGAGCAGATAGACCGGAAACTGGATCTTCAGCGTCTCGTGCAACTCGCGCAGGCGGCTCCTGATCTCGGTGACATGCGCGTCGAGCTGCCGGTCGTCGAAGCCGATCAGATCGGCAAGGCTGATGGCGAGAATAACGCCGTTGATCGGTTGCCTGACGCGGTTTTTCTTCAGCAGCCCCAGGAAGGCGAGCCAGCTTGCCTTGTCGCGCTCGCGGTCCGACTCCTGCGTCGTATAGCGGCCGGCCGTGTCGATCAGCACCGCTTCGTCGGTGAACCACCAGTCGCAGGACCGCGTGCCGCCGACGCCGGCCACCGGCTGCGCGCTGCCGGAGCCGGCAAGCGGAAATTTCAGCCCGGAATTGACCAGCGCCGTGGTCTTGCCGGCGCCGGGCGGGCCGATGATGATGTACCAGGGAATGTCATAGAGGAAATTGCGCTTGCCGCTCGTCCGCTTCAGCGTCGCGATGGCTTCGCTCATGCGTGCCTCGAGCACCTGTGAATCGTCGTTGCGCTCGTCGCTGCGCGCGATGGCCGTTTCGAGCGCCTTTTGCGCCTTGCGCCGCTGCCAGAAGCGGACCCCGTAGAACAGCGCAAGCACGGCGACGGTGACGCCGATGATCGTGGCCCTGATCCACACAGGACCAAGTGGGTGCGTATCGGCAAAGCGGATCAGCGGCCCGGCGTACCAGACCGCCGCCGAGAAACCGGCAAGCGCAGCCAGGCTGAAGATCCGCAGCATCCAGCGCATTAGTCGCCGTTCTCCGCCGCGCCGGTCTGCAAGGTCTCCTGTTTCGGGATCATCACGTCGACGCGGCGGTTCTTGGCGCGGCCGTCCGCCGTTCCGTTGTCGGCGATCGGTTCGTCCTCGCCCTTGCCGTCGGCATTGAGCCGCGACGGGTCTTTCAATTGCCCGGCCATCATTGCCCGGACGGCCTTGGCGCGAGCGACGGAGAGATCGAAATTCGATTTGAACGTGCTCGACTTCTTCGGCTTCACATTGTCGGTGTGGCCGATGATGTTGATCGGTCCGGGTTCAGCGTTGAGCGCCGTGGCGATGTCGGCGGCGATCGGCTGGAACTGCGGCTTCAGATCCGCCTGGCCGGATGCAAACAAGAGCTGGTTGTTGATCTCGACGACGATGAATTCGCCCTTCTCGCCGACGCTCAGTCCGCCGTCGGCGATTTCCTTGGCAAGTGCGGCGCGGATACGGTCGATCTGGGCGGTATCCGGAGCCGCGGGCTGTGGCGGGGTGGCTGGCACCGGCTCAGTGGGCGCCGCCACACTGGCGCGCTCGATGGTGACGGGCGTCGACGGATTGAGCGCCAGCAACTCGCCGGCGGTCGCGTCGCCTTCGTCGGTGATCAGCACCCGCAATCCGAAGAAGGCCGCTGTCACCAGCGTCGCCGCGGCGGCTGCGACCGCCCAGAGCGGCAGCCGCGCCCTTGGCTTCGGCAACGCCGCCGCCATGCCCTGCCAACGGGGCGAGATGTCCTGGTCGGCGCGCGGCCTGAAGTAGCGCAGCGTGTCGTAGACGTCGCGCCGGACACGTTCGAGCGCGTTACGTTCGCCCGCCAGCCCCCGATACTGGCCTTCGAAGCCCAGCGACAGGCAGGCATGCATCAGTTCGAGCAGGTCGTAATGCGCTTCCGGCTTGGCGAGGATCTTGTTCAGGGCTTCGAAGAAGCCGGCGCCCGTCGGTTGGGTGTGGAAGAACTGTGCCACCAGGCTGTGCGGCAGCCAGTTGTCCTTGCTCGGCCAGGGCAGATTGCCGACAAGGTCGTCGGCGGTTTCGCAAAGCGCGAATTTGGCGATCCGCGCGTCTTCCTCGCCAATGCCGGCTTTCGCGATTGCGCGGTCGAAGGTCTCGACCGCTTCGGCAATGTGTTCAGCCAACGGCGCCGCTTGCCGTTCGACCGGCATCAGCCGCAACTGGCCGAACAGCATCAAGAGCGGGGCCGCGGCGGCAAGGAGCGGATTTGCCGCGGCATATTTCACGCCGGCGGTAGCGTCGAGCAGGGCCTCCTGCTGCACACCCGGCGCCGCAGCTACCCCCGGTGTCGGTGGTTGAAAGAGCACGGTTCCGGACGACCAGCCGGTGGGCATCTGCCGGCCGCCGCCGGGGTCGAACACCGTTGATTCACGGGCAGGCGACGGAGCAGGCCGGCCGCTTTGCGGGCCGGAACCATCGGGAGCGGCAAGCGGCCTTGCCTTTGGCCGCGGGGCTCGGATGACGGTTTTGTCCGCCGGCCTGGAGGGATCGTCCTTTGAGCTCATCGGCGCCGACCAGACGTCGAGTTGCAATGAGCGGGCGTTTGCCTGGAGAAACGCGTTTCAGGCTGAACCTCGGCGGCGGGCCGCAGGGAAAGGCTCATCTCGCCGAAACATGACATTGCTGCACACGCTCCAAGCCACGCCGCTTTGCCCGCCAGGCAAGCTTGCCAGCATATCCTAGTCGCCCAGGCATCTGATTGAAACGGGCCTGCCGATTGAATCGGAGAGCAAGATGATCGAAGAGGCGGCTTCTTCTATGAGAACCGTCACATACAGCCGGCGTGGTCCATGCCCATGGCCTATTTCTGTTTGCCGGCCTTGGCGTAGGCGTCGGCGAAATAGGCAAGGAAGACATCCAGCATGCCGTTCTCGTGCTTGTCTTCCATCGTCCGCCATGTCGCGACGAGCGCATCCCAGGCCTGGCTTTTCCTGGACGAGAAGGATGCAGGCGGAATTTTCTTGGCGATCGCCTCCGGCGACAGGTCGTCGAGCAACCGGGACAGCGCGGCCTGCATGGCGGCGTAAGTGGCGATTTCGTGCGTCTTCAGATCGCGGAACGCATCCTCGATGCTATGCTTGGCATCGAGATAGCCGGTCCTGCGCTTGGCAAACATGATCTCCAAGATGTCGTCGGTGCCAGGCACGAATTTCAGCGGGTTGTTGTCCTCGGCGCCGATCATCGTGCGGTTCGCGCTCTTGGCGAGCACCTTTGCCGCCGCGCGCGCCTTGAGCAGCAGGGATAGTTGCTCGACCGTGGTTCTCAGCACGGCGCCGATCTCGGCCGCGACGTCATGCGGATCGCGCGACTTGAGCAATTCCGGTGCAATGCCCGCCGCCCTGGCGATCTCGTGCAACATCGCGTCCGCTTCAGCGGGCCGGTTGGCTGGAACTGCCCCCGGGCCGGGTGGCAGCGCCGAGGATGTCGACGCCGCCGCCTCGGGCGGGCGCTGCCCCGCCGGATTGAAGGATGGCTGCGGGCCGAAATCCAGTGGGCGGCCGGTCGCGGGCGGCAGTTCGCGCTGTGTCGAGCCGGTCCTGGCCTGCGGATGTCCGGTCGCGGCCCGTTCGTCTTCGACCGAAACGGAGACGACATAACGGCCGATCAGCAGCCGGTCGCCCTGGGCCAGCCGATGCGGCCCAGCCATGCGCTGGCGCGAACCGTTGACGAAAGTGCCGTTGCGCGAGACGTCATAAAGCCAGAATGAACCCGCCTGGTAGCGGACCTCGCAATGCCGGCCCGAAATGAACTTGTCCGGATCGGACAGCGTCCAGTCGCAATTCTCGCGGCCGATCTCGAAGCTGCGGTCGCGGGCGGCATAGCTGGCGGAGGTGCCGGCCGGCAGCCTGTCGACATTGCTGATCTGCAGAGAGATGAACATCCGGAAGCGTCGCCAAACTTGGTCAACAATTGCTTATCTTCGTGCAATTTCCGACGGAAAAAACGCTGGGCGCTTGTCCCGAATTGCTTCGGTATTCTAGCAGCTTGCAAGCTGAGCGGGAGGGGAGCGTTTCACGCCGGCGCGTGGGCGCGGTTTAGCCGTCGCTGTTATTTGGTCTCCATCAAACATGTGCTAGGCTGACTGTGGCGCAGTGCGGTGAATTCGACATCCCCGAACGTGACGCAGTTAATAGAACGGGGGCTTCAAACCACCACACTGGCGGCCGCGTCGAGGAGGGGCACGACCCATGCCGAACGAACGTGCCACGGTTGTGCAGACGCCGGCTGGCGCCGATCTGACCTTCACCCATCTCATCGGCCGCGATGAGATCAGCCGTTGTTTCGCCTATACCGTCGGCTTCGTCTCGAAGAACCGCGACATCGATCCGTTGAAGATGCTGGGCGGCGTCGTTTCGGTCGAGGGCGAATCCAATCCGAAGCGCTGGTTCAGCGGCCTGGTCGCGGATTTCAAACTTACCCGCATCGAGGATAGGCTGTCCTTTTACGAGGCAACTGTCCGGCCATGGCTCTGGTTCCTCGGCAACACCACCGACTGCCGTATCTTCCAGAACATGACGGCGGTCGAGATCGTCGAGAAGATATTCTCGAAATATGGCATCGCCAAATTCGAGAAGCGGCTGCAGGGGTCCTATCCCCAGCGCGAATATTGCGTTCAGTATGACGAGAGCGATCTCGATTTCGTGCAGCGGCTGCTGGAGCACGAAGGCATTTTCTATTTCTTCGAACATGACGAGGGCAAGCACACGCTCATCCTCTGCGACGCGATGAGCAAGCTGAAGCCGGCGCCCGGTTACGAGAAGGTGCTTTACAACTTCGAGGGCCAAGCCTCGCGGCGCGATGTCGAATACATCACCGAATGGATACCTGGCAGCGCGGTGCGGCCGGGCGCCTATGCCCACACGGATTATGATTTCGAGAAGCCCGGCGCCGATCTGATGGCGAAGTCGGCCCAGCCCTTCGCCCACAAGGAGGCCTCCGGCGAAAACTATCGCCAGCCCGGCGCGCATCTCGATGTCGGCCGGGGCGACAAGATAGCGGGGATCCGCCGCGAGGAGCTCCAGGCCGTTCACCAGCACAGCACGGCGGTTGGCACGGTGCGCGGCTTGTTTTCCGGCTGCAAGTTCACGTTGGAAAGCTTTCCGCGCGACGACCAGAACCAGGACTATCTGGTGGTCAGCGCCGAATACCGGCTGTTCGACCCGGGCTATCGCACCCAGAGCGAAGCCCACAGCGAGAACTACAAGGTGGTGCTTGGCGTGGCGCCGACCAAACTGCCCTATCGCCCGCCGCGCATCACGCCGCGGCCGATCATGCGCGGGCCGCAGACCGCGACCGTCGTCGGCCCTTCAGGCGAGGAAATCTTCACCGACAAATATGCGCGGGTGAAGGTGCAGTTCCACTGGGACCGCCTCGGCAAGAAGGACCAGAACTCGTCCTGCTTCGTGCGTGTCTCGCAGACCTGGGCCGGCAGCAACTGGGGCTTCATCCAGATCCCGCGCATCGGCCAGGAGGTCATCGTCGACTTCATCGAAGGCGACCCGGACCTGCCGATCATCACCGGCCGCGTCTACAACGCCTCGCAGATGCCGCCTTACGGGTTGCCGGGCAACGCGACGCAGTCCGGCTGGAAATCCAATTCCTCGAAGGGTGGCGGCGGCTACAACGAGCTGATGTTCGAGGACAAGGCCGGCTCCGAACTGGTCAATTTCCAGGCGCAGAAGGACCACCATCTGCTGATCAAGCACGACCGCAACAAGACGGTCCAGCACGACCAGTCCGACCGCATCGACCACGACGCCAAGCACTCCGTCGGCCACAACCTCGACGAGGATGTCGGCAACAACAAGACAGTCAAGATCGGCGTCGACCAGACGACGAACATCGGCTCGAACGACACCGAAACGGTGGGCACTAATCGCTCGCTGACCGTCGGCGCCAACGAGACGATCAGCATCGGCGCCAATTCCACCGAAACCATTGGTGCCAATCACACTCAGACTGTTTCGATCGTTCAGGCGATCACCGTGGGCGCAGCGCGCGTCGATACGGTTGGAGCTTCCGAAACCCGGAGCGTCGGCGGGCCGCAGACGAACACGATCGGCACGACGCGGTCCGTCACCGTAGGTGCCGCGCAGAGCCACGACATCGGGGCGGATGACAGCTGGACCGTCGCCGCGAACCAGTCGGTGCAGATCGGAGCCGACCAGAACTTCAAGATTGCAAAAAATCAGGGCGCTGACATCGGCGCCGACCGCTCCGCCAAAATTGCCAAGGACGATCTCACCGAGGTTGGCGGCAATAGAGCCGTCAAAATTGCGAAGAAGAGTCTGGTTGAAATTGGCGAAGACGGCGGCATCAAGGTCGGCAAGACGCTGTCGATCGAGGCCGGCGACGCGATCGTCATCAAATGCGGGTCGGCTGCGATAGGCATGAAGAAAGATGGAACCATCACCATCGAAGGAAAAGATATAACTGTCATAGGATCGGGCGAAATAGAGGTGAAGGCGTCGAGCAACATCACCATGAAGGGTAGCAAGATCAATCAGAACTGAGAGATGCGCGGATGGCCAGGACGGTCGCGAAGATAGACGGTGTCGTGATTGGCATATTTCTGGGGTTTGACGACGATGTTGTCCCGCTGGTCGTCTTCCCCGGGAACCCCGAGCAGACGGCGCTGCCCGCGCGCAGCCTCACCGAACTGACGTCGGCCATGGTCGGTTCGGAAATCGCCTTGATGTTTCAAGGCGGTGATCCGCGAATGCCTTTGATCGTCGGGCGGATCGTCGATCCAGTCCGCAAATCGTCCACGCAAGTTATTCGCGACGGTGAAAGTGTTCGCATAAATGCCCAGGAACGGCTGGAACTGCGTTGCGGCAAAGCAACCATCGTCATGGAAAAGGACGGGCATATCACGATACGCGGGACGTATCTCGTCAGTCACGCAAGCGCGTCGAACCGCATTCGCGGCGGTTCGATCAATCTGAACTGATGCCCGTCCCCGTCCTGCGTGAGATCGTGCGCCAGCACGCCGAAATGGCCGCCTTCCTTTGGACGGTCTACGACTATCATCTGCTCCATCCGGACGAAAATCCCGATATGGACGGAGATCGGCTGGCGCGGTTGATCGAACGGCTGGAGGCGCATTTGGACGGGTTACGCGTCGCGGGAAATATCGGCCGGGAGATCGCCAACGACCGATTTTCCGAGTACCCCGAGGCGGGCGAACTGTTCGTCGTCAGAATGCTACAGCCCACAATTCAGCCCATTCCCGTGACGCAGCTCAACCTTGCGAGTGTGCGGAAATATCTGGCTGCGCATCTGCCGCGCTGACTACTGGATCAGGCGAAGGTCGGTGCCGTCATAGTCGAGCTGCAGCGAGTTCCATTTCTTGCCGTCGAAGCGCCAGGCAATGCCCCCTCCGACAAGATAAAGATATTCAGCGTCTGAACGCATGTCCCATCCGCTGCCGGCCGGGTGGAATTCCACCAACTGGTCGCCTTGCTCCCGATAGACGCCGTAGTCGCTATCGCCCCAATATGTTTCACCCTGAAACTGGTGGACGCAGAAAAATCTGCTCTTGGGCGCCTCCAGCTCGACGATCTCTTCATTCGTCACGCGGATGCAGGTGCCATCGTTGCCACAGGCGCGAACGACGCCGTCGGGCGTTACGAATACACCCCATAGATCGTTCTCGATCGGGAGATCGATTGCCTGCCAACCGGCTCCGACCAGCCGCTGCAGTGTCCCGACCTGTCCTACGCTATGGATAAGGTCGCGCCTTGGCCCGTGAACGTCCCGCAGGCGATGCGGCCGGGCGGGTTTCAACGCCGACCAAGCATTTCCATCGAACGCCCACGACTGCCCCTTGTCTCCGACCAGGAGAGTGAGGCCATCGTCATAGGACCAAACACGCTGCATCAGATTCTTTGCGACCTTGGTGGATGTCCAGCCGCCATTGCTGTAGCGCCACACCACTCTCCCCACCTGAAGGGCAAACAGGTTGGTGAGGCTTGGCGACGTCAGAGAGGCAAGCCACTCGTCAATTTTCAAGGTTTGACTTTGTGTGCCGGGAGCGAAGCTGCTCACCTCAAAAACAACGGAATAGGCGACGTCGTGGTCCTGCGTTCCGAGCTCGAAAAGGAGAGCGCAATGATTCAGACCGAACGGAGTGATCTGCATACATTGGGCGTGGTAGCGGGGGTCCCGAAGGATCGTTTCGATTTCGTCGGTGAACTTGCTCATGGGCTAACTCCTACCTGGTCATGGCCCTGACGTCCTTTATGCTCACGGGCGGTTTGCCCGTCGCCTTTCGGTGTTCGTTGATTTTCTCCTGGATGTGCGCGAGGAAGACAGCGACCAGACAAGCTGCGACTCTTGCCTTTTCTGCGGCTGACTTGCCGGCCATGTTCTCGTGATTGTCCACGGATGCCTGCGCGCAGGTGTCGGTGAACTCACCCAAATTGGGGTCGTCATTGGCCAGACTGTCTCGGCACACCTTGCTCTTGTCGTAATGGTCGGTGCCGGTCGTCTGGCCGTTCCGGATGCCGCTGGGCTTGCTGTCGCTTTTGGTCCACCTGGAGTGCATGCAGAGGCATGGCGCGTCGTCACACTTATAATTCTTGAACTTGGCCTTGGTGCTATTGCGATTACCGGACACCGCCATAAATTGATTTTCCACATAGTGTTCCGACCATTCGCCCTTCTTGCTGTCGCAGGGACTATCGCCATGGCGATGAAGGACCATGTCGTTCCTGGTCAATATTGTCTTGCAGGAGATCCCATCAACCTGCCATTGCGCCGCATGGACCATCGGCGGAGTGTTGGCCTGGGGTGATGCGTGATTGTTGGTCGCGAGATCGGTGTGACGAACGACAGGCTCGCCATCGAACTTCACGTCGCTTGACCAGGAATTGAAATACTCCTTGCCCGTGTTTGTGGAGGTGATGACCCCTTTCTTCGCCGCGCATCCAGCCTCGGTGCCGGACGTCTTCGTCAAGTAAGACTGGTTTTTGATGTTGACGGTTTTGTTGGCGATCTTAACGGTTCCCGTTCCCTTGTCGGTATCCGACGCGAAGCCGAAACTCGGATAAGGAACCGGCACGCCCGGTGGCGTAGCGGGGTTTTCGGGCGGGGTGAAGCAAACGTCCGGGAACGCGCCCAGAGTTTTCGCGTCGACGGCCTTGCCCGAGATCTCCAGACTGTTGGCAAAAACATTTGTCGACATCAGCTCGCCACCGCAAAAATGGCGGCACCACAGGCGCCGCTGTCGTTGGAGGCCTCGATAAGAACGGGATTGCCCTTGTCATAGCCCTTTCGGGCGGCTGTCCAGGCCATTCCGATCATCATCGGAACGACCGCCGCACCGACATTGCCGACGAATTCGGTGGGCGACCACAGATCCTGGAAGGCGTCGCGCCCGCGGATCAACCGCAATGATGCCAGCGCGGTCTGCCTGAACCAGTATTGTTCGCCGATGAGATCGGAAATTCTGTAGCCGAGCCGGTTCATCTCGATACCGGTCTGATCGAGCGCGGCGCGGTAGGCCGCCGTCATCCCGTCGCCACGAAGAGGAAGGTCTTCCTTGTTGTAGATTGCAGCCAGCTCGCGAGCGAGGCCGAGCCCGGTCAATCGCAGGGTCCTGGCACCGCGTCGCGACAACACGACCGCCGCTGCCGCTTCGCCCGGGATGAAGCCGTTTGGATTTTGCGGCGCGAGAATTCGGTTTTCGCCGATGTAATGGCGGATGGTCTCGGAGGTCAGATAACTGTCGACGCCGACGATCATCACGTAAGGCATTTCACCGGTGGAAATGAGTCGCCGCGCCTGCTCCAGTGCGACATGACCGGAGGGACGACCGTAGGCAACGACCCGGGAGCGTGAATAGGCGTCGACCTCGACGATGTCGGCGATGCGGCGCAAGAGGTTGGCCGGATTGCGGACAGGATGACCCGGACGGCCTTCTTCACCTATGCATAGGATCAGGGCGGTCTGCCCTCGTGCCTCGGGGAAATTGTCGAACGCCTCGACAATTGCGCCCGCTGCCAGGTGCGCAATGCGCTTCTCGCCGATCCAGGTTCTGGGAAGTGGCACCGGCGCTCCGGTCAGCCAGCCGCCACGCGGGCCTCGAAACCGCGTTTCTTGGAACCCGTCCACTTTTGCGCGCATGGCCGCGCACGAGGATGGGGCGTCGAGGCCGACTGCCGTCACCATGCCAATCGAAGCGACTTCAATCGACCCGGTCATGCGTCGGTGTCCGTGGATGTTTTCAGGCTCGCGCGGATATATTCCTTGCCCCTGTCCATGGCGCGCACCATCGACTCGCTGGGTGGGCCGACCCAGCACTCCGTAAACTCCAGGATCATTCGCTGAATTCGATGAGAGACGCGCCAAACCAATGAAAAGCGTCGGTTTTCAGGATCGATAAGCACGGTGTCGGGCAACACGCTCCCGTCGAAAACCCGGTGCTGTTGCTTGAACAAAGTCATCGAGAGGCCGGAAGGTGGCAAACGAAAGCTCAGCCTTCCTTCCGGCGTCAGATTGACCAATTGGACCTCTTCCCCGCCGCGCGGATAGTCGATCTGCTGGTCGGCTGGCGCCATCTGAAAATAGCGGTCATCGAAATCGGGCGGCAAGAACGGAAAGATGTTCTTCATCCAGTTTTCGTCATAGGTGCCGCCATATTCGATGCGCCCGGGCCAGCCTCGGCCCATCGGCCCGAAACTCATTGGTTTGTAGTCACCGAATGGCGAACGGATTTCCTCGCCGACGGATTGCGTGTTCGGCAAGCCAAGGCCCGGAATGAAACGCTGGTTCCTGGCGCGTGACCAGCCGGTGCCGACCGGGTTGTATTTGTAACTTGCCGGCGGCTTGTCGTCGGGGTCCAGCCTGTCGACGCCACCCCATGCAACGTCATAGGATATGGGTAGCTTCAGGAAGGGCCGTGGCGCGGTTGCGGTGAACATCGGCCCGATGGCTCGCCACTCGCGATGGCCGACCACTTCGAACCGTTTCGACCAATTGCCGAGCTTGACGCCGACGAGCACTCGCTCCGCTGGCCGTCCGCCGGGCGCGTAAGCGAAGCCATTCACGATCACGTCGCAGCGTGGCTTGTGGAAAGCGAAATCTGATTCCCAAAGCGTGGCGGAGAAACCGGCGTCGCCGGTGTGCATGTCGGCCGTGACCAGAGGGACCTGCCGCGCCGACTTTTGCACCGCTCCGCCGGGCGTCGCCGGAAAATCGAATGTACCCTTGACGATAACCACGATGTGCTCGTGGCCCGCGACATCGGTGGCGGTGGTATATTCGTGCGGATAGCCCATCTGGTTCCAGATCTGCATCAGCTGGTCTCCCAACTCGCCGCGAAGATCTGCTCGAGCGTCGGCCGCGGCGTTTGCGGATCGACGTCGAAAATATCCGTATGCGCCGTCCACATGACAAGGTCGTCGATGACATTGCCCTCATCCTTGACGGGTGGAACGGGCAGGGCGGCCAGCGCCGCGTCGAGTTCGTCGGGCGTCAGCTCTCCGCGTTGCGCGGCCAGCGCCGCATTCTCGACCCCTTCGAACCACGCGTCCGCATAAGCCAGCTTCAGCCGCGCCCCCGACAGCCTTGCGACGACACTCAACGGGAATTGCCGGCCGACCCGGTCGGCGCTTTGCAGCACGATGCCCGCCGAGGCGCCGAACGAACCGGGGCCGGCCAGAAAACGCAGCGCCGTGTCCGCCGGCCAGGCTTCGAGCCCGAACAGCGGCACGATGTGCTGCGCCAGCCAGCGGTCCCAAACGCGCACGAAATCGCCCGGCAGCCGCCTCGTCACGAAGTCGCCGGCGGCAGGCATCTTGCCGTAGAAGCCGGGCAGGATCAGATCTGCGGTGGACATGTGAACTTCTTGAACATCTCTAACGTGTAGGGGTTCTCGACGCTGGCCGCCTTGAGCTCGAAATCGGCCCACATGCCCTTGGTGCCGAGCCGCAGGCTGTAGACATCGGTGAGCTTGGTCGCGTTGAAGCGGCCGCCGCGCAGCATTCTCAGCCACGCCCAGCTGCCCGTCTCGTTGAGCATCACCTCGGGCGAGCCGTCTACCGGCTGGAAGGCCAGCGAGATCACGCCGGTGCCGTCCTTCCCCGGCCACGTCATCGGCTGCGGCCTGGTCGCGTTGTTGTAATAGACCATGTTCTGGCCATCGAGATTGAGCGTCACCCGCGCCACGTTGGGCGACAGGTCCTTCGGCTCGAGCGTGAAATTCATCACCGGTCCGGTGCCGCCGGGGAAGAGATCGTCGCGGATATGCCGCGCCTGCTCGAAGGCGGCGAGCGCCGCCGGATCCAGGCCGAAATCGGCGCGCCATTTCCACGGCTCGCTGGCGGTGTCGACATAGTTGATCAGATGATCGTTGGTGAAGGCGTCGATCAGGCCGGTCGGCCCGAACAGGCGCTGGAAGTCGCGCACATTGACGTCGACGGCGCTGTCCGGGCTGAACGGATAGCGGTTGTTGAGCGCGGCCTGGCAGAAGGGCAGGATATCGGCCCGCCAGATGGCGTTGAGCTCATTGGTCACCGCCTTCTGCGACAGGCCGCTGGTGTCGCCGGCAATGCCGCCCAGCCAGTCGTTGATCGGCGAGGGCAGGATCTGCGCCTGCCTGGCGACCGCGCCCGTCAGCTCGGCGAGGCCACCCTGCTTCTTGATCGCATCCTGCGGGTTGGGATTGGCCGTCACCGTCTGCAGCACGTTGGACAGCGCCGTCAGCGCCACGACCGCGGCATCGAGCGCCGGCGGCTGGCCGTCGACCTGCGCGATCGTGCCTTTGAGCGGCTTGAAGTGCTCGGCCACCAGGCTGCCGGTCATATCGACCTGATTGGCGGAGCCCGCGCGGGGCAACAGCTTCGCGCCGGTGGTCACCACCTTGCCGAGCTTGCCCAGCTTGCTCAAGAGCTTCGATCCGGTTTGGGCGGCGCCGGCCTTGTCGTTGGCCGACGCATCGTCGGAACGAGTGAGGTCGGTTTCCTGCACCACCGCCGTCAGCAGGCGCTTCAGCGCGGAGTCGGCATTGGACAGGTCCTTGAGGTTCTCACTGGCGACGTTGAGATCGGTCAGCGGCGCCAGCCGCATGTCGCGCAGGAAGGAATCCCACTGCGCGATATAGTCGTCGTAATAGAGCTTCAGGATGTCCTCGGAGAGCGCCGAGACCGACGTCTCCGAATTCTCCGAGCAACCGCCGGCGAACACCGCCCGGTCGAGCGCCGCCTGTCCCGCCACGTCCTCGACCCGGTCGAGGATCGCGTCGTGGAAACCGACATAGGTGTAGGGGCCAGGCACGCCGACGCGCAGCGTCTTGTCGGAGCGGCGCGCGAACACCTTGGCGCCGTTTGGCCCGGCGAAATTGGCCGGTACCCATTCCTTGACGGCTGCCACTTCGGGGTCCGCCAGCAATTGCTTGTAGGCGCGCTCCGGCAGCGAGATCGTGCACACCGTCTTCAGCGCCTCGGCGACCAGTTCCTTGTCCGGCGCGATGTAGCTGTCGTCGACCGCCATGCGCCGGATGGCGGCAAGCTGATGCTCTTCGGCATCCTGGGTCGGGAAGGGCGGCGCCGGGGCGAATTGCGGCAGGCTGTTCACCCACCAGTTCTGCACGAAATCGGTGTCCATCTGCGACAGGCCGGTCATCATCCGGTAGGTCTTCAGCGCGCCGAGCATGAAATCCGGATCGCGGATCTGCCGCCACATCGTCGCCTCGAGCAAGGCGACCATATGCGGCTCGAGCACGTTGCGCAGAGCGTGGTCATAAGTGTCGGCCTGCGCGCGCACCAACTCCGCCGAAGCGGTCGGGCCGAGCAAATTGTGGATCGCATCCGGCGGAGCGGTGCGGGCCGTCGCCACCGCGTCCATCGCCGCCAATGCGCCGTCCATGGTCGGCTGCTCGACCGCCGCCGGCATCGCGGCGACGTCTGTCAGAGGCTGCTGCAACGCCTCGAACTGGCCGGCCTGCGCGGTGATCGCATTGCGGTTGTCGAGATAGGACCAGGTGAACAATCCGGCGGCCAGCAGCGCCGCGAGCGCGCAGGCGGCGGCGGCTCCGCGCCAGATCCAGGCGCGGCGGCGCTGCGCCAGCGGATCGAACGTGCCGAGGCCGGCCTCCTTGAAGATCACTTCGGTGAGCAGATTGCGCAGGAAGAAGCTGCGCTTCTCGACGCGCGACGCCGGCATGGCGCGACGCGGCGGCAGGCCGAAGGACGATGACAGCGCAGCGGTCAGCCGGTCGATGGGCGCGCCTTCCTGCGTCGCCGACGTCAGATAAAGGCCGCGCAGCCAGGCGGCTTCCTCGTAGCGGCTCTCGCCGAACATCGCCTCGACCAGCACCTGGATCGGCTCGGAGAGGCTGGCCAGCTGCGCCGGGAAACGGAAGATTTCGGCGCGCTGGCCAAGCTTGTCCTCGTCTTCGAGCCGCGGCACCAGCCGCCGTTCCAGCTCGGCGGCAAGCCGGGCCAGCTCGGTTTGGATCGTCCCGGCGTTGACGCGGGCATCGAGCGGGAAGGTGGTGCCCCACACCTGCTCGCGCGCCGTCGTCGACAGGCCGCCGAAGAAGGCTTCGAAGCCTTTGATCAGGTCGGCCTTGGTCAGCATCAGGTAGACCGGCAGGCGGATCTCGAGCCGATCGTTCAGCTCAGCCAGCCGGCGGCGGATTTTTCGGCCATGCGCCTTGATCGCTTCGTCGCCTTCCGACAGCGCGTCGATCGACAGCGCGACGATGACGCCGTTGAGCGCACGGCGGCCCCGGTGCTTCTTCAATAGGTCGAGAAAGCCCAACCATTCCGCGGCGTCGACGTCCGGCTGGCTTTCCTGCTGGACGTAGCGGCCTGCCGTGTCGATCAGCACCGCGTTCTCGGAGAAGAACCAGTCGCAGTTGCGCGTGCCGCCGACGCCCTGCAGGTCGTCGGTCAGGTCGATCGGGAAATTGAGGCCCGACTGGCGCAGTGCCGTGGTCTTGCCGGTGGCCGGCGGCCCGACGATCACATACCACGGCATCTCGCGCAGGAATTTTCTGCCGCCGAGCTTGCGCCGTTTGAGCTCGGCCATCACCTCGCCGAACTTGGCACCGACGGCCGCCACGCTCTCCTCGCCGGGGGTAAGTTGCTTCTCCTGAACAGGTGCCGCGATCTCGGCGACGAACATGCGGTTAGCGCGGATCGCGCGGCGCTGCGCGATGATCAGCCAGATCAGCCACAGGATGATCAGCCCGGCGATGATGGCGATGCGCACATTGTCGGATTCGAACGGCGCGTAAGGGCCGACCTGCACGATCGGGCCGAACACCCAGATCAACAGCGACAGCAGCGCAATGCCGATCAGCGTCCAAAGGAAACGCGAGGTGATGACGGCCCAGAGGAAGCGCAGGATGAACATCTCAGAGCCTCTTCTCGACCAGAACCTCAACGCGCCGGTTGAGCGCGCGGCCCTCGCGCGTCGAATTGTCGGCCACCGGATCGGTTTCGGCGTGGCCCTCGGACGAGATGCTGTCCTGCGGCACGCCGGCCTGCACCAGAAGCTTGGCTATGGTTTCGGCGCGGGCTTCCGACAGACGCTGGTTGCTGGCCAGCGGATTGGACTTCTGCAGCCGCACATTGTCGGTATGGCCGACGACGGTGATCTTTCCGATCAGCTCCTTGTTGTCGAGGATCACCTTGGCGATCGACGCGATGAGCGGCTCGTAGCCTTCGGTCAGCGTCGGCCGCGACGACTGGAACAGCTCGGGATTGGAGGACTGGATGATGAGCTTCGCCAGCGAGACGCTCTCGGTGCCGCTCAGCGCGCCCTTCAGCTCGTCCGGCGCCGCGGCCTTGAACTCGGGCAACAGCGCGAAATCGACCGGCTGCGGCGCTTCGGGTTCGGGGGCATCCTGCTTGGGCGCGGCGCGGGTGACATCGCCGCGCGAGGCCGGCGGCAGCGTGCGCACCAGCGCAGAAAGCTCGACGGCCTGGCTGCTCAGGCCCATCGATAGGCCGACATAGGCAGCGGCGGCGACGACAATCGCGGCAAGCGCCATCACCCAGATCGGCACGATGAAGCGCTGCGGCTCGTCGGACGCGATCACGCCTTTCCAGTTCGGCGACAGCGGCGAATCCTCGGCATCTGCATTGCGCAGGAAGCGCGCCGCCGCCACGCGCACGGCGTTCAGCGAACGGTCGCCGGCGCGGCCGGGCACTCGGTACTTGCCGCGGAAGCCGAGCGCCAGGCAGTAATATTGCAGCTCCAGCATCTCGCGGTCGCGGTTGGGATGCCGCTCCAGCTCGTCGAGCCTGGTGAAGAACTGGGTGCCGGCATCGACGTCGCCGCGCAGCATGACCACAAGCGGCTGTCGCGGCCACGCGCTGGCGCCGCCCCACGGCGTGTTGAGCGCAAGGTCGTCGAGCAGTGCCGCCACGGCCCAGGCCGCCTGGTCCGCGCGCTCCAGCGATGAGCCCGCGGCAACAGCGGCGTCGCGAGCCTGCACCAACTCGTCGAGCAGGCGCGTGCGCATCACTTCCGGGTTCTCAGGCGCCAGCGCGCTTTCGAGCTCCGGCGCGAATTCGAGCAGCGGCGCGAAGATGTTGATGAGCGTGTTGGGATGGGCGCGCGCCCGCTTGACCGGCGCGCCCGGCGCCAACGGCGCCATCGGCCGCGGCGCCGCACCGGTCAGCCGGATGCGTGTGCGCTCGCGATCCTCCGACAGTCCGAAGGGATCATCCCGGCTCATGGCCTCACCTGTTCACCGAATAGCAGTCGACCTGCGGCTCGCTCGGCAGCACGCCGGAAACGCCGATGACGAAGCCCGGCGCGTCGAGCAGCGAGGCCCAATGCTCGCTCTTCTGGTCGAGCTCCAGGCACAGCCGGTCGCCGTCATAGGGGATTTCGCGCGGCTGAGAGTGCAGCGGCTTCAGCGGAATGCCGGGCAGGCGCGACTTCCACAGACCCTCGAACTGGTCCGCCGAGCCGACCGTCGCCTGGTTGACGAAGATCTTGCGCAGCGCGTCTTCCGAGAGCTCGGAGCCGACGCGGATGACGATGCGGCTGGCGACCAGAAGCTTCGGGTTGTCGATGCGCACCTTCCAGACATTGGTCGCGTGCCGCATGACCGGCAGCGCACGCGATTTCGGCTCGATATAACGCAGGCTGAGGATCAGCGAACGCAAGGCGTCGGCCAGCGCCATATAGGCGGGGCCGGGCGCCATGTGGTCGTAGGCCGGCAATTCGCCGAGCCGCCGCGAGCTCGAGCCGTAGGTGGCCATCTCCCCGGCAAGGCCGGCAAGCTCGAGATAGAGCTCGGCCGGATGGAAGACATCCTGTGTGAGCATATGCGCAAGGCGTGGCCGCGCGGCGTTGGCGAGGTGCAGCATCAAAAGGTCTTCGACGCTGCGGCCGGCACCGCCCATCACCATCTTGCCATGCGCCTCGGCGATCTGGTCGAGGCCGGTGACCACCTCCTGCAGCAATTGCCGGTACCAGGCGACGGCGCCGGTGATCAGCGTCGGCGGCAGGAAGGACTGGTCGAGCGAGACGCCACCATCGGCACGAACGCCTTTGATGTCGGCGACCGGCAGCGCGGTATAACCGCCGACCGATTTGCCGGGCGCCAGCAGCACGGCTTGCGGCCGGGCGATTTCGATCTCCTCCGGATCGGCGCCGCCCTGCACGGCATCGCGCACTGGGACGATCTTGCCGTGGTAGCGCGCGCCGGTCGATTGGGCATGCGCCGGATCGAATCCGACGCCGCCGGGTGGTTCGAGCGGCAGCGCCACCAGCACTGGCCCGGCGCCGGTGTCGGCCGTGACCGGCAGCGGCTTCGGCGCATCCATCAGCTCGGGGATGGAGAAGGGCGTGCCGTCCGGGAAAATGCCCCGGGCGGACACGATCGAGACCTGACCGGCATCGAGCAGCGACTGGTCGAGCGTCAGCTGCTGGAAGCCGAACGTATGGAGCTGGCCGGCCTGCAAGGCGCCGCGCACCATCCCCTCGAAGAACCGGTCCTGCTGCTGAAAATGCTGGGTCCTCAAGAAGAGCCCCTCGGACCACAGCACCCTGTTTGCGTCGCTCATGCTGCCACTCTCTGCACTGCCCTGTTGGCGCTTCGCTAGGCGGATATGCCGCCCTTGCCGAGGTTGACGTTGATGGTGAATTTCGACCCCGGCGATACCGACTTGGTCGTGCGCCAGTTGCGTCCGCCGGGTTCGCGGATCAGCGCGACGAAGCCGAGCGCCGTGGCGTTCGGCTCGACGGTGATGGTCTTGGCCGCCGTCTTGCCCGGCGCGACCGAGATCGAATCCGAGCCGATGAGGTCGGCGCCGAGCGCCGAACCGGCATCGCCCTGCAGCGCGAAATAGTCGGCCGAATTGAACTTGCCGGTGCTGGCAAGCCGCATCACCAACACCGTCACCGGCCGGTCGCCGCCGCCCGGTCCCGGGTTCATGCCGGCGCCGCCGGTCACGTTGACCGAGATCACCGATGGTTTCGGCGGGCCGCTCTGGCAAGCCGCAAGCAGGGCCGTGGTGCCGATGGCAACGATGAATTCGCGTCTGTCGATCATGCTTCACTCCTCTTCATATGCATCCCTGAAGTCAGCGCCGATCTCGCCCAGGAAGCTCGATTCCGCGCTCTGGGCGATGTCGCGGTGGCGTTTCTGGTAGAGTTCCCAAAGCTTGGCGTTGCGACCGCCGGCGAGCAGATTGCCGATGGCGGAATTGGACTTGAGCTCTTCCTCGATCGCGGCCGGATCGAAACGGTCGATCATGCGCCGCAACGCTGCCTGCACGCCGCGCCAGGCGCGCACATGATGCTGCGCAAGGTCCTTCACCGCGTCGCCGATCGCCGCTTCGCCGGAGAGAAAGCCGGGGCTGCGTTCGGCGATGATGGTGACGATGACGTCCTCGACCGTCGGCAGGAATTTGAGCGGGTTGACCTCGGAAGCGCCGACCATCGTCTGGGCGACGCGCGCGCTTCCCTTCTCCTCGGCGCGCTTGCGCAGGAGCTGCATCAGGCCATCGAGCATCAGCCTGTATTCCCGCCCGAACTTCTCCATTTCGACAATCGCATCGCGCCCGGGAAAATCGGCCTCTTCGACGCCCATGCCGCGCAGGAACGCCGCGCGCAGCGCCATGTCACTTGGCGCCGGTTGCGGCTGACGGGACGGCTTGGGCACGGGAACAGGGCGGGACGGGGCGGGAGCCGCCTGTGCCGGTATCTCCCATGGACGAGCAGCTTGTGGTTTTTCGGCGGGGCGCTCGACACGAGCAACCGGATCGGCGGCATTGGCGGAAGCGGGCGTCGGGGCCGGCCCGAAGCTGAAATCGTCGTTGAAACTGGCCGCTCTGGGCGCGGGTTCGGGCGTATCGTTGCGCGACGGCATGTCGCCGAAGCCGAACGGGTCCGCTCGGCCGGCGGCCGGCTCATCGTTTGAGGCCGGCGTTGCCACCGGATCGAGGCTGAACGGGTCATCGAAGGCCGGCGAGCTGCGCTGGCTGGAAACGCGATCGTAGGCTCCGGGCACCGGCTTCTCGAATGGATCCGGCAACCCGGCCGGGCGCGGGCGCGGCGGCTCTTCCTCGACCTTGGCCGAGAAGAAGTCATCGCCGCCGAGGCTGGGCGGCGTCCTTGGCTGCGGCGATGACCATGCTGGCGCCGCATGGTTGACGATCGGCGCCTGACCGACCGACGTGTGGCCGGCGCCCGGCTGCACCTCGACATGGAGCACATAGTCGCCCATGCGCAGCCGCATGCCGCTCTGCAGCCGCGCCGACCTGCCGGCTCCCAGAGGGCTGTCGGAGTCGTCTATGAACAATCCGCTGCTCGACGTGTCGGTCACGTAGTAGCCGTCACGGCCGCCGCTGATCTTGCAGTGGGCGCGCGAGACGAACATGTCCGGATCGTCGATCTGCCAGCCGGCGTCGGCGCTGCGGCCGATCACCAGTTCGCCCTCGTCCAGCCGGGTCTGCCTGACCACTTGCGAGCGCGGGCCTTGTTCCAGCGTCAGCAGCAGGCTCATGCGGCTGCCTCCGCCATGTCCGACCGCCAGCCGACGACGGTGCGCAACCTGAGATCGTCGGCGTCGCCCTTCTCGGCGGGGCGCGAAAGCCAGGAGGTCCGGCCGAGCTGGATGGTTCCCATTTTAGGCGGTGGCACCGCCTCCCGCGCGAGCACGATGCGCAGATCGACGTCGAGCGCCTCTCCGATCATGTCGCGCACCGCCTTCTTGAACAGGGCAAGGCGGCGTTCTCCGGGCAGGAACGACTTGAAGTCGTCGAGGCTCAGCGGTCCGACGCGCAGTTCGATCCTGCTCTGCCGGCTGAAGACGCGCGGGCCGATTGTCGCGCCGCTGCCAAGCGAGGCATAGGCCTTTCCGACACGGCTCTGCAGCGCCTTCGGTATGGTGATCCAGGCGGCGACGAATTCCTTGATCTCAACCGGCACCTTGAAGGCCGTGGCGAGAAACAGTGTCAGCCGCTCCGCGCCGTCGACCTGGTTGGCGAGCGATCCGGCCTGGCGCAGCCGCACCGTGTCAAGCTCGGGGTCCTGCGTGCCGGGCAGGCCGATCCCGGCCATCGCTTCCAGCATGGCGCGCACGCGCCCGCCGACCGAGCGTTCGACCTGCACCGCCGGATGCGCGTCGGCCCATGCCCGGTAGTAGAGCGCGATCATGCGGTGCTGCAGGATGTTGACGAAGTCGACGAAAGTCGTGTCGCTGGTCTGCTCGGCGTCGGCGCCTGTGAACCAGCGCTGCGACAGGCGGTCGAGCACCCAGCGGGTCAGATGCAGCGGCATCGGCCCTTCCGGCCCGAGCAGGCCGAGATTGGCGACAGTCACGCGCGCCGGAGCCTTGTCCCTGGCATCCTGGAATTTGACGACGTCCCGCGCCGAGAAGCTCAGGCGCACATGTTGGCCGAGCCTTGCCGGCTCGCGGTCCGCGGTTCCGGAATAGCCGAACAATCCGCGCCGCTGTTCGAGGCGGCGCAGCAGCTCGAAGAAGTCGAAGCCCTCCGACAGCGCCTCGGCTTCCTTCGGAGCCGGCTGCGCTAGATCAGGTAGCGATTGCCGGGCGTCATCGGCCATGGCACATCCTCCTGCTTCTGCAGCAACCGCGTGCGCGTCCGCACGAAGCCATTTATCCCGGCATGGCGGGCAAACAGCCGCGCCAGCAGGGCCGAAAGCAGCAGCGAGCTTTGACCTGCCAGCACCGACTGGTCGACATGCAGCGTCACCTCCGTGCCGCGGCCGAAGCACATCGGCCCGTCGATCTGCAGCCGTTCGATCACCGGGCGCGAGTCGATGCGGGTGATCGAATGCACGTTGCGGGCAAGGCCCGGATCGCCGCGATCGGCGTAGAGGTCGAGCAGCGCGTGCAGCGGATCGATGCCGCGGCCTTCCTTGGCGAGGCTGAGGAAGTTGAGCGAGAGCTGCGCCACCAGCCGCCAGGCGAGATTGTCGGCGCGGGATTCGCCTTCGGCGCCCGCCGGCAGCGCTGCCGGGATCGCCGGTTGCGGCGGCCGCAGCGCACCCATCAGCCGCACCGTCTCGACCGGATCCGCGGTTTCCAGCGTCAGCGTCGGGGTGTCGTCGAGGATCGGCAGGTCGCGATTGGTGCAGAGCGCCATGATGTCGAGTCGCTTGAGCGGCCGGTTCGCCGGGCTTCCAGCCGGGCGCGAGACCGCGACGAAGACATCGTCGCCGGTGTAGGAGGTGCGGGTCAGACCCTCGCGCCGCTCTTCTTCGGTGGCTCGACGCGGACGTCGTTCGGTCGAATAGACCCAGCCGCTGCCGCGGTTCTGCCCCAGGCTGAACAATTCGGGAATTATCGCCTCGTTGCCTTCCGCGTCGGCGTCTTCCACCCGGGTGACGCGGAAAATCTCGAAATCGCGGGCCCGCGTGCGGTCGGCATGCACCACCTGACGCGTCCTGCGCTGATCGATCTCGATGACGTTGCATTCGCGCTCGAAGAGATTGATCACCGGCGTCACGAAGAGCTCGAAATCGGCTGTCGTCACATCGGCGAGTTCCGGTGCCGGACGGCGGAACAGGAAGATGATCTCGAGGCTTCCATCGCATCTGCGCACCACCGGCTGCAGGCCGGCGACGCGCACATAGTTGAAGCGCTCGGGGATGATGAAATACTCGCGCAGCAGCCGGTATCCCTCGAAGGTTGGGCGGGTGCGCGGCATCAGAGCTTCATCGTCGCTTATGCCGATCATTTCGGGCTCGGGCAGGGCCGTGAGCGGATTGGTCTTGCCTTCGGCTCGGGCGCCGACAGCCGAGCAGGCGCCGAAGATCGCGTCGAACAGCAGCGGCGCCTTGGCGCGCCCGGCGAAATAGAGGTCGAGACGATCGAGCGACAATTCGCTGAGCTTGCCCTTTCCGGACCGCGCCAACGTGACGCGAAACGCCGCTTCGCCGCGCACGCCGCCGACCGGCGCGATGCCGGCAGCCGCCAGCGCGCTCCGATCCTGGAAATAGCTGACCGAGGTGATCGCGATCGGCCACAGCGTCACTTCCTGCGCGGTGGTGAAGGTTGAGCGCGTCGAAAGCCCCGGATGCAGGCTGGAGACCAGCCGCGTTCCGCGCGCGACGGCGTGGCCGGCGATCATCGACTGCACCTGCTGTCCAGGTTTCAGCACGGCCATCGCCGTCGCCGGCGCCGGCGTCACCAGGTCCGGATAGAGCACGTCGAGCACGGCGCGCGAAAACCGCGAGCGCTCCGCGTCGACCTTCAGCCGGGTGCGCGCCGCCAGAAAGGCCACGCCGTCGAGTAGCCGTTCGACATAAGGGTCGGGGCAGGGGACCGTGTCGAGGGAAAGATTGCGGGCGACCGCCGGATGCATGTCGGCGAATTCGGCGGCAAGCGCCCGGATATGGGTCAGTTCCTCTTCGTAATACTCAACGAAGACCCGATCCATTTCAGGTCTCCCGGAATTCGGTTCGCGCCAGGCCGTTGTCGAGATTGATCGTGGTGCGCAGCCGCATGCGTTCCGGCGTCGGCGTCATGATCAGAACGGCGTCGATCTCGATCTTGAGGCCGACGCTCTTGTCGCCGAGCGTGACATTCACGGTCGTGGCGCTTTCCTTGAGGCGCGGCTCGAAGGTGGCGAGCACAGCGCGGATCTCGCGCGCCAGGGCGTCGCGGTCGAAATCACGCGACGAGCGGCCCGAAAAGGACGGCACGCCGTAATTCACGACGCTGCGGCGCACTTCCGGAAAATCGGCGAGCGGCGGCAGCTCGTCCAAAGGCTCTTCGTGCTCGGCATCGGAAAGCATCGGGACGGATTCGAAGCGCTCGGTGTTGAACAGGGCCTCGATGTCGCGCCGGACGGCTTCGCGCAGCACGCGCGCCGAGACCACAACGCCGCGGCTTTCGATTTCGGCGCGATGCTCGGTCTGGAACACCAGCCGGTGCAGGCGCCGTTTCTGCTCGGACGTCAATTCGGCATCGGCATCGATGGCGCGCGCGCTGCCGGCAAGAAGAGCCTCGACGCGCTCGGCGCCGAGTTCTTCTTCCAGCAGGCGACGCAGCCCGTCGATCTCCGACGTCAGCCCGGGCAAATCGTTGACGAGGCGGTCCCAGAGGGAGGGCTGGACCGCCTCGCGTTTCGCCCGGGAGCTGCCGGCAAGTTGCGCCTTCGCACCAGGCCGTTTGGCCTCACTTGCCGACATAGACGTCCATTTCGATCTCGTCGTCCTTGTTGTAGACGAACTTGATCTTCTTGTAGGCGAAGCTGACCTCTTCCTCGATGAGGTCCGCCTCGTCGCGGGCCTGCCGCATATCGTATTCCATGACCGAAGCGTCGGTGAGCGTCACGACCAGATAGTCGCTGGTCTCGCCGTCAATGGTGCGGCGTGCCGAAAACACCACCTCGTCGAGCGCCTTGTTCTCGAACAGCGCCTTCTTCAGGTAAGGCGAAGACTTGTCGTAGTGCTTGAAGAATTTGATCATCCCCATCGACACGCGGCCGCGCCGCGACAGCGAGTTCGGGTCGTACGGCGCGATCATCTTGTAATCGACGCCATGGATCTCGATCTCGTCCTCATGGCCGTCCCGCTTGCTCGGGCCCTTGATATCCGGGACTTTCAGGAAACCGTCGATCTTCATCGAAGGCGCATCGGCTCTGTCAGGCATTGTCTTTCTCCACCGCTTTCAAACGAAACACTTTGCGATTTCAGCCCTTCACTGACGGCAGTTCCGACACCAGCCGGAGTGAGGCGTTGATGCCTTCCAGCTGGTAGTGCGGACGCAGATAGAAACGGGCATTGTAGTAACCGGGCCGGCCTTCGACGCTGTCGACCTGGACCTCGGCCGCGGCAAGGGGACGCTTGGCGCGCGCCTTGTCGTCAGCGAAGGCTGGATTGGCCAGCACGTACCGGTTGATCCATTCGGTCAACCAGATCTGCATGTCGGTGCGTTCCTTGAACGAGCCGATCTTGTCGCGCGCAATCGCCTTGAGGTAGTGCGCGAAACGGGACACCGGGAAAAGATAGGGCAGGTTCGCCGAGAGCCGCTCGTTCGACTGCGCGTCGGGGTCGACAAGACGGCCGGCGCGTGTCTCGTCGTCCTGCAATGAATGGGCGCCGATAAAGGCGGCAAGGTCGGTGTTCTTGCGGTGAAGGATCGGCATCAGGCCGAGCTTGGCCAGTTCCGCCTCGCGGCGGTCGTCGATGGCGACTTCGGTCGGGCACTTCATCGCGATCGATCCGTCGTCTGTCGGGAAGGCATGCACCGGCAGGTTGATCACCGTGCCGCCGTTCTCGACGCCGCGGATCTGCGTGCCCCAGCCATAGAGCTTGTGGCTGCGGTTGATGTTCACGCCCATCGGGAAGGCGGCGTTCATCCAGACATATTTGTTATGATCGCCGCCCACCTCCTCCTCGAAGGTGAAGCCTTTCACCGGAACGGTTTCCGAGCCATAGGGCAGGCGCGCCAGCACGCGCGGCATGGTGAGCCCGATATAGCGGGCGTCCTCGCTCTCGCGCAGCGATTGCCACGAGGCATAGGCCGGGTTGTTCACGATCATCTGCAGGTCCTGCGGGTTCGGCAGTTCCTGCCAGCTGTCCATGCGGAACAGGCGCGGCGATGCAGCGGCAATGAAGGGCGTATGCGCCGAGGCGCAGATGCCCGAAATGTTGCGCAGCAGGCCGACGTCGCGCGGATGGTTCGAGAATTCGTAGGCGCCGATGATGCAGCCGATCGGCTCGCCGCCCAGCATCGAATACTCGTCCGTGTAGACTTTCTTGAAGATCGGGCTCTGGTCCCACATCTGGCCTTCATAGTCTTCGAGCGTGTCGGCCAACTGCTCCTTGGAGATGTTCATCACCCGGATCTTGAGGTGCTTGGCATCCGTCTCGGTGTTGTTGATGAGATACCAGAGGCCGCGCCAGGTGCCTTCCATCTCGCGCACTTCCGGTGCATGCAGGATCTCGTTGACCTGCGTCGTCAGCATCTTGTCGATGCCGGCGATCAGCGACTTGATCGACTTGATCGCGTTGGACGAGATCGTCGTGGTCTCGGAGCGCGATTGGGCGGCCAGCGCCAGGTTGCGCACCAGTTGCTGCAGCTTCTCGCTGTCGTCCTTCTTGACCTTGAAATCCTTCTCAAGGAGTCCGCTGAATTCGCCGAGATCGATGGCTTCCGCCTCGGCGGTGGCGGCTGCGGTCTTTTGCTGTTCGGCCATGACTTACTCCTCGCCCTTGCCGTCATCCATCGCCTGGCTGGCGATCTTGCTCAGCAGCGGCTCGTTGTTCAGAAGCTGCGCGATGCGCTTTTCGGCGTCGACACGGCCGTCCATGAAGCCCAGCAGCTCCTCGAGCTGACGGCGCATCTTCAGGATCTCGGCCAGTTGCGGAACCTGCTCGGCGACCTTGTCCGGCGCGAAATCGCCCATCTTGGAGAAGGTGAGGTCGATCGCGAGCTCTTCGTCCCGCTCCTGGCCCTCGGCCTGCGGCAGGGTGTTCTTCACCCGCGCCTTCACGCGCGGGCCCATCGCCTCCATGAATTTGGGGAAGCGGTTGGCGTCGGTTTCGACGAAGTTGCGGTCGAGGACCGACTTCGACGCTTCCCTGGTCTGTGAGGCGCCCGAAAGATCGGCCATCACTGCCATGACGAACGGCAGTTCGATCGTCGTCGGGCTGCCGTAGGTTTCAACGTCATAGGCGATCTGCACGCGCGGCGCCCGGTTTCTTTCGATGACCTTCGCTTTGCTCTCTGCTGGCATGCTTTTCTACCTTTCATCCTTCTGAGCCGGCTTCTTGGGATCGGGGACACCGGCAAGCTGCCGGAACTCCTTCAGCCCCGACGGGGCGAGATCTTCCATCAGTTCCACGAAATCCATGTGCACCATCCGGCGCACGCGACGCGCGAGATGCGGGATCGGGCTGGACGGCTCGGTGCGGTCGTAGAAGGCGACCACGAGGTCCAGGCATTTGACGACCTCATCGCGCGAGTTGATCCGGTCCGGCAGACCGGCGCTCGCTTCCACAGAGTTAGCCACACTTGCCATCGTCTCGGCTCCATGACCGTTTCGGGCGGGTGTCGACGCCGGCGCCGCCGGCTGCGGGGCAGTTTTTGCAGTGCCATTAGCGGCGGCGGCGCTGGAGTTCCGCTCCAGCGTCGTCAGCAAACGTTGCAGGAACCTCTTCAATTCCGGGACAGTGGCGCCATTGCCATCGATGCGGGGATTGAGCGCGGCGTCGACCGTGTCGAGGGCGGAAATCGCGGAATGCGCGTCCGCCAGCAGGGACGTCATGGCATCCGCTGCCTGATCGATCTGCGCCGCGCACCCGGTGCGCACGCGGTTCAACAGCTGGTTGTGGGCGCTCGTCAGCGCCGCCTTTTCGGCAGCGCCAAGCCCGGAGGCTGCTTCCTGCAGCATGACGCGCTCGTCGATCGCCGCCTGCTCCAGGTCCCGCCCGCTGATCGGCCCGATGGCGCGCGGCGAGAAAAAAACCGCCTGCCTGAGGTTCGCCAGCAGGCCTTCCTGCCCGTTCTGCAGGTCGAGCAGCGCGTTGATGCGGCGCAAGGCGGCTTCACGTGGCGCACCAGAGCGCAGTGACGGGTGCATCGTGTCCCAGTATTGCTCAAAGGTCCGCGCAATCAGCGTTAGCCCCTGGGCGAGACCCGCCAGGCCTTCCTCATTGGCGAGAGCGCGCGTGACGAGGACCAGCAGACGCAAGTCGCGGCCGCGGGGCCGCAATTCCTCGGCCTTTTCCAGGACTGCCGCCCAGTCGACCGGGACGGTGGTCTGCGAGGTGTTGTTGCCGTCGTGGGAAACTTTGAGCTGGGCTTCCGTCAGCCGCTCCAGCTCATGGAAGGCCGGGTCGTTGCGCAAGTCCTCCCCCGACGGATTCGCACCGTTCAGAGGATTCAGCCAGAGTGCGAGATCAATCACACCAACCCCCAGCCAGAGGACCTGAGACCCTATGTGACGTAACGTTATCACCGGCCTCACGCCACGACAATTGAGCACCTGCGCAAAAACTAACGGAAGCTAAACGCGACCGTTTTCCGCGGCGAAACCCATTGCGCGATTGTCGGACCCGGTATGTGAAATGGCTCGCATAGCCTGGACGGCAATCCGGTGTCTGTTGCCAGGAGTTTGCAAGGCTTGTGTAACCGGGCGGTGCCGCCCGGATAGATTCAAAAAACCTTATCCGCCACGCGGCTTTGTCAAGCAGCCGCTTATATGGCAGGGTACGGTCGGCAGGTTGCGGGAGCAGGTTCGATGGAACAGCGCCGGTCATCGCAGAGCTTCAAGCGGAAGGAACTGGTCGCCAAGCTCAACGCCACGGGGGTGCGCGCCTTCAAGGCGGCGGCCGACACGGCCAAGTTGCGCGGCAATCCCTATGTCGAACTCGTCCACTTCATTCAGCAACTGGTTCTGTCCGAACGCTCGGACGTGCAGATGATCGTCGCCGACGCCGGCATCGACGCCAGCCGGCTGACGGCGGACATGACCCGTGCCATCGACAAGCTGCCCTATGGCGCCACTTCCATTGAAGAATTTTCGGATCACATCTTCCACGCGATCCAGGAGGGTTGGAACCTGGCGACGCTGGAGTTCCGCGCCGAAGAGGTGCGCAGCGCCCATATCCTGCTTGCTTGCCTGAAGACGCCGGTGCTGGAAGGCCTGGTATCGAAGATCAGCGCCGAGTTCGACAAGATCGACGCCGACGGGGTCATTTCCCGCTTCGCCGACGTCACCGAAGGCTCGCTCGAAGCCGGCTCACCTCCCCCCGAGCCTGCCACGGAGACGCCGATGAAGCGCGGTCCCGGTGGGGACTCGGCGCTCGCCAAATACGCCACCGACCTCACCCAGCGAGCCCGTGACGGCAAGATCGATCCCGTCGTCGGCCGCGATCCGGAAATCAGGCAGATCGTCGACATCCTGATGCGACGCCGGCAAAACAACCCGATCCTGACCGGCGAAGCAGGCGTCGGCAAGACGGCGGTCGTTGAAGGATTCGCCCTCCGCATCGCCCAGGGCGACGTACCGCCGACGCTGCAGAATGTCAGCGTGCGCATGCTCGATGTCGGGCTGATGCAGGCGGGCGCCAGCGTCAAGGGCGAGTTCGAGAAGCGGCTGAAGGCAGTCATCGACGAGGTCCAGGCTTCCGAGGTGCCGATCATCCTGTTCATCGACGAGGCGCACACCCTTATCGGCGCCGGCGGCGCCGCCGGCACAGGCGATGCCGCCAATCTCCTGAAGCCGGCGCTGGCGCGCGGCGAGCTGCGCACCATCGCCGCCACGACCTGGGCCGAATACAAGCAGCATATCGAGAAGGATCCGGCGCTGACCCGCCGTTTTCAGGTGGTCAAGATCGAGGAACCGTCGGAAGCGGTGGCCGTGCTGATGCTGCGCGGCGTCGCCGGCGTGTTGGAGCAGCACCATAAGGTGCAGATCCTGGACGAGGCGATCGAGGCGGCGGTCTCACTGTCGCACCGCTACATCCCGGCCAGGCAGTTGCCGGACAAGGCCGTCAGCCTGCTCGACACCGCCTGCGCCCGCGTCGCGGTCTCGCAGCATGCCACGCCCGCCGAGGTCGAGGATATCCTGCGCCGCCGCCAGGCGCTGGAAGTGGAGAAGGGCATCATTGGCCGCGAGGCGGCGATCGGCATCGAGGTCGCCGAGCGGCGGGCTCGCGTCGACGCCGGGCTGGCGGAAACCGAGACCGCTTTGGCCGCAGCCCAGGCGCGCTGGGATCGCGAAAAGGCTCTGGTCAGCGAGATCCTCGATCTGCGCGCTAAATTGCGGGGCGAGGGCGTGCCGCTCGATGAAGCGGCGGCTGAAGAGGCTGCTGCCGAGACGCAGAGCGCGCCAAAGGCGCCAGAGCAAAAGCCGGCTGAGGACAAGGTTGCCGAAGCCAAGGCTGCCGAAGCCAAGAAAACCAAGACCTCGAAAGCCAAGGGATCCAAGGCTGCGAAGGCCGAGGCTGTTTCCGCCCAGCCGGCGGATCAGGCCGCTGCCGACCTGGCACGGCTGCGCGAACTGATGGCGGAACTCGCCGCGGCGCAAGGCGAAACGCCGTTGATACTGCCTTCGGTCGACCGCAATGCCGTGGCCGCCGTTGTCCAGGATTGGACCGGCATTCCGACCGGACGGATGCTCTCCAGCCAGACCGAGAAGGCGTTGAAGCTCGCTGCCACGCTATCCGAGCGCGTCGTCGGCCAGGACCACGCGATGGAGATGATCGCCAGACGCGTGCAGACCAGCCGCGCCGGGCTCGGCGCGCCGGAAAAGCCGGTGGGCGTGTTCCTGCTGTGCGGTCCCTCCGGCGTCGGCAAGACCGAAACCGCGCTGGCGCTTGCCGAAACGCTCTATGGCGGCGAGCAGAACCTGATCTCGATCAACATGTCGGAGTTCCAGGAAGCCCATACCGTCTCGACCCTCAAAGGCGCGCCGCCCGGCTATGTCGGCTACGGCAAGGGCGGCATCTTGACCGAGGCCGTACGGCGCAAACCCTATTCCGTGATCCTGCTCGACGAGGTTGAGAAGGCGCATCCGGACGTGCACGAGATCTTCTTCCAGGTCTTCGACAAGGGCATGATGGATGACAGCGAAGGCCGCCGCATCGACTTCAAGAACACGCTGATCCTGCTAACCTCGAACGTCGGCTCCGACGTCATCATGGACCGCACGAAGAACGGCGCGGTGCGGACCGGCATCGACGATCTCGACACCGCGCTCCGCGCTCCGCTGCTGAAGGTCTTCCCGGCCGCCTTCCTCGGCCGGGTCGTGACCATTCCCTACTATCCGCTGTCGGATACGATGATCGAGGCGATCACCAGGCATCAGTTCGGCAAGATTGCACGCCGGCTCAGGGTAACCAACGATGCCGAACTGGTCATCGGCGACGGCGTCATGGATCTGGTCAAGGCGCGTTGCACCGAGATCGAATCCGGCGGGCGCATGATCGACGCGATCCTCACCAACACCCTGCTGCCGGAACTCAGCCGTGGCGTGCTCAACCGCTCGCTCGAGGGCAAGAAGATGACAAAAGTCATCGTCGGTGCCTCGACGGAAGGATTCACCTATTCGTTCGAATAAAGCACGATTGAGATCAGCCATTCGGAGCGGCAGCGAGCCGCGCACGCTCATCGCCTCGGATCTCTCGACCTTCGTCCCCGGCCAGGCGCTGAAGGTCGACGGCGGCATCTACTCCCACTGACGCTCGCGGCGGGTCTCGCGGCCGCTCTAGAACCGCGGCCCCGTCACCATCCTGGCAATTCGCGCCATGTCGGCGCTCATCTCGCGATCGTCGTCGAGCGGGGTGACGAGTGCCCGCACGGCTTCATAGCTGCGCCGCGGGCCTTCGCCCATCGAGTCCAGCACGCCGCGCAGCTCCACGCCCGTCGCCGCGAAGATCAGTTCCATTGCCACCAGATAGCGCAGGCGCTCGATGATCCCCGCCGTCTTGGCCACTACGCGTGGCGCCATCGACGACTGGTCCTCGACGCCGTCCGAGATCGCCAAGGGGCTCAGCGACATCGGATTGGCGAGGTGGCGGATCTCGGCTTCGAGGGCTGCGACCGGCTTCTGCAGTTCAGCATAACCCTGGCGGCTGCCGCCCCGGGCCGACAGGAAGCGCGGCAGCTCCGCCACCGTCGGCGACATCAGCTTCATCGAGCGGTTGGCGGTGCCGACCGCGCAATGCGCCAGCGCCTGGCCGAGATTTTCCCAGGTCAGCGTGAAGGCCGTCAGGTCGAAATTGCCATTGGAGACGACGCGCTCGGCCTCAGGCAGGATGACCGGATTGTCGCCGGAATGGCCAAGCTCGATTTCGGTCGCGAGCTTCGCCTGCTCATAGGCGTGCAGCAGCCCGCCCCACACTTGCGGCACGCAGCGGAAGCTGAGCGGGTCCTGCAGGCGCCGCGCGGCGTGGTCCTGCCACAGCCCGCTGCCTGAAAGCTCGGCCCGCAGCCGCGCGCCGATCTCCTGCTGGCCGAAGGCCGGCCGCGCCGCAAGCGCATCCTCGTCGATGGCCTTGAGCGACGCCCGGAATGCCTCGTAGTTGAGAGCGACGGCCGCCAGCGACCAGTCGATCAGGCAGGCGACCTCCTCGAGCGCGAGGCACGCCGTTCCGGTGGAAAGGCTGTTGGCGACGATGATCGCATGGCCGTCCTTCTCGCGCAGGTCGAGCGGTTCGAGCCCGGCGAGCTTCAGCGCCTCGGCCGATGGCATGATCCTGCCCTGATATTCGCTCTCGCCGTCGCCGCGCAGCGCCCGTGCCAGGTGGCCGAGTGGCGCGAGGTCCGCGGCGCCCACCGATCCCCAGCTCGGGATGACCGGATGGACATCGGCGTTGAGCGCCGCGACCAGGCCGAGCACCACGCGCTCCGAGGTGCCGGTGCCGCCCGCCGCCATGCCGCAGATGCGCGCGACCATCAGCGCCCGCACCGCTTCGGTCGGCAGCGACGGGCCGGCGCCCATCGAGTGGCTGAGCGGCACGCTATGCTGGAAGGCGATCAGGTCGGCCTCGGCGAGCGGTGTGTCGACACAGGCGCCGAGTCCGGTGGTGACGCCATAGAGCGGCTTGCCGAGCTGGGTGAGATGCTCGATTAGGGCGCGGCTGGCGCGGATGCGACGCATGGCTTCCTCGCCGAGCACGAGCCGGGCTCCGCGCCGCGCGATCTCCGCGACATCTTCCGTGCTGAGCGGCTTGGCATCGAGGACGATCACTCTTGCAGTCATCTGGCGCTGTTCCTGTGCATCCCGCATTGGACGGGTTCAAACGAACGCAGGATAGCCGCCCGCTGCCGCCCATTGTCGAATCGCCGTCGCAATTACCGTTATTTTTCGGCGGCCAGAAGCAAAAAATCCGGCGCTCATGTCACAACTGGCCGCGCATCGCTCGTCTTGAGTTCGGAAGCAACGAAAGGAACCGACCATGACTGTCAGACTTGACCCCCTTGCCGCCGCCCCTTCGCTGATGAAGGAGTGGCAGCGCGCTTCGCTCGCCATTTCCGGCAGCCTCGATCCGGCGCTTGCCGAGCTCATCGAGATCCGATCCTCGCAGATCAATGGTTGCGCCAACTGCATCAATATGCACTCGACCTATGCCCGCGAGCGCGGCGAGACCGAGCAGCGCATCTATCTGTTGTCGGCCTGGCGTGAGGCGCCATGCTATACCGATCGGGAGCGCGCCGCGCTCGGCTGGACCGAAGCGCTGACCAGGATTTGCGAAGGCCATACGCATGAAGCGGCCTATGAAGCGTTGAAGCCGCATTTCTCCGAGGAGGAGCGCGTGAAGCTCACATTGATGATCAACATAATCAACGGCTGGAACCGCATCGCGGTCGGCTTCGGCGGCTTCGTCGATCCAGCAGCCGTCAAGGCCTCCAACAAGGCGGCTGCCGCCCAGGCTGCCAACAAGGCGGCTGCCGCCCAGGCTGCCAACAAGGCGGCCGCGGCTTGACGACGAAGCCGTCATTGACGGGCGCGGCGGCGGAGTTCGAGCCGCTGCGCCCGCAGCTGATGCGGGTCGCCTACCGCATGCTGGGCTCGGTCGCCGATGCCGAGGACGCGGTGCAAGAGGCCTTCATCCGCTGGATGCGGACCGAGCGCGGCGCGGTGCGCCAGCCCGAGGCGTTCCTGCGCCGCACGGTAACTAGGCTGTGCCTTGATCAGCTCAAATCCGCGCGCCGCCAGCGCGAGACCTATGTCGGCCCCTGGTTACCCGAGCCGCTCGTCGAGGAAGACGAGGCGGAGGATGTCAACTTGCCGCTGATGCTGGCACTGGAGCGGCTGTCGCCGCTCGAGCGCGCCGCCTTCCTGCTGCATGACGTGTTCGGCCTGCAGTTCGACGAAGTCGCGGCCGAGATCGAGCGCGATGCAGCCGCCTGCCGCCAGCTCGCGGCCAGAGCGCGTGAGCATGTGCGCGAGGCGCGGCCGCGCTTCAAGGTCGAGAAGCAGCGCGGGCTGGAGATCGCCGAGGCCTTCTTCAACGCGTCACGCAGCGGCGACATGAAAGCGCTCGGCGCAATGCTGAGCGCCGACGTCACCGCTCACGCCGATGGCGGCGGCAAGCGCCCGGCGGCGACCGAGCCGGCCCTTGGATTCGAGGCGGTCATGACGCAATACGCAGCCGTCGCGGCGTGGCTCAAGGACAACCGCTCGATGCTGGTCCGGTACGGCTTCATCAACGGCCTGCCAGGCTTCGTCACGCTCGAAGTCGACGGCGAGCTGCAGACCACGGCCCTCGACATCGAGGACGGCAAGATCACGGCGATCTATGTCATGCGCAATCCCGACAAGCTGCGGCACCTGCACTAGGGCATTTCACCGTTTCACGGAAACGGTGAAATGCCCTATACCCTTGTTTTGGCGCAATTCCGGACGGAAAACCGTCCACACTTTTCCTGGAATTGCTCTCGCGGTAACCACCAGCCGAGGGAACTTTTGCGCAACCTGCGATTTTGGATATGCTGCCGATCCCAATGGCCAGAAGGGTTGCCGCCGATGCCGAAATACCTAACGATCTCTGCTCTCGTGCTGGCCACGGCCGCGAGCATGTCCGCCTCGGCGGTTGCGGGCGAACGGTATCATCATCGCCACCATCGTCATCAGCCGCCGGTCGAGCATGAGGGCTATGTCCCGGCCAGTGACGATATCCTCTATCAGCTGTTCGGTGGTCCGCGCTATTACGACCAGCAGCTGTTCACCACCGCGTCAGGCGCCTGTTCCTACGACCGCGTCGGACCGGACGCGAATGCGCTAAACAAGATCAACGACCATCATTGCGGGAAATAGCCGCCGTTTAGGGCGCGTTGCCAAGCAATCGATAAGCTTCGATCGGCGCATTTCGCTGCGTTCCCTGAACGGCTGACGCCCATCGGGCCAAGTCTTCCGTCGGCCCCTGCGTAGCGGCGGGAGAGTGTCCGAACACATTCCGCTGAAACATTGTATACAAAACATAAGAAAGATGTTGACAATCTGGCGCAGCCGGTTTCCCTTAACGCTATCCGCGCAGCCTACGAGCAAAACACAAAAGCGCGATAACCAAGGGGAACTGCCAATATGATCAACCGTCGCTCGACTCTGAAATCCATGGCGCTCGGCGCCGTCTCGACCCTGGCCATTGCCGCCGTCGGCATTTCGTACGCACAGGCTGAAAACAAGGAACTGAAGATCGGTTTTGTCGGCGTCACCAGCGGCCCGGCCGCCGCCTGGGGCACCTCGAACGTACGCTCGATGCAAACCCGCGCCGCCTGGCTCAACGAAAAAGGCGGCGTCAAGATCGGCAACGACACCTACAACATCAACATCGTCACCTTCGACGACCAGAAGGACCCCAAGCGCGCCATCGCCGGCATGGAGAAAATGGCGCAGGAAGGCATCCACTATGTCGTCGGTCCGAATGTCGATGACGGCGCCGCCGCGGTGCGCCCGGTCGCCGAAGCCAACGGCATTATCTATTTCCCCTACGCCTTCCCCAAGGCGCTGTACCAGAAGCCGGCTTCCAATGCCGTGCTCGGCATGATCGCCAACTACCAGTCCGGCCCCGCGATCTACAAATATCTAAAGGAAAACAAGGGCGTGAAGAAGATCGCCTTTGTCGCGGCCAATGAATCCGATCCGCTCAGCCAGCGCGACTCGGGTGTCGAGGCGGCAAAGGCGCTCGGCCTGGAAATCGTCGCCCAGAACGACACCTACCAAAACGACACGCGCGACTTCACCCCCGTGCTGACGCCGATCGTCGCGTTGAAGCCCGACCTGCTCGTCCTGTCCGGCGTGGCGCCCGCCAACGCGCCGCTGCTCATCCGCGCCGCTCGCGAGCTCGGCTATGAAGGCCTGATCTCGACCGAAACCGCGCAGGACGCCAAGGTTCTGCAAGAGGGTGCCGGTGAATATGCCAACGGCTTCATTTCTGTCGGCGGCGCCTCGACGCCGGAGATCGCGTCGGATGAGATGAAGGAATTCGTCACCCGCTACACCAAAATGTTCGGCGAATATAACGACGAGTCCAACACCAAGGTCTACGCGTTGGAATACATCCTTGACACGCTGAAGGCCAATCCGGCGGCCCTCAACGATGTCGCGGAATTCAAGAAGACCATAGACACCTTCTCGGCGCCCAACCCCTACCTGAAGGGTGACGCCAAGTTGAGCTATGTCGGCGCGACCTCCTTCGGCCAGAAGCGGCAGCTCTCGGTGCCGATGGTGGTTAATGAATACAAGGACGGCGCTTTCCATACCCTGTTCGTCGGCTCCGTCGACTAGCTTTACCTTCGAGCGCCATTTCCTCCAGCTTGCCGCGGGGTCCGGACGATAGGCCGGACCCCGCGGAAGATCGAAGGTACCCATGGAACAGGTCATCGCCAACGGACTGTATCTCGGTGCCCAATACGCGCTGATCGCGCTGGGCTTGACCCTGATCTTCGCCCTGATGAACGTGCTCAATTTCGCCCACGGCCAGATGTATGTGCTGGGCGGGTTCATCACCTATACCGTCTATGGCCAGCTCGGCCTGCCCTTCGTCGTGGCGCTTCTCGCCTCCGGCGTGACGCTCGCCGTCATCGGCGCGCTAATGGAGAAATTCCTCTTCCGCACCGTCATCCGGCGCAGCCATCGCGAGGAAAGCACCATGCTGCTGGCCGCCGCGACCGCCTTCTTCTTCGACGCCGTCATCCTGCTTCTGTTCGGCGAAAAGCAGCGCGGCGTTCCCAAGATCGTCAAGGGCGTCTTCAACGATGTCGGCATCATCATGCCCTACGACCGCATCGTCGTCGGCGCGCTGGCGATCGTCTTCATCGCAGCCTTCGTCCTCTACATGCAGTACAGCCGCGTCGGCCGCGCCATGCGTGCGCTTGCCCAGGATCGCGTCGCCGCCCAGTTGATGGGCGTCCGCGTCGACCGCTATTCGATGATCGGCTTCGCCATGGGCGCCATGCTGGCGGGCGTCGTCGGCGGGCTGCTGGTCACCATCACCGGTGTCAATTCCGGCATCGGCGGCCCGATCTCGATCAAGGCCTTCCTGATGGTGATGATCGGCGGCGCCGGCGTTGTCGGCGGCGCCATCGCCGGCGGCTTCATCCTCGGCATGATGGAATCGGTCGGCCTCACCGTGCTGCGCGAATATGGCGACGTGACCTATCTCGTCATCTTCGCCGCCCTGATGGTGTTCCTGTCGGTCCGGCCCAACGGGCTGATGGGCAAGCCGTGGGGTTGATCGGGCCATGACTGTCAACCGCACCACGAAGATCGCCGCGGTCGTCGCCTTCCTGGCGATCGTCTTCATTGCCGTGCCGGCCGCGATCTCGGCCAGCGGCCACTTCGACCTCTATTACACGCTGACCTCTGTGGCATTGCTCAGCATCGCCAGCGCCGGCGTCTGGCTCACCTTCTATATCGGCCGCATCAACATCGGCCAGGGCGCCTACGCGCTGACGGGCGGCTATGTCTCGGCCATACTGGTGATGGACCATGGCTGGTCGTTCTGGCTGACGCTCCCCGTCGCAGGTCTGTTCTGCGCCGCCACCAGCGTGCTGATCGGCCTGCCGATCCTGCGGCTGCGCGGCGTCTATTTCGCCATGGTCACGCTGGTGCTGACCGAGGTGGCGCGCCTGCTCGCCCTGGCGCTGCCGATCACCAACGGCGCCAAGGGGATCGTCAGCATCCCGCTGCCCGGCGCGCTGTCGGTCTTCGGGATCACGCTGATCCCCGATTTCGCCACGCTGCAGAATTCGCGGCTCGCCTTCTATCTGCTGGCGGTCACGCTGATGGTGGTCTGCTTCGCGATCATGTACCGGCTGGTCAATTCGCGCATCGGCAAGCTTTGCCAGTCGCTGCAGCAGAATGAGGAACTCGCCTCCTCGATCGGCGTCAACATCGCCTATCTGCGCGTCATCGCCTATGCCGTCTCATCCTTCTTTGGCGGCGTTTCCGGCGCCATCTTCGCCGCCATCTCGCAGTCGATCTACCCGTCGAGCTTTACCGTCACCGATTCCGTCAACTTCATGCTGAACTGCTTCCTCGGCGGCCTCGGCTATGTGTTCGGTCCGATGCTCGGCACGCTGGTGCTCTATTTCGGCTGGGACCTTCTGTTCCAGACCGGCCAGTTCCAGTTGCTCATCTATTCCGGCCTGATGATCGTCCTGATGCTGGTGCTGCCCAACGGGTTGCTCAGCCTTGCCGAAACGACCCGGAAGAAGGGTTGAGCCATGGCCGAAATGCTCGAGGTCTCCGGCATCACCAAGCGCTTCGGCGGTCTGGTTGCGGTCAACAACGTGTCCTTCTCGGTGCGCGAGAAGGAGATCCTGTCGGTGATCGGGCCGAACGGCGCCGGCAAGTCGACTTTGTTCAAGCTGATCTCGTCATTCCTGCGTCCGACAACGGGTGAGGTGCGGCTGAAGGGCGAGCGCATCTCCGGCCTGGCGCCGCACATCGCGGCCCGCAAGGGCGTCGTGCGCACCTTTCAGGAGACGACGATCTTCAAGAACATGAGCGTGCGCGACAACGTCATCATCGCGCACCACCTTCGCTCGAAAGCGAGCCTTTTCGGCTTCTTCCTCGGCACCGGCACGGCGAAGGCGGACGAGGCGGCCTTCGGCCAATCGGCCGACGAGATCCTGGCGCTGCTCGGCCTCTCCTCGCTCGCCCATGAGATCGCCCGCAACCTGCCGCATGGCCATTTGCGCGCGCTGGGCATCGCCATCGGTCTGGCCACCAACCCTTCCATCCTGCTGCTCGACGAGCCCTTCGCCGGCATGAACCACGAAGAGACCATGCGCATGGTCGAAATGGTGCGGCGCCTGCGCGAGCGCGGCCTGACCATCCTTCTGGTCGAGCACGACATGCCGGCCGTGATGAAGATCTCCGACCGCCTCGTCGTGCTCAATTTCGGGCAGAAGATCGCCGAGGGAACGCCGTCGGAAATACAGGCCAACGACAAGGTGATCGAAGCCTATCTCGGCAGCGAAGACGAGGCGATCGGCCTATGAACCAGATCCTGAACTTCGCCAATGTCGAGCTCTATTACGACCATGTCTACGCGCTGAAAGGCGTTTCGCTCGAGGTCAACGAGGGCGAGACCGTCGCGCTGATCGGCGCCAACGGCGCCGGCAAGTCGTCGATCCTTCGCGCCATCACCGGCCTGCGCAAGATCAGGTCCGGCGAGATCCATTATGGGGGCAAGCGGATCGATGGCGCCGCCCCCGACGAGATCGTCAAAATGGGCATCGCCATGGTGCCGGAAGGCCGCCGCGTTTTTCCTTACATGTCGGTCAGGGACAATCTGCTGATGGGCGCCTTCACGCGCACCAGCAAATCCGAGATAGCTGCGTCGATGGAGATGGTGCTTGGGCGCTTTCCGCGGTTGAAGGAGCGTTTCTCGCAGGCCGCAGGCACCATGAGCGGCGGCGAGCAGCAGATGCTGGTCATCGGCCGCGCCTTGATGGCTAAGCCGAAACTTCTGTTGCTCGACGAGCCGTCGCTCGGTGTCGCGCCAAAGCTCGTCCAGGACATCGCCCGCTCGATCGTTGCCATCAATCGCGACGAGAAAGTCAGCGTGCTGCTGGTCGAGCAGAATTCGCGCATGGCGCTGCGCATCTCGCAGCGCGCCTACGCGCTGACCACCGGCAGTGTCGCGCTCAGCGGCAACTCCGCCGAACTGCTGACCGACGAGCGGGTCAAGCGTCTTTATCTGGGCGGCGAGATCTGAGGCTGAATGGAATGCGCATTCTCGTCATCAACCCCAACACCACAGCCTCGATGACCGCCAAGATCGGCGAGGCGGCGGCAAGTGTCGCCTCCGGCGCGACGGAGATCATCGCGGTCAATCCGGTCGACGGACCGCCCAGCATCGAAGGTTATTTCGACGAGGTCTTCGCCATTCCAGGCATCATCGCCGAGATGGGCAAGGCACAGGCCGATGCCTATGTCATCGCCTGCTTCGACGATACTGGGCTTGACGCCGGGCGTTGTGCCACCGAGGCCCCCGTCATCGGCATCGGCGAGGCGGCCTTTCATATGGCCAGCCTCGTCGCCGGCAAGTTCAGCGTCGTCACCACGCTTGCTCGCTCGGTTCCGGCGATCGAGCACAATCTGGCGAAATACGGCCTCGCCTCGCGCTGCGCCAAGGTGCGCTCGTCGGACGTCGCCGTGCTCGAGCTCGAACGTCCGGGATCGAATGCAAGACACCGGATTTCGGAAGAGATCGCACGCGCCATCAGCGAGGACAGGGCCGAGGCGATCGTGCTCGGCTGCGCCGGCATGGCCGACCTCGCGCACAGTTTGTCGGAGGAGCACGGCGTTCCGGTGCTGGATGGCGTCGTGTGCGCCGTCACACTGGCCGAGAGCCTGTTCAAGGTCGGCTTGAAGACATCGAAGATCGGCGGCTATGCGGCACCGCGCGGCAAGCGGTTCGCCGGCATGTTCGCACCGCTGTCGCCGGCCGGCTGAGACGCGTCGTGTAAGGTCGGTTGCCCGGGATTGACCACCGCGCAAGCCATATTAGATTGAACCGACCTCTACCAATGGAGGCAAATCAGGCGTTCTGCGCCTGCGCGTTGAAGAGCATGTTGACGGTACTCAGGGAAGAAGATCGAGACGACAAGCCGGCTGCGCGCTGGTCGCCGATCTACTATGGGCTGCGGGACGCCATCGTCAGCCATCGCCTCGCCCCCGGCACCAAGCTACCGGAAGACGAGCTTGCCTCGATCTATTCGGTAAGCCGCACCGTCGTCCGCGCCGCGCTGCAGGCGTTGGCGCATGACCGGCTGGCGCGGCTGGAGCCCAATCGTGGCGCCTTTGTCGCCCAGCCGTCGAAGATCGAGGCGCGCGAGGTGTTCGAGGCGCGCGCGCTGATCGAGCCGAAGGTCGCCGCGCTTGCCGCCAAAGTGGCTGTGCCGTCCGACATCGTGCAGTTGCGCCAGCATCTCGAAAAGGAGCATGAGGCGCTGCATGACGGTCGCGACAGCGACGCCATCATGCTGTCGGCGCGCTTCCATGTCGGCATCGCCGAGATCGCGGCGCATTCGGTGTTCACCAATTTTGTGCGCGACCTCGTCTCGCATTCCTCGCTAATCATCGCGCTCTATTGGAAGCGCCGCGACGCCACCTGCGAGAAGCACGCCCATCATGCGCTGGTCGACGCCATCGAGGCCGGCGACAGCGCCGACGCCGCCGCCCTGATGAACAGCCATCTGGTCGATCTGCTGTCGGGGCTGGATCTCACCGACAAGGTCGAGAAGTCGGACAGCCTGGCGGATCTGCTGCGGGCCTAAGGCAACGTGGAATGTGGGCGGTTCAGCTGGATCGCCGAACCGCCCAGGAAGCCGTCAGGCCGCTGCCGCCTGCGAATAATCCATCCGCTCCAGGTCGGCGATGAGGCCGGGCCCTGTCGGCTGCCAGCCGAGATGCGCACGCGTCCATTCGCTCGAGGCCGGCATATCGAGGCCCGCGAATATGGAAAGCCATCCGAAATGGTCCGCCGCTTCTTCCTGTGAGAGCGAGACCACCGGCACGTTGAGCCCGGCGCCGATCACTTCCGCGATCTCGCGCACCGGGATGCCTTCCTCGGCGACGGCATTGTAGCGCACGCCGGCCTCCTGCTTGTCCAGGGCCAGGCGGTAGAGCTTCGCGACATTCAGCACATGCGCAGCCGACCAGCGATTGCGGCCTTCGCCGAGATAAGCCGACACGCCCTTGGCGCGCGTCTGCTCGATGAGCGGAGTGATCAGGCCCTGCTTCACCGTGTCATGCACTTGCGGCAGCCGCACCACCGCCACCTTGACGCCCTTCTCGGCCATCGCCTGGCCGGTAAGCTCCGACAGGATGCGCGGATTGGGATGGTCGGTGTTGAAAACGTCTTCTCTCGCCGGCTGTCCGTGCTCGGCGGAGCCCATGCCGACGCCCGACGTGATGATGAGCAGCCGGTCCGAACCGGCGAGCGCGCCGCCGAGCGCTTCGATCACGCGCTTGTCCTTCTCGCAATTGGCGACGAAATTCGAGAAATTGTGGTCGAAAGCGGTGTGGATCACCGCATCCGATTTCGCCGCGCCGTCGCGCAGGCTGTCGAGGTCTTCGAGGTCGCCGCGATGGGGTTCGGCGCCGGCGGCGATAAGCGACCGCGCGCCGGCGTCGGAGCGGGTCAGGCCGAGCACCTGGTGCCCGGCGGCAAGAAGCTCGGGCACGATTCTGGAACCGATGAAGCCGGTCGCGCCGGTGAGGAATACACGCATCAGAGGTCTCCTGTGGTTGTTCGGAGGCCTTATTTGCGCTATAAATCATTCTGTTAAAGTAGTGACTTTATCATGGGATAATAGCCAACAGGATGGCGATGCCCCAAGAGATTGCCAACAAAGAGACGACCAACAAGCTGGGCACCTTCCTCCGCGATCGCCGCATGCGCCTTGACCCGACGGCGTTCGGCTTCGCCACGGGGCGGCGGCGCACACAAGGGTTGCGGCGTGAGGAGGTGGCGCAGCGCGCCAATATCAGCCCAACCTGGTACACCTGGCTGGAGCAGGGGAGGGGCGGCGCGCCGTCCGCGGATGTGCTCAACCGCATCGCGACCGGCCTGATGCTGACCGAGCCCGAGCGCGAGCATCTGTTCATGCTGGGCCTCGGGCGGCCGCCGGAGGTCCGCTACAAAGGCGTGGACAGCGTGACGCCACGCCTGCAACGCGTCCTCGATGCCTTGGACCCCAGCCCGGCGATCATCAAGACCGCGACATGGGATGTGGTGGCCTGGAACCGTGCCGCCGCGGCGATGCTGACCGACTATTCCAAGCTGCCGCGCGAGCAGCGCAACATCCTGCGCCTGATGTTCGGCAATCCCCGCGTGCGCGATGCGCAGGATGACTGGCAGAGTGTTGCCCGCTTCGTCGTCGGGTCCTTCAGGGCCGACGCCGTCCGCGCCGGCGCCGGCGCGGAGGTCACCGAACTCGTCGAGGAGCTTTCCAGGATCAGCCCCGAATTCGCGGCGCTGTGGCGCGACAATGACGTCGTTCCGGCCCATGGCGAAGGCGTGAAGCGCCTGCGGCATTCTGAGATCGGACTGATCGAGTTGGAGTTCTCGGTTTTTGCGGTCGACGGCCGTCCGGAGCTCGGCATGATCGTCTACAATCCCGCGACGCAGGCAGATGCGGAACGTATCCGATCCTTGATCGAGACTCGTTCCGCAAAATGATAGACCGCCATCTGGCGGCCCATCACAAAATTTGAAAATCGGCCGCTTCAGTATCCGACGGTGAAGCGCTGCCGGATATGCCGCGGGTTTTCGATCTCGTTCGCCATGGCGATGGCATAGTCCTCGAAGGAGATGCTGCTGCCCTTGTCGTTGGTCAGCAGCGTGTCCTTGCCGAGGCGGAACTTGCCGGTGCGCTCGCCGGCGACGAACAGAGCCGACGGCGACAGGAAGGTCCAGTCGAGATCGCTGACGGTCCTGAGCTTGTCCAGCAAGTCTCCGCCCTTGAGCGCCTCCGCCTTGTAGATGGCCGGGAATTCCGGCGTGTCGACCAGGCGCTTGCCGGGCGCGACTTCGAGGCTGCCGGCGCCGCCGACGATGAGATAGCGCTTGACGCCGGAGGCGCGCACGGCCGCAATCAACGTGTCGGGATCGCTGGCGGTGAAATGCACCGAACTGATCACCGCATCGTGGCCCTTGATTAGCGCGGCCAGCGCGTCCTTGTGGAAAGCGTCGCCCTTGACGGCGGTGACGCCCGGGAGTTTGGCAATCTTCTCCGGATTACGGGCAATCGCGGTGATGGCGTGGCCGCCATCGGAGAGTTCCTTGAGCAGGCGCGAGCCGACCTGGCCGGACGCGCCGATGAGTGCGATCTTCATGGAAGTTTTCCTTTGCTTCGGGGAGGGATCTGGGTCACGCCGCCTGGATATGGGCGACGAGATTGTCGTAGCTGCCGAACAGAGCGTTGGAGCCGATCAAGCGCGGCGCGTCGTTGCGGATGACGGCGAGCGACGGAACGCCATGGGCATGGAGCCGCTGGAACAGCGCGCGTCCGCGGCCGACCAGCTCGCGATGCGCGGCCAGCACCTTGTCGGTCGGAGCCATCACTGCCGCGGCCGCATCCGCCAGGCCGGCATCGGTCAGCACTTCCGCCACGCCGTCGACCGTCACGATATCGCGCCCGTCGACATAGCGGGCGCGTTGGATCGCCTTCAACGCTGCAAGCCGCAGGCGCGGGTCGCCCACGCTGGCCGCGCTCACACCAAGCGTTGCGGCGTTGGAGTCGAGCAGCGTGCCGCGCACGTTGAGCACATTGTCGAGATAGGCCTGGCTGAAAACCTGTCCGCTCAGCCGCTCGATACGCTGGTCATTGGCCCAGGCATGGGCGGCGAAGCCTGCATCCATCGGCCGCGCGCCGGAAGCGGAGAACAGCCCGGTCGGCAAAAGCTCGAGCGCGACGCCGCTTGCCGCAAGCCTGTCCAGCATTGGCGTGGCGCCGTAGCACCAGCCGCAAAGCGGGTCGAAAAGATATGTCACGGTGATGTCGATCATTGCCATCTGGTCCGAGGAACATCGTCTCCCTGCTAGATGGCAGTTCGGCCGGTTGCAAAAAACCGCGATCAATCATACAAACTGTCTGATCAGATCAGACAATAGCGATGGCCGACCTCTTAAATCTCAACCGCCTCGTCTACTTCACCACCGTCGTGGAGACCGGATCTTTTACAGCCGCTGCCGACCGCCTCGATGTCGCCAAGGCCGTGGTCAGCCATCAGGTCGGCAAGCTCGAGCAGGAGCTTGGCGCGACGCTGTTGCAGCGCACGACCAGGCGCGTCACCGCGACCGAAGAGGGACGGCAGTTCTACGACCGCGCCGCCATCATCCTGCGCGAAGCGGAGGCGGCCTTTGGCGACATCTCGCAAAGCGTGGGCAGGCCGACCGGGACGCTGCGTCTCACCGCCTCGCTCGACTATGGCGCGAAGATTGTCGCTCCGACCATCGCCGACTATCTGCGGAAATATCCGAAGATGAAGGTCGAGGCGATCTTCGACGATGCGATCAGCAATCTGGTCGACGAGCAGATCGACCTTGGCATCCGCATCGGCTGGCTCGCCGATTCCTCCAACCAGGCGCGGCGCCTGGGGACCTTGCAGCAATTCGTAGTAGCGACCCCGAAGCTCGCGGCTGGCTTTCCGAAAGATGTGAGCCCGAAGCTCGCAAAATCCCTGCCATGGGTCGGCAACGCGCAACTGCGCGGCACCGGTCAGTGGCTGTTCTCGAAGGACGGCGAAACGGTGTTGCCTGAGCTCAATCCGGTCATGGTCTGCGACAAGACCCCGGCGGTGCTGGCCTGTGTGCTGGCCGGCATCGGGCTCGGCATCTTCCCCGACTTCGCCGTCGAGGACGATATCGCGGGCGGTCGGCTCGTGCGGGTGTTTGCCGACTGGACCATGCCGTCGGGCGGCATCCATGCCGTCTATCCGCCGGCCCGCTTCAGACCGGCCAAGGTGCGCGCCTTCGTCGATCTCTTGGCGGCAGCGGAGCGAAAGCGGGCGCGAAGGCGAGACGCTTAGGATACCATTGCCAGGCCGCCTCAGGCGGCATCACGGGAGATGTCCATGGCCTACAACGATCTCAGTTGGTCCCCCTCTGAAAAGAAGGCGGCCCGCGCAGCCTTCGACAAGGCTCTCGAGGTGGCGCTCGCCAGTACGATAGCCGAGTTCAAGAGAAAGGCGGACGCGGCGGCAACACCTGCCGACCTATGGGAGATCGAAGAGTATCTGGGGCAGCGGCGGCGGAAGATCGACCGGATGTTCGACTATCGCTATTCACAGCTTCCCGAGGTCTTTGCGAGCCTCATCCGAGCGGAGTATCTGGACGAAAATCTGCTTTCGGGTTTGTCGCAAGAAAAGAGGGAAATGATCCACAGATTTGCCACCTGGAAACCCAGAGGCTAGTGCTGTCTCGCTGGTGGACCGCAGCATTCGTCACCTTCTGGCCGCGCGCCTCGGCGCCTGCGGCGGCTGGCCGAAGCTTCTCATGAAAGCGCGCCGCATGCGCCCGGCATCGCCGAAGCCGCTTTGCTCCGCGATGCGGTCAAGCGGCGCGTCGCTGGTCTCAACCGCCATGCGCGCGGCTTCCAGGCGCAGGCGATCGACAGCCTTGGCCGGCGCGCAGCGCCGATTTCGTCGCCATGCAGCTCGACACAGGCGGCACCTTAGGGTCAGATCTGTCGCCGCTTGGCTAACCGCTTCGGTGAGGCACCGGCATCGCCAGCGCGCCTGATATGGTCGATGAAAGCGCGCAGCTTGGGAAGGACCTGGTGCCGTTCCGGGTAATAGAGAAAAACACCGGGCGTGGTCACCGCGAAACGGCCGAGCAGCGACTGCAGGCGCCCGTCGGCGATCGGCGCTTCGGCGATTGGGCTCGGCACCTGCGCCAGCCCCACACCCTGGATCGCCGCGCCGAGCAGCGACGGATAGTCATGCGCGATCAACGGTCCCGAGACGATCGCCTCTATCGTCTTGTTGCCATCGACGAAGGACCATGGCGCGACCGAACCGTTCGAGCGGCGCAGGCGCAGGCAGGCATGATGGCGCAGATCCTCGATGCGCTCGGGCGCCGCGCGCCGGCGCAAATAATCGGGACTGCCGACGACCGCCATCGGGAAGGACGGTGTCAGGCGCACGGCGACCATGTCGGGCGCGATCAGATCGCCCATGCGGATGCCGGCATCGAACCCCTCGGCGGCGAGATCGGCCAGCTCGCCGCTGGCGACGATCTCCAGCTCGATCTCGGGATAAGCCTGGCAGAAGGAGGCGATCATCGGCTCCAGCAGCACCGGCACCACTGCCGGCGGCACTGAAAGGCGCAACAGCCCGGCCGGCCGCTGGCCCATTCCGCGCGCGATCTCGCTCGCGGCGATCAATTCCTCGAAGGCCGGTCGGGCGCGGGCGAAAAAGCGCTCGCCAGCTTCGGTCAGTCCGACGCTGCGCGTCGTGCGGATGAAGAGCGCAGCACCGACGCGCGCCTCGAGCGTTCGTATCGCCTGGCTGATCGCCGACGGCGTGACGGCAAGCTCGGCCGCCGCCTTGCGGAAATTGCGATGCTTGGCGACGCTCAAGAAGGCCTCGATGCCGTCGAGCGCGCCATGCCTGACTGTGAAGTTCTGCTTCATGACCCGTCGACATTATCGCGGATAGTCGCCCGCAGAAAGCCGCCATATCTCTTGGGCGGGCCTTGAACACCAAAGGGAAGTGACAATGACCGATGAACTCGATCGCGTGCGAGATCACTACCGCGCAACAGGATTGACCGACCGATTGAAGGCCGCACTAGCGGTCTTTGGACCCGAGGAAGAGCGGCTGAAGCCTGAGCAATTGGCCACGCTCGACCAATTCCACACGCGCGGGCTGGCTGCGACGGCCGAGCTCGCTAATCTGGCCGTCGTCACGGCCGACATGTCGGTGCTCGACGTTGGATCGGGTGTCGGCGGTCCCGCCCGCTTCCTGGCGGCGACCTATGGCTGCGAGGTGACCGGCGTCGATCTCAGCGAACCCTTCGTCGAGGCCGCGCGCTACCTGACCGCGCGAACTGGGCAGGACGGCAAGGTGTCGTTCGAAACCGGCAGCGCTCTGGCGCTGCCTTTCGAAGATGGCCGCTTCGATGCCGCGCTTTTGCAGCATGTGGCGATGAACATCGCCGACCGGCCGCTGCTCTATCGCGAGATCAGGCGCGTGCTGAAGCCGGGCGGAAAATTCGCGACCTTCGATGTCGTGCTGAACGGCGGCGATCCGCTCTATCCGGTGCCGTGGGCGAAGACACCGGGCGAAAGCTTCCTTCTGACAGCCGAAGCGACCTGCGAGGCGGTCGAGGCCGCCGGCTTCGCCACGCTCGTGCGCCGCGACGACACGGCTGCCGCCAAAGCGTGGTTCTCCGAACTCCGCGCCTCCGGCCCGCCTTCGCTCAATCTCGGCGTCGTCATGGGGCAGGGTTTCGCGGAATTCACCACCAATCTCGGGCGCAATCTCATGCAAGACCGGTTGGGCATCCTGACCGCGGTGTTCGAAGCCGTTCCGGTCAACTGAGCAATTCCAGGAAAGTGTTCAGCGGTTAGGCTCGGCGATTTCGCCGTAGCCTTCCGTCCGGAATTGCGAAAACCAACATTGATAGGAGGCGGCGAAGATGTCACCGGCTACGATCCTCAACATCCATCTCGGCTTGGGCTACGTGCCGTGGCTGCTTTGCTTCGTCGCCTATATCTGGCCGAAGCTGAAGACCTTGGAGCCGATAGAGGCGCAGCGCGCCATCGCTACGCTGCACAGCTTCCGCTTCTTCGGGCTCGTCTTTCTCATCCCGGGCGTGGTGGGGCCGGACCTGCCCGCCGGCTTTGCCCCTTTTGCCGCCTATGGCGACTTCGCGACTGGCCTGCTCGCCATGCTGGCGCTGCTCGCCGTGGCGAGGCCTGCGATCTTCTGGCCGCTCGTCGTCGCATTCAATGTCGTAGGCGTGGTCGACCTTGTCGGCGACTACTATCACGGCGTCATGCTCGACCTTCCCGGTCATGCCGGCCAGTTGGGCGCGACCTACGCGATCCCGGTCCTCTACGTGCCGCTCTTGATGATCACGCATGTCGCGGCCTTCTATCTGCTGGCGCGTCGCAGGCTCGGCGAGCCTGCGACAGCCTAATAGACTGGCGTCGCCATATGCTTCGGCGCCGGCCATTCGCTCGTGATCTCGGGCTGCACCGGACGCTCGAGATAGGTCGACAGCACGACATAGCTGCGCGTCGAGGTGACGCCGGGCGTGTCGTATAGACGGGCGAGCAGCCCTTCGAGCGCGCGCGTATCCTCGGTGCGCACCTTGAGCAGCATGCAGGTGTCGCCGGCGACCGTATGGATCTCCTCGACCTCCGGATATTTCGACACCGCCATCAGTTCCGGCGTCTTGCCCCAGCCCCTGGTGTCGATGTGTACGAAGGCGAGCAGCGGCTTCTTCACCGCCCTCGGATCGATGATCGCCGATGTGGCGCGGATGGCGCCGCTACGCTTCAGCCGTTTGACCCGCTCATGCGCCGCCGGCGGCGACAGGCCGACGCGCTCGCCCAGATCGGCATAGCTGATGGTCGCGTCCTCGACGAGAACGCCTAATATTTTTCGGTCGATCGGGTCGATGTCGCGGGCCGGGTGCTTGTTCCGCTGAATGTCATCTGTTTCTGCGTCCATATGGAAATTCTCCATTGATGCGGAATTTAATTCGGCCATTATGATGATATGTCGAACAGCAATCAATCAGCAACTATGACCGCGGCGCCCCGCCCGCCGATCCCGGCCGCCGCCTATCTGCTGACGGGCTGCATTGCCGTCATCGGCTCCAACTCGCTGGTTCTGGGACCGATCGCGCCGGCCGTCGCGGCATCGTTCGGGGCCAGCGTGCCGGCGGTGATGACGGCCGCCGCCGCCTTCGGCCTCGGCACGTCGGCCAGCGCGCTCTTCCTTGCCCGCTACATCGACCGCATCGGCGCGCGCCGCATGCTGCAGGGCGCCTTGCTGTTGCTGGCCTTGGCCCTTGTCGCCAGCGCCTTGGCGCCGACGGTGACGGCGCTGGTTGCCGCTCAGCTCGTTGCCGGCATCGCCGCTGGCATCGCCATGCCGGCGATCTATGCCAGCTCGGCCGCGATCGCGCCGCCCGGCCGCGAGAGCGGCACCATCGGTGTCGTGCTGACGGGCTGGACGCTGTCCATGGTCGCCGGCGTCTCGCTGTCCGCGGTGCTCGCCGATCTCGTCCATTGGCGCGCCGTCTTCGCCGCCGTGGCGCTTCTCTCGGGAATTGCCGTGGCCAGCCTGGCGGTGAGCTCGCTGCACGAGACCAGGAAAAGCGGTCCTGCGCCGTCGCCGCTCGGTGCGCTCGCCGTTCCCGGTATCCTGCCGCTGCTCATTGCCTGCGGCGCATTCATGACCGCCTTCTATGGCGTCTACGGCTATCTCGGCGATCATCTCCATGAAGCCCTCGGCGAGCCGGTCAGCGCCAACGGCCTGGCGGCCGTCGCCTACGGCCTTGGCTTCGGCGCGGCCGCACTGCTCGACGGCGTCATCGACCGCCTCGGCGCCCGCCGTGTCATGCCCTTCGCCTATCTGCTGGTCGCCGCCGTCTATGTCGCGATTGCTCTGGCCAGTACTGCCTTCGGCCTGCTGATCGTGACCATCGCCGTGTGGGGCCTCGCAAACCATTTCGGGCTGAACGTGCTGGTCATGCGCCTGACCGCGCTCGACCCGTCGCGTCGCGGCACCATTATGGGCCTGAACAGCGCGGTCACCTATCTGGCCGTCACCGTCGGCACCGCCGGCTTTGGCCCGCTCTACACGAACCTCGGCTTCGCCAACTGCGCGCTGATCGCGGCCGGACTGATGCTGGTGGCGGCATCGGCCGCGGCGTGGCGATCAGTCGGCCCTCAGTAAAAGGTCTGCCTCACTCCTCGCTTACGGACGGAAAACCGTTTCGCAGTTTCCTTGGAATTGCTCTAAGGCTGGCTTGCGAACCGGAGTCGCAGCCGATGAAGACGAGCCTCGAGATCACCGCCGAGCCCTTGCCGCAGGACCTCGCTTTCTTGAGCGGCAGCCTAACCGCCTTCAACGATGCCGATGTCGGCGCCTCAGGCCGAAAGCCGCTGGCGGTTTTCGCGCGCGACGAGCATGCCGTCATCGTTGCCGGCATTTCCGGCTACACCGCCTGGGGCTGGCTCTACGTGCAGTGGCTGTGGGTCGATGAAAGGCTGCGCGGAAATGGCGTCGCTGCCGGCATGCTCGATGCCGCCGAGCAAGAAGCCATCGCGCGCGGCTGCCACGGTGCCTGGATCGACACCTTCAATCCGATTGCCGAAAAGGTCTACCAGCGCCAAGGCTACAAGCCGTTCGGCGAATTGCCGGATTTCCCGATCGGTCGCCGCCGCGTCTTCCTGCAGAAGAAGCTGCCTTAAAGCAATTCCAGGAAAACTGTGGAGCGGTTAGGCTCGGCGTCTTCGCCGTAGCCTTCCGTCCGGACGCGCCAAAACAAACTACCCTGCGAGCCTTCCGCCGCGCATCGGCTCGGGCGCGCCGGTAGTGCTGGGAAAGCTGATCGGCAGGCCTCGCAGCACGCGCACGGCGAGGAAAGCAAAGCATTCCGCTTCCACCGCGTCGCCCTTCCATCCGAGCGTTTCGGCCAGCACCACCTCGACGCCGGCGCGGCTTTCGAGCATCGCCATCATCGTCGGATTGTGGCGCCCACCGCCGCTCACCGCCAGCCGCTTCGGGCGGCGCGGCAGGAGGTCGAGCGCCTTGCCAACGGCGGAGATGGTGAAGGCCGTCAGCATCGCGGCGCCATCCTCCGCGCTGAGTCCCTCGGCCATCGACGCGGTGAAGTCGAAGCGGTCGAGCGACTTTGGATAGGGTTTCGTCAGATAAGGATGCAGGAGCAACCGCGCGAGCCTTTCCTCGTCGACCGTGCCGGCGGCAGCCAGCCTGCCGTCGCGGTCCATCTCGCCGAGGCCTTTCGCCTTGATGAAATCATTGACCGGTGCATTGGCCGGCCCGGTGTCGAAGGCGACAATGTTGTCCTTGCCGTCCCACCAGGTAATGTTGCCGACGCCGCCGAGATTGAGCACGGCGGTATCGCCGCTGGCGTCGGCCTCCTTCAGCAGCGCCGCATGATAGGCGGCGGCCAGAGGCGCGCCTTGCCCGCCGGCGGCGACATCGGCCGAACGGAAGTCGTAGGCGACCTTGGTGCCGAGCAGCGAAGCCATCAGCTCGCCGTCGCCGAGCTGGCGCGTGCGGCCGATCCGTCCCGGCTGCGGCGCGCGATGCAGCACGGTCTGGCCGTGAAATCCGACGACGCCGATATCGGCCATGCTCATGCCCTGGCTCTCGACTAGGTCCTTGACCGCGGCCGATTGCGCGCGCGTGAGCGCCTCCTCGGCTTCGCGAAAAATCGCCGGTTCCGGCCCCTCGAAATTCCAGGCGCGCGCCTGGCGTAGCGTCTCTTCGAGCAACGTGCGGATCGATTGCGGGTAGGGGGCCAGCCTGTAGGTGCCGGTGTCGGCGATGTGCTCGCCGTCGGTCTTGATCAGCGCCACGTCGATGTTGCCGTCAAGCACCGTGCCGGTCATCAGGCCAACGGCCCAGATTGGTTCCATGGTCTTTCCCCGAATCGTCCTTCACTCACGTGTCGGACGGATCGGTCCGGCAGGCAAGTCTTTCGCCGCGCCCGTCCAGGCGGCCTTTTGCGCCAAATGGCCAAAATCGAGCATCCACGTTCTTGCCTCTTGCCGCGGAAGGCGCGAGCCTGGGCGACCGACATCGGGCTATCTCAGGAGGAAATCCATGGCAGCCAATGTTGCAGTGATCGCGGGCGCCGGCTCCGGGCTCAGCGCCTCGCTGGCGCGGCTTCTCGCCAAGGAAGGCTTGCGCGTCGTCCTTGCCGCCCGCAACGTCGACAAACTGGCCGCGCTGGTCAAGGAAACCGGCGCGCATGCGGTGGAAACCGACGTCTCGGACGTCGCTTCCGTCGAGCGGCTGTTCGAGGCGGCCGACAAGGCCGGCCCCCTGGAAATCGCCGTCTTCAACGCCAGCGGCCGCACGCGGGGCCCGATCGCCGAGCTCGATCCCGAAGCTGTCAAGCAAGCCCTGCTTGTCGGCGCCTATGGCGGCTTCCTGGTCGGCCAGCAGGCGGCGCGTCGGCTTCTTGCGCGCGGCTCCGGCTCGATCCTGTTCACCGGCGCAACCGCAAGCCTCAAGGGCTTCTCCGGCTCGGCCGGTTTCGCCATGCCGAAATTCGGCCTGCGGGGGCTGGCGCAATCGATGGCGCGCGAGCTCGGGCCGAAGAACATCCACGTCGCGCATTTCATCATCGACGGCCAGATCGCGTCGCCCGCGAGGACGCCCGAGCGGCCGGACAGCCATCTGTCGCCCGATGCGGTCGCCGAGACCTATCTCGCTGTCCATCGCCAGCATCGCAGCGCCTGGAGTTTCGAGGTCGAGCTGAGGCCCTGGGTCGAGACGTTCTGACGCTCCAGGAGGCTCGAGGCCTGCCGACCGTGCCTTGTCTGCGGGGCAACAGCGGTCGACCTGGCGCGCCGCGCAGCGTGCCACCTAAAGCCTGTCTCCCGAAAGTGGGAACCGGTTTCGGGACAAAGACATGCGTAAAATCAAAAACCTAAACCGCATGGAGCGTATCTGAAAGATCGGACGCGCTTTAGGCGTATGCCGCTTCGCCTCTCACCCGGTCGAAACCGGTCTCCGGCGGCCGATGTGCTCCAAGTCATAAAATCTTTGAGAGAATATTTTCCGCCTCCCGTCCGAGAGGAAATGCGCTTCTTTGCCCGAGCGGGCAGCATTGGTGATGCTTGATATCAAGGCTTCGCATTCCGCCAGGCCGAAATGATTTCAAGATTGCAAGGAACGCATCATGTCAAAACGCGGCAACGCCTCAAATTCTCTCGTTACGTCAATCACCAGGCGCGCCGGACTTGCCGCGCTTTTGGCCACGACATTTGCGGTGGTCGGCCTCGCCGGACCGTCGCCGTCCTTCGCCGATGACAAGAAGGCGATCAAGGTCGGCATCATCAGCGGCGAGGATGAGGATGTCTGGCGCGTTGTCACTGCCGAGGCGGCCAAGAAAGGACTGACGATCGAGACCGTCGTCTTCAACGATTACACCCAGCCCAACGAGGCGCTGGAGCGCGGCGAGATCGACGCCAACGCCTTCCAGCACAAGCCCTATCTCGACAACCAGATCAAGACGCAAGGCTATCATATCGTGCCGGTCGGCTATACCGGCGTCTGGCCGATCGGGCTCTATTCGAAGAAGCATGCCAAGGTCGCCGAGCTGCCCGTGGGCGCCCTCATCGGCCTGCCCAACGATCCCTCCAACGAGGGCCGCGCGCTGCATGTGCTGGAGCATGAAGGTCTGATCAAGCTCAAGGACGGCACCGGCATCCTGGCGACGACCGCCGACATTGCCGACAATCCGAAGAAGCTCGAGATCAAGGAACTCGACGCCGGCATTGTCGGCCGTTCGGTCGACGATCTCGATGCTGCCGTCGTCAACACCGACTGGGCGCTGAAGAGCGGCCTCGGCCCTGAAAACCGCATTGCGCAGGAGCCGGTGGCCGACAATCCCTACCGCAACTTCATCGCGGTGAAGGCCGGCAGCGAGAACGAGCCCTGGGTGAAGACGCTGGTCGCGTCCTACCAGAACGAGAAGGTCAAGGCCGAGTTCGACAAGGTCTACAAGGGCACCGGGATCAGCGCCTACTGATGGGCGCTTGGCTGTCGGAAGTTGGCGGTCCGCTGTCGAGCGGACCGCCCTCGCATTTGAGCGGGACGGAAACAGAGATGAACCAGCATGTTACGGCCGAAATTGGCGACCCGGTCGCTGTCGAGCCAGCGGGGTCGCAAGACGTCGTCCGCCTCGTCGATCTGAAGCGCCGCTTCGGCGCGACGGCGGCGCTCGACGGCGTTTCACTGACTGTGAAGAAGGGCGAGATCCTCGGCATCATCGGCCGCAGCGGCGCCGGCAAGTCGACGCTGATCCGCTGCCTGAACGGGCTCGAGCGGCCCGATTCCGGCGCAGTATTCATCGAGGGGCGCGAGATCGGCCGTCTCGGCGAGCGCGAGCTGCAGCCGCTGCGCCGACGCATCGGCATGGTCTTCCAGCATTTCAATCTCTTGTCGGCCAAGACCGTCGAGGAGAATGTCGCGCTGCCGCTCAAGATCGAAGGGCGGCCGCGCGCCGAGCGCACGGCGCGTGCCGCCGAGCTTCTGCAGCTCGTCGGTCTGTCGGAGAAGGCGAAAGCCTATCCCGCTTCGCTGTCCGGCGGGCAGAAGCAGCGCGTCGGCATCGCCAGGGCTTTAGCCGCGCGGCCGGCGCTGCTCTTGTCCGACGAGGCGACCTCGGCCCTCGATCCGGAAACGACGCGCTCGATCCTGGCGCTGCTCAAGGACATCAATTCCAGGCTCGGCCTCACCATCCTGCTCATCACCCATGAGATGGAAGTGATTCGTTCCATCGCCGACCGCGTGGCGGTGATCGATGCCGGCCGGATCGTCGAGGAGGGCGCTGTCTGGCAGGTCTTTGCCGATCCGAAATCGGAGATCACCCGCAGCCTGCTCGGCGGCATCCGGCCGCAATTGCCGCCGGAGATCGCAAGCCGATTGGCCAAGGGCGAGGGCGCGGAAATCATCCTTCGGATCGATGTCGCCGGCGAGGCGGCACGTCGCCCGCTGCTCTCGGAGCTGAGCGCCGACGTGCCCGGCACGTTCCGGCTTGTCCATGGCGGTATCGACCATGTGCAGCAGCAGCCGGTCGGCACGCTGTTCGTGGCGGTGCCTGGAGCCGACGCCGCGCATCTGGCGCGGGTAACGACATTTCTGAAAGACCGCCACGCGCGGGTAGAGGTGCTTGGCCATGTCGCCGGTCCTGTTTGAACTCCTGATCCGCTCGATCTGGGAGACGGTGCTGATGACCGGAGCGTCCGGTATCATTTCGCTAGTCTTCGGCCTGCCGCTCGGCCTAGCCCTAGTCGCCACCGATCGCGGCGGCATCGCCGAGAGCCTTTGGGTCAACCGCATCCTCGGCGCTATCATCAACGGCTTCCGCTCGGTGCCCTTCATCATTTTGCTGGTGGCGTTGATCCCGGTGACGCGTCTGATCGTCGGCACCTCGATCGGCACCTGGGCTGCGATCGTGCCGCTGTCGATCGCGGCGACGCCCTACTACGCACGCATCGCCGAAGTGTCGCTGCGCGAGGTCGATCATGGGCTGATCGAGGCGGCGCGCGCCATGGGTGGCAACCGCTGGACGATCATTCGCGAGGTGCTGGTGCCGGAGGCGCTGCCCGGCATCGTCGCCGGCTTCACGGTGACGCTTGTGACGCTTGTCGGCGCCTCGGCCATGGCCGGCGCCATCGGTGCCGGCGGGCTGGGCGACCTCGCCATCCGCTATGGCTACCAACGTTTCGAGACCAGCGTCATGGTCGCCGTGGTCGTCGTGCTGATCGTGCTGGTCTGCGGCATCCAGTGGATCGGCGACCGGCTGGTGGCAAGGCTGGACCATCGGGACTAAGGGCGGACTCAGATGTGAACGCAATTTGCCGCAAAGGCCGGGAATTGAGCGCCGGCTTGCTCCGTTTGCAAATGAGATTGGTCGGCGCGTTTCTTCACCCGCAACGGCGCGCATGTCATCGTGCGGCGGGGTCGCTAGCACAATTCCAGGAAAAGCGCGCAGCGCTGTTCCGTCCGGAATTGCGAGAACAACGTGTTGTCGCCAAGAGGAGCCTGTCCATGCCCAGAATAATTCCGGTGCTCGACCTCGACCGCCTGGAGCAAGGCCCGTCGGAGCTTCGAACTTTCTTGTTCGACCTGCGCACCGCAGCTCGCGATGTCGGCTTCTTCTATCTCAGCGGCCATGGCATCTCCCAGCCGGAGATCGACGCGGTGCTGGGCGCCGCGCGCCGCTTCTTCGCCTTGCCTGAAGCCGACAAACTCGCGATCGAGATGGTGAAGTCGCCGCAGTTCCGCGGCTACACGCGCGCCGGCGGCGAGCTGACCAGAGGCAAGGCCGACTGGCGCGAGCAGCTCGACATCGGCGTCGAGCGCACGACGATTTCGCAAGGGCCGGGCGTGCCGGCATGGACGCGGCTGCAGGGGCCGAACCAGTGGCCCGCCGCACTTCCCGATCTCAAGCCCGCGCTGCTTGCCTGGCAGGCCAAGGCGACCGGCGTGGCGATCCGGCTCCTCAAAGCTTTCGCGCTGTCGCTCGACCAGCCGGAGGACGCCTTCGATCCGATCTATCGCGGTGAGCCGAACCATCGCATGAAGATCGTGCGTTATCCCGGCCGCGACGCCACCGGCGACGACCAAGGCGTCGGCGCGCACAAGGATGGCGGTTTTCTCACCCTCCTGCTGCAGGACGAGAACAAGGGGCTGCAGGTCGAATATGACGGCAGCTGGGTCAATGTCGATCCGATCCCGCAAACGCTCGTCGTCAACATCGGCGAGCTGCTCGAACTCGCCTCGAACGGATATTTGAGGGCGACCGTGCATCGCGTCATGACGCCGCCGCCCGGCGTCGAGCGCATTTCGGTACCGTTCTTCTTCAGCGCCCGTCTCGACGCTACGATCCCGCTGCTCGACCTGCCGGAGGAACTGGCGGCCGAGGCGCGCGGCCCGGCCAGCGATCCCGACAATCCGCTGTTCCGCAATGTCGGAACAAATGTGCTGAAGAGCCGGCTGAGATCGCATCCCGACGTGGCGCGGCGGCACTATGCCGATCTTCTGGAAAAGGCACTGGTCGCCGGCTGACGATTCCCGATGATTGAGCGAGATTTTTTCGCGATTTCGCTCTTTTTTGGAATTCCGTTCGTGGAAATTACACCGCCGAAGCCCCAAATACAGCGTGTCGCCCGGTGTTTTCCTCCCATTGCGCCGGGCGATGTTCCCCTCTGAAGGTTATGACCTTCATGCTTGGCCGGGCCGCTTTCGCGCCCGGCCTTTTTCTTTTCCGCGCTGGAAATGCTGCCGATCAGGCGAAGTCTATGCGGATGGTTCCGTATGGTCCGAAATCCGAGACGATCCGGTCGCCATGCCGGCATTCGACCGGCCGGATGAAGGAACCCGACAGCACCACCTGTCCGGCCTCTATCTGCATGCCGTATTGGTGGAGCCGGTTGGCGAGCCAGACAATGCCCTTGGCCGGATGGTCAAGCACGCCGGCGCCGAGCCCCGTCTCCTCGACCTCGCCATTGCGCGAGACGATGGCGCCCATCCAGCGCAAGTCCGCCTCGCGCGGGCCGGCCGCGCGGCCGCCGACGACAATGCCCGCATTTGCGGCATTGTCCGAGATCGTGTCGAAGAAGGTTCTGATCCTGCCTGTCTCCTTGTTCATCCGCTCGATGCGAGTGTCGAGGATTTCAAGCGCAGGCGTGATGTGATCGGTGGCGTCGAGCACGTCGTCGATCGAGACGTCTGGGCCGGCCAAGGGCGCCTTCATCACAAAGGCAATCTCTGCCTCGATGCGTGGCTGGATGAAACGATCGGCCGGCACAGTGCCGCCATCCGCGAAGAACATGTCGTCGAACAGGATGCCGGAATCGGGGATGTCGATGCTGAGCGCCGACTGCATCGCCTTCGAGGTCAGGCCGATCTTCCAGCCCTTGATGGTCAGGCCCGATGCGACCTTCCGCTTCACCAGCGCCGCCTGCACCCGGTAGGCGTCGTCCATCGTCGCCTGCGGAAAATCGAGGCTGAGCAGCCTGATCTGCCGGCGGTCACGCTCGGCCTCGAACAGCCTGCGAGCGGCGTCCTCGACTTGGCTTTCCGTCATCATCGGCCAATGCCCTCGTCGACGACGCCATTGCGCAGAAGCCCGATGCCGTCGGCCTCGACCTCGATCACATCGCCCGGCTTCAGCCAGATTGGCGGGTCGAAGCGGGCGCCGGCACCTGTCGGTGTTCCGGTGACGATGATGTCGCCGGGCACCAGGGTGGTGAAGGTCGAGACGTAGTTGATGATCTTGCGGAAGGAAAAGATCATGCGGCCGGTGCGGTCCTGCTGGCGGACCTCGCCGTTGACGCGCGTAGTCAGCGCGATATCGGCGATCTGCGCCTCGTCGGTCAACGGCACCAGCCATGGTCCGATCGCGCCGGTGCGATCAAAGTTCTTGCCTTGCGTGACGTTGAACTTGGCGTGGCGCACCCAGTCGCGGATCGTGCCTTCGTTGCACAGCGAAAGTGCTGCGATATGGCCGAGCGCGTCGGCCTCGGCGACGCGGCGGCCGCTCTTGCCGATGACGATGACGATCTCGCCCTCATAGTCGAGCTGTGGCGATTCCGGCGGCCGCACCAGCGGCGCGCCATGGCCGACGAAGGAGCGTGGAAAGCGGATGAACAGCGACGGGTTGGAAGGCGCTGCCTGCCCGTCCTTGTACTCCTCGTTGCGGTCCGGATAGTTGACACCGACGCAGATGATTTTTTCCGGCGAGGGGATAGGGATTTCGTAGGCGATGTCCTCGACCCTGAAATCGGCTGCCAACCTTTCTGCCTCCTCTGCGAGCTTCACGAGCGCGCCGGCCTCGATCACCTCGCGCAATGTCGGCCATTCGCTGTAACGAGCGGAGAGGTCGACTACGCCCTTGTCGGTGATCGCGCCGTAGCGGGTCTTGCCGCCGACGGTGAAGGTGGCGAGGCGTCCCGCGCTCATGCTGAAACTCCGTATCGGTTAGGGCGCAATGATCGGCGAGGCCGCTAGGTCAGATTGGCGCGGCTTCACACCGGCAAAGAGGCTGCCTTCCTCGAACCAGCTTCGCGGCGCCGGCGCGCCCCACAGCGTCTGGCGCTGCGGGTCCTTCAGGTCCCATTTGATCGGCTCGAGATCCGGATCGACCGTCTGGTAGTCGGAGCAATAGATCTCGATACGATGATTGTCCGGATCGCGGATGTAGAGGAAGAAGGCGTTCGAGATGCCGTGCCGTCCAGGCCCGCGCTCGATGTTGCCAACATAGCCGGTGGTCGCCATCAGGTCGAGCAGGTCGATGATGTTGAGCGGCGTCGGCACCCAGAAGGCGACGTGGTGCAGCCGCGGGCCAAGGCCGTTGGTGAAGGCGATGTCGTGGACGCCGCCCTTGCGGTGCGTCCAGGCTGCCCACAGTCTCCCGGTCTGGGCGTCCTCGGTGTACTCGGTCACGCGGAAGCCGAGCTCGTTGTAGAAGGCAACCGATTCATCGACATTGGGCGAGAAGCAGTTGAAGTGGTCGATGCGCAGCGGCTTCACGCCCTTGTACAAAGCGTACTTTTGGTGGATCGGCGGCAGCCGCTCCATCTTCGAATAGAATTCGAGCGGTATGCCATGCGGGTCGCGGGTGCGGAAGGTGCGCGACTGGTAAGGCCGTTCGACCCACTTCACCGGCAGGCCCTTGCCCTTGAAAAAATGTTCGGCCTTGTCGAGGTCTTCATCGGAGAAGACCTTGAAGCCGAGCTCGCGCGCTTCCGGCGCCGTCGCCTTACGCAGCACGATGCAATGATGGCCGCGTTCCTCCATGGCGCGCAGATAGATCGCGCCGCTGGTCTCGTCGGTTACCTGCAGGCCGAGCGTATCGACATAGAAGGCGCGGGACTTGGCAAGATCGGTGACGGCGAGCTCGACATGGCTGAGCCGCACGATGTTGAAGGCGGGGTAGAGGTTGGGTTGGGGCAGGGCCATTTGTGTCTCCGCTCAGCCGCCGAGCTTCTGGATTGAATGCGGCGCCGTGGCGAACGCGATATTCTTGGTTTCCATGTAAAAGTCGAACGACCAGTCGCCGCCGTCGCGGCCGATGCCCGAGCTCTTGACGCCGCCGAACGGCGTCGGCAGATGCCGGACATTTTCCGAATTCACCCAGATCATGCCGGCGTCGAGCGCATCGGTGAAGCGCAGCGCGCGGGTCACATCCGAGGTCCACAGATAGCCGGTGAGCCCATATTGGGTGTCGTTGGCCAGAGCCAGCGCCTCGGCCTCGTCCTTGAACGAGATCGCCGTCAGCACCGGCCCGAAGATTTCCTCCTGGGCGATGCGCATCTTGTTGGTGGCACCGACGAACAGCGTCGGGCTGACATAGCAGCCGCCGCCAGGCCCCGCGAACTTGCCGCCGCCGGCGGCGACCACCGCGCCTTCCGACTTGCCGATCTCGATATAGGAGAGCACCTTTTCCTCATGCACCGGATGGATGAGGGGACCCACCACTGTGTCCGGGTCGAGCGGGTGGCCGATCCTGATCCGCTTGGCCTTCTCCGCCACCAGATCGGTGAACTTGTCGTGCACGGAAGCTTCGACCAATAGGCGCGACGACGACGTGCAGCGCTCGCCGTTCAGCGAATAGATCATGAAGACGGCGGCGTCCGCGGCGCGCTCAAGGTCGGCATCGGCGAAGACGATCACCGGGTTCTTGCCGCCGAGCTCGAAATGCACCCGCTTCAGCGTCTCGGCGCCCTGCTTCATGATCATCGAGCCGGTGCGGCTCTCGCCGACGAAGCCGATCGCCTTGATGTCGCGATGCTCGGTCAGCGCCCGGCCCGCATCCTCGCCGAAGCCGTTGACGAGATTCCACACGCCCTTGGGCAGGCCGGCTTCCTCGGCGATCTCGACCAGCAGCCGGGCGGTGAGCGGCGACAGCTCGGCCGGTTTGTGCACCACCGTGCAGCCGGCGGCCAGAGCCGGCGCGATCTTCCAGGTCGACAGCATGAAGGGCGTGTTCCACGGCGTTATCACGCCGACCGGGCCGATCGGCACGCGCGTCGTCATGTTGAGCTGGCCCGGCGCCCGGAGCGAGCGGCCGTCACGCGCTTCCGGCGCGCGGTCGGCATAGAAGCGGAAATTCTCGGCGCCGCGCAGCGCCGCCTTGGCCATGAATTTCAGCGACTGTCCGGTGTCTATGCATTCGACGAAGGCGATCTCCTCGGCGTGCGCGACGATGGCGTCGGCGATTTTGTGCATGAGCTTCTTGCGCGCATCGCCGGAGATCGCCGCCCAGTCCTTGAAAGCCGCCTTGGCCGCCTTGGCCGCGCGGTCGATGTCGACGGCCTTGCCGCGCGCCACGGTGGCAATCGGCTTGAGGTCGATCGGCGAAATCGTTTCATAGGTCGAGCCATCGGCGGCAGGCACCGCTTCGCCGCCGATCTGGTTGAGCACGCCGTCCTTCCGGAAGCGTTCCAGATAGGCCTCGGCCTTCCTCAGATTGTCGTCCAGTGCCGCCATGATTTCTTTCCCGTTCTAGGTCACTTGCCACGCAGGCGCGGATGGATGGCGTTCTTCTTCCAACTCAGCTCGGCGTCGATCTCGCGGATCTCCAGCGACAGCGCGAAATGCGGTGTGGCGAACAGAGACGAAAGATGATCGGTGACAGCCGCGAAGATCGCCTCGCCGGCGCTTTTCTTTTCCGCCGCGCTGCGGCCCTTGCCGATGCGGAAATTCATGTCGATGAAGCCGTTCTCCGGCAGAAGATCGGCGATCGCATAGGCGTCGGCGCGGAAGGCGCGCACCCTGACCGCGCCCGGTTCGAACAGCCCGGTTTCAAGGATCGTGCGCGAGACCAGCGCGCAAAGCTCGCCCATGTCGACCTTGCGGTCGAGATTCGCCGAATATTCGATCGCCATGTGGGGCAAGGTTTCCTCCGCCGGCAGCACCGGTCTTGTAGTTAACATGTGAATTACATCTTGACGGCCGAATGTCAAGCGCCGTTCTGTGTATGGCCGCAGCCGTCCGCGGTGGGATTGCCGCTCTCGACAAAATCGCGGATATAGCTCCGACCCGAGCCTCAATATTTGTTGCGAGTCGCACCGGACTGGAATTTTCGGAGATCTTAATTTGCTACCGCCCAGCACTCGCCGCTCCTTGCCTATGGCTCTGCTTCGCGCCCGCGAAGTGATCATGGCGCATTTCCGGCCGATGCTTGCCCGCCACGACATCACCGAGCAGCAATGGCGCGTGCTGCGCGTTCTCGCTGAAACCGGCCCCCTGGAAGCGACCGAGCTCGCCAACCGCGCTTCGATCCTGCCGCCGAGCCTCACCCGCATCATCAAGGCGCTCGAGGAGAGGGAATTCATATCCCGCAACAAGGTCAAGGATGACGGCCGCCGCGCGCTGCTCGCCATCAGCCCGATAGGCGTGGCGCTGATCGAGGAACTGGCGCCCGAGCGTACCGCTATCTACGAGGCGATCGAGAAGCGCTATGGCGCCGCGGAACACGAGCGCCTGCTCGACATGCTGGAGAGCCTGATCCAGTCGGAGTCGGCGGAGGGCTAGTCGCTTCGCGGCGCACCCTCATCCGGCCGCTTCGCGGCACCTTCTCCCCGAGGGGAGAAGAGATAGACGCCAGCCTAGGCGACCTCCTCTCCCCTTGGGGAGAGGTCGGATCGCCCCGAATTGCTCTTCGCAATTCGGATGGCAACCCGGGTGAGGGGTCGCGCCCATCACCCGCCAAAACTCCCCAGCGCGCTCGGCTGCATGTAGTTGCGACCGACATAGAGCAGCGCTGCCTCGTCGCTGCCGTGGCGGATGTCGACGACACGGCCGAACATCACATTGTGCGTGCCGACTTTGTTCACCGCGCCGATCTCGCAATCGAAGGAAACGATCGCATCGAGCAGCGCCGGCATGCCGGACGGCATGGTCTGCCAGCGCGCGGCTTGATAGCGCTCGGCCATGTCGCGGATCGCGCCGGCGAATTTTGCCGCCAGATGCATGTGCGACTGGGTGAGCACGTTGACGCAGAAACGCTGGTTGGCGAGGAACATTGAGGTCTGCGCCGAGCGCTCGTTCATGCAGACGAGCAGCGTCGGTGGGTCGTCGGAGACGCTGCACATGGCGGTCGCGGTGAAGCCGCCGCGCCCCGCCGGACCATCGGTGGTGACGATGTTGACCGGCGCGCAGACCCGCGCCATGGCCTCGCGGAATTCCAGCCTCGCGACTTGTGACGTCATGGCCGCTTCCATGGCCGGCCTCCCGTCAGTTGGCCTGGGCGCCGAGCGGCTGCAGCCAGGTGTCGCCGGTCCAGCCCTTCTCGTCATAATCGGCCATGCACTGGTCGACGAGCTCCTCCATCTGCTTCAGCCGTCCGCCGCGCTCGGCGCCCTTCAGCACCTGCAGCCGCACCTCTTCCGGCGCGCCGGCATAGTTGAGCTCGTAGAGCGCGTGGCGGCCGCCGAACTCGGTGCCGGTCGCGTCCCACAACAGCTTCATGATCTTGATGCGCTCGACATGGCCCATTTCGTTCGAGCCGCGCACATATTGCGCGAGATAGCGGTCGATCTCCGGATTGTCGAAGTCGCGCGCCGAGGAGGGCAGGTAGATCAACCCCGAGGCGACCACGCGGCGCACCGTGTCGATGACGCGCGGGTAGGCCTCCGACATGAAGGTGCGGTAGGCAAGCGCGGCCTCGAGATTGGGCAGCACGGCACCGTTGGTCCACGGGATGGGGTTGTGCGCCATGGCGTTGGAAAAGCTCCAGAACATGTGGCGCAGCGCGATCACCTCGCCGAGCGCTGCCTGGTTGCCGCGGAAGGAATCGCCGCCGGTCGCGCGCAGCGCCTTGGCGAGCAGGCCGGCGAGGAAATCGAGTTTCACGGCAAAGCGCGTGCAGCCTTGGAAGCAGTAGCCATGCATGAAGCCCGACGCCGGATGGAACGACAGAATTTTTTGCGCGTCGCGCAGCACCAGCACGTCCTCCCAGGGAATGAAGACGTTGTCGAGCACCAGGATGGCGTCGTTCTCGTCGAAGCGCGACGACAGCGGATAGTCGAAGGGGTGGCCGACGCTATTGGCCGTCTGCTCGTAGGAGACGCGGCAGAACATCTTTATGCCCGGCGCGTTCATCGGCACGATGAACATCACCGACAGCGAAGGATCCTCGGTGACCGTCGCCGAGCTCTGCGCCAGAAAATTATAGTGGGTCAGCGCCGACGACGTCGCCACCACCTTGGCGCCCGACACCCAGATGCCGGCATCGTTCTCCTTGGTGATGTGCACGAAGACATCCTTCACCTGCTCGGCCGGCTTGTGGCGATCGATCGGCGGATTGACGATGGCATGGTTCATGAACAGGACAGCTTCCTGCGCGCGTTTGTGCCAGGCGCGAGCATTGTCCTTGAATGGGCCGTACCATTCGGCATTGGCGCCGAGTGTGTTCATCAGCGCCGCCTTGTAGTCGGCGGTGCGGCCCATCCAGCCATAGGTCATGCGCGCCCAATGCGCGATCGCGCCCTGCTGCGCGGCGAGGTCAGCGGGGGAATGGGCGACACGGAAGTATTTGTGGGTGTAGCCGCCCGAACCGGTGTCGGTGGGCGAGGTCAGCACCGGCTGTTGATTGGGATCGTGCAGCGCGTCGTAAAGGCGCGCCAGTGACCGCACCGAATTGCGCATCGCCGGATGGCTGGTGACATCGGCCACCCGTTCGCCATTGATATAGACCTCGCGCCCGTCGCGCAGGCTCGCCAGATATTCGGCGCCTGTAAACGGCCGCGATTTGTCGGCCCGGAAATCTTCCGATCGCATCATGATCCTCCCTTGATGGTGTAGAGAGTAGCCGGACACGTCACAATGGTTTATGGACGAAAGCGCAAAACCGCTTGGACTTTTTCCGGCATCCGATGAGCCAGACCGCTATCCCGGAATTCTTCGTCTACGGCGAGCCGGCGCGCGCCCTCGACGTCGGTTTCCTGCATGTCGAGACCGTGCAGGCCCGCGCTTCCGTGCATCGCGGCCAGGTCCTGGCGCACAAACACCCGCAAATGGCACAGATCACCTTCTGGACGAGCGGGCAGGGCGTCTATCGGATCGAGGACAAGACCTGGAGTTTTTCGGCACCGACGGTGAGCTTCATGCCGAGCGGCGTGGTGCATGGATTCGACATCGAGCCGGGCACCGACGCCATCGTCGTCTCGGTCGCAGATGCGGCGCTGGCGGCAATCGCAGACCATTCGGCGCTGCCGCTCGACCAACCGGTTTTTGTCACCGCGAGGGGTGATGCGGGGCTTTGGCAAAGGCTGGGCGACACGGTCAGGATGATCCAGGCCGAATATGCCGAAGCTCAGGCCGGAGCGGAAAAAATCCTGCCGCCGCTGATCGCCGTGGCATTGTCGCACATCGCCCGCCTGGACGCGCAATCGCATGCGATCGCGATGCCGGCGGCCGTCGCACTGGGCGGCCGGCTCAGGCGGTTGATCGACCGACATTTCCGTGACGACTGGCCGGTCGAGCGCTATGTCGAGGAACTCGGCACGACGCGTCATCTACTCGACAACGCCGCGCATCAGGTACTGGGTTCCGGCGTGCGCCAGGCGATCGGTGAAAGGCGCCTGGTCGAAGCCAAGCGCCTGCTGCTCTTCACCATACGCACCGTCGAGGACATCGCCTACGAGACCGGCTTCAACGACCCGGCCTATTTTTCGCGCTTCTTTCGGCAGGCGGTTGGCGTGGCGCCGGCGGCGTGGCGGAAGGAGCGGTTAGGCAGTAGGCAGTAGGCAGTTCCCTAGGCCGCGGCAGCGGCCGCCAATCCCGTATCCAACCCCTCGGCAATCTTCGCCACATCGGCCGCCGTGATGATCAGCGGCGGTGACAGGATGATATTGTTGCCGGAGACGCGCAGCATGACGCCCGCGCCATAGGCGCCATCCGCGACGGCAGCCATCGTCTTCTTGTCGACGGGCTTCTTGGCGCTACGGTCCGAGACCAGCTCGAGCGCCGCCATCAGGCCCTGGTAGCGGACATCGCCGACCAATTGGTGCTTCGCCTTCAGCACCTCCAACGCCTTGCCGAGCTCGACGCCGCGCGCCGCCGCATTCTCGTTGACCGCCAGCCGCTTCGTCTCGGCGAGCGCCGCAAGCCCGGCCGCGCAGCCGACCGGATGACCGGAATAGGTATAGCCATGACCAATCGCGCCGAAGCTGGTCTTGTCGGCCTCGAACACATCGGCGACCTTGGCGCTGACCAATGTCGCGCCGAGCGGGAAATAGCCCGAGGTGATCGCCTTGGCGATGGTCATGAAATCCGGCTTCGTGGAGGAGAGCCGCGAGCCCGACCAGGCGCCGGTGCGGCCGAAGCCGGTCACCACCTCATCGGCGATCAACAATATGTCGTGGCGGTCGCAGATCGCCCGCACCATCGGCATGAAGCTCTCATGCGGGACGACGACGCCGCCGGCGCCGAGCACCGGCTCCATGATGAAGGCGGCGATGGTGTCGGCGCCCTGGAAGGCGATCTCTTCCTCGATCGCCCTGGCGCAAAGTTTCGCGAGCTTCGCCGGATCGGTCTCGTCGAACGGGTTGCTATAGGTAATGGGCGCCGGCGTGTGGAAGGCCCCGGGCAGCAGCGGCTCGTAGTTGCGGCGGAAGTTGGCATTGCCGTTGACGGACGCGCCGCCGAAATGCGTGCCGTGATAGCCCTTCTTCAGCGCCAGGAATTTCGTGCGGTCGCCCTGGCCGCGGATCTTCCAGTACTGCCGCGCGAGCCGCAGCGCCGTCTCGACCGAGTCCGAACCGCCCGAGGTGAAGAAGGCACGCACCATGCCTTCCGGCGCGAACCATTCGGTGAGCTCATAGGCGAGCTCGATCGACGGTCCGGTCGATGTGCCGCGAAAACCGGAATAATAGGGGAGCGCATCGAGCTGCGCTACCATCGCCTGCTTGATCGGATCGCAGCTGTAGCCGAGGTTGACGTTCCACAAGCCGCCGACGGCGTCGAGCACGGTGCGGCCCTCGGCATCGGTCACCGACACGCCTTCGCCCTTCATGATGATCTTCGGCGGGCTCGCCCGCATTTCGGCCGGATGCGCCATCGGATGCCAGATCGGCTTGGCGTTGTTTTCGGTGAGGAAGTTGATGTCACGCATCGGGAGGGACTCCGGTTTTTCCGATTAGGAGAGCGTCAGGCCGAATTGACCCAGCGCCTCGGCATAGCTTTGCGCCGGTCGGGCGACGTCGAAATGAACTGTGGGCATGCCGGCGGCAATCGCGCCGTCGACATTGCGCTTCTGGTCGTCGACGAAGACGCAGGCCGAAAGCGGCAGCTCGAGCGCCTCGCCGACCATCGCATAGGCTCGGCCGTCGGGCTTGAGGATTTTGGTATAGGTCGCGTCGACGATCGTCTCGAACAGCGCAAGCAGCGGCAGGCGCTCGCGGAACGACTTGCCATAGAAAAGGTCGAGCTCGTTGGACAGGATGGCCAGCCGGACGCCGGCTTCATGTGCGATGCGGATCGCGCGCTCGGCCTCCGGTCGCACCACCGCCTGCGGATCGGCGCCACGCGCCCGCTGCACGAAGATCGACATGTCCTGCCAGTCCTCGCCGACCAGGCGGCCGACCTCGCGGGTGCGCGTTTTCCAATAGTCGCGCTCGCTGATCTCGTCCGCCTGCATTGCGCGCCACGGTGCATCGGACGCCGGATCGAACGGGCCGTGCCAGTCGAGCGTGCCAGGCTTTAGCCTTAGCGTCTGCTCGGTCAGCGCATGCGTCTCGAACAGCGTGCGGGTCACGACGCCGCCGAAGTCGAGCACCAGCGCCTGTGGTTTTGCCCTGCTCATGCCGCGCGTCTGCCGGTCACGCCGGGCGGCACGATGCCTTCCGCCACCCAGCGGTCGAAGATCTCCAGCGCCTTGGCGCTGAAGGCGGCATCGTTGATGTGGCCGGCGATCTCATGCAGCTCGGCGTTTTCGGGTACACGCGCCCGCATCTCTTCGACAAACGCCGCAAGCGCTTCGGGTTCGTGGAGCGGTTCGCCTTCTTGGTCCCATTGCTGGATACCGCCGGCCGGCAGGATGAAGGCCGTCGGGCCGGTCGCCATGCTGAGCTTCTCGCCGATGGCGCGCGCGATCTCCTGGCGTGTCGCGCCGTCGGAGGTAACCGAGGCAAGCAGCCGGTTATGCGCGTGATAGGGCCGCTCGGTGAAGCGCGACGGCACGGCCTGCCAGGTCGGGAAATCGACCATGTCGATCGCGCCGGGCGCGACGATCTGCGGGATGCCTTGCCGCCCAGCATTCTCCAGCCGGTCGGCGCCTGAATTCACCACCGAGCCGGTGAGTTGGTTGGCGAGCTCCTGCAGGCTGAAGTCGAGCACCGCGACAAAACCCTTCTGCGCCGCGATCGCTTCCAGCGCCCGTCCGCCCATGCCGGTGGTGTGGAAGACGATGACCTCATAGCCGCGCCTTTCCAGCTCCGGCTTCAAAGTCACCATGTATTGCAGGCAGCTTTTGCCCAGCGAGCTCATGCCGACCTTCGGCCGCGAGACGTCGGGTTTGACGACGGCCCGCGCGGCGCCGACTACGGCGCCACTGGCCTGCGACAGCACGGCCTTGCAGGCGCTGTTGACCCCGTACAGGCCGCCGGCCCACAGGATCATCATCAGGTCGGTGGCGATGCGCTCCGGCGGCACGAGATGCGAATAGGCGATCGTCGAGACGACGAATTTCGGCACGCCGAGCGGCAGCGCCAGCGCCACGTCGAGCGCAAGGTCGGTGCCCATCGAGCCGCCCAGCGCGATGAAGCCCTCGATCTCGCCCCGGTCATAGAGCGAGCGCGCGAGCCGCGAGGCGCCGAGCGCCATCAAGGTCATTGCCGTGTTCTCGTCGCCACTGGCAATGATCGCCTCGATCGTTGTGTCGGCCGCGCGGGCCACGGCATGCTTGTCATGCTCCGGTCTGTAGGGTGGATCGCCAAGCACGCTGACGTCCATCCTCACGGCGACACCGCCGACGGCTTCGATGCGCTCGCGCATGAACAACAGCTCGTCGGCCTTGGTGTCGCCGGTGCCGATAACCAGGATTCGGCGGTTCTCTTCCACGTCAATCTCCTGCAGTCACTTGTTGGTTATGATGCCCGCTTCCGGCCGGGCTGATTGTGCCGCCCGAACAGCCGCCCGCCGATCTCGCGCGCCGCCGCGGCGACGCTCGCGCCATGGCGCTCGATGTCACCCTTGTGGATGCGCACCCGAGGCGCGGCGATGGCGATGGTGCCGATGGCAAAACCATCGGCGCCGAGGATTGCAGAGGCGACGCTGAGCACGCCTTCCTCATAGCCCTGCGAGCCGGTCGAATGGCCGCGGGCGCGGGCTGCGGCGACATGCTCGATGAGTGTCTCCACCTTGTCGATCGTATGGGGCGTGAATGCCGGCAGCGGCCCGCCGAGAATGCCTTCGCGGATGCGCTCTTCGGTGAAGGCGAGGAATGCGATGCCGGAAGCCGTCGCATGCATCGGCAGCACATCGCCGAGCTGCACGCTGACACGGTTGGCCTTGGCCGATTCGACGACTTGAACGGTGATCAGGCCCCGCTTCGAATATTCCGAGAGATGCACGGTCTCGCCGGTCTCCGCCGCCAGCGCCTCGACCACCGGCGCCGCCATGCGCAGGAACGGAAACTGCGCCTCGCGCATCAGCGCCAGCCGCGCGATGCCGGCGCCCAGCCGGTAGAGACGCGTCGTCTCGTCCTGCTCCACCAACCCATGCGCCATCAGGGAGACAAGCAGCCGGCGCGTCGTTGCCTTATCGAAGCCGGCGGTCTTGGCAAGGTCGGCAAGCGCCGTCTCGGGCGCGCCGCCGCCCAGCATTTCCAGCAGCGAAATGGCTTTGGCCACCGTGCTCATCGCGTCTCTGATCCTTCGCCAGATACTTAACGTGCGAATTAACTTGACAGCAAGTCGATTCCTTTGCAAGTCTAATATCGAAATGCCGTTGCAAATAATGAAATACACACCGGGCTCGCCAGAAGGCCCTCGGCATCTCAGGGACACTTGGCTTCCGCAGCGCGGAATGGAGGGACAAATGACGACACTTGAAGCCGGCGAAGTGAACCGGCTGAGGAAGAACAGCCTTGGAGTCGGTGCCATCACCTTCATGGTGATTTCGGCGGCCGCACCGCTCACGGCCGTTGCCGGCGGCACGCCGCTCGGCATGCTGATGGGCAACGGCGCCGGCTTTGCCGGCACCTATCTGATCGTGACGCTGCTGCTGCTCCTGTTCGCGGTTGGTTATGTCGCCATGTCGCGCCACATCGGCAATGCCGGCGCCTTCTACGCCTATGCGGCGCGCGGCCTCGGCGGCCTCGCCGGCGGCGCCGTCGCGCTGATCGCGATCCTCTCCTACAATGCCATGCAGATCGGCGTCATGGGCCTGCTGGGCGCGGCCACCGCCGGCCTGTTCGCCGGCTGGGGCATCAACCTGCCCTGGTGGGCGTGGAGCTTCATCGCCATCGCCATCGTCGCCGTGCTCGGCTACCGCCAGGTCGACCTGTCGGCCAAGATCCTGACGGTGCTGGTGCTTGCCGAATACGTCGTCGTGCTGATCCTCGACCTCACCATCCTCAAGACCGGCGGCGACAGCGGTCTGTCCGTCGCGCCCTTCAGCTGGAGCCAGATCACCAGCGGCGCGCCGGCCATCGCCATCCTGTTCTGCTTCGCCGCCTTCATCGGTTTCGAGGCGACGACGATCTATGCCGAGGAGGCGCGCGACCCGAAGGTCACCATTCCGCGCGCCACCTATTTCTCCGTCATCCTGATCGGCCTGTTCTACATGATCACCGCCTGGCTGATGGCGGTCGGCGCCGGCGTCGACAAGCTGTTGCCGTCGCTGCAGGCTCTGCAGGACCCGACCACCTTCCTGTTCGGTCTCTCCGACCGCTACGCCGGAACGCTGCTCACCCATGCCATGAGCATCCTGTTCGTCTCCAGCCTGTTCGCCGGCGTGCTGGCCTTCCACAACGCGGTCGCCCGCTACATCTACGTCGCCGGCCGCGAGAAGCTTTTGCCGCAGTCGATCGGCGTGACGCATTCGGCGCATCAGAGCCCGCATGTCGCCTCGGTGATCCAGACCGTGCTCGCGGCTATCGTCGTCGGGCTGTTCGCGGTGCTCGGCCTCGACCCGGTGCTGGCGTTGTTTTCATGGCTCACCAATGTCGCAACGCTCGGCGTCATCGTCATGATGGCGGTGGCCTCGCTCGCGGTCGTGATGTACTTCCGCGCCAATCCATCCAATCAGGAAAACGGGCTGAAGACGACGATCCTGCCGGCGCTGACCTTCATCGCCTTCGCCATCATCATCTACCTCATCGTCATCAATTTCGGCAGCCTGTCGGGAGCGGGCGGCTTCCTCGGTGTGTTCCTGCCGGCGCTGGTGCTGATCGCGGCCGTCATAGGGCTGTTGTTGGCGGGAGCTCTGAGGGGTCGTGACCCCGCCGCCTTCGAGCGGCTCGGCCAGCCGCTGAGCGATGGATGACAGGTGGTTGATGAAACAAGGGGGCGGCGTCCGCGCCGCCTCACTAGTGGAGTTTGGAGCAAAACTGATAATGATCAACCAGGACACCATCGACGCATTGCGCAAGGCAGAGGTCGGCGCGCGGCGTCTGTTCATCGATGGCGCCCATGCGGATGCCGAGAGCGGCGCCAGCCTAGAGGTGATCTCGCCGATCGACGGCCGTGCTTTCGCCAGCATCGCCGACGGCAGCGCCGCCGATGTCGACCGCGCCGTCGCTTCGGCGCGTAAGGCATTCGCGAAGGGTTCCTGGTCGCGCGCCGCACCCGCCTTCCGGAAGAAGGTGCTGACGAAATTCGCCGACCTGGTCGAAAAGCACGCGCTGGAGCTGGCCGTGCTCGGGGTGCGCGACAACGGCACCGAGATCGGCATGGCCTACAAGGCCGAGCCGCTCTCTGCCGCCGGCACCATCCGCTACTATGCCGAGGCGATCGACAAGGTCTATGGCGAGATCGCGCCGACAGCCGACAACGTGCTCGGCCTCATCCACAAGGAGCCGCTCGGCGTCGTCGGCATCATCGTGCCGTGGAATTTCCCGCTGATGATCGGAGCCTGGAAGATCGCGCCGGCCTTGGCTGCCGGCAATTCCATCGTCGTCAAGCCGCCGGAGATCGCCTCGCTCACCCTGCTGCGGCTGGCGGAGCTCGCCGCCGAGGCCGGACTGCCGGAAGGCGTCTTCAACGTCGTCACCGGGCGCGGCTCGGTCGCCGGCGAGGCGCTCGGCCTGCACATGGATGTCGACGCCATCGCCTTCACCGGCTCCGGTCCGGTCGGCCGGCGCCTGCTCGAATATGCCGCCCGCTCGAACCTCAAGCGCGTCTTCCTCGAGCTTGGGGGCAAATCGCCCAACATCGTCTTTGCCGATGCGCCGGATTTGCGGCAGGCGGCCGTGGTGTCGGCCAACGGCATCTTCCGCAATTCCGGCCAGGTCTGCGTCGCCGGCTCGCGCCTGCTGGTCCAGGCCTCGGTCTATGACCGCTTCATGGACGAGCTGCTCAAGGCAACCACGAAATTGAAGGTCGGCGACCCGCTCGATCTCGGCTCAGATGTCGGCGCGGTGTCGAGCGCCGAGCAACTGACCAAGAATCTCGGCTTTGTCGCCAAGGCTTCGGAGGAGGGCGCCCGTCTCGTCACCGGCGGCGAGCGCATCCTCACCGAGACCGGCGGCAGCTACATGGCGCCGACGATCTTCGAGAACGTGACCGAGACAATGCAGCTCGCCCGCGAGGAAGTATTCGGCCCGGTGCTTGGCGTCATGCGTTTCGATACCGAGGAGGAAGCGGTACGCCTCGCCAATGCCACCGTCTATGGTCTTGCGTCGGCGGTGTGGACCTCGAACCTGTCGACCGCGCATCGCATGGTGCGCGCCATCAATGCCGGCGTCGTCCATGTCAACACCTATGGCGGCGCCGACATCACCGTGCCGCTCGGCGGCTTCAAGCAGTCCGGCTTCGGGCGCGACAAGTCGCTTCACGCCATCGAGAAGTACACCGACCTCAAGACGGCGTGGATCAGTCTCGGCTGACGCGTCAGGGAGTGCCAAGGACGAAATCGGCGCAGCGGTCGCCGATCATGATCGCCGGCGCGTTGGTGTTGCCGCTGGTGAGGCGCGGCATGATCGAGGCGTCGGCGATACGCAGGCGCGGCACACCGCGCACGCGAAGCTGCGGATCGACCACCGCATCGTCGTCCGTTCCCATTCGGCAGGTGCCGCAGGGGTGATAGACGGTCTTGGCGTGCCGGACGATGTGATCGACTATTTGCTCGTCGCCGAGGTCGTTGGCCTTGCCGGGCGCAAGCTCCTCGGCGACGACCTCGCGCAGCGCCGGCTGGCGCAGGATGGCGCGGGCGACCTTCATGCCGGCAAGCAGCAGGGCAAGGTCGTCGGCATGCGACAGGAAGCCGGTGGTGAAGCGGATCGGATCGCTTGGCTTTTGCGAGCGCAGCCGCACCGAGCCACGCGACTTCGGCCGCAGCACGCACGGGTTCAGTTCCATGCCGTGGCGTTCGACCGAGCCGTGCTCGGCGTTTTCGATCATCACCGGCAGCACATGGAATTGAATATCGGGCCGGCCATCGCCGTCGGTGTCGAAGAAGCCGCCGCTCTCGACCACGTTGGAGGCGAGCAGGCCGCGCCGGAACAGGAGATATTCGATGCCGTGGCGCAGCGCCTTGAAGCCGCGATCCTCGCCGAGGAGCGAGATCGGCTTGCGGGTCAGCGCGTAAAGCGGGGCGGCGACATGATCCTGCAGATCCCGGCCAACCGCCGGCATGTCGCGGATGACGGGAATTCCCACCTCCACCAGATGCGCGGCAGGACCGAGCCCGGACAGCATCATCAGCTTCGGCGTGGCGAGCGCGCCGGCCGCGAGGATCACTTCCGCCTTCGCCGAGGCGGTATGGCTCTGTCCGTCCAGCGTCGTGTAGGTCAGGCCGGTCGCGGCGCCATTCTCCAGCGTCAGCGCCGTCACCAGCGCATCGGTGACCACCTTGAGGTTGGCATTGCCGGCGAGCGGCCGCAGGAACACTTTGGCCGCCGACTGACGCTCACCGTTTGCAGTCGTGGTCTGATAGAAGCCGACGCCTTCCTGCCGCTCGCCGTTGAAGTCGTCATTGAAGCGGTAGCCGGCCTGCTGCGCCGCGCGCACATAGGCGAGCGACAGCGGATGCCGGTAGCGCGGATCGGAGACCGGCAGCGGGCCATCGATGCCGTGCCGCTCGCCGGCGAGGCGCTCGTTGCGTTCCAGCCGTTTGTAGACCGGCAGCACATCGTCCCAGCCCCAGCCCGGGCAGCCGAGATCACGCCAGCCGTCATAATCTTCCGGCTGGCCCCTTATGTAGAGCATGGCGTTGATCGAAGAGCCGCCACCCAGCGTCCGGCCCTGCGGGATCCGCAGTGAGCGGCCGCCGACGCTCGGCTCCGGTTCCGACTGGTAGATCCAGCTGCGCGCCGTGCCGATCACTTTGGCAAAGGTGGCCGGCATGTCGATGAATCGCGTGTTGTCGGCGGGGCCAGCCTCGACGACGAGCACACGCTTGCCGGCCTGGACCAGTCGGCTCGCTAGCGTGCAGCCTGCTGAGCCCGCGCCGGCGACGATGTAATCGTACGTGTCCGTCATCGGATTAGGCGTAGCGCATGATGGCGGTCTTGGTTTCGAGGTAGCCCTCGATCGCCGCGCGGCCATGCTCGCGGCCGATGCCGGATTGCTTGAAGCCGCCGAAGGGCGCTGCCGGATCCAGCGTGTTGTGCGAGTTCACCCACACCGTACCGGCCTTGAGGCCATGGATCGCCGTCATTGCCTTGCCCATGTCGCGGGTCCAGATCGAGGCCGACAAGCCGTAGCGCGTGTCGTTGGCGATGCGGATCGCCTCGTCGAGATCGGCGACAGGCATCGCCGCCACGACCGGGCCGAATACCTCCTCGCGCACGATCTCCATCTCCGGCTTGACATGGTGCAAGATGGTCGGCGCCACATAGTAACCTTTCGTCGGCACCGGCCGCGCGCCGCTGACGCGTTCGACGCCGGCAGCCAGGCTGCGCTCGACGAAACCTTGCACGCTGCTGCGGTGCTTGGCCGAAACCAACGGATTGATCTGCGCCTCAGCGTCGCGGCCGGCGCCCATGGTCATGCCGTCGGCGATTTCGGCGAGCCGCGCCAGCGTGCGGTCGTAGATCGGCTTCTCGATCAAGAGCCGCGCCGCCGAGGTGCAGACCTGGCCCTGGTTGAAGAACATGCCGAGCCCGGCGAGCAGCGGCTCGACGCCGTCCTCCATGTCGGAAAGCAGGATCATCGGCGATTTGGAGCCGAGCTCCAGCGTGAAGCGCGCCACCCGGTCGACCGCGGCGTGGCCGATCCGTTTTCCCACTTCGGTCGAGCCGGTGAAGGTCAGTTTGTCGATGCCGGGATGGCGGATCAGCGCCTCGCCGGTGACGGACCCGCTACCGGTGACGATGTTGACGACGCCGGGCGGGAAGCCGACAGCCTCGATCAGCTCGGCGAGCCTGAGCAGACCGAGTGGCGTCTCCTGTGGCGGCTTCAGCACGACCGTGCAGCCGCAGGCGAGCGCCGGCGCGATCTTCCACATGCCGATCAGCAGCGGGAAATTCCACGGCACGATGGCGCCGACGACACCGACCGGTTCCATCACCGTCATCGCGTGATGCTTGGCGCCGGGCGGCACCGGAATGGAGACCTGGAAGGTCGAGCCTTCGATCTTGGTCGCCCAGCCAGCATAATAGCGCAGCCAGTCGACCGCACCGCCGGCGCTGAGCATGCGGGCGACGTCGAGCGACTTGCCGTTCTCGATGCTCTCGATCTCGGCCAGAAGGTCGGCATCGGCCTCGATCGCGTCGGCGAGCTTCAGCATCAGGTTCTGGCGGTCGACCGGCCGCATCGACGCCCATGGCCCTTCGAGCGCGGCGCGTGCCGCGCGCACGGCCTGGTCGACGAGTTCGAGGCCGCTCTCCGGCACAAGTGCGACGATCTCGCCGGAAGCGGAATCGTCGACGGCAAGACCATCGCCCGCAAGGCCGTCGACAAACCGGCCGCCGATGAAGGGCCGATGTCGGCGAGACAGGAATGCGGCGGCGGCCGCACTGATCGGCGGCACGGTTCTCTCGTTCACGCCATCCTCCTCGAAAAGTCGATGAACATCTTCGACAGCGTTATGGACCGCACCGACGCCCTTCAAGCCGGCGCGGCCGCGAGTGCGCTTTCAGTCAAAACAAAGTTCCCGCTCGGACAAGACGGCTCGCTCAAGGCCAATCAAGATCGCGGAATGGGATCGGCCACGACGGCACGTCTCAACGGTCTTGGAGGATGGTGGCGATTGAGCGCGGTTCTCGGCAATCCGATGGTCACCACGGCCGCACTGCCGCTGCTGCTCGGCATAGTGCTTGCCCTGTTCGCGCGCTTTGCCCTGCCGGCGACGTCGCCGGTGCTGACGCTGGTCTGGGCAGCGCTGCTGCTGTTCTTCTACTGGGATACGCTCGGACCTCCGGTCATGCCGCCGGTCGCCGCCAGTCAGAAGCTGATCTATCTCGCCTTCGCCGGCATCGTCATGGGCCTGCTGCCGGAGCGGCTGTTCGGACGCGGGACAAGCTCCCTTGCCGTTATCGCCCTTGCAGCAGCCTTCCTGTGGCTCGGTTGGCGGCGGCTGGCTAGCGGCTCGCTCGACCTGCAGATGATCGCGGCACTTGCCGTCGGGCTGCTGGCGCTGATCGGCGCCGCGATGCTCACCGCGCAGCAAGCCTCGCTATCGCCGTCAGTGGAAGAGCCGTTCCTCGCACCGGCGGCGGTGCTCGCTTTGTCGCTTGCCAGCGCCATCGTCTCGGTGCTCGGCGCCTCGATCGTCACCGGGCAATTGCTCGGCTCTCTCGCCGCGCTGATCGGCGGCTGGTGCCTGGTGCAGTATGTCGTGACGCTGCGCGGCGGCGCGGCCGATTCATGGCGCAAGGGCGTCGAGTTCCTGCTGCTCTACGCCGGCGCCACGGTGCTGATCCAGGTGGCGCTGCTCGCGCCCAATGCCAATCCCGCCGCTCTCGTCCTGTCATCCTTGCCGCCGATCGTTGCCGTGCTTGTGCGCGGCCGGCTGCTAGGCCTGCTTCCCGGCGCGCGGCCTCTGCGGCCGCTGGTTGCCGGCATCCTGATCGCCGCTCCGGCGATTCTGGCCATCGTGACGGCGATCGTTTGGGCGCCGCATGGGGCCGCCCTCGGCTTTTGAGCCGGGTCCAAGACAACCAACGACAGGGAGAATCATGTGAGGACGAGAAAACTGATCGCAGCGCTCGCTTTCGCCGGCGCGTCCATGCTGGCCGCGGCGGCGCATGCCGACAATTACGAGATCGACGGCCAGCACGCCTGGGTCACCTTCACCATCAAGCATGGCATCTACGGCATCGCCCATGGCCAGTTCGACGCTGTCAAGGGCGCGATCGTCATCGACAAGGCGGATGTCAGCAAAAGCAGCGTCAAGGCGGAGCTCGATGTCGGTTCGATCCATACCGCTTTCGACCAGCGCGACAGCGACCTGAAAGGTCCTGATTTCTTCAACGCCGCCGAATTCCCGACGATCAGCTTCGAAAGCACCAAGGTCGAGAAGGTCGACGACAAGACCGGCAAGGTCACCGGCAATCTCACCATCAGCGGCGTCAGCAAGGAGATCACGCTCGACGTCAAGCTGCTCAACGAGGCGCAGGCGCCGTGGGACGCGACGCTGACCAAGGCGGCCTTCAGCGCCACCGGCAAGGTCAGCACCGCCGATTTCCCGATGGGCAAGGCCGCCGACGGGTTCGGCCTCGGGCCTGAGGTCGAGATCGCCATCGACCTCGAGGCCGTCAAGAAATAGGCCGCCGCAAGGTGATCGCGTGCCGCGCGGCAAAGGCCGCGCGGCGCATCGCAAAAGAGGCGGCGCAGTGCGCGCTCAGTCAAAACAAAGTTCCCGCTCGGACAAGACGGAAGGCGGCTCCCGTCGCACACTCCAAGTCAACGATCGGCAGCATCTGGGCCACGTGCCCTTGAGGACCGCAGCATGAGATTTTCCGGCAAGACGGCCTTCATCACCGGCGGAGGCACCGGGATCGGCGCCGCTGTCGCCCGGCGCATGGCCGCCGACGGCGCCAGGGTCGTGCTGATGGGCCGGCGGCGCGAGCCGCTCGAGGCCGTGACCAAGGACATCGGCGGGCTGGTGGTGCAGGGCGATGCCGCCGATGCCAGGGCGGTGCGCGCCGCCCTTGCCGAGGTGCACAACAAGATCGGCCCGGTCGATATCCTTGTCGCCAATGCCGGCGGCCACGGTGTCGGCCCGACGGTGACGATGAGCGACGAGACCTGGGCGCTGGCAACGCGCACCAATCTCGACACCGCTTTCGTCTGCGCCCGCGAATGCCTGCCCGATCTCATTGCCCGCAAGGGCAACATCGTCGTCGTCGCTTCGATCGCCGGCCTGTTCGCCGGGCCGGCGGCGGCGGGCTATGTCACCATGAAGCATGCCTGCGTCGGCTTCGGCAAATCGCTGGCGCGCGACTATGGCCGCCAGGGCGTGCGCACCAACATCATCTGCCCGGGATGGGTGGCAACCGCCATGGCCGACGAGCAGATGCAGGTCGTCGTCAACAAGCATGGGCTAGGCTCGATCGAGGAAGCCTACAGGCTTGTCACCAAGGACGTGCCGCTCGGCCGGCCGGCGACGCCGGAGGAAGTGTCCAACGTCATCTGCTTCGTCGCTTCGGAAGAGGCGGCGATGATGAACGGTTCGATCCTGACGGTCGATGGCGGCGCCACCGTGGTCGACCTGCCGACGCTCGCTTTTGTCGATTGATTTGGAGATGGCGATGAGCGACCAGAACAGACCCGTTGACTGGAAGCACTTTGACGACTTCGCCGCCGGCATCGCCACCAACCGGCTGCCGACGACCGACGCCTTGCGCGGCCAGACGTTCAAGATCACGCTGAAAACCGGCCGCGTTATCGACCTCGCCTTCACCGCCGCCGACACCGTGGCCTGGAGCGAAGGCGCAGAGGCCGGCGCCGACTGGTACGAGGCGCTGGAAGTCGCGCCCGACGTCTACTTCATCAACATGACCTTCGCCGCCAGGCCGGCCGAGGACGAAGCCTTCATCGTCGACACCAGGACGCGGCGCGTGCTGTCGGTGCGCGAGCGGGTGCGCGAGCCAGGTGAAGCGCCCGGCGAGCCGCGCGTGGCGCAGGTCTATTCCGCCGGTGTTCTGGGCGATCCCGCCGTGCCGCCGACCGGCCGCGAGCCGGCGCCGACTCGCGACCTGATCGGGCTCACCGCGCATTACACCTACAGCCCCAACCATGTTTACGAACACATTTATCTGAGCTCGCAGCGCTACGCCTGGCAGAACCTCGTCGGCGTCCAGCGCGGCCATGGCGACGTCGATCTGGCGACCACCTGGAAATTCGCCGAGAACTTCTATGTCTTCGGCTTCCGCGAGTTCATCATCCCGGTCGCCTCGCTGTTCTTCTACAACTGGGACACCATGCGCTCGACCGGCAAATTCCTTGGCGTGACCAGCCAGGGCAAGGTCGAGAACAAGCCCGCCGGCGCCTTCATCGAGAAGAAATCCAGGGCCGTCTACGACCCGGGCCAGGAACCGGTCTGAGCGTTGGGATCAGCATCATGAGCAGCAAGAACTACGACGCCATCAAGGCCCATTACGCCGGCTCCGACGCCAAGGACCTGGTGGCGATGATGGCGCCGGTCACCGAAACCACGGCATGGACGGAGATGGCAGGCTTTCCCTATGCCGGCACCTATATCGGCCCCGATGCCGTCATCGCCGGGGTCTTCAAGCGCATCGGCGAAGACTGGGACGGCTACACCTTCGCGCTCGAGAAACTCGTCGACGGCGGCAGCACGATCGTCGGCATCGGCACCTATTCGGGCACCTACAAGAAGACCGGCAAGCCGATGACGGCGCGCGTCGTCCATGTCTGGGAGATGCGCGACGGCAAGGCCTTGCGTTTCGAGCAGTTCACCGACACCAGGCTGGTCGCGGCCGCGATGGGCTGAGGCATCGGCGTGAGTGAATGCGGGCCTCGCCTTGGGAGGGTTGGCCCGATGAAACCTGGGAGGATGGAAATGGAAATCAGTCTGAAGGGAATGCTGGCCGGCCTGCTGCTGTCCACCGCGCTGACCGCCGGCGGCACGCTCGTCGCCAATGCTGGCGGCGACGAGATCGTCATCGGCGCGCCGATCTCGCTGACCGGGCCGCTGGCTGGCGACGGCAAGGAGCAGAAATGGGCCTATGAGCAGGCCGTGGCCGACATCAACAAGGCCGGCGGCATCATGGTGAAGTCAGCCGGCAAGAAGCTGCCGGTCCGGCTGGTCGTCGCCGATGATGAAAGCTCCGAAGGCAAGGTCGCTTCGGCGCTGGAAAACCTGATCAAGGTGCAGAAGGTCGACGCGCTGCTGTCGACCCATTCCGGGCCGATGAACATCGCCGGCGCCATCGTCGCGGAAAAATACAAGAAATTCTACATGATCACGACGGCCTTCCCCTTCGAATGGCAGCCGTTGAAGCTGAAATATTCGGCGCTGTTCTTTTTCCATCCGGGACCCGGCGCCGAAGTGCCGTTCCAGATCTGGGACAAGCTGCCCGCGGACGAGAAGCCGAAACATCCGGCGCTGGTCTCGGAAGACTCGCCCGACGGCAAGGGCTTTGGCGGCGCCTTCGAGGCGGCGGCCAAGAAATACGGCTACAGCTTTGCTGTCGACGATCCCTGGGCGATCGGCGCCACCGACTATTCGGCGCTGATCACCAAGCTCAAGGCTTCCGATGTCGACGCCATGCTGGTCTTCGGTTCGCCGGCCGACACCGTCACACTTCTGCGGCAGATGAAGGAGCTCGGCTTCTCGGTGCCTTACCTGCATGGCTGGAAAGGCACCTGGACCGGCGAGTTCCACGAGGCGCTCGGGCCCGACTCCGACTACATCCTGACCGACGGCTTCTGGTCGGCGAGCTACCCTTACAAAGGCGCCAAGGAGCTCGGCGATCGCTACGAGGCCGAGTTCAAGAAGGACTCCGTCACCGTCGGCGCCTTCTACGCCAACGCCCAGGTGCTGGCGCAGGCCATCGAGAAGGCCGGCAGCACCGACGCGGCGGCGATCCATGACGCCATCTTCGGCCAGGAGTTCAAGGACACCGTCGTCGGCGACCTGAAGTTTGACGAGACCGGCTTCGCGCTGATCCCCAGCGTCGCCACGCAATGGTGGCAGGGCAAGCACCAGCTCATCTATCCGGACGGCAACTGGACCTACAAGCCGGCCCCGGCCTGGGACAAGCGCTGACGAAACAGAAGCGGCGGGCGGGGCGGTCGCCACGGCGTGACCGCCCCGGTGTTGTCACCAGGGGAGAGACAGAAACACGATGCAGGCGGACGAAACCTTGCTGCGCCTCGAGGCGGTCAAGAAGCGCTTCGGCGGGCTTGTCGTCCTCAACAACATCGACATCGTGGTCGGCCCCAATGAACTGATCGGGCTGATCGGTCCGAACGGCGCCGGCAAGTCGACGCTCTTCAACGTCATCACCGCCATCTACGCGCCGACCGAAGGGCGCGTGTCCTTCCGCGGCAAGGACATCACCGGCATCGCGCCGCACCGCATCGCGCGGCTCGGCATCGCCCGGACCTTTCAGTTGGTGCGCACTTTCCTCACCATGACCGCCTTCGAGAATGTCATGGTCGGCGCCGTCTACGGGGCAGGGGCCCGCGTCAAGCATGCGACAGAGACCGCGAATGCGGCATTGGAGCTGGTCGGCCTGACGGCGCGACGCGACATGCGCACCGCGCATATGACGTTATCCGACCGTCGCATGCTGGAGATTGCGCGCGCCGTCGCCTCCGATCCGGCGCTGCTCCTGCTCGACGAGCCCATGGCCGGCCTCAACCCGACCGAGATCCAGCGCATGGTCGATGTCATCCGACGCGTTCGCTGCGAGAAGGGCATCTCGATGCTCTGGGTCGAGCACAAGGTCGACGCCATCATGAAAGTGTGCAGCCGCGTGATCGTGCTCGACCATGGCGAGAAAATCGCCGACGGCACACCGCGCGACGTCACGCAAAACCGCAAAGTCATCGAGGCCTATCTTGGCGAACCGGCTGCTTGAAGTAAGCGATCTCGAAGTCGCCTATGGCGACGTCGGCGCGCTGTGGGGCGTGTCGCTCCATGTCGATCCCGGCACGATCGTCGCGCTGGTCGGCGCCAACGGTGCCGGCAAGACGACGCTGCTCCGCACCGTTTCCGGCCTGCTCAAGCCGAAGGCCGGCGACATCCGCTTGTCGGGCCAGTCGCTGGTTGGCAAGCAGCCGCAGGAGATCGCCCGCTTGGGCATCGCGCATGTGCCGGAAGGGCGCGGCCTGTTCCGCCAGATGACGGTGCTGGAGAATCTCGAGCTCGGCGCCTTCCAGCCCAAGGCCCGTCCGCGCACCAAGGAGCTGCTGGAGAAAGCCTACACGCTCTTCCCGCGCCTGAAGGAACGCGCGCAGCAGAAGGCCGGTTCGCTCTCCGGCGGCGAGCAACAGATGCTCGCGATCGCGCGCGCCACCATGTCGGAACCGTCGCTGCTCATCCTCGACGAACCGTCGCTGGGTCTCAGCCCGCTCGTCGTGCAGCAGATGTTTTCGCTCATCCAGACCTTGCACGGCCAGGGCGTCACCATCCTGCTTGTCGAGCAGAACATCCATCAGGCGCTGAAGGTTGCCGACTACGCCTTCGTGCTGAAGACCGGCTCGCTCGCCATGCAGGGCACCGGCGCCGACCTCATCGCCGATCCCGAAATCCAGAAGGCCTATATGGGCGTGTTGGAGTAGAAAAATGGTCAATCTCCCGCCACCCGAAATCCTGCTCCAACTCTCGCTCAACGGCGCGCTCGGCGGTGCCATGTATGGCGTCGCCGCCGTCGGCCTGAGCCTGATCTTCGGCACCATGCGGCTGATCTTCCTCGCCCAGGGCGCGATGATCATCCTCGCCGCCTATTTCGTCCGCGCGCTGTTCTACGGCCTCGGCATCGACCCGTTCCTGTCGCTGTTGATCGTCGTGCCGGTCGGGCTCGTCGTCGGCTGGCTGATCTATCAGGGCCTGTTCCGCAAGGCGGCCGCCGAGGAAGACCGCAACGTCTCGCTGCTGATCGCCGTTGGGCTGATGTTCCTGGTGCAGAACCTGATGACGGTGATCTGGGGCGGCAACACCGCCGGCGTGGTGACGAGCTATACGGCAAGCGGTATCGAACTGCTCGGCGTGCGCACCTCCTTCACCCGCTCGATGGGTTTTTTGATCGCGCTCGCCGGCACCGGACTCGTGATACTCTTCCTGCGCAAGACGATTGTCGGCAAGGCGGTGCGGGCCGCTTCGGAAGATATGGACGCCGCGACCTTGATGGGCATCAGCCCGCACCGCGTCAATGCAATTGCCTTTGCCATCGGCATTTCGCTGGCGGGCGCGGCGGGTGTCGCGGTCGCCACCACCTTTCCGTTCAACCCCTTCGCCGGCTTCATCTTCAGCCTCAAAGCGCTGGTGGCGCTGGCGCTGGGCGGCATCGGCAATGTCACCGGCGCTCTGGCCGGCGGCATTCTGCTCGGCTTGATCGAGGCCTATGTGCAGTTCTTCATCTCGGGCGGCTGGACGAATGCCATCGCCTACGGCGTCTTCCTCCTGGTGCTGATGTTCAAGCCGGAAGGCCTGTTCAGCCGGCCCTACAAGAAGGCTTGAGAACGATGAGCCGAGCCTCGCAATGGATCGCAATTGTCGTCGTGGCAGTGCTCGCGCTGCTGCCGTTCGTGCCGGGCGCGGTCGACGCCTATTATTTCTCCTTCCTGTTCTTCGTCTTCCTCTACGCCGTCATGGCTCAGAGCTGGAACCTGGTTGCAGGCTATGGTGGCCAGATCAGCCTCGGCAGCCACGCCTTCTTCGGCCTCGGCGCCTACACCACCGCGATCCTGTGGAGCGGTAATTATCTTTGGGGCTCGCTCTATGACAGTCATCCAAACATCTACTATTTCGACCCGGTGACGATGCTGCTGGGTGGCCTCGTTGCGGCGATTGCCGCGGTCGTTATCGGCCTGCCGCTGCTGTCGAAACTCCATGGCGATTATTTCGCGCTCGGCACGCTCGGCTTCGGCGAGATCGTCAAGGTGATCTTCGTCAATGGTGGCGACTTCACCGGCGGCGCCTTCGGCATCGTCGCGCCGGCCAGCAGCTTCGGCACGCTGCGGCCGCATTACTGGGTTGGGCTCGGCCTGATGGTCGCCACCGCCCTGGCCATCCGCATGCTGATGCGCTCGCGCTACGGCCTGGCGCTGATCGCCGTGCGTGACGATGAGATGGCGGCTTCCGCCAACGGCATCGACACGCTCAAGGTCAAGGTCGCGGCGTTCGCCGGCAGCGCCTTCATCGCCGGCGTCGCCGGCAGCCTCTACACCTTCTACATCTTCCATGTCGGACCGGACTCGGTGTTCGACCTCGACTGGATGCTCTTGCCGCTGATGATGACGGTGGTCGGCGGCACTGGCACGATCCTGGGGCCGATCCTAGGCGCGCTGGTGATGTATGCCGTGTTCGACCTCGCCCGCATCGTCGTGCCGGACTACCACCCGGTGATTTCGGGCCTGACGATCATCCTGGCGATGCTGTTCCTGCCGAAGGGGATGATGCGGTTGAGTCGCAAGGCTCGGGTGGCCGGCGCCTGAGCCGGCCTCGGCTGGCGCCGTCGACGAGATGCTCGCCAGCGGCGGCGCCTTCCGCTTATTTGCCCTGGATCAGCAGGCCGAGCGGGGCCAGCGGGCCGACATGCATGAACTCATACTGCGCGAACCCTTCGGCCGTCAGCGGCAACGCTTCGATCCTGGCCTTTGCCTCATCGACCGTATCGACGTCCATCAGGAAGATGACACCGGGCTTGTCCTGGCGGAACCAGAACTGCTCGATCTTGCCGTCGAGATACAGCTGGAGCGTGGCAGGTACTTCGCTAGGCATGATCTGCTGGCGTTGTTCGGGCGTGATCGGTTTTACGATCGATGCAACGGCTAGGACTTTCATCTGCGATCTCCTTGTTTCGACTGTAGGGGTGTCCCGAGGTGTCGATATCCGGGTGTCCGACAAGGCCCATATAGCCAACGGGTCACCAACGCGGTATCGTCGTAAATGCCAACTTTAAGGTCATTTACGCCATGCGGATTTGTGTGCTTGCCCTCGATGGCTTGTTCGATACTGGCCTAGCCGTGATGCTGGACGCGTTCAGGCTGGCCAACAATTTCTCGGATAGGGTGATGGGCGGAACCCCGCATTTCGAGCTGACCGTCGTCGGCATGCGTAGGAAGGTCAGGTCGGGCCTAGGGCTTCCGATACCCGTCGCAGCCGTGAGGCCGGGGCTGAACCCGGACTGGGTGGTGGTTCCGGCGCTCAGCACCGGCACGCCGGAACAGCTGGTGCCGGCGCTGGCGCGGCCGGATGTGGCGCAGGCCAGAGCGCAGCTCTTGAAATGGCATGCCGGAGGCGCCCAGATAGCTGCCTCCTGCATCGGCACATTCCTGGTGGCGGAGACCGGGCTTCTCGATCGACGGCAGGCGACGACGACCTGGTGGCTGGCGCCGCTGTTCCGGCAGCTTTATCCGCATGTGCTGCTCGATGAATCCCGCATGCTTGTGCCGACCGACATTGGCGTCACCGCGGGTGCCGCGATGGGGCATCTCGATCTGGCGCTGTGGCTGATCCGCAGGGCGAGCCCCGAGTTGTCAGGCCTCGTCTCGCGTTATCTGCTTGCCGACATTCGCTCCTCGCAGGCGCCTTATATCATCCCCAATCATCTGGCGCAGGCCGATCCCTTGGTGCTGCGCTTCGAGCGGTGGGCGCGCGGGCATCTTAAGCAAGGGTTCTCGCTGCAGGAAGCCGCCAATGCGCTCGCGACCAGCGCGCGCTCGTTGCAACGCCGTTGCCAGGCGGTGCTCGGCAAGTCGCCGCTGTCCTATTTCCAGGATCTGCGTGTCGAGCACGCCCAGTCGCTTCTGCACGGCAGCGGCCTGGACATCGAAGCCATTGCCGCCGAGGTCGGCTACGCCGACGGCGCCACTCTGCGCACGCTGTTGCGCCAGCGCCTGGGACGCGGTGTGCGCGATTTGCGCGCCGACCTGCGCTGATCGAGCGGCGTTCCTTGGCCGCTAACTCATCATCTTCGGCAATCCCGCCGCCAGCGCGTCGACGGCCAGCCGTACCTTCAGCGGCAGATGCGGTGTCTGCAGCCAGAGCGCGTGGCAATCGTAGAGATAGTCGGGCTGTTCAGGCAGTATCCGCACCAGCCTGCCTGCCTCGATACGCTCGCGCACCAGCCAGTATGGCAGCCAGGCCAGCCCCATGCCTTCTGTCGCCGCATCGGCGATGGCATCGAGATCGTCGAGTCGCAGCCGGCCGACCGGCACGATCTCTGCGACGGAACCGTCATCGCGCGGGAACAGCCAGGGCTGCAGCATGTGGCCGAGCCGGCGATAGATGATCGTCTGGTGGCCGGCGATGCCCTCAAGGTCGGTCGGCTGGCCGAAGGTGTCCACGTAGGACTGCGAGGCGCAGACGATCATGCGCTGGCGCGCGACGCGGCGCGCGATGATGCCGGCCCGGTCGCCCAGCGTTCCTGTGCGGATCGCGAGGTCGAAGCCGTCCTCGACAAGATCGGCGAAACGGTCGCTGAGCGACAGGTCGAGTTCCAGCGTCGGATGGAGTCGCGCGAGCTCGAGCAGGATGGGCGTGACGCAATGGCGTCCGAAATGCGCCGGCATCGTCACGCGCAACCTGCCGCGCGGCTCGGACAGTTGGTCGGCGGCCAGCGCATCGGCTGCTTCCGCTTCGGCCAGCACGATCCTGCAGCGGCCGTAATAGGCGCGCCCGAAATCGGTCAGGCTTTGCCGGCGCGTGGTGCGGTTGATGAGGCGCATGCCGAGCCGCTCCTCGAGGAAGCGCACATGCTTGCCCACCATCGGTCCCGATAAATCGAGTGCGGCCGCTGCGGCCGCGAACGAGCCGAGATCGACCGCCTTGACGAAGACTGCCATGCTTTCGAGGCGATCCATATTCAAAACCTGTCGTTTCGACTGCTCTGCCGTTTGAACGATTTATCTCTGTTGGATGCCTCATCATAGTCAATTCCATCAAGCAGATTTGGAGTTGCATGGATGGCAAAGGTTGTTCGCTTTCACAGTCACGGCGGCCCGGAAGTGCTGCATATCGAAGATGTCGAGGTGCCGCGGCCCGGTCCGGGCGAGGTGCGGATCAGCGTCAAGGCGCTGGGCCTGAATCGCGCCGAAGCCTCGATGCGCAAGGGCACTTACATCGAGACGCCATCGCTGCCGTCGGGCCTCGGCCTCGAAGCGGCGGGCATTGTCGAGACGGTCGGCGATGGTGTGGACGGCTTCGCGCCTGGCGATGCGGTCAGCATAATCCCGCCACGCTCGATGGCGCGCTGGCCGGCCTATGGCGAACTCGTCACCTTTCCGGCCGGGCTCGTCGTCAAGCATCCGCCCGCGCTTGGTTTCGAGGCCGCCGCCGCGACATGGATGCAATATCTCACCGCCTATGGCGCGCTAATCGATATCGCGCATCTCGACCGCGACGAGCCCGTCGTCATCACCGCCGCGTCGAGCAGCGTCGGGCTCGCCGCCATCCAGATCGCCAACAGGATTGGCGCCGTGCCGATCGCAATCACCCGGACATCGGTCAAGAAAGCGGCGCTGTTCGATGCCGGCGCAGCTTATGTCGTGGCCTTGGCTGAGGAGGATCTCGAAGAGCGGCTGAAGGCGATCGCGCCGCTGGGCGTGCGCGTCGTCCTCGACGCTGTAGGCGGTCCGATCTTCACGCCGCTGACGGCTTCGATGGCGCACGGCGGCATCCTCATCGAATATGGCGGCCTCAGCCCCGAGCCGACGCCGTTCCCACTATCCGAGGTGCTGGCCAAGACACTGACATTGCGCGGCTATCTCGTCCACGAAATCACCGGCGACCAGGCCCGTCTGAAAGCCGGCGAGGCCTTTATTCTCGACGGCCTCGCCTCAGGCGCGCTGAAGCCGATCGTCGCCAGGACGTTTCCGTTCGAGAAGATCGTCGAGGCGCATCGCTACCTGGAATTAGGCGAGCAGTTCGGCAAGATCGTCGTGACGATCTGAGCAGGGCTTCAAGCGATCGGCGCGCCCGGGTTGGGCGCGCATGATCCAGCCAAGGCCGCTACCCCCGCTTTTCGATCACCGCGTAGAGCACGTTGCGGTTCTCGCCATAGAACACCTGCGCATCCACCGTGTTGCGGTCGACGCTGGCATTGATGATGTTCCACATGTCGGCCTCCGAGCGCAGCAGCAACACCCAGTCCATGAAGGTTTCCCGGTAGCCGGCGTCGGGCGTGCCCTCGGCATAGTTCGCAAACAGGAACCTGCCGTTGGGCTTCAGCATCTGCAGGCAGGTCTTGGTAAGCTTCACGGCGACGTTGTGCTGGAGGTAGTCGTAAAGGCCTGAGGCGTAGATGAGATCGAACTTGCCGAGCTTGTGGCCTCTGGTCAGCACGGTTCGCACCGAACCGTCGACGGCCTCGACCGCGGTGCCCTGGAAGTCGCGCGCGATCAGCCCGACGCTCTGCGGATCCTGGTCGAGCGCGACCCAGCGCTTCAGCCCGCCCTCGGCAAGCGCGGTCGAACGATTGGCCTCGCGCAAATGGCCGGCCGCGATCGCCAGCACCTCGGCGTCCGGTCCGTTCATTGCGGCGGTCTCGTCGACATAGCGGGTCAGCAGGTCGCGCCGTTCCCGGGCAGCGACACAGGACGGCACGTTCTGGGTATGGCTGTAGAGCGCTTTGCCGATCTCCGAGGCGTTCGCCACATCCTCGGCCACGTGCGGGTCGCAGTAGATGTAGTCGAGCAGCTGCGCGTCGCCGGAATAGCCTCTGGGCTTGGTAAAGGACCAGTGCGTGAGCGGATCCTGGAGGAAATATTGCAGGATCGCATGGTTCTGCGCCACCGGTATCAAGGCTTGCCAGACGTCGGGATGGACCCTGGAGCGCAACGCGTTGAGCACCGACAGCAGCCGTCGAACGATCTCGGCGGGATCCTTCCGCAGCTCGATCTGCTGCTGCGTTGTCAACAGGATGAGCGCCAGCTCCGCGCGCGCCGCTTCGAACGCCTCGCCGTGGCGCTCGGGCTTCCCTCGATGCAGACCGGCGGCAATGGTCTTGGCAGTAATCAGGCTTTTGCCATCAAAAACGGTCTGCACCGGATACTCCGTGGTTAACAGTCATTTAACTTATTGCGTAGAATGTCGAATTTGCCAACGGCGATCGTTAGCATTTTAATAATATGATTAATTTCCCGCTAACCATCTCGCTTCATTGGATATTTTGCGGGTCGGAATCCGGGTTCGAGTTAACGCAAACTTGTCTCCCGCCGTGGCATTTTATTGCTCGGCAAACCGTTGTTTCCCTAGGAGCGGGCCCGCGTGGGGGCAGAGGCGAAAAAAGTGTTCGAAGCGCAAAAGTCCCTTGAAGCGGGGTTTATTGCGAACGAACGCGTCGCATCGAGATTGGCCGATATGGCGCATGTGGAGCCCTACGAGCCGCGCCCCGGCCCGGGGCCGAACGAGCTGCGCGTGCTTTACCGCGAGGAATCGCAAGCGAAGCGGCGCAAGGAAGCCAGGCCCGGGCTTTGGATGGCCGTTGCCATCTATGTGCTGTTCTCGGCGACGGATCTGCTGCTGATACCGGATGTGGCGCTCTACACGATCACGGCGCGCTTTGCCGTCGGCCTCACGGCGCTGCTGACGCTTGAAGGTCAGCTTCGCCGCGGCGTTGCCACGCAATGGCTAGACATAACCTGCGCAGCCGCCATCATCTTTGGCTATGTCGGCTGGCTGTGGCCGACATCCTTGGGCGCGGATCGGCAAGCCGTCGCCTATTATATGGTGTTCGGCACCATCTTCATGATGAGTGCCAACCTCTTCTTCACGTTCAGCTTCAAAACGTCGATCATCACGTCGACCATAATCCTGTGCATACTATACGTGGTGAATTATTTTGTGCCCGCCTCGCTCACCTATAAGCTGGTGTTCGGCACGTTCTACGTCTCGTGCTTCACCTTCACCTCCTATGTGAACTGGAAGCTGAACGAGGAACGCTACAACGTCTTCCTCAACGCGCTTGAAGCCAAGATTCAGCACAACGAGGCCACCGAGCGAGGCAAGGCACTGTTGCGGCTGTCGCGCACCGATCCGTTGACAGGCCTGGAGAACCGGCGCGCGATCGACGAGAAGCTCAGGGATTGCTGGAGCGACTGGCAGAAGCTCGGCATTCGTTTCGCGGCGATCCTCATCGACGTCGATTTCTTCAAGAAGTTCAACGACTGCTACGGCCATCAGGAAGGCGACCGTTGCCTGATCCATGTCGCCAATGCGCTGAGCGATCTCGTCCGGCAACACAATGGCTCGATCGGGCGCTATGGCGGTGAGGAATTCATCGTGCTTGCGCGCATGAACGACAAGGATCAGGTCGCTGACCTCGCGCAAGCCATTTGTCGCACGGTGGAGGAGCTGGCGCTGACGCATGAGCTGCGGCGGGACGGCACCTCTATCGTGACGGTGAGCGTCGGCGCCGCGTTCACCCGTACGCAGGCCGGCGGCAAGCTGGAGAAGATCATCCACGAGGCCGATCGGGCGCTGTATCTGGCAAAGGCCGGCGGCCGCAATTGCGCTCGATTGTTCGATCCGACCGATCCGCAATCGAGCGACGAGAGCGAGAACATCGCGGCCCTGCTGAAGATCGCCGTCGAAAGGGATCTCGTCTCGCTGGTCTACCAACCTATCCAGGACGTCGCGTCGGGCCGGTTCGAGGCCGTCGAGGCGCTGATGCGCCTGAAAATGCTCGACGGCATACTGGTTCCGCCGAGCCTGTTCATTCCCGTCGCCGAACGCACCGGCGCCATCCTCGAGCTCGGACGCTGGGCGATAAGGACGGTGTGCACGGATATGCTGACGCACGACCATGTCCGCCTCGTCAGCGTCAACGTATCGCCGATCCAGCTCAAGACGCCCGGCTTCGCGACATCCGTCGCCGGCATTCTCGGCGAGACCGGCGTCGCCGGCAGCCGGCTGGCCTTCGAGATCACCGAGGGGCGCGAACTGGAGATGGACTCCGACATCCTGCGCTGCATCAGCGACCTGAAGCTCCTGGGTATCAGGATATGGCTCGACGATTTCGGCACCGGCTTCGCCGGCCTGTCGTGGCTGCGCCTCATCGATTTCGATACGGTCAAGATCGACCGTTCGTTCCTGCACGACTGCGGCACGCCGAAGGGCATGGCGATGCTCCAGGACATCATCGCGCTCGTCCGCAATCGCGGCCACAAGATCCTGGTCGAGGGCGTGGAAACCGACGAACAGATGGCGCTGATGCGCGAGTTCGGCATCGACAAGGTGCAAGGCTACCACGTCGGCCGTCCGCTGCCGGCGGCAAGTTTCCAGACCAAGCGGCCCGTGCAGAAACGGCCGTTCACGGTGCTGAAGTCGGCATGAGGGTGGCGTTCGCCGTGAGGCTCAGTAAGCTGCAGCGGAAGCCGGCATAGCCTGCAGGCGGTCGATGTCCTGGCGAGGCGGCGCGCCGAACAGGCGGCGATATTCGCGGCTGAATTGCGAGGGGCTGTCATAGCCGACCGCGAAGCCGGCAGCACCCGCGCTCGCCCCGTCCGCCAGCATCAGCCTTCGCGCTTCCTGCAGCCGCAATTGTTTTTGGTATTCGAGTGGAGTCATGCGGGTGATCGCCTTGAAGTGGGCGTGAAGCGACGACGGGCTCATGCCCGACGCGGCGGCAATCTCGTCTATCCGCAACTGCGTGTGGAAGCCGCCCCGGATCGTGGCGATGGCGCGGCTGATCTGGTTCAGGTGGCTATCCGCCGATGCCATCTGGCGAAGCGTCGCGCCGTGCGGCCCTGTGAGCAGCCGATAGAGGATCTCGCGCTCTATCAGCGCCGCCAAGGTTCCGATGCTCTCAGGGCGATCGAGCAGCCTGACAAGCCGGTAGGCGGCATCGATCAGGTCGGGGTCGCCCGGATAGACGGCAAGCACCGGCAGGTCACCGCGGGGAGAAGCGCGCCCTTCCGTCACCAGCAGGTCGGCAAGGGCAGCGGCATCGAAATCGATCTTGCAGCAGAGATACGGTGCGGCTGGACTGGCCTCCAGCACGTGTCCGACCAGCGGCAGGTCGACCGAGACCAGAAGATAGCTGGAAGCGTCATAGACCACGCTCTGGCCGGCCAGCGAGACGCGCTTCGACCCCTGGGCGATTATGCAAAGCGAGGCTTCATAGACCGCAGGCACCGGCGCGCTGGGATGGTTGGCGCGAATGAGCGACAGCCGCGGCACCGCGGTGCCGGATATGCCGGAAACCGGCGCGAACCGCGAGATCAGATGAGCCAGATCGGCAATTTTGTCCATGCCGCATAAATCTGCATCGCGCGCGATCTTGCAAGGCTTGATCGGGTTCATTTGGAGGATCGTGCAAACTCTTTGGACGATCACGCTACCACCATCCGGCTTCTCGCCACCATCTTGCGTCCCGTCACCGCAAGCGAAAAGGAAACGATCATGACGGGACTGAAAGACAAGATTGTACTCATCACCGGCGCCTCGAGCGGCATTGGCGAAGCAACGGTTCGCGAGCTTGCCAAGGCTGGCGCCAGGCTGTTCATCGGCGCCCGCCGCACCGAGCGTCTGGCGGCGCTGGCGCAGGAACTCGGCGAAGGGGTCGCCTGGCGCGAGCTCGACGTGACGGATGCGGCGAGCTTCGACGCTTTCGCCGATGCCGCTCACGCGCAACTCGGGCGGATCGACGTGCTGGTCAACAATGCCGGCGTCATGCCGCTCTCCCCGCTTGCCGCGCTGAAGCGCGATGAGTGGGCACGCATGATAAACGTCAACATCTTCGGCGTGCTGAACGGGATCGCTTCGGTGCTGCCACGCTTCGTGGCGCAGAAGAACGGGCACATCGTCAACGTGGCTTCGGTCGGCGCGCACATCGTGCTGCCCACAGCGGCGGTCTACTGCGGCACGAAATACGCGGTGTGGGCAATCACCGAAGGCCTGCGCCAGGAGCACGACGACATCCGCGCCACGATCATCTCTCCCGGCGTGACCGCGACCGAACTGGGCGACGACATCAGCGATCCGCAGGTGGCGTCGGCGCTGAAAGCGTGGCGGCAAAAGTCGCTGACACCGGACGCCATAGCCCGTGCGATCCGCTTCGCGCTCGAACAGCCCGACGGAGTCGACGTCAACGAAATGATCGTGCGGCCGACCGCCGCGAATATGTAGGAGCTTCGCCTTGCTACGTCGGCTTGCGGGTGGGCGGCTGAGCCCCCCGCAAGTCGGGCAGGGCGCGTGCCTGCTGTCGGTCAGCCATCAGTTCGCCTTCAATGCACCACCAACCTCACGCGCTCCCGCAGTTCCCGCGGCGCCACGTCATACTTGCTCTTGAACGCCCGCGAGAAATGCGCGCTGGAGTTAAATCCGCAGGCAAAGGCGATTTCCGAGATCGAGGCTGCGGCCCGCGCTGGCGAGAGCAGTTCCTCCTTGCTGCGCTCCAGCCGCCGGTCCCAGACGAAGCGCTCCAAGGTCATGCCCTCGCCCTCGAAGGCGCGGTGCAGATAGCGGCGCGAGCAGCCCATGTGGCGGGCGATGTCCTCGGCCGAAAGATTGCTGCGCGCCAGGTTGGCGTCGATATAGGCGACGATGCGCTCGCGCAGCGCTTCCAGCGGCGAGCGGCGGAATTCGGGCGCCATCGGCTTGGCCTGGATCAGCCCGTTGACGAGTTGGATCAGGCTTTCGCCGACGCGGCGGCAGCCGGCTTCGTCGAGCTTGTGCGCCTCGCCGATCGCCATCTGCATCAGCCCGGACACGATGTGAGTCAGACTGTCGTCTTCGCCCGGCAGCGGCACCGGGGCTGAAAGCCGCGCCAGCGTCTCGTCGCCGAAGGTCGAGCGCGGCACCTGCAGGATGAGTTGGTCGACATCGGAAAGGTTCTGCAGCGAATAGCTGCGCACCGGATCGTAGATGATCGCCGCGCGCGGGCCGAGATCGATCGCCGTCTCACGCTGCTCGAAGCGGCTGCGGCCCTTGCGCTGCATCAGGATCTTGATCGCGTCGGGATCGAAGCTGCGCCAGAAGGCGCGGTCGTTGAGGACCAGATGCGACTTGGCCCGGATTTCCGACAGGCGGCAGGCGCCGAGATTGACCGACACCAGTTTCGGCAGCGACGGCGCCTCGCCGCGCGAAAAACGCTGGGTGATCGGGCCGAACAGCATCCGCGAGGCGGACAGGAAGGCTTCGCCGTCGGCGACGCTCACGTGGTGGCCGTGCATCGTTTCCTCCTCCGGTTCACTAGCCCCGTCTTGTCGCGGGATTGAGACGCAACGGCCGAGCCGATGCAACCGGAAAGGAAGTTAACATGCTAACCATCTCCACCGCAACGGCGCAGATGATGTGAACGGGCTAGCGCATGGCGACAGCCTGTTCACACATTAAGGTCAGGCAGCCTTGACCTTGAGCTCTTCTGGGCCGCGCACCATGCGGGTCACGCCGGCGAAGTCGAGCTTGCCGGAACCGAGCACCGGCACTTTCGGCACGACGCGCACTTCGGCCGGCACCATCAGGTCCATGGCCCCGTTCGCCTTGGCGAAGGCGAGGAACTCCGCGCGCGTGGCGTTGGCAGCCTCGGTGATCAGGATCAGCTTCTCGCCCTTGCGGGCATCGGGGAGCGTGGCGACGGCCGACAGCGAGCCTTTCCAGAGCTCGCCGGCCAGCGCCTCGACCGCTGCCAGCGAGACCATCTCGCCGGCGATCTTGGCAAAGCGCTTGGCGCGGCCGCGGATCGAGATGAAGCCCGCATCGTCGACGGTGACGACGTCGCCGGTGTCGTGCCAGCCATCGGCCAGCGGCTCGATCACGCCAGGGTTCTCGGCGCGCAGATAGCCGGCCATCACGTTCGGGCCGCGCACGAACAGCAGTCCGCCTTCGTCGACGCCGGGCACCGGCTCCAGCCGGTACTCCATGCCGGGCATGATTTTGCCGACGCTGCCCGACTTGTTGTACATCGGCGTGTTGATTGCGATCACCGGCGCGGTCTCGGTCACGCCATAGCCTTCCAGGATGCGCAGGCCGAACTTCTCCATATAGGTCGTGCGCGTGGCCGCCTTCACCGGCTCGGCGCCAGCGAAGCAGTAACGCACCGAGCGGAAGTCGTAAGGATGCGCGGTGCGGGCATAGCCCGACAGGAAGGTGTCGGTGCCGAAGATGATCGTCGCGTTCGAGGCATAGATCAGTTCCGGCACGATGCGGTAATGCAGCGGCGAGGGGTAGAAATATACCGGCACGCCCGAGATCAGCGGCAGCACCGTGCCCGCCGTCATGCCGAAGGAGTGGAAGATCGGCAGCACGTTGAACACCTTGTCGCCCGAATGGAAGTCGATGCGCGAGGCGGCCTGGGCGGCATTGGCCAGGATGTTGCGGTGGGTGAGCACCACGCCCTTCGGCGTGCCCTCCGAGCCCGAAGTGAACAGGATCGCGGCAGGATCATCCGGCTTGCGCGCCACTCGCGGCGTCGCCTTGCGCAACAGGCCGAGCAGCTTGTCCTTCAGCCCGATCGTGGCGCGAAGGTCGTCCAGCCAGACGATGTCGACCGAGCGGCCGATCTCCTCGACCACAGGCCCGAGCTTCGCCTGTTCGACGAAGGCGCGGGAGGTGAGCACGGTGCGCACCTCGGCCGCCTTGCAGGCCGACAGGATGTTCGCAGCACCCGCGGTGAAGTTGATCATCGCCGGAACCTTGCCGGCCGACACGACGCCGAGAAGTGCGGCGCAGGCGCCGTTGGCGTTGGGCAGCATGATGCCCAGCGTCTCCTGGCCGGCATAGAGGTGCTCGAACTTCTCGCCGAGCACCGCGGCGGCGGTGAGCAGCTTGCCGTAGCTCAGCGAACCGGTGACCGGATCCTGCACCGCAAGCTCCTTCATGCCGCGCTCATGCGCCGTCTCGATGATCTTCTCCAACACCGTCTTGTTAATGTCCTGGGTGCGGAAGACGAGGTCCGACATCACCTGATAGAGCGCCGAGCCCGCCGCGGCGCGGCGCTGGCGGCCCTTCAGCTCCTGCTGAACTTCGAGCTTCACCGGTTCCAGAATGGTCACCTTGACCTTCGGGAACAGGCGGCGGCGCACGTGCTGCGAGGTCAGCCGCGAGAAGTAGCTCTTCTCCAGCCCGTCGATGCGCACCGGCACCACCATCGAGCCGGTCTTGTCGGCAACCATGGCGGCGCCGTCATAGACCTTCATCAGCCCGCCGGTGACGGTGATGCGCCCTTCCGGGAAGATGACCAGCGGATCGCCACCCTGCACGATCTTGATCAGCGTGCGGGTCGACATGGGCTTGGCCGGATTGAGCGGCAGCGCGCGGGCGAGCTTCATGAACGGCTTCATCCACCAGGCCTGCGCGATCGTGTAGTCGATGGCGAAGACCGGCTCCTCGTCGGTCAGCGTCAATGCCAGCGGGCCGTCGAGGAAGCTGACATGGTTGAGCGCCAGGATCGGCGCCTTGCCGGCCGCCTTGAGATTGTCCAACCCCTCGACCTCCAGCCGCAGGAAGGCGCGGAACAGGATCGAGACGAAGTCGCGGAACGGATTGGTCGGCAGGAATTTCAGCATCAGCCAGGCGGCGATCGCGTTGGCGACGACGAGGCCGAACAGGATGCCCGCGATGGATACACCCGCCGCCTGGATGGCGGCGACGAGGATGCCGCCAATCGTCATGAAGCCGGCATTGACGATGCTGACGGCGGCAACGACGCGGGCGCGGCGTGCCTCCGGCGACCAGGCCTGCACGGCGGCGAAAGTCGGCACCACGAGGAAGGCGGCGGCAATCGCCATGCCGGCGAGGTCGACGGCGACTCGGATGGTGTTCGGACCGGCGAAGAAGGCGGCAAGCGTCTCGGCCTTGGGCGAAGGCTGCATGCTCCAGATGGTCCAGGCGAGATGCAGGCCGAACAACGCCAGCAGCGCGGTGCCGACCGGCGCCGGCAGCAGCACCATGCGCCCTTGAGACATCCAGGCGGCAATGGCCGAGCCGATGGCGATGGAGACGGCGAATACGGCGAGATAGGCGGTCACCGCGATCTCGTTGCCGCCGAGCGAGTCCTTGATCATCGACGGCAGGATCGACAGCACGATGGCGCCGACCAGCCAGAACCAGGAGGTCATCAGGCCGGCGCGCCAGATGCGCATGTCGGTGCGCAATTCGGCGACCTGATGCCAGGTCGAGCGGAAGATGTTCTTGTCGATGACAAGGTTGGGGGCGGCCGAGCCGGTGGAAGGGATGTAGCGGCTGGCAAGCCAGCAGCCGACGGCCAAAGCCATCATGATCGGCCCGAACACCGTGACACCGATGCCGTCGGCGGAAACGACGCCGCCGGCGATGGTGCCGCCGAGGATCGCGGCGAAGGTCGCCGACTCGATCCAGGCATTGGCCTTGGGCAGTTCCTTGCGTTCCAGGTGATCCGGCAGGATGCCGTATTTGATCGGCCCGAACAGCGCCGAGATGATGCCGAACATCAACAGCGCTCCCATCAGCACCGGGATCGATGAGAGAGCGATGCCGACGACCGAGACTCCCGCCGCGGCGATTTCGACGAATTTCAGCCGCCGCGCGATCAGCGCCTTGTCGAAGCGGTCCGCGATCTCGCCGCCGAGCGCCGACAAGAGCAGGAAGGGCGCCATGAAGATAGCGCCGGCCAGCGTCACCAGCGATGCCGCCTGGTCCTTCGCCAGCGTGAAGAGAATGAGGAACACCAGTGTGTTCTTCAGGAAATTGTCGTTGAAGGCCGAGAGGAATTGCGTCCAGAAGAGAGGCGCGAAGCGCCGCGACATCATCAGATGGGTGTTCATGGCAATTTCCAGTGGGCAAGGCCGTCTGGCAGTCCGATTGGACTGAGCGGTGACTTGCGCGGTTTGAGCCTTGTTTACCGGGAAGCGGTTAAACTTCGTTACTGCGGTTCATTCCAATCCATTTGTTTCTTGCCCTTGGCGCCCCGCATCTTTCGTCCGCGATCGGCCTCCAGGGCTTGCAGGCGCTCGAATATTTGCGGGCATGGCTGTCGGTGAGCATCGATATGGTCCTTTCGTTTCAGGCTTAGGCTGCGTCGGCGCAGGCTTGTTTCAAGCCGGATACATTCTCTTGAACGCTGTTCATAAGCGCACCATAGCACATCGTGAACGACGTTCAAGAGAAAAATGAACGACGTTCACACGCCGCGACAATAGGTTAAAAAATGACGAAAAGCAGGGTACGGCGGCTTACGGCGCTTAAGGTGCCTCAAGCCTCGCCGGTCAGCCGCGCCGAGATCATCCTTGCCGCTCTGACGGCCGCCTGGCCCTGGGCGCCCGCGACCGCATCGTCGACACGCGAGAGGGGCGAGGCGATGGACAGCGTGCCGACCGGCTGGCCGTCGGAGCCAAGGATCGCGGCGCCGATGCTGTGCACGCCTTCTTCATAACCCTCGGAACTACGCGAATAGCCGCTTGCCGCTGCAAACGCGATGGCTTTGGCCAGAGTGTCCGGCCCAGTCATCGTATGCGCGGTAAAGGCCTGCAGCGGCTTCTCGAGATAGGCGCTGACGACTTCCAGCCGTGAGGCGGCAAGAAAGGCGATGCCCGACGCGGTGCCATGCAGTGGCAGCACCTGGCCGACATCGACATTGACGCGGTTGGCCTTGGCCGACAGCTCGACATGCAGCGTCAGCAGCGCGCCGGCGCTGAACTCCGACAGATGCACCGTCTCGCCGGTTTCCAGCGACAGCTCGCGGATGACCGGCGCGGCGAGCCGCACGAAGGGGAAATGCGCATCGCGGATGCGTGCGAGCCGCGACAGGCCGGCGCCCAGCCGGTAACGGCGGCTGCGCGGCTCCTGCTCGATCAACCGGTGCGCGGCAAGCGCCATCAGCAGCCGCCTGGCGGTGGCCTTGTCGAGACCAGCGCGGCGGGCGAGGTCGGAGAGGCCGATCTCCGGCTCGTGCAGCGTGAACAATTCCAGCAGCGACACCGCCTTGCCCACCGTGCTCATTGTCCACTCTCCGAGATAATTCGCATGTGAATTAACTTGACAGGCGCTCGTCCTGCCTTCAGTGTGCCTATAACATACAAAACAGCGGTTCAAATAGTGAACCAAATGGGAACGGTTAAGCGCCCCGGAATTTTGCGCGCCAGGGAGAGTTCAGCGCCGTGACGGCCGCCAGCAAGATTGCTTCGCACCCCGCAACGATCGACGGCCTGCTCGACCGCGAGCAGGCGCGGTTCCTCGCCACGCATCCGCGCTCGGCGGCGGCATGGGAGGAGGGCAGGACACATTACCTCTATGGCGGACCGTCGCACTGGATGCGCCGCTGGGCCGGCGGCTTCCCGGTCTATGCAGCTTCGGCGCGCGGCGCGCATATCCGGGATATCGACAGCCACGACTATGTCGACTTCGCGCTGGGCGACACCGGCGGCATGTGCGGCCACGCGCCCGAGGCGGTGACGCGCGCCGCACTTCGCCAACTGCAGAACGGGGCCACCATGATGCTGCCCACCGAGGACAGCCTCTGGGTCGGCACCGAACTCACGCGCCGCTTCGGCTTGCCTTACTGGACGCTGACTACCTCGGCCACCGATGCCAATCGCGGTGCCATCCGCATTGCCCGCATGGTCACCGGCCGCCCGAAAGTGCTGGTCTTTTCCGGCTGCTATCACGGCGGCGTCGAGGAGGCGCATATCGAGATCCGCGATGGCAAGGTCGGCATGCGCAACATGATCCACCCGAACGGCGTCGACCATTCCGCCGTCTCCCGGGTAGTTGAGTTCAATGACGTCGCGGCGCTCGAGGAAGCGCTGTCGCATGGCGACGTCGCCTGCGTTTTGACCGAACCGCTGATGACCAATTTCGGCATGATCCAGGTCGCCGAGGGTTTTCACGCCGCACTTCGCGAGATCACCCGCCGCACCGGGACGGTGCTGATCATCGACGAGACGCACACCATCTCCAGCGGTCCCGGCGGCTACACAGCGTTGCACGGGCTGGAGCCGGACATTCTGGTCGCCGGCAAGGCGATCGCCGGCGGCATTCCGGCCGGCATCTTCGGCGTCTCGCGGGAAATCGCCGAGCGGCTTTGGAAGATCGTGCCGATGGTCAATCCGCGCGTGCGCCAGTCGGCGCATCTCGGCATCGGCGGCACGCTGGCCGGCAACGCGCTCACAATCGCCACCATGCGCGCCGTTCTGGAAGAGGTGCTGACGCCCGCCAATTTCGAGCTGATGATCGCCAACGCAACGCGCCTTGCCGACGCCGCGTGGGGCATCATCCGAACCAACCGGTTGCCCTGGCATGTGACGCAGGTTGGCGCCCGCGCCGAGATCATGTTCATGCCGAACCCGCCGCTGAGCGGCGCCGACGTCATTGCCGGCCGGCGCGGCGACCTCGAGACGCTTCTGCATGCTTTCTACATGAACGAAGGCATACTGGTGACGCCCTTCCACACCATGTTCCTGATGTGCCCGGCAACGTTGCCGGCCGATGTCGACCGTCATACCGAAGTCTTCGGCCGCTTCGTCGATCTCGTCCGCGGCGCGGGCGTCGTCTGAGCCATGGCGAACCCGTTCGACCTCACGGGCAAGGTGGCGCTGGTGACCGGCGGCGGGCGCGGCATCGGCGCCGCCATCGTCACACGATTTGCCGAGGCCGGAGCCTCGGTCGTTATCGCCAACCGCTCGCTCGATGTCGCCGAGGCGCTTGCGGCCGAGCTGTCCGCGCGCGGTCTGTCCGTCCGCGCCGTCGCGCTTGCCGGGCTCGATCGCACCACGCTGCATGCATTGGTCGGCGATGTGGTGCGCAAATCCGGCCGGCTCGACATCGTCGTTCACAATGCCGGCGGCTGTCCCTGGGCCTCGGTCGAGGAACTTGACGAGGAGAAGCTCGAAGAGGCGCTGGCGGTCAACCTGAAAGCCTGCTTCTGGCTGGCGCAGGCGGTGGCCCCGGCGATGCGCGCCAACGGCTTCGGCCGCATCCTGGTCACCTCGTCGGTATCGGCGCGCGTGGCGATGGCCGGCGGCGCGCATTATTCGGCGGCCAAGGCCGGCGTCAACGCCTTCATTCGCGGCGCCGCCTTCGAGTTCGCGCGCGACGGCATCACCGTCAACGGCGTCGAACCGGGCTTCATCGCCAAGCCGGGCAGGGGCACGATGAGCCAGCCGAAGGTAGCGGACCGTCTGGGTCAGTTCATTCCCATGGGCCGTCTCGGCGAGGCCGACGACATCGCCTATGCCATGCTCTACCTCGCCTCCGAGCAGGCAAAATACGTTACTGGCCAGACCATGGTCCTCGACGGCGGCTCGACCCTGCCGGAGACCGGCTATGCCGTCGAACGGCACTGGGGGCTCGCATGAGCCGCCGCCTCGAAGGCCGCACGGCTCTGGTCACGGGTGCCGCCACCGGCATGGGCCGCGCTACCGCCGAATTGTTCGCCCGCCACGGCGCCAAGGTTATCGCCTTCGGCCATGGCGGCGAGGTGCTGGACGAAGCGGCCAGGGCCAGCGGCGGCATTGCCGTGCGCGGCGACATCACCGATGCCGCCGACATCGCCCGCGCCGCCGCAGCCTGCGGTGGCCGTCTCGACATCGTCGTCAACGCCGCCGGCGTCATGATCCTCGACGAGCCGGAGACGCTGAGCGACGAGACCTGGGCGAAGAGCTTCGCCGTCAACGTCACCGGCGCGATGATGGTCTGCCGCGCCGCGCTGCCCCTGCTCAAGGCGCGCGGCGGCGCGATCGTCAACATCGCCTCGGTCGGCGCCTTCAACGCCAGCGGCCAGAACGCCGCCTATTCGGCGAGCAAGGCAGCGCTCGTCTCCTACACGCGATCGCTCGCCTTCGCGCATGGCCCGGATGGCATTCGCGCCAATGCGGTGGCGCCCGGCTGGGTACGCACGCCGATGAGCGTCTACGAGATGAAGGTCGCCGCCAGCGCCAACGGCTCGACGCCGGAGGACGAGTTCGCGGCACTCACCAACCGCATCGCGCTGCGCCGCGTCGCCGAGCCGGAAGAGATCGCCTCCTGCTGCCTGTTCCTCGCGTCCGACGAAGCGTCCTTCGTCACCGGCGCGGTGCTGGTCGCGGATGGCGGCGGCCGCGCGCCGACGCAGAACAGGGCGGTATGACGTGATCCGAAGTTTGCTCGCTCGCAAACATTGAGGGTGCGGCCAGCGGGAAGGAGGAGAGAGAATGCCCGACAGAAGTGCCGACCTGGTCTTCACCAATGGCCGCATCTACACGCTCGACCGCAAGCGGCCTTGGGCCTCGGCCGTTGCCGTCAAGGGCGGCCGCATCGTCACGGTCGGCGAAGGCGCCGACGTCGCCGCCTTGACAGGCGCCGCCACCCGCGTCGTCGACCTCAAGGGCGCGATGATGATGCCTGGCATCGTCGATGTGCACGCGCATCTGATGATGGGCGGCCAGGCCGAGCTTTTCGAATTGCGCTTTCCGCCGACGGCGAGTTTCGAGACGCTGATTGCGCGCGTCGGCGAGGCGGCCGCCAAGACGCCGGAAGGCTCCTGGATCATCGGCGGGCAGTGGGGCAGCGATCTCTTGCCGAAGCTCAACCGGCTGGAGGCGCTGGCGGCGCTCGACCGCGTCAGCCAGGGCCGCCCGGTGATGCTGCGCGACGACACCTATCACAACCGCTGGGTCAACTCACAGGCGCTCGTTCTCGCCGGCCTTTCCGCTTCGTCGCCCGATCCGGAAAAAGGTTCGATCGGCCGCGATCCGGCGACCGGCGCGCTGACCGGCATGATGATCGAATCCGCCGCCGGCATCGTCGAGCGCACCATCGCCCAATCCGGCCATTACACGCAGGAGATGGACCGCGCCGCGATGGCGCGCTCGATCGCGACGCTCAACTCCTACGGCGTCACCGCATTCCTCGACGCCGCAGCCATGCAGCCGATTCTTGCGGCGCTCAAGGGCCTCGACGATCGCGGCGAGCTCACTGCATGGTCAGTGTCGGCCATGCCCGCCGTCGAGCCGTCCTTCATGTTCGGCATTGCCGGTGACGCGCTGATCGCCCTGCGTGAGCAATATCGCGGCGTGCACGCCAAGCCCGATTTCGTAAAGATCTTCCTCGACGGCGTGCCTGGCGCCCGCACCGCCGCCTTCCACGAGCCCTACACCAAGGATCCGGCGCTTGGCTGCTGCTTCCGCGGCTCGACCATCGTCACCGTGCCGGAGCTGATCCGCTGGGTCGGCAAATGCGAAAAGCTCGGGCTGGGTGTGAAGATCCACTGCGCTGGCGATGCCGCGGTCAGCCAGGCGCTCGACGCCATCGATGTCGTGCGCTCCTTCAACGGACCGACCAGGCTCAAGCACCACATTGCGCATGCGAGCTACATTGCGCCCGACGACATCGCCCGCTTCGCCGAGCTCGGCGTCGTCGCCGATCTTTCGCCCTTCCTGTGGTATCCGACGAGCTTCCTCGAAGGGCATAAGCAGACGATGGGCGAGGCGCGCGCGCTGCGTTTTTGGCCGAACAAGGACCTGCTCGCGGCCGGCGCGCTGCTGGCCGGCGGTTCCGACTGGCCGGTGATGCCGAATCCCGATCCGTGGGACGGCATCGAAGGCCTCGTGACGCGCCGCAACCCGAGCGGCGAATTTCCGGGCGCGTCGCTCTGGCCGGAACAGGCTATCGATGTCGCCAGGGCGCTCAAAATCTTCACCATCAACTCGGCCCGCGCCATCGGCCTTGCCGACACTGTCGGCTCGATCGAGATCGGAAAGTCCGCCGATCTCATCGTGCTCGACCGCAACGTGCTGGAGACGCCGGCCGAGGACCTCGCCGACACAAAAGTGCTGACGACGTATTTCGAGGGGAGGGTGGTCTATGAGCGCGCCTGATCCATCAAGCGACGCCAGGATACCGGTGACGGTGCTTACCGGCTTCCTCGGCAGCGGCAAGACGACGGTGCTCAACCACCTGCTGCGCCAGCCGTCGCTTGCCGGCGCTGCCGTCATCGTCAACGAATTCGGCGCAGTCGGGCTCGACCATCTGCTGATCGAGGCCAGCGAAGAACAGTTCACGCTGCTCGACAATGGCTGCATCTGTTGCATGGTGCGCGGCGATCTGGTCGCGACGCTGAAGGAGCTCGACGCCAAGAGCTTGGCCGGCGAAACGCCGCCGCTCTCTCAGGTGATCATCGAAACGACGGGTCTCGCCGATCCGGCACCGATCCTGCACACGCTGATGGCCGAAGCCGAGCTGATGGCTCGCTTTCGCATCGGCGGTGTCGTCTCCACTGTCGATGCTGTGAATGGCGCGACGACGCTCGCCCACCATTCCGAAGCGGCGAAGCAGATCGCCGTCGCCGACCGGTTGCTGATCACCAAGACCGATCTCGTCTCGAACGAGGCACTCGGCGGTTTGCGGCAACGGCTTGAGCATCTGGCGCCATCCGTCGAGCAAACCGTTGCCCGCAATGGCGAGGTCGAGCTCGATCTGCTGGCGAGCCTGCCCGCTGATGCCGCGACGGATGTGACCCGCATCGTCATGCGGCTCGAAGCGGCTGATCATCACGGCCATGACTGCGGACCGGATTGCCATCATAGCCACGATCATCATCGCGACACCCACTACGGCATCCAGTCCTTCAGCTTCGTCATCGACAAGCCGGTTGAGTGGGGCGCCTTGGCCCGCTGGCTCGACTATGTCGCGGCGCTGAAAGGCGAGGACCTGCTGCGCTTCAAGGGCATCGTGCGCACAACGGACGAACCCGAGCGGCCGCTCGTCCTGCATGGCGTGCAGCATGTCTTTCATCCGCCGGCGCGGCTCGACCGCTGGCCGTCGGCGGACCGCCGCACACGGCTGGTGTTCATCGTCCGCAACATCGAGCGCGAGACCATCGCCCGCACGCTGGTGAAGTTCGCGGCGATCGACGCGGCCAGCATCGCCGCGCCGGCGCTGGCCGCCGCCTGAATAGCGCATGACAAAAATGGGAGAATGAACATGCATTGGAAATCGAGAATTATCGCTGCGGCATTGGCGGGCATCGGCCTTGCCGCCATGGCCGGCACGGCGTCCGCCGCCGGCCCGACCTGCAAGGACGGCGCCATCAAGGTCGGCGCCGTGTCTACCGTCACCGGCCCGGCCGACTTCTCGGAAGTGCCGAAGGCAACGCAGGCCGCCTTCGACGCTGTCAATGCAGCGGGCGGCATCAATGGCTGCAAGATCGACTACACCATCGCCGACGACAAGGCAGACCCAGCGGTTGCGGCACAGGCCGCACGCGACCTGATCGACAACAAGGAGGCTGTGGCGCTGGTCGGCTCGGCGAGCCTGCTCGACTGCGCCGTCAACTCCGCCACCTACAGCCGCAAGAAGGTCCTTTCGGTGCAGGGTCTCGGCGTCGACGCCGCCTGCTTCTCCTCGCCCAATGTCGCGCCCGTCAATGTCGGCCCGTACACGCTGTCGACGGCCATGGCCTATTACGCGACCAATGAGCTGAAGACGAAGAAGCTTTGCGCCTTCTTCATCATCATCGGCGGCACCCAGGAGGCCTATAAGAAGGCGATCGAGAACTGGGAGAAGATCAGCGGCCAGAAGATCCATCTGATCGACGTGACGCTGCCCTTCCAGGGCGACCTCACGCCCTATGTCATCAAGGCGCGTGACGCCGGCTGCGACGCGGTCCTGACCAACCAGGTCGAGCCGCAGGTGGTGCAGCTGATCAAGACGGTCGATGCGCAGAAGATCACCGGCATCAACTGGCTGTTCCTGGCGCCCGGCTACACCGAGCAGGTCGCCAAGGCGTTGGCCGACACCAAGCAGCCGATCTATGTCGGCACCGAGTGGGAGCCCTATACCGAGAAGAACTCGGCCGCCAACGCTGAGTGGATTGCCGACATGCAGAAGGCAAACCGGCCGTTGACCGCCTTCTCGCAGGGCGGCTATCTCGCCGCCGAGTTGTTCCTCAAGGTGGTCGCCTCGATCGACGGCGAGGTAACGCGCGAAAGCGTCGCCAAGGCGCTGCACGACATGCAGCCGCTCACCAACCCGCTCGCCGGCTCGCCTTACGTCTTCGGCAAGGCCAAGACGCATTCGCCGATGCAGGCGACCAAGGTGATGAAGCTCGAGGCCGGCGCCTGGAAGGTCGAGACGCCGGACTGGGTCGTCCTGCCGCAGGCCGAATGAGATCCTCCCGGGCGTCGACGCCGCCTCTTGTGGCCAGCCTCTTTCTCCCGTTCACGGAGAGAAATGTCCGGCAGGACAATGAGGAGCGGCGCCGACCTCGATAGGCCTTTTCCAGATTGGGAAAAAATGAACGCTCTACTCACATCCGCCGTGGCGGGACTGACGGCCGGGGGCACTTATGCCCTGCTCGGCGTCTGCGCCGTCTTCACCTACCGGCTCGTCGCCGTGGTGAACTTCACCGGAGCCTCGATCGGCGCCGCCGTCACTTTCGTGCTGATCGCGCTGTTCGAGGCCGGCTTCCCGATCTGGCCCTCGGTGCTGGCGGGCATCGCGGCGGGGACACTAACCGGCGTTGCAATCGGCTATATCATGACCAGATGGTTCGGTGAGGCGAGCGCCTCGACCAAGGCGGCGGTGACGGTGGCGTTGCTCGTCGGGCTGATCGCCGTCGGGCTGCGGCTCACCGGTGGCCAGCATCCGCACAACATGCCGGAGCTGTTCCCGGGCTCGGCTTTCCGGCTGGCTGGCGTCGAGGTGACCATCGCCTCGGTGCTCACCATCGGCCTGGCGGTGCTGTTCACCATCCTCTCCGACCTCTTTCTCAACCGCACCAAGGTCGGTCTCAATCTGCGTGCGTTGGCGGACCGGCCGATGGCCGCCGAATTGCTCGGCGTGCGCGTGCAGCTCCTGTCGCTGCTGGTCTGGGGCATGACCGGCGCCTTCACCACTTTCGCGCTGATGATCATCGCGCCGCAGCGCTCGCCGAACTTCATGACGCTCAGCCTGCTTGTCGTGCCGGCGCTGGCCGCGGCGCTCATCGGCCTCTTCCGCAGCTTCTGGTGGACGCTGGCCGGCGGCATCGCGCTCGGCATCGTCGAAGGACTGGCAAGCTCCATCGAAAGCGTCAGCCAGTACCGCGGCGCCATCCCGTTCCTGGTGGTGCTTGCCGTTCTCCTCTGGTCGCAGCGGGAGGCCCGCTGGGATGAAGCGCGCTAGTCTCCGGGCCTCTGTGACCCTTATCGTCGTGGCGCTCGTCGCCGGCGGTGTCGCCTATGCCGGCCTGCTGCCGTCCTATTGGGTGTTTCTCGCAACCTCGGTGCTGATCACCGGCGTCGCGCTGCAGAGCCTCGGCCTCGTCGCCGGCCGCACCGGCATGATCGCGCTCTGCCAGACGTCCTTCGCCGGCGTCGGCGCCTGGACGGTGGGCTATCTCAACCTCGCCGAGGCGCCTGGCGGTCTTGCAGCGTGGATACTGGTCGGCGGCCTGGCGGCCGTGCCGGTCGGCGTTACCATCGGCCTGCCGGCGCTGCGGCTGCGTGGCATCAACCTCGCCATCGTCACGCTCTCCTTCGCCACCGCCTTCGACACCATCCTCGCCACCATGACCTATCCCGGCCAGACCGATTTCCTGCAGGTGCCGCGGCCGGAACTGTTCGACAGCGACGAGGGCTATTTCGTCTTCGTGCTGCTGTTTTACGTGGCGATCGCCGTGGCGCTCGAAGTCATCAGCCGCTCCCGGCTCGGCGCCTCCTGGCTGGCCGTGCGCCACTCCGAACGCGCCGCCGCCGCGCATGGCGTCAGCATCGCCACTGCCAAGCTCTCGGCCTTTGCGCTGAGCGCCTTCGTCGCCGGCATTTCCGGCGGCCTGCTCGCCGGCTATCTTGGCACGCTCGTCGCCGAGAATTTCAGCATGATGCAGTCGCTCTCGCTCTATGCGGTATCGGTGATGACCGGCGCGCATTTCGCCGAGGGCGCGATCATCGGCGGCCTGCTCGTCGTCATGTTCCCGGAAATCCTGCGCCGGCTCGACTGGCCGCAGGACATCGGCAACGTGCTCTTCGCCATCGGCGCCACCCAGGCGCTGTCGACCGGCGAGACGATGAGCGAGACCTTCCGGCGCCAGTTCCGCAAGCTGCTGCCGACAAGCGCGCCGAAAGCGGTTGCCGCGCGCGGCTCGGACCTGCCGGCGCCAATCGAGCGCGCGGCCGGGCCAGCGCTCACCATCGAAGGTTTGACGGTGCGCTATGGCAGCGTCGTCGCGCTGAACAATGTCAGCCTGAACGTTGCCGCCGGCGCGGTGGCCGGCCTGATCGGTCCGAACGGCGCCGGCAAGTCGACCTTCATCGACGCGGTCGCCGGCTTCCTGTCCTCCTATCAGGGCAGCGTACGGTTGGGCGGCAGGCCGCTCGAAGGCGTGCCGGCGCATCTGCGCGCCCGCGACGGCGTGCGCCGCACCTGGCAGACCAACCGTATCGCGCCGGAGCTCACAGTCGGCGGTTACCTTGCGCTCGCGACCAAGGGCCTGTCGGCGGGCGAGACCAGGGCGATCCTCGACTGGCTCGACTGTCCGCATCCCGACACACCGGTTGCTTCGGTCGATGCCGGCACCAGGCGGCTGCTCGATGTCGCCGGCGTCGTCGCGGCGCGTCCCGCCGTGGTCCTGCTCGACGAGCCCGCCGCCGGCCAGTCGCATGAAGAGACGCTGCGCCTCGGACAACGCATTGCCGAAATCCCGAGACTGTTCGGTTCGGCGGTGCTTTTGGTCGAGCACGATATGGACCTGGTGCGGGCGGTCTGCTCGGAGGTCACCGTGCTCGATTTCGGCCAGGTCATCGCTTCCGGCCCGCCGGCGAAAGTGCTCAGCGAACGCGCGGTGAAGAAGGCCTATCTCGGCATCGAGGAAGAGAGCGTGGCGGCATGAGCAGGCTCGTCGTTTCCAACCTGTCGATCAACCGCGCCGAATTGCCCGTCGTCACCTCGGTCGATCTCATCGCCGAGAGCGGCGCGATCAGCGTCGTGCTCGGCGCCAACGGCGCGGGCAAGACGACGCTGCTCGAAGGTCTGTCGGGGGTCATCCCGGTTGCCGGCGGCACCATCGCCATCGACGGCCGTGCACTGCAGAAGGCCCGGCCCGGCGCGCGCTCGCGCGAAGGGCTTGCCCATGTCGAGCAGGGTCGCACCGTGTTCCGGCAACTGACGACCGAAGAGAATTTGCGCGTCAGCCTGCATCCGGGCGCCGACATCGGCGAAGCCTATGCGCTGTTTCCCGAACTGGTGCAGCGCCGTACGGTGAAGGCGAGTCTGCTTTCGGGCGGCGAACAGCAGATGCTGGTGATTGCGCGCGCGCTTCTCACCCGGCCGAAGGTGCTGCTGATCGATGAGATGTCCGCCGGTCTCGCCCCGGTCATCGTCACGCGGCTGATGACGGCCGTGCGCAAGCTGGCCGATGACGGCCTCGCGGTGGTGCTCGTGGAGCAGTTCGCGGCGCTTGCGCTGTCGATCGGCAACCGCGCCTATGTCATGCGGCGCGGCCGCGTCGTCTATGACGGCGACTGCGCGAAGCTCAGGCAATCGCCGGGCGAGCTGCATCGACTTTATCTCGGAGGGACGGAGACGTGCCGGCCTGACGGGTAATGTCAGGAGAGCAACGGAACATTAGACAAGCTCTCGATTTTGCGGCGGCTGGAGCTACACCAGCGCGCCGCAAACGGCTATCAATCGTCGCGAAATCATGCTTCGGGGTGGTGAGAGGCGCGCGGCTTGCAGCTGGATTTGAAAACAATCGAGGCTTTGGCCCCCGATCAGGCCTCGCTTGGCGCCGCCGCCAAGCTGACCAAGCGGTCGAACTGGCCCAGGCTTGAAGCGCATGGACGGCTGCCGCTGATCTGGGGCGAATGCCAGGGCTCGGGCTCCAACCCTTACCGGGTCGCGTTCGACACCTCCGATCACGGCTATAAATGCACCTGTCCGTCGCGGAAATTTCCCTGCAAGCACATTCTGGCGCTGGCCTGGATCGGCGCCACCGCGCCGGCCAGCTTCGCCCGTGTCGACCAGACGCCCGATTGGGTGAACGACTGGCTCGGCCGCCGCCGCAAGCCCGGCCAATCCCCAACGCAAGCGGCGGCCAGCTCCGAAGGCAAAAGCATCGACGAGGCGACGCGGCCTGCGGAAAGCGCGCCGGTAGAGGACGCCGCTGCCGCCGAACGCCGCGAGGCGGCGCAGCGTAAGCGGGCGGAGGACACGCGCAGCGCCGTTTCGGCTGCGCTCGATGAGCTCGACCAATGGGTCGCCGATCAGTTGCGGCTCGGCCTTGCCGGCTTTGTTGATGCCTCGAGCGAGCGCTGCCGCCGTATCGCGGCACGGCTTGTCGACCTCAAGGCGGCAGCACTCGCCGGTCGCATCGACGAATTGCCGGCGCGGCTGATGGCGCTGCGCAGCGAGGAGCGGCCGGACGCGGCGATCCGTGAGCTCGGCAAGCTGGTGCTGCTTGCCAAGGCCTGGCGCGCGGCGCCCGACGATGCCGAGCTGAAGCGCCTGGTTTCGACATCGGAGACGCGTGACCAGATCCTCGCCAATCCGGACGCCGTCCAGATCGAGAGCGATTGGGAGGTGTTGGGTGAGAAGATCGAGACGCGCCGCGATGGGCTCGTCAGCCACGCGACCTGGCTGCTCGACCTGGAAAGCACGACGCCGCGCTTTGCCGTCTTGCTCGATTTCTTCCCGGCTTCGGCGGGACGGCGGTCCGGCGCCTTCGCGCCCGGCGACCGCTTCAAGGCGAGGCTGGTGTTCTATCCGTCGCGCAATCCGCTGCGGGCGCTGGTCGCAGAACGGCTGGGCGATGCGTCGCCCGGCAGTTGGCCCGATTTCGCCGCGGACGCGGCCGGCGATCCGCTCGCCGCTTACGCCACCTTCCAGGACGGCGCGCCATGGCTGTCCGACTGCCCTGTCATCCTGCCGGCCGGTGCGATCGCGCTAGACGAAAAGGAGGGCGCCTGGTGGCAGGCGGCCAGCGATCCGCACGGCATTGCCCTGCCTATCGCCGGCTCCGTCAATCAGCCTTTGCTCGGCCTCGATCTTGCAGCAACGGCAGCGCTCTGGAACGGCGCCAGGCTCGAGCTGCTGGCATCACAAAGCAGCATCGGGAGGCTCGACCTGTCATGAACGAGCTCGATCAGGCCGGACTGGCACGGTTGCGCGACGGCTGGATCTCGGGCGGCGCCGCTTTCGAGCTTGCGCCCGCCGAATGGAAGGAGGTTGCCGCCGCGTCCAGCCCCGACGAACAGGAGCGTCGGCTGCTGGCCATCGCGGCGCAGGCGCTGGATGTCGCGCTGCGCCCGGCCGCGCCGAAAATCTTAAAGCGACGCCCGCCGCTGCCGGTGCTGGCCTTGCCGATGCTGCCTGAACGCCTGCGGCCGTCGCTGCGGGCTGCGCTGAAATATGCGGCCGATGCGAGGCGCAAGGCGCAGGTCGTCAAGCTGGTCGCCAGCCGTGGCTTCGTCACCCATCCGATGGATTGGATGCCCTCCGCGTCAGACCAGACCGCACCGGACATCTACGCGCCCTGGATCGACTGGCAGGCGAGCGCCGAAGCGGAACAGCTCTGGCATAAAAAGCTCACCTTGCAGAATTGGGCCGAATTCTTTCCGGCGGCGCGGCGCGTAGCGCTGACGGGAATGCGCCGGAGCGAACCGGCGGTCGCCAGGCAACTGATCGAGGCCAAGGGTCCGGCGGAATCGGCCGAGGTCAGGCTGTCACTTGTCGAGCTCATCCGCATCGGCCTCGGCCCGGATGACGCGCCCTTCTTGAAAAGCCTCGCTACCGATCGCTCCACCAAAGTCCGTGAGCTGGCCGGCCGCTTGCTGGCGATGCTCGGCCAGCATGGCGAGAGCGGTGCGGATGTCCCCGTGGCGGAGCTCGCCGGCTTCATCGAGGAGGGCAAGGCGGGCTTCATCCGCCGCCGGACCACATTCGGCCCGGCGAAGACCAAATCGCACGCGCAGGAGCAGCGCCGCGCCGAGCTGTTCGAGCTGTGCAACCTTGTCGATCTCGTAGCTCGGTTCGGCGTCACGGAGTCCGATTTCATCACCGGCTGGCAATTCGGCACCGACAACAATGTCGACATCCTCCTGTCGCGCATGGTCGCCGCGTCCGGCAGCGACACTGCGGTGGCGCATATGGCCGACAGGCTTGTCGACGAAGGTGGCAAGCCGGTGCTCCGCGTTCTTCAATTGACGCCGCGCTTGGACAGTCGCCGAAAACGTGTGCTGGTCCGGTTAATCCTCAAGCAGGCGAACTACCTCGGCATGCTCAATCAGGCGGAAAGCCTCGACGCTGGCTGGCTGGACTGGGACGACCTGACGAATGGACAAGTGCTTCCAGCGTTGCGTTCCATCATTGGCGAAAACGACGATGCAATGCGGCGAGCAGTTGACGACTTCCTCGAGACGATGGGTTTTCTTGCTACCGCAACAGCTGCGACGAGACTGATCGATGATTTAGTTGCAGCCGGTCTGCCGCCTGCATCCCCCTCGCTCGGCCTGCTGCGGCTCAACGCGGCACTGGCCGGAAATCCACCCCAAGACAACATATGATCAACCCGGAGAAGATCGCATGAACGCAGCCGTCCGCCTTCCGGCCGAACAGGTTTATGCCGCCGAACTGCAGGCGCTGGCGCGCGGCGACGACCGCCAGAAGCCCGCCGGCTGGAGCCTGTCGCCGAAAGCCGTGCTCACCTATCTGATGGGCGGCAAGGCCAACGACGGCACGGTGATCTCGCCGAAATATGTCGGTCGCCGGCAATTGATGGAAACGGCGGTCGCCACGCTCGCGACCGACCGCGCGCTGCTTCTGCTCGGCGTTCCGGGCACGGCGAAATCCTGGGTCTCGGAACATCTCGCCGGCGCCATCATGGGCAATTCGACGCTGGTCGTGCAATGCACCGCCGGCACCGACGAGAACCAGATCCGCTATGGCTGGAACTATGCCCAGCTTCTGGCAAAGGGGCCGAGCCAGGAGGCGCTGGTGCCGACGCCGCTCTACCGCGCCATGCAGGACGGCAAGCTTTGCCGGCTCGAAGAACTGACGCGCATGGGCTCCGACGTGCAGGACACGCTGATCACCGTGCTGTCGGAAAAGATGATGCCGGTGCCGGAGCTGAACACCTCGATCTACGCCCAACGCGGCTTCAACATCATCGCCACCGCCAACAACCGCGACAAGGGCGTCAACGAGCTCTCCTCGGCGCTGAAGCGCCGCTTCAATGTCGTAGTGTTGCCCTTGCCGGACGACATGGCGGAGGAGGTCTCGATCGTCTCCCGGCGCGTCGGCGAGATGGCCGGCGGGCTGGATCTGCCGGTGCCGAAGAATGTCGGCGAGGAGATCGCTCGCGTGCTCACCATTTTCCGCGAGCTGCGCTCGGGTGCCACGGCCGACGGCAAGGTGACGCTGAAGACGCCCTCGGGCTCGCTGTCGACCGCCGAGGCGATTGCCACCATGGTCAGCGGGCTTAGCCAGGCGGCATGGTTCGACGATGGCAAGCTCCACGCCGAAGGGCTGGCGCCAAGCCTTGTCGGCGCCATCGTCAAGGACCCGGTCCAGGACAAGGTGGTGCTCGAGGAATATCTGGAGACGGTGCTGAAGAAGCGGCCCGACTATGCCGGTTATTATGCGGCGCTCAACGCGGCCATCTGAGCCATGACGCAAGGCGGCATCAGTTATTTCGGCATTCGCCATCACGGGCCGGGTTCCGCCGGGAGCCTGGTCAAGGCCTTGCAGGAATTGCGGCCGGTCGCCGTGCTGATTGAAGGGCCGGTGGATGCCTCGCCGCTGCTGCCGCTGCTCGCCAGCCCAGACATGAAGCCGCCGGTGGCGCTGCTCTGCTATCCGGAGGACGATCCCGCCGCGACCAGCTTCTGGCCTTTCGCCGAATTCTCGCCGGAATACCAGGCAGCACTCTGGGCCGTCGCCAACAAGGCGCCGCTGCGCTTCATCGATCTTCCCTCGACCGCGCGCCTAGCCGAAAAGACGCCTGAAGATTCGACCGACGGTGATGCCTCCGAAGCAGAACCTGCAGAAGAGCAGGACGAGGAACCCATGCGCATCCAGGATCCGATCGGCATCTTGGCGCGCGCCGCCGGCTATGAGGACGGCGAGAGCTGGTGGTCGGACATCATCGAGCAGAATCCCGAGCCCGGCCCGATCTTCGCCGCCATCGCCGACGCGATGACGACGCTGCGTGACGGCGAGGGCGCGATCAGCAAACTCGAGGCGATGCGCGAGGCACATATGCGGTTGGAGATCGCCGCCGCGCGGAAAGAATTCGACGGCCCGCTGGCTGTCGTCTGCGGCGCCTGGCATGTGCCGGCCTTGCGGGCCGCGCATACACAAAAGAGCGACCAGGCGCTGCTCAGGGGCATCGGCCGGCGCAAAACCACGATGACTTACGCGCCATGGACCGCACCGCGCCTGGCGCTGGGTTATGGCTATGGCGCCGGCGTCGTCGCGCCCGGCTGGTGCAAGCATCTTTGGCAGACGCGCGGGCAGGACGACGCCTCGGTCCTGTGGCTGGCGCGGATCGCCTCGGTGCTGCGGGTGAAGGGCCACATGATCTCCACCGCGTCGCTGATCGAGGCGGAGCGCCTGGCGCGCGCGCTTGCCGCCATTCGTGAGCGGCCGAAACCTGGCTTCGAGGAACTGCGCGACGCCTCGATCTCGGCGCTCTTCAACGGCGAAGCTCTGCTGTGGAAGATGGTCGAGGCCGAATTGCTGCTCGGCGCCGATGTCGGCGAAATCCCGTCCGACACCCCGCTCGCGCCGCTGATCGACGATTTGCAGCGCAACCAGAAGGCGGCAAGGCTGAAGCCAGAGGCGCTTGAGCGGGAACTTTCCGTCGACCTGCGCAGCGAGAGCGGTCTCTTCCGCTCGACACTGCTGCATCGGCTGAACGTGCTCGGCGTCAACTGGGGCAGGCTGACCGATGTCGGGCGCAGCCGCGGCACGTTCCGCGAGCGCTGGATGCTCGCCTGGCAGCCGGAATATGCCGTCCGCCTGGTCGAGAACCTGGTCTACGGCCCGACCATCGAGAAGGCGGCCAATGGCCGGCTGATCCAGATGATCGGCGCGGCCGCGACACTCGATGCTCTGGCCACGCTGGTGCAGAGCGCGATCACCGCCGCCTTGAGCGAGGCATCCGCCGCCGGTCTTGCGGCGCTTGAGGAAAAGGCGGCGCACAGCAGCGAGTGCCTGGAGCTTTTGGCCTCGGTGCCGCCGCTGGCCGACATCATCCGCTACGGCGAAGCGCGCAAGACAGAGACGGAGCGCCTCGCCGGCCTGCTGGAGCGCCTGGTCATCGAAGGTTCCATCGCGCTGCCTTACGCGGCGCGCGATCTCGATGCGCAGGGCGCCGCCGCGCTGATGGCAGCGCTGCGCAAGGCCGACGAGGCGATCAAGCTGGTCGAGCCGGATGAGCATGTCCTGGATGCTTGGCGCAACGGGCTGGCAGCCGTGCTGGATTCGTCGCGTTCCACGGCGCTCGTCGCCGGCTGCGCCGCGCATCTGCTCTACGAGGCTGGGCGGCTCTCAGCCGATGAGACCGCCGATCTCCTGGCAAGGCGCCTGTCGCCGGGAACGCCTGTGGTCGATGCCGCCGCCTTCTTCGAAGGTTTCTTCAGCGGCGCCGGCCAGCGGCTGATCTATGACGAAGGTCTGCGCGGTGCCGTCGACGCCTGGCTGGCCTCGCTCGAAGAGGAGGCTTTCGTGGCGCATCTGCCGCTGCTGCGCCGCGTCTTTTCCAATCTCGACAGCATGGAGCGTCGCCGTCTCATCGAGGCCGTGCTTGGCAAGAGAGCGAGCCTGCCCGCCGGGCTGACGCCGGCGCCTGACGGCGGCGCGGCATGGCGTAGGCATTTTGGTCTGCTAGGCAAGTTGCTCGCGGGAGAGGCCAATCATGGCTGATGAAGCGACCGGCCCGGACCTTGATCCGACCATGGACAATCGCGAGCGCCGTTGGCGGCTGGCAATCGGCGCCGACGAAGAATCCTCCTCGGCGCTCTCGGCCGAGGACCGAAAACTGTCGGCGGCGCTCGACGCGCTTTATGGCGACGGCAGCGGCGACACTGCCGGCGATCCGCGCAAGCGGCGCGGCGGGCTCGGCCGCTCGGCGCCGCGCGTCGCGCAATGGATGGGCGACATCCGCTCCTTCTTCCCTGAGCAGGTCGTCCAGGTGGTGCAGAAGGACGCCTTCGAGCGGCTGAACCTGAAGCAGATGCTGATGGAGCCGGAATTCCTCAAGGCGATCGAGGCCGACGTCAATCTCGTCGCCGACCTCGTCTCGCTGCGCTCGGCGATGCCGGACAAGACCAAGGACATCGCCCGCTCGATCATTTCCGACATCGTCGCCAAGCTGATGCAGCGCCTGGAGCAGAAGACCGCCGAGGCGATCCGCGGCGCGCTCGACAAATCGCGGCGCACCAACCGCCCGCGCCAGCGCGACATCGACTGGCCGCGCACGATTACGGCGAACCTTCGCCACTACCAGCCGGACCACAAGACCGTCGTGCCGGAAAAGCTGGTCGGCTTCATGCGTCGCCAGCGCCGGCTGGTCGACCTCGACGAGGTGACGCTCTGCGTCGACCAGTCCGGCTCAATGGCAAGCTCGGTCATCTACGCCTCGATCTTCGCCGCCGTGATGGCCTCGCTGCCGGTGGTGCGGACCAAGCTGGTTTGCTTCGACACGGCGATCGTCGACCTGACCGAAGAACTCAGCGATCCGGTCGAGGTGCTGTTCGGCGTTCAGCTCGGCGGCGGCACCGACATCAACCAGGCGGTCGCCTACTGCGCCGAGCGCATCGAGCGGCCAACCAAGGCGCATTTCGTTCTGATCACCGATCTCTACGAAGGTGGCAACGGCAAGGAGCTCCTGCAAAGGCTGGCAGCACTTGTGCGGTCGGGCGTCAACGTCGTTGTGCTGCTTGCGCTCACCGACCAGGGCCGTCCCGGCTACGATCCGTCGATGGCCGGGTCGGTCGCCGCACTCGGCATTCCGGTCTTTGCCTGCACGCCTGACCATTTCCCCGACATGATGGCGGCGGCCCTGCGTCGCGAGGACATCGGCGCCTGGGCGGCAGGCGCCGACATCAAGCTCATCCGTGCTGATACAGAGGCGCCGGGCGCTGCGGAGTAGGCTTGCCGCCCGAACTCAGAACGGCTTCTCGCCGGTTATCTCGAAGCGCTCGACCGCGCAGTGCTCGGCAATCACCGCCAGGATGTCCGTCGAAGGCTCGAGCGCGTCGGGCTGCTTCCATTGAACGTCGAAGGAAAAAACAAAGCAGTTGCGGTCGACATCGTGCTCCATGCCGACGAAGCGCGTGTCATAGCCGAGCGGTCGTACCATGTTGCGTATGTCGGGCGGCGAATTTTCCGGCCATGAGACCGAAAGGATCGCCTTGTGGTCACGCGGGATTTTCAGATCGACCCATTTCAGCGCCTGCAGCGTCACCAGCGTCAGCACCGCCGCGATCATGCCGAGGCCATACTGGCCGCCGCCGAAGGCGAGACCGATCATCGTCATGATCCACATGGTCGCGGCGGTGGTGACGCCGGTGACGAGGTCGCCGCGCCGCAGGATGGCGCCACCGCCGATGAAGCCGACGCCGGTGAGCACGCCGAGCGCGAAGCGCATCACATCCATGCGCACGAAGGAGTCCGGCGCCTTGCCGGCGACGTCGAGCAGCATGTTCGCCTGGACCATGGCCACGCAGGCCGCCAGACCGACCAGTATGGTCGTGCGCAAGCCGGCGGAATGGCCGCGCGCCTCGCGATTGAGGCCAATGAGGAAACCGGCGAGCAAGGTCAGCAGCAGCCGCCCGACAAGGTCCAGCCACGTCGGATGAAGCGGCATGCCGCAGCAAAGCGTCTCGAACATCGTTTCGACGGGGCGGTCTAAGCCACCCCGCCTCAATTGCGTCTGCGACGTTCAACCGGACAGAGCCGGGAATGGTTCCGTGACCGATGTCTGAAGACATCAGGGCTGTCTTCAATGTGCGGCGAGGCTGACCACTAACGCCAGCACGACGATGCCCACCAGCCCGGCGGTGAAAATGATGCGACGGCACGAGTACGCAGGATGATTTCGCCCTGCCGCGCGTCCTGGCCCGAAAAGACCGGCCCTTCGCTGTCGCGATCCTTGCTCATGATTAGCTCCTTCCCAGTCGATAATCGGTGGAAGGTGTCAGAACAGGAACCGATTTGCTGGCGCGAGGTTCCGCCGGACTCGTCCAGCAGAGTGGCGGGGAGGCAGGCTCCCGCGACCGGGATTGAAACGGTCGCGGGAGATGTCGCTTTAGCCGAATTTCGGGTCGAGGCTGCCCGACTTGTAGCGCTTGGCCATGTCCGCCAGCGGGATCGGCTTGATCTTCGGCGCGTTGCCGGCGGTGCCGAACTGCTCGAAACGTTCCTTGCAGAGCTTCTTCATCGCCGCCATCGCCGGCGTCAGATATTTGCGCGGGTCGAACTCCGACGGGTTCTCCGTCAACACTTTGCGGATCGCCCCGGTCAGCGCCATGCGGTTGTCGGTGTCGATGTTGATCTTGCGCACGCCGTGCTTGATGCCGCGCTGGATCTCCTCCACCGGCACGCCCCAGGTCGGCTTCATCTGGCCGCCATATTTGTTGATGATCTCCTGCAGTTCCTCCGGCACCGAGGACGAGCCGTGCATGACCAGATGCATGTTGGGCAGCCGGCGGTGGATCTCTTCGATCACGTTCATCGCCAGCACCGCGCCGTCGGGCTTGCGCGAGAATTTATAGGCGCCGTGGCTGGTGCCCATGGCGACGGCCAGCGCATCGACATGCGTGTCGCGCACGAACTGCTCGGCCTGCACCGGGTCGGTCAAAAGCTGGTCGTGGCTGATCGCGCCTTCGACGCCATGGCCGTCTTCCTGCTCGCCGCCGCCGCTTTCCAGCGAGCCCAGCACGCCGATCTCACCTTCCACCGAGACACCGCCCCAATGCGCCATGTCGACGACGCGGCGCGTGATACCGGAATTATAGGCGTAGTCGGCCGGCGACTTGCCGTCCTCCTTGAGCGAGCCGTCCATCATCACCGAGGTGAAGCCGTACTGGATCGCGGTGACGCAGGTGGCTTCGTTGTTGCCGTGGTCGAGATGCATGCAGACCGGGATGTCGGGGTGAATCTCGACCAGCGCGTCGATCAGCTTGGCCAGCACCACGTCATTGGCATAGGCGCGCGCGCCGCGGCTGGCCTGCAGGATGACCGGCGACTTGGTCTCCTCGGCCGCCTCCATGATAGCGAGGCCCTGTTCCATGTTGTTCATGTTGAAGGCAGGGACGCCATAGCCATGTTCGGCGGCATGGTCGAGCAATTGTCTCAGTGTGATGCGAGCCAACGAATAGTCTCCCGTATATGGTTCGAGCCCGTGTTTGAAAAGGCCGCCCGGGCGTCGGGCGGCCCCGTTGCTTCTGGCCGGATTTCCGACGCACCGCAACCACTCTCATTGCGGTCCTGAAATCCAAATCGGTTTAGTTGTAGTGCACCGGTTGCTCAGGCGGCGATCCGCGAACGCGCGGCGAGTATCTCGACACAGGCCTTCGCGGCTTCCTTGCCCTTCACGGTGAAATGCTCGTGGAAGAAACGGTGGTGCTCGGCGCTGTCGTGAAAATTGTGCGGCGTCAGTACCGCCGACAGCACCGGCACGCCAGCTGAAAGCTGCACGTTCATCATGCCGTCGATGACGGCGCCCGCCACGAAGTCGTGGCGATAGATGCCGCCATTGACGACGAAGGCGGTGCCGAGGATCGCGACGTAGCGGCCGGTCTCGGCGAGCGTCTTGGCGTGCTGCGGGATTTCATAGGCTCCCGGCACGTCGAAGACCTCGACGGCAAAGCCGCCGAGCGCGGCAAGCTCCGCCTCGAACGCCGCCACGCACTGGTCGACGATGTCGGCATGCCAGCGCGCGCGAATGACGGCGATGCGGCGAGTTTCATAGTCTTTGGGGGAATGCTGATTCATGGGTCCTTCCTTCCGTTTCGAACCAGAATCAGGACGCACGACGCAAAAACCGGCCCGCGCGAGCGGACCGTCTTTTAGCGATCGTTCTCTTCCATCCGGACTGTAACCGTCGGCCCCGGAATCGCACCGGATCTGCTGACCTTTCCGATGGTCTGGAAAAGCGCTCGCGGGCTTGAGCCGAAGCTCTTACCGCCGGTGGGGACTTTCACCCCGCCCTGAGAACATTAACGGTGCAGGTATGGGGGGACGGGCGCAGGTTTGTCAATTGGCGGTGCCGCTGGAGCGCGAATCTCCCCCTCAAGGGGCCTGTTGCGTAATTGGCTGGTTGTGATTCTCTGAGACGGAAGCTCGGAGGGAATCGCAATGGCGGTGAAGCAGACTGGTCAGTTGAGCCTGGCGGAAGCATTTTTTGGGCCAGAAGCTTGCAGGTGGATCCTCGCCGCTCGATCGACTGTCCGGTCTGGTGAAGTGGTATCGCTTCGAGAAGCTGCTCAACCCGCTACGCGATGGCGGGGCGGGCCGTGCGGCCTGGC
>NZ_RZOY02000147.1 GCF_004022705.2 Mesorhizobium sp. M2D.F.Ca.ET.226.01.1.1
CGCGGCCGCCACGAAGACCAGGCACAACAGCATCGTGTAGCCGGTCAAGGACGCTTCGCTGAACTTGCCGAAGACCCTTCGCCGGACCTCGCGTGCGACGGCCGGCGCGACAAAGAGCGAGGCGAGCACGAAAGCGAGGTTGATCGCGATCACCCGCCCGATGCCTCCCGCGTCGGCAGCGTCGCCGTGCTGCACCGCCGTGGCGATGGCAAGCATGCTCCAAAGAATGAGATCCTGAATGGTCGCGGCGCCGATAATGTTGCGCGCGAACGAACTGTT
>NZ_RZOY02000148.1 GCF_004022705.2 Mesorhizobium sp. M2D.F.Ca.ET.226.01.1.1
GCCGCCCTGGCGACGCTGGCGAAATCGATTGTGCGATCGGTACCGACGATGCGGGCCACGCCGTCGGACAGTTCGATGTCACCGGCCGAGGCTTCGAGCTCGTCGGCCGCGATGCGCTTGATCTTGTTCGCCAGATCCTCGCCAGCGCGGGACGCCGAAACACCGCCGAGCGGGATCGAGCGCGAGCCGCCGGTGCCGCCGCCATCCTTCAGATCGTCGGTGTCGCCCTGGCGGACCTGAATGCGGTCAATCGGCAGGTCGAGCTTGTCCGACAGGAAC
>NZ_RZOY02000149.1 GCF_004022705.2 Mesorhizobium sp. M2D.F.Ca.ET.226.01.1.1
GACCTGGCGCTCATCCTGCCCTTCGCCGCCTTGCCGCAGTTTGGCGTCTTGGGCGTCGTCGCCTTTGCCATTACCGCGATGCTCACCGAGTTCGCCGGCGTGCTCGGCATTTCCCGCAGGGATCGGGCGCAACTATGCCGGACCGTTCGGCAAGAGCGACAGGGCGCTGGGGCTCGGCGTGGTGGCGGCCTTATGCGCCGTCGGGCTGTGGCCGGCGGCGATCGCGCCTTTTGTGTTTCCGGCCATGGCGGTCAGCAGCGAAAGCGTAGCCATGGCCG
>NZ_RZOY02000150.1 GCF_004022705.2 Mesorhizobium sp. M2D.F.Ca.ET.226.01.1.1
TCTTCCGATCTGTCATGTTGACGAGGTGAGGGACGATGTCGCCATCGATTTCCTTCGGATTGACGAAATGCGTCATGCCGAATTTCTCGCCCCAGGCCTTTTTGTCGTTGTTCAAGTCGACGCCGATGATCATGTCGGCGCCGGCAAGGCGAAGACCCTGGATGACGTTGAGGCCGATGCCGCCGAGGCCGAAGACCACTGATGTCGCGCCTTGCTCGACCTTGGCGGTGTTGATGACCGCGCCGATGCCTGTGGTGACGCCGCAGCCGATGTAGCAG
>NZ_RZOY02000151.1 GCF_004022705.2 Mesorhizobium sp. M2D.F.Ca.ET.226.01.1.1
ATGAAGATGACGCGCTGGCGCGGCACCAGGGAGCAGCCTGGCCTGATGATGGCGCTGGACCGGGGCGGGCAGTGCAAGGGCGTCGCCTTCAGGCTTGGCGACGCCGACCGGCGCCGGCAGCTCGACAAGGTCCTGCGGCGCGAAGTGACGCTGAAGCCGACCAGCTACCATCCGCGCCTGCTCAACCTTTCGAGCGACGGCGGCACGTTGCGGGCGCTGGCATTCGTCATCAACCGCAAGGGCACAACCTATTCCGGCCCGCTCGAGGAAAGCGTGGT
>NZ_RZOY02000152.1 GCF_004022705.2 Mesorhizobium sp. M2D.F.Ca.ET.226.01.1.1
CTTCGGCGGCCAGGCACTCGGCAATGCCTTGCATAATGACTGTCTTGCCCATGCCGCCCGTCGCGTGCAGCACGAGCGGCAGACCCGGCGTGCGGGCATGCGCGACAATCGTATCGAGCACCGAACGTGCGATAACCGTTCGGACCTCGGGGAACGCGTCCGGCGTCGGATAGAGACGCTCTTCATGATCGACGTCGAGCTCGGCAAGCACGGCTACCCGGTCAACACGCTTGTCGGTCTCGCTTCCCGGACCCGCCTTGATGCGGATGAGATTGCGC
>NZ_RZOY02000153.1 GCF_004022705.2 Mesorhizobium sp. M2D.F.Ca.ET.226.01.1.1
GGAAAAAGCACTTTCCTCCGGTGTCTCAACCTCCTTGAGACGCCGGATGCTGGCGAAATCCAGATAAACGGAGAGTCGGTCTCTCATTCAGGTGCAGTTGCGCGCGCGAGTAGTGCGGTGGAGAAGACGCAAGTTCGTGAGCTTAGGCGCAAGGTGTCAATGGTCTTTCAGGGCTTCTATCGTTGGAGTCACATGACAGCGCTGCAGGACGTCATGGAGGCGCCGATGCGAGTGCAAAAGTTTTCGAAGTCCGATGCGGCCGAAAAGGCAGCGGCGCT
>NZ_RZOY02000154.1 GCF_004022705.2 Mesorhizobium sp. M2D.F.Ca.ET.226.01.1.1
GGCCGACCATCAGCACCTGCAGCAGGTTGAGGATGGTGGTGAGATTGGACAGACGCACTTCGATGGCCGAAACCAGTATGTCGATGTGTTCGACGAAGCGCTGAGCCTGTTGCGCGGCCAGCGTGGGGTCCGGCGCAGGACTCGCGGTCCAGGCCGCGCGGATGGTCTGCCATTCGCGCTGCACGTCCGCAAAGGCCGCGCTCGAACGTGCATCGCGCGGCACCAGCAGGGGCCGTGCGGGATCTCCGTCGCGCAACAGGGCAACGCTCTGATCGAAC
>NZ_RZOY02000155.1 GCF_004022705.2 Mesorhizobium sp. M2D.F.Ca.ET.226.01.1.1
TCATGATCGGCGTACGGAAACGCTGGCGCCCCTGGAATAGCCAGCCGAGGTTCATCGCCGAGACAATACCTAGCAGCGTGGCAAGAATGCCGATCAGCGGCCGCTCGGACAATGTCGGGGAGCACAGCGTGGCGATCACGCCAATGCATCCACCCAGCACCGCCAGAATAAGCCGTGCACTAACATGCAACGAATAGATCGCATTGCACTCCTTCGCCGATTGCGCTTTTGCGACTTCGCGCATTCCAACCAGACTGAAGCCGTAGCTCACGAGCATC
>NZ_RZOY02000015.1 GCF_004022705.2 Mesorhizobium sp. M2D.F.Ca.ET.226.01.1.1
CCCGCATCGCCAGAAACATCCTTCAGGCCGCAGATGCTGACAAAGTTCCAATCAGCCACCGCATCAAGAAATGCGCCTGGAATGACGACTATCTCATCCAGGCCCTAACCCATATGCGATAGCCCTGCCCTCGTGGGGGAGATGTCCGGCAGGACAGAGGGGGGCGCCGTAGAGCACCTACCTCGATCGGACCTGGTGGACTTCGATTAGAATCCCTAGCGAAGTGAATTGAGAAAAGCACGGCAAGGCCGGCGGGACAGCGCCCCCCTCTGCCCTGCCGGGCATCTCCCCCACTTGGGGGAGATTGGCAGCTTCAGCGCCTCACCTCTCCTCAGCCCGCGCCGCTTTTTCCAGCGCGGCGAGGTCTGCATCTTCCAGCGTCAGGAAGCCCATGATGTGCTGCACGACTTCCGCCCGCGCGTTGGAGAGCGCGCTGTGCAGCTCGAAGCCGTCGGGCGTCTTGGTGCGCGCCAGCCAGTCGCCATAGGATGGGCGGCGGTAGTAGCCTGTCGTAGCGGTGAGGTCGGCGAGCACCAGCTCGCCATCCTCGCCGGAAAAGACGCGGCGATAGGCCTTGATCAGCGCCTCGCGCGCGGCCAAGGGGCCGCCGGCGTCGGAGGGACGGCCGAAGCGTTTGCGGCTCATGCGGCACCATTGGCGGCGCCCGCGGGGCCGCCCTGGGAGCCAGGCACGGCGCCCTGCCCGCCGGGCATCGCGCCTTGCGTCGCGCCGGCCGGACCAGCAGCGCCGCCGCCTGTCCCGCCTTGGGCGCCCTGCATCATCGCCTGCAGGCTGTCGAGCAGGCCGCTGTCGCGCGCCTGCACGGCGGCCGGCACCGCATCCTTGGCCACTTTGCCGGCGGTGGCGATCGCCGCCATGCCGGCCTGCGCCTGCTGAGCCTGGGCGCGGGCGCCGCGCATCCCTTCCACCTCGTCCTTGCGCCGGAAAATGCGCTGCGGGCTGCGGCCGGCGCTCTGCACGACGCGGATCGCCTCGTCGCCGTCGATATTGTCCATGATGCCGGGATCGAACTGCGCCATCTGCATGGCGGTGGTCACCACTTGGATGGTGTCGCGCGCCTCGGCCGAGCGGCGCAGCACGTCGAGCGGGCCGGTGAAGGTCGGCCGCACCGCCTTGCCGGCGAGACTTTCCGGCGGGCGGAAGCGGCTGTCCTGGTCGTAGAGGCCCTTGTCCTCGAGGATCGACAGCTCGCGGTCGAGATTGGCGGCAAAGCCGGCCTGGATGATCGAGCCCGAAGGCCCGAGCAGCGCGCCCTTCTCCTCCTGGCGGATCAGCGCCTCGGTGGCGGTCATCTGCGGGTTCTGCACCAGCGTCTGGAAGAGGTTGACGAACATCATGTCGCGGATCTCTTCCGCGCGGCTCGCCGCATAGTCGAAGGCGTAGCCCGGGTTCTGGCCGGTGGCGATCGGCTGGATCAGCGGCCGGCCATTGTCGTCGATGAGGCCGGGATAATTCTCGCCGGGATTGAGCACCGGCACATAGTCGAGCCTGGCCTTCGATGCCGTCGGCGGATCGGTGATCTGCTGCAGGGCGCGCAAGCCGGAGCGGCGCACGGCGTTCTCCTCGCGCACGGTGGTCAGCGCTTCGATGGCCGGCGAGATGCCGTAGGCGTCGCCCTCGTAGCGGCGCCAGTTGAAGGTCGAGACCGGGAAGGTGCGAAAACCGCTCTCCTTCACGATCTCCTCCTCGTCCTCGATGACGTGATAGGAGGCGAAGGCCTGGTCGAGATATTGGTAGAAGCCGCCCTTGCGATACATGCGGCGCTCGTCGCGTGGCTGCACGCATTGGATCAGCGAGATCTTCTCCTCGCATTTGGCGGGGTCGTCGACGAGCGCCTTGATGCGCGTCGGCAGTTTCTCGTAGCCGAGCAGCTGCGCCGCCTGGCGCGCGGTGCGCTCATAGCGGCGGTGGAAGATGTCGACCTGGCCCCAGCGGTTGCGCGACAGGTAGCCTTCCACCACGGGGATCGAGGCATAACGGATCAGCGTGCCGCCAAAGCCTTCCTCGGCATAGAGATAGGCCGGGCCGTAGCGCACGACGTTCCTGAGGCAGGCCTGCGTCGCCGGCACGAAGTTGGAGTTGGCGGAATAGCGCAGCGCGAACAGGAAATCGCGGAGCGCCTCGGCCCATTCCTTCTCCTCGTCGGTCTCCTCGTCGTCCATCTCGGCCGTAGTCAGCCCGTGCCATTTCTCCGACTGCGGGATGATCAGGCTTTCCAGGCCGGCGGCGAGCCGGTTGGCGGCCGAGTTGATGGTGTTGGCGTAGACGCGAGAGCCGCGCCGCTCCTGCCGCTCGGCCTGGCTGTCCGAGCGGCTCGTGCGGCGGCCCGACCAGATGTCGGGCGCATCCGGATCGCAGAACTCCGCCACCGCCTCCCAGACGGGCTCGTAGGCGGCGCGTTCGGTCTCGAGTTCAGCCTGTCGCGACAGGATATAGCGGGCACGGGAATCGGTCATGGCAAGGTCTCGCTTGTTGAGTGCGGCGGACGGAGGGCGCGAATGATCGCCAACCTCCGACTCGCGTGAGGCCAGGGATTGGAGACTTGTGTTGATGAAGGCCGGCGGGACAGCGCCCGCTGGCCTGCCCTGTGCTGCGCAGCAGCTACGGGGATGAACCGGCCATCATCTTCACAAGGGCGGGGGCAGTTCCGCCAGCCGCCCCTACTCGGCCGGCGTCGTCCCCAACACGGGCTTCCTGCCCCGCTGCAACACCGCGCGGCCGAGTTTCTGGCCGGGCATTTCGATGACGGTGTAGGTCAGCCAGGACAGAAGGCAGACCACGGGCAGCACGACCGCGACCACGATGGCGAAGCGCAGCGGCGCGCCGAGGCCGTCGCCGTAACGGGCAATGACGAAGGCCGCCACGGGCTGCAGAACCAGAAGGTGGATCAGATAGATGCTGTAAGACAGTTCGCCGAGCACATGAAAGATGCCTCCGCCCAATGCGACAGCGGCTTTTCTCGCCACGGCACCCGCCGCGCCGGGCAGCATCCGATAGAGGACAAGGGCAAAGAACCCAAGCACCAGCGCTTCGCGCATCAGCAGCTTCTCAAGGCCGTAGCCGTCGCCAAAGGGGATGGCCGCCAGCGCCACGGCCAAGGCCAGATGCAGCAGCGGTCGCGGTTGGTCCTGACCCAGGACGCCCGCCAGAAGCATGCCGCACAGGAAAACCTGGATCTTCAGCGGCAGAAAGGATGGCATCGGAAAATGGACCGACATGAACTCGAGGATCACCACTGCCAGGCCGCCGAGCGCCGCAACGACCATCGCGCTCCTGACCCAGCCGAGACGAAAGGCCAAAAGCATGAGCGCCGGGAAGACCGCGTAGAACTGCATTTCCAGTCCGAGGCTCCAGTCGGGCAGCGGTGTCCGGTAGGCGAGGTTCGGGGAAAGGCCGAACAGGAATGTCAGGTGGGCGACAATGTTCTTCAGGCCGCTGTCGAGGTAGCGCTCGGGCGCCTGCGGCACGCGCTGCAGGAATGCGTCGATGACCATCCGCGACTCGTAAAGATACGGGCCGAGCGCCAGTGCGACGAACAGCATGACGTAGAACAGCGGCGCGATGCGGAAATAGCGCCGCGTCCAGAATTTGAGCCAGGTTTCAGGCCTTTGCCAGGGCTCCTTGTCCCGGCGCAACTGATAGTGGAACACCATCAGGAAGCCGGAAAGCATGATGAAGAGATCGACGCCCAGCGCAGGGTCGCCAAGCACCGGAAGATGCCAGCCGGTCAGTAGCAGACAGTGCCCGACAAGCACCCACATCGCGGCAAGCGCCCGAAGCCCGTCCAGGCATTCGACACGGGATCGGGTCATGCCTAACTCCTTGAGAGCAGGAGCGTCAGCAATGCAAATCGTTCATCGAGGCAGGCCGGTGGCCGGGATGATACTGACACGCCAAAACCCTGGTGCAGAAAGCCCCGCCGCGAGGAGTTTCGAGCCGGCGCGCCGATATCGCAACGCAACAAATTTAACGCAGCGCAACATGAGCGGAGATTCTTGGGGGATCCGGGAGGAAGGCCGAAGGCGGAACTGCCAATCTCCCCCTTGTCGCCCTTGCGGGGAGATCAGCCGTATCACCGCCGCTTCACCAGCCGCGCATGCCTCCTCCAATACCACCAGTCCAGAACACGCCGGCGAAAACTGCGTTTCATCGCGGTCATGGCATCACACTCCGAGCAACACGCGACGCTGCCCAGTGACGTCGCTCGGCGCGAGGTCGGTCTTGACGGTGGAGAGCGTGCCCTGGCGCTGCTCGAGCTCAGCGCGCAATGCTGCTTCGCGCGCCTGCACGTCCTTGTCCTGCACGGTCGGCGCCGGCGGCAGCGGCTTCAGTTCCGGTGGTTTCGGTTGAAAGAGACACATGGTTCCAGCTTTCCCTTGTCCAGTCGTGGAGGAAGAAATCTTCGCCGGTCCTGCCATAGCCCGGCAGGCGGCAGCGTCGGGTGGCGCCGAGCCTGTCCAGCCAGCGCAAGGCAAGATCGTTGTCGGCAAGCGCCCTCGCCTCGACCCGCCAGGCGCCCCTGGCCGCGACCTGCGGCCCGAGCACCGCGTGGAAGAAGCGCGTGATCTCGGGCACGCAGCGCTTCATGCGACGCGTGCCCCAGCTCCAGGCGATCCACAGGCCGCTTCGCTGCTCGGCGGCGCCGAAGCCCGCCTCCGGATTACCGTCGAGCTCGGCGACATAGGCAAAGCCCTGAAGTGCTGTCAGCGCCAGCAGTGCCGGCGTCCAGTGGTCGAGCTGGCAGTCGATCTCGGCCCGGTCCTCGGCACGGAGGTTCGCGGCGATATAGGAAAGGTCCCGCAGTGTGGCGGGGACGATGCGTATGGGCATGGCTTTGATCCCTGAGCGAAACAAGCCTGCGGAAGCCAGATGCCGAAAGAGCGCTCAACCCACGAAGTTGTTGTCCACAAACATTTCCGCAAATTGCTGAGGCGTGAGCGTCACCTTGTTGTCGTGGGCGATTTTGAGATTCTTCTTCCACATATCCCGGATTGCCTCCGGCATCGTGTCGGGCATGTGAAGAGCCTTGGCGATTGCGTCTTCCCACCGTCCATCGCCGCCATAGATGGCCTGCAGCTTGGGAGCCATGGCGTTTAGGGACTCTTCGGACTCTCGAGCGAGTTCTCCGATCGCCTTGAGCACATAGAATTCGAGCAGTCTGAGCAGCGGCTTACCTTCATAACGCCTGTCGGTCGACATCTTGTTTCGTCACGCATCATTGGTGGCGTATTCAATTAGCCGTTGGCAGATGGCCGATTGGCTGGGCTTTTCCTCCTGGGACGCAACCCAGGCCTCGGTGAATTCGATCGCGATGAATACCTCGATGAAATATGTTAGGCCTGCCTTGGCAGCCTTCGCCGGTACCAATCCCTCGTCGGGCTCGGGCGCAACCATTGCAGCGGAATCTTCGGTCCAAGGCTCTGCTGCATAAATTGTGTCGTCCTCGTCAAAGTCTGACAGCCGCGCGACGATATCCAACAGCTTCGCTATTTTCCCCACAATGAAAAATCCTCCTCGACGATTCGGGTGCAGAACATTTTGGAAGATAGTCCCAGGATCATGTTGGTATCCGGGAGGCGCTCTGCGAGGAGCGAGTCCTCTCTTTGTTCGGTGAAGGCTAAATCCCGCCTTCTTGCAGAATTCTCGCGAACTCCGGCTCTCTTTCCATCAGCACCAACAGGGCTGCGTTGGCTGCCTGGAAATGGCGTCCGCGCGAGGCCCCTGGATATGAGGCAGGATCGAGTACGGTTTTAAATACGACACTATAAAATTGACCGGTCGGTGTCTTTGATTCGCTACTTGCGATCTCGGGTTCCAGCCCCGACCCGGACTTGGATAGATTGTCTACTCCTTCGTAACGATCAGCTTCTTCTGGAAGTACTTCATCCGCTAACTTGGCGAGCTTACCGCCATCATCTCGGATAAGAGTCTCAGCCCCTTCACCTAGTTCGTCCGACCACCTTAAGGCACTCGGCACTCCCTAACGGTTCGACAATTTTGCCGGGAGGTCGTCGCCACACGCGCCCGCCGATAGAGCGCAGGGGTGGCGTCCGGCGTGAGATCGGCAAGCACCGCAGCGAGCGGCCGATCATTGTTTGCTAGGGCGTCGGCGGGGGGATGCTTCTTCAGCGCCTGCTCCACCTTGTCATAGAGCGGGGCGAGTTCAGCGGTCTGGTCCTTGGCGCCGGCCAGTTCGCCAGTGTCGTCGGTTTGCTCCTCAGCGCCATCCAAGACCGTTCCGCTGTCGAGTTTACGATCCATTGTCTTGGCCCCTGTCGTTCTTGAATGTCTGGCCACCGCCCGGCTGCGCCTGCTGAGCGATCACGCCTCGCAACAGCTCCAATGCGCCGCGAGGATCCCGCGCGATCAGCGCCTCGATCCGCGTCGTCGCCGCGCGGTCGCGCCAGGCGGCTTCGGCCTGCAGCCTTCTTTCAGGGTCGAGGTTCATCTTGGCGATGAGGTCGAGGCCGGCATGGCGAGCGGCATCGAAGGCGGGGTGGTCATCCGGGTCGCTCTTCGCGATGGTGTCGAGCTCTTCGGCCTGGGCGGCCGCCAGTTGGTCCTGCTCGTACTGGGCGCGACGCTGGAGCTGCTGCATCGCCATGCGCACCGAGCCGGCCTCTCGCAGGGCCGGCTTGCGGCTGGCGAGGCCGGCGCGCAGCTCGGGCGGCGCCTGCTTCAGGAAATTGTCGAACAGCGTGTCGAACCGGCCTTTGAGCAAGACGCGCCCGGTGTGCCGATCGACCTCGCCATGCATGGCGTGGTGCAGGCCCTCGCCGTCGGCCGGCGCATTGGCCGCGACATCGGCCTCGGCGCTCGCGATCTCGCCATCCAGCCTGCGCGCCGCGATCTCGGTGTCGAAGGCCTGCTGCCGCGCCATGCGCCGTTCGTGGTGAGCGGCAACCTGCTGCCAGTAGGGATCGAGCGGGCCGCCTGCCGAGGAAGCGGGCGCCGTATCGCCGGCATCGGGACGGTGCGGATCGGTGAAGAGCGGAATGATGTGACCATGGGGTGCTCCGGCGCGGCTGGCGCTGAACAAGGAGGCCCTGCTGGGGCGATCGCGGTAGAGTCGACCGCATGCACGCTGGGACGACGACCGGTTTTGTCAAATTGGGGGAAAGGGGCATCGCCGCCAGTAGCGCCGGCAACGACTGGTCCAGCTGGGACAGTCGATCTCGGCCCGATCCTCGGGACGCAGATTGGCGGCGATACAGGAGAGGTCCCGCAGCGTGCCGGGGACGATGCGGATGGGCATGGATGGACTAAGGGGCTGGAGGCTTTTCGCGCGAACACACCGTCTATATTGTCAACGCGCGAATTCGAACAAAGAGGTGGCGTCTTGGAGTTTCGCTTAACGTACGAAGGTCCGTTGTTTGCACAAAATAACAAGAACTCTCCAGCTCAGCGTGGAGCACGCGCAAAACATAAGCATGAGATTCGCAAGCGGTTCCATCCGCAACTGAAGAGGCTTTGGTCCATTACTCGGAATTTGGACCAGCGCTTGGCTGACGGTGAGCTGGATACAACTTACCGCGAAGAGCTAGCCAATAAATTCTCTAGAGATGGGTATCGATTCTGCCCGTTAGTCACGAACGCCTTAGGAGTGCTCTGCAGCCTTAGTGTACTGTTCCTCCGCGCCGACGAACCAGGGGCGCTCATTCAGTCAGGTGATATTGACAATCGCCTAAAGACACTTTTCGACGCGCTGTGTATGCCTAAAGACCTAGCGCAACTCGGTGGATATACGATGCCAGATGCCGGTGAAGATCCGTTCTATTGTCTGCTCGAAGATGACCGCCTTATCAACAATCTCGCAATAGAAACCGACACGTTGCTGGAACCACTTGGCGATTCGTTCGACGTCAATGACGCTCGGTTGATTATCTCGGTGCGCGTTTGGCCATATAGAGTGGGCATCGACAATTTGGACTTGATCTAGCTACTGCTTGCCAGACAGCTCTCTCGTGTCCCCACCCGCAGGCCATACCGAGTTGCGCCTGACAGGCTGCCGGCGCGGAATTGCGGCGCCAGCACACTATTTTCCATTCGGCCGAGTTGAAAGGAGGCGGACTTGAATAAGACCCCTCAAAAATTATTGACCTATCACAGCAACTCTCTGTGACAATCTGAGTACAGGTACTCTCCTATCGAGCATTAGGATCGTGGCTCGGTAACATTTGTTTTTTTCTTGCTCGAATATCACCTGCCAAGCCGCGGTTTCGGTAAAGACTTAGAGCGAAAATTATCAGACATATAATTGCTATAACAGCGGACGCTACAAAGCACCCGATGGACACAACGTCGGCTACGACTACCGGCTCATGCTGAGCTGTTTCAATTTTTGTCAGTACCGAGAAAAAGGCCGGGGCTAGACCAATTGCTCCTCCTAGACCCACGAAGCCTATTGAGCCAATTATCCCAGTTTCAGGACGTGTCAACTGGGACAACTCGTGATCGAGGATCATGTGCCAATCCACAAATTCAGGCATGCTAAAACGCTGGGCAGGAGACTCTAGCTTGCCGCTCTCGCCCGAGGTTCGAATGCTGGCAGCGCTGTCGCTCTCAACCGCCTCGACTGTCATTTCTCGCCCTTCTCATTTGGCTCGGGCGTTTCAGAAATGGGAGCGGGTTGACTAGGAACAAGCACTCCGGAGGCAATCGCGCTGTACGTCATGACATGGAAGCAATTATCGCAAACCAGAAAAAACATTGGATAGCTAATGCCACCAAGCATCATGTTTCCACCGTACCAAACCGGCGGAGCTAGATAATTCTCACCAAGAGTGAATTTACGCTGCCCGCATGAAGGGCAACTGAGCTGGGGCGCTTTTCGATTTATCCAAGCGACTGCCTTCTCGCGCTCAGCCGGCGTTAACTTGCCATCGCTTGACAAAATGTCCCCCCAACTCACCGCGCTAAAGGACGGCATTATCCCCTTTTCTCTGAAAGGTACAGGCCAAGAATTTATCTTACGTAGGCTGATCATCAATTTGAATTTTGAATCGGCAAATTGCCTTAAACTATTTCAAGCGTCTCACTTTGACGCGTCGCGCCTCACCGAAACGCCCCTAGCGGGTCGCTCTGTCCCGTCGTCCGCCTCGCCGCCTTGAACTCCGCGGGGTCCACCATCGCCTCGCGCAGCATCATCACGCCGTAGCGCGTGGCGGCCATTAGATCGTCGCGCAGCTTCACCACCTGGCCGTTCTTGCGGTGGTAGAGCCGGAACTCCTCGAACCAGGCGGCTAAGGTCGAAAACACCTTGAAGCGGCCGGACTGCATGCGGTCGAGCATGTCCATCAGCCCGGCCTCGACCGAGACGGAGCCATCGGCGAAGCGGGCGTGGCCCGACAGCATGTTCAGCCCATGCCCGGCATATTGCTTGGCCAGCGCCACGCCGGCGCCTTCCAGCGTTTCGCGGCGGCCGTCGCGCGGCCAGGCGAAGGGCAGCCATTCGCCCCAGGCCTTCAGCGCCAGCGCCTGCATTGCCGGCGTCTGTTGGGAGGCGCGGCGCGCCTTGGTCACGTAGACGACATCTGCCTCGGTGTCCCAGGCAAGCTCGACGGCGGCCGAAGGATGGTCCCAGCCGAAATCGAGCGCGCCGATGCGCGGCCACCAGCGTGGCAATTTGAACGGCTCGCAGGCGATCAATTCCTCCGCCACCGGGAAGATGCGGCCCGAGCCCAGCACCGGAATGCCCCGCGCGCGAGCTTCGCGCTCATGCTCGGGATAGGCGGCGATGATCTCAGCGCGTTGCTCGGGCGAATAGTGCCCGGCATCGTCTATGGTCATGAAGGTAACGTGGCGGGACATATTAGCTTGCCATAATTCAATATCGCGGCGAATAAATGCCGTTGATAATACTGTTCATCGGTGCAATGTTGCTGGCGGTTTGGGGGAATTACATGATCCGCATAGCAATCGTCGTGGCCATTGCCGCCAGTGCATCCGCATGCCAGTCGAACGTTCCGTACGATACGAGTAAGCAGACCTGCAAGATGTATGAGTACAATGGGCGCCAACACAAAGTTTGCGCGCCGGACACACCGAACAAAGTGTGCAATGTCTGGGTCAGTCAGATTCGAGACGACGAAAGGATTTGGTGCCAACCACTCACCCGTAAGGCGACCGATCCCAAAGCTCGCGCCAGGCAGCTTGCGGGCAGCCATTACCCCTGATGCGGCTCCCTCTCCGGCCGCTGCGCGGCCGCCTCTCCCCGCTTCGCGCGGGGCGAGGAAAAGGTTAGCCCTTATACCCTTCGTTGACGCAATCGTTCTTCCAGGCCCAGTCGAAATCGGCCTGCGACATCGACGAGCCGAGGCCCGGTTCGATATAAGGGCCGGCGCCGTCAATATAGACGATGAAGCGCGCTTGCCTGGTGAAGATGCCGACCTTGCTCGTGACGACGCCGCAGGTCTGTCCGGTGGCGCTGTCGCCGGTGAGATCGACATGCGAGAAGGTCGCCTCCGGATTATTGATCAGGCCGCGCATCTTGGCCTGGGCCGCAGTGATCGCATCGGCGCGCCAGTCGCCGCTGGAGCCGGAACAGGCCGACAGCAGCGCGCTGAGAAGAAGCAGGTTTGACGCCTTGCGCATGCCCGTCACGACCGGCGATGGATGCGGGCGACTTTCGGCGCCTGCGCATCCAGGAACATGTAACAGCGGCCAAGCAGCGCCTTCTTGCCTACGTCGTCGAAGACGTTTGCGCCAAGCGGCGTGATCAGCACTTCATCCTTGGCCAGGCCATCCAAGTGGCGCGCCTCAATCTCGGCCCAATGCGTCTTGGCAATATCGGAAAGCACGACATTGAAGGCGGGATGGTCGTAGCCGACCAGGACATTGCCGTCATCCATAGGCGACGGCTGCATGTCGGGGTGATAGTTGATTATCTGCGATAGTATCTCAACCGCGGCGACCAAAGCGGCGCGATCCGACAAGCCGTCGTCCAGCAACACGCAGGTGCCGTTCTGCAGCACGGCGAAATCGCGTCCGCGATTGAAGTAATAGCTGAAACGGTCCTCGACGCGGTCGAGTGGCTGGGAAAAGGAGGGGCGCCATTTCGGGACGGGCGGGTCCATTGCCGGCGCCTTCCGGACCAGAGCCGGTTGGAGAGCGAGCGCCAGCAGGCTACCAGTCAAAACCACTCGCCTGTTCACGGTTCCCGTCCAGCGAAATCACTCGGCGTGCAGTCTATTTGGGCGACGATATTTCGCAACCCTGGAGCGTATAGCTCAGGCGAAGTCTTGCACCGCAAAACTTGGCCGCTCGTCTTTTCATCTTCGGCCTTATGCGATAGGTCTTGGCCCGCATCGACGAGATCGATGCGTCGTGGGCCGGTGCATTGTGTACGGCCCTTCCTCTACGCGGGTGGGAAAGCCGCCCTTTGCCATGACAGATCTATTCGAGGCGATGCGCCTGTCCGCCGAGGACAGCGAGACCGCTCATCTTTTCTTCAGCGAAGGCGGCAAGATGCTGCTGCCGCTCGGCAAATCCAGAAACGACATGACAGGTCAGCAGATTCTGGAACGGCTGCTGTCGCCTTCCGATGACGATGACGGCACGCTTGCCAACGATTTTCTCGGAGAGCTCGGCAAGACGGTTCCGTTCGAAAGCCTACGTCTCCTGCTCACATCGGCCAATCCCCGGACGCGAGCGACGGGCGCGTTTCTGGCCACGTTTCAAAACCGGAACATAAGCTCGATGGTGGGCGAATTGGCGGCGCTGCTGGCTGACGACAACCCGCGCACGCGCTTCGATGCCGTGGAGTCCATCCTGCGATGCAGCACGCGTGCCCATGGCGACTATCTGGCGCAAGCCCTGTTTGCCCTTGCAGATGGGCATGAGGGTGTGCGCATGGGCGCCATCCGGTTTGTGCGCTTTGCAAAGGACTGGCAGTTGAAGTTCGCCCGCCAGCGTGCCGCGTCGCTTAGGCCACAGACGTCGTTTTCGGCGATAGCGGATATCACCGGGCAATGGGAGGACGATGCATCAGGGATGATCCGAGCGATGCTGGACCATGCCGAGCCGGTGGTGCGGCGTTACGGTCTTGGGCTCGCCAGCCGGGCGAGATTGGTGGTCGTCGATGCCTTTGTTGAATGGGCGCAGGCGTCCGCCGATCCAGAAATCAGCAAACTGGCCACCGATTGCATCCAGCACAACCAGATATCGCGGCATGCGGTCTGGCTTTCATCATTGCCGGCAGCCGCCTGAACTGTCGCGGCTGGGCGGGCGAAGGCGAAGCTCCATCCCGACAATTGCGGGATGGAGCGAAGACAGACTCCTCGGGCGAACCGGCGTCATCCCTTCCCGATCCTCTCCACCTCGCCCGCACTCAAAAACCTCAGCACCACATCGCTCATGCCGAGCAGCGGGGTGAAGGTGACGATGGTTATCCCGCCCGTTGCATTGGTGCGGGTGAGGCCCTCCGAATAAATATCCAGCGGCGGCTCCTCGTCGAACCAGACGCCGTGCAGCGTTTCGCCCTGCCATTTCTCGCGGCCCTTCTCGTAGCTCTTGAAGGAGAGCACGCTTTCGCCGGGCTGGACGTCGCCGCCGCCGCCCCAGAGCACGACGACGCTGTCCAGCGCTCCCGGCGCGCCGCGGCCCATCACGGTGCCGGCGATGGCGTCGGCCGGGATCATGCCGGTGCCCCATTCGCCCTGTTGCTGCGGCGGGCCGACAAGCACGCGCTGCGGATTGTCGCGCGTGCCTTCACCGGTGACGCCGGCGGCCCAGAGCCGCACCGGAGTGTCGAAAACCTTGCCCACCCACCAGTCCGGATAGCGGCCGGTTAGGTGCATGGCCCATTCCGCGCCCCCTGCCCTGGTCTTGCCGAGCTGGTTGCCGGCCATGAACAGGCGCTCGCGGTGGGTCGCGCCCGCCGCGTGAAACGCTGCCTGCCGTTCGTACGGCGCGTAGGCGGCAAGGAGGTTACGACGACGGCGCCGGTCCATCTCCTCGAGCAGCGCCAGATACGCCTGCATCGCTGTCGAGGAACGGCCTGAGGTTCGCTTCGAGGCCGCGGATGCGGCTACGGATCTCCTCATCGCTCAACTGCTCGAGACTGGTTTTATCGGCATCGACACTTTCCGAGCTGGCCGAAAAATCCTTGGGCAGCAGCGTCAACACGACCTTGAGATACTGCTCGGGCTTTTCGGCCCTGACCGCGGCGATGACGCCGGCGCCATGGGCGCGGAAGTCGGCGCGAAGGGCGGCGGCGAAGTCGTCGACGAGCGTCTTTCGCAAGCGCTTGGGGCGGGCGGCGGTTTGAACCCCTGCCGGCTTCGACCGCGCCGGCTTCGCGCCGGCCGACTTGCGGCTCGCGGCCTTGCCGGCGTCAGCCCTGGGCATCGGACGGTGTCGCTTTCGCTGTTCTCGCCTTGCGCGGCTTGCGCGCCGGCTTCTTGCGCGGCCTGGCGCGCCTCGGAAGCTCGCCATCGACGGCCGGCGCGGGCATCGCCTTCAGCTTCGCTGTCGCGGCACGGACCGCCGAAGGATCGAGTCCCTGGCGTGGAAAACCGAAACCGGCGACCGCGTCGACCGGACCGCCGCGCACCATGCCGATGCGCACGCCCGGCGCGACCTGCTCGACGCGCCCATTGCGGCGCGGCGGGCCCGCGCCCTCGAACTCGCCGATGGCGCTGACGATCTCGGCGCCGTCATCGGCGGTGATGATGGTGGCGTAGCGCAGCATGAGGCCTCGGTGTTGCAGATAGGATGGATAGGCAGCTTTCCTTCGCCAAGCGCTCGAAGGAAATGGATGGCCAAAAACAAAACCCGCCTCACGGCGGGTCGGTGGCGCAAATCAGCACCATGGACAAAATAGTAACATAGCTGCCCTCACCAGGCAACGGGTTGCAGGTATATTTTCCTATCATGCCGAGCCCCCCTTTTTGCGACGCATGCCGGGCGAAAAACCGCATACGCCACAGCCAGAGATTGAACCATCAGCCGAAAAGCTGCACGAATTTTGTCGGAACCAACCGTGATCCGACGGGTCCACCCTCGGTCGCAACGCGACAGACCCTGCAAGAGACAACAGAGGAGAAGATCATGCTTACGAAGATTCTTGCAGCTTCGGCCCTGACCATCGGCCTCGCAACGGCGGCGCTGGCCCAGACAGCGAACTCGACCGACGGCGCGGGCGGCAGCGGCCAGAGCATTACGGTCGACCCGCGGACGCCGGCAACTCCACCGCCTGATCAGATGGCGCCGGATACCGGTACGACCGGCAGTATCAGCGGCGGCGACATGAACTCGGACGCCGACAGGAATTGCCCGAACAGCCCGCAGGGCGCGCAGGGCGATGCCAACAGCACCACGGCGACGACCGTGCAGCCGAACGTCAACGACAAGAATTGCGGCAAGTAGGTTGTAACGCGTCGACCTGACGGTCGCGCAATGGGCCGAAGGGTTTCCTGCGGCCCATTCTTGGCTTCGACCCGGCGTCCGACCGCGCGCATGCCGATCGGGAACCATGCAGCTTGCCGGCCGTTGCAACGGGCAAAAGGAGAAACCCCATGGCAGACAATGACAGCACCACCGGCAGCGCGGCAAACGGCACAGGCACGCCTGCGAGCAGCGCGGCCCGTAAACGCAACGCAGGTTCGAGCAGCAGCGCCGCATCGCGGGCCAGCGGTGCGTCGCGGAGCAGTACGCGGTCTTCCAGGGCATCCCAAGATGCCATGAAGAAACAGATCACCGAGTTGAAGCGTGAGGTGAGCCGTTTGAAACGCGCGCTGTCCGACCAGGCCGAGGAGGCCGCCGAGACCGCGCAGGGCTGGTACCAGGGCGCGGCCGACCGCGCCTCCGACCTCTACAGCGGCGCGTCGGACCGAGCCTCCCGCGCGGCGAGGCAATTGCGCACCCAGGCGCATAGCGTATCGGAAACCGTGCAGCAGAATCCCGGCACCCTCTCGACGGCAATGCTGATCGGCGGCCTAGTCGGGGTGCTGGCCGGCATGGCGATCAGCCGCAGTTCCGAGCCCGAGCCGGAGTGGTTCCGCCGCTGGCACCGGTAGATTTCGACAGTAGCAAGCGAAGGCCGCCTTATGGCGGCCGCGCGGACGAGGCCGGGCCGCTGTGCCCGGCCTCTTCTTTCCACGGTTGTGCCGTCCCTGCCTTGTCGCCTTGGCCGGTTGTCCCCGGGCTGGTCATTAGCCGGAGCTTATGGGATCATTCCCTTGGGGAATCGCGGAGAGCGGCATGGACAGACCTGCCATGGCATCCGTTTTTCGGATGCGGCATGTGCCTGCAAGCATTTCGGGCGTTCGCAGCCTTGGCCGTGGCCAGGCCGATCCGTTCTTTCATTCGAGACCGCTCGGCGAAGCGATCCGCTTCATCGCCCAGGCCGAGGGCCAGTACGACCTCAGCGCCGTCGCCATCTTCTATGGCGACCGCCAGACGCCGCCGCTCGGCCAGCGCGAGATCCGGCAGCTTTGGAGCGAGTATGGCGAACGGCTGATGGAGGCGTAGGCGTCCCAACCCACCGGATCGGAAACGCCGCTCATGCGTTCTTGTGGCGAGGTCAATGGGAGGAAGCACCATGAACGTCGCCAATCTCCAGCTCGAAGGCCTGCTGATGGCCGTCGCGGCAATCAACCATGTGCTGGTCAAGAAAGGTGTGCTCACCGTCGAGGAAATCGACATCGCGCTGCGCAAGGCCGAGGCCGTCGAAACCGGCGAGGACCGGTCGGAAGGCATGTCGGCGTCGAGCCGCGACGCGGTCAACTTCCCAATCCGGCTGCTCGAGCTCGCCAACCAGTGCCAGCCCGAAGCGGACATGCCGTCCTTCTCCAAGCTGGCCCGCATGGTCGGGCAGATGAAGGAGCCGTATAACGATCAGATGTGAGTTGATGATCAGGATCTAGCGCCGCCTGGAGAATCCAGCCTATGTTGGCGGCGGAGACTCCTGGGGGCACGATGAATTACTGGTTGAAGTGGCTGTTGATCAATATCGCCGCCCTTGCCGCGGCCACCGTGATTGCTTGATTGCGCTCTCGCAGGTTTATGTCTTGAAAATCACCGTCGCCCGCAATCCGGCCGCGCCGTTCGTCCTGGCCTTTATCGTTTCCTTCATCGTGGCCTTTTCTTCCCCGGCAACACGGTTCAAGCCCGGGTTTATAGTCCTAAGCAGTATATTCTTGGCTGAATTCGTTCTTTCGTTTGCGGTCACCCAGGTAATGCTTCTGATGATCAGCGCCTATTGGGGAGGCGATGTCGAAGCTTTCAAGCCTTGGGCCTATGCCGGGCTGCTCGTCCCTTTCATCACAGGTGTGACCGGCTTCCTGGTATTGCGGCGGTATCGCCTCTCCGACGTGGCAGAAGTGTTCCGATAGCGACCAGCCTATGACCGATCTTTCGATCAAAACTTGCGACGAGTGCGGGAGCACTTACTTCGCCGAGACCACTACAATGGCTAATCTCTGCCCTGAGTGCGCCCACCGCCTCTATGGCTATGCCAATTGCGATCACCGGTTCGAAAACGGGCGATGCCTTGCCTGCGGCTGGGATGGCAGCCGGTCAGAGTTCATCGCCCGCCTGATTTCCTGATTTAAGCCCGGCCAGGCCAGCCCTGCTTGAGCGCGAGCACGCTGCCCGGGCCGTGCGCCGCGGCGTAGAGCAGGCCGGCGGCGAAGGGGAAATGCGACATGAAGGCGCCGAACTCGGCCTGCTCCGCGGCCCAGTGCGACGGACCGTGGAAGGCGAAGCCGAGGAAGACGACATAGACCGCGCCGATCAGCGCCAGCGGCGTCATGAAGGCGCCGGTGAGAAAGGCGATCACCAGCAGCGCTTCGAGGATCGCCGCGCACCAGGCCAGGAACAGCGGGAACGGAAAGCCGGCGGCGGCGATGTAGCCGGCGGTCGCGCCCATATCCATGAACTTGAAGGCGACGGCCATCGCGAACATGGCGGCAAAGATCAGGCGGGCGATGAGGATGACAACGGTCTGCCAGGTCGATTGGGTGTTTTCCACGAATATCCCTCCGGATGGTTGAAGCGGTTGATGTGCTCCAAGGACGGACGAAGGGCGATGGTTCCGACAGGGGGTGGGAAAATTGTTGGGCGAGAGGCGCGGCGCCCTTCCCTTCTCCCCTTGTGGGAGAAGGTGGATCGGCGCGCAGCGCCGAGACGGATGAGGGGTGTTCCAGCGGAGTGAGACGCCGGCATTCCCTGGAGCACCCCTCATCCGACCTCGCTTCGCGAGGCCCCCTTCTCCCACAAGGGGAGAAGGGGGAGCCCGCCCCTACCCCGCCTTCGCCTGCGGCGGATGGCTGATCGACTCCCGCACGGTGCCGTATTCGGCGCCCCAGCGGTCGGTCATGTCGCAGCGTATGTCCCACAGCTCGGGGAAGAAGCGGTGGCGGGCGCCGCCTTCGAGAATTTCCACCGGCCTGCCCTTCAGCGACTTCGAGCCCAGCCCGATCGAGCGGTGGATGAGATAAAGGTGGTTGGCGCGGAATTTCTGGAACAGCTCGTCGAACTCGATCAGCGCCTCGGCCACGACATAGGAATCGCCGTGATCGTAACGGGCGTCGTAGACGTCCTCGACGCTTAGCCCGCGGCCGTCGAGATAAGCATGCCGGAAGGCCCGCCAAAGATCCGGCGGCAGGCGAAGCAGGAATTTGAAACCCGGCGATTCCTGGCCGCTGCCATTGCCGAGCTGCAGGCGGATCTGCTGGTACTCCTTGGGCGACATGGTCTCCAAGAGATCGAGCTGCGCCGTCATCATGCGCATCAGCCGGTGCACGCGGCCCATCAGCGTGACGATGCGGTGCGTGTCCTGTTTCTCCAGGTAATCGAGCACGTCGACCAGCGTGTAGGCGATGAGCTTCATCCAGAGCTCCTCGACCTGGTGTACGATCTGGAACTGCAATTCGTCGGCATTGACCATTTCGGACAGCGGCTTCTGGCAGGTCAGCAGCTTGTCGCATTGGAGGTAGACGCCGTAGTCCCGCATTTCCGGCGTCTCGATGCGGGCGTGATAGTCCTTTTTGTCCATGGCTCATCTCCTCGCGCGGGCATGGTTTGCGATCTCGCCCCAAGCATAGCGCTTTGCGCTTGAACATTGTTCCTTTTCGTTATCCAAATGGCATGAAATGAAGGACGAAGTCCGGCCTTTCCGGCCACATGGGAGAACGAACGATACTGGACGCCCTCGACCGCAGAATAGTGGCCGCGCTCGAGCGCGACGCGCGAATCTCCTTCGGCGAGCTGGCCGAGGAGGTCGGGCTGAGCAAGACGCCATGCTGGAAACGGGTGAAGGCGCTGGAGGAGGCCGGCGTCATCAAGGGTTACTCGACCCGCATCGATCCGGCCAGGATCGGCTTCGGCATCGAGGCCTTCATCCAGGTGTCGATCGACTTCGAGGTGTCGGACGCCTTCGAGGCGGCAGTGCAAAAACATCCGCTGATCCGCCGCTGCTATGCCACGACCGGCGAGGCCGACTATCTGCTGCAGATCGTCACCGTCGACATGATGGCGCTCGACCGCATGCTGCGCGAGGAGCTCAGCCGCCTGCCCGGCGTGCGCCGCACGGTGACTTCGATGGCGATGCGCGAGATCAAGGGCGACATCTCGTTCGCCGAGGCGGCAGGGCGTGTCGTGAGAGGCGCGCACGACAAATGAACTGTGGACGCCGGCCGCGCGGGCACCGCGTCGAGCAGCTGACTATTTCTGGGATGGTCGAGAACAGCGGTTCAACCCGTCTATAGTCCCGCCCGGGTTTCGCGGGTGACTGGTATCATGTCGATCAAAACAGGTTCGGAGCCTGCCGGGCGAGTGTCGGCAGGACGCTTCGGTTTCGCCTTCATGGCCAATGCCCGCATCGGGCGCCGATCCTTTCCCCTTCTGGCGACGGCGCTGCTGGCATCGACCATGCTGCAGCCGATGACGACGCGCGCGGCGTCGGTACTGCCCGAGCCGCAAGACGGGCTCCACCGGCCGATGGATGCGAAAGCCATGCTGCAGGACGCCAAGCGCGCGCTCCTGGCGCAAGCGGCAGGCGGCAATGGCGGGAATGGTGGCAATGGCGGCTCCGCTGGCGGCAACGGCGGCAATGGCGGCAACGGCGGCAATGGTGGCTCCGCGGGCGGCAACGGCGGCAATGGGGGCAACGGTGGTTCCGCTGGTGGGAATGGTGGCGGCGGTGGCACCGGCGGAACCGGCGGCAACGGCGGCTCCGCCGGAAATGGCGGTGGCGGCGGCAACGGTGGAACCGGCGGCAACGGTGGTTCCGCCGGAAACGGCGGTGGCGGTACCGGTGGAAACGGCGGTAGTGGCGGCTCGGCCGGAAATGGCGGTGGCGGCACTGGCGGGACCGGCGGCAATGGCGGCTCGGCCGGAAACGGCGGTGGCGGCACTGGTGGAACCGGCGGCAACGGTGGTTCCGCCGGAAACGGCGGTGGCGGTACCGGTGGAAACGGCGGTAGTGGCGGCTCGGCCGGAAATGGCGGTGGCGGCACTGGCGGGACCGGCGGCAATGGCGGCTCGGCCGGAAACGGCGGTGGCGGCACTGGTGGAACCGGCGGCAATGGCGGCTCCGCTGGAAATGGCAGTGGTGGCACGGGCGGTAACGGCAGTTCCGGCGGCAATGGCGGCGAGCATCACGACACAACCGGGCGTTCGGACGGCGGCCCCCGTGCATGCGGGACATCGTCGCGAGCCTCTTGCTGACGCGGCCCGGCTTCAAAGCGGATCGCGCTCAACGTGACGCGCTCAAGTTCATGCTTTGAGGCAAGTCGTTGCTCCAAGACGGCCGTGCAGTTGGTCGACAGGCATCAGCCGATTTCCAAGGCTCCGGCGATGGCCGGAAGCAGCGACCGCTCCCCTGCCCGCTCTACGGGCCGGTGCGGTAGGCGAAATCGTCGATCGCGGCCTGCCAGTAATGCTGCGTGCGGATCTCGAGCCGCGTGATGCGCCTGTAGTCGGCCGCGAAATAGACCAGACCGTTGGCAGACAGCGTCAGATGATCTTCATAGGCGGGCTCATCGCCCCGCCAGGCCTTGAGGATGAGCGTCTCGCCCTCCGCGTCGTCCCAGCCGGCGCCGAAATAGGCGCCCGTGAAATCGAACGGCTTGTCGCTGAACACCTGCGCCGGGTGGCCTGAGCTGTTATAGGCGATGAATTCGCCGGACATGGTGGTGTTGACGTAGCCCGGACCGTCGGTGAAGCGCTGGTGCATGGCAACGAGATTGTACCAGTTGAGCCCGCCATAGCCCGACGGAACCTCGAACACACCTGGCGACGTCATCAGGTCGTCGAAGCCGACGACATGCGCCACGGGCAGCGGCGCCTCGGCAGGCTTGCCCGAAAACGCCGAGAGCACCACCGGCGCCGCGCCGACGACCACATGCCGCCGCCCAGTCGCCCCGCCTGCCGAAAAATCGACCAGCCATTCCCCGGGTGTCACCGGCGTGCTGAACCGCCCGTCCGGGCCGACCTTGGCGGCGGACGCCACGCCGTCCGGCCCTGTCAGCGAAACGCGCGACCCGGCGGCCGCGCCGCTGATCGTCAGATCCGCCGCGAGGCCGACCGGGTGCGTGGTGCGCGTAGCGATCATGTCGCCCGGCGATCCGGGCGAGACGACATAGTCGCTTTCCTGCCAGGCATTGCCGGTGGTGACGGAATAACCCGGCGGCGGCACGACGCGGAACGCATAGTGCCCGGGATCGACCACCTCGAAATCGCGCTGGCTGACCGACATGCGGAAATTGGCGAAGCCGCCGGCATTGGTCAGCCGCATGACGGTGCTGCCGTTCGGCTTGTCGAGCTCGACGGCCGCACGCGACATCGGCCGGTCGCCCATATCGTAGACACCGTTGCGGTTGAGGTCGCGGAACACGAGCAGCGACGTGTTCATCTGGCCATTTTCGAAGGAACCCCAAACACGCTTGGGGTAATAGTCACTCGCATCGCCGGCACGCGCCGCGCCGCCGCCCATGGCCAGGCCGATGGCCGCCGCGACGACGCCAGAAAACAACAAACCACGCTTCACGAAGTTTCCTCTCCGGCTGTCGGCCCGATCCCCTGCAGCCGCGCAATGACCCTGTCGACGGCATCGGCATCGAAATAGGCGAGATAGAGCAGCACCATGGTGGCGCTGAACGTATAGACCGGCAGCGTCACATAGATGATGGCGTGGAAGGCCAGGCCCGGCAGCAGCAGGTAGCGCCTTGTCGCGCGAAACGGCAGGCCGAAGGCAAGGCTGTATTCGAGCGCGACCACGGCGAGCGACACGAGTGTGGCGAGCCAGGCAAGGCCCGGGATCGCCGGATAGTCAGAACCTGCGTAGTACCAGAGGAATATCGCCTCGATCCGCGCGCCGCTCGAGAAGGCATAGCCCGACTTGTCGAAGGCGGCGAAGAAATAGAGCACCGAGAGCTGCACCACGATCAGCCGCAAGCCCAACAGATTACCGCGCTCCGCCGGCGGCGGTAGGCCCATGCGCTCGGCGCGCATCACCGCCAGGTAGCGGTCCAGCGAATAGGAGGCGCCGCAAGGGGTGAGCGCGATCAGCAGCGCCGAGACGGCAAGCAGATAGGTGTGATGGTGGGTCCAGGGCTCGCGGCCAAGCTGGAACCCGAAATAATGGTACATCGCCAGTCCGACGGCGCCTGTCCAGACCGCGGCGACGCGGCTCTGATAGCCGACGAAGAGCAGCGTCGTCGCGACGAAGAAGTTGGCGGCCAGGAACAGGCCGGCCGGCGACTGGTCCATATAGAGCAGCAGCTCGCCCGCCCAGCGCGACCAGAACAGCATCGCAAGGCCGATGCGGATCAACGCGGAGGAACGCGACGAGCCCTCGGTGTCGACCGCCCAGTGGACGAAGCGCGCGGCCATGGCGTGCGCCAGACGCCAGCCGGACCAGTCAGCGGCGGCGTCAGTCTGCGCAGGCATTTTCGGTATCGGTATGGATGATCTGCCAGCCGCCGCGCGTGGCTTGGCGCGCGCGGACACGGATGTCGGCCCCCTGCCCTGCGGCGGTGCAGAGCCGCTTGATGACCAACGCCAGTTCTTCGCCGCTGTCGATCCACTTCAGCCTGCCGTCACGACGAGCGCCGAGCATCGCGAAGCGGTCGAGCGGGGCAAGCGCGCCGTCAGGCTGGCGGATTTCAAAGGACGCGTCGACCACGCCGAGCCCGATCGCGCTGAACATGGTCCAGGAGCGAAGCCATGCCGATTGCACCCCGAAGACCTGCTCCGCGACCGGGCCGGCGATCATGAAGCCGGCGATGGCGATGAAGGCGAGCAACCGCAAGCGGCCCGCCGAGACGGCAGGCTCCGCACCGCTTCGTATTGAGACGACATCCGCCACCCGCGTACCCCCGCCCGCGACTATAGACCGGCTCAACGCCCGGTCTTCGACCATCCCAGAAAAAGTCAGGGGCTGGGCGGATGTCAGAAATGCAAACAAGCAGGCGACATGGACCGCCTTATTGGGTCAAGCGACCTTGGCCCGTCGCAGCGGCCTGTGGTCCGCGCAACGGGCCAAGTGGCCTGCCTTTTGCCCGCCAGCTCAAGGCCGGCTCCTCCCATCCTCCGCTTCGAACGGAGCGGAGAGTTCGAACAATGACCGGGCTGTGCGAGGCTTGGCGATAACTTTTGTTAGTCTCAACTAAAATAAGCGACCCGGTGCTGGCTAGCGATCGGCGTGGTGGATCGCCGGCAACGTCAGGGAAACACTGAGTGTAACCGCGCACCGCCCGATGGAACCAACCGGAGCGCGCGCCCGATGCTCCATTAGCGCTCGCTTGCTTTAATAAGACGTTGCTCGCTTCCGGGGCGAAGGCCTCTTCAACGTTCGCGACGGGCTGCAATCATCGCGCCTCGCGAATGATCCTAACCCTCCTGCTCCTGGGGAAGGCCGTCGGTTAGATCGTAAAAATCGGATTTCGAGCCGACGAAAATATGCTTGCTGAGGCGCAGACCTGTCGGAGGGTCAAGGGTCCCGGCAGCGACGAAGGTCTCACTGCCTGGAGCCGCCCTCCAGAATAGGTTGCTGCCGCAGCGCGAGCAGAAGCCGCGTTCGGCTTTGTCTGACGAGCGGTACCAACGCAGGGTCGACGACGCCAACAGCCTAATATCCGCCGAACCACAGGCCGCCATGACTGCGAAGTTCCCGCTGGTGCGCGTGCATTGGGTGCAGTGGCAAGCTATGGGCTGGGCAAGCTCACCCGCAATTTCATAGCGTACGCCCTGGCATAGACAATGACCTGATGACATGGATTCCATAGGCGACCTAGCGCCGCTGTTGCCGGAGGAATTTCACAATGGCCAAGGCTCTAGCGTCGATCCCTATCAGCGGCGGGGCTTTTGCGGATAATCCACTCGACCATATTGGGATCAACGTAGTCGTCGCCAGTCATTATCCGGACCAGCTTCCTTACGCGGGGTCGCCACTGATCCTCGGGGACCTTATCCTCATCCACCCAACGCTTGAACGCTTCGCGCATGACGTCGAATTCGAAGGATGAGCGATTGTCGTTGAATTGCTTTTTGACCATGGCCGGCAACGTCGGACCGATTGAAATGTTCCAAAGCAGGCCCTGCCGGAGCCCCGCTTCCTTAGCCGAACAGGTAGGCCGACATCACTGCCATCCAGATCGAGATCGGCACAGCACTGAAGAGGCATACCTCCAGGACGAAGGTGTCCTTGTCCGCAACATGGGAAACGATCCCAACAGAGCCCCCGCCAAACCCAACGGACCCGGCCTCGTCCCAACATTCCAAGGCCGGGTCTTTGCCTCGCTGGTGAGGGATGAGCGGGCTGAAGCAGCGTGCGCCCTCCTGAGCCTGCCAGCTTTAACGAATGTGAATCAACAGCGATATTATTCCTCCCTAAAGTCCTGCAGCGACGCATGGCGTAAATCCTCTTCGCCGCGCATGTGCTTCACGCGTCCAACAAGACCAGGCTTGACCCATTGGGTTGCCGGCCGCTTCATTCCTTTCGGCCCCGGTCCGGAATGCTCCTGCACCCGCTGCCACAGCCGTTCCCGCATCTCGCGGTTTAACGTGATGAACGCTGCGCCAACATAGCGCCCTGTGCTGCGCTCGGCCATGAGAGCGAAAGCCGGTTTGCCGGGCTCCCGCTCGACGCCGAGCAAATCGTATTCATCGACGGCATAGGATTTGATTTTAAGCCACGCTGTCGAATTGCCGCTGCGATAAACGCTGTCCTTGCGCTTTGAAACCATGCCCTCAAGTCCGGCCTGGTCGATCAGATGAAAAATGGATTTCGCATCGCCTGGCAACACTTGGCTGAATTGGATGCGCTGTCGGGGCGGTACCAATGCCTCGAGGATATCGCGACGATCGATCAGCGGCATGTCGCGCAGGTCGTGGCCGTTCAGGTGGAGCAGATCGAACGCCACAAAGTACAGGTCGTGCTGGCGCGCGGTGATGGCCCGGCGCAGTTCGCCGAAGTCGGAATGTCCCGCCTCATCCAAGACGACGATTTCGCCGTCGATGATGGCGCTTTCGGCATTGAGCTCCCCGGCCGCTTTCACAAGATCCCGGTACTTGGCTGTCCAGTCGAGCCCGCGGCGCGTAAAGATGCGAACGCCATCGTCGTCGCGGATGATCTGTGAGCGATAGCCGTCGAACTTCACCTCGTGAATCCATCCGTCGCCCTCTGGCGGCTTGTCGACCAGAGTCGGCAGCAGCGGGGGAATGAAGGACAGCCGGAGGCCGCCGGCGGGCTTACGCATCGTCACTCTCACGCAACTCGAATTTGAATCAATATCGCACGAGCGCGGACGTTCCGTTAGCGATTGCTGAATAAGCAACAAGGAACATTCGAAGGCAATCGCTGTTTCTTCTGACAGGAGGAACCGCATGGCAGACGACGAAACCAAGCGCGATTTTCGGGACCGCGACCGAGTGTCCGCAGACGAGGATTACGAGGTTGAATACTTCGCTCAGAAGGTCGGGTTGACGGCCCAGCAGGTTCGCGAACTGATCGCCAAGCACGGCAACGACCGGGAGACGCTTGAGCGCGCGGCAAGGAAGCTTCGGGGATGACGAGGCTTTCCGAACTCGGCCCTCCCAAAGGGGTCACGCTGCACCGGCAGCCGGGCTCCACGGAGGATTCGGACTTCTATCGGTGCGAGACGTGCGGCCAAGTCGTCGACTGCAAAGACATCCGACAGATTATGTGGCATCAGCTCCAGGACGAGCATGAGCCGCTTGAACTAGACACCTAGTCGGCAATGCGGCGATAGCGGAAATGACCGCGGATATGGTCGTTGAAGAAGCGGCCTTTGACAAACGCGGATCGAAATGCCTCATAAGTCTCAGGCGGCACCTCCTCAAAATCGTAGCGTTTGCCGCTGGCCACAAACCAAACCGACAAAACCCTGTTTGCCGGATCGTATTCTGATTTCTTAATCGAAGTGGATGGCAAGAAGGCTCCGTGGATCGCGCGAACTCAGGCCGACTTCCGGGCAGGCTTCGACTTTGATGCTGGTTTGATCCCCTCCTTGGCGAGGCTCTTTTTCAAAACCGCGGCGAGGTCAACGACGTTTTCCTTGGGCCTAGGTGCCGGCTTCGGCGGCTTCTTGCCCTTACGCTTCGCGTCGATCATCGCGATCAGCGCATCCTCATAGGTATCCTCGAATTTGGAGGGATCGAATTTCGTCACCTTCTTGTCGATCAGGAGGCCGGCGATCTCCAAGAGATCCTTGTCGTATTTGGGACTCGCCAAATCGCCGAAGACGCTGCGTTCCGAGATCATCTCGTTATGGGTCCGCAACTCGGTCAGCAGCATGCCCTTGCCAAAAGGCTGGATCACGACCTCCCGGCCGCGCTGATAGAGCACGACGCAGGATCGGGCTGCCACTCGCTTCTTGGCCATGGCTTCCCGCAGCACGGTAAAAGCCTCGACCGCGGCACCATCGGCGGGAATGAGGTAGTAGGGTTTTTCGAGATAGCGCGTGTCGATATCGTCGATCGCAACGAAACCCTCCACCTCCAAGGTATGCTGCGAGGTGAGCTTCAGCTTCTTGATTTCATCGGGCTCGATCTCGAGGAAATCGCCCTTCTCGACTTCGTAGCCCTTGATCTGATCCTCCGGGGGCACGACGTCGCCGGTTTCCTCATCCACATACGCGCTCTTGACGGGCAGTCCGTCTTCCCGATTGAGAATCTTGAAATGAACTTTGCCGGCCTCGCTGGTCGCTCCGACGAGCTTGACGCCGCAAGAGACCGAACCAACCTTCAGAAAACCTTTCCATACAGCGCGAGGGGCCGCCATTTTGTTCATCCCTGTCATCATCCAGATCAACAGGAACATCTGGCGCCTGGCGCGGTTCCACCGTGGCAGGTTTCAGCGGCGTGGCAGGCGAGCTTTCCCTCAATCACGATGGGTTAGCCAATGCCAGCGCGGAACATTTTAGGGATATTGAATGTTCCACCCCTATGGACAGCCAATACCAACTCTCCGCCGACCAGGTCAGAGCCGCACGCGCCCTGTTGCGCTGGTCGCGCGTGCGACTTGCCGCCAAGGCGAATCTCAGCGAAACGACGATCAGCGAATTGGAAAATGGCGCGAGGAAACCGCATCCCCGCACGGTCGCAGCTGTCCGCCGGGCCTTCGAGGGCGGCGGAATTTTGTTTGCGGCCGAAGGAAGCCCATCCCTACCGTATCCTGAAGGGCCAAAGACCACCGACAACAGAAGCCGGCGCCGGCGGCGAACAGACAGCGCGCGGTAGGATCCTGCGCCAGGAGCAAGGACTTTGCGTCGGTCTGGCGTCAATGCTCGTTGGCTTTCCGGTCATCGCGGCCGACGGCGGCATTCGCGGCCTGTACAGGTTGCTGAGAGGGAGCAGCTCGAAGCTGAAAGAGCCCGCCCAACACAACGGCCCCAGACGGGCTCTTTACCGGGTCTCCCTATGGACACGCATTTCCAGTGTGGGCCTGGTTGCGATGACACCCCACCCGACGTAGCGCGCGCTGGAAGAGAAGCAGCTCGCGCCGACTGATAAGTCAAACCTCACCGATGGCCCGATGTTCCATTAGCAAGCGCTTGACTACCCCGCTGTCCGCTCCAGAATCCTTTCATGGCAAAGGGCTCTTTCAACATCGGCGATGAGGTCGCGATCACGGCGACAGTGCGCCGGCGGGTCTCGGAGGACCGGGTGAGCGTGTCCATCCCTTCCTATGGCCAGCCCCATTCGATCGTCGAGAGGGCCGAGGTGACGAGGGGGCAGCCGATCGAGCTGGTGGGCGACGTGACCCGGGTCGACGAGAACAAGGTCACCGTCAACCTGGGCGTACCGGTTACGGTGGATGCCGACACGCTGAGGCTGATGACGCGCTATGTGCCACCCAAGCGGAAAACGCCGCTGGTCGACAAGGCGACCTAAAGCGCGTCGCGTCTGAACAGCCTCATGCGACGCGCTTTAGGTTGTTGTTTTTATGCATGTCGTTGTCCCAAAACCGCTGCGCAGTTTTGGGCGACATGCATTAGCGGATTGCCGACAAATCTGGTTCAGCTGAGAGCCATCGAAAGGCGCCTTCGCGAACCCTCTTGACGACCAAAATCCTCAAACCCATATCGCAGTTGGGCCAGGGACAGCGCTGTAGGTCCCGACTCTCCTGACACTCAATTGTTCGTTCGATTTGGAGGATCTTATGAACGACCGGATGTTCGACAGCCCTGTTTTCGTAAAGAGCGGAGACAGCCTCATCCAGGAAATCGCATGCATCGAGGACGCGCTGGAATTTCTCTACGAATGGCCGAAAAACAGGCGCGGCCCGATTTACGACACGGCGCTGCGAGCCTGCCAACGGGCATTCGACAGCGACTACCCGCGAAGCGCCGCGAGAGACGCCTTTTGCGGCTTCGCAAAATCAGCCAGGATTCTCGAAGAGCTGAGCGCACCGCCGCCATGGATGGCCAGCGTCAGCGGCCGCGGCGGACTGGCCGCCTGAAGTCTCGCGATGGAGGTACGCGATGCTTTCAAAGCCGTTCGAAAATCCGATCCGGGTTTGGGTCGGCATGGGGTTTCCCCGTCAGCTCAACACCGTGGCTGACGCCTACCAGTTTGCCACCGATTGGTGCGGCAACAGTCCCGAACAGAAAGCCGCTATCCGCGCGTGCAGAGCGGCGCTGGTGGGAGATATCGACGCGGAGACGGCCAGGGGAATCTTTGTCGCCTTTGCCCGGAAGAAGGACATCCTGATCGAGGATGGAGATATGCCGCCGCCTTCCTGGAAGGCGCGGCCGTCGCACGTCTAAAACTGGTGAGGCGGCGCCCGGCGCCGCCTCTACCGGCCGCGCGAAAGCAAGGGGCCGGTCTGCGATCTTGCCGTGACACTCGATCGCAGACCGGGTGTCCACTCCTGGGGTAGAAATTGGACACCCCCATCGTGGCCGGTCGCGATCCCTGCCGCCATATCATATGTTAGGCGACGAAAGCTTGAATCGGTCGCACCGGGCGCCGCCTTGCGGATCACCGGAGGAAATTAACATTCGACAATAACGAATGACGCCCTAGTTCATTAACATCGCCGGCAACGACATGGCATCGGCGCTTGAGAGACAAACATCCGTGCTCCCGCCCCAACCGGAGGAGGAGACGATGCTCTCTGCCAATCCACTTCTCACGCAGTTTCAGAAAACGCGCTCGTTGAGCCAGGCGGAAACTGCAGCCCTCTCAAAAGTTCCGCTTCGGCGCGTGGCCCTGAGACCGGAAGAGCCAATGGTTCGCGCAGGCGACCACACGACAAGTTGCATCCTCGTTCTCGACGGCATGCTTGCCACTTCCAAGGTGGATGGTGCCGGCAGGCGCCAGATAACCGCTATTCACATCGCTGGCGACTTCCCGGATCTCATGAGCCTGCATTTGGACCTGGCTGACAGCGACATAAGGGCGGTTGCGAAGGCCGAGGTCGCCTCGATCAACCACGATCATCTGAGACGCCTTGCGCTGGACCACCCGAACCTTGCCGCCAAATTGTGGCGAACCGTCCTGGTCGATGCGGCCATCTCAAGGGAGTGGGTCTTGAACCTTGGACAACGCGAGTCCATGACCAGGATGGCGCATGTTCTTTGCGAGATCTTGCTGCGCATGCAGGTAGCCGGATTGGCCAATGGCAACACCTGCCGAATGCCGCTGACACAGGTCAACCTGTCCGAAGTCACCGGCATGTCGCTCGTGCATGTCAATCGCGTTCTGCAGCAGCTACGGCGCAAAGACCTGATAACGCTGGCCAAGGGGCAACTGGACGTCCTCAACTGGGCAGGTCTCGTCAAGGTCGGTGATTTCAGCGCGGAGTATCTGCATATCGTGAAGCATTAGCTCCACGCCGGCCGGCGCGGCAGCCCGCGCTCAATTCGAGACAAATCTCCCGTTCGCCGGATTGAGGTCTTCTCGCGCTGTCTCTTGCTCTTTCTCAGCGTCGGCCTTGCGCTTCGGGCATTCCTCGAAATCATGGTCGCGGCCGCCGCAATAGGAGCAGCATTTGGCGGGCGTGTCGGGGTGGAGCATCGGGGCCATTCCCAAGAATGCACGAAAAACTTTCCGGTTGCAGCAATTGCGTGAAGACGCCTGCCGCCGTTAAGCCCGATGCCCCGATATGCCCGCTCGCGGAAGCAGGAGCTCGCCGCTTGCGCGGCGGGCTCCCGTTCAGTCACCGCTCACGCATGGGCGTGAGGATGACGGAAGTCCCAGACAGCCCAGGCCGAAGCCACGACCACCAGCACGCCGAGGACGACATGCGTGGCCATGACATGCGTGTCAGCCGCAAAGCCCAAAAGCCAGGGCGACACGATCAGCCAGAGCCCGAGGACCGCGCTTACCCATTCTTCCCACTCGGCGAACACCGAAAGCGTGGCCAGGGCCAAGGCGCCGAGCGCAACGCCAACAATCCAGGCGTTCCACGCAGGCACCATCGCCGCGGTGAATCCGATGACCCAAGGTGAGATGAACAGGCAAATCGCGAGGACCAGGGTAATCCAGTCCAGGCTCTTTCTTGCTTCCATCATTGCCATGACAACCTCCATAGATGAAGCTTGACCAAAGCAACTGCATCCGCGTGGACATTGCACGCTCGTCATTGATATAATTACGCTTTTACCGCTCTGCAAGGACGTGCCGCCGACCGGGACAGCGCATGGCCGGCGTTTCGAAAGCGGCGGCAATACGAAGCATGGTCGGATGAGCCCGGCCTAGTGAACCGGCCTCGACGCCGCCAGCGCAGCTTTCATATCGTCGGCATCATCTATCCCGCTGATGAACAGCAGCATGATGCGCCGTGCGACGTCATCCTGTTCCGGCCCGGCCGGAATGCGAAAGGCCTGGCAATGGTCCGCGAATATCCTGGTCAGCATGTCCAGGTCGTCGGAACCGAGATAGGTCGGAGAGGCCATGGCGGCCCCCATCATTCCATGGCCGGCGCGGCCAGCACGTTGCCTTCCGCACCGCGACTGTAATAGCTGGTCCGGCCACGATCCCACTTGACCTTGATCTGGTTGGCAGTGGTCTCCACGACCGTACCGCCTTCGGGGCTGTCCTTGCGGACAACCCGTTGGCCTAGCTGCAATGTGCTTGAAGCGGGCGCATCCATATGCACGCGCGAAGGCTCTTTGAAGGGCATGCGCGCCTCCCTTTGTTCCGGGCGAAAGCGCGATGGTCACTCCCAAACGTCCGCGTGCCTCTGCTCGGTGCGGACGACTAACCTTAACCATCGATCGACCGGAATGGTTCCTGTTTTGCGAAATAAAAGCCCGCCGCCGGAGAGATCGGGCAGCGGGCTTGCAACGGGCCAGGGCGCGGAACATGAGCGCTGACTAATAAGCGCCCGGAAGGACCTTGGTTCCGGCGTCGCGCAAAAAGCCGCCGCTGTGAGGAAGCCGGCGACGAACACGTGGTCCTTGGTATCGACAGCAACACGAGGGAACGCGCCGCCCATAGGGTCACGCTGCACGCAGCACGGCGGCTGCCTAGGGCAACGGACAGAAGGCCTGTAGAGCGCGCCGCAGGGTTCCAAGAGCACTTCATGATTTGCCCCGCATGTGACCAGGCGGTCGACAGGCGGGATTTGCGACAAGTCATCCGGTTACGAGCAGCCGGGGCATAAGCCGCCAGAGATGGACAGCCAATGACGAATCCCTTGAAGGGACGGGAACCAATTGCGCTGAGCTAAGTTAGGAAGAGCGCTACGGGGACTCCACGATGCTCCTTGCCTTGGACGATGCGATCTCGTCGGCTGTTTTGGCCGGCAGAGGCGGAGATGCGGAAATCTTCGGGGTGATCGATCTCAGCAGTAAAATCGAAACCAGGATTGGCGCCATCAGCCTGGGGCGCGCCATCCAGTTCGTCGCCAACGCGTCCGTGCTCGGCTACGATGTTCGCGGTGCGATGGTGCTTTACGGGCTCCCGGGGACGCCGAGCCTCAGGAAATGGGACTGCGACCGTCTCTGGGCTCAATATGGCGGCGCCTTGCTTCAGGCATAAATCCCGGTGGTCGCCCCCAACATGCGTCGGGCCACTACGGACAAGGCGTCCAGCCCTTGCGCTGCTGCGGCGTCACCGCGTGATTTGTGAACTGCAGGTTCCGGTCATCGCGGCCGGCGGCGCGGCATTCGTGGCAGTAGATGGCCTTGATCAGATCCCAATGCATGCATCCGTGGTCCGGCCCTAGCCGCTTCACCAGCTCGGCCACATCCAGAACAGCGCGCCGCTTGCATGTGAGGCAATCGACCGACAGGCCAGTTCCGGCCTCCAGCTTCTTGCCGAGCGTGTCTTCCACGAAGGGGTATTCCTTGCCCATGGCGATCTCCGAAATGAGCACCGGGAAGGATTATATTCCTGATGCCCGATCGTTTGCCAAGGGCTTATCGGCTCGCCTCAGTATGAGGCGCAAAAAAACAGCGGATATACGAAAACGGGGGAGACAGGCAGATGTGATATTGGCTGTCTTCGCTCTCTATGACGCGGTTCTTGGGAATGAAATATCGGGACTTTGGCCCTGACCCTGTACGGACGTTGAAATCGCCGCCCGGCAGTGGCTCGACAAAGCGCGGAGCAATGACCCCACAATCCTTTTTGTCGTCGCAGCATTCATAGCCGGTGACCGGATCATGATAGCCGGTGTACCAGCTGTGAGCGACGGCGAACGCGATCAAAAAGAGCTTCACCATTGTCTGCCCAGCTTAACATGGCAGCGTGACGGTGGGCCATCCAATATATTAGCAACCTCTTGATGAAACCCCGAGCCGCGCCAAGCTGGCGCGAGGGTTCGCTAGCCTCGCAGATCCGAGGCAGGTTTCTCAAACGCTGAAGTCGCCCTCCGCGTCGGCGCCGAGCTGCGGCACCACGATCGCCTCGAGCGGCGCGTCGAGCGTCCACTTCAGGCTGCCGGGCGAGCGCTCCAGGGTGGAGGAACCGCTGAGCGACTGCGGCGCCACCCGCTGCAGCACCACCGTGCCAAAACCCTTGCGCTCGCCGGACTCCTTTCGCTCAGCCGTCTTCGGCGCGGTCTCGACGGCTGGCGCGCGGGATGTTTCGTACCAGAGCAGATGGAAGCGCCGGCGCGCATCCGGGCCGGTCTCGACCTTCCAGGTGATTTCGACATGGCCGCCCTCGACCGCTAGCGCGCCATATTTGGACGAGTTGGTGCCGAGCTCATGGAAGGCCATGCCGAGATTCTGCACCGCGTTCGACTGCAGCGTCAGCAGCGGCCCGGAAAGCGAGATGCGCTCCTCATGGCCGAAGGGTTTCAGATGCTCCTGGACGAGGTCGAACAAGCTGGCGCCGGCCCATTCCGAGGTGACGAGAAGGTCGTGCGAGCGCGACAGCGCCATGATGCGCGCGCGGATCATGTGCTCGAACTCGGCGGGATCGGTCGAACGCTTGCTGGTCTCCCTGACCATCGAAAGGATCACAGCGAACTGGTTCTTCACGCGGTGGTTGACCTCGCGCATCAGGAGCCGGATGCGGCGCTCGCTTTCCTTGGCGGCGCTGATGTCGCGAGCGATTTGCGAGGCGCCGACGATCCCGCCGGCGCTGTTCTTGATCGGCGAGATGGTCAGCGAAACGGAAATCAGCGATCCGTCCTTGCGCCTTCGGGTGGTCTCGAAGCTGGGGATGCGCTCGCCCCTGCGGATGCGGGCGATGATGTCGGTTTCCTCGTGGTGCATATGTTCGGGGATGAGCATCAGGATCGACTGGCCGATGGCTTCCTCGGCGCTGTAGCCGAACACGCGCTCGGCTGCCTGGTTCCAGTCGGTGATGATGCTGTTCAGGTCCTTGCCGATGATGGCGTCATAGGAGGACTCAACGATCGCCGCGAGGCGCGCGTCAACGCTTGCGTCCTGTCGTATAGTGCCCCCGGCGCCAGACATGCGCATTAGCTAGGGCCGGCCGAAGACTGGGCAATGTGTCGGACGCGGGATTGCATCTCTCACGGCTTGGCGCTGCTGGAGCCATTCTTGTCGTCCGGCGAGATCACGCCGAAATCCTGCGACCGCACACCCGACCCGGCCGTCAGGAACCCGTCCGAAGCGAGACCCCGACGCAGCAGTTCGCGCACCGCGGCCGACCGGCTCGGCATGCGTTTTTCGAAGCGCCAGTTCTCCAGCGCCGCCAACTCGTCTTCGGTCAACATGATCTGCAGCCTCTGCGGCCGCTCCAATTCAGCCATGCCTGCCTCCTTGACAGACGAAATGCTACAAATGAGTAAGTGGCTCAGTTTGAGTAAAAGTAGGGTTTGCACATAAAACGTCAAGAACGGTCAAAACGTGAAAAGCGGGGCACGCTAACGATCCCCATCATGTTACAAAACCACATTTGATACCTTATACTAACCGGTTGATTTATTTACGAGTTTTAACATTTTTGTATTGCCATCGGTGTGGCATGGGCGCATGGTTGCGTCCAGAGGGACAACCGTCCGCGAAAGGAAGGTTTTCCAATGTTACGAGAATTTTCCAACCGGCTGCGCTATGATGCCCACTGCAAGGTCCAGTGCGCCCTGCGGACCAACGGCATCGTCAATATCATCGGGCTGTCGGAACAAATCAGGCTCAATAACCTGGCGGAGAACGTCGCCCGCGAGGACATTGAAAACCTGGTGCTGGACATCTCACAGCTCTACGGGGCGCCGATCGAGTTCGACGATCAGACCCTGACGGCGCTCGACCTGCCCGAGGTCCTAGGCCCCGACAACCGCAACGACCTCGAAAAGGCGCTGCGGGAGCGCTCGCTGCCTGACGCGCCGGTCGATCTGCTGCAGCTGGACGAATAGCCGGCCGGGCGGCCGCGCATTCCTTCGGCCGCGATTGCGGCGGAACCGTCGATCAGTCGGTTGGTCTTCTGAAACGGAAGCACCATGTCGCGCGACGAGGACCGCAACCCGACCCTGGATGACTATGTGAAGCGGCTCGTTGACGAAACGGGTATCAGCGAACGGCAGGCGCTCGAACTTATCCGTCTGATCGGGTTGGACTGGAGTTCCTTTGTGCGCGAGCCGAAGTTGCTCGTATCGAAGCGCTGACGCTCAGTGCCCCGCGCCGATATGATTTATTATCGTCAGACCCGTTTCGTATTTTTGCGGCGCCGCGCCGACCTGATACGCCTGCCAGAGATTGTCGCGCAGATCGGCTATCTTCACCGGCAGCGCAAGCTCGTTCGAGGCGGCGCGGCAGATGAAGCCTTCCTCGCTTTCGTCCATGCGCCTGGTCAACGCATCGACGGCCGCCACCACCGACAGGCTGAAGCCGGCATTTTGCAGCCGCTCGAGGCTCCAGCCCTCGCCCTTCTCGACGACGTCATGCAGGTAGGCGACGGTTTTTTGGTCCAGCGTCTCAACCGCATCGGCAACGCGCCTCAGATGTTCGATGTAGGGTCTGCCGGTCTTGTCCTTCTGGCCACGATGGGCCTGCTCAGCGATCTGCGCTGCCTGATGTAGCATGATCCTTCCGATCTTTTCTCTGGTAGAGCCCGCCCTGGCGAGGGACAGCCAAGGCGGGCTTGCCCGGGTCTGAACCCGGTCCGGATGGCGCGCCATTCGCGGGGGGGAGCGGGGCTGCACGCCATCCTGCTTTCAAGAACATCGGCACTGGGCGAATGTTCCGTCGCTCGCGGATTTTTGAGGGCGCGAAGGCCCAAAGGCCTCCCGCTGCGTCAGACGTCAGCCCGCTTGAATATGACGCCGGCTTTCGGCAAGCGTCATTTGCGTCAACATAGGTGAATGATGAAGCGTAAGGACAAGGCGGCGCCTTTCGTCCCGACCGAAATCCATGTCGCGACGGTCGATGATGGAAAGAGTGCGCTCGGCATCCTCTCGATCGAGACGACCGAAGGCATTCTGGAAATCGCGCTGGACGGCCACGCCGCCGACGCCATCGTGGACGCTATCGGCGCCATCCGTTCCAAGCTGGACCAAGACCGCTAAAAAGAAGCCCGGACCAGGAGCCGGGCAGAGAGGTCTTGGGACCATGCTGACCGGAGGGGCATTGGTTCAGCATTTCCTAATTTGCCGGGTCATTGTGACGGCCGGATGAAACCCTCCTGGCGCCTATCCTTCGCCCCCCGCCGAGCGCAGGAGAAACGCTTTTCGGCAGGAACCTCGCGACCGCGCTGCCGTTAGCCTCTGTGTCCAACAGGAGGTCCGGCAATGGATTGGAACCGCGTCGAAGGCAATTGGAAGCAGGTGAAGGGCAAGGTCAAGGAAAAGTGGGGCAAGCTCACCGACGACGACCTTGACCGGATCGCGGGCAAGCGCGACCAGCTGGAAGGCAAGATCCAGGAGCGCTACGGCCTCGAAAAGGACCGCGTGCGCCGCGACATCGACGACTGGTACAACATGCAGCGTTGGTAGCGGTCGTCTCCCGCAACGAAGGGCGTTGCCTCCTTGGCCGCGCCCTTTTTTTCGAGGCGTTCAGGGCTGGTCGAGACGGTCGCGCGCCGTAGGCCAGCGTCGCCGAAAGCACCCTGCCCCCTGTGGCGCCGGATTGCGCGTCCAGCCACTGATAGCCAGGGAACGGACTGGAGTCGGCGAAACCGGTGGAAAAGACATAAAAACCTATATGAATGCAGGGATGCTAAATTAGTTTCCGCTGTTAGCCGACTCACCCCCTACCGAGTCGGTTAGGCCCGGCGGTTCATCCCAACGCAACCCCAACGCGGAACTGTCGGGCCGCTCTAAGGGCAAGCGTCGCGGATTCCAGCGACTGGATAAAAAGCAGCAACGCTCATTTACCCGATCTAAATTAGCGGTCCCACATAGTTGCGTAATCAGCAGTGGGGCTTGTTAAAAAATGCAACTAATAGTGAGTTTTCTGCGTGACGATTCCGGAGCAACGGCCATCGAATATGGTTTGATTGCAGCGCTTATCGCCTTGGGAATCATGGTTGGAGCGACCTCGCTGGGCGGCGCGCTAAATGCCCAGTTTGTGTCGATTGCCACCACTCTTAACGGCGCCATCGCACCGTAAGTCCAAGCTTACAGACAGGGCGTCCATCCTCTCCGCTGCTCTGGCGTCATTGCGTAGTTTGTGAACTGGAGGTTTCGGTCATCACGACCGGCGCCGCGGCATTCGCTGCAGTAGATCACCTTGACCAGGTCCCAGTGCATGCAGCCGTATCCAGGCCCGAGGCGCTTGACCAGCTCCGCTACGTCGAGCAGCGCCGTTCGCTTGCATGTGAGGCAATAGACCGACAGGCCACTGCCAGCCACCAGCTTTTTGCCGAGGGTGTCTTCGGTGAATGGATATTCTTTGCCCATTGGCGAACTCCAGAGAGGTCGCCCCATCCGGATGGCTATCCATGGGTAGACTGTTGCCTTGCCAAGAAGCGTCTGGAGAAACCCACAGCGACATACAGGCTAAGCCAGCTTGGCGCCGGCTTGCGCGATTGTCGGTCGCGAGGGTGAAGGTTGCCCGCAGACACCACCGGGAATCCCATCCAAGAATAGGTCAACGCTGGAACAACCGAGCCTGAAACGATCTAGGCCCGTTGCTTCGAGGGCGTACAAGCAACGGGCCCAGCTGGCTGTTCCCCAACGCAATACAGCCCACGTGCTTGAACTCTGCTCCCAAGCGCTGCTGTGCGCCTTAACAACGGTTAATCAGCCCTGGCGACTGAAGTCCTATTGGCAGGGGGTATTCGGTCGGGGCTCGCGCTTTGAGCCGTGATTTGCATCACCTGTTTGCCGGTCACGTCACGGACGGCACAGCCAACATCCTGGCTCTTTGCGCTCGCGACCAATTTGCGGACGATTTTGAAGGCCCGATTCTTGGCCTAATCCACCTGGGTAGACCGTGCCTTTTGCGTTGCGGTCGACATCACCGCAAACGGAACTTCGCCACGGCTTCGGTCAGTTCGCCGGTGTCGACGGGCTTCGTCAGTCTTGGCGTGTTCTGGAATTCGTCGGGAAAGACCGTTTTGCTGTCATAGCCAGTCAGGAACAGGAACGGGATCCCGCGCGAGGCCAGGAGCTCGGCAATCGGAAAGCTGCGTTCGCCTTGCAGGTTGACGTCGAGCACCGCGCCGTCCAGGGCGATACCGTCCATCGTCTTCAACGCCTGTTCCACGGAGGCCGCGGGGCCGATCACGGCACACCCGGATGCGGCAAGCTGATCGGAGAGGTCCATGGCGATCAGGAACGTGTCCTCGACGACAAGAACCTGGAGACCCGTTAGAGGAGCTTTCTCATTCATGCCTTGCCGGGAGCAGACGGCGAACGATACCCTGAAGCTTCCGTCCGCTGTAGCGGCATTTCCAGCACGCATTCCAGACCGGATGGCTTGAATCGCAAATCTACAGTTCCGCCCAACTCGTACTCCAAACTCTGCTGGACGAAAGTGGTTCCAAAATTTCTTTTGGCGGGCTGGCCGATGCTCGGACCGCCGATCTCCTTCCAGTTGATCGTCAGCCTGTCCTGCTCTCCTCGGTTCCAGGAAACCTCGATCCTGCCGTTCTCGGCGGTGAAGGCGCCATACTTTGCCGCGTTGCTCGCGAGTTCGTAGAAAACCATGCCGAGCGTCGCGGCGGCACTTGGGTTCAGCCGGATCGGCCGACCATGGACAAGGACGCCGTTTTGCTGCGCATTGCTATAGGGCGAAAGTGTTGCCCGCAGCAGATTCTCCAGATCGGCGCCTTCCCAATTGTACGAAGACAAGAACTCGTGCGTGTGGGCCATCGCCTGCAGACGCTCCTGGAAGGCGGTCGAGAAATCGCTCAGCGAATTCGACGTGCGGACCATGCGCGAGGTCAGCGCCATGACGGTGGCGAGGATGTTCTTCACCCGATGCTGCAGCTCGTGCAGCAGCCTTTCCTGGCTGCGTTCGGCCTTCTTGTGGGCCGAAACGTCGACCATCGCCGCGATCGCGCCGCGCACCTTGCCGTTTTCGTCGAACAGCGGATTGGCGGAGATCAGCACGTCGATGCTGCTACCGTCGGCGCGCGCTATCCGGGCTTCATAGCCGAGGATGGGTCTGCCCGTGCGCATTGCCGCGAGCAGCGGTTGATTGTCAGCTTCCACTACCGCGTCCTTCTGCATCAAAGGCAGGACGGCCGGCATAACAATAAGCTTGGCGTCCGTGACAGACCCGCCGGCGAGCTCGACCGCGCGGCGGTTGGCGCGGATCTCCTCGTCATTGCCGTCCTCGACGATGAAGATGCCCACCGGCACAAGGTCGAGCAGCGTTTCGAGGCTTTCGACGCGGTTGCGCAGATCGTGCGAGAGCGCCCCGATCCTTTCCTCGGCCCGCGCGATCTGGGTGACGTCGACGAAGGTGACAACCACGCCGGCGATCACATTGTCGACGGTGCGGTAAGGCAGGACACGCATGATGTAGCGCCTGCCGCTTTCGGCTCCCCCGACCTGCCGCTCGATGGTGCCCAGCCTGTGCAGCACCTGTTCCATGTCACTTTGCAGACCGTCTGCCGGAAAACGGGGGCGCACATGCGCCAGCGGCCGGCCGACATCGCTCTCGACCAGCCTGAACAGGTCGCGCGCGGTCGGCGTGAAACTCTTGATGCAGAGGTCGCGGTCGAGGAACACGGTGGCGATCTGCGTGCTTTCCAAAAGGTTCGCCATGTCGTTGTTGGCGCGGCTGAGCTCGTCGACGCGGATGCTGAGCTCGGCGTTGACGGTCTGCAGTTCCTCGTTGATCGACTGCAGCTCCTCCTTGGAGGTCTCCAGCTCCTCGTTGGACGACTGCAGTTCCTCATTGATGGATGACAGTTCCTCGTTGGAGGATTTCAGCTCCTCGTTGGAGGATTCCAGTTCCTCCGTCGTGATTTGCAGCCGCTCCCTCGTCTCCCTCAGCTCTTTCTCGAGCTGGCTGACATTGGCGCTTTCGACATCGTCGGTGGTGTGGACCGGCTCGTCCTCGGTCTCCGGCTTGATGCCGCCAATGTCGCGGAAGACCAGCATATAGAGCGGGTCCGCCCCGCTCTCGGTGGGCAGCGGCTGGACGGCGAGGCTGATCGTCTGGCGCCCGCCATTGGTGCCGATGCTGATCTTGTTCTGGATTGCCGTCTGCCCGGTGCTGACGGCCTTGTGCAAGGCGGCTCGCAGGTCCATGCGCAGCCCGCGCCGCGCCATGGCGAACACGTTGTGGTCCGGCGCGCCGGCCGCGAGCTCAAGGTACTTTCCAGTGCCGCCCGAGCTGTGGATCAACTCGCCGGCGGCGTTGATGACCACATAGGCCGGCGAATAGCGCTCGATAAGCAACCGTTCCGCGGTTTCCTGAAGCGTCCCGGTCGCTGCCCTCAGGCGCGTGTGCGGCGCAGCCTGCCTGGCCGCGGCAGCAAGCGGGAATTCGGGCAGCCGCTGCGCCGAGATGCCGCCGCGCTTCTGGAACAGCCGGCTCGGCTTGTCGATGGTCGAGAACAGCCGCGCATGACGGGTGACGTTCTCGGACGAACCGAGGAAGAGATAGCCGTTGTTGCGCAGCGCGTAGTGGAAGATCGGCACGATCTTTTCCTGCAGTTCCGGGCCCATGTAGATCAGCAGGTTGCGGCAGGCGATCAGGTCGAGCTTCGAGAAAGGCGGGTCGCGCAAGAGGTTGTGCGAGGAAAACAGGCAGACCTCCCGCAGCTCGGAGGCGACGCGATAAGTGCCGTCCTCGCGCGAGAAAAACTCCTTCAATCGCTTCGGCGTCATGTCGGAGGCAATGGTCGCGGGGTAGCGTCCGGCGCGCGCCACTTCCAGGGCGCGCTCGTCGATGTCGGTGGCAAAAATCTGCAGGTTGGGCGACGCAGCGCCGCGCGGCGCGTTCTCCTTGAGCAGCATGGCGATCGAATAGGCCTCCTCGCCGGTGGCGCAGCCCGGCACCCAGACCCTGATCGTCTCGTCCGGCTTGCGGCCCTCGAACAATTTGGGGATGACGAGGCGTTCCAGCGCGTCGAATGCCGACGCGTCGCGGAAGAAGCTGGTCACGCCGATCAGAAGGTCCTGGAACAGGAGATCGATCTGCTGCGGGTCCTCGCGCAGCCTGTCGTAGAAGGCGGCGGGATTATCGATCTGCAGCACCTGCATGCGGCGCTGGATGCGCCGCAGGATCGTGTTGTCCTTGTAGCCGCTGAAATCATGGCCGGTGCGGCTGCGAAGCAGCGCGGCGATGCGCGAAAGCTGGTCGGCGACGTCGCGCTTGTGGCGGTCGCGCTCGCTTTCGGTGCGGGTGGAATGGCGGAAATAGCTCACCAGCCTATCGGCCATTTTTTCGGCCGGCAGCACCATGTCGACGAGGCCGCTCTGGACGGCGCTGCGCATCATGCCGTCATATTCGGCGCTCTCCTGCGCCAGCGTCAGCCCACCGCGCTCCTTGATGGCCCTGAGACCGATGGTGCCGTCGCTGCCGGTACCGGACAGGATGACACCCGCCGCGTTCTCGCCCTGCTCCTGCGCCAGCGAGGTGAAGAAGTCGTCGATCGGCGTGCGTCTGACGCGCGCGGTCGCCATCCTGGCGATATGGAAACGATGCTTCTGAACCGTCACCGAGACGCCGGGCGGGATCACATAGATCTTGTTGGCTTGGAGCTCGATGCCCTCGGCCGCGGTTTCAGTGTCGATCGCGGTGCAGCGCTGGATGATGCTCGCCAGCACGCTTTCATGCTCCGCGTCGAGATGCTGGATCACCACATAGGCGAAGCCGCTGTCGGTCGGGACCTCCGGAAAGAATTTCTGCAGCGCGCCGATGCCGCCCGCCGAAGCGCCGATGCCGATGATCGGAAAGGACGCATCGATAGGCTCTTTCGGGCTGCTGCGCGCGCTAGTCCGTGGTTTCCTTCCCGTCTTCGCTGGCTTCGCCATCGTCTGTTGCCTGTACCCGCCTGTGTTCGAGGATGCGTTCGATCACCTGCGCATCCTCCTCGTATTCGCTCGCCCGTCTGGCCAAGCGCGTGGCGAGCGTGGAGCGACCCCGCGTCCTTTCCCGCTCGGCCATGCGCCGTGTGAATTCCGCGCGCTGCTGATGCGAGCGCAGCAGGCTCCACAGGATTTCGTCGGCCTCGAGCGCCTGCGCCTCCATCATCGCATCGGCCGTGAAGGCGTGTCCGGTATGACACCGATAGCGCACCATGTCACCGTCTTCGATCTCCCAAAGCGGCCCATGGCATTCCGGGCATGTAAACACCGACAATTCACCGAGTCGATCTTCTTTTTTCATGGTCGAATGCTCCTGCGCGGCGATCGCCGCTTCCAGCCTGACGGCGGGCGGAGCCGGCAAGGTTTCGCCCGCCGGCTCCACGGCAAGCTTCGCCAGCAAACCACCCAGTTCCGCCGCTGGCAGGCAGTGGTCAACCGCGACATGATCCAGCGCGCTTTCCACCATGGCCGGCACCAGCGTATCTTTTGGGTGCTGGACCACGGCGATGCCGCCGACGGCCTTGATCGCCCTGAGGCCGGCTGTGCCGTCAGACAGCGACCCCGACAAGAGCACGCCGACGACGCGAGCGCCGTAGCTCAGCGCCGCCGAGCGGAACAGCGGGTCAATGGCCGGCCGGGCTAGATTCTCGCGCGGACCGCGCCGCCGCAGCATGTGGCCATCATGCAGCAGGAGGTGGAAGTCGGGCGGCGCCACATAGACCCGGCCGGTTTCAAAAGTTGCCCCGTTCCTAGCAACCATGGCCTTCAGGGGTCCCGCGCGATCCAGGATGTTGGCCAGATAGCTTACCTCCCCGACATGCAACACAATGAACACGGCGGCCGGCAGGCCCTGTGGCAGGTCGCCGACGATCCGCCGCAACGGCTCGACACCGCCGGCGGATGCTCCGATGGCGATAAGGCAATGCCCGCCCGGCACGTGTCTGGCGGACGCGCCAACGCCGGTGCCTGCCTCGCGACGACTATCGGAGACGGTTTGTGAAGTCAGGCTGTCGGTCTTCCGAGGCAATTTTGACGCCCAGCTTGGATTGAAGGCAATTCATGGCTTTAACGGGGGTCGCTCGCTGAACGTTCCATCAACGGCCTGGCGACCATCTATTTGACAGGCCGGGTGAAAACCAAAGCCTCGGTCGGGAGTGGGTCAGATTTGAATTTGGATGGAACCGACCACGCCTTCGCCGGTTGATCCCGCAGGCGACCAGTTCCTCCCTCTAACCGCAGTCGCCGACCGACAAGCCCGTCGCCACATCCTCCCGGCGACGGGCTTTCCGTCGGACCTCAGTCTGACGGAATTGATTCGTGCCTGAACATTTTTGGGTGTATTTTCCTCAAGCCGTTCGGTAGAGGCACGCGGACGCTTGGAAGCTATTCATGCTTTTCGTCCGTCCAGGGAGGCAGGCATGCTGGAATACGGTGTGGCGGACCCCGTCCAACTGGCCATTCTCACAAAAGCGCTGAACGACTATTGCGCAAAACATCGCGTTATTTGCGAACAAGAGCGCGAGCGGATCGCGATCAAGATATTGAGCCTTTTCGGGCGAGGTGTCGACGATCCTGACCGATTGGCCACAGCGCTTGAGCGAGCAGCCTAGACGGCCTGCGATCCCTGTTTTGAATCCCGTGTGACCGGCTACTTGCGCCAGCCGCGCTAGAGGATCCGTCCGGAATTGCGACAAACAAAGAGATAGGGCGGTTCACTGTTTCCGTGAAATAGTGATCCGCTCAAGAGCGCGTCGCGATCTCTGGTCAGCGCGGACGCTTCGATCTGGCCTTGGCGGTTTTCTTCGGCAGCTCCTCGACGGGCGCGCGCGCCAGCCTCGCGGCGCGCAGCCGCGCCGTTTTGGCGATCCGGGCGGCCGTGTCGCTGTCGACGATGGCGCGCGCCGTTCTCGTGGTGGCCTCGTTCTTGGCATCGCCTTTCGGCTTGAACACGTTCATCTCAGCCATGTGCTACCTCGCTATCCAAAGTGAAAAGGCCGGCCAAATGAAAAAGGCCGGGCGAACCCGACCTCCCCTCAAAACCCCGGCGCCACTGCCAGTACATCCGTGGTCAATGGCGCCGACGCATGGCTCAGGCCGCCTGCAGGTTCTCCGCCGCGCTCTTGCCGCTGCGGGAATCCTTGACGATGTCGAAACTCACCTTCTGGCCCTCGACCAGGGAACGCATGCCGGCGCGCTCGACCGCCGAGATATGGACGAACACGTCAGGCTGTCCATTGCCCTGCTCGATGAAACCGAAGCCCTTGGTCGCGTTGAAAAACTTTACCGTTCCAGCAGTCATTCGATTTTTCCTTTCAAATCGACATAAATCTTTCCGCCCGGCCAGCTAGCCAGACGCCACAATTTTCGAAATCGAGAGGAAAATCGCCAGAGCCCATGGCCCAAGAAACAACGTTCTTTCAACAAGATCGATTTGGTACATATAGCGCTCAATTTCATTCGCGGCAAGGCAAACCCACGTAATATTTGCGGACGGTTCATTCCGGCTTTGCGGCGAGCGCTGCATATCTGGCTCGCGGTGGAACCTTCCCGCGGCGGTGAAGTTCATCTTGCGCAACAGGGCTTGGGGTTCCGATGCGCAATGGCTGACTATCTGAGACTGCCGGCAACCTCCCGCAAGCTATTCCGTGTGGTCATTGAAACGCCCAGGGGATCGGCGGCGAAGCTCGCCTATGAGCCGGGGACCGGCGTGTTCGAATATTCCCGCCCTCTTCCGGTGGGAAACACCTATCCCTACGACTGGGGTTTCGTGCCCTCGACGCTGGGTGACGATGGCGATCCGCTTGACGGGCTCGTCATCCACCAGGCCGCCGCCGCTCCGGGCGTCGTCATAAAATGCGACCTGCTGGGCGCGCTCAGGGTAACACAGCGCGATCCCGACGGCTCCAAGGTCCGCAACGACAGGTACATCTTCTGCCCTCACAAGGAAGACGCGCCGGATGAACCCGTGGTGTCCACTGATGTGCCCGAGGATCTTCGCCGGGAAATCGAGCAGTTCTTCCTTTCCTCGGCGCTGGGCACCGGCAAGAAAATCAAGCTGAAAGGCTGGCAGAACGCCGCCGAAGCCAAGGCCTCCCTGACCAAGGGAATGAAGTCCTTCAAGCGAAAACGCGCCCGCTGAAAGGGCGCCGATGCCTGTCTCTTGATCCTTTCGACCCATCGAATTGAAAACGGCGGCCGGGACAGCCGCCGTTGTCTTTCTCCGTTCGGCCGGCGTCAGTTCGCGCCGCCGAGCTTCATGGTCATCTTGCAGAAATCGTCGTGCTGCTTGGCGATGGCCTTGTCGCCGCAGTCCTTCTTGATCGACGCGCGGTCTTCCTCGGTCATGGCCAGCCATGCCTTCTTGAACTCGTCGCCGGATTTCATCGTCTTCATCCCGGCATCGGTGAAGAAGGGCGCCATCTTTTGCGGGTCGTCCAAGGCCGATGTTCCCTTGGCGCCGCTGGCAATCCCCGCGCCCATGGCGAGTGAGAACGCGATCACGCTCATGCAAAGAATCTTGGTATTCATTTTCCTGCTCCCTGCGATTGTTGGAAACAACTGCTACAAAACAGCGCGCGGCCTGGCAAAAAGTTCCGAGCGAAACCAAAGAAATGCCCGTGCGAATTGCGGACGGAGATTGCGGCGGGTGCGGAGCTTTCGCCCGACTTCCGAGCTTCGGCGCGACGGCCAATAACAATTGAGATTTTTCGGTCGCTTCGCCGGACAAAATCTTTGCGGAACAACTTGGCGAAGGGGGTGTTGATTGCTCATCCAACTTGACCAGGAGATGCGCAGATGGCGACCACCAAAGCGGCCTCGAACAAGGGCCTCAACGAACTTTTCCACGACACGCTGAAAGACATTTATTTCGCCGAGAAGAAGATCCTCGCGACGCTGCCGAAGATGGCCAAGGCGGCGCAGGACGACGCGCTGAGGGCCGCCTTCGAGAAACATCGCGATCAGACCGAGGAACACGTCGCGCGGCTCGAGGAAGTGTTCGAGGTGATCGACAAAAAGCCGGCGGGCAAGACCTGCCAGGCGATCATGGGCATCACCGAGGAAGGCGCCGAGATCATGGACGAGTACAAGGGCTCGCCCTCGCTCGATGCCGGTCTCCTGGCCGCCGCCCAAGCCGTGGAGCACTACGAGATTTCGCGCTACGGCACGCTCAGGACCTGGGCGCAGGAACTCGGCCTGACAGAAGCCGTCACCTTGCTCGACAAGACGCTGAACGAAGAAAAGGAAACGGACGCCGCGCTCACCGAGCTCGCCGAATCGGCGGTCAACGTCGCGGCAGAGGCGGCGTGACATTTCGTCCGGAGCGGGAAGGCAGGGCTCCCATCGGCCCTGTCTTGCCGCCGACGGTCAGTTCCGGCGCGGGCGGGACGGTTTCGCATGGTCGAAAGGCTTTTGCGATGAACAGTACCTCGCTCCACCTTCTCAAGGGCATAGGCTACTTGATCTCGACGGTCAGCGTGACGCTGCTTGCCATCGTCAGCTGGTCGAGCGCCTCCAAGAGCCCCGTTCTGATTGCCTGCCTGCTTGGCGGCGCGGCGACCTCGATAATCGGCATGTTCTGCCGTTGGCTCACCTACGAAATCGAGAAGCGCCAGAAGGAACGGTAAGCTATTCTTGCGGTGAACCAGGCTTGTCCGTACTGCCCGGCTCTTTCAGCCCCAGCCTCTGCCCGTCGGCATAGGCCCTGGCGTATGACTCCCGCTCGAAGGACGTCACATGGTCCTTGCCGTCGCGGACCACGACGACGAACCACTCCCCCATGTTTTCATAGACCTGCACGGAGTCTGGGACCAGGAGGGACTCCTGGTCGGGGCTGGCTTGGGAGCACATGTGCTTATTCCCTCAAAGAGGCTGGGCGAAAGCACCTAAGTTGACTTCCAAGCGTCCCCGTGCCGGGCAGGTGGGGACGACGCCAGGATGATACTCCTTTCGGTGAAGGCAGCCACATCATTTGTTTGGCCGCCGGTCCGGCTCATTCTCGCTTGCCGCCGATTTGAAACATCAGCACGGTGATCAGGCAGGAGAGGACGATCCACGCCGCGACTTCCAGGCCGGAAGCCCCCCGCACCGGCCGGGGAATGGCCGTCGCCGCTGCCGAGCCGGCGGCCACCACCGGCGCAAGATCACGCCGGCTGCCGCGCCGCACCGAATAGGAGCGCGTGATCTCGGCGCCGAAGAGAAATATCTGCGCCGAGTAATAGACCCACACCAGCACCACCATCAGCGCGCCGGCCGCGCCGTAGGAGGTGGCAATGGCGCTGGTGCCGATGTACCAGCCGATCAGCGACTTGCCGATGGTGAAGAGCAGCGCTGTCACCAGCGCGCCGACGGCGACATCGCGCCATTTGAGTGTTCGGTCCGGCAGGACCTTGTAGATCGCGGCAAAGAGCAGCGCGATCAGCAGGAACGAGACGACAGTGTTGACGGAGCTGACGATCAGCTCCCCGAACGGCAGGCTGCGGTTGATGACCTCGCCAAGCGCCGAGATCGCGGTGCTGGCGGCAAGTGAGACCAGCAGCAGGAAACCAAGTGCCGCCACAAGGCCGAGGCTCGCCGCCCTCGCCCGCACCAGGCTCGACAGCGACACGCCGTTGGGCTTGACCTTCCAGATTTCGTTGAGCGACTGCTGCATCTCGCCGAAGACACCCGACGCGGTGACGAGAAGCGTGACCAGCCCGATCAGCGTGGCCAGCGTTCCCGACCAACGGTGCGAAGCGGTTTCGATCGTTGCCTTCAGCAGGTCGGCGCTTTGCGGACCCATGACGCCGGAAATCTCGGCCGACAGCGCGAGCTGGGCGGCGTCGTTGCCGACGACGAAACCGGCGATCGCCACGACAATCAGCAGGATCGGCGCCAGCGAGGTGGTGGCGTAAAACGCCATCGCCGCGCCGCGGCTCAGCGCATTGTCGTCGATAAAGCCGGTGACGCTTTCCTTCAGCATCATCCAGCCTTCTTCGACCCAGCCCGGCATCGTGAATACCGCCTCGCCGAGGCGCGGGCTCGGCATGCCCTTGCGCGGTTCGGTGCCGGCTTTGTCGGATTGCGTCTGCTCTGCCATGTGCTTCCCACGTCCAATACGGAGCGGGCCGGGTGGGACAAGAGCTCGACTGCCTTTTCGTTGGCCAGGGCGTGAAGCCGGAGAAACCAGCCCTGTTCTCTTTGCCACCAGGTCCGGCTGACGCGGCCCGCAAATCACAATCCGGCCCGAGGCGGATGGTTCCAGCGGGGGGAGACTGACGTTCAAGGGTGAAGGCCTGCCGCAGTCAATGGCGAGTTCGGTCGAGAAGGCCACTAAGCCGACCCAGCCCCGAACCATTTGATAAACGCGGCGTCCTTGCCGGTGATATCCCGCACCGTCTTCAACAGCGCCGCGTGAAGCTCCTGCATCGAGCGGTAGTGCTCGCACTGCGTCGATATCAGCGGGTCTACGATGCTCCGATGCAGCGCTTCCGCCGCCGCCATGAACCGTTCAATTTCGCCATCTGAAAGCTGTTTTGCCTTGTTGCGCCGAACCATTGCGACTTCCCTAAGAGAATCGCCCCATCTAGGATTATAGTCCTACAGCGTCCGGCCAGAATCTAGCGACCTTCGGTTGCCTTCGGCTTCCTGGTCGGCACTGGCGGCGCCTCTTCCTTCGGCTGGGAACTCTTGATGACGCGCTTCAGGCGCGCGTTGAAGTTCATTTCGCTGTCGTCCGTCCCGAGTTCGCGGGCGGCTTCGCGGAATTTGTCGCTTTGAGATTTCTCGCTCTTAGGCATTGCCGTGGGTTCGCAAACAGAGGGCCATCGTTTGGGTCTGTCAAATAATATAAGATCGACCTGGACCTGGTGAAACCTCTCCTATCTTCGCGCTTTACCTGTAGAGCGATGGAGAGTGCGCATGCAGAACGACGGGCACGACGATAAAGCCGATAGACGACTGCTGGCCGAGAAGCTGGCCAAGGAAGTGGGTATAACCGAGGCGCAAGCGAGGGAGCTAATCCATATGATCGGCATCGACTGGACGTCCCTCGTGCGCGAAGCTCGCTTTTTGAAAGACAGGCATTGACGGGAGAGCCTGATTAAGCAAGCCGTCTGATGCGGCCGCTTGCCAGGCGAAACACTCCGTCGCTGCCACCCTGTTGCTCGAAGTCGGTCTGGATTTCGTCCCACGTGCCGAGATACGCACCGCACTCGGCGCAATGGATCGGCGTCGAGGGTTGGACGTTCCTGGGGATGTTCAACCGGATCGTTTCGCAGTGCGGGCATTCCAGACGGTGATCGAGATACTCACCTTTCGCGGCATAACTGCCGCCTCTTGCGTCGCTCATCGAAGCTCTACTTCCCTTGAGATAGGTTGGGCGAAAGCGTGATGGGCTCTTCCGGCGCGCGCTTGCCTTTGCTCTGTGCGGCGACTGCTCGAACTTTACACATTCGGCGGAGTGACGCGCTAACATATGATTGGGCGAGCGATCACGTCGCCGGCAGGCGTCAATGTTTGCAAGACCTGTCTAGACCGACCCCGACTGGGAATGCCTGTCAATCCCGTAGCTTCCTCGCTTCCCGCTCGAGCGTCTTGCGGTCGTTGCCGTGTTCGCTGATCAGCTCGCGAACCTGCTCAGGCGTGATCCGGTGCTGCTTCGCGAAGTAGCGCACCTCATACTCTTCGTCCGCCGACACGCGGTCCCGGTCTCGAAAGTCGCGTTTGGTCCTGTCGTCCGTCATGGCTGTTCCTCCTGGTCAGATTGAACATCGACATAGCCGGAATGTTCCAAGTGGCTTTTTCAGCGACAGCTAATGGAACATCGGGTTAGCTACCAGGTTCGGTGCCGCGGCGCTGCCAAGCAGACCGAGCGTGATTGCCTTGGCAGTTTCATTTGCTCGTCTGCGGCGGCACCTCGCCCGGCTTGATAATCGGCATTTCGCTGCCGGTCGGCGGCGGGGTCGTCGCGTTCTGGTCGCCAGTCGGCGGCGGCTTCAGCACACCGCCGCAATCGCTGAGCTGCTTCGACAATTCGTCCGCGGCGGCCAGCTGCTTCTGTTTTTGCTGCTGATCGTTGGCGTTGGGCTTGGCCTGGCAGTTCTGCGCCTGCGGGTCCTTTGGTTGGGCAGTCGTCTGGGCCGCCGCCGGCAGCGCCGGGATCAATGTGAGGGCCGTGATGAGAAGCACTTTTTTCATGGGATCCTCCTGATGGATCAGTAACCCCCAATGATCGGCAGGATCTCGCCGGTGATGTAGCTGGAGCATTGCGGCGAGGCCAGGAACACATAGGCCGGCGCGATCTCCTCCGGCTGGGCCGGCCGCTTCATCGGCGTCTTGGCGCCGAATTGCGCGACGTCCTGCGGTTCCTTCTCGGACGGGTTGAGCGGCGTCCAGACGGGCCCCGGCGCCACCGCGTTGACGCGGATGCCCTTGCTGACGAGGTTGCCGGCGAGCGCGCGGGTGAAGGCGTGGATGCCGCCCTTGGTCATCGAATAGTCGACCAGTTCCTTCGACCCTTCGATACCTGTGACCGAGCCGGTGTTGACGATGGCCGAGCCCGGCTTCATGTGCGGCACGGCTTCCTGCGCCATGTGGAAATAGCCGTAGAGATTGGTCTTCAGCGTGGTGTCGAAATGCGCTTCGGTGAGATCGGCGAAGTCGGCCGAGTGCACCTGGAAGGCGGCGTTGTTGACCAGCACATCCAGCCTGCCGAAGGCCTTGACCGTCTCGGCGACCGCCTTGCGGCAGAAAGCGCGTTTGGCGACGTCGCCGCGCAAGGTGATGCAGCGCCTGCCCTCGGCCTCGACCGCCCGCTTCGTCTCCTTCGCGTCGCGGTCCTCATTGAGATAGACGATGGCGACATCGGCGCCTTCGCGCGCGAAGAGCACCGCCACCGCGCGGCCGATGCCGGAATCGCCGCCGGTGACCAGCGCGACCTTGTCCTTGAGCTTGCCCGACCCTTGCCAGAACGGCGCGTCGTAGAGCGGCGCCGGTTCGAGCGCCCATTCCTCGCCGGGCTTGGGATGATGCTGTTTGGGGAAAGGCGGCGTGGGGTATCTGCGCGCGCCGGCCTGCATGGCGCCCGTCGCCTTCGGCTTCGGCTTGCTGCGGTCGGTGGCGTCAACCTTGCGCTGCACGCCGCGCTGCCGTCGCGCGGTCTCGGCCGTGTCCGTCTTCTTCTTGGCCGGGGCTGATTTTCGGGCTGCGCTGGACTTCGTGTGGCTGGTGGTCGGCATGGTGATCTCCTTTCGAGGACAACGCTTGTCCTGCGAAAAGGTTGGGCCGGCAAAGCTTGGCCGAGGTTTTGTCGCACCGCGGCACGGCGCCAGGACATACATCAAAGTTAAATGCAGCCGCCGTCCCGCGATGCTAACCCCTCGTCGTTGGGGGGACTCTTCAGGAGGAGTCCCATGGACGTTCGAACTTTTATAGGCGGTCTGTCGACCGCCTTGCTGCGCCGGCCTGCCACCATGCCGCCGATCCCGGTCCGGGTGATCCGCGCTTCGCTGGCCGAGGTGCCGCTCAGGCCACGGCCCAGGCCACCGCATAGGCCGGCGCCGCCGATCCGGCCCGCGAGCAACATGTAAGCTTCGGAATTTAGCCCGGACTTGCCTGCCGGATGCAACCGACCGGCGGAGTCATCGTTTACGGCGAACCCCATTCTTATGGTGCATCATGAAATCATTGCGTTTGAACAGCCCGCTTTTCGTCCTTGCCGCCGTCATGATCACGGCCGTGCCCTTTGTCGGCCTGGCCTGGCGTACGCGCGAATGGCTGGGTTGGTGAAAGAAACTGGGGTGGTGAAAGAAAGATGAGCCGTTTCTTGCCGCTCACCATCCGCTTCGTCGGCGGCGGCTCGATGGTGGTCACCACGGTCGCCGAGGCCAGGACCGCGCTTGCCGGAAGCTGGAAGAACAAGGAAGCGCCGGACTACCTCGAAGCGGTCCGCCTGGTGGACGACGCGATCGCGGGTATCTGCCGACCGGCGATCGCCTTTGCCGCCTTCAAAAAGGTCGCCATGCAGCAGGGCCTGTTGAAGCCTTCCCAGCCAAGTGCTGCGCTCACCATGCTGGACGATCTCTCGTTACGCTCCAAGCCACCCCGCTAGTGCGTTTCACCGTTTCACGGAAACGCCGCCCTATCTGGGCTCGTGCACCATGCTGAGATAGGTCGGATCGAACTCGGCAATGGCGACCAGTCGCTCCCAGTCGAGGATGACGATCCTATGGCCCGTCCAGTTGATGACGTTCATGCGGCGCAGCGTGCCGATCACCCGGTTCATATGGACGACCGAAAGGCCGAGCACGTCGGCGAGTTCGGCCTGTGACAGCGGCAGATGGAAACTCGACTCGTGGGTCCTCTTCACCACCTGCAACCTGACGAACAGCTCGCATATCAGATGCGCGAGATGCGAGATTTTCGAGCGGCGGCCCATGGCCACGATCCATTCGCGGTGGATGGCGCCGTCGACCAGCGTGTCCAGCCACAAAAGCCGGGTGAGATGCGGCGCCTGTTCGGTGATCGCGCGCAGCTTGGCGTGCTCGGCGGACAGCACATGGCAGGGCGAGAGCGCGACGATGCCGTGGTCCATCGTCTTCAGCAGGAAGGCATGCAGGTCGACGAAATCGCCGGCGACCTGCAGCGAGGTGAACTGGCGCCCGCCATCCTCCAGCACCTTGTAGCGGGCCGCGAGCCCGTCAATGATGAGCGTGCTGTGGATCGGCCGCGTTCCCTCCGAAACGATATCCTCGCCGGCGGCGACATATTTTTCGAGCGACATCGCGCCGGCGAGCAGTGCTTTCTCTTCCTCCGACAAGGCGTCGTGCTGGCCAAGGTTGAGATAAAGCGATTCCAGCATCCGGCGTCCTCCATTCGCAACAGCTAACGCGGCAGACCGGGGCTGGTTGCAGGCGATGGCGCCGCAAAGGCCGGCGCGCCACCGATTTCCCGTCAGGATCAAATGCTTGGAACCATGATCGCGGCCAGGGATTGAACCTTGCGAACCGCCTGGGACGCCGCATCGATGGAACGCTATTATTTCGACCTCTATAATTCCGAGTATTGCCAGGTCGACGACCAGGGGCAGCTTTTTGCCACCCCCGAGCGCGCCGGCCTGGAAGCGTTGCGCATCCTGCACGACATTGCCCGCGACGAGGCACCGGGAGCCAAGCGGCTGAAGATCACCGTGAAGCTGCGCAACGCCGAGAACGAGCAGATCTTCGAGGCTTCGCTGACGCTGGACTCGGCCTGGAGCTGAGGCCCGGCACGCCATTTTCCGGAGGCAACCATGTTCGCGGATTTCGAGGCGTTGGAAATCGACACCGGCCCGGCAAGGATCTTTGCCCGCCGCGCCGGCAGCGGGCCCGGCCTGCTCCTGCTGCACGGCTTTCCGCAAACGCATCTGATGTGGCGCGACGTGGCGCCAGGCCTGGCGCGCGATTTCACCGTCGTCTGCGCCGATCTGCGCGGCTACGGGCAAAGCTCCTGCCCGCCATCGGCGGCCGACCACGCGCCCTACGCCAAACGCGCCATGGCCACCGACCTGGTGGCGCTGATGGAGACGCTCGGCTTCAAGCGCTTCATGGTCGCCGGCCATGATCGCGGCGGGCGCGTCGCCTACCGGCTGGCGCTCGACCATCCGAACCGCGTCGATAAGCTGGCTGTGCTCGACATCATCCCGACCGCAGATGCCTGGGACCGCGCCGACGCAAGGCTGGCGCTGGGCTACTGGCCGTGGTCGCTGCTGGCGCAACCCGAACCGCTGCCGGAGACGATCCTGGCAGCCGCCGCCGCGGCCATCGTCGACAACGCGCTTTCCGGCTGGGGGTCCGCGCCCGTCGCCTTCCCGCCCGGGGTGCGGCAGGCCTATGTCGACGCGCTGCGCGATCCCGCGCATGTCCACGCCATCTGCGAGGAATATCGCGCCGCGGCTTCGCTCGATCGCGAGCACGACCGTGCCGACCGGGAGGCCGGCCGGCGCATCGCCTGCCCAGTGCTGGCGCTGTGGAGCGAGCATGGCGCGCTGGCGGAATGGTATGTCAAAGAAGGCGGGCCATTGGGGCTGTGGCGGGAATGGGCAGACGACGTCAGCAGCGGCGCCCTGCCCGGCGGCCATTTCTTTCCGGAGGAGTCGCCGATCGAGACGGCGGCCACGCTCGACGCCTTCTTTTCCGGACGCTAAAGCGCGTCGCGTCTGAATGGCCTCATGCGACGGGCTTTAGGTTGTTGTTTTTATGCATGTCGTTGTCCCAAAACCGCTGCGCACTTGTGGGCGACATGCATTTATTGGTTTTATGCATGTCGTTGTCCCAAAACCGCTGCACTTGTGGGCGACATGCATTAGAACTCAACCATAGCGCGTGCCGGCGCGGCCAGGCCCGAATCAGCGGAGCATTAAGCAAAGCAGCGGCAGGGCCGTCAGCCCGATCGCCATGACGATCAGTGTGACGTGGCCGAGACGCTCCGCGCGTCTGGCGATTTCGGCGACCTTGGCCTCGTCGTTGATGACATCAAGGAAGGAAAGATCGGCAAGGGTGGCACGGTTGTTGTCGTTGGCAGGCAGGCTTTCGGCGTCCTGCCGGGCGGGCTTTGCAGAGATGATATAGGTCAAAACGTCGTCTCGCTCCGAAGCCGGCTTCGCGGCCTTCTTGTTCGTGGATATCGGTGCCCGCCGCAATTGCGCGGGGGGCGATCGGCGGGCACCAGAACGGCCGGCGATGGAGGGGGGCTTCGTCGACGGCCGCTCACCAATTCGCAGAAAGCACATTGGTTGCACAAGCCAGCCCAATGCGCTGTCCCGGTCGGACTTCAGTCCGACCCCGAGTCACGAAATGTTTCGGCCGGAACATCGGTTGCCGGCACCTGTTCCCCTTACTCAAGGGTGCCGAACGTGCCCTTGAATTCACCCTAAGAAGAAATCCGAATCAACGGAGAATTCGATATGCCCAATCAAGGCGGAACCCACGAACAGCACGTCAGAGCCGGCCAGCAGAGCCACAAGAACCGCGAGGACCAGCATCGCGGCAGCGGGCAGCAGCAGGCCGAGGACCGCAACATGGGTCAGCGGAGCGCCGGCCAGCACAGGGGCGGCAGCGGCAACTTCGCCGAGGACCGCCAGCGTGCTTCCGAAGCCGGCCGCAAGGGCGGCCAGCGCTGAGTTCAAAATGGCGTTCGTGTCCTGCACGGACGCCATTTCTTTCGGGACAATCGCGGAGGGACCATGGCTATCGAACAAGGCCACTGTTTTTGCGGGGCGGTGAGCGCGCGGATGGACGGCGAGCCGTTCTGGATCTGCTTCGATCACGACGATGATTGCCGCAGGGCCATCGGCAGTCCTCTGACCATCTGGGTCGGTTACCGGCCGGCGCAGGTCGAATGGCTGGCGGCAATGCCAAAAACCTTTTCCCGCACGCGAGGTGTCGTGCGCTCCTTCTGCGGGGACTGCGGCACTTCGATCGGCTATGCCGACAAAGGCCTGCCGGACGAATTCTATCTCTCCATCGGCTTCATGGATCGGCCCAAGCGCTTTCTTCCGGAGGCGCACGCCTACTGGGACATGCGGCTGCCATTTGTCATCATGGACGATGGGCTGCCGCGCGTTGGCGGCTATTCGCGTGACCGGGATCCGGCGTTTGGAACGCCCGCCGAGCGCCAACGCGAATGAAGACGCCGAACAGCCAGAGCTGCTCGATCTTGCAATTCGGCCTCACGCGGCCTCCGACGGTCCCTCGGTGCCGCATGGAACCAGTTCGGCTCCTTCCGGTTGCTTAGATGCCGCCACGACGAAACGGAAGGCGGCGCCCGGTATTCTTATGGAGGCACCGATGTCCTTGCATCCCGAACGCGCCGACGAAACCCGCATGCAAGCCTATTCGGTTTTCGCGCCGGTCCTCATCAATTCGCTCGCCCAGAAGCTCGCCCGCCATCAGGGCATGAAGGAACTGGACAGGCTCGAGACCTCGCTGATCCGGCTGGTCGAGGAAATGAATGTCGCCGCGCCGGAGTCGGAAGTGATGAAGGAATTCGCCATCGAGCTCATCGTATCGACGCTGCGCAATGTCCGCGAGCACCCCGACGCCAAGCAGGACCTGGAGGAGATCGAGGGCCGCCGCGCCGAAGGCCGCTCGGAAGACCCGGACACGCTCGAGGAGCAATTGCAGTCGGGGCTCGAGGATAGTTTTCCGGCAAGCGACCCGCCGGCCGTGGTCTCGACCGCGATCACCGGCGGCTCGAAGGACATCGTCGGCACCGACGAGGTGCTGCGCCGCAAGAAGGAAGCGTCCGCGCGCCGTCAGGAAAAGCAGGAAAGCTGAAACACGGCCCTCACCAGGAGGGAACCTGTCCTTCCGAGAAGGGTTGGTTGAGCATTGGAAGGACAAATCATGCGGAAAAGCGAACTACCCCATCGCCCCGGTGCGGCACACGCTCCCGGCAACCCGCCAACCAAGGAAGGCGACGATCCCGACGTGTGGTTCCTGGCGGAGAACACCGACCTCTCGCCGAAGCAGGCGCGCGAGTTGATCCGCGAGCACGGACACGACCGCGACAAGCTTTTGAAGATCGCACGAACCATGAAGGCGGAAGGCTGAACGCCCTCCGGAAAGCGAGGCACGGATGAGCAATTCACCGAAGAAAGGACCGGCTGGAACGTCGGATCAATGGCCGCGCTGGGAAGGCCCGAAGGCCAACAGGCCGCGCGGCTACCTGCCGGCCAAGGACGATCCGGACGAGAACCGCGACGCCGCCGGCGAGAACAACAAGGATCCGGAACGCTCCGACCTTGGCGACGTCGCCAAGAAGAAGCGTTCCTGAGGGTTGGAATTCACTCAGCGCAACAAGGAGAAGAAAAATGCCACGTGGCGACAAATCGAAATACACCGACAAGCAGGAACGCAAGGCCGACCATATCGCCGAAGGCTATGAGAAGCGGGGCGTCTCCGAGAAAGAGGCCGAGCGTCGCGCCTGGGCGACCGTCAACAAGGACGATGCCGGCGGCAAGAAGGAAGGCGGGTCCGGCCGAGGCAAGCACACCGGCAATCCGGCCGCGCACAAGGGCGGCCGCATGGGCGGCAAGGCCTCCGGCGAGCGTTCCGCGGCCGAGCGTTCGGCTTCGGCCAAGAAGGCGGCGGCGACACGCAAGCGGAACGAGAACCACGCGCATCATTGAGCGAAGGCTTCCCTTCTCCCCTTGTGGGAGAAGGTGGCCGCGAAGCGGCCGGATGAGGGGTGCTGGAAGAAACGAGGCGCTGAAGAATAGGATGCTTCAAGCGCCCATTTCTTCATCGTAGCGATCCTTCCAACACCCCTCATCCGTCTCGGCGCTGCGCGCCGATCCACCTTCTCCCACAAGGGGAGAAGGGAAGCCCTTCACAACGGCATCTCCGAAGTCTGCTTGATCGTCTGGCTGGGCACGTCCGTCTTGACGTTCTGCACGCCCTTGATGCGGCTCAGATGCTCCGACTGAAAGCGGCGGTAGTCGTCGATGCCGGCCGCCACGATGCGCACCAGGGCGTCGCAGTCGCCGAGCATCAGATGGCACTCCATCACTTCGGGGAATTTCGCCACCTCGGCGGCGAAATGCTCGATCGTGTCCTCGTCCTGCTGTTTCAGCCAGATGCGGGTGAAGAAGGTCTGGCCGCGGCCGATCTTGGCCGGGTTGAGCACCGCGACATAGCGGTCGATGACGCCGGCCTCCTCCAGCAGTTTCACGCGGCGCAGGCAAGGCGATGGCGACAGGCCGACCTCCTTCGCCAGATCGTTGTTGGCCATGCGGCCGTCGCGCTGCAGGGCGCGCAGGATGCGTCTGTCGATCTCATCCAGCTTCATAGCTTCAAATTCCAATCTTTTTCTTGAATTCGCCATCCAATGCCAAATCGTGGCAGAAGCGGCGCATCTTCGCAACCCGATTGCCGGGTATTTCGGCTATGGTGGCACACCGATGACCGACAACTGAGCAGGAGAACGGCGGCCGCGAGGCCGGCCGAAGGCAGAGCCATGAGCGTTTCCGAGATCGCCCTCGCCGAGGGCCAGGCCACCAGCGGGTGTAACGCCGAGTTCCGGCGCGGGCTTGCCGCCTCGACGCCGATGCTGCTCGGCATCATCCCCTATGCGCTGGTGCTTGGCGCGCAAGCCGCGCAGAAGGGGCTTTCCGTCGTCGAGGTGCCGCTGATGACCGGCCTCAACTTCGCCGGCGGTTCCGAATTCGCCGCGATCCAGCTCTGGACCTCGCCGCCGCATGTCCTTCTGATCGCCGCCATCACGCTTTTGGTCAACAGCCGGCATTTCCTGATGGGCGCCGCACTTGCGCCATTCATCAGGCATCTGCCGAGGCGTAAGGTTCTTCCGGCGCTGTTCTTGATGTGCGACGAGAGCTGGGCGGTAGGCCTGGCGGATGCGCAGCGGCGCGCCGCCGCCGGCATGCGGCCGGCCTTCAGCCTGCCTTTCTATCTGGGCGCCGGCTTGTCCGTCTACCTCGCCTGGGTGGCGTTCACGACTTGCGGCGCGGCGCTCGGGCCGGTGCTCGGCGACGTCGAAAAATATGGTTTCGCGATGGCCTTCCCGGCAGTCTTCCTGGTGCTGCTGCGGGGCATGTGGAAGGGCTTTGCCGCAGCGCGGCCATGGCTGGTCAGCCTTGTGGTCGCGGCGCTCACCTATCTCGTCGTGCCCGGCGCCTGGTATGTGGCGGCCGGCGCGCTGTCCGGCCTGGTAGCCGCGTGGTTCCTGGCAGGTGACAAATGATCGACCCGATGACCGTGCTCGCCATCCTGGCGATGGCCGGCGTGACGTATCTCACCCGCATCGGCGGCTATGTGATGCTTAAGAACCGTACGCTCAGCCCGCGCGCCACGGCGGTGATGGAAGCCGCGCCCGGCTGCGTGCTGATCTCGGTGATCGCGCCGGATTTCGTCTCGAAGAACCCGGCCGACCTCGCGGCTCTGGCCATCACGCTGCTTGCCGCGACGCGGCTGTCGATGCTGCCGACAGTGGTGATCGGGGTGGGGTCGGCGGGCGTGTTGCGGTGGCTGTTGGGATGACGCGTCAGAGGCTGTAAAGCCCGAGATCGTCCGGCCGGCCTGAAGCGGCCTCGCCCTGTCCGCCCGCATGCTGCCTCAACGCGTCATCCAGCCTGTCGTTGTCGCCGCCTTGCGGACGGACGATGGCGTTGACGAGCGTATCCAGCGAAACGCCAAGCTGGTCCAGGCCAAGCTGCCTTTCGATCTTGGGGATCGCCGACGGAGATTGCCGTTTCAACGCTTCGACGGCGTTCTTGATCGCCGAACCGTAGGAAGACACGGAATCGTAGTCTGCCTGGTCGACTGCGAACTCCTTGCCGGCGCGCTGCATCAGCCGGACCTTCGTCGCCGTGATGTTGAGGCTGTCGACGCTGAACTTGGGTGCCGAGTCCGCGGGCTCCGCCTGCGTGAGCGGCAAAGCCGCGGTGGCGGTGGCGTTCGCGACGAGGCCGTCCGCCTGCGGCCTTGGCGGCAGGCGCTGCGGCTGCAGGATCACAAGCGTAGTGTTGAGCGTCGAAGACATGAGAGGTCTCGCAAGCGCCAGTCCGTCATGGATCGGACGCCGGACAGTCGAGCCAAGACGTCATGTCCCGAGCAGCACGGGTCGGTTCAAAGGCAGTAGCCCCGACTGTCCTAAAAGTTCGATAGAACGATGGTTCGTCTTTTAACGATGACCCGCGCTATCCGCTTGTTTTGGCTCAATTCCGGCCCAGGGGCCACGGCGGGGGTCGCCGAGCCTGTCGGTCCTTCCTGGAATCGCTCTGCGCGCCGCCGGCAAGCGGGACTCGCCCCTGCTTGCCGGAAATCCGCCAGCCGGGATTGCGGCATTCAATCCGGACGCTCAGTCGTCGCCGCCGCCGCTGTCGCCGCCGCCGTCATGGCTGCCGCTGTCGCCGCCGCCGTCGTGGCTGCCGCTGTCTCCGCCGCCATCATGGCTGCCACCGTCCCCGTCTTCGTGGTCGCCCTCGTGATTCTCGCCCTGATCGTCGCCGTCCTGGTCGCCTTCATGCGAGCCGGAGGCGGCGCTGTCCCCGCTATGCCCGGCCTCGTCATTCTCGGCGGCCTCGTGGTCGTCGCCGACGCTGGACGTGTTGACCTGGTCCTCATCATCGTCGGCCGTGGATGTCGCCGTCACCCCGCCGCCATTATCCGAGCCCGCATGGGATGGCTGGGTGGCGAAGATGCCGAGCAGGCCGATTGCGGTTGCCGCAAGCAAGGGAAGGGTTTTCATTCAGGCGCTCCGATCCGTTTATCGGGTCGCATCTTTGCCGAGCCGGATTACGGCGCCCTTAAACGGGTGATTGCAATTTTAGCAACCGCTTATTTTACAGCACCCAGCCTGGCATGCGGCCGTTCCGACAAGATCGCGCCGCTGACGGCTCTTGCCACGATCGCCTCCAGCGGCTCGGGCCGGTGCAGCAAATAGCCCTGGCCATAGGCGACGCCCATGCCGATGAGGATTTCCAGCCCGTTCCTTTCCTCGATCTTCTCGGCCACCACGGCCGCGCCCATCGAGCGGGCGATGCCGGTGATCGCGGAGACGATTTCGCGGTCGAAGCGGCTGTTGGCGATATGCTGGACGAAGGAGCCGTCGATCTTGATGGCGTCGATGGGGAAGCGCCTGAGATATTCGAAGGAGCTCATGCCGGCGCCGAAATCGTCGAGGCTGACGCGGCAATGGCGCTCGCGCGCGCGACGCACGAATGCCTCGGCCGCGTCGAAATTGGTGACGGCGGCGGTCTCGGTGATCTCGAAGCCGATGGCCGATGGCGGCGCGCCGCTTTCGGCGATGGCCTGGTCGACGAAGCTCCAGAGCTGCGGATCCGAAAGCGTCTGCGCCGACAGGTTGAAGTCGAGCGAGACGGCGCCGGCGCGCATCGCCTCGCCATGGCGCAGCATCGCCGTGTGGATGATCCAGCGGTCGAGCCGGGCGGCAAGGCCGAAGCGTTCGGCCACCGGCACGAAATCGACCGGCGGGATCATCTTGCCGTTGCGGCCTTCGAGCCTGGCCAGCACCTCGACATGGCGGCTGTCTTCCCATGGCAGGCCGAGCTGGTGGATTTCCTGGCCGTAAAGTTTCAGCCGGCCGTCCTCCATCGCATCGACCAGGTCGGCGGCGAGCCGCGCGGCGTTCAGGCCGCCGGAGCCGGCGGCCGATTCCGGCGAGAACACGGCAAAGCGGTCGCGGCCGCCGGCCTTGGCGGCGTAGCAGGCGTCGTCGGCGCAGGCGAGCGCGTCGGCGACCGCCATGTTGGGGTCGCGCACGAAGGCGATGCCGATGCTGGCGGCAAGCCGGCGCGAGCCGACCGCCGAGCCGAGATCGGCATCGCGCACCGCGGCGAGCACGGCGCGGGCAATGCGCTCGGCACAGGCGTCTTTGCAATTCGGCACCATCAGCGCGAATTCGTCGCCGCCGAGGCGCGCCGCATGCGCCGAGGCCGGCAGGCTGGCAAGGATGCCGGCCGCGACGCTCTTCAGCGCTAGGTCGCCGGCGGCATGGCCGGCATAGTCGTTGAGCGCCTTGAAGTAGTCGAGGTCGACATAAAACACCGCAAGCGGCAGGCGCTCGGCCAGGGCGATGTTTTCGGCGAGCAGCCGGTCGAAGGCCGCGCGGTTTAGCAGCCCGGTCAGGGCGTCGTGGCGCGCGGCGAAGGCAAGTCCCTCGGCGCGCGTCTTCTCCTCGGTGATGTCGCGCACGGTGCCCAGCACCTGGCCGGCCGAGCCGACATCGGCGACGAAGCGCACCAGCGACTCGAGATGGCGGACCTCGCCGTCACGCCGGATGATGCGGTATTGCGAGGCCACGACATCGTTGGAGCCCGGCGCGATCTGATGGGCGCGCTCGGTGGCTTCCTTGTCGTCGGGATGAAGATAGGTGTGCCATAGCTCGGCCGACACCTCGTCCTTGTCGGCGACGAGGCCGAATATCTCGCGGCTGCGCGCGTCCCAATAACTCTTCCTGGTGCCGATGTCGTGATGCCAGATGCCGGTGCCGCTGGCGGCGAGCGCCAGGCGGAAGCGGATGTTGACCTGCTCGAGCGCCGCCTCGGCCTCTTTCTGCCGGGTGACGTCGGTCTGTACGCCCATCAGCCTGAGCGGCTTGCCGTCGGCGTCCCATTCGACAATGCCGCCGCGATCGAGCACCCAGACCCAGCGGCCGTCCTTGTGGCGCAGGCGAAGCTCGGTCTCGATGGAATCGACAAGGCCCGCGATGTGGCTGTCGCCGCTTTCCTGCGCGCGCTGGCGGTCGTCGGGATGGGTGAGCTTCAGCCAGAGGTCGGAGGTGTTGGCGAGCTCGCCCTCCTCATAGCCCAGCATCTTCGACCAGGTCGGCGAATAGTAGCAATCGCCGGTCGACAGGTTCCAGTCCCAGAGGCCGAGATGAGCGCGCTCAAGCGCCAGCGCCCAGAAATTGCCGTTGCGTCTATTGTCGTCCGCCATTCTTTGTTCTTGCCGTCCCGTCCCCGGCAATACTGCACGAAAGCAGAGAAGAAAGAGTTACCGGGGTACAGCTAATCTCCCCCCTGTGGGGGAGATGGCCGGCAGGCCAGAGGGGGGCGCGAAGGAAACGCGGCGTTGGCTGGATTTGAGACGACCTATTTGGCCGTATCGCCGGGTACCGCGACGAGCTGAAAGGCCAGCGGGACAGCGCCCCCCTCTGCCCTGCCGGGCACTCCCCCACAAGGGGGGAGATTGCTAATCGCCCACCGCCAGCCTGCGTCTCACCACAGCGGCGTGATACCGCGCGCCATGCAGCAGGCCTTCGTCGTTGAAGTCGTAGGCGGGGTTGTGCAGCGGCGGGGTGCCGCCATTGCCCATGAAGACGAAGCATCCAGGCACATGGGCGAGGAAACGGGCGAAGTCCTCCGAGGCGGTCATCGGCTCAGCCGCGGCCTTGACGGCGCCATCGCCGAATACGGCTCGGGCCGCCGCAAGTGCCTCGTCGACAAGCGTCGCGTCATTGATCAAAGGCACGAACTCGCGCGTGTAAGTGACTTGCGCTCTGACATTATAGGCCTGCGCGGTGCCCTCGGCGATGCGGCGCATCTCGTTCTCGATCGCGGCGCTCACCTCAGGCCGGAAGCTGCGGCAGTCGCCGAGGATGCGCGCCATGCCCGGCAGCGCGTTGCGCGTGCCGTCGGTGATGAGCTCGGTCACCGAGACGACGCCGATATCGGCCGGGCTCAGGCGACGCGAGACGATGGTCTGCAGATTGACCACCAGCGCGCAGGCCGCGACCAGCGTCTCCTGCCCCGCATGCGGCCGCGCGGCGTGGCCGCCGAGGCCTTTGAGCACGATTTCGAAATTGTCCTCGGCCGACATCACCGGACCGCTCCGCGTCTCGAAATGGCCGATGGGGAGGCCCGGCATGTTGTGCAGGCCGAAGATCTCCTCGAAGGGGAAGCGCTCGAGCAGGCCGTCGTCGAGCATCGCCAGCGCGCCTTTGCCCCATTCCTCGGCCGGCTGGAAGATGAAGCGCACCGTGCCGTCGAAACCGCCTTCGCTGGCGAGCAGCCTGGCGGCGCCAAGCAGCATCGAGGTGTGGCCGTCATGGCCGCAGGCATGCATGGTGCCGGGCGCCTGTGACCGCCAGGCTTGCGTGCCCTGCTCGGCGATGCGCAGCGCGTCCATGTCGGCGCGCAGCGCGATGGCGCGGTTGCCGCTGCCCCTGGTCAGCGTGCCGACGACGCCGGTGCCGCCGATGCCTTCGGCGACGTCCAGTCCGAAGTCGCGCAGCTTTCGCGCGACGAAAGCGGCGGTGCGCTTTTCCTCGAAACCGAATTCGGGATGGGCGTGGAGGTCGTGCCGCCACGCCGTCATTTCGCGATGCAGCGCCTGCTGGTCGAGTTCAGCCATCGTCAGCCTCAAGCTTTTGAGGCAATCCCGGACGGAAAGCCGCTTCGCACCTTTCCTGGAATTGCTCTTAGGCAGTCTGCAAGAATACCTCTTCCGGCGCCATCCCGACCAGCTCGGCAAAGCGGCCATGGTCGGTCGCGCCCTCCGAGTTGATGACGAGCACGCGCGAATGCTTGTCGAGGCCGAGCGCCGTGCGCATGCGCCTGTCGCCCACGGCGCGGACCAGCCCGGCGAGCCCTGCCCCGCCGCTCTCGCCGGAGATGATGGCTGGGTCGTTGCCGAGGGGCCGCGCCAGCCGCTTCATCACCGCCACCGCATCGTCTTCCTCCACCGTCATGAAGGCATCACCGACACGGGCCAGCACGCGCCAGGCGACGAGGGAAGGCTCGGCGCATTCGAGCATCGTCATGACGGTCGGCTGCTGATGGGCGATCGTCACCGGACGGCCGGCCTCGGCCGAGGCGTAGACGCAGGCCGACCGCCGCGGCTCGACCACCACGGCCTTCGGCCGCCGCTCGCCCAGCATAACCGCCATGTGGCCGGCGATCGCCGCGGCGAAACCGCCGACGCCGGCCTGCAGGAAGACATGCGTGGGCGGCTCGGGCAAGCGCCGCAGCGTCTCGCGCACGATCACCGTATAGCCTTGCATGACCAGGCCGGGAACGCGCTCATAGCCGAGCCAGGAGGTGTTGGAGACGATCTTCCAGCCGCGCTCGGCGCCGACGCGGGCGACTTCGCGCACCGCATGGTCATAGCCGCCCTCGACCTCGACGATCTCGGCGCCGAAGCGGGCGATCGCCGCGACACGCTCGGCACTGACGCCGGCATGGACGAAGATCACCGAACGCGCGCCGACAAGGCCGGCGCCCTGCGCGACCGAGCGGCCATGGTTGCCGTCGGTGGCGCAGACGAAGATCATGCTGGATGCGATCTCGCGCACCCTTGGCGCGCCGATCTCGCTGATATCGACTTCGCGACCAAGGCGCTTGCCGGCCTCCTCCAGCACCAGCCGCATGACGGCATAGGCGCCGCCCAGCGCCTTGAAGGAGCCTAGGCCAAGACGCTGGCCCTCATCCTTGACGTGAAGCGAGGCAATGCCGAGCTCACCGGCCAGCGCCCGCAAGGCGAGCAGCGGTGTTTCGGCATGGTCGTCGCGCGCCTCGAGATAATGCTCGGCCCGCGCGCCGCCAGCCATGCCGAGGGACTCGGCATCCGCGGCAACCAACGGCTGGTTGTGTTCTGGACGTTGGTTGAGCAGCAGCATGCTAGTCTTCCTGCAAGGCACTGAAACTCTGGCGGGCGCGAATCGGGCGCGATTCCGGCGCTTTAATTGGCTAAGTGATTGAAGTTTGTTTCGATTGGATGTCGCCGAATGTTCGCTTCGCAGCGACTCGATACAGCAAACTTGACTATTTTTGGTGGTATTTGGCCTTGCGGCGCGCCGCCGATGCCCATATTCGCCCATCCCGCGATCATTCGGCCGCCAGCCGGGCGGCGACGCCCAGCAGGATGTTGGCGCCGGCAACCAGTTCGCCTGGGGCGGTGAACTCGGCCGGGTTGTGGCTGATGCCGCCCCGGCTGGGCACGAAGATCATCGCGGACGGCGCGATGCGCGCGATCATCTGGGCATCATGGCCGGCGCCCGAGGTCATGCGCCGGCAGGAAAGGCCGGCGGCCCTGGCGCCATCCTCGATCAGCGAGACGATCCCGGCATCGAAGGTCACCGGCTCGAAGCGCGCCAGGCTTTCAGCGTGGACGGTGACGCCGGCGCTTGCCGCAAGTTGTTCCAGGAAGGCGGCGAGCGCCGCTTCCTCTTCGCGAAGATGCATTTCGTTCGGATCGCGAAGATCGATGGTGAAGGTCGCCCGCGACGGGATGACGTTGATGGCGTTGGGCTCGAAGGCGATGGTGCCGACAGTCGCGACCGTCCGCGTCGGCGAGGCGCCGGCGCGATCCGCGAGGAAGCCGATCACCCGCGCGGCGGCGACTCCGGCATCGCGGCGCATCGACATTGGCGTGGTGCCGGCATGGTTGGCCTCGCCGTCGATGGTGATGCGCTGCCAGGAAATGCCCTGCAGGTTTTCGACCGCGCCGATGGCGATGGCCTCGCGCTCCAGCACCGGGCCCTGCTCGACATGCAATTCGACATAGGCATGCGGCTCGAGGAAACCTGGCTCGTATTTGCCGGCATAGCCGATCCGTTCCAATTCCTTGCCCAGCACCGCGCCGTCGGTGCCGACCGAGGCCAGCGCCTCCGCCAGGTCGCGGCCGCCGGCAAAGACCAGCGAACCCATCATATCGGGCGAAAAGCGCACGCCCTCCTCGTTGGTGAAGGCGGCGACGACGAGCGGGCGGGACGGCGCGAAGCCGGCCTCCTTGAGGCTCTCGATCGCCTCAAGGGCGGCGAGCACGCCGTAGCAGCCGTCATAGATGCCGGCATCGATCACCGTGTCGATATGCGAGCCGAGCATGACCGGCGCCTGGCCTTCATTGGCGCCGGTCTTCCAGATGCCGAAGATGTTGCCGATGCGGTCGACGGCGACCTCAAGTCCCGCCTCCTCCAGCCAGCCGACGAGGCGGTCGCGGCCCAACTTGTCCATGTCGGAGGCGGCGACGCGGACCAGGCGGCCCTGCGCGTCGCGGCCGATTCCGCCGAGCTCCTGGATGCGGCCGAGAAGCCGGTCGGTGTTGATCGTCAGATTGCTCATGCCGGCAGCCTTGCGTTTGCGACCTCGTCCGGCGCCATGCCGACCAGCTCCGCATAGCGGCGAGGATCGGTCGCGCCTTCGGAGTTGATGATCAGCACGCGCGAATGGGCGTCAAGGCCGAGCGCCGCTCGCGTCTTCTTGTCGCTAGCAGCGCGGATCAGCCCGGCAAGTCCTGCCCCGCCGCTCTCACCGGAGACGATCGCCGGATCATCGCCCGAAGGCCGCGCCAGGCGGTTCATCACCGAAACGGCGTCTTTCTCGTCCACGGTCATGAAGGCATCGCCGAGGCGCGACAGCACGCGCCAGGCGACCAAGGACGGCTCATAGCATTCGAGCATCGCCATCACCGTGGGCTTGCTGTGCGCGATCGCGACAGGATGTCCGGCCTTCGCGGTGGCGTAGATGCACGCCGCCCGCGCGGGCTCGACCACGATTGCCGTCGGACGATCCGCGCCGAGCATGACGGCGAGATGGCCGGCCACCGCGGCGGCGAAGCCGCCGACGCCGGCCTGCAGGAAGACGTGGGTGGGCGGCTCAGGCAGATGCTTCAGCGCTTCGCGCACGATTACCGTGTAGCCCTGCATCACCAGTCCCGGAATGCGCTCATAGCCCGGCCAGGACGTGTCGGAGACGACGGTCCAGCAGCGCTCGGCGGCGACGCGGGCGGCCTCCCTGACCGACTGGTCGTAGTCGCCGGCGATGCGCACCATCTCGGCGCCGAAGCGGGCGATGGCCGCCACGCGTTCGTCGCTGACGCCCGAATGGACGAAGATGACGGAGTGCGCGCCGACCAGGCCGGCGCCCTGCGCCACCGAGCGCCCGTGATTGCCGTCGGTCGCGCAGGCGAAGGTCATGCCGGCGGCGACCGCCTTGACGTCGGGCCGGTGCAGTTCCGCGACATCGACAGCGCGACCCAACCGCCTTCCAGCCTCCTCCAGCACCAGATGCATGACGGCATAGGCGCCGCCGAGCGCCTTGAAGCTGCCGAGGCCGAGGCGCTTGCCCTCGTCCTTGACGTGGAGCGTGCCGACGCCCAGTTCGCCGGCCAGCGCCGGCAAGGCATGCAGCGGCGTCTCGGCGTGGTTGTCGCGCGCGGCAAGGAAGCGCTCGGCCTCCTCGGCGCCCGCGAGCCCAAGCGTCGCGGCGTCTTCCTCCGCCAGCGGCTGGCCATACTCCGGGTGGCGATTGAGCAGGAACATGGGTGGGGTTCTCCGTCCTTGAAGGCTGAAATTTATTGCAAGGCAAGCGAGAAAGGCGCTCTGTTTTGCCACTTGAAATGCAAGTTTGTTTCGTCTGGAACGCCGCCATGTCTGTTTCGCCCGAGCTCGACGCCTATGACCGCGCGATCCTCGCCATTCTGCAGCAGGACAACGCCACGCCGCAGCGCGTGATCGGCGAGAGGGTGAACCTGTCGGCGCCGGCCGTGCAGCGGCGCATCAAGCGCATGGAGGAGCAAGGCGTCATCCGCGCCAATGTCGCGCTGGTCGATCCGGCCAAGGTAGGCCAGGCGATCACCATCTTCGTCGAGGTCGAGGTCGAGAGCGAGCGCGCCGAACTGATCGACGCCGCCAAGCGCGGCTTTGCCGAAGTGCCGCAGGTGCAGCAATGCTACTACGTCACCGGCGAGGCCGATTTCATCCTGGTCGTCACCGTGGCCACGATGGCCGACTACGAGACGCTGACCAGGCGGCTGTTCTTCGCCAACAACAATGTGAAGCGGTTTCGGACCTTCGTGGCGATGGACCGGGTGAAGGTCGGGCTGGAGGTGCCGGTGGGCGGGCCAGCATAAGACGACGTTTCGTATCATATCGTGATACTTTTTGTTGACATCCACAACGTATCATGACAAGATACGTATCGCGGAAATCAGATGATCCGGTCGTTCAAGGACAAAACAACCGAGGCGGTTTCGACAGGCAAAGCGCCGAAGGGGTTTCCGGCAGACCTCGTTCGTGTCGCTCAGCGGAAACTGTTCATGCTCGACAACGCGACCGAACTGACCGACCTCAAGGTGCCGCCGGGGAACCGGCTTGAAGCCCTAAAAAGGGATCGGACCGGCCAGCATTCGATCCGGATCAATGACCAGATCCGAGTATGCTTTCGTTGGGTGGATGGCGGAGCCGAGGATGTGGAAATCACTGACTATCACTAAGCGAACCGGCCAAGCCAACACGCTTTCCCGATTGGGAGTGAGAAAATGATCAAACTCGATGTTCCTATTCACCCAGGCGAGATACTGAGGACGGAATTTCTTGAGCCGCTCGATTTGAAACCCTACACTCTGGCGAAGAAGCTTCATGTCCCACGCACGCGTATCGAGCGCCTGGCCAACGAGACCACGCCTGTTACACCGGACACGGCTTTGCGTCTCGCAAAGTTCTTTGGAACCACACCGCAGTTCTGGATGAACATGCAGGCCAGCTACGACCTGGCTGTCCAAGGCGCGTCGCTTCAGGAAGAGCTTAAGGAGATCGAGCGGTTCGAGGCGGCCGCCTAAAGCGCGTCGCGGCTGAACAGCCTCATGCGACGCGCTTTAGGTTGTTGTTTTTATGCATGTCGTTGTCCCAGAACCGCTGCGCACTTTGGGCGACATGCATTAGGAGCTCTTGCCTCCCCATCCCAGCCATCGCGCATAAATCTCCCCGACGATCCCGCGTCTAAAAATCAGCACGCAGACCATGAAGATGAGCCCGGTGGCGATGGTCACCGGGAAGCCGGAGGTGGCTAAAGTGTTCTCCAGCCCCACTACCAGCCCCGCGCCGACCACCGGGCCGACCATGGTGCCGATGCCGCCGAGCAGCGTCATCAGGATCACCTCGCCCGACATCTGCCAGGTGACATCGGTCAGCGTGGCGAACTGGAAGACGATGGCCTTGGTGGCGCCGGCAAGGCCGGCAAGGGCCGCGGACATGACGAAAGCGGCGAGCTTGTAGCGGCCGACGGAATAGCCGAGCGAGATGGCGCGGTTCTCGTTCTCGCGGATGGAGCGCAGGATCATGCCGAAGGGCGAGTTGACGATGCGCCAGATGGCAAAGACGCCGAACAGGAAGACGGCGAGCACGAAGAAATACATGTTCATGGTGACGCCGAGATCGACGACGCCGAAGAGATGGCCGCGCGGCACCCCCTGGATGCCGTCCTCGCCCGCGGTGAAGGGCGCCTGGACGCAGAAGAAGTAGAACATCTGCGCCAGCGCCAGCGTGATCATCGAGAAATAGATGCCCTGCCGGCGGATGGCGAGGAAGCCCACCACGAGGCCCATCAGCGCCGCGCCCGCGGTGCCGAGCAGGATGCCGGCCTCCGGCGGCCAGCCCCAGGCTTTCACGGCGTAGGCGCAGAAATAGGCGGCGCCGCCGAAGAAGGCGGCATGGCCGAAGGAAAGCAGGCCGGTATAGCCGAGCAGCAGGTTGAAGGCGCAGGCGAAGAGCGCGAAGCACAGCATCTTCATGACGAAGATCGGGTAGATGACGAAGGGCGCCGCGATCAGTGCCAGAATGCCCAGCGCCACCAGCGCCCGTTCCAGCCTGAGCGAGGCGGCGGCGCGTTCGGCGTGAAGGGCCGCCTCGCTCATCTCAGGCATCCCTTCCGAACAGGCCGGCTGGACGCAGCAGAAGCACGATCGCCATGATGACGAAGACGACGAGGTTCGAGGCTTCCGGGTAAAAGACCTTGGTCAGGCCCTCGGCGAGGCCGAGCATGTAGCCGGTGACGATGGCGCCCAGGATCGAGCCCATGCCGCCGACAACGACGACGGCGAAGACGACGATGATCAAGTCCGAGCCCATCAGCGGGCTGACCTGATAGACCGGTGCCGCCAGAATGCCGGCGAGCCCCGCAAGCGCCGCGCCCAGCCCGTAGGTGAGCGTCAAGAGCAGAGGCACGTTGACGCCGAAGGCCTGGACGAGCTCCGGGTTTTCGGTGGCGGCGCGCAAATACGAGCCGAGCCTGGTCTTCTCGATCAGGAGCCAGGTGCCGAGGCAGACGATGAGGGAAGCCAACACCACCCAGCCGCGATAGTTGGGCAGGAACATGAAGCCGAGATTGGTGCCGCCGGCAAGCAGCGCCGGCACGGCATAGGGATTGCCGGAGACGCCGTAATAGTAGCGGAACACACCTTCGATGACCAAGGCGAGGCCGAAGGTGAAGAGCAGTCCGTAGAGCGGGTCGAGGCGGTAGAGCCGCGACAGAGCGAGACGCTCGACCAGCATGCCGAACAGGCCGACAAGCAAAGGCACCAGCACCAGCGCCGGCCAGTAGCCGATGCCGAGATGCATGAGCAGCAGGTAGCTGATGAAGGCGCCCAGCATATAAAGCGCGCCGTGGGCGAAGTTGATGATACGCAGCAGGCCGAAGATGACGGCCAGCCCAAGGCTCAGCATGGCGTAGAACGAGCCGTTGATCAGGCCGACGAGGAGTTGGCCGAGCAAGGCCTGGATGGGGATGCCGAAGATCATGGTCATTTGGCCATCATACCCCCAGCACCTCGTGCAATTTCTCGGTGTGCGCGGAAAGCTGACTGACGGCAAACCCCTCCACCACCCTGCCGTGATCCATCAGATAAAAACGGTCGGCGATGCGGGCGGCGAAGCGGAAATTCTGCTCGACGAGCAGGATGGTCATGCCGCGTTTCTTCAGCGCCGCCAGCAATTCGCCGATCCGCTGGACGATGACCGGCGCCAGCCCTTCCGTCGGCTCGTCGAGCAAGAGCATCTCGACGCCGGTGCGCAGTATGCGGGCGATGGCCAGCATCTGCTGCTCGCCGCCGGACAGTTTCGTGCCCTGGCTGTTGCGGCGCTCCTTCAAATTGGGGAAGAGCTCGAAAATCTCCTCGACGCTCATGCCGCCCTTGGCCACGACCGGCGGCAGGATCAGGTTCTCGTCGACGGTGAGCGTCGCAAAAATGCCGCGCTCCTCCGGCACGAAGCCGATGCCCTGATGCGCGACGCGGTGCAGCGGCAGGCGCAGAAGATCCTTGCCGTTGAAGGTGACGCTACCAGAGCGCTTGCGGATCAGCCCCATGATGGCGCGCAAGGTCGTGGTCTTGCCGACGCCGTTGCGGCCAAGCAGGGTGACGGTCTCGCCGCGCATGACATCGAGGTTGACGCCATGCAAGGCGTGGCCTTCACCATACCAGGCTTGGAGGTCGCGCACGGCAAGCAGCGGCTCACTCATGCCCGGCCCTCTCATGCCGGCCCTCTTCGTGCTCGGTCCCCATATAGGCGACGCGGACACGCTCGTCCTGGCTGACGGTGGCGTAGTCGCCGGCCGCGAGCACCTGGCCGCGCTGCATGACGGTGATCCAGTCGCAGAGATCAGCAACGACAGTGAGATTGTGCTCGACCATCAGCACGGCGCGGTCTTTTGCCAGCGAACGGATGATGCCGGAGATCATGCCGACATCCTCGTGCCCCATGCCGGCCATCGGCTCGTCGAGCAGAAGCACCTTCGGGTCGAGCGCCAATGTGGTGGCGATCTCCAGCACGCGCTTGCGGCCATAGGAAAGATCGCCGGCCAGACGATGCGCTGCATCTTCCAGCCCGACGATGGCGAGCAGCTCGCGCGCCCTTGGCGTCAACGCGTTGAGCGCCGAGACCGGGCGCCAGAACTGGTAGCCCAGCCCGCCTGGACGCTGCAGCGCGACGCGCACATTGTCGAGCACCGACAGATGCGGAAAGATCGCCGAGATCTGGAACGAGCGCACCAGCCCCATGCGCGCCACACGCGCCGGCGGCGTTTGGGTGATGTCGGTGCCGAGCAGCTCGATCCTGCCGCCGGTCGGCTGCAGGAACTTTGTGAGCAGATTGAAGATCGTGGTCTTGCCGGCGCCGTTCGGGCCGATCAGCGCGTGGATTTTCGCGTGATGGACGTCGAGGTCGACATCCTTCACCGCGACGAAGCCGGCGAAGTCGCGCCTGAGGCCGCGGGCGGAAAGCACCACCCGCGACGTCTGTTCGATGCCGCCGGGACGGACGGCGGTGGCGGTGTCGAGCGTCACTTGGTGACGAGCGGGCAGCCGCTGTCTTCGGCTTTCATGAAGGCCTTGTCGCCCGGAATCGTCGCCAGGTAGTTGTAGTAATCCCAGTCCTTCTTCGACTCTTCCGGCTTCTTGACCTGATAGAGATACATGTCGTGCACCATCGAGCCGTCGGCCTGGACTTTGCCGTTGGCGGTGAAGACGTCGTTGACCGGCATTTCATGCAGCTGCTTGGCCACCGCCTCGGTCTCGTCGGTACCGGCCTTGTCGATGGCCTTCAAATATTGCGTCACCGCCGAATAGGTGCCGGCCTGGATCATGTTGGGCATGCGGTTGGTGCGCTTGAAGAATTTTTGGGCGAAGTCGCGGCTCTTGTCGTCGCGGTCCCAGTAATAGCCTTCGGTCAGCACCACGCCCTGCGCCGCCTGCAGGCCGAGTCCGTGCACTTCGGCGAGCGTGAAGAGGAGCGCCGCCAGCCTCTGGCCGCCGGCGACGATGCCGAACTCGGCCGCTTGCTTGATCGAGTTCGAGGTGTCGAGCCCGGCATTGGCAAGGCCGACGATCTTGGCGCCGGAGGACTGCGCCTGCAAAAGGAAGGAGGAATAGTCGGTGGCGCCAAGCGGATAGCGCACCTCGCCCAGCACCTTGCCGCCGCTTGCTTCGACCAGCTTGGCGGTCTGGTCCTTCAGCGAATAGCCGAAGGCGTAGTCGACGGTGATGAAATACCAGCTGTCGCCGCCCTGCTTGACCAGCTCGCCGCCGGTGCCGACCGCCTGGGAGTGCGTGTCGTAGGCCCAGTGGAAACCATAGGGCGAGCATTGCTTGCCGGTCAGATCGGTGGAAGCCGCGCCGGTGACGATGTCGATCTTCTTCTTTTCCTTGGAAATGCTTGCACGGCGAGCGCCACCGACGAGGTGGTGAGCTCCATGATCGCGTCGACCTGCTCGGTGTCGTACCATTGGCGCGCGATGTTGGAGGCGATGTCCGCCTTGTTCTGATGGTCGGCGCTGACGATCTCGATCGGCGCCCCTTGCACCTTGCCGCCGAAATCCTCGACCGCCATCTTGGCCGCCTCGACCGACCATTTGCCGCCGAAATCGGCATAGACGCCCGACTGGTCGTTGAGGATGCCGATCTTGACCTTGCCGTCGGAGATTTCACCGGCCGCGGCCGGCATCGCAGATGCCGCGACGAGCGCGGCCGAGACGAGATAGGATGCTTTCACTGATGGTTCCTCCCTGTGGCCAACCACGGGAAACGCGGCTGCCTCGCAATGGTTCAACAGTTCCGTCCGATATCGTGAAAAGGTCGGGCCTGCGTCCCGCTCGCCAGTCCTCCTCTGCGGGATCATGCCGCTGCGTGCCTTGGGTGCATGTGTCGCGACCGTAGCATCTCACTTCGCGGGGCGAGAATGCTATTTTCGTAGTATTGCGCAGGCGCGATTGCGCAGCCGCTACCAGTCGGGCTCGATTGGGGTGTCTTCGGAAAAACCTTGCGATCTGGCCTGCGAGAGCGTCTTGGCCGCTGCTTCCCGCAGCGCCGTCGGAAGCCGCTTGAGATGTTCGCCGTCCAGCGGAAGGTTGAGATAGCCGGTGGCAATGCGCGCGGCCACCTCTGCCTGCTCGCGATCCCGAGCCGCCTTGACCGCAGACCGGTCAGGCCGTCTGGCCAGCCAGGCCTTGTGCAGCGCGAATATCCGCGGGTCGATCGTCGGGATGCTTACGGGATAGCCTCGCTCGTCGATCGCCACGGCCTCCATCTTTGGTGCGTTGATAAGCCACTGCAGCCCGTCCATGGGCGCGCTATCGAGGTCATCGGCAAGCGGCGTAATCGAGGTAGGAGCGTTGTCCTTGAGGACGTTCCTTGCCTGCGGGCGGATAAGGTCGACTAGATAGCCATCACGGTTCGTTGCCCTGAAGGACCTGGGCTGCAGTGGCTTGAAGGATCTGTCCACCTTTCGCAGCACGCCTATCAAACCCGACTGGGTTATCTTCTCGGCCGTCACGAAGCTGATGCGACGGCGTGAATCGAAGAGCAGATCTATATCGCCGGTTGCCGTGAGGCCGCTCGTCACCTGAACGCCGGCCAGAGCCTCATAGGCGAACAGCGCGTTCGTGCCGACGACCAGCAATTGCTTGCCGAGCAGATCCGTTTCGGCGCAGCGCCGCAATATCCGGGCGGCGATGGCCGGCACCCGTCCCAGGCCCATTGCGACATTGATCCTGGCGAGGCCGTTCAGGCGGTCTGACAGGCCAGAAAGCAGATCCCTGTTCCGCTCCCTGCCCTCGAAGAAAGCCGCGAATGATTTTTCTGTCGCCTCGCTTTTGGGGCCAAGCGAGTTCTCGGTCTGCCCGACTTTTCGCAGCAGGTATTCGACACCGTTGCGCTTGGCCCAGCGCATGCTGCCCACGAACCGTCTTTGGTGCTCGTCATCGGCGCTGCGCCAGCTTTCATAGACCTGCTGGGTGTCTATGAGTTGACGGCGCTGGTCGCTCGTCAGTTCCCTCAGCATCAATTTTCCACTCTCCTGACTCATTTACATTACATAGTGGAAAACTGTTAAATAACAATATCTTATATATTATTTTCCACTACCATGCTCGACTTTTATCGAGATAGTGGAAAAGTATGTAAAAACAACGGTTTAAATTGGTACTGACCCAATCTCCGCGAGGTTCCGTTTCACCAGGGCAGCGTCTTGCCATCGCGGAAGAAGCCACCCGTCGGGCCGTCGTCCGGCAAGGTCGCGGCCCAGACGATACCGGCGGCACCCTGCGCGACGGAGCGTCCGCCGGGGCCGCCCATATCGGTCGCGACCCAGCCGGGGCAGATCGAATTGACCAGCACGCCCGCCCCGCGCAATTCGGCCGCAAGGATGCGGGTCAGCGCGTTGAGCGTCGCCTTGCTGGTCGAATAGGCCGGCGCGCCTGCACCCATCGAGGCAAGCGAGCCGCCTTCCGACGAGACATTGACCAGCCGGCCATGCCCGGAAGCGCTCAGCAGCGGCGCGAAGGCGGCGGCGACGCGCCAGGCGCCGAAGACATTGGTCTCGAAGGCCTCGCGGATCACTGTCCAGTCGGGCTTCAGCGCCCGGGCCGAGGGGTCGTAGTGGATCGCGGCGTTGTTGACCAGAACGTCGAGTCGGCCGAAACGGCGCTCGACCTCGGCCGCGGCGTGCGCCGCCGCATCGGAGGCGGCGACATCGAGCGCGATCGCCTCGACCGTGCCGCCGAGCTTCCTGGCCGCCGCCTCGCCCTTGGCGAGATCGCGCACGCCGATGAGGACGGTGAAGCCGAGTTCGGCCAGCTGCCTTGCCGTTTCCAGGCCGATGCCGCGATTGCCGCCGGTGACGAGCGCCACCTTGCCGGAGTGGTTCTTGGTGTTGGTCATTGCGCCTGTTCCTTCAATTCCTCTTGTCGACAGCAAAGATGGCATCGATCACGCCGGCCGATTAGAGCGCCGAATTGGCACTCATTGCGCAATGCAGCTCATAAATGGGCGCGGTCTTTGTTTCCGCGCAATTCCGGAGGGAAAACCGCTACGCACTTTTCCTGGAATTTGCTCTAGGGCCGAATGGTCCTAACTCTGGTGGAGGACTCCGCTTGTCGAATCGCCAGCGTTTTGGACGATCTGGCCGGTACGCTCACTCGAGACCTACCCAGATGTAGCCATCCTCCTCGCGGCACGGAATGAGACGCAGCGGAGCCCGGTTCTTCGAAATATCGCCGAGCATTTCCATGCCGGCCGAAGTTCCGTCCTCGTTGAGCGCCTCGCACCACCTTACGATTTCGCCTGTATCCAGATCGAATCCGCTGTGATGCCAGCGACACACCAGCGTGCCGTCCTCGCCGAAAGTGCTCGTCCGTCCTGCGTGGCCGTTGGCCCGCGAGGCAGTCTCGAAGAATGGCAACTTCAGATGCGGGCAGGCATTGTTAAAGGCATAGACGCGCCCGCCCCTGCGCAAAATCACGGCATAGAGCGTTGGGAACTCGATGACTTTGTGGTCGCCGTCCTTCAGTTCGCTCGTGGCGACCGTCCGGTGCCACGTCTTGCCGCCAAGCTGCATAGTCTCCCGCGCGCCTTTTTCGTTCAGGCGGCGCTCGGCTTCAAGCTTCAGCTTCTTTATCTCATAGAGCGTAATTCGGTCGGAGGTACCGCGCAGACGCACTCGAATGAAATCGGAAATTTCAACCTCACCCTTGACCTGTTCATAGAGCGTCTCGGTAATCAGGAGGCGGGTTCCGGCCTCCTTGTTGGCTGCCTCGACCCGGCTCGCCACATTGACCGCGTCGCCGATAGCCGTCAGGCGCTCGTTGCCGGGTGATCCGACCGAGCCGATCACCGCTTCTCCCAGATGCAAACCGACGCGAATATCGAAGTCGATGCCGTACATGGAGGCAAAAAAGGGCTTCAGCCGATCGACCGTGGCGAGGGTCTGCAGGGCCGCATTGACCGCGCGCACCGGTGCATCGTCCTGGCCCTGCACGCCAAATATCGCCATAAGCCCGTCGCCGACGAACTTGTCGATGTAGCCGTCGTTGAGCTCGATGACTTCGGCGACCTGAGTGAAATACCGATTGAGCAGGTACATGACATCGTAGGGCGTCAACGTTTCGGAGAAGTGGGTGAACCCGGCCACGTCGCTGAAGAAAATGACGACCGACTTCAGCTCGCCCGCACTGGTGGACCTGTGCGGCAGCAACTGACTGGTCATTCGCAGGTCGGTCTCGTCGAGTACGAGCCTGCGGAAGGTGATGTCGGAGTCAGGCCTGAGCTGGCATGCCAGGCGTACGTTGTTGCCAAGCCCCAACCGCTCCACGAGCGCGCGCTCCGGCGTGGTGCGCTCCGGGCAGCGGTCCGCACCGTCGAGAATCCAAATCCGGCAGGTCGAGCACTTGGCCTTGCCGCCGCAAGCGCAGGCGATCGGGACATCTGCCCGGCGAGCTGCTTCAAGGACAGATTCCCCGGGCGCCGATTTGATCGATATGTCGTCGGGCAGCGATAGCAACGTAGGCATCGGAACTGATCTTCCAGTACGAAGTGGCGCCAGACGCTGGTGTTAACAACAGGTCTGTCAGCCGGACACCGTTTTGGCCTCGTTGCGGCGACATTAGCCCAGCAACGACCCGGATGCCATCCTGGAGTCCGATAGTTCGCCTGGGTCGGTCGAAAGGCGCGATCCGCTTCGGGTTTTGACCCACCAGGCAGACCCATTCCACCGGTGGGGGAAATGCCGGACACAATCCAGAAACCAGATTCAACAGTTTGGAAAAACTCGCGAAACGACCGGCTGCCATAATGGCACCCGGAGCCGCCGACGATCGCGGCGAGCGACAACCCGATATCGATCTTCGAAAAGGAATGCCGATATGAAAAAGACCCTTCTTTCCGCGCTCGGCCTGGCCGTCGCGCTCGCTTTCGCGGTGCCGGCGGCCAACGCCCAGACCACGACGACGACCGCTCCGGCGACGACGACCACGGCTCCGGCCACGACGACCGCGGCTCCGGCAGCCGCCGAGACCGCCAAGGTCGCGCATCACAAGAAGCACAAGAAGCATCACCGCCGTCATCACGCCCGCAAGCATCACCTGCGCAAGCATCACAGGCATCATGTGCGCAAGCATTACGTGAAGCGCGCGCGCAAGTACGCCCACAAGAAGCACGCCAAGAAGCAGGCCGCGTAAGACCCCCTCCCGCCGGATTTTTTTAAGCCATTGCAAGACTTCATGACCGGATGATCCCGCGCCGCTTCAACGGGTTCGGGATCATCGCTTCCCGGAAACGCCGTCCTGCAAGGGACGGCGTTTTCGCTTCAAGGCCGGCTTACTTTTTCTTCTGCGGGTGGATCGTCTCGCCACGCTTCAGCATCGCCACCAGATCGGCGATCTTCTTCTTGCGCCCCGCCTCGGTCTTCATGTTGTGGGTGCGGAAGGCGAGCGCGAAACGGTTCTGGGCGGAAAGCGTTTCCAGCATCTTCTTCGCCTTCGGCTCGGCATCGATCGCGGCCTGCAGATCGGGCGGGATGGTCATCTCCTTCGAGCCGGCATAGGCGCGGTCCCAGCGGCCGTCGGCCTTGGCTGCCTCGGCCTCGCGCAGGCCATGCTCGGTCATGCGGCCCTCCTCGACCAGGCGCGCGACATTGTCGATGTTGATCTTGCTCCAGAGGCTCTTCCTGCCGCGCGGCGTGTAGCGCTGCAGGAAGCTCTTGTCGTCGAGCGACTTGCGCACCGCGTCGATCCAGCCGAAGCAGAGCGCGACGTCGATCGCCTGCTTCGGCGTGATCGAGGCGAGCCCCGAGCCGACCTTGTGGATCTTGATCCAGACCTCGCTTTCGGAGGCGTGGTTGTCGGCCAGCCAGGCATAAAAACTGTCGGCATCGGGGAATTCCCGAACCTTGTCAGGATCGACCTTGACCGGGGCCATCATCACCTCCCTTTTCGTCCGCAAGCAGTGTGGACGATTCCTCGGCGATTGTAGCGAGAGCTGGTGCCAGTTTGTCAGCAAAGCGTGAGATAGCCTGGCCCGATGGATTCCTGATTTACGAATTGCAGCGCCAAGAAAAACTTCTCTTTTTCAATGACTTAAAGAACTCCACACTTCTGTTGACTTCCACAGATGTGTGGAATACGCTATCTTTTATGAACGCAAGCGAATTCCGGCGCTGGCTCGCCAAGCAGGGATGTACCTTTGAAACCCACCGCGGTGGGAGCGGTCACCTGACTGTCCGTCTCAAAGACAAGGTCTCGCAACTGCCGATGCATGGCGGTGGTAAGGAGCTTGGAACGCGTCTGGTCGAGAAGATCAAGAAGGATCTGGGCCTGAAATAGAGGAGACTGTGTATGTGGTATGAACTCGCTCTCACGCCCGACGACAACGACACCTGGCTGGTTATGGCACCTCAATTCGACGAGGTGGTTTCGTATGGCGGCACAAAAGAGGAAGCCTGCCGCAATGGGCGAAATGCCATCGAGGAAGCCATCGCCGCCCGAATTGCGCACGGGGATGATATCCCCTTCCCGCTCAAGGAAACCAAGGGCAAGGGATGGTTTGTGGAAGTCCCGGCGCTAGTCTTCCTGAAATCGGCTCTCTACATGGCCCTGAGGGAAAAGGGCTGGAGTCGGGCTGATCTGATGCGCGAGCTGAAATGCCAACGAGAGCATGTCGATCGGCTGTTCCGGCTCGACCACAATTCACGGCTCGACTCGCTCGAGGAGGCGTTCAAAGCGCTCGGCCATCCGCTGCGCTTTGACATGGACTTCCACAAGGCCGCCTGACTTCCCGGCGAAAGCTAGGGCAGCCGCCCGGTCTCATCGGACCTTCCGATACCACTATCGGTTTCTTCCGTTTCCACTTCGCGCGCCGGGTGCCACATGACCGTCCATGCAAAGGAAAGGCATGGACATGGAAAAGATCCTGATCGTCGGCGGCAGTTCGGGCATGGGCCTGGCGCTTGCCAGGCGCTGTCTCGAGGAAGGCGCCGGTGTCATCATCGCTGGGCGTGGCGAAGCGAAGCTCAGCGCGGCGCGGGATAGGCTCGGCCGGCCGGGAACGCTCGAAACGGCGGTGGTCGACATCAGCCGCGAGGATGAGGTCGCGACGCTGTTCGCGCGCATCGGCCGGCTCGACCATATCGTCAGCACGGCCGCGGCGATCGAAGGCGCCTACCGGCTGTTGCCCGACATCGAACTCTCAGCCGCGCAGCTTGTGGTGGAGAGCAAGCTCTACGGGCCGCTTCTGCTTGCCAAGCATGGCGCGCCGAAACTGCCGCCGAGCGGCTCGCTGACATTCGTCTCCGGCATTGCCGCCTACCGGCCGGCGGCGCGCGGCGCGGTGGTCGCCGCGGTCAACGCAGGACTTGAGGGGCTGGTGCGGGCCTTGGCGGTCGAGTTGGCGCCGATCCGTGTCAATGCCGTGTCGCCCGGCTGGGTCGACACGCCGATCTGGGAGTTCGTCGCCGGCGACAAAAAGGACGAGACGTTGGCCGCGATGGCGAAGCGCCTGCCGGCGGGACGCGTCGGACGGCCCGAGGACATCGCCGACGCGATCCGCTTCCTGATCGGCAACGGCTTTACGACGGGGACGACGCTGCATGTCGAGGGCGGGCACCGGCTGGTGTGACCGGCGCAAAGCCTTCCCCTGCAGCGGCTATTTGTTTTTCCGCAATTCCGGACGGAAAACCGTTGCACACTTTTCCTGAAATTGCTCCAGCAGCGCCTTCAGCGCCGGCGGCAGGACGCGGCGGCGACGCCAGATCATCACGATGTCGGTCGAGCGGACCGGTCCCGGCCAGGCGAGCTCGGCCACCTCCGCGCGATCGATCGCGGCGGCGACCGCCAGCCGCGGCACCAGGCCAAAGCCGGCGCCGGCCGCCACCAGTCCGGCGATGGCGTCGATGCTGCCGGCTTCGGCGGCGAGGCTGGGCTTGCCTAGCCCTGCCTCGGCGAACGCCTTGTCGACCATGGCGCGATAGACGCAGCCGGTCTCGGTGGCGACGAAGTGCTTTTCCGCCAGCGCCGTCAGATCGACATCCGCACGGTTGTCGCCGGGCGGCGCGATCAGCGCCAGCGGCTCGTGCGCCACGACACGCCTGGCAAAGCGCTGGTCCGGCGCGTCGGTATTGCCATCAAGCTGAGTGGGCCGCTCGAAGCAGAAGGCGACGTCGATCTCGCCCTCGCCCAGCCGGCGCAGCAAGTCGCCGCTGCCGGCGATCCTGAGCTTGATGTCGATGCCGGCGTGATCCGCGCGGAAACTGGCGAGCCATGGAGCCAGCCTTGCCGAGGCGATTGTCTCCAGAGCGCCGATCGACAGGCTGCCGGCCGTCCCTGCCCTGGTGGCATCGATGGCGGCGCGCGCGTCGTCGGCGAGCGCCAGCAGGTCCTCGGCGTAGGGTTTCAGCGCCTCGCCCGCCGGCGTCAGGTCGAGCCCCTGCCGCGAGCGGGTGAAGAGGCTGGTGCCGAGTTCGGTTTCCAGCGCCTGGATCTGGTCGCTGACGCTCGACTGGGCGAGATTGACCTCCTGCGCCGCGCGCGTGACGTTGCGCGTGCGCGCGACCGCGAGAAAGGTCTTCAGCAGCCTTGGATGCATCTGGCGGGCGGCGCTACTGCAGTTGCGGCTTCTTCAGGAAGGAATTGCGGTCCGCGGATTTGACGCGCAGCCAGGTCTCGCGGCCGTCGCGCACGACGCGCAGCGGAATTTCCGCGCCGGCCGGGTTCTGCCAGAGTTTTCTGTAGAAGTCGGCCAGACCGTCGACCTCGCCGTCGCGCACGTCGGAGATGATGTCGCCCTGGCGCAGGCCCGCCTTTGCGGCCGGGCCGCCTTCGGCCACGCTCATCACCACCACCATGCTGTTCGACTCGGCCGAGAAGGCGCCGAGCCACGGGCGCGGCGCCTTGGCCGCCTGGCCGCGCTTGATGAGATCGTCGAGGATCGGCGTCAAGAGGTCGATGGGCACGACCATGTTGATGTCGGCCACCTCGCCGGCGCGGCTCATCTGCAGGCGCAGCGAGCCGATGCCGAGCAGCTTGCCGTCGCGGTCGAACAGCGCCGCCCCGCCCCAGGACGGATGCGCGGGCGTGATGAAGATCGCTTCGTCGATCAGATATTCCCAGTAGCCGGCGAACTCCTGCTTGGTGACGATGTGGGCGTCGACCTGCTGGCCGATGCCGTCGGCGAGCGTGACGGCATCGCCGATATTGGCCTTCCTGGCGTTGCCGAACTGGACAGCCGGCAGATTGAGCGGCGACAGCGCCTGCACGAGGCCGAAGCCGGTCTCCTGGTCATAGGCCAGCGCGTGCGCGGCGACCACGCGGCCGTCCTGGTCGGTCAGCCACACTTCCTCGGCCTCGGTGATGAGGTAGCCTATCGTGAGCACCAGGCCATTGTTGCGGATCACCACGCCGCTGCCCTCGCGGCGCGTGCCCAGCGCATTGGCGGTGAAAGCGTCGTCCGGAACCGTGGCGCGCACGGCAACGACGGAGCGCGAAATTTTTTCGATGGTCATCGATCCATCCTGCATTGCGGGTTTTTTCTATAAGTATGGCCAAAGGGCCGCGGTGCAAGGGCGATCTTCCCCTTGCCGGGCTGGCACAAGCGCTAGTTCAACGAAGATTGAACTTTTTTCTTTGACGCCGGCAAACCCGCACCTAAATTTATCGCCATCAGCGGACGCGCTGTCCTCCCAAACCCGCAAGGCCCTGCACATGAACCAATATATCCCGCCGAAAGTCTGGACCTGGAACAAGCCGAATGGCGGCGAGTTCGCCTCGATCAACCGGCCGATCGCCGGCCCGACGCATGAGAAGGAGCTGCCGGTCGGCAAGCACCCGCTGCAGCTCTATTCGCTGGCCACGCCCAATGGCCAGAAGGTGACGATCATGCTGGAAGAGCTTCTGGCGCTCGGCCACAAGGGCGCGGAATACGATGCCTGGCTGATCAAGATCGGCAATGGAGACCAGTTCGGCTCGGGTTTCGTCAAGGTCAACCCGAATTCGAAGATCCCGGCGCTGATGGACCACAGCGAGCCAAAGCCGGTGCGGGTGTTCGAGTCTGGCTCGATCCTCACCTATCTCGCCGAAAAATTCGGCGAATTCCTGCCGACCGAGCGCGCGGCCCGCGCCGAAACCTTCTCCTGGCTGTTCTGGCAGATGGGCTCGGCACCCTATCTCGGCGGCGGCTTCGGCCATTTCTACGCCTACGCGCCGGAGAAGATCGAATACGCCATCGACCGCTTCGCCATGGAGACCAAGCGGCAGATGGACGTGCTCGACCGCAGGCTGGGGGAGAGCGAATATCTCGCGGGCCCCGACTACACGATCGCCGACATCGCGGTGTGGCCCTGGTATGGCGGGCTCGCCAAGGGCCGCAGCTACAACGACGCCCATCAGTTCCTCTCGGTGCATGAATACAAGAACGTGCAGCGCTGGGCCGACGCGATCGACGCGCGGCCGGCGGTGAAGCGCGGCCGCATGGTCAACCGCATGTCCGGCGATCCGGCCTTCCAACTTCGCGAACGCCACGACGCCAGCGACTTCGAGACGAAGACGCAGGACAAGCTCGAAGCGGCGGAGTGAGGCGTTGAAGCTGCTGATCTCCCCCTTCGTGGGGGAGATGGCCGGCAGGCCAGAGGGGGGCGCGAAGGATCGGGGCCTCTGTGTTTGCATCGGCCAAGCACTGTCGAGCTGACTCTAGCGCTGGAAAGGCTGGCGGGACAGCGCCCCCCTCTGCCCTGCCGGGCATCTCCCCCACAAGGGGTGAGATTGGCTGTCACCGGCGCCCTGCTATCTCCCGTAAGTATACGTCACCGTCGCCTCGCCCAGCGCGGAGCTCTTGGCGGCGACCGAGACCATCTCCGGCAACGGGTTCTCCGGTATGCGCAGCGTCTTTTCGCCCAACGCATAGAGCGTGAAGACATAGTGATGCTCGCCGCTGCCGGGCGGCGGGCATGGGCCGAAATAGCCGGCGCGGCCGACGCCGCCCTTGCCCAGCACCGAGCCCTTCGGCATGCGCTTGCCACCCTCGGCGCCGGCGCCTTCACCCAACCCCTTGGCGCTGGCCGGGATGTTCCAGGCCAGCCAGTGCCAGAAACCCTTGCCGCCATTGGCATCGGGGTCGAACATGGTCAGCGCATAGCTTTTGGTGCCGGCCGGCGGATCCTTCCAGGCAAGCGCGATCGAGACGCTCGTTCCGCCGCAGCCGGCCTTGTCGCCGAGATATTTCGCATTCCATTTGCCGTCGGAGACCGACGGGCTGGAGATTTCAAACGCCTGCACCTGCGCGGCGAAGGCGACGAGGGCAAGCATGGTGAACCCCAGACGCAAGGTCATGGCACTTCTCCCCTTCTGGCCAAGGTGTGCAAGAGTATAGCTAGCGTCCGGTGGTATTCGCGCAACTTTGTGTGACGGCCAGTGCCTCCGCCGCGTTGCGCTTCCCCAGGGGCGGCGCCATCAGGCCCTCTGCGGCACGTACCCGACAACCGTCGAAAGGCAGGGCCATGCGCCCCCTTTCACGAATTCTTTCAGCCGGAACATCCCCTGCGACCCTCCGTTGGAAAATTAATCAATGATTGAACCAAAGGAGAATTCGCCATGATGAAGAAAATCTTCGCAGCCTCCATGCTGACCATCGCGCTCGCCGCATCGGGCGCGATGGCGCAATCCGTCGGCGGCGGCGCGACTGCCGGGGGCAGCGTATCCGGCGGTGCCTCCGTCGGCACTGGCGGTGTATCCGGCGGTGCCACAGGCAGCGTTTCAGGTGGAGCGACAGGCGGCGTCACGGGCAGCGCGACAGGTAGCGCGGCTGGTAGCGCTTCGGGTGGTGCGACAGGCAGCGCCACGGGCGGCGGGACAGGCAGTGCCTCTGGCGACGCGACAGGCAGCGCCACGGGCGGCGGGAGTGCCACGAGCGGCGCGACAGGCAGCGCCACGGGTTCGGGCGGAGCTGCCGGGAGTGCCTCGGGTGGTGGAACGGTGACCGGCACCACGTCGGGCACAACGGATACCACTACCACAGGCTCAACGATCCAGGCGCCGACAAACGGCATGGAGGACCGCTGCAAGGACGTCGTCGGTAACGACACCGACAACAACACTCCCAGCGGCGTGATCACCTCCGATATGCAGAACTGCAACAAGTAGGTGCCGCTCTATCTCCGCGTCGGCTTCCCGGCGCGGAGCCAAGGAAAAAAGCCCCGCCGGTGGAGGCCGTCGGGGCTCTTTCGTACGGACCATGGAGGTGGGACCCCACGGTCGGGTCGATCCAGGGGGTGTTGGATCGGCCGCGACCCTAGCCGAGGAATGGGCCGCGCCGACAATCACGCCTGCGCACTACCAATCACGCCTGCGCGAGAACAGGGTGATAGAAGGCTGTTGATCTTCCACCTCGAGAGGGATTATCCCCGCAGCAGTTTCGCCAGCCTCGGCACGCCCTCGCCTACAGCGCGGTCGTCGGCAAGCGTGAACGACATGCGCAGCGTGTTGCGGCCGGTGCCGTCGGCATGGAAGGCGTTGCCGGGCACGAAGGCGACGCGCGCCTCCTTGACCGAACGCGCCAGCAATTCGGTCGCGTCGACGCCTTCCGGCAACGTCAGCCAGACGAACATGCCGCCGTCCGGACGGCTCCAGGAAATGCCGTCGGGCATGTTGGCTTCGAGCGCGCCAAGCAGCGCGTCGCGGCGCTTGCGATAGGCGCCGATCAGCTTTTCGACCTGGGCGTCGAAAATGGTTTCGGCGACGCGGTGCATGACCATCTGGTTGATCGAGGGGCTGTGCAGGTCGGAGGCCTGCTTCATCAGCACCAGCTTCTCCACGACATGGCGCGGCGCGCAGACCCAGCCGACCCGCATGCCGGGCGACAGGATTTTCGAGAAGGAGCCGCAATAGAGGGTGCGGGCCTTGTCGATACTGCCCGAGCGGGCGCAGTCGAGCGCCAGGATCGGCGGCACGCCCTCCCCGTCATAGCGCAGCGCCCGATAAGCGGCATCCTCGATGACGGCGATGTCGAGCTCGCCGGCAAGGTCGAGCACCGCCTCGCGCTGCCTGGCATCCAGCGTGTTGCCGGTCGGGTTGGCGAAGTCGGGCACCAGATAGGCAAACTTCACCTTGCCGCCATTCGCCGCCGCGGCGGCTCGGTAGGCTTCCGGCGTCATATTGCCGCCGGCGGTGTTCAGCCGGTCGTAGCGCGGCTCATAGGCGTTGAAGGCCTGCAGCGCGCCGAGATAGGTCGGCCAGGTGACCAGGGCCGTGTCGCCTGGCGACAGGAACAGCTTGCCGAGATAATCGAGGGCCTGCTGCGAACCGGAGGTAATGAAGATGTTGCCCTCGTCGCATTGAACGCCGAGCTTGCCCATCTGGCCGGCCAGCCATTTGCGCAGCGGCAGAAATCCTTCGCTGACCTGGTATTGCAGCGCCGTGCCGGCTTCGGCGCCGCCGAGCACCGCCTGATAGGCATCGCCGATGGCCTGGGCGGGAAACAGCGACGGGTCGGGGATGCCGCCGGCAAAGGAGATGATGTCCGGCTGGTCGAGCAGCTTCAGCAGCTCGCGGATTTCCGAAGCCTTCATGCGCGTGGAGCGCGAGGCCAGAAGGTTCAACAGGGTCAAGGCGCACCTCCCACGGGGCGTGTTCTATTTAGGTCAACTTAGCTGACCTATTATCAGGCTTTTCCGCCGAGTTGAATAGCCCAGCCGCGCATCGGGCGCAGGCCAATCCCGGCCGCACCGGCCCGCTGCGCAGGTCGGGATTGTCGTCATATTAGAATAGGCGCATATTATTGGAAGCCGAAGCCTTGCTCCGGTCGAACCGCCCGTTTGCCCTGTTGCCCAGGCGGTCCACGGACCACGTCAAATGTCGAAAAAAGAGGTCGGTGCTGCCTGCAGGATTGTGCAGCCCGAGGCACGATATCTGGAGGAGAATCCCATGAAAGTTACCATATTGGCGAGTTATGAACCCCACGCCGCCAAGGGGCTGATGCAAGGATCGAACCGGGAGGTTGCCATCGCGGCGCTGTTTGAAAGCGTTGGCGGGCGGATGAACAGCCTGATGTTCACGCGCGGCATCTACGACGTCATCGTCAATGGCGAGGTGCCCGACCAGATTGCCGGGATGGGCATGACGCTTGCCGTGCGGGCAAGTGGTTCGGTGCGCGATCTCGTCGTCCTCGAAGAGCTCGACATGAAGGCGGTGATCGCGGCCGCCAACAAGGCCGCCGGCGCCTACAAGCCGGCCGGCTGACGCCAAACCGAAGGGAGGAAACCATGACCGCCTACAATGTGGTTCGCTTTCGCACCAAGCCGGGCAAGGAGAAGGCCTTCGTCGACGCGCATCAGAAGGTTGCTCTGAACGCCAAGGGCTTTCGCAAGGGCGCCCTGATCAAGACCGGGGATCGCACCTTCTGCATGGTCGGCGAATGGAACAACATGGAGAGCCTCGCCGCGGCGCGCCCGATGATGATCGGCATACTCGACACGTTCCGCGACATGCTCGAAGACCTGGGCGGCGATCTCGGCGTGACGGATCCGGTGTCCGGCACAGTCGTTGCGGAAATAGGCTGACGAAGCCGTTGGATGATGGCCGGCCAGCGAGATGCGGCTGGCCAATCGCGTCGAGGATGTCGACTGGTTGGCCGGCTGCAAGCGCCGGCTGGCCGACCGGCTCACGCTCTTTGGCTGGTGGAGGCCTCGTGGCACAATAGGCCAAGGGGGCCGAGACACCGGCGATGAGCAAGAGCGTGCGTTCGAAAAAGAAACGTGGCCTGCTGGCGTCGCTTGGCCGTTTTGTAGCGGCAATCGTTCTGGCAGGCTCAGCGCTGCTTGGCGTGCTGTGGCATCTGGCACGGCCGGCAGTGCCGGATGGCTTCTACACCAGCCGTCACGAAACGGTTCCACCGCCTGGAACTCTGATAGGCGGCGAGCCGTTCACGCGTGACGTTCCGGAAGGCGCCCGGGCGTGGCGGGTGCTCTATGCCACAACACGCGGCGACGAGACGCCGGCGGTGGCGAGCGCGATTGTCATGGCCGCAACGGGTGCGAGCGCCGCGGGCAGGCCTGTGGTCTTGTGGGCGCATGGCACGACCGGGATAGAGCCAGGCTGCGCGCCATCTTTGCTGAAACACCCATTCGATAACGTGCCGGCGCTCGGGGCCCTGCTCAAGCAGGGCTGGGTCTACGTCGCGACCGACTATGTCGGCCTCGGCACTTCGGGTGGCCACGCCTATCTGATCGGCGAGGATGCGGCGCGCGCCGTGCTCGACTCGGCGCGCGCCGTGCGCCAGATGCCTGGCCTGAACGCCGACGGCAAGATTGTGGTCTGGGGGCATTCGCAGGGCGGCAACAGCGCGCTGTGGGCTGGCATTCGCGCAATGGGCTATGCGCCGGACGTCAACGTGGCCGGGGTGGCGGCGCTTGCGCCGGCAACCGACCTGCGCGCCCTCTTCGCAGCCGTGCGGCGCACCATGTTCGGCAAGATCGTGTCTGCCTATCTTGCCGAGGCCTATGCCAAGGCCTACCCCGACGTCCGGTCCGGCGGCTATCTCGGTGCTGTGTCGACGGTGCTCGCCCGCGACATGGCGGGGCGATGCGTCGGCGGCAGGGCCACCCTGTTCTCGATCGCCGAGGCCTCGCTGCTGCCGGGCGGCATCTTCCGCCGGGACCCGGCTTCGGGTCCGTTGGGCGCCAGGCTCGACGAGAATATGCCAAACGCCCAGATCAATGCTCCGGTCCTGATTGCGCAGGGTGCCGAAGACGACCTGGTGCCCGCCCGCATCCAGCGGGCATATGTCGCGCAGCGATGCTCGGCGGGACAGAAGATCGACTACAGGCAGTTCGATGGCCGCGACCATCTTTCGCTGGTGGCCGGCGGCTCGCCGCTCGAGGCCGCCTTGATCGCCTGGACGCGGGACAGGTTCAACGGCGCCCCCGCGACGCCGAACTGCGCCCGATAGGAATCCCCGCTAAAAGGGCAGACGGATTTCGTCCGCTTGGTCGGACTGATGCGGCCAGCCGATATCCTTCTTGATTTCCGCCGGCAGCTCGTTCAGCTCGCGCGTCGTGCGGCGGCGCTTGCTGGCCTGTGCGAAGGCGGCGCGGATCCGGTTGAGACTTTTGAACATGGACAGCTCCCATAAATCAGCGGCGCAAAACCGATGCCGCCCCATTCACCCGGCGCCGCTTTTGCGATGCGTCTGTAACCAGCCGATTGCGCGGAAACGGTGAAATGCTTCACGAAGCCGGAGCGGCCTGAAACATATGCATGCAAACTAAAGCGCGTCGGGATCCTTCGGATTCGCTCCATGCGCTTTAGGTCTTTGATTTTACGCATGTCTTTATCCCGAAACCGGTTCCCACTTTCGGGAGACATGCTTTGACTTAATGGAGTTGCGGCGATCCCCTCGCCGCCTCAACGCGCCGCCCAATTGCCTTTCAGCCTGGTCGGCCCGGCCTCCCTCACTATGACCTCGCGGTGCGGATAGGGGATGCCTATGCCGTTCTGTTTGAACGTGTCCCACAGCGCCAGCAGCACCTTGCCGCGCACATTGGTCAGGCCCTGCTGCGGATCGTGGATCCAGAAGCGCAGGACGAAGTTGAGCGAGGACTCACCGAACCCTGTCAGCCAGCAGACCGGCCGGAGGTCGGCTTCGACGCATGCGGATGCGCTCTTCTCTGGTCTCATCTGCCATCGGTACCTCCCGATCTCGATCCATCGGGCGAACGTCGGTGACGGCGAAACGATCCATGCCGGAACGACGCGCGGCCGGTTTTCGCGCCGCCTTCAGCCGATCATTGCGCCATCCTTGGCGATCGCCCCGCCCGCGCGATAGACCGTGCGCTCCTTCGGCACCGCCACCACCGCTTCCGGGACATGTTCGGCCTTCAGCGCGACAAAGTCGGCTTTGGCGCCGACGGCAACGCCGTAACCCTCCAGCCCCAGCGCGTTCGCGCCGGCCTGGCTCACCACGTCATAGGCGGCTTCCAGCTCCCAATCCTCGTAGAAGCCGGAGCGGTAGCCGATCATGTTGGCGCGGTTCAGCATGTCGCCATCGCCATAGGGCCACCAGGAATCGCGGATGTTATCGGAGCCGGCGAAGACCGTCGCACCCGCCTTGCGCAGCGCCGCCACCGGCGGGAAAGCGTGGTCGCCGGGCGCGTTGGTCATGATGGCGACGCCGGCAGCGGCGATCCGCTCGCCGGCGCCGGCCAGCGCGTCGGCGGAAATGTCGCCCAGCGCATAGGCGTGGCTGACGGCGACCTTTCCCTGCATGCCCGATGCCGTGGTCCGTGCGCATATCTCCTCGATCTCGAACAGGCCGAGCGTGCCGCGGTCATGCAGATGGATGTCGACACCGGCGCCGCGTTCTTCGGCAAGGCCGAAAACCACATCGAGATGGCCCTTCACGTCGCGGTCGAAGCTTGCCGGGTCGAGCCCGCCGACCAGGTCGCAGCCGAGCTTCAGCGCCTCGTCGAGCAGTTCCGCCGTGCCGGGCGAGGACAGGATGCCGCTCTGCGGGAAGGCGACGAGCTGGATGTCGATCAAGTCACGGTATTTCTCCCGCACGCCAAGAATCGTCTCGACATGCTTCAGCCCGACCGCGGCATCGACCATGACGTGGCTGCGCATGGCGAGGCTGCCATGGCCGACACAGAGTTCGAGCTGGTTCTTCGCGCGCTCCGCCATCGGCGCGGCCTGCTCGAGGTTGCGCATCTGGAAGGCCACCCGCTCGCGCACGTCGAAACCGTTGGTGCACGGAATGTACGGACGCCAGGCATCGCCATAAAAGGACGTGTCGAGATGGATATGGCCCTCGACGAAAGCCGGGAGCACGAGCCGGCCGGCGAGGTCGATGGCGCCGGCCGGCGGCGTGGTCGCATTCGTGGCCGCCGCGATGGCGCTGAAGCGGCCGCCGGCGACGGTGAGGTCGGCAAGCGTGCCGTCGGCCAGCCTGGCGTTGAGAAAATGAGTCTGGTTCAAGATGCAATCCATTGAAAGTGAACGGCATCAGTGGTCGTCGCTTGGCGGGCCAAGGTCAATGCGGCCAGGGATAGAAACTGTTTCGCGCTTGCCGTCTTCTCCTTGGTGGGACGAGGCAAGTTCATGCAGTTCATATTCCGCTTTCGCGGAAGTTTCAGCGGGCCGCAAATGTGGCATTGTGAAGTCTGCGGTATGAGGCCGCCGTGGTCGACGCGGACGCCCAAGCACATCCCCAACAATGCGCCCCCAACGGACGCGTCGACCATTGACGGAATTGCCAGCGGCGGCCTGCCCCAGGTCGCCGTTTTTTTCGATCGGTCCGCTTTTGCAACCGCTACGCGGATCACTCCTTAAGGAAGATCGGCAGCCTTACCCAGTTACGACGACAAAATGCTTGATCACCGGTTCGAGGATCTTCCACGTGCCCTTGAAGTCCGCTTCAACCACGAAGGCGTCGCCGGGGCCGACCTCGACCGGCTCGCCGCCGTCCGGCGTGATGATGATGCGGCCGGCGATCATGTGGACGAATTCATAGTCGGTGTAGGTGGCGTGGTAGGTGCCGGGCGAGGCGCGCCAGGTGCCGGACATCACCTTGCCGTCCTCGGTGGTGTGCTGCACGGCGGTCTGCATGGTCGGCCTGCCCTCGACGACGATCCAGCCCGGCAGGTCGCCCGCTTCCGCATGCTCGATGGCGCCGAATTTGAGGATGGTGGGTCTGGTCATCGGATGCTCCTGGTTTCGCCGGAATTGGCTGGTGACGGCATAGCCGATTGCGGCATGCGCTGCACGCGGCGATGCGACAGCGGGAGGCGATGTGGCGATGGATGCTCGCGGCCATAGCCGGGCGGCTGAAGATCGAGCGGGTTCACATCCGCCGCGTTGGAATCAAAAAGCCCGCCGGATGGCGGGCTTTTTCAGTTTCCGGCCAGATCAGGTCAGAATGGAAGATGGCGGCCTTGCGGTGATGACGCTCAGCTTTTCGCGCCTGGCCAGAACAGGCTTCTCATAGGTCTTCTTCAAAGTACCCCCCTTTCAAGGATTCGTGGGTCCGCTTGTGGAACCTTATAGCTGCCGGAGCCCACAGGCTGTAGCACATTAGCAACAGTTAATGACTGGTTGGCCCCATCGAGCCTGTCGTTTGTCGGCTTTGAGGTGACGAAGGCGCCGGCATGGAGCATGATTGTCTCGTTTCGGGACCGAGTGCTGGCATCTGTCTTGCACATAAGAGATTGCCGGCGTCCTCCCGCCGGTTCCTGATCGGGGGATCAGGTTTTGGTTCTCGCCGGGCCTCTGGGCTTGGGTAATAGGGTTAGGCCCGGCGAGTTTTTCCTCAACTGCCAAGCCGACAGCGACCGTCCTCGCCTTCACTCTGCCGCCGCCTGCAATTGCTTCCTGCGCGCCGGCTGGCGACGGCGGCGGTGGGCGGGCTTCAGCATGACGGCGGGCTTGTTGGAAAGCGCGCCGGTCACCGCATCGACCATGCCGAAGGCGACGAAGTCGGCATTGAGGGTGCCGGCCAGTTCGGCCGCCGCTTCGCCATCGCCATTGCCGACCTCCGACCAGAAGACGATGCCGACGCGCAGCTTGGCCTTGATGCGCTTCAGCCGCCGCACCATGAAGCGCGCGTGCTGGGTGGACTGGCGGTTGAGGAAGCCGATGACGACGGCGTCGGCCGCTTCCAGCTCGAGGCGGCGGACGGCTGACGGTTCGAGGTCGGCGAAACTCGCGCGCGTCGCCTCCGCGCCCTGCACTTCCAGCACTTGTGCCAGCATGGCGGCGGCCGCATCGTCGAGCTCGCCGCGCCCGCCGGCGCAGAGTACGGTGATGCCGGAGCCGTCGGGCAGGTCGACCTCTTCCTCGTCGGCGCCCTGCTCAGCCGGCTTGCCATCGTCAGCCTTCTTTTCGGATCCCTTCTTGTCGGCCGCCTTTTCCTCCGCCTCGGCGGTCTGCTCGGCCTCTTCCTCCTCGGCCTCCTGCTGGGCGCTGTCGTCGAGATTGGCCACCAGCGTCATGGCGCTGTCGGCGACCTGCCGGCGCTGCTCGTCATCCATGACGCCGCGCCCGCGGTCCTGCTCGCCGAGCAGCAGCGCGGGGATCGCGACCTGGTCGTAGAACTGGAACAGGTATTTTTCCTCCAGAATCTCCTCGGCATGGTCGGTCGCCTCGTCCGGATCGCCGGCCAACAGGCGCTGGTAGAGCCTGGCATGCGGCTCCAGCACCGGCTCATTGCCGAACAGGACGTCGAGGAACTCGAATTGCGGCACATGCCGGCCGAGAACGACGAGGCAGACGGTGAGCGGCGTCGACAGCACAAGGCCGATCGGCCCCCACAGCCAGGTCCAGAAGATCGCCGCGACGATGATGGCCAAAGGCGAGAGTCCGGTGTGCGAGCCGTAGAGCCAGGGTTCTATGACATTGCCGATGACGAGCTCGACGACGACGAACAGCGCGACGGTCCACAACAGCAGCGACCAGCCCGGCGCCACCGCCAGCGCCAGGAACAGCGGCAGCAGCGCGCCGACGATCGGCCCGATATAGGGCACGAAGCGCAGCGCCAGCGCCAGCAGGCCCCAAAGCAGCGCGTTTGGAATGCCTAGCACCCAGAGCCCGATGGTGATGGGCACGGCGTAGATGATGTTGACCACCAATTGCATCAGCAGATACTGGCCGACGCGCTTGCCGGCATCCTGGAGCGCCTGCGTGGTGCGATGGAGGTCGCCATAGCCGACAAGCCGGATGAAGCGGTCGCGCAGGTCCTCGCGCTCCATCAGCATGAAGATGACGACGATGATGACGAGGCCGGCCGAGCCCAGCGGGCTGAGCAGCGGACCGATCAGATTCTGCAGCACCTCGAGCGGCTTTTCATGCGAGACGACCTCGACCGGGATCGGCTCGCGCTTCGGCGCCTGGGCGGCCGAGGGCAGTTGCGGCTCCTGGCGGTCGATCTCCTGGCCGACCCGTTCGATGACGCCGCTGAGGCGCGAGACAATGCCGCCGCCAAGGCCGTTTTCCTTAAGCGCGCGGACCTTGGTCAGGATGTTGATCTGGTAGACGGGGATGTTCTGCGCGAGGTCGCTGACCTGGGTGGCGACGACGAAGGAGAACAGCGAAAGTGCCGCGAAGGCGCCGGCGACGCTGGCGATGACGGCCGCGATGCGCGGGACGCCGGCGCGCTTCAGCCAGGACACGACCGGCGCAATGGCGAAGGTCAAAAGCAATGCGACCGCGATAGGCAGGAACACCTCGCGCCCGAAATAGAGCGCGGCGACCGTGACAACGACGCTCGCCACGGTCGGCAGCACCGTGCGCGGGTGGCCCCTGGAGGCGGCAAGCAGGCTTTCCAGCCGCGGCTCCGGCACCCCATTACGACGATTGGCCGCCACCATCGAGACTCCCTGCTGCCTGGGCAATGATCCGAGATATTTCGCCGGCGTGCAACGCGCCGGAGCCCGGTCGGTTGCAAATACGCTAATAAATACCTGCGGACATGACCTTGCGGGGCGGAAGCAATGCGCCGGATGAGGCCCCGGCGCCCCCGGCCCGTGTCTTGCCTAAAGGGCTTCCCGGGAACATGAACCGCGCCAAACCGTTATCTCGTCGAAGGGGCATCCTCGAAACACAGGAGGCAGCGATGAAAAAGCTTCTGCTTGCTTCGATGATCGCCATCGCCTCGGCGTTCGCGATCGCGCCGGCCAGTGCGGCCAGCGTGCAGCTCGGTATCGGCGTCGGTCCGGGCTATAATGACGACTATTACGGTGGCTACTACCCGCACCGCTACTACCGGCACGTGTATGATGACGATTACTACACGCCCTATCGCGAGCGTTACGTGATCCGCTATCATCACCGCCATAACTGTCGCACCGAACTGGTGAGCCACTGGCGTCACCACCACCGCGTGGTGGAAGAAGTGCGAGTTTGCGGTAACGGCTACGGCAACGGCTACAACGACTACTAAGTTGCCCGGGTTGGATAGCGCGGAACGGCTTTCGCCCGCTCCGCGCTATCGTCCGGTGTTGACCGCTTCGAGCGGTCACGAAGCCTTCAAATGTTGCTGATTGACCGTGGCGGGGCAATTTTTCGGCGCGCCGGACGTTGTCATGGGTGAACCTTCAGGAGGAGGTTGCCATGAAAGAGCTCCTGTTTGCCTCAATGATCGGCCTCGCCGCCGCGGTTGCCATCGTCGCGCCTGCGTATGCAGGCAATGTATTCCTCGGCGGCAGCTATTTCGACTACGGCCCCTTCGGCGATTTTTACGACAATTACAACCACGCTCCGGTCTTCCTATTGGGGCGGCTCCTATCTTGATGACGGGCCCGGCTACGGCCCAACCTACGGCAACGACTATGACGGCGGCTATGTCGCCGCGCCGTCCCGCCATCATGTCGTAAGCCGCGGCCGCCATTGCCGGATCGAAATGGTGAGAACCCGCAGCGGTGAGCACCGGTTCACGCGGCAGGTGCGCGTCTGCGGCTAAAGCGCGTCGCGCTGAACCGGATTCAGGCGACGCGCTTTAAGTCTTTGTTTTGATGCATGTCGTTGTCCCAGAACCGCTGCGCACTTCTGGGCGACATGCATTAGCTTATTCGCCGCCAGGAACCAGGCACGGCTTCAAATCCGGTGATTTTCGCACAAAGCCCAGAGCCCACTGGCAGCTTTTCGGCTTGTAAAGCGTTGTCAATGCGAACCTTCAGGAGGAGGTTGCCATGAAAAAGCTTCTACTTGCCTCGGTGATCGCCGTCGCGTCGGCGGCCGCCACGGTCGCGCCGGCGGATGCGCGCGTGTTCTTCGGCTTCGGCATAGGCCCTTCCTATTACGACTACGGGCCGGGGCCATTCTACCGCCCATACTACCGCCCGTACTACGGCTACCGCGACTATTACGGCGGTTACTACCCGAGCTATGTGGTCCGCTATCCGCACTATCGGTACTACCGGCACCACAGGTACTATTACGTCTATCACCACCGGCACCACCATCACCACTACTGGTGGTACCACCATAGACACCACCACCACCGGCACTATTACAGGTACTAGGTGACGCCGGCGAATAGCTGATCTCCTCCCGCTTGTGGGGGGAGATCGCAGTTTCTGCGCCTTGCAAATCTCCGCTAAAATGCCATCTAACTCACCGGCATCCGCGGAGAAATCGACGTGACGCAGCGAGGCGGCAGCGCCGACCTGCCGCTGCATGGCGGGCGGGTCCCGAAATGGCTGGGCGAGCGCATGACCAGGCTCGGCGCGGTGCTGTGCGAGGCGATCATCCACCATTACGGCCGCGACGAGCTCTTGCGACGCCTGGCGCATCCCTTCTGGTTCCAGTCCTTCGGCGCCGTGATGGGCATGGACTGGCATTCTTCCGGCATCACCACCTCGGTCATCGGCGCACTGAAGCGCGGACTGAACCCGATGGCCGGCGAGCTCGGCATCCATGTCTGCGGCGGCCGCGGCGCGCATTCGCGCAAGACGCCGGGCGAGCTGATCGCCATCGGCGAGCGCGTCGGGCTCGACGGCGATGCGTTGGCCACCGCCAGCCGGCTGGTGGCCAAGGTGGACAGCGCCGCCGTGCAGGACGGCTACGACCTCTATCTGCACGCCTTCTTCGTCACCGATGACGGGCGCTGGGTGGTGGTGCAGCAAGGCATGAACGGTGACGCCCGCCAGGCGCGCCGCTATCACTGGCTCTCGGAGGGCTTGACCAGCTTCGTCGACCAGCCGCATGCGGCGATCGAGGGCGAGCGCCAGGGCGAGATCGTCAATCTCACCGACCATCGCGCCGAGAAAGCGCGCGGCGGCCAGGTCGAACTGCTCAAGACCATGAGCCCGGAAAAGATCCTGACCGAGCTTGCCGTGCTGGAGCCCCCGGAAATCGTGAGGGCCGAGCCGGAACCGGCCGCGCAGCCGCTGCTCCCCAACCTCATCATGCCCGCGCACCACGACGTGCGCGAAAGCGACATCGTCATGCGCCGCCTGCACGGCAACATCGCGTCGGCCATCGAAAGCGGCCCCAAGGATTTTCCGGAGCTGCTGCTCGTCCCCGGCGTCGGCCCGCGCACGGTGCGGGCCTTGGCCATGGTCTCGGAGGTGGTGCATGGCGCGCCCTATCGCTTCTCCGACCCGGCCCGCTTCTCGCTCGCCCACGGCGGCAAGGACCGCCACCCCTTCCCCGTGCCGCTGAAGGTCTATGACGAGACGATCACCGTGCTGAAATCGGCGGTGGGAAAGGCGAAGCTCGGGCGGAGCGAGGAGCTGGAGGCGCTGAGGCGACTGGACGGGGAGTCACGCCGGATGGAGCGCTATGTGACGGGGCCGAGTCTGAAGGAGATCGTGGCCGGCGAGATGGACCAGTCGCATTTGCTGGGGGGAAGGAGCGTGTTCGGGTGGGAGCCAGCTCCTCACAGCAATGAAGGTCCGACGTCTAGAAAGAAGGGCACTTGAGGCGCTCTCCGATAATAACATCGAAGGTCAGCGCCGCCAGGCGTCTGTGATCTGGCGACAGTTGCCCGGCTCAGCGATACTCACGATTCTGCTGGCGAACCCAACGCACAACAGCCGCGATCCCAACCACTAGCGCGATCAGCCCCACCGAAAAGAACAGCCAAAAGCGGAATTGCGGCGATGCGAGTTCCGGCTGCCGCTCCGGGACTGAGACAGCCAGGCAAGCATGATCGCCTGTAAGAAGGCGAGCAGCACGATGACGACCGATACAAGGACAACAGTAAGATAGGCCAAGGACTGCCTGCTCATGGCAACACCTTCGACACCTTACCTAGGAAATAGTCATAGCGATCGAAGTCGAAGCTGGTTTTGATTTCAACGACGCCGATGAGCCTTTCTGAAAGGCCGGCGTTCAATTCAAACATTCCGGCCAGATCGTCCGAAGTCGGCCTGTCAAGAACGCGCCTGACATTCGCGTCAGCGAGGCCCCGAAGCTCCTCGTCGCCCGCAAGACGTTCGGTCTGGCGATCGTACCATTCCAGATGCCAAACGGCCTGACGTTCACCGGCCCTTCTCTCCAAGAGCCGCATCTCCTCCTCAGGCGTCACATAATGGATCAGCCCTGCTTTTTCAGACAGAACCATGATCCCTCGCCCGAGATAGCCGAAGTTTTTCTTCGGGTATTCCTCGGAATATTCGTCGGTATCCATGGAGCAGACCACGACGCCTTCATTGCCCTCCCAGACAACGATCTTGTCGCCAATCCTAGCAAGGGTTCCATCGGGATATTTCATTGATGACTCAATATCACTTCGTTTAAAATTCCAGACCATCAGACGAATACATCGGCTGCGCCGATTTGACCTGAGCGATTTCAACTCATGGTTATTCCGCGATCAACCAGCGTTTTATATTCACCCCACCCCGCTCCCCATCATCGTCCCATAGTGCACCGCCAAGCACGGCCGCGGCGTGGGCGTGCGCGCGGCCGGCTGAGAGCACGCGGTCGGAGGCCGCCGCCGACGCGGCGGTCGCCGACGCGCTCGCTCCAGGATTGCGGCTGCAGGCCGTGGCGTAAGTCCATGCCGACAATGCACCTAACATTTTGATTCGTCGTAACCCGCCAACTGCCTGATTCACATCGCAAGTGCGCCTTTCTTCTCGACCAGCGCAGCGACGTAGTTTTCCAGGGTGATCTTGCCGCGCTCCGGATCCTCCGGCTGCATGGGACCATCGAGCGTAGCAGCCGTCATGCGCGCATAGGATCGCGCTGCCGCTTTTGAAAAGCCGAGTTGCTGATAGGTCTCCAGCCAGAGCTCTTGCGGCGTGGTCACCACTCGCACCTCCTTGCCCAGTGCCTCGGCAAAGGCGCGCGCGACATCGGCCGGCGAATAGCGCTTTGGCCCTTCGACATAATGCACGCGTGTTTGGGCTACAGGCTCCAGCAAAAGCCGCGCGGCGGCCTCGCCGAGATCCTGCGGCGCCACCATCGGCAGTCTGAAATCGGCCGGGAAGAAGGAATTGATGATACCGTCACGCCGCGCCGTCTCCAGTGCCTGATCCCAATTGCTCATGTAGTAGGCGGCGCGGATAATACTGGCCGGAATGGTCTGCGCCTTCAGCTTCTGCTCGAAGCCGTAGAGCACGGAAAGATCGCCGATGCCTTCGCCCGGCTGCGCGCCATAGGTCGATTCCGCCACCACCTTTTCAAGACCTGAGCCTGCAAGCGCTGTGACGATGGCGGCAACTGTCTTCTGCTCTTCGGCGTCGGTATCGGTCGCCGGATCGGCAGGCGGGTTGAGAAGAAAGGCGCGGCGGCCTTGTCGCAACACCTTGCGCAGCGCCTCGGGGTCGCGAACATCCGCCTCCGCGACCTCAGCGCCCTGCTCGGCCAAATGTGCCGCATTGGCCTTATCGCGCGTCACCACCGTGACCGCCTCGCCGCGCCGCAACAGCGCCGCCGCCGCGCCCGAACCGACATGGCCGGTGCCACCCAGGATGATGTGCATGGCTTTGTCCTTCCTTGATCGTTGCATGCCCGGTCAATGGGCGAGCGAGCGATGGGTTCAACCGATACTGACAGGTACTGCCGCTCACCCCGCCCGCCTCCCCATCATCCCATAGTGCACCGCCAACAGATCCAGCCCGACCTTCAGCAGCTTCACCACCACATCCCGTCCCTCGCCGCTGCGTTCGGCGATAGCCTTCACCGACTGGCCTTCGAGGCAGGTCTTGCGCACCACCTCCGCCACCTCCCAGTGGGCGAGGGCCGCCGTGGCGTGGGCATGCGCCCGGCCGGCTGAGAGGACGCGGTCGGGGACGCCGCCGCCGACGCGGCCACCGTCGACGCGCTCGCTCCAGGATTGCGGCTGCAGGCCATCGCGCTGGCTGCGTTCGAAATCGTCGCGAAACCGCTGGCCGGCCTCGCGCTGTTGGCGCATCAGCGAGGTGATCCCGACAAGCGGATCGACATTGCGCAGGCGCACGATGCCGCCGGTGGAGGTGTAGCCGCCGTTCGAGACTTCGTAGACGCGCCGCGCCTCGGCCGTGCCGGCGGTGAGGCGCTGGCGGCCGAAGGCGTCCTGCTTCAGCGCGAAATCGTGGCCGACCTCGCGGCGGATGCGCACCTGCTCGGCCTCGCCCTTGGGGAGTTTTGGGGGTTGCGGTTTTTTGGCAGCTTTGCGGGGCATGGGTGCGGTCCTTTGTGGGTGGTGGAAACTGGAGAGGTTGGCGGGACAGCACCCCCCTCTGTCCTGCCGGACATCTCCCCCGCAAGGGGGGAGATTGGCAGCTCTGGCGCAGGCGCCCTTCCTGCAACGCTGGCGATTGGCGAAAGCCGTGATGAGAGCTGATCTCCCCCCTTGCGGGGGAGATGGCCGGCAGGCCAGAGGGGGGGTGCCTGGCACCGACAATCTCGAGATTGGCTGGCGCCTATGTTTTCACCAGCTTCACAGGTAAATCCCCTCTCCGCTTCGCCGTCAGCTCCCGCATCAGCCGCCGCTCCCGCACCTCGATCGAAAGCTGCGCGCTCGACGGGCAGAACTGGGCGTTGCCGGCCTTGGCCTCGCCGCGGATGAAGCGCCGGATGGCGGCCTCGACGTCTTGAAGTTCGGCATCCTGCACGGCGGCGAGATAGCCGCGCAGCTGCATCTCGGCGTCAGCGAGCGCGGATTGCGGGAAGCAAGAAAACATCGCGGCCAGCGCTTTCGCCGCCTGCTGCAATTCGGCTGCGGTCATTGATCTCCTCGATGATCTTGTTGGCGGCATCGACATGGGTGTTGCGGCGATGCCATTTTTGTCCGGCTGGGCGATCCGAAACCGCTTTCCCATGTCTGTCCCGCGAAGTGACAGTCGGGGGAGAAAAAGCCGGGGCTTTTTCTCCCGATGGATCGATGGCTTGTGGATTCTGGGAGTCTGGACTCTGGGGTTTATCCCCTGCCCTTGCCCGCCGCTTATCCGACGCCGAAAAAGCGCTTTCCCTCGAAAGGCTTGGGTTGCCGCCCTTCAAGCCGTTGCGGCGCGCCACGCGCGCCTTGCGGGCATCCGCGATCATGCGCCGGGAATAGACGCGGCCGCGGCGGTCGCGCGAGAAGACACGGTTCTGCTCCAGTTCGGCAAGCAGCGCGCCAAGCTCCGCCTCCGGACAGCCGGAAAGGCGCGCGAGCGCCGCCTCGTCCAGCCCCTTGCCGGCGATGGCGACATAGCCGATGGGCTCGTGCGCCGCGGCAATGCACAGCATGCGCATCCATAGGCCCTGCGCTGCCAGCGAGCACAGGCGCAGGTTCGGATCGGACTCCCAGTCCGACCAGAAGAATTTCGACCAGATCGTTCCGCTCATGGGGAGGAGTCCGGGTGAGCGGCGGGGCAGCGGCGATTGTCTAATCTCCCCCCTTGAGGGGGAGATGGCCGGCAGGACAGAGGGGGGCGCTGTCCCGCCAGCATATCAGTGTTTGGAATCCCTACCCAGTCACAACAGACTGAAGCGAAAGACAGTTCTGAGACGTCGCGTTCCTTCGCGCCCCCCTCTGCCCTGCCGGGCATCTCCCCCACCTGGGGGGAGATCAGCAGCTTCACCCTCACATCCCCCTCCCGCGATGGCCGTGGAACCTTGCGTGATGGTGCGCGCAGTAGGACCGCGTGGCGGATGTCGGCAAACCGCAGCACAGCATGTCGGGCCCGGGACGCGCGCCCAGCGGGTCGGTCTCCGGCTCTTCGCGCAGCGCGAGGTCGAGCGGGGCGCGGCAGCGGCCGAACAGGCAGTCGAGGAAGCGCATGGCCGCGACATGCGGCTGGCGGCCGGGGTTTACCGCAGGCGGCGGCGCGGGGAGCTTGTAGAGCTGCGCTTCGGATTTCTGGCGCTCGCCAGGCGCAAGCCAGGCCGGCGGCAAAGTGCGCGCCGGCTTGCGGGGTTTGGGTCTTTTCGACTTGGAGGTGCGGGCGGTGGTTTGCGCCTGCGTGGGGTTGCCTACGACCGATACGTCGGCGGGACAGCACCCCCCTCTGTCCTGCCGGACATCTCCCCCGCAAGGGGGGAGATCGGCGGTTGCGCCGCCGGCGCCTTCCACCAGCTCGGCATATCTGGAAAGCGCGGCCGGCTCGGAGAGCGCCATCCCTCCAACCACCGTCCTGCCTCGCCGGCCCGGACGATCCGGCCGCGCCTGCTTCCTCGGCCGGCCGCCGGCGCGGCCGCCCTTGGGGTTGGCGAAGCCGATGGCTCTCAAGCCGGCATTGCGGTGGACGATGCCGATGATGGCGTTGCGCGTGACCGGGCTGCCGCGCAGCGCGCTGAAGCGGCCGGCGATGCGCGAGGCCGAAAGCCCCTCCTTCAGCCAGGCGGCGATCTCGTCGATTTCCTTTTCAGTATAGGCGGCTGCCATCTTCTCGTTCCGTTGATTGCCAAGGGGTGTGCGAAGGGCCAGGCTTCGGCCAGGCGCCATGGTTCGGCCGCGCGGCCGTCGGTCAGGTCAGGTGGGGAAAGTGGTGGGTTCAGGCGGCGCCGGGCGCGGCGCCGTTCAGTCGATCAAGCGCCGCCTCGGCGGCGGCCCGCGTCTGGCCCGACACCGCCCGGCCCGATGCGCGGTCGAACAGGATGACGGTGCCGTCCTCGGTGCGAATGCAGCTTGTGGCCGAATTGGCGGCCGGAGCCGGGGGAGGAGCGGCTCCGGCCGTTCCGGTGAACCGGGGTGCGGGCGGTTCGACCGGATCCGGGGCAAGCGCCCCGGGATGCGCCCGGACCGGGGAGGAGGACAGTCCGGACGATTGGAGTTCGAGATGTGACGGGAGCGCGTTCATGCCGCCTCCCCTTGCATGGCGCCCGCCCGTTGCGTGGCGGCAGCGCGGCCGGCCAGCCATTCGTAGCTGACGCCGGCAATGCCCAGCCTGCGGCTTGCCGCCACCACGAGCGGCCAGTGCTGCGGCGCGATGCGGCCGCGCCGGCGCATCTGGCGCGCCGCCTCGTAGCCGCAACCGACATCGGTGGCGAAAGCGCCGATGCTGCCCCAGCGGTCGATAAGCCCTGAGATACTCATGGGCAGCCCCAAGATACTCGTGGGCAGCCCCGGCATAGGCTGCGGCGGAATCACTGGCAGTGCGGAAATGCTTGCGGGATGCTCATTCATGCGCTAAGCGTACGTTATGTACGAATGACGCGCAAGCGAAATCGTACACTTTGGACGAAATTTTCAGGCATTTTGTACGATGATGGATTCCCGGCACAGATTGCAGCAGGCGCGCGCCCAGGCCGGCTATGCCTCGCCCAGCGATGCCGCGCGAGCGCTGCGCGAGATCAACAAGAACACGCTGATCAGCCATGAGAACGGCAACCGGCCGCTGTCGCGAAAAGCCGCCGAGAAATACGGTCGGCTGTTCGGCGTCGACCCCGGCTGGCTGCTGTTCAATGGCGATGGGGCCGAAGCAGCGCCGGTCAGCCTCGCCTCCTCGCCCGTCACCGTCGACGTGCCGATCGTGTCTTGGATCAGCGCTGGCGAGCTCGGCAGCCAGGACAGCGTCGTCAACCTCTCCGACTATCCGACCATCCCCACCGCCGACCTCGAGGAAGGCGAATGGATTGCGCTGCGCGTCGACGGTCCGTCGATGAACAAGATCTCGCCGCCGGATTCGATCATCTTCGTCAATCTGCGCGACAAGCGGCTGGTGACCAATGGCTGCTACGTGATCTCGGACGAGACCGGACGGGCCACCTACAAGCGCTACCGCCCGAACGACAACCCGCCGTTCCAGCCGGCTTCCTACCTGGATATCCCGCCGCCGGAACTGGAGGGCGCGATCACCATCATCGGGCGCGTGAAAAGGTCGATGATCGATATGTGAGGATGGACGGCCGCTCGGCGCAGCCCGGCTGAGGCGCGAAGCCCGTCCGCGGTCAAAACTGCCCTGCTCTACGCCATCGTGAAGAATTAGGCGCGCCGCGGCAATGCCGGAACGTCACAGTCTGCACGAAGAACAAAAAAAGAACTTTTCCGACTTGTACTTGCGTTCGAAATCCCGTTAGATCACAGGGGCGTGAGATTTGGGTTCCGGTCCACCGGAGGGGGTCATGAACAAATCGGTCAGGAAGAACCTGATTTTCATTGCGGTGGCGCATGCCTGCCTGCTGGCGCAGCCGGCGACCGTGCATGCCGAGGATGCGAACTATCATCCGCAGGATTTTACCCGGCCGCTGAGCGCCGCCAGGGGCACGATCGCTCCGGCCGGCAGCGGCGCCTTCTACCTGAAGCCGGAGGACCGTTGCGATCTGGTGGTGAAGGAGTTCGGCTGGGACCGCGGCGAGTGCGGCTCGATCGACCAGCTGATCTTCGGCTTGACGCCGGAGATCGACAACCTGACCGTCGAGAAGCCGGTTTCGGACGGCTATGTGAGCCTCGCCGACTGGGACAGCGGCGACCGCAGCGAGGAAATCGGCTCGATCGAGGAGAGCTTCAAGGATTCGGTCAAGGCGCAGTCGCAGCGGCTTGGGCAGGACATCCGCTTCGAGGGCTGGCTCGTCTATCCGCGCATCGATAAGGGCAAGAACATCCTCTACTACGCCAACATCCTGAACTGGGGCGGCGACCGGACCATCAACATCTCGGTCTCGATCTTCGACCGGCAGGGCTATGTGCCGATCAAGATCGTGCCGGTGAACGGCAACATCACAAGCGATGACGTGCAGAAGATCGTCGCCGCATCGGCCGCCGCCTACAAGCCGCAGGCCGGTTCGTCCTATTTCGAATTCTCAAGCGGCGACAAGGTGGCCGGCTATGGCGCGCTGGGTGTGCTGGCGACGATGCTCGGCGTCAAATATGGCGGGGCCGCCAGCGCTGGGCTGATCGCGCTCGCCCTGGTGGTGCTGAAGAAAGGCGCCTTCATCCTGCTGCTGCCGCTGGTGTGGCTGAGAAGGCTATTCAGCACGAAGAAGGCCGATAGTTGATTTGGGAACAGGAAGGTCCCCAAATCGCAGTCGAATTCGTGCGAATGTCCCGGGCCTTCGTTCGATTGAACGCTTCACATATATTAGCAACGGCGCATAAGCCTTGTTAGCCGACAGCGACGTATCCCTTACGCAGCTGTCGGTTAGGCTCGGCGCCTACCGTTCGCACCCCAACAGCGATGGCGCCGGGCCGCCACCATTCATTTCCCCAAGAAAAAGCCCGCTGCGCGAGATGTCGGCAGCGGGCCATGAGGGCGCCGGTTGACTGGCAACCTGACTAGGGAGTGGGCACACTCTCACAGCCGGCGCTCGAAGGAGCATGGGCTTCGTTGCCATGCATATGAGCAGCGTTAGCGCCGACCGGCGAAGACTTCATCACTCGATTGCATGACGGTAGCGCCGCTGGTCGAACCCTGTCGGGCCGCCGCCGCCCGGGCTCTCGGCCGACAGCCCTTCGTCAGTTCGCCCTATCCCAGGAACTCATTGCTGAAATAGGCAGAGAAGTCCGGTCGCGTCGTCAGCGCCTTGCCGTTGCCGTCAAGCAGGATGCCGGACGCAAACAGGTAGCCACCCATCGCCTCCATCTTCGCCTTGTCCATCGTGCCGATGGCGCCGGCGGCGCTCTTCAGGAAATGCCCGTCGTTCAGCGCCTTGAGCGAGGCATCGATCAGCGCCGGGTTGGTGAGCGTGTCCTTGTTGGCGGCGACCAGCAGTTCGCCGGCTTCCTTGGCGTGGTCAACCGCGAACGCATAGCCGGCCCGCGTCGCCTGGACGAAGGCGGCGGCTGCCTTGGGATTGGCGGAGAGGAAGGCGTTGCTGGAGACGATCAGCGTGGTGTGCTCGTCCGGCACGCCATAGTCGGCGTAGCGGAAGCTGCGCTGCTTGAGACCCTTCAGTTCGGCCTCGACGCCTTCCCAGGTCGAGACTTCGAGCGTGAAGTCGACCGCGCCATTGGCCAGCGCATCATAGGCGGAGGTACCGAGCGTAACGGTCGAAAAATCGCCCTTGCCGCCGTCATGGCGGATGATGGTCCGCAACAGCGCGTTTTCCCAGGCGCTGCCGAAGCCGCCATAGGTCAGGCCGTCGAGATTTTTCGGGCTTTTGATCGCGGCGCGGTCGGCGTTGAAGACGACGCGGCCGGTCTCCGACTGGACGACGGCGTAGACGGCCTTCAGGTCGGCTCCGGCGCTCTTCTGGGTGAACAGACCGAGCGAACCGGAAATGCCGAAATCGGCGACACGGTTGGCGACCAGCGTGCCGGAGCCGGTGTCGCCATAGGGCAGGATTTCGACATCCAGACCGGCATCCCGGTAAAGACCTTTGTCGCGGGCGACGAACAGGCCGATGTGGTTGGTGTTGGCGGTCCAGTCGAGCGCCACGGTGATTTTCTGGGCGGCAGCGCGGGCACGTGTGACGGCCCCGGCAACGGGCAGGCTGGCGGCCAGAAGCAGCGCCTGGCGGCGGGTGAAGTCGGTCATTTCATCTCTCCATCGGATGGTCGGGAATTCGGATCGGCGGCGAGCAGTGTGTCGAGGATGCCGGCCTCGATCGCGGCCGCCTCGCGGGCGAGATCGGCGCTTTCGGTGCGTGGGCGCGGCAGCGGCACCGCCACTTCGGTGACGACACGCGCGGGCCGCGCCGACAGCACGTAGATGCGGTCGGACAGAAGCACCGCTTCGCGCACGTCGTGGGTGATGAGCAGCGCCGTCCAGCGATGGTTTCGCCACATACGTTCCAGCCAACGCTGCATGGCGGCGCGGGTGAGCGCATCGAGCGCGCCAAACGGCTCGTCGAGAAGCAGCATGTCGCGCTGCTGCACCACGGTGCGCAGAAGGGCGGCGCGCTGGCGCATGCCGCCGGACAGCTCGGCCGGCCAGGCGCGCTCGAAGCCGGCAAGGCCGAACTCGGCGAACAAGGGCGCCACGCGCTCACGTGCCGCGCGGCGCTTCATGCCCTGCACTTCCAGCCCGAGCGTTGCATTGTCGATGACGCGCCGCCACGGCATCAGCGCGTCGCGCTGCGGCATGAAGGCGAAGCGGGCGCCATCGAGCGGCGCGCCGTCGAAGCGCATCTCGCCCTCGCCCCGGATCGCGCCGGTAAGCAACTGGAACAGCGTCGACTTGCCGGCGCCGGAGGGGCCGAGGATCGAGACGAACTCGCCTGCCGCGACGTGGAGCGAGATACCGGCCAGAACCTCCAGCGGGCCGAAGTTTTTTCGCACGTCGCGAAGCTCGAGGCGGGTCATGGCCGGCCCTCGGAGGATCCGGCATCGCGGTCGCGCCCTGCCCTATCCCAGGGCATGGCGAGACGCTGCGCCAGCACCGCCAGGCCGAACAGCGCCAGCGTCAGCACCGAGCTGACGGCGACGGCGGCAAGCACCAGGTCGGGGCGAAAGTTGTTCTTGGCGCTGAGCATGTAGATGCCCAGTCCCTTCGCCGCGCCCGCATATTCGGCGAAGATCGCGCCGACCACCGCATAGGTGATGGATATTCTCAAGCCGGCGAAGAAATAGGGCAGCGCCGAGGGCAGCCGGGCGAGCCAAAAGATGCGCCAGCGCCCTGCCCCCATGGCAGCGAGCATCTGGCTGATTTCCGGGCTCGTGGCGGCATAGCCTTCGACCAGAGCTACCATCATCGGGAAGAAGGTGACCAAGGCCACCAGCAGGATCTTCGGCAGCAGGCCGAAGCCGAACCACAGAACCACCAGCGGCGCGATCGCCACCAGCGGCAAGGTCTGGCTGGCGATCAGCAGCGGAAACAGCGCGCGGCGCAACGGGGCCAGGAAATCGACCAGCGCCGAGAGGATGAAGGCGGCAAGCAGCGAGCAGGCGAAGCCGGCCAGGGTGGCGCGGATGGTGGGGAGCGTGTTTTCGGCGAGCGCGGCACGGTTCTCCCAGGCTTGCGTCAGCACGCGCGAGGGTGCGGGGAGCACGGTGGGCGCGAGGCCGCCGAGGCGGGCGTAGAGCTCCCAGGCGAGGAGGAGAAGAGCGAAGGCGAGCGCGGCGGGGAAGAACTTGGCGAAGGCGGTCGCGACAGCTGATCTCCGCCCTTGCGGGGGAGATGGCCGGCAGGCCAGAGGGGGACGCCTCACGTAGAGCGCCGACCTCATCCTGCTTCGCAGAGGAGGTAGGCGCTCTACGCGCTGGGACCCCTTCTGCCCTGCCGGGCATCTCCCCCTCGAGGGGGGAGATTCGCCGGCACCAATGCTTTGGCCAATAGCCACGACACTCTCCTCGACAACTCCAGCGCGCGGCTCAAACCGCGGTCGGGCTGTTGGCCGAGATGGTGATGTCGAGCGTCACATGGCCCGCGGCCGGGCCGAAGCGGCAGAAGGCTTCGTTGAGCGTGGCGAACACCGCGCCGGCATCGCCGCGCAGCTTGGTGCAGAAGTTTTTCGAGCGCTCGAAGACGCCGGAGTTTTTCAGGAACTCGATGCAGCCATAGATCTCGTCCATGTGGTCGCCGGTGCCCATCACGTAGAGCGAGAATTGCGCCGCCACCGGCTGGTCGGTCGAAGGCGTCGTCTCGACGGCGCGGAGCGCGGCGCGCTTGCGTTCATCGAGCGGGATCGCGGGACCGCCGATCTCGTCGGAACGGCAGATGGGGTCGTCCGGCTCGCCGGGGCAGCCGCGCGAGACGGCGGCCGACAGAACGCAGTGCTTGCCGCTTTTGGCCGCCGCCACGAACAGGTCGCGCATCGCCGCAAACAGCACCTCGGGCGGCCCGACCAGCAGCGTCGAGATGTCGTCGGTCTCGATCCTGAGCCTGTCGCGGTAAGGATCGAGCGCGCCGAGCGCTCCGAGGATGACGCCGACGAAATCGTCGGTCATGGGATAAAGGGAAATCTGTGCGCCGGAAAACATGGCCCGCCTCGCTCCGCTGGTATTATCCAGATCAGCTTTAGGGTCCGAAGGCTTGCCGCCCCCATCTCAGCCCCGACCGTACGGAGCACCCCTGTGGATGGCGGCGTTAAAGCACTGTTTGCCGCAACGGGGAAGTGGTTTTTTGCCGGGTCGATTGGCCCAGGCGCCTCATCTCCCTATGGGAGATGCAGCTCGTTATAAGATTTTCGCGGATTTCTTATAACGGTCCATCGTTCAAATTGTACGAACCATGCTTGACGATATTTCGTACATAAAGTACGATAGTTCCCTTGTTGAGGGACCCCTGCTTGAACACCGCGAACCATGCCGCTTTCGCCGACCTCTCCCGCCCATTGCTGTCGCCCTTGCCGCTCGCCGAGCGCGAACGCCTCGCCGCGGCCTGGCGCATGGCCAGCCAGGACATCGCCGACGACATCCGCTTCATCCGCCAATATCTGAAGGTGATCGCCGAGAAGGAGGAGCGGCTTTCGACAGGCGCGCTGGTGCATGGCCGCGCCTATGTCGAGGCCTGCGCGGCATGGCTGCCGGAAACGGTGGCGCGATATTCGCGGAACCTCAGGCTGATCAGCGAATGCGAGAGCGCGATGATCGCCGCGGGTGTGAGGTTCGCCGTGTCGAGCGATGCGTGGTGATCTAACGCCCCCCTTCTCCCCTTGCAGGAGAAGGTGGCCTCGCGAAGCTGGTGAGGCGCCGAAGATCTAGCACTATATGCCTGCGGTGACGAACGTCGCCGTCAAGCTGGAACACCCCTCATCCGTCTCGACGCTGCGCGCCGATCCAGCTTCTCCCACAGGGGAGAAGGGGCGGACTTCCGCCCCTCAGCCAGCCTCTGCAACCTTCGGCTCCGCACCTCGACAAATGCATCGTTTCACACAATCGGCAATTGGTGGACGCGGATAAGTGGCCGGGCGTTAATTCCCCTCAGGCGAACGAGGGTAAAGCCGCACACCAGGGAGGAACTCGTTTGATGGATCAGCAAATCGACATCGGCATACAACCCGACGACCAACCCTACGAAGTCACCTCATTTGCTAAAAAATACGGCCTGACGGTCCCGGTCGCGGACGCGATCCTTTTCGCTAAAGGACCGTCGCCATCGCGGACCGCTTGCGACACAGCCGCGCTGGCCCTCATCTGCGCGGTCGCTCAATATGCAAGGAAGGCAGCGCGTTAGCGATTTCGGCTACGCGCCCGCCTTGAGAAATATCTGATTTTATTGATAGCTAATCTTGTTAAGGCCGACGCGCCTTCAACGGCAGTTCGGGCGTCTCCATCACAAACCGCCGGGCGGGGTGGGTCAGCCGCGTCCGGTCGTTGTCGGAGATCGTCGGGATGAGCCGGCGGCGGTGCTGCCGCCGAAAAATCAGGCCTTGGCTTTCGGTTTGGCCGAATTTGCCTTGGCGGGGGCCTTGGCGGGCTTTTCCGCCTTGGCGGCTTTCGGCTTCTCGACCTTGGCGGCAGCCGCCTTCTTCGCAGCTTTCTTCGGCTTGCCTGCCGCGTAGATCTCGGCGGCTGCCTGTTCCCAATGCTCCATATGAGCACCTTCGGGCCGGCCGGCCTTTTCCCAGATCTCGTGCGCGCGCTGGCGAATGCGTTCGTGCCTGTCGTCCGTCACTGTCGCCTCCTGATGTTGGGACGGGTTCCCCGGCGCGAACAGTAGCGGAATTTTCACGCGGCGTCTTCGGTATCACGCATATGCGACCGACTTAGGCGGCAAATTCGTTCAGTGTCCGTCGACGACGACCGCGATGCCCAGATGCGCTGCCTTCTTTGCGATCAGTCCGGCTAAATCCGCGTCAGAGCGGTCGGTCCCCGTGCGCTGCCGCAGCAGGGAAATTGCCTCTTGCATGGTCAGCAGGCCAGTCCTGTGCTCGGCCAGCAGCTTGTCAACGGTGGCGGCGACGCTGGGTGATTCGACGTGTGGATGATGCATGGCAACGACTCCTTCCGCTTCGTTGCCTCCCAAACCGCTGGCTATTCTAGGCGTTGTGCCTCGATGCGAGAAGAGCCCGATCCTTCCGATGCTTCGGCGGAGGGATCGGGCTCTTCGGAACCAGATGTTACTGGATCACCTGGACGACGCGGCGCGTGCCGGGATCGATCAGCACCGTGTGGTCGTTGACGACCGCATAGCGGTACTTGACGTCCGGAACGGTCTGCAGCTCGACAGTGTCAGGCACGGTCGAGCCCACGCCAAGCTCCAGGCCAAGCACATTGACCGAGGCGATCGGGTGCTTGTGGACATATTCCTTGACCACGGTCTGCTGCTCGGGCGTGACGATCACCTCGTCCGCGGCCGCGACGCCGATGCCGGCCATCAGAGCCAGGCCGGCGACAGCTGGAATGAGGGTGGTTTTCATCGTTTCTCTCCTGTTTGGATTCACGACGATCCTTCGGATCGCGTATCAGCGAGCTCCGCCCTGCCTCCGCGAGGGGCGGAAACATCGGCAGGACGAACATTGGAGCTCCCTGGGCAAACGCTGCCGGCGGGGGGTTGTTCCGTCAGCGACAACTAATTGCTCTGGCGGAACCTTCGCATCGGCTCCGCATTGGAAGGCATTGAAACTGCCCAAGACTTTGAAATCCAAGGGGTGCGGTCGCCATGCGATCAGGTTCCATCATAAGCGACATCGAACTTCCGGCTCCGGTTGCGATTGCCGTCGGCGCCGGCTTCAAGCGCGAAATCGCCTCGCTGACCGAGATGCAGAACTTTCTCAAGGAATGGCCGCGGGCCTCACAGCGCGAGAGCTGCGCAACGGCGCTGCACGCCTGCGAGGCGGCGCGGGCCGGAGAGATCGATCTCGACAAGGCAAGGCAAGCATTCCTGCTCTTCGCGAGGAAGGCGGGGATCGAGTGGACCGGCGCCGATCCGGTGGCGGTGCTGCGCGAGGCGAAGATCAGGCGCAACCGGGCACGCGAAAGCCCCACACGGCAGCGAGCGCAGCACCCGATGGATCGCTGAGCTCGGCTGGGCCGACCGGTGATTTTCGGCTGATGGCCGCTGTCAGTTCGGCGTCGATTCGCCCAGCGGCTCGGTGACGAAGGACGCGGCGATCAGATCGTCCGCGTCGATGCGTAGGGAGCCATCGCCGCCCCCCATGATGGCAGCGACCTTCTGAAAGGTCTTCATCTCATGTTCGGTGATCCGGGCATCGCGCATCCTGGCCTTCAGATCGGCGACGCGCATCCCGAGCGAACGGGATGTTCCGATTTCTCGTTTCGACATGTCGGTTAGACTCCTCCCCAACCCGTGCCTGTTTCGCCGCCGCCCGATTCCCGCATCCTGCGCATGCTTGTGTTCTCTATGAGGCAATTTCGAACACAGCAACGGCAACGCATTGCCCGGAACGAAGGTTCCATTAGCAGACGGTAACGAATTAATACTTGGTTAACGGCCGGCCGCCCTGTCGGCGGCGGGCCGTCAACTCAGCCGGACGGATCTTACTCGATGATCTTGACGATCTTGCGCGTGCCGGGATCGACGACGACCGTCCGGTTCTCGATCACCGCGTAGCGATACTTGACGTTGGGAACCTCGTGCAACTCAACGGTATCCGGCAAAGCCGTGCCGACGTTGAGTTCCACGCCGGGAACCTTGACCGACGCCAGCGGCTGCTTGTGCACGTATTCACGGATGACGGTCTCCTGCTCGGGCTGAATGATGACGTCTTCGGCAGCGGCGGCGCCGATACCGGTCAAGAGCAGCAGGCCCGCGGCGGCGGTTGTGAGATGCAGTTTCATCGATATTCTCCTCATTTGTGATGTAATGCCTCTCACGCTGCGCCTGCGATTCACAGCCGGTCGGCACTGTTCGTAACGCCCTTTGGCAGCCCTTGTTCCGGCAAAAAATTGCGGACGCCGCTTTTCGCAGGACGTCAGTGGCGCCTGACAAAACAATTTCGGAACAATGCATTCCGGGCGGGGTTTTCTCAGCGAAGGGACCGACTTTGCGAGGAGAAATCCGATGAAACACCTGCTGATCACGAGCATGATCGCGCTCGGCGTCGGTTGCGGCGCCGCGATGGCGCAAACCGAATCCGCGCAACCCAGCGGCGACAATGGGTGCGCCGCCGGCCAGACTGACTGTCAAAAGGGCGGCAAGGCCCAGGGCAAGATGAAGCCGCAGGCCGAGCAGAAGGCCCAGGGCAAGGCCGGCGCCAATACTGAAGAGCAGGCCCAGGGTCAGGCCGGCGCCAAGACCGACCAAAATGCCCAGGACAACACTACGCTGAAGAAGAAGCAGCAGGCTCAGGGCAAGGCCGGCGCCACCACCGAGCAGAACGCTCAGGGCAACACCAAGATGCAGACCGAACAGAACGCCCAGGGCAACACCGGCACCAGCACCGAGCAGAACGCCCAGGACAACACCACGCTGAAGAAGAAGCAGCAGGCGCAGGGCAAGACCGGTACCAGCACTGAACAGAACGCTCAGGGCACGACCAAGACGCAGACCGAGCAGAATGCGCAGAGCAAGACCGGAACAGCCACCGAGCAGAACGCCCAGGGCACGACCAAGATGCAGACCGGGCAGAATGCCCAGAGCAAGACCGGCACCAGCACCCAGCAGAATGCCCAGGGTAACACTACTGTCGAGACCGACCAGAACAAGACGGCCTCGATCAACAATGTGACGGTCGAGCAGAGGACGCAGGTCACGCAGATCCTCCACGAGACCAAGGTGGAGCCGGTCCGCGACGTCAGCTTCGACATCTCGGTCGGCGTTGAGGTGCCGCGGCACAAGATCCGCCTGCATCGGCTGCCGGCCCGTATCGTCAAGATCGTCCCGGCCTACGAAGGCTATGAGTATTTCGTGCTCGCCGACGGGCGCATCGTCATCGTCGACCCCGACACTTACAAGATCGTGCTGATCCTGACCTGATCCGCACGGCATCACGAGAAAAAGGCCCGCCCTTCGTTCGGCGGGCCTTTTTTTTGCGAGACTTGAAGGCGCCCCGAAGGCGCGCGGCGTCTCCTGCCCGCGCCCGGCGGGCGCCGCGTTCCATCAGGTGTTGCTTGAATGCGGGTTCCTTGGGAACGATTTGGCGCAACTCGCGGTTCTCACACATAAGTCCTGCGTCCGTGGTCCCAACCAGACCGGACGAAAGTGCGAGGGAACCGCCGACGACCCCGTTGCGGCTTGCGGTCCACTCGGAAAAGGTGCATGGGTCATGACGGGTAGAGATTTGGGCGAGATCGTCGACGACCGGACAAGGTCGCGGCGCTCGGTTGGGCACATGTATTTTCCGCAGTTCCTTGTAGGAATGGTGGCGACGCTTCTGGTGATCCTGGGCTGGACATTCATGTCCACCGGATCGATCTGGGAGGCATTGGGCTGGACAGTCCTTGCCGCCGTCATTTTGCAGGCCGGCTATTTCGCGGCGGTGCTGTGGCTTGTCCAGCGCGAAGGCCGCGCGGCCGACCAGGCCAAGCCGAGCGATGGCGCCGCCTCGCCTGCGAAATTGCCTGGCCCGTTCGAGCGCGACGGCATCATCCAGGCGGTCATTTCGCTGTTTTTTCCGAAGCTGTTGCCTTAGCCGGCGGCAGCCTGCTGGCGAATGGCCGGCCAATCGCTTTGCCCGGAGACCGGCTGCAAACCGTTTCGCCCGACACACCGCACTCCTCTGCTCGAGCACAGCGAGCCGGGCTAGCCCTGGCGTTATGCTTCCGAAGCGCAATCAATTTGGCATTGTCGCCAGCGCCCGTCCGCACCCAGTGTTGTTCGGCCCAAGGCTAACGGCCGTCTTGCCTGGCTCTTCGGTTGGAGGCTCCAACCCGTCCAAGCCGAAGCCCCTGCTCGACGGCAAGCTAGCGCGCCGTGGCTGGTGAAGCGGAGCGCACAGTCTCCGACGACGAGAAGACGACGAAGCCAAAGACCAGCACTGCAGCGGCGACGATCAGGGAGCCTATCGCCACGACCGGCTCGATCTCCGGATGGCCTGCCGCCAGCATCCAGTAGAGCGCCGGTAGCATGATCACGATGCCGACCGTATAGAGGCCGTAGTGGATCATGGCGATGCGGCGCTCGGCCTTGGCAGGGTTGAGCGCATAATAGCCGCCGAAGATGGCGCTGGTGACCCAGCCAAGAAGGTTTATGTGGGCATGCGCCGGGAAGGCGCCGTGATCGCCCGAAATCGCCATCTGCAGCCCGGCGGCGATGCCCAGGATGAGAAAGACTATGGCCGTCTTGAAGAAGAGTTCCGATACGCGTGGCATTCTGTTGTCCCTCCCAATGCCTCTGTGGACCCGACTCTATGAAGTCTATATCCAGCAAGCCATATTAGCCATGGCGCACCTAAAGCAATTCCAGGAAAAGTGTGAGCGGTTTTCCGTCAGGAATTGCGTCAAAACAAGGAGATAGAGCGGTTCACCGTTTCCGTGAAACGGTGAACCGCTCTAAAGCGCGTCGCGATCTTTCAGATTCGCTCCATGCGCTTCAGGTATTTGATTTTCCGCATGTCTTTATCCCGAAACCGGTTCCCACTTTCGGGAGACATGCTTTAGGTCGGTGAAGCCGTCGGACGAAAGCCGAGAGGCGGCTTGGCAAAAAAAGGCTCGCCCATTTCGGAGCGAGCCAAAAAGGGGGCCGGGCTTGAGGTCGGCCAGGTTGCCACCTGAATTTCAAACTTGGTTAACGTAGCAGAGGTTGAGGTTTATTCCACAGGAATAGTGGACGGACCAAGTGGCGTTTCAAGAACGTCTCCAAAGCGCGTCGCGATCTTTCAGATTCGCTCCCTGCGCTTTAGTTTTGATTTTACGCATGTCTTTATCCCGAAACCGGTTCCCATTTTCGAGAGACATGCTTCTAACCAGCGGGCGAAAGCATGCGCTTCAGCGTCCCGTCCTTCAGCCAGAACTGGTGGTACAGCGCGGCAAGGGCGTGGACGGCGATCAGCACGATGAACGCAGGCTTGGCGAGCGAATGGATATCCCCCCAGGGATCGCCCACATAGAATGCCAGCAACCCGGCCGCGGGTGTCGCCAACAACAGCACATAGAACAGGCCGTGTGATACATGCGCGGTGATTTGCATCCATCTCTGCCCCCGATTGGTCGGCGCCGGCGCGCCGGATGCGAGCCTGAGGACCAATCGAACGAGCACGAGCGCAAGGATGGCCAGGCCGACCCAGTAGTGAGCGGATCCGAGCGCCTGGTCCGACGCGGATGCGAACTGTCCGTTTTCAACGGCGTCCGCGACGGTTGTCATGCTCTCGCCGAAGAAAAGCTGAAATAAAACGAGCACCGCTATCAACCAATGCAGCGTGATTTGATAAGTTGAATATCCGCTTGCGGTTTTCATTGCATTGAATCCCTTGGCAATGAGGCGTCCCACGCCTTCGCGTTACTGAATAGGTAAAAAGAGCATGGCTAAATTTGGGTCCAAATCTCCCGCAATTGTGGCCGCAATCTTACAGTTTCGTATGATGGGCGGCCCGCGCCGGCCATAGCTGTTCAAAGCCAGGTGCTGCGCCTTGCATGCGCGCAGCATTTGGGCAATGCTGCGGATCGGGGGAGTGGTTTCCGTGATTTCGGAAGCACAATTACAATGTTCATTGACTACTACGAGCTCCTGGAAATTAGCCCGAAGGCCAATTCAGAAACAATCGAGCGGATTTTCCGCTACTTTGCGATGCGCTACCATCCCGACAATCGGGAAACTGGCAATGAAGCGCGCTTCAGCGAGATCGTCGAAGCCCATAATACGCTACGCGACCCGGTCAAACGGGCCCAGTACGATATCGTTTACCGCGAGCATCTGGGCCTTCGTCACGAACTTACCGAGGAGGCGCGCGACGCCCGCGGCTTGGCGAGGGATTCCGTCATCCAGGCCAATCTGCTGTCGCTTCTCTATGTGAGGCGGCGGCGAGACGTCAACAATCCAGGCATCGGTGACGAGGAGCTCGAACGCCTGTCAGGCTGCCCGCGCGAGCATCTCGAGTTTCACCTCTGGTACCTTAAGGCGAAGGGCTTTATCGGCAGGACCGAAAACGGGACATTCGCCATCACAGTGGAAGGCATCGATCACGCCGGCACCATGGGCGGGAAGGATCGCGCCGACGCCACCCGCCTGCTCAATCACGCCGATTAAAGCTGGTTTCCCGAAAGCGGTAACCGGTTTCGGGATAACGACATGCGCAAAATCAAAACCCAAAGCGCATGGAGCGGATCTGAACGCTTCGCGACGCGCTTTAGAGCGTTTCATTTCACGGAAACGGCGAACCGCTCTATCTCCTTGTTTTGACGCAATACCTGACGGAAAACCGCTCACACTTTTCCTGGAATTGCTCTAGGTCGGCCCCGGCATCAAAAGCCCGCCTACTGGTGCTTGAACCAGTGGCGGGCTCAATTGAAGCAACAGCTACATCCCTGAGGAATCGACCGTCGTCTTCTCAACTCCCCATCTCTGGGCTCGGTTTCGCCGGGGGCGGCGGAGTCTGAACCATGCACCTTGGCGGGCAAGAACAGGGAGCGCGACACTACATTGGCGTTGCGTGTCGGCGAATACAAGGCGACTGAGGTCCGACGCGCCGGCGCATTGGCCCGTGCTGACCCGTCAAGGGTCATTGCGGCAAAGACGTCCCCGGCAACAGCTTGACGCAATCCCGCACATGGGCAGCGCGTGGGTATCAAAAGTTGTTGCCAGCCTGCCCATGCCAAGCGATAGGTGTATCGGGACGCGACATTCTTCCGCGCGAGTCTGCACACTCACGAACATCCGCACCGCCGGGTCGGCGTCTTGGCTTTCATTCGCCAGCAGGGCGCCGGCCCCTCCCCGAAAACAGGTGGCAACCTGTTGCGGGACCGACACCCAACAATGCGGCTCCCGCTTTTGGCTCGCCTCGACCGAGGCGAGCCATTTTTCTTCCGGAGACCGCAAGTGCGTGGACGCTGCCACGTCGACAGAAAAAAGCCGCCGGGCGGGGGCCCGGCGGCATGGCAGTTCACCCTCTGGCAGCTCGCCCTCTAACGGGTCCGCCGCGATCGCGTCACGGCGTGGACGTCGCCGCGGCGGCCTGGTCGATCTTGTCGGCCAGCACGCCCTTGGCCCAGTCCGTCACCTGCTGATCGACCGGCTTGTTGGCCATGTCCTGCAGGGCGGCGTCGAGTGAGGCGTCATCGGGGGCCGGCGTATTGGTCACCGCGGTCTGGGCATCGGTGATCGCCTGGTTGTCGGCGGTGATTGCCGCGTTTTGCGCGTCGATCTGCGCCTGAACATCGGCTTTCTGCGCATCGAGAGCCGCCTGCTGTTCGGGCGTGAAGCCGGTCGTGTCGGTCGCATTGAGGTCGGCGAGCTGCTGAGTGAGATCGGCGAGCTTGCCCTGGTCGGCCGCCAGCTGGGCGTTTGCCGCGTCGAGCTTGGCCTGCGCGTTCTGGGCTGCCGCGGCCTGCGTCACATAGGCCTGGACGCCGGCGAACTTCTTGCTCTTGGAATTCATATAGGCATTGATGTTGCGCTGGAGCGAATTCAGCCGGCCGAGCTTGGCGTGAAGGTTCTTCTCCTTCGGCGCGGCGGCGGCCGTCGTCTCATCGGTCGTCGTGTCGTCGGTCGAAACATCAGCTGTCGCGTCGTCGGTGCCCTTGTTGTGGCCGTGAGCAGAAGAGGACTTGCCATGCTCGGCGCCGCTGTTGCCGTTACCCTTGCCGCCGGAATTGCCGCCGCCGTTTCCGTTGCCGCCGCTATGGCCATTGCCGCCGCCATGGCCGTTACCGTTGCCGGCAAGCGCTGGGGCGGCCGCGAGCGCCAGAATGGCAAGGGATGCCAGAAGTGTTTTGCGCATTGTTGTCATTGTGCTTCTCCGCAGATCAATCAGCTTTCAGGCCCAACCGCTAGGCAGCCTCTTATGAGAATTTGCTAATGGCGTCGGATAAACTTTAAGCAATTGCGGTTGCGAAATGAGAGGAGGCCTCACGTCGCATAGGGATCGTCGCCAAATACGTCGGTAAGCCATTGAAACTAAACATAAATACAAAGGGCCGAGCTACCTTGGGCCGTTTGGAACAAAGAAGACCCTCGTTCCGCCGGACCAAGGTCCGAAGCCTTTGTTGCTTTGTAAGAAACGGCAAAGCAGAAACGTCAGCGCCGTCCGACAAGAGGGCTCAGCGCCGGCAGAAAATGCGCATGGTCCGGCGTGGCTAGAGGGAAAGATCCGCCGGGTTCGTGTCGCCGGCATCCTGATCCGTCGGCGCCTCGGCCCCTTGTCCATCGCCGGAGCCACCGGCGGAAAGCACGGTCAGGTCCATCCGCGCGATCCGGGACGCGGCTTTTCCCTGGGCGTTCGGTTCGTCGTCGCCGGTCTCCAGGACAGAGGCCTTGGCAAGATGGCCGATGCTGTCGGCGCTCTTGCCCGGGAAGGTTTCCGAAGATGGCTGCGGCTTGCTCGTATGATGCACTGCGCCGGCGCCGTGCTGGCTTCCAACGGGGGAGGTCATGGCTGCGCTCCTAAATGGATCACAGCAAGTCCCTAGCATTCCTGGCTGGCGCCAACCTTGCGATTTTAGAGATTGCTAAGGTAAGGCGCAGATGCCGAGCGACGATCGGCTAGCCGCTGACCATCGGCACCGTCACCGAGGTCGAGTAGCTGATCGGGTAGTTGCTGAAATAAGGGAAGCTGATGACGAAGGCGTAGCTGGCGTTGACATGCGCCATGGCGAAGCCGCCGCTCGCCGGATCGGTGGTAACGGTGACGTTGACATTCTGCAAGCCAAGCGCCTGCAGCTTCTGTTTGGCGATCGCCTGGATGTCGGACTGGGTCAGCGTGTTGTTGAGTTGCAGGGAGCGCGCGGAGGCCTCGAGTGCATAGCGCACGCTGGATATGCTGTTCATCGACCAGCCGAAGGCGAAGATGGCGAATAGGAGCATGACGAGGAAGGGCGCGATCAGCGCGAATTCCAGACCGGAGCCGCCGTCGATATTGCCGGCAAATGCCCGAAGCTTTTGCCTATATGAAGTTATTTTAGCGGACACGGACCACCTGCACATGGCCTATGACGGTGTTGTTTGGATAGGGGCCGAAGGTAAAAGGCGGCGTCCACGTGCCCGATGCCTGGATCTGGACGAAGACCGTAGGCACTTTCGGGCCGCTGCAGATGGTCGTCGACGTGACCACGGTCGTTCCGCATAGATAACTGCGCGTAACGGTGACCGCGGCGTCGGCAGGTTTCTGTTCCCAGCTCGCCAGCGCCGCGGCCCGCGTGGCGCTGTCGTCGCCACCGGCCATGACCAGGTTCGCCGCTGTCTTGACCCCTGCCCGCATCGCCAGCGAGCTCGTGACATAGGACCAGCCGTCGAGGATGCCGAGAAGCGTGGCGCACAACACCGGCATCACCAGCGCGAGTTCTACCGCCGCGACGCCGGCGCGGTCGCTGCCAAAACGGATTGCCGATCGCCGCATGGCCGCTACTCGGCGATCGCAACCGACTGGGCGGCCGGGATGTCCTTCATCCCGAGGCTCGAGCAGTCCTGGTTGATGGTCGAATTGCCCGACCACTGGATGGTGTCGGCAACAACTTGGGTGCAGCCGCTGGTGCCAGAGAAATTGCCGAGATAGTTGACCTGCTGCCGGGGAAAATAGATGGCGCCGGTCAAAAGCGAGCTGGCGGTGCCGTTGAAGGTGCTCTGTGCCGCCGCTCCCGTCCTGTCGCCATAGAACAGCACGCCGGAATAGGTACCCGAGGTCGGCGCGCTCAGCGTCACGGTGGCGTTGCCGTTGATGCTGACGGTGGAGCTGCCGGACATAAAGATGGTGACGCCGCTGCCCGAAATGTTGGCGTTGGCGTTTATCTTCAGATTGCCCTGCACGACATAGACGCCAGGATCGAGGGTGACGTTACCGCTCAGGCTCATGCCGCTGCAGTAGGTACCCGGCTTCAGCTTCGACTTGCTGTCGTTGAGGCAAGGGTTGGAGGCCGCGGGCGTGGGCAGGCTGGCGAACGGATCGGCAGCCGGAAGCGCCTGGGTGATCGCCGACTTGCAGACCATCGTCGGCGGATTGTTCAGCACGACGCCGCCGACGGTGATCAGGCAGTCGGCCTGGACTCCCGCTGAGCCCTGGATCTTGATGGCGTCGGAGGCGAGCGAATCCGCCATGACCGAGCAGCCGGTGAGCTTGACGCTGGTGCTGCCCGAAAAAAGCGCCGCCTGCGAGGCTGAGGGATTGAGCGCCAGCACGCAGGCCTTGGAAGCATCCGTGATAAGCGCCACCGCCCTCGCTTGCTCCGGCACCTTGGTCTGCGTGAAGATGGAGGTGAACATCCGGTCGAGATTCTGGTTGACGATCACCTCGACCGCCTTCTTGGCCGTGTTCGGTCCCGACGTCGGCGGCGTGTGGACGACGATGGTGCCGGTGCCCAGCCCGTTCGAGGTCGCCGATGAGGTGGCGGCGGTGGTGATGGTGTCGGTGTCGGATCCGGCGATCTTTTCCAGCGCGCCGGCATAGGCGGCCGCGTCGGCGATCGCCTGCAGCTTCAGGCTCGAATAGTACCAGTAGGAGGTTTCGACGCCGAACCCGGCGCCGCCGACGACGACCGGCAGGGTGAGCGCGAAGATGGTCGCGACATTGCCGCCCTTGCCTTCGCAAAAGCGCAGAGAGACGAGCCGAGAAAAAAGTTGTCTGAAGAACCGACCCGAAAAGGCCATGGCCACGCGCGCCCAAGCTATCCCAGGCGTGATCGTCATCACCGCCGTATGAACGAATGCCTAATTAATTCGCTCGACTTGCGCCGGTAGGACCGCAGCGGGCCGCTGCCCCCATCTTGCGCCGCAGACACTAAGACTTAAGGCCTAACAGACTTAGGACTTAAGGCGTAAGTATCCGTAAAACCATATATTTTAGCACTTCCTGCATTTTAACTTTTTTGCAAATCGCTCGTTGAGACGGCGGGGCATATCACTCTTGCTTAGACGGCAAGGGCGGGTTCCATGTTTCGACGGTTTTGGGCTTCAAGACGCGGCAACTTCGCGGTCGCGACCGCGGTCGCCATGGTGCCGCTGATGCTTGGCGTGGCGGCCTCGATCGACCTGACGGGCACGAGCGACGACGCAGCGCAACTGCAGAACTCGCTGGATGCCGCGGGCCTTGCGATCGGCACCAAATACCAGCCGAGCATGACGGCGAATGACTTGCAGCAGCTCGGCCAGACCTTCTTCGCGGCCAATATGAGCGCGGCGGACGCGCAGGAATATTCGGGCAGCGTGGCCGCCCTGCAGGCCAGTGCCAGCGGCGATCCGAGCGCCTATTTCCTTTCGCTGTCGTCGAGCATCACCCGGCCGCCCTTGGTTACCGGTATGCCTGCCTGGCAGGCGACCCGCTCCGCATCGGTCAAGATCAAGCCCGGCGCGCAGGCCTGCGTGCTCGCGCTCGACGAGCACGCCGACAACGCTGTCAACCTGCAAGGCTCCACCAATGTGGCGATGACCGGCTGCGTGATCGCGGCCAATTCGGACGCCGCCGACTCCGTCAACCGCGGTGGCTCGGCGATCGTCAGCGCCGCGTGCGTCTCGACGGTCGGCGGCACGCAAGGATTGACGCCGCCCAGCGCCACGCTTTCCTGCGGCACCCCGCATGAGAAGCAGTATGCCTCCTTCGACCCATTGGCCGACGTCGTTCCGCCCGCTTACACGCTCTGCCTGCCGGTGCCCAACGGCAAGACGATAACGCTCTCGCCGGGCACCTATTGCGACAAAACCCTGTCGGGGAAGATCACCCTCAATCCGGGCACCTACATCATGCGCAACGTCACCATTAAGCCCGGCGGCAATGGCAGTCTGAGCGGCCAGGGCGTGACGATCTTCCTGATGGAGAATTCGCAAATTTACATCAACGCCAACGAGCAGGTGAACCTGTCGCCGCCGACCAGCGGCCCCTATCAAGGCATCACCATCTACCAGGCTCACGGCAACACCCAGGCGCTGACGATCAACGGCGGATCCGGCTCGCTGGTGAGCGGCTTCATCTACGCGCCGGACGCCGCCATCGCCTACGCGGGGAATTCGAACATGAGCGCGCAGGGCAGTTGCCTGCGCCTGGTCGGCGACACTGTCACAATGACGGGGAACTCGGCCGTGAGATCGGACTGCACGGCCGAGCTCGGGAACCGCGAGATGTATGCGGGACGGATGATCACGCTGGCCAAGTGAGCGGCGATCTCTGCGCAAGGGGGAGATCAAGGGGAGATCACAACTCGCCCACGATATCCGCGCCCGGCTGCTCGTCGAAAAGCACCGCGCAGCCGCGCTCGAGCGCAACCTGCGTCAAGGCGTTGGTCGCATCCTCGTCCGACGAGACGAAATCCCCTGTCAGCACGCGCAGTTCCTCGATGGCCTTCGACATCGGCACGAGGCGCCCGGCAGAACGGTCGCTCACGCAGGCGTCGATGACGCATAAGAGATCGATGAGTTCGAAATTATCCATGGCGGCCTCCGCCGGCGCCAATCCCTTCGCTCAGTCAACGGAATGGGCCGCCGGCTGGTTCCCGCGCTCCACATCATCGGACGGCCTGGCGGGCGCGAGCTTGAGATCGAAGCGGGCAGGCAGGCATGGCTCGAGGCATGCCTTGCCCGCCGATCCGGTCGCGATGGTGTCGACTGGCAGAAGTACCACCATATGGGCGCTGCGCTCGGGCCAGAGCGGCCTGCCAAAGACGAGGAAGGCGCCGACGACAACGCCTGCCAGGAGCAACGCGGCAAAAAGATTCGCAATGGTCTTGCCGGGTTGCACGGCCAGCAACTCCATGTTTCCAGAGGGAAAGGGGTGCCCGCCATATCGCAGGAATGGCGGGCACTCCGTGGTCAAACCGCCGATGAAGGGACTTTGTCCGGCGGCTTGCAAGCCAATGAATTGACGACCGTCTTGTTTCTTAAAAATCGACGCCTCGGGCCTCTGCGTTCAACAGGTCCGACTTCAGTCTGAATGTGATCCCAGACCGTCGCCCGAGGCCTGGAACAATCGCTTTCCGGTGTCGTTGGCCGGCAGTCGAAATCGGCGAAAGGAGAGTAAGTCATGGCCGACGGACCTACAGTCGTTAACACGGGCGGCGGTGGCGGCGGCGGAACCGCGGTCGCGATCGTTCTCGCCATCGTCGTGATCGTCGGGCTGCTGTTCTTCACCGGCATCATCAATGTCGGTGGTGGCGGCGGTAAATCGACCGACGTGAACGTCAAGATCGACACGCCCAAGATCGAAGCGCCAAAGATCGAGGCGCCAAAGGCCGGCACGCCACCCGCGCCGGCCAAGACGGCACCGGCTGCTCCGGCACCTGGCCCAGCGCCCGCCCCGGCGAGCGGCGGTTGATCTGGCGAACGCAAACCGGCAACCCAAGAGGGCCATGGTTGCCGCTCCTTCGGCCCGCGCGATCTTGGGAGGCGCGGGCCGCCCCCGGAGCGGTTCCGCCTCCGCAATGGCGTCGAGCCGCTCCAGGTGTCATCGACACGATTCAGAGTGGATGTTCAGTCATCGGCATCCATGGGCTGATGGCCAGGCTGCTGATGCCATAGCACCTGGCGATAATCCGTCAGTTCGACGACCTGGCTGCAGACCGGACAGACATAGCTGTCACAGCACTGGCGAAACTCCGGCGAGCCACGACGCGCGGCGACGACCGGCGAAGAGCCTTTCACGGCTTGATCAAGCATCGGTTTCCTCCCTGGTGGTTGTCGATTACCCTGCCCAACTTCCCTGCCCGGCTACGTTCCACCGGGCGCGACGTGCGGCGCGCTCGACCAGGCTCTGAACAATCCAGATGGGGGTTGCGGGGGCTGCGGCGGTATCGCGCGAGCAATTGCCGAGGGTTGCATCGAATTCTCCCTTTTCGGGCGAGAACGGATGGATCCCTCAACCACCGTCGTGCCAGCGCAGGTACAGAAAAGCACCGGACAATCGGGGACCGCATTAACATCCGATACAGCGGGTCAAAAATCTACGCTGCGCGGCGCCCGTCCCCAATTATATTAGCAATACCTCATGTTAAGGCGTATCGTTCCCTCGGCGGTTGCCGGCGATCGCAACGTCGGGCTCCGCTTCAAGCATGGGAGGATGCCATGGCCGAAGTCGCAACGAAGGTGACGAAATTCGAATCCAAATCGCACAGCAATCCCGACGAGGTCCGCGCGCCCCCCAAGACACGAGTCGAGATCGTGCGGCTGCCGGGTTATACGCTCGGGCGGATGAACATGCAGCCGGGCTGGAGATGGTCCGAATGCGTTAAACCGGTGGTCAAGACAGACAGCTGCCAGGTCTCGCATGTCGGCTATGTCGTGTCCGGGTCGATCACCGTGCGGATGAACGATGGCACGCAAAAGACCTTCGAGGCCGGCACCTCCTACACCATTCCGCCTGGCCACGACGCCTGGGTGGAAGGCAACCAGCCGTTCCAGTGCATCGAGGTGCTGAGCGCCGAACAATACGCCAAGCCGGCGTAGCACAAACAGTCGCCCCGACCAGAAAGCGACCGGAGGGGTCGTCTCGAATTGCCGCCCTTGAGAGGCGAAGACGGGTCGCCACGCGCGGCCTGTCCCCTTAGGCAACATCCCGGAAGAGGCCGTGCACAACCGGCACTCTATCTGGCTGCAGGGCCAGGTTGTGTGAACTTGCACGTTCAAGCGTGGTGGCTTGACATGGAACCGCTTTTGTTCTCTTTATGTTCTGTCAATTCCCCATACAAAAGATGCAGCTAATGCTGCGATGCCACACAAATGGCCAAGAGAGCGCGCGATGCCCGCCACGAACGCCGCCGCTGCCACCATCCTGCATGCCGACCTCGACGCCTTCTACGCCTCGGTCGAGCAGCTGCTCGATCCGTCGCTGCGCGGCAAGCCGATCGCCGTCGGCGGCGGCGTGGTGCTGGCCGCGTCCTACGAGGCCAAGGTCTTTGGCGTGCGCGGCGGCATGCCCGGCCGCAAGGCGCGCGAGCTCTGCCCGCAGCTCGTTTTCGTCGGCGGCCATTTTTCCGAATACCAGCGCCTCGGCGATGCCGCGATCAAGGTGCTCGACGATTTCACGCCGGTGGTCGAGCGCATCTCGATCGACGAGGCCTTTGCCGACGTCGCAGGCTGCACGCATCTGTTTGGACCGCCGGACGAGATCGCGCGAAAAATCCGTGACCGCGTCAGAGCCGAGCTCGGCTTGCCGATCTCGATCGGCGTGGCGCGGACAAAGCATCTCGCCAAGATCGCCTCGCAGGTGGCCAAGCCCGACGGGCTGGTGGTGGTCGAGCCCGGCACCGAGCTTGCCTTCCTGCATGACCTGCCCGTCACGCTGATGTGGGGCGTCGGCCCGGCGACCAAGGCGAGGCTGGCCGAGATCGGCGTCGAGACGATCGGGCAGCTGGCGCGCACGCATAGCGGCGCGCTGGAGCGGCTGATCGGCCATGCCGCCGGGCAGAAGCTTGCCGGGCTCGCCTGGAATCGCGACCCGCGCAAACTCGAGACCCGTCGGCGAGCGCATTCCGCCGGCGCGCAATCGGCGCTGGGCAGGAAGCCTGCCGTGCCCAACGTCTTCGTGCCGACGCTCTTGCATCTGGCCGACCGCGTGGCGAGCCGCCTGCGCGCCAAGGACCGGCCGGGCCGCACGGTGACGGTGCGTGTCCGCTTCGCCGATATGCGCGCCGTCACGCGCTCGGTGACGCTGGAGCAGCCGATCCAGGCGACCACGATGCTGGCCGAGATCGCCGAGGAGCTGGTGCGCGGCGTGCTGGCCGCCCATCCGCGCGAACGCGACATCTCGCTGCTCGCCATCTCCGTCTCGCATCTGGAGGAACATGCCGAGCTGCAGCTCGAACTGCCGCTCGGCCTGATGGACGAGAAGCTCAAGCCCGGCAGCCGCAAGGGGCTGGCCCGCTTCGGCGCCGACCGCGCCATCGACAAGATCCGCCAGCGCTTCGGCAAGGAAGCCGTCGGCTACGGCACGGTGGCGCTGGAAGGCACGCGCTCGGTGCCGGACGGGTTCCGGGAGCTGGCGGAGAAGGAGCTGTGAGGGCGCTGGAGAATTTGAGCGAAGCGCACCACGCCGTGCGTCAGAACTTGTAGTTCAGGCCGATCCTCACAGTGTCGAATTTGACGTCCGCATGGCCTCGGCCATACGGGGGGCCAAAATCGGCGAGATCGACCTTGCCCAGATCGACAAAGAGATATTCGGCCTTCAGCGTCCAGTTCTTGCTGAACGCATGCTCAATGCCGGCGCCGGCCGTCCAGCCGACCAGCGTATCCTTACCGCCGTAGCCGGCGATATCCGGATTGGCTTCCGCTTCGCCATAGGCCAGGCCGCCGGTGAAGTAGGGAATGTGCTGTCGATCGCATAGCCCAGGCGACCACGTAGCGTGCCGAACCAGTCGACCCTGGTCTGGCATCCTGCCCCGCAGCTCCAGTTCGTGGTGCCGGTCGGATCCTCGCCATGCAGCCCGGCAGCGGAAAGATCGGTCTCAACACCATACACCCAGCGATCGACCTGATAATTGTAGCCGACGGTGATGCCGCCGAGCGCACCGTCAATGGTGAACTTGTTGGACGAGACGCCCTGGGCGAAATGGTGGCTCTTGCCCCAGCCGTAACCGATCGTGCCACCGACGTAGACGCCGCTCCAGTCGAATGCTTGCGCGGGAGCTTCGGCCGCGCGCGCGGCCGACAAGCCCGTGAACGCGGCGGACGCCGCGCAAGCGAGCGCGACCCCCAGGCTGGGAATGGAAAGGCGATGCCGCATGAAGATGTCCCCGTATGATTTCAGAATGGCCGCACCATAGGCGACAAGCCGGCCGCGGGCTTGGAACCCGCGCGACCGCGGCTTGGACCGGGCGCGACTCTTCGCGCAATCCCGGGACCTGTTGCAGCAGGGTAACGCGTGCCAGCCGTCAGCGGGACGCCAGCGCCGCGTGTCGCACGTCGGTCGGAGTAGCGCCGAAGCGCTGGCGGAAGCGGCGGTTGAAGTAGGAGATGTCGGCGAAGCCGGCGTCGTAGGCGATCGCGGCGACCTGCACGCGTGCCAGGCGCGGGTCGCAAAGCGCGTTGTGCACAACGAGCAAGCGCTGGTCGAGCATGTAGTCGGCAAAGCTTGTCCCCTGCCCGCGAAACAGTTTGCGAACATAGTCCGGCGTCAGCCCCTGGCGCCTGGCGACGTCCTCAGCCGACAAGCCCGGCAAACGAAGATTGGCGGCGACGTCGGCCTTGATGGCCGCGAGGCGCGCAGCGGCGAGGCCACGGCCGCGAGCTATCTCCACGGCCTCGCCGCTGTCGGCCAGGGTGAGCGCCAGAAGATCCTGGATATGGGCGGCCAACCCGCGCTGCAGCTCGGGCGAGGCGATCGCCCCGGCGCTGCCGATCATGCCGGCATAGCCGATGAGAAGGCGCAGCGCCTCGCGGCCGGCGTCGATCGATCGCACCAGGAGGCGTTCGAAGCCGGGCGCCATCGAGGCGAGCGAGGCGCGCGGCAAATAGAGGCTCAGGTAGCGGCCGGAATCGACCAGCGTATGTGTGGCCTGCTGGCTGGTCAGCATCATCACCGCCTGGCCGGGCAAGGTCAGCGCCTCGCGGTCGCGTTGCTGCGAATGGCCGCGACCGGCGAGCACGGCAACGAGCATGACCATGTCGCTGGCGCTCTTCAGATGTTGGTTCCTGATGCGGTAATGGGCGTTGGAGCGGGCGCCGGTGGTGATGCTCACGCCCGGCAGCGACCGCAGCGTCACCTCGGCCCGGAACGGCTCGTCGCCGAAAGGCTGGATCTCCAGGTTGAACAGCTTGTGGCCGTAGAATTCGAGCCAGATGCCCAGCCGGTCGCGCATCGGCAAGGCGCCTGTCGACACATGCAAGGGCGTGCCTTGCGCGATGTTGCGGATATCTGGCAAACTCACCGCCCCGCCGCTCCCCGGCGGCACGAAATCGGGCCAATGTTTCGGCGAGACCGGCCGCCTTGTCAAACGGACCCGAGGTTCACGCCATCGCTTCCTGATCGCGGCCTGGCGTAGGCGGAGTGCCGGTCAACCGGTTCGGATATGTCTCCCTGAAAAGAAGATTGGCGGCGCGAAGGTCCGCGATTCCGCCGCTTGCCAGAACGCCCGCGCTGGGCTGGATTGTGCGCCGGAAGCCGAACGATCGGAGTCATTCATGGCCAGTGAGACGGCAGCGCCCGATATCGGGATGGCGCCAGGCGGCGCGGCCAGCATCGACGGCAAGGTCGAGCGCTATGACCTCGGCCTCTGCCTGTCGGGCGGCGGCTACCGCGCCATGCTGTTTCACGCCGGCGCGCTCTGTCGTCTCAACGAGGCCGGGCTGCTCGAAAAGCTCGACATGGTGAGCTCGGTCTCGGGCGGCTCGATCGCAGCCGGGCTGCTGGCCGTGCTTTGGCCGCGCTTCAGCTTCGTCAATGGCGTCGCCGGCAATTTCGACATCTATCTCGACAGGATATTGGAGTTCTCGCAGGTCTTCCTCGACGCGCCGTCGATCCTCAAGGGCCTGTTGAACCCGTTTTCGAGCGCGGCGCGCGAAGTCGCGGCCTGCTACGAGCGGCGCCTGTTCGCCGGCGCCAAGCCGATGCTGAAGAGCCTGCCGGAAAAGCCCTGGTTCGTGTTCTGCTCCAGCAATCTCGACACCGGCTCGCTGTTTCGCCTGTCGCGGCGCTTCATCGCCGACTACCGCATCGGCGTCGCTTACAATGCCGACCTGCCGGTGGCGACCGCGGTCGCCGCCTCTTCGGCCTTCCCGCCCTTCCTGTCGCCGCTGCGCCTCGACCTCACGCCCTTCGCCTGGACCAACGACAAGCTCGACCCTTCAGTCGGCCTGCCGGTGCCGCCTTCACGCGCCGTGCTCACCGATGGCGGAGTCTACGACAATCACGGCATCGAGCCGGCGCTCAAGCGCTGCCGCTGGCTGCTGGTCAGCGACGCCGGCGCGCCCTGGCAGGCTTCGAGGGCGGGCTACTGGAACTGGTTCTCGCAGTTGAAGCGCGTGCTCGACACCACCGACAACCAGGTGCGCTCGCTCAGGCGCCGCGACCTCGTGGCGCGTTTCCAGGCGGCCAAGGACGCCGACGATCGCGGCCTGCCCAACGACGCGAGCCGGCCCGATTATGCGGCGGCGCGCGGCGTCTTCTGGTCGATCGCCAGCAAGCCGGACGCGACCGAGCCGACCTTCACGCAGACCGCTGCCACCCAGCCGGCCGACATCGGCACCTCGCTGCATTTCCTCGGAAGCGAAGAGACGATCGACCTGGTAAATTGGGGTTACTGCGCCGCCGACCAGGCGCTGCGCGGCTGGTTCCAGCCGGCGGTGGCTGCCGGCAAAGGCGTGCCGCTGAAGCCGGGCGACGTGCGGCCGGGGCGCTGCGCGAGGCTTTCGAAGATGATGATGAGTGTTTTTTAGGGTGTGAGCCGGCGCGCGAGCTGCCAATCTCCCCCCTTGCGGGGGAGATGTCCGGCAGGACAGAGGGACGGAACGCGGCGCTGACAATCCTTGGATGCGAACCTCGTGGTCTGCCGACCATCTCCCCCTTATGTGCAGGGGAATCGCATATGGGTTTTTGGGACTTGAAGTTGGCTTGAGAGGCAGTCGAATTGAGGAGAGACTGCCATTTCGAGCCTTGAGAGCTATTTCGGCGCGCTGCCCGATCCGCGCGCTGGCAACGCCACGCATCGGCTTGGCGACCTGATCGTGATGATGATCGCCGCAA
>NZ_RZOY02000156.1 GCF_004022705.2 Mesorhizobium sp. M2D.F.Ca.ET.226.01.1.1
GAGAAATTGGTCAGGCCGCTGAAGTCGCGCAACTGGCCGAAGCGGCTGACGTCATGCGTCGAGATCTGGATCAGGTCCCAGACCGGCCAGAAGATGACGACGGCCGCCAGAAACAGGCTGGGCAAGGTCAGCAGATAGGGCAGGAAACGATTTTGCATCGGCTGGTTTGTACCGCTTTGCCGGTGGAGATTGGATTTCTGGCTTAACAGATCGACATAATCCCGCCTCGCTCTTCTCGGGGCGCCGTTTCAAGGATTCCTTGCAAGCGTCGACGCTGC
>NZ_RZOY02000157.1 GCF_004022705.2 Mesorhizobium sp. M2D.F.Ca.ET.226.01.1.1
GGGGCCTAGTCGGCGCATTCTCGAAGACCTTGAGGGCCTCGCCACCGCCGGCGTTTCCCCGTCTGCACATATGCGGTTCGAGACCGTGCCCAACTGAGCGATCTCTTCAGGCAGTTGACGACGAAGGCCAAGCAGGGATTGAGGCCGGTGCTCCATGTCGATGCTCACGGGACGATTGCCGAAGGCCTCTTGCTTGCGCCGAGCGGCGAACGCGTCGGCTGGGGCGAGATCATCGAAGATCTCCGTGCCCTGAATGTTGCGACGGCCAACAATCTGAC
>NZ_RZOY02000158.1 GCF_004022705.2 Mesorhizobium sp. M2D.F.Ca.ET.226.01.1.1
GTAAGGGCCCAATGGCCGGCGCTTGCGGAGATTGCGCGCGTGGCATTGCGCGAACGCATCAGCCTGCAGGCGGCCTCGACGCGGGATATCGAGTGGAACGGGCCGGCAGATTGCCGTTGACGCCGGCAGGCCAGAGGGGGGTGTGAAGGAACGCGACCTAACTATCTCTCAAGCGAAAACTACAGTTCAATCTCGTGCACCCTCGGCTCGCTCGCCGCCGCCGGCATTCTGCCTTCCATGATCGCGGC
>NZ_RZOY02000016.1 GCF_004022705.2 Mesorhizobium sp. M2D.F.Ca.ET.226.01.1.1
TGATGCCCGGCGACAACATCACCGTCGACGTCGAGCTGATCGTGCCGATCGCGATGGAAGAGAAGCTGCGCTTCGCCATCCGTGAAGGCGGCCGCACCGTCGGTGCAGGCATCGTCGTCACCATCAAGGAATAATCGGTCCGGCTTTTTTGCCGGCTCGACCAGGAAAGGGCGGTCTTCGGGCCGCCCTTTTTCGTTTCGCAAACGGGTCGCGCGGCTCTTCGTCAATTCTGTTGCAAGCATCGTCGCCCCAACTAGTATGGGTTGTATCCTTGGGGCTGCCAAACGTGGTTTCCACATTCCGTTCAAAGACAATACGGTGCTGGCGCGGGCTGCTCCGCGTGGGAGCGGCAGCGGCGATGGCGCTGGCCGCCCTTGGTGCATCCGCGAAGGAAGATCCGCCGGATTACGCTCCGACGATGCGCTTCGTCGTCGTGCGCTCCAGCGCGCCCGGCTGCGAGCCAAATTGCCCGGAATGGATTTCAGCCGAAGGGACGATCGACGCGGGCACGCCGGCGCTGCTCAGGCGCTTGCTGAAGACGCTTGGCGGGCGGCAACTGCCGATCGTCGTCAATTCGCCCGGCGGCAATGTCGATGCCGCGCTGCAGCTTGGCCGCATGGTGCGCAAGAACAAGCTCGATATCGCGGTCGGCATCACGGAGTTTTCCGGCTGCTCGCCAGGGATGAATTGCCGGGACAATGACGGCAAGGACCAGCCCTATTCCGGTGTCGCTCATGACAGCGGCGCGATGTGCAATTCGGCCTGCCCGCTGATGTTTGCCGGCGGCATCCGCCGCGTCGTCGGCGACTGGGCCTATCTCGGCGTCCACCAGATCACCACCACCTATCGCCGCGAGAAGCTGCTCTATCGAACGACCTATCGGATCGTGAAAGGCAAGAAGAAGATCATCAGCACCAAGATCGTCAGCCGCAAGAATGCCGGCAGCTACAAGACCTATGAGATGAGCAAGGCGGTCGAGAAACGGCTGTCGGCCTATTTGAACGAGATGGGCGTCGAGCAGGGGATGCTGGACGTGATGAAGGCGACGCCTGCCAGCGACATCAGGCAGATCGAACCCGAGGACATGCTGGAGATGAAGCTCGTCACCAGCCTCGATTCGCTCGATTCGCTGACCGAGAGGACCGTTTGCCTGCGCCAGCCGGCGGCGGCGAACTGCCGCGAGGTGCCGGCGAACGGCAAGCCGGCGGCGGTTGCCGCCGTCGGAGCCGCGCCTTCTCCCATCGCCTCGGCGCCCGCGCCGCAGGAGCAGGAGATGCGCTTCGTTCTCGTTCGCGGCAGCAATCCGCTTTGCAATCCCGATTGTCCGGAATGGATTTCGGCGGAAGGCACGATCGCCGCAGGCACGGCCGACAAGCTGCGCCAGTTGCTCGATACGACCCGTGAGCGCCGGCTGCCCGTTGTCATCAACTCGCCGGGTGGCGATGTGCAGGCAGCACTAGCCGCGGGCCGGCTGATCCGCGAGCGCGGGTTGGATGTCGCGGTCGCCCGAACGGATTTTCTCGACTGCGATCCGGGCACCGTAGGGTGCGTCGCAACCCACGGTCTCCATCCCGGCCTCACAATCGATGCGGGCGCTCAATGCGACGCCGCCTGCGCGGTGATGGTCGCCGGCGGCGCCAGACGCCTGGTTGGCGCCGGTGCGCATTTCCTGGTGCATTCCATGGGCATGGAAGACAAGGTCCGGGCGTATCTCGGCGAGATGGCGATCGGATCGGGCTTTTTTGCCGCCATGCAGTCGGCCGAATACGCCAAGCACAGGGAGCTCAGCCGGGACGAGTTGCAGAAATTCGGACTGACGACCGGTCCGCAATCGGTGGACGCGCTGACGGGCGCCACCATCTGCGGATCGGCGCCCAGGCCGGACAATTGCCGGGTTCTTCCGGCCGCCGACGCGGAGGCAAAGGCGCCGGCAAAGCTCTAGCCCATTCGCACTGGCCATGGAGGCAGGTTGAGCCGGGCAGGGCGCAGGCACTATTTTCCCCGGTGCTGTCCGCAGAAGATGGAGGAGCGGCGATGAGCGAGGACATCCCGACTTTGTATCAATGGGCCGGCGGTATCGAGGCGCTGAGCCGGCTGACCCGGACCTTTTACGACAAGGTGGCCTTGGATCCAATCGTCGGCCCAGTCTTCAGGCACATGTCGCCCGATCATCCGGCGCATGTCGCCGCCTTCATCGGCGAGGTTTTTGGCGGACCGGGAACATACAGCGAAAAGCACGGCGGCCACCGCGAGATGGTCATGCACCACCTCGGCAAGCATCTGACTGAGGAACAGCGGCGGCGCTGGATCAACCTCCTTGCCGATGCCGCCGATGAGGTCGGCCTGCCCGACGACCCCGAATTCCGTTCCGCCTTCATGGGCTATGTCGAATGGGGATCGCGGCTGGCGAAGATGAATTCCAATCTCGGCGAGACCTGTGATCCGGAGACCGAGCCGATGCCGGCCTGGAGCTGGGGGGTACCGGGCGGACCGTACAAGCCGCCGGCCCGAAAGTCGTAGGCTCAGGCGCGGTTTCTGGGAACGCAATCCGTTGCCGACGGAAATGCGATCGAGAAATCCGGCAAAGCTTTGAAAACGGCAGGTCGGTGCTCTTTACAGAGGGCCCGGAAGCTTTTAGGAAGTGCCTGCGCTGAACAAGCGCATGCACGGGCATAGCTCAGTTGGTAGAGCGGCGGTCTCCAAAACCGCAGGTCGTAGGTTCGAGCCCTGCTGCCCGTGCCATTTTCCAAGGAAAATCAGGCACTTAGAAATCGCCTTGCTAGGCGAGGACGCCGAAAGTAGCCTTACACATCTCTTGCACAAACTTGCACGCACGCAGGGAGTGTCTGGCGGTGGCGGAAAAACACACGATTCTCGAAGGCAAAGTTCACGTCTATCGGCGCAATGACAGCCCGATTTGGCATTGTTCGACTTATCTCAAAGGCAAAAACTGGCGGGTCAGCACCAAGGAGGAAAGCCTCTCCAAGGCCAAGGATTGGGCCGAGGATTGGTATTTCGGTCTCAAGGACAAAGGCCGGCGCGGCGAGCTGGTCACCGAGAAAACGTTCAAAGATGCCGCCGACCAGTTCATCACGGAGTACGAGGTTCTGACCGAGGGCGAGCGGAACGCCCGCTGGGTCAAGGACCACTACCGGCGCGTTCGCAGCTATCTGGTGCCGTATTTCGGCAAGATGGGCCTGTCGACCATCAACGCGGGTACGGTGCAGGAGTATCGCATCTCCCGGATGACGCCCGAGGAGGGCAAAAAGCTTCCCTCACGCAGCACCTTGCACCACGAGACCGTGACTTTGCGGCTGGTCTTAAGGACGGCCGTTCGCCATCGGTGGCTCGCCCATCTGCCAGATATCTCGCAGCCCTACAAGAAATCCGCGAAGGTCGTTCACCGCGCGTGGTTTACGCCAGAGGAATACAAACAGCTGTACCAGGCGACGCGGGCACATGCGCAAAAGACGCGAGACGCCAGCAAGAAGGCTCAGGAGGGTGAGAAGGCCCACCGCGTGTGGCTGGCAGAGCAGCTTCACGACAAGATCCTGTTCCTCGCCAACACCGGTCTGCGGCCGGATGAGGCTAACTGGCTTGAATACCGCGACGTGGAGATCGTGAAGGACAAGGCGACCGGCCAGAAGATCCTTGAAATCCAGGTGCGCGGCAAGCGCGGGGTAGGGTATTGCAAAAGCACGTCAGGCGCGGTGTTTCCCTTTGAGCGGATGGTGGCCCGGAACAAGCCAAAGCCGACCGACAAACTGTTCCCCGTCGACCACAAGAAGCAGTTCAACGGCATCCTCGACAAAATCGGGCTGAAGCTCGACCGCGAGGGCAACCGGCGCACGCTATACTCGCTGCGCCACAGCTACATCAGCTTCCGACTGCTGGAGGGCGCCGACATCTATCAGGTCGCCAAAAACTGCCGGACGAGCGTCGAGATGATTGAGAAGCACTATGCCGTGCATCTCAAGAACCGGCTCGATGCGGCTGCCATCAACGTCCGGAAGGCTAGGCCGCCCAAGCCGCCTAAGCAGCCGAAGGCCGAGACGATCGACCTATTTGAGAATTAGTTTGAGGGAGGGTTAGCGTCCCCGGGACGGGACTTCCTCGCCCCATCCAACAGCGCCCCATCCAACAGCGCACTTACGCATCGCACAACGCGTACGCATTGACCGAAAATTGCGATGCGTTGCGCGGTTTTCTAACCGGTTGCGACACGCAAACCGGAGAAAACCGGCAAGTGCGCCAAGGGAGGGCCCTTGGAACCCCGCGGCGCCGAAAAACCTGCTTTTTCAACTTGACTGTCCGTCGCGACCCGACAGACTGCAAAGCCGGGGTGACCGGTGGCAATCTTTCATCTGCACGTCAAGAACATCAGTCGAGGCGACGGTCGTTCGATTGTCGCCGCCGCAGCCTATCGGGCGGGTGAGACGTTGCCGAATGAGGCGGAAGAGCGCGAGAGTGCCTTTGGCGGGCGGCGCGACGTCGTCCACACCGAGATCCGGGTCCCGGCTGGCGCTCCCGTATGGATGCGCGATCGCGCGAAGCTTTGGAATGCTGTCGAAGCCGCGGAGAAGCGCAAGGATGCGCGGCTGGCCAAGGAAATCGAATTTGCGTTGCCGCGCGAAGTCGCGCCGGCGATTTGGCGCGAGCTGACCAGCACCATGGCCGATGCGTATACACGTCAGGGCTATGTCGTGGACTTGGCCATTCACGAGGACGGCAGCAACAATAATCCTCATGCCCACATGTTGCTGACAACGCGCCGGATCACGGCGGAAGGCTTTGCCGAGAAGCTCCGCGAAGCCGACGGCGTCCGCTTCGTGATGGAGGCGCGTGCGAGGTGGGCCAAAATTGCCAACGCCAGCTTCGCGGGCGCTGGCCTCGACACCCGGATCGACGCCCGTAGCAAAGCCTCTTCCGGTTTGTCCCCACGTGCCAGCCGGCACCTGGGTGCGGATCGCCAGGCGCGGCGGGGCCGCCGCGCCCAGATCGACGTTGAACGCATTGCCAAGGTCCGACAGGAGCTGAACATGCCCAATCCGCTTGCGGAACTTTATCCCCACCTGGCCCTGAGACGGGACTGGCCCCCCGAAAGCCGCGAACCGGCCCCGGACATGACCGAGCACGAACGCAATGAGTTCTGGCAGTATTGGCAGTCCCAGGATCACGAGCAGGGCGACCCCATTGCCGAGAGGGACCTGCCGGTGCTGAGTCCGGATGGCGATTTGATACCCTCGCACGAGCTGGAAGCTGCACAGGATCGGATGATTGCCGAGGTCGAGCAGGCTGCGGACGCCTATCCGCTTCCCAACGACCGGGAGCGTGCGCCTGAGAACGGCCAGGAGTGGTGGGTGAGCACGCCACCCGAGAAGCGAGCGGCCGCCGAGCGTGACACGCCTGAGGTCGATCGCGAAACGTGGTGGCGGAACCGGTGACTGCGACGGCGGTCCCGTCAGCCGGAACCACAGGTCGACGTAACTAGTTCAATGTGTTTTTTTGTTTGTGGCGCGACGGCAAGGCACCCGCCAGCATATCGCCCCGCACACGCGTTGCGGTGGCGCTGGGCGGCAATCCTTCTTTGTAAAGTCCTTGTCTGCGCCGCAGATGCAGGAGGCAGGCATAATATGGCCGCTTGACCAGGTGGAACAAGAACCATCCGGGCCAGTCTCGCCACGGACGGCGCTTTGCCAGGGCAAGCTCGTAGTCTAACCTTCTGATCCAATAGTGTCGCACGCCAAGAGTAGGACATTATTCCTAGAGCCTGTCAAAGGAAATCACGATGGCGAAGGATCTCGATCCGGAAGCAGACATAGAGAAACTGACCGCGCGGATGGTGCAGCTCAACCGTCAGTTCGACGAGCTCTTCGCGCGGTGCTTTGAACGGCCGGACCTCGCCTACGAAAAATGGGTGCAATCCGCCCTGAACGACGCGCATTCCCACGAGCTCCTGAAGAACCACCTCTTTTCACTCGGTGAGATGCCCCGAGATGAAGCGAGAAAAGAGCCCGCGATCGACGCGAGCTTGCAGCTCCCCGCCATCTTTCAGGAATATCGAGGCCTTCGGGACAGGCTCGATGCATTGGGGGCCGCCAGTCCCGGTCATTTCACCGGCATGCAACAGCAACTGCAAGCCGACCCGGACCCGTGGTGGGTGAGGCCGAGACCGGGAGCCCCGGGCTCGGGGGACCGAGAGAACCGGAAGCAAGAAATTGACCCAAGGCTACAATGGTTCCGGGACCGTTAGTCCCACCATCAACCTAACGTTTCCGGGCAAGTTCGTTCAGATGGACACCACGCCTAAGGGCGTCGGTGCGGCGTTTGAGCGGGGGATGCGTGCTGAACAGGGCGCCCATTCTCCCACCGCGGAACATCAGGTAGCCGTATCTGTTCTCGACCCCGGTCGGTTTGGCCGGGATTCCATGGACGCGCTCAAGGGCGCCAATCATGGCCTCCGGTGAAGCGATGCCGGCGCCGATGGCGTCGGCCTTGAATTCACGGGCTCGCGACATCCCCTTTACCACCAGTTCGGACCCTGCAAAAAGCGTGTACCGTGCCGCCGTAGCCAATGTTCCGGTCAACTCCGTGACGTCGCGCTGATAGCGCTTGTCCTTTGCGGCCTGGGCCACCATGGCGGTCGCAACCCTCGCGGCGAAGTCCGCCACGTGGCCCATCATGGTCTGGAATCCCTCCGCGAATTGCATCCGCTGCACATCGTTGTAGACCACGTGGCCGAGTTCATGGCCGATCACCGCGTCCAGTTCCTGCGGCGACAGGAGGTTCAGCAAGGGCTTGCCCAGAACGACCGCGGCCTCTCCACGCGTTCCCATCGCAAAGGCATTCGCGACATTCACCACGCCGACGAGAGGTGGCTTGATTCCAAGCTTCTCGGCGTGTCCCGCGACACGCTTCGCAAGTGGGTGGCTGGCATCGAGGTACTCGACGCCGAACGTCTTGCCGACCCTGGCCTTGGCGCGGGCCGTGAACCTATTGCCGTAGATGAGTCCGGCGAGCGCCAAGAGGCCTCCGATGATCCACGCCGGGCTGTAGAAGCCCATCTGGATAAAGGCGCCGCCTCGCAGGCCGCCAACAATCAGCCATTGGATGAATACGCAGGTGAAGAGGACGCTCGCCGCCAGAATGATGGGGGTGCCGACCATCGTCCGGCGGGCGGACGTGAGGTCCAGTTGCCGGTTCTCCAATGGGTTGGTGTCAAGACCGAACCGGGCGGCCAGTTCAGGCCGGTAACGAGCCAACGCGCGCTTCGCGATTTTAAATAGGAGCGCCGCCTGCCAGATGGTGAGGCCCAGGTCGATCAAGACGAAGAGAGGCGCCCAGTAGAAGTGAGGCGGCAACGGCAACACGACGCTCGGGTAGAGCCTGAAACCGGTGTTGATGGCATACCAGCCAAGTCGCAGCGCTGTCGCTGCCAGGTACCTGACGGCCGTGGGCCTGACTTCGTCAAAAAAGGAGTTCATGCCGCTGCTCACGCTTTTCGGTTGGCTGGAGGGGTGACTCGATCACGGCAGGCCTGCCCGAGGAACCAGGGCACGAGCCTGGCCTTGATCGGGCGAACGCCCCGCGCGAACACCAGGCCGGTGCGAGTCTGATCCGGGGCGGTCCCGCTCAGCAGTTCCGTCACTTCATCCGGCGTCAGAAGAGGGCGGCGCGTATAGGCGACGCCGTGATTGACCGAGCCCGTTCCTGCCCCATTGCCGGTGAAGATCGGACCGGTCGAGGCGCTGTTGCTGGTCCCGGCAGTCCGGTAGCCGCGCGTCTGGTCGCCGAGGAAGTCCGAGATGGTCAATGAGGTGAAGTGTTCGTCAGTCCCGAAGAACGTTTTCACGGACGTGTTGAAGAAGGTCTTCCAACCGCCCGGATAGTGTTCTTCCAGCGTGGGCACGTCCTGCAGGAAGAACCACAGCCGGACACCTGCGCCGGCATGCGTCCGGATCGCATCACGGAAGCGCGGGAACGGGCCTAAACTCAGGAACTCGTCCAGAACGAACAGCACCGGTATCTCAGGGATGGTCTCGTTCTGGAGCATCGCCTCGAGGGCCGTGCTCAGCGTTATCTTCAGAAACGCCGCATAGGCGGACATCTTGTGGAACGGGACGGTGATGTAGACGGTCGCGGGCTCATCCTTGAGCGAGCGGAAGTCAAAGGAGGCGATCGAAGTGGCGCGGTGGAGGCCCGGGTCATCCCACAGGGCGAACTCGGTGTTGATGGTGTCGCGCAGATTGGGGATTGCTTTGCTGTAATCCTTTGCAAGCACGATGTTGGCGGCATTCGCAATCGCCGGATTGCGCGATACCGCCATCGTCTTGATCGCTTCGGTGAACGATGCAAGGGGCGCGGCTGTGATACGCCGCACCTCCGCCATATGGCGATGCCCCGGCGGAGCCTCCTCGGTGACGAACATGATAATGGCCGTGAGGATCGAGATGGCGTCCTTGCGGAAGAAGTCAGGGGCGTACTTATCCGGCGGCATGATCAAATCAGCGAGTGCCTGGGCGTCGGAGAACGAAGCGACCCCGTCGAGGGGGTTGTAGGCATCGCTTTCGGACAGGAACGGTGAAAGCCGGTAGACTGGCCCTACGTTTTTCCGCCGCCAATCCGCCGTCTGGGCGTAGAGCTCGCCTTTGGGATCCAGCACGACACAGGACCCCTTGTAGCGGACCAGGTTGGGGATGATGGTCGTGGTCGATTTGCCCGAGCGTGTCGGTGCCACGGTGAGGAGATGGCCTTCGCCGTCCCAGTGAAGCTGGCCGGCGACTGCGCCGCCGAGGGCAGGGTCCTCGTAAACGCCTAGCAAAATCGAAGAGGGACTCTCGAATTTCGAGTTGGGGTGCAGCAGACCGGCTTTCGAGAGTTCGGAGGCATCGGCCCAGCGCGCCGAGCCATGCAGCGGAGGCGGATTGGCAACCGCCTCGTCGACACGGCGTTTCTCTTCGCGCTGCTCCTCTTCGATCTGTTTGCGCGCCCGATGTTGGGCGAACATGTTGCTGATTGTGGTTGCTATCTTGAATCCGGTTGAAAAGCCTTCTCCGGCTCCCCTCCTCCGGGATGAGCCGAACGGCTCCATCCCCTTCAGAGGATCGAAATCCTTGAACCAATCCGGCATACCCCAGTCCCCGCTAGACTTGGGACAGTAGCAACGACACGGATAAATACAATGGGCCTACTGACGATTCTTTGAGTAGCTTCGACGTTCCAAATATTACCTTAATAGCCAGCAGAACTGCTGGCCTCAGAGCTCCGGAAGCGGAGCCACAAAGGCAAAAAGGGGATGGACATCCCCTTCTCGATTGCCAGGCGAACGCCTGCTTCCGACAGGTCGGAGACCTCACCACGATATCTCCAGCTCCGGATACTCCGTCACCGTCGCGATACGCAGCGGATCCTGCTCAATGAGGGTCGGACGCCAGATGTAGTGGAATTGCTCGGAATCCAGCCAGATCTCCAGTTCCTGGGCCGCGGCGGTTTCGGAAAGATCAAACGGCAGGTCCTGCACGACGCGATAGTGGCGATGGCCCTGCGTAGCGGCCTCGTCGATCGCTTTGGCGATTGTTGCGGGCTTGAAGAGTTGGCTTGCGTAGAACTTCCTCGTTTTGAAGGCCATGAGGAAATTGCCTTCCGCGCGTTTCATCAGAAAGCACTCCCGAGGTAAGTGTCGGTGATTTTGAGGCGCCCGTGGCCAAGCTCGGCCGAGATCTTGTGGCGGGCCGCGCGGTCGGCGGCGCGTTCGTTGCTGTCCATGTCGGCCCAGCGCTTGCCGCCGGCCAGTGGGCAGGGCCGACCGGTCAAGGCGCGGTAGCGCTGCTGGGCATAGGCATGCCGCAGGCCATGGGTGTTGCGTAGGCCTGCTTTGAGGGTCTGGTATTCGAACCGCTTGAGGTGCTCGACATAGGTCATTTGCGCCGGGATGAGCGAGCCCCGGCCGGGTACAAGCCTTTTGGCTTCCTGGAGCACCTGCTGCTGTTCCAGCGTGGTGATCGGTATGGTTCTGGCGCGACCGCCCTTCGTCCAACTGGCCTTCAGGGCGATATGGTCGCCCCGGATGGCTTCCTCCGGCTGGAACTTCATGGCTTCCTCGCGCCGCAGGCCGAACGCGGACTGGAGCAGTAGGGAGGTCTGAATATAGGGGCACTCGATGTCGCCGTGCTTGGCGGGGTCGAGGACCTGTGCGCGGTTGCGGGTGACCTCGCCGCGTTCGGCGACGCCGTACGCGGCATTGTCACGGTTGACGACGTTGGGCTTATTGATCTTCTCCGCCCACCACCGCAACCAGGTGAGTCGGTTGCGGACACTGGCGTCGGTGGTGTCGCCGTCCAGCCAGCGCTCGACAAGCGCCTCGACGTGCTTGGGTTTAAGGGAGCTCGCGGCCGGCAATTTGTAGCCGAGATCCGCGAGGTCATTCGCCATTGCGGTCAGGCCGCGCCGGCGGTTGTTCTGAGTGCCGTAAGAGCCATCCCGGTTGCGTTGGCACAGCCGCACCAGGTCCATGGTTAGATCGTCCATCTTGCTCGCTTCTTATTTTTGGCTGAGTGTTGATGGCCGATGCACGTCCGTAGATCGTGACACCCCGCGAAGGTCATTCGCGGCATGGCCGGAATGCGTAGTCTTCCTTACGGTATGAGCCTCCCGAGCCAGCCGGATGGCTGGCCGAAGTGGTTTGCCCTGTTGGGCATCCGGTCACCGAGAGGTCGAGACCGGAGATGTGCCCGCCGCGGCGGCGCACGAATGGGTTGAGCAGGCATGGTGTGCTCTCCTTTTGCTTGGGAAATGGTCGGGTGAGATGGTTCAGGCAGTGTTTGCCTGCCGGGATAGTGGACGGCGCCGCCTGCCAATGGCCAGCGCATCACGCTGGAAATGATGTTCCGCTGCACAAGCGAGCCGCAGCGTCATTTGCAGGTCATGCGGCAGCGTTTGCGCTAACCCTTTGTCTACCGTGGGTTTGAGTGCGGTCTGTCACTCCCCAATTTATTGGCGAGTGACAGACCGCCGGCCGGCGGGTGTCGGACATCCTATGTCCGACCGGCCACGCCATGGCGTTGCCGAAGGCGCGGTCGGCGGTGGGCCCGCCGGCTCTGTCGTTTCCGGTTGCGCGGATCGGTCCGCTCCCGAGCGGCCCGGTCCGAAGCGCGGTGCCTATTCGTTGCATCGGGCGAGCTGCTGTGCCGTGATGGGTCCAGGGGTTGCCTTCGCATGTGACCTCTGCTGTCGCCGGCGGTGATGGCGTCGCCTTCGCTCATTGGCAGGTGTTCGGCCTTTCAAGGCTTTTCCGTTGATTGAACGGCCCGAATGGATGTCCGGTTCTGACCGGCGCGTCCGCCTTGTCCCGTTCCTGCCCGCTCCTTCGCTATCGCTCCCGTGTTGGGGACAAGCCAGCCGTGCCGCCGGTCGATTTGGGAACCGTCCTTCGGGACAGATCAATCAACCAAAGGAAAAGACCATGAAAGACAATCAGAACACCAAGACTGCCAAGACCGAGGCGAAATCCCCGACCTACCACGCCTACACCGTGCGGGACGCCAAGGCTGAAGGCCAGAAAGCCTTCTGGACGCGCATTGGGGCCTTCTTCGCCCACGATGACGGCGAGGGCGGCACGCTCATCCTCGAGGCCCTGCCGCTCGACGGGCGCATTGTCCTCCGCGCGCCGAAGAACGACGAGTAGGAGGCGCCGATGCAGGTCTTGACCCAAGACCTGCACGACCTGCTGCTGGCGAATGGTCGCCAGCAGCAGCCCTTCGCGGCGCACGCATGAAATCGACTTTGTTCCTTTGTATAACTGTTTAGCCCCCCTGTACGCCACTTGTAGTGGCGGCCTGCGGGGCACACCTGTGGCGATATGGTATGCTTCACGGCAGGGGGGTGGGTGACGGGACAGCCCTCACGAAGCCGCCTTGCTCCAATCAATGGAGAACCCGGCCGCCGCGAGTTCTTTTGCTAGTTTTAGGCGCCAGGCGCCATAGTCGTCGAGTACCTCCCACACCCAGCCTTGAATGTCCGAGGGAAGCTCGACATCGCCCTTCTTCAGAGCCAACACATGTTCGCGGCCGAGGCGACCAACGAAATAGCCCCATTCGAATATGACGTTCTGGCGAGCCCTTGGGCTCGCAATAGATCCCGTCTTCGCGCCCTCATCGTCCGGCGTGAGCAACACCACAGCGTAGCCGACGTCGCTGTTCGCTTCGAACTTCTCGATGATCGTACCACCCCGGTTTGCTTGCTCATGGAGCACAATCGCCTCAAACCCGAGACGCTCCAAATGCCTGGCTACGGCTTCCCGTGCTGCATCGTCATGGCCGTGAACGACGAAGACCTTGCGTGGTCGGTCGGGCTTCAAAGCGGTGTGGGAGGGCTGGGGATTCTCGAGTTCGCATGTCACGGGTCGACGGTCGACGACTTCGTTTTCGCTAATCGTGACAACTTCCTCACCGAACTCCGTCACATCGTTTAGTCGTCCATCCTGGGCTGACGCCGCCTTGAACGCCGATCGCTCCTTTTCGCCGATGTTGGCCGTGGCGCCACTGCGGTAGATTTCGCCTGCCCGGGTAACAATAGCCGATTGCAATGACATGCCATCCGGGGTTCTGGCGTCAGGATTCTTCAGGGCGTAGGTAGCGAGTGACGTCGCCCGGGCCATTAGTCCAGATCCTGTGCCCGCGTCTGTGTCCTGGAGATCGAATTCCAGACGCATAGCCTCAAAGCCTGAGTGACCCTCGACTTTGAGCATATTGGCTGCGGCAATGACCGTCGCTCTCGATGGGAACGGCGGAATGCGTTTGATCTGTAATTCCTCTCCCATATAGTCCTCCGGAGTCTCTGAGCGCGAAGCGTTAGCAGTTGCAGGTCGATCCGCCAACGGTCGGTCCCGGTGCTGCCGTCTATCTCGACGCCCGATCCCCAGAGGACTGTTATTCAGAAAATAACGAAGGACGCTAAGGCATTTCTACGGACGGCAGTAGTAGGGTCGACCATTGACCATCTTCATGATGCCGTAGGCGCCAGGACCGCAAGTGGCCGGCGGACCGTCGGCCAGTTGCAGGATTGTGGCGGAGACGGTGCCGGAGACGTCGAGGCTGGCGGCGGGATTGGTGACGCCGACGCCGACGTTGGTAGCGAAATAGGCTCTGCTGCCGCTTACAGTACCTGTCGTGGAGATGCCGCTCGCGACCCAGACGCCGTTGTAGTAGTAGCCGGTGGTGACCCCGGATTCGGTAATGGAAATGCTGTTGGTGTTGCCGTTGGCGACAACCTGAGCGGTGCCGGAGACGATACGGTCGGAGCCCGCTGCGATGACGCCGGTAAGGCCCGAGCCATCACCATAGAAGTGCGTGGCCGAGATGTTGGCAAAGTAGCCGGTGGTGGCGCTGACTGTGCCGTTGCGAGTGGCGTCGATGTAGGACGCGGAGACGTTGGTGGTGCTTACGCCCTTACCGACGTAGACCCCGGCGGTGGAGACCTCCACCACGTTGCCATCACCGAGGACGACTTGATTGGATTTGTTGGGCTGGGCGTTGAAGCCGACGCCGGTGACGTTGCTGTAGGTGTTTGAGACGGAAGCGTTCTGGACGGCATAGGCACCAAGGGCCGTGACGTTGGAGGCCAGGTTGTTCCTCCCCGCGAGATAGCCCACGGCGACGGTATTGAGGCCGGTATTGTATTGACCCGCGTAGGATCCGATTACGGTAGAGTTAGACCCCGTATTGTACTTCCCGGCGGCAACTCCCATCGCCGCTAGGGCGTAGCCGGAGTTCAGCTGTCCAGCTTCCTCACCCACAGCCGTCACGTAAGCGGACGTATTATCCTTGCCGGCGAAATAGCCGACGCCCGTAAGGTGAGTCATGGTGTTGTTCTGGCCGGCAAAGCCACCGACCAAGGTGGAATAATCCCCGGTGTTAAGCTGCCCTGCGGCATAGCCGAAGGCGGAGAGATAGAGGCCGGTATTGGTCTGGCCTGCCAGGTACCCCCCCGCCGTTATGCTGTTGCCCGTATTGTTCTGGGCGGCATAGGTACCCATTGCGGTGACATTGGTGCCGCTGTTGTTCTGGGCGGCGTAGGCACCCGTAGCTGCAGTGTTGGCGCCAGCATTGCTATAGCCGGCGTAGGTTCCTACCAGCGAGGCCGTGCTGCCGGTATTCTGGTAGCCGGCGCCATAGCCGAGTGCCGTTACATTGCCAGCGTTGTTAAGGCGTGCTGCCGAGGCGCCCAAAGCCGTGACGCCGGTGCCGGAGCTGCTAAGGCCGGCACCGCTGCCCAGGACCACGACGTTGGTGCCGGTGACGATATCGAGCAGGCCGCGAACGGAGAGATTGCCGTTGGGGCTGAGGGTGGCGACAGAGGTGCCGGAGGTAAGGCGGTCGGTGACCGTGCTGATGCCGGTGAGGCCGGACCCGTTGCCGACGAAGTTGGTGGCGGAGACGGTACCGGAGACTTCAAGAGCGGTGGTTGGGGTTGCGGTGCCGATACCGACTTGCCCGGTGCCGAGGATGCGCATTAGCTCGGACCCGCCAGCCATAAAGTAATGGTTACGGGCACTGTTGTAGCTGCTGTAGTAGAGGTTGCCGCTGGACCCGTTAACGCTCGAATAGAGGCCTGTTATGTCGCTGAGGCGAATTATGGGCGAAGAACCCATAATGTTGAGCGACGTGCTGGGGGTTGCCGTGCCGATGCCGACATTGCTGCTGAAGTACCCGGTGGTGCCGGAGATGCCACCGGTGGTGCTGACCCCTTTGCCGACGTAGACGCCGGCTGTGCTCACTTCAACAACGTTGCCGTTTCCCAGAACCACCTGGTTGGACTTGTCGGCGGTATAAACGGCATAGCCCAGCAGGGTGACGTTGCTGTAGGTGTTGGACGTGCCTGCCCAGCCCCCGACGGCGGTAACGTTGTTGCCGGTGTTGGTCTGGGCGGCGGCATGGCCAACCGCTGTGAGCGCGGTGCCGCTATTATACTGGCCCGCGTAATCGCCAACTCCCACGACGTTTGGGCCAGCATTGCCGTACCCAGCCGACTTCCCCACCAATGTAACGGCGCTTCCGGTATTGGTCATGCCGGCGTTGGTGCCAACGGCAACGACATTGGTGCCGGAATTGGTCGACCCTGCGTTGTTGCCGATCGCGACCACATTCGTGCCGGTCACGATTTCGAGCCTCCCGGAGATGGTCAGGACACCGTTGCGGTCGATAACCGCCGAACTTGTGCCGCTAACGATGCGATCGGTTGTAAGCGTGAGGCCGGTCAGGCCGGATCCGTCGCCGACGAACGTGCCGGTAATGGTCGAGCCGCTGACAACCGGCGCGTCGGAAGGACATCCAATGTCGCCCCGTGAGGCTTCTCCATAGCAAAGCCGGTTGCCGGTGATGCCCATGGTGGTGGAGACGTTGACGACTGCGCCCCAGTCCTGCGCCCACGCCGGCCCTGCCACCAGCACGGCGGGGATCAAGAGGCGGAAAAGGAGGCGCATAAGTCACTGTACCGCAACCTTAACCGGTTGGCGTCGCTCCTGACGCCAAATGGGGCAACCGTCGTTGCGGGTTCGCCACTGCTGTGATTAAGGATGATGAGCGTGAGGTAGGCAAGCGAGAAGCCGAGCGTCAGTCCGAAGCCCGGAAATGACGCTCGGCTGTCTGAACCGGCACCCCGCTTTAGCGGGTGCTGTGGTCATGCTGTTCTGGATCGTCCCCTCTATTCAATGGCTAGGCGCAGTCGCATTCGGCCGGTATGCCCATGAGGCTTACCGGCCGTCCGGCCTCACTTGGCCGGCTTGTAGATCTGGTCGAATATACCACCGTCGCCGAAATGGTAAGGCTGCGCCTTCTTCCAGCCGCCGAATTGCGGGTCGTCGATGGTGACCAGCTTGATCGCGGGCAGCTTGGCGAGGTCCTCGGCCGGCACCAGTTCGGGCTTGGCGGGGCGATAATGGTTCTTGGCGATGATGGTCTGGCCTTCCTTCGAATAGAGATAGGAAAGATAGGCCTTGGCCACCTTGCGCGTGCCCTTGGCGTCGACATTGGCGTCGACGACGGCGACCGGCGGCTCGGCCAGGATCGAGGTCGGCGGGTAGACGATGTCGAGATTGTCGGCGCCGAATTCGTCGAGCGCCAGATAGGCGTCGTTTTCCCAGCCGATCAGCACGTCGCCCAGGCCCTTTTGCGCGAAGGTGACGGTCGAACCGCGAGCGCCGCTGTCGAGCACCGGGGCGTTGGCATAGAGCTTGCTAATAAATTCCTTGGTCTTGGCTTCGTCATTGCCGTCATGCGCGTTGGCATAGGCCCAGGCCGCGAGATAGTTCCAGCGGGCGCCGCCCGAGGTTTTCGGGTTCGGCGTGATCACCTGCACGCCGTCCTTGACCAGGTCGCTCCAGTCATGGATGCCCTTGGGATTGCCCTTGCGCACCAGGAAGATGATGGTCGATGTGTAAGGCGCGGAATTGTTTTCGAATTTCTTGCGCCAGTCGGGATTGATCTTTTTCGACTTCGAGACGATGGCGTTGATGTCGCCTTCGAGCGCCAGGGTCACCACGTCGGCGTTGAGGCCGTCGATGACCGCACGGGCCTGCGCGCCCGATCCGCCATGCGACTGCTGGATGGTGACGGTTTCGCCGGTTTCTGCCTTCCAGTGCGCGGCGAAGGCCTCGTCATAGGCCTTGTAGAGCTCACGTGTCGGGTCGTAGGACACGTTGAGGATGGTGGTGTCGGCAAACGCGAAACTGAGCGTGCCGAACTGGACGGCCCCTGCGAGTAAAGGGGCAAGTAGCCATGTCTTGAGAGATCGAGTCATTGGGGTCTCCGTTTGCGATCTCATCAATCTACTAATTTAGTAGGAATTAGAAATGCGCCGCCGCTTCGTTTTTGGACCATTCGCGATTAGGTCATTCCAATTCGTCCGGAGGAAACGAAATGGATTACTCGCGGGAATGGAACTGAAAGCCCTCGTCCAGAATCTTGCGAGCAGGCAAACTGATGATGGCGGCAGCCAAATTGCATCCAACAGTTCGGACCTGGTTGAGCGCTGGTAGCTGTGCCAGACCAGCTCATCGGCAGAGAGCCCGAGAAGTGCAGCGAGCTGATCGGGGAGATCACCGGCGTCTGATTGCGCGGTCCGTCCGGCGACGTTCACGGCTGGCGAAATGGGGCTTTCGCGTGCGTAACCTGCGGAGACAATAGGGCTAACAGAGGGCAAGGCTAACCGCCCGCTTTCGCGCTTTGTTCTCGTGCGTAAGTAAAAACTAATATGCAATCGGCGCACGTAAATGCCGCCCCTTGAGGCGGCATTTGGCAGAACCAACGTTAGTTGATGGTGTTGGCAGCGTAGCAGAGGATTACGGAGTTGGCCGTAGGCTGGGCAGACGGGATGGTGGTTGCGCCGCCGCTGGTGCTGTTCAAGCAGGCGGTGGTGCCGTAGATCACACGGCCCTTGGTGGCATCAACGCTTCCATCAATGGCTTTGTCGGCTTCCTTGGCGTCGGCCAGCGGCATATCGGCGAACTGGACAACCAGGCGCTGGTCGGGACCGGCGGTAGCCATGGTGTTGACCTGTTGCGTAATGGTGCTGGTGGTGGACGAGCCGCTGCCGAAGTTGTGGTAGACCACGGCGGAGGTGCCAGTACCGCTGGTGCGGAAGCCGGGGAGGATGTTGCGCAGGTTGGACTGGTCGATGGTGCTGGCCCAGCTGGCGGCGGGGATGGTCTGGTTAACCAGCACCGCCATGTTGGTGGTCGGCGTGCCGGCGCTGGATAGCGCGTTTTGCGGCCACAGGCGTTGGCCGGAGTAGAACTGGCCGTTGGCGTCTTCAACCTGCTTGAGCTGGGCACCGGCCTTGGTACCGCTCGAGCGGTTGAGCAATTGCCAACCGACCGTGATGATCACGAGGGTGATAAGAATAGCGATGATGGCGACGATCAGAATGGTTTGGTCGATCGTATAGCCCTTGTTGGAGGTAAGACGGTTGAATAGGCGATTGAAAGTAAGTTGCATTCTCAGGGGGTCCTTTGCTGATTGTTGGTCTTGAGACCTATGGTACCCCGCTCCAGATGTTCTGACAGGCAAAGGAGAAATTTCTGACAGCACTGTGTGTGATTTGTGCACTGAACCAGAGGGTTGCGCTGCCTGACGGCAAAACCGCCGCGGCGGATTTCGGTACCGCAGGAGCGCCAATGGGGTCGTTGCGACCTGGTGGATACCGGCCACGCTGGGGCGCACTTGGGCGGCCGGTTATTGTCGCGCCGCAACAAAGGGGCAGCGAGAGAACGGCTGACTGAGGTTGGAGGCTGCTGCCATCTCCCCAAATTGTAACCTACGTCAAAGCCGAAAGCTCAACTTTCGAGCGAGGGAGGCGATTCACCCTGTGGTCTGGCGGGCGGCTTGCGACCGAAGCCAGCGGATTTGGCAACGAGGGACCGCTGAGCGGCATAGTTGGGTGCCACCATAGGATAATCCGGGTCGAGTCCCCACTTGGCCCGATACTCCTCCGGCGTCATGCCGAAATGGGCCCCGAGGTGCCGCTTAAGAGACTTGAGCTTTTTCCCGTCCTCCAAGCAGACGATATAATCGGGGAACACTGACCGCTTCCGGTTGACGGCCGGGACAAGCTCAGGTTCTCGGAGCGCAGGCGGTTGCAAAATGCTCCTCAGCGCAGAACTGACACTTGCGATTAAGTCAGGAACGGCGGCGGCGGGGATCGCGTTGCTCCTGACAAACGCCGCGACGATGGTGGACGTCACAGCCAGCACGTCCACCGTTACGGGTTCGGTTTTGTCATCATCCATAGACATGCTCTTCGCCTTTCGCTGGCCCTCGTATCCGGAATACTGGCAGCACCTTCTGAGCTGCGTTAGCTCAATCGTCACGTTGGTGCTCGCCAGAAACAGCCGCAGGTTGTCGCTTCCGCATTGGCGTGGACCTCTGTCAGGATATATGCGCTTTGCTTGCCGCGCTTGGTATGTGCCCTGTCATCATCCCAGTGTGGTCAACTCCTACGGGACTTTCCTCGGAGGAAGGTAGCGTCTTTCAGCGGGAGATATTCTTGGCCGATCGGGCCCACGGCGGTCTCGGACGCCGCGGGTGTGACCGCGACCATCAACGAGACCATCGACGGCAGCGTCTTCGAGCGCTGGCGAAACGACGGATCTTACCGCCCGCAGACCCTTGCCGAGTGGGCAGACGTCTCAGCGTGGACCCCTCCAGGGTTGGCCAGTCCGTTTCCGCCAGTGATCCGGCCGGAATTGCCCTGGAGTCGCCGCCGGCAGCGGGTGGACTATGGATGCCTCCGAAACCACCCCGACCCAACGCCCAGATGGACGATCCCGTTACGCGAGACGCGATGTCTCTTCGAAATACGCGCCGATGATGGCGGCAACGCTTTCACTGGCAACCGGCGGACTGAACAGGAAACCCTGCAACTCGCCGCATTTCTCGGCACGCAGTGTCTCCAACTGTCCGACCGTCTCCACACCTTCGGCCGTAGTATCGATGCCGAGGCTGGCGCCGAGGCCGATCACGGCACGGACAATGGCGAGCGACTCTGGACATCGGCCGATCTCGCGGACGAACGATCGGTCGATTTTGAGGCGGTTGAACGGAAACTGCCTGAGATAGCTCAGGCTGGAATAGCCGGTGCCAAAATCGTCGAGTGCAATGCGCACGCCCATCGAGCGAAGCTGCTTGAGGATGGCGAGGTTGGTGCTGCTGGCCGACAGCAGCACCGACTCGGTGATCTCGATCTCCAGCTGGTGCGGCTCCAGCCCGCTTCCGGCCAGGGCCAGTCCGACCGTTCCGACGAGGTCCCCTTTGCGGAACTGCACCGGCGAGACGTTGACGGACAGCACCAGCTCGCGCGGCCAGGTTGCCGCCTCCCGGCAAGCCACCGCAAGCGCCCAGCGGCCGAGCTCGTCGAGCTTGCCGGTTTCCTCCGCGATCGGAATGAAATCCGAGGGCGACACCATGCCTCGGCGCGGATTGTGCCAGCGCAGCAGGGCTTCGAACCCGCGCAGCTTTCCGGTTTGCGTCCGGATGATGGGCTGGTAATGCAACTCGAACTCGCGGTCGATTTCGGCGCCGCGCAATTCTATCTCCAGCGCACGCCGCTCGCGCTGGCGCATGTCCATCCCGGCCTCGAACCAGCGGAAGGTGCCCTTGTCCGATTGCTTCGCGCGGTACAGGGCGAGATCGGCGCATTTCAGCAGGCCGTCGATGTCAGCGGCGTCGTCTGGGACCAGAGCTGCGCCGATACTCGCGCCGATCACTATCTCGGCGCCGTCGACCTTTCGTATAGCGGTGAGATCGCGGATGACGCGCTGGCCGAGCTCCTCAACGTCGGAGCGGCATTCGACGGCCGGCATCAGGATCGCAAATTCGTCGCCGCCGAGCCTGGCCACCACGTCGGTTTTGCGCACCAGTTCTTTCAGGCGGGCGGTCACCTCTATGAGGAGTGCGTCGCCTGCCGCGTGTCCGAGCGTGTCGTTGACCGTCTTGAAATTGTCGAGGTCGATCAGCACCACGCCGAACCGCCGTCCGTCCTGCTTGAGGCTGACCACCGCCCGCTCCAGCTCGCGCGTGAAAACCGTTCGATTAGCCAGTCCCGTCAATGGATCATGATGAGCGAGGAAAGTGATATGGGCTTCGGCGCGCTTGCGCTCCGTCATGTCCACAATTGTCGATAGTATTGCCACCTGATGGTCTACAAGGGTTTCGCTTGTGTACTCGATCACATCGAGTTCGCGACCGTCGGCCGTGCGGTGCCGAAGCACCATCTCGCGACCGTCGCTTTCGCGGATGGTGGTGCCATCCACGCGGATTTCGGCCAAGCTGCGGTCCAGGAAGTCGCTGCGGCTGTAGCCGTAGAGACGCAGCGCCGCTTCATTGACGTTGAGAAAGTTGCCGGTCGACTGGCTGCGCACGAACATCGGAACCGGATTGTCGTCGAATAGAGAGCGGAAGAGGGTCTCCCGCGCCTTCAGGTCGCGAATGTCGGTGAGAGTGACCACCAGCACGCCGCCGGCGATGTCGACACCGACCTTGAGAGCGATCCTCTGCTGTCCCAACCAATAGGCGAGCTCGAAGCTCGATAGGCGCCCCCCTGAACCCGCGCGCAGCAGTTCCTGGGGTACCTCTGGTATGCCGACCTGGGTCAGCGCGTCCGATAGCAGGGTGGACTGGAGGCTGTCGACGGTCGCTCCGAGGAAGCCCGCCGCGGCCTCGTTGATGCTCAGTATGCAGAAGTCAGAAATTGCGCCATGCCCACAATCGATCGGGCTCAGCCCGATAACGCCTTCCTGAGTGGAGTTGATGAGCAGACTGGAAAGCTCGAACTGGCTGGCGCGCGGCCGAAGGAATAGAAGGAAGTATTCGCCCGGCCAGCGGCACGACAATGGCAGCGCGACGATCTCGATGGTGGAGACCTTGCCGTCAACGACCCAGTGGCAAACCTTGAGCCGGGGCTCGCCTGCCGAGGAGGCGTTGTCGAGGGCGGAGGCGATTGCCAGATTGAAGGCATATGGCAGCTCATCGAGGCTGCGCGCGGACTCCGCAAAGCCGACGATGGCGCGGAAGCGCCGGCCGCAGCGCAAAAGGAAGGGCGGCTCGTCGCCCAAACGACGGACCACAGCGATCTCCTCTGAGAAGCGGCCGACGCTGCCTAGCGCAATTTCCTCATAGGGCGGGAGGGGACCTGTGCCGCAGGCGGATTGCCAGCGGCGCACGATGAGCCTCACGTCGTCGAACTCCGTTTGGGCCGCTACGCTATGCCCCCCGGCAGCGTCGACCGTGTCGGGGCCGGTCTGCTCAAGCCCCACCATCGGGCGTGGACCCACCCTCTGCAAAAAAACGTCTCTGAGAGCCGCAATCATCCTCGCATCTCGCCGGTTCTGCCGCGGGTCCAATCAGGTCGAAGGCGAAAAACCTCGACCGGTCAACAAGCAATCTGAAGAGCGTAGCTCCGGTTGGCCGGAGCATCTGGCATCCTAGGCGAGCCCGCAGATCCGACGGTCTGCCGCGGTGCGGTCGTGCGCCTTGTCTGATCCTGCGCTCCACTCGGCGCGGAACCTATGGGTTGGACCCTTAACGTTCGACTAAATAAAGCGTCATGATCCTGTTAAATCAGGTTGCTGCGCAGAGGCTTGGTCCGTCGGCCAAGGCGCTCACGGAGAGGCCGCCAAGGGCCGCATGTTTGTAAGGCCCGACGCGAGTCTAGGGCCCAGCGCTCGTTTCCATTGCAATCACTGGCGTGGGGTGACGAGGCAGGTGCGTGGAATGAGATCGAACAGCCTTTGATGTGCTGCCCGTCAGCGCAATTAACAATGTATCTTTTGCGCAACATTCTGAATTTCTTGCCTATTCCATAGGCAGCAACAGCCATGAAACGCTACACAGTCATCATTTTGAGGCATTCTGGGAATTGACGATAAAGCATCGCCCGAAAGGGCAGTTGGCCCTCATCGGCCAACAGAGGAACACCAATGCCTGAAATCACTTTTGACCCTGCCGGCGGCACTATCGAAGATTATTTCAAGAACGCCGAAGTACCGAAGACTGCCAAGTTAACGGCAAGGCTTCGCAAATTGGACAACAAGGTTCCGCGCAACGCTGTGACTACGGCAGACATCGATCGACTGATCGAGAGAACGAACGCTCACTATGCCAAACGCTCCCGTTAAGGGGGCGTCTTTTTACTCCGACAATCAGTATGTCTTCATTGTCCGGCGCCGTCTGCGCCGCCAGGCGGCTACGGCGCGTTCGCCGCTGCCGCCAATGGTATCCTCATTCCGACCGATCGTAGTTTTGCGACGGAGCAAGCTGCGACCGATGCGGCCATGGCCGATTGCAGCCAATACAGCGGTGGGAGCCAATGCGCAGTGAAGCAGGTTTTCCGCAACACGTGCGCGGCGGTGGCGCGTGTCATTCGGGTGACGAGAAAATCGCACTACGCCTTCAGTTGGAGCCGACGATCCGGGACGCCGAGGAAATGGCGCTATCAGAGTGCTTTCAGCGCAATGGCCGTCCCCTGCGAGGTGACGCGGCAGGTTTGCGTACCGTCAATGGTCGGTTTCCTATTAGGACGCTCGGCCATGGAGTGTTGGAGTTCAAAGGAACGAGGCCGGATCTCGATAGTCGCCGCAGAGGATCTGCATGAAGTGGACGGCTTGGCTCGGATCCTCTTGAAGGTTCTCGCAGGCGCTCCAAAGTGTTCGGGAATGAGGCGGCGACAGTGGCGGCTCCATGCCCTTCAACTCGTAGTGGACAGTGACCGCGAAGATGGAGCAAACGGTCAACGCAAGATAGATGGTAGGGAATGTCCGCAACATTTTCGTTCTCTCGCTGTCACTGTGCCGGATTTGCGAGAGTTCAATGTGGTAATCTTCGCTGATGATAGCCCAGCAAAGCCAGCCAACGATACGATAGTGGAAATGTGGTTCGGGTGGCGCAATGCGGGTCTCGTTATTGAGGCAACGCGTCAGCCAAACGGCATGTGCCTCCTTCAGAAATCTATCTTCAATTGCACAAAAGAACCCTGCATCGGCACACTCGCTTTCGGCAACCTGCTTGAAAGTTTTTACAAACCAGTCCGGATCGCGAAGCCGGACAAGCAAACGATCATCAATGATGCGCATACAAATACTGCCCCCAAGGGGGGCAGCATTTATCATGATTCGCGAGGTATGAGAGAGAAATCAACCAGCGAAGTACGGTTTCCGTTCATCGGCACACCATAATAGCCATAGAAAGCTATGATGTCCTGCATCATCGGGTCCAGATCGTTAGAAGGCCGGCCTTTAGTCACAGTCGGGCTTAGCTTTTCGCGCTTTGCCTCGGGGGTTGCAGTACGTTTCATCGCGTTCCTCGTAAAAATACGCGATGTTTGCTGTTAAGCTGACATCGCGACGATTTGCTGTCAGCTAGACCTATGGAAATGAAAAATGTTTCGCATTCCTACTGGCTTGCCCTGAGATGGTTACTCAACCGTTAAATGTCGTCAACAATTGTTTTCGTGACGCACGTAGACCCTTCGGATCACCGAGTCATCATTCGCCAACACGCGTGCGGCGCGACTTACTGTCGCTATACCGCAGCCTACAGCCCGGCGTATTTCACACTGGGTCATGTCGTTTGCGACGAGACGAGCGAAGATGCGCCACGCTTATTCGCCGCATCGAGTTCTGCTGGGCTAAAGATGGCCAGGAACGCCTGACATTCATTTCATCACGGATCCTGGCAAGAATCTGCTGAAGAGGAATCACTGTTGGTCCGAAATCGTGGTTGCATTCGTACAATAATACGACTGAAACCGCCGTCAATGGAGCGGGTCACCCCCTGGCTGTGATCTGCGACCGTGCCTGACTGGAGCGGAAAAGGGGCTAGATCCAGCTTGCTGACATCTATTTTTTGCCGTTCGAACTCTAAGTTCTGCCTGAAAACCAATCCACATGGTTTTCTGTCGTGGGTCGCGCTCCATCTCCTGGACCATCCGCTGCTCAGCCTTGCTCAAGGTCATCCATCTGCGGCGGATTTTCGGCCAACGATTGTTTGAAAACCTGTTCCGCGAGCAACGGGAGCAACGCCCGGAGGAGCGCCTTGCGGAGAAGTGGCAGGAGCGCCTTCGTGGCCGACGGTGGGATTGATTTCGTGGTCGATGTTCTCGATGGATTGTTCCAGCGACAGCGCATGTTCGCGAAGTCGCGCCAACCGGTCCTCTGCACTCATGGTAACCTCCGAAGGGGTTAGTGCTCGTAGTGGTAGGCGGGAAGATGCTCCGGCTGCTCTTGCAATTCAGTGATGAGATGGGCGCGCAGCCTCTCCCCGGAATCGACCAGTTGTTGGGCGCGCGCGTGGAAATAGAACGCACCTTCACGCAAATCCTCGTCAATCCCTGGAATCGTCTCGGCCTGGTGCTTACGCATCGCCCAATAGGCAAGGCGCTTACGTCGCCGGACCAGATCCGTTTCGAGCCATTCCAGCACTTTTCGGGTCTTCTCGCGCTGTTCGGCCGTGAGCTCGGGGATTCCGAATACCGATCCTTGATGTAACCTGGCCATATCTTGATGATGGGGCGGTATTATGAATCCCGCAAGTGTTAGCTGGGTCGAGGAGCAGGAGACTGCTAGGTTTATAGGCGTCGGAAGTACCTGAAAACTCACAGAAAGCGCCCGCGGCCCGGCAGCCAGGCTAACAAATCGTCAGGGGAAGGCTTCCGCTGCCTTGGCTGCTCGCCGACGTGAGGCGTCGGGCGATGGCGAGTTCTTCGCCAGATCCTTCCTGAACCAGTCCAGGTGATGCTGGGGCGACCCATACGCGGCGTTGGATCAGTTGTCGGAGACGATTGCGCGTTCCCCGTCAATGTGATGGTAACCGAGAGCTATGGCTACGTTACCCTGAGCGCCAGGCGCTTCTTGCCCCTGCAATAATCTTTCTGGCCAAAATGGCGCGGCGAGAGCGGCGGGATCGGGACGATTGCTAGGGGTGCGAAGGGCGCCTCTTCAAGGGCGCCCTTCGCATCGGCCGGCATGCTGGGTCATGGGGGGCGAAGACCTAACTACCGCCGATCTGTTTTCTGTATCCCATTAGCCAGCGCAGGCTGGGTAGGGAAGCCACCGCGTCCGCATTCGCGTGCTGCCAACGCTGTGGTTCAGAGGCGACAGTTAGAACGAACGCTGGAAGCGGAGGATGCCCCCAATGTTGTTTTTCTTGTCGGCTTTGGTCCAGTTGGTGACGGTGTCATCGCCAACGTGCAAGTAGTCGACTTCGGCCGTGACCTTGAAGCCCTTGGCGATTTCATAGGCAATGTTCGCCGCGACGCCGAAGTTCTTGCCTTCATCATAGGAGAGCTGGGTGTTGAACGAGGTCTTCTCATTGAACTTGTAGGTGCCGCCGCCCCAGACTGCCCAGTTGCCGCTCCACTGCTTGTAGAAGCCGCGACCGTGAGCATCGATGACGTTGCCCGCATCATCGTTGAGGTTGTCGTCGGTGCCGTAGCCGCCCATCACGAACAGCGACAGTTCATCGCTGGCTTTGACATCCAAGCGGACCTTGCCGGCGACTTCTTCGTAGTTGCTGTCGTAGGCGACGACGCCGCTGATCCCGCCCCAGCCCTGTGTGTACTTCACGCCGCCGACCACATGCGGAACATAGCTGTCGATCGTGCCAACAGTGCCGGATCCTTCTTCGAGCGAAGCCACCGCCGAAAAGCCGTTGCCGGCGTCGAAGTAGTACTGGACGACGTTGGTGTCGAAATCACCGTAGGGAACCAGCGTGTCGTTGATGACGTTGCCGGCATAGCCGATGAACGAATCGAAGGCCGATTCGTCCTTACCGACGCGCAGGCCGCCGAGCTGGATCCAGGCGAAGTTCAGCGTAACGCCCTTGTTGACGGCGGGGTTGTCGGTGACGACGCCCCTTACGACGGAGGCTGTAGCGTTGCGGTTGCCGAAGTTGAAGCGGGTCTCGGTGTAGGTCTTCAGAGTCCCGAGTTCGGTTTCCTGGCCGGTCCAGGTCCTCAGCGAGAAACGGGCATTCTTCTTCCAGGTGGCCTGGATGGAGCCGTCCTGGTGATCGACGTTCTTAGCACCATCGAACGACCCGATGTCGCCACCGGCGATGTCGTAACGGACATAGCCGCCGATGCGCAGGCAGGTTTCGGTGCCGGGAATGTAGAAGTAGCCGGCGCCGTAGACGTCGCAGATCTTGACGTACTCAGCGGGCTCCGGCTCGGCGACGGTCACCGCATCGGCGGCGCGGGCACCGGAAACTGCGATCAGGGCCGCAGCTGAGCCGAGAAGAAGGCTCTTGATGTTCATTTTTCAGATCTCCAGACAAAAGTTAAAACGGGTTTGATTTCTTTGCTGAAGGGCAGCGTCGCCACCCCATCCCCAACTATTGAAAAAGAAGCGCATCGCGCCGCCCTTTCGCCCCCGACATGGCCTAACCCGCGGCGGCGTTCAACAGAGATTGTCTTCGAAGCAGGCCTTTTGGAATCTTATGAAAGTATTGTTGCGCAAATATCACGTTTTCTACATGAAAATGGCACATATTAAACAACTGGCACGAGTGAAACGCGAATTTAAATTTGAACTATATAATCACTAAACCGATTTAGATGATTTTATGAAGAATATCATGTTGGGCGAAAAAGAGATTCGCCCTCTGCGCGCTCACCTTTCGGGAAACCCGAGGCATTGCCGCCATCCGAGTGACCGGCGCTAAGAGCGCCTATCCCTTCAGAGCCATCTGTCCGAAGCTCGGGATTGTGCGGCGTTGGCGTTGCCGTTCGCCGACACGCCCCATATCGGCAGAAGCGCTCACGCAGGATGGGATCGTGCCGGCTTACACCACGCGAAGGCTGAAGGTGCCCTGGAACATTACGTTGAACTTCCTGTTCTTGCGTGTGCCGGAGGCTGGAGCCGACGGCATAGGCCCGGTGAAGAAGCTCAAGTCGATGAAAACTTGCGGGCAGCCGACACGACGTCACACACCATGTCCTGCTTGAGCACCTCGATCGGAATGCGTCCGCGGAGTTGCGGCGAAGGGCGGGTCAGCCAGAACCACGCGAGCCGTGGATTCCCGATTGCCGACATCACTTCGCTAATCCCCGATGCCGGTCTGCCGTCGACGAATTGGGCGAGCGGGAAGACATGTTTGCGGCCGCCCTTGCGCAAGGCAATAACCTCATTGCGCCTTTGCCAGCGATGCAGCGTCGAGCGAGGTATGCGGAAATGCTCTTCCAGAAAGGTCGATCCGGCGACTTCGCCCGCCCAGTCCTCAATCAGCACCGATTGCAGATCGTTTGTCCGCTTTGCTGGTGAGGGTGCTGTGGTTGCCGGCATCGGGCCATTATCCGCGCGATTGGCACTGGCGGACCCGCCGCGTGCGAACTCCCCCAATCCACGGAAGAATTCCGGGGCGAACGCAGCGCATTCGCCTTTGAAAGAGCCGATCGCGAGTCGCTGTGCTTGTGGAAGGAAGGGAACGGCGGCGGCGAGGCCGCCGGCGATGGCGCTGACTGAAACCAGAGCTTGCGTGTCGAGAACAATGCCGTGCTGGATCAGGGCCTGTTGCACGGCTTCCGTCACCAGGTCTGCCAAGGCATCCTGCGAGATCCCGTGTGTTCGATTTTGAAATCTGGTCATGTAACTGTCTTGCGCGCCCCTCGCTCCCGTCACCGGCTGCGGCCGAGATTTGAACGGCTACACCGGGAAGCGAAAATCGCAGCAGCAGATGCAGCGACCCGACAGGTTGCTGTCTTGCATTTGACATCCCCAACTGACTGTCAAGGCGTCCCGAAATGTCAGTCACGGGACGCATCGGTTTTTCGTTTAGGTGCGAATTATGACGGCTGCGCGACAGAGGCGGCCGAATAGACCTTCTTCCGAGGGAACGACCAAGGTTACCAACAAAAAGGGCCGCATTCGCAGCCCTTTTTTACCAAATTATATTGTTTTACGGTCTATCTTTTTCTCCCTACGAGAGAGAAACGAGAAACGCCGTCTTCTCTTATGACTTTCCTTGTTCTGGTGAGGTACGCCAATCGTGGGCGGCGTCGATGTGATTGCGGTGATTCTTTGCTCGGGCACAAAGCTCCTGCCTAGTCGTGTCCATGCCTCAGGACTTCGCCTTGCGCTTCGAGGAAGACTTCTTGACTGGAGCCGCCTTTCTCCCCAAGCCCAGCGATTTCGCGAGCGCTGATCGGGTTGCCGAGTAATTCGGGGCGACCATGGGATAATCTTTTGCCAATCCCCATTTCGTCCGGTATTCGTCGGGCGTCATCCCGTGTCTGACTGCAAGGTGACGCTTAAGTGACTTGTATTTCTGACCGTCTTCCAGGCTGATGATATAATCCGGGTAAATCGACTTTTTGGGATTAACTGCCGGCTTTAGGCTAGGCGCCTCAGGCGGAGTTGCATTTCCAATATTAGACAATGCCGAATTCACACTAGCGATCAAATCTGGCAATCCAGATGCCGGCACCGGGTTCTTCTGGACATAAGCGGAAACGATATCAGCAGTAAGTTCGATGAGATTATTGCCTGATTCCAGGGACATCTTTGTTCTCCTCAATTCCCCCCAGATTCCCATACCCGCCAAATCCGGAATGTGCAATATGCGAATATTCTGGCTAAGAGCTGTAGACGCGCAATTTCGCAGCGTTCGCGACTTTCTACTGAGGATAGGTCACGTCGTGGTCTACGTCGCACGGTTGAGGGTGCAAAGAATCCTGTTTCCATTGTTTGGGTGGAATAGGCTCAAGCCGGTCGAACACTCAACCGTAGTGCCAATGTGGCTTAGGCTCTGTGCCCAAGAACATAACTCCGAGCTTGTCCCCTCGGCGCCACTGGACCACCGCCTTATAACCTACCCCATCAGTCGGGATGTAAAGAAGGAATTCATTTGGAACGCGCGCGTCAATTGACACTTGCAGCTCCGCACCTTGCGAATGCATGTTGCGAACGGTGCACTTGACTTCAGAATTTGAAATACCTGAGAGAATCGACGCTCCTTTGAGAACGCGCCGACGCCGCTGCTCCCTTGATTCTTTTCCGCCGTCCATAGAACACCCAAGGTAAGATCGGCTCGCGCTCTGCCACAGCCAGCTTGCGCTCCGGGAGGTCACGTCGCAAAACTCGGTAACATTACTGTTGTCGGGTAGCAATGACCGAAAGAGAAGCTAGTATTACAGTTGCGTTGTGAGTTGCATTACTCACTTCCGCGTTCCGCGCGCGGAATTGAAAAGGATTATTGGCGCCGATTGAGCTGGATCTCGTCTCCCCACCGAATGGCAAACGTATTCTTGACGGCCTTGCGTCGTGCCCTAATCGCGATTTTAGGCCTGCATCCATGTCTGCAGCATGGCCCAGCAGACTGCAGGAGCTTCTCGTTCGCCATCGCAACTCCTTTACCGGATGGGACGGCGGGTATGCATTGCACGACGGCCAGGACCGGGAGGAGGCGGCCTGATCGGAGCGGAGTCCCAAGGTTACAGCTGGCATTTGCTCCATTGCGAAACCTTCATTTCCTGGGCTGGTTGTCGTCTGATGTGACGCTCTAGCGATAAGCCGGGTTGACGTTTTTCCCTTGTCTGTCGGCCAACAGCCTTTCCTGTTGCTGTCTTGCCCGGAGCTGATGACGTTCCTTTTATCCGGCCCAGCCGTCTTGTCCCGTTCCTGCCCGCTCCATTCGCTGCGCTCCCGTGTTGGGGACAATCCGGCTCAGTGCGCCGTCTCCTTTGGAACCGTCCTCCGGGACAGAAACAGCAACCAAAGGAAAAGACCATGACGAACAGACGTAACTCCGAAACGAAACCCGAGCCGAAATCGCCGCTCTACCACGCCTATACCGTGCGCGACGGCAAGGAAGGCCAGAAGGGCTTCTGGACCCGCATCGGCGCCTTCTTCGCCCATGACGACGGCGAGGGCGGCACGCTCCTCCTCGAGGCCTTGCCCATCGACGGCCGCGTTGTCCTCCGTGCACCGAAGTCCGATGAGTAGGAGGCGGCCATGCAGATCCTCACCCAGAGTCTGCGGGAAAAGCTGCTGGCGAATGGTCGCCAGCAGCAGCCCCTTCGCGGAACGGCACACGAAATCGACTTCGTCCCGGTCGTCAAGTTGTTCACCCCGGACGCCGGTGCGACCTGGCTCCTGACCGAAATCGACCCGGATGACCCGGATGTCGCGTTCGGACTCTGTGATCTCGGGCTTGGCTGCCCGGAAATGGGCAACGTCAGCCTCTCTGAGCTGTTCGCGCTACGCGGGCAGCTTGGCCTGCCGGTCGAGCGGGACCTGTACTTCAGCCCCGACAAGCCGCTGTCGGAATACGCCGACGAGGCTCGGCGACTCGGTCGTATCCGGGTGTAGGCGTTTCCGGCGTCGCTCAACGCCGTCCGTCGGGACGGCGTTGAGTCGCGAAACGGATTTGGTGCGGGCGCACAAGCGCAGCGCGGAGCCGCGGTCGAGTCGATTTCGCTTGTGGGAGAACGGGGCAGTGTTCCTTGGTTCCCATACTATAAATCTCTGCAGGACGAGCTAAACGGCCAGGTCGAATACGGCTATTCGAACCACTCTTTCATCAATCCAGCGGCGAGCAGAAGGTTTTTGTCGATCGTCTCCGGGGTCATACGCTGGTTGTGCATATAGGCTATTAGCTGCCGTTCAACCTCATGCCAGCTTAAGCCAGCGGCCAAGGCTTCTTGCATATAGAGGAGCGCCCTTTCCCTATCCTTGGCATGGACAGCGAAAGAAGCATCCATATAGGCAAAGCCGCCTGCCACCAGGCGTCCCCAATCTGCCATGCAAAATCCCTCGTAGCCTGTGTGAAGTGCTGTCGATTTCTTGCCTGAGTTCTTTTTTTGTTCTATCCAATTTGGCTAATGGAAGCAATCGGTGCGATGCCGGATTTGCGAGGAAGGATGAGGCATTCGATGCTCTTCAGTCAGCGTTACATGCGCGCTATCGATCAAGGACGGCTTGTTGTTGAAATCCCTGAAGCTGCTCGCCGCAAACTATGGTCGTGGCTTCAGGCCAACAATTCGCCGCTGCATCTCCAGCGTGACCCCAACGACCGTTGGATTTCCCAGTCATCGATTCTGGACGAGGTTTCGTCGGATTTGCTCGTCGAGCATGGTTGGGACCGGCTGCCCGTGTTGCGCACACCGTCTGAACGGCCCGGTGAGTTGCGTCTGCTGGTTCAAGAAGGGGCCGCTTCTTGGGTTTTCGATACGGTAGAATTGGCTGCCCGGTATATGGATGCTGCCGAGAAGGAAGCACTACGCCAGAAGCTCAACCAGATATTTGAGCTGCATGATTGCCCCTGGCGGCTCTCTGACGGTGAGTTTTTCAAGCTGGACGGTGATTTCATTGGAGCCAGGCTTGCCATGACTGCCCACGACGCCCTGACGGCCAATCGCTTCGAGGGTGCGGGCGATGAGTTCGCCAAGGCCCGCCAGTATCTCGGCGCCGGCGATGTTCGCGAAGCCATTTTCTATTCGGGTCATAGTTTCGAGAGCGTGATGAAGGTTCTTACGGGCCTGGACCATGCTAACGGCGACAAGCTTATCAAGGAACTTGCTCAACAGGGTTTTTTCGATGATCTACCCGAAGCCGTCAGGAATGGCTTTACAGACCAGGTTCTGAAGGCATTGCCTTTTCTGCGCAATAAGCTGGGCGGACATGGACAGGGTGCAGCGGTGGTCAACATTCCGCCCGTGTACGGAGATCTGGCTATTCAGATTGCCGCCGCCTTCCATAATTTTCTGATCTCCAAGCATCTGGAGCGCTCGACGCCTCCTCCGCCAGAACCGTTGCGTGAGCCAGCAGCACGTGAATTGACCGAGGAGATACCGTTTTAGGGGAAGAAGAATGCGCAGCGCTGGGCAGGTTGTTTTTGTTTCGAGAAACAGCGGTATGATCGTCGTGCACCATGTTGACGGTTACGCTGTCGTGGAACTGATCGGCGATGAAGGCTCTTTGAGTGTCGGCGACCGTGTGAAGGGAGATTGGGACGCGCTGGGCGGTGAGCCTCTGTTTGCCAACGACCACACGCTTGATGCGTATTTTCAGGGCAGTTGGGGTTCACGCGACGCGGCGGTGCAGATCGCCCGGAACACCGGCGGCGGCTGATGCCTCTCGATCACTTCGTTCGCAAGTCCATTTGAAGAACTTCTATTCCGACGGTAGATGCGAGCCACTGGTCGGAATCCAAAAAGACGATCTCCAGATCGTCGCGCGGGCGGCCGCCATTTGGAACGTCACCGATCTTCCGGCACCGCGCCATGATCCGTTGCACAAATCCCGACGCCACCATATCGCTCTGGCTGGCCTCGGCGATAATCCGGTAAATGCCCTGTAAGTCGGAAATGGCCTGTGGTCGGTAGGTGACCTTAACGCGCCGCATGGCGCGCGGCTTTGCTTTCGCTTTCCATGAAGCGCGTCATTTCCGCTTCTGCCTCGTCCGCAGCCAGGGCTCGGCCATGGATCCTCGATCGATGCCTTGATCCGTGCGCGGAGAACCGCATTGATCGCTCCTTCTTCGCGGTCGAGGGCGCGCAACGCCGCCCGCATGACTTCACTGGCGGATTCGTAGGCGCCTGAGGCCAGCCGTGCGAGCAGTTGGTTGGCTGCTTTCGCGCTGGGTCGTGGACACGCGGCTAAGGCGCCAGGTGCACGGAATGGTTGAATCTTCGCCTCACTATGATAGGGGAGGTGCAGAGAGGCTCTTGAAATGAAGCGTATGCGAGAAGAGGATATTCCGGCGTTCGTGAAGGAGGTCGCCGCGACCGGCTGTCATATCTGCGCCGTCGGTCCTGCTCATTACGCTATGGGCGATACTGATGTTCCGCGCGGCAAGCGTAGGGGCCTGTATAAAAAGCTCCGCGAAATCGACGCTCGTTACGGCAACCGCGACCACCTACGCAACAAAATCGCGTCCCACCTGAGATCGATTGGCCGCTACGTCGACGCGACTTCAGTAGAGGCAGAACCCTGGGCGATATTTCCCAGCTCCGAACATGACATTGATGATGAGGCCCCGGACGTGCCCGCCGTCACGGCCTACGATGAGGCGCATATCTCGACTTACGCCGCCCTGCTGGTCGCGGAAGCCGAGGGCGCCGATTGGGTCGACGTGGCACGGTTTATCTTGAAAATCGACTCCGAGCGAGAGCCGGAGAGGGCGCATCGAGCCTGGGCATCGCACTTGGCGCGGGCGCGGCGGCTGGCGCATTTCGACGACAGAACCACTGACGAAGCCGACCTACTGCGGACCGTCTCTAAAGCGGAGTAGAGCCTAGTGACAGGATCAGCCTAAAAAATGTTCGGCGCGGCTTTCTGTTTTGACCGGTTATTCTGCAATACGAAGTGTTTTGAATCGCAGTCTTCTAAAGGTTATGAATATAGACGAACTGTGCATTGACGCCGCTTTTGGCGATACTGGAGTTTGGTTGTCATACGGCGCCCTTCGCCGGGGGCTGTCGGTCCCGCATCCGCCCTGCGGCGACGCTATGCTGATGCTCCTACGGCCGCCCTGTTGAACCGGTCTCAGGGCCACGAACTTTCTCCAGCACCGAACTGACTTGATCCCGCTTACGGGCATTTCGGTGCTTCCGCCTTGTACGCCCTTGTTTGCCTTGGTCGGGAGAGAGGCGCGCGGCCCTCTCTCCCCGCAAGCCCCGCCGGCGGTCTCCCCCATCTTCCTGCGCTTCGCTCCGTGCAGACCGGGGATACCCCTCCGCCGCCGTGGCTTGCCCCCTCGCTCCCCGCTGCTCGCCGCGAGGCAGGGGTTCAGGTGGCCTGAACCCTTCAGGTCAACCTGAGAGCAACAAGGAGCAAGACCATGACCACGACAGAAACCACCATCCCGCTCGGCAAGCTGGTGCCGAGCAAATCCAACGTACGGCGCATCACAGACAAGGGCGACCGGGCAGCGCTGGCCGCCAGCATCGAGCATCACGGCCTCATCCAGAACCTCGTCGTCCGCAAGGCAGAGAAAGGAAACAAATACGAAGTGGTGGCCGGTGGCCGTCGTCTTGATGCCTTGACGCTATTGATGAAGGAGGGCCGCTCTATTGAGGCGGTGGCCGTCACCAAGGACTATCCGGTGCGGGTGGTGCTGAAAGGCGAAGGCAGCGACACCGAGATTTCCCTTGCCGAGAACGTACAGCGTGTCGGTATGCACCCCGTCGATGAAATCACCGCCTATCGTGAGTTGGCCGAGCAGGGCGCGGAGGTCGAGAACATCGCCGCCCGGTTCGGGCAGTCGGTGGTGACTGTGCGGCAGCGGCTTAAGCTGGCCAGCCTGTCGCCGCGCATCCTCGACGTGATGCGGGAGAACGAAATCACCCTTGAGCAGGCGCGGGCGCTTGCCATCAGCGACGACCACGAGGCGCAGGAGAAGGCTTGGTTCGAGCAGTCCAACTGGAACCGTGACCCGCGCAGCCTGCGGGCGTTCCTGACGCAGGCGCACGTGCGGGCGACCGACCGGTTGGCACGCTTTGTCGGGCTGGAGGCTTATGAGCAGGCCGGGGGCGGGGTGCTGCGCGACCTGTTCGCGGAAGACGCCACCACATATCTGACCGACCGGCCTTTGCTGGTGCAACTGGCGAGCGGGCGACTGGAGGTCGTTGCCGAGGAATTGCGGCAGCGCGGCTGGAAATGGGCCGAGGTCTCGCTGGAAAGCAATATCAGCTATGGCGGCGGCTTCGGACGCATCCACATGCGCAATCGGACGCTTGAAGAGGCCGAGCAGGCGGAGCTTGATGCTTTAGATGCAGAGTTCGACGCGCTGGCCGAGCGGATTGACGGGTATGACGAGGGCGACCCGCAGCTTGAGGCAGACGAGCAGCGGCAGCAGGAGGTGTCTGCGCGCATCGACGCCATCCAGTCGGCCAGCCAGTCGTTCGACCCGCAGGAAGTGGCGGTGGCGGGCTGCCTTGTCGGCATCGGCTACGATGGCACGCTGGAGGTTGTTCAGGGGCTGGTCAAGCCGGAAGACCAGAAAGCGCTCGCTGCTTTGCGGGCACCTGACGGAGAGCAGGAAGAAGGTGATGAGGCCGAGAGTGACGAGGAAGCCGAGACCAAGGCGAGCGGCCTCTCCGCAAGTTTGGTGGAGGAACTGACCGCTATCCGCACGGCGGCGATGCGCGTGGAGTTGGTGGCGCGCCCCGAGGTGGCGCTGGCGGCTATGCTGATGCCGCTCCTGAGCCGCACGTTCCATACCTACGCGCTGCGTTCGGGAATGGATGCCGCCGTGGAAGTCCGGGGCGAGTGCCTGACCCTGTCGACCAGCATCAAGGAGCCGGATGCCTGCCGTGCCCTGTCGGGCTGGAACGACATCATCGAGGGCTGGAGCCATCATATCCCCGGTGAACCGGCAGACCTTTGGCCGTGGCTGTTGAAGCAGGAGATCGCTCGCCTGCTCGACCTGTTGGCGGTCGTGACTGCCGCGAACCTGAACGCGGTGACAGCCCGGTACAACGCCAGCCGCAGCAGGCTTGCCCAGGCGGACGGGATTGGCGAGGCGGTGGGACTGGACATGCAGCGGTGGTGGGAGCCCGGAGCGCCCTTTCTGGCGCGTTTGTCCAAGGCTGACATTGCCGACATCCTGCGCGAGGTCGGATGCGCCGAAACCGCCGCCAAAGCGGTCGAGCGCTCGCCCAAGGACGAGGCTGTAGCTCTGGCCGAAAAGGAACTGGCCGGGAAGGGTTGGCTGCCGATGCCGTTGCGCGGGACGAGGAAGGCCGAACCGTCTGTCATGGCGGAGGCGGCTGAATAGTCAGCCGTATCTTCGCAGGAAAGCCCGGTGCCGGTGACGGTGCCGGGCTTTGTTGCTTAGGGCGAGGGTCCCACACCCACCCTCGCGCTCCCGCCCGCCCACAAGAGGGCCCGGCCACCGAAGCGCCAGACTGCCTCCTGGCTCGGACGCTCAAGGTATTTCGTACGGCGTTCTCGCCATGTGTCCGTTTACCGATGGCTCCGATAGTAGGGGCGCACATAGGTCCCGTTCTTGCGGAAATAGCCCCTGACATAGTTGGTTCTAGGCAACCCCGTGACGCAGCTGATGGCGCCGTACTGATTGGCAGAAACGCAACCTGACGAGCCAGAGCCCGTCGATGGCTTGTAGCTGGCAGGCGAAGTCTGAGCCGAGCTTTGCACGGATGCGGCAGCAACGCCTGTTTCGCCCGCGATATCCGCTGGCGATGTCCCACCTTTCGAAGGCGACATCGTGCCTAGGACAACGTCAGCGTTGTTGCCGAAGGCGACCTGCCCAGTTCGGCCATCGGACGTCGCAACGTAACCGGACCCACTCATGCCATCGGCGGCTCGAGTAACCACCGCACGACCGAGTTTCCCGTTGGAACAGGTTACGGGGACCGAGATGGTAGGCGAGGTGTCGAGCGCGTTGTAGGTGCCGCTGCACTTGAGCGACCCATCGGCAGTGGCGACTTTGAATGTTCCGCCGGAGACAGCAGCCGTGGTCGTTCCGACCATCGACGTGCCGTCCGATAGCCGGACCGCCGCAGGGAGGGTCATCGAACCACAGGCCGACAGCAATAACAGAGCGGCGGTCGCCCCCGCTAATCGAAGCCGCTTCATAACCAGCTCAGGTCGGAGGAATTTCGGAGAGCTTGCAACTGTCAATCACCCGCTGCATAGCTGCTTTGGATCCGCGCGAGCTGAAGCTCGCGGAATCACGGTTTCCGGCAATGTCGTAGCCGACATTGACCTTGCCCTTCGTATTCTTGATTTCCTGAATCGCGGCCATCACTTCGGGTACGCGGCCAACGGCCACAATCCCGGCGTAGTTGTCGTTCCAAGCGCGGATCGACGCGTCGAGTTTCAATGGAGCAGGACTGTTACCCTGCAGGTAGAGGGTCGCCGGGCCTTCCGTGACCGCGTCGAACTCCTTCTTGCGCATGATGTAGGCAACGAACAGCACGTCTTTGCTGTCACATTGGACAACGAGAGATTCCCGGTCATTACCTTCGGTGGCGAGCACCTTGGTGACGCCAAACACGTCAGGACCTTCAGTGTTAGCCTGCCAGGCCAGCGACGGCTCAACACTGATCGCCAAGACAAGAGATGCGAGCAAGACTGTTTTGAACATCTGAAATCCCCAACCCGCGCAAATAGAAAGCAGAAACGCCAGGTGTTGTCGACCGGATGGAGAAGGATTTCTTATTGCTGCGCGGCAGTGCCCGCGACCAGAATGCGGATAGAACTCTTATCTCAGTTTCCGGGTGGAGTTTGGCGTCCACAAATCGTAACGATCGCGGCACTTCCCCAGACTGCGCGAGGGACAAACGTAATCGAATAGTCCCGACTGGTTGTCGTCGCACCGAACCAGAAGTAGGGCGATGCGCTTTTCCACTCCGGCAGGTCCATGGCTGGTGCCCGCTGCTCATCTGCCGCCGGCGTCGGAAATCCATCTGGCCCGATGGTGATCATGGAAATGCCGATGTAGCTGCCGGCTTTGAAGTGGCCGACGAACTCCACGGCGTCACCGATGTACCGAAAACATCCGTCGGTTCGGCCAAGCTTGAATTTCTGAATGGGTGCAGGCTGAGGTGGTTCGTCCTGAGCTTGCGCGGAGACTGACACCAGAATGGATGCTCCGATAGCTCGCACGAGCGTGCGTAACGAGGTCATGTGGGCTCCTCGCTTTTCCAGACAGAGCATTGCGGCGATCGTCTTCACAGGGCCAACCGGATGGGGGCGTCAAACCTTGCAAATCTTGGTCTTTAGATACTGGACGGCCTCATTGAAGCTCTTTTCCTTCTGTTCCTTGTAACCATCTTGCTTCTCATCAAGGTCGATAGGGCCGAATCGCATCAGCGTGCCTTTGGCGAAGTCCGCCTGCATGTGTTCGCATTCGTGATGAGAGCTGGTCAGGCATTGAATCGTGGCGCCTGCTAACGCGATCGAGTCGGACTGTCCGCCGCTGACCAGCTTCGCGCCCGAGAGGCCCGATAGATCAATGCGCACCTGCCAGGTCCCGAACATCCTTGGGTCCATCTTGTCGACCACGCCATAGAGAAACGTGCAGTTGCCCTGATCGGTGACGCTAAAGGTTGCCATGTCACGGCTCTGTCCTTGGGCAGATCCATTCATGGTGAGGACGAGCGGTTTGTCCTGGCTAGCCACCACCCTGATTTCGACGTTGGAGTCCTTTCGGCTAGTTCCTTTCTGGAAGCCGCTGAAAATAAACATCGCAATCTCCTCCGGCGACTTCCCGTCGAAAGGACTGCTTGAGCCCGAGCAGGCAGAAAGCAGGACACCGACAAGGGCGCTCGCGAGCAACTTCGTTTTCATGATGTTTCCCCGGGAAGTTGATTCAGCCATTGGGCTTACGGTTTGAAGACGATCTTGTGGCGCAGGAGATCGCTCGGCACGTACCATGAAGCCTGGATGTCGTAGCAGACAGCCGCGGAGCCTCTATTTGCCACGTCGCCCGGTAGGTCGATATCTCTGACGTGTTGGTACTTGCCTTCCTGCTTGAGCTCGTCGGTGGTGAAGCCACCGGCCTGAAAATAAGCGGTGAGCTTGGCATGGTCGACGGCGAGCCCTGCGCAGTTCTTTTCGGCATATTCAGTGATCGCTAAGGTGGCGGCCGCTTCGCCTAGTTTCGGCGGCTTAGCGCTGGCTGCGGTGATACTGGCAGCAATCGCCATGATCGCGAGCGGACTCACCCTGGAAAGAGTCTTTGTCATCGTGAGAAGCTCCACAGCGCCACGGTTCAGTTGTCGCACTTCCAGCCGCGGTACACGGTGCAGGCCTTGTAGGTGGCGTCGGAACTGCAGGCGGCGAAAATCGGCTCCGCCGCAGAGTGGGCCTTCATAAATTGGTTCAAGGTGGCATCCTTCACCACAAACTTGTCCTCACAATCGTGGGGGGTATCACCTCCGTCTCCGCCGACAATGCACGTGAACTTCGCGTCCGTGCCCGAGATCATGATGTCGCCCTTGCCGTCAGGAAAGCTGTCGGTCAGGCCGGAGAAGGCGAAGACGTTTTTCGCCTTGGTGAAGTCATAAAGCCGCTGAAACGCGAGGTTGGGCCGGTTGATGCGATAGTGGCAAAGGTCGATCTGTTCGACCATGTCAACCGTGACGTCCAGCGGTGAAAGAAGGCCCGCGACGGCGTCGCGGACAATCCGACGGTTCTGCGGGTTGTCCGGGGGACCTGCGTGCGCGGTTACCGCGTTCGCGGCAATGCACGAGGCCAGTAAGGCTGCTTTTCTGATAGTCATGAAGTTTCTCCGGAGGAACGAACAAAACGCTTGCCAGCCGGTGAGGCTAGGCTTTGCGGGACGGCAGGAGCGCGCGGACAATGCCGAAGAGCACTACGCCCCCGACAAGGCCGATCGCGCCACAGGTCATAAGGTGGGTCATCAGCTCGCTGCGGAAGGGCGCATCCATGGGACTGGCGCTGAACAGGACCTCGAGCGGAATCTGAAAGCCGATATGGGACGGCCGGGTTGCATAACCTACGAGAAGGCCAAGGATCAGGCCGGCGGGGATGAGCAGAATCGGCATTGATGCTCCGATGATGGGCTTGTGGCGTCCAGTGATGGGGCGAGGGAATGGCTAACGCGAACAGGGGTGCCGGCACTTGTTGCTGAGCCGGGAACGATCAGTTCGCATCATGGGAGAGACCGTCGAGAATGATTTGGGAAAGGCACGAAGGGGCGGGCTGGCCGCCTGCCTTGCCATCCCCACGGGGAGCATTCCTATCAAAACTCACGACATTTGCGCACGCCTCCCACAGCGCGCGCTAGGAGCTTTTCTGCTCAAGTTTTGCGCAAAGTAACTGTCAGTTAAGCCCAAAAAGAGGCAAAAACGGCTCTTGCAAATGTCGTGACATATGAAGCAACAGGGAGGCGCATGTGAATGAGATATGGATATGCGCGGGTCTCGACTGAAGCTCAGGACTTGACAGCACAGGTGGGGCGGCTCCGGGCCGCGGGCTGTGAACGGATCTTCTTTGAAAAAAAGAGCGGCAAGGATGCGAACCGGCCTCAACTCAGACGGCTCTTGAGGGGGCTAAAGCCGGGGGACGTGGTTTACGCCGTGGTAAGCGACCGCGTCGCGCGGGATCCGTTCGATCTGCTGAGTATCATGCGGACCGTCACGGCAGCAGGCGCCGCTCTGAGACTGCTGGACGAACCGTTCATCGACACGACCTCGGAAATGTCCGATCTTGTGCTGTTCCTGGTCGGATGGGCGGCGAAGTGGCAGCGGCGCAGGATTCTGGAGAACACGGCGAGCGGCCGCGCCCGCGCTATGGCGATGGGGGTCAAATTTGGCCGCAAACCGAAACTGTCCATGCAGCAACGTGTCGAAGCGCTGTCACGGCTGGCAGCCGGGGAGGCGAAAAGCGCAGTGGCCAGCTCGTTCAAGGTTAGCGGCAGCACGATTTCCCGACTGCAGTCGCAACATCTAAGATGAATTGAGAAGGCTGGCCACAACCCAAGGCCGCTTGAACGCGCGACCCATTTCATCCATTGTGTCTCACCCCTTAACATAGGTGAACGATGAAGCGGACGGATAAGGCGAGGCCTTTCGTGCCAACCGAAATCCACGTCGGCACCGTGAAGGATGAGCAAGGCACTCTCGGTATCCTGTCGATACGGACGACCGAAGGTATCCTGGATGTTGCTCTCGACGTTCATGCCGCGGATGCCATCGTGAACGCGATCGGCGCGATCCGGTCGAAACTGGCGCTTGCCGATAGCTAAAAGATGCCCCGCCGCAACCGGCAGGAGGTCTTTCTAGCCGATCGAAGTCGGCTTCGCTAACCTGAGGCCTAGCGATGACGTTCGGATGAACCCTTGCTGGGCCAGATCTGCTTGTCACCCTGCATCAGCCGGTAATTATCATTCAAGCTGGGGATGACCGTCCGTGCCTCTTTGGCTGAATAGAAAGTCACGATGATACTGGCTGCGCCGCGTACGATGCGCTCAAGGCGATACGCTTCCCTGTATGGTCCATTTTCGTCCATGGAACGTCCCCCCGAATGGGGCCATTAGCAAAGGATCATGAACCTTTCGTGAGGGTGGAAATCTTTAGCTGAGCCACCTACGCGGATGGTTGCTTCGGCGAGATTCCCGAGTATCCTGCCGGTGCGCATGTGAGCATAAGGTGGCGCCTGGCGCGATGATTGTTGATTGGCCACCACACGAAAAACCAGCATCGGCCTGGCGACCGAAAATGCTGAGGTAAGAGACCGCCATTCCCATAAGGAAACATCGTCATGGATTCCCATGCCGTTATTGCGTCGCTGCCTGTCACCGGGACCGACCGTACAGTGCTTATCGATGCCGCTAACGCCGCTTTTGAAAGGATCATCGAGCGGATGGAGCCGGCCAATGAGGAACTGACTCGAAGCTATTGGGATGCCGAGAGTTATATCGACAATGAAATCACCGCATCCATGCTGCCGATCTCATTGGACTACGCCGCGTACCTCGTTGATGTATTTCTAATGCCTCACGTCGCTCAACTGACGGGCGACGCAGACAACGAGGCTGCCAAGTCTCGAACTTGAACCTCTTCGGCGGCAACTGGGTCTACCTGCTGCCTAGGGGATTTGGCGATCAATACCGTGACCTTTACCGCCACCTCTTCAAGGGTGGCGGTAAGGCGGTTGATCTGCGAGGCCGTTGCGGACATTTCTGGCCCGTAACGGGTGACGAGGTATTCCCGGTTCTGGCTGAGGGACTGGAGGTGTTTGGCTGTCTTCGCACGAAGGCGGAGCCCTGCCGCTGTGGTGTGCTCCGTCCGCGCCGACAAGTCGTGGTGCATCTTTCGGATCTGATTGGGATTGTGCCCGCGGTGGAGCAACAATGCGGTCAGGTAAAGTTCGATCGCGTGGATTGCCGATAGCCTGAACGGAGCTCGGGTGAGGGGTTTGCCGGCCCGGCCGAGGGGAAGGAGCTGGTGTGCCGCCTTTCGGTATTCCTCTGCCAGTTCGTGAATCTGCTGCGGAGACGCCAATTGGCCCGGATACTTGCCTTCTTCAATTGCCACTTCCACGGTCCCCTACCGTCGTCGGTAATAAGCATTCCATGCCAGCCGGATGTCCGCAAATGTCCATTCTCGCCGCCGGCCGTAGGCGGGACTTTGCCGGGTCGCACATTGGTTGAGGCCGGTTTGCCTTTGAAACTTCATGAACCAGGCCGTGGATTTGGGCTTGCGACTTGCCGCGGATTGAACCCGGCGGATGACGCCGCTGTCAGCCCAATGTTCATGCGGATTGGCAAGAGAAGCAGGATCGGCGAGGTACCTGCGAAGCGTTTGCAGCGTGACGTCTTCCGGTGCTTGAAGTAGGTCGGCGCGAAGTTCCTGGACTGCGAGCGCTGCTCCTTGCTTAGCGGCCTCCGTCAGCATGTCGCGCAATTGGATGCTGGTCAGCACCAGCGCCTGCATCGCTTCCATAAACTGATCTTTCTGTGGTGGATTGTGCACCGAGACATCGGCGCCCCATCATTGCGCCACAGCCCAAAAATGACGTCAAGGCCTAGATGCCGAGGAGGTCCCCCAGCTTTTGCGTGACGGGACGCAGGGGATCGACCAGGCCGAGATCATAGATCATGGTCGTTTCAAGGTTCCCCTTGTGGTCCACGTAGTGTGAGATGGCCTCGTGCGAGACGCCTTGGCCGGTGAGCATGAGTGAGATGGCGATCCGTTTGAGGTCGTAGAGTTGGAAATATGCCGGCACGCCGGGGAGCGCCTTGAACCGCTCGAGCCCCTTACGGAAATTGTCGCGCGGCTTGGTCTGGTCGGTATGGGACGGGAACAACAGCTTGCTCTCCGGCCAGCGCAGGCGCTGAGCCCGCACCATGTCGGCAACCCTGGAATGGACCGGCACCGAACGGTAGGCGTACTCGTAGAGCGAGCGCGACAGTTGGATACCCTTGGTGTTGTGCTTATGCCAGACCAGCTTCTCCAGGTCGAAATGATCGAATTCGGCTTTGTTGAGGTCGCTGGGGCGGGCCATGGTCAGGAAGAGGATGCCCATATAATTGCAGAGTTCCTGCATCTGGTCGTTGGCGGTAAGAACTTGCCCTCGGGCCAGTGCCATGTCCCGCTTTGCGAAGCCGGTCAGGTGATCGATCTGTGGCGGAGCATCCATCACCGGAAAGAAGATGGCTCGGGCAATCTGCTGGATTTGCTGGGTGCTATAGTCGCGCCGGCGCCGGATCAGCTTGCGAGCGCGGATGGGGCTGCACGGATTGCGCATGTCGACCAGTTGCATCCGGATGGCCCAGTTGTAGAGGGCCAGAACATGGCGAAGAGCGCTGTTAAAGACGTAAGGAGAGGTGAACTGCCGCTGAAATTCCTCGATATGGATAGGCTTGATGGCTGTAAGCGGCCGATCGGCGAACATTGCTCCGAAGTCCTTATAAAGCCGCTTGCTGTTATATCCGCGGCGAGTGGCCTCCTTCGGCGCCGGCCGTAGCCAGTGAGCCACGAAGATCGCGAAGTTGTAGCGGTAGCCAGCGGACAGACCGCTGACATGGCTTCCCCAATATTGGTCGATGGCCTCGCGCACAGTAAGGAAGTGCTTGCGGCGCGTGTCGATCCGATCCAGGTCGGGATCTTTTCCGGCCTTCAACTGCTGGTCTCGTTCAACAACTGCCAGCCGGGCGGCGGCGACGCTCATGGTGGTGGTGGAGCCCAGAACTTTTCGGCAGCGCTTGCCATTGAATTGGTAGGAGTGGACGAAGGACTTTTGGCCTAGACCGGTAACACGGAGGCCAAGCCCGGCAACCGACCCGTTTCGAATCTGGCCGTTGGCTGCCACCGCGTAATCCCAATAAAGCTCCTGGTCCTTGTCAGTCGGGCAATTCGCTTCAAAAACAATGTCGTCAGTCAAAAATATCTTGGGCATTTCATGTAACTTCCATGTAACAGATTTATAGCAAATGTTACATAAAAAGGGAAGTAATGATTGGTATCGACTGTCATAAAATGATGGAATAACAAATGATTACATATTTCGATATTTCGGTAATTTCACCCTTGGGGCACTCCGAAGGAAGGGGTCATGCGTTCGAATCGCGTCGGGTGCGCCAAGTTTTTCAAATGGATGGCATGGTATTCAGTCTCGTCGGTTCCTCTCATGTAACTTTCATGTAACCGAAGGTTGCCAGTCCCATATTGAACGGCCTTTATAGACAGGTAGACCAGGACGCGCCGGCCAATCCCTGCCGCCGGTCACGGAAAGACGAGACGCCTGTTGAAGACCGGAACCAGGCTCTTCGAAAAGAACGCTTGGAGCTGTGGGACATGCAGCATTGACAAAGTTAAGGCCAAGCCAAACTTCTTCGGCCAAAGTCGGATAAACCATCAATCTTTCTTGCAAGTGCGCGCGAAACATGGATATCTAAGTGCGGATGGACTGCTGGGCGCAGAACCTACCGGAATCGCGGGTTTGGGCATGTATTTTCCAAGGTTTCTTGTTGGCGCGACGACCACTATGCTGGTCGTCGCAGGGTGGATTTACCATGCAACCGGTTCAATCTGGCGAACGACAGGTTGGACGGTGCTCATCGCCATCATTTTCCAGCTGGGATATTTTGCAGCCGTAGCGGGGCTTATTTATTTCGGCGCGTTCAAAGGGGCGGCAACAAGTGATACAAGCACAAGCGATGAAAGTGGGTCGCTCCCGATCGGGCGGGACGGCATATCCCTCTGATACGTAAGCGTATGACCTTCCGCACGCCGTGGAGAGGCACGACTGAACGTCCCGAGCAGTGGACCCCGTCGCTGCCGTGCCAGCTAAGAGCAGCGCTAATTGGCATGGGGCAATGCCGCGTGGCTGATGCTCAGGCAGGTCCATTCGCAAGGCATGTTCGGAACTTTCGGCTGAGCTCAGGCCGTGCGTATCAAGGTTTTGAATGATTGTTGTTGCGGGTCACGTGCTTGCCTGACGACCAGATCACGTAGAACGCCCCCAACTTCCATACTGGCACGCGTCGGTCCCGTTCGCTGTCTCGCAATTCGCGATAGGTCTTCACCTTGAGCGTGCCGCCCGGCATTCTGATACGCAAAGCCATTGTCCATCCGCCTTCAACATGGCGCAGCCTAGGTGCCTTCTTTTCCTCATGGAGGAAGTCAATGCTCATTGCGCAGAGATCTTAGAACGCCAAGTTGCGTTCTTTTTGGCAAAAGTGGGCACCTTCCCGCACGCGAGCGAAGCCGCCACCGGCAGCTGACACGTAAAGGGTTTGGTCGAGAGTGGGCAGCACGACATCGGATCCGCGCCATGGTCGAATCCCGCATATTGACGACCGCGCCGATCTGGACGCCGCCTGGCGTCGATTGGCAATCCGCGGCCTGACGAACATTGGCGTCATCATATGCGACCGCGGGGCTTCACATCCTTGCGCATTTAACGGAGCTCCGATTCCGCCTGGGCCGAAACGTTAACGCGCGTTCGTCAGTTACAGATGATTGTTCCCGCTTAGCCGGATCGCCGCGAATGACAAGGTATACAACAGCCACAAAGTATCCGACCTGCAACGCGAGAGCCGCAAGGGTGGCCAAAATTACCGAATACAAAACCGACCAGGTCGCAATGAAGGCCAAAGCCAGAAGAAGCATCAGCGCGCACTGCCGAGAATACCAAAAATCGTGGAAAATACATGTGCTTGCCTCAGATCCCTACTCCACTGTCACCGATTTTGCCAGATTGCGCGGCTGGTCGACGTCGGTGCCCATGGCCGCAGCGGTAAAATAGGCGAGCATCTGGATCGGCAGCGCGTAGATGATGGGCGCGATGATCTCCGGCACCTCGGGCAGGATGATCGTCTCCATGGTCTTGATGCCTGCCTGCGTAGCGCCTTTGGCGTCGGTGATGAGGATGATCTTGCCGCCGCGCGCCGCCACTTCCTGCATGTTCGACACCGTCTTCTCGAAGACCCGGTCATGCGGCGCGATCACGATCACCGGCATGTCCTCATGGATCAACGCGATCGGCCCGTGTTTCAGCTCGCCGCCGGCATAGCCTTCGGCGTGGATGTAGGAGATCTCCTTGAGCTTCAGCGCGCCTTCCATGGCCAGCGGGAAATTGGTGTCGCGGCCGAGATAGAGCACGTCCTTGTGGCGCGACAGCTCGCGCGAGATGCCTTCGATCTGCTCTGCGAGCTCCAGCACCTGGGTGGCGAAGCGCGGCGCTTCCGAAAGCTCGCGCACCAGTCGCTTTTCCTGATCGCGCGAGATGGTGCCGCGCGCCACGCCCGCGCGCACCGCAAGCGCTGCCAAGACGGAGAGCTGGCAGGTGAAAGCCTTGGTCGAGGCGACGCCGATCTCCGGCCCGGCCAGCGTCGGCAGCACCACATCGGATTCGCGCGCCATCGTCGATTCGCGCACATTGACGACGGCGCCGATCTTCATGCCGGCCTGGCGGCAATAGCGCAGCGAGGCGAGCGTGTCGGCGGTCTCGCCCGACTGCGAGATGAAGAAGGCCGCGTCATTGGCCGACAGCGGCATCTCGCGGTAGCGGAACTCCGAGGCGACATCGATATCCACGGGAAGCCGCGCATAGCGCTCGAACCAGTATTTCGAGATCAGTCCGGCGAGATAGGCGGTGCCGCAGGCCGACAGCGCCAGCCGGCCGATCCTGGCGAAGTCGAACGGCAGGTCGAGCGGTTTCGACTTGCCCGAGACGAAGTCGACATAATGCGCCAGCGTGTGCGAGATCACCTCCGGCTGCTCATGGATTTCCTTCTCCATGAAATGCCGGCGGTTGCCCTTGTCGACCATGAAGCTGGTCGAGAGCGACTGCTGGCGCCGGCGATCGACCTTGTTGCCGTCGATGTCGTAGATAGTCACGCTTTCGCGGCGCACCACCGCCCAGTCGCCGTCCTCGAGATAGGTGATCGAGTTGGTGAAGGGCGCCAGCGCGATCGCGTCCGAGCCCAAAAACATCTCGCCCTCGCCATGGCCGACGGCCAGAGGCGGGCCGTTGCGGGCGCCGACGATCAGGTCCTCGTCGCCCTTGAACATGATCGCCAGCGCGAAGGCGCCGTGTAGCCGCTTCAGCGCTTGATGCGCGGCCTCGACCGGCTTCAGCCCCTTGGCGAGCTCGCGCGCCACCAGATGCGCGACAACCTCGGTGTCGGTCTGCGAGGAGAACGTATAGCCGTCGCGGGTGAGTTCGTCGCGCAGCTCGGCGAAATTCTCGATGATGCCGTTGTGGACGATGGCGACGCCGTCGGAAAAATGCGGATGCGCGTTGATCTCGTTCGGCATGCCATGGGTGGCCCAGCGCGTGTGGCCGATGCCGATCGTGCCCTCGAGCGGCTCTTCCTGCAGTCGGCGTTCGAGATTGACGAGCTTGCCTTCGGCGCGGCGACGTCCGAGTTCGCCCTCCTCGATGGTGGCGACGCCGGCAGAGTCGTAGCCGCGATATTCCAGCCGCTTCAGGGCATCGACAATGAGCGGCGCGACCTGCGATTGCCCAACAATTCCAACGATGCCACACATGTCGACAGTTCTCCCAAGGATCAATACGGCATCCTGAACTACTTCACAACACTACAGAAAGCAAGATACAGCTCAAAGCATAAACATCAAAGCATATTAGCAACACGGATGGGCCAACTGTTCAACGGCAGCGCCAAACGCAACAGTAATAATCCCATCACGTAGCTACACCAAAAATGCCGATCGCAAAGCGACAGAACTCCCTAAGTCGCCAATCTGACAGCTGCGTGACGACGGCGCGCCAGATCCCAATTACGCAAAGACAAGACCACAAGCGTGACCGACGAGCCACGCCAAGATGCTGTCTAGTCCGAGTCTCGCCCCGTCCATCTGGCACAATCGAAGAACAGCAAAAACAGACCGCGTCATTTGGCCACGGACGGCGGCAATGCTCAAACAACTGCGGTTAATTAATTATGCAGACCCAATGGTTTGCGGAAACGTCAAAAGCAGCTGCACCGGATGAAATTCACCGCCATTCCGCCTCCCGTCTGGCCCAATGAGCATGATATTTAATCGATTATGCCGATCGCGGCAGTCCAACTCCCGGCTTGCTTTTCGTAGGCAAGCATCATATGGCTCCGCAACCTGGACACAACGGACCTGCAGGCCACACAACCTTACATACCAATGAAATCACGAAGCAAAGTGCAAACGCACGGCATGCGCCGTGAGTAACGTATATGCTGTACAAAAGTCGGGCGAGGCGATCAGGAGCTATATAAGTGACACGTCATTCACACTCCTGCGCTAGTAAGTATCGTACAGCTTCAGGCGCGCGAAACACCTTGGAAAAAATATTTCCATTGGAGTTAGATCAACGCAATATGAATCACTTGCTCGGCGCATAAGGTAAACCGAAAGTGCCGCTATGACTAAGCCGGGATTCCATGTCACAAGAGACGGAGCGTTGCAGGACTCCGTCGCCGCGCCCGTTGGTGTGCGTTGGTATGCAGCCGGCGTGTTTGCTGGCAGAGAAAATATCGCGGAACAACACCTTCAAAGGCAGGGATTTACGTCGTTCGTGCCGCGCGCGGTAAAAACTGTTCGTCATGCCCGGCGGAATTACACACGCACAGCAGCGTATTTCCCGGGGTATATGTTTGTTGCTTTGGACGTAACACAGCAACGCTGGCGCGCAGTGAACGCAACTATCGGCGTTCGCTCGTTGATCATGCGGGGGGATAGACCCTCGCCAGTTCCTTCCGGCTTGGTCGAGCGGTTCATGGCGTTGACTGGCAAGGATGGTCTGCTTGATTTCAGTGGCGGTCTCAAGCTGGGATCCTCGGTTCGAATTCTATCAGGCCCTTTCGCCGAGCTGATAGGTCGCCTTGACCGACTTGATTCGACAGGACGGGCCAGGGTGTTAGTCGCGATCATGAACGGCGAAATTCCTATTCAACTCGAATCGAGCAGTCTTGTCGCAATAGCGTGATCTAAGCGCATTATTGCTCGATTGCGCGTCCACTTTGTTACGCATGAAGAATTCCGGTTTCACCCGGGAGTGCGGTAGCCGTGACCTGGCACAGTTGCTGTGGGATTTTGCGCGCCACTGGGGCGATTTCCGCGCCTAAGTAAACCATTTGTGCCGCTCATAGCACTGTCGGGCAAAATGCGGCACCGTTGGCGCCGGCGACCGCAACAATCTGCTCTATTCCGTCCCAACCACACGATGTCCAAAGACTTGTCGACCCAAAGGTCGGCCAGCAGCGCTCGTCAGCGGCTCGGGTCGAACAACCTGGCGATCTCGAAGGTCGCGTTATTGCCGCGTGACAGCAGACGCGCCAAAATAGCCGGATAGCAAACATGAACATGAATGTTCGCTTTATCAATCTGCCAAATCAAAGGCATCTCCTTTTGCAAATGCGATTTCAGCTTGCAGGAGGTTTTGCATTTGCAGTTCTGATCCCGGCGCTTATCCGCAGCTCAGTTGACCCTGGCGTGATCTACTCCTCCAACATGCAAATCACGATTGTTGCGGTGGTCATCGCACACCTAACGGGGTATTTGCTCTACCGGAGGATTGGGACCTTCCCGGGGGTAGCTGCAGCAGGATACATCTTGCCGACCTTCGCTTTAGCTTACGGCCTCGTGTTCCTGACCATCTTCTTTCTGCGCATCGACTATAGCCGGTTTCAGGCGGCCGCCAGCTTTGTGCAGTCGACGTTTTGGTACTTTGCGTTAAGCGTTGCGACCCGACGACTGGATCCATACCACTTGGCTGTCATCCCTGGCGGCAATGTCGATCGCCTCGAAAACATACCGGGCGTGAGTTGGCACTGGATTCGTTCGTCTAACGAAATCATAGAACATGCGAGTGGTGTGGTCGCGGACCTTCGGGCCGATCTTTCAAACGAATGGGAACGATATATCGCCGATCGTGCGCTTTCTGGTACGCCGGTCTACCATACAAAACAGATCAGCGAGTCCCTCACAGGGCGCGTCGAGATCGAGCATCTTTCCGAGAACACCCTCGGCTCGATCAATCCCAATCAAGCCTATTTGAAAGTCAAGCAAGCGCTCGATTGGATTGCGGCGCTGGCAGTATTGGTTCTCCTGTCGCCAGCGCTCCTCTTGGTCGCCGCCCTAATTCGATTGGACTCACCAGGGCCTGCACTGTTTAGGCAGCAACGGATGGGTTATCGAGGAAAGGTGTACCAGGTCTACAAATTCAGAACGATGAGAACAAGTGCTCACGTTGCTGACGAAAAGGAACAGGCCATTACGAAGGCCGGTGACGCGCGCATCACAGGATTGGGTAGGTTTTTGAGGAAATCGAGGATCGACGAACTGCCTCAGATGATCAATATCCTGCGCGGAGAAATGAGCTGGATAGGACCTCGACCCGAGGCCCTCGTTCTCTCCCGCTGGTACGAAGCCGAATTGCCGTTCTATCGGTATCGGCACATTGTACGGCCGGGCATCACCGGGTGGGCGCAGGTTAACCAAGGGCATGTTGCGGCAGTTGGGGAGGTATTGGAGAAACTTCACTACGATTTTTACTATATCAAGAACTTTTCGCCGTGGTTGGACCTGCTAATTGTGTTCCGTACAGTGAGAACTGTCCTCACTGGCTTTGGCGCTCGTTAAATGAGCGAGATTACAAGCTCACGCCGAGGCTGGGCATTGAGGATTGCGTCCGCATCCATTGCGCAGGGTAATGAGCGTTTTGTTGCCGGCGCGGTCCGCCTGCTGAATATTGGTCTGCGGTTCGGCACTCTGTTTACACGATTTCTGTTCGTATTTTTCCTGGCCAGGTACGTCGATCCGAAATCGGTCGGATATTACGGCCTTTTCACCGCCACGGTCATCTACGGCCTCTATTTGGTTGGCCTTGACTTCTATATCTTCGCTTCGCGCGAGATCCTGCAAGTCTCTGACGATCAGCGAGGGGCTATGCTGAAAGGCCAATTGGCTTTGTGCGGCCTTCTTTACGTGTTTGTCCTGCCTCCGGTTGTCTTGATCTTGAAGGGCGAGGGCTGGTCAGCCTCGCTGCTATGGTGGTTCGTTCCAATTCTGGCACTGGAGCATTTCAACCAGGAGGTCTCGCGTCTTCTCATCGTGCTGTCGGACCAGGTCGCCGCGAGCGTAACCCTGTTCGTGCGGCAGGGCAGTTGGGCAATCGCGGCCGTGGTCGTGATGATCGGATTTCCAGGAAGCCGGAATCTGGACGTGATCATGGCCCTTTGGGCGTGCTCGGGCTTAGCTGCGGCAGCATTGGGTGTTTGGAGAGTCAGGCAACTTCCGATAGGCGGCTGGTCAAGGCCAGTTGATTGGCGCTGGGTTCGAAAAGGGATCTCGGTCAGCGCGGCGTTCCTGGTTTCAACTCTCGCCTTGCGTGGCATCCAGACCGCCGATCGATATTGGATGGAGGATCTTGGCGGAATAGAAGCGGTGGGTGCTTATGTGTTGTTCCTTGGCGTCGCGGGAACGCTGATGGTCTTTCTAGATGCGGGGGTGTTTTCGTTCAGCTACCCGGCATTGATCAGCCACAGCCACAAGCGCGAGTACGAGCTTGCCCGCACGACGGTTCGGCAGATGTTTTTCCAGACGTTAGCTGTTTCTGTTGCCTTTGGATGTGTCAGTTGGGTGGCGTTGCCTTACCTGCTCGGTTGGGTGGGCAAGACAGTCTATCTGGACGCGCTTGATTTGTATCCATGGGTTGCAGTTGCAGCGATCGTCAACGCTGTGGGTATGGTGCCTCACTATGCTCTCTATGCCCGCGGGTGCGACAGGCCCATCATCTACAGTCACATCGCCGCATTACCGGTATTTATCGGATCCACTTGGTGGCTCGGCAAAACCCACGCCGAACTGGCCGTTCCCATTGGAATGACGATCTCGTTCACGCTGATCCTCATCTGGAAAGCGATCGCCTACGGCCAGCTCGATAGAAACAGATCGCGCTAAAATCAACGGTTTAGCAATGCTCAAATACGGTCGTCCCCTATGATCCGCTATGGCCAACAAGATATTACGCAGGCTGACATCGATGCCGTTGTGGATGTTCTTAAATCAGTCAATCTAACCCAAGGTCCCAATATTCCGAAATTTGAGCAAAGTGTGCTTGCGCACACGGGAGCCCGTCATGCGGTGGCCGTCAACAGCGCCACCTCAGCACTTCACATCGCTTGTCTGGCGCTGGGGCTCGGGCCGGGTGACCTTCTCTGGACAACGCCGAACACCTTCGTGGCCTCGGCGAATTGCGCGCTTTATTGCGGGGCTCAAGTGAGCTTCGTGGACGTCGACCCGCGCACTTATAACCTCTGCCCCAGGGCTCTGGAGGAAAAGCTTATTGAAGCCGAAAAGGTTGGCCGTCTGCCCAAGATTGTGGTGCCGGTACATCACACAGGCCAGCCATGCGACCTGGAAGCCATTCACGACCTAGGTAAAAAATACGGCTTCAAGATCATCGAAGACGCCTCGCACGCTATCGGCGCTCGCTACAAGGGGGAGCCGGTTGGAAACGGGCGATACAGCGACATCGCGGTGTTCAGTTTTCATCCGGTCAAAATCGTCACAACCGCTGAAGGCGGGATGGCGTTGACCAACGACGATGAACTGGCAACACGTTTGGGCCTGTTGCGAAGCCACGGCATCACGCGAGAGGCTTCGCTCATGACTCAGCCAATGGACGGCCCCTGGTATTATCAACAGGTGGCTCTTGGCTACAACTACCGCATGACGGACATGCAAGCTGCGTTAGGCGTGAGTCAAGTTGCCCGCCTGACCCAGTACGTGAAGAGGCGCCATGAGATCGCCGACCGCTATAGCACGCTCCTGGCCAATCTGCCGCTGACGCTGCCATGGCAACACCCAGACAGCTATTCCGCATATCATTTGTATGTGATCCGGCTGCAGCTGGAGAAGATAGGCGCGTCGCATCTGGAGGTTTTCGAGGCACTGCGCGCCAAGGACATCATGGTCAATCTGCATTACATCCCGGTGCACACCCAACCCTATTACCAGATGATGGGCTTCCGGAACGGCGACTACCCAGAGGCTGAGCGCTACTACCGAGAGGCCATCAGTATCCCCATGCACCCTGCGTTGACCGACGCGGACCAGGACTTCGTGGTTAAGGTGCTACGCGAGGCCATGGGGCTGTGAGGCTCGCTGTAATCCCGGCGCGAGGGGGATCGAAACGCATCCCGCGCAAGAATATCCGCACCTTTGGTGGGCTGCCGATAATCGCATGGTCGATCCGCGCGGCCATACAAAGCGGCTGTTTCGACCATATCATCGTCAGCACGGACGATGCTGAGATCGCCGAAGTGGCAAAAGAATGCGGCGCCGAAGCGCCTTTCCTGCGCCCGGGCGACCTTTCTGACGATCACACAGGAACCGTTCCCGTCGTGGCGCATGCCATCCGATGGTTCGCGACGGAGGGGGCTGCTGCCAAAGAGGTCTGTTGCCTCTACGCCACCGCGCCATTTGTGCGGGCGAGCGATCTGCGACAAGGTTTGGACATGCTTCGGTCGACGGAAGCCGACTTCGCCTTCTCGGTGACGAGTTACGCCTTTCCGATCCAAAGGGCGTTGCGCATCACCGGCGGCCAACGCGTGGCGATGTTCCAACCGGAGCATCTTGGGACCCGCTCGCAAGACCTCGAGGAGGCCTGGCACGATGCGGGTCAATTCTACTGGGGCCGCTCCGAGGCTTGGCTCAAAAACAAGCCCGTGTTCGGGCAAGGTAGCGTCCCAGTGTTGTTGCCACGTCATCGTGTGCAAGACATCGACACACCCGAGGACTGGGAGCGGGCGGAATGCATGTTTCGGATCCTGAGCCCGGAACCAGGACCGGAATGACCCAAGATGCTCTGCGGTAATTAAAACCCGTGCAGATCGCCTTTCGAACCGATGCCTCGATCGAGATTGGCACCGGCCATGTCATGCGTTGTCTCACGCTGGCTGACGCGCTGCGGGAGCGCGGGGCAGAATGCCTATTCATCTGCCGCCTGCACACTGGCCATCTTATGGATTTGATAGCAGAGCGTGGCCACAGGACCGTTGCGCTGCCAAGGCCTCCTGCGGACGCGACGCTGACGCATGGGGCGCCAGCCCATGCCTACTGGCTGGGGACGGATTGGGCAACAGATGCCCAAGAGACGCACCGAGCCATTGGGTCTGCGGACTGTCTGGTCGTGGATCATTACGGGCTCGACCGCCGCTGGGAGGAAGCGCTGCGTTCTGCCTGTGAATATCTGATGGTGATCGACGACTTGGCTGATCGCCCCCACGATTGCGATCTGTTGCTCGACCAGAGCCTTGGCCGCACGAAAGAGGACTACGACAGCCTCCTGGGCGCCGATGCCGTCACATTGCTCGGACCGGAATATGCGCTACTGCGGCCTGAGTTTGCCGAGCTGCGCGCAGCGAGTCTTGCTCGTCGGGTTCAACCTAAACTCGAACACCTGCTCCTAACTATGGGTGGTGTGGACAAGCAAAATGTCACTGGCCTTGTGCTGGATGCGCTCGACGAGGGTACCTTACCTTCTACTTTGCGCATCACAGTCGTCATGGGACCGCAAGCGCCGTGGAAGGACGCGGTGCGGATCCGTGCGGAAGCAATGCGGTACTCGACTCAGGTTCTGGTTGGCGTGAGCGACATGGCGCGGTTGATGTCCGAAAGCGACCTTGCTGTCGGGGCGGCAGGAAGCACGTCCTGGGAACGCTGCTGCGTGGGCTTGCCCAGCTTCGTTTTTGCGCTCGCGGACAACCAACATTCAGTGGCCTCGGCCCTGCAGGTCTCGGGCGCCGCCGTCGCTGTCGGGAATCCCTCGCAACTCGTTTCGGTACTGGAGGAGCGCTTCGTGTCAGGGACGATCGGTGAGTTTCTCTTCGGCCTAAGCAAAGCAGCCGCTGCGATTACAGACGGAGAGGGCGTTAGCCGGGTCGCCGACCGCATGGTGGAAGAATATGTCTGACCCGATCGTTCGGGCGATGATGGCTGACGATCTGCCAATGGTGCTCGCATGGCGAAATCATTGGGACGTGCGTCGTTTCATGTTTACCCAGCACGAGATTGGCCTGGAGGAGCACCGGAATTGGTTTTCCCGGTCGACCAATGAGGCTACACGCCGGTTGCTCATAGTCGTGGATAGAGAAGCACCTATCGGCTTCGTCCAATTCGACAATGTCGCTGACGCCGGAGCGTCGAACTGGGGATTTTATACTGACCCGAACGCAGCGAGAGGAACCGGGAAAATGCTCGGTTTCGCGGCGTTGAAATATGCCTTTGGCGAATTGAATCTGCATAAGGTTTGCGGCCAGGCAGTGGATTTCAACACGGCCTCTATCGCGCTGCACGAACGCTTAGGTTTTGTTCGGGAAGGCGTATTGCGGGAGCAACAACGGATCCAGGGGGCCTATCGCTCCCTCGTCTGCTTCGGCTTGCTCAGAAGCGACTGGAGTCAATCGATGAAACCTGTTGGAGAACCCAGTTGAGCTGTATCCAGATCGCCGGGCGCCGGATCGGGCCGGGTGAGCCCCCTTATGTCATTGCCGAATTGTCCGCCAATCATAACGGCAGCATCGAAACGGCCCTGCACCTTGTGGAGGAGGCCAAGAAGGCCGGGGCAGATGCCGTCAAGCTGCAGACCTATAAGCCCGATACGATCACGCTTGATTGCACGGGGGAGGAGTTCCGCATCGACGGCGGCTTGTGGGACGGGCGCACACTCTATGATCTCTATGAAGAAGCGCATATGCCGTGGGACTGGCACAAGCTCCTCTTCGACCGTGGCCGCGAGCTCGGCGTTACGATCTTCAGCTCGCCTTTCGACAACACGGCGATTGATCTCCTGGAAGACTTGAATGCGCCGGCTTATAAGATCGCCTCCTTCGAAGCTGTTGATTGGGCGTTGATCAAATACGCAGCCAGCACCGGCAAGCCGATGATCATCTCGACCGGGATGGCGGATGCAGAGGAAATCCACGAAGCGATAGAGGCAGCGCGTGAGGGCGGCTGCAGCGAATTAGCAATTCTGCACTGCGTCAGCGGCTACCCTGCACCAGCCGATGACTATAATCTGCAGACCATACCCGACATGATTGAGCGCTACGGACTGGTCACAGGCCTTTCTGATCATACGCTGGACAATACCACCGCCATTGCCAGTGTGGCTTTGGGGGCTTCGATCATTGAAAAGCACTTCACCCTTAACCGCGGCGGCGGCGGTCCGGACGACAGCTTCTCACTAGAGCCTGCCGAACTGGCGGCGTTGTGTGCCGGCACGAAAACGGCTTGGAAGGCGCTCGGCAAGGTCGACTATGGACGCAAATCGAGCGAGCAGGGGAACGTGAAGTTCCGCCGGTCGCTCTACTTTGTACGGGACCTGAAGGCAGGTGATGTCATCACTCGAGACAGCATACGCAGTGTGCGACCAGGCTTTGGGCTTGCGCCTAAAAATCTCGAAGCGGTATTGGGCCGTCAGGTCACTCAGGACGTTCATTCCCCGACAGCAGTGCGCGCTGAGCTGATTGGCTGGCAGGCGAAATGAACATTCTGCTTCTCTCGAACAGCGCGCCGAAATACTTTCATTTTTTCAATGCGCTCGCGGCGCGGTTCCGCAACGACGGAGCCACCGTGGCGGTCGCGGTAGACAGCGCATTTTCTCGCAAGGAGAACGGCCTGGATTCGGCGGGTTTCGCCGCAGTTTATGACTTCTCGTCCTTTTTTGCGAACCATAAGGTGGATTTCGACATCCTAGAACGCTATTCCGGCTATAATTTGAACTCTGCCTTACTGTCGGACTTCGAGCGTGCGCAGACCTATGGCATCTGGGGCAATAGTGCAGACCTCGACTTTTTTGATCGGCTAAAAAGTGCGTTACTTACGTTTTTCGAGAGGATATTTGAAAAGCACGGGACGGAACTCGTTCTATATGAGAATGTTTCCAATACGTTTGCACACTTCGCGCTGTTCGTAGCCCAGGAACGGCGAGCCGTTTATATTGGTCTAGGGGCATCTCGGCTGCCAGGCCGGTTTTCAGTTTCTGGGGATCCCTTGGCAGATGACTCTATTGAGAGAAATTTTGCAGCGATCCGAGGTGGCTACAAGACGGTGGAACCAGATGTTCACCGCTGGGTGAAGGACTACATCGCCAACATCGAGACGATCGTTCCCGATTACATGAAAATCAATGGCCTGGAACGTATCGCCTTGATCAAGCGGTACTTTAGGCGCGACCGACTTGCCAGGATCAAGGCGCTCCTACGCCACGTCTCCGACAGTCGGACCAATTCGTTCCAGATCGGTAATCCCCTGCGCACACATACAAGCCTCTTTCTGCGCAATGTCCGTCGACGTCTCAAAGCGGGCACCGTTCGCGGCATGTATCAAAAGGCCGTAGCGGGAGAACGATTTCTTCTGTACCCGATGCACTTCCATCCCGAAGCCTCTACGTCGATCCTCGCTGGAGCCTACCTCGACGAGTATGAGGTGATCCGTAACATTGCCTTCAGTCTGCCTGAAGGCACCCGCTTGTATGTCAAGGATCATATTAGTGCCTGGGCATATCCCACGCTCGATTTCTACAGGCGTATTCGGTCTCTGCCGAATGTCAGGTTGTTAGGGCCGCATGAGCCGACAAAGGAGCTGATCAAATCGTCTGTAGGGGTTATCACCCTCACCAGCACTGTTGGCTACGAGGCGCTTCTGCTCAAAAAGCGCGTTTTTCTGTATGGCCGTGTGTTTTATGAATTCCACAAGGGCGTGGTCCCGATAGCAAACCCCGCCAACCTCCGCCGTATAATCTCGGGCGGCCTGGCCTCGCCAATAGGCTGGGACGATCAGTACAATCATGATTTCGTCTGTGCCTATTGGCTGTCGACGTTGCCGGGAACACTCAATCTTATGCTGGACCGTGTGCCAGCGGCTCAAGCTGCTGAGCATATCTACCGAGAATTGCTAAAGGCCGGGTTATTGCACGGTCTGGCAGCGATAAAGAGCGCAGCTTAAAGCGCAACTTTCAAAGTCTACAGCTTACATCTGAAGGCGGCAGTTTGCCGACAACGGCTCTTTTGCGGACATGAGCAAGATCAGAGTCCTTTGTGTTGCCGATTTTTATTTGCCGGGCTTCAAGGCGGGCGGACCAATTCGTACGCTTGCCAACATGTGTGAATCCCTGCGCAGCAACATTGAGTTTTCGATTTTCACAAGAGATCGTGATTTGGGCTCCGACGAGCCGTATCCGGGAGTCCGTATCAACAGGTGGGTGCGCTCGCCGAACGGTTTGATATACTATGCTGACCCCAAAAAATTCAATGCCGGGCACGTGGCCAAAGCTGCGAAGCTTCACAGCTTCGACGTTTTGTACCTGAACAGCTTTTTTGGCTATCGATCATCAATTTCGATCTATCTCAAGCAGCGATTGGTCTGGAGAAATGGCGCGAGTGTCTGCATCGCGCCACGTGGCGAATTCTCTGCAGGCGCGCTCTCGATAAAGAGCTTTAAAAAGAGAATTTATCTGAGCTGCGCCAACCTAGTTGGGCTTTATCGCGATGTGCACTGGCACGCCTCAACCCTACTGGAAGCTGAAGATATTCAGCGGCAGTTTCCCCATGCGCGGGGCAAAATCCATCTCGCGGCTGATCCGGTGTCCGCGGCAGGTGAAAGCTTTAGTCGCCTGAAACGTCAGCGAAAAAGGGCGGGCGAATTAAGCATTGCCTTCATATCGCGCATCTCACCTATGAAGAATCTCACAGGCCTCCTCGAGATTCTCTCCCGAGTGGATCGCAAGATCAAGCTGAGCATTTTTGGCCCTGTAGAGGACCCTGCATACTGGCGGAATTGCCAGACCATCATCAAACGCCTCCCAACCCACATCACCGTCGAATACCGTGGAGCGCTCGAGCCTCATGAGGTTTCCGCGACGTTTGCTGCATATGATCTGTTCGCATTCCCCACTCTGGGGGAAAATTTCGGGCATGTTATCTTTGAAGCTCTGCGCGCCGGCACACCCGTGCTGGTTAGCGATCGGACACCCTGGCGCGCCGTTTCAACCGGCGCAATCACGGTAATCCCCCTCGTTTCCGTTGACGTGTGGCGACAGCAACTGGCGCGTGCAGCGGACAGGGATGCCGAAGAACAGCGATCACTCGAAAAAGCCGCGCTTGAATTCGCCAACCGCTACGCCGCAACCGACGAGGCGCGATCGGACACTCTCAAAATGTTCCGTTCCGTTGCAGCCAATTGAAATAGAAAAGGACTTTCGATGTTCACCGGCAAGACCCTCCTCATAACCGGCGGTACTGGCTCCTTCGGAAATGCTGTTTTGCGGCGGTTTCTGGATTCTGACCTGGCTGAAATCCGCATCTTCAGCCGGGATGAGAAGAAGCAGGACGACATGCGGAAAAAATACAACAATCAAAAGCTTAAGTTCTATATTGGTGATGTTCGCGACTACCAGTCGGTCCTCAACGCCGTGCGGGGCTCCAATTTCATTTATCACGCTGCCGCACTCAAACAGGTGCCTTCGTGCGAATTCTACCCGCTTGAGGCCGTCAAAACTAATGTCCTGGGAACTGAGAACACCTTGGAAGCGGCCATAAACTCCGGTGTGGAGCGTGTGATCTGCCTGAGCACAGACAAGGCCGTATATCCGATCAATGCAATGGGCATCAGCAAGGCGATGATGGAGAAGGTCATCGTCGCCAAGTCGCGATTGAGCAACAATACCGCCATATGCGCTACCCGATACGGCAATGTGATGGCCTCCCGCGGCTCGGTGATCCCGTTGTTCACCAACCAAATTCGCGCGGGCCAGCCGATCACCATCACCGATGCTGCCATGACGCGTTTCATGATGACACTGGATGACGCGGTCGACCTGGTGCTCTACGCTTTCCAGCATGGCAATCCCGGTGAGATCTTCGTGCAGAAGGCGCCGGCGGCCACGATTGAGACCCTGGCTAGAGCGCTTACGGAGCTTCTGGGCGCTCCCGACCATCCAATTAGGATAATAGGTACGAGACACGGTGAGAAACTATTCGAAGTCCTGCTCAGCCGAGAGGAAAAAGTGGCGGCCCAGGACCTCGGTAACTACTACCGGGTTCCGCCAGATTTGCGCGACCTGAACTATGGGAAATTCTTCGAGCAGGGTGAGATCGAGATTTCGGAATCGACCGACTACAATTCACACAACACCACAAGGTTGGGTATCAAAGAGATGCAGTCGCTGTTGATGAAGCTTCGGTTCGTGCAAGCTATTGTCCGCGGAGAGCATGTTGAGCCAGAAGAGTGAGCCGAAGGCGACCATATAAGACTCTGCGGTCCATTTAGCGCTATTGCTCAGCGCTCACCAGAAAGACGATGCGCAACGTGAAGACAAACAGAATCCTCGTCCTGGGCGCTGGCGGCATGTTGGGAAATGCGGTCTTCCGCGCTTTCGCCGCCGACAATCGATTTGTAACGATTGGTACGCTCCGATCATCGGCCAAAGCACGCTATTTTCTGCCCGATGAGCATTGGATCCTAATACCCAATCTCGACGTTCGGAACGACGGAGATCTGGTGGCCCTATTTGCCGACACCAAACCGGATGTCGTAGTAAACTGTGTGGGCATCATTAAACAGCTTGACGCCTCCCGAAACCATCTCACGGCACTGTCAATCAACGCTTCTCTCCCTCACCGCCTGGCGCAACTTTGCCGCATGACCGGAGCCCGCTTAGTGCATGTGAGCACGGATTGTGTTTTTTCGGGCACGAAGGGCAACTACCTGGAAACCGATTTTGCCGATGCAAACGATCTGTACGGAAGGACGAAGTTTCTAGGGGAGGTGGATTACCCGAATGCAGTGACACTCCGCACCTCAATCATCGGTCACGAATTGGAGAGTTCGAAAAGTCTGGTTGACTGGTTTTTGAGCCAGAATGACCAAGTGAAAGGCTACAAGAACGCTGTGTTTTCAGGTTTGCCAGCGGTCGAACTGGCGCGGGTGATTAAAGAGCTTGTCGTGCCAAATGCCGAGTTGAGGGGTCTGTTTCACGTCTCAGCTGATCCCATTTCCAAATTCGATCTTCTCTCCTTGATCTCGAGGATCTACGGAAAAAAGATAGATATCGTCCCCGACACGACGGTCACTGTCGATCGATCCTTGAATTCGGACTTATTCAGGGGAGCGACGGGATTTATACCGGATGCGTGGTCGATACTTATCTTGAAAATGTATGATAGCTATCTGGAATATAACAAGCTTAGTGCTCTGAAGGGGGCGCTAGCTCGTAGTTAGCAGATGCCGCTTTCGTCTGGAAATCTGAGTGCCTTGCAGCCCGATTAGCGCGCGGTTCCTTGCGGGGCAAGAATGTGGAGCGGATGGTGAATAGTCTGAGGGTTATGACGATCGTCGGGACGCGCCCGGAGATCATCCGATTGTCGCGGGTAATCGACCGATTGGATCGATCGTGTGACCAATGCCTCGTGCATACGGGCCAGAACTATGACTATGAATTGAACCAAATCTTTTTCGAGCAGCTTAAGATTCGTCCGCCGGATGTGTTTCTTGAAGCGTCAGAAAGCACGGCCGCCAAAACGATTGGACGTGTGATCGCGGCAACGGATCAGGTGCTTCGCGAACGACGCCCTGAGGCGGTTTTGCTACTTGGGGATACCAACAGCTGCCTCGCGGCAATAGCCGCGAAGCGGTTGAAGATACCTATTTTTCACATGGAGGCTGGCAATCGTTGTTTCGATTCGCGGGTTCCGGAGGAGATCAACCGCCGCATAGTTGATCATGTCGCCGACATTCATCTGCCTTACAGCCAGATTGCGCGAAGCTATCTGCTGCGAGAAGGGATTGCGCCCGAACAGATCATCGTAACGGGCAGCCCGATGCGTGAGGTGCTCACCTACTATATGAACGAAATCAACAAGTCGGATGTTTTGGGTCGACTTTCTCTCGAGCAAGGGAAGTACTTCGTGATGAGTGCTCATCGCGAAGAAAACGTCGACGATCCGGACATAATGACCCGAATAGCTGGGATAGCCAATCGTTTAGCGCAGGATCATGACATTCCGGTAATTGTTTCGACCCACCCCCGCACCCGGTCGCGGCTGGACTCCCTGAACATCGAAATGAACCCCAGGATCCAGTTCATGAAGCCTTTCGGCTTCTTGGATTATGTGCACCTGCAGATGAATGCGAAAGCGGTTCTGTCCGACAGCGGTACGATCACGGAGGAGTCCTCCATCTTGAACTTTCCGGCGCTTACCTTGCGCGAAACCCATGAGCGTCCCGAAGGAATGGAGGAGGGGGCGGTGATGATGGTGGGCTTGGACGTGGACCGGGTCTGCCAGGGCCTTGCGATCCTGGAAAGCCAGCCCCGAGGGGCAGAGCGCGGGCTTCGTTTGGTTGCCGACTACGACGTACCCAATGTCAGCGAAAAGGTGGTTCGCATAATCCATAGCTATACCGATTATGTGAACCGCGTCGTATGGAAGAAGCACTGAGCGGCGGCAGATGCGGATCGCTTTGATAGCGGACACTTTTCCGCCGCTGCGCACGTCGGGGGCAGTGCAACTGAGAGACCTCTCGCGGGAATTCGCGCGGCAAGGGCATCAGCTGACAGTGATGCTGCCAGCGGCCGAATTGGACCGCCCCTGGGCGATCGAAGACTTTGACGGAGTAACCGTGCTGCGCCTGCGAGCGCCGCCTACCAAGGAAATTGGTTATGTGAGGCGGACCTGGAACGAGTTCGTTATGCCTTTTGCCATGTTGCGCAATCTGCGCAAAAGCCCGCTGGCAGGACAGCGATGGGACGGGATCGTTTGGTATGCTCCCTCAATCTTCCATGGCCCCATGGTCAGCGCGCTAAAGCGCGAAAGCGGCTGCAAGGGGTATCTTATCATTCGTGACATCTTTCCCGAATGGGCCGTTGATATGGGTCTGATGGGCCGCGGTCTGCCGTACCGTTTCTTTGATGCCATCGCGCGCTACCAATACTCGATTGCTGATGTGATCGGCGTCCAGACGCCAGGCAACCTGGCTTACTTCAATCGGTGGCGGCGGAGGTCGGGGCGTGTCCTTGAGGTGTTGCAGAACTGGCTGGACAAGCCTTCAAACGTGCGTTGTTCGATCCGTGTCAGCGAGACGCCCTTGGCCGGGCGCAAGCTGTTCGTGTACGCAGGCAACATGGGTGTGGCTCAAAGCGTCGGCATTGTATTGGACTTGGCGCAGAGAATGGCCTCCCGGACCGACGTGGGTTTCCTGCTGGTCGGTCGAGGCAGCGAGGCCCGAAGACTTAGAGAAAAAGCGCAAGCTCTCGGCCTCACCAACGTGGTCTTTTTCGACGAGATTGATCCCGACGAAATCCCGGACCTTTACGCACAGTGCCGGATAGGAATCGTCTCGTTGGATCTCCGCCATAGGTCTCACAACATACCAGGCAAGTTCCTGACTTATATGCAAAGTGGCCTCCCTGCACTCGTGCGCTTGAACCCAGGCAACGACCTGGCCGAGTTGATCCGAAGCGAGCGGGTTGGCGAAGAGTGCCAGAGCGATCAGCTAGATGAACTGGTCGCGAAAGCTGAAAGGTTGCTGGTGCAGGTAGAAACGGATGCCGAGTTGCCCGGACGATGCAGGCGATTGTTCGATCAACGGTTTTCCACCGAACAGGCGGCCACGCAGATCGCTGACGCACTTTCCGTGCCTTGATCATAGCGCTGAGGGCTTCGCCCGGATGAGGCTCGCCCCGGTCGGGAGTACTGCCACTCACCCGCGACGGCTGACCGCCTAGCGCCCGGCGCTCGCCGGCGAACATGCAGAACAGGGCCTGGATCATGGTGACCCAGATCCCAGATCGAATTGGCAACGGCGCGATGCAGCGGCGCGCCATTTATTGTTCTTGTCATTAAATGAAACGGATTGCGGACATGGTTGCCGGAGAACCAAACGACGTGCAATTGAAACACGTCAACGGTCGGTGGGTGGTCAGGGTCATTGAGAACGGCAGAGTAAGCCGGTGTTCGTTCAACGCTCAGGACGCTGCCGAGGGCTACGCCGAATCCCAGCGGATAAGGTTGGGCCTGCCCGGAAAGCCGCCGGTCTGGGGGGAAAATCCGGCCCGCGAGCATCGCAAGAGCCTGCGCGAAATGGGGGATTTTACCATCGCCGATGTTCTCGACCTCGCCGAGTACTCCGATCGGGGTATTGTCACCACTCTGGTTGATCCATACGGCGTTCGCCTCCGTCTCCATCTCACAGTTGTGACCTCAGAGTTGCTTTGCGAGCGAATTGCCACCGCTCTGGAGCGTCGGTACGGCGCCTAGCCACTTCCAGTCGCTGTTTTCGTGCTTTCACAGATCGACAGCGCACGCGACCCTGCCGGCGTGATCACCTCGATGAGGTGTCGCCACAGGGGTAGGTCTTGACCTGAACGCCATAGTTCGCCGCAGTGGCCGTCAGCAATCTGAATCGAGGACTCCGCCCGGCACGATGAATAAACTGGTCGCTATTCCCGTTATCGGGCTTGTGTTTGCCGTCGGCTTCATGGCTGTCATACTCTCGCAGAGAGGTAACCCACGCCCACCGCCCCACGCCACGCTTTCGCCATTCACCGGGCCGCTCACCATTCCCTCGATAGACGATCTGCGGGTGGGGGGCCGCAAAATTGTCCTGTGCGGCGCGGCGTCGACAAAACCGCAGGCTTTGCGTGAATTGGTAACAGAAGTGGCGCGGCGTGATTTTCAGGGAATGGTTTTGAACTGCAAACCGGTCGGCTCGGGCACTCCCTGTGATGGGAAGACCGGAGCCAGGTTGGGCGATGCAATGGTCGTGCAGTGTCTTACGCCAGACGGGGGGGACTTGGCGGCTGTTCTCACTCAAAGGGGCTTGCTATGTGGCCAGCCTAGTCAGATTGAGGCGACTTATCGAGCTTGTTGATTGTTGATCTCCTTTTGGAGGTGCGCCAGGGAACTTACCATCCATCTATGGCTCTATGCCGCCAGTGGCGACCTTGCCATCCTTAATCACGACCAACTTGCTTAGATCGCCAGATATTCCCCCTTCGGTCTCGCCAATTATGCAAGCTGAAATCCCAAGACCAAGATCAATCTGATTTCCGCGTCCGCTTGTGATGCGAGATCCTATGACGTGCAGATGGCCGAATGGACCAAAGTTCGTCGCCATCTCAACCACCGTAGATATTCTCCTACCAGGAAGAATTTCGCTGCCAATGATATTTAAGGACGATGATCGGTTGCCTCCAGCAAAAACTATATTCGCCCTTCCGTGATTTTCTTCCACATGACATCCGACCAGGGTTACCTTGCCTGCATTGGAGAACTCCATGGTAACGACGCCATCATCGCCATTTCCATCGAAGTTGTTGCCTTCGATCTCGCACTGGTTGAAAGTAATTACGCTATTCGGGAAGTTTTCCGCGAACCCTGCTTTAGTGTTTTCAAAGATAAAACATGAGGTGAAATGGATGTCATTGGCACCGAACGTTTTGGTGCTGGTGAAGTGATAGCCGTAAGCATTGCCGTAGAGCTCCACTTCAAGGAAGCGCAGAATCAAGGCGCCGACACCGGATATGCCTTTCTCGTAACCCCTGACCTTGCAATTGCGAACTCGTACAGTTGCTCCATTGATAATGGAAATACCGCTGGAGCCAGCAATATCACGGCCCGGCCCCGAGAAGGATAAACCGTCCATTTCGCTCCGTTGCTTGACCTGTGGTGCGGGTGTCGGACTTGAAGGATCGAATTCGAACGCCGGGCCTGCATGGGTCGAGACGATCTCTGCATTTTCCCCCAATATCTTGATGCTGCGGAACTGAAAGTTCCCATAAACCCGGATCGGCGCACTGATCTTATAGGTGCCTTCGGGGATTCTGACGACGCCTCCGCCAACCAGCTTCACCTCGTCAACCGTGCGCTGGATGGACGCGGTGTCATCTTTTACGCCATCGCCAGCTGCGTTGAATGAGAGAACATCGTGCCGACTCTTCGCTACGGCCGGAGCCGCTGCAAAAAGAGGAGCGGCACCTAGAAATTGCCGTCGATCCATGTGCCTCTCCCTCTCCGTCGGCACTTGGCAACTACCAAATCCCTCCACAATTGTCTCCAGCAGAAGACGGAACCCAAGATTTTGTGATGAAGCGTATGAAAGACGTTCGACAGTTCGATTCTATGGCCGCACTGCGCGCACTCGTCATCATCGCTCTCCCTGCCATCGGGAATGCAGGCTGCATCGGCGCTTACGTTTTGATGGCAGCCTGGGCACTGGGTGGCCCAATGAGAGCGGTAGAGGCGCTTTGCCTCTCCGCGGTCGTAAGTTTGGCAAATCCAGCCCTCTTTCCCGCACCGGATTCCGTAGCGCTGCTGCGTTGGCTTGTGCTTTTTGCAGCATTTGGAACCGCGTTGTTTTCAAAGCGGCCGCAACCTTGGCTTTGGCCCCCTGTTCTGAAGGCTGGTGTCGCCTTTGTCGCGATAATCGCAATGGAAACCCTAATCTCAAGCTACGCCAAGGATGTGTCACTATCTAAGTTGATAATATTCCTCATCGGCCTCACGGCAGCGGTATTGAACGTGCAGCTCGCCAAAGAAGAGGACCAAGAGCGGCTAATCCGATGGATGCTTACCTTTGGCTCAGTCTTCGTGCTTGCTAGTTTTCCTTTGCTATTCACCGCTGTGGGATTCTTTGCAAACAATCATGGCTTCCAGGGGCTATTAAACCAGCCACAAGCGTACGGCGTTTTTCTGGGGCCATTCACGGCATGGATGATCGTTCGGGTGTACACGAGCCGGTCTCGCGGTCTGTTTTGGTGTGTCGTCACTACCCTATGCCTCGTTTCTCTGGTTGCCACGGAAGCACGCACCGGCATGTTAGCGGTTCTGATAGCACTGCCCTTCGCGGCTATAGTTGGGCGCATATCGAGTGAAGGTCACGCATTCAGATCGATCATAGCTGCCTTCTTTTTGATCGGTGGCGGCGCTTTCGTAATGGGCTATGCCTACGATGCTGTCATGCCGGCGATCCAGAGCCTCGCCTTCAAGCTCAACAATGCCGATACCTTTTCAGGCGCACTTATGGAATCGCGTGGACTCGTGATCGACAAATCGATGCCGAATTTCTACGCCCATCCCATTTTTGGTATCGGATTTGGCCTTCCGTCTTCGCCATGGGACTTGGACGTAACGCGGTTCATGGGCATCCCTATTGCAAATCCCGTCGAGAAGGGCGTGATCGTGCTGTCTGTATTGGAAGAACTCGGCGTTGTGGGCTTTCTCGGGTTCGCCCTCCTTGTGGTCGTCGTCGTTTATCGACCTCTTATTTGGAGGTCAGAGCAGGCTGTTGCGATCACCTTCGCTGCGCTGGCTACCAATGCAGGAGAAGCGACCTTGTTCTCTCCGGGCGGCGTTGGAATGATAGTCTGGATATGGATTGCATGCGGAAGCTGTGCTCCGCTTCGAGTGGAAGTGCAGCCGCACCTCAGTTGCAGAAGCGCTGCGCTGATTGGTTCAGGTTCTCGATGAGGTATCAGAGAGGCGTCGGGGATTGTCTTCTGATCTGGCTCGCGAAGGTGCGTTCTGATTTCTCCTTTCGGATTTTGAAAGGTAGTTTGTATATTTTCGGTCGGTTGTAGGCGCGAGCCATGGGAAGAGTGCAATTGATCAAGTCGCGGCACACGTTGATCTCTGTATAAAGAGGCAATGTGTACATCGCAAACGAAACGAACTATCCGACTTAGCTTAACGTAGGAGGATCTCGTGAAGATTGAAAGCAAACACTAGCGGTCACTCGCGAAACTAGGATATAAGTGGGATTAAACAACAGTAGTCTGATATGCAGCTATTTGGTAATAATTTGGCGCGTTTCGCATTTGCGCAAAAGACTACAACATAGATATTTTCGTATGCCTATGAAAAACCTCAGAAGGACAGTAACGCCATCTTATATATCGTTGTTTCACCGTATATTGATATATTTAAATGCCAAGTGCGCTCATTCGATGTAGCTAATATACTGTGATCAAACAGACACGTATTAAATCAGAAGCTTATCTCGCATGTGCGAAATAGGTTGGAATCGGGCTAAAAAGCTGTTAGTCGCTTATCGCAAGCATTGACTTGGGCGCGTCTGAACGGCGCAAACAAAGGATCGAACAGATGAACATTATTTTGAAAAGTGCGTTGGCCGGTTTGGTCACATTGGTCGGGTTTGGCTCAGCCCCAGTTTTCGCCCAGGATACGTCGTGCAGTTGTGCGACGGCTTATCATGGACCAGCCAATCCAATTGGATCGATCCGAAGTGTAAGTGGCAACGTCATGGTTTCGCAGACGGCTGGCTATGGGCCAGCCAAGGCGGGAAGCGCGTTGGATTTCGGCAGTCGGTTGGTGGTTGGCGCCAAGGGCTCGGCGTCCGTTCAGGTTGGCGATTGCAGGCTCAGCGTGCCGGCGAATTCGAGCCTCGACATTTCGCGCGTCGAAAACAGCATCTGTCTCAAGGTCGTGAATCCCGAGCACGCTGCTTCCTCGGTAAGCCCCGAGCAGACGGGTGCCATTGACCCGTCCCACAAGCCTGCATTTGGGTTGCCTGCGCAGTTTTTCGCAGGCGCGCTTCTGACTGCCGGAGTTCTTGCGGCAACGCAGGATAATAATAACGGCGTCAGCCACTAGGCATGTTCGTATCGGGTTCCAGGTGGTAGGCGATTAGATTGGGCGAAGATGGGCCTGCGCTATCGGCTTGTTGCTGCCTGGGCTTTTGTGCCGATGGCAGCGCTCATCCTCAGCCTTCACGAAGATGACGATTCTGTCGGCACGTAGCTGGTGGATGAGGCGGCCGGCACGCCACGGTTGTCAATCGCAATGAAGCGGGTGACACGTTTGTCTTCCTCTTCGGCGAAGTCGCTGTTTTGCCCTCACGTGGCCAGAAACGCTTATGATCGACCTGCATTCCCATATCTTGCCTGGTCTCGATGACGGTTCGCCTAATATTGCTGAATCGCTGGAAATGGCGAGGTTGGCGGTAGCCGACGGGACGACCCATATGGCGTGCACGCCCCACATCGTACCCGGTATGTATGAAAATGGGACGGTGAATATCGTCGAAGCGGTCCGTTCGTTGGAGCAAGCGTTGCGGCGCGCCGACATCCGGCTTGCCCTCTATGTTGGTGCCGACATCCATATAGCCCCCGATCTTCCAGATCAGCTGACGAACGGCAAGGTGCCGACCTTAAACAGCTCACGCTATTTTCTGTTCGAGCCGCCTCATCATGTGTTGCCGCCGCGGTTGGAGGAACTTGCCTTGCGCCTCATAAAGGCCGGGTTCGTGCCGATCCTCACCCATCCGGAGCGTTTGACCTGGGTCAAAGCGAACTACGACGTTGTCGAAAGGCTGAATAGGCTCGGCTGCCTCATACAGCTTACTGCAGACTCGATTGTTGGCGCCTTCGGGCGTACCGCGCTCTACTACTCGGAAAAGCTGATAGACGAAGGCCGGGTGGATATCATCGCATCCGACACTCATGGTGCTAGTCGCCGGCGGCCTGGCCTTTCCCAAGCATATGACGCTGTCGCGAAGCGGTGTGGGGAAGACGAGGCCTACAATATGGTACTGAGGCGGCCGAGCGACATTTTGGCGAACCGGCCACTAGAGCCCGTTGGAAAGACGTTTGCAAACAAGCCAAGCCCCGACAAGGTCGGCCGCTTCGGCGGGCTCGGCCGTTTGCTAAAGGCCGTATCCTCATGAAGCGCGATTTGATGAACTGCGCCGCGATCACGATGGTCGTGATGCTCGGTTCCCTCGGCGTCTCGGCCTGCACGAGCACCTCGCCGACGGCGCCGGCGTCGATCGATGCGCTGCAGCTCACATCATCATCATCATCGTCGGTTCCCTTATCGGGCGGTGGCGCTCTGCAGATCGTGAAGGATCTTCCCGCTCCTCAAAATAGCCAGAACGGCAGTGGGCAGCCGTTGTCACCGAATGACGTGCTCGAGGTCGACGTGTTCCAAGTCGACAATCTCAATAGGACGGTTCAGGTCGACGCCAGCGGGCAAATTTCGCTTCCCCTCATTGGAACCGTCACGGCAGCAGGAAAAACCGTCCGTCAGTTGGAGAAGGAAATCGAAGCCGCCTACAGCGCGAACTATCTCCAATCTCCGGACGTCACAATCTTCATCAAGGAGTCGATTGGACAACGCATAACCGTTGATGGCGAAGTCAACAAGGCTGGGATCTATCCCGTATCGAGCAACGCTTCATTGATCGACGCGGTCGCACTTGCAGGTGGGTTCAATACTATTGGCGATGCGGGAAAAGTCTTTGTTTACCGCAATATCGGTCAAACCACGCTGGTCGCGAACTACAACGTCGAGAGCATACGCGCTGGCAGAAGCCGCAATCCGCGCATCTACGGTGGCGATAAGGTGGTCGTGTTTCCATCAAAATCGAAAATCGCTTTGAACAATCTGAAGGACGCCCTCGGAGTTGCGTCAACTGCAGTGAGAATTGGCGTGCTTGCGCCGTAGTGCGGGCCGCATGTCAACGCCGATGCCTATGAACCAGGATCGCCCGGACCATGCTCGATCGTAGCAGGCAACATCAAATGACAGCTCCCGGACATGGCCAAGCCTTGTCTTCGGATCTCTACTATGATGGTAGCCAAAATCATGGCCCGTACGGTCGCGATTTTGCGGAACAGGATCAAGGATTTAATCCGCTCAAGCTGCTCTTCTACGTTGTCCAGTATCGATGGCTAATCGCCATGATGATGGCGGCCGGGCTTGTTGCCGGCGCCGTCGTGACCATGATGCAGACGCCCAAATACCAGGCAACCGCCCAGTTGGAGGTCTTGGTCCCTTCGGCGAAGGTCTTCCAGGACATCGAGGTGGTCTCCGAAAACAGCGATATCCGAGCCTTTCAGACTGCCCGAGAAAAGTTGAAGAGCCGGGCATTGGCGCAACGCGTTGTCTTCCAACTGGGCCTAAGCGAAAAGCCGGACTTCCTGTTTCCGACGCCGGATTTCTCGATTAGTAATATTTTCTATCGGGCCTTCAGAATTACAAAATCTCCCTTAATTGAAGAGAAAACTCCAGAACAACGTGAAGCCATTGCGATCAAACGCGTTTTAGACAACCTCACGGTTAATCTAGTAACAAACACAAGTCTGCTGTCCATCACCTTTTTGGACCAGAAGCCGAAATACGCTAGCGATGTGGCCAACCAGGTCGCACAGAGCTATATCGATCAGCGGGTGGACCAGACCAGCGAAACGTCTGACTTGGCGCGGCAATTCATCCAAGAGCAGGTGTCGCAGGTCAAGCAGAAGCTGCAGAAATCCGAGGAAGAGCTCGTCGCTTATGCAAGGGATGCTGGCATTACGGTCACCGGTGATGCCAAGTCGCTTATCGGGTCGAACATTGAGGCCCTCAACGCGGCGCTCCAAGCGGCAACCCAGGAGCGGTTCGAAGCTGGATCTGTTGTCGATCAGATCGACAAGGGACGCGGTGGTAGCCTTGGCGCGGTGTTAGAAAGCAAGGGCCTGCAGGTACTTAGTGATAAGCTGGCTGATCTCAACAGCCAGTATCAGCAGAAGCTCGGCATTTTAAAGCCCGGATTTCCGGAAATGCAGCAATTGCAGTCCCAGATCAAGGAACTGCAGCGTGTATATAACAATGGTGTACTAGCGATCACTGATTCACTGCGGCTAAAATACCAGCAGGCTCAGGACAAGGAGGCCGATCTTAAAGAGAAGCTTGCCGATATGGAGCGGCAGCAGGTCGCCTTCAACGACAAGAACATTAAATATACGATCCTGAAGCGTGAAGTCGACTCAAACCGGTCCCAGTATGATAGTCTAATTGCCAAGTTAAATGAAGTTGGCGTGAGTTCCGAGCTCAAGACCCAAAGCGCCGCGATCGTGGATGTCGCGACGCAGCCAACGGCGCCCTATTCCCCACGCCTAAGCATTAATCTCGCAATTGCACTGGCTCTCTTCATGGCCATCAGTGGCACGATTATTTATGTTATCGAGCTGCTGAACAACACGTTTGCCAATCCCGAGCAGGTCGAAAAGGAGCTCGGACTGGCGATCCTCGGGATCTTGCCCCATGTCGACGATCGCGAGCTTATCGCCAGCATTGCGGACCAGAAGTCAGGTCTATCCGAAGCCTATCGGTCGCTTCGAACGTCTTTGCAGTTCTCCGGTGCGGAAGGTGCGCCGCGCTCGCTTCTGATCACCAGTTCAGAGCCAGCCGAAGGCAAGTCGACGACGGCGTTCAAGCTTGGCCAGGATTTCGCAGCGCTTGGGGCAAGAGTGCTGCTTGTCGATGCGGATCTTCGAAAGCCCAATCTTCACCGACTGTTCGGTCTCGATAACACGATCGGATTGAGCAACCTCCTGACAAACACCGTCCGCAAAGAAGACCTTGGTAGCATCTTCCGGTCGACTAAGTATGCCAATGTGACGGTTCTGACATCCGGTACCATTCCGCCCAATCCAGCGGATCTTCTATCGTCATCCAGAATGGCAATGATCGTGACCAATCTCAGCAAACGCTACGACCTGGTGATAGTCGACGCTCCACCGATCGTTGGCCTATCTGACGCCCCCATCCTCAGCCGGCTGGCTGAGGGTACGTTGATGGTCATTTCGACGAAGCAGGTCACGCGCAAGTCGGCGAAGACAGCCTTGAAGCGTCTGCGTGCTGCCGGCGCCAACGTGGTTGGAGCCGCGATGTCGAAGTTTGCGGTGAACAAATTCGACTACAACTATGCCTATAAGTACATGAATTACCAATATTATAACTATGGCACCGCTACCCAGAAAATCGAGGGTAAAGTAGATGACGGCGCAGACCAGCCCGCTCGCGCGAAATCTTGGACGTTCAGGCGTTTGGTTCGTCGCATTCGTTCTGGTGTTAGCGGCTTCCTCGACCGGGCTAAGTCGACTGCTTGAGACGGACATGCCAGCCATATCAATGGCGCTTGATCCATTGAATGTCGATGCGCTGATAGACGACGTTGCAGGCGACCTGAATGATACGGCTAACCCGCCCGATCTTGAAGCGCTGTATTCCAGGGCGAGCGGGGCACTTCGCTATAACGTTGGTGATGCACGCCTCTATAGTTTAATGGGGGAGATCGAATATCGCCAAGGCAAGCAGGATGACGCCTACGCGCTTTTCGATCAGGCACGAAAGCTGTCGAAAACGGAGATCCATGCGCTCAAGAGATCGATTGGGCATTCAGTCGAGATCGGCGATCTTTCCAAGGCTATCAGCGAGATTGATACATTACTGCGGCGCTGGCCGGATCAGTTTCCGGCCGTTGCGGAGGGCCTTCCGGCAATCCTTTCGAACCCGGACGGGTACCACGCCATGCTGGCAGCAATTGCGGCGCAAGCGCCGTGGCGGGCAAACTTGTTTTCGGTCCTGGGAAAAACGCGCCAAGGGCTCGATTTTGCAAATCAATTGCTCCTTGACCTGGTCCGGTCCGATGCCCCACCGAAATCCGGGGAACTGTCCTCCGTAATCACGGGGTATATCGTTCAGAAGGAATATGAACAGGCTTATCGGCTGTTTCTTTTCACTCTGTCCGATGAGGAGCGAAAGCTCGGTGGCTATGTTTTCAACAGCACCTTCGAACCCGGCTATGATGGGAAGCCCTTCGACTGGCAGGTTCGCGATCAGTCAGGCCTAGAAGTGACATTCGCGACATCCCAGGACGCAGTTGAAGGCGAGGGTGGGGCGACGGTTCGGTTTTTGAACACGCCGGTGAAGAACACTGCTCTCCAGCAATATGTCGAGCTGCCGCCCGGTTCCTATAGGATCTCGTTGGTCGCATCCGGCCGCAGCCTGAAGCTGCCCAAAGAACTCTTCTGGACCATCATGTGTGTGGATCGGACGCGCGAAATAGCGCGGTTTAACATTCCTGAGGGCACCTTCAATCGTCAGAGTCTCAGCCAGGAATTTTCCGTTGGACCGAACGAATGTCCCATGCAGCTGTTGCGGTTGGAAACTGCCGCAATAGCTGAGAGTTGGCGGTTTCGCTATATGGGTACATTGGTCATGCACAAATTGAACATTGAGAGAAATTCGCCTTGAGTGCGCGGCCGTCGGAATGGGACAAATATCTCCTTGGCTCGGTCTTATTCACCGCCCTGCTGATCGGCGGCGGTACGGCGAGCGGGCTGTATACCGACACGCTGATCGAGATAGTAGCAATTGTCTCGGCGGCGGTTGCCTTGTCTCGAACGTCGACCCAAACAATCCCCGGATCGGTGCTCTGGCTGCTTATCATGGCGGTGGCGCTGGTTGTGCTTCAAATCGTTCCGCTGCCTGCTAGGCTGTTTGCCGATCTGCGGCCGGAACTGCTGCTCGGCGCTCCCTGGCTTGTTGATCAAACTCGGTTCATCAGCGTCGGGGTAGGGCGAACGATCGAGTGTCTGTTGTACGTGGCAGCATCGGCAGCCTTTTTCCTGGGTGTCATGCGTTTGCGCCCCGATCAGGTCTACGGCATGCTTCCCTTCTTTTTTATGGGTGTAATCTGCAACGGATTGGCTGGAGCGATTCAATACTCGCTGTCAGATAACATCGCGATCGACGGATTGTTGCCATTCACGATCAGTGCGGGACTTTTCGCCAACCGAAACCATTTTTCGGCTTTGCTTTTCGTCTCTATACCCTTCGTTGTCTATTACGGTCTGTTCCGCGGTCACCTCCTGTCCGGCGCGATCGGCTTGATCGCGCTTCTGCTGCTCCTTTTAGCGGCAGGGTCCCGCGCCGGCGTTCTTATCGGCCTGGCAACTACCGTCGTGTCCATCATATTTCTCTCGGCTCGCTCGAGAATAAGTGGTGTTAGCGTATTTGTCCTTTTCGTTGGGCTTTCCGTCTACGGGATGGGAGCATGGGCGACGATCGAGGCAAAGGATCTCGATCCTACCTTCGGACGCGCAGAGTTTGCCCGCACGACGATGGCAGGAATAAAAGAGAACTGGGTCACCGGAGTCGGATTTGGGAACTTTCAGAAGGCCTACCAGATATACGAAAAAGAGGAGATGATATTCAGAGCCTACGTAAACCATGCACATAATGAGTATCTTGAACTTGCCTTCGAGGGCGGAGTGATCGCTGCCATTTTGATGGCGTTGTACCTATTCCTTCTTCTGATCGCGTTTACCAAAATTCGCCGAGACGCCCTTCAAAAGACAGCGTTTCTTTCTGTAGTGTTTTTGCTTGTGCATTCTCTTGCCGACTACCCATTGCGCACCGCCGCACTCGCAATGACCTTCGCCTATATGAATGCGATCATTTTTCATCGCGGGTTTGCGGAGTGCAGGAACCAAAGCCCGGAGTTGGTGGAAGTCGACCATAATGGCGACAAGCTGTTTGTTCCCGTTGGTGCGTCTCCGTAGGGCGTGAGCCTGCGGCTGAAATTGCGGCTGCCGGCGCTCAGTGATGCCTTGACCGCCGCACCCGCGCACAAAGAACGCGGTCGGTGCTTTCAAAGCACTGACGCTGAAGTCTCGGGTCTCGGCAAAGGGCTATGGTGTCAAGCCGACGCAGGCGAGCAGCAAAGGACAACGCGGTCCGCTCGAATGTGAAAAGACCGGCGCGGGGCCGGTCTTGCCTGATGGGACAGTCGACGAGGTATTGACCTTTCGTCCCGGATTGCTTGAAGCAATCAGGCGGCCTTGCGGATTTCCCAGGCCTTTTCAAAGGCATCTTTAATCGGCTTCGACACATCCTCGCTAGCTCTCAACATCAATGCCTGGATTGCCTTTGCGTGCTCGGCCGAATTTTCGATCTGTTTGCGCAGGAATGCGGCTTGCAGTTCGAGGAACTCAGACGGCGATTTCACGGCAACCAGCGCTTCGAGGTGCGTGAAGCCGGCTTCGGCATTGGCCTGCAGTGCGGCAAGCGTTCTCACGAGGAGCTCGTTGCCGGTGGTCCTGGCCATTTCAAACGTCGATTTGACAGCCGTTTGAGCCGTTTCAGCGTCCGAGCTCAATTTGGAAAATATTTCCTTCGACTTCTCAATGCTCTGGTCCGCGACAGCACGGACTCGCTCGGCAACCTTGGACGGGTCGACGGGAGAGAATTCGACGTTTTCGATCATATCGGACTTACCGGTGACCTTGGACATTTTTTCATCCTTGTTCGGGGAACGGCCGCAAAGCAAAGCCGCCCCCTTCATGTACGAAATCGTCGCAACGGATTTGTGAAGCTGGACGTGGAATCGGGCGCGCCGACTACACTCTTGTGCTGCCCGAATGTTAGCGCGACGAAGATTGGCAGGCCTAAATTGCGGGGGGGACACCCGGATGGGCTGGAACGGCGTTGATGTCGTGATTAAGACAGGCATGAAATCGGTTGGGTTGAGATGATTACCGGCCGGCGAAGGCGTCGCCACTGGAGCCCAGCGAAGAGGCATAGATCGTTGTGGGAGGGGCAGAGCCCCAATGCCTCGACTGGCGAGATGTTGGCGGGCCATCAGCCGCAGGTGATTTTCCCGTCTACGAGTCCCGGCCTGTGATGTCTTCTGCAGCGGCCCTCTGTTCAGGCGCATCTCGTTGCGCTGCAAGATCCTGCCTCAGCGTCAAATCCAACTTCCCCCAGATCGATGTCTTCTGGTTGTCGGTCTTGAGCTTTCGGGACGTCTTCTTCTCGACGACGAACGGCTTTGTCTGCTGACGCATAGATCCTCCAGGCGACGAATCGCAAAATGAACGATATCGCCGGCATTGCTGAGTGCAACTGGGATCGAACGACGAACTGGTGCACTCGCTGCAAACTCTCATTTGCTGCAACGTTCGCCCTGAGGACAGCAGACAAAGAAGCCTCCGCGGCCCCGAAAGGCTCGCGACGGCGGCTCGATTCCAGGACCGGCCGCCCATTTCTGGGAGGTGATCCGTGCAGATATCTGGTGTGGATCATCCAATCCACCTTGTGAGCGCTCAATTGCCATCGGCCTCTTTCAGCCGGCCGAGGGCCGGATCTTGATGAGGTCCCTCTGGAGATTGGTCTCTTGTTAAGAGCCTAACGGTCTGCGCCGTCTTACTGCGTTGCTGGTCACTCTACCGTGCAGCGGCCTTGGAAAATGTGACACATGGCCCACAATAATCAGGCGCTCGCCTTTTGAGGTTGGCTGAAGGTGTTGTCAGGGCGCGGCAGACCGAAATGGTCCCTCAGCGTCGCCCCCTCATAGTCGTGCCGGAAAAGTCCGCGCCGGCGCAAGATCGGCACCACCTCCTCGGCAAATATGTCGAACCCGCCCTGCAGATAGGGCGGCATGACGTTGAAGCCATCCGCGGCACCATTGTCGAACCATTCCTGGATGTTGTCGGCGATCTGTTCGGGCGTCCCGGCCTGGACCCAATGCCCGCGCGCGCCGGCGAGGCGGTGCAGCAACTGGCGGATGGTTGGATTCTCGCGCTCGATGATGTCAAGCACGACATGGAACCGGCTGCTCGCACCGCGCTCGCCCTCGACTCTGATGAGCTCGCGCGGAAATGGCCCGTCCAGATTGTAGCCGGAAAGGTCGGCATCGACGATGCGGCGTAGCTGGTGAAGGGAATATTCCGGCTGCGTCAGCTCATTGAATTCGTCATGCAGAGCCCTGGCTTCCGCCTCGGTCGAACCGATGAACGGGCTGATGCCGGGCAAGACCTTGACGTGGTCAGGGTTGCGGCCGACCGACTTCACCCGCGCCTTGATGTCGGCATAAAATTCCTGCGCGTTGCCGAGTGTCTGATGGGCCGTGAATATCGCCTCGGCATAGCGGCTTGCGAACGACCGTCCGTCTTCCGATGAACCCGCCTGGACGTAGACCGGACGCCCCTGCGGAGAGCGCGGAAGCGTGAGCGGACCCTTCACCCGATGATATTTGCCGATGTGGTTGATCGGGTGGATCTTGTCGGTGTCGGCAAAGATGCCGGAGTCCCGATCCGAGACGAGCGCGTCGTCCTCCCAGCTGTCCCAGAGCTTGGTTACCACATCAACGAACTCGCCGGCGCGCTCATAACGGTCGGCGTGGGTTGGATGTCGGTCAAAGCCGAAATTCAACGCTGCGGACTCGTCACCCGTCGTGACGATGTTCCAACCGGCGCGCCCACCGCTCAGATGATCGACAGAAGCAAACAGCCTGGCCAGGTTGTAGGGTTCGTTGTAGGTGGTCGAGGCGGTCGCGATGAACCCTATTCTTTCCGTTACGGCGGCGAGCGCCGAAATCCAGGTCAACGGCTCCAGCCTGAAGCGGCTCGCGTAGCGGATGTTGTCGGCGAGCGCAGGCCCGTCGGCAAAGAACAGCGCGTCGAACTTGCTCGCCTCGGCCTTCTTCGCCAGTTCCTGATAATAGGCGATGTCCAGCACTCTATCCGGGGCGGAATCCTTGTAGCGCCAGCCGGCCTCATGATGGCCGCCGGGATAGATGAAAAGGTTGAGATTCAACTGTCGTGATTGGGCGGGCATATGTTGGTCCTCCTGGGTGGTGAGGCTGAGCGAAAAGTCTTGGGGGCCCTCAGACCGGCAGCACAGGCTTTGTCTCGACGCCGAGATGACGCAGAAGTGCGGAGCGAAACTCGCCGAACCGGCGGTGGCCATGATCCCGTGGCCTGGGGATATCGATGACGATGTCGGCGGCGATCGCGCCATTGTCGAGCACCAAGACCCGGTCCGCGAGCGTCACGGCTTCGTCCACGTCATGAGTGACCAGCAGTACGGCAGGCTGGTGGCGGGCGCAGAGCTGGCGCAGCAGATCGTGCATGCGCAGGCGGGTCAGCGCGTCGAGTGCGCCGAACGGCTCGTCCGCAAGCAGCAGTTCAGGATCCCGAACCAGCGAGCGCGCCAAGGCCACGCGCTGCTGCTCGCCACCAGACAGTTCAATCGGCCATGCGGTCTCGCGGCCGCTCAGGCCAACCTCTTCTAGAGCTGTCCGTCCGCGTTCGGCGGCATCCGGCAGGTCGAGGCCAAGAACCACGTTCTCCAGCACGCGTTTCCACGGCAACAGTCGGGCATCCTGAAACACCACCGATTTCTTATCGGGTGTCTCGAGCCGGCCGGACCCGGAGACCTTGTCATCGAGATCGGCGAGCGCGCGCAACAATGTACTCTTGCCTGACCCGCTACGGCCGAGAAGGGCAACGAACTCTCCCTTTTCGATGTCGAGGCTGAGGCCGTCCAGAATGGTCCGCGGCCCGAAACTCCTCACGAGGCTCTCGACCCGCACCAGCGGCGCGCCGCTCAATCCGCCAAGGTGCGACGCCATGACAGCGACCTTTCCTGGAAGAGGCGGACGATGCCGTCGCAGCCGAGACCGAGCAACGCGTAGACGACGAGGCCGACGATGACGATGTCGGTCTGGCCGTAGTTGCGCGCCAGATCGATCATATAGCCGATGCCGCTGGTGGCATTGACCTGCTCGACCACCACCAGAGAGAGCCAGGCATAGGTCACCGCCAAACGCAGGCCGAGGAAGAAGCCGGGAAGGGCGCCTGGCAGGATGACCTCACGGATGAATTCGCCGTAGCCCATTCGTAAGGTCTGGGCCAGTTCGACATAACGGCTGTCGATGCTGCGCAAGCTGCTGTGGGTCTGGATATAGATCGGGATCAGGACAGCCAGCGCGATGGTCGTTACTTTCATGCCTTCGCCGATGCCGAACCACAGCATCAGCAGCGGGATCAGCGCGAGCGTCGGTATCGCCTGCTTGATCTGAACGGGGCCGTCGATGATGGCCTCGCCGAGCCGCGACAAACCTGAAATGAGGGCGAGGGTGGTCCCGATCAGGACGCCGTACACCAGCCCCTGTGCCGCCCGCCAGGCAGACGTCATCAAATGAACCTGAAGCTTCCCTTCGGCGATGAGATCGATGGCCGTGCCGATAACCGACCAGGGCGCCGGCAGCGTTCTTGGGTCGATCAGGCCGGCGATACTGCCAATGGACCAGATCACGAGAAGAAGTGCGGGCCCGAGCAGCGCGCCGAACGGGATCGCTCGCCCAAGCGCAAGACGACGCCTCGTCGCGGTCTTGCGGGCCTGTACAGCGGGCGTAATCACCCCCCTTTGATCCGATGCGTAGGGAACGGGAAATGCAACCGCGGCGGTATTTGAGATTGCGTTCATCTGGGTCGTCTCCAGTCTAGGGAAGCGGGCGTCAGGATGCGTTCAACGCATTTGCGGCGATCGTCTCGAAGCGCCTGTCGAAAAGGTCCTCGGCCTTGATCCTGGGCCTGTTCAGTTCCCTGGCCAGGAGATCGATCGTCGCCTGCTGGCGCACGATCACATCGTTCCAGTCCGGGGGAATGTCGAACTGACCGTCGGCGTCGACGAGATACTGGCCATCTTCTGCGTTGAGGCCTTGGGTGGCGACGTAGTAGCCCGCGATCCACTCCTTGGGATGTTCCTGCACCCATCGGGTCGCAAGAGCCCAGTAGCGTACATATTCGCCGAGAGCGGCAGCTTTGGCCGGGTCGTCAAGCACGGCCTGTGGAGCATAGAGATGGGCTGGATCGTCGCGCAGGCCGTGCGGGATGGTGGTGGCGCCGTCGGCGCCATACTGGTGGAGATAGTGCTTGACGAGGACACCCCAGATCGGTGCGACGTCGACTTGCTTGCTGGCAAGTGCCACCGGATAGGCATCACCCTTGCTGGGCAATTCGATGAGAGTGACATCCTCTTTTTTGAGGCCCGCAGCCTGCAGCACCCTCAGCACCAGCGCGCCTTGTGCCTGACCAGGGCTGAAGGCGATCCGTTTGCCGCGCAAATCCGCGAGCGTCTTGACCTTGACGCCCGGCGCAATGCCGAGATGATAAATCGGGTGCGCAACCGGTTCCTTGCGGAACTTCGCGGCAACGATCTTGACCTTGAGGCCCGTCCAGGTCGCGTGGATAGGCGGGATGTCGGCGACGGATCCGACGTCCAGCGCGTTTGCGCGAAAAGCTTCGATTGTCTGTGGGCCGCCGCTGATATTGGCCCATTCGACCTTGAACGGCAGTTGATTGATCAGTCCGGAAAGTTCCAGAGCCCTCTGCGTCTCGGGATCGCCGATGCGAAGCACAGTGCCTTCCGGAATCTTGGACGGCAGCTTACCCGCGTCCGGACTGCCCGCCTTGGCCCCGAAAGGGGCGGACGAAGCAACCAAGGTGACCGCAAAAGCGGCCACGATGGCGCTAAATTTCCGTCTCGAAAATCTCTCCACGGCTAACATCCTCGTCTTGCTCCTTGGAAATGGCTGACGAGGTCTAGTATGTCTATCAATTATATAGACGATAAAGTATCGGATGCTGTTCTTAGCTGCCGGAGAGAAACGCTGTTCGTCTCCAATGCTCATTTTGGGGCACGCGTCCCTCAAAGTGGCGGAGGGTCCGCCTTCTTAGCGATCTCGGCGCGCCGCTCCGGTGACATATTGGCCGCGCGCTTCTTCTCGCCCTTCGAACCAAGCTCTTTGGCGGCGGCGTTCTTAACGTCGTCCTGCACGTCGCCGGTTTCTTCGCCAGTGGCAATGCGCATGACGCGGACGGCGTCGCCGATCACATCAGCTGGTCACTTTTGGCCTTTAGGTCCGGTGGGCATTTGTTAATCCTATGCGCTCTCCAACGTGACAAACACCAGCGGCACCTTTTCCGTGCCAACCGGCTGTGGAACATGCGTTATCTCGGTCACGGCATAAATGGCCAGACTATCGCCTGACGGCATATGCACCGAGTCACCCACTACGGGCATTGACGCGAACGTCCACATCGTCGCTTCGTTTTCGATTTTGACAAGGCAGCGGACAATCACTCAACCACTCCGTGCTTTCCGCTAAGCATATAGGAGTTCGGCGCATGGCGCGACAGTCGGACGGCTGCGATCCGCAGCCGCCCAAATTCAAACTGAGACACTACCAAGATAGGAGAAAGGCGGTTCTGCCGGCGGCCGGGGACGAGGTTGCCCATAGCTACAACAGCACGATTTCGCGGCTACATCCGTGAAGGGACGTTCTAGAACGATTGCAAAACGGGCTTTGAGAAGCGTGCGCACCGTGCTGTTCGCCCTTTACGCCATGGCTGAACCGCATTCCCATCACCATCACTCCGCAGGGGAGGATGCGTTTGCCGCGGCAAAAGGTGCAGAGGTCGCGAGGGGAAGGAGCAGGCCAGGTTTTACCCTTGCTTTTTTGCAGATGACTTACGACCGGCTGTTTTGCGGCCAAGACCAGCGGACTTTGCAATGACGGACCGATGAGCGGCATAATTGGACGCCACCATCGGATAGTCAGCGGAAAGTCCCCACTTTGCTCTGTATTCGTCGGGTGTCAGATTGAAATACGTTCTGAGATGCCGTTTAAGAGACTTGAGCTTCCTTCCGTCCTCTAGGCACACGATATAGTCGGGGAACACAGACCGCTTTCGACTGACCGCCGGAACGAGGTCAGGTTCTTCCGGAGAAAACGGCTGTACAATCCCCCTCAACGCAGAATTCACGCTGGCGATCAAGTCCGGGAGAGCGTCAACAGGCATCGCGTTGGCTCGGACATAGGCTGACACGATATCCGCCGTGAGAGATGACAAATCCGCAGCTGACAGTTCAGTTTTCTCGTCTTCAATGGTCGGCTGCCTCACCTCATGCTGTTCAGCGGCTGTCCGTTCGGCATCCAGCTGCTCGACGGGTGACTGTTCAGTACTATCTCCGCCCACCGTCGTAAGTTCTGTATTGCTCTTAGTCACAAATGTTCTCCTTGCGTTTGTTCAGCTTAACGGTTCAAAACGTTCGATGGTCCAATGCGCGTGGTGCATAGGGACAACACGCTGTACGAGCCGGTCCCAAAACTGGGGACCATTCCCTTGGCCAGCAGGGTCGCTGTCGCAATCCGCGCGGCCGGGAAAATCGCTCGACCGAGGGATCTAGGGGTCGGGATTGGGATTGTTGCCTTTCAAAGCCCAAGTTGCCCTGATCCGATCGCTGACTTCCAGGTAAGCCATCTCGACCAAATAGGTCAGGAGGCTCTCTCCGTCTGCCTGCGCTGTTTGACGGATTTGCCTCAACATTGCCTGGGCATAGTGCAAGTTCTGCAATTTTTTGGACTGTTTCACTGGTATTCCCGCTTCCAAACCAGTTGCTCCTGCAAGACCACTGACATCTCGATCTATCGACCTGACAGCGATTAGGGCTTTTGCACGCCTTGGAGCTCTCTTGAGGGGTGATCTCATGGCAGAACTATCGGTTTCTACTGTTTGGCCGGCATTTTGATGAGGAATGGCTTACGGCGACATTCGCAGATTGATCGTTCCGAGGGGTGATAGACACGGCGCCGAGCGATCCCGGTTTGGGTCTCTTGGGGATCCTTGGCAAGCGGTCGAACCGGCGGCTGGCCACCATGAATCGTCCAACCGGTCCAGAGGGCCAGTGGCCCGTCTTGTGACGGACGGTCTGCACCATCGCGTAAGCCAGCATGACCAGCGAGACGTGGCGATGCCACCCGTGCCAAGAACGGGTTTCGTTATGTTCGAGACCCAGTTCGCTCTTCGCCGCGCCGAGGCCGTCCTCGGCGATCCTGCAACATTGCCGCACCGCGAAGAGTGTTTCGATTTCGGTTCCTGCTGGAGACCATGTTGCAAAGTACCGGCAAGCATGGTTCGCATCGCGCCGGATCAGGAGCCCTGCAGTCCAGAGCCCAGAACGTGCGTTATCGTATTCCGCGACATCCAGGTCAGCGAAGGGGCAGTAAGCCCAAGTTTCGGAACCTTGCAGACCCTCTTGTAGAGATAGGCTCCGCCACTGAGAGGGATGGACGGATCGCGCGATGTCTTCTGCCGTCCCGACCTGCTGGGAAAAAGCGGGGCGGGTGAGGAAGAAATTGTGGCTCGCGCTGACGCCAACCACGTAGCCCTTGCACCAGCGCCGCAGAGCCATCTCAATGTCGACACCCCAGACGTGATCAACAGCTATCCAGCTTAAAGGTACGTCGGCACCGACGGTGCGTGCGATCATGTCCAGCGCCATGCGGGACTTTGTTGTGAAAGTCGCGCCCACAGGCACGTGGGCCCGCGCCAAGCGGGCAGAGTCTTCCGTCCAGGCCCTCGGAAGATACAGGGCGCGGTCAATGAATGCATGCCCGTGCCTGGACACATAAGCCGCAAATAGGCCGATCTGGCAATTTGCCATTTTGCCCGTCGAGCCGTTGATCTGCCGCGCTACCCCACAGGACGTCTTGCCCTGCTTGATGAAGCCCGTCTCGTCTATGACGAGGACTGCGTCGCTGTCGGCCAGTGTTTCGAGCGCATACTTACGCACGATGTCGCGCAAAGCGTCTGCGTCCCATTTGGCCCTTCCGAGAATGGCCTGTTGGCGCCAGGGCCCTGGGTCGCCCGCAGCCTTAGCTCTCATCCAGCCGGTCTTGCGGCGCTCGTCCCGGAGCAGGCCTTCAAGGAACAAACCGGCCGAAGTCGCCACTCGCTCCTGAGGGAAAAGCCCCCTGATGCGCGACTTCACTTCGCGAAGTGACGCGTCCCATATCCCTAGTGTCGTTTCAATCGATTCAACCACTACCAATAACCCCGCCTTCGCCGCCCAGCACGGAACCGAAAAAATGAGTAATTCACCTATGAAATGCAATTGTAATACTGTGACAGTTCTCCAATGTTTTTTACCGATAACAGTGACGCCATAGCGACGCTTTTTGGCGAAAGACAATTGTCACATTATCTTGTTCAAAACAAGCTTGACTCAGCAAATCATGATTGCGATAAGGGCGCCGCAATCCAAGGCTCAAGCATCGCCACGAAGGATAGATATGATAGCGGCGGATGATCTCGCGCAAAAATATTCTAAGTAAGTAATAAGCGTTGGATAGCTGTGATCATGTAGTCGGCTATATGTGGCGGATACGAGAGACAAAAGGTGGCAACCTGAAATTTTGCACTAATGCGCATTAATGGCCTTGAATGTCCTTCTGAGATTCAGAAGGAGTATGTGTCGCTGCGAATAACGCCTAACGCGTAAGAGGGTTTCTCTAGCGCGTTAGGCCTAGCGCTAAATGCGTTGGACACTATTGATCAAACCTTACTCTTGGTGCCCCGGCGCGGAGGCCGTTGCAGTCATTCGCACGGTGGGTAATTTCGCGTTGCGATGGTCGAAGCAGGGGCGGGTTCTCATTGCAGATTGAGATAGAAGAAGTAATTGCGATCACGCCAGCGGTCGCTGAGGCGTTCGCAGAACTGGTGAGGCAGCTGTCATCATCAGCCAGGATGCCTAGCAAGGGTGAACTTGAAGAGATTGTGGCTTCTCCGGCCACCATCATCTTGGCCGCACGCGCCGCCGAGAAGATTGTCGGTATGCTCACTCTTGTGGTCTTCCGCATTCCCACAGGGGTGCGCGGAATCATCGAGGACGTAGTCGTTGACGAGGCTTATCGCGGACAAGGAATTGCCGAAGCCCTCACTCGCGAGGCGCTCGCTCGGTCAGGAGCCGCGGGAGCGAAGACCGTCGATCTGACTTCCCGCCCATCCAGAGAGGCTGCAAACCGGCTTTACCAAAGGCTTGGATTTCAGAAACGCGACAGCAATGTCTACCGCTTCTCGCTTGGAAAAGAAGGGCAGTAACGTTGGGCCTGCTCTTACCAGGCAGAACCAATGAATCAGCTGAAAACGAACACGCAAAATAAGTGTGCCGCAACGCGCCAGAAGCGCTTAGATGATGACGTTCGCACCAAGCAGCGACATATGATGGTTGCGCTGCTGGAACGCCTGATCCGGGGCTATAGACATGTCTTCGCGGTGCTTCAGCCAGGTATGCAGCTCAGGCGAGCGCCTGTCGCAGTCGGCCAGGCTCCTCGCCGACAGCCTAGCCAAAGGAGGTGAGTTTGGTGGATCCGGCTGACATCTATTTCGATCTTTTCAAGCGCAACATGGATACGAGACGCCTCATCATCCTCGCGGCGCTCGGTGCCGTTCTTGGATTCGGAGCCTGGTTGATCGAACGAGACCAGACCAAGGGTGAAATGCTGCGCCCGCTTTGGCAGTTGTCCAGTTGGAGTTGGCCAGACTACCTGGTGCTTGTCAGCCTGACGGCTGCCTTCGTTGTCAGCTGGAGCCTCTATTTTTTTATGTTGTCGAAGATTGATGCCGTAGTCATTGACACGCTTGCCGATCTGCAGGAATTGGCCGGCCTTTCCGCCGACCAGCATAAAGCCATAGGCCGGCGGCTAAATATTCAATCCAAATGGCTGCCTTTCGCGCTATCTACCCTCATCTACCTGGGTATCGTGATTTTATAGGTTTTACTCCGAAAGGACCGTTCTAACAGGTGCAGGGGCATTTTGGCCGCGGAGACGGTCTAATCAAGGCGAATCCCGGGGACCAGGCAGCAATATGAAATGACAACCTTCGATCTTCGCCGTCGGTTTGCCGCCGAAGCCTTAGGCACGGGCCTCCTGGTCACAACGGTCGTCGGCTCCGGCATTATGGCCGAGACGCTGACGCCTGATATGGGGCTGGCGCTGCTCGGCAACACGCTGGCGACCGGCGCCATGCTGGTGGTGTTGATCACCATCCTCGGGCCGATCTCCGGCGCCCACTTCAATCCGGCCGTCTCGCTGATGTTCTGCCTCAACCGGACGCTGCCGGCCCGCGATCTTCCGGCCTATCTGGTCGCGCAGGTCGTCGGCGGGATAGCCGGCACGGTCGCAGCGCATCTGATGTTCGCCTTGCCGGTGCTGGAGATTGCCACGAAGCTGCGTGCCGGCCCCGCGCAATGGTTCTCCGAAGCCGTTGCGACATTCGGGCTCGTCGCCGTCATCCTCGCCGGCCTCCGCTTCGAGCAACGCGCCGTGCCATGGCTGGTCGGCCTCTACATCACCGCCGCCTATTGGTTCACGGCGTCCACGTCCTTCGCCAATCCGGCCGTCGCGGTGGCGCGCTCGCTCACCAACACCTTTTCCGGCATCAGACCGGTCGATCTGCCGGGCTTCGTCGTCGCCGAGCTGTTCGGGGCCCTGATCGGGCTGGCGCTGATGGGCTGGCTGCTCAGGCCCGAAACCGTTCAGCAATCAAGCCACTGAAAGCCCCACCATTCAAAGGCAAGTCATGACGATCACGATCTACCACAACCCCGCTTGCGGCACCTCGCGCAACACGCTCGCCATGATCCGCGCCAGCGGCGAGGAGCCGGTGGTGATCGAATATCTGAAGACGCCGCCGGGTCGCGAACGGCTGCTTGAGCTGATCGCGGCGATGGGCATCACCGCGCGCGAGCTGCTGCGGGAGAAGGGCACGCCATACGCCGAGCTTGGACTTGCCGATCCGACGTGGAGCGACGACGAGCTGATCGATTTCATGCTCGCCCATCCGATCCTCATCAACCGGCCGATCGTCCAGACGCCCAAGGGCACAAGGCTCTGCCGGCCTTCGGAGGCGGTGCTGCCGCTGCTCGACCATCCGGTGCGCGAATTCGTCAAAGAAGACGGTGAGAAGGTCGACTATACACAGCCCAAGTAGCGGTCGCGGGGCTCTCGCCCAGATCGTCATCATTTTCCCAGTCGCATAGGCCAGCCATGGGCTCGTACCTGAAAACGGCTGTGGCAGCGTTCGTCTCTTGTAGCGACGTCCATTTGCCTTGACGCGCGTGCTGCCTGCCTTTGCAGGAGCGCTTCCTGTCTAGTTCCCTGCCGCGCGGTCGGCTTTCCGGCGATCTGCCCTTGCAACGGTTTTCTCAATCTTTGCCGCGATATCGGCCAGGCGCGCCGCCCGGTCAAACCCCGCCCGCACCACTCCCGCCGCGAAGGGGCGGGACCGTGTTAGGGCCTGACCGGCCGGCTCAATCGCCCGGCCCTGCTTCTCCGCGTCTTGAGAAAAACCCGACGCAAAAGGAGCAAGGTCATGTCGGACACCAACGAAACCCCGCGGCAGGACGTCTACAGCCGCATCACCAACCAGATCATCGAAGCCCTCGAGCAGGGCGTGAAACCCTGGACGCAGCCCTGGAGTGCCGCCCATGCCGCCGGCCACGTCTCCCGGCCGCTTCGCCACAACGGCAAGCCCTATGCCGGCATCAACGTCCTGACGCTCTGGGAGTCCGCGATGACCGGGCACTATGCCGCGCCGATCTGGGTGACCTTCAAGCAGGCCATCGAGCTGGGCGGTCGGGTCCGCAAGGGCGAAAAGGGCTCTCCCGTCGTGTATGCGGACACCCTGCGGCGCACCGAGACCGACGAGGCCACCGGCGATGAGGCCGAGCGCTTCATCCCGTTCCTGAAGGCCTACACGGTCTTCAACGTCGAGCAGGTCGACGGTCTGCCGGCTCACTTCTATGCCCGCGCCGAAAATGTCCGCAACCCGGCTGAGCGAATTGCCCATGCCGAAGCCTTCTTCGCCGCCACGCGCGCGGACATCCGTCATGGCGGCGACTGCGCCTACTACACCCCGGCTCTCGACATCATCCAAATGCCCCCCTTCGAGGCTTTCCGGGATGCGCAGGCGTACTATGCAACAATTGCCCACGAATCGGCACATTGGACCCGGCACGCCACACGCCTTGACCGTGATCTCGGCGGCAAGCGGTTCGGAGACGACGGCTATTCCCGCGAGGAGCTTGTGGCCGAGTTGGGCGCCGCATTCCTTTGCGCCGACCTGGGGCTGCGGCTCGAGGATCGCGACGACCACGCCGCTTACATCGGTCACTGGCTGTCCGTGTTGAAGGGGGACAAGCGAGCGATCTTCGCCGCCGCGGCACACGCGCAGCGCGCCGCAGACTATCTGTCGCGTTTCAGCGCCTCCGAAGCAGCCGCCGCGTGAGCGGCGGCCTTCTGGAGCGACGAGATCAGATATGCGACAGCTGGCCGTCGCTCCCACGCCGAGTGCCTCGTTACGCCTCGGCGTGTGTATCGGCGCGCAAGAGGACATCGTCAAAGATAACGCCGGCCTCTTCGCTTATGGCTGACAGGGCGACTTGATAGCGTGCATACTCGCCGGGCGCGAATTCCACTCCGAAGCGGTCGACGACATCCTTTTGGGAAAGCCTGAAGCCGTAGGTGCGTAGCGACCGGCGCCCGTTGGTATCGCGCGCCGAGACCGCAACCACTTTCCAAAAGACAAGAGGATACTGCACGACGCCGGTCCCAAAATCCTCAGACGGATCGTTCGCGCCCAAGATCGGTCCCGCTATGATGCAGGCGCGCGTGTCACCGGTTTGCAAGTCGCGTTGAATGTGATTTTCGAAGCCGCCCCACAAGCCTTGAACTCCTGGCCATTGCCTTCCCGGTTGGGAGCGGTTGAAGGCGGCGTGCTGCGGCGTGCAATTTGAGAAGTGAAACGTGTCGGAATTGGCAAACTCGATTTCCGTCGGCGTATCGCCCCAGGCATTGTCTTCCCGCCGCACGATATGGCCCCGGTCAATCTGTTTGGCGGGCGCGTAAATATCTGGATCGCCCAACTGGTATTGCTGCGGGATTCGCGGGTCAAATACCCAACGATCTTGTCCGAAGAAGGCGCGGCCGCCGGAGGTCTTTTTCGATGGATCGTAATCGACGTTAACCGCTGACCACATCTGCATTCGCCGGGAAGCGTTCATTGCCAGGCTGAAGTGATGGTACTTGAGCACGACGGTCTGGCCATTTTCCTTATACATCTCCTGGTCCCGCTCCTGCGAAATGCGAGGCAGCGGCACGGTGATATCGTTTTCGAGGAAATCGGGGTTATAGCCTTCTCGATCGTCGTAATTGGGGTCGAAGCGAAGTGCTTTCTCGAGCGCCTCGTCTCTCGCGATCTCGGCCGTCGCCTGAGGAAGCTGTGATGCCGGCACACCGCTACCAACGAAAATCGTCACTGGTCCGGAAAAATTCATGGTAACGCCGCCCATCACGTTTCCTTTCGTGTTTGCGAAAATTTTGGAGGGATCAGGACGTAGCAGCGCTTCTGGCGCGCGAGGCGTCGCCAGCTTCGCGACCTCATCGGTAGGATCGGTCGTGTTGGCCAGCAATTCGTCCAAAAGATGCTTGGAGGCGGGCGTGGTCGGCACAAGCCCGCCGAAGGCCTTGACCAATGCGCTTATCCGCACACCCTCGTTAGCGATCCAGTCTATTCCTTCGTCCGGTTGCCCAGGTGACCACGCAGAACCGTCCTTGTTGAGGATCGTGTTGCCACGCATTTTTGGGATGGAGGCGTGGTGCAAACCGACGACCTCCCACATTTGCGAATAGCAGGCGGAGCCCGATGATCCTTCCTCGGTGTCGGTCTCGTACCGGAGGAAACCGTCGTCCCGCAGCTCAAGCAGCCGGCAATTCTGCATCGCATAGCGTTTTGGCCCGCCATCAGGATATTCGATCATCCGGATCGGCATTCCAGGCAGGATCTTTGACCGCGATCCATTGATCGCCAGGAAGTTGACAGAGGAGAGAAGCTCGCCGGTGATCGCCTTCGGCTTCACCGCGACGAGCGCGAAATCGAGATCCTCCGCTGAGAAGAAAAGGGCGTCCGGATCAAACTCGAAAATGATGCCGCGGGCGACCCCCGATGCCGTCTCATCATGAAGAAAGTTGGCGCCGGTTCCTCGTACTGAGCCGGGATCCGGAAATACGTGCCAGTTGGTCAGAAGAACGTTAGGTGAGACCATGAACCCGGTCGCAAACCCGACCGGATCGACCTTGGGATCGACGTTGGCCACGATGCGCGCGACCGGCCGGCCAGCGGCTCGGGCAGCATCGTCTGGCGGCAAGGTGTACCAGTCCAGGGTAGGGCCTATCTTCCGCTCGACAAACACCGGAAGACGGCCTTGTGCCTTCAGTTCGCTCGCCTGATCAAAGCTCGAACGGCGAGCGTCGTAGCGCGCCTGTTCCGAAGGCGTCACTTGCGTCGTCGCAGGCGTTGGCGGCTGTGCTTTCCATCGTTTTGCAGCCGCAATCATTACCGCGCGGCGTCGCTCGTCGAACAAATTAGTCGCGGCCATGGTAGGTTCCTCCCTCCAAGGAATAGGGAAAGTCGATAGAACTCTATTTGACGATAGTAATTGAGAGATTTGACTTAAAACGATTAGCGTTCAAACGCTGTATGTTTAAGCGGCTAACAACTTCCACTCGAAGGCCTTTCGGCTCACGCTGCTGATCGGGAAATTTCTTTCAAAAACCCCAGACTCCTCTTACATCACTATGCAACAAAGAGTAATGTGCGGTCAATGTGAAGAATAGAGTTCTCAGCGAAGTTCGTAGGGCGGGATCGCTTGTTCGGGTGTCTTTGGCGGCAAGCGCTGCGGCGCCGGCCTGCGCCGGGGGACCTGAAGATCATTCGATCACGTAGAGATCGCGGTGTCTCTCAGCGCCACCGCTTCAGCAGGTGCAGAGCATTCTTGGGGGAGACGTCCATGACAGCGCTTACCGGACCGGACACGAAGTTGCGTGTCGCTCACTTTGCCGCCGCCGCTCGCCGGTTCGTTCCGGTCCTTCTCATCTTGCTTAGCGTTTCGGGCTGCGAAAAAAATCTGTTCCAGGCGCCACCCCATGGTGGCACTGCCGATGTGCCGCCAGCACCCGTGACAGACAGCGTTCTCACGCTGGTGGCACAAATCCCGTATGAGACGCTAGTGCAAGCAGCGCAATCGAAGATACCGCAATCCGTTCCAGTGCAGGGAGACGGTCAAATCGGATGTGTCGGTGTTCCTCATATTAATCCCGGACACGTGGGACATCATACTGAGTGCCGTTGGATCGGTGTCCGTGTTTGCGCTGAAGTGCCTGACGTTACCGCGCCGAGCATTGGCACTACGAACCAATGCGCCGACTATCATTGGCACGCTGATATCAAAACCGATGGCCCTCTTGTCGTGGCCCGGGCAGGCAATGGCGTTCACGTCGAACAGCCGCTGTTTGTCAGCGGTCAGGCCGGCGTCGGCGGCGACCTCGCCAAACTGCTTTCGCTTTCCGGGAAGAACTTCGAGGCTCGGCTGGTCCCCGGCCTCGATCTGCAGCTCGATATGAACGATAGGTGGTGCCCCGTGCTCGCCGGAACCCCAACCGGCAGATGGGTGAGCAGTGCTTCGGTAGAGGTCGTGGGCAAAACTGTCTCGGCCTTGATTTTGGAAACCTGGGGCACCCCCAAGTCTGCGCAGGGCCGATCAATCTGGGACTGGCCGACGTGTTGAACGGCCAGGTCAATGACCACCGTTCCAAGATACAGGATGCCATCGCCAAAGCTCTGCCCTGTGAGGCACTTCGGTCAAAGGTTGAGGCCCAATGGCACGCCATTTCGATCAAGATCGACCGAGCGGACAGCACGCCGGTCTATCTCAACATCGTCCCCACAGCGGCTAGCTTTTCGGGCCTGGTCGGTGAAGCGCAAGGCATGAAGATGACCGTGCGTGTCGCGGCAAAGACCAGTCTTGCCGCAGAACCAGTTGCCACGCAGTCCCAGCCTCTGCCGCCATTGGGTAAAACATCAGCCGATCGAAGTCAGGCCGATATCACCCTGCAAGCAACTGCACCCTATGAATTGCTGTCGGCCGAGCTGTCAAAGAACCTTAAGGGTCGCGATTTCCAGCAGCAGACCCCCGCAGGCACCGTCGATGTCAAGATCGATGATGTTGATCTCTATCCTAGCGCGGGCTCCGTCGTGGTGGGCTTGAAGGTCAAGGCAAAGCTGCCGGGCAAGTTCCTGAATACGACCGGCTGGGTTTACCTCTCAGGGCTACCCCGCGTCGAGAAAACTGGAACAGCGATCTCGATCAGTGAATTGCATTTCGCGACGGTCCTGGACAACGCCTTCTGGAAGGCAGCTCAATCCCTATTCGAAACCCAGATCCTGGCAGATTTAGAGGCTCATTCGAAAGTCGATCTCAACAAGCAGATCAACGACGCGTCCGATGAGATTTTGAAGGCCGTTCACAATACCAACGTTCCGGGATCGAAGATTTCCGCTGACACTCCGTCGATTGAACTTCTCGACATCACTGTCGGGCCGAAAAATCTGATTGCCCGTGCCCGCCTCAAAATGAATTTCGATATGGCGCTATCGGCTGAATTAGTAGGTCAGTAGCCCGGTCTGCCGAACGAGCCGTGGCCACCATAACGATCAAGAGGTGCAAATGACGCAATCGCAGCTCAGCAAGGTTTGGTTTGTGGTCAGTGCGCTCCTTCTCTATTACGCCCTGAATTCTTGGGTGGCAGCGCAAGGCGGGGAAGAGATATTCGGTGCAAAGCTGGTCATGAAGGCGAGGGTGCCTGCAGTAATGATCGCAATCCCGATATGTTCAATTTTGCTCGCACTAACCTCACTCGTTGGACGGGTCTATTCCCTACGCGCCGGCTCGAAATGGCATGAGCGAATACCGGTTGTCGGCTTCGACGGGATCGATACGGGTTCGCGTGAAGGCCGCGTCTATCAAGGCGCCATGATTACAGTCTTCTCCCTGCTGCCCGCGATTGCGCTGGTCTATTTCTGGAGTACGTTTCTCTCCGCGACGGTAATGCTGAACGACGGCAAGAAGGACCCAGGCGCCAGCGTTTGGGATTGGTCGCAGCTCCGGACGCTAAACGATCCGGCTCGTATCTGCACTGAATTTCACAAGGAGCTGGCCGATCCGTGCATCGGCAATGCGACCGTGCTGCCGGGTCTTGAGCCAACAATCTTTGGCGCGCTAACCCTCGCGGGCATTGTCGCGCTCGCGATGCACTGGCGCGCTGTGGCGACGGGCCAACGGCATGAGACTCACCGGGTCAGGACCCGCGGCAAGTAAGTCAGGCGGCAAGTCTTCGCGTGCTACCGAGCGGCAGCTAGGGATGGAGCTCAGGCGGGCGATTATCAGTGGACCGCAACTGTCAATCAGTCCGCAGGCGATGAAAGATGCTTGCGGCCCAGCAAGTTTTTTGTAAACCGAAGATCGGAAGTTCAATCCTCTCTGTCGGCACCAGATTTTTCAACGATTTTCGTGACATGGACCTCATCGAATTGCCCGTGATGTTACTTTCATGTAACGCCTCGCGCGGACGGCTCACCGAGGCAGCGCTCATCACTACGTTGACGGATCCGAAGGTGCCAATGTCGGTTAGCACTTTCGCGGCGGCGGGAAGAGCTGTTGAGCATATGTGTTAGTCCAACGCGCGAAAGTATTGTGTCGTCTGATGAAAGGAGTATATTTGTTCCGAAGAGTGGGGGGGGAATGTATGATTGTCGCCGACAACGAAACGGCCGTGGATTTCCTGTACTACGAGCCGATCGCGAAGACAGTGGCGGGACTTATTAGGGCAAGGTCAGGTGATCCGCTAACCATCGGTTTGCATGGCGATTGGGGTGCGGGGAAATCAAGCGCCCTTCTGATGATCGAGGCGGCGTTTTCCGGCGATAAGCGTACTCTTTGCGTCCGTTTCAACGGTTGGGCCTTCGAAGGTTACGATGATGCCAAGGCCGTTCTGATCGAAACAATCGTTTCGGAGTTGCTGGCCAAGCGGACACTAACGACCAAGGTGAAGGAGAAAGCGGCTGCCGTTCTCAAAAACGTCGACTGGTTCAAAGTCGCCCGAACAGCCGGTGGGGCAGCACTGACGCTTTTGACAGGTATCCCTGCAGGCGGCCTTTTGGAAGGTGTGGCGTCGGCTGCCAAGCAGCTCATCTCCAACCCTGGAGAAGTTCTTACGGGGGAGATGCTAAACAGGGTGCTCGACGGGGCATCGGCTCATCTGAAGAGCAACTCCTCAACCGGGGAAACTACGCCGCAGCGCATGCATGAGTTCCGAAAGGACTTCGAGGAGCTTCTGGAAGCGGCGGATATCGATCGGCTGGTGGTTCTGATAGATGACCTCGACCGCTGTTTGCCAGCAACCGCAATCGCAACCCTAGAGGCAGTGCGACTGTTTCTGTTCGTGCCGCGTGCAGCGTTTGTGGTGGCCGCCGACGAGGGCATGATTGAGTATGCCGTGCGGAACCATTTCCCGGACTTGCCCGCCTCCCAAGGTTCCGGGAGCTATGCGCGGAATTATCTGGAAAAGCTGATCCAAGTCCCTTTCAGGATGCCGCCCCTCGGTTCAGTCGAAACCCGCATCTACCTTACGCTCCTTCTAGCCTTGTCGTCGGGCCTGAAAGAGGATGAGTTTAAGAAGGTTCTGCCGATCGCCCGTGACGCTTTACAGAGACCTTGGCTCGACAAAGGCTTTGACCGGGCCAAGATCGCAACGGCCCTTAACCCCATACCATCCCAACTGGAAGCAGGGATACAGCTAGCTGCCGAGATCACCCCGATGCTGGCCGAGGGGGCTCGTGGGAATCCGCGCCAGGTTAAGCGATTCGTCAACACGCTCACCCTCCGGCTCGCGATCGCGGACGAGCGCAAATTCCGCGATGAGATAAAAGAGACCGTGCTGGCAAAGTTGATGCTGGCGGAGCGGTTCGCCCCGGAGGTCTTTGACGCAATCGCCTTGGAGCTCGACGCCAACGGGCACTCGAAGACGGTAGCTGCTCTCGAAGCCTTGGCATCCGGCTCTCCGCCAGACACCGCGAAATCAAGCGGCAAAAAGAAGCCAGTCGATATCGCCGAGTCGTTGGGCAAGGATTGGCCGAACATCGAATGGGCGAAGCGGTGGGCCGGTATTCGGTTCCCTCTCGCCGGCATAGACCTGCGACCATATTTCTTTGTGAGCCGTGATCGGCGCGCCGCCCTAGCAAGTGTGCTCGCCGCAGGACCGGTGGAGGAGATGGTCGAAAGGCTTTCAGCTTCCTCTCTCGGCGCCAAATCGGTAGCTGTTTCTGAGTTGTCAGGGCTCACGTCGGTAGACGCAGAGCGAATATTCCACGCGCTCGCTGCAAAAGTCGATACCGCGGACGACCTGAGCAAACGCCCTATTGCTGCAGACGGTTTAGCAGCTCTCTGCAACACTAGACCCGAACTGCGGCCCCCACTGATTGCCTTACTCGATAGATTGCCCGCGGCAAACATAGGGGGCTGGGTAACGACCGGCTGGGGTTCTTCCGTTACCGGACCGCAAGCCGCAGCATTCAAGGGGTTGCTCGAGAAGTGGCGGGATTCTGGTAACAAACCTTTGAGCGCCGTTGCTAAGATGGAGCTCGATACGCCCCTGAAGGCGAAGCACTGATGGGGACGTCAGGAGGCAACAAGGGGTCGAAGCGTGCGCTGACACCCACCTGGGTAGACGGCCCAACCCCGACGCCTGCTCCGGTTCCGCCACCGTCGACGCCGACACCCGTGCCCAACCAACCAGGCGCGCCCGGAGCCCCGGCCCAACCTGCGTCCGTCTTCGCTCCTCCGCAGCCAGTCGTGCCCGCAGTCACTCTACCACCCCTTCCGGTGATTGATGGGGTAGAGACATTCGGTCCGGCTCGCTCAGCCTTCTCGCGAGCCGCTTCCGGGTCGGGTGGCGGTAGCACCCGATCGGGACTCGGTAAGAGTGCGGCGCGATACGTGCGCGCTATGGGCGGTGCCGGTGCCGCTGCGAGGGTGATGGCCCCCTCGCGCAGAGTGGCTTCCGGTCTCGGCCAGTTGGCAAACGACGTGGGCACTCAGGGCGCGGCAGAGGCGCTACGCCCCTTCAACCTTGAAAGTCTGGCCGGATCACCCGCTAGCCAGGTCCTGACCGCGCTGACAGATGTCCTGTGCCCTGACGGGGGTCCGATCGACGAGGCGATTGCGCGTTCGGCGATGCTCGAGACCGCAGCCGAATTGGCAGCCAGCGGGGACGTACCGTTTGACGCTTTGCCACCACCGGCATTGGAGGCGATTTTCCTTGGCACAATTGCGCGATCGATCACTGCGAAGCTGTTCAACGAACTCGCCGGCGGTGCGGTCAAGCTGTCGAGCGATACGGCCACACTGCGTAGCGTGGAAAATACTCTCCGGGACTATATCCAAGGCAAGGTCAGCGACGTATTTGCCGCGGCAGGCAGGACGTTGGCGAGCATTCCACGCGCACAGATCGACGGCTTCGTGAAAACGATCTACGAGGGCGCTTTCGCGCTTCTCGAGGCGTTCGGAGAGTGACGATGAGACGCTTTGCCTTCATCGGCCGAATGGGCGTTTTGGATACGGCAGCGGTCTCCATAGTTCAACCTGACGCGGTTCCAGTAGAGGTCCAGTTCGTCAATACATTCAGCCGCTTGGACTACGGGATCGGGGACGCCCTTGAAAAGCTCAAAACCCTGGGGCTTTGTCCGTCTGAGACCGCCGTTGACTTTCTGATCCTGGCAGCGCTGATCAACGCCGCGGACACCAGGGTGTCGCGCGCACGGAACGCACAGAACGGCTGGACCCGCGAACTGGATCTGACTGTGCCGGTGTCGGATGTCGCACTCTGGCGATCCCAAACTGATTTGCTGGGACGCACTCTGAGATTCCTGACCGGTGATCACTGGAGGATATTCTTTAGGGAGCGGCCACCTGGTTTCAGTTCGTTGGCGCCGGTTCCGACGGTCATGGCGTTGGCAGGCTTTGATGAGGTCTGTCTGTTTTCCGGAGGGCTCGACAGCCTGATCGGAGCCATCGATCTCTTCGATAGGGGACGGCGACCACTCCTTGTAAGCCACTACTGGGACTCGGAGACAAGCAAAGCGCAGCAGGCTCTCCTCAATCAACTAGGAAAGAAGGTCGGAGAGATCCATGCATTGCGAACTCGTCTGGGCTTCGACAAAAACCATATTGACACAGGCGAAATAGAAGAAACCCAACGCGGCCGTTCATTCCTATTTTTTGCGCTGGCGACCTTGGCGGCCTCGTCTCTGGCCAAGACCGTCCAAGTCGTCGTGCCGGAGAACGGTCTCATCGGACTCAACGTGCCATTGGATCCCCTCAGGTTGGGAGCCTTAAGTACCCGAACGACGCATCCCTTCTATATGGCGAGGATCAACGAACTTATCGCCAACTTGGGCATCCCGGTGACATTGGTGAACCCGTATCGCCACACGACAAAGGGCGAGATGGTAGTTGCCTGCAAGGATTTGCCGTTTCTCAGGCAGGTGGTGGCGAGTTCAATGTCTTGCTCCTCGCCCGCAAAGGCGCGGTACAAGAGGATGTCGCCCCGCCATTGCGGAACCTGCGTGCCTTGCCTGATACGTCGGGCATCCCTTACCCCGAGTCTTGGCATAGTCGACCCCACCCTATATGCGGTACCGAGCCTTGATGATCACACGCTCGATACCCGATCGGCCGAAGGTGAGCACGTTCGTTCGTTCCAGTTGATGGTGGACAAGCTTGCGGCGGCACCTCATTTAGCGGACGCCTTGGTGCGATTGCCTGGGCCGCTGGCCGATGCGCCCAGCGAATTGGCAGACTACATTGGGGTTTTCCGTCGGGGTATGGCGGAGGTCGGAAGCTTATTGAAAAAGGTCAAAGCGAAGCCCGCCTGATGACATCTCCGCCCCGTTTCGTCGATTTTCACTGCCACCTCGACCTTTATCCCGACTTGGCTCAGGCCATTGCCCTATGCGAGGAGGCCCGCACGGCAACGCTCGCGGTCACGACGACGCCAAAGGCTTTCCGCCAGAACCAGAAGCTCGCGAAGGGCAAAGAGTTCGTCCGTGTCGGACTAGGGCTTCACCCACACCTAGCCGAGGAACGTTGGAATGAGATTCCACTGTTTGAGGCATTGCTTCCCGAAACTCGCTACGTTGGTGAGATCGGGCTTGACGCCGGCCCCCGTTTCTACCGAAGCATGGAAAAGCAGACGGAGGTCTTCCGTCATATCCTACAGATTTGCGCGACCCGGGGTGGCAAGGTGCTGTCAATTCATGCCGTCCGCACCACAGCGCAAATTCTAGACCACCTTGAGGAGCTCTTTCCGCGATCCGCTGGGCGTGTCGTGTTCCACTGGTTCAGCGGCACGATTCCTGAAGCTCGGCGCGCCGCCGCATTTGGTTGCTACTTCTCGGTCAACCAAGCGATGTTCCGCAATGAGCGAGGTCGAGAGCTTGTTAGGTCGCTTCCGCTCGACCGACTCCTCACGGAAACGGACGGGCCATTCGTCGAAGTGGGTGACAAGCCGGTGCATCCCGGTGACGTCGCCCAAGCGGTGAGGCTCATCGCCACGGCAAGGAAATTGGAGGCGGAAACCCTGCGGCAGCAAGTGGTGAGCAATTTCGCAGCACTTCTGGCAGAGAAGGCGATCTCATGACCACCGCTCCTGGAAACGGCTTAGTCCAATACTTTTGCCAACACCTCGTCGGTCTCGGCGTAACGTATCGCCACATCCCTGACGATGACGACAAGCCGGAACGCTTCTCAATCTGCTCTGGCACACTAATCTTCATCCACGGCGTGCTATGCTTTCTCACGGCCGGCCACGTATTGAAGGAACTAGACGAACTGCGCAGTCATCCGAAGGTCAGGATTGAAAGTTCCGCCTTTGCGGACACGTTCGGCCTTCGGACCATCAGCGATGTCCCGATGCCGTTCGACTTAGTGAACGCCGATCTGTTCTATGTCGATGATGACGGGGAAGGGCTAGATTTCGGCGTCATTGCAATCGATCCACACTTTGCCCGGTTGCTCTCGAAGAATGGCGTGGTTGCGCTAAGCGAGGAGCAATGGGCTCATCAACATAGAGTTACCTTTGACGGGTACGCCCTACTCGGCCTGCCGACGGAACTCACGCCCGGCCGGGTAACGCCGGGTGTCGGCGCTAGCGCAACGCCCGTTATGGTGTTTTTGACGCCGGCGACCGCTGATCCCAACCGCAAACCTAGACGCCACGCCCAGTTCGTGGCCAAGATAGACGGGCCCGAACCCAAGAGCGCCGAGGGTATGAGTGGCGGACCAATTTTCGGATTCCGGATCGATCCAGGCCCAGAGGTTCGATATTGGGTTGTCGCGCTTCAGAGCTCTTGGGACCCGGTTACCCGGACGATCTATGCCACGCCGATGCCGACCCTTGCATCACTTATGACCGAATGGGCATCAGAAGCGATCAAAGACGCTACGACTTAGTGCCTGTCGTGTGCCCGAGCAGTCGGGAGTATGACTTGTGGAATATTTTCCTAGGCGTTATAGTATTACCCATCTGAGACATTCCTGGAACCGTTTGGCCGCCGCTTTGGGTTTCCCGGGAGCGCGAATTCTTAAACATGTCTCTGAAATGACACCACGAATAGGCTGTTCATATGGTACCAAAACGCCAAGTCATCCCCACTCAGAAGGATCGTCGAATGAAAAACGACTACAGCCAGGAGCAGCTCCTGGACGCGGTGAGGCACAATATCGTGACCTTCAGCGACTTCATTACGAGCCTCCAGGATGGCGTCGCCGACCCTAGGCTCATCATGTACATCGACCGGCTACTGATGAACATTTATCTCCGCCATCTAGAGGGCAAGACTGTGTCACGTTCGCAGGCCTGCAAACTGATCCCCGCCGACCACTTGGATACCTGCAAGAAGTACGTCGCGGAGGCTGAGCGTCTTGGCTTCGTAGCGTTTCAAAATGACCCGAAGGATGGACGGCGAAAGAATGTAATACCCACCCAAGGGCTCATCGACTACGTGGAGGCCCGCGCTCGCGCAACTTTGGACACCGCTTCGGCGATTCTCCAACACAAGCCCGTCCAAGCGGGCGTCGGCAGCTTGCACCGATAGGTCTAATAATCGGATTGACAACTGGTGCCAATTTTTGGTACTTGTTCTTCCGTCAAAGGAGGAAATGCCAATACATGAACTTCAGTTCGACCCAAGCAAGCTGATCCTGATCATGAAAGCGACCCTGTTCGGGATCGCAATTCTCGCCGTATGCGCCGCCGTGGGCTGCTCTGTAATGGCACCCGTCGGTTATTAGGGCCGCGCAACTTCCACTTAGGAGACGCCCCGAACTTTGGTTCGGGGCGTCTTCGTTTCCGCAGCGGGTTAGGCCAAGTTGAATGATTGGCGGTGCTGGTCGCGGGAAGGCCGAGCGACTGAGCAGGAGATCAATCAACACGACAGAACGTCTCGGTCGGTACGCCTCTTGCCAATGATGTCTGCCTGCCGACAATTCGGCTTCGCGGAGCACACCAGCCAAGGCAGGGCGCCCGATTTTTCCTTGCACAAATCCTTGCACATCAAAAGGCAATATGCCAAATATCACTGTGTAAACAAGATGATGTAAGAAGGCTATTCGGTCTCCAAAACCGCAGGTCGTAGGTTCGAGCCCTGCTGCCCGTGCCACTTTCCAAAAGGCATATCGAGGGCGTCCCGCCGTTGAAAATCGGCGGGCGGCTTGCCATATGGCGAAAATTGGGGCATAAGCCCCCGCATAGCCGGGACGGGACGACTGGATGGTTCCGAGGCGGCGTTAGGACATAAAGCGGACCCTTGCCACTTGCGTGGATTAAGAATCGGTTTTATGTAGACAGAACAGACACGCGACGCGTGGAGCTGGGAAGCCGGCTTTACGCGTCTGATTTGCGTGGGTGAAATGGAGCGCTGATTCGGCGCCGCATGGAACCCAGGCGGCACGTCCCGGCCAGCGGGATCATCCAGGAGGCCCGGCCAACGGGTCTTGAAAACAGGCGGCACATGGCTTCGAAAACCACTAATCCCTTCACCTTTCTCCAGCAGGTTCGCGCGGAGACGGCCAAGGTGACATGGCCTTCGCGGCGCGAAACCATGATCTCGACCGTCATGGTCCTGGTGTTTGCGGTGATCGCGATGCTCTTCTTCTTCGCAGCCGACATTCTGATGGGCTATGCGATCGAGTGGATCCTGGGTCTCGGGCACTAATTCGGCGGTTTACGGAGAGGTCGTGAAATGACTGCGCGGTGGTATATCGTCCACGCCTATTCGAACTTCGAGAAGAAGGTCGCCGAGGATATTGAGAACAAGGCCAAGCAGAAGGGCCTTTCGGGTGAGATCGAGCAGATCGTTGTGCCGACCGAAAAGGTCGTCGAGATCCGCCGTGGCCGCAAGGTCGATGCCGAGCGTAAGTTCTTCCCGGGCTATGTGCTCCTGAAGGCCAACCTGACGGATGCCGTGTTCTCGCTGGTCAAGAACACTCCGAAGGTCACCGGCTTCCTGGGCGACTCCAAGCCCGTGCCGATCACCGAGACCGAGGCGCAGCGCATCCTGAACCAGGTCCAGGAAGGCGTCGAGCGGCCGAAGCCCTCGGTCACCTTCGAGATCGGCGAGGCGATCCGCGTTTCGGACGGTCCGTTCGCGTCGTTCAATGGCGTCGTCCAGGAAGTGGACGAGGAGCGGGCCCGCCTCAAGGTGGAAGTTTCGATCTTCGGGCGCGCCGTGCCCGTCGATCTGGAGTTCGGACAGGTCGAAAAGGGCTGATCCGTATACCCGCGCCCGAAGGGCGTCGGGGCGGCGTGAACTGACGCCGCATGAACGGGTGGGAGGCGAAGGCGGCATAGCCGGCCGTCGGAACCGCACCACCAGACTGCAACCGCCGGTGTCCCGCTAGTGGGCCGGCATTAGAAAAGGCAGGAATAGAGATGGCTAAGAAAGTTGCAGGCCAGCTCAAGCTCCAGGTTGCCGCGGGCTCGGCCACGCCGTCGCCCCCGATCGGCCCGGCGCTTGGTCAGCGCGGCATCAACATCATGGAATTCTGTAAGGCGTTCAACGCGCAGACCCAGGAGCTCGAGAAGGGATCGCCGATCCCGGTCGTCATCACCTACTACCAGGACAAGTCGTTCACCTTCGTCATGAAGACGCCGCCGGTGAGCTATTTCCTGAAGAAGGCCGCCAACCTGAAGTCGGGCTCCAAGGAGCCGGGCAAGACCAAGGTCGGCACGATCAGCCGCGACAAGGTGCGCGCGATCGCCGAGCAGAAGATGAAGGACCTGAACGCAAACGACGTCGAAGCGGCCATGCGCATGGTCGAGGGCTCCGCCCGCTCGATGGGCCTGGAAGTGGTGGGCTAAGATCATGGCAAAGATTGCAAAGCGTGTTGCCAAGAGCCGCGAAGGCATCGATCCGAACAAGGCTTACGCCCTTTCAGAGGCGCTGCAGCTGCTCAAGGACCGGTCCAAGGTGAAGTTCGACGAGACCGTCGAGATCTCGATGAATCTCGGTGTCGATCCGCGTCACGCCGACCAGATGGTCCGCGGCGTGGTCAACCTGCCGAACGGTACCGGCCGCTCCGTGCGCGTCGCCGTGTTCGCTCGTGGCGACAAGGCCGAGGAAGCCAAGGCCGCCGGCGCCGATATCGTTGGCGCCGAGGACTTGGTCGACATCGTCCAGAAGGGCACGATCGATTTCGATCGCTGCATCGCCACACCGGACATGATGCCGCTGGTCGGTCGTCTGGGTAAGGTGCTCGGCCCGCGCGGCATGATGCCGAACCCGAAGGTCGGCACCGTGACCACCGATGTGGCCGCGGCCGTCAAGGCTTCGAAGGGCGGCGCCGTCGAGTTCCGCGTCGAGAAGGCCGGCATCGTTCAGGCCGGCGTCGGCAAGGTCTCGTTCGACGTCAAGGCGCTGGAAGAGAACGTGCGCGCCTTCGCCGATGCGGTGAACAAGGCAAAGCCTGCTGGCGCCAAGGGCAACTACGTCAAGAAGGTGTCGGTCACCTCGACGATGGGCCCCGGCCTCAAGCTCGACATCGCGACGCTCGCCGCGTCGTAAGTGTCGTCCGATCGGCCTTGAGCTGATCGTAACAAGAATTCCGGACCGCCGATTCGTCGGCGGCCCGGTACCCCGGAAGCCGGAAGGTTTCCGGATATCCTGTCCGAGATTGCAGGCGGCCCAAAAGCCTTAATTCACTTGGGCCTGCATGAGACGGGTGAAGACCCGACAAAGGAGCCAAAAGCTCCAATGAAAGGTTCGAACCGTGTTTGCCTTTTGTCAGCACATCGCCGGCTTGCCGTCGGTGGGCGAAAAGGGGGCAGGATCCTCGAGCGCCGTTCGGGAGATCCAGGATTTGGATGGCCCGGCCGGCAAAAGGCAACCCGACTTCTGACCTCGAGAATGAGGCAGGGGTCAACTGGAGATAGGCAGTGGACAGAGCGGAAAAGCGCGAACTCGTCACGGGCCTGAACGAAGCGTTCTCGAACGCGGGTTCAGTCGTCGTGGCCCACTACGCCGGTATCACCGTGGCGCAAATGAACGACCTTCGGTCGAAGATGCGCGCCGCTGGCGGCACCGTCAAAGTCGCGAAGAACCGTCTCGCCAAGATCGCTCTTCAGGGCACGGACTCCGCATCGATCGTCGATCTGTTCAAGGGACAGACGCTGGTCGCTTATTCGGAGGATCCGGTTGCGGCGCCGAAGGTCACGTCCGATTTCGCCAAAGGGAATGACAAGCTGATCATTCTCGGCGGCGCGATGGGCTCGACCTCGCTCAACGCCGATGGTGTCAAGGCACTCGCCACGATGCCGTCGCTCGACGAGCTGCGCGCCAAGCTGGTTGGCATGATCGCCACGCCGGCAACTCGGATCGCCCAGATCGTCAATGCGCCCGCGGCCTCGGTCGCGCGCGTCATCGGCGCTTACGCCCGGAAGGACGAGGCGGCATGAGGCCGTTCCTCGCTGTCAACAACACACGTTCGAACCAATTGAAGGAATATACAAATGGCTGATCTCGCGAAGATCGTAGACGACCTTTCGAGCCTGACCGTCCTCGAGGCGGCTGAGCTTTCGAAGCTCCTGGAAGAGAAGTGGGGCGTTTCGGCCGCCGCTCCGGTGGCTGTTGCCGCCGCTGCCGGTGGTGCTGCCGCTGCTGCTGCTCCGGCTGAAGAGAAGACGGAATTCGACGTCGTTCTCGCCGACGCCGGCGCCCAGAAGATCAACGTCATCAAGGAAGTCCGCGCCATCACCGGCCTTGGCCTCAAGGAAGCCAAGGACCTGGTCGAAGCGGCTCCGAAGCCGGTCAAGGAAGGCGTTTCCAAGGCCGACGCCGACAAGTTCAAGGCTCAGCTGGAAGCAGCTGGCGCCAAGGTCGAGCTGAAGTAAGCCTGTTAGGCGAGGGCGGACGGTCTCGCGCCGTCCGCCCCCTCCCTTTGACCGAGGGAGGGCTTTGTTGCGCGAGGCGTTTGAAAACCTCTTTCCTGAGGGCCGAAAAGCGGCCTTCCGGAAACGGGTTTTCTCCCGTTTTAGCCGGTACCCGCCAAGCCATTGGCCCAAGAAATTGGCAGGGACGGCCGGAAAACAGATAGGGGCAACCGCCAAGGCTGCCCATTGGTGCAAGGCGAGCCGCGGCGAGGTTCGCCCCGAGTTTAGAGCTAAGGAGCGACGATGGCCCAGACCCAGACTTTCAATGGCCGCAGACGCGTACGCAAGTTCTTCGGAAAGATCCCGGAAGTTGCGGAGATGCCGAACCTCATCGAGGTTCAAAAGGCATCCTATGATCAGTTCCTGATGGTGGACGAGCCCAAGGGTGGCCGTCCGGACGAAGGGCTGCAGGCTGTTTTCAAGTCGGTCTTCCCGATCTCAGACTTTTCCGGCTCCTCGATGCTGGAGTTCGTGAAGTATGAGTTCGAAGCACCGAAATTCGACGTTGACGAGTGCCGTCAGCGCGACCTGACCTATGCCGCGCCGCTGAAGGTGACGCTGCGTCTGATCGTGTTCGATATCGACGAGGATACCGGCGCGAAGTCGATCAAGGACATCAAGGAGCAGGACGTCTATATGGGCGATATGCCGCTCATGACGTCGAACGGCACCTTCATCGTCAACGGCACCGAGCGCGTCATCGTCTCGCAGATGCACCGTTCGCCGGGCGTCTTCTTCGACCATGACAAGGGCAAGTCGCACTCGTCGGGCAAGCTTCTGTTTGCCGCGCGCGTCATTCCCTATCGCGGTTCGTGGCTCGACATCGAGTTCGATTCCAAGGACGTCGTGCACGCCCGCATCGACCGCCGCCGCAAGATCCCGGTGACGTCGCTGTTGATGGCGCTCGGCATGGACGGCGAAGAGATCCTGTCGACCTTCTACAACAAGATCACCTACAAGCGCTCCGGCGACCACTGGCGCATTCCGTTCAACGTCGAGCGGTTCCGCGGCCTCAAGGCCGTCGGCGACCTGGTCGACGCCGACACGGGCGAGATCGTCGTCGAGGCGGGCAAGAAGATCACCGCCCGCCAGGCCCGCCAGCTCGGCGAGAAGGGTCTCAAGGCCATCAAGGCAACCGACGAGGACCTGCTCGGCAACTACCTCGCCGAGGACATCGTCAACTACGCCACGGGCGAGATATTCCTCGAAGCCGGCGACGAGATCGACGACAAGACGCTGAAGGTGCTGCTCGGCACCGGCGAGGACGAGATCCAGATCCTGGACATCGACCACGTCAATGTCGGCGCCTACATCCGCAACACGCTCGCCGTCGACAAGAACGAGAGCCGCCAGGACGCGCTGTTCGACATCTACCGCGTCATGCGTCCGGGCGAGCCGCCGACGCTCGAGACCGCCGAAGCCATGTTCAACTCGCTGTTCTTTGACAGCGAGCGCTATGACCTGTCGGCCGTCGGCCGCGTCAAGATGAACATGCGCCTTGAGCTCAAGGCCGAGGACACCGTGCGCGTGCTGCGCAAGGAAGACATCCTGGCCGTGGTCAAGACACTGGTGGAACTGCGCGACGGCAAGGGCGAGATCGACGACATCGACAATCTCGGCAACCGCCGCGTGCGCTCGGTCGGCGAGCTCATGGAGAACCAGTACCGCGTCGGCCTGCTGCGCATGGAGCGCGCGATCAAGGAGCGTATGTCCTCGATCGAGATCGACACGGTCATGCCGCAGGACCTGATCAACGCCAAGCCGGCGGCCGCCGCCGTGCGCGAGTTCTTCGGCTCCTCGCAGCTGTCGCAGTTCATGGACCAGACCAACCCGCTGTCGGAGATCACCCACAAGCGTCGCCTTTCGGCGCTTGGACCAGGCGGTCTGACCCGCGAGCGCGCCGGCTTCGAGGTGCGCGACGTGCACCCGACGCATTACGGCCGCATCTGCCCGATCGAGACGCCGGAAGGCCCGAATATCGGTCTGATCAACTCGCTGGCCACCTTCGCGCGTGTCAACAAGTACGGCTTCATCGAAAGCCCGTACCGCAAGATCGTGAACGGCAAGCTGACCAACGAGGTCGTCTACCTGTCGGCGATGGAAGAGGCCAAGCACTACGTCGCGCAGGCCAACGCCGAGCTCGACAAGAACGGCAGCTTCGTCGACGAGTTCGTCATTTGCCGTAACGCCGGCGAAGTGATGATGGCGCCGCGCGAGAACGTCGACCTGATGGACGTCTCGCCGAAGCAGATGGTGTCGGTCGCGGCAGCGCTCATCCCGTTCCTCGAGAACGACGACGCCAACCGCGCACTGATGGGCTCGAACATGCAGCGTCAGGCCGTGCCGCTGGTGCGCGCCGAGGCGCCGTTCGTCGGCACCGGCATGGAGCCGGTCGTCGCCCGTGACTCTGGCGCCGCCATCGGCGCCCGCCGCGGCGGCGTGGTCGACCAGGTGGACGCGACCCGTATCGTCATCCGCGCCACGGAAGATCTCGATCCCGGCAAGTCCGGCGTCGACATCTACCGGCTGATGAAGTTCCAGCGTTCGAACCAGAACACCTGCATCAACCAGCGTCCGCTGGTGCGCATGGGCGACCGCGTCAACAAGGGCGACATCATCGCTGACGGTCCGTCGACCGAGCTCGGCGATCTGGCGCTCGGCCGCAACGTGCTGGTCGCGTTCATGCCGTGGAACGGCTACAACTACGAGGACTCGATCCTGCTCTCCGAGCGCATCGTGGCCGACGACGTCTTCACCTCGATCCACATCGAGGAGTTCGAGGTCATGGCGCGCGACACCAAGCTCGGGCCGGAGGAAATCACGCGCGACATTCCGAACGTTTCGGAAGAAGCGCTGAAGAACCTCGACGAGGCCGGCATCGTCTATATCGGTGCCGAGGTGCAGCCGGGCGACATCTTGGTCGGCAAGATCACGCCGAAGGGCGAAAGCCCGATGACGCCGGAAGAAAAGCTCCTGCGCGCCATCTTCGGCGAGAAGGCCTCGGACGTTCGCGACACCTCCATGCGCATGCCTCCGGGCACCTTCGGCACGGTCGTCGAAGTGCGCGTCTTCAACCGCCACGGCGTGGAGAAGGACGAGCGCGCGATGGCGATCGAGCGCGAGGAGATCGAGCGCCTGGCCAAGGACCGCGACGACGAGCAGGCGATCCTCGACCGCAACGTCTATGCGCGTCTTTCCGACACGCTGGTCGGCAAGGAAGCTATCGCCGGACCGAAGGGCTTCAAGAAGGGCTCGAAGCTGTCGAAGGACACGCTCGACGAGTATCCGCGTTCGCAGTGGTGGCAGTTCGCCGTGGAGAACGAGAAGCTCCAGGGCGAGCTCGAGGCTCTGCGCGGCCAGTACGACGAGTCCAAGAAGGCGCTCGAGCAGCGCTTCATGGACAAGGTCGAGAAGGTGCAGCGCGGCGACGAAATGCCTCCGGGCGTCATGAAGATGGTCAAGGTCTTCGTGGCGGTGAAGCGCAAGATGCAGCCGGGCGACAAGATGGCCGGCCGTCACGGCAACAAGGGTGTCGTGTCGCGCATCGTTCCGGTCGAGGACATGCCTTTCCTCGAGGACGGCACGCATGCCGATATCGTGCTCAACCCGCTGGGTGTGCCGAGCCGCATGAATGTCGGCCAGATCCTGGAAACGCATCTGGGCTGGGCTTGCGCCGGCATGGGCAGGAAGATCGGCGAGCTGATCGACGCGTATAAGGGCGGCGGCGACATCAAGCCGCTGCGCAAGACGCTGGAAAGCTTCATGCCGGCCAACGACCGCAACGAGCCGATCCGCGAATATGACGACGAGAGCATCGTTCGCCTGAGCGAGCAGATGCGCCGCGGCGTCTCCATCGCGACACCGGTGTTCGACGGCGCGCACGAGGTCGACATCAACACCATGCTGGAGCAGGCAGGCCTGCACACCAGCGGTCAGTCGCAGCTCTATGACGGCCGTACCGGCGAGCCGTTCGATCGCAAGGTGACGATGGGCTATATCTATATGCTCAAGCTGCACCACCTGGTGGACGACAAGATCCACGCGCGCTCGATCGGTCCGTACTCGCTCGTCACCCAGCAGCCGCTGGGCGGCAAGGCGCAGTTCGGCGGCCAGCGCTTCGGCGAAATGGAGGTCTGGGCGCTCGAAGCCTACGGCGCCGCCTACACGCTGCAGGAGATGCTGACGGTGAAGTCGGACGACGTGGCCGGCCGCACCAAGGTCTACGAGGCGATCGTGCGCGGCGACGACACGTTCGAGGCGGGCATTCCGGAGAGCTTCAACGTTCTCGTCAAGGAAATGCGCTCGCTCGGCCTCAATGTGGAGCTGGAGAACACCCAGGTCGAAGAGACCCAGACGCGTCTTCCCGACGCAGCCGAGTAAGGCAATGGCGCGCCGCGCTGGACGTGGCGCGCCCCTCAAATCTACGGCCGGTTTGACCGGCCAGTCTGCGGACATTTCGTCCGCGATCGATTGAAGGGGTTATCGAGGACCCCGAAAAGGAGAACGGCATGAACCAAGAGGTCATGAATCTCTTCAACCCGCAGGCGCCTGCGCAGGTGTTCGATTCCATCCGGATCTCGCTTGCCAGCCCAGAGAAGATTCTGTCCTGGTCGTTCGGCGAGATCAAGAAGCCGGAGACCATCAACTACCGCACCTTCAAGCCGGAGCGTGACGGCCTGTTCTGCGCGCGCATTTTTGGCCCGATCAAGGACTATGAGTGCCTGTGCGGCAAGTACAAGCGCATGAAGTACAAGGGCGTCATCTGCGAAAAGTGCGGCGTCGAAGTCACGCTGTCGCGCGTTCGCCGCGAGCGCATGGGCCATATCGAGCTCGCCGCGCCCGTCGCCCATATCTGGTTCCTGAAGTCGCTGCCGTCGCGCATCGGCACGCTGCTCGACATGACCCTCAAGGACATCGAGCGCGTGCTCTACTTCGAGAACTACATCGTCACCGAGCCGGGCCTCACCGCGCTGAAGGAGAACCAGCTCCTCAGCGAGGAGGAGTACATGCTCGCCGTCGACGAGTATGGCGAGGATTCCTTCACCGCCATGATCGGCGCCGAGGCAATCCATGACCTTCTGGCCGGCATGGATCTGGAGAAGATCGCCGGCGACCTGCGTACGGAGCTGGCTTCGACCACCTCGGAGCTGAAGCAGAAGAAGTATCTGAAGCGGCTCAAGGTCGTGGAAAACTTCATGGAATCCGGCAACCGTCCGGAATGGATGATCATGAAGGTGGTTCCGGTGATCCCGCCGGACCTGCGCCCGCTTGTCCCGCTGGACGGCGGCCGCTTCGCAACGTCGGACCTGAACGATCTCTATCGCCGCGTCATCAACCGCAACAACCGCCTGAAGCGCCTGATCGAGCTGCGCGCGCCCGGCATCATCGTGCGCAACGAGAAGCGCATGCTGCAGGAAGCCGTCGACGCGCTGTTCGACAACGGCCGTCGCGGCCGCGTCATCACCGGCGCCAACAAGCGTCCGCTGAAGTCGCTGTCCGACATGCTCAAGGGCAAGCAGGGCCGGTTCCGCCAGAACCTGCTCGGCAAGCGCGTCGACTATTCCGGCCGCTCGGTCATCGTGACCGGTCCGGAGCTGAAGCTGCACCAGTGCGGTCTGCCGAAGAAGATGGCGCTCGAGCTGTTCAAGCCTTTCATCTACGCCCGCCTCGACGCCAAGGGTTTCTCCTCGACCGTCAAGCAGGCGAAGAAGCTGGTCGAGAAGGAGCGTCCGGAGGTTTGGGATATCCTCGACGAGGTCATCCGCGAGCATCCGGTGCTTCTGAACCGCGCGCCGACGCTGCACCGTCTCGGCATCCAGGCGTTCGAGCCGACCCTGATCGAAGGCAAGGCGATCCAGCTGCATCCGCTGGTCTGCACCGCCTTCAACGCCGACTTCGACGGCGACCAGATGGCGGTTCACGTGCCGCTATCCCTGGAAGCACAGCTCGAAGCCCGCGTGCTGATGATGTCGACCAACAACATCCTGCACCCGGCCTCGGGCGCGCCGATCATCGTGCCGTCGCAGGATATGGTTCTCGGTCTCTACTATCTCTCGATCGTCAACCAGAACGAGCCGGGCGAAGGCATGGTGTTTGCCGACATGGGCGAGCTCCAGCATGCGCTGGAGACCAAGGCCGTGACTCTGCACGCCAAGATCAAGGGCCGCTTCCGCACCGTCGACGCCGAAGGCAACGTCGTGTCGAAGATCTACGACACCACGCCCGGCCGCATGATCATCGGCGAGCTTCTGCCGAAGAACGTCAACGTGCCGTATGAGACCGCCAACCAGGAGATGACCAAGAAGAACATCTCCAAGATGATCGACACCGTTTACCGCCACTGCGGTCAGAAAGAGACGGTCATCTTCTGCGATCGCATCATGGCGCTCGGCTTTGCCCATGCCTGCCGTGCCGGCATTTCGTTCGGCAAGGACGACATGCTGATCCCGGATACCAAGCTGAAGCTGGTCTCCGAGACCGAGGCGTTGGCCAAGGAATACGAGCAGCAGTACAATGACGGCCTGATCACGCAGGGCGAGAAGTACAACAAGGTCGTCGACGCCTGGGCCAAGTGCTCGGAAAAGGTCGCCGACGAGATGATGGCGCGCATCAAGGCGGTGGAGTTCGAGGACAACGGCCGTCAGAAGCCGATGAACTCGATCTACATGATGTCGCATTCGGGTGCGCGCGGTTCGCCCACCCAGATGCGCCAGCTCGCCGGCATGCGCGGCCTGATGGCCAAGCCCTCGGGTGAAATCATCGAGACGCCGATCATCTCGAACTTCAAGGAAGGCCTCACCGTGCTCGAGTACTTCAACTCGACCCACGGCGCCCGCAAGGGTCTGGCCGACACCGCCCTGAAGACCGCGAACTCGGGCTACCTCACCCGCCGTCTCGTCGACGTGGCGCAGGACTGCATCGTCAACTCCGTGGATTGCGGCACCGACAAGGGCCTCACCATGCAGCCGATCGTCGATGCCGGCCAGATCGTCGCTTCGGTCGGCCAGCGTGTGCTGGGCCGCACCGCGCTCGACGACATCAACCATCCGGTCACCGGCGATCTGCTGGTCAAGGCCGGCAAGCTGATGGACGAGCGCGATGTCGAGCAGATCGAAAAGGCCGGCGTGCAGTCGGTCCGCATCCGTTCGGCGCTGACCTGCGAGGTCAGGACCGGCGTGTGCGCCGTCTGCTACGGTCGCGATCTAGCCCGCGGTACCCCCGTCAACCAGGGCGAGGCCGTCGGCGTCATCGCGGCGCAGTCGATCGGCGAGCCGGGCACCCAGCTCACCATGCGTACCTTCCACATGGGCGGCACGGCGCAGGTGGTGGATAGCTCGTTCCTTGAAGCCTCCTATGAGGGCAAGGTGCAGATCCGCAACCGCAACGTGGTGCGCAACTCGGAAGGCCAGCAGATGGTCATGGGCCGCAACATGGCGGTGCTCATCCTCGATGAGACCGGCAAGGAGCGTGCCACCCACCGCGTCGCCTATGGTTCGCGCATCTTCGTGGACGATGGCGACAAGGTGAAGCGCGGCCAGCGTATCGCCGAGTGGGATCCCTATACCCGCCCGATCCTCACCGAAATCGAGGGCAGGGTGGCGTTCGAGGACCTGGTCGACGGCATCTCCGTTCAGGAAACGGCCGACGAGTCGACCGGCATCACCAAGCGTGAAGTCATTGACTGGCGTTCGACGCCGCGCGGCAGCGACCTGAAGCCGGCGATCGTCATCCACGACGCCAAGGGCAAGGTCGGCAAGCTGTCGAAGGGCGGCGATGCGCGCTTCCTGCTCTCGGTCGAGGCCATCCTCTCGGTCGAGCCGGGCGCGCATGTGAAGCCTGGCGACGTGCTGGCGCGTATTCCGATGGAAAGCGCCAAGACCAAGGATATCACCGGCGGTCTGCCGCGCGTGGCCGAACTGTTCGAGGCTCGCCGTCCGAAGGATCACGCCATCATCGCCGAGATCGATGGCACGATCCGCTTCGGCCGCGACTACAAGAACAAGCGCCGCATCATCATCGAGCCGCATGACTCGACGCTGGAGCCGGTGGAGTACCTGATCCCGAAGGGCAAGCCGTTCCATCTCCAGGACGGCGACGTCATCGAGAAGGGCGACTACATCCTCGACGGCAACCCGGCGCCGCACGATATCCTGGCGATCAAGGGCGTGGAGGCGCTTGCTTCCTACCTCGTGAACGAGATCCAGGAGGTCTACCGCCTGCAGGGCGTGTCGATCAACGACAAGCACATCGAGGTGATCGTCCGCCAGATGCTGCAGAAGGTCGAGATCACCGCGCAGGGCGACTCGACCTACATTCCGGGCGACCACGTCGACGTGATCGAGCTGGAAGAGGTCAACGAGCGCCTGATCGAGGACGGCAAGAAGCCGGCCGAAGGTCAGCCGGTGCTGCTCGGCATCACCAAGGCCTCGCTGCAGACGCCGTCCTTCATCTCGGCCGCCTCCTTCCAAGAGACGACCAGGGTGCTCACCGAGGCTGCGGTTGCCGGCAAGACCGACATGTTGCAGGGCCTGAAGGAAAACGTCATCGTCGGCCGTCTGATCCCGGCCGGCACCGGCGGCACGATGAGCCAGATCAGGCGCATCGCCACCTCGCGCGACGAGCTCATCATCGACGAGCGCCGCAAGGCCTCCGGTGTCGAGGTCGCCGAGCCGATGCTGACCGATATGGTCAACGCCGCGCAGTAAGCGGCATGATATGAGAAACGAAGAGAAGGGGCCCGCGCGGCCCCTTTTCGCATTTCAGAGCATGATCCCGAACCGAAGGTCAGAACCAGCATGATGGCCATCAGCCGTCATCCTGATCTGGCTTCATGCAACGAGGAAGAGCTATGAGCAGCAAGACCTGGACGGCCGTCGACGACTATATCGTTTCCTCGCTTTTCGAAGCGGACCCCGCGCTGGACGCGGTGCTTAAGGTCAACCGCGAGCAGGGCCTGCCGGCGATCGACGTCTCGGCCGCGCAGGGTAAATTGCTGTCGCTGCTGGTGCGCGTCCGCGGCGCGAAAAGGGTGCTGGAGGTGGGCACGCTCGGCGGCTACTCGACCATCTGGATGGCGAGGGGACTGCCGGCGGACGGCAAGGTGGTGACGCTAGAGCTCGACCCGCACCACGCCAAGGTCGCGCGTTCGAATTTCGAGCGGGCAGGGGTTTCCGGCAAGGTCGACCTACGGGTCGGCCCCGCGCTCCAGTCGCTCGCCGCGCTGGTTGACGAAAATGCCGGCCCGTTCGACCTGATCTTCATCGACGCCGATAAGCCCAACAACCCGAATTATCTCGGCTGGGCGATGAAGCTGTCGCGCCCGGGCACGGTCATCGTCTGCGACAACGTTATCCGCGACGGCGCGGTCGTGAAAAAGAACAGCGGCGACGTCAATGTCGAAGGCGCCCGCGCCGCGTTTTCGTTCATCGGCGGCGAGAAGCGGCTGGACGGTACCGCCATCCAGACCGTAGGCGCCAAGGGTTATGACGGCTTTGCAATTGCGGTCGTTGAGTAAGGGTCTCGCTCGCCTCGACGCTTTGCCGCTGCCTCAATCAAAGAACGCCTCGACCACATTGCGCTTGCCCAGCATGAAGGCGTCGGCAACGTGCTGCAGCGGCGCGAGATCGACATCGGAAGTCCCGGCGCGAACGATCTCGGCGAAGCGTCTGTAGAGCATCGGGTACTCGGCTTCCGGCTCGTCATGGACAATCTTGCCGTCGATGGCGAGCTTGGCGCCGCCGCCCGAAAGCACCATCTGGCCCTTGTCGGTCTCGGCCAGGATGTCCCAGCTCTGCGGTCCGGTCTGCAGCCAGTCGAGCTCCATCGTCACCGGCAGCCCGTTCGAGGTGCGGAAGGCGACATGCGCGGCGACCGGCGCCGCGCGGTTTTCGGGAAAATCGAGCACGGCCGAGGTGATGAACATCGGCGGCAGGATGTGGGTGGCGATCGACAGCGCGTTGATGCCCGGGTCGAACACGCCAAAACCGCCCGGTTCCCAGATCCATTCCTGGTTGGGATGCCAGCGCCGCACGTCTTCCTTCCAGTTGATGGCGGCCGAAATCAGCTTGGCCGAAGCGAGGAAAGCGCGCGCGGCCTCGACCGCTGGCGCATAGCGCGAATGCCAGCTGGCGAAGAGCGACACGCCATTCTTGTCGGCCAGCGCCTTGAGGTGCTCGACCTCGCTCACCGTGGCGCCCGGCGGCTTCTCCAAGAAAACATGCTTCTTCGCCTCCAGCGCGGTGCGCGCGGCGTCGTAGCGGAATTGCGGCGGCATGCAGAGCGAGACCGCCTCCAGACCAGCTTCAGCCGCAAGCATCGCCTCGATGCTGGGGTAGTTTGGAATGCCGTCGACCTTGCCATGGCGGCTGGCCGCTGCGGCAAGCTGATAATCGCCATCCTTGGCGACCGCCGGAAGGTGTTGGTCGCGGACGATCTTTCCCACGCCGACGATGCCAAGCTTGATGGGATTGCTGGTCATGAGAACTCCGGAAAAGGAAGAGTGGCTTTAGGTTGTTGGAGATGGCGGGGAAGGGACGTTGCGCCGCCGGTTATATCAGAACGGCTCGTCGAAGGTGACGATGGAGACCTCGCCTTCAAGCGCGCCTTGATAGGCAGACAGATGCGGCTCTTCATCGGGCTCGCCTTCCATATCGCCGATCTGGTCCAGCTCGGCCTCCGCGAATCCCTCGGCGGCGAGCGATTCGAGCGCGCGGCGCACGGCAGAATCATCGTCAGGCGCCACCAGCATCACATGCACGCCTTCCGGTTTGCCGCCCTTCTTGCGCCAGACCCGTCCGGTGATGATGGTGACCGGCCGTTCTCCATTGTCGTTCACGGGCTGATTCCTCGTTTGCCGGCGGAAAGTCCGGCTCCGGCCGCCTTTTGGCACGAAGCAGGCCGGGAAGACAGCCGCAAGCCGGTCACTTTCTTCCTCGCTCCTTAAAAAAGACGCAAGAAAATTACATGCGTTTCGCGCATGGCTGCCAAGCCTCGAATTGACCGCAATATTTGCCGTTGCGGGGTTGACGGGCAATGGCCTTACGAGTAGAAGCCGCGACGTCAGAACCGATGTGAGACCAGCCTTTCCGAGGCGACGCGCTTTGGAGTTTGTCTCAAACAGGGTTCGTTTTACGAGCGAAAAGACATTTCCGGCGCGCATGAAGCGGCTCCCGCTTCCTCTGCAATTTGTTCGGGCAGGACCGCGAGACGCGGTGTTTTGCCCGAATTCGCGTATGGGAATGACGCTTTGAGCGGCCCTGACAGGGCAGACACGGAATTGAGAGACAAGAGGGTTTAATGCCTACCGTCAACCAGCTGATCCGCAAGCCGCGCCTGGCGCCGGTGAAGCGAAACAAGGTCCCGGCCATGCAGCAGAACCCGCAGAAGCGGGGCGTCTGCACGCGCGTCTACACCACGACGCCGAAGAAGCCGAACTCGGCGCTGCGCAAGGTGGCCAAGATTCGCCTGACCAACGGTTTTGAAGTGATCGGCTACATCCCGGGCGAAGGCCACAACCTTCAGGAACACTCGGTGGTCATGATCCGCGGCGGCCGCGTCAAGGATCTGCCGGGCGTCCGCTACCACATCATCCGCGGCGTGCTCGACACGCAGGGTGTGAAGAACCGCAAGCAGCGTCGTTCGAAATACGGCGCCAAGCGTCCGAAGTAAGGGTTTCCCATGTCCCGTCGTCACAGTGCAGAAAAGCGTGAGATCAATCCGGATCCTAAGTTCGGCGATCTCGTCGTCACCAAGTTCATGAACGCCGTCATGTATGACGGCAAGAAGTCGGTTGCCGAGACCATCGTCTACGGCGCGCTGGACCAGGTCCAGGCCAAGACCAAGCAGGAGCCGGTCACCGTCTTCCATCAGGCGCTCGACAATGTCGCGCCGCATGTGGAAGTGCGCTCGCGTCGCGTCGGCGGCGCCACCTACCAGGTTCCGGTCGACGTGCGCCCCGAGCGCCGCCAGGCGCTGGCCATCCGCTGGCTGATCGCCGCGGCCCGCAACCGCAACGAGACCACCATGGTCGACCGCCTTTCGGGCGAGCTGATGGACGCGGCCAACAACCGCGGCACCGCCGTCAAGAAGCGTGAAGACACCCACAAGATGGCAGAAGCCAACCGCGCCTTCGCGCACTACCGCTGGTAAAGCGCGAACGAGACTGAGAGGCACCTCCCATGGCCCGCGAATACAAAATCGAAGACTACCGTAATTTCGGTATCATGGCGCATATCGACGCCGGCAAGACGACGACGACCGAGCGCGTCCTGTATTACACGGGCAAGTCGCACAAGATCGGCGAAGTCCATGACGGCGCTGCCACCATGGACTGGATGGAGCAGGAGCAGGAACGCGGCATCACCATCACGTCCGCCGCGACCACGACCTTCTGGAAGGGTCGTGACGGCAAGATGCGCCGCTTCAACATCATCGACACCCCCGGACACGTCGACTTCACCATCGAGGTCGAGCGTTCGCTGCGCGTGCTCGACGGCGCCATCGCGCTGCTCGACGCCAACGCCGGCGTGGAGCCGCAGACCGAGACGGTGTGGCGCCAGGCCGACAAGTACCACGTGCCGCGCATGATCTTCTGCAACAAGATGGACAAGATCGGCGCCGACTTCTACCGCTCGGTGGAAATGATCGGCTCGCGCCTCGGCGCCCAGGCCGTCGTCATGCAGCTGCCGATCGGCGCCGAGACCGAGTTCAAGGGCGTCGTCGACCTGGTCGAGATGAACGCGCTCGTCTGGCGCGACGAAACCCTGGGCGCTGCCTGGGACGTCGTCGAGATCCCGGCCGACCTCAAAGAGAAGGCCGAGCAGTTCCGCGAGAAGATGATCGAAGCGGCCGTCGAGATGGACGAGACCGCGCTCGAGAACTACCTCGAAGGCAAGATGCCGTCGAACGACGAGATCCGCGCGCTGATCCGCAAGGGCACCATCGCGGTCAAGTTCTTCCCGATGTTCTGCGGTTCGGCCTTCAAGAACAAGGGCGTGCAGCCGCTGCTCGACGCCGTCGTCGAATACCTGCCGTCGCCGATCGACGTGCCGGCCATCAAGGGCGTCGACGCCAAGACCGACGCCGAGATCGAGCGTCATGCCGACGACAACGAGCCGCTGTCGATGCTGGCGTTCAAGATCATGAACGACCCGTTCGTCGGTTCGCTGACCTTTGCCCGCATCTATTCGGGCAAGCTCACCAAGGGCACCTCTCTCGACAACACGGTGAAGGGCAAGAAGGAGCGCATCGGCCGCATGCTGCAGATGCATGCGAACTCGCGCGCCGACATCGAGGAAGCCTATGCCGGCGACATCGTCGCGCTGGCCGGCCTCAAGGACACGACCACCGGCGACACGCTCTGCGATCCGCTGCACCCGGTCATCCTCGAGCGCATGGAATTCCCCGATCCGGTCATCCAGATCGCCATCGAGCCGAAGACCAAGAACGACCAGGAAAAGATGGGCCTTGCGCTGCATCGCCTGGCGGCTGAGGACCCGTCCTTCCGCGTCAAGACCGACGAGGAAAGCGGCCAGACCATCATTGCCGGTATGGGCGAGTTGCATCTCGACATCATCGTCGACCGCATGCGCCGCGAGTTCAAGGTGGAAGCCAATGTCGGCGCGCCGCAGGTGGCTTATCGCGAGACGATCACCCGCACGCACGAGCAGGACTACACGCACAAGAAGCAGACCGGCGGTACCGGCCAGTTCGCTCGCGTCAAGATCCTGTTCGAGCCGAACACCGAGAGCGAAGAGTTCGTGTTCGAGTCCAAGATCGTCGGTGGTGCGGTTCCGAAGGAATACATCCCGGGCGTCGAAAAGGGCATCAACAGCGTCATGGGTTCCGGCCCGTTCGCTGGCTTCCCGATGATCGGTGTCAAGGCGACCCTGATCGATGGCGCCTTCCACGACGTCGACTCCTCGGTGCTGGCGTTCGAAATCGCCTCCCGCGCCTGCTTCAAGGAAGCTGCTCCGCGCCTCGGCGTGCAGCTGCTCGAGCCGATCATGAAGGTCGAGGTCGTGACGCCGGAAGACTATGTCGGCGGCGTCATCGGCGACCTCAACGGCCGTCGTGGCCAGATCCAGGGCCAGGAAGCGCGCGGCGTCGCCGTCGTCATCAACGCGATGGTCCCGCTCGCCAACATGTTCAAGTACGTCGACAATCTGCGTTCGATGTCGCAGGGCCGCGCCCAGTACACGATGCAGTTCGACCACTACGAGCCGGTGCCGACCGCGGTCGCCCAGGAAGTTCAGAAGAAATACGCGTAACTCGAGCGGGTTGCACGAGACCTTAATTCAAGGCCCGCACGGGCAGGCAGGAATGGAGAGATCACATGGCAAAAGGTAAATTCGAGCGCACCAAGCCGCATGTGAACATTGGCACGATCGGCCATGTCGATCATGGCAAGACGTCGCTGACGGCGGCGATCACGAAGTATTTTGGCGAATACAAGCGCTATGACCAGATCGACGCGGCGCCGGAAGAGAAGGCGCGCGGCATCACGATCTCGACGGCCCACG
>NZ_RZOY02000017.1 GCF_004022705.2 Mesorhizobium sp. M2D.F.Ca.ET.226.01.1.1
CCAATCTCGGCATGTTCGGCATCAAGGATTTTGCCGCCGTCATCAACCCGCCGCATGCGACGATCCTGGCGGTCGGCGCCGGCGAGCAGCGGGCGGTGGTGAAGAACGGCGAAATCAAGATCGCCAATGTGATGTCGGTGACCTTGTCCACCGACCATCGCGCCGTCGACGGCGCGCTCGGGGCGGAACTGCTCGGCGCCTTCAAGCGCATGATCGAAAACCCGATGGGCATGCTGGTGTAGGCCATCCGGGCCTTGTTCCGGCTTGCTCTTGCACGGCGGGTCTTCCGATCACTGACTTGTCAGCCCGGCAGCTCGCAGGAATCCGGCCCGGTGCTTGAAGCCGCGGCTGTTTCGTTCCACATCGGGCGCAATGAACGGCAAGATGCGGGAATGGTTTCGGAATTGGCGATGGGCCTTGGCCGCATCGCTCTTCCTGCATGCCCTGATCGCAACCTTCCTGTTCTATGGCCTGCCGAGACCCGAGCAGCAGCCGGACCAGCAGGAACAGCCGGTCAATGTCGCGATCGTGCCGCCGCCCGAGCAACCCAAGCCGAAACCTGCGCCAAAGCCGCCGGAGCCGACGCCTGAAAAGAAGGCTGAAAAGCCGCCTGAGCAGCCCGTGCAAAAGCCACCGCCCCCGCAGCTTCCGAAACCGCAGGACATCCCGGTTCTGAAACGCGTCTTTCAGTATGGCGAGAAGGATACCGGGCCGGAGAAATCTCCCGACGGGGGCAGCGCGCCAGCCAACGCGCCGTCGCCGGCCCAGGATGAGGCCGCGAAGCCGCCTGTCGAGCCGAAGCCGGCACCAAGCCAGCCTGCTCCGCCTGCAACGCCCGAGCAGCAGGCGGACTCGAACAAGGCGACTGAGGACACCGACAAACAGCAGCAGGACAAGCAGGAGGCAGCCCCGCAAACCGCCGAAAAGCCTGCGTCCGAAGCGCCAAAGCCATTGACGGCTGACGCCGGCGACAAGTCTGCGCCGGCCGAAAAGGCAAAGCCTAAGCCTTCCAAGGCGATGAAGTTCAAATCCGCAAGAGCTTTGAGAGCACCAGGCTTGAACCCGGGAAGGTCAAATCCCGCCGACAGCGACGTCGCGGGATCGCCGATCTATTCCGGCCTGCCGGGCGTCAGAAAGCTCTACTCGCCGGGCGCAACCGGCAACGCGCTGGCCACAAGCTCGATGGAGAACGTGCCGCGCGATCAGCGCATCGCCAATCTTTGCGCCAACGTCCTGAACCAGGAATTGCAAAGTGCCGATTACGCGCCGAAATGGCTGCCGACCATCCCGCTGAAGCAGGGCAATGTTCTCAACCCACCGCAGGCCGCCTTCAGCACGACAACCCAATGGTACGATCTGAGCTTCCGCTGCGAGGTCGACGCCGATGCGACGCGGGTCCTGTCTTTCAACTTCCGCGTGGGGGGATTGGTCCCGCCCGGTGACTGGACCCGGCGTCGCTTCCCAAGTCTCCGCTAGATTAGGCCGGCACGCCCAGCCTGGCCAATTCTCGGTTGACCCCGTGCCAATCGGCGCAGACGAAATCGGCGCCGGCAGCCTTCAGCCGCATGCCGTGCTCGGGATAGGTGTGACCACCGCCGGTATAGCCGATCGCGATCATGCCGGCCGCGACCGCGCCCTGGATCCCAAAGGGCGAATCCTCGATGACGATGCAGTCGGCCGGCTTCGCGCCCATCTTTTCGGCGGCGTGGAAGAAGATGTCGGGCGCCGGCTTGCCGTTCTTGACCATCGAGGAGGAAAAGATCGCCTCGCCGAAGAAGCGCGACAGTCCCGTCACCGACAGGCTGTGGTTGATGCGTTCGACCGAGGATGACGAGGCGACGCAGCGGTCGCCGGCAAGCGCGTTGAGGAACGGCACGATCCCCGGCGTGGATTTAAGCTCCTCGGAGAACAAAAGCTTGGTCTCGGCCCAGATGTCGCCTTCGGCGGCGGACGGGAACTGATGGCCGGTCAGTGTCTTGATCTTGGCGATGATGTCGGCCTGCTTCATGCCGATGCACTGAGCGATGATGCCGCCGTGCACGCCGGGCATGCCGTGCTTGTCGTAGACACGCTCATAAGCCTTGGCTGCCAGCGGTTCGCTGTCGACGAGAACGCCGTCGCAGTCGAAGATCATCAGTCTGGATCGCGCCACGCGCCTCTCCCGGCTTCGATAACAAATTTGCACATCGCTATCGGTAAAAAGTCAGATGTTCAATAGTAAGGCGACCCCAACGCATCAAAGCTGACGCAGCGCCTCGCTGACCGGGGAGGATCCAAGCGCGCGCTGCATGGCTTGGCGCGACTGGGCGCGGTCGGGCGTGATCCAGTTTGGCTCGGCGCCGAGAAAGCGGTCGAGGAAAGCAACCGCATAGGCGGGCATTTCCGTTGCGTTCTCGCGATAGGACCACCATGTGCGCAGGTCGTCGGCGCATTTGTCGATGCTGGGCGCGGTGCCGAACTCCTGCTCGTGCACGGCCAGGATCGCTGACACGCAATAGTTGGTATAGAGAAAACCCTCCGGCCAGAAGCGCACGATCTCCGCCGTGCCGGCATTGGCCTCCGTCTCGATCATGTCGGTAAGCCCCGAAATCTCGCGCGCCGGCGCCTGCCGGATCAGTTCGCGCAATACCAGCCCGGCCGCGAAGACGATGAAGTCCGCCCGGTCTACGTCAGCGAATCGCTTCTGCGCCTCCATGACTTCGATCCATTCGAGAAAGGCGCGCGTCAGCTTGGCCTCGTCGATCTCGAAGCGCACGCCGAATGTTTCCGACACCACCTTCGCGCTGCTGCGGAACGTGGCGCGGAACCAGCGCAACTGCCGCAGCCGGTGGCGCAGGTCCGGCATAAGCGCCAGTTCATGCCTGAAGGGCAGGTCCATGTCTCATATCCCGTTTGACGACAGGCTAGCACAGGCGTCCCCGATGCCGAAATCGGCCAGCCGTCTGTGGAGCGTTATGGCGGCTAATATAATACATGTTGACATTTCAGGAAACAAATGTTCTCACTTTCGGGTCATCTCTCCTCCGTCCAATATGAGCCGGAGAAAGAGACTCGGGAGGAAACCGAAATGGCGATCTGGCAGTGGGCGCTGCTTCTGCTTTTTGTTGTCTGGGCGCTGCAATCACTCGGCGTCTGGCTGCAGATGCGGCACTATTCTGACGTCTTCAAAGGCGTCACCGGAGAGTTCAAGGACGGCTTTGTCGGCGCCGGCAATTTCCGCGGCCGGCTGGCCAAGGGCACCATCGCGCTCATCGTCGTGACGCCGGATCTCATCGTGCGCCGCATGATGGTCATGAGCGGCCGTTCGGTGCTGACCAAATTCAAGCGACATGAAGAATTCGAGGGCATCCCCCTCGATCGACTCCGGTCCAACCCTGCGATCATGGGGGAGGGGGAACCCGGTGTGGCCGAGGCCGTGAAACGGGCGATCGAGCAGATCGACCGCGCGCGGTCGGAGCCGGGGAAGAAGCCGGGCCTGTCCGGCTTGAACATAGCAAGGGCTTAAACGACGCCGGCAGCCGGCTGGGAATGACCGGCAGGGGTCATAAGGAGGAGAAATGTCTGTAATTTCGTTATTGGCGCAGCATGCGGACCTCGCGGTGCACAATTTGCATGTCGCAGGCACCATGGTCTCGGATGCTGCCTGGCACGGCAAGCTCGGCGTCGAGCATGCCACCGATCATCTCGTGGTCCTGGCGCAGGCGACGACCGACAACGCGCCGGTCACCGCCGATCAGCTGAAGGAACAGCTGAAGAACGTGCAGCAGGAAGAGCAGCTCGGCTGGCTGACGGCGATCGGCAAATACTTCATCGGCATTTTCCAGAAGGGCGGCGAAGTGTTCGCCGGCTTCGTCACTGGCATCATCCCGACCCTGGTCGTGCTGATGACCGCCTTCTACGCCGTCACCGAACTGGTCGGCGAGGAGCGCGTCCACGGTCTGGCGCGCGGCGCCGGCCGCATCGCGCTGACCCGCTATACGGTGCTGCCGGTCCTGTCGGTATTCTTCCTCACCAACCCGATGGCCTACACCTTCGGTTCGTTCCTGGAAGAAAAGCACAAGCCTGCCTTCTACGACGCGGCGGTGTCCTACGTGCATCCGCCGCTCGGCCTCTTCCCGCACATCAACCCCGGTGAATATTTCGTCTGGGGCGGCATGCTGGTCGCATTGCTCGACCTAGAGAAGCGCGGCGTCATCGCCAATGGCTACCACGTCAAGGTGGCCATCTGGTACGCCATCGTCGGCCTCGTCGTCATCCTGCTGAAGGGCATCCTGACCGAGCGCATCACGGCCATCATGGCGCGCCGCCAGGGCGTCGAGCTCTAAGGGCGGGAGGGCACCATGGACAAGACATACAAGGCAGTAAAGATCTCGAGAGGCTCCACCGGTTGGGGTGGCCCGCTGGTCATCGAACCGACCATTCAACGCAACAAGGTCGTGTCGGTCACCGGCGGCGGCATTCACCCCGTGGCGCAGCTTATCGCCGACATGACCGGCGCCGAGGCGGTCGACGGCTTCAAGGCGCCGCCGATCGAAAGCGAGATGGCGGTCGTCGTCGTCGATTGCGGCGGCACCGCGCGCTGCGGCGTCTATCCGCGCAAGCGTATCCCGACCGTCAATCTGACGCCGGTCGGCCAGGCGGGTCCGCTCGCCCAGTTCATCACGGAAGACATCTACGTTTCGGGCGTGAAGCCGGCCAACGTCGCAATGGCGGACGGATCCGAAGCGGTCACCACTGCGGGGGGAGCAGCAACCATGAATTCAAGCAGCAACACTACAACCAGGGCGGCTGAGCCGCTGCCAAGCGAAGGCGGGCTTATCGGCCTGATCAGCTCGATCGGCCGCGTCATGGGCCGTGTGGTCGGTATCTTCTTCAACTCCGGCCGCCGCACCATCGACCAGGTCGTCCGCAACGTGCTGCCCTTCATGGCCTTCGTGACCATGCTGATCGGCCTGATCCTCTATACCGGCATCGGTGACGTGCTGGCGCAGCCGATGGGACCGCTGGCCAACAACATCGTCGGCCTGCTCGTCATCTCGGCCATCTGCGGCCTGCCGTTCCTGTCGCCCATCCTGGGACCGGGCGCGGTCATCGCGCAGGTCATCGGCGTCGCCATCATCGGCCCGCAGATCGCCAACGGCACCATCTCGCCCGCAATGGCGCTGCCGGCGCTTTTTGCCTACAACACCCAGGTGGGCTGCGACTTCGTTCCGGTCGGCCTGGCGCTCGGTGAGGCCAAGCCGAAGACGATCGAAATCGGCGTGCCGGCGGTGCTTATCAGCCGCCAGATCATGGGCCCGGTCTCCGTGCTGATCGCATGGGTCGTGTCCCTGATCGTGTTCTAAGTCGTAACAATATCGAGGTTCGCCATATGTCGGTTCTTCTCAAGACGCGGGTCACGGCAATCGGGCCCGAAGTGGCGGACCTCGCCGAGGGCGGCGTGGTCATCCTGTTCGCGGATGGCTCGCCTCCCGAACTGGCAGAGGTCTCCGTTCTGCACAAGACGGAGGAAGGTCCGAGCGACAGCGGGCCGGCGAAAGGTGCGTCGATCACGCTCGGACCGGTCTCGGCTGTTATAACCGCGGTCGGCGAAACAGCCTGGAGCAAGGTCCGCGAAATGGGCCATGTCGTGATCTCTTTCAACGGAGCATCCGAGGCCGAAAGGCCGGGCGAGCTGTGCGCCTCAGAGATCGATACCAGCGCGCTTATGACGGCGCTGACGCCGGGCGCTGTCATCACCATCGCCGCCTGATAGGATCTGCGCCGTCCAGGTATGGCGCTATAAGCTAGAGTATTGCCATGGAACGCTCGACCATCGTCAGAGTGCATGAAGGTTTGCACGCCCGTCCCGCCACCCGGTTCGTGAAACTCGCCAAGGGTTTCGAGTCCGACGTCGAGCTGGTCAAGGACGGCAAGGCGGTCAGCGCCAAAAGCTCCGTCAAGCTGATGCTGCTGGCGGTCAAGGAAAACCAGGAAGTCACCGTGCGCGCCAACGGCGCCGATGCCATCGAGGCGGTCGAAGCGCTGATCGGCTATCTCGAGAATCCGCGCGCCGGTCTCGACGATGAGAGCGAAGCGGGCGAGGGTGGTTCGGAAGCCGCAGCCGCTCCGGAGGTCTCCCCGCCGGTTGCCGCACCGGCGGATGGAACACGGAAACTCCAGGGCGTCGCCGCCAGCGAAGGCGTGGCCATCGGGCCGGCCTTTGCCCATTTTCCCGCCGCGATCGAAGGGCCTGGCCGGCGCCTGCAAGCCGATCAGATCGACGGCGAGGTCGAACGGTTCCGTGCGGCCGTAGCGCAGGTCCAGGCGCGCATGGATCGCACGCTCGCCGAGGACAATCTCTCGGCCGGCGACAGAGGCATCGTCGCGGCCCTGCGCGACATTGCCGCCGACGACAGCCTGACCGGCGAAGTCGAAAGGCTCATTAGCGAGGGCGATGACGCTGTGTCCGCCGTTATCGGCGCGGCCTCTACCATCGCTGCCGATTTCAGCGCGGTCGATGATCACTATCTCAACGCTCGGGCCGACGACGTTCATGCCGTCGGGCGGCAGATCTGCCTGGTGCTGCTCGGCCAGGACGAGCTCAGCCTGGAGACCATTCCGCAGGGCGCGATCCTGATTGCCGACGACATCGGCGCCTGGGATCTGGCGCGCGCTCCGCTGAAGCGCATCGGTGGCGTGGTCTGTGGCCATGGCGGCGCGACCTCGCACATCGCCATCATCGCCCGCTCGCATGGCATCCCGGCGGTGCTGGGTCTTGGCGGCAAGGTCAACGACCTGCGCAGCGCCAAAGAGGTGGCGATCGACGGCAATGCCGGGCATGTCATCGCCGATCCGGACGGGACGGCTCGTGCCGATTTCACCCGGCGTGTCGAGGCGGCGGCGCAGGAGCGTGCCGGCCTGAAGGTATTCAAGGGCGTGACGCCGACCCGCGCGGACGGCACGGTGATCGAGGTCGCCGCCAATATTGGCTCGCTCGAAGAGATCGAGGCGGCGCAGGAAGCCGGCGCCATGGGTGTCGGGCTGTTCCGCACCGAACTGCTTTTCATGCGTCACATGCACCTGCCGTCGGAAGACATGCAGGCCGAAACCTACAGCGCGCTGGCCAAGGCGTTTGCGCCGCATCCGGTGATCGTGCGCACGCTCGATATCGGGGGCGACAAGCCGATCGCCGGCATCGAATTCCCGGATGAGGAAAACCCCTTCCTCGGCTGGCGCGGCATCCGCATGTGTCTCGACCGCCCCGACATCTTCAAGCGCCAGCTGCGGGCACTGCTCCGTGCCGCCGTCCACGGCAATATCAAGGTGATGCTGCCGATGGTCTCGGAAATCGCCGAGGTAACGCGCACACGCGCGCTGGTCGATGAATGCGAGGCCGAGTTGAGGGCCGAGGGCGTTGAGCATGCGAGCTTCGACCTTGGCGTCATGATCGAGACGCCGGCCGCTGTGCTGATCTCACCGGCGCTGGCGAAGGAAGTGGCGTTCTTCTCGATCGGCACCAACGACCTGACCCAATACATCATGGCCGCCGACCGCCTCAATCCGACGGTCGCCAAGCTCAACGACGTCACCAATCCGGCGGTGATGGCGGCAATCGAACTGACGGCTAAGGCGGGTGTCGCCGCCGGCATCATGGTCGGCATGTGCGGCGAGGCCGCCGGCCGTCCGGATCTGATCCCGGCCTTCATCAAGATGGGGCTGACCGAGCTCAGCATGAGTCCGGCCTCGATCCAGCGCGCCAAAAAGACCATCGCGGCCATGGCGGCCGAACGATAGCGGATCCTCGCGGCGGTTACGTCAGATGCGCAAGCAGGGTGGCGAGAACCGGTGTCAGTTCCTGCACCGCATTCGCCTGGCCGACGGCCTGCCGGATGCGATCCTCGCGGACTTCGGTCGCCAGCACCGCGATTTCGAGGATGTCCGGCTCGGACGTCTCGCCCTTGGTGGCGAGACCGCAGGCAAGCACGACCGGCGCCAGGCAATCGATGTCAAACGACCTGTCGCTGGAGATCGTTGCGGCCGAGCCGGTCTCGCCGACCTGGATAGGGCGGTGGTTGAGGCATTCGACAAGCAGGGCCGAGCAGGCCGCCGCGATCTGGTCCGTGGAGGCCGCGGACGCTGTCGCCGCGGCGAGCAATTCCGCATGGCGCTTGCGCATCGCGGCATGGACGGCCGAAAAGCTCGCCTCATGCACCCTGGGGTTTTCTATGCCGAGCCCAGCAAGGACCGCTCGGGTCAGATAATACATGTCACGCCTGAACTGACGTTCGCCGCTTATCTGCCGGTCTTCATCGCCTTGCGGGAAATAGGCGCGCAGGCTTTTGACGGTCGTGCCGTCGACCTTGAGCGGCCGGGAATGCGGAACGAAGGATTCGGCGATCGTCAACGCCTCGTCGACGGCGGTCGCGGCGTGGCCAAGCAGGCTGCGGCCCGGAAAGGGAGGCAGATTGTCGATGATATCGCGCGAGGTTTCGCCGGCGCTGTCGTGGCGGCTCTGACGGATGGCGTCGCGCAGCTCCCGAAGCCGATCCTTCAGGTTGACGCGGACGTCTTCGGAGATTTGTCGCAGCATCGCCAATCGCCTCGAAATGCTGAAGCCGTTCACGGCTTTAGGGCGCCAGTCGCCCTCTCTAGATTGTTCGTGTCGATTGGTAGATCAATAGACGATATTTAACCAGTATGCAGAATCGGCTGACGGCAGCGTCATCGCCGGGTTGGGAGGGGAAGTTGGGCAGGCGACGGCAGGGCGAACCACCCGAAAACGGCAGGACGTCGGAGGCTTCCGAGCCGATCGTCAATGAAAGCCGGACCGACCGCCTCAGGATCCGCGCCGCCTGGATGTATTTCGTCGAGCAGATGACGCAGAACGAGATCGCCGACGTGCTGGGTGTCGGCCGCGTCACCATCGTGCGCATGCTTGCCGAGGCGCGGGCGCGCAACGAGGTGAAGATCACCATCGAAAGCGAGCTCTCCGAGATCGTGCGGCTGGAGCGGGCGCTGGAAAAGACCTTCGGGCTGCAGCAGGCGCTGGTCGCGCCGCTCACCGACCCCAACGCCGATCCGATCCCGGCAATCGCCGCCAAGACCGGCATGTTCCTGTCCGACGCGATGAAATCGGACACGCGGGTCGGTGTCGGCTGGGGCAGGACCCTGTTCAGCACCTTGCCGTTTATCAGCGCCAAGTCGTTGAGCGACTTCAGGGTCATCTCGCTGCTCGGCGGCGTCGGCGTCGTGCGCCGGTACAACCCGGCCGAATTCGCCTGGCGTTTCGCCCAGATTTTTCAGGGCGACGGCTATCTGATCCCGACGCCTGCGGTCGTCGACAGCGTCGAGACAAAGATCGCGCTGGTCGAGCGCTGCGGCCTGCAGGAGGTTTTCGAGATGGCCGATTCGCTCGACGCCGTGCTGCTGAGCGTCGGCGGCATCGCTTCGGCCACCACCTTCTCGCGCGGCGGTTTTCTTCAGGAAGCGGATCGGGAGGCGTTGCTTGCGCGTGGCGCGGTCGGCGACCTTCTGTTCCATTTCTACGACCGCAACGGCGAACTGGTCGATCATCCCGTCAACAGCCATGTGATGTCCGTGGATGTCGATCGGCTCCGCAAGGCGCCGATCCGCATCCTCACGTCCGGCGGCGCCGAGAAGACCGAGGCGCTGCTCGGCGCCATGCACCTGATCGCGCCGACCATCCTGATCACCGACGAAGAAAGCGCGCGCCGCATGCTGGCGGCGCATGGGGCGTAGGTTTGACGATCGCCTAAGCGCGCAGGCTAAAGCGGTGACGACAATAATCTGGATCTCTTGCTGCGGCCTTGTGCTTTTGACGGTGAGTTATCTCGGTATTTTCGTCAATTCGATCAGCATGCCCTTGGACGGCCATCCGGTCGACGTTTTCTGAAGAAGGCGGTCAAGAAACGAGGGGTCGACCCGAACCGTATTCCGGATCGGGTTTGGTGGGAGATCGTAGAGGCAAGTATTGCGACAGCGACGCAGAACGACAATTTTCACGCGCTGTCGCCTGGCAGCTGAGCTGCGACGCCGATGCGATTGCAAGGATCACGTCGGGCACAAGCAGTGAATCCCGGGATCGCCAGACCAAGGACATTCTTGTGCGCAACGGCGTTGTTGCACCTTATTGATGGGACCGGTGTCTGGGGCGGCACTGCGAGCGCGCTTCGCGAGGCGTGGGGATATCAAGGATTAGAATGGTCGGAGTGGCCGGATTCGAACCGACGACCCCTTGACCCCCAGTCAAGTGCGCTACCGGGCTGCGCTACACTCCGGACCGGGTGGCGATGTATCGTGATAACCCGGTGCCGGTCAACCGAATTCGGTGCCTATCGCGCAGGTGAAATCGAGAGCTGCGATGCAGGCGCTGCCAGCCGCAATTCCCGCTGGTGCCGGTATTCCAGCGCGATGGCGCCCCAGACCAGCCCGAGCAACAGGTACAGATGGCGCCAGTGGTCAATGTCGATGAAGGTGCCGAGCCCGATATTACCGAGATAGGCGACATAGGCGCAGAGCAGATAAGGCTGCCAGGGCCGGTCGCGCAGAAGGATGCGGAAGCCGGTGCCGATCGTCCACAGCGTCAGCGTCAGGAACGACACGAAGCCCAGCCAGCCATAATCCATCAGCGCCTTCAGCCAGATGTCGTGCGTATCCTCGCCATAGATCGTGCCGAACACCAGCGGGCCGATGCCGAACGGATGCTCCATCGCCAGCTGGAAGCCGATCGTATAGCGGGCGAAGCGGCCAAGTCGTGCCGAATCGTAGCTCTGCTCGAGCTGCGCACGCTGGGTGAACATGTCCGACACGCCGGGCAGTTGCAGGATGATGATGAATGCGATGACCAGCAGCGCCACGGCTGCGATCGTCATCACCACCACCCGCAGCCTGAACTTGCCGCTGGCGCTCTGCAGGAACAGGCAGGCGGTGAGCAGCACCGCCGACACCGCGAACATGCCCCAGGCGCCGCGCGAGAAGGAAAAGAAGATGCCGGCCGTGATGATGAGCAGCGGCACCGCCAGAAGCGGCATGCGCGATACGGGGCCGGTCAAGAGCAGATAGAGCAGATAGGTTCCGGGCAGCACCAGGAACGGCCCGAACACGTTCGGATCCTGGAAGGCGCCGGCGGCGCGGTCGTATTTGGTGAACATCTCCGCGCCCGGAAAGGCGTGGAAATAACCGGCGATGCCGAGCAGCGACGTCGCCACGGCCGACACGACATAGGCGATGAAGATCAGCCGGTAGAGGATCGGCTGGACCGAGGTCACCGAAGCGAAGAACACGGCGCTGAAGGCCAGGAACAGCGAGACCGCGAGATAGAGCGGCGTGTTGGCAAGGTCCGCCATCTGCGTCATGGCAATCATGCCGCCGATATTCATCGCCACCAGCAGCAACAGCAGCGGCACGATCGCGCGCGAGATCCTGAGGCCGAACAATGCCCAGATCGCGATCAGCCCGGCCATGTAGATTTCGTAAGGGGCGGGCTCGCTGATGACGAAGCCGGAGAGCAGGATGCCGATACCGATCGCCGCCGACGCGATCAGCGAGATCAGTTTGGCGTTGACCGCCTGAGGCGACAACTCATGGGCGATGGCGCTCAATAGGCGTTTTCCGTGTTGAGCAGACGGACCGGCGTCAGGAACAGGATGCGCAAGTCGAACATCATCGACCAGTTCTCGATGTAATAGAGGTCGTATTCGGTGCGCATGCGGATCTTTTCATTGGTGTCCATCTCGCCGCGCCAGCCATTGATCTGCGCCCATCCGGTGACGCCGGGCTTCACCTTGTGGCGGGCGAAATAGCCGTCGACCACCTCATTGTAGAGCAGGTTGTGCGACTGCGCGGCGATCGCATGCGGCCGCGGTCCGACCAGCGACAGCGAGCCGAAGAGCGAGTTGAAGAACTGCGGCAGCTCGTCGATCGAGGTCTTGCGGATGAAGCGGCCGACGCGGGTGACGCGCGGATCGTTCTTGGTCACCGTCTGCTTGGCGGTCGGGTCGGACCGGTCGGTGAACATCGAGCGGAACTTGTAGACCTCGATGATCTCGTTGTTGAAGCCGTGCCGCTTCTGCTTGAACAGCACAGGGCCCTTGCTGTCGAGCTTGATGGCGATCGCGGTGACGAGCATCACCGGCGAGAAGACGATGATGCCGATCAGTGAAAAGACGATGTCGAAAGCGCGCTTGGCGACCGAATCCCAGTCGTTGATCGGCTTGTCGAAGATGTCGAGCATCGGCACCGAGCCGATATAGGAATAGGCGCGCGGCCGGAATTGCAGCGCGTTCGAATGCGCCGAGAGCCGGATGTCGACCGGCAGAACCCAGAGCTTCTTCAAAAGCTGCAGCACGCGCGATTCGGCGGTCAGCGGCAGCGACACGATCAACATGTCGATGCGCGCGATGCGTGCGAACTCGATCAGCTCAGAAATGGTGCCGAGCTTCGGGTAGCCGGCGACGATCGGCGGCGAACGCTTGTCGTTGCGGTCGTCGAAGATGCCGCAGATGCGGATGTCGTTGTAGGGCTGCTTCTCGACCGAGCGGATCAGCTGTTCAGCCGCCTTGCCGCCGCCGACGATGAGCGCGCGGCGCTCCATGCGGCCGTCGCGCGCCCAGCGCCGGATGAGGTTGGACATCACCAGCCTGAGGCCGAAGATGAGCACGAAACCGACCACGAACCAGGTGCCGAACAGCAGGCGCGAATAGTCTTCCGACGCCTTGATGACGAAAGCGGTGAGCGCCATCAGCGCGAAGCTGCCGGCCCAGACGAGCAGCACGCGGCCGAAATTGGCGAGAGGGCGCATCAGCGCCGCGATCTGATAGCAGTCGGTGACGTCGAGCAGCACCACCGCCAGGAACGAGGTCGCCGCGATTGCCAGTGGATATTGCCAGGCCAGATAGGTGAAGAAGCCGACATAGTAGAAATAGACACAGAGTCCCGACAGGAACAGTATCGCGAACTCGACCATGCGCAGCACGCCGCTGACCATGATCGGCGACATGGTATCGCGCCGGTACTGCGACGCGACTTGGCGCGCCACATCGTTGATGCCGCCGGCTTTATCGCTGTCGGCGGGAGCCTCGTAGTTGCGCACCGCATCCATGGAAAAGCGGTGCGCGGGGTCGATCTCATTCATGGGAACTGTCCGCGAGCCTTCGCGCAACGACATAGCAAAAGAGAGCTAAGAAAGCCTTGAAACAACCAGTGGTTTTGGAGCTGTCGGCTGTGGCAAGCTACTTTTGGAGCGCCGCGAAATAGGCTTTCTCGATCTCGGCAGCCATCACGTCGGCGCCGAATCGGGCCTTCAACTCATCCGTCTGGGGCATCAGCCTGCGATAGGCGTCAAAGGCGTCGAGCGCTGTACCCATCCTGGCCGCGAGCTGCACGGCGTCCGGCCGGATCAGGGCGGGGGAGTCTTCGCCAAAAATCTCCGGAATGCCGCCAACCGCTGTCGCGATCATCGGCATGCCCGCGGCGAGCGCCTCGAGCACGATGTAGGGCATCGCTTCCGCGCGCGACGGCACGACGATCAGCTCCGCCAGGGCAAAAGCCTGCCTTGCCGGCATGGGCGGCAGGAAACGGACATGGCTCTTGAGCCCAAGCCGTTCAACCTGCACGTGGTAGCGCGGCAGGTCGTCGCCGTCGCCCACCATTACGGCGCTCAACGGGCGCCCGAGCGCGTTGCCGGCCAGCGCCAGCGCCTCGATGAAGATGTCGGGACCTTTCAGGTCTCGCATCATGCCGATGTAGAGGAGATCGGCGGCGTCCGCCGCCGTCGCCACCGGTTCGAACTCGGCCGTGCGCAAGCCGTTATAGACGAGCGTGTTGGGTATGGGCGGTTCGCCGACCTTGCGGCGATAGGTTTGGCGCTCGTAGTCGGAAACGAACAGCAGGCAGTCGGTGAAGCGCGCCATGGAGCGCTCCAGTCCGAAGAACAGCTTTCCCGTCGCCGTCGTTTCGTCATAGTGGAGGGAGCCGCCATGCGGCGAATAAAGGCGGGCAACGCGAGACCTTGATACCCGCAACAGTGAGCCGAACAGCCGGGCATAGGCGCCACCCTTGGCGCCATGCCCGTGCAGCACATCCGGCCGCAATTCCTGGATGATTCGGTAGGTGCGCCAGGCCGAGGCGAGGTCGCCCGGCCCCACATGGCGCTGCATCGGTGTACGATGGATGCCGAGCGCGAGGTTATCCTTCATCGCTTCGAACAAGCGCTCTTCATAGTCGCCGCCGGTGGTCGAGTCGCAGACGATGCCGACCGAATGGCCGGCGGCGACCTGCGCCTCGGTCAGGTCGCGCACATGCCGGAAGATTCCTCCGACAGGTGAGCGAAAGCAGTGGACGATCCTCAGGGACGCCGCCACGACGGTTTTTTCAGAACAGGCGTTCGCGGACGTAGACGGTGTCGCCGGGCAGCAGCGGGTCGGATGTCACCACCCTGCCGGTCATCACCTTGCCGTTGATGTCGCGGGTGATGTCGACGCTCTCCTGATTGGCGCGCGGCGTGAAACCGCCGGCTATCGCGACCGCCTTTTGCACAGTGAGCCCGGGAACGTAGGAATACTGGCCGGCGGCACCCACTTCGCCCATGACGAAGATCGGCCGGTAGCGATCGATCTCGACCGAGACGTCGGGATCGCGCAAATAGCCTTGGCGCAATTTGTCGGCGATCTCCTTTTCCAGCTGCTGTGCCGTGTGGCCGCGCGCCGGCACCGCGCCGACCAGCGGGAAGGAAAGATAGCCGGACTGGTCGACGCTGTAGGTGTTGGTCAACCCGTCCTGCTCGAATACCGTGACGCGGACGCGATCGCCTGCGCCCAGTCGGTAAGGCTGGTCGAGCACTTCATGGAAGGCGGCCGGCGTCGGCCGGTAGCTCGAGCAGCCGGTCAGCAGCGACAGGGCAAGCAAAGCGCGAAAGAGGGAAGCAGTGCTTTTCATGACCGACCAGGAACCTTCATCGCTCTTGCCGCAACCGCTGCGGTCAACCCCAGGACGTAGGGTCGTTATCATCCTGTTAGGGTTAATGGGCGGTAAAGGAAGGCGCCCTGAAGGAACGAGGATTTGTAAAAAGCAGAGTCTTTATATGGCTTTCGCACAGTGTTTTGGGGGCTCGCGCCAGTAGCGGTTCGGGTTCATCTTAACGGGTGAGTTACCATAGTTGTTTACGGTCCGTCCTCGACTCAAAGTTCGGAGCAGGATGCATGTCCGTTCAGTCCGCGGCCGCAGATGTTGATGTCGACCTGAGACAGCTTTTCGCCAGTCTGGGGCGAAACTGGCTGCGTATTGTTGTTGTGACGCTTCTGGTTACCGGATTGGCCTTTGCTTTCGCCTGGCTGGCAACGCCATACTATAAGGCGACGGCCAAGCTGGAGATCGGCTCGCGCGAATCGGAATACACCCGGCCGCCAGGCACCAATGACGACGACAAGCCGATTCTCGATGAACAGGGCGTGGCCACCCAGGTTCAGATCATTTCCTCTCCCGACATCCTCAAGCAGGTGGCGACCAAGCTCAACTTGGACAAGTTGCCGGAGTTCGATGAGACGCTGAAGATGTCCGCGCTTGGGCGCGTGCTGGTCCTTGTCGGCCTGAAAAGCGATCCGTTCGATATGCCGCCGGAAGAGCGCGTGCTGAACGCCATGCACGACAAGCTCAATGTCTATGCCGTTGAAAAGACTCGCGCCATCGCCATCGAGTTCGCCTCGAAGGATCCCAAGCTTGCCGCGGCGGTCGCGAATGGCATTGCCGACGCCTATATCGCCTCGAAGGGCGACGCCAAGCTCGAATCGAACGCCGCCGCCACCAACTTCCTCGCGCCCGAAATCGCCGACCTGCAGAACCGCGTGAAGGACGCCGAGGCCAAGGTCGCGGCGTTCCGCGCTCAGTCGGACCTTTTGATGGGCGGCAACAATGCGGTGCTGCCCACTCAGCAGCTTGCCGAGCTGTCGAGCGAACTGTCGCGGGTGCGCGCCAGCCGCGCCGCCGCCGAGGGGAGTGCCGAGGCCGTGCGTCGGGCGCTGCAGAACGGCGGTTCGCTGGACAGCGTGCCGGAAGTCCTGTCTTCCGAGCTGATCCAGCGCCTGCGCGAGCGCCAGGTGGAACTCAGGGCCAACATTGCCGATCTTTCGACGACCTTGCTCGACAACCATCCGCGCATCCGGGCGCTGAAGTCGCAGCTTGCCGACCTCGACGGCCAGATTCGCAACGAGGCTCAAAAGATCATCCGGGGGCTGTCGGCCCAGGCCCAGACGGCCAAGGCCCGCGAGGATCAGCTGGTTGCCGACGTCAACACCCTGAAGGCAGCCTCGGCGCGCGCCGGCGAGCAGCAGGTGCAACTGGACGCCTTGCAGCGTGACGCCAACGTTCAGCGCCAACAGCTTGAATCCTATATGACAAGTTACAACGCGGTGGCCTCGCGCAAGGATCGCAAATATTCGCCCGTCGCGGCAAGCCTGATCGCGCAAGCACAGGTGCCGTCGCAACCTTATTTCCCGAAGATCGGGCCGATCACTGGCGCCGCCGCCGCTGCTTCGCTGTTGTTGATGGCCATCGGCACGCTGCTTGCCGAGCTGTTCTCTGGCCGCGCCATGCGTCCGGCCGCCGGCGCCCGTTTCGCCAATATCGAGCAGGTGGCAATGCCGGTGACGCGCGCCGAGCCGGCGGTCGCCGAAGAGGAGGATGATGGGGATCCTTTCGCTCCCTATGAGGCGACCATGCGCCGCGGACGATTGCCGCAAGAGTCTCGGATGGCGCAGACCCGTGCAATGGAATCGGAGCCCGTCGAGCCGACGCAACCCTTGCCCGAGCCGAAACCCGAACCGCTTCCGTCCAGGCTCGGCGAGATTGATGTCGACAAGGCGGCGGAGAAGCTGATCGCTTCCGGCGCATCACGCGCGATCTTCGTCTCGCCGGAAGGCGACGAGGCGGCCGCGTCCGCCGTGCTCGTGGCGCGGGAAGTTTCGGACGCCGGCCTGCGTGTGCTGCTGCTCGATCTCACCGCATCGGGCGCGGCGTCGCGGCCGATGCTGGACTCGAGCCTGTTTCCGGGCATCACCAATCTGCTCGCTTCCGAAGCGCAGTTCAGCGACGTTATCCATCCCGATCTCTATTCGGATGCGCATGTCATTCCGGTTGGCACCGCCGACCCGGTGCGCGCTATGCGCGCCGCAGACCGGCTGCCCATCATCATGCAATCGCTGACCACGGCCTACGACCTCGTCGTGGTAGAATGCGGCCCGGCCGACGCGCAGGGCATCAGCCGCTTGGTCGGCGATGGCACCGAAGTCTTCCTGTCGATGCTGGAAGCCGACGATCAGGTGACCCAGGCCGCGGTGAAGCTGATCGAGAACGGCTTTCCGGGCGTCACGCTGGTCACGCCGGTCGGCCATGAGCCGGTAGATCCATTGCCCGGGCGCCGGTCGGCTGCATAGGGTTGGAGGCCGAGACGGCTGTCCGGCGCTGCCGCGACGCTTGAAGGATAATCGCGAGGTACCGGAGTCCGGACCGCGACAAACGGAGCGCGGCTCAGCCGGGGGCATGACAATCTTAAAGCATGTCTCCCGAAAGTGGGAGCCGGTTTCGGGATAAATACATGCGCAAAATCAAAGACCTAAAGCACATGGAGCGAATCCGAAGGATCGCGACGCGCTTTAGGTGCAAGGCCGGACCGGACCATTTCTCTGCGGCTCCCGCACTTTACATCGGCGGCAAGGCACCTAGTTTGGATGTTTCGCGCTGCGCATTTTGGTGCGTGGATGATCGAGAGCGGGACCGTGATCCCAGGCCGGCCCCCAAAACTCCCAAAGGATGGCTGTTATGACCCAGGCCAAGAACGGCGACACCGTACGCATCAACTACACTGGGCGTCTGGTGGACGGCACCCAATTTGATTCTTCAGGCAGTGAACCGTTGCAGTTCACACTCGGTGAAGGACAGGTAATTCCTGGTCTCGAAACCCATGTCGAGGGCATGGAGGTCGGTACCAAAAGCACCGTCACCGTTCCCGCTGACGCCGCCTATGGCCCCCATCGCCCCGAGGCGGTCGTAACCGTCGACCGCGCCGCCGTGCCGGCAAACATCGACGTCGGTGTTGGCACCCGATTGCAGGCCCGTACCCGTGAGGGACGTCCCATGCAAGTGACGGTCATCGGGGTCGACGACGCCAGCGTCAAGCTCGACGGCAATCATCCGTTGGCCGGAAAGGACCTGGTGTTCGACGTTGAATTGGTCGAGATCGTTCAGGCGGCGTAGTTAGCGGCTCTCGCCAGGTCTAGCTGTCGTCCTCGGCTGCGGCAGGTGCTGCCTGTCCGGCAGCCTTGCGGCGCAGCATCTTGGTCAGCTTCCAGATCGTCGGGTTGTTCTTGATGAAGGCCTTCCCCAGCGCGCCTTGCCGCATCGCCGCGGCCAACGCGCGGCCCTTCAGCGTCAGTGGCGCAAGCACCTCGAAATGCTGGACCTCGATATCGCACCAGAGCCGTTTGTAAGGCTCGTCTCCGACCGAGAAATCATAGACGTCGAAACCGAGCTCGCAGGCTTCCTGGATGTTGTCGAAGAACAGGAAATCGCCGGGACTGGTGAAGGCGAGATCGTCGTCGGCGATGGCGCCGAATTCGCAGATCAGCCGCTTGCCCGAGCGGCTGGAGCCGGTCACTGCGCGCAGTTTCCCGGCCACGTCCAGGCCATGCAGCAGAAACGACGGCTTGTCCTCGGTGAGCGCATCGGTAAACAGCGCCCGGAAGAAGGCGCGCACGCCCGCATCGCCGAAGACATTGGCGATGCCCATCTTGGCGAAACGCACTTCCTTCATGTCAAGGAAGGCGCCGAGCAGCCTTTCGACGTCTTCGGGGGTGCGGGCTTCGATCCGTCGGAAGGTGCCGATGGCCTCGAACTTGCGCGTCTGCGAACGATGCTTCTTGCGCTTGCGCTTGCCGCTCGCACGTGACAGCAGCGCATCGAACCCGCCGTCAAGATCGACGGCGAGCGCGAGGTTCGGACTCGGAAAGCTGGGCAGTGCGGCAAGCGGATTGGCGACGCCATCAAGGTCGGGCAGCAGCCGTTCCAGCGAGGTCAGGTCGATGTCCGGCCGCGTTCCAGCGATTTCCTTGAACATCGACCGGATCGCCGGGCCGTCGATGGCAGGCAGGAAACGCGGGTCAACCGCGGCGAAATTGCCGTTGGCGTGACGTCCGCCGGGGAAACGCGCGACCTTGAATGGGCCGCGACGTACGACCTCAAGTGCCAGCGAAAGCGCTGGACGGCCATCGCAGGCAAGCGTCGCGACAATGATGTCGGCGCCGGTCGCGGCCGCCCAGTTGCTGACCCAGGATGCGCTTTGCGCCGGCGCGTACAGCGCCGAGGCGCAAAATTGCGCGTAGTCCACCAGGCCGGCTCCACCGCTCAGGGCGGCAGCCCATCGGCCCTGAGAGGCTTTGACAGGTCGCGCGGAAACCTCGTTGGCCGCGACCCGGTTGCCGTCAAATGACGCGGCGGCGTCAACCATACCTCAATCCTTAAGACGTATTGGTTCCGACTTGGGGGTTGGCATAGGCGAATGTGTGATTGGTTGAGCCTAGGCGCAAAAGGTGAAGGAATGATCGACGGGGGCGAGGCAATCCGGAAACTGGCGTTGAACCTTGCCCGCTACTCCGGCCTTGCACCTCTGGCGCGGCCGTTTGTCGGCGGCATCGGCGCTATCCTGATGCTGCATCGTGTGACCGCGACGCCGGAGAAGCCGAACAGCGTCAACCGTCATCTGAACATCGCGCCCGCCTTCCTCGACAATCTGATCGCCGACATGAAGGCAAGGGGCTATGCCTTTGTCTCTCTTGATGAAGCGATCGAACGCATCAAACTTGGCGGCAAGGGCGGCCAGTTCGCCACGATCACCGCCGACGACGCCTATCGCGACAACATGACGGAGGCGCTGCCGGTGCTGGAAAAACACGGCGCGCCGATCACCATCTACGTCGCCCCCGGCTTGATCGACGGCGCTGCCGACCTCTGGTGGGATGTGGTGGAGGATATCGTCGACACCAGCTCGCGCCTGACGCTGACGACGGAGGGCGGATCGACAATCATCGATTGCTCGACGCCCGGCCGCAAGATCCAGGCCGTGGCGCGGCTGAACGCCTGGCTGACCGAGGAAGTCGCGGAGCAAGAGCAGGGCGCCGCGCTGCGCGAACTGGCTCGTTCGAATGGCTATGAATTCGGTTCGGGCCGCCCGTGCACCTTGATGACCTGGGAAGAGCTTCGCACCATGGCCGCGCATCCGTTGGTGACCATTGGCGCGCACACCGTCACCCACCGAAACTTGAAGCGGCTGTCCGAGGCCGACGCGCGCCATGAGATCGGCGACGTCCGCCGCATCCTCGCGGAGAAGCTCGGCGAAGAGCCACATCATCTGGCCTATCCGTATGGCTATGCCAGCGCGGTCGGCTGCCGCGAAGTGGGCTTCGCGCGCGACGCTGGTTATGCCTCCGCGGTGACGACACGGCATGGTGTGCTGCGCGCCGAGCATGTCGGCTTCCTGCATGCGCTGCCGCGCATCTCCGTCAACGGTCGCTACCAGAACGTGGCCCATATCCGCACGATGCTGTCCGGCATCACGACGCCGCTCGCCAATGCGGGCAAGATGGTGGTGACGATCTAGACGAGCCGGCGCCGCCGGCGTCAGCGCGGCTCAGCCTTTCGGCCGCGGCTCGATGATCAGCCATTTGATGATGGCCATGGCAGGCAGGACCCAGAGAAAGCCGCTGAGCAGGAAGAACAGGAGATGCGCCGTGGGGCCGTATTCGGCGAGCCGGGTGACCGCGACGGCCGACGCGATCAGCGCGTAGATGACGACCAGCGCCACCAGCAGAATGGTTCCGATCAGCTTTTTCAGGCGAATGGACATGTCGCGGTCTCGTTGACCCGTCTCGCTTAGGCTGAATGACGTGCGCGCGCAACCGCCGCGGCCCGGCGCGACGGCGTGCCGCGCTGTCCAGTCTTGCCAGTTGGGCGGCCTTGGTCCACCACGTCAGCGTTTCAACTGTCGGAAAACGACCATGGCTGCCATGACCGCCACGGCCCCCCACGCCGCACGTGACCGCGACCTCCACAACCGGGCTTTGGTGCGCGGCTGGCTCTACGTCGTGGTGCTCGTGCTGTTCGCGCTGGTGCTGGTCGGCGGTTCCACGCGTCTCACCGGCTCGGGGCTGTCGATCACTCAGTGGCAGCCGATACATGGCGTCATCCCGCCGCTCAACGACGCCGAATGGCAGGAAGAGTTCCAGCGCTACCAGCAGATCCCGCAATACACCGAGATCAACAAGGGCATGAGCCTCGAGGACTTCAAGTCCATCTTCTGGTGGGAGTGGGCGCACCGCATCCTGGCGCGCAGCGTCGGCGTGGTCTTTGCCCTGCCGCTGCTGTTCTTCTGGGCAACGCGACGCATCGAGCGCGGCCTTGGGCTGAAGCTGATCGGCATCCTGGCGCTCGGCGGACTGCAAGGCGCCATCGGCTGGTGGATGGTGGCTTCGGGCCTGGTCGACCGCGTTTCGGTCAGCCAGTACCGGCTGGCAACGCATTTGACGCTTGCCGCGCTGATCTTCACGGCGACGATGGTGGTGGCGCGTGGTTTGGCGCCGCACTCCGAGCCCGCCGCCGACCGGTCGACACAGCGGCTCGCCGGCTTCATCGTGCTGCTGGCGCTGATCCAGATCTATCTCGGCGGGCTGGTCGCCGGGCTCCACGCCGGCCTTTCCTACAACACATGGCCGCTGATGGACGGAAAGGTGATTCCATCCGATTTGCTTCTCCTGAAGCCCGCCTGGCTGAACTTCTTTGAAAATCCGAAGACGGTGCAGTTCGTGCATCGGCTGGGCGCCTATACGATCTTCGTCGTGACGCTCTGGCACATGATCTCCACTTGGCGGCGCCAGCCGGGCACCACCCACGCCCGCCGGGCTACGCTTCTGTTCGCGCTGGTGGTCGTCCAGGCCTCGATCGGCATCGGCACGCTGCTGATGCAGGTGCCGCTGCACATGGCGTTGACGCACCAGGCGATCGCGCTGGTCCTGCTCGGCTTCGCCGCCGCGCACTGGCGCGGCACCAAGGGCGCCTATCCGCTACAGACCGAGATAAAGGTCGGAAGCTGACGGCCGGCGATCAGTATCGCGAGCGAACCTTTCGGAGGCCCCAGCGCTCTGGAAACGCCTGCATCGCCGCTCAGTGCTTGATGCCGAGCATCAGGTCGAGATTTTGCACCGCCGCACCAGACGCGCCCTTGCCGAGATTGTCGTAGACGGCCATCAGCAGCGCCTGCGCCCGCTCGTCATTGGCGAACACGTAGACCTTCATCCGGTTGGTGCCGTTGTAGATCTCCGGATCGATCTCCGGGATGCGCTCCATATGGGTGTAGGGCGCGACCTCGACCACGCCGCCGTCGATCGACGCATAATGGTCGGCGATCGCAGCATGGAGCTCAGCGCCTGTCGGCACGCGATCGAGACCGCCGAGCTGCAGCGGCACCACCGTGATCATGCCCTGCGCGAAATTGCCCACCGCCGGCTGCATGATCGGGTCATGCGACAGCTTCGCATAGGTGCGGAGCTCCGGCACATGCTTGTGCTGCAGTGTCAACCCGTAGGGCAGGAACTCGGGCGCGTCCTCGCCCTTGCCGACATAGTCCTCGATCATCGGCCGGCCGCCGCCGGAATAGCCGGAAATGCCGTTCACGGTGACCGGAAAATCGGCGGGCAGAAGGCCGGCGGAGAGCAGCGGACGAAGCGTGGCGATCGGGCCTTGCGGCCAGCAGCCCGGATTGGCGACGCGCTTCGCGCTGGCGATCTTCTTCGCCTGGTCCTTGTCCATTTCGGCGAAGCCATATTCCCAGCCCTCGGCCACGCGATGCGCGGTCGAGGCGTCGATCACCTTGGTGGTGTCGTTCGTAATCAGCGACACGCTTTCCTTCGCCGCCGCATCCGGCAGGCAAAGGATCGCAACATCGGCCGCATTGAGGAATTCGGCGCGCGCGGCGGCTTCCTTGCGGCGTTCGGTCGGGATGGAGATGATCTCCAGGTCGCCGCGGTCGGCCAGCAGCGCCCTGATCTGCAGGCCGGTGGTGCCGTGTTCGCCGTCAATGAAGATTTTCGGTTTCATCGCTTACCCAATTCCTTGCGATTCCAATGTTATATGCCGTTGGCATGATTTGTTGCGGCATAAGTGCCGTTGCTCAATTCTTCGAGCCGCGCCTTTCGTTCCGCCAGCAGGCCGAGATAGTGCATGGCGATGATCGATCCGGCGATCGCCGTTATATCGGCATGATCATAGGCCGGCGCAACCTCGACGATGTCGGCGCCGACGATGTCGATCTGACCCAGCTGGCGCAGCGTCGACAGCATTTTTGCCGAGGACGGGCCACCGGCCACCGGCGTGCCGGTGCCGGGCGCGAAGGCAGGGTCGAGGCAGTCGATGTCGAAAGTGAGATAGGTCTTCTTGCCGCCGGTGCGCTCGACGATGGCGTAGGCGATGTCGGAAGCCCGCATTTCCTCGACTTCATGGCCGTGGAGGATCTTGATGCCGAACGTATCCGGCGCGTGCGTGCGGATGCCGATCTGGATCGAGCGGTCTGGATCGATGATGCCTTCATTCACCGCCCGGGCAACGAAGGAGCCGTGGTCGATGCGCTTGCCGTCGTCCGGCCAGGTGTCCTGATGCGCATCGAACTGCACCAGGGCCAACGGCCCATGGATCGCGGCGTGCGCCTTGAGCACCGGCCAGGTGACGAAATGGTCGCCGCCGAGCGTCAGCAGGAACGCGCCTGATTTCAAGATCTTGGCCGCCTCGCGCTCGATCGTGCCGGGCGTCTTCTGATGGTTGCCGCTGTCCAGCAGGCAATCGCCATAGTCGACCACCGAAAGATGCTCGAACAGGTCGCGCGAGAACGGGTATTGCGGGTCGTTGTCGAGGATCGCCGAGGCGCGGCGGATCGCCTGCGGCCCAAAGCGGGCGCCCGGCCGGTTGGTGACAGCGGCGTCGAACGGAATGCCCCACACGACGGCGTCCGCGCCCTTCACGTCCTTCGTGTATTTGCGCCGCATGAATGACAGCGCGCCGGCATAGGTCGGCTCGAACGACGCGCCCGTCTTGGAGCTGGCGGTGAAGGCGTGATCGATTTCTTGGTTCGCCATTACGGGTCCTCGGTTTCATCGGGCAGCCACCACTACAGAACCGGCACGCAACATGCCAGTCACAGCTTGCGGAAACGAGGCGGCGCTCGCTGAGCGCCACGGCAGCACAGGATCTGTATCATTATGGCTGAGACGGCTCTGCTCAACCTTGCGCCCGCGCCGGCGATGTCCCGTGCCGGCACGGCGACCGGCGAGCGCTTCCTGGTGCTGGATTCCTGGCGCGGCATCTGCGCGCTGCTGGTGGCGCTGTTCCACTTCCCGACCACGTCGATGATTTCGCAAAGCGCCTTTGTCGGCGGCTCCTATCTGTTCGTCGACTTCTTCTTCGTGCTCTCCGGCTTCGTCATCGCCAGCGCCTATGGCAGCCGGCTGAACGAGCAGGATGACCTTGCCCGCTTCGCGCTGGTGCGCTTCGGCCGCATCTATCCGCTGCATGTCCTGATGCTTGCCGCCTTCGCCGGCTTCGAGGCGCTGCGGCTCGTCCTGCCGGCCCTGCACGGAACGGGTCCCGGGCCCTTCACCGCCGGCTTCGACCTGAAGAGCCTCATCGCCAACCTCTTCCTTCTGCAGGGCATGGGGGTTGAGGATCATCTGAGCTGGAACGCGCCGAGCTGGAGCATCTCGGCCGAGTTCTTCACCTATCTCATCTTTGCCGCCGTCGTCTTCGCCGCCGGCCAGCTCGCCTGGATATGGTTCGTCGCCGCTGCTGTGACGGCGCCGCTTTTCCTGCTCGCGGTCTCGACGCGTCATATGGACGTGTCTTTCGATTTCGGCTTCATCCGTTGCCTTTACGGTTTCTCGCTCGGCGCGTTGCTCGCCTGGTTTCAGCACGATTCCATTGCAGAGGCGCGACAGGCGCTTGGCGGCGGGGCAGGGCGCCTTGCCTGGACGCTGGCAGAGCTTGCGATGATCGTGGGGATTGCGCTGTTCGTCTCCTTTGCCGGCACCAACGACATTGGCGTTTTGGCGCCGGTCGTCTTCGCGCTGGCGCTTTATCTTTTCGCCCATGAGGGCGGCTGGCTGAGCTTGGTTTTGCGCAGCCGGCCGATGCTGTTGCTCGGCTCGCTCTCCTACTCGATCTACATGGTGCACATCTTCGTCCAGGCGCGCATGATCAATGTCGGCGGCCTCATCGAACGCAGGCTCGGCCTCGGCATCGTCGGCGATCTGATGCTGCGCGGCGACCATGCGACCGGCTTCGGCGCCGGCTCGCCATGGATCGGCTTCGCGGCTCTGATCGCGATGCTGATCGCTGTCGTCGTCGCGTCCTGGTTCACCTGGCGCTTCGTCGAAATGCCGGCGCTCGCCTGGTTCCGACGCCTTGCCAAGCGGGTTTGACGGACTTCGATACGAAAAACTAGCCGGCTTCGTTCACCGCCCTGTCATAGGCATCGCCTAACCGGGTCTCGACCCGGAACGGAGCGATTCCCCCGATGCGAACACTCTGGCTGAGCCTTCTTCTGTCCACAGCACTTGCCGCCATCCCTGGCCAAAGCTTAGCCGGCGAGACACGCGCCGCGCAGATCCTCGACCGGTTCGAACATGCCAATCAGTTCGATCATGTGATGATCGCCGCGCACCGCGCCGGCAGCATGGAGGCCCGCAAGACGCCTTTCGCCGAGAATTCGCTGGCCGCGGTCGAGGGGTCGATCGCCATCGGCGCCGAGATCGTCGAGGTCGACATCAGGCGCGCGAAGGATGGCGAGTTCGTCGTCATGCATGACAGCTGGCTCGACCGCACCACCACCTGCAAGGGCGAGGTCGTGAACTACACGCTTTCCGAGCTGAAGAAGTGCCGGCTGGTCATAGAGGGCACGGGGGCCGTCACCAACGAGACGGTTTCGACGCTGCGCGAGATGCTGCTGACGACAAGGGACAGGATCCTGATCAACCTCGACAACAAGCTGGAGGTGACCGACCTGCCGGGCATGGTCGCGGAGGCGCGCGACCTCGGCATGGCCGACCAGGTGATCGTCAAGGAGAACCTCCGGAACCGGCAGCGCATCGATACGGCGAGCGCCGCGCTCGCCAAGGCCGGCGGTGGCTTCCAGTTCATGCCGATCCTCGCCGACGACGCCGTGCATGACGCCGCCTTCGCCGCCGAGGTCAACAAGGCGTTCGCGCCTCATGCCATCGAGCTGATCAATTGGCGCAACGGCGCGGAAACGCTGACGTCGAACGGCGGCCCGCTGTTCGGCAACCATATGCGTGCGGAAGCGGTCCGCGGCGGCTGGCATCTCTGGGCGGACACCTACGCCATCGTCCACAAGCCGGGCGGCTTCCTTGCCGGCGGCCGCGGGGATGAACTCGCCGTCGCCGCCGGCCTGCCGCGCGAAGCCTGGGGTTTCTGGGTCGACCGCGGCGCGACGATCATCCAGACGGATGAGCCGAAAGCGGCGATCGACTGGTTGGCGGCCAATGGCTATCGGGTACCATATACGACGGGCATCAAGCAGGCCGAGCCGGCGCATACGGCGAGTATTAATTAAGCGAGGCGCCGATACAGCCGATCTCCCCCCTCGTGGGGGAGATGGCCGGCAGGGCAGAGGGGGGCGCGAAGGAACGCCAGCTTCGATGGCCTGCGATCTTCAGTGACTTCAAACGTGAGCTTGATTGACTCAAAAACGCTGGATATGCTGGCGGGACAGCGCCCCCCTCTGGCCTGCCGGCCATCTCCCCCACGAGGGGGGAGATTAGCTAGTCGCCAATCACGCGGCCTTCGCCACGCCATCCAACTCGGCGAGCACATCCGCCGACAGCTCCAGCTCGGCAGCCGCGAGATTCTCCCGCAAATGCGCGACCGATGACGTGCCCGGGATCAAGAGGATGTTGGGCGAGCGCTGCAACAGCCACGCCAGGGCAACCTGCATCGGCGTCGCTCCGAGCCGTTCCGCCACGTTTGACAGCGTCGAGGATTGCAGCGGGCTGAAGCCGCCGAGCGGGAAGAACGGCACGTAGGCGATGCCGTCGCGTGCCAGTTCATCGATCAGCGCGTCGTCGTCGCGATGCGCGAGATTGTACTGGTTCTGCACGCAGACGATTTTGCAGATTTTTCGGCCTTCCGCTATTTGGGCGCGGGTGACGTTGCTCAAGCCGATATGGCGCACGAGGCCTTTGCGCTGCAGCTCGGCGAGCTTGGTGACCTGCGCCTCGATGGAGCCTTCGGCTGGACCAAGCGCCCCGAACATGATGCGCAGATTGACGACGTCCATCACCTCGAGGCCAAGATTGCGAAGATTGTCGTGCACCGCCTGCTCGAGCTCGTCGGCTGTGAAGGCCGGCAGCCAGGACGCGTCTTCGCCCCGACGGGCGCCGATCTTGGTGACGATGGTGAGGTCGTCGGGGTAGGGCGCCAGCGCCTCGCGGATCAGCTTGTTGGTGACGTACGGCCCGTAATAATCGCTGGTGTCGATATGGTCCACGCCTTGCGCTATCGCTTCGCGCAGCACAGCGATTGCCGCGTCATGGTCCTTCGGCGGTCCGAAGACGCCTTTGCCCGCAAGCTGCATGGCGCCGTAGCCGAGGCGGTGGACCGAGCGGTCGCCCAGTTGGTATGTGCCTGATTTGTCTACGCTGGACATCATGGTTCTCCTTCGTGTCGACGAGGGAGATAGAGCATGGCCGCTGTCCCGATAACCGGGTATAACTGGCACGACCTGTACGGAAATAAGAACAATGGCAGCTGACCTCAACGATCTCCAGGCGTTTATGGCGGTGGCGCGCGCCGGCGGTTTTCGCGAAGGAGCCCGCGCGACGGCGGGCAGCGCCTCCGCGCTCAGCGAAGCCATCCGTCGTCTGGAAACCCAGCTCGGCGTGCGACTCTTCAACCGCACCACGCGCAGCGTCGCTTTGACCGAGGCTGGCGCCAGCCTGCTGGCGCGGCTCGGCCCCGCATTGGGCGAGGTAGAAGCCGCACTCGATGTGGTGAACGGCTTTCGCGACCGGCCCGCCGGAACCTTGCGTGTCAACGTGCCGATAAGCGCCTCGCGGCTGGTGCTGCCAAGAATCGTTCCGGGATTTCTCGCCGCCTATCCGGCCATTCGCCTGGAGGTGATCGCCGAGGAGAACTTTATCGATCTGCTGGTGGCAGGCTGCGATGCCGGCATCCGCTATGACGAGCGGCTGGAGCAGGACATGATCGCGGTGCCGATCGGGCCGCGCGCGCAGCGCTTCACCACCTCCGCCGCGCCGTCCTACCTTGACCGGCACGGTCGGCCGCAGCACCCGCGCGACCTGCTTGGCCATGCCTGCGTGCGCGGACGCTTCCCGAGCGGGGTCATGACGCCCTGGGAGTTCGAGCGGGATGGTGAGGTGGTACGGGTCGATACCACTGGGCCCTTGCTCGTCAGCATCGGTGGGGGCGTCGATCTCGCCATCGATGCGGCGATCGCCGGCGTCGGCATTCTCTGGCTGTTCGAGGACTGGGTCCGCCCGCATTTCGAGAGCGGCGCGCTGGAACCTGTGCTTGAGCCGTGGTGGCAGAGCTTCTCTGGGCCATTTCTCTATTATCCCGGCCGCCGTCTGGTGCCCGCGCCGCTGCGCGCCTTCATCGACTACATCAAAACGCCGGCCGGGCACTGGTAGCGGAAACAAAAAGGCCGCCCGGAGGCGGCCTTTCGAAAGCTTGGAACCCGTAAAGCTTGGCGCTTCGAGAACTTGCCCCCAAGCGCTCCTTAGCGCTTGGAAAACTTGGCTCCAAGCGCTTGTTAGCGCTTGGAGAACTGGAAGCTGCGGCGGGCCTTCGCCTTGCCGTACTTCTTGCGCTCGACCACGCGGCTGTCGCGGGTCAGGAAGCCGCCCTTCTTGAGCACCGAGCGCAGACCCGGCTCGTAGTAGGTCAGCGCCTTGGAGATGCCGTGACGCACCGCACCGGCCTGGCCGGAGAGGCCGCCGCCGATGACGGTGGCGACGATGTCGTACTGGCCGGCGCGGTTGGCCGCGACGATCGGCTGGTTGAGGATCATCTGCAGCACCGGACGCGCGAAATAGGCCGCGAATTCCTTGTCGTTGACGGTGATCTTGCCGGAGCCCGGCTTCACCCAGACGCGCGCGATGGCGTTCTTGCGCTTGCCGGTGGCATAGGCGCGGCCCGACTTGTCGAGCTTCTGGACATGCACGGGCGCGGCCGGCTGCGCGGCAACGGTGCCGAGTTCTGCGAGCGAGGAAAGCTCAGCCATTACGAGGCCCTCTTGTTCTTGGAGTTCAGCTTGGCCACGTCGAGCGTGACGGGCTGCTGGGCGGTGTGCGGATGCTCGGCGCCTGCATAGACGCGGAGATTCTTCATCTGGCGACGGCCAAGCGGGCCGCGCGGGATCATGCGCTCGACGGCCTTCTCGACGACGCGCTCGGGGAAACGGCCCTCGAGCAGCTGGCGCGCGGTGCGCTCCTTGATGCCGCCGGGATGGCCGGTGTGCCAGTAGTAGACCTTGTCGGTGTACTTCTTGCCGGTGAACACCACCTTGTCGGCGTTGATGACGATGACATTGTCGCCATCATCGACATGCGGGGTGAAGGTGGGCTTGTGCTTGCCGCGCAGATGGTTGGCGATGACGGTGGCCAGACGACCGACGACGAGACCTTCGGCGTCGATCAGCACCCACTTCTTCACCACATCCGCAGGCTTCTGCGAAAAGGTAGCCATGGTTTTGCTCTCACGTTGACCTTTCCCATCCAAAAGGGACAAGAGAAGGCGTTTCTTGTTGCTTGGATTGACAGGAAAGCCGAAGCCACCCGCCAATAACAAAACGGCGGCCGTTGCGGGCCGCTGCTTCGCGAGGGCTTATAGGCGAGGGCGCCTGACCCGTCAAGGCGATCGAAAACGAATTCGGTGCATAAAATCAAGCAAAAACAATGGTTTGATATGACGGTATTATTTTACCGCATCATTTCGCGTTTCCTTGGGATCGAATAGGTGCCGGTGGCATGCGCGACAGTGTGCCCATCGGGACCGGCGACGATGTCGATGTCGAAGACCATCAGGCTCTTGCCGAGCTTCAGGATCCGGCAATGGCCGTCGATCGGACCGGCCTCGGCCTTGCGCATGAAGTTGATGTCGAGGTTGACCGTCACCGAAAGCGCGTCCGGTCCGGCGTGGCTGAGCACGCAGACATAACCGCCAATGTCGGCCAGCGTGAATAAGGACGGACCGGATACCGTGCCACCGGGGCGCAGATGCCGCTCATCGGCATTGAGCCGCACCGTGCAGCCTCCGGGAAACACTTCGATCGCCTCGTACGAGGTAAAGCTGTCGTTGAGCTGCGGATAGACGCTCGCCATCAGCGCATTGACCTCGGCCGCGTTGAGCATTGGCTTCAGATTGCTTTGGGTAGGCATGGCGGCGTCCTATATGGAATGGCAAGCTCCGGGCGATATGCCTGGACCAAACGGTGCGACGGAGAAAACACGCCTCGCGGCTGTTCTTCAACCGGCAGCGTGCTAGTTCTGTTGCTCCATGCGCCGCGAGCGCTGACCCGAGAGATTGGAAATGGCCGAAGTCGTCGCCATCAAGCCCGCCGTCGCCGACGGCCCCGTTCTTGTCAGCCAGGACAAGGGCGTCCTGCGCCTCACGCTCGCCAGCCCGCCGGCCAATGCGCTGTCGCTGGCGACAATGGCGGCCCTGCAGGCCGAATTCGACCGTGTGAGAGAAGACAAATCCGTGCGCGTCATCATCCTGGCGGGGTCAGGAAAAGTGTTCTGCGCCGGTCACGACCTCAAGGAGATGACGGCCCACCGCGCCGAAACGGATCGCGGCAAGGCCTTCTTCGAAAAGACCTTCGCCGCTTGTGCCAAGCTCATGCAGACAATTGTGCGCCATCCAAAGCCGGTGATCGCCGAGGTCGATGGCCTTGCCACAGCCGCCGGCCTGCAACTGGTCGCCAGCTGCGACCTTGCCATCGCCTCGCACGAAGCGACCTTCTGCACGCCGGGCGTCAACATCGGCCTGTTCTGCTCGACACCCATGGTGGCGCTGTCGCGCAACGTCTCGCGCAAGCAGGCGATGGAAATGCTGCTCACCGGTGAGACGATCGATGCCGCGACCGCGAAGGAATTCGGCCTGATCAACCGCATCGTGCCGCGCGAATATCTGAATCAAGTTGTCAACAAATACGCGCAAACCATTGCTTCGAAATCGTCTTTGGTCGTCAAGACTGGCAAGGAAGCCTTCTACGCCCAGACCGAAATGGGGCTGGCCGATGCCTATGCCTATACCGGCCGGGTGATGGTCGAGAACATGCTGGCACGCGACGCCGAGGAAGGCATCGGCGCCTTCATCGGCAAGCGCAAGCCGGAATGGACCGACGAGTAGCGGGCCTGAATGAAGCCGCGCCATCCCATCGCTGAAGGTGCGACATGGCTGCCCGCAAGCAACTGACGCGGCTGAAAGCGCCCTATCTCAGGCGCATCCTGCTTGAGCCGTCGCGCGTTGCCGACTGGGACAAATATCCCTGGAACCTGCCGCTCTTTCGGGAGGGCGCATTCGAGTTCGAATTCGCCTCGGCCATCACCATCATCGTCGGCGAGAACGGCACCGGCAAATCGACGCTGCTTGAAGCGATCGGTGCCTTGGCCGGTTATGACGAGGCTGGCGGCGGCAAGGGCTACATGCCCGTCGATCATTCTCGCGCCATCGACAAGAGCGGCGCAGGATTGGCGAGCAGTTTCCGGTGCCACTGGCTGCCAAAGGTGACCGCGGGTTGGTTCTTTCGCGCCGAGTCCTTCTATTCGGTTGCACGCTATCTCGACGCGGCGGCGCGGGAATCCGGCGGTGCGCCGCCCGATTTCCTCTCATGGTCGCATGGCGAAGGTTTTATCCGCTTCTTTGAGGAACGCTGCCGCCGGCAAGGCATCTACATTCTCGACGAGCCCGAAAGCGCGCTGTCGCCGACACGCCAGATCGAGCTGCTCAAATTGCTTCAACGCATGGAGCAGTCCGGCACGGCGCAGGTGATCATGGCCACGCACTCGCCGCTGCTGATGGCTTGTCCGAACGCGCGGCTCTTCCGCATCAGCCGCTTCGGCCTCGACCTGATTGATTTTCAGGACACCGATCATTTTCGCATGATGCGCGACTTCTGCAGCGATCCGGCTGCCTTTCTCGCCGAAGCGCTATATGAGGACGAGCCATGAACCACGACACTTACGACAACGCCTACATCGCCGGCATTCTGAACTCGGTGAAAACCATCGCCATGGTTGGCGCTTCGCCGAACGATGTGCGGCCGAGTTATTTCGTGCTGAAATACCTTTTGGCCAAGGGTTTTTCGGTGTTCCCGATCAATCCCGGACACGCCGGCAAGGAGATCCTTGGCCGCACCGTCTATGCCAGCCTGGCCGACGTGCCGCAGCCGGTCGACATGGTCGACATTTTTCGCGGCTCGGCGGTAGTCCCTGGTATCGTCGACCAGGTGCTGAAACTCGATCCGTTGCCCAAGGTCGTCTGGATGCAGCTTAGCGTACGCCACGACGAGGCCGCTGCCCGCGCCGAGGCGGCCGGCATCAAGGTGGTGATGAACCGCTGCCCCAAGATCGAATATGGCAAGCTGTCGGGCGAAATCGGTTGGACCGGCGTCAATTCCGGCGTTCTGTCGTCGAAGAAGCCGATAATGCGCCAGGGTTTTCAGAGCTTCGGCGTGCGGCAGAAATAGCGGAGCGCAGCTCGCGCAAAATTATACCGGGAAGAAATGGATTTTCTCGGGCGTTCGCCGAAGATCGCACGCCGAAAGGTATTTTCTTCTTTGCATTCCCAGCCGGGCTTCGCCAAGAATGCCCGGCGATTTTAGAACGGTCAGGAGAGGATTTCGATGACCAGTACGCCCGGTTTCAACACGCTCGCCGTTCATGCCGGCGCCAAGCCCGATCCGGCCACTGGCGCTCGGGCCACGCCGATCTACCAGACCACCTCCTTTGTCTTCGACGACGCCGACCATGCCGCCTCGCTGTTCGGGCTGAAGGCCTTCGGCAACATCTACACCCGCATCATGAACCCGACCCAGGCGGTGCTCGAGGAGCGCGTCGCAGCACTCGAAGGCGGCACGGCGGCGCTTGCCGTTGCCTCGGGCCATGCCGCGCAGGTCATCGTCTTTCACAATCTGATGCGCCCCGGCGACAATTTCATCGCCGCCAACAAGCTCTATGGCGGATCGATCAACCAGTTCGGCCACGCCTTCAAGAATTATGGCTGGGAGGTGCGCTGGGCCGACGTCAACGACCTCGCGACCTTCGAGAGCCAGATCGACGACAAGACCAAGGCGATCTTCATCGAAAGTCTTGCCAATCCCGGTGGCGTCTTCGTCGACATCGAAAAGATCGGCGACATCGCCCGCAAGTATGGCCTGCCGTTGATCGTCGACAACACGCTGGCCTCGCCCTATCTGGTGCGGCCGATCGAGCACGGCGCCGACATCGTCGTGCATTCGCTGACCAAGTTCATCGGCGGCCATGGCAATTCGATCGGCGGCGTCATTGTCGACGGCGGCACGTTCGACTGGTCGAAGTCGGGCAAATATCCGATGCTGTCGGAGCCGCGGCCCGAATATGGCGGTCTGGTGCTGCACGAGACCTTCGGCAATTTCGCTTTCGCCATCGCTGCGCGCGTGCTCGGCCTGCGCGACCTTGGCCCGGCGATCTCGCCCTTCAACGCCTTCCTGATCCTGACCGGTCTGGAAACCTTGCCGCTGCGCATGCAGCGCCATTGTGACAATGCCGCGAGCGTCGCCGGCTGGCTCTCCAACCATCCCAAGGTTGCCTGGGTGAACTATCCCGGCCTTCCGAGCGATAAGAACAACGCGCTGCAGAAGAAATATTCGCCGCAGGGCGCCGGCGCCGTGTTTACTTTCGGCCTCAAGGGCGGCTACGAGGCCGGCGTCAAATTCGTCGAGGCGCTGGAGCTGTTTTCGCACCTCGCCAATGTCGGCGACACCAAGTCGCTGGTCATCCACCCGGCCTCGACCACGCATCGCCAGCTTTCCGACGAGCAGAAGGTCAAGGCCGGCGCCGGGCCGGATACCGTGCGGCTGTCGATCGGCATCGAGGACGTCAACGACATCGTCGCCGACCTCGAACAGGCGCTCGGCAAGGTCTGATATGTCGGCCTTTCTTGCGGTCAATATCGACAGCGTCGAACCGGAGGCCGGCGCGCCGGCCCCGGACCGGGTGATCTCCGGCGATCCGAAATTCCGCACCTGGAACGTCGAGGAGCGCGACGGCGGCCTTTATGCCGGCATCTGGGAAGCGACGCCGGGCAAGTGGCGCATCGTCTATGACGAATGGGAGTTCTGCCACATCCTGTCCGGCGTCTCGGTCATCGCAGAGGATGGCGGCGAGACCCGCACTGTCCGGGCCGGCGACAGTTTCGTGCTGAGGCCAGGTTTCAAGGGCACCTGGGAAGTGCTCGAGACGACGCGCAAGGGGTATGTGATCAAGCTTTGATTGCTTCGCAGCCGTAATCAGAGCAGCCGGTCGATATCGCTGTCGGAAAAGCCATAGCGACCCATGATCTCTCGGTGCCAGGCGCTTCCGAGCAGGTCACCGAGGCATTGGTCGACGCGCCGGCGCAGCGCGTCATTGCCCTTGGCGAGAGCGAAAGCGCCCGCGGCCGGTTGCCGTTCGGAGGCCGGGACGTCGATCACATCGAGCAGCGCGCCTGGCCGCCCGTTGACATAGCCGCGATGTGCCATGGCGACGCTGGCATAGACGTCGGCGTGACCCGCCGCGACGGCTTCGGCTGCTTCGGCCTGTGTTGCGAATATCCTGATCCGTTGCGGCAGCACGCCATTCCGCAGCGCGGTCTGGTGCTGGATCTGGTCCGATATCACTGCGAGCGCGGCGGAGGGGTGCCGAGCGATGGACCGGTAGCCAGTCAAGTCCAGCGGGTTGGCCCTGGCGACCATGAGCCCGTCCGGGAGTGACCAGATCGGCCGTGTGAAATCCACGAGCTTGCTGCGCTCTTCCGAGATGAACAGGCCGGTCGTCATGTCCCAGCGGCCGTCGACCAAACCGGGGAGCAGTTCGGCGAACTCCGTCTCGATCGACGAAAAGTCCTCGCCGAGCATCTGGCATATCCGCTTGGCGAGTTCCACGTCGCAGCCAGTGATCGCGCCCGACGCGTCGGTGAAGCAGAAAGGCGGCTCCTGCAGGTAGGCGAATTTCATGTTTAGGTTCCGAACGACGATTTCAGCTTTCGAGGCGGATCGGTTCGCGGTCAAAAGGTCACGGCAACCCGTTCCAGACCGTGGAAATGGTAAGTGTCGCGGAAGCGCGGCGTCTCCGCCAGGCTCAGATCCGGCAGCCGGTCGAACAGCGTTTTCAGTGACACCTGCAACTCCAGCCGCGCCAGCGGCGCGCCGATGCAAAAATGAATGCCGGCACCGAAGGAGACGTTCTTCTGGTCCGTGCGCGCCGGATTGAATGTGTCGGGCTCGGCAAAGGCCAGGGGATCGTGGTTGGCCATGCCGAGTAGCAATGCCACCATCTCGCCGGGCTTGACCAGAATGCCCGGCGACACTTCAATTTCCTCATAGGCATAGCGCAGGAACATGTGCAGCGGCGCGTCGTAGCGCAGGCATTCCTCGACTGCCGCGACGTTTTTCTCCGGCGTTTCGAAGAAGCGGCGTGGATCGCCGCCTTGCGCCAGGATCGAGCGCACCGCATTGCCCGTCTGGTGCACAGTCGCTTCATGGCCGGCATTGAGAAGCAGGATCGCCGAGGACACCAGCTCGTCCTCGGAAAGTTTCTGGCCGTTGTCCTGGGCCTCGATCAGCAGGGAAAGCAGGTCGTCGCCAGGTCTCCTGCGCCGCTCGGCCACATGGCCGCGCAGGAAAGCGGCGAAATCGCGCGCGGCGCGGTTGGCCGTGTCCTCGATCTCGCGCGTGCGCCCGTGCACGTACATCGCGACCATCCGATGCGACCAGTCGAGCAGCTGCGGCCCCATATCGACCGGGACGCCGAGCATTTCGGCGATGATGGTGATCGGCAAGGGCGAGGCATAGGCTGGCAATAGGTCGACGCCGCCCGGCTCGAAGCGGTCGACCAGTTCATTGGCCAATGCCTCGATGCGCGGCCTCAGCCGCTCGACCTGGCGCGAGACGAAGGCGCGGTTGACCAGCGTCCTCAGCCGCGTATGCACCGGCGGCTCAAGCTCCAGCATTGAATTTGCCTCGATCGCGTCGAAGGACACGAGATGCGAGCGGTCGTCGCCCACGCCGCGGCTGTCGGGGATCCCCGCCGGGTTCTGGCGGCCGAAACGGCGGTCGCGCAAAAGACGGCTCACGTCATCGAAACCGCCGAAACACCAGAAGCCGTAGTCCTCCCAGAAGAAGGCGTTGGCGGCGCCGTGCAGGAAGACATAAGCCTCATACGGGTTCTGCACGAAGGCCGGCTCGTGCGGGTCGAGTCGGAGGCGGCGGCTGGCGGGGTCGAAGGCGAGATAGGCTGGCGTCATGCTCAATCTTTAGCGCGCCTTGTCAGCGCGATGCCAGACCATGTCTTGGCGCCCGAAACGGAGAAGCGTTGAGCCGGCCGCTAGTGTCCCGTTTTCAGGATAGCCGTCACCTTGGCTGCAATGGCCGCATCGAGCGCCGGCCAGTTCGCCAGCAACTCGCGCGGAAAACGGTAGGTGAGGCTGAGCTCATCGCCGACCTGAATGTCGCGCTCGCAAGGGGCCAGCGATTCCTCGGCGCTCGGCCCGCTGAGGCAGCGGGCGACGAACGGATCCTTGCCGGGGCGTTCGGCGACGGCCAGCACTTCGTTGAGATAACCTGATTTTTCGCTGAAGGCATAAACCGTCGTGCCGCCCGGACCGGCTGTGCCCGGCTTTTCGATCAGGGCGCTGTAGATCGGCGCGAAGCGGCCGCTCATGTCGCGCGACATCATGCGCGGCTCGAATGACAGGAACACGATCTTCTTGGTCGTCGCGTGGTTGAAGTCGTCGCGTGCGGCGGTGCTGTAGCCGTCCATCTCGGGATAGCGCAGGTAGAGATCGAGCCGCGAGGCGATGCCGTCGCGCCTGGCCTGGTCGAAGCGGATGAAGTTTGCCGGCACGCTGATCAGATTGTTGCCCATGACGATCCGGCGCACCGTCGTGTCATCCGAATAGCCGGCCATGGCGATCGACCGTCCAAGCCATTTGCCGCCGACGCTGATCGCCACCGAAAGCAGCGCCAGCGCCGCGAAAACATAGAAGACCCGCTTCATCAAGGTCGAATCGACGACCTCGAAGTCCGGGCTCTCGGCGGCGGTTGCCTGTTTCATTCGCTCTTTCCCGATCCGCCCACCTGTCCTTCGGCGGCACAGCCTGCGCGGCATGGCTCTTGCAGCGCGTTGGCACGACTGTGCGTTTTCATGGTAAACGAGTGGTAAACATGGATCCCGTTGTGCTTGTTCTTTACGCTTTTGCGGTCGGTCTGACGGCCTGCGGGCTGGCCGGGTCGGCCATGGAGTTGCTGTCCGGCAGGCGCCTGGCCTTTGCCGAACCTTATGTTTCGCCGGTCCATATCCTGCGTTCACTGGCGGCGACGGCCTGCGCCGGACCGTTTATGCTCACGAATGAAGCCTTGGCTGCCCGGCGCGAGGGGCGCATCGGCACGATGGCGCTGTTGTCCTGCGGCTGCACCGCCATTGCCTGGGCGCTGGCGCTCGGCGTCGTGATCATTACCATTGCATCCTGGGCGACCGCCAACTTAGGGTCTTTCGAATTCGTTGGTTGAGACGATTCGGAGACGCAAAATGCCGGTCTATGCGATCGATGGGAAAGCGCCTGAGTTCGAGGATGCGGAAACCAACTGGATCGCCCCCGACGCCACGCTGATCGGCAATATCAGGATCGGCCGCAATGTCGGCTTCTGGTTCGGTGTCGCCATCCGCGGCGACGGTGAACCGATCATCATCGGTGCCGACACCAATGTGCAGGAACATACGATCATGCACACCGATCCGGGGTTTCCGCTGACCATCGGCCAAGGCTGCACGATCGGCCACAGGGCGCTGCTGCATGGCTGCACGATCGGCGACAACAGCCTGATCGGCATGGGTGCCATCGTGTTGAACGGCGCCAGGATCGGCAGCAACTCGCTGGTCGGCGCCGGCGCGCTGGTGACGGAAAACAAGGTTTTCCCGGACAATTCGCTGATCGTCGGCTCGCCCGCCAAGGTGATAAGGACGCTGGACCAAGCGGCGATCGAGCGGCTGCGTGTCTCGGCAGCCCATTACGTGGCCAACGCCAAGCGCTTCAAGGCCAAGTTGGCGGTGGTATAACGGCGACCGCGCGCCGCGTCCTCATCCGCGGCGACTGTTCATCGCTTCACGCAGCAGAAAGGCGCCGGCTTCGAAGCCGGCCTCTTCCGCGCCTTCCAATGGTGTCTCATAGTCGTCGATGCGGGTCCTTAGCGACGGGTCCGCGCCCGAGACCAGCAGCAGGTGGATCGCCTCGGCGTCACGCCGCGAAACCGCGTAGTGCAGGGGCGTCCAGTCGTTCACGCCGCGCATATCCGGGTTGGCGCCGTGTTCGATCAGGGTACGCAAGACCTCCAGCCTGTCCGGCCGTTCCGTCGATAACGCGGCAATGATCGAGGGAAAGCCGGCAGGATCCTCATAATTCGGGTTCGAGCCGGCATCGAGCAAGGCGGCGATGAATGCGGCCGGGCTCCAGTAGATGGCATATTCCAGCGGATGGCCGAGACCGAGCTCGAACGGCATCCTCTCGTCGAACCAGTTCGCCGAGCCGCCGAGCGCCTTGCCGAGGCCCTCGAAGTCGCCCGTTTTGAAAGCCTCGTCTATGGCCTTGAACAACCGGTGCCGGGCACCGCGATCCTCCGGGACTTCCAGCATCGCCTTGATCCGCAATGATCGCGCTATACTCCTGTCTGCCCCGATCCGGAAGGGCCGCCGGCCAATGGCGCTTCGGCAAGAGGGCGCCGGCCGGTCGACCTCGAGACGGGTACTGCCCGAAATAGCGGAGCCGGCCCCGGGGACAGGGGCCGGCTCCTAAAACCCGGTCGTTGGGGACGGGGAGGGTGGGGACTCGACCGGGCTTTTCCCTAAGCACGCCGCGCGGGCACGACGTAGCTAATCGCTTTGGCGCCCTTAGCGGACGCTGGCGACCGCATCCTCGCGGCCGTCGTTGATGGTGACCCAAACGCCCGAATTCTCGGTCGATTGACGCTTGAGGTAGGTGTAGACCGTGTCGTTCCAGGCGAGCACTTTCGGCTCGAGGTTATCGAGGATGAACTCGCCGAGGCTGGTGCGCACGGTGAGCACGGCATGGCCATCGCCATTCGGCTGGCGCACCACCGTCATCAACAGATTGCCGGCCGGGACACCCGCAGCCATCAGCTCGCGCCGCTTCTCCAGCGCGTAGTCCTCGCAATCGCCGACGCCCTTGTCAGGATAGGCCCAGTATTCCTCGACACCGTAGATTTCCATGTCGGTGCGCGGCTTGACGCGGGTGTTGACCGAATTGTTGACGTTGACGATCGTCGCCCACAGCTTGCGCGTCAGCTCGACCGGCGTGCCCTTCGGCGTCCGCTCGTTGCATTCGACAGGAATGCGCTGACAGAAATCATAGTGACCGACCGGCTGGGTAGTGCGGCCACCCGTATGCATGTAAACCGGTCCTGCGCTTGCCGTTCCCCACGCGGACAGATGCATCGCCATTGCCAAGAGCAACAGCTTGCCCCTCGTCATTTTCATTGTGGTAGTCTCCCCGTTTGAGAAGACTGTGCCACGTTGGGATTTATTTGACGCAAAAACGCGAAGTAGACATTGAGTAAAACGCCGGTCGAATAAACATAAAATTTGAACTATCGCGGTCCTGGATTATTCAGGGTTACCCAGGTTTGCGAGAGGGTTCTGCCGGCACGGGACGTGCCTGCTCCGGGCGATCAAGACTAGGCAACAAAAAACCGGCCGCTGAGGGCCGGTTGGCTTCGCGCTTGCTATGCGGTCCGCGTCAGGACCGCGGCGCGTTGAATTCCTGATCGAGCGTTTCCGGCCGCTGGATGACGGCGAACTCGATGGCGACGCCGTCCTCGAAATGGCGCACCACCTGGCCGCGCATCGTGCCGAGCATGACCTGGACGCCGATCGCCGGCTTGACGTCGATCTCGATCGCAGCACCGGACAGCGACAGGTCGATGATGCGGCACTGATACTGGCGCCCATCGGTGAGCTGCAGAACGCTCATCGGATTGCGCGGCGCCACGCGCTCATGACGACGGTCCTCGGGCAGGTCTAGCTCATGCTTGTTTGCAAGCCATGTGAGCTGCGCGGCGAGCTTGTCCTTCTTGCGATCCGAAGCGATGACGGTCATGGCGAAGCCGTCCTGCGAGGTGCGGGTCACGACGCCTTCAACGCGGCCGATATGGTCGATATAGGCGATGACCTTTTCGCCCGGCATGCCGATGCGATCGGTGCGCAGCGCAACGTTGCCGGGTGACATGTCGATCACCTGGCATGGATGCTCGGTGCGGTCCTCCAGCATGAAGCGCCCGTAAATCTTGACGCGGACACGCTGAAAGTTGCGCCGTTCAGCTCGTGACGGTGCATAATCTACCGCCGCTGACCTCATGACCGCCTACACCCCATTGGCATTCCGCGCGACGATGCGAGGAATTTCGCCCAAAAAGTACAGCAAAGCAGGTTAACAAACGGGAAAAATCGGCCGCGAATGCCGACGCCGGGAAGTCGATTCCAGGCGGAAAAATTAACCGTGTGCGAGGCAGAAAACGCGCGCGGCCGGGCTCATTCGTGACGCCCGCCGTCGAGGACGACGAGATGGCGGATGCGGCGCACGCGGCCGAGCGCCGAAATGGTCTCCGGAGGGTCGAATTCGGCCGGGACGAGCGATGGAACGTCGATCGCGGGCCGGTTCTTCAGGAACATCGGCTCCTTCTCGGGATCTATCACCCGGATCGTGTCGATTAGTGCGTCGACGAGCGGGTCGGCGCCCAGCCAGAACGGCTTGTCGGCGGTGCTGATGATGCCGAGGCAGCGTTGGTTCTCCGCACCGCCGTCCAGCGGCAGCGCCAGGAGCTCGAATTTGTTGGAACGGCCGTTGCGGCTGAACCCTTCGAAGGTCATGAGCAGGACCGATTTCTGCTCGAAAACGCCCTGCATGAGCCGCGACACCAGCCGCTGGTCCTTCTCGCGCCAGAGCGAGGGAAAGGAGAAGCCCTTGAGCTCCCGGCCGTAATAGGCGCAGAGCCTTGTGCCGGCCAGCCGGAACACCGCTTCGCCGCGCGTGTCGCGCTCCAGGATGAAGGTGTCCGCCAAAAGCGACTTGATGTCCGCCGGCTCCACTTCCGATCGCTTCGGGGCAAGGCGACCATCACGCAGCTGGTTCCAATATTGGAACAGCGCGATCGATCCTTTTTCTTTCATGTCCATTCCGCTCCGCACAATCTGTCTTTTGATGTCCCATCGGCGAACAGACAGGGCGCCCTCCGATGACCTTCATGCGGTGCGGAGCAGGATGCGTGCCAGTATCGTTAACGTTTGTTCACGCCTCGGGGTCGTTAAGGTTAACAAGTGGTTTACATTGCGCGCTGGCGACGCCCGTGGCACACGAAAGTCACTCCAAAACGGTCGTTTCAGCAGCGATCGGCAGCACTTCAGTCAGAGTTTATGGGAGCAGGGGGACTCGACCGGCCGTTCAGGGGGACACCTGGACGGCCTTCTTTTTGATTCGCCCCCGGTTCTGATTCGCGCTTTTCCGGTCGTGACTGTGGCGATTCGCTATTTGTGCTTCGAAAGCGCGTGATCTACATGCTCGCCGAAATCGAGTCCCAGACCTGCAAGGGCGCATGAGCGAACCGGTAAATCCCACCGAAACCGAACCGCTGCCGGACGAGGCCCCCGAGCCGCCGCGTCGCGAGCCGGTGTTCAATCTGCCTCCGATCGTGCTCGCGGTGATCGCCATTTGCGGGGCGGTCTATCTGCTGCAGCAATATGGGCTGAACGAGACGCAGCAAATGACGCTGCTCTACGACGGTGCCTTCATTCCGGTGCTCTATACCGGCCAATACGGCTTCGACTGGTTCCTGTTCACGCGTCCGTTCACCTATGCGTTCATGCATGGGGGCGTTGCTCACATCGCCATCAACATGATCTGGCTTGCGGCTTTCGGCTCGCCGCTCGCCAATCGCCTCGGCGCGCTGCGCTTTGCGATATTCTACGCTGTGACCGGGCTGGCTTCGGTTGTTCTGTTCTGGGCGCTGCATCCCTATGGCGAGGCGCCGCTGGTCGGTGCTTCGGGCGCGATTTCCGGCATGATGGGCGCGGCGGCGCGCTATGGCTTCCGCGTCGACCGTTCGTCCGGCAAGGCCGCTTTCGCCGGCGAGCCCTTGCCGATCGCGGCGGTGTTGCGCTCGCGTGGCGTCATGACCTTTCTGGGCGTCTGGATGGTCATAAATCTTGCCACCGGCCTGATCGGCTTCGCGCCAGGAATCGAGGGCCAGATCGCCTGGGAGGCTCATATCGGCGGCTTCGTCGCCGGCTTTTTCGGCTTGCGTTTTTTCGACCGTCCTTGGCCCGCGGTCTGAGACCTGCTTCCACTTGAAATGCAACCAATCACGGCGCACGATGTTGCCCAAGCACCCAGTGTCTTTGCGAGGGCGCAGGGGCTCAAAAGCCGGTCGGGGCGGGGGAGCCGGCGTCAAAGGCAGTGGAGGACGCCATGACGGTTAAGGCAATTCTGGAAAGCAAGGGCCATGACGTGTTCACGCTCGGGCCCAATGAGAAACTTAGCGAGGCCATTCGCATGCTGGCCGAGCACAGGATCGGCGCGCTCGTCATCACCAATGGCGACCGAAAGATCGTCGGCATCCTCTCGGAGCGCGACATCGTCAAGGTCGTGGCCAGGGAAGGCGCCGCCGCGCTCGATATCCCCGTGCGTTCGGCGATGACGCCGAAGGTGAAGATCTGCAACGAAAACCACACGGTCAACGAGGTCATGGAGATCATGACGAGGGGCCGCTTCCGCCATCTGCCGGTGGAGAAAAACGGCCTGCTCGACGGCATCGTCTCCATCGGTGACGTGGTCAAGCGCCGCATCGAGGATGTCGAGCGCGAGGCCGAAGAGATCAAGCAATACATCGCCACCGCTTGATCTTGAGTAAAAACCGCCGGCTGTTGCCAGCCGGCGGCGTCGGCGCGTTCTATCGGTTGTCGAGCTCGGCGCGGACCAGCTCGAGCCCGCGCCGGGTGATGCGGTAAGGTCCGGCATCCGTCGAGGAAACCGCTTTCTTGCGCCTCAGTTTTCGAAAGAGTTCCAGGTCGAAGCCCGGATAGCGCCAGCCGTCGCGGGTCAGGCACCGAACCGCGGCGATCTTCCTGCTCTCGTTCTTTTCGATTTCGATACGTCCGCCCTGCGCGAGCAGATGCAGGATGCGCTGTTCCCCACAGCGCCGCGCGTCCTCTTGGACGCGTGGCACTCTTGGTTGGCGCATGATCCTTTCCGAAAATCGGTTCCGATTTTCGGGGTCATGCGCTGCGCGAAATGCCCATTGGAGAACTCCCGGGAAAAACAACAAAAGCCGCCGCCGCGAGACATCGCGGCACGGGGTTTCAGGTTTTCCTGCCCTGCCTCTTACGAGGTCAGGGCTTCACCGGGACTGACGTAAGTGGACATCCACTCTCCATTGGATGGACACTTCTTAGGCGAAAGCGGCGCGGAAGGCCAGCGCGAGGCTTGTCTCACAAGGCGGTTTGCACTAGCGAGTGACTTTCACGTCTGGCGTGAAAATCACGTTCGCGAACGAGCAGGCCTCTATGAGCATCATCGACACCCGCACCCCCGACGCAAAACGTCTGATCCCCGGCGCCACCGGCGACTGGGAGGTCATCATCGGGCTCGAAGTGCATGCGCAAGTGATCTCGCAGGCCAAGCTTTTCTCGGGTGCCTCGACGTCGTTCGGCGCGGCGCCCAACGCCAACGTTAGCCTGGTCGACGCGGCGATGCCCGGCATGCTGCCGGTCATCAACGAGGAATGCGTCAAGCAGGCGATCCGCACTGGGCTCGGCCTCAAGGCCGCGATCAACCACAAGTCGGTCTTCGACCGGAAGAACTATTTCTATCCGGACCTGCCGCAGGGCTACCAGATCTCGCAGTTCAAGCAGCCGATCGTCGGCGAGGGCAAGGTGATCGTCTCGGTCGGCCCCGACCGGCACGGCGAGTTCGAGGATATCGAGGTCGGCATCGAGCGCCTGCATCTGGAGCAGGACGCCGGCAAGTCGATGCACGACCAGCACCCGACGATGTCCTATGTCGACCTCAACCGCTCCGGCGTGGCGCTGATGGAGATCGTCTCCAAGCCCGACATCCGCTCGGCGGAGGAAGCCAAGGCCTATGTGACGAAGCTTCGCTCGATCATGCGCTATCTCGGCACGTGCGACGGCAACATGGACGAAGGCTCGCTGCGCGCCGATGTCAACGTTTCCGTCCGTCGTCCGGGTGGCGCGTTCGGCACGCGCTGCGAGATCAAGAACATGAACTCGATCCGCTTCATCGGCCAGGCCATCGAATACGAGGCGCGCCGGCAGATCGCCATCCTGGAAGACGGTGGCAAGATCGACCAGGAGACACGCCTGTTCGACCCGAACAAGGGCGAGACGCGTTCGATGCGTTCCAAGGAGGAGGCGCACGACTACCGCTACTTCCCGGATCCAGACCTTTTGCCACTGGAGTTCGACCAGGCCTATGTCGACGCGCTCGAAAAGGAACTGCCTGAGCTGCCCGACGACAAGAAGGCGCGGCTGGTCGATGTGCTCGGCCTGTCGGCCTATGACGCTTCCGTCCTGGTGTCGGAGAAGCCGATTGCCGACTATTTCGAGAAGGTGGCCTCCGGTCGCGACGGCAAGCTCGCCGCCAACTGGGTCATCAACGATCTGCTGGGTCAGCTGAACAAGGCCGGCAAAGACATTGAAAATGCTCCGGTTTCACCTGATCAGCTCGGTGCCGTTCTAGACCTGATCAAGGAAGGCACCATTTCCGGCAAGATCGCCAAGGACCTGTTCGAGATCGTCTGGAACGAAGGTGGCGATCCGCGCAAGCTGGTCGAGAGCCGCGGCATGAAGCAGGTCACCGACACCGGCGCTATCGAGAAGGCGGTCGACGAGGTCATCGCCGCCAACCCGGACAAGGCCGAGCAGGCGCGCGCCAAGCCGACCATGGCCGGCTGGTTCGTCGGTCAGGTCATGAAGGCCACCGGCGGCAAGGCCAACCCGCAGGCGGTCAACGACCTGGTCAAGGCCAAGCTCGGCATCGAGTAGGGCGATGTTCGTCCGCACCGCCAGCGAACGCGATCTGGTTGCGGTCCGTGCGCTGCTGGTCGAGACCTGGCATGCGACCTATGACACCATCTATGGCGCCGAGCGGGTTACCGCGATCACCGACGACTGGCATTCGATCGCCTCGCTCAAGGCGCGGTTGACGCGACCGAATTCCGAATTCCTGGTCGCCGACGATGGCAAGCGGCTCGGCGGCATGGCATTCGCCGCCGCCACCACCGACCCGAAGATCGTCCTTCTGAACCAGCTCTACGTGCATCCGGCCTACCAGCGGCGAGGCATTGGCCACTCGTTGCTCGACGAGGTCGAGGCCAGCTTTCCCGAGATGCATACGCTGCGTCTCGAGGTCGAGGAAGCCAATGCCGTGGCGATCGCCTTCTACGAGGCCAATGGGTTCCGGCCGGCGGGCAGGACCGCCGACTGCGGCGGCAATTCGGGATTGCCCGCGCTTATTCTGGAGAAGCGGCTCGGCTAGATCGTCGGCGCGCATCCTCGTGCATCATCGCGCGGTTTTGATTTGATCGCGCCGATCCGCCCGATCAAACCTGTTCCACGCAGCGTTCGCACCCGCCACAAGGTTAGGGGCGCCGCTCGCTAGGGGGAAACCATGCCGAGCTTGCCGGAACTGATGCCGACCGAAGTGTCGGGTGAGACTTTCGGCGGCGTGACCTATCACGTCGCTGGCGAACTGGTGCCGGTGCTGTCGGTCGATGTGACCAATATGCCGGTCTATTTCGAGCACCATATCCTGCTCTGGAAGAACACCACCATCACCATCGGCCTGAAGTCGCTGAAGGGCGCGCTGAAGCGCATGATCGCCGGCATGCAGATCTTCGTCACCGAGGCGTCCGGGCCGGGTGTCATTGCCTTCAGCCGCGACGGGCCCGGCCATATCGTGCCGATCCATCTCCGGCGCGGCGAAGAGATCCAGGTGCGCGAGCACCAGTTTCTCGCCGCCACCGCCAGCGTCGACTACACGTTCGAGCGCGTGCGCGGCCTGGGAACGATGCTGTTCGGCCAGAGCGGCTTCTTCATCGACCGTTTCCGTGGCGAGACCGGCGACGGCATCGTCTGGCTGCACGGCTACGGCAACGTCTTCGAGAAGGTGCTGGCGCCCGGCGAAACTATCGACATCGAGCCAGGCGGCTGGCTGTTCAAGGACGCCTCGGTGAGGATGGATACGAGGATCGACAAGCTTTCCAGCGGCTTCTTCGGCGCCGCCATGAATTTCGTCGTCAACCGCTTCACCGGACCGGGCCGGGTCGGCATCCAGTCGATGTATCTGCACATGCCGTCGGAAGAGTAGGCGTTTCGCGAGCAGGCCGATCGCGGCAGTGGCGACAATTCAAGGATCAGCAGCCGTCGAGCAGCGAGCGCTCAGGTGGAAGGGATTTCCACGTTGTCGATCAACCGCGTCGTGCCAAGCCAGGCTGCTGCGAGCACACGGCCGTCGCGCTTCCGCTGCCAGGGTGCAAGCGTGACGCTCGCGCGGGCGGCGACATAGTCGACCTTCCGGAAGCCTGCTGAGACAAGGGCCTTTGCAGCATCTTCGGTGGCGCCGGCTTCGTCCTCGCCGGCCGAAAGCGCCGCCGCCGCACGGCGCAGGATCACGTTGAGCTGGCGCGCGATGTCAAGCTCGGCCTCGCCGAGATAGGCATTGCGCGACGACATGGCGAGGCCGTGAGCGTCGCGCACGGTTGGCGCGCCGACGATTTCGACGGGCAGGTCGAGATCGCGGCAGAGCTGCCTGACGACGCAAAGCTGCTGGTAGTCCTTCTCGCCGAACACGGCGCAATCGGGCTCTGCCTGCAGGAAGAGCTTGGCCACCACGGTCGCGACACCGTCGAAGAAATTCGGCCTGAAGTCGGTTTCGAGACCGGAGGAAGGGCCGCCCACCGAGATTTTGGTGGTGAAGCCGGCCGGGTACATTTCCGCCACGCCGGGCGTGAAGGCGAGGTGCGCGCCTGCGTCCCGCAACCGGTCGAGATCGCGCGCCAGCTGGCGCGGGTATTTGTCGAGATCTTCCGTCGGCGCGAACTGGGTCGGATTGACGAAGATCGAGACGACGCTGCGATCGGCCCGTTCGAGCGCGATCCTGACCAGCGAGATGTGGCCGTCATGCAGCGCGCCCATGGTCGGCACCATGGCGACCTTGAGGCCGGCCTGCCGCCAGTCCCGGACCTGGGCGCGAAGGGCGGCGACGCTGTCGACGACGATGGGAGCGGTCATATCTCGTCCTTGCCGGGTGCAGTCGTGAAGACGTGGTCGGAACCGGGAAAGGCCCGGCTGCGCACCTCGGCCGCATAGCGCGCCGCCGCATCCGCCACCACGCTGCGCAAGTCGGCATATTCCTTGACGAATTTCGGCACGCGATCGACGGTCAGGCCGACCATGTCGTCGATCACCAGGATCTGGCCGTCGCAGTCGGCACTGGCGCCGATGCCGATCGTCGGTATGGGTATATGATGGCTGAGCTTCGCCGCTACCGCCTCCACTGTGCCCTCGATGACGACGGAGAAGGCGCCGGCTTTTTCCACAGCCTCGGCATCGCGAAAGAGGGCTGCGATGTTCTCCTCCGTGCGGCCCTTGATCCTGTAGCCGCCCTCCTTCTCCACCGACTGTGGCTGCAGGCCGATATGACCCATGACGGGTATTCCCGCCGCGACGATCGCCGCGATCTGGACGGCCATGTCGACGCCGCCTTCGAGCTTCACAGCCTGGCAGCCCGTTTCCTCGACGATGCGCCTTGCCGCAGTCACGGCCTGTGCCGGCGAGGCCTCATAGCTGCCGGCCGGCATGTCGACCACGACGCATGCTTTGGCCGAGCCGCGCATCACGGCCTGGCCATGGGCGATCATCATGTCCAGCGAGGCGCCGAGGGTCGTTGCGTGACCATGCAGGACCATGGCGACACTGTCGCCGACCAGCAGCAGGTCGACATGCGGATCGAGCAGGCGAGCGACGGGGTAGGTGTAGGCGGTGAGGCAGACGATCGGCACACCGCCCTTGCGGCGGCGAATGTCTTCGGCATTGATCCGGATGGCGGCGGACGGATCACGAGTCAATCGTCACCTCCCTAGAGCATGATGCCGAAAAGTGTGTAGCGGTTTTCGGACGACATCATGCTCAATCTCTTTAGAGCCGGATGATTTCAGGTCGATTCGACCTGAAATCATCCGGCTCTAGGCGCGCCCGGAACGGACGGGCAGAGCTTTAGAAAGACAGGCCACGCTTGGCAAGCGGCGCTGTCGCCGGTAGTAGCGGTGCATCGATTTAGCGCACGAAGCATTTATACTGCGGGCATGGCAAAACCCTTGCCTTCATTGTGGCGTGACGCCATAAGCAGGAGAAAGGCGCAGCCGCTGCCGCCGCGAGGATCTGGATGAAAACTTTCCTGCTGCAGTTTTTCACCTGGTGGAATAGCCAGACGCTGGGCACGCGCTTGCACACCTGGCGCTTCGGCAAGAAGGTCGGCGAGGACGAGGCCGGCAACGTCTATTACGAGGGCGGCGTCGATTCGGAAGGCCGCACCCGCCGCTGGATCATCTACCGCGACTATTCGGAAGCCTCGAAGATCCCGCCCGGCTGGCATGGCTGGATCCATCACCGTGTCGACACGCCCCCCTCGAGCGAGAGCTACAAGGCGCGCGAGTGGCAGAAGCCGCATCGGGCGAACCTCACCGGAACACCTGGCGCCTATCGGCCGCAAGGTTCGATTCTGACCAATCAGCATCGTCCGCAGGTGACCGGCGACTACGACGCCTGGACGCCGGGATCGTAATCCTCCGGATCGTCATCTAAGGCGCCGCTTCGGTCCGTTATCGCCACAATTGGCATTTAGCTGGTTGCTGACTGCGCAGCCATGATTAGCCTTGGGTGTTGAAGAATCACCCGGGCACAACCACCGGTATTTTGCATGAGCTCTTTCGGCCATATCTCTAAGGCGCTGATCGCGGCGACGTCGATTCTGATTGCCTCGACGGCTGCTTTCGCCGCGCAGGCGCCGGCCGCGGCACCCGCGGTTGCCGACCGCATCACCAATCCGGTGGCCGAGTTCGCCGGCATCGACAAGATCACCGGACGCATCATCACCTTCGACGTCTATGTCGACGAGACGGTGCAGTTCGGCGCTCTGCAGGTGACGCCCCGCGTCTGCTATTCGCGGCCGGATACGGAACAGCCCAAGACCGATTCCTTCGTCGAGGTCGACGAGATCACGCTCGACCGCAAGATCCGCCGCATCTTCACCGGCTGGATGTTCGCCGAAAGCCCCGGCCTCAACGCCGTCGAGCACGCCGTCTATGACGTCTGGCTGAAAGGCTGCAAGCAGAAGTCCGACGTGCCGCCGCCGACCGCGGCCAAGGCCGACACGGTCAAGCCGAAGACCGAGGCCGCCAAGCCCAAGGCTGCGGCGCAACCGGCCGACGCCGCCCCCGAGCCGGCTGACGACGATCCTTCCAGCGCCAACTGATCCCGGAACCTGTCCGCCTTTGAGCCGTTCCAACTCGGCAAGGCGAGGAGGATTCCACGATGCCCCCCAAAAAGCCGATCATGGCCAACAAGCAGGAGCTTCTCGACATCGAGAAGGGCTTCTGGACCGGCGATTCCGCCTACTATGAAGCCAATGCCGATACGGGATGCCTGGTTGCGTTCCCCCAGATGGCCAAGGCGATGACCAATGCCGAACTGGCAGCGACGGCCAGCAAGCCCAACCGATGGCGCGACCTCGACATCAAGCTCAAGGGCATGGTCGAGCCGGGCAGCGACATCATTATGCTGACTTACGAGGCGCACGCGACACGCGAGAACGGCGAATCCTATGCCGCGCTGGTCAGCACCGGCTATGTCCATCGCGCCGACGGCTGGAAGATGATGTTCCATGCGCAGACGCCGTTGGATACCGCGCAGGACTGAGCCTCAAGGGTAGAAGACAGCCTCACCCTTCAGCGCCTCGGCGAGCAGCTTCTCATACTGGCCGCGCGGCACGTCGACGGCGCCGAAGCGCTTGAGGTGCTCGGTCGTGAACTGCGTGTCGAGCAGCGCGAAGCCGCGCGCCTTCAGCCGTTCGACGAGATAGTGGAGGCAGGTCTTCGAGGCGTCGGTCTCCCTGGCGAACATGCTCTCACCGAAGAACACGCGCCCGAGTGAGACGCCATAGAGGCCGCCGACCAGCCTGTCTTCGCGCCACGCTTCGACCGAATGGCAGTGCCCCAGCCTATAGAGCTCGACATAGGCTTCGCGGATCGGCGCGTTGATCCACGTCGAGCGGCGCTCCTCGCGCTTTTCGGCGCATCCATCGATCGTCGCCTCGAAATCGAAGTCGTAGCGGATGTCGAACGGATGCCTGCGGATCGTCTTCTTCAGGCTGCGCGGTGTGTGAAATCCGTCCAGCGGAATGATGCCGCGCGTTTCCGGCCGCACCCAGAACACTTCCGGGTCGTTGGCGCTCTCGGCCATCGGGAAGACGCCAGAGGCGTAGGCCCTCAACAAAAGGTCGGTCGGGATGCGATAGCCTGGTGCGTAGGGACGGGTCATCGCATCCCCGTATCACTCACCTTTGGCCAGAAATTTTTCCAGCCAGTGGATGTCATAGTCGCCATTGGCGATATCAGGGTTGCCGACAAGGTCGCGAAACAGCGGCAGCGTCGTCTTGATGCCGTCGACGACGAACTCGTCGAGCGCGCGGCGCAGCCGCATCATGCATTCGACGCGGTTGCGGCCATGCACGATCAGCTTGCCGATCAGGCTGTCGTAATAGGGCGGGATCTTGTAGCCGGAATAGACGCCGGAATCGACGCGAACGCCGAGACCGCCGGGCGTGTGGAAATGCGTGATCGTGCCGGGCGAGGGCGTGAAGGTGCGCGGGTCCTCGGCGTTGATGCGGCACTCGATGGCATGGCCGTTGAACTTGATGTCCTCCTGCCTGACCGACAGCCCGGCGCCGGAAGCGACGCGGATCTGCTCATGCACGAGATCGATGCCGGTGATCGCTTCGGTCACCGGATGCTCGACCTGCAGGCGCGTGTTCATCTCGATGAAATAGAACTCGCCATTCTCGTAGAGGAACTCGATCGTGCCGGCGCCGGAATAGCCGAGATCGGCGATCGCCTTGGCGCAGATGCCGCCGATGCGCGAACGCTCCTCGGCGTTGAGCGCCGGCGAATTGGCCTCTTCCCAGACCTTCTGGTGGCGACGTTGCAGCGAGCAGTCGCGTTCGCCGAAATGGACGCCGCGGCCGGCGCCGTCGCCGAACACCTGCACCTCGATATGGCGCGGCTTCTCCAGATATTTCTCGATATAGACGGCGTCGTCGCCGAAGGCCGCGCCCGCTTCCGACTTTGCCGTCTGCAGCGCAACTTCGAGGTCCTGCTCAGTGTGCGCCACCTTCATGCCGCGGCCACCGCCGCCGGCCGAGGCCTTGATGATCACCGGATAGCCGATTTCGGCGGCGACGCGCTTGGCTTCCTTGTCGTCGTTGATCGCGCCGTCGGAACCTGGCACGACGGGAATGCCGAGACGCTTTGCCGTGCGCTTGGCCTCGATCTTGTCGCCCATGATACGGATATGGTCGCCCGACGGGCCGATGAAGGTGATGTTGTGGGCGGCGAGAATGTCGGCGAACTTGGCGTTTTCCGACAGGAAGCCGTAGCCCGGATGCACGGCATCCGCCCCGGTGATTTCGCAGGCGGCGACGATCTGGTGGATGTTGAGGTAGCTTTCGCGCGAGGGCGGCGGGCCGATGCACACGCTCTCGTCGGCAAGCCGCACGTGCATGGCGTCGGAATCGGCGGTCGAATGGACCACGACCGTCTGGATGCCGAGCTCCTTGCAGGCGCGCAGCACCCGGAGCGCGATTTCGCCGCGATTGGCGATGAGGATTTTCTGGAACATCTCTTGGCTGTTCCTACTCAAGGACCACCAGCGGCATCCCGTACTCGACCGGCTGGGCATCCTCGATGAGGATCGCCGTCACCGTGCCGGCGCGCGGCGAGGGGATCTGGTTCATCGTCTTCATCGCCTCGATGATGAGCAGCGTCTGGCCTTCCTTCACCTTCTGGCCGATTTCGACGAACGGCTTGGCGTCGGGCGAGGGCGCCAGATAGGCCGTGCCGACCATCGGCGAGGGCACGGCGTTCTTGGCCGGATCGGCGGGCGCGGCGGCGGACACGGCAACCGGCTGCGCGGTTGCTGGAGCGGCGGCGATCGCCGGCAGCGGCGCGGCCACGGCATGGACGGCCTGCGACTGGCGTGACACACGCACCTTGAGGTCGCCGAGCTCGACCTCGATCTCGGTCAGATTGGTGTCGTTCAGAATGCCCGCCAGGTCGCGGATCAGCTGCTGGTCAACACCGGTCTTTTTTATCGACATTTTCGAGCCTTCTGTTTGGGGGCCGGTCACAGGCGTGCCGCCAATGCCTGCAGCGCGAGCGTGTAGCCGAGCGGCCCGAACCCGCAGATCATGCCGACAGCGACCGGCGCGACCATGGAGACGTGGCGGAAGGGCTCCCGCGCGTGGATGTTGGAGAGATGCACTTCTGCGACGGGCAAGGGTGCCGCGGCGCGAATTGCGTCATGGATGGCGATCGAGGTGTGGCTGTAGGCGCCGGGGTTGATGACGATGCCTGCCGCCTTCTCGCCGGCTTCCTGGATCCAGTCGACCAGGTCGCCCTCATGGTTGGATTGACGAAAATCGATCTTGAGCCCGAGCGCGGCACCCGCCGCCTTGCAGTCCTCTTCGATGGCCGCAAGCGTCTTGCCGCCATATATCCCCGGCTCGCGCTTGCCGAGCGCATTGAGATTGGGACCGTTGAGGACGAAAATCGTTTTCAATATGCCGACCTTGTTCTACGCCGACCCCAAGCCGGCGCACTGGGCCTCTATAATGGGCATAGCCGCCCGCGAAAAGAGCGCAAGTGCGTTCTTTCGCTGTCCACAGCGGCCGGCTTTTGCGCCTTAAAGCGCGTCGCCCGGAAACGGATTCGGGCGACGCGCTTTAAATCTTTGTTTTGACCCATGTCGTTGCCCCAGAATCGGTGCGCACTTGGGCGACATGCCTTGAGGCGCTTAGAGCGCGCTCTTTGCCTCTTCGATCTTTTCCGCCAGGACCTGCTGACCGAGCGCTCCGAAGATCACCTCGTTGCCAACCACATAGGACGGCGTGCCGGTGATCGACAGTTTCGTCGCAAGGTCATAGGTGCGCGAAAGCGTTTCGGCGATGCTGGGGTCCTTCATCTTCTCGCGCAGGGTCGCCTCGTCGGCGCCGAGCGAAAGCGCCACCTTGATCGCGGTCGCTTCAGTGGCACGACCCTGGCCGCCAAGCAGCGCGGTATGGAATTCGCCGTATTTCTCAGGATGCATCAGGTGGAACGCCATGGAGACGACGCTGGCCTTCTGCGAATCCGGGCTGAGGATGGGGAACTCCTTGAGCACGAAGCGCAGGTCCGGGTCGGACTTGGTCAATGCCTTCATGTCCTCGATGGCGCGTTTGCAGAAGCCGCAATTGTAGTCGTAGAACTCGACGATCGTGACCTTGCCCTTCGGGTTGCCGACGACGCCGTCGAAGGTGGAGTTGAAGATCTCGTCCTTGGAGTTCTTGATCACGCCAAGCGCGGCGAGCCGCTGCTCTTCTTTCTGCTTGGCCTCCAGCGCGTCCTGCACCTCGAGCAGGACTTCCGGATTCTTCAGGAGATAATCGCGGATGATGCCCTCGACCTCCTTGCGATCGATCTTGGTGTCGACGGAGGGCTTGGAGTCGGCCGAGGACGCGACCTGAACCACTTGCGCACCGTCCGCCCTCGCAACCTGCGGGTTTCCCGCCACGAAGCCGAAGGCCAGCATGCCGAGCGCCACCGCCAGGCCGCCGGCACTGCCAAGCAGGATTGCCTTGTTCATGATCGTCGTTCCTTTTGCCTGTTCCGGTCCGCCTTCGTCGTCGCCGACGTCCGGGAGGTTCATTTGAGTTTATTAGACGGTGTGTAGTTTATAATATCCTGAGCGCGCACCCAGCGGGGTTCGCCGCGCTTCAATTTCTGTTGAGCGCGCATGGCGAAGATCTTCGCGTTCTGATAGTCGCCCGCATAGTAATGGCCTTCGGCGGTGGCGAGGTCGGCGGCCGGAATGTCGCCCTGCTCGCCATAGGCCTGCGCCAGAAAGCGATAGGCTTCGGCGTTTTCCCTGTCGCGCGCGACGCCGTTGTTGAGCTGGGTGACCGCCTTCTTCAGCGAATCGGGCGTGCCCACCGCCATCAGCGCCTGGCCGAGCGAGACCAGCAGCAAGCCGGAGCGCGCCGGATCGAGGCTGGCCGCCTTGGCATAGGCGTCCGCCGCGTCCTGCGGCTTGTTGATCTTCATCAGGATGTCGCCGCGCAACTCCTGGAAATAGGGGTTCTTCGGCTGCTCCTTGATCAGCGCCGCCGTCTTGGTCAGCGCCGCGCCCGGATTGCCGTAGAGATAGGCCTGCTGCGCGTCGCCATAGCGCGAGGCGAGGCTGGTCGGGTCCTTGCGCATCAGCCGCGCAACGGCCGCCTGGCCCTGCATGTAAGCGGCGATCTTGATGCGCATCATGTCATGCCGCTGCTGCAGCGCCGGCGGGTCGACAGTGTTGACGAAGGGGCTTTGCTTGACGAGCACTTCGAGGTTGGCGATCCGCTCCTGCGGCATTGGATGGCTGATCCGGTAGGGGTCGACCTGGGTGCCGGAGAGCGACAGCGCGCTCTGGAAGCGCGCGAAGGTCTTGAGCATGCCCATGCCGGACTGGCCGGTGGCGTTCAGATAGGTGATCGCCGAGCGGTCGGCGGTGATCTCTTCGGTGCGCTGATAGGCGAGGATCGAGCGCTGCGCCATCTCGCCGCTGCCGGCCGCCACACCCATGCCGGCACCCGCCAGGCCCTTGCTGTTGGTGGTGGCGCCCGCAACGATGGCGCCGGCGCCAAGCAGCGTGGCGATGATGGCCATGGTCTTGGCGCGGTCGAGCTGGTCGCGCAATTTCTGCTGATGCCCGCCGGCGATGTGGCCGGCCTCGTGGGCGATGACGCCGATGATCTCGTTCGGCGTCTCGGCGGTCACCAATGCGCCGGTGTTGATGAACAGGCGCCGTCCGGTGACGAAGGCGTTGAAACTCTGATCATTGACCAGAACGATGTCGATGCCGTCATTGGCAAGCCCCGCCGCCTTGAAGATCGGCCGCGCATAGTCGCGCACCAGCGCCTCGATCTCGGCATCCCGCACCACAGGCACGTTCTGGGCGAAGGCGCTGACCGAGCTTGAGACAGCGACGGCGGCGGCAAGCAGAAGCGTCGCGAACCCGCCGGCGGTTCGGCTGAGAGAGGTCGATTCGCCAGTAAATGGTCGGGGTCGGCTCAACATAAGGTCCACTGGTAGACGAGCGGGCGAAAGATGAAAAGTCGGCGCCGGTAACTTCCTGCGCGCTTGTGGTCGCCACATCAATCGGGCATTTGTGCGGCGCTGTCCTTTAACGGGGGCGGTTCAAGAGCGGTTCCGCGGCGGTTTCCGCCCGGAATTTTGCCGGACAAGCAGTTGGAAGAGGTCAAATGGTCGTTTCGCTTTCGCGCCGGGGGGAAGTCGAGCCATTCCATGCCATGGATATTCTGGCCGAAGCCAATCGGCTGAAGGCCACCGGCGTGCCCGTGGTTTCGATGGCCGTCGGCCAGCCGTCGGACCCGGCGCCGGTCGGCGTGCGCGAGGCGGCGGCCGCGGCTCTGAGGCATGGCCGCATCGGCTACACCGATGCCTTGGGCCTTGCCGATCTGCGCAAGGCGATCGCGGCCCACTATGGCGAGCACTACGGCATCGATATCGCGCCGTCGCGCATTGCCGTCACGACCGGCTCGTCGGCCGCCTTCAACCTCGCCTTCCTGGCCATGTTCGATCTGGGCGACCGCGTCGCCATCGCCGCGCCCGGCTATCCCGCCTATCGCAACATCATGGCCGCGCTCGGCATCGAAATCGTCGAAATCGAGCTCGGCGCCGATGCTTATCTGGATGCCGAGCATTTGAAGGCCGCGCATCGCGGGAAGCCGCTGAAAGGGGTGCTGTTCGCCAGTCCCGCCAACCCGACCGGCGCGGTGATCCCGGCGGACGAACTCGCGCCGCTGGTGAAGACGGCCGAGGAACTCGGCATCGCGGTGATCTCGGACGAGATCTACCACCGGCTGGCCTATGCGGCGCCCGATGTCACCGCGCTGGCGCATGGCGCAGGCGTCACGGTGATCAACTCTTTCTCGAAATACTATTGCATGACCGGCTGGCGCATCGGCTGGATGGTCTTGCCGGAAGAGCTGGTGCGGCCGGTCGAACGTATCGCCCAGAGCCTCTACATCTCGCCGCCGGAATTGTCGCAGATCGCGGCGATCGAGGCCTTCAAGGCGACCGAAGAACTGGAAAAGGTGAAGGCCCGCTATGCCTGGAACCGCGACCTTCTGATGAAGCGCCTGCCGGAGCTCGGCTTCGCGCTCGCAGCACCCATGGACGGCGCCTTCTATGCCTTCTGCGATGTCACTCGCCATACCAATGACAGCATGGCCTTTGCGCGCAAGATGCTTGCCGAGGCGCATGTCGCGGCAACGCCCGGCCGCGATTTCGACCCATTGCAGGGCCATCGCACCATGCGCTTTTCCTATGCCGGCAGCCATGACGACATGGTCGAGGCACTGACACGCATCGAACGCTGGCTGAAATAGAAGCCATGCCGGAACTCGAGCAAGCACTGGCCGAAGTGGCCGCCGAGATGGCGGAGCGCACCGATCGCGGCGAGGTGGCGACCTACATCCCGCAGCTCGGCAAGATCGACCCCAGGAAATTCGGCATCGCCGCCGTGACCAATGACGGCCGCGTCATCCTTGCCGGCGATGCCGATCAGCCCTTTTCGATCCAGAGCGTCTCGAAAGTCTTCACGCTCACGCTGGCGCTGGGCAAGATCGGCGACGCGCTTTGGCAGCGCGTCGGCCGCGAGCCGTCCGGCAATCCGTTCAACTCGATCGTCCAGCTCGAGCACGAGAACGGGATTCCGCGCAATCCGTTCATCAATGCCGGCGCCATCGTCGTCTCCGACGTGCTGCTCGCCGGCCATCAGCCGCGCGAGGCGATCGGCGAAATCCTGCGCTTCATCCAGTTCCTCGCCGATGACGAGACGATCATCATCGACCGCGAAGTGGCGGCGTCCGAGCGGGCCACCGGCTATCGCAACTTCGCTCTGGCCAATTACATGAAATCCTTCGGCAATCTTCATCATGAGCCGGAGTTGGCGCTGGGCGTCTATTTCCACCATTGCGCCATTGCCATGAGCTGCCGCCAGCTTGCCATGGCCGGCCGGTTCCTCGCCAATGGCGGCAGGAACCCGGCGACCGGGCATTCGGTCGTGTCGGCCGAGCGGGCACGCCGCATCGGTGCGCTGATGCTGACCTGCGGCCACTATGACGGCTCTGGCGATTTTGCCTTCCGCGTCGGCATCCCGGGCAAAAGCGGTGTCGGCGGCGGCATTTTAGGCATCGTGCCCGGGGTAGCTTCGCTAGCCGTCTGGTCGCCCGGCCTCAACGAAAACGGCAACTCCAAGCTCGGCTCCATCGCCCTGGAGAAGCTGGCCCGGATGATGAACTGGTCGATCTTCGCGCCATAGGCAAAGTCGATATTCAGGCGAGGCCGGCCTGACCTGAATCTCGATTTGCCTTGCGATGCGGCAAACAAAAAATCCCGCGCCAGGCGGCGCGGGATTTTTGCAAAGAAATCAGTCCAACAATTTGAAAAGCTTAGAAGAAACCTTTGCGCTGCCACCAACCGGCGCGCTTCGGCTTGTCCTCGGTCTTGGCCTCGTCGGACACGTTCGAGGACACGACGGGAACAACCGGCGCATCGATCGACTGCGGCTTGCGCCGCGTCGGATGAGCGTTGGCGACAGGCTCCGCCTCGGCCACAGCGGGAGCGGTGCCCGCTGGCTCGGGCTCGACAGCCACGGGCGCGACCTGGGCTTCCGCCACAGGTTCGGACACCGTCTCGACCACGGTTTCCTCTGCGGCTTTCTTTGCTCTCGAACGGCGAGGCTTCTTCGGCTTCTCTGCCGCATCTGCATCGTCATTGGCCGCAGCGGGAGCTGTGGGCTGTTCGGGCGCGGCTGCGACTGCCGGCTCGCCGGCGTCCTCGTCTTCTGCCGCTTCGTCCTCGATGTCGCCGACAGCTTCGCCGGCGCCGGCCTCCGAGACCTCGTCCTCGCGGCGATTGCGTTTGCCGCCGCGCTTGCCGCGCCGGCGCTTCTTGCCGGCGCCGTCCTCGGCGGTCACCGCCACGGCTTCGCTGTCGAGGACTTCCTGGGCTGTCTCTTCCGTTGCCTCATCACCGGCTGCGCCTGTTGCCTCCGGCGCTGGAGCGGCAATGGCGTCACCACTATGCTCGCGGTCGCGATCCCTGCCGCCACGCCGCCGCCGGCGCTTGCGGCGCTTGCGATCGCGGCCTTCGCCGTCCTCGGAGCGCTGCTGGTGCAGGCCCTGCTGCTGCGGATGGCGCGGCTGTTCGGCCTGCACCGCAACCTCTTCCTCTTCCTCGATGACGATCTCGTCCTCGGGCTCCTCAGGCTCGACATAGGCCGGCAAGCTGCGCACCTCGACAAAGCCTTCCGGCTTCTCGGCAATGGCGCCGCGGAAGATCGCGTAGTGCTGGGTGCCGAGCGTCTCGTCGGCCTCGATCGTGATCGTCAGGCCGAAGCGCGCTTCGAGCTCGACCAGATTGGCGCGCTTGTGATTGAGCACGTAAAGCGCGGTCGCGGCAGGCGTACGCACGATGATGTGGCTGCGCGAGTCCTTGAGCAGGAATTCCTCGATCGCCCGCACCACCATCAGCGCCACGGAGGAATCGGAGCGCACATGGCCGGTGCCGCCGCAATGCGGGCACGGCTTCATGGTCGATTCCAGCACGCTGGCGCGGATGCGCTGGCGTGACATTTCCATAAGGCCGAAATGCGAGATGCGGCCGACCTGGATGCGGGCGCGGTCGTTCTTGAGGTGATCCTTCAGCCGCTTCTCGACGGAGCGGTTGTTGCGGTTCTCCTCCATGTCGATGAAGTCGATGACGATCAAGCCCGCTAGGTCGCGCAACCTGAGCTGGCGCGCCACTTCCTCGGCCGCCTCCAGATTGGTGTGGAGCGCGGTCTCCTCGATCGAATGCTCCTTGGTGGAGCGGCCGGAGTTGACGTCGATCGAAACCAGCGCCTCGGTCTGGTTGATGATGATGTAGCCGCCGCTCTTCAGCGTCACCTGCGGCTGCAGCATGCGGTCGAGCTGCGCCTCTATTCCGTTGCGCACGAAGATCGGTGTGGTGTCGCGGTATGGCTGAACCACCTTGGCGTGGCTCGGCATCAGCATGCGCATGAAGTCCTTGGCCTCGCGGTAACCGTCCTCGCCGGAGACCAGGATCTCGTCGATATCCTTGTTGTAGAGATCGCGCACCGAGCGCTTGATCAGGCTGCCTTCCTCATAGACCAGGGCAGGGGCCGACGACTGCAGCGTCAGGTTGCGGACGTTTTCCCAAAGCCGCATCAGATATTCGTAGTCGCGCTTGATTTCGGCCTTGGTGCGGCTTTCGCCGGCGGTGCGCAGGATGACGCCCATGCCCTGCGGCACTTCGAGGTCGGCTACGACCTCCTTCAGGCGCTTGCGGTCCTGCGCGTTGGTGATCTTGCGCGAGATGCCGCCGCCGCGCGCGGTGTTCGGCATCAGCACCGAATAGCGGCCGGCAAGCGAAAGATAGGTGGTGAGCGCCGCGCCCTTGTTGCCGCGCTCTTCCTTGACCACCTGCACCAAGAGGATCTGGCGGCGCTTGATGACTTCTTGGATCTTGTACTGGCGACGCACCGGCTTGCGCCGGTTGCGGATTTCCTCGAGCGCATCCTCGGCGCCGACCGACTCTACCTCATGCTCGTCCGAATGCGCGGACGAGACCTCTTCCAGCATGCCGCGATCATTGTCGCTGGTGACGGCTTCGCCGACCTGTTCGGGGCCAACCTGCTCGGGCTGATCCGCCTGCGGGACCGCCTCGGAGATCACGTCGGCTTCGACGTTCGCGGCAATCGAGGTCGGCCCACCTTCGGAAGGCTTGCCCTCTTCGTCTTCACTGACGTCGCCACCGGCCTCGGTGTCGGATTGCTCAGCCGTTTCCGACACCGCTTCGACTTCGACGACGTCATCGGAGGTTTCGGGATTCTCGGCTGAAGCGTCGGCGGTCTCGCCGGCATCCCCGCTCGCGGTAACCATGGCCGTGGTTTCGTCAGCCGCTACGGCCTCGGCCGGGCTTTCCTCGTTTTCCGAGGCAGCCTGCTTGAGCTCGCCGCGGTCGCGGTTCTTGCCGCCGCGCCGCCGGTTGCGACGGCCGCCGCGATCGCGCGCCTGATGCTCCTCGCCGTTCTCGGCCTCCTCGTCGTCTTCGTCCTCGGCTTCCTGCGCTTCGGCGCGCAGCAGGGCCTGACGGTCGGCGACTGGAATCTGGTAGTAGTCGGGGTGAATTTCACTGAAGGCGAGAAAACCGTGACGGTTGCCGCCATATTCGACAAAGGCTGCCTGGAGGGAAGGTTCGACGCGGGTTACGCGGGCGAGGTAGATGTTTCCTTTGAGCTGCTTCTTGTCCTGGGATTCAAAATCGAATTCTTCGATGCGGTTACCGCGAACGACAACAACGCGTGTTTCCTCCGGGTGGGAGGCGTCTATCAGCATCTTGTTGGGCATTATCTTGTTTCCTGCCGGCAGCAGACAGCCGCAGCTGGCGTGGCAGGGCCCGCCGCTGTGCGCCTGTATATGTGTGCATGCCGGATAATTGAATGTCCGCCGGCCGCCGCTTGAGCGCAATGGCGGTGCCGCCCGCAGCCATTGTGGCGCGGTTTGATGCGGACCTTTCCATGATTGCGCTTGAAGGCATCGGCACCCAGCAGAACCTTTTGAACCAAAGCCCGGGCTGCGCCGGACCAGCTTGTTTGCTCACAAAGAGCCGGCGCGGGGCAAACCCGGCCGTTTTCCTCACGCAAGCGATTCCCCCGCCACGAGGGCACGCCTGCGAAATTCGTCGCGACCACCTGAGCCTGGAAGGGTAAAGGAGCCGCCTTTGCATCCGACCTTAGGCAGGAAACTGCTGAGGCGAGCGGTTCCAGGATTGCAGTGATCCAACGTCGCTTTTATGATTTGGCGGGATGGAAGGCAACCCCGATTTCGGATGCCGGCAAAAAGCGCTTCCGCAGGGGAAGGTGCCCTTCACGTCACTCATTAAAGGCTTGGTTAACCTTCTCTGAATACCAATCGTTAATCGGGCTGACGGGCACTCTGCGAGAAGACTGGGCGCAATGCGCCAAACCGGGAGCGACGGAAAAGAGATGGGACGTGCAGGGGCCGCAAACAAGAGGGGTGGGGCGGCGGCGCATCTGCAGCGCATGGCCTGGGCCGCTTTGCTGCTGGCGGTCGCCCTGTGTTTCACCGCCGCTGCGCGGGCCGACGCCCTGCTCGGCGCGACCGGCTACAAGATGGCCGGCGACGCCACCAAGACGCGCATCGTTGTGAATTTCGATCGCGAGCCGGACATCAAATGGTTCCTGCTGCGCGGCCCTAATCGCCTGGTTGTCGACCTGCCGCGCACACGATTCGCGCTCGACGCGAAGGATGTGAAGCCACGCGGCCTCGTGCGGGCTGTTCGCTACGGCGATCAAGGACACGGCTCGCGCCTGATCCTCACCGGCAAGGGACCTTTCACCGTCGACAAGCTCGATGTGCTGAAGAATGACGACGGCAGCGGCTACCGCATCGCCATCGATATGTCGGCCGCCTCCGAGCGGGAGTTCGATGAAGCTCTGGCCAACCAGTCGCTGACGACCGGTTCGACGGTCTCCACCCAAAAAGGCGAGCGGGTTGGCACCGGACCGATATCGGCGCCCGGCCATCGCTTCACCGTGGTTATCGATCCGGGCCATGGCGGTGTCGATGGCGGCGCCGAAAGTTCCTCCGGCACGGTCGAGAAGGACGTCACGCTCGCTTTTGCCAAGGAGCTGCGTGACAAGCTGGCCGCGGTCGGCAAATACGATGTCTACATGACGCGCGACAACGACGTGTACCTGCAATTGGACGAGCGCGTACGCATCGCCCGCCAGCACGAGGCCGACCTGCTGATCTCGATCCACGCCGATACGATCGCCGTCAAGGGCCTTCGCGGCGCCACGGTCTACACGCTATCGGACAAGGCGTCCGATCCGGAGGCCCAGGCGCTCGCCGATCGCGAAAACCTGTCCGACCAGTTCGCCGGAATGAAGATCGAGGACGACAACAAGGAAGTCACCGACATCCTGATCGACCTGATCCGCCGTGAAACGCACGGTTTCTCGATGAGTTTTGCCCATACGCTGGTCGGTCAGTTGTCGACCAGCGTCGGCCTCATCAACAATCCGCAGCGCTCGGCCGGCTTCAGGGTGCTCAAGGCTCCGGACGTGCCGTCCGTTCTGGTCGAGCTCGGCTACCTCTCCAATGCCAAGGACGAGGCGCAACTGCTCAACTCCGACTGGCGCGGCAAGGCGGCGCAAAGCATAACCAACGCGGTTGCGCTGTTTGCCGCGGCCAAGACCGGAACCGCGACAGGCGGCTGAGCGGCCGCACTCGCTCCCAGCCGCCGGACGTCTGCAACTACAAGCAGCGTTGCATGACGACAACACCCGGCGTTATTATTGGACAGCCGAGTCCTGAAATTTCGCGCTGCCGTATTTTGTCCACATGGTGGCGACATGGGTCTCTGATTGCGGATTGGGACCGCCCCTGGAAGCTTGCGCGACTGTCGGCTTCGTTTAGGAAATTCCCGAACCTCGGACTGGAGCGGGCATGATTCGTCTCATCGGCTATTTCTTTGGCATCGGCACCACGCTGGCGCTGCTGGTGGCCGCCGGTGTCGCCATCTATATCAGCCATGTCGCGAAGGACCTGCCCGATTATGAGGTGCTGGCCAAATACGAGCCGCCAGTAACCACGCGCATTCATGCCTCGGACGGCTCGCTGATGGCCGAGTATGCGCGCGAGCGGCGTCTCTATCTGCCGATCCAGGCCATCCCGGACCGCGTCAAGGCGGCCTTCATGTCGGCCGAGGACAAGAACTTCTACAACCACCCCGGCATCGACATCACCGGTCTCGGCCGCGCCATCATCGTCAACTTCCAGAACCTTGGCTCCGGACGCCGCCAGGTCGGCGCCTCGACGATCACCCAGCAGGTGGCGAAGAACTTCCTGCTTACTTCGGACCAGACCTATGAGCGCAAGATCAAGGAGATGATCCTGGCCTTCCGCATCGAGCAGGCCTATTCGAAGGATCGCATCCTCGAGCTCTATCTCAACGAAATCTTTTTCGGCTTCGGCGCCTATGGCGTGGCGGGTGCCGCGCTCACCTATTTCGACAAGTCGGTCAACGAGTTGACGGTCGCGGAAGCCGCCTATCTCGCTTCGCTGCCGAAGGGCCCGAACAATTATCATCCCTTCAAGCATGCCGACCGCGCGATCGAGCGCCGCAACTGGGTCATCGACCAGATGGTCGAGAACGGCTACGTCACCCGCGAGGAAGGCAACAAGGCCAAGGCCGAGCCGCTCGGCGTGTCGCCACGCCGCAACGGCTCCTATTTGTTCGCCGGCGAGTACTTCACCGAGGAAGTCCGCCGCCAGATCATCGCCCGATACGGCGAGAATGCGCTTTACGAGGGCGGACTTTCGGTGCGCACCACGCTCGATCCGAACATCCAGCTCATCGCGCGCAAGTCGCTGCAGAACGGCCTGCTCAAATACGACATGCTGCGCGGCTATCGCGGTCCGGTCACGCATGTCGACATTTCCGGCGACTGGGGCGTGCCGCTCGGCAACGTGAAGGGCCTTGAGGACGTGCCTGAATGGACGCTTGCCGTCGTGCTCGACAGTTCGGCGGACGGGCTGACCATCGGCATCCAGCCGACGCGGCAGGTCTCCGGCGAGCTCGTCAAGGACCGTGTCCAGGGCACCGTCAGCAAGGACGACATGGGCTTCGCCATGCGCCACTTCGTCAACGGCAAGTCCGTCAGGGCGAAGTCTCCGGCCGAGGTTCTGGAGCCCGGCGATGTCGTCTTCGTGCAGAAGAACGAAGGCTCCGACAACACCTACATGCTGCGCCAGGTGCCTGAGGTCGAGGGCGGCCTCGTGGCCATGGATCCGCATACCGGTCGCGTGCTCGCCATGGTCGGCGGCTTCTCCTACGCGCAGTCCGAATTCAACCGCGCGACCCAGGCGATGCGCCAGCCCGGTTCCTCGTTCAAGCCGATCGTCTATTCGGCGGCGCTCGACAATGGCTATACGCCCGCCTCGGTGATCATGGACGGCCCAATCACCATCCAGAGCGGCAACACCACCTGGACGCCGAAGAACTATGACGGCACGGTCGCCGGGCCGGCCACCTTGCGCTCCGGCATCGAGAAGTCGCGCAACCTGATGACGGTGCGGCTCGCCAATGACATGGGCATGAAGCTGGTCGTGGAATATGCCGAGCGCTTCGGCGTCTACGATCACCTGGCGCCCTATTTGCCGATGGCGCTGGGCTCCGGCGAAACGACCGTCATGCGCATGGTGTCGGCCTATTCGATCATGGCCAATGGCGGCAAATCGATCAAACCGTCGCTGATCGACCGCATCCAGGACCGCTATGGCAAGACGGTGTTCAAGCAGGACGAGCGCGGCTGCGAAGGCTGCAACGCCACCGAATGGAAGAACCAGCCGGAGCCGGAACTGGTCGACAATTCCGAGCAGGTGCTCGACCCGATGACCGCCTATCAGATCACCTCGATGATGGAGGGCGTGGTGCAGCGCGGCACCGGCGCCACCATCGGCGAGCTCGGCCGCCACATCGCCGGCAAGACCGGCACCACCAATGACGAGAAGGACGCCTGGTTCATCGGCTTCACGCCAAACCTAGTCGTCGGTCTCTATATGGGCTTCGACACGCCGAAAGGCCTTGGCAAGGGCGCGACCGGCGGCGGCCTGGCGGCGCCGATCTTCAAGGATTTCATGCGCGTTGCTCTCGACGGCAAGCCGAATACCGACTTCCAGATTCCGGACGGCATGAAGCTGATCGCCATCAACCGCAAGACCGGCATGCGCGCCGCCGAAGGCGCCCCCGACACCATCATCGAGGCGTTCAAGCCCGGCACCGGCCCGGCCGACAGCTACTGGGTGATCGGTATGGGCGCGGATGGCTCGAACGGCTCCGGCGGCGCGCTATCGCCGCAGGCCAACCAGGCCATTCAGGACGGTGGCGGCGGCCTCTACTGACGTCACCAGGCGTCGAAATGGGCCGGCAGGTTAGCGCCGGCCCATTTCGCTTTACAGTCCGCGATGCCGTGCCTATGTATCGCGCCTATTCCGAAAAGACCGAAAAGAACAGGACCGAACCAAGAGCCATGCGCGCGGAAACGCTCAACATTGTCGACGAGATCAGGCAGGCCATAACCCTGCTGAGGAGGCATCTTTGACTGGGATCAGGCTGTAAAGCGGCTTGAGTACCTGAATTCGCGCGCCGAGGATTCCAGCCTCTGGAATGATCCGATCGAGGCGCAGAAGCTGATGCGAGAGCGCCAGGAGCTCGAGGACGGCATCGCCGCCGTCAAGGGGCTGACCCAGGCGCTGGAAGACAATATCGGCCTGATCGAGCTCGGCGAGGAAGAGGGCGACGACAGCATCGTCGCGGAAGCCGAGGCGGCGCTTCGTTCCATGCAGGGCGAGGCAAAGGCCCGCCAGGTGGAGACGCTGCTCTCCGGCGAAGCCGACGCCAACGACACCTATCTCGAAATCCATGCCGGCGCCGGCGGCACCGAAAGCCAGGACTGGGCTTCGATGCTCCTGCGCATGTATACGCGCTGGGCCGAGCGCCGCCGCTTCAAGGTCGAGGTGCTGGAAGTCCATGACGGCGAAGAGGCGGGCATCAAGTCCGCCACGGTGCTGATCAAGGGCCACAACGCCTATGGCTGGCTGAAGACGGAATCCGGCGTTCACCGCCTGGTGCGCATCTCGCCTTACGACAGCAACGCGCGGCGCCACACCTCGTTCGCCAGCGTATGGGTCTATCCGGTCGTCGATGACTCGATCGAGATCAATGTTTCGGAATCCGACGTGCGCATCGACACCTATCGCTCCTCGGGTTCGGGCGGCCAGCACGTCAACACCACCGACTCGGCGGTGCGCATCACCCATCTGGCGACCGGCATTGCGGTCGCCTGCCAGGCCGAGCGCTCGCAGCACAAGAATCGCGCCAAGGCCTGGGAAATGCTGCGTTCGCGGCTTTACGAGGAAGAGCTGAAGAAGCGCGAGGCGGTCGCCAACGCCACCGAGGCCTCGAAGAGCGATATCGGCTGGGGCCACCAGATCCGCTCCTATGTGCTTCAGCCCTACCAGCTCGTGAAGGACCTGCGAACCGGCGTCGAAAGCACCTCGCCGTCGAGCGTGCTCGACGGCGATCTCGACGAGTTCATGGAAGCCTCGCTCTCGCACCGCATCGAGGGCGGCGCGGGTGAAGCGGTGGCGGACCTCGACTAGGATATGTCCATTTTCAGGTGAGGCTTTGCCCGACCTGAATCTGACCATATCCTCGCATTGCATGAAGGAAGAGCCGGTGATGCGCACACTAACCGGACAGTGCCTTTGCCGTGCCGTCGGCTACGAGGTGGCCGACGAGTTTGTCTACGCCGCGAACTGCCATTGCTCCAATTGCCGGCGCACGACGGGCTCGGCCTTCAAGCCTTTCGCCGGCATCGAGCGAGACAAGTTTCGCCTCACCGTGGAAAGCAACAATCTGCTGATCTTCGGCGACGAAAACGGCCACGACGCCCATTGCAGGCGGTGCGGTTCGCTTCTCTATTCGCTGGTCCGGGAGGGGGCTTACGTTCATGTTCCAATGGGAACGCTCGTGGACGAACCAAGCATTCGCCCGGAGGCCCACATCTTCGTAGGCTCGAAGGCGAAATGGTTCACAATCACCGACGACCTGCCGCAGTATGATGAGCATGTTTCCGGCTGAACGTCTGGAACCAGCTTGAGCCGAATCCCGTTGTCGGGCACCAGTTTCCGCCCGGCTAACCGCTGGTTAACCAAGCCGGCGCACGATTCTGGGTGGCAGAGGCTGGCGTGAATCGCGGCATCGCCGTTGCAAGCGGTTGCTTGCGTCAGCCGAGGAATCAGCCCAGCTTTCGTGCTGGGGTTAAAAGCATTTATGGCCGGCTGCGGCGTATCTGCGACCGACAATCCGGCCACTGGGAAGACACGTTCCGGGAACGGGCAAGCGAAAAAAAACGCTTGATGCTCGAAAGGAACGCTTCGATGTCTGCTGCCAAATCAAGATCGGCCCAAGCCGCTCGACCGGCTGGCCGACTTTTGTTTTCCCTTTTCGCAGTTGGTGCCATCTCGGTGCTGGCGCCGCCGGCCATCGCCCACGACGCCAAACCCACGGCGGTGTTGCCGCAGGGTTGGAGCTATCCATTTGCCTGCTGCGCCAATTATGACTGCAAGGAGGTGCCGCAATCTTCAATCAGCGAGCGGCCCGAAGGCTACGTCATAAAAGGGACGGGCGAAGTGGTGGCCTATGCCGACAAGCGGGTCAAGAACTCGCCCGACGGGGAGTACCACTGGTGCGCCCATCAGGCAGGGCTCGACGCCGGCAAGACCATTTGCCTGTTCGTGCCGCCGCCCTCTTACTAACTTCGCGGCCGAAACACGAAGCGCGAGGGTCTTCGAGCACGGCAGAATACCTGCCGAAGCTGCTGACAGACAGTTGTCAGGATCGCTTCTTTATGTTGCCCTGCCACCAGCGGAATCCCGGCGTGGCGGCAGACAACGGAGAGGTGATTTTGATGACGATTAAGGGAAGCTGCCACTGCAAGGCGACAACCTTCGAGGTTGCCGAGGCGCCGCAGACGGTGACGCAATGCACATGCTCGTTCTGCTCGAAGCGGGGATCGCTCTGGGCCTACTATGTGCCGTCGCAATTCAGGCTGACGAGCCCGCCCGCCAACGTCTCCTTCTACCGCTGGGGCTCTAAGACCGTAAAGCACGGCTTCTGCGCCACCTGCGGCTGCGGCACGTTCACCGAAACGCCCGACTGGTCGACCGGCAAGCCGGATTTCGACAACCCGAAGATCAGCGTCAATTCGCGGCTGTTCGACGATTTCGATCTGGACAATGTCGAGGTGGTGGTCATCGACGGCAAGAATTTGTGGTAGAGGCGCAACGGGACTGATCGCCGAAACTTGGCCGGCCGCATTCCCGTTCCGTTTTTCGCCGCATTTCATGTTACAAGGCTGCGGAAGGGCTGATTTGGCGCGGCCGCAATGGCCGCGAGTTGGAGAGGGACCAATCACATGAAGAAGACTGTGCTCGTCGCCGTGGCGACGGCTCTGCTGGTGAGCGCCTGCACTACCACCGATCCTTATACCGGCGACCAGAAGATTTCCAACACGGCGGCCGGTGCCGGCCTCGGCGCGCTGGCAGGCGCCAGCCTTGGCCTGCTCGCCGGTGGCAATGACCGCCGCAACGCTTTGATCGGCGCCGGCATCGGCGCGCTGGCCGGCGGTGCGATCGGCGCGACGATGGACCAGAACGAGGCGGAGCTTCGCCGCCAGTTGCAGGGCACCGGCGTCAGCGTCACCCGTAGCGGCGACCAGATCATCCTCAACATGCCGTCCGACATCACCTTCAACGTTGACCAGGACGCGGTGAAGCCGGGCTTCTATCCGGTGCTGAATTCGGTCGCGCTTGTGCTGAAGAAGTTCCGCCAGACCACCGTCGACGTCTTCGGCCACACCGATTCGACTGGCGGCGACCAGCATAATTTCGATCTGTCGCAGCGCCGCGCGCTCGCCGTCGCCAATTACCTGGCCGGCCAGGGCGTCGATCAGCGCCGCTTCGCCGTCACCGGCTTCGGCAAGACGCGCCCGATCGCATCCAATGCGACGGCCGCCGGGCGCGAGCAGAACCGGCGCGTCGAAATCCAGCTGTCGCCGCTCACCTGAGGCAAAGCCGGCCGAAGAGGCGCATTTCTCGCGAAGCAAAACGGCCCCGTACGGGGCCGTTTTTTTTGGCATTGCCCAAGGATGGGTCGAAGGTCTTAGGCCATTAGCTTGTTCTAATTGATACTTTTCCAGAACCGGGGAAAGGACTACCATCGTGCTGTTCCAGAGGGGATGGGGCGGTCAAACCGGCCGCGCAATCGCATCTGCCGCCCCGATCTTGCACGGCCAGATCAAGGGAATCTGGGAGGAATGCATGACAAAAACAGCTCGTCTCGGGCGCTGCGGCGTCCTCGTTTTGGCAGGCCTTATCGGCACATGGCTCGGCTCCGCCGCGGCCCAGGCCGAGGATGCCAACAAGGCCGACATCGAAGCCTTGAAGAAATCGCTGGCCAAATATGAAGATTACACGGCCGCCATCCGCGACCTCTATCTGTCGACCGAAGGCTGCGTCTACTATTCCGGCGAGAAGATTGACGGCGCGATGTACTATCCCAAGGGCGCCATGGGCGTCCATTTCGTCAACGTCCCGAGTATCGGCAAGCCGCTCGACCCGATGAAGCCCAACGTCCTGATCTACGAGCCGACGAAGAAGGGTTTCAAGTTGGTGGGCGTGGAATGGCTGGTTCCTTTGACGCCGGACGTGAAGGAAGCTCCGAAGCTGTTTGGCCAGAAATTCATGGGGCCGATGGAAGGACACTACCCGCTCATCCCGAGGGAGTTCGTCCACTACGACCTGCATGCCTGGCTGTTCAGGGACAATCCGAACGGCATGTTCACCCCGACGAACCCGAACGTGAAATGCACCAAGGCCGAGTTCCCGATGCTGGAGAAGCCGACCAAGATGATGCCTGGACCGATGTAGGGCAGGGCGAAAGACACGGCGCAAAGGAAACGGCCCCGCTTGGGGCCGTTTTCATTCAACCGACGCTGGTACGCAGCTCAGACCTTCGCGACGATCCGCATGAACGCCGGCACATCGTCGCCGAAGCCGACGGTCGCGTCGTCTTCCTCGCGATGGCGGCCGGGGCGGTCGCGCTGCGGCCGGGCGTCGCCGCGCTGTTCGTGGCGGTTGCCCGAACCCTTGCGCTCATTCTCGGAACGGATCGCGTCCTTGCGGGCGCGGCGCTCGGCGATATCGGCCACTTCGGCGACTGGCTGCTCCTCGCGCGCGGTCTCGGGCATCTCGTCGCGCTTGGCGTGACGGTCCTTCTTGCGCTCGCCGCGATCCTTGCGGTCCTCGTCCTTACGGCCGGCCCGCCGCGGGGCGCCACGGCCGCGGCGCGGCACATCCTCGCCCTCGCTCTCGGTCACGGTCGACAGGTCGCCGTCATGCCATTCGATCTTGGCGCCGATCAGCCTCTCGATGGCGTCGACATATTTGGTGTCGGAGCGCGTTGCGATGGTGAAGGACTTGCCGGCGCGTCCGGCCCGGCCGGTGCGGCCGATGCGGTGGACATAATCCTCGGCATGGATCGGCACGTCGTAGTTGAAGACGTGGCTGACATCGGGAATGTCGAGGCCGCGCGCCGCGACATCCGAGGCAACGAGGTAGCGCAGCTTGCCGTCGCGGAAATTGGCGAGCATCTGCATGCGCGCACGCTGATCCATGTCGCCATGCAGGGCGCCTGCGTCGAAATCATGCTTCAACAGCGAGCGGAACAGCTCCGACACCTCGACCTTGCGGTTGCAGAAGATGATGGCGTTCTTCAGGTCGGCGTCTTCAGCCTTGATCAGATTGCGCAGCGTCTCGCGCTTCTCCCAAGGCTTGTTGCCGGACTTCACCAGGCGTTGCGTGATGCTGGTCGCGGTGGAGGCGGCCTTGGAGACCTCGACGCGCACCGGCGCGTGCAGGAATTTCTCGGTGAGCTTGGTGATCTCCGGCGGCATCGTCGCCGAGAAGAACAGCGTCTGGCGCGTGAACGGGATCATCTCGCAGATGCGCTCGATATCGGGGATGAAGCCCATGTCGAGCATGCGGTCGGCCTCGTCGATAACGAGGATCTCGACGCCGTTGAGCAGCAGCTTGCCGCGCTCGCGGTGGTCGAGCAGGCGGCCCGGCGTCGCGATCAGCACATCGGCGCCGCGCTCGAGCTTCTTGTCCTGCTCGTCGAAGGAGACACCGCCGATCAGAAGCGCGATGTTGAGCTTGTGGTTCTTGCCGTATTTGATGAAGTTTTCCTCGACCTGCGCTGCCAATTCGCGGGTCGGTTCGAGGATCAACGTGCGCGGCATGCGGGCCCGGGCGCGGCCTTTTTCCAGGCGCGTCAGCATCGGCAGCACGAAGGACGCGGTCTTGCCGGTGCCGGTTTGGGCGATGCCCAGCACGTCCTTGCCCAGCAGCGCATGCGGGATGGCGCCGGCCTGGATCGGAGTTGGCTTGGTGTAGCCGGCATCGCTGACTGCGGAGAGGACCTTCGGCGAAAGGCCAAGGTCCGAAAAGGTCAACGCTTCTTGAGCGGTCGTGGTGTCTGAGGACAAGTGTTTGATGTCTTTGGCTGGTTCGGGAAATCGCAACACGCGTTGCGGCAGGCGCCGCGCGCCTGCAAGATTGCGGTTGCAGTTAGGCGCAAGTCCGCGATTTGTCAACAGAAACGGGCAGGAATCCGTCGATTGTGAAGACGTAACCTTAATCGCGATGCTTAATCGAAACAGTATCGTAGCGCCGGCTCAATAGCGGAATTGCTCGGCAAGGATACGTTCGTTCCACGAATGGTTCGGATCGAACAGCAAAGTTGCCGTCGCCGTCGGCGATTCCCGCACGGTGACGGAGGCCACCGCCTTGACCTCGGTATGGTCGGCGGCGGCATTCACCGGGCGCTTTTCGGCTTCCAGAATGTCGAAGCGCACCGTCGCCTTGTTGGACAGCAACGCTCCGCGCCAACGGCGCGGCCGGAAGGGACTAACCGGCGTCAGCGCCAGCAGCGGCGCATCGAGCGGCAGGATCGGCCCGTGCGCCGACAGATTATAGGCGGTGGAGCCGGCCGGCGTCGCGATCATTACGCCGTCGCAGTTCAACTCCTCCAGTCGCACCTGGCCGTCGACGGTGATCCGGATCTTCGCCGTCTGGTAGGACTGGCGCCACAGCGCGACCTCGTTGATGGCCGGCGCCGAAACTGTTTCGCCGTCATGCGTCACGGCAACCATTTCGAGCGGCCGGATCGTCTCGGCGACCGCGGCGGCGATGCGCTCCTCGAGGCCACCGGCGCGATATTCGTTCATCAGGAAGCCGATGGTGCCACGGTTCATGCCGTAGACCTTCTTGCCCGTGCTCATCGTCTCGCGCAGCGTCTGCAGCAGAAAACCGTCGCCGCCGAGCGCAATGATGATCTCGGCCTCCCCGACTGGCACCTGGCCATAGCGCGCCGAGAGGCTTTCCAACGCCGCGCGGGCGTCGTCGGTGTCTGAAGAGACGAAGGCGAAACGGCTGGCGGCTTTGCTCATGGCTCCCGGAGGGCGACCATTTACCGGGCCGCGCCGGCGACGGCGTAGCATGCGGCGCCCGTGTCTGTGAAGGGCGCTATGCTTGCGCTGGCGGGCTGGGTCGAGAACACGCGGTCGCGCTTCGTGACAGAGGCGCAACGAATGTGATGGCCCTAATGGTTAAGACGAAGCTTAAACACTCGTAAAGCCAGATCGATCATGTTAGCCGACAGAGGATGGGTTGGCGGGGGCTGGCCAGTCGAGAGACCTGTCTATTGCCGGTAACACGTCTGATTATAGTCTTCCTGATGATGGGAAGCTTCGCGCTCATGTTCGCTGAGCTGGTGCGTCATTCCGAAGAGATGAGCCAGCGGCCGCAGCCGACCACTTCCCGCTGTGGCGATGCCACCGGAACGCCCTGTCCGCAAAGAGCGCTGTAGGCTTCGCTTCCCGATCGCTTAGCCGCCTTGCAGGTGGCAGCCAGGCTTGCGCTTGCCAGCGACATATTCGTCGATGAGTTGCCTGTAGCGCACCTTGCCGAAGCTCGGAAAATGGCCGCCATGCACGACCGAGACGTTCAGCTCGCGCATGGCAAGCAGCGTTCCGACATAGTCATCGATATCGGAGTGATAGACGTCGTCGATCAGCGGCCCGTCATAGACGATATCTCCGGACAGCAGGATGCCGGTCTTCTTCTCGTAAAGCGCGATGCCGCCGGGCGAATGTCCAGGCGTATGGAAGACCTCGAAGGCGCGGTCGCCGAGATCGACGACGTCGCCATGCTCGAGCAGCCTGTTGGCGGGAGCGGGCGGGATACGATAGCTGGCCGTGTCCCAGCCTTGCGGCTGGCGATCGAACATCTGCTCATTGGCGTAACGGTCCGCGACCGTCCATTCGTTGCGCGGATCGGCAAGAATTGCCGCTTCCGCCGAATGCACGCAGCGGTCCGGGAACTCATGATGGCAGCCGATATGGTCGAAATGCGTGTGGCTGGCGACACAGGTAAGCTTACGCTCGCTGACCAGAGGGACATGACGTTTCAGGCTGAAATGGCCTAGACCGGTATCGAACAACAGGTCGCGGTCGCGCCCGCGCACATGCCAGATGTTGCAGCGGAAGAACGGCTTTATCCACGGCTCATGGATGAGCGTGATGTCGTCGCCCATGCGGATGGTTTCGTACCAGTCCGGAGCCTCGATGACCGGAAGCATGCTCATGGATCAGTCCGCCAGCAGGATGATGTCCTGAGCGTTGCATGAAACCGCTGTCGTGTCGCCTGCCTGGACGGTTGTCGAAGCGGGGGTCTTGGCGATGAATTGCAGCGCGGCATCCAGGGCCGAGGTGGCCAGCACGCGCTTGAAGCTGCCCTGGAAGACGACATCGTCAACCTTGGCAGTGCCGAGCGCGACATCGCCTTTCGCTTCGCCAAGGACGAGATGTTCGGGCCGGACGGCGAGCACAATTTTGGCACCGGCAGGCGACGCGCCGGGCAGCGAAATCGGCCCGACCGCCGTCGAGGCCGTGACGATCCCGTCCTTCGCCTCGGTCACGGTGCCGGCAAGGATCGTGCTCTCACCCATGAAGGTAGCGGAAAAACGCGTCGCCGGCCGCGCATAGACCCGCTCCGGCGGGCCCTCGTCCTCGATGCGGCCGTCATTCATCACCACGCAATGATCGGCCAGCGCCATCGCTTCTTCCTGGTCGTGGGTGACATGGACAAAGGCGGTGCCGACGCGCTTCTGGATCGCCTTCAGCTCGTCCTGCATCTGCCGGCGCAGCTTGAGATCCAGCGCACCGAGCGGCTCGTCGAGCAGAAGCACCGCCGGCTCGATGACCAGCGCGCGGGCCAGCGCGACGCGCTGGCGCTGGCCGCCGGAGAGCTGATGCGGCTTCTTGTCGAAAGCGGACGCCAGCCCGACCAGCGCCAGCGCCTCGCGCGCCTTCGCCGCCCGTGTGGCGCCGTCGACGCCCTGCATGCGCAGCCCGAAGCCGATATTGGAGCCGACGCTCATATGCGGAAACAGTGCATAGTCCTGAAACACCGTTGTCGTCGGGCGCTTGGCCGGCGGCACGGCAGTGCAATCCGCGCCGCGAATGAACACCTTGCCTTCGCTCGGCGTGACGAAGCCGCCAAGGATCGAAAGCAGCGTCGTCTTGCCGGACCCCGAGGGCCCGAGCAGGATCGTGTAGCTGCCGGGCTCGATCGCCAGCGAGACGTTCTTCAGCACCGGCAACTGGCCGAAGCGGTGCGAGACGTTGCGGATGTCGACCAGGGGTGCGCTCATGCCGGCTTTCTCCGCAACAGCGTCAGTTCGAAAAACACTACCAGGACGATGGACACGGCAAAAACCAGCGAGCCGACGGCATTGGTCTTGGGATTGAGGCCGGAGCGCAGGAGGTTCCAGATTTCCACGGGCAGCGTCGTCTCGAAACGGGTGAGCAGGAAGGAGATGACGAACTCGTCCCAGGAGAACGTCATCGACAGGAAGAAGCCGGCGAAGATCGCCGGCGCCATCACCGGCACGGTGATCATCAATAGCACCTTCCATTCGGCCGCACCCAGGTCGCGCGCGGCGCGCTCGATGTTGATCTGGTGGTCGCCCATCTGGCTGTAGATGATGGCGAAGCAGAGCGGCAGGTTGATCACGACATGGCCGATGCCGGCGGCGAGGAGTGACTTCGGCACGCCGGCCCAGTTGAACAGCACCAGCAGGCCCATGCCGATTATGAGATAGCTGACGGTTAGCGGCAGCGTGATCAGCCCGCGCAGGAAGGCCGAGCCCGGCAGCACGAAACGGGAAAAACCCCAAGCCGAGAGGAAGCCGAGCGTGACCGAAGCGAGCGAAGAAAGCACCGCCACCAGCAGCGAATTGACCAACGCCGAGGTGAGCCGCGTGTCGGAAAGGACCGCCTGGTACCAGCGCAGCGACGGTCCGGTGAAGGGCGGGATCGGGAACGAGGTCGCCTGCAGCGAGAACAGCACCAGCACGACCACTGGCAGGAAGATGAAGCCGTAGACGGCGATCGCGTAGACCCAGGCGGCAAAGCGAGCGGCGGCGCGCATGGTCAGGCCCGCTCGATCTTCAGCCAGCGCGCGCAGGCGAGATAGGCGATGGTCACCAGCGCCATCAGGATGATCGACAGCGCCGAAGCCAGCGGGAAATCGCCGCGCCGGCCGATCTGCATCATGACGAGCTGCGGCATGACCAACTCGTTGTTGCCGCCGAGGATCTGCGGCGTGATGTAGTCACCGATGCAGAGCACGAAGGTGAGGAAGGCGCCGACCATGATGCCGGGTAAGGTCAACGGCAGCACGACATGCAGGAAGGTGCGGATGGGCCCGGCGCCAAGGTCGGCGGCCGCCTTGCGATAGCTCGGGCTGAGCTGCTTGAGGTTGGCGAAGATCGTCAGCGTCAGCAGCATGACGAAGAAATGCACGAAGCCGGTGACCGTGGCGAAACGCGTGTTGGCAAGCTGCAGCGGTTCGCCGATCAGGCCTATGCCGGTCAGCGCCCGGTTGATGACGCCGTTCTGCGCCAGCACCAAAAGCCAGGAATAGGAGCGCACGACATAGGACGTCCAGAACGGCAGCACGGCCAGCATCAATGCCAGCCGCTGCCAGCGTTCCGGAACCATCTCGGCGAGGATCCAGGCGAACGGATAGGCGAGCAGGATAGAGATCACGGTGACGACTGCTGTGACTTCCAGCGAGTTCACCATCGCCCGCCAATAGGATGGATCGGTGAAGAACTGGCTGTAATTGCCTAAAGTGAAGCCGCCGCCTTCATGCGCCGTGAGGCTGGAAAACCCCATGGCGATGAAGGGCAGCACGAAGAACAGAAGCGTCCATGCCAGCGCTGGCGTGACCAGCGCCCAGGGCAGGGCACGCGCGTTGTTCCCGGTAACGCTCATAGCCCGATTACTGCGCTTGCAGCATCTCGGTCCACATGTCCTGCATCTTCTTGTCGAGGTCGGCGTTGGGCGCCGGATAGGCCTGTGCGCGGGCAAGGAAGCCGGGCTGCTCGTCGAAGCGCAGGATCTTCTTCTGCTCGTCGGTGAGCGCCGCTTTCTTGTTCGACGGCATGCCCCAATAGCAGGAGGAGGTGGCAAGCCGTGCCTGGCCCTCCGGGCTCATGATGTACTGGATGAATTTCAGCGCCAGGTCCTTGTTCTTGGAATCCTTGAACATGGCGAGCGACTGCGACCACAGAACCGCGCCTTCCTTGGGGATGGAGAAGTCCAGCGCCGGATTCTCCTTGGCAAGCCCCGCCGTCACCCACTCGCCGCCGCCGACCAGTATGTCGACTTCGCCTGTGGCGAGAGCTGTCTGGCTGGCGGTGACTTCACCGACCAGCTTGGCATTGGCCTTCATCTTGAGGAGCTCGGCCTTCAGCGCCGGCAGGTCGGCTTCGGTAAGGTCGGCGGTCTTCTTGCCGATAGCCAGCGCCGCCATGCCGATCACCGGCAGGTAGTAATCGTAGATCGCGACCTTGCCCTTGTATTTGTCGCTGATCAGCGAGGCCAGAGACTGCATGTCGGCCGGATCGACCTTGGTCTTGTTGAAGCCGATCGTGTTGTAGCCGAATTTTTCGGTGATCCCGTAGCGCTTGCCGTCGACGACGGTCGACTTGTCCATCTTCACCTCCGAGAAGAGATCGGCGAAGGGCAGCTTGTCCTCGGGCAGCGGCTCGAACAGGCCTTTTTCGACGCCGCGCGGAACGTCGATGCTATCGATCACCATCACGTCCCAGTCGCCGGGCTGCGACTGATCGACGATGGCCAGCCCCGCGCCGGTGCCCTCGAACTCCTTGACGTTGACCTTGACGTCGTTGGCCTTCTCGAAAGGCTCGAGCAGCGCCGGATCGGAGTGATCGCACCAGATCAGCGCGTTGAGGTCGGCGGCCTCAGCGGCACCGGCCGCGAGCAGTAGCGCCGCTGTCGCGCAGGCAGCTGCGAGATGAGACTTCAGGGTGGAAAGCGGATTCCGAGCGGTGATGGTCATCGAGTGTTCTCCCTGCCTTGCTGGCTTGTTGGAAGAAAAGTTGAACCAATTCTAAAATTGAGTCAATTATGATTTTGTGGCAAAGAGGCTGATATGAGCGGATTGCGCGAACGGCAGAAGGCGGACCGACACCGCCGCATCATCGATGCGGCCACCGCACTTTTCCGCGAGGCTGGCTATGAAGGCGCCAAGATCGAGGCGATCGCTGCCCAGGCCGAGGTTTCAATCGGCACCATCTACAATTACTACCAGAACAAGGGCGACATCCTCGGCGCCATCGTTTCCCTGGAAGTCAACGAGGTGCTGAATGCCGGGCGAGCGGTGGTCGCCAGCCCGCCCGCCAATGTCGGCGACGCGCTGGACACGCTGATCGGCATCTATATCGAGCACTCGCTGAACTATCTCAGCAAGGAGATGTGGCGCCAGGCGATGGCGATCTCGACGCAATTGCCCGACAGCCCCTTCGGCCAGGCCTACACCGCGCTCGACCGGGAACTGACCAAACAAATTAGCGCGCTGATCGCGCGCCTGCAGGAACTCGGCCTCGTGCGCTCGGATATAGACGGGCCTGCGGTGGGCGAGCTGATCTTCAACAACATGAACATGATGTTCATCGAGTTCGTGAAGCGCGACGAGGCCAAGATACCGGAGCTGCGCGCGGCGATACGGAGGCAGAATAGGATAGTGGTGGCGGCAATCGGAATGTGAAAGCGAAAACGCTACCGCCGAAGTGCCCCTATCGGTTGATCAGCCAAAGGATCGCCGAGAGCACAACGCTGATCAGTATCCCCGTGGTGATGGGAACGCAGAGCCTGAAATTCTCACGCTCGATCACGATGTCACCGGGCAGCCTGCCAAGGCCGATCCGGGTCACCAAGGGCCACAGCAGGCCGATGGCAACTATGCAGAGACCGACGACGATCAGTGTGCGCGACATGGCGGCATCCTGCCGGAAATGGCATCTTGGCGGAAATATAGAGCGACGGGTCTTGCTGGCAGCGCCAGGTTCGAAGCCAGCTCTGGTTTCGGCTTTCGGACGACCTTCGCCACCTGGACCGCGAAGGCGCTTTACTCTCCGAGATTCCTCTTGAGACTCTCCGAGATTCCTCTTGAGTTGAGATTGAAATCTGCTACAACCCAGAAGGGCATCTTGGGGGAGGGGTTGGATGCAATTTTCCATCTGGCATTGGGCAATCGTGCTGCTGCTGGTCGGCGTGCCTGTTTTCTTTGCCGTCCGCTCGGCGGCCGGGCCGTCGCAGAATCCAGGCGACTTGGTGGGATTTGGAGGCTGGTTGATGCTGCTGGCAATCGGCCAGACCTTGGCGCCCTTCCGCACGATGGCCGAGCTGTTTTCCTCGAGCGAGGGTTACCGGCAGCTCATGACGCTGCCCAATGGCCCTTTGGCCGTCTGTGGCGAAATCGTGCTGTTGCTGGGGTTTACACTGCTGCAATTGGTTGTTCTCGTTGCAATGCTGCGGCGGAGCCCTCGTTTCAAACAGCTATTCCTGTGCCAGTGGATCGCGATCCCATTTGTGTTCGCGCTCGACGCTGTTTGGACCTCAACGATTCTAGGCGCACCAATCAGCCAAGTTCTCGCGGGAGATGCGCTGGCAGCACCTATCGCCGGATTTGTTCTGACCGGGATCTGGGTTGCCTATGTGTTCAAGTCAGTGAGGGTAAGGAATACCTTTACCCGAGCGGCAACCAGCGAGGTTGCAACGGCCTCGTAGCGAGGTCGCTTTGGTCCGTACGTACGTCTAACGACCTTCTGGTGGCCTGCCATCCGAAGCTCGAAGAGCGAAGGATGGTGCCCCCGGCAGGGATCGAACCCGCGACCTTCGGTTTACAAAACCGCTGCTCTACCAGCTGAGCTACAAGGGCACGGCGCTCCGGTAGCACATTTCGTGCGCCAGTAAAGACAAAACTCTGTTTGGGCTTGCTAATGGACGCCGTGGCTTGGCCGGCATGCTGAAAAGCGGCGCGTGGCTTCCTACATTCTGTCCAGGTGCAATTGCATCGAATGGGTGCCGCATGATCAGATTCGTCATCATCCTGCCGCTCATCGTCGTGACCTGGCTTCTGCTGGTGAAGGTCGTCAGCGACCTGAAGAAAGCCAACATCGACTGGACCGGCGTCGCCACCATCGTCGGCTTCATCGTGCTAGCCTTCTGGTTGAGGCACATCACGGGGATGGGGTGAGGGAGTGAATGGTAAATAGTGAATGGTGAATGGCGGCGCCCTCCGGACCGTTCACCATTCACCATTTTACCATTCACCCAACCCTTCGAACCTTTTGCCGCCTCTTTAGGCGAGCGGTTTTCAGGCCCTCGAAAAATCTCAAAAAATCTTCGAACCTTTTTTCGAGCCACGACGACCCATGATCAAGAGGCGGATGGTTCGCCTCTCCAACGAAACCCAGGAGATCGTCATGTTCAAGCGCACCATCGTTTCCGGCCTCATCGCCACCACCGTCGCCGCCGGCTCGCTCGTCGGCACCGTCCAGCCCTCGGCTGCTCACAACCATCACAATCGCGAACTCGGCATCGGCATTGCCGCCGGCGTAGGCGGCTTCGTCCTCGGCAGCCTGCTCTCCCAGCAGCAGCCGCGCCCTGTCTATGTCGAGGAAGGCGGCTACGAAGGTTCCTGGCACGTTCGCCGCTGCATGGCCCGCTACGGCAGCTATGACCCGGATTCGAACACCTACATCGGCTATGACGGCTACCCGCACTATTGCCATCTGTAAGAGAAGGGCGGGCCAGGAAAGAGGGGCTGCACGCAGCCCCTCTTCTTGCGTTTGAGCGCTCCGCCGGATTGGCTCGATCTGAAGCGGAAAAATCTTCCGTCAAATCTAAAGATTAGGCCTCGGACTAAGTCTCGGGCATCGCCAATCCCGCCATGCGGCAGGTGCCGCCGACAGAGGTGTCGTCTATGGCCACCAGCTCGAAGCTGTTTCCGGCATCGGGGTAGATCTTGCCGATGAAAGGTTCGTTGCCAGCGGGAGCGCCCTTGTCCTCGACATAACCGCACACGACGATCTCATGGCGGCCGCTCTTTGTGCGTTCTCCGGCAAGCATTGGTCCAAACTTGGCGGCGATAGGGTTCTTCAAATGCTGGCGGACGCCGACGGTGATGATCTCCTCCAGGGCCAGCGAAATCGGAATGGGGTCGACAAGTGTGTTGCCGCTGGGGTTGCCGCCGGGCGCGGGCGACGGCGCCGCCGCCACGCATCCGCAAAGTGAAGCGGCGGATAGAAGGTAAACAGTTTTCCGCATCCGTGCCCTTTCGCATGCATCCCGACGCCCCGGCAAGACGGTCCAGTCCGCGGTCCGGCCTGCTGTGTCCGGTCGGCTCCTGCCAGGCAACCAGCGATGTACAGCGATTTTGCAAGCGTTTAGTCTGGCTTTGACGCCAAGCGAGGGGAGGGTGGCATGGACGAGCAGGATCGCAAGGAAGAACGGGTCGAACCGGTTTTCCGCAACGGCACCATCACCATCGTCGGGATCCTGCTTGCGTTTTCGCTAGGCTTCATCACGCATTGGGCGGCCAACCCGATCCCGTGGCAGACCTACCATCTGATTGCCGTCCTGCCGATCCTGGTAGGTATTGCGCTGCAGATCCGGGCGCTTGCCATTCTGCTCGACATCAAATCCCTGCAGCGAAGCATTCATGATCGTGCCAGTCGGATATTCATCGCCGGCCTCATCTTGGCGGCCTGCGGCGTCGGGCTGGCGATCCTTCTCGATTTCTTCGACATCGCGGGCAAGAGCGCCTTGCCTGGCGCATCCTAGTCAATACGCTTTCACGCCGCCGATCATCTTCGTTACCGCGGCCGCAGCGTCGCGCACCAGCGGGCCGATCTCGGCCAGCCTCTCGGGCGTGACCCGCACCGTCGGGCCCGACACCGAAACGCCGCCGATCGGCTCGCCATATTCGTCGAAGATGGCGGCGGCCACGCAGCGCATGCCGGGGTGACGTTCCTCATCGTCGACCGACCAGCCGCGATGCTTGATCGTGGCGAGGTCATGGGCGAGCGCGGAAATGTCGGAGAGTGTCTTGTCGGTATAGCGCTGCAGGCCGGCCTTGCGCAGGATGGCGGCGACCCGTTCCGGCTCGAGATGCGCCAGCACCGCCTTGCCGATGCCGGAAGCGTGGAAAGGGCTGCGCGTGCCTGGGCGAAAGAAAGCGCGGATCGCCTGGTGCGTCTCGACCTGGTTGACGAAAACCACGCAATCATCCTCGGCGACGCCGAGATTGGCCGTTTCGCCAGTCTTTTCCATCAATTCCTGCATGACGATGCGAGCCCGGTCGACGAGCTTGCGCCGGCGCAGGAAAGCTGAGCCCATACGGTAAGTCTCGACGCCGACCGACCAGAGTTGGTCGGTCGTGTCGAACTCGACCATGCCGTGATTCTCCAGCGTCGTCAGCATACGATAGGCGGTGGAGGCGGCGATGCCGCTTTGCGCGGCGATTTCGCTGAGCGACAGGCCGCTGGCCTCGGCGACGATCGCGAGAATCCGCAGCGCCCGGTCGAGCGATTGCACCGAGGCCGCTTCGGAGGGTCCGTTGAAGGCGCGCGGCCGGCCGCGCTGGCGTTTTTCCGTCGTTTCCATAAGCGGCATTCTCGCCGATTTGGTGTCAGATGCAATGAAAAAGTTTTTCAGTGGTTGTCGAGGCCGATTTTGTGGAAAACGAAAAACGAAGTGAATTCAGTTAATAAGAGCCGTTTTCTAGAAATGAAAAAATATTCTGAAAAAATTGAAAATTCGAAGACGCGCAGTCATTATCAAGCCAACCAACGAAATGGAGGCTTCCCATGGCCAAGATGCGCGCTGTCGACGCTGCAGTTCTCGTTCTCGAAAAGGAAGGCATCACGAATGCCTTCGGCGTGCCGGGCGCGGCGATCAACCCGCTTTATTCGGCGCTGAAGGCGCGCGGCACCATCCGCCATGTGCTTGCGCGCCATGTCGAGGGCGCCTCGCATATGGCCGAAGGCTATACGCGGGCCAAGGCCTGCAATATCGGCCTCTGCATCGGCACCTCCGGTCCAGCCGGCACCGACATGATCACCGGACTCTATTCGGCCTCGGCCGACTCCATCCCGATCTTGTGCATAACTGGACAAGCTCCCCGCGCGCGCCTCAACAAGGAGGATTTCCAGGCGGTCGACATCGCCTCGATCGCGGCACCCATCGCCAAATGGGCGGTCACCGTCATGGAGCCTTATCTGGTGCCGATGGCGCTGCAGAAGGCGTTCCACCTGATGCGCTCCTCGCGGCCGGGCCCGGTGCTGATCGACCTGCCAATCGATGTTCAGCTCGCCGAGATCGAATTCGACATCGACGCCTATGAGCCGCTCGCTCCGTTCAAGCCGGCAATGACGCGCGCCCAGGCCGAGAAGGCGCTTTCGATGCTCAACGAAGCGGAAAGGCCGCTGATCGTCGCCGGCGGCGGCATCATCAACGCAGATGCATCTGACCTTTTGATCGAGTTCGCCGAAGTTACAGGCGTCCCGGTCATCCCGACGCTGATGGGCTGGGGTTCGATCCCCGACGACCACCGGCTGATGGCCGGCATGTGTGGGCTGCAGACCTCGCACCGCTACGGCAATGCGACGATGCTTGCCGCCGACTTCGTCTTCGGCATCGGCAACCGCTGGGCCAATCGCCACACCGGCTCGGTGGACGTGTACACCAAGGGGAAGAAATTCATCCATGTCGACATCGAGCCCACCCAGATCGGCCGCGTCTTCGCGCCGGATCTCGGCCTCGTCTCGGATGCCGGTGCTGCGCTGAAGATCCTGCTCGACGTCGCCACCGAATGGCGCACGGCCGGCAAACTGCGAGACTGGTCGGGCTGGGCGAAGGAGTGCCAGCAGCGCAAGAAGACGATGAAGCGCAAGACGCATTTCGAGCAGGTGCCGCTGAAGCCGCAGCGCGTCTATGAGGAGATGAACAAGGCCTTTGCGCGCGACACCACCTATGTCACCACGATCGGCCTGTCGCAAATCGCCGGCGCGCAGTTCCTGCATGTCTACAAGCCGCGCAACTGGATCAATTGCGGCCAGGCCGGCCCCCTCGGCTGGACGCTGCCGGCGGCGCTAGGCGTGCGCGCTGCGGATCCCGACCGGGATATCGTGGCACTCTCCGGCGACTACGACTTCCAGTTCATGATCGAGGAACTGGCCGTCGGCGCGCAGCACAAGCTGCCCTACATCCATGTCGTCGTGAACAACGCCTATCTCGGTCTCATTCGCCAGGCGCAGCGCGGCTTTTCGATGGATTACGAGGTGAGCCTCGCCTTCGAGAACGTCAACCGTGCAGGCGATCCTGAGGCCGGCTACGGCGTCGACCATGTCGCCGTCGCCGAGGCGATGGGCGGCAAGGCGGTCCGCGTGAAGAAGCCCGAGGAATTCGCCGGCGCCTTCAAGGAGGCGCAGCGGCTGATGAAGGAGCATCAGGTTCCAGTCGTTCTCGAATTCATCCTCGAGCGCGTCACCAACATTTCCATGGGCACGGAAATCGACAAGATCACCGAGTTCGAGGAACTTGCCGAACGCAATGAGGATGCTCCCACAGCCATTATGATGTTGGATTAGGTCCGGCAGAAAGAAGGAGAAAAAGAATGCCGCGTTTTTCAGCCAATCTTTCCATGCTCTTCGGCGAGCACGAGTTCCTCGATCGTTTCGATGCGGCTGCCCGCGCAGGCTTCAAGGGCGTCGAATATATCGGTCCCTATGATCACGCGCCAGACGTTGTCGCGGCGCGCCTGAAGAAGAACGGCTTGACCCAGGTTCTCTTCAACCTGCCGGTAGGCGACTGGGGCAAGGGCGAGCGCGGCATCGCCGTGCTGCCCGATCGCGGGCCGGAGTTCCGGCAGGGCGTCGCCAAAGCGATCAACTATGCGCATGCGCTGGGCTGCGAGCAGGTCAACTGCCTTGCCGGCATCGCGCCGCAGGGCGCCGATCGCATGGTGTTGGAAAACGTCTTTGCCGAAAACCTGGCCTTCGCGGCGGAAAAACTGGAACAGGCCGGCATCAGGCTGCTGATCGAGCCGATCAACACCCGCGACATCCCCGGCTTCTTCCTGAATTACTCCGACCAGGCCTTGGCGCTGATCGATCGTATCGGTTCGAAGAACCTGTTCCTGCAATACGACATCTACCACATGCAGATCATGGAGGGGGATCTCGCCCGTACCATCGAGGCGAACCTCGGCCGCATCGCGCATATCCAGCTTGCGGACAATCCCGGCCGTCACGAGCCGGGGACGGGCGAGATCAACTATCCGTTCCTCTACGACCATATCGACCGGCAGGGCTACTCCGGCTGGATCGGCGCCGAATACAAGCCGAAAGCCGGCACGGAGGCTGGGCTGGGTTGGTTCCGCGAATTCGCCGGGCAAGGGAGCGCGGCGGCCTGAGAGCTTCCTTCTCCCCGTCTCTATACGGGGTGAAGGTGCCGGCAGGCGGTGAGAGGGCGGCGTCTATCTCCGACAATTTCGAACAAAGACGTTCAGGAGCAAAACAATGGAAACCATCGGCTTCATCGGCCTCGGCATCATGGGCGCGCCGATGGCGGGGCATCTGCTGGACGCCGGCTATGCAGTCGTCGCCAGCGACCATCGCTCCAAACCCCCGGCCGATCTCGTCACCAAGGGGCTGAAGACCGTCACCGGCCACAATGCGGTCGCCGGGGCCGCCGACATCATCATCACCATGGTGCCGGACACGCCGCAGGTAGCCGACGTGCTGTTCGGCGAGAACGGCGTCGCTTCTGGTCTCTCCAAGGGCAAGCTCGTCGTCGACATGAGCTCGATCTCGCCAATCGCCACCAAGGAGTTCGCAAAAAAGATCAACGATCTCGGCTGCGACTATCTCGATGCGCCGGTATCAGGGGGCGAGGTCGGCGCCAAGGCGGCCTCGCTCACCATCATGGTCGGTGGCCAGGACAAGGCCTTCGAGCGCGCCAGGCCGGTGTTCGAGAAGATGGGCAAGAACATCACGCTGGTTGGACCGAACAGCGTCGGCCAGACCACCAAGGTCGCCAACCAGATCGTCGTGGCGCTCACCATCGAAGCCGTCGGCGAAGCCCTGGTTTTCGCCTCGAAGGCCGGCGCCGATCCTGCAAAAGTCAGGCAGGCGCTGATGGGCGGGCTCGCCGCCTCGCGCATCCTCGAAGTGCATGGCGAGCGCATGATCAAGCGCACTTTTGCGCCGGGCTTCCGCATCGAATTGCACCAGAAGGACCTCAACCTGGCGCTCGAAGGCGCGAAGGCGCTCGGCGTCTCGCTGCCCAACACCTCGACCACGCAGCAGCTGTTCAATTCCTGCGCCGCCAATGGCGGTGCCAAGGAGGATCACTCGGCGCTGGTCAGGGCGCTGGAGCGGATGGCAGGGCATAATTTAGGGGAGTAAGGGAGTAGGGCAGTAAGGGAGTAGGGAAGGCTTGCTGCGGCTGACCATCCCCTACTGCCCTATTCCCCTACTCCCTTACCCAAAAACTTCTTCGCCGCGTAAAGGCTCACCGCCGCCGCATTCGACACGTTGAGCGAGTGGATGGCGCCGGGCATGTCGAGGCGGGCAAGCGCGGTCACCGTCTCGCGCGTCTTCTGGCGCAGGCCCTTGCCCTCGGCGCCGAGCACCAGTGCGATCTTTGCGCCGTCGAAGGTCTTTTCCAGCTCGACCGGCCCTTCGGAATCGAGCCCGATGGTCTGGAATCCGGCCTCATGCAGTTGACCCAGCGCATCGGCGAGGCTCTTCACCTCGATCTGATCGATGTGTTCCAGCGCGCCGGACGCGGATTTGGCCAGCACCCCCGATTCCTGCGGGCTGTGCCGCGCCGTGGTGATCAGCGCGCCGGCGCCGAAAGCGACCGCCGAGCGCAGGATCGCGCCGACATTGTGGGGGTCCGTCACCTGGTCGAGCACCAGCACCAGCCTTGTGTCGCCGAGCGCGTCGAGACGCTTCGGCTTGAGCGGTTCGGCCTCGATCAGCGCGCCCTGATGCACTGCGTCCGAGCCGGTGATCCGGTCGATATCCTTCGGCTCGACCATCTCGGCCTTGAAGGGCAGGGCGGCAAGATCGCCGATCGAAAGCCGCTCGGCGGCGTTGCGGGTCACCAGCATCTTTTTGATCTTGCGCCGCGGATTGTCGAGCGCGGCCCGCACCGTGTGCAGGCCGTAAAGCCGCACCAACCCGTCGCCCGGCGCTTCGCCCGGCGGTACCGGCTGGCGCGGCCGGAACGCCGGCGGCCCGCCCGCCTTCTGATCGCGATGGGCGCGCCGCAGCTTGGCGTAATGGGTGTCCTTGCGCGTGCCCAGCTTGTTGCTTTTTTCGTCGCTCATGCGGCCTCTATAGCGGCCCCGCCCGGCTAAGGATACGGCCTGCGGCAATGAATGCCGAACATCTTCGAAAAACCCTGGCCGCGCCGGTTGACACCCACCGGCCTTGCCGCCATAAGGCGCTTCGCTGATTTCGGAGAAGATATTTACTCGGGCTCCGGATCGGCGAAAATGCCTCGTTGCATGGCTCCGGCGGCAGACTGGAGAGGTGCCCGAGTGGTTAAAGGGGACGGACTGTAAATCCGTTGGCTTAGCCTACGTTGGTTCGAATCCAACCCTCTCCACCACTGCCGGCCCGGAAGCCCTGAAACGAAAAGTCTCGGACCGAAAAGTGCATGGCGCTTTTCGGGTGAATCCGGTACTTCAGTGTAAGGCGCGGGTATAGCTCAGTGGTAGAGCAGCAGCCTTCCAAGCTGAATATGCGGGTTCGATTCCCGCTACCCGCTCCAGATTTTCTTGCTCGGATGCCCCAAGCAAAACGCCGCGCACCGTGGCGCGCGGCGTGTTCGATTGCCTTGCGCTCAGCTGTTGAAGGCTGAGGCGACCTGATGGTTCTGCGGGATCTGGCCGTTCGGCGTCAGCTTGTCGACGATGCCGGGCAGCGCAGTGGAGAGTTGCTGCAGCAGTTCCTGCTCGTTCATGCCGGCGCGCTGCGCGATCTCGCGGATCACTGCCGGTCCGAGCGCCGAGCCGAGGTCACCCGGATTGATCGGCTGGTTCTGGCCGGTGCCGACCCAGGAGTCGGCGACATTGCCCTGGCCGGCATCCTTCAGCTTGTCGAGCAGGCCGCCGAGCCCGCCGAGGAGGCCGCCATCGGCCGAAGCGCCGGTGTCGGCAGGAGTCGGCGCAGGAGCTTGCGGCGCGGCCGGTTCCTCGCTTCGGCCGCTCAGCATCTTGCCGACCAAAAGCGCGCCAAGCGCGATCATCAGGGGTTTGGTGATGTTGCCGCCCGGAACTGCATTGTCGAAAAGGCCCATCGTGGATCTCCTTGTCCAACCAAGTCCGCCCGGCGCCAGAATGGCGCAAACAGGCGAAATTTCAAGCTGTCTTGAGCTTTTGACAATCATATGAACATGATGGATGGCGGGGGGATTTGGAGGGAATTATGGGCATCATCAGCTGGATCATTCTCGGCCTTGTCGCCGGCTTCATCGGCAGCAAGATCGTCAACAAGACCGGCCAGGGCATGATCATGGATATCGTGCTCGGCATTGTCGGCGCCGTCGTTGGCGGCGTCATCTTTAGTGCCTTCGGGTCGGCCGGCGTCACAGGCCTCAACATCTGGAGCCTGATCGTTGCCGTCATCGGTTCGGTCGTCGTGCTCTGGGCCTATCACCAGATCAGCGGCAAGCGGTCGCTGTAAAGCTATCGACGAGAAAGTCCGCGGCCCCGGCAGGCCGCGGGGCGATCATTGGGTTCGCGCCGGTCCCCGCGCGTGATCGCGCGGCGCATTGGCGCTGGGTCGGCGCGAGGCACATCTGCAACGGCGGTCCAGATTCAAGGACTTCCCGTCACCTACTATCCTGTCCCGAAAAGCGGCACCAGCAGCGTCAAATACGCGCTGATGGCGCTTGGCGGCGGGCAAGCCGCTCTCGCCGATCCGGACAATGAGGTCCACGGTCATCTCTTCACCAGCTGGGTCGATCCGTTTGTGCCGGTCTATGACGGGCTGGGCGGCAAGTTCACCATCGTCCGTGATCCGCTGGAGCGGCTTCTCTCGGCCTATTCGAGCAGAATACTGGACATCAACGTTCTGACGCGGTCATCGGCAAAGGCCGAAATGCTCGAGGCTTTCGGCCTGCCGACCGATCCGGACCTCGATACCTTCATCCTCAACGTCGAAAAATATAGCGCGTGCTCGTGGGAGATCCGATTCCACGTCGCATCGCCGCGCCATTTTGTCGGCTCCAGCCTTTTCCTGTTCGAGCACGTCTTCAGGTTCGAGGAGATGGACAAGGTCGAGGCATTCCTGTCGTCGGTCAGCGGCAGGAAAATCTCGATGCCAAGGCTGCAGTCAGCAAGGAACAGGATCAGCCCGGCCGACCTGTCGCCGGTCGCGCTGGCGAAAGCGATGCGCTTTTGCCGATACGACTATGCGTTCCTCGTCGACTACTACGACCCGGCAGAATGGGGAGGAATCCCCAAGGGCGCTCCTGAGGACCCTTCCTCGCTCCACGTCGCGTGCGATTTCACCGTGCCTCGCGACGGCCGCCTCGTATACCCGCGCACGCTGCGCAACCTCAGGGATTTCCTGGCCAGGCGCCCGCTGGCAATGCGGGTGGGTCACTAAAGCAATTCCAGAAAAAGTGTGAGCGGTTTTCCGTCCGGAATTGCGTAAAAACAAATAGATAGGGCGTTTCGCCGTTTCCACGAAACGGTGAAACGCGCTAGGCCAATTTTGGATCGAGCGGATTCAGGCGACGATCGCCATGCGCCGGCGCCTTTCGTCGAGCGAGACGATCGCCAGACCGCTGGCCATGACCAGCAGGATGCCGCAGACGGCGAGCGCGTTCGGGAACTGCCCGAACACCAGCAGCCCCGAAATGACAGCCCAGACGGTGAAGCTGTAATAGAAGGGTGCCACCGCGCTTGTCGGCCCTACACGGTAGGCCATGAAGATGAAGAAATGGCCGAAGATCAGGAACAGGCCGGCACCAGCGATCAGCAGCAGATGGCGGCCTTCGGGCATCACCCATTGCTCGGTCACAAGATGCGCGGCACCTGAGCCGGCCAACACCACCAGGACGGCGGAGATGGCCACGATCATGCCGGGCACCTCGCCCCCCACCTTGCGGCCGGCTATGTCGCGCACCGCCGCGAAGGCGGCGTTGCCGAGCGCCAGCAGCGCATAGACCGAAATTCCCTGGATGGTCGGCTGCGCCACCATGAGCGCTCCGACGAAGCCAAGGCCGATCAGCAACAAGCGCGTGGCGCCGATGTTTTCGCCGAACAGCATCGAGGATCCGACCAGCACGATGAGCGGCGTGATCTGCCCGAGCGCGGTGGAGTCCGCGATCTGCATGTTGGCCAGGGCGACGACGTAGCACAGGATCGCCAGCAGCTCGAACAGGTTGCGGCGCAGCACCTTGCGCTCGAAGAGCAGAGGGATCTGCCTGGCATAGCCCAGCATCAGCAGCAGCGGCACGCCCCACAGCGTCGCGGCGGCACCCCGCAGCAGGAGCACTTCATAAGGCGGCAGCCCGGCGGTCGCGAGCTTCATCATCGTGTCGTTGACGAGGTAGGACCCCGTCGAGACGACCATGAACAGTGGGCCGCGGATATTGGCTGGAATGAACTGCATGCGGCGAACAAGATCAGAGCCATGTCGCGGCGGCAATGGGCCAGCCTGGAGCCTTTGATTTTACGCGCGGCGGCCCTATATCCGCTCCACATCCCCCTGAAATCGACCATTGGTTCGGGTCGAGCGGGAATCCGCTCAGCCACAAGGCACTTGTGTTTTTCGGCCGTTGTCGCTAATCGCCCCGCATTCGACTGAACTGAAGGTCAAGGCCGTCCAAGGAAAGAGACTATGGCAAAAGGTAAATTCGAGCGCACCAAGCCGCATGTGAACATTGGCACGATCGGCCACGTCGATCATGGCAAGACGTCGCTGACGGCGGCGATCACGAAGTATTTTGGCGAATACAAGCGCTATGACCAGATCGACGCGGCGCCGGAAGAGAAGGCGCGCGGCATCACGATCTCGACGGCCCACG
>NZ_RZOY02000018.1 GCF_004022705.2 Mesorhizobium sp. M2D.F.Ca.ET.226.01.1.1
CGGTGTCGGTCTGCGAGGCGAAGGAGTAGCCGTCGCGGGTGAGTTCGTCGCGCAGCTCCGCGAAATTCTCGATGATGCCGTTGTGGACGATGGCGACGCCGTCGGAAAAATGCGGATGCGCGTTGGTCTCGTCCGGCACGCCATGGGTGGCCCAGCGCGTGTGGCCGATGCCGATCGTGCCGTCGAGCGGCTCGTCCTTCAGCCGCCGTTCGAGGTTGATGAGCTTGCCTTCGGCGCGGCGGCGGCCCAGCTCGCCCTTCTCGATGGTGGCGACACCGGCTGAGTCGTAGCCGCGATATTCAAGCCGCCTCAATGCATCGACAATAAGCGGAGCGACTTGGCTTCGGCCAACGATTCCAACGATACCGCACATGGCTTTGCCCTTCTTTTCAGCAGAATGTCGGCCTGGACATCGCTGCGACGATATTATTCCCGCTTGACCAGCAGCTGATCGTTCATTCGAAGGAGTGTCGCTTAAACCGCCGCCGGACTATCGTGCCGGACCACAACTTTGCTCGCGAGACGATGACATCCGAAGATCACGCCGTCAGAGGTTCGGCCGCATGGATGCCGCCAACTATACGGACTTGGCACCAGTTCGCCCCGAACCTGGCTCATCGATCAAACAGATGAAGCCGAATTTTCCGTACAGGCTAAAAAGGAGGACGTGGTGCCAATCGGTGGATAGTTGAAGCGTGCCGACGAGCTTAGCCTGCGGGTATGGCGCAGCGTCTCGAGCCGCGCTGCCCATCACCTCGGAACCCGTCGCGCCAACAACTTCGTCAGCAAAGCTCACGCGCGTGAGCAATCCGTGCATATCGGCATTGCTTATCATGGTGATCTGCGGCCAATCGGCGCCGTTCGCGGAGGGGCATAGCAAAACGCTTCACTACACCTCCGGCGGCCCGGGCGTTGCAATCGCGGCCGCGGGCTTCGACCTCGCCGATGTGCAGTCCATAGAGCAACTCAATGCCTTGCCGGCAGGGATGAAGGGGCTGATATGGCTAAATGAATCTAGCGGAGTGACACCAGGCTTCATCGCCAGGGTGAAGCCATTTATCGGCAATCCCCGGCTGTTCGGTTTTCGCCTCTGCGATGAGCCGGACATCACCGGCAAGTATCATTCACCGGCAGTGAGTCCGGAGGCCCTGAAGGCCGAAGCCGAGTGGATCAGAGCCAATGTCCCCGACGCAGTTACATTTATTACTTTGATGGACATGGGCTCTTTCGAAGCCCCCACCTTCATGAATACCTTTACTCCCGCCAACACCGGGATTGATCTTTTCGGCCTGGATCCATATCCGGTGCGCGGCAGGGTGTTTGATTTGGACTTCATCGATCGAACGGTCGAGGCGGCCGTTGCCGCAGGCATCCCTCTCGACAGGATTGTGCCTGTTTTCCAGGCCTTCGGCGGCGGCAGTTGGAAGACGCGCACCAGAGCGGCTGCGGACGTCTATGTGCTGCCGACACCGGACCAGGCGAACCAGATATTCGCGCGCTGGGCCACCTACTCGCCCGCTCCTGTATTCGACTTTGCCTATGCGTGGGGTTCGCAAAACGGAGACACCAAGCTGGGCAGCACCAGCCCTGAGGCCTTCAAACTTCGTTTGGCGTTCAAGGCGCACAACACATCGCAGTAGCAACGGCCGTAATCATCAACGGCCGGCACCGAATTATGCGGGGCGCAGGTCCTGCGCATAAGCCGTCAACGCCTAACCCATCAGGCGATGCACCTGGCCGTTCAGCTGTATACCGAGCCCTCGGCTGCGAAACTTAAGGATAATTGACTTCTTTTCTTCCCAGCGACGCTTCTCGGCTTGGCGCTCTTGGAACCAAAGGACACCGCCAGCTACAAGACAACAAACGCCAATGCCGAATATGAAGAGAGGGTCGCCTTCTTCTCCGCCGCCAAAGAATACCGCGGAAACTATAAAAACTCCGCCTGCAAACGCGGCAACGAAAGCTACTGTGCCGCATCTAGAAGGGGAATCTTGTTGTACGCAAAGAAGACGGTAGCGTTCAGCAAGCCGCGCTTCGTCTTCGCTCAGATTCAACGCGCAATCCCCCTGGGCTTCGTGCAGCATATTTCACCCCTTATCCTTTGCATACGGGGTATCGGCGACAAATGTTTCATTCAAGCGAGGGATAAGTCACGATTTTTTCGCATCATCTGATGCCGTTCGATGCGATGCGATAACTTGGTCAAGAGTGATGTTCAGCGCGACAGGCCGCGCTGCGAGACTCGGATCATCCACATGGCATCTCCCATAGTCGGCCGCTTCGAGGGTCAGGCGCCGCTCCACATCGCGTCCGGCACCACCACCAGCTTGCCGACGAAGTTCTTGCCCATGAAGTCGGTCTGGGCACGGTGGAAATCCGACAGTTTGTAGACGCCGCCGACCAGCGGCCTGATCTTCTTTTCTTCGATGTAGCGCACGATGCGGCGGAAATCGGCGCGCGTGCCCTGGCTCGAACCGTGGAGCTGCAGCTGCTTCAGATACATGGTGCGCAGGTCGAGCTGCACGACCGGGCCGGCGATTGCTCCGGCAGTCGTGTAGCGGCCCTCGGGCCGCAGGATGCGCAACAGGTCGTTGAAGATCGCGCCCCCGACGAGGTCGGCCACCACGTCGATGGGCTTGCCCCCGGTCGCTTCGTTGACGGCGGCCGGCAGGTCGGCCACGCCGCGCGTGATCACCTTCTCGGCGCCGATGTCGAGCACGGCCTGCTCCTTGCCCTTCCCGGCGATGGCATAGGGGATGGCGCCGCGCGCCCTCGCGAGCTGCACGATGCCGGAGCCGACGCCGCCGGAGGCGCCGGTGACCAGGGCGCGCTCGCCGGCCTTCAGGTCGGCGCGCTCCAGCATCTGCTCGCCGGTGAGATAGGCGCAGCAGAACGTGGCGAGCTCGACATCGCTGAGCTCGGTGTCGACGACATGCGCGTTCTCGGCCGGCAGCGCCTGGTATTCGGCATAGCCGCCGTCGCGGCCATGGCCCATATAGTCGATGTCGGCCAGCGAATCGTTGTCGCGGTTGTAGATCGAGAAGTCGACCATGACACGCTCGCCGATGCGGTTCGTTGGCACTCCGTCGCCGACGGCGACGATGGTGCCCACTGTGTCGGTGCCCTGGATGCGCGGGAAGGTCAGCGTGTTGCCCTGCCGGCGCCAGGTCGACACGGCGGCCGCGTCTTCCTCCGTGCCATAGGCACCCTGGCGTACCCAGACATCGGTGTTGTTCATGCCGCAGGCGCTGACCTTGACCAGCACTTCGCCGGCGGCAGGTGCGGGCACTTTCACATCGGTGCGGTAGACGAGCTTCTCCAGGCCGCCATGGCCGGTAAGCTGCACGGCGGCCATGGTGGCCGGGATAGTTCTGGTCATGGCATTCATGTCGCTTCTCGGATGTCGCTTCTCAGATGCTGGCGAGGACGCTGTTCACAGCGTCGGCGGTCTTTTCGACGATAATCTCGGCTCCCTCACGCGTCAGGCAGAGCGGCGGCGCGAAGCCGAGAATGTCGCCCTGCGGCATGGCGCGACCGATGACGCCGCTGGCGGCAAGCGCCGTGGCGATCTGCGGCCCGACCTTCAGCGCCGGATCGAAGAAGACGCGGTCGTCGCGGTCCTTGACGAACTCGACCGCGGCCAGCATGCCGTCGCCGCGCACCTCGCCGACATTCCTGTGGCCGCCGACGGCCTTGGCAAGCTCGGCGCGAAAGTAAGCGCCGGTCTCGCCGGCGTTTCGCACTAGGTCCATCTCGTCGATCAGGTCGAGATTGGCGACGCCGGCGGCAACGCAGATCGGATGTGCCGAATAGGTCCAGCCATGGCCGAGCGAGCCGAGCTTGTCCGAGCCCTTGACCAGTACCTGCCAGACCTTGTCGGCGACGATGACGCCCGACAGCGGCGCATAGGCCGAGGTCAGGCCCTTGGCGATGGTGATCAGGTCCGGCTTGATGCCGTAATGGTCGGAGCCGAACATGGTGCCGAGACGGCCGAAGCCGGTCACCACCTCGTCGGCGACAAGCAGCACGTCATATTTGTTCAGCACAGCCTGGATCTTCTGCCAGTAGCCGGAAGGCGGCGGCACGATGCCGCCGGTGCCGAGGATCGGCTCGCCGATGAAGGCCGCCACCGTATCCGGGCCTTCGGCGAGGATCATTTCCTCGAGCTTGTCGGCGCAATATTGCGAGAACTGCTCCTCGCTCATCGACGGGTCGGCGCGGCGGAAATAGTACGGCGCCTCGGTGTGCAGGATCGGCGCGCGCGGCAGGTCGAAGGCGTTGTGGAACAGCTCGAGCCCGGTCAGCGACCCGGTCATCACGCCGGAGCCGTGATAGCCGCGCCAGCGCGAGATGATCTTCTTCTTTTCCGGCCGTCCCAGGACGTTGTTGTAGTACCAGATCAGCTTGATGTTGGTCTCGTTGGCATCGGAACCCGAGAGGCCGAAATAGACTCGGCTCATGCCCTTCGGCGCGCGGTCGATGATCATCTTGGCAAGCGTGATCGAGGCCTCGGTGCCGTGGCCGACATAGGCGTGATAGTAGGCGAGGTTCTTGGCCTGCTCGGCAATCGCGTCGGCGATCTTCTGCCGGCCATAGCCGACATTGACGCAATAGAGGCCGGCAAAGGCGTCGATGCTCTTCCTGCCGGTGTTGTCCCAGACGGTGACGCCCTCGCCGCCGGCCATGATGCGCGCGGGGGATTCACCGCGCGCATGCGTGCCCATATGCGTCGAGGGGTGGAAGAAGTGGTCGCGGTCCCAGGCCGAGAGTTCGTTGGATTGTTCGAGCATCTTTTTTCTCCTGATTGGGATCCAGCCGGCGCGCTCAGGCGACGTCCAGGCAAAGGTATTTGAGATCGGTGTAGGCTTCGAGGCCGTGGCGCGAACCTTCGCGGCCGATGCCGGACTGCTTGACGCCGCCGAACGGGATCGGCGCGCCGGTGATCTTGACCCGGTTGATCGCGACCATGCCGTAGTCCAGGGCGCGGCCCATGCGCGCCTGCCGGGCGCCGTTCTCGGTGACGACATAGGCGACGAGGCCGTACTCGGTGGCATTGGCGCGGGCGACGACTTCCGCCTCGTCGTCGAACGGCGTGACCGCAGCGACGGGACCGAAGGTTTCCTCATGCATGATCAGCGCTTCGTCCGGCACGTCGACGAGCAGGGTCGGCTGGTAGAACAGCGGCCCGGCCGCGTGGCGCTTGCCGCCGGTCAGGCAGCTCGCGCCGAGAGCGAGCGCATCGGCCACCTGTTCCTCCACCTTCTTGACCGCGCGCTCATGCATCAGCGGCCCGATCTCGGCATCCGCGGACAGCCCGTTGCCGACACGGAGCCGCTCGATGCGGTGGGCGAAGGCGGCGCAAAAGCGATCGTAGACCGGGCGCTGCACATAGATGCGGTTCGCGGCGAGGCAATCCTGACCGGACGTGGCGAATTTGGCGTCGAGCGCGATGGTCACCGCCTTGTCGATGTCGCCATCGTCGAAGACGATGAGCGGCGCGTGTCCGCCGAGTTCCATGACCAGCCGCTTCATCGTCGGCGCGCTCTGCGCGGCGATCAGCCGGCCAACTTCGGTCGAGCCGGTGAAGCTCATGGCGCGCACGCGGGCATCGGCGCACATCGCACCGACGATGGTGCGCGCATCGCCGGTGATGACGTTGAAGACACCGGCCGGCAGCCCGGCACGCTCGCCGAGTTCGGCCAACGCCAAAGCCGACAGCGGCGTTTCGGAAGACGGATGCGCCACCACCGTGCAGCCGGCAGCCAAAGCTGCCGCCGCCTTGCGGGTGAGCATGGCCGACGGAAAGTTCCAGGGCGTGACGACGCCGACGACACCGATCGGTTCGCGGCGCACGCTCATCTCGGCGTTCGGCAGATGGCTGGTGACGCTCTCGGCGTTGAGGCGTTTCGCTTCCTCGGCATACCATTCGACGAAGGAAGCGGCGTAGTCGATCTCGCCCAGCGATTCCTTCAGCGACTTGCCTTGTTCCAGCGTCATCAGCAGCGCCAGATCGTCCTTCGCGGCGACGATCAGACCGAACCATTTTCTTAAGGTTTTCGAGCGCTCCTGCGGTAGCAGCGCCCGCCAGGCGAGAAACGCACGTGACGCGGCATTGATCGCCTTCGTCGTCTGCGCAGCATCGAGCGCGGCCACGAAGGCGACGGTGGCCCCGGTCGCCGGATCGGTGACTTCGAAACTTGCCGCCGCATCGCTCGCCGTCCAGTGGCCGTCGACATAGGCGAGAGCGCGCAACAGCCGGCGATCGGCGAGGCGGTCGAGCGCTTCATGGTGATTGGTGCGGGCAAAATGCGCGGACATCAGTCAGGTCTCCCGGTGTCGAGGCGATATGGAGAGACTAGCCGCGTGGTCGAGACAAAGAGGCTGTTTCGACGGGCCGATGTAGAGAGATTGTCTCTGTTGGTCGCCTACCGCAGACGATCTGTCTACATGCGGGCTGAGGCAGGGTTCCCCTCACCCGGATTTGCCAACCGAATTGCGAAGGGCAATTCGGGGCAATCCGACCTCTCCCCGAGGGGAGAGAGGGCGAGCGCCGGCGCCCAATCCCTTCTCCCCTCGGGGAGAAGGTGGCCGAGAAGCGGCCGGATGAGGGGCTGCGCTGAGCCCTCACCCTTGCTCCGGCAGCAGATCGGCCACCGGCAGCACGGTCTCGTCCTTGACCGTCTTGGTGACGATGTAGGTGAAGTAGCGGTCGATGCCGATCTCGCGTTCGAGCAGGCTGTCGACCAGCCGCTGATAGGCATCGATGTCGCGTGCCATGACCTTCAGCACATAGTCGACGCCGCCGCCCACCGACCAGCAGGCGACGATCTCCGGCACATCGCGCACCACCCGCTCGAAACGGTCGAAGTCAGCCTGGCGGTGGTTGGCGAGGGTCACTTCCATCAGCACCGTCGCCACCGGCGCGATGGCGCGTATGACGATCGCGGCGTGATAGCCGGAGACGATGCCAGCCTTCTCCAGCTTGCGCAGCCGCATCCAGCACGGCGTCGGCGACAGGCCGACCTTCTCGGCAAGCGCCAGCTTGGTGATGCGCCCGTCGCGCTGGATAGCGTCCAGGATCCTGAGGTCGATGGGGTCGAGTTTCGCTGCCGCCATGCGGGCTCCGCCTTTCGTCAGGACACCATGACGATGCATTATTTCGATTGTCAATTGCACTGATTTCGATCTCTAATAAGTCATGACATTATGGCAACCAGATCCTGCTCTCATTCGCCGCCCGGCCTATCTCTCGCTGGCCGATCAGTTCGCGCGCGCGATCCATGACGGACGGCTGGCCAATGGCGCGCGGCTGCCGACGCATCGCCGCCTCGCGGACGATTTGAAACTTTCTGTGCAGACGGTCAGCCGCGCCTATGAGGAGTTGATCCGCCGCGGGCTGATTTCCGGCGAAGTCGGCCGCGGCAGCTTCGTGCAGACGCAGCGCCGCGAGCCGGAGCCGCCCTACATCCCGGAGCGGCTTGGCGAGGTTATCGACCTCTCGATCCTGAAGCCGGTCTGCGAGCCGATGCATCTGGAGAAATTGAAGCAGGCGCTGGGTTGGCTGGCGGAAAACCTGCCGTCGAGCTCGGCCCTGTCGTTCCGCCCCAACATGGTTTTCCCGCGCCACCGCGCGGTGGCTGTCGAGTGGCTGAAGCTTTGCGGGCTCGAAGCATCGCCGCAGAACATCAGCCTCACAAACGGCGCCACCGCCGGCATGACGGTGGCGCTGATGAGCGTGGCGCCGCCCGGCTCGACCGTCGCCACCGAAGCGATCGGACACCACACGCTAGTGCCGCTCGCCCGCTATCTCGGCTTCAATCTCGAAGGCCTGCCGATCGACGGCAACGGGCTGATCCCCGAGGCGCTCGACGAGGCCTGCCGCCTCTCGGACATCCGTGCCGTCTTCGTCCAGCCTTCCGTGATCAACCCGACAGCGACCTTGATGGACGCCACCCGCCGCGAGCAGATCGCCGCGGTTGCCCGCAAGCACGACATCGCCATCATCGAGAATGACGTGCTCGGGCCGCTGGTCGAAGGCCGGCCCGCTGCCGTTGCCGCCTTCGCACCCGAGCGCACGCTCTACGTCACCTCCTTCACCAAGATCACCGTGCCGGGGCTGCGCATAGGCTATCTCGCGGTGCCGGACCGCTATGTCGCCGCCGTCGCCAACCGTCATCTCGTCTCGAACTGGATGGCGACGCCGTTGGTGGCGGAGATCGCGACGCGGTGGGTCACCGACGGGACGGCGATGGAACTGGTCAACTGGCAGCGTGCGGCATTGCGGCGGCGCCAGGAAATCGCCGCCGAAATGTTGGCGGGCGTCGACTATCGCGTGCACCGCGACGGGCTGCATCTGTGGCTGGAGCTGCCGGGCGACCGCGCCGAGGAGAGTTTTGTTTCGCAGGCGCGGCTGCGCGGCGTGGCGATCGCGCCGGGCACCTCGTTCCGCATCGCCGACACGCCGTGGCACCCCGCGGTGCGCATCTCGCTCGGATCGACCACCGAAGGGGAACTGCGGGCGGGCTTAAGCGTTGTCGCCAAGCTGCTGCTCGGCGATCCGGAGCATCTCCTGCTCGCGATCTGATGCACAAGCTGAGCGCAAATTGCCCTGGAATTGTGCCGCGCCGGAAATATTGTCATGATATTATTTTCCTAATTGACATGATTTGACGCGTTTCGCATCGTTAAGGGCATAGGCTTCTCCAGAACGGGGACATGGATTGCCCGCGCCCATCATCAAGGTTGATGCGATTTCCAAGAGCTTCGGCGCCTTCAAGGTGCTGGACGGCCTGTCGATGCAGGTCATGCCGGGCGAGAAGCTGGCGCTGATCGGCCCGTCCGGTTCCGGCAAGACGACCATCCTGCGCATCCTGATGACCTTGGAGAAGATCGACGGCGGCCACATCCAGGTCGAGGGCGAGCAGCTCTACCACATGGAGCGCAACGGCCAGCTGCTGCCGGCCGACGAGCGGCACCTGGCCAGGATGCGCCAGAAGATCGGCATGGTCTTCCAGCTCTTCAATCTCTTTCCGCACAAATGCGTCATGGACAACGTCACCCTGGCGCCGATGCTGACCAAGGGCGTCGCGCGAGCCGCCGCCGAGAAGCGGGCGATGGAACTGCTCGACATGGTCGGCCTCGCCGACAAGGCGAAAGCGATGCCGGCGCAGCTTTCCGGCGGCCAGAAGCAGCGCGTGGCGATCGCAAGAGCGCTGGCGCTCTCACCGAAGATCATGCTGTTCGACGAAGTCACCTCGGCGCTCGATCCTGAGCTGGTCGAGGAGGTGCTCAACGTCATGCGCAAGCTCGCCGCCGAGACCGACATGACAATGCTTCTGGTCACCCATGAGATGGGCTTCGCCCACGACTTTGCCGACCGCGTGCTGTTCTTCGACCGCGGCAGGATCGTCGAGGAAGGCAAGCCAGACGAGATTTTCCGCCATCCCAAACAGGAACGCACGCAGACCTTCCTGAAGAAGATCATCGCGGCCGGACATCGCGTCTGACCGTAATGCAAACGGGTGGCCAAAGGCCGTCCCGAACCGAGCAAACCAAGAACAGAAACAAGGAGTTGGGAACGATGAAGAAACTTGGCATTCTGGCTGGCGTCGCCGGCCTCGCAGTGAGCACGATGCTACTCGCCTCCGGTGCGCGTTCGGCCGACGATGCAAAGCTGGAACAGCTGAAGCAGCAGGGTTTTGCCCGCGTCGCCATTGCCAATGAGCCGCCCTATACGGCGGTGGCCGCCGACGGCAAGGTCTCGGGCGCGGCGCCCGACGTGGCGCGAGAGATCTTCAAGCGCCTTGGCGTCAACGACATCGTCGCCTCGATCTCCGAGTACGGCGCCATGATCCCCGGCCTGCAGGCTGGACGGTTCGACGTCGTCACCGCCGGCCTGTTCATGAAGCCGGAGCGCTGCGCGGCGGTCGCCTATTCCGAGCCGGTGCTTTGCGATGCCGAGGCGATGCTGGTGAAGAAGGGCAATCCGAAGGGCTTCAAGAGCTATGCGGACATTGCCAAGGACAGCTCCTCCACAGTCGGCGCGCCCGGCGGCGGCACCGAGGAAAAGCTGGCTCTCAATGCCGGCGTGCCGCGCGACCGCGTCATCGTCGTGCCGGACGGCCAGAGCGGCCTGAAGATGGTGCAGGACGGCCGCATCGACGCCTATTCGCTCCCGGTGCTGTCGATCAACGACCTGGTCAAGAAGGCCAACGACCCGAACCTCGAAGTCATTGCGCCTGTGCAGGGCGCGCCGGTCTATTGCGACGGCGCCGCCTTCAAGAAGGGCGACGAGGCGCTGCGCGATGCCTATGACGTCGAGCTCGCCAAGATGAAGAAGTCCGGCGAGTTCGCCAAGATCATCGAGCCCTACGGCTTCTCGGCCAAGGCGGCGATGTCGACGACGCGCGAGAAGCTCTGCGCGGCGAAGTAGGTACTACTTCTTCTCCCTTCTCCCCGTTCACGGGGAGAAGGTGTCACCTGATGCATGTCGCCCAAAAGTGCGCAGCGGTTTTGGGACAACGACATGCACAGACAAGTGACGGATGAGGGGCGGCGCCGAGTTCTGACAGGCTGGCTCTGCCCCTCATCTGCCTGCCCGTCTTCGCAGCAGCTGCGCTGCAGCTACGGAGGGTGAACCGGCATCTTCTCTCCTTGAACGGGGAGAAGGGGCTGTCGCGGCCGCCTCGCTTAACGGCAAACGTAAGGACACTTCTAGTTTCATGACCCAGTGGTCCGGCTATCTCGGCCTGATATTGCAGGGAGCGCTTGTCACCATCGAGCTGACGCTGATGGGGTCGGTGCTTGCGCTGATCATGGCCTTCCTTGCCGGCATGGGCCGCGTGTCGCGCTTCATTATCGTGCGGGCGATCGCCACAACCTATATCGAATTCTTCCGCGGCACCTCGATCTTCGTGCAGCTGTTCTGGGCCTATTTCGTGCTGCCTTTCGCCGGCCTGTCGCTGACGCCGCTGCAGGCCGGCGTGCTGGCGCTGGGCCTGAATGTCGGCGCCTATGCGGCGGAAGTGGTGCGCGGCGCCATCCTGTCGGTCGGCCGCGAGCAATATGAAGCCTGCACGGCGCTCAATCTCGGCCGCTGGCAAGGCATGCGCCACGTCATCCTGCCGCAGGCGCTGCTCGTCATGCTGCCGACTTTCGGCAACAACGCCATCGAGTTGCTCAAGGCGACGTCGGTCGTGTCGCTGATCTCGCTCGCCGATCTCACCTTCCAGGCGCAGGTGGTGCGCTCGCAGACCGGCAGCACGCTGATGCCGTTCCTGTCCGTGCTCATCATCTATTTCGCGCTCGCGCTGATCATCTCCTGGGGCGTGCGCACGCTGGAGCGGCGCATGGCGCGCGGCCTTGACGGAGTGAGGGTCTGATGGACTGGGATTGGAACTTCGTCCGGGAGATCATGCCGACGCTCATCCAGGGTGTGAAGATCACCATCCTGGCGACCATTCTCGGCTCGGTCCTGGCGGCGATCGTGGGACTTGGGATCGCGCTGGCGCGGCGCTCGGAGAACCGGATCGTCGCACGCAGCGTCGGCTGGTTCGCCGAATTCATCCGCGGCACGCCGCTGCTGGTGCAGCTCTATTTCATCTTCTACGTGCTGCCCGACATCGGCATCCTTTTGCCGCCGCTGGTGGCGGGCGTCATCGGGCTTGGCCTGCACTACGGCACCTACACGGCCGAGGTCTACCGCGCCGGCATCGACAATGTGCCGCGCGGCCAGTGGGAGGCGGCCAAGGCCTGCAATCTCAATGGACGCCACACCTGGACGCATATCATCCTGCCGCAGGCGATCCCGCCGATGATCCCGGCCTTGGCCAACTATTTCATCGCCATGTTCAAGGAGACGCCGCTGCTTTCGGCGATCACCGTGCTGGAACTGATGAACCAGGCCAAGAGCGTCGCCAACACCTACTACCGCTACATCGAGCCAATGACGCTGGTCGGCGCCTTCTTCCTCGTCATCAGCCTCTGCTCCGTCGTGCTGCTGCGCTGGCTGGAGCATCGCTACGGCAGGATCGAAAGATGAAAGTCATGAAAGCACTGCCCGAAATCCGCCTCGAAACGGCACCCCGGGCACTTGACGCGCGTCCGGTGGAAAAGCGCGTCGGGCTGATCGCCCTGGCCACCGACCACACAAGCGAGGTGGATTTCCGCCGCATGGTGGCGAGCGAGCGGATCGGCGTCTATGTCGCGCGCATCCCTTATGCCAACCCGACGACACCGGAGAATTTGCGCAAGATGCAGCCTTCGCTTTCGGCGGGCGCGGCGCTGATCCTGCCGGGCGAGCCGCTCGATGCCGTCTGCTATTCCTGCACGTCTGCTTCGGTGGTGATCGGCGACGCGGAGATCGAACAAGCGATCCAGGTAGCCAAGCCCGGCGTGCCGGTGGTCACCCCGCCGATGGCCGGTATGCGCGGGCTGAACGCCTTCGGGGTTAAGCGCATCAGCATCCTGACCCCCTACACCGTCGAGACCAGCCGGCCGATGGCCGCCTATTTCGCAGCGCATGGCTTCGACATCCAGAGTTTCACTTGCCTCGGCTTCGAGGACGATCGCGAGATGGCGCGCATCAAGCCGGCGTCCCTCGTTGAGATGGCGCGCAAGGTCACGCATCCGCAGGCCGATGCGCTGTTCGTCTCATGCACCGCGCTGCGCGCCGCCCTCGCCGTCCCCGGCATGGAAGAGGCGATCGGACGTCCCGTCGTCACCAGCAACCAGGCCAGCGCCTGGAACTGCCTGCGGCTCTGCGGCGACGAGACGCCACGACCGGAGTTCGGCCGCTTGTGGACCAAGCCGCTTGGCACGTGATCGAAATGCTAATTACGCTTCAGCATATTCGCGCCGCGCGCGAACGCATTGCCGGCAAGGTCGAGCGGACACCCTGTGTGCTGTCGCAAAGCCTGTCGGAGCGCGCGGGCCACCCTGTTCACCTCAAGCTGGAGCACCACCAGACCACCGGCGCTTTCAAGCTGCGCGGCGCCTCCAACGCCGTCGCCGCCTTGAGCCCGGAAGAAAAATCGCGCGGCGTTGTCGCTGCATCGACCGGCAATCACGGCCGTGCGCTGGCGCATGCGGCCAAGCTCGAAGGCATGCGCGCGGTGATCTGCATGTCGAGGCTGGTGCCCGGGAACAAGCTCGACGCCATCCGCCGCCTCGGCGCCGATGTGCGCATCGTCGGCAACAGCCAGGACGACGCCCAGCAGGAAGTCGACAGGCTGGTGGCCGAAGAGGGGCTGGTCATGCTGCCGCCCTTCGACCATCCCGACATCGTCGCCGGGCAAGGCACGCTCGGACTGGAGATCATGGAGCAGGTTCCGGACGCAGCAAGCGTGCTGGTGCCGCTCTCCGGCGGCGGGCTCGCATCCGGCGTGGCTGCGGCCGTCAAGGGTGTGAGCCCGGGCACCAAAGTCATCGGTGTCTCGATGGCGCGGGGCGCGGCGATGAAAGCCAGCCTCGATGCCGGCAGGCCGGTGCAGGTCGAGGAACTGCCGACGCTGGCGGACTCGCTTGGCGGCGGCATCGGCCTCGATAACCGGCTGACCTTCGGCATGTGCCGGGACCTGCTCGACGACGTCATCCTGCTTGCCGAGGACGAGATCGCGGCCGGCATCCGCCATGCCTACGAGGAAGAGCGCGAGATCGTCGAAGGCGCGGGCGCAGTCGGCATCGGCGCGCTGCTTGCGGCTAAGGCCTCGACGAATGGCCCAACTGTCCTCATCCTCTCTGGCCGCAACATCGACATGGCTTTGCATCGGCGCATTGTCTGCGGCGAGGCGGCCACAGCAACGGAGCGCGCCGCATGAGCCGGATGACAATTCTCACCGACGCCGAACTGCGCAAGATCGTGACGCTCGATCTCGACGCCGTCGCCTGCGTCGAAAACGCCTTTCGCGCCCTGGCCACGCTGCCGGTGGCGATGCCGCCAATTTTGCGGCTCGACATTCACGAGCATCGCGGCGAGGTCGACGTGAAGTCCGCCTACGTTCCCGGCATAGACGGCTTTGCCGTAAAGATAAGCTCAGGCTTCTTCGACAATCCGAAGCTCGGCCTGCCGAGCGGTGGCGGCATGATGGTGCTGCTGTCGGCCAAGACCGGGGTGGTCGAGGCGCTGCTGCTCGACAATGGCTATCTGACCGATGTGCGAACCGCCGCCGCCGGGGCGGTCGCGGCCAAGCATCTGTCGCGCGAAGACTCAAGGGTGGCGGCGATCTTCGGCGCGGGTTTGCAGGCCGGGCTGCAGCTCGAAGCGCTACGCCTCGTGCGGCCGATCGAGGAAGCCCGCATCTGGGCGCGCGACGCCGCCAAGGCCAAGGCGACAGCCGCCCGCCTGCGCGACAAGCTGGGCATTCTGGTGCGGGCCGAGCCGGATGCGGCGAACGCGGCAGCCGGCGCCGACATCATCGTCACCACCACGCCCGCGACCGAACCGCTGATCAAGCCCGGCTTCGTCTCGGCCGGACAACACATCACCGCCATGGGTTCGGACGCCGAGCACAAGAACGAGATCGCGCCGGCGATCCTGCGCATGGCCGATCTCTATGTCGCCGACAGCGCCAAGCAGACGCGGCGCCTGGGCGAGCTTCACCACGCGCTCGATGCGGGCGTGATGGCCCCAGACGCGGAAGTCACTGAGCTCGGCGAGATCATCGCCGGCAAGAAACACGGACGACGCTCGGCGAGCGACATCACCATCGCCGACCTCACCGGCACCGGCGTGCAGGACACCGCGATCGCAACGCTCGCGCGCGACCGTGCGCGGGCGGCGAACGCCGGGGCGATTTTCGAAAGCTGATACCTGGCCAGAGCGTGATCCGGAAAAGTGCGAACCGGTTTTCCGAAAAGATCACGCTCAAACTGAAATCGGCCCAACAAACGAGGACAACAAAATGCAGCCAAACCTGAAATTCTCGCGGAGCGAATTTGCCGATCGCCTCGCCAAGACGCGCAAGGCCATGGAGGTCAAGGGAGTCGATCTATTGATCGTCAGCGATCCCTCCAACATGGCCTGGCTGACGGGGTATGACGGCTGGTCCTTCTATGTGCATCAGGCGGTGATCGTGCCGCCTTCGGGTGAGCCGGTCTGGTATGGCCGCGGCCAGGACGCCAACGGCGCCAAGCGCACCGCCTATCTCGCGCATGACAACATCATCGGCTACGCCGACCACTACGTGCAGTCGACCGAGCGCCATCCGATGGATTACCTCGCCAGCGTGCTGGCCGAGCGCGGCTGGGACAAGCTCAGCATCGGCGTCGAGATGGACAATTACTGGTTCTCTGCCGCCGCCTTCGCAGCTCTCCAGAAGCATTTGCCCAATGCCCGCTTCGTCGACGCCACCGCGTTGGTGAACTGGCAGCGCGCGGTGAAAAGCGCGACCGAGATCGACTATATGCGCAACGCCGCCCGCATCGTCGAGGCCATGCATCAGCGCATCCTCGACAGAATAGAGGTCGGCATGCGCAAATGCGATCTCGTCGCCGAGATCTACGATGCCGGCACGCGCGGCGTCGACGGCATCGGCGGCGACTATCCCGCGATCGTGCCGCTGCTGCCTTCGGGGGCGGACGCCTCGGCGCCGCATCTCACCTGGGACGACAGGCCGATGAAGGTGAACGAAGGCACGTTCTTCGAGATCGCCGGCTGCTACAACCGCTACCATTGTCCGCTGTCGCGCACCGTCTTCCTCGGCAAGCCGACGCAGGCCTTTCTCGATGCCGAGAAGGCAACGCTGGAAGGCATGGAGGCCGGCCTTGCCGCGGCGAAGCCTGGCAACACTTGCGAGGACATCGCCAACGCCTTCTTCGCCGTCCTGAAGAAATACGGAATCGTCAAGGACAACCGCACCGGCTACCCGATCGGCATCTCCTATCCGCCGGACTGGGGCGAGCGCACGATGAGCCTGCGCCCCGGCGACCGCACCGAGCTCAAGCCCGGCATGACCTTCCATTTCATGACCGGGCTGTGGCTGGAAACGATGGGACTGGAGATCACCGAGTCGATCCTGATCACCGACACCGGCGTCGAATGCCTGGCCAATGTGCCGCGCAAGCTCTTCGTGAAGGACTGAGGCCGATGTCAGCTTTGCGTCCGTCGCCGATCGCGCCGACCGTCGACTTCGAGCGCGACGGCGTCCAGCATGGCTTCTTGCGCCTACCCTACAGCCGTGACGATTCCGCCTGGGGATCGGTGATGATCCCGGTCTGCGTCGTACGCAACGGCAAGGGCTCGACGGCGCTGCTCACCGGCGGCAATCACGGCGACGAGTATGAGGGCCCGCTGGCGCTCTATGAACTCGCCCGCACGCTCGATCCGAAAAACGTCTCCGGCACGGTCATCATCGTGCCGGCGATGAACTATCCGGCCTTCCGCGCCGGCACGCGCACCTCGCCGATCGACAAGGGCAACATGAACCGCTCCTTCCCCGGCCGGCCCGACGGCACGGTGACGGAGAAGATCGCAGACTATTTCCAGCGCGAGTTGCTGCCGCGCGCGGATATCGTCTTCGACTTCCACTCCGGCGGAAAAACGCTGGATTTCGTGCCCTTCTGCGCCGCTCATACGCTCCCGGACAAGGAGCAGGAGAAAAAGGCCTTCGCCGCCGTGGAGGCGTTCTCGGCGCCTTTCTCGATGCGCATGACCGAGATCGACGCGGTTGGCATGTATGACACGGCGGCCGAGGAGATGGGCAAGGTCTTCGTCACCACCGAGCTCGGCGGCGGCGGGACCTCTCGCGCCGAAACCGTGCGGATTGCCCGACGCGGCATCCTTAATGTGCTTCGGCATGCCGGCATTGTCTCTGGTGCGGTCGAGAAGGGCAGAACTCAGTGGCTGGACATGCCGTCGAGCGACTGCTTCGCCTTCGCCGAGGACGACGGCATGATCGAGACCATGATAGATCTCGGCGAACCAGTAAGGGAAGGCCAGGTCGTCGCGCGCATCCATCCGCTCGGCCGCACCGGCCAGTCGCCGCAAGAGATCAAGGCCAGGATGTCGGGACTGCTCGCCGCGCGTCACTTTCCGGGCCTGGTCAAGGCGGGCGATTGCGTCTCGGTGCTGGGCGTGGCCGTTCCGTAATTGCTGCCCGCTTACTGCACCACGCGCTTCTCAAGCTTGCGAGCAAGGGTGCGCCGGTGCAGGCCGAGGCGGCGCGCGGTTTCGGAGATGTTGAAGCCGGTCTCGACCAGGGTTTCGTGGATGCGCTCCCATTCGAGATTCTTGATCGAGGTGGGGCGGCTGGTGAGCGGCACCGAGGTGTCGCCCTCGTCTCGGCCGAAGGCGGCTTCGATGTCGTCGGTGTTGGCGGGCTTGGCCAGATAATGGCAGGCGCCGAGCTTGATCGCCTCGACCGCCGTGGCGATGCTGGCAAATCCCGTCAGCACGACGATGCGCATCAACGGATTGCGGGCGCTGAGCAACTTGACGCATTCGAGCCCCGATCCCGCTCCGAGCTTGAGATCGACGACGGCGTAGGTCGGAACGGCCGTTTCCAGAGCGACCAGCAGCGCCTCGCGATCGTGGCAGACCACGACGTCGTAGTCGCGCTTCTCAAACGAGCGTTTGAGCGTGCGCGCGAAAGTCGCGTCGTCCTCGACGACGAACAGGGATCGATCAGGCTTCACGGTCGCCTCCATCGGTCAGCGCCGCCAGCGGCAGCGAAAGGGTAACGCAGGCGCCCTCGCTCGTGTTGCGCGCCGAGACGTCGCCCCCGAGCTTGCGCACCACGTTGAACACCAGGAAGAGGCCCAGGCCGCCGCCCGGGCGCCCCTTGCTCGACATATAGGGCTGGCCGAGCCCGGCCAGAATATCCTTGTCGAAACCCGGTCCGCGATCCCTGACGGTGAACACCAGCTTGTCATCCTGCCGCTCGGCAGTGATGCCCACCCAATCGTGCGATGCTTCCAGGGCATTGTCGAGCACGTTGAAGATCACCTGTCTCAGCGCCGTGTCGGACACGATCGGCTCGTCCGGCTCGAAACCGTTGCTGTAGTCGAGCTTGAAAGGCTGGCGGCTGACACGCCACTCCTGGACGAGATCGTCGAGGAAGTGGCGGATCGTGGTGCGGATCGTGCCCTCGCCCCGCGCCTGGCCGGAGGACATGAGGATGCCAGTGACGATGCTTTTGCAGCGCTCGATCTGCGCCTGCATTTCGGCCACGTCCTCGGAAAGCTCACGGTTGCGCTTGACGCCCTGCATCTGGCGCCAGTCGGACAGGATGACCGATATGGTCGAGAGCGGCGTGCCCAGTTCATGAGCGGCACCTGAGGCGAGCAGTCCCATGCGCACGATGTGGTCCTCCTCGGCCGAACGCTGGCGCAGGTCGGCGAGATAGGCATCGCGTTCGCGCAGGTTGCGGTTGATGCGCGTCATGAAGATGACGATCAGACCGGCCGCCAGCACGAAGCAGATGAACATGCCGCGCAGATGCAACGCCAGAAGATCGCTGCCGCCATGATGCGGGATCGCGATCGGCTGGAAGACGAAGATGAGGAAGACGAAGCAGGCCGAAGCGGCGACCACAAGGATCCATGTCGACCACGGCGCCAGCAGCGCCGCGCCGAGCGTGATCTGAAGCAGATAGAGCGACACGAACGGGTTCGAGGCGCCGCCGCTCAGGTAAAGCTGCGTGGTCAGCGCCACCATATCGAAGATCAGCGCCACGAAGAGCTGCGCGTTGCTAATGCGGCGATTGCCGCGCAGCGCCAGCAGGCTGAAGATGTTCAACCCGACGAGGAACAGCACCACGCCGGCCATCTCGGCCAGCGGCATCGGAATGGCGAACCAGTATTGCGTGACCAGGATGGTCAGCACCTGCCCGGCAACCGCCAGCCAGCGCAGGTGGATAAGCAGCAGCAGGTTCTTCCTGTTCGTCGCGTCGGAATTCGAGGCCGTACCGCCCTGGCCGGATGGCGAAGCCGTCGGGAACGACTTGGCGTGACGAAGCCGCGCGATCGAGATGCTCATTTCGCCGCGTCCCGGTTCCGACCTCCGGCGAAGACCTGCCTGGCAAGCGCCATCGCCAGCATCACCGCCAGGGCAAACCAGGTCAAAGCATAGACCAGATGACTGTTGCGGAAGGTGACCACGGTGAGCCCGCCGCGCGGCCAACTCTCAGGGCCGGACACCCCGGCATCGATGAAATATGGCGCGACATCCGCCAGGCCGCGCGCCTTGGCTATGGCCGCGACGTCGCGCGAATACCAGCGATTGGCGGCCGGATCGTTGCTGCGCAGGAACCCGCCGCCGGGCTCGCTGATACGCAACAGCCCATCGACCACCGTAGGCGGCCTCGGGCCGCCGCTCTCTTGTTCAAATTCGGCCTTGCGCTCCTGCGGAACGAAGCCGCGATTGACCAGGACCGTGAACCCGCCGTCGCTGCGCATCGGCGTCAGCACCCAATAGCCGCCGCCAAGCTCGGTCACCGCCTGCACCAGCGTGTTGGCGCCAGCTTGAAATCGGCCCACCAGCCTTACGTGGCGGTACTCGGAGGAGGCAGCGTTGATATCGCCCCAGTTCGCTGGACCGGGCGCATCTGCAACCGGCGCATGGATGCGCTGGTCGACGCGGGCGATCAGGTCCAGCTTCCAGACCCGTCTTTCCAGCTGCCAAACGCCGAGCCCGAGAAACATCAGAACGCCGAGAAAACCAAGCAAGACCAGGAGCACCCGCGACGCGGCGCCCCTTGACGGCGCGTCGCGAATGCCGGCCCGGTCGGTCATGTGCTGTGCCCCGACGTCGGTCCTCCCCGCGCCTGACACATGGTTCATGGCATCTGCCGCATCTCGTGGACGGCCGGCATCATGTTGGCGTTGAGGTGGTACATCACCCAGAGCGAGCCGCTCAGCACGATGACGACAAGGATCACCGTGAAGATGAGCGCCAGCATCGACCATCCGCCTTCCGAGGCGGGGTTCATGTGCAGGAAGAAGATCATGTGGACAATGATCTGCACCACCGCGAAGGCCATGACGATGACGGCCGTGGCCTGCTTGTTGTCGATGACGCCGTCCATCACCAGCCAGAACGGAATCGCGGTGAGGATTACCGACAGGAAGAAACCGATCAGATAGCCCCTCAGCGACCCGTGCGCGGCGCCGCCATGCGCGTGGTCGTGACCGGCATGATCATGAGCGCTCATCGCAACGTTCCCATCAGATAGACGAAGGTGAAGACGCCGATCCAGACGACGTCGAGGAAGTGCCAGAACATCGAGAGGCACATCAGCCGGCGGCGGTTGGCCTCGATGAGGCCGTGTCGCGCGACCTGCACCATCAGCGTCACCATCCAGACGATACCGAAGGTGACGTGCAGGCCGTGCGTGCCGACCAGGGTAAAGAAGGATGACAGGAAGGCGCTGCGCTGCGGCGTCGCTCCCTCATGGATCATATGCGCGAATTCGGAGAGCTCGATCGACAGGAAGGCCAGGCCGAACAGCATCGTCACGGCAAGCCAGCCTTGCGTCGCGCCGACGCGGCCCTTGTCCATGGTCAGCATGGCAAAGCCATAGGTGATCGAGGACAAGAGCAGCATGGTGGTGTTGACAGCCACCAGGCCGAGATCGAACAGGTCCTTCGGCGCCGGACCCGCCGCGTAATTGCCGCCGAGCACGCCAAAGGCCGCGAACAGCATGGCGAAGATCAGGCAGTCGCTCATCAGATAGAGCCAGAAGCCGAGCATGGTGCTGCCGCCTTCGGCGTGCGCATGCTCCTCTTCCAGGTGGAAGACCGCTGCGGTATCGGCCGTGATTGCCGTCGATGCCATGCTCAAACCCTAGCCCTGGGCGGCGAGGAGCGTCGTCCTCGCCTCCTCCGTTTGCGCGACTTCGGCCGCCGGGATGTCGAAGTCGCGATGATAGTTGAAGGTGTGACCGATCGCGGTGGCGATCAGGCAGACAAAGCTCAGCGCCGCCAGCCACCACATGTACCAGATCAGGCCGAAGCCGAGCGCGACGCTGAAGACCGCCAGGATGACCCCGGTGCCGGTGTTCTTCGGCATATGGATCGGCTTGAAGCCAGAGAGCGGGCGCCGGTAGCCGGCCTTCTTCATGTCCCACCAGGCGTCGTTGTCGCGGATGATGGGGGTGAAGGCGAAGTTGTAGGCCGGCGGCGGCGAGGAGGTCGACCATTCGAGCGTGCGGCCGTCCCACGGATCGCCGGTGTGATCGGCCAGCGCTTCGCGCCTGCGGATGGAGACGAAGATCTGCACCAGAAAGGCGGCGATGCCGGCAGCGATCAGCACCGCGCCGAAAGCGGCGATGACGAACCATATCTGCAGCGAGGGGTCGTCGAACACGCGCATGCGGCGCGTCACGCCCATCAGGCCGAGGATGTAGAGCGGCATGAAGGCGAACCAGAAGCCGAGCACCCAGCACCAGAACGAGACCTTGCCCCAGAACGGATCGAGCCTGAAGCCGAAGGCCTTGGGCCACCAATAGGCGATGCCGGCGAACAGGCCGAAGAGCACGCCGCCGATGATGACGTTGTGGAAATGCGCGATCAGGAACAGGCTGTTGTGCAGCACGAAGTCGGCAGGCGGCACGGCAAGCAGCACGCCGGTCATGCCGCCGACGACAAAGGTAAGCATGAAGGCCACCGTCCACATCATCGGCAGTTCGAAGCGGATGCGGCCGCGATACATGGTGAAGAGCCAGTTGAACATCTTCGCCCCGGTCGGGATCGAGATGATCATCGTTGTGATGCCGAAGAAGGAGTTGACGCTGGCGCCGGACCCCATGGTGAAGAAGTGGTGCAGCCAGACCAGATAGGACAGGATGGTGATGACCACCGTGGCGTAGACCATCGAGGTGTAGCCGAACAGGCGCTTGCCGGAGAAGGTCGAGGTGACCTCGGAGAAGACGCCGAACAGCGGCAGGATGAGGATGTAGACCTCCGGGTGACCCCATATCCAGATGAGGTTCACATACATCATCGGGTTGCCGCCGAAGTCGTTGGTGAAGAAGTTGGTGCCGACATAGCGGTCGAGCGCCAGAAGCGTCAGCACCGCCGTCAGCACCGGGAATGAGGCGACGATCAGGATGTTGGTGCAGAGCGAGGTCCAGGTGAAGACGGGCATGCGCATCATCGTCATGCCGGGGGCGCGCATCTTGATGATGGTGCAGATGAGGTTGATGCCGGATAAGGTCGTGCCGACGCCGGCGACCTGCAGCGCCCAGATGTAGTAGTCGACGCCGACATCGGGACTGTAGTTGATGCCCGAGAGCGGCGGATAGGCCAGCCAGCCGGTGCGGGCGAACTCACCGACGAATAGCGAGGCCATGACCAGGATGGCGCCGCCCACCGTCATCCAGAAGCTGAAATTGTTGAGGAAGGGGAAGGAGACGTCGCGCGCGCCGATCTGCAGCGGCACGACGAAGTTCATCAGCCCGGTGACGAAAGGCATCGCCACGAAGAAGATCATGATCACGCCGTGCGCCGTGAAGATCTGGTCGTAGTGATGGGCGTTGAGATAGCCTTCCGAACCGTTGAAGGCGATCGCCTGCTGCAGGCGCATCATGATGGCGTCGGAGAAGCCGCGCAAAAGCATGACGAGGCCGAGCGCCATGTACATGACGCCGATCTTCTTATGGTCGACGCTGGTGAACCACTCGCGCCAGAGATAACCCCACAGCTTGAAATAGGTGATAGCGGCTAGAACCGCGAGGCCGCCGAGCGCCACCACGATGAAGGTGCCAACGACGATCGGCTCGTGCAGCGGCAGCGACTCCAAGGTGAGGCGGCCGAAGATGAATTTGGTCAGCGTCTCAGGCATCCGCCATTCCTCACAATTCCAAGCGCAGTAGGCCAAGCGACGGCGTCCCGGCGTCGGCACGGCGGCTGCCCGTTCCCGGGCTGAGCAGCCCCGCTCCGCGCAGCGGGGAAAGATCGCGGACCGGCCAATATTTCTGATCGGCATCGTGGGCCGCGCGCGACGCGGCGGCCGCCTCTTCCGCCGTGCAGATGCTTGCGACATAGGACGGATCGTTGCCGAACACAGCCCCGCGCCGGGCAAGCTTGTCATATTGCAGCGGCAAGGTGTTGCGCACGCCGGCGAGCCCAAGGCCGCCCTTGGCGTCGATCGACATCATCTCGTTCATGCACATCTTGCCGCGTTCGACGCACAGATTGAGGATGGCGCCGTAGAGGTCGGGATCAACCGAGGCATAGCGGCGGACCGGCTCGTTCTCGCTCGGACGCTCGAGCTCGAGATAGGTCTCGCGGCTCAGCGTGTCCTGCGCGCCCTTGGCCTGCGCCACCCAGTCGGCGAAGGCCTGGTCGGAGAGGCCGTGGAATGCAAAGCGCATGCCGGAGAAGCCGGCGCCGCTGTAATTGGCCGAGAAGCCGGCATAGGTGCCCGGACGGTTGATGACGGCGTGCAGCTTGGTCTCCATGGCAGGCATGGCGTAGATCTGCCCGGCGAGTGCGGGAATGTAGAAGGAGTTCATCACCGTCGACGAAGTGATGCGGAAGTCGATCGGCTGGTTGACCGGCGCCGCCAGTTCGTTGACGGCGGCGATGCCGTAATCCGGATAGATGAAGAGCCATTTCCAGTCGAGCGCGACGACCTCGACCTTGAGCGGCTTATGGTTCTGGGTGACCGGCTGTCCGGCCTCGATGCGGTCGATGCGCCGGTAGGGGTCGAGCAGATGGGTGCCGAGCCAGGTGAGCGCGCCCAGGCAGATGATGACGAGCAGGGGCGCTGCCCAGATCACCAGCTCCAGCTTGGTCGAGTGGTCCCAGTCGGGCGTATAGGTCGCTGTGGTGCTGGATTGGCGGTAGCGCCAGGCAAACAGCACGGTCAGCGCCATGACCGGCACGATGATGAGCAGCATCAACAGGGTCGAAACGACGAGCAGGTCGCGCTGCTGCGCCGCCACGTCGCCCGCCGGCGACAGCACGACGAAGTCGCAGCCGCTCAGCAGCACGGCCAGGGGAAGCAGAAGCAAGGCTCCGGATCGTTTCATCAGACGTTGCCCTCGGATTTCGCCGCAACAGGCTCTTTGCAAGTTACAACGCGATGTCGGCGAACGGCTACTGCCGCCGGCACGGCGGCGACATTGGACAATTTGTCCAATGCCCAGCTACCATGGCTTTCGCGAAACTGTGCACGCATAATAGGATGACGACAACCGCATCCGGATGACGATGATCGCATCATGATGACGATAAGCCGCATCGTGATGACGAAAAATCGCATCGTGATGACGGCAATCGCATCCTGAACCCGAGCTCGGTGGCGACGGACAAGATGGCTGAAACTTCGACTGCCGAAACGGACAGCAGGCTGATCGGCTCGCATCACGGCCAGGTCAGCGCCGGCGATATCGCGGTCGGCGTGATCATCGGCAGGACGTCGGAGTTCTTCGACTTCTTCGTCTATGCGATCGCTTCGGTGATCGTGTTCCCCAAGCTCGTCTTTCCGATGCATGATCCGCTGGCCGGGACGCTCTATTCCTTCGCCATCTTCGCGCTGGCCTTCATCGCGCGCCCGTTGGGCACCGTTCTCTTCATGGCGATCGACCGCGCCTATGGCCGCGGCGCCAAGCTGACGATAGCGCTGTTCCTGCTCGGCACCTCGACTGTCGCGATGGCGTTCCTACCCTCCTATGAAGATGTCGGCGCGGTCGCCGCCTGGCTGCTGGCGCTAACCCGCTTCCTGCAGGGCCTGGCGCTTGGCGGCACCTGGGACGGGCTGCCCTCGCTGCTGGCGTTGAACGCGCCGCAGAACCGGCGCGGCATCTATGCCATGATCCCGCAGCTCGGCGCGCCGATCGGGCTCATCGTGGCGAGCTCGCTGTTTGCCTTCTTCGTCGCCAATCTTTCGGCCGACGACTTTTTCAGCTGGGGCTGGCGCTATCCCTTCTTCGTCGCCTTCGCCATCAATGTCGTGGCGCTGTTTGCACGGCTGCGCATCGTCGTCACGCCCGAATTCTCAAAGCTCTATGAGAGCGGCGACCTGCAGCCGACGCGCATCAGGGACATGATCAGCACGGAAGGGCGCAATGTCATCGTCGGCGCTTTCGCGCCGCTGGCGAGCTTCGCGCTGTTTCATATGGTGACGGTGTTTCCGCTGTCATGGGTGTTCCTGTTCACCAATGAGGGGCCGGAGCGCTTCCTGCTGATCGAGGCGGTGAGCGCGCTGTTCGGCATCGCGGCGATCGTCGCATCGGGTCCGCTGGCGGATCGCGTCGGACGCCGCGCCCTGCTCGGCGGCGGCGCCGTCGCCATCGCCGCATTCAGCGGCTTTGCCCCGCAACTCCTCAATGGCGGTACCGTCGGCGAGACCGTGTTCATGGTGCTGGGCTTCATCCTGCTCGGCTTGAGCTTCGGGCAATCCTCGGGCGTCGTCGCATCGAGCTTCTCGCGCCAGCACCGCTATACCGGCTCGGCAGTGACGTCGGACCTCGCCTGGATGTTCGGCGCCGGCTTCGCGCCGCTCGCCGCGCTGCTGCTGGCCGGCACTTTCGGCCTCATCGCCGCCGGCGCCTATCTGCTGTCGGGCGCCGCCTGCACGCTGATCGCGCTGTGGATCGACAGGCAGGCCTCCAGGAGCTAGCAGACGAGCGCAATCGCGGGCGTCCAATCAGACCTGGTAGAAATCCCGATACCATTGCACGAAGCGAGGGATGCCGATCTCGATCGGAATCTCGGGCTTGAAGCCGGTCACCTCTTCGAGCGAGGTGACGTCGGCGTAGGTCGCCGGCACGTCGCCCGGCTGGATCGGCATCAGGTTGCGGATTGCCTTGCGCCCGAGCGCGTCTTCCAGCACGTCGATCAGCCGGCTCAGCTGCACCGGCGAGCTGTCGCCGATATTGTGGATCCGGTAGGGCGCATTGCTTGTCGCGGGATCGGGCGCGGCGCTCGTCCAATCGGGGTTTGGCGTCGCGGGGTGCCACATGATGCGGACCACCCCCTCGACGATGTCGTCGATATAGGTGAAGTCCCGCTGCATGTTGCCATGGTTGAAAACATCGATCGGCTGGCCGGCGAGGATGGCCTTGGTGAAGATGAACAAGGCCATGTCTGGCCGTCCCCACGGACCATAGACGGTGAAGAAACGCAGACCCGTCGTCGGCAGGCCGAAGAGATGGCTGTAGGTGTGAGCCATCAGCTCGTTTGCCTTCTTGCTGGCGGCATAGAGGCTCAGCGGATGGTCGGCGGAATCATGCACCGAGAAGGGCATGCGCAGGCTGCCGCCATAGATCGAGCTCGACGACGCATAGACGAGATGGCCGACCGAGGCCTGCCGGCACCCTTCCAGGATGTTGAGGAAGCCGTTGAGATTGCTCTGTGCATAGGCGTGCGGGTTGATCAGCGAATAGCGGACACCTGCCTGCGCGGCGAGATTGACGACGATCTCCGGCGCGGCCGCCGCAAAGACCGCCGAGATGCCATCGCGGTCGGCGAGATCGACATGCTCAAAACGAAAGTTCGTGAACGCCGTCAGCCGGTCGAGCCGCGCCTGCTTCAGGGCAACGTCGTAATACTCGTTCATGGAATCGAGGCCGACCACCTGCCAGCCGTCAGCAAGCAGCCTGTGGCAGAGGTGAAAACCGATGAAGCCGGCCGCGCCGGTGATCAGTATGGGCCTGCTCGACGTCAATCCATCCCCCAACGTTGCGGCCTGACCACTCACGGACCGATTGCTCGCCGGCAGCCCACAGCCGCGTTCAGGTGGCCGAGACCTTGCGCCTTGTATGGCAGGCCGTCGGCGAATTCAACGATACCCCGTCCTGCGTCGCCGCAACACAGGCCTCGTAGGTGGTCCCTATCCGGTCGATGATTGCCGACCATTGAGAGCAATGCGGCCTGCAAGTCGGGGATGCCACCGATATGCCGAAGCGCAAGTTCGATCTCAGAGCCGACGCTTACATACGAGCCGGGCACGGGGTCGAGTGGACTTTCGTGGAATGGAATTGCTCGAATTTGTCATATTGCGGATTTCCATTTCTTGGTGATCTTCCTTCATTGGGGCAAACTGCTACCGGGCTTTCAGGAGGAGAAATGAGAGCACGCGCAGCGACGGTCGGAGACCTCGAAGATGTCTTCCACGGCCTGTCCAAGCGAATGTCGGACGACTATGTGGCAGCCGGCAAGGACAGAAAAAGCGCCTATGACAATCTGATGATGAACCTGAAGGAAGGCCGGGCGCATGCGCTCGTGCAAGACGACAGGACCATGGCGATCATCGCCTGGCACGAGAACGCCGACGCCGCCGATACGCTGTTCGCCGCCCAGGAGGATTTCTTCAACGCCGCGACCGTCCGCTTCTGCAAGCGGCACATCCGCCACGTCCAGGCGCTTGCCGGCAACCTTCCTATACATTCGCGCAGTTGGCTGCAGCGGCCCGACGTCGCGAGATGGTTCCGCGTGATCGGCTATATCGACTTGGGCCGGGAGAACGGCGCCACCTTGTTCGAACTGCCGCCGGCCGCCAACGGCTGACGGCGGCTCACAAGCCGAACCAACGCGACCGCCGGCTCGAGCCGAACATCTCCTTGTCCGCACGCAGCGCCACCGAAGGCTCGTAGTAGTTGCCGGTTGGCGCGGGGCCTGAAAAGAAATCGACCTCGACCTTGCCGATGCGGCCGCCGCCGAATTCGATGTAGCAGGTGCCGAAGCCGTCATAGAGCGTGCCGCTGCCGCTTTGGCGCATTTTTGCGATGAGCGCGGTGGCGACCGCCCGTGCCGCGCCTTCAGCGAACACGCCGGCCTTGGGTGTCCCGGTGTTGGCACCGTCGCCGACCGCATAGACATTCTCATATTTGGTTTCGAGCGTGCGCGGATTGACCGGGATCCAGCCGTTCTCCGACATGCCGCTTTCCAGTACCACCGGCGGCACACGATGCTTGGGAACGCCAAGGAAAAGCTCGAACGGCATTTCGCTGCCGTCGTCGAGAACAGCCACGTTGCGGGCATTGTCGACGGAGGCGACCCGGCGGCTCGGGATGAACTTGATGCCACGCTCGGCGAAGGCCGCGAGCAGTGCCCGCGAGGTGTCGGGCGAAGGCGGGACCGGGCTGCCGAGCGGCAGCACCAGCGATATCTCGCAGGCCTCGCGCACACCCTGCCGCGTCATGTAGTCGTGCAGCATCAGCACGCATTCGCTCGGCGCCGGCGGGCATTTGTAGGGCGCGCCGCAGACGCCGACCATCGCCCTTCCCTTCGTGAAGGTGGGCAAAACGTCACGCAGCCGCTCCGCGCCGGCAACCGAATAGAACTCGTTGGTTCCCGACAGCCCGGGCGTGGCGTCGAAATCATATTCGGCGCCGAGCGCCACGATCAGGTAGTCGGCATCGAAGACGCCATTATCGGTGGTGACTCGCCGCCGTTCCGGATCGATCGCGGTGACGGTGCGCTTCAGCAGGCGCACGCCGGGCTTGGCGTAGCGGCTGTATGGCAAGCGCACTGCCTCCGACGCCTTCAGGCCGAACATCACTTCGAGCTTCGAAAAGCCGAAGATGAAGGCTTCGCTCTTGTCGATGAGCGTGACGTCGAGGGCGTCGCCCATCGCCTCGGACAGCAGCGTCGTCAGTTCCAGGCCGCCAAAGCCCGCACCTAAAACGACGATGGATGGTTTCTTTGCGGTGCTCATCTTGGTTCCCCACGTCTTGGCGCCATGCCGAGGCGCCGGGTTGAACTCGTTCGTTGCCTTCCCGGTGGCGGCGAGCGCGTGTCTCCCACGCTCCCTCGCCGCCGATGCCCTGCCCTCCTGGGCCCTGGTCAGACCTGTCAGGTCAGCACAGGCTGCGGCACGATGCGGATGTAGGGCTTCGGTTCCTTCCAGCCCTGCGGATAAAGCTGCCTAGCCTCATCATTCGACACCGAACCCGCGATGATGACGTCGTCACCCGGCTTCCAATTGACCGGCGTCGCCAAGCGATGCTTCGCCGTCAGCTGCAGGGAGTCCACCACGCGCAGCACCTCGTCGAAGTTGCGGCCCGTCGTCATCGGGTAGGAAATAACGAGCTTGATCTTCTTGTCGGGGCCGATGACGTAGACATTGCGCACCGTCTGGTTGTCGGCGGCGGTGCGGCCATCGGCGCTGTTGCCGGCCGAGGCGGGCAGCATGTCGTAGAGCTGCGAGATGGCGAGAGTCGGGTCGCCGATCATCGGAAAGTTCGGCGCCATACCCTGCGTTTCGGCGATGTCCTTCGCCCAGCCGGCATGCCTGTCGACAGGATCGACGGAGAGGCCGATGACCTTGACGCCGCGCTTGTCGAACTCTGGCTTGAGACGGGCCATATAGCCGAGCTCGGTCGTGCAGACCGGCGTGTAGTCCTTGGGATGCGAGAAAAGGATGCCCCAATCCTTGCCCAGCCATTCATGGAAGGAGATCGGACCTTCCGTGGTGTCGGCCGTGAAGTCGGGGGCGATGTCTGCGATACGGAGTGACATTTGTTGCGTTCCTTTCCGGTTGGAATTCGATTGCGGCGCTAAATTAGGAAATCTATGTTCCGCCAGCGTTCCCCAGCGTTCCCTGCCTGGAGACGGATCTTGCTGATGGTGCTTCAATGCGGGTTTCGATCCATCTGCTCGGTCGCTTCGCCGTCAGCGTCGATGACCGGCCGATCCCTGCGGCCGATTGGCGGCGCGACCGCGCCGCGGCGCTGGTCAAGCTGCTCGCGCTGAAGCCCGCGCATAGCTTGCATCGCGAGCAGGCGATGGAGACTTTCTGGCCGGACGCCGATCCGGAGGCGGCAGGCGCCAACCTGCGCAAGGCCGTGCATTTCGCGCGCCGCGCGCTCGGTGCTCACGACCTCATCGCGATCAGCAACGACGTCATCGCGCTTGCGCCCGATGCCGAGCTCGAGATCGATATCGAAGGCTTCGAGGCCGCCGCCAAGACAGCACTGCGGGGTGGCGAAAAGAGTGCTTTCGAACGCGCCGCCGACCTCTATGGCGGCAGGCTTTTACCGGACGATATTTTCGTCGAATGGCTCGACGCTCCTCGCGCGCAGCTGCAGCAACGCTACAGCGACCTGTTGCGCGCCGGCGGTCTCTGGCAGCGGCTGATCGCGCTCGACCCGGCCGACGAGCAGGCGCAATGCGCGCTGATGCAGGCGGCACTCGGCGCCGGCAACCGGGTCGAGGCGATCCGCCAATTCAACCAGCTTCGCGACAATCTGCATGCCGAGCTCGGCGTCGGGCCGAGCGCCGCGACCATCGCGCTCTACGAGAAGGCGCTGGCGCTTTCCGGCGCGGAGACAGTCAACCCCTCGGAACGCATCCGCACCTCGCTGGCCTGGGGCCTGGTGCATCTGCAGAGCGGCGAGTTCGACAAGGCAAGCGAGATCGCCCGGCAGACACGCGATCTGGCGCTGGGAGCCGACCTGCCGCGCGAGGTCGGCGAGGCGAGTGCGCTGCTGGGCATCGCATCGATGATGCAATCCCGGTGGCCGCAACTGTTCCGGTCCGAATTCATCGAATGGGTCCGCGCCAAGCCGGCCTTTGTGCAACATGTCTTCGATGGGCATCTGTGCCTGTCCGAGTTCTGTCTGTGCAGCGCCAAAGGTCATGCCGAAGTAGCGGGACTGGCCCAGGAATTGCTCGCCGTTGCCGAGGAAGCGGAATCGAACGCCGGACGCGGCCTCGCCTGCCTGCTTCTGGGCGAGGCTTCGCTCTTTTCGGGCGAACTCGACAGGGCCGAGCAGTTCCTTACCGAAGCAGAGCGGCTGCTGCTTGCAGCGGACGCAGTCGCCGGCCGCGTGCTGGCGATCGAGCGGCTGGCCGAGATCGCCCTGGAGCGCGGCCAGAAATGGCGCGCCAGCCGGCTGATCCAGCGCGGCCTCGCCGATGCCGAACGCTCTTGGCTCTCGCCGCATCTCATCATGCGCATGCAGGCGCTGGCCGTGCGGGCGGCATCGACGCCGAAGATGGTGGCCGAAGAGATCCTCGCCGGCGACAGGTTGTTGACGCCGGGCGCCTGCCAGCCATGCTCGATGGCGCTGCGCACCGCTTCGGCGATCGCGCTTGCCGAAGCCGGCGAGCTGGAACAGGTCGACCGCCGCCTGAACGACGCCGAGCGTATCGCCGGCATGTGGCAAGGCGGCCCTTGGGCTGCAGCCCTTTGGGAGGCGCGTGGCGTGCAGCGGCGGGCACAGGATAAGGAAGTGCGCGCTCTCGCCGCCTTCGAAGAGGCCGCCAGCCGCTACGAGGAACTCGGCCGGCCGCGCGACCAGGCCCGATGCCTGGCGCGAATGGGAAATCACGGCTGAGCTTGCGCCAGAGACCAATCGGCGGGATGGTATGGAAGGCAGCCGGGGGCGCTGGCAGCCCGGATATGCATGGCTGCTGGAAATCGAGATGGTGCGCGCTAACCTGGCCTTGGTCGCCCTGGTTGCCTTGATGAGCCCGACAGCGGCGGGCACGCGCCTGTCCCATCTATTCGACCGCTCCGACCTGGCAACGACCTATTTGGGCGAGTCCGATCTCCTGACCGCCTATACGACCGGCATGGCGCGCTATCGTCTGTTGCTCACCGGTGTGACCGGCACGGCCAATCTCGCCGCACCGCTCGAACCTCTTCAGCTGCGGCCTGAATTCCAGCAACGGACATGGCGGGCAGCGGACGGCAGCCTGCTGCAGGGCTTTGCGGGCAAGGGTGGCTTCCGGCTGACCACGGGAAACTGCCTCGCCCGCATCTGCGTGGCCAGCGAATGCAGCGAAGCCGGCTGGCCGGTCTATGCCTGCAGCGACGGGCGCAAGCGCAAGATGTCGGTCAAGAGCTTCGTGGCGGCAACATTCGACGGCGTCCCCTATCGACGGCTGAGCGCGCCGAAGGATCAATGATCTTCGCGGCGCGGACCGGTCTCCAAAAATCCATCTCACTTCACCCGAAGGTTGCGCATGCGTCGCGCCGCATGGCATCTGTCGGCAAATGACAAGCAAGCCCCTTCCACAGCCTTCTAAGCCGTTGCGGCGATCCGCCGCCGGGAAGGTCAGCCTCAACCGGGCGCTGTCGAAGCTCGGGCTCTGCTCGCGCAAGCAGGCTGAGCTTTTGATCGCCGAGGGGCGCGTGAGCGTGGCAGGCAAGGTGGCGCGCGACCCTTCGCTTTGGGTCGATCCCGAGCGCGACCGCATCACGGTCGACGGCGAGCGCATCGCCGCCGAGCGCAAGGTCTATCTCATGCTCAACAAGCCGCGTGGGCTGGTCACCACGCGCGATGATCCTGAGGGCCGCGGCACGGTCTATGACTGCCTGGAAGGGCTAGACCTGCCTTTCGTCTCGCCGGTCGGCCGGCTCGACAAGGCGAGCGAAGGCCTGCTGTTGATGACCAACGACACGCGCTGGGCGAACGGTCTGCTCGACCCCGCCTCGCACGTCGCCAAGACCTACCATGTGCAGATCGCGGCTGTGCCAGACGACGCGATGCTGGGGCGCTTTCGCCAAGGCGCGGACGTGGACAGCGAATTGCTCGCCGCAAGCTCAATCACGCTCTTGCGCAGCGGCGGCCGCACCGCCTGGCTGGAGATCGTGCTCGACGAGGGCCGCAACCGGCAGATCCGCAGATTGCTCGGCGCCTTTGATATCGAGGTGCTGAGACTGGTCAGGGTGGCGATCGGTGGCCTTCAGCTCGGCGAGCTTGCCAAGGGTCAGGCGCGGCATTTGACGGACCAAGAGCTGGCGACTCTGGCGACTTGACGCGCCACGCACTACCCCTCACCCGGATTGCCAGCCGAATTGCGAAGAGCAATTCGGGGCAATCCGACCTCTCCGCGGGGGGAGAGGAGACCGTCAGCGCTGAGCCCCTCTTCTCCCCGTCGGGGAGAAGGTGGCCGCGAAGCGGCCGGATGAGGGGGAGTAGCGCTCGCTACCTCTGATTCCACCGCCGGATGACCGGTTCCGTCAGGTCGTGTTCGTAACCGAGGACGCTGAGGCTCGCCGTGTCGAGGACGAAATGCTCGCCGCCTTGCGGCGGCAGGCCGACCCAGCGCGCCGCGAAGACGCGCAGGAAATGCGCGCTGGAAAAAATCAGCATATTGCCGGCAACGGCACGGAGTCCGGCGATGACGGTATCGGCCCTGGCGCCGACATCGGCGGCCATCTCGCCGCCCGGACAGCCGTCGCGAAACACGTTCCAGCCGGGCCGCTCGGCGAGGATTTCCTTGGTCGTCACGCCTTCATAGGCGCCATAATCCCATTCCTGCAGGTCCGGCTTCTTGACGGCGCGCTCGCCGAAGCCGGCGAGCCGGCAGGTGTCGAAGGCGCGCTGCGACGGGCTCGACCAGACCGCCTGAAAGGTCAGCCCCTTGAGCCGATCGGCCACGCCCCGCGCGGCCTCTTCGCCTCTCGCGGTCAGCGGGATGTCGGTGCGGCCGGTATGCCTGCCCGAGGCGCTCCACTCCGTCTCGCCATGGCGGACCAGGTAGATTTCGGGAAACGCACTGCTCATCGACGGCCCTCGAGGCTGAAAGTTGCACCGGTGGGAGAGCCGGCGGCGTCACCCTATTCGGCGGCCGGCAAAAAGAACAGGCCGCGGCTAAACCGCGGCCTGCACAGGCTCGGGAGGGATGCCTGACGGTGCCTGTCACTCCGCGGGCAGCAGGCCGCCGGACAGCGCAAGGTCCGCCTCTTCCGACAGTTGGCCTGCCATGGCAGCGGCGAACTTGGTCTGGTCGAGCTCGCCTTCCCAGCGCGCCACCACGATGGTCGCGACCGCGTTGCCTACGAAGTTGGTCAGCGCGCGGCACTCCGACATGAAGCGGTCGACACCGAGGATCAGCGCCATGCCGGCGACCGGAACGGTCGGCACGACCGAGAGCGTTGCGGCCAGCGTGATGAAGCCGGCGCCGGTGATGCCGGCGGCACCCTTGGAGCTCAGCATCGCGACAAGCAGGAGCAGGATCTGGTCGCCGAAGGTGAGCGGCGTGTCGGTCGCCTGGGCGATGAACAGGGCGGCAAGCGTCATATAGATGTTGGTGCCGTCGAGGTTGAAGGAATAGCCGGTCGGGATGACCAGGCCGACCACCGAGCGGTTGCAGCCGGCGCGCTCCATCTTGGCCATCAGGCCGGGGAGCGCCGCCTCGGACGACGAGGTGCCGAGCACCAGCAGCAGCTCTTCCTTGATGTAGCGGATCAGCGCCAGGATGGAGAAGCCGTTGTACCATGCGACTGCGCCCAGCACGACCAGCACGAAGAGCAGCGACGTCAGATAGAAAGTGCCGATCAGGAAGGCCAGGTTGGCGATCGTGCCAATGCCGTATTTGCCGACGGTGAAGGCCATGGCGCCGAAAGCGCCGATGGGAGCTGCCTTCATCAGGATGGCGACGAGACGAAAGATCGGCGCGGTCAGCGCCTGCAGGAAATCGACCACCGGACGGCCACGCTCGCCGACGAGAGCCAGCGCCACGCCGAACAGCACCGAGAAGAACAGCACCTGCAGGATGTCGCCTTGCGCGAACGCGCCGGTGATGGTGTCGGGGATGATATTCATCAGGAAGCCGACGATGGTCGTATCATGCGCCTTCTCGGTGAAGGTTGCCACCTTCGACGGATCGAGCGTCGCCGGGTTGATGTGCATGCCGGCGCCGGGCTGGATGACGTTCGACACAACGAGGCCGACGATCAGCGCCAGGGTCGAGAAGACCAGGAAGTAGATCATCGCCTTGCCGGCGACGCGGCCAACCTTGTGCAGGTCGGAAACGCCGGCAATGCCGGTCGCCACGGTGAGGAAGATCACCGGCGCGATGACCATCTTGACCAGCTTGATGAAGGCGTCGCCAAGCGGCTTCAGCGAGGCGCCCAGATCGGGATAGAAATGTCCAAGCAGGATGCCGGCGGCGATCGCCACCAGGACCTGCACATAGAGATGCCGGTAAAAGGGAACCTTGCCGCGCGGTTCGGCGGCAGCGATTGCTGTCTGCATGATATCCTCCGTTCGGCCCCCGATCGAGAACCCTCGACCTCCCAGGGGGCTGTTTGACCTCCACAGCCTCGCGGCTGCTGCAGATGTGTTTGCAATGGGCGTGCCAGATTGCGCCCGGCGTTTCGCTTCGTTGATTTTGCTGGTTTTTTTGATTTTTCAGCGCGCACCCTGAACGGCATCCGTGCGGCAATCCGCATAGGCCGAATTGCGCTTTGTGCGAAATCATGCACAAATGCGGCATGCTGCAACGCCCTGCCGCTGCCCTCGCCGCGACGCCCGAACTGCTTGCCGGACGGGCGCGGCGTGCCTGGTTGCTGTTCGCAACCGTGGCGCTGTCGATCATCGCGGCAGCGCTTTATGGCGCCGGGCTCTATGGCCGTTCGACCGAGATCGAGGCTCTGGCCACGCAAGGCCGCACGGACGCAAATCTCAAAGTGGCGCTGCTGCGCGCCGTGCTGGAAAATCCGCGCGCGCTGCCGCTGCTCCTATCGGAGGATCAGCAGGTCAATGACGCGCTGACGCAGCGAAGCCCTGCCGCGATCGATGTCTTGAACCGCAAGCTCGAAGGGCTGGTCTCCGGCACCAAGGCCTCGGTGCTCTACGTCACCGGCACGGATGGCCTGGCAATCGCCTCCAGCAATTGGCGCGAGCCGGTGAGCTTCGTCGGCAGCGATTACAGTTTCCGCGCCTATTTCTCGAATGCGATGCAGTCCGGCACCGCCGAATATTTCGCGCTCGGCAATGTCTCCAAACGCCCGGGCCTTTATATCTCGCGTCGCGTGGATGGCGTTTCGGGGCCGCTCGGCGTCGTCGTGGTCAAGATGGAGTTCGACCAGCTCGAGGCGGACTGGCATGAGGCGAACCGCCCGGCCTATGTCAGCGACGCGCATGGCGTGGTGCTGATCACCAGTGTGCCCTCCTGGCGTTTCCTGACGACGGAGCCGCTCAGCCGGCCGGTGCTTGCCGAGATCCGCGCCAGCCAGCAATTCGGCGACGCGCCACTGGTGCCCTTACCGATCACCAAGCCGGAAGCGCTTTCCGCCGATGTCGCGCTTGTCCATGCCATCACGCCAGGCGGCAGCGACGCGGAGTATCTGCGGCTTTCGACGGCTGTGCCCTCGACACCCTGGCGCCTCGACTATCTGGTTCCCGCGGAAGCACCGATCGCCGCGGCGCAGCGCGAGATGCGGCTTTTAGTGCTTGGCGTTCTCGTACCTCTCATCGCTTTGGCCGCCTATCTGTTGTGGCGCCGGCACTCCGGCCAGATGCAGATAGCGGCGGAACAGGCGGCGCGCACCGAGCTCGAGCGCCGCGTCGTCGAGCGTACGCAGGATCTCAGCCTGGCGCGCGATCGGCTGCAGGCCGAGATCGCCGATCACCGAAGCACGGAGGCAAAGCTGCAGGTGATGCAGCAGGACCTGGTGCAGGCCAACCGCCTTGCCACCCTTGGCCAGGTCGCCGCCGGCGTCGCACATGAGATCAACCAGCCGGTGGCGACGATCCGCGCCTATGCCGACAATGCGCGTGTCTTCCTGGAGCGCAAGCAGAACTCGTCAGCCGAGGAGAATCTTGGCGCGATCGCGGCACTTACCGAGCGCATCGGCTCGATCACCGAGGAGCTGAAAGCCTTCGCCCGCAAGGGCCGCACCGCCGCCGAGCCGGTAGAATTGCGTAGCGTGATCGAGGGCGCCGTCGTGCTGCTCAGGAGCCGCTTCGCCGGCAGGCTGGACGCACTCGCCATCACGCTGCCGCCGCCGGCGCTGAAGGTGATGGGCAACCGGCTGCGCCTGGAACAGGTGCTGATCAATCTGTTCCAGAACGCGCTGGAGGCGCTCGAAGGCCGCGACGATGCGCGGGTCGAAGTCAGCGCCGCCGAAACGGCCGAAGACGTGGCGCTGGTCGTTTCCGACAACGGCGCGGGCATCCCGCCAGCTATTCTGAAGTCGCTTTTCACACCCTTCAACACATCCAAGGAGAAAGGCCTCGGCCTCGGCCTCGTCATCTCAAAGGACATCGTCGCCGACTATGGCGGCCGCATTGAAGTTTCTAGCAGCGGCCAGGGCACACGCTTCACCATTCATCTGTCGAAAGCCGGCGCAGCATGAGCAACGACGATCCCGCACCAGTGATCCTGATCGATGACGACAGCGACCTGCTCAAAGCGACAAGGCAGACGCTGGAGCTCGCCGGCTTTGCCGTGTCGGCCCACGCGGTGGCGAAGGAGGCGCTGGCGGCGCTGGACAAAAGTTTCGCCGGCGTGGTGGTGTCGGACATCCGCATGCCGGAGATCGACGGGCTGCAGCTTTTCGACCGCGTCTTGCAACTCGACCCCGATATCCCCGTCATCCTGGTCACGGGGCATGGCGATATCGCGATGGCCGTCAAGGCGATCAAGGACGGCGCCTACGACTTCATCACCAAGCCTTTCGCCGCTGAGCGGCTGGCGCAAAGCGTCGCCCGCGCCGCCGAGAAACGCCGGCTGGTAATGGAAAACCGCGCCTTGCGCGAGGCGGCCGAGCAGGCGCAGGAAGGGCTGCCGCTGATTGGCCAGACGCCGGCGATGGAGCGGCTGCGCCGCACGCTGCGGCAGATCGCCGACACCGATGTAGACGTGCTGGTGACCGGCGAGACCGGCTCGGGCAAGGAAGTGGTGGCCGGCCTGCTGCATCGCTGGAGCCGGCGCGCCAAGGGCAATTTCGTCGCGCTCAATTGCGGCACGCTGCCGGAGACGGTCATCGAAAGCGAACTGTTCGGCCATGAGGCGGGCGCCTTTACCGGCGCGCAGAAGAAGCGCGTCGGCCGCATCGAGCATTCGAGCGGCGGCACGCTGTTCCTCGACGAGATCGAAAGCATGCCGGCCTCGACGCAGGTGCAGATGCTGCGCGTGCTCGAAATGCGCGAAGTGACCCCGCTCGGCACCAATGAGGTGCGGCCGGTCGACCTCAGGGTCGTCGCCGCGGCCAAGGTCGATCTCGGCGATGCGAGCCAGCGCGGCAATTTCCGCGAGGACCTCTATTACCGGCTCAATGTCGTGACGCTTTCGATCCCGCCGCTGCGCGAAAGGCGGGACGACGTGCCTTTATTGTTTGGCTACTTCGCCGAGCGCGCGGCGGCTCGTTTCCGGCGCGCCGTGCCGGCGACATCAGGGGCGGTCCAGCGCCATCTCAGGGAGCATGACTGGCCGGGCAATGTGCGCGAGCTCGCCCATTTTGCCGAGCGCTTCGTGCTCGGACTGGAGGAGATTGCCGAAGCGCCTTCCCTCGCGGCAGCGCCAAACGACGCATCCGCGCCCTTGCCGGAACGGCTCGATCGCTACGAGGCCGAGATCATCCGCGAGACACTTGGTCGCAATGACGGCGACGTCCGCCGCACCATCGAGGCGCTCGGCATTCCGCGCAAGACTTTCTACGACAAGCTGCAGCGGCACGGCATCGTGCGCAGCGATTTTTCCAGATAGATCAAGGCCGTGGAACCTCTGCGCAGGGCTAAGCGTTTCGTCTTGCCGGAAACCGTGGCACGCTGGCATCAGCCGGGCGGCGAACGCGTCGACGTGGCGCCGTTGCCGGGTTGCGCTTGGCAGGCGTTGATGATTTGTTGCCGCTCAGCGGAGAACGAATGATGCGCGAATCCCTCGGTCAAGACGAATACGGCTCGACCAACCCTTTCGACCCCGACGACCTGCCCAATCTCAATGCGATGGGGCCGGCGATGGGCAGCGGCAATGATTTCGAGAAATACGCGGTGGCTGTCATCATCGTGTTCGGCGCGCTCATCATCGGCGGCCTGATGGCCGCTTCCATGTCCTTCGGCCACCGCAACGGCTTCCTGTTCGCGCTCGGCGGCGCCACGTCGGCCTGGATTTCCGGCAATGCGCTGCTGCTCGACCGGCCGCGCATCTACGCGCTGTTCGTCGCCATTGCCGCCGTCATGCTGATCGCCTCGACGATCACATTGGTGGTTTAATACCCCAGCGCCTCACCCGCAGCGGCGCGGCTGTCGATGGCGCCGTTGTAGCGCGCGCCGCCGCCCTTTTCGATCTCGCCGAGGCTCTTGCCGCCGACCAGGATGCCCGCCGCCTGGCCCCAGGTCTGGTCGCTGAGGTCGAGATGATAGCCCATGCCGGCAAGCAGCCTCTCGGTGTCCGGCGAAAGGCCGAACGGCTCGACATAGATCGTGTCCGGCAGCCATTGGTGATGGATGCGCGGCGCGTCGATTGCCTGCTGGATGTTCATGCGGTGGTCGATGACGTTGACGATCGCCTCCAGGGTGATGGTGATGATGCGCGAGCCGCCCGGACTGCCGATGACCATGAACGGCTTGCCATCCCTGGTGACAATCGTCGGGCTCATCGAGGATAAGGGCGTCTTCTTCGGCTGGATGGCGTTGGCTTCGCCCTGGACCAGCCCGTAAAGGTTTGGTACGCCGGGCTTCTGGGTGAAATCGTCCATCTCGTTGTTGAGCAGGATGCCGGTGCCGTCGGCGACGACGCCGGCACCGAACGAGCCGTTCAGTGTATAAGTGACCGCCACCGCATTGCCGTCATTGTCGATGATCGAATAATGGGTGGTTTCCTTCGACTCGCCAAAACCCTTCGGCATCAGGTCCTTCGAGACGCCGGCGCGGAACGGGTCGATCTTGTCGCGAATGTTCTTGGCATAGTTCTTGTCGAGCAGTTTTGAGACGGGATTGTCGACGAAATCCGGGTCGCCCAGCGCCGAATTGCGGTCGACATAGGCATGCCGCATGGCTTCCACCATGACATGGACCGTCTCTGCGGAACCCGAGCCGAGATAGGACAGCGGGTAGCCTTCGAGCACGTTGAGTATTTCGCAGATGATGACGCCGCCCGAGCTTGGCGGCGGCGAGGAGATGATCTCGTAGCCGCGGTAGTCGCAGGTTACCGGCTTAAGCTCGCGCACCGCATATTGCTCGAAATCGCCCTTGGCCAGGATACCGCCTTTCGCGCCGCTTGCCTTGACGATTTCATCGGCGATGGCGCCCTTATAGAAGGCGTCAGGCCCTTTCTCGGAAATGGCTGAGAGCGAGGCGGCGAGATCCGGCTGAACAAGCTTCTCGCCGATGCCGTAGGGCTTGCCGTCCTTTTTCAGGAAGATCGCGGCTGCCGCCGGATCCTTTGCCAGTCGGTCGGCGCTGCCGGCGAAAGAGGCGGCGTCGCCTTGGTTGAGCACGAAGCCGTCCCTGGCATAGGCGATCGCCGGCGCCATCAAATCCTGCCGCGACTGCGTGCCGTATTTCTCGCGCGCCATTTCGAAACCGGCGACCGAGCCCGGCACCCCGACCGCGAGATAGCCGTCGAGGCTGGCGCCCTTCATCGGATTGCCGTCCTTGTCGAGATACATGGTTTTCGTCGCGGCGAGCGGCGCGCGCTCGCGGAAATCGATGAAGGTCGTGCGGCCATCCTTCATGCGCACAGTCATGAAGCCGCCGCCGCCGATATTACCGGCATTGGGGTAGACGACGGCGAGCGCGTAGCCGACGGCGACCGCGGCATCGACGGCGTTGCCGCCTTTCTTCAGCACGTCGACACCGACTTCGGTGGCGAGATGCTGGGCTGTCACCACCATGCCATGCTCGCCCTTGGCGGGAGCGGGCGATGCGGCGAAGACGGCGGCGGACGGCGTGAGCGAGAGTGCGAGCGAAAGGGCGACGCCAATCAGCGTCCGGCGGGTCAAGGGCATGGCGGTGCTCCTAGCGTTGGGACGCTTAGGAAAGACCGTGCCGGCAGACCTGTCCACCGCCAATGGCGCTGGACCACATCAATGCGGATATCTGTCTGTCAAACAATCCCGCCGCCACCACCCGCAACTGCCGGCCGTTCCGCCGCCACCTTGGCCCGGTAGCCGGCTTCGCGATAGGCCGCGACCGGATCGATGGCGCCGCCGGTCCTCAGCCGGGCCGTTGCGAGGATCGGCTCGACATCGGTGCGGTAGGCACTTTTCAACGTCTGCGTCGCCATCAGCGCGTCGTTGGCCTCCTGGAAACCTTCCAGCGCCTTGCGGTCGACCAGCAGCGCCTGCGCGTAGGCGCGCTGCACCTCGACCGCCGACAGCATCAGGCTTTCGATCGGATCCGTCACGTTGTGGCTCTGGTCGAGCATATGAGCGGGGTTGAAGCCTTTCGCCCCTGAAAGCTCGGCGTCGACCAGCTCGTTGAAGACCAGGAAGAGCCGGTAGGGGTCGATGGAGCCGGCATCGAGGTCGTCATCGCCATATTTCGAATCGTTGAAGTGAAACCCGCCGAGCTTGCCGAACTGGATCAGCCGCGACACGATCATCTCGATGTTGACGTTGGGCGCGTGATGCCCGAGATCGACCAGGCAGAAGGCCTTGTCGCCGAGCTCCCTGGCGATGATGTAGTTGGTGCCCCAGTCCTGCACGACGGTGGAATAGAAGGCCGGTTCATACATCTTGTGCTCGGTGAACAGCCGCCAGTCGTCCGGCAGGCCGGCATAGATGTCGCGCATGGCGTCGAGATAACGCTCGAAGGCTTTGGCGAAATTGACCTGGCCGGGGAAGTTGGAGCCGTCGCCAATCCACACCGTCAGCGCCTTGGAGCCCAGCGTCTTGCCGATCTCGATGCATTCGAGATTGTGCTCGACCGCTTGGCGGCGCGTGCCGGCATCGGCATGGGAGAGCGAGCCGAATTTGTAGGAAAGCTTCTGGTCCTTCGCGTCGGAGAAGGTGTTGGAGTTCATCGCGTCGAAGCCGAGGCCGAAGCGCGAGGCCGCCTGCTTCAGCCGGTTCGGATCGGCCTTGTCCCAAGGGATGTGCAGCGAGACAGTGGGCGTCGCCTGCGTCAGCTGGCTGATGACAGCGCAGTCCTCGATCTTGTCGAAGATATCGCGCGGCTCGCCGGGACCGGGGAACCGGGCAAAGCGCGTGCCGCCGGTGCCGACGCCCCAGGACGGGATCGCCACGCCGAATTTCTCGACCTTGTCGCGGATGGCATCGATGGCAATGCCGCGGCGGTCGAGGCGGTCGCCGAGCGAGGCGTAGTCGCGCTCGAGGTCGGCTTGGCGGGCGGCGTTATGCTTTTCGACAACGTTAGCCGAGATGATCGTTTCGGACACTGCAATTCCTCCCAAGAATGCGTTCGGCTGGCGCTGCCCCTCATCCGCCTGCCGTCACCTTCTCCCCGTATAGTGACGGGGAGAAGGAAAGGCCTAGCGCGTAAAACTTTGCGCGTTGCCGGCGTCGACATTGACGATGTTGCCGGTCGACTTGGCCGACATGTCGGAGGCGAAGAAGTAGATCGCCTCGGCGATGTCTTCCGGGAATACCGAGCGCTTCAGCATCGAGCGCGAACGGTAGTGCTCCTCGAGATCGTCGGTCGACATCTTGTAGGCGGCGGCGCGCTGCTCCTTCCACTCGCCGGTCCAGATTTTTGAGCCGCGCAGCACGGCGTCCGGATTGACGACGTTGACCCTGATCTGCGCCTCAGCTCCTTCGAGCGCCAGGCAGCGGGCAAGGTGGATCTCGGCTGCCTTGGCGGTGCAATAGGCGGACGCATTCGGCGAAGCGGCGAGGCCGTTCTTGGAGGCGACGAAGACGACGTTGCCGCCGATCTTCTGCGCGCGAAACAGGCGGAAGGCCTCGCGCGAGACGAGAAAATATCCGGTGGACAGGATGTCCATGTTCTTGTTCCAGAGCGCCAGTGTCGTCTCCTCGATCGGCGCCGAGGACGCCAGGCCCGCGTTCGAGACGAGTATGTCGATGCCGCCGAATTCGACGGACGTTTCGGCGAAGCCGGAAAGCACCTGATCCTCCGAGGTCACGTCGATGCGCACCGGGCGGACGAAGTCCTTGCCGAAGGCTTTCGAGAGCTCGTCGTTGGCGCTGGCGAGCGCCGCTTCATCGATGTCGGCCAGCACCACGCAGGCGCCCTCGCGCAGCAGCCGGTTGGCGGTGGCGCGGCCGATGCCGCCGGCGCCGCCGGTGACCAGCGCGATCTGGCCGGCCAGCGCCTTCGGCTTCGGCAGGCGCTGCAGCTTGGCTTCCTCGAGTTGCCAATATTCGATGTCGAAAGCTTCCTGCGCCGGCAGGCCGACATAGGACGAGACCGTCGAAGCACCGCGCATGACATTGATGGCGTTGACGTAGAATTCGCCGGAGATGCGCGCCGTCGCCTTGTCGCCGGCGAAGGTGAACATGCCGACGCCGGGCATCAGGTAGACCACGGCATTGGGGTCGCGAATGGCTGGCGAGTCCGGATGCTTGCAGGCGTCGTAGTAAGCCTGGTAACCGACGCGGTATTCGGCGATGTCGTCGGCCAGCCGCGCGATGACGGCGTCGATATCGGGCTTAGCCGGATCGAACTCGATCACCAGCGGCCGGATCTTGGTGCGCAGGAAATGATCCGGACATGAGGTGCCGAGCGCCGCCAGCGCCCGCAGGTCCTTGGAATTGACGAATTCGAGCACGGCCGGCTGGTCGTCGAAATGACCGAGCTTGTGGCTCTTTTCGGAGATCAGGCCGCGAATGCGCGGCATCAGCTTTGCGGCAATGGCGCGGCGTGCCGAAGCATCGAGCGACTTCACCGCCTCGCCGCCGAAAATAGCCACGCCTTCCGACCGGCGCTCGAACCACTCGATTGCCTGGTTGATGACTGAGATCGTCGTTTCGTAGCATTCCTTCGGGGTGTCGCCCCAGGTGAACAGGCCATGGCTTTCAAGCACGACACCCTTGGCGTCCGGATTTTCCAGGCAGAATTTCTCCAGCCATAGGCCGAGCTCGAACCCCGGCCGCTTCCACGGCAGCCAGCCGATCGCGTCGCCGAAGATCTCCTTGGTGATCGCCTTGGAATCCTTGGCGGCGGCGACCGCAATGATGGCGTCGGGATGCATGTGATCCACGCAGGCCTTCGGCACGTACGCATGAAGCGGCGTGTCGATCGAGGCCGCGCGCGGATTGAGGTTGAAGGTGCAGTGAGGCAGATAGCCCACCATCTCATCCTCGTGCTCGACGCCGCGATAGAGGCCTTTGAGCGCGCGCAGCTTGTTCATGTAGAGGGTGGCGAAACCGTCAAGCTTGATCGAGGCGCTGTCGCCGCCCGAGCCCTTGACCCACAGAACCTCGACATCCTCGCCGGTCAGCGGGTCCTTCTGCCAGACCTTGGACGAGGTGTTGCCGCCGCCATAGTTGGTGACGCGCTTGTCGGATCCCAGCGTGTTCGAGCGATAGACCAGAAGCTCGGGACCGCTCATACCTTCGGCTTTTGCATCGTCCCACAGATTGGCGAGGCGCGAGCCGGAGCGCTTGTCGAGCATAGGTATCCTCCCTTGGAGCGCGAGTGCCGCACCCCTCTTTTCTCGCTGGGGAATGTCTACGCAAGCGCCCCACTTGTCAATCACAAACGATCAACATCGATCATATTGCACTGCACAATGAAAATATATGATCGGAAATGATTGACACTGCGCGTTTTCTAAGGCCTGATGCTTGGGCAGGGAGGAACCATGCACGAGAAAGAACGCCACAGGATCATTCTGTCCGCCGTCCAGGAAAAGCCTGTGGTGACGGTGCAGGAAATGGTCGAGCTGACGGACTCCTCCGAGGCGACGATCCGACGCGACATCGCGGCGCTGCACATCCAAAAGCGCCTGCGCCGGGTGCGCGGCGGCGCCGAGGCGATCTCGCCGCCGCAGTTCATCGGCCTTGCCGGCCGGCCTTTCTCCGTCAACGAGACGCTGAACGCGGCCCAGAAGCGGGCGATCGCGCGGGAAGCGGTGAACCTTTGCGCGGACGGCGAGCCGATCATCATCAATGGCGGCACCACCACCTTCCAGATGGTGCATTTCCTGACCGGACGGCGCATGCCGATCTTCACCAACTCGTTCCCGATCGCCGAGCATCTGCTCAAGCACTCGAAGAACACGGTGATGCTGTCGGGCGGCACGATCTACCGCGAGCAGAACATCATCCTTTCGCCCTTCGACAATGACGTTACGCGCAACTTCTATGCGCGGCGCATGTTCATGGGCGCGCAAGGCCTGGGGCCGCTCGGGCTGATGGAGGGCGATCCGCTGCTGATCCAGGCCGAGCAGAAGCTGATCGACCAGGCCGACGAGCTGGTGGTGCTGGTCGATTCCTCGAAATTCCGCATGCGCTCCAGCCTGATCCTGTGCGGGCTGTCGCGCATCGCGACCGTGATCACCGACGACGGCATCGAGGACCGGGAGGCCAAGATGCTGGAAACGGCGGGCGTGGCGCTGATCGTCGCCCGCAAGCAGTCAAGCGACAAGGAAGAATCTTCACTGCAGGCCTGAGGGAAACTCACGCCCGCAGCGGCGATGGAATGCAACGCTCAAGGGAGGATATTCGATGAGCTTTTTGAAGAAACTGCTGGTTACGGCGGCCTTTTCCGCCGCCATGTTCGTGAATGCCGCCTATGCCGAGAACGTCAAGATCGCGCTGGTCGTGAAGTCGCTCGGCAACGGCTTCTTCGACGCCGCCAACAAGGGCGCCGAGGAAGCGGCCAAGGAACTGGGCGATGTCGACGTCATCTACACCGGCCCGACCAAGGCCACCGCTGAGGCGCAGATCGAGGTGATCAATTCGCTGATCGCGCAGAAGGTCAACGCCATTGCCGTTTCGGCCAATGACGCCGACGCGCTGGTGCCGGTGCTGAAGAAGGCGATGGATCGCGGCATCACCGTGATCTCGTGGGACTCCGGCGTCGCCAAGGAAGGCCGCCAGCTTCACCTCAACCCGTCGGACACCAACCTGATCGGCGAGACCATCATCAAGCTCGCCGCCGACTACCTGCCGGAAGGCGGCGACGTCGCGATCCTCTCGGCCTCCTCGACCGCGACCAACCAGAACGCCTGGATCGAGGCGGCCAAGAAGGTGCTGCCGGAGAAGTTCCCGAAGATCAAGCTGGTCGCCACCGTCTATGGCGATGACGACTCGGCCAAGAGCACCGACGAGGCCAAGGGCCTGCTCAAGTCCTATCCGAATCTCAAGGCGATCATCGCGCCGACCACCGTCGGCGTCGTCGCCGCAGCGCAGGTCGTCACCGACGAGAACCTGATCGGCAAGGTCAATGTCACTGGTCTCGCGCTTCCGTCGGAGTTCAAGAAGTTCATCGACAACGGCGCTTCGCAGGCTGTCGCGCTGTGGAACCCGATCGACCTCGGCTATTCGGCGATCTATCTCGCCCATGACCTGGCGGTGAAGAAGGAAGAGGCCAAGCCCGGCGCCACGCTGTCGATCGGCCGTGTCGGCAAGGTGACGCTCGACGACACCAACTCGGCTGCGATGGCTCCGCCCTTCCAGTTCGACAAGACCAACATCGAGAAGTTCTCCAAGATCTATTGATCTGGAAACCAAGGGCGCCGCCCCCTCATCCGGCCGCTTCGCGGCCACCTTCTCTCCGGTGGGGAGAAGAGCCAGGCGCCAAGCTCGGCAATTCCCTCTCCCCACGGGGGAGAGGTCGACCGAGCGAAGCGGAGGTCGGGTGAGGGAAGTCCACACGAAATAGATGATCGGGCTTGATACGACTATGGACACGACGGCCCATGACGGCACGATAAAGGAGCGGCCACCGACACCGACTCCGCGCCTGACGCTGTCCGGTATCTCCAAAAGCTTTCCCGGTGTCCGCGCCCTGCACAATGTCAGCCTGTCGCTATATCCGGGACAAGTGACCGCGCTGATCGGCGAGAACGGTGCCGGCAAGTCGACGCTGGTCAAGATCATGACCGGCATCTACCAGCCCGATTGCGGCGAGATCGGCATCGACGGCCAGGCCACGGCGCTGCCAAGCGCGCATGCCGCCTTCGGCCACGGCATCACCGCCATCCACCAGGAAACCGTGCTGTTCGACGATCTGTCGGTGGCCGAAAACATCTTCCTCGGCCACGCGCCGCGCACCCGCTTCGGCACCATCGACTGGCGCACCATGCGCAACAATGCGCGCGAGGTGCTGGAGACGATGCGCGCTGGCCATATCGATGCCGACGCGCGGCTGAAGGATCTCGGCATCGCCAACAAGCATCTGGTGGCCGTCGCACGCGCGATGTCGATCGATGCGCGAATCGTCATCATGGACGAGCCGACGGCGGCCCTTTCGATGAAGGAGATCGAGGAGCTTTTCCTGCTGATCGAGTTCCTGAAGAGCGACGGAAAGGCGGTGCTGTTCATCAGCCACAAGTTCGACGAGATCTACCGCATCGCCGACCGCTACACCGTCTTCCGCGACGGCGAGATGGTGGGTGAAGGCCTGTTGAAGGACACTGGCCAGAACGAGATCGTGCGCATGATGGTCGGGCGCAATGTCGACCACATCTTTCCGCAGCGCGAGCCGAAGATCGGCGCACCGGTGCTTTCGGTTTCCGGCCTGTCGCATCCGACCGAGTTCGACGACATCGGCTTCGAATTGCGCAAGGGCGAGATCCTCGGCTTCTACGGGCTGGTCGGGGCCGGGCGCAGCGAGGTGATGCAGGCGATCGCCGGCATTACCCGCACCAGCCGAGGTGCCATTTCGCTGGACGGCAAGACGATCGCGCCGAAATCGGCGGCGGATTCGATCGAGGCCGGCATCGTCTATGTGCCGGAGGAACGCGGCAAGCAGGGCGTCGTGATCGGCCTGCCGATCTTCCAGAACGTGTCGCTGCCTTCGCTGGCGCGCACCTCGAAATCCGGCATGCTCAAGCTCGCGGAAGAGTTCTCGCTCGCCCGTTCCTACACCGAGCGGCTCGATCTGCGCGCCTCCTCGCTCAGCCAGGATGTCGGCACGCTTTCCGGCGGCAACCAGCAGAAGGTGGTCATCGCCAAATGGCTGGCCACGACACCCAAGGTGATCATCCTCGACGAGCCTACCAAAGGCATCGACATCGGCTCCAAGGCTGCCGTGCACGGTTTCATGGCGGAGCTGGTCGCGCAAGGGCTATCGGTGATCATGGTGTCGTCGGAATTGCCAGAGATCCTCGGCATGTCGGACCGTGTCGTGGTCATGCGCGAAGGCCGGATCGCCGCGACCTACGACAATAAGGGGCTCGACGCCGAAACGCTGGTTCGAACGGCAGCGGGGATCGCGGCATGAAGAATTTCCTCAAATATCGCGAGATCTGGCTGCTCGCCGGTATCGTCGTTCTGATCGGCCTGATCTCGACGCGCTTCCCCGGCTTCGCAGACCCCGCCAATCTGCGCCAGGTGTTCAACGACACCTCGATCCTGATGATCCTGGCGCTGGGCCAGATGGTGGTGATCCTGACGCGCTCGATCGATCTGTCGATGGCGTCCAACCTATGCTTCACCGGCATGGTGGTGGCGATGCTCAACGCCGCGCATCCGGCGATCCCGATCCCGGTACTGATCGTCATCGCTCTCGCCGTCGGACTGGTGCTTGGCGCCATCAACGGCTTCCTGGTGTGGCGGCTCAACATCCCCTCGATCGTGGTGACGCTCGGCACGCTCACCATCTATCGCGGCGCCACCTTCGTCGTCTCCGGCGGCGCCTGGGTCAATGCCGACCAGATGAGTCCCGACTTCATCAATTTCCAGCGCGCCGCCTTCCTCGGCCTGCCCGTGCTGTCCTGGATCGCAATCATCGTGATCGCGCTGTTCTTCCTGGTTATGACGCGGACCGCGCTTGGACGCTCGATCTACGCGATCGGCGTCAATCCGACTGCCTCGGTCTATGCCGGCATCGATGTCGGACGGACAAAATTCATCGTCTTCTGCATTTCCGGCATGATCGGCGGGCTCGCCGGCTATCTCTGGATCTCGCGCTATGTGATCGCCTCGGTCGAGGTCGCGAACGGCTATGAGCTCAACATCATCGCCGCCTGCGTCATCGGCGGCATCTCGATCGCCGGCGGCATCGGCTCGGTCGGCGGCGCGGTGCTTGGCGCGCTGTTCCTTGGCATCATCTCCAACGCGCTGCCGGTCATCAACATCTCGCCCTTCTGGCAAATGGCGATCTCGGGCAGCGCCATCATCCTGGCCGTGGTGCTCAACGCGCGCGGCGAGCGCCGGCAGGGCCGCATCATCCTCAGAAAGGCGGAAGCGGCATGACCGACACCCCTGCCCCGCGCCACATCCCCGACCGGCTCGACAAGCCGCTCTCCTCGGCGATCTTCTCCTGGGAGGCGCTGCTGGTCGTCATCGCGGTCGTCATTTTCGCGGTCAACAGCTTCGCGTCGCCTTACTTCCTCGATCCGTGGTCGCTGTCGGACCTGACCTTCAACTTTACGGAAAAGGGGCTGATCGCGCTTGCGATGGCGCTGCTGATCATCTCCGGCGAGATTGACCTCTCGGTTGCCGCAATCGTGGCTTTGGCCTCGACGATGATGGGTATGGCCGTGCAGGCCGGCGCCGGCACGCCGGTGCTGGTCGCGATCGGCATAGCCGTCGGCCTCGCCTGCGGCGCCTTTAACGGGCTGCTGGTCACGCGGCTCGGCCTGCCGTCCATCGTCGTCACCATCGGCACGATGAGCCTGTTTCGCGGCATCGCCTTCATCATCCTCGGCGACCATGCCTATAAGGGCTATCCGGAGAGCTTCGCCTTCTTCGGACAGGGTTACGTCTGGTGGGTCTTCTCATTCGAGCTGGCGCTGTTCCTCCTCACGGCTTCGATCTACTGGTTTGTGCTGCACCGCACGAGCTTCGGACGGCGCGTCTTCGCCATCGGCAACAATCCGGTCGCCTGCCAGTTTTCCGGCGTGCGGGTCGATCGTATAAAATTCATCCTGTTCTGCCTGACCGGGCTGATGTCGGGCATCGCTTCCGTGCTGATCACGTCGCGGCTCGGCTCGACCAGGCCGTCGATCGCGCAAGGCTATGAGCTCGAGGCGATCACCATGGTGGTGCTTGGGGGTGTGTCGATCCTCGGCGGTGCCGGCAGCATCCTCGGCGTCGTGCTTGCCGCCTTCATCATGGGGCTGGTGACGTTCGGCCTCGGTCTGCTCAACGTGCCGGGCATCGTCATGTCGATCTTCATCGGCCTGTTGCTGATCGTCGTCATCGCACTGCCGATCCTCTGGCGGCGGCTGCGCGAGGGACGCTTCGCCTGATGGAAAAATACGCCTTCAAGATGAAACTCAATCCGGGCATGAAGGCCGAGTACAAGCGCCGCCATGACAAGATCTGGCCCGAGCTGGTGGCTCTGCTGAGAGAGGCCGGCGTTTCCGATTATTCGATCCATCTCGACGAGGAGACCGACATCCTGTTCGGCGTGCTGTGGCGGCGTGACGATCACGGCATGGCCGACCTGCCCAAGCACCCGGTGATGCAGCGCTGGTGGGCGCATATGGCCGACGTGATGGAGACGAAAGCCGACAACGAGCCGGTGGCGGTGCCGCTGGAAACAATGTTCCATATGGCATGATCCGCGACGTCGCCGTCATCGACATCGGCAAGACCAATGCCAAGGTGGCGCTGGTCGATCTCGACACGATGCAGGAAGTGGCGCTGCGCCGAATGGCCAACGCACCGGTGCGGCACGCCCCCTACCCGCATCACGATGTCGAAGCGCTGTGGACGTTCATCCTGAACAGCCTCGCCGATCTCAACCACGAACGGCGCATCGATGCGATCTCGATCACCACGCATGGCGCGACGGGCGCGCTGGTCGATCAATCGGGCGAACTGGCGCTGCCGGTGCTCGATTATGAATTCGACGGCCCCGACCGGCTGGCGCAAGAATATGACGCCGTCCGCCCGCCCTTCGCCGAGACCGGTACGCCGCGGCTGCCGGTCGGCCTCAATCTCGGCGCGCAGTTCTTCTGGCAGCAGAGGCGCTTCCCGGCGGAATTCGCCAAGGCGACGGCGATGCTGATGTACCCGCAATATTGGGCGCTGCGGCTGACCGGCATTGCCGTCAACGAGGTGACGTCGCTCGGCTGCCACACCGATCTGTGGAACCCCTGGACGTCCGACTATTCATCGCTGGTCGACAGAATGGGCTGGCGCCCGTTGATGGCGCCGGTGCGGCCGGCAAAAGACCGGCTCGGTCCGATCCTGCCGGTGTTTGCGCGACGCACCGGGCTCGACCCGCAAACGCCGGTGTTCTGCGGCCTGCACGATTCCAACGCCTCGCTGCTGCCGCATCTGGTTTCAGAGCAGCCGCCCTTCTCAGTCGTTTCGACCGGCACTTGGGTGGTGTCGATGGCGGTCGGCGGCAGGAAGGTGGAACTCGACCCTGCGCGCGACACGCTGGTCAACGTCAACGCGCTCGGCGACCCGGTGCCGTCGGCGCGCTTCATGGGCGGACGTGAATTCTCCATGCTCACCGACGGTCGGCCGCAGGAATGGCTCGATGACGATGTTGCGGCGGTGCTGGCGCGGCAGGTGTTGCTTCTGCCTTCGACGCAGCGGGGCTCCGGACCCTTTCCGCATCGCGACGCTCGGTGGGTCAATGCCGAAGACTTGAGCCCCGGGCAGCGCTTCGCCACAATTTCGTTCTATCTGGCGCTGATGACCGCGACCTGCCTGGAGTTGATCGGCGGCGACGGACCGACGACGGTCGAAGGGCCCTTCGCGCGCAACCCGCTTTTCATCAATATGCTGGCGGCGGCGACGGAGCGGCCGGTTGTCGCCTCGGAGACATCGACCGGAACCAGCATCGGCGCCGCCCTGCTGGCGTCGGACGGCGCACTGGCAATGAGCAAGGGGGAGCGAACTCAGCCACCGGCCGATCCGGCCTGGCAAGCCTACAGGCAAGTGTGGCGGAAGAACGCCACCGCGTAAGCAAACCGGCTCAGCGCCCCGTCCCGTAAAGCAATCCTCTCGGGTCGATCTGCGGCTTTCTGCCGGCGACGACATCGGCCAGGAACTGCCCGGAGCCGCAGGCCATGGTCCAGCCGACATGGCCGTGGCCGGTGTCGAGGTAGAGGTTGCGGTATTTCGCCTGGCCGATCACCGGTACCGAATTCGGCATCATCGGCCGCAGGCCCGCCCACAGCACCGCCTTCTTCTCGTCGAAAGCGCCGGGGAAAAGATCCTTGCCGGTTTCCAGGATGGTCCTGAAGTCGCGCGGCTTGAAGCTGCGGTCGAAGCCAGTGAACTCGGCCGTCGAGGACATGCGCAGGCGATTACCGAGCCTCGAATAGCCGATCAGCCGGTCCTCGTCGGCGCCGCCCATGGTCGGCCCCTTGCTCTCATCCTCCAGCGGAATCGTCGCTGTGTAGCCCTTCACCGGATAGACCGGCAGGTCGATGCCGTAGCGGCGGCCAAGCAGGCCGCTTTCCGGCCCCATGGAGATGACGACGGCGTCGTCGGTAACGGGACCGGCCGAGGTCATGACCGCGCGCACCCGATCGCCTTCGATGTCGAGGCCCTCGACCGTCGTGCCGAACAGGAACTTCACGCCGAGTTTTTCGGCGGCATAGGCGGCAAGGTTGTCGGTGAACTGTTTGGAATCGCCGGTCTGGTCGATCGGCGAATAGATGCCGCCGGCGATCTTTTCCTTGACGCCGGCAAGGCCCGGCTCCAGCTCGACCAGGCGCTCCCGGCCGACGATCTCGATCGGCAGGCCGTGCTCTGCGAGATAGCGATAGTTGTCGGTGCCGGTGTCGAGGCTCTTCTGCGAGCGGAAGAAGTAGAGAATGCCCTTCTTGCGCTCGTCATAGTCGATGCCTGTCGCCTCCGACAGTTCATTGATGCACGCGCGGGAATGGAGCGCCAATCTCAGCTTGATGTCGGTGTTGGCGCGCAGCCGCTTCACGGTGCATTCGCGCAGGAAGCGCAGGCTCCAGAGATAGAAATAGGGGTCGAGGCGCAGCCTGACCTTGATGCCGAGATCGTGGTTCCACAGCGCGCGCAGGAAGGTTTTCAGCGCGGCGGGCGAAGCCCAGGCGGTGGCGTCGCCGGGCGACACCAGGCCGGCATTCGACTGGCTGGTGCCGCGCGCCGCCGCCTCGTGGCGCTCGATCACGGTCACCTCGTGACCGTCCTTGGCCAGATAGTAGGCGGCCGCCGTGCCAACCACGCCGGCGCCGAGAACCAGTATTTTCATGCCGTCCCCTCAAGCATCATGGCGGCGGCGCGCCCGCGCGCAGCGCCGCATGAGGCTCAATACCGCTTCTAAAAGCGCCGGACGAGTCCTTGGCCCAACAGATCAGTTTCGAACGGAGTTCTTGGTCGTCAGGATACGTTCCCAGGCCAGCGCGTCGTTGACGATCAGGTCGAGATCGTCGCGCTGCGGCGTCCAGCCGAGCTCCTTGCGGGCAAGCTCGGAATTGGCGACCACGGCCGCGGCGTCGCCCGGCCGGCGGTCGCCCATGCGGACATCGAAATCATGGCCGAAGGCGCGGCGCACGCTGTCGATCACCTCCAGCACCGAATAGCCGTGGCTGTAACCGCAATTGGCGACGAGGCTCGTGCCGCCGGCGCGCAGCCGCTGCAGCGCCAGCCGGTGCGCCGCCGCGAGATCGCTGACATGAATATAATCGCGCATGCAGGTGCCGTCCGGCGTCGGATAGTCAGTGCCGAAAACCTGCATGAAAGGGCGCTTGCCGAGCGCGGTCTCGCAGGCGACCTTGATGAGATGCGTGGCGCCGGGCGTCGACTGCCCGGTGCGGCCCTTCGGGTCGGCGCCGGCGACGTTGAAATAGCGCAGCGCCGTATAGCGGATGTCATGCGCCAGCGCGGCGTCGCGCAGCATCCATTCGCTCATCAGCTTGGAGAGGCCATAGGGCGATTCCGGCGCCAGGCGCGCATCCTCGCGCACCGGCTCCAGCCCGGCGCCGCCATAGACGGCGGCGGTGGAGGAAAAGATGAAGTGCGGCACGCCTTCGCGGACCGCGGTTTCGATCAGCGTTCGGGTCTTGCAGGTGTTGTTTTCGTAGTAGCCGAGCGGGTCGGCGACAGATTCCGGCACCACGATCGAGCCGGCGAAGTGGATGATGGCGTCGACCTTGTTTTCGCGGATGATTCGGCCGACCAGGTCACGGTCGGCGACGTCGCCGACAACGAGCTTTGCTTCCGGGGCCACCGCCCATTCGAAACCGGTGGAAAGCCGGTCGAGCACCATGACGCTCTCGCCGGCGTCCAAAAGCTCCCAAACCATGTGGCTGCCGATATAACCGGCACCACCCGTCACCAAAACCGTCATCATCTACCTCGCTGATCAAGATTTATCGGAAACTGTCTCAACAGCCACCTTGCTGGAAACCCCGCCGCAAGCCTGTATTGTTTCATGCATGTCGTCCTCCCAAAACCGCTGCGCACTTTTGGGCGACATGCACTATCCTCCCCCCGTATGTTAAGTCCGTAACAGTTCCTCCCGCCCGAGGCATCGTACTGAAACAAAGCTCGTTCACACCCCGGGAAATAGGCCACGATCCGGCGTCGTTAGGAACAGGGCAAGGGCGTGGCATTTTGACCGGTTGGGTCCGGTGGACGCGGCATGGGGCAGTCACTATGATCCGGCTCAAAATTGGGAAGTCGACATGAACTATCAGCGGTTCTTCGAAGATGCGATCGACCAGCTCCATGCCGAGCGTCGCTACCGCGTTTTCGCCGACCTCGAGCGCATCGTGGGCAAGTTTCCGCGCGCTATCTGGCGTTCCAACGGCCGCGCCCAGGAAATCACCGTCTGGTGTTCCAATGACTATCTCGGCATGGGCCAGAACGGCGATGTCATCGCCGCCTTTCAGAGCGCCGCCGGCAAGATGGGTTCGGGCGCCGGCGGTACCCGCAACATTTCCGGCACCTCGAACCCGCTGGTCGAGCTGGAGCATGAGCTCGCCGACCTGCACGACAAGGAAGCAGCGCTGGTCTTCACCTCCGGCTTCGTCTCCAACGAAGCCTCGATCTCGACCATTGCCCGGCTCCTGCCCAACTGCCTGGTGCTGTCGGACGAACTAAACCACGCCTCGATGATCGAAGGCGTGCGCCGCTCGGGCGCGGAGAAGAAGATTTTCCGCCACAACGACGTCGCGCATCTGGAAAGCCTGCTGCAGGCGGCAGGGCGCGAGCGCGCCAAGCTGATCGTGTTCGAAAGCGTCTATTCGATGGACGGCGACATCGCGCCGATCAAGCAGATCGTCGAGCTCGCCGAGCGCTACAACGCCATGACCTATATCGACGAGGTCCATGCCGTGGGCATGTACGGACCGCGCGGCGGCGGCATCACCGAGCGCGAAGGCCTTGCCGACCGCATCGACATCATCGAAGGCACCCTCGCCAAGGCCTTCGGCACGCTGGGCGGCTACATCACCGGCACGAGTGCCGTGATCGACGCCGTGCGCTCCTATGCGCCGGGCTTCATCTTCACCACCGCGCTGCCGCCAGCGATCGCGGCCGCCGCCACCACCTCGATCCGGCATCTCAAGCGTTCGCGGGCCGAGCGCGACGCGCAGCAGCGCCAGGCGGCGCGCACCAAGCAGGTGCTGGCCGCGGCCGGGCTGCCGGTGATGGAATCGGCCACCCACATCGTGCCGGTGCTGGTCGGCGACCCCGAGCTTTGCAAGATGGCGAGCGACCGCCTGCTCGGCGTGCACGGCATCTATATCCAGCCGATCAATTATCCAACGGTGCCGCGCGGCACCGAGCGGCTGCGCATCACGCCGACGCCGTTCCACTCGGATGCGCTGATCGCCGAATTGCAGGATGCGCTGGTCGAGACCTGGGATGCGCTGGGCATTTCCTACGGTTCCGCCGGACGGCCAGCCGTGGCGAAGAGCGACCGGATTGTTCCCCTCCTGGTGCCGAAGTCAGGCGGCTGAAGCCCGTTTTAAACTCTACTTCGAAGGCCATCTGACGCAGGTTTCTCCGCTTCCGGTGCCCACGGACCTGAATGTCCGCTGCGCTCCGGTTCTCGAAACCCGCGCCAGCTGACTCGTCGGAGCGAGTTTCAATCCGGACTTCGTCGACTGGGCTCGGCTACACCGTCTTGATCCATTTCGCCAGGCGACGCGCCGCTTCCTCGAGCTGATCGAGGCGGCGGTGGAAGCATAGCCTGAGGAAGGCTTCGCCGCCGGGGCCGAAGGCGGTGCCCGGCGCCAGGCCGACATTGGCGTTGTCGACGATGTCGAAGGCAGCAGTGCGGGAATCGGTGATGCCGTCGACCTTGAAGAACAGATAGAAAGCACCCTGCGGCACGGTGAAACGCGCCTTGCCGGTGGCACCCAATATATCGCAGACGAGGTCTCGGGCGGCATGCGCGCGCTCGACCTGGCTCGCGATGAAGGCGTCGCCTTCGTCGAGGGCGGCGACGGCGCCGCGCTGCATGAACTGCGCGACGCCAGAGGTCGAGTACTGGATCAGGTTTTCGAACACCTGCTGCAAGGCCGGATGGGTCTTGATCCAGCCGACGCGCCATCCGGTCATCGCCCAATTCTTGGAAAAACTGTTGACGAAGAGGATGCGGTCTTCGGGCGAGGCAATGTCGAGGAAGGACGGCGCGCGGCCGCGCCCGTAGTGGAACAGCGAATAGATCTCGTCGGCGATGATCCACAGGCCTTTTGCGCGGGCAAGATCGAGGATCGCTTGAAGAGTCTCCCTGTCGGCGGTCCAGCCGGTCGGGTTTGACGGCGTGTTGATGAACAGCAGCTTCGTGCGCGGCGTGATCGCCGAGGCGATCTTGTCGACATCGCAGGACCAGCCATTGCCGGACTGGTCGAGCACGACCGGAACCGGCACGGCGCCCGCCACGCCGGCGGCGGCTGCGAAATTCGGCCAGGCCGGCGAAAGGTAGATCACCTCGTCGCCGCTGCCGGCAATGGCGTCGATGGCCAGTTGGATGGCGTGCATGCCGGAGCCGGTGACGATGAACTCCTCCTCGGCGAAGGTCTTGCCGAAATGCCTGGCGTAGTAGCGGGCAAGCGCCTGTCTGAGCGGGGGTATGCCCTTCTGCCAGGTGTAGAAGGTTTCGCCATCGGCCAAGCCTTTGGCGGCGGCATCGCTGATGAAGGAAGGCGTCGGCAGGTCGCCCTCGCCGGCCCAGAGCGGAATCAGGCCTTCACGCAGGCGGCCGTGATTGACGACGGCGACAATGCCGCTCTCGGGCGCGGCCAAGGCCTCAGGGCGCAAGGTCTGGATCAGTGTCATGCAAATTCCGTCCGGTTTTCCGCGACTGCTAGCCTCTTTTACGACAACCGCAAACAGAAAACCCCGGCCGCGAATGGCCGGGGTTTTGCTCCAGAGAGGCTCGCGCCGCGTTATCGCTTGGCAAGCAGGTCGCGGATTTCGGTCAGAAGCTGCACATCGGCCGGCGGCGGCGCGGCAGGAGCGGCAGGCTTCTCGCGCTCAAGCCGCTTGCGCAGATTGTTCACCGCCTTGACCATCAGGAAGATGATGAAGGCAAGGATCAGGAAGTTCAGCGCCACGGTAATGAAGTTGCCATAGGCAAAGACCGCCCCTTGCTTACGCGCATCGGCCAGATTGGTGGCAGTCACATTGTGCGACAAGCCAATGAAATAGTTGGAAAAGTCGACCCCTCCGAGCGCCCCGATGAAGGGCATGATGATGTCGTTGACGAGTGAATCGACGATTTTTCCGAACGCGGCGCCGATGATGACGCCGACGGCCAAGTCCATCACATTGCCCTTGGAGATGAATTCCTGGAATTCTTTCAGCATTCGTCCCTCCTTGCCGTGACCGGCCGCGCTGCCGCCTCATCCATCTCCTTCGGCGCCGGCCGGGCTCACAATAACAAAACCCCCCGGTTGCAAAACTGGAAAAACGGCCAGAGCACCGGTTTGTGTTTACGCAACGTCATCAAAGACATATGCGCCGAAAGCCGCGATGGACTTGGGCGCCAAGCTGTGATTGCGTCATGACGGCCGGAGGAGAAAAACGGCCAGGGAGGAAATGCGGACCGTGCAAGGCTGGTTCGTCGTCATCATCGCGATCGCCTATGTGACGCTGCTTTTCGCCATCGCCAGCGTCGGCGACCGGCGCGCCGCGGCGATCGGTTTCGGCCGGGCTCGGCCCTTCATCTACGCGCTCAGCCTCGCCATCTACTGCACCTCCTGGACCTTCTTCGGCTCGGTCGGCCTCTCCTCCGAGCGCGGCCTTGAATTCCTTGGCATCTATACGGGACCGGTGCTGGTCTTCGTGTTCGGCTTCCCGCTGCTCAACCGCCTGGTCCGGTTGGCGAAAAGCGAGAAGATCACCTCGATCGCCGACCTTCTCGGCGCTCGCTACGGCAAGAGTTTTGCCGTTGCGGCCATCGCCACAATGATCGCGACGGTCGGCGCGGTACCCTATATGGCGCTGCAGCTCAAGGCGATCTCCGGCTCGGTCAGCCTGATGGTCGAACACTATACCGGCTCGCCGCCCTCTTTCGATCCATTCGTCAGCGACATTTCGCTCGTGGTGGCGATGCTGTTAGCACTGTTCGCGGTGCTGTTCGGCACTCGCCACGCCGACGCCACCGAGCACCAGGACGGGCTGGTGCTGGCGGTGGCGGTCGAGACCGTGGTCAAGCTCGCCGCGTTCATCGCCATCGGCCTGATGGTGACGTTCCTGATCTTCGGCGGCCCCGGCGACATGTTCGCCAAGCTTGCCGCGAACGGTCAGGTGCGCCAGGCGATGAGCTACAACACCTCTTTGGCCACCTGGCTGGTGCTGACCGGCTTGAGCGGCTTTGCCATATTGATGCTGCCGCGGCAGTTCTACGTCACCATTGTCGAGAACCGCAGCGAGGCGGAGCTGCGCACTGCGACCTGGGTGTTCCCGCTCTATCTGGTGGCGATCAACCTCTTCGTGCTGCCGATCGCCTTTGCCGGCCTGTCGCTGGTCGGCACAAGGACCAGCAGCGACCTTTACGTGCTGTCGCTGCCGCTGCTCAGCGGCCACGATCTGCTCGCCATGGCCGCCTTCATCGGCGGCCTGTCGGCCGCGACCGCCATGGTGATCGTTGAAAGCGTGGCGCTGTCGATCATGATCTCCAACGATCTCGTCATCCCGCTGTTCGTGCGCCGCGTGCTCAAGACCAGCACTTCGGAGAACGAGGACTGGTCGACGCTGATCCTCAACGTGCGACGCGCGTCGATCTTCATCATGCTGTTCATCGCTTTCCTCTACTACCGCGAGAGCACCAACAGCGCCCGGCTGTCATCGATCGGACTGATGTCGTTTGCCGCGATCGCCCAATTCGCGCCGGCGTTGATCGGCGGCCTGATCTGGCGCCGCGCCAATGGCCGGGGCGCAGCCTTTGGCATGGTCGCCGGCATCGCTGTCTGGTGCTACACGCTGCTGCTCCCTTCACTCGCCGGTCTGGACTCTGACATCGTCGTCCACGGCCTGTTCGGCTTCGAGGCGCTGAGGCCGCAGGCGCTGTTCGGCACCGTCGGCGAGCCGCTGAACCATGGCGTTCTGTGGAGCCTTTCGGTCAACGCGCTGTTCTTCGTGCTGGGTTCTCTCTCGCGCGCGTCCCTGCCGCTGGAGCGCATCCAGGCGGCGATCTTCGTGCCGCGCGAGGCGAACCCCATGCCGAGCCTCAGACGCTTCCGCACCGCCGTCACCGTCAACGACCTCAAGGACACAATCTCGCGCTATCTCGGCGTCGAACGCACAGAGCGCTCCTTCCAGTCCTTCGAGAAGGACAATGCCGTTTCGCTCCACGGCAAGGAGCAAGCGAGCATGGACGTCATCCGCTTCTCCGAGCAATTGCTGGCAAGCGCGGTCGGCTCGTCCTCGGCGCGGCTGATCCTGTCGCTGCTTTTCCGCCGCAACGACCGCGATTCCAAGGATGCCTTCAAACTGCTCGACGACGCCACCGAAGCACTGCAGCACAATCGCGACTTGCTGCAGATCGCGCTCGACCAGATGGAGCAAGGCATCACCGTCTTCGACCGCGATTTCCGGCTGATCTGCTGGAACCGGCAATACCGGCTGCTGTTCGACCTGCCGGACGAGATGGGCCAGGTCGGCGTGTCGCTCGACCGGATCCTGCGCCATCTTGCCGAGCGCGGCGACATTCCCGCCGAACAGCGCGTGACGATGCTCAACCGGCTGACCAGTTTCGCCGGCCCATGGCAGATGGAGCTGAAGACCAGCGGCCGCATCCTGGAGCTGCGATCCAACCCGATGCCGGACGGCGGCATCGTCGCCACCTATGCCGACATTTCCGGCCGCGTCGAACAGGACCTGGCGCTGAAGCGGGCCAATGAATCGCTGGAACAGCGGGTCAAGACCCGCACCATCGAGCTCACCCGCGTCAACGAGGAACTGGCGCAGGCGCAGATGCTGGCCGAGGAGGCCAATCTCGGCAAGACGCGCTTCCTCGCCGCCGCCGGCCACGACATCCTGCAGCCGCTGAACGCCGCCCGGCTCTATTGCTCATCGCTGATCGAGAAGGCCGGCAAGGGACCGGCCGGGAAAGCCGCGGTCAACATCGAATCCTCGCTGGAATCGGTAGAGACCATCCTCGGCGCGGTGCTCGACATCTCGCGGCTCGACGCCGGCGCCATGAAGCCGGAAGATACCGCCTTCAGCCTCGGTGGGCTGCTCGGCCAGATCGGCAATGATTTTCGCCCGCTTGCCGCCGAAAAGAAGCTCGACCTTAAGATCATGCCGTCTTCCCTCGGCGTCATGACCGACCGCAATTTGTTGCGCCGGCTGATCCAGAACCTTGTTTCCAACGCGATCAAATACACGCGCCAGGGCCGCATCCTGGTGGGTGTGAGGCGGCGCGGCGAGCTGGCCGAGATCCAGGTGATCGACACCGGCATCGGCATTGCCGGCGACAAGCTCAACACGGTCTTCCACGAATTCACGCGGCTCGACGAAGGCGCGCGCGAGGCCGAGGGCCTTGGCCTCGGCCTTTCCATCGTCGACCGCATCGCGCGCGTGCTGCGGCTCGAGATCCGCATCTTCTCCAACCCCGGCAAAGGCACGCGCTTTTCGGTCCTCCTGCCGGTCGCGGCGGTCGCGGCGCCGCCGCGCGAGGCCGGCAAGGCGCCGGCGCGCTCCGCCTCGACGCTGGCCGGGCTCAATGTGCTGTGCATCGACAATGACGCGCGGATCCTCGACGGCATGCGACTGCTGCTCGAAGGCTGGGGCTGCCGGGTCGAGACGGCTTCGGGCTCGGAGGACCTTTTGAAATCCGGCGCGCCAAGGCCCGATATTGTGCTTGCCGACTATCACCTCGACGGCGAAACCGGGCTCGAAGCCATCGACGCGCTGCGCGCCATCCATGGCCAGGATCTGGCTTGCGTTCTCGTCACCGCCGACCGCTCCAGCGAAGTCCGCACGGCCGCGGGCAGGCTCGACATCCCGGTTATCAACAAGCCGCTGAAGCCGGCCGTGCTGCGCTCGATGATGGCGCGGGTCAGGCCGCTGGCGCCGGCGGCGGAGTGATCCGAAAAGAACGACTCAACCTCGATGCCCGAGGCTTCTGAGATAGGCACAGAACATGTCGGCGAGCGCATCGGAATAGGCTTCGATTTCATCGGCCGTTCGTTCCTTTTCCGAGAAATCCGCTCCCACCGTACTCAGCGTCTTCACGATCAGTTCGCCGGCCAGAGCGCGACCGGAATCCGGCGCGTCAGGAAGCGTCTCGCGCATGAAGGCCTCGACGGTTCGGTTAGCCGTCGCCCTCGCCTCCCGCGCCTCCGGAGCATCCCGATAGAGCGGCGCCGCGTCGTTCAGCGCGCCGCGCACCGCTGCCTCCTCGCATTCCGAGCGGATGAAGGCATGCACCAGCGTTCTTATCCGCTCGAGCGGCGATAGCTGGACATCTTCGAGGATGCCGCACAAGAGCTCGGTCGTCTGGCGCCATTCGTCGCTCTGCAGCCGGAACAGCAGCGCCGCCTTGTTGGGAAAATACTGGTAGAGCGAACCGACGGCGACGCCAGCCTTTTCGGCGACGCGCGTGGTGGTGAAACGCTGGGCGCCTTCGCTTGCCAAAACCTGAGCAGCGGCCTGCAGAATTGCCGCGACAAGCTCGGTGGCGCGCGCCTGTTTGGGCTGTTTTCGGGTGGAAATAGAAGGACTTGGGCGTTGGATCATCGCAGCGCTCGGAAATGCGAATTGGAAACCTGAAGGATTATTCGTATTTTTCGAGGCAACACAAGAACCCGCCCGGAGACAGGCATGACAACCTTGACCGAAACCCCTTTGGCTCCGCTGCTCGCCCGCCTGTTCAAGGAGGCCGATGCGGCGACCAGCCCGGCGATCGCGCAGTTCTCACGCGAGGAACGGGCGCGCCTCATCAACAGCAAGACCGAGTATCGCCAGTTCTACGGCAGCCTGAAGGACCTGTGGCTTGCTGTTTCACCCGAGACCGGCACGCTGCTCTACATGCTGGCGCGCAGCACCGGCGCGCGCATCGTCGTCGAGTTCGGCACATCGTTCGGCATCTCGACGCTCTATCTTGCCGCCGCACTCAGGGACAATGGCGGCGGTCGCCTGATCACGACGGAATTCGAGCCGTCCAAGGTGATGCGGGCCAAATCCAACCTGACGGAAGGCGGCCTCATCGACCTAGTGGAGATCCGCGAGGGCGACGCGCTGGAAACGCTGAGCAAGGACCTGCCCGACCGGATAGACCTTCTGCTGCTCGACGGCGCCAAGGCGCTCTATCCGGAAATATTGAGCGTGGTCGAGGGCCGGCTCAGGCCCGGCGCGCTGGTCATCGCCGATAATGCCGATTTCTCGCCCGACTATCTGGAACGGGTGCGCGCCCCGGCCAGCGGCTACATGTCGACGCCGTTCGGCGACGACGTGGAGCTGTCGATGCGGCTGAACTAGGCGCGCTCTCGAACACAAACTCATGCTGCTCGTCTGAGTGGCCGTAGGCGTTTACGTCAACCAACGCGCAATCCCGGCTTTCGGGCCCGGGCCTCCGAGCCTTTGACGCGTAGGTGACATCATGACCGTTTTTCTGCCCTCCTGGCGCGAGCTGCCGCGCCCGGCTCTGCTCGGCCTGTTCCTGTTCTTCTGCGCCGGTTTCGCCGACGGCGCGCTGGTGCCCTTCTTTCCGCTCTGGGCAAGCGGCGAGGCGAACATCCCGATCGGCGCGATCGGCCTCTTGTTTGCCTGCTATGCCGGCGGCGAGCTCGTCGCCGCGCCGCTGATCGGCGGCATCGCCGACCCGATCGGCCGGCGGCCGGTGCTGATCCTGTCCTCGTTCGGCGTCGGCTGCGGTTTCATCACGTTGTTCTTCGTCCATGGCATCGTCCCCACAGCGATCGTTCTGCTTTTGACGGGCATGTGCGAGTCGGTGCTCCACCCGACGATCCTGACCGCTATCGCCGACGTGACCGAGCCGTCCGCGCATCCGCGCTGGTTCGGCATGGCAAGGGTGAGCTCCAGCGCCGGGCAGATCCTCGGACCGGCCTGCGGCGCGCTGCTCGCGCCCGTTTCGCTGAGCAGCGTGTTCCTGGCCGGCGGCGGCATGCTGCTCCTTGGCGGCATCGTCATGCTCGTCGCATTTGCCGAGACAGGTGGCAGCCCGCGCAGCAAAAACGACATGGATGAAACGGAGGAAGAGGAAGGCCTGCCGGCGCTGCTGCCGGCGTTCCGCGACGGTCGCCTGGCCAAGCTGCTCGTCTGGGTCGTGCTGTTCGAAATCTACGGCAACTGGATCGAAGCCGTGATCCCGCTCTATGCGCAGGATGCCGGCACGCTCACCCCGTCTGGTGTCGGCACACTGTTTGCCTACGCGGCCGCCTTGACGGTCGGGTTGCAGATGCTGGTGAGCCGCCTTGCCGAGGCACGATCGGCGCTTTGGCTGACAATAGGCGCCGGCATCTCGACCATCGCCGCCTTCGCCCTGCTTGCAGCCTCGCCGGCCATGATCTCGCTGGTCGCCGCCGTCAGCATGTGCGCGGTGGCGCAGATGCTGGTCGGACCGCTGGTGCCGAGCGCCGTCAATGCGCTGGCGCCGGCTTCGCGGCGGGCCTCCTACATGGCGGCCTCGTCGGTGGCGGTCGACCTCAAGGACTCGCTCGGGCCTTCAATCGGCACCGCGCTCTATGCGCTGGCGCCGCGGCTGCCCTGGTTCGCCGGCATTCCGCTGGTGGCGATCGCTTCGCTTGGCCTTGGCGCCGCGATCGGACGGGCGCGGAACCCTGTGGACACCGTCGAGGATGATGCAATGCCGCGCTCGGCCGTCGAAAACTATCGCTGAGCCTCAGCACCACGGCCAAGTCGTGCGGGCCGGCAGCTTCAGAGGAGTCAGGTCACCGGCTGCAGCGGATCGCCGCCGATCTTCGACAACTGGATGACCGCCTGGGTGCGGCTGTCGACGCCGAGCTTTTGCAGGACCGCCGAGACATGCGCCTTGATCGTCGCCTCGGAGACACCGAGCTCGTAGGCGATCTGCTTGTTGAGCAGGCCTTCGGCCAGCATGCCGAGCACGCGTGTCTGCTGCGGCGTCAGCGCCTGCAGGCGCTTGATCAGGTCGGAGATTTCGGGGTCGCGCTCGACGCCGAGCTCGATGCCGGCGGGTGCGGCGATGTCGCCGGCAAGCACCGCCTGCACGGCGCCGCGGATTTCTTCCATGCTCGCCGATTTGGAGATGAAGCCGGAGGCGCCGAGATCGAGCGCGCGGCGGATGGTGACGGGATCGTCATGCGCCGACACCACCACCAGCGGCACCGTCGGATGGATGCCGCGCAGCGAGATCAGCCCTGAGAGGCCGCTGGCGCCGGGCATCGACAGGTCAAGCAGCACCATGTCGATATTTTCGTTGGCCAGCACCAGCGCCTTGGCGCTTTCGAAATCGCCGGCCTCATGAATGGCGGCAACGTCGCCGATGCCGGCCAGCGCCTCCTTCAAGGCGCCGCGAAAAAGCGGATGGTCGTCGGCAATGACGAAGGTGTGGCCCGACGGCAAATATTCCTCCCCCGATCCCATCATCATTGTCTGCTTCTTGCGGGGACCGGAACGATTATGCGGCGGCGCTGCGCGTTTTCAAGCGGCAAAGGCCGCGAGAAGGGGTTTTCCCAACGGTCCGGCTCTTATTTTGCGCAAGTCCAGACAGAAAACCGCGGTACACTTTTCCTGGAATTGCGCCCGGGTTCAGGTCTTCTGGTTCAGCTTGGCGCCGTCTTCCTTGTCCATGTCCTTGACGATGTCCTTGAAGGTCCGGAAGAACTGCTGCATGTAGCCCATCGTCTTGTTGAAATCCTCCTGGCTCGGCAGTTGCGATTCAAGCCGTGCGGAGAGCGAATTCTCGAGCTTGGCGACACGCGCGTCGAGCGCCTTGACCGAATTGTCCAGCCGGTCGATCTCGTCCTGGTAGGCGGCACGCTCATCGGCCGCCATCTTGCAGACGAGTTGGCCGGAGCGCTCCTCGCAGATCGACATGGCGCCGGTCTGGGTGTCCATGCGGACATAGCCGTTGGCGGACTTCTCCAGCCGGTAGCGGTCAGTCTCCTCGGAATAGGCGGAAGCGGCAACCAGCGAGCAGAGCGCCGCCGGGATCAGGATGTGGTGAAGACGCATGTTGTCCTCCATGAGCCGATAAGCGCAGCGTTATCACAGCTTTGCGCCGGAAATGGGGAAGAACGCGGCTCAACTCTTCCCCATGCCTCAGCTTCGGACTATAGCGCGGGAATGTCTCAGATTATCTACAAGATTGCGCCCGAGGCGCTTTGGCGCGAAGCCGAGAAGAACGGACGCTTCACCGGCGCGCCAATCGACATTGCCGACGGCTTCATCCATTTCTCCACCGCCGCCCAGGCGCGCGAGACCGCTGCCAAGCATTTCGCCGGCCAGACGGACCTGCTGCTGATCGCGATCGACGGGAGCAAACTGGGCGATGCGCTGAAATACGAAGTGTCGCGCGGCGGTGCCCTGTTCCCGCATCTCTACGCCCCGCTGGATCTCGGTGCGGTTCTCTGGGCAAAGCCGCTGCCGCTCGGCGCCGGTGGCCACGACTTTCCGACACTGGAGGGTGAATGAGCGTGCTCGACCGGATCGGCCAAAAGCTGCTTTTCTCCTTCGATCCGGAAACGGCGCATGGGATGTCGATCGCGGCTTTGCGCTGCGGCCTGCCGATCGGCGCGACTGCGCCGCGCGACGCGCGGCTCATGGTCAATGTCTGCGGCCTCGATTTCCCGAACCCGCTCGGCATGGCGGCCGGCTACGACAAGAACGCCGAAGTGCCGGACGCGCTGCTTGGGCTTGGCTTCGGCTTCGTCGAGGTGGGCACCATCACGCCGCTGCCGCAACCCGGCAATTCGAAGCCGCGCATCTTCCGGCTGACGGCGGACGAAGCGGTGATCAACCGGCTGGGCTTCAACAATGAAGGCCATGCGGCGGCCGAAAAACGGCTTGCCGCGCGCAAGGGACGGCCTGGCATCGTCGGCGTCAACATCGGCGCCAACAAGGACAGCGCCGACCGGATCGCCGACTATGAGCGCGGCGTCGCCCGCTTCGCGGCGCATGCCAGCTATCTGACGGTCAACATCTCCTCGCCCAACACGCCCGGCCTGCGCAACATGCAGGCGCGCGAGCAGCTCGGCGAATTGCTGTCGCGGGTGATGGCAGCGCGTGCGGTGGCGCCGGCGCAGCCGCCGGTCTTCCTCAAGATCGCGCCGGACCTTGTCGAAGCCGAACTGGAAGACATCGCCGCTGAGGTCCTCGAGAAAAAGATCGACGGCGTCATCGTCTCCAACACGACGCTGGCGCGGGCCGGATTGCGGAGCGGTGGCGTGGCGAATGAAACCGGCGGTCTCTCGGGAAAACCGTTGTTCGAACGTTCGACCGCGGTGCTCGCCCGGATGCGCAGATTGCTAGGCCCGCAGATGGCCATCGTGGGCGTCGGCGGGGTCGATTCCGCCGAGACGGCACTGGAGAAAATCCGCGCCGGGGCCGATCTCGTCCAGCTTTACACCGGCATGATCTACGCCGGGCCGGCGCTGCCCGGGCGCCTCATTGCCGGCATGGCGCGGTTTGCGGAGCGCGAGCGGCTTGGCTCGATCCGAGATCTGCGCGACTCCGCTTGCGACCGCTGGGCTGCAAAGCCGGTCAGCTGAAGGCGGTGCGCACCCTGAGCCTGAGCACCGTCAACAGGCTGAAGCCCCGCACCAGCAGGAAGACATGCAGCGACGCCCACAACCCATTGTTGCCGAAAGCCGGTGCCAGCGTGATCAGCGCGGCGCTGAAGGCGAGGAAGGACAGCAGCATCATGTTGCGCATGTCGCGCGACCAGGTGGCGCCGATGAAGACGCCGTCCATCTGGAAGGCGAGCACGCCGCTCAGCGCCGTGAAGGCGGCCCAGGGCAGATAGGTGTCGGCGACTTCGCGGACTTCCGGCGAGGTCGTCACCAGCGCCACCAGGCCGGTGCCAGCCGTCAGCAGGATGAGCGTGGCGATGCCGGCGAGGCCAAAACCCCAGATCAGCGTCAGCCGCACGGCCTGCCGGAATGGGGCCGGCGCTTGCGCGCCTATGGCGCGGCCCGCGAGCTGCTCGGCGGCGGTGGCGAAGCCGTCGAGAAAATAGCCGGCGATGAGGAAGAAGTTCATCAGCACCGCATTGGCGGCGAGCGTCACCGTGCCGAACTGCGCGCCCTGCCTGGTGAACAGCGCGAAGGCAGCCAGCAGCGAGAAGGAGCGGATCATGATGTCGCGGTTGAGCGACAGCATGTGGCGATAGGCCGGCAGATCGAGGATGCGACGGCGCGACGGCCGCTCCAGCTTGTGGAAGCGGCTGAGCACGATGGCAAGGCCGAGCAGCATGGCGAAAAACTCGCCGGTGACGGTCGCCCAGGCGACGCCGGCGACACCCCAGCCGAGTTCGAGGCCGAGCAGGAAGCAGAGCACGATGTTGATGCCGTTGAGCACCGCCTGCAGCATCAGTCCGAGCCCGCCTTCGCCGCGTCCCAGCACGTAGCCCAGGATGGCGTAGTTGATCAGCGAAAAGGGCGCTGCCAGCAGCCTGATGCGGATATAGACCGACATCGCCGCGCTGACGCGCGGCTCGGCGCCCATGAACCATTGGCCAGCCACGGCAAAGAGCGGCGAAAGGGCGGCAAGCACGACGCCCGCGACGATCGCGATCAGCACGGCGCGCCAGAGCACCGCCTGCTCTTCCAGCGCATCGCCGCGCCCGAAGGCCTGGGCGACCAGACCGGTAGTGCCGGAGCGCAGGAAGTTGAAGGTGGTGAAAACGACGTCGAAGACCAGCGATCCCGCCGCCAGGCCGCCGAGCAGCGCTGCGTCGCCGAACTGGCCGACCACCGCCGTGTCGACGATGCCGAGCAGCGGCGTCGTCAGATAGGCAAGCGTCATCGGCACGGCGATCGCCAGCACCGAGCGGTTGGTGACGACAAAGGACCTGGCGTTGGCTTGCGTTATGTCCAAGGGAATCGCGTCCAAGGGATTGCTGCCTGGCTGATTGCGGCTTGATCGGGAACCCGATGTGCCCCAGTTTGCCAGCGTCACGCAACCACATCCGCCGGACTGCCAACCGAATTCCAAACCTGGCGCAGCCCCCCGATCCATGCCGCTGCCGATCGTCCATCACCCCGACTATGATGCCGGCTTCGCCGTCAACCATCGCTTTCCGATGAGCAAATATCCGCTCTTGATGGAGGCCCTGCGCCTGCGCGGGTTGGCCGCGCCGGCAGCGCTTTCGATGCCAGAGCCGGCGCCGCCGGCATGGCTGAAACTGGCGCACGCGGCCGACTATGTCGACCAGGTTATCGCCTGCCAGGTGCCGGACAGAATTGAGCGCGAGATCGGCTTTCCGGTCGGTCCGCGCGTGTCACTGAGGGCGCAGCTCGCAAGCGCTGGTACCGTGCTGGCGGCGCGGCTGGCGCTGAAACACGGCATTGCCTGCAACGCGGCCGGCGGCAGCCATCATGCCAGGCGCGCGCAAGGCGCCGGCTTCTGCACCTTCAACGATGTCGCCGTCGCAGCGCTGGTGCTGTTGGCCGAAGGCGCCGCCGAAAACCTGTTGATTGTCGATCTCGACGTGCATCAAGGCGATGGCACGGCGGACATTCTTAAATACGAGCCTCGCGCCTTCACCTTTTCCATGCATGGCGAGCGCAACTACCCGGTGCGCAAGATCGATTCCGACCTCGACGTCGCCTTGCCGGACGGCACCGGCGATGCCGCCTATCTCGAGCGGCTCGCCGCCATCCTGCCGGAGCTGTCCGAGCGAAGGCATTGGGACATTGTCTTCTACAATGCCGGCGTGGATGTCCATGCCGAGGACAGGCTCGGCCGGCTGGCGCTGACCGATGACGGCCTCAACGCCCGCGAAGACATGGTCATAAGCCATTTCCGCGGGCGCGGCGTGCCGCTGTGCGGCGTCATCGGCGGTGGCTATTCGACCGACGTGCCGGCGCTGGCCGCACGCCACGCCATCTTGTTCGAGGTGGCCGCCCGACACGCCGCGGATTACTAAATCTAGACAGTAGGGAATAGGCAGAGGGCAATGGGGAAAGACCGCCCTACTGCCTACTACTTCCTGTAGCTGGCGATCCGAAGCAGGATGAAGACCGGCACGACGATCGCGGCGCCGAGCAGGATATAGCCCACGAAACGGTCGACGGCGTGGAAACCGAGATTCCACAAATCGACGAAGAACTGGCGAATGCCATAGAAGACGTCGATCGGTGACCAGCCGAATGCGTGCATGACGAGGCCTACGAGGAAGGAGACGACGAGCAGCTTCAGGAACACCCTGAGTGGCGTGTCGCCAAGAAAGCGCGTCAGTGCGGACAAGGCCATTCTCCGGTTCCAGCCGCCCGATTCGGCGGCGCGATACCAGAAATACGCACTCGGCTGTCCGCCATCAAGCTGACGGCACGCAAGGGGCTTCGCCTGGACAGGACCTGTCGCCTTCAGCCGCCGGCAGGTTGCGGTGCTCCAGCAACTGGCTGAGCGGAGAACCGGCAGGGATCGGGCGGCCGCCGATCCGGTCCCTCAGCAGATTGTCGAAGAGATGGATGCAGAGCGTGCGCGGGGTCACGATGTCCGTTATCGAAAGCTCGGGGTCGAGGAACAAGCCGACCTGGCCGTAGTGGACCGGATAGAAGACGTCGATGGTCGCCGCATGGCCCATAACGCCGGCCTTGCCGGCAAAGTAGGTCATCGCATCGGGTCCGAGCATGCCCCATCCGTACTGCGAAACATGGATCGGCCGACCCATCATCTTGCGCCAATGGTACCGCCGGCGCTTGCGGTCGCTGAGCCACGGGGCAATGAAATACGGATCGTCCGCCATCCTCAGTGCCTCGCGCAGCATGTCGCTGTCCGCGGGCAGTTTGAGCACGGCGCCGTTTAGCTCGGTATCGGTCTGGTAGCCGAAGATGTAATCGGCCTGCGGCACCGGCCTCAGGCAATAGACATCGCAATCGACATAGAGGCCCATCCCCGCCTCGAGGATCTTCAACCGGTAGAGGTTGGAGAACAAGGAAGGGCTGCCATTGGATCTATAGGTGATGATTCGCTGCCTCGGCATGAGCCGCGATGCGTCGAAAATCTCGACGCCCTTCGGCACATTGCGCGGGGCGTCATAGCAGTGGAGAAGCACCCGGTGCCCGCCGAGCACGAAGGAACGCAGGCAGGCTGCATGGAGGTCGCCAAGCGCCTCGCCGATCCAAAGGGCGTTGACGACGGGTTCCATCGGCGTCATGCGGCACGCCCGCCGCCAGCCAGGATCGCGCCCGCCTGGGCGGCGAACTCGCTGACGATCCGTGCCGGCGATCGCAACTCGCGCATGGCTTCGCGATAGGCCGCCGCGCGGCCTTCGAGCCCGGAGATCGGCTCGCGCAGATCGCTTATCAGGTCGCGCAGGCGGGTGGTGTGCGGACGAAAACATCGCTTTGCGGCCGCGCTGAGGGAGTTCGCCGGCACGCCGACGGGCACCGAACCGGCATAGGCGCATTCGACATATTTCATCAATTCGACGTTGAAGCGGGCGCCGCACAGGAAGAAGTGCGTGAAGCGCGCGGCAAGAGCGACAAAACGGTCATGGGTGATGTCGTGCCGTGGCGGCTTGCCCTGTCCAGGATAGCCCGGATGCTTCAGATCGTGGACGAGGTATCTCAGCAACGGAGACCAGCGCCGCCTGCGACGCAAGGCGTAGCGGATCGGATAGAGTTCTCGTGAATAGTTGCCAGACAGGAAGAGCCTGCGACTGCGGCCAGGAAGAGGGGCGTCGACCTCTCGCGACGAGTCATAGGCATAAGGAAGGCGAGCGATGCCGGACGCGTTAAGCCGCCTGGTGAAAACCAGGAAAGGGCCTTCCGGATCATAGGTCGTGGCATAATGGACGCCGGGAAGGTCGGCGCAGTCGAAGATGAAGCGGACATTGGGATTGGCCGAATCCGGCATGTCGGGGTCGCTGATCCGAAAGAAGATCGCCGGGCGGCTCCTCGCGGGAAGGGCAAGATGGCGCTCGAGACGCGCTACATCCGCCTCTTCCAGACGGTTGTCGACGACGCCGAGATCGAAGTCGCCGCCGTCGAGCGCGCTGATCGGCCTGACTTCCCAGCCGAGCGGCCGAGCGAAAGCCGGGCCGACGCCGGGATAGATCGCCTTTTCGTAAGCATGAGTATCGGAATAGAAATAGATGATCCGCAACACGATGCCCCAAATGGCGCTGATATGGGCACCGATGCCTGACAAGCCGTGCCCTTCGCGGCAAGCGAAACCCCGGCATTTTGTAGTTCATGTCGAGAGGTTCGGGCAATGCCGCTCGATACAGCGAGAGCTTCGGTCCGGTGGCACGGATGACGCCCGGCTCCGAAGGTTAGTCCAATCGCTTTGCCGATTGCTTGCAGCCGGGACCTCATGGTAACGAGGGCTCGCGCGGGTATGATGTAATGGTAGCCTGTCAGCTTCCCAAGCTGAACGCGCGGGTTCGATTCCCGCTACCCGCTCCAGCTTGCCCCGCGCCTAAGCCAGCACCCCGCATAGGGCAAGGTGTTGCGCGGCTTCGTCGGCGCCCATACGCATGATTGTGTGGGTGAGCCCGCCATGCTCCCCGATCCACTGCCGCACCCAATCCGGGTATTGCGAGACCAGATATTGGGCGGCTGCCGCATTCTGTTCGGCGCCTACACCGTAAGGCAGATGAAAGCCGAAAGAGGCACGCCGCGTGATGCAAAGCTGCCCGGGCGGCAGTGATAGATAGAGCGTGCAGGCACTGTCGCACGTTCCGTCAAATTCCACCTGCTCTTCGGCGGCGCGCAATTCGGCGATGTGCAAGGCGAAAGCCACGATCTGGCCGCCGGGATTTTCGCGCACCGTCTCCGCATTGACTGGCGCCGCCACCGAGGCAGCCGCAAGGAAGGCAATCGCCTTGGCGGCCGGCCTCCATCCGACTCGTGAAATCGGCCTATCGTTGCGCATTCCCTGCCTCGCGTTCGTCCCCCCGCGCACAGGCTAGCACTGGTATGGTTAACAACCGACAGCTTACCGGATCGCGAACGCCTGGCAACCGGAGAGTGACGTCAGATAGGGTCGAGAGGCGTTTATGGTTCTGCTGAGGCCTGAACCTCGAAGAAGGATCGCCGCGTTCTAAAGAGCGCGTCCGACCACCACCTCATAGGGCGTACAGATATTGGTGTTTTCCTCGCTGTAGAGGGAGGCAAAAAGATGCACGAGGACTGTCAACTATTCTCCATGACGTCGAAAGTACAAACCACGCAGTTCGCGTGAGGAGAGCCGTTCGGGGTTTTCGGTATTCCCAACAAAGTTGTAGACGTCGGCACGGTTGCCGGGGAGTAGGTCCCTAATGTTCTGGGCGGCGAAGGATGATTCGCCATATTCCGCCATCGCGTAGCAATAGGCGATTTTTGTCCGTTAAAAATTAACCGTCGAGCAGAAGGTCAGGCATGCTGACAAAATGGCCGGATCCTACTCCAAACGCAAGCATCGCCTTTCACTGGCCTGTCATGCCGGCGCTGCACAACAAACCCGTTGAGATTACGGCGAAAGGGCTAGCCTCCCACGCTGAACGCGTGGATTCGCTACCCGCTCCATCCTGCGCAAAGGTTTAAGTCCGATATCAGCAATGCTTCCGTTCGCATGGGAGGCACCGTGCGCGTGTGGACGAAATTCTAAGCCGCTTGAACTACTGCTTCTGGTTGTTGTGTCGGTCGCGGACGGATAAAAGACAAAGCATGCCGCGTGCACTATCGAAATACACAGTCCGCGAATGGTTAAGACTTCGGCCGCTGGTCGACCGCAAGAATCATGCGCGCTATCAAGTTCGGGAGCGGATAGCCCTCGCCAGGCACGCCAGTCCGGTGGCCCTTCCTCGTCTCCGTGGCCGAAAAGTGCTGATCACGATCAGTTTCAACGATCCCGAAGTTATCGAGTGGCAGACCAGGCTGATTGCTAGAAACGTGCCTGAGGTCATCCATATCATTGCAGACAACTCAACCAAGTTGATGGCGAGGGATGCGATTCGCAACATCTGCGCGGCGGCCGATGTTGCTTTCGTGGCAGTGCCGGCCAATCCTTGGGTAGGCCGAGAGAAGGAAGGGGGCAAATCGCACGGCTATGCCCTGAACTGGGCATGGAAGAACATCGTTCTCGCGAACCGGCCTTCCATGGTCGGCTTCCTGGATCACGATATTTTCCCGACCGCGAAGACGGATCCTTTCCGCATGCTCGATCAAGCGACAGTCGCGGGGTTGGTTCGAACCGCGCCGGAGGAGCGCTGGTACCTATGGCCCGGCTTCGCCTTTTTCAACTTGGAACGATTGCGGACGGATCGGCTCAACTTCGGTCGAGATTGGCTTGATGGATTTGATACTGGCGGCCTGAATTGGCGCTGCCTGTATCGTGCACTCAGCAAGGAGGATCTGTGCGCGGCTGACTATGAACGAATCGCAGTCGCTGCCGGGGTAGCGATGGACGAGGCAATATTCGAGCGAATTGACGGTTGGCTTCATGAAAGCCGCTTCACGACCGACATTGACCTGGCGCCAGCGCGCCGCCAGCAGTTGATTGAACTCAAACGACGCAGGGTCCTGGATAGTTTGATGGCACTGCCCGCATAATTCGGCTGCTCCAGGCGGTCAGGATAGCTGTACCGGTCGATCGGTTCACGTTATCGACACGCCATGGCGATGTTTAGAGAACTTCGGACAAGACTGGGTTTGCGAAAACCGTACCCTGGCAGGCATGTCACTATAGGTCGGAAGACCTACGGCGTGGACTTCGGAAACATTTTCCAGGCGACCGCTGAGGCACCGGTCAGCATTGGAAATTATTGCTCGATCGCTGCTGGCGTACTTTTTATCGCTGCCGGCGAGCACCCGATGTCTTTGGTGTCCAGCTACCCTTTTCCAGATTCTGACCGGTTCGGACCACCTACACGGGACATCGCAAAGGGGCCGATCACTGTAGGCAATGACGTATGGATCGGTTCGCGCGCGATTATCTTGTCAGGCGTAAAGGTAGGTGACGGCGCAGTCGTTGGCGCCGGCGCCGTGGTTTCCAAGAATGTCGAGCCGTATGCCGTGATCGCAGGCAACCCTGCTAAGGTGATACGGCATAGATTTGAGCCAAAAGTGATAGAAGGACTTCTGGCCATCCGCTGGTGGGACTGGAGCGACGATCAAATCGAGGCGGCGATGCCTGATTTCCACGCCTCTGTCACGGAATTCGTCTCGAAGTATCGGGCGGCATAACCAATCGACAGCTCCAGGCGACAGCGGATAACCGCCAAGGATGGGTCCTGCATGATCGTGCAAGACCCATCCTTTTAGGCTAGCGTCTGAACTACAGCCAGATATTGATCCAATAGCGCTCGCGCCAGCAGCGGCGGCGCCAGCTGCCGTGACGCCAGTAGCGGCGGCAGACATGTCTCCAGCCGCGCCGGCGGCGACGCCGGCGATGGCGCCAGCGCCAATCTCCGTAGTAGTGACGCCGGTGGGAGACCAGCTCCACTTCGGCCGGATCGTCGCCTTCGAAGACCGCGTTGTCCGGCTTGTCGAGTTCGTCCAGGATCCCGTTACCAGCGGGAACACCGGCCACCGCCTTGCCGGGTCCGGCCAGGCTCGCAAGTGCCGCCGCCCCCGCAATGCCAAGTATTCCAGTCAGAAATAGCCGACGTTCCATCAAAAACCTCCCGAGCTGTTGAGCATCGGCGGCCCTTCCCTCACCCGCAACGGGCTTCAGCGAGCGACCGATCGGCTTGAACGTACAAGTAGCATTCTCGTTCCATTATCCCACTTCGCGCAAAATGAAGTCATGCAGCATTTTCGCGGCCGGCGAGAGCACGCGATTCTTGACCGTGATCAGGCTGTAAGGCCGGACCTCGATGTCGAACTCGGTCTGCACGACATCGATGGCGCCGGCCAGGCCATCGCCGCCTTGAATGAACTTGGCGACCTGGATCGACACCGGCGCGATGGCGTCGGACTGCGCCACCATCACCAAGGTGAGGAGCAGCGAAGAGGTGTTTAGGATGCGGTCGGGCAGCGCGATGTCACGGTTGAGAAAGTTGCTTTCCATCGCCTGGCGCAGCGGCGAGCCGCCGGACTGGAAAACCCAGTCATAGCTCGCCGTCTGCTCCAGCCGCACCGTCTTGCCGCTCGCCAGCGGATGGCCGCGGCGCACGATGAGGCAGGCTTTCTCGACGCCGATGACGCGCGATTCGAAGAGCCGCGGATTGAGGTCGTCGGGGATGCGGGCGATGATGAAGTCGTGGCGCGACGCGATCAACTCGCGGGCGAGCACGTTCGAGGTTTCGACCTGCATGGTGATCTCGATGCGCGGATAGATGCGGCGTATCTCGCGAATCGCCGGCACCGCGAGCTCGATTGCCGGCGCTGTCACCGCGCCAAGGAACACCGACCCGCCCTTGCCTGCCTTGAGCTCAGAAATCTCACGATCGGCCTCCCGCATCTCGAGCAGGATCGAGCGGGCGCGGCGGGCGAGCGCCTGGCCGTAAGGAGTCAGCGTCACGCCACGCGGCAGCCGCTCGCACAACCTAACGTCGAGCACCGCCTCCATCTCGGCGATCATGCGCGATGCGGCCGGCTGCGAGATGTTCATGACCTGGGCGGCGGCGCTCACCCGTCCGTGATCGTCTAGAGCGGCGATCATGCGCATGTGGCGGAGGCTCAGGCCGCTGCGCAGCAGCGTCTCGCCATCTCCCGGCAATTTCTCGTAACCCACTGCAATCGCATCAGGATCGCGCAATGCCGCCATCGATCGAAGCATCTCCACCAGGTTTCTGTCTGCCGTTTAAGCCATACCAGTTTCGATATAGCAACCAGCAAAGATCGCATTTGACAGTTATGTCAAAGGGACCCACCCTTCGCGCGTTCCGAGGCGTAGGGGTCGGTAACGAGCGAATTCGTATCGATTGAAACTGCGTCGCGGGGCCGATTGGGAGGATACCGGAGATCGATAAAGCCGACAGAGGCGCGCCAGCGCATCTGTTCGGCTGCGCGGCCCGCGAAGCCCCGAGGTCGCGACCATCAACCAGGGAGAGTAATCGTGAAGATCATCAAGACGCTGGCCGCCGTGGCGGCCCTTGGCATTGCCGCCATGAGCTATTCGGCGCATGCGGCCGACAAGGGCCTCATCGGTGTGCTGATGCCGACCAAGACCTCGCAGCGCTGGATCAACGACGGCGATGCCGTCAAGTCCCAGCTCGAGAAGCTCGGCTACACCGTCGACCTGCAATACGCGCAGGACGACATCCCGAACCAGCTCAGCCAGCTGGAAAATGAAATCACCAAGGGCCCGAAGGCGCTGATCATCGCCTCGATCGACGGCACCACCATGGCCGACGCGCTGCAGAAGGCCAATGATGCCGGCGTCGTCGTCGTCGCCTATGACCGCCTGATCAAGAAGACCCCCAATGTCGACTACTACACCACCTTCGACAATTTCGGCGTCGGCGTGATCCAGGCGAACTCGCTGGTCAAGGGCCTCAAGGAGCGCTTCCCGAACACCAAGCCGTGGAACGTCGAGCTGTTCGGCGGCTCGCCGGACGACAACAACGCTTTCTTCTTCTACAACGGCGCGATGTCGGTCCTGCAGCCGCTGATCGATGACGGCTCGATCAAGATCAAGTCCGGCCAGATGGGCATGGACAAAGTCGGCACGCTGCGCTGGCTCGCGGCCACCGCCCAGGCACGCATGGACAACCTGCTTTCGGCCAACTACTCGGACGGCAGCCGCGTCGACGGCGTTCTGTCGCCCTATGACGGCCTGTCGCGCGGCATCACCGCCTCGCTTCGCGCCGTCGGCTACGGCACGGACGCTCAGCCCTGGCCGATCGTGACCGGTCAGGATGCCGAGACCGCTTCAGTCAAGCTGATCATCTCGGGCGAGCAGTATTCGACGGTGTTCAAGGACACTCGCGAGCTGGCCAAGTCGACCGTGGAGCTGGTCGACAAGGTCCTCTCAGGCGGCAAGCCTGAGGGCCTCGACACCAAGACCTACAACAACGACGTCAAGGTCGTTCCCTCGATCCTGCTGACGCCGGTTGAGGTCGACAAGTCGAACTACCAGAAACTGGTCGTCGACTCCGGCTACATCAAGGCCGAAGAGCTGAAGTAATCCGGCTTGAAAACGAGGGGTCCTGCCCGACGCAGGGCCCCTTTTCGTTCACAAGTGACGCCGGTATTGTTTTTTGCCGGCTCTGCAGCGCCATGCGCCGTCGCGGCGCGGACCAGACTGCAGTATGATAATTTCGCGCATGACACTTTCGAGAACCGGAAGGCCTGCGCCAGGGAGCGGAATTCCTGATGACCTCGACGATTTTGGAGATGCGCGACATCACCAAGACGTTCCCCGGCGTGAAGGCGCTGTCGAACGTCAACCTCAGCGTCGAGGAAGGCGAGATCCACGCCATCGTGGGCGAGAACGGCGCCGGCAAGTCGACGCTGATGAAGGTGCTGTCGGGCGTCTATCCGTCCGGCACCTATGAAGGCCAGATCGTCTTTCGCGGCCAGGAATGCCATTTCAAGGGCATCCATGACAGCGAGCATATCGGCATCGTCATCATCCACCAGGAGCTTGCCCTGGTGCCGATGCTGTCGATTGCGGAAAACATCTTCCTCGGCAATGAGCACGCCACCTATGGCGTCATCGACTGGAACGCCAACGAGAAGCGCACCAAGGGCCTGCTCGACAAGGTCGGCCTGAAGGAAGATCCCAAGACGCTGATCACCAATATCGGCGTCGGCAAGCAGCAGCTGGTCGAGATCGCCAAGGCGCTGAGCAAGGAAGTGAAGCTTCTGATCCTCGACGAGCCGACCGCGTCGCTCTCGGAAAAGGACAGCCAGGCGCTGCTCGACCTTCTGCTCGAGTTCAAGCGCCAGGGCATGACTTCGATCCTGATCTCGCACAAGCTCAACGAAGTGAACCGGGTCGCCGACAAGGTGACGGTGATCCGCGACGGGCGCACCATCGAGACCTTGCCCAGGAAAGACATCTCGGAGGACCGCATCATCACCTCGATGGTCGGCCGCTCGCTCGACGACCGCTATCCGCCGCGCGAACCGCAGATCGGCGAGGTCATCTTGGAGGTCAAGGACTGGTCGGTCTACCATCCTATCCATGCCGAGCGGCAGGTGATCAAGAACGTCAGCCTCAATGTGCGCAAGGGCGAGGTGGTGGGCATCGCCGGGCTGATGGGCGCCGGCCGCACCGAATTCGCGATGAGCCTGTTCGGCCGCTCCTATGGCCGGCACATCACCGGCGAGGTTCTGCTCAGGGGCAAGCCGCTCGACCTCTCATCGGTGAGCAAGGCAGTGGAGAACCGGATTGCCTATGTCACCGAGGACCGCAAGACGTACGGCCTCAACCTCATCGACCACATCAAGCACAATGTGACTTTGGCCAACCTTTCCGGGGTTTCCAGCCGCGGCGTCATCGACGACATGCGCGAGATGAGCGTCGCCAACGACTATCGCAAGAAGACCAACATCCGCGCCTCCAGCGTCTATCAGCTGACCGGCAACCTCTCGGGCGGCAACCAGCAGAAGGTGGTGCTGTCGAAATGGCTGTTCGCCGATCCGGAAGTTCTGATCCTCGACGAGCCGACGCGCGGTATCGACGTCGGCGCCAAATACGAAATCTATACGATCATCGCCCGCCTCGCCGCCGAGGGCAAAGCGATCATCGTCATCTCGTCGGAAATGCCTGAACTGCTCGGCATCACCGACCGCATCTATGTCATGAACGAAGGGCGTATCGTCGGCGAAATGGCAGCAAGCGACGCCAGCCAGGAAAAAATCATGCGCGCCATCGTTCGCGGAGAAGGAAAAAAAGCATCATGAGCACAGAAAGCGCTCCTGCGCCGCAAAGCGGCACAGCCGAAGACGTCAAGCAAGGTCCGCGCATCGCCGTCTCGGCGTTGACGACGAACTTGCGCGAATACGGCCTGATCATCGCGCTGATCGTCATCATGCTGTTCTTCCAGTACACGACGTCGGGAACGCTGTTCAAACCGGTGAACCTTTCCAACCTGGTGCAGCAGAACTCGTTCATCATCGTGATGGCGCTCGGTATGCTCCTGGTGATCGTCGCTGGCTATATCGACCTCAGCGTCGGGTCGGTCGCGGGCTTCATCGGCGCGCTGGCGGCGATGATGATGGTGATCTGGCCGCTCGGGATATTCTCGAATCCGCTGGTCGTCTCGATCGTCTGCCTCATCGTCGGCGCGCTGATCGGCGCCGCGCAAGGCTACTGGATCGCCTATCACCGGATACCGAGCTTCATCGTGACGCTGGCCGGCATGCTGATCTTCCGCGGCATCTGCCAGGCGCTGCTCGGCGGCGGCTCCTCGGTCGGCCCGCTTCCCGACAGCTTCAAGGCGCTGAGCTCGGGCTTCATCCCGGACGTCATCGGTCCGCTGACGCTGATCCCTCCGACGGTCAATGCCGCCGGCAAGACCATCGTCGGCAGCGGGCTCACGCTGCACATGACGACGATCGTGCTCGGCCTGATCGCGGTGCTCGCCTACGCCTATTTCGGCTTCAGGACGCGGCGCAAGCGCGAGGCGCATGGTTATGAGGCCGAGCCTTTTCCGCTGTTCGTCGTCAAGACGCTGGTCGGCAGCGCGCTGGCGCTGTTCCTGGTCTTCCAGTTCGCGAGCTACCGAGGCCTGCCGGTCGTGCTTCTGGTGATGGGTGTGCTCATCTCGCTGTTCGTCTTCGTCACCAAGCGCATGACCATCGGCCGCCGCATCTATGCCATGGGCGGCAACGCCAAGGCCGCGCAGCTGTCGGGCATCAACACCGAAAGGCTGACGCTGCTCGTCTTCATCAACATGGGCGTGCTTTCGGCGCTCGGCGGCCTGATCATCGCGGCGCGCCTTGGCCAGGCCGTGCCGGCGGCGGGCCTCGGCTCAGAGCTCGACGTCATCGCGGCCGTCTTCATCGGTGGCGCCTCGGCAATGGGCGGCGTCGGACAAGTGATCGGCGCCGTTGTCGGCGGCTTCATCATGGGCGTGATGAACAACGGCATGTCGATCATGGGCGTCAATGTCGATTGGCAGCAGGTGGTCAAGGGCCTGGTGCTGCTCGGCGCCGTCATCTTCGACGTCTACAACAAGAACAAGGCTTAAGGGCCGGAACAAAGTTCAGGAGGCATACGGGTTCTAGATCGCGAAACTGCCGGCAACCCGTCGGCGCCAAGAAGTCCCACGCAGGGACCAGGCTCGCGAGCGCAATCCGGACGAAGGATTTCAACCGTGGCGCGGATTGCTTCGCGCTGCGCCGGTAAGGGTTTGCCCGCGGGCAGCCAGGCAAGATGAGAGAGGATTCAAACATGCTGATCTCCCAAATCCTCGACGACGCCGAGACGATCCGCGTCGTCGCTCGCAACGGCGGCGGCAAGACCAGGATCATCAACAGCGCGCGCAGCGTCTATTCGCTGGCGATGGAGGCCGCGCGGACAGGCACAGGTCTCGAAGCGCTGATCGAACGCAAGGGCTATGGCGAGACCGTCGATCTCGATGCGGCCTACAAGAGGGGCCGGCTGGTGTCGCCAATCAACCATCCGGATCCCGCGCATCTGCATCTCACCGGCACCGGCCTGACGCATCTCGGCTCCGCGGCGACGCGCGATTCCATGCACAAGAAGCTCAGCGAGGGTGGCGAGGAGGAACTCACTGATTCCATGAAGATGTTCCGCATGGGTCTCGAAGGCGGCAAGCCGGCCAAGGGCCAGGTCGGCGTCCAGCCGGAATGGTTCTACAAGGGCAACGGCACGATGGCGGTGGCGCCAGGCGCGCCGCTGATGTCGCCGGCCTTCGCGCAGGACGGCGGTGAGGAGCCGGAGATCGCCGGCATCTATGTGATCGGCGATGACGGCGCGCCGTTCCGCGTCGGCTTCACGCTGTCGAACGAGTTTTCCGATCACGTTACGGAGCGGGTGAACTATCTGTTCCTCGCCCATTCCAAGCTGCGCAATGCTTCCTTCGGTCCCGAAATCCTGATCGGCGACCTGCCGGCCGACATCCGCGGCGCGTCACGCATCTGGCGCGATGGCAAGCTCTTGTGGGAGAAGCCGTTCCTGTCGGGCGAAGCGAACATGTCGCACACCATCGCCAATCTCGAGCATCATCACTTCAAATATTCGGCCTTCCGCCAGCCGGGCGACGTTCACGTGCATATGTTCGGCACCGCGACACTGTCCTTCGCCGACGGCATCAGGACCGAGGCCGGCGATACGTTCGAGATCGAGGCGCAGGATTTCGGCCTGCCGCTGCGCAATCCGCTGGAGATCGAAAAGCCGGTGAAGGTGGCGGTGAAGGCGCTGTGAGATAGCGCCAAGGGCCCGGGAGACGGTATGGACCGGAAGCGGATCGGCACGGTGTTGATGGGCCTAATGCTTGCCCTCGCCTGCACGTCCTCCACGGCTCACAGCGCCCCAAAATGCAGCCCGAAGTCCTACAGCCAGGCCGGTCCGCGATGACGAGCCGGCTTCTCGCCGCCGGTTACTCCAAACCGCAAGTGGGCTTTCTGATGCGCAATACGGATCGTATGACGTCCGCGCTGCGCGCTGAAAGGTTGAACGACAAGGCCAAGGCCTGCGGCATCGACTCCGCGCGAGCCTATGTTCTCGGATGCCTCGACAAGCAGCTGTTTCCAGCAGGGGCGGGCTCGAACTCTCCGCTCGATGAGATGAAGCAGACCTCAGGATTTTGGGGCAGAAAGCGCCTGACTGTGCGCGAACTGCTCTACATCGGCCATTTTCACGCCTGCCTGGGCGCGGCGAAAGAATTTCTGTTTCGCGGCTGACCTGCGACACCCAAAATTGAGTCGCGATCAGCGCGCGGCGCGGAAATGCTTGGAGAGCTTCAGGCCCTGCGCCTGGTAGTTCGATCCGAGATCGGTGCCGTAGAGCGCCTGCGGCCGCTTCAGCATGTGCTCGTAGACAAGGCGGCCGACGATCTGGCCGTGGTCGAGGATGAAAGGCACCTCGTGGCTGCGCACTTCGAGCACCGCGCGGCTGCCGGTGCCGCCGGCAGCGGAGTGGCCGAAGCCCGGATCGAAGAAGCCGGCATAGTGGACGCGGAACTCCCCGACCAGCGGATCGAAGGGCGTCATCTCGGCGGCGTAGAGCGGCGGTACATGCACCGCCTCGCGCGAGACCAGGATGTAGAACTCGTCTGGATCGAGCACCAGCTCGCCGGCGCCGCTCTTGTAGATCGGCTCCCAGAAATCGACGACATCCTGCGCGGCGCGCTTGTCGACGTCGACAAGACCTGTGTGGTGCTTGCCGCGATAGCCGACAAGCCCGTCCTTGTCGCCGTCGAGGTCGATGGAGAGCGCAATGCCGCCGCCGGAAATGTTGGGCGGCTCGGTGGCGACCAGCATCTCGGCGCGGTGAAGGTCGCGCAGTTCGCTCTCCGACAGCACCGCATTGCCGGTGCGGAAACGGATCTGCGACAGCCGCGAGCCGGCGCGCACGACGATCGGGAAGGTGCGCGGGCTGACTTCGAGATAGAGCGGTCCCCGATAGCCGGCGGCGATCTTGTCGAACTCGTGGCCGCGATCGGTCATGACGCGGGTGAAGATGTCCAGGCGACCGGTCGAGCTCTTCGGATTGGCGGAAGCGGATACGTTCGACGGCAGCGCCAGGCTTTCGAGCAGCGGCACGATGTAGACGCAGCCCGTCTCCAGGACCGCGCCCTCGGCGAGATTGACCTCGTGCAGCTTCAGCCGGTCGAGCTTGTCGGCGACCAGATGATCGGGCCCCGGCAGGAAGGAGGCGCGCACGCGATAGGCCTTGTCGCCGAGCCTGAGATCGAGGCTGGCCGGCTGGATCTGGTCGGCGTCGAGCGCGCGCGGCGACTTCAGCGCGTTGGCCGCAAACAGCGCCGCGATGTCCTGATCCGGAAGAATGCCTGTCTGCCGCAAAGGCTGGCTCCGTTCGCAAGGCCGGGCGAATATCTAAGCAGGCTCTTGCCGCCCGGCTGGTACAAACGTCTTAATGAAGCCGGCAATTGACGCAAGCGCGGCGCTCATTTAAAGGGTCGTTATCCCGTGGTGATTTGGCCGGTCGGCTTGCAGCCACGTTAAACAAGTCGCTAAAGGACCGTCGAGCCGCAAGGCTATATGGACCGGTTGCGACTTCGCGGCCGGTTTTTTTGTGTCTGGAAGCAGGGCTATGAGCACCAAGAAGCGCAACTGGAAACCTCAGACGGCACTCGTGCATGGCGGGACATTGCGTTCCGGCTTCGGCGAGACCGCCGAGGCGATGTATCTCACGCAGGGCTATGTCTACGAGACGGCGCAGGCCGCCGAGGCCCGCTTCAAGGGCGAGGAGCCGGGCTTCATCTATTCGCGCTACGCAAACCCGACCGTCGACATGTTCGAAAAGCGCATGTGCGCGCTGGAAGGCGCCGAGGATGCCCGCGCCACCGCCTCGGGCATGGCGGCTGTCTCCGCGGCATTGCTGTGCAGCGTCAAGGCAGGCGACCATATCGTTGCGGCACGCGCCTTGTTCGGCTCCTGCCGCTGGGTGGTCGAGACGCTGGCGCCGCGCTATGGCATCCAGGCGACGCTGGTGGACGGCACCGACATCGCCAACTGGGAAAAGGCGGTCAGGCCGAACACCAAGCTGTTCTTCCTGGAGAGCCCGACCAATCCGACGCTGGAAGTGGTCGATATCGCCGCGGTCGCCAAGCTCGCCAATTCAATCGGCGCCAGGCTGATCGTCGACAATGTCTTTGCCACACCGCTGCAGCAGAAGCCGCTGCAGCTCGGTGCGCATATCGTCGTCTATTCGGCGACCAAGCACATTGACGGCCAGGGCCGTTGCCTGGGCGGCGTCATCCTGTCCGACAAGAAATGGATCGACGAGAACCTGCACGACTATTTCCGCCACACCGGTCCCAGCCTGTCGCCCTTCAACGCCTGGACGCTGCTGAAAGGCCTGGAAACGCTGCCGCTGCGCGTGCGCCAGCAGACCGAGAGCGCCGGCAAGATCGCCGACTTCCTCGCCGGACGGCCGGAGATCGCGCGTCTCATCTATCCGGGCCGCTCCGACCATCCGCAGGCCGATGTCGTCAAGAAGCAGATGTCGGGCGGCTCGACATTGATCTGCCTCGACGTCAAGGGCGGCAAGCAAGCGGCTTTCGCCTTCCAGAACGCGCTCGACATCGTGCTGATCTCCAACAATCTCGGTGACGCCAAGAGCCTGATCACCCATCCGGCGACGACGACGCACAAGAACCTGAGCGAAGAGGCGCGGGCCGAGCTCGGGATCGGCCCCGGCACGCTGAGGCTCTCTGTCGGCCTGGAGGACACCGACGATCTGCTGGAGGATATCGAGCAGGCGCTGAAGGCAGCCACATAGGACCTGTCGCGGCGCCACCGCGCCGGGAGGGGCCTTACAGCGCGTGGCGCTGAAACGAATTCAGGGCGAGGCGCTTTAAGTCTTTGCTTGATGCAAGTCGTTGTCCCAGAACCGCTGCGCATTTCTGGGCGACATGCATTAGGCAGGTTCTTCCAGTTCGGTCATCGCCTTGGCGCGGATGGTCATGGCATTGCCGCGCCAGTCGACGGCGCCGCCGAACCAGCCGCGCGCCCAGATGGCGGGCAGCATCGCGTCGCGCACGATCATGGCGGTGATACTGCGCGGCGACAAGTACCAGCCCTTGGCCCAGGCCAGCAGGCATTCCGGTAGATAGGCGATCGCCAGCACGCACAAGGCCGTGCTGGGCAGGCTGGCACCGACGCTTGCTGCGGCAAGCAGCGCCAGCAGCAGCGGCACGGCGGCGCCGGTCAGGATCTCCGGCGCGAAGAACAGCGGGAAGGTGACCCGGCGCAGCCGCGCCCAGCGCGTCTGGCGCGCCCAGATCTCGGCGAATGTGCGCTGGCCGAGCGGCTGCTCGAAGGGCGAGGCGACGAGATTGACGCGCAAGCCCAGGCTGTTGACCAGCTTGGTGGCGGCCGCGTCCTCGGCACTCTCGGCGCCAAGCGCCTCAATGCCGCCATTGGCGTCCAGCATCGGCTTGTTCCACAGCATGCTCTTGCCCTGGGCAAAGCCGAGGCCGAGCGCCTCGCCGGCATATTGCCAGCGCGCCTGCAGCGAGTTGAGGAAGCCGCATTCGACCTCGGCCCAAAAGCCGTCCGGCCGCGAGCCGATCGGCGTCGAGCAGACAAGGCCGGTGTCCGGGCGCCATGCCGCCATCAGCTGCTGGACATAATCCCGCGGCATCAGCACGTTGGAATCGGCGAGGATGACCCAATCGTGCCGCGCCGCCTGCCAGCCCTTGACGCAGTTGTTGAGCTTGGGATTGGCGCTGACGCGATCCTCGCCGACCAGCAGCCGCGCCGCAACCTTCGGATGGCGCGCGATCGCCGCGCTGATCAGCTTGACCACCGGATCCTCGGCTTGCGCGACGCAGAAGATCAGCTCATAGCGCGGCCAGTCGAGCAAGAAAGCGCGCTGCAAGGTCTCTTGCGTGAACGGCTCGACGCCGCGCGACGGCACGATGATCGTGACCGGCGACGGCGCGCCGGCGGGCGGCGCAATGACACGCCGCCGTTTCAGCCGCGATGCGGCCAGCAGGATGCTGGCGAGATTGGAAAGGAGAAGGGCTGACGAAGTGAGCGCGGCTGCGATAGTCAGTTCCATCGATATCCGATCACTCCGGAAAGGCCGCATGCGGCCGTTTCATCAGTCGACAGAGCGCCCCGAGTCGCCCGGCACGGTTTGCGCACACCAACATTGTCATGTGTCACTTAAATGACATTGTTTTTCGGCACCTGCGCTTAAAGTCTGGCAGGATGGCTGGCGCTTCGCCTACTAAGAGTGAAGCGTGGCAAGTGTCCCGCGGTGGCAACCGGAGTGGCTCATGTATCGCGCCGTGACGCGTAACATCGAAGTGCTGGTCAGGCCCTTCTATCTGGAGGACCGATCCGATCCGTCGGAGAACCGCTTTGTCTGGGGCTATCAGGTAACGATCGACAACCGCTCCGACGAATTCGTGCAGCTTTTGTCGCGCTATTGGCACATCACCGACGGCCGGGGCCGGGTCGAGGAGGTGCGCGGGGCGGGCGTCGTCGGCGACCAGCCCGAACTCAATCCCGGCGACAGCTATCAATACACATCAGGCTGCCCGCTCTCGACGCCGTCGGGCATCATGGTCGGGCATTACACGATGCGGAATGGGCGCGGCGAGACGTTCGATATCGCCATTCCGGCTTTCTCGCTGGATATGCCGGGGACGAAGAGGACGGTGAATTAGGCGATTGGCTCTTTCTCCCCCGTTTTACCAGGGCTATCGCATATGGGTTAGGGCCTGGATGAGATAGTCGTCATTCCAGGCGCATTTCTTGATGCGGTGGCTGATTGGAACTTTGTCAGCATCTGCGGCCTGAAGGATGTTTCTGGCGATGCGGG
>NZ_RZOY02000019.1 GCF_004022705.2 Mesorhizobium sp. M2D.F.Ca.ET.226.01.1.1
ACCTGCAAGCTTCTGGCCCAAAAATGCTTCCGCCAGGCTCAACTGACCAGTCTGCTTCACCGCCATTGCGATTCCCTCCGAGCTTCCGTCTCAGAGAATCACAACCAGCCAATTACGCAACAGGCCCCAAGTGGGGGAGATGTCCGGCAGGACAGAGGGGGGCGCTGTCCCGCCAACATCTCCAAATAGCCTCGCCTACCGATCCACCCGCGTCGACAAGATAATCGACGACGAGGTCCGCTCCACGCCATCCATCGCCCCAATCCGGTCGAGCAGCGCGTCGAGATCGCGGATCGACGGCGCGTCGACGATGACGATCATGTCGAAGTTGCCGCTGACGGAATGCACGGTGCGCACCGGCGGCATCGCTGCGAGGCTGCGCACCACCTTGTCGGCGAGTTTCGGCGTCACCGTGAGCAGCACATGCGCCTTGACCAGCCCCTGCTCATAATCGGGCGACAGCCTGACCCCATAGCCGGCGATGATGCCGCGCTGTTCCAGCCGCTCGATGCGGCTCTGCACCGTGGTGCGCGACACGCCGAGCTGGCGCGCCAGTTCCGCAATCGAGGCGCGCGCATTGGCGCGCAGCAGGGTAAGCAGGGCTTGTTCGGCTTCAGTGATCATTTTGACGAAACCTTTCGGCAAATTGCTCAAAGTCATGCTTCACTTTGCCAGAATCCACGCTTCCTTTCGACAGGCAAGCTGCGAAAATTCTCACCACCGAATTGGCCTAATTGAAATTGCGGGGAATTGATCATGAAGAACATCGTTGTCGTCGGCGCCGGCAAGATCGGCTCGACCATCGCGGAAATGCTGAGCGCCACGGGCGACTATAGCGTCACACTGGTAGACCGTTCGGCCGCCCAGCTTGCCGCCGCCGAACTGCCGGCCGGCGTCGAGACGCAGGAGCTCGACATCGCCGCCACCGGCGAACTCGAGAAGGTGCTTGCCGGCAAGTTCGCCGTGCTCAGCGCCGCGCCCTTCCATCTCACCACCCGCATCGCCGAGGCGGCCGCCGCCACCGGCGTGCATTATCTCGACCTCACCGAGGACGTCGTCTCGACCCGCCGCGTCAAGGAGCTGGCGCGTGACGCCAAAACCGCCTTCATCCCCCAATGCGGGCTGGCGCCGGGCTTCATCTCGATCGTCGCCAACGATCTCGCCAGCCGCTTCGATACCCTGGAGAGCGTGCGCATGCGCGTCGGCGCGCTGCCGCAATATCCGTCCAACGCGCTGAACTACAATCTCACCTGGAGCACCGACGGCGTCATCAACGAATATTGCGAACCCTGCGAGGCGATCGTCGAGGGCGAGCTGATCGAGGTGCCGCCGCTGGAGGAGCGCGAGGAGTTCTCGCTCGACGGCGTCACCTATGAGGCCTTCAACACCTCCGGCGGCCTCGGCACCTTGGCCGAGACGCTGAAGGGCAAGGTGCGCACGCTGAACTACCGCACCATCCGCTATCCCGGCCATGCCGCGATCATGAAGGCGCTGCTGAATGACCTGGGGCTGCGCCACCGCCGCGACGTGCTAAAGGACATTTTTGAAAGCGCCCTGCCAGCAACCCTGCAGGACGTGGTCATCGTCTTCGTCACCGTCTCGGGCCGCCGCAACGGCCGCCTGCTGCAAGAAACCTATGCCAACAAGATCTATTCGCATCGCGTCGGCAACATCGTGCGCAGTGCCATCCAGATCACCACCGCCTCCGGCATCTGCGCCGTGCTCGACATGCTGGCCGACGGCTCGCTGCCGGCGGAAGGTTTCGTGCGCCAGGAAGACATTGCGCTGGACGCCTTCCTCGCCAACCGCTTCGGCCGCGCCTACGCCCAGCACGAGATGGTAAGCCGGCTGGCGAGCTGAGCGCCAGGCTCCCCCCTTCCCCCCTTGTGGGGGAAGGTGGCCGCGAAGCGGCCGGATGAGGGGTGATCCAGGGAAAGCCGACGTCTCACTCCGCTGGAACACCTCTCATCCGTCTCGGCGCTATCGCGCCGATCCACCTTCTCCCACAGGGGAGAAGGAAGAGGCGCTTCCCTAAATATGCAGCGCGTGGCCCAGTGCCTTTAGCGCCGCTTCCTGGAAACCTTCGCCCTGCGTCGGATGCGCATGGATCGTCCCCGCGATGTCCTCCAGCCGCGCGCCCATCTCCAGCGCCAGGCCGAAGGCCGCCGACAATTCCGACACGCCTTGCCCGACCGCCTGGATGCCCAGCACCAGATGATTGTCCGCGCGCGCCACGACCCGCACGAAACCGTCCTCGCCCTGTTTGGTCATCGCCCGGCCGTTGGCGGCGAAGGGAAACTGGCCGATCTTGATCTCGCCGGCGAGCGCTTTCGCCTCCTCCGGTGACAGGCCGGCGGTGACCAGCTCCGGATCGGTGAAGCAGATCGCCGGGATGGCACGCTTGTCCCAGCTTCTTTTATGGCCGGCGACGATCTCGGCCACCATCTCGCCCTGCGCCATGGCGCGATGCGCCAGCATCGGCTCGCCGGTTACGTCGCCGATGGCATAAATGCCGCGCATCGAGCTGCGGCACTGGTCGTCGATGCGGATGAATTTGCCCGCCCTGTCGAGGTCGATCTGCTCCAGTCCCCAGCCCTCGGTGAGCGGCTTGCGGCCGACCGTGACCAGGATCTTGTCGGCGGCGACCTTGGCGTTCTTGCCGTCGGCCGTCTCGACGAGGAGCGCATCGCCCTTGGTCGACAGGCCTTCGGCCTTGGCGCCAGTCATCACTTCGACACCAAGTTCGCCGAGCCGCTTCAGCACCGGCCTCGTCAGCTCGGCGTCGTATTGCGCCAGCACCCGCGGCAGGGCTTCGACCACCGTGACCTTGGCGCCCATCTTGGCGAACGCCATGCCGAGCTCGAGCCCGATATAACCGCCGCCGACGACCGCGAGCTTCTTCGGCACTTCGCCGAGGGCCAGCGCCTCGGTGGATGAGATCACCGGACCACCGAAGGGCAGGAACGGCAGCTCGACAGGCGCCGACCCGGTGGCGATCACGACGGTCTCGGCGCGGATGACCTGCGTCCCGATTTCGGTTTCGACCTCGACGGTCTTGCCGTCGCGGAACGTCGCCCAGCCATGCACGGTCTTCACCTTGGCCTTCTTGAGCAATCCGGCCACGCCGTTGTTCAGCCGGCTAACGATGCCGTCCTTCCAACTGACCGTCTTCGCCAGGTCGAGCGTCGGCGCGGCGACCTTGATGCCAAGCGGATCCCTGCCATCAGCCATATGCGCTATTTTCTCGAACTCCTCCGCCGCGTGGATCAGCGCCTTGGAGGGGATGCAGCCGACATTGAGGCAGGTGCCGCCCGGCCTACCCGCCTCGACGATCACCGTATCGACGCCGAGCTGGCCAGCGCGGATGGCGCAGACATAACCGCCCGGCCCGGCACCGATGACGAGCAGCTTGCAGGAGATTTCTTTCATGACGGCTGCTTCCTTTTGGCGGAGGTGGCGACGCGCCTTTTCCTTCTCCCCTTGTGGGAGAAGGTGGATCGGCGCGATAGCGCCGAGACGGATGAGGGGTGTTCCAGCGGAGTGAGACGTCGGCTTTCCCTGGAGGCCCCCTCATCCGGCCGCTTCGCGGCCACCTTCTCCCCAAGGGGAGAAGAGGACAGCGGAGGCGCCGGCGACCTCCTCTCCCCTCGGGGAGAGGTCGGATTGCCCCGAATTGCCCTTTGCAATTCGGCTGGCAATCCGGGTGAGGGGGTCTTTGCGACCATCGTCATCCCTCAATCCACAAAGATCAGCGCCGGCGTTTCCAGCAGCGCCCTGATGCGCTGGACAAAAACCGCGGCATCCCAGCCGTCGATGACGCGATGGTCGAAGCTGGACGACAGGTTCATCATCTTGCGCGGAATGAACTGCGTGCCGTCCCAGACCGGTCGCACCATGATCTTGTTGACGCCGACGATCGCCACTTCCGGATAGTTGATGACCGGCGTGGTCGCCACGCCGCCCATGGCGCCGAGCGAGGTGATGGTGATGGTCGAGCCGGACAGCTCCTCGCGGCTCGCCGTGCCGGCCTTGGCCGCATCGGCCAGCCGGTTGACTTCCGCAGCACTATCCCACAAGTCGCGCGCCTCGGCGTGCTTCACCACCGGCACCACCAGCCCGTTGGGCGTCTGCGCGGCGATGCCGATATGGATGCCTTCATGCTGGTGGATGACGCCGGCCTCGTCGTCGAACAAGGCGTTGAGGTTAGGCTGCTCGGCGATCGCCTTGACCATCGCCCGCATCAGGAAAGGCAGCAGCGTCAGCTTCGGGCGATCGCCCCGCTTCTCCTTGTTCAGCGTCGCGCGCAGTTCCTCCAACGCCGTGACGTCGATCTCCTCGACATAGGTGATGTGCGGGATGCGCGATTTTGCCAGCGACATCTTTTCGGCGATCTTGCGCCGCAGCCCCACGACCTTGATGTCCTCGACGCCATCCTTCTGGGCAAGCCCGATGGCGCGGGCCAGCTGCGGGCCCCGCGCCACGAACGCATCGAGGTCCTCATGGCTGATGCGCCCGGCCGGACCGCTGCCCAGAACCTGGCGCAGGTCGATGCCGGCCTCTTTCGCACGCAGACGAACGGCAGGCGACGCCAGCGGCTTTTCGCCTTCCGCGCGCGGCGCGCCAGAGATGGAGGCAGGGCGCATCGCCTTCGGTGCGGCGGCCGGCGAAACCTTAGCCGGCGCCTCGGCTGGCTTTGACGCGGGCTTCGGAGTGCTCGGCTGAGCTTCCGCTTTCGGCTCGGCCGACTTGGCGAGAGCCTCGGCTTTCGGCGCGCTGTCGCCACCGGTTTCCACCTTCACATTGCCTTCGCCGGCCACCTTCAGCCGCACAATCGGCGAGCCGATCGCCACCGTGTCGCCGATCTCGGCGCCGAGCCAAAGAATCTCGCCGTCGACCGGCGAGGGAATCTCGACGGTTGCCTTGTCGGTCATGACGGCGGCCAGCACCGTGTCCTCGCGCACGAGGTCGCCGACCTTGACATGCCACTCGACGAGCTCGGCCTCGGCGACGCCTTCGCCGACATCGGGAAGCTTGATGACGTGCTCGCCCATCTCAGGCCTCCCCCTAAGCTTCCAACGTTTCGATCAGGGCGCGCCCGACCCGCGCCGGGCCGGGGAAATAGTCCCATTCCTGCGCATGCGGATAGGGCGTGTCCCAGCCGGCGACGCGCGCGACCGGCGCTTCCAGATGATAGAAGCAATTCTCCTGCACCAGCGCGACCAGCTCGGCACCGAAGCCGGAGGTGAGCGTCGCCTCATGCACGACGACGCAGCGGCCGGTCTTCTTCACCGAGGCGACGATCGCGTCGAGGTCGAGCGGCAGCAGCGTTCTCAGGTCGATTACCTCGGCATCGATGCCAGTCTCCTCGGCCGCGGCCTGCGCGACATAGACCATTGTGCCATAGGCGAGCACCGTGACGGCCGAACCCTGCCGGCGGATTGCCGCCTTGCCGAGCGGGATCGTGTAGTGGCCGTCGGCGACCTCGCCGAGCTCATGCTTCGACCACGGCGTCACCGGCTTGTCGTGGTGGCCGTCGAACGGCCCGTTATAAAGCCGCTTCGGTTCGAGGAAGATCACTGGATCCGGATCCTCGATCGCTGCGATCAGCAACCCCTTGGCGTCGTGCGGATTGGAGGGCACGATCACCTTCAGGCCGGAGACATGGGTGAACAGCGCTTCCGGGCTCTGGCTGTGCGTCTGGCCGCCAAAGATACCGCCGCCGGTCGGCATGCGCACCACGATCGGGCAGGTGAAGTCGCCATTCGAACGGTAACGCAACCGCGCCGCCTCGGATACGATCTGGTCGTAGGCCGGATAAACGTAGTCGGCAAACTGCACCTCGACACAGGGCCGCAGCCCGTAGGCAGCCATGCCGATGGCTGAGCCGACGATGCCGGACTCGCTGATCGGCGCGTCGAAGCAGCGGCTCTTGCCGTATTTGGCCTGCAGGCCTTGCGTGGCGCGGAAAACGCCGCCGAAGAAGCCGACATCCTCGCCATAGACAATGACACGTTCGTCGCGTCCCATCGACACGTCCATGGCGTCACGGATCGCCTCGATCATGGTACGTCTGGGCATGGTCAGACCCCCGCCTGCTGGCGCTGGCGCCTGAGATGCGGCGGCATGTCTTCGTAGACCCCTTCGAACATGTCCCTGGTCGACGGCTTGCCGCCGGCATGCAGCGTGCCGTGACCTTCGGCCTCCTTCTGCGCCGCGATCACCGTCTCGAGGATCTCGGCTTCCGCCTGGGTGTGGCGATCCTCGGACCAGACGCCCTTGTGGATCAGATGGTTCTTCAGCCGGATGACCGGATCGCCGAGCGGCCAGGCATCCGATTCCGCCTTGGGACGGTAGGCCGACGGATCGTCGGACGTCGAATGCGCGCCGGCGCGGTAGGTGACATATTCGACCAGCGTCGGCCCGAGATTGGCGCGCGCACGATCGGCCGCCCATTTCGCCACCGCATGCACCGCAAGGTAATCATTGCCGTCGACGCGCAGCGAAGGAATGCCGAAGCCGAGGCCACGCGCGGCGAACGTGCCGGAACCGCCGCGTGCAATGCCCTGGAAGGTCGAGATCGCCCACTGGTTGTTGACGACGTTGAGCACGACAGGAGCCTTGTAGGTCGAGGCAAACACCAGCGCCGCATGAAAATCGGACTCCGCCGTCGAGCCGTCGCCGATCCAGGCGGCGGCAATCCGCGAATCGTTGGAGATCGCCGAGGCCATCGCCCAGCCGACCGCTTGGATATATTGCGTCGCCAGATTGCCGGAGATCGAGAAGAAGCCGTGCTCCTTCGAGGAATACATCACCGGCAGCTGCCGGCCCTTCAGCGGATCGGCCTCGTTGGAATAGATCTGGTTCATCATCGTGACCATCGGATAGCCGTCGGCGATCAGCAAACCTGCCTGTCGATAGGTCGGGAAATTCATGTCGCCCGGCTTGAGCGCCTTGCGGAAAGCGCAGCTCACTGCCTCTTCGCCGAGATGCTGCATGTAGAAGGAGGTCTTGCCCTGGCGCTGCGCCATCTGCATGCGCGCATCGAAGGTCCTGAGCCGCATCATATTGCGCAGGCCTTCGAGCAACTCCTCGTCGCTGAGCAGCCCGGCCCACGGCCCGACGGCCTCGCCGGCGCGGTTCAGCACCCGGATGATGGAGAAGGCCATGTCGCGGATGGTGCGCGGATCGACGTCGATCTCGGGACGCGGCACCGAGCCCGCCTTGGGAATGGTCACATTGGAGAAGTCGGGCGTGCCGCCGGGCCGCACCTCGGGCTCGGGCACATGAAAGCGCAACATTCCAGCATCGGCCATGAGCTCACATCCTCCAATGTTGCCGGTGCGATCTTTGCACATCCGCGCCGCCACACCAGTGCCAATTCGCCGAGTCTGGCCACGGCCTTCCTCCCCGCCGCCGGCCTCGACAAGCCGATGCGGCGCGCAGGCTCAAGATGCAGATATGGCGACGAAATTTCTTGTCGATGTTTTCGCGCCGCGCGCAATTTGGCGGAAGTTTGCGGGGCGGTTGCCGTCAGAAAAGGTAACTGGGATATGCGCGTCGGCCGAAGCAGCTAATCTCCCCCCTCGTGGGGGAGATGCCCGGCAGGGCAGAGGGGGGCGTGACAGAACGCCAACTCTCCGTGGTGATTGTCATCATAAGCGACAGGGTGGAAATAAGGAGCATAGTGGCGCGCAAACCCGTTCCGAAAGTCGACACGGTCAGCGCCAAGGATCAAACATCGATACGCTGGCGGGACAGCGCCCCCCTCTGTCCTGCCGGACATCTCCCCCACGAGGGGGGAGATCACGCTCTCTGCCCGCCGCTTCGCCGTTCACTCCGCCCCCGCTCCATGCTAACTCACGCGGCATGGCACAGAAGAAAGGATACGAGGTCGATTCGTGGCTGGCGCGGCCAGATCCCTCCATGGGAATCGTCCTGCTTTACGGTCCCGATCGCGGCCTTGTCGCGGAACGGGCGAAGACCTTCGCGGCAAAGACCGGCCTACCGCTCGACGACCCCTTCTCCGTGGTCAAGCTCGACGGCGCGGAGGTCGACCGCGATGAGGGCCGGCTGCTCGACGAGGCGCGCACGGTGCCGATGTTTTCCGACCGGCGGCTGCTCTGGGTGCGCAATGCCAGCGGCCAGAAGGCGCTGGCCGACGACATCAAGGCGCTGACCACCGAGCCCGCACGAGACGCGATCATCCTCATCGAGGCCGGTGACCTGAAGAAGGGCACCGGTCTCAGGGCCATCGTCGAGGCCGCAGGCAATGCCATCGCCTTGCCTTGCTACGCCGACGAGGCCCGCGATCTTGATACGGTGATCGATGACGAACTGCGCAAGGCCGGCATGTCGATGACGCTGGACGCCCGCCAGGCGCTGCGCCGCAACCTCGGTGGCGACCGGCTCGCCTCGCGCGGCGAAATCGAGAAGCTGGTGCTCTATGCGCACGGGCAGAAGGCAATCGACATCGACGACGTCAACGCGCTGTCGGGCGATGTCTCCGGCGCGTCCTTCGACGCCGCGGTCGACGCCATGCTGGAGGGCAAGGTCGGCGACTTCGACATTGCCTTCAACCGCCACTGCCAGTCCGGCGGCCAGCCCTTCCTGGTGCTGTCCTCGGCGATGCGGCAATTGCAGGCGATCCAGGTGATGCGCGGCCAGATGGAATCCGGCGGCCGCAATGCCGCCTCGGTTGTCGCCGGCGCCCGTCCGCCGGTCTTCTTCTCGCGTCGCAAGCTGGTGGAGAAGACGCTCGAGCGCTGGAATGTCGAGGCGCTCGGCCGCGCGCTGGGCCGGCTGCAGACGGCGGTGCTGCAAACCCGCAAGCGGCCGGACCTGTCGGAAGCGCTGGCACGGCAGGCGCTGCTGGGCATTGCGATCGAAAGCGCGCGGCTCGGGCAGCGCGGCTGATCTCGGAGATGTCGCCGAAGGCGACAGAGCATGAAGCGCCGACGCCTTCCCGGCCAAAAGCCGCTTCCCGTGCTCAATTCATGATCATCCCGTCCATCGGCATGATCGCGTCCATCGGCTGGAAGGTCGGCAACGCCTGCGGAAAGACCAGCACCGCCGCGCCGTAAAGGAGCAGGGCGACGCCCGATACCTTCGCGATCCGCTCGCCTGATGGGAAGGTCTTCTCCGCAAAGACCAGCAAGGTGACGACGGCCATCGCGGCGACATTCATGATCCCGAGCGGAAATAGCGCAAGGAACAAAAGCCAGCAGCAGCCGAGGCAAAAGAGCCCATGCTGCAGGCCCATGCACACCGCGCCCCATCGCCCATCGCGCCATGAGGTCAGGATGAAGCCGATCGGCGTGCGGCATTTGGCGAGGCACAGGTCTTTCAACGGCGAGAGTTGATAGGCGCCCGCCACCATCAGCAACGCGCCGCCGATGCGGGCGCCCGTCGCCGCGGACAATCCCACATGCGCGGCAAACATTTCCGCGCCCTCCGCGCCGGCAAAGGCAAGGACGCCCGTAGCTGTCCAAACCAGCATGTAGCCGGCTACGAACACCCAGGTCGACACAAAGGCCTGGCCGCGGCCTCGTTTGCCGCTCTGGACCTGGTGGAACGTCAGGATCATGGGCGCGGCCGTTGGAAACATCATGGCAATCATCATGATCAACCAGACGGCAAGAAACAGCGCCGCCGTCATGCCCATGGTGGGGGAGTAGATGCGCATGCCCGCGTCCATGCCGGTCTGCTGCCGGACAAGCAGAGCCCACGCCGCCGCTGCGGCGGCGATCAGCAGCGCCAGGACAATGTTTCGCTGCAGCGTCAGCATCGGCGAGCCCGTTCCGGCTATGCGCGGCGAGCCTCTAATGCTGGCCGGACCAATTGATTGGTGCGTAGTGCCCGTTGCGGCGGGAATTGTCCCAGCTCATGCCATGGTCGTTGAACGTGCTGCCCTCCACCCCCATCGCCAGGGCCAGCCAGTCGGGATTGACGGGATGGCCGGTGGCCATCGACATCTCACCGTCCTCACGCATTGTCGGCAGCGGTTCGACCGCCATGTGCATCACGCCGTCAATGTCCGTCGACCGCTTCTTGCCGTCGATCTGGTATTTGATCGGCACCTTCTTCGCGCCGAGATTGGTGCTGATCATCGGCGCGAAGGCAGCCATCGGGCCGCCAGCAGCGCCGGTGAAGATGGCGCCCAACGCTTCCGTTTGCCTGTCATCGGCCCGTTCGTCGATATAGGCGGCAGCCGTCCAATTGCCTTGCGCCATCGGACCCGGTGTGTGCGCGACCATCGCGACGTTGAGCCCATCCAATCGAACGTCGCCGTAATTGCCCTTGTCGATATGAAAGACCAAGGCCACATCGCAAACACCTTGCGTCGGCTTCGATGTCAGCTGCGCGTTGGTGGACACCAGGCAAGGACATACGACATCGCAATTGCAGTTTTCGAAGTAACTGCCAGACAATTGCCAACTGGTTGCCATTTTCACCTCCCGGCTCTGTCAGGCGGGTCGGCTCGGATCGCTTTGGCGAGGTGGTGCCGCTTAAATCGTGGAAGCGGCAAATGGCCCGACATCGCGACTGCTCGGCACGCCAGGGCATATAGTTTAGTTGTACCTAATGCAGGCTACGCCGATACCCGGCACTGTCAAGCGAAGCGCCTGCCTTGCTTGAGATCGAAGGCGCAAGGTTGGGCAGCGATAGGCGATTGGCCAATCTCCCCCCTCGTGGAGGACATGTCCGGTAGGACAGAGGCGGGCGCGAAGGAACGTCATCTCCATCGTCATTCTTGGGCAGAGCAAGGAGCGAAGCGACGCGCGCAGACCCTAGAATCGATGCCGTGACGCTATGGCGTTGCAGCGATTACAGAATTCCGCACCGTCGCGATCTAAGTTGAAGGTCACGGAATGGATCCTCGGGTCAAGTCCGAGGATGACGAAACGTCGGTTACGGCCAATAAACTGCTGTGAAGCCGGCGTTCCGTTGCGCCCCTCTCTGCCCTGCCGGGCATCTCCCGCACAAGGGGGAAGATTAGCCGTCACCGCCACCTTCGCCAACCATCGCCGTCAACAAAGGGGGCCAGCGTAACGCCAGCCTTTCTCGTTTATCACCGATATATCAGGCGTATCCAGCCTTAAGCTAAAACCTCAGATGCCGGCAAATACCGTTACAAGGCAGCCGCCTACCGCTCGTCCTTCAGCCGCCGGCAGAGTTCGTCGAGCTGGTCCAGCGTGCGGTAGTTGACCCGCAGCGTGCCGCCGCCCTTGCCCTTGTGCTCGATGCTGACGATCATGCCGATCGTGTCCGTCATCAGTTTTTCCAGCGCCAGCGTGTCCGGATCCTTCTCGGGTGCGCTTGCGGCCGACTTCGTCTTGGCCGGCGTCGGGCCGGCGGGCATTTGCGCCAGAGCCTCGGCCTGGCGCACCGAGAGCCCCTCCTTGACGATGCGCTTGGCGAGCCCGGCCGGGTCCTCCGCGGTGACCAGCGTGCGCGCATGTCCGGCCGACAGATCGCCGTCGACCAGCATCGAGTGGATGACGGGAGGCAGCTTCAACAGCCTCAGCGTGTTGGCGACATGGCTGCGGCTCTTGCCGATGACCTGACCGAGATCGGCCTGGGTGTAGCCATGCTCGTCGATGAGCTGCTGATAGCCTTGCGCCTCCTCGACCGGATTGAGGTCGGCGCGCTGCACGTTCTCGATGATCGCCAATTCAAGGGCAGTGCGATCGTTGACATCGCGCACAATCAGCGGGATTTCGGTGAGCCCTGCGCGCTGCGCCGCCCGCCAGCGCCGCTCGCCGGCGATGATCTCATAGCGGCCGGCCTGCGAAGGCGAGGGGCGCGCAACGACCGGCTGCACCACGCCATGCTCGCGGATCGATTGGGCAAGGTCGGTCAGCTCGGCATCGCCGAAATGCCGGCGCGGATTCCTTGGGTTCGGGCTGACGAATTCGATCGGAACCTTGCCGTCGGCCGCCACCGTTGCACTCGGCTTTTCCGGCGCCGCCGGACGGTCGATCTCGCCGATCAGCGCCGCGAGGCCACGGCCCAGTCTTTTTCTTGATTGGTCTTCGCTCATTATACTGTCCAGATCGTTTCGGAATCGAATCGGCTAATTAACTAAGGCTGACGGATTGCCTGTGGCTCAGGCGGCGCGCAGCTTGCGCTCGCGGCGGATCACCTCCGAAGCGAGCTGCAGATAGGCCTGGCTGCCCGAGCACTTCAGATCATAAAGGATCGCCGGCTTGCCGTAGGACGGCGCCTCGGACACGCGAACATTGCGCGGAATGATGGTCTCATAGACCTTGTCGCCCATATGGGTACGCACATCCTGCACCACCTGGTTGGCGAGGTTGTTGCGCCCGTCATACATGGTGAGCACGATGCCCTGGATGGTAAGATCCGGATTGATCGTATTGCGCACCTGCTCGACCGTCTCCAACAGCTGGCTGAGACCTTCGAGCGCGAAAAACTCGCATTGCAGCGGCACGAGAACGGAATCGGCCGCCGCCATTGAATTCAAAGTCAAAAGGTTGAGCGAGGGCGGGCAGTCGATCAGCACATAGCCGAACGGCGCCGAACGCTCGGCCGCGGCGCGCAGCGCGTTGCGCAGCTTGAGCACCCGATCCGGCGCCGAGGCGATCTCCATCTCGATGCCGAGCAGGTCGAGCGTGGAGGGAATGATCGACAGTCCAGGCACCGCGGTCGGCACCGCAGCGGCTTCCAGCTCGAGCTCACCGGTCAGCACGTCGTAGGACGAAGTGGTGCGGTCCTTGCGATCGATACCCAGCCCCGTGCTGGCATTGCCTTGCGGATCGAGATCGACAATCAGCACGCGCTCGCCGATCGCGGCCAGCGCCGTGGCCAGATTGATGGCCGTCGTCGTCTTGCCGACGCCGCCCTTCTGGTTGGCGACAGTGATGATACGCGGTGCTGTGCTCATGGGCCTGTGCCAGTAATTCATTTGCTTGTCGCCGGGCGCAATTCGGTGATTTCGAGGATGACGCCGTGGGGGTCGGTCATGCTCGAATGTTCTACCAGATCGAAGGCCCAGCGGTGAGTGCTTTCTTCCACTTCGACCCGGTAATCCCGGCCTTTGTGGAAAAGCGCCTGCGCCCCTTTGGTGAGCCAGGGTCCCGCCAGATCGAGCAAATCCGGCAGCGCGGCGAGCGCCCTGGCCGTGACGATTTCCGGTGTGGAAACAAGCGCATAGCTGTCGTCGATGCGCTTTGCCACAACGCGCGCCGGCAAGTCGAACTGACCGATCACAGATTGTAGGAACGACGCTTTTTTACGGTTGCTTTCGACCAGGTCGATCGACGCGCTGGGGCGCTCGCCAAGCAGGAAGCCGAGCACCAATCCGGGAAAACCGCCGCCCGAGCCGAGGTCGACCCAGCGTGTTGCGGACGGCGCGATTCGCACGAGCTGGGCGCTGTCCAGGATGTGGCGGCGCCAGACGTCATCCAGCGTCGATGGCGCAGCAAGATTGATGCTGCGGTTCCATTTCAGGAACAGCTGTTCGAAAGCCTGGAGGCGTTCGAATGTTTCACGTGAAACCGGACCTGCTGCTTTCTGCAGATCCGCCCAGGCATCCGCGCTCACGCAACGTCCCTTCGCGCGGCCAGCTCGGCGTTGCGGACATGCGCGACGATGATCGCCAGCGCCGCCGGCGTCATGCCTTCCATGCGCTGCGCGTCGGCGATCGAGCGCGGCTGGCGCAGTTTCATCTTCTGCTTCAGCTCGTTCGAAAGCCCGGGCACATCCGAGAAATCGATGACTTCCGGAATAAGTCGCGACTCCTCATGCCTGATCTGCGCGACGTCAGCCTGCTGGCGATTGAGATAGACGGAATATTTCGCTTCCGTTTCAAGCCGCTCCGCCGTCTTGGCGTCGAGTGCCGCAAAGCTCGGTTCGACGCGGGTGAGCCAAGCCATGTCGACACCCGGATGCGCCAGAAGCTCGTACGCCGAGCGGCGCACGCCATCCTTGTTGATCTCCAGTCCATGCCGCGCTGCTTCGTTCGGCGTCCAGGCGACCGACTTCGCCAAGCTACGCGCCTCGTCGAGCTTCCGCGCCATCCCGCTAAAGCGCTGCAGCCGCCCCGATGACGCGATGCCGAGCCTCTCAGCCAGCGGCGTCAGACGCTCATCGGCATTGTCGGCCCGCAGCGAAAGCCGGAACTCGGCCCGCGAGGTGAACATACGATAAGGCTCTGCAATCCCGCGGCTGGTCAGGTCGTCAACCATCACGCCGATATAGGCCTCGGTGCGGCTGAGCACGACATCGTCACCGCCTGCCGCCTTGCGCGCGGCATTGATGCCGGCGAGCAGGCCCTGGGCGCCGGCCTCTTCATAGCCAGTGGTGCCGTTGATCTGCCCGGCCAGGAACAGGCCGGCGACACGCTTCGTCTCCAGCGTCGTCTTCAGCTCGCGCGGATCGACATGGTCATATTCGATGGCATAACCCGGCTGCAGCATCGTCGCCTTTTCCAAGCCGGGAATGGTCTTCAGGATCTCGAGCTGCACGTCCTCGGGCAGCGAGGTCGAAATCCCGTTCGGATAGACGGTGTCATCGTCAAGCCCTTCCGGCTCGAGGAAGATTTGATGGCCTTCGCGGTCGCCGAACTTGACGATCTTGTCTTCGATCGACGGGCAGTAACGCGGCCCGACACCTTCGATGGAGCCGGAATACATGGCGGAGCGGCCGAGATTGGCGCGGATCAGGTCATGCGTCGCCGGCATGGTTCGCGTGATTCCGCAATGGATTTGCGGATTGGCGATGCGGTCCGTCATCAACGAGAACGGCACCGGATCCTCGTCCGCGGCCTGGCTCTCCAGCGACGCCCAGTCGATGGTTCGGCCATCGAGGCGAGGGGGCGTTCCGGTCTTCAGGCGCCCGAGCTTGAAGCCCGCGCGCGCCATTGTCGCCGCCAGGCCCATGCTCGCCTGCTCGTTCATGCGGCCGGCGACGATCTTCTTTTCGCCGATATGGATCAGCCCGCGCAGAAAGGTGCCGGTGGTTAGCACGACGGCACCGCAGGCCAGCCGCCGATCACCCGAGACCAGCACCGCAGCCACGCGGCCGTCTTCGATTTCGAGATCGAGAACCTCGCCTTCCACGACATCGAGATTGTTCTGTTGCCGAATCGCTTCTTGCATGGCGAGCCGATAGAGCTTGCGGTCGGCCTGGGTGCGGGGACCACGCACCGCGGGCCCCTTGCGACGATTGAGCAAACGGAACTGGATGCCGGCCGCGTCGGCGATACGCCCCATCAATCCGTCCATGGCGTCGATCTCGCGTACGAGATGGCCCTTGCCGAGCCCACCGATGGCCGGATTGCAGGACATGACGCCGATCGTGTCGAAGCGCAGTGTCACCAGCGCCGTCCTGGCGCCGGCGCGCGCGGCAGCACTCGCCGCCTCGCATCCAGCATGGCCGCCGCCCACCACCACCACATCATAGTGATCGGTCATTTTCCAAGAATCCGCTTTCAGAGATCGCCCGACACATGTCCCCGCGACACGTCTCTGTCAAGGACGAAGGCCGTTTCACGTGAAACATAAATCTGGGCGGTCCATCGGATGTTTCACGTGAATCATTGGGGAGCAGCGACCGCCCCTCGTGTTTCACGTGAATCACTTACCAATACAGAACTGCGAAAAGATGACGTCGAGCAAGTCCTCGACGTCGACCGCACCGATGATCCGGCCAAGACGGTCGGAAGCCAGCCGCAACTCCTCGGCGCGCAATTCCTGGCCTTGCCCCGACAGCGCCGCCATCAGCAAATCTCGCGTCTCGTTGAGAAGCTCCACGTGACGCAGTCGCGACGGCAGGACATCACCTGCACCGTCGACAGCCGCGGCAGCACGAATTCCGATTTCGTCGAGAAGACGCCCGAGCCCCGTGCCATCCTTGGTAGAGATCACCAAATCGTACCCGCCGCCCGCGCCGGCACGAGCAATGTCGGACTTCGTACCGATCCTGAGCAGAGGAACCCCGCCTGGGATATCACCCGCTGGAACCGGCGCGGCCATGTCCTCCAGCAGCAGCACCAGGTCCGTCGCGCCAGCCCTGGCGCGCGCCCGCTCGATGCCGATCGACTCGACCTTGCCCGCGGCGTCACGCAGGCCGGCGGTATCGACGATGCGCACCTTCAAACCGTTCAGATCCATGGCGACCTCGAGCAGGTCGCGGGTCGTGCCCGGCTCGTCGGTGACGATCGCAGCCTCGCGCCGCGCCAAAGCGTTGAACAGGCTGGACTTGCCGGCATTCGGCGCGCCGAGGATGACAACCTCGAAACCGTCGCGGATAATCTCCGCCGCCTTGAACCCTTCAATGTGCCGCCCGACGTCATCGATCATCGCCGTCACGTCGGACCAGACCGCATCCGAAACGGAACCCGGGACCTCCTCCTCGTCCGCGAAGTCGATCTCCGCTTCGATCATGGCCCGGGCATGGATCAGCCGGCGACGCCAGCTCGAATAGAGCTCGCTCTGCGCGCCTTCCGCATTGCTGAGCGCAAAGCGGCGCTGCGCCTCAGTCTCGGCATTCACCAGATCGGCCAGCGCCTCGGTCTCGACCAGATCCAGCCTGCCGTTGAGAAAGGCGCGCTTGGTGAACTCCCCAGGCTCGGCGTGCCTGACGCCTTCGATGCCGGTGATTGTCTCCAGCATCTTGGCCGCGACCGCGCGGCTGCCATGGACCTGAAATTCCGCGACGTCCTCACCAGTGAAGCTGCCGGGACCTGGAAAGAACAGCACGAGCCCATGGTCGATCGTCGAGCCATCGGCCGCCTTGAGCGTCCGCAACGTGGTAAACCGAGCCTTAATTGGCCCAGCGATCGTTTCGACCACGAATCGAGTCTTCGGGCCTGAAATCCGGATAACCGCGATGCCGGCGGGCAGGCGGCCGCTCGACAGCGCTACGATCGAATCCTTCGAAGCCATTGGCGAAACCATTTGCCGGACCTGCCGAACCGCCTAGATTAAAAGATAGAGCATGTCGAAACCGCCACACCTGTTTCGCCATCATGCTTCAGCCTTTGCCGCGTCGAAACCAAAACTGCCGAGCCGCCCATCGTGACCTTGCCCGCGCGAAACCTGCTTGCCGAAGAGGCCAGCCCCTATCTGCAGCAGCACAGCGACAATCCCGTGCATTGGCGGGGCTGGTCGCCGGCAGCGCTTGCCGAGGCCAAGGAGCTCGGACGGCCAATCCTGCTTTCCATCGGCTACGCCGCTTGCCACTGGTGCCATGTCATGGCGCATGAAAGCTTCGAGAACGACGCCGTTGCGGCCGTCATGAACCGGCTCTACGTGAATATCAAGGTCGATCGCGAGGAGCGGCCGGACATCGACCAGATCTATATGGCCGCGCTCCATGCCATGGGTGAACTGGGTGGCTGGCCGCTGACCATGTTCCTGACGCCGGACGGCAAGCCCTTTTGGGGCGGCACCTATTTTCCGCGCGAGGCCCGTTACGGCAGGCCGGGTTTCATCCAGGTGCTGGAAGCGGTCGACAAGGCCTGGCGCGAAAAGCAGCAGAGCCTCGCCGAAAGCGCCGACGGCCTGACCGCGCATGTCGAGCAGCGGCTTGCCGGCGCCAAGGGCAAGGCGGTGCTCGACCGCGATTCGCTCGCCGATCTCGCCGGGCGCATCGACGGCATGATCGACCGCGATCTCGGCGGCTTGAAGGGCGCGCCGAAATTCCCCAACGCGCCCTTCATGCATACGCTTTGGCTCTCCTGGCTACGCGATGGCCGGGCCGCGCATCGAGACGCCGTCCTCACCAGCCTGGAAAAAATGCTCGCCGGCGGCATCTACGATCATGTCGGCGGCGGCCTCAGCCGCTATTCCACCGACGCCGAATGGCTGGTGCCGCATTTCGAAAAGATGCTCTACGACAACGCCCAGCTCATCCGCCTGTGCAACTGGGCCCATGCGGCCAGCGGAAGCAACTTGTTCCGGGTACGAATCGAAGAGACCGTTGCCTGGCTGCTGCGCGAGATGCGGGTCGAAGGCGGCGCCTTTGCCGCCAGCCTCGATGCCGACAGCGACGGCGAGGAGGGGCTCTTTTACACCTGGAGTCGCGAGGAGATCGAAGCAGCGCTTGGCGACGACGCCAAAACCTTCTTTCGCTATTTCGAGCTCGCCGCGCCGCATGGCTGGGAAGGCAAGCCGATCATCCGCCAGACCGAGGCACAGCAAACTCAGGGCATCGCTGATTACGCTCAGCTTGCCCCTTTGAAAGCGAAGCTCCTGGCTGTCCGCGAACACCGGGTCAGGCCAGGCCGCGACGCCAAGGCGCTCACCGACTGGAACGGCTTGATGATCACAGCGCTCGCCGAGGCCGGCCGTTCTCTTGGCAAAGGCGACTGGATCGACGCCGCGGCCAAGGCCTTCGCGCATATTGTTGGAGCCAGCGAGCACGGCCGCCTGCCGCATTCCATGCTCGGCACCAAGAAGCTTTTCCCGGCACTATCGAGTGACTATGCCGCCATGACCAACGCGGCGATTGCGCTCTTCGAGGCGACCGACGATCAGGCCTATTCGGCACAGGCGGGACATTTCATCGACGAGCTCGACCGCTGGCATCTCGACGGAGAAAAAACCGGCTACTGGCTGACGGCCTCGGACAGCGGCGACGTGCCGATCCGCATCCGTGGCGATGTCGACGAGGCCATCCCCTCTGCCACCAGCCAGATCGTCGAGGCGCTTCTGCGGCTGTCATCGGTCACCGGCGATCTCGATCTTTGGGAAAAAGCCTGGACGACCGCCGAGCACGCCATGGGCCGCGGCGCGCAGCAGGCTTACGGGCAGGCCGGCATCGTCAATGCCTGTGCGCTGGCGCTCGAACCGCTGAAGCTGGTGCTGGTGGAGTCCACAGAGAATTCAAGCCTTGTTCCGGTTGCGAATCGGAATCCAGATCCACGCCGGGTTGATATCGTCGTGCCGATCGGCACAGAGGCGAATCGGCCGCTTTTGCCGGGTGGCGTGCTGCCGCCGACGGACAAGGCAGGCGCCTGGTTCTGCACCGGGCAGGTGTGTTTGCCGATAGTGACGGATGCGGGGGAGTTGGAAAAGCTGTTGCGGCGATAGCGCCACTTACCCTCCCGCTTGTGGGGAGGGTCGGCTCTCGATCGCAGCGAAGCGTAGATCATGAGACGGGGAGGGGGTTGAGACAAAAGAGTCTTTCGACCCCCACCCCGCTCCGCTTCGCGGATCGACCCTCCCCACAAGGGGGAGGGTAAGCCCAATCACGTATTCATCGAATCGAAGAAATCCGCGTTGGTCTTGGTCTGCTTGAGCTTGTCGATGAGGAACTCGATCGCGTCGGTCGTTCCCATCGGCGCCAGGATGCGGCGCAGCACGAAGATCTTCTGCAGGTCCGCGCGCGGCACAAGCAGGTCTTCCTTGCGGGTACCGGATTTGAGGATGTCCATCGCCGGATAGATGCGCTTGTCGGCCACCTTGCGGTCGAGCTGGATTTCGCAGTTGCCGGTGCCCTTGAACTCTTCGAAGATGACTTCGTCCATGCGGCTGCCGGTATCGATCAGCGCGGTCGCGATGATGGTCAGCGAGCCGCCTTCCTCGATGTTGCGGGCCGCGCCGAAGAAGCGCTTCGGGCGCTGCAGCGCGTTGGCGTCGACACCGCCGGTCAGCACCTTGCCGGATGACGGCACGACGGTGTTGTAGGCACGGCCGAGACGGGTGATCGAATCGAGCAGGATGACAACGTCGCGGCCATGCTCGACCAGGCGCTTGGCCTTCTCGATGACCATTTCAGCCACCTGCACGTGACGCGCCGCCGGCTCGTCGAAGGTGGACGAGATCACCTCGCCCTTCACCGAGCGCTGCATGTCAGTCACTTCCTCCGGGCGCTCGTCGATCAGAAGCACGATCAGATAGCATTCCGGATGATTGGCAGTGATCGAATGGGCGATGTTCTGCATCAGCACCGTCTTACCGGTGCGCGGCTGCGCGTTGATCAGTGCGCGCTGTCCCTTGCCGATCGGCGCGACCAGATCAATGACGCGCGGCGAGATGTCCTTCGAGGTCGGATTGTCGACCTCCATCTTCAGCCGCTTGGTCGGATAGAGCGGCGTCAGATTGTCGAAATGGATCTTATGACGGATCTTTTCCGGATCGTCGAAATTGATGGTGTTGACCTTGAGCAGCGCGAAATAGCGCTCGCCCTCTTTCGGACTGCGGATCGGCCCCTCGACCGTATCGCCGGTCTTGAGCGAAAAACGCCGGATTTGCGACGGCGAGATATAGATGTCGTCGGGGCCGGGCAGGTAATTTGCGTTGGCCGAGCGCAGGAAGCCGAAACCGTCCTGCAGCACTTCCACCACGCCGTCGCCGATGATCTCAATGTCCTGGGCGGCGAGCTTCTTCAGGATTGCGAACATCAGCTCCTGCTTGCGCATGACGCTGGCGTTCTCCACCTCGAGCGATTCGGCATAAGCGATCAGCTCTGGCGGCTTCTTGTTCTTGAACTCTGCGAGTTTCATTTCTTGCATTAGATAGACTCTGGGTAGGCTTTGGGGAGAAAAATCGGCTGGATACGACAAATGCCGGGCGCGGCCGAAAGCGAGTAAAGGGGCGGCGCATGACGGGAAGGAAGACCCGTCTTGTATCGTCGGTCGTCTGAAAGAGCAAGCCGCCTTTTGCTGGGCCTTCTTGCTGGGATCGGGGGAAGCCTAGAGCATGATCTCGAAAAGCGGGAACCGGCTTTCGGAGGAGATCATGCTCCTCATCTAGAACGGCTTCACGATGACCAGGATGACGATGACGATCATCAGCAATGTGGGGATTTCATTGACGATCCGCCAGTGCCTTGCCGGTTTTTCATTCTTGTCTTCGGCAAATTTGCGCACCGCGCCGGCGAGGTAGCCATGCAGACCCGACAAGACTAGCACCAGGGCGATCTTGGCGTGCAGCCAGCCGCCCTGGAATGCAAAGCCTTTCCAGGCCAGCCAAAGGCCGAAAATCCAGGTCACGATCATCGCCGGATTGATGATTCCCCTGAGCAGCCGGCGTTCCATCACCTTGAAGGTCTCGGACTGCACCGAACCTTTCTCGGCGTCGACATGATAGACGAAGAGCCGCGGCAGATAGAGCATGCCCGCCATCCAGGCGATGACGGCGATCACATGGATAGCCTTGGCCCAGAGATAGAAACCGTCGCCCGCCACGAAATAGAGCAGCGCGGTCGCCACCACGAGAACCACAATGCCGATCGCCATGCGCTTCATCGCCTGGCCAGTGCTGTTCCCCCTGCTTGCACTGTTCTCACTGCTGCTCATCGGTGGCTCCTCACCATTTTCACCATCGCCTCGACATGCGCCACCGGCGTTTCCGGCGTGATGCCGTGGCCAAGATTGAAGATCAGCGGCCCGCCACCCAAGGTCCTCAGAATGGAATCGACGCCGTCGGCCAGCGCTTTGCCGCCTGCGACGAGACGCAGCGGATCGAGATTGCCTTGCACGGCCCCGTCGCGCTGCAGCTCCTTCGCCGTCGACAGCGGCACCGTCCAGTCGAGACCGAGACCTGTAATGCCGGTCTTTGCCCGATAATCGCGATAACGCTCGCCGGCGCCCTTCGGAAAACCGATCACCGGGACGTCAGGGTGTACCGCCTTCACCTGCCGGACGATCTCGGCCACGGGTTCGACGCAGAAAGCCTCGAAGGATGCCTCGTCCAATACGCCCGACCAGGAATCGAAAATCTGCACGACATCGGCGCCGGCGTCGATCTGGCGGATGAGATAGGCGGCCGAGTGATCGGCAAGCGTCTTCAAGAGCCGCGCGAAGGCCTCGGGCTCGCGATAGGCGAAAAGCCGCGCCGGTCCCTGGTCCGGCGTGCCATGGCCGGCAATCATATAGGTCGCCACCGTCCAGGGCGCGCCGCAGAAGCCGATCAACGTCGTCTCGTCGGGCAGTTCAGAGCGCAGTCGGCGCACGGTCTCATAGACCGGTTCGAGATTCACGTGAAACATATCGCCGTTCAGCGCCGCGATCTCGGACGCCGTAATCGGCTTCAGGATCGGTCCGCGGCCCTCTTCGAAGCGCACTTCGCGGCCCAGCGCATTGGGCACGACGAGAATGTCGGAGAAAAGAATCGAGGCGTCGAAGCCGAAGCGCTCTATCGGCTGCAGCGTCACCTCAACGGCGAGGTCCGGATCGTAGCAGAGATCGAGGAAGGACCCGGCCCGCTTCCTTGTCTCACGATACTCGGGAAGATAGCGGCCCGCCTGACGCATCATCCAGAGCGGCGGCGGTGAAACCGTCTCGCCCTTGAGGACGTCCAGCATCTTCCGTTTCCCAGCCATCCAGCGTCCGCCCTCTCCAGTTCTCTTAAATCAAATATCTATTTTAAAAGAGTTTTCTGATTCTAAGAGTCTGTTGGTTGTGATGGTTGCGACCTGTCCAGCCTGCGGCCCGAAAAGGCCAGTCAGCATATTGTCGCGTACTCGCTTTCGCAATTTGGAGGGATCTGGGGACGACGCGGATTCAGACTTTGGAGTCAACAGCTTGGCTTTCCCGCTCCGAACGCCGCGCTGTGGATGAAACCGGCCAGGAAAAGTCGATCCCCGGTTTTGTCCCCAGCGCCATGGCAAAGCCTACAGCGGGTCGAATTGTGGACAAGCGTTCATCTGATACACTCGCTTTTTTACCCGAGGCCTGCCCATCCAGCCTTGTCCACAATTGCCCACAGCCTGGACCCATCCCCTGTGAACAAACCTCAGAGCTTCTTCCATCTGCACCTGATCTCCGACGCCACCGGCGAGACGCTGCTGGCGGCCGGACGGGCGGCGTCCGCGCAATACAAGGATGCGCGCGCCATCGAGCATATCTATCCGCTGATCCGCACCGAAAAGCAGGTCGCCAAGGTCTTCGAGGACGTAGAGGAGGAGCCAGGCATCATCCTCTATACGGTGGTCGACCAAAAGCTCGCGCGCTCGATCGACGAGCGCTGCGCCACCATGGGCCTGCCTTGCGTCTCGGTGCTGGAACCGGTGCTTGCCGTTTTCCAGTCTTATCTCGGCACGCCGGCCGGCCGCCGCGTCGGCGCCCAGCATGTGCTCGATGCCGAATATTTCCGCCGCATCGATGCGCTGAACTTCACCATGGAGCATGACGATGGCCAGCTGCCGGCCAATATGGACGATGCCGATATCGTGCTGATCGGCATCTCGCGCACCTCGAAGACGCCGACCAGCATCTATCTGGCCAACCGCGGCATCAAGACCGCCAACATCCCGATCGTGCTCGGCGTGCCGCTGCCTGAAAGCCTGATCGCCGCCAAGACGCCTTTGGTCGTCGGCCTTATCGCCACGGCCGAACGCATCTCGCATGTGAGGCAAAACCGCATTCTGGGCAATAGCGCCGCCTTCGTGCCGACCGACTATATCGACCGCGCCGCGATCAACGAGGAGCTCGCCTATGCCCGCCAGCTCTGCACGCGACATGGCTGGCCGATGATCGACGTCAGCCGCCGCTCCATCGAGGAAACGGCGGCGGCTATCGTTGCCCTGCGGGGCAAGACGCGCTAGGGCGTCGATGTAAGTGAGCACTCCGTCCAACACCCCTCATCCGACCGAGCTTCGCTCGGCCACCTTCTCCCACAAGGGGAGAAGGGAAGTCCAGCGCCAACGCCGCAACAAATCGCCGTCTGGTGGTACTTGCGGGACGCCGGCGCCGCGCTCTTCCTTCTCCCCTTGTGGGAGAAGGTGGATCGGCGCGACAGCGCCGACACGGATGAGGGGTGCTGGACGGATCGCAACCGTTGGATGAACCATCATGGCCGAGAAAATCATCCTCGCTTCGGGCTCTCCGTTCCGGAAGGCGATGCTCGTCAACGCCGGCCTCGATGTCGAGGCGGTGCCGGCAAATGTCGACGAGCGCGCGCTCGAGGCCCCGCTTAAGGACAGCGGCGTCTCGCCGGAAGATGTCGCCTCGATCCTGGCTGAGGCCAAGGCGACCCAGGTCAGCGAGCGGAGGCCCGGCGCGCTGGTGCTCGGCTGCGATCAGACCCTGTCGCTCGGCGACGAGGTCTTTCACAAGCCGGCCGACATGGAAGGCGCGCGGCGGCATCTCCTGGCTTTGTCGGATAAGACGCATCAGTTGAACAGCGCCGCCGTGCTTTGCCGCAACGGCGAGGTGCTGTGGCGCCATGTCGGCGTTGCCAGCCTCACCATGCGCAATCTCGACCCCGCCTTCATCGGCAGGCATCTGGCGCGGGCCGGCGCCAAGGCGCTGTCCAGCGTCGGCGCCTACCAGGTCGAGGGCGAAGGCATCCAGCTGTTCGAGAAAATCGAGGGCGACTATTTCACCATCGTCGGCCTGCCGCTGCTGGCGGTGCTGAAGAAGCTGCGCGACCTGGGAGCGATCGATGGCTGAGAAAAAGGCCTTTGTCACCGGCCATCCGATCGCCCATTCGCGCTCGCCGATGATCCACGGCTATTGGCTCGAGAAATACGGCATCGACGGCAGCTACCAGGCGCTCGACGTGCGGCCGGAAGATTTTGCGGCGTTCCTGGGATCGCTGGAGCAAAGCGGTCTCAGCGGCGGCAATGTCACCATTCCGCACAAGGAAGCGGCCTTCGCCCTGGTCGATCGCCGCGACGAGGCGGCGGAGGCGATCGGTGCGGTCAATACGCTCTGGCTGGAGGAGGGCGTGCTCTGGGGCGGCAACACGGACGGCCTCGGCTTCGCGGGCAATCTCGACCAATATGCGCCGGGCTGGGCGGCGAACGGCCCGGCCGTGGTATTGGGCGCCGGCGGCGCATCGCGCGCCGTCATCCACGCGTTGAAAGAGCGCGGCGTGAAGAATATTCGCATCGTCAACCGGACACTGCCGAGGGCGCGCGACCTTGCCGACCGTTTTGGTGCCGGCGTTTCCGCGCATGAACCGGATGCGGTGGGCGATCTGCTTGCCGATGCCGGCCTGCTCATCAACACCACCTCGCTCGGCATGCACGGCGACGCCACGCTCTCCGCCGATCCGGCCGGATTGCCGGACCAGGCAATCGTCACCGATATCGTCTATGTGCCGCTCGAGACGCCTTTGCTTGCCGCCGCCAGGGCGCGCGGGCTGAAGACGGTCGATGGGCTGGGCATGCTGCTGCACCAGGCGGTACCCGGCTTCGAACGCTGGTTCGGCAAGAAGCCGGAAGTGACGCCCGAGCTGCGGCGCATGATCGTCGCCGACATCGAAGGTCACTGACTTCATGATTGTGCTCGGCCTCACCGGATCGATCGGCATGGGCAAGTCCACCACGGCCAAAATGTTCGCCGAGGCGGGCGTGCCGGTGCATGATTCTGACGAGACCGTGCATCGCCTTTATGCCGGCAAGGCCGTGCCGTTGGTCGAGGCGGCCTTTCCGGGCACGACGCAGGCCGGCGTGGTCGATCGCGCGAAGCTCGGCCAACAAGTGCTTGCCGACCCCGCAGCGCTGAGGAAGCTGGAAGCGATCGTGCATCCGCTGGTGCGCGCCGACGCCGATGCGTTTCTGGAAAAACACCGCGCCGCCGGCGCACCGATCGCCGTGCTCGACATCCCGTTGTTGTTCGAAACCGGCGGCCGCAACCGCGTCGACAAGGTCGTGGTCGTCACCGCTTCGCCTGAAATCCAGCGCGACCGCGTGCTCGCCAGGCCGGGCATGAGCGAGGAGAAGTTTGCCTCGATCCTCGCCAAGCAGGTGCCCGACGCCGAAAAGCGCCGCCAGGCCGATTTCATCATCGACACCGGACAAGGTTTTGATGCCGCGCGTGCCGCGGTCGACGCGATCATCGCCGAACTCTCAGGGGAAAAGTCCGGCAAAGCCGGCTCCTGACGGCAAGCCGTCAGCAGTCCCCATTGCCATTTTGTTCTGGTTTGTGATTCTGCTCCTTGGAGCGGATTGATTCGAATGCGTGAGATCATCTTCGACACGGAAACCACGGGCCTCGATTTGCGCGAAGACCGCATCATCGAGCTCGGCGGCGTTGAACTGGTCAACCGCTTCCCTACCGGCCGCACCTTCCACAAATTCATCAATCCGCAAGGCCGCGCCATCCATGCCGAGGCGCAGGCCGTGCACGGCATCAGCGCCGCAGACCTGGTCGGCAAGCCGACCTTCGCCGAAATCGTCGATGAGTGGCTGGCCTTCACCGACGGCGCCAAGCTGATCGCCCACAACGCCACCTTCGACCTTGGCTTCCTCAATCTCGAATACAGCCGCCTCGACCATCCGGCCATCGACCCCGGCCGCATCATCGACACGCTGGCGCTGGCGCGCCGCAAGCATCCGATGGGCCCGAACTCGCTCGACGCGCTCTGCCGCCGCTACGGCATCGACAACACGCGCCGCACCAAGCACGGCGCGCTGCTCGACTCCGAACTGCTGGCCGAAGTCTATATCGAGCTCATCGGCGGCAAGCAGGCGGCGCTGGTGCTGGAGGCCGTGGCTGTGCAGATGAACGGCGCCGGCGAGGTGGCCGATATCGACATCTCGATCGGCGCCAGGCCGATCGCCCTGCCGTCGCGGTTGAGCGAGGCGGATCGGGCCGCGCATGCCGGGCTGGTCTCGACGCTCGGCGAAAAGGCGCTGTGGCTGAAGGTGGCTGTGGGGTGAGCGGCTAGCCGCATAGGCAGCGATCCTTCGCGCCCCCCTCTGCCCTGCCGGGCATCTCCCCCACAAGGGGGAGATTGGCAGTTTCGCCGCCGGCGCTTTTCCCGCCACGCCGGAGATTGGCGAAAGCCGGTGAGACATCGATCTCCCCCCTTGTGGGGGAGATGGCCGGCAGGCCAGAGGGGGGCGCTGTCCCGCCGGCATCTCCAACAAAAAAAGCCCGGCGGAAGCCGGGCTCTTGATGGCTGTAGCGATGGGTCTCAGCTCACCTGCACCTTGCCTGCAGCCTGGTCCTCGGCAATGCGCTGCTGGAACATCTGCGCGAAATCGATCGGGTCGAGCATCAGCGGCGGGAAGCCGCCATTGCGGGTGGCGTCGGCGATGATCTGGCGGGCGAACGGGAACAGCAGCCGCGGGCATTCGATGAACAGGATCGGCAGCATGTGCTCCTGCGGGAAGCCCGAAATGGCGAAGACGCCTCCATAGACCAGCTCGACATTGAACAGCACTTCCTGGTCGAAGGAGGCCTTGGCGTTCAGCGTCAGATTGACGTCGAACTGCTTGTCCGAAAGCGGGTTGGCATTGACGTTGACGTTGATGGCGATGCCGGGAGCCTTGTCGCGGCCGCGCAGCGAGTTCGGCGCGCCGGGGCTTTCGAAGGACAGGTCCTTCACATATTGCGCAAGCACGTTGAGCGAGGGCTGGTTCTGGGTGCCGTTGCCGTTGGCGGCGCCGGTCGTGGCGTCATCGTTGCTGGCCATGAGCCTTTAGTCCTTTTGCCTGGGCAGCACTGCTGACCGGATTGAAATCGCGGGTTCGCTACCATGCTCGGCCGGACAAAACAAGTTTTGCCGCCTCCTTCGGGCGACAGGTCCGGGACTAATGCATGTCGCCCAAAAGTGGGCAGCGGTTTCGGGAGGCGACATGCAAAAAACAAAAATCTTAAAGCGCGACGCGCTTTAGTCGTTCTTGAGCCGCCGCCAGGGCGAATTGTGATCCGGCCGGTTCGGATAATCGTCGCGCGAATAGTCGCTGTCGTCGAGGTCGATGACAGTGTCGCGCCGCCGCGCCGAAAAGCCGCTGCTGAAGCTGGTCGCCATGACGATGCGGTTCTTGAGCAGGCGCCAGGCGAAGTCGCGCACTGGCGGCAGCAGCAGAAGGATGGCGAAAATGTCGGTGATGAAGCCCGGGATGATCAGCAGGATCGCCGCCAGCACGATCATCGCGCCATGCGCGAGTTGCCGGCTGGGATCATGTCCGGCATCCATCTCGGCCCGCACCCGCGTCATGACGCCGAAACCCTGATGCCTGAGCAGCAGGCTGCCGGCGACGCTGGACAGGATCACCAGCCCGACCGTCGCCAAAGCGCCGATTTCGCGGCCGACAACCACGAAGCCGGCGATCTCCGCCAGCGGCAGCAGGAGCAGGAACAGCGGGATGAACGAAACGCGCAAGTCTTGACCGATCGCTTTCTTCTTTTGCGCCCCGGCGGACAATCGCCACTGGCCTTGGCGCCCTTAGATAGGTATGGCTGCCTTTGATTTGAATGATTGCGCCTGCCGTTCTATATGCTTTGAGTGTTGAACGCTACGCGACCGCGGTCCCCGACGGGGTCAGACCGGTCCGGCAAGAACAGGGTTCGAGTTGGCGGAAAATATGGGTTTTTTCGACTTCGGCACGATTTTCTTCCTGATTGCGGCGGTTGTGATCTTTTTTCAGCTGCGCAACGTGCTCGGACGTCGCACCGGAAACGAGCGTCCGCCCTTCGATCCCTATTCGGCGAGCCGCACGCGCGAGGCCGATGCGGCGCAAAAGCCCGAAAACGTGGTGTCGCTGCCGCGCAAGCGCATGCCGGGCGAAACCGCGGCCGAGACCTATGCCGACATCGACGCCTTCGCCAAGCCCGACACCGATCTCAACAAGGGCTTGCGCGCCATCAAGGACAATGACGCGTCCTTCGACCCGAAGACCTTCGTCGACGGCGCCAAGATGGCCTATGAGATGATCGTCATGGCCTACGCCGACGGCGACCGCAAAACGCTGAAGAACCTTTTGTCGCGGGAAGTCTATGACGGTTTCGTCGCGGCGATCGGCGAACGCGAGGCGAAGTCGGAAAAGATCCAGTCGTCCTTCGTCGGCATCGACAAGGCCGACATCGTCGCGGCCGAGATGAAGGGCTCCGAAGCCCACATCACGCTGCGCGTCGTCTCCGAGCTGATCTCGGCGACCCGCGACAAGGCCGGCGCCGTCATCGACGGCGACCCGGAAACCGTGGCCGAGGTCAAGGATGTCTGGACCTTCGCCCGCGATACCCGTTCGCGCGACCCGAACTGGAAGCTCGTCGCCACCGAAGAAGAAGATTGAGATAAAGCGGCGGGGCCTGGTCGTGCCGCTCTCTCCCACATTCAGCGAGACATCTTTCAGCGACTTGCCTGGCTGGGGCGAGGATGACCATCTTGCGGCTTTCGCCGCCTTTCGCCGCTCCGCCTTCCATGCACCCGTAAAACCTTATCGCACCGGATCGCTCGGCGTCGATTTCAACGCCTTTGCCGAGGCCTATGCCGAGGCGCGCGCCCTTTCGGAACCGAATCGGTCGAAAGCGCGCTCCTTCTTCGAACGGTATTTCGTTCCCGCTCTGGTCATGCCCGATAATGGCGGTGCCGGCCTTGTGACGGGTTTTTACGAACCGGAAGTCGAAGCCTCGCCGGTCAGGACGGAGCGGTTCGTCGTGCCGCTGCTGTCCCGCCCCGCCGACCTGATCGACATCGACGACGACAACCGGCCGGCTGGCATGGACACCTATCTGGCCTTCGCCCGCCGGACGGATGAGGGTCCCGTCGAATATTTCGACCGCGGCGCGATCGAGCGCGGCGCGCTCACCGGCAAAAATCTCGAGATCGCCTGGCTGGCCGAAAAGGTCGATGCCTTCTTCATCCATGTGCAGGGCGCGGCGCGGCTGAAGATGACCGACGGCAGGCCGAAGCGCGTCACCTATGCCGCGAAGTCGGGCCAACGCTTCACCGGCCCCGGCAAAATTTTGAGCGAGCTCGGCCAAATCCCGCTCGAAAAGGTGACGATGCAGTCGATCCGCGCCTGGTTCAAGGAGCGTCCGGACCGGGTCGATGAGATCCTCTGGCAGAACCGCTCCTACATTTTCTTCCGCGAAGCCGCGGTCGACGATGCGGCGCTTGGGCCTATCGCCGCCGCCAAGGTGCCGCTGACGCCGGGTCGCTCGGTCGCGGTCGACCGCCTGCTGCACACGTTCGGCACGCCCTTCTATATCGACGCGCCGACGCTCACTGCGTTCGACCAAAAACCGTTCCGGCGGCTGATGATTGCGCAGGACACCGGCTCGGCCATCACCGGACCCGCGCGCGGCGATCTTTTCGCCGGCTCGGGCGACGCCGCCGGCGAGATCGCCGGCGTGGTCCGCAATGCGGCTGACTTCTATGCGCTGGTGCCCCGCGCGCTGTTCGGTGGAGCGCGCCGGTGAGCCGTCGCGATGATCATCTCAGCGACGACGACCGCATTCTGTGGAACCTGGTGGCGCGTTCGGCCCGGCCGCTGAAGGGCAAGGCCGCCGTCGAGATCCCCGACGTCGTCGAGCCAAAGCCGGAACCGCCGCGTCCTCCCGCCAATGGCGTTCCGGTGGTGGCGGCAAAGCCTAAGATGCCGCACGTTTCGCATGCCCTCGACGACCAGACATTGCAGAAACTGAAAAAAGGCCGGCTGCCGATCGAAGGCCGTGTCGATTTGCACGGCATGACGCAGGACGAGGCCTATTCGCTGCTGCTCACCTTCCTGCACCGGGCGCATGCCGGCGGCATCCGCTACGTGCTGATCATCACCGGCAAGGGGTCGTCCTCCGGCGGCGACGGCATCCTGCGCCGTGCCGTGCCGGCCTGGCTGTCGACGCCGGCCTTCCGCCATCTGGTTTCCAGCCACGATCACGCCGCGCGCAACCATGGCGGCTCCGGCGCGCTCTATGTGCGGCTGCGGCGGACCCGGCCATGAGGATGCGGGCAATGAGCAAGCCGGCCACGAGAACGCGTCAATGACCCCGTTCGGCGAAAGGCTCAGGGCACTGCGCGCCGAACGCGGCGTCAGCCAGAAGGCGATGGCCGAGGCCATCGGCGTCAGCGCCGCCTATCTGTCGGCGCTCGAGCACGGCCGCCGTGGCGCGCCGACCTGGACGCTGATCCAGAAGATCATCGGCTATTTCAACGTCATCTGGGACGATGCCGAGGATCTCGCCCGCCTCGCGGAGAGCTCGCATCCAAGGGTGAGGATCGACACGTCGGGCCTGTCGCCGGCGGCGACCGAACTCGCCAATCTTCTGGCCGAAAGCATCGAAAAACTTGATGAAGCGGAACTGCAACGCCTCAGCGCGTCGATCCGCGCGGCGCTTGGACGGCCCTGACTTTTGCGTGCCAGCGGGGATCGCAATGCTTCCGCTGGTGCCTGCGTTCGCTTCACCTGAAGCGACACAGGCAGCCAGCGGTTGTGAAGATCAGAACTTGCCGGCGCCGTTGGTGCTGCCGCGGCCGCCCTTGCCCTCACGGCCTTGATGATCACGGCCGCCATTGCCGCCGCCCAGGCAGTTCGCGGAGCCGACGCTGCAGCAACGGCCGCTCCACAGGTCATTGAGGTTGGTCGCGGCGCAGCTTTTGTAGGTCTCGTCCGCCAGGGCCGATCCGGTCAGGGCCGACACCGCGGCGGCGGCAAGCAGGGTATTGCGCAGGAAAGCAGTCATTTGAAGTCTCCATGGTTGGGTTTCTGTCCACGGCTGTGTGTCGCCGGCCGAACGGAAACGGTTCATGGAGTCGTGCAAAAAACTTTCGGAGCCGCGCGGGCCGAGGCTCTCGCCTACTGGACTGAGCCGACGAGCACCGCCTGGCCGTCGCGGATCGACACCCAGCGTCCAGTGTTGTCGATCGCCTGCCGCTTCAGGAAGCGATAGCCGGTCGCGTCCCAGGCCTTGACCCTGTCGGTCAGATTGTCGAGCACGTAGTCGCCCTTGTCGGTGCGCACCGTCAGCACCGAATGGCCTTCGCCGTCCGGCTTGCGCACAACGGTGATCAGGAGATCGGCGAGCGACATGCCCATGCGATAAAGCTGGCGGCGCTTTTCCAGCACATAATCCTCGCAGTCGCCAAAGCCGTCGTCCGGATAGGCCCAGACTTCGTCCTTGCCGTAGTGATCGAGGTCGCTCATCGGCTTGACGACCGCGTTGACCTTGGCGCTTACGCTCACCAGCCTGCGCCACAGGGCATCCGTCATCTTGGCCGGTTCGAGATCGACCGGGCGGATGTTGCATTCGCTCGGATGCGCCTTGCAGAAATCATAATGGCCGATCGGCTGCGAGGTCAGGCCGCCCGTGGCCATCGCGCCGGCCGCCCAGGCGGGTACTGCCCAATGCGCAGAGATCGCCAGCCCTGCGGCTGCACACAAACGCAGAATCCGCGTCATCGCTGAGGAAGTCATTGTCCCCGCCGCCCTCTCCTTTATTAACGAAACGTTAAAGGCGATTTACAGTCCGTGTCAATTACAGACGACGGCCAGTTTGACGGCATGGTTACCTGCGCGATCCGGTAGCGGCAGTTTCGCAACACAGGCACGAGTGCAACACGTGCGACCGCCGAGGCGGCGGCACGACAGCACGGCTCTGAGTGGTTGCGCAATTCCGGACGGAAAGTTACGGCGAAGGCGCCGAGCTTGACCGCTGCGCACTTTTCCTGGGATTGCTCCAGCGCTCAACTCCTGGCGGAGCGGACCAGCTTCGGCTTCACCGCCACCCGCTGCTGGCGGCCATAGCTGGAAATGAAGTCGGCGATGCGCGGCACAATCTCGGAGCGGAAGCGCGAGCCGTTGAAGACGCCGTAATGGCCGACGGCCGGCTGCATGTAGTGGACATGCTTGTCGGCGGGTATGTTGACGCAGAGATCATGCGCGGCCTGGGTCTGGCCGAGGCCGGAAATGTCGTCGTTCTCGCCTTCGATGGTGAGCAGCGCAACATTGCGGATCGCCGTGCAATCGACCGTCTCGCCGCGATGCTTCATCTCGCCCTTCGGCAAGGCGTGGCGCACGAACACCGTGTCGACCGTCTGCAGGTAGAACTCCGCCGTCAGGTCCATCACCGCCAAATATTCGTCATAGAAGTCGCGATGCTTCTCGGCGTTGTCGCCGTCATTTTTCACAAGGTGCATGAAGAAGTCCTTGTGGGCGATGATGTGGCGGTCGAGGTTCATGCTCATGAAGCCCGAAAGCTGCAGGAAGCCGGGATAGACGTCGCGGCCGAAACCCGGCACCGGCCAGGGCGCCTGCATGATGACATTGTCGCGGAACCAGGCGATGCCCTTTTCCTCGGCAAGCAGATTGACCGCCGTCGGATTGCGGCGCGTGTCGATCGGACCGCCCATCAGCGTCATGGTGGAGGGCACGAAGGGATCGCCGCGCTTTTCCATCAGCGCCACCGCCGCCAGCACCGGCACGGAAGGCTGACATACCGCCATCACATGCGTGTCGGGCCCGAGCGCATGGAACATCTCGATGACATAGTCGATATAGTCGTCGAGATCGAAACTGCCTTGCGCCACCGGCACCATGCGGGCGTCGACCCAGTCGGTGATGTGCACGTCGGCATGAGGAAGCATCGCCTCCACCGTGCCGCGCAGCAGCGTCGCGTAGTGGCCCGACATCGGCGCCACGATCAACAGCTTCGGATCGGGCTTGCGGCCGGCCGGCAGCGCGCGCTCGAAACGAATGAGGTTGCAGAACGGCTTCGACCAGACGGTCTTTTGCGTGACGTCGATGCTCTTCCAGTCGACGACGGCCTTGTCCAAGCCGAACTGCGGCTTGCCGTAGCGGCGTGTGGTGCGCTCGAAGAGCTCGGCGCCCGCCGCGACCGAGCGGCCGATCGGCGTGTGGGAAATCGGATTGAGCGGGTTCGAATAGAACAGCCGGACGGCATCGGCGTAAAGGCGCGCTGGCTGCAGCGCCGCATGGTTCAATTCGTAAAGCTGATAGAACATCGAGAACCTCGCTGCCGTCCGACCACAAAAAGCGACGACGAACAGCGCCGAGCCTTGAATGTCTCCTGGCGAGGTTAACAAGATATTGTTGCGATGCAATACGTCATTTTGTCTGACGAATGCGTCTTTCGTTCAACCTGTTGAAAATCGGGCTTGAGCGGGCGAGCCGGCTCAATATGCGCTGCCGAAGTGTGAACGAAATGTGTCCGGCCCCTCATGCCGGACACCAGACCATGATCCCGAAAACTGGATTCCGGTTTTCGGAAAAGATCATGGTCCAAGCGAGACCTCAGACGCGCGCCATGCAGACGGCGGTCTGGCCCGAACCGATGAAGCCCAGCTCTCCGGCGGCGCCGCGCGAGAGGTCGAGCACGCGGCCCTTCACGAACGGACCGCGATCGTTGATGCGCACGACGACGCTACGGCCGTTGTTCTTGTTGGTGACCCGCAGCTTGGTGCCGAAAGGCAGCGTGCGATGGGCGGCAGTCAAAGCCGAGGGGTTCATGCGTTCGCCCGAGGCGGTTCTGGAATGCAGCGCATACCAGGAAGCGCGGCCGCACTGCGCGGCGGCGGAGGAGGCGCCTGCCATCAGGCCAGCCGCGATCGTTACCGCGACAAGCGCGGTCTGGTTGGTTTTCTTCATGCTTTGGGGAGGGCTCCGTTAGAAATAGACCCCGCCGTTAGGTGCCGAATGAGGCGGGAAATGCGGCATTGATCTGGCGGTTCCATGGCAACGGCACACGTTTGGAGTCGTCACGAAACAGTTTGTCATGATATTTCTGGAGCCGGACTGGCGTATTCTCGATGAATATCGGGCCGGTATCCGGGTTGTTCCGGGCAAGATCGGTCATCGAGATTCAAGTAGAGAGGAACGGAACTGCTCCGCTTCCTCCGCGTCTTTTGTTGTGTCCCTAACGCTGTTCAGGATCGACTTTCGGAGAGGGTCTTGCCGATGCGATTGATCAGGTTTGTGCTGGCGCTGATTGTGCTTGGGCTGGGCGCGCTTTGGTCGCTGCAGGGCCTCGGCCTTGTCCAGGGCAGCTTCATGACCGGCCAGAGGCAATGGCTCTATATCGGGCTCGTCACCATGCTGGTCGGCGTCGTCGGGCTCCGTTGGGCGAACCGTTCGCGCGTCTAAAGCGCGTCGCGTCTGAACAGCCTCATGCGACGCGCTTTAGGTTGTTGCTTTTATGCATGTCGTTGTCCCAAAACCGCTGCGCACTTTTGGGCGACATGCATTAGAGCGGTTCACCGTTTCATGGAAACGGCGAACACCCTATCTCTTGGTTTTGGCGCAATTTCCGGACGGAAGGCTACGGCGAAGTCGCCGAGCCTGACCGCTCAAGTTGCTCTGGAGCGTTTCACCGTTTCACGGAAACGCCAGATGCCGGCGGGTTGTCGGATCGGTCACTGCGACCAGTACTGCCAGGCCGAGTAAAAACTTTCGTCACGCGGCGGCAGGCGGTCGCGCTCGCCTGCGAAAAGACCGGCGTCGGCGATTTCGCTTCGCCCTCGGGTCGGCCGTCCTCCAGACGCTTGTCGGCCGCCGGCAGGCGCAGCAGCCACGTGCCGACATGGGCGAACAGCACGGCGGTGGAATGGGTCACAAGTCCTTCTCCTTCGCTCCGTTCATTCCCGCCCCGCCCAGGGCACCAGCACGCGCTCGATCCGGCGGATGATGAATTCGAGCACGAACGCGATGATCGCGATCACCAGGATACCCATGACCACCACGTCGGTGACCAGGAACTGCGCCGCCGACTGGATCATGAAACCGAGCCCTCGCGTCGCGGCGACCAGCTCGGCCGCGACCAGGGTCGACCAGCCGGCGCCGAGCGCGATGCGCAGGCCGGTGAGGATCGAAGGCAAGGCGCTTGGCAGGATCACGTGGCGGATGACCTGGGCGCGGGTGGCGCCCAGCGAACGCGCCGCGTCGACGCGCTCGCGCGAAACGCCGCGCACGCCGGCAGCGGTCGACAGCGCCACCGGCGCCAGCATGGCGATGGCGATGACCAGGATTTTCGACGGCTCGCCGATGCCGAACCAGATGATGATCAGCGGCAGATAGGCGAGCGGCGGGATCGGCCGCAGGAACTCGAGCAGCGGGTCGAACACGCCGCGCCCGATCCGGCTGATGCCGATGGCCAGGCCGACCGGAACGCCGACGAGGATCGCGGCGATCAGCGCCGCGAACACGCGCCAGAGCGAGGCAAGCAGGTGCTGGAGCAGCGTCGCATCGACGAAGCCGTCGCGGGCAACGATCACGAACTTCGCCCAGACAGCGGCGGGCGAGGGAAGGAAGACCGGCGACACCAGCTGCAGCGAGGCCGACGCCGTCCAGGCGATCAGCAGGAGAAGGATGGTGATCGCGCTGACCAGCCTGGCCGAGACAAATGTCCGTTTCGGCCGCGGCCGCGACCACGGCACGGAAAATCCGTCATTCTCCCCGGCCTTCGCGGTGGGTCTTTCGCTGTAGGCGCTGACGCTCATACCGCCTCTCCTTCGAAGATCGCGTCGGTCAGATCCGCGCGGGCCGCGGCGAAGGCCGGATCGGCCTTAATAGTGCGGATGGGCTCGCCGGCGGCGTAGCGCCGGCCGAAATGGGTCTCGAAAGTCCGCACCACATGGCCGGGACCGGGCGCCAGCACGACGATGCGGGTGGCGAGCACCAGCGCTTCCTCAATGCCATGCGTCACCATCAGCACGCCGACCTGGGCCGCTGCCCAAAGATCGAGCAGTGTCGTCTGCATGCGCTCGCGCGTCAGCGCATCGAGCGCGCCGAGCGGCTCGTCGAGCAGCAGGAATTCGGGTTCGGCGGCCAAGGCGCGGGCAAGGCCGACGCGCTGGCGCATGCCGCCGGAAAGCTCCCAGATGCGCTTGTCGCCGGCATCGCCGAGTTTGACCAGCGACAGCAGCTCGTCGGCGCGCCGCGCCCTTTTGTCAGCGGACACGCCACGCAGCCGAAGCGCGAAGGCGACATTTTCCCGCGCCGTCAGCCAGGGAAACAGCGCGTCGTTTTGGAAGACCACGGCGCGATCGGAGCCAGGCCCGGTGATCGGCCGGCCGTCCACCGTTGCCAGGCCGCCCGAGGGCTCGACCAGGCCGGCGGCGACGTTGAGCAGCGAGGTCTTGCCGCAGCCGGAACGGCCGACCAGCACGACGAAATCGCCCTTAGAGATGTCGAGCGAAACGCGCTCGACCGCGGGCGCTTTCTGGCCGTCATAAAGAACGCTGACTTTGTCGAGGATGAGATGCGACATCGGCGTTTTGGCCTCTGTTGGATTAGGTGCCTGCCCCGAAGCCGCGCCTCGTAAGCGGCTTCGGGATAGGCAAGCGCAAGGCCAGGGAAGGAGGCCGCGCTGCCGAACAATCCCCGGAAAGGCGGTCATCCTTCCGGGAATTGCATGGAGAATGCTCAGTTCGAGGCGAGCGCCTCGCTGGCATATTTCGCCGTCACATATTTCGAATAGTCGGGCAGCACGGCGTCGACTTTGCCCTGCTCCCTGAGGAAGGCGGATGTTGCCGCGACGGCCTTGACGGTCGCGCCGCCGAGGAACTTGTCCGAGGCCTGCTCTTCAAGCGGCGGGAAGACATAGCCCTTCAGCAACTCCGGCACCTCTTCCACCTTGGCGCCTGTCAGCTTGGCTATCTTGCCGGCTTCCGGCGACGACACCGACCAGGCCTCCGGCTTGGCGAGGAACCGGGCATAGGCTTCGCCGGTCACCTTGACGAAGTCGCGCACGGCCTCGGGGTGCTTTTCGGCAAAATCGGTGCGCACGATCCAGGCGTCGAAGGTCGGCGCGCCCCAGGCGGCCACCTGCGAGGAATCCAGCACCACCTTGCCGGTTGTCTTGACCTGGCCCAGCGCCGGATCCCAGACATAGGCCGCGTCGATGTCGCCGCGCGCGAAGGCGGCGGCGATCTCCGGCGGCCTCAGATTGAGGATCTGGACCGACTTCGGATCGACACCTTCATGCTTCAGCGCCGCCAGCAGGCTGTAATGCGTGGTCGAGACGAACGGCACCGCGACCTTCTTGCCTGCGAGGTCGGCGACCTTCTCGATGCCGGCGCCGTTGCGGGCGACCAGCGCTTCCGACGGGCCGATCAGGCCGACGACGAAAATGGTCTCGATCGGCAATTGGCGGCTGGCGGCCGCGGCCAGCGGGCTCGAGCCGACATAGCCGATATCGACCGAGCCGGAAGCGATCGCCGCGATGACGTCGGCGCCGGAATCGAATTTGCGCCAGTCGATCGTGGCCTTCGTCGCCTTGTCATAGGCGCCGTCGGCCTGCGGCACTTTCGAGGGCTCGACCGCCGTCTGGTAGCCGATGGTAATCTTGAGATCCTCGGCGCTGGCCGGGCCGAGCAGGGCTGCGCCAGCAAGAGCGGCGGCCGACGAAAGCAGCAGAATGCGTCGTGAAAGGATTGACATTGAAAGGCTCCATAAATCCCTGAAAACCGGATTGCCTTTCTATCGTCCGTTAATTCTATCGGGTTTGTAGAGTTAAATCCTTCCAAGCAAGCGGGCTTTGTTGGAAAAGTGTCGCCGGGTAACGGCAGGACGGGCGCAAAGGAATGGTTGCGGATAGGCGCCGGCTGGCGGACGCCCGCAGCGCCTCGGCCGCTTGCCGGCTGGCGAAGCCGTCCCCGTCCGTCGTCATTCCAGGGCGGAGCAAGGAGCGAAGCGACGCGCGCAGACCCTGGAATCCATTCCGTTACGCTAAGGCGTTGCTACCGTGCAGAATTCTGCTCCGCCGCATCCCTCGGCCAAGGTCACGGAATGGATTCTAGAGTCTGCGCGACGCTTTGCGTCGCTCCGCCCTAGAATGACGACCGCGTGGATGCGCGCAGCGAACGAAAATTCTCCAGTCGGCTCATCCAGGCAAATTCATGCTTCAAAGCGCGGGCGAATTGAAAAGCCCGTTTCGTGCCTGGCTCGCTTAGTATAGTAATCTTATCAACATTGGGAGTGAGGGAACGATGCGCAACCTTCTAAAAACCGTTCCGGCGATCGTTCGTGGCCCGCGGCCGAGGCCGCCCGCGGCGACCGCCGCGCACTGATCGCTCGACAGAAATTCCGGCTCGCAACCATGGTTGGACGCGGCAACTCCATCATCATTGTCGGCGGCGGCGCCAGCGGCGTCGTGTTGGCCGCGCATCTGCTGATGTCATCAAACCCCGATCTGCGCGTCACGCTGATCGAGAAGCGTCCGCATTTCGGGCAGGGCATGGCCTATTCCACTCTGCTGTCGGCGCATGTGCTCAACGTCAAAGCCTCCGGGATGAGCGCCTATGCCGACGACCCCACCCATTTCGCACGCTGGGTGCTGGAGCGCGGCTTCGCCAAACCCGACCAGGGGCCATTCTATGCGCCGCGCAGCCTCTATGCGCGCTACCTGAAGGAGCTGCTCGACGATCTCGTCGAACGTGAGCGGGAGACCGGCCGGTTGCGCCTGATTGCCGAGGAGAGCCTGTCGATCTCGCCGACGCCGGCTGGTGTCGAGGTGGTGCTCGCCAACGGCACCAGCGTCGTTGGCCATCTGGCCGTGCTTGCCACCGGCCATGACGAGCAGCCCGGCGCCTTCCAGGGTCATGCCATCCGCATGGGGTCGGAGGCCGACACCGCGCTCGATCCGCAAGCCGGTGTCCTCTTGCTTGGCACAGGCTTGAGCATGGTCGATGCCTTCCTGTCGCTGGAACAGCGTGGCCATCGCGGCCCAATCGTCGCGGTGTCGCGGCGCGGCCTGCTGCCGTCGCCGCACCGCAAGGGCAACCCGATCAAGCTCGATGTCGCCGACATTCCGCTCGGCACCGAGCTTTCCTATTTCGTCGGCTGGTTCCGCAATCTGATTCGCGAGATCCAGAAGGCCGGCGGCGACTGGCGCGACGTCGTCGACGGCTTGAGGCCCTTCAACCAGACGATCTGGCAGAACTGGCCGTCCTCGGCAAAACGCCGCTTCGTTGAGCACACCAAGGCCTGGTGGGACATCCACCGCCACCGCATGGCGCCGGAAGTCTATGCGCGGGTCAACGAGGCGGTCGGGTCAGGCCGCCTGCGGCTCGTCGCCGGCCGGGTCGTGAGTGTCGAGCCGAACGACGGCCTCGTGGTAAAGATCCAGCCGCGCGGCACGCAGGAAGTCGAGACCCTCGACGTCGCCCGCCTCTATGATTGCATGGGCATTGCCCGCGACATTTCGAGGACGTCGAACGGCGTCGTGCGCTCGCTGATCGAGCGTAGCCTGGCCCGGCCCGATCCGCTGCGCCTCGGCCTCGATGTCACCGCCAAATGCGAGCTGATCGCGGCCGACGGCACGGTGTCGTCGAAGCTTCTCGCCGTTGGACCGCTGACGCGCGGCACCTTTTTCGAGATCGACGCCATTCCCGACATCCGCGTGCAATGCGCCAAGCTGAGCAAGCAATTACTCGGCTAAAGCTCAGCCGCCAAGCGCTTCGCACACCACGCGCGCGGTCTCGGCGCCGGAAAAATTCTGCTGCCCGGTGATCAGGTTGCCGTCGCGCACGGCAAAGCCGCGCCATAGTCCGGCCTGGATATAGTTGGCGCCGACCGCCTTCAGCTCGTCCTCGATCCGCCACGGCATCAGGTGCTTGCCGCGCTCGAGCGCGCCCATTGCCCAGCTGGCGTTGTCGGCGAAATCCTCCTCGACGTTGGCAAAGCCGGTCACCGTCTTGCCGGCCGCAAGCAGCGTTCCGTCGGCGCGCTTGGCATAGCGCAGAATGGCGGTGCCGTGGCATAGCGCGGCGGCCACCTTGCCCGCCTCGTGAAAAGCGGCGAACACCTGCTGAAGACCGGTCGCGCCTTCGTAGGTGAACATCGGCGATTGGCCGCCGGCGACGACGATGGCGTCGAAGCGATCGATGTCGATCTCGGCCACCGGCCGCGTCTCGTCGACAAGCACCTTGAGTTTCGGGCTCGAGATGAAGCCGAGCGATATGAGGTCGGCCTCCGAATAGCCTGACGGATCGCGCGGATCGCTCAGCGCGTCGGCCTCGCATTTGCCGCCCTCGGGCGAAAAGATTTCCACCTCGTAGCCGCGCTCGGTGAAGGCGAACCAGGGATGGGTAAGCTCGCTCCACCAGAAGCCGACCGGCCACCCTGTCGTCGTCGAGATGGCCGGATTGGCGATGACGATCGCGACGCGCTTCGGCTCGCGCCGGTCGACTGGATTCGGGTCCCGCACACTCATGATCGCTCCTCCTTGGTGAAGTCTATGCCGGGCGCCGTCGCCCGTCGCCTCGCCACATGGCGGGGCAATTTCCGCTTTCGCCGCGCCTGCCCCTTGCCTAGGATCGGCGCATGACACAACGCGGTAGACTTTATGGCTGCCCGGTCGAGTTCGCGCTCGACGCTTTGGGCGGCAAGTGGAAGACGGTCATCCTGGCGCGCATCAAGCAAAAGCCGCTGCGCTATTCCGAGCTGCGCCGGCAGATCCCTTCGCTCTCCGACAAGATGCTGACGCAGCGCCTCGCCGATCTCGTCGAGATCGGCTTCGTCACGCTCGAAAACTCGCCCGACGGCAAGGATCGCTATGCCGTGACCGAGCGCGGCCGCGATCTGGCCACAGCGCTCCAGGCGCTTTACGACTGGGGCAGCATCCATGGCCGCACCGAAGGCGTGCGCTTCCGCACCGACATCGAGGCGGCTGCCTAAAGCAATTCCAGGAAAAGTGTTAAGCCGTTTTCCGTCCGGAATTGTGTAAAAACAAAGAGTATTAGCCGGCATCGGCAAGCGCGCCACAGAAGCCGGCGACATCGATGACCACTGCTTCGCCAAGGAAGCGAAGCGTCGCCATCGACCGATCACGCGCTTCCTTGTTGCCGAAGCCGCAGGCGTCCTCGATAACGACGGCCACAAAGCCGTTGTCGGTCGCCTGGCGCGCGGTCGGCTCGATGCCGATCTCCATGGCGATGCCGGCGAACGCCACTGCGCGCACGCCGCAATCGCGCAGCGCGAAGCCAAGCGATGTCGAATCGAAGGCCGACATGGTCAGCTTGTCGAACACCGCCTCGTCCGCGCGCGGTGCGAGTTCAGGGACGATCCGCGTTGCTTCGGCGTCGCGCGGGAACCAGGGCTGCACCGCATCCGGATCGTTGCGGCGCTGCCAGGCCATGGCGGTGCGTAGTTGGGTAGTACCCATCCATTTTTTCGGCAGCGAGAGATGGCGCGTGAAGGCCACCCGCATGCCGGCCGACCGCGCCGCTTCCAGCGCCGTGCCGGTGCGCTCGACGATCGCCGCCGCGCCCTCGACCTGGCGGCAGATGCCGACCTGCATGTCGTAGACGATAAGCGCCATGTGGCGCGGGTCGCACCATTCCTTCAAGGTGGCGGGGATTTCGATGCCGTCGCTCGACCGGATCATGCCGCCGTCCGATCCCAGGGTTTGGCGATGTCGACCGTCGGGTCGAACAGGAATTCGAGCGGCAGCGGCGCGTCGAAGGCAATGAAGTGCCACTCCAGCAGCCCGGCCTTGGAAAGCGGGAAATCGTCGGTGTAGCTCATCGCCTCCTCGACGCTGTCGAGCTCGAAGACGATGATGACGCCGCCGATATCGGCGCGCGCATAATTCTCGCGCACGATGCCCGCCTTCCACAGCCGCCAGACATTGGAAACCTCGTCGCGCAGATAGGGTCTGAGATCGTCGAGCGTGACGCCGGACTTGAAATTGTCATAGGCAAGGATCTTCATCGGCCGCTCCTTGAGATTGCTTGTTCGCCCCGCGCAACGTTTGGCTATCATGGTGGAAAAGGCAGCGGCAACGAACGAGATGGTTCGTTGAGATGAGCGGTTTGATCGCCGGCGCTTCTCCTGCAACGTTGGCGATTGGCGAAAGCGGTGATGACATCTGATCTCCCCCCTTGAGGGGGAGATGTCCGGCAGGACAGAGAGGGGGGCCTCGCGCCGGGCTTCAATATTGAGACGCTGTGCAGCGACCCTTCGCGAAATTCCATTCCCCGACTCGCCGCCGGATTGGCACGATCTATCTTCTTTCCGAAGGCAAAGGGCTGGAAAAGACGGATCGCGCGATCCGCGAAACCGGAATGGCTTCCGGCGGCTCGATGCGCGAGATTGCCAACAACCGCGTCTGCTTCCATGGAGCATCTCAGATGAGCGAGCAGAGACAACCGGCGCCCGGCGGCGCGGACATCAATCTGTCGAGACTGCGCCCGCCTTACGCCTCGGTGCTCGACCTGATCGGCCAGACGCCGATCGTCGAGCTGACCAAATTCGACACCGGCAAATGCCGGCTGTTCATCAAGCTCGAAAGCCAGAATCCCGGCGGCTCGATCAAGGACCGCATCGCGCTGTCGATGATCGCGGCGGCGGAGAAGGATGGCCGGCTGAAGCGTGGCGGCACCATCGTCGAGGCCACCGCCGGCAACACCGGCCTCGGCCTCGCTCAGGTCGGCATTCCCAAGGGCTATCGCATCATCCTGGTCGTGCCCGACAAGATGTCGCGCGAGAAGATCCAGCATCTGCGCGCGCTCGGTGCTGAAGTGCGCATGACCCGCTCCGATGTCGGCAAGGGCCATCCCGAATATTACCAGGACATGGCCGAGAAGATCGCCGCAGAATTGCCCGGCGCCTTCTACGCCAACCAGTTCGCCAACCCGGCCAACCCGCTGGCGCATGAGACGACGACCGGGCCGGAAATCTTCTCGCAGCTCGAAGGTCACGTCGACGCGGTGGTGGTCGGCGTCGGCTCCGGCGGCACGCTGACTGGGCTCGGCCGCTTTTTCGCGAAACATTCGCCGAAGACCGAGATGGTGCTGGCCGATCCGGTCGGCTCGGTGCTGGCGCCGCTGATCAAGACCGGCAAGATGGAAGAGGCCGGCAGCTGGACCGTCGAAGGCATCGGCGAGGATTTCGTGCCGCCCAACGCCGATCTCTCGCTGGTCAAGAAGGCCTATTCCATCCCCGACAAGCAGAGCATGCTGGCGGTGCGCGATCTGTTGTCGCGTGAAGGCATCCTGGCCGGCTCGTCCTCCGGCACGCTGTTGTCGGCGGCGCTTCGCTACTGCCGCGAGCAGACGGTGCCGAAACGCGTCGTCACCTTCGTCTGCGACAGCGGAAACAAATATCTGTCGAAAGTGTTCGACGATATCTGGCTGGCCGAGCAGGGCCTCGCCGACCAGGAACAGCATGGCGACCTGCGCGATCTCGTCATGCGATCGCCGCGCACCGGCGACATCGTCACCGTTGGCCCGGACGAGAGCCTGCTCAATGCCTATGGCCGCATGCGCCGTTCCGATGTCTCGCAACTGCCGGTGCTGGACGGCGGCAAGCTGATCGGCATCGTCGACGAGAGCGACATCCTGGCCAAGGTCGACGGGCCCTATGACGGCCGCTGGGACCGTTTCAACGCGCCGGTGCGCACGGCCATGACCTCGAACCTGCACACGCTGCAGGCCAATCAGACGCTGGATGCGCTGCTGCCGGTCTTCGACCGCAACGAGGTCGCCATCGTCTTCGATGGCGAAGAATTCATCGGCCTGATAACCCGTATCGACCTGATCAACCATCTGAGGCGCCGCGCAAAATGACTTCGCCAAGACCCGAATTGGGCAAGAACCGCCTGGCCTTTTCCACCCGCACCATCCATGGCGGCCAGAGCCACGATCCGCTGACCGGCGCGGTGATGGTGCCGATCTACGCCACCTCCACCTATGGCCAGCAGTCGCCCGGCGTGCACAAGGGTTTTGAATACGCCCGCAGCCAGAACCCGACGCGCTTCGCCTTCGAGCGCGCCGTGGCCGACCTCGAAAGCGGCTCGGCCGCCTTCGCCTTCGCCTCCGGCCTGGCCGCGATCTCGACGGTGCTCGAGCTGCTCGATGCCGGCGCCCATATCGTCGCCACCGACGATATCTATGGCGGCTCGTTCCGCCTGATGGAGCGGGTGCGCAAGCGCTCGGCCGGCTTGCAGGTGAGCTTCGCCGATTTCACAGACCTTGCGGAGGTCGAGGCAGCGATCCGGCCGGAAACGAAACTGCTCTGGGTCGAGACGCCGACCAACCCGCTGCTGCGCATCGTCGATCTCGAAGGTCTTGCGGCGCTTGCAAAGCGTAAGGGTCTGCTTACCGTTGCCGACAATACTTTTTGCAGCCCCTATATCCAGCGTCCGCTGGAGCTCGGCATCGATATCGTCGTGCATTCGACGACGAAATATCTCAACGGCCATTCCGACATGGTCGGCGGCGTGGCGGTGGTCGGCGACAACAAGGACCTCACCGCGCAATTGAAATTCCTGCAGAACGCCATCGGCGGCATCTCCGGCCCGTTCGACAGTTTTCTCGCCCTGCGCGGCATCAAGACCCTGGCGCTCAGGATGGAGCGTCACTCGGCCAACGGCTTGAAAATAGCGCAATGGCTGGAAACGCGAAAAGATGTCCGCCGCGTCATCTATCCCGGCCTCGCCAGCCACCCGCAGCATGCCATCGCCGTCCAGCAGATGCACGCCTTCGGCGGCATGATCTCGGTCGACCTCGACCGCGACCTTGCGGGGACAAAGCGCTTCCTCGAACGCACCCAGCTTTTCACGCTGGCCGAAAGCCTCGGCGGCGTTGAAAGCCTGATCGAGCATCCGGCGCTGATGACGCATGGCTCGATCCCGGCCGAGAAGCGCGGCGCGATCGGCATCACCGATTCCTTGGTGCGGCTGTCCTGCGGGATAGAGGACGGCGATGATCTGATTGCGGATCTGGAGCAGGCGCTGGCGGGGTGAGGCTTTTGGGGCAGGCGTCGAGTTCCGTCACACCCCCTCTGGCCTGCCGGCCATCTCCCCCGCAAGGGGGGAGATCGGATGTCGCGACCGCTTTCGCCAATCATCGACGTTGCAGGAAGGGCGCCGCCAGCGGACCTGCTAATCTCCCCCCTTGCGGGGGAGATGCCCGGCAGGGCAGAGCGGGTGCTGTCCCGCCGACATCTCTGCATGTGTGCCATTGCACACTGCAGCTTACACCTTACAGTGAGCCAGCTTGCGATCTCCGGAGGCGTCATGCGCGTGATCGTGTTGGGTGGCGGCGTGGTCGGCGTCACCACGGCCTACCAGCTGCGGAAGGACGGGCACGAGGTCGTCGTCCTCGAGCGGCAGCCTCAAGTTGCCGCCGAGACCAGCTGGGGCAATGCCGGCATGATTGCGCCGGGGCATTCCTTCGTCTGGTCCTCGCCCCGGGCGCCGATGATCCTGTTGAAATCGCTGGTGCTGAAGGACCAGGCGCTGCGCTTCAGGCTGTCGGCCGATCCCCGACTCTACAGCTGGTCGTGGCTGTTCCTGATGGAATGCACGGCCGAGAAGGCCCGGCGGAACACGCTGCTCAAGCATCGGCTCGCCGTCTATTCGCAATCGGTGCTGCAAGAGGTGGTTGCCGATGAGGCAATAGAATACGACCGCAACGATCGCGGCATCCTCTATTTCTACCGCAGCCAGCAGGCGCTCGACAAAGGCGTCGAGCATATGCGGCTGCTGGAATCCGACGGCCAGCTGATCAAGGTGCTCGACCGCGACGCCATCGTCGCGCTCGATCCGTCGCTGGCCTCGGCCAAGGACAAGATCGCGGGCGGCATCCATTGCCCGACCGACGAGACCGGCGACCCGGCGAAGTTCACCCGGGCGCTGGCCGCCAAGGTCATCGGGCGCGGCGGCGAGATCCGGACCGGCACCACCATCACCGGCATCGAGACGTCCGGCGACGGCGTCGCGCAGGTGATGACGGACAAGGGGGCAGTTAAGGGCGACGCCTATGTGCTGGCGCTCGGCTCCTACAGCCCGCTGATCGCGAAGACGGTCGGCATCAGCCTGCCGATCTATCCGATCAAGGGCTATTCGCTAACCATTCCGATCGGCAACCGGCCGGCGCCGCCGACCATCGCCGCGATCGACGAGCACAATCTGGTCGCCGTGTCGCGCTTTGGCGACCGGCTGCGCGTCACCGCCACGGCGGAATTCGCAGGCTACGACACCAGCCACAAGCCGGCCGATTTCGCCTTCATGAAGGGCGTGACCGAGGAGCTTTATCCCGAAGGCGCCGATTACGACCGCGCCGAGATGTGGGCGGGCCTGCGACCCATGACGCCGAACAACCTGCCTGAATTCGGCCAGCGGCGGCTGCGCAATCTCTACCTCAACACCGGGCACGGCCATATCGGCTGGACCATGTCGCACGGCTCGGCCCGCATTACCGCCGACCTGATCGCCGGCCGCAAGCCGGCGATTTCAATGGATGGACTTCTGAACTGAGAGCAGGATCCTGTTGAGCGAGACCTGTCCTCGCTCCGATCGAGAAAGGGAATGCCATGTCCGCCAGTCTTGCCGCTGCACCCCTTCCCGCCTCCGGACCCGTGGATCTTGGCGTCCTTCCATCCGAGATCGACGGCGGCCTCGCCTCGCGCGCGGCGATCGGCCTGGCGATCCTCGCCACCGACCAGACACTGGAGCATGAGTTCCGCGCGCTGGTGCGCATTCCGGGCGTCGCCTTCTACGAGGCGCGCCTCTTCAACGACAACGACATCACCCCGGAAACGCTGCGCGCCATCGGCCCGCGCATCGCGCCGACGGTGGATCTCATCCTGCCCAGCATCCCGCTCGACGTTGTCGGCTTCGGCTGCACCTCGGCCACCATGACGCTCGGCGAGGAGGCCGTCTTCGCCGAGATCAGGAAGGCGCGGCCGGGCGTCGCCTGCACCACGCCGGTCACCGGCGCCTTGGCCGCCTTCAAGGCGCTCGGCGCCAGGGGCATCGGCCTGCTGACGCCCTATGCGCCCGAGATCAACCAGGGCCTGGTGCGCTATTTCACCGGACGCGGCCTCGACATCGCGGCCGTCGCCACTTTCGACCGCCGCGACGACCGCGAGGCCGCCCGCATCTCGCTCGCCTCGATCGAGGCGGCGGCCGAACACATGGCAAAAGTGCCGGGAGTGGAGGCGATCTTCATCTCCTGCACCAGCCTGCGGGTTGCCGAGGCGGTGGCGGAGCTGGAGCGGCGCATCGGCATTCCCGTCACCTCCTCCAACCACGCCATGGCCTGGCACTGCCTGCGGCTCGCCGGCATCGACGACGTCGTGCCGGCGGGTGGGAGGCTGTTCGCGCTGCCTGCACGGTAATCAGCGCGGCGAACTTTCAGGCGACCGTCATGCATTGTCCAATGCAGCGCTGATCGACCCCCACTCCGTCTCGGCTTCGCCGAGCCACCTCTCCCCCGATCGACGGGGTAGAGGAAAGGCGCCGAGCTTTTTGGCCTCAACGCTCGTCTCCCTTCCTTTCCCTCCGGAGGGGGGAAAGGTGGCGCTGCGAAGCAGCGACGGATTGGGGGAACCACCTGGCCATCAAGCCTCGGCCCGATCAGTCACGCCAGTCATAGAAGATGTGTGCATAGCGTAGATGAACATAGGGAGAGAGATGACCACGTAGCGGCCGGAGAGGGGGCGGCGCTGCCTCTGCCATTAACGAGATCGCCCCCGTTAACGGAATCGGAAGGAGATGTTTAACGCTTCGTCTCTTTCTCCCGCCCCGGGAGGCGCAGACAGAGCGAGCATGATGAACGACAGCCCCGAAAAGCGAAATGAATGGCGTGCGATCTTTTACGTGCAGGCCCGCGTCGCCATCCTGTTTGTGCCGGTTGTGCTCAGCCTTCTCCTCATCGGCATCTTCGCCGGCAATGAGCGCAAATCCGTGCCGGACCCCGTCGACCCGACGGTGACGAGTTCGGTGCGCTGACCAAGCGCCCCCCGGTCGGCAGCCTCAGACAAACTTCGGGATCGGCCCGTTCTGCGGCGTCGTATCGCCCTCGAGGTCGACAAAAACCTCGTCGACGAAGCACCAGGCCCAGCCTTCCGGCGGGTCGTAGCCTTCGATGATCGGATGCTGCGTGGCGTGGAAATGTTTTGTCGCGTGGCGGTTGGGCGAGTCGTCGCAGCAGCCGACATGGCCGCAGGTGCGGCAGAGCCTGAGATGCACCCACCAGGATCCGTTCTTCAGGCATTCCTCGCAGCCTAGCGCGCTCGGCGTGACCTTTCTGATGTCCTTGGTGTGCCTGCATTCGTCCATCGCGGGTTCCTTACCGGTTCGGGCTGATTTATTCGTTGGCGGCGGCGGCGCCGCTCCGCGCCAGATAGGCATGCAACGCCGCGACCACCTGCGCGCCTTCGCCGACGGCGGCCGCGACCCGCTTGGTCGAGCCGCAGCGCACGTCGCCGATCGCGAACACGCCGCTGCGGCTGGTTTCCATCAGCCCATGTCCCGGGGTCGTGTCCGGCCCGGTGCGGACAAAGCCCTTGGCGTCCAGCGCCACGTTGCAGTTTGCCAGCCAGTCGGTGTTCGGATCGGCGCCGATGAACAGGAAGAGGTGCTGGATCGCGCGCTCCGTCTCCTCGCCGGTCACCCGGTTGCGCCAGCGCAGCCGCTCGAGATTGCCCTCATGGCCCTCCAGCGCCGCAACTTCGGTCTCGGTCAGCACCTCGATGTTCGGCTGTGCCTTGATGCGGTCGACCAGATAGCGCGACATGGTGTCATCGAGGCTGTCGCGGCGCGCCAGAAGCGTCACCTTGCGCACCTGGCTCGCCAGATAGACGGCCGCCTGTCCGGCCGAATTGCCGGCGCCGACCAGCGCCACCTCCTGCTCCTGGCAAAGCCGCGCCTCGATCGGCGAGGCCCAGTAATGCACTGACGTGCCCTCGAACTGCGCCAGATTGGCGACGTCGAGGCGGCGGTAGCGCGCGCCGCTGGCAATCACCACCGCGCGTGAGCGCACGCTCTCGCCGTCGCCGATGGCTAACTGGTAGCGGGCGCCGGAGGTATCCTCAGCGGCGCCGAGCAGCTTCGCCTCGTCGGGGATCACCATCTCGACGCCGAATTTTTGGGCCTGGTTGTAGGCGCGCGCCATCAGCGCCATGCCGGTGATGCCCGTTGGGAAGCCGAGATAGTTCTCGATGCGCGCCGAGGCGCCCGCCTGCCCGCCGAAGGCGCGGCAGTCGAGCACGATGGTCGAAAGGCCTTCGGAAGCCGCATAGACCGCCGCGGCCAGCCCGGCGGGTCCGGCGCCGACGATCGCCACGTCATAGACCTTGTCGGCATCGACCGGCCGCAGCAGGCCGATGCAGCGGGCAAGCTCGTTCTCGCCCGGATTGTGCATCAGCTTGCCGTTCGGGCAGAGCACGATCGGCAGATGGTGCGGGTCGACATGGAACCGCTCGATCAGCGTCTTGGCGCAAGGGTCGGTGTCGGAATCGAGAGCACGATGAGGAAGCCCGCTGCGGCGCAGAAAACCCTGCAGCCGCAGCACGTCGCCATTGCCCGGAGGGCCGATGACCACCGGCCCGCTGGCGCCGCTTTCGAGCAGGCCGACGCGGCGCAGGATCAGCGCCCGCATGACGCGCTCGCCGAGGTTGGCCTCCTGCACCATCAGGTCGCGCAGTCGTGGCGAGGGAATGACGACAGCCTCGACCGGCTCGATCGCCTCGGCGTTGACCAGCGACGGCCGGTTCGACAACTGCGCCAGCTCGCCGATGAAATTGCCGGCGCCATGGGTGACGATCGTCTCGCGCTGGCCGAGCCCGCCGGCCTGCGTGATGTCGACCTTGCCCGACAGGATGAGGATCAAGCCTGGCGAAACCGCGCCGGCCGTCACGATATGCTCGCCGGCGGCATAGGCGCGCGCCTCGCCGAAGCGGCGCATTCGGTTAATGTCCGCATCGGTGAGGATGGGGAACATCTGGTCGCGCCGGGCGGCGATGGTCGGGCTGACGAAAGGGGCCATGGCGCGACCGTAGCGTCAGGGACGCCGGGTTTGAAGCGGTTTGTTCGCGAACTGGCCGGAAGGGGAGGGTGGCTCAAAAAGAAAGCCCGGACGAACCGGGCTTCTTCTTTGCGTTCTGGAACCGCGACGTGGTCCGAACGGGAATTTGGTGCCCAGAAGAGGACTCGAACCTCCACTCCTTGCGGAACACGGACCTGAACCGTGCGCGTCTACCAATTCCGCCATCTGGGCTGGTGGGCGCTCATGTAAGCGGGCAAACGATATGTGTCAACGCGCTTTTTTCGTGGGTCGCCTTGGGTGGCCGAATGGCCTCACCCCTCCAGCACGTCCTTCTTCGCCACGGTGGAATCGGCGTTGAGCTTGTAGATCACCGGCACGCCGGTGCCGAGCTCGAGCTTGACGATCTCCTCGCCGCTCTTGCCGTCCAGCGCCATGATCAGCGCGCGCAGTGAATTGCCGTGCGCGGCGACCAGCACGGTCTCGCCGCGCAGCACATGCGGCTGCACCTCGTGCAGGTAATAGGGCCACACGCGCGCGCCGGTGTCCTTCAGGCTTTCGCCGCCGGGCGGCGCGATGTCGTAGGAGCGGCGCCAGATATGCACCTGCTCCTCGCCCCATTTCTTGCGCGCGTCGTCCTTGTTGAGGCCGGAGAGGTCGCCATAGTCGCGCTCGTTGAGCGCCTGGTCGCGGATCGTCGTTAGCTCGCTCTGGCCGACCACGTCGAGAATATGCTGGCAGGTCCTTTGCGCCCGCTTCAGCGCCGAGGTGTAGGCGATGTCGAATTTCAGGCCGCGCGCCTTGAGCTTCTCGCCGGCGGCGAGCGCTTCCGCATTGCCCTGCTCGGTCAGGTCGACGTCGCGCCAGCCGGTGAACAGGTTCTTCAGGTTCCATTCGCTCTGGCCGTGGCGCACGAGCACGAGAGTTCCCGACATGTTTGCTCCTTAGAGATTTTGTGGAAGGGCCGCTCTCAGCTGAGGCCGAGCACGTCCCGCATGGAATAGAGTCCCGGCTTCTTGCCGCGGGCCCAGAGCGCCGCCTTAACCGCGCCGCGCGCGAAGATCGCTCGGTCCTCGGCATGATGGGAGAGCGTGATGCGCTCGCCGGTGCCGGCCAGGATCACGCTGTGGTCGCCCACGACGGAGCCGCCGCGCAGCGTGGCGAAGCCGATCGAGCCCGCCTTGCGCACGCCGGTATGGCCGTCGCGCACCCGCACGCTGTTGGCGGCAAGGTCGATGCCGCGCCCTTTCGCCGCCGCCTCGCCGAGCAGCAGCGCCGTGCCGGACGGCGCGTCGACCTTGTGGCGGTGGTGCATTTCCAGGATCTCGATGTCGAAATCCTCCGGGTCGAGTGCCTTCGCGGCCTGTTCGACCAGCACCGCCAGAAGATTGACGCCGAGGCTCATATTGCCGGATTTGACGATCGTGGCATGGCGCGCGGCGGCGGCGATCCTCGCATTGTCGTCGGCCGAGCAGCCGGTGGTGCCGATGACGTGCACGATGCGCGCCTGCGCGGCATAGCCGGCGAATTCGACGCTTGCCGCGGGCGCGGTGAAATCGAGCACGCCGTCGGCCTTGGCGAAGGCCGGCAGCGGGTCGTCTACGATCGGCACGTTGATGATGCCGACACCGGCGAGCTCGCCGGCATCCTTGCCGAGATGCGGCGAATCCGGCCGCTCGACGGCAGCGGCGACGCGCGCGCCGGGCATGGTATGGATGGCGCGGATCAGCGTCTGGCCCATGCGGCCGGCGGCGCCCACCACCACCAGGCCCATATCGCCGGCTTCACTCATGCGCTTCTCCTGACGGTCTTCTTTGCGCGCATACGCGGCGCCGGGGTCTGGGCCGAAGTTTGGCTTGCCTTGACGTCGTCGACAAGCCCCAACCCCTTCTTGCCCTGGATCCGGTGGAAGCGGGCATAGATGCTATTCGGATCGGCCATCAGCGAGGCGTGCGTGCCCTCTTCGACCAGCCGACCCTCTTCAAGCACGATGATATGGTCGGCATTGACCACGGTCGACAGCCGGTGCGCGATGACGATGGTGGTGCGGCCTTCCATGACATGGGCGAGCGCTTCCTGGACGCGCGCTTCCGCCTCGTTGTCGAGCGCCGAGGTCGCCTCGTCGAGCAACAGGATCGGCGCCTGGCGCACGATGGCGCGCGCGATCGAGACGCGCTGGCGCTGGCCGCCGGACAGCGTCGAGCCGCCTTCGCCGACCGGCGTGTCGTAACCTTGCGGCTGCTGGCGGATGAACTCGTCGGCGGCAGCCAGCTTCGCCGCCTGCTCGATTTCGGCGTCAGTGGCAGACAACCGGCCGTAGCGGATGTTGTCGCGGATCGTGCCTTCGAACAGATAGGGCGCCTGCGCCACATAGGCGATCGATTGGCGCAGCGAATGCTTGGTCACCTTGGCGATATCCTGGCCGTCGACCTCGATCGAGCCCTGGTCGACGTCGTAGAAGCGCTGCAGCAGCGCCACCATCGTCGACTTGCCGGCACCCGATGCGCCGACGATGGCCGTGACCTTGCCGGCCGCGGCGGTAAAGCTCAAATCCCGGAGCACCGGCGTGTCGGCGCTGTAGCCGAACGTCACATTGTTGAAGCGCACCTCGCCGGTGGTGATCCTGGCCTCGACCGCATCGGGGGCGTCGCTCTGCTTCGGCTCGAGGTCGAGCAGCTCGTAGATCATGCGCGCGTTGACCAGGGCACGTTCCATACCGACCTGTGTGCGCGCCAGGCGCCTTGCCGGGTCATAGGCCAGGATCAGCGCGGTGATGAAGGAAAACACCGCGCCCGGCGGCTGTCCAAGCACCAGCGCCCGATAGCCGGAATAAGCAAGCACGGCGGTGACGGCGAGACCGCCGAGAATTTCGGAAATCGGCGACAGCCGCTCAGAGACCCGGGCGATCTTGTTGTTACGTTGCTCGGCCATGTCGGCCATGATGCCGATGCGGCGCGCCAGCTCGTCCTCCAGCGTGAAGGCCTTGACGATGGCGATGCCTTGCGTGGCTTCCTGCACCGACCCGTTCAGCCGCGAGTTGATGAGCACCGATTCCCGGTTGATCTTGCGCAGGCGGCCGGTGATGTAGACGACGGCCCAGATCAACGGCGGTCCGATCAGCAGCGAGCTCAGCGACAGCACCGGATCCTGGTAGATCATTACGCCGACGAGAGCGACCAGCGAGACCGCGTCGCGGCTGATGGAGGTCAGCGTCAGCGACAGCAGGTCGCGGATGCCGCCGACATTCTCGTTGACCTGTGCCGCCAGCCGGCCGGAACGCGTCTCGTTGAAGAAGTCGACGCCGAGCTTCATCAGATGGTCGAAGCTGCGCTTCTGGTAGCGGGCGACCAGGTTGTTGCCGATCCTGGCCAGCGCCACGGCCTGGCCGTAGCCGGCGAAGCCGCGCAGGACGGAGGCTCCCAGGAAACCGGCGCAGATCCACACGATCATGTCGCCGCGCCGTTCGTAGAAGATCTGGTTGATCATCGGGGCCATGATCCACGCCGTGAAGGCGGTGGTGCCGGAAACAATCAGCAGGCAGGCGACGGCAACGACATAGGTCCAGCGGTATTCCTTGCCGTTCTCGGCCAGGATGCGGCGCAGCACGGCGCTGACCTCGGTGGGCTGGACTTTCAGTTTGAGCGAAGTTTGAACAGTCAAATCAGGGGCGCTTCGTGATTATCCGCGTGTCGGATGGGCCGCATTCCGGCATCCTCTTAGCGCCCCGGCTACGGCTTGCCTATGGCGAAACTTCGTCGCGGCGGCCGATCGTCGTCCCGAAACCGGGCGCGATCACGCCCGCCAGTGCCGCCCCGCCGTGTTGACGCCGAACAGCGACGGCATCCTGGCATAGGCGGCCAACCCGAGCAGCGCCGCCAGCGGATGGGTAATGACATAGACCGGCATTTCGCGCATCAGCGCGCTGTGCGGCGCCTTGTCCTCGAAGGCGGCGCGGAAATTGCCGGCCTTCAGCGCCGGCACGATTTTCTGCGCGATGCCGCCGGTGAGGAAGACGCCGCCGCGGCTCATGAACACCAGCGCCAGGTCGCCCGCGGTGCGGCCGAGGCAGGTGACGAACAGCGCCAGCGCCTCTTCAGCCACCGGATCGGATTTCGAAAGCGCTGCCGCGGTAACCTCGGCCGGCGTGGCGAAGGGCGCCGGCCTGGCGTCGGCCTTGGCCACGGCGCGATAGACATTGACCAGCCCGCGGCCGCACAGGATCTGCTCGCCGGAAATGCGGCCCTCCAGCTTGTCGATATGCGGGAACACTTCGAAGTCGCGCGGCGTGCGCGGGCCGATATCCATATGCCCGCCCTCGCCCGGCACCGGGATCCAGTGGTTGAGCGCGTAGATCAGCCCGGCGACGCCGAGCCCGGTTCCCGGGCCGAGCACGACGCGGCCGGCATTGGGCTCGGGCGTGCCGCCGCCGATCTTCTCCATATGCTCCTCGCCGAGCGCCACCACGGCCAGCGCCTGCGCCTCGAAATCATTGAGCACCACGACCTCGCTCAGGCCGAGCGTGCGAAACATCTGCCTCGGCTTCACCACCCAAGGGCAGTTGGTGAGCGGGATCTCGTCGCCGTCGACCGGCCCTGCGATCGCCAGCACCGCCGAATTCGGCTGGATGGAAGAGCGGTTGAGCACCGCCGCCTGGATCGCCTCGTCGATGGTCTTGAAATTGGCCGTCTGGACGATTTGCGGCTCGGTCGCCTCCGAATTGGCGTCGAGCACGATCGAGAAGCGCGCATTGGTGCCGCCAATGTCGCCAATCAGGACCGGAAACCGCAGCGCTGTCTCGTTCTCGCTTGGCATTTTTTCTCGCGCGTCCCCGTTCTGGCCTTCCGCCATTCGTCTGTTCGTTGAACTAGCGCATGGGCTTGCAAAGGGAAAGCGGCTTCGCTTCCGGGCCTCATCCAGCCAGCGTGACGATTGGACGTCCGGCTTCGGCGTCAGTTCCCCGGCCTTGGCCTTGGCAGCGGGATGCCGATTTTTGGCGTTGGCGCGAAGGCGCTTGCCGCCGCCGGGATTGAGGCGTTGTCGCTGGAAATCGTTTGCGCCGGTTCGCTTGGTTGCGGCTCGGCCGGCTGTGGTTCGGCAACGGCGACAGCGGCGGCTCCGCCGCCATGATAGGTCACCGCCTCCAGCGAGGGCGCGTCCGGCGCGCTGAGCACGTCCTGGCATTGCTTCGGCAGGTTGGCCATGGTCATTAGGTCGCGCGCCTTTGGCGCGTCCGGGTTCTTGTTCGGCCGCCACGGCTCCGCGGTGAACCACCAGGCAAGCGGCTTGCCGCAGCCGTCATCGTCCGGCGTCGTCTCCTGCGCCTTGCAGAAAGGCGAGCCCGGCTGGCAGCCAATGCGCATGTGGAAATGATAGTCATGGCCCCAGAACGGCCGGATCTTGCGCAACCACGTGCGGTCGCCGGTGACGGTGTCGCAGAGCTTCTTCTTGATGCCGGGATTGACCAGGATACGCTCGACCTCCGGATAGCTGGCCGCGCGCTTCAAAAGCCGCGTATGCGCCGGCGTCCACAGCGCATCCTTCACCAGATGCGTCTTTTCATCGACCATCAGCGTCGCGCTCATCGACTCGCGCTGCGCCATGGTCAACGGCCGCTTCGGCATCGGCGTCAGCCAGATGTCGGCGTCCAGCCCGATCTGGTGCGAGGCATGGCCGGTCATCATCGGTCCGCCGCGCGGCTGCGAAACATCGCCGATCAAGAGACCTGGCCAGCCATCCGCCTGGGCGTCCCGCGCGAGCTTCTCGATCAGCGAAATCATCGCCGGGTGGCCCCAGCGGCGGTTGCGCGACGGGCGCATCACTTCCCAGCCCGGCCCGTCCATCGGCAGCGCCACGCCGCCGGTGAAGCAGCCTTTTGAATAGATGCCGAAGGATTGCGCCGGAGCGACCGCAGGCAGCTTTCGCGCCCCGAACAGGTCCTTCGCACGCGGTTCGGCCGAGATTGCGCCGGCCGCCAGCGCGGCCAAGGTTACCAGCGCGAGCGCGGCGGTCAGGAACGGCTTGCGGTCAGGCAGCGATCGCAAATTCATCAGGCTGGGTCCCCTTCCAGTCTATCCGTTGCCGCAAAGTCAGGCGAGCCCGATCGGAAACGAATCATACCACGCCGCGCGTCCCGCATCGATCATCAACGCCTCATCGCGCTGCGCGGCTCTCCGTCCCGCCAGTTACCCTCGGCCCACATCCGCTCCAGCGCCACCCGGTAGTTCGGGAACTGGAAGCGATAGCCGGCCGCCCTGATCGCCTTGTTGGCAACGCGCTTGTTCTCGCCATAGAAAGACCGTGCCATGGGCGAAAGTTGGGCGGTCTCGAACGGAATTTCCGGCGGCGGCTCGATGCCCATCAATCCCGCGGCATAGGCGACGACATCCTGCGGCGGCGCCGGCTCGTCGTCGGTGACGTTGAAGATCCCGCCGAGATTCCTGTCGGCCAGATGCCAGAGCGCGCCGGCGATGTCGTCGCAATGGATGCGGTTGAACACCTGGCCGGGTTTCACGAGCCGCCGCGCGGTGCCGTCCTCGAGATTGGCCAGCGCATTGCGGCCGGGCCCGTAAATGCCGGAAAGCCGCAGGATCGCCACCGGTTTTCCGATGTCGCGGCCGAGCGTCAGCCATTCCTGTTCGGCAGCCACCCGCATCACCGAGCGCTTCGACACCGGTCGGCACGCGCTGGTCTCGTCCACCCAGTCGCCGCCATGGTCGCCATAGACGCCGACGGTGGAGAGATAGCCGATCCATTCCAGCGCCAGCATCTTTTTCCATAGCCTATCGCCGGCGACGTTGAGCACCGGGTCGCCGGCCTCGTCAGGGGCGACCGAGACGATGAGATGCGTGGTCCTGGCCAGCGCATCGCCGAGGTCAGCCGACAGCGAGCCGTCAAACTGCAGCGGCTCGATTCCAGCGAGCTTCAGCGCCTCGAATTTTTCCGGCGTTCGGGTCGTGCCGAAGACCGGCTCATGCTGTCCGTTGGCCCGCGCGAATGCCTTGCCGGAGTAGCCTGCGCCAAAGATGAAGAAGCGTCTTTCGCCCATCAATGAACCCCATCAATCCGCAGCGGCGGAAGTTGCCAGTGCCGCCTGCCATTCCTCTTGGACTGCCGTATCGATCTCGGTCTTCGAAGCCGTGGCGGCAAGCTCGCCAAATTCGCGGTCGGGCAGCAATCGCGACAGAGCCCAGATTGCCGCACCCCGCACGAGCGGCGACGCATCGCCAAGCAGGCCGCGCACGACAGGCGCAAGCGAGGCGTCGCCGGAATTTCCTGCCGCAATCAGAACGTTGCGGACGAAACGGTCGCGGCCGATGCGCTTGATCGGTGAACCGGAGAAGAAGGCGCGGAACGCCGCATCGTCAAGCGCGAGCAGCTCCGAAAGCTTCGGCTCGCGCAGATCGTTGCGCGCGGCAAGCTTCGCCTCGGAAGCCGCGCTGGCGAATTTGTTCCACGGGCAGGCGGCGAGGCAATCGTCGCAGCCATAGATACGGTTGCCGATCTTTTCGCGGAATTCGCGCGGGATCGGCCCCTTGTTCTCGATGGTGAGGTAGGAGATGCAGCGCCGCGCATCGAGCCGGTAGGGGGCAGGAAAGGCATTGGTCGGGCAGGCGTCGAGGCAGGCGCGGCAGGAGCCGCAATGGTCGATCTCGGCCTTGTCCGACTCGAGCTCGGCCGTGGTGAAGATCGTGCCGAGGAACAGCCACGAGCCATGCGCGCGGCTGACCAGGTTGGTGTGCTTGCCTTGCCAGCCGAGCCCCGCGGCTTCCGCCAGCGGCTTTTCCATCACCGGCGCGGTATCGACGAACACCTTCACATCGCCGCCGGCGCGCGCGACCAGCTTGCCGGCGATCTCCTTAAGCCGGCCCTTCATCACGTCGTGATAGTCGCGGTTCTGCGCATAGACGGAGATCGCGCCGCGGTTGCGCTTTTCCAGGATATCGCGCGGGTCATGGTCAGGCCCGTAATTCATTGCCAAGACGACGATCGAGCGCACCTCCGGCCACAGCGTCGATGGTTCGGCGCGGCGTTGAAGCGTCTCGGCGATCCACTCCATCGAGCCATGAAAACCGTCGGAGACGAATTCGGCGAGCCTTGCCGGCGCCAGCGGGATCGCGTTCGGCCTGGTCACGGCGACCGCCTCGAAGCCGGCGCGGCGCGCCTCCGCGTCGATCAGCGCGCGCAGTTTTTCAGAAGTCGAGGTCCGCATAATGCGATACCGGCGACAGGCCGCGTACTCGGTCGGAGAGCAGCGGCCGGAACGACGGCCGTGATTTCACGCGCGTATACCATTCGCGCGCGGCGCTGTGCTCGCGCCAATCGATTTCGCCGAGATAATCGAGCACCGAAAGCGTCGCCGCCGCGGCGAGGTCGGCATAGGTCACCTTGCTGCCAGCCAGCCAATGGCGAGTGCCGGCCAGCCAGTTGGTGTATTTCATGTGCTGGCGGATGTTGGCGCGCGCAGCGCGGATCGCCGCTGAGTCGGGCGAGCCGCCGCCGGCCGTTTCCGGCATCACCGGCTTCAGCACGCGCTCGCGCACCAGATGGCGGGTGACCTCACTTTCGGCCTTCGCCAGATACCAGTCGGTCAGCCGACGGATCTCGGCGCGCTGCATCGGGTCCTCGGCGAACAGCCGCCTGTCGCGCTTCAAGACGCCGCGCGTCTCGTCGAGATATTCGGCGATCACCATGGCGCCGACGATCGGCACGTCGCCTTCGGCAAGCAGGATCGGCAGCGTGCCGGCCGGGTTGAGCGCCAGGAACTCCTTGCGCCGCGTCCACGGCTTTTCCTCGATCAGCGCCAGTTCCTCGCCATACTCGCCGAAGGCGAGGCGGACGAACCGGCAGGTGGCGAACATCGGATGGTGGAAAAGCGTCAGCATGGTTCCGCGATGATAGGGCGCACTGGCGAATCGATACCTGCACCGGTAAGTCTTGGCGGCCCGTCATGCGGCCGTCACGGTGTTGCGACCTATAGGGGGACTTCCGCGCCGTGACAAGCAAGCCGTTGTCCCCAGCTGTTCCGAAATCCTGAGGTTGCCATGGAAAGCCAGACCATCGTCGAAGCGCTGCTGCTTGGGCTTTTGGAGGGCCTGACCGAGTTCATCCCGGTGTCGTCGACCGGCCATATCCTGCTTGCCGGCCATTTCCTCGGCTTCCACTCCACCGGCAAGGCTTTCGAGATCCTGATCCAGCTCGGCGCGATCCTGGCCATCCTCTGCGTCTATTTCGGCAAGCTCTGGCAAATGCTGATCAAGCTGCCCAGCGACCCGCAAACCCGGCACTTCGTCATCGGCATCCTGATTGCCTTCCTGCCGGCGGCGATCATCGGCGCGGTGGGCCACGACTTCATCAAAAACTATCTATTCGAATCGCCGCGGCTGATCTGCATCATGCTGATCATCGGCGGCGTGGTGCTGCTCGTCGTCGACCGCATCAACTTCAAGCCGGTGCATCACGACGTCGAGCGCTTTCCGTTGAGCGTTTATCTCAAGATCGGCCTGTTCCAGTGCCTGTCGCTCATCCCCGGCACCTCGCGCTCCGGCTCGACCATCGTCGGCGCGCTGTTGATGGGCGTCGACAAGCGCGCGGCGGCGGAATTCTCCTTCTTCCTCGCCATGCCCACCATGGTCGGCGCCTTCGCCTTCGACCTGTTCAAAAACCGCAACGTGCTGACCTCGGCCGACCTGCCGATCATTTCCGTCGGCTTCATCGCCGCCTTCGTCACCGCGCTCATCGTGGTGCGCTTCCTGCTCGATTACGTCTCGAAGAACGGCTACGCGCTGTTCGGCTGGTGGCGGCTGGTGGTAGGCATTGCAGGGCTGGTGGCGCTGATGGTTTGGGGGTGAGGCTTCGCCCCCGGGAAATGGCAATCACACACGCCGCTCCCCCTCACCCAGCCTCCGCTTCGCTCGGCTGACCTCTCCCCGAGCGGCGAGGAGATTGTTGGCGTCGCGCCAGTCTCTTCTCCCCTCGGGGAGAAGGTGGCCGCAAAGCGGCCGGATGAGGGAGCCAGCGCCGCCGTATGCGATTGTCCTGCCCCTTGTAGCAGGGTAAAGCTCGCTCAATTCCGCCCATAAAACGCGTTCTCGACATGCACCGGCCAGCGCCAGGGCAGCACGGCCACCATGTCGAAACGCAGCGAAAGCCGCCCGTAGTCCGGCTGGCGCGACAGCCAGATATCCGCGGCGCCCTCGATGCGCCGCTCCGATTCATGGCCGATCGCTTCCATGGCCTCGATCAAAGTGCGGCGCGCCTTGACCTCGACGAACAGCACGAGATCGCCACGCCGGGCGATCAGATCGATCTCGCCGAGCCTGGTGCGATGGCGGCGGGCAAGGATGCGGTAGCCTTTCAGCATCAGCGCCAGCGCCGCCAGCCATTCGCCGCGATGGCCGCGCCGGTAAGCTTTTCGGCGATGGCCTAAAGTACGCTCAGCCATCGCCTTCCCTAAGCTCCAGCAGTCGCCGGTAAAGCGCCTGCTTCTGCCCGCCGGTCATCTTCGCCGCTTCCGCCGCTGCTTTCGAGGCCGGCATTTCAGCCGCCAACGACAACAGCAGCCGATCGATATCGGCCGGCTGGTCTTCCGCCGCTTCGGGCGGGCCGACGCAGATGACGATCTCGCCCTTTGGCGTGTCGGCCGCCGCATAGTGGTCGGCCAATTCGGCCAGTGTGCCGGTCCGCATCTCCTCGAAGGCCTTGGTCAGCTCGCGGCCGATGGCGGCCCGGCGTGCGCCGCCCAGAGCCTCGACCATGGCGCCAAGCGTCTCGGCCAGCCGGCGCGGCGATTCGAAGAAGATCAGCGTCGCCGGCACCGCCTTGAAAGTTTCGAGCTTGGTCAGCCGCTGCCCGGTCTTCGTGGGCAGGAAGCCGGCGAACAGGAAAGCGTCGGATGGCAGGCCGGATGCCGTCAACGCGGCGAGCGCCGCAGAAGGCCCCGGAATAGGCACCACGCGGATGCCCTGCTCCAGCGCCTCGCCGACCAGCCGGTAGCCGGGATCGGAGACCAGCGGCGTGCCGGCATCCGAGATCAGCGCAACGCTCTGCCCGGCTTGCAAAGCCTCGATCAGCTTCGGCCCGGCCTCGCTCGCATTGTGCTCGTGATAGGCGGTGGTACGCCGCCGGATGCCGTAGCGTTCGAGCAGCACGCGCGACACGCGCGTGTCCTCGCAGGCGACGATGTCGGCGGCGGCCAGCGTCTCCAGCGCGCGCAATGTGATATCGGCCAGATTGCCGATCGGCGTCGCCACCAGATAGAGCGCCGGCGCGAGCGGCCGTGCCGCGATCTCGGTCTGCCCGATCAGGTAGCTGCGTTTGTCGCCGGTCAACGATAACCCTCCGTTCAAGCAATTCCAGGAAAAGTGCGTAGCGGTTTTCCGTCCGGAGTTGCGAAAGAACAAAGTCTCTTTGGCATGGCTGACGGCCTGTTGCAAAACGTGAGGTAGGGTCAAGGAATCCGCCATGCCTTTGCCACAGTGCGGAACGAAACCGGCAACGGCGAATTTAACCCCTGATTCCCCGGGAGGAGGCAGGACCGGACGATGCCCAATCGCTTCGACATCTTCATCAGCCGACTTGAAAGCAAAGCCGCCCGCGAGGGCATCCCTCCACACCCCATCGCCGCCCAGAGCGGCGCCCGCCGCGACAAGGCCGACCAGAAGCCGGTTCGCCATGGCGAGTCGCATGGCGAGAAGAACCGCGGCAAGCATCGCCAGAAGCACGATGCTTAAAGGTATCGCGGCACCTTCACCTCCAGCAGCCGCACCAGCTCCGGGTCCATGAACTCGTAGTCGTCCGGGATGTCCAGGCAGATCACCCTGGTGCCCTTCAGGCTCGACCGGAACGTCTTCTGCAGCTTGGCGCGGTGCGCCATTTCCATGACGAAGATGATGTCGGCCCAGGCGACCAGCTCATGCGTCAGCGGGTTGTCGGCGTCGTGATTGGTGCCTGCCGATTCGACCTCGATGTCGCGGCGCTTCGAAAACACCTGCTCGGCGGTGGGGCTGCGCAACCGGTTCTGGCTGCAGACGAACAGGACGTTCTTCAAAGGTTACCGCGCCAAATCCGCCACCACCGCATCGAGCACGATCATGCCGGCGGTCGTGGCGCGCAGCCTGGCATTGCCGACCGGCGCCACCAGCCCTTCCTCCTGCAACACGGAGAGCCGCGCGCTGGAAAGGCCGCGCCCGGCGAGCGCCTCGTAGCGCTGCAGGTCGATGCCTTCGGCGAGCCTGAGCCCCATCAGCAGGAACTCGTCGGCTTCTTCCGCGCGGGTCAGGATCTCGCCGCCGGTGACGCCATGTCCCTTGGCCTCGACCAGGTTGGCCCAGGTCTCCGGCATCCTTTCGGCTATCGTCACCGTGCGGCGGCCATTCTCGACAAAGCGGCCATGCGCGCCTGGGCCGACGCCGACATATTCGCCATAGCGCCAATAGGTCAAATTGTGCCGGCTCTCTGCACCCGGGTGAGCGTGGTTGGAAATCTCATAGGCCGGCAGTCCGTGCGCCGCCGTCACCTCCTGCGTCAGCGCGTAGAGGTCGGCGGCGTGGTCGTTGTCGGGCAGCGTGAATTTCTTGGCCGCGTAAAGCGCATGGAAGGGCGTGCCCTCCTCGATGGTGAGCTGGTAGAGCGAGAGATGGTCGACGGCATAGCCGATCGCCTGCTCCAGCTCCGCGCCCCACGCCTCCGGCGTCTGGCCGGGCCGCGCATAGATCAGGTCGAAGGACAGGCGCGGAAAAATCTCACGCGCCAAACCGATGGCGTGCAAGGCTTCCTCGACATTATGCAGCCGTCCGAGAAAGCGCAGATCCTTGTCGTTCAGCGCCTGCACGCCGAGCGACACGCGGTTGATGCCGGCGGCGCGATAGCCGCGGAAGCGCTCGGCCTCGACCGAGGAAGGGTTGGCCTCCAGCGTCACCTCGATGCCTGCCGGCACCGTCCAGTTACTCGCCACGGCCTCCAACACGGCGCCGACCGTTTCCGGCTTCATCAGCGACGGCGTGCCGCCGCCGAGGAAGATGCTGGTCACCTCGCGCGGCCCGGTTCGGTCGCGCATGGTCGCAAGCTCCGTCTTGAAGGCGCGGGCAAAGCGCTCCTGGTCGACCGGCTGGTGGCGGACATGGCTGTTGAAGTCGCAGTAAGGGCACTTGGCCGCGCAGAACGGCCAGTGGATATAGACGCCGAAGCCGGGGCTGCGGTCGAGCTGCATCGTCTGGCCGGTCCCGATCATTCTGAACCGAGCCGGGCCAGGTTCAGGCGCGCCTCAGCGAACTTTTGGAAGGCGCGGGCGCGGTGCGAAAGGGCGGTTGCCTGGCCTGGCTTCCAGCCATGCTTCTCCTCCGCGCTCATCTCGCCAAACGTCTTGTCGAAGCCATTGGGTAGGAACACCGGGTCGTAGCCGAAGCCGACCGTGCCGCGCGGCGGCCACACCAGCGTGCCTTCCGCTTCGCCGCGATAATACTCCGCCTCGCCGTCCGGAAAGGCGAGACAGATGACGGCAACGAAGCGGCCGGTGCGTTGCGAGGCCTCGGTGGCGCCGGCTTCCTGCAACGCTGTCTCAGTCTTCTGCATCGCCATGCCGAAATCCCTGCTGCCGTCCGGCTTTTCCGCCCAGTTGGCAGTGTAGACGCCCGGCGCGCCGTCGAGCGCGTCGACACAGAGCCCGGAATCGTCCGACAGCGCCGGCAGGCCGGTGGCCTTGGCCGCCGCAAACGCCTTGATATAGGCGTTCTCCTCGAAGGTGGTGCCGGTTTCGTCCGGCTCGGGCAGGCCGTATTCCTTGGCCGATTTCGCCTCGAAGCCGAACGGCGCCATCAGGTCGGCGAATTCGCGCAACTTGCCCGCATTATGGCTGGCGACGACGATCTTCTGGCCGTTCAAAGAATGCATCAGAAACCCCAGATCCTTGGCTCGGCGAACTCGATCGAATTGCCCGAAGGGTCGCGGATATAGATCGAATGCCCGCCTTGCGGCCACTCGAAATCACTTTCGATGGCGATGTTCTTGGCCGCCAGGTGCTTGCGCCATTCGGCGATTTCATCGGCGGTTGCTGCAAAACACAGATGCCCCTCGCCTGCCGTGCCATGCGGCGGCACCTTCAGCCGGGCGTCGGGCGCAGGCGGGATTTTGGTCGCCTCGGCGTTGAAGAGCAGCAACACGCCTTCGCCGCAGCGGAAGAAGACGTGGCGCCCTTCGACCTTGCCCAAAGCTTCGAGGCCGATGATGTCGCGGTAGAAGGCTTCGGCTGCATTGAGATCAGTCACATAAAGTGCTGACTCCAAAATTGCCGAGGGCATCACGAGGCACCCCCCTCTGCCCTGCCGGGCATCTCCCCCGCAAGGGGGGAGATCAGCAGCTTCGGCGAAGGCGTTTCAACGTGGGAGGTTGGCGAAACCCAAGGTGACATCCGATCTCCCCCCTTGCGGGGGAGATGGCCGGCAGGCCAGAGGGGGGTGTGAAGGATCGCCAACCTCATTCTTTTTCCCAGCGGGGCTCTACGCCACCGCCATCTGCTGCAGGCTCACCAACCGTGAAATGCCCTTCTTGGCCAGCCCCATCAGCGCCGCAAACTGCTCCTCGGAAAAAGGCTCGCCCTCGGCGGTGCCCTGGATCTCGACGATGCCGCCCTTGCCGGTCATGACGAAATTGGCGTCGGTGCCGGCCGAGGAATCCTCCAGGTAGTCGAGGTCGATGACCGGCTGGCCGTCATGGATGCCGCAGGAAATCGCCGCGACGTGGTCCTTCAGCACCTTGGAAACGCTGACCATCTGGCGCGCTTCCATCCAGCGCAGGCAGTCGTAGAGCGCCACCCAGCCGCCGGTGATCGAGGCGGTGCGGGTGCCGCCATCGGCCTGGATGACGTCGCAGTCGACGGTGATCTGCTGTTCGCCCAGCGCCTGCAGGTCGACCACGGCGCGCAGCGAACGGCCGATCAGCCGCTGGATCTCCAGCGTGCGGCCACCCTGCTTGCCGGCGGAGGCCTCGCGCCGCATGCGCTCGCCGGTCGAGCGAGGCAGCATGCCGTATTCGGCCGTCACCCAGCCCTTGCCCGAATTGCGCATCCAGGCCGGGACCTTTTCCTCCAGGCTTGCCGTACACAAGACATGCGTGTCGCCGAACTTCACCAGGCAGGAGCCTTCGGCATGCTTGGAGACGCCGCGCTCGAAGGAGATGGCGCGCATTTCGTCGGCTTGGCGTTTGGAGGGGCGCATTCGGCCTGCTTTCTTCTCGTTTGTCGGAATCGTGGCCGGCTTGTAGACGCATGCGAGGCAAGTCGCAAAGGAAAAGGGGCCGCAAGGCAAACGTCGGGGTGACCGCAAACGCGGCACCTGGGTGACCGCAAACGCGGCACCGGGTTGCGCGGGGGTGGCTTAAGTCTATATCTTTTCGACAGGAGGTTTCTTGCCGGAATGAACAAACCAGTCGATGCGACGTCGCAGTCACCCGGGCTTCAGCCACCGGTGCTTCAGTCACTCGACATGCGCTCGCGCGATATTTTCCGGCGGATTGTCGATTCTTATCTGCGTGACGGCGAGCCGGTCGGCTCGCGCAGCCTATCGCGCATCCTGCCCTCCTCGCTGTCGCCGGCCACCATCCGCAACGTGATGAGCGACCTCGAGCATCTCGGCCTGATCTACGCGCCGCATATTTCCGCCGGCCGACTGCCGACCCAGACGGGTCTGCGCTTCTTCGTCGACGCCTTCATGGAGCTCGGCGACTTGTCCGACGACGAGCGCCGCATCATCGAGGCGCAGGTGCGCGCCTCCGGCTCCGGCGCGACGCTGGAGCACATGCTGACCGAGGCCAGCCAGATGCTGTCCGGCATGTCGCGCGGTGCCGGCCTCGTGCTTGCCGCCAAGAATGAGGTGGCGCTGAAGCACATCGAATTCATCCAGCTCGAGCCGACCAAGGCGCTGGCCGTGCTGGTGTCGCAGAACGGCGACGTCGAGAACCGCGTCGTCGACCTGCCGGCCGGCACGACCGTGTCGCAGCTGCATGAGGCGTCCAATTTCCTCAACGCCCATATCCGCGGCCGCACTCTGGCCGAGGCGCGGGCGGAGATCGCCCGCATCAAGGACGAGACCAAATCCGCCCTCGACGCGCTGTCGCAGGATCTGGTCGAGAAGGGCCTCGCGGTCTGGGCCGGCGCCGAAAGTGGCCTACCGGCGCGTCTCATCGTGCGCGGCCGCGCCAACCTGCTCGAAAATGTCACCGCCCAGGCCGACCTCGAACTGTTGCGCCATCTGTTCGAGGACTTGGAGACGCAGGACGGCCTGCTGCAGCTGCTCGACCTCGCCGAGGAAGGGCCGGGCGTGCGCATCTTCATCGGCTCGGAGAACAAGCTGTTTTCGCTGTCCGGCTCGTCGCTGGTCGTCGCGCCCTATCGCGACAAGGATGCCCGAGTCATCGGCGCGCTCGGCGTCATCGGTCCGACAAGGCTGAACTACGCCCGCATCGTGCCGATGGTCGATTATACGGCGCAGCTGATTTCGCGCATGCTTCGTTAGGTGTATCGATATTCAGGTGATGCCGGCCTGACCTGAATCTCGACACACCTAAGGTCGCAGCGGAGGAGAAAGACATGGCGCTGGAAGCAATCAAGGCCCAGATCGACCTCCTGCTTCAGGAAATGATCAACCAGCCCGAGGACGATCACGAGATCCAGGAGCAGCTGCGCGAGAAATTGCGGGAACTCCGCGCCATGGGCCTGCCCTTGCCGGCAGACCTTGTAGAACTGGAGCAGCGCCTCGACGACGATCTGGATGTCGAAGAGGAGACCTGACTTCCTGGCGGCCTGTCGTCAAATCAGCGTGCGCCTGCTTCGCTTTTAGACCGTTTGCCCGAGACTGCGTCGGCAGGCGCCGATCTATCGGGCGCGTTGGCAACGATGAAGGAACAGCATGATGCGGATCGCCGGCGTTGCGGGCCTTGTGCTGGTTCTCGCCACCGGCGCCTTTGCGCAGCAGGCTGATCAGCCACTGCTCAGCGGCGAAAAGGCCTTCGGCGACTGGAAGGCCGACCGCCCGGGCGTACGCCGGCTGCTGAAGCCTGACGATCTGCAGAAACCGTATCTCACCAAATCCGCGTCGAATAGCACCGGTGTTGCGGATCGGCCCGAAGGGGCTGCGCCGGTTCTGCCGCGCGGCTTCTCGGCCAAGTTGATCGCGTCCGGCCTTCCCAACCCGCGCGTCGTGCGTGTTGCGCCCAATGGCGACCTGTTCGTCGCCGACAGCAACGAGGATCGGGTTCTTGTGTATCGCCTTGCCGGCAACAACGCAAAACCGGCCCGCGAGGCGAAGTTCGCGCATTATCTGAACCAGCCCTATGGCATCGCCTTCTATCCCCCTGGCGACAAGCCGCAATGGGTCTATGTCGCCAACACCGATAGTGTGGTCCGCTTCGCCTATCGCGACGGCGATCTCAAAGCCTCCGACGATCCGGAGATCATCGTCTCCGGCATTCCGACAGGTGGCCATGGCACCCGCGACATCGCGTTTTCGCCGGACGGCAAGACGCTTTATGTCTCGGTAGGCTCGGAAACTAATGTGGCCGAGGGCATGGCGGCGAAGCCGGATGGCGGCATCGACGCGTGGGCCAGGTCCATGCCGCTCGGCGCCGCCTGGGACTCCGAGGAAGGGCGCGCCGACGTGCTTGCCTTCGATCCCGACGGGAAGAATCGCCGCGTCGTCGCGACCGGCCTGCGCAATTGTTCGGGCATGACGGTGCAGCCAGGCACCGGCGCTCTCTGGTGCGTCGTCAACGAGCGCGACGGGCTCGGCGACAATGTACCGTTCGACTACGCAACGACCGTGCGGGATGGGGCCTTTTACGGCTGGCCCTGGTACTATATCGGCGCCAATGAGGATCCCCGCCACGCCGGTGCGCGACCCGACCTCGCTGATAAGGTGGCCCTCCCCGACGTGGTCATCCAGGCCCATTCCGCCCCCCTCAATATTGCTTTCTACGACGGCGACAACTTTCCGTCCGATTACCGAGGCGACGCCTTTGTCGCTCTGCACGGCTCATGGAATCGCGGGCAGCGCACCGGCTACAAGGTGGTGCGGCTGAAATTCAAGGACGGCAAGCCGACCGGCGAATACGAAGACTTCGCCACCGGCTTCGTTATCTCCGATGACGAGGTCTGGGGCCGGCCGGTCGGCGTGGCGGTGGCCAAGGACGGCGCGCTGATCGTCACCGAGGACGCTAACGGCACCATCTGGCGCATTACTTATGGCGGGTAACCTCGACCCTCCGCTGAGGTCCCCCTCACCCGGATTGCCGGCGCCAACCTCTTCTCCCCTTCTTGTGGGAGAAGGTGGCCGCGTAGCGGCCGGATGAGGGGGCTGGCGCAAACGAATTTGCCCGATAGCGAATTCATTTCCGTTCGATTTCGTGCGACAAGCGCGTCCCTATCTCGGGACTGCAACCATGACGCTCACCGGATTTCTCGCTTACAGCGCCGCCCTCGGCGTCGCCGCCGCCATTCCGGGTCCCGGCGTGACGGCGCTTGTCGCCCGGGCGCTCGGCTCCGGCTTCCGGTCCTCGCTTGCCATGTCGTTCGGGCTGATGCTCGGCGACCTTACCTATCTCACCGCGGTGGTGCTCGGGCTCGCCTTCGTCGCCCAGACCTTCGGCATGGTTTTCCTTGCCATCAAATGGGCCGGCGTCGCCTATCTCGCCTTTCTTGCCTGGCGCTTCTGGACCAGCTGGATCACACCGGAAACCATCGAGGCGCGGAAGGCCAAGGGCGGCCTGGTGTCGAGCTTCATCGCCGGACTGACGGTGACGCTCGGCAACCCGAAGACGATGATCTTCTACCTCGCCATCACGCCGACTATCGTCGACCTGAAGACGATCACGTTCGCCGACTACGCCATCCTGGCGGTGCTCACCGTGATGGTGCTGTTCGTCGTGCTGGTGCCGTATCTGGCCCTGGCCGCCAAGGCGCGCTGGTTCCTGAAATCGCCGCGCGCGCTGAAGCTTTTGAACCGCACGGCCGCCGGCTTCATGATGGGCGCGGCGGCCGCCATCGCGGCGCGTCAATAAGGTGTATTGATATTCAGGTGAGCCCGGCCTGCGAAGGACGGCTTCCTGCGCTTCCGGTGCTCACGTACTTCTAGTACGCTCCGCTCCGGTTCTCGAAATCCACCCTTCTCGGCTCGGCCTGACCTGAATCTCAACACCACTTGGTGCGTGATCGTTTCGATTTCAGCCAAACCATTCCTGAAACCGCTGATGGCGGAAAATGCATTTCCGGCGCGGCGCGGTTTTGAGCAACCGCCCTACTCGGATATTTTCGGTCGCCGGCCTATCTTGCGCGGCTGAAAGCCCTATTCTGTCTTGCCTGTGCCATTGCCTTGGGAGCGAACCAATGAACAAGCCCGTCACCTCCGCGCGCGTGCCCGGCCGCGGCCGCGTCTTCAACTCGATCACGGAGACGATTGGCGACACGCCGCTGGTCAGGCTGGATAAGTTCGCCAAGGAGAAGGGCATCGTCGCCAACCTCATGGCCAAGCTCGAATTCTTCAACCCGATCGCCTCGGTCAAGGACCGCATCGGAGTCGCCATGATCGAGGCGCTGGAAGAGGCCGGCAAGATTGCGCCTGGCAAGACGACGCTGATCGAGCCGACCTCCGGCAACACCGGCATCGCGCTTGCTTTCGCCGCCGCCGCCAAGGGCTACAAGCTTATCCTCACCATGCCTGAGACCATGTCGGTCGAGCGCCGCAAGATGCTGGCGCTCCTCGGCGCCGAGCTGGTGCTGACCGAGGGGCCGAAAGGCATGAAGGGCGCCATCGCCAAGGCCGACGAGCTCGCCGCGACGCTGCCCAACGCCATCATTCCGCAGCAGTTCGAGAACCCGGCCAATCCGGAAATCCACCGCCGCACCACGGCCGAGGAGATCTGGAACGACACCAATGGCGAGGTCGACATCTTCGTTGCTGGCATCGGCACCGGCGGCACCATCACCGGCGTCGGCCAGGTGCTGAAGAAGCGCAAGCCGTCGCTGCATGTCGTGGCCGTCGAGCCCGAAGCCTCGCCGGTGCTGTCGGGCGGCCAGCCCGGTCCGCACAAGATCCAGGGCATCGGCGCGGGCTTCGCTCCAAAAATCCTCGACACTTCGATTTATGACGAGGTGGTTAGGATTTCGAACGAGGATTCGGTCGCCAACGCCCGGCTCGTCGCCCGCCTCGAAGGCGTGCCGGTCGGCATCTCGTCGGGTGCCGCGCTCCAGGCGGCGATCGTCGTCGGCTCGCGGCCCGAGAACAAGGGCAAGAACCTCGTCGTCGTCATCCCCTCCTTCGCCGAGCGCTATCTCTCGACCATCCTGTTCGACGGCCTGGGCGCTTAGGCCCATCCGCGCTGGACCGTCGAAAAAACAAGGCTGGTAGCGGCCGCCTCGCTTGAGCTTGGGCGAGGCTTCCGATTCTACTCCCCGTGCCGACTGTTCGTCGGTGGCGGAGGATTTTTCGATGTACAAGCTCTATACGCGCCCGGGCAGCGGCGGCTTCGTCGTCGAGGCGGCGCTTGCCATGACCGGCGTGCCCTTCGAACAGATCGACGTGCCGAAGACGGACGTGCCCGATCCGGCCTTCCTCGCCATCAGCCCACTGAACCAGGTGCCGGTGCTGACGCTGCCGGACGGTCATTCGCTGACCGAATCGGCGGCGATCTGCATCCTGCTGGCCGAGCGCCATCCGAAGGCCGGCCTCGCGCCGGATGCGGGTTCGCCGGGCCGCGCCGATTTCCTGCGCTGGATGGCCTTCATGTCGTCGGTGCTCTACCCGGCGATTCTCAGACTCTACTACGCGCACCGCTACATCGCCGATGGCGAAGGCCTGCAGCCGGTGAAGCAGGCGGCGGTCGCCGAGATGGATCGCGGCTTTGCCATCCTCGACCAGGCGCTGGCCGGGCGTGACTGCCTGGCCGGCGAGACGGTCTCGCTTGCCGACATCTACCTTGTCATGCTGGTGGCCTGGCATCCCGACATCGAGAAGGCGCGCAGCGCCTGGCCGAACATCGAACGCCTGTGGGCGAGGCTGCGTCAGTATGAGCTGATACGCAAGCTGAACGCATCGCACGAGATGTGGCCTTAAAGCAGTCCTGGCATTGCTCTAATTCCTAGAGAGCTTGGCCTTCTCGTCCTGCAGGAAACGCCGCAGCGCCGGATCGCGCTCGAGGCCGATCGCCTGGTCGTAGGCCTCGGCGGCGTATTTGATGTTGCCGATCCTGGCCAACAGCCCGGCGCGGGCGGCCCAATAGGGCTGGTAATCCTGCAGCCGCTTGTCCTCGCCCAGCACGTAAAGCGCTGCCAGTCCTGCCGCGGCGCCCTCGGTTTCGGCGATCGCCACAGCGCGGTTGATCGCCACCACCGGCGAGCCGGCGACGGCGAGCAACGCGTCGTAAAGCTGGCGGATAGCCGCCCAGTCGGTACCGCTGCCGCGCCGGCGCGCCGCGTGGGCGGACTGCACGGCGGCCTCCAATTGGTAGCGGCCGATGATTTTTCTTTGCGCGGCGCGCACCAGCAAGGCTTCCGCCTCATCGATCAGGCTGTCGTCCCACAGCGCGATATCCTGCTCCGCAAGCGGCACGAAGTCCCCCTCCGGTCCGCGCCTTGCCGAACGGCGCGCCTCGGCGAAAAGCATCAGCGCCAGCAGTCCGAGCGCCTCCGGCTCGTCCGGCATCAGCGAGGCGACCAGCCGTCCGAGCCAGATGCCTTCGGTGGCGAGGTTGCGCCGCCTGGTGTCGGTGCCGGTCGCATCCGCCCAGCCTTCGGCGAAGGTGGCGTAGATCGCTTCCAGCACGGCACCCAGCCGGTCGCCGAGCTCCGCCTGTTCCGGCACGCGGAACGGGATCCCGGTTTCGCGGATGCGGGACTTGGCCCGCACCAGACGCTGCCCCATCGTCGCCGGTGAAACCAGGAAGGCCGAGGCGATCGTCGCGGCGTCGAAACCGAGGATCGTCTGCAGGATCAACGGCGCGCGCACGCTCGGTTCGATCGCCGGATGGGCGCAGGCAAACATCAGCCGCAACCGGTCGTCGGGCAGATCCTCGCCGTCCATGCGCGCCTCCATCTCCTCGGCAATCAGCTGCAGATGGTCGCGGGCCGCCTCGCCGGTCAGGCGTCGCCGCACCGCGTCCACGTCGCGCCGGCGCGCCACGGAGAGCAACCAGGCCTCCGGCTGCGCCGGCACGCCGGTCCGCGGCCAGCGTTCGAGCGCGGCCGCGAAGGCATCGGCCAGCGCGTCCTCGGCGCCGGCGACGTCGCGCGTGCGCGCCGCCAGCCAGGCGACCAGCTTGCCGTAGCTGCGCCGGGCGGCCGCTTCGGCCGCCGCCCGAGCGATCTCCGAGCGATCGTCCATCGCGGAATCACTCCGCTGCTATGTACTCGGCCATTTCCCAGATCGGCCGTACCTCGACCGTGCCGGTGCTTGCCGCCGGGCAGCGCGCCGCCCATTCGATGGCCGTGTCGATGTCGGCCGCCTCGATCATGTAGAAGCCGGCGAGCTGCTCCTTGGTGTCCGCATAGGGGCCGTCGAGCACATTGGTCTTGCCGCCGGCCAGCCGCACCTGGGTGGCCGCCTGGGTCGGCCGCAGCCTGTCGCCGGCAAGCCAGGCGCCCGATTTGTGCAGCGCCTCGGTATAGGCGCCATAGGCCGCGAGCACCTGCTGGGTCTGCTCTTTCGGAGCATTCGCCATCGCTTTCTCGTCATTGTAGATCAAAAGCATGTATCGCATGGTCTTCTCCCGTTCTTTCTGAAGGCCGCTTCGTCGCGTGCCGACCTATGTCGTGTGGCGTCGACCGATTTCGACAGGCGCCCGAAATTTTTGCCGCTCCTCCCAGTCACTCGGCCGGAACAAGGTGCGGAACTTTGCTTGGCGCCGGGCGCGATGCCGGTTCCAGCCAGCCGCGATAGCGCACGATCAGTCCGGCGACCGGATGCGATATCTCGACATGGAAGCGGAAGCGGCCGTCCTCGGCGGCTTCAAAGGCGTTCGAGCGCGGGCAGAGCCACATCGGCAGCGGCAGGCCGAGCAAGCTCCAGCGGCGCAGCACAAGCCGAAGCCGGTTGTTGTCGACGACCAGTGCCATAGCGAAGGTGAGCGGACCGAAGCGCTCGCAAAGCAGCCGCTCCGGGCGGCCGCGCCCGGCGAATTGCCGGCTCGAAAAACTGTGGGTTCCGAACGTCCGCGTCCAGGTCTCGCCGTCCTTGCCGATATCGAAACTGACTTTGACCGGGACATCCGTCGCGGCGGCGGGAAAGCCGATCAGCCGCGCCGCAAGCCGGCTAAGCATGCCGCTGCCGCGTTCGACTCTGGCGCGGCCCTGCGCCATTGCCGCTCCCTCATGCATGGCGCGGATTTCAGCGGGAAGGTTTTTCCAGGCATCGCCAAGCAGGTCGGGATAGAGGCCTCTGGCCTCACTGTCGTCCCTCAAGCCGGTATAGATCGTCTTGCTGGCGAAGAGCTTCTCGTAGTCCTCGAGCTCGACGTCGCGCACCGCCGCCCGTGCGCCCGGCATGGGCATGCGGTCGTCGAGCGCCTTGCGGATGATCGCCTCGACCGCCATGGACGGGATCAGCGGCCCGTCATCGCCCTCGGCCAAAAGGTGCCAGGACCGCCTGATCGGCCTGCCATCCGCATCCGCACCCTCGACCGCCACGAACATGCCGCCGCGATGCTCGCCCCAGGACAGCCGGTTGGTCGCCCAGTGCATCAGCGGCGCCAGCGACGACAGGGACGGGACGAGGCCAGCGCGGACCAGCCAGGCGAGGCCGATCAGCGCCCGGTGCAGCACCTCCGGCACCGGCCCGGCGCCCATCCAGATCGTGCTCGCTTCCGGCCACAGCACCTGCAGCGCCCGCAAATCCGGCACGTCGACCAGCGAGAACAAAGTGTTCCTCACCGGCACGTGCCCAGGCGGCGCGATCGTTGTGCGCATCTGCTCGGTGAGCGGGTAACCCTCCGCTGCCTTGCCGTTCCGCAGCAGTCGTACCGGCCGGCCGGCATAGCTCGCGATGGCGCGGATGACGTTCTCGCCGACGCCGGCGAAGGGCGACGGCGCGATGCCGCCGCGAATGCTTTCGATGCGTGCCATGCCGGCCGAGAGGCGTCGCACCACCGCCGCTGTCAACACCGGAAAACTCGAAACGCCGGAGAGCACCATCACGCCAGCCGCCTTGGCCGCCGCGTCGAAGGCCGAGATCCCGTCTACGAATTCCGAGCCGTCGGCAAGGTCGAGATAGTGGATGCACGCATCGATGCAGGCCTCGACCAGCCGGTAGCGCCCCTCGCCATAGGCCTGGAACGGGCCGCTGGCGTCGACGACGATGTCGGGCCGCATGCCCGTGAGTTGCGTGCGAAGGTCGCCGTCGCGGTCGAACATCACCGGCACGAGCCTGGCCCTAGTGGCGCCCCGTCCTTTGCAATAAGCCTCGGCCTTGCCGAGCGAGCGGCCGGCGACAAGCAGCTCCAGGCGCGGTTCATTCTCGAGCAGCTGCACGATGCGTCCGCCGAAGGTGCCATAGCCGCCGACGATCAGAAGCTTCATCGCGGCCTCCTAGCCGACCAGCCTTTGCCGCAGTTCGGCGGATGGGATCTCGCAACTGTCCTTGCGGCCGAACAGCGTGTAACGGTTCCGGGCGACGCGATCGTAGAGCCAGTCGCGCAGCGGCCGCGGCAGGATGAGCAGCGCCTTCGCCGCGCGCCACGGCCAGCCGAGCGCCGCCATGACGGCGACGAAACTGTCGAGCTTGGTGAAGGGGACGCCATCGATGATGGCGAGGTTGCTGTCGTAATCGTCGGTCGGCAGGCCGTGCCGGCGAAACAGCGCCTCGCCGAGCGGCGATTGCGCCGTGGCGAAGCGGAAGCGTTTTTCCCGGTCGAGTTTCAGGATGAGCTGGACGAAGCCCGAGCAGAACACGCAGACGCCATCGAAAACGATCAGCGGCTGGCGGGCGTCATAGGCATGGTTCGGAGAGGCGGGACGGTTCGGTTCGGGCAGGTCGGTCATGGCGGCCCCGGCTGCTTGTGCCTTTAGACACTAAGCCAGCCGGCGGCGGCGTTAAAGTCGCGGCGTTGTCGCACGCCAGTTGGCGGCGAGCACGAGGCGCTCGGCGCGATAGGTGGTGGCGCGCTGGTCGGCGGCCGGCCGGCAAATGCGGCTGTGGTGGGCGCGTTCGCGGGTCATGTCAGTTGACGCCCAGTGAGTTGGCGCGACGCGCGCAGGCCGGGCCCGGGCCGCGCATGTAATAGCGCTCCGGCCGATAGGTCGGCGCGACGAATTCGCGAATGGCGGCGGCGTAGCCGGCGATGTGATTCCAGAAGTTCATTTCCCTGTCCCTGTCCCGCTTTCGGATGTCCCGTCCGAATTGTTCGAGAGGATAGCGCCGAGGCGTGAATAGTCGGTGAACGTGATGTTAATTTCTGGTCCGAAACTCGTCGCATCATGGCTGGAATGCGGCTGATTCGGGGTCTTTCAGTGCCTTTCGTCGCCATTCCGCTTCGTGTGACTTTTGCATCACATATGTTTCGTTCCGATGTCGCTTCGACGCGCTTCTGTTTCACGTCCGACCGACGCCGGGAAATTTCATTGCGTTAGGTCGGGTGGCCAGGAACCTGTCCCAGAAGAAGACGTTCACTCAGCAAGGCCGGGGTGATCCGGCCAACCTCCCGACAACGCGAAACATGGAAAGGCAACCGCCATGGGCTTCTTTTCGAAGGACATCAAAACGCTGGACGATCTCTTCATCCACACGCTGCGCGACATCTATTATGCCGAAAAGCAGATCGAGAAATCGCTGCCGAAGATGATCGACAAGGCGACCGAACCGCAATTGAAAGCCGGCTTTCAGAAGCATCTCACGCAGACCAAGGGCCACATCGAGCGGGTCGAACAGGTGTTCGAGCTGCACGGCGTCAAGGCCAAGACCGTCAACTGCCCGGCCATCGATGGCATCCTCGAAGAGGCTGACGAAGTCAGCGGCGATGTCGACGACAAGGAAGTCCTCGATGCGGCGCTGATCGCCTCCGCGCAGGCCGTCGAGCACTACGAAATAACGCGCTACGGCACGCTGATCGCCTGGGCCAAGCAGCTCGGCCGCAGCGACTGCGCCAACGTGCTGGCCAAGAACCTCAAGGAAGAAGAGGCGACCGACCGCAAGCTGACAGAGATCGCCGAAAGCAAGGTCAACCTGCAGGCGGCCGAATAACGGGCCACATGCCAGCCCTCCCCGGAACCCAAGCGAACCCCTGGCCGTTGCGGTAGGATCGCGCCGCACAGGAATTTGGCCAGGAGTTCGCCATGGCACCACGCCCGGCCTGGAAGGGCTATCTCAAACTGTCGCTGGTTACATGCGCCATCGAGCTGACCAACGTCGTCACCCATGCCGAAAAAGTCTCGTTCCGCATCCTCAACCGCAAGACCGGCAACACCGTCAAACGCATCTATGTCGATGCCGAGACCGGCAAGCCGCTGGAAGAGGGGGACGAGATCAAGGGCTATGAGGTGAGCGACGGCGATTTCGTCCACATCGAGGAGGAGGAGATCGAGGCGGTGCAGATCGAATCCTCGCACACGATGAGCCTCGACGGCTTCGTCGAGAAATCCTCGATCGAGCAGATCTACCTCGACACGCCCTATTACGTCTCGCCGGCCGACAAGGTCTCCGAGGAGGCTTTTGCCGTCATCCGCGACGCCATGGCGGCGAGGAAGATGGCAGGCCTCGCGCGCATCGTGCTCTATCAGCGCGAACGCCCAGTGGTGATCGAGCCGCTCGGCAAGGGCATGGTGCTGACCACCTTGCGCTATGACGATACGGTGCGGCGGCCGGCGACGGTGTTCGAGGACATCACGGCGGCGAAGACCGACAAGGAGATGATCGACCTCGCCCAGCACATCATCGACGGCAAGAAGACGAAGTTCGATCCGTCGAAATTCGAGGACCGCTACGAGGATGCGCTGCTCGAGCTGATCCGCGCCAAGAAGGCCGGCAAGAAGGCGCCCAAGGCCAAGGCGCCGCCCAAGCCATCCAATGTCGTCAACCTGTTCGATGCGCTGAAGAAGAGCCTGAACGCGGAAGGCGGTGCGAAGTCCGGCAAATCTTCCTGGCAGGCGACGACCGGGAAAAGCAAGAGCAAGCCGGCGCCGAAGCGCAAATCCGCATAAGGGGAGTCCAGCATCATGGCCGGCCTCGAACAATATCACGCCAAGCGCGATTTCAGGAAAACCGCCGAGCCGGCCGGCAAGGTCGGCAAGCAAAAGCGGGGCGGCGGCATCTTCGTCGTCCAGAAGCACGCCGCGACGCGGCTCCACTACGACTTCCGGCTGGAGCATGACGGCGTGCTGTGGAGCTGGGCGGTGACGCGCGGCCCGAGCCTCGATCCGCATGAGAAGCGGCTGGCCGTGCATGTCGAGGATCACCCGATCGACTATGCCTCCTTCGAAGGCACCATTCCGAAGGGCCAATATGGCGGCGGCTCCGTCATCGTCTGGGACGAAGGCAAATGGCTACCCGACGGCGACCCGGCCACAGGCATGAAGAAAGGGCATATCGACTTCGAGCTCGAAGGCCACAAGCTCAACGGCCGCTGGCATCTGGTCAGGCTGAGGCCGCGCCCCGGCGAAAAGCGCGACAACTGGCTTCTGATCAAGTCCGACGATGCAGCCGCCCGTCCCGGCGAGGACGTTCTCGCGAAACAGCCGAAATCGGTGAAATCGGGCCTGACCATCGACGAGGTCGGCCAAGGCAAGGCTGCGAAAGGCGAGAAGCCGAAAGTCTGGCAATCGAACAAGCCGGCCGCCAGCAAGGCCAAGGCCGGGCACGCCAAGCGTCTCGACTTCATCGAGCCGCAGCTCGCGACGCTGGAGAAGAACGCGCCGGCCGGTGACGACTGGCTGCATGAGGTGAAATTCGACGGCTACCGCATGCAGGCGCAGATCGCCGGCAGTGAGGTCAGGCTGCTCACCCGCGCCGGTCTCGACTGGACGGAAAAGTTCGACGGTCCCATCACGGCGGCGCTTGGCAAGCTGAAATGCCGCGACGCCATCATCGACGGCGAGATCGTGGTGCTGGCCGACAGCGGCGTATCGTCCTTTCCGCTGCTGCAGGCGGACCTGTCGGCGCGCCGCGCCGCCCGTTTCATCTACTATGTCTTCGACCTGATGCGGCTTGATGGCGAGGATTTGCGCCGCGAACCGCTGGTCGAGCGCAAGCAGGCGCTGGCCGAGTTGCTCGGTGACCAGCCCGAAAATTCGGCGCTGCGCTTCAGCGATCATTTCCACGAACCGGGCAAGGTCATGCTGCAGCATGTCTGCCGCATGGGCCTGGAAGGCGTGGTGTCGAAGCGCGCCGACGCGCCCTATCGCAGCGGGCGGGGGCTCTCCTGGATCAAATCGAAATGCACGCTCAGGCAAGAATTCGTCATCGGCGGCTATCTGCCTTCCGACAAGACGGGGCGGGGCGTGCGCTCGCTTCTCGTCGGCTATTATGAGGGCGGCAAGCTGCACTATGCCGGCCGCGTCGGCACCGGTTTTTCCGGCAAGGTGATGACGGACCTCAAGAAGAAGCTCGACGGTCTCAAGGCCGACAAGTCGCCCTTCTCGGCCGCCGTGCCGAAGGGCAAGGGGCTTACCTTCGTCAAGCCTGAGCTTGTCGGCGAGGTGGAGTTCCGCAGCTGGACATCCGACCGCATAATCCGCCATGCTTCGTTCCAGGGGCTGCGCGAGGACAAGCCGGCGGAGGAAGTCGTGCAGGAACAGCCGAAGAAGACCAAAGCCGAAGCAAAGCCGGGTGGAAAACCCGCCAAGGCCTCAGCTGGAACGGCGGCGACGTCTGTAAAACTCTCGCACCCCGACAAGCTGCTGTGGCACGACGAAAAAGTCTCCAAGCAAGACCTGCTCGATCACTACGCGCTGGTCTGGCCGCGCATGGAGCAATTCGTCGTCAACCGGCCGCTCAGCCTGGTGCGCGCGCCGGACGGCATCCACGGTCAGCGCTTCTTCCAAAAACATGCCTCGCCCGGCATGAGCGACAAGATCGCGCGGATGAAGGACCCGACCGACGGCGAGGAGATCCTGTTCATCAAGGATTTCGATGGGCTCGCGGCACTTGTTCAGTATGGCGTGGTCGAGGTCCATATCTGGGGCTGCACCCTCGATGCATTGGAAAAGCCGGACCAGATCATCTTCGACCTCGACCCGGATGAAGGCGTCGACGTTGGCCGGGTGCGCGAGGCGGCGCTCGACATTCGTAAAAAGCTCGACGAGCTGTCGCTGCCCAACCTGGTCAAGACCTCCGGCGGCAAGGGCTATCACGTGCTGGTGCCGCTGAAACCCTCGGCCGATTGGGATCAGGTCAAGGATTTCGCCCATGACTTCGCCCGCGCGCTGGAGCAGGCCGCGCCCGACCGCTACACAGCGACGCTGTCGAAGAAGGCGCGCACGGGAAAAATCTTCGTCGACTATCTGCGCAACGGCCGCGGCTCGACCACTGTCGCGCCCTACTCTTCGCGCGCCAAGAAGGGCGCGACGATATCGATGCCGGTGACGTGGACGGAGCTGGAGAAGGGCCTGGCGCCGAATGCCTTCCCGCTCGGCGACGAGACGACGCTGGCGCAGCTGAAGAAGGCCGACCCGTGGAAGGAGTTCTTCAAGCTGGGGAAGGCGCTGAAGCGGGAGTGATCGCGGGCAAGACGCAAAGTCGCCTATGCCGAGATCCTTCGCCCCTCTCTGTCCTGCCGGACATCTCCCCCTCGAGGGCAGGGGAATCGCATATGGGTTTTTGGGACTTGAAGTTGGCTTGAGAAGCGATTCTTTGGGCAGGCAGTCGAATTGAGGAGAGACTGCCATTTCGAGCCTTGAGAGCTATTTCGGCGCGCTGCCCGATCCGCGCGCTGGCAACGCCACGCATCGGCTTGGCGACCTGATCGTGATGATGATCGCCGCAA
>NZ_RZOY02000001.1:0-130856 GCF_004022705.2 Mesorhizobium sp. M2D.F.Ca.ET.226.01.1.1
ACGCAGCGGTGTGAGACGGGCATTCTTATGGATGTTCATTCGGATCCTCCGATGGATGCTGAAGCGTGGTAACTCCAGTCTCCTCGGTCCGGTCCGAATGGACAACCTCCCGAAAGCTCACAGCTAGGCCAGATCAAAGTCAGCCGAAATCAACCATGCTGCTTTGGACCGTCGGCGATGGCGTCGCGGATTTCCTTGTCCGACATGCCGGTGATGACGCGCTCGACCTCGGCGACGGTCGTCTTCTTCGGATCGATGTCGTCGGCCACCACCTTGCCCCGGCGCATGACGACGATGCGGTCGACCACCTGGAAGACGTGGTGGATGTTGTGGGCGATGAAGATGCAGGAATGGCCGGAGTCGCGGGCGCTGCGCACGAAGCTCAGCACCCCTTGCGTCTCGGCGACGCCCAGATTGTTGGTCGGCTCGTCGAGGATGATGAGGTCGCTGTCGAAATGCATGGCGCGCGCGATCGCCACCGCTTGCCGCTCGCCGCCCGACAGCGAGCCGATCGGCGTCGTCGGAGGGATGTTCTTGGTGATCCCGACTTGCCGCAGAAGATCGCGCGCCGCCGAATTCATCGCCTCCTGGTCCATGCGGTTCAGGAAGCGCGGCGCCTTGATCGGCTCGCGCCCGAGGAACAGGTTGCGCGCGATCGACAGCTGCGTGACCAGCGCCGAGTCCTGGTAGATCGTCTCGATGCCCTCAGCGATTGCATCGCTGGTGCTGCGGAAATTGACCTTCTTGCCGCGCACGAAGATATCGCCGCTGGTCAGCGGCACGGCGCCCGACAGCACCTTGATCAATGTAGACTTGCCGGCGCCGTTGTCGCCGAGCAGGCCGACGATCTCCTTTTCGTTGACGTGGAAATTGGCATCCACCAGCGCCTGCACGCGCCCGTAGGACTTGCGGATATTTTCCATGCGGATCAGCGGTTCGGCCATGGGTTCACGTTCCTGCCTGATGCCGGCGTTCGAGCCATGAATGCAGCGCCATCATGCCGAGGATGATAGCGCCGATGAAGATGTTGTAGGCAAGCCCCGGCACGCCGATCAGCACGATGCCGTTGCGCATGACGCGCAGGATCAGGATGCCGAGCACGGTGCCGATGATAGTGCCGCGCCCGCCGGTCAGCGCCGTGCCGCCGATCACCACCATGGCGATGACCTCGAGCTCGTAGCCTGTGCCGCTGTTCGGGTTGGCCGCGGACGTGCGCAGCGACGAGATCACGCCGGCCAGCGAGGCCATCAACGCCGACAGGATGAACAGGCCGACCTTGACGCGGTTGACGTTGACGCCGCGCGCCCGTGCCGCATTGGGATTGCCGCCGGCGGCCTGGATCCAGTTGCCGGTGCGGCTCTGTGTCAGCACATAGCCGAGCACGATCGCAGCACCTATGAACCAGAACAGCGAGGCATAGATGCGGAACGGCCCGACATAGAAATCGCCGACCAGGATGTTCGCCAGCCAGCTGCCTTCGGCGCTCCAGGTCCGCTGCGGAAAACCGTCGGTGACGAACAGCGCCGTGCCGCGTACGACGAGCAGCATCCCGAGCGTGACCAGGAAGGACGGGATTTTGAGCTGGGTGACGAACCAGCCATTGACCAGGCCGATCAGGGCCGCCACCACCAGCGCGATCAGCAGACCCACTTCGAGCGAGGTAACGCCACTGTTGAAGAGCGTCCACATCAGCACCGGCGAGAAGCCGAACAGCGAGCCGACTGAGAGGTCGAATTCGCCCGATGTCATCAGCAGCGTCATGGCCAGCGCGATCAGGCCGAGCTCGACGGTGAAGGCCAGGATGTTGGAGATGTTCTGCGGCGACAGGAAGTCGGGATTGATGGCCCAGAACACGACCAGCTCGACGAAGAGCAGGACGAGGGGGCCGAATTCCGACCTGCCGATCAGGCGCTGGATGAAGGAACGATTTTCCACGAAATACCCGCGACATGATTGAAACTGGCCGGATTACGCACCGCGTATGGCAGCGGGCTCCGGCGGCGGTAGCATCCAGCGCCGCGCTTCAGGTGGAAAGCACGGCGCTGGTCAATCGCGCGGGGACTTATTTGCCGGACAGGATCTTGTCGTAGACGCCGGCGGTGTCCTTCTCGTACAGCGCGCCGGTGATGACGTTGAAGCCCGGAGGAATGCCGCTGGCGGCCATGTTGGCCAGCGAAAGCGCCACATAGCTGGTCGCCTGCGGGTCCTGCCACTGCGCGGCATTGACATAGCCGTTCAGCACTTCCTGCGTGGTGTCGAGCGAGTTGCCCCACCCGACGACCGGGATTTCGCCCGGCTTGACGCCGACTTGGTCGAACACGCGCTTGATCGATCCGGTGACGAGGTCGCCCAGGCCGATGATCGCCTTCACCTTGCCCTTGTGCGCGGTGAGGTAGTCGGCCATGCGGCTGATCACCTCGGCCTGGTCGAGCGTGGCTTCGGTGATCTCGTAGGTGATGCCGGCCGGCCCGAACACGCTCTTGATGCCTTCCTCTTCCTGCACGCCATAGGTGGCGCCGGGGACCTCGACCGGCATCCAGACGAAATCGCCCTTCTTCACCAGCCCCTTGTCGACCAGATACTGCGCCCAGTGCTTGCCGAAGGTGACGTTGTCGCCGCCGACATAGGCGTTGAAGTTGGCTTTCGGGTCGGGCGTGTTGAAGTTGATGATCGGGATGTTGGCCGCGCGCGCCTCCTTGGCCAGCTCGATCAGGCTGCCCGGATCGGGGCTGGTGGTCACGATGCCGTCGGCCTTGGCCGAGATGGCGGCGCGGATCGCCTCCTGCTGCGAGGCAACGTCGCCATTGTGGAAGGACGTGTTCACCTTGTTGCCGGTGTCGCTTGCCCATTGCTTGGCGCCGGCCAGGAAATAGGTCCAGACCGGGTCGGCCGGGCCGCCATGCGAAATCCAGTAGAATGTCTTGGCCTCAGCCATCGCCGGAATGGCGATGAGCGCGATCAAGCCAAGCACGAGCAGTCTTAGCCGCGAAAGCATTCGATTTCCTCCCATGTTGAAACTCTCCTCCGCATCAAGCGCAATGCAATCGCCAGGGACCGCATCTCCTGCCAGCGCCGACCGGAACGTCCAGAGCATTCCCTTTTTCGGGCGATGGCAAGCCTCCATCGCCAATGGATGTTGGGCGAGGCGCGCACGCCATCAGCAATCCCATCAGATTGCATCAGCTGCGGTGATTATTTGCGGGCAACCGCCAGCGTTGCGCTCCGTCACCCCGCGGCGATGAGCACAAGCATCTCCCGCCGCTAGATCAAATCTGCCTTGGCCAGGTCGCGCATGAGGTGGCTGGCGCCGTAGGTCCAATGCGGACAGTCCGGCGACAGGCGCACGCGGTTGGTGAGTGCGCCGAGCTTTTCCGACGAAATGGTGACGATGTCGCCGACCTTGTGGGTGAAGCCCTTGCCCTTCTCGCCGCGATCCTTCGAGGGCACGAACATGGTGCCGAGATAGAGCGCCAGCCCGTCGGGATACTGGTGGTGCGGTCCCATTGCCGCCTTGACCAGCTCTTCCGGCGAGCGGCTGATTTCCGCCATCGAGCTCGCGCCTTCCAGCGAGAAGCCGTCCTCGCCCTCGACACTGAGCCGCACCGTGGCGCGCTTCACGTCGGCAATCGAGAAGGTCTCGTCGAACAGGCGGATGAACGGCCCGAGCGAGGCGGATGCATTGTTGTCCTTGGCCTTGCCGAGAAGCAGCGCCGAGCGTCCCTCCACATCGCGCAGATTGACATCGTTGCCGAGCGTGGCGCCGACGATGCGCCCCGAGCTGTCGGCGATCATGGCGATCTCCGGCTCCGGGTTGTTCCAGGTGGAGACGGGATGAAGCCCAACATCGGCGCCGAAGCCCACCGAGGCCATCGGCTGGCTTTTGGTGAAGATTTCGGCATCCGGGCCGATGCCCACTTCCAGATATTGCGACCAGGCGCCGCGCGAAATCAGCTTGGCCTTGATTTCCATCGCTTCCGGCGAGCCTGGCTTGAGCTTCGACAAATCGTGACCGATGAGTCCGGCAATGTCGGCGCGGATGGCGTCGGCCTTTTCCGCCGAGCCGCGCGCCTGCTCCTCAATGACGCGCTCGAGCAGGCTGACGACGAAGGTGACGCCCGAAGCCTTCACCGCCTGTAGGTCGACAGGCGAAAGCAGGATCGGCTTCTTGGCGTCTCGTTTGGCCTCAAAACTGTTCGCCGCGATGTCGGCGAGCGCGCCGATCGCCTTGCCCTTGGCCGAACGCAGGTAGTCGGCCGGATCTTTCAACTCGCAAAGATCGCGCACCGTCGGCGCCGCGCTCGAGGTGACGTCGATCACCTCGCCGTTCCGCACCGTCACCACCAGCGGATGGGCGGCTTCGCTGGTCCTCGCGCGGCCGACGAAAAGTCCGTCGGCGGGCAGGCGGGTCGGGTCGGTCATGGCACTGTCCTCTCGATTTTGCAGGGCGGCACTTTCCCCGCATTTTGCCCAAACGTCTATCCCGTTGCTGGTGCAGTCTATGGGGCCAATTGGCTTGCTAGCTCACAGCCACGGCGATCTGGCCCATCGAAACGCTCTTTCAAATTCATGAAATCGCCAATAGAATTTTCACGCAGCTCCAGCGCCGAGGTAATCTTTGCCCGCAGCCTTCTCCGATCCGGTCTGGCAAAAACCCCAAGCGGCGCCGGCGTTCCGGTCCGAGCTGTCATCCGGCGGCACGTTGGACACGATCGTTGTCGGCGGCGGCATCATGGGGCTGTCGACGGCTTTGCATGCGGCGCGCGTCGGTCTGTCGGTCCAGGTGCTGGACGCCGGCGCTATCGGGCAGGGGGCGTCCGGCCTCAATGGCGGCCAGGTCATTCCCGGCCTCAAATATGATCCGGACTGGCTGCTCAGGCATTTCGGCAAGGAACGCGGCGAAGCCCTGGTCGCGTTCGCCGCCTCGACGGCCGACGCGGTGTTCGATGTGATCCGCGACGAGAAACTGGCCGTGCCGTTCACGCGCAATGGCTGGATCCAGGCCGCGCACACCGAAACCGCGCTGAAGGCGGCGGCCAACCGTGATCGCCAATGGCGCTCGCGCGGCGCCGACGTCGAGCTGCTCGACGGGGCCGGGATCGCGGCGATGACCGGCGCCAGGGGTTATCTCGGCGGCTGGCTCGACCGCCGCGCCGGCGTCATCGATCCGCTGTCCTATACGCTCGAACTGGCCCGCGTGGCGGCGGCCGCGGGTGCGAGGATAGCCGAGCAGCAACGGGTGGTGAAGCTCGTCAAGGAGCCCGGCTTCTGGAGGGTTTCGACGCAGAGCGGCATCGAATTGCGAGCGAAGTCGGTCGTGCTCGCCACCAATGCCTATACGGATGGCCTGCTGCCTGGTCTCGCGCAAACGATCGTGCCGCTGCATTCCTTCCAGATCGCGACCGCGCCGCTGCCAGCGGACCTTGCCGCCAGCATCCTGCCCGGCGGGCAAGCCGTTTCCGATTCCCGCCGCATCCTCGTCTACTACCGCAAAAGCCCCGATGGCCGCATGGTGCTGGGCGGCCGCGGGCGCATGGCGCTACCTTCGAGCGCCGCCGACTGGGCGCATTGCGAGCGCGCGCTCATCCGCCTCTATCCGGCCCTTGCCGGCATCGCCATCGAAAAGCGCTGGTTCGGCCGCGTGGCGCTAACGCCGGATCATCTCCCGCATCTGCACGAACCGGAAAAGGGCCTGCTCGCCGTTGTCGGCTGCCAGGGCAGGGGCGTCGGCCTGATGAGCGCGCTGGGCAAGCGCATGGCGAACTACCTCGCGAGCGGCGATGCCAGGCAATTGCCGTTCCCGCTGTCGCCGATCCGGCCGATTCCGTTCCACGCTTTCCGCCAGGTCGGTGTTGCCGCGGCAATCACCTGGTACCGCATGCTCGACGCGTTCGAGCGCTGACGCCGAACGCGTGCGGTGCACAAGCGATTCAGCTTGACAGTTTCATGAATATGAAAAAGCATTAGGGAATTTCAGAATTCCGATGGGCAGTTCGATGTCTTCGACCATCGTTGCAACAAGGCCCTTGCCGGAAAACCGCATCTCGCCGGTGTTCCGCTTCGCCATGCTGCTGCCGGGCGGGCTGGTCACCTTCTTCCTCATCCTGTTCGCGCTCGGCCTTGTGGTCTTCCTCGCCTTCAGGGGCAATGACGGCTCGCTGCTCGGCGTCGGCCTGACGGCGGAGAATTTTCTCACCGTCGCCACCGATCCGCTTTACTGGACAGTGACGCTGCGCTCGCTGGTCATTGCCGGCCTGGTGACGCTCGCGACCGTCGTTACCGCCTATCCGGTCGCCTACTACCTCGCCTTCCATGCCGGCCGCCGCCGGAACCTTTTGCTTTTCCTGGTCACGCTGCCGTTCTGGACCAGCTACCTCTTGCGCGTCTTCGCCTGGAAGATCGTGCTTGCCTATAATGGCGTGCTCAACTCGGCCTTCATCGAAAGCGGCCTTTGGAAGGAGCCGACGCTTGCCTTCCTCAACACGCCGGCCGCGGTGGTGGTGACGCTCGCCCACGCTTACGCACCTTTCGCCATCCTGCCGATCTATGTGGCGCTGGACACGATCCCGAAATCGCTGCTCGAAGCCGCGTCCGATCTCGGCGCGCGGCCTTTCACCTCGTTCCGCCGCGTCGTGCTGCCGAATTCCATGCCGGGCGTGCTGGCCGCCGCGCTCGTCGTCTTCGTGCCGACGGTCGGCGACTATGTCACGCCGGCCATGGTCGGTGGTCCGGCCAGCACCATGATCGGCACGTTGATCCAGTCGCAGTTCGGCAAGGCCAATGACTGGCCGTTCGGCGCCGCACTTTCGGTCTGCGTCATGCTGGTCATCCTGTGCGTGGTGCTTCTCGGGCGCGGCGCCGACCGCCGGTTTGGCAGCCGCATATGAGCGCGCGGACCGACACCAATGCAGGCGGCGGCTGGCTCGGCCTCTATGTGCTCGGCTATCTCGTCTTCCTCTATCTGCCGGTGCTTTTGATCCCGCTGTTTTCCTTCAACAACTCCATCCAGGCGGCGTTTCCGCTGCAGGGTTTTACGCTGGACTGGTACCGCACGCTCTACGGCAATCCGGCGCTCTCCGGCGCATTGGCCAACAGTCTGATCATCGGCGTCATCGCCGCCTTAGGGGCGACGCTCTGCGGCATCACCATCTCCTATATGGACCTCTACGGCCGCTCGCCGCTCGCCGCCACGATCAGCGCCATCGCCCGGCTGCCGATCCTGATCCCCGGCGTCATCGTCGGCATTTCGCTGCTGATCCTGGTCAACCTCATCGGCCTCGGCCCGTCGCGCATCTCGATCGTTCTCGGCCATATGCTTGTCGCGTTGCCGACGACGGTGGTGGTGATGCGCAGCCGCTTCGCCGCCATTCCGAAGACGATCCGCGAGGCCGCGCTCGATCTCGGCGCTTCCGACTGGACGACATTCCGGCGTGTCATGCTGCCGCTGAGCGCGCCGGCCGTGCTGTCGGCCTTCATGCTCTCTTTCCTGATTTCCTTCGACGAGTTCATCGTCGTCTTCTTCCTCGCCGGCACCGAGCCGACGCTGCCGCTCTACATCTGGAGCCAGCTGCGCTTCCCGCGCTCGCTGCCGACCGTGATGGCGCTGGGAACGGTGATCCTCACTATCTCTTTCATCATCGCCGGCACCGCCGAAATCCTGCGCCATCGCGGCCTCGGCGCCGCGCGCCACAATCCAGCCTGAAGCACAACAAAGAAGAGGAGAACGAAAATGACTATGCACCTGAAATCGATAACCGGCCGCAAGGCCCTGGCGGGTCTTGCAGCCCTCGCCATGGCGTTGTCGTCGACAGTCGCTTTTGCCGCCGACAAGCTGCAATATTTCACCTGGTCGGGCTATGAATTGCCCGACTTCAACAAGAGCTTCCTCACCGCGCATCCCGACGGCGTCGAGGCGACGATCTTCGGCGACGACGACGATGCCTTCACCAAGGTCAAGGCCGGCTTCCGGCCCGACATCGCGCATCCCTGCTACGACAAGGTGGCGCGCTGGAACAAGGAAGGTCTGCTGCAGCCGATCGACACCAAGCGCATCAAGAACTGGGATTCGATCTTCCCGGTGTTCAAGAACCTGCCCGACATCCAGGCAGGCGACGGCAAGGTGTGGATGGTGCCGTGGGACTGGGGCAACACCTCGATCCTCTACCGCACCGATCTGGTGAAGAACCCCGAGGCGAGCTGGAAGCTTCTGTGGGACAAGCAATATGCTGGCCGCATGGCGACCATCGACGCCGTGCACGACACGCCGATCGTCGCGGCGCTGCTCGCCGGCGTGAACCCCTTCGACATGACGCCGGAGCAGATGGACAAGGTGGCCGAAAAACTGCGCGAGCAGCGGCCGCTTATGTCGAGCTACACCACCGACATGACCTCGGTGGAGCAGGCGCTGGCGAGCGGCCAGCTGGTCGCCGCCATGACCTGGAACGCGTCGGCCACCTCGCTCAAGAAGCAGGGCGTGCCGGTCGAGTTCATGAAGCCGAAGGAGGGCATGCTGACCTGGTCCTGCGGCTTCGTCATGCTCAAGGACGCCAAGAACGTCGATCTCGCCTATGACTTTATCAACAGCCGGCTCGATGCGGATTCCGGCAAGTTCCTCATCCAGTCCTACGGCTATGGCAGCTCACTCTCGACCGCCTTCGCTGGCGTCTCGAAGGACGAACTAGAGAAGCTGCAGCTGCCGGCGGATCCGGACGTGATGCTGAAGACCACCATCTTCACCGGCCCGATGAAGCAGAATGACGATGTGGCGAAGATGTTCGAGAAAGTGAAAGCCGGAGGGTGAGTGGGGCGCGGACTCCCCTTCTCCCCTTGTGGGAGAAGGTGGATCGACGCGCAGCGCCGAGACGGATGAGGGGTGTTGGAAGGAATGAGACGTTAGCATTCCCTGGAACACCCCTCATCCGTCGCCTTCGGCGACACCTTCTCCCACAAGGAGAGAAGGGGGAGCCTGGCGGCGCTGCGCCGCGCCAATGAAGAGACTGAACGAGGACCATTGCATGGATGCTTTCGACGAAGCGGCAACAAAACCGAAGGACGATGCCGACATCCGCGTCGGCCGGCGCGTGCGGGCGCTTAGGCTCGAGCGTAACCTCTCGCTGGCCGACCTAGCCGCCAAGGCCGGCATCTCCATCGGCGCGCTGAGCCAGATCGAGCGCGGCATGTCATCGCTGCGCGTCAAGGTGATCTGGCCGCTGGCGGCCGCACTCGACATCGAACCGTCGGCGCTGATCGCCGACGGCAACGAGGCGGTCAACGATCTCTATTGCGTGCGCGCCGACAAGCGGCGGCAGATCCCGGTCAAATCCGAAGGCATCGCCAAGGCTCTGCTGTCGCCGCCCGCCGCCACGCTCACCGGCATGCTGGTCACGGTCGAGGCCGGCGGCGGCACGGCGGAGGCCTACGCCCATGCCGGCCACGAATTCGGCTTCGTCATGACCGGCGAGGTCGAGCTGGTGGTCGACGCCACGACCTATGTGTTGAAAGCCGGTGACAGCTTTGCCTTCAAGAGCACGCTGCTGCATGCCTTCCGCAACCCCGGCGCCGAGCGCTGCCAGATCCTCTGGGTCAACACGACAAAACCGTCCGAGGTGCGCGATGGCGCCTGACGCGCTCGTAAGACTGCAGAAGGTTTCAAAGGTTTTTCCGGGTGGCATTGTTGGCCTTGATACCGTCGATCTCGACATTGCTTCCGGCGAGTTCCTGACCCTCCTTGGCCCTTCCGGCTGCGGCAAGACGACCAGCCTGCGGGTCATTGCCGGCTTCGAAAGCCCGACCGGCGGCAATGTCCTGCTCGAAGGCCGCGACATTACCGGCTTGAGGCCCTTCGACCGTCCGGTCAACACCGTCTTCCAGGACTATGCGCTGTTCCCGCATATGGATGTCGCGGCCAATGTCGGCTTCGGCCTGTCGCTGCGCAAAATGTCCGGCGCCGAGCAGACCAAACGCGTCCGCGATGCGCTCGACATGGTTGGTCTGGCCGACAAGCTGCGCGCCCGCGTCTCGGAGCTTTCCGGCGGCCAGCGCCAGCGCGTCGCTTTGGCCCGCGCCATCGTCTGCGAGCCGCGCGTGCTTCTGCTCGACGAGCCGCTGTCGGCGCTCGACGCGCACCTGCGCGAGCAGATGCAGGTCGAGCTGAAGCGGCTGCAATCGCGGCTCGGAACAACCTTCGTCATGGTCACGCACGACCAGACCGAGGCGCTGTCGATCTCCGACCGCATCGTCGTCATGAACAAGGGCCGCATTGAGCAGACCGCCGCGCCGGCCACGCTCTACGACCGCCCCGCGACGCGCTTCGTCGCTTCCTTCATCGGCACGATGAACCTTCTGCAATCACGCTTTGTCGGCCGCGACGGCGAGCGCCTGCGCTTCGCCGCCGGCGAGCTGCCGCTGGAGGCCACCTCCGACAGTGGCGAGATGCCGGCAGCCGGCGATACCCGCACCATCGGCGTGCGCCCGGAAGATCTTCTCGCCGCCAGCGAAGCCGCGGAAGGAACCGTGCCGGCGCGGGTCAGCGGCGTCGTCTTCCACGGCCGCACGCTGCGCCTTCATGCCGAGCTGGAGCAGGGGACATCGATCGTCATCGATGCCCCGCGTCGCGCCGACGGTTCTCAATTCAGCGTCGGCGACGTGGCGCATGTCAGCCTGCGGCGCGGCGCCAATTGCCCTGTGCTCTCGAACTGAGAGCGCCGGCTCACGACGCTTTGGCGAAGAATCCCTGATAGTCGGACTTGGCCTGCAGCAGCCGCAGGATGTTTTCGCGTGAGGCGCGCACATGCGCGCGAGCGCGCTCGCCGGCCAGAGCGACGTCGCCGGCGCAGATCGCCTCGACGATGCCGGCGTGCTCCTCGCGGGTGAGCTTCCATTCGCCCAGCCACAGAAGCTCCGCCCAGACATATTGCTGGCATTTGTCTAGGATGCCGCAGAGCATGCCGTAAAGCATCTCGTTGCCGCCAATTTCGGCGATCACCCGGTGCAGGTCGATGCCGACTTGCAGCTCCTCGAATTTTTCTCGCGTGCTGCGGTCCGGGATCGCCGCCAACCGCTCGCACTCGGCGAGCATCTCGTGCAGTTTCGCCTTGTCGGCTGCGGTCGCGTTGGCTGCCGCCAACTCGGTCGCACGCCCGTCAAGCATTTCGCGGATTTCGAATGCCTCGCGAAACATGGTGATGTTGAATTCAGCCACGACATAACCCTGGCGCGGCCGGCCGATCACCAGGCCGTCGCGCTCCAGCCGGTTGAAAGCCTCGCGCACCGGCGTGCGGCTGACCTTGAGGCGCTCGGCGATCTCGTTTTCGGTCACGCGGCCGCCCGGCGGGATCTGGCCGGTGATGATCAACGCCTTCAGCGCCTCGAACACCGAGTCGCGCAGCGTGTTCTTTTTCTCCTTGCTCAATCGTCCCGCCTCCAACGGTCAGTCATAGAATCGCAGTCTAGTGCCTTTTGGCGCCTGCTTGAACAGACCCATGTCGCGGCGCGGGGCCGCTTCGAACCGCCCTGGTTCTCCACCGCCAAAAAATCCCAAAGCCCATGTTGACATCGGCTTACCAAGAATTACACTCAAAATTGTATACAAATTCGCATACCAAATCAACGATAATGGGAACACCGGTTGGAGAAGCGAAAATGACGAAGAGACTTTGCATTCACGGCCTGGTCGCCGCCGGCCTGCTGGCTTCCGTCGCCGTTCCGGCGTCGGCTGCCGACACAATCACCGTCGCCTCATGGGGTGGCACCTATCAGGAAGCGGAGACTAAGGCCTTCTTCGATCCGACGGCCAAGGATCTCGGCATCACCATCAAGCAGGACACTACCAACGGCCTCGACGACGTGCGCCTGCAAGTCACCGGCAATGCCGTCAAATGGGACATCACCGAGCTTGGCGCCGACGAATGCGCTCGCGGTTCCAAGGAAGGCTTGTTCGAGAAACTCGACTACAACGTCATCGACAAGAGCGGCATCAACCCCAAGCTCGTGCATGACGACTGGGTCGGCATCTCCTACACCTCGGTGGTGCTTATCTACCGCACCGATGTTTTCGGCGACAAAGGGCCGAAGACCTGGGCTGATTTCTGGGATGTGCAAAAATTCCCCGGCCGCCGCGCGCTCTCCGGCAGCCAGGCGACGGAAACGCTGAGCGTCGCGGCTTTGGCCAAGGGCATTCCGATCGACAAGGTCTATCCGGTCGATATCGACGGCGCGCTGCAGTCCGTCGACAAGGTCAAGGGCCATATCGATGCCTGGTGGACCTCCGGCGCGCAGGCCATGCAGCTCGTCAAGGATGGCGAGGTCGACATGGCGAGCATCTGGAACGGCCGCGCCGGCACGCTGAAGAAGAGCGGTGCCCCGGTCAGCTTCTCCTTCGATCAGGGCGTGCTCACCGCCGACTGCATGGTCATACCGAAGGGCTCGAAGAACAAGGACATCGCCATGAAGGCGCTGGCCAAATTCGTCAGCCCCGATCTCCAGGCAAACCTGCCGCTCTATGTCGACAACGGCCCGGCCAACGAGAAGGCGTTCGAGACCGGCAAGATCCCGCCCGAGCGCATCAAGGACATCAATTCCGCGCCCGAGAACGTCAAGAAGCAGGTGCTGCAGGATCCCGCCTTCTGGCGCGACACCCTCGTCGAGGCGACGGAGAAATTCAACAACCTGATCCAGCAATGACGATCGTACTGGAGCGGCGTTCTCGCGGCGCCGCTCCGCATCGTTTCGCAAAAATGATCCGGAGTTGAAGGAGATGCTCTTGTCTCTCGCGCAGTCCGCGCTGCCAATCGGCATAAGCGGTATCGAGAAGCGCTTCGGTGCTGTCTCCATCCTCAGCGATCTCAGCCTCGATGTCGCTGCGGGCGAATTCCTGACGCTGCTCGGGCCGTCCGGCTCGGGAAAGACGACGCTCTTGATGATCCTGGCCGGCTTCGTGCGGGCCAATGCGGGATCGATCAAGGTCGGCGGTGAGGAGATCATCACCATGCCGCCGCACAAGCGCAACATCGGCATGGTGTTCCAGAACTATGCGCTGTTCCCGCATATGAACGTCTTCCACAACATCGCCTTTCCGCTGAAGCAACGCCGCGTATCGGCGGCCGAAACGGCTGAACGCGTCGAACGGGCATTGGACCTGGTGCAGTTGAAAGGCCTTGGCGAGCGCCGTGTCGACCAGCTCTCCGGCGGCCAGCGCCAGCGCGTGGCCCTGGCCCGCGCCATCGTCTTCGAGCCGCGCATCGTCTTGATGGACGAGCCGCTGTCGGCGCTCGACAAGAGCCTGCGCGAGCATATGCAGATCGAGCTGCGCAACCTGCATCGCAGGCTTGGCATGACGACGGTCTACGTCACGCATGACCAGCGCGAGGCCATCACCATGTCGGACCGCATCGCCGTCATGAATGCCGGGCGCATCGAGCAGATCGACCAGCCCGAAGTTCTTTACGCCAGGCCGCGGACGAAGTTCGTTGCCGGCTTCATCGGCGAGTCCAACTTCGTTCCCGTCGAGTGTCGCAATGGCAGCGTCTGGTACGAGGACAGGAAGTTGCGCATGAACGATGCGGCACCATCCACTGGACGGCATCTGATGGTGGTGCGGCCGGAAAAGCTGCGCCTGGTCGCCGATGCCGACGAGACCGGCGGCGTCAACCTGCTGCCGGCGACCGTCGGCGACGTCATCTATCAAGGCGACAGCTTCGTCTGCTACGCGACGCTCAAGGACGGTCGCCAGGTGACTTTGCGCGACTATTGCCGCTCCGACGTGCTGGCGAAATTGCCAGCGCCAGGCGAGCCGATCACGCTCGGCATCGATGCGCAGGATGTCGTGCTGGTGGCGGATCAATGAGCATCGTGTCCGCCAGCCTCGACCATGCCGGCGGGCCCGATGGCGCGCTCAATGGCGATGCGCTCAACGCCGACGCGAGGCGGGAAGCGCGCGGCCTGTTCGCGCTCTTATCGCCGGGGTTGTTTCTTGTCTTCGCCGTCATCATCGTGCCGATCGGCTGGCTGTTCTGGCTCTCGCTGTTCGATGAGAGCGGTCAGCTCAGCGCCGCCAATTACGCGCGCTTCTTCGAGCAGGCCTCGTATATCAAGACCTTCGTGACCACCTTCAAGGTGGCCTTCATCGTGACCGGCGCCTGCGTGCTGTTCGGCTATCCGCTGGCCTATATGCTGTCGCAGCTGCCGCGCCGCGCGGCGTCGATTTGCCTGATCTTCGTCATCCTGCCCTTCTGGACCTCGGTGCTGGTGCGCACCTATGCCTGGCTGGTGATCTTGCAGCGCAAGGGGCTGGTCAACACGTGGCTTATGGATCTCGGCGTGATCGGCCAGCCGCTGCCGCTCGCCAACAATTTCGCCGGCGTCGTCATCGGCATGACCCACATCATGCTGCCCTTCCTGGTGCTGCCGCTCTACGCCTCGATGAAGACCATCGATGTCGATTGCCTGCGCGCCGGCATGAATCTCGGCGCCAGCCCGGCCGCCACCTTCCGGCAGATATTCTTCCCGCTGTCGCTGCCGGGTTTGGCTTCGGGCGTGGTCATCGTCTTCGTGCTTTGTCTCGGCTTCTTCGTCACGCCGGCGCTGATGGGCGGCGGCAAGGTGATTATGTGGGCGATGCGCATGGAGCAGACCACCAGCCTCTATTCCAACTGGGGCGCGGGCGCGGCGCTAGGGGTCGTGCTCCTCGCCGTCACGCTGGCACTGCTCGGCCTCTTCCACTGGCTGCTCGGCGCCCGCGCCACCGGGGTCTGGAGCCGGCGATGAGCATGGAAAACGCCCTGCCGATCTCGCATCGGCAACGCCTCTGGCTCTACGCGCTCGGCGGCCTTGTCATGCTGTTCCTGATCGCCCCGTCGGTGATCATCGTCATCATGTCGTTCTCCGACTCCACGCTCCTAGAGTTCCCGCCGCAGGAATGGTCGCTGCGCTGGTATGAAAGCTATTTCGGCTCGGTCGAATGGCGCGACGCCACCATTGTCTCGGTCAAGGTGGCGGTGATGACGGCGATCGTTGCAACCTTGCTCGGCACCGCAGCCGCCTACGCCATCAACGCCCGCACGCTGCGGCTGACCAGCGCAATCAACGCGCTGCTCACGGCATCGCTGATCATCCCGGTCATCCTGATCGGCATCGGCACCTTCTTCCTCTATGCCCGCATCGGCCTCAACAACACGCTGACCGGCCTCGTGATCGCCCATACCGTGCAGGCGTTGCCGCTGGTCGTGCTCACCGTGCTTTCCGGCTTGCGTTCCTACGACATGAACCAGGAGATGGTGGCGCGCAGCCTCGGCGCCGGTCGGTTCTCAGCCTTCTTCCAGGTGACGATGCCACAAATAAGATTCTCGATGGTCTCGGGCGCGCTGTTTGCCTTCATCACCTCCTTCGACGAGGTGGTGGTGTCGCTGTTTATCTCCGGCGGCGAGACCACGACGCTGACGCGGCGCATGTTCAATGCGCTGCGCGACCAGATCGATCCGACGATCGCCGCCATTTCGACTTGCCTGATCGTGCTATCGATCGTCTTGTTGTCCGCCGCCCAGCTTTTCGGCCGCGGACGTTGATTTGAGGGACACCAAAACCAGCATGCGTGACTTTCAGTTTCCCGGCCGCTCGCCGGTCCGCGCCACCGAAGCGATGGCCGCGACCTCGCATCCGCTTTCCACCTTGGCCGCCATCGACATGCTGCGCTCCGGCGGCAACGCCATGGACGCCGCAGTCTGTGCGGCTGCGGTGCAGGCCGTGGTCGAGCCGCAGTCCACCGGCATCGGCGGCGACTGCTTTGTGCTCTATTGCCCGAAAGGGCAGGGCGAGGTGATCGCCTTCAACGGCTCGGGTCGTGCCCCCGGCGCCGCAACGGTCGAGTGGTACCTCGACAAGGGGTTCAACGAGCTGCCGAAGCAGGGCCCGCACGCGGTCACGGTTCCCGGCGCCGTCGATGCCTGGTGCCGGTTGCTAGAAGATCATGGCCGCAAGGGCATCGCCGACGCGCTCGCTCCCGCCATTCGCTATGCGGAAGAAGGCTATGTCGTGCACGACCGCGTCGCTTTCGACTGGCACGACCCCGAGACCGACCTGTCGGCGGACGAGGTGGCAACGCGCATCTTCCTGCCGGGCGGCAAGCCCCCAAAGGCGGGTGACATCCATCGCCAGCCGGAACTGGCGGAGACCTTGCGCATCATCGCCAAAAAAGGCCGCGCCGGATTCTATGAAGGCGCGGTCGCGGACGATTTGGTCGGACGGCTTCTCGCGCTCGGCGGGCTGCACACGCTGGAAGACTTCGCCGCCACGAAGGGCGATTACCGGACTCCGGTCAGCACCTCCTATCGCGGTCACGACATCCACCAGATGCCACCGAACAACCAGGGCCTGACCGCGCTTCTGATGCTGAACGTGCTTTCGGGCTTCGACCTCGGCAGGCTCGATCCCGAGGGTGCCGAGCGCCTGCATCTGGAGATCGAGACAGGGCGTCTCGCTTACCAGGACCGCGACGCGTTTTTCGCCGACCAGGATCACGTCGACGTGCCGGTCAAAGCGCTGCTCTCCGGCGCCTATGCCGACAGCTTGCGCGCCGCGATCGATCCCGAGCGCGCCATGACCCATCTGCCGCGTCTCGATCCTCCCCGCAGCGACACGGTCTATATCAGCGTCGTCGACCGCGACCGCAATGCGGTGAGCTTCATCAACTCGACCTACTATTCCTTCGGCAGCGGCATCGTCGGCCCCAAGACCGGCGTCGTGTTGCAGAACCGTGGCTCCAGCTTTCGCCTCGACCCGAAGCATCCGAATGCGATAGCGCCCGGCAAGCGGCCGATGCACACGATCATGCCGGGCATGATGACCAAGGGCGGCCGTGCGGTGATGCCGTTCGGCGTCATGGGCGGTGGCTACCAGCCCTTCGGCCATGTGCATCTTTTGACCAACATGATCGACTTCGGCATGGACCCGCAGCAGGCGATCGACGCGGCCCGCGTGTTCTACAACCACGACGTCGTCGAGGCCGAGCGAAGCGTGTGTCCCGATGCCGTTGAAGGTCTGCGTCGGCGTGGTCATCGTGTGGTGGAACCCGATCATCCGCTGGGCGGCGGGCAGGCGGTGCTGATCGATTGGGAAAAGGGCACACTGACCGGCGCCTCCGATCCGCGCAAGGACGGGCTGGCGCTCGGATATTGAGCAGCGCTGGACATCGGCCGATCCTTCGAAACATAGTCTGGAACCATGACAAACAGCGAAAACGCCACTGATCTCGCTTATCGCCTCGCGCCCGGCGCGGAAGACGCGCCGGCCGTCGCCGCGCCCGAACGGACAACCCTCTCGCATGGCGGGCTGCGCCGGCTGATCCGCGATACCGTGGCACGGCTCAACGCTCTGGGCATCGGCCGTGGCGACCGCGTCGCCATCGTGTTGCCGAACGGCCCGGAGATGGCGACGGCTTTCATCGCCGTGGCGGCGGCCGCGTCCACCGCGCCGCTCAATCCTGCCTACCGGGCCGACGAGCTCGATTTTTATCTGAGCGACATCGGCGTCAAGGCAATCCTCGTCGGCGAGGGTGAGGCAGGTCCGTCGGTCGAGGTTGCAGAACGCCTCGGCATCCCGGTGCTTCGTCTGGTCGTGCCGGAGGGATCGCCCGCCGGTGTCTTCACAATCGCGGGCGACCCGGTCGGTTCGCCGGTCGCGTCCGGCCTGGCCGAGGGCGGCGACATTGCGCTCCTTCTGCACACCTCAGGCACCACCTCGCGTCCGAAACTTGTGCCGCTGAGCCACGCCAATCTCGCCGCATCCGCGACGCATATAGGCGCCACGCTCGGCCTGACGCCGGCAGATCGCTGCCTCAACATCATGCCGTTGTTCCACATCCATGGCCTGATCGCGGCGGTGCTGTCCTCGCTTGCTGCCGGCGGCAGCGTTTTCTGCACACCGGGCTTTAACGCGCTGCGTTTCTTCCAGTGGCTCTCCGAAGCCAAACCGACCTGGTACACCGCCGTGCCGACCATGCATCAGGCGATCCTGCCGCGCGCCGCCCGCAATCCGGAGCAGCTCGCTGAGGCGAAATTGCGCTTCATCCGTTCGTCGTCTGCATCGCTCCCGGCGCAAGTGATGGCCGAACTGGAAGCGACCTTCGGCTGCCCGGTGATCGAATCCTACGGCATGACCGAGGCCGCGCATCAGATGGCGTCCAATCGCCTACCGCCCGGACTGCGCAAGCCCGGCAGCGTCGGCGCGTCGGCCGGACCGGAAGTCGCCGTCATGGCGCCGGACGGACGGCTGCTCAAATCTGGCGAGATCGGCGAGATCGTCATTCGCGGCCCGAACGTCACCGCGGGCTATGAGAAGAACCCGGAGGCCAATGCCAGCGCCTTCGCCCATGGCTGGTTCCACACCGGCGACCAGGGCGTGCTCGACGAGGACAATTACCTCCGCGTCACCGGCCGGTTGAAGGAGATCATCAACCGCGGCGGCGAAAAGATCTCGCCGCTCGAGGTCGACGAAGTGCTGATGGACCATCCGGCGGTGGCGCAGGTCGTCACCTTCGCCATGCCGCACGACAAACTGGGTGAAGAGGTGGCGTCCGCTGTCGTGTTGCGCGAAGGCCAGAGCGCCAGCGAAGCCGACATTCGGGGTTTTGCCGCGACGCGGCTCGCCGATTTCAAGGTACCGCGCAAGGTCGTGATCCTCGATGAGATTCCGAAGGGCGCCACCGGCAAGCTGCAGCGCATAGGCCTCTCCGCGAAGCTCGGGCTCGGCTGATGCGCGTTACAGTCTTTGGCGCCGGCGCCATCGGCGGCTACCTTGCCGCCAAGCTGGCGATCGCCGGCTCCGTCGATCTGTCGATCGTGGCGCGCGGCGCGCATCTGGAGGCGATCAAGGCCGATGGGCTTCGCCTGGTCGAAGACGGCAACGAGACAGTCGCGCGGGTGAGGGCGGCTGCGCGCTCCGAGGACCTCGGCGTGCAGGACTATGTCGTGCTGGCGCTGAAGGCGCATTCACTAGCGCCGGCGCTCGGAGAGATCGCGCCGCTGCTGGGCGAGGGGACCGCCGTCGTCACCATGCAGAACGGCGTGCCCTGGTGGTATTTCCACAAGGCGGGCGGCGCGCTCGAAGGCACGCGGCTCAACGCGGTCGATCCGGGCGGGGTGATCTGGCAGCGCATCCGACCGGAGCGCGTCATCGGTTCCGTCGTCTATCCGGCCGTCGAGGTCGATGCGCCGGGCCTGATTCGACATATCGAAGGCACGCGCTTTTCGCTGGGCGAACCTTCCGGTGAGAAGAGCGAGCGAGCCACCGCGCTGGCGCGCGAAATGGTCAAGGCCGGGCTGCAGGCGCCGGTGCGCGAGGACGTCCGCTCGGAGATCTGGGTGAAACTCTGGGGCAATCTCTCCTTCAACCCCATTTCGGCGCTGACCGGCGCCACGCTTGCGGTGATCGTCGCCGACGAAGGCACGCGCGCCGTCGCCCGCGCCATGATGCTGGAGGCGCAGGCGATCGGCGAAAGTCTCGGCGTGCGCTTCCTCATTCCCGTCGACCGCCGCATCAAAGGAGCCGGCGGTGTCGGCGAGCACAAGACCTCGATGCTGCAGGACCTCGAGCGCGGCCGCCCGATGGAGATCGACGCGCTGGTTACCGCCGTGCAGGAGCTCGGGCGCCTGACCGGCCAGCCGACGCCGACCATCGACGGCGTGCTGGCGTTGGTGCGGCGCCTGGCGATCGAGCGCGGGTGTTATTGACTTCATAGACACGAAGATCGTCCGCCCTTGACTCCTACCTGCCTTCCCGGTCCGACGCCCCATCCGACCCGGAAGGACTTGCGGAGAAACGGAGCCGATGCGAACCTCGCCGCACCATGGCTCGCGCGCGTTCCGATTCTCCTCTTCTCTTTGAAATGGTCGAAAAGCCCGACTTCTCGATCGAGACCAAGGCGATGGCCGACGGGCTGTGGCCGGTAGCCGGCATGGACGAGGCTGGCCGCGGTCCGCTCGCCGGGCCCGTGGTGGCCGCAGCGGTGGTGCTCGACCCCGCCAATATTCCCGAGGGTCTCGACGATTCCAAGCGCCTGACTCATTTGCAGCGCGAGGCGCTGTTTCTCAAGATTCTCGGCTCCGCGCTCAGTGTCTCGATGGCCTCGATCAGCGCCGAAGGCATCGACAACAGCAACATCCTCAAAGCCAGCCTGGAAGCGATGCGCCGCGCCGCCGGCGGCCTGTCGCTACAGCCGAAGCTTGCCTTGGCCGATGGCCGCGACGTTCCGCCCGGCCTCGCCTGCGAGGGCCGGGCACTGATCAAGGGCGACCAGCGCTCGCAGTCGATCGCCGCCGCATCGATCGTCGCCAAGGTGATGCGCGACCGCATGATGTGTGGCTGCGGAGGACACCACGCGCATTACGGCTTCGAGGTCCATATGGGCTATGCGACGGTCCGGCACCGCACCGCCATCGAGATGCACGGGCCGGTGGCAAGGCTGCACCGCGCGTCGTTCGCGCCGTTCCGGTTGGGTGGCGCCGAGGTGGTTGAGGAAGAAGAGGGCTTCGCCGGGTTGGAGTAACATAATCTCCCCCCTTGAGCGGGAGATGGCCGGCAGGCAGAGGGGGTCGCTGCGCGTAAAGCGCCGACGCCTTCCGCGACAGCAAATGAAGTCGGCGCTCTACGTGAGACGACCCCCCTCTGTCGTCTTCGGCGACATCTCCCCCTCGAGGGGGGAGACTATCCCCGCCCAACAAAAAAGCCGCCGGGTTGCCCAGGCGGCTTTTTGATTCGTAACTGCGATCAGCTCAGTTCAGCTTGGCCTTCACGTCGTCCAGCGCCGACTTGAACAGGTCCGCGCCGGCCTTGGCGTCGACCTTGGCGGCGAGCAGCGCGCGGGCGGCCTCGACGGCGATGTCGACGGCGCTGGCGCGCACTTCGCTGACGGCTTCACGCTCGGCTTGGCTGATCTTCTGCTCGGCAAGAGCGGTGCGGCGGGCGACGTAGTCCTCCGTCTTCTTGTGCGCCTCGGAGGCAAGCAGTTCAGCCTCGCGCTTGGCCGCGGCGACAATGTCGGCGGCCTCCTTCTCGGCTTCCTTGCGCTTCTGCTGATACTGGCCGAGCAGCTGCTGGGCCTCTTCGCGAAGGCGGCGGGCCTCTTCAAGTTCGCTGCTGATCTTGGCCGCGCGGGCGTCGAGCGACTTGGTCAGCATGCCCGGCACCTTCAGATAGATGACGGCACCGAGGAAGATGAATAGGGCGATAGCGGCCCAGAGCGTGGCGAGTGATGTGGCGTCCATGATCCCGCTCCTCACCGGCTCGCGGATTTGACCGCGGCCGCGACCTCGGACTTGTCGGCCTTGCCGCCGACAAGCGCTTCGACGATGGCCGACGTGGTGTCCTCGGCGATCGTGCCGACTTCCTTCATCGCCTTGGCCTTGATCGAGGCGATGCTCGCCTCGGCCTCGCCAAGCTTCTTCTCAAGCTCGGCCTCGAGCTTCTTGCGCGTGCCCTCGGCCTCGGCCTTGGCTGCGTCGTTCGCCTGTTGGCCGATCTTGTTGGCGTTGGCCTTGGCCTCCGCCAGTTCCTGCTCATAGGCAGCAACGGCGGCGTCCGCCTCGCCCTTCAGCCTTGCGGCATGGTCGAGATCCTGGGTGATGCGGTCGTTGCGGACATCGATGATGCCGCCAAGACGCGGCATCACAACCCGCTTCAGGAACAGATAGAAGAGCCCGAAGGTGATGACCAGCCACAGGATCTGCGACGGGAAGGTCGCGGCATTGAACGGCGGGAAGGTTTCATGCTCCGCGGCAGGCACCGCGGTGCCCGCATGCGTATCGCCCTCGGCCGCGGCCGGCGCTGTTTCTTGCGCATAGGCAGATGTCACGAACATCTCATTCCCCTGTCCATTCAGCGGGGCCGCACCATGCGGCCCCTTTCGTCAGCTCTGGCTCTTACTTGAAGACCAGGAGCAGAGCGATCAGGAGCGAGAAGATGCCCAGAGCTTCGGTCACGGCGAAGCCGAAGATCAGGCGGCCGAACTGGCCGTCAGCAGCCGACGGGTTGCGGAGCGCACCCGAGAGGTAGCTGCCGAAGATGTTGCCGAGGCCGATGCCCGCGCCGCCCATGCCGATGCAGGCGATACCAGCGCCGATAGCAGCTGCTGCAGTTGCGTCCATTTCAAAACTCCTGTGGTTGCTTGTTCGTTGCAGTTGGTACGTTGGGTATGCTGGCGCCGGGGCGCCGGTAAAAATCGATCAGTGGCTCGGGTGCAGCGCGTCGTTGAGATACATGCAGGTCAGCACCGCGAAGACGTAGGCCTGCAGGAAGGCGACCAGCAGTTCGAGCGCCGTTAAGGCGACCGCCATGGCGAGCGGCAGCACCGAGCCGGCAATACCGACAGCGCCAAGCGCGCTGAGGCTGACGACGAAGCCCGAGAACACTTTCAGCGTGATGTGGCCGGCCAGCATGTTGGCAAAAAGACGAACCGAAAGGCTGACCGGGCGCGAGACGAAGGAAATGACTTCGATCGCCACCACCAGCGGCAGGAGATAGCCCGGCACGCCATGCGGCACGAACAGCTTGAGGAAGCCAAGGCCATGCTTGGCGAAGCCGTAGACGATGACGGTGCCGATCACCAGCGCGGCAAGCGTGAAGGTGACGATGATGTGGCTGGTGACGGTGAAGAAGTACGGAAACAGGCCGATCAGATTGGCGACCAGCACGAACATGAACAGCGAAAACACCAGCGGGAAGAACTGCATGCCCTGCTTGCCGGCGGCGTCGCGCAGCATGTTGCCGACGAACTCGTAGGCCATTTCAGAGACAGACTGCAGGCGGCCCGGGATCAGGGCGCGGCTGGCGGTGCTCATATAGAGGAAGGCGGAAGCGACGAGGACCGTCACGACCATGAACAGAGCGGAATTGGTGAACGAGACGTCGTAGCCGCCGATATGCAGCGGGATGATCGGATGGATCTGGAACTGGTGGATCGGGTCGACCTTGTCAGCAGCAGCCACTTTTTATCCCCGTCAAAGCCACAACCGGCTTTTTAAGTTTCTTTGGCGCCTGACGGCGCCTGTTTCATTTCTTCGGTTCGTGCGGCTTGCCGCTCTGGCCGAATTCCGATGCCAGTCCCGCCGAACGCAGGACATTGAGTATACCTGCGCCGAAGCCCAGCAAAAGGCCCACGATCAGACCCCACGGCGCTGTTCCCGCCACGCGGTCGATGAACCAGCCCAAGCCGACACCGACCACCACTCCGGCGATGAACTCGCTGGACAGTTTCAGTGCCTGACCGTAACCGGTCGCAGCTTTCGCTTCGTCTTTCCCCTCGAGCCGGTCCGTGCGTCTCGTCGCGAGCGATGCTTCGAGTTCGCGCCGGCGGCGCTCAAGTTCGTCGTCGCGGATGGTGGCTTCTGGCTGCCTGCCGCGGCCGGTTTCTCCGGTTCCGTCTGGCCCGGTTTTGTCGGCCATCGCAACCCCCCTGCCCGGGCAGACGATTGCCGTCCGTCCGCTTCTAAAGTCGCCGGCAACATAGTTAGAGGGTCCGCCCCCGTCAAGCCACGGGCCGAACTTCGAAGCGATGTATTTTTGCTAGTTAAATCAATGATTTATAGAGGTGCGACATCGTGCCCTTCACGCCCGCGTGAGGACTCGACGCGAATCCGCGCGACAAGCCGCGTCCGCGGGGGCGCGCCGGGTGCCGGAGGAAGGCTCGCGGAAGACCTCGCGCAATCGGCTCAACTGGAGCCGTCTAACAGCTCAGCTCCAGCCGCCGCCATAGGTGCGGTAGAAGATATGCAGGCCGATCCTGGTCATGCGCTGCATGGCGCGCGCCCAGCCGGGATGGACGTAGTTGGCATAATAATGTGTCGAGGAGCCGACCTCGGGAATGAAGATCTTGCCGGCGGTCACCGCCATGGCGACCTCCTGGGCGGTCTTGTAGGAAGCCTGGTCGGTGATCGTCTTCTTCCGGCCGTCGCAGGCGAAGGAGAACTGGCAGCGGTTGAACCAGTCATCGTTCTGATAGACGACGCCGCAGATCGTCTTCGGATAGGCCGGGTTGCGGACGCGGTTCAGGATCACCTGGGCGACCGCCGCCTGGCCGCGCACGGGTTCGCTGCGCGCCTCGAAATAGATGCCCTTGGCCAGGCAGGCCTGCTCGGGCTTGGAAAAGACGCTCGCCGGCAGCGGGTTCTGCATCCAGGCATGATCGCCCTTGCCCATCGGCGGGATGAAGCGGCCATTGTTCGGATCGTCCTGCAGCAGCGCCTCGAAGGGCGAAGACTTGGCGTAGTCCGGCGCCGACTGGGCGTAAGCGGTGGCGAGGATATCCGGCTTGTCGTTGTTGACGAGGGCGACAAGTGCTGCCGGCAGCTCGGGATCGGGCTTCTTGTCCTCGCGGATGTGGAAAGCCTGAGCGATCTGGACTTCCTTGCCCTTGATGCCGGGCTTGGCGAAGGTGAGCTTCAGGTTGCTGTCCATCGAGGGACGAAGCAGCGAGGAGGTGCGCTCGAAGATCGAGCCGGCGCTGAAATTCTTGGGCGGTGCGACCGGCGCCACCTTGACCAGGCGGCCCTTCTTGTCGGCGCGCATGACGCGGTCTTCATCAGGCGTTGCGCCGGCGACATTGCCCTTGCCGCGGAAGGCCACGATGCCGACGCCCGGCAGGTCGACACCGGAGCCGGAGAGCGAGCCGGTGGTGACGGAATCGACGAACGGCATTTCGGCGGCATGCACCGAGCCGGCGGCGGATTTCTCGATATAGGCGTTCCAGCGGGCATTGGACGATTCCAGGCCTGAAATCAGGCTCGCCATGTCCTGATAGGCGACGACCGACGGAAAGCCGATCCAGATACCGAGCCCGAGCACCAAAGGAGGAAGGAAGGAACGTTTTTTCGCAACGGCGGCGGCGGCAAGCCGCAATGAAACGCGTCGATGCACGGAACTCTCCAGAACGCTACTGACCCCGGAGAGCCAAAATGAAGCATTAACCTTGATGCGGGGTTAACGACATCGATCATGTTCTTTTCATGTTTGAGGCAGGCCGGCTCGCCGTTTCCACAGCAAGCCGCTGAAGAATCAGGTCTGGATGGGTGTGGATCAGGATTGGATGAATCAGGCGGAGCGCAGGAAGATCGGGCAAGCAACCGCCGCGCAGATCGCGGCCGCCAGCCACACGCCGGGCCAGGCAAAGAGCAGCAAAATCCACGGGATGGCGATCGGCACCAGGCAGAAGCCGATGAAGACGAAGCTGTTGGCGAGGCTGAGCGCCGTGCCGACATGGCCGGCGCCGGCAAGCGTGGCAAGCTCGGTATAGGCGACGCCGTGCCAGGCCGAGACCGATATGCCGGCGATGACGACCATCAGCGGAAGCAGCGGCACCAGCCACGGCGCTCCGGCGGCGCCGATCACCAGCAGCCACAGCACCAGGAAGGCAAATGCGCTCAGCGCGCTGCAAACTTTCAGGAAGGGGCGGCGGTTGCCGTGGCGGTCGGTGCAGCGTCCGCTCCAGACGCGCATCACCATGGCGCCGGTCTGCACGGCGGCAAGGGTTGCACTGATCACAAAGGTGCCCATGCCGGCAAAGTCGTGCAGGAAGACCGAAGCGAAGGTCAGCACCGCGACCTGCGGAAAGCAGAGCAGGCCGATCGCGCTCGAGATGCGCCACACCTCGATGTTGCGCAGCGGCGCCGGGCCGCTTGTCGCGGCGGCGACGTGAGCGCTGTGTTCCACCGGCGGCTCGTGCAGCCAGCGCCAGGCAAAATAGGCCGAGGCAGCGGAGACGGCCGCAAGCAGGCCGAAGACGGCGGCGAAGCCCACGGCCAGCGCCAGCGACGGCAGGACGAGCGCGCCGAGCCCGCCGCCGAGCGGCACCGCCGTCTGGCGGATACTCATGGCAAAGCCGCGCTCGCCCTCGCCGAACCAGCCCATGATGGCGCGCCCGCTGGAGCCGTTGACGCTGCCGCCGAGCAGGCCGGCGACGAGCAGGCTGGCCGACAGCAGCGCAACGCCTGGGGTGACGGCTTTTGTCGGCACCACAAGCATAGCCATGATGAAGAGCCATGCCGCCGTCGCGCCGAGCCCGGTCAGGAGCACGCGGCGGTCGCCCCAGCGGTCGGTGAGCACGCCCCAGGGCAGTTCGCTGAGCGCCACGCCGAGACCGAGAAGCCCGAGCGCCAGGCCGAGAGAGGCATTGTCGAGATGGTAGCCCCGCCGCATCATCACCGCAGTTGCCGGAATGCCCGAGAAGGTGGCGGAAAAGCCGGCATTGGCGGCGACCCCGATGCCCAGCACCTTCCAGCGATGGCTGGGGCCGAAGGCGCGGCGGGCGGGGTTGCCCGCGACGCCTCCTTCGGGCGGCTGGCAGTCGTTGCGTGTGACGATGGCAGACATGAATTCATTCCCGTGACGACCGGCAGGCGGCCTTGACGCACAGGATTTAGCGCCATAGCTTCATCCATAAAATCAGGAAGTTTTTGATCGATACTCCTGAGAATCAGGACAATCCCATGCGCCGTGTCACGTTCGATCTCGATGTCCTCAGAACCTTCGTCACCGGCATGGAGCTGGGCAGTTTCGCCAAGGCGGCCGAGCGGCTGGGGCGCTCGACGTCAGCCGTCAGCGCGCAATTGAAGAAGCTCGAAGAGCAGGCGGATACGCCGATTTTCCGCAAAGCGGGGCGCGGCCTGGCATTGACCGAAGCCGGCGAGACGATGCTCGGCTATGCGCGGCGGCTGATCGAGCTCAATGACGAAGCGGCCTCCGCCATCCGGGGCGTCGAGCTGGAAGGCTGGGTGCGGCTTGGGCTGCAGGAGGATTTCGGCGAGGCGGTGCTGCCCGAGGTGCTCGGCCGTTTCGCCCGCGCGCATCCCAAGGTGCGCATCGAGGCGCGGATCGGACGCAGCCACGACCTAGCCGACCGCGTCCTGTCAGGAAATCTCGACATCGCGCTCGCCTGGCATGACGGCACGACGCTTCCCTACAGCCGCCATATTGCCGACGTGCAGGCGCGCTGGATCGGTCCGGCGAAGCCTATCGAGGCAGGTCCGCGCAAAGGCGAGGCGCTGCCGCTGGTGGTGTTCGAGGCGCCATGTCTCTTGCGCACGGTGGCGACCGGAACGCTCGATCGCGCGGGCCTGCCCTGGCGCATGGCTTTCTCGAGCCCGAGCCTGGGCGGCATCTGGGCGGCGGTGGCGGCGGGCCTCGGTCTGACGATCCGCACCGATATCGGCCTGCCCGCCAATGTCAGGGCAATCGCGCCGGGCGTGCTCGGGCTTCCGGCCCTGCCGATGATGGCGCTGCATCTGCACCAGAAGGACGCCGAGCTCGACCCGGTCGCGTCGAGATTGGCGGAGATTCTTTTGCAGGCGGCGCTGGAGACGCTGCCGGAGGGAGCGCAGGCCAAGGAGAGGTTGCGAAGGGTCGCCTAGCTTTTCGAACAGGAAGCGCTGCAGATCGAAATACCCGGCGTCGCGTTCCGTCACACCCCCCTCTGTCCTGCCGGACATCTCCCCCGCAAGGGGGGAGATCAGATGTCGCGCAGGCTTTCGCTACTCTCCCACGTTGTAAGAAGGGCGGGGCGCCGAAGCTGCCAATCTCCCCCCTTGCGGGGGAGATGCCCGGCAGGGCAGAGGGGGGTGCGGTCCCGCCAGCGTTGCGAGGATTTCACCTCGCGACGGCAAACAAACCTCACCTCTTCTTCGCCCTGCCGGCAAACGGATTGTCCGAGGTGCGCAGCGCCATGCGGATCGGCACGCCGGGCATGTCGAAGGCCTCGCGCAGGCTGTTGGTCAGGTAGCGGACATAGGATTGCGGCATCGCGTCCGGCCGCGAGCACGAGACGACGAAGCCCGGCGGCCGGGTTTTTGCCTGGGTGACGTATTTGATCTTCAGCCGGCGGCCGGCGACGGCGGGCGGCGGATGGTGCGCAAGGATGCCTTCCAGCCAGCGGTTGAGCTTGCCGGTCGAGACGCGGCTGTTCCAGACCTTGTGCGTCTTGATGATGCTTTCCATTAGCTTGTCGAGGCCGCGTCCGGTCTCGGCCGAAACCGTCACCGCCTGGATGCCGCGCACCTGCGGCAGGAGCCGCTCGGTCTTCTCACGCAGCTCGGACAAAAGCTCCTGCGGATTGTCGATCAGGTCCCATTTGTTGAAGGCGATCACCGGCGCTCGGCCCTCGCGGATGATGAGGTCGGCGATCTGCAGGTCCTGCTTCTCGAAGGGAATGGTGGCGTCGAGCACGATGATGACGATCTCGGCGAAGCGGATGGCGCGCAGGCCGTCCTGCACCGAGAGCTTTTCCAGCTTCTCCTGCACCTTCGACTTGCGCCGCATGCCGGCGGTGTCGAAGAGCTTTATGCGGCGGCCGCGCCAGTCCCAGTCGACCGAAATCGAATCGCGGGTGATGCCGGCTTCCGGGCCGGTGAGCAGGCGCTCCTCGCCGATCAGCGCATTGATCAGCGTCGACTTGCCGGCGTTCGGGCGGCCGACGACGGCGATGCGCAGCGGCTTGGTGTCGTCATAGGGTGCTTCAGCGTCCGGGTCGGCGATGTCCTCGCCGATCAGCACCTCGCTGGCGGCGATCTCGTCGCTGTCTTCTTCGTCGTCCTCGCCGAAAGCGCGTTCCTCGCCGAGTGCGGCGACCACCGCGTCGCGCAGGTCGGGCATGCCCTGGCCGTGCTCGGCCGAGACCGGGATGGGCTCGCCAAGGCCGAGCTCCCAGGCCTCCAGCATCCCCCCTTGCGCGCCGCGCGCCTCGGCCTTGTTGGCGACAAGCACCACCGGCTTGCCGGATTTGCGCACGACGTCGGCGAAGGTGCGGTCGTCCGGCATCAGCCCCGACTTGGCATCCACCGTGAAGAAGATCAGGTCGGCCTCGCGGATCGCGATCTCGGTCTGCTGGCGCATGCGGCCGGGCAGCGTCGAAGCCGCCGCATCCTCGAAGCCGGCGGTGTCGATGACATCGAAATAAAGATCGTAGAGTTTTGCCGCATGGACACGACGGTCGCGCGTCACGCCCGGCGTGTCGTCGACAAGCGCCAGCTTCTTTCCGACCAGCCGATTGAAAAGAGTCGACTTGCCGACGTTAGGCCGGCCGATGATGGCGACTTTGAAGCCCATCCGAGGTCACGAGGCGTTGCCCGACCCACGGATCAGCTCGGACATCAGCTGCGCCCGCTGGCGCACATTGCGCGGGGCAGCCTCATCCGAGGAGATCTGGTCGAACAGTTTGAGCGCATCCGCCGACTTGCCGTCCTTCCAGGCGGCGAGGCCGAGCGCCTCGCGCGCCGAGTGGCGCAGCGGATTGGTGTCGGCGGTAAGTGCCTCGACGCGGCTGGCGACATCGGCGTAAGAGCCGTGGTCGACGAGCAGCAGTGCTGCCCTCAGCCGCGCGATGTCGCGGATGCCGCCGGGGATGGCGTTGTCGGCGGCGACCTCGTCGAAATCCTTGACGGCGCCGTCGGCGTCGCCCTTGTCGGCCTTGACGGTCGCGGCGCGCATGCGGGCGAGCAGCGGATAGGCGCCGTAACCGTCCTTCTCCAGCTGGTCCAGCGCGGCGATGGCCTCGTCGTTCTTGCCGTCATTGGCGAGCTTGAGCGCGGCCGAGAAGGCGTCGCCCGAACGATTGGCGCGGCTCTCGTCCCAATAGCGGTAGCCGACGACGGCGGCGGTGCCCAGCACGATCAGGATGGCGATGCCGAGCACGGCCGGGCCAAAACGATCCCACAGCGCCTGCGCCTGCTCGCGACGAATCTCTTCGTTGACTTCGCGGATAAAACTGTCGTCCGACATCAATCAAAACCATTGTTGCCCCATGCGGGGCGCTTCTTGAGCCCGCGTTTTAGCGAAAATTTGTCGGCATGGAAGGGGGCGGGCCGGAAAATCGGCTGAGAACGGCAGACGCCCCACAAGGGGCTCGCCGGACCGCATCGACGCCACATTTGCGCGATAGCCGGCTTGCGATCGGCCGAAAGGGCCCTGCCAGAAGGTTGCCAATGCTTCGTTCTTACCGCGTCCTTGCATCCAGTCTCGCCTTGCTCGGCTGCGTCAATGCCGCCTTTGCCGATCCGCCGAAACCGCAAACCGTGTCGCCGGCCAAACCCAAGCAGGTCGTGCTGATCTCGTTCGACGCCGCGCGCGATATCTCGCAGTGGGAACGCAGCCGCGCGCTGGCAAAGCGCACGGGCGCGCATTTCACCTATTTTTTGTCTTGCGTCTTCCTGCTCTCGCCGGAAACGCGGCAGGACTATGCCGGCCCCGGCAAGGCCGCCGGCAAATCCAATGTCGGCTTCGGTGCGTCGAAACAGGACGTCGCGGAGCGTCTTGAACAGGTCCGGCTAGCCGCAGCCGAAGGTCACGACATCGGCAGCCATGCCTGCGGCCATTTCGACGGCAAGGACTGGAGCAAGGCCGACTGGCTGACCGAATTCGCCTCCGTCCGGCGCATCTTTGAAAACGCCTATGCGATCAACAGCATCTCGCCCGAACCGCCCGGCTGGCGCGATTTCGCCCGTCATGCCGTGACCGGTTTCCGCGCGCCATACCTTTCGACCGACAAACCGCTTTACGAAGCGCTGCCCGAGGCCGGCTTCCAATATGACGCGAGCGGCGTCTCGAACGAGCCGGAGTTGCCTCCAACGCGGAACGGCATAACGCACTTTGCCCTGCCGCTCATCCCGGAGGGTCCGAAGGCGAAGCCGGTGGTCGCCATGGACTACAATCTTTATGTCCGCCACTCAGGCGGCATCGAGAAGCCGGCCATGGCGGACGAATTCACCGAGCGCGCCTATCAGGCGTTCCACGCCGCCTTCGATACCGAGTATAACGGCAAGCGGATGCCGCTGGAGCTCGGCTTCCACTTCACGCTGATGAACGACGGCGCCTATTGGAATGCGCTTGAGCGCTTCGCCGGCGAGGTCTGCGTCAAGGCTGATGTCGAGTGCATCAGTTTCCGCGATTATGTCGCGAGGCAGCGCGCCGGACAGGCTCAGGCGAGCGTGGGCGGCTGACTAGGACCTAGCCGCGCCCTAACTTGCCGGCTGATCTTCGGGGCGCATGCCAGCTTGCTCGCGTTCCAGATAGTGCTGATCGATAACCGGAAGCTGTTCGCCCTGCAGCGTCGCCTCGAAGGCACGCAAACGTTTGTGCACCGACTGCAGTTCGACAATCGTCGACCAGGAATTCAGCAGGAATTGCAGCGAATTCGTCACCTTGCCGAACGCGTTCGATATCTGGTTCAGGGCGCCGAAGGTGATCTTATGCGCAACCAGCGAGGGCCCGAGGATAAGCAATGAGAAGATGTTGTCGGCCTGTAGGTAGGTGTAACGAACGACGTTGAAATAGATGTAGTGGAAATAGAGCTTGAAATAATTGCGGCGAACATTGGCGAACAATTGGGTAGTCGTCGCCGGCTGAGCCCGGTCGGCGTGATCTTCGCCGTAGACGAGTTCCTTGCGATAGGCTGCCTCGACGCGCTGGTTGCGGAACTGCAGGCCCGGCAGCTTGAGACCCGCCACCATGACGGAGATCGTCCCGAACAAGCACCAGCCCAATGCGGCGATAACCAAAGGCTGCGGGACCGCACCGACGATCGGCAGCTCGGTAATATGAGCCTGCAATTGAATCAGGACCGGCAGAAAGGCGATCAGGGTCATGATCGACTGGACGAAGGTCGAGCCGAGATCTTCCATGATCTGCGAGAAGCGCATCGTGTCTTCCTGGATACGCTGTGAAGCGCCTTCGATGTGGCGCAGCCGGCCCCAGTTCGCCATGAAGTAATCGTTCATCGCGGTGCGCCAGCGGAAGATCCAGTGACTGACGATGAAGGCATTGACCACCTGCACGTTCATGCCGACCAGCGCCAGCCAGGAGAAATCGGCCAATCCTATATAAAATTCCGAGTCGGTTGACTTCCCCGTGCCCGACATCAGGCCCTGCACGTAGTCGAAGAACGGACCATACCAATTGTTGACGGCAACGCTGACCTGAACATTGAAATAGATGAAGAACAGGATGACGGCGGTCATCAGGATCGACCAGTTTTGCCACGGATGTGGTGAATACCAGCTCCAGAAGGCGTAGAAGATCGCCACGCAGGCCACGAAGTAGATATAGAACCACAGGAACGGCTTCGACCACAGCACCGCGATGCCGATGATGGGCGGGGCACCCGCCGCCGCCGGCGGCAATCCGAATACCGCGCCCAGTTGTTCACCGCCGAAAAACCAGAACAGGATCGCCGCAAGGCTCCAGAGGGCGGCCGAGGTGAAGAAGAGCTTCGGCTGCGGGAAGAAAGATACGAACACTGTGGCGGGTTTCCTCGGTCTGACCGCAAATCAGCGGCGTTGCTGTTCGGCGGGCATAAGGTCACACATTAGGGGGAAAGAAAATGCCCTGCCCGATGCCCGGCATCGAACAAGGCCGCAAATCATGGCGATTTTGGCGCGGCCGACCAGGCAATGACGCCGGAGAGCAACAGAGCTGCCGCCGCCATGATCGAGGCAAGGGTATAATTGCCCGAGGCCTGGGCGAGCAGGCCGGCGGCGACCGGGCCGACGATCTGGCCGAGGCCGAAGGCGGCCGTCATCACCGCGAAGACGCGGCGCGGCGCGCGCGGTGCGAGCTGTCTGCCCATCTGTATCCCCAGCGCCGTGATGGCGATGAAGGTGCCGCCGAGCAGGACGCCGGCGATCAGCGGTCCGGCGGCGCCTTTGACGACGACGCTAGCGGTGACGCCGACCACCTCGATCAGGCAGGTGACCGCATAGGCGGCATAGAGCCCGATCCGCCCGGCCAGCTTTTGCCACAACCAGGTCGACGGAAAGCCGGCGAGTCCGGCAACCATCCAGACGGAGGCCTCGAAGACGCGGCTGCCGCCGCCCTGGCGTACAATGGCGATCAGGAATGTCGCGGTCACCACATAGCCAAAGCCGAACAGCCCGTAGGCGACGATCATCTTCGCCAGGGACCTGTCCCTCGGCAGCGCCGGCTCGGGGCCATCGACGCCGTTGGCGGGCCTGGCGGCGCCGGCGAGCAGCGCGACCAGAAGCAGGCCGGCCAGCGAGATCGCTCCCGACCAGAGCCAGCCCGCGCTCCAATCGGCACGCTCGGTGACCAGGACGGCCAGCAGCGCCGAGGACGCCGCGATGCCCAGGCCGACGCCGCCGAAATGCAGCGCCTGCAGATCGCCGCGGCCGGCCTCCGCGAGATGGCTGAAGACGATCGAGGACATGAACACCATGACGAAGGCGCTTCCGAGGCCGGCAAGGAAACGGATGAGGAGAAAGGCGGCCATCGTCTCGTTCAGGCCCATCAGACCGGCAAGCAAGGCGCTGGCAGCGAGGCTGGCGAACATCAGCATGCGTTCGCGGCCATGCGCCCAGCCGCCTGCGGCAGCCAGCGCGCCGACGAGATAGCCGAGGTAATTGGCGGAGGCGATCCAGCCGGCATCGGCCGGCGTCAGATGCAACGCCTCCATCATGCCGGGCAGGATCGGCGTGTAGACGAAGCGGCCGATGCCCATGGCGACGGCAAGCGCTGTCATGCCGGCAAAGGCGAGACGCAAGGGAGATGGCGAGGCGTTCATTGCGGCGCACAATAAGTGTGTGCGCCAGCGAAACAATGCGCTTGCGTTGGGCCAGAAGCGGGGACGGGTGCCTGCCGCCTCAAGGCCTCCGCTGCCGGAAGCCTCTCAGCGTTTGCGCTGCCCTCATCGCCCTGCCGGGCACTTCTGCCCGTATAGTGACGGGGGGAAGGGGCTGGCCGCAGCGCTGGCGCCCCTCCTGCAACGCCGGCGATTGGCGAAACCGCCGGCGGAAGCGCCCTTCTTCCCGTTCACGGGGAGAAGATGGCGGCAGCCAGATGAGGGGCGGCGCCGACACTCGCAGAACTGCGTACAAGGCTCGCAGAACTGCGTACAAGGTCTGCGACAGTATCGAAGTGGTGACTTGCCGCTTCCGTTCGATCTTTCAGCGGCCAACCGCGCCTATCGTCTCGTATGCCGTGCGGCGAGCCGTCAGCCGGAAGGGCATGTCGCCGAGTTCGCGCTCCGACATGGTGTCGAGCACGGGATGCGACAGCGGATCGATTACCCAACGGGCGATTTCTCCCTCATCGCTCGGCCTGGCCTGGGTGCTGGAGAACCCTTTCAACAAAGATAAAATCTTCATGGGACAAGCTCCTGCTTCAAGGCTATTCCTGTTAAATTCTGCCTCTTACCGTCGGGTTTCAATTGAGATTTTGGCCCGCGCACTTTAGAAAAACTGAATGGCTATGCTGAACCGCGTCCATCTCAACGGCCTGCGCGCCGTGGAAACCGTTGCCCGGCTGGGATCGCTTGCCGCGGCGGCGGCTGAACTGAACGTCTCGGTCAGCGCCGTCAGCCAGCAGGTCAAACGCACCGAGAAGCAGCTGGGGCAGGCGCTGTTCGAACGCACGCCGGGCGGGCTCGTGCCGACCGAGTTCGGCGCCGCCTTCACGGCACGGCTCAGCGCCGGCTTCCGCGAGCTCGCGCAAGCGGTGGCGCTGGCCGACGAGGCCAATGACTGCACGCTGGTCGTCTCGGTGGCGCCGGCCTTCGCTTCGAAATGGCTGCTGCCCCGTCTATCGCGACACTTCGCCCGGCACCCCAATGTACTTTTGCGCATCGACGCCTCGGCCAGGATCGCCGATCTCGACCGCTCCGACATCGATATCGCCATCCGGCTTGGCGACGGCAAATGGCCGGGCGGGCGCAGCGAGCTTCTGCTTGCCCAGGAAGTGTTTCCGGTCTGCGCGCCGTCGATCGCGGCCAGGCTGCACTCGATCGAGGATCTGGCGCAGACCTGCGCCATAACCGACGAGCGGGCGATGTTCAGCTGGGACAGCTGGTTCGAGGCGGCCGGAGTCGAGCCGGTCACCTTCCAGAAGGGCGCGCGTTTCACCGATCCGATGCTGTGCCTGGAATCGGCAATCGCCGGCCATGGCGTGATGCTCGCCTGGCAGTTGCTGACCGCCGACGCGCTGGCCGACGGCCGGCTGGTCGCGCCCTTCGGCATCAGGGCCGCGAGCGGGCTGGGCTACTGGCTGGTGACCTCGGCGACCAAGAGCGAAAGCCGCAAGGTGCGCGACTTCAAGGCCTGGATCCGCGAGGAGATCGAGGCGACCATGGCACAGTTCCGGGCGCTGGACAGCGCCGCATAAAAGCTGTGCACTTCGCGGTCCTTCATGCTTGAGAGCGGGCCTAGTCGATCGCGGTGGAAAGGCCAACCGCAGCGGTCTATGTAAGGATGAGAACCCCAACATACGGCAGGCAGGATCATGACCACACATTCGAGCGGCGTCTCGGCAACCATCGACCCGGTGAAGCTCGACAGGCTGGCGGAAGTCGCCATCAAGGTCGGGCTGCAGTTGCAGCCCGGACAGGATCTGGTGCTGACGTCCTCGATAGCGGCGCTGCCGCTGACGCGGCGCATCGTTGAGCACGCCTACAAGGCGGGCGCCGGGCTGGTTACGCCGATCTTCAACGACGACGAGATCACGCTGGCGCGCTTCCGCTACGGCGCCGATGCCGGTTTCGACCGCGCCGCCGGCTGGCTTTACGAGGGCATGGCGAAAGCCTTCTCGAACAATGCCGCGCGGCTCGCGGTGCGCGGCGAAGACCCGTCGCTGCTTTCTTCGCAGGATCCAGCCAAGGTGGCGCGCGCCAACAAGGCGAACTCGATGGCCTACCAGCCGGCGCTGGAGAAGATCACCGGCTTCGACATCAACTGGAACATCGTCGCCTATCCCGACCTTGCCTGGGCAAAGCAGGTTTTTCCGGGCGAGCCTGACGATGTCGCTGTGGTCAAGCTCGCCGACGCGATCTTCTCGGCCTCGCGGGTCGATGTCGAGGATCCGATCGGCAATTGGAAGGCGCATAACGCAGCCTTGGCCGAGCGCACGAAATGGTTGAACGAGCATAATTTCCACGCGCTGCATTTCACCGGCCCGGGCACCGACCTGACGGTCGGACTGGCGGAAGGCCATGAATGGATGGGCGGCGCCTCGACGGCCAAGAACGGCGTCACCTGCAACCCGAACATCCCGACCGAGGAAGTCTTCACCACGCCGCATGCAAGGCGCGTCGAGGGCCATGTCTCCTCTACCAAGCCGCTATCCTACCAGGGCACGCTGATCGACGAGATTTCGGTGCGCTTCGAGGGCGGGCGGATCGTCGAGGCCAAGGCCTCGAAGGGCGAGGACGTCTTGAAGAAAGTGCTCGACACCGACGAGGGCGCGCGGCGGCTCGGCGAAGTGGCGCTGGTGCCGCATTCCTCGCCGATCTCGAAGAGCGGGCTTTTGTTCTTCAACACGTTGTTCGACGAGAACGCCGCCTGCCACATCGCGCTCGGGCAGTGCTATTCGAAGTGCTTCGTCAACGGCGCTTCGCTCAGCCAGGAGGAGATCGCGGAGCGCGGCGGCAACAAGAGCTTCATCCATATCGACTGGATGATCGGCTCCGACAAGATCGACATCGACGGCGTCGCCAAGGACGGCAGCCGCGTGCCGGTGATGCGCAAGGGCGAGTGGGCGTAAGCTGCTCGCCGGCGGAGGTGTGATGGCCTTCGACATTGCGGTGAAGCGTGTTTATGAGCCGCCGGCGAAAGCCGACGGCCAGCGGGTGCTGGTCGACCGCATCTGGCCGCGCGGCGTCGCCAAGAAGGACGCCGCGCTGACGCTCTGGCTGAAGGAGATCGGGCCGAGCGACGATCTGCGCAAATGGTTCGGGCACGAGCCGGAGCGCTGGGCGGAGTTTCAGAAGCGATACCGGGCCGAGCTTGACGCAAATCAGGAAGCGGTGGCGCAGCTGCGTGGTCTGTTGCGCGACGGCAAGGTGACGCTGCTCTACGGCGCGCATGACGAAGCGCACAACAATGCGGTGGCGCTGGCGGGGTATTTGGAAAACCGAAGCTGATTGCTGAGATGTCGCGCCTATTCTCCGCTCACCGCCTCGCCATAAACCTCCGGTCTGAACCCCACCAAAATCCGATCCCCCACCTCCAGCACCGGCCGCTTGATCATGGTCGGTTTGGCGAGCATCAGCTTCTTGGCCTTCTTCTCGTCGAGCCCTTCCTTGTCCTTCTCCGGCAGCTCGCGAAAAGTCGTGCTGCCCTTGTTGAGCAGCTTTTCCCAACCGACCTTGCCGACCCAGCCGTTCAGTTTGTCAGCCTCGATCCCCTCGGCCCGGTAGTCGTGGAAACGATAGGGCACGCCGCGGCTCTCCAGCCAGACGCGTGCCTTCCTGATCGTGTCGCAGGTGGTGATGCCGTACATGGTGATGGTCAATTCAGGCCTCGGTTGGATGGGTCGCGAATCTGACCGGAGCCTAGGCTCGCCCTGTCCGCTTTGCCAGCGTGACTACGCGAAGGCGATTTAACGCTCGCGATGGCGACCGGAATATCGGCCCGGTCGCCATCTCTGATTTTCGAACCGTATGGCAGAGAAGCGAGGCGCCTCGAGCCGATCAGCTTCAATAATAGAAACGTTCTTCGCTGATCTTGCCGTTCTTGACGGTGTAGAGGCCGACCTCGTCCATCTTGACGCGCTCGCCGGTGGATTTGGGCGTTACGTCGAAGCTGAAGCGCAAGGCGAACTGGTCACCATTGACATAGGGACCCTCGACCGAGCCGCCGTGAACCTCGTGGTTCGCTTCCCACCATTCACTCTTCTGCTTGACGGCCTCCTTGCCATTGCAGACGGCCATCGGCCCTTCCATCGCCTCGTAGCTGACGATGTCGTCGGCATTGTATTTCGCGGCGGCGCCGTGGCTGTCGCCCTTCTTGAGAAGTTCGGTAAAACCCTTGGCAATGTCGGCAGTGGTCATGATTTCCTCCACGGTTTGGACCAGACTTCAAGTAGGAACCGATCATGCGTCCGCCACCGGGGCGCCGCTCCCCAGGTGACAATTCGTGTCAGGATCGTCGCGTCTGGAACTATGGCGCGGCCATCAGGCGCCAGCGGTTGAATTCCCTGCAGATCGTCAGGCCGCGCAGGCTGTGAATGAGGACGAACCCGCTCCTGCTAAGCTTTTGACCAGAACAAAACAGGGACACTGTCTCGCGGCCGGGGACAGTGGCCGGACGGGATTCTTAAAGGGACCGCAATCCCAGGCGGAAAATCGCTGTGCCTGGAACTGCTTGGCGCCGGCTGGTCATCGCCGGCACCGGGGTTAAAGCAGCATCAACTGCTCGCCGGCGCCAGCGCCTGCGACGAATTGGTCGGTGCGGAGCTGCCGTCGCTCGACATTGAGGCCGAGCCGCTTGGCGGCGATCTCGAAGCGGCGGCCGATCTGCCAGGCATAGGGACCGGCGCCCTTCATGCGCTTGCCCCATTCGCTATCGTAGTCCTTGCCGTCGCGCATGGAGCGGATCAGCGACATCACATGCCGGTAGCGGTCCGGATAATGGCGCAACAGCCAGTCCTTGAAGATCGGCGCCACTTCGAGCGGCAGGCGCAGGATGACGTATCCGGCCTCCCGCGCGCCGGCGGCTCTGGCCGAATCGAGGATGCGCTCCATCTCCGGATCGGTCAGGCCTGGGATGATCGGCGCCACCATCACCGAGGCCGGGATGCCGGCATCGGAGAGCTGGCGGATTGCCTCCAGCCGCTTCGTCGGCGTCGACGCGCGTGGTTCCATCGTTCTGGCCAGCATGCGGTCCATCGTCGTCACCGACAGCGCCACCTTGGCAAGACCGCGCTCGGCCATGCGCGATAGGATGTCGATGTCGCGCGTCACCAGCGCCGACTTCGTCACGATGCCGACGGGATGACCCCGCGCTTCCAGCACCTCCAGGATCTCGCGCATGATCCGGTATTGCTTCTCGATCGGCTGGTAGGGATCGGTGTTGGTGCCGATGGCGATGGTGCGCGGCTGATAACCCGGCTTGGACAATTCCCGGTCCAGCATGCGCGCCGCATCCGGCTTGGCGAATAGCTTCGATTCGAAATCGAGCCCCGGCGACAGGCCCATGAAGGCATGTGTGGGCCTGGCGAAGCAGTAGACGCAGCCATGCTCGCAGCCGCGATAGGGGTTGATCGAACGGTCGAAGGAAATGTCGGGCGACTCGTTGCGGGTGATGATGGTGCGCGGCTTCTCGACCTGCACTTCCGTCTTGAACGGCGGCAGCTCCTCCAGCGAGTTCCAGCCGTCGTCGAACACGTGCCGGCTGACCGGCTCGAAGCGGCCGGACGGGTTAATGCCGGCCGAGCGGCCGCGATTGCGGTCGGGCCGCACGCGCATGCCGCTCTGCTCGATCATCGCGTTCGCCATCTCGGCTCTGCCTGCTCCGAAAGCGGCAATGTCGGCGCGCACGATCTGTTCCATCTTCGCCCTCTCCCAGGGACTGTCGGCAGGCTGTCGAATCGCTCTGTTCATGAAACTATTCCTATTTTGGCGATGAGAACAAAGCAAGAACTTTTTCGGCCGAAAAGCGCAACTGGCGCAAGTCGTGGCTTTCCGCTATTCGGCTAAGAATGATCAGCGTCCTCATCGAGACCCGCAACGACGAAGAGGGGCTTGCCCGCACGCTCGCCTCCTTGGTCGGTGGCGCGGTCGAGGGCGTGGTGCGCGACGTCATTGTCTGCGATTCCGGCTCGACCGACCAGACGCACCGCGTCGCCGAGCATGCCGGCTGCCACTATGTGACCAGCGGCATCGGTGCCGGCATCGGCCAGGCGAAGGGCGACTGGCTGCTGCTTCTGGAACCCGGCGCGCGGCTATCCGAAGGCTGGATCGACGAAGTCGTCGCGCATACGGCAAAACAGACCATGCCGGCGCGTTTCTCGCGCGCCCGCGCCGATCGCGCGCCTTTCCTGGCCCGCGTCTTTTCAGGCAGCCGCGCGCTGGCCGAAGGCCTGGTCATCAGCAAGCGTCAGGCCGCGGCTCTGGCGAAAAGCGCGCGCAACGCCGAAGCCCTGGCGCGTGGCCTTGCCGCCAGAAGGCTGAATGCGGAGATTTGGGTCGCGCCGCCGAAGTGAAGCCTGCGCTCCCTTACGAGCCAGGCTTGCCGCCGCGCCTGAGATGCTCGTCCAGCCGCGGCATGATCTCGACGAAGTTGCAGGGCATGTGGCGATAGTCGAGCTGCGCCTCGATGATGCCGTCCCAGGCATCCTTGCAGGCGCCGGGCGAGCCCGGCAGCACGAAGACGAAAGTGGCGTTGACGACGCCGCCGGTCGCCCGGCTCTGGATCGTCGAGGTGCCGATCTTGTCGTAGGAGATACGGTGGAAGACCTCGGAAAAGCCATCCATGCGCTTTTCGAAGATCGGTTCCAGCGCCTCCGGCGTCACGTCGCGGCCGGTGAAGCCGGTGCCGCCGGTGGTGATGACGACATCGATATTCTCGTCCCTCGACCAGCCGAGAACCTTGTCGCGGATTTTGTCGCGGTCGTCGGTCACGATGTCACGCGCGGCAAGCGTATGGCCGGCTTGCGCGATGCGGTCGGCCAGCGTCTGGCCCGATTTGTCGTCGGCAAGGCTGCGCGTGTCTGACACGGTCAGCACCGCGATGCGCACCGAAATGAAAGGCCGGCTCTCGTCAAGCTTCGCCATCGCTCACCTCCATGCTGCGCGTTGCCGCGACGAACCAGTCGGGGTGACGGGCGCGGATCTCGATCGCCGCGCGCTTAGCGACATTGCCGGTCTCGAACAGGCCGAAGCATGTGGCGCCGGAGCCCGACATGCGCGCAAACGCAGCATCGGCACGCTTGAGTGCCTTCAGCGCTTCGCCGATCGCTGGTTGGATCGATTGGGCAGGGGGCTCGAGATCGTTACGCGTCGTCTCCAGCCAGTTGCGGACGGCGTGGAAGTCGAGCCGCTTCGGCAGCGCCGGCAGCGCCTCCTTGTCGCGACGGGAGAGCGCCTTGAACACGTCCGGCGTCGCGACGGCGACGCCCGGATTGACCAGTACCAGGCCGAGCGCCGGGAACGCGGAGAGCGGTAACACCTCGTCGCCGATGCCGCGCGCGACCAGCGGTTTTGACTTCAGGCACATCGGCACGTCGGCGCCGAGCGAAAGCCCGATCCGGGCCAGCGAAGTGTCATCGATAGCGAGCTTCCAGAGCCGCGCCAGAGCATTGAGCGCGGCCGCCGCATCGCTAGAGCCGCCGCCGACGCCCGAGGCGATCGGCAGGTTCTTTTCCAGCCGGATGGCGACCGGCGGCGCATGTTGCGCGCCGGCTTCCCGGCGCAAAGCATCGCGCGCCTTCACCACCAGGTTGCCGCCGTCCAGCGGCAGGCCGGCGGCATAGCGGCCGGATACCGAGAATTGGTCGTGCTCCGCCGGCTCGATCTCGAGCCGGTCGCCGAAGCGGGTGAACACGGCAAGGCTGTCGATGAGATGATAGCCGTCGGCGCGCTGTCCGGTGACATGCAGTGCAAGATTGATCTTGGCAGGCGCAAGCCACGTCCGGACCTCTGTGCCGGGCTCCACAATGTCGGCTGCTGGCGAGATGGGATTAGTCCTTGGCGAGACGATATTCGCCGGTCTTCGGATCCTTGACCAGCGTGCCCATCGTGCCGTTCGCCGCCTGTTTCTCGGTGCGCCGGATCTTGGCCGTCACGCGCTCGGCCTCACGCACGAAAGCGCGGTAGCCGAAATAAGCGGCGGCGCCGACAGCAGCGAAGAAAATGATCTGCGGCATCTAAAACTCCTCCCGCGTTCTCGCGGCAAGGCCGGCCGGATGGGCTCGGTCAAGCGATCATGCTATCCGCAATCATGGCTTTTTCAAAGCCCGAAGCGTGCCCACAGCGCGCGCTCTTCCGCCGCATCAAGGATGCCGTTTGCGGCAGCGGCAGCGATATCGGGCGCTGCGAAGTGCGAGCCGAACAGGCCGAAACGGCCAAACAGGCCGCGCGGCGCGGTGATCAGCTTGAGCTGAGTCTTGTCGCCGAAACGCGTCCTGAGCACGCTGCGCATATCGCCCAGCGCATCGACCAAGCCGAGTTCCAGGCCCTTCTTCGCCGTCCAGAATAGGCCGGTGAACAGGTCGGGGTCGTCTTTCAGCTTCGAGCCGCGCCGCTCCTTGACGAGGTCGATGAAGGTCTCGTGCACTTCGAGCTGCAGCGCCTTCAGCCGCTCCACGTCCTCCGTCTTCTCGGGCTGGAACGGATCGAGCACCGCCTTGTTCTGCCCGGCGGTGTGGACGCGCCGTTCGACGCCGATCTTCTTCATCAGCTCGGGGAAACCAAACGAGGCCGAGACCACGCCGATCGAACCGACGATCGATGACGGGTCGGCGAAGATCTCGTCGCCGGCGACCGCGATCATGTAGCCTCCGGAAGCCGCGACATCCTCGACGAAGACCAGCACCTTCTTGTTCTTTTCCACCGCCAGGTCGCGAATGCGCTTGAAGATCAGCCGCGACTGCACCGGCGAGCCGCCCGGCGAATTGATCGAGATGGCGACCGCCGGCGCGTCGAAGCCGAACGCCTTTTCGATCAGGCCGGCCGTCGAGGCGAGCGACAGGCTCGGCCGGAACTGGCCGCCGCCGGCCATGATGGCACCTTGCAGCCGGATGACCGGAATGGTGACGACAGTCGAGCGCCAGGATTTCGGCAGCAGGCGGTTGAAGAGGCGTCTCACGAGGGAATGTCTCCGGTGGAATGCAAAGAAGCAAGATGAGATCTATTGAGTTGGTAAAGTCTGGGGCGATGTCATCTTGCTTTGGCATGTAGGAATTCGCCGGCCAACGGCAATGCCGCATCGTGCGGCCATGATCAATCGCCGAACAGCGATGAGAGCCCGTTATTGATCATTTCCGTCCGCTCCGTCGGCTCATTGCCGGATGGTCCGTGCAAGGTGAGCGGCGGGCGGATCGACAGTTTTCCGCGCGCGCCGAGCACCGCCCTGACGACGATGCGGATCGCCGCCGCGTCCGGACGCGGATGCACGCACAGCATCTCGGCATCGCCGAAGCGCCCCTCCATCGCATCGAGGATGGCGATAAGCTGCTCGGGCCTGGCGATGATGGCCAGCCCGCCATGCGGCCTGACGACGGCGGCCGCGCTCCTGATCCAGCGCTCGAACAGCCCGTCCTCCGTCACATGCGCCTGCCGGCGCAGCGCATCCGGCGTCGAGCGATCCTCGGCGGCATTGAAAGGCGGATTCATGATGACGAAGTCGAAGGAATTGTCGGCAAGCCCGGCTTCAGCCCGCGCCCGGCCGGAAAGCGTGACGTCGGCCGTCAGCACCGAAGCGCGGTCGCCGAGATGCGCGTTGCCGGGATGCGAAAGCGTGGCAGCCGCGAACCCCGCCATTTCGGCGGCGCGCTCGACCAGCACGGCTTGGGCCGACGGACAGCGCGACAGCACGGCAAGGGCGGCGGCGCCGGCGCCGGCGCCGAAATCGGCAAGCCGCCCGGAAAAGCCGGACGGCACCGCGGCCGCCAGCATCATGGCGTCCATGCCGGCGCGATGACCGCCCCGGCTCGGCTGCACCAGCCAGAAACGGCCGCGATGGAAGGCATCGACCGTGTGCGCCGGCGTATCCGGGACGGGGGCGGGGCTGACTGCCATTATTTCTGGCGGATCTCGTTCTCGATGCCGGCATCCTTGAGGATGCGGCGCGCCGCGTCGGCCTTGTCGGCGTCGACCATGACACGCTTCTGCAAAAGGCCGATCGACCCTTCGAGCACGCTCATATTCTGGTCGGCGACGAAACAGGCGATGCCGGCGTCGCGCATCAGCGATTCGACAAAGGAGATGACGACGGCGTCGTTGGTGCGGACAAGCTCGATCATGGAATGAAAATCGCAGGTTGCGGCGTTCGTGTAAACGTGCGGGTGGACACAGCGTCGGCCAAGCCGCGCCAATTCGCCTCTTGCCGTGCCCGGTTGTGCCGCCCTAGAGTCGAGTTGGGATTAAGGGTGCCGTCGTGCGCGTCAATTGAGACGGGAGTGATTGTGGTGGGAGTCGTTCTCAACATCGAAGGCAAGCGGGAACCCGCTTCCATCAAGGATCTGATCGATCTGACGGCCGCCGATATGGGGCGCGTCAACGAGCTCATCCTGTCCAAGGCCGGCTCCGACGTCGAGATGATCCCGGAGATCGCCAACCACCTGATCTCCTCCGGCGGCAAGCGTCTGCGGCCAATGCTCACCCTCGCCGCGGCGCAGATGTTCGGCTATTCCGGCGAAGGCCATGTCAAGCTCGCCACCGCGGTCGAGTTCATGCACACGGCGACGCTTCTGCATGACGACGTGGTGGACGAGAGCGCGCTGCGCCGCGGCAAGAAGACCGCGCGCATGATCTGGGGCAACCAGGCAAGCGTGCTGGTCGGCGATTTCCTGCTCGGCCAGGCTTTCCGCATGATGGTCGAGGTCGGTTCGCTGGAAGCGTTGGACATCCTGTCGGCCGCCGCCTCCATCATCGCCGAGGGTGAGGTGATGCAGCTCGCCGCGGCGAAAAACCTCGAAACCACCGAGGACGAGCATTTCGCCGTCATCAAGGCCAAGACCGCAGCGCTGTTCTCGGCCGCCGCCGAGGTCGGGCCGATCATCGCCCAGGCCTCGCGCACCGATCGCGCCGCACTGCGCTCCTACGGTATGAATCTCGGCCTTGCCTTCCAGCTGATCGACGACGCGCTCGATTATGGCGGCTCCAGCAAGGACCTCGGCAAGAATGTCGGCGACGATTTCCGCGAGGGCAAGGTGACACTGCCCGTGATCCTCGCCTACCGGCGCGGCACCAAGGCCGAACGCACCTTCTGGAAGCGCGCCATCGAGGACAACGTCACCGACGATGCCGGGCTCGAAAAGGCGATCGGCCTGATGGCCCGCCACGGCGCCATCGCCGACACGATCGGCCGCGCGCGCCATTTCGGCGAGATCGCCCGCGATGCGCTGGCGCCGTTGGAGGCGACGCCCCAGAAGTCGGCGCTGATCGACGTCATCGATTTCTGCATCAGCCGGGTGAACTGAGCCCCTGGATCCAAATGCCTGCCCAATGAGCGCTGGGGCAGGGCGCTTGTGAATCCCGGTCCGATCGTCTCGACAAAGGGTGGCCCGGCAAATTATCTATAAAATATGGCCAGCACAGAAGACACGATCGCCGTCCGCATCAGCAAGGAACTGGCGGACCGCATCATTTCGGGCGCGATCGAGCCCGGATCGCGGCTGCGCCAGGACCATGTCGCCGAGGAATTCAACACCAGTCATGTCCCGGTGCGCGAAGCCTTTCGCCGCCTCGAGGCTCAAGGGTTGGCAATCAGCGAGCCTAGGCGCGGTGTGCGCGTCGCCTCCTTCGATCTCGGCGAGGTCAGGGAAGTGGCCGAGATGCGCGCCGCGCTCGAAGTCCTGGCGCTGCGCCATGCAGCGCCGCATCTGACAGCGTCGATCCTCGACCAGGCCGAGGAAGCGACCAAGGCCGGCGACAAATCCCGCGACGTTCGCTCCTGGGAGGAGGCCAACCGCACCTTCCACCGGCTGATCCTGGCGCCCTGCAACATGCCGCGCCTGCTCTCCACCATCGACGACCTGCATGCGGCCAGCGCCCGCTTCCTGTTCGCGGCCTGGCGTTCCGAGTGGGAAATCCGCACCGACCAGGACCACCGCGCGATCCTGAGCGCGCTTAGGCAAGGCAACACCGAATCGGCCGCCGCGACGCTCGGTCGCCACGTCCAATGGATCGGCCAGAAGCCGGTCAAGACCGCCTCCGGCAGGACCCGCGACGCCTTCGCCATCGTGGGGTAGCAGACGGCACCGCATCGGCGTTCACTCCTCGTCATTATGCCCGCCTCGGCGCCATCCGGTACGACCTGCATGGTCTGTATCCGCCGCCTTATCGAGCGCCGTGTCGCAGTCGGGCTTGCCATCTCCGCGAAAATATGGATTCGATAATAGATGAAGTCGAAAAATTATCTATAATTTCACGCGAACCAGGGAAGACACCGTGACCAACGCAACCATTTCGACCTACAAGCCCTCCTTCAGCCCGCTGCGGCTGCACAGCCGTTCGCTCGCCTGGCAGATCGGCGCCGTCATTCTCGGCTCACTGTTCCTGGCGCTGTCTTCCTATATCGAGGTGCCGATGGTGCCGGTCCCGGTGACCATGCAGACCTTCGCCGTCACGCTGGTCGGCGCGCTTTACGGCTGGCGCTTCGGCGCGCTCACCATTGCTGCCTGGCTGGTTGAAGGCGCGGCTGGCTTCCCGGTGCTGGCGGGCGGGGCGGCCGGCCTCCAGCATTTCGTCGGCCCGACCGGCGGCTATCTCTTCTCGTTCCCGGTCGTCGGCGCCGTCGTTGGCTGGCTGGCCGAGCGCGGCTGGAACGGCAACCGCGTCCTGCTTGCCTTCGCCGCCATGCTGATCGGCAACCTGCTCTGCCTGGTTCTGGGCACCGCCTGGCTTGCCGTTATGATCGGCACCGAAAAGGCCATCACCTTCGGCTTCACGCCTTTCATCGTCGGCGGCCTGCTCAAGTCGGCGCTGGGCGCGGCGACGCTGAAGCTGTTTTCGGGCAGCCGCACGGCCGATCCCCGGTAAGCCGCCAAGCGATCTCGGGAAACAGATGACCGTCAGGCTCCGCGCCCATCATCTGCTTTGCCTGCTGACCTATGTCGGCAAGGGCTACTCGCCGGCCTTCACCGCCAACTACGACGTTGTGGTGGAGCGCCTGGCCGGCGGCGAGGATATCCTGATCCTTTCCGGGCCGGACGACATCTGCGCCCCGCTGCTGGATGAATCCGAGCCGCACTGCCTGGGCGAAAGCGCTGCCGTGCGGGACGACGTCGCGGCGCAGGACGTCGCCGATCTCCTCGGCCGGCCGCTCCCGGCCGGCGCCCGGCTCGAGCTTGATGCCTCGACGCTCGCGCGGATGCGCAAGGCGTTTTCGTCCGGCCTGACGCGCAAGGCGTGCCCGGGCTGCGAGTGGTTCGAGCTATGCGGCGTGGTCGCCGCTGAAGGCTTTCGCGGAACGCGCTTTAGACCGCTTATGTCGAAATTCGGCCGTCGCGCCGCATATTTTCGCTGACTGGCATCGTTTGTTAAGCGGGATGATTGGATTGTGATTCGCTTGCCGATTGAAGCCTGACCGCAAAAAGGCCATGCTTTGACCGGAAAAGTTCGAGTCTGTGGGGCGGTCCTCCAAGGGCGGGATCGCATCTGGCTGAAAGGGATACGATGCGGCAAGGACGTGCACGCTGGCTGACGAGGCTGGCATTTTTGACCGGGGTGGCGCTTTGGGTGCTGCCGGTCCAGGCCAAGGAAGAAGCCAAACCGCTGCAGATCACGTCTTTCTCGGGCGCCTATCTTGCGGCCCATATCGCCGAAAGCGACAACGATCTCGACGACGCGATCGCCTATTACAAGCAGGCGCTCGCCTTTGCCCCGAACGACAAGGAACTTCAGCAGAGCCTGATGCTGGCGCTGGTCTCGCAGGGCCGTTTCGAGGAGTCGCTGGTCTATGCCGACAAGCTGAAGGAAGTGCCCGATGTCGAGCGCTTCTCGCGCCTGGCGCTGGCGGTCGATTCCTTCCACAAGAAGGACTACGCCAAGGCGCAGTACTGGCTGAAGCTGTCGCTCGAATCCGACCTCGACCGGCTGCTCTCCGGCGTCATGGACGGCTGGGCCAAGGAGGGCGCCGGCAACGCGTCCGAGGCCATGGATTCCATCGACAAGCTGAAGGGCCCGGATTGGTTCGGCCTGTTCAAGTCGTTCCACCGTGCGCTGATCGCCGACGCCGCCGGCCTCAACGACAAGGCCGATGCAATCTACGCCGCCACTATGGCCGACACTGCGGCCGGCGGCTCCGCACCCGAGACCTGGATGCGCAACGCCCAGGCCTATGCCTCCTTCCTCGCGCGCAAAGGCGACAAGGCGAAGGCTCAGGCGGTGTTGAACCAGGCCGAGGCCTTCGCGCCGGGCAAGCTCGAAATCACCACGCTGCGCGACCGCATCGCCAAGGGCGACAAGATCGAGCCGCTGGTTGCCAGCCCGGCCGACGGCGCGTCCGAAATCCTGCTCGACCTTGCCACCGCGCTCAACCGCGGCGGCGGCGAGCCCTTCGTGCGGCTCTACCTGCAATACGCCCTGGCGCTGAAGCCGGACAGCGACGCCGCCCTTGTGCAGCTTGCCGCCGTTGCCGAGCAGCTGAAGGATGGCGAAGGCGCCGTCGCGCTCTACCGCCGCATTCCGGCATCCTCGCCGCTGAAAGAGCTCTCCGATCTGCAGATCGGCCTCAACCTTGCCGATCTCGACAAGCATGACGAGGCGATTTCGCACCTCAAGGCCTATCTCGACAAGCACCCGGACGACATGCGCGCCTATCTGGCGCTTGGCGGCGTCTATGGCTCAAAGGAAGATTTCCGCTCGGCCGCCAATCTCTACGACAAGGCCGTCGAGCAGCTGAAAGCGCCGACCGCCGCCAACTGGAACATCTTCTACCAGCGCGGCATCGCCTATGAGCGGCTGAAGGAATGGCCGAAGGCCGAACCCAATTTCCGCAAGGCACTGGAACTGCAGCCCGACCAGCCGCAGGTCATGAACTATCTCGGCTATTCCTGGGTCGACATGAACATGAACCTCAAGGAAGGCCTGGCGATGATCCAGAAGGCCGTGGATCTCAGGCCGAACGACGGCTACATCGTCGATTCGCTGGGCTGGGCCTATTACCGTATGGGCCGCTTCGACGACGCCGTGCGCGAGATGGAGCGCGCAGTGTCGCTGAAGCCGGAGGATCCGGTCCTCAATGACCATCTGGGCGATGCCTACTGGCGCGTCGGCCGCAAGCTCGAGGCCACCTATCAGTGGACACAGGCGCGCGACTTGAAGCCGGATCCGGATGTGCTCGCTACCCTGCAGCAGAAGCTGCTCAAGGGCCTGCCGCCGATCGAATCCAACACCGCGCAGGAAACCCCGAAGGTCAAGCCGGACCCGACGCCCGCGCCGAAGGGCTGAGCGTTGCGCTGTTGATTTTCTGGCGGGGCCCCTTCAGGGCCCCGCGGCACTTTCAGAACATCTTTCTGTAGACGACGAAGCCGGATCGATCGCCGATTTTGTCGTAGAGCTGCATCGCGGTGTGGTTCGTCTCATGCGTCAGCCAGTAGACGCGGTTCGAGCCTGCTTGCCCGGCGCGCTCATAGACGCCTTCGATCAGCGCCCTTCCGACGCCCTGGCCGCGCGCGGCCTGCGTGGTGAACAGATCCTGCAGATAGCAACTCGGCGCGACCGATGTCGTCGACCGATGGTAGAGATAGTGGACGAGACCGAGCAGATTGCCCTCGCGCTCGGCCACCAGAGCATGCACCGGCTCATAGGCGTCGAAGAAGCGCGACCAGGTCATCTGGGTGATCTCGCCGGCAAGCGCCGCCCGGCCGGAGCGTCCGTAGAACGCGTTGTAGCCATCCCATAGCGGCAGCCATTGCTCGTAATCCTGCCTTGTGACGGGTCGGACGGTGAGTTGGCCGGACATGGCTTAACCTTCGTTGTCGTGAAGCTCGACCGAGCAAAGGATCACGGCCGCGTGTCGACAATGGGCCAGCCGGCCCAAAGCGTTCAACCTCGCCGGATGTGGGGCGCCGCCTTGACGCTTGCCGGCCCGGCAACTAGGGAAGCGTCATCCTGCGCTTGCCGAGGCCGCCGTGACCATCGATATCCCTGCCCATATGCATCCCAGCCGCTCCTTCCAGGGGCTGATCCTGACCTTGCATAGTTACTGGGCCGACTATGGTTGCCTCATCCTGCAGCCCTACGACATGGAAGTCGGCGCCGGCACCTTCCATCCGGCCACCACATTGCGTGCGCTTGGCCCGCTGCGCTGGAACGCCGCTTACGTCCAGCCCTCGCGCCGGCCGAAGGACGGCCGCTATGGCGAGAACCCGAACCGCCTGCAGCATTACTATCAGTACCAGGTGATCCTGAAGCCCAATCCGCCGAACCTGCAGGAGCTCTATCTCGGCTCGCTGGAAGCCATCGGCGTCGATCCGCTGCTGCATGACATCCGCTTCGTCGAGGACGACTGGGAAAGCCCGACGCTGGGCGCCTGGGGCCTCGGCTGGGAGTGCTGGTGCGACGGCATGGAAGTCTCGCAGTTCACCTATTTCCAGCAGGTCTGCGGCATCGAATGCGCGCCGGTGGCGGGCGAGTTGACCTACGGACTGGAGCGGCTCGCCATGTATGTGCAGGGCGTCGACAATGTCTACGACCTGAACTTCAACGGCCGCGAGGGCGCCGAGAAGGTCACTTACGGCGACGTCTTCCTGCAGGCCGAGCAAGAATATTCGCGCCATAACTTCGAATTCGCCAACACCGCGATGTTGCTGAGGCATTTCGAGGATGCGGAGGCCGAGTGCAAGGCGCTGCTCGATGCCGGCACCCCGAAGCCCACCGACGATCTGGCCATGCACCGCATGGTCTTCCCGGCCTACGACCAGTGCATCAAGGCAAGCCATGTCTTCAACCTGCTCGACGCGCGCGGCGTGATCTCGGTCACCGAGCGCCAGAGCTATATCCTGCGCGTGCGCAATCTCGCCAAGGCATGCGGCGAGGCGTTCCTGAAGACGCGGGCGGGCGGGCTGGCGGCGGCTTAAGCCGCTACGGTTTTCACGGTCTCGGCGGCGGCGTCGGCCGGAAACACGGTCTGCACCGTTGCGCCGTCCATCGTGCGCATGGCCTGCCTCACCCCCGGCATCGTGATCACGCCGTCCATCTGGGCGGCGAAGCAGGCGCTGAGCGCCAGGATCTGCAGGATTCTCGATGCCGTTTTCATCGTCGTTCAGCCAATAGGTCTCTGCCTGAGCGTGTGTCGCTTCAGCGCCGCGTTCGGTTCATGGGAAATTCTGCTCCAAGGACGACGGACTTCGCTGCGTCCCGACAGAGGACCTGAAAATTCCGTGAAATCGCTTGAAGAGGCGATCTGCTTGCGGGGTGACAGCGGCCGGCCGAGTTGCTATTTCCCGCCCATTCATTACGGCGCTGACGCGCCGGCCCTCCCCATCAAGGGGAGGGTGGGAGCCTAATCATGCCTGACCTACTGCTAGAACTTCGCTCGGAAGAGATTCCCGCCCGCATGCAGCGCAAGGCTGCCGGCGACCTCAGGAAGATGCTGACCGACGGTCTGGTCGAGGCGGGTCTCACCTATGAGGCGGCGCGCGAATATTGGACGCCGCGCCGCCTGGCGCTCGACATCCGCCGCCTGACCGCGCGCTCCAAGGACATCCGTGAGGAGATCAAGGGTCCCTCGACCACCGCGCCCGAGCAGGCGGTGCAGGGTTTCCTGCGCAAGGCCGGCCTGTCATCGATTGCCGAGGCGCATGTTCATTCCGACCCGAAGAAGGGCGATTTCTACGTTGCCCACATCTCGAAGCCGGGCCGGGCGGCGGAGGAAATTATCGCCGAGCTGGTGCCGGGCATCATCAAGAGCTTTCCCTGGCCGAAGTCGATGCGCTGGGGGCCGGCCTCGGCCAAGCCCGGCTCGCTGCGCTGGGTGCGGCCGCTGCAGTCCATCGTCTGCACCTTCGGCCCCGAGACCGAGGAGCCGGTGGTGGTCGATCTCGAGATCGACGGCATTCGCTCCGGCAACGTTACCTATGGCCACCGCTTCCACGCGCCGGGCGCCATCACCGTGCGCCGCTTCGACGATTATGTGTCGAAGCTCGAGGTTGCCAGGGTCGTGCTCGATGCCGACCGGCGCAAGGAAATCATCCTCGCCGACGCCCGCAACATCGCCTTCGCCAACGGTCTCGACCTCGTCGAGGATGAAGGCCTGCTGGAGGAGGTCTCCGGCCTGGTCGAATGGCCGGTCGTGCTGATGGGCGAATTCGAGCGCGATTTCCTCACCATTCCGGGCGAGGTCATCCGGCTCACCATCCGGGCTAATCAGAAGTGTTTTGTGACCCGCCCGCAGAGCGCGGGCGAGGACCTTTCGAACCGCTTCATCCTCATCGCCAACATCGAGGCGAGCGACGGAGGCAGGGAGATCGCGCGCGGCAATGGCAAGGTGGTGCGCGCGCGCCTGTCCGACGCGCTGTATTTCTGGAAAACCGACCAGGGCGATCTGCCGGATCTCGACCAGCTTGCGGAATCGGCGGCGAAGTTCGGCCTCGATTTGAAGAAGCCGCTCGACCAGCGCATGGCGCGGCTCGACCACCTGAACGTCACCTTCCATGCCAAGCTCGGCACGCAAGGCGCGCGGGTTGAGCGAATCAAACGGCTAGCTGAGGAACTGGCGCCGACGGTCGCGAAATCGATCTCCCCCGTTGAGGGGGAGATGGCCGGCAGGCCAGAGGGGGTCGCCGCGCGTGAAGCGCCAGCGTCTTCCGCGGCAAGGAGCGTCGGCGATCTACGTGAGGCGACCCCCTCTGTCGCCTTCGGCGACATCTCCCCCTCAAGGGGGGAGATTACCGCGCTCGTCGCTCGCGCCGCAGTGCTCGCCAAAGCCGATCTGCAGACCGAGGTGGTCGGCGAGTTCCCGGAATTGCAGGGCGCCATGGGCCGCAAATACGCGCTGCTGCAGGGCGAGCATGCATCCGTCGCCGCGGCTGCCGAGGAGCACTATAAGCCGCAAGGCCCGTCCGACCGCGTGCCGACCGATCCGGTATCGGTAGCCGTCGCGCTCGCCGACAAGCTCGACACGCTCACCGGCTTCTGGGCCATCGACGAAAAGCCGACCGGCAGCAAGGACCCGTTCGCTCTGCGCCGGGCTGCGCTTGGCGTGGTCAGGATTCTCATTGAGAACCGCATCCGTTTGGCGCTGACGTCTGTTTTCGCCAAGGCCTTCGTCAGCTTCAAAGGCGGAGTGGATCAGTCGTCCGATCTCCTCGCCTTCTTCCACGACCGCCTGAAAGTCTACCTCCGCGACCAGGGCGCGCGGTACGATTTGATCGATGCCGTCATCACGCCGCAGTCCGACGACCTCTTGCAGATCGTGCGCCGCGTCGAGGCGCTGGGCTCCTTCCTCGATACCGAGGATGGCAAGAACCTGCTCGCCGGCGCCAAGCGCGCGGCCAACATCCTGGCCGCCGAGGAGAAGAAGAAAACGCTCGTCGCCGAGACCGTTGAGCCGGCTCTGTTCCGCGAGGATGCGGAAAAGAAGCTCTATGCCGCGGTGAATCAGGCCGAGAAGGAAGCCGGCCAAGCAATTCAAAACGAAGATTTTTCCACCGCCATGCTGGCGCTTAGCGTTTTGCGCGAACCGGTTGATTCATTCTTTGAGCGTGTTCTCGTGAATGATGAGGACCAGGCCGTGCGCGCCAATCGCCTGGCGCTGCTTGCCCGCATCCGCGCGGCGACCGATCAGGTCGCGGATTTTTCAAAAATCGTCGGCTGACGGCTCAAAAAAACCGCGCGTTCGGCACTGCTCGAATTCGCTAGGACGCGGACAGGTTTGAACAATTTGGCGCCCGAAATTTAATGCGCGGGAGCCGGCTTACAGTCATATGACGATGACCTCCGCATGGGAGAACTGATCCGTTCCCCAACCACGGAGGCATGCCATGAATTCCGTTGACGATATCGACCTGATTGAAGAGACCCCGGCCGCCGCCGAGGCCTCCGAATCCGCTTCCGAAGACGTCCTCGACCACGCCGCCGCCGCGGCTGTCGAAGCCGCCGATCCGTCCGACGACGACGAGGAAGATGGCGACGAAGAAGACGGCGACGAGGAAACCACTGCCTCGGCCGACGACGAGTCGGACGACGAGGATGAAGACGACGCCGGCGAAGAAGCCAAAGCCTCGGGTGATGACGAATCCGACGACGAAGATGAAGACGCCGAGGACGAAGACGAGTCCGACGATGACGACAAGGAAGAGGCGGCCTGAGCCGTTTCCCATCGTCTGAAAAATGTCGGGCGGCGCGTAAGGCGCCGCCCTTTCTCATCAGCGTTTCAATCTTCCGGGAAGATTGATCGGTCAATCGGGAAGATTGACGCCTCAATCTTCCACGATGCTGACCCGAACGCTGTCGGAATAGACATCGACCTCGATCAGCGGCTCGCCGTTGACGATGGCGCGCCTTGTCGCGCTGCTCATGGCGCCGCCGCGTTCCAGCATGCGCTGCAGGTCGGCGCGCGAGCCGTCGCTGCGGAACCAGGGATCGCCCTGGTCGTCGCTGTCGCGCCGGTGGAACTTGTGCCAGTTGGCGCGGTCCTGCCGCACCATCTGCGCCGCGCTGGACAGCGGATAGCCGTCGCTGGCGCGATGGTCGCGGTCCGAGATACGCGCCGTGTAAGAGCCGAGCATGTCATCGGCCCGCGCCGGACCCGCGCCCAGCATCGTCGCCGCCATCAGGCCGGCAACGGCGATTGCTTTTGAAACAGTCATGGAAACCCCCTTTTGAAACGCCTCATCCATCGTGCCCGATCCGGATGACGGAAATCGGACAGAGATCAGGCGCCTAGCATGGAGGGGCGGCGTTCAATGTGAACTACATCGCCTTGCCGACGCGCGGCGGCGGAGTGGTGGTCTGCCGCTGCGCCTGTGGCTGCGCTCCAGCCTGCGCGGTCGCCGTCGCGCCCGGCTGGCTGGCGGCTTTGCCGTTGCTGTTCGAAGCCGACGCGGTGCCGTTGGCGGGCGTTGCCGGCGAAGTGCCGTCGGCCGGCGCGCTTGCCGCGGGGGTCTGGGGCTTGGCCGCCGCGGTCGCCGCGGGCGTTGCGAAAGCGCCGCCGACGACCCCGCCGCGAATGATCATCGGAGCCAGTTGGCGTCCGAACTTTTCGGGAATTGCCGCGACCTTTTCGTCGGTGACGGCGGGCATCGGATCGCCCAGCGCTATCACCGATGGCGTCGTGGCCGCGGACAATTTGGCCGGCTCGATCGCGTTCAGCCGGATCACCGACGGCGTCGAGGTCGAGGGGCCAAGCACGATGATCGACGAAGCATGCGCTATGCCGTGCATGGCCAAAAGGCCGATACCGAACGCTCCAAGCAAACGCATCACAGCAACTCCCAGCCCGCAACCCGGATCAAACCCGCACCTTAGCGCCGGCACATTGAAGCCGGCTTGCGCGGAACCTTAACATTTTAGGGATTGATAAATCGCCAATGCCTGCACTTGCCCGAGAGAAGCCGCCGTATTACGGGACCGGCATGTCTAAAGCGCGTCGCGTTGAAACGGATTCAATCGACGCGCTTTAGGTTTTGTTTCATGCATGTTGTTGTCCCAAAACCGCTTCACACTTTTGGGCAACATGCATCAGGACTGGTGGCGCATTTGGCTGAGATATTGGCGGTCGGCGAGGCTCTGGAGCAGGCTTTGGCGCTGCTCGAAGGCGGCGACGTCGTCGCCATCCCGACAGAGACGGTTTATGGCCTGGCCGGCGATGCGACCAACGGCGTTGCCGTGGCGCGCATTTTCGAGGCCAAGGGCCGGCCACGCTTCAATCCGCTGATCGCCCATGTCGCCGATCGCGCCATGGCGGACCGCATTGCCGTTTTCGATCCACTGTCGGCCAAGCTTGCGGAGGCCTTCTGGCCCGGTCCGCTGACGCTGGTCCTGCCGCACCGCGCCGACAGCGGCATTCATCCGCTGGTCACCGCGGGGCTGGACACAATCGCGCTGCGCATGCCGCGCGGGTTCGGCGGCGAGCTGATCGCGCGGCTCGGCCGGCCACTCGCCGCCCCCAGCGCCAATTCTTCAGGCAGGATCAGCGGCACGACGGCGCAAGCGGTCGCCGCCGACCTTGGCGACAGGATCAGGTTGGTCGTCGATGGCGGCGCGACGCCCGTCGGTCTGGAGTCGACCATAGTCAAGGTCGAACACGGCGAGCTGCGGCTGCTGCGGCCCGGCGGCATCGGCGCCGAGGAGATCGAGGCGGTCGCTGGTGTTCCATTGTTGCGCGGCGCCGGCAGCATCGAGGCGCCGGGCATGCTTGCCTCGCATTACGCGCCGGGCGCCGCGATGCGGCTGAATGTCGACAAGGTTGCCGGCGGCGAGGCCCTGCTCGCTTTCGGCGGCAGCCGTGCCGAGGGTTGGGAGCAAGCCATAGCGCTGCGCAATCTCTCCGAAGCGGGCGATCTGCGAGAGGCGGCCAGCAACCTCTTCGCCTTCATGCAGGCACTCGACCGCGTCGGCGCCGCGACCATCGCCGTCGAGCCGATTCCGTTCGAGGGACTGGGCGAGGCGATCAACGACCGGCTTGCCCGCGCGGCCGCGCCGCGTGACAAGACCGGCTGATCCTTTCTCGTTGTTTTGACGCAGTCCGGGATGGAAAGCCGCCTCACACTTTTCCAGGAATTGCTCTAGGTTCTTGCTCATGAACGATCAGCCCTTCGACCTCGACCCCAGCCTCATCGACCGTTTCGCTTCCATCGTCGGCGACAAATACGCGCTGCGCGACCAGGTCGACATCGCGCCTTACATCACCGAGCGGCGCGGCCTCTGGCATGGCCGCACATCCCTGGTGCTGAGGCCCGGCAGCGTTGAGGAAGTGAGCCGCATCATGCGGCTCGCAACCGAGACCGGAACGCCGATCGTGCCGCAGAGCGGCAATACCGGGCTGGTCGGCGCCCAGGTGCCCGACAAATCCGGTCACGACATCGTGCTGTCGCTGTCGCGGCTGAACCGCATCCGCGAGATCGACGTGCTGTCGAACACGGTGACGGTCGAGGCCGGCGTGATCCTGCAGACGCTGCAGGAAGCCGCCGACGCCGCCGACCGGCTGTTTCCGCTGTCGCTCGCCGCGCAGGGCTCCTGCCAGATCGGCGGCAACCTTTCCTCCAATGCCGGCGGAACCGGCGTGCTTGCCTATGGCAATGCGCGCGAGCTTTGTCTGGGCGTCGAGGTGGTGCTGCCGACCGGCGAGGTGTTCGACGATTTGCGCAAGCTTAAGAAGGACAACACAGGCTACGATTTGAAGAACCTCTTCGTCGGCGCCGAAGGCACGCTCGGTGTCATCACCGCCGCGGTGATGAAGCTGTTCCCCAAGCCGAAGGGCAGGGAGGTCGCCTTTGCCGGCCTCCCGTCGTCCCCTAAAGACGCGCTGTCGCTGTTCACCCTGGCGATGGACCGGGCCGGCACCTCGCTCACCGCCTTCGAACTGATCGCCAGAAGGCCTTACGATTTCACCCTGAAGCACGGGCAAGGCATCACGCGGCCGCTGGCCGACGACTGGCCGTGGTATGTCCTGATGCAGGTTTCGTCCGGACGCTCCGAAGAGGACGGCAAGGCGCTGATCGAGGAGATTCTGTCAGCCGGCCTCGAGCAGGGCATCGTCGGCGACGCGGTGGTGTCGGCAAGCCTGGCCCAGGGCGACGCCTTCTGGAATTTCCGCGAGACGCTTCCTGAATGCCAGAAGCCGGAGGGCGCCTCGATAAAGCACGATATCTCCGTGCCGATCGCCTCGATCCCCGACTTCATCGAAAAGGCGGCCGGCGTGGTGGAGACCGTCTGCCCCGGCGCGCGCGTGGTCTGCTTCGGCCATATGGGCGACGGCAATCTTCACTACAACATCTCTCGCCCCGTGGACTGGCAGGACGAGCCGTTCCTCGAGCTCTACCACCCGATGAACAAGGCCGTGCACGATGTCGTGCGCTCCTTCCACGGCTCGATCTCCGCCGAGCACGGTATAGGTCAGTTGAAGCGCGACGAACTCATCGCCACGGCGCCACCGATGGCGATCGACCTGATGCGCCGGGTGAAGGCGGCCTTCGACCCGGCCGGCATCATGAATCCCGGTAAGGTTATCTGATCCTTCCCATATCTGGCGGTCGGTCGCATTCCGATAACCATCGGCTCCGATCAGCAAAATTTAACCGAACTTCTTAAGCGCGACGGTAAGAAGCCAGCGCTAATGTTTCTTCCCATAACGAGGCCGGAAAAACTGGCCCTGAGAGAACCGGAAAACGGCCCTCAGGAATAACAGGGAAGACATTCGATGAACACTGGACTGAAGCCAGTCTGGGCCGGGCGCAACATGCGTCTCGACCCGTTTCGCCTGCCGCAGATGGTGAGCTATGCCACCCGCGACGACTATGGCGATGTCACCTTCGCCATCGACCAGCGTGGCGCCGTCATCCGCCGCATGCTGGAGATGAGCGGCGTGCCGGCGATCATCGCGCTGCCCGCCAAGGCGTTCCGCGGTGTCGCCGCGCGTGCCATGGAAGATCCGGACGGCAACGTCACGGTGACGCTCGAACTCCTGCACAATGACCCGATGCTGTCGGTGCCTCTGCTGGTCGCCGACGACCTCGAGGATGTCGCCGCGGACTGGCGCGCCTGGGCTGACGCCTATCGCCTGCCGATGCTTCTGATCGAGGCCGACGGCATCGCCCGCACGCTGGAGGAATCGCTGGGCGTCGCCATCAAGGCGCTGCCGCCGCAGGAGCGCCGCAAGGGCCGCGTCTCCACCACGCGCCGCCCGCGCTTCCTCGCCCGCCGCAAGGCCGGCAATCTGGGCTTGAGGCTCGTCATCGACGGCCAGGAGATTATTGCAAGGGAGTAGCCGCGATTTTTCCTTCTCCCCTTGTGGGAGAAGGTGGATCGGCGCGCAGCGCCGAGACGGATGAGGGGTGTTCCAGCGGAGTGAGACGCTGGCTTTCCCTGGAGCACCCCTCATCCGTCGACTCGGCGACACCTTCCCCACAAGGGGGGAAGGGGGAGCCCCGCTACACCAGCGGCTTTAGCCATATCCACACCGAGCCGCCGATCAGCCCAAGAAAAATCAGCCAGCCGACCTGGTTGTTCGACTTGAACAGTTTCAGGCACTGGTCCGGATTGTTGATGTCGAGCTGGAAAATCTGGCGCGCCATATGCGCGCCGGCGGCGATCAGTCCCGCAAGGGCCACCACAGGCACCTGCGCCGAGGCAAAGGCTATGGCGAAGCAGACCAGGGCGCCGCCATAGAGGCCGGTGAGCCACATCTTGGTGTTGTCGCCGAACAGCCGCGCCGTCGAGCGCACGCCGACGATGGCATCGTCTTCCTTGTCCTGATGCGCATAGATCGTGTCGTAGCCGATCACCCACAGGATCGAGCCGATATAGAGCATGATCGCCGGATCATCGATGTCGCCGAACTCGACAGCCCAGCCCATCAGCGCGCCCCAGGAGAAGGCCAGCCCAAGCACGAATTGCGGCCAGTTGGTGATGCGCTTCATGAAGGGGTAGACGGCGACGATCGCCAGCGAAGCGATGCCGAGCGGGATGGCGAAGCTGTTGAACTGCAGCAGCACGGCGAGGCCCACCAGCGCCTGGACGATGACGAACATCCAGGCCTGGCGGCGCGTCACCTTGCCTGCCGGCAACGGCCGCGAGCGCGTGCGCTCGACCTGGTTGTCGATGTCTTCGTCGGCGAGGTCGTTATAGGTGCAGCCGGCGCCGCGCATGGCCACGGCGCCAATGAAGAACAAAAGCAGATACCAGGGCGCCGGCAGAAGCGTCAACAACGGGTCGGTCGCACGCGGATAGGCGCCGGCGGCAAGTGCTGCCGACCACCAGCACGGCCACAAAAGCAGTTGCCAGCCGATCGGCCGGTCCCAGCGCGCCAACTGCGCATAGGGCCAGAGCCAGCGCGGCAGCACCCGATAGACCCAATGCCCGCTCGGCGCATCGGCGACACGGCCCTGGATCGCTTTCGACTGGACGGTTTCCATCACGCTGGAGTGACAGTCGTGAGTGGCCCCGTCAAGCTGACGCGTTGTCGCTCAGCCGGTGAAAACTTCGTGACTGGCAAACCATGCCTTGGCGACTTCGATGAAGGCCACGGCCGTCTTGGACAGGCGCTGGCGCGTGTCATGGGTCAGGATGATGCGCTGCATCGGTAGCGGGTCGGAGATCGGCTTGCAGACCAGCGGCAGGCCGTCATAGCTCATATCGCCACGCGGCCTTGTGTAGCTGACGGCGACGCCGAAGCCGTTGGCCACCATCGAGCGCTGCAGCTCGAATGAGCTCGTTGTCGCCCTCGCAATCGGCGATAGGCCGCGGCTGAGGAAGAGGTCCAACATGTGCTGCCAGCTATGCGGCTGGTCCGTGGTGATCAGCGGATGCTGGGCGAGCTCGGCCAGGCTGACGGCGTGCTTGTCCGCCAACACATGGCCGGCGGGAAGAAGCGCGTGCGGCCGCAATTCATGCAGCAGGATGCGCTTGAAATGCCCCGGCAGGCCGAGATCGTAGGTGAGGCCGAGATCGACGGCGCTGTCGGCCAGGCGCCGTCCTAGCGTCTCGAAGGTTTCGTCGCCGATGACGACGGTGACGGCCGGGCAGCGCTCGGCGAAGGCGCGCATCAGCGCCGGCGCGAAGTAGGGCGCCAGACCCTCGAAGCAGCCGAGCACCAGTTCGCCGCCGACATCGGCGTCGCGCGATCCGAGCGCCGCCAGTTCGTCCGCCTCGCCCAGCACCTGCCTCGCCTTGGCGACGGCCCTGCGGCCGAAGGATGTCAGCGCGACGCCACTGCCGCGCTGGCGCACGAAGAGTTTCTGGCCAAGCGCGTCCTCGACATGGTCGATCGCCACCGAGATCGAAGGCTGCGAGACGTTGAGCGCCTGGGCTGCCGCGGTCACGCTGCCATAGCGGGCCACGGCAACGACATAGCGCAACTGGGTGAGCGTGAGCTTCATAGGTAAAAACTATGAGTGAAATGACAAGTTATTATTTTACGCGATGTCTGGCGCTTGCGATAGTCGGTTACCAAACCACGAGCAATTCCAGGAAAAGTGTGTAGCGGTTTTCCGTCCGGAATTGCGTCAAACAAAGAGATTGAGACCCATGGCCAGCCCAAAGATCGATGCTTCGACGATTGCCGATTATCAGCGCGATGGCGCTGTCTGCATCCGCGGCGCCTTCAAGGACTGGGTCGATGTCATTGCCGACGGCATCGAACGCAATATGCAGAACCGCAGCGCCACCGCCTCGGACATCGCCGGCGGCAAGGGCAGCTTCTTCGACGATTACTGCAACTGGGAGCGCATCCCCGAATTCGTCAGGATCGTGCGTGAATCGCCGGCGGCAGAACTCGCCGCCGCCGTCATGCAATCGCGCAGCGCCCAGTTCTTCCACGACCACGTCCTGGTCAAGGAGCCCGGCACGCAGAAGCCGACGCCGTGGCACCAGGACATTCCCTATTACTTCGTCGACGGCAGCCAGACGGTGAGCTTCTGGATCCCGATCGATCCGGTGAAGGAGGCGACGCTTCGGCTGATCGCCGGCTCGCACAAATGGGAAAAGATGGTCCTGCCGGTGCGCTGGCTTAACGACGCCAATTTCTATGCCGGCGAGGGCGACTACCGGCCGGTGCCCGATCCCGATAATGATCCTTCGATGAAAGTTCTCGAATGGGAGATGGAGCCGGGCGACGCCATCCTGTTCGATTTCCGCACCGCGCATGGCGCGCGCGGCAACCTGACCGCGGCGCGGCGCCGGGCGCTGTCGCTGCGCTGGGTCGGCGACGACGTGCATTATGTCGAGCGCCCCGGCCGCACCTCGCCGCCCTATCCGGGCCACGACATGAAACCCGGCCAGAAGCTGCGCGAGGACTGGTTCCCCGTCATCTATCAGAGCTGAGTCGGCATCCGGCGCTTCAGTCGTTGTCCGACCCGGCGGGAGGACGAGGCTTGCCGCATCACATCTTGATGAAGGCCATGTTCTCGTGCGCAATTGCCGCCAAAATGCAAAGACGCCTTGACCCGCCGCGCGCGGACCAATAGCGGGTTCTCTCGACGGTACGATCGGCAGCAAGAGGTGGCCATGAATGTTCTTCTTCTCGGCTCGGGCGGCCGCGAACATGCGCTCGCCTGGAAGATGTCCGCCTCGCCGCTGCTGACGAAGCTTTATGCCGCGCCCGGCAATCCAGGCATCGGTCGTGTCGCCGAGTTGGTGAAGCTCGACGTCGCCGACCATTCCGCCGTCGCCGCCTTCTGCCAGGAAAAGCAGATCGACCTCGTCGTGGTCGGCCCGGAAGGGCCGCTGGTGGCCGGCATCGCCGACGATCTGCGCGCCTGGGGCATCCGCGTCTTCGGCCCGTCCAAGGCGGCGGCCCGGCTCGAGGGCTCGAAGGGCTTCACCAAGGATCTTTGCGCCAAATTCAACATCCCCACCGCCGCCTATGGCCGCTTCGGCGATCTCGCTTCGGCCAAGGCCTATATCGAGAAAGTCGGCGCGCCGATCGTCATTAAGGCCGACGGGTTGGCCGCCGGCAAGGGCGTCACCATCGCGATGACTTCTGACGAGGCGAACGCCGCGCTGGAAGCCTGTTTCGAAGGCGCTTTCGGCGCGGCCGGCGCCGAGGTCGTGGTCGAAGAATATCTGACCGGCGAGGAGGCAAGCTTTTTTTGCCTCTGCGACGGCGCCACCGCGCTGCCCTTGGGCACGGCGCAAGACCACAAGCGCGTCGGCGACGGCGATACCGGGCCGAACACCGGCGGCATGGGCGCCTATTCGCCGGCGCCGGTGATGACGCCGGAAATGACCGAGCGCACCATGCGCGAGATCATCGAGCCGACCATGCGCGGCATGGCCGAACTCGGCGCGCCTTTCGCCGGCATCCTCTTCGCCGGCCTGATGATCACCGACCAGGGTCCGAAGCTGATCGAGTACAACACCCGCTTCGGCGACCCCGAATGCCAGGTGCTGATGATGCGGCTGAAGGACGACCTGCTTATCCTGCTCAACGCCGCAGTCGACGGCCAGCTCGCGCATATGTCGATCCGCTGGAGCGATGCGGCGGCATTGACCGTGGTGATGGCGGCGCGCGGCTATCCCGGCACGCCGGAAAAAGGCTCGGTCATCCGCGGCCTCGACCAGGTGGAAGGCGAGGGCGTCCAGGTCTTCCATGCCGGCACCGCCGTCAATGGCGGGGCGCTGGTCGCCAATGGCGGCCGCGTGCTCAACGTCACGGCAACCGGCAAAACCGTCGGCGAGGCGCAGGCCAAGGCCTACGCCGCGGTTGACCGCATCGACTGGGCCCAGGGCTTCTGCCGACGCGACATCGGCTGGCAGGCCGTGGCGCGCGAAAAGGCCGAAAACTGATCAGGCAGCCTTGCTTCTGCCTCTCCGCGCCCAGGCCGGCAGCCAGTCGCCATGCGCGGCAAGCAGGTCGTCGACCAATGACCAGATCTGGTCGAGGTCGAGCTCGGCCGCGGTGTGCGGATCCATCATCGCCGCGTGGTAGATGTGCTCGCGGTTCTCGCTGATCAGCGCCCGCACCGTCAGCTCCTGCACATTGATGTTGGTGCGGATCAGCGCCGTCAGCTGCGGCGGCAGGTCGCCGATGTAAGTGGGTTGGATGCCTGAAGCGTCGACCAGGCACGGCACTTCCGCCGCGCAGTCGAAAGGCAGCGAGGTGATGCAGCCATTGTTGCGGACATTGCCGTAGATCACCGACGGCTCGCCGGTCCACACCGAGTTCATGATCGATGAAGCATATTCCCTGGACTGCTCGACCTCGATCCGGTCGGCCGACCGGTAGGCTTCCGCCTGTCCTTTCCAGCGCTCGATCTGCTCGATGCAGCGTTTTGGATATTCGTCCAGTGGAATGCCGTATTTCTCGATCAGGTCGGGACGGCCGTCCTTGATGAAATAGGGCGTATATTCGGCGAAATGCTCCGAGCTCTCGGTGACGAAATAGCCGAGCCGGGTCAGCATCTCATAGCGCACTTTGTTCGGGCAGCGCGGATTCCAGCCCGGCTTCGGCGCACGGCCCTCGCGATAGGCGCGCACGAGATCGGGATAGAGGTCGTGATAGGAGCCATCCGCCTGGCGATGCTCGAACTTGAGATAAAAGGCCATGTGGTTGATGCCGGCCGAGCGGTAGCGGATCTCCTCATAGGGAAGGTCGAGATCGTGTGCCAGTTCCATCGCCGTGCCCTGCACCGAATGGCAGAGCCCGACCTGCTTGATCTGAGGGTATTTCTCGGCGATCGCCCAGGTGTTGATCGCCATCGGGTTGACATATTGCAGCATGATCGCCTCGGGGCAGACGGCGAGCATGTCCTCGCAGATCTTCCACAGATGCGGCACGGTCCTGAGACCCCGCATGATGCCGCCGACGCCCAGCGTGTCGGCGATGGTCTGGCGCAGGCCGTATTTCTTCGGCACCTCGAAATCGGTGACGGTGCAGGGTTCGTAGCCGCCGATCTGGAAGGCGACGACGACGAAGTCGGCGCCTTTCAAGGCCTTGCGCTGGTCCGAATAGGTCTCGGCCTTCGCCTCGACGCCGAGCGTCGCGATCAGCTTGTTGACGACGACGGCGCTCTCTTCCAGGCGCTGCGGATTGATGTCCATCAGCGCGATCGTCGCGCCCGAAAGTGCCGGCCGCTGCAGCACGTCGCCGACGATGTTCTTCATGAACACCGTCGAACCGGCGCCGATGAACGTGATCCTGGGATTTCTAGCCACTGTAAGCCTCCGGCACTTTTCTACGCCACCTCGAAAGCGGCCCTGACGAGCCGTTCGGTGTAGGCGGTCTTGGGATTGGAAAGGACCTCGTCGACGGGTCCCTGTTCGACGATCTTGCCGTGCTGCATGACGATGACGCGGTGGCAGAGCGCCCGCACCACCTTGAGGTCGTGCGAGATGAACAGATAGCTCAAGCCCCGCTCGTCCTGCAGCTTGCGCAGCAGGTCGATGATCTGCGCCTGGACGGAGAGGTCCAGCGCCGATGTCGGCTCGTCGAGCAGGATGAATTCCGGCTCCAGCGCGATCGCCCGCGCGATCGCGATGCGCTGCCGCTGGCCGCCGGAGAATTCATGCGGGAAGCGCGACAGGATGTTGCCGGGCATGCCGGCGCTGACCAGCGCCTCGCGCACCCGCTCGACCCGTTCGGGCCTTGTGGCGCCCAACCTGTTGACGACCAGCCCTTCCTCGATGATCTGGCCGATCGTCATGCGCGGATTGAGCGAGGAGAACGGGTCCTGGAAGACGATCTGCATGCGCGAACGCAGCGGCCGCAGCTCGGCGCGCGACAGGCGCTGGATCGGCTGGCCGTCGAAGCTGATTTCGCCGCGCTTGGCGTCCTGCAGCCGAAGCAGGGTCAGGCCGAACGTGGTCTTGCCGGAGCCGGATTCGCCGACCAGCCCCAGCGTCTCGTGTCGGCAAAGCTTCAGGCCGAGATCGTCGACCGCGACCAGCTCGCGCCAGTCCGGTTTCAGGAACGAGCCGTGGCGAAGCATGAAGCAGACGCGCACGCCGTTCGCCTCGAGGATTGGGCCGGAACCCTCGGGCAGCGGCTTCGGCCTGCCGTGAGGCTCGGAAGCGAGCAGCCGCTGCGTGTAGGGATGCTGGGGCTCAGCGAACAGCCGTTCGGTGACGTTGTGCTCGCGCATCTCGCCATGCTGCATGACATAGACATAGTCGGAGAACTTGCGCACCACGGTGAGGTCGTGGGTGATCAGGATCACCGCCATCTTCAGCTCTTTCTGAAGATTGCGGATCAGGTTCAGGATCTGCGCCTGCACGGTGACGTCGAGCGCGGTGGTCGGCTCGTCGGCGATCAGCACGTCGGGGTCGTTGGCCAAAGCCATGGCGATCATCACGCGCTGGCGCTGCCCGCCGGAGAGCTGGTGCGGATACTGCTTGATGCGCGCTTCCGGCTCGGGGATCTGGACATGCTTGAGGAGTTCCAGCGCCCGTGCCCAGGCTTGCCTGCGGCTCACCCTGCGATGCACCCTGATCGCCTCGACGATCTGGCTGCCGACCGTGTAGATCGGGTTGAGCGAGCTCATCGGCTCCTGGAAGATCATCGAGATGCGGTTGCCGCGCAGCTTGCGCCGGGCGCCTTCCGCGAACTTCAGGATGTTCTGCCCGCAATAGTCGACGCTGGAGCGCGGCGACACGGTCGCCCGGCGCGACAACAGCCCCATCACGGTGCGCGCCGTCACCGACTTGCCGGAACCGGACTCGCCGACGATGGCGATGGTCTCGCCGCGATAGAGCTGGAACGAGATATCCTTCACCGCCTCGACGGTGCCGTGCTCCACCTTGAAGGCGACCTCGATGTTGCGCGCGTCTATGATCGGCTGTTCATGGCGCGCGTCATGGTCGTGCCGGATGGCGGGTGCGAAGTCTTCTGCAAGCGCAATTGTCGTCATCCCGGCCACCTCAATACGGATCGACGGCATCGCGCAGGCCGTCGCCCAGCGCGTTGAAGGCAAACACGGTGACCAGCACGAAGCCGACCGGCGACAGGATCCAGGGATAGGTGCCGATGACCGAATAGGTCGCCGTGTCCTGCAGCATCAGGCCCCAGGAGATCAGCGGCGGCTTCACCGCGAAGCCGAGGAAGCCGAGGAAGGCTTCGAGCAACACCACCGTCGGGATGGCGATCGTCACCGCGACGATGACATGGCTCATCACATTGGGAAAAATGTGCTGCATGATGATGCGCCGGTCGGTGGCGCCGACCGCCATGGCGGCGCGCACATAGTCGATGCGCGCCAGCGCCAGCGTCTTGCCGCGCACCTCGCGCGACATCTGCGCCCAGCCCAGCGCCGACATGACGATGATGACGAAGCCGAGGAAGACATTGGTCGGCGCGGTGATCGGGATCAGCGTCGTCAGCGCGAGATAGAGCGGCAGCTGCGGGAAGGCGAGGACCAACTCGACGAAGCGCTGCATCCAGACATCGAACTTGCCGCCGAAATAGCCGGAAACCATGCCGACGGTGGTGCCGATCACGGTGACGATGAAGACCACCGTCAGCGCGATCATCAGCGAGACGCGCGAGCCGTGAATGGCGCGCGACAGCACGTCGCGGCCGAACTTGTCGGTGCCGAGGAAATGCACCGGCAGGCCATCGTTCGAAGCGAAGAAATGCCGGTCGGCCGGGATCAGCCCAAACAGCCGGTAGGGCTCGCCCTCGACGTAGAAGCCAAGCAGGCGCGGATGATCATAGTCGGGACCGACGATCGGCTGGAAGGTGACGGGATCGAGGTCGGCCGAGTCGGCCAGTGCATAGACCCGCGGCGGCCAGACGAAATTGCCGTCCTTGTCATGGAAACTCATCATTTGCGGCGGGGCGAAGGCGACATCTGTCGCCTTGGGGTCCATCGGCGCCAGGAAATCCGCGAAGACAGCCATGATCAAAAGCAGCACCACCAGGACCAGCCCGGTCATGCCGGTCCAGGAGCGCTTCAGCCGGCGCCAGACCAGCGCGATGTAGCTCTCATTGCCATGCGCCGGCTCGGCTATGGCCACGCCTTCGGCCGGTGGCGGCGGGGAGGGATCGCGCGCCAGCATCTAGCGCTCCCCGAACTGGCGCACGCGCGGGTCGAGCAGCACGAGCAGCAGGTCGGCGATGATGTTGCCGACGATGAGCGTCGCCGAGAGCACCATCATGAAGGTCGCGGTGACATAGACGTCGCCGACCGCCATCGAGCCGACGATCGCCGGGCCGACGGTTGGCAGTGCGAAGATGATCGCCGTCTCGATTTCGCCGGTGAGCATGTAGGGCAGCACCACGCCCTGATACATGATCAGCGGATGCAGCGCGTTGGGCACGGCATGGCGCATGACGACGGCACCCCCGGTCAGTCCTTTGGCCTTGGCCGTCTCGACATACTGCATGTTCAGCGTGTCGAGCAGATTGCCGCGCATGACGCGCATGTTGTAGGCGAGCCCGCCGAAGGTCGCGATCGCCACCACCGGCCAGACATGCTTGACGAGGTCGACGAACTTCGCCCACGACCATGGCGCGCCGCCATATTGCGGCGAGAAGAACGAGCCGATCTCCGTCACGTTGAACTGGAAGACCAGCAGATAGACGATGATCAGCGCCATCAGGAAGCGCGGCACGGTCATGCCGAGGAACGAGATCGCCGAAAGTGTCGAGTCGATCCAGGAATATTGCCTTGTCGCCGCCCAAATGCCGAAGGTGATCCCGAGCACCGAGGCTAGCAGATGGCACACCAGTGCCAGCAGCAACGTGCGTGGCAGCCGCTCGCCGACCACGTCCGCCACCGGCTTGTTGTAATAGAGGCTGTAGCCGAAATCGCCGCGGGTGACGATACCGCCGATCCAGTTGAGATACTGGATGGGCAGCGGCTTATCGAGGCCATGTTCGACGCGATAGGCCTGCGCCTGCGCGTCGGCTTCGGCATAGGAGGCGCCGCCTTGGTTGATCAGCTGCGATTTGATGTAGTCGGCATAATCGCCCGGCGGCGCCTGGATGATGGCGAAGGTGACCAGGCTCAATATGGCGAGAACGGGGATCGCCGAGGCGATGCGCATGAGCAGGAACCGCAGCATCGGATCGTCCGCCTTCTTGTCTGCCCGCCGCTCCCCTCGGGTGCGTTCGGAGGTTTCGTTTGTCCGGCCGCGCCGCGACGCGGCCGGACGTCTCTCGTCAGGGGAGGTAAACCTTACATCGAACTCCTAATCCATTGGACCCTTGTCACCCGGCTTTCCGGGCAGCTCCTGCGGGAACAGTTCATACTTGGCCTGCTTGTCCGCTTTGACGAACACGCGCTCGCGGATGATCGAATCCTCGGCCCAGTTGAACATGAAGATCGGCGTGCCCTGCGGGATGTTGGAGAAGCGCTTGTTGATGATCAGCGCCCCCGGATATTCCGTCAGGCCGACATTGTAGACGTGCTCGGTCGAGATCTTCTGGAAGTTCCGCATCAGGTCGGCGCGCTGGTCGTTGTCCTGCGTCGAAACGAACTTGTTGACGATGTCCACGAGGTCCTTTTCGAAGGGCATCAGGTCGACCTGGCCGCTTTCCGGCGCGCGGTGGTTCCAACTGGTCTTCGGCCCGACCGGCGCCAACTGCTCGGTGTTTTGAACGACGGACGTGAGCTCGGTTTCGTTTCGCCGGATCAGCCAGTCGAAGCGGCCGGAATATTGTGTGGCATCGCGCTGCGTGCCGTTAAGCCCGTTGAGCACGACCCTGAGGCCGAGCTTCTCCATCTGCGCGACCACGCCTTCGGCAAGGCTCTTGTCGGTGGTGTAGTCGTTGTTGACCAGCATGACGATTTCGACATCCTTGCCGCCGGCGGTGCCGGCCGGGAAGTTCACGATGCCGTCGCCGTCGGTGTCCTTGAGACCTGCCTTGGCGAGCAAGGCTTTCGCGCCTTTGAGGTCGAAGGGGTAGTAGACGGTCGACTTGCGGTCATAGAAGCTGGTGCCGGACGAGAAGCCGCCCGGATAGATGGCCGTGAACGGGCCCTTGACCAGCGAGTCGCCCAGCGCCTTGCGGTCGAGCGCCATGGTGACGGCCTTGCGGAAGTCCTCGTTGCGGTTCAGCTCGCGGATCGCCTGGCCGCGTTCGTCCGGGTTGCCCCAGCCATTGGCGGAAAAATTCATCCGCAAATTGTAGCCGATCAGGCGCGGCCCAAAGGCGAGGCGGGCCGGCGCGTTTTTGTCTGCCGCGCGCTTCAGCGAGGCGACGAAATTCTCCGGCTGTTCGAGGTTGGAGAAGTCGCCGGATCCCGCCACCGCCTGGACATCGCGGTCGGCCCAGGTCGAGAGCTTGTAGTGCAGCTCGTTCAGATAGGGCAGCTGATTGCCCTTCTCGTCGACCTTCCAATAGTAGGGGTTGCGGCGCATGACGATGATGTCGTCCGGCCTGTATTCGACCGGCACCCAGGCGCCCATCACCGGCATGTTCATATATTCCGGCGGGAAGGCGTTCTTGAACTGGTCGTAGGTGTTCTTCGAATATTTCGGATGCTGCGGCTTCAGGATGTGCGAGGGGCCGGGGCAGAACGTGCCGTAGGCCATTGCATAGAGATACTGCCGCGGGAACGCTTCCTTGAACGTCCACTCGACCGTGTAGTCGTCGATCTTCTTCAGCGTCGTGCCGACCCCGAAAGTTTCCGGCGTGGCGCCGTTGAGCGGCGAGACGTTCGGATCGACCACCTCGTCGTCCCAGTAGAACATGACGTCGTCGGCGTTGAAGGGCGCGCCGTCGGACCATTTGGCGCCTTCAATCAGATGCATGGTGAGCTTGTGGCCGTCGCTCGACCAGTCCCAGCTCTTGGCGAGGTTGGGCAGCGGCTCGGTGTCCTTGGCCTCGACCTGGAACAGGGGCGCCGTGCGCGTCAGGCATTCGGAAAGCCCGATATCGATGCCGCCCCAGCCTTGCGTCTGGCCGGCGCCGTAGTTCCAGCCTTCCGGCCTGCCGCCGATCACATGGCGCATCGTATCGCCATAGACGCCGATACCGTCGGGCATGTTGCCGGTCTTGAAGACCAGCGGCTCCTTGGGCAGGCGGTCCTTGACCGGCGGCAGCTTGCCGGTCCTGACGTATTTCTCCGTCACCCAGTCCGGCTCGTGATATTCGGGCAGCGCCTTGAACTCCAGGATGGAGTCGCGCGGCACATAATGGATCTTGCCTTCGGCCGGGAATGTCGCAGGCTCCGGCGGGATCGTCGGCTCGGAAGCGAAGGCGTTGAGCGCATGGACTGAAACGCCGAGCATCAGCCCGGCGGCAATGCCTGTTCTACGAAAAGTCCTCATAGTCTCCTCCCAGATGTTTTGGACGTCTGCTGCTGCCCGCCTCTTGTGAATTTCTTGCGGACCTTCCTCCTGCGGACCCGCCTGCTTGCCGACGATCTCAGCCGGCCTGTTTCAGCGCCGCTTTTTCGGCGCGCAATTCCTCGATCGAGCGCACATTGCGCCGCGCGGCGCCCACCCATTCGCGGGTCTTGACCTTGGCTTTCGAAAGCCGCTCCTTCGCCGCCGGAACGGCGTGCGCATATTGCGGCAGCCATGCGGCTTCAGCGACCACCATCTCGTCCACCATCTGCCAGACCTCTTCCGGCGTCGACACTGCGCCGACCAGCGGATCGTGCAGCACGGCGAGTTTCAACAGGTCGATGTCGCCAGCGATGGCGGCGTGCACCGACATGCGCTGCACGTTGATCGAGGCCATGCAGGTGGCCGCGCAGGCCTCCGGCAGCGTGATGCCGGCCGCCATGTTGATGCCGAAGCGATCGACGAAGCCCGGCGACTCGATGATGGCGTCCTGCGGCAGGTTCGTGATCACGCCATTATTCTTGACGTTGAAGTGACCGCGATAGACGCGGTTGGTTTCCAGCGCTTCGAGAATATGGCTGGCATGCTCGTTGGAACGCTTTGTCGGATCGATCGGCTTTGACGCTGCTTCGAGGAATTGCGGATACTCCGTCTCGAACCAGTTGCGGGTCTCGGTCGAGTAGCGCAGGTAGCCGCCGGTCTCGCCATGGATCCAGTCCGACATGTCGATCCAGCGTGTGATCTCGTCGGGGCGCTTGCGGTACCAGGGGAGGTATTCGGACAGGTGGCCGTTGCTTTCGGTCGAATAGACGCCGAAGCGCTTCAGGACGTCGATGCGCAGTTTTTCCTGCTTCGAATAGACCGGATGCGCCTCGAAGGCGGCGACCAGCTCGTCTTTGCCGATCGGCCGGCCGTTCAGCCTGAGCTCGATGAACCAGGTCTGGTGGTTGATGCCGGAGCACACATAGTCGAGGTCTTTGGGCGATTTGGCGCCGAGCACTTCGGCGATCTGCGCGGCGCCGTGCTGGACGCCGTGGCAGAGGCCAACCGTGTCGACCTTGCCGTACTCGATCGCGGCCCAGGTATTCATCGCCATCGGGTTGGCGTAGTTGAGGAATTTCGCACCGGTCGCAGCGACCTCGCGGATATCCCGGCAGAAGTCGAGGATCATCGGGATGTTGCGCTGGCCGTAGAGGATGCCGCCGGCGCAGATCGTGTCGCCGACGCACTGGTCGATGCCATATTTGAGCGGAATGCGGATGTCGTCGGCATAGGCCTCCAGCCCGCCGACGCGCACGCAGCTGATGATGTAGCGCGCGCCCTCCAGCGCCTCGCGGCGGTTCGTGGTGGCCGTCACTTTGGTTGGCAACTTGTTCGCCTCGACGATCCTGTCGAGGATCGCCTTGATCATCCCGAGATTGTGCTCGCTGATGTCGGTCAACGCGAATTCGATGTCCTGGAATTCAGGCACGCACAGAATGTCGGTGAACAGCTTCTTGGTGAAGCCGACGCTGCCGGCGCCGATAATAGCGATTTTGAAGCTCATCACCTTCACCTTGATCCAATCGAGTGCCAGGCAAGGAGCAACGAGGGAGGATTTGGCCACGCGCCATCGCGCGCCAGCCACTCAAAACCGGGAAATCCGGCTTTCTCTCCTCCCGCCCGCTCCTCGACCGCGGGTCTTTCGCGTTCTGAGAAGTTGGATTATGCCCTTATCGGCGGGCACCGCCAGAGAAGGATTATGCTTTCGAGGGTAATTTTGTGCTGCGGGACCTGATCGCCAATGGGGAGCTGATGCGGACGATCTCGCTGCCGCGCGGCCGTCAGCGGCTGCATGCCATGCCGACAAGCACCGGCTATGAGGTGCGTGAGGACGAAACCTACGACTGGGACGGCAGGAAGCGTGGCCAGACTCCGTTCACGGTGCTCCAGCATACGATCAGCGGCACCGGCCAACTGCGCTACGACAACCGCAACTACCGTCTGCAGGCCAACGACACGCTGCTGGTGCTGGTGCCGCACAACCATCGTTATTGGCTGGCGAAGGGCGACCGCTGGGAATATTTCTGGATCTCGATGAATGGCGAGGAGGCGCTGCGCGTCCACAAATCCATCTTAAGCGTCTCCGGCCCGGTGTTCCGGCTGCAGCCGGCGACCATCGACCACCTCGCCGATTGCAGTCTGCGGCTGATCAAGGGCGCCGGTTCGCCCGGCGCTGCCTCGGCGATCGCCTATGAGGCGGCGATGGCGCTTTACGACGATGTCTTCGGCTCGCATGCCTTCGCCGAAAAACAGAGCGCCATGCAGCCGGTCATCGACCACATCAACGCCAATCTCGACAAGCCGCTGCCGGTGGCGGAGCTGGTGGAGATCAGCGGCCTCAGCCGCGCCCATTTCTCGCGCTGCTTCGCCGAGAGCGAAGGACTGCCGCCGGCGGAGTTCGTCCTGCAGCTGCGCCTGCAGCGGGCGGCCAAGCTGCTCACCAAGGCGGACTTCCTGCCGGTCAAGGAGGTGGCTGTGCTGTGCGGTTTCGAGGACGCGAACTACTTCTCCAAGGTTTTCCGCCGCTGCTACGGCATCAATCCGACGCAGTTTCGCACCACGGGCATGTATGCCAGCCTGGGCAATCACCGCTGATCCGGGCCTCAATGCCGCCTGTGGTCGAGAGCGGTCGAGGCGGTCTTGACCGGATCGGCGGAGGCAAAGGCCGCGTCGATCTGTTCGGGCGTGCGCTGCTCCGTCCGCTTCCAGGCGATATATTGCACGATGCCGAAGCTCGGGCGCCGCGGCACCGTCTTCACCACCGGCATGCGGAACCCGTCGCGGAATTTCTCCCAGCGCGCGCCGAGCACCGCGACCATTTCCTCGACGGTCGGCGGCGTCGCCACATCGGCATAGGTGATCGTCACCTTGCCGGCGAGCGCCGCTTCGCGCGGGACCGGTACGGGGATCGAGGCGAGGTAGTCCGACGGCACGTCGAGCAGCCCGCCAAAGGCCCATTGCTCTCGCAACTTATCGGCGCTCATCGGCGCGACGCTGACGTCGATGTCGTTGGGCGTGCCCGGCACGCGATAGGGACAACGGAAACGGCCGCAATTGGCCTGCGCCGAGAATTGCCACAGCGCGTAGCCCTGCCAATTGCCCATCGGGAAATGCACGTCGATGTCGGGCTTGTAGCGCGCATACCAGAGCGGCAGCCGCGACAGGAGCCGATACTGGTAACGGTTGTCGGCGATGTACTGGGCGGTCTTGCCGTTGACATAGAGCACCGGGAAGCGGCCGAGGCGGCGGTGCACCTGGCGCACGAATTCCTCGGCATCTTCCAGCGACATCCATTGCGTTGGATCGATGCCTTCGATGTCGAGGGCCATCAGCTCATCCGGCGCCGGCTCGGCGAAATCGATGAAATTGTTGGCCTGCTCGACCGGATTGCCGGGACGGGCCAGGTGATAGGCGCCCCATTTCAGCCCGAGCGCCTTGGCCACCACCTTGCGCGTCTGGAACAATTCGCGCGTCACCGCATAGCGCTTCCACTGCGCCTTGCAGAGTTTGACGTCCGCTTCGGCGCCGAAGCAGAAATAAGGCGGCGGCAACCCGTCGGAAGCCTTGTTGATGAAGCCGGCGACGCGCTTGTCGGTGACGAGCTGCTGCCAGTCGATCGAATTGTATTCGTAGGCGTCGATCACCAGCGGACGGTCGGCATTCTTCCACGGCTCGGAGAAATCCGAGGCCTTTGCCGCCGTGCCCAGCACTATCGCCGCAGCGATCAGCACCAGGCGGCGAAGAGGGCGCGCCGGCTTTTTCAATCAGGGTGTCCCCACTGACCAGAGGACGATCCTGAACCGCTATGGTTAAGGAATTGCTTTCACGACATTGGCTTGCTTCGGTCCGCTCCGAAACGTCAAAAAAGTATCGGTCGGGTGGACAAGCCGTGGTGGCAGGCGCTTCAATTGCCGCCTAAGCTTTCAATCACGGCGGCCAGTGGGACTACACGGTCCGCCGAACGAAGCGCAGCAACCGGTCACAAGACCGGACCCGCGCGGGGAGGAAAATGAACATGAATCCGGACCTGGAAGTCGTCCAGATCAGACAGGGAGAGTCGTTCAAGGCCTGGGCCCACGGCTATCCTTTCCGCACTGTCCGCTGGCACTTCCATCCCGAATACGAGCTGCATCTGGTCGTCGCCACCACCGGCCGCTATTTCGTCGGCGACTTCATTGGCGAGTTCGAGCCGGGCAATCTGGTGCTCACTGGTCCCAATTTGCCGCACAACTGGGTCAGCGACGTGCCGCCGGGCGAGACCGTGCCGCTGCGCGGCCGCGTCGTCCAGTTCTCGGAAGAGTTCATCGCCGATGCGTCCGCCGCCTTGCCCGAACTTGCAGCCTGCGCTGGCATCCTCGAAACCAGCCGCCGCGGCGCGCTGTTCTCGCCGGCGACGGCCGAGCTCGCGGCGCCCCTGCTAGCGGAGCTGACCGAGGCGCAGGGCGTGCGCCGCCTGTCGCTATTCATGGCCGTGCTCGACATCTTGAACCGCGCCGGCGACGTCCGCACGCTGGCCAGCGCCGGCTATCTGCCAGATCCTTCCGGCTTCATGTCGGCGGGCATCAACCAGGCACTCGCTTACATCAACTGCCACCTGACGGAGCCGTTCAGCGAAGGCACTTTGGCCGAGATCGCCGGGCGCAGCCCGAGCGCGTTTTCGCGCAGCTTCCGCCGGCACACCGGCATGGCGCTGGTGCAGTATGTCAACCGGCTGCGCATCAATCTCGCCTGCCAATTGCTGATGAGCGAAGGTCAGATGTCGATCACCGAGATCTGCTACGCCGCCGGCTACAACAATATCTCGAATTTCAACCGCCAGTTCCTGGCGCAGAAAGGCATGTCGCCTTCGCGCTTCAGGGCCTTGCTGGCTGAGAACATCAACGCGGAGATCGCCGCCTAACAGGGAGGAACCGGGAGGAGCCTAAAAGCATTCCGGTCGGAAGATCTTTCGTCCGGAATTGCATCGAACAAAGAACATTCAGGGAAGGAAGACGCGGGGTTTAGCACACCCAGTGCTGGAGATCGTTTGTCCTGAAATCCAGCACTTCAGGAGGATGTTTGCGCGGCTTGCCGGGATCGGATCGATCCTCAGCCGCCGCCGGCCATACTCCTTGCAATAGTTCGACATGCAGTCAAGGCCTGACGCGCCAGCAACCGCGCAGGTCATCGTGAAACCATTTCTCGAAACGGAGACATTCGAATGACCAGAAATGCTTGGAAATCGCCGTTCGCCTTGAAATCGACGATCGCGGCCGTTTTCGCGGCCTCGCTGCTCGGCAGCACGGCGGCTTTCGCCGGCACCGTCACCGACGCCACGGTTGCCTTCCTGATGCCCGACCAGGCATCGACCCGCTACGAACAGCACGACTATCCGGGCTTCGTCGCCGAGATGAAGAAACTGTGCCCGGGCTGCAAGGTGATCTACCAGAACGCCGACGCCGATGCCGCGCGCCAGCAGCAGCAGTTCAATTCGGTGATCTCGCAGGGCGCCAAGGCGATCGTGCTCGATCCGGTCGACTCCACCGCCGCCGCCTCGCTGGTCAAGCTGGCCCAGAGCCAGGGCGTCAAGGTCATCGCCTATGACCGGCCTATCCCGACGGCGCCCGCCGATTTCTACGTGTCCTTCAACAATGAAGGCATCGGCAAGGCGATCGCGGATTCGCTGGTCGAGCATCTGAAGGCGCTCAAGGTCGACCCGGCCGGCGGCGGCCTGCTGCAGATCAACGGCTCGCCGACCGACGCCGCCGCAGGCCTGATCAAGAAGGGCATCCACGAGGGCCTCGACAACAGCGGCTATCCGATCCTGGCGGAATTCGACACGCCGGAATGGGCGCCGCCGAAAGCCCAGCAATGGGCAAGCGGCCAGATCACCCGCTTCGGCACCAAGATCCTCGGCGTGGTCGCCGCCAATGACGGCACCGGCGGCGGCGCGATCGCCGCTTTCAAGGCGGCGGGCGTCGATCCGGTTCCGCCGGTAACCGGCAACGACGCGACGATCGCGGCGCTGCAACTGATCATCGCCGGCGACCAGTACAACACCATCTCCAAGCCGAGCGAGATCGTCGCGGCGGCCGCGGCCAACGTCGCCGTCAAGCTGTTGTCGGGCGAGACGCCGAAGGCCGAGATGACGCTTTACGATACACCCTCGCAGCTCTTCACCCCGGCGGTGGTGACGCAGGAGAACCTCAAGGCCGAGATCATCGACAAGAAGATCAACACGGCCGCCGAGCTCTGTGTCGACCGCTATGCCGAGGGCTGCAAGAAGCTCGGCATCACCAACTGATCACAGGGCATCCGGCCGCCCCATCGGTGGCCGGATGTCCAACATGACTGTCAAGAAAGGCGGCGCATGATTGAGAGTCCTGAAGGGTCGGCTTCCGTCGGCGAGCTGGTGCTCAGCCTGCGCGGCATATCGAAGAATTTCGGCGCCGTCTCGGCGCTGACGGATATCGATTTCGATGTCCATGCCGGCGAAGTCGTCGCGCTGGTCGGCGACAACGGCGCTGGTAAGTCGACGCTGGTCAAGATCCTGGCCGGCGTGCATCAGCCGAGCTCGGGAACGATCAATTTCCGCGGCAGGGCCGTGACGCTGCCCGACCCACGCGCGGCGCTGACGCTCGGCATCGCCACGGTGTTCCAGGATCTGGCGCTCTGCGAAAACCTCGATGTCGTCGCCAACATTTTCCTCGGCAACGAGCTCAGCCCGCTGCGGCTGGACGAGGTGGCGATGGAGATGCGGGCCTGGACGCTGCTCAACGAATTGTCGGCGCGCATCCCGAGCGTGCGCGAGGCGGTTGCCTCGCTGTCCGGCGGCCAGCGCCAGACGGTGGCGATTGCGCGCTCTTTGCTGCTCGAGCCGAAACTCATCCTGCTCGATGAGCCGACCGCCGCACTCGGCGTCGCCCAGACGGCGGAGGTGCTCAACCTCATCGACCGTGTCCGCGCCCGCGGCCTCGGCGTCGTGATGATCAGCCACAATATGGAGGATGTCCGCGCCGTCGCCGACCGCATCGTGGTGCTGAGGCTGGGGCGCAACAACGGCGTCTTCGAGCCGGATGCCTCGAACCAGGATCTGGTGAGCGCCATCACCGGCGCGTCCAACAACGCGGTGTCGCGCCGCGCCGAGCGGCTGCGCGCGGAGCGCGATCACAGCGCACAGGCGGGGGAGCAGCGTCCATGACGGAGCGAGGCAATTCGGCTCCCCTGGCGCTCGACCGCGCCGATGCGCGCGTCAAGCATGAGGCCGGCATCGGCGGGGCGGTCCGCGCCTTCCTGGATCGCGTGCGCAGCGGCGATCTCGGCTCGCTGCCGGTCATCGTCGGCCTCGTCGTCATCTGGACCGTCTTCACCAGTCTCAATCCGGTGTTCGTCTCCAGCAGCAATCTGGTCAATCTCCTGTTCGACTGCTCGACCGTCGGCGTCATCGCGCTAGGCATCGTCTGCGTGCTGATGGTCGGCGAGATCGACCTGTCCGTCGGCTCGATCAGCGGCTTCGCCTCGGCGATGGTCGGCACGCTGTGGGTCAACCAGGGCTGGCCGGTCGCGCTGGCGATCCTGGCCGCGCTGGCCTTCGGCGCGCTGATCGGCTCGCTCTACGCTTTGCTGTTCAACCGTCTGGGCATGCCGAGCTTCGTGTCGACGCTCGCCGGCCTGCTCGCGGTGCTGGGCATGCAGCTCTACATCCTCGGCTCCACGGGCTCGATCAACCTGCCCTATGGCTCCGCATTGGTCGATTTCGGCCAGCTGATGGTGATGCCGAAATGGGTCTCGCACACGCTGGCGGCGATCCCTGGCCTGGCGATGCTGGTCAGCGGGCTGCGCACCTTCGCGCGCCGCCGCGCGGCCAATCTGTCGACGCCGTCCATGGCCGGACTCATCCTGCGCGTCGCCGCTTTAACCGTCGGCCTCGAGCTGATCGTCGCCTATCTCAACCAGTCGCGCGGCATCCCATGGATGTTCGGCCTGTTCGTCGGCCTCGTCGTGGCGATGAACTATGCGCTCACGCGGACCAAATGGGGGCGTTCGATGACCGCCGTCGGCGGCAACCGCGAGGCGGCGCGCCGCGCCGGCATCAAGGTGCGCGCCATCTATCTCAGCGCCTTCGCGCTGTGCTCGCTCTTTGCCGCGCTGGGCGGCGTGCTTGCGGCCGCCAGACTTGCTTCCGCCAGCCAGCAGGCCGGCACCGGCGACGTCAATTTGAACGCCATCGCGGCCGCGGTCATCGGCGGCACCAGCCTGTTCGGCGGCCGCGGCAGCGCCTACTCCGCGCTGCTCGGCATCATCGTCATCCAGTCGATCGCCAGCGGCCTGACGCTGCTCGATCTGTCCTCGTCGCTCCGCTACATGATCACCGGTGCCGTTCTGGCCATCGCCGTGATCGTCGACTCCCTCGCGCGCCGTTCCCGTGCCTCGCACGGCCGCGCCTGATCCATTCAAACGAGAAGGGTACACATGGCTCAAGATCTTTCGGGAAAAGTCGCCGCAGTCACCGGCGCGGCATCGGGCATCGGCCTCGAATGCGCCAGGGCCATGCTGGCGGCGGGCGCCCGCGTCGTGCTGGTCGACAGGGCAGGGGACAAGCTCAAGGAGATTGTCGGCGAACTCGGCGACAACGCGATCCCGCTGGTGGTCGACCTCACCAGTCCCGCCAGCGTGGCGACCATGCTGCCCGGCATCCTCGACAAGGCCGGTCAGCTCGACATCTTCCATGCCAATGCCGGCTCCTATGTCGGCGGCGAGATCCTCAACGGCGATCCCGACGCCTGGGACCGAATGCTGAACCTCAACATCAATTCGGTATTCCGCTCCGTGCATGCGGTGCTGCCGCACATGGTGGGCCGCAAGACCGGCGACATCATCGTCACCAGCTCGATCGCCGGGCTGGTCCCCGTCGTCTGGGAGCCGGTCTACACGGCCTCGAAGCATGCCATCCAGGCCTTCGTCCACACGCTGCGCCGGCAGGTCGCCAAGCACGGCCTGCGCGTCGGCGCCGTGGCACCTGGGCCGGTGGTGACGGCGCTGATCAGCGACTGGCCGAAGCAGAAGCTCGAGGACGAGCTGGCCGCCGGCGGGCTGATGCAGCCGACAGAGGTCGCGGACGCCGTCCTGTTCATGCTGACGCGGCCGAGAAACATCACCATTCGCGATCTGGTGATCCTGCCGCAGAGCAATGATTTGTAGGCGGTAGAAATTAGGCAGTAGGGAATAGGGAAAGAGGCACTTGCCTCCGGCCATTCAACACGGACCATCTCCTACTGCCTACTGCCTACTGCCCCACTTCTGAGGTCCCCCATGCCTTCCCACTTCCTCGGCATCGATGTCGGCACCGGAAGCGCGCGCGCCGGCGTCTTTGACGAGCGCGGCGAATTGCTCGCTTCCGCCAAGCGCGATATCGCGCTCTTCGTCGAGCCTGGCGAGATCGCCGAGCAGTCCAGCCGCGACATCTGGCAGGCTGTGTGCGCAAGCGTGCGCGAGGCGGTCGGCAAGGCGGGCGTCGGCCCGGGGGACATCAAAGGCATCGGTTTCGACGCGACCTGTTCCCTGGTGGTGGTCGGCGACGACGGCGAGCCCCTGCCGGTCGGCCGTTCCGGCGACAGCGACAGAAACATCATCGTCTGGATGGACCATCGCGCCCTCGATCAGACCAGGCGCATCAATGCCGGCCACCATCCCGTCCTCGACTATGTCGGTGGCGTGATTTCGCCGGAGATGGAGACCCCGAAGCTTTTGTGGCTGAAGGAGAACCTGCCGGAGACCTTTGCCAAAGCGCGGCATTTCTTGGACCTTGCCGATTACCTGACCTGGCGCGCCACGGGCAGCTTCGCCCGCTCGGTCTGCACGCTGGCCTGCAAATGGACCTATCTCGGCCATGAGCGGCGCTGGGACGACAGCTATTTTTATTCCGTCGGCCTTGGTGAACTTGCCGACGAGGGGTTTGCCCGCATCGGCACCGAAGTGGTCGATCCGGGCACGGCGGTGGGCGCCGGCCTGACGCCGGCGGCCGCGGCCGAACTGGGACTGGCCGAGGGCACGGTCGTCGCTTCCGGGCTGATCGACGCCCATGCCGGTGGGGTCGGCACGGTAGGTGCTGCCGGCGATGCCGGCACCATTTCCTCGCGTATGGCCTATGTGCTCGGCACCTCGGCCTGCACAATGGCGAGCAGCCAAGGCCCGGCCTTCATCCCCGGGGTATGGGGACCGTACTATTCCGCCATGGTACCTGGCTTATGGCTGAGCGAGGGCGGCCAGTCGGCCGCCGGCGCGGCCATCGATCTCCTGGTGTATTTCCACCCTGCCGCAGCCGAGGCTTCCGCACGTGCCAAGGCTGAAGGCAGATCGCTGGTCGACTGGCTGGCCGCGGCCGCCGCGGCGGCTCTCCCCGACCTGTCGGCTGCCGCCACGCTTGCCGGAAGCATCCACGTCGTGCCCGAATTCCTCGGCAATCGTTCGCCTTTGGCCGACCCGGATGCGCGCGGCCTGATCGCCGGGCTCGGCACCGACCGTTCCATCGAAAGTCTCGTCGGGCTTTATGTCGCCGGGCTTTGCGGCCTCGGCTACGGCGTGCGCCAGATTGTAGCGGCGATGGCGTCGTCCGGACTTGCCGTCGACACCATCGTCATCAGCGGCGGCGCCGGGCAGTCGCCGCTGGTGCGCCAGCTGCTTGCCGACGCAGCCGGCCTGCCGGTCGCCGCGTCGCAATCGCCGGATCCGGTGCTGCTCGGCTCCGCGATGCTCGGTGCCGTCGCCGCCGGGCATTACCCTGACCTTTCGAGCGCCATGCCTGCCATGTCCCGGCTCGGCGACGTTTTTACACCCGCGTCGGGCGACATCCGCGCATGGCACGACCGCCGCTACGAAGCCTTCCTGGCGCTGCAGGCGGTAGGCCGCAGCATACGCTGAGGGATCGATCAGCGCCTAAACAGGACGGATCGGGCGCCGGCTCCCCCTCTCCGGCGGATGACGGCGTCCATGCAAAATCCGCGTGACAAAGTTTGACGTTTACGTAAAAAGAAGGTGCGAGGCCGACCCAAAGGTTAATGGCTTCGCTCCGGCCATGCGCTACGATTGGCTGGAACGCAGGAGGAGCAGACATGTATCGCGCACCGGTCGAGGATATCGCCTTCACGCTGAAGCACGTGGCGGGGCTGAAGCCGGCGCTGGATGCCGGCACCTTTGGCGATCTCGGCGAGGACCTTGTCGACGCGATCCTGGCCGAAGCCGGCCGCTTCGCCAGCGAGGAGGTGGCGCCGCTCTACAAGATCGGCGACGAGCATGGCGCGGTACTGAAGGACGCGGCTGTCATCACGCCGCCCGGCTGGAAGGAGCTCTACCGGCGCTGGATCGAAGGCGGCTGGAACGCGCTGTCAGGGCCGGAGGAATTCGGCGGCCAGGGCCTGCCGACGATGCTCGGCGTCGCCGCGCTCGAAATGTGGAACTCCGCCGCCATGGCCTTCGGCATCGGCGCGACGCTGACCATGGGCGCGGTGGAAGCGCTCGACAAGCACGCTTCCGAAGCGCTGAAGCAAAAATATCTGGCCAAGCTCGTCTCCGGCGAGTGGATGGGCACAATGAACCTGACCGAGCCGCAGGCGGGCTCCGACCTTGCGGCTCTGCGCAGCCGCGCCGAGCCGGTCGGCGACGGCACCTACCGCATCTTCGGCCAGAAGATTTTCATCACCTATGGCGAGCATGATTTCACCGACAACATCGTGCATCTGGTACTGGCACGGCTGCCCGATGCGCCGGCCGGAACGCGCGGCATCTCGCTTTTTCTGGTGCCGAAGTTCTTTGTCAATGACGACGGCTCGCTCGGCGCCCGTAACGACGTTTTCTGCTCGGGCCTCGAGCACAAGCTCGGCATCCACGCCTCGCCGACCTGCACCATGATCTATGGCGACGGTTTTCAGGGCGCGACGCCCGGCGCCATCGGCTGGCTGATCGGCGAGGAGAACAAGGGGCTGGCCTGCATGTTCACGATGATGAACAACGCGCGCCTCGCTGTCGGCATGCAGGGCGTGGCCGTGGCCGAGACCGCGACCCAGAAGGCGGTCGCCTACGCCAATGAGCGCCGCCAGGGCAAGGCTTCGGACTACTCCAGCCCCGGCATGGCGCCGATCGTCCATCACCCGGACGTGCAGCGCAATCTGCTCACCATGAAGGCGTTGACCCAGATCGCCCGCTCGATCAGCTATTCCTGCGCGCATGCGCTCGACCGCGCGCGCGTCGCCGAGGGCGAGGCCGCCGCCAATTGGCGCGACCGTGCCAACCTGCTGACGCCGCTGGCAAAAGCCTTCTCCACCGATATCGGCGTCGAGGTCGCTTCGTTGGGGGTTCAGGTGCATGGCGGCATGGGCTTCATCGAGGAGACGGGCGCTGCCGCGCTCTATCGCGACGCCCGCATCGCACCGATCTACGAGGGCACCAACGGCATCCAGGCGATCGATCTCGTGGCGCGAAAGCTGCCGCTCGGCGGCGGCGAGCATGTGCATCGCTATATCGGTGAACTGAAAGCGGTGGCCGATGCGGTGCGCACCTCGAACATCGAAGGCTTCGGCCGCACCGCCGACAATCTCGACCGGGCGCTGGCCGATCTCGAAGAGGCGACGCGCTTCCTGCAGAAGCTCACGGCCGACGGCAAGGCCGACGCCGCGATGGCCGGCGCGACGCCCTATCTGCGGCTGATCTCGTTTGCCGCCGGCGGCGCCTATCTGGCGCAGGGTGGCCTGGCAGACCGTAGCCGCATCGCGCTTTGCCGCTTCTTCGCCGAAAATCTGCTCGGCGAGACGCGCGCCCTGAAGGAGCGCGTCACCGACGGCGCTGAAAGCCTCGCCGCCGCCGGCAAGGCGCTGGTTTCGGCCTGACGTTCACAAGGAAAAAATCGTGACCGACCATATCCTCATCGAGCGCCGGGGCGCCGTGCAGATCATCCGGATGAACAGGCCGGACAAAAAGAACGCGCTGACCCGCGCCATGTACGCCAAAATGTCGGCGGCGCTCGCCGAAGGCGATGCCGATCCGGCGGTCCGCGTCCACGTCTTCCTCGGCGTTCCAGGTGCCTTCTCAGCCGGCAACGATCTTGCCGATTTCCTGGTCATCGCCACCGGCGGCGAGGGCGGCAACGAGGTCTGGGATTTCCTGATGGCGCTGGCCAAGGCGGAAAAGCCGATGGTGTCGGGCGTCGATGGTGTCGCCGTCGGCATCGGCACCACGCTCAATTTGCATTGCGACCTGACTTTCGCCACCCCGCGCACGCTCTTCCGCACGCCCTTCGTCGACCTCGGCCTGGTGCCGGAAGCCGGCTCCAGCCTGATCGCGCCGCAGCTTCTTGGCCGGCAGGGCGCCTTCGCGCTGCTCGGCCTCGGCGAAGGTTTCTCGGCCGATCGCGCCAAGGCAGCCGGGCTGATTTACGACGTCGTCGCGGAAGACGCGCTGGAAAGCGCTGTGCTGGCAGCCGCCGACGACATCGCGGCCAAGCCGCCGCAGGCGCTGAAGATCGCGCGCGACCTGATGCGCGAGCCGCGCGAAGCGCTGATGGCCCGCATCAAGGTCGAAGCTGAGCATTTCCGCGAGCGCCTGACATCCGAAGAGGCCCGCGCCGCGCTGACCGCTTTCATGACGCGCAAGAAGAGCTGAACGCGTCGTCCGCGCCCGGCCTCAGGGATAAAGCCTGGTCTTGTCCCAGCCGCCGGCTGCGTTGCGCGAAAAGACGACACGGTCGTGCAGGCGGAACGGCCGGTCGTGCCAGAACTCGATCGTCTGCGGCACGATGCGGAAGCCCGACCAGTGCTTCGGCCGCGGGATCTCGCCGATGGCGTAGCGCGCCGTGTATTCGGCCACCGCCTTTTCCAGCGCGAAGCGGCTCTCCAGCGGCCGCGATTGTTTCGAGGCCCAGGCGCCGATCCGGCTGCCGCGCGGCCGCGTCGCGTAATAGGCGTCGGCCTCGGCGTCGCTGACGATTTCCACCGGTCCGCGCACCCGCACCTGGCGGCGCAGCGACTTCCAGTGGAAGCACATCGCCGCCTTCATGCTGCCAAGAATCTCGCGGCCCTTGGCGCTCTCGAAATTCGTGTAGAAGACAAACCCTTTTTCATCGAACCCCTTGAGCAGCACCATCCGCACATCCGGCATGCCGTCGGCGTCGACGGTCGCCAGGGCGACGCCGTTGGGGTCGTTGGGCTCGCTTTTGGTCGCGTCCTCCAGCCATGCGGCAAAAAGCCGGAACGGCTCCCCCGCCTCGGTGAAGTCACTGCTTGTTAACTCGATTTCGTTCATAATTTTCCAAATTTTTAACATTGCGGGAGGAGTTCGCCGATTGTCGCGTATCGCGCAAGCTTTTGACAGCGGGCAATGGAGCGTTATCGCTTCGGCCAGTGCCAAGGCTGCGCTGTTGACGTTGGCGTTTCCCCTTGCCGCCTGCGGCGCCGGCGGGTTCAGCCTGCAAAAGGCCGAGGTCGACCGCTCGATCGTCACCTCCAGCGCGCAGTCCTCGCCAGCCGCCCCGGCTGCCTCCGACCAGGACTCCGACCAGACCACCATAGGCAACGCGGTTTCTTCCGCCGACATCAAGGAGCTTGGCGGCCAGACGGTGCCATGGGCCAATGCCGGCACCGGCTCGCGCGGCGCCATCACCGAAATGGTGGAGTTAAAGGACGGCGGCCTGACCTGCCGCCGCTTCAGCGCCACGCGCGAGAGCTTCGACGGCGTCGCCCTTTACAAGGGTGAACTGTGCCTGGCCGAAGCCGGCGGCTGGCGCATGCAGGAGTTCAAGGCGCTTTGAGTTTCACGCGCCAATTGCCCTTGCGCCACTGGAATTTCTTCCTATGCGAGCGCATATAGGGGGCGACCACAAATCCAATCTCTAGCAGGCAGGAAGTATGCGCGACCCCTATGAGGTGCTGGGCGTTGCCAAGAACGCATCGGCGAAGGACATAAAATCGGCTTACCGCAAGCTCGCCAAGAAATATCATCCGGACCAGAATCCGAATGATCCCAAGGCGAAGGACCGTTTTGCCGCCGCCAATCAGGCTTACGAGATCGTCGGCGACGAGAAGACGCGCGCCGCTTACGATCGCGGCGAGATCGACGCCGACGGCAAGCCGAAATTCCAAGGTTTTGAAGGCGCGGCCGGCGGCGACCCGTTTGCCGGGTTCCGGCGCCAGCAGGGCCCGGGCGGCGCGCATTTCGAATTCCGCACCGGGCGGCCGGGCGGCGATCCGTTCGACGGCAACAGCGACATCTTCAGCCAGATCTTCGGCGACGCCTTTTCCGGTGTCCGTGGCGGCAGGGGCGGCGACCGTCGCCAGCCTGCCCAGGCCGCGGATTTGAACGTCACGCTGGATATCAGCGTCGAGGAAGCCGCCACGGCCGAAAAGGTGACGGCGATGTTCCCCGACGGCCGCAAGGTGGCGGTCAAGCTGCCGGCCTATGTCGAGGACGGCCAGACGATCCGTCTGAAGGGCCAGGGCGAGCAAGGCCCGGGACAGCCGGGCGACGCGCTGGTCAAGATCCACATCCGCCGCCACCCGCGCTACCGCATCGAGGGGCGCGACCTGCATGTCGACCTGCCCGTCGATCTGGCCGACGCCGTGCTCGGTGCCAAGGTGGCGGTCGAGACGCCGACCGGCAAGCTTGCGGTGAACGTTCCGGCATGGTCGAGTTCGGACAAGGTGCTGCGGCTGAAGGGCAGGGGCCTGCCGGAGAAAGCCGGCGGCCATGGCGATCTCTACGCCCATGTGCGGCTGATGCTGCCGGAAGGCGGCAATGCCGAGCTCGAGGCCCTGATGCGCCGCCAAAAAGGCTGATCGGCGGAATTTTGTTCCTGTTACAGTGTCTTTTGAGCGCTTGAAGGGGCTCTGTGCCTGTGCGATAGGGCTCTCCACAAAGCAGATATTCTTGCGGAGAGCTTGCACATGGCAGGTGGACAGGGCCTGATGGCCGGTAAGCGGGGCCTTATCCTCGGCGTCGCCAACAATCGGTCGATCGCTTTCGGCATTGCCAAGGCTTGCGTCGATCACGGCGCCGAAATCGCGCTGACCTATCAGGGCGAGGCCTTCAAGAAACGCGTCGAGCCGCTCGCGGCCGAACTCAACGCGCATGTCGCGGGCCATTGCGACGTCACCGACCCGGAAAGCCTCGACGCCGTCTTTGCCGATATCGCCAAGCACTGGGGCAAGCTCGACTTCCTCGTGCACGCCATCGCCTTCTCCGACAAGGACGAGCTCACCGGCCGCTATGTCGAGACGACGCGCGACAATTTCCTGCGCACCATGGACATTTCGGTCTATTCCTTCACCACCATCGCCAAGCGCGCCGAGCCGCTGATGACGGACGGTGGTTCGCTTTTGACGCTGACCTATTACGGCGCCGAGAAGGTCATGCCGCATTACAACGTCATGGGCGTCGCCAAGGCGGCGCTGGAAGCGAGCGTGCGTTATCTCGCCGTCGACCTCGGCGCCAAGAAGATCCGCGTCAACGCGATCTCCGCCGGGCCGATCAAGACGCTCGCCGCCTCCGGCATCGGTGACTTCCGCTATATCCTGAAGTGGAACGAGTACAATTCGCCGCTGAAGCAGACGGTCACCCAGGAAGAGGTGGGCGATTCCGGCGTCTATTTCCTGTCCGACCTGTCGCGCGGCGTGACCGGCGAGGTCCATCATGTCGATTCCGGCTACCATGTCGTCGGCATGAAGGCGGTCGACGCGCCGGATATCTCGACCGTCAAGGACTGATCCTCTCCGCTTATCCAGCGTCCAAGCTATTCCAGGAAAAGTGCGAAGCGGTTTTCCGTTCGGAATTGCTTGAAAGCAGATAGCTCCCGACCTCGGAAGACCTGATGTATCCGCTCGTCTACATCGCGCGCCACGGCCAGACCGAGTGGAATGCCGAGCGCCGCCTGCAAGGCCAGGCGGATACCGACATCAACGAACTTGGCCGCGAGCAGGCGACGCAAAATGGCCGACGGTTGGCGGAACTCATCGGAAATCCTGCCGATTTCGATTTTGTCGCCAGCCCGATGCGGCGCACGCGCGAGACGATGGAGCTGATCCGCGCCGCGATGGGGCTCGATCCTTCCGCCTACCGCACCGATCCACGCCTGGTGGAGCTAAGCTTCGGCGATTGGCAGGGTTTCACCTTTGCCGAACTCGAAAAGCGTGTCCCGGGTTCGACCAAAGGTCGCCGCGCCGCGAAGTGGGATTTCCAGCCGCCGGGCGAGGGCGCGGAAAGCTACGAGATGCTGCTGGAACGGGTGAAGCCATGGTTCGATGCACTCGACCGGCCTACGGTCTGCGTCACCCATGGTGGCGTCATGCGCTGCTTCTTCCGCTTCGTCACCGGCATTTCCAAGCGGGAAGCCGCCGGCCTCGAAATCCCGCAGGACCGCTTGCTCCGTCTTGAGGGCCGCAGCCTGAAGTGGCTTTGAAGGCTGCGACTTATCGAATTCAGGTCAGGCCGAGCCGGAGTCGAAGACGGGCGCGAAGCGACCAAACAAGGTGGTTTCCGAGAACCGGCCTACGCCGGCCGTAGCCTTCATAGAGCGAAGACCCTTATGAAGCTTCGGCCGGCGAAGGCCGGAGCGGAGTGTACTTTTCGTACGTAGGCACCGGAAGCGCAGGAGGCCGCCATTTGCAGACCGGCCTCACCTGAATTTAGTTCTGGTCGCTGTCGGGCAGCTGCATATCGGTGACGACATTCTCGCCATTGCTCACGTCATAGGCAATCACGATGTCCATGCCGGGCTTCAGCGAGTCGAGATCGGTCTCGGCGTTGAGCTTGTAGGCCTTGCCGTCGTCAAGCGTCAGCGTCAGCGTGTCCTTGTCGACCTTCTTGATCAGGCCTTCGGTCTGGCCGGCGAACGCGGCGGCGGTGGAAATCAGCAACATGGCGCAGGCGGCGCCAATCAGGGTACGCATCGTCGTCCTCTTTGGTCATTGCGCCGGCTGGTCAGCGGCGGATCCTCAACGGCGGATGGGAAGAGAGCAGAAACCAACCGAATGTGTCAAAACTAAATCCACCACATCACAGTTTGATGCATCCGATCACCGTTTGACCACTTTGGAAAACGCCAATAGAAGGCACACCACAGCGCCGCGCGTCCTCTTGGATGCGCAAAGGACGCTGTGGCACTTAGGACTTCCGGCTTCGACGCCGGGGCAGGGCGCTTTTCATGTCTCACAACACATTCGGCCATCTCTTTCGCGTCACCACCTGGGGTGAAAGCCATGGCGCCGCGCTCGGCTGCGTCGTCGACGGCTGCCCGCCCGGCATCCGCTTCAGGCGCGAGGACATCCAGGCCGAGCTCGACCGCCGCCGCCCAGGACAGTCGCGTTTCGTCACCCAGCGCCGCGAGCCGGACGAGGTCAAGATCCTGTCGGGCTTCATCCTCGACGAGGACGGCGAGACGATGATCACCACCGGCACGCCTGTCTCGATGCTGATCGAGAATGTCGACCAGCGCTCCAAGGATTATGGTGAGATCGCCCGCCAGTACCGGCCGGGCCATGCCGACTACACCTACGACGTCAAATACGGCCTGCGCGACCATCGCGGTGGCGGCCGCTCTTCGGCACGCGAGACGGCGGCGCGGGTCGCGGCCGGCGCGCTGGCGCGCAGGGTTGTGCCCGGCATGACGGTGCGCGGCGCGCTGGTCTCGATGGGCGAGAAGTCGATCGATCGCGCCAACTGGAACTGGAGTTTCATCGGCGATGCCGAAAACCCGTTCTTCACGCCCGATCCGGCATCGGTCCCGGTCTTCACGGCCTATCTCGACGGCATCCGCAAGGCCGGCTCCTCGGTCGGCGCGGTGATCGAAATCGTCGCCGACGGCGTGCCGCCCGGCCTTGGCGCGCCGATCTACGCCAAGCTCGACCAGGACATCGCGTCGGGCTTGATGTCGATCAACGCCGTCAAGGGCGTCGAGATCGGCAACGGTTTTGAGGCGGCTCGCATCACCGGCGAACAGAACGCCGACGAGATGCGCATGGGCAATGACGGCAAGCCGGTATTCCTGTCCAACAATGCCGGCGGCATCTTGGGCGGCATCTCGACCGGACAGGCGATTGTCGCCCGCTTCGCCGTCAAGCCGACGTCGTCGATCCTGACGCCGCGCAAATCCATCGACAAGGATGGCAAGGATGTCGAGGTGATGACCAAGGGCCGCCACGATCCGTGCGTCGGCATTCGCGCCGTGCCGATCGGCGAAGCCATGGTTGCCTGCGCCATCGCCGATCATTATCTGCGGCATAGAGGACAGACAGGGAAGGGAGTAGGGGAGTAGGGAGTAGGGCAGTAGGTTATAGCTGCCTCCCGCAGACCGCCAAACTTTTTCCTTTCCCCTACTCCCTTACTGCCTTATTCCCCTACTCCCTTGCGAGCGAAGCGAGCACCTATGCCATACGACCAGAAGAAGATCGTCGAAGCGATCCGCGCCTTCGAGCGCGGCGAGATCGTCGTCGTCATGGACGATGACGGGCGCGAGAACGAGGGCGACCTGATCGTCGCCGCGGTGCACTGCACGCCGGAGAAGATGGCCTTCATCGTCCGCAACACGTCCGGCATCGTCTGCACGCCGATGCTGCGCGAGGACGCCAAGCGGCTGAACCTGGCGCCGATGGTGGCGGACAATGACTCCGCCCACACCACCGCCTTCACCGTCAGCGTCGATTTCAAGCACGGCACCACGACGGGCATTTCCGCCGACGACCGCACGCTCACCGTGCGCAACCTTGCCAACGGCAATGTCGGCCCGTCCGATTTCGTGCGGCCCGGCCACATTTTCCCGCTGATCGCGCGCGAAGGCGGTGTGCTGATGCGCTCCGGCCATACGGAAGCCGCGGTCGATCTTTGCAAGCTCGCCGGCCTGCCGCCGGTCGGCGTCATCTCCGAGCTGGTCAATGACGACGGCACCGTCAAGCGCGGCCCGGAAGTGCAGGCTTTCGCGGAAGAGCATGGCCTGAAGCAGGTCTCCGTCGCCGACCTCATCGCCTATCGCCAGCGCAAGGAAACGCTGGTCGAACGCGTCGCCTGTTCCGATATCGAGACGCTCGGCGGCAAGGCGCAGGTTTTCACCTACACGCTGCCCTGGGATTCCATGCACCATGTCGCGATCGTCTTCGGCGACATCCGCGACGGCGAGGACGTGCCGGTGCGCCTGCATTCGGAAGATGTCGTCACCGATGTCTTCGGCACCAGCCATCGGCTCGACAGCATCATGAAGGCGATGGGCGAGCGCAAGCGCGGCGTCATCGTCTATCTGCGCGAGGGCTCGGTCGGCGTCGCGCATCAGGAGCGCAAGCGTCCGGTGAGCGGCGACCGCGAGGACCACGAGGAAGCCCGCCGCCGTGAGAACGAATGGCGCGAGATCGGCCTCGGCGCCCAGATCCTCAAGGATCTCGGCATCTCCTCGATCAACCTGATCGCCTCGCGCGAGCGCCACTATGTCGGCCTCGAAGGCTTCGGCATCCACATCGCCAAGACCGAGATTCTGTAGGCATTCGGGGCAATAGGATGAGCTTCGAGGCATATCTCAATTGCTTTGAAGATGGTGAGGAAAGCCATTTCCCCACCTCAATCGTCGAAGATGCCTTCGCGCCTTTCATCACCAGGCGTGAAACTGAATTCTCATGCTGGGTCGTCACCTATGACGATACCTCGTCAGCCGACCTCTATCTCAATCTGGACCCCGGTGATGCCTTGCGATGTTCCGGCTTCACCATTGCGCGGCCGCCGGACGATCCGCGCCTCTACGATGCGTTGTGGAAGATCCTGCGCGTCACCAGTTCGGTCGTTTATTGCGCTGGAGAGTGCCCGCCATTGGTCGGTCGGCGGGAGACCATGCCTCACCTGAACTCCGACATGGTGGAAGCCCTTGGGACCCCAGTTGTCATTTCAAGCGGCGGCGAGATCAAGGACTGGCTCGAAAGGTCGTAGCGTCCCACGTCACTCCGCCGCAACCACCGCCTTACCCCTGTTCACATCGCGATCGTCCGTCGCCAGCCGGCGTTGGCCCGCGAGCACGGTGAGCAGGGCGATGGCGCCCGCCGCGACTGAAACCCAGAAGCCGTTCTGCGGACCGAAAGTGTCGACCGCCCAGCCGGCGGCGAAGGAGCCCAGCGCCATGCCGATGCCGATGCCGGTCGTTACCCAGGTGACGCCTTCGGTGAGCATAGCCGGCGGCACGTGGCGTTCGATCAGGCCGAAGGCGGTGATGAAGGTCGGTGAGATCGCGACGCCGCTGACGAAGACCGCCAGCGCCAGCGTCGGCACCGTATCGGCGAAGAGCAGCGGCAGCGTGGTGAGCGCGATCACGGTGACGGCCACCGCCAGCTGCCGTTGCAGCGGCGCTTTCAGGCTGAGCGCGCCGACGACGATGCCGAGCACGAAGGATCCCAGCGCATAGACGCCGATGACCAGGCTCGCTGCCTCCGGCTGGCCGAGCGCCTTGGTGATGGCGACGGTGGTGACTTCGGTGGTGGCGAAGGTCGCGCCAACGAAGATCAGCGCGAAGGTGATGATCTGGACCGGCCGCAGACGGATCGCCGACCCGGTCGCGCCATGTTCTGCCGGACGCACCGGCGGCTCTGTCGAGCGCTGCAGCAGGAAGGCCGCCGAGCCGAGCGCAAGCAGCAATGTGCTGACCACCATGCCGGCTTCCGGGAACAGCGCGGCGCTCAAGCCCACTGACAGCGAGGCGCCGGCGACATAGACCAGCTCGTCCGCGGCCGATTCGAAGGCGAAGGCAGTGGTGAGCTCGGGACGGTCCCGAAAAATCTCGGTCCAGCGTGCCCTGACCAGGGCAGGAACGCTGGGCACGGTAGCGGCAAGCAGCGCCGACCCGAACAAGGTCCAGGCCGGCCAGTGCTGGTTGGCCGCCACGATCAATGTCGCGAAGGAAAGCACCGAGATGAGCGTCATCGGCGCGGCGATCGCCGTCTGGCCGCGCCGGTCCACCAGCCGCGATACCTGCGGCGACAGGAAGGCGTTGACCAGCGCATAGGTCGCGGAGACCGCCCCGGCCAGCCAGTATTCGCCATGCGTCTGCGACAGCATCGCCACGATGCCGATCGGCGCCATGGCGATCGGCAAGCGCGCGATGAAAGCAGCGGCGGCAAAGCCTTTCGTGCCGGGAGCCCGAAAGATTTCCGCATAGGGGTTTCGCATGATCCTGCTCCTCGACAAGGGTGTATACCACAACTACATACGTTGCGTATGAATGTGAGGTAGTTCATACGCAGCGCACGTCATTGGCATACGCAGCGTATGTGAATAGGGCCAGAGCTGTGCACAGATCGCGCAAGGAGATGATCGGCGAGACGCGCGCCAAGCTGATCGCGGCGGCGCGCCACGCTTTCGGCACGATCGGCTACGCCGAGGCCTCGATGGACGATTTCACCGCCTCGGCGGGTCTCACGCGCGGCGCGCTCTACCATCATTTCGGCGACAAGAAGGGACTGCTGCAGGCCGTCATTGCCGAGATCGACGGCGAGATGGCCGTGCGCGTCAACGAGATTGCCTCGAAGGCGCCGACCCGCTGGCAGCATTTCGTCGACGAATGCACCACCTATATCGAGATGGCGCTGGAGCCGGAGATCCAGCGCATCATGTTCCGCGACGGCCCGGCCGTGCTCGGCGATCCGGCGCAGTGGCCGAACGCCAATGCCTGCACAGCCTCGATGACCGATCACCTGGCCGCGCTGCAGCAGGAGGGCGTGGTCGTCGCCGACCTCGATCCCGAGACGACCTCGCGGCTGATCAACGGCGCCAGCAGCCAGGCCGCGCAGCGCATCGCCAATTCCAAGGATCCCGAAGCCACCTCGAGGAAGGCCATCGCGGCCTTCAAGCAACTGCTCGATGGCCTACGTAAGAAGCCTTGAGAGCACGCTTGGGTAACCAAGCCACCGGGTTGTGCACCGGTTTCGGGCCGGTTCAACCCCGCCGTGATTGACAACAGCCGGGGCAAGCGCATCCTCCTGCGCCATTCTCTGAGGGTGGAGAGTCGGGGCATGTGGGACTTCAGCATCGCCAGGTCGGTGTCCATCATGATGCGGACATGGCCGTTCGTCGTCTTTCGCATGATCGTCTATTTCGGCATCACGGTTGCCTACATCATGGCGACCGGCACGGGCGCCAGCGTCGGCTATGGCGTCGGCCACATCTCGACCGATCCGGATGGCCCGGTGTCGTTTGCCTTGTGGGGCGGCGTCGTCGGCTTCGGCGTCGTCTCGATCGCCGTCTACTGGATCCGCGAATATATCCTCTATGTGCTGAAAGCGGGCCATATCGCCGTCATGGTGCATCTGATCGACGGCCATGACGTTCCCGACGGCCAGGGCCAGATCGCCTATGCCAAGGAAGTGGTCACCCAGCGCTTTGCCGAGGCCAACATTCTTTTTGTCATCGACCAACTGGTCAAGGGCGCCATCCGCGCCATCACCAGCCTGATCGGCGGCGTCGCCGCCTTCCTGCCCATTCCGGGCCTGAGCGGCATCGTCAGCTTCATCAACACCGTCATCCGCATCTCGCTGACCTATGTCGACGAGATCATCCTCGGCTACAACATCCGCATCAATTCGAGCTCGCCCTTCGAGACGGCGCGCCAAGGCGTCGTGCTTTACGCCCAGAATGGCAAGCACATGGTCAAGAACGCCGTCTGGCTGGCGGTGATCATGTGGGGCGTGTCCTTCGTCATCTTCCTGCTGATGCTGGCGCCTGCCGCTGCGATCCTGTGGGTCATGCCGGGTCAGCTGGCCGGCTGGGCCTTCGTGCTGGCCATCGTCTTTGCCTGGGCCTTCAAGGCCGCCTTCATCGAGCCCTTCGCGATCGCTTCGCTGATGCAGGTCTATTTCGAAGCCATCGAAGGCCAGACGCCCAATCCCGAGTGGGATCGCCGGCTTGCCGAGGCCTCGTCCAAATTCAGGGAACTGCGGGACAAGGCGCTCGGCTCTTTCGGCGGCGGCTCGCGCTGGGATACGCCCCGAGCGGCTTGATCAGGGCTGCGGAGCGCCGCCAAGCCTTGCGATCGCCGATTTGAGCGGCGCCTCTCCAGCGCCGCGAAACGTCTCGCTCATCACCAGTTCGGGCAGCGGCAGCCGCTTGCCCCAGCCATGCGCCTCGAGGTCCGGCTTCGGCGCGAATTCCGAGACGCGGCCGACGCACAGATAGGCGATTGGCGTGACATGCTCGGGGATCGACAGAAGCCGCTTCAACGCCTCGGTCTCGATGATGCTGACCCAGCCGACGCCGACACCCTCGGCCCGCGCCGCCAGCCAGAAATTCTGCACCGCGCAGACGGTGCTGTAGAGATCCATCTCCGGATTGTGCCAGCGCCCGAGCGGCGAGTCCTTCGAGCGCTGCCGATCGCAGGTGATGCACAAATTGAGCGCGCTTTCGCAAATGCCTTCGAGCTTGAGCTTGCGGTAGAGGGCCTGCCGCTCGGCCTCGATCGCCGGCAGTTCCTGCTCGCGCGCGGCGAGGAACAGGTCGCGCACCTGACGCCGTCGCTCGGCATCGCGGATGACGATGAAATTCCACGGCTGCATGTAGCCGACCGACGGCGCGTGGTGCGCGGCGGTGAGAAGCCGCGCTAGCACACAATCGTCGAGATCGTCGGCCGTGAAATGGCTGCGCACGTCACGCCTGGTGAACATTGCCCGGTAGACCGCGTCGCGCGCCAATTGGTCAAAGTCATCGTCGCTCGCGGCGATCGCTGCTGCCGTCATCGCTTTTCCCCTTGCGACAAGCAGTCATCCGCCTGACCAAGCGGATAACCATGTCTGCCAGGCCGGTCTTCTGGCTCGGGATCGTCCCGCTCCGGCGCCTTCCCGTCATGGACAGTGGCGTTTGCCGGCGCGGTCCCCCTCACAGCGTTGGGCACGCCACGGAGTTCAACCGTGTTCCCGATTCTCCCGCGTCGCGGGCACCAGGCAGCGGGGTGACCTTACAGCGAAGTCTGGCACCAGCCAATGGCGCGGGCGACACGGGCTGACGCAATTTTTCCCCAGCCATTCGGCTTTCTAACATGGTCATCCAGGCCACAGGTGCCTAGATTAGGCGCCATGGCCACGCGTCTCTACACCCACCCGATCTTCCTGGAACACATCACGCCGCCCGGCCACCCCGAGCGGCCCGACCGTCTGCGCGCCATCGAACGCGTTCTGGACGACGAGGCGTTTTCGGCGCTCGATCGCGTCAAGGCGCCGGAAGGCGACGAGGCGACCATCCTTTACGCGCATCCCGAGGATCACGTCGCCCGCGTGCGCGCGGCGATCCCCGAAACCGGCATCGTTTCGATCGATGCCGATACCAGCGCCAGCCCGAAAAGCTGGCAGGCCGCGGTGACGGCGATCGGCGGCGCCAACGCTGCGGTCGACGACGTCTTCGAGGGCCGCGCGGCAAACGTCTTCGTCGCCGCCCGTCCGCCCGGTCACCATGCCGAAAAGACCACGGCGATGGGTTTCTGCCTGTTCAACACGGCGGCGATTGCCGCCCGCTACGCGCAGAAGAAGCACCAGGCCGAGCGCGTCGCCATCGTCGATTGGGACGTGCATCACGGCAACGGCACGCAGGACATCTTTTGGGACGACCCGTCGGTGCTCTACTGCTCGACGCATCAGATGCCGCTTTATCCGGGCACCGGCGCCAGGAGCGAGACCGGCGCCGGCAACATCGTCAACGCGCCTCTCGCGCCGCAGACCGGCAGCGACCTCTTCCGCGACGCCTTTCTGTCGCGCGTGCTGCCGTCCATCGACGCCTTCGCGCCGGACCTGATCATCATTTCCGCCGGCTTCGACGCGCACCACCGCGATCCGTTGGCCGAGATCAACCTGACCGAGGATGATTTCGACTGGGCGACCGGGCAATTGATGGAGCGCGCCGGCCGCCACAGCGGCAATCGGCTCGTCAGCCTGCTGGAAGGCGGCTACGATCTGCAGGGATTGGCATTTTCAGTCGCCGCCCATGTCGGGCGGCTGATGAAGGGATAGAGTATGGCAGTGGAAGGCAATGAGGATGTCAAGGCGATGAGCTTCGAGCAGGCGCTCGACGCACTGGAGAAGATCGTCGATGATCTGGAGCGCGGCGACGTCCCGCTCGACCAGTCGATCAAGATCTATGAGCGCGGCGAGGCGCTGAAGGCGCATTGCGACAGGCTGCTGAAGGCGGCCGAGGACAAGGTCGAGAAGATCAGGCTGTCGCGCGACGGCAAGCCGGTGGGAACGGAGCCGCTCGACGCCGAATAATTTGCAAATAGCGTGGGCAGAGCAAGCAGGTAAGGAGTTCAAGCCATGTGCCGCAACATCAAGACCCTGGCCAATTTCGAGCCGCCGGCGACCAATGACGAAGTGCATGACGCCGCGCTTCAATTCGTGCGCAAGCTGAGTGGCTCGACCAAGCCGTCCAAGCGCAATGAACATGCTTTCCACCATGCCGTGGAGGCAATCGCCGCCATCGCGCGCGAATTGATCGATTCGCTCGAAACCAACCAGGAGCCGCGCAACCGCGAGGTAGAGGCGGCCAAGGCGAAGGCCAGGTCGGCGCTCCGTTTCGCCTGAGGAACCGACATGAGCTTCTTTCCGGGAAACGACCCTGAACCGGGCGATGCTTTCGCCTGCGACCAGATCGAGCTGATGGTCGTTCCGAACGCCAAGGACATTGGCGGTTTCGAGGTGCGCCGCGCCTTGCCGACGGCAAAACGCCGTCTGGTCGGTCCGTTCATCTTCTTCGACCGTATGGGTCCGGCCATCCTGCGCGCCGGCCATGCGCTCGACGTGCGCCCGCATCCGCATATCGGTCTGTCCACCGTCACCTATTTGTTCGACGGCAAGATCAGGCATCGCGACTCGCTCGGCACCGAAATGGTGATCGCGCCCGGTGACGTGAACCTCATGACCGCGGGACGCGGCATCGTTCACTCCGAGCGCACGCCGGAAGAACTGCGCGGCGCGCCGATGTCGGTTTCCGGTCTGCAGACCTGGCTGGCGCTCCCCGACGGCAAGGAGGAGATTGCTCCGGTTTTCGCGAACACGTCGGTGGCCAGCTTGCCCGAGATCGACGCCGAAGGCGTCAGCGGCCGCGTCGTCATTGGCGCGTTCTCGGGATTGCGTTCGCCGGTCGCTACCGCTTCCGATACGCTCTATGCCGATCTGCGTCTGGCTGCGGGTGCTGCCGTGAAAATTCCGGCCGATGCCGAGGAGCGCGCCATCTACACGCTGGAAGGCGACGTCTCGATCGCCGGCGATGTCTTCCCGGCCGAGCGGCTGCTGGTATTCAAGCCGGGCGAGGAGATCGTTGTTTCTTCCGAGCGCGGCGCGCATTTCATGCTGTTCGGCGGCGCTTCGCTGGGCTCCCAGCGCTATATCTGGTGGAATTTCGTCTCCTCCTCGAAGGAACGCATCGAACAGGCCAAGCAGGAATGGAAGACAGGCCGCTTCGATATCGTCCCCGGCGATGAGGAGGAGTTCATTCCGCTACCGGAAGGCTAAGGCAGGTCGATATTCAGGTGAGGCCGGCCTGCAAATGGCGGTTTCCTGCGCTTCCGGTGCTCACGTACTTCAAGTACGCTCCGCTCCGGTTCTCGGAATCCGCCATTTTCGACTCGGCCTGACCTGAATCTCGACCAGCCTTAGGTGGCGGCGAGGGAATGCGCGTCACTGACGCGCATTTACATTCGCCCGCTGGCGGCCTATGCCGCGCATGATTATGGCGCAATTCATTGCTAGCGCCGTGTTTGACGGATTTCGGCAGGTTGCGCCTGAGTGAGCCCAAAGCTTGAAACACCGCTGCTCGACAAGGTCCGCATTCCGGCGGATTTGCGGATGCTTGACGAGAGCGCGCTGCCGCAGCTCGCCGCGGAACTGCGCGCCGAGCTCATCGACGCCGTGTCGCAGACCGGCGGCCATCTCGGCGCCGGCCTTGGCGTCGTCGAGCTGACGGTTGCCCTGCATTATGTCTTCAACACGCCGCAGGACCGGCTGATCTGGGATGTCGGCCACCAGGCCTATCCGCACAAGATCCTGACCGGCCGCCGCGACCGCATCCGCACGCTGCGCCAGGAAGGCGGTCTCTCCGGCTTCACCCGTCGGGCCGAGAGCGAATACGACCCGTTCGGCGCTGCGCACTCCTCGACCTCCATTTCGGCCGGACTTGGCATGGCCATGGGCCGCGACCTATCGGGCGGCCGCAACAACGTCATTTCCGTCATCGGCGATGGTTCGATGTCGGCCGGCATGGCCTTCGAGGCGCTGAACAATGCCGGCGCGCTCGATGCCAGGCTGATCGTCATCCTCAATGACAATGACATGTCGATCGCGCCGCCGACCGGCGCAATGAGCGCCTATCTGGCTCGGCTCGCCTCCGGCAAGGCCTATCTCGGCCTGCGCGATTTCGGCAAGAAACTGACCTCCTATCTCGGCAAGCGCGCCGACCGCGCCATCACCCGTGCGGTCGAACATGCGCGCGGCTACGTCACCGGCGGCACCTTGTTCGAGGAGCTCGGCTTCTATCATATCGGCCCCATCGACGGGCACAATCTCGAGCACCTGATCCCGGTGCTGAAGAATGTCCGCGACAACGCCGACGGCCCGGTGCTGATCCATGTCGTGACTCAGAAGGGCAAGGGCTATGCGCCGGCCGAGGCCGCGGCCGACAAGTATCACGGCGTCAACAAGTTCGACGTCATCACCGGCGCGCAGGCCAAGGCGCCGGCCAATGCGCCGGCCTACACCAAGGTCTTCGCCGAGAGCCTGATCCAGGAAGCGCGCGAGGACGAGCGCATCGTCGCCATCACCGCCGCCATGCCGAGCGGCACCGGCCTCGATCTCTTCGGCGAGGTGTTTCCGAAGCGAACCTTCGACGTCGGCATCGCCGAGCAGCATGCGGTGACCTTCGCCGCTGGGCTGGCCACCGAAGGCTACAAGCCCTTCGCCGCCATCTATTCGACCTTCCTGCAGCGCGCCTACGATCAGGTCGTCCACGACGTGGCGATCCAGAAGCTGCCGGTGCGTTTTCCCATCGATCGCGCCGGATTCGTCGGTGCCGACGGCGCCACACATTGCGGCGCCTTCGACACCACCTTCCTCGCGACGCTCCCCGGCTTCGTCGTCATGGCCGCGGCGGACGAGGCTGAGCTTCGCCACATGGTGCGCACGGCGGCGTCCTACGATGACGGCCCGATCGCCTTCCGCTATCCGCGCGGCAACGGCGTCGGCGTTGACATGCCGGAGCGCGGGGCGGTGCTCGAAATCGGCAAGGGTCGCATCCTGAAGGAGGGCACCAAGGTCGCGCTTCTCTCCTTCGGCACGCGGCTTCAAGATTGCCTCTTGGCCGCCGAGGAACTGGGCGCCGCGGGTCTCTCCACCACCGTCGCCGACGCCCGCTTCGCCAAGCCGCTGGACGAGGATCTCACCCGCCGTCTCGCCCGTTCGCATGAGGTGCTGGTCACCGTGGAGGAGGGCGCCATCGGCGGTTTTGCTGCCCAAGTGCTGCATTTCCTCGCCCATGAAGGCCTGCTGGAAAGCGGCCTCAAGGTGCGCCCGCTGGTGCTGCCGGACGTGTTCAGCGACCACGCCAAGCCCGAGAAAATGTACGCCGACGCCGGCCTGGATTCGGCCGGCATCGTGCATACGGTCTTTGCCGCGCTCGGCCGTGGCGTGCAGGCGCAGCGCGCCTGAATCGAAGTCTTAACTTTTTCAATCAGTTTGTCAGCTTTTTGCGGTAACTATTTCTTAACGCTTCCGTTTGGCGGTTCGCTTACCCTGTCTCTTGGCCGATTTTCAACGGCGCCCTGCTAAGACCTTGGTCCTAGGCAGGGGATAAGAACGATGAAGTTGTTCATTTGCGGCATGGCCTTTTTGGCGGCCTTGGCGGCACCGGTGGCAGCCGAGACGCGTTACGACCGCAATATCGAAAAAGCGGCGATGGACATCGTCGCCGGCAAGATGGGCAACATCCGCGGCGGCTTCTCCTACAAGCAGAGGCCACAGCTCGTCGTGCTGCCGGATGCCCCGCCACCCGCGCCGGTGCCGGTTGAACCTCCGCACAAGGAAGCCTCCGGCAGTGATGGGCTGATGCCGGCCGTCGAGCGCCAGGTTTCGCGAACCGTATTTTGAGCAATTCCAGGAAAAGTGTGACGCGGTTTTCCGTCAGGAATTGCGTCAAAACAAAGAGATAGAGCGGTTCGCCGTTTCCGTGAAACGGTGAAACGCTCTAAAACCACATATCGCGCACGCAGCGGCCGTCACGCGGCAGGTCGTCGAATGTGTCGAGGCCGTCGAAATGGTCGATCGGCAGGTCGGCGACTTCCTCTGGCGGCGCCAGCCTGACATTGACGGCGATGCGCGTGCGGCCGCTCTCGTCGGAGCGCATGCTGCGCCAAGCGATCACGCAGGCGCAGGTCGGACAGAACAGGATTTCCAGCGCAGGCTCGGTCACCTCGGCGCGCCTGTAGGATTTCGGCGGTCCGGCGACGCGGATGCGCTCATCGGCATAGTCATACGCCCAGAGCGCGCCGTAGCGACGGCAAAGCGTACAATTGCAGGCGGTGATTCCACCTGGATCGCCCTCCAGCGTCCAATGAACCGCGCCGCAATGACAGGTCCCCTTCAGCATCGACACCTCCGATCGACAGCCCGCGTGGCGGCATTCTGCAGCCTCTTGCTTGGTATTCAACCCATTGCGTTCGCGCCCGGCTTTCGCCAATGAAGGCCGATGAGTTCCCCTTTGCCATTAAGCCGGCGCCGGCGGCTCGACGAATTGCTCGTCGGGCGCGGCCTATTCGCCAGCCGATCGCGCGCCCGCGACGCGATCGAGCGCGGCACGGTCACGGTTGACGGCACCGTTGCCCGCAAGCCCGGCCAACCCGTCGCAGCGGATTGCGTGGTCGCGATCGACGATCCGGCGCAGGCTTATGTGTCGCGCGCCGCACTGAAGCTGATCGCCGGCCTCGACCGTTTTGGCCTGGATCCTTCCGGCAGCGAGTCGCTCGATATCGGCGCTTCGACCGGCGGCTTCACCCAGGTGCTGCTCGAGCGCGGTGCGGCGCATGTCACGGCGATCGATGTCGGCCACGGCCAGATGCACCCCGACATTGCCGCTGATCCGCGCGTCACCGTAATCGAAGGGCTGAACGCCCGCGATCTGACGGCGGCCGATCTCGGCGGCCGCGTTCCGGATTTCCTGGTTTGCGACGTCTCCTTCATCTCGCTGAAGCTGGCGCTGCCGCCGGCGCTGGAATTGGCGGGCGAGCGCGCCAAGGCGATCCTTCTGGTCAAGCCGCAATTCGAGGCCGGGCGCGAGGCGATCGGCAAGGGTGGCTTGCTCAAGGAGCCTGAAGACGCTGAGCGCGTTGCTGTCGGCTTGCGCGACTGGCTCGCCGGGGTCCCCGGCTGGCGGGTCCTCGGGCTGCACCCGTCGCCGATCGAAGGCGGCGACGGCAACCGCGAGTTCCTGCTCGCGGCCATCAAGGACGCGGGATCATCGCGATGAGCACACGCTTCACCATCGCCAGGCTGGGTTCGCAGGGCGACGGCATCGCCAATGCCGAGGGCGGGGAGGTCTTTGTCCCGTTCACACTGCCCGGCGAAACGGTTACCGCCGCACGCCAGAAGGACCGCGCCACGCTGATGTCGGTGCTGGAAGCCTCGCCGCTCAGGGTCGATCCGGCCTGCCGGCATTTCACCGAATGCGGCGGCTGCGCGCTGCAGCACTACGAGGCCGAAGCCTACCGGCAATGGAAGCGCGAGAAGGTCGTGCAGGCGCTGAAGGCCAAGGGCATCGCTTGCGAGATCGAGGCGCTGGTGCCTTGCGCGCCGCATAGCCGCCGTCGCGTCACCTTCAGCGCCAGGCGCACCGAGGCCGGCATGCTGCTCGGCTTCGTGCGCGCGCTGTCCTCCGAGATCATTCCCATCGAGGAATGCCCGATCTCGCTGCCGGCGATCGTCTCGGCGCTCGATAAATTGCGTGCCGTGGCTGACTTGGTCTGCGCCACGCCGAAAGCTTTCCACATGACGGTGACCGGCACCGCTTCCGGCCTCGACATCGCCGTCCATGAGGCCGGCAAGCTTGGCGACCACCAGCGCCGCATCGTCTCCAACTTTGTCATGGCCGAGGGCCTCGCCAGGCTTTCCGCCGACGGGGAGATCATCGTCGAGCCGAGGAAACCGGTGGTGCAGTTCGGACCGGTCGCCGTCGCCGTGCCGCCCGGCGCCTTCCTGCAGGCGACGGAGGCCGCGGAACAGACGATGGCGAGCCTTGTCGGCCAGCATCTGGCGCGTGCGAAGAAGGTCGCGGATCTGTTTGCCGGCTGCGGCAGCTTCGCGCTTCGGCTGGCGGCGAAATCCGAGGTTCATGCCGTCGAGGGCGACGGTCCGGCGCTCGCCGCGCTCGACCGCGCCTTCCGCTTCGCCAGCGGCCTGAAGCGGGTGACTGCTGAGCGCCGCGACCTGTTTCGCCGGCCGCTGACCTTCAAGGAGTTGAATGCCTTCGATGGCCTGGTCTTCGATCCGCCGCGAGCCGGCGCCGAGGATCAGTCAAAGCAGATCGCCCGCTCCGACGTGCCGCTGGTCGCCGCCGTGTCCTGCAATCCGGTGACGCTGGCGCGGGATTTGCGCATCCTTCTTGACGGCGGCTACACGGTGAAAAGTGTCACCCCGATCGACCAGTTCCTGTGGTCGCCACATGTCGAGGCCGTGGCGCTCTTGGAAAGGCCGAAGCGGCGGCGGTAGTTCGCGACCGTCGGTTCGTAAGAAATTTTATGAAGCCTCTGTTCTTTCGACGAAATCGCGCCCTAAAGCCGCCTTTATGCGGGCTCTTAATTTTAGGCTGTTAGGGAAACATTCCTGCCTCTCCGGCGTTAATGTTAACAAGGACAGCGGATTGCCATGCGGACGCTTCAGAAATTCCTCGGCCTCGTCGTTGTTCTCATATTCATGGCCGGTTCCGCGGCCGGGGCGCTCGCTCAAGGTGAAAAGCGGCTGGCCTTCGTCATCGGCAATGGCGCCTATCAATCCGGCGAACTCGCGACGGCCGCCAATGACGCGGGCCTGATCGGGCAGACCTTGCAGGCAGCCGGCTTCGATGTGGTCGGCGCGCGCGATGTGGACCAGGAATCGCTGCGCGGCGCCTTCCGCGATTTCCTCGCCAAGGTTTCGGCCGCCGGTCCCGACGCGGTCGTTTTCGTCTACCTTGCCGGTCATGGCGCGCAGTTCGAAGGTGAAAACTACTTCCTGCCGGTTGACGCCAACATCGCCAATCCCGCCGATGTGCCGCTCCAGGCCATTCGGGTTTCCGACCTCACCCGACCGCTTGCCGCCCTGCCGACGAAGGTCAACATCATTGTGCTTGACGCGGCGCGGCCGAATGCGTTCCCACAGACGAAGGAGCCGTTGGCCGGCGGTCTCGCGCTGGCCGATCCTGACCCGAATATGCTGATTGCCTTCAATGCCGCGCCGGGAACCGCGGCACCCGAGGGCAAGGGACCGTATGGCGCCTATGCGCAGGCGCTCGCCGAGATGATGCGCGAGGGCGGCCTACCGCTCGAAGAGGTGTTCGACCGCACGCGCCTGCGCGTCAACGAAGTGACGCAAGGCGCCGAAGTGCCTTGGGACGCCTCGAAGATCAGCGCGCCTTTCGTCTTCTTCGACCGGGCGCCGGATGCGCCGGCGCCCAAGGTTTCCGAGGCCGAAGACCGAGCCAACCGGACCAGGGAAATCCGCGATTTCGATGCCCGCGATGCCTATGCGGCGGCGCTCGAACGCGACACGATGCGCGGCTACGAGGATTTCCTCGCCGCCTATCCGCACGATCGGATGGCCAAGCGCGTGCGCGCCATCATCGCGGCGCGGCGCGAGGCGATCACCTGGCGCCAGACCTGGATGCGCGACACGCCGGAGGCGTACTGGTCCTATTTGGACCGCTACCCGCACGGGCCGCATGCCTGGGACGCGCGCCGCCGGTTGGAGCATTTCGACGCCGAGCTCGAGCCACCGTCGAGTTTCACCGTCATCGTCTATGACGTGCCGCCGCCGCCGCCGGAGGAAATCATCTATGTCGACCGTCCGGTGCTCTATTTCGACGATCCGGACTACGACTTCGATCGGCCGCCGCCGGTCGCGGTGATCTTCCTGCCGCCACCACCGCCGGATTTCATCGTGCTGCCCCCGCCGCGGCCGCCGGTCGACGTTTTCGTTCTGCCGGTGCCGGTCTTCGTGCCGGTGCCCGCCTGGGTCAACCCGCCGCGCAACATCGTGCCGCCGCCAGACAACATCATCTTCAACAACATCCACAACACGACCGTCATCAACAACATCAACAGCACCACGATCCGCAACGAGACCACCAATCAGGCCGGACAGCCAAACGGCAATGCCGGGGGCGGCCTCACCACCGGCCAGAAAATGACCGGAGCTGCCGTCGGTGCCGGCGCAGCGCTGGCGGCCAAGGTCGCGCTGCCGCCACTCTTGAAGAAGAGGGCGGCGATATCCGGTCAGGCCCAGTTCAATCAGAATCAGGGCGGCCAGAATCAGGGCGCCTTGCCGCTGAAGCCCGGCCAGGGTGTGACGCAGGGCCAGCAGCCTGGTGCTGCGGCTCCGCTGTCTAAGAACCTGTCCGCCCGCAAGCTCGGGACCGACCACGCCTTGCCGGGAGCCGATGGCAAAACGCTGCCGCTCGTCAACGGCAAGCCGGTGCTCAACGGCCAGAATCTGCCCAACGACAGGTCGAGGAAGCTGCTTGGCAAGCAAGGCATTGTGGGCAACCAGGAGGCGACGGGAAATGCCGGCGCCGCGGCGACCGGAGAGCAGGGCACGGATCAGCAGAAGGGCAAGAAATTCCGCAAGCTGCCGACCGTCAATGGCGTGCCGGCCGATAACGGGCTGAGCGCACAGGAAAAATTCAGGAAGAACAATCCGAATGCGTTGTCCGACCAGGACAACGGCAAGCCGAAAAGGCTGACGCGCAAGGATTTGTCAGCCGGCCAGTCCATAGTCGAACCAGGCGATCAGGGCTCGGCCAATAGAAACGACAAAGGCAAGAAACTCGGCAAGCTGCCGACCGTCAACGGTGAGCCGGCCGACAACCGGCCAAGCGTGCAGAAGCACCTGAGGAAGAACAATCCGGACGTGTTCTCCGACCAGTCCCAGGGCTCGGTCGACGGGAACGTCAAGAAGTTCCGCAGACTGCCGACCGTCAATGGTGAGCCGGCCGACAATGGGCCGAGTATGCAGAAGCGGCTCAGGAGGAACAATCCGGACGTCTTCTCCGGCGAGAATCAGGGTGCCGCCGGCGGGAACGACGGGGGCAGGAAGTTCCGCAAGCCGCAGAACGAGGAAGGTTCCGCCGGCCCCGAAGTCAACGTCCAGCGCAACTTCAAGGTCAACCGGCCCAGTGAGAATCCGCAGCGCCAGCTCAAGCTACAGGAAAACCCCAACGCTCAGGAGCGGCGTCTGCCACAACAGCCGAAGGAACAACCGCCGCTAGGCAACAAGAAATTCGCCTGCGGCAATCCGGGCGAGCCGCCCTGCAAGCAGTAGACTGTCGAGGTCCGTCAATAAGTCGCCGTTGCGCGGGCCGGACTTTCCGGCCCGCGAATGTGCCGCGCAGGCGCCTGCCTTTCGCGTGCACCGACCCGTCAAGGCCCCTCAGTCTACGAGTTTGGCGACATGCGCGAGGCTTTCCCACCGCGCTGATTGATCGAAACCCAGGTGTTCGGATTCTGCTGCGATTGGCGCTTCAGGAAGTAGTAGCCGGTGGCGTTCCAGGGTCTGACATCGTCGACCAGATTGTCGAGCACGAAATCACCCTTGTCGGTCTTCACCGTTAGGATGGTATGGCCCTCATTGTTGAGATCGCGCACGACCGTCATCAGCAAGGCTTGCCGGGGAAAGCCCGCTTCCAACAGGAGCTTGCGCTTGTAGAGCGCGTAGATCTTGCAATCGCCCTTGCCGTCCGTCGGATAGTCCCAATGGTCCATCATCGTGCCCCAGTGGTCGTAGTTGCTGACGGGCTTGATGGAGCGGTTTGCCTTCTGGTTGACCCGCTGCAGGGTGTGCATGTTCTGCGCAGTCAGCTTGACGCTCGCGGCCGGCAAGGCGGGCACCTTGCACTCCTTCGGCCGGCGATGACAGAAATCGAGCCAGCCATACGGAACGCTGGTGCTTGCGCCGACCGTGGCGGAACTCGCACCGGTGGCAGGTTGCGTCGACATTCGCTTGAACAGCGTCGACTGCGCCGCCGCCGGGCTGACACAGAGCGACGACACACCAACCAACGAAACAACGCCAAACAGGAAGGAAGAGGTCGGGACGTAAGGGGATCGCTTCACTGCCAACACCACCGCAACGAGGAGACTGGCGACAGGCTAATGCGCAAGCGCCAGCCCGGCCAATTAAACAATTAATAATGTCCTAACACGATTGTGTTCACTTCAAGGTGGCGTCCGCATTCAAGCCGAAATGCGAACATCGGCCTGGCCGAACACACCGCCATGGTCAATTCCCGATCGACCAGGCCTCATGCCTCCCGCACACGTTCAGATCCAGCCGCTTTTGCAGCCTTTACAAAATTGCGGTCAAAGGTTGCAAAGCCGCTACAATGAGCTGATTTGCCAAGATGCAGCGCATCCGCGAAATCAATCCCGGCATCGGCCAGATCAAGCGCGGAAGCGACGACGGGGGCGTCTTCGATCTCCACGGTGGGAAGCCCGCCGAAGTTCCGCAGCGCCCTGATGACGTCGGCCTTGTCATGGCCGTATGCGCTGCGCAGTACCCATTCGGTTTCCAGAATCACCGTGACGGTCGCAAAGACTGGTTGGCCGTCGATCAACCGCTTGGCGCGGGCGGACTGCTCGGGATGATCGTTAGTCAGGTAGCGAACGATAACATTCGTATCAATTGCGAGCATAGCGCCGCCGTGCTTCGGCGAGCACCCCCGCGTCCATTTCTTCCAGGGTCTTCGGCGCGCCTCGGGATGGCAGGGAGCCGAACACGTCCTTCGGCTGCGTCGCCGTGAATGTAGGCGCCAGCTTCAAAAGCACGCCTTCCGGCGTTTCCTGAACTTCGAGCCTCGTTCCTGCGCTCCATTCTCTCCGTTTCCGGATGGCGCTGGGCAGAATTACCTGTCCCTTGGTCGAGACGGTGGTTGTGGGCTTCTGAGATGCGGACATGGCATCCTTACCTGTGTAAGACAAAGGTAAGATAAGCCAAGACCGAATTCAAGTCTATCGGCTCAGATATCAAACCCTGGTGCCGCCCACCGTCATCTGGTCCATCCTCAGATGCGGCTGGCCGACGCCCACCGGCACGCCTTGTCCCGCCTTGCCGCACATGCCGATGCCGTTGTCGAGCTTCATGTCGTTGCCGACCATGCTGACGCGGTGCATGGCGTCCGGACCATTGCCGATCAGCATCGCGCCCTTGATCGGCTGCGTCACCTTGCCGTTTTCGATCATGTAGGCCTCGGTGCAGCCAAACACGAATTTGCCCGAGGTGATGTCGACCTGGCCGCCGCCGAAGGAGACGGCGTAGATGCCGTTCTTGACCGACGCGATGATCTCGTCCGGCTCCATGTCGCCGGCGGTCATGTAGGTGTTGGTCATGCGCGGCATCGGCTGGTGCGCATAGCCCTCGCGCCTTCCGTTGCCGGTCGCCTTCATGCCCATCAGCCGGGCATTCTGTCGGTCCTGCATATAGCCGACCAGCTTGCCATCCTCGATCAGCACGTTGCGCGCCGAAGGCGTTCCCTCGTCGTCGACGGTGAGCGAGCCGCGCCGCTCGGGGATGGTGCCGTCATCGACCACGGTGACGCCCTTGGCCGCCACCTGTTGGCCCATCAGCCCGGCGAAGGCGGAAGTCTTCTTGCGGTTGAAATCGCCCTCCAGCCCGTGGCCGACCGCTTCATGCAGCATCACGCCCGGCCAGCCGCTGGACAGCACGATGTCGAACGTTCCGGCAGGCGCGGGGACCGCCTCGAGATTGACCAGCGCCTGCCTCAGCGCCTCGCTGGCGGCATGCTTCCAACTCTCCGCGCTGACGAACTCGCCAAAACTCTTGCGACCGCCCATGCCGTAGGAGCCGCTTTCCTGCCGGTCGCCGCTGCCGACCACGACCGACACGTTGATGCGGACCAGCGGACGGATATCGCGCACGATCTGGCCGTCGCCGCGCACGATCTCGACATGCTGCCAGGAGGCCGCGAGCGAGGCCGTCACCTGGCGTACGCGCGGATCCTTCGCCCGCAGCCAGCCGTCGATCTCCTGCAACAGCTTGGCCTTGGCCTCGAAGGACGGCGAGGGGATCGGGTTCTCGTCGCCATAGAGGTGGCGGTTGGTGCGGGCCGGCGCGCCGGCGAGCTGGCCGGAATAGCCGCCCTTGACAGCCGAGACCGCGTCGGCGGCGCGCAGCAGCGAGGCTTCGGAAAGATCGCTCGAATGCGCGTAGCCGCTGGCCTCGCCGGCCACGGCGCGCAGGCCAAATCCCTGGTCGGTGTTGAAATTGGCCGTCTTCAGCCGGCCATTGTCGAACATCAGCGCTTCGTTCTCGCTGTATTCGAGGAACAGCTCGCCGTCGTCGGCGCCCTTGATGGTCTCGGCGACGATCTCTTTGACGCGATCGTCGGAAATGTCGAATTGGCCGATCAGGCTGTTCATGGCAGGTCCATTCATAGAGACAAATCGTTGCGACGGATGTAGGCGCGAAGCAGCCGCGAGACAATCGCCAACAGGACCATGCCGGCGATTGCGGCTCACTTCCCGTTGACGAAGTCCTTGATGTTGCCAGCCATCGCGTCCCAGTTCGCGAACTGCTGCTCGAGATTGGCCCTGGTGATGCCGCCGGCGAAGCTGACATCCATCTTGAAATTCGAGCCGTCGCCGGCATAGGCCTTCACCCAGCGGTACTTCTCGTTCCAGGCATTGGCCTGGTCGGCGGAGAGCGGGTCGGTGTAACCGGTCGAGAATTGCAGCGACTTGCAGTTCGCGTGGTCTTCGCAACCATAGAAATAGATCAGGTATTTGACGCCCTCGATCCGTCCGGCAATCATCGGATCGCCATTGTCGTCCCTATCCATCCTGGCCGAACCGAAACCCTTGGCGATTTCGAGGATTGCCGCCGGGTCGGGTTGCTGGAGCATTTCGACATCCTCGGCCGAAGCAGCCGAAACCGCGCCGGCCAACGCCAGACCGATAAAGGGTATGGATAACGGAGCGCGCATTGAACCTCCTTGCCGCCAGCCGCCCGTTCGCCGCCGGACCTCAGCGGCGGCAGCGGCGCATGGGCAAGAAGATCAAGGTAGGGCGGCGAAACCTTCCGCAAAGCCCTTGAGGTCGACGGGGATGCCGATGCCTTCTTCCGGCGTCTGGAAGACGATGAAGGTGGCCGACGTGCCGCTCTTCAGCGTGTCGAGCAGCGGCTTTTCGAGGATCACCTCGGCATAGCAGCCGTCCTGGAAGCATCGCACGAAATAGGCGCGGCCGATATCCTTGCCGTCGACATTGAGGCCGAGGCCGTTGGGCAGCAGCACGCCGAGCGGCGCCAGCACGCGCAGGATCTCTGCCTTGTTGTCGGCGGTGCGCAGCACCACGACCGAAAGGCCCATCTCAGGGCGATCCTCGGCGACGACGTTCTGCATCATCACGCACTGTTCGGAGGTGGCGCCCGCCGGCGTGTCGCAGATGATCGACCACGCGCCATGCGTCGACTTGACTGTACCGCTGGGCGGCGTGGCATTGTTAGGCGCGGCGGCGGCGCCAACGGCTACGCCGCCACCGAGCAAGGCGACGGCAAGGAAGACCTTCGCCAGGGTTCTCGAAAGCCAGGAAGTCATGACGGCTCCATTGCGAATCACGGCACTTTAAGCTGCGCCGGGGCCAAGTAAAGGACGAGACCGTCGCCGGCCCGCCCCGATACCGGCAATTACGCGCTTTTCCAAAGCAAATTCGCCCGAATTGCGACCGTTGCGCAGATCGCGTGACGGGCGCCGAACAGGCCTTCGGCTTGCGCGCAAAAATGCCGCACGGTTTCCTCCGCTCCTTTCTTGCGGAGGGAAATAGAGTATGGTTTGAACCACCCAGGGACAGACCGGGATTCCCAATCCCGGCATCCTCCGTTATTGGTGCGAGCAGATCGCGGGAAGTGGGAGACGAGAGGGCGATGAGGAAATTCCTGGCAAGCGCTAAATTCTTGGCAGGTACGGCAGCTTCGGCCGTGCTCTTCTCCAGCGCTGCGGCCCGTGCCGACCAGCCGCGGGCATGGGAGATGACCTTCCAGGCCCCGGCGACCGACATGATGCGGCAGATCGAGCGCTTCGGGAACTACACGATGTGGTTCATCGTCCCGATCACCATCCTCGTGCTGGTGCTTCTCCTGGTCTGCATCATGCGCTTCCGCGCCAGCGTCAATCCGGTGCCGTCCAGGACCAGCCACAACACGCTGATCGAAGTGATCTGGACGGTCGGGCCGGTGATCGTGCTGCTGCTCATCGCCATTCCCTCCTTCCAGCTGCTCACCGCGCAGTACACGCCGCCGGAAGAAGCCAAGCTCACCGTCAAGGCGACCGGCAACCAGTGGAACTGGGACTACGAATACCAGGTCGACAAGACCTTCACCTTCAATTCGGCGGTTCTCCAGGATGCCGACCGCGCCAAGGCCGGCAAGGAAGACCGCAACCTCTATCCGCGCCTGCTCGCCGTCGACAACGAGCTGGTCGTGCCGGTCAACACCTTGACCCGCGTGCTGATCACCGCCACCGACGTCATCCACTCTTTCGCCGTGCCGTCCTTCGGCATCAAGATGGACGCCGTGCCCGGCCGCACCAACGAGACCTGGTTCAAGGCGGAGAAGGAAGGCCTCTATTACGGCCAGTGCTCGCAGCTCTGCGGCAAGGACCATGCCTTCATGCCGATCGCCGTGCGCGTCGTCTCCGACGAGCAGTTCAAGACCTGGCTGGCGACGGCCAAGACCGACGTGCCCGCCGCCAACAAGGCGCTGATGGCCGAGATCGATGGTACCAACAAGGTAGCGGCCGCTGGCAACTGATGCTGCGGGTTAGCAAGATTTAGGGAACGGAGCGGAACATGGCAGAGGCTGCAGCTCACGATCACGGCGACCACAGGCCGCATGGCTGGGTCCGCTGGGTCTACTCGACCAATCACAAGGACATCGGCACGCTCTACCTGATCTTCGCGATCTTCGCCGGCATCGTCGGCGGGGCGCTCTCGGTCGCCATCCGCATGGAACTGCAGGAGCCGGGCATCCAGATCTTCAGCGGTCTGGCGCAGATGGTCTATGGCATGCAAGGCGACGCCGCGATCGACGGCGGCAAGAGCATGTACAACGCCTTCGGCGCCGCGCACGGCCTGATTATGATCTTCTTCATGGTCATGCCCGCCTTGATCGGTGGCTTCGCCAACTGGATGGTGCCGATCATGATCGGCGCGCCGGACATGGCTTTTCCGCGCATGAACAACATCTCCTTCTGGCTGCTGCCGCCGGCCTTCATCCTGCTGCTCTCCTCTATGTTCGTGCCGAGCGCCCCGGGTGCTTTCGGCGTCGGCGGCGGCTGGACGATCTATCCCCCGCTCTCGACGTCCGGCCAGCCTGGCCCGGCGATGGACCTGGCGATCCTGTCGATCCATATCGCCGGCGCCTCGTCGATCCTCGGCGCCATCAACTTCATCACCACCATCTTCAACATGCGCGCTCCGGGCATGACGCTGCACAAGATGCCGCTGTTTGCCTGGGCGGTGCTGATCACCGCCTTCCTGCTGCTGCTCTCGCTGCCGGTTCTGGCGGGCGCCATCACCATGCTGCTCACCGACCGCAATTTCGGCACCGCCTTCTTCGTGCCGGATCAGGGTGGTGACCCGCTGCTCTTCCAGCACCTGTTCTGGTTCTTCGGTCATCCCGAAGTGTACATCCTGATCCTGCCGGGCTTCGGCATCATCAGCCACATCGTCTCGACCTTCTCGAAGAAGCCGGTCTTCGGTTATCTCGGCATGGCCTACGCCATGGTCGCGATCGGCGCCGTCGGCTTCATCGTCTGGGCGCACCACATGTACACGACCGGCCTGTCGCTCGACACGCAGCGCTACTTCGTGTTCGCCACCATGGTCATCGCGGTGCCCACCGGCGTGAAGATCTTCTCCTGGATCGCCACCATGTGGGGCGGCTCGATCTCCTTCAAGCCGCCGATGCTGTGGGCGCTGGGCTTCATCTTCCTGTTCACGATCGGTGGCGTCACCGGCGTTCAGCTGGCCAATGCCGGCCTCGACCGCTCGCTGCACGACACTTACTTCGTGATCGCCCACTTCCACTACGTGTTGTCGCTGGGCGCCGTGTTTGCCATCTTCGCGGGCTGGTACTACTGGTTCCCGAAGATGACCGGCTACATGTACTCGCCGGTGATCGCAAACACCCACTTCTGGGTCACCTTCGTCGGCGTCAACCTGATCTTCTTCCCGCAGCACTTCCTCGGCCTCGCCGGCATGCCGCGCCGTACCGTCGACTATCCGGATGCGTTCGCAGGCTGGAACATGGTCTCGTCCTACGGCTCTTACATCGCGGCCGTCGGCGTTGCGATCTTCCTCTATGGCGTGTTCGAGGCCTTCCAGAAGAAGCGTGTCGCGGGCGCCAATCCGTGGGGCGAAGGTGCCACCACGCTCGAATGGCAGCTGCCTTCGCCGCCGCCGTTCCACCAGTGGGAACAGCTGCCGAAGATCAAGTAAGCAGCGCCCCGACGCATGCGAGGCCGCCGGCTCGTCCGGCGGTCTTGGCCAACGGAATGATGGACTTTACGTACGCATGGCCCTTGCCGACGACAGATTGATGAAGGACGCGGGCTTTCGCATATCGGAAGCGACAGCGGGCGATTACTTCGCCCTGCTGAAGCCGCGCGTCATGTCGCTGGTCGTCTTCACCGCCTTTGTCGGCCTGGTCGCGGCACCCGTCGCCATCAATCCGCTGATCGCGATGGTCGCCATCCTGGCAATTGCCATAGGCGCCGGCGCCTCCGGCGCGCTCAACATGTGGTACGACGCCGATATCGATGCCGTGATGAGCAGGACGGCATCCCGTCCGGTGCCGGCCGGCCGCGTCACGCCAAGCGAGGCGTTGACCTTCGGCCTGGTCCTGTCGGTGTTGTCGGTGATGACGCTCGGCGTCCTGGTCAACTGGCTGTCGGCATCGCTGCTTGCCTTCACCATCTTCTTCTATGCCGTCATCTACACGATGTGGCTGAAGCGCTGGACGCCGCAGAACATCGTCATCGGCGGCGCGGCCGGCGCCTTCCCGCCGGTGATCGGCTGGGCCGCTGTGACCGGATCGGTCAGCCTCGAAAGCGTGATCCTGTTCCTGATCATCTTCCTGTGGACGCCGCCGCATTTCTGGGCGCTGGCTTTGTTCAAGTCCGACGACTATGCCCGCGCCGGCATCCCGATGATGCCGAATGTCGCCGGCCAGGCTTCGACCCGGCGGCAGATCTTTGCCTATGCGCTGATCTTGGCGCCGGTCGGCGTGCTGCCCTGGGCGCTCGGCTACAGCACGGCCGGCTATGGCTTGGTCTCGGCGGTCCTCGGTGTCGGCTTCGTCTGGTATGCCTGGAAGGTGCTGGGCATGAGCGACGATGACCGCGCCATGAAGCCGGCCAAGGCGCTGTTCGCCTATTCGCTGCTCTATCTCTTCGCCATCTTTGCCGCCTTCCTTGTCGATTGCGTGGTCGGCCGCGCCCTTATGATGGGGGGCGCATGATCGTGGCCGACAAGAAGCTCGACCTGGTCACCCTGACCGAGCGCCAGCAGAAGGCGCGCCGCAACCGCTCCGCGGCCATTGGCGTCGCGCTGGCGGCTTTGGTCATCATCTTCTACGTCGTCACCATCGTGCGCTTCGGCCACCATGGCGCCAGCATCACCGGCACCGGCCTGCTGGGAGGCGGCTGATGAGCGGCGAGAAGAGCACGCCCCGCAAGGTCAACAACGGCATCGTCGCCGTTGTGTGTCTTGCCTTCTTCACCGGCATGGTCGGCATGGCCTATGCGGCGGTGCCGCTCTACAAGATGTTCTGCCAGGTCACCGGCTATGGCGGCACCACGCAGCGTGCCGAGAAGCAATATGCCGGCCGCGTGCTCGACCGCGACATCACCATCCGCTTCGACGCCAACACCAACGGCATTCCGTGGGAGTTCGAGCCGGTCGCCCGTTCGGTGACGATCAAGATCGGCGAGACGACCCAGGCGCATTACAGCGCCACCAACAAGTTCGATCGCCCCATCACCGGGCGCGCGTCGTTCAACGTGCAGCCTGAAATGGCCGGCGCCTATTTTAACAAGGTGGAGTGCTTCTGCTTCACCGACACGACGCTCAAGCCCGGCGAGACGCTGGACATGCCGGTCGTGTTCTACGTCGATCCGGACATCGTCAACGTGCCGGAGCTCAAGGATTTGAAGACTATCACGCTGTCCTACACGATGTTCCCGGTCGAAAAGAAACAGCCGGTCGCCTCGTCCACGCCGGCCGCCGGCAGCATCACCAACAAAGTTTCCGATACCGAAGCAAGCCTCGGGGGTTGATATGGCAGACGCGCACGCAAAACCACAACACGACTACCATCTCGTCAACCCGAGCCCATGGCCGTTCCTGGGTTCGGTCGGCGCGCTGATCACCGCCATCGGCGGCGTCTGCCTGATGCAGTATCTGAAGGGCGGCAACTTCCCGATCTTCGGCCACAACGTCGCCAATCCGTGGCTGTTCTTCATCGGCCTGATCATCGTGCTCTACACGATGTTCGCCTGGTGGTCGGACACCATCAAGGAAGCGCATGAGGGCTACCACACGCGCGTCGTGTCGCTGCACCTGCGCTACGGCATGATCATGTTCATCGCCTCCGAGGTGATGTTCTTCGTCGCCTGGTTCTGGGCCTTCTTCGACGCCAGCCTTTTCCCCGGCGACGCAAACCAGTATGCCCGCACCGCTTTCACCGGCGGCGTCTGGCCGCCGAAGGGCCTCGAGGTTCTCGACCCCTTCCACCTGCCGCTCTACAACACCATCATCCTGCTCCTGTCGGGCACGACGGTGACCTGGGCGCACCACGCGCTGCTGCACGGCGACCGCAAGGGCCTGATCAACGGCCTGGTGCTGACAGTCGGCCTCGGCATGCTGTTCACCATGGTGCAGGCCTACGAGTACATGCACGCTCCCTTCGCGTTCAAGGACTCGATCTATGGCGCCACCTTCTTCATGGCGACCGGCTTCCACGGCTTCCACGTCATCATCGGCACCATCTTCCTGCTCGTCTGCCTGATCCGCGCCTGGCGCGGCGACTTCACCCCGAAGCAGCATTTCGGCTTCGAGGCGGCTGCCTGGTACTGGCACTTCGTCGACGTGGTCTGGCTGTTCCTGTTCAGCGCGATCTATGTCTGGGCCTCGAACGGCGCGCTCATCGAAGCCCACTGATAAAAAGCAATTCCGGGAAAAGCGCGTCGCGATTTTTCCGGAATTTGATTTCAGCATTTTTTCAGGAGTTTTTGAGGGCGGTCGCGGCAACGCGGCCGCCTTCTTCTTTTCGGCGCAATGGCCGGCCATCGGTAAGCGATGTGGGCGAAAATTCACTTGGCCATCGGCGCATGCCTGATTGCGACGACTCCGCTGCTCGAACGCAATGTGCTGCCGCAGCAAAAGGTCGACCTTGTTCGGGTCGAGAAATCGCAACGGCAATTGCAACTGATCAGCGGCGATAAGGTTCTTCGCAGCTATGGCATCGCGCTGGGCGGCGCCCCCCTCGGCCAAAAGCAACGGGAGGGCGATGAGCGAACGCCGGAAGGGCGCTACGTGCTCGACTGGCGCAATCCCAACAGCGTCGCGCACAGGTCGATCCACATCTCCTATCCCAACGCCGATGACGCCGCCGCGGCCAGGTCTCGCGGCGTCGATCCTGGCGGCTTCATCATGATCCATGGTCAGCCGAACGGCTTTGGCTGGCTGGGCCGGCTGCTTCAAATGGTCGACTGGACCGACGGCTGTATTGCGGTTACGAACTCCGATATGGATGAAATCTGGACGATGGTGGCCGACGGCACACCGATCGAGATCATGAAATGAGCGAAGATCACCGATGAGCGAAGACAAGGCGATCTGGCCACCCATCGATCCCATCCCGGCCGGCCTGCACGGCCGCTGCCCGCGCTGCGGGGAAGGCAAGCTGTTTTCGGGTTTCCTGACCGTCGGCAAGCGCTGCTACAATTGCGGGCTCGACTATTCCTTCGCCGATGCCGGCGACGGCCCGGCGGTGTTCGTCATCCTGATCATCGGCTTCCTTGTCGTCGGCCTCGCGCTCTGGATGGAGGTGACGTTCAGCCCGCCGCTCTGGCTGCACTTCCTGTTGTGGATACCGCTGGCGCTCGTGCTCTGCCTGACGGCGCTGCGCCTGATCAAGGGCGTGCTGATCACCCTGCAATATTCGAAGAAGGCTTCCGAGGGCAGGCTGGATTCCAACCAATGACGGGGGCGACCGGTTTGGCTGCCGGCCGTGCGCGGCCGCGCTCCGCGTTTCTCATCGGCCTTGGCCTTGTCCTGTTCGTCATCCTGATCGGGCTTGGCACCTGGCAGGTCCAGCGCCTGCACTGGAAGGAAAGCCTGCTCGCGACCATCGACAAGCGAACCCACGCGGCTCCGCTGCCGCTGGCCGACGTCGAGAGAGAATTCGCCGACTCGCGGGACGTCGACTACACGCCGGTGACGGTGACCGGCACCTTCCTGCATCAGGGCGAGCGGCATTTCTTTTCCACCTGGGAAGGCGACAGCGGCTTCAACGTCTATACGCCGCTTCAACTCGACGATGGCCGCTTCGTGCTCGTCAACCGCGGCTTCGTTCCCTACAACCTCAAGGATCCGGCCAAGCGCCAGAAGGGCGAGGTCGCCGGCAAGGTGACGGTGACCGGGCTCGCCCGCAATCCGTTGCCCGGAAAGCCTTCGATGATGCTTCCCGACAATGACGTCGCAAAGAACATCTTCTTCTGGAAGGACCGCGACGTCATGGCGGCGACCGCTGGCCTGCCGGCCGGCGCGACGCTGGTGCCGTTCTTCATCGATGCCGACAAGACGCCCAATCCCGGCGGCCTGCCGGTCGGCGGCGTCACCATCATCGATCTGCCCAACAATCACCTGCAATATGCCGTCACCTGGTACGGGCTCGCAGCGGCGCTCGCCGCCGTGCTGATCCTGAGACTGCGCCGCCCGGCGAAGGAAGCGTAAGGTTGGCCGCTCTTGACAGGGCAGGGGTGCGCACCTCATTTCGCCTTGAGCAATTCCAGGGAAAGCGTGAGCGCGTTTCCGTACGGAATTGCGTCAAAACAAACAGATCGTCCCGACCGAACCGGCCTTGCATTCATGATTGAGAAAAAGCCACCGCTCACGATCAGGCTCTGCCAGCCGCGCGGCTTCTGCGCCGGCGTCGACCGCGCCATCCAGATCGTCGTGCTGGCGCTGAAGAAATACGGCGCGCCGGTCTATGTCCGCCACGAGATCGTGCACAATCGCTACGTCGTCGAGGGACTGCAGAGCCTGGGTGCCGTCTTCATCGAGGAACTGTCGGAGATTCCACCGGAGCATCGCCAGTCGCCGGTGGTCTTTTCCGCGCATGGCGTGCCGAAATCGGTGCCGGCGGACGCCCAGGCGCGCAATCTGTTCTACCTCGACGCCACCTGCCCGCTCGTCTCCAAGGTGCACAAGCAGGCAATGCGCCATCAGCGGCTGGGTCGCCATGTGCTGTTGATCGGTCATGCCGGACACCCGGAGGTGATCGGCACGATGGGCCAATTGTCGGAAGGCGCCGTCACCTTGATCGAGACCGAAGCCGATGCCGCGCGCTTCGAGCCGGTCGACGCTTCGGCGCTCGGTTTCGTCACCCAGACGACGCTGTCGGTGGAGGACACCGCCGGCATCATCCGGGCGCTCGAGGAGCGGTTCCCACAGCTGCATGCGCCGGCCGCCGAATCGATCTGCTACGCCACCACCAACCGCCAGGAAGCGGTGAAGGAGACCGCCCCGGGCGCCGATCTTTTTCTCATCGTCGGCGCGCCCAATTCGTCCAACTCGCGTCGTCTTGTCGAAGTGGCGGAGCGCGCCGGCGCCGCGATGTCGCTTCTCGTGCAGCGCGCCGCCGAAATTCCGTGGGATGAGATCGCCGGGATTTCGACGCTCGGCCTGTCGGCCGGCGCCTCGGCGCCGGAGATCATCGTCGATGAGATCATCGATGCGTTCCGGCAGCGTTTCGACGTCACCATCGATCTGGCCATCACGGCCACGGAGACGGAGGATTTTCCGGTGATGCGGGTGCTGCGCGATGTCGAACTGACGGGGGCCGACATGGCCTTCGTCAACGGAGCGGCGTGAAACCGGATGGCCGTCTACACCGACGTCAACGAGAACGAACTTAGCGCGTTCCTGAAGGCCTATCCGGTCGGCGAGCTGCTATCCTACAAGGGCATCGCCGAAGGCACCGAGAATTCCAACTTCCTCATCCACGCCTCGACCGGCTCTTACATCCTGACGCTCTATGAGAAGCGGGTCGACAAGGCCGACCTGCCGTTCTTTCTCGACCTGATGGGTCATCTCGCCAGGAAGGGCATTTCCTGCCCGCTGCCGGTTACCGCGCATGACGGCACCGTCATCGGCACGCTTGCCGGCCGGCCTGCCGTCATCATCACCTTCCTCGAGGGCCTGTCGCTCAGGCGCCCGACCGCCGCGCATTGCGCGGAAGTCGGCAAGGCGCTTGCCGGTCTTCATCTTGCCGGCCGGGATTTTCAGATGAGGCGGCCCAACGCGCTGGCGATCGACGGCTGGCGCAAGCTGTGGGACGCCTCGCGCGACCGCGCCGACGAGGTCGAGCAGGGCCTTGCGGCCGAGGTCGATGCCGACTTCGCCGATTTCGAGCGCAACTGGCCGGCCGGGCTGCCGCAGGGCATCATCCATGCCGATCTCTTTCCCGATAACGTCTTCTTCCTCGGCGAGAAGCTGTCTGGGCTGATCGACTTCTATTTCGCCTGCGACGACCTCTATGCTTACGATGTCGCCACCTGCCTCAACGCCTGGTGTTTCGAGAAGGATTTCTCCTTCAACCTGACCAAGGGGGCGGCGCTGCTCGCCGGCTACCAGTCGGTGCGGCCGCTCTCGGCCGATGAGAAAGCGGCGCTGCCGATCCTGGCGCGCGGCTCGGCGCTTCGCTTCATGCTGACCCGCCTCTATGACTGGCTGACCATTCCCGATGGCGGGCTGGTGATGAAGCGCGATCCGACCGAATATATCCGCCGCATGCGATTCCATCGCGCGATCAGATCGCCATCCGAATACGGGCTCAAATGACCAAGCAGGTTGAAATCTTCACCGACGGCGCTTGCTCGGGCAATCCCGGGCCTGGCGGCTGGGGCGCCATTCTGCGCTTCAACGGCAAGACTAAGGAATTGTCGGGCGGCGAGGCCGAGACGACCAACAACCGCATGGAGCTGCTGGCCGCCATCTCGGCGCTGGACGCGCTGAAGGAGCCTTGCGCAGTCGAGCTCCACACCGACAGCAAATACGTCATGGATGGCATTTCCAAATGGATCCATGGTTGGAAGAAGAACGGCTGGAGGACCGCCGACAAGAAGCCGGTGAAGAATGGCGAGCTGTGGCAGGCGCTCGACGAGGCCACCCGACGCCACAAGGTCACGTGGAACTGGGTCAGGGGGCATGCCGGCCACACGGAGAACGAGCGCGCCGACGAGCTTGCGCGCGAAGGCATGGCGCCGTTCAAGCCGAAGCTTGCGAGGCCTGCGCCGGTTGTGGCCGCCCCACAGAAAGCCGCTCCAACCGGCAAACGCGCGCCCCGGCGCTCTACACAGAGCTACTGAGGATGCGCGCACCGTTGCCAGGCAGGGGCGAACTGGATCAAGAAGACGCGCCGGCTGCAGCGGCTCTGGGATGAGGCAAGGCGAGCGGGAAACCATAGCCTTTGGATTTTCGCGACCTCCGAAAAGAGGAAGTTGGCGGCAGCGGCGCCGAACGCCTGTTAGCTCGTGAGTGGGAGCAGCCCGTTTTGCCGCCTCATCGGATCAGCAGCGCCGTCGAGAACATGCCGAGCGCGAACACCGTGTGCGCCACGAGATTGAGCGCGCGCACCTTCGTCGGGTTAGGCAGCTTGGATGCCGCCCAGCCGGCGCCCATGCCCGGTGCCAGCAGGAACCAGCCGGCGCCGACGGTGACGATGCCGAGGATGAAGGCCGGCAGGAAAGTCGGCGCCGCCAGCCAGCCTGCGCCCGCGAGCGCCACCAGGATCACGCCGTAAAGGATGCCGACCAGATAGTGGAAAGCCCAGCCCAGCGCCTTTTCATGCGCATAGGGCGCGGCCTTGCCGATATCGTCGTGGAACACTTTTTCGGGCAGGTGCCGCACCCAGCGCCCGACCATGCCCCAGTTGGGCAATGGCTGGCCGATCGCCTTGTTGAGGATGATCGCCCAGATATCCATGAACACCGTGGCGCCGATGCCGATCGCCACCGCGCGCCAGAGCGTGTCGAGCATCAAAGCATGATCCCGAACCGGAGGTCAGCGCACGCAAAAAGTGGGAACCGGTTTTCGGACAAGATCATGCTCTCTAAAGCTGCTCGAGGATCTTTGCCGCGCTGCTCTCGTCGACGCCCGACTTGGTTTCGACATTGAGCGCCACGACCTTGCCGTCGTCGACGATCATCGAGAAGCGTTTTGAGCGCAGACCCATGCCGCTGGCGGAAAGATCATTGTCGAGGCCGACCGACTTGGCGAAGTCGCCGCTGCCGTCGGCGAGATAGAGGATCTTGCCTTCGCCGCCGGTGAAGCGCGCCCAGGCGCCCATGACATGCACGTCGTTGACTGAAACGACCGCGATCGTGTCGACGCCGCGCGCCAGGATCGCGTCATGGTTCTCCAGATAGCCCGGCAGGTGGTTGTTGCTGCAGGTCGGCGTGAAGGCGCCGGGGACGCCGAACAGCACCACCTTCTTGCCGGCGAAGATCTCATCGCCGGTGATCGGCTTTGCGCCGTCCGCGGTCATCACCTTGAAGCTCGAGGCGGGCAGTTTTTCGCCAACCGAAATGGTCATGATTTCCTCGCTTGGGAGATGGGGAAGGGATAGATGCCTTCGATATCGGACCGGACGGCTTCCCGCAACCATTGGCCTAATGCTGGATCAAGGGAAAGGCAGCAGCCCGTCCACCGAACCCTCGGCGCTGGTCAGCGTGTAATAAAGCCCGCCGCCGGTCGGCGTCGCCGACGGCCGGTCGAGGATCGGCACGGTGAAGACGAGCTTGCCGTCCTTCTCGCTGCGCACCGGCGCGCCGAACATGTAGTCGCGCTCGCCGGCGATGAAGAGGTCGACCGACTCCGGATTGCCGGGCGACTGCGCCTGGACGACAAGGGTCTCATGGTCGCCGGGCAGCACGCTGATGCCGAAATCGGACCGGGCCGGAGAGGGCAGGGTGGCGAGCGCCGTCTTCACCAGCGCCGCGTCGGTGGCGTTGTCGGGATCGGAGCCCGGATCGACGCTGAGCCGGGTCTGCACCGGAATGCAGATCGTCTCGCAGATACCGAGGAAGATATTGGCGTCGATGGTCGCCGGCTGGCCGGGCGAAGACAGCGTGAAGGTCACCGGCAGGGACACCGGGCGATCATAGCCGGCCCATTTGCCGTAGCCGTCGTCGTGCCGCCGCGGCGGAGGGAACGACAATTGCGCGTCGGCGATGTTGGTGCTGCCCGATATGTCGAGCTGCGGCGGCACGCCGGCATCGCCCGGATCGCGCCAATAGGTCTTCCACCCGGGTTTCAACGCGATGTCGAGCACGCCGCGGATCTTGCCGGCCTCATCGGGCTTGCCGGTGGTCACCAGCCGCACCTTGCCGCCTTCGGAATTGTACCAGATCGAGGAGGAGGCCTCGGCCGGGAGGCCGCTGGCCCACCCGAAAACGACGCCGAGAACTAGTATCTTCATGTATCGCATGGCGGTGATTTGATCGTCCGTTCTTGGCCGCGCAATGACTTCGTCAGCCTCCCGGTATCATATTTGCGTGACATCGGGGACCGCCACCATCTTTTCGGCGCTGCCGAAACGCGTTACGCTCACTCCATGGATTTGCTGCGCCACAAGAAGGCGGCCGCCGGACGCGGCTTCCTCGACGACCAGTTCCTGATTGCCATGCCTGGCATGAAGGACGACCGTTTCGCGCGCTCCGTCATCTATATCTGCGCCCACAGCGACGAGGGGGCGATGGGCCTCATCATCAACCAGACGCAGCAGATGCTGTTTCCGGACCTGCTCGTGCAACTCGGCATCATGAACGAGCAGGAAGCGATCCGCCTGCCGGCGCATACGCGCGATTTCGTCGTGCGCAATGGGGGGCCTGTCGACCGCAGCCGTGGCTTCGTGCTGCATTCCGGCGACTATCGCGTCGAATCCTCGCTCAACGTCTCCGACGACATCTGCCTGACCGCGACGGTCGACATCCTGCGCGCCATCTCCACCGGCCGCGGCCCGCGCCATGCGCTGATGGCGCTCGGCTATTCCGGCTGGGGCGCCGGCCAGCTCGAAACCGAGATTGCCGAGAATGGCTGGCTCACCTGTCCGGCGACGCCCGAGCTGCTCTTCGACACCGACATCGAGCGCAAATACGACCGTATCCTGGCTTCGATCGGCATCGACCTCGCCCATCTGAGCGCCGCCGCGGGGCATGCTTGACGCTCGCGACTAGCGCAACGCCCCGATACTTCAGAGTTGATGACGAAGCGATGGGCCTCTAGGCCTGCGTCAGCGGATACTGTTCCTTCAACGTCTTCAGCACCTGGTCGCCGGGCATCGGCGCGCCGAACATGAAGCTCTGCACATATTCGCAGCCCATCTGGCGCAGCTCCAGCGCGTCGCTCTCGTCCGAGATGCCTTCGGCGACCACCGAAAGTCCCAGCTCATGCGCCATGTTGACCATGGATTTGAGCAGCACGGCCCGCTTCGGCGTCGCGTCGTCGACAAAACTCTTGTCGATCTTGATGGTGTCGAAGGGGAAGCGCGTCAGATAGGAGAGCGAAGAATAGCCGGTGCCGAAATCGTCGAGCGACAGCCCGATGCCGAGCTGCTTCAGCTTGGTCAGCACATGCGCGGTCTGCTCGGGATTGTCCATCACCAGGGATTCGGTGAGCTCGAGCCGGAAGCAGCGCGGCTTCAGATTGGCGCGCGCGATGACGGAGCGCACGTCGCTGACCAGGTCGCGGCGGATGAGCTGGCGGCTGGACAGATTTACCGAGATCGACAGCGGCGCGTCGCCGATCTGCTTCTGCCAGCCCGCCAGGTCCTCGGCCGCCTGCTGCATGGCGAACAGGCCGAGCTGCACGATCAGCCCGCAATTCTCGGCCACCGGGATGAAGTCCCCCGGCGGGATCATGCCGCGGCGTGGATGGTCCCAGCGCAGCAGCGCCTCGAAACCGGCGACGCTGCCGTCCTCCAGCCGCACGATCGGCTGGTAGGCAAGCGTGAACTCGCGCCGCTCGATGGCGCGGCGAAGGTCGGATTCGAATTGCAGCCGGTCGGTGCCGACTGTGCGGAAGGCCGGCCGGAACGGCTCGATCCTGTCGCCGCCGAAGCGCTTGGCCTGGTGCATGGCAAGCTCGGCGTCCTTGACCATGTCCTCGGCCGAGGTCTGCGCCGTCGTCCAGGTGATCAGGCCGATCGAGGCGGTGAGCACGATCTCGCGCTTGGCGAAGGTGATCGGATTGTTGATCGCGTGCTTGATGGCGTCGGCGATTGCCGCGATGCGAGCTGGGTCCTGTTCCGAAAGCAGCATCAGCGCGAACTGGTCGCCGGCAAAGCGCGACAGCGAATCCTTCGGCTTCAGCAGCCGGTGCAGCCGGCGCGCGACGGTGAGCAGAATGGTGTCGCCGGCGGAGATGCCGAGCCCGTCATTGACCTGCTTGAAGCGGTCGATGTCGATGATGAAGACCGTCGGGCGCACCTTGTCCTCGGTGCGGGCGATCGAAATGATCGCTTCCAGCCGGTTCATGAACAATTCGCGGTTCGGCAGGCCGGTGAGGTTATCGTGCACGGCGTCGTGCAGCAGCCTTTCCTCGGATTTCTTCTGCTCGGTGACGTCGACCATGGTGCCGACGCAGCGGATCACCTCGCCGTCGGAGCCGATCACCGGGCGGGCACGCAGCGAGAACCAGTGATAGTGGCCGTCGGCGCCGCGCAGGCGGAAATTCTGCGAGACCTTGCCGCGCCGGTGCTCCAGCACCACGTCGAGCGTGGTGCGGAAGGTGTCGCGGTCGTCGGCATGCAGCACCGGCAGCCAGTTGCGGGCCGCACCGCCAAGGCTGTTGGGCGCCAGCCCGAGCTGCAGGCTGATGTCCGGCTTGGTGACCACGCGGTCGCGCAGCACGTCCCAGTCCCAGACGATGTCGCCCGAGCCGGCAACGGCGAGCGCCTGCCGTTCGAGATCGGAGAACAGGCCCTGGTGCAGAGCACCGCCGGCAAAGGCGTGCTGCATGACCGTGAAGCCGATCAGGAGGATGATCAGGATCAGGCCGCCGCCCAGCGCCGGCTGGGCGATGTCGTTATCGAGCATGCCTGTGATCGCCATCCACGAGCCGCATAGCCAGAGCAGCACCATCACCCAGCTCGGCACCAGCATGATCGCCCGGTCATAGCCTCGGATGCCGAGGAAGATGATGAGGCCAAGGCCGGTGAGCGCGGTGGCGGCAAAGGAGATGCGTGCGATGCCGGCGGCGACCGCCGGATCGACGATGGCGACGCCCGCGATCAACAGCAGTCCGAGGATCCAGACCAGCGCGCCATAGCTGAAATGGCCGTGCCACCGATTGAGGTTGAGATAGGCGAACAGGAACACGACGAAGGTTGCCGCAAGCGCTACCTCCGTGCCGGCTCGCCATATCTGCTCATTGCCGGGCGATATCTCGATGATCTTGTTGAGGAAGCCGAAATCGACGCAGATATAGGCCAGCACCGCCCAGGCAAGTGCGGCGGTCGCCGGGAACATCGAGGTTCCCTTGACGACGAACAGGATCGTCAGGAACAGCGCCAGAAGCCCCGAAATGCCGATGACGATGCCGCGGAACAGCGTGTAGGAATTGACCGAGTCCTTGTAGGAATCCGGCTCCCACAGATAGACCTGCGGCAGCTTGGGCGAGGCAAGCTCGGCGATGAAGGTCACTACCGTTCCGGGGTTCAGCGTCACGCGGAACACGTCGGCGTCCGGGCTTGTCTGGCGGTCGAGCGCAAAGCCTTCGCTGGGCGTGATCGCGGCGATGCGCGTCGAGCCCAGATCGGGCCAGAAGATGCCGGAGTTCACCAGGCGGAAATGCGGCGCGACGATCAGCCGGTCGATCTGCTGGTCGGTGGTGTTGGCGAGCGCGAACACGGCCCAGTCGCCGCTCGAGCGCGCGTCCTTGGCCTCCACTTCGATGCGCCGCACGATGCCGTCGGGTCCCGGCGCGGTCGAGACCTGGAAGTTCTCGCCCTGGTTCCGGTAGATCTGGACGGCTTCCGAAAGGTTGAGCGCCTTGTCGTCGCGCGCGATCTTGATCGGCTCGACGGCAAAAGCCGGCATAGCCGCGAAAAGCGTGACGATAACCGTCATGATGAGGGCGAACAGCGACGCTAATCGCGAAAAATTCGTCACAATCAGCCCTTCGTTCCTTCGCCCGGCGGATCGTCCGCGATCCGGGCGTAGAGGTAGTGATCCTGCCAGATGCCATTGATCCTGAGATATGATCGCAGCAGTCCTTCGCGCCGGAATCCGGCTTTTTCAAGCACGCGGATCGATCGGGCGTTTTCGGGAATACAGGCAGCTTCGATCCGGTGCAACCGCAGCGTATCGAAGGCAAAGCGCGACACCAGCTTGACCGCCTCGGTCATCAGGCCCCGATTGCCGAAGCGTTCGCCGATCCAGTAGCCGATATGGCCGCTCTGCGCGACGCCGTGGCGGATGTTGCCGAGCGTGATGCCGCCGGCAAGCTTGCCGCTCGATTTCTCGTAGATGAAGAAGGCGATGGCCGTGCCTTGCGCGTAATCCTCGCGGTAGCGGCTGATGCGCAGTCGCCAGGCGGTGCGGTCGAGCTCGTCCGGCTGCCAGCGTGGCTCCCAGGGTTCCAGGAAGGCGCGGCTCTCGCCGCGCACCGCCGACCATTCGCGGTAGTCGTTGGTCAAGGGTACGCGCAGCGTGACCTTTTCGCCCTTCAGTGCCGGCAGGTCGCGGCGAAAGAAAGGGAGCGCGAACACGGCGCTGGTTCTAGGCGGATATTCGTGGGATGCCCCACGAATATCTGCCTAGATTCCCTGATTTCTCGCAGGTTCTGATCGCAAAACCGTGGGACACTTTTGCGGAACCTGCTTAGGATCAGACCGCGAGCCGGCGGGCCGTCGTCTGCGGACCCGCAAGCGATTCGAGGATCGCCTCATAGGGCGCAAGCGTGCCCACGGGCCCGACCGCGGTAAGCGTCGGCTTGGTCGAGAACAGGCGCGAGGAAAGGTCGGTTAGCCGCTCGACGGTCAGCGCCGACAGCCGCTCCATCAATTCCTCCTTGGCGATCGGCCGGCCGAACAAAAGCAGTTGCCGGGCAATCTGCGAGGCGCGGCTGGCCGGGCTTTCGGCCGACATGATGAGGCCGGCGCGATATTGCGCCCGCGCCCGGTCGAGTTCTTCCTGCTGGATGCTCTCGCCGGCCTTCTGCAATTCGTCGATGATCACCGGCACCAGCTTGGCGATGTCGCTCTGTCCGGTCGCGGCATGCACGCCGAAAATGCCGGTATCGGAAAAACCCCAGTGAAAGGCATAGACCGAGTAGCACAGGCCGCGCTTCTCGCGCACTTCCTGGAACAGCCTCGACGACATGCCGCCGCCGAGGATCATCGACAGCACCTGCGAGGCGTAGAAGTCGCGCACGTGGTAGGCGCGGCCTTCGAAGCCGAGCACGATCTGCGCGTCCATCAGGTCGCGGTCCTCGCGGAAGTCGCCGCCGACATATTGCGCATATTGCGGGATGTTGCCCGCCGCCTTGGCACGGAAGCCGCCGAGCTGCTTTTCCACCTCGCGCACGAAAGCGTCGTGCTTGACGTCGCCTGCGGCCACGATGACCATCCGCTCGGCGTCGTATTGCCGCTCGATGAAATCGTGCAGCTGTTTGGACGTGAAGGATTTGACCGTCTCCGGCGTGCCCAGGATCGAGCGGCCGATGGTCTGATGGCGGAAGGCGGTTTCGGTGAAGCGGTCGAAGACGATGTCGTCGGGCGTGTCGTGCGCTGCGCCGATCTCCTGCAGGATCACATGCTGCTCGCGCTCCAGTTCCTCGGGATCGAATTCGGATTCCTGCAGGATGTCGGCCAGGATATCGACCGCCAGCGGCACGTCGTCGGACAACACTCTTGCATAGTAGGAGGTGGTCTCGACGCTGGTGGCGGCGTTGATCTCGCCGCCGACATTCTCGATTTCCGAGGCGATCTCGAAGGCGCTGCGGCGCTTCGTGCCCTTGAACGCCATGTGCTCGAGCAAATGGGCCATGCCATGCTCTTCGTCGCGCTCATTGCGGGCACCCGACTTCACCCAGGCACCAAGGGCAACCGATTCGATGCTTGGAAGGGTTTCGGTGGCGACTGTCAGGCCGTTCGACAGACGGCTTACCTCAACACCCATATGGCAAGTACTCCCTAACGCGCCGCCCGCGAGTGGCGGTTCACGTAATCTTCCACCATTTTCAAGTCGGAGGGAAGTATCGTGTATTTTTCGTCGGCTGTCATCAAGCCGCCTAGCCAGACGGGAAGGGCGGGGTTGACCCCGCTCGCGGCCTCGACCGCGGCCGGGAATTTGGCCGGATGCGCGGTGCCGAGCACCACCATGGGCACCGCGCCACCTGCGCGAGCGGCGGCCACATGAACGGCGGCGGCCGTGTGCGGATCGAGCAGATAGTCGCTCGCTTCCAGCGTCGCGCGGATGGTGGCAGCGACCTCGTCGACGCTGGCGCGGCCGGCATCGAACTCGGCGCGGATGCGCTTGAGCTCGCCTTCCTCGATGGTGAAGGCGCCGGACTGTTTCAGCCCGTTCATATAGCGCCTGACCGTCTCGGCATTGCGGCCGGCCGCCTCGAACAGCAGGCGTTCGAAGTTCGACGACACCTGGATGTCCATGGACGGCGAGGTTGTGGCCAACACGCCCTTGGTGCGGTATTCGCCGCTCGCCAATGTGCGCGCCAGGATGTCGTTGTCATTGGTGGCGATGATCAGACGCTCGATCGGCAGGCCCATGCGCTTGGCGGCGTAACCGGCGAAAATGTCGCCGAAATTGCCGGTCGGCACCGTGAAGGACACCGGTCGGTCCGGCGCGCCGAGCGACAGCGCGGACGAGAAATAATAGACGATCTGGGCCATGATGCGGGCCCAGTTGATCGAATTCACGCCCGACAGCGACACCCTGTCGCGGAAAGCATGGTCGTTGAACATGTCCTTCACCAGGCCCTGGCAGTCGTCGAAATTGCCTTCGACCGACAGCGCATGGACGTTCGCCGCGCTCGACGTCGTCATCTGGCGCTGCTGCACCGGCGAGACCTTGCCGTGCGGGAAAAGGATGAAGATGTCGGTGCGGTCGCGGCCGGCGAAGGCGTCGATCGCGGCGCCGCCCGTATCGCCGGAGGTGGCGCCAACGATGGTGGCGCGCTGGCCGCGTTCGGCGAGCACATGGTCCATCAGCCGCGCCAGCAGCTGCATCGCCACGTCCTTGAAGGCCAGCGTCGGGCCGTGAAACAGCTCGAGGATGAAGGTATTTTTACCGGTTTGCACCAGCGGGCAGACCGCCTCATGCCGGAATGTGGCGTAGGCTTCGCGCACCAGCTTTTCGAAGACGGGTGCCGCGATCTCGCCGCCGAGGAAGGGCGTCAAGACGCGGATGGCAAGGTCGGGATAGGCAAGCCCGCGCATGGCGCGGATGTCGGCGGCCGAGAATTGCGGCCACTCTCGCGGCACGTAAAGCCCGCCGTCGCGGGCAAGGCCCGCCAGCACCGCATCGGAAAATCCAAGCGCGGGCGCATCCCCGCGGGTACTCACATATTGCATCGTAAAAGGCCCATTGCTGCCGGTCGCGTCATCCACGGCAATTGGTTAATTTTCCGAGCCGGCTCAGTCGCATTTTTGCCGCGCGGTTGCTATACGTCACCGGCTTTGTGAGAGGGAAGTGCAGTTTCATGGCGTTTTATTCGGTCAACCGTCGTTTTGTCGCGGGTCTGGCGCTCACCGGCTTTATGCTCGCCGCCGCCGGCTGCCAATCGAGCGACAATGGCATATTGAACCTCGGCATCGGCAAGAAACCCGATCCGACAGCTCCGATACCGCCGCAGGATCCGAAGATACTCGCCAGCCAGTTGCGCGCCTACTGCCCCAAGGTGACGCTGCGCGACGGCACCGCCTTCTTCAACACCTACGCCAAGGGCTCGACGGCGAAGCCCAAGAAGAAAAAGGGCAATGCCGCGGCCGATGCCGAAGCCCAGGCCGCCGCCGCGGCCGCGCAGACCGGACCGAGCGGTCAGCCCGTCGATCCCGATCACGATCCGGCCAAGATCATCTACCAGGCCTCGATCTCCGATGTGACGCGCGACTGCACTCACGCCAACGGTCAGCTGTCGATGAAGATCGCCGTTGCCGGCAAAGTCGTGCCGGGTCCGCTGTTCGCGCCTGGCACCGTTACGATGCCTATCCGCATCGCCGTCCAGCATGGCAATGACGTGCTCTATTCGCAGCTTCATCAATACCAGGTGCAGGTCACCGATCCGACTGCCGCAACCCAATTCGTCTTCACGGACGCCAATGTCGTGGTGCCGGAGCCGAGCGCCACCGACTACCAGGCCTATGCCGGCTATGACGAGAACACGCCGGCGCCGGCCGCCGACAAGGCGAAGGGCAAGCGGAAGAAGCGCGCACCGACGACGAACTAATGTCTGCATTCATCAATGCCCGATCGTAGCCTGGGTAGTTGGCTACTCTGGCAATCCGGCTGCCCGTAGCGCGCTGCCAAGAGCCTCCGCGAGCCCGGGCGCGCAATTCACGCCGGCAAATTGGCGGCTGTAGCGAAAGGGCGGCTGGAGCTCGATCACGCGAGCGGCGGCTGCTTTCGCTTCGTCCAACCGGCCAAGCTTGGCCAGCGCGGCCGCCAATTGCACATAGGTGATGCTATGTGCCGGATTGGCTTGGACGGACTTGTAGGCAGCACGACAAGCCTCTTCGTAGCGACCGCGCAACAAATGGCTCATCGCCTGCGCGTCAAATGCGGCCCAGGCCCACGAATCGAACGGGCTCAGCCGCAAACCCTGCTTGCTCCATTCTATCGCTCGCTCCGCTTCACCGCTCCATCCGAGAATGACGCTGCCAAGGATGTAGGTCAGGGCAGATGACGGGCTGATGGCGAGCGCGGCTTCCAACGCCGCGAACGCAGAGGCGCGATCATGCGCATCCATTCCGATGGAAAAGCCGGCCCATGTGAGTGCCAGCGC
>NZ_RZOY02000001.1:130955-762678 GCF_004022705.2 Mesorhizobium sp. M2D.F.Ca.ET.226.01.1.1
CTGCCAAGGATGTAGGTCAGGGCAGATGACGGGCTGATGGCGAGCGCGGCTTCCAACGCCGCGAACGCAGAGGCGCGATCATGCGCATCCATTCCGATGGAAAAGCCGGCCCATGTGAGTGCCAGCGCATCATCCTGTCCGTAGACGATGGCCGACCGCGCGTAGCGGATCGAAGACGCGCGGTTGATCTCCTGCAGGCCGGCGCGAAGGAACAGGCAGTGATGGCACATCGCGGCGTTGCCATGCGCCAGCGCATAGGTAGGTTCGAGTGCGATCGCACGCTCGAGAAGGACCAGCGCTCTGGTCACTTGCTCCGGCATGCCTGAATCGACATCAGGCTGGGCTTGCAGCACGAGATCGTAGGCATCGAGGCTATCGGGGCGTTTGCGCCTGACACGTTCGATTTCGGCCTTCCGGACGCTTGGCGCAATCGCGCCCACTGCTGCCAGAGCTATCTCGTCCTGAAGCGCGAAGATGTCGTCGGAGCTGCGGTCATAGCGCTCGGCCCAGATATGGGTGCCGGTCGAAGCATCGATCAACTGCGCGGTAACCCGCACGCTGTGGCCGGCCTTGCGCACACTGCCTTCGAGCACATAGCGAACGCCAAGCTCGCGGCCGACCTGCTTCACGTCGACGGCGCGACCCTTGTAGGAGAAGGTCGAGTTTCGCGCGATGACGAACAGCCATTTGATGCGTGCCAGGCCTGTGATGATGTCGTCCACCATCCCATCGGCGAAGTACTCCTGCTGCGGATCGCCGCTCAAGTTCGAGAACGGCAGGACCGCGACGGACGGCTTCTCGGGCAAGCTTGGGGCCGACCCGGCGCGGACGGCGGCCGAGGCGTCGGGAACGTTCGTGGCTACAGCCGGTCCGACGTAGCGATAGCCGCGGCGCGGCAATGTTTCGATCCAGTCGGCGACATTGGCGGCGTCGGCCAGTGTCCGGCGCAAGGCTGCGATCTGAACCGTCAGATTATTATCGGCAATCGCAGATCCGCCCCAGCCGGCGTCGATCAGCGCGTCTTTGGACACGGGTTGGCCAGCGTTCTGGATCAGCAGTTGCAGCAGCGCGACGGCGCGCTGCCCGAGCATAGTCGGCTCATCTTCGCAAAAAAGAATGCCAACCTCCGGATCGAGGCGAAACGGGCCAAAGCGGTAGACGTCGCCCCTGGCTGTCATTGGAACCTTTTAGCAAATTTTTGGGAACGGATTCACGACTTTCCGGCGTAGGGGGCCGATGCTGCACAAACACGTTCCAAAAAGAACAACCCCGTCACAGGAGGATCATATGAGCGCTCATGTTGTCATCCGCATGCCCGACGAGAAGACGGGCGTCATGCTCCGTGGCCACCCCATGGCTTTCCTCGTTACCGATGAAAATACCAGGCATACGAGCATGTTCGACTGGACGATCCCGCCGGAGTTCGCCACCGGGCGGCATGTTCACCGCGTGCAGGAGGAGACCTTCTACGTGCTCGAGGGAGAGTGTGAATGGCACGTCGGCGACAGGACGATCCGGGCAACGCCTGGAACCTTCCTGTTCATCCCGCCGGGAGTGCCGCACAACATCACGAATGTCAGCGAGAGGCCTGCGCGCGTGCTCATGACAGTCTCGCCGCCCGGACACGAGCATTATTTCGAAGAGCTGGCCGAACTAGCCGCGCGGGGAGCGCCGGACCCAAAAGCGCTCGCCGATCTGCGTAACCGCTATGACACGGACCAGCTGTCGACGCTGACGACGCGTGCGTGAAAGGGGTAAGCGAAATCACCTTGGGACCGCGATCGTCGCGCTGCTCACCGACGATGTCAGGTTTCAGGACGTCCGCGGCTTGGTCGCTACGGCCGCGATTGGGTGCAAGCTGCCATGTCGTATTTGGGGCCGAAGAACGAACCCGCTACGCGGGATGGGCGCCTAGGGTTGAGGTAGAGATCACGAGCCGGACGTCGCGCCCGCATTGAGGGTAGTTCGGCAGCGGCAGAGCATCACGGGCTTCTTCAACAAGGAGCCCGACCATGCCCTATCCTGTTCTTGATGCACCTATCAGTCCACTTCGTCAGCGGCTGATCGACGACATGAACATGCGACGTTTCTCACAGGAGACGCAGCGCAACTATCTGCGCGACATCGGACGCCTGGCGACGTTCCTCGGCCGGTCGCCGGACACAGCGACAACCGACGACCTGCGCCGGTTCCAGATCGAGCAGCAGGACGACGGCGTGCCGGTTCCGACGGTGAACAGCATCGTGTCGGCGCTGCGCTTCTTCTTCACACATACGGTCGATCGTCCCGATCTGGCGCGCAAGCTCGTTCGTCTGGCGCAGGCGCAAAGCTGCCGTTCAGAACGATGGGGGCTGCGCCGATTCACGTTGTATCCAAGCGCAGGCGCCAGAAGGTCCATGCTTCCTAGCCTACTCAAGATCCGATCTCCTGTCCCACTTTGTGCATGAGCATCCGCAACTCGGGTTGAGCCGAGACCCGGAAAGTTCGAAAAGCTTCCAAGAACCCTACCCAAACTGGAGTCGTTCGACAAAGCTGTCGGCTTTGTGCCTGTACCGGCGATTTACGATGATTTTCAGCGCTCTCGGTACGTTGGCCACGGGCGCGGCGGCAACGGGTTTGGCAGCTTCTGGAGCGGATCCTGTCAGCACTTTGGATCAACTGCGACGGTGCGCGCGGCTTCCGAGCTTGGCAATCTCGAGGTCGGCAAGCGCGCCGTCTTCTTAGTGCGTAGGTCAGATGTATCTGAAAACCTTGGGCTTGATCCGGCGCTGGAGTTCGCGGTCATCGCCGACGCTGGCACCATCGACTCCGTGTTCGTTGACGGCAAGTGAGTTCTAAGGCGTGGCGAGGTGCTGAAGGCCGACAGGCCCGCCGTGATCGCTCGCGCCCGTCAGTCAGTCCGAGGCCTTGCGGCCCGCCTTCACCTTGCCTGATCGGCTTCAGGCGCGAAGGCCTGTCCTGGATGCAAGCGCACGCGCCGAGCGATGCGCTGCGGCAATGACCGCATCTTCATCCAGAGCGACGACCTTACCGTGATCGACGACCTGACGACCGCCCACGTACACCGCTTTCACGGTGTGGCGGCCGCCGATCACTCCCAGCTCAAGGCCCGGATCGAAGCCGAAATTCACAGAAGCGCTCGGATACCGCACCACGAAGTCGGCCCGCTTGCCGACCTCGAGACTGCCCAGCTCTCCGTCGGCGCCGATCGTCGCCGCGGCGCCAAGCGTGCGCATCCGCAGAATCTCACGCGGCATTGCCGGCCGTCCAGAGGCAGCGGCAGCCGAGGCGGCTAGAGTTCCAAGGACATCGAAGTCGGCGACACGAGGAATGTCGCTTGCGATCCCGACCTTTACGCCGGCCCGATGCAGCTCCGCCATACGTGCCTGGGCCCCCTCCTTGCCAAGCATTTGCAGCTGGCCCCACGGACACCAGACGACGCGCACGCCAACTTTGCCGAGAAGCGGAATCTCGTCTTCCCGCACCAGGTTCATATGAATGAAGGTGACATGAGAATCCAGCAACCCGCGTTTCTCGAACCACCTCAGCAGTGGCTGCCCAAGCGCCTTCTCGCGTTTCAGCTGAAAGGCCGGAAGATATCCAAGATGCTCTTGAAATCGTACTGCGCGATCGCGGGCAAGGCCCAGGGCGGCTTTGTAGAGGTCGGGTGAATCGGTCGCCTCCCCGTAGAGTCCGACGAAAGCTTTCACCAGGCTGTCCGGGTTGCGGTTGCGAAACAGCTGGCCCCCAAGTCTCTTCAGCGCTTCGTCGGTATTTCGGGGCCAGCGGGCGAGAAAGTTCTCGCTGACCAGTTCGGGCAAATCAGCGGCCAGCGCCTCACCGCCATCGGCGACGTAAGGATCAGTGAGCCAGATGCGGATACCGGCTTCATCAGCAACGACGGCGACTGCGTCAGGCTCAAAGACAGTTCCAGGATCGACAAAGCCGGTATAGCCGCATTGCAGATAGTCGAGAGCAGCCAAACGGGCGCTTGCATACTCATCTTCTGGGGTCAACTCGCCTTTCCAATGCCCCATGGTAATGGGTTTCCCGTCCATCAAGGGCAGAACGCTGCGCGCCGTGTACTGGGAGACATGGACATGGGCGTCGATGAACCCTGGATGGACCGCGCCTCCTGCCGCATCGAACAACTGGTCTGAGGCATAGCTGGCGAAAATCTTCTCTTGCCGGTCAAGCGCGACGATGCGTCCGTTTCGGACGGCAAGCGCCCCGTTCCGAACAACGCGATCATCGGCGTCCACCGTGAGGATTGTGGCATTGTGGACGATGAGATCACAGCGTTGCGGCTCATTCGAGCCGGCTGGCACCCCTGAGGCGTTCGTTGCAAAGGGCATGGTAATCATCTGAATTTTGTGGCTTGCTCGACAAGCGCTGAAGGATTCATGGGGGCGTGAATTCGCCTCCATTGATGTCGAGCACCGCGCCGTTCAGGAAGTCGGCGTCCGGCGCGACCAGGAAAGCAACTGCACGGGCGATGTCCTCTGCTCGACCGAGCCTGCCGATGGGAATGCGTGTAAGGGCCTCCTTGTTGACGAGCGAATCCGTAGGACCCGTCATGTCCGTCACGATGCGACCGGGCGTGATCGTGTTGGCGGTGATGCCGAACGGGGAATATTCGCTGACGATTGATCGAGCGAGACCGGCGAGCCCGCTCTTGGATGCGGTATAGGCAGCACCGGCTATCCTTGGCATCGTACGACCGGCGAGCGAACCGATGAAGACGATGCGTCCGTATCGGCGCTTGGCCATCGCCGGCAGAACGCATTGGCAGCAAACCAGCGCACCGGTCAGATTGATCCCCAAGACTTCATTCCAGTCGGCAAGGTCGATTTCAGCAATCGGGATTCGGCCGCCATTGCGTTTGGGCGAGTAGCCGGCATTGCAGACAAGGACGGATGGAGTCGGCCAATGGGCGGCGAGGTCGCCGAAGAACCGTCGCACTGCCTCTGGGTCTCGCAGGTCGACCACCGCCGACCTTATTCGCTCTATCCCGTAGGAGGCGGACAGCGCGCGAGCGGCAGCCTGAACCCGTTCCGGCTGATGACTGAAGAAGGCGACACGATAACCTGCCCGCAAGAGCGCGTCGGCAGTTGCAAGGCCGATACCGCTCGAGGCGCCAGTGATCACCGCAACCGGTATCTCTTCGCCAAGTTCCGCCATCAGACAGCCTCCGCAAAAGCAGGAGACGGCTCAGCCGCATCAAGCGTCCCGTCATACAAAGATAGAGGCGGATGGGCATCGGGATCGGTAATGATCTCGATCAAGCACGGTTCGTCGGCAGCAAGGGCCGTCTGCAGCGCTGGCAGGACCTCTTCCTGGTTCTCGACCCGGACGGCGCTGCAGCCGCAAGCCCTGGCAAGCGCCGAATGGTCGACGGGCGCAAAATGGCAAGCACTGGTGTAGCGGCCAAACTTCACCGTCTCAGCATCTTTTTGGTAGCCGAGCACGCCGTTGTTCAGGACGATCACCTTAACGGCGATGCCCACGCGCATCATTGTTTCGAGTTCGGCCCAGGAGTGGGCAAAACCGCCATCGCCGACGAGGGCGACAACAGGAGCATCAGGATTGGCCAATTTGGCGCCAATGGCCATAGGTAGCCCCCAGCCAAGACCAGCGAGACCGCGCGGCGTGAGGAAACGCTGGCCGACGGCAAGGGCCCTTAGTTGACCGGCCACCCACATGGAGGAGTAGCTGGCATCGGCAACCACCGTCATGGTCGGCGTGAGGCAGTGCTGCAGATCGATCATCACTCGCTCGGGTCGAAGCGAGCTCGGATGGCGCGCCAAAATCCGTCCGCGCTCCGACTCGAACGCTGCCTGCATCCCGGCAATCTTTCGCTCCAATTGATTGCGTCCCGCCAAGCGCCGCGACAGGTCACAAAGGCTGAGCGTGTCGGTGAGAGCGGTGAGCGTTTCGGCTGCATCACCGACAAGGCGGAGCGCCTCATAGTTGCGACCAATTTCCGCAGGATCGACATCGACATGAATGAGGCGCGCTGACTTCGGAATGGAGCGCCAGCTGTCAGTCCCGTTTTGATTTGTCCGCGTCCCGATAAGGAGGATAACATCAGCCTGTAGGAGAAGGCCCCTCGAGTGCCGCCCGATCGATCCCGGACCAGTAAGTGGACCGAGGACGCCAAGGGAAAGCGGGTGCGTTTCGTTCACCGCGCCTTTGCCCATGGGAGTCGTCATCACCGGCAAGTGCGCGACTTCCTGCAAGCGAGCAAGCGCCTGCGGCGCGCCGGTTGTCAGGGCCCCGCCCCCGGCCATGACGACCGGCTGGCGTGCCTGTGCCAGCAATCGGGCGGCAGCAGAAATCGCCTCGTCGCTCGGTCGCGATCTGTCAATCGGCCAAGCGCCGAGCGTCGCGGTGCGCGGATGTCCGGATTCGACGGCCACCTCCCGCAACAGATCCGCCGGCAGCAACAGCACCGCGGGGCCAGGTCTGCCGCTTCCAGCCGCGGTAAAGGCCGCGTCGACGTAATCATCCACGCGATCCGCGGTGATGAGACGCCTGACCCACTTGGCGCAAGGCTGGAACAGGGCGATATGGTCAAGCTCCTGGAAGGCATTGCGATCGAAATTGGGCCGCTCCACTTCCTGGACAAGCGCCACGATCGGCACACTGGCCTTCAGCGCTTCGGCGAGCGGGGCGACCAGCAATGTTGCAGCCGGGCCATTCTGGGCGGCAACGACCGAGATACGGCCCGACCGCCGCGCATATCCGTCAGCCATGGCGCCGCCCATATTTTCCTGGCGATAGGCGATCTGTCGAATGCCGATCGCCTCGCATGCGAGAACGACGGCTGAGGGAAGGCTTTGTGCAAAAATGAGCTCGACGCCGTGGCGCTTTAATGCAAGGGCGATACGCTCGGCGACGGTTTCGCGGGATGCCGACATCACGCAATCTCCTCGAGGAGGGCGGAATTTTCAGAAAGGAATGCTTCAAAGACGCCGGAGATCGTCTCGATTTCCGCCTCCCCCATGGTCGTCGAAAGACAGGCCGCTGCGCCAAGTGGAAGAACGATGCCGTTTCCCGCCAAAAAGCGGGACATCTCTTTCATGACTTTGGTTTCGGCCGGGTTCCAATGCGCTTCCCGGAACTCGCGTGGACGCGTTGGCTTCGGGTGGATGCGGAAGAGCGAAGCCGCCCCGGTAATGCTAAGCGGCGCATTTGCACGTGCGATAATGTCCTCCAAGCGGTTCCGCAGTTGGTTACCCAGCCGTTCAAGCCGGGCAAAGGCGATTTCATCGAGGGCCTTCATTGCGGCCTGGCCTGCCACCATGGAGATCGGATTCGCCGAAAACGTCCCGCCTTGCGGAAGCAATGGCCGGCCGCGGCTGCCGTCGAACACGCTCATGATTTCGCCCAGACCTCCGACCGCTCCAATCGGAAAACCGCCTCCAATAATCTTGCCCAACGCAAACAGGTGCGGCTGGAGACCGTAGCGTGCCGAGGCGCCGTGATAATCCTGACGAAAATTGAGGACCTCGTCGCTGATGACGAGAATCCCATGCTCGCGGGCCGTTTCCTGGAGAGCGGCAACGAATTCCGGTTCGGGGGCGATGAGCCCGGCCCGGCTCGGCATCGGATCGATAACCACGGCCGCGATTTCGCTACCGCGCCGGTTCAGTAATTCGCGCGTTCCAGCCGCATCGTTGAACCGCAGCACCACCACATCATTCAGCACCGCAGCCGGCATGCCGCGGTAATAGGGTGTCGCCGCCGGGCTGTCCGGGAGGCCCCAGTCTTCGGGGACGCTTGCCTGAGCCACTTCCACCCAATCATAAGCTCCATGATAGGCGCCTTCGATCTTGGCGATGCGAGATCGTCCGGTGAACGCGCGGGCCGCCTTGATCGCGAACATGACGGCTTCAGTGCCTGTATTGACGAAGCGGATCCGCTCCAGCCGAGGCACGCGGGCGCATAGGACGGAAGCGAGCTCGACTTCCGCCTCCGTTGGGTTGGCAAAGCAGGTGCCGCTCCTCATCTGGCTTTCGACGGCCGCGCGCACCGGTTCGAAAGCGTGCCCATGAATGAGCGTGGTGAAATTCAAGTTGAGATCGAGGAAGCGCCTTCCGTCGACGTCGGTCAGATAGGCTCCCTCTGCGCGCGCGATGTAGCGAGGAACGGGGTCGCGTTCGACGGTGATGCGTGTCGTTCCGTCAGGGAAGACGGCATGAGCGCGCTCAAACAATGCCTGCGAATGCTGCCCCGGCGGAAAAGCCGCCGCTTGGGACGTCTGCAAACTGGCCGGAACAGGGATCACACTCCACCTCCATGGTCGAACGTCAAAGGACGCGTCTGACATGGCGGGAGGAAAATCAGATTTTGAAATTTGATGCAACAAAAAAATTAGGCATTCGACTCTCCATGCTGCTCTCCTACAGCAGCAAGTTGCGAGGACAGGCGACGATAGCCGCCGCGTATGTCGTTTTCGATCGCCGCTCGCACTGCCGCGGGATCGCGGTCTTGCAATCCACGCAGGGCCCACAAATGGTTGGAAACGCCGGTGCGCGACTGCGCGAACTCCGGATAGAGGCCGTTGAACGCCGGCCCCATGCGGAGCCACAATGATTCAATGATGGTTACGAGCCGACGCATGCCGGAGCGGCGATAGATCAGGAAGTGAAAATCCTTATTGGCATCAAGCACATCCGTATATCGCGCCTCGTCCAGACCGCGATTGATCCGTTCCTGTAGAGTTTCCAATTCATGGATGTCGGACTCGGTCATGTGGTTTGTGGCCTGCTCGGCCGCCAAGCCCTCCAGGGAAAGGCGAATTGCGGTGAGCTCATCGAGGTCCGGAAGGCTCAGATAAGGCACGATGACGGTTTTGGGCCCGGCATTGATCAGCCCCCCCTCCCCGATCAGCCGTGTGATTGCATCGCGGGCCGGCGTGGTGCTGACCTCGAGGACTTGGGCGACCGACCGAAGGGTAAGCTTCGTGCCTGGCTGCAGCGCTCCTCGAATGAGCGAGTCTTTCAAGGTCGCGTAGGCGCTCTCGCCTAGGCTGCTGTGCCGCCCAATCGGCGCAATATCGCCCGGAAGCGCTTCTTTGCCTTTTTTTGGCGCAGCAAACATCGGTTCCCACCCGTATCCTCATGAATGCGATGCCGGGAGTTGAGAAGCTTCTCCGGCCCGATTCGCTAAGAAAATGCAGCCAAACCCTAGTCTTGGGACATAACTAGCGCCAGAGGGTCCCAAAGCGTCTCGACGGCTTGACAGAATTATGAACGGTTTGTTACACCAAATTTCATATTTTAAAAAGCGTGTTCGGTGGCTGCAACCGGGAGGATAGACAAGTGGGAAAATCGCGGATCGAGGCGGCGGCAATAAGCAGGCGCAGAGCGCTTGGCATGGCCGCTCAAGCGGCGGCCGCCGCAGGCGTTGGCTTGACCTTGCCCCAGTTCGTCATGGCGGCCCCCTTGGATGAACTCGTCGAGCGCGCACGCCAGGCGGGGGAGAGACATGTTGTGGTGGCGGGCGGCACCGGCGCCTACGGGGATCTTGTCAAGAGGCACTTCTATCTCCCGTTTACCGAAGCCACGGGCATAGAGGTCGTCCCGACCGGCGGTGGCTATGGCGAGAAGCTCGCCAAGCTGAAGGCCATGACATCTGTTGGAAAGGTTGAATGGGACGTCATCACCCTTTCGATCGACTCGCTGACCCCCGACGTCACGAGCCTGCTTCGTGATCTTGGTGATTGCGCCGGCTTGCCGGACGTGGCCAGCCAGGGTGTCGACGGTTCATGTCTGCGCGAGGGCGTGATGTTTGATATAGGAGGCGGCGTTCTTGCCTTCGACAAACGCAGCTTTCCCGAAGGCCAGGCACAGCCGGCCGGCTGGGCGGATTTTTGGAACGTGAAGGCCTTCCCTGGGCCGAGGGCGCTACCCAACATCGGCAATCCGTGGTGGGCATTAATTGCGGCGCTCGAGGCGGATGGCGTGAGCCGAGACGCATTGTTCCCGCTCGACATCGATCGCGCGTTTCGCAAGCTGGACGAGATCAAGCCGCATGTGACGGTATGGTGGAAGAGCGGCGACCAGAGCCAGCAGATCTTTCGCACGCGTGAAGTGGTGATGGCCATGCTGTTTTCGGGCCGCGCCTTCCGGCTGCGCGGTGAGGGAATCCCACTCGGCATCAGCTGGAACGGTGCGCCGCTGGATGCAGCATTTTGGGCCGTGACCAGAGCGGCTCAGCATCCAAACGCCGCACTTGCGCTGCTCGATTTCATCTACACGCGCCCGAAGGCGCATGCCGAATTCGCGGCGGAGTCTTTCGGCTCGACGGCTCAGCGCGGAGCCCTCGATTTCTTGCCGGCCGATGCCAAGGCCTCAAGTGTGCTGCAGCCCGCCAACTGGTCAAACATCGTTCGTGTCGACCGCGAATGGCTTGCCGCAAACCGGGAGAAGGTTTTGCAGCGCTGGAGCATGTGGATCGCGAGCTGAACTGATTTCCGAACGCCAGGGCTGCCAAAGCCATCAGGCTTGGCGATCCTGAAATGTTGTCCCTCAACTTTCGATTTTTTTGGAGGTAGCCGAGCAGTGGATGGAGCAAGTGTTTCGGTTCGGGGGCTCGGCAAGCGTTACGGCGCGGTTCGCGCCGTGAAGGAGGTGGGCATCGAAGTTCGTTCCGGCGAGTTCCTCTCGCTGCTGGGACCCTCAGGGTCCGGCAAGACGACACTCCTTATGATGATTGCCGGCTTCGAGTTGCCAAGTGAGGGCGCTATCCGGATTGGCGATCGCGACGTGACTTATGTTGCTCCGAACCGACGCAACATAGGGATGGTGTTTCAGCGATACGCGCTTTTTCCCCACATGACGGTCGCGGACAACATCGCCTTTCCGCTGCGTATGCGCAAAGTTGCGAAAGCTGAAATTAGGCGTCGGGTCGCCGATGCCCTCGCGCTGGTGCAACTCCAAGACTTTGGCAAACGTTTGCCAAGCGAGCTGTCGGGCGGGCAACAACAGCGCGTTGCGGTGGCGCGCGCTTTGGTGTTCGAGCCGCCCGTCCTTCTCATGGACGAGCCATTGGGCGCGCTCGACAAGAAGCTGCGTGAGCAGATGCAAATCGAGATAAAGCGCCTGCAACAGCGGTTGGGCGTGACCGTCATTTATGTGACTCACGACCAGGAGGAGGCGCTCACCATGTCGGACCGTATCGCCGTGATGCGCAACGGCTCGCTGGAGCAGATCGGTTCACCGACCGAGCTCTATGACAATCCTGCCACGCCATTTGTCGCCGATTTCGTAGGCAAGACAAACTTCCTGGAAGCTGTCTGTCAAAGCTGCAACGGAACCGGTCTCGAATTCGGCCTTGGCCAAAGCGGCTTCATTCACCTGAAAGAATGCCCACCCAATCTGCCCTCCCCGCCCCGGCCTGGCGACAAAATGCGTGTGGCCGTGCGACCGGAGCAGATACGAATCTTCCGTCCAGAAGACAGCGATAGCCCGCCTCTCAACGGCGTCATTGAAGCCGTGATCTTTGTCGGCTCGTTCCGGACCTTCCTGGTGCGCCTTGCCGGAGGCGAGCTCGTCCATGTTCAGGCCAGCACGGATCATGGCATTGCGCACCCGCAAGAAGGCGATCGCGTCGGCCTGACCATACCAAGTCAGGCAGTGCAGTTCTTTCCGGAGCGGAGGCCGTGACGATGCGCGCCAAACCCTTGGCAGGGAGTCCTTTTGGGGGCCGCCCAACTTCGGCGCGGGAATATGGGCCGGGTCTGTCGCTGCTTCTCGTCGCACCGCTCGTCCTGCTTCTCGTCGGGGGCTTTCTCTATCCGGTCGGAAAGCTCTTCTGGGGCAGTATCTTCGTACCGGAAGCGACGTTCGCGAATTACGGGCGCATCCTGCAGGAGCCGCTATTCCTGCTCGTTTTGTGGCGCACATTCGAGATCGCCTTCGTCGTTACCGCTCTCGCCTTGCTGCTCGGCTACCCGGTCGCTTTGGCGATGGCACGCGTCTCTGGGCGCACGGCAATACTGATTGCCGCCTGCGTGCTCGTCCCCTTGTGGACGAGCGTCCTTGTCCGCTCCTATGCCTGGATTGTGCTCCTTCAGCGCAACGGTGTCGTCAACAACGCGCTGATCGAGACAGGGCTGACAGAGACGCCGTTGCGTCTTCTCTATACACAAGGCGCGGTGATCGCGGCGATGACGCAGGTTCTGCTGCCCTTCATGATTTTGCCGATATATTCGGTGGTCCGCAACATCCCCGATGACCTTGTAAGAGCGGCGCGCAATCTCGGCGCCGGGAGCCTCCAGGCCTTCTTTCGCGTCACGGTGCCGCTCAGCCTTCCCGGCGTGACGGCAGGGGTGCTCATCACCTTCATTCTGTCGCTTGGGTTCTACATCACGCCGGCGCTCGTCGGCGGACCAGGCACTCTCATGATGTCGACCTTGATCGGTCAGCAGACGACGGAACTCCTTGACTGGCCATTCGCAGGAGCGCTTGCCGCGGTTCTGCTCGCCGCCACGCTTTTGCTGGTCATTTTTTTCCGGCGCGCGCTCGCGCTTAACAAGGGGTTCAAACTTGGCTAACGCTGACCTGGTTCTTGCTGAACGAGCCGTTCGAGAAAAAGGCCATATCGCCAGCAATACGGCGGCACTTCTTGCCGCGGTGCCGATCGGGTTGATCCTGTTTTTCCTTCTGCTGCCGACGCTCATCGTCATCCCGATGTCTGTCGGCACCTCACCCTACATTGAGTTCCCGCCCCGGGGGCTCACATTCAAGTGGTACGAGGCGTATTTCAGCGACCCGGATTGGATGGCCGCAACCTGGTTCAGCCTTCGTATCGCTGTTGCGACGACGTTCACGGCCACGGTCATCGGCACGCTTGCCGCTGTTGCCTTGGTCCGGGGTCGGCTGCCTGCCAAAGAGTACCTGCAGGCGCTGACGCTGGCTCCGCTGATCGTCCCCCATATCGTCATCGCCGTCTCGCTCTATCTTTTCTTTGCCCCCCTTGGCCTGGTGGGCAACTTCTACGGGTTCGTCATTGCCCACTCGATGCTGGCGGTGCCCTACGTGGTGATCACGGTAAGTGCCGCTCTGCAGCGCTTTGATCCGAACCTCGAGCTTGCGGCACTCAATTGCGGCGCCACGCGAGTGCAGGCTTTCTTCCATATCGTGCTGCCGAACATCCTGCCCGGCGTTGCCGCCGGCGCGGTGTTCGCTTTCCTCGCCTCGTTCGATGAGGCGACCGTCGCCTTCTTCATCTCCGGCATCGAGGGCAAGACGATCACGCGTAAAATGTTCGAGGACATCGACTTCAATCTGACGCCGGTGATCGCCGCCGTTTCGACTGTCCTGACGCTGGTATCGCTGGTGCTCATGAGCACAATCGAGATTGCGCGGCGGCGGAGCGACCATGGCCGGCGGGAATGAAGCTTGGGTCCTGGCTAGCGCCACGCGCCAACAAAGGGAGAAATCTTGTGCATGGAGCAATGCCATCAGGCGGAGCCGAACCTCGGCGCCGGCCCGACGAAAAGCCGTCGTCCCGCAGACGCATCCTCGTTGGGCGCCTCTTTCATGAGTCTCACAGTTTCAGCCCACAGATCACTTCGGGTGAGGCGTTCGAAATCAAGCGGGGTGAGGAGTTGCTCGCTAACGCGCGACAGTCCGGGACGACCCTAGGCGGCATGGTCAATCGGGCGACAGCTTTTGGCTATGAGGTGGTGCCGACCGTCTCGGCCGTAGCTACACCTGGTGGCTTGGTGGACCATGACTTTTATGTTCAGCTGCGGGACGCTCTGGTCGCTCTGACTCGCCAAGAGCGGTACGACGCCATCGCGCTCGAATTGCACGGCGCAATGGCCACGACTGAGCTCCCGGATGCGGACGGCGATCTTCTTGTACGCCTGCGCCAGGCTGTTGGGCCGGATGTCCCCATTGGCATCGGCCTTGACCTGCATGCCCATGTTACGCCGGCCATGCTTCGTTCGGTCGATATCTGCATCGCATGTAAGGAGAACCCGCATTCCGACGTGATTTTATGCGGTGAGCGGGTAGTTGAATGCCTGGCGGCAGTGCTGGACGGAACGCTCGACCCGGTCCTCACCATGGCCAAGGTGCCCATGATTTTGCCCGGAGCCGCCGAGACCGGTAGCGGCCCTCTTGCCGAACTTCATGCCCGTTCGCGGGTGCTCGCCTCGGCGCATCCGGAAATCTGGGACGTCTCCCTGTTCAATGTCTATCCCTACGCTGATGACCGGGGCATGGGACAAGCAGTGGTCGTGCTGACGCATGGCCTCAGCCGTCTTGCGCAAACAGCGGCAACGGAGCTCGCCCAGCTTTTCTGGGCATGGCGTGAGCGCTTCCAGGACGACCTTCTGACTATCGATCAAGCGTTCGAGCTCATCGCTCGCGAGCCCAATCGGCGCCCGTACATCCTCGCCGACATGGGAGACAGGGTTCTGGCGGGAGCGCCCGGCGACAGCACAGCCATCATCGAACACGCGCTGGCCCGCGCCGACTGCTTGCGTGGCGCGATCCCGGTCACCGATCCCGATAGCGTCCAAGCGGCGGCAATGGCCGGCATAGGAGCTCAGGTTACACTTGCCATCGGTGGAGGCCTGACGCCGGGATTCCATCCTCTCACGGTTTCCGGCGTGGTTGCCGCGATAAGCGATGGTCGCTTTGTGATCGATGGACCGTTCGGTGCAGGCGAAGAAACGTCGCTCGGCGGCACCGCGGTGCTTGTGGTCGATGACCGGCTGAGCATCCTGCTGACGAGCAAGCCAGGCTTCACGCACGATCCGGCAGCTTTTGCTAGCCAAGGCATCGATGTCGGGAGCCAGGATTTCGTAGTCGTGAAATCCGGGTATCACTACAAGCTAAATTTCGCGGGGATCGGAACACCCGTTAGCGTTGCAACGCCAGGGATTGGCTACTACACGCCGGGACTACTGCAGTGGAGGAGAGGACGATTCTGGCCAGAGCACGATGTCCATCAGCCTGAAATCAGGGCTTATGTGAATGCCAAATCCGCCAAGACGCCGGCTGATTGAACGATCGAGGCAAGGGCGTCAGCCGACCACGGCTTCCTTCAACCGCCGCAGGTGGCCACGGCAGATTTCTTCGACCAACCTCTGCAATTCCGCAGTGCGCTCACCGAGCCAACCAAGCGCCTCTTCGCTGATGTCGTAATGCTTTGAGTATCGTGCTTTGACATAGGCCTCGTTCAACGTATTGAACCATGCGCGGTACCGCTGCTGGTCGCGGGGCCACACTTCGGCGAGTCGCCGGTCCTGATCTTCCGCCAAAGCACTCAGGAATGACAGCTTGTGCGAGGGCGGACTGTAATTGGTCAGGACGAGCAGCAGCGTCGCATAACCATGCTCAAGGGCTTGATGCAAAAGGAATGCGGCCTCCTTCCACATTCTACCCTCAAGGGCAGTGGCAAACAGTTTGTGGAAATTGCGAGCCCCCGGAAATCTGTTCTCGAAGTGCTCTCTGGCAGTTTCGTATGCTTCCTTGGGAGTGAGCGGCCGGGGTTCGGCCAACGGCTCCTCGTCAAGCTCATAAAGCACGATACCATCGCGACGGATGTCAGTGAAGAAGTACTGCCCTTCGCGCAGCGCCGTATTCACCTCACGGCGCGAATGCACGATGAAGTTTGTCGGCGTTTCCACAGTCTGGTCGCGAATAAGGCGGTCCTTTGCCTTGTACCAGTAAGCGAAATCGGCGAGCTTGCGATTGTTGACGACTATCAGCAGGTCGTAGTCCGATCGGTAGCCTTTCATAGTATGCGGCTCGTCGACCCAGTCTCCACGTGCGTAGGAGCCGAACAAGATCATCTTGAGGATCCGGCCCTTCTTCTTGAATTCGGTCGTGCCATCTGCAATGGCGTCGTCGAATTCTTCATGGATGAGTTCCATGATCCGGGCAAGCTCGCGCTGCTTTTTCTCCGGTAGATGATCAATGCTGGTCTTCATCATCGGTAGGCGTTGCAATCCGGATCAAACGTAACAAAAGGTCGGCTGCATGGGTCCTGCCATCGCTAGGCAGTCAAGGGAAGGCTGCCAACGGATGCGGTGCCGAGTTTCGCGCCTCGACAATGTCTGCTTGGTTTTGTCGCGCAATTTTTCCCATTGCAATAGCAAGAATTTCCCAAGATCGGACATCTAGGCTACTCGGAAACTACGCTGCCTCGTTCACTCGGCAGGTGAGCGAAGCAAAGTTTCGGCGACCAAGAATCACCGTAGGATCTAGGCGAGGCGAATGGTCTGGACCTCAAGGCCCTTCTTGCCTTGCCCGCATTCAACAAGAACCTTTTGCCCTTCCTCAAGTCCGCCTAGCCCCGAGCGGGCCAGCGCGGTCGCATGAACAAAAATGTCCCTGCCGCCATCAGAGGGTGCGATGAAGCCAAACCCTTTATCGGGATTGTACCACTTCACCACTCCCTCGCTTGTCGGCCCCGAGCCACTTCCGGAGGGCGCCCCGGCGCGCCCGCTATGGACAGAAGGCTTGGAGAAGACGTCGCCAACCTCCAGCACCTGCGCGACCTGCCGTCCTCTTGGAGTTTCTTCGATCATAATTTTCAGGCGAGTCCCATCGGAGACATTTCCGCTTCCAGCGGCCTCCAGAACTCGTATGTGCAGATAGGCCTCAGCACCGTCAGGGAGCTTGACGAAGCCGAAGCCCTTGTTGGCGTTGAACCACACCACCTCGGCGCTCGTAGGATCAGCAGCTACCACCGGCCGACGTTGAAAATAGCTAGGTTCCGACGTTCGATCGGAAGATCGACCGTCTTCCCTATAATCTCGACGCCGCCCTTGATGGTCTCTATATTTGCTCATGGTCTTTCGATTGATCCGCTGCGTACGCCGAGCCGGCCGTCAATATCACTGCCTAGGACACACTGCTTGAGTCAAACTGCAATTCCCGCATTTCTACAAAATCGGCAACATACCGACCGTCCCAAGTCGAAACTATCTGGAGTGCAACCCCGGAAACACGATGTCCTGGTCGACGAGAATGTTGAATTTGTAACCCGGCCGGATTTCGAGCGTCGGCTGCACGTCCATGTTGCGCTGAATGGTCCGATCGGCGACACGCCCGAAAGTTTCCGCAAAATTCCGCCGCGCCGCGTCTGACGCTGTGTCCTGGGTCGCGAGCGTCGAACTTTCCGGAACGGCCATGTCTATTCCGGTCCCGATCACCGCGATCAAGATTGCCGATCCGAAGGTCTGCAGCCATTTACGATCGACCTTGTCACGGAACCCGCCATAGCCCTGCGCATCAGTGCCGGCCATACCCCCGATCTGGAGCGTCGACCCATTTGGAAAGATGATGTCGCTCCAGACCACGAGAACGCGGCTCTGCCCAAACGATATCTTGCTGTCATAGCGGCCAAACAGCTTTGTGCCTTGCGGTATGAGTAAATAGTGCCCCGTGGCGCTGTCATAGACGTTCCGGGAAACCTGTGCGGTGATGCGGCCAGGCAGATCCGAGTTGATGCCGGTGATGAGGGTTGCCGGGATGACGGAACCACGCTTCAGTTCGTAAGGCGATTGCTGCGGCACCACCTGGTTTGGAAGATATCCGAGTTCCTTCAGGTCAGTGTTGAAGAAGTCCTCCTTGCCCCGCTGGCCGTTCGCATCGACGTTTTCTCCGCCCCCAAGTCCGACGCGCAAGGCCGCCGCATAGAGGTCGGACGCCGACCCGGGCGTCGATGTATTGAAAGCCTGCGGTCCGGCACCTTCAGCGACTGGCGAGCCGGGATAGCCGTCCCGTCCCAGCTTGGTTTTATTGATGGAGATCGGTGCATCATAGGCTGCGTCATTGGCCTGCAGCCGCGCCATCCGCTGGCGATGGCGTTCGCGCAGATACTGCTCCCGCTGTTCGCGCTCCAGACGGGCACGCCAGATTCCTTCGGGTTCCAGTTCCTGCATCTTCGTGGGTTCCTCCTGGCGCAATGGTTGAGCCGAGACGAGGTCGGTTCCCGGCTCGATCGGCTTGTTTTCGACAGGCGTGGGTTGGAACGTGGTTTGCTGCGGTTCCCCGATGATGCCATCCGAAATCCCGCGCTTGATCTGGTCGGCGAAAGTGGAGGCCGAATTGCCGGACGTTTCGCCAATGCCGGGGTCTTTACGGAAAAACGACCCGCGTGACGCTAGCCCGTAAATAATCACGGCAAGGAAGACGACCACCAGCACGACGACGACAATGACCGGCAGCCGGTTGAGCCGTCTCATGCCGGAGTCCCGTTCGGCCTCTGGCGTGCCGCCGAGTTTGAGAGATTGAGCCATGGCTGAGCCTCCCTAACTGCGCTTCATGACCGAGAGTGCGCTGGCGGGCTCCGCGCCACCGGGCGTCACTTTGTAGGCTCGGCCGAGCTCAACCTTGTCCGTCGACAGGCGCGCGAGAACCTGGCCGTCATAGGGCACGATCTGATAGGCGAGCGGGACGGTTCGCGCCCCCTTGTCGGTTTTCTGATCGGTGACGACTGCGTGGCCCCAGCCGCGCAGGGCAGCTTCAAGCGCCTGTCCGAAGGGTGAGTTGTCCTGTTTGAGCAAGACGGTTGCTTTTCCCGGCCCGACCTGTTCGGCAAGCCTGCTCACCATCTCGCCGGCGATTGCGTTCGCGGCCGGTCCAGAGATCTCGGCCGGAGCATCGCTTACACCAAGGCCATCTGTCGCGGCCGTCTGACATCCGGAAAGCAGGAGGGCGAAGATCGCAAAGGATGCGAGGTTGCGGAGTGGGGAAGCTGCCATCACCGCCCTCCCCTTCGGATCGTCACCTTTTCCTGACGCCAGCCGACGCCGGAGACGAGAACCGCGCGGTCGACATGATAGTCGACCACCATCATGTCGCCCTTCATTCTGTAGTTGACGATCCTGTTCTGCCCGCCCGAGATCACGAAGAGAACCGGCGCGTCCTGTCCGGAGATTGAGCGCGGGAACTGGATGTAGGTCTTTTGCCCGTCCGAATAGACCCGGGTGGGCCGCCAGCCGGCGTTGCCCGACATAGAATAGGAGAAGTTGAGCTGTTCGGCCGGCACGCCGGCACCGGGGATCGTGCTTGCCTCGATGCGCGCATTGATGTCGGCGAGTTTTTCCGACACGTCGTCCGGATACTCGAAGCCGACTCGAGCCATGTACTCGGTCTGGTGCGATTTGAGCTGGAAGTGATAGGTCCGCCGCGAGGTCGTCACCACCATCGATGTCACCAGGCCCGGCTCGGAAGGCTTGACGACCAGATGGATGGACTGGCCGCCGGCAGCGCCCGACGTCGCCGGCTCAACCTTCCAGCGAACGGTGTCGCCGACGAGGACGTCACGCACGACCTCGCCCTGCTCAAGCTCGATGTCGCAAACCTGGAGCGGTGAGCAGACCACGGATGGCTGGACCTCGCCGTAGAGGAAGATGACCTTTCCGTCGGCGCCCTTGGTCACGAGCCCGCGGCTGCCGCGCCACTGGCCCGAGATCCCGATGCCTTTCGCCTCATTGGCCGAGACGCCATCGGCAAAAGACGCGGTCGGGATCGAAGATGCGGCGGTGAACAGGGACATGAACACCGAGATGGGCACGGCTCTGTATTTGACGGTCGGGGAGATCATAGCCAGGAGGGACCTTTCAAAGCTGCGCGGTCCAGTCGAAATCGCTGAGATAAAGTCCGATCGGATTGAGGCGGATCACGCCCTCATCCTGAGGCGGCGTCAGCGCCACGGTGGCGATGCCGCGAAACCGGCGCACGGCCGTCTCTCGGCCGCGGCGGTCGCGCTCGAACTCGGTCCAATCGATCTGATAACTCTGGTTCGAGAGTGCGACGACATTGTTTACCTCCACCGCGATCGTGGCGTTCTTGGCCTTTTCGAACGGGGAGTTCGAGCGGAACCAGGCGTTGACTTTCTCCGTAGCCGGGTCGGAGGTGCGGAGCAGCGCATAGGTGCGGTCGATGTACTGCTTTTGCACGACCGCATCCGGCGTCACCGATCGGAAGTTTGAGACGAAGCCGCCGAGCGTGGCTCGCACAACCCGCGGGTCCGCATATTCGATCTGTTGCGGAAAGCCCGCGTTGACGGCGGTGCCGAGCTTGTCGACCTCGACGATGTAAGGGACCAGCTTGACCTGCGTGCTCTGGTAGATCGAGTAGCCAAAGCCCAAGACGGCCATCGCCATGCCGGTGATGCCGACGATGCGCCAGGCCGAAGCGGCCTTCACATATGAGCCATAGCGTTCGTTCCACTCGTTGCGCGCAGCAAGATAGGGATTGTCGGGCGGGGTGCGTCCGGCCATGCTTCACCAGTTCTCGGTTACTTGTTCTCGTTGAGGGGCGGAGGCGTCGGAAGCTTCGCCGACATGCCGGGGCTATGCGCGTGATCGAGCTTGGCGTTGGCGAGGCCGAGAAGCGAGCCGGCATAGGCGCCCGGCGAAGCGATAGCCTTTTCCTTGGCTGCGGATCCTGCCGCCCATCCGGCGTTTCTGATCCCTGAGGCCATGCCACGGAGCGCGGCACCCGCCATAGACGAGCCCCCCGCCCTCGCCGCACTTGCCGCTTGAGCGCCGGTCCTCGCAGCGCTTGCGCCAAGAAAGGCACCGCCGGCGGCGAAGGTCGCTGTCTGCCCGCCGTGGCGGATCGCTTCCATGCCACCCGAGACTGATGCGCCCTGGACAACGCCCTGGATGATGTTTGGTACGTAGATAGCGATGATGAAGATCACAACGGCTATGCCGGCGATCGCAAGCGCCGTTTGAAATTGGTTTCCGACTTCGGGCTCGTTTGCTAATCCGATCAGGACTTCCGATCCGATGCGAGAAATCATGACGAGTGCCATGAGTTTCATGCCGACAGAGAACGCATAGACGAGGTAACGGACGGCAAAATCCTTGGTGTAGGAGGACCCTCCGAGGCCGAGCATGATCATGCCGGCAAGCAGGCCGAGATACATTTCCACCATGACTGAGACGAAGATTGCCGCGACAAGGGAAAAGCAGATGACGACGACGACCATGGCGAATGCCGCCGAGATCGCGAGCGCATTGTCGTCGAAGAGCCCGAACTGAATTTTCTCTGACATCTTCGTAGCGACGGCGAGACCGGCATTGAAGACGTCCGCGGGCGAGGCGGTGCCGCCGCCGGCACCAATCTGGAACAGGCTGTCCACGACCGCTTTGGCGAAGGTGGGGCCTTTCGCCAATACGAAGGCGAAGAAACCAACGAACATGATCCTCCGGATAAGCTCGGCAAACCAGCCGTCGAGAGAGGCGGCCTGAAGGGCAAGCCAGACAGCCGCAATGCCGATCTCGATGGAGGCAAGAATCCAGAACAGCGATTTGGCCGCATCCATGACGGTGGTCTCCCACCCTTTCGCGGCCGTGGTGATTTGGTTCTGCAAAGAGCTCAGCACCGACCCCTCCTGTGCGAGTGCCGGTTCTGCTGCCATCACAGCGATGGCGACAAACAGCATTGTTGTCCGCAAGGCGCGGCGTTGTTTCGGGTCGAGGGGGTTCACCATTCCACCTTCATCTTCTCGCCGCGCGAAGTGGGATATTCCTTCGCGGAGCCGAAGAACTTCGCTCTGTTGCCCTGAGCGGTCTCTTCCTTGGAGATGAGGAACCATATGCTGGCACTGCAGAGCGTGACCGCGATTGCGATCAGGGTCAGTTTGGTTTTCACCACTCCACCTTCATCCTTTCGCCGCCGGAGGTGGAAGGAGCGGTCGAGTTGAAGAATTTTTCGCGACGGGCCTGGGCGAGATCCTTCTGCGCCTGCTCGGATTGGTACCAGGCGCCCATCATGGTCATCTGTTGCGAGACGAGACCGCGCAGTTTCTGGAGTTGCGCGACTTCCTGCGCCGCGATCTGATGCCCGACCTGCAACGCCTTCATCTGGCCGTCGGCGCTCTCGGACATTGAGCGAAGGGAAGCCATGGTCGACTCCTCGCTGGAAAACTGCTCGGCCGTCAGGTTCGCTGCCTTCAGCGTGCCGCCGATCGTGTCGCGATTGGTGTCGGACCAGCTTTGATAGGTGGATGAGAAGGCCTCTCCGTTTGGCAGGTTGGTTTTCATATCGGCGAAGCTCTGGAAGCGCTGCTTCAGTACGTCGTCGATATTGCCCATTGAGAAGGCGACGCCGTTCCCCTGCGCAACGATGCCCTGCAGGCGGTTGAGGTCGTTTTCGACCTGACCCCAAATGTGATTGGGCAACTGCGCCGTGTTCTGGAGCATGTTCTGATAGATGTTCAGCTGATTTTGGATCTGCTCGGCGAGCTGAGCGATCTGCTTGACCTGGTTTTCGACCTGCACACCCGAGCTCTCGAGGAGCTTGACCAGTTCGGCGTTGTTGGCGAGCTGCGTCCATTCGGTTGCCTGTCCGGTTACGCCGCCGGCGAGAGCCAAATGAGGAGCGGCGAAGGACAGCATTGACACGGCGATGACGGCGCCGCGCGCCGCCTCAAGCCGCCGGGAAAAGCGAGTCGGCATGGGTTATCCCCCTCTGCTGGAGCCAGTGACGGGGCCAGTCGGCCCCATGTTCGAGATGCAGGGCGCGAATGCGCTTGAGGTCTTCCTTGCCCGATGCCCCGACGAAGGAGAGTGTGACCGGACCGAGGGCCATGTCGAACAGCCGACGGCCGTCCGGCGACGCGACGTAGTATTCGCGCTTGGGCAGCGCAGTCGCGACGATCTCGATCTGGCGCTCATTGAAGCCAATACGCTCGTAGAACTCCCGCGTGCCGGGCTCGCGCGCTGCGCCATTCGGCAGGCAGATTTTCGTGGGGCAGCTCTCCTTCAGGACATCGATGATGCCAGAGCGTTCGGCGTCGGATATCGATTGCGTGGCGAGCACGACGGCGCAGTTAGCCTTGCGTAGAACCTTCAGCCATTCGCGGATCTTGTCGCGGAAGGTCGGATGGCCCAGCATAAGCCACGCTTCGTCGAGGATGATGAGGCTTGGATTGCCGGTCAGGCGCTTCTCGACCCTGCGGAAAAGATATGTCAGTACGGGGACGAGATTGCGCTCGCCCATGTTCATCAGCTCCTCGATCTCGAAGCACTGGAACGCGCCAAGTACGAGACCGTCCTTCTCCGCGTCGAGAAGCTGCCCCATCGGCCCATCGACGGTGTAGTGATGCAACGCGTCCTTGATCCCGCGCATCTGCACGCCGCTCAAGAAGTCCGACAGCGAGCGCCCGCGCGATTCTGCCATGAGGCTGATCTGCCGTGAGATCGCGTTGCGATGATCCGGGGTCACGGTCACGCCTTGCAGCGCCACCAGCGTCTCGATCCACTCGCACGCCCAGGCGCGATCGCCATCCGTCGACAGCTCCGCGAGCGGACAGAAGGCGAGACCAGGCGATCTCCCCTCCCCCTCTCCGGACGCGTCGCCACCGATCTCGTAGTGATCCCCACCGATGGCCAAGGTCAGCGGCAGCATCGAGCGGCCTTTGTCGAAGGCGAAGACCTGCGCGTCTGGGTAGCGCCGGAATTGGGCCGCGATCAGTGAAAGCAGCGTCGACTTGCCCGAGCCGGTCGGACCGAAGATAAGTGTGTGGCCGACGTCGTCGACATGCAGGTTCAACCGGAATGGCGTCGAGCCGGTGGCGACTTGGCAGAGCGGCGGCGAACCCGGCGGATAGAACGGGCATGGCGCCACCGGGCTTCCCGACCAAACAGAGTTCAGCGGCACCAGGTCGGCAAGGTTGCGGGTGTTGATCAGGGGCTCGCGTATGTTGGCGTAGGAGACCCCCGGCAGGCTGCCTAGGAAGGCATCGGTCGCATTCAGGGTCTCGATCCGCGCCCCAAAACCTTCGGCCTGGATGAGGCGCCGGATCGCCTCGCATTTCTCCTGAAGCTGCTCATTTCCGTTGTCGAAGAGCACGATGACCGGAGTGTAGTATCCATAGGCGACGAGCTGCGAAGCGGCCTCGGCAATAGCGTCCTCGGTCTCGGCCACCATTGACATTGCGTCCTGGTCGAGCGATCGGCTCTGCATCTGGAAAAGCTGGTCAAAGAATGGGCGAACCTTCTGTTGCCACTTCTTTCGTGTGCGCTCCAGCTTGGCACGCGCTTCCTGCTCGTCGAGAAAGACGAAACGGCTCGACCAGCGATAGGTGATCGGCATCAGATCTAGCGCATTCAGGATACCGGGCCAGCTTTCGGCTGGCAGGCCGTCGATCGCGACGACACCAAGAAAGCGGTTCTCCACCTTTGGCGTCAGGCCGTGGTGGAGCTCGGCCGTGACCAGCCAGTCAAGATACATCGGAATGTCCGGCAACCGGACGGGATGGTTCTCGCCGGTAATGCAGAAGCGAATGAAATGGAACAACTCGTCATACCGCGCGATGCGATGGCCGCCGCGCTCCTCGGTTTCCCGCGTCACCATCCGACGGATCGAGACGACATTCGCGAGATATTGCTCTACCTCGCGGATCGACGTCCGGAACCTGTCGAGGATCGTGTCGGCATAGGTGGCGGAGCGGCTGCCAGCGTCCGAATATACATAGCGTGTCAGACCTGATCGACGGGGTTCGGGCGGGCGCCATGTGAGGATCAAGGCATGCCGGCTCTCGAAATGCCCCTTCTCCCGTTCGAAGTGCGCCCGTCGCTCGGCATCGATCGCGCGCGTCACAGGATCGGGGAAATGACAGGCTTCCTCGGAAGGATAGTCCGTCGTCGGCACGCGAACGGCGTCGACCTGAATCATCCAGCCAGAGCCCAGCCGTGAAAGGATCGCGTTGATCTGCCGGCTGATTTCGTTGCGCTCGGCATCCGTCGAGCTCTCGCTGTCAGGACCGGCAAAATACCAGCCGGCCATGAGCGAGCCGTCCTTGAGCAGCATCACCCCATTGTCGACCAGGCCGGCGTAGGGAACGAGATCCGCAAAGGAAGGACCCGAAACCCTGAATTGCTTCAGTGCGACCATGGAGCGAGCCTCACCTTAGTACCGCCGCCAGGGCGTCGAGGTTGCGCGGTAGTAGGACCTGAAGGAGATATGGCGAAGATAGACGCGGCGCATCAGCGGATCGGACTTCGCCATCATGCGGAGTGCCGCCACGGCCACGAGCCAGATGGCGACGCCGAAGAGCGCTGCATACCAGGTGAGCACGACGAAGATCAGGATCACGGCCGCGAGACCCGTGAGCAACACCATTTCGCGATCGGCGCCCATCAGCAGGTTCGGGCGAGACAGCGCGCGGTGAACGCGGGAGCGCACCAGGCTGGAGCCGGTGTCGCTCATTGGGCGCCCTCCCCTTGCGGGCGAAGACCTACGGTCACGCTGTGGTCGACGGTTTTGGTTCCAGGCCGTTCCTCGCCGATCGTCGCGCCTGTTGCACCGAAGAGCCCCACGATCTGGGTGGCGCCAAGCAGCACGCCGCCAACAAGGGCGATGTAGCATAGGCGTCTGGCGAAATCGTTGAGTTCGCCGCCGAAGATGAGCATGCCGCCGGCGATCGCGACGGCGGCGAGCGCGATGAAGCCGGCCACCGGCCCGGTGATCGATTGCTGGATCTGCTGAAGCGGCGCTTCCCATGGCAACCCGCCGCCACCCGATGAGGCCAGCGCCGGACTCGCGAGCGCAAGCAAGGTCAGGACCAGCAACGCTCTGGCCAGGTGAGATCGGCTGTCACGCTGCATGGCTGTCCTCGTCAAGCTGGGCGTAATGTTCGGTCTGGTAACGGGAGCCGTCGAACCCTTCGACGTGGATGATCTCGCGAACGCGCCGCCCTCTTCCGGTCCTTTCGATCGAGACGATGAGATCGACTGCTTCACCGATGACCTCTCTCATCGACTGCTGGCTCGCCTCCGAGGTCAGTTGCTCAAGGCGCCTGAGCGCGGACATGGCCGTGTTGGAATGAACGGTCGTGACGCCGCCGGGATGGCCGGTGTTCCACGCTTTCAGGAGTGTGAGCGCTGCGCCATCGCGAACCTCACCGACAATGATCCGGTCGGGGCGCAGACGCATCGTGCTTTTGAGCAGGCGCGCCATACCTACCGTGTCGCTCGTATGGAGGGAGATGGCGTTTTCGGCCGCGCACTGGATCTCCGTCGTATCCTCGAGGATGACAACCCGGTCGTCGGGCGAATGCTGAACGATCTCGGCGATGACGGCATTGGCGAGCGTCGTCTTTCCCGATCCCGTGCCGCCGGAGATGACGATGTTCAGGCGAGACGCGATCGCGTTGCGAAGAACGGACGCCTGCTTTTCGGTCATGACCCGCTTCGTCACATAATCGTCGAGCGGGATAAGCCGGGATGCGCGCCGGCGAATTGTGAAGGCCGGCGCCGACACGACCGGCGGCAACAGTCCCTCGAAGCGGTGGCCGCCGATCGGCAGCTCGCCGGAGATGATTGGTTGCTCGTCATCTGCTTCGGACTGGAGAGCGTGCGCTACACTTCCGATGACGATCTCCGCGGCCGCCGGCGTCATCTCCCCGGCTGGTGCAACGCCCTGCCCGAGCCGTTCGATGAACAGCTTGCCGTCCGGATTAAGCATGATCTCGACAACCGTGGCGTCATCGAGTGCCAGGCACAGATGGTCGCCCAATGCATCCTGAAGCTTGCGGACAAGCCGCGAGTGCGATCGAAGATGGGTCACCGATGGCCTCAAGCTGCCTGCCGCCGCGTGGCCTGAAACGCCGACCTGTAGCCTGGCGGACAAACCTGGATAAAACTCGCCCGGTCAGCCGGCAGTATCCCGGCGATGGCGATCGTGCTGCCGATGCGGCAGGGCTTTCCCAGCCGCTTCATCGGCCAGCCGGCCCGATTGAGGATCCGTTCGAACCTGAGATCTGTCGCGGTGGCGATCTCCGTATATCCGTTCAGCATCGACCATTCGATGATGGCCGCGAACATGGTGAGCGTTGCCTGATGCAGCGGCCCTCCCCTGCCCTCGCTGAATGTGGTGTCGACACAAAAACGCGAGCTTTCGATCATCCTGGCATGCGCATTGACGCGGCCGACCGCGAGCAATTGCGGAAACGTCCGCTCCAGCATTGTGGCCCCAAGTGCGGGAAGCAGGCGCGCACCCCCTATGATGGCGCCGTCGTCCGACGTCACCACGATGTAAGTCGGATCGAGCAGGTCAAACTCGTCTGTTTCGCGGTTGTTGCGGACATGCACGTTCCAATCCAGTCGGTCAGCAAATATGGCCGCTCGCAGTCGACAATAGGCATCGATGAGTTCCCGGTCTCTCTTCCCCCAGCCATTGCGTATTGCGCGTGCCAGCATGCCGAAGCCCTCACTGATTGCGATGGGGCCTCATCAATCACAGATGGCCACGCTGCTGGAGCTGTAGAATTCTACAGTCCCTGAGTCGGGTCTGTTGGGGGCTGACGCGCCTGAACCTGGTAGTGGACGCGGAATTTCCGGCGGTTTACCCCCGAGATTTAACGGGGGTGCCGGCTGAGGGTTGGAGAACGCAAGGAACAGCGTAAGAGATTGAATCTATATGTTAAATTTGGATTCTTAGTCCGCCTGATCGGCAACTTATGGGTGTGGCGTTAACCACTTGTTAACTCTATTCTCCTTGCCACAAAGGGGGAATCGGACATACTGGCGCCAAATTGGCCGGATCACCGCATTCTGGCGCTATTTTCTTCCCGGAGCCGGTCCGAATGAGTGCGCTTCCACCTTTCGAATTTGACGAAAAGATCCTGGCGCAAGGCGCCGAGATCTCCCGTAAACTCGACCAGCTGCGACTGGAGAAGTTTCCGCCGAACGCCAAGAAGACGCTTCGCCGCTTCCCTATGTCGGAGGTCGCACATTACCTCGGGATCAGTCCCAACAATCTCAAGCGCCTCCACCTCGAAGGGAAAGGCCCTGAGCCACTCATAGCGGCTGGCGGGCGGCGTTTCTATACCGCCGAGCAGATGATCGAGCTGCGGCACTATCTAGACAAGAACGGCCGCTCTGACGCCAAGAAATATGTTCCTTCCCGGAAGCTCGGAGAGAAGCTTCAAGTCATCGCCGTCGTGAATTTCAAAGGCGGATCTGGAAAGACCACAACCGCTGCTCATCTGGCGCAGCATCTCGCACTTACCGGGCACCGGGTTTTGGCGATCGACCTCGATCCGCAAGCGTCCCTATCGGCACTGCACGGGTTCCAGCCAGAACTTGATGGCAATCCGTCGCTCTATGACGCAATCCGGTATGACGAGAAGCGTCGATCCATAGCGGACGTGATTCTGCCGACAAACTTTCCCCTGCTCGACATCATTCCGGCCAATCTCGAATTGCAGGAATACGAGTTCGACACGCCCCTCTCCATGCAGAGTTCGAACGAAGGCAAGCGGTTCTACAGCCGGCTTGGGCGGTCACTAGAAGAAGTGGATGACCGGTTCGACGTTGTCGTCATCGATTGCCCGCCTCAACTGGGCTTCCTCACTTTGACGGCGCTCACCGCCTCCACATCGGTCCTCGTCACGGTCCATCCGCAGATGCTGGACCTGATGTCGATGAGCCAGTTCCTCCTTATGTTGGGCAACTTCGTCGCCTCGATCCGCGAGAAAGGTGCGCCAGTAAAGATCGACTGGCTCCGCTACCTGATCACTCGCTTTGAGCCGACCGACGTCCCCCAGACGCAGATGCTGGGATTCATGCAATCTATCCTGGCCGAGGAAATTCTGAAGAGTCCAATGGTCAAGTCGACGGCAATATCCGATGCCGGCTTGACGAAGCAAACGCTGTACGAGGTCGAGCGTGCGAACTTCAATCGCGACACCTATGACCGGGCAATTGAAGCGCTGGACGCGGTAAATTTCGAAATCCAGGGTCTGGTTCATAAGGCTTGGGGCCGGCTGTGATGTTGACTGCCGTCAAAACGGTCAAAAATTACGGTGTTTTCAATAGTATAAGAGATATTTGAGACCGCGCGATGGCTCGTAAAAATCCTTTCGCTAACATTCTGGACAGCGACGAGAGACCTGTGGAGCGCTCGGTCGTCGAATATGCGGCGAGGGGCGCATCTCGATCGATTCTAAGCACGCTGGACGAAATGGCGTCGCGCGCGGATAAGCTCGCATCGGGAGAGACCATCGTCGAGCTCGAGCCTGATGTCGTCGATGTCTCCTTCGTACGTGACAGGCGTGCCGACAACGAGCAGGAGTTCAGCGAACTTCTCGAGGCAATACGCGAGAACGGCCAGAACTCCCCTATCCTGGTCAGACCGCATCCAAAAGCAACCGGCCGTTACATGGTTGTTTTTGGACACCGGCGCGTTCAGGTCGCCAAGGCGCTTGGCCGAAAGGTACGAGCCGTCATCAAGCAGATGGAGGATCGTGAACACGTCCTCACGCTCGGGCAAGAGAACTCGGCTCGCGCTAACGTGCCTTTCGTCGAACGCGCGCTCTTTGCCGCGGATCTGGCTCGGCTCCGCTACGACGAGGACAATGCAACCATCCTCAAGGCGCTTTCGATCGACCGCACGACCCTGTCGAAGATGCTGTCGGTGGCAGCCCTCCCCGCAGACATTCTCGCGGCGATTGGCGAGGCCAAGGGTATTGGTCGCGATCGCTGGTATGAGCTCAAGCTGCTCATGGACAAGCCATCGAACCACGATATTGCTTCAGAGGTGGTCAATGAGGATGGCTTTTCGGCCCTTCCGAGCGATGCTCGCTTCGATCTTCTCGTGCGGCGGCTGAAAACAGCCTCTTCTCGAAAGCGCACCCAGTCCGGCCCGCAAAAGCGAAGCTGGGCGCCGAAGGGGGGATCCCTTTCGGCTGACATAACCACAGACGCGAAACGCTTCACTTTGGCGATCAAGGCCAAGAGCTCCGAAGCGCGTGCGTTTGGCGACTATTTGTCGGAGAACCTTGATCGTCTCTACGAGGCGTTTCGGCGGGATTCGACGCAACCGAGAGAGGAACCGTAACCGCAAAGGAAAAAGGCCCCCGAAACGAGTTCCGGAAGCCCTTCTCAAGATTGAACACCTAGAGAATCGCATTTCCCGGAATCACAGTCAAGAGTCCCGTGAGGGGCAAACGCCGTTTTCGGCGGGCCTAATTCTTTTGCCTAGCGATAGGTGAAGGAAGATGGGGACGCATATTGCAACGACGCCCTTTGGGCGGCGGCCGATGACGCTTGGCCTGATTTCAAGCCAGGTTTCGGCGAAGATTGTAGATCAAGACGCTAAGGTCTCGAAGTGGCAGGTTTTCCGCGACATACGCGAGGCTAAGGAAGCGCTTGGGGCAACGGATCGCGCTCTGGCCGTCCTCAACGCCTTGCTGACGTTCCATCGCGGCGAGGAACTGGCTGGAGACGAGAACCTGGTCGTCTTTCCGTCGAATGAGCAGCTCATCCGTCGCGCCAACGGCATGCCGGCGACCACGCTGCGGCGTCATATCGCCGTCCTGGTGGATTGCGGCCTGATCATCCGCCGCGACAGCCCGAACGGCAAGCGTTTCGCCAGGAAGGGGCAGAGCGGTGCAATCGAGCAGGCTTACGGCTTCGATCTGTCGCCGATCTTGACGCGCGCCGAAGAGTTTAGGGAACTCGCGGAGGCAGTTGCGATCGAGCGCAAGGCGTTCCGCCTGGTCAAGGAGAGGCTGACCATCTGTCGGCGCGACGTGGTCAAGCTGATTGACGTTGGCATCAACGAGAGCGTTCCCGGCAACTGGAGCAGCTTTCACCGTCGCTACGAAGCGATCATAGGGGGGCTCCCGCGCACGGCGCCGCGGCAGGTTCTGGAGACCATAGCAGGGGAACTCGAAGACCTCTGGGCCGACGTGCATCAGACACTGGAATCGTTCGTAGAATCGCAGAATCCGGACGCCAATGAGTCCCGTTCTGGACGCCACATACAGACTTCAAACCCAAATCATAATCCTACCGGTGAATCTGAAAATAGCTCAGGAAATAAGATTGAAGCCGGCCGCGACGCCGAGCATAACGACAACGTGTGCAGCCTGCCACAACGGGATGTGCCCTTGGGAATGGTGCTGAGCGCCTGCCCTGACATCGCCAACTACACGAAGGGGACGCAAATCCGGACCTGGCGAGACTTTGCAGCGGCCGCCGACAGGGCGCGGCCAACGATCGGGGTCAGCCCAGGCGCCTGGCAGGAGGCGGTAGAGGTCATGGGCTCCCAAAATGCGTCGATTACCCTGGCTGCGATTCTGCAACGGGCCGAACATATTCGTAGTTGCGGCGGCTATCTGCGGGATCTCACAGAGAAGGCGCGGGCGCAGAAATTCTCGGTGTGGCCCATGATCACCGCGTTGCTCAATGCCAGGGTCGGGGCGCTTGAGAAGGCTGCTGCCGGGAAAGGGGCGGAGGAACCTCCGATAGGACAAGGGAACGGGGCGAATGCCGTGGGCAACTCGCTGGATATCAGCGAAGCACTGCGCGACAGCATGAAGAAAAAGGGCTGGTAGCCATGTCCCGATCATTTCGCCCTGTATCGCCAAGCGTGGCTGTGCCGGCAACGAGAGCGGATCGGCGCACGATTGATACGTCAGGGGGCAGTCTGTCATTGACTTTCGCCCTCCCTGCTCAATTTGGTAACCCATTGGGTTATATGGACTGATGCTGACAGTTGTCGGGACACCATTGTTCATCAAGCCGGCAGCTGAGCTGTTTAATGAGGATGAGCGAAATGACGAAGTTCGCAGCCGATCTGATCCAGGCGATGTCGGAAGCTTTGGCTCACGCGCAAGGCAAGGACGTTCCGGGCATCAAGGTGCACAGTGTGGAAGTTAGCGCTGTGGATGCAAAAGCTATCCGCAAGAGGCTAGGCCTGACCCAGGATGAGATGGCAGCCGTGCTGGGAACCAGCCCGTCCGGCTACAAGAAATGGGAGCAGGGGAAAAGGCAGCCGAGCGGGGCCGCGCGTACCTTGCTTCGCATCATGGCGAAAGAGCCTGAGGCCGTGTTGCGAGCCCTGTCGTCTGAGAGGGAGACGGCCAAAGAACCTGCCGGTGCATCGCACTGAGCAGGGGAGGGGGCTTTCTACAATCCCGACGCCTTGGTGAGATTGACCCGGAAACGATCGCGCCTCCGCTGGTATTTGCGGGTCATTTCCGCGCTCGTGTGGCCGAGTTGCTTCTGGACATAGCGTTCGTCGACCTCGGCCGAGGACGCCAGGCCTGCTCGCAGCGAATGGCCGGCAAACATCATTCCGCGTTCGCCCTCGGGCAGATCACCGCGCACACCGGCTGCCAGCGCGGTGCGTTTGACCAGGCGGGCGACCTCCTGGTCGTTGAGCCGCTCGGCGCCGACCGCCTTGCCGTGACCCGTGACGCGGCGAAATAGAGGACCGTGGGCGATACGCCCGAGTTTGAGCCAGGTCTCCAGCGTCACGACCGGGCAGGTCGCGTCAGACGAGCCACGCCCGACCTCGACCTCCCGCCAGCCCGTCTTGCCGCGTAGGGTTATCAGGAGGCCCTTCTCTAGGATCTCGATCCAGCCGCGGCCATCTTCGGTCTGGTCGCGGCCGACATCCAGCGCCACGATCTCGGAGCGACGAAGAGCGCCGGCAAAGCCGATGAGCAGCATGGCGCGGTCGCGCAAGCCGCGTAAGCTTCCGCGGTCGAGTGTTTCCAGCATGGCAATCAGATCCTCCGGCAGGATCGCCTCCTTCTGCCGAGGCGGGGCTGCGTGTTTGTTGCGAATGCCGGCCATCACGGTTGCTATGTGGCGGTCCTTGCGGTCCAGCGGCCGGCCGCGCTGGGCGTAATTCCAGGCCAGCGAGGAGAGCCGGCGTTCGATCGTCGACACCGAGCTCGGCTTCTTGTCGCCGGTCGCCGTGCCCGAGGCTTGAGCCGTGATGTAGAGGCCGACCACCTGTGGATCGGGCGGAAACATCTCGACGCCTTGCCGCCGGCACCAGCTGGAAAAATGCTTCCAGTCCGATGCATAGGCCCGCTGTGTGTTGGCCGAGCTCGCCGCCTCGACATAGTCGCGTGCGCGGCCGGCGAGGTCCTCCAGATGGCTGGGAAGGCGCTCGATGACACGCGTCGCTGCTGGAAGGGGAGGGGAGGGGACTGCCGGTGGCTCTTCTTCTGCGCGCCCCATCTCCACAACCATATCGATGATGTCGGGAAGGTCGTCCTCGTCAGGACTCATGAGACGCCTCCATTCTGTACACATTCAATGCGTACGTAGTTGCAATCGCGATCCGGCAGATGTATCTATGCTGTTCAAGTAACGTGGGAATCCAAGCGATGGCCCGGGCAGCCCTTGATGATACTGATCGGATGAACATCCGGGTAAGGCCGGAGGTGAAGGCGCGCCTCTTGCGCGCCGCAGCGCTTCGCCATACCGATCTCACCAGCTTCGTCACCCAATCCGCGCTGCGCGAAGCCGAAACCGTAATCGCCGAAGCTGACACCATAAAGGTATCCGAGCGGGATTTTGGCCGCATCCTTGAGCTTCTGGACAATCCTCCGAAGCCGAACGCGAAGTTGCGTGCGGCGGCGGCCGCGCTTCCGAAGACCCTGTGAGCCTTCCGCCCTGGCATGAGGAGGCGATCGCCCGGTCGCACGACCGGAAAGCCTTTGACTGTGGCGATGTCGAGATGAATGCCTTCCTGCAGCGGTTCGCACGGCAAGGGCATGAGCAGAACGCTGTGAAGTCGTTCTGTGCGGTTCCCGACGATGCACCGGAAAAAATCCTTGGCTTCTACAGTCTGGCTCCGGCCTCGGTCGAACACCACGCGGTTCCTCCCCCGATGACGAAGGGTCTGGCGCGACACGATGTGCCGGGCTTTCTGCTGGCGCGGCTTGCTGTCGACAAATCGGTGGCGGGCAGGGGGCTTGGTGGTCAGCTTCTGCTCGCCGCCGCGCTGCGCTGCATCCGCGTTACTGAGGAAGTCGGCGGTGTGCTGATGATCATCGACGCCAAAAGCAGTCGAGCCGCGAGCTGGTACGCGAGCTATGGCGCCGAGCCGCTGAATGACCGTCCAATGACGCTTGTCGTTCCGCTCAAGACTTTTGCCGAAACCTTGAAGGCCAGCGGGCACCTCTGAGGGCGCGCCGTTGGCCGACAGCCGCGCGGCCGAAACGTCGTCATCCGCCCCCGTGCTGTGGGACGGTCCGGAGCCGCGCGCGGCGCTATTTTCGGGCTTCAGCTCGCTGAAAACGGCCATTTCCTCTATAAAGACAAGAACGAGCGATAATGCAAGATTATCATTCGTTTCGGCTCTCCGACAAGCTGTGCGTTTTGTGGCGAAAATCATCGCCAAAAGCGCACGGCCGCTTTACCCTCCAAACACATGATTCGCCTCGATCCCGCGACCGCCAATCCCGCTCCGCCGCCGACCGTCCCGGCCTGGGTGCTCGCGGCCGATGGCGCCATGCATGACGCAGACGCCGCTTTCCGGGCCGGCGCCGCACTAGCTTCGCTCGACAGCCTCGCCCGGGCGCAGCCTGCCTGGGCCGGCGCCTGGCGCCAGCGGCTGGCGCTCAAATGCGCCGCCGCCAGCATGCGCATGGCCGGCCGCGCCGAGGATGAGGCCGCCCTGCGCGATGCCTGGCAGCTTTGCCCAGCCGGCGCCGATCCCGGCCCCGCCGGCGCCATTTTTGGGGCCTGGCGCCAGCTGGCGCTGCAGCCGCCGGCGGTCAGCGCCGATCGGCTGGCAAAAGTGACCGAGATGCTAGGGCTGGCCCGGGACGATGAGGCGCTCGCTGACCTGTGCACTGAGATCGAAGACGTGGCTGGGTCGCAGCGGCCGGCGCCGTTCGCCGCGGCGGCAATCGCTGCGCACGTCGTCGCCATACGCCCCGATGCCGAGCTGTTGGCATGGTGGCTCGCCGACCTGGTGCTGGCGCAAAGCCTGCGCTGGCCGCTGCCGCTGCCGCTGTTGATGACACAGGCCTTTGGCCCGGCCTTCCGCGGCGAAGCCAGCGGCAAGCGCATCCGACCCGGGGACAAAAATTTTGAGCGCGCGGTCTGCGTCGCGCTGGTTCAAGCGGCGGCGGAGGCCTGCCGGCTGGCCAGCGAACTGTCGCGCCGCGCCGAAAAACTCCTGGCGGTGGCGCCAAAACTGCGCGCCAAAGGCGCCGGCGACGTGATTTTTTTGCTGCTGAATGAAGATGCCGTCGCCGGATCGCTGACGACGAAAAACTTGTCGCGCTTCGCGGCGCGGCGCCTGTTCGAGCGGCTGCAGCAACTTGAGGCCGTGCGCGAGCTTTCGGGCCGCCCGACCTTCCGGTTGTTTGGGCTGTAGCGATGAGCCAAGCCTCCGTTCGCCGCAAGCCAGACGAGCAGCCAGCGCTGCTGGACACCGAGCTCGAGCACCTGCCGCCGGAACTGCGCTGGCGCGAGTGGATGGGCCGCGTCGAAGCGGTGATCTTCGCGGCCAGCGAGCCTGTGGCGCGCGAGATGCTGGCGCGGGTGGTGGGGAAAAACTGCAATCTCGACCTAGTCATCGACGACATCCGCGCCGAGCTCGCCGGCCGCCCCTACGAACTGGTCGCGGTCGCCGGCGGCTGGCAGCACCGGACCAAAAAGGTCTTTGGCGACGTCATCCACGCTGCCTTCGGTACGCCGGCGGGGCAGGGGGCGAAAGAATTGTCGCAGTTGGAGACGCTTGTCTTGATGTGCATCGCCTATTTCCAGCCGATCACGCGTGGCGAGCTGTCTTCCTTCTTCGGCAAGGAGGTATCGCGCGATCTGATCGGCGTACTGCGCGCGCAGGACCTCATCGCCTCGGGGCCGCGCAGCCCCCAGCCGGGCGCGCCCTACACCTATGTGACGACGAAGAATTTCCTGTCGCAGTTCGGGCTCGACACGCTGCGCCAGTTGCCGGATTTCGAGGCGCTCGAGGATGCCGGGCTGCTGTCGAAGGAGAAGCTGCTGGCCGGCGAAATCATGCCCGAGTTTTCCGATCGCGATGAGGGATAGGTCAGGTCAATTGGCAATCCAAAGGCTCTTGAGCTCGTGGCCGACAGCCCACTGGGCTGAGATCTGAGTTTCATTGCATTTGGTCTCATACGGGTCGCGAACCATTTGGAATTCGTTGTCGACGACGGCGCCGAACAGGAAGCACTCGTCCTTGTACTGGCCCCGCTCCGCGCTCGCCATCTTGACCGTCGCCTTGACGACGATGCCGTCTAGATTGCGACCCTTCCAATTGACGGTGCCGTAATCCTCCACCGCGGAGATCACGTCTGTGGCCTTCCAGTTGTCTTGCGACAGGCCCGCGTTCCACTTTGCGAAATCAGGGAACAGGGTCTCCACATTGATCCCGGAGGAGGTGTTGGCCTTGTCTGTCGTACCCAGGACGGTCTTCTTCAGGCCATCCGAGAACAGGTTCAGCAGTGCGGTCGCGGCAGGTCCGTTTTTCTGGCGCAGATCCAACTGGCGGGCCGATTTGGCGCTCTTCTCGTCTGCCTCGCGTTGGGCAGCGATTTTCTTCTCCTCGTCGGCGGCCACCCGCTTGGCCTCCGCGGCTTTGATTGTTTCCTGCCTGGTGGCATCCAGTTTGGCCGCGGTACTGGCGGCTTCGCTTTGGTCGAGCCACACCGGGGCGAAGGCAAACCGTACGCCGTCGCGCGCCAGCGCTTCAGAGGTGGCTTTCAGGTTCGTGGCCGACGCGTAGAGCGCCCGGCACTGTTCGTGCCGCACGTCCTCGTAGGCTTTGTCGATCGACGGATATGATACGGTGCTTCCAGACACCCCGGCGAAATCGGCTATCTTGCCGATGGTCGCTTCGTGCACGGCCGCATTGCCGTCGACGACGGTGCAGATGCGGTCCAACGAGTTCGTCAGCAGGATCCCGCCATATCCCTCACGCGTTCCGGACGTTACATCTTGGGCGATCTTCAAGGCCAGCGTCTGATCTGAATCCATGCGGGCCTTGATGTCTTCGAAGCGGATAGGATCGAAGACGCGGATCGTCTTGGCTTCCATCGCCTCGAGGTAGGCCGCCTGAAGCGTTGGCGGGGACTCCAGGAAGGTCTTCCGCTGGACAAGGAAGAGATCGGCGCTCTCGAGGTCGTTCGCCCCGCAATCCGAACTGACGTTTACTGACTTGCCGCCCAGCGGATCGATGGCACCGAGCAGAGCTTTGTCCAAGGCTGGCGTTCTCGCCGGGCCGAGCAGGCAGATCCACGCCTGGTTCTTCGTCAGCGAGAACTGGCCGGAAATAGTGCGGAGCAGGGAAGGCGCTTTCGGGCCTGCGTTGTAGAGAACGACTACGTCCTGCAGCGCACCGCGGAGGAGCGCCTTGTTCAGGTCAGTGACCGAATAAGTCGCGGTGTTGCTCTCCTGGGCGGCACCGTTTCCTGACTGGCTGGAAGCGGCCGGGCTTGTATCCAGTTCCTCCACTAGCGCCTGCCGTGCGATCATCGTCCGCACGCTTTCTCTCGCGTCGGTCAGCGAGTCCAGGTCGTTCGTATCGGAAACATCATCGAGAGCCTTCACTTCCTGCACGACCTCTGGAAGCTTGGTCGATGTCAGATGGCTGCTCATCCAGCGTTTGAGCGCCTGGCGGTCGGCCTGGAGCTCAGCGAAGATTTCAGCCCTCTGCTTTTCGATCGCCTGGGCACGCTCCTTGTCCCGCGATGCCGAAAACTCGGAGTAACCGGACACCGTCATCAGCAGGTTGCTCAGCTTGAGCGCCGAATTGTTCAGCGCATCGGTGGATGCGGTCTGGACCTGGGCATTCAACGCAGCGGCCTGTCCGGCGATCTCGACCAGGTTCGAGGTCTGAGGGTTCAACTTCAGAAAGGTTTCGGCATCGGAAAGAAGCGTCGTTGCGGCGCCTCTCGCAGCCTTTAGCTTGCGGGCCTCTGCCTTGTCATAGGAGGCTTTGTCGGCAAAGCCCTTCTGCTTGGCATCGCGGTACGCTGCGGGGTCGGAAAACCCAGACGCGCGGTAGGCGGCCAACTCCACCCTAGTCTGCATGCCAAGTTGGACGGCCGCACGATATTCATTGGCAGCCGTGAAGCCGCCCGTCTGCGCCCGCTGATATTCGTCGCTGCTGCGGAAGCCGCCCGACATTGCCGCATCGTAGTCGCGCTGGGTAATGAAACCCATGCTCTTCGCCTGGGCGAATGCGCTTGCAGATGTGAAGCCGCCGGCCCTTGCGTCGTTGTAGCTCTGCGCATCCGTAAAGCCGAGATCCCGGGCGGCGTTTCGCTCCTGGTCACTATTAAAGCCATCCCCTGCGTTACGCTCGATCTCCGCGAGGCTGTACTCTGTCAGCAATTCGCCCGGCTGCAAGTCGAAGCGGGCAAGGTAGGCCCTGAAGGCCTTCACCGTCGTGGGCCCTATCAATCCTTCGACAGGGCCGGAATATAGACCAAGCCTGGACATGGCCGCCTGGATTCTTTGGACGACTCTCAGATAGCTCGGCTGCGTTATGAAGTCGAACGAGGCTCCCCTTTGGTAAGACATCCAAACCAGTCCATCCAGCCCGTCGCCGCGCGAGAGAAACGAATCCTGTGGGATGATGTGCAACTCCTTGAGAGCCGCGAGGTTCGACTTCGCCTTATCCTGGTACAGCGTCCCGGCCAAGACAGCAAAAACTCCGTTTCTGCTGTGGACGACCAGAGTCGGCCCCAGTGTCGGCGCATAGGATTGCGCAAGTGATATGGCCTCTCCTTCGCTGGGCCGGCTCGATACAACAAGCCAAAATGCATTCGACTGCGGAGGCCTGAAAGCCATCGGCCGCGACATTTGCTGGCCGTTCTGGATGATCTGGATAAACTCGGAAAGCGATGATGCCGAGCTCATAGCTGGCAAAACAACAGCTGCCAACAACGCAGCGACGCCCATACTGCACACGCGACGCATAGTACTCCCCTACACAACCCCGAGGACCATATTCACGAATCCTAGCGGCTAAGCAAGAAGGTGGCAGGGCTTTGAGGTTTTATGCTTACCGGGTGATGCCAAGCGATCGGGGCTTAACGCGAAGGTCCGGTTTGCGCGAGACGCTCACCCGCCAGAACACTATCGTGGACGGTGGATAGACTTGAGGCGCAGGAAACCGGTTGGCATGCCTCGCCTGCGCCTCATGCAATTAACCATTACCGATAATCTTGCTGGCGAAGGCAACGCCATCAGCCATAAGAAACAGAGTGAGCGCGATCGAGATGCGGAGCATAAGGCAGCTCATTGTGGCGTCCTCCTTCGGAACGCTAACGCCTGAAATAGGTATTCTAGCGGACCTTGCAAGTATGGGCTGGAACCCTAGAGTGAAAAAATACCTCTCAAGTGAGGCCGAGTCTGAGAGCGCTTTGTCAAGAATGCCGTTGATTGTTTATTCCAACCCGCGCATTATCGCACCGGGCGGGATACGATAAAAAATTGCCGAAAGCTGTTGAACTAGACTTCGTGGTGGATGTTTCGCCACAATTTGAAAAGCACGCCAATTCGGCGATGCTTCGCCTTCAGGCGCTGTACCCAACGTGCCAGTTCACATGGCGCGACGGTGGGATATCAATACGCGGTTCGATCGACCTCACGGAAGAGCGGTTTCGCAAAGATGTTTTGCACGCTGTCTATCGCGAGAAAATCTACGCCGAAACTCTGACCATGCGCCAAGCGCTCGTCGCCGCGGTCACAAGCCGATGAACGTCTGGCCGCTGAAGTTCCGCGAGATGTCGGACGGTTCGGTGTTGTTCTGCGATGATATAGGCGGGTTCTTCAAGTCGAGCCACGACTTCCTGGATCGGTACGCCACCGATAGCCTTACTACCGTCGACGGAACGTTCCTCAGGGAAGCGAACCACGGATTTGATCGGGAATTCGATCTTCGGTGGACATCGTTCGCCTACAGGTGGGCTCGGCGCCAGGCGAGGCGGACGAGAATGAACTACGTTATCCTCGTGCCGACGCTTAGGTGCAATCTCGCTTGCGGTTATTGCCAAGTCTCGCGGGCTGCCGAGAAGGCTCGCGGATTCGACTGGTCGGACGAGACCGTCGTCGGTGTACTTTCGTTCCTCGACCGCTTGGACGGCCAGGATATCAAGATCGAGTTTCAGGGGGGCGAGCCCTTGCTTCGGGTCGATCTCCTGAGAGCCGTTCGGGACTTCTGTCGCGGAAGGTTTGCCCGGTCTCAATTCGTCATCTGCACGAATCTGCAAGCACTGGACGAGCGTGCATGGGACTTTCTGGATGCCGATGATACATTCATCAGCACGTCGCTTGACGGAGACCGGGCCACGCATGAGCGTCAGCGAACCCACGGCACCGGAGTCACTGACGCCTTCTTTCGAAATCTCGAGGCAGCCGTTTCCCGCTATCCGGAGGGCAAGATCTCGGCTCTGCCCACGGTGGATGTCGCCAACCCGCCGGATTTCGACACGCTGCTGGACAACTATGAGCGCTATGGGATCAGGTCCGTCTACCTGCGCCCGATAAACCACCAAGGATTCGCCAGAAAGATCCAGCAAGGCGACAATGTTCTCGCGCGCTGGAACTGTCTCCACGCCGAATTCATCGACCGTCTTATCGCCCGCAATCATCGGACCGGGCGCTTCATGGAAGAGTACTATTTCAGCCAGTGCTTGAAGCGTGCGCTCCGCTTCGGTGCCGACTGCCACGTCGACATTCGGAACCCGAACTTCTTCGCCTCCGACTATGTTGTCATAGATCACGACGGACGCTTCTATCCGACCGATGAAGCTCGGATGCTATCTAGGATCGGCCGGATCGATCTCAGTATTGGCGATGTCGGGACAGGAATCGACCGGGCAAAGGTCGACGTTCTCAATTCCGGTGCATTCAACCACTTCGATCCAGATTGCATCCACTGCGCCTACCAGCCGTTCTGCGGCACTGACGTGATCGACGACATCTCCCGGTATGGCCGAATCGATGTCCCGCGGCCGGATACGTGGTTTTGCGGCCGGCATTTGTCGCTGTTCGACAAGGTATTCGAGGTCCTTTACCGCAAGGATGAGCCTGCCCGAGCGTCGGTTGCCGCTTGGCTCGGCGTGGGCGGCTGGGACGACAGCATGGCTTCGACGCACCAATGATACCCCTGCGTATCAAGGTAGAGGCAAACACCGACCAGCCTTTCGTGGTCCGGCTTCGCTCGTTTGAGGCCGATGCATGGGAGCAAAGGACCGAACAACTAAATCCTTTCGACGCGGCGCTGGAGCACGTCGGCCCTGAAGGCGCCGACTACGTCGGCGAGGCCGGTCCGATACGTATCCTTGGCATCGACCCTTCCGAGGTCGATGGAGACGTGCTGCTCGTAAACCCGCGGCGCGGAACCGCGGACCGCCTCGTTCGCAGTTCGTCGCAGGACAATACCTTACTGGTGACCGAACGGTGCGATCAGGTTTGTCTGATGTGCTCCCAGCCGCCCAAGAAACATCATCTCGACCTGTTCTCGTACTTCGAGACCGCGGCGTTGCTTGCGCCGGAAGGCGCGACTATCGGTATTTCCGGCGGGGAGCCGACGCTTTTCAAGGTCCAACTCTTCGATTTCCTGAGGAGGGTCCTGGACGCTCGCCCTGACCTGTCCTTCCACGTCCTGACCAATGGCCAACATTTCGATCTGGATGATCGGGACGCGATGAGCCGTATCGACTTGGCCCGGGTGGTCTGGGGAATCCCGCTCTATTCCCGCGATCCCGCCGTCCATGATGAGATCGTCGGGAAGGCTGGCGCGCACGAACAGCTATTGGAGAACTTGGCGCTCATGTGTCGTCTGGGCGCCCAGGTGGAGCTCCGCACCGTGCTGATGCGTCCGAATAGCGATGGGCTACCTCAGCTGGCAAGGTTCATCGCCTCCACTCTGCCTTTCATCCGGACATGGGCAATCATGCAGATGGAGAACATCGGCTTCGGCCGCATGAACTGGAAGGCGCTCTTCCACGACAGTTCACAAGGCTTCGATGTCGTCGGCCGTTCCATCGATTACGTGCGGAGCCGGGGGATAGCTACCTGGATGTACAATTTCCCGCTCTGCACGGTGCCGGAGCCATACCGCCATCTGGCGCCTGCGACGATCTCCGACTGGAAGCGCGCTTACCGAGAGGAGTGCGGCGGATGCTCATTGAAGGCTCGGTGTGGGGGATTTTTCGAGTGGCATCCAGCTAACCACGGATACAGCAATTTGGGGGCTATCCAATGAAGAAGCGGCTCTTCGCGATACCGTCGCTGCTCGCGGCGGGATTCTTGCCAGCCAATGCGCAGGCGCTGCCGACCAAGCCAACGTTGGACGGCGATCTCGGAAAGACGAAATCTCTCTTCGATATCTTCAAGCTCGACCATCTGTACACCTTGGCGGGACATCGCAGTCATAGCAGCCACAGCAGCCATAGCTCGCACTCGAGCCACAGGTCGTCGACGGGCGGCTATTCCTACATCCCGCCAGCGCCGAGCCAACCCGCCCCGCTGTACAATGCGCCGTCAACGCCCGCGCCGGCCTACCAGGCGCCCGCGATCGCGCCAGCGCCACTGAAGACGCTTCCGGGCAACGCTTACAAGTTCAAGGAAATCGTCCAGGAGGTCCAGTTCGCCCTGTTAGCGTTCGGCTACTACAGCGGCGAGATAGACGGCGAGATGAACCCTGAATTGAGGGCGGGGCTGCTGCGCATGCAGGCAGACTACTCGCTGAAGGTTACCGGGACGATCACGCCGGAGACGCTGACTGCGCTGAGGATTGAAGCGCGCTAGCTTCTCCACTCGCTGCAGCGGCCAGTCTGCATGGTCCGAACGGGAGCGTCGCGTGGCCACATGCGAACGATAAGGGGGAAAGATGAAGCTTGTGCGCTTGCGGCTTAGCAACTTTAGATCGTTTGGTGCGAACTACACAGAACTGGAATTAGACGACCTGACATTTCTGCTCGGTCCAAACGGTGCCGGCAAGACCGCGGTACTGCAAGCTCTAGCGAGGCTATTCAGCTTTGATCCAGCGCGGCGCAAGGTCAAGAAATCCGACTTCCACGTTCCCTATGACGAGAATCCCGATGAGGAGCTGGTCGAACGAGAACTCTGGATAGAGGCCGATTTTGAGTTCCCCGAAGTAGTAGGCACCTTCGAGCTTTCCGGATCGTGCTCTATGCGCCAGCCGCTTCAGGTTGAAGTCGAGCATCTGTCGCGCTTCCCCGGCTCGCCGTGAAAGACCATCGCTCCACGGACATCGTATCCAAGGACGGATGCATTCGCCACAAACTGGATGGCTTCGCCGAGGCGCATGCTGATCTTTGAATCAGCGTGACTGGAGAGATCCACGACCCCTAAAACCTCAGCGGGGGTGTTCCTGGCCTCAAAGACGGCAGCGCTGATGCGAGGCAAATTACGCGACCAAAGGCTGTTGAGCACTGGCCTCGCGAGCAAGCTGCTCAGCTTCCTCTTGGGATAGCCCAATGAGCACTCTGTCACCAATTTCGGCAGGCAGGTCAGTCAATTGGTCGAACACCATCCATTGGTCGGTCGGATCCAGAATGACGACGAATCTCATCTCCGCGCGTCCTTTGTTAGGCTGCGCTAACTTACCGCTGAGCCCGTTGTTCCTGCAGGATGGAAATTATTCCGGGGGCGGCCCTCGATGGCGCTTGCTGTGCTTGAAGAGCGCCGGTGGGCAAACCGGCAACCGACGGCAACGGGCGGGGATGTGCCGTCGGTCACCAAGGATAGGGGCCATAGAATCAGTGAAATGCTTAGGCCCTGCCTAGGATTCATGAAAGCAATCGGCTCAAAATCTCATTTGATGGGGAGTTTGTCAGCAGCGGAGCCTCCGGTTTCCCCCATTCGCTCGGCCATTAGGTGCGCCATTTAGCGTCCACACCTTTAACCAACACCTCGGCGTCATGCCCTGGGCGGGCTGGTCTACTGGCCATCCGGCGAAAGCACCAATGACCTGAAGGCCCAGTATATCGAGAACGGTCAGCTCATCCAGAACCTACGAGCGAGACCTGCAACTGCCATTGGATTGTCTTTGTTTTGACACGCTATCCTCGATCGGCGTCACTGGCTTTGATCTGCATGATCTGATGGCCGCCGGCATCGCGGACGGTGCAGACAAGATCCGTCGGCTTCACCTCAGCCATCAGCTTGCGGACTATATCGAACGCGCCTTCCATCGCCTCGCGTTGGCCCTTTAGAGAGGAGCCGTGCGCATCATGATAGACGTCTCCGCCGTAGGATATGTCGAAGAAAAATCTGGCCATGCTTTACCTAAGGCCCTGGAGACCCACCGCCGCTCTCTTACGCGTGAGCCCTGATCAGTATTATTCAAAAAGTGCACGATTGATGGCTGATACGTGAACGCTACTGCAACATATGTGATTGACCGGGCCGGAGCACACGCCTGCCGTGGATTGTCTCGTATACAGGCTGAAACCGAGCGGTGCGGGCCGCCAGTGCAGCTTGCGTGCGCCGAGCGAGCTGCGCATGCGCAGGGCTTCATCAAGAGAACGCTAATGGAACATTCCGTCAGCGGCCTTGTTCCTCAGCGCGGGCAGGAATATTGTCCTCGGTGCGGCGACCTCGCATTTTGGAGTCGCCCTTGACGTCGAAGTACCCCTTCTCTGAAGACACACTCGGGAAAAAGCTGGAGGCAGGCACAGGCTTGTCGGTCTATTGCTTGACCTGCAAGCGGACAGCGCTGCTTGACGTGGCCGAGTTGGTGCGCCGGCTCGGGCCGGACTACGAGTGCATGCATTGGAACTTGGTGAAGGTGCTGTACTGCCACGAATGCCGTGCCGCCGGCCGCGACGATCGGAATTTGCAGTTCACCAACCACGCGCTGACGCCCCAGCAGCGGAAGAGCTGGACGCCATGCCCCTAAAGCCGGCTCTCAAATTTGAATGCCGCTACTGTCGCTTTGTCTCAAAATTGCGGTATGTCAAAGTACCTCTTTGAGGTCGTGAGAAACGGGCAATCTCTCGGAGATGCCTGGGTCGATCTCGACAGTAGGATTGATGTGCGACGAGAAGCGCTCAAGGCCCTCCATGACATCGCTATCGACGAAATGGCCTCTAGCGATCTGGATGAAACCATGACGGTCTCCGTCCACAACGAGGCCCGGAAACTGGTATATTCTGCCACCATCAGCGTCTCTCAGTCGTTCCCGGTGTCGCAGCATCCCCACTAGCCGGGAACATCACCGGGGGCTCCAAGTTCGGTGACCATGGAACGCTCGCCGCAACGTGTGCGAATGACCGCCTTGCTCGACAACCTGCGGGAACAGGAAGAGCGGCACAGGAACTGTTGCGCCAAACTCAGGATGTGATCGCTAAGAGCGCTCGCTTGGTCAGTGACTCCCGGACCCTGCTTTCAAAGTCGCCAGTTGCGAATAAGTCGCCGCTTATGCAACATCCGAGGCATGCGCGACTAAAAAATCTGACCGCAGGACAACATCATCGACAAGGTATGGTGGGCGGCAGCTAGTGAAGCGTGCTCTTCGGAGGCTTAGCTTTCGGCCCCCTCAATCTGATTTCGTTCTGCAGCTCTAGCGCAAGCCGGACGATTGGATCGGAAATCGAGACCACGTGGTCGGTTGGACCCTGTGGCAGCCGCTTCGGCGTCGCCGAACGTGCAGATTCCCGGGGGGCCGATTTCGACAGCAATTGCGATAGGTGTTGTCGCTGGAACGCGTGAACGTCTTCCAATAGGTCCAGAAACTTCAAAGCGTCCGCAGTCGGGAGATTTTTGGAACGCAGTCGAACTATTCGTTCGTGCTGACGAACAACATGCCGCTCGCCATCCATAACGTGGCGTCGCGCCATGCTGATATGTTCGTGGAGAAGCATCGCCAACAACGCAACCAGGGTGAATGTGGTTCCTCGGCCAGCGGGCGATCAAGGCTAGGGCGGCTTAGATCCCCCGGCGAGCGCAATCGCCGCCTGGTGCTCTAAGCCTGCTGAACTCGCCGGCGGACGGTTGGCTACAGAAACGGGCGGTTTGGCTTCCTCGGCTCCGGCAAGCTGCTACACGGATTTGCAGCCAATGCTGCTAAGCGCCAGTCTCTTTGGCACATCTCCCTTGCCAGTAACTCATTGCGATCATCAGCGGTCGCTCGACCTTTCTTCGCGGCCAGCAGATAGTCGGCTCTGTTCGTTCGAAAGTCTTCTTTGTTCGCAGACATCATTCGGCGCGCGCGTCAAGCATCCTCACTCCCGTCAACGCGACAGCCTTCGCCCGTTGCCCATGACTGGGAGGCTAAACGGAGGTAGACGTAACCCAGGTTAATGCACCGGCGGGCGCTAAAGCAGGATGCACACATGCCGCACTACTTCTTCGACATAGACGAAAGGCGATACACTCACGATGAGGTCGGGCTGACGTTTTCCTCACAGGTTCAATTTCGAAAGCTGCTGTTGCGACCTTGCAGACCTTAGCCCTTCAAGACCGCGACGCGGAAGGCGGCAACCGCATTATAGCATTTCCGTCCGCGATGAGCGCGGCCAAGTGGTGTGCACCGCGACCCTGACCTTTGATGACGCTTTCCAAATTAGGTTCCCCGATGCAGCAGACGTCGAGCGGCGGACTTCGCGAGCGCAACACACCGTCATTGCCCTGAAGCAGCGATTGGAACCTCTTTCGGTAAGCGCACGTTTTCCTTCTAGGATTATTATCTCAAGGAGGTAGTTCCATGAATATCAAGATGTTCACAATTGGCGCCCTTGCGCTCGCGATGACGAGTGGTGCAGCAATGGCCGGGTCGACATCTGCACTCGATGATCCGGCCAAGATGTCGCCGTTCTTCACCGATGCCGGGATGAAGACCCTGAGATCGGAAGCCGATTTCAAAACTGCCTGGATGGCGATGAAACCTGACGAACGAACTGCGGTGCTGAAAGACTGCGGCGATGCGACCCTCAACAAGGCCCATGCCGATTTCTGCGCTATGGCCAAGAAGATGGGCGGCTAGCTTGTTCTGACGGTTTTCCTTGAGGAAAGGCGGACCATGGTCCGCCTTTCTGTTGCCACCTACCGCGCCAAGCGGCGGTAGCAGAAGCTTCAATTCAGCGTCGGTTCGGCATCCCTCATCTCGGTGAGAAAGGACGCGGCGATCAGATCGTCCGGGTAGGCCCGCCAGATTCTGCGGGAGCTTTGGCTTGCTCCATTTTGTGACTGAAGTGCTGGCATCAGTTGCGCCTGGCACAGCAGAGGATTCCGCAAAATGCGGCTGCACAGACGTGGCGTTGGAGACGGCCGACGCCGCTATCCTGGACGGGCGCGTCCTCGATCTCGCGGCAATGGTCGATCTCTCCCGGCGCGCGATGTCGAACATCCACCGGAACATCACGGTTGCGATCGGCCTGAAGGCAGTTTTCCTGGTGACTACTGTGGTAGGCATCACGGGTCTGTGGCCGGCAATCCTCGCCGATGCCGGAGCGACCGTGCTGGTAACGGCCAACGCGATGCGGCTGCTCGCGTGGAAACCGAGCTAGTTCCCAAAGCTGGACGGTGAGATCGTCACCGCCACCCGGAGTGGAACCTCGCTGGACGACGGCGAACCGGACGGACAAGTTCTGCGATCAAGATGAGCATGTCACCCGGCATGGACATGTCGCTTGACGCCGGCTGTCCTGACGACTTCGTTCCGGTCATGGGGTCGGTTAGCAAGGGCTCCCTGCGGTCGTCACCGCATCTTCCCTGCACGTGAAGCCTGATCCTCACGTCCCACTGACCTTAACAACATTTGGTGTTTTCATCTGAGCCCGAATCAAGGACACATCAGGTTAGGGCCTATAGCAACGCAGTTTGCTGACTCTATGGCCCCTTGCACTCCGACGACCGTCGACCCCCCAAGCCCCCCGCCCGTTCGACGGTCGTCCTTTATCTAGAGCTAACAAGCCATTTCGAAGAATTCGCCACAGCCAGGCGGTCTGTGACGAACGTCTCTACGCCGGGATCAGAACGGCGAGCCTATGGATGCCGACTTCCTTGCTCGTATTCGTGGCCTGGTCGGTCTTGCCCTTGGCACAAGTATAGGCATCGCCGACCTTGAGCTTGAAAGGCCGCGCGAGCGGAATGACTACGCGAAGGCGAAGGGCGGCTGAACGCGTGACATGGGGTAGGGCACTCGGCTGTTCGGGGCTATCGCTATTAGTTAGCAAGGACTAATATGCCGGCGCGGTCGAGAGGGCCGCCTGCATGTCGGGTCGAACTGCTTTAGCTCCTGACACAATCGTGCCCCCCACGATGCCTATCCCCATTTGCCTTGGCGTAACCCCTGACGGGCCTTGGGCAGAAATGTTTCAAACGGATCAGGATGTCAGTCAGTATTGGAGAGGCTATGCCCTTGGGGGCGCGGTGTGCGCCGTTTTGCTGATCATCGAGCTGGTGGCGATTCAGCTACTTATGGCGTCGTGACAGGATGAGTGCGGCTTTTCTTTCTGTCGGAGCTATCATCCCCTAGCTGCATTCGCCACGGGGACGGGGCAAGGACGCGCGCGCAGGCCTTCGCAGGTAGTGAGTGAAGAGCGGGTGCAAGAAACCTCTGTACAGGGGCTCTATTCCAATTCGCATCCAAGCTGGCGACGATCCGGCAACAAAAAGCGGTGTAGCTCTCGGCCGATTGGTGGAGTCTGGAGCACGTGCCGAGCCCGTTTGGAATCACATTGGCAACATCGGGCCAAACGCGCAGGGTTTTCAAGGCGACCGCAACGTCTTTCAATTCAAGGCGTCTGCGGTTATTCAGACGCCCGTTCCGCGGTAGCTCAGTGGCAGAGCACCCCGTTGGTCGACGGGTCGATGAACTGAGCGAGCTAAGGGCAGGTATATCCCCGCGGAGCTTGAATTGATACCGGCAGACGGCGGCTGAAACGCCTATGTCTTGATGCTCGGCGGTTGGTTGCCTCAGGCTGCAGTTCGAAAGCACGTGGGCGCGCGCCAAGGCCACGGCGCTCGCCGAGGAGACCCGGACCATAGTGACCGTTGACCTGAACCCCGCTCAATAGCTCGCCCGGAGAGATGCCTACCCACCGGATGGCTGTCAGTTTAGGTCGGCATGCTATTTCCTGGCGGCAGAGTGCCGATCGGCCGTGACTTAGGCGCTGGAAGAAATTCCCGACGTCTTTCTTTATGCAACGCCCGCTCTGTGGCCAGGGTGGCTTTCGTTGTGAGCGTCGGCATCAGCCTGCGCCTGCTCTCGAGAGGGTCGATTGGGTCCGATCCAGCCTCCGGGAATCGCGCAATCTTGACACGATGCGAAGTAGACACCTGTAAACTGCTCTGTTGTGCCGCCATCGTTCCCGCCGGCAGGACCGAAGCCAGTCCCCTTCTCCCAAGAGTGAGCCATGCTGTGCTCATCAAACGGGTCTACCATCTTATCGATTTCGGGCACACCACCATCAGTCATGATCATCTCCCACAAACGAGATAAGGGCCGATAACTTACCACGAGTCCGCATTGGCGATGAATGAACTGCGTCACGTAGGTAACCGCAGGTGAACGTTGTGCGCACGCTTGGTGGAACCATGTGGCGTCCTCGTAATCCGCCACGTCCGAGGAGGTAGCTATATTGAGATTACTTGCTACGATTGACGCGGTTTTCGGAGCTTTCTGGCTTGGGCGGGAATTCGGCCGCGCAGAGATCCAATTCCTGCCATTGCCCCTGCCGATTACGAGCGTCGCCGCGTTTGAGGATCAACCGGGGGATACCCATGAAGAAGACGTACGGGAAGCCAGCCTCGGCGGTCCGGTGTTCCCCGGGGCTGACTTCAGTAAAACCAAGGTTGGCTGGACGGTGGGCGCTGGCCTCGCCTACGCGCCGACCGACAAACTGGTCGCAAACATTGACTATCGCTATTCCGATTTTGGCAGCACCCAATTCGCCACGCCAGCCGCTGCCGCAGGCACCACGAAGGTCAAGCTGAACGAGAGCGCAATCAAGGTGGGCATGAGCTACAAGTTCTGAGCGGGCGCCTATCCCAGCCCTCCGCCTAATCTGATTGCGTTCCTGTCATCCTTTGCCGGTCGCCAACCGGCGTGCGGAGGCTTTCATTCGGGAATTCCCCTTGATATATCATTTTTTTGAGGTGTGCGCAGTCTAACGCCCCTATCAGCTCTTATCGTCTCACCAAGGAATTCCGCCCCACCGGCTTCCAGAGCTTGTCGAAGTGCAGCAACCGTGCTCGGGCGCGGATCGGCTGTAGCGCCGCTTTCAATATTTCTCACCGCCATTCCGGAAATCCCTGCCCCCCGCGCCAGTTCGTTTTGCGTCCATCCAAGCATTGTACGGGCGGTGCGGATTTGTTGCCGGGTGATCAAAAGTTGTCCTCCTTGGGCTGCCGTTGAACCCATACCAATGCTTTCTGAAACCTCCGTCCTACAAACGAAGGATCGCTTCCTTGATGGATTCGTAGCTGAACAAGCTGCAGACTAGGGCCTCTTGGAGGTCCTATATTCGGATTCCCAAGGGAGAACGTCGACGTCAGGCTTGAAACCCGAAGCGATGTATTCGTCGCGCGAAATGTATCCGCCCTTTGATCCCTCGATCACACAGATAAATGGCGGGACGCCCGGGCATCGATAAATGCCAACCCACTTCGGCGCTGTGCTCTTCATGATCCAAGAATTTCATTACCCGTGATCGGTGTCGCCATCTGATCTGAGGATAAACGGCCTGACGCCCTGTCAGGAGGTTCGGGCCGGACCAGCCTTGCCATCATTGCCATTTGCCGCCGTAACGATCGGAACCTGGAGTTTCACCAACCACGCCGTGACGCCAGAGCAACGGCGGCGGAGTCCTTCCACCTGACGGTGTCTTGTCTCAATTCAAGACCGAGGCGCTGGCATCCATCTTGCACCGCTCTCCAATTGGGAGGCTGATGCGATGGTCCTTTCAACTGAACTGTTCGATCAAGACATGATCCTTCAATGCCCAATCTGCCATAGGGCGATGGTAAGGAAGGGCTATTGGATCAAGAGCGTCAAAACATTCACCTGCGACGGAGGTCACAACGAGATGCGGCTTACCTATGGGCAGAAAATTGCGATCTTCGAGCGACACCGCCAGGCGACTGACAACCGCTAGCGGTCCGGCATGGCCAGCGGGGTAGGCCAGCACACGCCGAACCTGACCAGCAGCAACCTCTCATTGCTCCGGCTGAATGAAGGCTAGCATCGTTTGTAGACGGCACCGCCATACGAACGCAGGATGCTCAAGCATCGCGGCGTCCGACCTCTGCCGAAAGAATCTTCGGCTTGGATCGCTTGCCGACAAGCCGATACTTATCGGCGTCACTCGCGCTTGCAACCATCTGGTAGTTGACTCTCTGGAACAAAACAAGAACAAATTCCTACACTTTCTAAGGAGGTGTTCATGGCTGCCCGTCACAAACCGGCAAGCTGCCGACCGTGCAGATTGGAACAATGGAATGTCTGGAACGTCGTGCAGAATGCCAATGCAGAATACGATCGACCGGCCAAGCGCCCCCTTCTTCACGGTCGGGCACTCGAACCACTCCATCGAGGAGTTCATCGACATTCTCCGGCCGGGAAAGATAGCCATGGTCGTGGACGTCCGGCGTCTGCCCGGTTCTAACGCCTGTCCCCAGTTCAACAGCGACAACCTGGCAAGGTCACTTGCTGAGGCTCAAATCGCCTATCAATTCGTTGCGTCCCTCGGCGGGCGCCGCGGAAAGGCGACTGATGTTTCACCCGAAACGAATGGCGCTTGGAGAAACCGAAGTTTCCACAACTATGCGGACTATGCGCTATCGGAAGAATTCCAGGCGGGATTTGATCACCTACTGGAGTTTAGGTCCCATCGCTGCGCTATAATGTGCTCGGAGGGCGTCTGGTGGCGTTGCCACCGCCGGATCATCGCGGACTATCTTCTCGCTCGCGGCGAGGAAGTGTTTCACCTGATGGATAAGGGCCGAATCGAGAGGGCCATGCCAACTTCCGGCGCGGTAATTCAAGAAAACGGGTCGGTGATCTATCCCGCAGTGCTTGCAGATGAAGGGACGGTTCGGCGGCGCGCAAAGATCCCGAGGTAGTCGAACACTTCAATCGATTGCGTCTTTCACGCCGCGGAGGGCTCGCCCTAATTGCGTGCGTTCGCCATCATGCCAACCGAGGACCGGTCGCGCAAGTTCGCGCCGCCACCATCGCCGGGTCGCCCCCGATAACGTTCCAGCAGGTTTTCTCCTTCTCGCGCCAGAACCGGATATCAAGCCGCTTCCTGCCGACGAGTATACCCTTCAATCTCAGCTCCGGCATCCAATCCGGGAGTCTGGGATCAAGGTAGAGTTTTTCATTCGGAGCGTCGGGCTGGAAGCCAATGATGGCTTGCAGAAAAGCAAAGCAGGACCCGGCAGCCCAGGCTTGAGGCACATTGGCTCTCTTGTATTGAACGGGAAAGGTGGTGGGCGTCCGCGGTGATCCGGCATAGAGTTCGGGCATTTTATGCTGCATGAAATAGCTTGCCGCGCCGCTGACGTCGCCGGCCACGCGAGCAGCCTCCTCAAAGAACCCGTAGCGTCTAAAGCCCAACGCGATCAGGCCGTTGTCATGCGGCCAAACAGAGCCGTTCTGATAGGAATTCAGATTGTAGGCGGGGTGATCTGCCGACAGGGTCCTGATGCCCCAGCCGCTCCACATGTCCGGCGACAATGACCGGGATTGGAGGCCACACTCAAAACAGGCTTCTTGTTTCCGTCCAGGGCGAAAGCATAGAACCCCGAAGCCTCATCCCAAAATACATCGTTGAACCGCTCGAACAGCGTCCTGGCCTTGCCTCTAAGGCGCTCGGCGCGACGCTTGTTGCCTCTGGCGGTATAGATTTCAGCCATGCGCTGCCAGGCGTCATAGACATAGCCTTGCAACTCGCAAAGTGCCTTCGGGCCTCTTACGCCTGAGCCGTCAGGGTACACGACTGCGTCAGAGGCATCCTTCCAACTCTGGTTCTCGTAACCGAGTCTCGAGCGGGTTTCATATTCCTGGAAACCATCGCCGTCTCGATCGCCATAGTGGTCGATCCAGTCCAGGCACTTCTCGGCGGTTTCAATGTGGCGATCGATTAAACCGTCGTCGCCTGTGCATCGCCAGGCGTTGTGAAGGACGATCAGATAGAGCGGCGTTGCATCGGCAGTGCCATAGTACGGCGTATGCGGAACGAGATGAAAATGAGCGAGTTCGCCGGTGCGCAGCTCGTGCATAATCTTTCCTGGCTCGGCATCTCGAAAGTCGTCCCGCGAGGTAGCCTGGAACCGGCCGAGGACATCCAAAGCGCCGCGGGCGAACTCGGGATAGATCAAGGCGTTCTGAAGGGAGACGATCAGGCTGTCGCGGCCAAACAGCCCTATAAACCAGGGCAACCCGGCAGCTGGAACATACTCCATCTCACCGGTGCCTTCGATAGGAAGGCGAAGCGCTGCCATGTCTTCGATCGCCTGATTGTAGAGCTGGCGGAATTGATCGTTCGAGGTGCTCAACTTGCACCCGGTGCGACGCCACCCTGTTACCCGTTTGGCCGCCTTAGAGTTTAGGCATTTGTCGACACAGGCGCGGGGCGCCCGCCTTGTCGTATGGTCCTGGCCAAAATCATAGAGGAGGCACGTGTGCCAAGTGGCGCCAGGCTCAAGCTTGATATCGAAGCTGATCCGTCCATTGGCGTAAACCGGTCAGGTCGGGGTTCGACGGACCGTGATGGAAATAGCCCGGCGAAAATCTTGATTGGCATACGTCGTGCTTAGACGAGAATTTCTCTGATCCCAATCGGTGATGATGCGACCCCGGCGGACGATGTCGTCGGCTTTGACCTCGAACAGATCGGCAAAGTCGCTGCGAATTCCAACTTCGAGATTGAACTGGATGGTGTCGCAACCGTGGTTGACCAGGTCCAGGTCCTCATGCATCCCTCCCTGATCCAAAGAGCGACCGATCAGCAGCCCTAAGTCGCCAGCCTTCACCCGGCCCGCCTCGGTGGCGAAAGCGCGGTTTACGAGATAGATCTTGGCAGCGAAATGAGCGATGTTGCCCGAGTTTAGAAGGTCCCAGGCCTCTCCGTTGGCGTATATCTGCCAACTGGAAACAAGGCGGGTGTCCGAGGCGTAAAGGCCTTGACGCGTCGGCCAGGAGATCTGGCCATCTTGCTGCGTCACCAAAAAGCTGAGGCCCTGATTGATCGCCAAGCGCGGCGGGCCGATCGCAATTTCCAGGGCCATGGAGATATAGGCTCAGATATCCACGAGATACTCACCTATCTGGCGCTCAAGCACGAGTGGGCAAGCAGGGATCCTTGTCACATCCTTACGCGATGGTGCTCGATCGAGGCCGCTGGCCTAACGAGGCAAACCCGCCGCTCGGGCGGTAGGTCACCAGCCGCTGTCCTCACCTCGTAGTGGAAGAGGGAGCAATTGCGCCCGGAACAATGTCGGTGTTCTGGGCCACCTTAATCAGCCAACCTGAAGGTTCCTCCTTCACAATCAGAAGCAGGATGCCTTTCCGTGGCCCGGCGGGTGAACCGTCGGGAGCGGATGCACCCGTGAGTGTCCACGCATAGTGCACCGATGCAACGCCGGGAGATAGTTCGACAACTGACGATACGATGCCCTCTAACCGGCTATCACGGAAAATGGTTTCATGAGTTGCGCGGTGGGCCGCTTCGATCTCGCTCCGATTTTTCAACCACATGCCCACGACGTTAACGAAATTGGCGTCCTCGCAGAACAACGACGCGAGGTCATCCATATCGTGCCTATTCCAGGCATCAGCAAAAGCGCGCCCGGCATCTGCGGGTCTGTTGACCACCAGCCCCATGACATGATCTCCGTCACTTCCGCTAGAAACTAATCGGAGGGTAGCGGCATCATAGGCCGTTGTCACGGCGGCGGCACGTGGTAGGGCGTTCTAAGGTCTGCATGCGACGCAACAGATCGGGAGTATCGCAATTCGGCGTAGCGCTGCAGCGCGCGCTACGACTATCACTCACGCTCGACGACGCGCGATAATGGCCCCGAGAGTGATCTGGTTAGCCTCCAGCATGTTCACCATGTTGCGCGACTTAAGGCTTGCTGTCGGTCCCTGCAACAGGTGCAAACCAAGCGGCGGCGGGCCGCCGGCCGCTGATTGCGCCGCCAACCTGTCCCGATGATGTTTGAGCGCAATTTCACGCCGATCTTCCTCGTGGACAATCTCAAATCCCGCATTGTCCAGAAGACTGCGCATTTCTCCCGCGGTCACGAGAAAACTGGTCTCCTCCGTCTCGGCCCATGGCAAGGGAAATAGCAAACCCTCCTTCGGCCCTTGCATCACATCGTAGATCGCAAATGGGCTTCCCGGTCGCAGTACGCGCGCAATTTCAGCATACAGGCGCGGCCGGTCGGCGATATTCATCGCAACGTGGAACGTGACTGCGGCATCGAAGGTGGCTTCCGGCCAAGGTAGGTAGAGAGCGCTGCCGACGCGGAGGTCAACTTTGTCGGCAAGGCCGGTTCGCTCGGTCAGCATCGTTCCAACACGTACATATTCAGCGGTAAGGTCGATTCCAGTTGCGCGACATCCGCATTCAGCTGCCAGATACCGGGCGACGCCGCCGAGGCCACAGCCGACGTCGAGGACGTTTGCATTCCTTGGCAGGTTCATCAGTCCGATGATGTGTTGCGTCGCAATGCGTCCGCCCATGTGGAACTCGTCAACAGGAGCCAGATCGATCGGAGATAAGGTGTTTAGTTTGCCGGAAGCCTTGAGCGCATCGAGAATGAGCATTCCAAGACCGTCGACGGTGTAATGATCAGCAACGGCAGTTTCATCGACGCCAGTCACCATTTCATAGCTCCCAATGTTCATCGCCTGCTTTGGCTTCGATGATAGTCTCAGCATCGGCGTCATCGCACCAGGCTTTACGTGATGCTATTAGCGGGCGGCATTTGGCGCGGGAGTAGGCTCAGCTTGTCGACCGTCGCCACAATGGGCGTGGCGCCAGGGCAACGACTGGCGGAAGATCGAAGAAGCCGCGAAGTCCTACAAGACGAAAATTGAGAGGCGCCGCGACCGGCCCAACACAATGAGCTTCAAAGGAGCGTTATCTTCGAGTAGCGGACAACAATTTTATCCTGCCGGAAGCGGCGCTCCAATTCGCTCCTTCGGCGCCGCCAGTCGGAAACGTCCACCTTTGGAGTCATGACCTCTCAAAGATCCTCCGCAGGCGCTTGGAGATAGGCGGTCACGCCATCGAAGCGAGCCGCTAGTTCTTCCTTCAAACGGTCAAAATCCCTTCCCGGAAATGGTTGACCCTGGTCGTCTGAGCGGGACAAGAGCATTGGGACGAGGTACATATTTTGACCGCTGGGTTGCGGATCTCAGTGGATTACCTTCGAGCAGAGTCGTCTGCGACGAGCCTGACGAGACAAAAGGAATACGGGCGACGCTCGCCCGTATTCTCACGGTTCGCGATCCCAGCTCCAAATACTTGGCTGAGAATTTCGACGCCCGAGGCATCACTACTCCCTGCTATGAGCAAAAATGCGGACTACCGGCCAATGAGCAATCGCTTCGCGCAGCTTGCTGAAGAGCTTCGCTTCTCCACCGATGGCAGACCGGACCTGAACCGCCGCCCATCCCGCTTTCATCGTCCCGCCGACGTGGCAGTGGCAAACAATAGCGTGCAACTGCCAGTCCTTTAGCTCGAAGAACCGCTTGGCTTCGCCATACGTGTCGTTTTTCAGTCCTTGCGCGCACAACATCGGGTCGGCGAAGGCGATGCTGAGCGCGGAGCCCAGCGACTGGGCTTTGTCGCGCACGTCCAAAGTCATGTATTCCGTGCCGGGGAATGCGGCGAGGCACCGCTCGGGATTTCGCTCGAGCAGCATTGCCCAGTGTTCCAAACGCTGGCGCCGCGTCATGGCCGGAAAGGCTGCTTCGACTTCTGCTACCTCATGCAGTTCTTCAAGTGTCTGATGTTTCATGGCCGTCACCTCTCGAGGCGCCCCGCCAGCAATGCGCATGCTGGGGAGTAGCCTCCGTCGTCCCTTCGCAGCCGGAACCTGCCGTCGGTCGGGAAGTTCCATGGGGGAAGAAATTTGATAAGAGTCTGCTTCGATTGCCGGCTGTCTCAGGTGGCTCAGACGACTCGTGCGACGAGCAACCGCGATGTGTGGATCAGCCGTTGGAGCAACGGATAATCCTTCAGATCCTTGTAGGCGTGAGATCTAGATCCCCGGGCACACGGCGAAGCTGTTCCTCATCTATCGCTTTTTCATGGCGCTTGATCACGCTTTGATAATTCCTCCAAGTGAGGCCAGTCCTTCGGACGGCGTCCCGTTCCGTGAGGCGATTTGGTGGGCATGCGGATAAGTGCAGCCGGAGCTCGTCCAAGAGAGCTTTCTCAACAATTTCGTGGCACACCAGAAACGGTTCCAGCCGCACGTCCTTTGCCCTTCCATCGGATGGTGCGGCAGGCGACGATCGGTGTAGACGGTCGATGCATCCTTGCTGCAACCGATTCACAGGAAGATCGACGTCCGCGCCAAACGACCAAGTGCGAGGCAAGAGGACCAGCGGCACGCATCCCAGGGAAGCTCAAGCGCCACAGCCGCTAAGGTGTTCTAAATCGCGAGGAACCTTGTAAGCCCCAACGGCTCGACCAGCCGTCCGGGGCCCAAGGCATGTACGCTGTACCAGCATGTCCAATATGAGCCTGCGCTAATATCGTGAACGAATGGTGAATAGCGTTCTTGCGACAGGGACTTCGTTCATCTGCCAAAGAGGGTAAAGGGAACAGGACATACCTAGCGGATCATCACGAGCCGTGCATCGGTTCTCCAGTCCCGTCAGCGTCGTAAGCTAGAAGAGTGTTAGGAGCTCGAACTCGACTGACCGCTTTCGGCCTGGTTGATGCCATTGCTGATGATCATCGTAACAGCGCAATGGGCAGGCCGAGCGAAGTCAAAACACAGAATGCCCTCTCAACGTTCACCCTTTGCGCCTCGAAGTCGCATATCTCGCGGAGCGGGCCGGGGTCAATCAGCAGCGCGAATTCTTCCTGCTGTGGGTGCTGGGGCTCGACCTGCCCGGAGCACTGTCGATCCATCCTGGGGTCGGTGACGGCCTTCCTCCTGGTGATGACGCGGACCTTCCGAAGAACGCCAAACCCAATGCGCTGCGCTTCTCGCTCGCCGGCGTCCAGCTCAAGTTCTCCGCGTTTCAGAACGCAGGGAAGGGCGGCGGCCTGACCATTCCCGCCGAGGGCGTCGGCGGATCGTGGATCGTCAAGCTGCCCTCCCAGCAGTTCGCCGGCGTTCCGGAAAACGAGTTTTCGATGATGACGATCGCCGGGATGATCGGCATGGAGGTGCCCATCATCAACCTGGTCGATCTCGATGCAATCGCCGGTATTCCCGAAGGAGTGGGTGAATTGAAAGGGCAGGCGCTTGCTGTCAGCCGCTTCGACCGAACCGGTGACGGTCCCGTCAGCACACGCACCGTTGCGCCGCGCCGAAGGAGTTGGTCGACGACATGGCGGCCGACGCGGCCGGTGGCACCTGTAACGAGGATGGTCATTGGGGGTTCACTTTCTGTTTTGAGTTAAAAGGCACACTCAAAATGAGTGATCCATATTCATCCCGGTAGATGGTATGTTTGGACAGGTCGTCTCATCAGTGGAACAGAAAGAACAAAATCGTGGATCTTCTCGCTCTTGCCGACTTCAACCTGGTGGCCCGCCACGACGGGTTCGGAAAGGCCTCGCGTGCAGCCGGCCGGCCAAAGGCCACCCTTTCCAGACGCGTGGCTTAAGCTTTCAAAGGGTGATTGCGCTCGGCAGAGGGAACGCTGGCCGAGGTGCCAAGAAAGGTAAGTCTGAAAATCATGGGAATAGTCTATCCCGCGAGCGGCGAGGCCTCAAAGCGGGCAAACAACGCTTTCCCCGCGGCCAGTCTCCGTGGCCTTCTTTGACTATTTTGAGGCCACGCCCTGCTCAGACTTTTTCCCTCAGGTTTGATCATCACTGAGGCCTGCCGAAGGCAAATGCGGCTTCATTTCCGAGCGGAACCGTGGATGCTAAGCGCCCCCCTGGTCGGACTCTGGATCGAGCTTGTACTCGCCTGAGAGCAGTCGCTTTTACCTGCTTGGGCCTTCTACCGGTGTCGTCTCGAACGCAAGGGCGTTAAGCGCTACGGTACAGCCCCCAATTGCTTCAAGGCCTGCTTAGCCTTGGCGTATTCGGCAGAGGTGACGGGGCAGCTTTCAGTGGCGGCCCGATACTGACTCGTGGCCTCGGCTGTTCGATTCGACACCTGGTCAAAGACGCCGACGTAAAAGTCAGCCTCGCACTTCTGGACCGGGCTAGACGCTGTTGCTAAGACCTCGGCGGGCTGGAGCTTGCCCTCCAGTAGTTTCAGGACCGGAGCTGGCCATTTTTTCATGTCCAGGTTCCTTTCGGCGACTTCGGAATCTACCTTCAGGTTTCTTGCCCGCTGCGCCAGCGCCAACCAAACCGAGCCGTAAGCAGACGTCGGGGAGTGGTTGACGACCTCTCTGAAATCCTCCTCAGCCTTTTCGATAAGGCCGTCGAAAAGGAAGGAGATACCCCGGCGCAAGTGAGCGCTTGAATATTTCGGGTCGAGGTCGAGTGCCTTGTCATAGTCGGCGATGGCGCGGCCCTGGTCGCCCTTTATGGTCCAAGCCAGACCGCGGTAGTTATAGGCTTGCTCGGCTTTTGGATCGAGCGCGATGAGCCGGTCGAAGTCATTGATGGCACGATCGTTGTCGCCTTTCCTCAGCCAGGCGAGACCACGATCCAAATAGGCTTCGGGATTTTTCGGGGACAGCTGGATCGCCTGGTTGTAGTCATCGATGGCACGATCGTCTTCGCCCTTATCCTGCCAGGCGAGACCACGATCGAAATACGCTTCGGAATCTTTCGGAGACAGCAGGATCACCTGGTCGTAGTCGGCGATGGCTTTGTCGTACTTGCGCTTGCCGCGCCAAACGTCGCCTCGATTGCGATAGACGCTGGCAACTTTCGGATTGAGCTCAATCGCCTTGTCGTAGTCGGCGATGGCGCGGTCGTAGTCGCCTTTGCTCTGCCATCTGGCTCCGCGATTGCCGTAGGCCTCGACAAAGTTTGGATTGATCCTAAGCGCCTGGTCGTAGTCGGCAATGGCTAGGTCAGTGTCGCCCTTTTTGCCTCGGGCAAAGCCCCTATTGAAATAGGCGTGGGCATCGTTAGGCTCGAGCTCGATCGCCTTGTCGTAGTCGGCGATAGCTCGGTCCCAATTGCCCTTGTCGGCCCAACTGTTGGCACGATTGTTGTAGGCCGCCTGTCTGTTCGCTTCAGTTTCGCTGTTATCGAGAATGATGCGAGTACATGCATCGATCCGCTGATCCAAGCTCGCGCTGGCGCTCCTGCAAAGATCATGAACCTCGCCGCCAGCGAAGCTGTGACTGACTCCGGCAACGGCCAGAAACACGCCCAAAGCCCACGCGCCCCGCATTTCCCCCTCCCATGTTTGATTAGAAAGTCGTCACAGGCTTTCGCAGGCCGAGAACGCCGACGGAACACGATGGCAAAACCGATGTTTGGTCATGCGGCGGGAACGTCAGTTAGTGAAGGCAGCAGCGTTGACGTTCGCTCGCCAACGAGACGAAGGCTGACTTCCAGGACAAAGCGGAAAGCCACCAACTGAAGAAGCCATTTGATGGAGGTCGTCAGTTCACCTACAGGCGCGCTAAAGCCCGTAAACTTGTGGGTTTGCATCCCCGGCTCAGCCAACGCGTATATGAACAAAATTGATGCAACCACGCTCAGCACGAAAAAGATCAACGCCATCCGCCAAACGAAATTTGCGAACTTTTCGATATCGGGGCAGCGCAAAGACCAGACGTTCGACATTCCATACCCCTCCAGGTGACTAGCCGCGATCTCAACCCGAACGGGCTGCTACTTGCATTCGTCCTCACACGGCTGAAAATTCTAATATTATTGACAAGCTGCCGCGCGAAATCACTTTTGTGTTTTTTCAATACCTCGAAGTGTGTTTTGAAAATCGCCGACTTGCATTTCTTTGCGGCGCATGAGCCTGACGTTCCGGTTTTCGGCCCCAACACGACTGACCCCTTCGCGGCCAACTTCGGCCATGTGGATTAGGCTGGCGTTGCCTGGATGCTGACGTTAAGCAGGAGCAAGTCACTCGCAGCACCGGGCACCGGTGGCGTTCGTCACGGATGAGACCGCAGGACCGTCGGAATCTCTATCACTTCCGGTATTGCCAAAGTCGGGTGCAGAATCGTAGCTTTTCGCAAAATGAGCCTTTGATTCCATGGAAACGCAACGCTTCACCTATTTCATAAGGACTTTGATATTCCCGCGAATATCGGGGAATTTCACATGCGAATATCCAGAAACCAGTCTACTGAGTCAACTCAATGCCGCAAAAGAAAAACACGGCGAATTGGTGAGTAGGGTAATCGTAGACAATTATAGCAGGAAGTTTTGGGTTGAAGCCGGCATATATAAAAATATAACTACGTTCAAAGGAGTGTATTCCGGTGATGAGAATGGCTGTGTTATAAAAGGATCGTTTGTAAACAGCGGCACTTGGATATCATACCCTTTTCTGATTTTTTCCTGTTTGTCACTTGCATATCTTGTTATTATAAAGGAAGACGCCTCTAAGATGGTCGTCTACCTTATATTTTCTGCAGTATTTCATCTTTCAATTTTGATGTCTTTCAATATACATTCAACAAATATAATAAAATTCATGAATGACCGCTTGCAGATTACGCCGGCTTCCTAACTCATGGGTGAAGGCCAATGTTCGAATCGAAGCTGTCTGCAGCGCGGAACCCATCGCGACCGCCAATAGGACTAATGCTAAACATAGCGATGGCGCAACGAGAGCACATCGCCCATCTGACGCGACTGCGGAAATCGCGTTAGCTTCTAGTGGCTGCCGCCCTTCTCAAGTGTCTGCTAAAACTTACTCGAAACATTCGGAACAGGACTGTCAGGAAGCTTAAGAGCCACGGCCGCCGAGGTTTTGCAAATCGGCGAGGAGGCTTGTAGGAGCCCCGGCGGCTCACCAGCCGTCCGGGGCTTTGGCATGTACGCTGTATCAGGCATGTCCAATATGAGCCTGCGCTAATATCGTGAACGAATAGTGAATTCGGACCTCACACCTTGCCGCTTGCGCGCTGCGGCCGGCAAGGGGAGCTACGCCGCGGCTCGAGTCCGACGATGCTGTATGATTCATCAGTTGCCAGCCGCGCCCTTGCCCGCCTTGCTCTTCGCGGCCTACGGTTGCTGCCCTCGAAGTCTAGGGCGGAAACGAAGGAGAAGGAGCGCCACAGCGCGCGCTGGAAAAGATGGAAAAGGCAGATCTGGAAGAGCTGAAAAAGAAGGTGCCCTGCGCCGTCGTCCTGGAGCGTAAGGGCTTCACCTTGGACGTGAAGGAGAGCACGCGCAAGGCGATGAAATATCGCCGGGAGGCAGCGATCATCATCGTCATTCATGACGGCAAGGGCTGGTTCGACCCGCGCTCCGACGGCAAGGGTGATGTCTTCCGCCTCGTCGAGCATGTCGAAGGCGTGCCATTCGTCGAGGCCATGAATGAAGTCGCCGGTCTCGTCGAATTCGTGCCGGCCGAGAAGGTCTGGGATCGGGGGTCCCGCGACCGGGAACCCGATCTTTCGGTCCCGGAACGCTGGCGGGCGAGGCGCAAGCCGTGGCGCGGCTCGGCGACCTGGCGCTATCTCAATGACGCCCGCCATCTTCACGAAACCGTTCTCCGCGCTACGATCGCTGCCGGTATGCTGCGGGAGGGCCCGCATGGCAGCATGTGGGCAGCGCATGTCGATTCAGCTGGCGTCATTACCGGATGGGAGGAGCGGGGCCCGGACTGGCGCGGCTTCGCCACCGGCGGCGCCAAGGTGCTGTTTAGGCTCGGCCGTCCCGAAGCGCCTCGCCTCTGCGTGACCGAGGCGGCGATAGACGCCATGAGCCTCGCCGCACTCGAAGGCCTTAGTTTGGACACGCTCTATCTCAGCACCGGAGGCGGCTGGTCGCCGGCGACGGACGCGGCGATCCGGGCGCTCGCTGTCAGGCCTGGAGGCCAGCTTGTCGCCGCCACTGACAACAACAAGCAGGGCGACGTCTACGCTGGCAGGCTTCTTACCCTTGCCGAGGAGGCCGGATGCCCCGGTGAGCGATTGCGTCCTGTTGCCGACGATTGGAACACCGATCTGAAAGCAATGGAGGAAGCGAGGGGAAAGGAGGAGAGAGGCCGACTGCCGCATGCCCGCCGGCCGCGTCAAGGGTGACGCTCCGCCCGGCTGCGCCGGCCCTTGACCCGCCCTGTCGGAGAGGCGGCTGCAGGGAGGGGTCCGGAAGGGCTGAAGATGATGGTGATCCGCGAGGGATGAACCGCGCTCCGGCCCGCAACTGGCCAAGGAGCCTCCCATGACCCTTCAGTCCTCCATCCGCAAGATCTACCAGGGCGTCGCCGATCGTCGGCAGATGTATCGCCTGTTCGATCGCCATGCCCAGCGGACCAATTGCTGGGAGAATGACGACAGCGCGCTGTTTGCTGGCGAGTGGTTCGAGATCGCTCGCGCCGAGCACGATTACATGCTCGATATCCTGCCGCCGCTCTGGATGCGCGGGGACATGTTCGCGCTGCGTGAGTTCCTCACCGAGAGCGTCACCAGCGTGTTCTACACGATGCGCATCGACGGCAGCGCGCGCTATTTCCATGCCTATTGCGACCTATCTCAGGCCTGCTCCCCGGTCGAGACACGCCACGTCATCGTCGAGCGCGAGTCCTGGCCGGTAAAGGCGATGACGCATGAGGAGCGCCTCGAGCACATCTGGAGCGCCACGCACGACGAGTATCGGGGCTATGCCGGCGAGCGCTTTGTGCCCGAGCACCGCGGCAAACGCACCCTTCTCGTCTATGGCCCGGGGCGGACCGAGCTCAAGCTGCTTGAGGATCTCAGCGACGACGAGATTGCAGCCAAGCTGCCGGTGCATCTCAGGCACCTTCCCGCGAAGACCGCGGCGTGAGGGGACCGGCGATGTTCACGTTTCCCATTGTCGCCGTCCGGAAAGTCATCGAGCGCGGCATTGCCGATGCCGCCGTCAATGGCGGCTTCCGAAATCCCTACTACGGCACGCGCCCCGGCGAGGGCGAGAAGCCGGGCCTGTGGCTGGTCGGCGACCAGGGCGTCTACATCATGTCCAACGGCAAGCTCGCGGAAGGCTCCCGCGCGCTCGTCGTCTATGCCGAGCAGTGCCATCCCAAGGGCGACTTCGACTGGTGGGACTACAAACGCCGCCACTTCGGCGCGGATGACGGCATCGAGTTCATCGAAGCCGAGCGGCTGATCCCGCTCGTCGACCGCAACTCCGGCGCCACCCACCTCAACGTTGAGCTCACCGAGACCGACATCGCGCTCTCGCTGATCACCCGCTGACCTTCCCAAACCCCCACCGCGACCACCGGCCGATCCTGCTCGGCCGGGCTCACGCGCGACCTCACCCAAGGAGAATTCCCATGCCCAGCGACGATCCCTTCACGCTCGATCTTTTCGGCAATACTGCATTGTCGTCTGGTCTCGGCCTCGGCGTCACCGCCTTCGGCAGCAATTTCGGCACCGACGAGCCGGAGAACGGGCAATCCATGGTCCCCGCGGCGCTGGTTCCGCCAGCGAAGCGCAGCCCGGACACCGCCGCCGCCCTGGGCCCGCCCCGCGCTGCAGATGCCCGCGGAGAGGACTTCGTTCTCGCCGGCGACCGAGGCCTCGCCAAAGGCTGGAAGCAGCGTGCCATCGATAACCTCGACGCCATTCGCCTCGCAGCCGAGATCGAGGACGTCGATCGGGCGGCGACGCCGGAGGAACAGGCGCGGCTCATCCGCTTCACTGGCTTCGGTGCCTCCGACCTCGCCAATGCCGTGTTTCGGCGCTCCGGCCAAAACGGTTTCCGATCCGGCTGGGATGAAATCGGTTCCGGCCTTGAAGAGACGGTGCCGCTCCACGAATACGCCTCGCTCGCCCGCTGCACGCAATATGCGCACTTCACGCCGGAGTTCATCGTAAGAGCGATGTGGTCAGGCCTGCAGCGCCTAGGCTGGCGTGGAGGCAAGGTGCTCGAACCCGGCATCGGCACCGGCCTGTTTCCGGCACTCATGCCCGCGACCCTGCGCGATGCGTCCCACGTCACCGGTGTCGAGCTCGATCCGGTGACGGCGCGCATCGCCCGCCTGCTGCAGCCGCGCGCACGTATCGTCAATGCGGACTTCGCCCGCGCTGACCTTCCGGCCTCATTCGACCTTGCCATAGGCAATCCGCCCTTCTCAGATCGCACTGTGCGCTCGGACCGCATGTATCGGTCGATGGGGTTGCGCCTGCACGACTATTTCATCGCGCGATCTATTGACCTTCTGAAGCCTGGCGGTCTCGCGGCGTTCGTGACCAGCGTGGGCACGATGGATAAGGCGGACAGCTCGGCGCGCGAGCATATCGCGAAGTCCGCCGACCTCGTCGCCGCCATCCGCCTGCCGGAGGGCAGCTTCCGGCAGGACGCCGGCCCCGACGTCGTGGTCGACATTCTCTTTTTCCGCAAGCGCAAGCCCGGCGAGGCCGAAGGCGATGTCAGCTGGCTCGAAATCGACGAGGTCCGCCCAGCCGATCGCGACGATAGCGCGATCCGCTTGAACCGCTGGTTCGCGAGGCACTCCGATTTCGTGCTCGGCAGCCACGCCACGAAGTCCGGTCCCTTCGGCGATACTTACACCTGTCTGCCGCGCCAAGGCGTCGACCTCGAGCAGGCTCTTTCCGAAGCGATCTCTCTTCTTCCGGAAGCGATCTATGACGGCGAGCCCGAGGTCATTGATCGCGACGCCGACGACAGCATCGACTGCGTCGACGACCTTCGTCCTGACGCGATCGCTATCCGTGCGGGCAGCTACTTCATTGCCATGAACACAGCACTGATGCAGATGGTCGACGGCGCGCCTGTGCCCATCACGGTGCGCAAGGGACGCAGTGCCCACGGAGTGCCGGACAAGCACGCCCGCATCATCCGCAAGCTGATCCCGATCCGCGACGCCTTGCGCGAGGTGCTGAAAGCGCAAGAGCTCGATCGGCCGTGGAAGCCGGCACAGGTCAAGCTGCGGATCGCCTGGTCGAACTTCGTGCGCGCCTTCGGTCCTATCAACACCACGGTGGTGTCGACCAGCGAGGACCCGGAGACCGGGGAGATGCGCGAGACGCATCGGCGGCCGAACCTGCAGCCCTTCCTCGACGATCCCGATTGCTGGCTGGTCGCCTCGATCGAAGACTACGATCTCGAGACCAATACGGCGCGGCCCGGGCCGATCTTCACCGAACGCGTGATTGCTCCACCATCGGCGCCGATCATCACTTGCGCCGCCGATGCATTGGCCGTGGTGCTCAACGAGCGCGGCCATGTCGACATCGAACACATCGCCGAGCTGCTTCATGACGATGTCGATCCCGTCATCACCGAACTAGGCGACGCCATCTTCCGCGATCCCGAGAGCGGCGGATGGCAGACGGCCGACGCCTATCTTTCCGGTCAGGTCCGCGACAAGCTCAAGATGGCGCAAGCCGTAGCCGCTCTAGATCCGCTCTTCGAGCGCAATGTCCGGGCGCTTGTCGTCGTCCAGCCGGCCGATCTCGGCCCCTCTGACATCACCGCCCGTCTCGGCGCGCCGTGGATTCCGGCAGCCGACGTCGTCGCCTTCGTCAAAGAAACCATGGGGGCCGAGATCCGCATCCATCACATGCCCGAACTGGCATCGTGGACGGTTGAGGCCCGGCAGCTCGGCTATATGGCGGCCGGCACGTCGGAATGGGGCACTGGGCGCCGTCATGCCGGCGAGCTCATCGCCGATGCACTGAACAGCCGCGTGCCGCAGATCTTCGATACCATCAAAGAGGGGGACAACGAACGGCGGGTGCTCAACGTCGTCGACACGGAGGCGGCCAAGGAGAAGCTCGCCAAGATCAAGACGGCGTTCCAGACCTGGATCTGGTCCGATCCCGATCGGACCGACCGGCTGGCGCGGGTCTATAACGACCGCTTCAACAATATCGCGCCCCGGCACTTCAACGGGGACCACCTGCAACTCCCGGGCGCCTCTGGCGCCTTTTCTCTCTATCGGCACCAGAAGCGCGGCATCTGGCGCATCGTCTCGGCGGGCTCGACCTACCTCGCCCATGCGGTCGGCGCAGGCAAGACGATGACTGTTGCCGCCGCCGTCATGGAGCAGAAACGGCTCGGCCTGATTGCCAAGGCAATGTTGGTCGTGCCCGGCCATTGCCTTGCGCAGGCGGCCCGCGAGTTCTTGGCGCTTTATCCGACGGCGCGAATCCTGGTCGCTGACGAGACCAACTTCACCAAAGACAAGCGGCACCGATTCCTGTCGCGGGCCGCGACCGCGACTTGGGACGCCATCATCATCACTCATTCTGCTTTCCGCTTCATCGGCGTGCCGTCCGCCTTCGAGCACCAGATAATTCACGACGAGCTGGAGCTCTATGAATCGTTGCTCACCAAGGTCGAGAGCGGTGACCGTGTATCGCGCAAGCGCCTCGAGCGGCTGAAGGAAGGCCTCCAGGAACGGCTGGTGTCGTTGGCGACCCGCAAGGATGACCTGCTGACGATCTCGGAGATCGGCGTCGATCAGATCATCGTCGACGAGGCGCAGGAGTTCCGCAAGCTCCCCTTCGCCACGAACATGTCGACGCTCAAGGGCATCGATCCGAACGGCTCGCAGCGCGCCTGGGACCTCTATGTAAAATCGCGTTTCACCGAGACCAAGAATCCGGGCCGTGCGCTCGTACTCGCTTCCGGCGCCCCGATCACAAACACGCTCGGCGAAATGTTCTCGGTGCAGCGATATCTCGGCTATGCCGCGCTCGCCGACCGGGGCCTGCACGAGTTCGACGCCTGGGCCTCGACCTTCGGCGATGTCACCACCGAGCTCGAACTGCAGCCCAACGGCAAGTACAAGCCGGTCACGCGCTTCGCGACCTTCGTCAACGTCCCCGAGCTCATCGCCATGTTCCGCTCCTTCGCGGACGTGGTTATGTCCGAGGATTTGCGCGACTACGTCAGGGTGCCGGCGCTATCGACCGGCGCGCGGCAGATCAGGACCTCGAAGCCTTCCGCTGCCTTCAAGCGCTACCAGGTCCTGCTCGATGCCCGGATCAAGGCGATCGAGCGACGCGATCGGCCGCCCGAACCCGGCGACGACATCCTGCTCTCTGTCATCACCGACGGCCGCCACGCGGCGATCGACCTGCGCCTCGTCGATCTCGACAGTGACAACGAGCCGGACAACAAGCTCAACGAGCTCATCGGCAACGCTTTCCGTATCTGGCAGGAGACTGCCGGCAACGCCTATGTCCGTCCTGATGGCAAGCGCTTCGAGCTGACGGGTGCTGCCCAAATGATCTTCTCCGATCTTGGCACGGTCAGGGTCGAGAAGACGCGCGGCTTCTCCGCCTATCGCTGGATCCGCGACGAGCTGGTGCGTCTCGGCGTGCCTGCGTCGGAAATCGCCTTCATGCAGGATTTCAAGAAGTCGGAGGCCAAGCAGCGCCTGTTCGGCGATGTACGTGCCGGCAAGGTCCGCTTCCTCATCGGCTCGTCCGACACGATGGGCACCGGCGTCAACGCGCAGCTGCGGCTCAAGGCCTTGCACCATCTCGACGTGCCCTGGCTCCCTTCACAGATCGAGCAGCGGGAAGGTCGCATCCTGCGGCAGGGCAACCAGCATGATATCGTAGACATCTTCGCCTATGCCACGGAAGGCTCGATGGACGCCCAGATGTGGCAGAACAATGAGCGCAAGGCCCGCTTCATCGCCGCCGCACTTTCGGGCGACACGTCCATCCGCCGGCTCGAGGACCTCGGTCACGGGCAGGCCAACAGTTTGCCATGGCCAAGGCCATTGCCTCGGGCGACCCGCGCCTGATGCAGAAGGCGGGCCTCGAGGCCGAAATCGCCAGGCTCGAACGCCTTCGCGCCGCACATCAGGACGATCAGTTCGCGATCCGCCGTCAGATCCGCGACGCCGAACGCGACATCGAGCACTCGACCCGACGCATCGAAGAGATCGGTAAGGACCTCGACCGCCTTGTTCCGACTGCGGGCGAGGCGTTCCGCATGACCGTGCGATTCGACACTTTCGCTGAGCGCAAGCTCGCCGGGCGCGCGCTCATGAAGGAGATCCTGACCCTCGTTCAGCTCCAGCACGCCGGCAACACCGTCATCGCGACGATCGGCGGCTTCGAGCTGGAATATTCCGGCGAACGCTTCGGCCAGGACGGCTATCGCTATTCCACCATGCTCGTGCGCACCGGAGCCGAGACGGAAATCGAGCTACCGGTCACCACCACGTCGCTCGGTGCGATCGCCCGGGTGGAGCACGCTCTCGGCGCCTTGGAGGATGAACAGGAACGCTGTCGGCATCGCGTCTCCGACGCTGAGCAACGGCTGGGTTCCTATCGCTCGCGCGAGGGGGGCACGTTCGCCTTCTCGGGTGAGCTGGTCGAGAAGCGCCGGCAGCTTGCCGAAATCGAGAAGTCCCTGGCGCGCGACGTCGTGGCGGGTGGCGAACGCGCCGCTGCCTAGCCGGCCTCGAAGCTCGCCGGTCAGCGTTACCTGTTGACCGGCGACCGCCGTTCGCTAAGCTGGCTGTGTCCGAGCAAAGGATGGCGCCGGACAAACCACCAAGCCATTCCCGATAACCGGCGAGCGGATCATCCGTAGCGCCGAAGATAAAAAGAAACAGCACCAGCTCATGCTGGCCGCGCTGCGCAAGATTTCCATCAAGAGCAAGATCTGGCTGCTGTCGAATTGGCAGGGCAGCCTCAACGCATATGGAGATTCCATGCGGTACGCACTTTTCAATGGGGAGCGGCATGAAGCCGAGCCCCATCTTGTCGGAACCTGTCCAGGATGCGCTAAAGCGATGATCGCGAAATGCGGCAGCCAGAGAATTCACCACTGGGCCCACAAGGGCGCGCGAGGCTGCGACCCATGGTGGGAGCCGGAGACACCATGGCACCGCACATGGAAGGGGCACTTCGACGAGTCCTGGCAGGAGGTTGCCCTGCATGACGAAGGTGGGCAGAAGCACATTGCGGACGTGCGGACCGAGCATGGCCTTGTGCTGGAGTTCCAGCACTCGCACATCTCGCCAGTTGAGCGGCAGTCGCGTGAGGACTCCTATCGCAACATGGTATGGATCGTCGACGGAACCCGGCGCAAGCGGGACCTGCCACGATTTATTGACGGCCGCCGATCACTACGGTTCTCGCCTTGGACCGGCATCTACACAACGCCGTTTCCGTACGAGTGCTTCCCATCTGATTGGCTCGACAGCGCTGCCCCGGTTTTCTTCGACTTTGCAGGCATGGATCCGGTCGACCCGCGCGCCGGTATCGAACAACGCCTGTTGTGGGGATTGCTGCCTGGACGCGCCGACGGGCACGCCGTTGTCGTCGCTTTTGCTCGCGAGCATATCATTCTGGCAGCGCGCACTCGACCGCAGATCGTTCCGGCGCGCGAGATCGTTGCTACCATAGGCTCCCGATATCGAGCCGCGCGCGTCGAGGCGTATCGGTATGCTGCACGGCCTGCCTGGCGCCGGCGGACACTACGGCGTCATACCGCTCGGCTTTAGCCGAGGTCTTGGGAAAGGGGAAACAAAGCAGGAGGAAGAGGAGATGAGCCCGCTCGCAGATCGGGCGGACCGCTGAGGCTGGCGCTCAATCGCTCCCGTCGCGATCCCGGCCCGTCATCCTGCGCAGGGCTCACAAGCCCCGCTTGGCTAGCCGGTCAGGGATGCTCGTTCGCAATTGCACCGGCCCGCCCGCTCCGCGGGCCGGGGGATGTCTTCGGGAAGAAGACGGAAAGGGACCGGCGATGTGCCGTGTCCGCAATCCCCAAAGGAGCATCTCCATGGAACTGAAATTTGTCGATCCGCGTTCGCTCAAGGACAATCCCGACAAGGCGCGCCGTTCCAAGTCCAGCCCGCAGGCCGACGCCCTGCTGCTGGCGACGATCAAGGCAGTCGGCATCGTGCAGCCACCTGTCGTCGCCGCCGAGACCGATGGCGGCAACGGCTTCGTCATCGACGAGGGCCACCGTCGCGTCAAGCAGGCGATCGCCGCCGGTCTGGACGAGATCGCCGTTCTGGTCGTTCCCCGGGCCGAGGATGGCGGGGCCATGCGCTCGCTGGTCACGACGATCGCGCATGAGCAGCTCAACCCCGTCGACCAGTGGCGCGCTGTCGAGCGTCTCGTCGCGCTTGGCTGGACCGAGGAGGCGATTGGCATTGCGCTCGCCCAGTCGGTACGCCAGATCAAGAAGCTGAGGCTGCTCGCCAATGTGCTGCCGGCGATGCTGGATCATATGGCCAAGGGCGACATGCCTGACGAGCGCCAGCTCCGCACGATCGCGGCCGCCTCGCTGGATGAGCAGAAGGAGGTCTGGAAGGCGCATAAGCCCAGCAAGGGTGACCGCCAAGTGTCGTGGTGGGCCGTAGCCAATGGTCTTGCCAAGACCCGCATGTACGCACGCGATGCCAGCTTCGGCGACGATCTGCGAGAGGCCTATGGCATTGCCTGGGTCGAGGACCTGTTCGCGCCGGCAGACCAGGACAGCCGCTACACCACCAACGTCGACGCCTTCCTCGGCGCCCAGCAGGAGTGGATGACGCAGAACCTCCCGAAAAAGGGCGTCATCAGCGAAGCCAACACCTGGGGCGAGGTCAAGCTACCTCCCAAGGCGGAACGGGTCTACGGCACGCCCAAGAAGTCGGACCACACCGCGATGTATCTCGATCGCGAGGGCAAGGTGAAGACGGTCCACTTCCGCATGCCCGAAGCAAAGAAGGCCAAGGGCAAGGGTGCTGAGGACGCCGGTGACGACGAGGCGATCGTCGTCTCCAAGCCGCGTCCCGATGTGACGCGCAAGGGCATCGAGATGATCGGCGACCTTCGCACCGACGCCCTGCACGAGGCGCTGTCGCGCGCGCCCATCGAGGACGACACGCTGTTCGCGCTGCTCGTCCTCGCCTTCGCCGGCCAGAACGTGCGCGTCGATTCCGGGCCCGGCGGCGATTTCCGCTTCCGCGGACGCTTCGACCGCCACGCGGCAAGTCTGTTCGATGCCGAAGGCCAGTTCGCCGTCGACATAGATACGCTGCGCGTTGCGGCGCGCGGTGTGCTGATCGATGTGCTTTCGTGCCGGGAGAACATCAGCAAGTCGGGCATCGTGGGAATCGTCGCCGGCAGGGCCATCGGTGCCGACGGCTTCCTCGCCAATATGGGCACAGAGGACTTCCTCTCCTGCCTGTCTCGTCCTGCGCTCGAGGCCTCGTGCGCCGACACGCCGGTACTGCCGCGGGCGCGGGTCAAAGACACCCGGGCCGCTCTCGTCGATCACTACAAGGAGGGCCACTTCGTCCATCCGTCGGCCCTGTTCGCGCCAGACGCAGTTGTTCTCTCCGAGTGGCTGGCCAAGAGCGCCGTCACCGAGGTCGAGGATGAAGATGCCCCTGACGACGAGGGTGTCGCAGGCGAGGACCAGGCGGCCGAGGGCGACGCGACGGACGAGTTCGACGAGGGCTACCGCGAGGCGGCCGAGTAGAGCGTCGGTTCCCCTCTTTCGCACGCTTTGCCGCCGCCGGTCATCCCGGCGGCGGTTTCTTTTCAGCTCAAGTTGGCCACACTGCGATGCGATCAGCTAACGCAAAGTTGATCTCGATCTTGGATTGACTTCAAAGAGGCGCAGCAAATTCCTTCTGGCCAAGACGGATGGAGGAAGGAATGGCTGAAGAGGGCAATCCGAGTAGCCCTGTCGAGAGTGGGGCCGAGATTGCAGAGACCGACGGTATGGCGCAGGGTGCCATTACTATCGGTCAGTTTTGGGATGAGAACCCGTTAATTATGTCTTGGATGGATGGATATCTCCCAAGAAACCGAATGTGGAAAGATGCCATATTCACAGGATATAACTGCTTTTTCTCAATCGCAGTAATCTGTATATTGTCGAAGATATTTCTATTGCCTGACAAGGTGGTTTTGGCTCCCGGTATAACTTTGATATTTTGGGATTCATACCTTTTGGCAAAGCTTAACCAAAGAATGGCCCGTGCACAGGGGAAATTCATCAGAGCCAAGCTGAATGAGAGACCATTTTCCGAAAGGATACGGATCGGAGCGCGGGGAATCAAAGAATGGTTGAATCCTTAGATCGGAGGCTACCATGCGAAGGTTGTCAAAGTTGCTTTGTTTCGTCGCCGGCATGCTGACGGCCGGCGTCGCCCATGCTGGTCAAGCTGAACAGGCCTATAAAAGAGGAGATTATGCAACGGCTTTCGGGTTGTGGAACCTCAGGGCAAAGACTGGTGATGCCGAGGCGGAGGATAATCTTGGCACCGCTTATGCCAAAGGGCACGGTGTCACACAGGATTACGTTCAAGCTGCCGCTTGGTACCGCAGGGCAGCGGACCAGGGTGATGCCCAGGCAGAGCACAATCTCGGCTATGTTTACGACCGTGGGCTAGGGGTCAAGCAGGACTATGCCGAAGCTGCAATTTGGTATCGCAAAGCTGCCGATCAAGGATTAGCGGTCTCTCAAACCAATCTCGGGTTGCTATACAGAGATGGAAGAGGCGTCCCGCAGGACTACATACAATCTGCCGCATGGTTCCGTAAGGCCGCCGAACAAGGAACGGCTGTTGCTCAATACTTTCTGGGCTTGGCTTACGCCAAAGGACTAGGTGTCGCCCAGGATTATACCGAGGCTGTCGCATGGTATCGCAAAGCGGCGGAGCAGGGAAATGCCCTCGGCGAGCATGATCTTGGTCTGGTTTATGCGGAGGGGCTAGGCGTTACGATCGACTACGTCCAGGCCGTCTCCTGGTTCCAGAAAGCTGCGGACCAGGGAGATGCAGGTGGCGAGTATGACCTTGGTCTTTCGTATTACAAGGGGTTAGGGGTCCCTTTAGACTATGCGGAGGCCGTTGCGTGGCTGCGTAAGTCTGCCGATCAGGGGTACGCTAAAGCTGAGAATAGCCTCGGGGTGGCATACCTCGATGGCCATGGAGTGAAGCAGGACACTGCCCAAGCTCTGATTTTAATTCGTAAGGCCGCTGATCAAGGGGATCCTACGGCCAAGGCCAACCTGATCAGGTTGGAGCCCCCGCCCAAAAAGGCCTAAGATGCGCCGTCTCTAAGAATTTCGGAGCTCAAAACTGGTTGGCCTGCTGAGTTGATCGTTAGTTGTAACCACGTCGGGGCAGGAGGAGCGTTTCGTCGAGTGCATCGCCACACCCGGCGGGAGGCGTCGCGCCGGCACCGAGGAATGCCGCTTCCTCGTTCCCGCCGGCGAGTATGCAACCGGCCGGTTCGGTTTCGTCATCGAGCCCGACCGTCATGCGTCGCCTATCGCGGAAGCTGGCGCGGCAGGATCAGGCGATCGCCAGATCCTTGATCGGCACGGCGGTGAAACGGCTCACATGAGCGAGTGAGTCTAGCGGGTGCCGCTATTCGGTGGGACGTCGGATAGCCCGAATGGTCAGCGGAAACATTGGAGGCGACCATTGCGAGGATTGTTGTTGGTAATGACACGCCAGCATTCGATCGTTGAATTGGCAGATGGTGATGGCCACTCGTCCTTCTGTTCTCATGTCGAAATCGAGGCCCGTGCCGGCCTCCCTCGGTCTTGCTGCGGTCCTGAACCGGCCGCCGTTCGCTTCAAGGCCGCGTTCCGCGCCGCGGGCGGCCGGATCGATCCGGGCTCGGCATGGCAGGTCCGCGTCCCGCGCGAGGGCTGAAGAAGGCCCTGCTTGGCCGCAAACCTTCCATGCTCGCCTCGGTCCGCCCAGACCCTGAAGCGCCCGTCATTCCTCCGGTTCTTTTTGGGCCGCGCCCGAGGGAGGGCCGGCACGGAGCCGGTCCGAGCCTCGGGAAGCTGAAGAAAGGACATGCCATGACCAAGAGAGCCGCAAATTCCCGCGCAACCGCCCGGGTTGTTCCGTTCCGCAAGGGCACTACCCTCCAAATGGTCCGGCTCGCCTGTCCCGATGCCGCACAGTGCTCGCTCATCTCCGAGAGCTTTGGCCTCCCCGTGCTCGACAGCGACGGAATCCGCGACCAGCACAAAAGGCTCATCGTCGACACGGCCGCCGCGCTCGATGAAGGGCTTGGTGAACGCGCCATGCAGATCCATCTGCAGCGCATTGTCAGCGCATTTGTCGGCTCCGCCTACGGCGCGGGCCAGTTCTACAGCCGCGCGGTGAGCGACGCGCGCGACGCCACGGCAAAATCCGCCTGCGACGACCGGGACGAAGATGTCGATGGACCCGTCGGCTTCGACAGCGCCGCCCAGCGCAAGCGGGAGTTCGCCGCAGACATGGCGCTCCAGTCCCACGCCTTGCGCATGGCCGCAGAGGGCGCCGTCAGCGCATACGAGCAGGTCGTCGGCGAGGCCTGGAAGCCCTTCGAGCGCGCGACAGAGAATCCAGGCAAGACGGTCGATCGCAAGGCGGCCGAGCTGCAGATGGCGGCTCTCGGATGAGCCGCCGAGGGCGGGGCTCCGGCCCCGCCTCTCGTGGGGCGTGTCTGACAACAACGGCTGCTTTGCGCCGCATAACTGCGTTAGCCAAATTCTGCTCGACCTGCTGCTGGACAACGGATGCTCCGTCGCATGAGAGGCAATTTCCGCTCCTCCCCTTGTCATTGAGAAAATCATTCCTGTCTAATTCTATAAATTCAGTCGACTATGAGCCAACGCTCTGGATGGAGCGGTCAATCGAGGGGTGGCCCCTCCACTCAAAGGATCGATCTCATGCGAAAACTGATTTCCGCCGCCCTGGTCGCGCTCGCCGCAGCGGCCACCTCTGGAACGGCTCATGCTGACGACAAGAAGGTCGTCATTGCTTACCAGACCGGAGCTAATCCCTATAATCTCGGCATCGCTAACGGCGACCTTGCCAAGAAGACCGGCTGGAACATCGAATTCCGCCGGTTCAATTCAGGTGCCGACATCTTCGCCGCTATCGCGTCCGGCGACGTCCAGATCGGCGATGTGGGGTCGAGCCCGTTCTCAGCCGCCGTCAGCAAGGGTATCGACGTGAAGGCGTTCTACATCTCGTCGGTCTCGCGCGACGGTGAGGCCCTGGTGGTGCGGCCCGAAATCAACTCGCCGGCGGACTTGCGCGGCAAGAAACTCGCCGCCGCACCCGTCTCGACCGACCACTACCAGCTTCTGGCTGTGCTCAAGCAGGAAGGCATTTCCGAAAAGGAAACACAGGTCATCGCCATTCCGCAGCCCGAAATCGTCGCGGCCTGGAAGCGTGGCGATATCGACGGCGGCTTTGTCTGGGATCCGGCGCTGTCCGAACTCAAGAAGAACGGCAAGGTCCTGCTCACGGCCGGCCAGGTCGCCGATCGTGGCGCCCCGACCTTCAGCGCGCTGGTCGTTACCGGCGCGTTCGCCAAGGCCAATCCGGAGTTCCTCGGCCAGTATGTCCGGCTGATCGACGGCTACAACCAGGCCTATCTCAGCAACCCGGCGGCCTGGGGTCCGGATTCCGAAAGCGCCAAGGCGATCGCGAAATTGCAGGGCGGCACGGCGGCCGAGAATTCGGAGCAGTTGAAGACGACGGTCGTCCCGCCGCTCGACGAACAGGTCTCCGACAAATGGCTGGGCGGCGGCGAGAAGAGCGCGGTCGCGAAAATCCTCAAGGACACTGCGAGCTTCCTGAAGGACCAGCACAAGATCACCTCGATCAAGGACAGCTACGCCGCCTTCGCCGATCCGCAATACGCGGAAGTGGCCAAGGCCTCGAACTAGCAATCCTTGAAGGAAACGCGATTTGGCCGGCGCGCCGGCCAAATCGCCCGGAGGCCACCATGCTTCGAATCCGCGACGTCAGCGTCACCTTTCCTGCTTCCGACGGCCAGGACGTGCATGCGCTCGATCACGTCTCGCTCGATATTGCTCCCGCTTCCATTGTTGTCGCGGTGGGTGCTTCCGGCTGCGGCAAGTCGACATTGCTGAACGCGATCGCCGGCTTCCTGCCGCTCACCGAAGGCACCATCACGCTGGACGGACAGGAGATCGTGGCGCCGGGCGGCGATCGCGGCGTCGTGTTCCAGAAGGACACCCTGCTGCCGTGGGCCAATGTGCTGGACAACGTCGCGCTCGGCCTGAAGTACCGGGGCGTATCGCGCGGCGAACGCCATGAGCGATCGAGGCACCTTTTGGAACTGGTCGGCCTCGCCGATTTCGCCGAAAAGCCGCCCTACGAACTGTCCGGCGGCATGCGCCAGCGCGTCGGCATCGCCCGGGCGCTGGCCACCGATCCGAAAATCCTCTTGATGGACGAGCCGTTCGGCGCCCTCGACAGCCTGACGCGCGAGACGATGCAGCAGCTCCTGGCCTCGGTCTGGGCCAAGACCGGCAAGCAGATCCTGTTCATCACCCATTCGATCGAGGAGGCGCTTACGCTCGGCACGACTATCGTTGTGATGTCGCCCCGGCCGGGCCGCATCGTTGCCTGCTTCGACGCCGACTTCGTGCGCGACTTCGCCGAAAGCGGCGACATCGGGCCGATCCAGTCCCACCGGCGTTTCATCGAACTGCGGCAGGAAATCCGCTCGCTCATCCACCAGCCGGAAGGCGCCCGCACAGGAACCTTGCAATGACGCTTGCCGTTTCCCCAACCTCTTTCCCGCCCGCGAAGGCTCAGCGAAGGCCGTCTCCCCGGCCGCGCCGATCCGCATCGACAAGCACGTTCGGCATCAGTCTCGTCACGCTGACGGGGCTTATCGCTTTGTGGTTCCTCGCCGCGCGCTTCGGCTGGGCGTCGCCGCTTTTCCTGCCGTCGCCGGCCGACGTGCTGACCCAGTTCAGCGCCGTCGCGGCCGATGGTTATGCCAACGGCACGCTGCTCGACCATACGCTGGCAAGCCTCGGCCGCATTGCCGCGGCGCTCGGCGTCGGCATTTTTGTGGGCATTCCGCTCGGCCTGCTCATGGGGCTCAACCGCTGGGTCAAAGGCATCTTCAGTGTGCCGATCGATCTCTATTGGGGCCTGCCGCCGCTGGCCTATTTGCCTCTGCTGATCATCTGGCTCGGCATCGGCGAAACCTCCAAGATCGTTCTCCTGTCGCTATCGACCTTCGCGCCCATCTGCTTTGCGGCACAGGCGGGGGTTCGTTCCGTGCCGGTCGAACGCATCAACGCGGCGCTGTCCCTCGGCGCCAGCCGGGTGCAACTATTCACCAGCATCGTCCTGCCGTCCGCTTTGCCGGAAATCCTGACCGGCCTGAAGATCGCCATCGGCGCCGGATTGTCGACGCTGGTCGCGGCCGAGTTGATCGCTGCCCAGTCCGGGCTCGGCTATATGATCATGTCGGCGGCCAATTTCCTCGCGACCGACGTCGTATTCGTCGGCCTCATCGTCATCGCCGTCCTCGCCTTCGCCTTCACCAGCGGCATGCGCTGGCTGGAACACCGCCTCATCCCCTGGAAAGGCAAGCTCTGAGGCTTGCTCCCACAGATTGCGCAATCGCTGTAGGAAACAATCCGATGTCCGGCAACACCCATCCGCTCGATCTCTACTGGTATCTGCCGACCCATGGCGACGGCCCCTATCTCGGCACGGACGAGCGGCACCGGCCGGCAACCTTCGGCTATCTCAAGGAGATCGCGCAGGCCGCCGACCGGCTTGGCTTCAAGGGCGTGCTCCTGCCCACGGGGACGCGGTGCGAGGACGCCTGGATCGTGTCCGCCGGGCTGATCCCGCTCACCGAGCGGCTGAAGTTCCTCGTGGCGTTGCGGCCAGGCAGCGGGACGCCGGCGCTGTTCGCGCGCCATGCGGCCACGCTGGACCGCATTTCCGGCGGCCGGGTGCTGCTCAACGTCGTCACCGGCGCGGATCCGGCCGACCTCGCCGGCGACGGCAACAAGCTCAGCCATGACGAGCGCTATGCGCAGACCGACGAATTCCTGACCATCTGGCGGCGCATCCTGTCAGGCGAGCCGGCGGATTTCGACGGCAAGTACCTGTCAGCTCACGGCACCGACATTTCTTTTCCCCCGGTCCAGCAACCTTATCCGCCGCTGTGGTTCGGAGGCTCGTCTGAGGCCGGAATCGACGTCGCCGCTAAACACACGGACGTCTATCTAAGCTGGGGTGAGCCCGTCGAGCAGGTGAAGGAGAAGTTCGATAACGTCAGGGCACGGGCGGCGGCTCACGGTCGCAAAATCCGCTTCGGATTGCGCATAAACCTGATCGTTCGTGAAACGGAGGAAGAGGCCTGGTCGGCGGCGGAGCGACTGATCAGCCGGGTCACAGACGATGTGATCGCTGAGGCTCAGCATCAATTTACCAAGGTCTCAGAGTCGGTCGGGCAGAAGCGCATATCCGCTCTGCATCAGGGACGTCGTGACAAGCTGGTTATTGCACCCAACCTGTGGGCTGGATTGGGTCTCGTCCGAGGGGGCGCCGGCACCGCGCTTGTCGGGAGTGCGGAAAGCGTAGCCGCTCGCATTCGCGAATATCAGGAAATCGGCGTGGAGACGATCATCGCCTCCGCTTACCCGCATTTGGAGGAAGCGTTCAATGTTGCCGAACTGCTTTTTCCGCGACTCGGATTACAAGGTGAACCGCCCCTCAAGGAACGCGGCTGGGATCTTGAGTTCGGACGTGGCAGGGGCGCGGGGTCCGAGTAGCGGCGTCCTAGGTAGGGCGATTTTAGCGGAAGGAGGACACGGTCCGCGCAGCATCCACATCCCGCTGGCCACCTCTATTATCAGATTTCCAAGCCAGGCCTCAGAATAGCCGCCGAATAGGTCTCTATGCTGCGGTGCTCCAGCTGGAAGTGCGGCTTCTCGCCGATCATCCGAAATACCGACTTCTGCTTCCGGTCCCAAGGCTGTCGCCAGCTTGGCATGCAAGGTGGCCGCTCAAGGCGTGCACGGTGTCTCCGGTCGCCTCCACACTGCTCATCGGGCGTATGAGGACGCTGCCTCTACGAAGCCATTGGTAAACAACGATGCTGCAGTTGCGCTGCGCAGAAAACCGGCTATGAGGTTTCATCTATTGTTGCTGCGAAATGGAGTTACTGCATGCCGGAAGAGAATGATAACAGCCGAAGCCATTTGATCGAGCTCACCGCAGATATTGTGTCTGCCTACGTCAGCAAAAACCCAGTGCCGGTTGCGTCTCTTCCAGAGTTGATCGAAAGCGTGAATTCGTCGCTGTCGAAAATCGGACAACCGGCAGAGCCCGAGAAGCCGGCTCAGGCGCCGGCGGTCAATCCGAAGCGGTCGGTGTTCCCGGACTACATCATTTGCCTTGAGGACGGGAAAAAGTTCAAATCTCTCAGGCGCCATCTCGACGTGCATTTCGGAATGACACCCGACGAGTACCGGCAGAAGTGGGGCTTGAAGTCGGACTATCCGATGGTAGCGCCGAACTACGCGGCTCAACGGTCCGCATTGGCAAAATCCAGCGGGCTTGGCCGGAAGCCCACGGCAAAGCCGGCGAAAAGCACAGGCAAAAAGCGTTCTCCGCGATGAACGAGGAGCCTTGCCCGTTCTGCACAGGCACCGATGTGAGGCCCTACGTGACAGGCGAGGCCCGCGGTGTGATAGATGCGACGACCGCATCCGGCCCGGTCTGCATTGACGAACTGAACGCCGTTAGAAGTTGGAATCGCCGTCCCGCGACACCTGATCAGGATTGGGACTGAGGGTCGGTTATCCAGCCTCATCTCAGCCAAGGTCACAGAATACCCGACCGCTGGGGCTTCGATAGCGGTGTTTTTGATGATCCGGATTCTTGTCGCAGCCGGCGTGATTGCGACGGAGATAGCCGATCTTTCAACGAAGGCTGCCAAGCCTACGTTGAAGAGCAAGCGGATAAAGCAGGTCAGAACAGCCAATCTGACGACGGAAACAATAGCGAGGACAGCGACGAACAGGAAACTCGGCCGGGTCGCGGACGGTTGCCCACTCGTTTCCAGCGGATTTCCACCAAGGCCTGCATCGGATCATGCGCGTCTGCGCGCTCTTGGCTACTCGCGGCTCCGCCTTGTGGATGTGCGCCGATCATTTCGGCACAAGCATATATTTGTTCAGCCGGTGCCGTGGCTCGCCCCCGAGCCCCAGCGGTTAGGCCGGCGTTTGCTGGCCTACCCCGCCAGCCTGCCGGCCACTTCCGCGGCTCATCTATTCATCGCGCCAGATCACGCGCTTCTCCCAACGGATCTGCACCAGACGCCGGAACCGGATCGTGTGGGCCTGCTCTCCGGTCGGGTGGAATAGCTGCGCGCTCATCCACTCCCGGCTCTTGCACTGCTGGCAGCGGACCTTGTCTCTAACCTCATCGATCGTGACGTTGCCGATCACCTCCCGCAGCTCGAGCGGCTTGTAGTAGCGCGTGACGTTGCAGCGGGCGCAACGGATGCCCGCCACCTGCCCTGCGTCGTGGGCATGCATCAGGGTCCAGACGGCGCCGCGCGGCCACTTCTCTGGTTGTTCCGGCATATTCTGAAATGAGGAACATATTCCTGTGCGGTCAAGAGGCGCTTGACTCTTTTGTTCTCATTTTGTTCACTTCGGAAAAATGGAGACAGCGCCTATGAAACCGATGCGTAACACCGAAGCTGACATCGGAAATTTACGCCACAGTGAAGCGCGAAATGCCCGACATTCATCGCGCCATCGCGAAGAAGGACGCCGGTTGGGGTTTCTCGCGACCAAGGCAGCTGTCGCATTGGTTCTGTTTTGAGCAACGTGGCGAGGGAGAGAAGTTCCTATGATCAGCCCGCCTAGACGATCGGCGAGCACGGCAACGACCGCAAGACGTTGGAGCGCGAGGCAAGGAAGTTGCGCGGGTGACAAAGCTGTCGGACCTTGAGCCGCCGATCGTCGGGGGACGACATGGGCGCGACCCTCCCAGCAAACAGGATCACTTCTACAGTTGCAGGAAATGCGGCCAGCCGGTCGACCGGCGTGATCTGCGGCAAGCCATCTGGCATGAACAACCGGACCATCAGCCACTTGACCTGGACGGTTGATCGCGGATTGTTTTGGAAGACGCGGAACCAATTTCGCGCGGCGAAGTTAGCAAGCGCTCTTCGGGGGGACTCACGCGATGCTACTTGCGTTGAACGATGCGATCTCGACGGCCGTTTTGGCCGCCAGAGGCGCAGACGCGGAAATTTTTGGAGTGATAGACCTCACCAGTAAAAATGAAGCCCGGATCGGCGCAATAAGCTTAGGGCGCGCCATTCAGTTCGTGGCCAATGCGTCGGTGCTTGGATATGACGTTCGCGGTGCGATGGTTCTCTATGGGGAACCAGGAACGCCAAGCTTACGGGTGTGGGACTGCGAACATCTTTGGGCGCAATACGGTGGCGCTCTGCTCCTGCCATAGTGGACTTCGGCCTTATTTGAGAGCATCCTTCCGAGCGGGGGAAAGGCTTGGACAGGTCTCGTCACGACAATCGGTCTGATCAATGGCGCAAGCGCGCAGGCGCGAGGCGCTCGCGCGCCCTGCGGTGGGCGAGCGTGCCACGGCGTCTCATTTTCGTGACTGTCGCGGCGGCCGCTGCCTTGGCTGCACACGCCGCCATGCAGCATAGCGACAGCTTGCCCGCAATCAATCTGCAGAACTTGATCGGCCCCAAGCCGCAGCCGATCACCGGTGTCGCATCCGTCATCGACGGCGACACGATCGAGGTCCACGGACAGCGGATTCGCTTCAACGGCATCGACGCGCCGGAGAGCCGCCAATATTGCGACGACGCCAAGGGGTTTGAATATCCCTGCGGCCGGCGATCGGCCGAAGCGTTGGACACCTTCCTGGCCGCATCGAGGCCGGTTCAGTGCACCTTCGTGACATGGGATCGCTATCACCGCTTTGTTGGCGAATGCCGGCGCGCAGATGGCGCCAGTGTGGCCGGCTGGATGGTCGAGCACGGCCAGGCGCTCGATTGGCCCCGCTACAGCCATGGCGCCTACGCGACACAACAGGCGGAAGCAGAAGCCGCGAAGGTCGGCCTGTGGGTCGGCAAGTTCCAGGCGCCCTGGGACTGGCGCGCGTCGCATGCCGACGGTGCGGCACCATCGAGCCAGCCGCTCGGCGTCGTCAGCCGCAAGCTGATCGCGCAAAGCGGCAGCTATTCGTGCGAGCCGCGTCGCTATTGTTCCCAGATCAGCTCGTGCGACGAAGCACAGTGGTATCTGCACAACTGCTCGTGGGGCCGGAAGCTTGATCGGGACGGCGACGGCGTGGCGTGCGAAACGCTTTGCTGAACCCGGAACGAGCGTCGCACCCGCTCTTCGTTTAGCCTCAAGCAAGCCGATCGGACGCAGTTGTCTCCACGCTGCCCGCGACCCAATCCCGCTCTCTCGTGATGGCTTTCCTGGTGCGGCTGCGGATCTTCCACGATCAACCCGCAAGGGGTCCGCTAGCAAGCTGCGGCCGCTCGGCTGACGCCTTCGGGTGATCGCGCCCGCCGCCGCACACTGACGGAGCCATCGAGCGGGAATTGGCCCGCTCCAAGATGGAGCCTCAGATGTCCCACGATCTCACTCTCGCTCAGAAGGCCGCCTGGTCACTCGCCCGCACCCTCATGGCCCCCGTCGTCCTCTTCCAGGTCGACGACGAATTCGGCGTCCTGCCAGCCGACGAGCTCGATGGCGCCGACGTCGACATCCTCTTCGAATATGATCCCTACAGCGGCGGCCGGTCGGTTCATTGAACCGACATTGCTCCCCCATGCATCCACGCGGCGCCCACCGCCGCATTCTCTTTCTGGCGACCGTTCGCGGCCCCGTCCTTCGCCGTGGTCCTGGCGGAGCCAGGCAGTCAGCGCAACGGCTGCGCCGTCCTTCGCTGCCGCTGCGGCCATGACCACCCCATCGTGAAAGCACGATGGGGACCCCGGTCGGGTGCGCGGCCGCCTTCCTGCTCCGCCCAACCGGACCCCGTGACGGGGCCGCGATCGGCGCGGCCTCCAGAACTGGAGGTTCATGAAATGAGCAGGAAAGAAAAAGCACCGCGCATCGATATATATGCGCGCATCACCGACCGCATCGTGGCTGAGCTGGAGAAGGGTGTCCGCCCCTGGATGCAGCCGTGGCATTCGAGCAATGCCATCGGCCGCGTGACCCGGCCGCTCAGGCACAACGGACTGCCCTATAACGGCATGAACGTGCTGTTGCTTTGGTCGGAGGCTATCGCACGCGGCTTTTCCAGCCCGATGTGGATGACGTTCAAGCAGGCGCTCGAACTCGGCGGCGCGGTCCGCAAGGGGGAGACCGGCTCCATGGTGGTCTTCGCCAGCCGATTTACCAGGACGGAAACGGGCGCCGCGGGCGAGGAAATCGACCGCGAGATCCCGTTCCTCAAGGCCTATTCCGTCTTCAACTTGGCGCAAATCGATGGCCTGCCGGACCACTTTTATGGCCAGCAGGCAGAGCCGGTGCGCGATCCGATCGCCCGCATTACGCATGCCGACCAGTTCTTTGCCAATACGGGCGCTGTGATCCGACACGGCGGTGATCGCGCCTATTTTGCGCCGGCGACCGACCACATCCAGATGCCACCGTTCCAGACCTTCCGGGACGCTGCGTCATACGTGGCAACGCTCAGCCACGAGGCCACCCATTGGACTTCGGCGCCGAACCGCGCGAATCGCGACCTCAGCCGCTACGCCAGGGACCGAAGCGAACGCGCACGCGAAGAGCTGATCGCAGAGCTCGGAAGCTGCTTCCTCTGCGCCGATCTTGGTATCGTGCCGGAGCTCGAGCCACGCCCGGACCACGCGAGCTATCTCGACTCATGGCTCAAGGTGCTCGCCGACGACAAGCGGGCGATCTTCTCCGCCGCGGCCCATGCGCAGCGCGCCGTCGCCTTCCTGCACGGTCTCCAGCCGGCGGCTGCCGAAGAACGCGAAGCCGCCTGATGTCCATGCATCATCGAAGGGGAAGGCTGCGTGCCTTCCCCTTCGGCATCGCTTGGCCGTGCCGCTTGATGAGGCGGATCTGTCGGCACCGGCAAATCATGGCCAGCTCGATTTCTCGATCGACCAATGTGCAAGGCATGTACGGTGTCTGACAGGCCTAAGCCAAGCAGCATCTCCTTTCGAAAGCGTCCCTGTTTGCTCGAGGGTTTCGTGATTAGGTCGGATATTGCGAATGCGTGCGACCAGGAGGTGCAAAGGATCCTTGCTGCCATCTCGAGCGAACGGCACGCGAGCCTGGTGGAACAGCCGAGCGGCTCCAGATCGACGGCAAGTTCGGCCACGGGATCTCGCGGTACTCAAGGACCTGGCAGATCATTTCCACGGTCGTCGGAGATGGAGTTATCGGGCTTCATCGAGGAAGCCGATCACAGCCAACGGCGCATCCTGATAGCGGTTAGCGTCGGCCTTCCCACCAGCGAGGCCATAGGTGCCGAATACCGATACGTGGGCCAGCTCGTTCCTTCCGCCCCTCGCAACAGGCCAGCCCCTCAGCGGCTCGATGAGGCATGTCTGACCGGAAAGCGGCTGCGCCTCGATCGTTCTCCCGCAACGGCCATACGCAACTTTCTTCCCCTGCCGGACCCCACCCCACTCGGCTTGCCGAGCGGGGCCCCGAGGCGCCGCCATTCCTCGCGCTACCCAAGAAAGCCGCTCCAGGCCGCCCTCCATTGCATTCCGGCCCTTTGGGGTGCGGTCCGATCGTCTCCGGTCTGTCGACTGCCATCGAGGCCGCGAAGGGCGCGGCCCGAAACCAGAAGGAAAGGAACTTCACCATGGCCACCATCGGCACTTTCATCAGCACCGCCAACGGCTTCACCGGCACGATCAAAACCCTCAACCTCAACGTCAAGGCGCGCATCGAGCGGGTCGAGACCCCCTCCGACAAGGGCCCGCACTTCCGCATCTACTCTGCAGCCGTGGAACTGGGCGCCGCCTGGCAGAAGACCGCCAAGGAAACCGAGCGCGACTATCTCTCGGTCAAGCTGGACGATCCGAGCTTCCCGGCCCCGATCTACGCCACTCTGATCGAGGTGGACGGACAGGAAGGCTTCCAGCTCATCTGGTCCCGCCCGAACCGCGACTGAACGGCCCTGGCAAGCGACCCCGTCAAGCAGACGGGGTCGCTTCGGCATGTCGAGCGGCAGATCTTGGCCGATAACCTCGCAGCTTCTTGGCGCGCAACAATGCAAGGAAGAAACCTACGGCCTCACCCTCGTTGTCGAAGGAATGCTGGACGGTGCGGCCGCGAGTTCCGATCCGTCCCCATCGGCGGACAACGCAGGTTTGGCCGAACAGCGTCGCTTCGATCGACAACGCGTAGAACCGGGCCATGTTAAGGTCCGGGTCACGCCGTTCGATGTGGAGCCGATAGTGCAGCGCGTTCATGGCGAACAGAATCGCGCAGTCCAAATCCGGCGTCCAATGATAGGTTTGAATCACTGGGCGCGGTTCGATTCATTCGTGTGATGGATCGCGTGGCCGATCAACCGGCTTTTCCGCAACCGTGCTGCGTGGGTCCTGGCAAGCCAGCAGAAGCCCGATGGCGCTGCTCCAACCCCGCGTGCGGTTTAGGCGCATGGGGCGGGCGCCGATGACAGCCAGGGCGGAACAGAGCAAGGTCATGTCGCCTCCTTCCGGCGGAATCTGTTGTCACCTACGATCGAAGTCATGTCGCTACGCCGGAACCAGATCGCGCGCCCGCATCTCAGCGGCGGATTGCCGGCCGTGAACACGATCTGCTCGTCCATGCGCATCCGCATGACCTCATGCGGCTGGATCAGCCGGCGGCTGGCGAGCTGCTTCGAACGCGAGAGGGACGATCCCCGCATTCCGGTTGAGCGGTTGGTCTGGTCCACCTCGACCGTAGTCTCGCCGCAGCGCTTCGAAATATATTCGGCCGTGTCGGGATCGTTGATCGCGGCGAATGAGATCCAGGACGCCGATTCGAACCATTTCGAGGTGGCATCGCGGCCGCCATAGGTCTCGCGCATCTGGCCGATCGACTGGAAGATCAGCGTCAGTGTGATGCCGTATTTGCGGCCTGCATCGCGTGCGGTTTCGAGGATACGCATATAGCCGACCCGCGCCACCTCATCGAGCAGGAAGAGCGTGCGTCCCGTCACCTTGCCGTCGCGGTTATAGATGGCGTTGAGCAGGGAGCCGACGATCACGCGCGCGAGGCCGGGATGCGCCTCGAGCACCTTGAGGTTGAGCGCGATGAAGATGTCGGTTCCGCCGTTGGCGAGATCGTCGGTCGAGAAGGCGTCGCCAGAGATGAGGCGGGCATAGTTCGGATAGGAGAGCCAGTGGGTCTCCTTCACCGCATTGGCGTAGACGCCGGAAAACGTCTCGGGCGTCATGTTCACAAACACGGCGACGTTCTCGCGCACGAACTCCGAACCCGACTGCTCATAGATCTTCGTCAGCCGCTCGCGCAGCTTCGGCTCCGGCTCGGAGAGGTTCGCCCGCACCCGGCGCAGCGTCTGTTCTTTCTCCTGCGTATGGCCGGACAGGCAGACGTCTGCGATCAGGGCGGTCAGAAGCTGCAAGGCCGACGCCCGAAAGAAGTCGTCGCGCGCAGAAGCTGTCCGCGCGCTGTCGGTCATGATCCAGGTCGCGACCGCGACGATGTCCTCCTCCTTCGTGCTGCCGAACCTGCCGATCCAGTCGAGCGCGTTGAAGCCGTTCTCAGGCTCGGATGGATCCAGGACCATGGTGGTGTGGCCAGCCTTGCGCCGATGCTCGATCACCATCGGCGCGACCTCGCTCGACGGATCGAGCACGACAAGGCTGCCGCCCCATTTGAGCGCGGTCGGGATCGTCACCGATGTCGTCTTGAAGCCGCCGGAGCCGGCGAAGACGATACCATGCGACGATCCGAAACTGCCGTCGAAGCAGAGCAGGGGCCTCTTGCCGCCAGCTCCCCATGTCTCTCGGTCGTCGGCGCGGAACGACCGGGCAGCGACATGATCTCGATCAACGCGATAACGTTCGCCGATCACAATGCCGCCGTAGTCCGGAAAGAGCTTCGCCGCGTCACGCAAGCTCATCCAGACGGACTCGCCATGGATCGCCCGCGCGCCGTGCACACGGCGCGGCGTGGGTTTCGCGAAGGCGGCATTGCCCTTGACTGCGACACGCAGGGCAAAGACGCCGGCGAGGAATACGCCGGCAGCACCTATCGCCGTCGCCGGGTCGACATAGGCGAGGGCGGATTGCCCAGTCGGGACGCTGCCTGCGATCCCGACAAGCCGGGTCGCCTCGCGCGTTGCTGCGACCAGAACAACCGCGGCGCTGCCGGCGACGACGCTCCAGCCCGCCGGCCTGATGTTCGCCGAGCCGTTGGCCGCGAACAAAGCGGTCACGCCGATTGCACCTGCCGCGGCGTAGGGAAGGGCGAGACCGACGCGCCCGAGCATCATCTTCGCGTGTGCAGTCGCTCCGAACGCCGCCAGCCAGTGCTCGACGCCTGGGAGAAGAACCGTCGCCGCCAACATGATTGCACCGGGTACTGTCGCGAGCAGAACCTTATTCGCTGTCATGGCCGAAAGCCTCCGCGCCAAGCGCGGCAAGACGCGCACGCTCCGCGTCGTCGCCTTGTATGCGTCGGCTGGCGTCGATCAGCAGTCCGAGCAACAAGGCGCGCTTCTCGTAGCGAAGCCCGGCCTTCACGATCAGGCCGCCGAGCTCGATCTTCTCGCGCGTGTCCTTCTTGCGCGCATCGGTGATTGCGGAGCGGTGCATGCGTTCAAGCCTTGCCAGCGCCGCGCGCAGCCGCGCCAGCTTCGACCGCCGCGGTTGCGGCGCCGGCGCTCCGTCCATCGCCTGCGTTCTTCCTTCCGGTCGCTTCGCCCTTGCCGCCGCGAAAGCGCTTCGCGGTCTCCTCGAATGCCGCCTGAAGCGCGGCCTCCTCGATCTCAAGCTCGCCGAGACCGGCCTTCAGCGCGATCCGGCCGATGCGCTCGGCCTCGCGAGTCTCGGCCAGCCGAAGCTGTTCCTGCAAACGCGCGATTTCTTCCCTGATTTTCGATGAAGGCTTTTTCATTCCGGTCGGCCCTCCTTGGTGCTTGAAGCGAAGCTGCAAGGCCAAGGATCAACGAGGGAGGCGCGGAGCGCAGCCCCGTTTATTCTACAGTCGGCAAAGCCGACGCTTTTGGAGATCATCCCGGCCGTTCCGAAGGAGCGGCTCCAAGGGCGCAATTATACGTCGCTGACGCGACGTCCTGTGTTGCAAGCACGAACCGCCCGCCGATCCCGACGAACAGGTTTTCAAACGGGAGCATTCGTCGCCTTGGCCATCGCTCACTTCTCCGTCAGCATCGTTAGCCGCGGCGACGGCCGCAGCGCCGTGCTGTCGGCGGCGTATCGCCACTGCGCCAGGATGGAGTTCGACCGCGAGGCCCGCACCGTCGACTACACGCGGAAGGAAAGGGTCCTGCACGAAGAGTTCCTGCTCCCGGGGGACGCGCCGCAATGGCTGCGTAGCCTGATCGCGGATCGCTCGATCGCCGGCTCATCCGAAGCCTTCTGGAACACGGTCGAGGCCTTCGAAAAACGCGCCGATGCGCAGCTCGCCAAGGACCTCACCATGGCCCTGCCGCAGGAGCTGTCGGCCCAGCAGAATATCGCGCTCGTGCGCGATTTCGTGGAGCGGCACATTCTGTCAAAGGGCATGGTCGCCGATTGGGTCTATCACGACAATCCCGGCAATCCGCACGTCCACCTGATGACGACATTGCGGCCGCTGACGGAGGATGGTTTCGGCGCGAAGAAGGTCGCGGTGCTGGGCGAGGAAGGACAGCCCCTCCGGACGAAAGGCGGGAAGATCGTCTACGAGCTATGGGCCGGAGGAGGCGACGACTTCAACGCTTTTCGCGATGCGTGGTTCGAGCGGCTGAATCATCATCTTGCCCTCAACGGCATCGACCTTCGCGTCGATGGGCGATCCTACGAGAAGCAGGGCATCGATCTCGTTCCGACCGTCCACGTCGGCGTCGGCGCCAAGGCGATCGAGCGCAAAGCTCAGGTGGAAGGCCGCAAGCCGGAGCTGGAGCGCCTCGAACTCAAGCAGGAGCGGCGCGAGGAGAACGCCCGACGTATTCAGCAGAATCCGACGCTCGTGCTGGATCTCATCACGCGCGAGAAGAGCGTTTTCGACGAGCGCGACATTGCCCGTGTGCTTCACCGCTATATCGACGATGCCGGCCTGTTTCGGAACCTGATGGTGCGCCTTCTCCAAGACCAACAAATCCTGCGTCTGGAGCGCGAACGCATCTCGCTTGCTACCGGCGTCCGGGAGCCAGCGAAATACACGACGCGCGAGCTGATCCGGTTGGAAGCTCAAATGTCAAGTCGTGCGACCTGGCTCTCGCGGCGCTCCTCGCATGGCGTCGCAAAGCGCATCCTCGAGCAGACATTTTCGCGACACGAGGGACTGTCGCAGGAGCAGCGTAGCGCGATCGAGCATGTCGCCGGTGGCGCACGGATCGCGGCCGTCGTCGGCCGCGCCGGCGCGGGCAAGACCACCATGATGAAAGCGGCGCGCGAAGCCTGGGAAACCGCCGGCTATCGTGTTCTCGGCGCAGCGCTCGCCGGCAAGGCTGCCGAGGGGCTGGAGAAAGAAGCGGGCATCGCCTCACGCACGCTCTCGTCATGGGAACTGCGTTGGAAAGAGCAGCGTGACCGCCTCAATGAAAAGACCGTCTTCGTTCTGGATGAGGCCGGCATGGTGTCTTCACGGCAACTGACGACCTTTGTCGAAGCTGTCACCAGCGCCGGCGCTAAGCTGGTGCTGGTCGGCGATCCCGATCAGCTTCAGCCGATCGAAGCGGGCGCCGCGTTCCGGGCGATTACTGATCGGATCGGCTATGCCGAGCTTGAAACGATCTTCCGCCAGCGGGATAACTGGATGCGCACAGCATCGATGGATCTCGCGCGCGGTGATGTCGGCGCGGCCCTCGCCGCATACGACAACGCCGGCATGGTGCGCGCCGCGTGGAGCAGGGACGAGGCTATCGGCTCGCTGATCGACGACTGGAACAGCGAATACGATCCGGCCAGGACCTCGCTCATCCTCGCTCACCGGCGGAGTGATGTGCGCACGCTGAACGAATTGGCGCGCGAGAAGCTGGTCGAGCGCGGCATCGTCGGCGAGGGCTTTGCCTTCCGGACGGAAGACGGCGCCCGTCGGTTCGCCGTCGGCGACAGGGTCGTGTTCCTGAAGAACGAGGGATCGCTTGGCGTCAAGAACGGTATGCTGGCGACCGTCGTCGAGGCAGCGCCTGGCCGGATCGTCGCCGCAATCGGGGAGGGCGATGATCGCCGTCAGGTCGTCATCGAACAGCGCTTCTATGCCAATGTCGATCACGGCTATGCCACGACGGTCCACAAGTCCCAGGGGGCCACCGTCGACGACGTCAAGGTGCTCGCCTCCGGCACCATGGACCGGCACCTCACCTATGTCGCGCTCACGCGTCATCGTGATGCCGCGCGGCTCTATGTCGGTCTCGACGAGTTCACCAATCGCGGCGGCGTGCTCGTCGAGCATGGCGCAGCACCCTTCGAACACAACCCGGAGAACAAGCAGAGCTACTTCGTTACCCTCGAAATCGCAGAAGGGAAGCAGAACACGATCTGGGGTGTCGATCTCAAGCGCGCGATGGCCGAGGCGGCCCCGCGGATCGGCGACCGTATCGGTCTGGACCATCAGGGCTCCCAGGAAGTCCGCCTACCCGACGGAAGCAAAGTAAAGCGCCACGAGTGGAAGGTCGTCGACGTCAGGAAGCTTGCGCTCTCCAGGATGACGGAGCGTCTGTCGCGTGACGGGTCGAAGGAAACGACACTCGACTATCAGCGGGCACCCTCCTATCGCGCCGCACTTCGCTTTGCCGAAACGCGCGGCCTCGATCTCATGAATGTCGCTCGGACCATCCTGCGCGACCGTCTCGAATGGACAATTCGGCAGAGGCAGCGCCTTGCCGATCTCGGCTCAAAGCTGCTGGCGATCGGCGCACGGCTCGGTCTCATTTCCGGCCCGCGGGCCGAATCCCAATCCACCAGCATGAAAGAGGCGAGGCCGATGGTTGCCGGCGTCACGATCCATCCGAAATCCCTCGAACAGGCTGTCGAGGACAAGCTCGCCGCCGATCCCGCGTTGAAGAAGCAATGGGACGAGGTCTCCACCCGCTTCCGGCGGGTCTTCGCCGATCCGGAAACCGCCTTCCGTGCCGTCGATGTCGACGCCATGCTGAAGGACAGCGCCACCGCGAAATCCACGCTGGCGACGATCGGAAACAAGCCGGAGGGCTTTGGTCCGCTCAAGGGCAAGACCGGCATTTTCGCCAGCCGCGCCGACAAGCAGGACAGGGAAACGGCGACAGTCAATGCGCAGGCGCTCGCTCGCGACCTCGCCCGCTATCTCGAAATGCGTGAGGCCGCCGCACAGCGCCTTGAGTCGGAGGAGAGGGCGCTCAGGCATCGTGTCTCGATCGACATCCCGGCGCTCTCGCCGGCCGCCCGATCGGTGCTCGAGCGAGTCCGCGATGCGATCGACAGGAACGATCTGCCCGCCGCCCTCGGATACGCGCTCGCGGACCGCGAGGCGAAGCAGGAGATCGACGGCTTCAACAAGGCCGTCGCCGAACGGTTCGGCGAACGGACGCTGCTGAGCAACGCCGCGTGCGAGCCATCCGGCAGGCTCTTCGAGTCGCTCGCCAAGGGTCTGCAACTACAGGAGAGTCAACACCTGAAGGAGGCCTGGCCGGCGATGCGGGCGGCGCAGCAACTCGCCGCCCAGGAGCGCACGGTCGCAACGCTGAAACAGGCTGAAGACACGAAGCTTTCGCAGCGCCAAACTTCGATCATGAAGCAATGACCAGGTCTCGCGCCATCGCGCTAATCAGCATTCCGGCCACCCTTGTACTCATCGGGTCCGCGATCGCACTGGCCGGCGGCTACCGGCTCAACCTGACGCCGAGCGAACCGCTCGGACTCTGGCGGATCGAGACGCTTGATCGCGATGTCGCGGTTGGAGATCTGGTATTCGTCTGCCCGCCGGCGGCCGTGCCGTTCCTTCAGGCACGCGAGCGCGGGTATCTGCGACGCGGCCTTTGCGCAGGCGGTTTCGCGCCTCTGATCAAGACGGTCATCGCGCTCCCCGCCCAGCACGTCGAGATCGGCGAGAATGTTGCCGTCGATGGCCAGCCGATCCCTTCGTCCCGCGTCCGCACCATGGACGGCGAGGGCAGGGCGGTCGAGCCCTATTCCGGCGGCGTGGTGCCAGCCGGATTTCTCTTTCTCCACTCTCCCTATGCGAGTTCCTATGATTCCCGATATTTTGGCCCGATTCCGGCGTCCGGGCTTCTCGGCCTTGCGCGGCCGGTCCATACCTTCGATCCCCGCTAGGCTCCGATCGACGCTCCTGGTCGCCATCGCGATCGTCGCCGGCATGGTCGGTTGGAGCGGCCATGTGCTCGCCCTTCCCATCGCCATCATCTTTCCGGCGCTGTGGGCGCTGTCGCCCTCGCGCGTGGTCGCCTGCGCAGTGTCCGCTGGTTATTTCCTTGCCGCCTCGCGCGGACTGCCGCAGGGCGTGGCGAACTTCTATGCAGCCGATTTCTGGCCCGGCCTTCTGCTCTGGATTGCCGCGTCTCTTGCCTTCGTCGCCGTGCATACGGTGCTCTGGGCAAAGCGACCGGAAGAGTGGCGTCCGGGAAGGAGGGCACTGCGATATCTAGCGGCTATGGTGCTGATGGGGCTGCCGCCCTTCGGCATCACCGGCTGGGCGCACCCGCTTACGGCGGCCGGCGTGCTTTTTCCGGGGTGGAGATGGTGGGGGCTCGCGACGACTGCCGCCGGCCTCGCAATGATGACATCGCGATTTTGGCCGGCTGCAGGTGTCGCCTCGGCAGGCTTTTGGCTCTGGTCCGCCGCAACGTGGACGCAACCCGATCTACCGCAGGGATGGAAAAGCGTCGACCTCAATTACGCATCGAGCCTCGGTCGTGACGGTTCGCTCGATCATCACCGTGATCTGATCGCCACAGTCCGGGTGCAGGCTGATGATGGAGCCCGCTTCGTGGTGCTCCCGGAAAGCGCGCTCGGCTTCTGGACGCCGACTGTCGCGCGCCTCTGGCAGCAAGGCTTGCACGGGCTTGACCTCACCGTTGTCGCCGGCGCGGCCGTCATCGACGAGCGGGGCTACGACAATGTCATGGTCGCGATCTCCGCCGACGAGGCCCGTGTCCTCTATCGCGAGCGCATGCCGGTTCCGGTTTCCATGTGGCAGCCCTGGCGAGCGTGGTTCGGGCGAGACGGCGGAGCGCGCGCAAATCTCTTTGCAAACCCGGTTGTCGACCTCTCCGAAACGAGAATCGCGCCGTTGATCTGCTACGAGCAGCTCATCGTCTGGCCAGCTTTCCAGTCGATGCTGCATTCGCCCGAGATCGTCGTGGCGACCGGCAACGGATGGTGGACCGCCGGCACCTCGATCGTCGACATCCAGCGAGCCAGCGCGACCGCCTGGGCGAAGCTTTTCGGCACTCCGATCGTCATGGCATTCAACACATAACTACAGGAGAAGCCCGGATGGTCGATGCCGCCCTCATCCAGAACTGCGCCGATCCGGGGCTAAAGCCCGCGATCGTTGAGAACTTCATCGAACGGGCAGGGTCGCAGGATCCGCTCGCCGTCACGGTGCGCTCCAGCAATCGAGTCGTGCTGGTCCCAAAGCCCGCCACGCCGGACGAGGCGATGGACCTCATCAGGCAGCATGTCGGCCGCGAAGTCGTGCGCGTGGGAATTACACAATACCCGGCCGGTCTGGGGGTTGTGGAAGCCGGAGAGCTGAAACGCGATCTGGTCGACGCCTGCGCAAATCTGCGCATGGGCACGACACTGTTCGCCAAGGTCTATCGGATCGTCACCAAATGGTATGGGAAGCCGGTAGAGGAAGCCTTCGACGGCGCCATCACTGCGTGGCAGACAGGGTATTTCGAAGGAGAGTCGGTGTTTCGAGCGGCGGATCCGGGCGATGTCCGGGTGGCCACGCCGGCTGCTGGCAACGGAGCGTTAAAGCCAGCCAACAGCGAAGCTACCAGCGACAAAGGCTCCGCCGAAGATCCAAATCGAGCCGGGATAAGGGTCGATCTTTCCCAAATTGGACTTCGCTCGGATTAAATCGGTACTTCGACGAACCCCACCAACCAATCTGAGCGCCCGACGCCGAACCTAAATGGTGTTGAGACCGACCGCAGAGTTCTCGGTAAACGACACCGGCGCGCGTGCCACGTTCGGAGGGATGATTTCGGGATGCGCTCACTCTGCCAAGAACTTGCGCAGCACGTTGGTGGTCAATCTCGCGATGTCGTTGTCGTAGCTATTTGTCCCCAGGCTGCCTGCCCAGCAGATAGAGCCCGTCGAGAATACCTTGCCTCCTCCGATATGTTCAACAAGAACCACGTCGGCGCGCACATGCGGGTTTTTGGAACCCTGCTGGTTCGGTGCCACTTCGGTGACGCTGTCGAGGCTGGGGAAGTACAGATCGTTATGCCTGGACGACATCAACACGACCGTGCTGTCGGGCGTCCCGCGCGCTGGATCCGCGTGATCAAGCTCATCGCCGGCCGCGCCACCCAACAAATAGCCGTGCTCGCCCACCGTTTCGCTAGCAATACCCTCAAAAACCCACGCCACCGCTTCGGCATAGCTTTCGGGCGTGCGCGTGAAGCCCGAGGCGGGTCCCCATCCGGCGGCGGCCATGCCAACCCCAAGGAAAGGATTTTGGTCACGGCCGCGGTGCCTGTAGGCGCCCCCCATCTCGCCGGTCGAACTGTGATAGAGCTCAGCCGCATGGGAGGTCCAGTTGCGCTGGGCCGCATAGCCCCGCCGCACCTCGATGGTGGTGCGCAGCTTGTTGACGTAACTCGTGGCCCAGAAAAATCCGTTGGCGCCGAGATACATCAGCTTGCCGCCGCCCTTGACGTAATCTTCGAAAGCGTCGAATTCGGCTGCAGTGGGGTATTCCGGATGACTCCCGGTGAGGATCACGTCATAGCTGTCGAGCAGGTCCTTGCCCAGGGTGTCGACGTCCTCATCGGTCGCCACATCGAATTCGACGCCGATGCTGTCCAGCCAACCGGTGATGAAGAAGTCGCCGGAGAAATGTCTTGGACCCCCGGCCAGCCAGTTGATGTAGTTCGGCTGCACGTTGGTCAGGGGGCGCAACCGCGAAGCATAGATCACCCCGCTATCGTCCGAATGCCGATCGTACAGCGATCTGCCGAGTGAAGGCATCTGCTGAAGAAGGGTTTCCGCCTTGTCCAGCACGATCGGAAAACTCATCATCTTTTGGTGGGCGACTCCGCGCTCGCCCTCCCAAAGATGCTCGTTGCCATAGGCGAGGTAAGTGTTCGTCGGAGCGACGAACAGGACCCGTTTCCTGACCGCTCCCGGGAGAACATAGAAGGGAATGTAGTAGCTGGTTTCACCCTGGTTCAGGCGAACGGCATATATCCCGCTTTCGGCGGGAGCTTCGACCTCGAAGTCCGTTTTCCATTGCGCGTCATCGAGATCGTCATCATGCAGATGCAATGCATTCCACTGCGCCGGGTCGTCGGTCCAGCGGATGGTTTTCTTGTCCCATGCAGGACCAAGAACCGCTCGAGCCGGCCGGTTGACAAGCCGTCCGTGCCGCCCGGCGCCGGAGACGTCCACCGCGATGTCACTGTCCATTTGCCTGGAGAAGTCCCACTGAAGGATAGGCTGCGTCGCAGACACTCCAAATACATTGACCTCGGATACGCATCCGTTGAAGCAATCCGTCGTCCGGCCGTCTTCGGCGTGCGCCGCGCCGACACGGAAACGTGTGACGGATCCTTCCGCTACGACGACCGGCGTCGACCAGCAGTGCGTGCCGGTCTGTTCCTCCGCGGTCAGGCGCAGTTCCGCTTCGCCGAGGCCGTAGACAGCCTTCAAGAGCACCCAACGCCCCTTCGGCAGCGGATCGGGTGAGGACACCATCGTGACCGCGCCGTTCGAGGATCGCAGATATAGCGCCGGCCGGCCGGTCCGATCGAGTTCAAGCATCATGCGAGTGACAGAGCTATCGTCCGAGAGGCTGAACAGCGTCTGGCAAAGACGACCCGGCGCGGTCGGTTTCACGCACAGACTGACCCCGACCCCCTTGGCGAAATCGACCCTCGGCAAGGCAACATCGATGAAAGATCCCGGATGAAGTGCCTGCACCCGGCCGGTGTGCTGACCATTGCTCTTGGATGACACTGGTTCTTCGGCAACCGAGAGACCGGCGGCGCCTTCTTTCATGCCTCGCAGGCGCACCAGTTGCGATCTGTAGATGCTCGCAGCGCTGATTTTGATTTCGACATGGTCACCAGCATCGACGGAAAGCTTATCGGCATAGCCGATCAACATCTTGATCTTCTCCCAACTTGGTTACGGCAGTCGGACGGCCAAGTCTTACCGCGACGACGAAGATCCGCTCCGGGCAATGAGCGCGTCCGCTATCACCGCGGCTACGAGTACGCCGCCCTGAACGAGCAAGCGCAATTGCGTGCTGGCGTTGATCAGGAACATTCCGTTGGCGATCGAGCCGATGACGAGGGCGCCAAGAATAGCTGCCCAGACGCTGCCGCGACCGCCAAAAAGGCTCGTCCCGCCGATGACCGCCGCCGCGATTGCCTCCAGCAAGAGACTTTGGTCGGCCGATGCCGGGGAGACGCCCAGCACCCGGGCCGCAGCCACGACTCCGCCGAGCGCCGTCAACATGCCAAGAATTGAAAAGGCCGCCATCTTCATCCAGTTCACAGGGATGCCGGCGCGGCGTGCCGCCTCGCGATTGCCGCCGATGGCGTACAGCCAAATGCCGAACGGAGTTTGGGTTGTGGCGTAGGACAAGATTGCGATCAGGCCCGCAAGCACGGCAACGGTAAGAGGCACGCCTCGGTAAGCATTGAAAATGGCGACAACCGCCAGACTGGCAAAAATGATGGCGACGCCAATGGCCATGGAGCGCATCAAATTCGATGGCAAGCCGTAGGCCACTCTTTGGCGGTGATCGTTCCATCGCATGGCAAGGCCTATCAGCCCGACGGCCGCGGGCAAGGCATAGCTGACGGTCGTTGGCAGACGGTACGCGGCCAGGAACTGCAAATCGGTCCCGGCGAGAGGAACAAGGCCGCTTTCTGCCGGAAGCAAAATCAGCAGGACACCTTGCAGCATGAGCGAGAAGCCGAGTGTGACGATGAAGGCCGGTGCGCCGCTATAGACGATCATCGAACCCTGCAGCAAACCGTAGAGGCCGCCGACGGTAATCGCGATGATTAGCGCGATCGACAAGCCGACGTCCATGTTGACGACGAGCACGCCGACAATGCCGGCGCACACGGCCGCGAGACCAGCAACCGAAAGATCGATCTCGGCAACGACCAGTACGAGGACAAGCCCGAGCGCCACGATGCTTGTGGTCGCGATCTGATCGGCAAGGTTGGTCAGGTTGCGCGCCGACAGAAACACTGGAGATTGCGAGGCAAAGATCGCCCAGATGAGAGCCAGCGACAGCAGGACCGGTACGACACGCCATTTTGTCGATAGCGCCTCAAGAAGGTTCTGCCTGAAACTGATTTTCGCAGGCGCCGGTGTGGCAGAAACTTGTTGTCTCGTGGTGTTCATAGCCTGCATCCCTTCAATGGTCCGTGCCGGTTATGGCTGCGACCAGGCTGCTCCTCGTCCATTCCGCGACTGGCCGCTCGGCGGCTTTGCGCCCCAGGCGCAGGACCACGATCCTGTCTGCAATGTCCAACACATCACCCAGGTCGTGAGAGACGAGGATCACGCCCAGACCCTGCTCGCGAAGGCGCGCGATGAGCGCCATGACCTCCGCCCGTTGCGCCACGCCAAGTGCGGCAGTTGGCTCGTCGAGCAGGATCACTCGCGGTTTCGACAGAACCGCGCGCGCGATGGCCACAGACTGGCGCTGGCCGCCAGAAAGCCGTCCCACGGAGACACTGTAGTCCCTGATCTTCACGTTGAGACTGGACAGGGCCGCATGGGCCCGAGATTCCATCAGCGGTCGCGAGAGCTTTGCACCCCGAAGCAGCCCTGAATGCATTTCCCTTCCTAGGAAAAGGTTCTGAACGGTATCAAGATTGTCGCAAAGCGCGAGGTCCTGATAGACCGTCTGAATGCCCAGCTCCGCCGCATCCTGCGGCTTCCTCAGCGATACCTCTTGCCCGTTGAACAGAATCCTGCCCTCGTCGGCGGAAACGATCCCGCTGATGATCTTGACGAGGGTCGACTTTCCGGCGCCGTTGTCTCCGGCCAGCGCCACGACCTCTCCCTCCCGGACGTCGAAATCGACGCCCGAAAGGGCGGTGATGCCGCCATAGTGCTTGCCAATTCCCGCCAGAGACAGGATTGGAGCGTCGTCGTTCTTGGCGACCATCTTGTTGTTACCGCTTCTTTGCATCAGCCGCGACAGAAGGCGGAGTCGGAGGCCACGCCTTTGGCGCAGATCTGCTCCTTGGTATAAAGACCTGTGTCGACCACCGATTTCTGGATGTTATCCTTGGTGATGACGCTATTTGGCGCGTCCACCTCGGGAATGCCTCCCTTGTAGCCGTTGTCGAACGTGGTCGCGACGAGATCAGCGGGTATCTTGTCGCCTTTCATCGCGTGCACGGCCAACTGAACGGCCAGCTTGTTCATCGCGACATAGTCCACAGTCATGTCCATCTCCTGCAGGCCGGCAGCAACGCGCTGCACTCCGGCTAGAGTGGCGTCGTACCCGCCAAACAGCTTGATCCCCTTGAGTCCGGCGGCTTCCACCGCAGCCAGTGCCGCACCGCCGGTGTCGTCATTCATGGAGAAGATCGCATCGACGCCGTTGTGGGTCTTGGTCAGGCACTGATCCATTGCAGTCTGAGCATTGGCGGGGAGCCACAGCAGCGCATCCGCCTGACAAACGACCTCCAATTTGCCGGCCTTGATCAGCGGATCGAGATATTCGCCGATGCCCTTCACCTGGTCGCCATAGAAGGGAAACTTGGGGTCGCCGTAAATCTTCGCCAGCCGGACCGGCTTGCCGGTCTTGGCGTTCATCTCCTCGATTACCTTGGCCGCCGCCTGTGCCTGCTTTTGGCCGATTTCAACGAACGGGGCGGTCAGGTAGGCGTAGGCGGGCCCGCCTGTGCAAGCGTGAATGGTGCATACAAGTGGGATCCCGGCTTGCTCGGCAAGGGCCAAGGTGCCCGCGGTCTGCATTGGATCGACGGCAACCATGACGATTGCTTTGGCATCGTTGGCGATAGCGGCCTGAACCTGCGAGGTCTGTTGCTGCACGTTGTTTTCGGAGTTGAGAATCTCGACTGTCATGTTCGGCACCAGTTCCTTGGCGGCCTTCAAGAAGGCCGGCTTGTCGAACTGCTCGAAGCGGACTGTCGTGAAGTCTGGCAGGATAAAATAGATCTTGCCGGTAAGATCTTCTGCGGCGGCGGGAGGCGTGAGTGCCATGCATCCCGCGAACCCGCACATCAGCGCTGACATGCGAATTTTCCCAACGAATTTCCTAAGCATTACGAGATCCTTCCATTTTTGCTGTTCTCTCTCTGGTCCGCCGCATCATCCGAGTTTCGGAACATCACAGGGCTTGGAGCATGGCTTCGGCCATGCTCCGTCATTTTGGGAGATTGCTATTTTGAAAGTTCCGGCCTCCGCCCGTGGACGCGCTCCCATCGCCTTACGCATCGATATCGGCCGTTTCTGCGACGGTCTTCTGTGAATGCGTGTAAACGTTTTCAAAATGGCGCGCTAGAGCGACGGTGTCAAGCGCAAAGAGATTGGAGTGTTTCAGGCCACGTAGGCCTCGTCCGCGACGCGACATAGCGGTCGGCGAACAACCATCGCACGTGCTGCAGCGCCGAATGGCGTATCAGTGTGCGGCGTCCGGCGGATCAGCCGGCTCGCGTACCACCCGTCCATCCGATCACGGCTTGCGAAATAACGTTCACAACGTCGGCATGGCTCGTATCGTTGATGAGATCGTGATGGGTATTGGCGAACAGGTGATGCCTTGCGCCTGGAATTCGTGACGTCCAGCGCCGCGCGAGATCAGGAGGGCAAAACATGTCATTGTCCCCGCTGATCATGAGCGCGGGAAGGCTGAGTTCAAGCAATCCGGCCTGTATCTGCTCACAGACCGGCGCCGAGAGGACGCTTCTTAGATGGACGAAGGCCATCGTTGCATCAAACTTGAGCGGGTCGAATTCCAGTTCGTCGAGATAGAAGGGGTCAAGCGACATCACGCCTTGCTCAGCCTGGCGCTCTTGCTCTTGGCTGATCCCCTCGACAGGCATGCCGCCGAGCACCACTCCACGGAAGGGACCAGCGCCGGCAATGACCACCGCAGCTGCCGTCATCGCGCCCATCGAATGTCCGACCAGCACCATCGGAAGCCCGGGATTTTCCCGCCGCGCTATCCCTGTCAGGCGCTCGGCATTCGTTCTCAGATCGGCCATGGAGCCGGGATTGCCCCGCTCGCCATCCGAGAGCCCGTGTCCGATCGCATCAAGCGCCCAGACGCCGATTCCCCGTGCATTCAAGGAGTTCGCGAAGCGGTGGTAGAGGCCGCTGTGTTCGCCATATCCATGCAGAAAGACGATCTGCGCAGTGGGCTTCAGCGGAGCCCAGTGGCGGTAGTAGACCTGTCCGGAAGCGCCCTCAAACCTTGGCATCGACCACCTGTGGCGGATTACTTCGTTACGGGGCAAGCCCGTTGAGGATCATGTCCATGGGAATGTCGGCGCTTGGATAGCCGCCGACAAGGATCACATTGGCATGCACGCGATAGTCGCCCGTCTGGACAAACAGCTTGCACCGATCGCGAAGGTCATAATAATCCGGGATGTAAGGCACTTCGTAGACGTGTTTCTCATCGAAGAGCCTGGACAGCATGGCGAAGCCATCAGGATTTGCACCGCGCATGTCCTTGGTGACGATGCAGGCCTCGATGTCGCCGACGTCGCAGATCACGGGAACGAGATCGTCGATCGACGGCACGCCGGTAACGACTTCCAGGTCCAGGATCTCCACGTCAGGCGCCAACGAACGCAGCGCCTTGGCTGACGTGCCACTGCCGGCATCGGCAATGAATATCAACTCGCCATGGCGCAAGTCGGCCAGCGCCGCTGCCAACCTTTGGTTCAATATTCTCGGCCTCAGAAGCTTCGTGGTCATCGTGCGTTCTCGCGGGTTCGATCGTCGGCGGCGATTGAAATCGTTTACACAAAAATTCGGTTTTGTCGATATCCCTGGCAGGTATTCTTGAAACCTGGCAGGCGGAAATCTGGGGCATGGCCCGCTTGAATCAAGTAGCGGGAGGACGTCTTTCAAAGGCGCGATTGCGATCTAATCGATCTTACGTGCAAGATGCCGTCGATTCTGGCGATCTTGCCGGCTCAACGCTATGACATGGTCACGGTGTGTCGCATCGCTCGCAACTGATGGACTGTCATGAGAACTGCAAAGAACGAAGATCTCACGGAAACAGGCGGCCGCGGCGGTCAATGGCAGGTTGTATATGATGGACTTCAAAAGGGCATTATTTCCGGAAGGTATCGTTCCGGCGTGCGCCTCATTGAAGACGACATTATTGAAGCCACCGGGGCAACTCGCCATGCTGTCCGCAAGGCATTCGACGAACTTGTTCGCCTCGGCCTCGCGGTTCGCTACCCGCACCGTGGCGTGCAGGTGCGGAGCTTCACGGCATCCGAGATATGGCAAATCTACGAAGTCCGTGAGTGCCTCGAGCTGAAGGCAATAAGCTACTATACCGAGCCGGCGGCAAAGGAGCTCGTGCGAAAATTGAAGGCCATTGTCTCGGATCACGAGAGGGCGATCGCGAACAACGATCTTGCTGAAATGTATCTGCAGAACAATCTTTTGCACGAGGCTATATATCAACGGTGCGAGAACGAGTTCCTACTCGACGCCATTAAGCATCATTCGCTTCTCTCGCACCTGATTCATACTAATTCGGTGCAAAGCAAGGATTTGCGCTCCAAAGGCGCCAAGGATCACTTGACTATGATTCAAGCGATAGAGAAGGGCGACCAGAAAACCCTGGCTCGAACCCTTCGAAACCATATCCGGACCTTCCGGGACTATTACCTTCAGCATCTGACCTCTTAAAGCGCGTCTCGCTGAAACGAATCCGGGCGACGCGCTTCAGGTCCTCATGTCGCTCGCCAAGAGCGGCCGCGCAATTCTAGGCGCCGCGCCATAGAAGCATGCCGGCTGGCCGGCCTTGGCTTGTCGGTTGACATTATCGATAAAACAGGCGGATAATATTATCGATGAAAAGGGGGAACACAAAATGCAATACGGCGCGGACAACCGCATCATCAACGGCACGATCGCGGCGGCTCTGGCCACGCTCCGCCATGGTGAGGTGATCTTCATTGCCGACGCGGGCGGCGTCATCGCTTCATCCGTGCAGGTGCCGATCGTGGACCTTGGAATTGCTCCAGGTCTGGTCTCGATCGAGCAGCTGCTGCCGCTGCTGCGCGACAATGGTGACATCGAGCGGGCTGTCGTTGCCGAGCCGATGGAGGCGCAGAGTCCCCAGAAATACAAATTCGTCGTCGACACTTTCGGGAAGGAGCGGGTCACTACCGTTCCATACCGGCCCTCGATGTATGCGATCCGCAACGCCAGCAAGTTGATCATCCGCACAGGAGATTACAGCGTCCACGGCAACATCGCCCTGGTCGGAGGCTATGCCAGCGCCGACGTCAAGTTCATTCGGAACACGGAAGTCGGGGACATCAGGATACTGCCGGACTGACATGACACACGGCCGATGTTCTCGAGCGTCGGCTCTCCAGTCGAGTGAACCGTTCTGGTCAAAATTTGCCGAAGGGCCGTTCAGATGCCGTTCTTCGAAACCGCGCATGGGAAAAGCTACTACCGGTGCTGGGATGCGCGGAAGGCGGTCGGCGGTGTCGTGTTTCTCCATGGTTTTGGCGAGCAAAGCGGGCACTACCATCGCCTTGCGGGCGCCTTCAACGCCAGTGGCCTCGCCATGTGGGCGCTTGATCAGCAAGGACACGGCCTTTCCTATGGCGAACGTGGCGCGGTGGCGTCGATGGATCCCCTCGTCGACAATGCCGAGCGTCTGATCTCGATCGCCGCCAGCGAAGCTCCCGGCCTGCCGCTGGTTCTCGTCGGCCATTCTCTCGGCGGCATTGCCGCTGCGCTGTTGATCGCTCGTGGCGAGCGCCGGTGCCTGGGGCTGGCCGTCACGGGCACGCTGATCCAGCCGGAGACCGTTGCCATACCCGCGCCGCCGGAAGTCACCCGCGACCCATTCTATCTAGACATGCTGGCGACCGATCCATTCGCCTTCAGCGTAACGCCAGAAAGCACGGCGGCGCGGCGGGCGGCCATGCACAAGGCGCGCGGGGAGCTGGCCGCGACTCTCCCCAAGGTCGACCTTCCCGTGCTGCTGATCAATGGCGACCACGATGTGATTGCCCCCGCCAGGTATGCCCGTGCGGTCCGCTCGCAACTCAAGAACGCCACGGTGCTTATCGTGAAAGACGGCTTCCACGACATCATCAACGACGTGCCCCACTTCGCCGTCGAGAGGCGCCTCGTCGCCTTCGCGAGGGCGGCGATCAACGGCCGAGGGCGGTAGAAGGAAAGGCCTCTTTCAAGGTTTGGTAAGGCGCGGCTTGCAAGCCGCCAGCAAAAAAGGGAGCAGCAAATGGGTGGATTTCGAAACGAACTGCATTCGCTCGCCGTCTTGGTCGCAGGCTTGATAGGGATGGCGATGTCGGCCGGAACCGCGCAGGCCACAGATACCGTGACCATCGCGACATCGATCGAAACACTCGACGCTTTCGTGCCTCAGTTCGGCTCGCAGGTCGGCATCTTCGCCAGGCATGACCTCGACATCAACTACGTCAAGGGCGCCAACGGGTCAGCCATGGTAGCCGCGGTGGTTGGAGGCTCGGCCGACATCACGCATGTCGGCGCGGCCCTGATCTTTCCGGCCATCCAAAAGGGTGCGGCGCTGACGGTCCTGTTGGGCAACTACGACATCGACTACACCTTCATCGCGCACAAGGACGCCGGAGTCGACGTCAAGAAGGGATATCCGGCTTTCCTGAACGATCTCAAGGGCAAGCTGATCGGCGTCGCCGGTCGCGGGGGCGCAACCGAGCTCTACGTGCGCAAGATGTTCAGGGACGCAGGCATGAATCCCGACAAGGACATCACCTTCATCGCGATCGGCACGGGCTATGGCGCGGCGGGCGCCTTCACCAACCGCCAGGTCGATGCGATGGCCAGCATTCCGCCGAGCTCGACGTTGATCGGTCCGGACAATCTCGATGTGCTGGTCGATCTCAATGCCACGCGCAACAAGGTTTCGATCCCGAGTATCTCTTCACGGTTTTCACCGCCAATTCGGATTTCATCAAAAACCGCCCGCAGGTTGCCCAGAATTTCTGCAAGGCGGTCATCGAGACGATCAACTACATGAAAGACCCTGCGAACGAACAGAAACTGGTCGATTTCACCGCAAAGACCCTCAAGCTCGATGCGGGCAAGGCCAAGGCGTTGATCGACGTCTACAAATCGGGCTTCAATGCCAAGCTCACCAAGGAGCGCTGGGAAGGCATGAAGAAATATGCCGCTTTTGTTCCAGACTGGACGATGAACGCGTATGAGCCCTGCGCGAACCTGACTTCGGGCTGAGGTGGCCGAGTTGGTCGCCGCGGCAGGTTCATCGGGCTTAAAAGGGAAGGCCGGTCGGCCTTCCCACCGGAATGGCGCGCGGCTCAAGCGACTTGCTGGACAAATCGGCGTCGGAATAGCCTTTCTGGCGTTGTGGCAACTCGTCTACATGTCCGGCGTCGTGAAGCCGCTGATTTCGCGAAGTCCCGGGCAGGTGTTCTGGTTTTTCGTCCAGATCGCCACCGATGGCACGCTTCTGCCAGCGCTCTATTCCACGGTCGAGGCGACAGTGGTCGCTTTCGTGCTGGCATCATTCGTTGGAGTAGTCATCGGCATCGGCCTTGGTCTGTTTCCCAAAGTTGAGGAACTGCTGGACCCCTATATCAGTGCGTTCAACGCGATGCCGCGGATCGCCTTCGCGCCGGTATTCATACTGCTTTTCGGCGTCAGCCAGGCAGCCAAGATCGCGCTTGCCTTCAGCGTCGTGGTTTTCATCCTGATGGTCAACGCGCGCGCCGGCATTCGCACGGTCGACCGCGATATCAGGCTGATGGTGACGGTCATGAATATTTCCAAGCGGGATATGTTCATGAAGATCCTGCTGCCCAGCGCCGTGCCCTCCATTTTCGCCGGACTGCGCCTTGGCATCATCTATTCCCTTCTCGGCGTCGTGACCTCCGAGATATTGGCGTCGCGGGTAGGGCTCGGCCAACTCATTGCGGGATATGCCGGTACTTTTCAGCTCGAAGGGGTCTACGCCGTCTGCATCGTGCTGGCCGTGATCGCTTCCTTGCTCAATGCCGGGATGGCTCTGCTCGAACGCTATCTGCTCGGTGCGCGAGCGCTCTAAACCGCGAGGACCAGGGACGATGGCACCAAGCATATCGCCTGCCGCGGGAACCGACGGTGTCGCCGCCAGGATTTCCGACGTCGTGATGGAGTTCCAGACCACGTCGGGACCAGTGCGCGGGCTGGATGATGTGTCGTTGGAACTGCGAGAGGGAGAGTTTCTGGTTCTCGTCGGACGTAGCGGTTCCGGCAAGACCACTGCGCTCAATGTCCTGGCCGGGCTCCACACTGCAACGATGGGCGAGGTGAGCGTACTTGCCCAACCGCCCGTCGCCGCGCGTCCACAGCTCGGCTACATGTTCGCGCGCGATGCTTTGCTGCCATGGCGAACTGCACTCAAGAATGTAGAGTTCGGGCTGGAAGTGCGCGGTTTCGCAAAAAGCGAAAGACGGGCCCTGGCCCGAGACTATCTGGACCTCGTCGGTTTGAAGCGCTTTGCCGATAATTATCCAAGTCAGCTCTCCCAGGGCCAGCGGCAGCGTGTGGCGCTCGCTCGCACCTGGGCGCCTTCGCCGAAGATACTGTTGATGGACGAGCCTTTTTCGGCGCTCGACGCACAGACGCGTGAATCGCTTCACGAGGAGCTCGTGCGCATGTGGGCCGCTGACAAGAAGAGCGTTGTCTTCGTCACCCACGATCTGAACGAGGCGATCACCTTGTCCGACCGGATCCTTGTTTTCAAAGACGGCAAGATCGCCAAGGAATTCTCGATCCCTTTCGCTCGACCTCGGGACCTCGTCGATATCACCGCGGACCGGACGGCACGCGACATCTATCATGAGATCAGGCAACTGCTTTATCAGCATTAGCCGGCCGATAGCCGTCCCCGGGGTGGGCGGCGTGCAGCAGCTCACCCGGTGGATGCGTGGCCATGTAAACGTTTACGCCATTGGCGGATTGGGTCAATGCGGAGTCTCTGCCGAGACCCCATTTCCGGATTGCCGCGTCGACCGTTCGGACCAAGCGCGCCCTCGGTAATACGAGTTCAGTCGAGGCGCATTAAGATTGTCGATTCGGGAATGTATGTGCCTTCCAGTACCGGTGCACCCTTTCTCGGCGGCAGCACCTCGGCCACGCGGACGGTGGTCAGCTTGGGGGCAGGCTGCCGAAGCCGAGCAGGTTGCTTGCATCGCGCAGGTCCGGGAGCGTTACGATACCTTCCGGAAAGGCGGTTGGCGAGGGCCCGCCTCGAATTCCGAGGAATGCGATTCCCAGCTCACAGGCAGCGGAACATTCCGTGATTGAATCGCCGACCGCCACCACGGTTTCGCGCGAAAGCCCCATGTGCAAGATCCGCGCGAAGGCCTCGCGTTTTTTCGTCGGCGCGCCGATGACCAGCTCGAAATAGTGATCAAGGGCTCGCTGACGGATGACCTCGACCAGTTCTTGCTGCGGGGTTCCGGAAACGACGAAAAGCCTGGAACGCCCAGTCGCTTTTTCAAGCAGTTCCCGCGCGCCGGGAATGAAAGGCGCAGCGAGGATCTTCTCAAAAACGATTTCTGAGAACCTCTTCGACAGCAGCGCCAATCGCTCCACGGTCGGGGCGCTACCCACTATCTGTTTGTCGAAATGGTCGAACTTCTCCCGGCGTGAAATACCGCCATGCAGCCGCTGGTAGCTCAGGATGGGTTCCCTCCACTGCTGCCCATAGCCGGAATAGATTTCAGCGAACGCCTCTGCTTTGATCTCGGCAGAGTCAAGGATGACGCCATCGAAATCGAATATGATAGCGGCGGGTCGAGAGCGCAGAAGCGGCTGACGGGGCATGACGGTGCCTATGTGCACACTCGACTTCGCGGGTGTGAAGCGCCCGCGGACCTGGATTTAGACGGCCGCGGCCAAGCGCAACTGTTTTAGAGCGCGCGGCGGGCACGCGGATTTTCTTACGATCAGGTGCGAATCGAGCCTGACGAAGCGAGGGGGCTCGCCGTTCGACAGCGAGCTGTGGAGCATTTCGGCCGCCAGCCTACCCATTTCCTCGGCAGGCACGGCTATGGTCGTCAACGGAGGCTCCAACTGGGCTGCATATTCTGCATCATCGAACCCGACGATCGAGATATCCTGGGGAACCCGGATTCCGAGCCGCCGACTTTCACTCAAGGCTCCAAACGCCATGACGTCGGTGTTGCAGACCACCGCCGTGGTTTCCGGATATTTGTCCAGGATGGCGCGTATTGCCTCGGTTCCGTCCCGGATGGTGAAATTGCGAATGATTATATTCGCTGCCCCATGGAGATTTCTCGATCCGACGAAATCCTTGTAGGCGGCGATTCGAGCGCGCTGGCGATCGCTACCCTTCGGGCTGCCGGCAATCATGGCGAAATTTCTATGCCCCAGATCGGCAAGGTATTCCATCGCGCTTTCCGTAGCCGCGTAATTGTCGAACCCTATGCAGGGTACGATCTCGTCGGGCAGGTATGAGTAGGTCGTCACCACTGGGATGTGCGGTCGCTTAAGATAGCTCACGAGCGCAGGGTCCTCGATCGCGCCAACCAGAAGAAGCGCCTCGGCGCCGCGATCCACCAATGTCTTGACCTTCTCAAAAACATTGGCGTGTTCGAAGCCAGTTGTGGCAACGATCGTCATGTAGCCGTGCTGCGCGAAGCTATCCTGAAAATGGTTGATCATCTTCGCAAAGATCGCATAGTCGAGCGTCGGGATAGCCGCTCCCACGATATGGGTCTTGCGGGATCGCAATGCTTTTGCCGCCGGGTTGGCCGCGTAGCCCAGATTCTGCGCAGTCGCCAGGACCCGTCGGCGAACGTCCTCGCTGACGATGTCAGGCAGATTGAACGCCCGCGATACGGTGGCTACCGACACCCCCGCCTCGCGGGCAACGTCGAAGACGCCTGCCTTTTTCTTCAACTTGGGCTGTTTGGCTCTTTTGCCCGGCATAAGCCGCACCATCTTCGTTGGCTTTTGTTCACCGGTGGCTTTTGTCCTCGACTTCACCGCGCTTGACAAGCCATAAAACGTCCTCACGTGTAATCGTTTACAGAAATTTCTATGTTGACGCGGGTTTGGGCTTGACATCACCGTTTAGCTCGCAAAGAATGAAAACGTTTACATGAGTTGGGAGCGCGAGGCCGGCTTTTGCCGCGCCTCGCATAAAAAACGGAGGATCAACAATTTGACCGCGTCGATCAGACTGCCAGTGTCTCGTCGCAACTTCCTCAAGGCCTCTGCCGGCCTTGCTGCCGCCGTGGCCGCCTATCGCGCCTCGTCGGCATATGCGGAGGAAGTGACGCTCAATATCCTCAATAGCAATTCAGTCTGGGCAGGGGCCCTCACCGATCAGGTGGCGAAGGCATATACAGCCGCGAAGATCACCGGGGAATCCAACCCTTACGAATCTCACTACGAAAAGATGCTGATCGAACTCTCACAGGGTTCGGAAACGTTCGACATCATCACCACCGACAGCCTGTGGGTCCGGCAGCCGCAGCGCAACAAATGGGCGCCCACGATGGAGGACATCAAAGCCGCCAACCCTGACCTTCCCGAGATCAAGTATGGGAACGTCACCGAGGGATCGCTGCAATACTCCATCTACCAGGGCAAGCACTACGGCCTGCCGCTCGCCATGACGATTCCGGTCTTCATCTATCGCAAGGACCTATTCGAGAAAGCCGGTATCGATAAGGTGCCCGTCACCTGGGACGAGTATGTCGCGGCCGCCAAGAAGCTGCACAGCTCAGACGTCGCCGGAAACACGCTTTGCCTGGGAGGGCAGGACGCCCACATGTCCGGCGACTGGATGACGCGCGTCATGGGAATGACGAAGCTCGCGCCTACCGACGACGGCTGCTTCAACGATGCCAATGAGCCCGTCTTCAATTCGGAAGGACAGGGCGAGCATGCCATCGAAAGGTTGAAGGAGGTCTTGCAGTATTGCCCTCAAGGCGTCTCCGGGTTCGACTACCCGGAAGGTCAGTCCGCGATCGGTCAGGGAACCGCGGCCATGATCATTTCCTGGTCGGACGCGCTCTCCGGCATTGAGGGCGGGCCCCATGCCGGCAAGTTCGGCTATGCGGTTGCACCGACCGAGAAGTTCCAGCAGTCGATGATTGGCGGCTGGACCGTGGTGCTCAACGCCGCCAGCAAAAAGCAGGCCGACGGCTACAGGTTTTTGGCCTGGCTCGCCGACGGCGGCTACAAGTATTTCTCGGAAGCGGGTGAAACCTCGATCTGCTACAAGCCGGATCTCGAAAATCCGGACATGGTCAAGAAGATTCCCGGCCTTCATGTCTTTGAGGATTTCAAGACCCGCGGGACGCAGCCGATCGCGATCCCGCCTTATCGCCTGACCAATGCGGTGGAAGTGCAGCGGGCAATCTACGAGGAAGTCCTCGCCGGCGTGACTGGGCGAAAGACCCCCAAGACCGCGATGGTCGATGCCGTCGATCGGGTGGGAAAGCTCGTCAAGGGCTGAAGTCGCCGCCCGCAAGCGCTGGATATTCCAGCGCTCGTAGAACAGGAACGCGCTGTGCGGGCAGATGCCCGCTCGGCGCCTTCGGGATCAAGGACCATGACAGTCAGCTTAGAGGGTTTGCCCGTCGCGACCGACCGGGCCAAGCGTGCCGGAGAGCGTTACACCGGCATGATCCTGCTCGCGCCGACCATGATCATCATGACGGTTGTCGGTCTCTTTCCGCTCCTGCACTCGCTCTATATGAGCCTCACCGGCTATCGCCCCTCGGATCCGGACAAGTTCCAGGGATTTGTCGGCCTCGCCAACTATGCCGATGCGGTGTCGGACGCCCAGTTCCTGCATTCGATCCTGCTGACGCTGCTATTCACCGTCTTGTCCGTGGGGCTGTCTCTCACCTTGGCCGTGCTGCTGGCCCTCCTCTTCAACGTCAGGCTCCCTGGTTTCACGCTGCTAAGGACCATCATCATCGTCCCCATGCTGATCACACCGATCGCGGTCGGCATCACCTGGCGCATCATGATGATGCCCGACCTTGGCGTGCTCAATTACGTTTTGAGCCTCGTCGGCATTCCGCCGCAGCCATGGGCCGGCGAGAAGGCCAGCGCCATGGCCTCGATGCTGCTTGTCGATGTCTGGCAGTGGACCCCGTTCATGTTCCTGATCATCTTCGCCGGCCTTTCGGCCCTGCCCAAGAGCCCCTTCGAGGCGGCGGCGATCGACGGCGCCTCGCCGATCCAGACCTTCTTCATGGTCACGCTGCCGATGCTGAAACCCGTGATCGTGATCGCGAGCCTGCTCAGGATCGTCGATGCCATCCGCACCTACGACACCGTCTACATCATTACGCGTGGCGGTCCCGATTTCGCCACCGACCTGCTCAGCATCTACCTGGCAAGGGTAAATTTCCGCTTCTTCAGCCTCGGCTATGGTGCTGCGCTATCCTGGCTGACGCTCCTCATCATCCTCGCCGTGGTTCTCATCTTCGTGAAATACACGGGCTTCATGCGCATGGTGAACGAAAAGGAGGCCCGCTGATGTCAAGCTCGATCACGCGACGCGGATCCATCCTCAGCGGCATCGGCTACTATGCGCTGGCCCTGATGGCGACCGCCTTCTTTGCTTTCCCCATCGTCTGGATGACGCTTTCTTCGTTGAAGTCGGATGCAGACATATCGGCATATCCGCCGAGGTGGGTTTTTGCTCCGACATTGGAGAGCTACCGCAAGCTTTTCACAGAGCTGAATGCGATGGATGCCTTGATCAACAGCGCATTCATCGTCTGCCTGGCCACGCTGTTTGCAATGATCGCAGGCACGCTCGCCGCCTACGGACTCGCGCGTTTCGACGTCAAGAACAAGAACTTCATCGCCTTTGAGGTTCTGTCGATCCGCATGCTGCCGCCGATGGTGAGCGTCATCCCGCTGTTCATCATCGCCAAGCAACTGGGGATCTTTGACACGCCGTGGCTGCTGATCGCCGTCTACACGCTGAACGGATTGCCGTTCGTGGTGTGGGTAATGCGGGTGTTCATCCAGGAAATTCCGCAGTCGATCGAAGAGGCTGCCCTGATAGACGGCTGCAGTCGGTTCGAGTGCTTCTGGCGCGTGACCTTGCCGCTGCTCTTGCCCGGGCTCGCGGCGACGATGGTGATCATATTCATGTTCGCCTGGAATGAGTTCCTGCTGGCCAGCATTCTGACCTCTTCGGAGGCGCGGACGCTGCCAGTGATCGCGGCGAGCTCGATCAAGGCCAAGGCGATCTCGTGGGGATTGGGCTCGGCCGCCGGTGTGTTGATGTCGTTGCCGATCGTCGTGCTCGTCCTGTTGATGCAAAAATATCTTGTCAGGGGCCTGACGCTTGGCGCCGTGAAGGGATGAGGAACGACGATGGGTATTGAAGTCAGATCAGTCTACAAGCGCTTTGGCGCCTTCACTGCCGTGAACGGCGTGTCGGTCGACATCAAGGACGGCGAATTCTTCGTCATGCTGGGTCCCTCCGGTTGCGGCAAGACAACGACATTGCGCATGATTGCCGGACTGGAGCTTCCCAGCGACGGCCAGATCAAGATCAACGGCCGCGACGTGACATATGAGGAGCCTCGTCACCGCGATATCGCGATGGCGTTCCAGGACTATGGTCTTTATCCGCACCTGTCCGTGTTCCAGAACATCGAGTTCCCTCTCAAGGTGCGCAAGATCGCCGAGGGCGAGCGCAGAAAGAAAGTGCATGCAACCGCGGAAAAACTCGGAATTGCCGAGTATCTGAATCGCAAACCTGGGCAGATCTCCGGCGGGCAACGGCAGCGCGTCTCCCTGGCGCGGGCTTTGGTGCGCAATCCCCGCGTCTTCCTGATGGACGAGCCGCTGTCGAACCTCGATGCGAAGCTGCGTGCCACAATGCGCACCGAGATCAAGAAGCTGGTCACCAGCCTCGGCATCACCACTGTCTACGTGACCCATGACCAGATCGAAGCGATGTCGATGGCCGACCGGATCGCCGTCATGCGTAAAGGTGACATGGTCCAGGTGGCAACGCCGCTGGAGATCTACGACAGGCCAAGAACCGAGTTTGTGGCCGACTTCATCGGTTCTCCGCCCATGAATCTGTTCCCCGCCCATTTCGACCGCAAGAAGGGAATTGCCGCCTCCGTCCAGCCCTTTGCCGACAGTTTGTCAGGAGAAGTCGCCGACAAGGCAAGCAGCTTTGCCGACGCCCAGGGACAATTCTTCGTTGGAGTCCGCCCTGAGCATCTCTTGATCGTTGGTGACGGCGCCGAGGGCGCCGCGTCGGCAAGCGTCGATTTCGTCGAGCCGCTTGGGCAGACCACCAATGTGTATGTCGACTGCGGTGGCCATAAGTTCATCGTCGTTACCGATCGAACAGAGGCGAGGGTCGGCGACGTCGTCGGCGTGCTCGTTGCGCCAGGCAAGAGCCGGCTTGTCGCGCCAAACTGACCGAAGGAAATGGATCGATGGACGTGCGTGAATACGACAATTGGATCGACGGCGGTTGGGCAGGCGCCGATCGAAAGGTGGAACGCAAATCGCCAGCTCATGGCAGGCTATTGGCCCGTTTCGCGCAAAGCGACGAGCACGCGGTGAAGGCTGCTGTCGGGGTCGCCCGCAAAGCCTTCGACACGAGATCTGTCTGGTCATCGCTGCCTGGCGCCGAAAGAGCCAAGGCACTCGGACGCTGGATCGACTTGATGATCCGTGACACCGACCGGCTGGCCCTTATTGAGGCGGAAGAGGTTGGCAAGCCGATCCGCTTCGCCAAGGCTGAGATCGAGTGGTCCATTGAGCTCGCGCGCTACGCGGCAGCGCTTGCCTGGCAAATCCCAGGAGACCTGGTCTCAAATGTCGGTGACGCAAATCTGGGTCTTGTGACCCGTGAGCCGCGCGGTGTGATCGCAATGATCACACCGTGGAATTTCCCTATGGTGACCCTGTTCCAGAAGCTGCCCTTCGCGCTCGCGGCCGGCTGTACGGTGGTGATCAAGCCGTCGGAACTGACCTCTGGTTCGACGCTCGAAATCGCCAAGCTGGCGACGGAGGCTGGCATTCCAAATGGCGTCATCAATGTGGTAACCGGCTCGGGCCGCACCGTCGGCGAGATCCTGACCGGGCACAGAGATGTCGACATGATCTCGTTTACCGGATCGACAGCAGTCGGGATCAGGATCGCGCAGCGCGCGGCCGAGCAGGTCAAGCGCGTTGGCCTCGAGCTAGGCGGAAAGGCGGCGAATATCGTCTTTGCCGATGCCGATATCGACGCGGCGCTGGATGGCATCCTGCTCGGCTACATCCTCAACCAGGGCGAAGAATGCGTCCAGGGTACCAGGCTTCTCGTTGAGGATAGCATTGCGGACAGCTTCCTGGAGAAGCTTGTAGAGCGTTCGAAGAAGATCCGCCTCGGCCTGCCGACCGATGAGCAGGCAGACGTCGGAGCGCTGATCCATGAAAAACACATGGATCAGGTGCTGGCATACATCAAGAGCGGGATAGACGAGGGCGCGACGCTTCTCCTCGGTGGCAACCGTGTCACCGAAAACGGCCTCGGCATGGGCTATTATGTTGCCCCTACCATCTTTTCCAACGTCACCCCCGACATGACAATCTTTCGCGAAGAGATTTTCGGCCCCGTGCTTGCGGTGACGCGTTTCCGCAGCGTCGAGGAAGCAATCGCGCTCGCCAATGACACGAACTATGGTCTGGGCAACGGGCTATGGACGAAGGACATCGACAAGGCGATACGCGTTTCGCGCGAACTTCGCAGCGGAACGGTCTACGTCAACACATTTCTCGAGACCGCGGTCCAGATGCCCTTCGGCGGCTTCAAGCAAAGCGGGCTCGGTCGTGAAAATGGGTTGGACGGCTTGCTCGAGTTCACCGAGGTGAAGTCGACCTTCATCAAGCTGGGGAATCGCACCCACGCCCTGCCGCACACCCTGACAGCCTCGGCAAGATCGTAAGGAGTGCTCCGGTGACGGACAAGAAGGCGTTCGACTATATCGTTATAGGTTCGGGCTCGGCAGGCTCCGTGATCGCGTCCCGGCTGGCCGAGGACCCATCGACGACGGTTCTGCTCCTGGAAGCGGGGCCCTCCGATCAGCACATCTATATCCGGATGCCGGCGGCGCTTGGCTTTCCGCTGATGAACGACCGCTTCAACTGGTTCTACAATTCGGAGCCGGAGCCGCACTTGCAGGGGCGGGTCATACATGAGGCGAGAGGCCGCGTGCTGGGCGGCTCGTCCTCCATCAATGGCATGAACTGGGTTCGCGGCAATCCTTGGGACTATGACAACTGGGCAAGCATCGGAGCTGACGGATGGTCCTATGCGCAATGTCTGCCCTATTTCAAGAAAGCCGAGACATTCGACAAAGGAGCGAACGCGTATCGCGGCGGCTCCGGGCCAATGCGGATCGAGACCTGCAAGGCGGAAAATCCGCTCTATCACGCCTTCCTGAGGGCGGGGGTGGAGAGCGGTCTGAAGCATGTTGCTGATCACAATGCATATCAGCAGGAAGGCGTTCACATAACCCAGCGCAACGTCCATGACGGCATTCGCTGGAGCACTTCGCAGGCTTACATCCATGCCCAGCCCCGCAAGCCCAATCTGACCGTGCTCACCGGCGCGAGGGTCACGGGCATCGAGACGAGCAACAAGCGCGTCGTTCGGGTTGCTGTGACCACAAAAGCCGGCCCCCAGCAGTTTGAGCCGGAGCGCGAAACGATCTTGTGCGGCGGAGCGTTGAATTCCCCGCAACTTCTGCTCCTATCCGGCATTGGCCCTGCGGACGATCTCAGAAAGGCCGGGATTGCGCTGAAACACCACCTGCCTGGCGTCGGACGAGGGTTGAAGGATCATGTCGCGGCCCCTGTCATGTATCGCGCGACCAAGGACGTATCGGCTGCCAAGGAACTCTCAACCTTCGGCAAGGCGAAGCTCGGGCTTCAGTGGCTCCTCTTCAAGAAGGGGCTCGGGGCGACCAATTTCTTCGAAGTCGGCACCTTCATGCGCACGAGGGAAGAGGAAACCATACCGAATGTGCAGTTCGAGTTCGTGCCTATGCTGGGCGAATTCCAGCACGGCAATGTCAAGCTCGAGAACGGCTTCCAGTATTTCCTGAGCCTGATGAGGCCAAAGAGCGAGGGACGCGTGTGGGTGGAGTCGGCCGATCCAACGGCGGCGCCGAAATTCGTGTTCAACTATCTCGAGCACCCTGACGACATGCTGCAGGCGGTTCAGGCTGTGAAGGCGATCCGCAACGTGGTCCGTCAGAAGGCATGGGACGAGTTTCGCGGCGTGGAAGAAACGCCTGGCCCTTCGATCGCCACCGACGACGATATCGCCAATTGGCTGCGCGGTATTGCCGGCACCAACTACCATCCATGCTGCACCTGCAGAATGGGCGAGGGGGACGACGCGGTCGTCGACAAGGAAGCAAAGGTACATGGCATTGAGGGCCTGAGGGTGGTCGATGCCTCGATCATGCCCGAGATCGTCAGCGGCAACCTCAACGCCCCGGTCATCATGATGGCTGAAAAAGTCGCGGACGCCATTCGCGGGATAGCGCCGTTGCCCGCCGACCCGCAGCCTTACCACACCGCCTGAGGAGCACGAGCATCAAATGCAGCAAGCGCTTGATCTATAGCATGAAAACGATTACAACTATGGAAATCCATAGTTGGCAATGTGGTTCCGGATCGCTGGTTGCTAACAGAAAGTATACAGCGAAATCTATAGCTTATGGCGTCAAGTCATTCCAGGCGGAATGAGGTAGCGCCGCAAGTTCAACGGTCAAATCAGTCGCGCTAAAGGAGCAAAGACGTGAGTGAACTAAAAGGCATCTGCGTGCCGATCTGCACGCCATTCAAGGACAATGGCGCTGCGCTCGACGAGGGCGCATTGGCGGCAAATATAGACTCGCTGATCGACGCGGGGATTCACATCATCGCCGTGAATGGCGGGACCGGAGAGTTTCCTTTCCTCACCGAGACCGAGAAGCGGCGCATCGCCGAAATCGCGGGCAAGCGGATCAATGGCCGGGCCAAGCTTATTGTCCAGACGTCTGCCCTGCGCACCGAAGACGCGATCGACAATTCGAAGCACGCGCGGGACGCTGGCGCGGACGCGTTACTCATCCTGCCGCCCTTCTTCGAGGGGCCAGGCGAACCGGGAGTGCGCTACCACTACGAGCAGATTTCCAAGGCCGTCGCGACCCCCATCATGGTCTACAACATTCCCCAGTACACCGGCTTCGACATCACGCCTGACGTCTTCAAGCGCTTCAGCGAGATCGACAACGTCAAATACATCAAGGACAGCACGTCGAACATGATGCGCATCGATCAACTCTCGGCCCAGGGCGCCAAGGTGTTCAATGGTTGCGACTATCTGAATTTCTACAGCCTTGTCAGCGGCGCGCCCGGCGTCTTCACCGGATCCGGCAATGCCGTCCCGAAGCAGCTGGTCAAGCTCTACGATCTCGTTCAAGCCAGGAACCTAGCCGAGGCGGCGGCTCTTTGGCTGAAGCTGCGCCCGCTGTCGCTGCTGCTTTGGACGTCTCCTTTCAACCCCGTCGCCAAGGCAGCGAGCACCAAGACGGGACGCCCCGTCGGCGAGTGCCGGCTTCCTGTCCTGCCGCTCACCGAGGCGGAGGTGAAGCTGGTCGACGAAGCCCTCGGCGCCGCCGCCTGAGGCGAGCGCCCTTGTCCCGGGGACACCGTCTCCCCGGGGCAGGCCTGGATGCCGTCGGCCGGCTGCGGCATGCTTGGGATTTACCGGCCGTCATTCGGCTGCACCCCTCGGATCGCCTCGCACCGACTGAACAAGGAGGATGACACATGCGGTTATCGCGGATGATCAACGTTGTCGGCGCCCATGCTGAAGGCGAGCCCAACGACGTCATCACCGGTGGCGTCATTGACGTTCCTGGCAAGACGATGTTCGAAAAGGCGCGCTGGCTGGAGACAAAGGGCGACGATCTTCGCGCGTTCCTTCTCCACGAGCCGCGCGGCAAAGTCACGCTGTGCACCAACCTCGTCCTGCCCTCGTCCAACCCTGACGCCCAGATGGGGTACGTGATCATCGAGCCGGCGTCCTATCCGCCGATGTCGGGGACAAACACCATCTGCACGGTGACCGTGCTGCTTGAGACGGGCGTCATCGCCATGCAGGAGCCCGTCACCAAATTGGCGCTCGAGGCGCCGGCGGGGCTGATCGAGGTCGAAGCGCAATGCCGCAACGGAAAATGCGAAAGCGTGAAGTTCCGTAACCAGCCGTCCTTCGTCATGCATCGCGACCGGATGATCGAGGTCGCTGGCATTGGCTCTCTTCGCGTCGACGTCTCCTATGGCGGGATGATCTACGTGATCGTCGATGCCCGCGACTGCGGCTTCGCGATTGAGCCGTCGGAAGCGCGCGACCTGTCCGACGTCGGGGAAAAGATCAAGCGCGCGGCGGCCGAGCAGCTGCCTTCGATCCATCCTGAAAACCCGGCAATTCACACCATAAACCAGACACTTTTCGCCGGCCCGCTCACGGTCAGCGACGGGGTAAAGACATCGCGCAACGGCGTGATCGTCTCGCCTGGCCGCCTCGACCGCTCGCCCTGTGGCACCGGGACTTGCGCGCGGCTGGCGCTCCTCCATGCCCGCGGCGAGATCGCGCCCGGCGAAAAATTCATCCACGAATCGATCATCGGGACAAAGTTCGAGGGCGAGATATTTCAGACTTCTAAGGTGGGCGACCTCGATGCCGTCTCCGTCGTGATCAGCGGGCGGGCCTGGATCACCGGCTTCCACCAGTTTGTGCTCGATCCGAGCGATCCATTCCCCACCGGGTACACGCTTTCCGACACCTGGCCCAGCGCCTGATCAACACCCTTCAATGCGATCTGCAGGAGTTTAACATGAATGTCCACACAGACTTCCACGCTGAAGCCAAGACGCTGAAATTCGAGACCAGGGCCTTCATTGATGGCGCCTATGTCGCGGCCCAATCGGGCGAGACCTTCGAGACGGTGAATCCAGCAACAGGCAAGTTGCTGGCCAACGTGGCTGCCGGCGGGGCGGCGGACGTCGATCTCGCGGTCAAGGCGGCGCGCCGCAGCTTCGAAGCCGGCACCTGGTCCGGCCTGCCGCCGCGAGAACGCAAGAAAGTCCTGCTGCGCTTTGCGGATCTGATCGAGAAACACAGCGCCGAGCTGGCGCTCATCGAAACGCTCGACTGCGGCAAGCCTATCAACGATTCCATCAATGTCGACTTGCCCGACTCCATAGAGACAATGCGCTGGCATGCAGAGGCAACGGACAAGATCTACGACCAGGTGTCTCCGGCACCGCGCGACGTCGTGTCGATGATCGTGCGCGAGCCAATCGGCGTCGTCGGCGGCGTGATCCCTTGGAACTTCCCGCTCTTCGTCGCCATGTGGAAGCTGGCGCCCGCCCTGGCCGGGGGCAACTCCCTGGTCCTGAAGCCGGCCGAGCAGACATCCCTGTCTTTGATCAGGCTGGCGGCGCTCGCGTCCGAGGCAGGCATACCTGATGGCGTGTTCAACGTCGTTCCTGGCCTGGGGCCGACTGCCGGTCAGGCCATAGGCCTCCACAGAGACATCGATTGCGTCAGCTTCACCGGATCGGGAGAGGTGGGTCGGCTATTCCTGAAATATTCGGCAGACTCAAACATGAAGCGCATCATTCTCGAATGCGGCGGCAAGAGCCCCGCCATCGTGATGGGCGACGTCAGGAATTTCGCTCCGATAGTCGAGAATGTCGCGACCGGGATTCTTTTCTGCCAGGGCGAGAACTGCTCGGCTGGCTCGCGCCTCATCGTCCATGAGAGCATCAAGGACCGCCTGCTCGATGAACTGAAGCCAGTCTTTGAATCCTGGACTGTTGGCGACCCGCTCGAGCGCACGACGCGCATTGGCGCCATGATCGAGCAGGAGCATCTTGCCAAGGTGCTCTCTTATATCGAAACCGGACGCAAGGAAGGCGCCAGGATCGCACTAGGCGGAAGCCAGATACTGGCGGGTACGGGCGGCAGCTTCGTCGAGCCGACCATCTTCGATGGTGTTTCGAACAACATGAAGATTGCCCGTGAGGAAATCTTCGGCCCGGTGCTGTCGGTGATCACTTTCAAGGATGAGGCTGAGGCAGTGCGCCTGGCAAACGACACCAACTACGGCCTCGCCGCGTCGCTCTACACCGACGATCTCAACACCGCCCACCGCGTCGCCAAGCAGATCCGCGCAGGAACTGTTTCGGTGAACTGCTATTCGGAAGGCGACTTTGCCGTGCCGTTTGGCGGCTACAAGGAGTCCGGCTTCGGCGGCAAGGACAAGGGCCTGGCCGCGCACGATCAATACACGGAGACGAAAGCCGTGTGGATCCAACTGCGCTGACGACATCGCCTGGCGGGCGTCTGAGCTGGCCAGCACATTCCCGATCGGGAACGGAACGCGCCTGCGGCTTCGCAGGTGCACCCCATTGCTTTGAGGTAGGCTGATGACATCCATAGAAACGCTAAGGGCAGAGCGGCTTGCCGCGCTGCGCCTGACGGCCGCCGGGCGCCCAAGGCGGACCGCCAACCCATTTTTTGGCGTCGGCCCCATCACCGACCTCACCGCCGACGAGGTCGATGCGCGGCTCCTGCGTTTCGAGTTCGATGCCTGGCTGGAACGCAACTACAGAAAGCTCGACGACAAAGGCAACGATATCGGCCCCTTCACCACCGCAGAGGTCGGCCGCGGCATGCATCGCGGCTATCCGGCCGACAAGATCCTGCTCGACATGATGCGCGAAATCCATCGCTACTTCGGCTTTCCCGAGTCGAACCAGATGGCAGTCGGACTGGGGGGAGGACATAGCGGCTTCACCGCTTGCGTCATGCACCTGATGAACGCGAGCGACGACAAGCAAAGGGTCTATGTCGACACGCCAGCGCCGGAATCGGAAGCAGCAGGCTCCGGTGGCTTCTTCCGCCAGTCCTGGGGTGCCCAGCTTGTCGAACTGCATCGCTATTCAAAACAAGGCGACGAACGGCGCGTGCACTTCTCGCCAACAGAAGGGATCATCCCGTCAGCCGACAATCTGCGCGGCTTGGGGATCGCACTCTTCGTCGGCGTCGGCCATGAAACGACTGGCGCCACCACCTATACATCGCAGGATATCTCCAACCTCCTGGAATGGCTCCGCAGCGATCCTGACAACCATCACGCCGTGCTGGACGCGACATCGCTGCTTGGAGCAATGCCTTGGGGTGATGACGTCGTGCGGGAGCTGCTGGCAAGAACCTGCATGTTCATGCCGTTCCAGAAGGCGATCGGCGGCGTCTCCGGTTACTTTGTCGCGACGTTCACGCCGCAAGCGCTGCGGCTGATCGAGCGCAACCAGCGGGATCCTTCCTGGGCAATTCCTCGCCAGCTCAAAATCGCTGTGCCAGCGGACCCCAAACGGCCTTTGAGCGGCGATCGCTCGGTCGCGGTCGGACCGCTTTACGATCCGCAAGGCGACAAGATGCTGGGCGGCGTTATCAATACCTACTCCGCGCTCGCATTCGCAGAGACGACTTTCGGCCTACTGCGCTCCGAGAGGCGGCTCGGCTCGGTGGAGAATCTCAATCGACGCTCAACAGCCAATCGGGATGCCATCAACGATTGGGTCTCGCGCAGTGCGGTGCTTCGGCTCAGCGTCACCAATCCTGAACGACGTGGCGCCGCGGTGACGCTGTTGAAGGCGGTGGACCCGGCCTTGGAGAACTCGGGACTGCACGCGCGCATCATTGCGCGGTCCAAGCAACTCCTTGGCTATGAAGGGATCACCCATCCTGACGGAAATCACGAGCCGGGGCTGGACGTGGCCCGTTATGTCAACGCATTCCCGGGCACGCCGGGCGACTATCGGGCCTGGATCGGCGGGGTTCGTGCCCCCGACGATGTCGTCGCGCTGCTGGACAATCTGCAATATGCCTATCTCAGGGCCAAGGTTGCGGTCATCGAGGAGGAACTCGCCAAGCTCGGAGAACGCTTTCCTTCGTCACCGAGCACAATCGAGAGCGGCCGCATCGGCGATGCCAGCCGAGCCTATACCGTTCTTATAGCTGATCCAATCGGATTGCGATTTGGGCCAGAGGGCATGCCTGACCATAGCGATGTGCGCGCGCACATCGAGGCAAGGGGAGGCGTCTTCCACCTTGGGGCCGTCTGCAGTGAAGCGCTTGAGCCGGGCCGCGTCCATTTCTCCTATCAGCCGGACCTGAGCACCGCAGACGAGATCCTGCGGCAGACCGACAAGGGTCAGTACGATGCCGTCATTGCGGCAGCTACGGCAATACCGGAAGGGGCGGTCTTTTCAGAGGGCGGCGTGCGCATCGGCGCGGGCACCGGCAACATGCAGTCCAGGTCCTGGGGAGGGCCGAACGGCGGCGGCCCTGCGCCTTTGATGAACACGCCAAGCTTCAACAGCCGGGCCACGGCGCAGATGGCGCTCAAGGCGATGCTGAAGGTGGTCCCCGATCTCCCCGTCGATGACTTGCATCAAAGGGTGGTCGACGGGCATTTCGACACCGCGAGGAACCTCCGCGATTTCCCCACCGAAAAGATCGAAGGCAAGAAGATCGCCATCATTGGATATGGCAATATTGGCAGGGAGTTGGCCAAGCTTTGCAAGGCGTTGCGCATGCGTGTGTGTGTGCATGCCCGCGCAATTCACTGCGAGTGGATAGAGGCCGAGGGCCTCAAATATGCACCGACACTTCAGGACGCCGCACGTGGTGCCGACTTCATAAGCCCCCACACCGGCCTCGGAGCATTCGACCAAGCTCGAGGACGCTTCGCAAATGTGGGACTGATCGACGGCGAGATCCTCTCACTTCTCAACGATGGTGCGGTGGTCATAAATTACGACCGCGGAGAGATCATCGATGCTTCGGCCCTGGCAGCCGCCCTTGATTGCGGAAAGGTCCGCCATGTCGCGGTCGACGCCGACATCTTCTTCGACGGCCAGACATCCTCCTTCGTCGGCCCGCTGGTGCCGTATCGTCAGCTGGCTCTCAAGTTTCCAGGCAGGCTCGAGCTTCTGCCGCACGCGGCCGCCGACACCGATCATCCCTCTCGAGTGGCCGGCGCCAAACAGGCCGTCGACCAGATTCTCGACGCAATTCTCAACCGTCGGATCGTCAACCGCAAGGGCGAACTGCCCGCGGGCTACATCGATGGTGGATCCCGCACGGTTCCCGGTATCGGAAAGCCTTCGCGCGATCAACTTGCCGCCCTCATTGCCGACGCGCGTGCGCTGCATGAAGGCAGGGCGCTGAGCGAGAGGCTTGCCGCGATCTTCGGTGCCTTGTCATGCGCCGGGACAGAGGCCCAGCAATCCCTTCTTACGCAATATGGCAATCAACTGGTGGAAACGGGCGCGCGCCTCAATAGCCTTCTTGAGGAGAGGGGGCTCTGATGCAGGGGCACCTCTCGCTTGGCGCCGCCCGTCGGGGGAACGACGAGGCGCTGCCGGACTTCGAATTCTTTCGCAGGCTGGCCGGTGCGGCTGCCGCCGAGACGCTGCCGGGATTCCGCACGAGAGGGGCGGCGAATGCCAACAACAAGACCGACGTGGCATATGAGCCTGTGAGCGAGGCAGCTCGCGCAGCCGAAAAAGCTATTCGCGGGATCATAGCCGCCGACTATCCAATGGATGCAATGCTGGGCGACCAATTTGGGCCGTCAGGATCAGGGCCGATCCAGTGGGTCATCGACCCGATCAATGGTGCAAAAGCGTTCCGGTGTGGGCTTCCGGTCTGGGGCACCCTGATAGGCCTCACGATAAATGGCCGCGCCACGATGGGCATGATGAGCCAGCCCGATACCGGGGAATGCTTCTGGTCCGACGGCACGAGATCGGTGTGTTGCTCTGACCAGGGCGAGACGGTTTTGAAAACAAGTGGCGTCCAGCTGCTCTCGGAGTCGATTTGCCACACGAATTCTCCTGAACCCTTCGCACGCCGTCCGGGCAGGGGGTTTGCTCGGCTCGCCTCGTCGGTCAAATTCACGAGGTACGGCGGCGACTGTTACGCATTCGCCATGCTCGCGGCCGGCCAGATCGACCTTTGCGTGGAACTTTCCTTGCAAGCCTGCAACATCGCAGCGCTGATCCCGGTCATCGAGGCCGCCGGCGGTGTGGTCACCCGCTTCGACGGGGGCCGCGCGGAGCGAGGTGGAAACATCCTGGCATCGGCAAACGCCATCCTGCATGAGGCAGCGCTGCGGGTGCTCAATGACATCTGAACGACGGCCACCAGGTTTGGGAATGTGTGGCAACGACGAGGTGCCAAAAAAAAGCAACGGCAGCCGAACCGAGGGGGGATCCCGCCTATGGGGCTGGTTCTGGGTGGTTGTCGCGACAGCGGCCATGTATCTGCTTGTCTGGGTGACCCGGTAACCGCAACGACTATCGTTCGATTGGCCTCACGCTCTCAGGGCCATCAGCTGCTTCCACATCGCGGGCGCAATGACGATTCCGCGCTCGGCTGCCAACTTGCGGGCGGCAAGCCGGCGTTCGCCTGGAAGGCGCGTCTGTCCGGCGTCGGCCATCGCTGCGACCAGATCCTCGATCCGCTGCGTGAACATCCCAAGTGAGCCGGTTCCCCTGGTCGGATCGATCAGGATAACGGTTTCGCCCGTGTGAGCCGATTCCGCGCCGGGATGGGCCGACCAGTCGACCTGATGGGAAAAGTTGCTGCCGGTCAACGCCCCGGCAAGAATGTCGATCATCATGGCGATGGACGAACCCTTGTGCCCGCCGAAGGGCAGCAGCGCTCCGCCCTCCAGTATCGCCTTTGGGCTGCGGGTCGGCAGCCCTGCGGCGTCGAGGCCAATCCCCTCCGGAAGAAGCTTGTTCTCGCGCGCCGCGACCGCCACCTCGCCATGAGCCATCGCTGCTGTCGCCTGATCGAACAGCAGCACTTGCCCATCCATCCGCGGCACGGCAAAGGCCATCGGATTTGTGCCATAGAGCCGCTTGCGACCGCCATGAGGGACGACATAAGTGACGCTGTTGACGACGCCGAGCGCGACCAGGCCGACTTCGGCGAATGGCTCGACATCCAGCCAAAGTGGCCCGTTGTGGTGGGCATTGCCGATCGCTAACACGCACGCGCCGGCCGATCGGGCCTTGTTGATGGCTCGCGGCATGGCCGACTCCAGCGCCGGTCTGGCATAGCCGTTGCCGGCGTCGATGTAGAGAAAGGCACTCCCCGCGTCGCGGATGTGCGGGACGGCCCGGCCGTCGACAAAGCCGCTCCTGAGATTCTTCACATAACCGGTCATCCTGAACAGGCCATGGCTTTGCGAGCCATCGCGTTCGGCGCTCGCACAGTTCGTGGCCAGCACGCGAGCGACGTCATCCGACGTTCCGTTGCGCAGCAGAATGGATTCGAGCGTAGCGACAAGATCGGGGAATCTGCGGTAGATAGGGGGTTCGTTTGAGGGCGGGTCTCTCATGATGATCGCGAGTTGCCAGCAACCCGTCCCGCAGCCTGCGATTTCGGGGCCGCCAACGAGCACGCCAGGTGCCCATTGGCGGCCGAGTGCCTGGCACGGCCTGGGAGCGGGTCCATGCTAGGGCACCCAACACCATGGCGCGAGCTATTCATTGACGTAACGGCGTGCGCAACCATGGCCAAGTGAGATCAAGACCTCGTGCTCAATCGTCCCGCAGGCCTTCGCGAGGTCGTGGTCGCGAACATTGGGCCCAAGAATTTCAACTGGGCTCCCCGGCACCAGCGCCCAGTCTGGAACGGCCGAGACATCCACGGTCAGAAGATCCATCGAGACGCGCCCGACAACCTGGGCTGCGAAACCTTGAACAAAGACCGTGGCGCGGCTTGAACCGGCTCGGGAGTAGCCGTTGGCATAGCCGATCGCGACAGTTGCGATCTTAGCCTGCTCGACCAGCCGATATGTCGAGCTGTACCCGACCGGCGAACCACGCTTCATCGTATTGACCTGGATGATCGGGGCTATCACGCTGGCCGGTTGCAACATTGGGTTTTTGCGGCCGGTCAGGGGATTGATCCCGAACGTCGCCTTTCCGGGGCGCACCATGTCGAACAGATAGTTCTCTCCCAGATAGACCCCAGCCGAATTGGCCAGCGACAGCTTCGCGGCAGGCAGCCCACTGACTGCTTTCAGGAAAGCCTTTCGCTGGAATTCGCACCGCTCGAAATCGAGATCGTCGGCAGCCGAGAGGTGCGACATATAGAGGAGGGGAGGGATTCTGGACAGGAGCGACAAGTTCTCGCGAAGCCATGCGGTATCGTCCGCAAGCAGCCCAAGCCGGTTCATGCCGGTGTCGAAATGGATGATTGAGTCGAGGGGACGCCCAATCCTATTTGCCGCCTTGTGCCATTCCTCGATCTGGTTGCGGCTGTTGAGGACGGGAAGCAGGTTCGAACCGGCAAATGCCTCCGTTTCCTCAGGCAGAAAACCGCCCAGCACGGAGATCGTTGCCTCCTGGAGCACGGTGCGAAGCGCCACGCCGTCATTGGCGGTTGCGACAAAAAAGGTCCTGGCTCCCGCTTGCCAAAGCGCGAGCGCGCAAGCGACCATGCCATGCCCATAGGCGTCGCCCTTCACGACGGCCGCGCAATCGGCATCTCCAGCAATGGCGCTCAAGCGCCTGTAGTTCTCTCGCACCGCTTCCAGATCGACGACCATCTCGGCCTGGTTGATCAGGCTGTGAAGGCCTTGCCCGGAGGGTGAGGATTGACTTCCATTCATGATCGGCGAGCCCGTTCTAGTATAGGAGTCTTGTAAACGTTTACATGCCTCGGCTCAATGGGAATCATGATTTTGAGCTGCTGAAAATCCTCTTAGTCCTTTTAGGCCCTGCTACGGGCACGGCCGTTGCTATCGCTTTGACCGACACCCCATTGGGTTCTGGCGCAGGGTTCGCTAGTCATTGTGGATGTCGCAGTCAGCCGGCCTAGGTCTCGACGAAGCCCAACACGCTCAAGCCTTCACGCACCTCAGGCGCGCTCATGAAGAGTTCCCAGATCAGCCCGCTGCGGTGGTTCTCGATCATCGCTATGATCGGCCCCTGATTAATCGCCAGATAGGTTCGAGCGAACCAACTCAGGTTCTCGCTGAAGCTGTCGACAAATCCAAAATTTCCCCAGATGCGATGAAGCGGCTTTGTGAGGAAGTATCTCAACGCCCGCATGGATTCCACCGGCGCGTAGGGAAGGCTGGACAAGGCTGCGCTTGGGGTAATAACGCCCCTGTCATGGTCTGGCGCGTGCGCAACGTAGCCGTAGGGGCCATGGCCCGACGTTAGTCCCCAGCAATCGGCGCCATAGCCGGAATGCCCATGCGGGTTGCGAGCGCAATGTTCGTAATTGATGCGCGTGTGGGCCACATTCTGTTGCCAGTAACACGCATATCGATCCCTCAGGCGCCGAGGGTCCAGCCCGCAGAACGAATACTGGGCCAAAAACAGGGGCCCACCATAGTCCGGGCCAAGTGGAAGCACTGTGCCGTAGAAACTCTTCCCGTTGGACATCTGGCCCTCGCGGGCGAACCCCCTGTGATAGGCGCCGGCCCTGATCGGATGGGTGGCAGAGCCGGCTGCCAGCACATAAGGCAGCAGTCCTTCGTTCCATCCCGACACGGGGCAATTCATCGCCCATCCGCAGTTGGGGCTCCAGTGCCAGTAGAGCATTTCTTCGTCGCGGCAGTACCAATTCCATTCGATTGATAGCCATAATCGATCGATCCGCTCACGCAGGCGCACTTCAGCAAAGGATCTTCGGCTAAAGTACTGGCGCGCGCAAAGAAGGCCCTGGAACAACAAGGCGGTCTCCACGCAATCGCCGCCGTCGTCGTTGCGAGCGAATCGAATAGTTCTCCCGCTCCGACCATCGACGAAGTGCGGAAACATCCCGTGATGTCGGCTGACCTTCTCCAGGAAAGAGGTTATGCGGCTGAGATGCTCCACCGCGTCATCGCGAGCGATCCAACTGCGTTCGACAGCAACGATGATCGCCATCACCCCGAAACCTGTGCCGCCTATTGCCACGAGATCATTGTCGGACCGGGGAGCAAGCCGCTGTCGGTCGCGAGCCATGCCGCTTGAGGGGTGGGCGCCGTCCCAGAAATATCTGAACGTCTGGCGCTGGACGGCTTCTATCAGCGCTTCGTCTGCCAGGTCCCTGAGGTACTTCATCTGTTACGGCTGCGGGGAAGAACGTTAACACGGCGACGTGCCGGTAGAAGCGGCCTCGTCAAGGATGCGAGTCTGGTTGATGATTGATGCGAAGCGACCTGACTAAAGCTGGGCGTCTTTATCGCGGGGTGCCAGTCGGCGGAAGGCCCGGCCTGGAAAACCTGCCGTCTTAAGCGAAAAATCGGGATCGTCGGTCCGCTATTTATTGTTGTCGAGCAGGACCGAGAGATAGTGCTCAGCCGCTGAGGACTGCGCCTGAGCAATCATGCCGCGTTCAGCGCTTTGTTCGGCAAGCATCGACATCGTGGTTGGAAACAGTTTTGCAAAGATGAGAAGGGCGAGGAAAGGCCAGGAAAATTTTGCAACGCGCAAGAATACAGTGAGCGTACGATTGTGTGCGTTCATGGCGCGCCTTTTAAGAAACTGGAAAGCGGTCGTATTCGCGATCGTCGACGTATGAATAGTAAACGTTTACACGTGTCTGTCAACGACTCTCGGATGATGCCGGGTTGCGGCCGCAAGCGGCCAAACGTGAGTTGTCCGCCAAAGAGGGCTGCCGCATCCGATCTCTTGCATTAGAAATCGACCGGCGCGCACTCCCGACAGGCTTGGAGGAAGCCGTAGGCAGGGAAATATATCCGACATTGGTGGCCGAAATTATCGGCGGTCGCGCTAGCTTTTGATTTTTGCACTTTGCTCGGCAGCCGTCTCGACTTCGCCGCGGCCTCCAACTTTGACCGAAGGCTCAACCTGCAAGGGGCTCACCCTACGACCCGCTTCAGCAAATGCCAGAACTGAACACTAGCGTCCTCCGTCCCTGCCGACGACTTCATCGTTGAATTGCAGACGTTCGGTGAGGCACACTGATAGCATCACTGCATCCTCATCGCTCCTGGACACGAATGCGTGTCCCATCGTGCTATCGATGTAAGCGCTGTCTCCAGCTTTGAGCACGAGGGGAGAGTAGAGGCTGGTGTGGAGTTCTAGTTCCCCGCTCACGACGAAGATGAATTCTTCGCCGTCGTGTACCGACCAATCAGCCCGCGGTGGAACCTCACGCGTGCGAATTGTCATGACCAACGGGATCATGCCTTTGTGAAGAAGTTCGGACGAATGGACTTCATAATCATAGTAGTCCGACGCAAACGGCTGCCCTTCACCGCGGCGGGTGGAGACCCTCCTCGCAGTATAGTGTTTCGGCGCTTCCACACCTGGAGCTGAATTATGCTCTGTACTCTCAAAAAGCTCCGCAACAGGCATTCCAAGTCCGTGAGCGATCTTCACCACGGTGTCGAATGATGTCGACACCTGCGCGTTTTCGATCTTCGAAAGAGCGGATATAGACAGCCCCGAAGCTTCACCCAATGTCTCAAGTGTCCAGCGCTTCTTCCGGCGCAGGTGTTTGATATGGGCCCCGAGATTGAACTCGCTACCGTCCTGTTGCATAGGTTTTTTCATTACTTGCTCCGCTTTGCCTTGCGGCCGAAAAGATAGTTCTCACACGAAAAATCGTTTTACTATAATCAAATTTGGTTCGCTAGGGGCGGACGACACTGCGGGATGCGTCTGGGCCACCTTCCCTTGCCGCTGGGCGGCAACAAGCTACCGCGAGAAGGGCTCTTCGGTGCGCAGAATCCTTGGGAATCGGCGTTGGCGAACCGCAAATGAGGGACCTAATGCACTCGACGCAAATGCCGGTGCGCACGTTACCCAGTTTTGCTCCTTTCGTTCCACCGCAACCGGGATGAAGGAAAAATTTCCCCTCTCCGTTTTCCGATAGGAGAAATCCTTGACATTTTTCCCATAGGAATGTTCAGTCTGAGAACCATGGGTGCGAGGCGGTGGCATGCGTGGGTAGGAAACGAGAGCTAACTCAACCAAAGGGGACTGCGATGATCATGCAAAAAAGTGGACTGAAAATTAGCCGACGCGAGATTCTCAAGGCTGGTGCGGGCCTAGCGGCCGCTGCGACCCTCGGCGCCCCCAGCATTGTTCGCGCGCAATCCAAAACGATCACCGTTGCAAACAGCGGTGGCGCGCTCGAAGCTGCGTTCAAGGCTGCATATTTCGATACGTTCGAGCAGAAGACCGGGATCAAAGTCATCAGCGCGCCCTACCTGGACTCGGCAAAGCTCAAAGCAATGGTCGACGCGAAGTCAGTCGATATCGACGTTTCGGATCTCGATGCCGCGGAGGCTGCCCCCGCTGCCGGGTTGGGACTTCTTGAAGAAATTGACTATAAGATCGTTCCGACCAAAGGTCTTCAGGATGGTTCTGCAAACCCATACTGGACCAACATCTACATTGCTGCTTCGGTGATCGCTTGGAACGTCGACGCCGCGAAGAGTATGGCAATACCAAAGAATTGGAGGGAGTTCTTCGATCCGAAAATGAAAGGTCAGCGCACGCTCTGGAAGAGCGCGAACCAGACTCTAGAGCTTGCGGCGTTGGGATCCGGTGTCGACCCCAAGAAGCTCTATCCGATCGACCTCGATGCGGCTTTCAAGGCTTTAGACGGAATTCGTTCGAACATTTCGTGGTTCGAGTCCGGCGCGCAGGCAGCGCAACTCGTAAGTGACAACCAAGTCGATTTTGGCATGGTCTGGAACGGCCGTATCCAGCCGCTGAAGGCCAAGGGTGCGCCCGTCGATTACACTTTCAACAATGCACTGTTCACCTACGGAGACCTTTGCGTCCCTAAAGGCGTCCGAGATAAGGCGCTCTCGATGGAATTTGTCGCCCACTGCGTCGATCCCAAGAATCAGGCGATCTTTGCCGAAAACATCGCCTACGGCCCGACAAACCAGGAAGCGTTCGCCCAGCTGTCCCCTGCTCGACTGGCGGAAATCCCTAACTCGCCGGAGAATTTCCCCAAGGGAACGATGATCGACATCGACTATTGGGTCAAAAACGGCAAGGAGGTCTTCGACCGGTTCAACAACTGGGTGGTCGGCTAGAGATTGCTAACTGAACGTATCCCGCCGCAGTGGAAACCGCGGCGGGAAGAAGTAGCTATCAATCGAACTGAATGCCGGTAGCTGGGTACTGCGATGGTGAATTGATTTGATCCCGGCGGCTCGTCTCGAACCATGGCGCCGATCGTATTTCACAGAGCCCAACTGGCGGCACTTTCGAACAGGGAGCTATCGGCGCGCGCCTTCGATCGTTCATAGACGACTAGGCCTCTGCTGACACTGTGCGTAGCGTCCTGACCGGCGTTTCGCTCGCCGCGCGCTTTAGCAGCTCGTCTTCTTTCAGCGCGATCCCAATGCCCGGCCGTTCGGGCAAGTCGATGAAGCCTCTCACGGGAACGAGTGGCACATCGCAGATCTCGGAACCTACCTCGTCGAAGCTTAGGAAATACTCCGTCAGCAGAAAATTCGGCATTCCGGCGCTCGCCTGCATGGTCGCGGCAAGCGATACCGTGGTCGAATTGTAGTTATGTGGACTGACGCCGATATGGTGAGCTTCTGCGTTGGCTGCGATCTCCTTTAACTCCAGAAGGCCTCCGCAGGCCGAGATGTCGGGATTAATTATGTCCACTGCGCGGGCTGCGAAAAGTGAGCGAAAGTCGTCCTTGGTGTATAGGGTCTCGCCTGCCACGATCGGAGCGTCCGACACCTGTCGCACTTCATGCAGTCCCTCCAGATCGAACGCGGGCACAGGCTCTTCGATCCAATAAGGCCGCAGTTCTGCGATTGCCTTGGCGAAACGGGAAGCGATATTGGGGCTGAAACGTCGGCTGCATTCAATAAGCATTTCGACATCGTCCCCGACGGCGTCGCGCACCGCCGACACCATCGAGACCGCATGCCGCTCGACATCCCTGTCGACGTAGGTACGCACGGGCAGGGGAAATGGATCGAACTTTAGAGCCGTGAAGCCACGGCTGACGACGGCCTCGGCCGCCTTCGCTATGGCAGAGGGCGTTTTTGCTTCGTAGGCCCAGCCATTCGCATAGACCCTGATCCTGTCGCGATAACGCCCTCCCAGAAGATTGTGAACCGGCTGATTGCAGGCCTGCCCGACGATGTCCCATAGAGCAATCTCAAGCCCGGAGAGTGCACTGTAGAACTCCATCGATCCGCGGCGATGCACGTAGTCGTCGCGGAGCATGGTCACTGCGTACTTGATCTGAAATGGATCGCGGCCGACCAGGTATCGGCCGAATTGGGCAAGGTGGCTAACAATGGCATTTTCCCTGTCCGACTGCGAATATGCTTCGCCCCAACCAACAATGCCGGCGTCCGTCTCAATCCTAACAAATATCCAGTGTTTTTTCGTTCCGTTATTTACAATGTAGGACCTGATATTGTTTATCTTCACCTTGATCTCCGAGTTTGCCGTTGCAGGAGCATGGACGGTTTAGCTTGTGGTGCGGCAAACTCAGTCTGACGGCGAAATCCAGACCGATTTCACGTTTGTGTACTCTTCAACGTGTTGATGACCCGACTCCCGTCCGAAGCCACTCATTTTATATCCCCCAAAAGGAACCCCTGGATCGGCAAGCTGGTATGAGTTTGCCCAGACAACTCCGGACTTGATACGTCTTGCCAATGCATGCACGGTATCAAGCCGGCTTGACCAGACGCCCGCGCCAAGGCCAAAAACGGTGTTGTTCGCCAAAGCGACGACCTCTTCGGGAGTATCGAAAGGAAAGACGGTCAGCACGGGACCGAATATTTCGTCCCGCCCAATGGCTGCGTCGGGGCTGACATCCGCGAATACCGTTGGCGCGACAAAGTTTCCCCTAGATAGTTCGCCGTCCATAAGGCGGCATCCTCCCGAGACAAGTCGCGCTCCTTCTCTGATTCCACTTTCAAAGAAGCCACAGACACGATCCAGCTGCTTCATCGAAACGAGCGGACCGATTTGCGTGGACGGATGGAGGCCGTTCCCGATCGTGAGATTCTTGCCGTATTCGGCGACGCCATCGACCACCTGGTCGTAAACTGACCTCTCGACAAAGAGGCGCGAACCGGCACTGCAAATCTGTCCACTATTGTTGAAGATCGCCTGCGCAGCCCCTGGTATTGCTTTATGCAGATTCGCGTCTGCGAAAACGATGTTAGGCGACTTGCCGCCGAGTTCCATGGTCAGTCGCTTCATCGTTGGCGCGGAAGCCTTCATTATCCATTGACCAGTCACATGGCTTCCGGTGAATGCGATCTTGTCGACTGCGGGATGTTCGACGAGCCTTGCGCCCGCAACTATTCCGGACCCAGTGACAATATTGAAGACGCCCTTCGGTATTCCTGCCTCGAGGGTCAGTTCGCCCAACCGCAATGGAACAAGGGGGGCCTCTTCCGCAGGCTTCAGCACCATAGTGCAGCCGGTTGCCAGGACGGGGCCTAGCTTCCAGATCGTGGAGGGGATCGGACCATTCCAAGGCGTTATCGCTCCGACGACGCCGATGGGTTCACGAAGCGTATAGGAAAATATGTCGCCGCCATGGGAATTCTGGATTGTTTCGCCATGGATGGATACCGCCATCGACGCGTAGTACCGAAGCAGACCGACCGCACGTCTACGAAAACCCATCTGACGTGAGATCGGCGCGCCCATGTCGATCGTTGCAAGTGTAGCGAGTTCTTCAAAGTTCGCGTCCACCAGATCGGCGAGCCTCAAGAGGAGGTTCTGACGATCGTATGGTGTCATCGTGCTCCACGGACCTGTCTCAAACGCGCGACGCGCCGCCGCGACAGCGCGATTGATGTCCTCCCCGTCGCCCATGGCAACATCGACGATGGTTGTCCGCGTCGCAGGATTGATGGAGGGATATGTGCCGCCAGATGCTGACTCGACCCACTCTCCTTCTATGAGGAGTTTTTTGGTCTTCCGTAAGAACGAGTAATCGGTTCGGATTGAAGGTTCTTGACGCACTTGCATTTCTCCTTCCCATCTCGCAATTCTTCCCGACGCCGACCCCACGCGCAGTGCGCGTCTTCAGTTTCACTCTTCGTCGGAGGATTCGGTCTTGCGCTTTTCGAATGGAGCGAACTGCTGCTTGCGCCATTCCAGCGCGGCTTGAAGACTTACATTCGTCCGAAGCTCGTCGAAGGCGTCGCGTTCGGGCGACCCGGCGGTCCGCATCATGGCGGCCATATCAGCGCCGTGGCGCAAGGCCGTGAACAGGCCCATAGTCTCAAAGCTTTGATTGATCGAGCGCTTGTTCCACCGTTGGCAATTCGCGGCGACACGTGACATCCGCTTTGCAATAAGCAAAGTCTCTTCAAAGAGTGAGGCTGCTGGAAAAACGCGCTCGACCAGGCCCACTTCCAAAGCTTCGCGCGCATCCAGAACGTCGCCGGTATAGATAAGCTCGCGGCATTTGCTCCCGAGTATCCAGGGAGCCATCATCGTGCCGATCGCGCCTGCGAACCGAGCCTCCAAGACACCGATTCGGGATCGGTCCGAGCAATATCTAATGTCGCAACACAGCGCCAACTCAAGGCCGCCCGCCAAACAAAACCCGTCGATCATGGCGATCACAGGCTTAGTGCAGCGCCAGTTCGACAGAAGGAATTGCTGCTGATCCAGATACCGATCATTGATCTGTTCGATGTTCCGTTTGGCCCCGGGATACTCCTTTAAGTCGTATCCGGCTGAGAATGCCCGGCCTCCGGCGCCCCTCAAAATGATCACCCGGACATCCTCGTTGCGATCGAGGTCAGCGATCAGCTGCCGATATTCGACCGTCAACTGATCATTGATCGCGTTCATTCGGTCCGAGCGGTTGATGGTGATCACGGCGACACGATCATCGACTTCGACAAGAAGCGTCTCGTACATTTGGGGGCCCCCTTTTTCGGATCGCACTTTTATCGAATTTGTTCTGGGCGTCTAGTTTTTTTCTTATGGGAAAGATATTTCTTGACACGCAATGTTCTGAAAGCTTTGAATGCCCTTCATCAAGGACGCTAAAAGCTCCGAAAATGAAAACGGGGAGGGTCTGTGTGATCGTTAGTCTGGGCAGGGACCTGACAGCTGCGCTGTTAGCTCCAGACGATTTCAAGGCACTTTCCCTAAGGCTGGATGCGAGCTGGCCAGCGGGCTTATCGGATGAGGATATCCGATCCGGCCTGTCTGAGTGGGGTAGCCTCGAAGACCTCAGTCACGTCTGGGTGCCAGTCCAGCAGTTGCGACGACTCGGCCCACAAGATGCCAACTGGCTCAGCCGTTTCGACGCGATGATCGAAAGGGCCGCCCAATACGGCTGGACCCGCAAGCAGGCGGCCGAGGTCCGCATGCATATTGACCCGTTCTCAAGAAAATAAAGTGACGAAGGAAAAACGCATGTCCCACCTGCCTTTAAAGCACGGGCTCTTCCTACCGCCGTTCCACAAGGTAACCGAAAGCCCGACAATCTCGCTGCACCGAGACATGGAGATCATTCGCTGGGCGGATGAGCTTGGCTTTGACGAAGCTTGGGTCGGAGAGCACCATTCGGGAGGATTCGAGATCATCTCGTCACCCGAAATTCTGCTGGCCGCCGTCGCGGAGCGGACTCGCAGGATCCGGCTCGGAACGGGCGTAGTGTCGCTCCCCTACCATAACCCCTTGATGGTCGCGAACCGGATCGTCCAACTCGACCACATGACGCAGGGACGGGTCATCTTTGGCGTTGGCCCTGGGCTGCTTGTCACGGATGCGAGGATGCTCGGCATCGACCCTCAGCACACTCGTGACCGGATGGCGGAAGCGCTCGAAGTAATCGTGCGTCTTTTTCGGGGCGAGACCGTTAGCCACACCTCCGACTGGTTCGTCCTGAAGGACGCACGGCTGCATTTTGCACCATTCCAGCTCCCGCACCCTGAAATTGCCCTCGCCAGTTCGATTTCGCCGTCTGGTGCGAAGGCTGCTGGGAAATTCGGGTTTTCCATGCTTTGCGTCGCCGCGGCTGACCGCGCCGGTTTTGACGCCCTCAAGACGAATTGGGAAATCGCCACCCAGGTCGCGGAAGCCAATGGCAAGAAAATGGACCCGCGAGGGCTTCGTCTCGTCGCACCCATTCACATCGCCGAGACCCGCGAGCAGGCGGCCAAGAACGTTCAGTTCGGCCTTCGCGACTACATGGACTACTCGAACAGCGTAGCGCCGGGCCGTTTCCCCGTCGACGGCGATCCCGTCGCCTACATGAACGGAATCGGCGGCGCCGCAATCGGCACGCCCGACGATGCGATTGCTTTGATCGAACGCCTGATCGGCCGCCAGGGAGATTTCGGCGTCTTCCTTCAGATGGCACACAATTGGGCGGATTGGGATCAGACGCGTCGATCCTACGAACTCTACGCGCGCTATGTCATTCCACACTTCACGAAGGTGAACGCCAATCGCAATGCCTCGCTGAGCGAGATGGCGCGTAATGCCTCGAACAACGAAGCCGAACGTAGGCGAGCGGTCGACGCCCAGATCACTAAGTACGCGACAGAGTCGAAGAAAGGCTAACCCCTATTGAGGCCGTCATGAGTGAAGCTCCCCGCGGCCCAAGTTTGCTGGGGCGATCGACAAGGAGCCGTTCAGGCAAATGGCAAGGATTTTGGGAATTAGCTAATGGGTGGACATCTGGAAAAGCGTCGTTCACGCGGTTTGAACGGCCATCTATGGCTACTGTTGCCCGCCGCGCTTCTAATCCTGCCGTTCTTTGTTTGGCCCTCGGTGCTAATCATCGGCAAGAGTTTTTCCGGCGATACTGGGCCGTTCGAGCAGTACAGGATCGTGTTCGCGAACCCCGGCATCAGAACCGTGCTGGCCTACACGTTCTATGTTTCCGCCGTAGTCACGGGGATCACTCTAGTTATCGGGTATCCGGTTGCCTTTGTCGTGACCCATCTGCCCAAGAAGATCGCTGCTATCTGTGTTGCTTTGATATTCCTTCCATTCTGGGTCAGCACAGTCATCCGGACTTTTGCCTGGATGATCATTCTGGCGCGTAAAGGTCCGCTCAATGAAAGTCTGCTGGCGATTGGGATCCTCAGTCAGCCACTGCGCCTGCTCGATAACGGAGTGGGGATGATCCTCGCGATGGTCTATATCCAGATACCATTCATGGTGATCCCCCTCATCAACACGATGAGGACTATCGACCCGAGTTACATGCGAGCGGCAGCCATATTGGGAGCCAACCCATTCTCGCAAATCGTCCGGGTCTATTTTCCGCTGTCTCTGCCCGGCGCAATGGTAGGATCGATACTGGTCTTTATCTCCTCCCTGGGCTTCTTTGTCACTCCCTCGCTTCTCGGGGGGTCTCGAACGATGTTGTCCATCCTCATCAACCAGCAGGCATCTCGACTTCTGAACTGGCCTCTTGCGTCCGCCCTGGCGACGGTCGCGCTCGTTCTAACCGCGGCATTGTTCCTTATTTACAAAATGGTGCGCCGCGCCGCCGCAACGAGCGGAGGAATAGCATGAAGAACGAAGGCGTCCTGTGGAAGATCTTGCGGCTATCCGTTCGCGGCATGACGATGCTGCTGTTGCTTGCGATGCTCGTGCCTCTGGCGATCATCGTCATACTGTCGCTGTCGGATCAGTCGTACCTTTCGTTTCCACCAACCGCCTATTCATTCCGTTGGTATCGGTCGTTCCTCGCGAATTCGGACTACCAGAGCGCGATCATAAACAGCCTGACCATCGGCGTGTCGGCGGCATTTTTAGCTACCGTCGCCGGAACACTGGTGGCGATAGCCGTTATTCGTGGAGCAATCCCAGGCAAGAACCTTCTGTCGACCTTGATGATGGCTCCGGCGATCTTGCCACAGATCATCCTGGCGATCGGTCTTTATCCCATCAGCGTGCTGCTGTCGTTGAACGGAACGTACTGGGCGGTAATCCTGGCGCATGCCGCGGTATCGATACCCTTTCCATTCATCGCCGTATGCGGTGCGTTGCAGGGATATTCCGATCGCATTGAGTACGCGGCGATGAGCCTCGGGGCTTCCCCTCGCCAGACTTTCCGGCACATCACCCTGCCTATGATCGGCGCCAGCGTTTTCTCGGGCTTCGTCTTCGCGTTGGCTTTCTCGATCGACGAACTCGTCCTTGCAATTTTCCTGACAAGTCCGTCGACCAGAACGCTACCACTGCTCCTGTGGCAGCAGTTGAATTATCAAGTGACGCCGGAAATCGCAGCCGCGGCCACTGCCCTTCTCACGTTTACGCTGTTGCTGATCCTAAGCGCCACGATTGTGCGACGGTTCAGCCAGCAGAAATACAAGGTCTCAGGCGCATGATGATGGGTATTGGAAAAATCAAGGCTGGTTGCGCTGTTGCCATCAGGGAACTCACCAAAGAATATTATCCCATTGTCGCCGTGGCTCCGACCAGTGTCGATGTCGCGTCAGGCGGGTTCTTTGCGATCATCGGTCCGAGCGGCTCCGGGAAATCCACGTTGTTGGGCATTTTGGCGGGATACGTTCAGCCCACAGCCGGCAGGGTCGAGGTCAACGGGAAGGACATCCTTTCCGAGCCAATGTATCGACGCAACATCGGCATGGTCTTCCAGAACTACGCGCTCTTCCCCCACATGACTGTTGCGGAGAACATTGCGTTTCCCTTGAAGATGCGCGGCCTGCAAAAGGCACAGGTCACCGAACGAGTTAGACAGTCGCTGGCGATGGTGCGGTTAGAACAGTACCGTGATCGCAAACCTGGGATGCTATCGGGTGGACAACAGCAGCGCGTCGCGCTCGCGAGAGCGGCAATCTATCAGCCCTCGCTACTGTTGATGGATGAGCCGCTCGGCGCCTTAGACAAGAACCTGCGAGACGAAATGCAGGAAGAAATCAAACGCTTCCAGCAGGAACTCGGCATAACGGTGATCTACGTCACGCATGATCAGCAGGAAGCTGCGTTTCTGGCGGACCGTATCGGCATCATGAAGGATGGCGCCATGGTGCAGATCGGCACTCCGCGAGAGCTCTACGAGCGTCCGACAAGCCGATTTGTCGCGGGCTTTCTCGGTGAAGCCTCTGTGTTTGCGATTACCGGCTTGTCGGCGGGCTCCGAGGCTTCAGCTACCATCGAAGGAGGCCTTTCGATGAGGATCAATCCGGCCAACGCCGCCCGCGGCGGAAAATATGTCTGTATTCGCCCGGAAAATGTGATGATCGGCCAGGAAGCGGCCCGGTTGCCCAACGTCTACGAGGGCGTCATTACCGAATCCTTGTACACCGCCGGGAGCGTTAGGTATCGCATCACTGCACCGGCGGGACAGAGCCTCGTTTCGCGCGCCCTGCCCCACACTGGGTTTCAGCTTTACGAGACGGGCCGGACGGTCAAGTTTGGCTGGTCGCCCGACGACGTCTGCGTCATCAACTAACAAGCCGCGTGCTTGCCCTTTTCCCCGGAGAAAATGCGGTGTCGCATTCAAAGACTTTTGATTTCATCGTGGTGGGCGCCGGTTCGGGCGGCGCGGTCGTGGCGGCCAGACTCAGCGAGTCGGGTAAATACAGCGTACTTCTGCTCGAAGCCGGGCCCGAAGATAGGAGCCCACTGATCAAGATACCTCTCGGCCACCCGCTCCTTTACAACAATCCGAAGTATAACTGGAACCTGGAGAGCGAGCCGGAGCCCGAGCTCAACAACCGGACCTCCTTCCAGCCTCGGGGCCGTGTACTTGGTGGCACCAGCAGCATCAACGGCATGATCTATGTCCGTGGTAATCGCCTTGACTATGATGACTGGCGCCAGATGGGATGCACCGGCTGGTCGTACGAGGACGTCCTTCCATTCTTCAGGAAGGCAGAATCCAACATGAGGATATGCGACGAATATCACGGGAACGACGGTCCGCTGACGGTGTCCGATCAGTCGCCGCCGAACCCGCTGGTCAGGGCGGCACTTAAGGCGTACGGGGAATCCGGCATCCCACATAATCCGGATTTCAACGGAGCCGTGCAGGATGGGTATGGTCTCTATCAATTCGCGATCAACAACGGGCGCCGCGCAAATACCTCGGCAGCTTACCTGCGCCCGGCTCGGTCGAGGAAGAACCTCGTTGTCCAGACCAATTCCAACGTGAAGCGGATCTTGTTTAAAAATCACCGCGCCGTAGCGGTGGAAGTGTTTCGGGAGGGCGGGACTGAGACGGTATTCGCACGCCGTGAAATCGTCGTTTCGGGTGGCGCGTTTCACAGCCCACATATCCTCCAGCTCTCGGGCATCGGCCCCGGCGACGTCCTTCGACGCCACGGGCTGGCGATCGAGGTGGACCTGCCCGGCGTTGGCGAGAACCTGCAGGATCACTTCTGGACGTCGATCATCTACAGGTCTTCCGCAGCGATGACCCTGAACGACATCGCAAACAGCTATCTCAGGCGCGGTGCAGCCGCGCTCCAGTACCTATTTGGCAGGGGGCCGATGCGGGGTACCGGAATGCACATCGGCGGCTTTGTGCGAAGCGATGAGCGATTGGACCGTCCAGATCTCCAAATCCACATGGGGACCTGGGGGGCGAAATCACGAACAGCCGCCGGAGTCGTCCCGCATCCGTTTTCGGCGTTCTCATTGAGCCCTGTGCATCTGGCACCCCAAAGCCGCGGCACGGTGCGGATCAGAAGTTCAAACTTCCAGGACAAGCCGGAAATACGCTTTAATTTCCTCAAGCACGACGAAGATATGGAGACGCTGAAGCGTGGCATAAAACTGTCCCGCAAAATCGCGCGTCAGGCTGCCTTGAAGGAATTCATCATCGAAGAGGTGTTGCCCGGTCCGACGGTGAACACCGATGACGAGATTGAGGCCGATATCCGCAATCGAGGTATGTCGAACCTCCATCCTACCAGCTCATGCAAGATGGGCGTCGATAACGCTGCCGTAGTCGATCCTCGCCTCAAGGTGAAGGGAGTCGAGGGACTTCGGGTGGCCGACGCGTCCATCATGCCGCGGATTATCGTTGGGAACACAAATGCACCTACGATCATGATCGGTGAGAAAGCCGCCGCAATGATCCTGGAAGACGCGCGTTGACATGAAGGCCTAGCCTCGCATGGCCACAGACGGCGGACGCTTCGCAAGTATTTCCTGTGGCTCTAAATTTTCCTATAGGCAACATTTTTGTAGATAAGTCAGTCAGTGTCGGCTATGTTTGGCTTTAGGAAAACAACCCGCTGTCTCGCCAAAAACGAGGAATGACGCATGCAGGAAATGTTGCCGCAGTTCGCGGGAGCAGGGTCGTCTTCGACGGTCGCGCAGGACGAACTGAGCTCGCTTAAGGCGGGTTACCCGATGGTTTGGCAGAATATTCGGTGGCGGCCCTTTGTAGAGGCGGTCGTGCACGCGTCCATTACAGAGTCGGACGTGGAGGCTGCCGCCGCCTCGTGGATAAGCTATCGGGCGGTGCTTGCGGATCTCTTCCCGGGAGAAGTGCCGGAGTCGGGCGTAATCGACTCCAAGCTTGCGGACATCAGCTCGATTGCGGGACGGAAGAACGTCTTTCTTAAAGCGGACCACGACCTGGCTATAGGTTCGTCTATTAAGGCGCGCGGAGGTGTCTTCGAAGTATTGCAGCATGCAGACGATCGTGCAGCGTTAGATGGCATATCGTTTGACCCGGCAACGTCCGACTGGGCGCGGCTGCGTTCAAATCTCAAGGCGAGAAGAATTGTCGTCGGAAGCACGGGCAACCTTGCTTACAGTGTGGCCCGCACGGCGCGAGCGTTGGGTTTTCAGGCAGAAGTCCACATTTCGGCCGACGCTACACCTTTCAAGAAGGCTAGGCTCGTTGAGTTGGATGTCCAAGTGGTCGAACATAGCGGCGACTACAAGGAGGCGGTAGCCGCTGCCCGGAAGTCGGCGGCGCGAGACGACGCGGCCTATCTGATTGACGACGAGAGCTCCTCCCGCCTTTTTCTAGGCTACTCTTATGGAGCGCGGCTCCTCGCCGACCAATTGGCGTCACGCGGGATCAGCATCGACGAAAACCACCCATTGGTCGTTTATCTGCCGTGCGGCGTAGGCGGCGCGCCAAGCGGGTTGACGTTCGGGCTCAAGGCTATTTTCGGGGACGACTGTGCTTGCGTGTTCGTGGAGCCCACTCAGTCCCCATGTTTTCTTGTCCAGTTGATATCGGGTAAAAATAAGCCGACCTCAGTCTACGATATCGGGCTCAACAACAAGACGATTGCGGACGGCTTGGCGGTCCCTTCGGCGTCTATCTTCGCAGTTGCTCAGGTCGGTGAGATGGTCGATGCCTGCGTCACCGTCGCCGACGCCGAGATGCTGAAACTCTCGGCCAAGCTCGGCGAGCATGGATTCCCGGTCGAGCCATCGGCAGCGTCGGCGCTCGGGGCGCTAGAGCCCTTTGTCAAATCCTGCGGCTACCATTTCGATGAACGGAAAAGGCGCTTCGCCACCGCGAATTCCACTCACGTCGTCTGGAGCACGGGGAAGAGTACTCCGGATACCCTCAAGCTTCTGTTGGAGTTCGCAACTCAGAACAGAGTTGGAGTGTAGAAGTAATGACCCCGCGCGAGGAAATCGAGCTTATCGAGGCTGATCGGAGAGTCATCGAGGCTGGAAGCCTCTCGCCCAGCCTGAGCGGATTGCTCAGACTTGGTGCCGACAGGTATCCTCAGCAGATCGCTTTAAGGGAGATCGACGGGCAAGGGAGGGCCCTTACCTATCGCAATCTCAACGGCTTCGTCTGGAAAATCGTGGCGCTGCTCTCCTCGCACGGAGTCGAGAGAGGCACGCATGTTGCCATCGCGTTGCCTAACTGCGTCGAAATCATCGCAATTTGGATCGCCCTCTCTCGTATGGGTGCGGTTGCAGTCGGTGTCAATCCAAGCCTGACCGAAAAAGAGCTTGAGTACATCCTGGAGACATCCGACTCGGAATTCCTCGTCCTTGACGCCGGACGGCAGGATTGGGTGTCCGACTGGGCGGGCTTTCGACTCCCTTCGGAGCGGATCATAGTGGTCGGGTCCAAGGCCGGGCAGCACATTGGCCAGTCCTTCGATGCCGCCCTTGCTGAGCAGGGGTACCGAGAGCCTCCGGTCGCAACTCCCGATATCGATATGCCGGCGAGCATTCTCTACACCTCAGGTTCAAGCGGCCGCCCCAAACCCGCGCTCCTGCCGCATCGTTGGCACACCATGATGGGTCATGTGCGTTCCTTGCAAGGCCCTCGAATTGCAAACCTTCTGATCGAAAATCCCATCTATTACATGGGTGGGCAATGGCGATTGGCGATGGCTTTGACACAAGGCGCCACTGTGCTGATGGCCAGCAAGCCTACGCTCAATCACTTTGCAGAACGACTTACTGGGTATGAGGTCCAATTTTCCTCCCTGCCAAATCTGATCGCCAAACGACCGGACTTCTCCCTCGATATCCGATCTCGCCTGAAATGGATGGCGTGCTGCGCTTTGCCCAAAGAGTTGCATGTGGAAGCCGAGAGAAGACTCAGAGCCCCAATTCGCGAAATCTACGGCTCGACGGAGATGGGTTCGACGATCGTGATGCCGACGCGGGCGACAAGCATGGTTGGATCGGGCTCAGTTGGCCTTCCGGCCGCCTTTCGGTCCTGCCGTATCGTGGACACGCTTGGCAACGAGGTTTCACGAGGCAGTGTCGGCGAGCTACAGGTTCGAGGGCCGGGAATGCTGTCGGGCTATTACAAGTCGCCTGGCGCCTCCGCCGATGCCTTCGACGACGCGGGATGGTTCAAGACCGGAGATCTCTTCCGTCAAGACAGCGACGGCTACTACTTCTGGGTCGCCCGGGCCAAAGACGTCATCAGGCGGAGCAATGAAAACATCTCGGCGACAGAGCTGGAGGAGGAAGTCGCCAGGCTCGCTGGGATACTGGAGGTCGCGGCAGTTCCGGTGCCCGACGATTATCGCGGCGAAGAGGTTAAACTTTACATCCGCCTGCAGCCCGGTTTTTCGACCAGTGAGGTTCCGCCAAAAGCGATCCTAGAGCACTGCCGCGGCAGACTGGCTACTTATAAGCTGCCAAGATACATCGAGTATGTCGACGAATTTCCGCTCACCGTCTCCCTTAAGATTTCGAAGCCCGACCTGAAAAAGGCAAAACCCGATCTGCGGGTGGGCAGTTTCGATCTGGCTGAGAACCTGTGGCGATGACAATGAGCCCGAGGCCAGACACACGAGGGGTGATCGAACGAATAGGTGCGAGCGATCGCCATGAATTCGGGGACTTCTTCATTTCCAGGCTTCTCGGCCTAAGGATCGAATATCCTAACAAGGGGTGTGACGTAACGTTCGAGGTAACGCCGGAGTTCACCAATCCCGTGGGCACTCTCCACGGAGGGATTTTGGCAACGGCGATCGACATATCCATGGGCCATCTTCTCTTCAAAACCCACGCGTCTCCGGCGGCCACTCTCGAGATGAAGATCCAGTATCTCGCCCCAGCACTTGTAGGCGAACTCGTCGTATGTCGCGCGTCGTTTCTCAGGGCAGGCAAGTCGATAAATTTCGTCAGATCCGAAGCGCGTAACGCCTCCACGGAGGCGCTCTACGCATTTGCTACTGCGACATGGAAGGCAACAAAGCCGTCAGGCAATGAGGGAGAACAGTCATGAATGCATGCCCTTCTAACGGCCGTTCGCTAACAGGATCGTCAAATTTCATGAACAACCCGGAAGTTGCGCGTGACGTCTTCCGTTCGATCGCCGGGCATTGGCCGAGTGGCGTTGCGGTCATCACAAGTGTCAGTGAATCGGATGAGCCGGTGGGGCTGACGATGAGTGCCGTTATGTCGCTTTCGGTCGAGCCTCTTCAGTTTCTTATTAGCGTCGACAACAAATCAAACACGTTGCCCGCGATCATTTCCAGCGGCCGCTTTTGCATCAATTTCATGGCGCAGGGTCAGGAAGCCATCGCGATGCGTTTTGCGAGCAAAAAAGGCGAGAAGTTCGAGGGGCTTGCCTCAAGGCGGCTCGATAGCGGATCGATCCTAATCGAGGGCGTCCTCGCCTATGCCGATTGCGAGGTGGGAGCGGTCTACGACGGGGGTGATCATCGCATTCTGGTTGGGAGGGTGAAAGACATGGCGCTGCTTGGAAGTGTGCCGCTCGCATATTTCGCGGGAAGGTTCCGAAAGGTAACCGATGCCTGAAGGGCAGGAACTCACCTGGGATTGCCATGTCCATGTCTTTGGCGACCCGCGGCAATTTCCCTTCGACCCGTCAAGGACATATACGCCGGGCTCCGCGGACGCAGAGGCTCTCAAAGGCTTCAGGCTACGCCACGGCATTGACCGCACAGTGATTGTCCAGCCGAGCGTGTACGGCAGCGACAACAGCTGCCTGATAGATGCGCTCCAGCGTTTCGGAGGAAGCGCGCGGGGAATTGTGTCGCTTAATCCGGAAACGAACATCTCCACCCTTCGCGACTACCACTCCGCAGGCGTTCGAGGTGTGCGTCTCAACCTTGAAACGACCGCACTCAAGGACGATCCCGCGTTGGCGCGTCAAGGGCTACAGGATGCTGCCAAGCAGATCGGTGAGTTGGGGTGGCACATACAGATATACACTAACCTCGCAGTGATAGCCGCTGTTCGCGAAGTGATCGCCACTCTGTCGGTGCCTGTCGTGGTCGATCACTTTGGACTTGCCCGAGCCGAATATGGTCTCGATCAACCGGGCTTCGGCGAGCTTACCGACCTGGTCAGCCGCGGAACCTATGTGAAGCTGTCGCTCGCGGATCGGCTGGCCAAGTCTCCAGATGAGATGATCCCTTTTGCAAAGCAACTGATCGACGCCAACCCAGAAAGGGTGCTTTGGGGATCGGACTGGCCGCACTCCAGGCGGGGAGCCCGCGTAGACGAACCAGCACCGTTCGGAGCCGTTGACGATGCGCTTTCAATGCGCCTCGTCCGCGAGTCGTGTGAGACCGAAAAGCGACTCAGGCTGACGATGAGTACCAACCCGGCCCGTCTTTTTGCGTAAAAGCGAAGCCATGCCTGCTTTCGAAAAGATCCAGTGTCTCCATGATCAACTTCGTTTTCGTTCCACCTCAGTCAGATGTCTCGCGGGCTTTCGCAGCGCAGTTGCGGCATGATGTCGAGGGTATGGTCGTTCATGTCCCCGAGACAGAAGCGGAAGCGATCGCGTACCTGGCGGATGCTGACGCGGCTTTTGGAGCGCTCCCTCCGGAACTGCTTCAACATGCCCGGAAACTGCGTTGGCTTCACTCCCGGCAGATCGCTCCGCCGCCTGGCTATTTCCACGAGGCGCTCATAGAGCACCCAGTGATCGTAACCAACACCCGGGAAGTCTATAATGACCATATTGGCGCGCACATCCTGGCGTTCGTTCTCTCGCTTTCGCGGGATCTGCCTTACTATCACACTGAGCAACTGAAGGGTCGATGGGCTCCCAAGCCTTTGAATAGCGGGGTCGTGTTTCTGCCTGAAGCGACCGCCCTCATAGTGGGCGTGGGTGGCATCGGGGCAGAAGCTGGACGCATGCTTTCGGCTTTCGGCACGCGAATTGTCGGGATCGATGCACGACGCACCTCGGCGCCGCCTGGCTTTGCCGAAATCCACGGCGTCGAAGTTTTGGATGATTTGCTTCCGTCTGCGGATTTCGTGATCCTTACCGTACCTCATACTCCGCATACCGAAGGTATGATGAACCTCGATCGCTTTCGACGAATGAAAACGTCGAGCTTTTTCATCAATATCGGCAGGGGGTTGACCACCCGACTTGACGATCTGGTGGTCGCGCTCAAGGAGGGGAGCCTGGCAGGAGCAGCGCTTGACGTGTTCGATCAGGAGCCACTTCCGGAAGGCCATGCGCTTTGGGGCATACCAAACGTGTTGATCACGCCTCACATGGCAGGGTTCGGCCCGTATCTTGAGAAGCGTCGGTACACAATACTGCGTGACAACTGCTTGGCCTTTGTCCAGGGCGGGCCCCTCGCAAACATCGTTCAGAAGCAGTCCTGGTTCTGATTGAACAAATCCCATGCCGGGTGGCGGCTGAACAAATCCGCATTCAGAATCGGTTGGCGACACGAATTGAAGCGGTTCCAGCCAACAGAAACATGGCTGCCAGCAGCAGGTAGATGTTGGCCAGGGAAGTTGCCTCGGCCAGGGTCCCGAAGCTGGGCGCGGCGGCCAGCGCAATTATGTACCCGGTCGCGAACACGACCACGATGCCGGATGCGTCGCCGCGCCTTCCTGCCATGCTCAACAATGTGGGGAAGATATTGGCTACCCCGACGCCGAGCAAGGCAAAACCGGATAGCGCCATTACCGCCAGATCGGCGAATGCCACGATCGCAAGGCCGATGATTGCGAGGCATGCCGAGGTCGCAAGAAGTTGCTTTTCACCCATGAAGGTCCTCACACGATCGCCAGCCAGCCGACAGATCGCCATTGCACTTGCAAATGCGCCATATCCCAGCCCCGAGTAACCGAGATCCAGCGCAAGATTGCCAGTGAGGTAGAGAGGACTCCAGTCACGGACCGCTGCGTCTGTCGACATACACACCCCAGCAAGCACACCCGCAACAATGAGCAACCACTTGGCGCTGAGTGGCCGGGCTGCCGCTGTCCCGTGACGTGGCCCTCCGGCAAGGAGCTTGCCTTGGTTCGCTTCAAAAAGCATCGACAGCAACACAACGGCAATCAATGCGCCGAAGGAGCTTCCGGCATTTTTGACAAGCAGACCTCCCAGAATCGCTCCGGTAAGGCCGCCGAGGCTCCACATGGCGTGGAATGAAGACATAAGGGCTCTTTCGGAGGAGCGCTCAGCCTCAACGGCCTGCGCATTCATGGCGACGTCCATGGTATTGCCCGCTAGTCCGAGAACCAGCAGGACGAGGGCGAATACGAAAGGGACATGTGTGAATGTGGCCAGGACGACCGTCGTCAGGAGTATCGGGGCTGCGACGCGAACCACCTGTCTACTGCCAAAACGCGCAATCAGAGACCGACTTGCCAGCATGGCCAAAAGCGAGCCGACGACAATCATGAACAGTGACCAGCCGAATTGGCTTTCAGATATGGACAGGCGGGCCTTGACCGTCGGTACGAGCGAAGACCACGTGCCGAAGGCACTGCCGTGTACGAAGAATGTGGAAAAGATCGCCGTGCGGCTCCTGCTGGCATTCGGAGACGCGATGGTAGCCTGTTCCGGGGAGCATATCGGACTTTCCAACAGGTCTGGTCTCCGGTGACGTGTCGCGCCTCCAGCGACACTATCGATCGTTCGAAAGGCTCGATCGACTGTTCTCGCAACGGCACTTCCTAATCGCACCTACAGCGGATAAATCTGATTTGTAAAGGTTTTCATTAAGGCGAAGCACGCTACTCGAAGGCCCTTGGCGATCCTTCTCGACGAATAGCTCAGCCGTCGCGCCGCGGGCAGGGCTGTTGGCCGTGCTGATACAAGTGCGCCCGAACTTTGGGCAAGTGATCAGCGCCGCCGGTCTTTGCATGCTGGCTGCGGTAGATCCGGGCCGTTGGCTCGGTGGTGCGCTTTGCCTCCGCGCACAGCAGGTTGAATTGTCGTCAATGCAGCGGTCGGCGGATCGCTGGGACAGATCGACGGCGTCTACTGAGCTCCCTCTCGAACAAACCGTTCGAAAACATACTGCTTGGCACCACGAACGCTCTCTTCCAGTGAAGCGCCGAGGGCAAGAAAGGTCGCGACAGCGGTGGAGAGCATGCAACCGGTGCCCCGCATCCTGTGCTTCAGGCGCGCTGCTTCGAAGCGAACGGCCGGGCCATCCGGTGGAAGAAGCAGGTCAACCGCTTGCGGTCCCCGCGCGTGTCCGCCCTTGACCAGCACCGTGGTTCCAACGGTGCTCGATAGTTGCTTGCCCTGCCGGCAAGCGGCTTCTTCGTCTAACGCCAGCACCGAACGAGTCAGGGCAGCCAATTCGACGAGATTAGGCGTGACCAACCGGCAAGCCGGCATCAGATCCCGACAAAGCGCGTCGATTGCGTCCACCGCTAACAACAGTCGTCCCGAGGTCGAGGCCAGCACCGGGTCGAGGACGACCGGCATTTGGCGATCGTCCGCCAAAACAGAGCCGACCGCTTGGATTGCCGCCGCTGTCCCCAGCATGCCGATCTTGACCGCCGCAACCGGGTTGGCCGCAAAGGCGGCGCGCATCTGCGCGGCGATAAGCTGCGGCGGCATCTGCTCAATGTGCTCGACAGTTGCGTGCGTTTGGGCGGTAACGGCCGTGACAGCGAGGCAGCTGCGCAGCCCAAACGCCGAAACGGTCTCGATGTCGCGGGCTATTCCGGCACCGCCGCTCGAATCCGACCCGGCCACGATGAGCACATGCGGAGTCATCGCCATGGCGCCGTAGCCGCCAGCCATTCCAGCATACGTGCCTCGGGATGTACGTTGCGGGTGATGTCGGTTACGACAGCAGCGCTGTCGGCGCCCTGCGCGAAGACACCGGCAATGCGCTCGACGGTCAGCCCACCGATCGCCACGACCGGAATGTTGCCGACCCGCTGTTTCCATATAGCGATGCTATCCAGCCCCTGCGGAGCCCATTTCATCGCCTTGAGGATGGTCGGGTAGATCGGGCCAAGTGCGACATAGTCGGGTTCGGCTTCAAGCGCGGTTTCCAGTTCGGCGTCGTCGTGGGTGCTCAGGCCGAGTTTCAGCCCCGCTCTGCGGATCGCCTTCACGTCGGCCTCCGCAAGATCCTCCTGGCCGAGATGGACGAAATCGCAATTCTCCTCGATCGCGAGGCGCCAGTAATCGTTGACGATGAGCTGACAGCCGTGGCGGTCGCATACCGCCTTCGAAGTGCGGACCTCGCGGCGCAGCGAAGCTTCGTCCAGGTCCTTGATGCGCAGTTGCACCAGCTTCACGCCAACCGGCACGAGACGTTGGACCCACGCGGCGGAATCGACGATCAGGTAGAACGGATCGAGCTTCATGAGAACGCCGCCATGCCGATGACGGGGGTTGAGGGGACGGCCATGTCGCGCGACTCGAGCAGACCGGCGCAATAGGCCTCGCGGCCCGCCTCCACCGCCTTACCGAAGGCCGCGGCCATGGCGACGGGGTCGCATGCTTTGGCCACGGCCGTGTTGAGCAGTACCGCATCGTAGCCGAGCTCCATAACGGTGGCGGCGTGGGACGGGCGGCCGATGCCGGCATCGACGATCAGCGGCACGTCCGGGAAATGGCCGCGCAGGCTCCTAAGCGCATCGGGGTTTTGCGGCCCGCGCGCGGAGCCGATCGGCGCGCACCAGGGCATCAGCACCCGGCAGCCGGCCTCAAGCAGGCGCTCGGCGACGACGAGGTCGTCGGTCGTATAGGGAAAGACCTCGAAGCCTTCCGCGACGAGGATCCGTGCCGCCTCAACCAGCCCGAACACATCGGGCTGCAGTGTATCGTGGTTGCCGATCACCTCAAGCTTGATCCAGTCCGTGCCGAACACCTCGCGCGCCATCCGCGCCGTCGTCACCGCCTCGTTCACCGAATGGCAGCCTGCGGTGTTGGGCAGAACGCGAACGCCGAGCGACTGGACCAGCGACCAGAACTGGCCGCCGGACTTGCCGCCGGAGGTCTCTCGGCGCAGCGATACGGTGACGATCTCTGCACCGGACGCCTTGACCGCCTCAGCCATGATGGCAGGCGAGGGGTAGAGCGCGGTACCGAGCAGCAGGCGGGACGAGAGCTTTTGTCCGTAGAGCTCGACCATGGATTAGCCCCCCTTCATCGGCGAAAGGATTTCGATGCGGTCACCCTCGGTGAGCTGGCAGCGGTCGCGCTCCCTGGCCGGCACGACGTCGCCGTTCAGTGCGGTGGCGAGCCAGCCGCCCTGGAAATCGAGTTCGGCGAGCAAAGCGGCAAGCGTCTCGGCCGCGACCTCGTGGCTCTGGCCGTTAACGATGAGCTTCAAGGGCGAACTCCTTTGCTGCGGGATTTCCCAGGATTAGGTCGGCGGCCTGCCGCGCCATGGCCGGCGCAAGCAGGAAGCCGTGGCGATAGAGGCCGTTGATGCGAAGGTTCTTTCCGTCGCGGTCGACGCGCGGCAGGTTGTCGGCAAAGGCAGGGCGCACGCCCACGCCTGCCTCGACAAGCTCGGCTTCGCCGAACGCCGGGTGCAGCGCGTAGGCCGCGCTGAGCAGCTCCATGGCCGAGCGCGCCGTGATCGGGCCTGCGGCATCGGATTCGACCATCGTCGCGCCGACCATGAAAAGGTTTTCCGAGCGCGGCACGACATAAATCGGGATGCGTGGATGAAGCAGGCGGACCGTCCTGGCAAGCGAGATGTCGGCGGTTCGCAGCATAAGCATCTCGCCGCGCACGCCGCGCAGTTCCGGTCGCCTGGCGGCGATGCCGGTGCAGTCCACCTCGATATCCGGGATAGCCGACGCGGTGCTGCCGTGGAACTCGAGACGCGCGCCCATGCCGAGCAACTTGTCGCCCAGTGCATGCAACGCCTTGCGTGGGTCGAGATGCGCTTCGTCAGCAAAGAACAGCCCGCGCCCGAACCGGCCGGCGAGGGCTGGTTCGAACGCCGCGATCTCACCGGCGCCGAGCTTTCTGAAGCCGGATGTGCGGCGGCCGAACCGGTCCAACTCGCCGATGTCGCGGGCAGGCGCCAGCACCAGCGTACCGCCGCGAGAGACATGGCCGGGCAATGCCGCGTCCCACCAGTCGGCCGCGCCGCGTCCGAGTTTGAGCACCGCCTCTTCGGCGCTCTCGCGCTCGCACCAGGGCGCGAGCATGCCGCCGGCCTGCCAGGAGGCATTGCCGGCGATCTCCCCGCGCTGCTCGATCACGGTCACATCGGCGCCGCGCGTTGCCAGTTCGTGCGCGAGCGTCAACCCGGCAACGCCAGCGCCGCGAATGAGCACCTTCATGGCTTGGTCGTGCTCCCTGTGGTGCCGTTGACGGGCATGTAGAGGTCGCCGCCGTCCCGGTACTTCGCTGCCATAGCCGCGAGCCCTTCCTTCTGGGCTTCCGCGCGAATGTCGTGCGAGATCCGCATCGAGCAGAATTTGGGGCCGCACATGGAGCAGAAATGCGCCACCTTGTGCGCCTCCTTGGGCAGGGTTTCGTCGTGGAAGGCGCGCGCCGTCTCGGGATCGAGCGAGAGGTTGAACTGGTCCTCCCACCTGAACTCGAAGCGCGCCCGCGACAGCGCGTCGTCCCTGACCTTGGCCGCCGGATGGCCCTTGGCGAGGTCGGCGGCGTGAGCGGCGATCTTATAGGTGATGACGCCGGTCTTGACGTCGTCGCGGTCGGGCAGGCCGAGATGCTCCTTCGGCGTGACGTAGCAAAGCATCGCCGTTCCGAACCAGCCGATCATCGCCGCGCCGATGCCAGACGTGATGTGGTCGTAGCCCGGCGCGATGTCAGTGGTGAGCGGCCCCAGCGTGTAGAAGGGCGCTTCGCCACAGACCGCGAGCTGCTTGTCCATGTTTTGCTTGATCTTGTGCATCGGCACATGGCCGGGGCCTTCGATCATCACCTGGCAGTCCTTGGCCCAGGCGATCTTCGTCAGCTCTCCAAGCGTTTCCAATTCGGCGAACTGGGCCCTGTCGTTGGCGTCGGCGATCGAGCCGGGCCGAAGACCGTCGCCGAGCGAGAACGCTACGTCATAGGTGCGGCAGATGTCGCAGATCTCCTCGAAATGCTCGTAGAGGAAGCTCTCCTTGTGGTGATGCAGGCACCACTTGGCCATGATCGAGCCGCCACGCGACACGATGCCGGTGACGCGGTCGACGGTGAGCGGGATGTAGGGCAGGCGCACGCCGGCATGGATCGTGAAATAATCCACGCCCTGTTCGGCCTGCTCGATCAGTGTATCGCGAAAAACCTCCCAGGTCAGCGCCTCGGCGATCCCGCCGACCTTTTCCAGCGCCTGGTAGATCGGCACTGTGCCGATCGGCACCGGCGAATTGCGCACGATCCATTCGCGGATGTTGTGGATGTTGCGCCCGGTCGACAGGTCCATCACCGTATCGGCTCCCCAGCGGATCGCCCACACCATCTTCTCGACCTCCTCGGCCATCGACGAGGTGACGGCGGAGTTGCCGATATTGGCGTTGATCTTCACCAGGAAATTGCGGCCGATGATCATCGGCTCGCTTTCGGGGTGGTTGATGTTGGACGGGATGATGGCGCGACCGCGCGCCACCTCGTCGCGAACGAATTCCGGCGTCACGAAATCCGGGATCGCGGCGCCGAAGCTCTCGCCATCACGTTGAAGTTTCGAACGCAACTGCTCGCAGCCGAGGTTTTCGCGGATAGCGACGAACTCCATTTCCGGCGTGATGATGCCGGCGCGCGCGTAGGCAAGCTGGGTGACGGCACGGCCGCCAACGGCGTGCAACGGCCTGTTGCGCACCGGGAACTCTGGCGTCAGCCGATCGGCCGAGACGAAGCCGTTGTCTTCGGGCTTGATCGTGCGGCCCTCGTAGCGCTCCACGTCACCGCGTGCCTCGATCCATGCCTCGCGCAACCGCGGCAAGCCGCGCTCGATCTCGGTCTTCACCGCTGCGTCGGTGTAGGGACCGGACGAGTCGTAGACCGTGACCGGCGGCTCGCCGGCGCTCGGGTGGACCGAGATCTCGCGCATCGGAACCCGCAGCTGCGGGTGAAGCTGGCCGGGCTTGTGGACTTTCTTGGAAGCGGGCAATTCGCCGACGGTGACGGTCGGGGTGTGGGCATTCATGAGTGAGCCTCCTTGCTCGAGTGCAACGGAGACCCAGTCCACGCGATGAGGAGGAAGTGACGCTTCGCGCAGGATGCGGGCACCGCCCGAATGCCGAAGTCGGATTGCCGACCCGCGAAACCTCGCACCGTCCCTACGCCAGTATGAACTGGATCAGGTTCAACGGGTCACTGCGCGCGATAGCAGTATCTCAGCCCCTTGCCGGGACTCCCCTGGTGAGGCAACGAGGATGGACGATGGGAGGTGGCACTGTCAACTCTTTAGGCGTACGCCGACTCGACCGAACCCTCAAAGTGGCCGTTGTTCAGCTTGAACCGTCTTTTCTGTGCATCAGAGATGGCGCCGAAAAAGAAATTGCGACAAAGGCCAGCGCGGTGACGCTGAAGCTGCCCGCGAGCGAGGAGATTTGAGCGATCAGCCCCAGCAATCCTGGCCCTAACAGCAGTCCGGCATATCCGATCGTCGTTACGGTTGACATGGCACGAGCAGCAGACCTGCCGCCCACACGGCCAGCAGCCGCAAAAAGGGTAGGCACAATGTTGGCAAGGCCAAGACCACAAACCGTGAGCGCCGCGAAAACAATGATAAGATTGCCGCCCATGAGGATCATTGCGAGCACTGAACCTGCGCAAACCATCGCGCAGTAGCGCAGTGTTCGCACCTGACCGATTGAGTTGGCGATAGCGTCACCGAACAGGCGCCCCATTGCCATCATCGTCGAGAACGCAGCGAAGCCGTAAGCTCCTGCACTTTCTGATCCACCCGATCGCGTCACGATGTAGATCGCGCTCCAATCGATCATTCCGCCCTCGGCCAGCATTCCTAGAAATGCTAGACCGCCCAGGAGGTAGAGGTGCCTATTGAAGGCACTCTGGGATCGAGCATCCCCGATCTCGACAGCGGCGGCAGGGGCGTGGATCCAGCTCAACTGGTTCCATCCAGCCCAGGCGACGAGCGCAACCGTCGCAACACCAATTCCAGTCACCCCAAGGCAAAGGCTTAAAGCGCCGCCCCCTGACAGTATCCGTCCCACGACCAAAGCGCCCGCCAAGCTTCCGAAACTAAACACGGCGTGGAATGACGACATCACCTGCCGACGCATAAGACGCTCCAACGCCGAGGCGTCTGTGTTCATCGACACGTCCAGCGTTCCAAACCCGGCGCCGGCAAGGAACACAATCATTGCTAGCGAAAGGGCTCCTCCGGCCCAAGGAAGGGCCAACAGCGCGAAGCCGAATGTGAGCGAGCCCAAAAGGCTGAGCAGACTACTCGGAACAATCGCCACCAAGCGGCCGACATTGACCATCATCGCGATCGCGCCCAGCGCGAAGCAAATCAGGACGAGTCCAAGTTGCCCCTTGGCGAGGCTCATCTGAATGCTGAGAACTGGGAGGGAGGATGCCCAGGCACCAATGCCGACGCCGCCGCCTAAGAAGAAGAGGCTGCAGAACAAACGGCTGTTTTGGATGGCTGAAGCGATCGTCGGGCTTTCCTTCACTGCCGTCGACCTCCGCATGGCTTCGTCGTTTTTGTCTAGGTGCCACTGGCCATGCGATGCAAACGCTTTGCCTCTCATAACAAACACCAACGAGCGAGGTGGTTTTTTCGCTCGAATCTCATCAGTAATTGGCGAGAGCCGACACTCGGGCAATTTCGCAAGTCACCGATAGCCGACGCATAACGACGCGGTGAGGATCCATGGCTTGCCGATAGGCGATCCAGTTTCGTAGCCCGCTGGCGATTGGAACTTAAAGCTCGTTCACCTAAATGTGATAAAGTAGGAAAGCCCAAGCTCGGCGCAAAATCCCCGAATCGACCCGTTTCTTTAGCAGGGTGACGCACTCCCCGCGTCTTGCTGCAACAACATTCGCCCCCCTGCGAAATTGCTGTTCGAGCGGAAACGGCGGCAAATACCGGGCAAGTCGGGTCGCTCCGGTGTTACGAAAACAACAACATGGTTCCTGCCTCACGCAGGCCAGACACCAAAGCATGCGATCGACAAGGGAGGTTTTGACGACATACGGTCGGCCGTCTCGCCTTGGCCTGGAGTGCCTTGGGCTCGCGCCGTCTAGTGCGTGTTAGATCGCAGTAAAAGAACGTTGCCTGCACCTGTCGAATAAAGGAGTGCGCCCTCATGCCTTGCGTGTGGACGAACGATTTCTCTTGGCCTTCGGAATCGCAGCCATGATCCGCTTCGAGAACGTCTGGAAGGTCTACGGCAACTATGCCGCCATATATGACCTTCAGCTTGAAGTCAGGGACGGCGAGTTCATGGTCTTCGTCGGGCCTTCTGGTTGTGGCAAAACCACGACGCTGAAGATGCTCGCCGGGCTTGAGTTGCCCTCATTCGGCCGAATCTGGTCCGACGACAAGGACATCACGCTCCTGCCATCTGGCCAACGCGACGTCGCGATGGTTTTCCAAAGCTACGCGCTTTATCCTCATATGACTGTTGAGCGGAACCTCGCTTTCGGACCGACGGTTCGGGGCGAGCCCAAGGCAGAGATAGCCGACCGCGTCAAGCACGTAGCCTCTCTCGTAGGACTGGAAACTCTTCTTCGGCGACGTCCGGATGAACTATCTGGTGGCCAACGTCAGCGAGTGGCGCTTGGGCGGGCGATGATCCGTCAGCCGCGAATTTTTCTCCTCGACGAACCGCTCTCGAATCTGGATGCGGGATTGCGCACGCGGATGAGGGCAGAGATCGCTGAGCTGCAGCGCCGTGTTGGCGTGACGACGGTCTATGTGACCCACGACCAAGTGGAAGCGATGACCATGGGCCATCGCATCGCCGTGTTCAATCAGGGACGCATTTTGCAGGTTGATACGCCCGCCAACCTCTACAGAGCACCCGCCAACAAATTTGTCGGAACGTTCATCGGGTCACCCAAGATGAATATCCTCCCGGCCGCGCTTTCGGCGACCGGCGGTGCGGTGGACGTCAAATGCCTTGGAACGGAGTTTTCCGTATCCGGGCAATATCTCGCCGACAACGATCTCCCCTCGTCCGTCGAGCTTGGAATTCGCCCAGACGACATACACTGGACGAAGGACGCTCCGTCGAGATGCACTCAGAAAATGCAGGGCATCGTCAGCGGAGTTGAAACGACCGGCTCGGAGACCTTCGTCCTCGTGAACGTCCGAGGAACCGAAGTAAACTCCAAGTTCCCGAGCTTCGCACCTATCCGGATCGGCCAGACTGTCGACCTCGTATTCGATCCCGTGGACTTGCATTTCTTCGATGCCGTAACCGGAAATACGCTCCGAAAAGACCTACCGGGACAATCGGAAAGATCCGAACTTCGCCCTACCCAGCCAATCAACTGAAGAATGGAAGGAACGTTTGCGATGAACACCAGAGTACTTTCTCGGTTTCGATCTGCGCTGCTTGGCGCGACGGTCATGCTCGGCGCAACGATTGCTGCCGGCAGTTCGGCAATTGCCGGTGACACTTTGAAGGTCGCCTACAGCCTGGACTACTTCATGAGCTCTCCGGATCTGGCCAAGAAATGGTTCGGCGAAATGAAAACCCAGTTCGAGGCCGCCAACCCCGGTGCCACCCTGGAACCAATCCCGATTCCTGGCAGCTTCGATGATTTCAACACCAAGCTCAGTCTTCTTATGAACTCACCCGCGACCGCTCCCGACGTGATCCAGATTGCGGCGCAAAGCGCCGGTCAATGGTCCGGCAGCGGGCTCCTGGCACCGTTGGATGATGAGCTGAAGTCTCGCGACTGGTGGCAGTCCTATCCCGAACCCATCAAGCAGGAAGGGACCATTGACGGCAAAGTCTATGCCGTGAGCGAAGGCGTCAACACCTTCGGCCTGCTCTACGATCGTGAGAATTTCGCAAAGGCCGGCCTGCCAAAGGACTGGAGCCCGAAATCGTGGAAAGACATCCTCGACGCCGCCAGAGCCATCAAGAAGGGCGCTCCTTCCGTATGGCCCATATGGCTCATGACCGGAACGGCGCAGGGTTCGGAAGGCACGCTCATGGGCGCCGGCCTGCTCCTTTCGGCTTCGAGCGACCCTACCATCCTCGATGAAAAGACAAAAAAATGGGTGGTGGACAGCAAGGGCTTGCGCGAGATGCTGAGCTTCTACCGCGATGCCGCTGCCGAGGGGTTGCTGGCGCCCGCCTCCCAAATCTTGGATGCCAACGCTCCAAACAACGGCGCCCAGCATATGCCAAAGCACGAGCTCGGCATCGGATTTGCTGGCAACTATTGGCCGACCATGTGGAACAAGACGATCTGCACGCCCTGTTGGGATGATCCCGACAACTCGATCGCACTCGCTCCATTGCCAACATCGCTTGGCCAGGCGCCGGGCTTTGCCGCGTCCTTCGGTGGGTGGAGCCTGTCAGTTAACGCCAAGGCCTCGAACATGAAGTTGGCCTGGTCCCTGATCGACATCATGCAGAAGAAGGCCAATCTGGTTGAGCTCGACCAATATGGCGGCCTTGTGCCTCCAGTGCCGGCGTATGCCGAAGACCCTGGCTATGTGGCCTTTGCCAAGAAGCCGTTCCAGGTGGAGTATTCAAAGCTGATCGCGAACGCGCACAGCATGCCGGCCAGCACTGAATACAGCGTTTGGAGCTTTGCTGTAGCGCAGGCGACGGAAACTCTGGTTCTCAAGCCTGAGACGCCTATCGATGACGTCGTGAAGACGATGCGGGAATATGTCGTCAACCAACTCGGCGACGATCGCGTCGAGCCGTAGAGGATATGCGCAGATGTCGGTGCTAACCCAAAACTCGGACGCACGCACCTTAGGGTTGCCCGAAAAATTGCGCCTTGAAGCGCGCCTTGACAAGGCGCGCTTCAACCCGGCGAGCCTCGTGCTGCTCGCGCCGGCCACCGTGCTGCTGCTTGGCTTGTTTCTGGTACCTGTGGCGTATGCGATTTATCTGGGCTTTACCAACCTTCAGCTCATAGGGCTGCATGCCGTCAACTACCGCTTCACGGGATGGGCAAATGTAAATACCCTGATCCACGACGCGACTTTTTATCAATCGATCTGGCTAACGGTCTTGTTTGTGGTCGGGTCGGGAGCAGTGGGCGCGACCCTGCTCGGTCTTGTCATGGCAATCGCCATGCAGGACTGTTTGCGGTTGATCCGCCAGATTGCAGGCGCCCTGGCAATTGTCGCATGGACATTGCCACCCACGACAATTGCCATCGTTTGGAAAGCAAGCAGCACCGAGTCCGGAATTATTCCGACCCTGCTGGGAAACCCGAACTATGATTTGCTGTACGATCAGGCCATGCTGATTGTCTGCCTGGCAAATTCGTGGTCGCTCGCTGGGCTCGCGATGATCATGTTCTCGGCCGCGCTTCGCAACGTACCCGAGGAGATACTCGCTGCCGCCAGATTGGAAGGAGCCTCTCGCGCTCAGACGTTGTTCAAGGTGACCTTGCCGATGCTTCGATCCACGATCGTCACATCCTCACTTCTCATGACACTTCTCACCTTTGGCAATTTTACGCTTGTCTACCTGATGACCGCCGGCGGCCCTGGAAATCAGACAAACATCTTGCCGGTCTACTCTTATCTGCAAGGCTTCAAGTTCTTCAACCTGGGTTATTCAGCCTTGCTTGGCAACGTGATTGTCCTGATCTCGGCAGCGCTGGGAGGGCTATTCGTCCTTCTCGGAAAACAGCGCCGATGAGGTACCTTTGTTCCACCGTGGTAAGCGTTACCAGAGCGGAGCGAGGACGCGTATGCGTGATATGGCACACGCAAACGCAATGCTGGCCGGCGCGCGCTTCAGGTGAAGCTCTCCGGACGGCTCGCGGACGACAATAGCGCGCCGCTGGTGAGCCGAATACAACTCGCGCACTCTGCAAGTGGGATGACTGAGATGACTCAAGATGTTCAGCCTAGCAAGTCGACAGAGTTGCCGCCCTGGTCGCATCTCACTCCCAATAAAGTGCCTCGCTGGAGCTTTTCCAAGGTTTTCAGCAACATCGTAATTTCTGTGCTCGCACTATTCTTTGCGATACCTATGTTATGGCTTGCGCTGGCTTCCGTTGATAAAAACGCAACTTTTCAGACGAAGATTCCGGTACTTACCGCTGAGCATTACATCGTTTCTCTCGAGTCGGGAAACCTCGCTGCGCTGCGCAACAGCCTGGTCATATCTCTTGTCGCGTCAGCCATCGGCACGGTTGCGGGCTTCTTTGCGGCTTATTCCTTTTCGCGTCATCATATTGTTTGGAAAGGTCCGATCCTGCTGGGCATCCTGTTTCTATCCGGTGTTCCAATCACGATCCTCATCGTCCCAATGTATGAGATGTTCACCTCAGCCGGGCTTCTGACAATGTTCCCGACCGCAGTCCTGCTCGGGGTTACCGCTCTTCCGTTCCAGATCTATCTTATAAAGAACTTCATTGATGCCATACCGCGCGATCTCGAAGAGGCCGCCTATATCGAACGGGCAAAAACATGGCGCGTGTTGTGGTCGGTGATACTTCCGCTGACGATGCCCGGTCTCGCGTCGGCGGCTCTGTTCGGCTTCGTCAACGCCTGGGGCAGTTTCCTGATACCGCTTGTGCTGATCAGTTCCGACGATCAGCAAGCTGCTCCGGTTAGGCTCTTTGGTTTCGTGAATGCCACGTCTATCGACTACGGGGCGATCGCGGCTTACTCCATCATCTATTCGTTGCCTGTCGTGGTCCTCTATCTGGCACTATCGCGGCAGTTCAAAACCGGCTTCGTTCTGGGCGGCGCAGTGCGCTAGCAAAACCGCGATCGTGCCTCGCAAGGTGCGGCATGGCTCGAGCGCTCCATCAAATAATGTGACGGGCGAACTCGTTGATAATCCGCGGTGTCGGTGTTGCCGATTGCAGGCTGTTGGTTGGCTTCTGCGGTCGCGCCAGGGTGGCTGGACCAGCGGAATCTGGTGCCGATCCTCCGATAGCACATGAGACTTCTCGACTGCTTTGAAGAGCTTCCCAGGTGCTACGCACCGGAACAGGATGTGGCTTCTGAGTGGGGCGAGTGCCGGCGAGCTAACGCGCAGGTCGCTGTGGATATGACCGACGAGCGTCGGCCTTTGTCTTCGCGGCTGGAACGATCAAGGTGATCCTACTTTCCTCGCTTGATGAAATCCGCGGTTCGTTCGCCGATCATGATGCAAACGGCGTTGGGATTGCCTGAAATAAGGGTTGGCATGACCGAGGCGTCGGCTACGCGAAGACCCTCAAGACCGTGGACGCGGAGCCTGGGATCGACGACCGCCATATCGTCATGGCCTATACGGCAGGTGCCGGCGGGATGAAGCGCGGCATGCGCGGCCTCTTGGCAGAACCTTCTTACTTGGATCGGCGTCATCGTCGCGGCGGAGGGGATTTGTCTCGACGCAATATAGCGCCGGATGGCCGGTTGCTCCATGATATCGAAGGCGCCCATGGTTCCTTCAACCACCGCATCGAGATCATAGGGGTCAGAAAAATATCGCGGCGCCACCCGTGGATTGGCATAAGGATCGGCGCTTTTGAGCGTCACTTCCCCTCGGGACCGGGGCCGGATCTGTCCCAGGTTTATCGTGCAGCCATTTCCGCCGGGGACGGCGTCAACCCCTTCCTCAATGCCCGCACCCACAACCATGAAATATTGCACATCCGGGATCGGTTCGCTTGCGTTGCCCCACCAGAACGCGCCCCCCTCGATCAGGTTCGAAGAAGCCGGGCCATCCCTGAACAGCAGATAGTTCAGGCCAGCGGCGGCTTTCCAGTGCAGCTTCTTATATTTGTCGTAGCTATGGGGCCCGTTCAGCTGATAGACGAGTGATATCTCGATATGGTCCTGCAGGTTCTGTCCGACTCCCGGCAGATCGGCAACGACAGGAATGCCATGGCCGCGCAAAGCGTCGGCCGGGCCGATCCCCGACAACATCAGCAATTTCGGCGAGGCAATCGCACCTGCCGACACAATCACTTCGCGACTGGCCATAAGCACCCATTTGCGCCCCTTCGCTACATATTCCACGCCGACGGCCCGCCCATTTTCGACGATTATGCGCGTGACCGTAGAACCGGTTCGAACCTGTAGATTAGGTCGGTGGCGAGCGGGTTTGATGAAAGCCGTTGCGGCGCTGCTGCGCCGCTTGTTCTTGGCAGTGATCTGGTAAAGACCGCAGCCGGCCTGGTCGCCCGAATTGAAATCAGGATTATAAGGCAGCCCAGCCTGCTGGCACGCCTGCAGCCAGGCGCGTGAGAGGGGGTGGATGTGGTCGATGTCGGAAACGCCGAGCGGTCCCCCTATGGCGTGAGCCTGGTTGCAGAACCGGTTGTTGTCTTCCGACCGCAGAAAATAAGGCAACACATCATCATAATTCCAGCCGTCGGCGCCGAGCGCCTCCCACCGCGCATAGTCGGATGGCGCGCCGCGTATATAGATCATGGCGTTGACTGAACTGCCACCGCCGAGCACGCGGGCCTGGACCATGGTCGGCTGCTCGATGCGTGACTGGGCTGCGGTCGGCTCCCATGCGATCCGTTTCAAGAGCGACCCTTGAGCGGTCTTGTAATAGGCACCGGGTATGTGGATGTAGGGATTGAAGTCGCGCGGACCTTCCTCCAACAGGAATACCGAGGCATCAGGATCTTCCGAAAGCCGCGAGGCAATCACGCATCCAGTCGAGCCACCGCCAACGACGATATAGTCACAGGTAGTCTGCATGATTTCATCTCGCGGTCGAATCCCCAGGAGCGCCGATCCGTACCTTGTCATGGGGGTCGATATCCTCTGATCGAATTCCAACCTGCGCTTCGCTGCAAGGTTACGCCGGATTTGGCGTAACAGCTCTCGTCCTGTCCGAACGTCTGTAGGACGCGTGTCAAAGCTGGCCCTGCCAATCTTCCACAGTAGGCAAACATCGCGAGCGCATGACAAGTTCGCAATCCATGGAACGTCGAAGCAAGGTGACGCGCTGGGAGAGAATGTTTGCTGGGGTTTCGGCGTTCGATGCAGGTCCGGACCGCGACATAAGGCACTGGCCCACCGGGGTCGGCCGTGCCGCATCCGGATGGGGCGCACTTCGCGAAATGACGCAGAGGCGGCGTCAAGTTACGACAAGAATCGTCCAGACGCGCACTTCTTTTGGCTCCCGCATTGTGGTGTGGTCTGGCGCAGGTAGACCTTGATGATGGACGACAAAGCCGTGCCGAACCAGACGAGAGACCTTTCGTTTGCCGACGACTTCATCTTCGCCAAGCTCGTCGAAGATGTCCGCGACTATCCGGTTGAAGATGCCGTCGTTGTGAACATCAGTCCCAGCGCGATGGTCACCGGCGACGAGCATCCGGCGATCGTGCCAGCTTGGAAGTCGACATGGCTGAAGGGCGGGCTGATCAAGTCCGCGGAGCGGGCAGCGCTTCTGAAGGTGCGAAAAGCGACCAATCTTGGCGGTTGCATGTTCCGCGGCTGGGACTGGCTCGGCAATCGAATCAAAAGTTTCCCGCGCGACACGCCGCTGTTCATTTCCCCGCAGGATGAGATTGGCACGGTCAGCACTGATCCTTTGGTATTCACCAACGAGCGCGCAGCGCCCGGCTCCCCACAGACGTTCACGCTCAAGCTGAACCTTTGGTGGTCCCCGGGAGACACTGACTGCTTCATCCACAATGAGCACCGCTTCCTGGAAACACACACACAAATTCATGGCTCGGGACGGATGCAGAAATTTCGACTGCGCGACGAAACCACAATTTATGAAGACGTGGTGATGCCAGTCGGCTATTCGCACGACCCGTTTTGCAGGGTCACCGGCAAGAATGAGTGGACCTACCCCTGGCATCGCTATTACGCGGATACCGATTCGGTGTGGCTGGCCATAGAACTCCACCCCTGACTTTCGGACCAGTCTCTGCCGACCGTCGATGCGTCGCGTCAGTCGAAGATCAAGCGTTGACGCCAAGCGCTCTGGTCCGAGCATTGTTCGAACTGGTTAAGCGGGCGAGACAAAGTTGCTGGAGTGAAAGGAAAGAACATGAAGCTCGACAGCATGCGCGTTGAAGGAGCCGACAACGGCATCGCGGCAATCGAGGACGATTTGATTCGGCTGCAGGCCAATGCTCGCACGGACTGGTTCTTCGCCCCAAGCGGCAAAAGCCGTGTCGCGAATGTCACTCGAGTGGTGCGCGAGATCGGCGAGCAGCATTTTGCATTGTCTGCCAAGGTCTCTGTGGAATTCGCGTCTCCATACGACGCCGGCGCGATCTTCATCGAATGCGATGACGACAATTGGGCAAAGATCGCCTTCGAATTTTCCGCCGCGCGCAAGCCGACCATTGTGAGCGTGGTGACTCGCGGCACATCCGATGACTCGGACGGCCCCGGTCACTCCGGCGATCACGTGTGGCTGCGCGCCTATTGCGATGGAGAAACGATCGCGTTCCATTTTTCGGAAGACGGCAAATACTGGAATTTCCTGCGCTGGTTCACCCTGCCCGGCATCGCAAGGCGGCCGGTGCGTATAGGACTGGGCGTTCAATCGCCAACCGGCGAGGGGACGACCGCTGTCTTCTCGCACGTCCAGCTTTCTGTGGCCAAGATCAGCGATCTGCGCAACGGACAATAGCTGACTGCAGTTGGCTGTAGACGACAGCGGCCAGCCCGCTTGGTCCCACCTCATCGATTTCGATTGGGGCCATCAGGCCGACTTTAGAGCCTCCGCGATCCCTGCCAGGCGCCAGCGATGCGACGTGGCAGGACACCGGATTTCGTGATCCGGCGACGCATATAACGCATCGCGTCCTCGGGATGGTCCGTTCCAGTTCGCAAGAACAGCGATCTTAACGGATCGGTTGGGGTGCCTTTGCGAACAAGCGCGGTCGCCCCAAAATTCAAGGTCTTGGCGCTTGGCTGTGCACGTGGTTGATGCAACTCGCGCCGGGAGTTGCGAGCTTTCGACAACGTCGGCATGCGACCGCGCTTGTCGCCCGCATATGCGGCTTTTGAGCCCTACACATAGAGATGCGTTCTCTGCGAACGGGTCCGGCCGACTGAAAACCAGGAGGCGGCAGGGCCGATCTCGTTCATTCGAATCCAAGGCTGCGAAACGCTCTTGACAACCTCAGCACTTCGCGGGATGTTCATTCAGTAATAGTGACTTTCACTGAGTGAAATAAGGATTGGCAATGGCAACTGTGCTTCAAAAAGACGAGATCAAGGGGATCATCCCGCCACTCGTCTCGACCTTCAGGCCCGATGGCGACCTCGACCTGGAGCTGTTCAAGGGTGAGCTTCGGTTCATGGAAGGCGCCGGCATTCACCTTGCCGTGGTGGGGGGAAGCACCGGTTCGGGGGATGAGCTTTCCGCGGAAGAACTCGGACTCTTGGTTGAAACAGCCACGGCCAACAGCAAGCTGCGCTTGATCGCCGGGATCATCACGACCACCACGCGCGACGCCATAAAGCGTGGTCTGCTCGCCAAGCAGGCCGGCGCCTGCGCGCTGATGCTTGGCCCACCAATCTACAATACCCCCTCGGGGGACGGGCTGGACAAGTTCATCCAGGACGTCGGGAGGGCGACCTCTCTGCCCATCATCTACTACAACCATTTCTTCAACCCGCCGTCCGTCATGCAGCGCATTGCTCAGCTGCCGGAGGTCATCTGCGTGAAGGAAGTGGCGCTGGAACCTGTGACGGAACTGGTCCAGACGGTGGGCGACCGCGTCGCCATCGCTGCCGGCGCGGATAGCGTGAACATTGCGAGCTTTCTGTTCGGGGCGCAGGCGTCGATCTCCGGCATCAACACGGTCATTCCAAAGCAATACGGGGAAATCTTTGCCGCGCACGCAGCCGGCGATTACGTCCTTGGCCGCAAGCTGACGGACAAGATCGCGCCGCTGGCACGGGAGATGACCAAGAGCGTCAATTTCCCCGCCCGTATCAAGTTCGCCATCAACGCTCAGGGCCGCAAGGTGGGTGAACCGCGCAAGCCAAATGGCGACTTGGCCAAGGAGGATCAGGAAAACATCCTGAAGGCCCTCGAGCATGCCGGACTGCTTGCCTAAGCCGTGACCGGCCCGGCCATCCGTCCGTCGAGTGAATAAGCCAAAGCAAACCATCAAAACAGAGGGAATGAGGAAATGAGTAAGGACGTCTATCCCCCCAAGGTAGGTTCGACGCTTATCGGGCGGCGCGATGTGCTGAAGACAGGCTTGTTATTGGGCACCGGCATAATGCTTGCCGGGGCGGGGCTTCGCCCGGCCCTGGCCGACGAACCGAAGCGGGGAGGGACGCTCCGCGTCGGCCTAGGCGCAGCCGGGGCGAAATCGTCGCTCAACCCCTTTATCTCGACAGGCGATATGGATTTCGCCGTCGCCCAGTCGATCTTCGACCGGCTCACAGACTTCGATAAGGATGGCAAGCTCTATAACAAGCTGGCGGATGATTTCACTCACAACGCCGAGGGCAACGTCTGGAAAATCAAGCTCAAGAAAGGTGTGGTCTGGCATGATGGCGCACCTTTCACGGCAAAGGACGTGGTCTACACCATCCAGTACATTCTCAATTCCGACAACAAGGCGGATGCCTATCCCAATCTGGCGCCGCTCCTAGAGCCGAAAGGGGTGCGTGCGCTCGACCCCAATACGGTCGAAGTTGCCTTGAAACAGCCTTATGCGCTGCTGCCGCAAGTGCTGGGCAGCAAGGTCATGTTCCTTATGAAAGACGGCACGACCGATTTCGACAAGCCGATAGGGACCGGACCCTTCAAGTTTGTGTCATGGTCCCGCGGCCAGCGGGTGACGCTTGCCCGCAGCGATAACTATCGCAAGCCCGGCCAGCCATATCTCGATGGGGTCGAATTCATCGCGATCAACGACCCGACCGCGCGCATGAATGCGCTGGTGGCTGGCCAGGTCGATGCCGTGGCCCAGCTCGACGGAAGTCTTGCGCGCTTGATTGAAGCAAATCCCGCACTCACCCTGCTGCGCTCCAAGAGTGGTGCGACGACCGACCAATTCATGATGACAACCCTGAAGCCCTTTACGGACGTGCGCGTTCGCCAGGCGTTCAGGCTCATGATCGATCGCCAGCAACTGCTCGACAACGCATTGTCGGGATATGGCAGGATTGGCAACGACCTGCATTGCATCACCGATCCAGACTACGCCTCCGAACTGCCGCAACGGGCTTATGACCCTGACCGGGCGAAAGCGCTGCTGAAACAGGCGGGCTTTGACAACAGCCAAGCGATCACCCTCTACACCTCGGATGCCGCTCCAGGCATGCAGGCGTCGGCAACCCTCATCGCCAACCAGGCGAAGAAGATCGGCGTCGACATCGAGCTCCTGGTCGTGCCGCCCGACAGCTACTATTCCGGCCCGAACTTCAAGAAGACCCAGATGGGCAGTTCGGATTGGGGACAGCACACTCTCGAATCCCAATTCGGCCAAGGCTATGCGCGAGGGGCCTACTGGAACGAACCGGATTGGACGAGCGACGAGTTCGACAAGTGGGTAAGCAAGGCAAGAACCACATTCGACGGCCCCAAGCGCCGCGAGTATTACGTAGAGGCCCAGAAGGTCCTCTGGAACGAGGGAGCCTACATCATCTGGGGTTTCCGTGATCTTCTCGATGCCTCCAGTGCCAAGGTGAAGAACATCGTTCCCTCCACCCAGAGGAATCTTGGCTACTATCAATTCGAAAACGTCTATCTAGCATAGGCTGCAAGCCGCCGCGGCCGGCTAAGGCCGCGGCGCCCCCTGTTTGTGAAGAGTGAGCTCCTTGAATAAGCCTTTGCTCCAGCTTCTTTTGACAAGAATAGCCTTGGCTGCCGTCACGCTTTTTGCCGTCTCCATCGTCGTCTTTGCCGCGACCCTATATCTGCCAGGAGATCCGGCCCGGGCTGCGCTCGGTGCCAAGGCTGATCCTTCGGCGGTTGAGGCGCTCAGGCGCGAGTTCGGCATGGACCGGCCTGCAGTCGTGCAATATGCCAGCTGGATCGGAGGTGCGCTAACCGGCGACTTCGGCCGGTCGATACCTTCCGGGCGGCCAGTCTGGGAGGCAATCGGGCCAAGGGCCATCAATACCCTGATACTGACGGTCACATCGCTGCTTTTCCTGATACCGCTCTCCTTCGTGCTCGGCATTGCCGCGGCAATCTACAAAGACAGATTGGCTGACCACCTGATATCAGTTCCGACAATCGTCACCGTTGCCCTGCCTGAGTTCGTCATCGGCACGATATTGATCGTACTTTTCGCGGTGTATCTTCGTTGGTTGCCGCCGGTTTCGCTGATCAACGACAGCCTTCCGCTTTCATCTCAATCGAGCCTTTTTATTTTGCCGGTCCTGACCCTGCTCGGCACAACGCTGGCCCAGGTCGTACGCATGGTGCGGGCGGTGGCACTCGAAGTGTTGAACGCCGAATACATCTATATGGTACGTCTGAGGGGCATAAGCCCCGCGCGGGTATTGATCCGCCATGTTCTTCCCAACACCATCACGCCAACCATCCAGACGATCGCGTTGAACGCGGCCTGGTTGGCTGGCGGAGTAGTGGTCACCGAGTCCGTCTTTCAACTGCCGGGCATCGGCAGCGCGCTTTCCGAAGCGGTCATCAACCGAGACATCCCGACAGTGCTCGCCATCACGCTGATCATCACGGCGACTTATGTACTTATCAACCTGGTGTCCGAAGCGCTGATCCTTCTTCTCAATCCAAGGCTGCGCGTGGCGCGCGGTACGACCTAGCCGGAGAGATAGACCGTATGCGCCGCTCCGTCCTGCGCCTGACCCTGGCGAAGCCAGCAGCTCGCATCGCGCTGGTCCTGGTCGTCATAATCGTTGCACTTGCCTCGCTCGGACCATTTTTCAGTCCGTACGCATTCGATGAAATCGTCGGCGCTCCCTTCGCGCCCATAAACCACGAGCATTGGCTTGGAACCGACTTTCTGGGGCGCGACACTTTCAGTCGCTTCCTCTATGGCGGAAGGACTGTGCTCGTCGTCGCGCTTTGCTCGACAGTGGCGGCCTATGTCGTGGCGGTGCCGCTTGGCATCTACTCGGGGCTCCGGCGAGGCTCGCTCGATATTTTTTTGATTGCCATTTCCGACGTGATCTATGCGCTCCCGCCGGCCATCTTTCTCCTCGTCCTTCTCGCCTCGACGGGGCCAAGCCTGCCCACGGTCATCATAGGGATCGTGATCCTGCATTCACCCCGGATCTTCCGTATCGTGCGACTGATCACCATGGACATCTCAAAGAACGAGTATGTCGAGGCTGCCTTCGCGCGCGGGGAAAGCTGGGCCGCAATCTGCTTCCTTGACATCCTGCCCAACGTGCTGACCCCGGTCCTGGCCGACTTCGGTGTGCGACTTTGCGGGTCGATCATTCTCTACGCCTCGCTAAGCTACCTGGGCCTGGGCCTGCCGCCTCCGGCGGCCGACTGGGGTCTGATGATCAGCGAAAACCGCATTGGCATCACGATCTCGCCATGGATCGCAATCGCGCCAGCTCTGGCAATTGCCGCCTTCTCCGTTGCCGTCAACGTGCTTGCCGACAGCTTTGCGCGCTCGGTCGGTCGGTCGAAAGAGATTTGATATGACCGAAGCAATCCCGCTCGTTGTTCATTCCCTTTTCATGCATGATCTGAACGGCCGCGAAATCGTCAGCGACGTCTCCCTCCATGTGAAGCGGGGTGAAGTCCTGGCCATCATCGGTGAATCGGGATCTGGAAAGACGTCGGTCGCCCTGAGTTTGCTAGGCTTTGCGCGGCCGGGAATGCGTATTTCGTCCGGCAAGATTTTGATTGGGGGTACCGACATCCTATCGCTCTCGGGGCGGCAGAAACGTGCCTTCCAGGGCGGCAAGGTATCGCTGGTTCCACAAAATCCGACCACGAGCTTCAGCCCCCGCATGTCAGTTGGCAAGCAAATGGCCGAGCTTCTTGCGGCGCATGGCCATTCGGGCACCGGCATGAAGCAGCTGATGCGTGACGCGTTGCGGAGTGTTGATCTACCAGACGATGAAAAGTTTTTGAGACGCTATCCCTTCGAACTGAGCGGCGGTCAACTGCAACGCATCGCAATTGCCATGGCCTTCATCACGTCTCCGCAGGTCATCGTGATGGATGAGCCCACCACAGGCCTGGACGTATCCACCCAGCAGACGATCCTTGAGCTGATAGCGAGGCTGGTCAAGTCCAGCAGCGCCAGCGTGGTCTACGTCACCCATGACCTTGCGGTCGTGAACGTCGTGGCCGACAGGGTGGCCGTCATGCTTTCTGGAAGAATCGTCGAGCAAGGGAGCCGCAAGCAGGTCTTCGTGGCACCGAACGACGACTATACGCGCATGCTGCTCGACGCTATTCCACGACTGGTAACCGACGGTCCTGCGGCGGTGCCGGAGGCCGACGGTGCAAAGGTCCAGAGCGTCCTGGAGGTGAAGAACCTGCGAGCAGCTCACGGCCACGTCGAGGTCGTGCACGGAGTGTCATTCTCGGTCGGCAAAGGCGAGTGCGTGGGCCTGGTCGGCGGCAGCGGCAGCGGCAAAACCACTACGGGCCGTTGCGTGACAGGTTTGCACAGCAACGCTTCAGGCAGCTTGTTATTCCAGGGGCATTTGATGCCGTTCGCTGTCTCAAGTCGCTCAAAGACAGATTTGAGCGCCATGCAGATCGTCTTCCAAAATCCCGACCGCTCTCTCAACCCCAAAGAATCCGTCGCCCAAAGCATCGCTCGTGCTGTTCGCCTGACGGGACTCGCCGACAGGGCAAAGGTCGGCGCAGAAGTACGGTCGCTTCTTGACCGCGTTCGATTACCGCAACGGGTTGCCGATCTTTACCCGGCCGATCTATCCGGAGGTGAGCGTCAACGCGTCGCCGTGGCCCGCGCGCTCGCGGTCAAACCGAAGCTGCTGGTGTGTGACGAGATCACTTCGGCTCTCGATGTGTCTGTGCAGGCGGCCGTGGTCGAGCTTCTGCTCGATCTGAAGAAGGACGGCCTTGCGATGCTGTTCATAACGCACAACCTGCCGCTGGTCTCCGAAATTGCACAATCCATCATCATCATGAAGGATGGGAGCATCGTTGAGGCGGGACGAACGAATGAGGTCCTGCGTTCGCCAAAGCACTCTTACACAAGAATGCTGTTAGAGGCCGCGCCGCGACTTGATTGACGGCCGGCTCGACTAGGAGCACCAAGGGGCGATTGCTAAGGGATTCGCTGGAACGATCTTGCCAAACGACCTGTTCACCGATGAGGAAAAAAGTGCCCGCTTCGACGCAGTCGATCGGGCGGTTGCAGTCTTGCGCGTTCTTGAGCGGTCTGACCAGCCCATGTCGTTGTCGATGATCGCACGAGAGGTCGGGCTGGGACAGCCAACCACCTCGCGCTATGTCGCCAGTCTTGTCGGGCATGGGCTGATCGAAAAGGTGAATGGAAATCGCTACGTCCTGGGCATTGGGCTTTATATTCTTGGGCAGAAATCACTCCACCGCAGGGACGTTCGGACGGTCGCCCACCCCTATCTGGAAACCTTGCATGAACAGTTCAACGAGACGGTCAGCTTCGCCCTTTGGCTGCGCCACGAGGTTGTTGTCGTGGACTGTATCGAGGCCATGCAGACGCTGCGTCAGGGAGCATCCGTCGGAGTAGTCAACCCATGGCACGCCACTTCTCTTGGAAAGTCGATTCTCGCCTGGCTTGATGCGCATGAAGTTGACGTGCTGCTGAAAGAGCCGGGGCTGCCCCGTTACACGTACAACACCCTCACCACCGTCGACCAACTGCGTGCGGAATTTCCGCTGATCCGGGAGCGGGGCTATTCGGTCGACAACGAGGAGTCCGCCATTGGAGGGCGCTGCATCGGTGCGCCCGTCTTCGATCAATCGGGGCGCCCGCTCGGCGCAATCAGCATCAGCGGACCAGTCGCGCGCGTTACTGACGAGGATGTCCCCTCAACCGGAGGGCGAATCGCCGAGATCGCGGGTCAGATATCCCGCGCAATGGGGTATTCGGGAAGGCCATCCCGTGAGACCAGGCAATCCTGATCTGGTCCTGCTCATTGCCTTCTGAAGCCAACGTCTCCCGCGATAGAACGTCCGCTGGGAAACACGACGGTCCCAAGCTGGCGCATGTTACTGGCCCGCAGCTTCCTGGACAGATTGATCTCGCTTCAGGAGGCCCCTCGTTTGCTGCCCTCCTTGAACTGTGGCGGTGCGGCGCCTCAAGGCGGCCTTAGCCACAGCCTCCGCGGCGCGAAGGGCAGCTACGCTATCTGACCCCCGTGCCAGCCAGGTCAGCCTTCGCTCTCCGGCGCTGACAAAATCCTCGACTGCAGCAACGTGCGAATCCCCGTCGCGAACCGGCACGAGCTCGTTCTTGGCTGCATGCCGACGCATGAGCGTACCCGAAGCCTTGCCGTTCAGCGTACCGTGGGCGATCAGCGTGCCGCGATCTCCAGCCACCACGACCGTGCTTTCCAGGTCGGCGATCGCAAAACTCTCGAATGCATGAAACAGGCTGCCATCGTTCAGTTGAAACGAATAGGAGATCTGGTTGGGTCTGCCATCGGCAATAGTGCAAGTGGCCGAAACTTCACGCGGTTCTCCGCCCGTCAGGAACCTTGCAAGGTCAATGTCGTCGACTGACATGTCGAGATAGATGTCGCCTTCGCTGTCGAGATCGTCCTTTCTGCGCTTGGCCGCGGGCTTGTACGGTCCCTCGCGGGTAAGAAGGATCGATTGCACCTTCCCGATGTCACCATCCAGGATCAGTCTGCGCATGGTCTGGTGGATGGCCGACGCACGGAACGGATGATGTACCGCAAGCACTATCCCGGCGCTGTCGCACAGACGCACAAGCTCAGCGGCTACTTTGCTGTTTTCGGAGATCGGGCCGTCGCAAAGGACGTTCTTGCGAGCTTTGGCCGCAGCGGTGATGTAATGGGCTCGCCGCCTCAGACGTGCGCTGACATAGGTGAACTCGACGTTAGGATCGCCCAGGGCATCCGACAGGTTGGTCGTCCATTGCGGAATGTCGAGATCCTGAGCGAAATGAGCTGCATCCATCTTTCGGCGGCTGACCACCCACAACGGAGTGTGCCCCTGCGCTCTGATGCCCGCGACCATCTGCTCCGTGGCAATGGTCCCGGTCCCCATAACTGACCACCCCGTCTTGCCGTGAGTTGCCATGCCAGGCGCTCCTGATCTGGCCCCGAGTATGGGCGCATTCGCCTCTTGCAGCCAACTTCGCACCTCGTTGAAGTCTGCATTAAAGTGACGTACAGATAGCGTCTGTTCGCGTCATAGGGGAGGCGATCAAAGATGAACCACATCGCGGGGGATACCGCCGCGCTCGCGGCAAATTTGAGGACCTTGTGCGATCGCCACGGGTCTGTCGCCGCTGTTTGTCGCAAATTAAACGTCAACCGGCAACAATTTAACAAATATCTGTCAGGCGCGCACGTGCCGTCCAGCGCCAATCTGCGCACGATCGCGAATTTCTTCGGGCTGAGCGTACCGATCCTTTTCTCCAACCCTGAGGAGTTCAGGACGCTAATTGACGGCAATTTTTTTCATGCGATGTCAACCGCGCGTCATCTGCCGGAGTTTGTCAACTTCCTGTCGAATATTGTCTTCGACGGAAGCGTGCAGGATTCGGAGATCCTGGGTGTCTACGACCGGTATCAGTTTTCGTCGATCTATAAAGGTTTCATTCTAAAATCGGCATTCTGCCTTTATCGGAATAACAATTTTCTCCAGCATTACTATATCGAGCGGTTCCCGAGCTTCGATAGGCCGGGAAGAACGGAGTACGTCTTCAAGTACTACGGGTTCAGCTTCCCAGTTGCTGATCGGCTGTTTACGGCTGATTTCGAAGGCATCCAGAGCAATGAGCTCACCTTCGGCGTTTATGCCCAGGTCAAACGAAATGCGAAGCGTTTCATGTTCGGCATCGCCAGCGGCATCGCCGCCAATGCCTTCCGACAGCCCTATTCGACGAAGGTCGCCTTGCACTACAAGGGGCCAGGCCTGCTCCAACGCAGTCACCTGAAGGAGCTTACCGTGATTGACAGGAGCGACCCCGGCATCCCCAGGGAAGTGCTGCAATATCTGGGCGACGGTTCGGACATGATCCAGATGTGACATGCGCAGCACCAAGTGCATTGCTCGTCAGCGTTATGCTCGGCTGGTGGGCAAACCCGGCTTTTACCCTACCGGTTCAACAGCTTTGCCGATCTGTCCAGTTCCCGGATTGCCGACAAGCCGATCACCGCACCTTGCGCCGGTCCGTGTCACGATCTGATGGCGCCCAAGACGTGCTAGGATCACAGCAAGAAAAGGCGGGCAACATGGTTGCCCGCCTTCAATGTGACGAGAAGTCCTGGGAGGACGTCAGACAAGCCTCAGATTCGACTGGCCGATAGAGACCGAAGCCCAATTCGCTGCTGTTCTGTTATATGCGTGAGTTAACCCTTGAGCCTGTGGGGGCGCAACTTCGCACGGAAAAGGTTTGTGAAGCGACATTATGCATGACAGGCGCCTCCTAACGTCAGCTGGAATCAGACTTCCGTGTTCGAGGTTATTGACGTCATCGCAACTGAGGGCCGGCAGGTGAGAAGCTGATCGCCAGATCGCCCCAAAACCTGCATGATCAATCAGAGGCTATTGTATGTGCAACTGGCCGGTAAGCTGTCGGTTCCTGACGTGAGTTTCTTGAGGTTAGGCGTTCAGGACAAGTTCATTCAGAGCCAACCGATGCAGCGACGGCGTGGCCGCGGCAAGAACGGGGCCCCCTTCCTCAGCTCGCCCGCCGTCGAGACGTGTGATCACGCCCCCGGCCTTCTCGATGATCGGGATAAGGGCCACGATGTCATAGGGCTGCAGAGAAGGCTCGAGTGCTAGGTCGATCCGGCCCGCCGCCAGCATGGCGAAGGCATAACATTCGCCCCCGTAGCGGGTCATCTTGACGGCGCTGTTCAGCCGCTCGAAGCCAGCTTTGAGATCGCCGTGAAAATGCTCGGGCGAGTTGGTGTGGAGAATGGCGTCGGACAGCGTGTCGATGCCGCGCGTCCTGAGCGGCTGTGGCTCGCCGCCGCGCTGACGCCATGCGCCAGTCGCGTCCGCCCAGAACCGCTCCCCGATATACGGCTGGCTGAGCATCCCCATCTCGGCGCGCCCGCGATTGGTCAGACCGATGAGCGTTCCCCAGACGGGAATGCCGCAGATAAAAGGTCGGGTTCCGTCCACGGGATCGAGCACCCAACGCCAGTCGCTGCCGCCGCCCGTTTCACCGAATTCCTCGCCAAGCACCGAATGGTCCGGAAATTCTGCCGTTATGGCTGCACGCAAGGCGATCTCGGCTTCGCGATCCGCCTCGGTCACCGGATCGAATCTATACCCGGGCTTCGGCTTGGTCTCGACGGCAAGCTCGACTAGATAGCGCGGCAGGGTTTCGGCATCCGCCAGATCAGCGAGGCGGTGCAAGAATGTTGAGTCCGGTAGCTTCGACATGATTTCCTTCCGATTTATGCGATGCGGCAGCGTTTAGGGCGGGCGCTCGGTCCAATTCTATTTATTTTCCATCATCTGCGTTGGACGGAAGCAAATCCGTGCTTGGCCGCGATGAAGTCGGCTGCCCGCTCCGCGATCATAATGGCGACGCCGTTGGTGTTGCCGGAAACAAGATTTGGACCGGCTGAATTGTCGCAGACACGCAGCCCATCGATCCCGTGAACGCGCAGTTCGGGATCGACGACGGCCATATCGTCGCTGCCCATCTTGCAAGTACCCATCGGATGGAGCGCCGCGTGCGCCTGACTTTTGACGTAGGCTAGGATTTCCGCCCGACTCCGGACAGGCCCTGGCGCATATTCCTTCGAAAGGTGTTTTGCGATGATTGGCTGTGACATGATCTCTCGCCCGAACTCGACACCCTCGCACATGACGTCGAGATCGTATTGCTCCTGCAGATAGTTCGGCCGGATGATCGGCGCCTCAAGAGGATCTGCGCTCCTCAATTCGACCCAGCCGCTTGAGCGTGGCCGGGTTTGGCAAATATTCAGGGTCGTTCCGTTGCCGCCGGGAACAGTGTCAAGGCCCGCTTCGACGCCGGCGCCCGGCATGAAACAGCACTGCAGGTCGGGCCGGTCGTCATTGAGCGAGGATCGGAAGAAGGCGCCGCCCTCGACGACGTTCGCCGTGCACGGGCCCCGACGGAAAAAAAGGTACTCAAGCCCGGCCAGGAATTGCCAATGCGGCTTCTTGTACCTGTCGTAGCTGAACGGCCCGTTCACCTCGTGGATCAGCGAAACCTCGATGTGATCCTGCAGGTTCCGTCCCACTCCTGGCAAATGCTGGGTGACAGGAAGGCCAAGCCGCATGAGGTGGCCGGCATTGCCGAGCCCTGAGAGCAAAAGCAGCCTCGGCGTGTTGATGGCGCCGGCGGTCACGATCACCTCGCTGCCTGCGTGCAACAGAGTGCGCCTGCCGTTGACCAGCGCTTCGACCCCTATGGCGCGCTGTCCCGCGAAGATGATCCGCAGCACGCGAACGCCGGTTTTGACCACAAGGTTCCGGCGATTGCGAGCAGGTCCAAGGTAGCTGACCGCAGTGCTCCCGCGGCGGCCGCCGCGTGCATTGATCTGGTAGAAGCCGCAGCCTTCCTGGTCGCCCGAGTTGAAATCTGGATTGTATCTCAAGCCCGCCTGCTGGCATGCCTGAACCCATCTGCGGCTCATGGGATGAGTAAACTGCTGGTCCGAAACGGGGAGGGGGCCGTCGGTGCCATGCAGGTCATTGGCGAAGCGGTCGTTGGATTCGCAGCGCTTGTAGTAGGGAAGGACGTCATTCCAGCCCCAACCCTTGGCGCCAGCGTCGCGCCATTCGTCGTAGTCGCGCGGCTGTCCCCTTAGATATACCATGGCGTTGACGGAACTGCCGCCACCCAGCACCCGCGCCTGCACCATGGTTGGCTCGGGATCGCCCAGGTGCTCCGCATTGGGAGTCCATGGATAAGGTTTGACGAGATTGCCCTTGCTGGTCTTGTAAAACGTGACCGGAATATGAATCCAGGGACTGCTGTCCTTGGGTCCTTCCTCAAGCAGCAGCACCGAGGCATCCGGATCCTCGCTCAGGCGCGACGCCAGCACGCAGCCCGACGATCCCCCGCCGACGATTATGAATTCAGCCGCGCTTCGCATGCCAAATCCAGTCTCCAAAATGGGAGTGGCCATAAAGCCCAGTCACCAGGACGGCTTCTGCGCTGTGTTCGCTTCATGACACGTTCATTTGCAATCGTTGGTGCCTGGTCGCGAACCGTTCAGGCGGCCTGAAGACGGCGTCCCGCGTCCGAAGCCAACCGACGAACTGCGCTCGCTGCACGCGCGACGACCTCTCGTCGGAGATTGCCAGTCTGGACACTCGCGATGATGTAACTCGCCACCTCGTCGACCTGGGGACCGGACGCCAACAAAAGAAGGTCGACGCCAGCTTTCAGCGACGCCACCGCGGTTTCTGCGACGGTCCGGCCGCGCAACGTCCCGGGCAGATCGAGATCGTCCGAAACGATCAGGCCCTGAAACCGGTGGGTCTCGCGAAGCAACGCCACAACCTTCGCTGAGGTCGAGGAAGGCTCGCCCGGATCGATCGCATCCACGGGTATTGGTCCGGTCATTATGGCCCGCACACCCGCCGCAATGGCCGCGTCGAAGCATCGAAGATTGGGTTTGAGATCATCCAGCGCGGCGGTCACCGTCGCACTGGCGCTGTCATGGGGATCCTCGGGAACATGGGGGTGACCGGGAAAGTGCTTCGCCGTTGCCGCGACACCCCGGCTCTGTACTCCGCGAATGAACGCAGAGGTGGCGCGACCGACGAGATCGGCGTCCGCGGAGAAGGTGCGGTCACGCAGCCATGGGTTGCTCCCGGTCACTAGGTCGAGCACCGGTGCCAGGAAGAAGTTGATGCCGCATGCCCTTGCTGCGCGAGCAGCCTCGACCCCAAAATGCTCTATTTCGGCCTCCTTCATTTCCAGGACCTCGCGCGGGTGAGGAAGCTGGGGGGCAAGCTTGTGGAGGCGGTGGACCCCTCCCAGCTCGTAATCGATCGCGATCAGCACGTCGCCAGCAAGCGACCGGGCGCGGTTGTGATAGTCAAAAAGAAGCTCGCGCGTCTCCGTTTGCTGCCTGTCTCTAGACATGCGACGCGCAACGTATTCCTCTCGCGTCGAGCCGAGCAGCGAAGCGACGCCGCCGGCATCGAAGAAAGACCTCGAGGCGTCCGTAAAATCAGCCCTTTCAAAGGCGGGCAGAAGTACTGCATAAGCGTCGCGCGCGATCTCATCCACCGTTGTGCATTCCTTGTTGTTTCCGCCCTCAAGGCTTCGTCCGAACGAGATAGCTCAAACGACATCGGACATTCATTCACAGTGTTGACGGCTAGCCTGCTCAGGAGCGGGGGAACGAAACCCATGACTTCGAAGCTGAAGATCTGACGCTGATCTCGGACAGCAGAACGCCCCGCAGCCCTTCGTACACATCCGGGATCGGCACGGGGAGCACTTCTCGCCAGTTTCGGCCGGCCTCCAGCGCCGTCGCATAGTCGCTGTACAGGACCGCAAGGGCCTCGAGGTAGCCTTCAGGAGACCCCGCCGGCAGACTGGTCGCAAGTTTCGCGTCCGAGGAGATGTCGGCGTGGCCTCGACGATAGGTAAGGTCGCTTTCGCCGAGCCGGGACATTGTTAGCGTCTCCGGTGCCTCCTGACGCCACTCGAGAGTGGCCTTGGAGCCGACGATCTTGAAACGCAGGCCGTTGCGGTGGCCTGGAGCGGCAAAAGAGGACCACAACACACCGTTGGCGCCGCCCTCGAATTCGAGCTGAACGACATCGGTGTCGTCCAGGCCGAAGGAGTCGACGGTTTGCAGCAAATTGGCGTTGAGTGCGGTGCACCGGAGACCAGAAACAAATTCGAGGATGTTAAAGGCGTGTGTTCCGATGTCCCCCAGCGCGCCCGTCGGCCCCGCCCTTTCGGGGTCGCCGCGCCATATCCCGCCTTTGCCCAGTTTCGAGGGGTCGTTGACCAGCCATTCCAGGAGATACTCCACATGCATGAAGCGAACCTGCCCGATCTCGCCCGCGCGAATGCGAGCGCGAGCATCTCGAACCATCGGATAGCCTGTGTAGGTGTATGTCACGGCAAAGAACGTCTCGTTTGCGGCCGCGATCCGTTGGAGCTCGCGCGCCTGCTCCGATGAGTGGACCAGCGGCTTTTCGCAGATGACAGGGATACCCGCCTCGAGAAAGGATTTGCATGGCTCGAAATGAAGATGGTTGGGCGTTACGATGATCGCGACTTCGATGCCGTCATCTCGTGCCGCTTCAGCGGCTGCCATGTCAGTGAAGCTGGGGTAGGTGCGGTCCCGAGCCACCCCAAGCGCCTCGCCGGCTTCAATGCTGGTTTGTCGGTCGGACGAGAACGAGCCTGCGACCAATTCGAACCGATTGGTTAGCCGCATGGCAGTTCTATGCCGGCTTGCAAAAAAGGAACCTCGCCCTCCTCCCACCATGCCCGCGCGAAGGCGACGTCTGCCGGGGATGTCGTCTGTGAGAAGGTTCATGGATACCCTTGCGCGTTCCGGCCCGGTTCTGGGCTGACCGGGAGAACCGGTAGACCGGCACCGAATCCGTTCAATTGGCGGCGGCTGCACCGAGACGATTGAAGGCATCCTTCCACTCCGTGAAAAGAGCGACAAGTTCGCACGTCGCCAATCAGTGACGCACAGTGATGCGATCGAATACGCAGTTCGATCAATCGAATGAGAGCCGAGCGCTCCTTTGCGATCGCCGCAACGGCATCATGCTGGCTCGACAACACACCAAACGCGCAGGCATCTCCTGCAGGCAGCAGCGGCGACCGACACGATGAGCTGAGAATCAGTCCTGCCGATCCTGAAGTTCATTCGGCTCGTCGGCAGCATCGAGCGTCGTCCCGCGCGCGCTCATGTCATAGGTCGGTTCACGACGACATTGCGGCGTGGGGCGCTTGGGATCTATATCCGATTTGCATTCCCCGAACAGAAAGTCGCCCAGGTTCGTCCTAAGGATTTCTGGATATGCTTACAGAAGAACGCCAGGCCGTCATTCGCGACAGGTTGGCCGAGCATGGCAGGGTCCTGGCCAAAGCGCTTGCGCTCGAGTTCCGTGTCTCTGAAGACACTGTGCGCCGCGACCTGCGCGATCTTGCCAGAGCCGGACTTTGCCGCAGGGTCTATGGCGGAGCGTTGGCGAAGGCATCGGAGGCCAAAGCCGGGCCTGAGCGGTTGAGGACCTCGACCACGGATCTCTCGCGGCTGGCTGCCGCCGCAGCGAAGCTCGTTCAACCGAACGCGACGATTATGATGGACCACGCAGCCCTCAGCGTTGCTTTCGCCGCCGCTTTACCCCGCCACCTGTCTTTGACGATTGTAACAAATTCCCCAAATGTCGCGGCTGCACTGGAAGGGCATCGTCAAGCCGGCGTCGTTCTTGTGGGCGGCCTGTACGACCACGGCAAAAGATGCTGTCTTGGAGCTGCCGCCCTTTCGCAATTGGAGCAGTTTAACGCCGACGTCTTCCTTGTCAGTGATTGCGCGGTGCATGCTGCGGTCGGATTGACCGCATTCGATCTTGCCGACGCTGAAATCAAACGCGTGATGTGCCGGCGAAGTGCCGCTCGGGTGGTTTTGGCTACCGTCGACAGCATGTCGAGGGTCGCGCCCTTTCAAGTTTCGGGACCTGGAGAGATCGACCATTTGGTCGTAGGGGGCCAGCTAAATGCCGACACCCTCGAATTGTTTAGCGAGCAGGGCACGATGATTCACTGCGCATAGGACGGTCTAATCGAAGCCTCGACGATCGACGACCTAAGAACCTACAACAAGATCCTGCATGAGCGTTTTGAGATCACGAGCGACATCGTAGCTGTTCATCTGATGCTGCCTGTTGCAAAACAGCTCGCAACTCCACCAGCCATCGTAGCCGGTCGATTTCACTGCAGCCACCCACTCTCTCAGGTTCAACACGCCCTTGCCAGTTTCGACATCACGGAGAACAGGCTCGTTGGGAACTCCGCCCGCAAACGGCCGTGAGTCGCAGATGTGCACGCCGTAAATCAAATCCTTGTCCAATAGCGAGATTTGTTCGGGGCCATCGCCTGAGGTGTAACAATGCCAGAAGTCGACGACGAGACGTATGTTGTCGCGCGCTGCTTTCCTGATCGTACGAAGCTGCCTGTCAAGCGTGTTGAGCGGCGTCCAGGACAGCGCTTCGTGGTAGATGACCAGGTTGCGCTGGGCGGCAATGTCGGCGACCGCGGCCAATCCAGACGCCGTGATGTCGATCTGCTCTTCTATCGGCAGGCCGACAACGCCTCGGTAGAGATCGGGTCGCCGAGTAACGCTGCTGGGATCGAGAGCGTCGAGGCTGATTGGACCCGTAATGACCTGAATGCCCTTTGATCCAACCGCCGAGGCAAGGTTCGTCAACGCTTCGGCGTCTTTCAGCAAGTCCTTTCGGGCGTCGCCGTAGCGTTCCACATCGAGAAGAAATCCAACGCCCGGAATGAAGGTCTCACCGACTAAGTGGCGCAGGTCCTGCGGGCTGAAACCAGCGTCCAGGAAAGCCCGAATCTTGGCGCCGGAGGCTTCCAGCCCGTCGAAACCGATCTCATGTGCGATATCGAGGTCAAGCGCAAGCGTGCCATATCGCGCCACGAGTGCATGCAGGACAATCTGATTGCTCTTCGACATGAGGTCCACCTTTGCAAAGTGGTTGACACTACCAGCAAGCAAGCCATACGCCATGTTGAGGCGGAATTGCGCGATAGTGCGAATTCTTGCGCGATTTGCAGCACTTATCGCGCTACATCGCGTCGAAAATCTTCTGGAAACCGGATGCGTCTTTGCGCTTGACTGGAGCCCGCCTCGGCATATTTCGCCCATCGGCGGCCGGAAATGGACAACCTCTACTGTCGCAACTCTTCTCGGATAGCGCGCCACATTGCTTCGAATAATCCTACCCTGCGAACTTGTCGCGGGCGATCCATAGCTGCTTACTAAGAGCATGGACGAGGGCATATCTCGCAACCGCCTCGTCAGCCAAAAGATAAGAGGGTCGAACAATGAAACTGACCGGTGGGCAGATCGTCGCAAGAGCGCTCAAGGAATATGGCGTCGAATATGTGGCTGGCGTACCTGGACATGGCATCTGGGCCCTGTTCGATGCTTTTCTCGAGGAAGGCTCGCAGCTGCCCTTTATCCAGGTCATGCATGAACAGAGCGCTGTCCACATGGCGGACGGCTATTTCCGCGCCAGCGGCAAGCCCATGGCATGTTCGACGTCGGTCGGACCCGGCGCTACCAACACGATCATTGGTCTTGCGACAGCCTACTGTGACTCAACTTCACTGTTCTATGTGTCGGGCTCGCCGCAGACCTACATGCATGGCCATGGCACCATGCAGGAGATCGAGCGCCAGCAGGACAACGCCTTTGCGCGCATCACCGAGCAGGTGACCAAACGCGCCTGGCAGGCGCAATCCGTGCAGGTTCTGCCGACCATCATGCATCGCGCCTTCAACGAGATGCTTACCGGCCGTCCGGGCCCCGTGCATGTCGAGGTGCCGATGGACGTGCAGGTCGAAGCGGCGGAAGTCAGCATTCATCCGCTGGACAAGCGCCTGCCGATCGGTGTGACCTACCCGGACCCGAGCGCGATCGAGGCCGCGGTAAAGCTTCTGTTGAACGCCGAACGGCCGGTCATCGTCGCCGGTGGCGGCGCCATCACAGCCAACGCTTCAAACGAATTGACCCGTTTGGCCGAGCGGCTCGGCGCGGCAGTTTCGATCACCTGGAACGGCAAGGGCGCCATCTCGGAAGATCATGAGCTCTTCATCGGCGCGGTCGGCCAGACCGGCACAACATGTGGCAACAAGATCACCGCATCCGCTGACGTCGTGATCTCTGTCGGCTGCCGCTTCACAGATTGGTCGGCGTCCTCCTACGCCAAGGGCGTCTCGTTCTCGATCCCCCCGGGCAAGCTGATCCACATCGATCTTGACCCGCGCGAGATCGGCAAAACCTATCCGACCGAGGTCGGCATCGTTTCCGACGCAAAGGTGGCGTTGGAGGCAATCCTGGCGTTGATCTCGGAGGCGGATGCCAAGAAGGCCCTGGCCAAACGCGAAACGTTTCTGGCCGACGTCCAGAAGGCGAAGGCCGACTGGATCGCCCAGGTGTCGCCGCGCGAAAACAGCCGCGAAACGCCCTTCACATCACAGCGTCCGCTGGTCGCTTTGCGCAAGGTCCTCGACCGCAATGGTATCGTGGTTGTGGGTTCGGGCAACACCCAGGGTTCGGTGAAGCAAAGCTTCCCGGTCTACGAGCCTCGCACCCATCTGACTTCCGGCTCCTATTCGCCGATGGGCTGGGCGGTCCCGGCAGCGTTGGGCGCCAAGCTCGCATGCCCGGATCGTCAGGTCGTGGCGATCGTTGGCGACGGCGACTTCATGATGTCGCTGCCCGAAATGGGCACTGCCGTTATGAACGGCATCAATGTGGTGTTCCTTGTGTTGAACAACTCCGGCTACATGTCGATCCGTGGTGGCCAGCGCAAGTTCATGGGACGCCACATCGCTTCTGAATTTACCCATCACTCCGGCAACGGCCAGCCTTACTCTGCCGATATCACGGCTTCCGCCCGCGCCTTCGGGCTCGAGGCCTGGAAAGTCGAGAAGGATGAAGACCTTGAAAGCAGCTTGAAGGCAGCCTTGGAATGCGGCGGCCCGGCTCTTGTCGAGGTCATTGTCTCACGCGACGCGGCGGGACCGTTCGCGACCGGCTGGTGGGATTTCCCGTCGCCTGCTTACTACGAAAAAGAACAGGCCGGATACGCCGAGATGCGCGCACGCGAGCAGCACCTCTAGCAAGCAGGAGGGCGGCGAGCGCCCTCCCACATCGCCAACCATCACGTTCGGTAGTGCGGCGCGCACGCGCGTACGCAAAGCAAGAGATATTGCCATGATACGCACCTTCAAGCCCGCCAAAGGCAATGTCGCTGACGATGGCCAGCCGGCCGTCACCGCGACGGTTCAGGCCTTGCTGGCCCAGATTGAGAAGGGCGGCGACAAGGCGGTGCGCGAATTGGCCGTTCGCTTCGACAAGTTCGACAGGGATGACTATCGCCTGACCAAGGCCGAGATCGACGGATGTATCAACGCGTTGACCAAGCGCGAACGCGAGGATCTCGATTTCGCGCAGGACCAGGTGCGCAGGTTCGCCGAAGCCCAGCGCGAGACCATTCTAGATCTGGAGATCGAAACGCTGCCGGGAGTTGTCCTGGGCCACAAGAACGTACCGATCCAGAATGTCGGATGCTACGTGCCGGGCGGGAAGTATCCGCTGCTTGCATCCGCCCATATGACCGTCTTGACCGCCCGAGTGGCTGGCTGCGAGCGCGTCATCACCTGCGCCCCGCCGTTTCAGGGCAAGATCGCCGAGAAGATCGTCGCCGCCCAGGCGCTCGCTGGTGCCGACGAGATCTACTGTCTCGGCGGCGTCCAGGCGATCGCCGCCATGGCCTACGGCACGGAGACGATCGCTCCCGTCGATATCCTGGCCGGCCCCGGCAATGCCTATGTCGCAGAAGCCAAACGGCTGCTGTTCGGCAAGGTCGGCATCGACCTTTTCGCCGGCCCGACCGAGACCCTTGTAATTGCCGACGACAGCGTGGACGGCGAGATCGTGGCGACCGACCTGCTTGGCCAGGCCGAGCATGGCGTAAATTCTCCCGCTTTGCTGATCACCAATTCCGAGAAGCTAGCCCGCGACACGCTGGATGAAATCGAGCGGCTGCTCAAAATCCTGCCGACTGCGGCTGTCGCGGCCAAAGCGTGGGAGGATTTCGGCGAGATCATCCTGTGCGATACGGTCGACGAGATGGTGGCCGAGGCCGATCGCATCGCCTCCGAGCATGTCCAGGTCATGACACGTGATCCGGACTACTTCCTTGAGAAGATGAAGAACTATGGCGCGCTGTTTCTCGGTGCCCGCACGAATGTGTCGTTTGGCGACAAGGTCATCGGCACCAACCATACGCTACCGACCAACAAGGCCGCGCGTTACACGGGCGGGCTCTGGGTCGGCAAGTTCCTCAAGACCTGCACCTACCAGCGCATTCTGACCGACGAGGCCTCGGCCCTGATCGGAGAGTACGGCTCGCGTCTCTGCCTGATGGAAGGGTTCGCCGGGCACGCCGAACAAGCCAACATCCGGGTCCGCCGCTACGGCAGAAAGAACGTCGGCTATGCCATGCCGGCTGATCCGAGCTGACTCCAACCCGCCCGATAACAGCGAAATGCGACCGGGCATTTCAACCTCAACAGGGGAATGACGATGACCAAATTCAAAAGAATCCTGCTCGCCGCCGCGCTGGGACTGCCCTTCGCGGGCCAGGCAATGGCACAAACCAAAATCGAAGGCCTGCATGTCTGGACGTCGGCGAGTGAAGTCGGTGCCCTGAAAGTGATTACCGACAAGCTCAAGACCATGGGCTTCGAGTGGCAGGATAGCGCGGTTGGCGGTGCCAATGGCGCCAATGCCCAGCAGGCACTGCGCACCCGCGTTGCCGCCGGCAATCCGCCTGCCGTCATGCAGTTCCTCGGCTTCGAGGGACTGGGCTGGGCCAAGGAAGGCGTGCTTCGTTCATTGAATGACCTCTACGCCAAGAACGGCTGGAAAGACGCCCTCCCGCCGGTCATGCTGCAATTCCTGCAGCAGGATGACACCTTTTTCTCGACCCCGATCAACATGCATCGCCAGAACTGGGTTTGGGCGAACAAGGCTGTCTTCGACAAGGCCGGGATCGCCATTCCCACAAGCTGGGACGAGCTGATTGCCAGTGCCGAAAAGCTGAAGGCGATTGGTGTCACGCCGATCGCGATGAGCGATGAGAGCTGGCAGATCGAAGAGCTGTTCGAGTCCATGCTCATCGACGTGAACGGCCCGGATTTCTACAAGAAAGCTGCCATCGATCTCGATGAAACGGCGCTGTCCAGCCCTGAGATGATCAAGACGTTTGAACTTCTGGGCAAGGTGCGTGGATTGCATGACGCCGGTTTCACCGGCCGTGACTGGGCGGCTGCGACCAATCTGGTCGCCAACGGCCAGGCCGGCATGCAGATCATGGGCGATTGGGCGAAGGGTGAATTCCTTGCCAAGGGGATGAAGCCGGGCGCCGATTTCCTCTGCTTTCCGACGCCGACCGCCACGCCGAACTACAAGTTCGTGTTCGATACATTCGGCGGCTTCAAGATCAAAAATGCCGATATCGAAAAAGGGCAGGACGCGGTTGCGGAAGCGATCATGGACCCCGAGGTTCAGAAGAAGTTCAATCTGATCAAAGGCTCGATCCCGGCTCGTCTCGATGTGCCGATGGACGACTTTGACGACTGCGCCAAGCGCAGCTTTTCGGATCGCGTCGCTGCCATCAAGAACAACGCAATCTACGGATCGCTCACCGACGGCTTTGCTGTCGAGCCGCGCTTCTCGGGCGTGTTCCAGGACGTCGTCGGCAAGTTTTTCGTCACCGATATGAGTGCGGAAGACGCGGTCAAATCCCTGGTCGACGGGATCAACAACGCACGCTGAGGCGTGCGTTCGCTGCCGGGGCGATGCCTCCCATGAGGTCCCGGCAGCGCCTTGCTAGCAGCTCCATTGACCCAATCCGAGGGCAAGCCGATGAGCAGATCCACCCCTTTATCGAACCGTATCGAGAATTGGCTGCCACGGCTGGTGCTGGCGCCCAGCCTCTTGGTTGTCCTGGTTGCGGTCTACCTGTTCATCTGCTGGACGGGTTGGATCTCGCTCTCATCTTCCATGATCGTGCCGAAATACGATTTCGTCGGCCTCAACCAGTATGTCCGCCTGTGGTCGACGCCGCGCTGGCACACAGCCGTGTTCAATCTCTTCGTCTTTTCAACACTCTTCCTGGCTCTGACCACGGGGCTCGGACTGCTGATGGCAATCCTTCTCGATCAGAAGATCCGGGTGGAAGGCACATTGCGGGCGATTTTTCTTTACCCGATGGCGCTGTCGTTCATCGTCACCGGCACAGCCTGGAAATGGATTCTCAATCCCGCCCTGGGCGTGCAGAAAGTGGTCAATGACCTTGGCTGGACCAGCTTTGTGTTTGACTGGATCGCACAGCCGACTTTCGCGATCTATTGCGTGGTGATTGCCGCAGTATGGCAATCGACCGGCTTCGCCATGGCGATCTTCCTGGCCGGACTGCGCGGCATCGACAATTCGGTCATCAAGGCCGCCCAGATCGAAGGTGCAAGCCTGCCGCTGATCTATCGGACAATCGTCGTGCCGATGCTGCGCCCGGCCTTCCTGAGCGTGATCGTTCTGCTCAGCTACATTGCGATCAAGAGCTTCGATCTCATTCTGGCGCTAACCAACACCGGCCCCGGCTCCGCCACCGAGATGCCTTCCACCTTCATGTACTCCGCCACCTTCCGGCGTGACCAGATGGGCGTTGGCGCAGCCAGCGCGATGATGATGCTGATGACCGTCGCCGCGATCATCGTTCCGTATCTCTATTCAGAGCTGAAGGAGTCCCGCGATGGCCAGTAATGCCGCGTCCTTGGCTAGCAATTCCACGCCCTTGGCCACGAAAGCCGCGTCCTTCCGTCGGCAGCATCGGATCGGTCGCGCCGTCATCTACGGCAGTCTGTTTTTCATGGCTGCGTTCTACCTGATGCCGCTATGGGTGATGATCACCACTTCGGTGAAACACCTTGATGAGATCTATGCCGGTTCCTTCATCGGCCTGCCGCAGCAAATCAGCTTCGACGCCTGGCGCACCGCCTGGTCCGAGGCTTGCAACGGAACGGCCTGCAAAGGGCTGAAACCCTATTTCATCAACTCGCTGCTGTTGACGATTCCGGCAGTGATCATGTCGACCGGCATCGGTGCGATCAACGGTTATGTCATCACCAAATGGCGGTTTCCTGGCTCCAACGTGATTTTCGGGCTGCTGTTGTTCGGTTGCTTCCTGCCTTTTCAGGCAGTGATTCTTCCCATGGCGCAAACTTTGGGAATCCTTGGTCTGGCAGGGTCTCTTCCAGGGCTCGTGCTGGTCCATACAGTCTACGGGATTGCGTTCACCACGCTGTTTTTCCGCAATTATTTCGTCAGCATTCCCGATGAACTCGTAAGAGCGGCGAAGATCGACGGTGCGGGGTTCATCAGGATCTTCGTATCAATCATGCTGCCGGCGGCGCTGCCGATAATCGTCGTGTCCTGTATCTGGCAGTTCACCCAGATCTGGAACGACTACCTGTTTGGGGCGTCATTCACCGCCGGCGAAAATGCACCCATCACCGTAGCGCTCAACAACATCGTCAACGTCTCGATGGGTCGCAAGGAATACAACGTCGACATGGCTGCCGCCATGATCGCCGCGCTTCCGACCCTCTTTGTCTACGTCGTCGCTGGACGATATTTCGTGCGCGGCCTTACCGCCGGCGCCGTGAAAGGCTGATGCTATGTCAACTCTCGAAATCGATCGTGCCCGTAAGCTCTATGGTGAACTCGAAGTCCTGAAGGAAGTCAGCATCTCCATCGGCACCGGTGACTTCCTCGTACTGCTGGGCCCATCGGGCTGCGGCAAGTCAACGCTGCTCAACATGATCGCGGGATTGGAAGAGATATCGGGCGGCGAGATCCGTATTGCTGGCAAGGTGGTCAACGATCTTTCGCCGAAAGACCGGGATATCGCGATGGTATTCCAGTCCTACGCGCTCTATCCCACGATGACCGTGCGCCAGAACATCGAGTTCGGCATGAAGATACGCAGAGTGTCGCAGGCCGAGCGCGACAAAGCCGTGAAGACCGCGGCCGATCTGCTCCAGATGACGCATCTTCTGGACAGGAAGCCCTCGCAGCTTTCCGGCGGCCAGCGCCAGCGCGTAGCGATGGGGCGCGCGATTGTGCGTCAACCGAAGCTGTTTTTGTTCGACGAACCTTTGTCCAATCTGGACGCCAAGTTGCGTGTCGACATGCGCACCGAGATCAAGCGCCTCCACGCACGACTGGGAACCACCATCGTATATGTCACCCACGACCAGATCGAGGCCATGACGCTCGCCACGCGCGTCGCAGTGATGAAGGATGGCGTGGTCCAGCACCTTGACGATCCGCAGTCGGTCTACGACCGGCCGGCGAACGTATATGTGGCCAAGTTCGTCGGGTCGCCATCGATGAACATCATTCCGGCGCGCCTTGAGGTTGAAGACGGCAGGCCCGTTGCGGCGATCGACATCCCGGGCGCGGCGACAGCCCGCCTCTCGGGCATTTCTTTATCTTCACAGGCGGCAGCCAAATACGCTGGGCGCAGTATTCTGGTGGGCATTCGTCCGGAGTTGTTCAGCGTCGCCGGCGAGCAAGCCTCGCAAGCGCTCACGGTAAACATCGATGTTGTCGAGCCCACGGGCCCCGATACGCTCGCCTTGTTCCAGGCAGGCGGGGTCGAGGTCACGGCCCGGGTGCCGCCAAGGGCCGTGGCAGCCCGCACTTCGGCGACCCTCGCGGTCGATACTGGCAAGATCGTGCTGTTCGATGCCGACAATGAGCAACGCATAGACTGAGGCATCGACGTGGATCAAACAGCTGATATCGTCATTATCGGGTCGGGCATAGGAGGCGCTTCCCTGGCCTATAGCTTGGCCAGCACCGGCAGGCGCATCGTGATTCTGGAACGTGGCGAGCACCTGCGCGACGCGCCCCAGGCGCGCGACGACCGGGCTATATTCCTCGAGGGCTTCTACCGTTCGACCGAAGAGTGGCTCGGCGACGATGGGCAGGCTTTCCTGCCTGGCAATTACTACTATGTCGGAGGCAATTCCAAATTCTTCGGCGCGGTCATGTACCGCTACAGGCTTGAGGATTTCTCGCCCCGGCCCCACATGGACGGCGCCTCACCTGGATGGCCGATCACCTACGAGGAGCTTGAGCCCTGGTATGAGCGAGCCGAGGCGATTTTCAAGGTGCGGGGTGACCCCTCGCAGGATCCCACCGAGCCGCCGCGCATCAGTGCTTACCGTTTTCCGCCGGTACCCGACGAGCCGGCCATAGCGGCTGTGCGCGCTCGCCTCAAGGAGGCGGGGATCCACCCATCCAGCCTTCCCCTGGCTATCGACATCAATGAGTGGCTTCGCCGAGCCAAGACCGGTTGGGATGCGTTTCCCAATACGGGTTTCGGCAAGATCGACGCCGAGGTTGGACCACTGACAGCCGCTTTGGATAGCAGCAACGTCAGCCTCGTGACCGGGGCCAATGTCGTGCGGCTGGAAACCGATCCGGCGGGTCGCAAGGTGACTGCGGCAGTTTTTTTGAAGGATGGTGTCGAGCGCCGGATTAGCGCTGGCATCTTCGCCGTTGCGGCCGGCGCGGTCCAGAGCGCGGCACTCTTGCTGCGCTCGGCGAATGCTGCGCATCCGCGTGGACTGGTCAACGGCTCCGACCAACTCGGCCGCAACTTCATGAACCACAACACCACCGCAATGCTGGCGATCGACCCGCGGTCGGCCAATACGTCGGTTTACCAGAAGACCCTAGCATTCAACGATTTCTACAATGCCGATCCGGAGACCGGTTTCCCGCTTGGCAACGTGCAATTGCTTGGTCATATCACAGGCAACATCCTCAAGGCGAACGCGCCCTTGCTGCCATGCTGGCTGGCGGGGCTCATAGCCCGCAATTGCTATGGTTGGTTCTTGACGAGCGAGGACCTGCCCAACCCAGAGAGCCGGGTCACAGTCCAGAATGACCGCATCGTCATGCATTGGGTCCGCAGCAACATGCGAGCGCACGAGCTGCTGATCCGCAGGACACGAGGCGTGATGCGAAGGGCGGGCTTCCCCATCGTTCTTACCCGAACCTTCGGCAGAAAGACGACCTCACACCAGTGCGGCACTGCCCGACTTGGAAACAGTCCGGAGACATCGGTTGTGTCGCCTGAGTGCCGCTCTCACGAAATCGAAAACCTCTATGTCACGGACGCCTCGATACTTCCCACCTCGGCGGCTGTTAACCCGGCACTGACCATCGCAGCGCTCGCCATAAAGGCTGGCGCGTCCATCAGCCGGTCGTGAGGGGGCAATCTCACGGTCTTGTCGGACACTCGGGTCTGCTTTCGTGACGCCAAGGGTTTTGTCTGAAGGAACTTTGCAATCATGTTTGCCGACCGCGTCGAATCGGATCTGATCGGTCCGCTGGATATCCCGGGCCACGTGCTCTACGGCGTGCACACCCGCCGGGCAGAGCAGAACTTCGATGTCTCGGGACTGCGGCTCAAGGATTTCCCCGAGCTCGTCCAGTCGATGGCGATGGTGAAAAAGGCCTCTTGTCTTGCAAACAGGGAGCTCGGACTCCTTTCCCCCGAAAAGGCTGAAGCCATATCCAATGCCTGCGACGAGATCATCGAGCTGAGGGGGATCGAAGAGAACTTCCCAGTCGACATGATGCAGGGAGGTGCCGGTACCTCGACAAACATGAACGTCAACGAAGTTGTGACGAACCTGGCCTTGATCAAGCTCGGCGCAGCCGTTGGCGACTATACGAGACTCCACCCCAACGACGACGTAAACCTCTCCCAGTCGACCAACGATGTGTATCCGACCGCGATCCGCCTCACTGTGCTGCGAGCCTGCGAGGGGCTGGTATCCGCACAGGTCGGTTTGCGTGAGGCCTTCCGCGCGAAAGCGCTGCAGCACGCAAATGCTCTGAAGGTCGGCAGAACTCAGCTTCAGGATGCCGTTCCGATGACAGTCGGGCAGGAGTTCGGGGCCTTTGCCGAACTGATCGACGAGGACATCATCCAGCTTCAATCGGCATCGAGGTTGTTGCTGGAAATCAACCTCGGCGGATCGGCGATCGGCACGTCGATCAACGTGCCCCGCGAATTCCCCGGCATCGTTTGCCGTCATCTGTCGCAGATATCCGGAATCCAGCTTATCGCCGCGCGCAACTTTATCGAGGCAACGTCCGACACCGGCGGGTTTGTCTCCTTTTCAGGCATGCTGAAGCGCATTGCGGTCAAGCTGACCAAGATCTGCAACGATCTGCGTCTTCTGAGCAGCGGACCGCTCGGCGGCCTTGGGGAGATTCGTTTGCCGCCGGTACAGGCCGGCTCTTCCATCATGCCTGGCAAGATCAATCCGGTCATTCCGGAGATGATGAATCAGCTCAGTTTCCAGGTCATTGGGAATGATCTTGCCATAACGCTCGCCGCGAGCGCCGGGCAGCTCCAGTTGAATGCGATGGAGCCGGTGATCGTCTTGAATATCCTGCAGTCCATGCGGTTGTTGACCAAAGGAATGCGGATTTTCAAAGAGCGCTGCATCGACGGGATCGAAGTCGATGAGGATCGCTGCAAAGCCTTGCTGGACCAATCCCTTGCTTTGGCCACGCCGTTGGCGAAGCTCATCGGCTACAGCAAGGCTGCCGAATTGTCGAAGCGCGCTTTGGCTGGCAAGAGAAATTTGCGCCAGGTCGTTGAAGACGAGGGTGTTCTGCTGCCTGAACAGATTGAGCAGATATTCGGTAACAGTGCCGAGTTCGCGGGTCTCTCGAACGCCGCCTCGGCTTGAAGCGCAATCGGCCTCGCTGCGATAAACGATAGAGAAGGAAAAGGCCGGCGCCCTGCGCGTCAGGTGGTGGTCAGACGATCATCGACTCTTGTTCGACTGTGTTGCCTGATGTTTCGGTGAGTGATATCGTTGTTTGGCAGGTGTAAAATACGAGTCGCTTCACCCATTGTCGAGGTTTCCCGTTCGGGCATTGGGGCAGCGGGACCGCTTCAGCACTGAATATCTCTGATTGAGCGCTTGCTGACTTAGGCAACGGCCAATTTTGCTGGCGTCTGCCCATGCCTCATTCGGAGTTGGCTAGTTGATAGAACCATCACAAAATTTGACCGAGAAAGTCCGTTTCGACGCTGTTGATCGGACGATGGCGATCCTGCGCGTCCTTGAGAAGGCGGAAGGGCCATTGTCTCTATCCGCGATCGCCAGGGAGGTTGACCTCGGTAAACCAACGACGTTGCGATATCTGGCAAGCTTGGTCGGCCATGGGGTCATCGAGCGTGTCGACGGAAATGGCTACACGTTGGGTATCGACCTGTTTATGCTGGGACAGAAAGCGTTGCACCGCCGTGACATTCGCGCCGTGGCTCGCCCTTATCTGCAGAAATTGTATGAACACTTCAATGAAACCATAAACCTGGCACTGCTAGTCCGCCAGGAAGTCGTGGTCGTCGACAGTATCGAGACAACACAGATGCTGAGGCAGGGCGGGGCGGTTGGTTCAGTGAATCCCTGGCATGCGTCATCCCTGTCCAAAAGCATATTGGCGTGGCTCGATCGCGACGAGGCCAACCGCTTGCTGCAGCGGTGTAGCTTTGACCGTTACACGCCGCGGACATTGACCAGCGCAGCCAAGGTCCTGGCCGAATTGCCGGAGATCGTCGAACTTGGTTACGCCGTGGACAATGAAGAGGCCACGATAGGCAGCAGGTGCGTCGGGGCAGCGATATTCGATGCCTCGGGTCGACCGATCGGAGCAATCAGCATCTCCGGTCCGACGACCCGCGTTGTTGACGATGCGATCCCGTCCGTGGGGGCCCATCTGGTCGAGGTTACTGCGCAACTGTCGCGAGCAATTGGATTCCCCGGCAGAAGGGATTCCCGCATCGGCGCTTGAGAATCGGACGTCATCGCTAGCGGAAAAATCGCGTACTGTAGAGAGGCGGGATCGTCTACCTCGAGAGTGAGACGACCCGCCCAGAAAATCTTCTTATCGCAGTCCGGCGACCCTGAGAGCGTCGTCGATGGCCGCTTTATCAGTTTCGCCAATCCGGTCCAGCGGACGGATGGGCGTCCCGACATCCCGGCCAAGCATGCCGATCGCGTACTTTATGCGGGTGGGAAAATTGGTTGCCTGACTGACTTCGCGGCAAATCGGGCCGATGGCTTTGGTCAACTGCATCGCTTCTGCGATATTGCCGTCCTTGAACGCCCGATAGATATCGACGTTCTGCTTCGGCAACACCGCGTGAACGCCGCAGATTGAAGCCTCCGCGCCCATCACATAGCCGGCAAGTGTGATCGGGTCATAGCCGGCAGCTATAGTCACGTGATCGCCGACAGTCTGCACAAGCTCCCCTATGTTCTGGAATACACACTTGATTGCAATGACTTCAGGCAGGCGAGCAATCGTCTTCAAGAGATCGACGGAGTAATTGAAGTGGTCGTAAAAAACGATTGGCAACTCGGATGCAGCAGCCACATCTGTGATAAATGCAAGCGCCGATTCGTCTGTCATGCCGTTGTAAGTCGGTGGGCAGAGTAGCAACGCGGCGGCGCCTGCCTCTTTCGCAAGCAGAGACCGGTGAATGGCGTCCTTGGTCGTATCGGGGATGATGCCGGCGATGACGCGCAGATTGCTCTTGGTCGTCGCGGTGCGGATCAAGGTCGCCAGGTCCTCGGCGTTCAGCTCGTTGCCGGATCCGGTGCTGCCGCCAATGATGATTACCCTGATGCCGGATGCTTCCATGAACGAAACTTCGCGTTCAAAGCATTCGAAATCGATTGTCTCATCGCGGTTAAACGGCGTGACGATCGGTGTAATGACGCCTCTGACTTCTTCGCGCCTTAGTGCTTCAACCATTTGCATTTCCTGCTGAGAGGGATCGTTGTGAAACCAGCGGACCGCTCGGCCCCGGCGTCGATTATGTGCTCGGGCGGCCGCCAATGTTTCATTCAATGAAACTGTATATTGACTAGCGCAAAATCGCTCTGCCGTAGAGCCTTTGTCAAGAAGAATTTCGATGAGTGATTCTGCTGGAAATCCTCGGCTGTCGCAGTGGCTGCGCCTTTGTGCATCACATAGCGTCAGTTTCCTGCCGAGTGCGCAATTGCTGGCACTGTTCCGTTGTATGAACCTCTATACCGGTGAGCGGAAAAACCTGCATGGCGAGCTTACCGGGGCAGGCGCGGGTCGCAGGTTGCAAGCGCTCTGTACTCATCGCAAATCAGAGATAGTTGGGAGAGGAAATGCGTAGTCGGACTCTGTTACTGGGCGCCGCCATATGCGGCATGATGTCTGCCACGGCCCAAGCGGAAGAAAAGTCCATTGAGGTCATTCACCATTGGGTGTCCGACAGCGAAGTGGCCGCGGTCAATACGATCAAGCAGGAGCTGGAGAAGCACGGTGTCATCTGGAAGGACGCCGCTATAGGTGGAGCAAATGGTGTCAATGCGGAGCAATCGCTCCGCGCACGAATCGTCGCCGGCAACCCACCGGGCGCAATGCAGATGCTGGGCTACGACGCCTCGACCTGGGCCAAGGAAGGCGTTCTGCGGGACCTGACCGATTTGGAAACCGCGAATGGCGGCGCTGACTTGATCCCGCCCGACTATAAGCGTCTTGCGGCGCCCGACGGCAAGTGGGTCGAGGTGCCGATCAATCTGCATCGTTCCAACTGGATCTGGGCAAACAAGAAGGCGTTCGACGCCGCGGGTATAGGCATTCCGAAAACCTGGGACGAGCTCATCGCGTCGGGCGAAAAGTTGCGCAAGGCGGGTATCATCCCTCTGGCAGCCAGCGACGAGGCATGGCAGGTCGCCAAAATCTTCGACAGCCTTATCATCGATTTGAATGGACCCGAGTTTTACACGCGGGTCGCGCTCAAGGTTGACGACAAGGCCATTCGCAGCCCGGAAATGGTCAAGGTTTTCGAAAAGCTGCGCCAGGTAAGGGGTCTCGTCGATGACAATTTTGTCGGCCGTGACTGGGCTGTTGCGAGTGAAATGGTGGCGAGCGGTAAAGCCGGCATGCAGATCATGGGAGATTGGGCGAAGGGCGAGTTTCTCGCAAAGAACCTGAAGCCCGGCGTGGACTTCCTGTGTTTCCCGACCCCTACGTCAACGCCGAATTTCCTTTGGGCGATGGACTCGTTCAGCATGTTCGAGACCACCGATCCGAACCTTCGGGCCGCGCAGGACGAACTGGTCAAGGTGATCCTCGATCCGGAAGTGCAGATAAAGTTCAACTTGATCAAGGGGTCGATCCCGCCTCGGCTCGGTGTCGACATGTCGAAGTTTGACGACTGCGCCAAGCAGGCCGCAGCGGACCTCAAGACGGCGATCGACAACAAATCGTTCCTCGGCACCCTGTCTGGCGGCTATGCCGCCGAACCTCAATTCGCTGCGATTTTCAAGGAAGTTGCAGGGAAGTTCTTCGTGTCGGACATGAGCGCGCAAGATGCGGTGACGCTTCTCGCGGACGAAATCGATAACGCTCGTTAGGCGTGATTGACAACGACCGGAAGGCCGCCGATGGCCTTCCGGCTGGCGTTCTGCTTGAACCTGAATTGGCCGGGCAATTCGAGGAATGACATGGTTCGAAGGACGGATATCAAGCGATACTTCGCCGACCAGTTGCCAAAAATCGTTCTGGCTCCGAGCGGATTGATTATACTCGTAATTACGTACGGATTCATCGCGTGGACTGCAAGTATTTCGCTTAGTTCATCCAGGGTGATGCCGATATACGATTTTGTGGGTCTGGAGCAGTTCATCCGTCTTTGGTCGACCCCGCGGTGGTACATAGCCGTCAAGAACTTGTTTATCTTCTCGGCACTCTACCTGTCGATCGCGACTTTCTTTGGCCTTTTCATCGCCATTCTCCTCGATCAGCGAATTCGGGCGGAAGGCTTTCTCAGAACCGTCTTCCTCTATCCGATGGCGCTGTCATTCATCGTTTCCGGCGTCGCCTGGAAATGGGTCTTGAACCCCGGTCTCGGCATCCAGAATGTGGTTCGGAGCTGGGGCTGGACCTCCTTCACATTCGATTGGCTGGTGAATCCCAACTACGCCCTCTACACCGTCGTCATTGCCGCGGTATGGCAGTCGTCCGGCTTCGCGATGGCCATTTTTCTCGCCGGCCTGAGGGGGATCGACAATTCGATCATAAAAGCCGCTCAGATGGAGGGCGCTTCTCAGGTCCGCATCTATGTCAGCGTCGTCGTGCCGATGCTTCGACCGGCGTTTCTCAGCGTCGTCGTCCTGCTTGGCCAGATCGCCATCAAGACGTTCGACCTCACATTCGCCCTGACGAATGGCGGGCCGGGCGGGGCAACCGAGATGCCGTCGATGTTCATGTTTTCCGCGACGTTCGAAAGAAACCAGATGGCAGTCGGCGCGGCGAGCGCGATGATGATGCTGGCCGCGGTGGTGGCGATTATCGTTCCGTATCTTTACACCGAACTTCGGAAGCCAGCCAATGATCAATAAGATGCGCAATTTCGAGCGCTACGGCGGCAGGCTGTTTGTCTATGGCTGCCTGGCTTTCCTGGCTACGCTCTACCTGGTGCCGCTCTGGGTCATGTTGATTACGTCGTTCAAGCCACTGGATGAAATCTATTCCGGCTCGCTTATCGGCCTCCCAAAGCAATTCACGTTCGAAGCGTGGTCGAAAGCCTGGAGTACGGCTTGTATCGGCACCAACTGTGTCGGCCTTTCGCCCTTCTTTCTGAACTCGCTGATCATTACTGTCCCGTCGGTTTTCGTGTCCACGTCCATCGGCGCCATCAATGGCTACACGCTGGCCAAGTGGAAATTCCGCGGATCAGACCTTTTCTTCGCCTTCATGTTGTTTGGGTGCTTCCTTCCGCTGCAAGCGGTCCTGCTGCCTATTGCACGAGTGCTCGGCATGTTGCATTTGTCGGGGTCAACCGCGGGCCTCATACTGGTTCACACGGTCTATGGTATCGCATTCACGACAATGTTTTTCAGGAACTACTTTGTCTCGTTCCCTGATGAGTTGACCAAGGCGGCTTTGGTCGACGGCGCTGGCTTCTTCAGGATATTCTTCAGCATTGCCCTGCCTACGGCCATTCCTATCGCCGTTGTGTGCTGCATCTGGCAGTTCACGTCGATATGGAACGATTTCCTGTTTGGCGTATCGTTTTCCGCCGGTGGAAGTTCACCGATCACTGTCGCATTGAACAACGTCGTGAACGTAACCCTTGGGCGCAAGCAGTATAACGTGGACATGGCGGCGGCACTGATTGCCGCGCTTCCGACGCTGATCGTCTATGTCCTGTCCGGAAGGTACTTCGTCAGGGGCCTGACGGCCGGCGCGGTCAAAGGATAATCGCGCCGCCAACAGCCAGCCTGCGATCTCTCCAACAGGCCAAATGAGCCAACACAGGCATACTCAGTCGATGGGATTTCCAATGTCAGTGTCGAAGCAGCCGCTGCCGACTGCCTTTGTCCAAGAGATCGCAAAGCTGCTTGGCGACCGCTTCACCACCAACACGGCGCTCAGGCAGCAGCACTGCGGTGGAGAGGGGTTCCACGCGGTTGAAGCACCAGGCGCCGTCTGCTTTGCCGAGAGCGAAGCGGAGGTCGCGGCGATCCTCAAGAACGCCAATGCCCATCGCGTAGCGGTCATTCCCTTCGGAGCCGGAACGTCGTTGGAAGGCCATTTGAGCGCCGTCCACGGCGGAGTAAGCCTAGATGTCAGCCGCATGAATCGAATACTTGCTGTGCATCCCGACGATCTTGACGTGGTCATCGAACCTGGCGTTACGCGACAGGCGCTTGATAGGCATCTGAAGGATCTGGGGCTGTTTTTCCCCATCGATCCCGGCGCGGAGGCGACGATCGGCGGGATGGCAGCTACGCGTGCGTCCGGCACCAATGCCGTGCGCTACGGTACGATCCGCGAGAACGTACTGTCCTTGCGAGTGGTATTGCCCGATGGCCGGGTCATCAAGACAGGGAGCCGGGCTCGAAAATCGTCGACAGGCTACGACCTGACCAAGCTTTTCATCGGCTCGGAAGGCACTCTCGGCATCATCACACAACTAACCATCCGCGTGCATGGCGTTCCAGAGGAGACGGTTGCAGCCGTGTGCGGCTATCCATCTTTGAAGGCCGCGGTCGACACTGTCACTCAAATAGTTCAGCTGGGCCTGCCGATTGCGCGAGCGGAGTTGATGGACGAGCCCGCCATGCGGACATGCGTCGATTACTTCAAACTCGATTATGAAACACGGCCTACCTTGTTTTTCGAATTCGCCGGCGCGCCCCAAGCCGTTGCGGAACAGATAGCCACTGTCGAGGCGATATCCGCGGAGATGGGCGGAGGCGAGTTTCGCTGGGCCAGGGATCAGGAGAGCCGCGCGGCCCTATGGCGCGCGCGCCATCGCATGCACAATGCGCTGTTGGCCAGCCGGCCCGGCGCGAAGGTGATGCCCACGGATGCTTGTGTGCCGATTTCCCGACTGACCGAGTGTGTCGTGGAAACGAAGGCCGACATCGAAAAGGCCCCATTCTTTGTGTGTCTGAACGGCCACGCGGGAGACGGAAACTTCCATCTTGGTCTGGTCATCGATCCCGATAGCCAGGAAGAATACGAGATCGCGAGCGGCATCAGTTCCCGCTTGGCCTATCGTGCCTTAGCAATGGAAGGGACCTGCTCTGGAGAACATGGCATAGGATTGGGCAAACTTAGATACATGGAAGCCGAACATGGGACCGCGCTAGATATCATGCGCGATATCAAGGAGCTTTTTGACCCTAATAACATAATGAATCCCGGCAAACTTATTCCAGGAGTTCTGGCTGCGGTTAGCAAGATCGGGAGACAATACCGTTAGGGCAGGGCGCCGCTTACGAAGGGGCCGCGCTTTTTCTTGCGCGCACGCATCAGACGTCGTGGACGGCGATGACAGCCTTGATCAGCCCAACCTTCTCACGTGACCAGCGCGCAATGTCGTGAGGGCTCTTGGCCAGAGTGGTCCGGTGAGTCACGAGCCTGGTAATAGGTATGTCGCCGTCCCGAATCGATGCGACGACCTGATCGAAATCGCTCCTGGTGGCGTTACGCGTGCCGATCAGCGTCATCTCTCGTTTGTGGAATTCTGGATCGGAAAAGGAGATCTCGTCCTTCACGACGCTTACCATGACGAGCGCGCCGCCATGCGCGACATATGCAAAGGCGGCTCGGATCGACGCGCTGTTTCCGGTAGCGTCAAAGACGATATCGAAGGCCTCGCCGGCAGTCCGGCTTCGCAGAAGCTCGGTTCCTGTCGCAATTGACCCGTCGACGACGGCAAAACCGAGATCCCGCTCGGCGAAATCCAGCCTCTCGCGGTCGACATCGAGGATCGTGACCTCCTGGCCCGCTATCCTGGCGAAGAGGGCCGTGCCGAGGCCGATCGGCCCCGCACCGATGACCAGGGCCCGCTTTCCCTTGCCTGCCATCGAGCGGCGAACCGCATGAGCGCCAATGGCCAGAAACTCGACCGCCGCGGCCTCGGCCAACGAAAGCCCGCCGGTGGGATAGAGGTTGCCGGCAGGGACCAGGATCTGCTCGCACATGGCGCCGTCGCGGTGAACGCCAAGCACCTCGATGGCGACGCAGCAATTGGGCTTGTCCTGGCGACAGGCAATGCAATGGCCGCACGCCAGATAGGGATTGACGATCACCGACTGGCCCGTTGCGACGCCGACGCCCTCACCGGCAGCGACGACCGTCCCGGAAATTTCGTGACCCATCACGCGAGGATAGGTCAAGAAGGGGTGCTTGCCTTCGAAGATGTGATAGTCGGTGCCGCAGATGCCGACATGGCTCACGCTCAGCAATGCCCACCCTGGCGGTGGCAATGCCGGCCAGGCCAGGTCCCTGAGAACCAGCTTGCCGGGTGCAAGACAAACGGCGGCTTTCACGGCGGGGAGTGCTCCTCGTGCAATTGGGCGGGCGCCCAAGGGGCCACGCATTCGGACTTCAGCGGTGCCGGATGATCGGCCCGGCGGCAATCTCAGCCGCCGGGCGATCTTTCGACTATTCGAAGTCCTTGACATTGGCGAGCGTCACCAGCCCCGCCCCGGTGTCGACATTTGCCTCCACCTTCTCGCCGTGTATCGCCTTGACCACGGTATCGATGCCGAGTTCACCCATCTTGGCAGGGAACTGGGCGACGCTGGCGTCTTCCGCTCCCGACTTGATCGCCTCGATCTCCCCGCAGCATGCATCAAAGCCGACGAGGATGAACTTGTCGTTCGCGATCCCGGCATTGGCGATTGCCTTCGCCGCGCCCGGGATGGGCGGTCCGCAAGCGGCGTAGATCGCCTTCAGGTCGGGATTGGCGGTGAGAATATCCTCGGCGACCGAAGTTCCCAGCTCCAGGGTGCAGTTGGTCGCTCCCTTGCCGACCACCTCCACCTTGAGATCGCCAAGGCCCTGCATCATGCCGGTGACGCGATCATCGAGCGCGGGTACACCTGGCACGCCTTGCAGGATGCCGATCTTGTCGCCCGCCTTGAGAACTGTCTTAAGGTATTCGCCCGCGATCTTGCCGCCGTTGAGATTGTTCGTGGAGACAAGCGCGCTCGATCCCTTCCAGTTCGGTATTCCGTTGTCGACCAGCACGACCTTGATGCCTGCTGCCACGGCCTTGTCGAGTGCAGGCGCCACCGTCGGATCGACGGGCGTGATGGCCAGACCCTTGACGCCTTGTGTTATCATGGACTCGATCAAGGAGATCTGTCCCTCGATGTCGGTCGCCGATTGTCCCTGGCCGGTCACCAGCTCGACCTCGGGATGGGCCGCCGCATATTTCTTGGCGGCCTCTTCCATCGTGGAATAGAACGGGACGGGGAACTTGGTGATCAGGCCGACCTTGATCTTGTCGGCCGCGTGGGACGGCGTTGCGAACGCCAATGCGATCGCCAGCCCGCCCAGAAGTCCTGCTTGCAATTTCATGCTCGTTTCCTCCCTTTTTTGGGTTCCCTCCGAAGGAAGGGTGACCCCTCATTTGCGACCTGCTCCTGCAGTCTGCAAAGCCGCGCCGTCATGCTCCGACGATCATGGCGACCAGCTGCTGCTTGTTGTCGGCGGTGGGCACCAGTTCGCCGACCTTGCGCCCCTGCCGCAAAACGATGGCCCGGTCCGCCAGTTCGATGACATGTTCCATGTTGTGGGTGATCAGGATGACGGCGTTGCCATGGTCTCGCAGCCTCGCCACCAGATCCAGGACCTGCCGGGATTCGCGCAGGCCGAGTGCCGCGGTAGGCTCGTCCAGGATGACCACCTTGCGAGCGAAAACCGTGGACCGCGCCACCGCGATCGCCTGGCGCTGGCCACCAGACATCATCGCGACGACGGCATCGGTCCTGGGCAAGGCCACTTTGAGGTTGGCGAGCAGAGACTTGGTCTCGGCATCCATCCGGCGCTGGCGCAGGAAGCGCAGTCCGCGCGGCAGCCATGGCGGCGCCGCGATCTCTCGGCCGGCAAAGAAGTTCTGCGCCGGTGTGAGATTGTCGAAAAGCGCCAGATCCTGGTAGACCGTTTCTATTCCAGCGGTGCGCGCCTCGGCCGGCGAGCGGATCGCAGTGATCTGCCCGTCGATCACGATCGAGCCCGCATCCAGGCGATGCACGCCACTGATACACTTGATCAGGGTCGATTTGCCGGCGCCATTGTCGCCGAGAAGGCAGAGGATTTCTCCGCGCCGCACCGAGATGTCGATCCCGCTGAGCGCCAGGACAGACCCGAACCGCTTGGTTGCCCCTTGCACTGAAAGGACCGGGGTGCCCAGATCGCCTGCGTGTGCGGGAGCGCTAGCGGACTTATCGTTCATGAGTGCTTCCCCGCCTGCATCACGCGAACTCGCCCTTCGAGGTAATTTCGAAGGACGTCGCCTTCGACAGCGATCACGATGACCACGCCAATGACGATCAGCTGGAAGAAGATGTTGACGTTGAGCAGGTTCAGCGAGTTGCGGATGACACCGATCATCAGTGCGCCGATCAGGGCGTTGCCGAGATGTCCGCGTCCGCCCAGGAAGCTTGCCCCGCCGATGATGACGGCAGCGATCGTGTCGAGTTCGAGCAGGTTACCGAAGAGCGGCGAACCCGCATCAGTCCTGCCGGCCAGGATCACTGCGCCGATGCCCGCACAAGTGCCCGACACGACATAGGTCGAGACCAGCACCCATGACACGGGAATGCCCATGCGCAGCGCGGCATCCGGCCGGCCGCCCACGGCGTAGATCCAGCGGCCCCAGACCATTGTCTGGGTCACCACGAAGAACACGGTCGCGACCGCCAGCACCAGGAAGACCGAACCCGGAAGCCCACCGAGCGCATCGGTGCCGAGCGCGCTGATCGCCGGCGGCATGCCAGGAATGGCGCGGCCGTCGGCAAGCTGCAGCGCCACGCCCTTGGCTATGCTCAATGTGGCAAGCGTGATGATGAATGGATGCGGCAGCCGGCCGAAGACGTAGAAGGCGCCATTTATGGCGCCGACGACGGCGCCGGACGCGATCATCACGGCAATCACCAGCGCGGCTGGCGCTCCCGCGTGGAATGCCAAGGCGCCCAGCACCGACGCCAGGGCCAGGTTCGAGCCGACGGATAGGTCGATGCCGCGCGTCAAGATCACCAGTTGCTGCCCCATGGCGACTACCGAGATGACGGCCGTCTGGGCGAGTATGTTGCTGATGTTGCGTGCGGTGAGAAAGTAAGGAGATGATATGCTCAGTGCAGCGATCAGTAACACAAGGATGAGTGCCGGCCCGAAATTCAGAATGCTCAGGCCGATCGCTAACGTGTTCGCGCGCGCCTCGGGGCTGCCGGCCACACTGCCGATGATATTTTCTTCGGGTTTATTCGCTAGCCCAGGCAAATAGTCCCCCGCCGTCGGGAGTGACCTGCACTCCGACCTGAAAGTTCGCTTTTGTATTTTGCTCTTCCTCTTATCGATAAAAAACAATACTATCCGCGGTCGCGCAAGTTGTTTTTTATGGATAAAAATTCACCAAAAAGGACAAGCCTGGGAGGATTGGCCTTCATGAAAACGGACACCGTCTTCAAAAGGGCATTCAATCGAACTCTCGATCTCATGGTTCGAAGCGAGATCGAGGATCCGTTGCCCTCGGAAAATGCACTCAGGCGTCGGTTGGGGGTGAGCCGCACGACCATTCGAAAAGTGTTGGGGGAACTGGATCAGCGCGGCGTCATTGTCGCTACCACGAGATCGCAGGTCGAAGATCGTCAAGTCCTGCCAAACGACTACTTCCCAGATGTCGAAACGATGCCGCGCAATCTCCATATTGAACGGCAGTTAATGGAATGGATGCTACGCGGCGACACCAAGCCGGGCACATTGATCAACGAACTCGAACTGGCCCGTCAATTCGGTGTGGCAACCAGTGGCATACGGGAGTTCCTGATCCGTTTCAGCCGCTTCGGCCTGCTTGAAAAGCGGCCGAATTCAGGGTGGATATTTGAGGGGTTCACCAAGGAGTTCGCACTCGATCTGTTCGAGATTCGCGTCATGTTCGAGCTGCGATCAGCGCGACTCTTTGCCAAGCAATCGGACCACTCGCCGCTGTGGGAGAAGCTGGAGACTCTAAAGCGCGCGCACCTCGATCTGCTTGGGGAGATCGATCATCGATTCCATGACTTCTCCAGTCTCGACAACCGGTTCCATCGACTTGTCAACGAGGCCTCGCCCAATCGCTTCATTGACGACTTCTACGACATCATCACATTCATCTTCCACTACCACTATCAGTGGAACAAGCGCGACGAGAAGCAGCGCAATCACGCGGCATTGGTCGAGCATTTGGCGTATATCGACGCTTTGCTCAGTCACGACCTTTCGCGCGTCGAGGTGGCGGCCGGCGCCCACCTGTCATCCGCAAGGGAGACGCTTCTGGAATCCCTTCTGGCGCCGAGTTGAAGCGTGTTTGTTCGGCCGGCAAAGACAGCCGCAAAAGATCGTCTTCGGGATGAACGAACCCTAAGCACAGCAGAGCCGAACTCCTACTTCACTTACTCGTCCATTCGCGAATACGGCGCACGACCTCAGCTGTCGATACCCCGTAGCGATCGTGGAGCGTCGGCAGAGCCCCGGCATCGAGAAACTCATCGGGAAGGGCAATCTGGCGAAAGACCGGGGTCACACCCTCGCGCATCAGCAGGGATGCCACACCTTCCCCCAGTCCGCCTATACACGTGTGGTTTTCCGCCACCACCACCAGCCGGCCAGGTCGACGCGCTGCTGCAAGAATTCTCTCATTGTCCAGCGGCTTGATCGTCGGCACATGTAGCACTGCGCTCCTTATGCGGTCCGCTTCGAGAGCCTTTGCCGCCTCAAGGACACGCATCGTCATCAGGCCGCTGGAAATGAACAGCACGTCAGCCCCTTCGCGCAGCAGCCGCGCCTTGCCGATCTCGAAGCGGTAGTCGTACCCGTCGAGCACCACCGGCACCTTGCCGCGCAGGAGCCGCATATACACCGGCCCTTTGTGGTCCGCGATTGCCTCGGTGGCCTGCTCGATATCGATCGCGTCGCATGGATCGATAATCGTCAGGTTGGGCATGCCGCGGAAGATGGCGATATCTTCCGTCGCCTGGTGGCTGGGGCCGTAACCGGTGGTCAGTCCCGGGAGGGCGCAGACAATCTTCACGTCGAGCTTTTCCTCCGCGATCGCCATGCAGATGAAGTCGTAAGCGCGACGTGAGGCAAAGACCGCGTAGGTCGTTGCAAATGGCGTAAAACCTTCCCGGGCCATCCCGGCAGCCGCGCTCATCAGCAGCTGCTCCGCCATGCCCATCTGGTAGAAGCGATCCGGATGTTCCTGCGCGAAGACATGGAGGTCTGTGTATTTGGCAAGATCGGCGGTGAGCCCGACGATCCCGTTCCGGTGATGTGCCAGCCTGGCAAGCGTGTGGCCGAAAGGGGCGCTACGCGTCGGAATGCCGTCCGGGGCGATCGAGGCGATCATCGCCGAGGTGGTCTTGCGCTCTCCGGCAATGACAGCCTGACGTGGCTCGAATTTTGACAACCTCACTGCCGACGTCCCTTCTCCAGAGCCTCGAGCGCCAGCGTCCATTCATCCGGCTCGACACGGATGAAATGCGTGATTTCGCGGGCCTCCAGGAAAGGCACACCCTTTGCCATGCGCGTGTCGCAGACGATGATGCGCGGGCGCGGCTCCCTGAGGTCCCGGGCAATGTCGAATGCCGCGCGGACCGCCTCGATGTCGTTGCCGTCGACACGCTGTGCGTGCCAGCCGAAGGCCTCAAACTTGTCGGTCACCGGCTCGGAAGACAGCGTCGCCGTCGACGGGCCGTCGGCCTGCTGGTTGTTGAAGTCGACGATGGCGATGAGATTGTCGAGCTTGTGGTGGGCGGCTGACATCGCCGCTTCCCAGGTCGAGCCCTCGCCGAGCTCGCCGTCCGACAAGAGATTGTAGACGAAACTGTCGCTCTGCTTGCGCTTTAGCCCCAGGCACATACCGACGGCGATGCCGAGCCCATGGCCGAGCGAGCCGCCGGTGATCTCCATTCCAGGCGTGCAGGCGGCCATGCCGGACATCGGCATGCGGCTGTCGTCGGTGCCATAGGTCTCGAGTTCTTCCTCCGGCAGCACGCCCGCTTCGATCAACGCCGCATAGAGCGCGATCGCATAATGGCCGATCGACAGAAGAAAGCGATCGCGCTTCTCCCATAGCGTCTCATCCGGCCGATAGCGGAGCGCATGGAAATAGGCGACGGCGAGCACGTCGGCAATGCCGAGCGCCTGCCCGACATAGCCCTGGCCCTGGACTTCGCCCATGCGCACGGCATGCCGGCGGATGCGATAGGCCCGTTCGGCAAGGCTGACGTTGCTGCCGGAGCGCGGCATCTCCGATTCTGCCGCGGCGTCAGCCATGGATCAGCATCCCGCCATTGACGTCGATCACCGCGCCGGTGATGTAGCTGGCCAGATCCGATGCGAGGAACAGATAGGCGCCGGCCACGTCGCGTGCGTCGCCGAGCCGGCTGAGCGGAATCCCCTTGATGATGTCGGCGCGCATTGCCTCGGTCAGCTTGCCGCCGGTGATGTCGGTCTGGATCAAGCCGGGCGTGACGCAGTTGACGCGGATGCGGTCGGGACCGAATTCGCGCGCCATCGCCTTCGCCAGGCCGAGTACGCCCGCCTTGGCGGCGGAGTAATGCGGGCCGCCGAAGATGCCGCCACCGCGTTGCGCCGAAACCGACGACATGCAGATGATGGAGCCGCCATTCTGGCGCATGTGGGGAATGAAAGCCTGGCTGAGATAGAGGACACCGCGTAGATTGACGTCGAGAATGCGGTCCCAATCGCCTGGGCTGATCTCAAGGGTCTTCACCGGCTGGGTTATGCCGGCATTGTTGCAGAGCACGTCCACCTTGCCGAAGATTTCGGTGACTTGCGCCGCCGCTGTCTTGCATGCAGCGAGGTCGGCGACGTTGCAGGCGAGGCCGATATGGTCGCCTCCGAGCGAAGCGGCGGCGTCACGCGCTTGCCCCTCATCGAGGTCAAGGATCGCGACGCGCGCCCCATGCTCGGCCATCAGCTTCGCCGTGGAGCGTCCTATCCCGCGTGGGCTCGCGGCGCCTGAAATGACCACAGCCTTGCCCTTCAGCAACATGTCGAACTCTCCTGCTTTTTCCAATCTCTTGGCGGATCATCTAGAGCCGGTAGAACCGGGCGGCGTTGTCGTGGAACAGCGCGAGCCGCTCTTCACGCGGATAGTGTCGCGTGATCTCCTTGAAGGCGTTCACGACGGCGTCGAAGCTCGAGAACAGCTTGTCGACCGGGAAGTTCGTCGCAAACATCGATCGGTGGATGCCGAAGGCGGCGATCGCCTCCTCGACATAGGGACGGATCGACGCCCTCGTCCATGTCCAGTCGCCCATGCCGAGACCCGAGATCTTGCAGGCGACGTTCGGCGCCTGCGCCAGCTGGCGCATGCCCTTCTTCCAGGCGTCGAAATGCTCGGGTCCGTCGACCTGCATGCCGGTGTGGTTGAGAATGATCTGCACGTCGGGAAAGGCGCGCGCCAATTCAAGAAACTCGCCCATCTGCGGATAATAGAGCTGCAGGTCAAAACTCAGCCCGCGCTTCGCCAACTCGCGGAAGCCGCGCCGCCATTCGGGTGTCCGGCTGACCTCCGGCTGCGCCAGATAGGTCTTGGCGGGATCGGCATGGTAATTCATCGACTGCCGGATGCCGCGAAAGTTCGGATATTCCATGTGTCGGTCAAGAAGGTCGCCGACATCGGGCTTGGACAGGTCGGCATAGCCGACGATGCCATGGGGAAAGCCCCGCTTGTTGGCGATGCCTTGCAGCCAGCGCGTCTCCCCGACCGGATCGGCGGGATTGAACCCGACGTCTAGATGCACCGATTTCACCAGGTTCTGGTTCCTGGCGTCTTCCAGATAATCGTCGATCAGATAGCTCTTGCGGATCGCCTCATAGTCTCCGAAGGCCGCTGGCTTAACCCCGTCGGTCAGCCACGGATAATAGTGGGTCTCCAGATCCCAAAGGTGATGATGCGGATCGATGAAAGGCAGTTCGGCCACGGTCGGATTCCCTCGCTTGCTGCTGGACCCGCCGGCCTCGCCGGCGGGCCCGTTCGAAGGCGGTCAGTTGCTCGGGGGGAAAACGCGGGCGATAACCTTCTTCGCCTCGGGACTGTCGACCTTGTCGGCGGTGACCAATGGCATCACCAGGGCCAGATCCTGGGTCACCTTGCCTCCCGTCAGGGCGTTGTAGACTTGCTGGGTGCCGTCGATGCCTTGGCCGACCGCCTCCTGGAAGAAGATGCCCTGGATCGCCCCCTTCTTCAGCAGCGCAATGGTGGTGGGCGAGCCATCGGCGACGGTGATGCCAACTTTGCCGGTGAGGCCTCGGGTCTCGACCACCTTTGCGGCACCGCTCCCGGCCTCATCATACATGCCGTAGATAGCCTTGATGTCGGGATGTGCAGTCAGCAGATCGTTTGCCTGGGTGACAGCCTCATTGATGGTGAGGCCCCGGGTTTCAAGCATCTGGACCAGGTCGCAGCCGTCTGCCGCGAACGCCTCCTTGGCGCCTTTGAGATACTTCTGCGCATTCTCGCGGTCCTGCGGCAGCGACAGCATGCCTACCTTGTTGCCGCCGCGCTCCTTGGCGAGATCGCAGGTGAATTTCCCCTGCGCCTTGCCGGTCTCATAATTGTTTGCGGTGACAGAAGATGTGTAGTTGGTTAGTCCCGGCTGCGGACCGATGCCGGCGAAGGCGATCGGCACCTTCTGCTTTTCCAGATAATCGAGCAGCGGCGGCGTCGATGTCGAACTGACCGGACCGATCACGATTGCCGCGACCCCCTTTGTCACGGCCGTCCGCGCATTGTCCATCTGCTTGGCGGGTGAGTTCTCAGAGGTGTACTCGACATAGTCCATGCCGAGCTCCTTGGCCTTCTCCTTCACGCCGTAGCCGACCCATTGCCAGTAGGAGATGTCCAGCGAGGGCGCGATATAGGCGACGGTCTTCTTGTCCTCGGCATATGATGCGCTGGACAAGGCGGACGCCGCCAGTGCTGCAATCAGGATGCTCTTCAACTTCATCTTGGTTCCTCCCGTTGATGATCTAGAGTCGGTTCTTGTTGCTGAAGCGGTCGATCAGAACCGCAAGCAGGATCGCCGCGCCGGTGACGGAGCCTTGCCAGAAGCTGTTGACGCCGATGAGGTTCACGCCGTTCTGGATGCAGGTGATCATCAGCGCGCCGAGCACCGCGCCGATCGCGCTGCCGGTTCCGCCAAAGAGGCTGGCACCGCCGATGACGACCGCGGCAATCGCCTGCAGCATCAGGCTGGCGCCGGCCGTTGCCTCGGCATTGAGGATGTAGCTCGCCGTCAGCAGCCCGGCGAACGAGGCGAGCAGGCCGGAAATGACATAGGCGGCGAATTTGATGCGAAGCACGGGAATGCCGAGCAGCCGGGCTGCGGTCGCCGACGACCCGACGGCATAGAACCAGCGACCCAGCACGACCTTGCGCAGCACATATTCCAGCAAGACCATCAGGACGATGCAGAACAGAAGATGATTGGGGATGCCGGGGACGATCTCGCCGGAATTCAGCAGCCAGAAATCCGGCGCACTGATCGGCATCGAGCGACCGTTGGTGACGATGAAGGCCAAGCTGCCCGCCACCGCGTAAGTGATGAGGGTGACGACGAAAGGAGCAAGCCTGACGACAGTGACGAGAAACCCGTTGATCGCTCCGAATACCAGCCCCACGGCCAAGCCTGCCAGGCTGGCGGTAAGATCGTCCGCTCCATTGGCCATTGCCAGCGCCGTGACCATTCCAGTCAGCGAGAACACCGAGCCGACCGAAAGATCGATGCCGCCGGTGACCACGACCAAGAAGACGCCGAGCGACATGATGATGAGCGGCGCGGCGGCCTGGATGATGTTTTGGACGTTGCCCATGCTGAGCGCCGCGGGGACGAATATGCCCACCGCCAGCAACAGGACGACAATCGCGCCGGCGATTGCGGCCTCGGTGCGGTAGGACAGAAGAATCCCGGGAGCGCGGGTCCTGGCGGCCCGAGCCTTCTTGGCCGTCGTGGCGCCGTTGGTTGCGTCGGTCATGCTGCCATCCCCGTCAGCTCGGCGAGCCCGTCTTCGGTGAAGCGCTCGTCCGGCAGAAACCCCTTCGGACGCCCCTCGGTGTCGAAGGCGAAGATCACATCGCACAGCTCGAGCAGCTCGACGTTCTCGGTCGACCACCAGACAATGATTGCTCCCGTATCCGCCATCTCGCGGATCAGCGCGTAGATATCGTGCTTGGTGCCGATGTCGACGCCGCGCGTCGGCTCTTCCAGCACCACCATGCGCAGCGGCAATCCGAGCCAGCGCGCAACGATCAGCTTCTGCTGGTTGCCGCCGGACAGCGACGCCGGAAGGTCCCAGATCGAGCCCGCCTTCAACTTGAGCGCCGAAACCAGATCGGAACATTCCTGCCGTTCGGCGGCGCCGACGATCCGCCGGTTGTCGCGAACCCTGCGCGCGGCAAGCACGTTGTCGACGATCGGAAGCTGCGAAAGGATGCCCTTCGCTGCCCGGTCACCCGAGACGAAGCCGATGCCCGCGCGCGCCGCCGCGGCCGGGGAGGAGAATCCATCTGCGAGGCCCTCGCCGGAGAGGCGCCAGCCGGCGCCCTTTCCCGCGCCGACGAGGGGATCGATCAGTCCCGTCGGACCCGCCGGTGCGCCGGCCAGCCCCAAGATGGTGCCGGGCCAGATTTCCAAAATGGCGCCGTCGGGCCCCAGCAACTCCACCGGCGTACCCTCTCGGCTGCGCTCCCGCCGCTTGAGCTGCGCGCCGGAACGGTGGGTCGATTGCCCCATCTGCTGGATGATCTCCGCGTCGCTCAGCGAGGCAAGCGGCGTCCCATTCGCCACAGTGATGCCGTCCCGCAGGATGGTGCAAACATCGCAGAGCTCGCGGATTTCCCGCATCCTGTGCGAGACGAATACGATTCCGATACCCTCGTCGCGCGCCAAACGCTTTAGCACGCAGAAAAGCTTGGCCGTCTCGCCCGCTGTCAGGTTGGCGGTGGGCTCGTCGAGAAGCAGCACTTCGGCGCCTGTTGAAAGCGCGCGGGCAATCTCGACGATCTGCCCTTCATGCAGGGACAATTTGCGCGCCGGCAGGTCCACGATCTCCTCGCCGATCGCCGCATCGATCAGGCGCAGCGCATTGAGCGCGATGTCGCGCATCCGGTGGCGGCTGCTCTGCGACAGGCCGGACTTCGCATGCACGATACCGATGTTTTCCGCGACCGACAGTTCGGGTACCAGCGCCAGCTCCTGATGCACCACCGCTATGATCGGGCCGCCCCGGCTAAGCTTCGCGGAGCTGACGGCGATGTCGCCGGCATCGCGGGAGGTAAGGCCTGTGATGATGCGGATCAGGGTGCTCTTGCCGGCGCCGTTGCCACCCAGCAGCGCATGGATTTCGCCTGCCCGGACCTGAAAGCTCACACCGCGCAAGACGCGGGTTGCGCCGTAGCTTTTCTCGACGTTAGCAGCGTCGATCAGAGGCTTTCTGCGCGATACTTGTCCGGCCGTCGGCATATTGCCAACGACGCCCAGGCCCTGGGCCGTTTCCATCCTGCATCTCCTCCCGAGATCGCAGGGATGATGCGGCCGATTGACATTCGGCTCAATTCTCGTTTCTTAACATTCTGTGTAGCTGAACTTAACTGACGATGACGATATGTCGGACATCAAGTTCAAGTCGATGGCGCATTTCGAAGCCGTTGCGCGCCTCGGCGGCGTGGCGAAAGCCGCGCAGGAATTGCAGGTGACGCCTTCGGCCGTCAGCCAGCAACTGCGCTTGCTCGAGCACCAGCTGGGCGTGCGGCTGTTCCAGCGCGAAAAGCGCCACCTTTCCCTGACGATCGACGGCGAGCGGCTCTATCAGACCACCACGCAAGCCTTCGAATCCATACGCGAGGTTCGAAACGCCATCGTACGCCAGCGCGAGAGCTTTCAGCTCAGCCTCCGGGTCAGTCCCTCCTTTGGCGAGAAATGGCTGGCGCCACGTTTGGCTGAATTCAGCAAGGACTACCCGACCTGGAATTTGCGCGTCGACGCGACGCCCAATTTCTCGGATTTCGAAACCGAGGTCATCGATCTCGATCTTCGCTACGGCGACGGGGGCTGGGCCGGCCTCTATTCGGATTGCGTGGTAAACGACCTGATCCTGCCGATGTGCTCGCCTTCGTATCTCAGCGAACTACGGAGGCTTTCATCCGATCCGCGCGAGCAGTTGCGCCAGGCAAGACTGATCGACAGCGTGAAGGCCTATTTCCGCTGGGATTACTGGCTGCCGCGTAACGGGGTCCAGGGCGCGCGCATGACCTATCCCTATCGTTTCGACCGCTCCTCGATGTCGGTTCAGCTGGCGAAAGATGGAGCGGGCGTGGTTCTGGAAAGCACGTCAATTGCATTCGAGGACCTTGTTTCGGGAGCTTTGGTGCCCGTCTCGACCGCGTTCGACGCCATAGAGTTCCCCGGATACTGGCTTGTCTGTCCTTCGCGGCACATGAACCGGCGCGCGGTCCGCCTTTTTTCGGACTGGGTGTCGCGGGTCGGCAGGCGCGACACAGACCGCGCTCGGGATCTAATGTCCGAGTTGGGGCTGCGCATATCGTTTGAACGACGGCCTCATTTCGGATTGCGGGATGACAAGCCAGCCGCCATGGCTTGATCAAGGATCGCTGGCATCTTTGCTGGATGACCGGACGCTAAAAAGAGCCCGGTGTATTGCAAAGGTTGACACCGGATTGAGGTAGGCATCTCCATCGAGGATGCGAAGCTGCCGTTCGACTGCCGCCCATTTGACGGGATGCACCGACGAATTTGGGCCCCGGTCTGGGGCATCGCCGATTGGCCGCGCAACCCCGTCTCATCCTTGGTCGATGAGAACGGTTTGACCTGTAGCGGCCGATTGCGCCACGGCGTTCGCCAACTTGACACTCCAAACGCCATCCTCGCCCGTCGAGGAGGGCCTGCCTTTCCCTTGAATAGCGGCCATGAAATCGGAAACACCACGGTCATAAGTGACCTTGAGTTCAAGAGGTATGTCTCGCTCACCGTCGGATGTTCTTAAAACGACGCGGCCACCAGGGGCCTGTGACATGACGTCGATGCCAAGAATGCTGCCGGCGGAGCCATGGATTTCGACGCCGCGCGGGCCATAACCGACGACAAAGCTGTCATGGCATTGCACCAAAATGTTGCCTGGAAATTCCCATACCGACATGACGCTGTCCTCGATGCCGTTCGCCCCTTCGCCAGACGCAGTCGCCAGTGCGGTGATCTTGGTGGGATTGCTCTCCAGATAAAATCTAAGGAGATCTGCATCGTGCACGGTGATGTCGTAAATAACCCCGGCGCCCGCAGCCTTCTCGAAAAGTCTCCAAGTCTTTAGGCTCTGGGGTAACGATCCTGCGTGGAAAATGCGGATCGAGTTGATCTTTCCTATCGCTCCCTCGCGCAGAAGTCGCTTTATCGCTCGGTGGCTCTCCATGTTGCGCAGATGGTGGTTGGTAGCGAGTACCACGCCTTTGCGTTCGGCCGCCTCAACGATCGATTTCGCGTCTTTCGGCTCCAGAGCGAGCGGTTTTTCACAAAGCACGTGCTTGCCGCCTTCTATGGCCGCCAGCGACTGCGACAGGTGCTGGTCGTTCTTGGTGCTTATGTAGACCGCGTCGATTTCTCGATCGCTCAACATCGGCTCAAGCGAGTCATAGGCGTCAGGAATACCCATCTGGTCTGAGAAGGCTTGGGCGCGGCTCAAATCGCTGCTGACGGTAGCCTTAATCCTGCCCAGCGGATGCTTGCGTATGGAGTCGACCATCCACTCGCGTGCGATGGTGCTGGCGCCAATTAGGGCCCAGGAAACCACTTTCTCGTTCATTGCGATGCACTCCCATTCACTCCCGCAGGGCTGCAGGATCCTGATGCGGGCGATAATTTGTCTGACTAACGTACTATTTGTCAACGTGCTGGCAAGTGGAAATGGCGGACTGCCCCAGCCTGATTTCGAATTTTTCCTCGCAAAAATGCAGACTTAGCGCCGTTATGCACGCGCATTGCATGCCCGCCGGAGGCGTGCGCAGGCCGGTCTTCCGATTTGTGATTGACATATATGTAATAAAATCTAACGATAAGTCGGACATGAGAAGCCGGCGACCTGAGATGGCGACTCTGAACGACAGGCAACGCGGCAGTGTCAGCGTCGGGTAACGGCTCACGTATTGTCAAGAAGAGGCAAAAGAAACGCCCAGAAGACCGCAAATAACAACCTTGTATAGCAACCGTAGTTTCATCAAGGGGAATGAGAAATGCTTAATCGGAATCTGGTTCTTGCGACGGCCTTGTTGCTGTCCGGTTCGACAACGATGGCGCTGGCGGGCGGGCCGAATGTGGAGGTTATGCACTACTGGACCAGTGGCAGCGAGGCGGCCGGACTGAATGTGCTCAAGAAGCTCCTCGAGGAGCGTGGCGTCACCTGGAGCGACTCGCCGGTGGCCGGCGGTACCGGGATGAACATGGTGCAGGTGCTGCGCGCCCGCATCGCATCCGATACCGCGCCAGCCGCAGCGCAGATGCACGCTCAGCAGGTCCAGGCCTGGGCATCCGAGGGCGTGCTAACCGATCTGACGGACCTCGCCAAGAAGGACGACTGGGCGAAGGTGATTGCCCCGGAACTTGTTCCTCTCATTTCCCATGACGGATCGTATGTCGCCGTTCCGGTGAACGTGCACCGTTCGAACTGGCTCTGGTACAACAAGAAAGTCTTCGATTCCGCCGGCCTGCAGCCGCCTACGACCTGGGACGAATTCAACGAAGTTTCCGAAAAGCTTCTCGCCAAGGGCGTGACGCCGCTGGCCTTGGGTGGTCAGCCCTGGCAGGAGTTGGATCTTTTCGAGAATGCTGTTCTTGGCATTGGCGGCGCCGACTTCTACCGCAAGGCTGTCATCGACGAGGACGAAGCAGCGCTTCGCAGCGACACGATGGTCAAGGTCTTCGACCAGTTGCGCAAGATGAACAAATATATCGATTCCAATTATCCCGGCCGCGACTGGAACCTTGCTACCCAGATGGTGATCAAGGGCGAGGCTGGAATGCAGATCATGGGAGACTGGGCGAAAGGTGAGCTGTCGCTCGCCAACCTGCAGCCCAACGTTGACTACGGCTGTGTGCCCGCCCCGGGCACGAAGGGAAGTTACGTCTGGCTGACCGACAATTTCGGCTTCTTCAAGACAAAGGACAAGGACAAACAGGCCGGCCAGCTCGCCATGGCGTCGGCGATCCTGGACAAAGGGTTCCAGGAAGCCTTCAACATCAAGAAGGGCTCGATCCCTTCGCGGATCGACGTTTCGATGGACAAGTTCGACTTCTGCGGCAAGGCCGCCTTTGCGGATCGCGCGGAAGCCCAAAAGAGCCAGAAATCGCTGCCGTCACTGGCACACAATGCCGCAGCCGGCGCAGCGAAAACGGGCGTCTTCACCGACGTCGTCTCAACGTTCTTCGAGACGCCCAGCGTGACCTCGCAGCAGGCTATCGAGCAACTCGTAACCGGCCTTAAATCCGCGCAGTAGCGGAACAGATCGAGGTCAGGCGACGATCGCAGCCGTCTAACGAAGCTGCGATCGTCGGCTTTTGCGAGACGAAAGGATTCCTGTGTCAACGACTTTCCCGGTCCTGCAAACCGCGAAGCGCGGGCAATGGCGTGAAGGCTCCGGCGTCAAGCTCTGGCTTGCCCGCAACGCGTCCCAACTGGCGTTGGCTCCATCGGTCGCTATCACCCTTCTGGCGGTCTACGGCTTCATGGTGTGGACGGGGGTGGTGTCGTTCACAGCATCCAAGATGCTCCCATCCTATGAATTTGTCGGCCTCGATCAGTACTGGCGCCTCTGGAGCAATCCAATATGGCGCATCGCGGTCGACAATATCTTCATTTTCGCGATCCTGTTCATTGCGATTGCATCGGTCATCGGGATGGCCCTGGCAATCCTGGTCGATCAGAAGATCCGCGCCGAGGGCTTCTTTCGAACGATATACCTCTACCCGATGGCGCTGTCGTTCATCGTGACGGGAACAGCCTGGAAGTGGATCCTCAATCCGGGCCTCGGCATCGAGCGAATGGTGCGGCTATGGGGCTGGGATAGCTTCCGGTTCGACTGGTTGGTGGACCCTCGGTTTGCGATCTACACGCTCGTCATGGCAGGGGTCTGGCAGTCGTCCGGTTTCGTTATGGCCCTGTTCCTGGCGGCGCTCCGAGGAATTGACGAGGATATCACCAAGGCCGCGAGGCTTGATGGGGCCGGCAGCTTTCAAATCTACCGGCGCATCATCATACCGCAGCTCGGGCCAGCCTTCTTGACCGTGTTCGTCATCCTGACGCAGCAGGCAGTGAAAAGCTTCGACTTGGTGGTGGCTCTAACCGCCGGGGGCCCTGGAAACAGCACGCACCTTCCCGCGACGTTCATGTACATGCAGACATTTGGTCGAGACCAGATGGCAGTGGGCGCAGCCAGTGCCATGATGATCTTTATGACAGTCACCGCGGTCGTGACACCATACCTTTATTCCGACGTGAGGAAACAACGCGATGACGCATGACAGCATCGTTCTCGAAAGGGGAGGGCGCTATCATCTCCGGCGCGTATTCATCTATTGCTGCTTGATTTTCATCGCGGGTGTCTATCTGCTGCCGCTCGTGGTCGTGGTATTTACGTCTCTCAAGAATATCGACGAGATACGCAACGGCTCCTTGCTTTCGCTGCCGAAGGCGCCAACCCTGGAAGCGTGGCAGCAAGCCTGGTCCGACGCTTGCATTGGCCTTCAATGTTCAGGTTTGAAGGGCTTCTTTCTCAATTCAATGATCCTGATCGTCCCCGCTGTAGGTTTGTCAACCGCAATCGGAGCCATAAACGGTTTTGCGCTCACGCATTGGAAGTTTCGTGGCTCCAACGTTATATTCGCCTTGCTCCTTTTCGGCGTATTCATTCCATTTCAGATAATCCTCATTCCAATGGCGCGTTCGCTCGGCGCGGTTGGCCTGGCGAATACTATGCCGGGGCTCATATTGGTTCACGTGGTATATGGGATCCCTTTCACAACGCTTTTCTTCAGGAACTATTTCGTCTCTCTGCCTGCCGAATTGGTCAAGGCCGCAAAGGTAGATGGCGCGGGTTTTTATCAAACCTTCTTTAGGGTCATCCTGCCCATTTCAATGCCCTGTATCGTCGTCGCGGTGATCTGGCAGTTTACCAATATCTGGAATGACTTCCTCTTCGGTACAACATTTACATCCGGCGATAACGTTCCGGTGACCGTGGCTCTGAACAATATTGTCAACACCACCACAGGCGTGAAGCGCTACAACGTGGACATGGCGGCAGTCGTGCTGACCGCGCTGCCAACGATCGCCATCTACGTTCTAGCTGGGAAGTACTTCCTTCGCGGCCTGATGGCCGGTTCCGTGAAGGGGTAGGGAGAGCCGGCAAGTTATTGGAATCCTGGCTCCTGGCGCGTCAGCAATGGCGCCCAGGTGGCACAATGGATCTGCGCGCCAGACGGATGAGCAACAGATGGACGCTCCTACGACCTTGCAATTGCCACTACGCTTCGCTCTCGAGGCGCACTGGGAATATCACGCCTGGCTGATGTTCGCGATCTGGATCGTTCTGGTGCCCGGCATTGTTCTTCTCACCCGGTACGGCAAACCGCCGCCCTCTCGCGAAGGTATACCGAAGGGAAGTCCTAAACTTGGCCGCAAGCTCTATTGGTTCACCGTTCATCGCCTGGGACTTTCCTTTCTCGCCTTCTGCAGCCTTTGTGGAGGGTCAATCGCCTGGCTGGCGAACGGAGGCTTGAGTGCCACGATCCACGCGGTATTTGGCATCACGACCGTCATTCTCGGCATCCTCCAGCTTGTGAGCGCGCGCCTTCGCGGGACCCATGGCGGCCCCGATGCATCCACCCAGAGCGCCATGACCGCGACCGTCGGTCGGGGCGATCATTATGATATGAGCCCACAACGCCGATGGTTCGAGGCCTACCATAAGATTGTCGGGTACTTCACGGTCGCCCTGGCGTTGGGCGCAGTGGTGACAGGCCTGTCGCAATACTGGATCTCTAGCCTAGCTGTCGGCCTCGGCCTCATCGTTATCGTGTGGGTGGTGACTATGATCGTCCTGGAGGCAAAGGGATTCCACCACGATACATATCTGTCGAACTTCGGCACCGGAGCTCGTCACCCGTTCAACAAGCTTCGCATCGATCAGTTGAATGGTGACTAGGTACGCTGCTGCCCACTCTCGGCCGTTGGCCGTCTCTAGAGCGTTTCGCCGGCGGGAGCGGCGAACCGCTCTGTGTATACGCAATTCCGGACGGAAAACCGCCCCACTTTTCCTGGGATTGCTCTAAACCGCGCTTTCGCCGACGCTTTGCTGCGCCTTGCGCTTCGCGCCAAAGCTGAGCAAGGCGGTGCGTTCGCGCTCCTCCGCCTGCTTTTTCGACCTTACCCGCATCATGTCTTTCCAACCGATATAGCCGACGAGCCGTTCATCCTTGCGTGAAACGACCGGCAGATGCGAGACATTGGCGGTGAGCAGCTTGTCGGAAAGCGCCTCCAGATATTCGTCCGGATAAGCGAGCGTGATCTTGCTGCCGGCGAGCAGCTCGCCGAGGGTCGCGTTGCGGTGCTTGCCGTTACGACGCCAGCGCAGGATCGCCGGCGGATCGATGACGCCGAGCACATGCCCCGCTTCATCGATCACCGGAAAGCTCGGATGCCGCGTGTCCGGCGCGGTCAGGAAGGTTGCCGCGCCATGCAGCGTCATCGTCGCCGGCACGCTCTCGACCTTGGATGTCATAACCTCGCGCACCCTGGTCAGCGCGAAGGGGTCTACGCGATATTCGCGAATGATGTGATGCCCGCGCCGCGCCACTTTCTCGGTCAGGATCGAGCGCTTCATCAACAGTACGGTGACCGCGTGCGCGGTGGCGCAGGCAGCGATCAGTGGCACCAGGACATGCGTGTTGCCGGTGAGCTCCGTGGCGAAAAAGGTCGCGGTGAGCGGCGCGCGCATGGTGCCGCCCATGGTCGCGGCCATCGCCAGCAGCGGCCAGATGCCGGGGCTCGCCTCGGGCAGGATGCCCGAAAGCACCGCTCCCATCGCGCCGCCCATGATGAGCAGCGGTGCCAGCACGCCGCCCGATGTTCCGGATCCCAGCGCGACCGACCAGATGACGGCCTTCACCACCAGAAGCAGCAGCGCGGCGGTGGCGACCGTGCGGCCGTCGAGCATGTTGGCGATGTTGTCGTAGCCGACGCCAAGCGCATGCGGCTCGATCAGTCCGCCGATGCCGACCACCAGGCCGCCGATCATCGGCCACCACATCCAATGGATCGGCAGCTTCAGGAAGGCGTCCTCGCAGGCATAGACCAATTGCGTCAGCAGTCCCGAAAGCAGCCCGGCGGCAATGCCGACCAGCACCCAGCCGCCGAGCCCCGCGATCGATGCCTCCATGGTCCCCGAGAACGGAAAGATCGTGCTCGGCAGGTGCAGCAGGGTGCGCTCGACTTCCGCGACGATCGCGGCGACGGCGACCGGGATGAAGCTGCGCGGCGTCCACTCGAACAGGAGCAGCTCGACGGCGAGCATGATGGCAGCGATCGGCGTGCCGAACACCGTCGTCATGCCGGCCGCCGCACCCGCCACAAGCAGCGTCTTGCGCTCATTGTCGCTGACCGGCAGCATCTGTGCGATCAGCGAGCCGATGGCGCCGCCGGTCATGATGATCGGGCCTTCGGCCCCGAACGGTCCGCCCGAGCCGATCGAGATCGCCGACGACAGCGGCTTCAGCACCGCGACCTTGGCGTCGAGCCGCGAGCGCCCGAGCAGGATCGCCTCGATGGCCTCGGGAATGCCGTGGCCGCGGATCTTCTCGCTGCCGAAACGCGCCATCAGTCCGATGATCAGCGCGCCGATCACCGGCACGAGCACCGCGGCAAGCCCGAGCGGCGTATCCTCGAGCCTCAGTTCGGCCAGCGTGAACTGACCGAAATAGGCAATGTTGGTGGCAAGCCTGATGAGCTTCAGCAGCACGATGCCGGCAAAGAGCCCGGCGGTCGCCACCACCACGGCGATGGCGGCGATCAGCAGCACGCGCGGATCGGTCGTGAAGTCGCGAAGATGGCCGTTGCCGGCGTGAGCGGATTTCATTGTGGGAGCCTGAACTTTCTGGCGGCGCGAAGACCGTCCGGTTTCAGCTGGCCTCATATCGTAATACGATATAACTCTTCAAGCCGTTTTCGCGCCCTGCTCCGCGTCATTTTGGGCAGGGACCACGACAACAACCTGTTGAGCTTTCGCGGGAAAGGACCATAAGTCGGAAATGACGCCGCCGAAATCACGTCCCGCCATCAGCCAGGCCGACTACCAGCGGCTGTCGCAATTCCGTTATTTGATCCGTCGCTTTCTCGAATTCAGCCAAATCCAGGCCAACGAGGCGGGCCTCACGCCGCGCCAGCACCAGGCGCTGCTGGCGATCAAGGGCTTTCCAAACGGCGGACCGGTGGCGGTGGGCGATCTCGCCGAGCGGCTGCGCATCCGCCACCATAGCGCGGTGGAACTGGTGAACCGACTTGCGGAGGCAGGCCTGGTCATACGCGATCAGGACAAGAGCGATTACCGCCGCGTCTTGCTGGAGCTCACCCCTTTGGCCGACGATCGTCTGGCCGAACTGTCGGCCGCGCATCTTGACGAGCTTTCGCGCATAGAGCCGATGCTGCGCCGTCTGCTTTCCCGCCAGGAAGAGACCTAGATCAAAGGAGAAGTGGCGGGCTGCGAAGGGAGGATCGCAGCCCGCCAGGCCGGCCTCGGGAGGACGAGGCCGCTTTGGGTCTAGCGTCCTGCCTTTTTGCGCCAGGCCTCATATTTTTCCTGGTTTTCCGGTTTCGTACACGGATAGAGCCCGATGATCGACGCGCCGCCACGAACCTCCTCCAGGACGAAGTCCTCGAAGCATTCCATTCCGGTGCATTCCTCCGCAATCTCGTCGGCGAGGTGAGCCGGGACCACCATCACGCCGTCCTTGTCCCCGACGAGGACATCGCCTGGGAAGATCGGCGCATCCCCGCACGAAATGGGCACGTTGATGTCCAGCGCTTCATGATGTGTCAGGTTGGTTGGCGCAGACGGCCTGGCGTAGTAGGCGGGCATGTCCAGCGCGCCTATGCCTTCCGCGTCGCGGAAGCCGCCATCCGAGACCACGCCCGCCGCGCCGCGCAACGCCAGCCTCGTGATCAAAATAGAGCCCGCGGTCGCAGCCCTGGCGTCCTTGCGCGCGTCCATTACGAGGACATGGCCGGGTGGGCAAGTCTCCATCGCAACGCGCTGTGGATGTTCCGGATTCCGGAAAACGGTGATCGGATTGCGATCTTCGCGCGCGGGAATGTAGCGCAGTGTGAATGCCGGGCCGACCATGTTGTCCTGTTTGGGCGCAACCGGAACGACGCCCTGAATGAACTGGTTGCGCAGCCCTCGCTTGTAGAGCGCCGTGGCGATGGATGCGGTGGATATCTTCTTCAGCTTCGCTCGCGTTTCGTCAGATAAGTTATGTTCACTCATGCTTTCCTCGAGTTCACTTGGTTAGACCGTTTTGGCGATCGGCCGTGACGCTGCCGGCATCGCGCTCGGCGGCGGGGCCATAGCCGCCCCCACCGGGCGTTTCGACGACAAGCCTGTCGCCCGCGGGCACCAGCTGCTTGCCTTTGCCATTGAGGGATCTGCCTGACTTCAGCGCGACTTTCCCCGGAGCACCGTTTTCGCCGCCGAAGCGGCCGCGTGCGGGGTTCTCGATGCGGTCGAGGGCTGCGTAGATGTAGAACGGATGGCCTTCGCGATGACCGATCTCGATGCTTTGACCGAGACCGCCACGAAATTTACCAGCTCCGCCCGAACCGGCACGCAATTCCTTGCGCCAGAAAATGAGCGGGGTCAGGGTCTCGAGGATCTCGACAGGAACACCAGATACCCCCGACGGGAAGGCCGTGGCGTTGAGCCCATCCAGCCGCGAGCGGGCTCCGGTGCCGCCGGTCTGAACCGACAGCGCCGAGAAGCGTCGCGTCCCTGCGATGCCTTGTGTGAGGCAAGCGTCATGCGCGTCTTCAAGGATGAGGTTCCACAGAGCTGACGCGCCCTCGGCCAAAACGTTCTCGGGAACCAGTTGCGCAAGACAGCCATAGACCACATCGGGCAGCATCTGGCCGATGACGTGTCGCGACGATACCGGGGCAGGACGTTGGGCGTTGACGATTGTCTCTTCGGGAGCCGTGACCGTCACGACAGATAGCGAGCCCGAATTGTTCGGGACCTCAGGGAACAGCGCGCAGGCGACGGCATAGGTCGAATAGGCCTGGGCATAGCTGATGGGCACGTTGATGCCGCGCGCTGAAAGGCCCGATGTGCCAGTAAAATCCACCGTGATGTGGTCGTCCGCAATCCGGGTCGTTGCCTTCAAGGTGACCGGCCGGTCATAACCGTCGATCACCATTTCCGCCTCGGCTGTGCCTTTCGGAATTACGTCGATCGCCTTCAGGGCTGCGTCGCGTGAGCGCCTGACAATCTGGTCGCAGAGCGCGGTCAGATCGGTAAGATGAAACTCCTCCAACATGTCCGCCAGCCGGCTCACTCCGATCTGATTGCAGGCGGCGAGGGACATCAGATCGCCTTCGAGTTCAGCCGGGTAGCGCGAATTCGAGCGCGCGAGGGTTATCAGGGTCTGATTGATCTCGCCCGCCGTGATCATTGCAAGCGGGGGGACATAAAAACCCTCCTCGAAGACATCGCGGCCGTCCGGGCCGAAGCCGATGCCTCCGACGTCCATGAAATGACAAGTCGATGCAAAAAGTCCAACCAGATGGCCCTGATGGAAGGCGGGCGTTACCGCGACGAAGTCATGCAGATGGCCCGTCCCCATCCAAGGGTCGTTGGTGACGTAGACATCACCCTCGCGCATGGTGCCTGCGGGATAGCGGTTCAGGAAGTGCAGCACCGAGGCGGCCATCGTATTGACATGTCCGGGCGTGCCTGTCACCGCCTGCGCGATCATGCGGCCGTCGGGGTGGAAGTAGCCGGCAGAAAGGTCGCCCGATTCGCGGACGATCGGGCTGAATGCCGTGCGGCGTAAGGCCTGGGCCTGTTCCTCGACAACGGCGATAAGGCGGTTCCACATGATCTGGAACTCGATCTCGCCAATCTGCTGGATTTCAGGGCTGACGGTCATCTGTCGCTCCCTTGCGATCGGACTGTCGGGCCGCTTGTGCGGCAAGATTGGTCAGGACCAGATGGCCGAACGCATTGCATTCGACACAAAAGTCCCTCGGAACGACCGTGTTGGTCTCCCGCTCGGTGATGACGAGCGGCCCAGTCAGGATGATGCCCGGGCCAAGCTCGGAGCGCTCATAGACAGGAGCGTGGACGGTGCTGCCATCGATTTCGGTGAAGGGGGTCTCGCCCGACGGTTCGATCTTCCGACAGCTGCCATTTGAGGCGTCATCCGCCGCGAGGACAGGTTGTTCGGCAGATGCGGTTACCGCCCACGTGAGAACCTCAATCTCGTGATTGGGCAGGAAGCGACCGAAGACCTCTTTGTATCGACGATCGAATGCCTCCTTTAAAGCCGCGCCGTCGATCCCGCCATCTGCCGCGAATGGCAGATCGACCTCGAGTTCGTGGCCCTGCCCAACATAACGCAGGAACGCTGAGACATGCGCCTTGATGGGTTGGCCCCCAGCTGCGGGAGCAACCACGGCGCTGGCCTCCTGCTTCATCTGTGCGATGAGGTCGGCAGTGGCAGCATTGTTGACGCGGGCCAGCCGGCTATGGCGGCTCCGCACGACCTCGTAGGCCAAAGGGGCCTCCAGAAAGCCGATGGCAGATCCGACGCCGGCTCCCTTGGGCACGATCACATTGACCAAGGACAATTTTCTTGCCAGTTGCGCTGCGTGCATCGGAGCGGCGCCGCCAAAGGCGATCATTGCGCGGCGCCGCAGGTCCTTGCCGTGCTCGGCGGCATGGACCCGGCTGGCGTTTGACATGTTCTCCTCGACGATCGCGGTGACCGCGGCGGCGGCCTGGACGGGCGTCAAGCGCAACTTATCTCCTACCTCGCTGGATAGCGCTTGCTCTGCCAGGTCGCGCCGCAAGACCATGCGGCCGTCAGCGAATTTTCGGGTGTCGATCCGCCCCAGCACGAAATCACCGTCGGTGACAGTCGGCCGACGGCCGCCGATTCCGTAACAAGCCGGCCCTGGCTCCGAAGAAGCACTCTCAGGACCGACCGTGAGGCGCCCCATGCTGTCGACCTGGGCGATCGAGCCGCCTCCTGCGCCGATCTCGACCATTTCGATCACTGGTATCCGGACCGGCAGGCCCGAACCCTTGAGGAACCGCTCGGTCCGATCCACCTCGAAGCTGCGCGATTTCAGCGGCTGGCCATGGTCGATCAGACAGATCTTGGCGGTCGTTCCCCCCATGTCGAATGAGACGATCGCGTCAAGATCGCATTCCTTAGCGATCTTGGCTGCAAGGATTGCCCCACCGGCCGGGCCGGATTCGACCAAACGGATCGGGTAATCGGCGGCCTGGTCGACGGTCGTAAGCCCTCCGCCCGAGGTCATAAGCAGAATCGGCGCGTTGAGCCCCTTTTGCGCCAACTCAGCTTTGAGCCGGCCAAGATAACCGGCCATGATTGGACGGATATAGGCGTTAGCAACCGTGGTCGAGGTGCGCTCGTACTCACGAACCTCGGGGCACGTCTCGGAGGAGATACAAAAATAAACGTCGGGCAGCCTGGCCGACAGGATTTCCCGCACGCGCACCTCATGCGACGGATTCGCATAGGCATGGATCAACGAGACGGCTATCGATTGAACGTCTTGCTCCTTCAACGAATGCGCAAGTGCGACGACCTGTGCGTCATCGAGCTCGAGCAGGACGCTTCCATCGGAGGCGACCCGCTCTGGTATGGTGAAGCGCAAGCCGCGGCCCACCAACGGCCGTGGCTTCTTGATGAAGATGTCGTACTGGTCATGGCGGCTTTCCGAGCCAATTTCGATGGTGTCGCGGAAGCCTTGCGTGGTGATCAGTGCTGTCTTGGCACCACGGCGTTCGATAATTGCGTTCGTCGCCAACGTGGTGCCGTGGAGGAAGACGTCAAGGTCACCGAATCCAAGCCCCTGCGTTTCCAGCAGGCCCTGCACGCCGTCGATAACGGCGCGTTCGGGCGCCTGATGGGTCGTTAGGATCTTGGTCGAGGCGCGGACGCCGCCGATTTCGATGACGATATCGGTGAAAGTGCCGCCGATGTCAGCGGACGCTCTGTTGACGCGGGAAACCATCAGCACTCCATTACGGCAGGCAATTTTTCATATTTGTAATTTTTCTGGCGGATTGTCAATCAATCTGGCGTGCAGACTGACGCACAGACCCGCCGGCCGGGACTATCGGGGCCCGGCCCACAGCGATTTGGCTGCCGCTCTGCCACTGCAGCAAATGCGAAACCCGTGAAATATACGGTCCACCAGTTTACAGTCAGCCAATTTTTGGAATATGTGACCGGCGAAATCGGTTGACAAATATGTAATTTTGTTGCCCGCTTTGCGCAGCGTTTTCGGCGCGCTTCGACAGATCAGGTCAAGGCGCACGCAGACTGGAATGCAGGGATTTGGAATGACTTCTGGTTTTATTCCGCCGAAAGCGGTCAGACAATTTGGAAGCTGGATCGACGGCGCGTGGTCGTTCAGCCAAGGCGCGCAGAGTGTGTCGGTCAACCCGGCCAACGGCACGCCGGTTTCGCTGTTGCATGAGGCGGGGGAAGGCTTGGTCGGTCAGGCCTGTGTGAGCGCTCACGCTGCCTTCGAGGCCGGATGGCGCCTATCGAGTGGGGAGCAACGCTCCAACGTGTTGCTGCGAACCGCCAGTCTAATTCGCGAAAATGTGGATGAACTGGCCTGGTTCGAAATGGCCGAAAGTGGCAAGCCGCACGAGCAGGCGAGGCTTGAGATCGAGCGGTCGGCCATGCTGTGGGAATTTGCCGCCACGCAGGCCCGCTCTCTTACAGGCGACAGTTTTGGCGGCCTGGGTAAGGACTATTTGGCCTTGACACTGCGCGCGCCAATCGGCGTGGCTGGCATCGTGACGCCCTGGAACTTTCCGTTCTTGATCATCAGCCAGAAGCTGCCGTTTGCCCTTGCAGCCGGCTGTGCGGCTGTCGTGAAGCCATCGGAGCTGACTTCGGCCACGACACTGCTCTTGGGTCCTATCCTCAAGCAGGCAGGCCTGCCCGATGGGGTGTGCAACATCGTGACCGGCAGCGGCAGGGTGACCGGGGAGGCTTTGCTTAAGCACCCGCTGGCTCGAATGATCTCCTTCACCGGATCGACGGCGGTGGGCAAACACGCCATGGAAATCGGCGCTCGGGTCTTGAAGAAGGTTTCACTCGAGCTAGGCGGCAAGAACGCCCACATCGTCATGAATGATGCCGATCTGGGAGCCGCGCTCGACGCCGCCCTGCATGGAGCCTTTCTCAACGCCGGCCAATCGTGCAATCAAGGCGGTCGTATCCTGCTTCAGAACGGCATCGCCAAGGATTTCACGCGAAAGTTTATCGAGGCCGCACGGTCCATCCCCGTCGGCGACACGCTGCGCGACGACGTGCTGATGGGTCCAATCATCAGCGAAGCGCAGTATCGCAAGATTCTAGGCTACATCGAGATCGGCAAAGCCGAAGGCGCGACGCTTGCCCTTGGCGGTACGTATCGGGAAGAGGCCGGCGGGCGCTACATCGACCCGACCGTTTTCACCGAGGTCGCATCCAGCATGCGGATTGCCCAGGAGGAAATATTCGGTCCAGTTTGCACCATCCAGACTTTCGAGACGCTAGAAGAGGCCTTCGCCATTGCCAATGGCACCGACTACGGTTTGTCGGCCGGCATATGGACGGGCGACACAGCCGCGGCGCTGAGGGCTGCACGGGAGCTGGAGGCCGGAACCGTTTGGGTCAACACCTATCTCGACGGACCCGCTGAACTTCCGTTTGGCGGCCTCGGCGCGAGCGGAATCGGGCGCGAGGTTGGCCGCGTCGGATGCGAAGAGTTCATGGACATCAAAACTGTCCAATTGCGCAGCGGCGGATATCAGCCGCGTTGGATCGGCAAGGCCATCTGAGGTGAGGGTGAGGATGGACAAGGAATATGACTTTATCGTTGTTGGTGGCGGCTCGGCCGGCTGCGTCGTGGCTTCGCGCCTGAGCGAGGATGCCGGCTCACGCGTGCTTCTTGTCGAGTTCGGCAGGAAGAACGACGGTCCTCTGGTTCGCTGGCCAGCGGGCTACGCCAAACTGCAAGGCCCGAGGTTTCGCTACGAGTGGGAAACGGTTCCGCAGCCGGCTCTCAACAACAGGCGCATGCTTTTCCCGCAGGGCAAGGTTCTGGGCGGCGGCTCATCGGTCAACTCGATGGTCTACATCCGAGGCAACCGTCGCGACTACGATCAGTGGCGCGACTTGGGCAACGAGGGATGGGGCTATGATGATCTGTTGCCCTATTTCCGCAAATCCGAGGACAATGAGCGATACCTCGACGATTACCATGGTCAGGGCGGGCCGCTTGGCGTGTCCGACCAGCGTTCGCCGATCGACCTGACGCGGGTCTATATCCGCGCGGCGCAACAGGCTGGCTACCCCTACAACACCGATTTCAACGGCGCGCAACAACATGGGGTCGGTTATTATCAGGTCACTCAGCGCGCGGCACGTCGCTCGAGCGCCGCGCAGGCCTTTATCTACCCCAATGCCAATCGCAAGAACCTGACCGTGCAAACCGAGGCCCGCGTGCTTCGGGTGTTCGTGGAGAACGGCCGCGCGAGAGGCATCGAGGTCGCAATGAAGGGACAGACAAGCCGGATCGAGGCCAGGTCCGAGGTGATCCTGTGCGCGGGCGCAATCAATTCTCCGAAAATCCTGCTGCTTTCAGGCGTCGGACCAGCCGCCGAACTCAAGCGCGCGGGCGTGAGGGCGATTCATGATCTGCCAGGCGTCGGCAAGAATTTGCAGGATCATCTGGACGTCTATTGCTGTGCCAGCCTCAGGGAACCGGTATCCTATAACGGTCACGACAAGGGCCCGATGGCGGCTTGGCACACGCTGCAATTTCTGGCCTTCGGCACTGGCCCGCTCACGTCGAATGTCTGCGAGGGTGGAGGCTTCGTATCTACTGATGGGAACACAGATTGGCCCGACATCCAGATGCACTTCCTTCCCGCCTACGTCATCGATCATGGCCGCGTGCAGGTCAAGGGCCACGGAATGACCCTCAACACCGCCTATCTTCGACCCGAAAGCCGCGGAGAGGTGATGCTGGCGTCCGCGGATCCGGCGGCCGAGCCGATCATTGATCCGAAATACATGACGCATGAGCGCGACTGGGCGCACACCGTCAACGGGTTCAAGATTGCTCGTGAAATCCTGTCACAGCCCGCTTTCGCCAAGATCTACAAGGCCGAACACTTGCCTGGCGCGAAACGAACGAGCGAGGAGGATTTGCGTGCCTATGTTCGAGAATGGAGCAAGACCGACTTTCATCCTGCAGGGACCTGCAAGATGGGTTCCGACGAAATGGCTGTTGTGGACACCGACCTCAAGGTCCGCGGCATCGACGGACTACGGGTCATCGATGCTTCTATCATGCCGACGCTGGTCTCAGGCAACACCAATGCGCCATCGATCATGATCGGCGAGCGTGGCGCCGATGCGGTGAAAGGGCGCAAGTTGCCGCAGCAGCACACGCTCGCTCGAGAGGTGCTGCAAAAGCTTCCGGCCCACCCGGCTACTTGACGGCAGCGACAAGCTCGATCTCGACGCTGGAGTTGCGCGGCAGTTCGGCAACGCCAACCGCGGAGCGCGCGTGATTGCCGCGTTCGCCAAGCACCTCACGCAACAAAAGGGTTGCAGCGTCGGCCACGCGGGGCTGGAGATTGAATCCCGGTGCCGACGCGACGAATACTGTCATCTTCAGGATCTGGACGACATTGTCCAGACCGCCGACGGCATGCGCGAGAGAGGCAAGCGCGTTGCGCATCGCAAGGTCAGCCGCTTCCTTTGCCTGTTCGAGCGTGACATCCGATCCGACCTTGCCCGGGTGGAGATCCTCATCGCCGGTCTTGGGCACATTACCGCTGACCCAGGCCTGGCCGTCGTGCACCAGAACCGAAGTGTAGCCATAAGCGGGCGGTTGGTAGGCCGGGATCTCGTATCCGTTGTAGGTGAAGGCACCTGTCATTGTTGTCATTCCTCCTATGGGGCCCGCGGTGCGTTTGGCGGGCCCCGTCTCTCGTGAGCACCGCTAGGATTTGCAAATGGGGGCGAGTTGCTGGACTTATCCGGAGAATGTCGGACATGTGTCATAAAAATCGCTTGCTGTAAAACAAATTAGCTGACAGATTACAAATATGTGCACACGCCAAGCCCCGGCAGAGCGATGAAGCTCAAACTGGCAGACCAGGTCTATTCCGCTCTTCGGCAATTCGTCGAAGGCGGTGAGTGGCCAGAGGGCACGCGGATACCTCCGGAGACCGAGCTTGCGAAGAACTATGGCGTCTCGCGGCCCGTCGTCCGGGAGGCTTTGATCAGGCTCAGAATGGAGGGCTTGATCGGATCGCGCAAAGGATCCGGGAACTTTGTGATCGGCAAAAATGGCCTGGACTCGGGTGGCTATAGGCCAATCGAGAACATAGCCGACCTCATCCAGGCGTTTGAATTTCGATTCTCCCTGGAATGCGATGTGGCTGCTTTCGCGGCGCTGAGGCGGACCGACGAGGAGTTGGAGGAAATTCGCATTGCCTCCGCCGTCGTCAGGAAACAGTCGAACGAGGAGACCTTCGGCGATGCCGATTTCGGGTTCCATCTGGCGCTGTCCCGAGCAAGTCGAAACGCTATGTATGAGACCACGCTCAGCATGCTGCGCACGCAGATCGTCTTCGGGATGCGGCTCGTAGGAGAATTCTCTCAACAACAAGCGGCAACCCGGTCCGAGGCGATCTTCGAAGAACACGAGACGATCGTCGACGCCGTTGAGGCTCGAGATGCCGACAACGCCCAGTTGGCAATGGGTCGGCATCTCATGAACTCACGACGCAGGATCCTCGGCTTCGAAATCGCGAGTGATTGGCAACCCTCATTGGGCACCGGGCCGACGATCCGAAGGGGGCAGAATTGAAGCCGCCCCTCCGTCCGCCGTGCTTGCGTTCTTGGCGACCGCGATCACCCGTGCGTGGCGCTCCCTTGAACGTAAATCTGTGCACCCAGCCCGGGTTTCCCAGCGCGATTTCGGTCGCCGCCCGATCCGGCGGCCCTGTGAGAGGTTAGCTTATGTCTTCGTTGTCCATCGATAGCGTTTACAAATATTACGGCCCCAACCTGTGCGTCTTGAAAAACATCAACATTGACGTCGCATCCGGCGAGTTTCTTGTCCTTCTCGGACCATCGGGCTGTGGCAAGTCGACCTTGCTCCATGCAATCGCCGGCCTTCATAGGATCAACGCCGGCGAAATCCGACTTGGCGAGCGCGTCCTCAACGAAGTCCCATGTCAGCACCGCGATATCGCGATGGTGTTCCAGTCCTATGCGCTCTATCCCTCGATGACCGTCGGGCAGAACATCGCTTTTCCGCTGGAGATGCGAAAACTGCCGAAACCCGAACGTGACAAGGCGGTTTCCGATGTCGCCAACCTGCTCCAAATCACCCATTTGCTGGATCGAAAGCCGGGACAGCTGTCTGGCGGGCAGCGGCAGCGGGTAGCAATTGGCCGCGCATTGGTGCGAGAGCCAAGCCTTTTCCTTTTCGACGAACCACTATCGAACCTCGATGCTCTTCTTCGTGTCGAAATGCGGACCGAGCTGAAGAAGCTGCACCATCGGATGGGTCGAACCACCGTCTATGTGACACATGACCAGATCGAGGCCATGACGCTGGCAAACCGCATCGCCATCCTGGACAAAGGTGTCGTTCAGCAACTTGGAACCCCAGGCGAGGTCTACAACCGACCTGCCAATCTCTTTGTCGCGACTTTCATCGGCAGCCCGCGCATCAACCTTTTGCCGGCGGTCAGCAAGGGGGGGAGGGTGGTGCTGGAGGGGTCAGGAACAATCCTCCCGGCCCCGCAGGAATTCGCCTCGGCTTTGCGCCAGGATGGTCGCAGGGTCACGGTCGGAATCCGGCCGGAGCACTATGGCCTGGCAGAGGGTAACGCCGCGAGCGAGAAGACCGTCGAGATCGAGGCCGACGTCAATCTCATTGAGCCGACGGGATCGGACGATGTCATTTTGTTTCAGCATTCCGGCGTGGAACAGTTGGCCCTGTTGCGGGCAGGGCATGTGAGCCAGAGCGGCAGGGCGCGGCTGCGTGTCGATACGTCACGGATCAGCGTCTTCGACAGCGGCTCCGGCGAGCGCCTTCAATGAGCCTGGATGCAGATATCTGCCTGGCAGCTTCCTGGCCTGGAGACGCATCCGTCGCCCGGTCACCATGGGGGCAAATCATGCGCCGCACCGGGTGCCCATCGGCACCTGCCCAAGCGATCGGCGTTACAGGTGTCTGGCGCCAAGGCGCAACTGTGCGGGCCAGCGAGCCCGCAGATTTTGTGCCCGTATTCAGCATGCGCAAAGCGCACCACTTCCTAAGTCTCGATGCTGCTGACGGATCCTTCATTTCGCCTTCAGCTGCTGTCGATCCCGCATTGACGATAGCAGCCCAAGCCGTGCGCGTAGGCGATCGGCTTACATCCATCCTCGTTCATCAGGAACCCGTGCAATGACAAAGCAACTTCGATGGGGACTTGTCGGCGCAAGCCGCATAGCCGCCGAGTGGATCATCCCCGCGATCAGGGCGACGCCAGGAAACGAAGTGGTTGCCGTCCAGGGCAGCAACGCGGCGCGTGTGAGCGAATATGCCCGGGCCAATGACATCCCCCTTACCTGCGAGTCGCTTGAGGACCTGCTCTCGGCCGGTGTCGATGCCGTCTACATCTCGAACACCAACGAAAAGCATGCCCCGTGCGCCATAGCGGCGCTCAATGCTGGCAAGCATGTGTTGGGTGAGAAGCCGATGGCCATGACCGAACAAGACGCCCGGGAAATGGTTTCGTTGGCAAAAGACAAAGATCTTGTCTTGGCGATCAACCATCATTTGCGCGGCATGAATAGCCACCGCAAGCTACGTGAACTTGTCGAAAGTGGCGTGCTCGGCGACCTTGTCGCGGTTCGCGCCATGTTCGGCGTTCTGCTGCCCCAGGACAATCGCGGATGGCGCACCGATAGCGCTTCGGCCGGAGCAGGCGTCTTCTTTGACCTGACCGTTCATGACGCAGATACCCTGCACTTCATACTGGGTGAGAAATTTGTGCGCGTTGCTGCTTTTACTTCCAACAACGGCATCTCTGCCAAAGGGATTGAAGATGGCGTAGCCACAATAGCCCAAACGGCGTCTGGGCTCACAGTCCAGATCACGGAGAGCTTCGCGATCGAGCATGCTCGAACAACCCTCGAATTGCACGGCACCAAGGCTTCTGTCTTTGCCGATGACGTGCTGCTGCAGCGGCCCGGCGGCAGGCTGGAGCTGAGCGTGCGAGGCAACCGCCAAGAAATTCCGATCGAGCATGAAAACGCCTACCCCCGTGTCATAGCGGCCTTTGCCGACGCCGTCAGGGGCGTCGGCCGCCCGCTTGTCTCCGGCGAGGACGGTCTCGCATCGCTTCGATTTGCACTTGCCGCGCGGACCGCGGCCTCAACAGGTCGAGTGATCGAAATCTGACCGCTTCACGTGTGCGGATCGCGCCACCGGATCGCCCCGGGAGCATCATCCGAAGGATCCAATCCGAATGACGATTGTTTCAAAGGCCGAACTGAGCTCTGCGCTCGCAGTGCTCCCGCGTGTGCGGCTGGCGCATCTTCCGACGCCTATCGACTACTGCCCCACGCTGACAAAGCGGCTCGAAGGACCGAGGATCTGGATCAAGAGGGATGACTGCACCGGTGTCGCCTTCGGCGGCAACAAGGTCCGGCAACATGAATTCATCCTCGGTGACGCGGTTAGTCGCGGGGTCGACGTGGTGATCCAGGGCGCCGCGTCTCAATCAAATCAATCGCGCCAACTCGCCGCAGCTGCTGCGCGGCTTGGCCTAGACTGTATCCTGATGCCTCGCAAGGACGCCCACTACGATCATGTTCAAGGCAATCAGCTTGTCGCCAGACTTTTCGGTGCCAAGATCGTGCCCGTGGACGCAACGGCTTCGCTGAAGCAGGCCAAGGAAGATATGGCGGCAAGGCTGAAACGCGAAGGCCGAAACCCGGCTATCCTCGGTATGGGATCGCAATCCGCGCTGAGCTTGGCGGCGGTCGCCTATGTCAATGCGTATCTGGAGATATCTTCTCAATTCGAAGCGCTGGACGAAGTGCAGCCCACTCACATCTATGCGACCTCTCAGGGAAGCACGCAGGCCGGCTTGCAGGCGGCGGCAATGCTGCTTGGGCACACCACTCAAATCCGCGGCATCAACCCGATGGACAGCCGCAACGAGGCCTATGAGTTTCCTTCCGCGATTGCCGGTCAGTGCGAAGCGGCGGCGCGTATCCTCGGGTTCGATTTGTCGGTCCCACTGGAAGAAATCAGCAACTCCACCGATTGGGTGGGTGCCGGCTACGGCCTCCCCTCGGCGGATGCCCAAGAGGCGTCTGCCCTGCTGGCCCGAACCGAGGGTATCCTTGTCGACCCGGTGTACTCAGGAAAAGGGCTCTCCGGCTTGCTTGGCGATATAAGGTCTGGCCTTCTGACGGTGAAGGACCGCGTGGTGTTCATCCATACAGGCGGACTGCCAGCCATTTTTTCTTACGCCGACGCCATTCTGGCTTGTACCTAGATATGACCGTCACGAAGCTGACGAGCTGGTGTTGACCGGCCCCAGCCTTTGCCAATTCGGTGGGACATCAAATCCCAGGATACGATGGCGCGACTGAAGCAGATGGTTCCGCATCGCGTCAAAAGCCGCTTGCGCGTCACCGGACTTGATTGCATCGACGATCAAGGCGTGTTCGCGATAAACGGTCTGAGCTCTTGTGGTGCTGCCGATCAGCGAGAATTCGCCCACCAGGCGCATACCCAAAAGTATCTGGGGATTGAGCATCGACAGCGTCGCTTCGAAGAGCTTGTTTCCAGTGCCCTTGGCAATCGCGATGTGGAATGCCAGGTCAAGATCACCGAAATCACTCTCGCTCAGATCGCTTTTGAACTTCTCATGCGCGGAGATAATTTCAGCCAGATCCTGCGGTTTGCCTCGCAACGCGGTGAATGCCGCAGCATCGCACTCAATCGTCAATCGGAACTCGAACGCGCTGATGAGGTCTGCGACATTCTCGATAGGGCTGTAACTTCGCCTTGGTGCCCCGTTGGCGGCAATGACCACGCTGCCTGAACCGCGACGGGAGTCGATTATCCCCTCGCTGCGAAGCTGCACCAGGGCCTCGCGCACGACGGGGCGTGAAACACCAAAGCTGGCCGCCAGTTCGGTCTCGGTAGGCATGCGTGTGCCTTCGCGCCACTCACCTTCGTCGATCTGGCGACGCAACCCGTCATAGACGCGCTTCGAGAGCTTGATGCGCTCATCATTTGGAGCACCCATTCGCAAAATCCGCGTGATTCTCCCAGTTGTCTTACAAATCTACTCAAGCAAATGCGGAAAATCCATAACGTGAGTATCGGCCCGGACGTCGGCCGCAGCAAATCAGCGGATGCTGGCCGATCGACTGCCGCGATGTTCGCAATACGTCGCTGTGCCGGCACCACAGATTCCAGCTGTGCACGGCTTATCCCCAGCAATACCGCCGCTAAGGCGACGATATGGCGGGCAATCGCGACGAATACCGTGCCTTGCGCACGACCGCGGCTCTGACTTTGCCGACAGGGTGAAGCCGCGGGCCCGGTACGAAATGGCCACTGATCAATGTCGAGCTGCCCGACTGACTACCTCTCGCTACCGGCAATCCAGCCCGATATCCAGGATCGGCGCGCTGTGCGTGATCCAGCCGACCGAGATCAGATCGACGCCGGTCGCGGCGATCGCGGGTGCCGTCTGCACGGTCACCCGGCCGGACGCCTCGGTGATCGCGCGGCCGTCAACCATCGCCACGGCCTCGGTCAGCTGCTCGATGGACATGTTGTCCAGCAGCACGGCGTCGACGCCCACCGCCAGCGCGATATCGAGCTGTGCAAGCGTGTCGACCTCGACCTCGATCTTGACCATGTGGCCTGCAGCCGGCCGCGCGCGCTCGATGGCCGTGCGGACATCGCCGGCAATCGCGATGTGATTGTCCTTGATGAGCAAGGCATCGTCGAGGCCGAAGCGGTGATTGCCGCCGCCACCGGCGCGCACGGCGTAGTTCTCCAGGGCACGCAGACCGGGTGTGGTCTTTCGCGTGCACACAATCTTGGCCTTGTGGCCGCGCACAGCATCGACGATCGCCGCGGTTTGTGTCGAGATGCCGCTCAGATGGCAGAGCAGGTTGAGCGCAGTCCGCTCGGCCGTGAGCAGCGCGCGGGCAGGTCCGCGCACCGACGCTATGATATCTCCCGCGGAGACGCCGCTGCCGTCCGCGTGGATTATAGTGACTTCGGTTCGGGGATCGATCAGCTCGAAGGCGAGGGCGGCGATAGCGAGGCCGGCAATCACGCCTGGCTGTCTTGCGGCAAGCACCATCGTGGCGGTGGCGTCCGGAGGAACGATCGCTTCGGTGGTGAGGTCGCCGGCGCGGCCAAGATCCTCGAGCAGGGCGGCTCGCACCAGCGGCTCGACCATCACGTGCGGCAAAGGCGTCAGCGCCATGGTCAAGCCCTCCTGTCGAGCAGCGTTGCGGTCTCGGGTATTGTGTCGGAAAGGATCGCCGCTGCTTCGAGCGTCTCGTCCATGGTCAACCGCAGCGACCGTGACCGAGCATCGCGCCAGGGAAAATCGATCCGGAAGTGCGAGCCCCGGCTCTCCTCGCGGCGCAGGGCGGCGATCGTGATCATCAGCGCGACCAGCGCGGGATCCGACCCGGCACCGCGGCCGGCGACAATCGGCGCCAAGGCCTTTGCAGCTTCGCGCAGCAACTGACCGTTGCGCTCAATGCCGAGCGCGTGCGAAACGATCGGTCGGATGCGCGAGGCGTCCGGTCGCGGCGGCACGATAGCCGGCTTCGGCCGTCTGTTCGCGGTAGGCGAGGCGGCGACGCTTGCTGCGACCGAGGCAGCGCACACCACTGCTTCAACGAGCGAGTTGCTTGCGAGACGGTTGGCGCCGTGCAGCCCGGTCCGGGCGACCTCGCCACAGGCCCACAGCCCGCGAAGCGAGCTGCGGCCTTTCGCGTCCACGGCCACCCCGCCCATATGGTAGTGAGCCGCGGGACGGACGGGGATCGGGTCCACTGCGGGGTCGATGCCGGCCTCGCGGCAGAGCGATGCGATCGCGGGGAAGCGCCGGGCGAACCTCGGCCCGAGACACCGCCGCGCGTCGAGGAACACACGATGCCCGGCCTCGAACTGGCGCCACACGCTCCGCGCCACGATATCGCGGGGCGCGAGCTCGCCGGCGGGCGTATCGGCGAGGAAGCGCCGGCTGCGCTCGTCGACGAGAACCGCGCCCTCGCCGCGCACCGCTTCGCTGACCAGCGGCATCGGGCGCCGCGAGCCATCGAGCGCGGTCGGGTGGAACTGCACGAATTCGAGATCGGCAAGCTCCGCGCCGGCGCGCGCGGCAAGCGCCAAGCCCTGGCCGAACGAGCCTAGCGGGTTCGTCGTATGATCGAACAGGCCGCCGATACCGCCGGTCGCGAGCACCACGCGGCCAGTCGACAGCGTCATAGCTTCGCCGTTTCCAACGGCAAGCACGCCGACGATTGCGCCGTCCTCGACGAGCAGGCGCCGCACCTCGACGCCTTCAAGGATCGCGATCGACGCTACCTTTTGCACGGCAGCAGCGAGCGCGCGGACCAACTCGCGGCCGGTGGCGTCGCCGCCGGCATGGACGATCCGCCGGCGCGAATGCGCGGCTTCGAGCCCGAGCAGAAGCGTGCCGTCGAGCGCTTGGTCGAAAGCAACGCCCAACCGCGCGAGATGCTCGATCGCTTGCGGCGCCGCCTCGACGACACGTCTTGCGGCCACCTCATCGCAAAGCCCGTCGCCGGCCGCGAGCGTGTCGGCAAGATGCAGGTCCGGGCTGTCATCGCTGCCGAGGCTCGCTGCGATTCCACCCTGGGCGAGGACGCTGGAAGCTTCGTCTCCCAGCGCGGTTTTGGAGACGAGGACGACCGGTTCCGGAGCGAGATGAAGCGCCGCCATCAGGCCCGCGATGCCGCCGCCGACGATGACCGGCCGGCCGTGGAGGTTGTGCATGGTCATATGGCGAGCATCCGCTCCACTGCCTGTCGTGCGCGTTCAGCGGCGCCCGGGTCGATGGTGACGATGTGGCGGTTCTCCTCGAGGGCCGCGCGGATGTTGGCGAGCGTGATGCGCTTCATGTGCGGGCAGAGATTGCATGGGCGCACGAAGTCGACTTCAGGATGCTCGATGGCGACGTTGTCGCTCATCGAGCACTCGGTCATTAGCACGACGCGCGCCGGCTTGTGGCGTCCGACATAATCGGACATCGCCGCCGTCGAGCCGGCAAAATCCGCCTCGGCGACAACCTCCGGCGGGCACTCGGGATGGGCGAGCACCGTGACGCCGGGATGCGCCTTGCGCAGTTCGCGTATATCGGCGGGGCTGAAGCGCTCATGCACTTCGCAATGCCCCTTCCAGGCGATGATCTCGACCTTCGTCTGCGCCGCGATGTTCCTTGCCAGATATTCGTCGGGCAGCATGATCACCCGCGGTGCGCCGAGCGATTCCACCACTTGAAGCGCATTGCCCGAGGTGCAGCAGATGTCGGACTCGGCCTTCACCGCGGCAGAGGTGTTGACATAGGTCACGATAGGCACGCCGGGATAGCGCTGCCGCATCATGCGCACATCAGAAGCGGTGATCGAGTCGGCCAGCGAACAGCCGGCGCCGAGATCGGGGATGAGCACGGTCTTGCCGGGATTGAGGAGCTTCGCCGTCTCGGCCATGAAATGCACGCCGGCGAGCACGATAATGTCCGCATCGACCGACATCGCCTTGCGGGCGAGCGCAAGGCTGTCGCCGACGATATCGGCCACGCAATGGAAGATTTCGGGCGTCTGGTAGTTGTGCGACAGGACGACGGCGTTGCGTTCACGCTTAAGCGCCAGGATGGCGTCGATGTCGTCGGTGAAGGCCGGCCATTCGATCGGCGGGATCACCCGCCGGACGCGATCGTAGAGGGATGCGGCGGTCGAAAGCGAAATAGACATCGGCGCTCCAATTATTCTCTAAGTGAGTATAATGTGGATATATACTTACTTTGAGAATAAGGGATGTCAAGGACGCGATTGTGGCTATTTCGTCCCTGCGGCCACCCGTTCGTCGAGAACGGCGTGGCGGAAGCGAAAGAGCTTCGCCGGCCGGCCGACAGTGTCGGCGGTCGTCTCGCCTGTCTCCTCGACCAGTTCCTGCTGCTCGATGAGGCGCCGGAAGTTCGGCTTGTGGACCAGCCTTCCGGAGAGCGCTTCCACGGTGCGCTGCAACTGGAGGAGGGTGAAGACCGGCGGCATCAATTCGAACACCACCGGCCGGTATTTGATCTTGGAGCGCAGCCGCGCGATCGCCGTTGCCAGGATGCGACGATGGTCGGCTATCATCTTGGCGCCGGGTACCGGTGGCGGCGGTGCCCTTCGCTCCGACCCGCGCGTCGCCTCCTCGATCAGACCTGCCTCGTAGAGGAGTTCATAACGCTGCAGCGCAAGTTCCTCATTCCAGCTACTACCGTCCAGTCCGAAGGCGAATGAGGCCCTTTGCCGGCGCTCGCGCCGCAACGATTCGGAGCCAGGTTCGCTGGCCCAGGCCAGAAGGCGAGGCTCCACCACGTCCGAAATTATTGTCGGCACACCCGTGCGATGGTCTTCCCAGGGGAAGAAATCGTACCAGCTTCGCCAAAGGCGTCTGCGCAAGCCAACGGAATGCTCAGCACGCGTCAGGGCAAGATAGCTGATCGAGATCACCCGCTGTTGGCCCTCTTCACCGATCCGGTCACGGTCGGCAAACGTGTAGAGTTGCTCAATGTAACCGAGTTGGTGGCCGGTCTGATGTTCCACCCATCCTCGCAGCCCGGACTGCAGCGAGCGATGGCCATGCTCGAAGGGACCCGATGGCAAGGCATCGCCAGCCCCGACGGCAAGCACGCTTGGACCATGCTCGGTCATCGCCACAACGACAGCGATCAAGTCCACGCTTGCATTGTGGGCCTTGGTCGAAGGCCTAGCCTTGCTGCCTGTCGCTGCCTGGTTCTGCATGATCTCCCGCGCGTCAGTCAGCACTGGTCGAGAAGCTGAATCGGTTCGATAGGAAGGTGGACTGCGACCGCTGCGCGGTCAACGTCCCTGGATCGGTCCTCATCGATCGCAGCCGGTGCTTAGCATCGCTAGCGGCTTGAAAAACAAAGCACTTGCACTTCAACTGGGTCGGCATGGCCACCTCGATCATGCTGATGCCGCGCAGACGCAGCTCCTTTACAAAGTCGGTCCTGTAGCGTGTGACTGGTCTGTCCGACACGGCCTTGGCCAGTCTCTGGATACCCCGAGGGATTCTCGCGGCCTCCGGGACGGGTTCCTCTGCTCCCGGCCGCCGGTGTTTTTTTAACGTAGCGTTGAACTTGCTGCTTTTACGCTTTATTTGATAGGGTTCCCCCAGGGATCAGGAGTCGCCGCTGGAAGCGGAATCTCCTTCGGGTCCGCGCCGAAGAGCGCATCGATATCGGTGTCGGTCATGGCTTGTTACTCGCCAGCAACGGCCCAGGACGAAGCCCCCAGCCCACGCCAATCCAGAGACTCAAGCTTAGCCGTACCGATGGGTGCTTCCGCTACCTCGGTGACGCGGTGGAGTTTGTCGGCCATTTCAGCGCAGGGAGCTACATCCGCGCGCTATCTCGGCAGGCTGGAAGACGCCTGCGTCAGCCGCTTGTCGATAAATGGCCATGGACGTTATTCCCTTGCTTACTTCCCGTTAGCGCCGTGGGCGGGAGCGTTGCAGATCCAACCGTTCAGAGATCGGCCTGGCATCTTTGCGCCACTCGAAGGTCGGCTTCTTCGTACGCGGCACGCTGCCCTGTCTCGCCACCAGATGGCTGGTCAATGACCGTTCCTCGATGGGCTCGGACATGTAGAACCCTTGGGCGCTGTGGCAATGCTCTGCGATCAGGAAGTCAAGTTGCGCCTCGTTCTCCACGCCCTCGGCGACGACGGTCAGACCTAGGGAATTGGCCAGGGCGATCATGCCGCGAACCACGCCCTGCTTTTTAGCGGAGGTGGGTAGGTCGCTCAAAAAGGAACGGTCGATCTTCAGCTGGTTCAGATTGAAGTCGGTGAGGTAGCCGAAGCTCGCATAGCCAGCCCCGAAATCGTCGAGCGCCAGACTGACGCCCATCGCTCGGACTTGGGCCAGCGTGTCCAAGGCCTCGCGGCTATCATGAATGAAGATGCCTTCAGTAATCTCCAGCCGCAGCCGCGCCGGCGGCAATCCGGTCTGCTGCAAGGTGTCGATGAGATGCGGAACGTAGGAGCCATCCTGCAGGCTTTTGCCCGACACATTGACCGAGCAGACGAAGTCGTCGCCGGACACCGGTAGCCATTTGGCGACCTGCTCGCAGGCCTTCGCAAGCACCGTCTTGTCGAGTTCGACGATGAGGTCACTCTTCTCGGCGGTTGGAATGAACGAGCCCGGCGCTCGGATCGAGCCCGACACGGGGTCGCGCCAGCGAACCAGGGCCTCGGCGCCCGTCATGTGCCCGGTCGCCAGTTCGAACTGGGGCTGCCAGACAAGGAAGAACTCGTCGCAGTTGAGTCCCCGCTTGATGGCGGCCTCTTCGCTGAGGCGCAGGTCGACCTGGCTGAGGAGCGTCGGCGAGAACGTCACGAAACCCGACCGACCCTCCGCCTTGGCGGCGTAGAGGGCAGTGTCGGCGTTGCGCAGGAGGACCGAGATGTCCGCGCCGTGCTCCGGAAATCTTGCCATGCCGATGCTGGCGCCGATGCGCACCTGGTGGCCATCGAGATCCGCGAACCTGTTCAGCTGCTCGCGCAGGTGATCGCCGAGGCTGTGTTGGTCGTTGCGGTCGACAATGGCCATGATTGCAAACTCATCGCCGCCCAGCCGCACCGCGACGACTTCGCCCGGACATTCGACCGATTGAAGGGTCTCAGCGACGGTCTTGAGCAGGAGGTCGCCGACATGGTGGCCGAAAGTGTCGTTCACGCGTTTGAAGTGGTCGAGATCGACCAAGAGCAACTGCAGCTGCTTGCCGGCCTGCCTGGCCCGCTCCAGCATGTCGTCACGGTTCGCCGACATCCAGGCGCGGTTCTTGAGCTCGGTCGTGGCGTCGCGCCAGGCGAGGAATTCCAGCTTCTTGAAGGCCTCCCGGCGCCCAATGAGCAAGAAGGCGGTTCCGATCGCCAGGAGGGACAGGATAGTCAGGGCGAAGGCGATCTGGTAGTTGAACCGCTTAAGGCTCTGTTCGGCGGAATAGAGGTCGACGTTCACCTCTTCGCCGTACTTGTAGTACTCGTCGTTCATGCGGTTGACGATCTGGTCGAGTTCGAGGCCCGATGCCTTTAGGGTCTGCTCGTCCATGGGCAGGCCCGCCTCGATGACCGCATCAAGGCGCTGCACCGCATCGTTCACGCGCGGCACGATACCCGCGTAGGCCGGGATCTCGCTGATGGTACCCTTGCCGTCGAGGCGCTTGAAACGGATAAAGACAAGGTCATTGGCCGCGGAGAGCTGGTCGAGGCTGGCTTGCGCGTTCGGTGCCCCCTCGGCCACCGAAATCATGTCACGCAGGTGCGTCACGTCGCGGATTGCGATGTGAAATTCGCGGATGGCAAAAAAGCCGAATTGGGGAAGCGCGTTCTCGATCCGGCCGAGGCTGAGGAACAACGATGAGATCAGAATCGCTGAGCCGATCGACGCCATGCCTATGGCCGTGCCGTAGGTCAGCGGGATGCGCCACTCTTTTACGCGGGACCAGATCATGGATGTGCCGCCTGTTACTTGCCTGTCTCCATCGCCTTGATCAGCCAGATCCACCGGGGCTTGCGGATCGGGGTGTCATAGGCCGGATAGTCGATGAGGGGATAGACCAGGCGCGTGGGGCCCTGCGTGCGCCGTGTGAGCAGCTTGCCGTCCTGGCGTGTCGCCAGCAGCAGCGGGCCTTCCGTCCAGTCTTCCTGGGGGATCACCTGCACATAGTCGTCCACGGCGCGCAGCGTCACGGAACTCTGGTTGTCCAGCCCCACAAGCTTGAGCACGTCACGGAACAGAACGCCTTCAAACGTCAGCTGCCCTTCCTCGAACGGGCTCGGCGTGGTCACCTGGTAGAGCCCGAGCTTCTCGAGCTGGCGCAATGTCACCGGGACGGCTTTGCCGTCCTTCTGGACCTCAAAGGCCACCGTATCCGGCGGCTCGGGGTATGTGACAGACTCCAATGCCCAAGTCGGGAGGCTGCCGGCCGACAAGCTCAGGAGAACCAGCAGGCTAAAACGGAGCCGCAACAGCCCAGTGATGAACGCGGAAGCCATGCGCCGTCCTTTGCTCGATCGCGAGGAACCACCTGTTCCTCGCCAAGGGGACACTGGCACTGAAAACTTAATATTCCTTGGCTCACGACGCGGTCTGGTCAGCTCCGTCGCCGAGACGGTCTGCGCCTACGCTCCGCGGGCTTCAAGGTGGCGGAAGCCCGAAACTTGGGATGTGACGGGGAGCTGCACCACCTGCATCTCGGCTGAATCGTCCGACGACAGGAGCGCGCGGTGTCGGTGTCCAGCCTCGAGCCGGGCCGTCGCCTCGCGGGGAACTGCGACGGTCTCGCGAGCCATCACTTCACCGTCCACTTCACCGTCGCGTTCAATAGCAACAAGGTAGTGGTTGAGGATGACCGGTCTGAAGGGCATCCGACAAGCTAACGAAGGTAGCGGCGTGAGGAAACCGCTCGGGCCGCTCTGGCCGATCAAACTGTGTTTCGACTGCCATGACGAAACAAACGATTCCCGCTGTTTAGCGATAGCTTGTGCAAAGCGCGCGGCGCGATCGAACGACCGGAACGAATTGGGAATAAGAAATTTAGTCCTGTCTTATATTGATGCATTGCCGAAACGGACCATGAACATCAAACCATTTCGCCGCGGAATCACAGCGCCTGTTGGTTGCCTCCCGCTAGTGATAGCCAATGTCGCTTTTCACCTTGCCGCGGAACACCCAATAGGACCAAGCCGAATACATCAGAATGACCGGCAGGAGGAACAGGGTTCCCACGGCGAGGAATGCCTGCGTGCTCGGTGCCGACGCGGCATCCCACAAAGTATAGACATGCGGGACGATCATCGGCCACAGGCTGATGCCGATGCCGAGATAGGAGATGAGGAACAGGCCGATCGCGGCAATGAAAGGGGTGGCGTCGGAGCTGTTGTTGAGCGAGCGCCATTCCAACCAGCCGAGCAAGGCCGTCAGGACCGGAACAGGCGCAAGCAACAGCATGTTGGGCCAGGAGAACCAGCGTGTGGCGATGCCGGCGTTCATGAGCGGGGTCCAGACGCTGACGATCCCGATCGCTGCGAAGACGCCGAGAAAGCACCAGCGGCCATGTCGGCGCGCCCGCGCCTGCAGATCGCCCTCCGTTTTGAGCACCAGCCACCCGGCGCCGAGCAGCCCGTAGCCGAAAACCAGTGCGAGGCCGGTCACAAGAGCGAAGGGCGTGATGAAGTCCCACGACGTTCCGGCAAAGTGGCGGCCGTCCACCTGAAAGCCCTGGATGAAGGCGCCCAGCACGACGCCCTGCGCGAAGGTGGCGACGGTCGAGCCCCAGCTGAAGCCATGGTCCCAGAACGTCTTGCGGGCGCTGTCACGGTAGCGGAACTCGAACGACACGCCGCGGAAGATCAGGGCGAGCAGCATCACGAGGATTGGGAAATACACCGCAGGGATGATGATTGCGAAGGCAAGTGGAAAGGCGGCGAGAAGCGCGTGCCCGCCCAGCACCAACCAGGTCTCGTTGCTGTCCCAGATCGGCGCGATGGAGTTCATGACCAGGTTCCGTGAGGCGGTGTCCGGCTGGAGGCCGAAGAGGATACCCACGCCCAGATCGAACCCGTCGAGGATCACGTAAAAGCAGACGCCGATACCGAGGATCAGCGTCCAGAGCGGCACGAAGTCGAGCACTAGGGACGGCATGATCAACCGGCCTTTCCGCTTTGCGGGGAGGGGCCGGGCACGGCGCGCACGGGGCCGCTCGGGCGTCCGCTTCGATTTCTTCTGTATCATCGACGACCTCTGCTGCGCCCTTAAAGCGCGCCATGATCAGCAGCCCGGCCGGGAAGATCACGAGATAGGCAATCACACAGAATCGGCGGTCCTGAGTAGGCCATAGACCGTCCAGGGCTGGCGCCCCACCTCCGTCGTGGTCCAGCCTGCCAGCACCGCCACGAAGCCCAGCGGCGCTACCAACTGGCAGGAGCGCAGATACCAGACGCTGTCGTAGAGCCTGCCTTTCCAGCGCAGCCACCAGCTCGCCACGACCATGCCGAGCATGAGGAGCCCGATGCCGACCATGACGCGGAACGCAAAGAACGGGATGGCCACCGGGGGCCTCTGGTCCCGCTGCCATTCCTTCAGACCGCGGATCTCGCCATTCAGGTCGTGGGTCAGGATGAGGCTGCCGAGCCACGGCACCTGGACCGCGTAGCGGTTCGCCTCGTTCTGCTCGTCGGGGAGGGCGAACAGCACCAGGGGCACGCGCCGTCCGGTGTCCCAATGCGCCTCGATCGCAGCCAGCTTCGTCGGCTGGTGCTCGAGCGTGTTCAACCCGTGCTCGTCGCCGAGCAGGATTTGGAGCGGAACCAGCACCGTCAGCAACCACAAGGTCATTGAGAGCCTGCGTGAGCCCTCGGCCACCGAACGGCCGCGCCGGATCAGCCACGCCGCGACGCCCACCACGACGAAGGCGGTGGTGACGTAGAACCCGACCACCGTGTGCCCGAGGCGGTAGGGGAACGACGGGTTGAAAACGATTGCGAACCAGTCGTTCGGGTAGAAGCGGCCGTCGACCAGCGCATAACCGGCGGGGGTCTGCATCCAGCTGTTGGCGGACAGGATCCAGAACGACGACAGCAGCGTGCCGAACGCCACCATCAGGGCGGCTACGAAATGCGCCCAGCGCGGAACGAGGTTGCGGCCAAACAGCAGCACCCCCAGGAACGCGGCCTCAAGGAAGAAGGCGGTCAGCCCCTCGTAGGCAAACAGGGGCGACAGGACGTTCGCGGTCGCGTCGGAATAGCGGCTCCAGTTGGTGCCGAACTGGAAGGGCATGACAATGCCCGATACGACCCCCATGCCGAAGGCCACGGAAAAGATCTTGATCCAGAAGCCTGAGATGCGGAAGTATATCTCGCGACCGATGAAGAAATGCAGGCCTTCCAGGAGCGCGATGTAGGACGCGAGCCCGACGGTGAACGCCGGCAGCAGGATGTGCCAGCCGATGACCCATACGAACTGGAGCCGGGACAGGAGCAGGGGATCGAGGTCCATCGATGACCTTGCACGTTCGGGGATCATCTTCCCGTTCGGGAGCGTCAACGCAACATAACGCCGTGACCTTGGGGAACAAGGGTGGAGCGCAGGCAAAGAGCGGCTACTTTTCGCGAATGTCTTCTAGCGTTTGCCCTTGCCAGGCTTGATCTTTCTCGCTTTGCCCGCGGTGGGTAGGCGGTACGCGCACTCGATGATCGACAGGGCTTCATCACGGGGCAGCCCGCACTTGCGAGCATAGTAGTCAGCTTCCGCCAGTCTCTCGTGGGACACGCCGCGGTCGTGCGACTTGCTTTTCTTCCCCATCGGGCTTGCCTCCCGGAACTCGCGGCAATCTATCCGATTCGAGCCCTTCAGCGCACGACTGCTCGGGCGATCGAGGCAAGTTGCAAGGGCGTCGATCGGAGCGATGGCTCACCATGCCTCGCCGGCTTCGGAACTTAGAACCGCCTCCAAAGTTGATCTGCGTTCAACGCCGGAGCACGAACATGCCCGATTCCACCGTCTCAAACACGTCGCAGAACATTCCCGATCCGCAACCCAAACCGGCAACCCCATCGCCGGCAACCGAGAAAGTGTCGGGGGCCGGACCGGCGATCGCCGAGCATTCCGAGGACGCCAAGGCACCCAAGGGCGGCCGACAACCCGGCGCCTACGTCAAGGACAAGAGATGAACGTCGCCAACCTGCAGCTCGAAGGGCTGATGATGGCGGTCGCGGCCATCAACAATGCGCTGGTGCACCACGGCGTGCTGTCGATTGACGCCATCGATGATGCCCTGCGCAAGGCCGAAGCGTCCGTCACGGCTGACGAGCGCGTCTACGAAGACATGTCGCCGGCCCACCGGGAGGCGATCTGCTTTCCGCTGCGGTTGCTGCAGCTTGCCAACCTGTCCCAGGACGAGACCGGCGTACCAGCCTTTGCCGAGCTCGCACGACAGGTCGGCCGGACCAAGGATGCATCGGACGACCCGCCATGACTTCGATGGTGTCAGGCTCGCCCCGCTTACGCTGCACCCCGCTGGAACGCATCCACATATGCTAGTGGGGCTTGAAGCGACCAGACCACCTGGTCCGCGTCGTAGCTCACCCCGCCGGTGCCATTGAGAGCCTCCGGTGCAACCCGGTTGAGCACGACGGTGCCGAATCCGTCGTGGACGATGGCCTTGACCTTCGGGCCGTCCTTTTCGGTCCAGGCCAGTTGGAAGATGCGGCCATCGGCACCGTTCGTGACGTTCCAGTTTAGGGTAATCGAGCCCTTGCGGCCGGACAGCACCCCGTACTTGGCGGAATTGGTGCACAGTTCATGGAATGCAATCCCGAGATATTGGACCGCGTTGGGCGTGAGGACCAGGGCAGGGCCGTGCAGGGCGATGGCCTCCTCGCGCCCGAACGGTTTGGCTTGAGCCAGCAGGAGGTCCGCCACGGTCGCGCCCTTCCAATCGGCCGACACCAGCAGGTCATGGGATCTCGACAGCGCCATGATGCGCTCGCGGACCTGCTTCTCGAACACGTCAGGGCTGTCCGAACGTTTGTTGGTCTCGCGGATCATCGACAGGATCACCGCGTACTGGTTCTTCACGCGGTGGTTCACTTCGCGCATCAGCATGCGGATTCGCTCCTCGCTTTCCTTTGCCGAGGTGATGTCGCGGGCGATCTTGGAGGCGCCGACGATCCGGCCGGCGCCGTCGCGCACCGGTGAGATCGTGAGGGAGACCGGAATGTCGGTGCCGTCCTTGCGGCGGCGGATGGTCTCGAAGCTCTCCACCCGGCCACCCTGGCGGATACGCTCGATGATCATCGCTTCCTCGTCCTGATACTCTGGGGGGAACAGCATCGTGATGTGTTTGCCGACAGCCTCGTCCGCCGTGTAACCGAAGAGCCGCTCGGCCCCCTGGTTCCAGGTCTTGATGAAGCCGTCGAGGTTCTTGCTGACGATGGCGTCGAACGAGGACTCGACAATTGCCGAGAGGTGCTGGGCCGCATCTTCCCCCAGTTTCCGATCGGTGAGATCGAATAACATGTTGACGGCGCCGGTCAGTTCGCCGCGGTCGTTGCGCAACGGCGTTGGAAACGGCATGAACGGGAAGAACGATCCGTCCGGCCGCTGGGCGATCGCTTCAACGCCGCGCACCGGCCGGTTTTCCTTGAGGGCAATCGCCATCGGGCATTCGTCGTGCGGCAACGGCTTGCCGTCGGGCGTGAAGAGCCGGAAGGTCACACACCACTCGTCCTCGCCGATCTTCGGCTCGCGGCCAGCCAATTCGGCCGCCGCCCGGTTGTAGTAGGTAATCTTCCCCTCGGCGTCGGTCGTGTAGATCGCGACGGGCAGGGCATCCAGGATCTGGTTGAAGCGGGCCTCCTGTTGACCGATAACCCGTTCAGCGGTTTTGAGCGGCGTCACGTCAACGGTGAAGCAGCGCGTGTGGACAAGCTGGCCATCCTTGAAGTACCCGCTCGAACTGACTTCCACGTGTTTGACCGAACCGTCCCGGGCCTTCAGACGCGCCGGATAACGGTAAACCTTCTCGCCGCGCTTGAGACGATCCATGATGTCGCGGATGACAGCTTCCTCTTCGTAGAAGCCGGCGATCTCCTTCCCGATATAGTCGTCGGGCTCATAGCCCAACAGCTTCAATTCCGCGGAATTCGCGTGGACGATACGGCCGTCGCCGTCGACGACGTGCAGGCCGACCGCGGCATTTTCAAAAAAATCTTCGTAATTGACGGCTGAGGACTCGAGGTCGTCTGCCAACCCGGCCGGGCCCTTCCTTCCCATATGTGTCCTGTCCACCGCGTTGAGCTGCCACACAACTCCGGACGCGGCGCATGGTTCCCTGCGCTTTAGGGCTGCTTCGGGCAGTGCTCGTATTCGGGGAGGGCTCCGAGCGAGTCCTCCCCGAACTGAGGTCAGGCGGCCTCAGCGACCGCCCGATCGTTGACACCCTGCTCACCAAGGGTGGTCAGCGCCACGTCGGTGGCTTTTTCCTCTTCCAGCGTCGCGTTCAGCAACTGCACGACGTCGTCCTTGCCCAGCGACTTTGCCCAGGCAATCAAGGTGCCGTAGCGCGCGATCTCGTAGTGCTCAACGGCTTGGGCTGCACCGACGAGACCGGCGTCGAGGGACGGGGCTCCTTTGTATTCTTCGAGAATTTCGGACCCTTCCTCGAGGATGCCGTCGATCGCCGGGCAGGTCTTGCCGCGGGCCGGCTTGCCGAGGAGGTCGAAGATTTCCTCGAGGCGCTCGACCTGGCCTTCGGTTTCGGCGCGGTGCTTTTCAAAAGCGGCGGTGACCTTCTCGTCATCGGCGCCCTTCGCCATCTTGGGCAAGGTCTTCAGGATCTTCTTTTCGGCGTAATAGATGTCCTTCAGGCCGTCGAGGAACAGGTCTTCAAGGCCCTTCTCGGCGGCAGCGGCTTTCTTGCTCGTAGCCATCGGCGTTCTCCAGGTTCAGCGTGTTGACTCGCCCGTGACAGGCAATGGCTAACTCCCGCATGGGCAACATGTTCCGGCACACGCGTACCTGCTGCTCTCGGGCGCGCGCCCGGGCGGGCTCGGAACGAAAATCCGAGTGCAACATTGTTGAAGCGCCTCCGCATTTCACCAGGACTCCCAATGGAAAAAACCTTCAATCGCGTTGCGACGGTCGTCGCACGCGCTTCCGGCCGTCCGTGGGCCTTTGCCCTATGCCTGGCGTCCGTTTTGATCTGGGCCGTAACCGGCCCGGTCTTCCACTATTCGGAAACCTGGCAGCTGATCATCAACACCGGTACAACGATCGTCACCTTCCTGATGGTCTTTCTGATCCAGAACACCCAGAACCGCGACGGCGCGGCCATCCAGGCCAAGCTCGACGAGCTGATCCGCTCCGGCGCCGCGAAGAACGCCTTCATCGGCATCGAGCACCTTACCGAGGCCGAGGTTGAAGAGTTTCGCGCGTTGTGCGCGCGAGCCAAGGAGAGCAAGCAAGGGGCTTCGGAAAAACGTCAGAAGGCAGTTGCGTAGTCCTATGTGAACTCGGGTGAAACCGCGCCGGCGGCTTTCGCCGAACCGTCCAGCTCCCCGAGCGCCGAACTGGCTAGGCCCGCTGGCGACTTTTGATCCTGCCCCTCTGTCGCAGCCCCGCCCCCATGAATAGCAATTGCTGGTGTAAGGCCTGGCCAGAACAGCGAGCGCCGAGCCCATCTCTCCTCGCTTCCAGTGCTGCAAGAGATTCCCATACCAAATCTCTTATCGAAAGGAACATAGGGTTCCACGAACCGTTCAACCGGAAGCAAGGAACCACTGCCATGAACAGTGTCATCTATCTCATAGGTCTCATCGTCGTCGTGCTCGCGGTGCTCTCCTTCCTCGGCTTTCATTAGGAGGACGTCATGCGGAGCGGAAATGATCAAGGCCGTGGACCGGCCGAGTTCACCAAGGCTAAAAACGACATTACCGACCGTGTTAAAAAAGAAAGCCAAAGCGCTGGAGAGGCGCTCCAGACTGCCCGCGACGAGATCGGCCGTAAGGCAGCCGATTACACGGCGGAAGTACAGGAGGCTGTATCCGAGAAAGCCCAGCAAACGCAGCGCGACATTGGATCCAGCTTGGCGGCATTTGGGAGTGCTCTGCGCGCCGCAAGCGACCATTTGGCCAACAGCGACCAGAGCCCGGCGGCGGGTTTTATGCGGGATGCGGCAGGCGGATTGGAAAGTCTATCCTCCTCATTGAAAGACAAGCCCTTCGGCGAGGTGCTTGAGGATATCCAGAACTTCGGCCGCCAAAATCCCGGCATTCTTATCGCGGGCTCAGTGCTGGCAGGACTAGCGCTCGGAAGATTCATTAAGGCTTCTCCTTCGGAAACACACCGCGCAGGGCATAGCGCGGCCGGGACGAAAAAGCCTGATCGGACCACAAGCAGGCAAACCGCCAAGAAGGCGCGCGAGCAGGCGGATGACGCGTCGTCCAACTGGGGTGTTGATGGCGGCACTCCTGGGAAAGCCGCGGAGCTAAAGAGATGACCACTCAAGACAACCAAAGCCTCGGCACGTTGGTGGCCGATCTGGCGCAGCAGGTGAGCACACTCGTGCAAACGGAGGCGAGGCTCCTCCGCGCAGAGCTGTCGGAGAGCGTGAGTAAGGCTGGGGCGGGCGCCGTTGAGGTTCTGGGTGGCGCGGTGTGTCTCCTCGCGGCACTGATAGTCCTTCTGCAAGCGCTCGTCATTGCCCTGACCCGCCTCGGCCTGGGCGCAGGATGGTCCTCTCTGGTTGTTGGAGTGATCGTTGCGGTGCTGGGGGTGATCCTCTTGCGGAACGGGATGGCGAGCATGTCGCCCTCCGCGTTGGCGCCGGACCGAACGCAGGAGCAACTGAGGCGTGACGCTAACGCAATCAAGGAACAGGCGAGATGAGCGACAAATCCGCAGCCGAACTCGAACGCGAGGCTGAGGCCACGCGCGCAAAGGTCGTGGCGACCGCAGAAACAATTCGAGGCAAAATGACGCCTGGCCAGCTCTTTGATGAGTTCACGGGCATTTTCAGCGAAGGTGTGGGCTCCGACCTGCTCCACAACCTGAAGGCCCAAGTTCGGGACAATCCCCTGCCGCTGACGGTGATCGGCGCCGGTCTGGCCTGGCTGATGCTGGGCAGCGGCGCTCCCGCAACAACACCAGGTTATCCCTCCCGCCGGGCGGAGTCAGATCTCGGCATATCGGGTCCCGGCATGGGTGCCGCTGTTTCGGACGCCACTGGCTATGCCGCTGATACTGCCAGTGATGCAGCAAGATCTGTCTCGGGAATGGTAAGTGGAGCAGCGGACAGCATGTCCGAAATGGCGAGCGGCGCCGCGGACAGTTTGTCCGAGATGGCGAGCGGGGCCGCCGGAACTGTCGCGGGAATGGCAAACAGCGCATCGGAGACGCTCACCAGCTCGGCGACCGCCACAGCCGATATGGCGGCAAGAGCTACTCGCTCTGCGCAGGGGCTTCTGCAGGATCAGCCGTTGGCTCTCGCGGCCGTTGGCCTCGCCGTGGGAGCCGCGATTGGGGCTTTGCTCCCCCATACGCAAGTCGAGGACGAGCAGTTGGGCGAATACCGAGAAAAGCTGCGGAGGGGAGCCGAAGCCACCCTCGACAAGGGCGTCGAAGCGGCGAAGCAGGTGGCAGCGGAAGCTTACCATGCAGCCGGCGATGCGGCCGGGCGACAGGCGTCTAAGGATGGCACTCTGGCAGACCGAGTGGGCGAAATCGTAAAGTCCACCGCCGAAAGCACGGAGAACGCGGTACGCGAACAGCTTGCGAAGTCTACGCAATCCGAGGGATCGGCTCCCGACTCGGCACAGCAGTCTGGTGGAGGTCATTCAAAGCGCAAGACCTGAGCTGGAGAACAAGCATGCTCCTGGTATGGGAGAAGGGAGAGTTTCGGCGGGCTGACAGCGGGGTGTGCCATGCTTGAGGTGTGGCGAATGGTAAAGGCGAGCGTGGCGGGGTTCATCGCGGATAGCGCCCTCAGTCACGGCGCAGCCATGGCTTTTTTTGCAGTGACGTCGCTTGGGCCTGTTTTGCTCCTGGTGGTAGCCGTGGCGGGCCTGGTGTTTGGGCATGACGCGGCACGAGATGCAATAGCTGGTCAGCTCTCCGGGGTGATGGGCACTCAAAGTGCCGAGGTGCTGCAAACTGCGCTGCAGAGCGCCTCAAATCAGAAGTCGGGAATCATCGCGACCGTGGTTGGCCTCATCACTCTGCTTCTTACGGCGTCAGGCGTCTTTGGCGAAATGCAATCGGCATTGAACACCATTTGGAGGGCGAAACCTGAAGGAAGTTCGATCACGCGCCTGATACGGGCCAGGACGGCCAGCTTGGGACTGGTCGTCGCGCTTGGCTTCCTTCTCATTGTGTCGCTCGCGGCGAGCGCGGCGATCAGCGCGCTCAGCGCCACCATTAATCAGCTGCTGCCGTTCGGATCAGCGATCGTTGAAGGGGTGAATATTCTGATATCGTTCCTGCTGATCGCCGTTTTATTCGCGGCGATCTACAAGGTTCTCCCGGACAGGGACTTGCAGTGGCGCGACGTCTGGTTTGGGGCGTTCGTCACCTCGGCCCTGTTCACAATCGGCAAGAGTTTGATCGGCCTTTACATCGGAAGCAGCGCCGTGGCGTCGTCGTTCGGTGCGGCCAGCGCGCTGATCGTTGTGCTGCTCTGGATTTACTATTCGTCGTTGATCTTTCTTCTCGGGGCCGAGTTCACTCGGGCCTATTCCGTAGAGCGTGGCAGCCAGCGGGGCGTCGAGTTATCTTAGAAGGAGATGCTGCCACATCTTCAGATGAACCATAGCCTTAGCTTGCGCCAGACCTTTTGCTGCCGGGCCGTCGCTTGGTCGCGGGCTTAGTTGAAATCCCCATCTGGGCGCGCAGGCGGTGCACTCCGATCAGTGGTGCTGTCTCGATCAGCGTCCGCCGTGACTGCTCGATACATTGCCTGGCTGCGGCGAGGAGCTTCCGATCAAACTCCGTTTGAAGCGGGCGGAAGGTTTCAAGGTGTCGTCGCTCTTCGTCGTCCATAGCTCCCCTCCGGCGGGAGCGCTGTGTCGAGTCTCGGTGCCGGCCTGCATTGGCTGATCGCCGACGCGGGCGAGAGTCTGCGCCTGAGAAGCGGCCTGTGCCCACCTCATTTGATATGGGCAGCAACTTATTCCGACGTGCAAGAAAGCCGCGCGAGCTGTGAAGGGCAGTGACGGCGCCTAGCACGGCCCCCGTCGATCTCGGCGAGCAACCTCACCGGCACCACACACCTTCGAGGCCGCTTCGCAGTACGCCTGCACCGATGCCTCATCTAGGAACATTTTAGTAGACTTACCGTTTGTTTCGACAGCCAGACCGGACCCCTACAGGCCCGACCGATGGAGCCACCTTTGGGGATAGAAAGAGCAAAGCTCGACGGTGAACTCCGCCACGTCTCTGATGACGTGGACGATGCCGTTCTGATGGACGCGCTGCGCGCACTGTACCGCCGAGTAAAGGTCGTCCACGACTTCGACATCCCCTACATTGCTGGCTATAGCAGAGACGGGGCAACCATCTATATCGACCGGCACATGCCTCTCACCATGGAACGGCGTTCCACCAGGTCAGGATCACGCCTTTCCTCGTCACCCATGAGATCGTAGAGAAGGCACTTCTGGACGAGCTTCGCTTACACTATCTTCACGCGCATCAGATCGCCCTCCGGGCCGAACGTGACGCGGTACAAGCGGCTGGTCTGAGCTGGGGCTGCCTACCAGGCGCTCAACCAAAACGAGAAGCCGATATCGGAAGAGAGGCTCAAGAAGGTGCCCAAGGATCTCGACCTCACGCCGTACCGGGACCTTAAGGATTTCTCGACCCTGCAGCGTTTGCTGAAGGCACCCTGACGTCCGGGAAGTCAGCTCCCTTTAGGCGCCGGCCGAATCCTTCGGAACTGGCTCCGAATTCCGTCGGCGTTTCTGTGGATTTCCATTTTACTGGCGCGGAGCTCACTCCGGCCTCTTGAGCGTCGGGACGTCTGTCCCCGCCGGTTGAGACGGCACGCTGCATTTGAGATCGGAGAGCAGTCCGTCGGTAGACCCAGCCGTGAATGCGCACGCGCTTGCCGCGCTTCCATGCCCACTGCACGATCGGTGTCTGCTCGAGACGGGCAACCTGGTTGCGTGTGCTCATCTCACACACACGGTTGAGACGGGTTGCCAGGTCTGGCAGGCGGTCGAGCTCTTCCTGGTTCTGCTCGGCCACATCGCGGATGGGCTGCAGCCAGTGGTCGATAATGCCATGCCGTTCTCCGTCCAGCGCAGCTCGAATGCCGCCGCAGCCATAGTGGCCGCAGACGATGACATGGGAAACCTCGAGAACATCAATCGCGTACTCGAGCACCGACGGCAGATTCAGGTCGCTGGGATGCACGAGGTTGGCCACGTTCCGGTGGACGAAGACTTCGCCCGGTTCTAAGCCGGTGATGGTGTTGGCGGGCACCCTGCTGTCTGAGCAGCCTATCCAGAGGTATTGCGGTCGCTGCAGATTCGAAAGCCGCTCAAAATAGGCGGGTCTTCGCGGCGGCGTTCCTCGGACCACGCCCGATTCTTCTCAAACAGTTCATTCAGCACATCCGAACTCCAGGCCAGCAGGGCACGGCCAAGGCCGCGCTGGGCAACGATTCTGACAGGGTGGCGCCTAATCGGAGGCACTGTGAGCGCCTTGGGCGGATACATCGTAGGGTTGAAAAATTTCGAGCATTCGTTAAGGCGTGTTAGAATGAAGCGGATGAGAGACCGACAATCCCGGCGTTCGTGCAGGAGGTCGCTGCCACGGGCTGCGATATTTGCGCCATTGGCCGCGGTCACTACGTTTCTGGGTGATGTCGATGTTCCGCGCTGCAAACGTCGAGGGTTATATAAAAAGCTCAGGGACATCGACGCTCGCTTCGGCAGCCGCGACGACCTGCGAAGCAAGATCGCCTTGCACCTGATTTCGATTGGCCGCTATGTCGATGCGCCATCACCAGAGGTAGAAGCCTGGGAGATATTCCTCACCTCCAAACATGAGCTTGATGATGAGGCGCCGGACGCGGCTGTCATCACGGCCTACGATGAAGCGCACATCGCGACCTATGCCGCCTTGCTGGTCGCAGAAGGGGACGGTGCCAACCCGCTGGCTTCGGCTGGTGGGTTTTTTGTTTCACGCTCTCGCGGAATGTAAAAGGCCTCTCCTGACGGGACCTTCGCGGCGAATTGGAGAGTGAACAGAAGCCGATCCTGGTCATCTGTCACGTTCATGATCCCGGCGTCATGTGCTCCCAGAATGACTGTTTGCTGTCGTTTATCATCTCGCCTGCGGCGCGCACGGCTTCCAACCGCGCGGCATCCAGATCGGGCAGATCCACGCCTTCGTCGTCAGAGTTAAATGTGCCGTTGTCGACGTGGCAATAGTAGATGGGCATGCTGCTGGGGCCTTGTTGGACCGGAGAACAACTCTCGACTGACGACTTGATTCGCTTCGGCCCCGTTCACAACGGGAGATCGACGCGGCGGTCGTCCGGCCACCAGGGCTAGCGATTTTTTCACGGTCTGTTCAACCAGTCGGCGGTTGAAACATTGTATTCAGCTGTATGGGACCTTGGGTAAGGGCGGTGTCGGCAGCATTGCCAGCTTTTTTCGGTTCGAAATGAGACAGCATGAGTTCCCGTCGCCATCGAGTGTTGGCACAATCCGTTGCAGGGCCGAAGCATTTTTCTGATTCGAAGGCCTCCCGTACTCGGTAACCGACAGCTCGTACCCGCCCCCCAAAGGCCGTCGGTTGCCACTCTTCTTGCGACTCCGCCGCTTTATGGCAAGTGAGGCGCGTCCCCATCGATGATGAGACGCTCATGCTCCAAGAACGAATGCCAAACCACCTGCCGCGCGTCACGTTCATCCACCATCTGGCCGCACCGCGGGCAGCGGTAGAAATACTCGCTTTCGTGCTCGCAAATTTTCCCGTTCAGATGAGGTTCGAATGCGCCGAGCTCCGAAAGCTTGGTCACGTCGCCTTGTCCACCAGCGGCGCCTTGCGCTTCGGCGGCGCATAGCGCATCACGAGCCTGAGAGTGTCGGCATTCAAAGTGACCGGCACGCCAAGGTTGCCGGTGAGCTTGCCGGCTTCCGCGTCGACAAAGGTGACATCACCCACCAGCTCGATGGGTTGACCCTTCGCCACCGTGGCAGTTTCGACAATCGAATGAGGGTGACCATAGGAGGGTCTTGAGACGCTCACACGGTCCTCGGTGACGCGCCCGCGCACGGTCGCGGTGATGGCGGCTTCATCGCCGATATTGAATGAGCCCTTCGCCATAAAAAGAGTCTGGAGCGGGCAGCGGGTTAGTCAAGCGATCGCTAATGGAACATCACCCGCAGGATAAGGTTGAACAAACAGGTGGCGGGCGGACGGGCTGCTTGCATCATTGGGATCTGCGGGATCTGCTGAAAATCATCTATTGCCTCGGGTCCCGCGCCGCCGGCCGAGACCATCGGAACCTGCAGTTCACTAGGCATGCCACGCCCGAGAAGCGCAAGGGCTGGACGCCTTGTGCTTAAACGGGGGCCGGCCGATAGAGTCAGGTCAGGGACGGCTACCGGGCCGATTTCCGGCGGGACCTGAAGAGGGGACCCGAAGAATCCCGCCTTTGGCAACACCGGATTTGTATCACGTTCGCCAAGGGCCACCGTCGTGCGAACGAACGATCGCGACCTCGCGGTCGTAGGGTTCCTGTTCGGCCGCTGTCTCGGACAACGCGTATCAGCCTGGGACATTACCTCGGCATCGATTTTGCTTCGCATTCTCATCGGCGGAGCGAGACGATGGGATTTTCACCAGACCTGCACGATTCTGACATGAATTTCCGTTGCCCCGGATGCGAAAGAGCAGTGGTCCGAAAAGGGTTATGGATCAAGAGCGCCAAGGTCTTCGTCTGCGACACTTGTAACACGCAAACCCCGCTTACCTACGGGCTCAAGCTCGCCATCTTTGATGCGCATCTGCACTCCAATGACCCGCTTATTTTGTCAGCGTATAAAAACTCCAGACGGCAATGATGAGATTGTTCCTTCTGGCCAACCACATCTTGCAGATAAGGACGCCGGCGAGCGCAATGACGGCGCGCCTGGTGCTCTAAGGCTCGCTGAACTTACCGGTGGATATCTGATTACAGAACCGGGCGGTTTGGCCTCCTCGGCCGCGGCAAGCTTTGGCACGGATTCGCGGCCAATGCGGCGAAGCGCCAATCTCTCAGGCCCAGGGGTTTCCCCGCGTCCGCTGCCAGCCCCGCATGGGGATCCTGTTGACCAACGGTCGCTTGGCGGTTCTTCGCAGCAATCAGGTAGTCGGCTCTGTTCGTGCGGTAGTCTTCATTTTTTGCAGACATCGTTTCCTCCCGGATTCCGCAGGCATGGCCCTCCTTCTGGCCTGACGGGGGCCACACTAAGCTGCCGATATATCGCGCGAGTCCACCAATTGAGGATTGTGTAGAACGATATATCCGGGCAGCGGCTCGATCAGAGGCAGTCTGGCTGCGCAGCCCGTCTGTCGTTCAGCCGCACAGGATGGTAGTTGAGCGCCGACGACCAGCTTTTGAGGCCGCAGCATACGGCGCCCTTCGCCGGGGGCTGTCGGTCCCGCATCCCGCCTGACGGCGGCGCTATGCTGATGCTCCTACGGCTGCCCTGTTGAACCGGTCTCAGGGCCACGAACTTTCTCCAGCACCGAACTGACTTGGTCCCGCTGACGGGCATTTCGGTGCTTCCGCCTTGTACGCCCTTGTTTGCTTTGGTCGCGAGAGAGGCGCGCGGCCCTCTCTCCCCGCAAGCCCCGCCGGCGGTCTCCCCGATCTTCCTTCGCTTGCTCCGTGCAGAGTCGGGTGATCCCCCTCCGCCGCCGGGGCTTGCCTCCCTCACTCCCGCTGCTCGCCGCTGGGCAGAGGTTCAGGGGGCCTGAACCTCAGGACGACCCCTGAAAGCAACAAGGAGCAAGACCATGACCACGACTGAAACCACCATTCCGCTCGGCAAGCTGGTGCCGAGCAAATCCAACGTGCGGCGCATCCTCTTCCACTGTCACCTGCCACGCGCCGTTAACGTGCCGGATAGCGACGGAGCCTGGCCGCGACCCGGGGGGACGCGTCTCCGCTAAGAGCTTCCGGGAGCGATCAATCGGCGCTCGGCTCACATCGAGGACCTTCCTGTCGTGAGACGACTGCAGCGGGCGCGGGTTATGGGGATCCTCTGGCATGTCTCCGGTCTCTCACAGACGGGAGCTCAGTCGGCGTCTCTCAGCCGTCGAGGTCTGGTCACTCCGTTGTCGACGATGCGATCTTAATAGCACCGCGGGGCGGAGGAACAAACATGGCCGCGCCGCCGTTTCTGCGGAAATGCTAAAATAAGGTTCGATTCGTCTGGAATGCGTGGGAGGTTCTGATGCATCCGGATGTCAAACTCGAGAACTTGCGGTTCGCGTCGGCGATGCTGAAGGAAATCCGCAAGAGGACGAGTGCTGCGGGCGAGAACTTGCTGAGCTATCTCATCGACGCGGCCTCAACCGAAGCTGACGAGCGGGTCCGGGCCATTCAGTCTGAAATCAAGGGTCGGCTATCCTGAAGCTGCCGTGTCAGCCGGCGAAAACTGTCCCGCACCCGAGGCGCCAAGGAGAGAGACGCACATGCGAGGCATTAAAACCACCGGGGCAGGCTGGGAGGACGCTTACGATCCAGTCGAATTTGCCGAAAAGCACGGGCTCACTCTCGGTCAGGCCAAAATCATCCTGAATTCGAACGGCCCCTCCCGGCACACGTGCGATATGGCGGCGGTGGCGTTCCGGCGCGCGCTCGAGTTGAAGCGCCCGAGACCGCTCCCGGCCAAGCGGCGGCGAAACGGTGGTGCGGAAGGGCCCTAACGGCCAGGCGGAGTGTCGACGATCATCTCGACCAGCCGATGTTCCTCGGTCACACCCGCACGGTACAGTGCGATGATCCGCATCGCCCGGAGTTCACGGTCGCCCTCGGTTTCGGTGCGAGCCGCACTGCGCTGGAACACACGATTGAGCAGTGAGAGCTCATCAGGGTCGAAAATTCCTTGCTGAACATGACCACTTTCCCCGCCGCGTCCAGGACAGCAGGATTCCGCTAAACGGCGTGGCGGTCAATGCCGCTTTTTGAGGAAGCGGGCTTCCCGGAGCAGCGACTCCCAGTCCGTGCCGATCAGCCTTACCAGTTCGCTTGCCTGCTGTTCAGTAATCCCCGCCTCTCTGACCAGCTTCGCGATGAGGCTTTCATCGGTCTGTTGGCCGTTGCCTTTACGGTCGTCCGTCATGTTGACCTCCTCGCCATCAACCTTGGGCATCGGCCAGGTTTCCTGCGATCGGGCAGCCTGGTGATCCTGACCTTGGAAATCGCAATCGCTGAAGAGGATGGCCGCCCGGCCGACCTCAGTCTTTACCACTGGCTTCACGGCATCATGATCAGGCACTTGAACTGAGAGCAGGCCGCTGGCTATGGGCTCTCGGGGCGCACGGTCTCGACGGATAACGCGCCGGCCGGCAGAGGACGCAGCAGCTCACCTTCCGGTTTCGTTAGGTTCAGCCAGGCCGCCCAGTGCTGGGGCCGGAGGACAACCACCTGCCGGTTGTGATAGGGCGCCACGTCGGAGCCGGGCTCGGTGGTCAGCATGGTGAAGGTTGGCGGCTTGTTGCCGACCGCTTCACGCCAGAGCCCGGCGATCGCCATGAACGGCGCACCCGTTAGCGTGAAGCGGTGTTTGGCCTTCGGATATCGGGCGCCGGTGAATTCGAAGAACGCCGAGGCTGGAATCAGACAGCGCTTGGTGGCGGCGAAGCGCCGGCCCTCGGAGCGGAAGTTGAAGACAGGCCCGCCCTTGGGACTCCCCGGGGGAAAGCCGAAGGTCATTGCGGCGAGCTCGACCGCGTCTCCCGCGGCGCGCATGACGGGCGCCGGGTCGTTGATGCGGATGTCGTCAGCCTGGGGCAGGTCGAGCTCGGTTTGGTGGCTCGGGATTCTGAGGGCCAACTCGGCCATCATCCGGCAGTATTCCGCCCAGGCGATATGCTGCTCATAATCGTTACACATGCGAACCCCTCAGGAGCCACGATACGCTCATCGAGCGGATTGAGGCGGGCCAAGCAATCAGCCACTCAATTCGCGTTGGCGGTTTCGGTTCCGGGGCCGTTTTCCCTGACGATCGGAACAAGTAAAGCGCATCCGGGGTTGATGGCTGCAACTGCGTTGGAGGGCACATTGAAGAGCTACATCGTTGAAATCATGTCGGGTGGGAGCGCGACATCCCACCAGATCGCCGCTGCAGAGACGCCCTTGCAGGCAGCGCGCGCAGCCACTGGCCGCGACGTCTGGGACAGGCGCGAAGAGACGACATGGGTCCGCGTGACGGACGAGGCCGATGGGGTCGTCTATTCGTTCGCGTTCAGAATGCCGGGAACCTGAGTGCCGTTCGCTCAATGGCTGTAAGGGCCGAACTCTACAGCGCGTGCAGGTAGGCGGGGTCGAATTCAGCGATTTCCTTCAGGGCATGGGGATGGAGAATGCGGACGTGCCGATGCTGAAATTCGATCAGCTCTCTGCGCGGAAGCTCCATCAGCATGCGGTTCGCGTGCACGATTGATAGCCCGCAGGCGTCCGCGAAGTCGCTTTGTGTCAATGGCAGCTCGAAGCGACCATTCTCCACCAGGCCGACCATCTGAAGCCGCGCCGCCAGTTCGCAAAAGAGGTGGGCCAGGCGAGCCAATGCCTGGCGAGCTCCGAGGTTTTCGAGCCACTCCTGAGAGATGCGGCCTGGATCAGCGTTTCGCGCCAGAACGCATTCGCCAGTTTCGGCGAGGCCGCAATCAGGCTCCTGAGGTGGGCGTGGGTCACGAAGGCGACGGTCGACCGTCCGACGCCGCAGAGATCATGCTCCATCACGGGCAGATGCAAGGTATGAGATTAGGCATGTCGCCGGGGACGTAGAAGGAGGAGATCTGGTTTCGTCCGGAAACGACCCGCTGGCGGGCGAGGAATCCGGCCATGACGACGGCGCAGCTTTGCGGCCGGTCGCCTTGCCGGAACACCACCGCGGCGGGCATTCCGCCTTATGCGCAACATTGGGCGCCAGTCTGTGGTAAGAGGGCAGGGGGCTTGCGGTCAATTTGGCGCTGAAGGAGCGCGCGGAGGACCCGCCATGCCGGACGAAACGCTACCCCGCCGCGAGCACCGGCAGCGGGTGCTGAAGGGCGCAGCGATCATTACCAGCATCACCAACTCGGAAATCAGCTGCAGCATCCGCAATCAGCACGCGGGCGGTGCCGAGTTGAAGGTGCCGGTGGAGGCCAGGGTGCCCCCGGAATTTCTGCTGTACGTGCCGGTCGACGGGGTCGCCTACCGGTGCGTGATGCGGTGGCGGAAGAACGAGCGGATCGGCGTTCAATTTACCGGCACCGAGACCAAGCCCAGGCTTCACTACGGCTGACAGATCGGCAATATGTGGCTTCCAGTGACCGGATAGCGCCATGAACAAGACCGCGGTAGGGGTGTGTGGGATCATCGCGATTTTGATCGTCTTATATGTCCTCCAGCACAATGGATTGATCAGGTTCTGACGCCAGCGAAGTTTTGGCCCTGAGCGTACTCTTCCCGCAGCGGCGAATGGGCTGTGCCTCAAACCACCTGTGGATAGTAACCCCGCATTCACCGCGACGTCAGGATGCCTGTTGAGCCATCCAGCGCTCGGCGGGCACGGAGGAGGCCTCGACCTCGTGGCGGAACGGTTACGCCGCGGACCGCAAGTCCGCGCATCCTGGTTCGCACGCGACGCATCCTCGCCGCCGTCGGAAACGATCGCCAGCAATAGCCGGCGAGGGGCTCCGCCCCGGCGTTGGGACCGCGACTGCATGCTTTGGTTGGGGAAAAAGTCGCGCCTTTAACGTGGGTTAGGGCGGAACAATTATCATTTGAGGTTAGAGGCCCACGGAGACGCCGCGGATGCCCGAGCTGTACGCCGGGGCCACCCGGACGCCGACGACGTTTCCGGTGCAATACATTAAAGCCAACGTGCCTCAGGCTTGGGCCGCCGGCTCCTGCTTCGCTTTCTTGCAGGCGATGCTTGGCTTCCAGCCTGACGCTCCCAATGGCAAGCTGTACCTAGATCCCCAGCTTCCCGAATGGCTTCCGGAACTCACCCTGAAGGACATGTGGGTCTGCGGCAAACGATTGGCTATCCGGATCTGGCGTGAGGGCACAGAGACTCGTTGGGAGGTCATCAGAGGCGACGCTACCATGGTGGTGCCGCGATGCTGCGCCACAGGCCCACGCTTGCTTGAAGTCGCCCTGAGACCAATTGTCTTCCCAGTGGTTTGTGATTTATCAGAGGTCACGTAAGGAACCCTTACGCCGATCAGCGACTCTCGACAGCACCTCTATGCGTTGAAGCTCGCGTTCGCTCATCAGAACCAATCCCATCAGCTGTCTCCCTCAAAAATGGCGCCCGTGAGAATGGCATCCAGCAAAGGGAAAGCGACATTCCTACTTTGCAGAAGTGGGACATTTTAACTTTGTGCCTACAACTTAAAGTTGCATAACAAACATTATGGAACTTGCGGTAACCAGGCCAGTACACCTGTAACGTTTATTCGGTTAACATTTGGCGTCACCGTTTGCACCGGGCACTCAATTGAGGAGCTTGCGCACCAATGCAATACGGACAGCGTGTGGCAGATTTATCGCCCCGAGCTTTTCTCGCACATTGTCGAGATGATATTGCACGGTTCTGTGCTCTATTCCGAGAATGGCAGCAATCTCCGGCATATATTTTCCCAGAGACGACCACGTGAGGCATGCAGCCTCCTGCGTTGTTAGCCGCGTTTCCGTCCTCTCACACTCAGACGCGCTTAGCATGCTCAGCTTGATGTGGACGAAAGCCACCGCCGTCGCTGTCCGGTGACTGTCATGTAGGGACGAGATTTCAGTGGACTGACGGGAGGACGCCAAGGTGAGCATCGCCACAGTTCCAAAACTCACTTGCAGCGGAATTGTGAGTCCTGACCGAATGCCAAAGTCGGTCGCCTCTGCAACAAACCGCCGCTCTTCCGGCGATCGTCGCCTTGGATGTAGATCTTCGGTCGACCAGGAAAACGGTGCATTGAGTCGTTTCGCTTTCGTCACCACGGGATCGATGCTGGAGTATCGTTTGCGAAAATAGGTCTCTCGCCATTCGGGTGGATAATCGCTCGATACCCCGGCGCCAGTCAGACCGGAATGGAGATATGCGTACCGCTCAAAGCCACAATCCACTACAAACTTCTTCAGAGCGTTTCGCACCGCGCGTTCGTCGCGAGCAAGATCGATGGCGTCGATCAAAGCGTGAACTTGTTCGTCCAACGAGGCACCCCTGTTTAGCCTGACCCTATATCGGCCCGACCTAAATTGTCGTATTCCAGCCGATTGGCTGGCCCGGCTCGGGAGCTTGTTCGATGTCAATCTGCACCGCGGCGAGTTGCATGCCGGCCACCTCGACAAATGGCCCGAGCAGTCCATAGCGAAAACTCGCGGCATCGAACCGCGTGAGCCAATCAGGCTCTATCACGCTCGTTAGTCTCGATACGCCCAGAAGCCTGCACATCTCGGGAACTGAACCCATCAACTGGCCGAAGAGCTTCCCTCCGCGACGATCCCTTCTTATGAAAAATCGGGACCATTCGTGGATCTCACGCCCATGCGGCACAGGTCCATCGACCAGGTGCGAATAACGATCTTGGAGAAGATGAGGGGCGCTCGTCGGCAGGAACCTGTACCCTCCAACCACATGGTCATCCTCGAGGGCGAGCACATAAACTGCGTGGGGTGTATCATAGCCGTCCACCTCGCGCCCGTCGGGTCGGGCAAGCGCCGCCCACCCACGCTCGCCGACAAAAATGTCGTGACGCAACCTGTAGTGTTCCTCCAGGAGATCTTGGTGGCGAGGGTCAGCGCTACCTGTGATGAGACGAATCATGAAATGCGGCCACTCCTATTTGGAGCGACATTCTTAGGAGGCGCTCGCGCCGGCTATTGCCATCTTTAGCCATTGACGCGGGGCGTGGTTCAACCGGCGATCTCCATCGCGCTCAAAGCTTTTGCGACGGCCTGCGTGCGCGTGACGGACCCAGTCTTTCGCATAGCGCCAGCAATGTGCTTGTTCACCGTGGAGTCGGATATGCCGAGTATCTGCGAGATCTCCCACGCTGTTTTGCCCTCCGCCACCCAGGCTAGCACCTCGCGTTCCCGATCAGAGAGTGTCAGGCCTTTGGGACGGCTATGGTCGACGAGCAGTTGAAGCCTGCTCGCGAAAGTAAGCGACAGGACATTCACGGATTCTAGGGCCTCCTTGCGCGTGATTGGCGTCTCGCCGGCAAGCGAAATGCAGCCGGCGAGCGCGTTGCGGACGGGAATGGGAATACATACGCCGTCTTTCAGGCCGGCATCGGCCCCTTCCCTCATGATGCGATCGCCAGCGGATCCCAACGCGCTGGCGCGCATACTGGCCTCTTTCCAGGTGAAGGGTGTCCTAAGGACAAGGGAGGCCATCGCAACCGGATCGCGCTTGATGTAGTCGCGCGATAGATAGTGGGACATCCAGTCTTCGGGCCAGAACCGTTCAAGGACCAGATTTTCGAAGCGCTGGCCGTGGCTTGGCAATCCCGTCACGATGAAGTGGCTAAACCCGAACTGGCGAATAGCGGCGCGATAGAGTCCGATGAGCGCCCCGACGGTTGGGGCATTTGCCAACTGTAAGGCGTCCTGAAGTATGTGCATGGTATTCATCCGGCGCTTCCTTTCGCGTGAATGCCACGGACACGGTAAGAGTTTAATGATGGATTGAGGCTATTGAAGCTGTTTTCGATCATCGGAAGCTACAAAGCAAGCCAAGGCTGAGATATTAGCACTGTCGCAAATTCATCCTGGCAGCGCTCTCGCTTGACCTTCCAATGTGCTATCAGCCGGACGGCTTCTGTTCGTCCGGCAAGGTTTTCCGTACGGACGGTTCTTTTCGATCACTGCGCCTCAGCTGCGAAAAGACAGTGAACCAAAAACGAAAATCATCTTCGCGGCCGGCATAGCGGGCAGTGAAGGCCGCGGACGCAGCTGCGAGCGATGCCCCTGAACCGTAAAGGGCGACTGCGGCGTCAGCAGCCTCGGAAGGATTGGCGAAATGCCATAATGTTAACCGATTTCCGCCAGCCAGTACGTCTTCGCTATCGTGTTGTTCCACGCCAAAATCTCCCGCGGGTTGCGTCCGGCGCGGGGCTGACGAAGCCATTAGACCGGACGTTGTTCACCCACAGAAGTGAGCCACGGTCTCGGGCATCTGCCCGGGAACATTCGTGCCGTCCCTGGTCTTGCGGTCAAGGTGCGCGTTGAGCGCCTCTTGGCAAGGTAGTAATTCTACTACCTATTTCGCTAGGATCGATTGCGATAGCGGTCAGTGTTGACTGTGTCACCTTCGAGGTCGGAATCCAGCGGGTGCTGGTATTGCGGCGAGAGGAGTACGACCGCGCGCGATCTCGTATATCGGCTCGCCTTCGACCGGGAGCAGAGCTGCCGATGGAGCCAGTGGCAATTATCTGCTCACAAGACGCAGAACTCTACATAATCCTCGAATACATTCTTGGCTTGGACGGATACAAAACCTTGCTCGCCGGCAACATCGAGGAAGCGGCGGAACGGGCAAGGGAAACGTCCCCGGTGACGGTCGTCCTGGACTGTCGCCCCAGCGGTCTTCCAGTTGCCAGACTATGTGCGCAGCTCAAGGAGGACCCGACGACTCGCTCTATCCTACTTGTTGCGCTGATCGCACCGGGCGCGGAAGACCAGCATATCCAGCTTTTGAAGGCAGGCGTGGACGACAGCCTCGTGCGACCTCTTGTGCCAGCGAAGTTGTTGGCTTCCCTGCCGTCGAAGCGAACGACGGGCGCGCGTAGCAATGTTCACGCTCACCACGTTCTTAGCTTCGGCGCCATGGAACTGCGCCCCGACAGCTTGAGCGCGCGAAGTGGCGATAGGGAGATCCAACTAGGAGCGATTGAATTCCGCTTGTTACGACATCTGCTCGAAAATCCGCGCCAGGTTTTCAGCCGCCAGGACCTAATTGCGGTCGCGTGGCCAAAAAACATCCATGTCGACGCTCGCACGGTGGACGTACATGTCAGTCGGCTACGCAAGTCGCTGCAAAAGCTCCGAACTGGAATCTCCATCCGAACGGTCCGGTCCGCGGGCTACATGCTTGATGACACAGACAATTTCTGAGCGGCAGAACTGTTGCCATCCTGCACCATCACGTCCTCGCCACTTGCGGCGTGCCGTGAATTTAACACGAAGCTGATTGTTTCTCGCCGGCGCGGGTTTGCCGGATCCGCCTGCGAGTCCCCTCCCCCAGCTTGTTACAACACTGTGAAAGTTTGATTGGATTATTAATTGCCGGTCAGAAGCAATTAACAACAATTCACGCACGACCAGAATATTCTGCTCTATATCCATCCTCTCTCGCGGAAGATGCTTACCCGCGAAAGAAAGATGGGCTCATGTGCCACATCTGTTCGATCCTTTACTCGCGAAAAGAGGTTCAGATGTCGGCAGCAGAATCTTCAGCAAGCGCTGGCCGCGCCGCTCGCTTCCGAAACACTGCCTCGGTCATCGATCGGACTCGGACGTTTTTCGAAGAGGCTCACCGGCGCGGGCTGATGGCCGTCTACGGGCACTCCGCACCGGGAAGGGCCGTCTCACTCACAGCAGGAGCGCGTCGAGGCAACACGGTCACAGATTTTGTGCGCTGTTCCTACCTTGGCCTCGACAATCATCCGGCTATCGTTGCCGGCGCCATCACGGCAGTCGAAGAATATGGCTCGCTTCACTGGTCCTGTGCACGCACACGATTGAATTTTGCGCTCATAGGCGATCTTGAGGGCACCCTCTCCCAACTCTTTGGCGCACGCGTCATTGCGTATTCAACGGTTATGGTCGCCAACATGGGGGCACTGCCGATCATTGCTTCTGGACATCTGACGGAGGGACAGAAACCAGTGATGGTTTTCGACCGTCTGGCCCATGCCTCGCTCGCCTTTCACAGGCCGGTCGTGGCGCAAGAGACCCAGGTCGAGACTATTCCTCACAGCGACCTCGATGCCTTGGAGCAGATTTGCCGGAAGCATCCGGTCGTCGCCTATGTGTGCGATGGCGTCTATTCGATGGGCGGCTTTGCGCCGATCAAAGAACTTCTGAGGTTGCAGGAAAAGTATGGTCTTTTTCTCTACATCGACGATGCGCACGGCATTTCGATCTTTGGTGACAACGGCGAAGGTTTTGTGCGCTCGCAGTTGCCCCCCGAACTTGGCGAGCGCACGATCGTTGCGGCTTCGCTCGGCAAGGGTTTCGGCGCTTCTGGCGGCATGCTCATGCTGGGAACGGTGCATCAGGAAGCGCTGTTTCGCTGCTACTCCCTTCCTCATGCATTCTCTGCTTCACCCAATGTCGCGGCCGTTGGCGCCGCCCTCGCCTCGGCGAAGATTCACCAAACGGCCGAGCTCAAGCTTCGCCAGGAACGCTTGGCCGAGCGGATTGCCTTTTTCGACAAGCACATCGTGACAGACCAGCGCAGCGCCCTGCTGCCAATCCGCATGATCAAAGTGGGTGACGAATTCGCGGCCATCAAGTTCGCGGAGCGCCTGCTCGACGAAGGCTTTTACACATCCGTGACGTTCTTTCCGACGGTTGCTCAGGGTCGGTCAGGCATACGCATCTGCCTGACGGCAAGTCACGAGCTTTCGGACCTGGGGCAGCTCTGCGCCAAGATCGCTTGCTATGAGCAAGAAGCACTGACGGAGGCCTGAGCCACGAACGACATCGATGCCTACGCGGCAATCAGGTCGGCTTCGTCGCGGCCTGTGGGGCCCAGGTGACCACTCAGTCGCATCCGGACAAAGCGGCTTATCGGAGTTTCGGACCATGACCAGCCACGAACAAATGAGGACCTCTCGCCTGGCCAATGAGCGTGCGAAAAAGGTCATGCCTGGAGGCAACACCCGCAGCAGCGTCTACGAGGCGCCCTTTCCGCTTTATCTGAAATCCGGAAAGGGAGCCTATGTGACAGATGTCGACGACAACGCCTATCTGGATTTCCAGAATAATTTCACGGCGCTAATCCATGGCTATGACCACCCAGAGGTGAACTCGGCGCTGCTCACACAAATCGGCATGGGACTGAGTTTTGCTTTTCCCACCGAGAGTGAGATCGATCTCGCCGAGATTCTTTGCGAAAGGGTGCCCTTTTTCGAGCAGGTGCGCTTCACAAATACAGGATCGGAAGCGGTGATGGTGGCCATCAAGGCCGCGCGTGCCATCACCGGGCGCCCGCAAATAGCAAAGTGCGAAGGCGCCTATCACGGCAACTATGATTATGTCGAAGCAAGTTTCGATCCCGTTCCTGCCGACTGGCAAACGGGGACCGCAGAGGCCCAGGCGTATAACTACGGAACCCCGGCCTCAGTCCTGGCCGAGGTGGTCGTCATTCCTTTCAACAACGTTGCTGCGACTGAGCGGCTGCTGGAGCCGCACAAGCAGACGCTGGCGTGCGTCGTCATCGACCCCCTGCCATCGCGCGCGGGGCTGGTACCCGTCGATCGCTCGTACCTGCATTTCCTGCGCGAGTTCACGGCTCGCCATGGAATTCTGCTGATCTCGGATGAAGTTCTGAGCTTCCGGTTGAGCTATCGCGGTGCGATTGCCACCTACGGGATCGAACCGGACCTGTGCACCTTCGGCAAGATCGTCGGCGGCGGACTGCCCATCGGGGCTGTTGCCGGTCGAGCCGAAACCATGCGTGTCTTTGATCCAAGCCGCGGCAAACCGCCGGTCTCCCAGGCGGGGACCTTCACCGCCAATCCACTAAGCATGGTTGCAGGGGCTGCCGCCATGCGCGCCCTGACCGAAGTGGAGATCGAGCGGCTCAACGCCCTTGGAGCGCAGGCCCGTTCGGAACTTGGCGCAACACTGGCTGCCTCAGATTTAGGAGGGCATGTCACCGGCGCCGCCTCCCTTTTTTGCGTGTTCATTGGCGACGAAGAAGTCAAGGACTACGCAAGCGCCTATCATGCGTGGCAGCAGAGACAGCGCCTTTCGCGGTTGATTTCGCTCTGCCGCGACGAAGGGATTCTCCTATCGCGCATCGGCCTGGGGGCCCTTTCAACCCCAATGGCAACGGCCGAGATCGCCACGCTCGCCGTGCGGTTCGGTCGAGCATTGGCCAAGCTGGCCGCCACGACACCGTCCGCCGCTGTCGCGTGAGGCAGGAGAATGACTGTCATGAAGGGCGTCTTTGCGTTTGCTAACGATCGGCTATCGCTCCTCGCCTACCTCCTGCTCGCCGCCGTCTCAATTTGGTGGGCGGGCTCTTATGTTCTCATCAAGATCGCGGTTCTTGATGTGCCGCCGGCGACCCTTGCGACGGCGAGACTGCTGATTGCAGCAACCGTGCTGCTGGTGTGGTTGAAGTTTGGCGATGCAGGATCCCTTCCCGCAGACCTCGATGCCTGGGCCAGATACGCACAGGTCGCGATGTTCGGCCACGCTCTGCCCCTTTATCTGATCGCATGGGCCTCCATGACCGTACCGGTGAGCGAAATGGCGATCCTGGTCGCCACGACGCCTTTCTTCGCGGTGCTTCTCGCCCATCTGGCTCTTCGTGAGAGACCATCGCGAGCAACCATTTTCGGTCTGTTGCTGGGCTTTATCAGCCTCGCTGCATTCTTAATTCCTTCCACGGTATCGACGTTGCACTCGAGCAAAAGTGCCGTACCGCTAATCGCCCTTTTGGTAGCAGCTGCAAGCTATGCGCTGTCCGGTCGCGCGGTGGCCCGACTACAGGACAAGAATGCGCTTGTGACTGGAACGGCGGTCATGATCTGCGCAATTCCAATGTTGCTGCCGCTGAGCCTCGCCTTCGAGCGGCCTTGGGCGATCACCCCGACAGCGCAGACTCTTGTCGCTCTCCCAGTCCTCGGCGTCGTGTCCACAGCCGTGATGTATGTCGCCTACTATCGCTTGATCAGGTTGAGTGGGCCGGCCTTTGCCAGCACGCATCACTACTTGGTCCCTGCTTTGAGTATCGCCTTCGGCGCCGCGTTTCTCGGCGAGAGGCCGACTCCAATCCAATTGGTGCTCATGATGCCCATAGTCGCGAGCGTTTTCATCGTTCGTGGGCTGATCTCCCGAAAATTATGAAACGCCTCGTTGGAGGAGAACGATCATGCTTGCTCTTGAGACGCCGCGACTTTTTATGCGCCCGCTGGCCAAGTCCGACCTCGAAGACGTTCATCGCCTGCACACCGATCCGTTGGTCGTACAATCGCTGTTTTCAGGCGAGCCTCCGTCCCGCCAGAACACCGAGGAAAAGCTGGACCAGTATGTCCAGGCTTGGCGGCAGAACGGCTTTGGCTTTTTTGGCGTGTTCTTGAGAGGAAATTCGCGGGCAGGAAGTGAATTCGCGGGCCGCGCGGGCCTGCGCCGCTTCGAGAATACGGCGGATGTCGAGTACGGCCTTTGCTTGTTCGGGCACGCTGCTGGCCGCGGGATCGGTCCCGAACTCGGCGGGGAGATCCTGCGCCATGCCTTCGAGGAACTTGGCCTGGAGCGGGTGGTCGCGCTGATCAGGCCCGAGAACGAGCGCGCGATTCGCGCGGCCGAAAAGATCGGGTTCACACATCTCGAAGACAAACCATACAGCGATCGCGTGAAGGGTTTTTACGAGGCGCGCCCGAGCCGGTAAGGCGATCGAGAAAAAATGCGAGCCAAAGGCTCGCGTCAAGCCGCTCAGGATGGAGAGAACCATGAAAATCTTGACCGCGAAGACGTCGGGTCCCTCGGAGAATGAGAGGCAAGTGTATGACCTTGTCGTTCACAATGCGGTGCTTCTGACGGTCGACGAAAAGGACCAGGTGATCGCGAACGGCGCCATCGCGATTCACGATGGGCTGATTGTTGCAGTCGGATACAGTCGGGACATCCTTTCTCGCCATGATTTCCGCGAGGTCATCGACGCTGGCGGAGGAATCCTCCATCCCGGCTTCATCGACGCCCATGTCCATATTTCCCAGTACACCTCGCGCAGCGTCCTTTCCTGCCTGGAAGGGACAAGTGTTACCATGGGCGACTGGAAAGCCGCGCTTACGCCGGATGATGAGCATGCGAGCGCGGCCTTAGCGGCTGTCGACTATTTGAGAAGCGGCTACACTGGCTTCGTCGACCCGGGCACCATCTTCTCGCCGGACGCGGTCGCCCCGGTCGCGGAAGAATTCGGCATTCGCATATGGCTGACAGATCCGTATGTCGCCGACGCCGGCACCGAACTCCAGAAACACTTCCCGGAACTTGTCAGCGAGTCGTTTCTCGCCCTTTGGCCAAAAAATCGGGACGAAGCCTTCCGCCGCCTGGGGTCGCAACTGTTCCGTAACAAGGACCGGAAGAGCCTCGTCAAAGCGTTTGTCGGCCTTTATGGTGAAGGCACGGACTCTCAGGCTCTTTTCCGCACAGCCTTCGATCTGGCCCGTGAGCATGGCGTGCAGATGCAGGAGCATCTGGGCTACGCGCCTCTCCTTTACCGTCAACGGGAATACGCGCTCGGGGTCAGCATGATGGAGCACATGGGCAACGAGGGTCTCCTCGGCAGCCACGTCACCTTTGTGCACATGAATGCCGTTCATCCCCGGGATGTCCGCATCATCTCGACCCATGGCGTCGGCGTTGTGTGGTGTCCCTACGGGCAGCTGCAGATGCTTGGCCGGGGCGGCGCCGAAGGCCGGATGGTGGAACTGCACCGGGCGGGCGTGAAGGTCGGAATCGCAAGCGACATTCCTCGCGCGGTGCATTTTAGTGGGCTCGGTACATTGGCCGCGGTGACGGCGGCGGCGACGGGGCTGGCCGCGTCGGCCCACGAAATCCTGCGCATGCGCACAATCGGATCAGCTGCCACTGTGGGGGCGGCTTCGGACCTTGGCAGTCTCGAGGTCGGCAAGCGCGCCGACTTCGTGGTGCGTAGGCCGGATGTATCTGAAAACCTGGGTCTTGATGCGGCTCTTGAATTCGCGGTCATCGCCGACGCTGGCACAATCGACTCCGTGTTCGTCGACGGCAAGTGCGTTCTAAAGCATGGCGAGGTGCTGAAGGCCGACAGGACTACCGTGATCGCTCTCGCCCGTCAGTCGGTGCGCGGCCTTGCGGCTCGCCTTCACCTTGCCTGATCGGCCTTAGGCGCGTAGGCCGATGCTGGATGCAAGCGCGCGCCGAGCGATGCACTACGGCAATGACCGCGGCGTCATCCAGCGTGACGACATTCCCGCGATCGATGACCTGGTGACCGACGGCACCAAGGAGCTTTTGCTCGACGGCACGCTCAACGCGGTGATCGACCAGAACCCGCGCGTCGCTTGTCAAGCCGGTCGCCACCGCCCTCAAGGGATTGGGATGCGCCTTGCGTTAACTGGTTGTCGACCGTGAAAATCACATATTATTGCGAATAATATCACATTATCACAAAAAATATGATATCTTCATCGGATATTGATGTGATACAGACGGCGCATTTCGAAGGCACCGCAATGAAAAGCGACAACCGCCGACAAGGCATCATGGATTTCCTGATGGAGGCCGGCACGGCTTCCGTCGACGATCTCGCTTCGCGTTTCGCCGTCTCCAAGATGACCGTGCATCGCGACCTCGACGAGCTCGAGGAAAGCGGCTTTCTGCGCAAGGTGCGTGGCGGCGCCTCGATCCAGTCGAGCGGCCTGTTCGAGAGCGATTTCCGCTACCGCCAAAAACAGGCGAGCGACGAGAAGCGCCGCCTGGCAATGGCGGCCGTGGCGATGATCGAGCCCGGCCAGACCGTTATCATCGACGATGGTTCGACGGCCGGGGGCATAGCCGCGCATTTGGCCGAATTGCGCCCGCTGACGGTGATCACCAATAACCTCGCCGTCATCCAGGAGCTGTCGGGGCTCAGCGGCATCACCCTGATCGCGCTTGGCGGGCACTACAGCAAGAAATTCCACGGTTTCTTCGGCCTCATCGCAGAGGAGACGCTGCGGTCGCTTCGCGCCGATGTCGCCTTTCTCTCGTCGTCGGCCATCTACGGCGCTGCGGCATTTCACCAGGACCAGGAGGTCGTGCAGACCAAGAGGCTGATGATGGCGGCCGCGGCGCGCAAATACCTGCTGGTCGATCATGGGAAGTTTGGCCGCACGGCATTGCACTTCCTCACCGACCTCAAGGCGTTCAACATCGTCTTCACCGGCGGCGAGCTGGAGCCGCCCGCGCGCGAAGAACTGGAAGCCGCGGGGATTTCGCTGACGGTTGTCAACAGAGATTGAACATCAGGAGCGCAGGCGTGACGTACTGGGTCGGAACAAGCTGGAAGATGAACAAGACGCTTGCTGAAGCGCTCGCTTTCGCCGAAGCAATCGCCGCGTTCACTATTGGCTTCGACAAGCGCATCCAGCCGTTCGTCATCCCGCCTTTCACGGCGGTGCGCGAAGTCAAGAAGGCGCTGTCGTCAACGCACATCAAGGTCGGCGCGCAGAACATGCATTGGGCCGACAACGGCGCTTGGACCGGCGAGATCTCGCCGCTGATGCTCAAGGATTGCGGCCTCGATCTTGTCGAACTCGGCCACAGCGAAAGGCGCGAGCATTTCGGCGAGAGCGACCACGCTGTCGGCTTGAAGACGGCGGCGGCGGTGAGGCAGGGGCTGGTGCCGCTGATCTGCGTCGGCGAGACGCTGTCCGAGCGCGAGAGCGGCAGGGCGGATGCGGTACTGACGGCGCAGGTCGAAGGCGCGCTGCAGTTCCTGGAGGGAGAAGCAAAGTCAGCCAGGATTCTGTTTGCCTATGAGCCGGTCTGGGCGATCGGCGACAAGGGCATCCCAGCCAGTTCCGACTATGCCGACAAGCAGCAGGCGCTGATCAAAAGAGTGGCCACTGCCCTGCTGCTCGCAACGCCGCCGGTGCTTTATGGCGGCAGCGTCAATCCGCAGAACGCCGCCGAACTGATCGGCCAGCCCAATGTCGATGGCCTGTTCATCGGCCGCTCCGCCTGGCAGGCCGAAGGCTACATCGACATCCTGCGGCGCGCCTCGGCAGCGATCTAAATCCGATGGAAAGCACATTTCAGTCAAAGGAAGGACAAGAACCATGAAGATAGCCATCGGAGCCGACAGCGCCGGCAAGCCGCTGCTCGACGTGATCGCGGCGCACCTCGCCACAAAGCCCGGCCTTACCGTCAGCGATCTCAGCCAGGCGGGCTACTACGCCGACCTTTCGCAGAACCTCGCCCAGACGATCGTCGACGGCAAGAACGACCGCGGCATCCTGTTCTGCGGCACCGGCATCGGCGTCTCGATCTCGGCGAACAAGGTGCCGGGCATCCGTGCGGCACTCACCCACGACACCTATTCAGCGGAACGCGCGGCCAAATCCAACAATGCGCAGATCATCACCATGGGCGCCCGCGTCATCGGGCCGGAGCTTGCCAAGGCGATCGTCGACACCTGGCTCGCTTCCGAATTCGACGAGAAGGGACCATCAGCCGGCAACGTACAGGCGATCAACCGCCTCGACGAGGCAAAGCGCTAAAGCTGCTTGGTTTGACGCAATTCCGGACGGAAAACCGCTTCACACTTTTCCTGGAATTGGGCTGTTTAAGCTCTGCGCCATTGCGCCGATGACCGTGACGGCCGAGGCCGCGCCTGGATCGACATGGCCAAGCGACCGCTCGCCGAGGCGTGAGGAACGGCCCTTGGCGGCAATCATGTCCTTGGTGGCTTCGGCGCCGCGCTCGGCGGCGGCAAGTGCCACGGCAAGACTGTCTGCGAGGCTCTTGCCAGCAGCCCGCGCGGCACCAGCGGCTTCGACCGCCGGCTGCCAGGCATCGACCATGGTCTTTTCGCCGAGCTCGGCCTTGCCGCGAGCCTTGATGCCCTGCGCCATCGCCTGGAACATGGCGATGGCATCGTCGGCGCCGAGCTTCGTCTTGCCCTTGACGGCGGCGGCGCCGCGCATGAAGGCAGTTGCGTAGAGCGGCCCGGACGACGCGCCGACCGCATTGAGGAATGATTTCGCCGCCGTGTTGAGCAGAGCTGTCGGGTCGGTCGCGGCGAGATCGAGGCCGGCAACCGCGTCGCGCGCTGCGTTGAAGCCGAGCTCCATGGCGATGCCGTGATCGGCATCGCCGATCACGCCGTCGAGTTGACAGAGCCGGTCCTTGTCCGCCGCGATCGCGGCGGCGATGGCGTCGAACATCTTGCTCAGTTCAGGCGAGCCGATCGAGGTCATGGCAAACTCCTCAGCCGGCCCTGAACATCGCGCAGTCGCAAGGATGGTCGAGCATCTTCTGCAACTCCCCGTCGAGATGCTCCAAGGTTACGGAGGCGCCGGCCATCTCCAGTGAGGTGCAGTAATTGCCGACCCAGGTCGCGTGCACCGAGACACCGATATCGTCGAGCCTCTGCTTGAGCCGACGGTTCATGATGTAGAGTTCCATCAGTGGCGTCGAACCCAGCGAATTGACGAGCACGGCGACATTGTCGCCGCGTGACGGCGCCATTTCGGGGAGAATCCTATCCAGCATCTCGTCGGTGATAGCATCGGCGCTCTTGAGCGCGCCGCGCGCGATGCCGGGCTCGCCGTGGATGCCCATGCCGACCTCCATCTCGTCGGCGCCGATCTCGAAATTCGGCCGCCGCGTCTGCGGCAGCGAACAAGGCGACAAGGCGACACCCATGGTGAAGGTGTGGTCGTTGGCCTTGCGGGCGATGCGCTCGACCTCGTCGAATGAAAGCATGCGGTCGCAGGCCGCGCCCGCGGCCTTGAAGATGAAGAAATTGCCGGCGACGCCGCGGCGTTTTCCCCGCTGGTCGCGCGGTGCCGAAGCGACATCGTCGGTCGTCAGCACGGTGCGCACCTCGATGTCGTCCATCGCCGCCATCTCGGCTGCCATGTCGAAGTTCATCACGTCGCCGGCGTAGTTGCCGTACATGAACAGCACCCCGGCACCGCCGCTCGCCGCCTTGGCGCATTCCAGGATCGGATCGGGTGGCGGCGAGGCAAAGACGTTGCCGATGGCGGCTGCGTCCGCCAGCCCCTTGCCGACGAAGCCGAGAAAGGTCGGCTCGTGGCCGGAGCCGCCGCCGATGACGAGCCCGACCTTGCCGGATCTCGGACCGTCGCGGGCGATGATAGAGCGCGGGCTGCCGTCAACGCTCCTGAGGTGAGCGGGATGCGCGGCGAGGATCCCTTCCAGCATCTCGTCAACGGCGCGGTTGCCGTCGTTGATGATCTTCTTGGTCTGCACCGGCATCCTCCCAATTTCACTATTTTCGAGATACTACAGGCTGTTACCGGGATTTCCACCCGGCAGCGGCCGTGTCGCGGATTTCCCGCGGCAACACAGCAATTGCTCACCGCCGAGGCCGTCGCGGATGGCCGAGAAATAACGGTCGGTGCCGACCTGTCCCCCCTTCAGCGCGACTTCCAGCCCGTCGACCGCGGCGATGCTCGAATGGGCGACGCAAAGCGGCGAACCGGGTGACGCCGGGAGCGGCATTCTCACCGTCAGCGCATCGACGCCCATCTGGCCAAGCGCGTGGCTGGACGTGTCGCCGCCGGCGATGATCACGCGCTTCAACTTTTGCTCGACGGCCAATGCGCGAAGCAGTTCGCCGAGGCCGCGGCCGAGCTTGTGGCGGGCGCCTTCCTGGCGGTCGATCTCGGCGCCGCGGTCGGCGGCCGGACCAAGTGCGGTGTAAAGGACGACGCTACGCCCTGCCTGCAGGCTGGCCTTGCCGGCTGCCGCCGCGCGCGCGATTGCTTTGTCGGATTCCTCCGAGACCAGCTCGACTGGATCGACCTCGACGCCGTCGAAACCGTCGCCCATCGCATGGCGGATCTGCCGTTCCGTCGTCGGCGAGCAACTACCCGACACCACCGCGATGCGGTCTGCCGCTCCGGGCGGCGGGAAGCTCGCGCTTGCCCCTGCATTGCCGAGCCATTCGGACAGCAGCGCATATTCGATGCCGGACGAACCGACGACAAAGTGTCCGCCCGGCTTGCGGGCGCGCCAGATCTCCTTGCCGGCCAGTGCTTGGCTCTCGGGGCTGTCGACATCGATCAACAGGATCGCCGCGCCGGCGGCCAGCCTGTCGAAGGCTGCGGCTCTGCCGGGTGAGCGCAGTGTCGCCAAATCGAGCAACTCGGATGGAAGGTCTGTTTGCCGTGACAGATGCACCAGCAGGTCGGATTCATCCATCGGCGTGGCGGGATGGCGGCTCATCACCGGGTGGCGGTCGATGCGGTAGTATCGGTCGCGATAGGCCGCGAAGAGATGACCGAAGGCGGTGTAGCGCTTGAGCTGCGGCGCGCCCACCACCAGCGGCACGCAGGCTTGCGTGAACACTGCGCGACCGATCTCTATCGCGCGGCCGATGCTGCCGATCGTCGGGCTGGAATCGAAAGTCGAGCAGACTTTGTAGTGGCAGATCTCGGCGCGCAGCGTTCTCAGCCAGCCGAAAGCGTCTTCAAGATGGGTGTCCATCCATTGCGGGGATTCGCTGCGGCTGGTGCCGGCGAGCCCGACGGCGCGGCAATCCGCGAAGCGCGCCAGCAGATCGGCGTCTGGCTTGCGCATGAAAAGCACGGTTGGCACGCCGCCGAGCTCCAGCGCTTCCATGACATCGGTCGAGCCGGTGAGGTCGTCGCCATAATAGCTGAGGAGCAGGTTCTGCATGCTCAAGCGGCCTTGCCGTCGGCGAATTTTTCGATCGAGCGTGCCAGCTCGACATGGCTCCTGGCGAATTCATCGAGCGGAATGCCCTCGACCGCCGCCTGCCAGGCCTGCTGCACGGCGTGTACGCCGGCGCCCGGCCCGTCCGGATGACTGACGATACCGCCGCCGCAGAGATAGAGGAGATCAACCGTGCGCCCGGTGCGGGCGTAGGTTTCGGGCGCCTGTCCGCCCCATTGGCCGGAGCCGATCACCGGCAGGGCGCAGTCATCCGGCGAAAAGAGCGGTGTCGTCACCGCCTCGAAAGAGCGGATGAAGGAGTCGTCCGGTTCCCAGTATTTCGAGGCGATGCCGTTGATCTGGAACTGGTCGACGCCGAGCAGTCGCCAGAACTGCTGCCAGACCTTGAAGTCCATGCCGAGGCCGGGATGGCGGGTGAGGATGTCCCAGCCGTTGCGATGCGCATGCAGCACCAGGCCGGAACGCTTCCTCAGGTATGCCATGCCGCCGAAGCCGATGGAGTTGATGTTGATGACCGCGCAATTGCCGCCGGCTTCGAGCACTAGATCGTGGTTGCGCATCATCTGGTCGGGATCTGCGTGCGAGATGCCGAAGGCGTACATCACCTTCCTGCCGGTCTTCTGCTCATGATCGAGGATCAGCGGCATGATTGCCTTCACCCGTTCCGGGAGCGGCGAATAGGCCGGGCTCATCAGCTTCTCGTCGTCCTTGATGAAGTCGACACCGGCCTCGATCAGCTCGCCAACCATCTCGGCCGTCTCATGCGGTCGCAAACCGAGCGCCGGCTTGACGATGGTGCCAATGATCGGACGGCCCTCGACGCCGGTCAGCCTGCGGCTGCCGGCGACACCGAATTGTGGCCCGGGATGGGCGCCCCTGAATTCCTCGGGCAGCTTCATGTCGACGACGCGGATGCCGGACAGGCCCCTGATCGAATAGGTGCCGCCGATGGCGATCGTCATCAGCGCCGCGAGGTCGGTGCCGATCGCATCGAATGGGAACGCGATAACGACATCGGCGCGCTTGAAGGGACCGCTGCCGGGCTCGGGTATCGATGGTTGCGCCGCGTCCGGCAAATGCCGGATCGCCAACACGCGCGCCGCCACCCGCGCCTTCAGCTCTTCGGTCTCGCCGGGCAATGCGACGAAGGTGCCGGTCGACTGGTCGCTGGCGATCTTGGCCGCCAGCGCCTCGATGCTTCCTGCGGTCTCGATGCGATAAGTGAGGGTGATCATGGCCGGTCATAGCAGTCGAAAGGCAGGAAAAGAATTCCATGCGCTGTAAATCTGGTATAATGAGTACATAAGCATTGCAAGCAATATCCTGCCCGACGAAGCGCCATGTGGAAGGACGACGGGCATTCCGGAAATTGCAGCGACGGTGCTAGATTGGGCTTGGATCAAGGGAGTGATTCTCGGCGATGAACCGTTCGGAACCGATCGTCCGGCGCAAGCTTTCCGACGAAGTCTTTGCCAGGCTGAAGCGCCTCATCACCAGCGGCGAATTGCAGCCGGGCGACGACATGCCGTCCGAGCGCGAGCTGATGGAGCGTTTCGAGGTCGGCCGGCCGGCGATTCGTGAGGCGATGCAGGCGCTGAGCAATATGGGCCTGGTCGCCATCTCGCATGGCGAGCGCGCCAAGGTGCTTCAGCTCACCGCCAAGTCGATCATCAGGCAGGTCGACGGCGCGGCCAAGATCATCCTGTCGTCGTCGAAGGACACGCTGGAGCATCTGAAGAGCGCGCGCATCTTCTTCGAGCGCGGCATGGTCAGAGAAGCCGCCGAGAAGGCGACGCCCGAGGACGTGCAGCGGCTGAAGGTAATCGTCGCCGAGCAGCGCGCCGCGCGTGGTGATGCGGAGGGCTTCATCTCCGCCGACATGAAGTTCCACACCCAGATCGCCGCGATCTCTGGCAATCCGATCTATGTCGCGGTTAGCGAGGCGATGCTCGGCTGGCTGAAGGAATATCACACCGAGATGCTGATCTGGACCGGCAAGGAAAAATTCACGCTGACCGAGCACGAAGAGATCATCGGCCGTATCGACAAGAATGATGCCGACGGCGCCGAGAAGGCGATGATCAAGCATCTCGAGCGCTCGCGCGCCCTCTACGTGATGAACTCCGAGAAATAGCATCCTTCAGTCGATCCTGGCTATGGCATAGGCCGGCATCGTCAGGCGTGCCGATGCTGCACCTGGGTCAAGCCTGCGCTCACCTGCTCCGTCCCAAATCGTGATCGAACCTGCGAACGCCGAGGCGTCGACCGCAACATCGTCCGGCGTGAGGTTTGCAAGCCAGACCGTGACGGCGCCAGTCGGCGAACGTCCTGCAAGCACCGCCACGCGATTCTCGTCAGTTGAGCGCGTGGCGATATGCGCTTGGCCGGCCAGCGCGGCCAGGCCTCGCACCGCGTGGAAGACCGACCGCGGCACTCCTTCCTTCACGGGCTCGCCGGCACCCGCCAGCACACCGAACGATCCCGCGAAGCTGGAGAGCGTTAACATCTCCAGCTCGGCCGGCGCCACGCGCGCGGCATAGCCGATCGTCCATGCGGCGGCGAACTGCCCGGCATGGCGCGGATCGCGATTGGCCATGGCGATGCGCTGGCCGTCGGGATTATCCTTGGTCGCGCCGCCATAGGGATTCTGCCGCATGGCGATGGTCGAAGGGCCGATGCGGTAGGGTTTTGTCCTGTAGATCGCCCGTGTCGACTGTGTGATGAAAGGCAGCGCTTCCAGCGATTGCATGATGCTGAGATCGTCCGCCGCATGCACGATCGGGCAGGTGCAATGGGTGACGAAATCGAGCACGCCGGCCGGAACACGCTTGCGGTTGAGCTCGGTGAAATAGCTGAACATGCCACCGCCGAGACGGATATCCGGGAAGGCGCGCCGCGCGGCGGCATAGACGTCCTCCAGAGGCGGGCAGGCCGGCCACGCGCTGCCGGGTGGCGTCGACTGCCGGTCGACCGAAGGCGACACCGCCACGGCATCGAGCCGCAGGCCGGCCCTGCGCACCATCCCGGCGACGGCGGAAAGTTCGCTGTCGAGATCGCCGGCGCAGGCGACGACGCATTCGAGCGTCGTCTTGGCGGGGAACGCGGCGGCCAGTTCGGCATGAGCCTGCAAGGCGTCCACGCCATGGCCGCGTGTCGGATCGTAATGAAGGAGAAGCTGCTGCGGGCCGAGCTTGTTGAGCAGCGAAAGGTTATTCAAAGCCGCTTCGACATCTTCCGGATAGATGACCACGCCGACATCGGGCAGCTTCGCCCCGGCCTCGCCGGGTTCGATGCGCACCGGCTCGGCGCCTGTCGCGGCGCCAGTCATCTTGGAGCCGCCCGTTATGCGCAGGGTGATCGTCTGCCGATTGGCTCGTCCGGCCGGCAGCACATAGGGCCATGGCAAAGCGAGCGGCCGCACGTAGGTCTTGTAAGAAGCATCCGACCAGTTGCGCTGGTCTTCCATCTCGAAAACGTCGCCTTCCATCCGGCATTCGGCGCTGACGCCCGGGCGGACCTGATGGGTGATAGCGCGCATGTCCTTGAACGGCTGCCAAGGGTCGATCAGCAGCGGCAGTTCCGTGTCCACCACCCTGCCGTCGGTGTGCTCGACCTTGACCGGGCTGCCGGCGAGGCCCGCAATCGGATGCAGGATGCAGAAGCCGCAGCGGTTGGTCTCGAAATCGCTTTCGGGCAACGCGCTCACATCGAAGGTCAGACGGCCGTCGGCTGTGCCTTCGATCGTGGCGCGAAAGCTGAGCCGGCTGCCGCCCGGCCCCTCGCAGCTTGCCGCGTAGCGCACCGAGAAACTGTCGTCGCTCTGTTCGATGATCAGATCCGAGAGCGCCGGCTCATAGGTGCCCCAGTCGCGGTCGCGCACGATATAGGCGATGGCGCGCAGCACCTCGATGCCGCCGTGCCGGATGGTGCGCAGATTGCCGTTGACGAGATCGGCGCCGAGCGGGCCGGCTGCGAGCCGGACCGGTTCGGCTTCGACCGCGCGCGTACCGTAGAGGAGGAACGGATCGGCGGTCATCAGAGCCAGCTGTCGAGGTGCACCGGTTCGCGGCTCGCCGCACCGGCATAGGCTGCCTCGACCAACGCGAAGGTCTTGAGGTTGTCGGCGCCGGAAGTTGCCGGCTCCTTGGCACTCGTCAGGCAGTCCACCCAGTGCTTCTGGATCGCCACGACGCTTTCCTGGATGTTGTGCCACGGCCGCGAGGCCCAGGAGAGCAGCGGCGGTGACACGTCGCTGACGGTGGTGCCGCTCTTGCCGGTGACCGTGAGTTGGTAGCCTTGCGCCAGCCGGATCGTGCCGTCTGAGCCGTCGAGCTCGATCAGCGTTTCGGGAAACGGCTCGGTGGCAAGCTTCGTCGCATAGCTGCAATCGACCACCGACGTTGCCCCGCCTTCATGGTCCATCAGCATCGTCGCCACGTCCTCGCCAGCGATGTTGGAATTGATGCGCGCCGTACGGGCGGTGAGGCTGGAAACATCGCCGAGCAGAAAGCGGGCGATGTCGAGGATGTGGATGCCGAGATCCTCGATGATGAAGCGCCTGCCCGTCGCCAGATAGGGCTGACCGGAAAACACATCATAGGCCGAGCGGAAGGAGATGCGCCCGAAGAAGGGCGTGCCGATCTCGCCGCTGTCGAGCACGGCGCGCACCGCCTGGATTGGCGACTGCCAGCGGAAATTTTCGTGCACCATCAGCGGCACGCTGGCGTCGGCGCAGGCTTTCACCATGGCCTTGGCGTCGGCCAGCGTCGGCGCGAACGGTTTTTGGCAGATCACCGGGACGCGGTTGGCGGCGGCCATCTCGACCAGCGGCCGATGACTGCCGACGGTGGTCGCGATGTCGACGAAGTCGAGCGTCTCATTGGCAAACAGCGCGGCCGCATCGCTGTAGCGCCTCGCTATGCCGAACTGGTCGCCGACGATCCTCAGGCGATCGGGATCGCGATCGCAGATCGCCACGATCGAGGCGCCGTCGATGTCATGCCAGCCATGCATCTGGTTGACGGCGAAGAAGCCGCAGCCGATCAGCGCCCCACGCAATGCCGTCATGTCAGCCCGCCTTTGCCATCTGCATCAACGTCACACGGCTCTGCAGCCGGCGTTGAGTCTGGTCGACCACCACCGCGACGATGATGACGAGGCCCTTGATCACCATCTGCCAGAACGAGCTCACGCCCATCATCACCAGCCCGTCGGACAGGATGCCGATGACGAAGGCGCCGACGATGGTGCCGCCGATCGTGCCGCGCCCGCCCGACATCGAGGTGCCGCCGAGCACGGCGGCGGCAATGGCGTTGAGCTCGAAGCTCTCGCCGGTCGCGGGGTGCGACGCCATCAGCTCCGACGAGATGATGAGGCCGACGATCGCCGCGCAAAAGCCGGAGAACATGTAGACGAACATCTTCACCATGTTGACGCGCACGCCCGAGATGCGGGCCGCGCGCTCGTTGCCGCCGACGGCGAAGATGTGGCGGCCGAGCGGCGTGTAGCGGGCGAGATAGGCCGCGCCCAGCGCCACTACGACGAGGATCCAGATCGAGACCGGCAGGCCGAGCAGCCGGCCGGCGCCGAGATAGCCGAAACCTGTTGTGCCGAGCTCCGGCTTGCCGACGAGGTTGGGGAAGGTGCGGCCGTCCGACGACAAAAGCGCCAGGCCGCGAGCGACATAGAGCGTGCCCAGCGTGGCGATGAAGGGCGCGACGTTCAGCCTTGTTATCAACAGTCCGTTGACGGCCCCGATCAAGATACCAACCAAAAGCGTGACGAGGGCGATCTCGACGACGTTGAAATAGACGGTGTAGCCGATCTGCAGATCGATGCCGTTGAGCACGAGGTAGCCGGCAACCATGCCACACAGGCCGACGATCGAGCCGACCGACAAGTCGATGCCTCCGGTGACGATGACGAAGGTCATGCCCATTGCGAGGAAGGCATTGAGCGCCACATGCTTGGCCATCAGGATGAGATTGGCGGCCGAGAAGAAATTCGGCACCGCGACCGAGAAGAACACCAGCACCGCGATCAGCGCGATGAAGGTGCGCAGCTTCATCAGCGTCAGCAGCAGCGAGCCGCTGGATGCGGATGGCGCGGCCGCCTTGGCTGGAATGTCGGTCATCAGCGTTGCTCTCCATGCACGGGTCCGTGGCCAAGCGCCGACGCGGCAACGATCGCCGCCCCCGTCGTCTCGGCGCGATCGAACATGCCCGTCAGTTTTCCGTTGCTCATCACCGCGATCCGGTCGGACAGCGCCATCACCTCGTCGAGGTCGGAGGTGGCGAAAAGGATGCCCAGCCCATCGCGCGAAAGCTTGCGCATGGTGCGGAAGACGTCGGCCTTGGCGCCGACATCGATGCCGCGGCTGGGCTCGTCCATCAAAAGCACTTTCGGTCCGGTGAGCAGCGCCTTGCCGATCACCACCTTCTGCTGGTTGCCGCCCGACAGCGACGATACCTCCTGCGCCGGGTCGGCGACCTTGATCGCCAGCTCGCGCACCATCTGCGCCACCGCCTGCCGCTCGGCGCCGCCGCGGATGTGGAACAGGCTGACGAAACGCGACAGGCTTGCCAGGGTGAGGTTGCTGGCCACCGACAGGATCGACACCAGTCCCTCGCGCTGCCGGTCTTCCGGGATCAGCGCAAGGCCGCGCTGGATGCGCCGCGCCGTGTCGCGCTCCCTGACCTGCTTGCCGTCGATGAAGATCCTGCCGCTCGCCTGGCTGTGACGGCCCATGATGCAGTCGAACAGCTCGCTGCGCCCGGCGCCCATCAGGCCGTAGATGCCAAGGATCTCTCCGGCGCGCACCGACAGGGAGACGTGGTCGACCGCAAGCCCGCCGGTCACGCGTGGCAGGCAGATCTCCTCGGCGCGGAACACTTCGTCGCCCGGCTGATGGCCGTCGTCCTTGGCGAAATCCTTGGCGTCCGAGCCGATCATCTGCCGCACGATCCACTGCGTGTCGACGTTTCGCATCTCCTCCTGTCCGGTGATGCGGCCGTCGCGCAGCACGGTGATGTAGTCGCCGATGCGGATCAGTTCTTCCAGCCGGTGCGAGATGTAGACGATGGCCACGCCGCGCGTCTTGAGATCGGCAATGACCTTGAACAGGATCTCGACCTCCGCCGCGCTCAGCGCCGAGGTCGGCTCGTCCATGATCAGGATGCGCGCGTCGAGCGACACCGCCTTGGCGATCTCGACCAGCTGCTGCTGGCCGATGCGCAGGTCCTCGACCAGCATGTCCGGCCGGATGCCGGCTTCCAGCTGCTCGAGGAATTCGGCGGCGCGCCGCTCCTGGCCCTTGTGGTCGATCTTGTGGAAGGCGTTGGTAAGCTCGCGCGTGGCGAAGATGTTCTCGGCGACCGAGAGATTACCGAACAGGTTCAGTTCCTGGAACACCATGCCTATGCCGCGGCTCACCGCGTCGCCGGAGGAGGAGAAGGACACCTCATTGCCGTCGAGCAGGATGCGGCCCGCGGTCGGCCGCTCGACGCCGGCGATGATCTTCATCAGCGTCGATTTGCCGGCGCCGTTCTCGCCGACAAGCACGTTGACCGCGCCCTTGCGCACCTCGAAATTGGCATGCTTGACCGCCACCGTGCCGGCATAGACCTTGGAGATGTCCTCCAGCTCGAGGATGACGTCGTGGCCGGTCGATGCGCTCATGGCTTCGGCCCGATCTCGGCCTCCGCCGGCGTCACCAGCGGCAGATCCTGCCCGCCATCTATCGTATAGGCGCCGAGCACTTTCGCGGTTCGGCCCTCGAGCCCGTCGCGCGGCAGCTTGGACAGCACCGTCTTGTCGGCATAGGCATTGAAGGCCTTGCCGAATTGGGCGAAGTCGATCTGATTGGTGAAATCGTTGAACTGGACGAAGTCGAGGCTGTCGCGCAGCGCGGTGCCGCGCATCGCCGGCCCGATCTGCACCCGCGCATCCGCCTTGCCGTCGCCATCGACGTCGACGTCGACGGTCGCCGCGCGCGACTGCGTGTTGGCGGCGACGATCTTGCCTTCGATGCGCACCGCAAAGGTCCATGGCGAATTCGCCTGCTTCTTCGGATTGCCGTATTTGGCGCCGGCGGCGGCCTGATCGGTCTTGGCCAGCGCATGCACTTCTGCGAACGGACCGGCTTTCTGCTGCAGATAGGGAACGACCTTCGAGGCCCAGATCTCCTCGACTTGCTTGTCGGGATTGAAGGCCGAGCTGTCGGCGCTGTCCCCACCCTGCGCCGACGGCGTCGGCAGGATCTTGCAGGCGCTGAGACCGATGGCGGCGGTTATCGCGAGGATCAGCCAAGTCTGCCTGGTCGGACAAGTCGGCTTGGTCATGACAATCAAGGGCACCCGGAAAATGAAATGGAGGCGAGGGACGAACGCGCGTCCGCCCCTCGCAGCTTCTATCGCGCCGGCTTAGTTCTTGAGCGCGAAGGTCTCCAGCTTGGGAGCATTGTCGGCATTGATCAGCACGCAGTCCATGAGCTGCTTTTCCTTCTCCGGCGACTTCTTGTTCTTGATGAAGTCGTTGGCCTGCTCGACGGCCATCTGCGCCTGGGCGAAGGCCGGCTGCAGCACCGTCGCCTTGATGCCGCCGGAGGTGATGGAATCGCGCACGTCGTTCGAGCCGTCGAAGCCGACGACGATGACGTCCTTGCGTCCGGCGGCGGCTAGTGCCGCGTAAGCGCCCATCGCCATCGTGTCGTTGCCGGAGATCACGCCCTTGATGTCCGGGTTGGCCTGAAGGATCGACTCCATCTTGGAGTAGGCCTCGGTCTGGCTCCAGTTGGCCGACTGCTGCGCGACCTTCTTCAGGTCCGGATAGTCGTCGATCACGTCGTGATAGCCCTTGGAGCGGATGCCGGCATTGGTGTCAGACTCCTTGCCGACCAGCTCGACATAGTTGCCCTTCTCGCCCATCAGCTTGACGAATTCCTGCGCGCCGAGCTGGGCGCCCTGGTAGTTGTTGGAGACGATCTGCGCCACGGCGACGCCGGTGGCGTTGATCTCGCGGTCGATCAGGAAGGAGGGCACGCCGGCGTCCTTGGCCTTCTGCACGGCGGCGACGGTGGCGTCGGCGCCGGCATTGTCGAGGATGATCGCCTTGGCGCCGCGGCCGATCGCGGTGTCGATCAGCTGCGACTGCTTGTTGGCGTCGTCGTCATGGACCAGCACCAGCGTGTCGTAGCCGAGCTCCTTGGCCTTGGCCTCAGCGCCGACGGCCTCCGCCTTGAAGAACGGATTGTCATGCGAGGGCGTGATGATGGCGATGAGGTCCGCCGCGTAGGCCGGCATCGCGGTGCCGAGTGCGAGCACGCCGGCGAAAGCGGCAAGCGTCATTCTGCGAGTGAGTTTCATGAAGTCCTCCCGTTGAAAAACCTGCCCCGGACGACCGAGGCTATTTGTCTGAATTTGTCAGGCGGTGCAGCTGCGTCCCTTGGGTTTGAAAGCCTTGCCGGCTTCATCCGAACTTTGTCCTGCTGCCCGCCGTCCTTCGTCCTCCGTCGTCGGATACCCAGAAGTCCGAGCCGGAACAGCTAAAGCCAACTGGTATGATGAGTCAATCACTAATTAAGGTGATATGTACCTGATTCACGACTCGTCCGGTTCGCCGTCTTTCAAAAATGCGAGCCGCCGGCGCCTCAGGTGATGCGCTGGATACTGGCGGCGATCTCCTCCGGCTCGAAGACCCGCTTCCAGTCGTCGCGCATCAGCACCGGCTTGCCGAATTCGATCGCCTTGTTGCAGGCGTCCGAGAACACGCCCTTGGTCTCGCCGAAGATGACGGCGCCGAGCACGTTCATGTGGCCGAGCAGGAAGTCGAGCGCCGCCTGCCGGTCGACGCCGCGCGCCACGACCTCGTCGAGCGCTTCCTTCATGACAACGAGCAGCGACGCACAGACCGTCTCGGAGAGACCGGGCTCGAGCAGCGCCATCTGCTCGACGGTGACCCGGTGCGAACGCATCACCGGCGCCCAGATGATCTGGGCGATCTTCTCGCCCTTGGCGTAGTCCGCCTCCGGCCCCTGCATCAGGGCGCTGACGAAATGCTGCTTGGCCTTTACGCCGCCGAAGAAATCCTTCTTGGCCGCCATGTCGGTCTCGTCGTTGAAGATCGGCGGATGGCACGGATGCGTGACGAAATAGGTGAGATCGGGCCGCTTTGGCAGGTGGCCGGCAAAAGGCGCTGCCGCGTCGAGCACGATGACCATGGTGCCGGCCGCGAGTTTGCTCTCGATGCCGGCTGCGACCTTGCCGATATGCGTGTCGGGAACCGCCAGGATCACCACTTCGGCGCCGTCGAGCGCTTCATCGACACTGAGCGTGTCGATGCCGAGTCCGGTTTTCAGACGCTCCTTGCCCGCCTCGCTGATCTCGACATGGCGGATGCTGTAGGGGGAACCGCGAAAATTGGTCGACAGGCGGTAGCCCATTTTGCCCCCGGCACCGAACAGCGCGATCGTCGTCATCTAACCTGCTCCTGATGTTCAGACGACGGCGGCGCCGATCGTCATCTTGTATACTGGTATGATCACTCTACCAAGTTTGGCAAGAGGCATTGTTTATTTTGTTTCCCGTCATTTCGGTAGGGCTGTAGCTGTGTCCGCTCTCGTCTTCGTAGCGGCGTCCTTGTCACCGTCCGCAAGATCGGCAGGCGCACGCCGCGCCAACGCCTGGCGCCCGGCCAGCGCGAGTACGAAGATGACGACGATGCCCTGCACGATGTCCTGAGCGCCCGGCGGCAGGCCGATGATCTGCATGGTGGTGACGATTAGGACGAGCAGGATGCTGGCGAAGAGCGTGCCGAGCGCCGTCGCCGAGCCGCCGAAGATCAGCGTTCCGCCAAGCACCACGGCGGCGATCGACTGCAAGAGATAGGGCTGGCCCATCTCCAGGAAGGCGCCGCCGATATAGGCGCCGAGCAGCAGCCCGTCGAGCGACGCCAGCACCGATGAAATGATGAAGGCCGACGCGATCACCCGGCCATTGCGGATGCCGGCAAGCCGCGCCGCGGCGCGGTTCTGGCCGACTGCCGACAGGAGCTGTCCGAACACGGTGTAGCGCAGCACGAAGGAGGTCACGGCTACTCCGACGATGGCGACAACGGCCATGATCGGTACTCCCCCGATGCGCCCCGTCGCGACATCCTTGAGAGCAGGGCTGACGGCAAAGCCCGGGATCGCCTTGTTCGACAGAAGCGTCGCGGTCGCCAGCACATAGCCTGTCGCCAATGTCGCGATGATCGCCGGAATGCCGAGGCCGACGACGAGCAGCGAGTTGAGCGCCCCGACCGCAAGACCAAGCAGGATGGCGGCGACGACCCCGATGGCGAGGTTCGCGTCCTGGCCCTTGATGGTCAGCAGCGCGACGAAAGCACTGAGCGTGATCACCGACGCCACCGACAGGTCGATATTGCCGCGCCCGGTCGTCACCACGAACATCTGGCCGATGCCAACCACCGTCAGGAAGGAAGCCGACAGAATGACGCCGGAGAGGCTGGACAGGCTGAAGCGGCTTGTGACGATGGAGAGCACCAGCCAGAGGATCAGCACGCCGAGCGCCGCCCAGATCCAGCGGTTGCGCTGCGCCCAGAGACCGAACGTAGCGAATGCGTTCATTGCTTGCTCCTGCGGTCGGCGGTCAGGCTGCGCAGGGTGAGAAGCGCGATTAGGATCAGGCCTTGGGTGGCGGCGTTGTAGTCGCTGCTGACGCTGAGCGTGCCGAGCAGCGCGCCGATCAATGACAGCGTCACGGCGCCGGCGACCGCGCCGACCGGCGAGATGATGCCGCCGAGCAGCGAGCAGCCGCCCATCACCACGGCGGCGACGCTGAGCAGCGTGAAGGAATTGCCGGAGTTGATGTCGCTCGCGGTGTTGATGGCCGTCAGCGAAAGGCCGGCGGCGCCCGCGAACAAGCCGGCGATGAGGTAGCGCACCAGCGCGTAGCGCGTCGGCGACCATCCCGAGCGGATCATCGCGGCGGGATTGTTGCCGAAGCCGCGCAGCACCACGCCGAGCGGCAGCCGGTCGATGACAAGCACGATCAGCGCCACGGCCACGATCATGAAGATCGAGGTGGGCATGAAGCCGATCGACCAGCCGAAGAGCGTCGACAGCCACTCGGGGCTGGCGCCGCCCGGTGTCGGCTGCAGCGCGTAGCCGATGCCTACCCAGATGAAGGACGCGCCCAGCGTGACGACGATGGCCGGGATCTTGCGCGCCTGGATGACGCCGCCAAGCCCCGCATAGGCGGCGAGCGCGGCCGCCAGGGCCAGCGCGCCGAGCCATGGCTGGTCGTAGAGCAGCGTGGCGCTGAGCACGCTGACCAGTCCGGCGAAGGCGCCGACGCCGAGGTCGATCTCTGAGCCGCCGACAATGAACATCTGCGCCGCCGTGACCAGCACCAGCGACAGCGCCGGCATCAACAACAGGTCGAGCCCGAACGTCGAGGCGACCGCCGGGTTGATCGCGATCATGATGGCGAGCACGGCGGCAAGTCCGATGAAAGGCGCGGCATTGACCAGCTTGCGCCCAAGCCTCGCGGGCGCGGTCCGCTTGCTGGCGGCGCTCGCCTGGCCGTCCGCCGAATGCGCGAAGGAGGCGCCGACGATCGCCTGCTCGGTGATCGCCTCGCCCGCCAGTTCCTTGACGATCCGGCCGCCGGAAAAGACCAGCACGCGGTCGCAGGCGAGCAGCTCGGCGTCCTCGGTCGTGTGCCAGACCAGCGCGCGGCCGCCGCGCGCGACCTCGTTGCAGAGGCGGTAGAAATCCTGCTTGGTGGCGATGTCGACGCCGCGCGTCGGATCGTCGAGCAGGATGACCGGCGTGTCGGCGACCAGCGCCCGCGCCACCAGCGCCTTCTGCTGGTTGCCGCCGCTGAGATCGGTGATGTTGGACTGGAAGCGCTTGTCGTCGAGCCGCAGCTTGCTGGCGGCGCCGATGGCCGTGTCGCGATTGGCGCGATCGGAAACCAGCCCGATCGCTGGCCTGCGGGCAAGGGCGCCGATGCTGATGTTGGAAAGCACGCTCCACAGCGGGAATACGCCTTCCTTCTGTCGGTCGCCGGCGATGAAGCCTGCCTCCGCCCGCCTGGAAACGCCCGCATGCTGCTTTCGGTCGGGGCTGAAGATAGCGTGCAGCAATTCCTTCTGCCCGCTGCCTTCGAGGCCGGCCAGCCCAACGATCTCGCCGCGCACGATCTCGATGTCGCGGCCGAGCGTGGCCGTCAGCGGTCCGGAGAGCCGCACGAGCACGTCCTGAGAGGACGCGGCGGTGACGGGGTGCTGGTGGACCGGATTGGCGTCGCCGCCCATCAGCTGCACCAGCTTGCCGATCGACGCGTCCGCGGCATGGCCCTGCCAGGCGGTGCGGCCGTTGCGCAGCACCACCACCTCGGTGGCGATGTCGATGATCTCCTGCAACTTGTGGCTGATGAAGATGAAGGCGAGTCCTGCCTTCGCCCGCTCGCGGATGAAGGCCCGCAGCTGCTTCGAGCGGTCGAGGTCGAGCGAGGATGTCGGCTCGTCGAGCACGATCAGCTTGACGCCCGGCGTCGCCGCGGCGCGCGCGATCTCCACCATCTGCCGCTCGGCGATGGTCAGGTGTCCGACCTCGGCGTCGGCGTCGATGCCATTGCCGGGAAAGACGGCGTCGAGCGCCGCGCGGGCGCGGGTGCGGTAGAGTGCGCGCCAGCCCGGCCGGCTTGCCGAGTCGGCGGGAGTTTCCAGGAAGAAGTTCTCGGCGACGGACAGGTTGGCGCAGAGCGACAGCTCCTGGTGCACCATGCGTATGCCGCGCCGCTGCGACTCGCCGGTGTCGTATGCGGCGAAGGCCACTTCTTCGCCGGCAAACGAAATCGTGCCGAGCGTCGGCCACATCGCGCCGCACAGGATACGCATCAGCGTCGATTTGCCGGCGCCGTTGCCGCCGACCAGGCCGATCACGTCGCCGGCGCGAACGGAAAGATCGATTCCCGCATTGGCGAGCGTCGGTCCAAAACTCTTGGTGATGCCGCTCAGCGAAACGACGCTCGGCCCGGCAGGAGCCGCGGCGGCAGCGGTGGCCTGTACGGCGACGGCGATGTGGGACATTCGTCCTCGGATTCCTGCCGGGCGAAGACCGGGCCGGGCCGTGCGGCCAGCGCCCGATCCCTAGGCCCGGTCGCCTTACTTGCTGAGCAGGTTCTGCTTGACCCAATCCAGCGAGTAGCTCGGGCTGATGATCTGGCCGCCGGGCAGCTTGGCGTAATCCTTCAGGTTGCCGGTATCGACGGTTGCCACCGGCATGATCATCAGCTTCGGCGCCTTGGCGCCCTTGAGCAGCGACAGCCCGAGCCAGAAGGCGGCGCCGCCGATGCCCGGCGTGGTGTTCATGGACACGGTCTGGTAGCCGTTCTTGGCATTCTCCTCGGCCCACCATTTGACGAAGTCGGTGCCGCCACCTCCTTCGATGACCGGCATCTTGTCCTTGTAGTCGCCGCCATACTGGACGAAGGCCTGGGCGATGCCGACATCGTCACTGCCGCCCTGGCCGAGCACGGCATCGACATGCGGCAGCGAGGGCAGCACGTTGGCGATCGCCGACTGCGCCACCGATGCCGTCGCCTGGCCGTAGACGGTCGCGACCACCTTGATGTCCGGATACTTGGCCAGCACCGACTGCTGCGCGTTGAACATGTCGTTGTCGGGCGCCGAGCCCTTCACGCCGCGCACCTGAATGACGTTGCCCTTGCCGCCAAGCATCTTGAAGACGGCTTCCGCCTGGGCGGCCTTGTAGCCCTTGAAGTCGAAATTGAGCTGGTAGTTGCAGGGCGCCGAAGCAACCGAATCGAAGGAGATAACGATGATGCCGGCCTTGCAGGCCTTTTCGATGATGCCGTTGACCGCGGTCTCCGAGGCGGCGTCAACGGCGAGAACGTCGACCTTCTTCAGGATCAGTTCGGCGATCTGGCTGTTCTGCTGCGCGACCGAGCCGTCGCCGTTCATGACGATGTAGTCGGCGATCTGTCCGGCGGCCTTAGCTTCCTTGGCCGAAGCCTCGAAAGCCTCCACCATCTGATGACGCCAGGTATTGCCGTAATAGGCATTGGCCAGCGCGATGACCGGCGCGTCCGGAGACGCCATTGCCGGCAGCGCGGCAGCACTTGCCAGCGCGGCGCCGGCTAGCGCCGCAACGATTGAAAATCTCATTGTATTCCTCCCAGAAAGACCACAGGGCACGGCGCATCCACTCAGGATCACGCCATGTCATATACACATTATACCAGTATACCAATTAGGCAAGCGCTCTTCGGTGCATTCTGGGTGGGATAGGATGGCAAGGGCGCCAGGCGCACGGCCCAAGCGGACGGATCACGAAGCAGCAGAACGCCGCTCGAAGATCTCGGGTGGATCGTTTCGGTTAAGCGGACAGGTCGGATTTCACTGCCGCGGGATCCTAGCTACGGGGCGACAGCGCCCACCTGCCCGCATCGATGAACGGCGCCCAATAGTCAACCGACTCGCGGATCATGGCCACGACCTGGTGATCGACCGGCTCGCGCTCGCGGAACGACAACTCGAGGCAAATCTCGTTGTCGGTGCCGCCGCCGCGCCGAACCGTCTCCAACAGTTTTTGCGGGGTTATGCGGCCGTCCTTGTTGTAGGCGGCGGTGAACGGCCAGTGGCCGCCCTTGTTCATCGACGATTGCTTGATGTGGATGATTGGCGATTGTCTCGGGAAAGCCTCGGCCCAGGCATAGGGGTCGACATCGTCGGGATTGCTCGACGTGACATCGCCGTGGTCGATGTCGACCATCATCAACAGCGGAATGGACAGATTGGCCGCCTCGATTTGCTCGTGCAGCGCCCGGCAATTCTCGATGGTGTGGCCGAATTCGCGGCCGACCGACATCGGCTCCCAGAACAGATAGGTCAGTCCGGCCGCCTTGGCATGTTCGGCCACCTCGCGCCAGCACTCCATGGCTATGTCGAGCAGCCGGGCGCGGCGCTTGGGATCGTCATAGTCTTGGTGGGTGAAGATGGCGAACTGCGTGCCCATGCTTGTGGCGCCCAGTTCGGCCGAGATGTCGGCGAAAATCTTGAACCAGTCGACATAGTAGCGGCGTACATCGGAATCCGGATGGCCGAAATGGTTGAGCCTGCCATAGGGGCCGGTCATGCCCGACGTGACGCGCACGCCGGTACGATCCAAAGCGGCGCGGAACAGGCGGATGAATTTCGCGATCGTCGCCGCCGGCCAGCCCGGATTGACGAACTCATGCGTGAGCTGGACATCCCTGATGCCGATGTCATAGGCGATCGCGTCGATCAGGTCGTCGGGATCGGCGAAGCGGTTGACCAGCGGATTGGTGTTGAGGGACAGCGTAAAAGCCATGGCTTCACCTCTTGCTCAGACCTGCCAGACGAAGCGCGGCAGGATGAAGTCCGGCCGGGCGTCGTGACGCGCAAACAGTTCGTCGAGTTGCTGACCGCTCATTTCGGCCAGTATGCCCGAACGCACCAGCGCCGACGACAGGCCTGCGCCCGATGCGCCGGCTATGTCGTGTTCGATACTGTCGCCGATACCGACAACGCGTTCGCGCGGCGGGTTGCCCAACATTGCGAGCGCCGCGTCATAGATCGGCCTATGCGGCTTGCCGATCCATTCGACGTTGCCGCCCAGTTCCTCGTAGAGTTCGGCGATCCTGCCGGCGCCGAAACGCTGACCCGATTTCGTCAGCATGATCCTGTCGGGATTGGTGCACAGGCAGGGCACGCCGGAGACCGCGGCAGGGGCCAGCATCTCGCGATAGTGATCGAGCTCGAAACGGTCACCCTCGCTTGCCGAAAGCAGGATGATTTCGGCCCGGCCGGCGTCGTCGACCAGCACGATGTCGAGGCCGTCGACGGCACTCGTGTCGCCATCGCGCGCAATCAGCAGGCAGCGCGTGCCGCGGGGGAGACCGGGCTGCCCGGCCAGCCCGGCAAAGCGCCGCCAGGCGACTTCGCCGGAACTGACGAAGACGTCCCAGGAGCCGCGCTCGAAGCCGAGTCTGACAAGGCGATCCTCGTTAGGCGCCGCACGCTTGCCGGAATTGGACAGAAGCACCACGGATTTTCCAGCGGCCTTCAGCTTCGACAGCGCTGCGATTGCTCCCGGATAGGCGACGCTGCCATCATGCAGGACGCCGAATTGATCGACAATGAAATGATCGTAGCGGCCGGCCAGGTCGGCGAGATCGCGCAGCGTCACGGGTTTCATTGCCGCGGTGCTCATAGCAAGCCCGCCGTGCGCGCGCCCTGCAGCGCCAGCCTTGCCGTACCGGCCGCCGCCTCCTCGGAAAGCGCTTCGAAAAAAGGCACGCGCAGTTGCCTCTCACGGATTGCCGTCCACACCGGATTGCGGGCGCCGCCACCAACGCTGCGGACGGAACGCAGCGCCGGCCCACCGAGATCGGCAAGTTGCCGGTAGCCGCTAGTCTCGATGGCGGCAATGCCTTCCAGCATCGCCTGCAGGAACAGCGCGTCGTCGGCCGGGCGCGGATCGAGGCGCGGCGCGAGGCCCGCATCGGCGATCGGAAAACGCTCGCCGGTGCCGATCAATGGGTAATAGTCGAGGCCGGTCGGTCGGTCCGGATCGACCGATCCGGAGAGCTCGACGATGCGCTCGACGGGGAAGAAATGCGCCAGCACCTTGCCGCCGGTGTTCGACGCACCGCCGGCCAGCCACGCGTCGCCGATGCGATGGCTGTAGATGCCGAATTGCGGCGCGAACAGCGGCTTTTCGCAGAGCACCTTCAGAGTCAGCGAGGAACCAAGAGCCGTGACGGCGTCACCGACATCCTTCGCTCCCGTGGCGAGGAAGGAAGCGCAGCCATCGGTGGTGCCAGCGACTACTGCCACATCGCCGGGCAGGCCGAAACGCTGCGCGCTGCCCGGGCTGATCGTGCCGAATGGCTTACCCGGCGCGACGACATCTGGCAGCAAGGCCAGATCTGCGCCTGTCCTGGCGAGCCAATCGGGCCAGCCACGTCGCACAGGGTCATAGCCGGTCTTCAGTGCATTGTTCTCGTCGCTGACGTCGAAGCGGCCGCAGAAGCGGCCAGCGATCCAGTCGGCCTGATGGAGAACCCGCGCCGGCCTCGCCCCCTTCTGGAACCGCAGCAGCTTGGCAAGTCCCGAGGTGGCGCCATGGGCCGCGCTCTGAGGCGGCGCATCGTCGGCGATCGCCGAAAGGATCGTAGCGTCGTCGACCTTGTCGGAATACATCAGCGCCCGGCCGAGCGGCCCGCCGGCCGCATCGACCGGCAGCATCGTGCCCGAGGTGCCGTCGACGGCAAGCGCGCGAACATTCCTTGCGTCGACCAGGCGAAGCAGTGCGTCGATCGCGGCCTCGACCGCGCGCCACCAGTTGGCGGGGTCCCGCCAGTCGGTGCCGAAATCGGCCAGCGCGACGCCGGCCTGGGCCTGGATTGCGAAACCAGGATCCATGGCGACGGCGCGCACACCCGAGGTGCCGACGTCGATGCCGACGACCACAGCCGTCATTGCAATGTCCCGCTGCGCCGATTGAGCTCCTGGCGGTACTTTTCGGCATCCCAGTTCAAAAGCTCGGCATTCTCGTGCGGGCTCAGATAGTTGACGCGCGCGCCTGGATCGATGCGCGAGGCGACGTCGGCGAGGCAGCGCGCCATCGCCTCTGCGCCGGCATTGGCGTCGCTGCGCATCAGGATGCCCTTGCCGGGGAACAGGATCGATGCCGGCGACGGCTGGCCAGTTTCCCTCGTCCTCGCCACCACGGCGGCGGCGTTCTCGTTCGGTCCGGCAATCACCGAGCCGACGCCAAGGAAAATGACGTGGTCTGGATAGAGGCTGCCCGAGGCTGCAATGCGGCAGCTGGCGAGATCGGTCGCGGCGGCATGCGCCTCGATCGCCACGGGAAGGCGGTAGTCGCTGCCCATGCCCAGCCTGATCAGCGCGTCGATGTCGGCTGCCGGCGCAACACGCGGCGGGCGGCTGAGCAGGCCGGAAACGCGCCTCAGCAACAAATTGGCCTCGGCGAGGGTGTCGGCGGCGACAACCAGTCCGTGATTGCCGAGCACCAGCACATCGGTACGAGGCTTCAGCCGCTCGGCAATGCCTTGCGCCAGCGGCAGGCCCGGCCGGCGATACGGCACGAAGACCCAGTCCAGCCCGCGCAGGCGCTCGGCGAGCAAAGCTTCCGCATTGGCCTGCACGGCAATCGCAATGGTCTCGACGCAATGGACGTGGACGACGATCCTTTGCGGCAGCAGCGCATGCACCGTCGTCTCGATCGAAGGCCGCAGGCGATGCGGATTGAGGTCGGCCGGCGTGAACTGGTCGGCCTTCTCGGCCGCCGGGCTGCGGTGGGCGACCGCCTCGAGCAAGGGCGCCAGTTCCACCGGCACCATGATGTCGCTGGTGGCTGCATTCATCAGCCAGGTGCCTGACGCCTTGATCCACAACAGGCCGGCCTGTTTGAGGGAGGTGTTGCCACCGGCGCCCTGGACCAGCAGGGGATCGGCGCCGACGCTGGCCGACAGCACGCGCAGCGCCCGCAACTCGGCGTCTTCCTGATCGATCCGAACAACCATCAGCCGGCCTTCGCCAATCGGTTGGCGCACCAATCCTCGAAGGTAGCTCGCTCAGCAGTCGACATATGCAGTCCGTGCTTGGTGCGGCGGTCGAGAATATCGGCCGCGGTCGACGCCCACTCATGCTCGAGGAGATAGGCGGCCTCGCGTTCGAAGAAGTCCCTGCCGAAGCGCCGCCCGAGATCGTCAAGCGAGCCGGCGCCGCCGACCAGGGCGCGGGCGCGGGTGCCATAAAGCCGGCCGTAATGCTTGAGCAAGGAAGCAGGCATCCACGGATAGTCGCGACCGAGATCGCCGAGGAACTGCTCGAAATCGGCGTTGGCGATGTCGCCGCCCGGCAAATGCGCTTTCGCAGTCCAGGCTTTGCCCATCTTCGGCAAGAAGGGCTCGATGCGATCCAGCGCGTGCTCGGCGAGCTTGCGAAAGGTGGTGATCTTGCCGCCGAACACCGAGAGCAGCGGCGCATGGCCGGACGGCGCGTCAAGCTCGAAGATATAGTCGCGCGTCACCGCGCTCGGATTGTCGGCGTTGTCGTCGTAGAGCGGCCTGACACCTGAGAAGGAATAGACGACATCGGTGCGGGCGAGCCCGCGCTTGAAGTAGCGGTTGACGACCTTGATCAGGTAGTCGATCTCGCTTTCGTCAGCTTTGACGTCCTCCGGCCGCCCCTCATAGGGAATGTCGGTGGTGCCGATCAGCGCCAGATCGTTCTGGTAGGGGTTGATGAAGATCACCCGCTTGTCGTTGTTCTGAACAAGATAGGCCTGCCGCCCTTCCCAGAATTTCGGCACGACGATGTGGCTGCCCTTGACCAGGCGCACATTGCGCTTGGAGTTCTGGCCGGCGACGCGGTTGACGACATCGTTGACCCAGGGCCCGGCGGCATTGATCAGCGCCCTCGCCCGCACCATTGTCTTCACGCCGGTGCCGCCGTCGCGCATCTCTACGACCCACAGGCCATTCTCACGGCGCGCGGCGGTGCAGGCGGTGCGGGTCAGGACCTTGGCTCCGCGCTGCGCAGCGTCGAGCGCGTTGATGACCACCAGCCTGGCATCGTCGACCCAGCAATCGGAATATTCAAAGCCGCGCTTGAAGGCGTCCTTGATCGGCGCGCCCTCAGGCGCGGTACGAAGATTGAGCATTCGAGTAGCAGGCAGCCGCTTGCGGCCGCCGAGATGGTCGTAGAGGAACAGGCCCAACCGCACCAGCCAGGCTGGCCGATCGTCCGGACTGTGCGGCAGCACGAAGCGCATCGGCCAGATGATGTGCGGAGCGGATTCGAGCAACACCTCGCGCTCGATCAGCGCCTCGCGCACCAGGCGGAACTCGTAATATTCGAGATAGCGCAGGCCGCCATGGACGAGCTTGCCAGAGCGGGAACTGGTGCCTTCGGCGAGATCGTCCTTCTCGCACAGTATGACGGACAGGCCGCGTCCAGCGGCATCGCGCGCGATGCCGGCGCCATTGACGCCGCCGCCGATGACGAAGAGGTCGACGATGTCGCTATCGCCGCTCATCCCAATCGAGCCCCGGTGCCGGTTTGCCGCGTCATCGCCGCCGCCGTCAGCACGGATTGACCGGTGGCAGGCCGGCCAGATAGCGGCGCACTTCCTCGGCCGCCTGCTCGGCGGCATAGGTGACGGTGCGCACCGAAGCGCCGGCAATATGCGGCGTCAGCGTCACATTCGGCAGCTGCAGCAGCGGCCAGTCGGCAGGCACGGGCTCGACCGCGAAGGTTTCCAGCATGGCGCTGGCGATCTGGCCCGAGGCCAGCGCGTCGTAGAGCGCGTCATAGTCGACCAGCGGCCCGCGCGCGGTATTGATGAAGATCACGCCGGGCTTCATCCTGGCGATGGTGTCCTTGTTGACCAGGCCACGGGTCTCCTCGGTGACGCGAGGATGGATCGTGACTACGTCGGAGCGGCCGAGCAGGTCGTCCAGCGCGACGAGCTCGACGCCGGCATTCCTGTCTTCCGCGCTCAGTTGCACATAGGGGTCGCAGACCAGGATGCGGCAGCCGAAGGCGCGCAGCAGGCACACGACCTTGGTGCCGATATTGCCATAGCCGACGACGCCGACCGTCATTTCGCTGAGCTCGCGGCCGGTGCGGTCCGCGCGGTAGAGATCGCCGCGCCACTCGCCCTTGCGCAGCGCCTCATGACCGACGCGGATCAGCCGCGTCTCGGCGAGGATGGCGCCGATGGTGAATTCGGCGACCGCGCTGGCATTACGTCCAGGGACGTTGACGACGCGAATGCCATGGGCCCTGGCGGCGGCCATGTCGATGTTGATCGGACCGCCGCGCGAGACCGCGACCAGCTTTAGTCCCGGCAGACGCTGCATCATGCCTTCCGAGAGCGGCGCCAGTTGGGTGACCAGGATCTCGGCATCGCCGATGAAGTCCACCACATCGTCCGGCCGACCGAAATATTCCTTGACCTTGTCGAGACCGAGCGCCGGATTTCCGAACTCCATCGGCTCGTCCGGCCAGGCCGTCTCCAGCGAGCGAATGTCGAGGCTGTTGCCGCAGGCCTTCTCGATCTCCGAGCGGAACACTTCCGGAAGCATGAAACGGTCGCCGATGATCGCAATCTTTTTGTGCATGCTACTTCTCAATTCACTTTCGATGCAGCCATCGACCGCCAGACCGGACGCAGCGCGTCATGTGCCATCGCGTAGGAGGGAGCCATGGCTTCGTAGATTGCTGCGAGCTTGTCGTCGCTAGGCTCCGCCTTGCCGAGCAGCGGCGAGACCCATTCGCCGACGCAGTCGTCCATCGACGGGTAGAGGCCGAGGCAGACCGCGGCGATCATGGCGGCGCCGGCCGCGCCCGCCTCTTCGCGCTCGCTGGTGCGGATGTCGGCGCCGCCAACGGCAGCGCCGAGGATATTGCGCAACGCTGGGCTGCGGGCGGCGCCGCCGGTCAGGCGGATCTCCCGCGGCAGCGGACCCATGGCCGCGTAACAGTCGCGCGCCGCGAAAGCGAGGCCTTCGAACACAGCGCGCACTATGTCGGCATAGCCGTGACGCAACGAGATGCCGATAAAGCCGGCCCTGGCATTGGCATCGACGAACGGCCCCCTCTCACCGGCCTCCGAGACGTAGGGCTGGTAGATCAGCGACGCCGGTTGCGACGACGCGATCCACTGGTCGACCAGCGCGATCATCTCGCCGTTCGAGCGCCTGATGCCTTGCGAGGCGAGGATGCCGGAGGCGAGGCCGAGCACCCAATCGATGTTGAGCGTCGCCGCCATGTTCGACTGCATCTGCGCGAAGACGCCGGGCGCCGGCATGGTCATCGTGTAGCCGGTCGCCGCCTCGTTGAGCAGGACGTCGTCCGGTGTCTCTGCCAGCCGCATGTGCATGCCGGTGGAACCGATGATGGAACAGCCGGGCTTGCGCTGGCGGTCGAACAGGCCGGCGCCGAGCGCCGTGCAGACGACATCGACATAAGCGAGCACCACCGGCGTGCCGGCGGAAAGCCCGGTTGCCTCGGCGGCCGCCCTCGACAGGCCGGCGCTCTGCCTGCTGCCGTCGACTATTGGCGGCAGCAGGTGCCTGAGGTCGGCCACGCCAAGCACGTCGAGCACATCGTCGCAGTATTCGCGCGTGCGGAAGTCGCCGAAGGTGAAAGTTGCCTCCGACGGATCGGTGGCGCGATCGCCCGTCAGCTTGAAATAGAGCCAGTCCTTGCAATGGAAGGCCGTCGACGCCTTGGCCAGCAGTTCCGGCATGTTGCGCTTCATGAAGACGAACTGCGATCCCTGCTGACAGGCGGCGAGACCGCTGGCGGTCTTCTCGAACCGCAGCCGATCCTCGGGCCTGGCGCGGATTTCCTCGACCTCCCTGGCGGCGCGCGCGTCGAGCCAAAGCCAGCCCTTGGTGACCGGCTCGCCCTCCTTGTCGATCAGCCAGGTGCCATCGCCCTGGCCGGTGACCGCGATGGCGATCGTACGACTGGCGAGGTGGGGCACCTTGTCGGCCAGCTGGCGAAGCGTGGTCGCGGTGTCGGCCCAGGTACGCACCAGGTCCTGCTCGGCGCCGCCGCCAGGAAGCGTGTCATAGCGGTTTGGCAGGGACGTCGCGGCGATCTGCCGGCCCGCCGTGTCGAAGGCGACGGACTTGATAACAGACGTGCCGGCGTCGATCCCGATCACCACATCCTTCATCAGGCAAGCTCCATACCGTGCGAAATGGCGTTGCCGCTCGACTGGTCGAAGACATGCAGGTTGGCCGGGTCGATGCTGACGTTGATCGGCGCCCCGAGTTCGAGACGGGTGCGGTCATGCTCGACGAGGACGAGCGAGCCGCCGGCGAAATCCGCCGCGATATGGGTCTGGTCGCCCAGCCACTGATTGGCCGAGACGGTGGCCGGGACGCCATCCTTCGAGCGCCGAACGGCGTACGGCCTGATGCCGATGATGACACGCTCGCGATTGAGCAGCGCCTCGCGGACCGGGCCGCTGAAGGCGTCCTTGTCATAGTCGAGCGAAAGCCCGTCGGGCAGTCTGAGGTTGATTCTGCCGGCGCCACTGCCGACGAAGGCCTCGAAGACATTCATCGGCGGCTCCCCGACGAAGGTGCCGGTGAAGAGGTTCGCCGGACGCTCCTTGATCATTTGCGGCGTGTCAAACTGCTGCAGCACGCCGCCCTCCATCACGGCGATGCGATCGGCAAGAGCGTTGGCCTCGGTCTGGTCATGGGTGACGAGGATTGCGGTCAGGCCGCGCTCCTTGATGAAGTGCTTGATGCGGCCGCGAAGCACGGCGCGCAATTGCGGCTCGAGCTGGCCCATCGGCTCGTCGAGCAGATGCAGGTCGGCGTCGCGGATCAGGGCACGGCCGAGGCTGGCGCGCTGCTGCTGGCCGCCGGAGACCGAGCTCGGATAACGATCGAGGATATCCTCGATCTCGAGCAGCTTGGCGATGCTGGCGACCTTGGCATCGACCTCGCTCTTCTGCAGCCTGGCCGCCTTCAGCGCAAAAGCCATGTTCTCGCGCACGGTGAGCGGCGGATAGAGCGAATAGCCCTCGAAGGCCATCGCCACATTGCGCTTGACCGGCGGCAGCTTGTGCACCTTGCGGCCCGCGACAGAGATTTCGCCGCGCGAAACCTCCTCGAAGCCGGCGATCATGCGCAGCGTCGAGGTCTTGCCGCAGCCGGACGAACCGAGCAGCGCGATGATCTCGCCCTTGGCGATCTCGATGCTGAGCTTCTGGACCGCATGCACGCCGCGGTCGATCGGCCCGTAGAATTTGTCGACGCTGGAAATGGTGAGGGCGCTCGCGCTCATGCCGCTTCTCCGTTGCGCAGACTGACGATGTTCTTCGAACCGATGCGCTCGCCGCTGGCGTGATCGAACAACAGCGCGCTCTTGGCGTTGACCGCGAGATGCGCCTTGCCGCCGCTCTGGCCCGGCGTGCCCGACGGCCGCGAGACGAGGATCTCGCGGCCGCGCACGGTGCGAACCAGCGTGACGATCTTTTCATTGAGGGGCGTCTCTGCCTCGACGGTGACGGGGATGGCGCCCGGCTCGCTCTCCGCGACGAAGTGCAGGGTTTCGGGCCGCAGGCCGATGACGCAGTCGCGGCCGATCGCGGCCTCCGGAGCGCCGGCAAGATGCACCTGCACGTTCGACAGGCCGACATAGATGCCCCTGGCGTCGCGCTGCGGCTTGACATCGAGCAGGTTGATGGTCGGGTCGCCGAACAGCCGCGCGATCTCGATATTGGCCGGCTCGCGATAGATCTGTTCTGGCGTGCCGAGCTGCCTGATGACGCCTTGCGACATCACCGCGATGCGGTCGCCAAGCGCCATCGCCTCCTTGTAGTCCTGGGTGACGTAGATGACGGTCGCGCCGCGGTCGGCGAGAAGCCTGGGTAGTTCCAGCCGCATCTCGAAACGCAGCTTGGCATCGACGTTGCGCAGCGGATCGTCGAGCAGCAGCACCGGCGGCGAGCCGACCAGCGCGCGTGCAAGCGCGGTGCGCTGCTTCTGACCGTTCGACAGCGCGCGCGGCTTGTGGCTGAGAACATGGCCGATCTTGAGCAGCTTGGCGACGCTGTCGACCCCGCCCTTGATTGCGCCGTGGGACGAGCGCTTGGCCTCGAGCGGCGTGGCGATGTTCTCGAAAGCGCTCATATGCGGGAACAGGGCGAAATTCTGGAACGCCATGCCGACACCGCGGAATTCGGCGTCGACGTCCGTCATGTCCTCGCCGCCGATCAGGATCCTGCCCTCGTCCGGATCGATGACGCCGGCGACGAGGCGCAGCAGCACCGTCTTGCCGGCCCCGGAGGGCCCGAACAGGACCAGTGTCTCGCCGTCGGCGACGGTCAGCGACAGATCGTCGAGGACGGTCTGGCTCTTGTAGCGCTTGACGATGTTCTTCAGTTCAACGCTGGCCATTCGATTTATCCCTTGACCGCGCCGAGCGACAGGCCCTCGACGAGATAGCGCTGCGCATAGAGAGCAAGCGCCAGCGTGGGCGTGATCGACAGCACGATCGCCGCCGAAATCTGGCCGTACTGGATGCCCGAGGAGGTGATGAAGGCGAGCGCGCCGACCGTCACCGGCTGTTTGTCGGCGGAAGCGAGCACCAGCGCGAAGACGAAATTGTTCCAGGCGAAGATGAAAGCGAGCAGGCCGGCAGCCGCGATGCCCGGTCCGGCGAGCGGCAGCGCGATCTTCCGGAAGGTGGCGAACCAGGAATGACCGGCGATGCGATAGGCGTATTCGATGTCGGCTGGGATATCCTCGAAGTAGCCGCGCACGATCCACAGGATCAGCGGCAGGCAGATCAGTTGGTAGACCCAGATCAGGCCGAAATAGGTGTTGGCCAGCCCGAGCTTCTGGAAATAGAGGGTGAGCGGCAACAGCACCAGGAGCGCCGGCGCGAAGCGGAACGAGAGCAACGTGAAAGCGATATCCTCCGAACCGCGGAACTTGTGGCGAGCAAACGCATAGGCGGCCGGCACGCCGAGCAGCAAAGCCACTGCGACCGAGGTCACCGAGAGGAAGATGGAGTTCCACAGATTGCGCATGAAGGCGATGTCGAGCGTGCCGGCCGCCGTCTGCAGCTTGCCGGTGATCAACGCCGTATAGTTGGCGAGCGTCGGCTCGAAGACCAGTTGCGGCGGGATACGCAGGATCATCTCGTTGGTCTGGAACGACATCATGAAGATCCAGACGATCGGAAACATGAAGAAGACCACGACCAGCGTGAGCGCGATACCGCGCAGCACCCGTTCCAGAAGCGACGTGTGTTCCATGCCGGCCCTCCTATGCCTGGCCGCGCGCGCGTTCGCGCAGCCGGAGCCAGTTCTTGATGAAGATGTTCGAAAGGAAATAGGTGATCGCCCACAGGATGATCATCAGCGCGGCCGAGCGGCCGACATTGGTCGACTGGAAAAAGTTGAGATAGGCTTCGACCTGGAAGACCGTCAGCGTGTCGCCGGGGCCGCCCTGGGTCATGGCGTAGATGATGTCGAACTGCTGGATGGAATCGAGCAGGCGGAACAGCGTCGCGGTCAGGATATAGGGCGTCAGCATCGGCAAGGTGATGCGAAAGAAGACGAAGCTCCGCGGCACGCCGTCGAGAGCGGCCGCCTCGAAAGGCTGCGTCGGCAGGCTGCGCAGGCCGGCGAGCAGCAGAATCATGATGAAGGGCGTGTAGACCCAGATGTCGACGAGCACGACGGTGAGCAGCGCCGTCGAGGGCGAGGACGCCCAGCGGAAATCCTGCAGGCCGATGAGGCTGGCGAGGTAGCTCAGCACGCCGAAGCCGGGATTGGTCATCAGCTTCCACATCAGCGCGGCCAGCGCCGGCGCCGTCATCAGCGGCATCAGGAGCATGATCGAGATGAAGTTGTTCAGCGACGAGCGCTTCTGCAAAAGCATGGCGATGCCGAGGCCGAGCAGCAGTTCCAGCCCGACGGTGATGCCGGCATAGAGCAGCGATATCTCCAGCGTGTTCCAGAACTTCGGATCGGTGAAGAAGGAGATGTAGTTGTCGCCCCAGTTGAACTGGCGCGCCCAGGGCTGGCTCAGCCTGTAGCGCTGGAAGGAATAGACCACCGAGGTCAGGAAGGGAATCAGGATGCCGATGCAGACCAGCAAGGCCGGCAGGCTGAGAAGATAGGGCAGCACCCTCTTGCTGATCCTGAAGCCTGAAGGCTTGGCTCTGTGCATCGTCGCCGAAGTCATCTATCAGCCCGTATCGGTTGCTTCGCCGCGCCGGTCGCCTAGGGAGCAAGGCGGCCGGCCGGGCGAACTGACGGCAGCATAGGCGCCGCGTCGCAAAAAATGGAAGCGTCCGGCCGGCCCGCCTAAGTGCAACTCCAGGAAAACCGCTGCGCGCTTTTCGCGAAATTGGTCTGGGCGGGCCCGGCCGTCACCCAGTTCAGCCGAGGCCGGCTTCCTTGAGCTGGCCGTTGATGCTCTCGGCCAGCTTGTCGAGGCCTTCATCGACCGGCACTTCCTTGGCCACCATTTTCTGCAAGGTCGCCGCCCATTCGGTGGTGAGATCGAAGAACAGCGGCTGTGCGGTGAACTTGATGCTGGCGCCGGGCGCGGATGCGTCGAACATGTCGACATAGCCCGGATAGCTCTTGTTGAGCTTCTCGCGGAACATCTCGTCCTTCCAGACCGCCTGGCGGACTGGATTGACGAAGTCCATCTTGGTGGCGCCGAACAGGCAGTGGTCGAGACCGGAAGCCCACTGCATGAAGTACCAGGTGGCGTCCTTGTCCTTCGAGAAGTTGGACATCGACAGCGACCAGATCCAGATGTTGGGGGTCGGCGCCTTGGCGGCCGGATTGGCCTTGAAGGCCGAGAAGGCGAGCTGGCCGGCCATCTTGTTGCTGCCGCCGTTCATGAAGTAGCCGAGGATGTCGGCGTCGAAGATCATCGCCGAGGCGCCGGCGCCGAGGTCGGTGCCGACCTGGTACCAAGTGTAGGTCGACCAGTCCTTCGGGCCGCTTTCCTGGATCATCTGCACCCATTGCTTGTGGAAGGCCTTGGATTCAGCGGTGGCCATGGCGGCGGACAGCTTGCCGTCGGCCGAGACGTTCAGGTCCTTCTGGTCGAAATTGGCATAGGCCGACAGGAAGCCCGGATGGATGGTTGCCCAGGAGCGCGAGCCGCGCACGCCGATGCCGTAGACGCCACCGCCGACATCCTTGGTCAGCTTCGCGGCCGCGGCGACCAGCTCGTCCATGTTGCCGGGGAGCTTGACGCCGGCCTTGTCGAACATCGCCTTGTTGTAGGTGATGTTGTTCTGCTCGAAACCCCACGGAATGCACCACTGCTTGGCGTCTTCCGAGCCCAGCGCCCCGCCGGGCTTGCCGTTCCACGCGCAGGAATTCCTGACGCCGGGCAGGAAGTCGTCCCAGGCATATTTCGGATTGGTCTTGGCCGGGTCCTTGATCCATTCGTTGAGGTCGGTGATCCAGCCCGCCGGGCCGTAGGTCCAGGTCATGTAGGCGCCGGTCATGAAGGCATCGTATTCGGGCGAGCTTGCCGAGAGCGCCGCCGTCACCTTGTCGAAATAGACGTCTTCCGGGAACACGTCATAGGTGACGTTCATGCCGGTCAGCTGCTTGAAATTGTCGAGATCGGCAATCATCGCATCGGCATAGGGATGCTTGTTCAGCAGGAGCTTGATGGTCTTGCCCTTATGCGCCTGCCAGTCGAAATCGGCGGCAAGGGCGCGGGTCTGCCCCAGGTTGAGCAGCACACCGGCGGTGCTGGCGGCTAGGCCCATGGCGCCCAGCCCCTTGATCAGGCCGCGGCGGTCGACTTGTCCGCGCAGGAACGCGTCAAGCAGGTCTTTCTCTTTCTCATGCATGTCGTCTTCTCCTCCAAAGGGTAGTTTCAACGAAACTGTTGCCGGCTACCCGACCGGCGTCTTCTCCACGAGCGATCGCGCCGTCCGCTCGTCGGTTATCAAGCCCTTGAGATAGCGGCCCTCCAGCACCGACTTGATGGCGCGAACCTTGATCTTGCCGCCGGCGACGGCGACGATCCTGCGGTTGGCGATGTCCTCGCGCGCCAGCGCCAGCGCGCGGCTGGAAACAGTGGTCGCGACCTGCTTTCCCGCGTCGTCGAAGAAGTGGCCGAGCAGTTCGCCCACGGCTCCGTTGCGGCGGGTTTCCTCCATCTCGCCCTTCTCGATCATGCCGGTGGCGACGAGCGAGGCCTCCTGCTCGGCGGTGCCGATGCCGGCGAGCAAAAGATCAGCGGACCGCGCGAGGTCGAACACCTCACTGATGCCCTTTTGGCCAAGCAGCACGGCGCGGTCCTCGACCGTGTTGGCGAACATGGGCACCGGCATGACATAAGCCGCGGCGCCGGTGCGCTCGGCCAGGCGATGGATGACGTCGTGCGGATTGGCGGAGAATTTCCTGGTCAGGCCGCCAAGCAGCGAGACGAAGCGAATGCCATTCGCCGAGACGCGCGGCAGATACTCGACGCAGGCGGCAAGCGTGCGGCCATGGCCGACGCCGATCAGCGCATCCTCGCCGCGCTCGATCTCGCGCTTGAGGAACTGCGCGCCGGCGATGCCTAGCGCCTTGAGCGGCAGATCCTCGGGATCGAAGTCGGGCACCACCTCGCAATAGTCGAGACCGTAGCGGCCGGACAGCTCGTCCTCGAGCGCCACGCATTCGGAGATTTCGCCGTCGATATAGACCTTAACTAGTCCTTCCTGGTTGGCCTTGGTGATAAGGCGATGCGCCTTGAGGCTGGTCAGGCCCAGCCGCTTGGCGACCTCGGACTGGGTGAGGCCGCCGGCATAGTGCAGCCAGGCGGCACGGGCGGCCATGCTGGTCTCGTCGTCGCGCAGAAAGCCGTTGCCGAACCCAACCATTTCCGCCCTTTGATATTTTTATCAATTGATGCAAAATTTTTCATAGAGCCCGACAGGAGTCAAGTGGCACTGCGCGAAATCGCGCGCAAAAAGCCCATGACCAACCGACGCTTGAAGATAGTCGACACGGCGGGCGAACTCTTTGCGGAACTGGGTTTTCAAGCGACGACATTGGACATGGTCGCTCAGCGGGCGAAGATATCCAAGCTCAGCATCTACAGGCATGCTCCACATCGCGTGCATGATCACCGCCAGCTTGCGCGCCACAGCGACACAGGCCTTGCGGTGGCAGGAGCGTTTGGCGATCGCCTGGCCCCAGCTCTTGACCTTGTCGGAGCCCTTGATGCGCGTCATCAGCCCCGACGCCGCTCGTAGAGAGAGCGTCGCACGTCAGCATCGCCGGCCTTCGATATGCGACCCTAAACGTCGATTGAGGTGCCCGATTGCCATCGCCGCGAGGTCAGCCCGAAGTAAGCCGCGACATCGCGTGAGCGGCGGAAGCGCGACGGATCATCGATCGCCGTCATGAACGAAAGTGCAGTGACGGGGCCGACGCCGGGAATGGCCATGAAGCGTCGGCACAGTTCGCTGCGGGCCACCATTTTGACGACGAGATCGTGCAGCCGGCAATACTGCGTCCACAGGGCGGGCGCGCGCCTACAGCATTATGGCGTCCATCAGCTCCGAACCGCTCCGGCGCCGCCGCGGTTGAATTTGCCCTCGTGCTGCCGGCGCTGTGCACGGCTCTGTTCCGCGTCGCTGACGGCTGGTCCTATGTCACCAGATCGCTGAACATGCGGGCCGGCTTGAAGACGAAAGCGCACCTGGTGTTGGCCGGCTCCTCCGACAGCGCCACTCAGGCAATCGCTGAAAGATCACGGACAACGCTATTACAAGATCGTATGCCGAACGCCGTGGCGAGTTCGCCTACTTGCGGAGCTACTCCGGCAATCCGGCGTCTTGCAGCGCGCTGCCAAGAGCCTTCGCGATGGGAGTTCAATTCACCCCTGCAAACTGGCGGCTGCCAAGGAGCTGTGGACGGCCGAGGGTATCGCTCGGTACCGGGAGCACGAAAAAGCTGGGGCATCACGTAGCCATTTTCGCCTCTTTCGGTGAAGCTCGCCGTTCCTCGCACCAGCGTTTGAAGTCGATTACGCTACTCGACGACCGCAACCGCCTGGGCGGCCGGGATGTCCTTCATCCCGAGGCTCGAGCAGTCCTGGTTGATGGTCGAATTGCCCGACCACTGGATGGTGTCGGCAACGACTTGCGTGCAGCCATTCACGCCCGAGAAATTGCCGAGATAGTTGACCTGCTGCCGAGGGAAATAGATGGCGCCGGTCAAAAGCGAGTCAGCGGTGCCGTTGAAGGTGCTCTGCGCTGCGGTCCCTGTCCTGTCGCCGTAGAACAGCACGCCCGAATAGGTACCCGAGGTCGGCGCGCTCAGCGTCACACTGGCGTTGCCGTTGATGCTGACGGTGTTGCTGCCGGCCATGAATATGGTTACGCCGTTGGTGCAAGGGGCGGCGCAGGTGATGACCGCACCCGCGTTGATCTTCAAATTTCCCTGGACGACATAGGTCCCGGAAGAGAGCGCGACATTGCCGTTGAGGTTCATGCCGCTGCAGTAGGTGCCGGCCTGGATTGTTTGCGTCGTCTTGTTGCCGTTGACATTCTTGCAGCCGCCGGTGGCCGCAGGCGCCGGCAGGCTGGCGAACGGATCGGCGGCCGGGAGAGCCTGTGTGATCGGGGACTTGCAGACCGTGGTCACCGGATTGTTCAGCACGACCCCGCCCGCAGAGATCAGGCAGTCGGCCTGGAGACCCGCCGACCCCTGCACCTTGAGTGCGTCGCTGGCGATCGAATTCGCCATGACGACGCAGCCGTTGAGCTTGACGCTGGTGCTGCCGGAGAAGAGCATGGCCTGCGAGGCCGACGGATTGAGGGCCAGGTTGCAGGCCTTTGAAGCGTCGGTGATCAGCGCCACCGCCCTCGCCTGTTCCGGCACCTTTGTCTGGGTGAAGATGGAGGTGAACATCCGGTCGAGATTCTGGTTGAGGATCACCTCCACCGCCTTCTTGGCCGTGTTCGGGCCCGAGGTCGGCGGCGTGTTGACGACGATGGTGCCGCTGCCCAGTCCGTTCGAGGCGGCCGATGTCGTGGCGGCGGCGGTGATGGTCGCCGTGTCGGAACCCTGGATCTTTTCCAGCGCGCCCGCATAGGCGGCCGCGTCCGCGATCGCCTGCAGCTTCAGGCTCGAATAGTACCAATAGGAAGTCTCCATGCCGAACCCGGCGCCGCCGACGACGACCGGCAAGGTAAGCGCGAAGATGGTCGCGACATTGCCGCCCTTGCCTTCGCAAAAGCGGCGAGAGGCGAGCCGAGAAAAGAGCTGTCTGATGAACCTACCCGAAAGGGCCATGGCCGAGCGCCCACACTATTCCGGCCGCGACGACATCATTGTCGTATGAATGAATGCCTAATTAATCCGCTAGATTTGCTCCCTTCGGACCTCAGTCGCTGCCGCCGCCGTCTTTCGTCGCATATAGGAAAGCAGAACCGGAGCGGCGGAGCAGACAAATGGAAATCTGATGACCGCGCCTACCGACATGCATCAGGCGTGGTGAACGGGATGCCATTGTTGAGCACAGTCTGGATTTTGTAGGGCACGGCCGCGATCAACCGAAACGGGAACTCTCGCGAGACGGCGGTGGTGGCCTTTTCGTACAATTCGACGAAGGCGAACTTCGAGGTGCGGTCGATGGCCACGAACATGTGTGGCTTGCCCTGTTCTGTCTGGACCTCGGCGACGTCGACGTGGAATGCGGCGCATAAAACGGGCTAGAATCCAGCTTGCCCGACCATGCCGCAGGAGAGCATCTTTGCTGCCAAGGGGGCAAGGGTAGCGGCGCGGGGCGCAGAACGTTTCGGGTATTGCGTTACGCTTGGGCCCGCTCGGCAGCGGCGCCGCAACCGTGCAGCCTATCCCGCCTGCCGATCGAAGGGCCAGATTTCGTGGTGTTTTCTCACCACCCTCCCCACAAACGATTCCGATGCGATGACGTCATCCAACTATACGGCATCCGCTAGCGTAACCCGGCTCATTCAGGTGACAGTCGCAACCGGAGACATACAGCGCGATCCATCCGATTTCGGTCGGGTCCTCGGGTAGCAGACCGATACAAGCTGCAATGCAGCCAGACGGATATGATATGGGTTGTGGATAGTGACAGTTCGTTCACTATGAACCGCCCTTTTTCATTGAAGGCGCCCATCGAGCGCCTAGTGTGATCCACAACGGCGATTGTCCCCCTCCAGCTAGTGCCCGACGTTCCCGCCAGTCTGGGTCGATCACCGGTTTCTCTGTGATCGGAAATAATTTGAAATCCGACAGTCTCATTTGACCGATGCCGAACGTTTGCCACAGATGCCACCGGACGCGCCACCCGAGCGAGTTTGACCTGAAGCCGACCTTGACCTGGTGGCTACGCCTTATTCGATTGTTCCATGGTCAGCTGGCGATGCTGTCTTACGCGGAACGCAATGGTTACGAGTTCGATCGACCGGAATGCGGGCAATGCTTTGGTCCGGGCTACAACCCGAGGCGCGTTCGTGACAAGGCGCTCCGGGACCGTTGACCGTCACGATACAAGGCTAGCGCGAGGACGCGCTGGTCACCCCACTCAAACAGTTGTTGACCGTGTACCAGGTATACTCGCTGTGGTGAGGGACGCGTGGGTCTGAATTCCTGCAAGCGCCTCGCGCGCGACATGATCGAAGCGCGAGCTGATAAACGATCAATTCATAACCTGTGCATGCCGCGCATCGATGGCTGTTGGCGATAAGCGTTGCGCCCATCGATGCCAAGCATTGATATAAATCCATTGGTGTGCGGCTCAGCCCAGAGCCTCACCGGTCAGCCCGGCAGGCCTTCCCTGAGTTGGCCTGCCGGGCCGCTCGCTACCCCAAGCTTGTGTTGAAGTCTTCAGTTGCGCCCGAGAGACGGACAAGGCCTTCGTCTCGGCCGGCTTTTCTAACTGGTTAAAAACCAGGAACGTCCGTTTACCCCAAATAAATGAGCAATCCCTATACTTGCGTGATCAGCAGTCGGGGCTTGTGAAAAAATGCAATTGGTAGCGGGTTTTCTGCGTGACAATTCCGGAGCAACCGCGATCGAGTATGGTTTGATTGCGGCGCTTATCGCCTTGGGAATCATGGTTGGGGCAACCTCACTGGGTGGCGCCCTAAACGCTCAGTTTGTGTCGATTGCCACCACTGTCAACGGCGCCGTCGCACCGTAAGGTACGCTAAGTCTACGGACGGAGAGTCCACCTCTCCAGCGTCATCGCGTGGTTGGTGAACTGCAGGTTCCGATCGTCAAGGCCGGCGCCCGTCAGCGTCGGCCGCCGGATTTTTCAGGCCGGCTAGTTTGGGCTAGTTCGCGGGGGCGAACATCATGCAATGGCTTGAGCGCATCGCGGCGGGCATGTCGGCGAAGGAATTCCTCGTCGTGCCGCCAAGGGAAGCGCGGTACGAGAGCGCGGCCTATCGAGCGCAGATGGAGGCAGCCCTAGCAGCGGCGATGCCGGACTATACCTTTGTCGTGACGCTTGAACATCCTCGGCGGCAGGACGAGGTAGACATCTTTGTCGAGCCGAACGGCGTGGTACTCGATCTGGCGCCGTTTCTACAGCGCGTTGCAGCGGCACTGGCGCCGTTCATTGCTGACAAGGCACCGAGGCTGAACTAGCCGCACCCCCAGATACACGATGCCCGGCCTGCGGGGAGTCGGGGGACTTCGGGCGTACAGGCCGGGCCCTTACCCCGGTTGAAGTGCGGGGCAGGCTCCGCATAATGCGCCAGCTTTGATCCCTCGACATTAACAATTTTAGGTATCGCTAACAAAAAGCCCGTCGCAGCTAATAAGCGTAAGCGACGGGCTCTTGCGATTTGTAGCGGCTAACGTCCCCTGGACCGACCGCTAACCTTTAATGATTAAGCGATGACATCGTTCCCAGTTTGGGACGCGGTATTTGTGTTCGAACCGTTCCGTGAGATAATCTGCATATATGCCGCGCACAGGGGCGGCGGTCATGTCATTGTGGCATTGCGGTGGCGTCTACTGGCCCGAGGACTTGGACAAACTCCAGCGGGTTTTTGACCGCCTGTGTGATGAGCGGCGCCTGGCCAAGAAAGACCGCGACCAGCGAGAATATCTGGCCATGGAAGTCTTCCGATTTTTCGAAGACGGCGTCACCGACGAAACCGACTTATGGCGCGCGCTTTCGAAGCGGAGCAGAGCCTAACCATCGCAGGTGCCGCTCAGTGACAACGCCTGATGACGCGGCTACCTTCCAATTCGATGTTAGCGGAAGTGACGGAGATCATGTCATGGGACTGGTGGTCAACAGACCCGCAGATGCCGGGCGCGCCTTTGCCGATGCCTGGAACAGGCACGACATGGCCGACTTCGCGTCGTTGTTCTGCGAAGACGCCAATTTCGTCAACGTCGTGGGCATGTGGTGGAAAAATCGCAGCGAGATCGAAGCGGCCCACCGCGCAACGCATGAAACGATGTTTCGTGATAGCCGATTAGAAGGTGTTGTCTCTTCAGTTGTCGAACTGGCTCCCGGCGTTGCTTCGGTGCACTATGCCTGGACGCTGGCCGGCGCATCAGCTCCGGACGGCTCACCAGCCGGACCGCGGAAAGGTATCCTGCTTCTGATTGTAAAGGAGGAACGGTCCGGCTGGCTGATTAAGGTGGCCCAGAACACCGACATTGTTCCAGGCGCAATTGCTCCCCTGCCCGAGGTGAGGTGATAAGGCGGCAACCGGCGCTTTGCGGGCGGGTTGAGGATCAAAGCAGTCGGTTGCCTGAGACGAAGGGGCCATTTCTGTTGGGGAATGCCTAGGCCCTGACATGAGAACCAGGATCCCGACTTCACGTTCCCCATTCACGTAGAAAAAGCCGGCCACCTTCGGAGCTCGGACCGACAAAGTCGCGTAACCGGTCGCCTGTTCAGAAGCCGGATAAAACGAACCATGGGCTGGAGCTGTACCCCAACCGCGGTTCCGGCGCATTTTCGGACCCATCCGAGCCTTGCGCAACGGTCCCTGTCGGCTTGCAATCAAGTTTCGGAGTGACACCTTTTGCGCTGGTGGAACACAGGCTCACGCCCTGATTTACGGCCACCCTCTTTTCTTTCGCAACGGCAGCACCAGTCATGGCCAATACGATAGCTGCGCCAAGAGTAATAACGAACCTCATGAACACGCCCCTTCACCCTCCACACCCCGAAATGGATGCGCCGTGTTGACGTTACGGTAACTATACTTGGCCAGCAAAGGACCTTGGACCTATGCGCGGCGTTTTGGGACCTCAGTCGCTCAGCTAGTCGGCTAAGCGGATCAGCCCGGCCAACATAGCAGCCGGGCCAATATCAACACGCAGTTGGATTTCAGAGCCCTTGCCGCCATCGATAAAGGCGGGCTAGTCATGTTCAGCCTCGTCTGCCTCACGCTCCTCATCGTGCTGCGGCTCGTCATTGATGTCGCCGCCAAGTTGATTTTCTTCCTCGTAATTGTCGTGAGGGCTTCCGCGGCCACCATTACATGGCACGATGCTCCCAGGCCCCGCGCAGGACAATGATGAGAACGATTCTGGCTTGGCCAGGTGGGCCGATGCGCCTCGTCGCAGTCGTAATCGCCATTGCAATGCTGCTAGCATTGGCGTCCTGGCCATCAATTACCTCGCGTCCTGGCGCTTTTTCGCTAGCAGCTATTGCGGGTGCCATGGTCTCGCGTTCGGGTCCTGAAAATCGCCCTTCGGCTTGGACGCTCTTTGCCGCGGCGATATTAAATCTCATCATGCCCGTCTATTTGCCGCGTGAAGTTTGGGCCGTGATCGACGTGGTTGCGGCGGGCTATTACCTTCCAGCCTATCGCCACCGGGTGGTCTGGGATCCCCGACATCGCTCGTCTGGCGCCGCGGCCAGCACTTGCGCCCGCGTAGCGCTGTTGGTCTTCGGTTACTGAGGTCCTCTATTCGCACGGCAGATATCTTAGGCGTAGCTGATATAATGAAATCAAGCTGGCGTATTGTTCCTACCCCGTACCGCGCGCCGGCCGGGCCCAGCTCGTGGGCGTTCCCTGCTTGCCAACTGTGGCACGGTCTTCGCTGAACCAAGGACGAAATCGACTTCGAGCCTTCGGGTTGTCAATCCTACGCTTTAGCTTGCTCGCCTTGGGGATAGCGCTGCAGGCAAGGCGATTGTGATGGCGGCACCTGCGGTTTCCTTCGCGCCAGGCATTTGTTTCGGTCAGGTTGTGCCATGGCGTCTCCGTTTGCGCTCGCAGCCCACTTGAAATTACATTAGTGCTAATGTAATTTGCGGGCATGACCTTACGCATTAAGCCAGGTTTGGGAGAATTGCTCCGCTTTGTCGGCGAACTGGTCGATCAGGGCGCGGAGGCGCAATACCGCGCCCTCAATCTCAACTATCGCGCAAGATATACGCCGGTGCTGCGCGCAGTCAGGGCTGGCGCGGAAAGCGTCACTGACATCACCGCCCGGACCCGTCTAACCCAAGGCGCAATAAGCCAGACCATAGGTCTGATGGTGGCTGACGGGATCGTTGCCCGGCATGGCCTCGAAGATGGCCGGAAAAGCGGCGTTCACCTCACTGCCCGCGGGGAGGAATTGTTGGAGACACTCGAACCGCTATGGCTTTGCATCTTCAAGGCCATCGACCAATTGGAAAAGGAAATCGGCCATCCACTGCTTCGCGTTCTGGAGGACGCTGCGCTCGCGCTCGAGCGACAGGACTTCGCCGCTCGCCTCAGGGCCGCCGGGGTTAAACGCCACACAGAGGAGCCTGTCGATGGCGACTGAAACCAAAGGATCAAGGAACTGGTTCGATCAGGGCGGCCGCGATTATGCGCGCTTCAGGCCGGAATATCCCCTGGCAATTGCGCGGTTTCTTGCCGAGGCAGCGCCCATGCGCCGCCGAGCGGTGGATGTAGGCTGCGGCAATGGACAGCTTACGACCCAACTGGCTGACCATTTCGATGAGGCAATTGGGCTCGATCCCAGCGCCGACCAGATTGCAAACGTCATGATCCATCAGCGCGTCCGCTATATCTGCGCACCAGCCGAGAACATCCCCCTGCCCGATCGCAGCGCCGACGTCATAACTGCCGCGCAGGCGGCTCACTGGTTCGACCTGCCGCACTTCTATGAAGAGGTGCGTCGGATTAGTTGCGACAATGCGTTGATTGCTTTGATCAGCTACGGCGTTCTGCAATTCGGTTCCCCTGAGCTCAACGAGCGGTTCAACCAATTCTACAGGCAGGAGATAGGGCCTTATTGGCCGCCGGAGCGCAAGCTCGTGGACACGGGCTATGCGACCATTCCGTTCCCGTTCTCCGAGCTTCAGCCTCCGCAATTGTTCATCGACCGCAATTGGGAACTGCGCGATTTCCTCGGCTACATATCCACGTGGTCAGCGACGCGGCGCGTCATCGAAGCCGGCCGGGAAGATATCCTCGAACGCTTCGTCACCGATCTGTCCCGACACTGGGGAGAAGGCGAGCAGCCAGTGACCTGGCCCGTCAACATGAGGCTAGGGCGCCTGTGAGCCACAGCGCTATCCGCTCTCCCCTGCGACCTGGACTACGCCACAGTGAACAGCTTGTCGTGGCGCCCCAACACACCGTTCCGGAAATCGATGGAGGATGGCCCGGCTTCCGTGACATGCCGGAGGTGCTCGCCACGGCCATAATGATCGGCTTTATCGAGCAGACCTGCATCGAAGCGTTGCGTCCATGCCTCGCGGCCGAAGACCGCACCGTGGGCACCCATGTCGATGTCAGCCACGTGGCGGCCACCCCCGTCGGCATGACCGTCACGGCCGATGTCGAGTTGAGTTCGGTCGAAGGGAGAAAACTTCGCTTCCTGGTCCGATGCTCGGACGAGGCCGGTCTTATCAGCGAAGGGACGCACGAAAGATCAATCATTGAATTCGATACATTCTGGAAGCGCGTGATGGAAAAGAAAAGAAACTGCAATGTTTGAGGGCTTCTCCCACCGGAGGACCGACGTCGGCGAGGCCGTTGTCGGCGGCTCGGGTGCCTGCTCGGCGCGTGCCCGCCGTGGTCGAGGTAGCGTCCTTCAGCCACGGAACGTGGCCGCGCCCGCGATCACTCCTTGCGATCAGCGTCCGGGCAGTCCCGCTAGCTTCAAGTCTTCGGCCACCTGGTTCGCCCATTCCGGGGTGTTGTCAAAGACAGGCAGCGACCGGAATCGCTCGATCGTGAAGCTCGGCTGGGCGGCCATGAGCTTTTGCGCGGCCCAGCGGGCGGTCTCCAGGTCGCCGTTCATCGCCGACAAGGCGGCGAGGTATCGATAGGACGTGATGATGTCGGGGTGGGCGTCGATGACCGCCTACGCTGCGCATCGGTCGCGCGGAGCCAGGCTTGCGCGCGCCAGTGCTACGGCCTTCCGCGCTCTGCTGGGCAGGCACTCGCCTACAGCGACAAGCATTGACCGTGATGACCGCCGGCTGAACCTTTCCGCTGCTGGGCAGTTATAACCCGCCATGCCCAGATTCTTTTTCGATCTCTCCGATAGTGGGGCCCGTTGCATAATTCAGCCCAAGGTGCCGGGGCTTCAAATGTGGCTCGGATTTTGAGAATCTCGTTTCCAGCGGGAGGGTCCAGCGAGAAATTTGATTCATTTGCTCGTCGCGCAAGAGGGCCTCTTGGAAATCCATTCCTCGCCATAGTGGGCGATTTTGCGCCCTCGGAATTATGCAACAGGCCCATATAAATAGTGGGGAGGTCTACCATGACGCACGTGGGACCAGCTTAAAAGGCCCACTTGAGGCTCAGGACCGCGCCTTCGAAATCGTGCGCGGTTCGTGGCCGTACCGACCGCCCACGGTGAGAGCCGCGATATAGTCTGCACAGTTCGCGATATCGGCGGACACGAGATTATGAAGGTCACAGTTGTATCCGGCACTCCGGTTATCATTGACCCTGAACTTTCAAACCGACCCACTACCATCTCGACACGCTGACGCGAACTTTGTCTCGCGCCGTGCTATACTGACCGAGCCAACCTGCACTGCGGCGCAGTGAGCGAAAATGCCTCACCGCTGCGGACAGACAAAACGTTGACCTGGAGAGTCGCCAGTCTGGATCAGAAATAAAACGACGGGAGGATGATGTGTCACTCGACGCCAATGACTTCGATCAAGCGGTTGAAAAATACCACCTGGCTCTGGGTGAGTTCATGAGAGGAGACCACACCTCCGCGAAGAAGCTCTACTCCGAACGAGACGATGTAACGTTGGGCAATCCCTTTGGCCCTTTCGCGCACGGATGGAAGCAGGTCGTTGAGACGATGGAGGAAGCGGCATCGCATTACAGGGACGGCGACGCTGCCGGCTTCGATTGCATAGCGAAGTGTGTGACGCCTGAGCTGGCATACCTCGTCGAGGTAGAACGGCTCAGGTCCAAGGTCGGCGGTCGAAGCGATGTCGCGCCTCTGGCGTTGCGCGTGACGACCGTCTTTCGCCCAGAAGATGGTGTCTGGAAGATTGTGCATCGTCATGCCGATCCGATAACGACGGCTCAGCCGGCAGATTCGGTACTCCGCCGATAGACGCGGTTGTGATTTGGGGAAGCGATTCGATCTCGCAAGCGCTTGCTGCGGCAGGGTTGCCAGTAAAGCAGGATCATGCCGAAGGTACTGTTTGAGGTCCGATGGTCTCGCTGCCAGATCTGACAAAATCGTCCAAGCGCTGTGAGGTCGCGACGACGCCATCCTATCCATTGCATATCGAGCTTCCCTCGAACCGCCCAGCGAGCCCGTGCAGTTGTGAGCTACTCAGGCAGTCCGGCTTCCCGCAGCGCGTTGCCAAGAGCCTTCGCAAGCGCGGGCGCGCAATTCACCCCTGCAAACTGGCGGCTGTAGCGAAAGCCCGGCTGCAATTCGAGCACGCGAGCGGCGGCCGCCCTCGCTTCGTCCAGCCGGCCAAGCTTGGCCAGCGCGGCAGCCAATTGCACATAGGTGATACTGTGTGCCGGATTGGCTTGGACGGACTTGTAGGCAGCACGGCAAGCCTCTTCATAACGTCCGCGCAGCAGATGGCTCATCGCCTGCGCGTCAAATGCGGCCCAGGCCCATGAATCAAACGGGCTTAACCGCAAACCCTGCTCGCTCCACTCTATCGCGCGCTCCGCTTCACCGCTCCATCCGAGAATGACACTGCCAAGGATGTAGGTCAGGGCAGATGACGGGCTGATGGCGAGCGCGGCTTCCAACGCCGCGAACGCAGAGGCGCGATCATGCGCATCCATTCCGATGGAAAAGCCGGCCCATGTGAGTGCCAGCGCATCATCCTGTCCGTGGACGATGGCCGACCGCGCGTAGCGGATCGAAGACGCGCGGTTGATCTCCTGCAGGCCGGCGCGAAGGAACAGGCAGTGATGGCACATCGCGGCGTTGCCATGCGCCAGCGCATAGGTAGGTTCGAGTGCGATCGCACGCTCGAGAAGGACCAGCGCTCTGGTCACTTGCTCCGGCATGCCTGAATCGACATCAGGCTGGGCTTGCAGCACGAGATCGTAGGCATCGAGGCTATCGGGGCGTTTGCGCCTGACACGTTCGATTTCGGCCTTCCGGACGCTTGGCGCAATCGCGCCCCCTGCTGCCAGAGCTATCTCGTCCTGAAGCGCGAAGATGTCGTCGGAGCTGCGGTCATAGCGCTCGGCCCAGATATGGGTGCCGGTCGAAGCATCGATCAACTGCGCGGTAACCCGCACGCTGTGGCCGGCCTTGCGCACACTGCCTTCGAGCACATAGCGAACGCCAAGCTCGCGGCCGACCTGCTTCACGTCGACGGCGCGACCCTTGTAGGAGAAGGTCGAGTTTCGCGCGATGACGAACAGCCATTTGATGCGTGCCAGGCCTGTGATGATGTCGTCCACCATCCCATCGGCGAAGTACTCCTGCTGCGGATCGCCGCTCAAGTTCGAGAACGGCAGGACCGCGACGGACGGCTTCTCGGGCAAGCTTGGGGCCGACCCGGCGCGGACGGCGGCCGAGGCGTCGGGAACGTTCGTGGCTACAGCCGGTCCGACGTAGCGATAGCCGCGGCGCGGCAATGTTTCGATCCAGTCGGCGACATTGGCGGCGTCGGCCAGTGTCCGGCGCAAGGCTGCGATCTGAACCGTCAGATTATTATCGGCAATCGCAGATCCGCCCCAGCCGGCGTCGATCAGCGCGTCTTTGGACACGGGTTGGCCAGCGTTCTGGATCAGCAGTTGCAGCAGCGCGACGGCGCGCTGCCCGAGCATAGTCGGCTCATCTTCGCAAAAAAGAATGCCAACCTCCGGATCGAGGCGAAAAGGGCCAAAGCGGTAGACGTCGCCCCTGGCTGTCATTGGAACCTTTTAGCAAATTTTTGGCAACGGATTCACGACTTTCCGGCGCGATCGGCCGATGTTGCGCGAACGCTTGCGAGAAACAAGCGCCCTGTCAGAGGAGGATCATATGAGCGCTGCTGCCGTCATCCGCATGCCTGACGAGAAGAAGGGCGTCATGTTGCGGGGCTATCCGATGGCGTTCCTCGTCACCGATGAAATTGCCAAGCATACGAGCATGTTCGACTGGACGATCCCGCCGGAATTCGCCACTGGGCGACATGTTCACCGGGTGCAGGAGGAGACCTTCTATCTGCTCGAGGGCGAGTGTGAATGGCATGTCGGCGACAGGACGATCCGTGCAACGCCGGGAACCTTCCTGTTCATCCCGCCGGGAGTGCCGCACAACATCACCAATGTCAGCGAGAAGCCTGCGCGCGTGCTGATGACCGTCTCTCCGCCTGGCCATGAGCATTATTTTGAAGAGCTGGCCGCGCTCGCGGCGCGTGGGGCGCCCGATCCAAAAGCGCTCGCCGATCTGCGAAACCGCTACGACACCGACCAGCTGTCGACGCTGACGACGCGCGCGTAAGCAGTCTCTCAGGTTTCAGGCGTCTTCCGACCACTCCGACAGTGCCGCGATCGTGCTGTTCAATTCACCCCAGCGGCGGATGACTGTCTCGGCGCCGGCCTCGGTCAGCGCGTCGGCATGGCCGGGATAGCTGTGCCCGGCGCCGGTGAAGCCGATGACGCGCATGCCGGCCGCCCGGGCGCCGGTTATGCCATGCACGGAATCCTCGATGACGAAGGTGTTCCTCGGATTGGCGCCGAGCTTTCCGGCGGCATAGAGGAACACGTCTGGCGCCGGCTTGGTCTTCTTGCTGGGGATATCGAGCCCGGAGAAGATGCGGCCGGCGAAGAAGGGCAGCAGACGCACCTTGTCCAGCATGAACTCGACCCGTTCCGTGCGCGAGTTGGAACAGACGGCGCGCGGCGCGGTGACGGCGGCCACCGCCTCGCGGGCGCCGTCGATGATGCGCACGTCGGCGCGCAGCTTGCGGTCGACGAGTTCCTCGGCCCGATCGATCAGCGAGGCCTGGAACGGGATCTGCGACTTCTCCTCGACCCGCAGCATGATGTCCTTGAAGGTCAGCCCGGCATAGGTTTCGGCGAGCTCTTCGGCCGAGATCTCGAATCCGGCCGAGGTCAAAAGCTCGGCCTCGATGCGCGCGGCGATGATTTCGGAATCGACGAGCACGCCGTCGCAATCGAAAATGACAAGATCTGGCTGGGGCATGGCAATCCGAAAACGTTGGGGAGGCCCTGATGGCTCAAGCGGCGCGGCATACACCAACGGGCCGGCCGGCGCAAACCGTGTGAGCCTGCCGGCAGGCCTTCACCGAATGTTTACGCTGATCGGTAACCATAACAGGCAGTAAACCGTAACGCGTTTGTTTGGGTGATTTGATGTCCGCCGTGCGTCTTCTCGACGAGCTTTCCCACGCTCCCCTTAAGTCCGAGTGGCTGGACACCATCCTGAAGGGCGATTGCGTCGCCGCCCTCGACAGGCTGCCGGAAAAGTCGGTCGACATCGTCTTCGCCGACCCGCCCTACAATCTGCAGCTCGATGGCGACCTGCACCGTCCCGACCAGTCCAAGGTCGACGCCGTCGACGACGACTGGGACCAGTTCGAGAGTTTTGAGGCCTATGATGCCTTCACCCGCGCCTGGCTGCTCGCTGCGCGACGCGTGTTGAGGCCCAGCGGCACCATCTGGGTCATCGGCTCCTACCACAATATTTTCCGTGTCGGCGCCCGCATGCAGGACCTCGGCTTCTGGATCCTCAACGACATCGTCTGGCGCAAGACCAACCCGATGCCGAATTTCCGCGGCCGCCGTTTCCAGAATGCGCATGAGACGATGATCTGGGCTTCGCGCGACCAGAAGGCCAAGGGCTATACCTTCAATTACGAAGCGCTGAAAGCTTCCAACGACGATCTGCAGATGCGCTCCGACTGGCTGTTCCCGATCTGCACCGGCGGCGAGCGTCTCAAGGACGAGAATGGCAACAAGCTGCATCCGACGCAGAAGCCGGAGGCGCTGCTTGCCCGCATCATGATGGCCTCGACCAAGCCGGGCGACGTCGTGCTCGATCCCTTCTTCGGCTCCGGCACCACCGGCGCCGTCGCCAAGCGCCTCGGCCGCCACTTCATCGGCATCGAGCGCGAGCAGGCCTATATCGATGCCGCTAACGAGCGCATCGCCGCGGTGCGTCCGCTGGAAAACGCCGATCTGACGGTGCTTTCGGGCAAGCGCGCCGAACCGCGCGTCGCCTTTATCAGCCTGATCGACAACGGCCTGGTCGCGCCGGGCGCCACGCTCTACGACGCCAAGAAGCGCTGGGCGGCCAAAGTGCGCGCCGACGGCACGCTGGCCATCGGCGACAGCGCCGGCTCGATCCACAAGATCGGCGCCGAGGTGCAGGGTCTGGATGCCTGCAACGGCTGGACCTTCTGGCATTATGAACGCAGCGGCGGCCTCACCCCGATCGATGAACTCCGCCGCATCGCCCGTCTCGGCATGGAGCGGGCAGGGGCCTGAGCCGTAAACTGCCCTTGAATCGGAACTTCAACGGATCGCTGCAAGCGATTCAGATCAAGCCGCAGTCCCGAACCGCTCAAGGTCTGCTTTAAGCGCTTTGGCACGGATGGTTGCATCTATTGATCATCCACCGAAGGTCTTGTCTTCTTCGAGAATGATCTCAGTGATTTCGCCTTTCGCCATCAGCGAAAGCTGATCGGCGAAGCGGGTGATGCGCGAATAATCGGTGCGGAGCCGCACGCGTGCAAGATCACGCGCTTCGATACTCTCAGCGACATCGACCTGGACGGAAAGGTGACCGACGCCATCGGCCGGGAAGACCGCGATGGCGATGACGCCAGGGGTCTTCAATGTCAGGTTTGCTCGTTGAAGAGGGTATGCCCGCAGGCCGGCGAGAAAGTCACCAAGTTCTTTGACCGGAAAATATGTCTGACCGTGTCCACGGAAATGGCCACGCCCGACATCGGCATCGAGTATCGGGCATTCCGGATCAAATGTCAGAACAAGCTTTCCCACGTCAGGCCACAATCCCAAACCGTTCAAGGTCCGCTTTAAGCGTCTTGGCATCGGTGAAAAGCACCGCATGCCAGCCGGCGGCCTTGGCGCCGTCGACATTCTTCTGGCTGTCGTCGATGAACAATGTGGCTGATGGTTCGAGGCCGAATGCCGCGACGTGATGGTCGTAGATGGCGCGGTCGGGCTTGATCTGGCGGATGTCGGCCGACACCGTCACGCCGCGCGGCCGGTTGAGGAAGTCGAAACGCTGCCTGGCTTCGGCAAGGGTGTCTGCAGCGAAGTTGGTCAGCATGGTCACATCGTGGCCACGCTCGATCAGGCCGAGCATGATGGCAACGCTGTCGTCATAGGCATGCGGCACCATCTCGTGCCAGTGGCGGCGGAAATTGCGGATGTTTTCCGCGTGTTCGGGATGCTCGGCGATCAGCAGCGCCTCGGCCTCTTCCCAGGTCCGGCCGCGGTCCTGCTCGAGGTTCCAGGCGCTGGTGCAGACATTGTCGAAGAACCATTTCCGCTCCGCCGCATCTGGGATCAGGCGGCTGAACGGGATGTCCGGATCGTAATGGACCAGCACCTTGCCGATGTCGAACACGATATGGCGGATTTCAGTCATGCTGTGTCTTACTCCGTCTGCCGCTCAAAGCGGGCGCTGCTTTTTGGTCGCGCCCGGTATGGCCGCCTCGATTACCTTTTTCATGACGGTTGGCAGCGCTTCCCCGGAAATTTCATGGGCCAGCGACCAGAAATGCCCATCCGGCGCATCGCCTGTGACATGGGCATGGAAAACATCGAGTTCGAGCGCGAAATGGGTGAAGACATGCCCGATCTGCCCGGCGCGCCGCCAAGCGGCGGGAAAGGGCGCGGCATCGGCCGTCGTGGCGCCGTCGATCCGCGCCGTCCAGCCGGTGGTGGGCACCTCGGTCATGCCGCCGAGCAAGCCCTTCTCCGGCCGCTTGCGCAGCAGGATGGCGCCGTCGTCGCGCTCGGCGACGAAGGCGGCGCCCTTGCGCAGCGGCTTGTCGTCTTTCGGCAAGCGGACTGGGAAGCGTTCCGGGTCGCCCGAAAGGATGGCGCTGCAATCCTCGCGCAAAGGGCAGAGCATGCAGCGCGGCCGCTTCGGCGTGCAGATCGTCGCGCCGAGGTCCATCATCGCCTGGGCGAAATCGCCCGGCCGTGTCTGCGGCACCAACTCTTCCACCAGCGCGCGGATTTGCGGCTTGGCTTCGCTGAGCGGCGTTTCGATCGAATAGAGCCGGGTCATGACCCGTTCGACATTGCCGTCGACCACCGCCGCCGGTTGGTCGAAGGCGATCGCCGCGATCGCCGCCGCGGTATAGGCACCGATCCCCGGCAATTCACGCAGGCCGGCCTCTGTGTCGGGAAAGCGGCCGCCCCGCAGCGCGACGAGGTCCGCGCAGGCTTTCAGGTTGCGCGCCCTGGAATAGTAGCCGAGCCCGGCCCACGCCTTCATCACGTCCTCGGCGGGTGCTGCCGCCAACGCCTCGACCGTCGGCCATTTCTCGATGAAATTGCGGAAATAGGCTTTCACCGCCTCGACCGTGGTCTGCTGCAGCATCACCTCGGACATCCACACGCGATAAGGGTCGGCCCTCACGCCGCGCGCAAACGCGACCGGCGTCACGCGCCAGGGCAGGTCGCGGTGATGCGCGTCATACCAGGCAAGCAGTCGCTCGGCACCGGTATGCGAGGATGCGGCCGTCTGTGATGCCTTGCGGGTCTGGTCGAGCGGTGTCATTGATCGGATGAACTGGGGACTGGAGAACGCACATGGCAGGGAAAAAGCCCTTCGGCAATCCCGTTCCGGTGAGCGATCTCGCGACCGAGATCCTCGATCCGGTGCTGAGGAAGCGCGCTGGCATCTCGATCGGCCTGGTGCAGTCCTGGGAGGAGATCGCTGGACCCCGCCTGGCCATCCATTCCCGCCCGGAAAAGATCCAATGGCCGCGCCGCCTGCACGAGGACGATCCGTTCGAGCCTGCGACGCTGATCATCGCCTGCGAAGGCATGGCGGCGCTGCACCTGCAGCACGAAGCCGGTGAGGTCATCAACCGCGTCAACGCCTTCCTGGGCTTCAACGCCATCGGCCGCATCAAGATCCTGCAGAAGCCGGTGCTTTCGCAGAAGGCGCGGCCGAAGCCCGCGCCGCGACCCTTGACCGAGGCCGAGAAGTCGAAACTCTCGCATATGGTCGGCAAGATCGAGGACGACGGCCTGCGCGCTTCGTTGGAGCGCCTCGGCGCTACAATTTTGGGTGAAAGGAAGCCCAAAGGGTCGTAAGAAGCGTCATGAATGCGTCACCAATCTCGCGCATTCGTGATGCCGATGGTCAGGTTTAGCGATTGGATTGGGGATCGCGATGCCTTAATTCGCGCCAACTCTCGCCTTTTCTAGCCCTTGCATTGCAAAATCCAACCGATATCAGGTGATTCGCATGAACCGTGCCCCGTTTGGCAAAAGCCCGTTTGGCAAAAGCTTGTCCCGCAGAAACGTCCTGACCACGCTGGCCGCCGTTCCCGCGGTGGCTCTGCTCGCTGCATGCAGCGACTCCGGCGAAGAGGCGAAGGCCGCCAATGTGAAGCCCGCCGACCCGTCGACTCCTGCCAAGCCCGCTGCCACTCCTGCGGCCGCCCAGGTACCGGAGGCACAGGGCACGGTCGACATGGCGGAACTGCTCAAGCCCGGCGCGCTGCCCGAAAAGCAGCTCGGCAAGGACGACGCCAAGGTCACCATCGTCGAATACGCGTCGATGACCTGCCCGCATTGCGCGCATTTCGCCATGACCACCTTTCCTGAGTTGAAGACCAAATACATCGACACCGGCAAGGCGCGCTACATCCTTCGCGAATTCCCGTTCGATCCGAGCGCCGAGGCCGGCTTCATGCTGGCGCGCTGCTCCAAGGACAATTACTTCGCCATGGTCGACGTGCTGTTCAAACAGCAGCCGAGCTGGGTTGGTGTCAACAACACCAAGGAAGCGCTGCTGCAGATCTCCAAGCTCGCCGGTTTTACACAGGAGTCCTTTGAGTCCTGCTTGACGGACCAGAAGCTTCTGGACGATGTGAGAGCAGTCCAGAAACGCGGAGCGGACGAGTTCAAGGTCGACTCGACGCCGACCTTCTTCATCAACGGAAAGACCTACAAAGGGGCGATGTCGATTGAGGAAATGTCGGCCATCATCGACCCTCTGCTCTGACATCCAGGCCGCGCCGAAGCGGTCCGGCTTCGGCGCTCACGCCTGTAGTGTTGGGCGGCGCGAATGAAATTTTCGCGCCTTCGCCTCCTCGGTTTCAAATCCTTCGTCGAGCCCGGCGAGTTCGTCATCGAACGCGGGCTGACCGGCATTGTCGGGCCAAACGGCTGCGGCAAGTCGAACCTCGTCGAAGCTTTGCGCTGGGTGATGGGCGAAAGCTCCTACAAGAACATGCGCGCGTCCGGCATGGACGACGTGATCTTTTCGGGCTCCGGAGCGCGGCCGGCGCGCAACACCGCCGAAGTCACGCTGTTCCTCGACAATACCGACCGCAGCGCGCCCGCCGCCTTCAACGACGCCGATGAACTGCAGGTGTCGCGCCGCATCGAGCGCGAGGCGGGCTCCCTCTACCGCATCAACGGCAAGGAAGCCCGCGCCAAGGACGTGCAGCTTCTGTTCGCCGACCAGTCGACTGGCGCTCGTTCGCCCTCCATGGTCGGCCAGGGCCGCATCGGCGAGCTGATCCAGGCCAAGCCCCAGGCCCGCCGCGCGCTGCTCGAAGAAGCGGCGGGCATTTCCGGTCTGCACACGCGCCGGCATGAGGCGGAGCTTCGGCTCAAAGCGGCCGAGCAGAACCTGGAGCGGCTGGACGACGTCGTCGGCGAGCTGGAAGGCCAGATCGAAAGCCTGAAGCGGCAGGCGCGCCAGGCTTCGCGTTTCAAGAACCTGTCGGCCGACATCCGCAAGGCCGAAGCGACGCTGCTGCATCTGCGCTGGATGCTGGCAAAGACCCAGGAGGGCGAGGCGCGCTCCGCGCTTGCCGTCGCCACCACGCTGGTCGGCGACCGAGCCGCAGCCCAGATGGCGGCCGCCAGGGAGCAGGGCATCGCCGCCCACCGGCTGCCGGACCTGCGCGACGCCGAAGCCGCCGCCGCCGCGGCGTTCCAGCGCCTGTCGATCGCCAAGACGCAGATCGAGGAGGAGGCCGGCCGCATCCGCGCCCGCCAGACCGAGCTCGAACGCCGCCTGCAGCAGCTCGACGCCGACATCGCCCGCGAGGAGCGGATGGTGCGCGACAATGCCGACATCCTCGAGCGCCTGCGCGCCGAGGAGGCAGAGCTCAACTCCGACAATGCCGGCGCCGCCGAGCGCGAGGCGACCACACGCGCCGCCTTCGAGCAGGCCGGGGCGACGCTGGCGCAGAGCGAAGCAAAGCTCGCCGCGCTGACCGCCGAACGCGCCGAGGCGGCCGCCTCGCGCCACCAGATCGAGCGCACGCTGCGCGAGACCGCCGAGCGTCGCGACCGTTTCGCCCGCCAGCTGGCCGAGGTCGACCGCGAGCTCTCCGACATCGTCGCGCGCATTTCCGGCCTGCCTGACCCCGCCGAGAAACGGCTTTTGGTCGAGGATGCGCTGGCCCGGCTGGAAGAAAGCGAAGCCGGTGCGATCGCCGCCGAGCAGGCGGTCGCCGAGGCGCGCGCCACCGAAAGCACCGCAAGACCTCCGCTGCAGGATGCCAGGGCGGAACTGGCGCGCATCGAGACCGAAGCGCGCACGCTGGCGAAGATCCTCAACGCCACCAGCGGCGGCGATCTTTTCTCGTCGGTGCTGGAGCAGATCAGCGTCGAGCGCGGCTACGAAACTGCGCTTGGCGCGGCCCTTGGCGAAGATCTCGACGTTCCGCTCGACCGCAGCGCCCCGGTGCATTGGGGCGAAAGCGCTGTACAGCCGGGCGATGCCGCGCTGCCTGAAGGTGTGAAGAGCCTTGCCAGCGTCGTTCGCGCTCCGGCGCAGCTGGCGCGCCGCCTGGCGCAGATCGGCATCGTCGACGCAGCCGACGGCCGCCGGCTGCAAGCGCTTCTGGCGCCCGGCCAAAGGCTGGTCAGCCGTGACGGTGCGCTGTGGCGCTGGGATGGCCTGACCGCCAGTGCCGATGCTCCAACCGCCGCCGCGCAGCGGCTGGCGCAGAAGAACCGTCTGGCCGAGCTCGATGCCGAAGCCGTGCAGGCAACGCGCGTCGTGCGCGAGGCCGAGGAGGCGCTGGCGCGCGCCGAGCAGGCGATGCGCCAGGCGAGCGAGGCCGAACGCAACGCCCGCCAAGCCGGCCGCGACGCGCAGCATGCGCTGGATGCCGCCCGCAACGCCCTGGCCGAGGCCGAGAAGGCCGGGGGCGAGCTGGTGAGCCGGCGCGCTGCGCTGGATGACGCACGTGCCCGCATCGTCGACAGCCATGAGGAGACGCAGGCCGCCTTCCTCGAGGCCGAGGAGATGCTCAAGGGCGCGCCCGATCTCGGCGATCTCCAATTGCAGCTCGAACAGGCTTCCGCCAATGTCTCGCGTGACCGCGCAACCCTTGCCGATGCGCGCGCTGTGCACGAAGGGCTTCGTCGCGAAGCGGAGGCGCGCATGCGCCGGCTGGAATCCATCGGCGCGGAGCGCAAGAACTGGCTGGAGCGCGCCGAGAACGCCTCGACGCAGATCGCCGCGCTTGGTGAGCGCAAGGCCGAGGCCGAAGCCGAGCGCGAGCGGCTGGCCGATGCGCCGGACGAGATCGACGCCAAGCGCCGCGCCCTGCTGTCACAGCTTTCCGAGGCCGAGGTGTTGCGCCAGGCGGCGAGCGACCGCCTGCAGGAAGCCGAGACCAAGCAGGCCGAGCTCGACAAGGCGGCCACCGCCGCTATCCAGTCGCTCGCCGAGGCGCGTGAAACCCGTGTCCGCGCCGAGGAGCGCCTGACCGCCGCCGACGAGCGCCGCGCCGAGGTCGAGGCGCGCATCCAGGAAGCGCTGAACACGCAGCCGCACCTCGTCATCCAGCATACCGGGCTCAAGGCCGACGATTCGATGCCGGACATGGCCGAGATCGAGCGCCAGCTCGACCGGCTGAAGATCGAGCGCGAGCGGCTCGGCGCCGTCAACCTGCGCGCCGAGGAAGAGCAGAAGGAACTGTCCGAGCGTCTGGAGACCATCGTTTCCGAGCGCGAGGACATCATCGAGGCGATCAGAAAACTGCGCCAGGCGATCCAGAGCCTCAACCGCGAGGGCCGCGAGCGGCTGCTGTCGGCCTTCGAGGTCGTGAACGGTCATTTCCAGCGGCTGTTCGCGCATCTGTTCGGCGGCGGCACGGCGGAACTGCAGCTGATCGAATCCGAAGATCCGCTGGAAGCAGGCCTCGAAATCCTCGCCCGCCCGCCCGGCAAGAAGCCGCAGACCATGACGTTGCTCTCCGGCGGCGAGCAGGCGCTGACCGCGATGTCGCTGATCTTCGCCGTCTTTCTCACCAATCCGGCGCCGATCTGCGTCCTCGACGAGGTCGACGCCCCGCTCGACGACCACAATGTCGAGCGCTTCTGCAATCTGATGGACGAGATGTCGAAGACGACGGAGACGCGCTTCGTCATCATCACCCACAACCCGATCACCATGGCGCGCATGGACCGCCTGTTCGGCGTCACCATGGCCGAGCAGGGGGTGAGCCAGCTAGTCTCGGTCGACCTGCAGGCCGCCGAGGCGATGCGCGAGGCGAGCTGAGCTCGCCTTTCTCGGGTTCGACGACCAATCCTATTTCTCCGGCGCAGACGCCGGCGCCGTGTAGCGCCGGCGCACTGCGTCGAGCACCAGCTTGCGGCTTTCTTCCGCCGACAGCGACTTGTCTTTTTCGGCTTCGGCCGTCTCTCGCGCGAGCTCCTTGTCCCTGATCTGCTGGCGGAACCATTTGGAGTAGTCCCCGGCGCGCAAATGGTATTGCCAGGTCTTGTCGTCGATGCCTTCCGCCATCTGCGCGAAGATGATGAGGTTGTGGGCCCTGAGGTTCATCGCCTTCTTTGGTCCGGTGAAATAGAAGCTCCCCGCCTCGTCGAGCTCGCCTTCGGCATATTTGCGGCTGTGGCGCTTCAACGATTGATCGGGTTCGGTCGCCTTGACCGTGAACGGCTTCTTGCCGTCATGCGGCCGCCAGAACAGCACGCGGTCGCCCTTGGGCGATGGAATGTTCTTGGGCGCCTGGAGCCCGGTTTCCTTGCAGAAGGTATTGATCACGCCCTTTGCCTTGGGCCCGAGCGCGATCACTGCCGTCACCAGGCCGAGCGCATCGGTGGAAATCGCTTCGGGATGGACGGTGATCAGCACCGTGCCGGGCAGCTCGATCGAAAGTACGGATCGCGTGTCCCCGCGCCGCTTCGGCATCAAGTGATGCGCCTCGTCGATGACCAGCCAGTGCGGCCTTGCCGTCCGGTAGCGGATATTGCCGAGGCCGGGCAGCAGTTCGGCGAAGAAACCGGCACGCTCATCGACTTTCAGCGCCAGCCCGTTGACCACGACATTGTTTTGCGGCTTTTCGAGCAGTTCCAGCAATTGCTCCTTGTTCGGCGCGGTCGATGCGTTGCCGAGCGGCACCGCGCCCGTCAACCCGTCATAGTCGCCTTCGGGATCGAAGATGCAGAACTGCAGCCCCTTCTCGACCAGCCGCTCGGTGAGTGCCGTGGCCAGGGTCGATTTGCCGATGCCCGAGCTGCCGGCAATCAGCACCGTCTCTGTCGGCGACAGGTAAATCTCCTTGCCGCGCGAAGTCCCGAGCAGCACACCGCGCGAGCGCTTCCTGGCAATCAGGTGGTCGTGCTTGACCAGCTTGCGGATCACTTCCTCGACGCCTTTGCCGCGCGCCTCCCTGGTGACAAGATCCGCGGTTTCCTTGACGGCGGGCAGCGCGTTGGCCACAGCGACGCTGCAGCCGGAAGCCCTCAGGAAAGCGTGGTCGTTTTCGGCGTCGCCGACAGCCACGACGTTATGCGGTGACAGTTTTAGATCCTCCAGTGCCGCCGCCAGTCCGGTCGCCTTGTTGATGCCGGAAGGCAGGATCATCACCGCGCCCTTGTTGAAGATGATCTCCAGCTCCAGTCCAAGCTTCTTGATGACGTCGAGCACCGTGGTCTGATGCGGCTCCCACGTGGCGACGATCGAGCGCCCGACAGATAGCGGTTTCACGCCGCGCTTCTTCAGCCTGTCGACGAGATCCGCGGAAGGCGAGGGCGAGATCGTGCGCTCCTCCTCGCTGGCCGGCGTGTAGATGAGCGCACCGTTTTCGGCCACGACCTTTTCGAACAGGGAAAGTTCGGGAAAGACCTCCTTGAGATCGGGCAGTTCGCGGCCGGTGACCAGGATCAGCTTGCGGCCGGACTTCTTCAGCTTCTCCAGCGCCGAGATCGTGCTTGCGGTGACCAGCCCATCATGCGCCAGTGTGCCGTCGTAATCGGTGGCAAGTGCCATGAAATACATCGATTGAGCCTCTCCGCTGGCTGTCGCGTCCGGTCCGTCTGGAATGAACAACGCCTGTCGGCGGAAAAGGTTTAGGCTGACACACTGCTCTCAGGCCTGCGCTACGCCGCGCCGGCTTAATTCAACGCGGCCGGGGTTAGCCGGTGATCCGCAGCATTCTCGGCCTCAATGGTTTTCTCAACAAGCGCTGGTCGGGCTGGCATTCTCGCCGGCAGATCGCCACGCGGCGCAGTTGAAACGAGGCCAGCCCCCGCCGGATGAGGCCGGGCGGCGTGGACAAGCCATGCGAGAGAGGATGGCTGGGGCGCCAGGATTCGAACCTGGGAATGTCGGTACCAAAAACCGATGCCTTACCGCTTGGCGACGCCCCAGCAGGCGGGGCATACCCGCTGCGCGCGGCCTTATAGGACGGGGCGGCGCAAAGCTCAATGCCGGGAGATCAACTAAAATCTGCGGCGACGCGGGCCGCCAGCTAGGCCAGTCGTCGCCCGATCGCCGACGGTGGTTCGCAAGCCGCATGCACCGGCGCGGCAGCTTCCCAGGCGTGCTGGCCAAGGAGCAGTTCAGCTCAGGCTTCCGGGAAGAAGGCGAGGGATCCTTGCCTACGCTTGGGCCACACGTGCGCGGCAATCCTGCAGGACGGCCGCGAGCGTATCTTCGAACGGGCGCTCGGGCGCCCAGCCGAGCAGGGTCCGGGCGCGGCTCGCATCGCCGACGATGCATGGCAGATCGCTCGGTCGCAGCCGCAGAGGATCCTGCTCCGTGACGATCTTGGCGCGGCTTTGCGCCAGCAGCCGATCGAGGATGTCTCCCATCCGCCAGGACAGGCCTGATGCAACATTGAAAATGGTGTTCGGCGCGAGGTCGCGACTCTTCAAGACCGCGCGGGCATAGGCGCCGGCGATGTCGCGCGCATCCAGGAAATCGCGCCTGGCATCGAGATTGCCGACGCGGATGACCGGCGGGGCCAGGCCTGCTTCGATCCGCGCGATCTGCATGGCGAAGGCCGGCACGGCAAATGCCTCGGTCTGGCCAGGGCCTGTATGGTTGAAGGGACGCATCCGGACACACTTCAACCCCTGGCGTGAAAGCGCGCCAAGCGCGAGGTCGGCCGCGGCCTTGGTCACGGCATAGTCGTCGATCGGAGCAAGCGGAGTGTTTTCGTCGAGCGGTCGTCCGGTATTCGCGCTCTCGCCATAGACAAGGCCCGATCCGACATGAACCAGCCAGCAGTCCGGAGCCTTGTCGAGGATGGCATTGGCCACGTTGAGCGCGCCGCCCACATGGATGCGCCACGTGTTCCGAGGATCTGCCCGGGCAGCGCCCAGTGCTGCGACCGCAGCCATGTGAATGACTTGCGTTGGCCGGTGACGGGCGATGGCGTCTTGGACGGCGGCGGTGTCTGTCACATCCACCTCCTCAACCTGACCGAAGACGGGATGCGGACCGCCATCCTTGGAGGTTGCGACAATGGCAACATCCTCGCCGCAAACGCTGCGCAGCGCGTCGCCCACATAGGGGCCGACGAAGCCGTTGGCTCCGGTTATCAAAACCCGCATGCCGGCCTCACGAACCACCATGCGTCGTCCGCGGGCGGATGCGGGGCGGAAGGACGGTGTGTCATGTCATCGATCCGTAATGCAAGGGCTTCCCTTCAACGCCTGGCGGCCGAGTGGCGCGCCAGATCGGCGTCCATCATTTCGTGGATCATCTCTTCCAGCGAAATCGTCGCTTCCCATCCGAGGTTCGCCTGTGCCTTGGCCGGATTGCCGTGCAGGATTTCGACTTCCGCGGGCCTGAACAGGTCAGGATCGATGACGAGATGGTCGTCCATCTTCAGCCCTACATACTCGAAGGCGATCCTGCACATGTCGCACACCGTCGTCGTCCTGCGGCGGCGCCGACACCTTTCGCTACACGGCCCCTCGCTCGTCTGCCAGTCCCATGTCCCGTGCCCGTTTCAGGGCCATTGCCACAATTTCAGTCGCCCTGTCATGGCTGGCGGCCTCGGCATAGCAACGAAATTCAGGAGCGTTGCCGGAAGGCCGCAGATGGACGATCTCGCCGCTCGCCATGCGCGCCCTGAGACCGTCGGTGAGGTCGACGTCGGCGACGGTTCCGAAAGGCGCGAGAAACGCCTGCAAGGCATCGCGATCGGCCAGCCGATGCATCAGGCTATGCGATTTCTCGACCGGGAAATTCTCAAGCCTCTCGCTGGCGCAGACCGGAAGGTTCCAGAGTTCGCGCAGGGCCGACAGGGATTTTCCCGTCGATGCCACAGTGCCCAGCACCGCCAGGATGGGCAAGAAGGAATCGCGTGTCGGCAGCGCCGACACAATCTTGCCGTTCAAAAGACAGTCCGATCCGAGCAGCACGCCGCCATTGGCCTCGAAGCCGACGATCGTGCCGCCGGCCGGCTGCGCGGCTTCCATGCCCGCTATGACGAAGGGCGAACCGACCTTCGTTCTCACCACCTTGAAGCCGAAAGCTTCGGAGATGCCTGAATTGGACGTCACCGGCGTCACCACGATGTCGGCCTTGACGAACAGGGCCGTGGCCAGCCCGATCAGGTCGCCGCGGAAGAGCTCGCCATTTTCGTCGATGACGAGAGGGCGATCGGCATCTGCGTCGGCCGACAGCACGGCGTCGAATTTGAATTCGCGCGCCCAGTCCTTCGCCTTCGCCATCGTTTCCTGGCTGACGGCTTCGGTATCGACAGGCACGAAAGTTTCCGTTTTGCCGACAGGGGTAACTTCGGCGCCGTAGGATTGCAGAACCTCGACAAGCAGCTCCGCCGCAACGGTGCTGTGCTGGTAGACGCCGAGCTTCATTCCGGTGAGGGCGCCACGGGCGAGGATAGCCGTGACACGCTCTCGAAAGGCCGCGAGCGACTGTTCATGGCCGGTCTCCCAGTCGGCATGGGCCGGCGGCCAGGGATACTGGTCCGACAATTCAGCGACATAAGTGGTGATCGCGGCCTCGTCGGCCTTGTCGATCTCGCCCTGCGGTCCATAGAACTTGATGCCGTTGCGGTCGGCGGGGATATGCGATCCAGTCACCATCAGCGCCGCGGCGCCATGCTGGCGCGCGTAAAAGGCTAGCGCGGGTGTGGGGATCGGACCGCAATCGATCGGCTGGAAGCCGGATGCGGCAAGTGCCGCCATGCAGTCCTGCGCAATTGCCGGACTGCTGTCGCGCAAGTCGCGCGCGATGAAAACCTTGCCTTGCTGAAATCCGGTCGCCCGCAAGCGCCGCGCAAAACCCTCGGTATAAAGTCCGCTTGGCCTTCCAGCCAATTCGGAAGCCAAACCCCGAACGCCGCTTGACCCGAATTTCATCAGTCTGCTTTGCTGTTGGACGATCGCTGCTACTTATTGCAGTGAGCCCGGCTGTCAACAGCAAAAAATATTGGAAATCCGCACCTTTCCTAATATCCCCACACCGCCAGTTCGTTGCCGGCCGGATCGAGGAAATGAAACCGTCTGCCGCCGGGAAAGGCAAAGATCGGCTTGACGACGGTCCCCCCGGCGCTCTCGACCGCCTCCAGCGTTTCTTCGAGGTTTTCCGAGTAGAGCACGGGCAGCGGCTTGGCCGGCGCTTCCCCGGCATCGGCCTGGAAACCGCCCTCGAGCCCCTCGGCGAAAGCGGAATAGGTCGGGCCGTAATCGGTGAACGACCAGGAAAAGGCGGCGCTGTAGAAGGATTTGACGCTGTCCAGCGTGCCGCCTGTCGCAGGCAGCTCCAGATAGTCGAGTTTTCCGTTGAGTTTCATCACGCTACTCCACTATGTTCCCTTTATGTTCTATCTGTCGCGTCACTCCGCGGCAAGTCTTTTTGACGCAGCTTTTGCTTAATCGATTTTAGCGGTGGTGCTCGCTTTGCCGGTGCCTTGCCTTTCGCACTGCAGCATCCTATCGCTCGAACCGGGAAGGCGGGGGAACCGGACAATGGTCCGGATGTTTCTTTCTTCCACGAACTGGAGGGCAAGCATGACCAAGTGGGTTTACACCTTCGGCGACGGCGCCGCCGAAGGCGGGGCCGGCGACCGCAACCTACTCGGCGGCAAGGGTGCCAATCTCGCCGAGATGTGCAGCCTCGGGCTGCCGGTGCCGCCCGGTTTCACCATCACCACCGAAGTCTGCAACGCTTATTACGCCAACGGTCGTGCCTATCCCGATGGACTCGAGGCGGACGTTATCACCGCGCTCGACCATATCGGCCGGATCACCGGCCGCCGCTTCGGCGATCCCTCGCAGCTGCTTCTGGTTTCCGTGCGTTCCGGTGCCCGCGCCTCCATGCCCGGCATGATGGATACGGTGCTCAATCTCGGCCTCAATGATGAGACGGTCGAGGCCTTGGCCGCCGATTCCGGCGATGCGCGTTTTGCTTATGACAGCTACCGCCGCTTCATCCAGATGTATTCCGACGTCGTCATGGGCCTCGACCATGAAGTGTTCGAGGAAATCCTCGAGGACCAGAAGGCGAGCCTCGGTCACGAGCTCGACACCGAACTGACGGCCGCGGAATGGCAGGGCGTGATTTCGCTCTACAAGGCCAAGGTCGAGGAGGAGCTCGGCAAGCCGTTCCCGCAGGATCCCCGGGAGCAGCTCTGGGGCGCGATCGGCGCCGTGTTTTCGAGCTGGATGAACAACCGCGCCATCACCTATCGGCGCTTGCACGACATCCCGGAAAGCTGGGGCACGGCCGTCAACGTCCAGGCCATGGTGTTCGGCAATATGGGCGACACGTCCGCCACCGGCGTCGCCTTCACCCGCAATCCCTCGACCGGCGACAGGCAGCTTTACGGCGAATTCCTGGTCAATGCCCAGGGCGAGGATGTGGTGGCCGGCATCCGCACGCCGCAGAACATCACCGAGGCGGCGCGCATCGCCGCGGGCTCCGACAAGCCGTCATTGCAGAAGCTGATGCCCGACGCCTTCCAGGCCTTCGTCGATATCTCCGACCGGCTGGAAAAGCACTACCGCGACATGCAGGACCTCGAATTCACCATCGAGCGCGGCAAGTTGTGGATGCTGCAGACCCGCTCCGGCAAGCGCACCGCCAAGGCGGCGCTGAAGATCGCCGTCGAGATGGCGAGGGACGGGCTGATCACCAAGGAGGAGGCAGTCGCCCGCATCGATGCGGCCTCGCTCGACCAACTGCTGCACCCGACCATCGACCCGAAAGCGGCCCGCGACGTCATAGGCATGGGCCTGCCGGCCTCGCCGGGTGCGGCCACCGGCGAGATCGTCTTTTCGTCCGCGGATGCCGAGGATGCCAGGGCGCAGGGGCGCAAGGTGATCCTGGTGCGCATCGAGACCAGCCCGGAGGACATCCACGGCATGCATGCCGCCGAAGGCATCCTCACCACGCGCGGCGGCATGACCAGCCATGCCGCAGTCGTGGCGCGCGGCATGGGCAAGCCTTGCGTGTCGGGGGCTGGTTCGCTGCGCGTCGACTACAAGGCCGGCACGCTGATGTCGATGGGGCAGACCTTCCGCAAGGGCGACATCATCACCATCGACGGCGGCAACGGCCAGGTGCTGAAAGGCGCGGTCGCCATGCTGCAGCCGGAGCTCTCCGGCGACTTCGCCGCCATCATGGAATGGGCGGACGCGGCGCGCCGCATGAAGGTGCGCACCAATGCCGAGACGCCGCTCGACGCGCGCATGGCGCGGTCCTTCGGCGCCGAGGGCATCGGCCTTTGCCGCACCGAGCACATGTTCTTCGACGGCGCCCGCATCGTCGCCATGCGCGAGATGATCCTGGCCGACACCGAGAAGGACAGGCGCGCGGCCCTCGACAAGCTCCTGCCGATGCAACGCTCGGATTTCCTCGAACTGTTCGAGATCATGGCCGGCCTGCCGGTGACGATCCGCCTGCTCGATCCGCCGCTGCATGAATTCCTGCCCAAAACCGAGGCAGAGCTCGCCGAGGTGGCGGCGGCCATGAATGTTTCGGCCGACAAGCTGCGGCAGCGCACTGAGGCGCTGCATGAGTTCAACCCGATGCTCGGCCATCGCGGCTGCCGGCTCGCCGTCTCCTACCCGGAGATCGCCGAGATGCAGGCGCGCGCCATCTTCGAAGCGGCGGTCGAGGCCGGCCGCAAGGCCGGCGCGCTCGTGGTGCCGGAAATCATGGTGCCGCTGGTCGGCCTCGTGAGGGAGCTGGAATATGTCAAGGCGCGCATCGATGCGGTGGCGCAAAGCGTCATGCAGGAGACCGGCATCAAGATCGACTACCTGACGGGCACGATGATCGAGCTGCCGCGCGCGGCAATTCGCGCCCATGTCATTGCCGAAGCGGCCGAATTCTTCTCCTTCGGCACCAACGATCTGACGCAGACGACCTTCGGCATCTCGCGCGACGACGCGGCATCCTTCCTCGAAACCTACCGGCAGAAGGGCATCATCGAGCAGGATCCGTTCGTGTCGCTCGACATCGACGGCGTCGGCGAGCTGGTACGCATCGCCGCCGAGAAGGGCAAGACGACGCGGCCCGGCATCAAGCTCGGCATCTGCGGCGAGCATGGCGGCGATCCGGCATCGATCCGCTTCTGCGAGCAAGTCGGGCTCGATTATGTATCGTGCTCGCCCTATCGTGTGCCGATCGCCAGGCTGGCGGCCGCGCAGGCGGCCGTGGCGGCGGCGAAGGGCGCCGCAAAACGCGCCTGAGGGTTATTCGGGGAGCAGCATCAGGATACTTTACGATTTTGTATGTAATGTCACGCGAACGTGCGCGTGACGCCCTGAATCCCGACATTGTTTCGAGGAAGTTTCCGACACCGAATTTATTGGTGTCGGAAAACCATGCTGCAGGTTTTCCCTACCGCTTTCCGATCGATTCTGATCGTGCAGACCAAGTTCATCGGCGACTATGGCACGCGATCTTATGGTCTTGTATATGAGATCGCTTGAATAGGCGCGTGACGGTTCCACATGTCGATATCTCAACCCAGTTTAGGGGAATCCGATTCGTCCGGCGCCCGGAAACGAACCTTGCAGGGTCCCTTCGAAGGGGTCCGCTCGATCCTGATCCTCCAAACGAAATATATCGGCGACCTGGTTCTTGCCTCGGCGCTGGCGAATAATCTGCAGATCGCCTATCCGGACGCCAGGATTGTCTTCCTTTGCGAGGCTCGCTTCGCCAGCTTCCTGACCGCGCATGGGATCGCCGCTGAGACCGTCGCTTTCAAGCGCGCCAGCGCGCGTGGCAGCGTGTTGCAGCGCGGCCTGGAACTCTACAGGATAGTGCGTGCGCTGCGCCGGTTCGCCTTCGACATGACCATCGACCTGACCGATTCTAGGACGACGCACTTCCTCGCCATGGTCCTCAACGCCAGGATCCGGGTCGGCTATTTTCCGACCGAACGGCGGTTGCGCCGGTTCGAGCGCCAATCCGCCAACGTCCTGGCCAAGCCGTTTGGATACGGCGAGGCGCATTTCCTCTATCGCTACCTTTCTCCGCTGGAGGCGGTAGGCGTGGATCTGCAAGTGAGATTTCCCTCAATTCGGCCGCAGCCGGCGGAAACGGCGCGGGTCCTGGCGTTGCTGGAAAAGTTCGGTCTTCGGCGCAATGCCTTCCTGGTCGTGCATGCCGGAGCAAGCTTTCCGGGACGCCGGTGGCAGCCCGAGCGCTTCGCTCAGGTCATTGACACGATATCGAACGAAACGGGTCTCTCCGTCGTTTTGGTCGGCGGTCCCGACGAGGCCGAGGCCAACGACCAGATCATGGCCACGGTCAAGGCGCCGGTCGTCAACCTGGTGGGAGCGCTGTCGCTTGAAACGCTGCTGGCGCTGCTCAAGGAAGCGCGGCTCTTCCTTGGCAATGAAAGCGGCCCGATGCATATAGCGGCCGCGGCCGGCACGCCGGTCGTCGGCCTGTTCGGCCTGACCAACCCGATCCGCTGGGCGCCGGTCGGTGTGCCCAGCGTTTCGCTGCGGCCCTCCATGCCTTGCGAGTGCGTGGGTGGCGATCTGTGCCGCCGGACCGATCCGAGCAAGGCATTTTGCGTCTGGCGCCTCGAAGTGGGCGCGGTCGTCGACGCAGTGCGCGAGCTTCTGTCGCGGACGGAGGTGGCCTTGGAGCGCACTGTCTGATATTGCGGCCAAATTCCGCGCCTCCCGGTCGGGGCATCCCGATTTTCGCCTAGATGCCGGTCATCCTGGCGTGGCTACCCAAACTGTTCGATATGACGGACTTGAAATGAAGATGCGCGTGCTTCGGAACTCTCTTTGCGCGATGGCGCTGTCGCTGTTCACGGCGTCGGCGGGCAATGCCACCGCGCTGCTCGAGCCGACGCTGCATGTGAAGCCGCAGGGTGTCGAAGGCGGCGGCCGCGTCGCCCTGACGCTCGATGCCTGCGGCGGAAAGACCGACACGAGGATTCTCTCGGCGCTTGTCGACAACAGGATACCGGCGACGATTTTCGTCACCGGCATCTGGCTGAAGCGCAATGCCGAGGCGGTCGAGATCATGCGGGCGCATCCTGATCTGTTCGAACTGGAAAACCATGGTGGCCGCCACATTCCGGCGGTCGATTCGCCGCGGAAGATCTACGGCATCAGCAGCGCCGGCAGTCCGGATGCCGTGCAGGCCGAGGTCGAGTCCGGCGCCGCGGCCTTGGCCAGCGCGGGTGGGCCGGCACCGAAATGGTTTCGCGGCGCCACCGCCGAATACAGCCCCTCGGCGATCGCCATGATCCGCAAGCTGGGCTTCAAGATCGCCGGCTTCTCGGTCAATGGCGACGGCGGCTCGCTGCTCGGCGCCAAGGAAACGGCACGCCGCATCGGCGCCGCCAAGGATGGCGACGTCATCATCGCCCACATCAACCAGCCGACCCATGCGGCCGGCGAGGGCGTCGTTCAGGGCCTGCTCGCCCTGAAGCAGAAGGGCATGATTTTCGTCCGCCTGGACGATGCCGAGGGTGTCGGCAATGACGGCACCACCGATTGAGGTGCCATGATATTCAGGTGAGGCCGGCCTGCGAATGGCGGCTTCCTGCGCTTCCGGCCTTCGCCGGCCGAAGCCATGCTTACGACCTTTGGTAGTGAGTGAAGGCTACGGCCGGCGTAGGCCGGTTCTCGGAACCCGCCATTCTCGACTCGGCCTGACCTGAATCTCAAGGCACCTTGGCGGGATCCGCCAAGAATGATCAGTCGGGCGTGGCCTCGACGGTCACCTTGCTCGTATAGAACGCGCCGTGATTGCGGATCTCGGTCATTTCGTCGAATGGCTGCTCGTAGGCCCACATCGCATTCTCGCCGGCTTCGCCGGCGGATCGAACGCTCCAGTAGCTGGCATCGCCCTTGTACGGGCAATGGGTCGAATGCTCGGTGCCGGCGAGCTTGCTGAAATCGATATCGTCGAACGGGATGTAGAGGGCGTCCGGATAGGGCGGTTCGGAGAGCAATTTGGCCCGGGTCGATCTGGCGATGACGGTGTCGCCGGCGCGCACAGTGACGCTGCCGCGATAGGGTTCGACGGTGATCACCTTGTCGGGATTGCGCTGAAAGCCGGGGGCGGGATTGGCAAGCTTGTCCATGAATGGTCTCCTGCAGCAATTCCAGGAAAAGTGCGAAGCGGTTTTCCGTCCGGAATTGCGTCAAAACAAAGAGAGAGCGTTTCGTCGTTTCCATGAAACAGCGAAACGTTCTCGGGAAGACTTACATGTGTCGGGCAAGCGCGCAACGCAAGCTCGCGCGGCGCGAGGCGCCATCACCATTCATTGAACGTCTGTCGCCCAGCCCGTCAGGCGGCCGTCTTGAAGGCATCCATCAGGCCGGCATAGGCGGCGGCGATGCCGGCGACCGGATTGGTGCTTCTCGCCGCGGTTTCGACCTTAAGCGCGCCGCCGGAGGTCGGCAGTGTGAGCAGCAGGAACTGGCGATTGCCGCCGTCGCCGATGCAGGCAGCCGCGACATGCTCGCTGTCGCCGCCGTTTTCAACGCGCATCTTGAACAGCAGCGTTCCGCCGACGGCCTCCAGCGCGCCGCCGACGACCTCGGCAAATTCATCTTCGGAAACGGCCTTGGTGTCCGGCGTCAGATCGTCCAGACTCTCGGCAAGCGTGCTTTCAAGGGCTTTTTCGTCGAGCTGCGCGTCCATGCGAACCACTCCATTCGCCAATCTCACCCAGCCCGTTAACGAAACTTAACGGCGACGATGGCCGTATTATGGCGGGTTTCGCAGGGTTTTCACTCCATCCACCGCCTTGAACTTATGGAAGCTGGACAATCCGCCGGATCGTTTCACAATGCGTGAAACAACGACGCGAAAGCGCCAAGGGGAGGAAGCGATGCTCGGACTAATGCAGCAATGGCCGCTGCTTTGCTACAAGCTGATCGACCATGCCGAACGCCAGCACGGCAGCCGCGAGGTCGTCTCGCGCTCGATCGAGGGGCCGATCGTGCGCACCACCTATGCCGAAATCCACCGCCGGGCGCTCAAGGTGGCGCAACGGTTGGAGCGAGACGGCTTCGTGCTTGGCGACCGCATCGCCACGCTTGCCTGGAACACGGCGCGCCATATCGAGGCCTGGTACGGCATCATGGGTATCGGCGCGATCTACCACACGCTCAACCCGCGGCTCTTCCCGGAACAGATCGCCTGGATCATGAACGATGCCGAGGACAAGGCGATCTTTGTCGACCTGACCTTCGTGCCGATCCTGGAAAAGATTGCCGGCGCGGTCAAATCGTTGCGGCAGGTGATCGTGCTGACCGACCGGGCGCATATGCCGCAAACATCGCTGGCGAATGCCGTCGCCTATGAGGAATGGCTGGCCGAGGCCGACGGCGACTTTGCCTGGAAAACGTTCGATGAGAACACCGCTGCCGGCATGTGCTACACGTCCGGCACGACCGGCGACCCCAAGGGCGTCCTCTACAGCCACCGCTCGAATGTTCTCCACGCCATGACCGCCGCGATGCCGGACGCCATGGGCATCTCGTCGCGCGATATCGTCCTGCCAGTGGTGCCGATGTTCCACGCCAACGCCTGGGGGCTTGGCCAGAGCGGGCCGATGATCGGCGCCAAGCTGGTGATGCCCGGCTGCAAGATGGACGGCGCCTCGATTTATGAATTGCTCGACACCGAAAAAGTGACGTTCAGCGCCGCGGTGCCGACGGTGTGGATGATGCTGCTGCAATATCTTGAGGAGACCGGCAGCAAGCTGCCTCATCTGAACAAGGTGGTCATCGGCGGCTCCGCATGCCCGCGCGCGGTCACCCAGAAATTCCAGGACAATTACGGTGTCCAGGTCGTCCATGCGTGGGGCATGACCGAGATGTCGCCGCTCGGTACTCTTTGCACCATGAAGCCCGCCTTCGAAGCGCTTACAGGCGAGGCGCGGCTGGATGTCCAGGGCAAGCAGGGTTTTCCGCCCTTCGGCGTGGAAATGAAGGTGACCGACGACGACAACAACGCTCTGCCGTGGGACGGCAAGACCTTCGGACATCTCAAAGTGCGTGGCCCGGCAATCGCGTGCGCCTATTATGGCGGCGCCGGCGCCGAGCAGTTCGACGCGGACGGCTGGTTCGATACCGGCGATGTCGCCCATATCGACGCCAGCGGCTACATGCAGATTACCGATCGAGCCAAGGACGTGATCAAGTCCGGCGGCGAATGGATATCGACCATCGATCTCGAGAACCTCGCCGTCGGCCACCCGGATGTGGCGGAGGCGGCGGCCATCGGCGTCGCGCATTCCAAATGGGGCGAGCGGCCCTTGCTCGTCGTCGTGCGCAAGCCGGGCAGGGAGCCGAGCAAGGGCGACATCCTCGCCTTCATGAGCGGCAAGGTGGCGAAATGGTGGATGCCCGACGACGTCGCCTTCGTCGGCGAAATCCCGCATACCGCCACCGGCAAGATCCAGAAGAGTAGTCTGCGTGACCAGTTCAAGGATTATCGCCTGCCGACGGATTGACGAAAATGTTCGATCTTTCGGCTTCAAGCCCGCGTCGAAAACCGCTAACTCTCGGCCCGGGTTGGGACGATACGGCAAAGAATGGCACCTATTCCTGAACGGCAGACGTCGAGGGCGGCCGGCTGGTCGCGGCGGATCGGGGCATTTTCCCTCGTTCTTTTGCTTACGGTCGTTGCCGCGTACAGGCTCGATCTCGTCGAGACGCCGCCTTTCCTGTGGGTGCTCGCGCTCGTCGCGCTGCTGGCGGCGCTCGCCTTGCTGCTGGCAGGCCTCGGCCTGTCGAGGGTCTGGAGTTTCGGCGATCGCGGCGGCCGCGATCTCAGTGTCGGAGCGCTGCTGGCGCTTCTGGTGCTCGCACCCTACGGCGTCGCCGCCTACTGGGCGACGATCTATCCGCCGCTGCGCGATATCTCTACCGATCTCGACGATCCGCCGGCGCTGGACACCAGCGATCGCACCGGCGACATGAATGAGCTGTCGCCGCCCACGCCGGGCGAGCAGCGGCTGCAGGCTGATGTCTACCCGCTGGTCAGCGGTCGCAGCTACAATCTGCCTTTCGAAACCGTCGTTGACGCGGTTGAAACAGTGCTCGACCGCCGCGACTGGCAACTGACGGCGCCATATCCCGACATCAACGGCCAGAGCGAGGCGACGATCAACGCGCTGGCCAAGGGCTTCGTGCTCGGCCTGCCGGCCGATGTCGCCATCCGCATCACCGATGATGGCGAGCAGGTGATCGTCGACATGCGCTCGGCCTCGCGCTACGGCCGCTATGATCTTGGCGATAACGCCGCGCGCATCACGGCATTCCTTGGCGAGCTCGACCAGGAGGTCGCCGGCCAGGTCGGCGCGGCGCCGGCCGAATAGCCTATCCGGCAGGCGTGAAAATACCGTCGATCGCGGGCTCGCCCTCGGTTGCGACCAGGCCGCGCGCGACGAGGTCCTCGAGATGGGCCAGCACCGACAGGCCGGCGGCGCCGTGCAGCCGCGGGTCGGTGTCGCGATAGGTGGCCGCGACCATTTCCCTGATGGTCCGGTCTCCGGCGCGGATACGCTCCAGGATCGCTCTTTCGCGCATCTTGCGATGCGTCTTCAGGCCGCGCATGAACCGCCCGGGCGAGGTCACAGCTCCGCCATGGCCCGGCAACAACAGGCGATCGTCGCGTGCCAGCAACCTGTCGAGGGAGTTCATATAGTCGGCCATGGCGCCGTCCGGCGGCGCGACGATCGAGGTCGACCATGCCATGACATGGTCGGCCGAAAACAAGGTTCCGGTGCCTTCGAGGGCAAACACGGCGTGATTGGCGGTGTGGCCGGGAGTGAGCACGGTGCGGATGGCCCAGCCGTCGCCCTGGGTCAGCGCATTGTCGGCCAGCACGACGTCGGGAACGAAACCCAGGTCGGCGCTGGCGTCGAGCGGATTGACCTCGCCAATGCGCAAAGGCCGAGCCGGTCGATGCGGGCCTTCGGCAAGCGTTGGCGCACCGGTGCGCTCCCTCAGCCGCGCCGCAAGGGGCGAATGGTCGCGATGGGTGTGGCTGACGAAGATGTGGCTGACCGATCGGCCAGCGATCGCCGCAAGCAGCGTTTCGAGGTGCGCGTCCTCTTCGGGCCCTGGGTCGATCACCGCCAGCGTATCGCGGCCGACGAGATAACTGTTGGTGCCGTGGAAAGTGAATGGGCTCGGATTTCTGGCGGTGATGCGCAGCACCTCCGGCGCAACCGCAACCGCCTGGCCATAGGCCGGGTCGAAGCTGGTGTCGAATTCAAGGGCCATGCCGGCGGGCTCCGTTGCAATGCGGCAAAATGATTGCCGCCCGATACGGAAGCCAATATAGGGAAAAATAAAGCCACCAAAATCAGCCACCCAATGAATCAGCCAGAATGAGGAAGACCATGGCAATTGCAACCACGATGCGTCCGCTCGTTTCTCTCACTCTGCCGGAGCGGGGCGCTGCCCGGCTCGCGACTCAGCTCTTTCTGGCGCTCGCCGGAACCCTGCTGCTGACGCTTTCGGCCAAGACCAAAGTGGTGCTCGGTCCGGTCGATCTTTCGCTGCAGACGCTCGCCGTGCTGCTGATCGCCTCGGCCTTCGGCCTGCGGCTGGCGGTCGCGACGCTCCTTCTCTACCTCGCCGAGGGCGCTTTTGGTTTGCCCGTCTTCCAGGGCACGCCGGAAAAGGGCATCGGCATCGCCTATATGCTGGGCTCGACCGGCGGCTATCTTGCCGGCTTCGTGGTCATGGCGGCAATCGCCGGCTGGGCCTCGGACCGCGGCTGGGACCGCACTCCCTTCAAGCTGTTCGGTGCCATGCTGACGGGCGAGGTCATCATGATGGCGATGGGCTTCGCCTGGCTGGCGGTGCTCATAGGACCCGAAAAGTCCTGGCAATTCGGCGTTCTGCCCTTCATCGTCGGCGACCTGATCAAGGTGGCCCTGGCCGCCAGCCTGGTGCCGGCCGTATGGGCGCTGCTCAAGCGCGGCTGATCGCAATTCGACCGAAAAAGGGCCGGCGGGCGACAAGCGCCCGCCGGCCCTTTTTCATGGCGCGGTAGGATTTCGCTCGAAACCACCGCGTGCCGGATGGTAGAAAGGGAGGGAGTAGCGTCGGGAAGCAGTCAAAGCCGACATTGACAAGCCAGTGCCCGAAATCTAAGCACGGGCAACTTGGCGTCGAGGCGGGGGCCGCGGTAGTTCAAGGAGAGCTTGTTGAAAGGAATTATCCTTGCGGGTGGCAGCGGAACACGCCTTTATCCGCTAACATTAGCGGTTTCTAAGCAGATACTGCCGATCTACGATAAGCCGATGATCTATTATCCGCTGAGCGTGCTGATGCTCGCGGGAATTCGCCAGATCCTGGTCATTTCAACTCCGCGCGACTTGCCGGTCTTTCAGGCGTTGCTGGGTGACGGTTCCGAGTTTGGGCTGGAACTCTCCTATGCCGAGCAGCCGCAGCCCAATGGCCTCGCGGAGGCTTTCGTCATCGGCCGCGACTTCATCGGCAAGGACAGCGTGTCGATGATTCTTGGCGACAACATTTATTTCGGCGGCGGCCTGTCGCAGCTCTGCCGAGAGGCGGCAACGCGCGATGGGGGTGCCTCGGTCTTCGCCTACTATGTAGATGATCCCGAGCGTTATGGCGTGGTCTCTTTCGACAAGGCCACCGGCAGGGCTTTGACGATCGAGGAGAAGCCGCAAAAGCCGAAGTCCAACTGGGCCGTGACCGGCCTTTATTTCTACGACAACAACGTGGTCGACATCGCCTCGAACATCCGTCCTTCGGCGCGCGGCGAGCTTGAGATCACCGCAGTCAACAATGTTTATCTCGAACGCGGCGAACTGCATGTCCACCGCCTCGGCCGCGGCTATGCCTGGCTGGACACCGGCACGCATGACAGCCTGCTCGAGGCATCGTCTTTCGTGCGCACGATCGAGCATCGCCAAGGCATCAAGATCGCGTGCCCGGAGGAGATAGCGCTGGAGCAGCACTGGATCAGCGCCGACAAGGTTCTGGATCGCGCCGCGCGGCTCGGCAAGAACGAATATGCCGCCTATCTGCGCCGGCGGGTGACCGATCTGATGGAGGAGCAGGGTGCTTGAGGTCAGGCCGCTCGGCCTCGACGGCGTGCTGGAGATCGTGCCGAAGCGGCATGGCGACGCGCGCGGTTTTTTCAGCGAGACCTGGAATGCCGAACGCTTCGCCGAAGCCGGCATCGACCTCGCCTTCGTGCAGGACAACCATTCCTATTCCGCCGCGGCCGGGGTGCTGCGCGGCCTGCACTACCAACTGCCGCCGCGCGCCCAGGACAAGCTGCTGCGCGTCATCCGAGGCAGCGTCTTCGATGTCGTGGTCGATATCCGCCGTTCTTCGCCGACTTTCGGCAAATGGGTGGCGCTGGAGATATCGGCCGAGAAGGGCAACCAGATCCTGGTGCCGAAAGGCTTCGCCCATGGCTTCGTCACGCTCGTGCCGGACACCGAGGTGCTCTACAAGGTGACCGACACCTATTCGCCCGGGCACGACCGGTCGATCCGTTTTGACGACCCTTTGATCGGCGTCGAATGGCCGGCGCTTGCCGGCGGGTTCCAGCTTTCGGACAAGGATCGCAACGCGCCCTTGCTTGCCACGGCCGAGGTGTTCGCGTGAGGGGAGACGGCGGCATGAATTTCCTGGTCACTGGCGGCGCCGGCTTCATCGGCTCGGCCGTGTGCCGGCATCTGTGCGCCAATCCGGCCTACCGCGTAACCAATCTCGACAAGCTCACCTATGCCGGCAACCTCGCGTCGCTGCGGCCAATCGAGAACGCGCACAATTACCGCTTCGAGCAGGGCGACATCTGCGACGAGCGCGCGGTGCTCGAAATATTGCGCCGCGACGATATCGACATCGTCATGAACCTTGCCGCCGAAAGCCATGTCGACCGCTCGATCGACGGCCCCGGCGCCTTCATCGAGACCAACATCGTCGGCACCTACCGTATCCTGAACGCCGCGCTGGAATACTGGCGCGGCCTGCCGGAGGCCCGCCAACGCGGCTTCCGATTCCACCACGTCTCGACCGACGAGGTCTTCGGCGACCTGCCTTTCGACGGCGGCATGTTCGTGGAGGAGACCCCCTACGCGCCGTCCTCGCCCTATTCGGCGTCGAAGGCGGCCTCCGACCATCTGGTGCGCGCCTGGCACGAGACCTATGGCTTGCCGGTCGTGCTGTCCAATTGCTCGAACAATTACGGGCCCTACCATTTTCCCGAAAAGCTGATCCCGCTGGTCATCCTCAACGCGCTCGACGAGAAGCCGTTGCCCGTCTACGGCGCCGGCGCCAATGTGCGCGACTGGCTGTTCGTCGAGGATCACGCGCGCGCCCTTGAACTGGTCGCCACCAAGGGGCGGCCGGGCGACAGCTACAATGTCGGCGGCAATTCCGAGCGCACCAATCTCGGTGTCGTCGAGACGATTTGCGACCTTCTCGACCTGCGGCGCCCGCGCGCCGGCGGCGCGAGCCACCGCGAGCTGATCACCTTCGTCACCGACCGCCCCGGCCATGACCGCCGCTATGCCATCGACGCCACCAAGATCGCGCGCGACCTCGGCTGGGCGCCGCGTGAGAATTTCGACAGCGGCCTGGCCAGGACCGTGGACTGGTATCTCGACAACAAATGGTGGTGGGGGCCGATCCGCGAGCAGCGCTACGACGGCGAGCGGCTGGGCCGCGGTACAGCCGCAAACAGCCAAAACAGTCCGGTCGCAAGCAACCCCAATGGAACAGAGGCCGAAAGCTGGAAGGTGCCGACGTGAGGCTTGCCGTCACCGGACGCGAGGGCCAAGTCGCTGCAAGCCTGGTCGAGGCGGCGCGGGGCCGCGACGATGTCGAGGTCGTCGCCGTCGGCCGGCCCGCGCTCGATCTGGCGCGGCCCGACACGGTCTTCGCAGCGCTCGAGACGGCAAGGCCCGACATCGTCGTTTCCGCCGCCGCCTACACCGCCGTCGACCAGGCCGAGGACGAGAAGGACCTGGCCTTCGCGGTGAACGCCGTCGGCGCCTGCAAAGTGGCCGAAGCCGCGGCAAGGCTCGGCGTTCCGGTCATCCATCTGTCGACCGACTATGTCTTCGACGGCAGCAAGGACGGCGCCTACGTCGAGACAGACGCCACCGCCCCGCTCGGCGTCTACGGCGCTTCCAAGCTCGCCGGCGAAGAGGCGGCGACCACCGCCAACCCGCGCCACCTCATCCTGCGCACCGCCTGGGTCTACAGCCCCTTCGGCAAGAACTTCGTCAAGACGATGCTGAGGCTCGCCACCGATCGCGATGAGATTTCGGTCGTCGCCGATCAATGGGGCAATCCGACCTCGGCCTTCGACATCGCCGACGCGATCCTGCATGTGGCGGCCAGGCTGCGAGCCGACAGGAATTTCGCCGCCTTCGGTGTCTACCACCTGGCGGGCGAGGGCGACACCAACTGGAGCGGCTTTGCCCGTCACATCCTCGACACAAGCAGGGCGTTCGGCGGCCCGCACGCGAGGGTGCGAGATATCGCCACGGTGGACTATCCGACCAAGGCCAGGCGGCCGCAAAATTCGCGGCTGTCGAGCGCGAGGTTTCAGAGCGTGTTCGGTTGGCATGCGCCGCATTGGCGGGTAGCAACGGAAAGCGTGGTTCGGCGGCTGGGGGGCGGCGGGACGAAACAGGCATTGAGTGCATGAACGAAAATCCCTCACCGGAGCAACTGCGCGATGCGAGTGCGCAGCTGGTCGATCAATTGGCGCCAAAGAAGCGCGCTAAGGCCAACTCAGCGAAGATCAAGCCGGCCAAGCGCACCTGCATCATGGTGCTCGGCATGCATCGCTCGGGCACGAGCGCGCTGACGAGGGTGCTCAACCTCTTGGGTGCAGCACTTCCCGAACAAGTCATTGCCTCGGACGAGAACAATGCCAACGGCTATTGGGAGCCGACTAGCATCAATACTCTTAACGAGCAAATGCTCGCTGAAGCTGGCAGCAGTTGGGATGACTGGCGGCCCTATGATGTGACAAAACTGTTGGAGGAGCGCCGAGAGTTTTATCGAAGCGAAATCGCTCGCATCATTGGCCAAGAATACGGCGCCGCGCCTCTATTCGTCATCAAAGAACCGCGCATTGCACGCTTCGCTGAAATGTACGCCGACATCCTGCAGTCGCTGGGAATCGATGTCCGCTATGTGCTCGTGTCTCGGAATCCATTGGCGGTAGCTGCATCGCTCGAGAAGCGTGGTGGCTCAAGCCAGGGATTTGGGATGCTGGTGTGGCTACGTCATGTGTTGGATGCCGAGCAAGCCAGTCGCGGCAAGCGCAGGGCATTGGTTTCGTATGAAGCAATTGTCGAGAACTGGCGGCCCTGCCTGCAGAAGATCACAAGCACGCTTTCGCTGGATTGGCCGAGATCCCTTGATGACGCGCAATCGGACATCGATGCCTTCATCTCATCCGCGAACCAGCATCATCGCGCACGTCAGGGTGAACTTGACGCGAGCACGACGGTGGCAGGCTGGGTGAAAGACAGTTACGCAGCCCTGCAATCTATGGAGCGCGATCCGTACGAGCAGCAGGCGTCCAAGACTTTAGATCGTGTGAGACGCGCGTTTGATTCGGTTTCTACGACGTTCGGTGATGCAGTCTATCCCGACCTCTATGCTCTCAATGCCGCAGTTGCGGCCGCTGATAGCCGCATACAGCGCGTCACCGAGAAAAGCGCTGCCGAGATTGAAGCCACGAAGCAGACACTGGAACGGCAGGGGATCGAGTTTCAGTCGCGTGAAAAGAGGTTGCAAGACCAGCTGAAAAAAGCGCGTGGCCTAGCGAACAAGCATCGCAAGAAGGAAAGGCACTTAGTTGAGATGCTGGAGCAGGAGCGAGCAGTGGCCGCTCTAGCTAAAGTCGGGCAACTCGCCGAAATGCGCGACGACCTAACCAGTATGCGACGCACGTTGGAAGCGGCAACGGTCGGCAACGCAACGCTCTCCATTGCCCAAACTGAACGCCAACAACTGGAGATCGCACTCGCCCGCAGCCAAGCCGAAGTCGCGAGTTACACAAATGCGATTAGGGAAATGCGCAATAGTACAAGTTGGCGTATTAGCGGCCCTATTCGTGCTATAAAGTATTTGCTCATCAATCCGATTGGTTCCGTTCGCGCTTTACTTGGGTTTGGGAGACGGGCCGCGCGTCGCCTGCCGATTCCACTCCACATGAAGCATTCTGTCAAAATGCGCCTTCTACGATACGACGTGGTGCGAAGGGCTGGGAGCTTGTCTCGTGAGGAAGCGACCGGTAGCGTGGCGAGCAGCAGCGCAACTATTGGCGCTGCTCCGTTAGCTCTCGGCGGCAGCCCTAGTGTTGAGGCCGAATATATTCGTCAAGTTCTCGCAATCGCGAAGCGTCCCGCGGGCACGGACCTAGATTATGTGCCGCGCTCCGAAGAGGTCATCGACTTCGCGCGTTCGCCATTGAAGGTAATGGCGTTCTACCTGCCGCAATTCCATCCCATAGCCGAAAATGACGAATGGTGGGGGAAGGGATTCACCGAATGGACCAATGTCACCAAGGCTGTCCCTCAATATATTGGTCATTATCAACCACATATGCCTGGAGAATTGGGATTCTATGACCTGCGGATCGTCGATGTCATGCGGCAGCAGGCAGCCTTGGCCAAGTCCTATGGCGTGACGGGATTCTGTTTCCACCACTATTGGTTCGGTGGCAAAAGGCTGCTTGAGAAGCCGGTCCGGCAATTCCTCGAGAACACAGATATCGACGTCGAGTTCTGCTTGTGTTGGGCAAACGAAAACTGGACAAGACGATGGGACGGTCAAGAGCAAGACGTGCTGATGGCGCAGCAGCACTCGCCAAGCGATGACGTCGCTTTTCTAGACGACATCCTTCCCGCATTGCAGGACCGGCGGTACTTGCGCCATGAGGGTCGCGCAGTCCTCATCGTCTATCGCGCCAGCTTGCTTCCTGATTCGGCCGCAACGGCGGCCCGGTGGCGCGAGCGTGCAAAAGCCGCAGGCGTCGGCGATCTCTATCTCGTCGCCGCGCAAACTTTTGGAATATTGGACCCACGCCCACTCGGCTTTGACGCGGCCATCGAATTTCCACCGCATATGGGAATGGCATCGGGCCTCAACGGTCAGCTGAAAATCGTGAACCCAGATTTTCGTGGCCAGATCTACGATTATGAAGAGCTTGCGGCCTCCTACGCCCAAAAGAAGCGCCCACCGTACCAGCTTATCAAGACCGTAAGTCCCAGTTGGGACAACGAGGCGCGCAAGCCGGGCAGTGGGCACAGCTTCTATGGTGCTAATCCCGCTTCATATGCCAAGTGGCTCAGGAGTGCATGCGACATCACAATAAACAACTTGGCTAACGATCTCACGCAGCCACCAGTAGTATTTGTCAATGCGTGGAATGAGTGGGCGGAAGGTGCGCATTTGGAGCCCGATCGAAAATTCGGGTACGGCTATCTGCATGCCACAGCCAACGTGATGCGAGACTTCATCGCGCCAGACCCGCACCTGATTGGGTTGGTTGAAAAGTCCCAGAGGGCATTTCGTAAGCGATCGAGCTCGGCGATTGTTTTGCACTTACACTACGACGATCTCTTCGAGGACATGCGCGAGAACCTCTCGAATGCTGGTGAAGTAGACCTTTTAGTCACGCTGCGGCGCGACGCTCCGGGCACTGCTGCCGAGCGCGTCCTCAGCGCTTTCCCTAATGCGCGTCTTTCGTATTTCCGCAACCGCGGCCGCGATATGCAGCCGTTTCTCCAGCTTTTGCCACTTCTTCTAAGCGAAGGCTACGAATTGGCCTGCAAGGTTCATAGCAAGAAGTCGCCACATCGGCGTGATGGCAATGCCCTTAGGAGCAGCGCGTTGAGCAGCCTTTTGGGATCGCGAGAACACGTGAAGCAAATTGCCCGACGTTTCGAAAAGGACCGTAAATTGGGGCTGATGGCACCGGCCGGAACGCTTCTTGATTTGGGTGAGCTGGAGAGGAACATCCTCAATCGCAGTTGGTTGGACCGGCTGTTGCCTAGACTCGGAATGCAAGCTCAAATCGGTCGTTACGACACTGTTTTTCCTGCAGGCTCGATGTTCTGGTTCAGACCGAAAGCTCTAAGGCTGCTTGCAGATCTGTCGCTAGGTCCTGACGACTTTGAGGAGGAGGTCGGGCAGATCGACGGAACGCTGGCCCATGCAATCGAGCGACTGACCGCCGCCGTGGCTTTGCACGAAGGCTACTCAGTCGGCGAAACCGATTCTCGCTGAAGGATAAAAGATGATTACCATCGAGGACTGATGTTCGATCTAGCCCATGCGGAAGGTGCGCCACATAAGCGCCGCCCCATGCACGGATAGCAGCGTTTCGTTGCACGTCCAGTGTTAAGCCATTTAGCGTAAAGCGTAAAAGCAGGGAAAATGAACGCAACCCTCGCCCTCTCGCTCATTCACCGCGAAATCGTGGGTCGCTACCGCGGTTCAGCTCTTGGACTGCTGTGGTCGCTCCTAAATCCACTTTTCATGCTGGCCGTTTATACCTTCGCTTTCGGGGTCGTCATGAAGTCGCGATGGACGATCCCTGGCCAACAAAGCTCCACCCATTCAACTGGAGAGTTTGCAGTCATTCTGTTCTGCGGACTGATTGTATTTCAATTCTTCGCCGAGGTTGTTTCGCTCTCATCAGGCTTGATCATAGGAAATACCAACTACGTGAAAAAAGTTGTTTTTCCGATTCAGATTTTACCCATAGTTTCAGCTGGTGCCGCATTGTTTCATGCTGCAGTTAGTCTTCTGGTACTCTTGATCTTTGCATACGCGGTGTTCGGCGATATTCCGCTCACTGTGGTACTGGCGCCTGTAGTTTTCGCACCGGTTATAATTCTCGTGCTTGGCATTGCTTGGACCCTAGCTTCCGTTGGCGTTTATTTCCGTGACATTAGCCAAATCGTAGCGCCTCTTGTGACCGCCACCTTATTTCTGTCGCCCGTTTTTTTTCCAAGGACGGCGTTGCCGGAATGGTCTCAGACATGGCTTTCTCTCAACCCTCTAGCGGTTCCGGTCGAGTGTCTGCGCGCCGTGGTTCTCTTCGGTACGGAGCCGGATTGGGTGGCACTCGGATATTATTCCCTAGTAGCGATCATGATAGCGATCCTCGGCTATCAATTTTTCCAGAAGACCCGCAGAGGCTTTGCCGATGTCCTCTGACAATTTCGACAAAATCCTCGCCTCGGCCTCACCATCGATTGGGTCGCCAGCCGTGACCAGCAGCGACTTTGCTATTCGGCTGCGGAACGTGACGAAGGTATTCCGCATTTACGCGCGCCCTCAGGATAGGCTGATTCAAATGGCAACGCTCGGCCGTGTTCGTCGGTTTCGCGAATATCCGGCCATCAACGGTGTTTCGTTCGACGTCTTCCAGGGGGAAACGATCGGCATTATCGGCCGCAACGGTAGCGGCAAATCTACGCTGCTTCAGATGATTGCGGGCAACCTGCAACCGACCTCGGGCACGATAGAACAGAAAGGCAAGCTCTACTCGCTGCAGCTTGGGACTGGCTTTGACCCGGAGTTCACCGGGCGTGAGAACGCATATCTCGGCGCCACCATCCTCGGAATGTCGAGGTCCGACGTTAGCGCCAAAATGGAATCGATCCTGGAGTTCGCCGGCATCGGAGAGTTCATCGATCAGCCGGTAAAGACCTACTCGAGTGGCATGTATGCTCGCCTTGCCTTCGCCGTGGCGGCACATCTGCCGACGGAAATTCTTCTCGTCGACGAAGTGCTGGCCGTTGGCGACTTAGCCTTTTCCCAGAAATGCATGCGTTTCATCCGCGAGTTCAAATCGCGGGGAACGTTGTTGTTGTGCGCACACGACATGGGTTCGGTAATGGCTCTGTGCTCGCGCGTCGTATGGGTCGACGGCGGCAGGATCCGCATGATTGGGGAGACCAAAGAGGTTTGCGACGAATATCGCAAAGCAATCGAACTTGAAGGCGACAGCACGGCTGAGTTGAAGTTCGGCGGCCGTCGTGGCGAACGTCCGCCCGAGATTCCCCCGGCGCCAGATCATCGTGCTGAAATTTTGCGAACGTCTTCGCTTGCCAATGAAATTAAGGTCTTCGATTTCGACGACGATGCCGCTTGGATCGGTCACCGCGCTGGATCGATCGTTTCCGCTGGGCTGAGAAATTGGGCCGGATTGCCAGTTACCAATCTAGCGGGTGGGGAGAATGTAGTCTTTGAGATCAAGGCAAAGGCACATCTGGACCTTGAGCGCCCGATCCTGGGATTCACTGTTCGCGATCGGCATGGTCAGGTTGTCTTTGCCGACAATACATTTCTGACGTATCGCCACGATGACATCGTTGTGCGAGCGGGTGAGACGATCGTCGGCCGGTTTGCCTTTCAGATGCCCTACCTCCCGACGGGGGACTATGGAATTACGGTAGCACTCGCCACCGGAAATCAGGCTGAACACATCAAGCAACACCGTGTCGAAGACGCCATATTCTTCCACGTTCTCTCCTCGCATGTAGCCAAGGGTCTGATGGGCATTCCGATGCAATCGATCACGATGGAAACCGTGCAGGAGCTTTCCGCATGAAGGAGCAACGCGATCTCTATCTCGACCTTCTCAAGCGGTCGTTGTTGAACAGCATCTATCTCGATAATGAGCTTCGCATTATCTATCTGCGCAACTGCATTGCGGGATCCGAAGTGTTCGACCCTCGCGTGCTGCACGATATCCGTCACGAGCGAGCCGATGCCTATGCGGAGATGACGGCAGGTCGTGCCAATGGCAGGTTCTTTGGCCGTAGCATCCACAACGCGGGATATTCGCATACGATGATCGGGCGTGCGCGCCTAGACATGCTCCATGAGTGCCTTGATAAAGTGGTTAATCATGGCATTCCTGGAGATTTTGTCGAATGTGGCGTCTGGCGCGGCGGCAGCTGTATTTTCATGGCGGGATATCTGAAGGTAAACCCAGCCGGAAACCGCCGGATATTTGTCGCCGATAGCTTCGAAGGCTTGCCTCCCCCGAGCCTGACACAGGATGCCGGGCTTGATCTGAGCAAGGCGATCTATCCCGAGCTTGCGGTCGGCGAGGAAACCGTCCGCGAGAACTTTGGTGTTTACGGGCTGGAGTCCGATTCGATTGTCTTTGCCAAAGGATGGTTCAAGGATACGCTCCCTGTACTCGAGACGCAGCAAATTGCTTTGCTTCGCCTAGATGGCGATCTTTATGAATCGACGATGGATTCTCTCGATGCGCTCTATGAGAAAGTTTCGCCAGGCGGAATTGTGATCATCGACGACTACGCCATCGATCAATGCCGTCTCGCGGTTGCAGATTATTTTGCGCGAACGTCGCGTGGTCTTCCACAAATGCACCAGGTTGATTGGACCGGCGTTTGGTTTCGTAAGGCAGCGTGATGCATTACCTGGAAGCCCTCTCGTCGATACACAGGATACTTCAACCCCGAAACTATCTCGAAATCGGATCGCGTCTCGGTCATAGCCTTGCGCTATCGGAAGTGCCATCCATCGGGGTCGATCCAGACTATGAAATTAGGGTGCCGCTCACGGCACCCACACGCCTGTTCGCTGAGACGAGCGACGAATTCTTCAAGCGCGATGTCGCGTCACTGGTGGGTGGCCCGGTCGATCTTGCCTTTATCGATGGTATGCACAATGCAGAATTCGCACTGCGCGATTTCATCAATTGTGAAAGGGTTAGCCATGCCCAAGGCGTTATCGTGATCGATGACGTGCTGCCACGTGACATCGCTCATGCGAGTCGCGAGCGCAATACTCAAGTCTGGACCGGCGACATCTACAGCCTGGTTCCTATATTGCGGAAGTTTCGACCCGACCTGATCGTGGAGGCTTACGATGTAGAGACGAAGGGCTTATGCATCGTCTCGGGATTGAAGCCGGGCGACACCGTCTTGGCGGATGCATATCGTTTTATCGAAGCCGGCATTCTAAACGGCGACTATCGATTGGAAACTGTCGACGAGATCGCCCGGGTTGTCGCGCCGCAACCCACGGCTTTGCTGGAAGCCGATCTTGCGCGGTTGCAGGAGCGCCGCTCGAAACGAAGCTACGTGACCGGCCTGGCTAATGTCGATCTCCTTGCGTACCAAGCCGGCACGATGGGATATCGGTACCGTGACATTCCTTGCCTCAAAAGCCCCATCGATATTGCAATCTATCTGCGATTGCTTGACAGGCTTCGGCCCGCATCGATCATCGAGATCGGATCGAAACATGGTGGAAGCGCGCTGCTATTTCGCGACATGTGTCACGCAATGGATATCCAGACCCAGATCGTTTCGATCGACCTGAATGCGCCCGCCTTGCCCACTTCGAAAGGGATCCGGTTCCTTCAAGGTGACGCAAGCGACCTGGAGGTTTCATTCCGTCGGCACAAGCTTTTTGATCTGCCGCGGCCCTGGCTGGTCATTGAGGATTCGGCGCATAGCTATGCCGTATGCACCTCGGTTCTGAAATTTTTCGAGGAGCATCTTCAAGCCGGCGAGTATCTCGTGATGGAAGACGGTGTGCTCGATGATCTTGGATGGTCGGCCCGTTATCAGGGCGGACCAAACAGGGCAATTGCAGAGTTTCTTGCCAGAGGATCTCGATCTTTTGAAATAGACGTCACCTATTGTGACATGTTCGGACGAAATATGACTTACAATCCCAATGGGTATCTGCGCAAGATATGAGAATTTTTTCGCGAAAGCGCCGCCCGATTCTGTCCGTGATTATTTGTATTCACGATATGAACCGCGAAGCCCCGCGTACTATTCTGTCTGCTTGCTGTCCATATCAAAAAGACGTTTCGCCAGAGGACTACGAAGTTATTGTAGTAGACAACGGTTCCACGTCTCCTTTTTCATTGGGTGATGAGGTCAATTTCTCGCCTATACCGCGAATTGTGAGCATGCCGAATCCGCAGCCGTCGCCAGTTTTTGCGCTCAATTGGGCGGCAATGCATCTGGCCCGAGGCACCCACGTTCTCTTCGCAATTGATGGGGCTCGTATTTTCTCGGATCAGTTAATTGCAAATATGTTGAAGGCGCATGCAGCATGTGCGGACGCATTTGTCTACACGCTTGGTTGCCATCTGGGTTCGGACGTGCAGATGGTCTCGACTATTCAGGGATACAACCAAGAGGTGGAAGACAAACTTATCGCGGACAGTGGTTGGCCTGCGCGATCAGCCGGACTCTACAATATCTCGGTGTTCGCGGGGTCATCTAGTGGCGGCTTCTGGCGGCCAATTCAAGAAAGCAACGCGTTTTCCATGCCTCGCCGTCTTTTGGATGGTCTTGGTGGTTATCATACCGGTTTTACTTCACCCGGAGGAGGTTTAGCCAACCTCGAGATTTTTGCACGATACGTTCAACGTCCAAATGCTAAGAACATATGTTTGTTATCAGACATGACATTTCATCAGGTTCATGGCGGCATTGCAACATCAGGCAAGGTTCAGTATCCGACATTCGCAGAGGAATACTTGTCAATTTTCGGGAGGGAGTACGTTCGGCCATCCTTTGATACGATCTATCTTGGTCCGCTTCGAGCAGAGGCTGCGAAATTTGCCAAGATAGGCCTTTGCGAATCCTAGTTAGGCGGCAATGACACAATCTTCCCTGCAGCACCGACCCTGTAGTCAGTCCAAAAAACCTCTGGCTCTCCTTCCAACTCCGCGCTAAGGCGATAACCGGGTGACGAGGTTGGGGATTTGCAATCCAGAGTGGTGGCGGACGATGGTCGGTCCGGCGCAATTCTGGTAGTCATGTGCCTACGCCTGGAGTTCAGTGTTACCCAATGACCGCATACGTAGAAGCCGTATCGGAACTCAGACCGAGGATGCGGCGCGCCATCATCATGGTCCAGGACCTCGTTATGGTCCTGGTCGCGGTGGCGCTCAGCTTGATCCTGTCGCAGTCGCGGCTGTCGTTTAACGCGTTCTCCTCCGGCGGGCTGGCCTGCTGGGCGGTCATCGTGCTTATCGCCCATCTGCTGTTCCGCTCCAGTGGCCTCTACAGCACGGTGTGGCGCTTTGCCTCCACGCCCGACTTCTTCAACATCCTCAAGGGCTGCGGCAGCCTGACGGTGGTCCTCTATCTGAGCTCGCTCGCCTACCGCTTCTTCTTCCAGCCGGTCGCCGGCCTCAACGAGCGCCAGTTCATCGTCTTTTTCCTGGTCTCCTTCACCATCATCTCGGCGCCCAGGCTTTACTATCGCTTCCTCCGTGACGGCGCGTCCTGGCGCATCCTGCGCCGCGCTCCCGGCGACGCGCCGGTCAAGCAGGCGCTGTTCATCGGCCGGCTGAGCGAGGCCGACGTGATCGTCCGCTTCACCCGCACGGCCCAGCCTGCCGAATACGCCATCTCCGGCATCATGGCCACCGAGAGCGATGTGCCGCTCGGCACGCGGATCCAGGGCGTTCCGGTCGTGGCGCTGCGGCCGCGCCTGGTCGAGGTGCTGGAGGACTATGTCAAAGGCACGCAGAGTCTCGACCTGCTGATCTTCGGCAAGGGTGTCGAGCGCGAGATCGAGGACTATGCCGAGCTGGTGCGGGTCGCCCGCCACAGCGGCATCACCGTCGTCCAGTTTTCCGGACTTTCCGAGCTGGGGCAGGGCGGCAAGCTGGTTCTCGACGCGGTCGAGATGGAAACCATCATGCGCCGCTCGGCCGTCGCCACGGACCTGGAGCGCATCGGCGCTTTTGTCGAGGGCAAGCGTGTGCTCGTCACTGGTGGAGCCGGCTCCATCGGCCGCGTGCTTGTCAAGCGCGCGCTGGAGCTCGGCGCCGAGGCGGTGCTGGTGGCCGACAATTCCGAGTTTGGCATCTTCCAGCTCGATCAGCTGATCGACGACAAGGACCGCGGCCGGTTGACCAGCCGCATAGTGGACGTGACCGACCGGCCTCACATGACGCGTCTCGTCAGCGAGTTCAAACCCTCAATCCTCTTTCATGCCGCGGCGCTGAAGCACGTGCCGTTGCTCGAGGAGAACTGGGAAGCGGCGATCGAGACGAATGTCTTCGGCACGCTCGCCTGCGCCGAGATTGCCGCCGAATGCGGGGTGCCGCAATTCCTGCTGATTTCCAGCGACAAGGCCGTCGACCCGACTTCGGTGCTCGGCGTCACCAAGCGGGCGGCCGAGCAGATCGTCTCCTCGCTGCATGAGATGCACGCCGCCCGTCCATCCCCATCGCCTGGCGGCGGGCTGAACGGCTATGATGCCGCCGCCCGCAATCCGGGCACCAAATTCATCGCCGTGCGCTTCGGCAATGTCTTTGGCTCCAACGGCTCGGTCGCGACCATCTTCCAGGCGCAGATCGAGGCTGGCGGCCCGGTCACCATCACCGACCGGCGCATGACCCGCTATTTCATGACGGTGGCCGAGGCGGTCGATCTCGTCATCATGTCGGCCGCCGATGCCGAGCAGCGCCAGGGCTGGGACGACTACGCCATCTATATGCTCGACATGGGCAAGCCCGTGCCGATCCTCGAAGTCGCCGAAACCATGATCCGCATGGCCGGCAAAAGCCCCTACACGGACATCCCGATCCGCTTCACCGGCATCAGGCCCGGCGAGAAGCTGCACGAGGCGCTGCATGGCGAGACCGAAGAGGTCGTCAAGCTCGACATCGCCAAGATATTCGGCCTTAGGGGCGACGTCGTGAAATGGCCCGGGATCGAGGCCGCGCTGACGGCGCTGGTGGCTGCGATGCACCGTCGGGACAAAGCCGCGGCGCTTGCCATCCTGGCTGGATTCCACCAGGCGGAGGACGACATTGCTGCGCGCGAGCAGGCGGTGCCGAAAACCGCCGCGCAGATCGGTTAGACCTGTGCCGCCCGCCCGCAATTGGCTGTTGAAGCCTGTTCGAATGCCTTGCAGGTTCTGAGGCCGTGGCCGGAAAAGATCAGCGCGTCGCCGTTCTCATGGCCACGAAGGATGGCGCTGCATTCATCGGCGAGCAATTGCAGTCCCTGCTCGCGCAGTCCTGGCCTCGCGTCGATCTCTGGGTTTCCGACGACGGCTCGACCGACGCCACGACTGCCACCGTCGAGGCGTGGCGATCGTGCTGGAACAAGGGTTCCCTTACGCTGGTGGAAGGCCCGCGCAAGGGTTTCGCCGCCAATTTCCGCTCGATGATCATCGATCCTCGCATCGATGCCGATTACTATGCCTTTTGCGACCAGGACGATGTCTGGGAGCCGGACCGGCTGGAAAGCGCCATCCGCTGGATGGAGGGAGAGGATATGGAAACGGCGCTCCTGTTCTGCTCGCGTACGGCGACCATTTCGGAGACCGGCGTTCCGGCCGGCTATTCGCCGCTGTTTCGCCGCCCGCCCTCGTTTCGCAATGCGCTGGTGCAAAGCATCGCCGGCGGCAACACCATGCTGCTCAACCGCAAGGCGCGCGACCTTCTGGCGAAGGCATCGGCGAGAACCGAGTTCGTCAGCCACGACTGGTGGGCCTATCTCATCGTCACCGCAGCTGCCGGCAAGGTTCGCTACGAGCCGCGGCCGCTGGTCAGGTACCGGCAGCATGCGGCAAACCTCGTCGGCGCCAATGTCTCGTGGAAGGCGAGGCTTTCAAGGCTTGGACGCCTGTTCAAGGGCCAGTTCGCCACCTGGACGGACAGCAACCTTCGGGGCCTTGCCGTCAACCGCGACCTCATCGCGCGCGATGCGACGCTTTGCCTGCGCCTGTTCATCAGGGCGCGCAAGGGCAGCACCTTCAGGCGCTTCAGTCTGCTCGGCAAAAGCGGCGTCTACCGGCAGACCCTCATGGGAACGCTGGGCCTCTACCTCGCTTTCCTTTCGCGCCGGATCTGAACCGTGACGGCAAAGCGCGCCTTTGATCTGGCTTTCGGGGCGGTGATGCTGGCGGCGACGTCGCCGATCGTGCTGGTCGCGATGCTGGCGATCCGGGCGACGTCGCCGGGCCCCGCCATCTTCTTGCAAACCCGCGTCGGGCGGGAGGGCGCTCTCTTTTCCTGTCGCAAGCTGCGCACGATGCGTCGGGACACCCCCTCCTTGCCCACCCACGAGGCGCCGGCCAGCTCGATCACCGCGGTCGGCAAGGTGCTGCGTGCAACCAAGATCGACGAACTGCCGCAGCTCTGGAACGTGCTCAAGGGCGAGATGAGCCTTGTCGGGCCGCGCCCGTGCCTGCCGACGCAGACGGAGCTGATCGAACGACGCAGGCAGCTGGGCGTGCTAACCGCGCTGCCGGGCATCACCGGGCTCGCGCAGATCAAGGGGATCGACATGTCGGATCCAAAACTTTGCGCCGAGACTGACGCGGCCTACCTCAGGGCCGCCTCCATCAGTCTGGATCTCAAGATATTGCTGGGCACGTTCTACCGCGCTTGACCAACCTGTCGCGCCAGGACCTCGAGCCGGCCGAGCGTTTCGGTTTCCGGCATCCAGCCTTCCGAGGCCAGCAGCGAGACATCGCAGACCTGCGTCGCCGTCAAAGCCTGCCACGACGCTCGCCTACCGAGCAGCGTGGCCGACAGCCGGAACGGCCAGGCCGGTATGGAGAGAAGCCGGGGCGGCCGGCCGTATCCGCGCCGGAATGCGGCGATGATGTCCGACATCGCGACCGGGGAAGCATCGCCCAGGACGTAGGTCGGGCGCGGCGGCATGGGACGGATCAGGAGATGCGTTACCGCACCGGCCACAGCGTCATGCGATATCAGCGAACGCACTGCCGCTAAAGCGGCCACGGGCAGCGGCAGGCCAGAGGCCGCGAGCCGCATCAGCCCGCGCAGATTTCCTTTCATGCCTTCGCCATAGACCGGCGGCAGCCGCAGCGCCGTCGCGCTGTCGCGTCCGGCCGCTGCGAAAGCCTTCAGCATCTCGATCTCGCCCTCGCGCTTGGAGCGCCCGTATGCGCATTGCGGGGCAGGGGGCGTTGCCTCGTCGATGGTGCCGCTGAAACCCGGCCCAACGACGGCGCGGATCGAGGAGAGGTAGATGAAGCGCCCGGCGGTGCGCGTCGCGGCCGCCTCGGCGAGCCGTCCGGTCAGCGTCGCATTGACGGCACGGAAATCGGCCTCGCCGGCGCCGCGATCGTTGTTGAGCGCCGCGCAGTGGACGACATGCGTGACATCGCGCATCAGCGCCTGAAAGGCTTGCTGCGGCGCGTCGGCGCCGGGAAGCGCGACGGCCTCGTCGGCGCCTGCCGGTGACTGCGGCGCGCGGGAGGCGATCCGGACCTCAAATCCGGCTTCCCGCAACCGGTCGACGACCCCGCGTCCAACGAAGCCTGTCGCGCCGGTGACCAGGACCTTCATGGTTGCGGGCTGGCGCCCGGCACCATGGCAGGCGCGCTTTTCCCGGTCGGCGCAATCGTGCGCCCGGAGGCAAGGTAAGTCCCCGAAATCAGGAACACCATCAGCGTCGCATCGAGGATATCGTGGCCGATGAGGATGCCGGCCATTCCGCCGGTGAGATAGGTGATGACCGCGACGAGGACCATCGTCGCGCCGAACCGCTCGACCGGATCGGCGCTGACGCGCAGCGTCCATGCGGCGTTTCGGACGGCGACGACGAAGATCGACGCGAGCGCCAGCCCCCCGAGCAGGCCCGCCTCGACCAGCGCCGTCAGGAAGCCGTTGTGAAAATGGCTGAAACTTTGACTCAAGCCGAACTTGTCCTGAAAACCCTGTTTGATCAGCTCCCGGCTTGCCGAAATGCCATGGCCGAAGATCGGCTTCTCGCGAAACGCGCTGGCGCCCATTTCCCACATCGCCACGCGCAGGCCGAGCGCGGTCGAGTGATCGCCCTTGGCGTTCAGCGCGTCCCAGTCGCTGACCAGGAAGTCGGTTCGATCGAGGATGACGCGCGAGCCGATGCCGGCAATCACCAGGGCGACCACGACGCCGATCACCGCAAAGCGCGCCACGCTGGCGTTGGTGAAGCGCCGGCGATTGACGAGCAGGACGACGATGCCGGCAATCGGCACGGCCACCCAGATCATGCGCGACGCCGAATAGACGATTGCCAGGGCTCCAGCCGTCGCCGCCAGGACCAGCAGCTTCCAGCGCTTCTCGATGCCGGACAGCGCGCCGGCCAGACATAGAATGACGGCAAGGCAGGTGACCGTTGCAAAGACGATCGGATTGCCGGCGCCGCCCTCGGCCCTCACGCCGAGCCAGTGATACTGGATGATGGCGAGAGCCAGCGCGCCGAAGCAGGCCGCCGCACTGGCCAGAATGGCGATGCGCGCCAGCGTGATCTTCCCTGTGATGCTCCACGTGGAATAGGAGATGGGGAAGAGCAGAAAGGTGATCAGCGGCAGGAACAGCCGCAGATCGGCGGCCAGCGTGCCGTTGACGATCGAAGCAAGCACCATGGCCGCGCAATAGGCATAGATCGCCGCCGTCAAGGCGAGCATCGGCCGGTCGATGTTGAAGCGCCGCCGCTTCGTGGCGAGCAGCATCACGGACCACACGCCGCCGGCATTGAAGGTAACGCTGACCAGCGATCCAAGCACCGGCGGCGAAAAAAAGCAGACGATCGAGAAGTAGAAATTGATCTGTGCGGGCGTGAGGTGGCGCCGGAGTGTTGTAAACGGATTCAAGTGCTTGCTTCGTAATTTCCAGCTTGCGCCCGGAACCGTGGAGCCAGCCGAAGGCCGCCTCGATGAACTCCGTTTGCCACGCCTTGCCCGCCCCGAGCCCGTATAGCCGCTGGCGCAGTTCCGCGATAGGGCAGTCCACAAATGTTCTGCCAAAAATCCTCAGCCCGGGCGCGAACTGGGAAACCGGGATCCCCGGAAGCCATGGTTTGAAGCCACCCTTCTGCTCTTCGGCGTTTCGAATGCCCTGGCAGGATTTTCCGCTTTACCGGCCTTGCTTGGAAAATTCGTTCCTTAATCACCACATGGCGGGCGGGTCTTGCATTGTTATCGAGGGCGCCGATCTGTTAGAAACCCCGCACGAAACAGTTTGTCCAAAGTGAAATTTGCGCCCTTGCGGTCACAGAATTGCCCCGGCAGTGCAAGATTTCCACTCGACGGCACGAGAGAACGCTCGACAGTCCATGAATATCGCGCTCACGCATCTGCAGCGGCTCGAGGCCGAATCCATCCATATCTTCCGTGAGGTCGCGGCCTCTTTCTCCAAGCCGGTGATGCTCTACTCGGTCGGCAAGGATTCCTCCGTGCTGATGCATCTTGCGATGAAGGCCTTTTATCCGGCCAAGCCGCCTTTCCCGTTCCTGCACGTCGACACCACTTGGAAGTTCCGCGAGATGATCGCCTTTCGCGATCAGATGGCGCAGAAGCTGGGCTTCGACCTGCTCGTCCACGTCAACGAGGATGGTGTGCGCGACGGCATCAATCCTTTCGACCATGGTTCCAACACCCACACCCATGTGATGAAGACGGTGGCGCTGCGCCAGGCCCTCGACAAATACGGCTTCGACGCCGCTTTCGGCGGCGCCCGCCGCGACGAGGAGAAGTCGCGCGCCAAGGAGCGCATCTTCTCCTTCCGCAACGCGCAGCATTCCTGGGACCCCAAGAACCAGCGGCCGGAAATGTGGAAGATCTTCAACACCCGCATCGCGCCGGGCGAATCGATCCGTGTCTTCCCGCTGTCGAACTGGACCGAGCTCGACATCTGGCAGTACATCCTGCAGGAGAACATCCCGATCGTGCCGCTCTATTTCGCCAAGGAGCGACCGGTGGTCGAGCGTGACGGCATGCTGATCATGAAGGATGATGATCGCATGCAGTTGCGTCCCGGCGAGACAATCGAGAACCGCCTGGTGCGCTTCCGCACGCTCGGCTGCTACCCGCTGACCGGCGCCATCGAATCGGACGCCGATTCACTCGAAGCCATCGTCGGCGAGATGCTGACCGCCCGCACCTCCGAGCGCCAGGGCCGCCTCATCGACCGCGACGAGGCAGGCTCGATGGAAAAAAAGAAGCGCGAGGGCTATTTCTGATCATGCGCCACATCATGGCAAAGAGCCTCGCCCCGACCGATTCCATCCGCGATTACATGGCCGCGCAAGAGAAGAAGTCGCTGCTGCGCTTCCTCACCTGCGGTTCGGTTGATGACGGCAAGTCGACGCTGATCGGCCGCCTGCTTTCGGATACTAAGCAGATTTTCGAGGACCAGCTCGCGGCGCTCGAGAAGGACTCGCGCAAGCACGGCACCACCGGCGACGATATCGACTTCGCGCTTCTGGTCGACGGGCTTGAGGCCGAGCGCGAGCAGGGCATCACCATCGATGTCGCCTACCGCTTCTTCGCCACGCCGAAGCGCAAGTTCATCGTCGCCGACACGCCCGGCCATGAGCAGTACACGCGCAACATGGCGACCGGCGCCTCGACCGCGGATCTCGCCATCGTGCTGATCGACGCGCGTCAGGGCGTGCTGCGCCAGACCCGGCGCCATTCGATCATCGCCTCGCTGCTCGGCATCCGCCACATCGTGCTCGCCGTCAACAAGATCGACCTAGTCGGTTTCGATAAGGAAGTGTTCGACCGGATCGTCGCCGACTACACCGAATTCGCGCAAAGCCTAGGCTTCGTCAGCGTTGCGCCGATCCCCATGTCGGCGCGTTTCGGCGACAATGTCACCAGCCGCTCGGAGCGCACACCCTGGTATTCCGGGCCGTCGCTGATCGAGCACCTCGAAACCGTGTCGGTCGACGAGGCGGTGGTCGAACTGCCTTTCCGCTTCCCCGTGCAATATGTGAACCGCCCCAACCTCGACTTCCGCGGCTTTGCCGGCACCATCGCCTCCGGCACAGTGGCGCAGGGTGACGAGGTTGTTGTCGCGAAATCCGGCAAGGCGTCCCGCGTGAAGCGCATCGTCGCGCATGGCAGCGACCTGAAGGAAGCCGTTGCGGGTCAGGCCATCACTCTGGTCCTCGACGACGAGGTCGAAGTGTCGCGCGGCAACCTGCTGGTGTCGCCGTCAGCGCGTCCGCAGGTCGCTGACCAGTTCGCCGCCAACATCGTCTGGTTCGACGAGCAGGCGCTGCTGCCCGGCCGCTCCTACATCCTGCGCACCGAGACCGATCAGGTCAGCGCCACCGTCACCGAGCTGAAATACCGCGTCAACGTCAACGATTTCGCGCATGAGGCGGCGAAGTCGCTCGACCTGAACGAGGTCGGCGTCTGCAACCTCTCGACCAGGGCGCCGATCGCTTTCGATCCCTTCGCCGAGAACCGCACCACCGGCGCCTTCATCCTGATCGACCGCATCACCAACGCCACCGTCGGCGCCGGCATGATCCTGCATTCGCTGCGCCGCGCCGAAAACATCCACTGGCAGTCGCTCGATGTCGGCAAGCGCGGCCGCTCCGACCTGAAGAACCAACGCCCGGCGGTATTCTGGTTCACCGGGCTGTCCGGCTCGGGCAAGTCGACCATCGCCAATCTCTTCGAGAAGAAGCTGTTTGCCTCCGGCCGCCACACCTACATCCTCGACGGCGACAATGTCCGCCACGGCTTGAACCGCGATCTCGGGTTCACCGACGCCGACCGCGTGGAAAACATCCGCCGCGTCGCCGAGGTGGCCAAGCTGATGGCCGATGCCGGGCTGATCGTCATCGTCTCCTTCATCTCCCCCTTCGCAGCCGAGCGGCGCGTTGCGCGCGAGCTGATGGCCGAGGGCGAGTTCGTCGAGGTGTTCGTCGACACGCCGTTCGAGGAATGCGCCCGCCGCGATCCGAAGGGCCTTTACGCACGCGCTTTGAGCGGCGAGATCAAGAACTTCACCGGCGTCGATTCTCCTTATGAAGTGCCGGAGAATCCCGAAATCCACCTCAAGACGCTCGGCCGGAGCCCGCAGGAGATGGCGGAAGCCCTGGAGCAGTGGCTGACCGAGCGCGACATTGCCGAAGAGCAGTATGACAATGGCGGCGGTATCTGACGACGACGCGATGCTGGGCGTTTTCGAGCGCCTGGCGCTGGAGGCCGGGCGCGAGGTGATGCGCGTCTTTCACGAAGGCTGCGCCGTCGACAGCAAGGCTGACTCTTCGCCGGTGACGGAAGCCGACCGCGAAAGCGAGAAGATCATTCTCGCCGGCCTGCGCGCCGCCTATCCGGATATCCCTTGCGTGGCCGAGGAGGAGGTGGCAGCCGGTGTCGCCACGCCCGACCTCGAAGGCGCGTTTTTCCTGGTCGATCCGCTCGACGGCACCAAGGAATTCGTCAATCGCCGCACCGACTTCACCGTCAACATCGCACTGGTCCGTCATGACGTGCCGGAAGTCGGCGTGGTCTACGCGCCGTGCACGGGGCGCTTTTTCTCGGGCCGGCCTGGCAAGGCGGAAGCGATTGACGTCGATGCCGACTATCGCATCACCGGCCGCCGGCCGATTAGCGTGCGGGAAGGGGGCAGCCCGCTCGCCGTCGTCGCCAGCCGCTCGCACAACACGCCTGAAACCGAGGCCTTCATCCGCGATCTCGGCGCAGCCGAGATCGTCTCGGTCGGCTCGTCATTGAAATTCTGCTTGCTCGCCGCTGCAGAGGCGGACGTCTATCCGCGCTTCGGCCGCACCATGGAATGGGACACCGCGGCGGGCGACGCCGTGCTGCGCGCCGCCGGCGGCATGACGCGTACTTTGGACGGCCTGCCGCTGGTCTACGGCAAGCGCAACCAGGCGACCGACAGCGATTTCGCCAACCCGCATTTCATTGCGAGCGGGAAGAGCGCGGCAACCTGATCTCCCCCCTTGAGGGGAAGATGTCGCCGAAGGCGACAGAGGGGGTCGCCGCACGTAGAGCGCCAGCGTCATTTCTCTTCGCCGAGGGGCGTCGGCGCTTCATGTGTGGCGACCCCCTCTGGCCTGCCGGCCATCTCCCCCTCGAGGGGGGAGATTACGCGCCTCTAAGCCGCCGCCACATGCGCCGAGTTCGAGCCGATGTAATTGCGGATCGTCTCGATGATGCGGTCCTGGTCGGCTTCGCCGAGATAGGCGTGCATCGGCAGGCAGAGGATCTGCTTCGGCAGCGCTTCCGAGACGGCAAGCCCCGTGGGCGTGCGCGGATAGTCCTTGTAGGCCACCTGCTCGTGCAGCGGCTTCACATAGTAGATCACCGACGGAATGCCCTTTTCGCCGAGATGCGCCTTCAGCCCGTCGCGCTTCGGCGTCTCGATGGCGTATTGCGCCCAGGCTGAGCGGCCATGGCCGAGATTGCGCGACGCCTTGACGATGTCGCCAAGGCCCTTGGCATACCGGTCCGCCACCACTTGCCGCGCCACCATTTCGTCTTCGAGGATGGCGAGCTTCTCGATCAGGATCGCCGCCTGGAGCGTGTCGAGGCGCGAATTGATGCCCACTCGGACATTGTCGTATTGCGTCTCGCCCTTGCCGTGGAAGGCCAAGGAACGGAGCTTGTCGGCCAAAGCGCCATCATTGGTGAACATCGCGCCGCCGTCGCCGTAGCAGCCGAGCGGCTTGGCCGGATAAAAGCTGGTCGAGCCGACATGGCCGAAGGCGCCGCACATCTTGGCGTCGGCGGAACCGCCCATTGACTGCGCGGCGTCCTCGATCACCAGAAGCTTCTCGCGCTTGGCGATCGCCATGATCGCGTCGTAGTCGGCCGAAAGGCCGAACAGGTCGACCGGGATGACCGCCTTCGGCTTGAGGCGGCCTTCCTTCTTGATCATCTCGATCGCCGCTTCAAGGCTGGCGATGTCGATATTGTAGGTATCGCGGTCGACATCGACGAACACCGGCTCCGCCTTGGCCAGCGCCACCACCTCGGCCGTCGCGGCGAAGGTGAAGCTCGGCACGAACACCGCGTCGCCCGGGCCGATGCCGGCGGCAAACAGCGGCAGAAGCAGGGCGTCGGTGCCGTTTGCGCAGGCTACGACATGCTTGACGCCGACATAGGCCGCGAGCTTGTTCTCGAATTCGGTGACCTGGGGTCCGAGGATATAGCGGCCGTCCTCGACCACCTTGTCGATCGCGGCCTTCAGCCGGTCGTGGATTCGTTCGCGCTGCGCGCCAAGATCGATGAACTGCATGTCGGCCTCAAAATGCCAATAATCCGGCCCGCTGGTACCAGACTTGGCGCGGCCGAGAAAGCCGGCCGGGGCCAGGGCAAATTGCCTATATGTCGCAGCCTTTTACCGCTCTTTGCCGGCGCAACGCCCGAAGAAGCCGGAAAACCAGGCTAAAACGATCATTTTCAATGGTTTTTATCTCGCCGTTGCCAGCTTTGGAAACATAAAGTGATCGGCGCGAGAGGCCTTTCGGCCAATCCGACAATCGCTTACGCGATCTCGTGCCGCCAGGGCGGGTTGGCGCCGGCCCGCGAAACGGTCACCGCGGCCGCCCTGGCGCCGAGCTCCAGCGCCTTGCGGATCGCATCTTCCGGCAGGTAGCCGATCGCCGCTTTGGTGAGCAGGCCCTGCTCATGCAGCGAGGCGAGGATCCCGGCGTTGAACGTGTCGCCGGCGCCGACAGTGTCAACTACCTTCACCTTCTGCGGCATGACGGTGACCTTGTGCGCCTTGCTGTATCCGACGGCGCCTTCGCTGCCATGGGTGACGACGATCAGCTTCGGCCCGCGATCCAGCCAGTTGCGCACCACATCCTCATGCGAGCCGGCCTCGTCGAACCACTTGAGGTCCTCGTCCGAGAGCTTGACAATGTCGGCCATCGCCATCATCTCGCGGATGCGTCTCAGATGCTTGGCCTTGTCCGGAATGAAGTTCGGCCGGATGTTGGGGTCGAGCATCATCACGCGGCTTTCGTGCTCCCGCCGCATGAATTCCTCATAGGCCGAGCCAGCCGGCTCCGAGATCAGGCTGATCGCGCCGAACAGCATCGCCTCGATCTCGGCGCCGAGCTTCGGCAGGTCCTCAATGGTGAGCATGCGCCCGGCGGTGTTCTCGTCATAGAAGGTATAGGTCGCCTGTCCGTTGGTAAGCCGCACGAAAGCGAGCGTCGTCGGGCGTGGCGAGGTGTGCGCATAGGTGGAGCTCACCTTGCTGGCGCCGAGCGCGTCGCGGAACTGGCCGCCGAACAGGTCGGAGGAGAGGCCCGAGAAGAATCCCGCCGGGGCGCCGAGCCGGCCGAGCGCGATCGCCGAGTTGAACACCGCGCCGCCGACATAGGGCGCGAAGGCGGCTTCGCCTTCCGTCGTGATGCGAGGCAGCATGTCGATCAGGGCTTCGCCACAGCAAAGGATCATGTCGTCTTGGTCTCCGGCGGATAGATCACGCCCTTGCGGATAATGATGTTGGCAAAGAGCCTGGGTTCGCTGGTCGCGACGATCGCGTGCGCGGCCTTGACGCGTGCATAGAAGTCGGGCCCGGCCAGCGCAACCACCTTATGACCCGGCGCGCGTCTGGCGCAAACCGCTTCCATCTCGCGATGCACAGGGTCGGTAAGCGCCGGGTCGCCGTTGACCGAGGCACGGAACAGCGCTTCCGGCACCGCCTCGTCCACCGGCAGCACGCTGAGCACGGCATCAAGCACCGGGATGATATGATGGCCATCCGCGCGGATCAGCCGGCGCGCCTGTTCCTCGGCCGGATAATTGCCGTCGACGATCGCGATCTCGTCGCCATGGCCCATTGCCCTGAGCGTCGCCAGGAACTGCGGCCCGAGCAGCGAGGGGATGCCGATCAGCATGGTCAGGCGCCTCCGGTCGCGTTCGGTCCGATCAGGAAGCGCTCGGAAAGCGGCAGGCTGGCGCCGCCCAACGCCCGCGCATGGATGCCGACGGTCCCCTCGCGCACGAAGGGCAGCTTCAGTCCCTCGGCGTCGATGCCGGAAATGGCTTGCCGGATTGCCTCGACAAGACGGCGCCGCACCTCGAGCGGCATCCAGCCATCGATCACTGCCGCTTCGAAATCGATGACGGACGAGGCCGCGACGATGGCATAGGCAAGCGCGCGCGAGGCGCTGGCGATCCACTCGTCGAGCTCGGCGCCGATGTCGCCCCATTCCTGCGGCGAGGTCCACAGATAGGAGCCGTCGATGCCCTTGGCGGAAAGCGCCTTCTCCAGCATTGCGATCGAGGCTACGTCGATGAGCTGCGTCGGCTTGCCGTCCGGCCCCGGCACCGGCATCGATCCGAGCGCGCCGGCGTTCCCCTTCGGCCCGCTGTAGAGCCGGCCGTTGAGCACGATGCCGCCGCCGGCAAAGGCGCCGATGTAGAAATAGACGAAGTCGCGCGCCGCGCCCGCCTGGCCGAAGACAAGCTCGGCGCCGCAGGCCGAAGTCGCATCGTTCTGCAGGTAGACGGGGAACTCGCACTGCGCCTGGATGTCGGCGCGTATGTCGCGATGGCGCCATTCCTCCATCACGTCGCGCGGCGCGCCGGCCGTGTCGGCCCAGTTCCACAGTTCGAACGGCATGGCGACGCCGAGCCCGGCAATGCGCTTGTCCTGCGCCGGTGTCAGTTCGCCGCGCATCGTCTTGATGCCCTGGGTGACGAACTCGACCGTCTCGCGCGGTGCGGGATAGCGATAGGAGTGCTGCAGCATGGCGCGCACATTGCCGAGAAAATCGATCAGCACGAGCTCGGCTGAGCGTCTGCCGATCTTGAGGCCGATGAAAAAAGCGCCGTCCGGATTGAGCGCCATCGGGATCGACGGCTGGCCGATCTTGCCGCGTAGCGGCGCCTGGCGCACCAGCAGCTTATCTTCCTCGAGCTCGCGCATGATCACCGACACGGTCTGGGCCGACAGCCCGGTCATGCGCGCAATGTCGGATTTGGCCAGGCTGCCATGCTGGCGCACCAATGACAGCACGAGCCGCTCATTGTGGTCGCGCATGCCGCTCTGGTTGGTGCCGCGATGCAGCCGGCTCTCCAAAACCTCGGGCGAACCGTGCCTCGCAATGCCGGTCTCCACCCTGTTCCTCCCGTCTGTTTCCCCGCGATGCTTTTTGTTCAGAATGAGTGAACGGCGCAAGAGTGTCAATAATAAATAAGAGTGATTTAATTATTGACAGCCGTTCTGGACTGGTGTTTTTTGAGGTGTGTCCACGCTGGGAGAAAGGTGGATGCGCTTGAGACGCCGGGTGGCCGGCGTTCGGAACAGTTCCATTGGGAGGAAAATCGTGACCAAGAAATCACTGCTGAAGTCTACCGTGTTTGCGGCCGCCGGCTTGGGCCTGATGGCGTTCGCTTCGTCGGCATCAGCCGCCGGCGTCGGCGCCTGCCTGATCACCAAGACCGACACCAACCCCTTCTTCGTCAAGATGAAGGAGGGCGCGACCGCCAAGGCCAAGGAGCTTGGCGTCGACCTCAAGACCTATGCCGGCAAGATCGACGGCGACAGCGAAAGCCAGGTCGCGGCGATCGAAAGCTGCATCGCTGACGGCGCCAAGGGTATCCTGATCACCGCCTCCGACACCAAGGGCATCGTGCCGACGGTGAAGAAGGCGCGCGACGCCGGCCTGCTGGTAATCGCGCTCGACACGCCGCTCGATCCGATCGACGCCGCCGACGCCACCTTCGCCACCGACAATCTCGAAGCCGGCAAGCTGATCGGCGCCTGGGCCGCCGCCACGCTCGGCGACAAGGCCAAGGACGCCAAGATCGGCTTCCTCGACCTCACCCCTTCGCAGCCGACCGTCGACGTTCTGCGCGACCAGGGCTTCATGATGGGCTACGGCATCGACGTGAAAGACCCCAACAAGATTGGCGACGAGGTCGATCCGCGCATCGTCGGCCACGACGTGACCAACGGCAACGAGGAAGGCGGCCGCAAGGCGATGGAGAACCTTCTGCAGAAGGACAACACCATCAACGTCATCCACACCATCAATGAGCCTGCCGCCGTCGGCGCCTACCAGGCGCTCAAGGCCGTCGGCCTCGAAAAGCAGGTGCTGATCGTCTCGGTCGATGGCGGCTGCCCGGGCGTGAAGTCGGTTGCCGAAGGCGTGATCGGCGCCACCTCGCAGCAATATCCGCTGCAGATGGCGGCGCTCGGCATCGAAGCCATCGCCAAATACGCCAAGGACGGCACGAAGCCGAAGCCGACCGAGGGCAAGAACTTCTTCGACACCGGTGTCAACCTCGTTACCGACAAGCCGGCCAATGGCGTGAAGTCCATCGACACCAAGGAAGGCCTCGCCAAGTGCTGGGGCTGATGCCCGCCTGAGCGCATAAACCTCGCGGCTGGGGGCTTGATCCCCGGCCGCATCGGGTGGACGATGCATTTTCGTAAGCGCTGATAAGCCCGGCGACAGACCGGAATGCGTAAACGCGGCACGGAGCCATGACGAAGCTTCGTGAGACGGGAGGAAATATGTCTCAAATCCAGGAATTCGAGAAGGTTCTCTCGGGCAGCGACACCAGTGTCGCCGCCTTCGACGAGCACGGCAAATCGTTCGTCAAGCGCGCCCAGCACTTTCTGCATTCGACGCCGGCCGCGGTGCCGCTGATTGTGCTGGTGCTGTCGATCATCATCTTCGGCATCGCGATCGGCGGGCGCTTCTTTTCGTCCTACACGTTGACGCTGATCCTTCAACAGATCGCCATCGTCGGTATGCTGGGCGCCGCCCAGACGCTGGTCATCCTGACCGCCGGCATCGACCTTTCGATCGGCGTGATCATGGTGATCTCAGCCGTGATCATGGGGAACTGCGCCATCACCTACGGCATGCCGACCATTCTTGCGGTGATCCTGGGGCTGGCTGCGGGCGCTGCCTGCGGCCTGCTCAACGGCCTCTTGGTCGCTTACATGAAGCTTCCGCCCTTCATCGTCACGCTTGGCACCTGGAACATCGTCATGGCGACGAATTTCATCTATTCCGCCAATGAGACGATCCGCGACGCCGATGTCGATACCCAAGCGCCGCTGCTGCACTTCTTCGCGTTGAGTTTCAGGGTCGGCTCAGCGGTCCTGACGGCCGGCGTCATCGCCATGGTCCTGCTGGTCCTGCTGCTTTGGTATGTGCTGAACCACACCGCATGGGGCCGCCACGTCTATGCCGTCGGCGACGATCAGGAGGCCGCGAAACTGTCGGGCATCCAGACCAAGAGGGTATTGGTGACGGTCTATGTCCTCGCTGGGCTGATCGCCGCTTTCGCCGCTTGGGTCTCCATCGGCCGCAACGGCTCTATCTCCCCGTCCGCCGCGGTCACCGACTACAATCTGCAGGCCATCACAGCGACGGTGATCGGCGGCATCTCGCTCTTTGGCGGCCGCGGCTCGATACTCGGCACGCTGTTCGGCGCCATGATCGTCGGCGTCGTCTCGATGGGCCTCAACATGCTGGGCGCTGACCCGCAATGGAAGGTGCTGCTCACCGGCGTGCTGATCATTGGCGCCGTGGCTGTCGATCAATGGATCAGAAAGGTTTCGGCATAATCATGACCCAGGAGCCCATCCTCACAGCGCGCGGCCTGATCAAGCGCTATGGCCGAGTCACGGCCCTCGACAATGCCGATTTCGACCTCTATCCGGGCGAAATCCTGGCCGTCATCGGCGACAACGGCGCCGGAAAATCATCGCTCATCAAGGCGATTTCCGGCGCGGCCGTGCCCGACGAAGGTGAAATCCAGCTTGAAGGCAAGCCCGTTGCCTTCAAGTCGCCGATGGAGGCTCGCGAGGCCGGCATCGAGACCGTTTACCAGAACCTCGCATTGTCGCCGGCGCTGTCGATCGCCGACAACATGTTTCTCGGTCGCGAAATCCGCAAGCCCGGCCCGCTCGGCAGCTGGTTCCGCATGCTCGACCGTCCGGCGATGGAAAAGCGCGCCCGCGACAAGCTGACCGAGCTCGGGCTGATGACCATCCAGAACATCAGCCAGGCGGTGGAGACGCTGTCCGGCGGTCAGCGCCAAGGCGTCGCTGTCGCGCGCGCCGCCGCCTTCGGCTCGAAGGTGGTGATCATGGACGAGCCGACCGCGGCGCTCGGCGTCAAGGAAAGCCGCCGCGTGCTGGAGTTGATCCTCGACGTCAAGAAGCGTGGCCTGCCGATCGTGCTCATCTCGCACAACATGCCGCATGTCTTCGAGGTGGCCGATCGCATCCACATCCACCGCCTCGGCCGCCGCCTCTGTGTCGTCGATCCGAAGCAGATTTCCATGTCGGACGCCGTCGCTCTCATGACCGGCGCCAAGAAACCGCCGGAGGACGCGCTGGCGGCCTGATCAGCTACTGGACCCGTAAGGCGGGCGGCGCCTCGATCGCGCCGCCGCCTAAATCGATTGAACATATGCTGCAATGCAGTAGGATGGGCTGGGAGAAATGGTGAAAGCCGGTATGATCGTGGCAACATCACGAGAGGCAGCATGACGCGCGCTATGACGACCGAAGCCCCCATTCTCGACAATCCCGATCCCAAGACCCTCGCCGAAGAGGTGCTGCAGTCGCTCAAATACCGGGTCGGCAAGGACTCCACCGTCGCCACGCCCTATGACTGGCTGACGGCTTCGATCAAGGTGGTGCGCGACCGCGTCGTCGATCACTGGATGCAGGCGACCAAGGAAGCCTACGACCAGCAGGAAAAGCGGGTCTACTACCTCTCGCTCGAGTTCCTGATCGGGCGCCTGATGCGCGATGCCTTCTCCAATCTGGGCCTGATGGCGAATATGCGCGAGGCGCTGTCTTCGCTCGGTGTCGACCTCGACCTGATCGCGGGGCTCGAACCCGATGCCGCGCTCGGCAATGGCGGCCTCGGCCGTCTCGCCGCCTGCTTCATGGAGAGCATGGCGACCGTCGATATCCCCGCCCATGGCTACGGCATCCGCTACGCAAACGGCATGTTCCGCCAGGAGATCCAGGGGGGCTGGCAGGTCGAGCTGCCGGAAACCTGGCTCGACCACGGCAATCCGTGGGAGTTCGAGCGGCGCGAGCGTTCCTTCGAGGTTGGCTTCGGCGGCTCGGTGGAATCGATCACGTCCAAGGACGGCCGGCTCGAACGCCATGTCTGGAAGCCGACGGAGCACGTGTTGGCGGTCGCCTACGACACGCCGGTGGCCGGCTGGCGCGCCAAGCGCGTCAACACGCTGCGACTGTGGTCCGGCATGCCGATCGACCCGATCCTGCTCGACAAGTTCAATGCCGGCGACCACATCGGCGCGCTGGCCGAAAGCAACAAGGCCGACGCGCTGTCGCGCGTGCTCTATCCGGCCGATTCCCACATGGCCGGCCAGGAGCTGCGGCTCAGGCAAGAGTATTTCTTCTCGACCGCGTCGCTGCAGGACATCGTCCAGCGCCACCTCAGCCAGTATGGCGACCTGAAGTCGCTGCCCGACAAGGCGGCGATCCATCTCAACGACACCCATCCCGCGGTCGCCGTGCCGGAACTGATGCGGCTTCTGATGGATGTCCACGGCATGGACTTCGACCTTGCCTGGGACATCACCAAGCGCACCTTCGGCTACACCAACCACACGCTGCTGCCAGAGGCCCTTGAAAGCTGGCCGGTGCCGCTGTTCGAGCGGCTTTTGCCGCGTCACATGCAGATCGTCTACGCCATCAATGCGCAGGTGCTGCTGGAGGCGCGGGCTACCGGAAAATTCTCCGGCGAGCAGATCGCCCGGATCTCGCTGATCCAGGAAAATGGCGACCGCCGTGTGCGCATGGGCAATCTGGCCTTTGTCGGCTCGCACTCGATCAACGGCGTCTCGGCCCTGCACACCGAGCTGATGAAGGAGACGGTGTTCGCCGACCTCCACAAGCTCTATCCCGACCGTATCAACAACAAGACCAACGGCATCACGCCCAGGCGCTGGCTGATCCAGTGCAATCCCGGCCTCACCGCGCTTGCCCGCGAGGCGATCGGCGACCGTTTCATGGACGACATCGAGAGGATCAAGGCGCTCGATCCGCTCGCCGAAGACGCAACCTTCCGCGAAAAGTTCGCCGCCGTGAAGCGGCAGAACAAGGTAAGGCTCGCCAATCTCGTCGCCGACCGGCTGGGCATCAGGCTCGACCCGTCGGCGCTGTTCGACATCCAGGTCAAGCGCATCCACGAATACAAGCGCCAGCTTCTCAACATCCTCGAGGCGATCGCGCTCTACGATCAGATCCGCTCGCATCCCGAGCGGGATTGGATGCCGCGCGTGAAATTCTTCGGCGGCAAGGCGGCGCCCAGCTACCACAACGCCAAGCTGATCATCAAACTGGCAAACGACGTCGCCAAGGTCATCAACGGCGATCCGTCGGTGCGCGGCCTGCTGAAGGTCGTGTTCGTGCCGAACTACAATGTCAGCCTGGCCGAGGTGCTGATGCCGGCCGCCGACCTGTCGGAGCAGATTTCGACTGCCGGCATGGAGGCCTCGGGCACCGGCAACATGAAATTCGCGCTGAATGGCGCGCTAACCATCGGCACGCTCGACGGCGCCAATGTCGAGATGAAGGAACATGTCGGCGCCGACAACATCTTCATCTTCGGCCTTACCACCGGCGAGGTCGCCGACCGCCGCAACAATGGCTACAATCCACGTGCCGTTATCGAGGGATCCCCTGAACTCGCGCAGGCTGTCTCGGCGATTTCGTCAGGCGTCTTCTCGCCCGACGATCCGAACCGCTATCGCGACCTGATGAACGGCCTCTACCAGAGCGACTGGTTCATGGTCGCGGCCGACTTCGATTCCTACGCCGCCTGCCAGCGCGAGGTCGACAATGTCTGGCGCGACAGCCCCGATTGGAACGCGCGCGCCATCCGAAACGTTGCCCGTATGGGATGGTTCTCGTCCGATCGCACCATCCGCCAATATGCGAAAGAAATCTGGAACGTACCTGTCTGATGTGATTGCATGAGGTCACGAACAATGTGGCCCAGCGCAAGTCGCCCCAAGATGTCCAACGGATTTGGGACGGCCGGCGCGGAACAAAGGTGCCCAGGGAGGGCGACCGCCTGATGAGGAAGCCGCGCGTGACCGCTGCGACAAGCGGGCCGGACGGGCTGGCGCCAGCCGGCGATGTCGCGGCGATTGTCGCCGGAACGCATGGCAATCCCTTCGCGGTCTTGGGCGTGCAGGAAGCCGGCAAGGGTTTCGTCGCGCGCTGCTTCGTGCCCAATGCCGAATTCGTCACCGCCTACACGCTGGCGGGCAAGGATGTCGGTGAGCTTTCCCGCCGCGACGATGCGGGCTTCTTCGAGGGCAAGGTCTCGATCCGCAAGCGTCAGCCGCTGCGCTATCACGCCAAAAATGCCGGCGGCGACTGGTGGCTGACCGATCCCTATTCCTTCGGCCCGGTGCTGGGACCGATGGACGATTACTACATGGCCGAGGGCTCGCATCTCAGGCTCTTCGACAAGCTCGGCGCCCACATCATCGACCATGAAGGTGCGACCGGTGTGCATTTCGCCGTCTGGGCGCCCAACGCCCGGCGCGTCTCGGTGGTCGGCGCCTTCAACGACTGGGACGGCCGCCGGCATACGATGCGTGACCGCAAGGACACCGGCATCTGGGAGTTGTTCATTCCCGATCTGGTCGCCGGCCAGCCCTACAAGTTCGAGATCATCGGTCCCGATGGCGTGCGGCTGCCGCTCAAGGCCGATCCGTTCGCCTTCGAGTCGGAACTGCGTCCGGCGACGGCATCGGTGACGGCGCCGCCGATGGCGCATCAATGGGGCGACGAGGCGCATCGCAGCTACTGGCGCAAGGCCGATCCGCGGCGCGAGGCGATGTCGATCTACGAGGTCCATGCCGGCTCGTGGCAGCGCCGCGACGACGGCACGTTCCTGCCCTGGGACGAGCTCGCGGCGCGGCTGATCCCTTACGTCGCCGACACCGGCTTCACCCATATCGAGTTCCTGCCGATCTCGGAGCACCCCTACGATCCGTCCTGGGGTTATCAGACAACCGGCCTCTATGCGCCGACGGCCCGCTTCGGCGATCCGGACGGCTTCGCCCGCTTCGTCGATGGCGCGCACCGCGCCGGCATCGGCGTCATCCTGGATTGGGTGCCGGCGCATTTCCCGGTCGACGAGCACGGCCTTGTCCATTTCGACGGCACGGCGCTCTACGAGCACGCCGATCCGCGCCAGGGCTTTCACCCCGACTGGAACACCGCGATCTATAATTTCGGCCGCCGCGAGGTGGTGTCGTTCCTCGTCAACAACGCGCTGTTCTGGGCCGAGAAATACCATGTCGACGGCCTGCGCGTCGACGCGGTCGCGTCCATGCTCTACCTCGATTATTCGCGCAAGGCGGGCGAGTGGATTCCCAACGAGAAGGGCGGGCGCGAGAACCTGCAGGCCGTCAGCTTCCTGCAGAAGATGAACAAGGAGCTTTATGGTCATCACCCCGGCGTCGTCACGATCGCCGAGGAATCGACCTCTTGGCCGAAAGTCTCGTGGCCCGTGCACGAAGGCGGGCTCGGCTTCGGCTTCAAGTGGAACATGGGCTTCATGCACGACACGCTGGAGTATCTCTCCAAGGAGCCGATCTTCCGCAAGCACCACCACAACGACATCACCTTCGGCCTGACCTACGCCTTCTCGGAAAATTTCGTGTTGCCGCTCTCGCATGACGAGGTCGTGCACGGCAAAGGCACGCTGCTTAACAAGATGGCCGGCGACGACTGGCAGAAGTTTGCGACTCTGCGTGCCTATTACGCCTTCATGTGGGGCTATCCCGGCAAGAAGCTTTTGTTCATGGGCCAGGAATTCGCCCAACGCCGCGAATGGAGCGAGGAACGCGCGCTCGACTGGAACCTGCTCGAATTCGCGCCGCATCGTGGCGTCTGGCAGACGGTGCGCGACCTGAACTACCTCTACCGCTCGCGCCCGGCGCTGCATGCCCGCGACTGCGAGCCGGAAGGCTTCTCCTGGCTGATCGTCGACGACCGCGACAATTCGGTTTTCGCCTGGGTGCGCAACGCGCCTGACGGCGACCCGATCGCCGTCATTTCCAATTTCACGCCGGTGCCGCGCGAGAACTATCGCGTGCCGCTGCCGAAGGCGGGAAAGTGGCGCGAAATCATCAATACGGACGCTGCCGACTATGGCGGCTCCGGCATGGGCAATGGCGGCACGGTCGAGGCAAGCGGGGAAGGAGGCGGCGTATCGGCGACGATGCTGTTGCCGCCGCTGTCGACGATCATGCTGGAATTCGTCGCGGACTGAAGCAGATGATATTTCACCTTGCTGAAGTTTCGGTCCGGACAGCTTACTTGGGAGGGTAACAAATGGCAGAACTCAAAAGAACCCAGCCGCTGGCGCGCGACGCCATGGCCTATGTGTTGGCCGGTGGCCGTGGCAGTCGCCTCAAGGAGCTGACCGACCGGCGCGCCAAGCCCGCCGTCTATTTCGGCGGCAAGACTCGCATCATCGATTTCGCGCTCTCCAATGCGCTGAACTCCGGCATCCGCCGTCTCGGTGTCGCCACCCAGTACAAGGCGCATTCGCTGATCCGCCATCTGCAGCGCGGCTGGAACTTCCTGCGCCCCGAGCGAAACGAGAGCTTCGACATCCTGCCCGCATCGCAGCGCGTGTCGGAGACGCAGTGGTATGAAGGTACGGCGGACGCCGTCTACCAGAACATCGACATCATCGAGGCCTACGGGCCCGAATATATGGTCATCCTCGCCGGCGACCACATCTACAAGATGGACTACGAACTGATGCTGCGCCAGCACGTCGACGCCGGCGCCGACGTCACCGTCGGCTGCCTCGAAGTGCCGCGCATGGAGGCGACCGGTTTCGGCGTCATGCATGTCGATGCCAAGGACAACATCATCGCCTTCGTCGAAAAGCCAGCCGATCCGCCCGGCATCCCCGACAAGCCGGAATTCGCGCTTGCCTCGATGGGCATCTACGTCTTCAAGACCAAGTTCCTGATGGAGCAGCTGCGCCGCGACGCCGCCGAGCCCGGCTCCAGCCGCGACTTCGGCAAGGACATCATCCCCTATATCGTCCAGAACGGTAAGGCGATCGCGCATCGCTTCGCCAAATCCTGCGTGCGCTCCTCGCATGAGGCCGAGCCATACTGGCGCGACGTCGGAACCGTCGACGCCTATTGGGAGGCCAATATCGATCTCACCGACGTCACGCCCGAGCTTGACCTCTACGATCGCGACTGGCCGATCTGGACCTATGCCGAATTGAAGCCGCCGGCAAAGTTCGTGCATGACGAGGACGGCCGTCGCGGCGAGGCGATCTCCTCGCTGGTCTCCGGCGACTGCATCGTCTCAGGCGCCTCGCTGCGCCGCAGCCTGATCTTCACCGGCGCGCGCATCAATTCCTACTCCAAGCTAGAGGAGGTGGTGATGCTGCCCGACGTGACTGTCGGCCGCAACGCGCGCCTCAATCGCGTCGTCATCGACCACGGCGTTCAGATCCCGGAAGGACTGGTCGTCGGCGAGGATGCGGCGCTCGACGCCAAGCGTTTTCGCGTATCGGAAAAGGGCATCTGCCTGATCACGCAGGACATGATCAATAAGTTGTCGACCTGATAAGGTCGATCAACTAGTTGTCGACCTGATAGGGTTGATCAAGCCGTCAACCCGCTAGGGTTGATCGGCAAGCTGTCGACCTCGTCGGGTCGATCAGCAAGCTGGCGGCTTGATCAACAGATTGTCACTTTGACCTGTCACGTTAAGATCGGAATGTGGAACGCATGCAGGTTCTGTCGGTCACGCCCGAGATCTTCCCGCTGGTCAAGACCGGCGGCCTTGCCGACGTGACCGGCGCGTTGCCGATCGCACTGACCGGGAAGGGCGTGGCGATGCGCACGCTCATCCCCGGCTATCCTGTGGTCATGTCGGCCTTCATCAAGAAGAAACCGGTCTACCAGTATCCGCTGCTGCAGGGCGGCAAGGCTTCCGTCCATGCCGTCAAGATCGGTGATCTCGATCTCTTCGTGCTCGACGCGCCGCATCTCTTCGATCGCCAGGGCGGCCCCTACGGCACCGCCTCGGGCGCCGACTGGCCGGACAATTGGCGCCGTTTCGCGGCGCTCAGCCAGGTCGGCGGCGACATCGCCGGCGGCGCCATCTCCGGCTACCAGCCGGACATCGTGCACGCCCATGACTGGCAGTCGGCGATGACGCTGGCCTATATGCGCTTCGGCAAGGCGGTCGGCGTGCCGTCGCTGATCACCGTGCACAACCTTGCTTTCCAGGGCCAGTTCGGCGCCGGCATCTTCGGCGAGCTCGGCCTGCCGGCCGTCGCCATGCAGCTCGACGGCGTCGAATATTACGGCGGCGTCGGCTATCTCAAGGCCGGGCTTCAGGCCGCCTGGGCCATCACCACGGTGAGCCCGACCTATGCGCAAGAAATCCGCTCGCCGGAATTCGGCATGGGCCTCGACGGGCTGATCAACATGCGCGCCACCGATCTCTACGGCATCGTCAACGGCATCGATGTCGACATCTGGAACCCCGAGACCGACAAGCATCTGGTCGCCAAATACTCAGCGACGACTCTCGAAGCCCGCGCCAAGAACCGCAAGGCGGTCGAGGATCGGTTCGGCCTGGAGGCGGACGGCAGCCCGATCGTCTGCGTCATCAGCCGGCTGACCTGGCAGAAGGGCATGGACATTCTGGCCGCGGTGGTCGACGGCATCGTCGCCGCCGGCGCGCGCCTCGCTATCCTCGGCTCGGGCGACGCCGGCCTCGAAGGCACGCTGCTTGCCGCCGCGGCCCGTCATCGCGGCCGTATCGGCGTCGTCGTCGGCTACGACGAGGGGCTTTCGCACACGATGCAGGGCGGCTGCGACGCCATCGTCATCCCCTCGCGCTTCGAACCCTGCGGCCTGACCCAGCTCTATGGCCTGCGCTATGGCTGCGTGCCGATCGTCGCCAGGACAGGAGGCTTGGCCGACACGATCATCGACGCCAATGAAGCGGCGTTGTCGGCCGGTGTCGCCACGGGCTTCCAGTTCGCGCCCAACAATGGCGGCGCGATGATCCATGCCATCCAGCGTCTGGTCGAGGTTCACGCCAGGCCGGCGGTCTGGGCCTCGATCCAGCGCCAGGGCATGAAGGCCGATGTCTCCTGGGACAAGAGCGCCGAAAAATACGTCGAACTCTATCGCTTGCTGCTTTCGAAAAGGGCTGCCTGAGGCATGATCAGAACCGTCCCCACCACACCCTATACCGACCAGAAGCCTGGCACGTCCGGCCTGCGCAAGAAGGTGCCCGTGTTCCAGCAGGAGCACTATGCCGAGAACTTCATCCAGTCGATCTTCGATGCGCTGGACGGTTTTCAGGGCAAGACGCTGGTGATCGGCGGCGACGGCCGTTTCTACAACCGGGAAGTCATCCAGAAGGCCATCGCCATTGCCGCCGGCAACGACTTCGGCAAGGTCATGGTCGGGCAGGGCGGGATTCTCTCGACGCCGGCCGCCTCCAACATCATCCGCAAATACAAGACCTTCGGCGGCATCATCCTGTCGGCCAGCCACAATCCGGGCGGCCCGCATGAGGATTTCGGCATCAAGTACAATGCCGGCAATGGCGGCCCGGCGCCGGAAAAGATCACCGATGCGATCTTCACCAAGTCGAAGGAGATCAAGAGCTTCAAGATCGCCGATATCGGCGAGATCGACATCGACACGGTCGGCACGGTCAAGGCCGGCGAGATGACGGTCGAAATCATCGATCCGGTCAAGGATTATGCCGAATTGATGGAAAGCCTGTTCGACTTCGATGCGCTAAAGAAACTCTTCAAGTCGGGCTTCCGCATGCGTTTCGACGCCATGCACGCGGTGACCGGCCCTTATGCCAAGGAGATCCTCGAACGCCGGCTCGGCGCCCCGGACGGCACCTGCCGCAACTTCAAGCCGCTTCCCGATTTCGGCGGCCACCATCCCGACCCGAACCTGGTGCATGCCAAGCATCTCTATGACGAGATGATGGGACCGGATGCGCCGGATTTCGGCGCCGCCTCGGACGGCGATGGCGACCGCAATCTGATCATCGGCAGGGGCATCTTCGTCACCCCGTCGGATTCGGTGGCGATGCTTGCCGCCAACGCCCGCCTGGCGCCCGGCTACAAGGACGGCTTGAAAGGCATCGCCCGCTCGATGCCGACCAGCGGCGCCGCCGACCGCGTCGCCGAAAAGCTCGGCATCGGCATCTACGAGACGCCGACCGGCTGGAAGTTCTTCGGCAACCTGCTCGACGCCGGCATGGCGACCATCTGTGGCGAGGAAAGCGCCGGCACCGGCTCCAACCATGTGCGCGAGAAGGACGGGCTGTGGGCGGTGCTTCTGTGGCTGAACATCCTTGCCGCGCGTGGCGAGAGCTGCAAGCAGATCGTCACCGAGCATTGGGCGACCTACGGCCGCAACTACTATTCGCGCCACGACTATGAGGAGGTCGAGAGCGACCGCGCCAACGCGCTGGTGGACGAATTGCGCGCCAAGCTCGGCTCACTGCCCGGCACCAGCGTGCGTGGCCTCACGATCGCCAAGGCCGATGACTTTGCCTATCACGATCCTGTCGATGGCTCGGTGAGCAAGAACCAGGGCATCAGGATACTGTTCGAAGGCGGCTCCCGCGTGGTGTTGCGACTCTCCGGCACCGGCACCTCTGGCGCGACGCTGCGCGTCTATATCGAGCGCTACGAGCCGGACAAGGCAAGGCACGACCTCGACACGCAGGAAGCACTCGCCGACCTCATCGCCGCCGCCGACGACATCGCCGGCATCAAGAGCCACACCGGCCGCAACAGGCCGAGCGTGATTACTTGAGGATGCGCGGACTTCCCCTTCTCCCCTTGTGGGAGAAGGTGGCCTCGCGAAGCGAAGGTCGGATGAGGGGTGTTGGAGGGATCGCTACGATGAAGAAATGGGCGCTTGAAGCATCCGGTTCTTCATCGCCTCATTCCTTCCAGCAACCCTCATCCGTCTCGGCGCTGCGCGCCGATCCACCTTCTCCCACAAGGGGAGAAGGGGAGGCGCGCGTATGACCCTCGGCGCCACCATTACCGCTGAAGGCATCCGCTTCGCCGTCTGGTCCTCATCGGCGAGACGCCTCTGGATCTCGATCTTCGACGACAGCGGCGCGCGTGAACTCGACCGACTCGAGCTGAAGCAAGAAGGCGAGGGCGTGCACGCGCTCCTTGTCCCCGGCCTTGGCGGAGGCGCCCGTTACGGCTTTCGCGCCGACGGCGATTATGCGCCGGAGCGTGGCCTGTGGTTCGATCCGAACAAGCTTCTCACCGATCCCTATGCCGTCGAGGTCGATCGTCCATACCAATATCATTGGCGGCTTGCCGCCAAACGCAACGAAGGCGCCGACACCGCCTGGCTGATGCCGAAGGCGATTGCGCGGTCTCTGCCCTTGGCGGTGCCGGCCAAGCCACCGCTGTTCCAGCCCGGCGGGCTAATCTACGAGCTCAATGTCCGCTCCTTCACCAAGCTCCATCCCGACATTCCGGAAGCGCAGCGCGGCACCATCGCGGCGCTCGCGCATCCCGCCGTCATCGAGCACCTGAAACGCCTCAGCGTCTCGGCCGTCGAATTGATGCCGATCACCGCGTCGATTGACGAGCGGCATCTGCCGCCGCTCAGCCTGAGCAACGCCTGGGGCTACAACCCCGTCACCTTCATGGCGCTCGACCCGCGCCTGGCGCCTGGCGGCCTAAGCGAGTTGCGGAACACCGTCGCCACGCTTCGCAAGGCGGGCATCGGCACGATCCTTGATCTCGTGTTCAACCACACCGGCGAGAGCGACCGGCTCGGGCCGACACTGTCGCTGCGCGGGCTGGATGCGCAGGCTTATTTTCGGCATCAGCCGGATGGCCGGTTGGTCAACGACACCGGCACCGGCAACACCGTCGCCTGCGACCATCCGGTCGTGCGCGAGATGGTGCTCGACTCGCTGCGCCATTTCGTCCGCTTCGCCGGCGTCGACGGCTTCCGCTTCGACCTGGCGCCGGTGCTCGGACGTGTCGATGGCGCCTTCGATCCGGAGGCGCCGCTGCTCGGGGACATCGCGGGCGACCCCGTGCTCGCGGACCGCGTGCTGATCGCCGAGCCGTGGGACATCGGCCCGAACGGCTACCAGCTCGGCAATTTCCGGCCGCCCTATCTGGAATGGAACGACCGATACCGCGACGATATCAGGCGCTTCTGGCGCGGCGATGCCGGTGCGCTCGGCTCGCTCGCCACCCGGCTTGCGGGGTCCTCCGATGTGTTCGGCAGGGACGGCCAACCAGCAAGCCGCACGGTCAATTTCATCGCCGCGCATGACGGCATGGCGCTGGCCGACATCGTTGCCTATGAGCGCAAGCACAACGAAGCCAATGGCGAGCAGAACCGCGACGGCCATAACGACAATCTGTCCTGGAACAACGGCGCCGAAGGCGAAACGGACGAAACCGCGATCGGAGAGGCGCGTTTCAATGACCAGTGCGCGTTGCTGGCGACGCTTTTCGCCTCGCGCGGCACGATCATGCTGACCGCCGGCGACGAGTTCGGCCGTACGCAGAAAGGCAACAACAACGCCTACGCGCAGGACAATGCCCTCACCTGGCTTGACTGGGCTGGCCGCGATCAGGCGCTGGAGCAATATACCGCGTCACTGGCCGCGCTGCGCAGCGCTTTCCCGGCGCTGGCCGATCCGCATTTCCTGACCGGCGAGCCCGCCAGCGAGCCCGAAATCCCCGACGTCGTCTGGCTGAGCGAGACCGGCACGCCGCTCGCTGAGTCCGACTGGAACGATCCCGGCCGGCATCGCCTCGTCATGCTGCTCGGCGATAGCGGAGGCGGCCGCCTTGCCGTGATAATCAATGGCGATCGCCGGCAGTGCGTCTTCACCTTGCCGGCGCGGGAAGGCTTCGAGTGGCGCCCGGCGGTCGAGACGCAACCGGTCGATGTGGCGAGGCCGTTACCCGGTCGAAGCGTCGGCTTCATGATCGAGCGGCGTGCCGCTGGATCGCGCAACAGGAAAGACTCATGATGGCTCGCGACAATTCCGGGCAAGGGAGCGAATGGTGGCGCGGCTGCGTCATCTACCAGGTCTATCCGCGCTCCTTCCAGGACACGACCGGCGACGGCAGTGGCGATCTCAAGGGCATCACCGCGCGGCTCGGCCATATAGCCTCGCTCGGCGTCGACGCGGTCTGGCTGTCGCCCTTCTTCAAGTCGCCGATGGCCGACATGGGCTATGACGTGTCGGACTATCGCGACGTCGATCCGATGTTCGGGACGTTGGAGGATTTCGACGCGCTCATCGCCGAGGCGCACCGGCTCGGCCTGAAGCTCATCATCGACCAGGTGATCTCGCACTCATCCGACAAGCATGAATGGTTCGTCGAAAGCCGCGCCAGCCGCAACAACGCCAAGGCCGATTGGTACGTCTGGGCCGACGCCAAGCCGGATGGCAGCGCGCCCAACAATTGGCAATCGCTGTTCGGCGGCCCCGCCTGGGAGTGGGACGCCACCCGCCGGCAATATTACATGCACAATTTCCTGGCCGCGCAGCCGGATTTGAACTTCCACAACCCGGAGGTCCAGGACGCGCTGCTCGACACCGTGCGCTTCTGGCTGGACCGCGGCGTCGACGGTTTTCGGCTGGATACCGTCAACTACTATGTCCACGACCGCTGGCTGCGCGACAACCCGCCCTTGGCGTCAAGCGTCGCCGGCACCAACGGCTCGACCAGCACTTACGGGTTCCAGGAGCATCTTTTCGACAAGACGCGTCCGGAGAATCTCGACTTCCTGAAACGCTTCCGCGCGCTGCTCGACGAATATCCAGACCGCGCCGCGGTCGGCGAGGTGGGGGATGAGGAGCGTTCGCTGCAGACGCTCGCCGCTTATGTTTCGGGCGGCGACAAATTGCAGATGTGCTACACATTCGACCTGCTCAGCCCGCAATTTTCCGCCGCCCATGTGCGCGGCTGCGTCGAGGCCTTCGAGACGACCGCCCCGGACGGCTGGGTCTGCTGGGCCTTCTCCAACCATGACGTCGTGCGCCACGTCAGCCGCTGGATACGCCCCGGCGAGAGTCCGGACGTGATGGCCAAATTCTCGATCGCGCTGCTGTCATGCCTGCGCGGCTCGGTCTGCCTCTACCAGGGCGAGGAACTGGGGCTGGAGGAAGCCGAACTCGCCTATGAGGATCTGCGCGATCCCGTCGGCATCCGCTTCTGGCCGGGCGTAAAGGGCAGGGACGGCTGCCGCACGCCGATGGTCTGGCAGGCAGAGGCGGAAAATGCCGGTTTCTCGACGGCCAAGCCCTGGCTGCCGGTGCCGCAGGCGCATCGCGCCCGTGCGGTCGACGTTCAGGATAGCGAGGAGCGATCGGTGCTTGCCGCCTATCGCTCGATCCTTGCCCTGCGCAAGCGCCATCCGGCGCTGATCCAAGGTTCGATCCGCTTTCTCGATGCCGAGGGCGATGTGCTCGCCTTCCTGCGCGAGCGTGACGGCGAGAGGCTGCTTTGCGTCTTCAATTTCTCAGCCGAGCCAACGGGCTGGGCGCTGCCCACGGAACTCGGCGACGCCGAGATAACGGCATTTGACGTCGATGCCGCCGGCATTCTTGGCGGCGTTGTCGAGGAGAGCGCGCTGGCGTTGCCGCCCCTGGGCAGTTTCGTCGGAAGGATTGGCTGATAGCGGCCTACTGGACGAGCACCGAGCGTCCGCAGCTCGCGCCGGTCACGCGCACATCCGCCTCGCCGACATGGACGCCAAGTGCCCCAAGCACGTTGTAGACCAGGTCGTCGACCGGCGCCGTCACGCCGTTGAGCAGCGTCGTCACCGCCGGCTTCACCGCGCCGAGCAGGGCGGTCACGTCGATGCCAAGCCCCAGCGCGTTGACCGACAGCGACAGATTGTTGACCAGCGATGTCGTCAGCGACTGCGTCAGGTTCTTCGTCGACGCCGTCTTGATCGTCTTGTTGGCGATGTCGGCGGCGTTGTAGGTCAGGGTGGTCGGCGCCATGTTGGTGGCGGCGAAGGCCGACTGTCCGTTGATCTGCAATAGGTTGAGGTTGATCAGGAGCAGCTTGAGGCTGACATCCGCGATCTCAGCGTCCGAGAAGGACTGCGGCTTGGTGAAGTCGGCGAACCCGCTGGCGCTGCTGTTGGCGAGATGGGCCGCGACCACACCAGGTTGCGCCGCGATCGAGACCTTGATGCTGGAGGGACCGGTCGGGCAGCTGATATCGGTCAGCTTGGCCTCCGCATAGGCGACTTCGACATTGAGCGGCAGGTTGACGGCAAGCAGATTGATGCCGCTGCCGAGATTGGAATTGCCAAGCGTGACGCTGGCGTTGAGCTTGATGCGGGTCTGCGCCGTGCGCACCACGGTGCCGGCTTCTCCCACCGCCAGCCAGGCCGAGTTCTGCATCGGCTCGCCGATGGCGACGGCAAGCGTCGTCGATGCCAGCCCCGGTATGGTGGCGCCGAGATTGACAGCTACCTGGTTCGTGCCGTTGGCCAGAGCGGCCGCCGCGGTGAGCATGCTGAGCGCGCTGGCCGTCACGTTGAGGCCGGCCGGCTTTTGTCCGATGCCGAGATCGCCGACGGAGCCGAGATCGATGAGGGTGGTGAGCGGAATCTTGACGGTGTTGGTGGCGCTGGAAGCCATGGTCTGCAGGGCGATCTTGGCCGTGTGGTCCAGTCCCGGGACGTTGGCCATGGCGGTGGCGATCTGGCCGACCGTTGCCTTGGAGGCAAGCACGTCGGAATAGCTCACACCGGTCAGGTGCAATTGCGTCGCCAGCGCATCGCTGAACGAGAGAACGTCGACATCGGCCGACACCAGCGAATTGTAATCCATCACGCTGAGCGAGATGTTGCCGCCGAGAAGGCCGCCGAGAAGCGCGTTGAGAATGCCGCCATTGAGGCTGGCAAGCCGCGAGCCGACCGAAAAGGCCGCTTGCGGCTGCGCGCTGGCGATCGCTGTCGTGCCGAGGGTGGGCGGCGCCATGATCGAGCCGGCGAAATAGAGCGTACCCTGCTTCTTCAGCGACACCTGCACGGCATTGTAGGGCAGCTTGCCCGCCTCGAACCGGCTGCCGGCGGCAATGGTGCTGACGCCCGTGTAGCGCCCCGGCACGATCTGGACGACCGCCTTGCTGGCGGTTGGCGCGACGGTGGTACCTTGTTGCTGCACGGCGACCGAGGTGATGCCATTGTCGGCGAGCGTCGTCAGCACCGCCTGCTGGGCATTGGTGATGTTCGAAGCGGCGGTGATGGCGGCAAGGTCGACAATCGACTGCGCGGCGCGGCGCTCGTTGTAAAGTGAACCTTCGTCGATCGCGAAGGCGGTCAGCGCCAGCGCAACCGGCGTGCATAGCGCCGTCATCACGGCAAAATTCGCGCTACGGTCGGCGAGCAACCTCCGCGTCTCCGACACGAAAGCAATTCCAGGAAAAGTGCGAAGCGGTTTTCCGTCCGGAATTGCGTCACCGAAAACCGATGGAGCGGTTTGGCGTTTCCGGGAAACGATGAACCGCTCTAGCCCCCCCTTGATGGGCATCATATGCCTCCGACACGGATCGTCGACTGGCGCTGGATCGTCGTGCCCGGCAGCGGCAGCGTCTTGAACAGATTCCAGATCGGCAGGTTGCGCGCATCGTAGCTGACCGAGACGACGAACTGGCTGCCGTCGGCGGCGCTGTCCTGCGCGTTGACGGTCAGCTTGTTCGCATCGACGAAGGGATAGCCCGAGACGTCGTGCGCGATGAAATCGGTGACCAGCGCCTGCCGCTCGGTCTGGTTGAGGCCGGCGATCGCCGTGCGCGCCGCGTCGGCGGCGATCTGCTGCACCGAATGGCTGGCGCCGAAATAAATACCGTATGCAACCATTCCGAGCAGAAGCAGGATGAAGATCGGCGCCAGCATGGCGAATTCGATCGCTGACGTGCCCGCGGCGTCAGCCCGGAAACGAGACCAAAAAACGGGGAGTTTTCGGTTCTTCAGCATGGTTCGGAGAATGCCAAAACCTGCCTGCAAAAACAGAAAACGCCTCGAACAACCGGCAGGTGTGCCAAGTTGAAAGTCAACTATAAACATTAGCGACTGCTGATTTAGCGTGATGACGCTCACTTTGCGTCAAGCAGGCAATGGTTGAAATAAGATTTCGCTCTGTCTAGTCTCCTGCCACCAGTCGTCGGAAGGAACCGGCGGCACGCCTGAAACGGGGCTGTTTCAACGGTTCCGCGGCGTCAACACTTAAGAAGGCGCGGCTGAGGGGCTGCGCCGACCGGGAGAGACTTCATGCTGAAAAACATGCTGAAGGCGACGGCGTTCGCCACCACCTTGGCACTGTCCACGGGTGCCTTTTACACGCATGCGCTTGCCGAGACCGTTTACAACCGCGGCGCCGCGGCCGAGGCGGAGACGGTCGATCCGCACAAGACGTCGACGACCTACGAAGCCGATATCATACGCGACCTGTTCCAGGGCCTGGTCATGCATGACCAGAAGACGAACCTCATTCCGGGCGCCGCCGAAAGCTGGACAGTGTCCGACGACGGCACCGTCTACACCTTCAAGCTGCGCAAGGACGGCCTCTGGTCGGACGGCAGCCCGGTGACGGCGGACGACTTCGTCTATTCGTTCCATCGTCTGGAAGATCCGGCAACCGCTGCGGAATATGCCTCGATGCTCTATCCGGTGAAGGGCGCCGAGGATTTCAACACCAAGAAAGGCAAGGCAGAGGACATGGGCGTGAAGGCGATCGACGCCAACACGCTTGAAGTCACGCTGAAGGCTCCGACGCCCTACTTCCTGGAGATGCTGACCCACCAGGCGACCTATCCGGTCAACAAGGCTTCCATGGACAAACTCGGCGCCGACTGGATCAAGCCGGGCAAGCTGGTTTCGAACGGCGCCTACACGCTGGCGGAGTGGGTTCCCAACGACCATATGAAATTGGTCAAGAACCCGAAGTTCTGGGACGCCGCGAGCGTCAAGCTCGACGTGGTCAACTACATCCCGACCGAGGATCGTTCGTCGGCGATGAAGCGCTTCGAGGCTGGCGAACTCGACAGCTATGGTGACCTGCCGACCGAACAGCTCGCCGATCTCAAAACCAAATTCGGTGATCAGGTCCGCGTCGGGCCATATCTCGGCACCTATTATTTTGCGATCAAGACCGACAAGGCGCCTTGGGATAATGTCGAGCTGCGCAACGCCATCTCGATGGCGATCGATCGCGACTTCCTCGCCGAGAAGGTCTGGCAGAACTCCATGCTGCCCGGCTATTCGATGGTGCCTCCGGGCATCGAAGGCTACACGCCGGCACTGGCCAAATACGCCGACATGCCGCAGATCGACCGCGAGGACGCGGCCAAGAAGATCCTGGAGAAGCTTGGCTACACGCCCGAGCATCCGCTGAAGATGGAGATCCGCTACAACACCTCGGAAAACCATAAGAACACGGCGGTCGCCATCCAGGAACAGCTGAAGCCGCTCGGCGTCGAGGTGACGCTGCTCAACACCGACACCAAGACCCACTATGCCTTCCTCGAGCAGAAGGGCAACTACGACGTGGCTCGCGCCGCCTGGATCGCCGACTACAAGGATCCCGAGACCTTCCTCGGCATCTCGCGCAAGGCGAGCGGCAACAACTACTCGAACTACAACAGCCCGGCCTACGAAGCCGCGATGGACAAGGCTGCCGCCGCCGGCGGCAAGCCGGAAGAGCGCATGAAGGACCTCGCCGCAGCCGAGCGCATCCTGGTCGACGACGTCGGCGAGATCCCGCTTCTCTACTACAGCTACCACGACATCGTTTCCTCGAAGCTGCATGGCTTCGACGACAATGTGATGGACATTCATCCGTCCCGCTTCATCTCCAAGGACTGACAAGCAACCTTGGCCGTGCCGCCGCTCCCCCTTTTTGGGAGCGGCGGTCACGGTCTGTCGTCGTGCCGGGCCGAAAGTCGGGTTGGATTTTCGAGTGCCCCGGTGCGAAGATCAGAGATGCCAGCGCGCCACGATCCCGTCTGGAGAGTTGCCGCCCTGGCTGAAGCGGGGCGCCGATGCTGCGTTATGTCTTCCGGCGGCTGTTGACCGCCATCCCGACGCTATTCGTCATCGTGACGGTGGCGTTCTTCCTGATTCGAGTCGCGCCGGGCGGTCCGTTCAACCAGGAGCGGGGCCTGAGCCCCGAGATCAGGGCCAATCTCGAAGCCCAGTTCGGCCTCAACGATCCGCTCTGGCTGCAATATGTCCACTATCTCGGCAATCTTTTGCGCGGCAGTTTCGGCCCGAGCTACAACCTGCCCGACTTCACCGTCACGGAACTGTTCGCCAAGGGCCTGCCGATCTCGGTGCAGATCGGCACGTCGGCGCTGGTTCTGGCGCTGCTGTTGGGCTCCGTCCTCGGCACTATCGCGGCGCTCAACCAGAACAGAATAGCCGACTATTCGGTGATCGCCTTGGCCACCGCCGGCAGCACCATCCCGACCTTCGTCATCGCGCCGGTGATCCAGCTTGTCTTCGGGCTGTCCTGGAAGCTGTTGCCGATCGGCGGCTGGGGTGACGGCGCCTTGATCAACAAGGTCGGCCCGGTGCTGACGCTCGCCTTGCCGCAGATCGCCATCGTCGCCCGCCTGATGCGCGGCTCGATGATCGAGAGCCTGCGCTCGCACCACATCCGCACTGCCCGCGCGCTCGGCCTCTCCGATTGGTCGGTGGTGGTCAAGCACGCGCTGCGCGGCGCCGTCCTGCCGATCGTCTCCTTCACCGGTCCGGCGGCGGCGGCGCTGCTCACCGGCTCGATCATCGTCGAGACCATCTTCTCCATCCCCGGGGTCGGCCGCTATTTCGTCGATGCCGCGCTCAACCGCGACTACACGCTGGTCATGGGAACCGTGGTGGTGATCGCGCTCTTCACCATCGTCTTCAACCTGATCGTCGATCTTCTCTATGCGGTCGTTGATCCGAGGGTGCGCTATGACTGATCTCGCCGTTGCCGTGCCCGAGCCTATCGCCGGCCGTTCGCTCTGGGGCAATGCCTGGGCGCGGCTGAAGCGCAACCGCGCCGCCATGTTCAGCCTCTATTACCTGGCTTTCATCTCCGCCATCAGCGTGTTCGGCCCAATGGTCGTGCCGCATGAATACACCGCCATCTACGGCGACTATGTGCGTATGCCGCCGAGCCTGTCGGCCTATCCGAAGCCCGACATGATCCAGGGCGCGCTCACCGATGCCATCAAGCGCATGCGCGCCGATATCAAGGAATGGCACCAGGACGGCAACCGCGTCATCGTCACCGTTACTTCGACCAAGCCGATCGACGACCGCAACATCCGCTATCTCGACCGTTCAGACGCTTTCGATGACACCAGGATCGAGAACAAGTCGGCCGACGGGCTCGAAGTGACGATGAGCTCGGCCATCAAGCAGCAATATTTCTACTTCGGCACCGACAACACCGGACGCGACCTGCTTTCGCGAACACTGATGGCCGGGCGTATATCCCTGGCTATCGGCCTGCTTGCCGGCGTCGTCGCCGGCGTCATCGGCGTCATCTACGGCGCGACCGCTGGGTTTGCCGGCGGCCGGGTCGACGAGGTGATGATGCGTATCGTCGACGTGCTCTATTCGCTGCCCTTCATCTTCTTCGTCATCATGCTGGTGGTGTTCTTCGGCCGCAACTTCGTGCTGATGTTTCTGGCGGTGGGTGCGGTGCTGTGGCTCGACATGGCCCGCATCGTGCGCGGCCAGGCCTTGTCGATCCGCAGGCAGGAATATGTCCAGGCCGCCGAAGCCATGGGCGTCGGCCAGCGCGGCATTCTGCTGCGCCATGTCATCCCCAACCTGCTTGGCCCAGTCGTGATCTACATGACGCTCTTGGTGCCGCAGGTGATCATCCTGGAGAGCTTCCTCTCATTCCTCGGTCTCGGCGTGCAGGAGCCGATGACCAGCTGGGGCGTGCTGATCTCGGTCGGCGCCAAGAACATCGGCTACGCCAACTGGCTGCTTTTGTTCCCGGCTTTCTTCCTCGTCTCGACGCTGTTCGCCCTGAATTTCGTCGGCGACGGCCTGCGCGACGCGCTTGATCCGAAGGACCGCTGACATGGCCACCGAAACGATCCTCAGCGTCAAGGACCTGCGCGTCCGCTTCCAGACCCTCGACGGCACCGTAGAGGCCGTCAAAGGCATCAGCATCAAGGTCAATGCCGGCGAAACGGTCGCCGTCGTCGGCGAGTCCGGCTCCGGCAAGAGCCAGACGATGATGGCGGCGATGAACCTGTTGTCCTCCAATGGCGAGGCGACCGGCCATGTCGACTATCGTGGCAGCAACCTGTTGATCATGACCAAGAGCGAGCTCAACAAGGTGCGCGGCCGCAAGATCAGCATGATCTTCCAGGAGCCGATGACCTCGCTCGACCCGCTCTACACCATCGGCAACCAGTTGATAGAACCGATCCGCCGCCACCGCGGGCTTTCCGGGGCGGCGGCGCGGGAAGAGGCGCTGAAGCTTTTGCGGCTGGTGCACATCCCCGATCCCGAGCGGCGGATGAAATCCTATCCGCACGAAATGTCGGGCGGCCAGCGCCAACGCGTCATGATCGCCATGGCTTTGGCCAACGATCCCGACATCCTGATCGCCGACGAGCCGACCACGGCGCTCGACGTCACCATCCAGGCGCAGATCCTGATGCTGCTCGCCGAACTGCAGCGCAAGCTCGGCATGGCGATCGTCTTCATCACCCATGATCTCGGCATCGTCCGCCGCTTCGCCGATCGGGTCTATGTCATGCGCCAGGGCGAGGTGGTGGAGGAGGGCGAGGCGGAAGCGCTCTTTGCCAATCCGCAGCACCCCTACACCAAGATGCTGCTGGCGGCCGAGCCGACCGGCAGCAAGGCTGCGCCGCCAGCCAATTCGCCGGTATTGCTCGAGGGCCGCAATGTCGAGGTCGTCTTCAAGATCGGCGGCGGCTTCCTCGGCGGCGAGCCGCTGATGCTGCGCGCAGTGGACAAGATCTCGGTCCGGCTGAAACGCAACCAGACGATCGGCATCGTCGGCGAGTCGGGTTCGGGCAAGTCGACGCTCGGCCGCGCCTTGCTCAGGCTCTTGCCCAGCGACGGGGTCATTCGCTTCGGCGACCGCGACATCTCAGAAGCCGACCGCCAGGCGATGCGGCCGCTCAGGCGCGAATTGCAGCTTGTCTTCCAGGATCCGTTCGGTTCGCTGTCGCCGCGCATGACGGTCGGCCAGGTGATCACCGAGGGTCTTCTGGTGCATGAGCCCTCGCTCACCGGCAAGCAGCGCGACCATCGCGCCGTCGAGGCGCTGCGCGAAGTCGGCCTCGATCCCAACGCCCGCAATCGCTACCCGCACGAATTCTCCGGCGGCCAGCGCCAGCGCATCGCCATTGCCCGCGCCATGATCCTGAAGCCGAAGGTGGTGGTGCTGGACGAGCCGACCTCGGCGCTCGACCGCTCCGTGCAGAAGCAGATCGTCGAGCTGTTGCGCAAGCTGCAGGCCGACCACCAGTTGTCCTACCTCTTCATCAGCCACGATCTCGCGGTGGTGCGCGCCATGGCCGACTACATCATCGTCATGAAGCAAGGAAAGATCGTCGAAGAAGGACCGACCGAAGAGATTTTCGGCAATCCACGCGAAGCCTACACGCAAACGCTGATGAACGCGGCGATCGATTCGACACGGTTCCGCATAAGCGCTTGAAGTCGGGCGAGCCCAAACCGGGATCGGCTCACTGCGCGGAGGCGCACCTCTGCTTCCGCGCCGCGACGATCGCCTGCTGCTGTTGCTGCAGCCGTTCGATCTTCGCCGTTTCGCGGTTGGCTACCGCCGTCTTCACCCGCTCCCCGCCGAGCAGCCATGTCGGCAGGCTGGTCTTGGCGACCTTGCCGCGGGCGATCGCGGTGCGCGAAATGTCGGTGGCGGTGTCGCCGAGCTCGCTGTTGAGCTCGGCGCAGCTCATCTTGTCGTATTTCGCCGCGCTGATCGACGCAGTGGTCGATGAACAGCCTGCCGTCAGAAGCAGCGTCACGATCGAAATGAGGGTGAGCGTGAACTTCATTCTCTTGTGCAGAGCTCCGCTGATCATGTGCTGCGTTGAACAGAACGCCATTAGGTCAAAGTAAGGGCCGGCTGTCGAGCACAATGGGCGGCCGCGGCCGTTCCAGCGACCCTGAAAGGTTAATGCGGGAAGGTGGGCGAAGCCATCAGTAACCGTCGGCCCGATGCTCGAGATGCGCGTTGCAACCAGCGCAATTCTGCGAAGAATATGTAACGGAATTCCGCAAGAAGTTACGTAAAAGCAAAGACTTAGATCGGATTGATGATTCTGCAAAACCTTAACCGTCTTGGGCCGCCCATCACCTTGCGCCATCCGCCCGCTGCCGATGGCTGGTGCGCAGGCTCTTTAGACCTCGGATAGGTTTTGCCGATATTTTTCTGAGAAAGGGAGCAGGAACGTCATGACCGAAATCTGGCACTCACTCCTCGCCAATCTTGCCCTGGTCTCCATCCTGGTCGTCGCCTGGGACCTTGTGGCGGATTTTACCGGACGCCTCCCGCGGCTGATACAGTCGCTGCTTCTCGGTGTGGTGATGTGCGCGGGTTCGGTCATTTCCATGGCCACTGCGCTCAACGTCTCCGGCTTCGTCGTCGACCTGCGCGCCGCCTTCATCGCCGCCGCCGCGTTCTTTGGCGGATGGCCGGCAATGTTCGTAGCCACCATCGGCTCCGTCGCCTATCGCATCTATCTGGGCGGGCAGGGCGCTAACATCGGTGTCATGGGCATCCTGATCACCGCCATCGTCGGCATGGCCTGGTACCACATCGTCGCGGTCCGCTCGCGCACCATGTTCGACATACTCGGCCTCGGCGTGTCGGTGGCGCTCGCCGGGCTGATCACGCTTCTGGTCATCCCCCAGCAGTTCCTTACCGGTCTCGTTCAGCAGAGCACGTGGCCGTCCCTCGTCTTCCGCTTCATCAGCACCTTCATCATCAGCGTGCTGCTCGACCGGCAGCAGCGGCGGCGCGATCTCGCAATGTCCAACATGATCTACCGGGCCATGGTCCGCGAACTGCCGGATTGCCTCAACGTCAAGGATGCCGAGGGCCGCTTCGTCGTTGCAAACCCGGCCACCGCCGAAATGGTGGGCGCTGCATCGGTCGAGGACCTGATCGGCAAGACCGACTTCGATTTTTATCCGAAGGAGGTGGCGGAGCGCTTCAGGCAGGATGAGGCCGGCGCGCTGGAGGCCGGACAGACGTCGCGCATCGATCAGCCGGCGCAGTTCCCGGACGGCAGGCAAGGCTGGCTCTACACGTTGAAGGCGCCGTTCCGCGACGAGGCCGGCAAGACAGTCGGCGTCATCACCTACAATCGCGACATCACCGAGCAGAAGCGCAACGCGCAACTCAAGAACGACTTCATCTCCACGGTCAGCCACGAACTGCGCACGCCGCTGACCTCCATCCGTGGCTCGCTCGGCCTCATTGCGGCCGGCGTCGCCGGCGAATTGTCGCCTAAGGCCGCCAACCTCGTCAACATCGCCCACAGCAACAGCGAAAGGCTGGTTCTCCTTATCAACGATATTCTCGACATGGAGAAGATCGAATCGGGCGTGATCACCTTCAAGATCAAGCAGATGGCTGTCCGTTCGGTGCTGGAGCAGGCCATTGCCGCAAGTTCCAATTACATGGCCGAGAACAAGATCCGCATGGTGCTGGTCGATGATGCTCCGCGCGCCGAGGCCAATATCGACCCGGACCGCATGCATCAGGTGATGGCGAATCTGCTGTCGAATGCAATCAAGTTCTCCGATCCGGGCGGCACCGTGATGGTGAAGCTCCAGCGTCGCGACCACGACATGCTGCGCATCTCGGTGATCGATCAGGGCGCCGGCATTCCGGAAGCGTTCCGCGGCCGCATATTCGGAAAGTTCGAGCAGGCGGATTCGTCCAGCACCCGCAAAAAGGGCGGCACCGGTCTGGGCTTGAGTATCGTCAAGGCCATCGTCGAAAAGCTGGGCGGCGCCGTTTCCTTCGAAACCGAGGAAGGCAAGGGGACTTCTTTCCACGTGGACCTTGCTGAAGCGCAAAGGCAAGCCGAGAAGCCGGTTCTTGTCGAGCGCCGGGCGCGCAAGCGCGATGGCCGCCTGCGTGTCCTTATTTGCGAGGATGAGGCCGATATCGCTGTGGTGATCGCGGCACTTCTCGACGCGGACGGTTTTTCCAGCGACGTCGCCCCCGATATCGACACCGCCAAGGCGCTTCTGAGCTCTCGCGACTATGTGGCGCTGACGCTGGATATCAAGCTCGCCGGCGAATCCGGGATCAAGCTCTTCCATGACATCAGGGCATCACAGGCGAATTCCGATATTGCGGTCATCGTCATCTCCGCCGTCGCCGACGAGGCCAGGCGTTCGCTGAACGGCACCGCCGTCGGCATCGTCGACTGGCTGGAGAAGCCGGTGGATTCGCAGCGGCTTCACGCCGCGCTCACCAAGATCGTCGCCGGCAAGGTCGAGCCGACGCCGAGGATCCTGCACGTCGAGGACGACGAGGGTGTGCTGGCCGTGATGTCGGCGGGGCTGGGTCCGGGCGTATCGATCACCTCGGCGAAAACGCTGCAGGACGCCCGGCGGGCGGTCGCGAGGCGTCGCTTCGATCTGGTCATCCTGGACATCGCGCTTCCCGACGGATCGGGGCTGGATCTGCTCATCGACCTGCCGCAGGAGACAGGAGTGATCGTGTTCTCGGCGGCGGAGCTGGACGAGAAGCTCGGCGACCGGGTGCAGGCGATGATGACCAAGACCAGGGCATCGGAGATCGATGTCGCAAGGATGGTCAGAAGGATGCTGGCTTCGTCCCGCGGCGGCGCGGGAGCGGCCACGCAAGCAGGGGAGTGATGTTGATGCCGGCGAGGATCCTCTATGTGGATGACGAGGACGACATCCGCGAAATCGCCCAGATGTCGCTGGAGCTCGACCCGGAATTCGAGGTGCGGTCCAGCGCTTCGGGCATCGAGGCGCTGACCGATGCCGCCGATTGGCGGCCTGATCTCATCCTGCTCGATGTGATGATGCCGGATATGGATGGGCCGGAAACGTTGAAGCGCCTGGCCGATTCGCCGCTCACGGCATCGATACCGGTCGTGTTCATCACGGCGCGCACCCAGACGCATGAGGTAGAGCGCTACCTCGCCATGGGAGCCGTCGGCGTCATCGCGAAGCCCTTCGACCCGTTGGCGCTTGCCGGCGAAGTCAGGAAGCTGCTGTTGGCGGCCTGACGCGCCGTAGCGTTGGTGGGAAGCCTGCCGGCAAGGTGAATATGGCGTTTACGCCTCCTATACCACGCCCCGATATTCATCTACTGATTGTACCGTAATGCGGCTGCCGCGAATCGCTTTTATCTGTACTTGCGCGGCATTGGCCGGCGCGCATGTTCGCGCGGGTCTTGTCTGAATGAACCGCTTTGGCGGATGTCGGTTCATAGGTTGATTTCTCCGGGGGGCAACGAGGCATAACCGGAGCAGGATTGGTGGACGGAGCGAAGGCAAGAGTTCTGATCTGCGATGACGATCCCTTGTTGCTCGAGCTGATGGAATTCAGGCTGAGGGCGAAAGGGTATGAGGTCGACAAGGCCATGGACGGGGCCGAGGCGCTCTCGAAGGCACAGGATCGGCCCGACATCATCGTGCTCGACGCGATGATGCCCAAGGTGGACGGCATCGAGGTGCTGGCTCGCGTCAAGGGCGACCCGGCGCTCTCGGAAACCCCCGTCGTCATGCTGACTGCGCGCAAGGCCGAGAAGGATATCGTCTCGGCCCTGGAAAAGGGGGCCGACGACTATCTGGTCAAGCCGTTCATCCCCGAGGAGCTTTTGGCCCGCCTCGCGCGTCTGATTGCCCGCAAGAGTGGGAAGCGCTGATGCGGCGCGGCCAGCGCGCAGCCCTTGCCGCATGCATGTTCCTCGCGATCGCCGCAGCCCCAGCTGCTGCGTTGGCGCAGACCGTTGACGAGCTCTACGCATCCGCCGTCAAGGCCAGGCAAGCCCAGCGCTTCGACGAGGCGGCCGACCTTCTCAAGCGCGCGCTGGCGCTCAAGCCCGACAATGCCGACGCCCTGGTTCAGCTTGGCTTTGCCGAGCTCGGCCGCAACGATCTGACGGCAGCGCGCGATGCCTTTTCCAGGGCGCTTGCGATTGCCCCGACCTATCGCGATGCCAGTTTCGGCATGGCCGAGGTCGAGTTCCGCTCCGGCAATCTGGACGCGGCACTCCCGCTCGCCGAAACGATTGCGCAAGCCGATCCCGGCAATACCGACGCCGCATCGCTTGTCAGGAACATCCGCAAGGCTAAGCAGGCCAACGGCGTCAAAGCCAAACAGGCCGCCAGCAGCAAGGCGACGCAGTCTGGTTCGGCTCGTGCGCCGGTGAAGAAGCTGCAACGCCGGCCCGATCCCGTCGCTGGCCTGTTGGAGCAGGGCAGGCGCCTGCGCATCGCGGGGAACCTGCCTGAAGCCGAGACCGTCTATCGCCGCGCCCTGCAGCTTTCGCCAAAAGATACCGACATCCTGGTCGCGCTCGGCCTTGTCGTGGGCTCCAGCCAGCGCTTCGATGAGGCCGGGCAGTTGTTCGACCGGGCGCTTGCCATAAAGCCTGGGCTGCTCGATGCGCGGCTCGGCAAGGTCCGGCTGGCGGTCTGGCAGGGCGACGCGCCGCGCGCCCGTTTGGCTGTCGACGACGTGCTGGTGACGGCGCCGGACAATGCCGAAGCGCTCGACCTCGACGGACGGATCGCGCTTCTCGAAGGCGATCAGACGCGGGCCGGGCAATCATTCCAGCGCGTGCTTGCGTCCGATCCGCGCAATGCCGAGGCGCTGGTGGGAATCGGCGATGTGCGCCGCGCTCAGGGCGACGACGAGGCCGCGCGGCAGGCTTACAACCAGGCGCTTGCCATCGAACCCGGCTCTCCCGACATCGAGCAGAGGTTGGCCGTGCCGCCGCCGCGCAAATGGCGGCTCGACCTCGGTACCGAGGTGAGCGATCTCACCAACGGGCTCGGCGACTGGACCGACAGTTCGGCCGGCCTTGCCTATCGGCTGTCGCCCGACACGACCGTTTCGGGGCGCACGCGGGTGGCGACCCGCTTCGGCCACACCGACGTTCAGATCGAGGGCCGGGTCGATCAAGCCTTCACGCCGGCCTTTTCGGCTTACGCCCTGGCAGCGGTGACGCCTGATGCCGACTTCCTGGCGCGCTATTCGATCGGCGCCGGCGCTGCCTGGCAGGTGGTGGCGCCGTCACGGGAGTTCGGCCCGCTCTCGCTCAACATCGATGCTCGCTACGACAATTTCGCGGATGCCGGCATCACCAGCATCTCGCCCTGGATACAGGGCTATGTATTCGATGGCCGCCTGGGGCTTTCCGCCCGCTGGGTGCATGCCCAGGACAATAGCGGCACGCGCGCGGATGGCTACGTGCTGCGCGCCGACCTCGCGGTCACGCCGCACTTCACCGTGTTCGGCGGCTATGCCGACGCCCCCGAGATCGATGACGGCGCGCTGGTGCCGACGCGCACCGTCTTTGGCGGTGTTTCCTGGGACGTCAGCGATCCGCTGACCTTGCGCGCCAGCATCGCGCATGAGCAACGCCCCACATTCGACCGAAGCATATTCGGGCTCGGCCTGACGGCACGGTTCTGACCATGTGGATGATCTGGAATCTCTCCATACTGCTCAGTGCTCTCTCCCTGCTGATCATGCTGTTCCTTATAGCCCGGCGGGTTTTGCAGGAGCGCCGCGACAAGGTGGAGGCCGACCAGCGGCGTCAGCTTCTGACCGCGCTGATCGCCTTCACGGAAAACCGTGACCGGGAAGCCTTGAAGGCGGTGATGCTTGGTGTGCCGGCGAGCGTCGCGATCAATGCCGGCTTCGAGTTCGTTTCGCTGCTGCGCGGCGAGGAGCGTAACGAGGTGCTTGTCGCCTTCCATGAATGCGGCTTGCCGGCTCTCGTCGGCAGGCTGCTGGAACGGGGCAATGTGGCCGAACGCATCCATGCGGCCGAGATGCTGGCAGCGCTTGGTTCGGAGGATGCAACGGCAAGCCTGCTTTCAGCGCTTGACCACGATCACTCGCGCGATGTCAGGATCGCAGCGGCAATCGCGCTCTGCGATCTCGGCAGCTTGCCGCTGCTCGGCACCGCGCTGGACAAGATCGGCGTGGCGGGGCAACGCTCGCGGCGCCTGATCGATTTGTTCAGGCGCTTTCCGCGGTCGCGCTTCAACGAGCTTGCGGTCCATGCATCGCGTGCGGACGCCGTGCCCTTCGTCAGAGCGGCCGCGATCGACGCGCTGGCGCGCACTGGCGGCTTCGGCTTTGCCGATTTCTTCGCCGGCCTGGCTCGCAACGATTCGCCGGAGGTTGCCGCCGCGGCACTGCGTGCGCTCGGCCTCACGGGGCACGGCGCGGCACCGGCCATCCTCGCTGTCGCGATGACGAACGCCGACTGGGATGTGCGCACCGCTGCCGCCGATGCCGCGGGTCGCCTCGGCCTGTCCGAGCTCGCCGCACCTCTGTCCCTGCTGATGGACGATGAGTTCTGGACCGTGCGCTATGCCGCCGCCAACGCGCTTCGCGCGCTGGGCCAGCCGGGCGAGCGGCTGCTGCGTGAGATGGCTGGTAGCGAGGTTTCGCGCAGCCAGCGGACTGCCTCGCTTGTTCTTGCCGAGGGGCCAGCCGCATGATCGCCGATTGGAGCCACGAGATCGTCCTCGCCGCCACCATCCTGTCCTGGTTCATCATCGGGGCGGGGCTGGCGCAGACGACGATCTATCTGCTGCAGCTGGTCTTCGCTGGCTATGCGCTTTCCAAGCGCCCGCCGGTCGCGCGCTCGGCGCTGCTGTGGCATCGCTATGGCGACGTCGCGCCGCCGATCGCGCTCTTGGTTCCAGCCTATAACGAGGCATTGAATGTGGTCGAGAGCGTGCATTCGATGCTGGCGCTCGAATATCCGAACTTCGAGGTGGTCGTCATCAATGACGGTTCGAAGGACGATACCCTGCAACGGCTCATCGAGGCTTTCAGGCTGACGAAGTTCCACCGGCCCTATGAGGAGGCGCTGGTGCATATGCCGATCCGCGGCCTCTATTCATCGCCGATGACCGAACGGCTGTTCGTGGTCGACAAGGAAAATGGCGGCAAGGCCGATGCCCAGAACGCCGGCATCAATGTCTGCCGCGCGCCGCTCTTCTGCGTCATCGACGGCGACTCGATCCTCGAGCCCGATGCGCTGATGCGCGCCGCCCAGCCCTTCATTGACGACCCCGAGCGCACCATCGCCGTCGGTGGCACGATCCGCATCGCCAACGGCTCGAAGATCGAAGCGGGCAGGGTGCGCGAGATCCATCTGCCGCGCCGGCTGCTGCCGCTGTTCCAGGTGGTCGAATATCTCAGGGCCTTCCTCATGGCCCGGCTTGCCTGGAGCAGCATCAACACGCTGATGCTGGTGTCCGGCGCCTTCGGCATGTTCCGCCGCGCGGAAGTGGTGGCCGTAGGCGGTTTCACCAAGGGTTCGATGGGCGAGGACCTCGACCTCGTCATCAAGCTGCACCGCCACATGCGCGATACCAGGCGCAAATACCGCATCCAGTTCATTCCCGAACCGGTGTGCTGGACCGAGGCGCCGGAAACGCTGAGCGTGCTTGCAAGGCAGCGCTCGCGCTGGCAGCGCGGCGCGCTCGAGTGTTTCTTCCGCTATCGTTCCATGCTGTTCAACCCGCGCTATGGCCGCGTCGGCTTCCTCGGCTTCGGCCACATCCTGATCGTCGACGTGCTTGGGCCGGTGGCGGAGGTGCTGGGTTATATCCTGATCCCAGCCTTCTGGCTGCTCGGCATCCTGTCGGCCGAATATCTCCTGGCCTTCACCTCGCTGATCTTCACCTATGGCGTCTGCGTCAGCGTCTGCTCGCTGATTCTGGAAGAGGCCGAGCTGCAGCGTTTTCCTCGCGCCAGGGATCTGGCCGTGCTGACGGCGGCGGCCGTTGTCGAGAATTTCGGCTACCGCCAGCTCAACAATTTCTGGCGCGTCAAAGGCTGGTGGCAATTCCTGCGCGGCAACCAGGGCTGGGGCGAGATGACGAGGACCGGCCTCGGCGGCGCCAAGAAGTGAGCCCCGCGTCACGTCAGCGTGCGCTCGATCTCCGTGATAAGCGCATCGAGCGCCGCGCGGACTGTTCCTCCATCCGCCTGCTCGACCAGCAGCGTCTCCAGCGCCGACGCCCGCGCGCTGATATCCCCAAATCCGAACGTTCCAGCTGCACCGGCGAGAGAGTGGGCGATCCGAATCAACGGCTCGCTGGAACTGCCGGCCAGGGAATCCCGACCGCCAGCGATGGTCTTCAGCTGTGCGAGCTGATCGGCGCACCGGGCGAGGAAGCGTAGGCGCAGCGGGGCGAAGGGATCGTTTGAAATGAGGCCACACTCCATTTCCGGATATGTGTGAGCCAGTCGCGCCGAGCGGTCCAGATGTTCTTTGATTTTTCTGTGGGGGCGTCTTCAGGGTAGCGAAAATGCCAAGTCGCTAACCCTTTGTTTTTTCTGGTCGGAGTGGCAGGATTTGAACCTGCGACCCCCTCGTCCCGAACGAGGTGCGCTACCAGACTGCGCTACACTCCGCGACCAGACCGCGGGCTTATAGCCGCCACTTTCCGATACTGCAAGCGGCAATGGTTGCACTTCTGTCGCATTTGTTCGCTTTTGCGAGAAGGCCTCTCAGTTCGCCGCGAAAATGCCGCCCTTGGTCCAACGGCTTTGCTCGGATCGGTTTCCGAATCGGGTAAATACCACCTGGAGGCGGGTGTGCTATTGATCGACCAACTCCAGAGCGAGACCTGAATGAGCCAGCGCATCGTCAGTTTCGTCATGAGCGGCGGTGTCGGCTCGCGGCTGTGGCCGCTGTCGCGCGAGGACAATCCCAAGCAGTTCCACGATTTCTCCGGCGACGGCTCGATGCTGGCGAAAACCTTGCGCCGGCTGGCGGCACGGCCCGAAGGCGAAACACCGATCTTCCTGATCGCCTCGGAGCGTCACGCCGAGCGCGTCCATGCCGATCTTGCCGGTCTCGATCTCGGTGGCGGCGGTCCGTTGTTCGAGCCGACGGGGCGCAACACGGCGGCCGCCGTGGCGCTGGCCAGCCTGCGCACGCTTTCCGAGTTCGGCGACGAACTGGTGCTGGTGGTGCCGTCCGATCATGAGATATCGACGCCGCGCCAGTTCTGGCAAAGCATCGAGACGGGCGCGGCCGCGGCAAATGCCGGCCGGCTCGTGGTGTTCGGCTTGAAGCCGACACAGCCCGAGACCGGCTATGGCTATATCGAGGTCGGGGCCGACAAGGACGGGGTGTTCGATGTCTCGCGCTTCGTCGAGAAGCCAGATATCGCCACCGCGCAGACCTATCTCGATGCCGGCAGTTTCTACTGGAACACCGGTATCTTCCTGTTTCGCGCCGGCGCCATGCGCGATGCCTTCGCAGCTTTCCAGCCCGACATCTGGCAGGCGACCGAAGCCGCCTACAAGGCGGCGACCAGCGATCTCTCCGGCCTCTATATGCCGCTGGAGCTTTACGCGGCGATACCCTCGACCTCGATCGATTACGCCATCATGGAACGCGCGAAAGACATCGCCATGGTGCCCGCCGGCTTCCGCTGGAACGATCTCGGCTCCTGGCAGTCGCTGCTCGATGTCGGCCCCTCCGACGGGCAGGGCAATGTCATCGTCGGGGACGTCGTCGCCATCGATTGCGAGAACTCCTATATCCGCAGCGAAGGTCGCCTGCTGTCGGCGATCGGCATGAAGGACGTGGCCATCGTCTCCACCGCCGACGCCACTTTCGTCGCGCCGGTCAGCCATAGCCAGCACGTCAAGAAGATCGTCGAGCAGCTGGAGAAATCCGGCCGGCTGGAGACGAGGTTCACGCCGGCGCATGACCGCGTCATCGAGAGCGGCGCCTGGCGGCGGCGCGTGCGCCACTGGCTGTTCGAGGAGACGCTGCCGCTATGGTCGACGGTCGGCGTCGATGAGCGCCATGGCGGCTTCCACGAGGCGCTCGGCTTCGACGCCACGCCGCTGATGAAACCCAAGCGCATGCGCACGCAGGCGCGCCAGGTCTATGCCTTCGCCGTCGCCAAGGAGCGCGGCTGGGATGGCCCGGCCGACCGGCTGATCGCGCACGGCATCGACTTCATGGCAGGCAAAGGCCGCACCGAACGCGGCGGTTGGGTGCGCACGCTCAACATAGATGGCTCGGTCGCCGATCCGGTCGAGGATGCTTACGACCATTCCTGCGTGCTTCTGGCCCTGGCGCATGCTCATATCTCAGGTCACCCCGACGCGTTGCGGTTGGGCGAGGAGACGTTCGCCTTCCTTGACGCGCATCTGGAAGACAGCCGCATGACCGGCTTTCTGGAAACCTCCGACGGTGCGGACGAGCGGCGCTCCAATCCGCACATGCATTTTCTGGAGGCTTTTCTGGCCTGGCATCAGGCAACCGGCGAGCGCGCCTATCTGCGCCGCGCGGCCCGCATCATCGACCTTTTTCGCAGCCATTTCTTCGATGCCGAAAGCTGGACGCTTGGCGAATATTTCGACCAAGGCTGGAAGCCGGCGGCGAACGGGAAGGGCAGCTGGACCGAGCCCGGTCATCATTTCGAATGGGCCGCGCTGCTTGTCGATTTCGCGGCCCGCAGCGGCCAGAATGAGCTCACGGCCTTTGCCCGCAAGCTCTATGCCTCGGCCATCGCCAACGGCCTCAACCGCGCCACCGGGCTCGCCTACGGCGCCGTCTCGCGCCAAGGCCTGCCGCTCGAAACCGTCTCACGCAGTTGGCCGCAGGCCGAGGCAGTGAAGGCGGCGATCGCGCTCGACGGCTCGGGCGGGCCGGACCTCAAGCCCGAGATCGAAGCGCGCGTCGGTCGGCTGTTCCGCTGGCATATCGACCCGGCGCCGCTCGGCCTATGGATCGACCGCATCGACGAGCGCGGCCGTTCACTGGCGACCGAGGTGCCGGCCAGCATCTTCTATCATCTGGTTTGTGGGCTGACGCAGTATCTGGACGGGACGGGGGGGAACTCTCAGTAAGGTGCTGCCACGTCCCCAGTCTCGACATAAACCGCCTTCAATTGCGAATAATGCGCCAGCGCGGCAAGCGAATTCTCGCGGCCGATGCCGGACTGCTTGACGCCACCGAAGGGCATTTCCACAGGCGTCAAATTGTAGGCGTTGATCCAGCAGGTCCCGGCCTGCAGCTCGGCGATGACGCGGTGCGCGCGCGGCAGGTCGCGCGTGAACACGCCCGCCGCCAGGCCGAATTCGGTGTCGTTGGCGCGCTCGATCACCTCGTCCTCGCTGTCGAATTTCAAGATGCTCATCACCGGCCCGAAAATCTCCTCGCGCGCGATGCGCATCGTATCGGTGACATTGGTGAACACCGTCGGCTCGACGAAGAAGCCGCCGTCGAAACCCTGCAGCGATGGCACGTTGCCGCCCCAGGCGAGGTTCGCGCCGTCCTGCTTGCCGGCGGCGATATAGGAGACGACCTTGTCCTGCTGCGCCCTGTTGACCAGCGGTCCCATCTGCGTTTCGGGATCGAGCGGATCGCCGATGCGGATCTTCTTGGTGCGTTCGACCAGCCGCTCGACGAAGCGGTCATGCAGTCCTTTCTGCACGAAGACGCGCGTGCCGTTGGAGCAGATTTGTCCGGTGGAGTAAAAATTGCCGAGCATCGCGCCGCCGATGGCGTTCTCGAGATCGGCGTCGTCGAAGACGATCAGCGGCGACTTGCCGCCGAGCTCCATCGTCGCGTGCTTCATCTTCGAGCCGGCAAGCGACAGCACCTTGCGGCCGGTCGGCACCGAGCCGGTGACCGAGACCTTGGCCACGACATCATGACCGACGAGGCCGGCCCCGACATCGCCATAGCCCTGCACGACGTTGAACAGCCCGTCGGGCAGGCCGGCCTCTGAGTAGATCTCGGCCAGGGCCAGCGCCGAGAGCGGCGTGTTTTCCGACGGCTTGAACACCATGGCATTGCCCATGGCCAAAGCCGGCGCCGACTTCCAGCCGGCGATCTGGATTGGATAGTTCCAGGCGCCGATGCCGACGCACACGCCGAGCGGCTCGCGCCTTGTGTAGGCAAACGGTCCGCCGAGATCGATCATCTCGCCATTGAAGGCGGCGACCGCGCCGGCAAAATATTCCAGGCAATCCGCTGCCGAGGGCGCGTCCGCCACCAGCGTCTCCTGGATCGCCTTGCCGGTATCGAGCGTCTCGATTCGCGCCAGGTCGGCATTGCGTGCTCGCAAGATATCGGCGGCGCGGCGCAGGATGCGACCGCGCTCGACCGGCTTCATGCGCGCCCAGGCTGGCTGCGCCGCCCGCGCGGCCTCGATCGCCAGCTCCAGCACGTTAAGCGTCGCCGAATGCAGCGTGGCGATGGTCTCGCCCGTCGCCGGATAGATCACCGGCAAAGGCGCGCCGCCTTCGTCCTCGATGTAGCGGCCATTGACATAATGCGATGCCGTCGGCTGGGCGCGCATGGCTTTTCTCCGTTCATTTGTCGCTGGGCGGGGAGGGCGCCCGCCTCGACAATGCCCTATCGGTCCGCCACCTGCCAGCGCGGATTGATCCACGGTTCCTGGTTGGATGGCGCCAGCGGCGTGCGGCCGAGAATGTGGTCGGAGGCCTTCTCGCCGGTCATGATCGACGGCGCATTGAGGTTGCCGTTTGTCACCCGCGGGAAGATCGAGGAGTCGGCGACGCGCAGTCCCTCGACGCCGATCACCCGGCATTCGGGATCGACGACGGCTGTCAAATCGTCGGCGCGGCCCATCCTGCAAGTGCCGCAGGGGTGATAGGCGCTCTCGGCATGGTCTCGGATGAAGGCGTCGAGCTCGTCGTCGGTCTGCACATGGCTGCCTGGCGAAATCTCCTTGCCCCGAAAACCGTCGAACGCCTTCTGGCCAAAGATCTCGCGCGTCAGCCGGATGCAGTGGCGGAACTCGCTCCAGTCGTCCGGATGCGACATGTAGTTGAAGCGGATCACCGGCTTGGCGCGGGCGTCGGGCGAGCGCAGCGTCACGGAGCCGCGCGACTTCGAGCGCATCGGCCCGACATGCGCCTGGAAGCCATGCGACTTCGCCGCCGCCTTGCCGTCATAGCGCACCGCAGCCGGGATGAAGTGGTACTGGATATCGGGATAGTCGACGCCGGCAGCAGAGCGCACAAAGGCGGCCGCCTCGAAATGGTTGGTGGCGCCGAGACCGGTCTTGAAGAACAGCCATTGCGCCCCGATCATCGCCTTGGAGAACGGGTTGAGCACCGAATTCAGCGTGATCGGCTTGGTCGCTTCCTGCTGGATATAAAGCTCCAGATGGTCCTGCAGGTTGGCGCCGACGCCTGGACGGTCGGCGACCACCGGGATGCCGTTTTCCTGGAGATGCGCGCCCGGGCCGATGCCGGACAGCATCAGGATCTTCGGCGAATTGATCGATGACGCCGCGACGATCACCTCACGCCGCGCCTTAACGACCTGAATCTTTTTGTTAGCTTCGATCTCGACACCGACGGCGCGTTGATTCTCAATCACCACGCGCCGGGCGAAACCCTTGAGCAGGTTGACATTCTTTCGTCTGAGAGCCGGCTTCAGATACGCATTCGCGGCCGACCAGCGGCGGCCGCCCAGAATGGTCTGCTCCATCGGCCCGAAACCTTCCTGCTTCGAGCCGTTATAGTCGTCGGTGAGCTCGAAGCCGGCTTGGCGGCCGGCCTCCATGAAGGCGCTGTAGAGCGGATTTTTCCGCGTGCCGCGCTGGACATGCAATGGTCCGCCATGACCCCGCCAGCCATCCTCGCCGCCGTCGGAGTCCTCCATGCGCTTGAAATAGGGGAGCACGTCGGCGAAACCCCAGCCGGCCGCGCCCTGTTCGGCCCAGTGGTCGAAGTCATGGGCGTGTCCGCGCACATAGACCATGCCGTTGATCGAGGACGAGCCGCCGATCACCTTGCCGCGCGGCGTGGCGAGCACGCGGCCGCCCAGATGCGGTTCCGGCTCGCTGGCAAAACCCCAGTCGTAGAGGCTCATATTGAGCGGGATAGACAGCGCCGAAGGCATCTGGATCAGCGGGCCCATATCGGTGCCGCCGAACTCGATGACGATCACCGAATGCTTGCCCTCCTCCGACAGCCGGTAGGCCATGGCCGAGCCGGCGGAGCCGGAGCCGATGATGACGAAATCCGCTTCAAGCATTGTTCATATGCGCCATAAAATCGGCGAGCGAGACATTGCCGCCGGTAGCCACAACTAGGACGGTCTTGTCCTTTACATCCACCTTGCCGCCGAGCAGTGCCGCCAGCGACGCCGCGCCAGAAGGCTCCAGCACCAGCTTCATCCGCTCGAAGGCGATCTTCATCGCGCGCCGCACCGAGGCGTCGTCGACGGTGACGCCGCGCACGCCGGCGGTGCTCACCGCCGCGAAGGGCGCGTCGCCGGGCTTGCGCGCCATCAGCCCGTCGCAGATCGATTTCGGCCCGATCGGCATCGTCTCGATCGCGCCATGCGCGAGCGACGAGCCCATGCCGTTGAAACCTTCCGGCTCGACGGCGATGATCTCGGTCTCCGGCGACAGATAGTGGAAGGCGAGCGAGACACCGCCGACCAGCCCGCCGCCGCCGACCGAACAGAACACCAGGTCGGCGTGCGCCTTCTTCGCTGCCAACTGCTCGAGCGCCTCCAATCCCGCACCCGCCTGGCCGGCGACGATCTCGGGATCGTCGAAGGGATGGAGAAGCGTGAGGTGCTCGGTTTCGGCGATCTCGCGCGCCCTGGCCGCGGCAACCTCCTCGCGGGCGCGGTCGCCATGATCGGTCAGCACCACCCGCGCGCCGTAACCGGCCGTCGCGTCGCGCTTGGCGGCGGGCGCATCGACCGGCATAACGATGGTGACGGGGATGCCCAGCGCCTGGCCGGCCGCCGCCAGCCCCTGCGCGAAATTTCCGGAGGAATAGGCGACGACACCCCTTCTCGCTTCATCCGGCGAAAGCCGGCTCAGCCGCCAATAGGCACCGCGCACCTTGAAGGAGCCCGCCCATTGCAGCGACTCCGGCTTGACGAAGATGCGCGCAGCACCCGTCTCCCGGGCAAGCGCGGCCGACTCCAGCAGCGGCGTCACCTGCGTGGCCGTCGCGGTGACGGCATAGGCGTGCTTCAGATGATCGAGCGTCGGGACGAGAATGTCTGCCATCATTCGCCTCTCGGATACCGTTTGCTCTCTTCGAGATTGTCGAGATTCATGTGATTGCGCATGTAGCGCTCCGACGCCTTCTGCAGCGGCTGGAAATCCCAGGGATAGTAGGCGCCGTTGCGCAGCGCCGGGTAGACGACCCAGCGGCGCGCTTGGCTTTCGCGCACGGCGGCGTCGAAACCGGCCATGTCCCAGCGGGCGCGGACCTTTTCCATGAACGCCGCCACCAGGGCAGCGTTCGCCGGATCCGCGGCCAGGTTGTCGCGCTCGAGCGGATCGGCTCCGAGATCGAACAGTTGCGGCGCGTCGAGTTCGCAATGGATGAATTTGTACTTGCCGTCGCGGATAGCGACCAGCGGTGCGTATGACCCTTCGGCCGCATACTCGATCAACACCGGCGCCGTGCGCGCCTTGCCGTCGAGCAGCGGCAGCAGCGACTGGCCGTCCGTCCACGGCGCTATTTGTGCGATGTCGATGCCGGCGAGATCGCAGAGCGTCGGCGTGACGTCGAGGTTGGAGACCGGCGCCTCGACGACGCCGGCGGGCACGCCCTTGCCGGCGATCATCAGCGGCACGCGCGCCGAGCTTTCGAAGAAGCTCATCTTGAACCACAGGCCACGCTCGCCCAGCATATCGCCGTGATCCGAGCAGAACAGGATGATGGTATCGTCGAGCATGCGGGTGCGCTTGAGAACATCCAGGAGCTCGCCGAACTTGTCGTCGACATAGGAGATGTTGGCGAAATAGCCGCGCCGCGAACGGCGCACCTGCTCGGGCGTGATCTCAAAGGATTGATAATCGCTGGCATGGTAGAGCCGCTGTGAATGCGTGTCCTGCTCGTCATGCGCAATGAACGGCGTTTCGGGATCGAGCGCCTGGCAGTTCTCGTAGAGATCCCAGTACTGCTTGCGCGCGACATAGGGGTCGTGCGGATGCGACAGCGAAACGGTCAGGCACCAGGGCCGGCGGGCCGGATCGTCCTGTTCGCGCGAAAGCTGGTAGAGTTTCTGTGAGGCGAGGAAGGTGACCTCGTCGTCATATTCCATCTGATTGGTGGTCTCGGCGACGCCGGCGCCGGTCACCGAACCCAGATTGTGGTACCACCAGTCGATGCGATCGCCCGGCTTGCGGTAGTCCGGCGTCCAGCCGAAATCGGCCGGGTAGATGTCGGTGGTCAGCCGTTCCTCGAAGCCGTGCAGCTGGTCCGGTCCGACAAAATGCATCTTGCCCGACAGGCAGGTGTAGTAGCCGGCGGACCGCAGGTGATGAGCAAAAGTCGGGATCGAGGACGTGAACTCGGCGGCGTTGTCGTAGACACCCGTTCGCGAGGGCAACTGGCCGCTCATGAACGAGGCACGGCCAGGCGCGCAGAGCGGCGAGGCGGTATAGTTGTTGGCGAAGCGCGCCGAGCGGGCGGCCAGCGCCTTCAGATGCGGCACGTGCAGAAAGTCGGCCGGGCCGTCGGCGAAGAACGTGCCGTTGAGCTGATCGACCATGACGATCAGGAAATTGGGTCGCCGGGAGGTCAAGGCAGGCTCCGTCCGTTGAGCTTGGTTTCGAGATAGTCCTCGACGAGCGCGATCGCTGTCTGTGCGTCCGGCACGCCGTCCTTCAGCGCGCGGCGGATGTAGAGCCCGTCGATCAGCGCCGCGGTCGCTTCCGCCACACGGTCGGCCTCTGTCCGCGGCAGAATGCCGGTCAGCCCGCTCATCAGATTCGAATGCAGCCGTCGCGCATAGATGCGCAGCAGCCGCCGCAGCTCGGTCGATTTCTGCGCCTCGACATAGAAGGCGAGCCAGGCGGCGATGATCTGAGCCTGGAACTGGTCGTCGGAGAAACTGACGGCGACAACGGCTGAGACGCGTTGGCGCGCTGTGCCGGCGGTATGAAGCGCGCGCCTGGTGTCGATGTTGAGCTCCGTCAGGATGTGCCGCATCGTCGCGAACAAAAGCTCGTCCTTGGCGCCGAAATAGTGATGCGCCAGCGCTGACGACACGCCGGCGCGTCCGGCGATCTCCGACATCGTCACGTCCAGCGATCCGCGCTCGCCGATCGCGGAGATCGTCGCATCGATCAGCGCCTTGCGGCGCACTGGCTCCATTCCGATTTTGGGCATGTTGGGATCCGGTTCGAGCCAAGATTATTTTTTATTGACGGATCAATCAATAAAAAACGACGTCCGGATCAAGCGATCGTGTGGCCCTGGCCCATCGCGAAAGACTGGAAAACGGTTCATTGTTGAACAATATTAGTCACATGCCGCGCAGGGATCGTGCTAGCCTGGCGGAAAACGGAGGCTGTCATGACCGCATGCATCGTAGGCTGGGCGCATTCGCGTTTCGGCAAGCTTGAAGGCGAGACGCTCGAGGGCCTGATCACCAAGGTTGCCGTCGAAGCGCTGGACCATGCCGGCATCGGCCCGGACGATGTCGACGAGATCGTGCTTGGCCATTTCAACGCCGGCTTCTCGCCGCAGGATTTCACCGCGAGCCTTGTGCTGCAGGCCGACGACCGGCTGCGCTTCAAGCCGGCGACGCGCGTCGAGAACGCCTGCGCCACCGGTTCTGCCGCGGTTCGCCAAGGCATCCGCGCCATCGACGCAAACGCGGCCCGCATCGTGCTGGTTGTCGGCGCCGAGCAGATGACGACCACGCCCGGCCCCGAGATCGGCAAGAACCTGCTCAAGGCGTCCTACCTGCCGGAAGATGGCGATACGCCGGCGGGCTTTGCCGGTGTCTTCGGCAAGATCGCGCAGGCCTATTTCCAGCGCTATGGCGATCAGTCGGACGCGCTGGCCATGATCGCCGCCAAGAACCACAAAAACGGCGTCGACAATCCCTACGCCCAGATGCGCAAGGATTTCGGCTATGAATTCTGCCGCCAGGAAAGCGAGAAGAACCCCTTCGTCGCCGGTCCACTGAAGCGCACCGATTGCTCGCTGGTCTCGGATGGCGCGGCCGCTCTTGTGCTTACCGACACTGCGACAGCGCTGAGGATGCGCCGTGCCGTTACCTTCCGCGCCAATGAGCATGTCCAGGATTTCCTGCCGATGTCGAAGCGCGACATCCTTGCGTTCGAAGGCTGCGAGCGCGCCTGGGAGCAGGCGCTGAAGAAGGCAGGCGTGACGCTTGACGACCTTTCCTTCGTCGAGACGCATGACTGCTTCACCATCGCCGAGCTGATCGAATACGAGGCCATGGGTCTGGCCAAGCCCGGCGAGGGCGCCAAGCTAGCGCTGGATGGCACGACGGCGAAGGACGGCCGCCTTCCGGTCAATCCGTCGGGCGGCCTGAAGGCCAAGGGCCATCCGATCGGTGCCACCGGGGTCTCCATGCATGTGCTCACGGCCATGCAGTTGACCGGCGAGGCGGGCGGCATCCAGGTGCCGGGCGCGAAGCTCGGCGGCATCTTCAACATGGGTGGTGCTGCCGTCGCCAATTACGTTTCCATTCTCGACCGCATCAGGTAGAAGCGGCCCGCATTAAAAGCGCCGCAGGGCGCGCATGCGGGAGGCAACATGGCAAATCCGGTTCTGGTCGAAGTCACCCGCGGTTCCGTGGTCGAAAGCACGCATCGCGGCGCGGTTTCGGTCTTCGACGCCGACGGCAAGGCCGTCTGGGAGATCGGCGACACGGACCGTCCGGTTTTCCCGCGCTCCGCGGTGAAGGCGATCCAGGCGCTGCCGCTGGTCGAATCCGGGGCTGCCGACGCCTATGGCTTCGGCGACCGCGAACTGGCGCTGGCCTGCGCCTCGCATTCTGGCGAACCCGCCCATGTCGAGCTGGCGCGGGCGATGCTCGCCAAGGCCGGTCTCGACAAGACGGCGCTCGAATGCGGCGCCCATTGGCCCAACCATGAAGCGACCATTGCGCTCGCCCGCGCCGGCGAAGTGCCGAGCGCGTTACACAACAACTGCTCCGGCAAGCATGCCGGCTTCCTCTGCACATGCGTGCACTCCGGCATCGCCCATCAGGGCTACGTCAAGGAGGGACATGCGCAGCAGGAGATGGTGCGCGACGCCATGCAATCCGTCACCGGCGCTGCCCATAACACCGACAACAGCGCCATCGACGGCTGCTCGATCCCGACCTATGCCGTGCCGCTGAAAGGTCTTGCACAGGGCTTTGCCCGCATGGCGACGGGTAGGGGCTTTTCACCCGAGCGCGCCAAGGCGGCGAAGCGGCTGCTTTCGGCCTGCATGGCCGAGCCATTCCTGGTCGCCGGTACCGGCAAGGCCGATGTCGCGCTGATGCAGGCGGCACCCGGCCGCATCTTCGTCAAGACCGGCGCCGAAGGCGTCTATTGCGCGGCATTGCCGGAACTCGGCCTTGGCATCGCCTTGAAATGCGACGACGGCGCCGCCAGAGGGGCCGAGGTGATGATCGCCGCCGTACTGGCAAAGCTGCTGCGCAGCGATGAGGTGGTAGCGACAAGGCTCACCGAACTCGCCCATCCCGCAGTCGAAAGCCGCATCGGCGCCAAGGTCGGCTTGCTGCGGCCGACGCCGGCGCTCAACTAGCGCGCGGACTTTCCGACGCGCATCTGCCGCGCGGGTGAACCCAATACAAAAAATTTTGTGCTAGCTTCCTCCCATCAAAGGGACCGTGGGTGCTGACCATGCTGGAAGCGGACAAGGTTTTCGCCGGGTCGATCCCGAAGAATTACGATCGCCTCATGGTGCCGCTGATTTTCGAGGCCTATGCCGCGGAGACCGCGCGGCGGGCAGCGTCATTCTCACCTCTCGCGGTTTTGGAAACCGCCGCGGGCACCGGGGCCGTTACCCGCGCCCTTGCGCCGAAACTTTCTCGCGATGCCACCTACACCGTAACCGACCTCAACCAGCCGATGCTCGACTACGCGGCATCGCGCCAAGGCCCGGACAGCCGTATCACATGGCGCCAGGCAGATGCGCTGAAGCTGCCGTTCGACAATGCGGCCTTCGACCTCGTCTGCTGTCAGTTCGGCGCCATGTTCTTTCCCGATCGCGTCGCTGCCTACCGAGAGGCAAAGCGCGTCCTGAAGCCCGGCGGACATTTCCTGTTCAGCGTTTGGGATCGCATCGAGGAGAACATATTCGCTGATGACGTGACGAACGCTCTCGCCCAGATTTTTCCGCACGATCCGCCGCGTTTCCTGGCGCGCACGCCGCATGGCTATCACGACAAGGACCTGATCCGCGGCGACCTGCGCGCCGCGGGATTTTCCGACGTCTCGATCGATACCATAGCCGAGCAGAGCCGCGCATCCTCGCCGCGCGTTCCGGCGGTCGCCTATTGTCAGGGGACGCTGCTTCGCAACGAGATAGAGGCCAGGGAGGCCGGCAGCTTGGCATCCGCGACCGACTACGCCGAATCCGCGATCGCCGACAGACATGGCGGTGGCGCGGTCGCCGCCAAGATCCAGGCGCATATTATCGTGGCTTCGGCCTAGCTCACCTTGTTGCGCTCGACGGTGAGGTGCGCGTAGCCGGTGTCCGTCGACTGAGACAGATCCCCGGTCACGGGATCGGCCCAGCGCTGACCGACGATGGCGCCGTTGCGAGCGCCGTCGATGACATTATCCGAGATGACGGCGGTGCCGGACCCTTCGACGACCGAAACGACGATGCCGGTGCCCGCCTTACGGATGATATTGCCGCTCGCTACGACATTGCGCAGATACGGCCCCCAGCCGAGCTGCATACCGTAGAGCGGGGCATTCTCGACCACACTGCCTGAAACCGTGGTGTCGGCCTCGGCGCTGATGCCGACGCCGAAGCCGGGCGGGTCGGCGGTGTAGGGGCCAACCGTCGTGAGATTGCGCACGATGTTGTTCGAGCAGACCGCCATGCGGCCGCCCTCGTTGAAGTTGACGATCGAGATGCCGTTGGCGGCGCCGTCGACCAGATTGTTGCTGAGGATCGCGCCTTCGAAAGAGAACTCCGAATAGATCCCGGTCTCGCCCGAGCGCGAGCAGCTGTTGCCGGTGATCTGCAGATTGCTCGCGCTGTTGGCGCGGATCGCGGTGAAGGCGCAGTCGGAAACGACATTGCCCGAGATGATAACGTTGCCGGCGCGGAAGGCGTTGATGCCGTTGCCGTTCTGGCCGGTACCGCCGCTGCGTGCGCCGATCCGCTGGACCCGGTTGCCGCTGACGATGGTGCCGTCCTCCGCTGCCTGCCAGCGATGCACGAGGATGCCGCCATTGGCGCAATCGGAAACGGTATTGCCGGAAATCTCCAGCCCGCCGGCCTCGACCGAATAGATACCGGCATCCGCCGCACCGGAAATGTCGGAGCGGCCGACGCGGCCGACGGCATGTTCGAGCGCCAGCCCGTTCTTACCGCTGCCGGTCACCTGGCAATTGTCGACGACGAGATGGGCGACGCGGCGCAGGTCGAGCAGGCCTTGTGTGTAGTCGGCCAGCCACCGATTGCTGCCGTCGAAGACGAGGCCGGTGAGCTCGATATGCTCTGCCTGTTCGGCCATCATCAGATGGCCGTTGCCGCCATAGACGATGCGCGTCGCGCCCGGCACGCCCGACAGGCGCACGCGGGCCGGCAGCTTGAGGTTTGAGACGAGATAGGTCCCGGGCGGTAGGAACACCGGCTGGTCGCGGTCGCTGGCCTCGGCCAGCATCTTGGCGAAAACCTTGCTCTGGTCGTCGATCGCACCCGGCTGCACGCCGATCTCGGTGGCATTGATCGAGCCGCGCATGGCGGCCATCTCGATACCCGGCAGCGATTTCGCCGCTGCCTTGCCGGCGAAGAGGCCGGCGACGGCGAAGCCGGCGGTCCGGGCAAGCAGCGTTCGTCTGTTCAACATCGGCACAGGTCCTGGCGTTTCGCCTTGTCCTTCGCAGGAATCGTGCCAGGGTGAACTCATCGGCAAACCGCTTGTGCAGTCGCCTCGCCAAGCCTAAGTTCATTCGCATGAGCAGAGCTTTTACCCGAGAAGAAGACAGCGAAAACGCCATTGCCGGCGTCGGCGAACGTCCAGTGAGCTCCCATCGCAATTTGGTGACGGAGCGCGGCCTGGCCATGATCGAGGACAATCTCGCCGACCTGCGCGACGTCCTGGCCAAGGCGGAACGTAAGGGCGACCGCGAGCGCATCGCCGTGGTTTCACGCGACCTGCGCTACTGGACCGCGCGGCGCGAGAGCGCCGAGCTTTCGGTGCCGGAGCCGGGCAGCGACGTGGTCCGCTTCGGCATGGGCGTCACGCTGGAAGGCGACGACGGCAAGAAGGTGCATTGGCGCATCGTCGGCGAGGACGAGGCCGATCCCTCGAAGGGCAGCATTTCCCATGTTTCGCCGATGGCTGTCGCGCTGTTCGGCAAGAAGGTCGGCGATGTGGCTGCCGTAAACGGCAAGGAATGGGAAATCGTCAAGCTCTCCGACAAGGCTGAGAATTAGCGGTCGGCCTACTTTGCAAGCCTTCGCAGTTCAGCCTCGTATTTGTCCATGACAACCCGAGCGGCGTTCATTTGCCGCTCATGATTGTCGTGGCGGACCGGCCTTGGAATGAGGCCGTCGTCGGTTTCGGTGATCTGGAACTCATCCCCAACCGAAGGTCCAAGCTGTCAAGCAATTCGCGTGGCAGCAGCAAGGCCCCAGATCCGTCCTTAAGCCCGTGGATGATTGTCGTGAATATTATCGCGCCATGGTTGTATCTATTTCCATAGAACAACCTTTCAGCCAAATCAGCAAGCCCTCACTGAGCCGCCAGCAACCGATCCATCAGCCGGTTCGCCGCTTCGGGTATGACGGTCCCCGGCGGAAAAATCTCCGCCGCGCCCGCCGCCAGCACCGCGTCATAATCCTGCGGTGGGATGACGCCGCCTGCGACGATCAGCATGTCGCCGTGGCCAAGCTTTTTCAGCGCTGCCTTGAGTTCGGGGATCAGCGTCAGGTGCCCGGCGGCCAAAGAGGACGCGCCGATGATGTCGACGTCGTGCTGAACGGCGAGCTTCGCGATCTCGTCCGGCGTCTGGAACATCGGCCCGACGGTGACGTCGAAGCCCAGATCGGCAAAGGCGCTGGCGATCACCTTCTGACCGCGGTCGTGGCCGTCCTGGCCCATCTTGGCGACCAGGATGCGCGGCTTGCCGCCGGATTTCTTCTCGAACGCTTTGATCTTCTCCTGCAGCGGGTCGAGCGCAGGGTTGTCGCCGAGCGCGTCCCGGTAGACGCCGGAGATCGTCTGCACCGCAGCCGTGTGGCGGCCGAAGACTTTTTCCAGCGCGAGAGAAATCTCGCCGACCGTGGCGTTGGCGCGCGCAGCGCGGATCGCGAATTCGAGCAGGTTCTCGTCGCCCTCGGCGGCACGGGTCAGTGCCGCCAGCGCGTCCTCAAGTGCTTTGACATCGCGCGTGCCTTTGAGCCGCTGCAGCTTCGCCAATTGCCGGGCTTTCACCTCGGCATTGTCGATCTTCAGCACGTCGACTTCGATGTCCATCTGCGGCCGATGCGCGTTGACGCCGACCAGAATTTGCTCGCCGGAATCGATGCGCGCCTGCGTGCGTGCGGCGGCTCCCTCAATGCGCAGCTTCGGGATGCCTTTCTCGATCGCCGCCGCCATGCCGCCGAGGCTTTCGACCTCCTCGATATGGGCAAGCGCGCGCGCCGCCAGGTCATGCGTGAGCCGTTCGACATAGGCCGAGCCACCCCACGGATCGATCATGCGCGTGGTGCCGGATTCCTTCTGCAGGATGAGCTGCGTGTTGCGCGCGATCCGCGCCGAATGGTCGGTCGGCAGCGCCATCGCCTCATCGAAGGAATTAGTGTGCAGCGACTGCGTGTGCCCCTGCGTCGCCGCCATCGCCTCAACCATCGTGCGGGTGATGTTGTTGTAGGGATCCTGCGCCGTCAGCGACCATCCGGACGTCTGGCAGTGGGTGCGCAGCGACAGCGAGCGCTCGTCCTTCGGCGCGAAATTCTTCTGCATCAGGCTCGACCACAGCAGGCGCGCTGCGCGCAGCTTGGCGACCTCCATGAAGAAGTTCATGCCGATCGCCCAGAAGAAGGACAGTCGTGGCCCGAAGCGGTCGATGTCGAGCCCGGCGGCGACACCGGCGCGCGCATACTCGATGCCGTCGGCAATGGTGTAGGCCAGCTCCAGGTCGGCCGTCGCGCCGGCCTCCTGCATGTGGTAGCCGGAGATCGAGATCGAGTTGAACTTCGGCATATGCTTGGAGGTGTAGGCAAAGATGTCCGACACGATCCGCATCGAAGGCTTCGGCGGATAGATGTAGGTGTTGCGGACCATGAACTCCTTCAGAATGTCGTTCTGAATGGTCCCGGCCAGATCCTTCTGCGCGACGCCCTGTTCCTCCGCCGCGACGATGAAGAGAGCCATGATCGGCAGCACCGCGCCGTTCATCGTCATCGACACCGTCATCTCGTTGAGCGGAATGCCGTCGAAAAGCTGGCGCATGTCGAGGATGGAATCGATCGCCACGCCGGCCATGCCGACATCGCCGGCGACGCGCGGATGGTCGCTGTCATAGCCGCGATGCGTGGCGAGGTCGAAAGCGACCGATAGCCCTTTCTGGCCGGCCGCGAGGTTGCGCCGGTAGAAGGCGTTGGACTCTTCCGCCGTGGAGAAGCCGGCATATTGCCGGATCGTCCAGGGCTGCTGGACATACATGGTGGGGTAGGGGCCGCGCACGAAGGGCGGCAGGCCCGGATAGGTGTCGAGATTGGCGAGCCCCCTGAGGTCGCCTTGCGTATAGAGATGTTTGACGGCGATGCCTTCCGCCGTCATCCGCTGGCCCTTGAGCTCGACCGGCGCGCGACGCGGCGCCGACCAGCCGATCTTGCTGAAATCCGGGATCATAATCCGGCTCCGATCGACTGATCGATGCGCAGCGGAAACAGCGGCTCGCAGGTCGCCACCCCTTCCGTCAGCGCCGGCCGCCGCTCTTGCGGCAGCGTCTCGACAGGGCGCTCCGTGCCGACGCGGTAAAGCGTCGTGCCGACAATGCCGCGTTCGCCCGACCGATAAGCGGCGTTGCGCTTTGCGGCGGCCGTCTGCACGCGGTTCTGGATGTAGCCCTGCTGCAGGCTGGCGAGCACGCCGCCCTCGGCCTCGATGCGCTGGAATTCTTCCCAGGCAGCAGTGCAGAGATCGTTGGTCAGCGCCTCGACCGCGCCCGAGCCGCTGGCCGGATCGGCGACATGGCCGACATGGCTCTCCTCGGCCATGATCAACTGCGCGTTGCGGGCGACGCGGCGGGCAAAGCCGGCAGGCAGTCCATGCGCGATCGTGTGCGGCAGGACCGAGATCGAATCGGCGCCGCCGGTGGCCGCCGCGAAGGCTGCGATCGCGGTGCGCAAGATGTTGGTCTCCGGATCCGCCATCGTCATCATGCGATAGGAAGTCTCGGCATGGATGCTGGCTGTCGAGGCCGGGATCGAGCAGGCCTCCTGGATGCGTGCCCACAGCTTGCGCAATGCCCGCACCTTGGCCATCGACAGGAACTGGTCCTGATCGACGCTGAGCGCGAAACCGATATACGGCGCCGCATAGACCAGCGGCTGGCGCGCCTTCTCGAACATCCTGAGATAGGACACGGCCGAGGCCGTCATCGTGCCGAGTTCCTGCGCTTCGGTGGCGCCGGCATTGTGGAAGACGCGGCCGTCGGCCTCCAGCAGCACACCCGGCACGCCCATCGAGAAGAAATGCGCCAGCGACTGCGGCATCGATTCCTGCAGCGCCTCGATCGAGGTACGCAGCCGCCCGGTACCGGCGAAAATAGCCGCCGGGTCGATGCCGAAGGAAAGGTTGAGCTTGGTCGGATCGGAGCGGCGGCGGCTTAGGAAAGCGAGCAGCCAGTCGGCCACGGCACGGCTCCAGGGATGCGCGTCGATACGCACCTGCACGCGATTGAGCGGCACGCCGTCGAGCGCCCTTTCCAACGCTTCCGCGGTGCGCGGCAGGCCGTAGCCGAAGGCATTCGGCGCGCCCTCGAACACCAGCGACAGGCCGGTAGCCCCCTGGGCGATGTCTTCAAGGGCTTGCGCGCTTGCCCGGGCGATGTCCGGATCGTCGACGCGCTGGCTGACGATCCAGGGCGCAGTCGGATTTGTACGCGGCTGCGGCTCGGCGGTCGTCGAACGCTGGCTGAGTGGCGCGATGCAGATGCCGTCATCGGTGTGGGAGACGAGCTTTTCCTCGAAGGAACCGCCGGCAAGCGCCTTCTCCGCCAGCGCCCGCCAACGCTTGGCGTCCGCGTTCGGAAGGTCGACATCCTGGGTCAAGGCGCCGGCGCCCATCGCTCTCCTCCCTTCTCGGCCGCATCAGCCGGTACAACCAATCTAGGGTCGGGAACCCGAGATCACAATGCGTCATGCGGCCGGCTTCCCTGGCGGCCAGCTAACCGATTGCCAAACATGCGCAAAATCCGCAAGTGGGAAAGGCCAAACTCGGCGCCTGCTCCAAACGCGATGCTGGCCATTGCCGCCTGCGGCTTGCGTTACTATACCTCCGTGAGGCCTTTGAGCGGAACAGATTGCGGAGATCGGACATATGGCTGACGAGACCAGCATCTTCATCGGCGCCAGCCGCAAGCCCGACGATTCCTATCAGCGCGCCGAAGAGCTGTTGCTGCGCTACGGCAACCGCCACGGCCTTGTCACGGGGGCAACGGGCACTGGCAAGACAGTCAGCCTGCAGATACTGGCCGAGGGCTTCTCGAATGCCGGCGTGCCGGTCTTCTGCGCCGATATCAAGGGCGATCTTTCCGGCATATCCATGATGGGTGAGGCCAAGGATTTCCTGGTCAAGCGCGCCGGCGAGGTGAAGCTCGATCCCTACCAGTTCCAGGAATTCCCGGTGATCTTCTGGGACCTGTTCGGCGAGCAGGGCCACCCGATCCGCGCCACCATTTCCGAGATGGGGCCGCTGCTGCTCTCGCGGCTGATGAACCTCACCGAAGCGCAGGAAGGTATCATGAACATCGCCTTCCGTATCGCCGACGAGGAAGGCCTGCTGCTGCTTGATCTGAAGGACCTGCAGGCGCTGCTGGCCAACATCGCCGAGCGCGCCGACGAGCTCAGCGCCCGCTACGGCAACGTCACCAAACCCTCCGTCGGCGCCATCCAGCGCACGCTGCTGGTGCTTGAGCAGCAGGGTGCAGCGAACTTCTTCGGCGAGCCGGCGCTGCGCATCGCCGACGTCATGCGCACCACCCGCGACGGCCGCGGCGCGATCAGCGTTCTGGCCGCCGACAAGCTGATGATGAATCCCAGGCTTTACGCCACCTTCCTACTCTGGCTGATGTCGGAACTGTTCGAGGAACTGCCCGAGGTCGGCGATCTCGACAAGCCGAAGCTGGTCTTCTTCTTCGACGAGGCGCATCTTCTGTTCGAGGACGCGCCGAAGGTGCTGATCGACCGCGTCGAGCAGGTGGTGCGGCTGATCCGTTCCAAGGGTGTCGGCGTCTATTTCGTCACCCAGAACCCGCTGGATATCCCGGAAAAGGTGCTCGCTCAGCTCGGCAACCGCGTCCAACACGCGCTGCGCGCCTATACGCCGCGCGAACAGCAGGCGGTGCGCACGGCTGCCGAGACCTTCCGGCCCAATCCCGATTTCGACTGCGCCACGGCGATCACCCAGCTCGCCACCGGCGAGGCGCTGGTCTCGATGCTGGAGGACAAGGGCGTGCCGGCCATGGTCCAACGCACGCTGATCCGGCCGCCATCGTCTAGGCTCGGGCCGATCACGCCGGACGAGCGCCGCAAGATCATCGCCGAGAGCCCTGTCGCCGGTCAGTACGACCGGGTCGTCGATCGCGAATCGGCCTTCGAGATCCTGCAGAAGAAAGCCAAGGAAGCGCAGGACGCCGAGGCGCAGGCACAGCAGCAAAACAGTAGCGGCTCGCGCTGGACCATTCCGGGCTTCGACGATGTTCTGGGAACCGGCAACCGGCGGTCTTCCAACCGCCAGACCGTCGCTGAAGCCGCCATCAAATCGGTGGTGCGCTCGGTCGGCTCGTCCGTCGGCCGCGCCATCGTGCGCGGCATCCTGGGCAGCCTGGCGCGCGGGCGCTAGGGCTGGGCGGGAACCGCATTCCGGCGCGTTGGTCTGACGCTCGCCGCCCTAAGCGAATTGCGCATGGCGCCCTGACCCGTGAGAGGCTGTCTTTTGTTACCTCACGACGAAAAAATCTTACTTGCGAACAAGCACATAGCATCAGCGGCATCTAAAATTTTCGCGAGGGAAGTTTTTCAACGCCGAACCGCAATTTCGTGAAATACCGGATGCCTCAAATCATGGCTCTTGCAAGGCTGCCGCCGGAAGATCCGATGGCGTTTTACCAACCATGCGCTTGATCACGATTTGTTTTGCCTGGGGAACCGAAAACACGTGTTGAGGTTGGGCCAAGACGGGCTGGGGCTGAGCATCAGGAGGCCGTGTTGCGGCGCGACGATGATCTACCAGCCCTATTGTCGGAGATCGCTTCCGACAGGGCTCCGTTGCTGAACGCAAAAGGCGGATTGTCGGCAAGGCATACCCACCAGATCCAGCAATTCCTGAAGGAGAATTTCTCGCGCAAGCTGTCGCTGCCCGAGATGGCGGCGGTGTGCGACTTGTCCCCTTACCATTTCGCCCGTGCTTTTTCGAAGACGTTCGGCGTGTCGCCGTATCAATATGTTCTGGCTCTTCGCCTCGATCTTGCCGAGAAGCTGCTGGCCGACAGCCGCATGTCGATCACGGACATTGCCGATTTGAGCGGCTTCTCGAGCCAGAGCCACTTCACCACAATGATGAGGAAGTATCGCCATGCGACACCTCAGCAGGTGCGCACGGGGCAGCGCCGCTCGAAGTCCAAAAAATAAGACCATTCTAAATTAGCAATCAACAAGTTGAATGCCCGCTAATGCTTGAGTAACTTACTGTTAACTGCCGATTTCTCGCTGAATATTTTTGGATGTAACAGCAATTTATTGGAATACCTGAGTTCAAAAACATGACCTCTTGAGGCAGTTCCGGCTTTCCCGGATTCCGATTTGGCTGAGGGGACATGAGCGACGACACGGCGGTTCGCCGAAGCCTTTCCGAGGAGATCGGTTATTGGCTGGAGTCGGCTTCGAGGACGCTCGAAAAGCGCTATGGCAATGGCGTTCCACAGGCCAAGCAAGATATCCTGCTTGCGCACTATCTCTACGGTCTCACCGCTGTCGTCCACGCCGGCGATGAGCCTGCCGTCCATCTGGCGGCGATGCAGTCCTATCTGGAGCGGCTGATTCCCAAGGAGCGCGTCGCGGCAGCGCTCCGGGCCGTTCCCGAAGAGGGCGATTCCTGGCTTGAGAACACGCTCGATCGCGTCGAGGCGATCGGTGAGAAGCAGGGCCACGCGCTGCTCGCGCGCGGCGCTGACGTCATTCCATTTTCGAGCAGACACGCTTCGGCGGCAGGGTCGGCGGAACCTGCCGTCATCGAGCGCCACGCGCCAAAGGAGGCCCTCTCGCAATGAACTTCAGGCAAGGACGTACTATCGGGCGCGGGCGCTTCACTGGAAACTGGCCTTCCGGCGCCATCGAAAGCCGCTCGTTGCTCCGCCGCCTGATGGCCGCGCTGCGCAACGCGCATCGGGTGCTCGGCATGCGGCGGAGGGGGCTGGGGCTCGGCGCGCTGGGGTTTGGCGGTGCGAACCTGGCCTCCATCGGGGTGGCTGGCCTGACGCTTTTAGTCGCCACGCCGGCTGGTGCGGGATCTGTTGCCTTGGGTGGCGGTTCAGCAACCGGCACGGATAGCGTTGCGATCGATACGGGCAGCAGCGCGAGCGGACTGCGGGCAATAGCGATTGGATCTGGGTCATCCTCAAGCGGGCTGGATTCCGTCGCCCAGGGCACGAACACGGTAGCAAGCAACCAGAATGCCGTCGCGATCGGCTTCCAGTCGAAGGCGACCGCGATAAACTCCGTCTATCTCGGCTCGCGCACCGTCGCGACATCGGGCGCTCTCGCGCAGAGCGCCATCGGCATCGGCACGGATGTGACGGCATCTCAGGCCGACGCCATCGCGATGGGACGCCAAAGCGTGTCGTCGGCGCAATATGCGGTGGCGATCGGCCTGAATGCGAGTGCCACGGGCACAGGCGGCGCGATGGCGCTGGGCCAAGGCACGATCTCAAGCGGCATCAATTCCGTGGCGCTCGGCGTCCAGGCCAATGCCACCGGCGGCGGTGCCAACGCCTTGGGCACCTTCTCCGTTGCTTCGGGAGCGAATTCTACGGCCGTCGGCACAAGCTCCTTGGCCAGCGGCGACTTTTCATACGCCGGAGGCTGGGCATCTGTCGCCAACAAGGACAGTGCCGTTGCCCTAGGCAAATCGGCCAGCGCGACAGGGTTGAACACGACTGCGCTCGGCTCCAGCACCAGCGCCTCGGCCGATTTCGCATTGGCGTTGGGCAACCAGGCAGTGTCGAGCGGAGTGGGCTCGGTGGCAGCGGGCTCGGGAGCCCAGGCCACGGGCGTGTCCGCCACCGCGCTCGGCAACAACGCGTCGGCGACCGCCGCTAATGCCAGCGCGCTGGGCCTGGGCGCCACGGCGAGCGGGGTAGACGGCACGGCGGTCGGCAAGCAAGCCAATGCGAGCGCGCAAGACGCCATCGCCATGGGCACGACCTCAAAGGCGAGTGGCACCGCCAGCACGGCGGTTGGTAACGTCGCCGTTGCCAGCGGCGCGAACGCCTCCTCGTTCGGGTCCGGAGCAACCGCGGCAGGAGACAATTCTCTCGCTGCCGGCGTCAGCTCCAGCGCCGGCGGACTCGACAGTACCGCTCTCGGCATCGGCACCATTGCCAGTGCCGACAATTCCACCGCCGTCGGACGTGAAGCCCGCGCCACCGGACTCAACAGCACCGCGCTCGGCCGCGGCGCCCAAAGCAGCGCCCTGAACTCCATCTCTCTCGGCGCAGGCACGAGGGCGACCGGGATAAACTCCGTCTATGTCGGCTCGAGCACCTTCGCAACGAGCGCCAGCGGAGACAACGCCATTGGCATCGGCACGGACGTGACGGCATCTGCGGACGACGCCCTTGCGATGGGACGCGAGAGCCAGGCGACCGCAACCAACGCCATCGCGGTCGGTCTGCAGTCCGCTGCGCTCTCCGCCGACTCCGTCGCGATGGGCACGGGCGCGGTCGCCGATGGCGGCAAGGCCGTCGCGATCGGCGCCGGCAACACAGCCTATGGTGACGGCGCGGTCGCCATTGGCGATCCGAGCTATGCCAGCGGCACCGGCGCCTTCACCGGCGGCGCCAACAACATCGCCAACAGCGACGGCACGGCGAGCGCCACCGCCGCCAATATGGCCAACGGCGCCGTCGCCATCGGCAACAGCAACAAGGCGATCGGGCAAGGCTCCGTGGCGCTCGGCAACGGCTCCACCGCAGGGGCCGCTGGCTTCGTCGGCAATGTGGCGTTGGGCAATGGCGCGACGGCGGCGGCAAGCTCCGGCGACGTGGCGCTGGGTTCCGGTTCGGTGACCACGGCGGCGGTCGGCACGGCCAGCGCCGTGATCAACGGCACGACCTATGCCTTCCAGGGCACCACGCCGACCTCGACTGTCAGCATCGGCGCGCCCGGTGCGGAACGCACGCTCACCAATCTCGCGGCGGGGCGCATCAGCGGGTCCTCGACCGATGCGGTCAATGGTTCCCAGCTCTTCGCGACCAATCAGGCCGTCGACAGTCTCGCCAGCACGGTCACCAACATCAACACCGGCGGCGGCATCAAGTATTTCCACGCCAATTCGACGCTGTCGGATTCCCAGGCGCTGGGGACCGACTCGGTTGCGGTCGGTCCGAACGCCGTGGCCAACAATGCCGGCGACGTGGCGATCGGCCTGAATTCGGCATCCGGCACCACGACGGCGGTCGGCGGCACGACGATTGGCGGCGTCGCCTACACCTTCGCCGGAACCACGCCGGCCGGTGCCTTCTCGGTCGGCTCGGTCGGCGCCGAGCGCCAGATCCAGAACGTCGCGGCCGGACAGTTGAGCGGTTCGTCGACAGACGCCGTCAATGGCTCGCAGCTCTTCGCAACCAACCAGCAGGTGACGCAGAACACCACCGACATCGCCGCAAACACCGCCGACATCACCACTCTTGGCAACGCGATCACCAACATCGCCGGCGACACTTCGACGGCCTATACCGACGCCAACGGTGACGGCATCCGCTACGTGCGCACTAACGACACGACGCTTCCCGTTACCGACGCCTTCGCGCAAGGCGTAGGTTCTTCCGCGCTCGGCTACCAGGCGACGGCGTCCGCCGCCAATTCGCTGGCGCTTGGCCGCGGCACCACGGTCTCCATCACCGACGGCGTAGCGCTCGGCTCCGGCTCGGTTTCCGACCGCGCGGTGGCGCCGGCTTCGGGATCGATCCTCGCCGGCACCGGCCTCGTCCCCTACAACACCACCGACCAGACCCTGCTCGGCGCCGTCTCGGTGGGTACATCCACCTCCTACCGCCAGATCATCAACGTGGCCGACGGCACGCAGGACCAGGACGCCGTCACGCTACGCCAGCTGAAGGGCGCGCTGAGTTCCTTCGCCGTGACGCCGACCATGTACTTCCATGCCAATTCGACTGCTTCGGATTCGGCCGCGGTCGGCACCGATTCGGTGGCGATCGGTCCGCGCACGACCGTCAATGGCGACAACGGCATCGGCATGGGCAATGGCGCCATCGTCCAGCAGACTGCGCCGGGCGGCATCGCCATCGGCCAGACGGCGACCGTCAACCAAGCCGACAGCATTGCGCTTGGCACCAACTCGACCGCCAATGGCGCCCAGTCGACGGCGCTCGGCGCCGGCGCCACCGCCAACGAGCCGGGAAGTGTCGCGCTCGGCGCCGGCTCGAAGACGGCGGCCGCGGTCGCCACCACGGGCACCACGATCAACGGCGTCGCCTACGCTTTCGCCGGAACCGCTCCGACGAGCACGGTGAGCGTCGGCGACGTCGGCAAGGAGCGCACCGTCACCAATGTAGCGGCGGGCCGGATCAGCGGCGCATCGACCGACGCCATCAACGGCAGCCAGCTTTACGCGACCAATCAGGCTGTCGAAGCCGTGAAGGGAAGCGTCGGCAATCTGAACGAGTTCGCCGTCCAGTATGACAAGAATCCGGACAGCACCAAGTCCAACTCGCTGACGCTCGTCGGCGGCGACGTGAATGCGCCCGTTGTCATCCACAATGTCGGCGCCGGCGTCGCCAACACCGATGCGGTCAACGTCCAGCAGCTCAACACCGGGCTGGCGACGACGTTCGACAACTCCAAGACCTACACCAATCAGGTGGCAGCCACGACGCTCCAGCAAGCCAATGCCTACACCGACGCCAAGCTCAGCCAGCTCAACATGGACATGGGCGAGGCCAAGGGCGAGGCGCGGCAAGCGGCCGCGATCGGCCTGGCGGCCGCGTCGCTGCGCTATGACGACCGTCCGGGCAAGCTGAGCGTGGCGGCCGGCGGCGGTTATTGGCGCGGCGAGGGGGCTGTCGCCTTCGGCGCCGGCTACACCAGCGAGGACGGAAGAGCCCGGGCAAATGTCTCCGGCACCACGGCTGGCGGGCACTGGGGTGTCGGCGCGGGCCTCAGCTTTACCTTGAACTGAGCCATAGATGGCAAGGCAAGCGATCTCTGCTGTCGCATTGTGCATGGCTTGCCTGCTCCTGTCCGGCCCGCGCGCGGTCGGACAGGAGGCGGCCCCGCCTGCCTATCGGATAAAGCCTTCGGACGTCGCCGTGCCTGCGGGCGTAAAACTCGGCGACTACCAACGGACCACGCGCCCGTTCGAGAACTGGACGCTGATCTGCGACGAGAACCTGCAGGCCAGGAAGAAGGTCTGCAACATCAGCCAGTCCTTCGTCGACCGGAGCCAGGCCCTGGTCTTCAGCTGGTCGCTCGCGGCCGACGAGAAAGGCAAGCCCTTCATGATCTTGCGGACCCCCAGCCAGGCTGGTGCGGGGAGCAGGCTTTCGCTCAAGCTTGCCGGCCGCACGCAGTCCGTCGACGTTCAGCTGCAGGGCTGCGATGCGTCGGTCTGCGTTGGCTATGTGCCGGTAGGCCCGGTCCTTCGCGAGGAGATCGGCAAGGAGACCACCGTCCAGGTTTCCTATTCCCTGCCGTCGGGAGCGACCGTCAGCCTCGATGCTCCATTCAAGGGGCTCAAGACCGCGCTGTCGACCATCAAATAGAGAGATCCGCGAAATGACCCGCCAATCCATCGAGGACAGAATCCTGAACCGCCCTCAGCCTGTTCCGCTGCCGGAACAGCCGGCAAGCCCGCCGCCGGCGCGCTCATCGGCCTGGCGGCTGGTGCGAAACACCGCGCTGCTCGGCGCTTTCGCCGTCCTGGTCGCAGCGGCGGTCATATCGTCGCTCCGGTTCTTTCCGGCGCTGGGCGAATTCGTCGCGGGCACCGCCTCGGCGCAATCGCAGGCGCCGGTCGCTGCCAAGCCGACCGATGTCAAGCCCGTCGCGGGAGATGCTTCGGCCGGCAGAACTCCGTTTCAGACGCATGCGAGCCAGGCTGGCGTCCACACCTGCGCCAACCTCTTCGTCGCGCTCGGGCAGGCGCTGACCGCGGGATCGACCTATGCGATCCAGACACAGTGGGACAGCACCTCGCCGGATGCCCATGCGGTGCAGGCCGTCGCCGGGATGAGTTACGATCTGCCGGACTACAAGACGCAAGCCGCCGGCGTCGTCATTGCTTCGCCTGTCGGCCAGAGCTGCGAGGGGAGCCTCGTGCGGGTGGCTCCTTTCCAAAAATCCTGCCAGGAGGTCGCGCAGACCCTGCCGAAAGGCAGCGTTCCGGCGGACAATCTGTCGAACACCAGCCTTTTCAACCTGGCCAACAATGGCGGCCAGGCGCTGCTGGTCCCCACCGGCAACACCTGCATCGTCGTCTCGGTCGCGCGCATGGGCGGATAGAGGCCGGCATCGCCAAGGGTTCAAGAATGGCCACAAGCTGGAGAACGAAAATGCTGATCAACCGTCGCCTCTCACTCCCGCTGCTGGCGGCGGCACTGGCCGGGCTTACGATCGCCAGCCATGCCGCCGACCTGGTGGCGCCGCCGCCGGCCGAGACGGGCGAGGAAAAGGGCATCTGGGGCGCCATCGCCTATTCGCCGGATGACGGCCGGCACGGCTTCTTCTGGGGTGCCGACAAGCGCCAGGAGGCCGAAGACATCGCGCTCAAGTATTGCGAGAACGCGGATGGCAAGGGCTGCAGGGTGGTCGAGGTGTTCCGCATCCAACGCCATTGGGACGATGACGACGGCACCGGCTTTCCCTATGAGCATTGTGCGGCGCTCTCGGTCGGCAAGAGCCGTGGCGCGGCCACCCCGTTCTGGGGCGCGGCATCGGCCACGACCCGCAAGGATGCGCAGGACAAGGCGACGGCGCGATGCGGCGGGGAGGGGAAGGAGTGCAAGATCCGCGAGTGGGTCTGCACCTGACTTCGCGACGGAATTTGGGTGGCTGAGGAGATCAGCCGACCTCGATGTTCATCTCGGCGATCAGCCGCTCGCGTCCGGCCAGCGAGTTCAGCGCCTTGTCGCCCAGCTCGCGGGCGACGAGGTTGAGCAGCGCCTCGCAAAACACGACATAGGCGCCCATGCTGTTCGAATAGAAGCTGCTGGCATGCGGGATGAAGAAGGCATGCTCGGCTGGCGGGACGAGCGGCGAGGACCGGGAGTCGGTAATCGCGATCACGCTCTGGCCGTTCGCCGCAGCAATGCGGCCGACCTCGGCGACGCTGCGCGTATAGGGCGCGCAGCTGGCTACGATGACGACGTCACCCGGCTCGAGCTGCGACAGCGCTTCGGCGACGCCGAGGCGCGGCGCGTCCAGAAGTGCCACGTCCGAGCGCACCATGCCCAGGCAGTAGGTGAGGAAGCTCGCCAGCGAATGGAACTGGCGAACGCCATGCACGCGCACGCGCCGCGCGCTGGCCAGCAGCGCGGTCGCGCCCTTCAGCGAGGCGGCGTCCAACTGGCCGAGGAAGCCGTCGACATTCGCTGCCGTTTCGCGCGCCAGCTGCCCGAAGACCTCGACTTCGGCGCCGCCTGCCGACGGCGTCGTCATCAGCCTTCCGGCCTGGCGGCTGTAGAAATATTGTTGGTCGTCGGCGATCGCCTTGCGGAAGACGGCCTGGAAATCGCTGAAACCCTCGAAGCCGAGACGCTTCGCCAGCCTCGTCAGGGTCGACGGATTGATCCCGAATTGATCGGCGAGCTCCGATATCGTGCGGACCGCCGATTGTTCGGGCGCCTCGACAAGCTTGGCGAAGACATCATGCGCCTTGGAGCCGAGGGAAAAGCCCGCTTCGTCGCGGCCGACCGAGAGCGCCAGCGCCCTCAGGTCCTCGATGGTGCGCGGCGGCTCCGCGACGGCTTCCTCTGGCATCGTTCCTGTTCACCCCGCGACAGGGACCAGCCTATCCCGCATGTCGAAGCGCGCTGCTTCGTGTGCCGCATCGTAGACAGCCCACTCGACCTTGTCAGCCCCGACGCGGAAGATGGCGCTGGCAAGCGTGTTCTCGACATCGCTGTCGGCCGGGTCGGTGCGGTAGATCGGCAGCTCCGGGTCGGCCGCGTCCCACAAGATGGCGAGCGCGCGGCGTTGCGGCTCGGACTGAGGCGTCTGATCCAGCAGCGCTTCGCCGCGTCGCTGGCGCACGCCGGACGAGCCGGTGACGATCTGCGACATGCGCCCGGTGTCGGCATGGATAAGGTGGTTCGAGTGGATACGCGCCGCGTCGACGCGATCGACCGACAGCGCCTGCGCGGTGAACTCGACGCTGAGCAGCCGCGCATCGCCGGCCTGCGCCAGGGTGAGATGAAAGGCGCCGGCGCGTGTCACCGATTCGAGCAGGGCCAGCGCCGCGTCGAGGTCCGCTGCGTCGAGCACGGCGCGGGCGAGCACCATGCGCGGCACCCCGGCGCCGCCGGCAAGCGGCCTGGTGTTGTTCACAGTTTGCACCAGCCCCGAGGACGTGGCCGCGAATGTGTGGCCGGGCAGCGAGCCGGGATAGACGAAGGCGGTAAATTGATTGCCGCCTTCAGACGTCACATGGGCCAGCGCGCAATGCCCGGCGAAGTCGGGGTCGCCGTCCTCGTTGTGGCCGATCACATGCGGGGGCCCTGACAATTGCACGGTCGTGCAGCCGTCCGGAGCCATCGCCCAGATGTCGCCGCGGCAGTTCCACAGGAAGACGTCCTCGAAAGCCAATTCAAGCCCGGCGGCGAGGCCCTGCAGTTCGGCCCAGTATCGGGGGAACCGCTCCCGCACAATCGTCGCCATGGTGCCGATGCGCGGATCGGCGCGGCGCGCGTTGAGCTCGCGCCATGCGGTGGACGTCTGGAAATGGTCGTTGAGCGCCGCTCTGCCGAAGCGCCCGAGGGCGGCTCCGACATCATAGGGCGACCCGGCGACGTCGATGAAGGAAAGCCGGCGGCCGGCATCATGCAACATGCTGGAGAAACTCTTTCAAGCGCGGGTTTTGCGGGTTTGCAAGCAGCTCCCGCGGCTCGCCGTCGACAGCGATCTTGCCGCCTTCCATGAAGATCAGCCTGGTTCCGACCTTGCGGGCAAAGGCCATCTCATGCGTGACGACGATCATCGTCATGCCTTCCTCGGCCAGCGCCTGCATCACGCGCAGCACCTCGTGGCGCAGTTCGGGGTCGAGCGCCGAGGTCGGCTCGTCGAACAGCATCAGCTTCGGCTTGACGGCAAGCGCCCGCGCAATGGCGACACGCTGCTGCTGGCCACCGGAAAGCTCGCTAGGATAGTGATGCGCGCGTTCGGCAAGACCGACCTTGGCGAGCATCTCCAGCGCCTGCTTGCGTGCCTCCTGTCGCGTCTCGCCGCGCACGCGGCGCGGTCCGAAGGCGACGTTTTCCAGAGCCGTCATCTGCGGAAACAGGTTGAACTGCTGGAAGACCATGCCGGCTTCCTGGCGGATCAGGCGGACCTTGCGGCCGCCGGATTTGACGCTGATGCCGTCGACGACGAGGTCGCCGCCATTGATTTCCTCCAGCGCGTTGATGCAGCGCAGCAGCGTCGACTTGCCGGAGCCGGACGGGCCGATCAGCACGACCTTTTCGCCGGGCTCGATCGACAGATCCACCTGGTCGAGGATGGTGACCTGGCCGAAGCGTTTGGTGACTTTGTTGAAGGCCACGATGCTCACAGGATGCGCATCCTCTGTTCGGTCAGCCGGAGGATGAGCGTAAGCGTGCCGGTCATGATCAGGTAGAACATTGCCACGGCCGACCAGATCTCAACGGCGCGGAAGTTGGCCGCCATGATTTCCTGGCCTTGCCGGGTGAGTTCGCCGACGCCGATGACGATGAACAGCGAGGTATCCTTCAGGCTGACGATGAACTGATTGCCCAGCGCCGGAATCATGCGGCGGAAGGCGAGCGGGCCGATGATGTAGAAAAGCACCTTCCAGAACGGCAGGCCGAGCGCCAGGCCGGCCTCGCGCAAGCCGCGATGGACGGAAAGGAAGGCGCCGCGCACGATCTCCGCGATATAGGCGCCGGCATTGATGATGATCGCCATGATCGCGGCCGCCAGCGGGTTGATGCGGACATCCGCCAGGATTGGCAGCGCGAAATAGATGAACATCACCTGCACGATGATAGGGGTGCCGCGAATGATCTCGACATAGATCATGGCGATGGCGTTAAGCACGATGTTGCCATAAGCGCGCGCCAGCCCGGCGGCGAAGCCGATGACAAGGCCGCCGGCAAGCCCGGCGAGCGCGATCAAGACGGTGAGGCGGGCACCCTTCAGCAGCTCGGGCAGTGCCTGCCAGATGACGGACCAGTCGAAATCCATGAGAGCCATCCTTCAGGGGGGGCGCGCCGACCATGCCGGCGCGCCCCAAGGTCCAAGGGGAAGATCCAGGCGGAATCCGGTGGATCAGCTCTTCGGCGGCTCGGTGCCGAACCACTTCTTGTAGATGGCCTCGTAGGTGCCGTCGCCCTTCAGCTTGGCGATCGAAGCATTGACCTTGGCGACGAGTTCACTGCCCTTCGGGAAGGCGATGCCATATTGCTGCGCCATCATCTGCGGGCCGACCGTCTTCACTTTCCCTTGGCCGTTGGTCTTGATGTAATAGAGCACGTTCGGCGTATCATGCATGGCGGCGTCGGCGCGGCCGGTCGCGACCTCGAGATAGGCGTTGTCGCTGTTCGGGAACAGGCGCAGCTCCGTACCCTTGAAATGCTCCTTGGCGTAGTCGGTCGCCGACGTGCCGGTCTTCACGGCCAGCGTCTTGCCGACGAGATCGTCCGGACCTTTGATCGTGCTGTCGACCGGCACCATCAAAAGGAAGCCGCTGTCATAATATCCGTCTGAGAAGTCGATGACCTTCTTGCGCTCGTCCTTGATGGTTATGCCGGCCAGTCCGACGTCTACCTGCTTGGTCTGCAGCGCCGGGATGATGCCGTTGAAGTCCATCGGCTGTAGCGTGTAGGTCACGCCGATATCCTTGGCGATTGCCGCCCACAGGTCGATGTCGAAGCCGACATATTTGTCGCCTTCCTTGAACTCAAACGGAACGAAGGCGGTGTCGGTCGCCACGATCAGGTCGTCGGCGAAGGCCGGCTGACCGAAGGCGAGCGTTGCCGCGACGGCCGCGGCGGCGGTGAGGCTTGCGAGTGCGAACTTCATTTTTTGGGTTCCCCTTTTTGTTGGATTACCCCGGAAGCGTAGCACTGTCGGTCCGGTAGCGCAAATTGAAAATGCATTCTATTGTAAAATGCACTGCAAATTTGCAAAATGCTGACGCGTTAGGCATTCGGGCTTCGCAACGCGTCCGCATCGGCGAGCGTGAGCCCGCAGGCTTCGATTGCCCGCCTTGTGGCCGCGACAAGGTCCTGATTTCCGGAAGCCAGCGTCCCATCGGGGAGAAAAAGATTGTTCTCGAAACCGACACGTGCATGCCCGCCAAGCAATGCGGCGGTCGTCACGCATGCCGTCTCTTGGCCGCCGAAGGCGCAGACCATCCAGTGCCTCGCGGCGGGGATGCCGGGCGCAAGGAACGGCAGCAGGTCGGCGGGGCGCGATGTCTGCCCGACAGTGTAGCGGCCGAGCACGTAGAGAACCGGCAGATTGTCGAAGGGGATCAGGCCGCGACCCGTGAGCGCCACGAGATAGCTCGCCTCCTCAGGTGTATAGAGGATGATCTGCGGCGTGACTTTTTCCACGCGCAGCGTTTCGAGAAACGAGGCGAAAGCCGCCTCATGCGTTTGGTCGGGCACGAGCTCGCGCAAGGCAAGCGAAACCGCCTCCGGCTGCGTTTCCAGAACCACGCGCATCTGCTCTTCGGGCCGATAGAGGCCCAGCGCCTCGCTGGTGATCTGGAGAACAAGCCTGTCGCCGACGCTGGCCCTGATCGCTGCGGTGGCGGCCCGGTAGACCTCGGCGTCGAGCAAATGGCGTCCGTCGCGGTCGCGGACATGGACATGGATCATGGCGGCGCCGGCATCGAGCGAGGCGGCGGCCACATCAGCCAACTCATCTGGGGTGATCGGCAGGGCGGGGTGATCGGCTTTGGTGCGCCGGCCGCCATTTGGCGCCACGGCGATCGCCACTCGATTTTGGTTCAGCATGGATTGCTCCATTTGTTGCATGTAGACAATTTGTGCAACATATATTGCACGATCATCCATTCGCGTCTATGGTCGTGGCATGATCCGCGCGCCGCTCACCGATGCCATCGTCGAGGTCTTCGACAGCTTGCCTTCGCAGCTTCAGGACGCTGCCCGCTATCTTCTCGACAATCCCGAGGATGTCGCGTTGCTGTCGATGCGCGAGCAGGCGCGCCGCGCCGGCCTGCAGCCATGGACGATGGTGCGCCTGGCCAAGCGGCTGGGCTTCGACGGCTACGAGCCGTTGCGCTCGCTTTACGCCAACGCCATGCGGCAGGGCGAGCTCGGTTTCGCCGGCAAGGCCGGCGTGCAACTGGCGCGGCAAAGCGAGGTCGGCGATCGGGCCTTGGCCTTCGAAATGATAAAATCGCTATCCAGCCAGATCGCAAAGCTTGGCGAACCCGAACAGCTCGACACGCTTGCCGCGGCGGCCGAGCGGCTCCACGCAGCGCGCCGGATATTCTGCCTCGGACTGCGCTCCAGCCATCCGGTCGTCGCGCATTTTTCCTATGTCATGTCCTTCCTCGGCGAGAAGGCGGTAACGCTGGACGGCGCATCGGGAGCAGGCACCGACGCCGTTCGCCTCGCTACTTCGCAAGACGTCCTGTTCGTGGTCAGCGTCGCTCCCTACACCAGGCTCACCGTCGATCTTGCCCGTCGCGCCGCTGCGGGTGGCGTGCCGGTGATCGCGCTGACCGATAGCGCCGTGTCACCGCTCGTCGGCCTCGCCGCGCTGTCGGTGCTGGTGCCGACGGAAAGCCCGTCCTTCTTCCATGTCATGGCGCCGGCCTTCGTCGTCGGCGAGATCCTCGCGGCGCTGATCGCCGGCAAGGGCGGGGACAAGGCGCTTGCCGCCATCCGTCGCACCGAGGACCAACTCTCTCAACTCGACATCCACATCTTGCCGCCGCGCGGCCGGAGGAAATCATGACCCATATCCTGCATCGCCAGATCAACTCCACGCTCCCCGTCGCCAGCGGCGGCAAGGGCGTCGAACTCTTCGACAGCAACGGGCGCGCCTATATCGACGCGTCCGGTGGAGCTGCTGTTTCCTGCCTCGGCCACGGCCATCCCGATGTCATCGCCGCCATGCACCGGCAGGCAGACACGCTGGCTTACGCCCACACCAGCTTCTTCACCAGCGATGTCGCTGAAGCGCTGGCCGACCGGCTGATCGCCGATGCGCCGGCCGGCATCAGCCACGCCTATTTCGTCTCCGGCGGCTCGGAGGCGGTTGAGGCGGCGCTCAAGATGGCGCGGCAGTATTTTGTCGAGATCGGCCAACCGCAGCGCCGCAACATCGTTGCGCGCAAGCAGAGCTATCACGGCAACACGCTCGGCGCGTTGGCGACCGGCGGCAACGAATGGCGCCGCGCCCAGTTCCGGCCGCTGTTGATCGAAACGCATCACATCGACCCATGCTTCGCCTATCGCTTCCAGGAGGCCGGCGAGAGCGACGAGGATTATGCCGCACGCGCGGCGCAGGCGCTGGAGGACAGGATCATCGAGCTCGGACCTGAGACGGTCATGGCTTTCGTTGCCGAAACGGTCGTCGGCGCGACGGCGGGCGCCGTGCCGCCGGTGGCGGATTACTTGCGCCGTGTCCGCGACATCTGCGACCGCTATTGCGTGCTCCTGATCCTCGACGAAGTGATGTGCGGCATGGGCCGCACCGGCACGCTGCATGCCTGCGAGCAGGATGGCGTCGCACCCGACCTGATGACGATCGCCAAGGGGCTGGGCGGCGGCTATCAGCCGATTGGCGCGGTGCTGTTAAGCCAGAAAATCTTCGACGCCTTCGCCAACGGCTCAGGGCTCTTCCAGCACGGCCACACCTATATCTGCCATCCGATGGCCTGTGCCGCCGCGCTCGCTGTCCAGGAGGTCATTGCCCGCGACCGGTTGCTCGACAATGTGAAAGCCATGGGCGCGCATCTGGTGCGCCGGCTCAGCGAGCGCTTCGGCAATCATCCTCATATCGGCGACATTCGCGGGCGCGGCCTGTTCATGGGTGTGGAGCTGGTCGAAAACCGTTCGACCAAGCAGCCCTTCGATCCGAAGCGCAAGCTGCATGCGCGCGTCAAGAAGGCCGCCATGGCGAATGGCCTTCTCGTCTACCCGATGGGCGGCACGATCGACGGAGCCAGTGGTGACCACGTGCTGCTTGCGCCGCCCTTCATCTGCGATGTCGCGGCCATCGATGCGATCGTCGAGCGTCTCGGCGAAGCGGTCGGCGAGGCATTGCGCAGCTGAGCAATCAGCAGGCCGCCTTACCGTGGCCGGCGCTTATAGGGCAGGGCGCTTGGCTATGGCGAGACCGATCCCAAGCGCGATCATCGCACCGCCCGACGCCTCGCGCAGCCGGCGTATCACGCCCGAACGTCCAGCGGCGCCTTGCCGAATGCGGCTCGCCGCAAAGGCGACCAGGACATCGGCCAATGTGTTGAGCGAGACCGATATGAAGCCGAGGACCATGAACTGCAGGGCGACGTGGCCGGCAGCCAGATTCACGAATTGCGGGATGAAGGCCAGGAAGAAGGCGGCCGTCTTCGGGTTCAGCGCCTCGACCAGCACGCCTTCGCGAAATGCTCGGTCCGGGCCGACGGCCGGCGCCGGTGTTCCGCCCTCCAGCAAGGTCCTCGCCTCGCGGCGGGCAGACTGCATGGTACGGAAGCCTAGCCAGACGAGATAGACGGCGCCGATCAGTTTCAGCGCGGTGAACAGTTCAGCACTGGCGAGCACGATTGCCGAGACGCCCAGGCTGCCGGCAAGCACATGGGCCATGCCGCCCAGCCCCGTTCCGAAACTGGAGGCGATGCCTTCCACGCGTCCTCCCGCCAGTGTGCGAGCGGCGACATAGAAGATGCCCGGCCCCGGCATGATGGCAAGCAGGAAAGCCGCGGCGAAGTACAAGGTGAACTGGGTCAGGTCCAGCATGATGGGTTCACTCGCATTGAGATGGTGTTGACTGTCACAAGGGAATGAGCGGCGCGACCTCGCGGTCGGATGGCCGCTCGCTGGCCGCCAGGCCGGCGACCACGCCTGCGCGATCGGCCGCGTTGCGGTTCTGGCTCATCTTGCGCTTGCCTTCCAGCTTCGTGATGCGCATGCGCAGGCCGACAATGCCCTTCAACTGCGACTGGATGAAATCCGCCGGCGCGTCCGACACCGCCCAGGGCATGCTGCGCCCGCCTTCATGCAGGTTGGTGAGGCGGGTCACCACCTCGAGCAGCCTGTCGGCGTCCTCAAAGAATTCGATCGGCCCATGCGCTTGGACGGCGACATAGTTCCAGGTCGGCACCACCTTCCCGGTCTCCTGCTTGGTCTGATACCAGGCCGGTGTCACATAGGCATCCGGGCCCATGAACATCGCCAGTCCGTCGCCCAGCGGCGGCACGCGCCATTGCGGGTTTGCCTTTGCGACATGGCCGTAGATCACGCCATGCTCGCCCTCGTTCTCGTCGAGCAAAAGCGGCAGAGGCGTCGCCAGCGGTCCTTCTACCGTGGCGGTGACCAGGATTGCCAGGCGCACGGCTCGGATGGTGGCGGTGAGGCTCTCACGATCGTCGTCGCGAAAAGCGGGCGGTGTGTACATGGCGAAACTCCTTGCGTTGCAGGGAAAGATGCCGGATGTCTGGCTTGCTTGGAATATCCAGTTTTGAAAGTTTCAGGTGGTCCAGTTGGAACAGGACGGCGTCGCGCGCCGGATCATCGCGGCGATCAAGGAGCAGATCCACAGCGGGGCGTATCGGCCCGGCGATCGCCTGCCGTCGACGCGGGCTTTTGCGGCCGAGTGGGGGGCGTCGCGGACCACGGTCACGGCCGCCTACAATCAGCTCGACGCCGAAGGCTATCTGATCATCCGGCACGGCACGCGCGCCGTCGTTGCCCCGGGGTTGGAGAGGAAGTCGGGAGAAGCGCCTGTCGCGACCATTTCGCCGCGCAACCTCTCCGCCTTCGCACAGCGGTTGCTGACCCTGCCTCCGACGGCGTTGGCGCAGCCGGCCAGGATTGCGGATTTCCGCTATGGCGACCTGTCCGGAGCAGATTTCCCGGTGCTGGCCTGGCGGCGGGCGTCGAACAAGGCCATCCTGCGGCGCCCCGCACGGCTGCGCTATGGCGATCCTCAGGGGTCTTCCGTCCTGCGCAACGCGCTTCAGGCTTATCTGTGGAGGGCGCGCGGCATCAGTTGCGCGCCGGACCAGATCGTCATCGTCAATGGCTCGCAGCAGGGGCTGGACCTCTGCGCGCGGCTGCTGCTCGACCCGGGCGACCCCTTCGTGATCGAGAACCCGGGCTATCTGCTGGCACGCCACGCCTTCGTGGCGGTGGGCGGCATCGCCTTGCCCGTTTCCGTGGACACGGATGGGCTACGGACGGATCAGCTGCCGCCGGCCCGTCTCGCCTATGTGACGCCTTCGCATCAGTTTCCGCTCGGCGGCGTGCTTTCAGCAACGCGGCGGCGGTCGCTGCTGGCTTGGGCCACCGGCGTGGGCGCCTACGTCGTGGAGGACGACTATGACGGCGAATACCGGCACGACATCAGTCCCATCCCGCCGCTGCAGGCGCTCGACGCGGACAGCGTCATTTATGTCGGCACGCTGTCCAAGACGCTCTCGCCGACCTTGCGGCTCGGCTACCTCGTCGTCCCCGCCGGCCTGCGCCGGGCATTCAGCGAGGCAAAGCGCCTGACCGACCGGCACGCGCCGATGCTGGAACAGGACGTGCTGGCCGACCTGCTGGCGAGCGGCGCCTATGAGCGCCACGTGCGCAGCATTCGCAGGAAGAGCGCCGAGCGCAGGGGCATCCTGCTGCAAGCCTTGACCGACCACCTTGGCCACAGGGTCACAATCGCAGGCGCCGAAACGGGACTTCATGTCGTTGCCTGGATGAATGGCATTGCCGCCGCGCGCGAGCCGACGCTCATCGCGGCCGCGCGCGCTGCGGGGATCGGCCTCTATCCGGTCTCGCCGCTTTACGATCCGGGCGGGCCTCGACCGAAAACGGCCGGCTTCATTCTTGGCTATGCCGGGCTCGACGCGGATGCTTTGCGGCGCGGCGTTGCGGTGCTGGCCACGATTTTGACCGAGCACCGCTAACCGATCCGCGTCGTCAGAAAATCTCGTTGCTCAGCCGCTTCACCGGACCGAGCAGGATCGAGCCCGTCGGCACGCCATTGTCGATCGGGATCGCCTTGCGCTCCGGCATGTCCTCTTCCGGCGCGCCGACATTGGCCGTCACGACGACCGGGGTCTTGGTGGGCACGCGGTCGTAGAGGTCGATGATGTCCTGGTTGATCAGGCGCACGCAGCCCGACGACACCGACTTGCCGATCGACCACCATTCGGGCGAGCCATGCAGGCGATAGAGCGTGTCTTGGTTGCCCTGGAAGAGATAGAGCGCACGCGCGCCCAGCGGGTTCTTCAGGCCGCCCGGCATGCCGCCATTCTTGGCGCTGAATTGCGTCAGTTCCGGCTGGCGCGCGACCATTTCGTCCGGTGGCGTCCATTTCGGCCACTTCTGCTTCCACTGCACGACCGCGTCGCCCGACCATTCGAAGCCGGCGCGGCCGAGACCGACGCCGTAGCGGATCGCCTGGCCGCCCTCGCGCACCAGATAGAGGAAATGGTTGGTTGTATCCACGACGATGGTGCCCGGCCGCTGCCCGGTCGGATCGGGAACAATCTGGCGTAGGAATTTGTGATCGATCTTGTTCACCGGAATCGCCGGCAGGTCGAAGCCATTGTCGGACATCGCGCCATACATCGTCTCGTAATCGCCGAGCGGCGGCTCGACAGGGGCCTGAGGCGGCGGCGTCTGGATGGGGGCCGGGCCTTGATCGCTGGTGGTGGTGCAGGCGGAAACGGCGGCCGAAGCGGCGCCAAGGGCCGTCAAATTGAGGAAGCCGCGACGGCTGATGCGGAGGGAAGCGTCTGACATGGTTGCCTTTTCTAGGTCTTAATTCGCAAGAAAGCATGAAAGCGAGGGTCCGTCGCCGGCGCCATCCATAACAGTCAGCGGCGATAGGCGGTTCCAATTCTGGCCTGAGGGTGGACAGAAAAAGGCGAAGCTGTGATCGCCCTGCAGCTGTTGCGCTGCAGCAACATCACGTTCATGCGCCGGCCAGCAGGCCTTCGAGCGAGGGCAGGATCAGCCCCGGGGGAAAGTCGCGGTACTCGTCCGGCTGGTCGGCGCGGTTGATCCAGACCGTGCGGAACCCGAACTTCGTGGCGCCCGCCACGTCCCAACGGTTGGACGACTGGAACGACACCGCGCCCGGATAGAGCCGCCAGCTGGTGACTACCATGTCGTAGACCGACGGGTCGGTCTTGAACTTGCGCACCGCATCGACCGAAAAAACGTCGTCGAGGATCTGGTCGAGTGCCGCGGATTTGACCGCGGCGTTGAGCATTTCCGGCGACCCGTTGGAAAGGATCGCGAGCTTCGCGCCCGACCCTTTCAGTGCTTTCAGCACGGCGGGCACTTCCGGGTAGCAGTCGAGCCGCCAATAGGCTTCCAGCAGCTTGGCCTTGAGCGCCGGATCGGCCGAGGGCACCTTGCGCAGCGCGAAATCCAGCGACTGCTCGGTCAATTGCCAGAAGTCGGCGTATGAGCCCATCAGCGTTCGGACCCAGGAATATTCGAGCTGCTTGGCGCGCCAGATTTCCGACAGCAGCTGGCCGTCCGGGCCGATCTCGCCGGCATGGCGGCGCACGGCGGCGTGCACGTCGAACAACGTGCCATAGGCGTCGAAGACATAGGCCGCATGATGCATGGCTTAAGTTTTGCGGCGCGGAGGAGCGTCGCGCAAGCGCTGATTGCACTTAAGTCCCGCTGGCCTCAACGATTTTTGCCCATGTCGGTTGACGCCGGCCGTCAAAGCATCGTCCTATGGCCGTCTGAAATTACTCGTTTGGACGGCGAACATGACACTGGCGGCAGCGGCGCAAACCGCGACTTGGACCTATGTGGACGGCGACTGGTACGAGGGCAATGTCGCGATACTGGGTCCGCGCAGCCATGCCATGTGGCTCGGCACCAGCGTCTTCGACGGCTGCCGCTGGTTCGAAGGCGTCGCGCCCGACCTTGAGCTTCACTCCGCCCGCGTCAACGCATCGGCGACGGCGCTTGGCCTGAAGCCGTCGATGACCACGGAAGAGATCGTCGGCCTGACCTGGGACGGCCTGAAGAAATTTGACGGCAAGACGGCAGTCTATGTCAGGCCGATGTATTGGGCCGAGCATGGCGGCTATATGGGCGTGCCGGCCGATCCGGATTCGACCCGCTTCTGCCTCTGCCTGTACGAATCGCCGATGATCCCGCCGTCGGGTTTCTCGATCGGCGTCTCGCCGTTCCGGCGCCCGACCATCGAGACCATGCCGACCAACGCCAAGGCCGGCTGCCTCTACCCCAACAATGGCCGCGCCATCCTGGAGGCCAAGAACCGCGGCTTCGACAATGCGCTGGTGCTCGACATGCTGGGCAATGTCGCCGAGACCGGCACGTCCAACATCTTCCTGGTCAAGGACGGCCATGTGATGACGCCGGCCGCGAACGGCACGTTCCTGTCCGGCATTACCCGCTCGCGCACCATCAACCTGCTCGGCGACTATGGCTTCAGGACCATCGAGAAGACGCTGTCGGTTCGCGATTTTCTCGAGGCGGACGAAATCTTCTCGACCGGCAACCATTCCAAGGTCGTGCCGGTCACGCGCATCGAAAGCCGCGACCTGCAACCCGGACCCGTGGCCAAGAAGGCGCGCGAGCTCTATTGGGAATGGGCGCATTCGACGTCCGCCGCATGAGCCGCTGGAGTTTCAGCGTTTCACGAAACGGCGATCCACTCTTTCTCTTGTTTGGGGCAATTCCGGACGGAAAACCCTTTCACACTTTTCCGCGAATTGCTCTAAAGTCGCTCGGCGCTTCATTCTGGAGTTGCCCCAACCCATTCCAGACCTATCTAGTTCGGTGGTTTCACCGGATTTTTTCCTCGAGGGAGTACCATCCATGGCTTTTGAGTTGCCCGCCTTGCCTTACGACTACGAGGCGCTTCAGCCTTACATGTCGAAGGAGACGCTGGAGTATCACCACGACAAGCACCATAAGGCCTATGTCGACAACGGCAACAAGCTCGCCGCCGAGGCCGGGATGGGCGACCTGTCGGTCGAAGAGGTCGTGAAGCAGTCTTTCGGCAAGAATGCCGGGCTCTTCAACAACGCGGCCCAGCACTACAACCATATCCATTTCTGGAAGTGGATGAAGAAGGGCGGTGGCGGCAACAAGCTGCCGGGCGCCCTGCAGAAGGCCGTTGACAGCGATCTCGGCGGCTATGACAAGTTCAGGGCGGATTTCATCGCCGCCGGCACCACCCAGTTCGGCTCCGGCTGGGCCTGGGTTTCGGTCAAGAACGGCAAGCTCGAAATCTCCAAGACCCCGAACGGCGAGAACCCGCTGGTGCATGGCGGCTCGCCGATCCTCGGCGTCGACGTCTGGGAGCATTCCTATTACATCGACTACCGCAACGCGCGGCCGAAATATCTCGAAGCCTTCGTCGACAGCCTGATCAACTGGGACCACGTCCTGGAGATGTACGAGAAGGCTAAAGGCTGATCGATCTTACTGAAAAGCCCCGGCAAGCCGGGGCTTTTCTTTTCCGGGCGGGAAGAAACCAAGGCAGTCAGCAAAATCGTCACGGCGAAGGGGAATAATCTGTCTGTGACGCCCGTTAACGTTCAGTCCCCTCATCATCCACGGAGCCAAATTGAATGAGAAAGCTTGTCCTTGCCATCTCTATGCTCGCCTTTGCCGGTTCGGTCGCCTTTGCCGATCCGATCCAGGAGCGCCAGGCGCTGATGAAGGAGCGCGGCAAGCTCGCCGGCCAGTTGTCCAAGGTGGTGAAGGGCGAGGAGGATTTCGACGCGGCTGCCGTGCTGACGACCCTGAAGGCCTTGCAGGCCAATGCCGAGAAGTTCGATACCGAGAAGCTGTTCCCGGCCGGCAGCGACAAGGGCGATACCACGGCCGCGCCCAAGATCTGGGAAGACATGGCCGGCTTCAAGGCCGCCGAGGACAAGTTCCTGGCCAATACCAAGGAAGCGGTCGCCTCGCCGCCGGGTGATGTCGACGGTTTGAAGGCGCAGCTCAACACGCTTGGCGGCGATTGCGGTGCCTGCCATCAGAGCTACAGGGTCAAGAAGGGCTGATCGCCTGATAATGGCCTGGCTGAAGAAACTCGTCGGCGCCGTTATCGTGCTTGGCGGCGCCGCGGCTGCCGCCGGCTGGGTCCTCTCGGCGCCGGTCAGGCTGGACGCTGTGACCGTCGCGCAGCTCGGCCCTGGCGACGCCGCCAAGGGCAAGCGCATTTTCTATGCCGGGGGCTGCACCTCCTGCCACGCCAAGCCGGGATCGCAGGGCGATGGTCGCCTGCAACTGACCGGTGGCCTCGAGCTGAAGACGCCGTTCGGCACCTTCGTTCCGCCCAACATCTCGCAGGACCAGAGGGATGGCATCGGCGCCTGGAGCGAGGAGGATTTCGCCAATGCGATGCTGAAGGGCGTTTCGCCGTCCGGCGAGCATTTCTATCCGGCCTTTCCCTATGCGTCCTACGCGCGCATGAAGCCGGCCGACATCGCCGACCTCTACGCCTTCATGAAGACGCTGCCGGCGGTTGCCGGCAAGGCGCCGGATCACAAGCTTTCCTTCCCCTTCAACATTCGCCGCGGCATCGGCCTGTGGAAGCGCCTCTATCTCAGCCCTGAGCCGGTGATCGCCTTGCCCGACGGCACGCCGGGCAAGGTTCTGGCCGGCCGCTATCTGGCCGAGGGGCCAGGCCATTGCGGCGAATGCCACACGCCGCGCGATTTCGCCGGCGGCGCCAAAAAGGGCGAGTGGCTGGCGGGCGCCGTGGCCGCCGAAGGCGCGGGCGTCGTGCCCAACATCACCCCCGATGGGAAGAGCATCAAGAGCTGGTCGGAAGCCGACATCGCCAACTACCTCGAAACCGGCTTCACGCCCGATTTCGATTCCGTCGGCGGCGCCATGGTCGAGGTCCAGAAAAACATGGCGCAGCTGAGCGCGGACGACCGCGCAGCGATTGCCGCCTATCTCAAGGCCGTCCCGCCGCATCCGAACGGCTATCCGGCGCGCAAGCCGGCGAGCTAGCCCGGCTCACACTGGCGGCCACCATATTTTATGGGTGGCGGTCGCCCAGGAAGTCGAAGCCGTTCTCGAAAAAGTGGTTGTAGTCGCAGGTCAGTTCCTCGCCGGGCTTGATATCGCGAAGCGCGTAGGTTTCCTCGGGCGAGGAGACGTCGCAGTTCGGCTCGTCCGCATGGTTCATGTAGCGCGCGTCATCCGCCTCGAAGACGATGTAATTGGGGTCGCGCCGGTCCGGATAGGAATAGCGGTCGAGATAGGATTTCACCGGGCCGCTTTCGCCCTCATAGGTGTCGACGGGAATGCGTCGGTCGAACCTTGGGTCGAGCTTCCAGATCAGCGTGCCCTTTGGAATGCGGTGTTTGGCGAAGACGCCGATGCCCTGTATGGGTGATTTGTCGAGATAGACGTCGACGAGCAGCATGACGAACCTTGTGAATGAACAGCCGGCGCGGTCCAAGGACCACGTCCAAGAACAGAGCATTGCGTAACGCGCAGGCTTGGTAATTGCGAGTGGAAAATCAAGTCTTGCCGGTCACTTTCAGGGCATAGGCGTAAATGTAGGCGATCTCCTCCAGCCGCGAGAAGCGACCCGACGCACCGGCATGGCCGGAATCCATGTTGATCTTGAACAGCACGGGATTGTCGCCCGTTTTGCGTTCGCGCAGCCGCGCCACCCATTTCGCCGGCTCCCAATAGGTGACGCGCGGATCGGTCAGGCCCGCCAGCGCCAGGATGGGCGGGTAGTCGAGCGCCGCGACATTGTCGTAGGGCGAATAGGCCGCGATCGTTGCATAGTCGTCGGCCGACGCGATCGGGTTGCCCCATTCGGGCCATTCCGGCGGCGTCAGCGGCAGGCTGGCGTCGAGCATGGTGGTGAGCACGTCGACGAACGGCACCTCGGCGACGATGCCGCCGAAGCTTTCGGGCGCCATGTTGGCGATTGCTCCCATCAGCATGCCGCCGGCCGAGCCGCCTTGCGCGACGATGCGGTCGTGCTTTGTGTAGCGCTCGGCCACGAGATGGCGCGCGCAGGCGATGAAATCGGTGAAGGTGTTCATCTTCTTCGCCCGCTTGCCGTCATCGTACCAGCCATAGCCCTTATCCTTGCCGCCGCGCACATGCGCGATGGCATAGACGAAGCCGCGATCGACCAGCGACAGGCAGTTCGTGTTGAAGGCCGAAGGCACCGTGATGCCGTAGGAGCCGTAGCCGTAGAGCAGGCAAGGCGCCGAGCCGTCCAGTGGCGTGTCGCGGTGGTACAGCAGCGAGATCGGCACCAGTTCGCCATCGGCGGCGGGCGCCATCAGGCGGCGCGTGACATAATTGTCCGGATCGTGGCCGGATGGCACTTCCTGCGTTTTCAGCAACGCGCGCTCGCGAGTGCGCATGTTGTAGTCGAACACCTGCGCTGGCGTCGTCATCGACGAGTAAGTGAAGCGCATCACTTCGGTGTCGTATTCGTAAGAGCCGGAGAGGCCGAGCGAGAAAGCCTCCTCGTCGAAGGAAATGAAATGCTCCTCGCCGCTGGCGCGCTCGCGCACCACGATGCGCGGCAGCCCCTCCTTGCGCTCGAGCCTGACCATGTGATGCTTGAAACCGAGCACCGAGAGGATCAGCCGTCCAGGCTCGTGCGGCACCAGTTCCTGCCAGTTGGCGCGCACCGGATTGCCGACCGGCGCGGTCATGATCTTGAAATCCTTGGCGCCATCGGCATTGGTCAGGATGAAGAAGACGTCGCCGCCTTCTTCCAGGTCATATTGCAGCCCGGTCTCGCGCACCGCCACCAGCTTGGGCTCCGCGGAAGGATCGCTGGCCGGCAGAAGCCGATACTCCGATGTCTCATGGTCGTTGATGCCGATCATGATCCAGTCATTGGCGCGCGTGCCGCTCACATCCATGAAGAAGCCCGGATCGGTCTCCTCATAGATCAGCCGGTCATTCTCCTGCTTGTCGCCGAGCGCGTGGAAGAACACTTTCGACGGGCGATGATTGTCGTCGAGACGGGTGTAGAAAAAGCCGTCATCGCCGGCGTTCCACACCCCGCCGCCGCCCGTGTCCGGGATCTGGTCGGCAAGCTCCAGGCCGCTCGCAAGATCGCGCACGCGCAGCGTGAAGAATTCCGAGCCCTTGTCGTCGAAGGCCCAGAGCAGCTTCCTGTGGTCGGCCGAATGGTCGACGCCGCCCAGCCGGAAATAGGCCTTGCCGTCGGCCTCCGCGTCGCCGTCGAGCAGGATTTCGTCGGCGCCGCCGTCGCGCGGCGTGCGGAAATAGCGCGGCTGCTGGCCGCCCAGCCGGAAGGACGAGCCATAGGCGTAGGGCCCGTCCTTCATCGGCACGCTCGAGTCGTCTTCCTTGATACGGCCCTTCATTTCGGCAAAGAGCTTGCCGCGCAAGTCGGCCGTGCCGGCCATCAGCGCGGCCTGATAGGCGTTTTCAGCCTCGAGATGGGCACGGATCCGGCCGTCGAGCAGGGAAGGGTCTCGGAACACGGCCTGCCAGTTGTCGGCCCGCATCCAGGCATAGTCGTCGCTGCGGGTAATGCCGTGATGGGTGTCGGACACCGGACGTTTCTCAGGCGTCGGCGGGTTGGCGGTCGGGAAGGCGGAAGTCAAGGTGGAGGCTCTGGTCATTATGTCTCGCTGCGGAATCTGCTTGAATACCGAATGAACACACCGCTTAGCGGCGGTTCAAGGGGCGCGGTCCAGGTTGGTCTTCAAAAGCCAGGCTGAAGGGGGAAAGATGAAATCCTGTGTTCTTATGGCCATGGCAGTTGCCGTCGCCGCGTCGGTTCCGGCTTTTTCCAGCCAGTCTCATGCAACCGTCTTTGCCGCCTGGCAAGTGGCCGGGGTGCCGTTCGGCGATACGCTCAATGCGCGAAAATATCCTTCCAACGCATCGCAGAAAGAGGCCGCCTATTCGAACGGCACCGTGCTGCAGATGACCGGCCGCTGCACCGGTGGCGTAAACCTGCTCGATATCGCCGGGCAACCGAGCCGGAAGCAGCGCCGGGCGATCCGTTATCGCTGGTGCGAGGTTTGGCACGACCCGGCGCGGAATGGCCATTTCGTCACCGGCTGGGTCTACGGCAAGTACATCGCGCCCTACTGAGGGATCCGTCATCCGCCTTGCCGGGTCGGCCAGCGAGGCGGTGTCCTGGCGCTGCGTTGTGCCGCAGGATTCATCGCGCTGGTGGAACAGGCCTCCAAGCATTGGCCAAGAATTGGACACCGTGTCGGCCGGCGATCGGATGTCTAACACATGCATGACGTCACGTCATGGCATGCTGGTCTGGCCAGAAAAATCTCGCGAAGTTACACGGCGCACGAATTTTTGAAGCTGAATCGGCAATATTTGATGAATATCGGCGAATATAAGTGAATAGGCGAATTGACTTACTTGCGATGCAGCGCCATTAAGATAACGCGACGCGAATCACAGGCTTTCCTGCATGGAATTCGCGCGATGCCCGATCCTAGAAAAAGGGCGCAGTTTTAGAAACAACTCTCGTTGGGGCCTTAGAACTATGGAAATCGTCGAAACACCTTCCAAAAACGGTGATGCGCTGATCGAGCTGACCGCCGATGTCGTCGCCGCTTATGTCAGCAACAACCCGGTGCCCGTTGGGGAACTGCCGAACCTTATCGCCGACGTCCATGCCGCGCTGGGCCGGGTCGGCGGCTCGCCGGAGCAGCCGTCGGCCGAGAAGCAGAAGCCGGCCGTCAACCCGAAGCGCTCCGTCCATGACGACTATATCGTCTGTCTCGAGGACGGAAAGAAGTTCAAGTCGCTGAAGCGTCACCTGATGACCCACTACAATCTCACGCCGGAAGAATACCGCGAGAAGTGGGGCCTGGACGCCAACTACCCGATGGTCGCGCCCAATTACGCGGCCGCCCGCTCGCAACTCGCCAAGAAGATGGGTCTGGGCCGCAAGCGCAAGGGCCGCTGATCGACTTCAGCTAGAGCAATTCCAGGAAAAGTGTGAGCGGTCTTCCGTCCGGAATTGCGTAAAACAAGGAGATAGGGCGTTTTCACCGTTTCCGTGAAATGGTGAAACGTACTAGGCAAGCAGTTCGACGGCGCCCTGTGGGGCGCCGTTTTGCTTTCAGCAAGGCTCTCGGATTAGGCCGGCTGTTTCAGCGCCGCTTCGGCGTCGCGCTTGATGCGCTTGACCATCGAGCGCAGGCCATTGGCGCGCTGCGGCGACAGATGCTCGTCCAGGCCGAGCTCCTTCAGCGTCGCTTCGGCATCCGTATTCTGGATTTCGCTTGCATGCCGGCCTGAAAACAGCGCCAGCATGATGGCGACGAGGCCGCGCACGATATGGGCGTCCGAATCGCCCTGGAAGCTGATCACCGGATCGGCACCCGCTCCCTGCTCTGTGGTGAGCCAAACCTGGCTCACGCATCCAGGCACCTTGTTGGCAGCCGTGCGCTCCGCCTCAGGAAAAGGCGGCAGGCCTTCGCCGAGCTCGATCACGTAGCGATAGCGGTCCTCCCACTCGTCGAGCAGGGAAAAGTCGTCGCGGATCGTCTGGATCGGGGTAGTCATGGTCCGCATATAGTGACCCGGCTCGGCCGCGTCACGGAAAAAGAAAGTCGCCGCGGGCGTCGAGAGGTCGGACCGGCCCGCGGCGTTAGAGCAATTCCAGGAAAAGTGCGAAGCGGTTTTCCGTCCGGAATTGCGCGAGAAACCAAAGAAAGACCAATTCCAGGAAAGTGTGACGCGGTTAGGCTCGGCGGCTTCGCCGTAGCCTTCTTCCGGAATTGCGCCAAAAAGACAGAGCGAACGGCTGGAAAGCTCTCAGTTCTTGACGGTCAGCATCACCGGAATGTTGACCTTGGCGGGCAGCACGATGTCCTCGGCGACGCTGCCGGTGGTCGTGACGGAGCCATCCGCGACCTTCGTCTCGGGCGCGGCTGCCTGCCCGGACTGCTGGTCGTCTATCATGGCAGCGGCGATCTTGGCCGTTTCCTTGGCGCGAACGGTGATGGTGTACATGGCCGATTTGCCGGTTTCGCAGACGTCAGGCTTGCGCTCGCAGAGCCCCGCGATGTCGCCGACCGCTTCGCGCGCCGCAAACAACGCCTGGATCGGTCCGACGCTCTGCTGGCCGTCTTCGCCCGGGCCGACGCCGAACGGCAGCGCCAGCAGCACCAGCGAAAACCAGAAAGCCATTCTGATCAGAAAGCCCATCTTACTTGCCTCTCATCCGGGAGGGATCGTGTATCCATCCGTGACGGATCATGCATCCTCTTTTATGGGCGCCATAATGGCATGCTCACGCAAAAGACGGCTTGCAGCGAAGCCGCGAATTTTCCTCAAATTTTAGGCAAATTCGAAAGGATTGGTTTTGATGCCGACTTGTGTCGAATCTCATCGACTGCATTAACTTTATGATAACCATATATCCTATTGTCATTGAACGTTTTTTCATTCTATGGCGATTAGCCGGATCAGGTTCTGGCCCGTTTTGGCACAGGCCTCGTGGCTAACCCGCCGTTTACCATGGCGGCAACTCGGCGTGCTTTGCGGCGCCGGCATCACAATATTTGCCCTGGGGCGGGCCGCCGGCTCCGTCAGCCTTATCCATTCCTTAAACGCTGGATGCGAGTTTCAAGTCATTGATTGAGTCACCTGCCAGGCAGGGCGTTTTTTACCACCGGGTACGCGTGCGTTGAGTTCTATTTCAGCCAGATACGTTCAATTGCCTGGCGCGGTGGCCGCCGGCTGCGAACGCATGGTTCATCCGACCGTGACGGGTGAGGCCGAACGCTTGCGCCAGCGCCGCTTCATCGGCGTGATGCTCGCTGCGCCCTTCCTCGCTGCCGGCGCCGCGGTCACGCTGGTCACCTCAAGCCTCGGCGCGGCCGTCACTGTCGCCGCGATCTTCGCCGTTTTCGGCCTGTGCTGGTTTGCGGCGCTTCTGGTCGCGGCCACCGGCCGTATGGTTCCGGCCGGCCGCATGGCGGTCGTGTTGGGCGGCCTTGCTCTTGCCGGCGCTATTGCCGCGGCGGGCGGTCTGGCCTCGCCGGTCGCGCTGCTTGCTCTCGCCTTGCCGGTCGAAACCTGGTGGGTCTCAGGATCGCGGCGCGCTGCGTTGTCGAGCGCGCTGGCGGCACTTGCCGCCATCGTGCTGCAGCCCTTTGCTGGCCATGTCCTGCCGGTTGGCGAAATCGCCACCTGGCATTGGCTGCTGCCGCTCGCCTGGGCGCTGACGCTGTTGCCACGCGCCGCCGCCTTCGCCAACCCCGCCAGTTTGCGGCCGGCGGAACCCGCCGGCGATCGTCTCGAAGACGTCATCGATGCCGTCGTGCTGCGCGTCGGGCGCCAGGGCGAAGTCGTCGATGCGTCCGCCAAGGCGCGTTCGATCCTGAAATTGGCGCCGGAGCTCCTGCTCGGCACGGGCTTGTTCGACCGCGTCCATCTTTCCGATCGCGTCGCCTATCTCACCGCTTTGGCTGACATGCGCGAGGACGCGCCGAAGCGCGGGCTCGAGCTGCGCATCCGCCTGCCGCGCGAGGGTTCCGGCGCTGCCGACAACTTCCGTCCGTTCAGCCTCGAGCTGATGCGCGGCGAAGCCGACCGCGACCTCTTCACCCTGATCCTGCGCGAGAACGACGCCGTCGCGGCGCTGCGCGAGGAGCTTGCGGAAGCGAGGGAAGCCACTGCTGCCGCCGAGGTGGCCAAGGGGCGCTTCCTGGCGGTGGTAAGCCACGAGCTGCGCACGCCGCTCAACGCCATCATCGGTTTTTCCGACATGCTGCTGCATGAGATGTTCGGCGCCTTCAAGGATCCGCGCCAGAAGGAATATGTCGGCCTGATCAGGGAGTCCGGCCAGCACCTTCTGTCCGTCGTCACCTCGATCCTCGATGTGTCGCGCATCGAGGCGGGCGCCTACGCGACCGAGCTGGAGCCGTTCCGCTTCGTCGAGGCCGTCGACATGTGCCGCTCGATGATGCGGCCGCTGGCCGACGCCAAGAGCATAGTTCTTGCCACGCAGATCGCGCCGGACGCGGGCGAGATCAATGCCGACCGCCGCGCGGTGCAGCAGATCCTGATCAACCTGGCGTCGAACGCCGTCAAGTTCACGCCCGATGGCGGCAGTGTGGTGATCGGCGCCAAGCGTGTCGGCTCTCGCCTGCATTTCTGGGTCAGCGACACCGGCATCGGCATTGCCGAGGAGGATATGGCCAATCTCGGCAAGCCGTTCATGCAGATCCAGAACGACTACACGCGCCGCTTCGAGGGAACCGGGCTCGGCCTGTCGCTGGTCAAGGGCTTGGTGGCGTTGCACGACGGCACGATGTCGATCGAGAGCGCGCCGGGCGAGGGCACCACGGTGACGATCGGCCTGCCGGTGAACGGGCCGAAGCGGCATTCCGGTGTGCCTTCGGGCGTGCTGGCCATGCCGGCGGTGAAGCCGAAGGGGGATAGAGATGGGGAGAGAAATGGCTCGCTCCGCAAAACGGCCTAAGGTCGTCGAACCCGAGCGCGGCGTTCTTGCCGAGGGCGCCGTTGCCGTCGGCCAGATGATCGCAAGCAATCCGGTTCTGGTCGGCGGTTCGACCGCTTTCCTGGTGACGCTGTTCTATGTCTCGGCCAACGCGCTCTGGTATCAGCCCTTTCCGCATCCCGGCGCTTTCTTCGCCACCCGAAGCATCGAGAATTTCCCGCACACCCTATCCAACGAATCGGAAACCACCATCAACATCCTGCGCCAGGCGCCGGCACAGCAGACGCCCAAGCCCGATCCGGTCGTCGAGCAGGTGCAGGGCATCCTGAAGGATCTCAACTTCTATGACGGCACGGTTGACGGCTTGACAGGCCCGGCCACCCGCAAGGCCATCCAGGCCTATCAGCTGAAAGTCGGGCTGCCGGGGTCGGGCGAGATTGACGGCGCGCTGCTCGATCAGCTTGGCGCGCGCCAGACGACCGCTGCCATTCCGCATCCGATGCCGCGGCCGGCCGATGTCGCCGCCGCCAAACCGCCGGTGATCCCGGTGTCGACCCCGGCCGATGGCGGCACGCAGTCGCCCGATGCCCGCATCGTCAAGATCCAGGCCGGCCTGAAGGCCTTCGGCAACAATGACATGCAGCTCGACGGCAAAGTCGGCGCCCGCACCAAATCCGCGATCAAGGAATTCCAGGCCTTGTTCGGCCTGCCTGAGACCGGCGAGCCCGATGAGGCCGTCTACGTCAAGATGCGCGAGATCGGCCTGACCAACTGAGCGGGGGCATCCGAACCTGCTTATTCAAGCCAATGCTCGGGGTCTCGCATCCCGTGAACAACAGCCACGGCCAGGATGCCGTAGTCCATTGGCTCGTAGATAACGATATATCGACCCTCCACGAGAACACGTGCCGTGGCGCTCAACTCTGGTCGAGCAACCCCCATATTTGGATGATTGCAGGCGAGTTCCAGCTTGTCGAAAATGCGCCCTAAAAGGCTGTCCGCCGCCCTTTCGCTGTCAGCTGCAATATGGCGCCAAATGTTCTTGAGATCTTGTTCCGCGCGAGGTGTAAGTCGATAGCTAGCCACGTTCCGCGCGCTCGGCTTTCAGAGCGCGCAGAAAGGCGCGGCGATCGATCTCATGGCCTTCGCCACTCGCCATTCCTTCGTCATAGGCCTGCTTCAATTGTGCGAGTTCTAGCACGCGAAGCTCCTCGCGGTGCTCCCACAGCCTGAGGGCCTCTCTGACGATTTCGCTGTTCGAGGCATAGTCGCCACTCTCGACCGCATCCTGCAAACGGGCGGCCTGTTTCGGCGTGAGCGATATCGTGAGCGTGCGCATTGCTTGGCTTTTCATCATTCCTTTATAGCGCTCTTAACAAAACCTAACAAGATTTGTTAGAGCGTATCTCTTCGATGTCCAGCCTCTCGCGGGCATAGCTGAATCTCGCTAGACAGGCTGCATGTCATCCGGAACCATCCCATGCGCGTAACCACCGATCTCTGGGTTTCGGCCCTTGTGCGTCGTGTCTTCGGCGCCGGCGGCTTTGCGGCGATCGTCAAGCGCGGCGCCACCGAGGCGGGCGCCGTCTTCGTGCTGTCGCGCGGACGGATGGGGGAGGTGGCGCTCTACGGGCCGGCGTCGCAGACGAGCTACGATTCGGCCAAGCCTGACGAGCGCTTCTTCACCATGCTCGATGCCGGCGACGATGGTTCGGCCTTCGATGCGCGCCTGGAGCGGGAGAAGAAATTCGATCCCGACATCTGGGTCGTCGAGATCGAAGCGGGGACCGTTCCGGTCGAAGAGCTTCTTTCCGTGAAGGCGGAATAACCGCGTCAGGATGCCTTGAGGCCAGAGCTCGCCTGGTCGCTGTTCGACGCTTGGTGCTCGGCGCTGGATGTGTCGGACGAATTGCCACGGATCGCCCGCGAAAGGCTCTCGGTCTTCCAGGCGCGCACCTTGTCGAGCGCCGCTTCGCGGGGCAGGAGCCGGTAGCGGTCGAGAAAGAGCCGGATCGCCTGCGGATGCGGGAACTCGCCGGGATAGACCGCCACCGCGATCAGGAAGGCCCTGTCTTCGCTGAGGTCGAGGGCGCGCAGCGCGGCAAGCAATGCGGCATAGCCTGATTGCCCGGTCACCGAGCGGGCCGTCGCGAAGTCGATCTCCAGCGCGTCGGCAAGCGCGGTCTGGAAGAAGGCCGCATTGCCGGTCAGCGCCGTCTCGCGCAGCTTCACATAGGCCGGTTGGCCGAGGAAGGCGTTCACATGGGCACTTTCGTCGGCCGGTCGCATCATCGAACGCAGGCGGCGCCGCGCGTTCTCCGCGGCTTCGCCAGGCGTCGGATGACCGGTGTCCGCCTTGGCTGCCGGCTCGGGTCTCGGCGCCAGCTCGGTGACCGTTTCCGGCGGCCGCGTCTTGACCAGCGTCGGCCTTTCCAGCGCGCGGATCAGGTCGGCGATCGTCGAGTTGAGCTCCTTGCGGCGCGCAATGGCGCGCGCATGCGGCAGCCCGTGCCGGCCGATCAGCGCGATCAGGTCGATGTCGTTCAGCGCGTTGGAGCGGGTAAGCAGCGGTGCTGCGATCTCGACCGGCTCTTCGGCCAGCCGTCTGACCAGGGCGGTCGGCGCATATTCGCATTCGGAGAGCGCGGCGGCGACATAGCGGCGCGACTCGACCGAGACCTCGTCGAACAGCGGCAGCGTCAGATCCTCGAGCTGGGCAATCTCGCGGCGCGAGGGACGCGTCAGCGAGCAGAAGGCCGACACGGCGGCGCGGAACAGCCTTTCGGCTTTTCCCGCTTCGGTCCGGATAGCGATTTGCCTGAAATCCGAAGATGACACGGAGGATACGCCCGACACTCGACACAGTCCCGAACCGCGCAATCCGACAGGGCCGGTTTCGCAACTCCAGGAAAAACAAACATCAAATTAGCCGCGATCCGTTAGCGCTCCGTTAACCCTCTAAGCCCCTTAATCAACTTTGGAGGCGTTGCGTTGTGCTCCGGTCAAACCGAGAGGAATGCGCGAACCATGGGCATGGTCCTGTCTTTTGTGCCGCGAGCGGCACCTGTAAATCGAGCAAGTCACGACACCACTACGGCGGCGGCGGTCATCATTTTCCCCGGCGTCCGCTACGAATTGCGTCCGCAGGCCAGCGAGGCTCAGCCCGGCAGTCCGGACAAGCCCGGCTCGCCGCCACCTTCGACGCCGCATCACTGATAGGTCGTTGACGTAAATTTCCGGAAGTCGCCAGGCCTAACCGTTCCCGGCAATGCTCTAATAGTCTTGCAATTCGCAGGCGCTCTGCTCGAGGAAGCGTGACACGATCGGCTTCCAGCTCTCGTCCGGCACGAAGGCGCGGACGACGAAAATGCCTTCCTCGATCGGCGCCTCGACGAAGATCGCGCCCTGCAAATCCTCCGGAAGGTCGCGCCGCACATCGATCATCTGCGCCGGCGTCAGCACCACCGTGTCGAGCTTCTCGCCATTGGCGTTGTGGTCGTTGAAGGAATAGATGTTGTGGCCGTTGCGGTCATAGACCGAGGCCGACCAGAACGGCACGTCGCCCGGCGCCTTGATCCGCACCAGCCCGTCGGCGAGGTCGAAGCGGCAAGCGGCGGCATAGAAGAGTGGATCGACCGATTTCACCACCGGCGCGCCGCCGGCCTCGGCGTCCAGCCGTGTCATCTTGTAGAGGTCGGAAGCCATCGCCAGCCGCGACCAGGCATCGCGTTCGGAGAATTCCGGCACCAGGAACAGCACCACGATGTGCACGATGCCGGCGCCGAGCAGGCCAAGGATCAGGGCATGCAGCAGCCTACGCATTGCAACCCGCCTTCAAAATGCGCGGCAGCGTCACGTCGGACAGGCCGGTGCTCGAGGCGATCGGCGTGTCGTAGAAGGTCAGCACGAAATACATCTTGCCGGAGCCGCCGGTGAGCAGCCAATTGCCGGGGGCCGGGCGATTGCCGACGGTGATGACGACGGAATTGTCGGGCTGGCGCAGCACCTCGTAGGACTGCAGCGCCGACCGCCTCGTCTTGCCGGTGTCGATCACGCCAAGCGACTGGTCGGCGGCGTAGAGCGTCCAGAACCTCGCGGCCGGATAGCCACCTTCGATCGAATAGGTGCATTCCCGCTTCAAGGGCTCGCCGGCATCGTCGCGCTCGGCGACGAAGGCAAGTCCCTCGGCCTGGCCGAGTGCCAGCACACCTTCGCGCGCCACGCGGGCCTTGGAGTAGGGGTCGGCGGCCAACGTCCCCATTTCGGGGAAGGCGGTCCACCGGCCGATGCGGATCGCGCCGACGCCGTCCTGCGTATTGAGCGCGTACCAGACGCTGTAGCCGCCAAGCCCGATGGCCATGGCAAGCGAAAGCAGCGTCAGGATGGCGTTCTTTAGCATGAGAGCCGCAAACAGAGGAGGTTGCCCGGGATATCGCGGCGCGGGGTGCTGTGGCAAGCCGGCTTCACGCGAGCTCCGTCCTAAAGCGCTTCGCAATTTTTCAGATTCGCTCTGCGCTTTTGGTTTTGCGCATGTCTTTGTCCCGAAACCGGTTACCACTTTCGGCAGACATGCTCTAAAGCGCCGACAGCGTTTCCGGCGAGGCTGGGGCTCCGAGGACAGGCGCCGCCTCGAACACCCTGGTCATGTCCCGCAGCATCTGGGTCGTGCGGGCAGACAGCACCGGCGGGCGCTCTGCTTCGGCCTGGGCTGCTGCCGTGTCGGCTTCCTTCTTGGCCGCTTCCTCGGCCTTCGCCGCCACCTCCGGATCGACGAATGGGTGCTCGATGCCGGGGATCGGCTTCAGGTCGATATTCTGGTGCGCGTAGACCATCAGCCGCTGCCAGACCATCGCCGGCAGGGAACCGCCGGTCATCTTGTTGGTCGGCGTGAAGTCGTCATTGCCGAGCCAGACGGCGGCCGTGTAATTGCCTGTGAAGCCAACGAACCAGGCGTCACGGTAGGATTGCGTCGTGCCGGTCTTGCCGGCGACCACGATGTTGGGGATCTGAGCACGCCTTGCCGTGCCCATCACCGGCACGGCGGCAAGCATCGTGTTCATCGATTTCAGCGCCTGCTCGGACAAGACGCGATGCGGCGGCGGCGCGTCCTTGGTCCAGTCATAGACGACTTCGCCCGTGCGGGTGACGAGCTGCGTTATGCCGTGGCGGCTGCCGGTAAAGCCGTTCTGCGCGAACACGCTGTAACCGGTTGCCTGGTCCATCACCGTCATGAGGGATGTGCCGAGCACCATGGTCTTGTGCGCTTCCAGTTGCGACTCGACGCCAAACGACTCCGCCGTCGCCTTGATCGGCGCGATGCCGAGATAATCCTTCGCCAACCTGACCGGCACCGTGTTGATCGATTTGGCCATCGCCACGATCAGCGGCAGCTTGCCCGCGGATTCGCCGTTGTAATTGTGCGGCGACCAGTTGCCCCAGCTGATCGGCCCGCCCGAAATGATCGAATTCGGCGTGAAACCATGTTCCATGGCCGTGGCATAGACATAGGGCTTGAACGATGAGCCGGCCTGGCGCAGCGCCTTGGTGGCGCGGTTGAACTGGCTGGCGCCATAGTCGCGGCCGCCGACGATGGCGCGCACCGCGCCATTGGTCTCGATCACCACGACGGCGCCTTCGGTGACGTTGTATTCCTTGCCGAACTGACGAAGGTGAAACTCGACCGACTCCTCGGCCGCCTTCTGGATGTTGGCGTCGAAAGTGGTGTGGGCGACCAGCGAGTGCTGGCCGGGCTTGGCGATCTTCTTCACCTCGTCGAAGGCCCAGTCGAGGAAGTAGTCGGGGCTCTTCTGCTCGCCGCGGTCGACGACGTCAGCCGGATGCAGTCGCGCCTGCAGCACCTGGCCTTCGGTCATGAAGCCGGCGTCGACGAGGTTCGACAAAACGACATTGGCGCGCGCGCGCGCCGCCGGCAGGTTGATGTGCGGGGCGTATTTGGTAGGCGCCTTGAACAGGCCGGCCAGCATCGCCGCCTCGGCCAGATTTAAATCCTTGACGCTCTTGCCGAAATAGAAATCCGCCGCCGCCTCGATGCCGAACGTGCCGCCGCCCATATAGGCGCGGTCGAGATAGAGCTGCAGGATTTCCTTCTTGGAGAGATTGGCTTCCAGCCAAAGCGAGAGGAAGGCTTCCTTGATCTTGCGCTCGAAGGTGCGCTCGTTCGACAGGAAAAGGTTCTTGGCGAGCTGTTGGGTGAGGCTCGATCCGCCCTGTACCACCGAATTGGCGCGGACATTTTCGAAGATCGCGCGCGACAGGCCGAGTATGTCGATGCCGTAGTGCTCGAAGAAGCGCCGGTCCTCGGTCGCCAGCACCGACTTGATGACGATGTCGGGCATCTCGTCGACCGGCACGGAATCGCGCTGGATGATGCCGCGCTGGCCGATCTCGTTACCGTAGCGGTCGAGGAAGGTGACGGCGAAGTCGCCCTGGTTGCGCCAGTCGCCGGTGGTGATGTCGAAGGCCGGCATGGCGAGCGCGAGCAGCACCACGAAGCCGCCGGCGCCCATGGTGAAGCCTTCGCTCAGTATTTCGATGATGACGCGGCGCCAGCCATGCACGCGGAAACGGCGCGAAAAGATCGTCGCCGCTTCCCAGAATTCGCGCGCCTTGAAACCGATCTCGTAGAGCGAGGTATCGAGCCACGCGTCGACGCCGAGCAGCGCCGAAGCGATCCGGCCTCTTCTCCTGCGTGGTTTAGAGGGACTGTCCATTCCAGAATTCCACCCCGGCACTTCCGCCCGAAACAGCCGATGGCAGTTCCAGGGCGCCCTCCCTGCCAGACTAATCAACCATTTTAGCACCGCTCACAAGGGCGGCGAAGCCACACACAAGCTTTGTTGAACGCTGAGGCCGGGTGGCCCGCTTCGCGGGCCGCTTACGCAGGCTTCTGAGATATCGCGCTCGCGAGCGGACGTTGGTGGTTGACGTCAGCGGGCGGCCGTTATAGAACTAGATAGTTCCAGAACCAAATGGTTCCAAATGACCGCTTCCCTCGATCAGACTTTTGCCGCACTTGCCGATCCTACGCGCCGGGCGATCCTGGCCCGTCTGCTCGACGGGGAGGCTTCCGTCGCCGAGCTGGCTCGGCCCTTCGCACTCACCGTGCGGGCAGTTTCCAAGCACGTGGGTGTGCTGGAGCAGGCCGGCCTGGTCACCCGCAGCCGCGCGGCGCAGAAGCGCCTGAGCCGGATCGAGATCAAGCCTTTGCGCGACATTGACGGCTGGCTCGCCGACTACCGCAGGCTCTGGGAGGAACGGCTCGATCGCATGGAGGATCTTCTGAGGCGCGAGCGGGCGGAAGGGGTGGGCGAATGAGCTCAAGACAGCCTGTCGCGTCCGAAGCTCAACGCAGCTTCACGATCGAGCGGACATTCGCCGCGCCGGTGGAGCGCGTGTTCAGGCTGTGGACCGAGCCGCTGTCTGTCGCGCAATGGTGGGGCATCAAGGACTGCACCATCGCGTATTGCGCGCTCGATGTGCGGGTCGGCGGCAGATGGCGCATCGATATGCGCACCGCCAGCGGCGCGCTCTATCGCAATGAGGGCGAATATGTCGACGTGGTGGCGAACCGGCGGCTCAGCTACACCGACGAACCGGATCCTGAATTGCGGGAATGGGCCGGCAACCCGCCGGGACAAAGCCTGCACCAGGTCACATTCGAGGCCGACGGCGCGAGAACCCATGTCCGATTCGAGGTGATGTTTGCAAGAGCCGCCGACCGGGAGCGGCTGCTGGGGCTGGGTGTGCGCGGCGGTTGGATGCAAAGCTTCGACAGGCTTGAGCGCGAGATCAGTCGGCTGGCCTCGCTGCAGGACGCGGCTGGGCCTCCGCCTGAATGACAACTGACCAAAGTTCCGTCGAGACAAATTGTGGAGTGCCCCATGCAACAGGCCGTGCAAACATCGCGGGACCGTGACGCGCCGACGGCAGGCCGCGCACTCTCTGCCGACGCGCCAGGAACTCAAACGGCGATTTCGGCCGACGGCACGCCGATCGCCTACGAACGTCAGGGAAAAGGCCATCCGCTCATTCTCGTCGATGGCGCGCTCTGTTCCCGCGGCATGGGTCCGAGCCGCCCGCTTGCCGCGGCGCTGGCAGCGCACTTCACCGTGTTCAGCTACGACCGCCGCGGCCGGGGCGAGAGCGGAGATGCCGTGCCTTACGCGGTCGAGCGCGAAGTCGATGACATCGAGGCCGTGCTCAATGCGGCGGGCGGAGAGGCCTTCGTCTGGGGCACCTCGTCGGGCGCCATGCTGGCGCTGATGGCAGCGGAACGTTTCCCAGGTGTCAGGAAGCTTGCGCTCTACGAGGCGCCTCTGATCGTCGATGACAGCCGCCCGACCACCGAGGCCGACTGGGCCGCCATCCGGAAAGTCGTGGCCGCCGGGCGTCGCGGCGACGCGCTGACCATCTTCCTCAAGTCGGTCGGCATGCCTCGCCCGCTTGTCTTCCTCATGCGGCTGACGCCGATCTGGTCCAAGCTCAAGGCTGTGGCGCATACGCTGCCTTACGATGGTGCCATCGTGGCCGACGATCAGGGCGGCAAGCCGCTGGTCCCCGGCCGGTGGGCCTCGATGATGGTGCCGATATTGGTGACGGACGGCGGCAGGAGTCCGCTTTGGATGCGTCACGGCAACAAGGCTTTGGCCGATGCTCTGCCGAACGCCCGCTACCTGACGCTGGCTGGCCAGAACCACATGCTGAAGCCCGGCCCGCACGTGCCCGTGCTGGTGGACTTCTTTTACGGGCCATAGCAGCGACGCGGCCTTTTGATCACCTTGCCGCGATGAAGCGCATGAAATGCGCTACGTCCGCCTCGCTCGGCTCCAGCCCGGTGAAGGCGCGCAGATAGGCGGCGAGGTGGCTGACGCGCGCTTCGACCGGTTCCTTGAGGTCGAGCACGTAATACCCGATCTGCATGTAATAGAGCACGCGGGCTCGGATGAAGGCGTCCTCTGCATCATAGCCGTGCCGCTTATACATGTCGCGGATGGCGAGAAGCCGATCGTCGTCCGCCCGGTCGATCATGCGCCGCACGTCGCTGGAACGGCGTGCCCACTCGCGGACCGCGAAATCGAGCCTGGGATCGAACAGGCGCTCGTCGGCCCAGCATTCGAACACGTTCAGCACGCCCATGATGATGGATGCGGCCGGGCGCCGGGCGCGCTCGACGATCGCCCTGGTGTTGGTCTCATACCAATGCTTCAGCAACTGGTCGAGCAGATCCTGCCGGCTTTCGAAATACCAATAGAAGCTCGAGCGCGACACGCCGAGCTTCTGTCCGAGCGCGAGCACGCGCACGCTCTCGATGCCGTCGGAAATCAGGGTTTCGAGCGCGAGCTTGATCCAGTCCTGGCGCGTCACCTTGATGTTGCCGGGTACCGACTCGGCTTGGGGAGCGGTCATGGTCATGACCGAACAAGTGGCACGGCGCGGAGCCGCGCGCAAGCTCTGGACATAAGTGTCTAGACACATGTGTCCAGACTATGTATCGTGCAGCCTCCAACGAGAGGGAGAGGCTCGTGAAGTCGCATTATCGCGCGGTCGTCATCGGAGGAGGCGTGGTCGGCGCCTCGGTGCTCTATCACCTGACACGCTTCGGCTGGAGCGATGTGGCGCTGATCGAGCGCGCCGAGCTGACGGCCGGCTCGACCTGGCACGCGGCTGCCGGCTTTCATGCGCTCAACGCCGATCCGAATGTCGCGGCACTGCAGGATTACACGATCAAGCTCTATCGCGAGATCGAGGCCGAGTCCGGCCAGAATGCCGGCCTGCACATGACCGGCGGCGTCAACATGGCGAGCGACCCGCAGCGCTGGGCATGGCTGAAATCGGCCTGGGCGGTCTTTCAGTCGGTCGGCATCGAGACGGCCCGCCTGGTGACGCCCGAAGAGATCAAAGAGATATGCCCGATCGTTGACGTCAGCGACGTGCTGGGCGGCCTCTATGATTCCAATGAAGGCCATCTCGACCCTTACGGCACGACGCAGGCCTATGCGGGCGCCGCGAAGAAGCGCGGCGCCGACGTCATCCTGCGCAACCGCGTCGTCGAGTTGAAGCCGCGCGCCGATGGCGGCTGGGATGTCGTCACCGAAAAGGGCACGATCGTTGCCGAGCATGTCGTCAATGCCGGCGGCCTGTGGGCCAAGCAGGTCGGGCTGATGGCCGGCGTCGATCTGCCGGTGACGCCGATGGAGCACCATTATTTCGTCACCGAGGACATTCCGGAGGTCGCCGCCCTCGACAAGGAGCTCGGCCTCGCCGTCGACCTCGACGGCTTCTCGTATCTCAGGCAGGAGCGAAAGGGTGTGCTGCTCGGTGTCTACGAGCAGAACCCGAAACACTGGAACATGGACGGCGCGCCCTGGGACTACGGGATCGAGCTGATCCCGGAGGATATCGACCGCATCAGCCCCGAGCTTTCCAAGGCCTATCAGCGCTTTCCCTGCCTGGCGAAGGCCGGCATCCGCAAATGGGTGAACGGCGCCTTCACCTTCACGCCGGACGGCAATCCGCTGGTCGGCCCGGTGCGGGGGCTCAGCAACTACTGGGTCGCCTGCGGTGTCATGGCCGGATTCAGCCAGGGCGGCGGCGTCGGCAAGTCGCTGGCCGAGTGGATGATTTACGGCGAGCCGCAGGCCGACATCTTCGGCATGGACATCGCCCGCTATGGCGCCTTCGCCGCCAACCGCGAATATCTCAGGCAAACGACGCGGCAGTTCTACGCTCGCCGCTTCGTCATGACCTTCCCCAATGAGCGGCTGCCGGCCGGCCGGCCACTGAAGCGCCCCGGCGCTTATGACGGCATGAGCACCGCCGGCGCCGAATGGACGGCGTCCTGGGGCCTGGAAATCCCGGCCTATTTCGCGCCGATGGGCTTTCGCGAGGAGACGACGCTGAAGCGCTCCGACGCCTTCGACATCGTCGGCGACGAGGTGCTGCAGGTGCGCCGCGCCGCCGGCCTCGTCGATACCACGGCCTTCTCGCGCTACGCCGTGTCAGGCCCGGGCGCCGCGGCCTGGCTCGACCGGCTGCTCGCCTGCCGGCTGCCGAAGCCGGGCCGCGCCAAGCTGGCGCCGATGCTGGGGCATGATGGCCGGCTGAAGGGCGATCTCACCGTGCTCAACTGGGGCGGCGAGTATTGGATCATGGGCTCCTATTATCTGCGCGAATTCCACATGCGCTGGTTCGAGGCGCATCCGAGGGATGGCGTCACGGTCACCGACATTTCCGATGCCATGTCCGGCTTCCTCGTCACCGGTCCCAACGCCAGGAAAATCCTGGAGCGCACAACGCATCAGGACATTTCCGCCAAAACCGTGCCGTTCATGGCCTGCGGTGAATTCGATATCGGCATGGTGCGCGCCCGCGTAGCCCGCCTCTCCATCGCCGGCGAGCTCGGCTTCGAGATCAACTGTCCGGCCACCCTGCATTCGAGCCTGCGTGAAACACTGCTTGCCGCCGGCGAGGATCTCGGCCTTGCCGAGATCGGTTACTACGCCCTGAATTCGCTCAGGCTGGAAAAGAGTTTCGGCATCTGGTCGCGCGAATTCACGCAAGGCTACGCGCCCGGCGAGACCGGGCTCGACCGCTTCATCGCCTTCGACAAGGGCGACTTCATTGGTCGCGAGGCGGCGCTGAAAGAGCGCAAGGTGGGTGTCTCGCGGCGTATCGTGATGCTGGAAGTCGATGCCGTCGATGCCGATGCCAGCGGCTTCGAGCCGGTCTGGTCCAAAGGCCGGCGTGTCGGCTTCGTCACCTCCGGCGGCTACGCCTACACGCTCGGCAAGAGCGTCGCCTTGGCGTTGCTGGACGACGATTTCACCGGGCAGGGGACCGAACTTTCCGTTCACATTGTCGGGGTCAAACGGCCGGCGCGCGTCATCGCGGCCTCGCCCTACGACCCTGAAGGCAAGGCGATGCGGCAATGAGGAGCAGATGCCATGGTTGAAGACGTCGCACGCGACCTGAGGCGCGAACGCCGGCGTGGCCGCACCGGCGAGGCCGGCAGTGAATCCAGCCGCCATCCGAATTACCGCGCGCTGAAGAACCCGTTCCTGCCGCAGCCGGTCTTCTCCGAGGACCAGGTCGCGGCGATACATGACACCGCGCTGCGCGTGCTTGAGGAACTTGGCATCAAGGTGTTGTTGCCTGAAGCCCGCGCCATCTACGCCAAGGCGGGTGCGCTGGTCTACGAGGACAGCCAGATGGTGAGGATCGGCCGCGACATCGTCACCGCCGCGCTTGCCACGGCGCCGAAATCGATTCAGGCGCTGGCCGGTGCCCGGGAGCGCGACCTGATGCTCGAACTCGGCTCCATGACCTTCTTGGCCGGGGCCGGCGCGCCCAATGTCACCGATCTCGAACGCGGCCGGCGACCGGGCTCCCTTGCCGCCTATGAGGAACTGACCAAGCTCATCCAGCATTTCGACGTGCTGCATATGCTTTGTCCTTCGATCGAGCCGCAGGACATCGACAACCGCTTCCGCCACTACGCCGTCAACCGCGCGCAACTGACGCTGTCCGACAAATTCCCCTTCGTCTTCGCGCGCGGCACGCCGCAGGTCGAGGACAGTTTCGAGATGGTCCGGCTGGCGCGCGGGCTGTCGCAGGCTGAGTTCCAGGCCGGCGCCTATTGCTACACCGTCATCAACACCAACTCGCCGCGCCAGCTGGACATCCCGATGGCGCAAGGCATCATCGACTTCGCCAAGGCCGGCCAGGTCTCGATCATCACGCCCTTCTGCCTGGCCGGCGCCATGGCGCCGATCACGGTCGCCGGCGCGCTGACGCTGCAGCATGCCGAGGCGCTGGCCGGCCTGGCGCTCTCCCAGATCGTGCGGCCCGGCGCGCCGGTGGTGTACGGCTCCTTCTCCTCCAATGTCGACATGAAGTCGGGGGCCCCGGCCTTCGGCACGCCGGAGCACATCAAGGCCACGCTTGGCGCCGGCCAACTCGCACGCTTCACCGGTCTGCCCTGGCGCTCCGGCGGCGGCAGCGCTGCCAACATTTCCGATGTTCAGGCGGCCCACGAAACGCAGTTCGCGCTATGGGGCTCGGTGCTCGCCGGCGCCACCGTCTGCATCCACGCCGCCGGCTGGCTGGAAGGCGGCTTGAGCGTCTCCTACGAAAAGCTGATCACCGACATCGAGGCGCTGCAGACGGTCGCCGAACTTTGCGCCACGACGCCCGGCGACGCTGATGCCATCGGCTTCGACGCGATCGCCGAGGTGCAGCCCGGCGGCCATTTCTTCTCGGCCGCCCACACCATGGCGCGCTACCGCACCGCCTTCTACGAGCCGCTGGTCGCCGACTGGTCGAATTTCGGCAACTGGACGCAAGCCGGCGGCAAGACGGCGACGGAGCGCGCGACCGGCATCTGGAAGCGGATTCTCGCCGACTTCCAGCCGCCGCCGGCCGCTGCCGCCTGCGCGGGCGTGCTCGACGAGTTCACCGCCAGGCGCACCGAGCAGGGTGGCGCGGCGCCGGTCTCTTAATTCGACGAAAACGTAATAAATTCGAGACCTTCGCCATTCACGTTATAGTCAATACGATTCGCGATCTGGCATCGGATCGCGAGCGCGGTTACCTTGCGGGCAACATGCGGAGATATGTATTGGCGATGGACGGTAGATGACGGCGCCTGGCGATTTGATGCAGGCCTTGTTCCTGCGGCTGAAGACCGATGCGACCCTGTCGGCGCTGCTCGGCGGCGTCGGCCTGCTTGAGAAGGCGAGCGACAAGGCCGCCTTTCCGAACGTCACCTATGGCCGCACCAGCGCCTTTGACCTCGAGACCGGCGCCGACAATGACAATGACCAGCTGGTTACCTTGCATATCTGGTCGAAAGCCCAGGGTGAGGCCGAGACGCGGCTCATCATGGACAGCATCAAGGCGCGCCTCGATGGCGCGGCGTTCTCCATCGGATCGCGTGGTCAGACCAGCCTGTCGCTGGAATTCGCCGAAGCGCGCTACGACGAGGACCTGACCGTCTATCACGGGCTGCTGCGCTTTCGCGCGCTGACGCAGGAAAGCGCCTGAGTATCCGGCTCTAAAGTTGAGCCTGAATCGCGGCCTTGTCGATCACCGACCAGACCTCGCGTATTCGGCTGTCCTGGAATTCATAAAAGACGTTCTCGGCGAAGGAAACGCGCTTGCCATGGACCGGCAGGCCGAACAGCACGCCTTTGGGATGGCAGTCGAAATGCAGGCGCGCCGCCACGCGCGGCGGCTCTGCAACGAGAAGCTCGATGTTGAAGCGCAGATCGGGAATGGACTCGAAATCGCCCTCCAGCATGCGGCGATAGCCTGAAAGCCCGATCGTCTCGCCATTATACTGCACCTCTTCGCCGACGAAGCGGCCGAGATTGTCCCAGTTCTGGTCGTTCAGGCAGGCGATGTAGCCCCGGTAGAGATCGGCAATACCCTCGCGCGTCATCGCATGCTCCTATCGTCGGCGGACCGATCTACTCTAGCTAGGGCGGGGGCACGGAATCCGCAGCCAAAAAGCATGGCGGATCGAATGATTTTCCGGCTATGAATTCGCAGCCGGGCTTGAGGGAGTCCTGGCATCGATACTCGCTGGGGAATGGGTGGCATGGAGTTTCGGTTGTTCACCGTTCATTTCACGTTCAGCCCATATGCGTTAGAACCGTGACTATGAAAAACCTTGGCTCACATCTTTGCAAAGCAGTGCTGGCGATCGCCGCAGCCGGCCTCTTTGCCTCGAAGGCGACCGCTCTGCCGGTCGTCGAGCCGTCGGCCGATCAGCCGGTCGTGCTCGCCGCCGGCGATTGCTATGCGATCGGCCAGCAGGTCGCCGCGCAGAATGGCGGCACGCTGGCCAAGGCGTCGCAGGCCACGCGAGGCGGCCAGCCGGTCTGCGTCATCGTCGTGCTCGTCCCCGGCAAGGACGGCCAGCGTCCACGCCGCTCGGAAATCGTCGTCCCGGCGGGCTGACCCACTCGTTTCCCAGGCCGGCGGAATCGGCCTATACGTCTATCCAGCAACAGGTTTTCAACCCATGCGCGTGCTCGTCGTCGAGGATGACAAGGATCTCAACCGGCAACTGGCCGACGCGCTGGTCGACGCCGGCTATGTCGTCGACCGCGCCTATGACGGCGAGGAGGGGCATTTCCTTGGCGACACCGAGCCATACGATGCGGTCGTCCTCGATATCGGCCTGCCGCAGATGGATGGCATCAGCGTCGTCGAACGCTGGCGCCGCGGCGATCGCAAGATGCCCGTGCTGATCCTGACGGCGCGCGACCGCTGGAGCGACAAGGTGGCCGGCATCGACGCCGGCGCCGACGACTACGTCACAAAGCCCTTTCACATCGAAGAGGTGCTGGCGCGGGTGCGGGCCTTGATCCGCCGCGCCGCCGGCCACGCTTCGTCGGAACTCACCTGCGGGCCGCTCCGTCTCGACACCAAGGCGTCCAAGGCCGATGTCAACGGCGTGCCGTTGAAACTCACCTCGCATGAGTTCCGGCTGCTCGCCTATCTGATGCACCACATGGGCGAGGTGGTGTCGCGCACCGAGCTGGTCGAGCATCTCTACGACCAAGATTTTGATCGCGATTCCAACACCATCGAGGTGTTTGTCGGCCGGCTGCGCAAGAAGATGGGCATCGACATGATCGAAACCGTGCGTGGCATGGGCTATCGCATGCGTGAGCCGGAGGCGTGACGCGGAACCGCTGAAGCCAATCGTAAGCACGCGCCTGTCGAGGCTGCGGCTCTGGCCGCGCTCGCTGACCTTTCGCGTCATCGGCTTCTCGACCATCTGGGCGATCGTGACGCTGATCGTCATCTTCACCCTCATCACCACGCTTTACCGCCAGGCCAGCGAACGCGGCTTCGACAGCCTCTTGTCGGCGCATCTGTTCAACCTGATCGGCTCCGTTGGCATTTCCGACAACGGCGCGCTGACCGGCTCGCCCGACCTCGGCGACCTGCGCTTTTCCCAACCGAATTCCGGCTGGTACTGGTCAGTGGAGCCTGCCTCCGAGGGCGTGCATGGCGAGCTCCATTCCTCCTCTATGACGACCTCCATCTTGTCGCCCAGCGTCGCCGACGTGCCGTTCAACGCGAATTTCCAGCGCAGCTACGCGACGGGAGGCATCAAGGGCGAGCAGCTCCAGGTGTTCGAGAGCGAGTTCGTTCTCGACGCCAAGAACCGCGCCGCCCGTTTCCGCGTCATGGGCAACCACAGCGAACTCGAGCAGGAGATAGCAAGCTTCCAGCGCCGTCTGCTTACCTATCTGTCGCTGTTCGGCGCCGGCATGATCGCCATCAACGCCATCGCCATCCTCTTGGGCCTCCAGCCTCTGCGCAAGGTCCGCAACGCGCTCGCCATGGTGCGCGAAGGAACGGCCCAGCGGCTCGACGGCACCTTCCCGGCCGAGATCGAGCCTCTGGCCAATGAGACGAATGCGCTGATCGAAAACAACCGGCGCATCGTCGAGCGCTCGCGTACCCAGGTCGGCAACCTCGCCCATTCGCTGAAGACGCCGCTTGCCGTGCTGATCAATGAGGGCCGGGCGCTTGGCGGCGCCAAGGGCCAGCTGATCGCCGACCAGGCCGCCTCGATGCAGAAGCAGGTCGACCATTATCTGCAGCGCGCCCGCGTCGCCGCGCAGCGCGACAGCGTCGTCTTCCGCACTCCGGTTTCGCCGCTGGTCGAACGCATGGTGCGCGTGCTGCGGAAGCTCAACCCGCAGACGACGTTGACGTTGTCGCTGCCGCCGTCCGAGATCGTCTTCGCCGGCGAGCGCGAGGATCTGGAGGAACTGCTCGGCAATCTGCTCGACAATGCGATGAAATGGGCAAAGAGCGCCGTCTCCGTGACGATCGCCACTATTTCGGGAAACGCTAACCTGTTTGAAATCGTTATAGAGGATGACGGTCCGGGCATACCCGAGGACAGCGCGCGGGAGGTGTTGAAGCGTGGCAAGCGACTGGATGAGACGAAGCCGGGAACCGGGCTCGGCCTTGCCATTGTCGCCGACCTCGTCAACGAGTACGGCGGCGTCCTGGCGCTGGAACGGTCCGGCATGGGCGGTCTGAGAGCGGTGGTGAGATTGCGGAGCCTCCAATAATGTTTTTTATCGACTTGCGTGTGGCCGGCAGCGGCCAAATTTCCGACAAATATCAACACTATGGCCACGAAAATCCCCTCGATGACGCAGCCCCCAGCTCATCCCGCCCAAGAGAACCGGTTGTAGGCATGAAGATCCGCGTCGCGCTCGTTTCCGCCCTGCTCGCCGTTTCCGGCTGCTCGACGCTCAGCAGGGGTGGGCCAGCCTCTCCGGTCACGCCTGTTTCCACGCCGCCCGCCGGCGGCAAGGTGTCGACCGGAATCGTCTCGGCCATGAATGGCGGGCTCATCGGCGGATCGATCGGCTCGGGCCTGAGCGACGCCGAGAAGCGCAAAGGGCTGGAGGCGGAGTATAAGGCGCTGGAATACAACACCAGCGGCCAGAAGGTGACGTGGAAGAGCGACAGCTCGAACCATTCCGGCGAGGTCGTCGCCGCCCAGCCTTACCGGGTCGGTTCGCAGGATTGCCGCCAGTATACCCACACGGTCTTTACAGGCACCTCCGGCGTCACCGCGCGTGGCACCGCCTGCCGCAATGCCGACGGCAGCTGGACGCCGCTGACCTGACGGGTCTCGAACGCGATCAGGCCGCCGGCCGACGGCGCGGCCGCCAAAGCGTCGCAGCAAGCCTGTGTTGGCAGGGCAGGGCTCTGCCTTTATTGGAAGAGCCATGCTGTTCTGGGTCATAGCTGCAATCCTCACGCTGGGCGCCAGCCTGGCGGTGCTGTTGCCGCTTACCGGCGGCATGAAGGGCACGTCGCCGGCCGGCGACCACGACCTCGAAGTCTATCGCGACCAGCTGTCCGAGCTCGACCGCGACATGGCGCGCGGCCTGATTCAGCCGGGGGAAGCCAAAGAGGCGCGCGCCGAGATCGGTCGCCGCATCCTGCGCCTTGGCGCGGCTGCCCAGTCGGACGTGGCAGCCTCCGCACCTTCGCGCGGCGCCCGATTGCTCGCCAGCGTGGCGGTGCTTGCCGTCCCGCTGCTGAGTTGGGGGTTGTACGGCGTGCTCGGCTCTCCCGAATTGCCCTCGCAGCCGCTGGCCGAACGCCTCGCCAAGAATCCCGCCGACTCCTCGGTCGACGAGTTGGTCGCCCGCGCCGAGGCACATCTCGCCGCCAATCCATCCGACGGCAAGGGTTGGGACGTGCTGGCGCCGATCTATCTGCGCCTGCAGCGCTTCCCTGACGCGGTGACCGCCTACCGCAATGCCATCCGCCTCGACGGCGACAGCGCCGTGCGCCAGTCCGGACTTGGCGAGGCGATTGCAAGTGCTGCCGGCGGCATCGTTACGGCCGACGCCCAGAATGCTTTCGACGCGGCCTTGAAGCTCGATCCGGCCAACGCCAAGGCGAATTTCTATTTGGCTGTCGGCCTCGCCCAGGAGGGCAGGAAGGCCGAGGCTGTCGCCGCCTGGCAAAAGATGCTCGGCCAGCTCGCGCCGGACTCGCCCTGGCGCAACGCCGTCCAGCAGTCGCTTGCCGAGGCGGGCGAAATGGCGGTCGCCGCAAACCCGCCGGCGAACGGCCCCGATGCGCAACAAATGGAAGCGGCCCAGCAGATGTCGCCGCAGGACCGGCAGGCGATGATCGAGACCATGGTCGCCGGGCTTGACGACAAATTGAAGCAGAACCCGCGTGACGAGGAAGGATGGATGGGGCTCATTCGTTCCTATGTCGTGCTCGGCAAGGCCGACCAGGCGCGCGACGCGCTCGGCCGCGCTGTCGCCGCCTTTGGCGCCGACAGCGAGCAGGCCAAGAAATTCACCGCCTTCGCCGCCTCGCTCGGCGTGACGGCGGCGGAGTAAAGGCAATGACGCGCAAGCAGAAGCGGATGTCGGTGATTCTGGCGGGGCTGGGTTTCCTCGCCGCCGCCGCCGGACTCACCTTCTATGCGCTGGGACAGAAGGCGTCTTATTTCTACATGCCCGCCGATCTTGCCGCCGCAAGCGTGCCGCCGGGACAGCGCATCCGGCTCGGCGGCCTGGTCGAAAAAGGCACCATCGTGCGCGGGCAGGGCGCCACCGTCGCCTTCTCGGTCACCGACAAGCAGAAATCGGTCAAGGTCACCTATACCGGCATCCTGCCGGATCTGTTCCGCGAGGAGCAGGGTGTCATCACCGAGGGCGCGTTCGGCCCTGATGGCGTGTTCGTCGCCGACAGCGTCCTTGCCAAGCACGACGAGCGCTATATGCCCAAGGAAGTCGCCGACGGGCTGAAAGCCAAGGGCGTCTGGCAGGAAAGCACGAACTGATGAGCAGGTTCCGCAAAAGTGCCACGCGGTTTTGCGATCAGAACCTGCGAGAAAACAGGTAACCAATGGTCGAGACCGGACATTTCGCGCTTGTGCTCGCCTTCGCGCTGTCGCTGGTGCAGATGCTGGTGCCGCTGGTCGGCGCCCGCACCGGCAACCAGCGGCTGATGGCTGTCGGCGGTCCGGTCACGGTCACCGGCTTCGCGCTGACTGCGCTGTCCTTCGCCGCATTGGCGAGCGCCTATGCCGGTTCGGACTTCTCGGTGGCGAGCGTGTGGGAAAACTCCCACTCCCTGCAGCCGATGATCTACAAGATCACCGGCACCTGGGGGAACCATGAAGGCTCGATGCTGCTTTGGGTGCTGATCCTGACCTTCTTCGGCGCGCTGGTCGCCGTCTTCGGCAACAACCTGCCTTCAACGCTGAAGGCAAACGTGCTGGCCGTGCAGGGCATGATCGGCGCCGCCTTCTTCCTGTTCATCCTGGCGACGTCCAACCCCTTCATCCGCCTCAATCCGGCGCCGATCGAGGGACGTGACCTCAACCCGGTCCTGCAGGATCTCGGCCTCGCCATCCATCCGCCGATGCTCTATCTCGGCTATGTCGGCTTCTCGATCTGCTTCTCTTTCTCGGTCGCCGCACTGATCGAGGGCCGCATCGACGCCTCCTGGGCGCGTTGGGTGCGGCCGTGGACGCTGGTCGCCTGGATGTTTTTGACCGGCGGTATCGCCATGGGCTCCTACTGGGCCTATTACGAGCTCGGCTGGGGCGGCTTCTGGTTCTGGGATCCGGTCGAGAACGCCTCCTTCATGCCCTGGCTCGCCGGCACCGCGCTGCTTCATTCGGCGATCGTCATGGAGAAGCGTTCGGCGCTGAAGATCTGGACGCTGCTGCTTGCCATCCTCACCTTCTCGCTGTCGCTGCTCGGCACCTTCCTGGTGCGTTCCGGCGTGCTGACGTCGGTACACGCTTTCGCCACGGACCCGGCGCGCGGCGTCTTCATCCTGTGCATCCTGACGCTGTTCATCGGCGGCTCGCTCACGCTGTTTGCGCTGCGCGCCTCGCGGCTGACGGCGGGCGGCCTGTTCCACCCGATCTCGCGCGAAGGCGCTCTCGTGCTGAACAACCTTTTCCTCACCACCGCCACCGCCACGGTGCTCGTCGGCACGCTCTATCCGCTGGCGCTGGAGGCGCTGACCGGCGGCAAGATCTCGGTCGGCGCGCCGTTCTTCGACCTAACTTTCGGCCCACTGATACTGCCACTCTTGGCGATCGTGCCATTCGGCCCGCTGCTTGCCTGGAAACGCGGCGACATCATTGCCGCCTCGCAGCGCCTGATGGCGGCCTTCGCCATTGCGATCGCCGCGATGCTGGTCACCGGCCTGTTCATCGACGGTGCGTCGGTGTTTGCGGCACTCGGCGTCGGCCTCGCCGTCTGGCTGGTCGCCGGTGCGCTGACCGACCTTGCCGTCAAATCCGGAGTTGGTTCCGTGGCTCCGGCCGTTATTCTTCGCCGCTTCGCCGGCCTGCCGCGCTCGGTCTTCGGCACGGCGCTTGCCCATCTCGGCCTTGGCCTGACCTTGCTCGGCATCGTCGGCACGCTCTGCTTCGGCACCGAAAAAATCCTTTCGATGCATCCTGGCGAAACGGTCGAGCTTTCAGGCCACACATTGCGCTTCGAGGGGCTCACCCCGCAGAAAGGTCCGAATTTCACCGAAGATCGCGGCCGCTTCCTGCTGATGTCAGACGGCAGGGCCAATGGCGAGATCACCTCGGCCAAGCGCTTCTATCCGGTGCGCCAGACGGTGACGACCGAGTCCGGCATCCGCACGCTGGCCCTGAGCCAGCTTTATCTGTCGCTCGGCGACGAAAACAAGGACGGCTCCGTCGTCGTGCGCCTGTGGTGGAAGCCGCTGGTGACGCTGATCTGGGGCGGCGGCCTGGTGATGATGGCGGGTGCGGCTATGTCGCTGCTCGACCGCCGCCTGCGCGTTGGCGCGCCGGCAAAGCGGCGCAAGCCTGCACCGGCTGCAGCGACCGCGAGCCCGACATGAGGCCGAGATTTTCACTCGCCTCGCTGGTCTTGCTCCTGGCCTTGCTTTTTGCCGGCGCGGCACAGGCGGTGAAACCTGACGAGGTGCTGCAGGACCCGGCCTTGGAGGCGAGGGCGCGCGCTCTCTCGGAAGGCCTGCGCTGCATGGTCTGCCAGAACCAGTCGATCGACGAATCCGACGCCGACCTTGCCCGCGACCTGCGCATCCTGGTGCGCCAGCGCCTCGTCGCCGGCGACAGCGACCAGCAGGTGATGGACTACATCGTCTCGCGCTACGGCGAGTTCGTGCTCTTGAAGCCGCGCTTCAGCCTGCGCACCGCGCTTTTATGGGGCACGCCGGTGCTCCTGCTTCTGGCCGGTGGCCTGTTCATCGTGCTAAGCGCCCGTTCGCGCCGCCCGGCATCGTCGGCGCTTTCGGACGAAGAGCAGGCAGCGCTGGACAAGATGCTGCGCGACTAAGCGCCGTCTGGGACCTTGGTGATTGGGTTCAATCACTTCTGAGGTCGTCATTCTATGGTCTGCGCGCGTCGCTTCGCTCCTTGCTCCGCCCTGGAATGACGACGTCGCGGAGGTTTCAGCCAAGGGCGGCTACCTCACACCTCGCCTGCGCGCTCGGGCTCCACGGCCTTGATCACTGCGTCGATTTCCGCCATTGCCGCTTCGTGAGGCGCCACACGACCCGCCTTTGCGTCGGCTATTCCGCGTTTGATGCCTTCCATCGTCTCGGTCTCCCAATCGACTGAGACTCGAGTTCGGTTGGGATGGCCTGTGGTCATTTTGAAACCTCGTGATCTCGCGCATCGTCCCCAGCCTACCAACATTACAAAACTTTCATGTACCGGAAATGGCGCCGTAATGTGCGGCTCACTAATCCTCTTGCCCGAGGATGCTTCGCCTGAGCGCATCCGCTTCGACAGAGGATAAGAAACGCCATGAATAATGCCCCCAATTCATTTTCCAGCACCCGCAAGCGCCTGATGGCGGCTGCGGCGTCCCTGGCCGTTATCGGCGCGGTCGGCGCGGGCGCGCTTGCCACCGGCACCGCCCCCGTGCTGGCCGATGCCGTGCGCGTCGAGGCCCCGCAGATGCCGAGCTTTGCCGATGTCGTCGAGCACGTCTCGCCTGCGGTCGTCAGCGTCAAGGTCAAGGCCAAGATCCAGCCGACGGCCGATGACGGTTCCGACGACCAGGACGGCTTCGACAACCTGCCCGACAATCCGCAGCTGCGCCGCTTCTTCAAGGAATTCCGCGGCTTCGGCGATCAGGGTCAGGGCGGCCAGTTCGGCATGCGCCGCTTCAACCACCGCGACCATGGCAATGGCCAGCCGCGCCCGATCGCCCAGGGCTCGGGCTTCTTCATCTCCGAGGACGGCTACCTCGTCACCAACAACCACGTCGTCTCGGAAGGCTCGGACTTCAGCGTCGTCACCAATGACGGCAAGGAGCTCGACGCCAAGCTGATCGGCACCGACCCGCGCACCGATCTCGCCGTGCTCAAGGTCGATGGCGGCGGCAATAAGTTCACCTATGTCGACTTCGCCGACGATTCCAAGATCCGCATCGGCGACTGGGTGGTTGCCGTCGGCAATCCGTTCGGCCTCGGCGGCACCGTTACGGCAGGCATCGTCTCGGCCCGCGGCCGCGACATCGGCGCCGGTCCTTATGACGACTTCATCCAGATCGACGCCTCGGTCAACCGCGGCAATTCGGGCGGCCCGACCTTCAACCTCAACGGCCAGGTGATCGGCATCAACACTGCCATCTTCTCGCCGTCGGGCGGCAGCGTCGGCATTGCCTTCGACATCCCGGCCTCGACCGCCAAGCAGGTCGTCCAGGACCTGATGAAGAGCGGCTCCGTCCAGCGCGGCTGGCTCGGCGTCGAGATCCAGCCGGTCACCTCCGACATCGCCGAGTCGCTCGGCCTGAAGTCGGACAAGGGCGCGCTGGTGTCGAGTGCCCAGGATTCCGGTCCGGGCAAGAAGGCTGGCATTACCGCCGGTGACGTGATCACCCAGGTCGACGGCAAGGATATCGATTCGCCGAAGGATCTCGCCCGCACGATCGGCGGCTATTCGCCGGGCAAGTCGGTCGACCTCACCGTCTGGCGCAACGGCAAGTCCGAAACGGTCAAGGTCGATCTCGGCACGCTGCCGGCCAGCGACAAGCAGGCCTCGAACAACGATAGCAACAAGCAGTCGGCGCCCGCCGCGAAACCCGACACGCTGGCCGATCTCGGCCTGACGGTTACCAAGGCGGAAAACGGCAAGGGCCTCGTGGTCACAGATGTCGATCCCGACAGCGACGCGGCCGACCGCGGCATCCAGCCCGGCGACGTCATCACCTCGATCAATTCCAACGAGGTGAACACCACTGACGACGTCTCCAAGGCGATGACCGATGCCGCCAAGGCCGGCCGCAAGGCTGTGCTGATGCAGATCACCCACGACGACTCGAACCGCTTCGTCGCGCTTCCGGTCGGCAAGGGCTGAGATATCGCGCATGACCCCGAAAACCGCATCGGTTTTTGGAACGGATCATGCGCCACTGGAAGACGTTCAGCTTTTCCCTGTGGCGGTATCAACACCCCCGAGCCCCCATCGGGAAAACATGGGGCCGAGCACGTAAGTCAGTCACCGTGTTTCGCTCCTGGCGGCAGCGGGTTTCCCATCACCCGCTGCCGCTTTATCGCATGACGCCCAAAAGTGGGTCCCGGTTTTGGGAAGAAGACATGCGACTAATGAATGCAAGGCAACAAGAATGACTGCCTCTCAACCTTCCAGTGAAATCGCGTATAACGGCTCCATGAAGATTCTCGTCATGGAAGACGATCGCGAGGCAGCGGACTACTTGCAGAAAGCCTTTGCCGAGGCGGGCCACACCGCCCACGTCGCTGGCGACGGCGAGACCGGCTTCGCGCTTGCCGATGCCGGCGATTATGACGTGATGGTGGTCGACCGCCTGATGCCGCGCCGCGACGGCCTGTCGGTGATAGCCGCCCTCCGCTCGCGCGGCAATACCACGCCGGTGCTGATCCTTTCGGCGCTGGGCGAGGTGGACGACCGCGTCACCGGCTTGCGCGCCGGCGGCGACGATTATCTCACCAAGCCCTACGCCTTTTCCGAATTGCTCGCCCGCGTCGAGGTGCTGAACCGCCGCGCCAGCGCGCGCGAGTCCGAGACCGTCTACCGTGTCGGCGATCTCGAACTCGACAGGCTGTCGCATTCGGTCAAGCGCGCCGGGCGCGAGATCACACTGCAGCCGCGCGAGTTTCGCCTGCTCGAATATCTGATGCGCCATGCCGGCCAGGTGGTGACGCGCACAATGCTTCTGGAAAATGTCTGGGACTATCACTTCGACCCCCAGACGAATGTCATCGACGTCCATGTTTCGCGCCTGCGCGGCAAGATCGAAAAAGGCTTCGACAAGCCGATCCTGCACACGATCCGCGGCGCCGGCTACATGCTGAAGGGCGGCTAGAGCATGATCCCGAAAAGTGGGAAGCGGTTTTCGGAAAAGATCATGCTGCAACAAGGGGTTAGATCAGGATGACGATTCAACAGATCGTCGTCCTGATCTAGAAGCAAATGGCTCTTTCCCTGCCGGCCATCATGAGGACGACGGCGGCCCGGCTTTCGGCGCTTTATCTTCTGCTTTTCGCGCTTTGCGCGGTCCTACTCGTCTTCTACATGACGTCGCTGTCGGCGCGCATGCTGACCGCGCAGACGCAGGAGACCATCAATGACGAGGTGCTGGGTCTGGCCCGCGCCTATCAGCGCGGCGGCCTGCCGGTGCTGGTGCGCGTGGTCGAGAACCGCTCCCGCCAGCCTGGCGCCAACCTCTATCTGATCGCCGACGCCAACGGCCAGATCCTGACCGGCAACGTGCAGAGCCTTGAGCCCGGGGTCATCGAGACCGAGGGCTGGACGACCGAACCCTTTTCCTACCAGCGCTTCGGCGAGGGTGAGCTCGATCGACTGCGCAGCGGCGCTACGGATCAGCCCGCGCCTCAGGCCGGCGACAGCAGCAATCCCCAGTCGACAGGCGAAAAGGGCCACAACGCCATCGCGCTCGTGCTGAGACTGCCCAACCAGATGATCATGCTGGTCGGCCGCGACCTCGGCGAGCCCGAGCGCTTCCGCGCCGTCGTCAGCCGCGCGCTGACACTGGCGCTCGGCATGATGGGCCTGGGCGGCATCCTGATCTGGTTCTTCGTCGGGCGCGCCGCGCTGAAACGCATCGACAGCGTCTCGGACGCCAGCCGCCGCATCATGGGCGGCGACCTCAGCGGACGGCTGCCGGTGACCGGCGCCGGCGACGAATTCGACCGCCTGTCGGAAAACCTCAATTCGATGCTGGCCAGGATTGCCATGCTGAACGAGGGGCTGAAGCAGGTCTCCGACAACATAGCCCACGACCTGAAGACGCCGCTGACCAGGCTGCGCAACCGCGCCGAGGCCACGCTCGCCGGCAAGCACAAGACCACGGACTACCGCCAGGCGCTGGAGAGCACGATCGCGGAGTCCGACCAGCTCATCAAGACGTTCAACGCCATCTTGATGATCTCGCGCCTGGAGGCCGGCTATTCCTCGGAACAGACCGGTCCGGTCGACCTCGCCGCCACGGTGAGCGATGTCGTGGAGCTCTACGAGCCGGTGGCGGAGGAGGCGGGCGTCGTGCTGGAAACGAGCGCGCCCGAGGCCTTGACGATCAACGGCAACCGCGAGCTGATCGGCCAGGCGCTGTCCAACATCGTCGACAATGCCATCAAATACTCGACCGACGCAGCCGAGACGCCGAAAGTGCGTGTGGCGCTGGAGCGCGCCGGAGGAGAGATCAAGCTTACCGTCACCGACAATGGCCACGGCATTCCGGACGATGCCGATCGTGCCCGGGCCACCGAACGTTTCGTGCGGCTGGAAAAGAGCCGCTCGCAACCGGGATCTGGCCTTGGCCTCAGCCTCGCCAAGGCAATCATGACTTTCCACAACGGAAGGCTTGATCTTTTGCCCGCCAATCCCGGATTGTCCGTGGTCATGAGTTTCCCGTTGCGGGAGACGCATTGATGGCGCGGATAATGGCGAAGAAGCAAATCGAATCCGAGTTTCGGCTTAGCCCGACACTGGCGCTCCGCCCCCTCAATGCGGACCGTGCCCGGCGTAAGCTGTCGGAAATCGCCGACGCCGCCGAGGAAGAGGGGCTTTCCCGTCTCGCCGCATTCCTGGCCGGGGAGGGGCCGCTGCAGGACGTGCTGGCGGCCGTCTTCGACCTCTCGCCTTTCCTGCGCGATGTGGCGCGCCGCCGGCCGGTAATTCTCGAGACGTTGTTTGACCAGACGGTCGAGGCGCGGCTGGGCGCCGTCGGCGAGGCGATCGGCGGCGCGGCGCAGGCCGACGATATCTCGGAAACCGGGCTGATGATGGCGCTCAGGCGATGGAAGACCGAGGCGCATTTCCTGATCGCGCTGGCCGATCTTTCAGGCGAGGCGGAAACCTCGGTGACGGTGCGGCGCCTCAGCGATCTTGCCGACGCCTGCACATCCGCCGCCGTCGATTTCCTGCTGCTCGACGCGCATCGGCAAGGCAAGCTCAGGCTCCTCAAGCCAGCGGACCCGGCAAGGGATTCAGGCTGGATCCTGCTCGGCATGGGCAAGCTCGGCGCGCATGAGCTGAACTTTTCTTCCGACATCGACCTTGTGGTCTTCTACGAGCCGGAAGCGCCGGCCGTTATCGATCCGCTCGACGCGACCGAGCTGTTCTCCAGGCTCACGCGACGTCTGGTGCGCATCCTGCAGGACCGCACCGAGCATGGCTATGTCTTCCGCACCGATCTGAGACTCCGTCCCGATCCCGGCTCGACGCCGCTGGCAATCCCGGTCGAGGCGGCGCTTCGCTATTACGAGGCGCGCGGCCAAAACTGGGAGCGCGCCGCCATGATCAAGGCGCGGCCGGTGGCGGGCGATCTTGCAGCGGGTGCGGCCTTCCTCAAGGAATTGCAGCCCTATGTCTGGCGCAAATACATGGACTATGCGGCAATCGCCGACGTCCATTCGATCAAGCGCCAGATCCACGCCCACAAGGGCCATGGCGAGATCGCCGTGAAGGGCCACAACGTGAAACTCGGCCGCGGCGGCATCCGCGAGATCGAGTTCTTCGTCCAGACCCAGCAGCTTATCGCCGGCGGCCGTTTCCCGGAGCTGCGCGGCCGCGAGACGGTGCCGATGCTGGGCGCGCTCGCCGCGCGCGGCTGGATCACCGCCGACGCGCGCGATGCGCTGACGCGCCAATACTGGTTCCTGCGCCGCGTCGAGCATGCCATCCAGATGGTAGCGGACGAGCAGACGCACATCCTGCCGGACAGCGATGAGGAACTGCAACGCATCGCGCTGATGCTGGGTTTTGCCGGCGAGGCGGAATTCACTCAGGCCTTCCGCGCCTCGCTGCAGCAGGTCGAGCGCCACTATGCGGCGCTGTTCGAGACAGCGCCCGAACTGTCGGCCGGCGTCGGCAATCTGGTCTTTACCGGCGACGTCGACGATCCCGACACTTTGCAGACTCTGCACCGGCTCGGCTTCCAGCGCCCTAGCGACATCTGCCGCGTCATCCGTGGCTGGCATTTCGGCCGCTACCGCGTCACCCGCTCGGCGGAGGCCCGCGAGCGGCTGACCGAGCTGACGCCAGCGCTGCTTAAAGCCTTCGGCCAGACACGGCGCGCCGATGAGGCGCTGATCCGCTTCGACGAGTTCCTTGTTGGCCTGCCGGCGGGCATCCAGCTTTTCTCGCTGCTGCAGTCCAACCAGGCGCTGCTCAAATTGATGGCGACCATCATGGGCGCAGCGCCCCGGCTGGCGGCCATCATCACGCGCCGCCCGCACGTCTTCGACGGCCTGCTCGACCCGGCACTGCTTACTGAGTTGCCGAACCGCGCCTATCTCTCGGCGCGGCTTGCGGCCTTCATAGAGGGCGACCGCGCTTATGAAGATGTGCTCGACCGCCTGCGCATTTTTGCTTCCGAGCAGAAATTCCTGATCGGTGTGCGTCTGCTTGCCGGCTCTATCGATCCCGCGCGCGCCGGCCGCGCCTTTTCCGATCTTGCCGACCTCACCATCGAAGCGGCGCTTCAAGCGGTGAACGCTGAATTCGCGCTGCGCCACGGCAGGATCGCCGGCGGCAGGGTGGCGCTGCTCGGCATGGGCAAGCTCGGCAGCCGCGAGCTCACTGCCGGATCGGACGTCGACCTCATCCTGCTCTACGACCATGACGCCGATGCCGAGGAGTCCGACGGCGACAAGCCGCTGGCGCCTTCGCATTACTATACCCGCATGACGCAGCGCCTGATCGCCGCCGTCTCGGCGCCGACAGCCGAAGGCGTGCTTTATGAACTGGACCTGCGCCTGCGTCCCTCGGGCAATAAGGGTCCGGTCGCCACCCATATCGATGCGTTCAAGAAATATCAGCGCCAGGACGCCTGGACCTGGGAGCATATGGCCCTGGCGCGGGCGCGAGCCATCGGCGGCGATGCCGAGCTCTGCGCCGAACTCGACGACGAGGTTGCTGGGGTGCTGGCGCAGCCACGCGACGCCGCCAAGGTGAAGGCCGAGGCCTCCGACATGCGGGCGCTGATCGAGAAGGAAAAGCCGCCGCGCGATCTCTGGGACATCAAGCTGATCCCTGGCGGGCTAATCGATCTCGAATTCATCGCCCAGGTGGCGACCATCACCGGCAATGTCGAGTCCGGCCGCCGAGTGACGGCGACGGCCGACATTCTGGCGCGATTGGCCCCCGCTTTCGCGGGCGGCGATATCCGCGAAGAACTTGCCGGGGCTTATCGGCTCTACCTCGCGCTGACCCAGATGATCAGGCTCTGCCTCACCGGCGAGTTCCAGCGTGACGATGTCCCGCCGGGGCTTTCGGACCTGCTCCTGGCGGTTACAGACCTGCCGGATTTCGCTGTGCTGGAAGCGCATCTTAAGGAGACGTCGCGGAAGGTCAGGAGAGATTTCGATCGCTTACTTCGTGCGGGAGCGTCGCCATCAACCGCATCGTCGCCATGAGATTCCCGGGTGGCACATTAGCCACAGTTAATATTAATCGGCGATCCGGCCTTGCGCCATTGGCAGAGGTGTCCCGTAATGGGTCAATGGGTCTGGCACCGCAATTGCACTGTCAGCAATGCCGGGGTCAATCATCACCCCGACGAAGGGGGGCCCCGCCGCTTCGCAAATGGAGCGGTGGGTTCTTTCAGCGGCTGACTTGAACGCCGGGGGCGCTGGGCAACTATGGATCTTCAGAAATTCTTGGTGGGCATGTTCGCAGCGTCACTCATGGTGGCGGTCTGGGCTGATATAGAAACTGGTTCCGTCTGGGCGGCGCTCGGATGGGCAATGCTGGCCATGGTCATTCTGCAGGTCGGATATTTCGGTCTCGTCGTGGCCTTGGTCTATCGACGGGCATCGAAAGGCGCCGAGGCAAGCCCGGCGCCGGCAGTCGTAAACGATCTAAACCCCACTGGCCCAGTTTAGCGCCCGACAGTCCGTTGGGGGTGGGTTCGATCGACTGCCGGGCGTGACCGGCGCGGGGGCAAGCCGGCTGAGCCAATCGCAATATTAGCAATTCTGCGATAGAACCCGGGAGCGGACGTTTTCTCCTGGTTTGGGCAGTACAGCGGGCGAAACCGGTCTAGCCTAAGCCGCCGCCTTCACCGCAGGTGGCGCTTTCTTCAGCGGAATGCGCACCGAAACGATGGTGCCGACGCCTTCGGTCGAGCGGATCTTCAGCGCGCCGCCCTGCAGCTCGGCCAGCGAGCGCGAAATAGCGAGCCCGAGGCCCGAGCCGGTGTGGTTTTTCGAGAACTGGTTCTGCACCTGCTCGAACGGCCGGCCGAGCTTGCTCAGCGCCTGCTTGGGGATGCCGCAGCCATTGTCCTCGATGGTGAGGAGCAGAGCGCCGGAGGTGTTGCGCGCCCGGACCGTGATCTTGCCGCCCTGTCCGGTGAACTTCACCGCGTTGGAGAGCAGGTTGATGGCGATCTGCTTTATGGCGCGGCGGTCGGCATAGAGCCGCATCGTATCGGCAATGCGCGTCTCGACATTGATCGACTTTTCCGCCGCCTGCAGCGAGATCACCCGCACCGTTTCCTTGATCAGCGGGCAGAGGTCGATCTCCTCGCGGTCGAGCGAGAACTGGCCGGCTTCGATCTTCGACATGTCGAGAATGTCGTTGATGACGCCGAGCAGGTATTTGCCGCTGCCGTTGATGTCGGTTGCGTATTCTTCGTAGCGCTCTGAGCCGAGCGGTCCGAACAGGGCCTGCTGCATCAGCTCGGAGAAGCCGATGATGGCGTTGAGCGGCGTGCGCAATTCATGCGACATGTTGGCGAGAAACTCCGATTTGGCGCGATTGGCCGCCTCGGCGCGTTCGGTTTCCTTCATGTATTTGCGGTTGAGCTCGACCAGTTCGCTGGATCGTTCCTCCTCGGCGCGGCGGGCGAGGCTGAGATCGTGGATCGTCGCCATCAGCCGGCGCTCGCTGTCGACCAGCTTCTCCTGGTGCAGCTTGATCTGGGTGATGTCGGAGCCGACCGAGACGATGCCGCCGTCCCGGGTTCTGAGCTCATTGACCTGCAGCCATCGGCCGTCGGCAAGCTGGCGCTCCAGAGTAACGCCGCCATGCGGTCCATTGGCGTTGGCGAGCCTGCGCTCTGAGGCGAAGGCCAGCATCCGCTCCTCGAGCGCGTCGCGGCCGACGCCGGGCACGACGTCGCGGTCCGACAGTCCGTTGTCCTTCTGGAATTTCGAATTGCACATGATCAGCCGTTCGGCGGCGTCCCACAGCACGAAGGATTCGTTGATGTTCTCGATCGCGGTCCTGAGCCGCATGTCGGCCGCTTCCGAACGCAGCGCCAGATGCCGCTGCTCGGTGACGTCCACGGCGATGCCGATCAACTGGATCTCGGGTGCTTCCGGGTCGATCACTTGGGCGCGAGCGCGCATCCACACCCATTGTCCGTCGGCGTGGCGCATGCGGAACACCTGGTCGATATGGTCGATCTCGCGTTCGACGATGCGGTTGGCGAGCTCGAACAGGTCGCCGTCATCGGGATGGATGATCTCGTCGACTTCACCGAAGGAGAGCATTGAATCGCAGGGCTCGTAGCCAAGCATGTCGTACATCGAGCGCGACCAGTACATCTTGCCGCGCACCATGTCCCAGTCCCACAGGCCGCAGCGGCCGCGCACCAGCGCCATGTCGATGCGCTGATGCGCCTCGAGGTAGATGCGGTCCGCAGCCTGGGCGCGCGCCGCCTGGCCGAAATAGGCGTAAAGGATGACGATCAGCACGCCCGCCGTCAGCACGAACAGCGTGACGTTCAGCGACATCGACTTGCGCCAGCTGTCGAACACCGCTTCCTGCGGCACCAGCACGGCGGCTGCATGTTTGCGGTCGCCTGTAAGGCTGACGGCGGCAAACCAGTCCTGCCCCGCGATGCTGACATCCATCACGCCGGCGCGGTCGCCGAACATGAACAGCGGCTGGCCGCCGAGCACAAGACTGTCGAGCGTGCGGCCCTGCCAGCCTGTCGACAGCGGCGAGACGGCGATGACCTTGAAGGCGCCGTCGGTGATGGCCAGCACATGGGCGCGGCTCATGGCGCCCTGGCGGCTGGTGCTTTCGAGAAGGCTTATGGCGTTGGCGCCGGCCGCATTCGGGTCCGCGGTGACGGCCTGCGCCATCTGGCCGGCGGCCAGCGCCAGAACCGCCTTGGCGTCGCGCTCGATCTCGTCATGCTCGTTCATCAGCGACAGGAAGCGCAGCGCGGCGATGACGATGAGGAAAATCACGATCAGCGCCGGGATCGACCGGCGCAGCAGCGGCTCGGCGGCCAGGAGCCGCTGATAAGTAGGTTCGGCGATCAGGCGCGTGTTGCCGGCAAGTCCATCGCTCCTTGCCTTGCGACGCGCAAAAGCCTTCCCTCCGGGCGCGCCCCACGCGTCCGCCTTGGCCATAAATGGCACTCCCCGATCTGCCGTATACTGGATGATCCGGATACGCCGCACGCCCGAATCGCCATTAAAGAATCAAAGCCGATTCGCCTTGTCCAGAGGCGCGGGCGAAAAAGATTAAAAGTTGATTGAAATTGAGCTGATCTCCCCCCTCGTGGGGGAGATGGCCGGCAGGCCAGAGGGGGGCGCTGTCTCGCCAACCTCTCAATCGTCCATTGCCCAGCCTCGTCAGATTCGAACGTGGGTCACCGGCAGGCGTCGCGTTCCTTCGCGCCCCCCTCTGCCTTGCCGGGCATCTCCCCCACAAGGGGGGAGATCGCTAATCAAGCCAGCGTCCGCTCCACGATATCGCGCAGATCCGCCGACAGGTTCTCGGCCCTCGCCATGTCGAGCAGCGCCTGCTTGGCCTTGCCCTGCCGTCCGGGCTCCAGCGAGCGCCAGGACCTGAGCGCCGTCGCCAGACGCGCCGCCACTTGCGGGTTGCGCTTCTCGACCTCCAGCACCGTCTCGGCGAACAGGCGATAGCCTTCGCCGTCGGCGCGGTGGAAGCCGGTCTGGTTGGCGCTGGAGAAGGTGCCGATCAGCGAACGCACGCGGTTTGGATTGGCGATCGAGAAGGCGGGGTGGCGCATGAGGTCGCGCACCTTGTCGACAGTCCGCGCGCCGGGCACGCCGGCCTGGATCTGGAACCATTTGTCGAGCACCAACGCGTCGCCGCGATAGCGCGCCTCGAAGGCCGCCAGCGCGTCCTTGGCTTCGGCGGTGCCGGCATGGCGATGCGCCAACACGGTGAGCGCGGCGGCGCGGTCGGTCATGTTGGTGGCGGCATTGAAGTGTCCTGCGGCCAGCGTCGCGCCTTCCGGCAGCAGCGAAAGATAGTCGAGCAAGGTGTTGCGCAGCGCCCTGCGTCCAGCGCTTGCCGCGTCCGGTGTGAACGGACCAGCGTCGGCAAGGCTGTCATAGAGCGCTGCGAAGACATCACGGTTTGCCTCGGCGACCGTCCGCGCCAGCGCCTCGCGCGCGGCAAAGATGGCGTCGGGGTCGATCCCCTTGCCGATGTCGCGGGCGATGTCGGCTTCGCCGGGCAGCGCCAGCGCCAGCGCCCGGTAGGCCGGCTCCAGCGTCTCGTCGCCGGCGATCCTGCCGGCAAGCTCGGCCAGCCGTGCCGCGAAGGCCGGCTGCCTGCCGCCGAGCACCTGGCGGAAGGCGGCGATCAGCGCGTCGGTCAGCAGCGTGTTGAACGCCTGCCAGCGCGAGAAGGCGTCGCTGTCATGCGCCGCGAGGAAGAACTGGTCGTCCGCCTTCTGCTGCACCGAAAGCGTGATCGGCGCCGAGAAGCCGCGGTTGAGCGAGACCGAAGGCCGCTCGGCGACGCCGGTGAAGCGCACCGTGTGCCGGCGCTTGCGGATATGGATGACGCCGTCATCCACCGTGGCGCCCTCGACGGCGTCCCAGGCGACAGGCCTGCCGTCGGCGCCGACAAGTCCGAACGCAAGGGGAATATGCATCAGCCGCTTGCGGCTTTCCGACGGCGTCGGCGGCACCGACTGCTCGATCTCCAGCGTGAACTCCTTGGCCGCCGCATTATGCGCGGAACTCACCGTCAGGTTCGGCGTGCCGGCCTGATGATACCAGAGCGCGAATTGCGCGAGGTCGCGGCCCGAGACATCCTCGAACACTTTCAGGAAATCCTCGATCGTCGCGGCCTCGCCGTCATGCCGCTCGAAATAGAGATCCATGCCGGCGCGGAACGTTTCCGGCCCGAGGATGGTGCGGATCATGCGCACCACTTCCGAGCCCTTCTCATAAACGGTCGCCGTGTAGAAATTGTTGATCTCGCGGTAGCGGCGCGGCCTGACCGGATGCGCCAGCGGTCCCTGATCCTCCGGGAACTGGTGCGCGCGCAGCGTGCGCACTTCGGCGATGCGCTTCACCGCCCGCGAGCGCTGGTCGGCGGAGAATTCGTGGTCGCGGTAAACCGTCAGCCCTTCCTTCAGGCAGAGCTGGAACCAGTCGCGGCAAGTGATTCTGTTGCCGGTCCAATTGTGGAAATACTCATGCGCGATGATCGCCTCGATATTGGCGAAATCGGCATCCGTCGCGGTCTCCTCGTCGGCCAGCACGTATTTGTCGTTGAAGACGTTGAGGCCCTTGTTCTCCATCGCCCCCATGTTGAAGTCCGATACCGCGACGATGTTGAAGACGTCGAGGTCGTATTCGCGGCCGAAAGCTTCCTCGTCCCATTTCATCGAGCGCTTCAGCGCGTCCATCGCGTAGCCGGCGAGCCGCTCCTTGCCCGGCTCGACATAGATGCCGAGCTCGACCTCGCGGCCGGACATCGTGGTGAAGCTGTCGGCCACCTTGCCCAGCGCGCCCGCCACCAGCGCGAAGAGATAGGAGGGTTTGGGGAAGGGGTCGTGCCAGACCGCATAATGGCGGCCGTTGGCGAGCGCACCACGCTCGACAGGATTGCCGTTTGAGAGCAGCAGCGGCGCCTCGTTGTGCGGGGCTTCGATGCGCACCGTGTAGACCGACAGGATATCGGGACGGTCGAGGAAATAGGTGATGCGGCGAAAGCCCTCGGCCTCGCATTGCGTGCAATAGACGTTGCTGGAGCGATAGAGGCCCATCAGCGCTTCGTTGCGCGAAGGCGCGATCTCCGTCTCCAGGCGAAGCTCGAAGCGCTGTGCGGCCGGCGGCTTCAGGATCGTCAGCCGGTCCGGCGTCGCCTCATACTCGCCGGCCGTGAGCGTATGCCCGTCGATGGCAATGCCAAGCAGCGTCAGCCCGTCGCCGTCGAGCACCAGCGGCGCCCCGGCGGCAACGCCCTCGCGCCGCTCGATCGTGAGCAGCGCGGTGACATGGGTTGCGTCCGGCGACAGGCGGAAGTCGAGGCTGGTCCTCGGGATGAGATAGTCGCTGGGGCGATAGTCTTCGAGCCTGAAGACATGGCCGGTATCGGTGCGCATTCCTTGGGCTTTTCCTGTCGATTTCGGACGGCCAGCGGGGCTTGCTGGTCCAAGAATTTTGGGGTGCGCGCTCTTTACACGAAACCGCTACTCGACAAAACTGCACAAAGGCCTCATTTGCGGCTTCGTTTTCCAACCATCCTCACGAGGCAAGATGACCGTCGATCACGCCGCCGGCCACAGCACGCTGCGCGGCATTACGTTGAAGATCGTCTCGGTGGCGGTCTTCGTTGGCATGCAGACCTGTATCAAGGCGGCCGGCGGCGTGCCCGCCGGGCAGATCGTCTTCTTCCGCTCCTTCTTCGCCATCTTCCCGATCATCGCCTTCCTGGCCTTCAAGGGAGAGTTGGCCACGGCATTCACCACGAAACGGCCGTTCAACCACATCGCGCGCGGCCTGGTCGGCGTCGGCGCCATGGGGCTCGGCTTCTTCGCGCTGACCAGGCTGCCGCTTCCCGAAGCGATCACGCTAAACTACGCCCAGCCGCTGCTGGTGGTGGTGTTCTCCTCGGTCTTCCTCGGCGAGACGATCCGCGTCTACCGCTGGAGCGCGGTCGCGGTCGGTCTGATCGGCGTGCTGATCATCTCCTGGCCGGAACTGACGTTGCTCAATTCCGACGAGGCGCTCGACGACCAGGAGCTGTTGGGCGTTATGGCGGCCTTGACCGCCGCGGCGATCTCGGCGGTCGCCATGCTTCTGGTGCGCAATCTCGTGCAGACCGAGAAGACGGCGACCATCGTGCTGTGGTTTTCCTCGACCGCGTCGGTGCTCTCGCTCCTGACGCTGCCCTTCGGCTGGCAGGCGCTGACGCCGATCCAGGCTGCCCTGCTTGTTTTCGCCGGCTTCTGCGGTGGGCTTGGCCAGATCCTGATGACCGCGGCCTATCGGCATGCCGAGGCTTCCGTCGTGGCGCCGTTCGAATACACCTCGATGATCCTCGGCGTCGTCGTCGGCTTTTTCGTCTTCGGCGACGTGACCTCGCTCAACACGCTGATCGGCGGCGTGATCGTGGTCGCCGCCGGCATCTTCATCATCTGGCGCGAGCGCCAGCTGGGTCTGGAGCGCACGCGCACCAGGACGGCCACGCCGCCGCAGGGGTGAACGAATGAATGGCGAAAAGCGTCCTTACACTCTTCACACGAACCGAGAGCTGGCGATGATGCTCGCCGGCGCTAAACCGTTGGCCGTGTTCACTCACGAGAAGGTGGACGGGTTTGAAAAAGCCGATGCGCTGGCCAACCAGGACTTCGCGCCACACGTCGCAGCCGGAACGTTCTCGGAACATGTGAGAACCACAACGATTGTCCTGCCGAGCGGTGCTGCGGTGGATATCGACTACTGGTTCTACACGCTCAAGGGCGAGGAATGGCGAGTCGAAGCTTATTGGCTGCTTATCGATTTCCTCCATCACAGGGGCTGGTGCCCGCAATTTGAGTGGTTGCAGGGGAAGCTGCTTGGGTACACCGATCAGGAGAATATCCACCATCTTTTGCGGCAATATCCGGCAGACCTGTGGGTTGCCGAGATTGGCAAATCGGCCGAGGCTTAGACACCTATAGCGTTGGCCCGCTCCTTTGCCAGCCGCACCAGCACCGTCCTTGTCTGCTCGTCGGCCGGGAAAAAGGATTCTATTGCCAGCTCCGACAGGGTGACGTCGAGCGGCGTGCCGAAGACGGTGATGGTGCTGATGAAGGAGAGCACCTGATCGCCATGCGCGAGCCTGAGCGGATGCACGATGCCGCTTGGCTCGACCGGCGCCGGGCGGCTGCTTTTCATGCCGGACGGATATGCGCGCAGCTCCTGCTCCAGTTCGATCAGGGCCGGATCGCCGGTCGCGTCATTCTGGTGCTTGAGACGCTCCAACAGATGCACGCGCCATTCCGCCAGATTGACGATGCGTGGCGCCACGCCGCCCGGATGCAGGCTGAGCCGCAGCACATTGACCGGCGGCGCGAGCAGGGACGACTCGGAAATATCGGCAAGGAACGGGGCGATCGCGGCATTGGCGGAGACGAGGTTCCAGTGCCGGTCCACCGCCAGCGCTGGGAAGGGCTCGTGGCCCTTGAGCACGGTCTCGACCGCGGCCATCGCCGGCGCAAGGGTTGCGTCGGTCAGCGACTTTTCGCTGAAGCTTGGCGCGAAACCCGCCGCGAGCAGCAGCTGGTTGCGCTGCCTGAGCGGGATCGAGAGCTGCTCGGCCAGATGCAGCACCATGTCGCGCGACGGCTGGGCGCGGCCGCTTTCGACGAAGGAAAGGTGCCGCTGAGAGATGTCGGCTTCCATCGCGAGGTCAAGCTGGCTCATGCGCCGCCGCGTGCGCCATTCGCGGATCAGGCTGCCCGCGGAGGGTTCGGACGTTGTCATGGACGGATGAGTAGGGCGGCGGGCGGCGCAATTCAATTACCTGGGAGGTTATAGCTCCCCCTTCTCCCCCTTGTGGGAGAAGGTGGATCGGCGCGAAGCGCCGAGACGGATGAGGGGTGCTCCAGCGGAGCGGGACGCTGGCATTCCCTGGAACACCCCTCATCCGTCGCCTTCGGCGACACCTTCTCCCACAAGGGGAGAAGGGGAAGTCGCCAACCCCCTCAACTTCGCCTTCACCTCGAGAAAATCCCGCCACGCAAGCTTCTTGTGCGCCGGCGTCCGCAAGAGATAAGCCGGGTGCAGCGTCGGCATCGCCGGAATCGCGATCCCTGATGCCGTCGTATGCGTCCGCCAGTTACCCCGCAGGCGCAGGATGCCTTCGGTGGTGTTGAGCAAGGTCTTGGCCGACGGTCCGCCGAGATTGACCAGCACCTTCGGGTTGACCAGCTCGATCTGCCTTTCGATGAACGGCCGGCAGATCTCGGTCTCGTGCGGCGTCGGCGTGCGGTTGCCCGGCGGCCGCCACGGGATGACGTTCGCAATATAGGCCGAGTTGCGGTCGAGGCCGATCGCGGCGAGCATGCGGTCGAGCAGCCGGCCGGAGCGGCCGACAAAGGGCAGGCCCTCCAGGTCCTCGTCGCGGCCGGGCGCCTCGCCGACCAGCATCAGGTCTGCGTTGGGGTTGCCGTCGGCGAAGACCAGGTTCTTGGCGGTGAATTTGAGATTGCAGCCGTCGAAGGCGGCCATGTGCTGGCGCAGCTCATCGAGCGTCGTCGCGCGCGCCGCAAGCTGCCGCGCCGCAACCGCCTGGGCTTCGTCGGGAACAGCGGCGGCCGCCGGCACCCGCGCCGGCGCGTCGGGAACATGGCTCGCGTCAAGGCCGGACAATGGTGCGGCTCGATCCGCTGAAGCGGGCGGTTGAATGCCGGGTCCCTTCGCCGGCTGCTCGCGAGGCTTGCTTTCAGCGACTGAGGCGGCCGGGGCACGTGGGCGTTCGACCTGTTTCGGCCTGGCCTCCGCGAAGCGGTTGATCGGCGCGTCCTCGAGCGCGTCGTCGACGCCGGCGCTGGCATAGAAGGCGAGCAGCTCGGCGATCTCGGCAGGTGTGCTGGGGGAGGCGGCAGTCATGGCGCCACCATTGTCCGCGCGGCGAGGTTTTGCAACCACGATGAGATCAGCCTGTCGGAATCCTGGGATCCTGCACGATGTAGAACGTCCAGCGCGGCGTGTAGTCGGTGACCAGGAAATCGAAGGTCACCGTCTTCAGCGGGTCGACCTTGCCGTTCTTGAAGAGCAACTGGTCGTAAGGTTCGAACTTGCGATCGAAATCGGCGAAGTTGCTCGACCAGATGTTGTCGGGCGTCTTGTTGCGCTGGTCGAAGGACAGGCCATCGCCGAACACGCTCGGCTGGTCGAGGATCTCCTGCAGCTCGAACTGGAACTCCACCCAGGGCAGCGCGCTGTTGTTGAGCACGTCGATGCGCATATACATGACGCCGTTGGCAACCTCGCCGGCCTTGCCGAAGGGCTCGATCGGCTTGGTTGCGCGAATGGTCAGCGTCACCGGCGTCGCCGTGTTGAGCTCTTCCTTGATGACCAGCGGATCTTCCTTGGTGCCGATGCCGGACACGCCGGTGATGCGGAAGCCGCCCAGCTCGTCGGAGAACGAATAGGCGCCGGTCGCCCAGACCTTCACCGGGTCGGCCCGGACTGGCGAGGTCAAAAAGGCCGGCAGGGTCAAAAAGAGGAGCGGAAGAACCGCGCGCCAGACAGCGCCGGGCGTGAAGAGTAAGCGCTTCGGTGGAAAGCCGGACGGCCCTGGACTGCGCATGGTGTGAAGTATTGCCGATAACCAAGCCGTCGAACAATTAAAAACACGCGGCCGCGGGCTGGGCCGCCAACTGATTGCCTCTGGCCTATGCTTGGCTCAAACCGTGCCATCACCCGTTTCGCATGCAAAACCGCGACTTTTTGTCGAAATCGGCGTTGTCACGTCAGCGCCGGTTTCGCGTCGCGAATTGATGCGCTATGCAGCGCGGGAGCCAGCAGAATGCGAGAACATGGCGAGCCAGTGAGGGGCCGATGAGCGAAATCGAACGCGAGAGCATGGAATTCGACGTGGTGATCGTCGGCGCGGGTCCCGCCGGCCTTGCCGCCGCGATCCGTCTGAAGCAGCTCAACCCCGAGCTCTCCGTCGTGGTGCTGGAAAAGGGCGGCGAGGTCGGCGCGCACATCCTGTCCGGCGCCGTCGTCGACCCGATCGGCATCGATCGTCTCCTGCCCGGCTGGCGCGAGGAGAGCGATCATCCGTTCAAGACGCCGGTGACGGACGATCATTTCCTGGTGCTCGGCCCGGCCGGTTCGTTCCGCCTGCCGAACTTCCTCATGCCGCCGCTGATGAACAATCACGGCAATTACATCGTCTCGCTCGGCAATGTCTGCCGCTGGCTGGCGACCAAGGCCGAGGCGCTGGGGGTCGAGATCTATCCGGGTTTCGCCGCGGTAAGCCTGGTCTACAACGACGCCGGCGCCGTCACCGGGGTCATCACCGGCGACATGGGCGTCGAGAAGGACGGCACGCATGGCCCGGCCTACGCGCCCGGCATGGCGCTGATGGGCAAATATGTGCTGATCGGCGAGGGCGCGCGCGGCTCCCTGGCCAAGCAGCTGATCGCCAAGTACCAGCTTGCCGACGGCCGCGAGCCGGGCAAGTTCGGCATCGGCCTCAAGGAACTGTGGCAGGTCAAGCCCGAGAACCATAAGCCGGGCCTCGTCCAGCATTCCTTCGGCTGGCCGCTCGACATGAAGACCGGCGGCGGCTCGTTCCTCTACCATCTCGAGGACAATCAGGTGGCGGTCGGCTTCGTCGTCCACCTGAACTACAAGAATCCCTGGCTGTCGCCCTTCGAGGAATTCCAGCGGTTCAAGACGCATCCGGCAATCAAAGGCACCTTCGAGGGCGCCAAGCGCATCGGCTACGGCGCGCGCGCCATCACCGAGGGCGGCTGGCAGTCGGTGCCGAAGCTGTCTTTCCCGGGCGGCGTGTTGATGGGCTGCGCGGCCGGCTTCGTCAACGTGCCGCGCATCAAGGGCTCGCACAATGCGGTGCTGTCGGGAATGCTGGCGGCGGAAAAAGTCGCGGACGCCATCGCGGCGGGTCGGGCCAATGATGAGCTCGCTTCCTATGAGCAAGCCTGGCGCGGCAGCGATATCGGCAAGGACCTGAAGAAGGTGCGCAACGTCAAGCCGCTGTGGTCGCGCTTCGGCACCATAGCCGGGGTCGCCATCGGCGGTCTCGACATGTGGCTGAACACGCTGTTCGTCTTCTCGCCCTTCGGCACGCTGAAGCACGGCAAGGCGGATTACGCCACGCTCGAGCCCGCGTCCAAGCATCAGAAGATCGCCTATCCGAAGCCGGATGGCGTCCTGACCTTCGACCGGCTCTCCTCGGTGTTCCTCTCGAACACCAACCATGAGGAAAACGAACCGACCCACCTGATCGTCGGCGATCTGGCGTTGCAGCAGCGCTCCGAGCACGACGTCTTCGCCGGTCCCTCGACCCGCTATTGCCCGGCCGGCGTTTATGAATGGGTGGACAAGGACGGCAACGCCGCCGCCGATCCGGCGGCCAAGGATGTGCGCTTCGTCATCAACGCGCAGAATTGCGTCCACTGCAAGACCTGCGACATCAAGGATCCGAACCAGAACATCAACTGGGTGCCGCCACAAGGCGGCGAAGGCCCGGTCTATCAAGGCATGTGAACCGCGCCTGCCAGCCGGGCCGTCTCGACCGACGACAATACCCAAAGCCGGTGAGGGGCCGGTTTACCAGGGCATGTGAGCGGCGCCGGTCAGGCCGCAAGACTTCTATAGACGTATGCGGTCCGACCAATATTGTTGAAACGGAACCGTGGCTGTGGTTCCCTCTCCGTTGATAGGGAGAAGGACAATGCGGCTGAAGGCTCTGACTTGTCTCGTAGCCGTCGGCGCATTGTGTGCGCCTGCCTCGGCCGGCAGCAGGATCCAGGTCGAGACCCGCACTTACGACGTCAGCGGCGTTTCCGGCGCGGCGCTGATCGTGGCCATCAACCGCAAGGGCCCGAAGCGCGGCTTCATGACTCATGCCATCGCCCAGACGTCCTACACCGCCAATTGGGACATGGTCGTGCTCCAGAACAACGGTTCTTGCCGGGTACGGCAGGCGAGCGGCACGATGAACCTGGTCTACACCTTTCCCCGCGTCGTTTCGCCGATGACGCCCGTGCTGAGACAGCGCTGGAGCCGGTTCTTCGCCGGCGTGCGGGCGCATGAGGAAACCCATGGCCGCATCGCCAGGCAAATGATGCGCGAAGCCGAGCGGTCGGTCGCCGGCCTCGAGATCGCCAACGACTCCTCCTGCAACAAGGCGCGAAGCGAAGCACGGCGCCGCATCGAGGCCGTCTACGCGCAATATGAGGCGAAGCAGAACGCGTTCGATGTGAGCGAGCATCGCGAAGGCGGCCATGTCGAGCATCTGGTCATGGCCTTGATCAAGCCTTGATTGGGCGATCCGTGCGCTCGGCTGCGCTTCCCCTCCGGGATGACAGCGCGGGCGTGTCAGCCGCGTGGCTCGGCAGACCAGCTATTCGCCGCCAGCGCCGATTTATGCTCGTCCTCGGGCGCGTCGGGCCGCAGCGTGAAATCGACCAAAACAGGCAGATGGTCGGAGCCGGTATCCTCCAGCCGGGCCGACGACAGGATCGTCACCCCGCCCTTGCTGAACACCTGGTCGATCGGCAGGCCGGCGTAGCGGCGCAGGAAGTCCGGCAGCTTGCGATGGATCCAGGTCGGGCCGGCTGACGGCATCATCGTCATGCCACTGAGCCGCGCCACCCGCCGCACCGCGGCACTCCACGGAACGGCGTTGCAGTCGCCGGCCATGATGGCGGTTTCGCCGAGCGCGGCCAGCGACTCCGACAGTTCACCAATCTGCCAGTACTGCTCCTTCGGCCATGGCCAGCTCAGGTGGATAGCAGCGACATTGACGGGAACGCCGTTGAAATCGATCATTGCGGTCGCCATCGCGCCGCGCGGCTCGCAACGTGGCGCGGTGCCGGCGGCGAAGGGGCGGCGCGACAGCAGCGCGACGCCGAATATGCCGTTGGGATAGTCGCACAGGATGCGATAGGGGTAGGCGCTGGCGATATAGCCAAGCTCGGTCGCCCACATCGCCGACACTTCGTCGAGCGTGATGACGTCCGGATTGGTCCGTCCGATCAGCGACAGAACCTTCTTCGGCGTCGGGTTGTTGAAGCGCAAATTCATCTGCAGCAGGCTGTAGACGATCCGGTCGGCCGGCTTCGCGACCGCCTGTTGCGTCGACAGTCTGGGCAGCGCGCTCATCGTCGTGGCGAAGCTGGCCATGGCGAACACCAGCGCCGCCACCGCCTGCAGCCGGTAGGAAGTGGCAAGCAGCGACAGCGCCAGCAACGCCGTCAGCGCGCTCAGATGCATGCGGAAATGCGAGAAGGAATCGAAGGCCGGATGCATCGCGCCGAAGAACCCGGCCAAGAGCGCGGCCGAGCATGCCATCACCGCCAGGAATGTCAGCTGAGCTATCATGCTCAAGCGCGCATCGCCCCTTGTCATCTGCTCCGACCGCCTAAGGCATCCGTTTGGACCGCTTATCGGTCAAATTGCGGCTTAGGCAAGACGACGAATTGCCTCGCGGGTCAAAAATTAGCGATCGATTACTGGAACGCCGTCTCGGAAAAACTTCTGAGCTTGCGCGAATGCAGCCGCTCCATTGGCATTTCGGCAAGCTTCTCCATCGCCCTGATGCCGATGGTGAGATGCTGCGCCACCTGCCGTTTGTAGAACTCGGTCGCCATGCCGGGTAGCTTCAATTCGCCATGCAACGGCTTGTCGGAGACGCACAGCAGCGTTCCGTAAGGCACGCGGAAGCGGAAGCCGTTGGCGGCGATAGTGGCCGATTCCATGTCGAGCGCGATGGCGCGCGACTGCGACAGGCGCTGCACCGGTCCGCGCTGGTCGCGCAGTTCCCAGTTGCGGTTGTCGATCGTGGCGACGGTGCCGGTGCGCATGATGCGCTTCAGATCGTAGCCGGAGAGGCCGGTGATTTCGGCGACCGCTTCCTGCAGCGCCACCTGGATTTCGGCCAGCGGCGGGATCGGCACCCAGACCGGCAGGTCGTCGTCCAGCACATGGTCCTCGCGCACATAGGCATGTGCCAGCACATAGTCGCCCAGCGCCTGCGTGTTGCGCAGGCCGGCGCAATGGCCGAGCATCACCCAGGCGTGCGGCCGAAGCACCGCGATATGGTCGGTGATGGTCTTGGCGTTGGACGGGCCGACGCCGATATTGACCATGGTGATGCCGCCATGGCCGGGCTTCTTCAAATGATAGGCCGGCATCTGCGGCAGGCGCTCCGGCGGCGTGCCTTCAGAGGCCGCCGCCCCGTTCCTGGTCACGACATTGCCCGGTTCGACGAACTCGACATAGCCGCTGTCGCCATTGGCCATCAGCTCGCGGGCGCGCGCCACGAACTCGTCGATATAGAACTGGTAGTTGGTGAACAGCACGAAGTTCTGGAAATGATGGGGGCTGGTTGCAGTGTAATGCGTCATGCGGTGCAGCGAATAGTCGATGCGCTGCGCGGTGAACGGGGCGAGCGGCCGCGGCTCGCCGAACGCCACCTCGAAGGTACCGTTGGCGATCTGGTCGTCGGTGCCGTCGAGATCCGGCACATCGAAAAGGTCGCGGATCGGCCGCTTGATGCGCTCGGCGGCGGCGCCGTCGACATAAGTGCCTTCCAGGAAGGCGAAATGCAGCGGGATCGGCGTCGTCGATTCCGACACCGTCACCGTCACCCCGTGATTGCGCATGATCAGCCGAAGCTGCTCGATGAGATAATTCTCGAAGAGTTGCGGCTGCGTGATGGTGGTGGCGAAATGCCCGGGCGTCGGCATATGGCCATAGGCCTGGCGCGAGTCGACCTGGCTGAATGAGGTCGTGGTGACGCCGATCTGCGGATAGAATGCCCGGTAGCGCTTGCTCTCGTCGCCGCCGGCGGCAAGGGCCGAGAAGGAGTCGCGCAGGAATTTGGTGTTGCGGTCGTAGAGCGCCTGCAGCGCCGCGACGGCCTTTTTGGCGTCGTGGAACTCCTGCTTGCCGAAGGGCTCCGGCATGACGACCGATTCGATGGCTTGGGGGTAGATTCGCTTTTCCATGGCTCAATATAGGGATTTGGAAGAGCGGTTGGGAGGGGAAAGCGGGGCCGCGAGAGCCGACAGCGTCGATTTTCTTCGGATGTGTTTAAGGCGCGCTGGCTACGAGCCATTCGCGCCGCCCGACACTCTATAGAGCTTGCCCGCGCTGCAGGCTGACCAGCAGCACAAAGCCGACGCTCCTGTTCTTATTCGCCGGCGCTTCGATCCGGTGGCCGGTGTCGGCGCGCATCATCGGCACAGCCAGCACCGGGGCGGCGAGCAGCATGAGGATGAGCGTCGCCCGCGGCAGCAGCCTCAGTATCTTCGTTGGGGTGGCAGCGATGCGGTTCATTTTGGTGGTGTCCGGTTTTCAACGTGGTCGATTTTCAACTTTGTCGTTTTAGCGCGTCACTTGGTTCACGGAGCCGAGAACCCAGCCACGGGCCGTTCCCACAAGCGGACCGAGTGGCCGCCCTCGGCCACCAGGATGGCGAAGAACATGCCGAACAGGCTCATCAGCAAACAGACGATGGTGAAGCGACGGGCAAGCATTTCTCTCTCCTTCAATGCGGGAGAAAATGCCGGAATGCCTCTGAACCGGTTCTGAGACCGGCATTCATCTGCGGTTCAAATTGATTGACGGGCTCTTGAAGAGTTGCCGGCGGGCCTGGACCTGGTCAGGCAGAGCGCGGCCGCTGCAAAAGAAACGGGGCCGCTTGGGCCCCGTTTGGACGATCTGGGATTGGTGATCAGAGCTTGTGCCAGGTCTGGCTCTTGCAGATCAGGCCGCCGAGCACACAGCCGCTCATCTTCAGCGAGGTGCCCGAGAGCGTCGCCTTGCCGGAATAGGTCTTGTCGTTCGCCGGGTCGGTGATGCTGCCGGCATATTTGTTGTCACCAGTCGCCTTCAGCGAACCGATCGTCTTGCCGGCATATTTGCCGGTCGTGAGTGTGATGGAGAAGGAGCCACTGCCGCCGATCGCCGCGGTGTCGCCGGCTTGTGTCTTCCAGTTGCCTTCGATCGGGTCTGCCAGCGCAGCGCCGGCCATGATCATGGTGGCCGCGAGGGCCAGGCTCATCTTTCGAAACATCTTGTCCTCCTCTCAATAGGCATGCGGCGGGCTCCGGTCCGCCTTCCAGTCCCTTACGCAAAGGTAAAGCTAGTCCAGCTACCGCCAAAACAAAAGCGGTGCCGCGGCGGAAGGCTGTAAGGATTTTCGCCGCGCGGATGGCGGAAAATAAACGCGGCGCGAAAAACGCTTCGGTTTCCGTGGTTAGCGAAGTCTTGATTCCGCTCCCGTCAATTTTCATCGAATTTGACGCAAAATGGCTGAAACGCTGGATTCCCATGCTTAATGAATTTCCGCGTTTACGTCTTGTTTTAGCTTTGTTTTCCTCAAATTAAGCAAGCCATTTAACGACGGATTCAAGCCCAGCCGTCATTCTCGAAAGCATCGAAAGAGCGGCCCGCCCCGAGGGACACCAAGGGAAAAGGAGGCAGCTCTCGGGAGCCAGACAGGGGATTGAAATGGCACGTTTTGAAATGCTTGAAGACGGCTTCGGCGCCATGGGGGCAACTGCCCAGGCCGACATTCTTTTCGAACTGGGCATGATGTATGCGACCGGCCGTGATTGCGACACCGACGTCGTCGCCGCCCACAAATGGTTCAACATCGCCGCAATCAAGGGCTCGACCCGCGCCGCCGAGCTGCGCTCGGAGCTGTCGGCCACTATGTCGAAGATCGAGATCGCCAAGGCGCTGCGCGAAGCGCGCGAATGGATGACGATGCACTGATCGTCCCGGCCTCAGGCCTGGAAGTCCACAGAGGATAAGGTCGCGACAAGACGGCCGGTTTCCAAGAGCAAGAACGCAACGGGCCAAACCGGGCCAAGTTGCGCGAAATAACAGGGAAGCGAGCGGGTTTTCAGGCGCGGGGGCGTCTGGGGAGCTCGACTGCAAAAGCCGTGACCGACCGAAACAAGGTCGGCGCGGCTTTTTGCATTACGCTTGGTAATCACGCGCTTGGCCCAAGAAATCCTCGCCGGAATGAACCAAAACCGGCCTCGCTGTCCTCTCGACAGTTTCGGCGAAGGGTGAAATTGTCCCGGCTCTGTGGAAGAGGCGCGGCCAAGCCGCCGCGCATAAGTGGAGGAGTTCTATAGCCATGAAAAAATTGGGTATTTTGAGCGCGGCCGCATTTGGCCTGATGATGAGCGCACCGGTTGCCTTCGCCGACGACATCACCATTTCGGTGGTTGGCCCGATGACCGGTCAGCTCGCCACCATCGGTGACCAGTTCAAGCAGGGCGCGCAGGCCGCTGCCGCCGCCATCAACGCGGCCGGCGGTGTCAACGGCTCCCAGATCAAGCTCGACATCGAGGACGACCAGTGCGATCCGAAGCAGGCGGTTTCGGTCGCCAACCGCATCGTCGCCAACGGCGTCAAGTTCGTCGACGGCCATGCCTGCTCGGGTTCCAGCATTCCGGCCTCGGCCGTCTATGCCGAAGCCGGCACGCTGATGATGAGCCCGGCCTCGTCCAACCCGGTGCTGACCGACGCCGCCGCCAAGTCCGGCTGGCCGACCATCATGCGCCTCTACACGCGTGACGACGCCCAGGGCGCCTTCATCGGCCCGTGGATCGCCAAGAAATACGCCGGCAAGAATGTCGTCGTGCTGCACGACAAGAGCGCCTACGGCCAGGGCGTGGCCGATGCGGTGAAGGCGACGATGAATGCCGGCGGCCTCAAGGAAGTCGACTACGAAGGCATCAATGCCGGCGAAAAGGACTATTCGGCCCTCGTCACCAAGCTGAAGGAGCTCAAGGCCGACGTCGTCTATTTCGGCGGCTATCACCCGGAGGCGGGCTTGATCCTGCGCCAGGCGGCCGAGCAGAACGTCAAGTTCCAGCTGATCATGCCGGACTCGATCGCCTCGCCGGAATTCTGGCAGGTCGCCGGCCCGGCCGGTGAAGGCACCATGTTCGTCTTCCCGTCGGACCCGCAGTCGAAGCCCGAAGCCAAGGACGCTGTGGCCAAGATCAAGGCCGGCGGCTTCACGCCGGAAGGCTTCACGCTGTTCTCCTACGCCGTGATCCAGGCCGTCGCCGAAGGCGTCAAGCGCGCCGGCACCGACGATCCGGCCAAGGTCGCCGAGGCGCTCAAGAATGGCAAGCCGATCAGCACCGTCGTCGGCGACGTCATCTTCGACGAGAAGGGCGACCTGAAGAACGCCAGCTATGACATCAACCAGTGGCATGACGGCAAATACGCGCCGATCCAGCCGTAATTCGGTTCTGCAATCGAGGAAATGGCCGGGCTCGTCCCGGCCAAGCGGACGTTTTTGACGAAAACTCGGCAAAAATCGCTTGTTTCTTGCCACAATAGCCGTATTTACGCAGATATCGTTATGATAACGGTTGTGGCAAAGAGCATCCAAAGTGGCAAGAAACAAGCTATCCGAGAGCAAACTTAAAGGCCTCACCGATCCCGGTCTATATGGTGACGGCGACGGCTTGTGGATTCGCGTCCAAAAAGGCGGATCGAAAAATTGGCTATTTATATACCGGCGCGGCGTCAAGCGTGAGGAGCTTGGTCTCGGCGGCTACGGACGTGGTACGGCACCAGTCAGCCTGGCGTTGGCACGGGAGAAGGCGGAAACAATACGGCAGCAACTAGCCCGCGGCGAGGATCCTCGGGCTGCCCGCACTCACAAACCGAAAACCTTCATCCAAGTCGCCAATGCGCTAATCGACGCAAAGCGTCCTGAATGGACAGGAGGAAAGACCGCTCGTGAGTGGGAGGTGAGCCTCCGAGAGCAGGCCACACATCTCCACAACATGCCGGTTGGCGAAATCGTTTTGGGCGACGTCAAGGAATGCCTGCTGGCGCTGTGGACGACGCAGCCAGAAACCGCCAGTAGGCTGCGTGCTCGCGTGGAGAGCGTCTTTGACTACGCAAGCGCCCATGGCTGGCGCACGGCTGGCAATCCGGCGCGTTGGACCGGCCTGCTGGACAAGGTGCTTCCACGGCCTGCCGCATCCGGAAAGCATCACGCGGCCCTGCCCTACAAACAAATTCCGGCGCTGATGAAGGCGCTGCGCGAGGCCAACACTGCCGCCGCTCGCGTTGTAGAACTTATCGCACTAACCGCTGTCCGCGCGGGCGAGGCTCGCGGTGCGGTTTGGGACGAGTTCGACCTTGCCGAACGAACATGGACGATTCCGAAGGCTCGCATGAAGGCAAAGCGCGATCATGTTATCCCGCTGAGCGAGCGCGCCATGACGATTCTGCAGACACAGAAGCAAGTTGCCACGAATCAATTCGTGTTCGCGAGCCGCAAGGCCGAGACCCATATTTCCGAAATGATCGTCGTCAAGGCAATGCGCGAGGCATCGCCAGGCAAAGCGGCCACCTTACATGGGCTGCGAAGCTCGTTTCGCGATTGGTGCGGTGACTGTACTGACCATCCGCGCGAGGTCGCCGAGGCGGCCCTGGCGCACGTCATCAAGGACAAGACCGAGGCCGCCTACCGCCGCGGGACGGCGCTGGATAAACGGCGCGAGATGATGACGGACTGGGCAGAGTACTGCGCAAAAGCGCAATAGACCGCATTTTCCATATTGACTTTAATATGGTAAAGCGGTAGCTGTCACGATTGCGTAAACGCTTTGCGCAAATAATAATCAAGCAGTCAATCTTTATAATCCTATTTCGAATTCCGTGTCAACCCAATCAGGAGAAAAAAGTGCACCCTGCCGCGAATGACAACGCACCGCGATTAATGGCGCCGAAGGATGCGGCCATCGCCACGAGCCTTTCCCGTCCGCTTCTGACGCTTATGGCGGAAGCTGGAGAATTTCCAAAGCCTGTGCGTCTTGGTGAAAGGCGCATCGCATATGTCCGATCCGAGGTCGAGGCGTGGATCGATCAGCGCATCGCAGCCCGCGCAGCCTAAGTACCAAACCATCACCCAAATCCCAGAACAGCCACACACCCGCACCCTGCGGGAGGAGAACACCTTGCAAAAGCCCACCTTCAATTTCGCCGCCCACCGTGTGCGGGGTGTCGATGTCAGTTCGCATCGCCTGGACGGCGTTTTTTTCTTTCGTGTTGCCGTCTCGTCCATTCGAGACCCAGAAACTGTCACCACACTGAATTTTATCACTGACCTAGGCGGCCAGGGTCGGCGCTACGCGAGCTTTGCACGGGCGCTGGGCGTGCACATGGTATTGGACATTGACGCGTTTCCAGGGCGCGTTTTTGCGATGAAAAATAACGGCATTTCCCCGGACGATTTCGCCTCATTGGAATTTGCATCGGCCTGCCTCGACGCGGATCGCAAGGCATTCGCTGCAGCCAGTGCATACGCCGCCGAGCAAGCTGAGGGAGAGGAGGCAGACGCCGCGATGGATATGTACCTTCGCACAGGCATCGAAGCATTCTCACCCCGCGCAGCATAGGGCCGACGAAGATGGGCGACGGAGGCAATCTGTCGCCCACACGCAGTGCTATAGGCATACTGGAGTGACTGAATGAATGAGCAACCCGCCGCACTTGACCTAGCGCTGCATTATCAAAGCCTCGGAATCCCGATTTTTCCATGCCGACCCGCCGACGAGGATTCATTCGACCCTTCGACCGGGGAGATAACGACAAGGCCCGAGAAGTCGCCGCTTACTCACGATGGCCTGAAGGGCGCCACGAAGAATGATCACATTATCCGAACCTGGTTCGGCGAGCGCTACCCGAATGCCCTGATCGGCGTGCCGACCGGCGAGAAACTTGGCGCTTGGGTGTTAGATGTTGACGTTAAACACCTCCCTGACGGGACGATCGTAAATGGCTTCGAGACGCTGAGGGCGCTCGAGGAAATCCACGGCGAATTGCCTGTAACGGCCATGGTGTCCACTGCCAACGGCGGTAGGCATTATTTTTGGAAACACGTTGAAGGCGTCCGCAACCGTGGCGGGCTGGGCGCGGCTCTCGATTGCCGGGGCGACGGCGGCTACGTCATCGGGCCGGGTAGCGTCATGGCGGACGGTCGCAGCTATGAATGGGTTGACCACGATGGCGAGGGGTTACCCGAGTTCGCTAACGCTCCGGAATGGCTCTTGTCCTTGGTCCTTCCCAAGCCATTCGAGAAGTCGTCCGCTGAGTGGTCAGGCCGGCTGGTAGCGGCAGGCGACAACCCCGCTTGGGTTGCGGCCGCGGTAAACGACGAGCTCGAAATGCTAGCCCGAAAGCAAGCGCCTGGTCGCGGCGAACTAGTGAACCGGACAGCCTTCAAACTCGGCCAATTTATAGCGGGCGGAGCTCTCGATCGCGGACAGGCTGAGGCTGACCTATATAGCGCTGCTGTCGCCAATGGCGTCTTGGCCAAAGACGGCGAAAAGGAAATCCGCGCGAAGATCCGGCGCGGTATCGAGGCTGGTTTGCGCCTTCCTCGCCAGGTGCCGGAACGCAGCGCTGATAGCAACTTACCTAACCCTGTGGGCGTGGCACGGTTGGTAGCGAACCACGCTGCGAAGCAGCGGGCCGAAGAACCTTTGTCCGAAAATGGCGCACAAACTTTGGACAGCATACATAAAACGGAGATATCCGACGCGACACCGGAAAAGCGGATCCTCGTTGCATCGCCGTTTGTCTATCGCGACCCGTCGCTCATTCCGCGGCGCGAATTCCTGTACGGGCGTCACTATGTCCGCAAATACCTGACGGCCACATTCGGCGCCGGCGGTGGCGGCAAATCGGCGCTTGCCGTAAGTGAAGCCTTGAGCATGTGCACCGGCCGACCGCTACTTGGCGGTGCACCGCAGGCACCGCTCCGGGTTTGGTACATCAACGCCGAGGATGACCCAGTCGAAATCGAGCGACGCTTTGCCGGTGCAATCAAGCACTACAACATTCGGCCCGACCAGATTGGCGAGAGGCTGTTTACCGACAGTGGGCGCCAGCAAAGCTTCGTCGTCATGACTGAGGACGGCAAGAAAACGCGAGTTTGCGTCCCAACCGTCGACGCCTTCAAGGAAGAGGTTCGCCGCAACCGGATTGACGTTGCGATCGTGGACCCGTTCGTCTCGACGCATGAAGTGGAGGAAAACGACAATAGCAAGATTCAGCGCGTCGCAACTCAATGGGTACTGATAGCAGAGCAAGCCGGTTGCGCGATTGAACTGATACACCATGTCACAAAGAACAACATGGAAATTACAGCAGACAGTGGGCGCGGCGCCGGCGCACTGAAGGACAAGTGCCGATCGGTGCGCACCATCAACCAGATGACAGACGCAGAGGCCACTGAGGCTGCCGTGCCGCAGCATGACAGGATGGGCTATTTCCGCGTTGATTTCGGAAAGGCCAACCTGGCAAAACGCACCGGCAAGTCCGACTGGCGCCGTTTCCAGTCGGTAAAGCTAGGCAATGGCAAAGGCAACCTGGCGTTCATCAACGGTGACGAAATCGGCGTTGTTGTCCCGTGGGACTGGCCGTCAAGCGAGAAGATTGCTGAGGGTTTGTCACCGGAACAACTGAGGAGCCTTAAGGTGACGCTCGACAGCGGAAGCTACAAGGCTGCGCCGAATTCTCGGGAGTGGGCCGGGCTTGCCGTGGCTTATGTCATGGGCGCCGACGCAAGCGACAAAGCTAACCGCAAGCAAGCCGGCGCAATTTTGAAAGCGCTTCTTAAGGAGGGCGTCCTTGAGCAGGTCAACGAAAAAGACCCAGTCACCCGCATGTCCGCCACCTTTGTTCGGAGCGCCGCTGACGTTGCAGATGCAGCCTAGCGATACAACCTGCGCATATGCCCACAACCTGTGATACTGCAAAAGTAAGTGCAAAAGTAGCGCAAAAGTGGCGCAAAAGTAAAATCCGCAAAACAGTGCAAAAGTGCAAAAGTGCCTATAGGACTTTTGCACACTTTTGCAGCGCCAAAGTGAACCACTTCGAGCTTTTGCACTTTTGCAAGTAATTTAGCGAATTCTCATACAACCTGCTAAGCGATCGGGGCCGCCACCGGCCATCGCGTATTTCTTTTTCGCGGTTCCCTTACCGACATCGCCTAGGTCCTTTTTTATGTAGTGGGACCAATGCAATGCCAATCGTACATTTTCGGGGACACAGAAATGCAGACCAAACGGTGCGCAAGAACAGAAAGCCAAAGCCAGGTCCAGACATGGAGCCACTCGCAACTGCGGGTGACGAAAAACCAGGCCGACTTTCTCCGGCGAGGCTTTTCGCAACACTGGTCGGCCGCCCTGACTGATCGCACTCGGCGCAGCCTCGAACAACGCAAAATGTTGTCGTGGCAACCAATCGGTGACGGCACTTTCAAATTGGCGGCCAACCTCAAAGGCAAAGCAGCACTCGATCATTTTTACGGCAGGAGCAGACATTGAAAAAAGGATCTTTGGCCGATCAGCTTTCAGCGCTGCTGGCTTATCGCAACCGTACCGACATCGATGCACCAGTTGAGACTGCCCGCACCAACTGGACGATCGTTCCCGCCAACGACAACGCCAATCCAGAGGAAATCGCAAACACGCACGTGGAGAGGCGATTGGCGATCAGACCAACGATCTCAAAGATTTTGCGCGAGTCCGCGGAAGTCGACTGTCGTCCAGTTCCAGTCGCTGACGTGAGCAAGGCCAAGGGAAAGCATGAGTGCGAGCTATACCCGTGTGGCCGCGATGTGGAGTACGGTTTCGCTACAGACGATAACGGAAAGCGGCATCGGGTCGTGGTCCGCATCGGAAGGCTGCGCTTCAGCGACGGTACGCAAACCGAGAAAGGTTTTGCAAAAGGGCTGGACGGCAAGTTGGTCATCAAAGATTTAGAAATGCCCGTTGGCGCCATGCTGCGCACGGAGGAACAGCAAGAGCGCATGCTCGGCGGTAATGGCGTCAGCAACGCCTACATTGAGCAGAGCAATCTGTATTTCGCCCAAATGCTCGGCGCAATCGAACCACGGTACGTCAAGGGAACCGGGCGCCGCTACGGGCGCTCGTATTCGGCCGCGGAAGCCCGCACAATGCTTGCGGAGGCCTACGCTAACACGCCAGTGCTGCCGCCTGTGAAGCGCTATCGGAAGGGCTTGCCATGCGGCAGCCAGCGAGTAGCCGAAAGCTTCCTTGGCATGCAGAAGGGCAAGCAAGGCGAAAGCGGGTCGGTGGCCTGGCAGGACGTATCTGCGCATATCGCAAACCGAGAGGTCTGGGAGGCGACAATAGCCATGCTTTCTGACGCGGATACCAAGGTGTTGGATGGGGCGCTTACAGCCAGGAGTCTGGCCGATCTTGGCGATGGCGGTCATAGGCGCACGCGTGAAAGGCAAGGGCGCCGTAAGCTGCAGGCGGCGAATGATAATTTGGTTGCCGCACTTAAAAAATCCGCTGCCTAGTGCCGCTTTTTCCGATCCTGTGGTGTGGACAAGTGAAGGGATGTTTTTGACATCCCCACACCTTCCGCATGCAACATAGCATCGGGCGCTTGGTCATGCGGCAGTTCGGTGCCGCCTCTGAACCGGGCGTAACTATTGCAGCACCACGCTGGCGTAATAGCTCTGTGGATAGCCAAAGGCCCACCGTATGGGAGCCGGCTGCAACGACTACGGCACGGGCGATGGGCCAATGGTAAGTTACCCATGCGTGTCGTCCCATCGCCACTCCGCGCGTCCTCCTCCCGCAGCGTTGTGGCGTTTCTGCCTCGCTCCTGTTGCTGGTCGCCTAGCGTCTGGCCGTGGTTGAGCGAGGCACCAATTCAGTTTCTGCGGTCGTATCGACGCACCGCCGAATAGAATCAACCAAGCGTCGATTATTCCTTGGAGTTAGAACCCAATGAGCGAAACGAAGAAGTATGTCGAAGGCATGATTGCAAAGGCTGGCAAGTCGGAGAAGTCGGAGGATGCGATGCGCTTCTCCCAAGCCGCCTGTAATGCTGCTAATGCCATGGCGACGCTTGATCACATACCGCGCAAAAGCGCCTAAAAGCGCAATCTAATACCCGTGGGCGACGCCCCGATAGGTTGGCACCGGACCAGCGCGTTGCGCGAAGCGTGGTGCAAGTTTTATTGGAGCGCATATTTTGATTATGAAGACCTGCAAGGCTTGCTTGGAGGAAAAGCCGTTGGAGCTTTTCTGCAAAGATAGCAAGACAAAATCAGGATACGGTTCTCGCTGCCAATCGTGCGAGAATGAACGCAAAGCGAGATATAGACGCGAAAATCCAGATAAGTTTCTTGGCGCCGTTTACGCGTGGAGGATGAATAATAAGGATATGCATCTTCAGCAAATGAAGAGGGCAAATCAAAAGAGGACAAGCACCGCAAAGGGACGTCTTGAGCACAACATAAGGCGGGCTGTTAACGGTACAATATCAAGGGATATGAAAGGCGGGAAAAGGGTTTTTGACCTGCTTGATTACACCATTGATGAACTTAAAGACCATCTGGAAGCAAAGTTTGCGGATGGAATGAATTGGAATAACTATGGCGAGTGGCATGTGGATCATAAGATTCCGCTAGCCGCTTTTGACTATGAAACGCCAAATGACGTCGACTTTAAGCGCGCATGGTCTCTATCAAATCTTCAGCCGCTGTGGGCGATAGATAATATAAAGAAGGGCGCCATGATAAGCGCCCATTTTGCCGCTGTAGCGTAACGGTAACGCGGACGCGTTGTAAGCGACCAGATATGGGTTCAAATCCTGTCGGCGGCTCCAGCTTGACTAAAGAGGAGAATACAATGGCCGACATGGTCGCAAAAGTTCGCATCACCAATATCACCGGTTGCCCAACCGCCGGCCCTGCAACGCAGGAATCGCTGACGTTCCACTTCCCATCCAAGGACGGCGCTTACCCGGACGACGGCAGCGACGAGGATCAACAGTTCGCGCGGTTTAGTCCAATGGGCGCGCTGTCACTGACGATCGCCAATCCCGCTCTTCTCGGCAAGTTCAAGGTTGGCGACACGTTCTACCTCGACTTCACCAAGATCTAAGCCGTCACATTAGGAGGATACACATGAACGCATCTAGCCCTTGGTTTAATGCTACGCCCATCCCCGAGACCGATGACGCATTCGAGGTTGGCGATATCGTCAACCTTATCGTTGGTGGCCCAGACATGGTTGTTACCGGTGTCTGCGATGAGTGCGGCGACATAACGGTGCACTGGATCAAGATCGACGGCGACGTGATGAGCGACGTGTTTCCAGAGGAAGCGCTAGCCTATGCTGCCTGATCGGATCGGGAGGCTCCTCGACAAGGTTCGGCAGTGGTTTGATGACTGGGTGATGCGTGCGTGGGTTTGGTATCACCTCAATGCCTACGACGCACGACGCATTGCGGCGCGATAGCCGATCGGCTGAGGCCACCGAATACAGGAAGCTTTATTCAACGGCCAGATGGAAACGCCTTCGTGAGGTCAAGCTCGCACAGCAGCCGCTGTGCGAGTGGTGCCTAGAGCAGGAGATAGTTGAGCCGGCGACCGAGGTGCACCACGCAGACGGCGGTCACAAAGGCGACGTCGTTAAGTTCTTTGCCGGTCCATTCGTTTCAACCTGCAAGCCGTGCCATTCGAGCCGCGGGCAGATGGAGGACCACGGCAAGACCGTGGTCACCTACGGCGTCGATGGCTATCCCATTGAGCGATGATGTACAAAACATCAATATTGATGTGCTAGACATCAATCATGATGCATCAGACATCACTGGCAGGGGGTATGCGCGCCTTTGGGGCGATTCTGCCGCCTACCGGCGTGCCCCGCTAGCGTTAGTGCTAATACAGGTTTTTCCATAGGGTAGTGGCATGGCGAAGCGCAAAGCGCGAATTGATAGCGCGGCTGAGGCTGTGCGCGTTATGGGCAAGGCTGCTTCGAAGGTAAAGCCGCCTGCAAACGTTCCGCTAGACGCGGAAGACATGCCATTTTTCTACAACGTGATCGCCGAGTACGCAAGGTCGGAGTGGTCGGCGCACCAGCTTGAAATTGCAGCGATGCTGGCCAGGACAATGGCCGACCTGACGCGCGAACAAAAGCTCCTGCGCGACGAAGGTGGCGTGGCGCACTCCGAGAAGGGCACGCCGGTAGCCAACCCGCGCAAGTCGATCGTACAAATGCACGCGAGCTCGATCCTGTCGTTCCGTAGATCGCTGTCGCTTCACGCGCGCGCGCAAGCGGGCGAGGCTAGAGACGTCGCCAAGCGGCGCGCAGCCACGAAGGAAATCGAGGGCAACAACCCTCTAGAGGACGATCTTCTGGCGCGGCCAGAATAGCATCGAAAGCGCATGGCCAAGAATCCAAAGAAGGGCAAAGCGCTAACGCGCGGCGAGCGGGTTATTGCCTTCATTCAGCGATTCTGCCTCGTGCCAGAGGGAACGCTACTCGGCAAGCCGGTCAACCTGCTTCCGTTCCAGCGCAAGTTCATTCTGGACGTCTACGACAATCCGCACGGCACGTCTCGCGCCTACCTGTCAATCGCCAGAAAGAACGGCAAAACTGGCTTGATTGCCTGCCTTCTCCTGGCACATATCGTGGGGCCTGAGGCTTACCAGAACGGTCGCATTGTTTCCGGCGCACGGTCGCGCAAACAGGCGGCTGAAGTTTTCAACTACGCTGCAAAAATGATCATAATGTCGCCCGAGCTTTCGAAGCTCGCGCGCATCGTTCCGTCCAGCAAGATGATTGTAGGACTGGCGCGGAACGTCGAATACCAAGCTAGTTCGGCAGAGGCGAAGAGCGCGCACGGCGGCTCGCCAATCTTGGCAATTCTGGACGAAGTTGGTCAGATCAAAGGGCCGACCGACGATTTCGTTGAGGCGATTGAAACGTCGCAGGGTGCCTACGAAGGCCGCGCGATGTTGTTTGCGATTTCGACGCAGGCGGCAACGGACAACGACCTTTTCAGCCGATGGATTGACGACGCGGCGACGTCGAAGGATCCGCGAATTGTCTCGCACATCTACACGGCGCCGGCGGACTGCGAACTTACGGATCGTGAAGCGTGGGCCGCGGCCAATCCCGCGTTGGGCGTGTTCCGCTCAGTCAAGGATGTCGAGGACTTTTCGCTCCTCGCGTCCCGCATGCCGACGAAGGAAGCTAGCTTTCGTTGGCTATTCCTGAATCAGCGCATTGATGCCTCTGCGCCGTTTGTGACGCCAGCTATTTGGCGCGCATGCGATTCTCCGGTTGTTGACGACTTCAAAGGCTTGCCGGTGTTTGGCGGGCTGGACTTGTCGGAAGTGTCGGACTTGACGGCGCTGGTGCTGATGGCTCCACATGACGGCATTTGGCACGTGAAGCCGACATTTTGGCTGCCGAGCGATAGCCTGCGTGAGCGCGCCAAGGCCGATCGAGTGCCGTACGACGTTTGGCAGGGCGAGTTTCTCGAGGCGACGCCAGGCCCTACCGTCGACTATGAGTTCGTGGCTGCGCATCTCCGCGACCTGTTCGATGCACTGGACGTCCGCAAGATTGCCTTCGACCGCTGGAACTGGCGGCACCTAAAGCCTTGGCTCTTGGCTGCTGGCTTTGCGGAAGAGCATCTTGAGGGCGACAACGCGGTTTTTGAACCGTTCGGCCAGGGCTATGCGTCGATGTCGCCGGCCTTGCGCGATCTTGAGAGCATTTTGCTCAACAGGAAGATGGCACACGGCGGGCATCCGGTTCTGACAATGTGCATGATGAATGCGACTGTGCGCCCGGATCCTTCCGGCAATAGAAAACTCGACAAACAGAAGTCTCGAGGCCGCATTGACGGCGCTGTGGCGCTCGCGATGGCGACCGCCATGGCTGGCACGCACGTCGAAGCCGATAGCGGTCCGTCGTTCTGGGAGACTTTGGATCCTAACGTCGACTACGCGGCCGAACCGCCACCAATCTAAGCCGATACCGCGGCGATTTTCTTAGAAGCGAGAATTGCCGCATGGGCATTTGGGCTAGGCTTTTCGGTCGAGAGGCCAAGAAGGTGTCATATTCTGAGGAATTTGATACCTGGTTTGCGAGCAGAGTTTCCAAAGCCGGCACTACGGTAAATTGGGACACTGCTTTAGACGTTACGACCGTGCTTGCGTGCGTCCGTGCGGTATCTGACGGTATCGCGCAGGTGCCGTTGCACGTTATGCGCCAGACAAATGACGGCAACGGTAGCGTTGCAGCGCCTGATCATCCGCTTTACCAGGTACTTTTCCGTAAGCCGAACGACTGGCAGACAAGTTTTGGCATGCGTGAGACGATGATTTTTCATCTCATGCTGACCGGCAATGCTTTTTTCTTCAAGATCCTAGTCCGCGGCAAGGTAAAAGGGCTTATCCCCCTTGAGCCGGGAAACGTCTCGATCGTCAGAAATGGCGATTACTCGCTGACTTACACGATTACGGGCGCGAACGGTCAGACAATGACCGTTCCGCAACAGCTTGTGTGGCATGTTCGCGGCCCGTCGTGGAATACGTGGCTCGGAATGGATGCCACAAAGCGTGCCCGTGAGGCGATTGGCCTTGCGATGGCGACCGAGAGCACGCAGGGCGAACTTCACGCCAACGGCATGCAAATGTCGGGAGTTCTCTCCAGCGATCAGAAGATTGATCCAGAGAAATACAAGCAGCTTCAGGCGTGGATTGCCGCACAAGTAGGCGGAGCCAACAAGCACAAGCCGCTCGTCATCGATTCCGGCCTTGAGTGGTCGCCGCGGTCAATGACCGGCGTCGATGCGCAGCATCTTGAGACGCGAAAGTTCCAAATCGAAGAGATTTGCCGCGCGTTCAAGGTGTTTCCGCAGATGGTCGGATACTCTGACAAAACGGCGACGTTCGCGAGCGCCGAAGCGTTCTTCGATGCGCACATAAAGCATACGCTTTTGCCGTGGTGCGAGAGAATTGAGGCGTCCATCGACTGCGATTTGCTCGGCGACGACACCCAGGAAGGCTACTGCGCCAAATTCGACCTGTGGGCGCTCGAGCGCGGAGCAACAAAGGACCGCTCTGAGTACTTCACTAAGGCCCTTGGTGCTGGCGGAACGCCAGCATGGATGACGCAAGACGAAGTGCGCGCCAAGGAGGGATTAAACCCCAAGGGCGGTGATGCGGCAAACCTGCCGAAGCCAACCAATGTGGCGCCCGTAGGTGGCGACAATGGCGGGAAGCCGACGAAGGACAACAATCAATGATGATTGAACACATGGCTGTGTCGCTAGGCGAGGTTAAACTCGATGGCGCCGATGGCGATATGACTTTTTCCGGCTACGGAGCGGTGTTTGGCAATGTCGACTCTTACGGCGACGTGATTGCTAAGGGCGCGTTCAAAAAGACGCTTGCCGACGCAAAAAAGAGCAGCGTTTGGCCTGCGATGCTGTCGCAGCACGGCGGCATGTTTGGCGAGGACGCAACTCCTATAGGCGTCTGGACTGAGATGCGCGAGGACGACATCGGCCTCTACGTCGAAGGCAAGCTTGCCAACACGGAAAGGGGCAAGGAGGCATACCAACTCCTCAAGATGACGCCGCGGCCAGCTTATAGCGGCCTGTCGATCGGCTTTCGCGCCACCGAATGGACGATGCGCAGCAAGCCGGAAGAACCGCGCCGCACGCTGACCGCTGTCGACTTGCTAGAGGTTAGCCTGGTGACATTCCCGGCCAACAGCAAGGCGCGCGTTATGAGCGTCAAGAATGAATTCAACCCGCGAGCTATCGAAGACGGTCTGCGAGAGGCAGGCTTGTCGCGGGCCGACAGTGTGAGGGCTGTTGCGGTCTTCAAAAGCATGCTGCTTCGCGACGAAGTAGAGCCGAATTCGGATCATCGGGACGATGAAGCCGCGGCCGAAGTGCGGACAGAGAGGGCGCTGAGCGACCTCGCCGCAAAACTCCGCGCGATGGCTAAGGCCGTCTAGCTAAATATCCCGAAAAGGAATGCAAACATGACCAAACCCGCTGCAGAGCAGGTGATGGAGGCTTTTGAGGAATTCAAGGCCGCCAACGACAATATCCAGGCTGAGATCAAGAAGCTTGGAACGGCCGACGTCGTTCTGACCGACAAACTGGACCGCATTAACGCCGCCCTCGACAAGTTCGAAGGCGAAAACCAGAAGGCGACCGCCGCTCTTCTGGAGGCCAAGAAGGCAGCCGACAACGAAAAGAAGCACGTTGACGAGATCGAAGAGAAGCTCGCCAAACTTGAGCTTCGTGGTGGTGCCTCGGTCGACAAGGTCGCTGAGATGAAGAAGCGCCACGAGTCGTGGGCGCGCGGCGTTGTGTTCGCTCACACGCAGGGTGTTTCCTTGACCGCCGAGCAGCAGAAGCTGTTCAGGGAGGTGGAGGCCGAATACAAGGCGCTGTCGGTCGGTAACGATACGACCGGCGGCTATCTGGCCCCGATGGAGTACGTTCGCGAGATCATCAAGAGTGTGACGGAAATCAGCCCGGTTCGCTCGCTGGTCCGTGTGCGCTCGACCGCTGCCAAAGCCATCCAGATCCCGAAGCGCACTGGTCAGTTCTCCGCCGTATGGGTTGCGGAGCAGGGTGGCCGATCTGAAACGGACGGCCTGCGCTATGGCATGTGGGAAATCCCGACCCATGAGATGTATGCCCTGATCGATATCAGTGAGCAGAACCTCGAGGATTCGGCGTTCAGCATGGAAGCCGAAATCAGCTCCGAAGCGACCGAGCAGTTTGCGGTTGCTGAGGGCGCCGCGGTTGTTTCGGGCAGCAGCATTGGCAAGCCGGAAGGCTGGATGACCGCTGCGGGCGTTGCTGAAACCAACTCTGGTACCGCCGCGACGATCGCTGATGCTGATGGCCAGGCCAACGGCCTGCTGTCGCTCAAGTTTGGCGTCAAGACCGCTTACACCCGCAACGCGACATGGGCTCTGAACCGCAATACGCTCGGCTCAGTTCGCCGCTTGAAGGATGGTCAGAAAAACTACATCTGGATGCCTGGTATTGCGCTCGGAAAGCCGAACACCATCGACGGCGACCCTTACGTTGAGGTGCCGGACATGCCGTCCGAAGGCGCGGGCCTTTACCCGGTTGCCTATGGCGACTTCTCCAAGGCGTACACGCTGGTTGACCGTATCCAGATGTCGATGCTCCGCGACCCGTACACGCAGGCAACTGGCGGCAACGTCCGCTTCATCTTCCGCAAGCGTATTGGCGGCCAGGTCACTCTGGCGGAAGCCATCCGCAAGCTGAAGTGCTCGGTCTAACCTTGGCCATTGGCGGGCGGTCCTTTGTGGCCGCCCATCCCCATTCTGAAAAGGAGTATGCCTAAATGGCTACGAAAGACCTTCACAATAACATTGCGCCGAAGCGTGGCATTTCGCCCGTCGCGGCTGCGCAGACTGACAACACTGCGATTGTTTCGCAGATCGTCGACACCGCTGGCTACGGTTCGGTTGAGTTTCTTATCCTGACCGGTTCGCTCGCTGATGCTGACGCTACCTTCACAGTTCTGGTTGAAGACGGCGACGCGGCCAACCTTTCCGACGCTGCGGCTGTTGCCGATACTTCCCTGCTCGGCACAGAGGCCCTTGCCAGCTTCACTTTCGCTGACGACGACAAGGTGTTCAAGATCGGGTATGTCGGCAGCAAGCGGTACGTCCGCGTGACGATCACTCCGGCCAACAATACCGGCAACGCGTGTGTCGCTGGCGTTTGGCTGCTTGGCAATGCGCGCAGCAAGCCTTCGGCTAATCCGCCCGCGTAATGGCATATAAAGTGGTTCGGCCGTTCGCCTATGGGGCGGACGGCATCCACGCCGTTGATCTGGTTATCGGCGACGAGCGTGAGGATTTTGGCTCGTCCACTGCTGGGCTTGTCCTCGAAAAGTACATCGAATTGGTAGACGGCGATGCTGTTGAGCGATGGCATGAAGGCGACGCTAACGTGGCAACTCCGGAAGATATCCCCGAGCCGCGCAGGCGCAGGAAGTAGGAATGAATGGCGCTTAAGCTGATCACTGATGCTTCGGGGCCACTCGTCACGGCTGCCGAGATAAAGCGGCACATTCGAGCAGTCGACTTCAGCGATGACGACGACTATTTGCAGGCGCTGGCTGGCGTTGCCGCAAACCATGTTGACGGCCCTGAGCCTGCTTGGCTTGGCAGAAGCTTGGCTGAGCGGCAATGGCAACTCATTTTAGATGGATTCCCGGCCGACAAGTGCAGCCGCATTGCTCTGCCGTTGCCGCCTCTGCGTTCCGTCGACACGGTTGAGTATGTCGACATAGACGGAACCGCGCAGACCATCGCTGACTTCCGAGAATTTGGTGTCCAATCGACCAATTCTACGGGTTTTTTGCTTCCTGCATTCGGTTCGACATGGCCCGACACGCGAAGCGAACCTGAAGCGGTGAAAATCACGTTCACGGCAGGTTTTGCAAGCGTTCCGCCCGCGGTCAAGCACGCGATTCTGCTGCTTGTTGGCCAATGGTATGAAAACCGAGAAAATGCGTCAGAGATCGCGCTGACCGAGATACCAAATGGCGTTTCTGCGCTGCTAACGCCGCTGAAAATTTGGCCGAGCTGACGGCTGGGGACAATAATGGCAACTCAAATTCTCTCGACCGCCTCTACGGCGGCCGACTCGAACGATGTAACCGTTGTTGCGGGTACACCTCTCGCAGTAAATCTCAAGGGCGTAACGGACGGCAACGCACTTGTTATTATCAAGCTGAAGGACGACGCGAGCGACTATAACGTTGTGGGCTCGCTGACATCGACCGCGCCATCTACGCTTATTTCCGCTCCTGGCACATATCGATTCTCTCGCGTATCTGGCAGCGCTTGTGGGGTGTTCAGTGCCTAGGTTTGGTAGCTCGCCCTTTACATCGTTGTTTAGCCGCCCGCTTGAGAAGCTTTTGGCTGGAACAAGTCGGAGCATCAGCCTCAACCAGCCCTCCACCATGGATTTTTCCAAGGCAGCAAACAGCCAATACCTAGCCGCTCTAGCGGCATAAAACGCGCATCATAAAAAGGAGGCCGCATTGGCCGATTTGACCATCACCGCCAGTTCAGTTCTGGCCGGGAATACCGCCACTATTGCTCGCGGCATCGCGGGCGCCACCATCACTGCCGGCCAGGTTGTCTATCTGGATCCAACCACGGGCAAGTATGGCCTTGCTGACGTGAACAGCGCCACCGCCGCAGTTCGCAACGCAGTTGGCATTGCGCTCAACAGCGCATCGGCAAATCAGCCGATTGCGGTCTGTACAAAAGGCCCGATTACGATCGGCGCGACCATTTTGACCGGCGTCGCCTATTACGCGAGCGGTACGCCTGGCGGCATTCGCCCCGTGGCGGACAATGTCAGCGGCGATTACACGCTGCTGCTCGGCATTGGCGCCAGCACGACGGTGCTCAACCTCGATATCGAATATCCTGGCGTCCCGCTGGCGTAATGGCTGGAGGCGCTGGGAAGTTAGATCAGCGCCTTTCCTTCTATAGGCGCGTCGACGTCGATGACCGCCACGGGAATACCGTGGCCGACTGGCAGTTTCAGTTTTCGCAGGCAGGCAATCATCAGTGGATTCTGCGTGGCGCCGGCGAGTCCGTGATGGCTGGCCGGCTCACGGGGCACAAGTACGTGACATTCATGATCCGGAAGAGCGAACAGGCTAAGCAGATCGCTAGTGACTGGCGCGTCGTCAATGAACGCGATGGACAGGAATTCGCCATCCGCGAAGTTCCGCGCCTGAGCGACAATCGCAGCTATCTCGAGTTCCTTTGCGAAAGCGGCGTCGCGGCTTAGGAGTGCGCATTGGCCAACAACAACATTACACAAGGCCTCGCCAACCTAAACCGCAAGCTTACCAAGGCGATTCCGGAAAAGGTCTACAATCAAGTGCGTGCGGTGTTAGCGGCGCAAGCCGACAAGATCGTTGCGCAGATGAAGCGCCATGCGCCGGTAGACAGTGGCGACCTGCAGATGAGCATCGGTTGGTGTTGGGGAAATGCGCCAAAGGGGACAATGACCTTAGGCACGGTCGGTACGGGCAAAGGCGGAAGAACGTTCAAGCAGGGCAAGGACAAAAACGGCCTTCGCATCTCCATCTATGCTGGCGGCGGCGATGCCGTTCATGCCTGGTTCGTTGAATTCGGCACGCAGCACATGGCGGCTGAGCCATTCTTCTTTCCGATCTGGCGAGCCAACAAGCGTAGCGCCAAGTCTGCCGTTACGCGAGCCATTACCAAGGGCGTTAAGGATGGGGCTGGGGCATGAGTGCTGCGCTAGACCTTCAAGACCTTATCCTAAACACGCTTACGGCAGACGCCGCGCTCATGACGATGATTAACGGCGTGTGGGACCAGCCACCGGCAGCCGCAACGTCCTTTGCAGATCCCAAGGCGGCTTACATCAGCTTCGGCCCGCACGACTACGCCGAGGATGACGACGAGGGCATCGTGTCGGGAATTCACACATTCCAACTGGATGTCTGGAGTAGGACGGTAGGTTTCCCTGCATGCAAGCAGATTGGCGATAGGGCAAAGGCTATCTTGCACGAAGCCAATCTAAGCCTGTCAACTGAGAATGCACTGGTCGAAATTCGCGTACCGTCTGTGCGGTATATGCGAGATCCAGACGGGACCACATCGCACGGGATCATCACGGTTACGGCGCTAATCGAGGAGCCGTAAATGGCGTGGGCAATCTTTGCCGAGCGCTTCCACTACGACAGACGCCCGCGGCAAGCCATAGCATTTGTGGTTGAGGCTAGTCCGGACCCGCAGAACCGTCCCCGCGATCTTGTCAATGCCGCTGTAGCAGCCGGTAAGGCGCGAGAAACGAAGCCGCCGGGCAGGCGGCCCAAAACCACCGAAACGAAGTCAAATGGCCGCCAGTGAGCGGCCTTTCTTTTGAGCGAAAGGCAAGCACATGGCTGCTGCGCAGACTGAAAAATACGAAGAAATGATTCTGGATGTCGAGCTCGTTGCGGGTTCTGGCATCTATACCCCCATCTGCGGCATGACGGACGTGACGATCACCCGACAGGCCACCGTCGACAGTTCCGAGATCCCCGACTGCGACGACGAGTCGCTGCCGCTTTCCATCGAGAAGCAGGTGCGGTCCATTGAGGTCTCCGTCTCGGCTACCGGCGTGTGGGCAAAGACCAGCCAGGATGCACTCAAGCAGTGGTTCTACAGCGCCGTAACCAAGAACGTCCGTCTGCGCGACACCGCTGCGGCTTCTGGCGACATCGAGACCGAATCCGGCCCAGCGCTGCTTTCCAAGCTCGACAACACCAGGACCAAGGGCAAGAAGGTCACGTCAAACATTGAATTGGTGTTCGACGGTAGCCCGGCCCGCACTGACAAGCCGTAATAGGGAGCCGTAAATGGCGAGAGGGGTGGACGTAACGTGGGCAGGAGGGGAGTCGACCTTCCTGCTCACGATCGATCTTTTGCGAGCTCTACAGGATCGCTGTGACGCGGGTCCGGCGTTCATTCTTGAAAGGCTCACGAACGGCGAATGGCGAGTGGATGACATCATTTCCACCATCCGGCTCGCGCTCGAGGGTGGCGGGATGGAAAAGGAAGATGCTCGAAAACTTGTCCGTCGCCATATCGAGGAAGATTTCGGTGTAAAGCATGTTCTTCTGGCGCGCGCCATCCTTTCCCATACGCTCTTCAGTGACGAGGGGGAGAGTGACGCGGGGGAACGGAAGGCGGCAGCGGAGGACTAAAGCCGCTGCCGCGGGGCAAACTTAGATGGTCGGAAATTTACAAATGGGCCGGTGTTCTTCACCAGCCCATCGGCGCAATGACGCTGCTTGAGTTCGTTGATGCCACGCGCGGTTACGCCGAGGCCAATGGCGCCAAACCGAAAGGCGGCACGATCGCTGAAGGCAGGCTCGAGGAAATGGGTATCGTTGGGTTTTAGGTCCGTAAATCTGCCCAACGCGTGAGCCTCCAAGGCCTTGTCTCCAAGGCGTTGTCTCAAAGGATCGGCGTGCCGCTGTTGGTAGTCCCAACAACCTTTCCGGCAAAAGCCAGGCAACCAATTCAAAACCCCGCGGTGCGCGTATCCACAACGATGCTCCCCGTTGAGTTTCCGCCTTACATAATACGGATGCGCATAAATGGCGACGGATCTGGAGCGCCTTGTCGTGGCGCTGGAAGCTAGAACGACCCAATTCAATAACGCGCTTACAAAAGCCAATGCCACGGCCAAAAAGCAACTTACGGATATCCAGACGAAATTCGTAGAGACGAACAAGAAGCTTGATCAGGGATTATCCTTTGGCGGCTTTTCGGTTGGCGGCTTACAGGGTGGAATTGACAGCCTGAAGGCCGGCGCCGCGGGATTTGCTGGCGCCTTCGCCGTCGATAAGATCAAGGATTACGCGGACGCGTGGACTGAGGCTGGCAACAAGATTGCTGCCTCTGCCGTTGTCAGCGGCCGGTCGGCCCGTTCGCTTGATGATCTGAACAAGATTGCGACCGACACGCGCTCGGGCCTGACCGAGACGGTTGACCTTTATGCGAAGCTCCTGCGCGCCACGGCTGGCGTTGCCAAAAATGAGCAGCAAGTCGCTGACGCAACCGAGATTGTCAATAAGGCATTCAAGGCGGGCGGCGCAGAAGCTAGCGAGCAGGCGGCTGGCATTCTGCAGCTTAGCCAGGCACTATCGAGCGGCATCTTACAGGGCGACGAGTTGCGGTCGATCCGCGAGAACGCGCCGATTATCGCGCAGGCCATCGCGAACGAATTCAAGACTACCATTGGCGGACTGAAGCAGCTTGGCGCAGACGGCAAGTTGACTGTCGATCGCGTATTCAAGGCGATCCTTGATTCGAAGCCGCTTATCGACAAAGCCTTCAACGCTACGCAGTCGACAATTGGCGACAACGTCGGCCTTGTCGGCAATGCGCTTGAGGCGTTTGTTGGTAAGCTGTCCGATGTGACCGGCGCCGGCGGGGCGGTTAAGGATTTCCTCGGCAAGGATCTTGTCGGCGCAATTAACGGCCTGTCCACGGCTCTTGACCAGATCGCGAATAGTCAGGGCGTTAAGTCGCTTGAGGCAATTGTCGAGCACCTGCAAAAGATTGGCGACTTGTTGCCCAACGGTGGCCACGCGGCTGGACGCGCTGCCTTCAATGCGAACGTCGATCCGAACCTGCTCCTCGGCTTTCCTGACACGTTCGGCAAGATGACCCGTGACATGGAGGATCAGTTCGCTCCTGCCCACAAGGAGATCGCTGCGCTCAACGAGCAATTCGCGAATTTCAAGGAATGGGTGGTCGAACTGAAGCCGGCCGTCGCGTCAACGTTTGACGCTCTGCAAAAGCAACTGGACGACGGCACCATAAGCGCCAAGAAGGCCAAAGAAGCGCTTCACGACATGTTTGGCAGCGATCCGATGTACGGGGAGCTTCTCAAGACGTTCGACGCGCTTTTAGACAAGCTTCAGAAGGTCGAGGCGCTAGCCAAGGCATCGAAAGCCGGGGTTGATATTAGCGTTGGCGCGCCGGATCCGGAGAACGCCGGATGGGCCATGCAGCATCAAAACGATGCAACGCAGAAGTACTTCGATCAGCGCAACGCCAATGCTAGTCGCTCAGACCTGCAAAAAGAGATCGATGAACGGGCAAAGGCCATCATTGCCGATGCCGCCAAGATCGATGAATCTACAGGCAAGGTTGCCATCGCGATAACCTCTGCTGCGGCCAAAATACAGGCGGCAAAAGAGATTGCGGCCGAAGAAATCGCCAAGTCGGCCAGCAAGTCGGTAGAGAATGCGGCCGATCTTATCAAAGGCTTTGAGCAATTTCGTGGAACGGCATATTGGGACGTTAACCACTACCGGGCTGGATATGGGTCGGACACAGTAACCCTTGCCGATGGCAGTGTTCAAGCCATCACGAAGGGTATGACGGTTTCCGTCGCAGACGCCAACCGCGACCTGATTAGTAGGATCGGCAAATTCCAAGAGGGCATCAAAAGCAAAATTGGCGCCGACACCTTTGCCAGTTTCGATGAGAAGCAACAGTCGTCTCTGCTAAGTATTGCGTATAATTACGGAAGCCTGCCGGATCGCATTGTTGAGGCGATTAAGTCTGGCAACCAGGCGACCATTGTTAAGGCAATTCGCGGGTTAGGCACTGACAACGGCGGCATCAACAAAGACCGGCGCAATACGGAAGCGGATATCTTTCTTGGCGGCGCCCCATCGGGCGTTAAAAAGGCAGTTCAGAGCGATGACAGGTTCAACAGGAACCTGACCGAAACGCAGTCGCAAATCGACCTCCTGAACAAGGAGGCCGCGGCCCTCGGTTTGGTCAACCCACTGATTAATGACTTCGGTTATGCTCAGTCCAAGGCAGAGATCAAGCAGAAGCTCCTGAACGATGCGGTGCAGGCTGGCGTGGAAATTACGCCAGAATACTCCGCGAAAATTGATGCCCTGGCCGAGAAATACGCGCAGGCCGACGCGGCTCGCAACAAGATGCAGCACGGCGTCGAAGTCTTGAGCGAGAAGATGGCCGCGTCGTCCGAACTCGGCAAGAGCGTTCTTGGCGGGTTTATTCAGGATCTCCGGGACGGCAAGTCGGGTGCCGAGGCGCTGTCAAACGCGCTCGGAAAAGTCGCGGACAAGCTGATTGAAATAGCGCTCAACAACTTGTTCGACGGCCCGATGGGCGGGAAGCCGGGCGGAGGCATTCTCGGCGGGCTGTTCAGCTTCCTGTTTGCGGATGGCGGCTATACCGGCGCAGGCGGCAAGAACGACCCCGCCGGCATCGTCCACAAGGGCGAGGTGGTCTGGAGCCAGGATGACGTCAAGCGATGGGGCGGGCCTAGACGCGTTGATGCCATGCGCAAGCGAGGGTATGCGGATGGCGGTATAGTTGGCATGCCGCCCACGGTTGTTCCGCGGGCTGTGGGTGCCAGCATTGCTGGCTCGACGGGTAGAGGCAATACGCACATCACGGTTGGCGTCTCGGCGGACAACAACGGCAACCTTAAGCCGTTTATCGAGTCCGTCACGCAGGACAACATCCGGCGCGCATCGCCTCAAATCGTGCAGGCGTCCGTGCAGCAGAGCCAAAAAGCCACGCAGCGAAACATGCCAGCCTACATCGCCAACGCGCAGGCGCGGAATCTCTAGTAAAGCCAAAGGAAGACGAATGACCACCATCCGTTGGCCCGATGACGTTCTGCGAAGTCAGAACATTTCGTTCGATCTCGACAGCCGGTCCCTTGCGGGGCCGGCGTCTGTTAGCGGCGCGACCCAAGTAATTAGTTCAGATTCGGGATTATGGAAGGCGACGTTCGGCGGCGTGATCGTGAAGAGCCGGCAAGCCGTCCTAGCGCACCGCGCAATAGCGGCGCTACTCGAGGGTCGGCTGGGGTCTATCCTTATTCCGCTATGCCGCGGCTACGGGCCGTCGTCCGGTGCCGTGCTGTCGGAAGACGAGAAAGCTCTGTTTGCGCAGGTTCCGCACGGCGACCATTCGTTCTTTGACGACGGCACGGGATACGTCGGGTCGCTTACGAATGTGGTGCTGGCAGCGGATGCCGCAGTACGTGCAACAACGCTCCACGTCACTGTGAACTATGCCGCTGACGACATACAGCCCGGCATGCATTTCAGCCTTGGGGAGAGGCTTTACAGAATTCGTACATACGACGCGACGACTGGCGCCATGACGATCAGGCCGCCGTTGCGGGAAGCCGTCACGGCTGGCGACATCTTGAATTTTGATGACCCGTGCTGCCGTATGAGGCTGATGAATGATGACGGGATGGACCTGCAGCTTGCGTTGAGGCGCTTCGGGAACCCTACAGTGCAGTTCATCGAGGACGTGTGAGCCTTGACACTAATTTGGTAAAGCGGCAAGGGTATTAATTGCTTGGCTAGGGTAGCTCCCGAAAAGCGCGCTCACCACGTGCCTGCCAAGCGCCAAATCCCAATGGTGAACAAACGCAAGACTGGTGGCTTGCTTATGGAATTTTACACTTACGTCTGGCGCGATAGCGCTGGTGTGCCTTTCTATATTGGCAAGGGTAAGGGGAAGCGTGCTTACGCAACCTACAATCGCCAGCCGGAATTCAAAGCCATTTACGCGCAAGGCGGCTGCACGGTCGAAATCGTGGATTATTTCATCCATGAATCGCAGGCTCACGCGCATGAGGTCGAGTTGATTGCGCAGTTTGGTAGGCGCGATGTCGGAACTGGAATTCTTGTTAACAAGACAGATGGCGGCGAAGGATTAAGCGGGTGGACGCCGTCCGCCGAAACTCTTGCTAAACGAAGCGCGTTAATGCGCGGCAAAAAGCGAAGTGCCGAATCTCGCGCAAATATGAGCGCCGCTAAGAGGGGTAAGCCCGGACCAAGGCACACTGCCGAAACCCGTGCAAAAATATCTGCTGCCCATATGGGCAAAAAGATGCCGCCGCGCAGCGATGACCATAGGGCTAAGATTAGCGAGCGCCTAACGGGAAGGCCAGTTAGTGCAGAAACGCGAGCCAAGATTGGCGCAAGAAGCATCGGCAACACATATGGACTGGGGCGCGTAAAAAGCCTGGAAGAAATTGAGCGAACCGCGTCTGCTAACCGAGGGCAGAAGAGATCTCCGGAGTCGCGCGCCAAAATGAGCGCTGCGCAACGCGGAAGAAAAACCAGCGATGAAACTCGCGCAAGGTTGAGCGAAGCCACGAAGGGCGTTCCGCACACACTTGAACATACAGCCAATTCCGCCGCAGCCAAACGCCTATCTCCGCCGAAGTCCGGATTTAAGGGCGTGCGTGAAATCCGAGACGGCAAGTGGGTTGCAAGGTTTGCATTGAACGGCACAAGAAAGCATCTCGGGGTATTTGATTCCGCCATAGATGCAGCCAAAGCATATGATCGCGCCGCTTTTGACGCTCTTGGTCTAGGTTGCTTTCTCAATTTTCCCAATGATATCGGCGACAAGATCGCCGCATAGGTGGTCTATTGTCGGATTTCTTCACAACCGATCAGTTGGCGCTACTTGCGTCAAGCAGGGTATATGTAAGCCTATTGGTGGATTTTTCTTTCTCGTCAGGAATCGAGAGGGCGTGGAACGGCAATACGCCGCTGGTTGCAGGCGGCAACACATATCTGCCGATGCATGGTGCCGGTCAAATAGACGGCCTCGGGCTATCAGGGAACGGCGCCAGCGATAGCGTAACTATTTCTGTCGATGGGCTTCCCGATCAGGCTCTTGGTTTCCTGGCAAAGGCGCTCGCGAATACTCCGTCCGTCGATCAGCAGTTACTAACGGTTTATCTACAACTGTTCGACTCCGAGTGGCAAACGGTCGGTAATCCCATACCGATCTTTTGGGGCTTCATGCAGCCTCCCAAGGTTAGCCGCACCGAAATGCAGGGCACTGACGGAGCCGTTCAATCTATCGCCATCACGGCGGAGAATGCATTCTTCAATCGGTCTAGGCCGCCTTATGGCCGCTACACAGACCGCGACCAGCAAGCGCGCTCGCCTGGCGACAAGTTCTTCGGGTTTGTAGCTTCGATCCTGGTTAAGACGGTGACTTACCCGGATTATGTTTTGCTAGCGACCGCCGGGTCGGCGGCGATGTTTGCTCTGCGAGCGATGGGGTTGATTGCTTAATGCCGATGCCAAAAAGCAACCGGACACCGGAAGAATGGCGCGAATATCATACGCAGAGAATGGCCAAGTGGCGCGCAGCAAATCCAGAACGGTCAAGGGCAGCCGCGCGCAAAAGCGTGGGCAAATGGCGAAAGGCCAACCCAGAGAAGAATAGGGAGGCCAAGATCGTATCTTACGCCGCAAATCCCAAGACCAGAATGTTGGCATCGGCAAAAGCGCGCGCAGCGAAGGCAGGCGTACCGTACAGTCTGACAAAGGACGATATTTTTATCCCAACGCATTGCCCAGTCTTTGGATTTGAGCTTAAAGATGGCGGTGACCGAAACAACTCCCCGTCACTCGACCGCATCAAGCCGGAACTCGGATATGTGCCTGGCAATATCCAAGTGATAAGCACGCGCGCCAATCGCATTAAGAACGATGCGACGCCAGATGAATTGCGCCTGCTTGCTGATTACACGGCCAAGCTCGCCGCCTAGTTCTCACAACATCATAGCGAGGCGACATGACCGAAGCCGATCGTCTGGCCGCGGTGCGGGACTATATCGCCATTGAGATGGGGCGCCCTTACGAGAAGGGCGTCACCGACTGCGGCGGTACAATCGATCGCTGGGTCCAGAAGATGGCAGGCGTGTCGCCAGTGTCCGCATTTGGCAGACAACTTCGTAACGCGGAAGACGCATCCGAATGGACGGTCGTGCCGCAGATGTTCGCCGTGCTGGTCAATCGTGCGGCCAGGGCCGGTGGCTTCAAGAAGACAGCCAACCCCATTCCTGGTGATGTCGGTCTGATCATCAACGAAAAAGGCGTGATGGCTCCCGCCATTCACGCCGGCGATTGCTGGTTTTCGCGCCATGAGACTGGTGCGCTTGCCGTGCCAATCGACAAGTTTTGGAAGGCGTGGTCGGTATGAGGCGGTCGGTATGAGAACATCCTATATACCGAACACGCTAAACCAGGAGGATAGCAGGTCTATCTTTGCCCGTGCGAAGATGGGCCTTGAAAGCCTCGTCCTGCTTGCACTTACATCGATCGGCGCCAGCGGTGCCGCTCTTGGCATTCTCGTGCCAGCCATCGTTGGCGTAATTCAGATCGGCATATCGGTTGGCCTTTCTTACTTGGCGAGCTCGTTGTTTCGTCCAGACGCGCCGAAGCCTCAGGACGTGCAGACCTCAGTCAAGAATCCGGTGGCGGCACGCATCAGGCACTATGGCCGCGTTAAGGCTTCTGGCCCGTGGGCATTTATCGAGAGCAAGAACGGCAACCTTTACAAGGTCATTGCGCTCGGCACCGGGCAACTCGATGCAATCGAGGAATGCTGGATTGACGACAATCTGGCGACCGTCAATGGGAGTGGCGTTGTAACGTCCGCGCCTTACAATTCGAAGGCGGAAATTCGCACTCGAATCGGCCTCTCGACGGAGACATCGTACACCCAACTTACGGCACAGTTCCCGGAGTGGGACATTGCCCACCGCGGCGACGGCGTATCCTCGCTTTTTGCGATTCAGAAGGCGGTTGGATCTGATAAGATCACGACTATCTTCCCTAACATCCTCAACACGCTCTATCGCGTGGTGGCGCGCGGATCGATCGTCTACAGCCTTGGGACGTCGACCAATATCTGGTCTGAGAACGCCGCTGATATCATCCGCGATTATATCACGCACGCGGATGGCATGCGCTTGCCAGCAAGCATCGTGAATACGCCGCTTGCGGCTGCTGGCTGGCTTGCCGCCTACAATCGCTGCAACGAGGCGGTCCCGGTCAAGGCTGGCGGTACCGAAAAGCGTTATCGCATTTGGGGATCCTATCAGCTTGACGAGCGGCCAGCCGATGTCCTGGCACGCATGACTGCGGCATGCGATGGGCGGCTTGTTCCGACATCCGATGGTGGACTTACGCTGGACGTCGGTACGTGGACCGAGCCGACTGTAACGCTCGACGCCGATGCCATCACCGGGTTTTCGGAGGTGGCTCGAGGCCGAGATGTCTTGACCACGGCAAACATCATTCGTGCGACCTATTTGTCGCCGTTCCACGATTACCAATCCACCGACGCAGATCAGTGGATTGACGATGATGACGTCGCTCTCCGCGGCGAAATTGCGTCCGACAAACAGTTCAATATGGCGCCGTCGCACGGTCAGGCGCGCAGGCTGATGAAGCTTGAGGCTTACCGCGCCAATCCTTCGTGGGTAGGGGTGTTTCAGTGCAATCTGCGCGCCATGGCTGTCTTCGGCAAGCGGTTCGTTCGCATCACCTATCCGCTGTTTAGCATCGACGAGGTGTTCGAAATTCAGGACTTCAAATTCGTCATTGGCGAAGGGGGAATCCTGACTGGCGTTTCGCTCCAAGTCCAATCCATGCCGTCTGACGCTTACAGTTGGAATGCTGCTACCGAAGAGGGTACAGCGCCGATCTCTGAGCAGACGACGGTCGACCGCTCGATACCGGTTCCCACTGGGTTAGCGGTCACCATACAGCCGGTATCGATCGGCGGTGTTACGGCATCGAGGGCGATGCTTGTTTTTGACCCTTCCCCGACAGACGCCTTGATTATCGAGGCTCGCGGCAGGGGGGTAGCAGATACCTCATGGGTGACTATCGCTGTTGATCATGGCGCAAGTTCAGCGACCGGATTCATCATCGACGATGTCGGTGAGTACGAATTCCAACTCCGCTACGTGACGATGACCGGTCGCCAGGGCGCATGGCTGGCCCCTTCCATCCATGTGGTTGCAACCCTGTCCGCGGACTTCCGCTTCCAGGCCAACAGCCAATACCTAGCCGCGCTGGCGGCATAAACTACTTCCATAAAAAGGAGGCCTTATGGCCGATAATATCAGCATCAAGGATAGTGCAGGCGCTACCGTTGTGCTCGCGTCGAAAGACGTTGGTGGGGTGCAATATCCAAGGCGCATCGCCGTGGATGGCACGGGCGCCGAGGTTGCTGTGGCGACGTCCGCGCTGCAGACATCAGCCAATACCAAGCTGGACACCGTACACACGGACCTTGCCGCTGAGGCGGTTCTTATTGGTGATGTTGCAGAGACGGCGCCAGCCTCGGATACGGCCTCTAGCGGCCTTAACGGGCGCCTACAGCGCATTGCGCAGCGGCTTACTTCCCTTATTGCGCTAATCCCTGCCGCGCTTGGGCAGGGCACCATGGCGCAGTCACTGCGTGTCGTTCTGGCAAGTGACCAGTCGTCCGTTCCAGTCACTGCTGCCGGCAATGTTGCTTCGGGAGCGGCGGATAGTGGCAATCCGGTCAAGATCGGCGGCGTCTATAATTCGACCTTACCGACGCTGACTACCGGGCAGCGTGGCGATGCTCAGCTTGATGTAAATAGCAATGTGCGCGCGCTCTCGGTTATGGCTGGAGGTGCGGGATCCGACGGCATTGCAAATAGCTCATTGTTGTTTCCGTTTGAGCGCGCCTCGAATTCTGTAACTGCCCGACTTCCTGCCGCGGCGGGCTTCTATTTCAACGGCTCGACGTGGGACCGCCAGCGCATTCCGTCGTCCAGTTCGCGCATTGTGTCGAGCGCCAACACGACCAACGCCACAGTAGCCAAGGCCTCGGCTGGCTGGCTGTCCAGCATCGTGGGCCTGAACACGACCGGCTCGGCGATCTACCTGAAGCTCTACAACAAGGCGACATCGCCGACTGTCGGCACGGACACGCCAGTCCTGACGATCCCGATTCCGGCATCTGGCTTTTTCTCGATCAGCCTCAATACCGCTCCCTACTATTTCTCGACCGGCATCAGTTACGCGCTGACGGGCGCCGCAGCCGACGCGGACACAACCGCTGTAGCTGCTGGCGCGATCACCGGTCTCAACCTCCTCTATTCGTAAGGACACCCCTCCCATGGCACTTTGGATGAACGATAACACTGGCGAGCAATGGGACGATGGCGAGAGGCTTAAGCCCGGTGATGACGGCTTCACGCGCGATCTGGCTGCGGCGCATTTCAAGGATGGCGCCTTCAGTTATGTCGGCACGCCGAACTGGGAACCGCCCGCCGCGGATGAAGTAGTTACTGAGGCCGATTAAATGATCGGTCTGCTGCACCACGCCACGCCGATAGCACTGCAGAACTAATTTTGAGGATATCTTGATGGTAGACCTGGCGAATACCGTATTCAGAGATTTCGTTACCGATGGCGTGCCGTCGTCCGGTGCAAACAAGACGCGCAAGAGCGACGTCCGTCAATGGGGCGCCTATCTCGAATCCCTTGCCACGCTTTCCTACACCAATGGCAAGGTGTATCCGACCAAGGCGGCATTGGACGCCGACCTTGCGCCTGCCGCCAATACGCCGGCATTGGTAATTGGCGACGGAGCCAACGACGGCCTTTATATGAAGGTCGGCGCCACCATGGCGGGTTCGTGGACCCGTCTTGTCGACTTCGTGCCAGGCACGCAGATTGTTCATGCTGTTGATGCCGGGGCTGGCACGCCGAATGCCATCATAGCTACGAGCTCCATCAGCCTGTCGCCATCCGGCTCGCAACTTGTACGCCTCGATGTCTTTGAGACGAATACTGGCCCGGTTTCGGTTGCCTTCAATGGCGCGACACCCATGCCCATTAAGACGGCCTCAGGCAGTGATCCGGTGCCGGGCGGGCTGGTGCCTGGTGCTGTGCTGGGCACCATCTCTGGCGGCACGTTCAGGCTTTTGTCTGATCAGGCCAGCGCGGCGATTGTTGCTGCGGCTGAGGTTTGGGCCAATGCCGCTGACGCGAGCGCTACCGCTTCTGACGCCGCCGCGACTCGTTCGCAAGGCTACGCCGCCTTGGCCGGTGCCGCGCTGGCTCCGCTGACTTTTGCGACTGTTGCATCTTTGCTGGCGGATACGGTTCTCTCGTATACGGCCGGCGGTGGCCATGTGGTGGTTGGTTCGGGCGATATCATCCAGGCGCAGGGTTTCCGCTACCAGGTAGCGGCCTCGGGTGCCAGTGACCATAATCTGATCACTGCCGGCGGCGTGAAGCTGTATGCGATCATCCCCGTTGCGGGTCTTGACCCTCGTCAACTCGGCGCCCCTGCGAATGGCATAAATGATGACGCGCCCTTTGTCGAAGCGGCTTGGTTGCTCTCCAAGCACGTCAAACTTGGTGCCGGCGTCTCATATCTCTGGAAGAGCGTCATAGGCATCCCGAACCAGACGCTGTACGCACTCGACCACTATGTACTCAGCGGTCAAGGCGCGACTGTCGTAATGGACGGCGTGGCCGCCGGTGCTGAGTTTCTGACCAGCGCGTCCGCAAAGGCCACTCCCAACAGCACATCCGATTTGTACACAGCGAAAGTCCAGATTTCCGGCATTAACTGGAAACAAGTATCTTCCTCTGTGATCATAAACGGGGACCGCATATACAACGTGTCCTTCGTCGGGAACAACTGCGCTGGCATCACCAGCGTGATCAAGAGCTTTCGATCACGACTTGGCAACACCAATGGCTATCTGCAGTCAGTTTCGTTATCTGACAATGATTTCGCTAACGTCACCAAGATCGTAGACGCAAAGCGCTGCTACAATTTTAGGTGGGTAAACAACCGGGCGGAAGCTTGCACTGCGGGTGTCTACGTCGATGGACCCGATGACGCCGCTGTAATCGGCTTCTCCATGATGGGTGGCAGTTTCGAGGGCGGCGGTCTATCCGTTAAACTTGGGAAGTCATACGGTGTTGGTATTCGAAACATGTACTTCGAATCGAACACGCTCGGAGACGTAGCCACCGAGAAATGCGAAATACTCGTAGGGGATACTACTCAGGCCAGTTCGGGTAGCGTGCTGGTCGATGGATGCAGTTTCGGTACGACTTCCGATCAGAGAGCCGACGTTAACTACGCTTGCATCAAGACACGTTCCACCGGTACCAATGCTAACATCGGTGCCCTCGAGGTTCGCAATTGCTGGACAAGCGGCGTGCGCCTGTGGGGATATGCGGCAGTCCTGGTGCAGTCTGGTAATACAATCGGAGCGGCCCTGACAGGTGGTCGCCAGTTCAGCCCGGCTCCAACATCTCCGGCAGCAATCCGACGCACTTATAATGCCTCGCTCGATCAGCGCCTCGTATCTGACAACAATGTTAGCGGTGTGTTCAGCATCGCAGATATCAAGGTACAGGACGTGCTCGATTATGCAGACAGAGCAACAGGCCGTCGTGATGCTAGCGGAACCATCCTGGTTCGCATGGGAATGTTGACTGCGGTCGGTGGTGTCGAGTTCGGAGCGGCTTTGGCGGTGATCGATTTTGTCGCCATGAGCAGTTCCAACGGTGTGAACGACGCGCAGACGCCAACTGATGACTGCTACATTGCGTTCACTCTTCGGAGCTTCGTGCAAATCCCTGCAAGCTTGGCGATCGAAGCGGCGTTCGGCAGTTCAACCAAGGCGTTCTTCACCTCTCCTGCGCTCACCGTTTCCCGCACCGGCAACGTATACACGCTAAAACTGTCTGGATACGCAAACCAGACCATCCCGAATTATGGTGCAGCGACGGTTATGTGTTCCTCGGTATCCATGGAGATCGACAGTGTGTCCCCGTATAGCGTTCGCGGCGTACCGGCCTCTCTGATCGCCCCCGGCGGCGCGTCGGCTGTGAACTAAGGTTCTTTATCGCGGCCTTTCCTTTCCCTGATGCGTGGCTCGACGCTTGGACGCGCACTACCGTGTGACCGATCGCTTTGCTACACATCCTCCCCGAGTCTCTCGGGGAGGCCGTTCTTGCGATGTTCAAGTTTTGTCTTATTGCCTTGGCCTTGACGATGTTTGGTGTTCAGCCGACTTTCGCTCAGAACACCCCATGCAGTGGGGACAAGGGCGGAATTTCAAACTGCCAGGGCAGAACCTTCATTTGCAATGACGGCTCAGTCAGTGCCAGCAGAAAGAATTGCTCGGTCTACACGGGCGGGGCGTCGGACCCGCTTGGTCTCATGGATGGCTCTGCTGAGATGGCCCCAACCATTGAACGGGGCGAATGCAATTGCCGGGACGGCCACTACTGCACCGGTCCTCGCGGCGGACGCTTCTGCATCACAGATAGCGGCGGCAAGAGTTATCTCAACAAAAACTGAGATAGCGCGACTTTTTCAAAGCCGATTTAAGATCGATCCCTGAATCAGAACAAGACTACTGATCGCCAGGGACAGAAATCCAGCGCACGTGCTGGACCAAATCCCGGCGATCGCACAGTCGCGGGCAACTCCCCAACATTAGGAAAATCTATGCGCCTCTTACCAGATTGGCGCCGCGCACTCGCGCGCGCCTGGTCGTGCGTCCGCGCGCGGCTCATCCCCGACGTTGAGCGGGTGCTTAAGCGCGCCTGGTCACTGCGGTTCATCGAACTCGCCGCGGCTGTAGACATCATCCTGAACACCGTCCCGTCCATGGACTTCCTGCCGTGGTGGCTAACGCTGCTGTTGCTTGGCGGTGCGTGGACGGCACGCCTCATCTGGCAGCCCGATCCTGCCGAGAAGGATTAACAATGCCAATCAATAAGATCCTGCCGACGAGGCGGGCAAAGCAGGCTATTGCCGCTGTTGTTGTAGCGGCCGGCATCGGTGCTGGTGGTTGGGGCGGCTACAGCCACCAGCCAGCACCTGCACCTGCGGCTATCCACCGAACCGTCATTACGCCAGCGATGGAAATTCGCGCGGCGATTGACAAGGGCTACGTGCCGCCCGCGGTCAAGCTTGCCGTCGACTACCTTATCCGACCGTGGGAGGGCTTGCGCCTGACCGCATACCAGGACTCGGTCAAGGTTTGGACGATCTGCTACGGCGAGACGCTCGGCGTCCACAAGGGCATGCACGCCACCAAAGAGCAGTGCGAAGACAAGCTGATTCAGCGCGTGATCTTCGACTATTACCTCCCGCTGATCGACGGCGTTGATGGTTACATCGATGCGCCGATCTCGCTTCAGGCGTCGATGATCTCGGGCGCCTATAACTACGGCGTCCAGCGTCAAATCGATTCCACCACTGCAGACCGTGTGGGCGAGCGCCGCTACCACGACGCCTGCCTTGCCCAGACCGCATTCAACAAGGCAGGTGGCCGCGTACTGCCCGGTTTGGTGAAGCGTCGTGAGAACGGTGACATCGATCGTATCGGGGAGGCCGAGCTTTGCGTCTCGGGGTTGGTGAACTGATGGACGGTCTTTCCAACGTCGTTGAGAAGCTAATCCGCAATTACGGCTATCCGTTCGCCATTGGTGCCGCCATCGGGTTCGCGCTGGGGCTCCTGCTATGAACTGGCTCGACACAGTGACGGGCGGGTATGCCTCGCTCATTAAGTACGGCCTCATCGCCGCAGTGATCATCGGCGCCTTTGGCTACACCTATCACCTCGGCTCAGCCAACACCGCTGCCGTTTGGTCCGCCAAATACGAGCACCGGGAAGCCGAAATCGCCAAGGCGACCGCCGCCGAAATCTCGCGCATCGACCAGGCCAACGCGCAGGCCAAGGCCACAGAGGCCAAGCGCCTCGAGCAACTCGCGGCGGACAACGCCGCACTCGAACTACAAATCAAGGGACTATCAGATGAAGCGGACGCTGACCCTGATCGCGATCGGCCTGCTTTGTCTAACAGCAGCCGGATGCGTATCGACTCAGTCCATTAAGGTGGCTGTGCCGCCGCCTGTCCTGGCACAACCAGACAGCAAGTTGGCAGCGGCATGCCCCCGTCCGGTGCGCCTGACGCCTGATGGCATCCTTACCCAGCGCACCGTCGAGCGGCTGTGGATTTCGGACCGTAAGGCGCTCATCGATTGCGGGAGCAGCAAGAAAGCGTTGCTCGACTTCTATCATGACCGTGACGCCGCCATCCTCGGCGGGAAGGCAAGCCAGTGACTGCCGATCAAATCATGGCAGCGGTTGCCTTTGGCATCACCGTGATTGGTGCCATCTTTGGCGCATTTTGGAAAATGTGGGGCTTGATCAAAGACGCCGGCGACAAAGGCCTCAAGGCGCAGCAGGATCTCGCCGCGCACAAACTTCACGCTGCGGAAACATTCGCAACGAAGGCCGGCATGCAAGAGCAAACGGCGCAACTGCTTCGGGCCATTGAGGGCGTCGGCAACCGCATTGACGGCTTGCATGAGCGTCTCGATCGCGCATTCGAGCGGCCAACGCGCCGCGCCGGGTAGGGAGGAGATGTATTCAAAAATGCCCATTAGGGCCAAATTCATCGCTCTACGGGTAGTTTCACGAAAACGTTGAAACGGGTTGGGTTGCGCGCTATATCGGGCGTTGGACGGGATCGCGAACATGCGTACTGGTAAGATCATCACGAAAAAGCCGGCTCCAAAGCGCCAGGAGCCCCGCACCGTGTTGGCTGCGCGTCCCCGCTCTGGCCCGACCGACTACACCGCTTTTACGGGCCATGTGATCAAGCGCTTCCCTAAGGTAATCGCCGAACTTGCCAAATGAGCCGCGCTGGCTTGGTTACCAGGCTGTCCTAGACATCAATCGTGCGCACGTTGAGGAGGCAGGGGAGAATCACGCTCTCCTGTTCCCCGAAAAGCTCGAGTCCGCAATTATTCGCCCTCAAAATCTTTTTTACTACGAGGGTGTATACGACATCGTGACACTGTCGGTCTCCCTTATGTTTGGTATCGCGGAGGCTCACGCTTTCGAGCAGGGAAACAAGCGCACCGGCTTCACCTCCGGTCTGGCTTTTCTTTACGAAAACGGCTTCGACTATACAGCCGTTGACGACACTAAGATCGCCATCGACTTCAAGAAGGTCATAACTGGAGGGGCCACGGCCGGCGACTTTGAGGAAATGTTCGCCGAGTTTGTGGTGCCGCTAGAGGACTAGCGTCCGCCGCTCGCCAAACGCGCCGCGCCAGCTAAAAACACGACCCGCCATCCGAAAGGTTGGCGGGTTTTTTGTTGGGCTGCGTCGATCAACAAGTGATTTGGCGCGATGAATAGGCGGGCCGGCGGCACCTTGAGCGCCAGCGCTTTTCAGTCACCTTGGTGAAGCGAATCCTTGGTGCACTTATGCCATTTCATCTGGTAGCCAGCTTGGCCGCGCTTCCCATAACACCAGCCTGCAGCATACAGCCTCTGTTCAACAGCATTGCGATCATCGCACGCTTGCATCGTCTTTGGATCGTCTCCCGGACCGCCCCGACATAAGTCGTTCAGGGCCGTTTCGGACTTAAGCAAAATCCTGACGTTCGCTGGAAGAGAACTTCCGGCGTATGCGGCGGCAGCAGAGCCCAGGGTGGTGACGATGGATATGATGGCAGCAAGTTGCATGAGCCTCATGTCGGCGGTCACCGATTTTTGCCAGCGATCCGCGCCGGCTTAGCCGCCGCCTTCCGCCCGAGCCCACTGGACTTCGCCAGTGCCGAGCGCGTCGCCGCATAGTTTGGCGCCGTCATCGGATAGTCGCGCGCCAGGCCCCATTTCTCGCGATACTCTTCTGGGGTTAGGCCGTAGTGCACGCTGAGGTGCCGCTTTAGCGATTTGAACTTCTTACCGTCCTCGATGCAGACGATATAGTCGGGAAACACTGACCGTTTCGGGTTGACCGCCGGTTCCTGTTTCGGCGCCTCTGCCGCGGTCGGTTGTCCCACACCTGACAACGACGAATGTATCGAGGCAATGAGGTCGGCCAATCCGGCGACAGGGAGGGGATTGTGGCTTACATAGGCGGAAACGATATCGGCGGTGAGTTCCACAAGGTCGATGTTTCCCGCCTCGTTGTGTTCGGTCAATTTACTACCTCCTAAAATATCTCGTAAGCCCGCCACGCTACGCTTTGTAGTGCAAGTTTGCTGACTCGCCAACGGATTTAGATTATTGCCCCTACGTCAAGACACACCTAAAGCACGCCGTATTGCTTGCACATGGATAGCGCGACGTAAGTTTCAGTATCAGTTCCGCCCATGGCGCTGACCATGAAGGTTCGAAGAACCTTGCCCTTGCCACCCGCAAGGTGCGTAAGCATTCCCATAAATGGCTTGTCGCCGGTATAGCCGCCAAAGCTATTTTTCGCATTGACAGTGCCGCAGACCCAAGAACTGTTTGCGTCTTCCTGTGCCGCGACCATGTTGCCGAACCTAGCGCTGTCGGGATCCTTCAAGCTTTCCCGAACGCCTTTCTGAATTACCGTAACCTCCTCGGCGGAAAGTTGTCTTTTGACTGTCTGCTTGACGGTTGGTTGAGCGCCTGCCTGGGTCGGGTGAATAGACGGTGGCGTCGTCTGACATCCCGCAAACGTGGCGCAAAGCGCAAGCGCGGAAACTGTTCTGAATTTCATTGATTTCCCCCTCAACCCAGTGGGCGATGCTGCGATCGAACAATCGTCACAGTCAACAGCCTGTTATCCGCGCTTTTCTCGTTGGAGCTATTTCATCTTCGATCATTTTTCGCTGCCATTCCGGACAGACAAAGACGATGCCCGCGCCGAGGCAGTGAGGGCAGCCGGTCATCCCGTCTTCCCGCTTCGCTGCCAGGGGAGGAAGTGCTCGTCGTAGCCATCGCGCGAAAAGTAGTCGAGCACGCGCTGGCCTTCGGTTGTCTCGAACAGGCCACAGTCTGAGAGCAGAGCTCCAATGATCTGGTAGGCTTGCGCCAATTTCGCATCGAGGTTCTCGATGCGCTGCTCCATCTCGGCTTTGGTCTCCTTTTTGCGTGCCATATCAGGTTCTCGGGAGTAGATCCGTTCGCCTGCCGGTACCCTCAGCGAGCCTGCCAGCCCATCCCAGCGGGTTTTCCCACCACGGCAGCGCTCTGATAGCCGAGGGCACCGGCAACGTATTGATGGCCGCAATAAGCGGCGCTTGCGGCACGTTGGTGTAGTGGCGGCTCATGCTGTCCGCAGCGTGCCCAAGGATCTGGTCCTTGATATACGGGTGCACCCCATTGACCACGAGCTGGGTCGAAACAGAATAGCGCCCTGTGTACGGGCTGATGTCGTTGATGCCGGTCCGCCGGCGCGCGCCTTGGATTGCAGACTTCAAGCCGCCGCCACCGTCTGTCACCTCGCCGTATGGCTTGCCTCGGGGCGTGCGGAAGATGCGCCTGTCGATCGACAGGTTTTTGCGCTTAAGCAGCGACTCGAACATTGGCACCAAGACATCGTGCATCGGCACACCGCGCGGTTCGCCAGTCTTACTGGTGCGAATGACCAACCAACGGCCAGGCCCGTCGACATCATCGGCGGCGAGCGCAAATGCCTCGATAGGTCGCAGGCCGGTATAGAACAGCGTCAGCATGAGCATTGCTGGCGCAGGGCTCATAGACGCCAGGAAGGTCGTTGCGCGGTCATAGGCCACTGGCTTGTTACCGCTGCGCTTGGATGCCCAGCGAGGAACATTCGTTCCTTTAGGATTTCGCGGACGAATCCACTGCTGCGCACTGGCCCACCGCAGCTTGCAGGCATGGTTCCACACAGCGATAAACGGCGTGTAAACTTGTCGGTTTCGAGTTTGTGGCAGGGCCTTCGGCAGCAATTCCTTGGCCAGGCTGTCTAGCTGAGGCTGATCTATCTCGCGAAGTTCAGTTGAACCGAATCGATGTCTCAACGGGCCTAAAAAGCGATCAGACCCACGCCAGTCGAGGTAAGCGTCCGCTGCTTCCCCAAAGGTGACAACGGCGGCGTGGCCGGAGATGCTTTCCTCTATCAGGCGACTTTTGACCGCCTTGATGATTCTCTGCGCACTAGCCTTGTCCGCAACCTTGGTGGACTCGTAAACGTGAATACCGCGCACCGTTCCTCGGATGTACCAAATCTTGCCGCGGCGAAAAAGTTTCAGGGCCACGATGCAGGCCTCCATCGTTCTTCGCGAGTATGGATTCCACAAGTGGGCCTGTCAAGCAACCCTTTGAGATTGCTCACTAATTTGGTAAATTGGTAGGCGAACGTACTTGTGGGCGTTGCCGCGTCACGTGCGCAGTTTGACGCCCGTGCCGTTGATGAATTCAACGCCAGCGGCTTCGAGGGCGGCGCGGATGGCGGCGAGATTGTTGGTACCCGGCGTGCGGCGACCCTTCTCGAAATCAACAATGGTATTGCGTGACAGGTTTGCGGCTAGGGCAAGCACAGCCTGATCCATTTCGATGAGACCGCGAGCCGCTCTGCATTGCGCAGCTGTAATTGTCATGGTGCCCAACCTTGTGCATGGTGTTGACATGCCGCGCTACGTTGGGCATGGTGCGCAAGACTTAGCACAGAGTCGAACAAACGCAACGAGGATCGCACCACATGCTTAACGCAGCCCAACGCACCTTCACGCCCGGCCAGGTCGTTCAGTACGGCGATGGATGGAAAGCATTCGTCCTGGCGCCGGCATGCGCAGCCGGATTTTTGCCGGTCGAAAACATCTATGATGACGATGGCCGGTTTGCGATAGTTGCCGAGAGGGATTTGGAGCCGGCGGAACTGGATGCCGACGAGCTCTATATGTGTGGGCTCGCTGGCGATCGGCCCGTCGGACTTGACATTAATTTGGTAGAGCGGTCCTAATAAAGTCCTGCGCCGGTCTTTGGACCGGTGCCTGGCTTGGCAATGTCTCGCACGCGCAGCCTTCGGGCCAGCCCATTTGAGCGAGACTTCACCTTAAAACGTATGCCCGCGAAGGCGGGGACGACTGATTGTGTCGGCTGCAATGGTGCGGCTGGCATCAACTCGCGCTTTGCGCATTGAGGAGTGAGCATATGACTGACGCTACCGGAATTGCACACGCTCTGGAAAAAAAGGCAGCTTGGCGACGGGAAAAAGCCAAGCGGCATCCAGAGGACGTTCGCAACATCAAGGCGGCCGAAATGCTTGAAAGCCTGGCCGCTCAGGCTGAAGCGGGTGACATTGACCCCGAACTTTCGGACCGGCTTACAGCGATGCAGAACGAAGGTGACGAAGCTGACGAGAGGGCAGACGAGATCATGACTGCGATTGGGTTTAGTCAGAGGTACGAAAAGATTGACCAGTTCGTTCGAGACATTGTGACTGAATAAGACAATTCAGCAGCACCATCCGGTTGCCGCGCGAGGCCCGCTTTCCGAAAGGGAGGCGGGCTTTTCTCTTTACCCGCGTCGCCAGGCCGGAGTAGCCTTGTCACGGCGGGAGGGCAGACGACGGGAGGAAGTCGCATGCCCAAGTCATTGGACATCAATAAATTCATCGAGGCCGTGTTGCGACGTCAGCGGACGATCGCGTCGATGCACACCATCGCGCCGCAGATACCGATATCAGCGGCCAGGCCGATCGTTCACATGAGGCCCAAGCCGCCAGCCAAGAACAGACCGGCTCCGCCGCAGTTCCGCGGCGCGTCCAACATGTGAGGCAAACCCCGCTTCGGCGGGTTTTTGTGTCGGTTATGATAACCGGCCAAAAGATGCAAAAAAACCACAAAAAAAGCAATGTTTTCAAACGGAAATGGCCGGGCTCGTCCCGGCCATTTTCGTCGCCGTGCTTGGCACAAGTTTAGCAGAGGGGCGCGCTGTCCCCTCGACATCGCTATTTTAGCCGTTCAGCAACTCGGCGCCTCAGCCCTGGCCATCTTCCGCGAACCGTACCAGCACCGTGCCGTCGCTGACTTGCGCGCCTTCGGCCGCGATCTCGGCGATCACGCTGTCATGCGGCGCGGCGATCACGTGCTCCATCTTCATCGCCTCGAGGATCAGGAGCGGCTGACCCTTGATCACGGCATCGCCCGCCGCTGCCCGCACCAGCTTGACCAGTCCCGGCATCGGCGCGCGCAGGCTGCCCGAGGCGGGTCCCGCCTCGTCGGCCTTGGCCAGCGGATCCGGAACCGTGAACGTATAGCTGACCGCACCCTCGAAGACCGTGACGTGGCCGGGCCAGCGGGCCGTGTGTGGCATGGTCCTCAGATCATGCGTGTTCACCGCATCATGCGGCGCCTCCAGCACCACCTGGAAGCGGCCGTCCGGCCGTGCGGAAACCCTGGCCAGGATGTTCTCCTCGCCATGGCGCAGGCGAATGCGGCGCGCGAGCGGGTGGAAATGCGCATAGCCTGAAAGCGTGGACCACGGATCGGCGGCCGCACCCGGCGCGCCGGCGTCGGTCGCGGCAAGTGCCGCCGCGGCGATCGTCTCGTCGCTCGGCGCGGGAATGGCGGTGAGCGCTCCCTGATGCCGGCCGATCAGCCCGGTATCGACATCGCCCGCCGCGAAATCGGCGTCAGCGGCGAGCGCCGCCAGGAAGGCGGTGTTGACGGTCGAGCCGGCCACTTCCGTCAGCGCCAGCGTCTCGCGCAGCGCGCCGAGCGCCGTGGCCCGGTCCTTGGCGTGCACCACCAGTTTGGCGATCATCGGATCGTAGAAGGGCGAGATCGCGTCGCCGGCGCGCACGCCGGTCTCGATGCGCATCGCAGCGCTTTGCGGCGCCGCGTCGGGGAATTTAAGATGATGCAGCGTACCGGTCGCCGGCAGGAACCCTTTCGCGGCGTCCTCGGCATAGAGGCGCGCCTCGAAGGCGTGGCCCGACAGAGCGATTTCAGCCTGCGGCTTCGGCAGTTTCTCGCCGGAAGCGACGCGAAGCTGCCATTCGACGAGGTCGACGCCAGTGACCATCTCGGTGACGGGATGCTCGACCTGCAGCCGCGTGTTCATCTCCATGAACCAGAAGCGGTCGGCCTTGAGTCCCTGCGAGGCATCGACGATGAACTCGATGGTGCCGGCGCCCGAATAGTTGATCGCCTTGGCGGCCTTCACCGCGGCTTCCGCCATCGCCTTGCGCAGCGCGGGCGTCATGCCGGGAGCAGGGGCCTCCTCGATCACCTTCTGGTGGCGGCGCTGCGCCGAGCAGTCGCGTTCGAAAAGATGCACCGCATCGCCGAAATTGTCGCCGAACACCTGCACTTCGATGTGGCGCGGCTTGTCGACATATTTTTCGACCAGCACGCGATCGTCTCCGAACGCGGCTTTCGCTTCGCGCCGCGCGCCTGACAGCGCTTCCGAGAAATCGTCGGGATGGTCGACGCGCCGCATGCCCTTGCCGCCGCCGCCGGCGCGCGCCTTGATCAGCACCGGATAGCCGATCTCGCGCGCCTTGGAAGCGAGCAGCACGATCTCCTGCGCCTCGCCGTGATAGCCGGGCACCACCGGCACGCCAGCCGTTTCCATCAGCCGTTTGGCGGCGTCCTTCAGTCCCATGGCGCGGATCGAGCCGGCGGATGGGCCGATGAAGACCAGCCCTGCCGCCGTCACCTGGTCGACGAAGTCGGGGTTTTCCGACAGGAAGCCATAGCCGGGATGGATGGCTTCGGCGCCGGTGGCGAGCGCTGCCGCGACGATCCTTTCGCCGCGCAGATAGCTTTCGCCGACAGGCGAGGCGCCGATATGCACCGCCTCGTCCGCCATTTCGACATGCAGGGCGCGGGCATCCGCATCCGAATAGACGGCCACGGTGCGCACGCCGAGCTTGCGGGCGGTGCGGATGACGCGGCAGGCGATCTCGCCGCGATTGGCGATCAGGATCTTGCCGAACATGGAGCCTCCCGGATGTGATGCGGGCGGCCCGGACTCGACGTTCGCCCGCCTACTTCGAAGCCGCGATCTGGCAGTAGCCGCCCGCTGCCACCTTGTAGTGCGCCTGAGCGGACTGGCAGGATTTCATCGCCAGATCCTCGGCCGCCTTTTGCGACGGCGCGTTGTAGTGAGTGCCGCACAGGACGTAGCCGTCCCTGACCCGCACAAACGATGTCGTCGCGTATGCCGAATGGCCGCTTGCGGCGATATAAGCCTTGTAGGCCTTGGTGCACGGATCCGTGGCTCTGCCGGACAGCGTCGGCGAAAAGCGCTTGTCGCCCACACTGCCCGACAGCGATCCGGCTGCCTCGGCGGCTGATGCGACAAATATTAGGAACCCTGCAAGTATCGAAACAATCGGCTTCCGGTAATATTTCAAGATCATTTTCACCCAACCCCATTCGCCCAATGCAAGACGAAGAATAGCGAATATTTTTCGCCAGCGCCAGCGGGCGCCTGGAGATTCGCACTTGCCTGTACTGGGGAATCGCTTGGTCCATAAAGTTCAGCCTTTCCCGGTGTCAGCAACGGTTTGCCGGTAAAGTTCCGCTGTCTGGTCGTCGAAGCAGCAGAAAGTAACGACCTCGGGCACCGTGTTTTGTCGCAGGAAGTCGGCAGCCGTGGCCACGGCGATGCTGGTCGCCTCGTCCTTGGGAAAGCGGTAGATGCCGGTCGAGATCGCCGGAAAGGCGATGGTGCGACAGTCATGGTCGCGGGCGATTTCGAGCGAACGCCTATAGCAGGAGGCGAGCAGCTCGGCTTCGCCTTTGCCGCCGCCCTGCCAGACCGGCCCGACCGTGTGGATGACATAGTGCGCCGGCAGCCTATAGCCCTTGGTCAGCTTGGAGTCGCCGGTCTTGCAGCCATTGAGCATGCGGCATTCGGCGACCAGGTCAGGCCCCGCCGCGCGATGAATGGCGCCGTCGACGCCGCCGCCGCCCAGCAACGAGGTATTGGCGGCGTTGACGATGGCGTCGACCGCAAGCTTGGTGATGTCGCCGGTGTGGATGCGGATCCTGTCGCCGAGAACGCCCATCGTCACATCCTGAACACGCCGAATTTCGTTTCCTCGATGCCGGCATTGAGCGCGGCGGAAAGGCTCAGCGCCAGCACGTCGCGGGTCTTGGCCGGATCGATGATGCCGTCGTCCCACAGCCGCGCCGAGGAGTAGAGCGGATGGCCCTCATGCTCATATTTCATCAGGATCGGCTTCCGGAACTTCGTTTCCTCCTCGGTGCTCCATTCGCCGCCCTTGCGTTCGATGCCTTCGCGCTTGACCATGGCAAGCACGGTCGCGGCCTGCTCGCCGCCCATCACCGAGATGCGCGCGTTCGGCCACATCCACAGGAAGCGGGGCGAATAGGCGCGGCCGCACATGCCGTAATTGCCGGCGCCGAACGAGCCGCCGATGATGACGGTGAGCTTCGGCACCTTGGCGGTGGCGACGGCCATGACCAGCTTGGCGCCGTCCTTGGCGATGCCGCCGGCCTCGTATTTCCTGCCCACCATGAAGCCGGTGATGTTCTGCAGGAAGACCAGCGGAATGCCGCGCTGGCAGCAGAGCTCTATGAAATGCGCGCCCTTCAGCGCGCTTTCGGAAAACAAGACACCATTGTTGCCGATGATGCCGACCGGCATGCCATGCAGATGCGCAAAGCCTGTAACCAAGGTCGTCCCGTAGTTCTGCTTGAATTCATCGAACTCCGAGCCGTCGACGAGCCGGGCGATGACCTCGCGCACGTCATAAGGCTGGCGCAGATCCGTCGGCACGACGCCATAGAGTTCATTCGGATCGTGAAGCGGTTGAATCGGTTCCCGCAGATTGAGGCTTACCGCCTTGTTCCGGTTGAGGTTCCTGATGATGCGCCGGCAAATCGCCAGCGCATGCTCGTCGTCCATGGCATAGTGGTCCGCGACCCCGGAAAGCCTGGTGTGGACGTCGGCGCCGCCGAGCTCCTCGGCGCTGACATCCTCGCCGGTGGCCGCCTTCACCAGCGGCGGGCCGCCGAGGAAGATGGTCGCCTGGTTGCGCACCATGATGGTCTCGTCCGACATCGCCGGCACATAGGCGCCGCCCGCCGTGCAGGAACCCATCACGCAGGCGATCTGCGGGATGCCGGCCGCCGACATATTGGCCTGGTTGTAGAAGATGCGGCCGAAATGCTCGCGGTCGGGGAACACCTCGTCCTGGTTGGGTAGATTGGCGCCGCCGCTGTCGACCAGATAGACGCAAGGCAAATTGTTCTGCAGCGCGATCTCTTGTGCCCGGAGATGCTTCTTCACCGTCAGCGGATAATAGGTGCCGCCCTTCACCGTTGCGTCGTTGACGACGACCATCACTTGCGTGCCCTCAACGCGACCGATGCCGGTGATGATGCCGGCGGCGGGAATATCCTCGCCATACATCGACCATGCCGCGAACTGCCCGACTTCGAGGAAGGGCGAGCCGGTATCGAGCAATTGCGCCAGACGCTCGCGCGGCAACAGCTTGCCGCGGCCTTGGTGGCGCTCACGCGCCTCGTCCGAGCCGCCCCGTTCGACGCTTGCCGCCTTCTCGGAAATGTCGGCGACCAGCGCCCGCATGCGCTCGGCATTGGCGCGGAAAGTCTCGGAGGAGGGGGAGATCTGCGAGGTCAAGGCGGGCATTGACAAACCTCAAATGATATCATATTTTAGTATCACTTCGGGCTCTCGCCCTAACCCCAGAGGATTTGACCACAAAGGTATTCGACTGGGGAAGGCGAAAGCCGTGAAAGCAGCGCACCGGCAGACACTGGGCAAGATATTTGCGAACCCGGTCAGTGCCTCAATCAAATGGCGCGACGTCGAGGCATTGCTGATAGCACTTGGAGCGCAAGTGTCGGAAGGTCGTGGATCGCGGGTGCGCTTCACTTTGAACGGGATGACGCTTCGAGTGCATCGACCGCATCCATCGCCAGATACGAAAGCATACGTGGTCCGCGAGATCAGGACTTTCCTGATAGATTCGGGTGTTGAGCTATGAAGCCCTACAAGGGATATCTGGGAACGATCGAGTTCGATGAAAACGACGTTGTGTTTCACGGTCGTATCATAGGTATTCGCGACATCTTCACGTACGAAGCCGATTCGGCAGAAGAATTGCTCAAGGCTTTTCATGAATGCGTTGACGACTACCTCGAATTTTGCGCTGAGCAGAACAAAGAGCCGGAAAAGCCTTTTTCTGGCAAACTCGCTCTGCGCACCACGCCGGAGGTTCATCGTCTTGTCAGCCGGGCCGCTGCCAGTGACGGAAAGTCCATAAATCAATGGGTGTCGGACGCTCTCGCAGAAGCGGCGCGCAAGCGGATCGACGAAGGCTCGACGAAAGTGACGAGCCGGGGACATTAGACCCCATCCGCCATGATCTCGCGGCCGATCAGCCAGCGGCGGATCTCGCTGGTGCCGGCGCCGATCTCGTAGAGCTTGGCATCGCGCAACAGCCGCCCGGTCGGATAGTCATTGATATAGCCGTTGCCGCCGAGCAGCTGGATGGCGTCGAGCGCCATCTGCGTCGCCTTTTCGGCCGCGAAGAGCACGCAGCCGGCGGCATCCTTGCGCGTGGTCTCGCCGCGGTCGCAGGCGGCCGCCACCGCGTAGACATAGGCGCGAGCGGCATTCATCGTCGTGTACATGTCGGCCAGCTTGCCCTGCACCAGCTGGAACGTACCGATCGGCTGGCCGAACTGCTTGCGCTCATGCACGTAAGGGACAGCGACGTCCAGGCAGGCGGCCATCAGCCCGATCGGCCCGCCTGAAAGCACCGCCCTCTCATAGTCGAGCCCCGACATCAGCACCTCGACCCCGCGCCCTTCCTCATGCAGCACGTTTTCGAACGGCACCTCGACATTCTCGAACACCAGCTCGCCGGTGTTGGAGCCACGCATGCCGAGCTTGTCGAGCTTTTGCGCCACCGAAAATCCTGCCATCGTCCTTTCGACGATGAAAGCGGTGATGCCGTGCGAATGGCGGTCCGGATCGGTCTTGGCATAGACCACCATCGTCCCGGCATCGGGACCGTTGGTGATCCACATTTTCGAGCCGTTGAGGACATAGCGGTCGTTGCGCTTTTCAGCGCGCAGGCGAAGCGACACCACGTCGGAGCCGGCGCCGGGCTCCGACATGGCCAGCGCGCCGACGGTTTCGCCCGAGCAGAGGGCGGGCAGGTACTTCTCCTTCTGCGCCTGGGTAGCCCAGCGGTTGATCTGGTTGACGCAGAGGTTGGAATGCGCGCCGTAGGAGAGGCCGACCGAGGCTGATGCGCGCGAAATCTCTTCCATCGCCACGACATGCGCGAGATAGCCCATGCCGCTGCCGCCGAAATCCGGATCGGCGGTGATGCCGAGCAGGCCAAGCGCGCCGAGCTCGCTCCACAGATGCGCGGGGAACTCGTTGCAACGGTCGATCTCCGCGGCAATCGGCGCGATGCGGTCCTGGGCGAAGCGCCGCACGGTGTCGCGCAGGGCCTCTATATCGCTATCAAGTCCAAAGTTCAGCGTATTCGTGTACATGCCGTTCCTCCCTGCGCACGCCCCGGTCTTCGCGGAGATCATGCCCGTATCAGAGTGCCACGGCGTCCCTGGCGCGCCCGGAGGGACGCGCGGTGCCATGGCTGATTGTCGCGCCGACCAGGCGCATTGTCATCGAAAGATATGATGCCGTGACTTCGGCGACGGACAGCCGCTCGCCGGGCCGGAACCAGACGATGACGCCGGTCATCATCTGGATCAGCGCCATGGCGGTCAGCCCGGTGTCGTCGATCTCAAAGACGCCGGCCTCGGCGCCGTCGCGCAGGATCATGCGCAGCTCCTTCTCATAGGCCGTGCGCATCTTGAGGATTTGGGTCAGCCGCTCATGCGAAAGGCTGCGCAATTCCATGTTGGAGACATGGGTGGCGTGGCGCCGCATGATGTGGAAAGCGATGTGGTTCTCGACATATGCGGCAAGCCGGGTGACCGGATCGGCGCTCGCCGGCCGCGTCGCGTCCCAGGCCTTGAGCAGACCTTCCATATGCTCTCTCATCAAGGTGAAAAGCAGATCTTCCTTGGTCGGGAAGTAACGGTAGAGCGCCGCCGCCTGCACGCCGACCTCTGCCGCCAGCTGCCGCATCGACATCGCCTCGTAGCCGAGGCGCGCGACCAGGCTGACCGCCGCCTCGCGGACGGCCGCTTCGGTCTTTTCCCCGTCTGAACCGGTTGTGCGCGCCATATTCGCCTCTTGCCATAGTAATAAAACGAACGTTCAATTAATTCAAGATGCACATGCTGGCCGCGGAGGCGAGATGAGGTTAGACGATGATCCTGAAATCCGCCGGCGCGTCGTCGGCCGCTTCCTCGATCTCGACCTTCGAGACGCGCGCGCCCCGCGGCCCTTGCCACAGGCGTTCGATCATCGCCGTGACAGCGGCATCGGCGCCAGCAATCAGTGCGGTGACCGAGCCGTCACGCTCATTGCGCACCCAACCCGTCAATCCGAGACGCATGGCTTGGGCGCGCGTCCAGACACGGTAGCTCACGCCTTGCACCGTACCGGAAACACGCACCCGAACGGCTCTTTGCTCACCTTGCATCGCCCGCTCCAGAATCTTCCCCATCAATCTGGAGCACGAAAGGTCAAATGCAACCGGTTCGAAGGATAGGTGGCACGCTGGATTAAATAATTGACTCAGTCAACTAATGAGGGGATTATCGGACGCAATGTCTCTAAGGAGGTCAGCATGCAGCACGACGCCCTGGTCCATGAGACTCGTCGCTTCAACCGATTCTATACCGGGCTTGTCGGGCTCCTCGACGAGACATTGATACAGAGCCCGTACACCCTGACGGAGGCACGTGTGCTGTTCGAGCTTGACCGCAAGCCTCGAACGGCAAGCGGCGAGGCTGGCTTTCTGGCGCGCATGTTTGATCTCGATCTCGCGCCTGTGGCGTCCGAACTTGCCGGTGAACTGGGCATCGTCCCGGCCCATGTCACGAGGGTCGTCCGCAAATTTGCCGCTATCGGATTGGTCGAAATGCGAAAAGGCCCGGTGAACAGCCAGCCTGTTCTTTCGCTGACTGTTCGGGGTAAGGCGGCGTTGGCCACCCTGGAGACCGGGACGAACCGTGATCTTGTCCGGCTGATCGCCAGGCTCGGCGACGAGGAAGCCCTGGAGCTCTCGGATCTGCTGAAACGCGTGACGCGGCTGCTGGAGAAATCCGGCCATGCCGGGTCATCCGCGGCCTAAGCCGCAACCGCCCGATCAGTTCCCGCGTGCGGCCGCCAGCGCGCCCGGCAATTCCTCGGCGAAGATGTCGAGCTCATGGCTGAGGCCGACGCTGACCCGGACGCACCGGTCGAGCCGTGGCGCCATCGGCTTGCGGATGAACACGTCGCGCGACAGAAGATTCTGCATCACTTTCAGTGCGAAAGCGCCGTCGCGGCCGCAGTCGATGGTGACGAAATTGGTCGCCGACGGCAACGGCTTGAGATCGTTCTGCCTGGCGATGGCTGAAATGCGATCGCGGCCCGCGGCCACGCGCGCCACCACGGACCGCAGATAATCCTGATCGGCAAGCGCCTCGAGGCCGGCAATTTGTGCCATGCGGCTGACGCCGTAATGGTTGCGGATCTTCTCGAAGTCGCGGATCACCTCGGTCTCGGCCACCGCGTAGCCGCAGCGTATGCCGGCCAGACCGTAAGCTTTGGAGAAGGTGCGCATGCGAATAACGTTCGGCCGCGCAACTTCGATCGCCGGGAGAGCTGAGGCCGGTCCCAGCTCACCGTAAGCTTCGTCGAGCACCAGCATGGTGGTTTCCGGCAGCGCCTCAATGAAGCGCATGACATCGGGCGCCTCCCACCAGCTTCCCATCGGATTGTCGGGATTGGAGAGATAGACCAGCGGCGCCTTTTCGCTGACGACTTTGCTCAGGAGCCCGTCCAGGTCCTCCTTGTCATTGGCATAGGGCACCGTCACCAGGCGGCCGCCGACGCCGGCGATATGGAAGTTGAAGGTGGGATAGGCGCCGAGCGAGGTCACCACGGCGTCGCCCGGCGCAACATACATGCGCGCCACCAGGCCGAGCAGGCCGTCAATGCCTTCGCCGACGACCACGTTCTCAGTGGCCACGCCATGATGCGCGGCCGCCGCCACCTTGAGATCGTAATTGTCGGGGTCGCAATACATCCACTGGTCGCGCGCGACGCTCTCCATGCGCGCGATGACGCGCGGCGAGGGCCCAAAACTGCTTTCATTGGCGCCAATGCGGGCGCGAAACGGCCGCCCGCGCTCGCGCTCCTGCGCCTCCGGCCCGACGAACGGCACCGTGGTGGGAAGCGCGCCGATGATCGGCGTAAGGGGGGGGCGACGAAGCATGGCAAAGGGCTCGCTTGAGAAAGGGTCTACTTGCTAGCGTGGGCGAGGGGTGGGTGCAAGTTGGATTGAAACTGTTGGCCGTGCTCTTGCCGGGTGAGCGAATGGCGCAAGCGAGACCGAAAGCATCGGTTGCGCGTCGAGGTTCGACTGGATTCCATCGGGACTTTTTGCTAGCAGACGTCATGAACAATCGTTTGCCGCCTGCCTGGTCCAAGCACCTCAAGTCCGGCCCTACGCCGAAACCCAGATGGCCACAGGCAAGCCCGCCACAGCCGAGCCTCCAGAAAGCGAATTCGCTTGCCAGCGCGCGGGCCGACGACGCGTTGCTGATGAAAGCCTATGAGCATCAGCAAGCCAAACGACTCAGTGAAGCGCAGGACCTGTGCTTCCAGGTGCTGGCGCGAACGCCAAACCATCCGCTGGCCCTTTACATCATGGGCACCGTTGGTCTCGGCTACGACGACGAGGCTGCCTTGCACTATTTCGGGCGAGCGATCGCTGAGGAGCCCAGGAACCCCTATTACCATCTTAGCCTTGGCGAGGCGTATGCGAAGCTCAGTGAATTTTCAGCTGCGATAAAGCACATCCAGTATGCTCTAGAAGTGCAGCCCGATCTCGTGGAGGCCCTTTGCGCCCTGGGGCGAGTTTACACCCAGTTCGACAAACCTGATCTGGCCTTGCCACTTTATGAAAAAGCGCTGAAGGTCAACCGCGATCATCCTAAGGCGCGGATCGGAATAGCGGCCGCGCTCACCGGCCTTGGGCGTATGGATGAGGCCGCTTCCTATCTCAAGGAGGCGATCGAAAGCCGCGTCGACGCGGCGACCGCCTACTACGACCTTGTGCAAACCCGAAAGTTCGCTGAAGAGCCTCCCGAATTGCAGTCGATCCTTCGCGAGCTGAAGAGTCCGGGACTTAAGCCGGAAGCCAAAGCGAGTCTCAACTACGCCGCCGGTAAAGTGGAGAACGACCTCAAGCGCTATGCGGAAGCCTTCGGCCACTTCATGAATGCGAAGCAAGCGGAAGGTTACAAATTCGACATCGGCCAGTATCGTCGTTTCGTAGACCTGACGATTGAAACCTTCACGCCGGACTTGTTTGCCGCAAGGTCTGGCTATGGCAACCCTTCCGAAGCGCCTGTGTTCGTGGTGGGCATGCCGCGCTCTGGGACAACGCTTACCGAGCAGATATGCGCTAGTCATCCCGAGGTTCACGGGGCGGGAGAATTGAACAAACTGAGGCGGGTGGCGAATGCAATCGGCCTGCAGCCTTCCGCCTACGATTTCAACAAGCCGATCACGACGATCACCGAAAGCTTGTCCAAGACGTTGGCCGAAGAGCATCTATCCTATCTGCGGGAGCGTGCTCCGATCGCGCAGCGCATCATCGACAAGATGCCGCATAATTTCGAATTGATCGGCCTGCTTACGCTTCTTTTTCCAAATGCGCGCATCATTCATTGTCGCCGCGATGCCATCGACAATTGCGTGTCATGCTATGTCCTGCCATTCAGCTCGGCACACAGCTACAATACGGACCTGCAGGCGCTCGGCCTCTACTATCGCGAGTACGACCGCTTGATGCGTCACTGGAACGAGGTCTTTCCAGGCCGTATTTTCGAAAATCGCTATGAGACACTTGTGGAGGACCAGGAGGCACAGTCGCGCCGGCTCATCGACTATCTCGGGCTGCCGTGGGATGACGCCTGCCTGCGCTTCTTCGACAAGGAAGGGGCGGTCACCACACCCAGCCGTTGGCAGGTTCGTCAACCGATCTACAAATCCTCCGTGAAGCGTTGGAAGAACTTTGAAGGTGAGATCAAACCCCTGATCGAAGCTTTGGGAGATCTGGCTGATATCTGATCTCGGGCGAAGTTGCATCAAGCGCAAGGCAGATGGGGCATCCATGAAGCAACGACCTGAAGGCGTGCCGTTTAGAATGCTGCCATTCCAAGAAGCCGATTCGCAAGCGGCAATCGGCAGCGCCTAACCTAACTGATATCCATCTCACAAAAAATCGTGCTCCAATCGAGCGCCGCAGCTGTCTGCGCCTGAATGGATACCCAGCGCTGTGCGGCAACTCTGCGATTTTTGAGGTCTACTTCAAAACTAGCAGACGGGGCTGCCAAGTTCAAAACTAGCAGACGGGGCTGCCAAGCGATTCTCGGGGGCGCGCGCAACAAAATCTCCGTCGACAGCTGTTCAACGAAAAACCCGGCGGTTGCCCGCCGGGTTTTCGATTCAATCAGGCAGTGCCTTAGAACGAGCGCTGGAAGCGGAGCAGACCGCCGACGCTGTTCTTCTTGTCGGCGCCGGTGAAGTTGACGGTCGAAGAGTGATCCGCGTTCCACTCGTCGAACTTGCCAAAGTGATCGTAGTCGACTTCGGCGGTGACCGTGAAGCCGGGAACGATGTCGTAAGCGACGTTTGCCGCCACGCCGTAGTTCTTGTCCTGATCACCCGACACCTGGAGGTTGAACGAGGTCTTCTCGTTGAACTTGTAGGTGCCGCCAGCCCAGAACGCCCAGTTTCCACCCCAGATTTTGTAGAAGCCGCGGCCATGAGCGTCGATAGTGTTGGTCGGGTCGTTGAGGTTATTGTCGCTGCCATAGCCGAATATGCCGAACAGCGACAGTTCGTTGGAAACGTTCACATCCAGGCGGACCTTGCCGGCGACTTCTTCGTAGTTGCTGTCGTAGGCAACCACACCGGAGATCGCGCCCCAACCCTGCGTCCACTTCAAGCCGCCGACGACATGCGGAACGTAGCTGTCGATGGTGCCGACAGCGCCTTCGCCTTCTTCGAGAGAGACCACGGCCGAGAAGCCGTTGCCGGCGTCGAAGTAGTACTGGACGACATTGGTGTCGAAATCGCCGTAGGGAACGAGCGTGTCGTTGATGACGTTGCCGGCATAGCCGATGAACGTATCGAATGCCGATTCGTCCTTGCCGACGCGGAGGCCACCAAGCTGGATCCAGGCGAAGTTCAGCGAGACATTCTTGTTGCCGGCGGGATTGCCGATCGGGTCGCCGCCGGTGGTGAAGGCACCGTAGCCGTTGCGGTTGCCGAAGTTGAAGCGGGTCTCGGTGTAGGTCTTCAGGGTGCCGAGCTCGGTTTCCTGGCCGGTCCATGTCTTCAGCGTGAAGCGGGTGTTCTTGTAAAAGGTGCCCTGCTCCTTCAACGGGCTCTTCATGTGGTCGAAGGACTTCGCGCCGTCGAACGAGCCGACGTCGCCGACGCCGATGTCGTAACGAACATAGCCACCGATGCGCAGGCAGGTCTCGGTGCCGGGGATGTAGAAGTAGCCCGAGCCGTACACGTCGCAGATCTTGACGTATTCAGCCGGTTCCGGCTCGGCGACGGTTACCGCGTCGGCGGCGCGGGCGCCGGAAACTGCGATCAGGGCCGCAGCTGAGCCGAGAAGAAGGCTCTTGATGTTCATTTTCTGACCTCCAGTCAGAATCGAACGGAAGAGTCGAGGAGACACGGTCGAGTAGGCCGTTTTTCCCTATCATTTCAGATGGATAAATCCTGGATCAGTCAGCGAGGCTCTGTCCGCCAAAACCGCTTGCTGGCGAAGGCCTTGCCGGATCCGGTCTTGAAATACTGCTCGAGTTGCCGCGCGTTGGCCTCGGTTTCGACCCCGACGTAAGCCTTCAAGGTGACAGGCAAATAGGCCTTGGTCGAGGTCACCTGTCCTGATTGATGCGATTCGAAACGGCGTCGTAGATCGTTGGTCGATCCGACATAGACATCGCCGTTATGGAGCAGCAGAAAATAGACGTACCACATGGTCCCCCTACGCTACTTCGTAGCTTCGGGCGACACTCCCACGCCCAAATGCGGTTCCGGGTGGCCTGCCACCCGAAGCCCGCAGGGCGTAGGGTGGCGGAGAGGATGGGATTCGAACCCACGAGAAGCTTTTGACCTCTACTCCCTTAGCAGGGGAGCGCCTTCGACCACTCGGCCACCTCTCCGTCGCGCCGCTGGATAAAGAAAAGCGCCGGCACAATCAACAAGCCGGCGCCAGAATCGCGGAAAATTTGCCATGGGCGGCAAGACGGATGACCTCATGCGGCGATTCCATGGCGATTCCCTGCCCGACGACTGGCAGCTGGCGCCGCAATTTCGGCGGCCCATCGCCGGATTCGACCGGCCGCAAGGCCTTAATGGTTAATGAGAACTTTCGGAGTGAGGCCAAATCGTGTCATTTGTGCAACAACGTACGGGGATAGCGTCTGGATAGGGCTTTCGGCGATACGATCATGGTTGAACGCCGCCGCCGCCTGGGTAAAGGTCATGTTCGAAGGAGCGGCGCGGTGCGCATCTTTTTCGGTAGTGGGGATGGGGCAGGGAACGCTGTCCTTCAGCAAAAAATACCCAGACCCGTTTTTTAACTTTTGACTGGAGGTCAGAAAATGAACATCAAGAGCCTTCTTCTCGGCTCAGCTGCGGCCCTGATCGCAGTTTCCGGTGCTCGCGCCGCCGACGCGGTGACCGTCGCCGAGCCGGAACCGGCTGAATACGTCAAGATCTGCGACGTGTACGGCGCTGGCTACTTCTACATCCCGGGCACCGAGACCTGCCTGCGCATCGGCGGCTATGTCCGTTACGACATCGGCGTCGGTGACGTCGGCTCGTTCGACGGTGCCCGCTCCGGTGACGTCAAGACCGGCAAGGACCAGGGTACCTTTCAAAAGCATGCCCGTCTCTCGCTGAAGACCTGGACCGGCCAGGAAACCGAGCTCGGCACGTTGAAGACCTACACCGAGACCCGCTTCAACTTCCAGAACCACAACGCCGACACTGCGCCTTACGTCAATGCCGCCGGCAATAGTGGTGTTTCGCTGAACTTCGCCTGGATCCAGCTCGGTGGTCTCCGCGTCGGTAAGGACGAATCGGCCTTCGATACGTTCATCGGCTACGCCGGCAGCGTCATCCAGGACACGCTCGTCCCCTACGGCGGCTTCGACACCAACGTCGTGCAGTACACCTTCGATGCCGGCAACGGTTTCTCGGCCATAGTCTCGCTTGAAGAAGGCTCGGGCGGCAGCACCGTCAAGGATGGCACCCACTTTAACCCCGTTCTCAACAATGGCTCTTATTACGGCGCTGGTACCATCGACTCCTATGTTCCGCACGTCGTCGGCGGCTTGAAGTGGACGCAAGGCTGGGGCGCCATCACCGGCGTCGTTGCTTACGACAGCAACTACCAGGAAGTTTCCGGCAAGATCCGCGCGGATGTGAACATCAACGAAGCGTTCTCGCTGTTCATCATGGGCGGCTGGGGCACCAAGAGCCACCTCGAGGATGTGAGCTTCGTCAGCTATGCAGGCGGTCGCGGCTTCTACAAGCCGTGGGGCGGCAGCTGGGCAGTGTGGGGCGGCGGCACCTACAAGTTCAACGAGAAGATGTCGTTCAACGCGCAGGTTTCCGCCGATCAGTGGAAGAATGTCGGCGTCGCTGCGAACGTTGCCTATGACATCGTTCCTGGCTTCACGATCACAGCCGAAGTTGACTACTCGCATGCGGGCAGATTCGGCGACGCGAATCCGGATCGCCGGAACTACCTTTGGACCGGTGGCGACAAGAAGAACGCCGTCGGCGGCGTGCTCCGCTTCCAGCGCTCCTTCTAAGGGCTGGACTGTTACAACTGGAATCCGGCCCGGGCGTCTCCACGCCCGGGCCGTTTTGTTTTCGCGATTGGTCGAAGCAAACGAAAGGATGGGGGTGAAAACGGTAAGCTGATCGGGTCTGTGGAGCGACTTTGTGGGATCCGCCACCGGCGGATGTGGTCGGGTGCCAGACTCGAAAACTCTTGAAAGGACATCTCCGACCGGTTAGGGCTGATAGCTTAACCACAGGGGGTGTGGCTAAAAATGTCGAACGAAGCGATTCAAGAGGGGGAGTCCTCTGGTCATTTTGCGGTATTTTCTTCTCAGAACTCGAAGTTTAGGTACACCTACAACAAGATCCGGGAAGTAAAATCGTACAGGATCGGGGAACTCTTTGCAGCATACCGGGATATACTCTGGGATGATGGGCGGCATAAATACAATGTCAGCTCTTTCATCGGTGAAATAGACGAGATCCTTCTGGGAGAACGTTTCAGCACCTTTGACCAGAACACCCTGGACAATCTTATCGGTACCTTGCGCCAGCGCGGGAACAGCAACGCAACCATCAATCGCAAGATGGCTGCCCTCAGCAAATTGCTGCGCAAGGCTCATAAGATGGGAGATATCCACAGCCTGCCCGAGTTCCGCCGCCAGAAGGAGCGGGCGGGGCGGATTCGTTTCCTCGAGAGGGACGAAGAGGCAAGGCTGTTCGCCGCCATCAAGAGCCGCAGCGAAGATGCCTACCGGCTTTCCGTCTTCCTGGTCGATACCGGCTGCCGCCTCGGCGAGGCGCTCGGCCTGATCTGGAACGACATTCAGGAACATCGCGTCTCCTTCTGGATCACTAAATCCGGCCGCAGCCGCACCATTCCGATGACCGAACGGGTCAAGGAGGTGATCAAGCTGCCGCCGACCACCGAAGGCCGCCGGCCGAAAGGCCCGTTCACCAAGCTCAGCCAGGCGCAGTACCGCGCTATCTGGAACGAGGCGAAGGCCGAGGTCGGTCTCGGCGCCGATGAGCAGGTGGTGCCGCACATCCTGCGCCACACTTGCGCTTCCCGACTCGTTCAGGGAGGTATCGATATCAGGCGTGTTCAGATGTGGCTTGGCCACCAGACGCTGTCGATGACCATGCGTTACGCGCATCTGGCCACCAACGATCTCGACGGCTGTGTCACCGTTCTCGAGAAGCCGCGCAGCGACGAGTCCTCGTCACGGTCCGCCGAGAGTTCCGCGTTTGCGTCACCTCTCACGACGCCGACCTCGGTCCCGTCGTCCCGGAAAAAGCAAGGACCGGAACCGGCCAAGGCGGCTCACAAGCGCTCAAAAGGCAAATAGGCCGAGCGGATCGGCCTCGCTGGCGGACACAAATCTATATTCCGGTAGCAGAGCCCGGGGCTGATATAGTCTCGGGCTTTACTTATATTCGACTTGATTTTCGACCCGATCGAGGAAAGCTGCGATCCTTGCCGGCAGCTCGTCGGTCTCAAGAAAAGGCGCATGGCCCTGGCCTTCGACGACGATCGTTTCCATCCCGGAATGCCGCCGCTGCATCTCCGCGAGCGTCGCCCCGGAAAACAGTTTCGAGTTGGCTCCGCGAATGACAAGCAACGGCACGGCGGCTAAAGCATCGAACTGCGGCCACAGATCCGGCAGCGGTTTACTGAAATCGACGCTGGCCAGCGTGTCGACCAGCGCCGGATCGAAATCCGGCACAAATCCCGCTTCGGTCTCGCGGCAGATCGCCGCCACCATGCGCGCCCAGTCCGCGTCGCCGAGCGCTGGGAAGCTGGCGCCGTGCACGTGCCGCTGCGCGTCGACCGCCTCGGCGAGTGTCTTCGGTTTCGGCGCGCGGTCGAGATAGGAGCGGATATGGGCAAGCCCGTCCGCCTCGATCACCGGGCCGATGTCGTTGAGCACGATGGTCTTCAGCACGGCCGGCTTCAACACGCCGAGCACGTGGATGATCAGCCCGCCGCGCGATGTGCCGATGAAGGCGGCCTGCTCGATGCCGAGCGCTGAGAGCCCGGCAAGCACGTCGCCGGCTTCGGCCCCGACGTTATAGTGGCTGATATCCGGATCGTAATCGGACAGCCCGCGCCCGCGGTAGTCGAAGGCAATCACCTTGCGCGGGCTCTTCGCCTTGCCGGAAAGATAGAGCGCCAGTTCATGGAAGTCGCGGGCATTGCGGGTCAGGCCGGGCAGGCAAACCACCGGCCAGCCGGCGGTGTTCGCCTCGCCGTAAACCCGTGCATGGAGTTTCAGGCCATCGGGTGCGGTATAGAAGAAGTCGGAGAAACCTTCGCTCGCCATAGGAGTATAGTTCTTCCTCACTGGAGACGGTCGACAGCTACAGGCGAGGGTAGGGATCGTCAAATGAGGAGTGCTTCCCCTTCTCCTCTTGTGGGAGAAGGTGGCCTCGCGAAGCGAGGTCGGATGAGGGGTGTTCCAGGGAACGCCAACATCTCGCTTCGCTGGAACACCCCTCAACCGGCTCGGCGCTGCGCGCCGATCCACCTTCTCCCGCAAGGGGAGAAGGGGAAGAACGCCCTCAGCTCCGCCCGTTCACGAGATCCCCCACGATGTCGTATTTCCCCGAAATACGCATCTTGTAGACCTCGTAATTTTCCATCACGCGCTGCACGTAACTTCTTGTTTCCGTATAGGGAATCCGCTCGATCCAGTCGACCACCTCGTCGACCTGCTTGCCGCGCGGGTCGCCGTATTTCGCCACCCATTGGGCGGCGCGGTTGGGGCCGGCATTGTAGCCGGCGAAGGTCAGCACATAGGAGCCGCCGAAGCGGTCGAGCTGCTCGCCGAGAAAGGCCGAACCCAGCGTCGCATTGTAGCCGGCATCGCTCGTCAGCCGTGCCTGCGAGAAATTCATGCCGGCCTTCTTCGCCAACTGCTTGGCCGTACCCGGCATCAACTGCAGCAGGCCGCGCGCGCCGGCGCTGGAAACGGCGCCGACATTGAACTCGCTTTCCTGGCGGGCAATGGCGTAGGCGAGCGCCTTGCCGGATCCGGAAATATTGGCCGAATCGGGAATGACACCCAGCGGATGCGACAGCGCGCCGACATCGATGCCGCGCTGGGCGGCGATCTTGCCGACCTTGAGCGCCATGAAATGATTGCCCTGCTTTTCGGCCAGCACCGCAAGCAGCGCCAGCTCGCCGGGGCTGGTCAATTGCCCGGCAAGGTCGCGGTAGAGCGTTTCGGCATAGCGGTCATAACCCGCCTCCTGCAGCCGCTTGATCGCGTTGACCGCCTCACGGCCGTCAAAGCTCTGGCGATCGGCCGCGCTCGGTTTCGGATAGACGATGTTGAGTGTCCTCAACCCCACGCGCTCGCCGGCGAGCTGGCCGTAGAAGGTCGTCCCATAGCTGGCCGCGCGCGTGAAATAGTCCTTGGCGCTGCCTGGACCGCCGACTTCCGCCGCGCGGCCGAGCCAGTAATAGGCGCGCGACAGCGACACCGGTCCCTGGGCGAACTCGGTGATGCGCTTGAAGTGGCTGGCGGCGGTCGCCGGGTCGTTGAGGCCGCGCAATGCATACCAGCCGGCATGGAATTCAGCTTCGGCGGCGTTCAGCGGACTTTCGGCTGCATGCATGGAGACGATCTTGTAGGCGGTCTTCATGTCCCCCTGGTCGACCAGCTCGCGCGACAGCACGCGGCGCTCGACCCACCAGGCATCGGGGTCGACCAGCGAATCGCGATCCGTCGGCGCTTTCATCACGACGGCAGCCGCGTCGGCGAATTTCTGCTGCTTGCGCAGATATTCCGCCTCGGCGAAGAAATAGCCGGCCGAACGCTGCGCCGCCGGCACCGCCTTCAAGAGCTTGGCGGCGTTCTTGTCGCCCTTGTCGGCCGCCGCCCAGGCGTCCGCCAGCGGCTGCGCGCCGGCGAGACCGGCGACGCGCAGCGCCGAGGACGGCCGGTCGGCATAGAACATCCGCTCCATGCGGTAGCGGTGGTCGACCGCCGGGATCAGCGTGCCAAATTCCTCGATGATGGTCGCCTCGTCCTTGGATTCCAGCTTTTCCGTGCGCCAGAACGGCACCAGAACCGCCCGCGCCGCTGCCTGGTTGCCCAGCGCCACCTGCGAGCGGGCAAGGATGATCACGCCCTCCGGCGTCAGCGGCTGGCTGCGGCCGAAGGCCTGCACCACCACTTGCGGCGGCGGATTCTCGCGATAGAGCGCGCGCTCGCTGTTCTTGCGCAGCGCGATCGTGCCCGGCCATCCGGGCAGCATCTTGGCCGCATCGGCAATCTCGCCGCTCGGCACCTGGTCGCCGCCATAGAGCGCGATCGCCCAGGCGAGGATGTGCCGGTCGAGCGAAGTGGCGGGCAGCGTGTCGCGCGCATTGCGCGCGCCGGCGATGTTGTTGGCGGCAAGCGCGTCGAGCCCGCTCTTCAGTTGCGCGATGTCCGGGGCGATCGACGTTTGGCCCGGCGTCTGCGGCACGTCGGGCATGGGAATAGAAGCCGTGACGCGCGCGTCGACGCTGCCGCCGATCGCCATCGTGGGCGTCAGCGCGACGATCGCGCCCAAAAGCGCGAAGAGTTGAGGCCGCCTCGTCGGCATTTTGCGATCCTAGCACATCGTCTGCAGGCGCGGGTACTCGAGACCCGATGCGGAGCCTAAACTTAGGTCGTGAAAGGCTCGTAAACAAAAGGTTATCGAGGCCGTTCGAATTGCGCTTGCTGGTGTCCCGATTCTGAAATTCGCATGACCTTGATATCGGGCACGGCGCGAATTTCAGAATCGCAAGGACACCAGCCAACTGTCGAATCCAGTGTCGTGGTTTTCGATGTTCGCTCCGAGCCTGATATCGACGTCTGGCGAACATCGAAAACCACGACACTCGCACTATGGCGATGCTTGCCGCTGAACCGTGTCGAGACTATGGTGCGCGGCTTCGCTTTCGGCTAGAAGGCGCGCAAATAAAACTTCGATGCATGTCGCCCAAAGATGGGTACCGGTTTTGGGACAACGACATGTATCAGATCAACGAAGTTCCAAGGAGTTTGGAAGATATGCTGAGAGGCTCGCTGACCGCGCTCGTCACACCGTTCGAAAAGAGCGGGCGTTTCGACGAGAAAGCCTTTCGCGCTTTCATCGAATGGCAATTGGCCGAAGGCACGACCGGCCTTGTCCCGGTCGGCACAACAGGCGAGTCGCCGACGCTGTCGCATGACGAGCATCGCCAGGTCGTCAAGGTCTGCATCGAGGTGGCCAAGGGCCGCGTGCCGGTCGTCGCCGGCGCCGGCTCCAACAACACCGAGGAAGCGGTCGGCCTGGTGCAATATGCGGAGAATGCGGGCGCCGACGCGGCGCTGGTGGTCACGCCTTATTATAACAAGCCGACCCAGCGCGGCCTCTATGCGCATTTCGCCGCCGTTGCCCGGGCAACCAAGCTGCCGATCATCATCTACAACATCCCGCCGCGCTCGGTGATCGACATGATGCCGGAGACGATGGGCCGCCTGGCGCATGACTTCAAGAATATCGTCGGCGTCAAGGATGCGACCGGCAAGGTCGAACGTGTCTCCGAGCAGCGCATGACCTGCGGCAAGGATTTCATTCAGCTCTCCGGCGAGGATGCCTCCGCGCTCGGCTTCAACGCCCATGGCGGCGTCGGCTGCATTTCGGTGACGTCTAACGTTGCGCCGCGCCTCTGCGCCGAATTCCAGGAAGCCACGCTCTCCGGCGACAGCGCCAAGGCGCTCGACCTGCAGGACCGGCTGTTGCCGCTGCACAAGGCGATCTTCATCGAGCCCGGCCTGTGCGGCGCCAAATACGCGCTGTCGAAGCTCGGCAAGGTCGAGAATGTGGTGCGCTCGCCGCTGGTGACGATCGAGGCCTCGACCGCCGAGAAGATCGACGCCGCGATGAAGCATGCCGGCTTGATAAACTAGGGATGAGGCGCCACCTCTCCGCATTATGAATCAAGTCAAGAAAGCCGACCCCAACAACAGGACGGTCGCCGAAAACCGCAAGGCGCGCTTTTCCTACGAGGTGCTCGACACGATCGAGACCGGCTTGGTGCTGACCGGCACCGAGGTCAAATCGCTGCGCCAGGGCCAAGCCAACATCCAGGAGAGCTACGCCTCCGCCGAGGGCGGCGAAATATGGCTGATCAATTCCTATCTGCCGGAATATCTGCAGGCCAACCGCTTCAACCACGAGCCGCGCCGCCGCCGCAAATTGCTGGTCTCGAAGCGCGAGATGGCCAAGCTCTCGCAAAGCGTCGAGCGCGAGGGCATGACGCTGGTGCCGCTCAAAATCTATTTCAACGACCGCGGCCGCGCCAAGCTGCTGCTCGCGATTGCCCGCGGCAAGAAACTGCACGACAAGCGCGAGACCGAAAAGCAGCGCGACTGGTCGCGCGAGAAGGGCCGGCTGCTGAAGGAGCGCGGCTAAGGCAATTCCAGGAAAAGTCCGTAGGGGTTTTCCGTTCGGAATTGTGTCAAAGAGCTTCTCTGGCTGGATGCGTTTGGTCGCCTGAAAAAAGCCACCGCCGCGTTCTCTTGGTTCGGGCCGAAAAGCATGTCCGACGGGGGGACGGTCTTGGGGAAGCGGATTGTTTTCTGGGGCGTTGCCGGCGTGGTTGTCGCCTGTGCCGTGGCGGCGGGCGCGTACTACTGGTTCCGTGGCTTTTCGCCGGACCGCGCCGAATTCCCGATCCGGGGCATCGATGTCTCCCATCATCAAGGACAGATCGATTGGCAGCGCGTCGCGGCCGATGATGTCGCCTTCGCTATCATCAAGGCAACTGAAGGCGGCACCCATGTCGATACAGAGTTCGCCACGAATCTACGCGAAGCCCGCGCGGCCGGCCTCGCGGTCGGCGCCTATCACTTCTTCACCTTCTGCCGGCCGGGGGCCGACCAGGCGAAGAATTTTATCGCCGCGGTGCCGCGCGGCGAGGCACTCTTGCCGCCGGTGGTCGATATCGAGTTCGGCGGCAACTGCCCGCAGCGCCCGTCGCCGCAGCAACTCAACGCCGAATTGGCGGCTTTCCTCGGCCCGGTCGAGACGGCGTTCGGCAAGCAGGCGATTTTCTATCTGACCGATGAGGCGGCCGATGCCTATTCCGACAGCATCATCGCGCGCCGGCGCTGGCTGCGTTCATTGGCGGTCAGGCCGAGCGACAATGATTGGATCTATTGGCAGTACCACAATATGGGCCGCGTCGACGGCATCAAAGGCGATGTCGATCTCAACGTGCTGAAGGGCAGCCGCGAGACGCTGGCCGAGTTGTTCGCGCCGACGCCTCGAATTGCAGGCCCTTGAAGTGTTTGTCGCGCCGCTGAAGGCTCACGATCCTCCCGGCGCCGGTGCACCAAGACGTTTGCTGGCAATACGTTCTGCGATCGCTGACAAGCCCATCCCGGCGGCCATGATCGCGATGGCGGCGAACTGGATCGTCATCGGTGTTTCGCCGAGCACCGCCATGCCGACAACCACGGTGGCGATCGGTATGCCCGGCAGAAACAGCGATGCCGTCTGCGGCCCCAATTGCCGGACGATATAAGTATAAAGGAACATGGCCGCCGCGCCGGACAAAATTCCCTGGATCAGAATCTGGCTGACGATCTCCGTGGCCGCCGCGGCATGGATTTGGCTTGGCGCGACAAAATAGAGAACCGGCAGCGGCAGGCACGATAGAAGCACCACCGCGGTTGTCGCGGTGACCGGATCGGCCCGCCACTGTCTCACAAGAACCGCATAGGTCGAGAACATCAAACCCGATCCGATGAAAAGCATATCGCCGAAGAGAACGCCGCCTGTTCCGCCACCCGTTGGCGCGATGAACAGCACCAGGCCGGCGATGATCGCGAGAACGCCGATGGTCCGTTGCTGCGAAGCGCCGTCATGGAAGACGATGCGCGACAGCAGGAACGAAAAGAAGACGATTGATGCTGGACAGAGCGCCGCCGCATGGGCGGCGGGCGCATAGGTCAGGCCCCAATTGATGATCAGGGGATAAGGCAATCCCGCCAGCGCCGCCAAGGCCAATGCCCGTTGCCAGCCAAGCGCCGTCATGCTTGCAAAGCGGCTGCGCCAGACGATCGGCAGAAACACAGCTCCCGCGCCGCCAAAGCGCAATATGGCCAGATCCGTCGCAGTCAGATGCTCCCTGAGGCTGAAGCGCGCGGCGACGAATTGCACGGCGTAGATGCCGATCATGGTCAGGCCCGCGATGATCGCCAGCCTGGAGTTTCCCGAGTCTCGTGTGTCTGCCATGTTCTGCCGCCATCATGACATCGTCGCCGGAGACCGCCTCCACCGATGCGATGACAAGCGCAGGTTATTGCCGAAAGGCCTGCGGCGAAATACGCTCTTTTCCTGAAATAGGAGGGAGACTCACACATCAGAGGTGGTTTCAGCGTGAATACCAATGCGAACGATCTCGACAGTATCGACCGCAATCTTCTTCGGCTGCTGCAGGAGGATGGACGACGCACCACGCTCGATTTGGCGGCGCGTGTCGGCTTGTCGCCGACCGGCACCAGCCTGCGGGTGAAGCGGCTGTTTCGCGAAGGCTACATCACCGCGGTCAGGGCCGTTCTCGATCCGGCAAAGATCGGGCGCGGTACGCTCGTCTTCATCGAGGTGCGTCTCGACCATACGGCGCCGCATATTTTCGAACGCTTCGCCGAGGCGGTGACCAAGGCGCCCGAGGTTCTCGAATGCCACATGGTCGTCGGCGGCTTCGACTATCTGGTAAAGGCGCGCATTTCGGAAATGGCCGCCTATCAGGATTTCCTGACCCGGGTCATCCTGCCGCTGCCCGGCGTGAAGGAGACGCACACTTACGCCTCGATCGGCGACGTGAAGCCGGATGCGCTCCTGCCGGTATAGCCGCCGGACCATCGGGGCGGCGCCTGAATCTAGTTCTTCAGAAACGCCGCGATCTCGCTGAACACGCTGACGAACATCTCCTCCGTCAGAACGCCCGTATTGGTGTTGTAGCGCGAGCAGTGATAGCTGGAGAACAGCGCGATGCCGCTGGCTATTTGCCTCGTGCCATGGCGGAACGGAAAGGCGGCGACGCGCTCGCCCAGTGCCCGCACCGTCGACTGGTGCGCGATCGAGCCCAGTGTCAGGATGGCGCGCAAATTGGGAAAGCGCGCGATGGTCGGTCTCAGAAAAGTCCGGCAGGTGGCGATCTCCGCGCCCACCGGCTTGTTTTCCGGCGGCACGCAGCGCACCGCGTTGGTGATGGCCGCGCCGACAAGCTCGAGCCCGTCATCCGGCCTTGCCTTGAACTCGCCGCGCGCCAGGCCATGCGCGATCATCGTGCCGTAGAGCAGGTCGCCGGCATAGTCGCCGGTGAAGGGGCGTCCGGTGCGGTTGGCGCCGCGCAGACCAGGCGCCAGGCCGACGATCAGAAGCTTGACCGAAGCCTCGCCCTCTGGCGGCAGAAAGGTCGGCACCGGCGCATTGAACCAGCTTGGCTCACGCTCGCGCCATACGGCAATGAAATCATGCAGCCGCGGGCAAAGCGGGCAATCGCGGCTGGGTTCGGGGCAGGGCGCGGCGTTCAAGGCCGGCGCCCGTCAATAATCGTCCTCGTCGACTTCGGCCGGTTCCGGCCGCCGCACCGGCCGCTCCGACGGATCGCGGCCGACTTCGTTCTTCAGCGTCATCAGGTCGATGAAATGGTCGGCCTGGCGGCGCAGATCGTCGGAGATCATCGGCGGCTGCGAGGCCATGGTGGAGATGATCGACACTTTGCGGCCGCGCCGCTGCAGCGCCTCGACCAGCGTGCGGAAGTCGCCGTCGCCGGAGAAGATCACATAATGGTCGACGACGTCGGCCAGCTCCAGCGCATCGACGGTCAACTCGATGTCCATATTGCCCTTGATCTTGCGGCGCCCGGTCGAGTCGGTGAATTCCTTGGCGGGCTTGGTCACCACCTTGAAGCCGTTGTAGTCGAGCCAGTCGATCAGCGGCCGGATCGAGGAATATTCCTGATCCTCGACGAGCGCGGTGTAATAGTAGGCGCGCAGCAGATAGCCGCGCTTCTGGAAGCTCGACAGGAGCTTGCGGTAGTCGATGTCGAAACCCAGCGCGCGCGACGTGGCGTAGAGATTGGCGCCGTCGATGAAAAGAGCGATCTTTTCACGGGGATCGAACATTGAAAAACATTCCTTTCGAAAATTTCTGTCGTCTAAAAGCGTTTGACGTATGGGCCGATAAATGGGCCTTGGTGCCATCATATCCGAAATAACGCGCAATTTATGGATATCCAAGGGCACGAGCCGCATTGCAAGCAATTGTGATCGCCACTATGTGAGCCGTATCATGGCGCGGCGCGATGATGAGCCGGGCAAAGGGTCCGCAGACCTGACGCCGTAGCCATAAAGCTTGTATTTCGGCCGCACCCGCGTTATGGAGCGCGCCAGCTTTCCATCAAATCCATCGCATGAAAGGGGCAGTCCATGGCCCGCGTAACCGTTGAAGATTGCATCGACAAGGTCGACAACCGTTTTGAACTCGTGCTGCTCGCCGGCCACCGCGCCCGCCAGATCAGTCAGGGCGCGCAGATCACCGTTCCGCGCGACAATGACAAGAATCCGGTCATCGCGCTGCGCGAGATCGCCGACGAGACGCTGTCTCCCGACGACCTGAAGGAAGACCTGATCCACTCGCTGCAGAAGCATGTCGAGGTCGACGAGCCGGAGGCCGAAGGCGAGGCGATCGCCGACCAGACCGGTACGGCTGCCGTCGCTGCCGACACTGACGACGCCGAGGAGAACATCGCTTTCGACCGCATGAGCGAAGAAGATCTGCTCGCCGGCATCGAAGGTCTGGTGCCGCCGGAAAAGAGCGACGACTACTAAGAGCTTTTGATGGTTCTGCTCAGCTGGTTGTTGAGCGGATTCTGAAAAGCTTCGGAGTTCGCCTGGATCAAGCATCCGGCACTTCCGTCTCGTAAGTTTCGTGGCTATCTATGGGATGCGTCGCACCTTGGTGCGGCGCATCAATCATTTCAGCACCGCGAGAACCCGCCCATGATGCGTCAGTATGAGCTTGTCGAGCGCGTCCAGCGCTACAAGCCTGACGTCAACGAGGCGCTGCTCAACAAGGCCTATGTCTACGCCATGCAAAAGCATGGCCATCAGAAGCGCGCCTCGGGCGATCCCTATTTCTCGCATCCGCTCGAAGTAGCGGCCATCCTCACCGACATGCACATGGACGAGGCGACCATTGCCGTCGCGCTGCTGCATGACACGATCGAGGACACGACCGCGACCAGGGCCGAGATCGACGAATTGTTCGGTCCGGAAATGGGCAAGCTGGTCGAGGGCCTGACCAAGCTGAAAAAGCTCGACCTCGTCTCGAAGAAGGCCGAGCAGGCGGAGAACCTGCGCAAGCTGCTGCTCGCGATCTCCGAAGATATTCGCGTTCTACTGGTAAAGCTCGCCGACCGCCTGCACAACATGCGCACGCTCGACCATATGCCCGAGTCCAAGCGCCTGCGCATCGCCGAGGAGACGATGGACATCTATGCGCCTTTGGCCGGGCGCATGGGCATGCAGGGCATGCGCGAGGAGCTGGAGGAAATCGCCTTCCGCTACATCAACCCGGAGGCCTATCGCGCCGTCACCGCGAGGCTTGCCGAGATTTTCGAGCGCAACAAGGGCGTCCTGCAGGAGATCGAGACGGCGCTGTCGGGCCTGTTCGAGAAGCACGCCATCAAGGCGAGCGTGAAGAGCCGGCAGAAGAAGCCGTGGTCGGTGTTCCGCAAGATGGAGGCCAAGGCGCTCTCCTTCGAGCAGCTCTCCGACATTTTCGGCTTCCGTGTCGTGGTTGATTCCGTCGACGACTGTTACCGCGCGCTCGGCGCTATCCACACCACCTGGTCGATGGTGCCTGGCCGTTTCAAGGACTACATCTCGACGCCGAAGCAGAACGACTACCGCTCGATCCACACCACCATCGTCGGCCCGTCGCGCCAGCGCGTCGAATTGCAGATCCGCACCAAGGAGATGAACAAAATAGCCGAATACGGCGTCGCCGCGCATTCGATCTACAAGGATACCGGCGGCAAGATGAACGGCGCCGGCCATGCGATCTCCAAGGAGACCAACGCCTATGCCTGGCTCAGGCGCACCATCGAGCAGCTGGCCGAAGGCGACAACCCGGAGGATTTCCTCGAAAACACCAAGCTGGAGCTGTTCCAGGACCAGGTCTTCTGCTTCACGCCCAAAGGCATGCTGATCGCGCTGCCGCGCGGCGCCACCCCGATCGATTTCGCTTATGCCGTCCACACCGATGTCGGCGACACCTGCGTCGGCGCCAAGGTCAATGGCCGCATCATGCCGCTGATGACGGAACTGAAGAATGGCGACGAGGTCGAGATCATCCGCTCCAAGGCGCAGGTGCCTCCGGCTGCCTGGGAATCGGTCGTGGTCACCGGCAAGGCGCGCGCCGCCATCCGTCGCGCCACCAAGAATGCGATCCGCAAGCAATACTCCGGCCTCGGCGCCCGCATCCTGGAACGCGCCTTCGAGCGCGCCGGCAAGACCTTCACCAAGGAGAGCCTGAAGCCGGTGCTGCACCGGCTGGCGCGCAAGGACATCGAGGACGTGCTGGCTTCGGTTGGCCGCGGCGAGCTGAGCTCGACCGACGTGATGAAAGCGGTCTTCCCCGACTATAAGGACGAGCGCGTCACCGTCGCGGCGCCCAAGCAGCGCGAGGAAGGCTGGTCGAAGATCCGCAACGCTGCCGGCATGCTGTTCCAGATGCCCGGCACGCGCGCCGCGCGCAAGGATAAGGACCAGCCGCGCGACGGCGCGGTGCCGATCCGCGGCGTGCGTGGAGACTTGCCGGTGCGCTTCGCGCCGGAAGGTGCCGTGCCTGGCGACCGCATCGTCGGCATCATCCAGCCGGGAACCGGCATCACCATCTATCCGATCCAGTCGCCGGCGCTGCAGGCCTTCGATGATCAGCCCGAGCGCTGGATCGACGTGCGCTGGGACATCGACGAACGCACCAAGGAACGTTTCCCGGCGCGCATCTCGGTCACTGCCATCAATGCGCCCGGTTCTTTGGCCGACATCGCCCAGGTCGTTGCATCCAACGACGCCAACATCCATACGCTGTCGATGATCCGAACCGCGCCTGATTTCACCGAGATGCTGATTGACCTCGAGGTCTGGGACCTAAAACATCTCAACCGGCTCTTGTCGCAGCTCAAGGACAATTCGAGCGTCAGCGATGCGCGGCGCGTTAACGGCTAGCGCAATTCCAGGAAGTGCGTGGCGGTTTTCCGTCCGGAATTGCGCAAAATCTAATCGACTGGACCGTGGACACCAAAAGGAACGGTTCGGAACAGGATTGAATGGGGGACGACATGAATACCGACGAAGTGCTGGGCATTTTCCGCGAGGCGGGCGCCGTTCTCGAAGGTCATTTCATCCTGACGTCGGGCCTGCGCAGCCCGGTCTTCCTGCAGAAGGCGCGGGTCTTCATGCATGCCGGCAAGACCGAGCGTCTGTGCAAAGCGCTGGCCGAGAAAATCCGGGCAAATGTGCCGGGCAGGATCGACTACGTCGTCGGCCCGGCCATCGGCGGCCTGATCCCGGCCTATGAAACCTCGCGCCATCTCGGCGCGCCGGCGATCTGGGTCGAGCGGGAAGGGGGCGAGTTCCGGCTGCGTCGCTTCGAGATCGCCAAGGGCTCGCGCGTCGTCATCGTCGAGGACATCGTCACCACGGGCCTGTCGATCCGGGAGACCATCGACTGCCTGCGCGAGATCGGCGCCGAGGTCGTGGCGGCTGCCTGCATCATCGACCGCTCGGCCGGCAAGACCGATGTCGGCGTGCCGCTGATCGCGCTTGCCGAATATGAGGTGCCGGCCTATCCCGCCGACCGCCTGCCGCCGGAACTCGCCGCCATTCCGGCGGTTAAGCCTGGAAGCCGCAACATCTGAGGGTGCATGTCGCCCAAAAATGTGCAGCGGCTTTAGGAGTCATGACATGCACGAGGCAAAAGCCAAAATGATCGCCGGCATCGACCATTTCGTGCTGACGGTTCGCTCGGTCGAAGCGACCTGCGACTTCTACACGCGCGTGCTCGGCATGCGGCGACTGGACGAGCCGAACCGGCCGACCGCCCTTCTGTTCGGCCCGCAGAAGATCAACCTGCATGAAACCGGTCGTACTTTCGAGCCGAAGGCGAAGGCGCCGACGCCGGGTTCCGGCGATTTCTGTCTCGTGGCCGCGGTGCCGCTTGCCGAAGTCCAGGCCAGCCTTGCGGCCAATGGCGTGGGGACCGAAGTCGGCCCGGTCGAGCGCATCGGTGCGCGCGGCGCGATGATGTCGGTCTATTTCCGCGATCCCGACGACAATCTGGTCGAGGTCAGCGAGTACCGGCTCGATTGAGATCGAGCCGCATGGCGCAACGCTGGTCCGAAGGCATGCCGTGTTCGACTTCGTCGCCGAGCAGGCTGGCCAACCGTTCGTCGATCTCGGCGCCCTCCAGGACACGAAATCCGAACTTGCGATAGAAGGGCGCGTTCCAGGGGACGGCGCGAAACGTGGTCAGCGTCACCCCCGCCAAGCCGCGCCGCCGGGCGTCCGCGACCGCCCGCTCGAGCAGCGCCCGGCCGATGCCTTGGCCCTGCCGGTCGAGGTCCACGTCCAACTCACAGATATGCAGCGCATCGCCCTCGATCCCGGCGCTCAGGAAGCCGACCAGCCGGTCCTCCTCGTCGGCGGCAACCCAGCATGCGCCTCCGGCGATCAGCGCGCGGTGTCGCTCGACGCTGACATTGTCCCCGTCGGCGAGCCACGCCAGTTCCGCGATGGTGCGAAACGCTTCTCCGGCCGATTGTTCGATGGCCGGCAATGCCTTTGCGTCCTCGGACCGCGCCGGTCGAATGGTGATCATTGGTGCCGCATAACCCTATTCTTTTCCTCAGTTTCGCCAGAAATGAGGCTCTTGTAACAGCCTGCGGCAGACCATCGCGGCGGCGTTTCGTTGTTACGCGGCCTGGCGGTCTCTATATCAGAGTCTTGTTGCCTTTCTGCGCCCTGGAAGCGCAAGATGTGTTGGCGCGACCCGGTGGGCAGGGGCAGCGCGTGTTTGGACCGGGAACTGGAACAGAGTGCTTTTTCGACGCCGAGTGCCTGATGGCCTCCTGGAGCGGGTGCGTACTTATCTTTGGCCGCGCCGCTCGTTCTCACGTTCCGTGCAGTATTTCTCCAAGCGCATCCTGCGGCTGAAGTCGACGCCGCATTCGGTCGCCGCCGGCGTCGCCGCGGGTGTTTTTGCCTCCTTCTTCCCGCTTGGCGCCCATTTCGTGGTTGCCGCGGTGCTTTGCTGGGTGATCGCCGGCAATCTGGTCGCGGCGGCGCTTGGCGCGGTGTTTTTCGGCAATCCGCTGACCTCCCCGCTACTGTGGGGCGCGTCCTGGGAAATCGGCAAACTGATCCTGCGTGAGCGTCTGCCCAAGCACGGGCCGCCCGAGCATCTCGGCGAAATGATGCACAAGCTCTCCTTCGCCAAGCTCTGGCATCCCGTTCTGGAGCCGATGCTCATCGGCGCGGTGCTGCTTGGCCTAATCTTCGGCCTTCTGTTCTATGTCATCACGCGCTGGGGCATGACCGTGTTTCGCGAGCAGCGCAGGAAGCGCATGGCCGAGCGCGCCGAGAAGAAGGCGCGGCAGGGTGGACGGGAAATGCCGGCGCAATGATCATCGGCATCGGCAGCGACCTCATCGACATCAGACGCATCGAGAAATCGCTGGAGCGGCACGGCGCGCGTTTCGTCCAACGCATCTACACCGAGGTCGAGCAGGCCAAGTCGGAAAAGCGCGCCGCCCGCGCCGCGTCCTATGCCAAGCGCTTCGCCGCCAAGGAGGCCTGCGCCAAGGCGCTGGGTACAGGCATGGCCGAGGGCGTCTTCTGGCGCGACATGGGCGTGGTCAACCTGCCGAGCGGCGCGCCGACCATGGCGCTGACCGGCGGCGCCGCGGCCAGGCTGGAGAAGATCCTGCCGAAAGGCCACCGCGCGCTCATCCACCTCACCATCACCGATGATTTCCCGCTTGCTCAAGCCTTTGTGATCATCGAGGCGGTGCCCGCCGAACAAGCGCCACATTGATTCCATCTGACCACCAGCGGCATGACGTTGCCCAGCGCGCGCCGAGACTCTATACCAACATCGCACAATCGAGGACGACATGAGCGTGGCTGAAAAATCGCAGAAGAAATCCGGCGGGCTTGGTGAGACCTTTTCCGTCATCATCCAGGCTCTGCTTCTCGCGCTCGTCATCCGCACACTGCTCTTCCAGCCCTTCTCCATTCCGTCCGGCTCGATGCGGCCGACGCTCCTCGAAGGCGACTATCTCTTTGTCACCAAATGGGCCTATGGCTATTCGCGCTATTCGCTGCCGTTCGGCCCCGATCTCTTCTCGGGCCGCATCTGGGGCTCGGAACCCAAGCGTGGCGACGTGGTGGTGTTCAAGTTCCCGCCGGATCCGTCGGTCGACTACATCAAGCGCGTCGTCGGCCTGCCCGGCGACAAGATCCAGATGAAGAACGGCCAGCTTTTCATCAACGACGTCGGCGTGCCGCGCGAAAAGACCGGCCAGATCGACAATCCAGATGTCACCGAGGAAAACCGGCCGATCGACGTCTATCGCGAAACGCTGCCGAACGGCGTCAGCTACGACACGCTCGACATCAATTCCGATTCGATCGGCGACAACACGCGCGAATTCGTCGTGCCGGCCGGCCACTATTTCATGATGGGCGACAATCGCGACAATTCTTCCGACAGCCGCTTCGCCGTCGGCTTTGTTCCGGCCGAGAACCTCGTCGGCCGCGCCAACCTCATCTTCTTCTCGATCGCCGGCAAGGCGAGCCCGCTCGAGATCTGGAAGTGGCCGTCGCTGATGCGTGCCGGGCGCCTGTTCCATTTCGTCCACTAGAGCGATGGCGGCCAGCAAGCGTTTGACAGCCGACGCCCTTGCCGAGGCGCTTGCCCCGCGCACCGGCCACGCCTTCGTCGACCGGCAGCGCCTGCAGCGGGCGCTGACCCACGCCAGCGCGCGTTCGAGCCATGCCGGCGTCGATTACGAGCGCTTCGAATTCCTGGGCGACCGCGTTCTCGGCCTTGTCGTCGCCGACATGCTGCTCGCGACCTTTCCCGAGGCCGCCGAGGGCGAGCTTTCGCTGCGCCTCAACGCGCTGGTCAATGCCGAGGCGCTGTCCGAAATCGCCGAGGAGATCGGGCTGCCCGAACTGGTGCGCGCCGGCTCCGACGTGCGCAATCTCGAAGGGCGCAAGCGCACCAATCTGCGCGCCGACGCGCTGGAGTCGCTGATTGCCGTGCTTTATCTGGATGGTGGTCTGGACGCTGCCCGCGCCTTCATCCACCGCTACTGGCAGCCGCGCTCGCAGGCCATAGGTGCGGCGCGCCGCGACGCCAAGACCGAATTGCAGGAATGGGCGCACCAGGCGGCCGCCGGCGCCGTGCCGGCCTACCGCATCGACGCCCGCGAGGGGCCGGACCACGACCCGCTGTTCACCGTCAGCGTCAAGGTCGGCTCATTTGCCCCGGCGACCGGCAGCGGCCGTTCCAAGCGCGAGGCCGAGCAGGCCGCGGCGGCTACTCTTTTGCTGCGCGAAGGCGTATGGAGCGCGGCATGACGGAAATTGAAACCTCTGAAGTCCCCGCGACGCGCTCCGGGTTCGTCGCGCTGATCGGCGCGCCCAATGCCGGCAAGTCGACGCTGGTCAACCAGCTGGTCGGCGCCAAGGTGTCGATCGTGACGCATAAGGTACAGACCACCCGCTCCATCGTGCGCGGCATCGCCACGCACGAAAACGCGCAGATCGTCTTCGTCGATACGCCCGGCATCTTCAAGCCGAAGCGACGGCTGGACACCGCCATGGTCACCACCGCCTGGGGCGGCGCCAAGGATGCCGATGTCGTGGTGCTTCTGATCGACGCCGAGCGCGGCATCAAGGGCGATGCCGATGCCATCCTTGACCGGCTGAAGGACGTCCGCCAGCCGATGCTGCTTGTTCTCAACAAGGTCGACCGCGTCAAGCCGGAGACGCTACTGGCGCTGGCCGCGACCGCGAACGAACGCGTGCCGTTCAAGCGCACCTTCATGGTCTCGGCGCTCACCGGCTCCGGCTGCAAGGACCTGCTCGACTATCTCGCCGAGACGTTGCCCGCCGGCCCCTGGTACTATCCGGAAGACCAGATCTCCGACTTGCCGATGCGTCAGCTCGCGGCCGAGATCACCCGCGAAAAGCTTTATCTGAGGCTGCATCAGGAACTTCCTTATTCCTCGCATATCGAAACCGAGAAATGGGAAGAGAAGAAGGACGGCTCGGTGCGCATCGAACAGGTCATCTATGTCGAGCGCGACAGCCAGAAAAAGATCGTGCTTGGCCACAAGGGCGAGACGATCCGCGCCATCGGCCAGGCCGCGCGCACCGAGATCGCCGAGATCCTCGAGCAGAAGGTGCACCTCTTCCTGTTCGTGAAAGTGCGCGAGAACTGGGGCGACGACCCCGAGCGCTACCGCGAGATGGGGCTGGAGTTTCCGCATTAGCGTCATCATTGATGCCGGTCTGGTGCGCCGGCTGGTCGATGCGCAGTTCCTTGACTGGCGGGATCTGCCGGTCAGCCCGGTCGCCTTCGGCGGCTGGGACAACCGCACCTTCCATCTCGGCGACGAGATGGCGGTGCGCCTGCCGAGCGCCGCGCCCTATGCGCTGCAGGTCGAGAAGGAACAGCGCTGGCTGCCGAGATTGGCACCCCTCCTGCCGCTGCCCATTCCGACGCCGCTGGCCATGGGCGAACCGGCGGAATTCTATCCTTGGCATTGGTCCGTCTATCGCTGGATCGAAGGCGAGACGGCGAAGACTGCGCACATCGCCGACCTTCAGGCGTTCGCAATCGCGCTGGCCGATTTCCTCGTTGCCTTGAGGCGTATCGATCCGACGGACGGACCTGCGCCGGGCCAGCACAATTTCTACCGCGGCGGTCCGGTTAGCGTTTATGACGGAGAGGCGAGGCAAGCCATCGCCGCGCTCGAAGGCCGCATCGACACGCGGGCCGCCACAACCGTCTGGGAAGCAGCCCTTGCCGCCGCCTGGCACGGCTCGCCGGTCTGGTTCCACGGCGACGTCGCTTGGGGCAACCTCCTCGTCGAGGACGGCAGCTTGAGCGCCGTCATCGATTTCGGCACATCAGGCATCGGCGATCCATCCTGCGACCTTGCCATCGCTTGGACCTTCTTTGAAGGTGCGAACCGCGAGGCCTTTCGCGAACGCATTGACGTCGATGACGCGACCTGGGCGCGCGGCCGCGGCTGGACGCTGTGGAAAGCGCTGATCACCGTTGCCGGACACGACGCCAACCAGGCGGAGGCCGCAAGGCAGCGCCGTGTGATCGACGAGGTGCTGGCGGATCACCGGAAATGGGCGTGATGGTTCAGGCAACTGCAAGCCGCGCCGCCGGCCGGCGCACGAAGCTTTCAGTGCCGTAATAGGCAACGATCGCGACCGCGATAACCGCCCAGATCGCGACACCGATCCACTGTTGCTGCACATAGTCGCCGTCGACGAACACCTTGCCGAGGAAGCGCACGCTGTTCTGGTGCGTGACATGCATCAGGATGGCGAGAAGCACGCTGCCGGTGTTCTGGTAGAGCCAGGTGAAGACGATGCCGGCCAGGACGACGTTGATCGTCCCGTAAAGGCTGAGGTCACCGATCAGGCCGAGCGGGAAATGCCAGATTGCCCATATCGTGCCGAGGATCAGGCCGGCGGCGAGGGCCGAATGGTTGGCAAGCAGGCGCGGTGCTGCAAAGCCGCGCCAGCCGGGCTCCTCGCCAAGCGGGCCGCTGAAGACGGCGTAGAGCGCGATCATCGGCACGATTTCGGAGAAGGCCGGGACATTGCCCCAGGCAGGCGGCGCTGAGCCGAACAGCGGATTGATCAGGATCGAGGCGAGTTGCGCCCCGAACGGCAAGCCGAACGCCACCAGATACCAGATCGGCCGGACGCGCCATTTCACCATCGAGGCCAGGATGGCCTTGACTGCGCTCCAGCCTCCGGCAAGTGCCGCCACGATGAAGCCGGAAACCGCCGGTCCGAAGGTGAACCAGGGAATGCTCTCGCCATTGGACAGGTAGAACGGGACGAAGGCCAACCACGTCAGGCCGAGTGTCAGCGAAAAAAAGGCAGTCAATCGGTGCTTCCACACCAGGTTCAGGAAGGAAGTCATGTCGGATCCTTTCTCGGGCGGATCTGTGGGGGTTTCCCGGGCCACCGCTCAGTCGACGTGCCACGGCAAACCCAGCCGCGCCGTCGAACACATCGTCAATGCGTTGATGAACCTCGGTCAGCCGAAAATCCCGATCCCTTTCCGATGGATTTCCGATATTTGGCCGGCTCGGCCTCATCCCAATCCAAAATGTCAGGACGCGTCGGGCCTGGGGTGCCGAAATCTTGATTTCGCCACCCAACAGGTGAAAAGCTCCGCCCATGGAATGGCGCGACGAGGGAATCGTTCTCGGCACTCGCAGGCATGGCGAAACCAGCGCCATCCTCGAGGTGATGACGCGCACCCATGGCCGCCATCTCGGCCTGGTGCGGGGAGGGCGCTCGCGCAAGCAGCAGCCTGTGCTGCAGCCCGGCAACCGCGTCGATCTCTTGTGGCGGGCGCGGCTCGACGAGCATCTCGGCATTTTCCAGGCCGAGGCGATCGAGATGAATGCCGCGCGGCTCATGGACAGCGCGATCGCCGTCTACGGCCTGCAGACCATGGCCGCGCATCTGAGGCTCCTGCCCGAGCGCGACGCCCATGGCGGTCTTTACGAGGCCCTTGCCGTGATGATTGCCCATCTCAGCGATGCCGATGCGGCGGGCGAGCTGGTGGCGCGCTTCGAGCTGCTCATCCTCGATGAACTGGGCTTCGGCCTCGATCTCAGCCAATGCGCGGCGACCGGGTCCAGGCAGGATCTCGCCTATGTCTCGCCGAAATCCGGCCGCGCCGTCTCCCGCGCGGCGGGTGCAGCCTGGCGCGACAAGATGCTGGCGCTGCCGGCCTTCCTGCAGCGCGGTTCCGGCCTGCGCGCCGATGCGGCAGCTCTGGAAGACGCCTTCCGGCTGAGCGGCTTCTTCTTCACCCGCCATGTCTACGAGCCGCGCGGCCTTGAGCCGCCCGACGCCCGCGCCGGCTTCCTGGCCGCGCTGCGCCGGCATCATGCGGCATTGAAGGCGATTGCCGGGCAAGAAGGATAGACGGGTGCCTACTTCGCGCCGTGCCGTTCCAGGAAATCATCGAGCATGGGACGCTGGCCTTTCAGGATCTTGAGGCCGGCTTCGGGCAATGAAAACCAGGCGGCCCGATCCACTTCGGGGAATTCCTTCATTCTTCCCGATTTCGGCGGCCACTCCATGGTGAACATGTTGCTCTTGACGGCATTTGCATCGATATCGGCCTCGACGCTCCACGCCATGACGATTTTTCCGCCCGGCTGCTTGTAGCTGCCGAGCGGCTGGAAGTCGCCGTCGATGGCGATGCCAAGCTCCTCTTCGGCCTCGCGTCTGGCGGCTCCGAGCTCATCCTCGTCGTCGCCGATCAACCCTTTCGGAACAGACCACGCGCCCTCGTCCTTGCGCGCCCAGAACGGTCCGCCCGGGTGGACGAGCAGGAATTCGAACACGCCGGCGATGCGCCTGTGGATCAGCAGGCCGGCACTTCGCTGCGGCATCGGTCACCTCACGGCTTTTCTTCGGTCGTAGGAGAGTAGCACGAGTATTTCGCCACCGAGGTCGCGCATTCTCGCCCGCGGCCTTTGCGGCCCAGCATAGGATAAACCGGCAAGTTGCTGGCAATCGGCGACGAACATGCTCGATCTTGTCGGCCCGATCTTGTTAGTCGGCCAAATCTTGTTGGTCGGCAAGACGCTGATTTGGACCAGCCGTCGCATTGCCGTATTTATTGGCCACGACTGGTCTGGTTTTGAGGGAAACCGCCATGTTTTTCAGCCTGATCGCCATTGCCGCCGTCATCGCTCTTTTCGTCATCGTTTCACACCAGCAGAACCGCATCAGCCTGATCGAACGCGAGCTTGGCGCGCTGCGCAGCCTGGTGCTTTCCGGCGCCGCGCCGCCCGCGTCGAAGGCGGCTGAAGCTGCCCCAAGCGAGGTCGCACCCGCGGCTATCGCCACGGAGGCTGCGGTCGAGGGCGCCGTTGCTGCCGAGCCCGCTGCCTCGAAGCCGGATACCGCTGATGCCGAGGTTGCCGCCGGGCCGTGGAAAGGCGAGGCGGCTGAGGACGGCGCGGCAGAGCCTGAGGAGGCCGAGACCGCTGACACGGCCGCGCCAGCCCGAGCGGCCGCGCCCGCCAGAGCCGCGCGCCAGACCGACGTCGAGACGGCGCTGGGCACGCGCTGGGCGGTCTGGGTCGGCGGCATCGCGCTGGCGCTGGGCGGCCTGTTCCTGATCCGCTACACCATCGAGGCAGGGATTTTCGGCCCTGGCGTGCGCCTGACCATGGCCGGCATTCTCGGCCTTGTGCTGGTTGGCGGCGCCGAATTCATCCGCCGCACCGGCTTCAGGGTGCCGGTACAGGGCGCCGCCGGCGCCTATATCCCGGCGATCCTGACCGGCGCCGGCGCCTTTATCCTGTTCGGCACGGTCTATGCCGCGCATGGCATCTACGGCTTCATCGGCCCGGCAACCGCCTTCGCCCTGCTTGGCGCCGTCGGCGTCGCGACCATTGGCGCTTCGCTCCTGCACGGCCTGGCGCTGGCCGGCATCGGCCTCGTCGGCGCCATGGTCACGCCGGCGCTGGTTTCCTCTGAAGCGCCCAATCCCTGGGCGCTGTTCGTCTATCTGGCGATCGTGCTTGCAGCAACCGCCGCAATCGCCCGCATCCGCGACTGGAAGGCGCTGGGGGCCGCCGCCTTCGCCGGCACCGGCATCTGGACCATTCTCTACATGGTCGACGCTCCGGACGTGAACCTCGCGGCCGTGCTGTTCATCAGCCTTGCCACGCTTGCCGTGCTTGCCTTCGTCTGGCTTGCCCCGTTCTTGACCGCTGGCCGTGACGATACGGAGCGCGGCTTCGACTGGCCCTCGATCGTGCCCGGCTTCTTCATCGCCCTGAGCGCGCTGGGCCTATCCGTCGATCCGGCCTTTGCCAGCGCCGGCGATGCCTTGCATGGCGCGGTCCTCTTGGCCGCGCTGGTCGCGGTGGCGCTCTACCGGCCGCGCGCGCTGCCGCTCGCCTTTGCCGCCGGCATCGCCACCGTGCTGATCTACCTCGGCATCATCCCGCCCGCCACGATCGGCGCCAATGCACTTGATGTCGGGCTGGACGCTCAGCCCCTGGCGTCGTCCGACACGCTGACATTCCGCGTCGGCATCGCGCTCGGCCTGGTCTTCCTCGCCGCCGGCTTCTGGGCCGCGCGCCGCTTCGCTGTCATCGCCCCGGTGCGCGGGGCCTGCTGGGCGGCCTGGGGTGTCATCGCCCCGCTGGTGGTGCTCACCGCGCTGTGGCTGACCTTCGGCGATATCGACCGCGATCTCGGCTATGCGCTGCCGGCGCTGTTGCTGATGTTGGCCTCTGCCGCCGGCGGCGAATGGATTGCCAGCGCCGAGGAGCCGCCGCTGACCGGCGGCCCGGCCGTGTCGTTCGCGCTCGGCGGGGCCGGCGTTGCCGGCCTGCTGATGCTGCACATGGCCTTCGGTTCGGGCTGGACGACCGTGCTGCTCGGCGCTGCCGCTATTTTGCCGGCGCTGGCGACGCGCTGGCGGTCCTACCCCGTGCTGGGCTGGATCGCGGTGGGCGCGGCGGTCGCGGTGCTTGGCCGCGTCGCCTTCGATCCGACCATCGTCGGCGCGGCGTTGCTCTCCAGGACGCCGGCCTTCAACTGGCTGCTGCCAGGCTATGGCGTGCCGGCGATCGCCTTCGGCTTCGCCGCCTGGCAGCTCGCCCGCACCACCAACGGCCGGCCGCGCCTTGCCATGGAAGCGGCTTCGGCGCTGTTCGCGCTGCTCACCATCGCCATGCTGGTGCGCCATGCCATGCATGGCGGCGTCATCGACACCGGCACCGTGACGCTTGCCGAACAGGCGATCTACACGCTGATCGCGCTCGGCGCCGGCGCCATACTGGTCGCCATCGACATGCGCTCGCCAAGCTCGGTTCTGCGCTATGGCTCGATGGCTGCCGGCGTGGTCTCGGCCGGCTTGATCGCCGTGCAGCATTTCGTCGTGCTGAACCCGCTGCTGACGGACGAGTCGACCGGCACGATCCCGGTCTTCAACCTTCTGTTCCTCGCCTATCTGCTGCCGTGCCATCGCCGCCGGCGTGCTGGCGCTCTATGTCCGCGACAAGCGCCCGCGATGGTATGCGGCGATGCTGGCGCTGATCGCCGCGCTGCTTGCCTTTGCCTATGCCACGCTCTCGGTGCGGCGCCTGTTCAAGGGCGAGTTCATCGCCTGGTGGAGCGGGCTTGGCCAGTTAGAGACCTACACCTATTCGGCGCTCTGGCTGATCATTGGCGTGGCGCTGCTCACCGCAGGCGTCTGGCTGAAATCGCAGGTGCTGCGCATCGCCTCAGCGGTGCTGATCGCGGTCGCGGTGGTGAAGGTCTTTCTGTTCGACATGTCGGAGCTTGAAGGCGTGCTGCGCGCGCTGTCCTTCATCGGCCTGGGCGCCGTGCTGATCGGCATCGGGCTGTTCTACCAGCGGCTTCTGACGCGGGCCGCGCGGGAGGCCAACAAGATTTCTTGAAAGAATATCCATTTTGGTATATCTGGAATATCCAAAAGGGGATATTGGCATGCCTCTCTACATACGTGACGATGAAGTGGATGCGCTGGCCGCCAAGTTGCAGCGCGAAACAAACGCACCGAGCAAGACTGAGGCGGTGCGGACAGCCCTTATTCATGAACTGGAACGTAATCGTGCCAAGGTACCGCTGCGCGATCGGATTGTGCGGCTTCAAGCGGAGGCGAAGAAGATCGGTCTGCCCAATCCCGAGTTCGATATGAAGAAATTCACCGATGAGATGTGGGAAGACTGATGTTTGTCGACGCTTCGGTGATCGTCGCAATTCTCAACCAGGAACCGGGCTGGGAGGAATTATCCAAGCAACTCTCCCGGCCTGTCGACTTCTACGTCTCTGCCATGGTCCGTTTTGAAGCGACGCAGGCTCTTGCGCGAGCCGGCGCGGGTTCCCGCAAGCCGACGGCTGAAGCACTCCTCAAAGCTCGCGATCTGGTGGATCAACTTATTGTGGAAATTGGCGGGAAAAATGTCCCGATCGGCGACGAGATCGGTTCGCGTGCTATCGATGCCAGCGCTCACTATGGCAAGGCCGTTGGTCACCAAGCTGACCTGAACTTGGGTGACTGTTTTGTCTATGCCTGCGCGAAAGCTATCGGCACTCCACTGCTCTACAAAGGCAATGATTTCCTGCTCACGGATTTGAGATAGTTAGGCTTTCTCGCGGATAGCCGGGAATAACCCGACCCGCGCCTTCGTTATTCGCGTGCTTGGGTAATCGCAGCGGTTCGGCCGCTTCGCGCTGACTGCTTGCACCGCGCCGGAAAGGCGCGTTCTATCGGGATGGAAAGCGACCACGAAACAAGCGGTCATGGACGACAAGAAGGCAGCGATCCTGAGCGAAATACCGCGGTTGCGGCGCTATGCGCGCTCGCTGCTGCGCGACCGAGATTCCGCCGATGATCTCGTCCAGGATTGCCTGGAGCGGGCGCTCGTGCGGCTCGACAACTGGCAGACTGGAGAAAGCCCCCGGAGGTGGCTGTTTACGATCATGCATCACTTGTTCATCGACCAGATGCGCAAGGTCAACCGGCGAGGCGAGGCGGCGATCCTGCCTCTCGAAGCCGGGGAAGCCCAAGCCGCACCCGCCGATCAGGTCGAGACCATTGCCTCGCGCGAAATCATGGATGCCTTGCAGGCGATCAGCCCCGATCGCCGCGCGGCATTGGTGATGGTCGCCATCGAGGGCTTTTCCTATGCCGAGGCCGCCAACATCCTTGGCGTGCCGGCCGGCACGCTGATGTCGCGCATAGCGCGCGGCCGCGAGGAACTGCGAGGACTTCTCGACGACTCATCGCGCCGCCGCTCGATAAGGATCGTTGAGAAATGACCCGCCGCGATTTCTCCGAACGCGATATCCACATGGCCCTCGACGGCGAGCTGCCGGGCGAGGAACGCATGGCCTATGACGCCTGGCTCGAGGCCAATCCCGAGATGAAGGCGAAGTCGGCGCGCTACATTGCCGACCGTGCCGCCATGCGCGCTGCCTTCGCGGGCGTGATGGACGAGCCGGTGCCGGCGAGGCTGCGGCAGGCATTGCTTGGCGAGGCGCCTGTCAAGGCGTCGGCCTGGCGTTCGCGCTGGTGGCTCTCTGCCGCCGCTGCCGTGGTGCTCGCCGTCGGCGGGCTCGGTGGCTATGTCGCCGGCGTCGACAGCATTGCCCGCGTCGGCGACGACGACCAGCTCGCCGAACAGGCAATCGCTGCCCATGTCGTCTACGCCGCCGAGAAGCGCCATGCCGTCGAGGTTCCGGCGAGCGACAAGGAGCATCTCCAGACCTGGTTGTCTAACCGCGTCGGGCTGAAGCTGGTCGCGCCCGACCTTGCGGCCGAGGGCTTCCAGCTGGTCGGCGGCCGGTTGCTGCCGGCCGGTGAGCAAGGCAAGGCGGCGATGTTGCTCTACGAGGACGCCAAGGGCGAGCGCATCTCGCTCTTCGTCACCGCCGATTCGTCAGCGACCTCCAAGGGCACCTATACGGCCGAGGGGGGCGGACCGGAGGCGGTCTATTGGCTCGACAAGGGCTATGCTTGCGCCGTCGTCGGATCATTGCCGCCGGAGCGGCTGTCGGATGTCGCAAAGACCGCCTATGGCCAGCTCCTGGCCGGCATATCGAGCTGAACCGGCTGCGTTTTTTGCAGCCGGCAGGCCTCTGAACGGCAATTCTGTTCAAACATTTTGCCCTTTTCTGCCGTGGCGCAAACTGTCACAATTCGGCCCTAATCAAGGAGCGATAGCGCTTGATGAATGCCGGCGTTTCGGCCGGTATTTGCGACGCATCCACCGGGGCCGTTTCCACAACACAATCGAGGTTTTCCCAAGCCCGCATGCCTGCCGAGATTCGAAAGGCCCGCGCGTCAGACGTCGATGACCTCGCCGCCATCGAGAAGGCTGTCTTTCCCGGCGACAGGCTCTCGCGCCGCTCCTTCCGCCAGTTCATCGAGCGCGAGACAGCCGAGATGCTGGTGGCCGAGAGCGAAGGTCGCGTCGCCGGATACGCGGTGGTGCTGTTTCGCAAAGGCAGCGGCGTGGCGCGGCTCTATTCCATTGCTGTCGGTCCCTTCTTCGGCCGGCTCGGCATCGGCCGCCTCCTGCTGGCCGCCGCCGAGGAAGCAGCCTTCGAGCATGACCGGCTTTTGCTGCGCCTTGAAGTGCGCGAGGACAACGACCGCGCCATCCGTGTCTACGAGCAGGCCGGCTATCGCAAACTGGGCCGCGAGCCCGACTATTACGAAGATGGCGCGACGGCCCTGCGCTACGAAAAGACGCTGCGCGGCGACACGCCGACGGCGACCAAGGTGCCGTTCTACCAGCAGACCTGCGAGTTCACCTGCGGACCATGCTGCCTGATGATGGCGATGGCCAATTTCGACCGCGGCTTCGTGCCCGACCCGGTCATGGAAATCCGCCTGTGGCGCGAGGCGACCACCGTCTTCATGATGTCGGGCCCCGGCGGTTGCGAGCCTTTCGGCCTGGCGGTCGCCGGCTATGAGAGCGGGCTTGCCGCCGAGATATTCGTCTCCTTCTACGGCGCACTGTTCCTGCAGTCGGTGAGGAGCGCGGACAAGCGCCGGGTGATGGAGCTTGCCCAGGTCGATTTCCGCCGCCGCGCCGAGCTCTATGGCATACCCGTCAATTACCGTCCGTTCGGCATCGGCGACATCCGCGACGCCTTGGCCCAGGGCAAGCTTGTGCTGGTGTTGATCAGCGGCTTCCTTATGTTCGGCAAAAAGGTGCCGCATTGGGTGCTGGCCATCGGCGACGATGGCGACCATATCCTGATCCACGACCCTTGGGTCGAGGATGAAAGGCAGGAAACCATACTCGATGCCGCGAACATTCCAGTGCCCTACGACATCTTCATGAATATGGCGCAGTTCGGCCGCGACGGTTTGCGCGCCGCCATCACTCTGGGAAAACGCTGAACAATGACCTGGGTAATCCTGACAGGCAGGCAGAACGATCTCGATCAGGTGGCCACACCCCACAAGATCATCACCAACCGCGATTATCTCGCGCATCCGGCGCTGTTTCGCGGCCAGCGGCCGAAGGTGATCAACCTGTCGAACAATTACGGCTATCAGAGTCGCGGCTACTACGCCTCGCTGCTGGCCGGCTCGCGCGGCCATCGGGTGATCCCGACCGTCGAGACCATGATCGACCTGTCGGAGCGCAAGCTTTACGAGCACGCGCTGCCGGAGCTCGAGCTCGCCTTGAACAAATGCCGCAAGGATCTCGGCGGGACTTTTCCAGCAAAGGTCGCGATCTTCTTCGGCATCGGCCCGTCGAAAGTCTGGGACCGTTTCGCCAAGCTGTTGTTCGACTGGTTCCGCGCGCCGGCGCTCGAGGTCCACATCAAGGACAGCGCCGAATGGGCCTCGATCCGCAAGATCGGTTTCCTGCCGCTCGCCCGCATGACCGAGAGCGAGGAAGAAGTCTTCCTGCAGTGCCTCGACACCTACACCAATCGCGAATGGCGCGACACCAAGGGCCGCACGCCGGCGCGCTATACGTTCGCGACGCTGGTCGACCCGCATGAGGAATTGCCGCCGTCGGAAATCTCCTCGCTGCGCTATTGGGCGAGGATCGCCGAGAAGATGGGCGTCGAGGTCGAGCCGATCACCAGGAAGGACCTCGCCAAGCTCGCGAACTACGACGCGCTGTTCATCCGCGAGACGACGTCGATCTCCAACCACACCTACCGCTTCGCGCGCCGCGCCCAGCAGGAAGGCATGCCGGTGATCGACGACCCGCTGTCGATGATCCGCTGCACCAACAAGGTCTATCTCAACGAGCTGATGACCTACAACAAGGTGCCGGTGCCGCCGACGGTGATGATCGCCGGCACCTCCGACTTCGAGGTGGCGGCGCAGACGCTCGGCTTCCCGCTGGTGCTGAAAATCCCGGATTCGTCCTTTTCGCGCGGCGTCAAGAAATGCGAGAACATGGCCGAGCTGACCAAGCTCGCGACCGAATGGCTTGAAGATTCCGACCTTCTGATCGCGCAGAAATTCATTCCGACCGAATATGACTGGCGCGTCGGCGTGCTCGGCGGCCAGCCGCTGTTTGCCGTGCATTATCTGATGGCGAAGAAGCACTGGCAGATCGTCAACCACAAGGCCAACGGCAAGCCCGACCAGGGCGGCATAAAGACCTTCACGCTGAAGCAGACGCCGCCACATGTCGTCGAAACGGCGGTCAAGGCGGCCAAGTGCATCGGCGACGGCCTCTACGGCGTCGACCTCAAGGAAACCAAGGACGGGGTCTTCGTCATCGAGGTCAACGACAATCCCAATCTCGACCATGGCTGGGAGGATTCCGGCGAGAAGGACGAGCTGTGGGTGCGGCTGACGCAGTGGTTCCTGGAACGCCTGGAGAGGCCGGAGAAGTAGTGGCGGGAGGAAGGGGAATTGAGGAACTGAAGAATTGAAGAACTGAAGAATTGAAGAAGAATGGAGTGTCTGGACAGAACAATCTGCATCATTGGCCTCCTCGTTTTCTAACCTTATGAGTTACTCAATTCTTCAATTCTTCAATTCTTCAGTTCTTCAATTCCCCAATTCCCATCATTCCAACCGAGGGAAAAGAATGCTGTTCTTCGTGATCGAGGATTTTCACGGCGCGGACCGCAAGGAGATCTACCGCCGCTTCCGTGACAAGGGCCGGTTGAAGCCGGATGAGCTAGTCGTGCACCACAGCTGGATCGCCGGCGACATGAGCCGCTGCTTCATGCTGGTGGAGGCCGACGACGTGACGATCCTGCAGCGCTGGGTCGTCGAATGGGCGGATCTCGTGGAGTTCGAGATCGTTCCCGTGGCCAGCAGCAAGGACATGGTCGTGGCGCTAGCCGGGCACCTGTGAATAAGATTCCGGCCGCCGTTTGCTCAATTTGACAGGGACTGCCTAACCGCGTCTTAAGCCAGACTTGCTATCCGACCTGCATTGTGGATTGCCCAAAGGCTCTCGAAAGATGATCAGGCTGTTTCAATCAGGTAATTGCGGTCAGATACTATACATAGTCCTTCTGGTTCTTTTGTTTGGCTTTGATTTCGCCAAGGACCCGATCGAGCATTTTCTCGTGGGAACAAAAGAAGGCATTCAGAAGCAGATCTATGCGGCTGACGGCAACAACATAGCCCGGAGTCAGAGGTCCTTTGTCGAGGAGCTGAGGGTCCCGGATTATGGGATGCACGATGCTCCGAAGTCCGCCGAGGAGCATGCCTCCGGCATCGTCGCCCAGGCGCTCGCCATGGAGGCGAAAAGCTCTGCCATCGGGACGATTTACATGTCGATACTTGTGGCGATGGGCTTTGCCACCATCGTTGCGATTATTTGGATGGTGTTCGCCCGCGTACGCGACATTGGCTGGCCTGCCGCCGCGGGGTTCGGCATTCTTGCTCCGAAGCTCGCGATCTCGGTGCTTCCCGGCAGTCTTCCGCCGCTGACCTTCGACATTCTGCAATACGGCTTCATCGTCGCCATAATAGTGCTTGGGCTCGTGCCGGGTGGATTTGCCGACGGACCGCGTGCCCGGCCGGTTCGACAGGCAGCCGTAGCCGAACCGGCGCGTCGCGCCGCAGGCCAATTCGGTCAAAGACGACGCTGAGCAGCAGCGCCCAGCGCCGGCGATCCGACCGCGCTCGCGCATTCCCCGATCAGCCATTCGCGGAAGGCAGTTACGATGTCGCGCCTTGCGCTTCGTTCCGGGATGGTCAGGCAATATTGCTGGCGCAACGCCAGCGATCGGGCCACGGGCCGGACCAGCCTTCCGTCCTCAAGCGCCTGGGCGCAGTAGACGCCCTGTGCCAGCGCCACGCCCAGTCCTGAGATCGCGAGATCGAGCGCCGCCCGTGACGAGTTCGCGGAGAGACCACGCTGTGCCGCACGGCCCGGCCCGTTTCCCGCCGCCTCGAACCAGTTGCGCCAGGATGGAAAAGACGCGCCGGTCGGCCCCCAGTCGGTGTGGATAAGCGGCAGGCCGGCAAGCGGCTCGCTTCCGGGCACGGCCTTGCGAAGGAGTTCCGGGGCGCACACCGGATAGACGGCGTCCCTGACGATCTCCTCGGTCGGATGCTCCCGGTAATGCGGACCGTAGGAGAGGCGGATGTCGATCAACTCGTGCTCGAACGGCACCGGATCGTCGTCGCCCCTGAGCGATATGTCGGCAGCGCCATGGCCGGCGACGAAACCGGCGAGCCGCTCCGAAAGCCATCCCATCGCCATCGAAGGCGGCACCGAGATCACGAGTCGTGGCCGGAACGCATCGCCGCCGACATCGCGCGCGACGCTGCCGATTTCGCGGAACGCCATGCTGAGCCTCGGCAGCATCTCCACCCCGGCCTCGGTCAGCACCGCGCGCCGGTTGACCCGGTGGAACAGTTTTCGCCCCATCTGCTCCTCGACGGTGCGGATGAGCTGGCTGACGGCCGCTGCCGAAACCGACAATTCCTCGGCGGCGGCCGCAAAGCTGCCTGTGCGCGCCGCCGCTTCGAAGGCCTGAAGTCCGCGTAAGGAGGGAAGGGCGACCATGACGATCCAATTAGATAAGCTGGACTTATCTATTTTGCAGAAATCCTCGTTTTTAGAAAGGTTTCTTTCTGGTTATCGTGGTCTCATGAATGCAATCGATCACGCCGAATCCGTCGACCATCGCTACGTCATCGCCTCGCTGAGCAACGAGGAACGCAGCCGGCTGACCGGCAAGTCGGATGGGCCGGGCCTCATCCAGTTCACGCTCCATCTCGGCGCGATCATCGTCCTTGGCGTGCTGATCGCGGCGAAGGTGCCGTTCTGGCCGGTCCTGATGCTGCCGCAGGGCATCCTGATTGTGTTCCTGTTCACGCTGCTGCATGAGACCGTGCACAGGACCGCGTTCGAGACGCAATGGCTGAACGATATGGTGGCGCGTTTTTGCAGCCTGGCGATCGCGCTGCCGGCCGACTGGTTCCGCTATTTCCACTTCGCCCATCACCGTTTCACCCAGGATCCGGAGAACGATCCGGAACTGGCCTTTCCGAAGCCAGAGACCTTGCGGCAATACATCGTCCACGTCTCGGGGCTGCTGGTGTGGTGGGGCCACTTCAAGACGCTCTACACCAACGCGACCGGCGGCTGCCGCGACAGCTACGTGCCGCCGAAGGGCCTGCCGAAGGTGAAGGCCGAGGCGCAAGCGATGATCGCCTTCTACGTCGTCCTGCTGGCGCTTGCGGTCTGGTTCAAGGCGTCGGTGCTGCTCTATGTCTGGATCGTGCCGGCACTGCTCGGCCAGCCATTCCTCAGGCTCTATCTGATGGCCGAGCACGGTCGCTGCCCGCTCGTCGCCAACATGCTGGAAAACACCCGCACGACGCTGACCAACTGGTTCGTGCGCAAGCTGGCCTGGAACATGCCTTACCATGCCGAGCATCACGCCTATCCGGGCGTCCCGTTCCACCAACTGCCGGAATTCCACCGGCTGATCGAGCGGCATCTGAAAGTGGTCGAGCCCGGCTATGTGAGCTTTCACGAGAAATACATCGAGACGCTGCGCTGACGTTGCGCGGTCGGCACCGGCCGCCTCCGCCTGAGGAAGCGGCCGGTGCGGTGGTTAGACCTGGGCGATGCCGCCGTCGACGAACAGCTCGGCGCCCGTGACGAAGCTTGAATCGTCCGACGCCAGGAACACTGCCGCCTTGCCGATCTCGTCGGGATCGCCAAGCCGGCCCATCGGTACCTGGGCAGCAAGGAAATCAAGCAGGCCCTTCTGCTGCTCGGCTTCGGGTCCGGCAAGCTCAGCGAGGCCCGTTGTTCGGGTTGGGCCGGGGCTGAGGATGTTGACACGGATCTGTCGCTCCTTCAGGTCGATTATCCAGCTGCGGGCAAAATTACGCAGGGCCGCCTTCGAGGCGCTGTAGACGCTGAACGCCGCCGTGCCGGTCGAGCCGGCGGTTGAACCGGTGAGAATCACCGAGGCACCGTCGGTCAGCAGGGCGAGCGCCTTCTGCACCGTGAACAAGACGGCCTTGACGTTGCGGTCGAACGTTTCGTCAAAGTGCTGTTCGGTTATCTGGCCAAGCGGCAACATGGAACCGCCGCCAGCATTGACCGAGAGCACATCGATGCGGCCGCTTTCCGCTTTCACCTGGGCATAGAGCCGGTCTAGATCGTCAAAGCTGGTCGAGTCGGCCTGAATGCCGGTGGCGTTCTTCCCGATTGCAGCGACGGCTCTGTCGATCTCGGCCTTGCGTCGTCCGGTAATATAGACATGCGCGCCTTCGGCGGCGAAGCGTTTGGCGATGCCGAGGCCGATGCCGCCGCTGGCGCCGGTCACCACGGCGATCTTTCCTTCGAGTTTCCTTGTCACTTTCGTCACTCCTGTTGTGGGTGACGGAGACATATGGACAGGCATCTCCTTTCAAAATAGCAATATTTGCAAACAACCATTGCAGGATTGACGATGTCAAAAGCGCCGGATTTCGAAGGTTTGGCCATGTTCGCCAAGGTCGCCGAGGAGCGATCCTTCGCCGCCGCCGCACGTGTGCTCGGCCTGTCGGTGGCGACGGTGTCACGTGGGGTCAGCCGACTGGAGGAGCGGTTTGGCGCACGGCTTTTCAACCGGACGTCGCGGCGCCTGGCCCTCACCGATTTTGGTCAGCGTCTGGCCGAGCGCGCGTCGCGCCTCTACCGCGACGCGGAGGATGCCGAGAACGCGGCGCGAGAACTGTCGGCCGGCCCGCGCGGCCTTGTGCGTCTGGCCGTTCCAATGTCGTTCGGACTCCGATGGGTGGCGCCGTTGCTTCCGGATTTCTTCAAGCTCTATCCTGACGTGTCGATCGATATGCACCTGAGCGATGCGGTCGTCGATCTGATCGGCGAAGGCTTCGATGCCGCCCTACGGATTGCGGTGTTGCCGGATTCCTCGCTGGTAGCCCGGCGCCTGTGCGGCATTGCTCCTTTCATCGTCGCGGCGCCGTCCTATCTCGCCAGGCATGGCCGGCCGGTCAGGCCACGTGACCTCCACGCGCATCACTGCCTTGGTTATGCCTACCGGCCACGCCAGGACGTCTGGCGTTTCAGCAATGCTGCGGGCGATGAGGAGGTCATCACACCGTCAGGGCCGTTGCGGGTCACCAATTCCGATGCCCTTGTTCCGACCGTACTGGCCGGAACCGCGATCGCCGAGCTGCCGGAATTCATTGCCAGCGAATACCTTGTCGACGGGCGTCTGGAGGCGATCCTGACCGACTGGACCTTGCCAAAGGGCGCGCTGTACTTCGTCACGCCATCGGCGCGCTCGCGCCCCGCAAAGGTCGAAGCGGTCGCCAGTTTTATGGCAGCGCGCCTGTCACACCCAAGCTGGCTGAACCCGAAATAGCCGCGATACCCGCTGAGCCTAGCCGGATTGCCTGACCGCAGCGGTCGTCTTCAGCAGCCGGCCAATATCGGACGCCTTGGTCGGCCTGCCGATCAGATAGCCTTGCGCCTCGCCGCAGCCGGCCTTGCGCAGCATGTCGAGCTGCGCTTCGGTTTCGACGCCTTCGGCGGTGACGGTGATGCCGAGCTCGGCGCCGAGCCCGATTACGGTGCGCACGATCGCCGCTGTGTCGCGCTTGTCGAGGTCGCGGATGAAGGAGCGGTCGATCTTGATCTTGTCGACGGGAAAGCGGCGCAGATAGCCGAGCGAGGAATAGCCGGTGCCGAAATCGTCGAGCGCGATGCGCACGCCGAGGCCACGCAACTGGCTAAGGGTCTTCAGCACCGCGTCGCTTTCGTCCATCATCACCGTCTCGGTGATTTCGAGCTCCAACCGGTCGGCGGGCAGGCGGGAAAAGGCAAGCGCCGAGATCACGCTGCGGGCGAAGCCGCCGCTCTTGATCTGCGCGGCCGAGACATTGACGGCCATGCGCATGTCCGGCGGCCAGTTCGCAGCCACGTTGCACGCCTTGCGCAACGCCCAGTCGCCGAGCTGCACGATCAATCCGGTCTCCTCGGCGACGGGGATGAAGTTTTCCGGCGACACCAGGCCGCGCGCCGGCGAGCGCCAGCGCATCAGGGCTTCCGCGCCGACGATATCGCCGGAGCCGATATTGAGGATCGGCTGGAAATCGAGCTCGAATTCGCGCTTGGGCAGTGCCGCTTCGAGATCGACCTCGAGCGCGCGGCGCTCCCGCATCAGCGCATCCATGCCCGGCTCGAAGAAGCGATAGACATTGCGCCCTTCGCTCTTGCCCCGGTAGAGCGCCATGTCGGCGTTGGTGAGCAACGTGTCGGCATCGTGCCCGTCGCCTGGATAAAGCGCGATGCCGAGGCTGGCACCCACATGCATTTCGCGCCCCTTGTCGCGATAGGGCTTGCCGACGATCTCGACAATGCGCTTGGCAAGCTTTTCTGCATCGGCGGCACCTTTGATGCCGAACTGGATGATGGCGAACTCGTCGCCGCCGAAGCGCGCCACCACATCCTTGCTGCTGCGCACGGCATGCTGCAGCCGCTTGGCGACGCATTTCAGCAACCAGTCTCCGGCCGGGTGGCCGAATGTGTCGTTGACGGCCTTGAAGCGGTCGAGATCGAGCGAGAAGATCGCCAGCGGCCCGGCCTTGGCGTCGCCAAGTGCCTGGTCCAGGCTTTCGCGAAACATCGAGCGGTTGGGCAGGTTGGTCAGCGTGTCGTGATGCGCAAGATGCGTCATGCGCTCTTCGGCGCGCCGGCGCTCGGTGACGTCCTCGAAGGTCGCCACCCATCCGCCGCCGGCGAGCGGCCGGCGAGAGACAAAGAGCGTGCGGCCGTCGACGAGCTCGCGATAGCTCGAGCGCGACTGGCCGGCTTCCAGAGCCGCCTTCGTCTTTCCGACCTCGATGTCGATCTCAATTGGCATGAAGATGCGCAGGCCAACGAGTTTCTCCAGCATCTGGCCGTGCGTCATGCCCAGCGGGAAATCCGCGGCCTTGGCGTTGCACAGATCCAGGAAGCGCTGGTTGCGCACGATCAGGCGGCCCTCGGCGCTGTACATCAGCAGGCCTTGCGACATGTTGGCCAGGGCGGCGTCGAAGCGGCGATGCTGCTCCTTCAATTCTGCTTCGGCGCGTCGCTGTTCGGTCACGTCCTCGTAGATCGACACCCAACCGCCAACGGCGATCGGCCGGTGCGAAATGACCACGGTGTGTCCATCCGACAGGACTTCCTCATAGGTCGAGGGCTTGGCGCCGTCGATATAAGGCTTACGGATCGCGTAGAGCGCCGCAGCACTTTGCGAGGCAATGCCTATATCGACGCTGTGCTGCAGGATATCGAAGAAGCGTATGCCGGGCTTCACCACCCTGGCGTCGAGGTGGAAGATATCGAGATAGTTACGATTGCAGATGATCATCCGCTCGTCGGCATCGAACATGCACAAGCCGTGCGACATGTTCTCGACGGCCGCAGAAAAGCGCTCGTTTTGCGCGCGAAGTTCTTCGGCTATTCGTCGGGCTGGGCCAATACCGGTCGTCCTTCGCCTGCCGGCGACCGAACCAGTCTTGACGTGTGCACCAGGCATGAGGACGCCTTCGGGCCGTGACCGAACACAATACTGTCCTGGTCGCCGGTTAATTTAGCGTTCTCGCGGCTAGCAATCACATCAGATGGCCGACGATCCGGCCGCTAGGGATTCGTGGCCGGCCGGGCCGTTTGTGCGGAGCGACGTGGCCTCGGGCCTGTCTTTGGCTATTGTAGTAAGCTGCCCGAATCTTGCGGTTTCAGGACGTCGAAATTGAGCTCCCGCCAGCGATTGGGAGTCGTGCCCTCCCACTCGCGAAACGCGCGGTAGAAGGAACTCGCGTCCTGATAACCGAGCAGGCAGGCGACCTCGTCAATGTCGGCTGTCGGATCCGACAGCAGCTGCCGGCCGAGTTCCTGTCGTGCGTTGATGAGAAGCTCGCGGAAGCTGGTTCCTTGCTCGGTGATGCGCCGCTGCAGCGTGCGTTCGCTCATCCCAAGCTCGCGCGCGATGTCGGAGAGCTCCGGCCTTCCACTCGCCAAGCTCCGTTTCAACACGACCTTCACCTGCTCAGCAATCGAACTTTGCGCGCTAAGCTCGCCGAGCGCGGCGGCCAGCGCGGGCGTAAGGATATCGAGAAGCTCTGGGTTGTGGCCCGGAAAGGGACGGTCGAGATCGGCGGAACGCAGGACCAGCAAGTCGCGCGCCGCGCCGTAGCGGACCGGACATCCGAAATAGTCCCGATGCGCGCCGCTCTTGTCGTCGGGACGCGTGAGCTCGACACGAAGGGGGACAAGATGCTGCCCCGTTCCCCGCCGGCCGAGCTCGACAAGAAAGGCAAAGGCGACGTCGGTTGCGACTGCAGGCGTCGGCTCGTTGGCGTAAAGCCACTCCGAACTCATCGTGCATTCACCGTTCTCGTCGGAGACATGCAACTGTTCGGGAGAGCAAAGTCGCTTAAAGCGAGCAATCCGGGCGATGCCGTCGCGATAGTTCCGCGCGTGGAAAGCGGCGAGCGTGGAGGGCGGGTGGATCGCGGTATCGGCGGCCTCGACCAGCCGGATGCCCAGAGCCGGTTTCGCGTAGAGTTCCTCGAGAGCCCTCCACAGCGTGAAATACTGCGCGGTCGTGACGAAGGCATGTTCGTTGAGGTGAAGGGTGGCGGGAAGCCTGGCTTGCCGCAACACGGCCGACGCAGGCAGGCCCAGGCGCTCCACGGCACGCCAGAAGGCCCGAGGCACCTTGCATTTGTCGCCCGGAACTCCGCTCATGCCCGTTCTCCCGCCCTGCTGCCGCCTCCGCCGCTCATCGCATCTGGCTGAGGATGAGGCGATCGAACATGCGGTCACCGAAACATTTTCTCACACCAATCATCATCTTCGCATATTTGCCGGCGGCGTAGCGTGTCCTCGGCCTGGCCGAGCTTATGGCGGCCGAGACGACCTCGGCGATCACGCTCGGATCGCTGCCGCGGCCGTGGCCATAGCTTGCTCGGGTCGTCTTCGCCACGGCCTGCGTTACCTTCGCATAGGCGCCGCTTCCGGATCGCTTCAAAAGCCCATCCGCGACGACATCGCCGAATCCAGTCTCGATCAGGCCCGGCTCGACGACCACGACCTTGATGCCGAAGGGAGCGAGCTCGAGCCGGAGGCTATCCGACCAGCCTTCCAGCGCGTGCTTCGTCGCGTGATACCAAGCGCCGAGCAAGGTATAGATCTTGCCGCCCATCGAGGTGATGTTGACGATCGTGCCCGCCTTCCTTCTGCGCATCGATGGCAGGAGAAGCTGCGTCAGGCGTGCGGGGCCAAAGACGTTCACCTCGAACTGATAGCGCGCTTCATCGATGCCGATTTCCTCGACCGGCCCGTAAAGCCCGAAACCGGCATTGTTGACCAGGACATCGACACCGTCGACTTCGGCAAGGATGTTGGCGACAGCCGCTTCGATATCTGCGTCCTTCGAAATGTCCATGCGCAACACGCGCGCGCCGAGGGCAGCGAGGTCGTCCATCTTCTCGATCTGGCGCGCGGCGACATAGACCTGATATCCGTCCCGGATCAGGCGCCTGGCGATTTCCTTGCCCATGCCGGACGACGCGCCGGTCACAAGGGCTGTCTTTCTCTTCCTGTCAAACATGATTGCCTCTTGATCTTGCTTGACCCGGATCTAGGGGCAGGCGCTCGCCCATTCAGTGACGAAGCACGCCATTGCGGTGGCAGATTACGCCAACCTGCGCCGCTTTTCATGAAACTGATTAGCAGTCGTGTCCAGTGACGGTCGCCGGCCTGCCTTCTTTAGCTTGCCGGACTGGCGGCAAGTGAGGACTGGCGCGTGGCTTCCAGCGTCTTGAAACGCTTGAGAAAAGCCGTCTGAGCCCAGGTCACGGATTTGGGCGTGAAATCGAAGCGGTCGGCGGAAAAGCCGCGCGGCCGGCCGAAATACTCGGTCGCCTCCGCCGTCGAAAAGCCGGCCAGCAGCGTCGCCTCATAATAGGCGGCGATCTGGTCGGCGCGCTTGATATCCTTGCGCAAGGAGGCGGCGAGCTCCGCCGGCAGCGAGAAACGCAGATGGATGGCGCGCTGCAGGCGCAGCTCGCAGTCCTTGTACGAACCGCCCATCACCGATTTGAACGGCGAGATCATGTCGCCGATGACATATTCCGGCGCATCGTGCAGCAGCGCGGCGAGCCGCGCCTCGGCCGTGGCCTGCGGCGCCAGCTCGCCATAGAGCGCCTCGACCAGCAGCGAATGCTGCGCGACGGAGAAGGCGTGATCGCCGCTGGTCTGGCCGTTCCAGCGGGCGACGCGGGCAAGCCCATGCGCGATGTCGGCAATCTCGATGTCGAGCGGCGAGGGATCGAGCAGGTCGAGCCGCCGGCCTGAAAGCATGCGTTGCCAGGCGCGCGGTGGCGCGCCGGCCCGGTCGGCCGCCATCAGGCCTCCTCCGCAGTGGCCGCGTCCTGCGGGAAGGAGAATTTTGCCCAGGCGGGGATCGCAAGCGTAACCGGAACATCGCCCGCCATGATCGCCTCGCCGGCATCGAGCGCCGCCTTGATGCGATCGATACGGGCGATGGCAAGGCCGATCTTGCCGTCGACTGAGCCGAGCGCACCCACGGGCCGGCCGGCAACGGTAAGCTCGGTTCCCGATGCGGGCAGGGTACTTTCGGCCGACACGATCAGCACGCGACGCCGCGCGGTGCCGCGATGCTGCATGCGCGAGACCACTTCCTGGCCGATATAGCAGCCTTTCTTGAAGCCCACCCCGCCGGTTTCGTCGAGCAGCACGTCATGCGGGAAGGCATCGCCGAGCTGATAGTCGGAGCCGCTTTCGGCGACGCCGTTGGCGATGCGAACGGCTTTCCAGCCATCAGGATCGCCACCGCCCTTTGCCCCGCCGGCATAAGCACGCCCGACCGCCACATCGCGGAAGCGCGTGTCGGCAAGCGCTGTTGAATCGGAAGATGAGGCGGTTGAATCATCGCCCCACGCGACCGTGACAACCACCTGATCCTGCTTGGCAATATCGGCCTTCGCCCTTAGCCGGTAAAGCATCAGCCGGCGCACGAAATCGTCTGCGATGTCGGCCCGGCATTCGAGACGAAAGCCGTTGTCGCCGACGCGCGAGATCAGGAAATCGAAAAGGATCTTGCCCTGCGGCGCCAGCAGCGCGCCCGGTTTTGCCTGGCCCGGCCCAAGCGTGTCGAGATCGGTGGTGAGGATATTCTGCAGGAGATGCTCGGCATCGGGGCCTGACACGGAAATGAGCGCGCGGTCGTTGAGCTGGGCAAAGGGCATGAGGGTAAAATCGGCCTGATCTTGCAAAACGTTCGGTCATTACGTAAGCCGGCCACACTCCCCCCGCAAGAGATTGGACCTGCCCATGGCAACCACCTTCGACCTCATCCTGACAGGCGGCACGGTGGTCAACCATGACGGCGAAGGCCGGCGCGACATCGGCGTGAAGGCCGGACGCATCGCGCGGATCGGCGATCTCGCTCAGGCCTCGGCCGGCGAAACCATCGACTGCACCGGCCTGCACATCCTGCCAGGCGTCGTCGACAGCCAGGTGCATTTCCGCGAGCCGGGGCTGGAGCACAAGGAGGACCTGGAGACGGGCTCCCGTGCGGCGGTGCTGGGCGGCGTCACCGCCGTCTTCGAGATGCCCAACACCAATCCGTTGACCACCAGCGAGGCCGCACTTGCCGACAAGGTGCGCCGCGCCACCGGCCGCATGCATTGCGACTTCGCCTTCTGGGTCGGCGGCACGCGCGACAATGCGCGCGATGTCGGCGAACTGGAACGGCTGCCGGGAGCGGCAGGCATAAAAGTGTTCATGGGTTCGTCCACCGGCGATCTTCTGGTGGAGGACGACGAGGGCGTCGCCTCGATCCTGCGCAACACGCGCCGCCGCTCCGCCTTCCATTCCGAGGACGAGTTTCGCCTGCGCGAGCGGCTGGGCGAACGCATCGAGGGCGATCCGTCGTCGCATCCGGTCTGGCGCGACGAGGTCGCAGCACTTCGCTGCACCGAGCGGCTGGTGCGCATCGCTAGGCAGACCCGCGCGCGCATCCATGTGCTGCATATCTCGACGGCCGAGGAGATCGTCTTCCTCGAACAGCACAAGGATGTCGCGACCTGCGAGGCGACGCCGCACCATCTGACGCTGACGGCGGACGACTATGCCAGGCTTGGCACGCTTCTCCAGATGAACCCGCCGGTGCGGGCCTCACGCCACCGCGACGGCGTCTGGCACGGCATTGCGCAAGGGATCGTCGATGTTCTTGGCTCCGACCACGCGCCGCACACGCTGGCCGAGAAGGCAAAGCCTTATCCGGCCTCGCCGTCGGGCATGACCGGCGTGCAGACGCTGGTGCCGATCATGCTCGATCACGTCAATGCCGGCCGGCTCACCTTGCAGCGCTTCGTCGATCTTTCCAGCCACGGCCCGCAGCGCATTTTCGGCATGGCCAGGAAGGGCCGTGTCGCCGCCGGCTACGATGCCGATTTCACGATCGTCGATATGAAGCGGCGCGAGACCATCACCAACGCCCAGGCCGGCTCCAAGGCCGGCTGGACGCCCTATGACGGCAAGCAGGTGACCGGATGGCCGGTCGGCACCATCGTGCGCGGCAATCGCGTCATGTGGGAAGGCGAGATCGCGACACCCAACCAGGGCAGGGCAGTCGAATTCTCCGAGGCGCTGCCGGTTTAGCCCGGCCAAAATTGGATTTGTTAAGCGCTCTGCATTATCTTGAATGCGCTATGACCGACAACATCGCGCCGATCATTCCTGCAGAATTTCCCGAGCTCCAGGCACTCGCCTGGAACCGCGATGTCGCGCGCCCCATCCCGGCTAAGGAGGCCTTTGCACTTTATGAGCGCAACTGGCGCTTTGTCGATCAAAAGCGCCTTACGGCGCGTGAGAAGCTGCTTATCATGAAATTGGCTGACGAATTCGGCCACGGTATCCTTCTGACCACATCGTGATGATCCATCGTTCTGTCCTTGACGCGCGCAATCGCCGCGCCGGACAGGAATATTGCGGGTAGAAATCATGAAGGCGTTCGGAAAGCCGGAACATAGGATTATCGCCGAAGCCCTCGGGCTGATGGATCGTGACTTTCTGACGGCCACCCAATGCTGGTTTGGCGGGGGCACGGCCATCCTTATGAAACTAGGCGAGTATCGCCGGTCGCTGGACCTGGATTTCCTTCGCGCGGACGCTGGCGGCTACCGCGAGCTGCGAACACGAGCATCGGAACTCGGCATTCGAGCCTTTTTTCCCGAGCCCGTCGAAGCTGCTCGGGATTTCCAGATCGACCAATACGGCCTGAGGACAATGGTGCGCCTGAGGGAGCACCCGATCCGGTTCGAAGTCGTCCGGGAGGGCCGCATCGATTTGCGCGGTCATTTTGACGAGGATTTGGGGATACCGGCGCTCGTTCCAGCAGACATGTTTGCAGAGAAGCTGCTGGCGAATGCCGACCGATGCCAGGATCGCGCTGTCGCGTATCGTGACGCCTTCGATCTCGGGATGCTGGTCAAAGGGTATGGGCAAATCCCAACCGAAGCCCTCGACAAGGCGCAAACTGCTTATGGACCCGACATCGAACGCAAAGTTGCCTGGGTAGTGGGTAAGCTCCGGGACATAGGCGAACTGCGCGACGCAGCCGAAGTCTTGCAAATGGACCCTGCGGTAGGTGCTGACGCCATCTCGGCCTTGCAAGAGGAAGCGGCTCGCATCTGGCCGGAGACCGGAAAGAGATAAGTTTCCCGCTTAATCCCCAGCCACGAAAAACAGCCACTGCCCCGTGGGCGTGATGCCGACACGGTAGAAGATGTAGGCGCCGAACTGCTTCATGTCGTCATAGTCGCTTGCTGTGACCAGCTTGAATAATTCGACACGCTGCCTGGCATCGAGCTTGTCGAGCGGCAGCGCGAAGAAATACGGCCACACATAGAGCTCCTGCGGCGTGCCGGTATCGACATGCACATAGCCGGCCGACAGCACCTCTTCCAGTATGGCGAGGATTTCCTGGCCGTCGCCGTCGCCCGAAAGGCTCTTGAGGAAGGTGACCGGGTCGCCGTCAATGTCGCCCAGCGACAATTGCGTCATCGTATCGCCCTTGCCGATCAGCGGCCTGAGCTTCTCGATATCGCCACTTTTGCAGGCCTCGATGATCAGCCCGTGCATGCGCTTGACCGGTTCGGGAAGCGTGTCGAGGTCGTAGACGACCGCGGGCGGCGGCGCATCGGGGTCGGCGCGCGGGCTGGTGATGCCGCCATTGGCGGGCGGCGTTTCCGGTTCCGACTTATCCTTATCGTCGGCCGGCTGGCCGCTGTCCCTGGGCTTTGAGCCGGGTCCTTCCGGCACCGGCACGGTCGCGCCGGGTGCGGCGCTGTCGCCACTGGCGGGCGGAGTGAGGGGGGAAGGCAGATCCTCGCGCTGGATCTCGCTCAGCGCGTAGGACGGGGTGCTGGCGAGGCTCAAAGGCAGTGCCAGGCAGGAAGCGGCGATCAGGATGTTGAGGGTCAGCCCGCATGGCTGGCCGGACATCGAAAATCTCACCGCATGCCTCTCCATTGTTACCCGGCCTGACCGGGCGGCGCTTTGAATGATCAAGCGCGTTGGGCATGATGCCCAAACGGCGCGCGTCCGTCAAAAAGTGACTGCTAAAAAGTCGCTGTCAAAACAGGCGGCTAGTGCTTGAGCCGCTCCGGCTCGAACGCGCCGGCAATCACCTTTTCCCGCATGCGGTCGAGCAGCGCCAGCGCCGAGGTCTCGCCATTGGCGCGCAGCATTTCGCCGAAGGCCGTTTCCAGCGCGGCTTCGGCGATGATTTCAGGTTCGATGCCAGCCGACAGGCCTTCCGCCCAGGCTTCGCTGTGGCTCTCCACGGCGGTCAGGCGCTTTTCTTCCCTGACCAACGCGTCGATGTCGCTGACACCATGTTCCATTGCGATGTCCACCTTCTGCAAGCGGCGATCCGACCGATGGATCTTGGCTTGGTCTGTCAGTTCGTCCGCAGTCTCACTTAAGTCTTTGTAAATACGACATTTTTAGGGTCAAAATCTACATTGCCGGCGAGACTGCCCTCAATCGATGTCGAGCTTAGCCGATTAGACCGGCTTGCGGCATCAAAACCTTCAGTTTGAGTTAATTCCACAATTGCGCGCTAACGTTTCATTAACGCTGTTGCGCAATTGCAACACATCATTGCACCAGAGCGGGACAGGAGACAATAAGGCACGTCACATTAGTGCCGATTGTCGCAAAAAACTGGGCAAAACGCGCTTGCCGCGGATCAAGCCTCAATTGCCATAGCGGGAAGCAATGTCGCGCGACAGCGTCTCGCCTTCCTTCATGTAGCGGGCAATGGCCGCGGTCGCCGAAGGCGTGCATTGCGTATAGGTGCCGCTGAAGGAGCGGTAGCCGCGGTTGAACGAGGCGATGAAGCGGGCGCGCCGGTCGGGATCGGGATTTTCCGATTCGAGCAGCTTTTCCATCTCGACCCGCCACTGGTCGCCCTTCTCGCCGCAGAGATTGCGCAGGAAATGCAGTGACCCCAGAACTTCCGCCAGCCGCATCAGCCCGGGCTCGAACGGCGCCTCGGCGGCGAGTGCCGGCCGCGCCACCACTGCCATGCTGATGGCAAGGCATGCGGCAAGAAAGGGCGAGGCGCGGGTCATCAAAGCCTTGGCGTGAGGGGAACCAAAGCTTTGTGGCGAAACATTTTGTCGCCTGCAAGGCGATTTTTGCCGGTTACCCGGTGCGTCTTAAACAGGCCCGAGCAATTCCTCGGCGACCGAGAACACATCGCCGGCCAGCGGCATGTCCGCCATTTGCGCCAACGTGTAGAAAGCCGCGGTCTCGGCATCGTCGCTGGCCACCGGCTCGCCGCCGGCATAGGTGGCGCCGAATACCGTCAACAGATAGTCGACCGGGTGGTTTTCGCCGCTGCCGTCGATATGGATGTCGCGCAGCGGGCGATAGTCGCCGGCCTGCAATCCGGTTTCTTCAAGCAATTCGCGTGCTGCGGCTTGCGGCAAGGTTTCGCTCGGCTCGACCTTGCCGCCCGGATAGGCAAACAGTCCTTTGGAAGGTGCGCGTGCACGCTTGACCAATAGCACCGTCTTACCGCGCACGACGGCGACGGAGACGGAGGGGACGATCTTTCTGGGTTCCATAAGAGCCGATTTGCTTGCAGTCTTGTTGTGGACCGATTGGTCCGATCAAAGCTTTAGTCGTTGCGGCGTGGCGGTTCCATCGCCACTTTCATCGCACACCAGTTGACGAGCCCGATCCATGGCTGGACGCTTCGCCCTGACCGCCACTCCGGAACAGACCGCAGCCTTCCTCGGCCTTGCCGAATTGGAAGCATTTCCACCCCGCTACAACATCGCGCCGACTCAGCCGGTGCTGATGGTGCTTGCCGGCCCGCAGCGCGAGCCGGGCTCGAACCTGCCGGAGCGCCAGGCGATACTGGTGCGATGGGGCCTGATCCCGGCCTGGGTCGAGGACACCAGGGAGTTCCCGTTGCTCTTCAACGCCCGCTCCGAGGGCGTGCTGCAAAAGGCTTCGTTCAAGACCGCCATGCGCCACCGGCGCGCTCTTGTACCGGCATCCGGTTTCTATGAATGGCAACAGTCGGGCGGGGCAAAGGGCCAGCCTTATTGGATTCGGCCGAAGCACGGCGGCATGATTGCCTTCGCCGGCCTGATCGAGACCTTCTCCGAACCGGGCGGCTCGGAGATGGACACCGGCGCGATTCTAACGACCGAGGCCAATACCGGCATCTGCCACATCCACGACCGCATGCCGGTGGTGATAGAGGAGCGCGACTTCGCCCGCTGGCTCGATTGCCGCACACAGGAGCCGCGTGACGTGCTCGATCTGCTGAAGCCCGCCGAGCCCGATTTCTTCGAAGCGATTCCGGTTTCAGACCTCGTCAACAAGGTCGCCAACACCGGGCCGGAGATTCAGGAGCGAGGCATCGTGTCGCCGCAGGCCGAAAAGCCCAGGCGCCAAAAGCCTGGCGCGGACGAAAATCAGATGAGTTTGTTTTAAAGCAATTCCAGGAAAAGCGTGGAGCGGTTTTCCGTTCGGAATTGCGCAAAACCATCCGGAAGGCTGCTTGCCTCGGGAGGCTGCTTTGGGGCCTTCATCTCCAGGGCGCTCTTCGGCGCCCTCATCGCCGGCGTCCCCATCGTCGGGACAGTGCCCGTCGTGCCCTTTCAGGCAGCGCGCGGCGAAACGATCTTCTGCGCGGGCTTCTTCTTCTTCGCGGTGTGCAGAAGGGCGGCGACGATCGCCGCCGGGCCGATCGCGCGGTAGTGGTTGGCCAGTGCGGGCTGCGTTTGTCGGTTCTGTTCCTGCTTGCTGCGAGCCATGATTCTCTTCCCTGGTAACAGTTTCGTGTTCAGCGTTTGGCGGCGGATTCCGACCAAATCGTGACATCTGGCGGTCTAGCCGGCGAATGTTTCATCACTGTGCCGACATGTTTAATAAAATGTTTCGCCCCGTCTTTACCTGTGATCCGACGACATCTTTCCCAAGTGGAGCGACTTGACGGCAACACCCGCCAGAGCGATAAAGCCGGCCATGAAAACGTCTTTCGCCATTTGTGGCATTTGCATTATTGGCTAGCCTCGCGCTGGTCCGGACGTTTTCGCCTCATCTTTCCCTAGAGTGGACAAACGCCCCGGCCAGCAGGCTGGAGCCCGATTTGTGCCTGCGGCGCAGACAAGGCTCCGACCAATCTAAGGGATCGGAAGGGCACGCATGTCTGACGCATCGAAGGGCCTCGGCCTCTACAACACGCTGACGCGGACGAAGGAACCGTTCGTTCCGATCGACCCGCTCAATGTGCGCATGTATGTCTGCGGCCCGACCGTCTACGACTTTGCCCATATCGGCAATGCGCGTCCGGCGATCGTCTTCGACGTGCTCTTCCGTCTGTTGCGTCATCTCTACGGCGAAAGCCACGTCACGTATGTGCGCAACATCACGGACGTCGACGACAAGATCAACGCGCGTGCGCTTCGCGATTTCGGCGAGGCGATCGCGGCCGGAAAGCTCTCCCTCAACGACGCCATCCGCAAGGTCACGGAAAAGACCGCCGACCAGTATCACAAGGATGTCGCCGCCCTTGGCTGCCTGCAGCCGACCTTTGAGCCGCGCGCCACCGAGTTCGTCGCGCCCCGCGCCGACGGCAAGGCCGACATGCTGTCGCTGATTTCGCAATTGATCGAGCGCGGCCATGCCTATGTCGCCGGCGGCGAGGTGCTGTTCGACACCGCCTCGATGCCGGACTATGGCGAATTGTCGAAGCGCAATCTCGACGAGCAGCAGGCGGGCGCCCGCGTCGCCGTCGACGCGCACAAGAAGAACCCCGGCGATTTCGTGCTGTGGAAACTGTCGAGCCCCGAAGAGCCCGGCTGGGAAAGCCCGTGGGGCAGGGGCCGGCCCGGCTGGCACATCGAATGCTCGGCCATGTCGGCGGCCTATCTCGGCGAGGTCTTCGACATTCACGGCGGCGGCTTGGACCTGATCTTCCCGCACCACGAGAACGAGATCGCCCAATCGCGCTGCGCCCACGGCACCAAGGTGATGGCCAACGTCTGGATGCATAACGGCTTCCTGCAGGTCGAGGGCCAGAAGATGTCGAAGAGCCTCGGCAATTTCTATTCGATCCATGAATTGCTGGAGACCGAGACTTTTGGTGGCCGCACCTGGCCCGGCGAGGTGCTCAGGCTGGCGATGCTGATGACGCATTACCGCGAGCCGATCGACTTTTCCGTGCGCAAGCTGGAAGAGGCGGAAAACACGCTGCGCAAATGGAAGCGCGCCGCCGACCTCGCGCCCGCGGCCGCGAACGACCTGCCGCCCGAAGTGGTGGAAGCGCTGTCCGACGACCTCGCCACCTACACGGCGTTCCAACGGCTGACGCAGCTTGCCGGCGAGGCGAGCGAGGTTGGCGGCGACGCAGGGAATGGCGCGGCTGCTTCGCTCAAAGCAGCGCTGGCCTTCCTCGGCTTTGATGTCGGCGCGGCCAAGGTGGACGAAGTCGCCGTCGCCAAGTCGATCGCCAAACGCTTGGAATTCATCGCCGCCAAGAACTGGGCGGAGGCGGATCGCATCCGCGACGAGCTGCTGGCGCAAGGCGTGCAGTTGAAGGACGGCAAGGATCCTGTCACAGGCGAGCGCGTGACGACCTGGGAGATCAAGCGGTGAGGGCGGATGCTCTCATGATGGAGAGGTTGGAGCGAGGCCCCCCTCTCTGTCCTGCCGGACATCTCCCCCTCAAGGGGGGAGATTGGATGTCGCCTTGGCTTTCGCCAATCGCCGACGTTGACCATTGGGCGCCGTCGGCGGAGCTGCTGATCTCCCCCCTTGAGGGGGAGATGCCCGGCAGGGCAGAGAGGGGGGCCTCGCGATGACTCATCATCGTGTATCTCCAGCCAACCGTGGCAATGCTCGCAAGATGCGCAAGGCGATGACAGACGCCGAATTGAAGCTCTGGAATGAGGTCCGCGCCGATAGGCTGATGGGAATGGCGTTTAGGCGTCAGATGCCCATAGCTGGCTACATCGTCGATTTTGCCTGCCCCAAGAAGAAGCTGATTATCGAACTGGACGGCTCGCAACATGCTTCGCCCGATGTCTCGGCGTCTGACGCGGCGCGAACCGCGACGCTTGAAGCGATCGGCTGGACCATCCTGCGCTTCTGGAATGACGACGTGATCCGCGATATCGACAATGTCTGCCAGCACATCGTCATCGCGGCCGGCCCGGCCGATGCGCCGGCGCTACCAAGGGAGGAACTCGTCATATGATCGACCATCTCGGCATCACCGTTTCCGACTTTGACGTGTCGAAATCGTTCTACGACAAGGCGATGGCGCCGCTCGGCGCTTCGCTGCTCTACATGGTGCCGCAGGAATACACCGGAGGCGCCAAGGTCGGCGGCTATGGCCGCGACCGGCCGGTGTTCTGGGTCACCGCCGGCAAGGAGAAGCCGAAGGACCACCAGCACATCGCCTTCACCGCGCGCAGCCGCGCCGAGGTCGATGCTTTTCATGCTGCGGCCCTTGCCGCCGGCGGCAAGGACAATGGCGGGCCGGGCCTGCGGCCGCACTATCATCCCAACTACTACGGCGCCTTCGTCTTCGATCCCGACGGCAACAATGTTGAGGCGGTTTGCCATGATCCGGCGTGATTTCAAGAATCGGAGTCCGTCATGAGCCTCGACAACCGGCCGGTCTATACGGGCGGCTGCCAATGCGGCGCGGTGCGCTTCCGCGTCGAGGGCAGGCTCGGCGATGCCTCGATCTGCCATTGTCGCATGTGCCAGAAGGCGAGCGGCAATTTCTATCTGCCTCTGGTCTCCGTGCGCGGCGCCAAGCTCGACTGGACACGTGGCGAGCCGAAGCGCTTCCGCTCGTCCAGCGCGGCCTGGCGCGGCTTCTGCGCCGAATGCGGCACGCCGCTGACTTTCGAGGCGCCGGACGGCATTGCGCTGGCGATCGCTGCTTTCGACGACCCGACCGGTATCGCGCCGACTGTGCAGTGGGGCGCCGAGGCAAAACTTCCCTATGTCGACAGCATACCGAAACTGCCGTCCGAGGACACGATGGCCGATATCGGCTCCGCGCCTTATCTGGCCGAGCTCGTCTCCTATCAGCATCCCGACCACGACACCGACCAATGGCCGCCGGAGGAAAGACCATGACCGACCAAGTTCGAACCGGTGGCTGCCAGTGCGGCGCCGTGCGCTTCCGCATCAAGGGCAAGCTCGGGCGTCCCTCCATCTGCCATTGCCGCATGTGCCAAAAGCAGTTCGGCAATTTCTTCGGCGCTCTCGTGACGGTGCCGAAGGACGGCGTCGAATGGACCCATGAGGAGCCGAGCTACTTCCAGTCCTCGGTCAACATCGACCGCGGCTTCTGCCGCCGCTGTGGCACACCGCTGACCTACCGCCAGCCCGGCGCGCTGGAGATCGCCATCGGCGCTTTCGACGACCGCTCCGACCTCGCGCCGCAGATCCAGGTTAACTACGCGGTGCGGCTGCCTTGGGTGGAGAAGATATTCGAGGCGCCGACGCTCGACGACCCCGACTTCTATCGGCGACAGGAGCAGATCATCTCCTTCCAGCATCCCGACCACGAGACGGCCAACTGGCCACAGCAGGGCTTGAAACTATGACGATCGCTGCCGGTTCTTTGCGCACGCTCTATCCCGAGATCGAGCCCTTCGATTCGGGTATGCTCGATGTCGGCGACGGCCACACGATTTACTGGGAGCGCTGCGGTACCAGGGGCGCCAAGCCTGCCGTGTTCCTGCACGGCGGTCCGGGCGGCACCATCTCGCCGAAGCACCGGCGGCTGTTCGACCCGAAGCTCTATGACGTCATCCTGTTCGACCAGCGCGGCTGCGGCAAGTCGACGCCGAACGCCTCGCTCGAGGCCAACACCACCTGGCACCTCGTCGCCGACATCGAGCGCCTGCGCGAGATGGCGGGTTTCGACAAATGGCTTGTCTTCGGCGGATCCTGGGGTTCGACGCTGGCGCTCGCCTATGCCGAGACGCATACCGATCGCGTCAGCGAGTTGATCGTGCGCGGCATCTATACGCTGACCCGCGCCGAGCTCGAATGGTACTATCAGTTCGGCGTCTCGGAGATGTTCCCTGACAAATGGGAGCGTTTTCTGGCGCCGATCCCGCAAGCCGAACGCGGCGACATGATGGCCGCCTACCGCAAGCGGCTGGTCGGCTCTGACCGCAAGGCCCAGGTCGAGGCCGCCCTTGCATGGAGCATCTGGGAAGGCGAGACGATCACGCTGCTCCCGGAGCCCGAGACCAGCACGCCGTTCGGCCAGGACGACTATGCGGTGGCCTTCGCCCGCATCGAGAACCATTACTTCGTCCATGCCGGCTGGCTGGAGGAGGGACAGCTGCTGCGCGATGCGTGGAAGCTCAAGGACATTCCCGGCACCATCGTCCACGGCCGCTACGACATGCCTTGCCCGGCGAAATATGCCTGGGCGCTGCACAAGGCCTGGCCGAAAGCGGATTTCCACCTCATCGAGGGGGCAGGGCACGCCTATTCGGAGCCGGGGATTCTGGATCGGCTGATCCGGGCGACGGATCGGTTTGCGGGGAAATAATGATGCAGGTTCGTGCTCTACGGCGCCCCCCTCTGGCCTGCCGGCCATCTCCCCCACAAGGGGGGAGATCAGCAGCTTCGGCCACGCCGTTTCTCCTGCAGCGCTGGAGATTGGCGAAAGCCGAAGTGCCGTCCAATTTCCCCCCAAGTGGGGGAGATGCCCGGCAGGGCAGAGGGGGGCGCGAAGGATCGCAGCTTTTCGAGCTATAGCCATGAAAAAACAAAGACTTTTCCTCTTCGACACGACCCTCCGTGACGGCCAGCAGACGCCGGGCATCGATTTTTCCGTCGAGGACAAGATCGCCATCGCAAAACTGCTCGACGAGTTCGGCATCGATTATGTCGAGGGCGGCTATCCGGGCGCGAATCCGACCGACACCGCCTTCTTCCAGAAGAAGCGCACGCAAGGGGCAAAGTTCGTCGCCTTCGGCATGACCAAGCGGGCAGGGGTCTCGGCTTCCAACGATCCGGGGCTGGCGGCGCTGGTGCAGTCGAAGTCGGATGCCATCTGTTTCGTCGCCAAGAGCTGGGACTATCATGTCCGCGTCGCGCTCGGCTGCACCAACGAGGAGAACCTGGAATCGATCAAGGTCTCGGTCGAGACGGCGGTCGCGGCCGGCAAGGAGGCCATGGTCGACTGCGAGCATTTCTTCGACGGTTTCAAGGCCAATCCGGACTACGCTCTGGCCTGCGCCAGGACCGCCTACGATGCCGGCGCGCGCTGGGTGGTGTTGTGCGACACCAATGGCGGCACGCAGCCCTCGGAAGTGCGCGCCATCGTCGAGAAGGTAATCGCTGGCGGCATCCCGGGCGATCATCTCGGCATCCATGCGCATGACGACACCGGCCAGGCGGTGGCCAACTCGCTCGCCTCCGTCGAGGCCGGCGTGCGCCAGATCCAGGGCACGCTGAACGGCATCGGCGAGCGCTGCGGCAACGCCAACCTCATCTCCATCATTCCGACGCTTTCGCTGAAGCCGGCCTTCGCCGATCGATTCGAAACCGGCATTTCGGCCGAAGTGCTGACCGGCATCTCGCGGCTCTCCCGCGCCTTCGACGAATTGCTCAACCGCGCGCCGGAAGCCCAGGCGCCATATGTCGGTTCCTCCGCCTTCGCCACCAAGGCCGGCATCCATGCCTCCGCGCTTGCCAAGGAGCCGGCGACTTACGAGCACGTGCCGCCTGAAGCCGTCGGCAACCGCCGCCGCGTCATGGTCTCCGACCAGGGCGGCAAGGCCAATTTCCTCGCCGAGCTGAAGCGGCGCGGCATCGACGTGCCGAAGGACGATCATCGGCTCGACGCGTTGATCGCGGTGGTCAAGGAGCGCGAGGCCGAAGGCTATGCCTACGAAGGCGCCGACGCGTCCTTCGAGCTGCTCGCACGCAAAATGCTGCACGGCCTGCCGGAGTTCTTCAACGTCACATCCTTCCGTTGCATGGTCGAGCGCCGCTTCGACGCCAACGGCAATCTGAAGACCGTCTCCGAGGCGATCGTGAAGGTCGAGGTCGATGGCGAGGAGAAGATGTCGGTGGCGGAAGGCCACGGCCCGGTCAATGCGCTCGACATCGCGCTGCGCAAGGACCTCGGCAAATACCAGAGCGAGATCGTCGACCTCGAGCTCGCCGACTTCAAGGTGCGTATCCTCAACGGCGGCACCGAGGCCATCACCCGCGTCCTGGTCGAATCGCATGATTCCACCGGCGCCCGCTGGTGGACGGTCGGCGTCTCGGAAAACATCATCGACGCCTCCTTCCAGGCGCTGATGGATTCGATCATCTACAAGCTGATGAAGAACCGCGAGATGGCGGGGCTGGTGGCGGCGGAGTGAGGGCGCGTGGGCTTCTCGATAAGCTGGTTCGGCTTTCGCGGTTACGAGATTAAGGACGCCGCGGCCCTGTTCGGCAGGGACGTCGGCGACTCTTCGGAGGATTTCGATGCTCCCATAAGCGCTTACCTTAGCAATAAGAACTGGGCGATCATCATCCTGGATTATTGTAGCTTTCCCAACCCTCCCGACAGTTATCTATCGGTGTTCTCGCAGGGCAGGGAAATGGTCGTCGTGCATGTAGAGGAACATCAAATGTTCGCTCGCGCCGAGTTCTGGAGCAACGGAAAGAACATCTGGCGAGTTTGGCATAGTGGCGACAAGAACATCAGAGATTTCCACACCACGGGCGATCCTCCAGCGTCCTTTGAATCGCTGAGGCAGCAGGCGTTTTCAAAGCAGGACAAGGAAAGTAATGTCGATCATGTCTTCGACATTCCTCTCGATCTGGCGGCGGAGCTGACGGGCTTCAGGCATGATGAGGGAGCGCCCGACAGGGTCTTCTTCGAGCTTGTCAAAAGACCTGCCCAGAAATGAGCATGCATCGCTGTCGAGGCGCCTGGGCGCGACGTCAACCCCTTGAACCATCACCAAAAGTCCATTGATCCATCATAATTTTGTGATGGTCTTGGACGATCCGCTGGGCCATAGCGTTGGGCCATGGTCACAGCGACAGCCGATCTCGATCACGACGCCAAAGCCCGCCGAGGATTCCTTTTGGCGCTTGGCGCCTATTTCCTTTGGGGACTGCTGCCTTTCTACATGAAGGCGGTGGCGCATCTGCCGCTTGCCGAGGTGATCGCCAACCGTGTCGTCTGGTCGGTGCCGATCGCGGCTTGCGTGCTGGTCTGGGCCGGCCGCACAGCCGACTTCAAGGCGGCGATCCGCTCGCCGAAAAGCCTTGCCATGGCGGCGCTGACGGCGGTGCTGATCTCGGTCAACTGGGGCATCTATGTCTGGGCAATCGCGGTCGACCGCACCGTCGAGACCGCTCTCGGCTATTACATCAACCCGCTGGTCAACGTCGTCGTCGGCGCCGTGCTGCTCGGCGAACGGCTCGACCGGCTGCAGATCGCGGCGGTTGCGTTGGCCGCGGTCGCGGTTTCGGTGCTGACCGTCGAGGCAGGCAAGCTGCCCTGGGTATCGCTGGCGCTCGCCTTCTCTTTCGCCGCCTACGGCTTCTTCCGCAAGACGCTGCCGATCGGCCCCAGCCAGGGCTTTCTGCTCGAAGTGCTGCTGCTCTCGGTGCCGGCGCTTTGCTACATCGTCTACCTGATCGCCACCGGCCAGGATCATTTCATCTCCAGCACCGTTTCCGACACGGCCTTGCTGATCGGCTGCGGCCCGATCACCGCGGTGCCGCTGCTGCTCTTCGCCTTCGGCGCCCGGCTGCTGCGCCTGTCCACCATCGGCATCATGCAATATATCGCGCCGACCATGGTGTTCCTGATCGCCGTGCTGATCTTCGACGAGCCGTTCGGCGCCACGCAGGCGATCGCCTTCGCGCTGATCTGGACGGCGCTGGCGATGTATTCATGGTCGATGTTCAGGGGCCGCGAGGTCCGCCCGGCGGCGCCTGCGAGATAAGCAAAAGTGCGAGACGGCTTTCCGTCCGCAACCGCGTCGAACAGAGGAGGGCGCCCGATGTACATCCTGCATATCGGCAACAAGAACTATTCGTCCTGGTCGCTGCGCCCATGGCTGCTGATGCGCGTCCTCGACATTCCCTTCGAGGAGCGGCTGACGCCGTTCCCGAATGGACCAAGTTTCGACCTCTACAGGCAGTTTTCACCGAACGGCCGCGTACCCTGCCTGGTCGACGATGGCTGGGCGGTCTGGGATTCATTCTCGATCGTTGAGTGTCTTGCCGAACGCCATCCGGGCGTCTGGCCGGCGGACGCGAAGGCGCGCGCCTGGGCACGCTCGGCCGCCGCCGAGATGCATTCGAGCTTCACCGCGCTGCGCAACGACTGCCCCATGAGCTGCGGCGTGCGCGTCGAACCGTTGCCGATGTCCGCCGCGCTGAAGCACGACCTCTTCCGCATGGGAGACTTGTGGAACGACGGCCTTGCGCGTTTCGGTGGGCCGTTCCTGGCCGGGGACCGTTTTGGTGCCGTCGATGCCTTCTTCGCTCCCGTCGCGTTCAGGGCGCAGTCCTATGGCCTGGCTTTCGAGGGCGCCGCTGCCGCCTACCCGAAGCGGCTGCTCGACCTGCCGGCGATGCGCGAATGGTATGCGGCCGGCCTCGCCGAGACCTGGCGCGAACCCGGCCATGAAGCGGAAGTCGCTGCCGCGGGCACGATAGTCGAGGATCTGCGGGCAACCGCTTGAAGCGCTACACCCGCCCCAGCCGTCGCACGATCTTGTAAACGATGCCGGCGATGACGACCGAGATCGCCGTCACCACCCAAAAGCCGTGCGGCGTGTCGACCAGCGGCAGCCCGCCGACATTCATGCCGAACAGGCCGGAGATGATGGTCATCGGCAACAGCACCGCCGTCATGACCGACAGGATGTAGAGCAGCTGGTTCGACTGCTCGGTGAGCTTCGCCATCAGCTCGTCCTGCAAAAGGCGGGTGCGCGCCTGCAACTGCTCGCCGTCGTGATGCAGCGTATGCGCCCGGTGCGAGAGACGTGTGGCCATGTCGTTGATCGTGTCCGGCAGCTCGTTGCGATGCGAATGGTCTAGGTGGCGGAAAAGGCTGGTGAGCGTCGCCATCTGCCGGTGGATCAGCACCAGCTGCCGGCGCGCGTCGACCAGCGCCTGGCGCTCATTGTGCCACGCGTCGCACACGATGCGGTCCTCGATGCCGTCAAGCGTGTCGCCCATCCTGTCGAGCTCGACCGCCATGCCGTCGAGCGACTGGCCCATCACCGCCTCGATCAGCTCGGCCGGCGCGCGGAATTTGCGCGTGCCGCTCTCCACCAGCTTGCGGATCCTGTCGACCGATTCCAGCGGCTGCTTGCGGGCGCCGATCAGCATCTTGTCGTTGAAGGCGAAGCGGAAGTGGGTGAGCCCGCGCGCCTCGGCAAAATCGTGCCTGAGGTCGGGCAGGTCGCCATAGAGGAAGTCGTCCTCGAAATCGATCTGGCAGCCATGGCTGGGCGACAGGAAGGCATCGCGCACCGGTGCCGGCAGCGCCCGCTCGGCGCCGATCTCCCGGCGGGCACGCATGTCGGTGATCTGGTAGCTGCGCCAGGTCCAGTGCGCCTCGGCGGGGTCCTTGGTGCGGGAACCGTCGGCCTTGAAATGGTAGATGAAGAACAGCCCGTGTTCGTCAGGCAAATAGGGCGAGAGATCGGTGCCTTCGGTGGGGAGGGCGATGTTCATGGCGGCTTCGCCGGCTCTTGATATGGTCGGGTCGCCGGGGGCGGCCAGCGCTCCTTCTAGCACGTGCTGTCGGCCCGCGTGTGACAGTCGGATGACGGCCGAGGCCTTGCCGGTCTCCGCCCTGGTTCCGTGACCCCCAAAAAATTCTTCCGCGCCCCGGGAATAAAGCCCCGGACTTCCGGGTCTTGGCTGTAGCGAGGCCATCCTCCCAAGGCGCGCATCAACCACCCGGAAGGACTACCAACATGAACAGAACCATCTTCGCCGCAGTCGCCATTCTCATTGCCACCGGCAGTGCCTTTGCTGGCAGCGACCACTTCGTCGCGGCCGGTCAGCAGGCTGTCGCCGTCGACACCACCACCACTGCTTCCATCGCGCAATCCGAAATGGCCCGCCACGACATGAAGCCGGCCGCCAGGATCGCTGCGGATGAGCCCGGCCAGGGCATCTGGGGTCGCTGAGCTAGGAGTCAGGACCGACGGTCCTGATCCTAGGCGGGGAAGGCACGCCTCGCCGGGCTCGGAGCCGAAATCCTGATCTCCCCGGCGCCGGCCGATCTTCAGTCGGACCGGCCGACACCGGTTCCGCAGCCGGCGGAGGGTCGCACCGGGCCCTCCGCCAATCTCTCATACCGCCTGAACCCTGAAGCAAACGCGCAAGCCATGAAGAGGAGATTTCTGATGTTCAACATGACACGCCGCATGGTGCTCGGATCAGCTGCCGCCGCTGCCGCCTTCGGCATTGCCGGCAAGCTGGAATTCGCGCCCGCGGCTCACGCCGAAACCCCGGTCGAGCCGCTGGTCGGTTTCTACAAATACAAGGTCGGTTCGCTCGAGGTCACCGCCGTCTATGACGGCATTTGGCGCAAGCCCCATGACCCGGCCTTCATCAAGGGCGTCTCGGTCGACGATACCAAGGCGGCGCTCGCCAAGGCGGGGCTCACCACCGACTTCATGCCGATCCCGCTCACCGTCATGGTGCTCAAGATGAACGGCCGCACCATCATGATGGATGCGGGCTCCGGCGTCGGTCAGTGGCAGGCCAACGCCACGCATCTGCCGGCCAACATGAAGGCCGCCGGCATCGACTACAAGGCGATCGACACCATTCTGATCTCGCATTTCCATCCGGACCATGTCTGGGGCCTGATGGAGAAGGGCACCAACGATCCGGTGTTCCCGAATGCCGAGCTGATCGTCAATGCCACCGAGTACAATTGGTGGACCGATCCCAGCCGCCTCGCCAAGCTGCCCGAGGGCCGCAAGCCGGCGGGCAAGCGCATCGCCGAGAACTTCCCGAAATGGAAGAACTGGAAGCTGGTCGACGACGGCGCCGAAGTGATGCCCGGCATCCGCATCATGGTGGCGCCCGGCCATACGCCTGGACATTCCGTCTACCATGTCGATGCCGGCGCCGAGCAGTTCCTCGTCTCGGCCGACACCATGTATGTGCCGGCGCTGCTTGCCCCACACCCCGAATGGCAGGGCGCCTACGACCAGGACGGGCCGATGGCGATCGCCACGCGCCACCGGATTATCGACCAGGTGATCGCCGACAATGTCCGCATCTGCGGCTCGCACTTCCCGTTCCCCGGCACCGGCAGCTTCGTCAAGGACGGCAACGCCTACGCCTTCACCCCAACCGAGATCTGATCAAATCGGATCCCGAACAGAAAGCGACAACTTCCATGAAACACGCACTTTTCGTGGTGCTCGGCGCCATTGCGATCTTGACCGCCGCCCCGATCGCCATCGCCGTTCCGGCCTATGCCGTGGACGACATCGAAGGCGCCGACGCGCCCGACCTGACGGCCGTCAAGGCCAAGATCGACGCCAAGGACTACAAGGGCGCGCTGGCCGACCTGCGCGACCTGGCGCAGGACACCCAGCAGGCCGACGTCTACAATCTGCTCGGCTTCACGCTGCGCAAGACCGGCGACTACCAGACCTCGCTGACCTACTACACCAAGGCGCTGGAGCTAAAGCCCGACCACAAGGCCGCGCATGAATATCTGGGCGAGCTCTATGTCGAGACCGGCGACATGGCCAAGGCCAACGAGCAGCTCGCCTCGCTGGAGAAGCTATGCCCGTCGGGCTGCGAGGAGCTTTCCGACCTCAAGCAGGCCATTGACACCAAGGTGACGAAGTAACGCTGCTGTTCCTCGCGCCCACGAAGTGGGGGAGAGGTGGCCGCAAGGCCGGAGAGGGGCCCGGCGCTGACCTCTCCCGCCAACACCAACTGTTGGGCGCCACGGCGGTAGCGCCCGAAAACCGGAGCCGGCGTTCCTCTCCCTCGCGCTGGCTCCGACCTTTCAACGTCGAGCACGCGGGCGCGCGTCCACGCGAACGCGTGATGGCCACTGTTTCCAAAGACTGGAGCCGACCATGATACCGAGCGAACTTGTCAAGAATCTGCATGCCAGGGACGTCGCCCTGCTTGCCGGCCGGCTGCTTCTGTCCCTGATCTTCGTGCATGAGGGACTGCAACTGGCGACGCATTTCGAGGGCGCTCAGAAAGCCATGGCCGCGCTCGGCGTCGGCACGCCGCTGCTCATCGCCACCATCCTGCTGCAGCTCGGCGCTGGCCTGTCGGTGGCGTTGGGCATACTGGCACGGCTCGGCGCGATCGGGCTCGGACTGTTCTGCCTGATGACGGCAAGCCTCTTCCACACCAATTTCGCCAGCCAGAACGAATTGCTGCATTTCGAGAAGGACCTGGCGATCGCCGGCGGCATGTTCATCCTGGCGCTCGCCGGTTCCGGCCGGCTGTCGGTCGACCGCGTGCTGGTCGAGATGATGAAGGGCAGGGCGGGCGCGAGCGCCAAGGTCGACACCACGGCCACGCCGGGCGAGCCGCATCTATCGACCGGTGTGACAAGCCTGCCGGTGTGACGCGGTCGCCTCACAACACGCTCGTGATCCCGCCATCGACCAGCAGCGTCTGCCCCGTCACGAAGCTTGCCGCATCCGATGCCAGGAACACGGCGGCACCCGCCAATTCCTCCACATCGCCCCAGCGCCGCATCGGGGTGCGGCCAGTCAGCCAGGTCGAGAATTTTTCGTCGGCGACCAGGGCGGCGTTGAGCTCGGTCTTGAAATAGCCGGGCGCGATTGCGTTGACGCGCACGCCGTGCTGGCCCCATTCGCCGGCCATCGACTTGGTCAGCATGGTGATCGCCCCCTTGCTCGCCGCGTAAGGCGCGATCGAGGGGCGGGCGAGCGCGCTCTGCACCGACGAGACGTTGATGATGACGCCCTTGCGGCGCTGGATCATGCCTTTCACCGCGGCGCGGCTCACCTTGAACACGCCGTCGAGATTGGTCGCCATCAGCGCGTCCCAGTCGGCGTCGGAAAAAGTCTCGAGCGGCGCGCGGCGCTGGATGCCGGCATTGTTGATGAGGATGTCGATCGGCCCGGTGCCGGATTCCGAAGCCGCGATTGCCGCATCGACCGATTGCGTGTCGGTGACGTCGATCAGCGTCTCCGTCACCGAATAGCCTTCGGAACGCAGCCTGTCGCCGGCAGCCTTGAGCTCGTCGGCCTTGCGGCCGCCGATGGTGACGCGCGCGCCGGCTCCGGCCAACGCCTCCGCGAAGGCGAGGCCCAACCCGCGGCTGGCGCCGGTGATGAAGGCATGTCTGCCTTCGAGGCCGAAGAGGCGGCCGAGATAATCAGTCGAACGCAATTTGCACCTTCATCGATTGCGATTTGTCGCTGGCCAGCTCGAAGGCTTTTCGCGCCTCGGCGAGCGGCAGCGTGTTGCTGAGCAGCGGCGCGACGTCGATGCGGCCGGAGCCGATCAGGTCGACGGCGAGGGCGAATTCCGTGTCGAAGCGGAAGCTGCCCTTCACCTGGATTTCCTTGGTGACGATCATCGACATCGAAAGCTCCGCCGTCGCGCCCTGGCCGACGGTCACCAGCGTGCCGCGCGGCTTGATGATAGGCAAGGCGCTGGCCACTGTCGCGCCCTGGCCGGCGGCCTCGAAGACGACGTCGAAATACCCCTTTTTGGCGGCATAGGCGTCCATCGCGTCGGCGTGGGTGGCGACATTGATGGTGCGGTCGGCGCCGGCTTGCGTGGCGTATTCCAGCGGCTTGTCCTGCACGTCGGTGACGACCACCTCGCGCGCGCCGGCAAAGCGCGCGGCCAGCACCAGCAGTGTGCCGATCGGCCCGGCGCCCATGATCAGCACGCGGCTGCCATAGACCGGCGCTTGGGCGACCGCATGCAGCGTCACGGCGAGAGGCTCGGCGAAGGCCCCGGCGGTGGGGTCGGCGTCCTTCGGCAGCGGCACGGCGTTTTCGGCGCGGCAGACCAGATGCTCGGCAAAACCGCCCTGCACGTGCGGGGTTCGCATCGCGGACCCCAGGAAGCGCATGTCGAGGCAATGGATCGGATGTCCGGCCCGGCAGAAGGCGCAGACGGCACAGGGATTGGCTGGATTGACGGCGACCGCCGTGCCCACCGCCGGCCCGGACACACCGGTGCCGAGCGCCTCGACGTGGCCGGCGATCTCATGGCCGAGGATCATCGGCTCCTTCATGCGCACGGTGCCGAAGCCGCCATGGCGGAAATAATGCAGGTCCGAGCCGCAAATGCCGCCGCGCGCAATGCGCACCAGCACCTCGCCGGGACCGGGCGTTGGCGTCTCGCGCTCCTCGACATGGAGGTCGAGCGGCTGGCGTAGCACCACAGCCCGCATCGAGGATGTTGGCGACAAACCGGCTCTCCGCTGCTTCGCTCGAATTTCTCTTCCCGCAGCTAACAGGAAAGCCGCGGCGGCTTCAACTGCATTTATCTGACAAATCAGATGATATGGACAGACCCGGCTCGGTGAGGTAACACCGACCGGTTGTTGGCAGACTAAACGGGCCGGGACAAATGGCAGGCAACCAGACCGCGTCGGTGACGGACGAGATAACCAATAGTCTCGGCCGCGAGATTCTCGGCGGGCTGTTTCCACCTGGCGCGACGCTGCTCGGCGAGGAAGAGATTTGCGCCCGCTTCGGCGCCAGCCGCAGCGCCGCCCGCGAGGCGGTGAAGATCCTGTGGGCCAAGGGGCTGCTGCTCACCCGCCCGCGGCGCGGCTCGCGCATCCGGCCGCTGAAGGACTGGAATTTTTTGGACCCGTCGGTGTTGGGCTGGCTGCGCGCCAGCGCCACACCGCGCCATTTCATCATCGAGCTTCTGGAAGTGCGGTTGGGCTTCGAATGCGAGGCGGCGGCCCTTGCCGCGAGCCGCAACAACGCGAACGAGATCGCGGCCATCCGCGAGGCTTTCGAAGCGATGCGCGCGGCGTCCTGCGGCCAGGGCGATCCGGTCCTGTCGGACGCCGCTTTCCATGAAGCCGTGCTTGCCGCCACCGGCAACCGCTTCTTCCTGCCGCTCACGGCCCTGATCCACACGGCGCTGCAGTATAGCGTGCCGACCACCAACGCGCTGTTCGGTCACCCGGTGGGCGATCTCGACGCGCATGGCAAGGTGCTGAAAGCGATCGAGGCTGGCGACCCCGCCGGGGCCCGCAAGGCCATGCACGACATGCTGTGTGAGGTGCTTGCCCGCGTGCGCACGGCTGTCGAACTCACCGGTGCTGGCTGAGTCGCTCAGGCCGGAATTGCAGCTCTGCGCGGCAATCGTCGGCGGCCTCATCGTCTCGCAGGGTTTGACGCTCTACACCACGCCGGTCGTTTATCTTTATTTGGACCGGCTCAGCTCCCGGAAGCCGTCGCTGCGGCTCGCGCCGGCGGAGTGATTGGACTACTTGCCCGCGACGCGCCGATGCACGCGCTCCAGGCTCTCCGCAAAGGCTTCGAACGTGCCGCGCTCGGTCAGCTCCCGCAGCACCTGCTCGTTGATGCCGCCGCGCGTCGCATAGTCCTGCGCAAGGTGCATGAAATCTTCGTCCGGCGCGGTGTCCGGTGCGTCGGCCAGCGCCTTGTAGATGCTGGTGATGTAGTCGCGAGCCTTGTCGCCCGGCACACCCTGGCCGCGCACCCAGGCGTGGATCGTGTCGAGATATTTGAAATAGCTCGCATAGGTGGCGGTGACGACGCTGAGCGCGTCGAACTCGCCCTGATCCTCGACCTCGATCACATCGCCCAGCCTGCCGAAGAACGCCGCCACGATCGGGTCCGGCGGGCACATGATCGTCGCGCCTTGCAGGCGCGCGATCATCGGCATGGGCAGCGCCTTGCCGACTTGCGCCGCCGGCGCCACGAGGCCGGCGATCTCCTCGCGCGAGATGGTGGCGATCAAGCTGATCACGTGATGGTCCGGCCGGAACCGCAGCTCCTTCAGCAGCTCGCGCGCGATCTGCGGCCGCACCGCCAGCATGACCGTGTCGCACTGGTCGAGCACGGCCTGGTTGTCGGCGGCGATGCGGACATCCGCATAGCGCGCGGCAAGCTCGGCGGCGATCGCCTCGTTGCGCGGCGAGACCACCACCGGCGTCGTCTCGCCCGGCAGCGATTTCAGCCCGGTGACGATGGCCGAGCTCAACGCACCCGTGCCGACAAAGCCAAGTCTCATTGAGGTCCCACTGCGTCTACCCGCCGACAATAGCAACGGTTCCGTTTCCGGCAAGGGGAGGAGGTTTGGCCAGCTGCGCCCGGAGTGTCTCGAAAGACAGGTCGTTGCCGTTACCTACAATTAAGGCCGAACCGGTACATTGCGTGGCGTCCGATCGGGGAATGTGGCCATGGGCCAGCGCGCGTTCATCACCCTGCTCATCCTGCTGGCGCTGCTCGTGGCGCTGTCGGCGACGTCCTTTCCAGGCGCGATGATCGGCTTCCTGTTCGGCATCACCATCGCCTTCTTCGTCGCCGGGCCGGCCATGCTGATCGGCAAGGTGCTTGAGAACAACGGCATCGCGATATCCGGCCAGACGGCCCTTTGGCTGCTAGCCGGCTTCTACGCGCTGTTCATCCTTGCCGCGGCATTCCAGATCTGGCGCCGGCTTCAGCGTCAGGAACCCGACCAGGCGCGATCCGCGGGGCTGCGGCTGGCGTTGCTGGTCGCGGTGCCGGCGATGGCATGGCTGTCGGTGAACGCGATGCAGGATGCCTGGCCGTAAGCCACTAGGCCTCGGCCCGACAAACTGGCAGGATGGGCAGACCACCGCGATTGAGGCGATCGCATGACCTTGCTGCAATTCCCGGTCACCGGCGAACAGGTCTCCAACGAGGAGACGGAAGAAGTGATCCGCGAGGCGGAACCGCATCGCGGCCTGGTGCGCTACCTTCCCGACGGCGGCGAGCTGTTCATCCACACGCGGGTGAATATGGCGCTGCTGCGCGCCGCCGCATCGCTGCCGGTCCTGCGCCTGAAGATCACGCCGCGCGTAAACGAATTGATGCCGCGCGATGGGCTGCTGACGCCCAAAGGGTCGCAGCGTAACTACGCTTTCCTCGAAAAGCTCTGCGAGGATCTGGCTGCCGCAAACTGCCCCGCTTGCTATATCGCCGAGCAGCATGGCGAGGGTCGCCGCGATTTCTACTTTACGACCGAAGACATCGCCGGTTTCGAACAGATAGCCGGCAAGGCCGCAGAGGCGCTGGCCTTTCCGCTCGCCGTGGAACGGCATTCGCTTGCCGCGTTGGCGCCGCTCATTCTTCCTACTGAAGCGATCGGCGATCTCGGGCTGGAAGTCGCGGCGGACGCCCGCATCCGGCCGACGCGCTTCGAGTTCTGGGGCGCTGAGCCGTCTCTGGCAAAGCTGCGCGCCGCGCTCGAAAAGCGCGGCTATCGCTTCCTTGGCATGGAGATAGTCTCGCACGAGCTCAGGATGGCGAAAGACGTGCCGATCGATGGCGAGGGATTCCGCGCTGTGCTGAAGGAAATCGTTCTTTTGGCCCGTTCGCTCCGATGCAGTTATTGCGGTACGGAGACCGTCGAGGGCCTGGATCAGTTCCTGCTCACCCGCCCGCTGTCCGAGCGCTACGGCGGCGCGCGCCTGGGACTTTTCGGCCGTCTCTTCGGTCACGGGTAGGCGCTGCCAAGAAGGCGGCGGCAGCCGTTACTTGCAATTAAGGCCGAACTGATACTTCCGGCTGTGTTCGATTGGAGAATGCGGCCGTGAGCCAGCGCGCTTTTATCGCTTCGCTCATCCTTTTGGCAGCGCTTGTCGCGCTGTCAGCGACGCCGTTTCCGGGCGTCCTGATCGCCTTTGCCGCCTGGCTGGTGGCAGGCCTTGCCGCCGCGGTCCCGATGATCCTGATTGGTGGCGTGTTGAAACTGGCAGGCATTCCTGTGACCGACACGGTCCTCTATTGGGTACTGGGCGCCGTCTATGCGCTGCTTGTTCCTGCCGCGGCATTTCGGGTGTGGCGACAACTGCAACAGCAAAATGCCGGCAAGGCTAGAAGGGCCGGACTGGAGTTGGCGCTGCTGGTCGCCGTACCGTCGATCATATGGATTTCGATGAAACAAAGCTGGCCATTGTGAGGACTGTCGCAGTCACGACAGCCCCGGTTCCCTGACGTTCACCGCTTCGGCCCGAAACCCGGATAGGGGTTGAGCGGCACGATCGCCGCGATATCCATCATACCGGCCTCGATCAGTGGCAGCGTGGCGAGATGGCCGCGCACTTCCGTCTCGTCGGCCGCCTCGAACATGATGCCGGTGCCGGGAACGTCGCCTCTGTTCCAGATCTGGCGTACCGCGCCTTGCACGTAGAGCGTCTTGCGCTGTTCGGACTCGGGCGGGAGCAGCGGCGCGAAGTCGGCGTCGCTGAACTTCTGGGTATTGCGGGCGAGCAGGGCAAAGAACTGCATGGCGGACTCCTGTGTGGCTGGTTGATGCCCGGAGATATCGTGCCGACTGGCCAGACTGTCCAAGACTGATTAGGCTATAGCTGAGACCGCCAAGGTCTTGACCTGTTGGAGCGAAAAATGCTCGACCTGCGCCAGATAAGATATTTCGTCGCCGTCGCCGAGGCCGGCAATGTCGGCCGCGCCGCCGAGCAATTGCACATCTCGCAGTCGCCATTGAGCCGGCAGATCATCCAGCTCGAGGAGCAACTCGGCGTCACTTTGTTCGAGCGGGCGAAGCAGCGCGTCCATCTCAATGCCGAGGGCAGGGCCTTCCTCGCCGAAGCCCGCGCGCTGCTTGCCAATGCTGCGCGGCTGGAAGAGCTCGGCCGCAGCCTTGCCAGCGGCGCGACAGGCAGCCTCGCCATCGGTTATGTCGAGGGCGCGGTGCATTCCGGCCTGGTCGCCGACATGCTGAAGGATTTCCGCCGAGGCGGCCGGATTTCCATCTGCAACTGAGGAGCCGGCGCACGGCGGCGCAATTCGAGGGTTTGCGCAGCCGCGTGCTCGATCTCGGCTTCGTCTACTCGGCGGCGCCGGAAGGCGATCCCGATCTTGAAAGCATGCTGGTGCGGCGCGAGCCGCTGGTGCTGGCAATGCCGGAAGGCGATCCGCTGGCCGGTGTCGCCGATATCGTTCCCGGCCATCTCGACGGCCGCGTCTGGATCACCGTCGTGCGCCAGCCCGGCGACACCAACCGCGCGCAATTCCTGGCGGCCTGTGTCGAATCCGGCTTCATGCCCGACATCGCCTACGAGACGGCCGATCCTTTGACCTCGCTTGGCCTTGTCAGCGCCGGCCTCGGCCTGGCGACGGTTCAGGAAAGCCTGCGCAGCGCGGCACCTCCGGGCGTGATCTTCCGTGACCTGCCCTGGTTCAAGCGCAGCGTCTCGATCCATCTGGCGTGGCGGCGCAATGACCGGAGGGCGGTGATTGGGGATTTGAGGAAGGCGGTAGGGCAGTAGGGGAGTAGGGGAGTAGGGGAGTAGGGGAAGCACTTCCCGCGCCGCTTGCGGCGCCCCAAACATACTCCCTTACTCCCCTATTCCCTTACTCCCCTAAACCTACATCTTATCGATCACCGCCCTTACCCCCTCCGTCGGCGCGTCGACCGACGATCCGGCCACCATGATGGCGGCGACGATCGCTTCTGGGTCGTTTACCACCAGCGGCTTCACGCGATGCGCGGTGTGGATGAAGCCTTCCTCCGACATGTGCTCGATCAGCGCCAGCATCGGGTCCCAGAAACCCTTGACGTTGGCGAAGACGATCGGCTTGCGGTGATGGCCGAGCTGCGCCCAGGTCATGATCTCGACGATCTCCTCCACCGTGCCGATGCCGCCGGGCAGCGCCACAAAGGCGTCGGATTTTTCGAACATGCTGTGCTTGCGCTCGTGCATGTTGTCGGTGATCAGCAATTCGTCGAGCTTGTCGAGCGCGGTTTCGGTCGCTTCCCTGTTGATCAGGAAGCGCGGGATGATGCCGGTGACCTTGCCGCCGGCCTTGAGCGCGCCATCGGCGACGGCGCCCATGATACCCTTGGTGCCGCCGCCATAGATCAGGCGCAAACCGGATTTGGCAAGCGAGCGGCCAAGTGTGTGGCCGGCCTTGATATAGGCCTCGTCGCGGCCCGGAGACGAGCCGCAATAGACGCAGACGGATCGAATCGTGTTCATGGCGATGATTGGTGATAGGGACGGTCGGCGGGGTCAAGCCCGCGGACGGGCTTTTTCTTGTGAGCTTGGAGAAAACACGCTAGACCGGGCGTTAGGTGGCTAAGGGGGCAACACAGAATTATGGCTATCAATCCTTCGAAGGCGTTTTTGTTCGCGGCGGGCGGCGTTGTCGTCGTCGCGGCGGTCGCCTACGGGTCGGGCGCGCTCGACCCCTATATCAACAACCAGAAGCCGGCGCAGGTCGCGGCACTGCCGCAGGGCGATGCCAAACCGGCTGAATCCTCGAGCACGAGCACCGAGGGCCGCGTGCCCCAGGCTCCTGCAAACACGATGGCTCCGGGCAATACCATGGCTCCGGCCAACAAGATGGCGCCGGCGAACAACGCCATGGCGCCCGCCAATACGATGGCATCGGCCAACAATGCGACCGCTCCAGCCGCCCAGGTGCCTGGCGCCGCGGCCGGCCCGACATTGCCGACCTTCGATGTCGTGCGCGTCGAAGGCAACGGCTCGATCGTCGTCGCCGGCAGCGCCGCGCCCAACGCCAAGGTCGAGATCCTGAATGGCGGCACGGTGCTCGGCTCGACCGATTCCGGTCCCGACGGCGCCTTCGCCATCGTGCTCGACGATCCGCTGAAGCCCGGCGATTACACGATCACGCTGCGCCAGACGGTTGGCGGCACGGCCATCGCCTCGGCCCAGACCGCCGTCGTCTCGGTGCCGCAGAGTCCGACCGGCCAGGTGCTGGCGATGGTCGAGGAGCCCGGCAAGGCCGCGCAGCTGATCACCGTGCCGCAGGCCGAGACCAAGCCGGCAGCGCCGGCGGCCGGCGACCAGGCAGCGCAAGCTCCGGCAACGACCGCGCCGGCTGCGTCCAATACGGCCCCGGCCGCGACCGCGCCTGCCGCCACCGATCAGGCGCAAACTCCGGCGACCGCAGCCGCTGGCGCGGAGCCCAAGATCGCCGTCGAGGCGGTCGAGATCGATGGCAGCAAGATCTTCGTCGCCGGCACGGCCGATCCCGGCCGCAAGGTGCGCGCCTATGCCGACGCTATCCTGCTCGGCGATGCCAAGACCTCGGCCGATGGGCATTTCCTGATCGAAGCGACGCGCGATATTCCGGTCGGCAGCTACACCATCCATGTCGACGGCCTGGACGATGACGGCGTCAAGGTCGTCGCCCGCGCCGCCGTGCCGTTCGAGCGAGAGCCCGGCGAGTCGATCGCCGCCGTCGCCCCAAGCGAGACGAAGACCGGCGAGACGAAGGCTCGCGAGGCCAAGCCGGCCGAGACCAAGCTCATACAAGGCCAGGGCGCTGGGTCCCTGGCCACGGAAGCCAAGCCGGCCGAAACCACCACGGTCACAACGACGGCCGAAGCGGCGAAACCCACAGCACCGGCAGCCGAGGCGCCCGCAAAGGTTGCCAAGGCGACGCCCTCGACCAACGTGCCCGAGACGGTCGCGCCGAAGCTGGAGCATGCGGACAGCGCCGTGATCATCCGCCGCAACGACACGCTCTGGCGCATCTCGCGCCGCGTCTACGGCCACGGCACGCGCTTCTCGACCATCTATCTCGCCAACAAGGACCAGATCCGGAATCCCGACCGCATCTGGCCGGGCCAGGTGTTCAAGGTGCCCTCGACGTCGAAGGAAGGCGAGGCCGCCGATATGAAGGCCATGGGCGAGCAGATGACCGCCGCGCCGGCGAAGACGGAGTAAGCGCTGCCAATCTCCCCCCTTGAGGGGGAGATGGCCGCGAAGCGGCCAGAGGGGGTCCTCGCGCGTAAAGCGGCGACGTCCTCTAAGCCGGCAGAAGAGTCGGCGATTGATGTGAGACGAGCCCTTCTGTCGCCTTCGACGACATTTCCCCCTCGAGTGGGGAGATCACCCGCTCTCTACCCATCCGCCTAGCTTGCCCTCCCACTCTCCATCGTCTATCGGCGATGGACGATGACCGAATCCCCCGAGACCCGCTGCACGGAAAGCCGCGCCATGGCACTGCGCCTGGCGGCGCTCTCGCATCCGGCGCGCATCGAGATCCTGAAGCGCCTGTCGGCCAGCGCCTGCTGCTCCTGCCGTGAGGTGGTCGATCATCTCGATCTCGCCCAGTCGACCGTTTCGCAGCACCTGAAGATCCTGGTCGAGGCCGGGCTCGTCCGCTTCGAGGCCGACCGCCAGCGCTCGCGCTACGCCGTCGACCATGCCGCCCTTGCGGGCGTCTCCGCCTCGCTCATCGAACTCGTCAACTCCTGCTGCCCCAGCTTCTCACCCAAAAGGCAAGATTAGTGGCCGAAAAGACCGTATCCGCCGAAGCCGGCACCCTCACGACCCTGCGCAACCTGTGGCCCTATATGTGGCCGGCCGAGCGCGCCGATCTCAGAGCCCGCGTCACCTGGGCGACGCTGCTTCTGGTGGTCGCCAAGGTGACGTTGGTCGCCGGCCCCTATTTCTTCAAATGGGCGACCGATGCGTTGGCCCACAGCCCGAAGACCCCGCCGCTGCCCGCCTTGTTGCTGGCGCCTGTGGCGCTGGTCATCGCTTACAACGTGCTGCGCCTGATCCAGCTCGGATTCAACCAGTTGCGCGACGCGCTGTTTGCGCGCGTCGGCCAGTATGCGGTGCGTCAGCTCGCCTACCGCACCTTCGTCCACATGCATGAGCTGTCGCTGCGCTTCCACCTCGAGCGCCGCACCGGCGGCCTGTCGCGCATCATCGAGCGCGGCACCAAGGGCATCGAAACGATCGTGCGCTTCATCATGCTGAACACCGCGCCGACCATTCTTGAATTCGCGCTGACGGCCGGCATCTTCGCCTTCACCTATGGCTGGAGATACGTCGCCGTGGTCGCCGTCACCGTGTCGCTCTACGTCTGGTTCACGGTCAGGGCAAGCGACTGGCGCATCTCGATCCGCCGTGACATGAACGACAGTGACACCGACGCCAACACCAAGGCGATCGACTCGCTGCTCAACTTCGAGACGGTCAAATATTTCACCAATGAGCGCATGGAGGCGGAGCGCTTCGACCGCTCGATGGCGCGCTACGAGATCGCCGCGACCAAGACCTGGACGTCGCTCGGCTGGCTGAACTTCGGGCAGGGCCTCATCTTCGGCGTCGGCACCGTCATCGTCATGTGCATGTCGGCGCTGGAAGTGCAGGCCGGCACCCAGACGGTCGGCGACTTCGTCTTCATCAATGCCATGCTCATCCAGCTTTCGGTGCCGCTCAACTTCATCGGCTTCATCTACCGCGAAATCCGGCAAGGGTTGACCGACATCGAGCACATGTTCGACCTGCTCGACGTGCCGCAGGAGATCGTCGACAAGCCGGATGCGAAGCCTTTGAAGGTTGGGCCGGGCAAGGTCGAGTTCCGTGACGTGCATTTCTCCTATGATCCCAACCGCAAGATCCTGAAGGGCGTCTCCTTCGAGGTGCCGGCCGGCAAGACGGTGGCGATCGTCGGCCCGTCGGGCGCCGGCAAGTCGACCATTTCCAGGCTTCTGTTCCGTTTCTACGACGTGCAGGGCGGCCAGGTGCTGATCGACGGCCAGGACATCCGCGATGTGACGCAGGACAGCCTGCGCGCCGTGCTCGGCATGGTGCCGCAGGATACGGTGCTCTTCAACGACACCATCGCCTACAACATCCGCTACGGCCGCGTCGGCGCCAGCGAGGACGAGGTGCGCAAGGCGGCCGAGCTCGCCCAGATCGGTCCGTTCATCGACAAGCTTCCGGAAGGCTACCGCTCGATGGTCGGCGAGCGGGGCTTAAAACTGTCGGGCGGCGAGAAACAGCGCGTGGCGATCGCCCGTACCATCCTCAAGGCGCCGCCGATCCTCATGCTCGACGAAGCGACCTCGGCGCTGGACAGCCACACCGAGCAGGAAATCCAGGCGGCGCTGGACCTCGTCAGCAAGGGCCGCACCACCATCGTCATCGCGCACCGGCTGTCGACGGTGATCTCGGCCGACGAGATCATCGTGCTCAAGGACGGCCAGATCGCCGAGCGCGGCACGCATGCCGCGCTTCTCGCCAAGCACGGCCTCTACGCCTCGATGTGGGACCGCCAGCGTGAGGCGACCGAAGCCGAAGAGCGCCTGCGCATCGCACGCGAGGGCGACGAGCTTGGTGTGATCGTGCGCAGAAGGACGGCGGAGGTGAGCTAGCGCAGACGTCCCCTTCTCCCCTTGTGGGCCTGTTGCGCAGTCATCGCGACCTAGCGCGCGGAGCGGTTTGGCCGTGAGGTCTCGCTCTGTTTTGGCTCTTGGGGTGGAGTTTGAGGGTGGCGATGCGGCCTTAGGCCGGATGCTGGACGCACCTATGGCGTGATGGCGGCCCATCGGCGCATGTTGAAGGCGATCGCTGCCATCGTCACTTGGGCTGCGGCCTTGGCCAGTCCGACATAGC
>NZ_RZOY02000020.1 GCF_004022705.2 Mesorhizobium sp. M2D.F.Ca.ET.226.01.1.1
AGAACCAAGGAGCATGCTCATGAAACTGATGGTCAACGGCGAGGCGCGTGAGATTGCCGCCACCACGCTGGCCGAGTTGCTTGCCGCGCTCGACTATGAGGGCGATTGGCTCGCCACCGCCGTCAACGGCGACCTCGTGCACAAAGCCAACCGCACGGAGTTCCAGTTGAGCGACGGCGACCGGATCGAAATCCTCTCGCCCATGCAGGGCGGCTAGCATGTTGGAGCTTTATGGAACCGAGCTTTCGTCGCGCCTGCTTCTCGGCACCGCTCAATATCCTTCGCCGGCCATCCTTGCCGATGCAGTCAAGGCGTCGGGCACGTCGGTGGTGACCGTCTCGTTGCGGCGTGAGATGGCGGGCGGTAGAGCCGGCGAACAATTCTGGTCGTTGATCCGCTCGCTGGGCGCCAGAATCCTGCCCAATACCGCCGGCTGCCTCTCCGTCAAGGAAGCCGTCACCACCGCGAAAATGGCGCGCGAGGTCTTCGGCACCAACTGGATCAAGCTCGAAGTGATCGGCAATCACGACACGCTACAGCCGGATGTGTTCGGTCTGGTTGAAGCCGCCCGCATCCTGTGCGAGGACGGCTTTGCGGTATTCCCCTATACCACCGACGATCTCGTTGTCGCCGAGCGGCTGCTGGAAACGGGCTGCAAGGTCCTGATGCCGTGGTGCGCACCGATCGGTTCCGCCTTGGGACCGGTCAACATGACGGCGCTGCGCTCGATGCGCGGATATTTCCCTGGCGTCCCGCTGATTGTGGATGCGGGGCTCGGACGGCCGTCGCACGCGGCCACCGTCATGGAACTCGGCTTTGACGCCGTGCTCCTGAACACAGCGGTCGCCAAGGCGGCATATCCGGTCGGCATGGCGCGTGCTTTCGGTAAGGCGGTCGACGCCGGTCGTGAGGCGTTCAGTTCGGGAATGCTCGAACCGCGCGACGTCGCCGTGCCATCGACACCGATGGTCGGCAGGGCCGTTTTTTCATGAAGCTCGATCCCTTTTATCTGATCGTCGACAGCGCTGCCTGGATCGAACGGCTGGTCCCACTCGGAGTCCGGCTTCTGCAACTGCGCATCAAGACCGTGGATGAGGCTGGGTTGCGCGCGGAGATCCGCACCGCGAAGGCCTTGTGTGCTCGATACCAGTGCCAACTCATCGTCAACGACCACTGGCGCCTGGCAATCGAGGAAGGCTGCGACTTCATACATCTCGGCCAGGAGGATTTGCAGACCGCTGACCTCTTGGCGATACGGGCAGCCGGCGTAAGGCTCGGACTGAGCACACATGATCATCAGGAGCTGGAAACGGCGATGGCCGCCGAGCCTGACTACATAGCGCTTGGACCCATCTATCCGACCATCCTGAAGAAGATGAAATGGGCGCCGCAAGGGGTCGAACGGATCAGCGAATGGAAGCGCCAGGTCGCGCCGTTTCAATTGGTCGCCATTGGTGGCCTCAACCCTGAGCGGCTCGACGGTGTCTTTGCGGCTGGCGCGGACAGCGCGGCGGTGGTGACCGACATCACGCTCAACGACGACCCCGAGGCGCGCACGCGAGAATGGATCGAAAAGACGGACCAATGGCGCTGAGGCGAGAACCACATGTGCTTGTCGTCGGTGGATCGGACTCCAGTGGCGGTGCTGGAATTGCACGCGATATCGAGACGATCTCTGCCATTGGCGTGCGCACCTGTCTCGCCGTCACAGCGCTAACGGTGCAAACGCATGACGCCGTGATCGAAATCTATTATTCGCCACCTAGCCTGGTGGCCAATCAGATGTGCGCCGCGCTGCAGGCCAACGACGTGGCCACAATCAAGATCGGCATGCTGGCGACTGCCAAGATCATTGTTGCCGTTGCCGCAGTGCTGCGCAAATTTCCGCATGTCCCCGCAGTACTCGACCCTGTGCTGGCCTCCACCTCAGGCCGCGCACTTCTGCAAGCAGGCGCTATCGCTGCCATGAAGCGCGATCTTATGCCGCTTTGCTGCATTGTCACGCCCAACCTCCCTGAACTGGCGCTCCTTAGTGGCTCCGAACTGGCAGTGGATGAGGACGGAGCGCTCCAACAAGGAAAAAGACTGCTGGCCGCCGGCCCTCAAGCCCTGCTGATCAAGGGTGGGCATGCGTCGGGAACCCGGTCGACCGATATTCTGTTACGCTCCGGGCACGAACCCATCCGCTTCGATGCACCGCGCCTTGCCACATCGATGCGCGGGACAGGTTGCATGCTGGCCAGCGCGATTGCGGCGCATCTGGCGAAGCCGAAGCCGCTCGAAGACAGCGTGCGCGAAGGCAAGCTGTTTGTCTTGGAGAGGCTTCAGAAATGCCGGCTGAATAACCACAGCGTTCTGCGTCCAGCCAAGCAGACCCATTTTCCAGAATTTTTCCCGTAGCGAGACTAGAGAAGGGGCTACTGCTTCTCTATGCCATCCTCACAACGCGTTGAGTTTCTCACTGCCAATTATGCGACTTTCGAGGTGCAAATAGCGAATATCGAGTTCTTAGTGACAGAAACGACCGGAATTGGTTGCGTGGATCACCAGGTCGCTACCGATTGGGTCAGCGACTCAATAGAACGTCACATCTCTGTCCACACTCGAGCTTATTTGCCGCAAACGCGTCGAGCCCCGCGTCAATCGGTCTTATAATAGTATCCGGGGCAGCTCCAAAGCTGTGGCATCGGCTACCCGCCGGCCGTGGCGCTTGCTGTTCGAGCGTCGGACGCCGCCTGCCATTGAACATCTGATGGGCTATTGGGTGGCGGCGACACACTCATCCAGGTGCAACTGGCTTTTTCAACTCGGGAACCAGCAGAAGCCTTCGCTGCGTCGCAACATTTGGATTATGTCGTACAGCCCGATCTTCCAGAGAAAACAAGACCTAACGTTCGAAACCTGTCACGCAACCAACCACCGAATGAAAGATCCAGCGTGCGATCGCAGGGAGGTAAGAATAACCGGTCTGGCTTTCCTATCGCCGGTCCAGGTTAAGACCAACGACGTCGTCACGACATCAACACAGTGCGCGAAGCGCTCGTATTCCTGAATCAGTGGCCAAAAGCGCGTCGGGGACCGGTATTCAGTTGCGCGGTGAGAAGCAGCAACGCAGCGATCGCCGGACAGATGACACCCGAGCAGGCGCGGCAAGCATTGTGGGATTTGCCAGGATTGCCGGCGTGCTGGCCAAATCTGATTTCGTCGTTGGTGGCGACTGATTTAAAGCTGCAGGAAGATCACCGCCGGTAACGCGTTGGCCCGCTGCTCGCCAAGACGGAAAGAACGCCGCCTTGTGAGTTCCAATAATGGGCGATGCGGGAATTGCACATGTCTGTGCCCATCTGTCCGGCCGAAATGCAAATGGCGTCACTGGCGAAGGTCAGCGAACGCGGCACGCAGGGCTGGATTCTTTTGACTTGCGGCAAGCCGACATAGGTGCTGGCTTGATGTCTCGGTCACTGCGACGTGTCATGCCGATTCATTCGTCAGCTACCATGACGATGCGGCGCGTCGCCTGCGATCAGTTGATCGAACCGCGGTGCAATTCGGGACGCTTCGTCGATCCCGACAGTTGCGCAAAGGGAAGCCAAATCAGCGACTAGAGGCAACGTGGCTACGGATTCGAAGGGACCCCGCTGTTGCCGAAGAGGTGACTGGTGGAATGTCAAAGATCACCTCGTGAAAGGCCATTTGGGGCCACCTAATGATAAAGCCGGATGCCGCTATCGGGTCCTGGCACGGGAATGACGGTCCGGCCCTACGGTGGATCGAGTTCGGTTCATGTCGCTTCGCAAGGAGGATGTGTTCCGGCGTCTGCCCGAACCCCTCTTTCTCGCATTCTGCGAGGTTGCGCGATCGGGCCGCTCGGTCTCTGTGCTGATCGCCCCTCCTGTTGCCATCGATCGATTCCGCTTCCGGTGCGCACGCACGTGTCGCGCGTGGCAATCATGCAAGGTCGTGAATCATAGGAGGATGTACATGCTTTTGTCGGATTTCGGCCGCATCGGGTTCGATCCGTTTGTGGAAATGCGGCGCATGCAACAGGAAGTAAACCAGCGTTTGGCCGGGCTGACCGCCAGCGCCGCTCAGGAGTTTCCGCCGATCAATCTTTGGACTGGCGAGGACAGCGTGGCGGTGGCCGCGGAACTGCCGGGGATATCACCTGACGAAATCGGCCTCACGGTGCGCGAGAACATTCTGACATTGAAGGGAACGCGCGAGCCTCGAACGGAGGACGAGAAATCCGTCTGGCACCGCCGTGAGCGCGCCTATGGGACCTTCTCCCGGACAGTGCAATTGCCATTCCGCGTCGACCCGGAACGGGTCGAGGCGCGTTTCGCCAACGGGCTGCTCGAAGTCGAGTTGCACCGGCCGGAGGCGGATCGGCCGAAGAAGATCCAGATCAAGGGATAGAGGGAGGCAAGCATGGCTCAGGAACGCGGATCGGCCGTCGCACCATGCTGCTCAATGCCCGCAAGGTGCTTTACGACCATAGTTCGGCCATCACCATCCTTCTCGCCTTCAATGACATAACGGCCCGTCGTATCATCGAGCGGGAGAAGGAAGAACTGCTCGGTCGCACCGAAGACCTGCTTCGGCAGAAAGACGTCCTGCTGCGCGAGATGGAGCATCGGGTTGCCAACAGCCTGCAGATCATTGCCTCGATCCTGTTGCTGAAGGCACGCTCGGTGACGTCGGAAGAGACGCGCCAGCATCTCAAGGACGCCCATCAGCGCGTTCTGTCCGTGGCCGAGGTGCAACGCCATCTCCACACCTCCGCCGGCGTCGACGAGATCGATGTCGGCTCTTACCTACCGAAATTGTGCAGCAGCCTCGCCTCGTCGATGGTCGGCGAAGCCCAGCCGATCACGGTCACCGTAATGGCCGAAGGCGGCAGGATAGATTCGCAAAGGGCAGTCAGTCTGGGACTAATTGTCACCGAACTCGTGCTCAACGCCATCAAATATGCTTTCCCCAAGAAGAGAACCGGCGCTCGCATCCAGGTGAGCTACGAGACCGCGGGCAGTGACTGGAAACTGACGGTTTCGGACAATGGCGTCGGCAAGATCGCCAACGACGTACCGGCTACCGGACTTGGAACAGCCATCGTCGAAGCACTGGTGAAACAACTGGAGGCCAGGGTGGAGATTATCAGCGATATTGACGGCACCAGCGTGTCGGTCACCCGGGCGACGTTCACCTCGCGCGTGCCGCGAGCGGCGTAAAAACCGTTACTACGATGCTGCCTTCCGGACATCGCCTGATGTCCAGGGGATCTTCTGCCGCCACGGCCTTGTCCCCGGAGCGCAGGACTGCCAGTCGCATCGCATAAGCCGAAACCTCTCAGTCGGTTGAGGGCGCTTCCGATGGCCAAGATCCGCTTTTTTGGCGTTCAGCCGGTGGGACCAAGCTCTGAAGCTGACGCTGCGCAGGTCTTTGCGTGGATGACTCGGTGCGGTCGGTAAACTCGAAGTGGCGGTTGTGTGCGTCAAGTTCTGCAAAATGGGGCGGCCACGATGCTGGTCATGCGGCTTGGCGTAGAGCGAGCTTCTTGTGCTCGCGCAGGTCGTCAATGTTGATGTAGGGCCTCCATCCAGTTTTCGTTGGTTTCGACAGCCGGCGCCCTGACGAGGCGCAGGCAGCTTTCGGCGTTGGGGAAGATGCGCACGACATAGGTGCGCCGGCGGATTTCCTCATTGAGCCGTTCAAGCATGTTGGTGCTCTTGAGATGCTTGTGATGCTGGCGCGGCAGGCAAAAGAAGGTCAGCGTGCGCTCGATGGTCTCCTCCACCGTCGTCCATCTCGGCCTCGAGCACCTCCTGCATCACCGCACGGATCATTTCGTGAAGTCCGTCCGGGTCTGAAAGCAGAATGTCTTTGACGGCAGCGCTGGCGGTCTTACTTTCAATCTTGGTCATGGTGGCGTTCCTTCGCGGGAATCGGCGACATGAACAATCACCAGATCCCATGGCGACGGATGGATAGCGGCGCGTGCTCTGGCAGAGTGACGCTGCTAACAAACACCCCGCGGAGGAACACCATGCATGTAGTGGCCGACCGATCCGAAACTCTGACTGCTATCCGGACTGGTCTGGGCGCAATCTTCGTATCGCTGGAGCTCAGCCGTTCAACCTGGCTGATCTCGTCGTTGTCGCCAGGTGGCGGCGAGAAGTTGTCGAAACACAGTGTCCCCAGTGGTGATTTATCCGCCTTGTTCCGTCGCTTCGATAGCGTGCGAGAGAAGGCAAGAGCACGCATGGGGCCAGACTTCCCCGTCGTCGCTATCCAGGAAGCCGGGCTCGATGGCTCCTGGATCCATCGGGTTCTGAGCAAGGCGGGGATCGAGAGCTACGTCGTTGATCCCGCTTCTATCGCAGTGTCTCGTCGCAGTCGCCGAGCCAAAACCGATAAGATCGATGGTGAAACGCTCGTCTCTCCTTGCCTTCAAGCGAGGCGAACCGCGCATATGTGCAATGGTCAAAGAGCCAACACCGGAGCAGGAGGATCGCCGGCGTATCTGTCGTGAACGCAAGGTACTGACGACCGAACGGGTATATAAAACGCCGCTCACTCAGAATGGTCTCGTCGCCCGAGCCCAGCGGCCGTAGGCGGGATGTTGGTGCAGCCGTGAAGAGCAGCGACCGAATGTGAGGTTGATCTGCTCGGTTACGAGCAGAGTCCTGCAAGTCGGGTTCAACCTGGATCCCATAATCGATATGACAAGCTAATCCCACTTTGACCGGCGCTCAGCACACCTAATTTCGAGCCGCGCCGACCTACACACCCGCTATCGACATGATCCGAGTGGCGGCCTGAACTAGGCCGGCAAACTCATGTTCGTTGGCACTGTTTTTCGCTTGCATCCCGGTTAGGCGGGGACAGACGCCCTACTGCGACGCCTGCCCGGCTTGTCCGTGTCTCGCTCGCCTGACGTTTCGGGTTCGGTCTCAATGATCTCGCCCGCCACCACGGCGCGGGTCCGCTCCAGCATCGCGGGGATGTCCCGCGCGGGCAGCGGGCGGCTGAGCAGGAAGCCCTGCGCCTCGGTGCAGCCTTCTCTTCGGACCCGTTCCAGCTGCTCCACGGTCTCGACGCCCTCGGCGGTGGTCTGCATCCCGAGGCTGTTGCCGAGGCTCGTGACCGCTCGAATGATGGCGACGGAACTGTCGATATCTCCGGCGTCCGTGATGAAGGATTGATCGATCTTGATCTTGTCGAATGGGAACGAGCGCAGATAGCTCAAGCTCGAATATCCGGTTCCGAAGTCGTCCATCGCGATATGAACGCCGAGCATGTGGATATGTTGCAGCATCGAGAGAGTCGCCTGGCTGTTGGCCAGCAGCACTGTCTCGGTGATCTCAAGCTCAAGCCGGCTGGGGGGCAGTCCCGAGATATCCAATGCCTCGACGATGGTGGAGAGCAAGCGCGCGTTGCGAAATTGCGCCGGGCACAGATTGACGGCGACCTTGATGCTACCGGGCCAGCTTGCCGCGTCGAGACAGGCTTGCTTGATAACCCATTCACCGATCGGGACGATGAGGCCGATGTCCTCGGCCAGCGGGATGAATTCTCCCGGGGATACGATGCCGCGCGTCGGGTGATGCCAGCGCAGCAGCGCCTCGAAGCAGCTGACCTCGCCGCGGTCGAGATTGAGGAGCGGTTGGTAGTAGATTTCGAACTGCTGCCGCACCACCGCTTCGCGCAGGTCGAGTTCGAGAAACCGCCGCGCCTGCATGCGCGCATCCATTTCCGGTTCGAAGAACCTGTAGGTTCCGCGGCCTTCCGCCTTCGCCCGGTAGAGCGCCATGTCGCCGGTCTTGAGAAGTTGGTCGGCGTCAATGCCATCGTCCGGCGCGATCGAGATGCCGATGCTGGCGCTGATCATAACCCCGTGGCCATCGACGACATAAGGTGCGCTCAGCCCATCAATGACCCGTTGGGCAAGAGCTGTCGCCTCGACCGGCTGATCAACCGCGGTTTGAATGATCACGAACTCATCGCCGCCGAGCCTTGCCACGGTGTCGCCTTCACGGGCCACCTGTTTCAGTCTGGCGGCGACCTCCTTCAGCAAGGCGTCGCCAACCGGGTGCCCCAGCGTGTCGTTGACCATCTTGAAATGATCGAGATCGAGGCAGTGGAAAGCAATCTTGCTACCATCACGCCGCATCTCGACCAAAGCCTCCTCGGCGCGTTCGCGGAACAATATGCGATTTGGAAGCTCGGTAAGTCCGTCGTGGCGCGCCATGTATGAAATCTTGGCTTCGCTCCGCCGCAAGTCGGTCACGTCATGGTGAGTGGCAAGCCACCCGCCGCCCGGCAGTGGCTGATGGATGAGGTCGATGGTGCGTCCGTCCCTGAGTTCCACCAGGCTCACCGTCCGCTCTGCGCGATCGATGGTCTCCGTCAGCTGCTGCACATACTTTTCCGGGTCATGGCCGGCATAGAGGCCCGCCGCGATCCGGAACCGCATCAAATCGATCCACGGCGTGCCGGGACGAGTCAGGGGCTCCGGCACATGGTAGAGATCGGCGTAGCTTTGGTTGCACAGAACCAGCCGCCTCTCCGCATCGAACATGCAAAGCCCTACGGGCATATTGGCGGCGGCCGCGGCCAATTGCTGCCGCTCCAGCTCGGCTTCTCGGGCCAAGGCATCGCTGCGCTCCAGGCTGGCCCGGTAGCCGGCAAAGGCCGAGAACAGCACTCCAACCTCGTCCTGCCGATCCCTTTTCAGCGCAATGAGACTCGAACGGCGCTCGCCCTGCGCCAAGCAACGCATCGCCTCGGTCACGGCGAGGATCGGCTTGCTGACATTGTGGCGTATCCAGGCGACAAGCCCACCAAGACACCCGGCGGCAAAAAGAACTGCCAGCCAAGTCAATCTTTGCGCAACGGTGTAGGTCCTGTCCGCCATCACCGCCGCGGCCGTGCTGCGCTCGTTGGTGAGGGCCAGCAGGTCGTCCAATCGCTGCGTGGCGGCGGCAACGGTCGGGAGCGATACCGTCTCGAACTCCTTGACAGCCATTGTTCGCCCTCCTGTTTCGAGGAGCGGGAAAATCGATGTCAGGGAATCTTCGTAGGCCGTCCATAGGTTGACGAACTGGTCGAACAGCTGCTGCTCGGCCAGCGATCCGGCACTCCGGCGATAGGCGCGCCGACCTTGCAGTATTTCGTCGCTTTCCCTCGCCATCTCCTTCTCAATGCCGGCTATCTGCGCAGCCTCGGCAGTGCGCACGCGCAACGTCGCATAGAGCTGGTGTTCCGCGAGGTTGCGCTTCATCTCGCCGACGATCTGGACCTGGGGCAACCAAACGCTGGTGATCTCGCTCGTGACCTTGTTGAGTGATCGCAGTTGCGCGACCCCAAATACTCCCACGGCCACGACGCACAGCAGCGCCAGCCCAAAGCCCAACGAGAGCTTGGTCCCGACGCTAATGTCCTTTAGCCCTCTCATCTAGAAAACTGCAAACGCAAGACCAGTCCTCGTCAAATAGCATCGAGCTTTAGCGAATAGTAAAAGTATTCCTAGTGTCGCGTCTAAGGTATTAATGCTGGCTTAAGACTGCGTAATCCCCTAGAGGATCGACCAAACCACGTTGTAAAAGGCCGGCGGATGAAGCTCACCGATTTCCATATGATCCGATGACGGGCCTACAATGAGATCGAGGTGCTCGCACCTAGTCTTGGAAGCCGCTTGCAGCTTCTTTCACCGCACCGTGGGATCGGCCTTCGATCCCCTTCGAATGTAGCGAGGCCAGCCCATATTATGCACGACGATGGGGCTTTGAGGCTGGCAGTCGAATCTATGATCGGCAGTGTTCATCAGCCGAGGAAGGAGCGCCGCGGCGCGCGCCGAGGCGGTGCGCGAACTCGAGCGTGATCGCCGAGATCGAGGCGAAGGAGCCGCTCGAAGCGCTCGACACCTTCATGGCGCAGAACGCATCGATGATCCAGGCCCAGCATGCAGCCTCCAGCTTCGATGTCCATCGGGTCCTTCAGGCCATGGACCACGAGCCGAGACCGCCGCAAGGCGATGCCGGACTGATGCGGCTGCCGGTGGTCGACATGCAAGGCCGGCCGCTGGCCAGCGAAGCCGAGTTGCGCTATTCCATTTTCCACCGCTTGACCTCGGGCGCGGTGAAGGTGGTGGCGGTGCAGCTAAAGGGAACTCCGACTGGAGCCATGCTGACACGCACGTTCACCGTGGAGGGCGTGCCCTACCGCATGGACCTGTTCGGCGGCAGCAAACTGAAGCCGCCGCAAAAGAGCCTGAACCAGCTTGCCTCTCACCTGCCTTTCACGGCCGCAGAGGCCCCAAGCGGCAAGCTTTTGGCGATCCCCTATGCCGAGACGGCTCCGGGTACGGCCTTTGAGCAGCTGTCGCGGGCCTGGGCGCCGTTCAAGGAAGCCTATTACTATACCCAGCGCCGCGGATTTGCCGCGCCGCCGGGCATCCCCGACATTGGCCCCCATGATTATGCGCTGGAAGGGTGCTTCAAGCTGTCCCTTCTGCCCGACCATCCCGCAGGCGCAGTGCATCCCTTCCGGTTCGAGGGGCGAGACGGCGAGATCGCCTTGCGGCCGCATGACGGCTGCGGCTTCATTAGGGCCTCACTGGCCGAGCGCATGCCGTCCATTGCCCGGGCTCGCCACGACGCTCCCGAGCGGATGCCTGCCTATGCCGATAAAAGGCAATCGGCGGTACCGCCCTCGGCGCTGCAACATTATCCGCGTAGCGTCGAGGTAGCACAGGAGACCCGCGAGAAGGCTCAGGCTTGGCTCGAAACCCATCAAAGCCTCACCGCCGAGGAGCTGTTCCGGACGGTCACGGGCGGGCATATCGAGGGTTCGAGCGCTATCGCCGTGCCGTCCAGCGACGAATGCCTGCATGTGCCGACGGGCAAGAGCAAGACCTTGACCCGTGACGCTGGCGTGCTTGTCGGACGCTCCCCCTATGACAAGCCCAACCTGCGCCCGTTCGCCGCCGACCGGGTCAGGTCGGCGCGCGATGGCGACCGGACCGCGGCGTTCCTGGATCGGTGCGTGGCCTTCCAATATAGCTTCAACTTCGCGCACAGGTCGGGGGCTGGGCTTGCCGCCGACGATCCGACCTTCTTTGCCAAAGGCATCTTGATCGTTGTGCCCGACGAAATGTGGCCGGCGGACTTCGCCGAGCGCGGGGTCGTGATGTCTGCCGAGGACGTAAAGTGCCATTCGTACTGGCTGGAGGAAAAGGACCGGGTCAAGGCCGACACCGCGCTCGAGTGCGTCGGCATCCTGCAGGCGACGGAGGTGTTCGCGCCCGGCTCTTTGGTTGCGGTTCCAAGCGTCGAACAAAAAATGCTCGACGGCGATTTTGATGGCGACACCGTCGTCATCATTGGCGACCAGCCTCGCCTTTACGAGCATGTGCGCCAGTTCGACGCGCAGCTGCAGGCGCGCGGCATCGCCTCGATGAAGCCGCCGAAGTCGCACACGCCGGCCATTGAGAAAAGCGGCTACCAGTTCACCCGGTCCAAGCAGATCCTGTCGGCCACCGGGCTGGTGCTGGAGACCTACAGCTGCCTGCAGCGCAACGTGCTGGCGCAGCCGCTGGAGGCGCAACGCTGGTTTGCCGAGCGTGCCATCTTCGGCACCTACGAGGGCATTCATAATGAGCTCAAGGCCGACATCCGCGCACTGTTGCAGGAAGATCGGCCGGATGGCCAGGCCCTCCATGAGCTCATCGCCAGGGCGAGGGAAGACAGCAAGGCCGCCAGGCATCCGGTGGCCTGCGAACTGGCCGCGTTGTTAGTGGCCGAGCTCCAGGACTGGAACCTGCAGCTCAATAGCGAGCCGGCTCATGAGCAGTCGGAAGTCAAGCTGCATGAAAGCGCCATCAATCTGTTGAGCGTCGGCATCAAGGTCGGCACTGACGCCTACAAGTCCGATACCGGTGCGCGGGTGTTCATGCAAAAAACCACCGAATTGCAGCGGCTCTTGGAGCAGAGGCCGGGCTTCAAGTCGGCGCCATATGTCAAGGCGCAGGCGGCAAAGCTCCACCAGGGCCGGTTCGACGTCGATGGCAGCCTGGCGGATCTGAAGGACAACCCCACGCTGGCGGCATCGGTCATGGAGGCCTCGATCAGACTCGCCGTCGAAAAGCGCATTCTGCTCAGCGCCTTAGCAATCTCGGCCGAAGACGACCGCGCCAGCACGATAACGCTGAGCAGCGAACAGGCCCTTGAGCGGGCCAGGCTCGAAGCCGCCCCCGCCGAAGCGCAAGAAAGCGCGATTACCAAAAATTGTGCATGCGGTTGCCGAGCTTTTGCGGCAGGACGGCATCGAGGTGAAGGTGCCGCATCTTGACCAACGGTCGGGCGGGCAGGTCTGGATAGCCGACGAGTTGACCGGCCAGAGCGTGAGCACGGCGCCGGAGGCCCAACTGGTCACCAATGCCGTGCGCCATGTCTTCGAGATCCCGGACGAGGCTTTTACGCGCGCCTTCAGGAAGGCGGCACTGGCCTTCGAGGAGCGGGACTGCAGCGAGGTCGAGACCACCAACTGGGTCATCAGGATGGACAGGCCGCGGTTACGCGGCGTTCACACGGCGTTCAGAACCGCGCAGAACTATCGCTTCGAGGTCGAGTTCCCTACGCCGGCCAGTTATCGGGCCGAGCTCGCGCACCGCGCGCAGAGCTCACAGCTAGTCCCCATTCCCCGTGGTGCCTGGGAGATATTACACTGGGACTCGTCAGGAGAAAGCAGGTCGAGGGCGGCAGGGACCTCCAGGTCGCCCATCGTCGCAAGACAACAGATTGCGGTCGCTCGCTCGCCGCAAGCCGGCGAGATCCTCGCGGCCCTCGGTACGCGGCCGGTCGTGCTCGTCGGCATGCCGGCGAGCGGCAAGTCGACCATCGGCGCCCAGCTTGCCAAGGAGTTGGGGGTGGAGTTTGTCGACATCGATAAGCATATCGTCGCCGATCACGGCAATCTGATGGAGATGTTCGCCGACCCTGGCCGTGGCGAGGCGCACTTCAGGGACCTGGAGACCAAAGAGCTCGCCAAGCAGCTGGAGAGAGGCCCCATCGTCATCGCAACCGGCGGCGGCTGCTTTGGCAAGGAGTCCAATCAAGCCCTGATTCTTAATAAGGCGAGGTCGATCTGGCTCGACACCCGAGCTGAAAGAGCTCCGCAGGCGCCTCGAGAGGGACACCAGCCGGCCGCTGCTGCAAGGCGCCGACATCGAGCAGAAGGTTGACCAGCTGTACGAAGAGCGCAGTCCGTTCTACCAAAAGGCCGATATCAGGTTGCCCCTCGTCCCGCCCTTTCAAAAAGACAAGAAGGACGCCCGCATTTGCGTGAAGGAACTCTACGCTTTCCTGTGCAGCGACAGAGAAGCCGCTCTGCCCGCTGCCGAGATATCACATGTCTCCGGTGCTTCCGGCACCGCCATCAGCATGTCCCCAACAGCTCAGCGCATGCACGATGATCATCACAACGGCTACGATTGCGGGGGCGGCGTCGTGGAAACCATCCAGGCGCCGGCGGCACTATTGAGTGAAAGGGAACGGCCGCCGCTCCTCGACACCCTCACCGCCGACCCGCAGCCTTTGCTGGCCGGCAATAACGCACGAGCGAATTTAGCGTCTTCCACGAGAAGCAGGGAACGCTCAAGTCGAGGACGATAGCTTAGGCGTCGCAGGTTTGGTGCAGGGTGCGGGTTCGCACCGAATGCTAATAAAAGTGGGAAACGCATGCATAAGTCGTGAGAAGCCTGATGGCCGAGTTGATCCGGCCTGGATGACACAAACGTACAAAGACGAACCGCCGGTGCCGGGTCGCGCGCCAAATCCTGGTGATCGACCGGAAAGGATCAGCTCCGAGTCTAAACGGCATCGTCAACTTAATGAAGCGCGGATACTATGACAGAGTGACCCAATCCACCGCCGCGCCATTGCGTCGGTTTCGACAGATAAGATGGATTGGGCAGGCGAGCTCAAAAGAGCGATTGTAAATCGCAGTTGTAGCAGTGTAACAAACTGCGTAACAAAAAGCGCGAAAAGATTAGCATTTTCAGCAGGATAGGCGTGAAACCGAATCCCTCCCTCTCCGCCATCCTGCTTCGCGCTGCGCGCTTCGCAGGATCGACGCGATCCTTCGCGCCAAGCAGGATGGCCTCGGCAGCAGCGTGAAGCAGCACACACTCGCGTGACAAGAATCCGCTATGGTCGGTAGAATATGGTCTCAGGGGATCATTCTGCGGAGGGCCGGTCGACATGCGCTCTGGGCGGAATCCAACGGTGTCCGGCCGGTCTTTGGATTGGCCGTCGGCCGGACGAACGATAGCGGTTGCTCTTGCAATCGCGTTTTCCTTCTCGCCTTCGCACGCGGCACAGCATCGTCTGCCGAGCGGTTACAAATGGGGCCGCTGCCTGCTGGTCGTTCACGGCGAGACCCGCATCTCCGGAAAATGCTCCTATCAGATCGAGCAGGGCGGCGATTTCAACATCCAGGGGCCCAACCAGGTTTTTGCAGGCATCGACTATCCCGACACGCATAGCGGGGCCGGTGAGATGTCAAAAGATTACTGGGCAGTCGTCTACAAGGACGGAGATTCCTGGGCCGGCTATGCGAATGCGGATATTCGCGACACGCACGGCGAGGCTGGAGATTGGGGAGAACTTCGCCGCGAAGGCGCCTGCTATGTCGGGAAGGACGTCAAGGTCTGCCTTTGGCGTTGACCGGCTCTTCGCCATTCGCTCTTCGCGAAATTCACCCCACCACATCCGCCCCGCGGATAAAGTCCCGCAGCATTTCCATGTCCCACGACAGCGGGCGGTCGTCGCCGTAGTGCGGGATGCGTCGGCGCACGGCGCGGTAGATGGCGTCCGTGCCGGGTGCCCGCGCGGCCTTGCCGGACAGGAAGTCATGCGCCTGCGCGGCGGCCATGAGCTCGATCGCCAGGATGTATTCCGCATTGTCGATGACGGCCAGAAGCTTGTTGGCCGCCACTGTCGGATGGGCGAGGAAATCTTCCTGCAGGCCGGAAGTGACGCCGCCATCCGTCGCCGCCGGCGCGGCGAGGCGCCGGTTGACGTTGCTGAGCGAGGCGGCGGTGTACTGGGCGATCATGAAGCCCGAATTGCAGCCGCCTTCGGCGGCGAGGAACGCCGGCAGATTGTTGACAAGCGGATTGACCAGGCGATCGATGCGGCGCTCGCTCATTGCCGCGACCTGCGCCAGCGCGATCGTCAAGCCGTCGGCGGTCTGCCCGAGCGCGGGGGCGACCGGATGCGCCTGCGAAAACACTTTCGGCTCATCGGGCGTGCCGGCCACGGCCGGGTTGTCGGTCACCGAAGCGAGCTCACGGTCGACCAGCAGTGCCGAGCGTTCCAGCACCTCGCGAGCCGCGCCATGCACATGCGGCACGGCGCGAAGGCTGAGCGCGTCCTGCGTGCGGCTGCCCTGCGCAGCCTCGATCAGCCCGCTGCCGTCGAGTAGTTGCCGCAACGAGGCGCCGACCGCCTCGATGCCAGGCGACGGTCGCATGGCCAGCACGGTTTCGTCGAAGGCCGCCATTTGCCCGCCGGCTGCTTCCAGCGTGAGTGCTGCCGCCGCATCGGCCCAGGACAGCAGACGCTCGGCGCGAACCAGCGCGATGCTGGTGAGGCCGGTCGCGCAGGCCGTGCCGTTGACGAGACTCAAGCCTTCCTTGGCGCCCAGCACCAGCGGCTCCAGGCCGATCTCGGCCAGCGCCTCGCGGCCGCTCATCCTGCGTCCGGCGACCGTCGCCCTGCCCTCGCCGATCAGCACCAGCGCGATATGCGCGTTATGCGTGAGATATCCGGCCGATCCTCGCGACGGAACGTCCGGAACGCAGCCCCGCTCGAGGAAGGTGAGCAGGTTGCGCACGATCTGCGGCCGCACGCCCGAATGGCCATGCGCGAAATTCGCCACCTGCGCGGCAATGACGGCGCGGATACTGCGTTCCGGCACCAGGTCGCCGACGCCGCAAGCGTGGCTGAGGATGATGTTGCGCGACAGCTTCTCCTGCAGGGCCGGCGCCACCACCTGGCTTGCCAGCGCGCCGACCCCTGTGTTCACGCCATAGGCCCGAATGCCCTTCTCGACGAGGCTTGCCACGATGCGATTGGCTTGCGCGATGCGATCCCAGGCGGCCGGCGCCAAGGCCAGATTTTCGCCGTCGCCGACACGCGCGATGTCGCGCCAGCTTGCGGCATTGTCGATGGTTATCGTCATTGCGAACCTACCCGGGCTGATAGCCGCCGAAAGTTTGCGCCGGATCCTATGTCGCGGCAGCGCCGTACCTAAAGCCTCTTGATCGCGGCCGTTGTCGGATTTTCGCCGTCGCGGCGGGACAAAAGTGAAAACTTTAGTGTGCTTGGCTTGTCCCGATCAGCGTCAGGCGTTCGGGGCTCTGTCGCGCAATTCCGGCGGCAGCACCTATCTAGGCAGCGCGATGCGCGGCGATCGCGCTCAGGAAAACCTCGCCGAACTCCTTCAGCTTCGCCGCGCCCACGCCATTCACCTCGGCGAACTCGTCGAGGTCTTGCGGGCGGCGCTCGGCCATATCGATCAGCGTGCGGTCGGAGAACACCACATAGGCCGGCACCTGGCGTTCCTTGGCGAGCCGCAGCCGCAGCGTCTTGAGCGTCGAAAGCAGGGAAGCGTCGACACCCTCGCCATCCGCAGCGGCGCCTTGCGCGGCGCGCTTCCTGCCCCGCGCGAGACGGTCCCGGCCCTCGACACGATACTCGAACGCCACCTCGCCACGCTCGAGCGCGCGGCCGCTTTCCGAGATGACGAGACCGCCATGGCCGTCGGGATCGGGCACCAGGAAGCCGCCAGCGACAAGTTGCCGGATCAGCGACAGCCAGACCGGCTTCCTGTGCAAGATGCCGGTCTTGAAGCTGGCGAGCTTCTGATGGCCTCTCGCCAGCACCTTTTCCGTCTCGTGGCCAAGCAGGATGTCGATGACATGGGCGGAGCCGAAGCGCTCGCCGCTCTGCGCCACGGCTGCAAGGATGATGCGTGCTTCCGCGGAGCCGTCGGCGCGCGGCGCCTGGTCGAGGCAGTTGTCGCAATTGCCGCAGGGCTGCGCCTCCTCGCCGAAATAGCCGAGCAACACCTGGCGCCGGCACTGCGCCGTCTCGCAATAGCCGATCAGCGTGTCGAGCCGGCGATGCGCCCGTCTTTTGTGTTCGGGCGAGGTATCCTCTTCATCGATGAACATGCGGCGCGTGCGGATGTCGCCGGCGCCGTAGAGCATATGCGCTTCCGCCGACCGGCCGTCGCGCCCGGCGCGGCCGATCTCCTGATAGTACGCCTCAAGGCTGCCGGGCAGGTCGGTGTGGAAGACATAGGCGACATCGGGCTTGTCGATGCCCATGCCGAAGGCGATGGTCGCCACCATGACGACGCCGGACAGGCTCATGAAAGCGTTTTGATTCGCCTCCCGCGCCTCCTTGCTCATGCCGGCATGGTAGGGGAGCGCCCGCACGCCGTTTCTCTCCAGGAAGGCGGCCATTTCCTCGGTCTTGCGGCGCGACAGGCAATAGACGATGCCACTTTTACCCTGGTGGCGCTCGACGAAGCGCAGCAGCTGGCGCTTGCTGTCTTGTTTGAATCGCCAGCTTGATGTTGGGCCGGTCGAAGCCCAGCACCAGGGTTTCGGCGCGTCCCGCGAACAGCCGCGCTTCGATGTCTGCGCGCGTCGCCTCGTCCGCCGTCGCCGTCAGCGCGATGATCGGCACGCGCGGAAACAACCCGCGCAGCCGCGACAGGTCCTCATATTCGCGCCGGAAGGCCGGGCCCCATTGCGAGATGCAATGCGCCTCGTCGATGGCGATCAGGCCGACATCGAGCCGCGACAGCGCTTCGAGCATCCGCTCCGTCATCAGCCGCTCCGGCGCCAGATAGAGCAGCCGCGTCTGCCCGGACGCCACGCGGCGCCAGGCCGCGACATTGGCCTCGCGGTCGAGCGAGGAATTGATCGTGTCGGCGGCGACACCGGCAAGCCGCAAGCCGGCGACCTGGTCCTGCATCAGCGCCACCAGCGGCGACACCACGATGGTGAGCCCGCCTTTGACCAGCGCCGGAACCTGATAGCACAGCGACTTGCCGGCACCCGTCGGCATCACCGCCAGCACATGGCGCCCGGCGAGCAGGGCCTCGATGACGGCGGCCTGCCCGGGGCGAAAATCGTCGTAGCCGAAGACGTCCTTGAGGACGCGACGCTGATGGTCCTCGGCCCGCAGGCTGGCTGCCTGTGCGGGCATCACCGCGCTTCCGTGGTCAACTTGCGGTCCGGCACATCGTAGCCGAATTCGCGGCAGAAGCTTTCCACGCGGGCGAGGAACGCTGCCGGCAGGCCATGCAGGTAGGTCCGGAATTCTTCATTGCGCTCCCATTTTCTCAGCGACGTCGCCCGTATCGGATTGTCCGCATCCCGGCTGTACAGGGTGACCGGTGAAAGGTCGAATGATCGAGCGATCCTTCCCTGGACGATATCCGGTTCGGCGATCAGCTCTTCATAGCGCAGATAGAAAACGGCTCTTTCGGGCTGAGCCTGCCTGAGCCGCATCAATCCGTCATACTCCGCCTCCCAGCGTTCGGTCGTTACATGAAAACGCCGCTCGTTCACCGTCTCCGGATGCGAGCTGGTGAGCACGTCGAATGGATGCCTAACGCAATAGATCAACCCGACCGAGGCAGGCAAATGCTCGATGTCCTTATGGCTGTCATGGGTGCGTTTGACGACCAGATTGAATTGGGGGCGATCCAGTTCCAGTAGCGCCTGATAGGGCGCTTCGTGTGCATGGACATAGGTATCGTCGAAACACCCCATCAAACGACGGCTGAGCGTGGTTCCGCTGCGGGCACAGCCCGCGATGAAGATTCGTTTGCGAAATGTCATAGCCGAGGGCAGCCGGCGCGCGGCCTTGCGGAGGCGCCAGAAAAATCGCCTTGCGCCGCGGCGCAGAGTGGTAACCGGCGTTAGGGCAGCTCTGGCAGGGATGTCCTTCGACGTAATCTCGGCCAAGGCGATGCCGCTCTCTCCAGCGACGGCATAGAGAAGCCAGGTGCGGCCATTCTCCTCGAAAATCGCGGGATCGCGCAACGCGTTTTCCTTGCCTTCGGCCGCCCCGTCCCGGCTAGGACGGAGCGGCAAATCCGCCCCTTCGAAGTTCGTCTGCGGGCGCAGCAGTTCGGTCTCGCCCTGCACCGTCCAGTTTCGCCAGTCCTCGGCGAGATCGATCGTGCCGTGAAGGATGCGCTCCGGCGCGTCGCCCCGGCGCGTGTAATAGACCCGCAGCCAGCGGCCGGATTTCTGCAGTGCCAGATGCCGTGGGGTCGGACGGCCCTTTACGGGAGGCAGGATAACCGGGCCTTGTTCGAAATCGGAGATGCCGGTCCCGGAACGGAAGACGGTGACGGTGCTCGTCCCCAGAAAACCGTACCACCACTGGTCATGGTGAAAGAAGCGCGCATAGGAAGGCCCAAGCGGCTCGGGTAGCGGATTGAAATGAAGGCCGTCAGCGGACGTCGACGCAAAGGTCATCTGGCCTTGCCCGCTTTCTGCTGGCCCATGAAAATACATGAAGAAGCGATGATACCGCTGATCGACATGAACGTCGGGAGACGCGATGTGCTCCTTGATGAACGGACATTGATCGAGGGACAGCACACCGCCAGGGTGGATGTGCCACGGACCTTCGATCGATTCCGCGTAGGCGAGGCGAATATAGGAGCCGCCATGGTCAGCGAAATAGAGATGGTAAGCGCCTAGCCGCCCCGACGCCCAGTCGGGCATGCGGATTAGCGACGGCCCGTTTATGTTGATTCCGTCGCGGCCCGGCAACATGTCCGGCGTCACGATAAGTCCATGCCGCGTTGCGGTAAGGATGGGTGGCGAGATCATGCGGCGGGCTGCCTCCGTCCGGCAGCTGCGATCCGACGACAAGCCCGCCCGTTATGGAGCCTGCACGTTCCAACGCGGTTTCGCCGGGTCTCACGCGTCGCTTGCTCTTCCAAGCCAGTCCCCCTTTAAGGATCGACCGGGCGTGCGCCGCGCGCGACAGGAGCCTTGGGCTGATTGCCGGTCTGGCATCGTTCGGTCTTGCCGTGTCGATACAACGACACGTGTCGAAACGGAAGGTCAAAGCCAATGCCGGTCCATCCCGAACAGACACCTTGCAGGCGAAGTGTGGACGCTCGTGACGAAAATTATCGAAGCCTAACAGGTGCGTCATTTCGCTTCGGGCCGCGGCCCGCCGACATCGCCGCCGGTCAGAGTTCCACTGGGGCATTGTACGGTGCTATCTAGGCCAAGCCTTCCGCCGAAGGCTGCGGCAGACGCAAGGAGCCTTCGCATGATCGAACCCGCCACGCTTCTCACCTACATCGCGGTGGTGCTCGGCTTCGTCTTCATCCCGGGCCCGGCGACGCTGCTCACCGTGGCGCGGGCGACGAGCTCGGGCACCAAGGTCGGCATTGCCACCGGCGCCGGTGTCGCCGCGGGCGATGTGATCCACACCATCATGGCCATTGTCGGCATCTCGGCCATCATCGCCGCCTCGGCAATGCTGTTCAGCGTCATCAAATATATCGGCGCGGCCTATCTCGTTTACCTCGGCATCCGCGCCATCCTCGAGAAGGCGCCGGCCGATCTGGCTGGCAGGACGCTACCGATCTCGGCCGGAAAAGCCTTCCGGCAGGCAATCCTGACCGAAGTGCTGAATCCCAAGACCGCTTTGTTCTTCCTCGCCTTCCTGCCGCAATTCGTGCACCCGCAAGGCGGTTACGTCGTGCTGCAGCTGATGATGCTCGGCATCATCTTTGTCCTGCTCGGGCTGTTCAGCACGATCGTCTTTGCCGTCAGCGCGGGCGGCCTGGGCTCCTTCCTGCGCCGCAATCCGGCGGTGCTGAAATGGCAGGGCAAGGTGGTCGGCGGCATCTATTGCGCGCTCGGCGTGCGGCTAGCGCTGCAGCAGCGTTGAGTGAGCGGCTTACGCCAGCAAGGTCGCGTTGCCTCCGACCCGGCGCCTCAGCACCGCGATTAACTTCCGCAGGCCCGTCGTCCTCGGTTCAGCCCGGCAGAGTTCGGCCAGCGCTATACCGCTTTCGCCGGCGACGGCATAAAGCAGCCAGATCCGCCCATCTTCCCCGAAAATGGCTGGATCGCGCAGGGCATTCTCCCTGCCCTTTGCGGCGCCCATCCGACTGCGCCTGAGGGGCAGGCCAGCGCCCTCGAAATCGGTGCCGGGCCTAAGCAGCTCGGTCCTGCCGCGTACCGTCCAGCGCAGCCAATCGTCGGAGAGATCGATAGCGCCGTAAAGCACACGTTCGGGCGCGTCGCCCTTGCGTGTGTAGTAGACGATCAGTGAGTTGCCGTCTTTCTGCACCGCGACATGCCTGGGCCGGACCCGCCATGAGCCGGGCAGCACGACCGGTCCCTTCTCGAACCCGGAAAGACCGTCGCTTGACCGGCGAAGCTGCACGTTGGCCGTGCCGAAGAGCCCATACCACCAGCCATCATGCCGAAACATCCGCGCGTAAAATGGTCCAAGCGGTTCGGGATTGGGTGTGAAACGCAGACCGTCGGCGGACGTGGCCGCAAAGGTCGTCTGCCCCTGGCCGTTCGAGGCCGGACCGTGGAAATACATGACGATCCGCTGGTTTTGCGCATCGACATGCACGTCGGGAGACGCAATATGCCCCGTGACGGACGGACACTCGGCGAGCGAAAGCGCGCCACCTGGATGGATCCGCCAGGGACCCTCTATCGCATCGGAATAGGCAAGCCGGATGTAGGTGCCGTTGTGATGCGCGAAATAGAGATGGTAGGCCCCGAGCCGACCCTTCGCCCAATCGGGCATCCTGACCAGCGATGGCCCGTTTATGTTGGCGCCGTCATCGCCAGGCAGCATGCCGGGCGTGATCAAAGGCCCATGCCGTCTGGCCAAAAGGCCAAATGCCGGCGTCATCCGCGGGCCCAGTCCGGCATGTCATAGCCGAACTCGTCGCAGAACCCTTTGAGGCGTGCGCGAAATATTGGCGGCAGCGTGCGCAGATAGGTTCGGAACTCTTCGTTCCGTTCCCATTTCTTCAGGGAGGTCGCGCGTATGGGATTGCTTGGATCCTCGCTGAAGCGGATACGCGATTTGTAGGTCGAATGCCCGCGCGATCTGTTCCTGCACCGCATCTGGTCGGGCTATCATGTCTTCATAACGGGCATAGACGATCGCACGGCGAGGCTGTGCCTTCCTCAACCGCAGCAAAGCGTCATATTCCGCCAGCCAGCGTTCGGGCGTGACATGGAACCGGCGCTCTGCCATGCTTTGGGGTGTGAACTTGTGAGCACGTCGAAAGGGTGGCGGACGCAATAGATCAGGCCTATCGCGCGCGGCAATCTCGCCAGATGCGCATGACTCCGCTCGGAGCGCTTGACCACAAGGTTGGCTTCCGGGCGGTCCAGCATGTCCAGCTGGACATATCTCGCTTCGGCTCGATGAACGAAAGTGTCTTCGAAACATGCCATCAGGCGCTGCGTAAGCGTCGTTCCGCTGCGCGCGCAGCCGGCGATGAATATCTTGTTGTAGCGCGCCGTGTCCGATTTTACCCAAAGCCGCCACAGCCGCTTCAAGTCCAGCGCCAGTCGCCGGATCTCCCTGATCGGTCGCCTGGCGGCCTCGCGCAAAAGCGCCTCTGACTTGCGTGCAAGGTCCATTCCCGACACTCCCGCCGGCTATGTTCCGCCGCCGGCACCGGCATGCGAGGTCGAATGATCATCTCCGATCCGCTGTCTCTTTGGCCGATATGCCGGCAGAATTCCAGTCTTCTTCGTTAAGCCAATCTTCACCCTGTTGCGGCACGGTTGCCCTCCTGCGGCGATGTTTCGAGTACCGCGGCGGCGCCACAGGCGCCCAGGCAACAAGCCCGCGCTTCACGGCGCGGGCTTTTCGTTTTGAGTAGCCACCCAGAATCTTTGTTTTTTGCGCAATTTTGAACGGACGGGAAACAAATTACCGCGCCAGCCAGCCGCCATCGACCGGCACCACCGCGCCGTGCATATAGTCCGACGCCCTCGCCAGCAGGAACACGGCCGCGTCGCCGATGTCGTCGGCCCCCCCCCAGCGTCCGGCGGGGATGCGCCCCAGGATGCCGGCGCTTCGCTCGGGATCGGCGCGCAGCGCCTCGGTGTTGTTGGTCTCGATATAGCCCGGCGCGATGCCGTTGACGTTGATGCCTTTCGCCGCCCACTCGCAGGCGAGCAGCCTTGAGAGGCCGAGCACCCCGTGCTTCGAGGCTGTGTAGGAGGCGACGCGGATGCCGCCCTGGAAACTCAGCACCGAGGCGATGTTGACGATCTTGCCGCGCCGGCCCGGTTCGGCAAGCACGCGCCTCGCAAAACCCTGGCAGAGCCGAAAGACCGTCTTCAGGTTGACGTCCATCACATCGTCCCAATCGGCCTCGCTCAGGTCGACCGCGTCGGCGCGCCGGATGATGCCGGCATTGTTGACCAGCCCGTCAAGCGGGCCGCTCTCGTCCCAGACCCGGTCGAGCATCGCGGCGCCCTCGGCCGGATCGCCGAGATCGGCCTTCGCCGCTTCGAAACTGCCGCCCACGGCCGCGACCTTGCCGGCCGTGTCGTCCATTGCCGAGCGGCCGACGCCGACGACCAGGCCGCCCGCGCGCGCGACCGACACGGCGATGCCTTGTCCGATGCCGGTGTTGGCGCCGGTGACGAGGATGCGCTTGCCCGTGAGGCTGAAGGAGGAAAGATCGCTCACGCTCGTCATGCCTTTCGCTTGGCGCTGCTCGAAGGATTGGTCGTTCCGTGGCTCCCCGTCACAGGCGATATGCCTTCTTGGCAAGTGTATAGGCCAATTCCCCGGCCAGCTCATGCGCCTCGTCCTCGCGCAGCCGATGCTCGGCCACCAGCCGCGCCAGGAAGGCGCAGTCGACGCGGCGGGCAACCTCGTGCCTGGCCGGGATCGACGGAAAGGCCCGCGTGTCGTCGTTGAAGCCGACGGTGTTGTAGAAGCCGGCCGTCTCAGTGGTCATCTCGCGGAAGCGACGCATGCCCTCCGGACTGTCATGGAACCACCAGGCCGGTCCGAGCTTCAGCGCCGGATAAACGCCGGCGAGCGGCGCCAGCTCGCGCGAGTAGCTCGTCTCGTCCAGCGTGAAGAGAATGACGGTAAGGTCGCGCTCCAGCCCGACGCAGTCAAGCAGCGGCTTCAGCGCCGTCGCGTAATCGGTGCGGGTCGGTATGTCGAAGCCCTTGTCGCGGCCGAATCTTTGGAAAACCGCCGGGGAATGATTGCGCCAGGAACCCGGATGGATCTGCATCACCAACCCGTCGTCGCGGCTCATCTTGGCCATTTCGGTGAGCATCTGCGCCCTGAACAGCCGCCGCTCGCGCTCATCGTCGGAACCGCGGCGGATACGGCTGAAGAGTTCTTCAGTCGCCGCGTCGGAAAGATTGGCGGTCTCGGCGGTCGGATGACCATGATCGGAAGACGTCGCGCCGTACTCCTTGAAAAAAGCGCGGCGATTTCGATGCGCATCGAGATAGCCGGCCCAGCTGCCGGTGTCGCAGCCGGTGATCTCGCCGAGCCGATCAAGATTGGCCGCAAACCCTTCGAAATCGGGATCGATCACGGCATCCGGCCGGTAAGCAGTGACGACGCGGCCGCTCCAGCCGCTGTCGCGGATCATCCGGTGCCATTTGAGGTCGTCGAGCGCGCCCTCAGTCGTGGCGATCACCTCGATGTTGAAGCGCTCGAACAGCGCGCGCGGACGATAGTCTTCGCGTTGCAGCAGCGTAATGATCCTATCGTAGGTGCGGTCGGCGCTGGCTGCTGTGAGCGACTCCTCGATGCCGAACAGATGCTCGAGCACATGGTCGAGCCAGAGCCGAGTCGGCGTGCCGCGGAAGAGATAATAATGCTCGGCGAAGCGCCGCCAGATCGCGCGGCTGTCGGTTTCGACCGGCGAACCGTCGCGCGTCGGCACGCCGAGCTCTTCCAGCCGCACGCCTTGGCTGGACAGCATGCGGAAGATGTAATGGTCCGGCACGATGAGCAGTTGCGCAGGGTCCGGAAACGGCTCGTTGAGCGCATACCAGCGCGGGTCGGTATGGCCGTGCGGGCTGACGATCGGCAGGTCCCGGACCGAGGCGTAAAGCGCGCGTGCGAGCGAAAGCTGGCGCCCCTCGGCGGCGAACAGCAGATCCGGATCGGTCAATGCGGTCACGTCGATCCCTCCTCCGGCGCCTCACCGGTAGGGTCCGGGAGAAATGCTGTCAACACACGAAAAGCTGCGCCCTTGCGCGCCCCGTGGCCATTGTCGGCGGCCGCGGCGAGTGCTACGCCGCCGTCCATCTTTGCCGTCATCCCGGCCGGCTCAGCCGCAAGCGATTGGAGACTTCACATTCGATGACGAAGCGCCTGTCGAACAACACGATTGCGAATGTGCCGGCGGCGATCCCGCGCTATGACCGCAGCGCCGTCACCCCCGGCATCGTCCATCTTGGCGTCGGCGCCTTCCACCGCGCCCATCAGGCGGCATATGTCGATGCCTGCCTGGCGGATGGCGAGAGCGATTGGGGCATCGTCGGCGTCTCGCTGCGCAGCCCCGACACGCGCGACGCGCTCAAGCCGCAGGACGGGCTCTACACGCTGGCGATCAGGGACGGCGCCGGCGAACAGTTGCAGGTAATCGGCTCGATCCAGTCCTTGCTCGTGGCCCCGGAAGATCCAGGCGCGGTGCTCGCCGCGCTGACCGATCCGCGCATCCGCATCGTCACGCTGACCATCACCGAAAAGGCCTATCTGAGGGCAGCCGACGGCAGTCTCGACAGCACGCATCCCGATATCGTGCACGACCTCGCCAATCCTGGATCGCCGAAGACGGCGCATGGATTTCTCGCCGAGGCGCTTGCGCGCCGCCGCACTGCCGGCACGCCGCCTTTCACCGCGCTCTGCTGCGACAACCTGCCGGCCAACGGCGCCACGCTGCACCGGCTGCTGATCGAGTTTGCGCAGCTGCGGGACGCTGATGATGGCGCCGGCCTGGCATTGGCCAGCCATGTCACCGACGACGTCGCCTTCCCGTCCTCCATGGTCGACCGCATCGTGCCGGCGACGACGGATGCCGACCGGGCGCGCATTGCGCAACAAATCGGCGTCGATGACGCCTGGCCGGTGATGACCGAGCCGTTCCGGCAATGGGTGATCGAGGACCGCTTCCCGACCGGCCGGCCGGCCTGGGAGAAATTCGGCGTCACCATGGTCGAGAACGTCGGCCCTTTCGAGGACATGAAGCTGAGGCTGCTCAACGGCGCGCATTCGGGCATCGCCTATCTTGGCTTGCTCAGCGGCCACGCCACCGTCGACCGCGCCTTTGCCGATCCTTCGATCCGGCGGTTCGTGGACCGGCTTTGGGCCGAGGCCATCCCGACGCTGCCGCAGGACGCCGGGCTCGACACAAGCGCCTACACGGCCGAGCTCGCCGATCGGTTTTCGAACACCGCGCTCGCCCACCGTACCGCGCAGATCGCCAATGACGGCAGCCAGAAGCTGCCGCAACGCATCGTCGCCTCCGCCCTTGCGAGGTTGGAGGCGGGACTGCTGCCGGAACATCTGTCGCTGGTCGTCGCCGCCTGGATCGCGGCATGCGCCGCGCGCGGCAGGACCTTGCCCGAGGCCCACTTCACCGATCCGCTCGATGCCGCCCTCGGCGACCTGTTCGGCCGCAACCTGCCGACGGCAGAGACGACTGCGGCCGTGTTCGACCTCGCCGGCTTTGCCAAGGGTCATCGGGAACGGGAGCGGCTGATCGAGTTCGTCGCCACTCACCTCGTCCATTTCGAGCAAGGCGGCCCCGCGCTTGCGTTTGCTGAACTCGGTATCGACGGCGAGAGTGAAAGAGACGTTTAGCGGCTCGACATCGACTTACCGACCGTTCACGACCTGGCGAGCGACATAGTGGACCCGTTCGCATTCCAGAAAGCCGCGCCGCCGATGGCGGCATATGTCCGGCCGGCGGTCTATTTCACGATCGCGCGCGAGGCGTAGTCGAGACCTCTCGAGTTCCAGAACAGCCGCGCTGCTTTGCCAACGAGATTTTCGTAAGGCACGAAACCCACACTGAACCGGCTATCCGAGGAATTGTCCCGATTGTCGCCCATGACGAAATAATGACCGGACGGCACGACCCAGGCGCGCGTGTCGTCGCCAATGGAATTGTCTGTCAGGTCGAGCACGAAATGGACAACGCCGCCCGGCAGCGTCTCGCGTTGAAGCTTAGCCGGCGTAGAGGATTCCTCGTAGGCGAAGGTTCCGGCGTCTTCGAGGCCGACGGCCACGTCGTTGATGTGTAGCACGCCGTCGATCATCTGGATCTTCTCACCCGGAAGGCCGACAATCCGCTGGATGTAGTCGATGCTGGGATCGGGCGGGAATTTGAACACCGCCACATCCCCTCGCTTGGGCTCGGCGCCGAAGATGCGACCTTCTATCGGCAGCAGGTTGAACGGAGTGCTGTAGCGGCTGTAGCCGTATGCCATTTTGGAGACGAACAAGTAGTCCCCATTCTGCAATGTCGGCGTCATGCTGCCGGACGGAATCGAAAACGGCTGAAGCAGAAACGTGCGGATCGACAGCAAGGCCAGCAGCAAGGTGGCGACTGCCAGGGACACCAGCACGCCGCCGTGCGAATACCACCTGTTCCCGCTTGCAGCTGTCTCTTCCGCCATCGGTTCCCCCCACGCAACAGCGCAATTTCAGGAAAAATGTGATCGGTTTTCGTCCAGAACTGCGCAAAACCAAAGAGATAGAGCGGTTCGCCGTTCCATGAAACGGTGAAACGCTCTTGCGGCCGGACTGTCTCGCACACGAGGAATGCTGGCAACAAAAAAGCGGGGCAAGCCCCGCTCTTTCAATCCAGATTGCGGACGGTCGCGATCAGGCCGGCAGCAGGGCGCCTTCCAGCGTGGTGAGCTGGCTGAGGAATTGCTCGGCGCGGCTGCGCGTCACGTCGTCCTTGGCGTCGGCGGCGTCTTCCTTGGCGTCCTGAATGCGGCGGGCAAGGTCGGCGCGATCGATGTCGTTCACATGCACGGCCGATTCGGCAAGCAGCGTGCAGCCGGACGGCAGGATGTCGGCGAAACCGCCGAACACGACATAGCGGTCTTCCTTGCCGCCCGCGGCCTTCACCGTGACGACGCCGGGCTTGATGGTGGTCATGACCGGAGCGTGCTGCGCCATCACGGTCATCTCGCCTTCGGCGCCCGGAATGACGACCGATTCGACCTGCTCGGAGACGAGCAGCCGCTCCGGCGAGACCAGTTCGAACTTGAAAGCTTCAGCCATGCCAATCTAGCGAGTAGGGAATAGCGAGTAGCGAGTAGTGAAAAAACTCGGCCGGCCCACTGATCCCTATTCGCTACTCCCTATTCGCTATTCGCTTCGTTACGCCGCTTCAGCCGCGAGGCGCTGCGCCTTCTCGACCGCTTCGTCGATGCCGCCGACCATGTAGAAGGCGGCTTCCGGCAGGTGGTCGTAGTCGCCGGCGCAGAGGCCCTTGAAGCCCTTGATGGTGTCGGCGAGGTCGACCAGCTTGCCCGGCGAGCCGGTGAACACTTCGGCGACGAAGAACGGCTGCGACAGGAAGCGCTCGATCTTGCGGGCGCGGGCAACCGTCTGCTTGTCCTCTTCCGACAGCTCGTCCATGCCAAGGATGGCGATGATGTCCTGCAGCGACTTGTAGCGCTGGAGGATCGACTGCACCTGACGAGCGACCTGGTAGTGCTCCTCGCCGACGACCATCGGGTCGAGCATGCGCGAGGTGGAATCCAGCGGATCGACGGCCGGGTAGATGCCCTTTTCCGAGATAGCGCGGTTGAGCACGGTGGTGGCGTCGAGGTGGGCGAACGAAGTCGCCGGCGCCGGGTCGGTCAAGTCGTCGGCCGGAACGTAGATCGCCTGCACCGAGGTGATCGAGCCCTTGGTCGTCGTCGTGATGCGTTCCTGCAGCGCGCCCATGTCGGTGGCCAGCGTCGGCTGGTAGCCCACGGCGGAAGGAATACGGCCGAGCAGCGCCGACACTTCCGAGCCCGCCTGGGTGAAGCGGAAGATGTTGTCGACGAAGAAAAGCACGTCCTGGCCCTGGTCGCGGAAGTATTCGGCGACGGTCAGGCCGGTCAGGCCGACGCGGGCGCGCGCGCCCGGCGGTTCGTTCATCTGGCCGTACACGAGCGCTGCCTTCGAACCCTGGCCGCCGCCCTTCTTGTTGACGCCCGATTCGATGAACTCGTGATAGAGGTCGTTGCCTTCGCGGGTGCGCTCGCCGACGCCGGCGAACACCGAGAAGCCGCCGTGGGCCTTGGCGACGTTGTTGATCAGTTCCTGGATCAGCACGGTCTTGCCGACGCCGGCGCCGCCGAACAGGCCGATCTTGCCGCCGCGGGCGTAAGGCGCCAAGAGGTCGAGAACCTTGATGCCGGTGACCAGGATCTGCGCTTCCGTCGACTGATCGACATAGGCCGGAGCCGGCTGGTGGATGGCGCGGAACTCGATGCCGTCGACCGGGCCCTCCTCGTCGACCGGCTCGCCGATGACGTTGATGATGCGGCCGAGCATGCCCGGGCCGACCGGCACCGAGATCGGCGCGCCGGTGTCAAAGACGTCCTGGCCGCGGACCAGGCCTTCGGTCGAGTCCATGGCGATGCAGCGTACGGTGTTCTCGCCGAGATGCTGGGCGACCTCGAGCACCAGGCGGTTGCCGACATTGTCGGTTTCCAGCGCATTCAGAATGGCCGGCAAGTGATCTTCGAACTGCACGTCGACGACGGCGCCGATGACCTGGCGGACCTTGCCGGCGGCGCCGACGCGCTTGGCCGCGACGCTTGCCGCCTTCGCGGTGGTTGCCGCCTTGGCCGGAGCCACAGCCTTGGCCGGAGCGGCCGCCTTTTTCGCCGGAGCGGCCTTCGCGGCGGCTGCCGGGGCCTTTGCCGCGTCCTTGGCGGCGGTCTTCGGGGTAGCTGCTTTCGCCATCGTCTTTGCCCTTTTCGTCTATCCGTTGTTCACGCTGCCCGCTGGGACATTGTCCCGACGCGCGCGCCTAGAGCGCCTCGGCGCCCGAAATGATTTCGATCAGTTCCTTGGTGATCTGCGCCTGCCGCTGGCGGTTATAGGTGATCGACAGCCTGTTGATCATGTCGCCGGCGTTGCGCGTCGCATTGTCCATCGCGCTCATCTTGGCGCCCATCTCGCCGGCCGCGTTTTCCAACAGCGCCCGGAAGATCTGCACCGCGATGTTGCGCGGGATGAGGTCGGCGAGGATCTCACCCGGCTCCGGCTCGTATTCGTAGACCGCGGTGGCGCCGTTGCCGGTATCGGCGGCGGCCGAGGCCTGCGCCGCCGGGATGATCTGCTGCGCCGTCGGGATCTGGCTGATCACCGACCTGAACTGCGAGTAGAACAGCGTGCAGATGTCGAAGCCGCCCTCGTTGAAGAGGTGGATGACCTTGCGCGCGATCGCATCGGCATTGACGAAGCCGAGCGTCTTGACCTCGCGCAGGTCGACACGCTCGAGAATCAGTGAGCCGTAGTCGCGGCGCAGGATATCAAAACCCTTCTTGCCGACGCAGATGATCTTGACCTGCTTGCCGTCGGCCAGAAGCCTGCGGATATGGTCGCGGGCGAGGCGCGCGATCTGCGAGTTGAAGCCGCCGCATAGGCCACGCTCGGCCGTGCAGACGATGAGCAGATGCACGTCGTCCCTGCCGGTGCCGGTCATCAGCGCCGGGGCATCGCCGCCGCCGCCGATCGCCTGCGTGATGTTGCCCAGAACCGCGCCCATGCGCTCGGAATAGGGTCTAGCTGCTTCCGCCGCCTCCTGCGCGCGACGCAGCTTCGCCGCGGCGACCATCTGCATCGCCTTGGTGATCTTCTGCGTCGCCTTGACCGAGGCGATGCGGTTACGAAGGTCTTTTAACGAAGCCATGCTTCAAACCTGATCCCGTGCGTCCGGCTTCGTTCAAGCGAAGGTCTTGGCGAAGGCGTCGATTTCCGCCTTCAGCTTGGCGCGCAGATCGTCCGACAGCGCCTTCTCCTTACGGATGCCGTCGAGCACGTCCTTGCCGGCCGAGCGCATGTGGCTGAGCAGGCCATGCTCGAACTTGCCAACCTGATTGAGCGGCAGCTTGTCGAGATAGCCGTTGACGCCGGCGAAGATCACCGCGACCTGCTCTTCCGTCTTGAGCGGCGAGAACTGCGGCTGCTTGAGCAGCTCCGTCAGGCGGGAACCGCGGTTCAGCAAGCGCTGCGTGGCGGCGTCGAGGTCGGAGCCGAACTGCGCGAAGGCCGCCATTTCGCGGTACTGCGCGAGCTCGCCCTTGATCGAGCCTGCGACCTGCTTCATCGCCTTGATCTGCGCCGACGAGCCGACGCGCGACACCGACAGGCCAACATTCACCGCCGGACGAATACCCTGGAAGAACAGGTTGGTCTCGAGGAATATCTGGCCGTCGGTGATCGAGATCACGTTGGTCGGGATGTAGGCCGACACGTCGTTGGCCTGCGTCTCGATGACCGGCAGCGCGGTCAGCGAACCGGCGCCGTTATCGTCGTTGAGCTTGGCGGCGCGCTCGAGCAGGCGCGAGTGCAGATAGAAGACGTCGCCCGGATAGGCTTCGCGGCCCGGCGGGCGACGCAGCAGCAGCGACATCTGGCGATAGGCGACGGCCTGCTTCGACAGATCGTCATAGCTGATCAGCGCATGCATGCCGTTGTCGCGGAAATACTCGCCCATGGTGCAGCCGGCGAACGGCGCCAGGAACTGCATCGGCGCCGGATCGGACGCGGTGGCGGCGATGATGATGGAGTAGTCGAGCGCGCCGCGCTCTTCCAGCACCTTCACGAACTGCGCGACGGTCGAGCGCTTCTGGCCGACGGCGACGTAGACACAGTAGAGCTTTTCCTTCTCCGGGCCGTTGTCGTGCACCGACTTCTGGTTCAGCATCGTGTCGAGGATGATGGCGGTCTTGCCGGTCTGGCGGTCGCCGATGACCAGCTCGCGCTGGCCGCGGCCGACAGGGATCAGCGCGTCGATAGCCTTGAGGCCAGTCGACATCGGCTCATGCACCGACTTGCGCGGAATGATGCCGGGCGCCTTGACGTCGACGCGCTTGCGTTCGGTGGCCTTGATCGGGCCCTTGCCGTCGATCGGATTGCCGAGCGCGTCGACCACGCGGCCGAGCAGGCCCGGGCCGACCGGAACGTCGACGATGGCGCCGGTGCGCTTGACGGTGTCGCCTTCCTTGATGTCGCGGTCGTTGCCGAAGATGACGACGCCGACATTGTCGGCTTCGAGGTTCAGCGCCATGCCGCGGATGCCGCCCGGGAATTCGACCATCTCGCCGGCCTGGACATTGTCGAGGCCGTAGACGCGGGCGATGCCGTCACCGACGGACAGAACCTGACCGACTTCGGAGACCTCGGCCTCCTTGCCGAAATTCTTGATCTGGTCTTTCAGAATTGCGGAAATTTCCGCGGCGCGGATGTCCATCAGCCGACCTCTTTCAGTGCAAGCTTGAGCGAATTGAGTTTGGTTTTGAGCGACGTATCGATCTGGCGCGAGCCCATCTTGACGACCAGCCCGCCGAGCAGCGACGGATCGATAGTCATGGCGATGGCCACGTCCTTGCCGGCGATGCTCTTCAGCGTCGCCTTCAGTTCAGTCTGCTGCGCGGCCGTCAGCGCATGCGCCGAGGTGACCTCGGCGGACGCCTCGCCGCGATGATCGGCGGCGATCCGGCGGAATGCCTTGATCATGCCGGGCACCGCGAACAGGCGGCGGTTCCTGGCGACGACGCGCAGGAAATTGCCGACCAGGCCGGTAATGCCTGCCTTGTCGGCGATGGCGGCGATGGCCTTTGCCTGGTCCTCGCTGGAAAACACCGGGCTGTTGATCAGCCGCGAAAGGTCGCCGCTGTCCTTGAGCATCGCCTCGAAGCTGGCGAGGTCGGCCTCGACCTTGGCGACTGAATTTTCCTGCAGAGCAAGCTCGAACAGTGAGCCTGCGTAGCGTTCTGCGACAGCTGAGATTGGCGAGGACGATTGGGCCACGGACCGTCTTTTCTCTTGTCTGACAGGCCGCAGATTGTTGGCGCGAGCAAAAACTCTGGCTAAATCTTTGACCTTACTGCATTTTTCCAAGCACGGAGGCGCGGCTTCCGCTATCCCCGGTCGAAAGTCGATTGCCGTCTAGCACAGGCTTTTTAAGACCGCAATGCATCGTCCGGCATGCTTTTCAGGCACTTTTGTCGCATCAGGCGGCGAAGGCCAAGCTCAAGCGCCGAAATCACGGCACGAAGCCGAAGGCAAAGGCCAGCGGCAGCGCCGCCAGCGCCAATTCAACCACGATCGAAGCCCAGTTGAAAGGGGTGTTGGCGCCGTCCGACATCATCGACAGCAACCGACCGAAGGCGGTGAACAGCCAGGAGAAGCCCAGCGCCATGTAGAGCAGCGGTTGCGCCAGGAGGATGCAGCACAGGCTGACGCCGAGATAGAAGCCCGACATGCGGCCGCGTCCCTCGGCGATCGCCGCCGCTTTCTCGGGCCTGGGCTGCAGGCGAAGCGCCCGAAAGGCAAGCCCCGGCGCCAGGAAAAGGAAGAGGCCCAGAGCCAGAGTCACGACGGCGCTAGACCAGGCCAGCCATTCGCCTTGGGTCGCCGGCCACGGAAACGCAAAGTCCATGAAATCCCCCCTCATATTTCTTGTTCTGAAACGCCGGCATTCTAGCGAGGGAATGAAAGCGCGCCAGAGGACGGCACGCACATTAGGGGCGGCGCAATCAGGAGAGCGCGAAATCGACCGCGGCTTCGGCGTGGATGCGCGTGGTGTCGAACACCGGAACATCGAAATCGCCCTGGCCGATCAGCATGGTGATCTCGGTGCAACCCATGATGACGCTATCCACCTGATCTTCGTGCCGCATGCGGGCGACCTCTTCGAGATATGCGGATTTCGAATCATATTTGACGATGCCCTGGCAGAGCTCGTCGTAGATCACTCGGTGCACCATGTCGCGGCCGGCCGGGTCTGGCACCACCGGCTGCAGGTCGTATCTCTCCGCGAGCCAGCCTTTGTAAAAGTCCTGCTCCATGGTGAAGCGTGTCGCTAGCAGCGCCGGTCGCTTCATGCCGGCCTCGATGACGGCGCGCCCAGTGGCGTCGGCGATATGGATGAGCGGGACCGATACCGCAGCCTGCACATCGCCGGCCAGCTTGTGCATGGTGTTGGTGCAGATCACCAGGCCCTCGGCGCCGCCCGCCTCCAGCTTGCGGGCCGCTTCCACCAAAAGCGCGCCGGCGCCTTCCCAGTCGCCCTCATGCTGCCGCTCGGCGATCTCAGCGAAATCGAACGACCACAACAACAGCTTTGCCGAGTGCAAGCCGCCCAGCCGCTCGCGCACGATCTCGTTGAGCAGGCGGTAATAGATGGCGGTCGATTCCCAGCTCATGCCGCCGATCAGGCCAAGGGTTTTCATGTGCGGCACTCCGTTGGGACCAGGGCTTTATAGAAAGCTCTGCGGGTCGATGTCGACTTGCACGCGCACCGACCCGCGCAGCTTCGGCCCCTCCGCCAGCATGGCGCGAATGAAGCCCTGCATGTCGGCGCGCCGCTCGCCCTGCACCAGGAGGCGGAAGCGGTGGCGGCCGCCGAGCAGCGACAGCGGCGCTTCGGCTGGGCCGAGCACGAACATGTCCGAAGCCTGGGGCGCTGCGCGCCGCAGGCCGCGCGCATGGCCCTCGGCCTCGCCCCGCGTCGCGGCGCTGACGATGATGCCCGCGAGCCGGCCGAAAGGCGGCAGCGCCGCCCGTTCGCGCTCGGCGATCTCGCGCTCGTAAAACGCTTCCGAATCGCCCGAGACAATCGCCCGCATCACCGGATGGTCCGGCTGGTAGGTCTGTAACAGGCCGAGGCTCCTCTTGCCCGTGCGGCCGGCGCGTCCCGTCACCTGGCTGAGCAATTGGAAAGTGCGTTCGGCGGCGCGCGGATCGCCATTGGCCAATCCGAGATCGGCGTCGACCACGCCGACCAGCGTCATTCCCGGGAAGTTATGTCCCTTTGCGACAAGCTGCGTTCCGATGACGATATCGGCCTCGCCATTGGCGACGGCCTCCAGCTCGAGCCGCAGGCGGCGCACGCCGCCCAAAAGGTCCGACGACAAAACGATGGTCCGCGCGTCCGGGAAATGCCCCACCACTTCCTCGGCGATGCGCTCGACGCCCGGACCGCACGCGACCAGATGATCGAGCGTGCCACATTCCGGACAGGCCTCGGGCCGCCGCTCATTATGGCCGCAATGGTGACAGACGAGCTGGCCGCGAAAGCGGTGCTCGACCAGCCAGGCCGAGCAGACCGGGCAGCCGAAGCGGTGGCCGCAGACGCGGCAGAGCGTCAAGGGCGCGTAGCCGCGCCGGTTGAGGAAGAGCAGCGACTGCTCCTTCCTCTCCAGCGTACGCTGCATCTGTTCCACCAGCACCGGCGACAGGAAGCCGCCGCGGGCCGGCGGCGAGCGCCGCATGTCGATCGACTTGAGGTCAGGGAGTGCCGCTTCCGCAAAACGCGACGACAGGACGGCCCGGGCGTAGCGACCCTGGCTGGCGTTGACACGGCTTTCCACAGACGGCGTCGCCGAGGCGAGCACGACCGGGAAGCCGCCGATATGGCCGCGCACCACCGCCATGTCTCGCGCATTGTAGAAGACGCGGTCCTCCTGCTTGTAGGCGGGATCATGTTCCTCATCGACGACGATCAGGCCGAGCTCCTTGAACGGCAGGAACAGCGCCGAGCGCGCGCCGGCGACGACCCGCACGCCGCCTTCCGCCACCTGCCGCCAGACGCGCTCGCGCATTTTTGGCGGCAGGTCGGAATGCCACTCCGCCGGCTTGGCGCCGAACCGGTCTTGGAAACGCTCGAGGAAGGCATGCGTCAGCGCGATTTCCGGCAACAGGATTAGCACCTGCTTGCCCTTCTCGAGCGCCAACGCCACCGCCTCGAAATAGACCTCCGTCTTGCCGGAGCCAGTGACGCCGTCGAGCAGCGTGACGTTGAAGACCTGCGCCCCAACCGCCGCACGCAGTTTCTCGGCCGCGACATTCTGGTCCGGCATCAGCTCCGGCAGCGCATGATTGGGATCGGGTGCTGCCACCACCGGCCGCGGCGGGATCATCACCGTCTCGAACACGCCCTGCGCCCTTAGGCCGTCGATGACGGTCGAGGACACGCCCGCCGCATGCGCCAGTCCCGAACGCGTCCAGGCCAGCCCGCCTTCGGCCGTCTCCAGCACGCGTCGCCGCGCATCCGTCAACCGGTCCGGCTCGGCCAGCGTGCGCTGCAACCCTTCGATCCACGGCTCGGGATCGAAGGCTTCCGGGGCTCTGAGCAGCATGCGCGCCACCATGCCCGGGGCCGACAGCGTGTATTGCGCGATCCAGTCGACGAACCGGCGCATGGCGCGATCGATCGGCGGACAATCGAACACCTCCTCGATCGGCCGCAATTTCTTCGCATCGACCGTCTCGACCGCGCCGTCCCAGACGATGCCCGCGACCTGGCGCGGCCCCAGCGGTACGCGCACGATCGAGCCCGGCACCACGCGCATGCCCGGCGGCACGGCATAGGTGTAGGGCCGTTCGGCCGGCATCGGCACCAGCACCGGCGCCGCTGCGACAAAGGGCGAATCTTCCATCATGAGGCGTGACCTTGCCCCGACTTTGCTCTAGATCAAAGGGGACCCTCTTATGTGCCTGGCCGACGCCAGGCGATCCCCAAGGAGACAGCCATGAAGTTTTTTGTCGACACCGCTGACATCAAGGAAATTAAGGAGCTGCATGATCTGGGGCTTCTCGATGGCGTCACCACCAACCCGTCGCTGATTCTGAAATCGGGCGGCAAGATCGCCGAAGTGACCAAGCAGATCTGCGACATTGTCGAGGGCCCGGTCTCGGCCGAGGTCGTGGCGACCGAATTCAATCAGATGATGGCCGAGGCCGAGGTGCTGGCCAAGATCGCGCCCAATGTCTGCATCAAGGTGCCGCTGACGCTGGATGGCCTGAAGGCCTGCAAGACGATCCGCACCGAGATGAAGCGCATGGTCAACGTCACGCTCTGCTTCTCGGCCAACCAGGCGCTGCTCGCCGCCAAGGCCGGCGCCTCCTTCATCTCGCCCTTCGTCGGCCGCATCGACGACACCGGCTCGGACGGCATGGAGTTGATCTCGGAAATCCGCACCATCTATGACAATTACGATTTCAAGACCGAGATCCTGACCGCCTCGGTGCGCACGGTGAACCACGTCAAGCAGGCGGCGCTCATCGGCGCCGACGTCGTCACCGCGCCGCCGGCGACGCTGAAGGCGCTGGTCAATCATCCGCTGACCGACAAGGGCCTTGCCGCCTTCCTCGCCGACTGGGCCAAGACCGGCCAGAAGATCGGCTGAGGCCGAATCGCTCACCAGAAACAAAAAAGGCCGGGTAACCGGCCTTTTTAGTAGGCGCAAGCGGCGCGCGGAGGCGTGTTGAGATTCAGGTCAGGGCGAGCCGGAGCGGGACGTACTTAAAGTACGTGAGCACCGGAAGAGCAGGAAACTGGCATTTGCAGGCCGGCCTCACCTGAATATCAACATGCCTCAGGCTTTTTTGCCGTGCTTCGCCAGATCCTGGGCAATCGCAAGCCGCAGCATATCCGCGAGTTCGCGGGCGGCGCGGTTCTCGGCGTCGATCTGCGCGCGGTAGGCTCCATATTCCTGCAGCGGCCGATCGAAGGACGACGGGATCGAGCGCTTGCCGACGGCAACCACCGCGCCGGTGGTGTCTCTCAGCACGTAGTTGGCGGTCAGCGTCACCGTGCCCGCCGTCGGCTCGTCTTCCTCCGTCTGCACCTGGACGATGGCCGCCGATTCGACCAGCTCGGTAACGCCGAGATCGAGCGTATAGGCGGGCGAAGCCGGCTCGCCTGACCCTTGCCCGAAGGCGAAGATCAGATTGTTGCGCACCTGCTGCGCATAACGGGTGCTCACCGGCTTGATCGCGATCGAGGCCAGTTCTGCCGATGGGCTGAGCTGCGATCCCAGCGACAGCGGCTGACTGGAATAGAGCGGCCTGACCGTGCAGGCCGAGACCAGCGCCAGCGCCGCGACCACGCCGCAAACCGCCAAGCGGCCGCGCAGGCGGGCCGCTTCTGACTTCACCGGATCAGGCAACGACATTGACGATTCTCTGCGGCACGATGATCACCTTGCGCGGGGGCCTACCTTCCAGTGCTTTTTGCACGAAGTCGAGAGCCAGCACCGCTTTTTCGACGGCACCTTGATCCGCGTCGCGGGCAATTGTCAAATCACCGCGCTTCTTGCCGTTGACCTGCACCGGCAGCACGATCTCGTTGTCGACGACCAGCGCCGGATCGTAGACCGGCCATGGCCGTTCGGCGACCAGCTCGGCGCCGCCCAGCGCTTCCCAGCATTCCTCCGCCAGATGCGGCATGACCGGTGCGATGATGTGCACCAGGATCTCCACCGCCTCGCGGCAGGCACCTTTCAACGTCGCGTCGGCCTTGCCTTCGGCGACGTCGTTGAGCGGCGTCGCCAGCGCGTTGGCAAGTTCATAGATGCGGGCGATCGCGCGGTTGAAGCCAAGCTTCTCGATGTCCTCGCCGACCGCCTTCAGGATCTTGTGCGCGGCCTTGGATACGGCACCCGCCTCGCCATCCTTCGCCGCTGCCGGCTTCACGCCGGGCAGAGATTCGGCTGCGATCTGCACCAGGCGCCAGACGCGCTGCACGAAGCGGTGCGCGCCGGCCGCGCCGTCGTCGGTCCATTCGACGTCGCGCTCCGGCGGCGAATCCGACAGCATGAACCAGCGCGCGGTGTCGGCGCCGTAGCCATCGGTGATCTCTTCCGGGCTCACCGTGTTCTTCTTCGACTTCGACATCTTTTCCAAAGCGCCGATCGTCGCTTCCTCGCCGGTGGCGATCTCGATGGCGCGGCGCTTGCCGCCCAAATCCTCGAGCCTGACCTCGCTCGGCGACAGCCAGCGTCCATTGTTGGACGGGCCGCCGACCCGGTAGGTCTCGTGCACCACCATGCCTTGCGTGAACAGGCCCTTGAACGGCTCGGCGAGGTTCAGATGCCCGGTCTCGCGCATGGCGCGGGTGAAGAAGCGCGAATAGAGCAGATGCAGGATCGCGTGCTCGATGCCGCCGATATACTGGTCGACCGCCAGCCATTCGTCGGCCGATTTCGGCTCGGTCGGCTCGTTCGCCCAAGGTGCGGTGAAGCGCGCGAAATACCACGACGAATCGACGAACGTGTCCATCGTATCGGTCTCGCGCCGCGCATCGCGTCCGCATTGCGGGCACTTCACATGCCGCCAGGTCGGATGCCGGTCGAGCGGATTGCCCGGACGGTCGAACTCGATGTCGTCGGGCAGCCTCACCGGCAGGTCGGCCTTCGGCACCGGCACCACGCCGCAAGCCTCGCAATGGATCATCGGGATCGGGCAGCCCCAGTAGCGCTGGCGCGAGATGCCCCAGTCGCGCAGGCGGAAATTCACCTTGCGCTCGGCCATCGGCCGGCCGCCGATCGTCTTCTGTTCCAGAAGTTTCGCCACTTCGTCGAACGCCCGCTCCGGCTTCATGCCGTCGAGGAAGCGCGAATTGATCATCACGCCGTCATCGACATAGGCCTCTTCCGTGATCTGGAAGGTCTTGGCGTCCCCGCCTTCCGGCATCACGACCGGAATGACCGGCAGGCCGTATTTGTTGGCGAAGTCGAGGTCGCGCTGGTCCCCCGACGGGCAACCGAAGATGGCGCCGGTGCCGTATTCCATCAGCACGAAATTGGCGACATAGACCGGCAGCGTCCAGTTTTCGTCGAACGGATGGACGACGCGGATGCCGGTGTCGAAGCCTTTCTTCTCGGCCGTCTCCAGCGCCGCCACCGAGGTGCCCATATGGCGCACTTCCTCGATGAACTTCGCCAGCTCGACATTGCTCTCGGCCGCCTTCCTGGCGAGCGGATGGTCGGCGGCGACCGCCATGAAGGAAGCGCCGAAGATGGTGTCCGGCCTTGTCGTGTAGACTTCCAGCTCTTGGCGGTCGCCAACTGGCTTAGCCAGCGGCCACCGGATCAGCAGCCCCTCCGAGCGGCCGATCCAGTTGTGCTGCATCAGCTTGACCTTCTCCGGCCATTCCTCGAGCAGGTTGAGCGAATCCAGCAGATCCTGCGCGAAGTCGGTGATCTTGAAGAACCACTGCGTCAGCTCGCGCTGCTCGACCAGCGCGCCCGAGCGCCAGCCGCGGCCGTCGATGACCTGCTCGTTGGCGAGCACGGTCATATCCTCCGGATCCCAATTGACCTTGGAGGATTTGCGCGTCACCAGCCCCTTCTCGACGAAATCGAGGAACAGCATCTGCTGGCGGTGGTAGTAATCGACGTCGCAGGTCGCGAACTCGCGCGCCCAGTCGAGCGACAGGCCCATCATCTTGAGCTGCTCGCGCATCACCGCGATGTTTTCATAGGTCCAGTCCTTGGGATGAACCTTGTTTTGCATGGCTGCGTTTTCGGCAGGCATGCCGAAGGCGTCCCAGCCCATCGGGTGCAGCACGTTAAAACCCTTGGCGCGCTTGTAGCGCGCCACTACGTCGCCCATCGTATAGTTACGGGTGTGGCCGATATGGATCTTGCCCGACGGATAGGGGAACATCTCCAGCACGTAGTATTTCGGCTTCGGATCGTCGTTGCGAGCCTCGAACAGCTTCTTTTCGGCCCAGGCCTTTTGCCATTTGGGCTCTGACGTGCGCGGATTGTAACGTTCGGTTGCCATCGGATGTTTTTCACTTAAAAGCAGGTGCGCGGTGCTGGATTAAGGCGCGTTGATATTCAGGTCAGGCCGAGCCGAAAATGGCGGGTTCCGAGAACCGGGGCGGAGCGTACTTAAAGTACGCAAGCACCGGAAGCGCAGGAAACCGGCATTTGCAGGCCGGCATCACCTGAATATCGACACGCCTGGGCCGGCAGCCGAGACAATGTCGTCGCGGTGTTCATCATGGATTGCCGGACCCGTCAACTGTGGCGAGCCGGCGCGAACGTTAAAACTATAGGCGGGAAATAGGCATGACGAGCGCCGTCGAGCAGCTTCACGCGGTCAAGGCGAGGATCGCGAACGCCGAACGCGAGGCGAAGCGCGAGCCTGGCGCCGTCACGCTGGTGGCGGTGTCGAAGACCTTTACGGCCGGCGACATCCGCCCGGTCATCGAGGCCGGCCAGCGCGTTTTCGGGGAGAACCGTGTGCAGGAAGCTCAGGGCAAATGGCCGGCGCTGAAAGAGGCGTTTGCCGATATCGAGCTGCATCTGATCGGACCGCTACAGTCCAACAAGGCGAAGGAAGCCGTTGCTCTCTTCGACGTCATCGAGACCGTCGACCGCGAGAAGATTGCCGCTGAGCTTGCCAAGGAGATCGCCAGACAGGGCCGGGCGCCGAAGCTCTATGTCCAGGTCAACACCGGCTCCGAGCCGCAGAAGGCCGGCATCGAGCCGCGCGAGGCGGTCGCCTTCATCAAACGCTGCCGCGACGTGCATGGCCTCGCCATCGAGGGCCTGATGTGCATACCGCCAGCCGATGAAAACCCCGGCCCGCATTTCGCGCTGTTGGAAAAGCTCGCCCGCGAGGCCGGTGTCGCAAAACTCTCGATGGGCATGTCCGGCGACTACGAGACCGCGATCGCCTTCGGCGCGACCAGCGTCAGAGTGGGCTCGGCAATCTTCGGCAGCCGGGCCTGAGCATTCCCAGGGAAAGCGTGTACCGGCCTTCCGTCGAGAAAAACAAAGGCTGGTGCGGGCGCGTCATACCACCGCATTGTCGCGCCATGTCACCTTACTACGTGCGGGTGTAGGACCGAGCGCGTGGCTCCTCAAGTCAAAGGAGAGGCTCCGATGACTGTCACATGCCACGACCAGGAAATCACACAGGACCGGCAAGTCTCCCGCGGGCTGCACCGATGGGTCTACTACGCAATGGTGGGGCTTGCGGCCTGCTATGCGCTGTCGGCCTGGATCGGCTTTGCCGGCGGCTATGACGAATATCTGCTTTCCGTCGTCACCGGATTCATCGTGATGTCGGTTGCACTGCCGGCGATCGCCGGCCGCGTCTGGCGCCATCACCGGCTCAGCCGTCCCGGCAAGACAAAGACTTTCCCCGACTGGATCGCAGGCGAGTTCGATACAAGCGATCAACCGGTGAAAGCCAGCACCGCGACTATCGAAATTCTCCTGCCGCTTGCCGCCGTCGCATTCGGCATGACGCTGTTCGCTATCCTTGCTCTCGTGGAGAGCTGATCCGCCTTCGTCACGATCTCGTTACCGGCCAGCCAACCGGACGATATCCTTTGTGCCAGCGCTTGAAACGAAACGGCCCGTTCCTATTTCCCCAGTGTCTTTCAATCTTCCCCGGGGAAATCTCACCATGCGCTACAACCAGCTCGGCAACACCGGCCTGTTCGTTTCCGAACTCTGCCTCGGCACCATGACCTTCGGCGCCGCCGGCGAAAATGCCCAATGGGGGCTGATCGCCAGTCTCGACCAGAAGGGCGTCAACGAGATCGTCGGCCGCTCGATCGCCGCCGGCGTCAATTTCTTCGACACCGCTGACGTCTATTCCTTCGGCCAGTCCGAGCAACTGCTGGGACAATCGCTCAAGGATCTCGGCGTGAAACGTTCGGACGTCATCATCGCCACCAAGGTGCATGGCGTGATGGGCAATGGCCCCAACGAGCGTGGCTCCTCGCGCGGCCACATCATGGACTCGGTCGACGGCAGTCTCGAGCGCTTGCAAACCGATCATATCGACCTCTACCAGTTGCACGGCACCGACACCGTCACGCCGATCGACGAGACGCTGCGCGCGCTCGACGATCTCGTCGCCAGCGGCAAGGTGCGCTATGTCGGCGTCTCCAACTGGCAGGCCTGGCGCATCGCCAAGGCGCTGGGAATTGCCGACCGCAAGGGTTTTGCCCGCTTCGAGACCATCCAGTCCTATTACTCGATCGCCGGCCGCGATCTCGAGCGCGAGATCGTGCCTTTGATCAACGAGGAAAAGCTCGGCCTCATGGTCTGGTCGCCGATGGCCGGTGGGCTGCTTTCCGGCAAATACGGTCCTGGGGCGCCCGGCAATGGCGAAGGCCGCCGCGCTTCCTTCAACTTCCCGCCGGTCAACGAGGACCGCGCCTGGGCGGCGGTTGCGGTCATGCGCGAGGTCGCGAAGAAGCATGACGTCAGCGTCGCCACGGTGGCGCTCGGCTATGTGCTGGCAAAACCGTTCGTGATGAGCGTCATCATCGGCGCCAGCCGCATGGACCAGCTCGAGCAGAACCTCGCGGCGACCGGCCTGAAGCTCGACGCCGACGATCTCGCCAGGCTCGATGAGGTGAGCGCCCTGCCCGCCGAATATCCCGGCTGGATGCTGGAGCGGCAAAACGCCGGCCGCCGTCCCGCGCCGTTCGTGCCGAAGGCGTAACTGCCTTTGAGATAAGCTGACCTTTTCGAGAGCCGCGTGTCCTTGGATGCGCGGCTTTCCTTTCAGAGACGAACGGTCTCGGCGAGAAAGTCGAGAAAGGCGCGCACTCGCGCCGGCAGATGCTTGCCCTGGCCGACATAGACAGCGTGCGTCGGCTCCTCGTCGCCAGGATTGAACGCCTCCAGCAGCGGCACGAGCCGCCCGGCGACGATGTCGGGCTCGACATGCCAGCGCGCCAGTCTTGCGATGCCCGCTCCGGCCAATGTCGTCAGCCGCATCGCCTCGCCGTCGCTCACCGTCGAATTGCCGAGGATCGGAACCACGACTGGCGTGCCTTTTGCATCCACGAACGGCATGCCGTCGATATGCCGCACGAAGCCGAACGCCAGCAGATTGTGGCGGGCCAATTCGGCCGGCGTCTGCGGTGTGCCGCGCGCTTCCAGATAGGTGGGGGCCGCGACCACCACCATCGGGCTCTGGCCGAGTTTGCGCGCCACCAGCCGTGATTCGCGCAGCGGCCCGGCGCGTATCGCAATGTCGGCGCGCTCCTCCATCAGGTCGATGACGCTGTCTGTCAGCACCGCCTCGACCGAGATTTCCGGATAGCGCTCGAGGAAACGCGGCAACAGCGGCATCAGCCGGTGCTGGCCGAAGGGCACATAGGAGTTGACCCTGAGCCTGCCGCGCGGCGCGGCGCCCGCTGCCGCCTCGCGCTCGGCCGCATCGAGATCGGCGAGGATACGCAAGCCGCTGTCATGGAAAGCCGCACCCTCCGGCGTCAGTTGCAGCTTGCGTGTCGAGCGGCTGACCAGCCGCGCACCGAGCCGCGCCTCCAGCCGCGCGATCAGCTTGCTCACCGCCGACGGCGTCATGCGCAAGACCCGGGCTGCTGCCGAGAAGCTGCCTGTCTCGACGACGCGGACGAACACTTCGATCTCGCCGGAGCGGTTGATTTCGGGTCTCGCCATTCGTGAATCTATTTCACAGAAAATATGCCTGATGCAAGGCTGGTTCACAGCTCGCCAGATCACGATCTTCCGGTCCGGGGCGCGGGATTTGGGCGTCCTTCAGCACCAAATGGATCCTGCCATGCCCCTTGCTCTCTATGCTCTCACTGCCGGCGCCTTCGGCATCGGCGTTACCGAATTCGTCATCATGGGCCTGCTGCTCGACGTCAGCGCCGATTTCGGCGTCTCGATCTCGGCGGCCGGCCTGCTCATTTCCGGCTATGCGCTGGGCGTCGTCGTCGGCGCGCCGCTGCTTGGGGCCCTGACTGGCCGCCTGCCACGCAAGACTCTGTTGCTCGCGCTCATGGTGGTCTTCACCATAGGCAACCTCGCCTGCGCTCTGGCGCCCGACTACTGGACATTGATGGCCGCGCGAGTCCTGACCGCCTTCGCCCACGCCTCGTTCTTCGGTGTCGGCTCGGTCGTTGCCACCAGCCTTGTCGCGCCCAACAGGAAGGCCTCGGCGATCGCGCTGATGTTCACCGGCCTCACCGTCGCCAACATCCTCGGTGTGCCCTTCGGCACCTGGCTCGGCCAGGCTTATGGCTGGCGCTCCACCTTTCTCGCCGTCACGCTTGTCGGCGTCATCGCCTTTGCCGTGATCGCATTGCTGGTGCCGCGCGACGAGCCGACAGAAGCGGACGAGGAGGAAAGCTCCGAAGGCACGCTCGCCGTGCTCGGCCGCCGGGCGGTGCTGCTCGGCCTTCTCACCACCGTGCTGAGCTGGGTCGGCGTCTTTGCCGCCTTCACCTATCTGGCGCCGATACTGACCCGTGTCACCGGTTTTTCCGAGGCATCGGTGTCGCCGATCCTGCTTGTCTTCGGCGGCGGGCTGGTCGCCGGCAATTTCCTTGGCGGACGCCTCGGCGACCGCCATCTGGTACCGACGGTCGTCGGCACGCTGGTGGCGCTGTCGGCTGTGCTCTTGGTCATGACCGCCGCGATCCACCAGCCCATCGCCGCGATCGTCGCCGTCGGCCTGCTGGGTGCAGCCGCCTTCGCCACCGTCGCGCCGCTGCAGATGTGGGTGCTGGAAAAGGCCAAGGGCGCCGGCCAGGGCCTGGCCTCCTCCTTCAACATCGCCGCCTTCAATCTCGGCAATGCCATCGGCGCCTGGCTCGGCGGCTTCGTCATCGACCACGGCCCCGGCCTCGGCGCCGTCCCCCTCGTCGCCGGCCTGGTGCCGATCGCCGCGCTCGGCGTGGTGTTTACGGCGCTGCGTCTCGAACACGGCCGCGCGATCGGCAAGCCGGTCACGGCGCAGTGCTGACCGGCTGAATTCCATCCTCGACATCCCAGGGAGAAAATCATGGACTATCGACCGCTCGGCGCGTCCGGACTAAAAGTGCCGGCCCTTTCCTTCGGGGCCGGAACCTTTGGCGGCTCCGGCCCGCTCTTCGGCCATTGGGGCAACAGCGACGCGCAGGAAGCGCGCCGGCTCATCGACATCTGCCTGGAGGCCGGCGTCAATCTCTTCGACACGGCCGACGTCTATTCGGCCGGTGTCTCGGAGGAGGTGCTTGGCGAGGCGGTCAAGGGCCGCCGCGACGCGGTGCTGATCTCAACCAAGACGTCGCTGCCGATGGGCGACGGCCCGGCGGACTGGGGTTCGTCCCGCTCGCGCCTGATCCGCTCCGTCGACGCGGCGCTGAAGCGCCTCGGCACCGATTATATCGATCTGCTGCAGCTTCATGCCTTCGACGCCTCGACGCCAATCGAGGAAGTGCTGTCGACGCTGGACGATCTCGTGAGCGCCGGCAAGCTGCGCTATGTCGGCGTCTCCAACTTCTCCGGCTGGCAGGTGATGAAGTCGCTCGGCCTGGCCGACAAGCACGGCTACCCGCGCTATGTCGCGCATCAGGTCTACTACTCGCTCGTCGGCCGCGACTATGAGTGGGAGCTGATGCCGCTCGGCCTCGACCAGGGCGTCGGCGCTCTGGTGTGGAGCCCGCTCGGCTGGGGCCGGCTGACCGGCAAGATCCGCCGCGGCCAGCCCTTGCCGGAAAAGAGCCGGCTGCACGGCACCGCCGATTTCGGTCCGCCGGTCGAGGATGAGCTTCTTTTCAAGGTGGTCGACGCGCTGGAGGCGGTCGCCGCCGAGACCGGCAAGACCGTGCCGCAGGTCGCCATCAACTGGCTGTTGCAGCGGCCGACCGTATCGTCGGTGATCATCGGCGCGCGCAACGAGGAACAGCTGCGCCAGAACTTAGGGGCCGTCGGCTGGACATTGACGCCGGAGCAGATCAAGGCGCTCGATGAAGCCAGCATTGTGACGGCTCCCTATCCGTACTTCCCCTATCGGCGACAAGAAGGTTTTGCCCGGCTGAACCCGCCGGCGGCGTGAGCCACCGCAGGGTGGGTGTGTCGAGATTCAGGTCAGGTCGAGTCGAGAACGATGGGTTTCGAGAACCGGAGCGGAGCGTACTTGAAGTACGTGAGCACCGGAAGCGCAGGAAGCCATCGTTCGCAGGCCGACCTCACCTGAATATCGACACACCCTAGTGCACCAGAAACTCCCCATCCACCTTGCGCCACTCATTCGGCGCGATCAGCGTCTGGTGCGTGTAGGTGACCGAATGCAGCGGCCCATCGAGCTTCGTCTTCCAGAACTCGATGAAGCGGATCAGCACCGGAAACTTCGGCGCGATGTCGTAGTCCTGCCAGATGTAGCTCTGTAGGAGATGCGGATGGTCCGGGAAGTGGTAGAGAATTTTGGCCGTGGTCAGCCCATAGCCCCTGAGCATAAGGTCCAATTCGGAATGATCGCTCATTGCAGCCCCTAACGGTCGATCTCCTTTCCTCCCAACGCCCGAGTCTGCGCTCAGTTGCTTAACTGTCTATTGATTCTAGCACCTCGGAGGCGAGTTTTCCATCATTAAAACAGTTGGTTAGCAGCGACGGGCAGCGAGTGCTGACAACGTTTCACGCTACCCCTGCGGCATCCCGCCACGCGAATCCAACGTCTAATATTGCCGTCTGCGCGGAACTGTTAATAATGCCCGCGAATTCGCGGCCGCTTCGCCGCGATGCCGTCGGCGCTTCAAGCCCGCGGAACGGTTTGGGAGGAAAGCAAGGAATGTCCGAGGTTCATGTTCACCGCGTCCAGCCGGCGTGGAAGAAGAACGCGTTGATCGACAACGACACCTACCTCAAATGGTATGCCGACAGCGTGAAGAACCCGGACAAGTTCTGGGGCAAGCATGGCAAGCGCATCGACTGGTTCAAGCCCTTCACCAAGGTCAAGAACACCTCCTTCGACGGCAAGGTCTCGATCAAGTGGTTCGAGGACGGCCAGACCAACGTTTCCTACAATTGCATCGACCGGCATCTGAAGAAGCGCGGCGACCAGACCGCCATCATCTGGGAAGGCGACAACCCGTATGACGACCGCAAGGTCACCTACAACGAGCTCTATGCACATGTCTGCCGCTTCGCCAACGTGCTGAAGAAGCACGGCGTCAAGAAGGGCGACCGCGTCACCATCTACATGCCGATGATCCCGGAAACGGCTTATGCGATGCTGGCCTGCACGCGGCTGGGCGCCATCCATTCGGTCGTCTTCGGCGGCTTCTCGCCCGACGCGCTCGCCGGCCGCATCGACGACTGCAAGTCGACCATCGTCGTCACCGCCGACGAGGGCCTGCGCGGCGGCAAGCCGATCCCGCTCAAGGACAACACCGACAAGGCGATCGACATCGCCGCCAAGGCCGGCACCAAAGTCGAGAAGGTCGTGGTCGTGCGCCGCACCGGCGGCAAGACCGGCTGGGTGCCGGGCCGCGACGTCTGGTATCACGAGGAGGCAGCGACCGTTAAGGCCGAGTGCAAGCCCGAGAAGATGAAGGCCGAAGACCCGCTGTTCATCCTCTACACCTCCGGCTCGACCGGCAAGCCGAAGGGCGTGCTGCACACCACGGCCGGCTACCTCGTCTATGCCTCGATGACGCACCAATATGTCTTCGATTACCATGACGGCGACATCTACTGGTGCACGGCCGATGTCGGCTGGGTCACCGGCCACAGCTATATCGTCTACGGACCCTTAGCCAACGGCGCCACGACGCTGATGTTCGAGGGCGTGCCGAACTACCCGTCGCAATCGCGCTTCTGGGAAGTGATCGACAAGCATCAGGTCAACATCTTCTACACCGCGCCGACGGCGCTGCGCGCGCTGATGGGCGCCGGCGACAGCCATGTGAAGAAGACCTCGCGCAAATCGCTGCGCGTGCTGGGCACCGTCGGTGAGCCGATCAATCCCGAAGCCTGGGAGTGGTATTACAACGTCGTCGGCAACGCCAAGGTGCCGATCGTCGACACCTGGTGGCAGACAGAGACCGGCGGCATCATGATCACGCCGCTGCCGGGCGCCACCGACCTCAAGCCCGGCTCCGCCACGCGGCCTTTCTTCGGCGTCAAGCCGCAGCTGGTCGACGGCGAGGGCAAGGTGCTGGAAGGCGCCACCGACGGCAATCTCTGCATCACTGATTCCTGGCCGGGCCAGATGCGCACCGTCTATGGCGACCACGACCGTTTCGTGCAGACCTATTTCTCGACCTACAAGGGCAAGTACTTCACCGGCGACGGCTGCCGCCGCGACGAAGACGGCTATTACTGGATCACCGGGCGCGTCGACGACGTTATCAACGTCTCCGGCCACCGCATGGGCACGGCGGAAGTGGAATCGGCGCTGGTCAGCCATGACAAGGTCTCAGAGGCCGCCGTCGTCGGCTACCCGCACGACATCAAGGGCCAGGGCATCTACTGCTATGTCACGCTGATGGCCGGCACCCAATCGAGCGAGGAGCTGCGCAAGGAGCTGGTCGCGCATGTCCGGAAGGAAATCGGCGCCATCGCCACGCCTGACAAGATCCAGTTCGCGCCGGGCCTGCCGAAAACCCGCTCGGGCAAGATCATGCGGCGCATCCTGCGCAAGATCGCCGAGGATGATTACGGCGCCCTCGGCGACACCTCGACGCTGGCCGATCCGGCCGTCGTCGACGACCTCGTCGCCAACCGGCAGAACAAGAAGGCCTGATGACCGGCGAGCTCGGCACCGTCAGCCAGCTCTGGCGTTATCCGGCGAGCTCGCTCGCCGGCGAGCGGCTTGGTGCCATCTCGGTCGGGCTGAAAACCGTCGACGGCGACCGCCTGTTCGGACTGGTCGATGCCGAGGGCGAGATCGCGAGGCCCGACCGCGAAGCCAGGTGGCACAAAGTGCCGCTGATCCGCACCCGGTTGAGCGAGGCCCCGGTGAGCAAGGAATGGCGGCTCGAAGTGGCGGTGCCTGGCGGCGCCTGGCTGCCGGCGCCCGATCCTGAGTGCGACCGCGCCGTATCCGGCTTTCTCGGCTTCGAGGCCTCCATCCGGCCGTTCGGCGCGGAGAACGCGGCGCCCTCCTATGCCGGCCCGCGGGCCGAGGCCCGCTACGCCAAGGCGCCGATCCATCTGCTCACCACCGCCTCGCTGTCCAGGTTGAAGGCGCTGCACCCCGAAGGCACGCCCGATCCGCGCCGCTTCCGCCCCAACATTGTCGTCGACATGGACCCGGTCGAAGGCGCCTTTCCGGAAACGGAATGGATCGGCAGAAAATTGGCGGTCGGCGATTTGCTGCTCACCGTCTCGGAACCCTGCCGCCGCTGCGGCTTCACCATCATCGCGCAGGACGGCTTCGACAACGACCCCGGCATCCTGCGCAATGTGGTGCGCCACAACGCCCATAATCTCGGCGTCTACTGCACCGTCGACCGGCCCGCGCAGGTCGCGATTGGCGCGCCCATGCGCTTCGTGGACTGAAGCAGACTGCATCGCAGTTTCTTACCGATACAAATCCGCCCGCGTCGGCGGCAGGCCGCTCGGGCCGCGGGCGCGCCTGGTGGCCACGGTCTGGAAAATCTGCGCCGAACCGCGCTCGAAAGTGATCGAGCAACCCGTCAGATAAAGCAGCCACAGCCGCGCCTTGGCCTCGCCGACCTCGGCGATCGCCTCGTCGAAGCGCGCCTGCAGGCGCTCCGCCCACAGGCGGCAGGTTCGCGCATAATGCTCTCGCAGGTTCTCGACGTCATAGGCGAGGAACCCGTGCGCCTCGAGATTGCCGAGCGTCATGCCGATCGTATCGACCTCGCCGCCGGGAAAGATGTATTTGATCAATGCCTTGTATTCCGCGCCTTTGCGCAGTGTCGTCCTGGTGCTGCCCTTGCCGCGCCGGGTGATGGCATGGTGCAGGTAGATGCCGCCGGGCTTCAGCAGCCGGTGGACCGCCGAGAAATAGGCCGCGTGATTGGCAAGGCCCAGATGCTCGAACATGCCGATCGACGAGATCTTGTCAAAGGAGCCGGAGAGTTCCGCATAAGACTTTATCTCGATGGTGATGCGATCCTCCAGTCCTTCGGCGCGGATGCGCTCGCGGGCAAGGTCGGTCTGGGCTTGCGACAGCGAGACGCCGTGACCGACGACCCCGTAATTCTTCGCCGCATGGATAAGCATCGCGCCCCAGCCGCAGCCGATGTCGAGCAGCCTTTCGCCGGGCTTCAGCCTGAGCTTGCGGCAGATGTGGTCGAGCTTGTCGACCTGCGCCTGGTCGATGCCGTTGGCGAAATCGTGAAAATAGCCGCAGCTGTAGACCATGCGCTCGTCGAGGAAGAGCCGGTAGAAATCATTCGAAATGTCGTAATGGTGCTGGATCGCCTCCTTGTTCGATCCGCTGACGAAAGGCTTGCGGCCCGAAAGATCGCTGCGCGCCGTCATCTGCTTGCGCGAAAACAACACCGCCGGCAGGTCGCGCAGGATTGCCAGCTTCGGCAGGGACTTGAGTTTCGTCTTGAGCTTGCCTTGCGAAGGCAGGGCGTAGAAATCGAACAGCGTGCCTTCTTCGATATCGACGGTTTTGGAAATCCACATCTCGACCAGCGTTGAGAAGGTCGGCCGCCGGACCAGTTGCCAAACGATGTCCTGATCGTTGATGGCAAGCACCGGGCCGTCAGCGGGCCCGATCCGCTCGCCGGTCCACAGCCTGACCGCAAAACCCGGCTTCAGCGTTTCGACGACCCTGCGTACGATACGCGCGGCCCTGTCGGCGGCGTCCATTCCCACCTCCCGATAATGTCGCATCCGCCCCATCCCGAGGCGGCACTGTCATCCACCGGCCTGTGGACCGCAATCCCGGTCTGTTGCGCAAAAGCACCGCAGGACCAGATTTCAAGATGGGAGAGGAGGTCATTCCGTCGCGTCATCTTGTCTTTTGCCGCGACGCACCCCATCATCTCAGTGTGTTCAACGAACTGAAAGGAGGTGATCCGATGTCGAGTGATTTCGTTTTCCACAACGTGAGCTCAGCGGATTGCACTTCCGGGAAGCAGTCTTCCCGTTAAGGCGCGAGACGCGCGGCAGGTAGCCCGAAGGGGTTGCCGCCAGGAGCCGCGTCATGGACGGAAACACGGAAGGCCGCCGGCTTCGTCAAGAAGCGGCGGCCTTTTCCGTTTCGGCGTCGGCTCGATCGGCCGCCGCTACCTGGTCACGGTCAGAGTGTCGATGTTGCGCACGATGGACTGGAAGGCCTGATCGAGTTCGGCGCCGTTGGCCGCTTGGTAGAAATGCTTGGCATTGCCGGTGTCCGGGCTGGCGCAGCTCTGCAGCGTCGATTTGGCGTTCTTCTCGGTGAGTGCGAAGCCGATGGTGAAGATCTCGATGCCCTGGTCGCGCATCGCCGCGCAAAGCGTCATCGCCGCGGTCCGCGTCTCGACCTTGCCGGCGTCGTTATAGACCTGATCCGGGCTATCGGCGTCGAAATAGGACAGGTTGAATTCACCGTCGGTCATCAGGATCACGTATTTCGCGACCTTTTTCGGATCCATCTTGGCCGGACGCTCCGAGGCCTTCATGACACTGCCCCAGTTTTCCGAAAGCATGTACCAGGCCCATTGCACGCCGATATGGCCGGCGGTGCCGCCGGAAGCCTCGAGGTCCTTGATGACATTGGTCAGAGCCGATGCATCCGTGGTCAGCGGCTGTACCGTCGCGAGGGGACAGGCTCGTGTGCGGCTTTGCCTGGCGAAGTCGGACAAAAAGAGATCGCGGTTGACCATGCTGACATCGGGACCCGCATCCGAATATTGATAGGCGCCCTTGCGCTCGGTGGCGCAACTGTCGGGCCGCGTCGACGCCGAGACATATTTCGGGTCGTCATTGCCCGGCGCCTGCTTGCGCTCGCTGGCCTTGGTCTCGACAAAGACGGTGCTGGCGGCAAGCGGGCCGGCATTGACGGAATTGGCATAGGGCACGATCGCCACCCGCACGCGCGGATTGGCGGCGTTCTGGCCGGTGAGGAAGGAATCCACCGCGTTGCTCGCCGCTGCCCTCAAATCCTTGATCTTCTGGCCCGCCATCGAGCCGGTGACGTCGAGCATCATCGCCACCTCAACCGTCTTGTCCGAATAGAGCGCCGTGGTCGAGGAGGTCACGCGCTGCATATCGCCGATGCTGAACAGCGGGAAATAGAGGCTGACATCGGTGTGCACATCCGCTTTCACGGTGCTGGCGGTCCTGTCGACGGTGAGCTTGTCGAGCACGATGCGGTTGGCCTGCAAGATGCCGGCCGCGCTGTTGGCATCGAGGAACGCCTGCACCGTTTTGTTGGCATCGGCTTCCGTGATGACGCCGAGGGTGAGATCGCGGGCCGTCGAGGTCACGGCCGCGTCGACGACGCCCTGCAGGCTCGACCTTGCATTGTAGAGCTGTGCGATATTGACCGCGAATCCCACCCCCAGGGCGAGGATTGATGCGGCAGCTCCGAACAGAACCGCGAAATTGCCTTGGCGATTGCGGGCAAAGCCGTCCACCCCACGAACGACACCTCTGAGCTGCCGCATCCCTTGCGCCTCCAACTGTCCGCGGCCTCATGCCGCTCGACCAGGGCGTTTGCAGGATTTCGGCCAGACCCGGCCGGCGGCGGTCGGAAGACGCCTGGCAGTAGGTTAATCCGTTGTTTTTGCTGGATTTCGGATGCTCGAAGGGTGAATGGGACGTAAACAAAAATGCGTTGGCGAGCCGGTCTTCATGAAACGCTTACCATGATCTCGGCTTCAGCAGCGAGCGCTCCCTCTTCGGCACAATCGGATTGTCCCGAAGCGGGCCAGTGGCCGTGACGAAACTACGGCTCAGGGTCTGTTGAGATTCAGGTCAGGCAAGCATCTGCGCGCTGACCGTCCGATCGACGCCGTGATGTGGAGGATTGAAGCGGTTGCCCTCCTGCTCATAGGTCCAGACCCTGAACAGGGTGAGCCGGTGCGGGCCGAAACTGTGCAGCAGCGGCACGTCGGTGGCGTCGCGGCCGCGCGCGATGACGACCCGGCCGATGCGTGGCTGGTTGTGGCGCGGATCGAACGTGTACCATTTGCCGTCGAGGAAGACTTCCATCCAAGCAGAAAAATCCATCGGCGCCGGATCGACCGGCACGCCGATGTCGCCGAGATAGCCGTTCACATAGCGCGCCGGAATGTTCATTGAGCGGCAAAGCGTGATCGCCAGATGCGCGAAATCGCGGCAGACGCCAACCCGCTCCTCATGCGCCTGGGCCGCGGTGCGGGTGGCGCGTGCATAGCCGTAGCCGAAGGAAAGCCGGCTGTTGACGTAGTCGACGATTGCCTGCACACGCGCCCAACCGGGCGGCAAATGGCCGAAACGCTGCCAGGCGATGCCGCCGAGATGATCGGTCTCGCAGTAACGGCTGCCGAGCAGATAGACCAGCACGTCGTCGGGCAGTTCCGCGACCGGTGTTTCCCGCGCCAGCGTGTTGACCTCGTCGGTCTCGCCGCTGTCCTCGATCACCGCATCGTAGAGGATGCGGAAGTTGCCGGCAGGCGCCGTGAATCGGCGGCAGGTATTGCCGTAACGGTCACGATAGGTCCGGGTCGGCACTGAAGGGGAGGTCAGGACCCGCGTCTGCCGCTTGATGTCGGGATGCCGGTCGGGATGAATGTCGAGAAGCGAGACGATCGGCGTCGCCGCCGCGCATTCGATGGCAATTTCATAGCCGAGCCGGATCAGCATCGCATGCCCCCTTTGGTGATTTTGGAAAGACAGCCCCTTCAACGCAACGAACCGGAGGTTGTTCCCGCGCGGAATCGAAATGCGCGCATCTCGCCTTCTCAGCCAGCGATGGCCGGTCTAAACTAGGTACCACGTTTCGCCCTCCCCGAAAACGATTCTCCAGGAAAACCCGATGTTCGCAGGCTCAAAGTTCGCTGCCTTCCTGTTTGACATGGACGGCACGGTGCTCAACTCGATCGCGGCGGCGGAACGGGTGTGGACGAAATGGGCGGAACGCCACGGCCTCGATGTGGCGAGCTTCCTGCCGACGATCCACGGCAAGCGGGCGATCGAGACGATCGCCGGATTGAGGCTTGCGGGCGTCGATGCGGTTGCGGAAGCCGACGCGCTGCTCAAGGCAGAAGCCGATGATCTTGAAGGCATCGTCCCGATCCCCGGCGCCGTCGCCTTCCTGAAATCGCTGCCGCCGGAGCGCTGGGCGATCGTCACCTCGGCGCCGCGCGAACTGGCCTTGTTGCGCATCGCGGCAGCGGGCATCCCGGTTCCCGCCAAGATGGTGACGGCGGAAGATGTGACGCATGGCAAGCCGGCGCCCGATTGCTTCCTTCTGGCGGCAAAGCGTCTCGGCGTCGAGGCGCGCGACTGCTTGGTCTTCGAGGATGCGCCGGCAGGCATCGCGGCGGGCGAGGCTTCCGGCGCCTCGGTGATGGTGATCAGCGCCACGCATGTCCACCCGCTCGTCACGCCGCACCCGACGATCCGTTCCTATGATGAAATCGGCATTGCGACGGACGACAGTGGTTTCATCGTTTTGTCGCCAACTCAGGCAGCGGCCTGAGGATGTGTTGAGTTTCAGGCCCGGCCGAGCCGCTTGCAGGTCGGTCTCACCTGAATATCAGCACATCCGGCTAGAAGTCGCTGGTGAGGCCCTTCACTTCCCAGTCGCCGTAGCGCCCGGGTTCCTTGCCGCCGCGACCGCCGATTTCCTTCGGCAATTTCGCCTCGGCTTCGCGATATTCCATACGCCTGGCCTCGGCCTCCGCCAGCGCACGGTTCGCGGCCGGCGTCAGCATCTTTCGCGGCCCGTCGCCTTCGCGCGTGGTTTCGGTCTTGTTGGTCAGTTCGGTCATGCGATATTCCCTGCCGATTGAAACGGGGCTCGGCCTTTCCCATCATATAGCCATGACCGCGAAAGGATCGACCCCAATTCTCCATCGCCCCCGACGGATGAAACGATGAACACGCTTCGCACCGCCATGCTTCTTGCCGCGATGACGGCGCTGTTCATGGGCGTCGGCTATTTGATCGGCGGCTCGGGCGGCATGGTCATCGCGCTTTTGATCGCCGCCGGCACCAATCTGTTCAGCTACTGGAACGCCGACAAGATGGTGCTGTCGATGAACCGTGCCGTCGAGGTCGACGAAAAAAACGCGCCGGAATATTACGCGATCGTCCAGGGCCTGGCGAAGCGGGCCGGCCTGCCGATGCCCAAGACCTATCTGATCGACAACCCGCAACCCAACGCCTTCGCCACCGGCCGCAATCCTGAGAATGCCGCCGTGGCAGCGTCCACGGGCCTGCTCGAACGGCTCTCCCATGAAGAGGTCGCGGCGGTGATGGCGCATGAGCTTGCCCATGTGCAGCATCGCGACACGCTGACCATGACGATCGTGGCGACGCTCGCCGGCGCCATCTCGATGCTCGGCAATTTCGCGTTCTTCTTCGGCGGCAACCGCGACAACAACAACCCGTTCGGCTTCGTCGGCGTGCTGGTGGCCATGCTGGTGGCGCCCTTAGCGGCCATGATCGTGCAGATGGCGGTGAGCCGCACCCGCGAATACGAAGCCGACCGGCGCGGCGCCGAGATCTGCGGCAATCCGCTGTGGCTGGCTTCGGCGCTCAACAAGATCGCGCGTGGCGCCGAGCAGATCCCCAATGAGGATGCCGAGCGCAACCCGGCGATGGCGCATCTTTTCATCATCAATCCTCTGCATGGCGAGCGTATGGACAATCTCTTCTCGACCCATCCGAGCACCGAAAACCGCATCGCCGCGCTGCAGGAAATGGCGCGCTCGATGGGTAGCGCAGCGAAAGCGGGCCGGCGCCAGGCTTCGCCTCCGCCCATCCAGCCCGAGGAGCCGTCGGCCGGTCCGTGGGGCAAGGGGACTGAACCCGCGCCGCCTGCCGATCCGTCACAGCCGAAACCCAACCCCTGGGGCCGCAACCCGACCGGACCGCGCCGGTCGAAAGGTCCTTGGTCGTGACGCCGCCGAGGCGCGGACATTCAGGCAATCCGCAACACCAGGCCGATGACGAGCGCGTCGCCGGCCTTGCCGCGCGCAAGGCGGCGTCGCGCCTGCTCGCCGCCGTCATCGATGCGCGCACGCCGCTGGATGGCTTGACCGACAACGAGCACGGCCATCCACAATACAAGGCGCTGGACGGCCGCGACAGGGCGCTGGTCCGTGCCATCCTGGTCACCGCGCTGCGCCATCGCATGACCATTGCCGGGCTGCTGGCGAAGCGGCTGGAAAAGCCGCTGCCGCCCAACGCGACCGCGCTGTCGCATATCCTGCATGTCGCGGCCGCGCAGATCCTGTTTCTCGATGTTCCGGACAGCGCCGCCGTCGACCTTGCCGTTACCCACGCCAAGTCCGATCCGCGCACCACGCGCTTCTCCGGCCTGGTCAACGGCGTGCTGCGTTCGCTGGCGCGCGCCAAGCAGGACGAGCTTGCCCCGGCGCTTGCCGCCACCAGCGAGGCGCCGCACTGGTTTTCGCAGCGGCTTACCGCTGCTTACGGAGTCGACAAGTCGCGTGCCATCCTTGCCGCGCATCGCCACGAGGCACCGGTCGATTTCACCGTCAAGGCCGATCCGGAGCTCTGGGCCGAGCGGCTGGGCGGCATCGTGCTGCCGACCCGCACGGTGCGGGTCGAAAAACTCGCCTCCAACGTCACCGATCTGCCCGGCTTCGCGGACGGCGCCTGGTGGGTGCAGGATACCGCCGCCAGCCTGCCGGCGCGCCTGTTCGGCGACATAAGTGGACAGCGCGTCGCCGATCTGTGCGCCGCGCCCGGCGGCAAGACGGCGCAGCTTATCCTGGCCGGCGCCGAAGTGACCGCGGTCGATACCTCAAAGAACCGGCTGACGCGGCTGGCGCAGAATCTGGATCGCCTTGGCCTGGCGGCGGATCTCGTCCAGACCGACCTTCTGGATTACCGGCCGGCGCGGTTGTTCGACGCCGCGCTGCTCGATGCGCCGTGCTCCTCGACCGGAACGGTGCGCCGTCACCCCGATGTGCCGTGGACCAAGACCATGGCCGATGTCGAAAAGCTCGCCGCGCTCCAGCGCAAGCTGCTTGCCCACGCCGTCACGCTGGTCAGGCCCGGCGGCCGCATCGTCTTTTCCAACTGCTCGCTCGACCCGATCGAAGGCGAGGAACTTTACCGCACCTTCCTTGCCGAAAGCCCAGGGGTGATCGACGACCCGATCCGCCCCCGCGAGTTCGCCGACGTCGATCCGTTCCTTACATCTGCGGGCACTTTGCGCACCACGCCGGCCGACCTGGCGCTGGAATCGCCCGGGATTTCCGGTCTGGACGGCTTCTTCGCCGCGCGGATGAGACCGGTCGGTTAGCGCGTTATCTCGTAAAACGCCCTGACTTTTTAGGGACGGCACCAGCAAAGCGGCATGAAGTGCTTCACTCCGGCGATTTCCGCCTTCGCATAAGTTCTTGAATCGCATAAGCTTGTGCTTGGGTTATGGGGAAATCAGGAGGGCTATTGGCACTTGTTGCCGGCAGCACGACACGTCTTTGGACGCTTGTCGCGAAGGAGTTCTGGCGCAAGACGCGCCGGCGTTTGCGCGCCGGCCCTGTCTACCGCTGGCGCTATTCCGGCCGCACGCCCGAACGCGTCCTGATCGCGCCGCCGGATCTGCGGCTCGCCGATCCTCAGATTGCGCTGGAGATCTATTACGGCCGCTACCCGCTCTCCGGCCATCTGGTAGAGACCGGCGGCCGGTCGCCGTTCCAGCTCGACGTGCCCAATCGCGGCTGGCAGAAATCGCTGCACGGCTTCCGCTGGCTGCGCCACATGCGCGCCACCGGCACCGAGCTTGCCGCCGCCAATGCAAGGGCCCTGGTCACCGACTGGATCGCCATGCATGGCAACCAGATCTCCGGCGTGGCCTGGGAACCGGGAACGACAGCCAAGCGCGTGATCGCCTGGCTGCAGCATTCCTCGGTGGTGCTGCAGGGCGCCGAATTCCCGTTCTATCGCGCCTTCCTCAAATCACTGGCCATGCAGATCCGCTACCTGCGCTCGATGGCGCGTGAGATGCCGGACGGCGAGGGCAGGCTGCGCGCCCGCATCGCGCTCGCCTTCGCCGCGCTGTCCCTGCCGGCGCCTGCTTCGGCGCTGCGTTCCGCGACGCGCCACCTGGCCGAGGAGCTGGAGCATCAGATCCTGCCCGACGGCGGCCACATCTCGCGCAAGCCGATGGCGGTGCTTGAATTGCTGGCCGATCTTCTGCCGCTGCGCCAGACCTATGCCAACCAGGCCGAGGCGCCGCCCGCTGCCTTGATCGGCGCCATCGACCGCATGTTGCCGGCGCTGCGCTTCTTCCGCCACCAGGACGGCAGCCTTGCCCGCTTCAACGGCATGGGCGCGACCATCCATGACCGCATCGCCACCATCATGCGCCATGACGACACGGCAGGCGCCCCGCTGCTGCACGCGCCGCATTCCGGCTATGAGCGCCTGTCGATGGGCGGCGTGACGGTGATCGCCGACACCGGGCTGCCGCCGCCGGTCGACGTCTCCAACGCGGCGCATGCAGGCTGCCTTGCTTTCGAGCTCTCCTCCGGACGCCAGCACTTCATCGTCAATGCCGGCATCGACACTTACGGCGCCCCGGAATTCCGGCCGCTGGCGCGCGCCACCGCCGCGCATTCGACGGCGACCGTCAACGACACCTCCTCGGCGCGCTTCAGCCACTCGCTGCGTGTCAGCGACCTTTTGGGCTCGCCGCTGATCGGCGGTCCGCAGCACGTGCCCTGCAAGCGCCTCGACCAGAAAGGCATGCAAGGCTTTGTCGCCCGCCATGACGGCTACGCCGCCCAGTTCGGCTTCCTGCATGAGCGCGAGCTGAAGCTAAGCTCAAACGGCAATGTACTGACCGGCCGCGATCGTTTCCTGCGCCAAGGCGGCGGCGCGATCCGCAACAATGGCCGCGACTTCGTCACGGTGCGCTTCCACGTCCACCCCGACATCAGCGTGCTGCAGGACGACCACAACCGCTTTACGCTGGCCGCCGCGCCAGGCGACAGCTGGGTCTTCACTTGCGCCGAAGTGGTGCCCGAGGTCGAGGAATCGATCTATTTCGCCGGCCTGGGCGGCCCGCGCCGCAGCCGCCAGATCGTGCTCGCCTTCAAGGCCTCGGAGATCGCCGAGGTGCACTGGCAGCTGACGCGCACGCACATCGCCGGCTATCCCGAGAACAACTGAGCCTGCCCGGCAAACGCGGCTGCGCGCTGACCCCAGATTCACTTGATTTCCGGGGCTCATATGCTAGGGCCGGCCGAAGGTCCCTGCCAACAGCTCTGAAAGGCCGCCCGCCATGGCCGTGCCCACAAAAAACATTCCGGCGCCCGATCTCGTTCCGGTGCGCCGCGCGCTGCTTTCCGTCTTCGACAAGACCGGCCTGATCGATTTCGCCAGGGCGCTCGCCGCTTCCGGTGTCGAGCTGGTTTCGACCGGCGGCACGGCCAAGGCACTCGCCGAGGCCGGCCTGGCGGTGCGCGACGTCTCCGAGCTGACCGGCTTTCCCGAGATCATGGATGGCCGAGTGAAGACCCTGCATCCGTCGGTGCATGGCGCGCTGCTCGGCATCCGCGACGATGCCGACCATGTCAAGGCCATGCGCGACCATCACATCGAGCCGATCGACCTTCTCGTCTCGAATCTCTATCCCTTCGAGGAGGTTCGCCGCTCCGGCGCCGGCTATGCCTCGATCGTCGAGAACATCGACATTGGCGGGCCGGCGATGATCCGCGCCTCAGCCAAGAACCACGCCTACGTCGCCATCGTCACCGATCCGGCCGACTATGCTTCAGTCATCAACGCGCTGGAGATGAACCTCGGCTCGCTGTCCTTGGATTTCCGCAAAAAGCTGGCGGCCAAGGCTTTTGCCCGCACCGCCACCTACGACGCGGCGATCTCCGGCTGGTTCGCCGAGGCGCTGGAGATAGAGCATCCGACCTGGCGCGCTTTCGGCGGCCGCCTCGACCAGGTGATGCGCTATGGCGAGAACCCGCACCAGGGCGCCGGCTTCTATCTGTCGGGCGACCAGCGGCCGGGCGTCGCCACCGCCAGGCAGTTGCAGGGCAAGCAGCTCTCCTACAACAACATCAACGACACCGACGCCGCCTTCGAACTGGTCGGCGAGTTCGATCCAGCCAGCTCGGCGGCGATCGCTATCATCAAACATGCCAACCCCTGCGGGGTCGCCGAAGGTGAAACGCTGAAGGTGGCCTACGCCAAGGCGCTGGCCTGCGACCCGGTCTCGGCCTTCGGCGGCATCGTCGCCATGAACCGCATCCTCGACGCCGAGGCTGCCGAGGAGATCGTCAAGACCTTCACCGAGGTCATCATCGCGCCCGACGCCACCGACGAGGCTGCAGCGATCGTCGCGGCAAAGAAGAACCTGCGCCTTTTGGTTACCGGCGGCCTGCCCGACCCGCGCGCCGCCGGCACGCTTGCCAAATCCGTCGCCGGCGGGCTTTTGGTGCAAAGCCGCGACAATGCCGTGGTGGACGACCTCGAGCTGAAAGTGGTGACCGAGCGCGCGCCGACGCCGGCCGAACTGGCCGACCTGAAATTCGCCTTCCGTGTCACCAAGCACGTCAAGTCCAACGCCATCGTCTATGCCAGGGATGGCGCGACGGTCGGCATCGGCGCCGGCCAGATGAGCCGCGTCGATTCCTCGCGCATCGCCGCCCGCAAGGCGCTCGACGCGGCGGAAGCGGCTGGTCTCGCCGAACCGCTGACCAAAGGCTCGGTGGTGGCCTCGGACGCCTTCTTCCCCTTCGCCGACGGGCTATTGTTGGCGATCGAAGCCGGCGCCACGGCGGTGATCCAGCCCGGCGGCTCGATGCGCGACGACGACGTGATCGCCGCCGCCGACGAGCACGGCATCGCCATGGTGTTCACCGGAGTCAGACATTTCAGGCATTAGCGCGCTTCACCTTCTCCCCTTGTGGGAGAAGGTGTCGCCGAAGGCGACGGATGAGGCTCCAGGGAATGAGACGTCCGGAAACTGAATGATTCCAGGCGCTTACTTCTTCGGCGCAGCGATCCTTCCAACACCCCTCATCCGACCGAGCTTCGCTCGGCCCCCTTCTTCCACAAGGGGAGAAGGGAAGTCTCGCGCTACCCCTTCGGCTTGTCCGCCGGATAAGGCGTCCCCACCAGGATCGCCATGCCGAGCCCCAGGAACAGGATGATCGCCGCCATGCCGAGCCGGGGCGAATCGCTCATGGTCGTGATGGTCGCCACCATGAACGGCGCCAGGAAGCTGGTGGCGCGTCCCGCCAGCGCATAGATGCCGAAGTAGCGGCCGGATTCGGCGGCCGTCACGCTGCGCGCCATGTAGGAGCGCGACGACGCCTGCACCGGGCCGAAGGCCAGACCGATCAGCAGGCCGTAGAGTATGTAGGCCTTCTCCGCCGCGGTGCCGAACAAGCCACCGGAATCGGCGGTCGACAGCGGGATCAGGCCGAGCAGGGTGAAGCCAGGACCGGTCGAGACGACGCCGATGGTCGCGACCGAAAGCATCACCAGCGCGATCATCACTACATGCTTCGAGCCGAAGGCCGTGTCCAGCCGCGCCGCGATCCAGCAGCCGAAGATGGCGACGATGTTGAGGATGATGCCGAACAGGCCGATCTCGGTGATCGACCAATGGAACATGCCTGCCGCGAAGGTGCCGCCGAGCGCCAGCAGCGCATTGACGCCGTCCTGATAGATCATGCGGGCCAGAAGAAAGCGCAGGATGCCGCTACGTTGGAACACCTCGTCAAGCGTCGATCTCAGTTCGAAGAGGCCCTCACGGACCGCCGGTCCGATCGGGATGCCCTTGATCGCGTCCGGCGTGAAGAAGAACATCGGCAGGATGAAGAGAAAGTACCAGCCGGCCGACATCGGCCCGGTGAAGCGGGCGTCCTCGCCAAGCTTCGGATCGAGACCGAACAGCGGGTCGAGGCCGACGATCGTCTTGCCGGTCTCCAGATTGCCGGCCAGGAACAGCACCACGAAGATCAGCGCGATCATGCCGCCGAGATAGCCGAGCCCCCAGGCGACGTTGGAGATCTTGCCGATCTCCTCCTTCGGCACCAGCCGCGGCATCATGGAATCGTTGAACACGGTCGAAAATTCCGCCGCTACCGAGGCCAGCGAGAACAACAGCACGACCAGGAACAGGTTCGAGCCGGGCGCGGCGAACCACAGCAGGCTAAGGCTGATGATCTTGATCGCGGCGAAGAAGGCAATCCATGGCTTGCGCGGCCCGGTCTGGTCGGCAATCGAGCCGAGCACCGGCGAGAGCACTGCGATCACAAGGCCGGCGGCCGCGATACCGTAACCCCAGGCGGCCTGTCCCGCGGTCGGGTCGCTCGCCATGCGCGAGACGAAATAGGGCCCGAAGATGAACGTGGTGACGACGGTGAAGAAAGGCTGCGCCGCCCAGTCGAAGAACATCCAGCCCCAGATGCCGCGCCCCGTCGCCCGCCGCACTGTCTCTACTGCCGCCATGCTGATTCCCTCGGCCCCGTCCGCGTCGGGCGTCATGTCTGCATGTTTTTCATGACGGCGCAAATGCGCCCGGCTTGCGACCTGCGACGGCCGTCGCGCAGCCGAAAAAGAAACGTTTGAACTGGACCTCCAGCCCTTCGCCCTTCAGCATTTCCGCCATATGCGAGGCATCGCCGAAATTGGTGGAGTAGGTGCCGATCATTGAGAAGTCGCGCGCGCCCCTCAGCAGCGTCCTTTCGACAAGCGGCAGCACCACCTTGAGGTGGAAGAGATAAAGTGGCCGCAGCTACCAGCCCTTCGGGTCGGATGCTTCGGTCATGCAGAAAACGCCGCCCGGCCTGAGGCATCGAGCGACCAGCTTGGCGAGCCTGGCATGCTACTCGCGATTGAACGTCTTGAGACCGAAGGTCGAGACGACGAAATCGGCGCTGGCATCGGGCAGGTCGCTGGCCAGCACATCGTCCTCGATGAAGGCGATCTTGTGGGCACGGTGGGCATGCAGACGTTGCATGGCGCGCCGATGCATGCCCGATGAGATGTCGACCGCGGTGATGGCGCCGATATCCGGAAAGCGCTTGAGCAGATGCGGCCAACCTTCGCCGGTCCCTGCCATCAGGTCGTAGCCGGTTGGCCGCGCTGTCTGGGGCGCAGGCATCAGCTGGACACATTGCCGGCGCCAGCGCTCGGTAAAGCCGAACGAGCAGATTAGGCTGAAGGTGATGTAGCGCCCGGAGCAGCGGTCGAAGACGCCTTTGACGAACTGAGCGTCATAGATGTCTTCGGCCGATGCCAGGTCGTCCGCTCCTGGCAGGGGGCGGCGGGCCGGCGCTGATCGAAGCGAATGCTCTTCTTCCAGCAGCTCACATCCCCGTCAGGTCGCTCATCAGGCCGGACGCCACCGACAGCCGCGACACGGTTATGTCGCCGCCTTCGGTCAGCGCCTGGAGCCGCTCGCGGATGCGCGCGACGCGCTCGCCACCGGCCTCCAGCCACGCCGCAACCGGATCCGCCGCGGTGCCATGCGCGGTGAGCGCCGCCACCGCTATGCCGCGGCGCGCCACGCCGATCGTGTCGGTGGCGCGCGACAGCGCCAGCTGGTCGTAATAGTCGGGCGGCATGATCGAGCGCGCCGCTTCCTCGACGCGCGGGATGCGGAAGGCATCGCTGACGGCGAAGAAGGCCTTGGCCGCGCTGACGATGTCGGCATTGGCGGTGCGCGCGGTGAGCGCGACATCCGGGATCAGTTCGGCCACTTCTGTCAGAGCGAGCTGCCCGGCGAGCTTTTCCGGCGCGCCGCCCTTGAACAGACCATGCCGCCGCTCCTCGATGCGCTCGCGCGAGAAGGCCGGCAGCAACGACACCAGCTTCGGCTCGAGCGCCTTGCGGGCTTCCTGCAATTCGGCGATGCGCATGCCAAGCGGCGCCGAACCCGCTTGGTTCTTCAGGTACCAGCCGCTCGTCACAAAGATGAGCCGGCTGACCGCCTGATAGAGATCGAGCTGGACCTGGCCGTCGATCTGGTTGTCCAGCGCGTCGATCTCCTTGTAGAGCGCGGGCAGCGCGAAGCCGTCGCGGACCACGGCGAAGGTGCGCACGACATCGGCCGCGGTACGGCCCGTCGATTCCTGCAAGCGGTTGACGAAAGACGGGCCGCCGCGATTGACCAGATCGTTGGCAACGACGCGCGCGATGATCTCGCGCCGCAGCCGGTGGTCGCGGATCTCGCCGGCGAATTTCTTCGCCATGCGCTCGGGGAAATAACCCATCAGGTCGCGGTCGAAATGCTGGTCGTCCGGCACGTCGCTGGCGACGATGTCGGAGAACAGCACGATCTTGGCATAGGCAAGCAGCACGCCGAGCTCGGCCCGGGTCAGCGGCTCGCCGCGCGCCTCGCGATCGGCGAGCGCCGCCGGCGAGGGCAGCGTCTCGACGGCGCGGTCGAGCAGGCCCCGCGCCTCCAGTGCCGTCATGAAGCGGGCCTGGTGCGCGATGTCGGCGAGCCCGCGCTTGCGCGCCAGCGATAGCGCCAGCGTCTGCTGGTAGTTGTTGGAGAGCACCAGCGCGCTCACCTCGTCGGTCATTTCGGCGAGCAGCTTGTTGCGCGCCGGCCGCGTCAGCGAGCCTTTGCGCATGGCCGACGCCAGCGCGATCTTGATGTTGACCTCGACGTCGGAGCAATTGACGCCGCCCGAATTGTCGATGGCGTCGGAGTTGCAGCGGCCGCCATTCAGGCCGAACTCGATGCGCGCCCGCTGCGTGACGCCGAGATTGGCGCCCTCTCCGATCACTTTCGCCCGGACATCGAGGGCGGTGACGCGGATGGCGTCGTTGGCTCGGTCGCCGACATCGGCGTTGCTTTCGCTGGAAGCTCTGACATAAGTGCCGATGCCGCCGAACCACAGAAGGTCGACCGGCGCCTTGAGGATGGCGTTCATGATCTCGACCGGCGTCGCGGTGGTCTTGCCGAGCCCGATCGCGGCGGCCGCCGCCTGCGGCAGCGTGATCGATTTCTGGTTGCGCGAGACGATGACGCCGCCTTCCGACAGCTTCGACTTGTCATAGTCCTGCCAGGACGAGCGCGGCAGCGCGAACATGCGCTGGCGCTCCGCCATCGAAGCGGCCATGTCCGGATCGGGATCGATGAAGATGTCGCGATGATCGAAGGCGGCGATCAGCCTGGTGGCCGGCGACAACAGCATGCCGTTGCCGAACACGTCGCCCGACATGTCGCCGACACCAACCACGGTGAAGGGCGAGGTCTGGATGTCACGGTTGATCTCACGGAAATGCCGCTTCACCGCCTCCCAGGCGCCCTTGGCGGTGATGCCCATCTTCTTGTGGTCGTAGCCGGCCGAGCCGCCGCTGGCGAAAGCGTCGTCCAGCCAAAAATTGTGTTTTTCGGAAATGGCGTTGGCGGTGTCGGAGAAGGTCGCCGTGCCCTTGTCGGCAGCGACGACGAAGTAGGGATCGTCCTGGTCGCGGCGCGCCACACCGGCCGGCGGGATGACGCCGTCGACGCCGATATTGTCGGTAATCGAAAGCAGGCTGGAGACGAAATTCTTGTAGGCCGAGGTGCCGGCCTCGAAGATGGCGTCGCGCCCGGCGCTCATCGGCAGCTTCTTCGGATAGAAGCCGCCCTTGGCGCCGACCGGCACGATGACCGCGTTCTTGACCTGCTGCGCCTTCACCAGCCCCAGCACCTCGGTGCGGTAATCCTGGGCGCGGTCCGACCAGCGCAGGCCGCCGCGGGCCACCGGGCCGAAGCGCAGATGCACGCCCTCGACCTCGGATCCATAGACGAAGATCTCGCGCCATGGTCGCGGCGCCGGCAGGCCTTCGACCGCCTGCGAATCGAGCTTGATCGCTAGCGACTGCCCCTTGTCTTTCGTATCGGCTACGAAATGATTGGTGCGCAGCGAGGCTTCGATGAGGTTGAGGTAGCGGCGGATGATGGTGTCGTCATCGATATTGGGCACCTCCTCCAGTGCGTCCTTGATCTTGGCTTTGAGGTGCTTGGCCGCGACCACGCCGTCGCCTTCCGCCGTCGGCCCGAGGCGGGCGACGAAGAGCTGATGCAGGCCGCGCGCGATCTCCGGATAGCGGTTGAGCGCGGCCGCGATGAAATCCTGGCTCTGCGGAATGCCGGCCTGCTGCAGATAGCGGCCATAGGCGCGCAGGATGGTGATCTCACCCGACCACAGGCCGGCCGTCTGCGCCAGGCCGTTATAGCCGTCATTGTCGACGTCGCCGCGCCAGACTGAGAGGAACGCGTCCTCGAACAGCGCGCCGCCATCGGCGAGATCGATCGGCTTGCCGTAGCTGTTCTCCAGCTCCATGTCGTGGATGAACACCTTGCTCGCCGGATCGTCGCCGACCTCGAAGGTGCGCTCGCTGATGACGCGGAAGCCGATGTTTTCCAGCACCGGCACGCGCCGCGACAGCGCCACCGGGCTGCCGAAATGATAGATCTTCAGGGCCGCCTGCTGCGGTTTCTGGTCGGCATGGTGGTAATAATCGATGGCGATCGGATTGTCGGCGCTGATCCTGGCGATGCGCCCGGCATCGGCCAGCGCCACGGCCGCCGAGAAGCTATCGCGATAGCTTTCGGGGAAGCGCGCCGCGATCGCTTTCAGCGCCGGATCGCTGCCAGCTGCTTCCGCCGCCTCGGACAGCGCGTCCTCCCAGGTGCGCACGATGTCGCGGATCGCCGCCTCGAGTGTCGCCTGTTCGATCTTCGGCGTCTTGCCGCCGGAACGGCCGATGATGAAGTGAATGCGAGCCAGCCCGCCTTCCGGGAAGGCGGGGTAATAGGCCGACAGCCGGCCCTCGAACACGGTTTTCAGATAGGTGCCGATCTTCTCGCGCACGACGCTGTCATAGCGGTCGCGCGGCACGAAGACGATGATCGAGACGAAGCGGTCGAACTGGTCGACACGCACCAGCGCCCGCACCCGCGGCCGTTCGATCAGGCCGAGGATGGCGAGGGCGTGCTTGCGCAGGATCGGCACCGGCACCTGGAACAGCTCGTCGCGCGGATAGCTCTCCAGGATGTTGATCAGCGCCTTGCCGGAGTGATCGTGCGGATCGAAGCCGGATTTCGAGATCACGGTCTCGGCCTTCGAGCGCAGATAGGGGATCTTCATCACCGAGCGCGTGTAGGCGGTGGAAGTGAACAGGCCGACGATGCGCAGCTCGCCGGCGAGCGCGCCTTTCGCCGTGTAGGTCTTGATGCCGATATAGTCGAGATAGATGCGACGATGCACTGACGACTTGGCGTTGGCCTTGGTGACGATCAGCGGCTCCGGCCCGTGCAGGAAGGCGCGTATCTCCGGCGTCGTCGTCACCGCCTCGGTGCCGCGCCGCAGCACCAGCACGTCCGGATCGGACAGGATGCCGAGGCCGGGCTTGTCGGCGCGCTCCAGCGTGCCGCTTTCCTCGCCGCCGACATATTTGAATTCGCGCATGCCGAGGAAGGTGAAATTGTCGTCGCGCAGCCATTCCAGGAAGGCGATCGCCTCGGCGACGCTCTTCTTGTCGAGCGGCACGGCCGAATAACGGAACTCGGAAATCGCCTGGTCGAGGCGGGCGAGCATACGCTTCCAATCGACGACGGCGGCGCGGACCTGGGACAGCGTCTTGCCGAGCCGCTCGGTAAGGCTCTTCGCCTGATCGGCGGTCAGTCGCGGGATATGGACATGGACGACGCTTAGCCGGTCGTGCCCGTCATCCTCCTTGCCGCTGTCCCTGAGGATTTCCGCAACGCCGGTCTTGCCGTGTCGCACGGTGACGATCGGATGCGTGACCAGCGTCGGCTCGCCGCTGGTCTCGGTGATCTCGCCCAAGATCGAATCGAACAGGAACGGCATGTTGTCGTTGACGACGGTGATGACCGTGACCGGCCGGCCGTCGCAGGCAACGCCTGAATCGGCCTCGACGGCGACGACGCTTTCGCCTTTCCTGTGCTTGGCAACGGCGCGGCCGGCGAGCTCGCCGGCGCGTTCGAGGTGGGCTGCGTCATAGGCCGCGATATCCTCGGCAGGCGCCCGTGCCAGAAGGTAGTCTGCAAGCCTTGCGGGTTTCCCCTCCACCTTCGCGACGGCGGTTTTCTTCTTTGGCTTGGATTTCACGCTGGCCATGACGCTTATTCCCTCCCGTGGCATGCTTTTGGTTCTATGGTAGCCAGATGAGCGCTGTTTGGCGACAAAGGTTTGACGACGCTTTAAAAAATTCGGACCGACGCCATCGCCCGCGAGGAGAAACCATATGACCGGCAAAATAACCGCGCTTGACCTTGTCCAAGCGGAGCTCAGCGAGGCGACGAAGGCCTATTTCGCCAAATGCCGGGAGAAGCTCGGCCTCGTGCCCAACGTGCTTCTCGCCTACGCCTTCGACGAGAAGAAGCTGCGCGCCTTCACCGACATGTACAACGACCTGATGCTGGGCGAGTCCGGCCTGTCCAAGCTGGAGCGCGAGATGATCGCCGTGGTCGTCTCTTCGATCAACCACTGCTACTACTGCCTGACCGCGCATGGCGCGGCGGTGCGTCAGCTGTCGGGCGAGCCGGCGCTCGGCGAGATGATGGTGATGAATTTTCGTGCCGCCGAGCTGTCGGATCGCCAGCGCGCCATGCTGGAATTCGCGGTCAAGCTGACGGAAGAGCCGGCCAGGATCGTCGAGGCAGACCGCGCCGCGCTACGTAAGACCGGGTTCAGCGACCGCGACATCTGGGACATCGCCTCGACCGCCGCCTTCTTCAATATGTCGAACCGGGTGGCAGCCGCCGTCGACATGCGGCCGAACCCCGAATACCACGCAATGGCCAGGTAGCGATCGCCGCCATTATATATTGGCGGGTTCGAATTTTTCGTTGCCCACTCTGCCTTTTGGTCCGATGATAAGCACTGCGGCGCAGCCCGCATGTCCATCATTGCGGCACCGCCGCATATCCACGATTGCAGCGCAGCTGCATATCGGATTGCAGCGAAGCTGCATATCAACAATTGCGGCACTGCCGCATATCGCAAGCGGCGTGGCCGCATGCCGGTTCGACGCCGCCGACAAGGGAGCAGAACATGGCGAAATTTCTCTATGTCTATCATGGCTCCGGCAAAATGCCGACCGACGAAGCTGAGCGGAAATCGGCGATGGATGCCTGGACCGGCTGGTACGGCAAGCTCGGCTCGGCCGTGGTCGACGGCGGCAATCCGGTCGGCATGTCGAAGACGGTGCTGCCCAGCGGCAAGGTCGAGAACAATGGCGGCAGCAATCCGACCGCCGGCTATACAATCGTCGAGGCCAAGGACATCGACGATGCCGTCGCCAAGGCCAAGGAGTGCCCGATCCTCATGGACCCTGCCTTCAGCGTCGAGATCGCGCCGATCATCGAAATGATGTGAGGCCGGCTGCTTATCGCGCCGCGATCGCCGCGGCGGCGCCTGCCATCGTCGTGGCGCTGACGCGGTTGGCGATCTTCATGGCGCGCTTGCTCTTCAAGAGCCGGCGCGCCTGGGAAGCGGCCAGTACCCAGGCAAGGTCGATGACCACCAGCACGATCGCCATGGTGAGCGTCAGCTCGACCCAGCCGACCACGCTGACCGAGGCAAGATCGATGATGGTCGGCAGCAGCGCCAGATAGAACATCATGATCTTCGGATTGCCGAGCGTTACCGCCATGCCGGCGAAGAACAGTTTCAGGGCCGAATCCTCGCGCGGCATCTCGCCTTCCCTGGCCTCGACCGGCGCCATCCACATCTTGAACGCCAGATAAGCAAGGTAGGCCACACCCACCCACTTCACGACGACGAAGGCGTAATGAAAGGTCTGTGCCACGACGGCGAGCCCGAACACCGCCAGCGACAGCCAGATTCCTTCGCCGATCCACATCGCCAGCAGGAACGGAAAGACATCGCGAAATCCCTTCGAGATGACGCGTGCCACCAATGCCGCGATCGACGGCCCCGGCGAGCCGGCGGCGACAAACAAAGCGGCGGCGAAGATCAGCAGCGAGGCGAGATGCATGGGGCGTTTCCTACGGGATGGGAACAAAAGGTACCCGATCAGGACGGATTTGACACGCCCGGCAACGGGTTCGCGTTGAGGATGGAGACAATAGCTGCCAACCTCGGCGCCGCCCCTCATCCGCCGTTCGGGCACCTTCTCCCCGTAAACGGGGCGAAGGACGCTCTCGCTGCCGGTTTCGCCAATCACCGGAGCGCCAGCATCGCGGCCAGCCCTCTTCTCCCCGTTCACGAGGAGAAGGTGCCGGCAGGCGGATGAGGGGCAGCGCCGACGCTGACTATTGGTGCTCTTGCCGTCCCCTTCAGCCTTGCCTAGAAGACCCCCCTACATCTATTTTCGAGCATCACTTTGCCTCAGTAACCGCCGGTCTCGCCAACTCCTCTGAATGCACCGCAGGCGCAGCTTTAGCGGCCCTGCATCCTTATTCATGTGTTCTTCAGGCGGCGGTTCGAGACCGGTTTGGCATTGCTGAGCCGCCGCGTGTGATCCACGCCGACGCCTGACTTCCACCTTTCGCCACGCCGTGCCCATGAGGGGCATCTCGGACATTGCCGGCCTGACGGACTTCCCGACGGGAAGGGCCTACCGGCATGTCTTCTACCTTGTTTGTCCGCTGGACGATCGCGCCCGCAATCGCGCCACGACCTCTCATCAACTGCAACCGCTGCGGTGGCGTCAGGCCATACAAATACAGCGAGAAATTCCGCGTCAATGCCAACGGCAAACGCATCGACGTTTGGCTGATCTATCGCTGCACAGGCTGCGACAACTCGTGGAACCGCACCATCCTCGAGCGTTGCAACCGCCGCGACATCGAGCCGGCGCTGCTTGCGGCGTTCGAAAGCAACGACCCGGCATTCGTGCGTCGGCACGCCTTCGATACGGTAGCGCTACGAAGCCGGATCGGACGGATCGAGGAATTTCCCGATGTTGCGGTCCGAAAGGAACTGCTGGACGGCAGGCCGGAATGCGCGGTCGCGCTTTCGCTTGAGCTTCGGCTTGATGCCGCGACGTCCTTGCGGCTCGACCGCCTGCTTGCCGGCGAGTTGGGCATCTCGCGTTCAAGGCTGCAGGTCTGGGAGGAACGGCGATTGCTCATAGTCAGCCCGGATGGCGGCCGGGCCTGGCGCAAGCCGGTGCGCGACGGCGCGACGATCCGCATCGACCTTGCCGGCGAGGCGGACCGCGGCGCGATTGTCGGCGCCGCATGCGACTGAAATGAAAAGGGAGGGAGCATTGCTCCCTACCTCGATGACTGCTTGGGGCGAAACTTACGCCGCGCCCATCACCTTGGCGGCCTTCTCGAAACGCTTGCGCTCGTTCGGGTCGAGATAGAGCTTGCGGAGCCGAATGGTCTTCGGCGTCACCTCGACCAGCTCGTCGTCCTGGATCCAGGCCAGCGCCCGCTCCAGCGTCATGCGGATCGGCGGCGTCAGCTTCACTGCCTCGTCCTTGCCGGCGGCGCGGATGTTGGTGAGCTTCTTGCCCTTCAGCACATTCACTTCGAGGTCGTTGTCACGCGAATGGATGCCGATGATCATGCCCTGATAGACCTTGACGCCCGGATCGATGATCATCGGGCCGCGGTCTTCGAGGTTCCACATCGCGTAGGCGACGGACTCGCCCTGTTCGTTGGAGATCAGCACGCCATTGGTGCGGCCGGGCAGCTCGCCCTTATAGGGCTCATAGGCGAAGAACAGCCGGTTCATCACCGCGGTGCCGCGCGTGTCGGTCAAAAGCTCCGACTGGTAGCCGATCAGGCCGCGCGTCGGCGCGTGGAAAACGAGACGCTGGCGGTTGCCGCCGGAGGGACGCAGCTCGACCATTTCGGCCTTGCGCTCCGACATCTTCTGCACGACGACGCCGGCATGCTCCTCGTCGACGTCGATGACGACTTCCTCGACCGGTTCCAGCAGCTGGCCGTCATCGCCCTTCTGCATGACGACGCGCGGACGCGACACGGCAAGCTCGAAACCCTCGCGGCGCATCGTCTCGATCAGCACCGCGAGCTGCAATTCGCCGCGGCCGGAGACGAAGAATGAGTCCTTTTCCGCCGATTCCTCGATCTTCAGCGCGACATTGCCCTCTGCCTCGCGCAGCAGGCGGTCGCGAATGACGCGGCTGGTCACTTTGTCGCCCTCGGTGCCGGCAAGCGGGCTGTCATTGACGAGGAAGGACATGGTCACGGTCGGCGGGTCGATCGGCTGCGCGTGCAGCGGCTCGCTCACCGACGGATCGCAGAACGTGTCGGCGACCGTGCCCTTCGACAGGCCGGCGATCGCCACGATGTCGCCCGCATGGGCTTCGTCGATCGGCTGGCGCTCGAGGCCGCGGAAAGCGAGGATTTTTGAGACGCGGCCGGTCTCGATCTGCGTGCCGTCATGGTGCAGCACCTTGACCGCCTGGTTGGCCTTCAGCGAGCCGCTCTCGATGCGGCCGGTGATGATGCGGCCGAGGAAGGGATTGGCCTCGAGGATGGTGCCGATCATGCGGAACGGACCGGGATGGACCGTCGGCGCCGGCACATGCTTGACGACGAGGTCGAACAGCGGCGCCAGGCCCTGGTCCTTCGGGCCTTCGGGGTTTTCCGACACCCAGCCGTCGCGGCCCGAACCGTAAAGGATCGGGAAGTCGAGCTGCTCGTCGGTGGCGTCCAGCGCCGCGAAAAGGTCGAACACCTCGTTCACCACCTCGATATGGCGGGCGTCCGGGCGGTCGATCTTGTTGATGACGACGATCGGACGCAAGCCCACTTTCAACGCCTTGCCGACAACGAACTTGGTCTGTGGCATCGGCCCTTCGGCGGCGTCGACGAGCACGATCGCCGAATCCACCATCGACAGGATGCGCTCGACCTCGCCGCCGAAATCAGCGTGTCCGGGGGTGTCAACGATGTTGATGCGGGTGCCGTGCCAGTCGACCGAGGTCGCCTTGGCCAGGATGGTGATGCCGCGCTCTTTTTCGAGGTCGTTGGAATCCATGGCGCGCTCGGCGACGCGCTGGTTGTCGCGGAAGGCGCCGGACTGTTTCAGAAGCTGGTCGACGAGCGTGGTTTTGCCATGGTCGACGTGCGCGATGATCGCGATATTGCGGAGGTTCATTTGTCTGGTCTCGGGAACGTTGCAGGCAGCAGGCTCAAAAAGCGCCGCCTTTTTCGGTTGCGCGGCTCATACAGGGTTTTTCGCAATTGCGAAAGGGGAGGCCCGACCCCAAATGAATGGTCACTGATTCTTAAACGTCTTGGTGTGAAATGAATCCGTTAACCAAGGCGGAACCTTTGAGGGGCCGGGCAGTTCGATGTTGATGAGCGATCAGATGTCCAGATTGCGTCCGGTTTTTGCGTGGGCGGCGCTTGGCCTGCTCCTCGCGGCGGGCGCCGCGCAGTCGGCGGCCGCGCTCAGGGAAGCCGACCCGATCTCGCCGCCCGACGCCAAAACGGCGCAGCAGATGTTCGCCGATGCCCCCGATGGCGTCGACCCGATCGTCACCGGCCCGGTCAGCGCCGCCTTCAAGCAGCGCCAGAAGGACGCCAACTGCGACACCGCGGTTTGGCCGAACATTCCCCGGGCTTGTTATCCGGATTGATCTTGCCTTTGCAATAACACGCCACAGTCGCGATCCTTCGCGCCCCCCTCTGGCCTGCCGGCCATCTCCCCCACTTGGGGGGAGATCAGCAGCTTCGGCGCCTCACTCATTCCTGCAGCGTTGACGATTGGCGAAAGCAATGGTGACGGCCATCCTCCCCCCAAGTGGGGGAGATGCCCGCAGGGCAGAGGGGGGCGCTGTCCCGCCGGCGTACCTTTTTTGTAACGGCTCGCCTTACGCGGATCGCACCGGATCGAGCGTGACCTTATAGAGCTCGTTGTCGTCGCGATCCATCAGCCGCACAGTGAGCTGTTCGGTTGCACCCGAAATATCGACCAGGCCGAAGAACTGCAGGCCGGCCGACGGCGGCAGGTTCTGGCCCTGCTCGGCGGTCGGCGCCTTGATGAACCTCAGCTCGGGCCCGAAGGTCATGTCGAGGCCGTTCGGGCCGAAAGTGCCGGCGTGGATCGGGCCGGAGACGAATTCCCAGAATGGATTGAAATCCTGGAACTGCGCCTTGTCGGGGTTGTAGTAATGCGCCGCGGTGTAGTGCACGTCGGCGGTGAGCCAGACCGTGTTGGTGATGCCGGCAGTCTTGATGAAGCGCAGCACATCGGCGAATTCGAGCTCGCGGCCCTTCGGCGCGCCATTGTCGTTGTTGCTGACGGCCTCGAAGCCGACCTTCTTGGCTGCATCGTCCCACACGACCAGGCTGAGCGGCATGTCGGCGGCGATGATCTTCCAGGTCGCCTTGGAGTTGGCCAGTTCCCGCTTCAGCCATTTGGACTGCTCCTCGCCGATCATGCGCGACTTCGGCGTCAGCGTTTCATCCAGATTGGCGCCGTTCGGGCCGCGATAGGAGCGCATGTCGAGGAAGAAGACGTCGAGCAGCGGTCCATGCGAGATCTTGCGGTAGACGCGGCCCGGCTCCGACGGCTCGTAGCGGATGGTGGTCATCTCGTGGAAGGCGCGCGCCGCCCGCGCCGCCAGCACGTGGATCGACTTTTCCTTGTAACGGTCGTCCTTGCTGAGGTCCTTCGAGTCCGACCAGTTGTTCAGCACCTCATGGTCGTCCCACTGGTAGAAGGTCGGGCAGATCGCGCTCAGCGCCAGCACGTTCTTGTCCATCATGTTGTACTTCCACTGCTCGCGATACTCGTCCAGCGTCTCGGCGACCTTGCGCTTGCCGTCGAGCATGATGACGTTCTTCCACTTGCCGCCGCCGGGCAGGTCGACCTCGTCCTTCAGCACGCCGTCGGCATAGATCGTGTCGCCCGAATGCAGGAAGAAGTCAGGTGTGTGCTTGGCGATGGTCGCATAGGTCTTCATGCCGGTCTCGTCGATGCCCCAGCCCTGGCCGGCGGTGTCGCCCGACCAGGCGAAGCGCACGTCGCGCTTCGAGGACGGCGCGGTGCGGAAACGGCCGACGATCGGCTCGGAGACGGCATTGATGTCGGAAAGATCGGCCGCGACCATGCGGTAAAAGATGTCCTGGTCGGAGGCGAGGTCGGTCAGCAGCCGCTTCGCCGTGTAATCGCTGGCCGGCGACGTATCGAGCGGCGCGAGCCTAGTGGCGTTGGCAAAGCTTTCGGTGGTCGAGACTTCATACATGACCCGCGCCGGGCGGTCGGTACGGGTCCAGACCATGCCGGAGGTCGCATCGACATCGCCGGACTGGACGCCATGCGTGAAGGCCGGGCGCTGGCTGGCACGCGAATAATAAGGCAGGGCGAGCCCGGAGGCGCCGACAAGGCCAAAGGCGCTGGCCGAGGTAACGAAAGCGCGGCGGGTGATGGAAAGCTTGTTCATGGCTGTCTCCGGGATGGCGTCGAACGGGACCGCCAAGCTCTCGCCTGAATGTTTCAGGCATGTCTCGGAACCATGAAGTTTTGATAACAGTGCAGCGCTTTCCTTCTCCCCTTGTGGGCCTGTTGCACAGTCATCGCGACCTAGCGCGCGGAGCGGTTTGGCCGTGAGGTCTCGCTCTGTTTTGGCTCTTGGGGTGGAGTTTGAGGGTGGCGATGCGGCCTTAGGCCGGATGCTGGACGCACCTATGGCGTGATGGCGGCCCATCGGCGCATGTTGAAGGCGATCGCTGCCATCGTCACTTGGGCTGCGGCCTTGGCCAGTCCGACATAGC
>NZ_RZOY02000021.1 GCF_004022705.2 Mesorhizobium sp. M2D.F.Ca.ET.226.01.1.1
GCTATGTCGGACTGGCCAAGGCCGCAGCCCAAGTGACGATGGCAGCGATCGCCTTCAACATGCGCCGATGGGCCGCCATCACGCCATAGGTGCGTCCAGCATCCGGCCTAAGGCCGCATCGCCACCCCCAAACTCCACCCCAAGAGCCAAAACAGAGCGAGACCTCACGGCCAAACCGCTCCGCGCGCTAGGTCGCGATGACTGTGCAACAGGCCCCCTCAAGGGGAGAGATCACCCGCGCTCCGGAAACATCGCCTTCAGCCCCTCACGCGACGCCTTTGCCACGCCGCGCTCGGTGATCAGCCCCGTCACCAACCTTGCCGGCGTCACGTCAAAGGCGGGGTTGGCCGCCGGCGTCGCGTCGGGCGACACACGCACCTGCGCGACCTTTCCATCCGCCGTCTTGCCCCAGACCAGTGACACCTCATCGCCCGAGCGCTCCTCGATGGGGATTTCCGCCAGCCCGTCGGCCACCGTCCAGTCGATGGTGGGCGAGGGGAGCGCGACGTAGAAGGGCACCTCGTTGTCGGCGGCGGCGAGCGCTTTCAGATAAGTGCCGATCTTGTTGCAGACATCGCCATTGGCGGTCGTCCGGTCGGTGCCGACGATCACCACGTCGATGTCGCCGTGCTGCATCAGATGGCCGCCGGCATTGTCGACGATCAGTGTATGCGGCACGCCGTGCCCGGCCATCTCCCAGGCGGTCAGCTGGGCGCCCTGGTTGCGCGGCCTGGTCTCGTCGACATAGACATGGACGGGAATGCCGGCCTCGGTCGCCAGATAGATCGGCGCGGTGGCGGTGCCGTAGTCCACCGTCGCCAGCCAGCCGGCATTGCAATGGGTGAGGATGTTGACGGTCTCGCCGGGCTTCTTGCGCGCCGCTATCTCCTTGATGATGGCGAGCCCGTTCTCGCCGATGGCGCGGTTCAGTCCGACATCCTCGTCGGCGATCTCGGCGGCGCGCCGGTAAGCGGCCTCGGCGCGCCCTGCCGGCGCGAGCGGCTTCAGGAAGCGCCGCATCTCGTCCAGTGCCCAGCGCAGATTGATCGCCGTCGGCCGCGTCTTGTGCAACGTCTCCCATACTGCGTCGAGCGCTTCGTCCGACGGATCGTCCATCATCTGAATGGCGACGCCATAGGCCGCGGTGACGCCGATCAGCGGCGCGCCGCGCACCCACATGTCGCGGATCGCGGTGGCGATGCCGGCGACGGTTCCGATCGTCTCGATACGGAACTCATGCGGCAGCCAGCGCTGGTCGATGATCTCGACCGACCGCTTGTCGTCGCTGAGCCAGATGGTGCGGTAGTGGCGTTCGCCGACGTTCAAAGGCTCTTCTCCTGTTCGATCAGCGCGGCCAGTTTGTTGACCTCGTCGATGCTGTGGATCTGGCGCCGGTTGACGGCGATGTGGCGGCCGAAGCGCAAAGCCTTGGCCTCACATGTGGCGCGCAGGTCTTGATCGGCAATGGTTTCGAAATCGGCATTGTGGGCGAGGCCCAGGATGCGCCGGTGCACCTCGATGCCGGCAAAGCCGAGCAGGTCGGTCCAGATGGAGTGCAGCATGTGGTCGAGCGCCTGTTCGGAGCCGAGCAGGTCGCCTTGATCCTCGAACAGGCTCTTCTGGTAGAGCATGCCGGTGCGCTCGGTGCGCCACAGATGCGAAAACTCGGCGCGGAAGGTCGCCCAGGTCTCGGCTGTGACGCCGAGCAAGTAGGCGCGTATCGAGTCGCGGCTGCCGTTTTCCTCATGGCCGCGCTGCGAAAAGAAGGCCATCCAGAAATTGGCGAGCAGCATGCCGACATCGAAGGCGATCGGGCCATAGAAGGCGAACTCCGGATCGATCATCCGCGTCTCTGTGTCGGTGACCATGATCGAGCCCGAATGCAGGTCGCCATGCAGCATGGTCTCGGCATTGGCGGCAAAGAGATGTTTCAGCCGCTGCGCCTCGACCTTGAGGTCGCGATCGGCGCGTAGTTCGGCGACCAGGCCGTCGAGCTGCGGGCTGGTGTGCCGGTTCATCTTGGCATCGAAATAGGGGTCGGAAAACACCAGGTTCTCGGTGATGTCGCAAAGCTCGACATTGTCCGCGAACAGCGCCAGGTCGGCCTTCCGCTCTCTTGCCACCATCGACAGGTCAGAGCCACGGAACAGCGTGCGGGCCATGAACAGGCCGATGTCGCGCGCGATGTTCGGCAATTCGCGGCCGTCGATCAGCGCGCGCCTGAGAATGATGTGCGGCGGCGCCAGATATTCCATGACGATCAGCGCCTGGGTCTCGTCGAAATGGTAGATCGCCGGCACCGAGCCGGGCGCGCGGCGCTCCTGCCTGGTTAGCGCATGATATTCGAAGAACGAGCGCTTCAAGGGCAGCGGCCAGCTGTCGCCGACCAGCCGCACATAGGGCAGCGCCTGTTTCACGACCGCGGCGCCCTGGTCGCCCTCGACGATGAAGACGAGGTTGAGATTGCCGTCGCCGACCTCGCGTACTTTCCAGCGGCTGATGTCCTTGCCGATGCGCTCGGTCAGCGCCACGGTCTCGCCAAGCCGCTTCGGGAGCGTCTCCACCGACAATGCTTCGAACTTTCCGGTCATGTTCTCCCCTCCTGCGCGTGGTTTCCAACGATAGCGGAGCCACGGCGGCGGGGCCAAGCTAGGAAGCGCGCTGGCAAATGTCAATCGTGTTGACAATTGCCGAGAGAGCCCATAGCGTCACGGACCAGGGAGGAAGGAATGGGCCCAGATGCCGTGTTCCGTGTGGAGGGCCTGAGGAAATCCTTCGGCCAGAACGAGGTGCTTGGCGGCATCTCGCTCGAACTGCATTCGGGCGAGGTGACGGTGCTGATGGGCGCCAATGGCGCCGGCAAATCCACCCTGGTCAAGATCGTCAGCGGCGTCTATGCGCGCGGTGCCGGCTCCATGCAGCTCGCCGGCAAGGCGTTCGACCCGCAGACCCCCGCCGAGGCCATCCGCGCCGGCGTCGTCACTGTGCATCAGAACATCAATGATGGCGTGGTCGCCGATCTCGACGTCGCCACCAATCTGACGCTCGACCGGTTGAGCGGCAAGGGCGCATCGATGCTGTTCAGGCCAGCCAATGTCCGCGCCGAAGCCAAGGCTGTCGCCGACCGCATGGGGCTTACCATCGACCTCAGGGCGCGCGTCAGCGATCTATCATTGGCCGACCGGCAGATGGTCGCCATCGCCCGCGCCATGGCGCATGAGCCCAAAGTGCTGATCCTCGACGAGCCGACCTCGTCGCTGTCGAGCACCGAGGCCGACCGGCTGTTTTCACTGATCGACCGGCTGCGCGGTCATGGCGTCGCCATCCTCTATATCTCGCACCGCATGTCCGACATCAGGCGGCTTGCCGACCGCATCGTATCGATGCGCGACGGCGTCATCTCCGGCGCCTTCGATCAAAAACCGCTGGATTACGAGGGCGCCGTCAACGCCATGCTCGGCCGCAAGATCCACCTCGACCGGGTTGTCGCCAGAAGCTCGGCCCGCGCCGTCTTCACGGCAGAAAGCTTGCGGATCGCGCATGGCGCAAAACCGATTTCGATGACGCTCGGCACCGGCGAGGTGGTGGCCATCACCGGCTTGGTCGGCGTCGGCAAGACGGCCTTGGCCGAAACGCTGTTCGGCGTGCGTCGGCCGCTCGCCGGCACCATGCATATGGACGGCAAGCCCTATGCGCCGGGCTCGGCGCGTGAGGCGATCGCCGCCGGCGTGTTCCTCGTCGCCAAGGATCGCGCCGCAAGCGGCATCGTCGGTGGTTTCAACATCGAACGCAACATCAGCCTGCCGTTCCTCAAGCGCATGTCGGGCTTCGGCGTCATGAAGAAGCGCGCCGAGCGCGCCATTGCGCGCCGCCAGATCGACGAGCTCGGCATCGTCTGCCGCTCCGAGAAGGATGAGTTGTCGGCGCTTTCCGGCGGCAACCAGCAGAAGGTGATGGTGGCGCGCTGGATGTCGCAGGCCTCGCGCCTGTTCATCCTCGACGAGCCGTTCCAGGGCGTCGACATTTCGGCCCGCCGCGACATCGCTGCCAAGCTGAGGGCAAGCGCCGACGGCCGCGCCACGCTGATCTTCGTCACCGAGATCGATGAGGCGCTGGAGACCGCGGACCGCATCCTGGTGATGTCGGAACACACGATCGTCGGCGAGCACCGCAACGCCGATATCGACCTCGACCGGCTGCTGGCGGAAGTGGCCGGTGGCCCGCTTCACAGCGCGGCATGAGGGTCGACAAATTGCAGGGGTGGACTGGGAATGCGTTTGAGTTCGAATGCCGCGCGTCGGGGCGCTGAATGATGCGCGACTACGCCATCCGCTACGGCTTCATCGTCCTGCTGGTCGGGCTGATCGCCTATTTCGCAAGCGCGGCCGACGGTTTCGTTTCGCCGCAAAGCGCGGTCTTTATCTTCCAGTCGGTGGCCATCACCGGCGTGCTGGCGCTCGGCGTCACCGCGACGCTGGTCGTCGGCGGCTTCGATCTCTCGATCGGTTCGGTCGCCACCAGCGCCATGATGGCGGCCTCCTACGCCATGGTGGTGTTGGAGCAGAACGCCATCGTTGCCGTCATCGCCTGCCTGGTCATCGGCGTCATCGTCGGCCTGATCAATGGCTGGCTGATCGTCTATATGCGCGTGCCCGATCTGCTGGCGACGCTTGGCATGATGTTCCTGCTGCTCGGCCTGCAGCGCATTCCGACCGAAGGCCGCTCGATCGCCACCGGCATGACCATGCCCGACGGCTCGGTCGCCAACGGCAAGTTCTCCGAGGCGTTCCTGGCGCTCGGTCGCCACCGCATCGACTTCTTCATCCCGAGCCTGATCCCGGTCTCGGTGGTGGTGCTGGTGGTGCTCGCGGTGCTGATCTGGTTCTTCCTCGAATACACCCGCTTCGGCCGCATGATGTATGCCGTGGGCAGCAATGAGAGGGCGGCTGAACTCGCCGGCGCGCCTGTCAAGGCATACAAAATCTGGGCGTATGTAATTTCGGGAGTTTTTGCCTCGATCGGCGGGATTTTGCTCGCCGCCCGGCTTGGACGTGGCGACATCGCCTCGGGTAATAATCTGCTTCTCGATGCTGTAGCGGCGGCGCTCATCGGCTACGCGGTGCTCGGCGCGGCCAAGCCCAACGCCTTCGGCACGGCCGTCGGCGCGGTGTTCGTCGGCGTCCTGCTGCAAGGCCTGACGATGATGAACGCCCCTTACTACACGCAGGATTTCGTCAAGGGCGCGGTGCTTGTCGTCGCCCTTGTCTTCACCTTCGCCCTTTCCGGCAGGGGCAAGAGATAGTTTCGACCGGGGTATTTGAGACAGAACGGAGGAAAACAAAGTGAGCATCACAAGAAGACTTTTGGGGAAGGCGGCACTCGGCCTCGCCGGCGCGGCGCTGCTGATGCAGGGCACGGCATTGGCGGCGGACAAGCCGGCGCCGTTCGACAAGCCTGGCGTCAAGATCGCGCTGGTGCGCTATCTGTCGACCGGTGACTTCTTCCAGGCCTATCTGTCCGGCGTCGAGGCGCAGGCCAAGGCGCTCGGCGTCGACCTGCGCGTGCTCGACAGCCGCCAGGACGCCGCGCTCCAGGCCGACATGGTCGACCAGGCCATCGCGCTCGGCGTGCAGGGCATCATCATCCAGCACGGCCTGACGGAATCGATGAAGGACGCCGCCCAGCGTGCGGTCGACGCCGGCATCAAGGTCGTCGCCTTCGACGTCAATGTCGAGAACCCGAAGATCCCGCAGATCGAGCAGTCGGACAAGGATCTCGCCAAGCTGGCGCTCGAGCAGGCGGTCAAGGACAATGGCGAAAGCTGGAAGGCCGGCTATGTCTATGTCGCCGGCATCGCCCCGCTCGATCGCCGCAACGAAACCTGGGTCGACGTCAAGAAGAAATATTCCGGCATCAGCGAGGTCGCCCAGTTCGGCACGCTCGACAACCCGATCGCCAACTCCGTCGCCAACCAGGCGCGTTCGGTGCTGCAGGCGCATCCCGACATAAAGGTGATGTTCGCGCCCTATGACGAGTTCGCCAAGGGCGTGAAGATCGCCGTCGACGAGGCCGGCCTGAACAAGGGCATCAAGATCTATTCGGCCGACATCTCGACCTCGGACATCTCGGCGATGCGCGAGCCGGACAGCGCCTGGGCCGCGACCGCCGCCACCAACCCGGCCGTCGTCGGCCAGGTCTCGGTGCGCGCCCTGGCGCAATTGCTTGCCGGCGAGGATCCCGGCCACAACGTGATCGTGCCGCCGACGCTGATCACCCAGAAGGAGCTGATCGATAAGGACATCAAGAACATGGAAGACCTGTCGGCCAAGCTGCCGCAGTTCGCCCATGCCAATGTCGCGATGCCCGCCTGGATGCCGAACCCCAACGCCAAGTAAGGTTTGGACCAACGCAAAATAGAAAGAGCGGCCCAAGCGCCGCTCTTTCCAATTCCAAGACGCCTTCCAGGCTACCTTTGTGCAATTCCAGGAAGAGTGCGTAGCGGCTCTCGGTCCGGAAACAAAGACCTAGCGCTGCCAGAAGGGCAGCTTGGCGATCTCTTCCTCGACCTGACGGTTGGTAAGGCCGATATCGTCGATCAGGTGCGGGTTGTCTCTTGCCATCCGCTTGAGATCGAGGCGAAAGCGGGAGAGCTCTCGCTCAGCCGCGATCCTGCTCCGCCAGGCGGTCAGGCTGAAACGGCGACCCCCGCGGGTCGCCGACTGCGCGGTCAAGCATGAGGCGGGCAAAAGGGTATCGTTCATGGCAACCTCCATGCAGTATGGGGCTCGAGGCCGTGGTCTGGAATGAGATTGAATTCTGCCGGATGCCAGCGGCGGCGTAATTAAGCCCTCCCAAATAGTTCTCAAAACTTCCAAATCGGCTATAGATCGCGGCATGCAAGGATCGCGCTTTGCTTTTGGACCCTTCGTGTTTGATCCTGGCGCGGGAACGCTGCTTCGGGGCGATGTTCCCGTTGCCGCCGGCCATCGCGGACTGAAGCTGCTGGAAGCGCTAGTCGCGCGTCCCGGCGAAATCCTTGCCAAGGCCGAACTGATGGATGCGGCCTGGCCGGGCGCCGCCGTGGAGGAAGGCAATCTCACTGTCCAGATCGCACAGCTCAGGAAGCTGCTCGGTCCGGCGACCGGTGGCGGCGAGTGGATCGCCACGGTGCCGCGCGTCGGCTACCGCTTCGCCGGCGCCATCGAAAAACTCGACGGCGCGCAGCAAAAGCCGCTGCCGCTGCCGGACAAACCCTCGATCGCCGTGCTGCCCTTCGTGGCCTTCGGCGGCGATCCCGAGCAGGAGTCCTTCGCGGACGGCCTGACCGAGGACCTGATCACCGACCTCTCCAGGATAGGGGGGCTGTTCGTTATCGCTCGCAACTCGGTTTTTGCCTACAAGGGCAAGGCGATGGATGTGCGCATGATCGCCAAGGACCTTGGCGTGCGCTATCTTCTGGAAGGCAGCGCCCGGCGCGCCGCCGGGCGCGTGCGCATCAACGCGCAGCTGGTCGACGCTGTAACCGGCGAGCATCTTTGGGCGGAACGCTTCGATCGCGGCCTGGAAGACATCTTCGCCGTCCAGGACGCGGTCACGGCCAGGATCGTCGAAGCGCTGCTCGGCCGCCTGCGCGCGCCGCCGGCCCGCAACCGGCCCAGGAATCTGGAAGCCTATGATCTCGTCGTGCGGGCTCGCAGATCGTTTGACGAGTCCCCACAGATGGCGCGCGAAGCGCATCTGATGCTGACGCGCGCGATCTCGCTCGATCCGGACTATGCCGAGGCCTATCGCTGGCTTGCAATGAACCACTGGATGAGCTGGGTGCATTGGGGCGAGCCGTTCGAGCCTGCCCGCAGCATCTCCCTGGAGCTGGCGCGCAAGGCTGTGGCGATCGACCCCAACGACGCCGGCTGCCGCTGGGTGCTTGCCAATTTGCTTGCCTATGAACGCGATTTCGACCGGTCGGACGCGGAATTCGCCAAGGCCATCGAGCTCGATCCGAACGAAGCCGATATCTGGGCGACATTGTCTGACATCGAGGTGCTGGCCGGGCGGTTGGACGAGGGCCTGGAGCACATCCGCAAGGCGTTCCGGCTCAATCCCTTTCCGCCGAGCTGGTATTATCTGACGCTCGGCCAAGCGCAGTATGCGGCTCGTGACTACGAAGCGGCCGTCGAGACGCTGCGCCGCGACGAGACCTACCGCACCAGCTCACGCCGCTTCCTCGCGGCAAGCCTGGCGCAGCTCGGCCGCCTCGACGAGGCGCGCACCGAGGTCGCGCTGTTCCTCGTCGGCAACCCGCACTTCTCCACCCAGCGCTGGGCCGACACAGAGCCGTTCCGCGACGAGGCCATGCTTGAGCATTTTGTCGACGGCTTCCGCAAGGCCGGCCTGCCGGAGTGATTTGGCGTAACCTCACCGCCCGGCGCGCGCCAGCCCATGCGCTACCAGCCGATCGATAACCTCCGGATAGCTGACGCCGCTTGCCGCCATCGCCTTGGCGTACATGCTGATGTTGGTGAAGCCGGGAATGGTGTTGAGCTCGTTGATCAGGAAATTCATGTCCGGCATCAGGAAGAAGTCGACGCGGGCCATGCCGTCGCAGCCGAGCGCTCTGAACGCCTTCGCGGCTGCGCCCCGCATGGCTTCTTCGACTTGCGGCGGCAATTCCGCCGGCACTATGAGCGCAGCGCCATTCTCGTCGATATATTTGGCGTTGTAGTTGTAGAAGCCGTGGCTCTCCGCGGGCACGATCTCGCCTGGACGCGAGACGAAAAGTTCGCCCGCGGGGCTCTCCAGCACGCTGAATTCGATCTCGCGGCCACGAACGAATTCCTCCGCCAGCAGCTTGCGGTCGTGCTGGAAGGCTTCTGACAGCGCGCGGTCGAATTCCTGGCTGGCATTGACCTTCGCGACGCCGACCGACGAGCCCTGCCGCGCCGGCTTGATGAACAGCGGCAGGCCGAGCCGGTCTTCCAGTTCGGCAAGCGAAGGCGCCGCGCCCTCGTCGATGGTCACCGAGCGTGCGACGGGCAGGCCTGCCGCCTTCAGCAGGCGCTTGGCGATGTCCTTATCGAGGGCCGTGGCCGAGCCCAGTATGCCGCAACCGGCGAGCGGCACGCGCGCCACTTCGGCCAACCCCTGCACCGCGCCGTCCTCGCCATGCAGCCCATGCAGCACCGGAAACAGGATATCGACGGCGGGCAGGTCGTGGGGTGCACCGCTGGCGGGGATCGCCAGCATCCGTCCATGCCCGCCCGGCACAAGGCAGAGCTGCGTGCCGGCCGACGGCGTCGCCAGCGCGCCTTTCTCGAATTGACTCAGCAGCCACAGTCCTTCGCGCGTGACGAAGATCGGAACGGCATCGTATTTCGCGGGATCCAGCGCGGCCATGACATTGGCCGCTGATAGCAGCGATACCTCATGCTCGGCGGAGCGCCCGCCGAAGAGCACACCGATACGAAGTCTTTTCGCCGCCATCGACAACTCCACCAATGATCAGGGTTGGAGCTCGCATGCGAAACACCAGGGATCCCCTTCAACCGTAGTAAGCGGAGGATTGGAGTGGGACTTTGACCGGTTGCAGCAGTTTTTCAGCAGAAGCTGCGAAAGGCGCTCCGTCCTGAGAGGAGTCAACGCGAGGAGATCGAGCGGTTCGTCGTTTCGTGAAACGATGAGCTACTCGTTGACGAGATCGGAATGAGAACCGGTTCGTGCAAGCTGCAGTTCGCCATTCGCGACGCGATAGATCAAAAGCCAATCCGGTTCGATGTGAGCGTCGCGATAGCCTTCCAGTCGCCTTTCAGCGGATGGTCCTTGTAGATCGGCGGCAGTTCATGTTCGCCGATCAGGAGACCTAATATCTGACGCAACTTGCCGAGATCCTTGCAAGCTTCTCCATACGCTTCACATCCCGGCGGAATTGCCCGGAGCGAACGGGGATCAACATGTCAGATGTCAAGATCCTTGAACAACTCGTCGGCCGAAGCGAACCGCTTGCCCTTGCCCTTCTCCAATCCGGCCATGGCCTTTCGTGTGGTTGCGTTCGGCACTTTCACCGGAAAGGGAAATTCCTTGTCCGCGGCGACACGGACCAACAGTAGGCGAATGGCGTCGGAAACCGACAACCCCATGGCCGCCAAGGCTTCCGTAGCCTGATCCTTCGTTGCGGCATCGATGCGAGCACGAACTACCGTATCTGATGCCATATGTGACTCCTCTGAAGCCACAATGTAGCTACAGAGGAGCATTCCTGCAAGCAGATACCCTGTCATTTTTACAGGACAAACATCACCTTTACAGGACAAACATCACCGCAACGCCGCCGCGATGTTGCCGCCGTCCACCGTCGTCACGTCGGCGGTCGTGCGTTCGGCCAGCGCCTGGTGCAGGAAGGCTTGCGCCACGTCGTCGGCCGTCACTTCCTGCCCGAGCAGGTTGCCGGACATGTATTCCTTCTCCGAGACGCCGCGCGCGCCGGAACGGCTGGCGATCATGGCGTCGCTGAGAAGCCCGGAGCGAATGCGGTCGGCGTTGACCGCGTTGGACCGGATGCCATGGGCGCCGTAGTCCAGGGCGTATTGCCTGGACAGGAACAGCGTCGCTGCCTTCGGAATCCCGTAGGCGCCGAATTTCGGCCCGGGATTGATCGCCTGCTTGGAGGTGTTGAACAAAAGCACACCGCCGGTGCCCTGTTCCAGCATGATGCGCACCGCATTCTGCGCCGCCGACTGGTGGGCGAAGAAATTGAGCTCGAAGCTCTTGCGCAAAGTTGCGTCGTCGAGCTCGCCGATGCGGCCTTCCCAGGCCGCTCCCGCATTCGAGACCAGGATATCGACGCCGCCATAGACGGCGACCGCCTTGTCGAAGGCGGCGCGCGTCTCGGCAGGCTTGGTGATGTCGGCGCCGACGCCGATCGAGTTGTTGCCGGCAGCCTTGGCCGCGTCGGCGGCCTTGGCCGGATCGAGGTCGACGATCACCGCATGCGCGCCATTGGCCGCGAACAGTTTCGCCGTCGCGGCACCGATGGCGCCGGCGCCGCCGGTGATCAGCACCACCTGGCCGGTCAGCGGCTTCGGCTTGTTCGAGGCAAGCTTGGCCTGCTCCAGCGACCAGTATTCGAGCGGGAAAAGGTCGGCCTTGGAAAGCGGATGGAAATTGCCGACGGCCTCGGCGCCGCGCACCGCCTCGATCCACATCTCGCCGACATCCGACGCGATCTTCGCATCCTTCAGCGTGCGGCCATGGCCGAACATGCCCAGACCCGGCACCAGCGTCAGCCGCGGCATCGGGTCGAGCATGGTGCGCTTGACGTCGTCCAGCGCGTCATTGCTCTCGAAATAGGCGGTGTAGTCCTTGACGAACGCCTCGACATGGCTGCGCACCACGGCCTTGTAATCGCCGAGCTTGTCGGCGTCGGGCGCCGGCAACGCCATCGGTCCCGTCTTGATGCGGATCGACAGGTCGGGCGTCGAGACGCCGCGGCCGGCCAACTCGGCAATCTTGGCCGAATTGATGAAATCGACGATCGCGTCGGAGGTGCGGAAGTCGCTGATCATGCGGTCGAAGCGGCCTTCGCCGCGCGCCACGGCCACGGCGCCGCGCAATGTCGGCGCGATGTCGCTTGACTTGGCGAGCTTCGCCGGCAGCGCCGCCTTGGCCGCCTGCGGCTTGCCGTTCTTCGCGACATAATCCTCGGCCACAGTCACATAGTGGATCATCCGGTCATAGGCTTGCTTCGCGTCGTCTCCGAAGGTGAAGATGCCGTGCTTGTCGAGGATCAGGCCTTCGACTTGTCGGTCGGCGTCGAAGACCTCCGCCGCGACCTTGGCGAGGTCGAAACCCGGCTTGATATAAGGCACGTAACCCATCTTGTCGCCGAACACGGTCTTGATCAGCGGCTTGCTGTCTTCCTGGTCGACGATGGCGAGGATCGCTGTCGAATGCGTATGGTCGACGAATTTGTGCGGCAGAAAGGCGTGCAGCAGCGTTTCGACCGACGGGTTGGGGGAGGCAGGGTCGATCAGGTTGGAGCGCTGCAGCGCCACCATGTCCTCGTCGGAGAGGTTGGTAAGCGTGCGCGCCTTGAGCAGCGGGCCCATCTTCACCGCCGGCAGGCCCTGCGGCTCGATGACGGCCATGTCCCAGCCGCTGCCCTTGACGCAGAGCACGTCCCATTCATCGCCGACCAGATCGGTGGCTTTGGTCTTGCACGAGGTGTTGCCGCCGCCATGCAGCACCAGCCGCGGCTCGCCGCCGAGCAGGCGGGTCGTGTAGACGCGCAACGCAAGATCGCGGCCGACGCCCTTCCTGGCATAGTCGGCAACCATCTTTTCCGCCTCGGCGTCATTCCAAAGGTTCTTCATGTCGTTGCAGTCCAATTCCGTCTTTTTTGTTCATGAACAGAAAGCCGCGACGTCTTGATGACAGAAGCGGCAAGGGTGGTTTTTCTACGAGGCCTTTTTGCTTGCCGCCTCGGCATACTGGAGCAGGCGCCCGGCCATATGCGCGCCGATCACCAGATGCGTGCAGAGCCCGCCGGCGATGGCCGAAAGTAGCGGCTCGAATTTCGTATCCTCCTGCACCACCATCAGTCGCTTCTCGATGGCGCGCAGGGAAGCGAGCTCGGCGGAAATGACGCGCCGGTTGTAGCTGCAGTCGAGCATCTCGCCCCTGGCGTCGATGATCTGTCCGGCGATGACGCCGGCAGCGCCCTGGCTCCGCAGCCCATCCATCTCGGCCGGCGTCAGCGCGCCGCATTTGACCAGATGGCTGTCGGCATCGACGGCGCCGACGGAATAGAGCGCGAGGTCGCAGTCGGCAATGCCGGCAAGCTGGTCGCGGATCACCGGCTCGGCGCGCAGGCTCTCCGCCAACTCTTCCGTCGACAGCACCAGCGGCGCGTAGAAGTTTAGGCCTTTGGCATTCAAGCGCCGCGCGATCTCCATGGTGCACTGGTCTGGCCGATAGGAATAAGGCGCGCCGAGATTGCCGCAGAGCTGCACCACGGTGACGTCCTGCAGGTCGGCGAACGACATGATGTCGGCGATGGTGTAGACGGTACGGCCCCAGGCGACGCCGATGCGGTCGCCCTTCTTCACCAGTTCGAGAAAGACGCTCGCCGCTAGCACCGCGATATCGGTCGAGGGATCGGCGAGATAGGCGTTTTCCGGCGCGATCCAGACCGCGTCGAGCCCGAACGCGTCTTCAACCTTGCGCGCCACGACATCGTCAGTGAAAAGCTGCGTCGAGGTCGAGATGTTGACGATGCCGGTTTCGCGCGCCTTGCGCAGATACATGGCGACCGAAGCGCGGGAAATGTTGAGCTGGCTCGCCACTTCGTCCTGGCGCAGGCCATGGGCATAGTAAAGCCAGGCGGCCTTGTGGATGAGCTGTTCTGCCGGTCTGATCGCCATGCCGCCTCCTCGGCTGACATTAGTCACGGCTCTCGACAAAAGTCAAATTTGGTTGGGCGGAGGGAACTCACCTCCCGACAAGGCGTATCCTGGATCGCCGTTCTACCAAGCCGGCGCAGCATAGCATTTTCAGCCATTCAGGGGGATGGCTTGACGAGAGGCCTAGGGCTAGAAAGTTCGAAAAGAACTTTGGGGAGAACGGGATGGCCAATCCTTACGAACAGGACCTCGACAGGAACGCCGCCAATCATCAGCCACTGACGCCGCTGACCTATCTCGAGCGTGCGGCAAAAACCTATCCCGATCATGTCGCCATCATCCATGGCAACCAGCGCATCAGTTACCGCGAGTTCTGGCGCCGCTCGCTGAAGCTTGCCGCCGCGCTTGCCAAGCGCGGCATCGGCAAGGGCGATACGGTCACGGTGATGCTGTCCAACACGCCGCCGATGCTCGAAGCGCATTTCGGCGTGCCGATGGTGAAGGCGGTGCTGCACTCGCTCAACACCCGCCTCGACGCCGCCGTCATCGCCTTCCAGCTCGACCACGCCGACTCGAAGGTGCTGATCGTCGACCGCGAGTTCTCGGGCGTCGTCAGGCAAGCGCTAGCATCGGCCAAGGCCAAGCCATTGGTCATCGACTATGACGACCCGGACTACGCCGCCGATGCGCCCTATCCGAAGGGCGAGCGCATCGGCACACTCGACTACGAGGACCTTCTTGCCGGCGGTGACGAGGCCTTCGCCTGGTCGATGCCGGATGACGAGTGGGACGCCATCTCGCTCAACTACACCTCGGGCACCACGGGCAATCCGAAGGGCGTCGTCTACCATCATCGCGGCGCAGCACTTATGGCCTACACCAACACCATCCATGCCGGCATGGCCAAGCATGCGGTCTATCTCTGGACGCTGCCGATGTTCCACTGCAATGGCTGGTGTTTCCCCTGGACGCTTGCCGTGCAGGCCGGCACGCATGTCTGCCTGCGCTGGGTGCGGGCAAAGCCGATGTATGACGCCATCGCCGACCATGGCGTCACGCATCTGTGCGGCGCGCCGATCGTCATGTCGGTGCTGATCAACGCGAAGGACGAGGACAAGCGCCAGTTCCCGCAGATGGTCACCTTCAACACCGCCGCGGCACCTCCTCCGGAAGCGGTGCTTGCCGGCATGGCCGACGCCGGCTTCGCTGTCACGCATCTCTACGGCCTGACCGAGACCTACGGCCCGGCGGTCGTCAACGAATGGCATAATGAGTGGGACGGATTGGAGAAAGGCCCGAGGACGGCGAAGAAAGCGCGCCAGGGCGTGCGCTACGCTTCGCTCGAGGGTCTTACGGTAATGGACCCTCAGACGATGGTGGAGACGCCGGCCGACGGCGAGACCATCGGCGAGGTCATGTTCCGCGGCAACATCGTCATGAAGGGCTATCTGAAGAACCGCAAGGCCACCGACGAAGCCTTCGCCGGCGGCTGGTTCCATTCCGGCGATCTCGGAGTTATGCATCCGGACGGCTATATCCAGCTCAAGGACCGCTCCAAGGACATCATCATCTCGGGCGGCGAGAACATCTCGTCCATCGAGGTCGAGGACGCGCTCTACAAGCACCCGTCGGTCGCCTCCTGCGGCGTGGTTGCGCGCGCCGACGACAAATGGGGCGAGGTGCCCGTCGCCTATGTCGAGCTGAAGCCCGGCAAGACAGCGACGGAGGCCGAGATCATTGAGCATTGCCGGGGGTTGCTGGCGCGTTTCAAGGTCCCGAAGGCGGTGGTGTTCGCAGAAATCCCGAAGACGTCGACGGGGAAGATCCAAAAATTCCGGCTGCGCGAGATGGCGAAGGGGGCGTAGTTCGCTGGCTGACCTCGATAAGTTTTGCGAGGCGTCTCGTGATTTCGTTATCCTGGAGCAGTCGCGAAGCGACGTCGCGGAAGCCCCAGGATCCATTCCGTAACCATGCGGCCATCTTCCAACGGTTGAGAATAGCCGTCAGCGACCGTTAGGCTGATATCGGCGTAACTTCTTGATCCGCCTTCGTCTTCGGCTGACCGTTACGGAATGATCCTCGGGTCTGCGCACGTCGCTTCGCTCCTTGCTTCGCCCGTGGATGACGACGTCACTGGCGTCAATGGCTAATCGTCGGCGTAACCTTCGGTGAACCGGCAACTGTCACCATCTGTCACCAATTATACGTGTACGTCGATTCCGCGTTGACTCCAGGCCGCTTTCGTTTTACGACTGACGAAAATTGAAATTCGTCACTCATCAAACGAAAGCGCTATGTCAGAAGCCGCCAACATCGTGGCAGACCCCGCCAGACAGGAGAATGTAACCCGCATTCTCGACTGCGCCGAGCGGCTGTTCCGTCACTACGGCTACGGCAAGACAAACGTTGCCGACATTGCCCGCGAGCTCGGCATGTCGCCGGCCAACATCTACCGCTTCTTTGCCTCCAAGGTCGAAATCCACCAGGCCGTTTGCGGCCGCATGCTCGGCGCCAGCTACAAGATGGCCTACGAGATCATGCATCTGCCGATCAGCGCCGAGGAGCGGCTGCGGCGCTACATCCATGCCCAGTACAAGATGACGCTGGAGGTCATGCTCGACCAGGAGAAGGTGCATGAGATGGTCATCGTCGCGCTGGAGCGCGACTGGGGCGTCATCGACAAGCATGTCAACAGCATCCACGACCTGTTCGCCGAGGTGATCCGCGAGGGCATCGAGGCCGGCGAGTTCAGGCAGCAGGATCCGGAAACTGCCTCGCGCTGCTTCGGCGCCGCCACGATCATTCTCTGCCATCCGCAGATGGTGGCGCAGTGCCTTGCCAAGACCAACCGGGCGATGCCCGACGAACTTATCGACTACGCCATCAGAGCCTTGAAATAGAAGCTGTCCGCCGGGTGCGGTCGACAAATCATCTCCAGTTTGGGAGTGCTAAGGTGTCTTTGTCCAGTTCCATCCTCCGCAAGCTGCCGGCCGCCGGCTTCCCAGCCGTCGCCGTCGTAGCAGCAGTGCTCGGCCTTGCTGGCTGCAGCCAGGAGAAGGCCGAGGTCGTCCAGGAAATCGTCCGGCCGGTGAAGGTCGTCGAGATCGGCGAGGCGCGGACCACACGCCAGCTCGACTATTCCGGTTCGGTGCGCGCCCGCACCGAAATGAATCTCGGCTTCCGTATCGCCGGCAAGGTCACCGAGCGTCTGGTCGACATCGGCCAGCATGTGAATGAGGGCGACGTGCTCGCCCGCGTCGACCCATCCGACTACGAGCTGTCGGTGAAGAGCGCCGCGGCCAGCCTCGATGCCGCCGAGCGCCAGGTGGAGACGGTCGACCTGGCCAGGAAGCGCGCCGAGCAGCTCTATGCCAAGAATTTCGCGCCGAAGTCGCAGCTCGACCAGGCGCGGCTGACCTACGACCAGGCCGTGGCGACGCGCGATGCCGCCCGTTCGGCGCTGGCCCAGGCACAGAACCAGGTCCAATACGCCGATCTCAAGGCCAGCAAGAACGGCATCGTCACCGCGATTTCCGCCGATGTCGGTCAGGTCGTCGCCGCCGGCACGCCGGTGATGACGGTCGCGGTCGACGGCGAGAAGGAAGTGTCGATCGCCGTGCCGGAAATGGATATCGCCGGCTTCAAGCCTGGCAAGGAGGTCAAGGCGAGTTTCTGGTCGGACGAAGGCTTGACCCTTGACGGCAAGGTCCGCGAGGTCGCCGGCAGCGCCGATCCGCAGTCGCGCACCTTTGCGGTCAGGGTTTCGCTGCCGAACGATCCTCGCGTGCTGCTCGGCATGACCGCCAATGTCCAGGCGACCGTCGGCAACAAGACGCAACTTGTGTCGATCCCGCTGACCGCGATGACCGAGAAAGATGGCAAGCAGATCGTCTGGACGGTCGATCGCGGGTCCGACACGGTCCATCCGCGTCCGATCAAGGTCGCCAACTTCACGACCGACGGTGTCGCCGTGGCCGACGGCCTGAAACAGGGCGATGTCGTGGTCGCGGCCGGCACGCAGTTCATGACCGAGAATCTGAAGGTCAAGCTTTCCGGCGACGCCCAGCAATCCGCTTCGGCCGAGAATGACGTCGCGACGACCGGTAGCCTGCACTAACCAGGCGCAACAGACGCCTTTCCCGCACTCGCTGTGTCAAGCCGCGAGCCGGGGAGGGCATGGGTTCCGGGCGGCGGACGCCCGATCGTGAGATGCCGGCATGTTGGCTTCCCCCGCAGCAGTGCCGCGTCCAGCGCGATTTGCGAGTCTCTCTCCGCTTGAGGGTCTCGCCGCCCGGAAACCCGACCGAGAATTCACAGGCAATGCCAGGTGTGCATTGCCGGCCAATTGGACTGGACTTGTGCCATGACCACGACGGACAGCAGCACCGAAAAGCGGCCCTTCAACCTGTCGCGATGGGCGATCGGACATCCGAGCATCGCGCGCTTCCTGTTCGGGCTGATCATCCTTGCCGGCGCGCTCGGCCTGATGCGCATGGGTCAGAAGGAAGACCCGGACTTCACCTTCCGCGTCATGGTGGTGCAGGCGATCTGGCCGGGCGCCTCGATCCAGGACATGGAGGACCAGGTCGTCAACAAGATCGAGCGCAAGCTGCAGGAAACGCCGCATCTCGATTTCGTGCGCTCTTACACGCGCGCCGGCAGCGCGATCATCACGCTTCAGGTGAAGGGTGACACCAATGCCGACCAGGTGAAGGACGCCTTCTATCAGGTGCGCAAGAAGGTCGGCGACATTTCCAGCGACCTGCCGCAGGGCCTGCTCGGCCCGTATTTCAACGATGAGTTCGGCGACACGTTCATCACGCTGCACTCGATCAGCGGCGACGGCTTCACCTATCCGGAGCTGAAGAAATTCGCCATCCAGGCGCGCGACATGCTGTTGACGACGCCGGGCGTGGAGAAGGCCGTCATCATCGGCGACCAGCCCGAGAAGATCTATATCGACGTCTCCTCCAAGGCGCTGGCCGAGCGCGGCCTGACCATTCTCGATCTGCAGAACGCCGTCAAAGGGCAGAACGCCGTCGATCCGGCGGGTAATGTAGACACCGGCCTGCGCTCGGTGCGCATCTCGGTCGAGGGGGACGTCACCAAGGCCGCCGACATCCGCGAGCTGAGGCTCCGTTCCGGCAGCCAGGTGACGCGTCTCGGCGACATCGCCACCGTCTCGTCCGGCCTCGAGGATCCTTACGAACGCAAATACCGCTTCAACGGCCATGAGAGTGTCCAGCTTGGCGTGGTCATGGCCAAAGGTTTCAACGTCAGGGACGTCGGCAAGGACGTCGAGGCGACCTATCAGCGCTTCGAGGCAGGATTGCCTTACGGCGTGTCGGTCGACCAGATCTCCGACCAGCCCCAGGTCGTCAAGGACGCGGTGAGCGAGTTCATGGAGGCGCTCGGCGAAGCGCTGCTCATCGTGCTTGCCGTCTCGCTGCTGTCGATCGGCTGGCGCTCGGGCCTGGTGATCGCCATCGCCATCCCGCTGGTTCTGGCCGCCACCTTCGCCATCATGTACGAGATCGGCATCGACCTGCAGCGCATCTCGCTCGGCGCGCTGATCATCGCGCTCGGACTGTTGGTCGACGACGCCATGATCGTCGTCGAGATGATGGAGCGAAAGCTCGAGGAAGGGCTGGTCAAGATCGAGGCGGCGAGCTTCGCCTATACCTCGACCGCCTTCCCGATGCTCACCGGCACGCTGATCACCACGGCGGGCTTCATCCCGGTCGGCTTCGCGGCGTCCACCGCCGGCGAATATGTGCGCACGCTGTTCTATGTCGTCGGCATCGCGCTGGTCGTGTCGTGGTTCGTAGCGGTCTATTTCACGCCGTGGCTGGGCTACATGATCCTGAAGCAGCGCAAGCACGCCGGCACGCATCACGATGTGTTCGACACCCGCTTCTATCGCCGCCTGCGCGCGACGGTCACCTGGGCCGTGCGTCACCGCATCATCGTGTTGGTGATGACGCTGGTCACCTTCGCCACCAGCCTGTGGGCCTTCCAGTTCATCCCGCAGAACTTCTTCCCGCAATCCTCGCGGCCGGAAATCCTGGTCGATCTCTGGCTGCCGGAAGGCACCTCGATCAAGGAGGTCGAGAACCAGGCCAAGGCGCTGGAAGCCAAGATGATGGACGATCCCGACAAGCGCTTCATCGCCACCTATATCGGCGAAGGTGCGCCGCGCTTCTTCCTGCCGCTCGACCAGCAGCTGCGCAACCCCAACTTCGCCCAGTTGCTGGTTATGGCCAAGGACGAGCCGGCGCGCGAGCGGCTGATCGTCAAGATGCGCAGGATCCTGGCGCAGGATTTCCCCTCGATCCGCGGCAAGGTCGACCGCCTCTTCCTCGGCCCGCCGACCGGTTGGCCGGTGCAGATGCGCATCATGGGTCCGGACCGCAACGAGGTGCGCCGCATCGCCGACGAGGTGAAGGCGAGGTTCCAGGCCAATCCGCTGCTTGGCGCCATCCATGACGACTGGCTGGAACCGGTACCGGCGATGAAGCTGGTGATCGACCAGGACCGTGCCCGTGCCCTTGGCGTCAGCTCGCAGCGTATCCGCCAGATGCTGCAGGCCACAATGTCAGGCGCGCCGCTCGACGATTTCCGCGACGGCGAGGAGACGGTCTCGATCGTCGCCCGCGAGCCAGACGCGACACGCCATATCCTGTCTTCGGTCGACTCGGTCTATATCCCGACCGACTTCGGCGGCTCGGTGCCGCTGTCGCAGGTGGCCAAGGTCGTGCCCGTCATGGAGCAGGGCATCGAATGGCGGCGCGACCGCCTGCCGACGATCAGCGTGCGCGCCACGCTGCCGGACGGCGTCCAGTCGAACGACGTTGTCACCAAGATGTATAACGACATGAAGGACCTGCGCGCCGGCCTGGCGCCCGGCTACAAGGTCGAGATCCAGGGCGGTGCCGAGGATTCGGCCGAAAGCCAGGCTTCGATCGCCGCCAAGGCGCCGATCATGCTTGCCATCATCGTCGTGCTGCTGATGGTCCAGCTGCAGCATTTCGGCAAGTCGATGCTGGTGCTGGCCACCGGTCCGCTCGGCATCATCGGCGCTGCCGCCGCGCTCTTGATCAGCGGCGCGCCGTTCGGCTTCGTCGCCATCCTCGGCGTCATCGCGCTGCTCGGCATCATCATGCGCAATTCGATCATCCTGGTCGACCAGATCGACCAGGACATCGCGGCCGGCATGGATCGATCGGAGGCGATTGTCGGCGCCGCCGTGCGCCGCTTCCGGCCGATCATGCTGACGGCGCTGACCGCCGTGCTGGCGCTGATCCCGATCTCGCGCGCAGTGTTCTGGGGACCGCTCGCCTACGCCATGATGGGCGGCATCCTCGTCGCCACCGTGCTCACCATACTGGTGCTGCCGGCCGGTTACGCCCTGTTCTTCGGCCGTGCGCCGAAGAAGGCCAAGACCGACGAGCAGGCGCCCGAGCCGGAACAGATCGAAGGCATTGAAAGACCGCAACTGGCCCTGGCCGCGGAATAGAGCATGACCCCGAGAAGTGCGTAGCGGTTCTCGGAGAAGGTCATGCCGAAACGATAAGGTGGCAACCTGAATCATCCGCCATCGGCAAAAGCCGGTGGCGGATGATCCGCGTCAGGGGGCACTCGCGCCGGGCGAATATGCTCCGCGCGGAGGTTTCGGCAAAACAGATTTCCTTTTCACGAGCTTGATACAGGCCGATCCTGCGCGGAATATCGGAGCGGCAACGCTCGTCCATCGCTGGATCATCCCTATGTCAGAAAAACGGCAGCTACGACTTGGCGCCTTCATGCGCCCCGTCAGTCTTCACACCGGCGCCTGGCGTTATCCGGGCGCTTATCCCGACGCCAACTTCAACTTTGCGCATCTGAAGCGTTTCGCGCAGACACTCGAGGCGGCAAAGTTCGACGCCTTCTTCATGGCCGACCATCTGGCCGTGCTCAACATGCCGATCGAGGCGCTGCGGCGCAGCCATACGGTGACGTCCTTCGAGCCGTTCACGCTGCTGTCGGCGCTTGCCGCCGTCACCGATCACATCGGCCTGGTCGCGACCGCATCGACGACGTTCGACGCGCCCTATCACATTGCCCGCCGCTTCGCCTCGCTCGACCATATCAGCGGCGGCCGCGCCGGCTGGAACATCGTCACCACGTCCAATCCCGACGCTGCGCTCAACTTCGGCCTCGACGAACATGTCGAGCACGACGAGCGCTATCACCGGGCGCGCGAGTTCTACGATGTCGTGACCGGGCTGTGGGACAGTTTTGCCGACGACGCCTTCATCCGTGATGCCGAAAGCGGGCTCTACTTCGATACATCGAAACTGCATGTGCTCGACCATAAGGGCGAGCACCTGTCGGTGCGCGGCCCGCTCAACATCGCGCGGCCGGTGCAGGGCTGGCCAGTGATCGTCCAGGCCGGCGCGTCCGACGCAGGGCGTCAGCTGGCCGCCGAAACCGCCGAGGTGATCTTCGCGGCGCCGTCCGACCTGGCATCCGGTCAACGCTTCTTTGCCGACGTCAAAGGCCGCGCGGAAAAACTCGGCCGCGCGCGGGACGACATCAAGATCCTGCCCGGCGCTTTCGTCATCGTCGGCGACAGCGTCGAGGAGGCGCGGGCCAAGCGGGCAAAGCTCGACAGCCTCGTCTACTACGAGAGCGGCATCGCCTCGCTGTCGATCGCGCTCGGCCATGATGCGTCGGGCTTCGATCCCGACGCTCCGCTGCCCGACATTCCCGAGACCAATGCCTCGAAGAGCAGCCGCGAGCGCGTCATCGACCTGGCGCGCAGGGAAAACCTCACGGTCCGTCAACTGGCCCAGCGTCTGGGCGGCTATTCCGGTCTGGCCTTTGTCGGCACGCCTAAGACCATTGCCGACGACATGGAAGAGTGGCTGCTCGGCGACGGCTCCGACGGCTTCAACGTCATGTTCCCCTATCTGCCCGCCGGGCTCGACGATTTCGCCGAGAAGGTGGTGCCCGAACTGCAGCGGCGCGGGATATTCAGGCGCGAATATGAAGGATCGACGCTGCGCGAGAGTCTCGGCCTGAAGCGGCCGCCGAACCGGTTCTTCGAAGAAGCGGCGGTTCGCAAAGCGGGCTGACGGGACAGCAAAAGCAAACGGGCGCGCCGAAGCGCGCCCGTTTGCTTTCAGGTTGCCACGTCAGATGACGAACACCCAGTTGGCGATCAGCATCACGATCACACCGGCGGCGAGCGTCAGGTAGGGCAGCATGCCCGCCTTCTTGACCGAGAGGTCGGCCCCGGCCATGCCGAGATCGGCCAGCATGTGCTCCGGGAACTTGCCGCCGTCCTGGATGTAGTGGCGGAAGCAGAACACCGGGATGATCAGCGCCGCGGTGATCAGGCCGGCCCACAGCGCCATCGGGTTCCACACCTTGGCGCCGGCGCCCATGAAGATGGCGTTGACATAGGCGAAGATGGCCCCGATGCCGAGCAGCCAGGACGGCGCACGCCAAGGCCGGTTGATGTGACCGTTGTCGATGCGATGGATCCAGCCGGCGTTGAGGTTGAGGAAGTTGAAGATGATGTAGCCGCAGTTCGACACGGCGAGGATGAAGAAGAAGCTCGTCGCGTCGGCCGAGGCGATCGCCAGAACGGCCAGGTTGAAGCAGAGATCGGTCCACATCGCCCTTGTCGGCGCGCCGTGCTCGTTGACGTGGCTGAGATAGCGCGGCAGCCAGCCGTCGACCGAGCCCTGGTAGAGCGTGCGCGAAGAGCCGGCCATCGCCGTCATGATGCAGAGCACCAGCGCCAGGATCATCAGCATGACCAGCAGGCTGTGGATGATCTTGCCGCCGCCGACCATGCCGGCCAGCGCATCGGCCACGCCCGAGCCGTCGACGATCGGCGTCGCCAGCATGCCGTTGAGGCCGAGCACACCTTGGAAGGTGAAGGGCACCAGGATGAAGAGCAGCATGCAGAGCAGGCCGGAATAAAAGATGGCCTTGAACGTATCGGTGCCGGGGTTCTTGAACTCCGATGTGTAGCAGACCGCGGTCTCGAAGCCGTAGGTCGACCAGGCCGCGATGAACATGCCGCCGAGCGCCAGCGTCCAGCCGGCGATGTTCCATGAGCCTGGATCCGGCGCGTAGGCGGCGGCGAGCGGCACCAGCGGCGAGAAATTCGCCCAGTCGATCTGTCCGGTGAAGATCGGCACGACGCCGACGATCAGCATCGGGATGATGACCAGCAGGCCGATATATTTCTGCACATTGGCCGTGCCGAGGATGCCGCGATGCTGGATGGCGAAGATGACCAGCATCAGCACCGCGCCGATGAAGAAGGTGGCGTTGAGCGTGAACGAGACCGGGCCGAGCGTATGGCCCCACAGCGTCCATGTGCGGATTGCCGGCGTCGCCGCGGCCGTCACCGCCGCGATGGCATCGGCAGGCGCCGTTCCGGCATGGGCAGCGATATAGGCGACAACCTCCGGCGAGGTCTCGGAGAAGACCGGGATCGGCGCCAGCGCGTTGAGGATATAGGCGGCGGCGATGGAACAGCCGAGCGACAGCACCGGCGACCAGGCGAACCAGTTGCACCACACCGACAGCGGCGCGATGAATTTGGAATAGCGCAGCCAGGCGGTTGCGCCGTAGATCGAGGCGCCGCCCGACTTGTTCGGGAACAGGCCAGCAATCTCGGCATAAGTGAAGGATTGCAGGAAGCCCATGATCATGGACACCGTCCAGATCACGAAGGCGAGCTTTCCGGTTGTCCCGGCAATGCCGCCGATCGAGAACAGGACGAGCGCCGGAACGCCGCTTGCCACCCAGAAGGCGCCACGCCAGTCGATATGCCTGAGCAGCTTGCTTTCGGCAGGCTGCTCGAGGGCCGTGCTTATGGTGCTCATATGTTTGTATTCCCCTTTTTGTTGTTCCCCGCCAGCGATGCTTCGGCTCTCGCGAAGCTTGCTCCCCGGCACATGATCGGCATGACCGTCGTGTTTCCACTCAGTCGTATTTTTTTCTTAAGAGTGAAGATTGATCCGACGCGCTTTCGCGTCAAGCGTTTTGTGAATGTCATGCACATCACGCTTGCGAAACATGCTCTCTTCCCCTTCTCCCCTTGTGGGAGAAGGTGTCGCCGAAGGCGACGGATGAGGGGTGTTCCAGCGGAGTGAGGCGTTGGCGTTCCCTGGAACACCCCTCATCCGTCTCGGCGCTGCGCGCCGAGCCACCTCTTCCCAAAAGGGGAGAAGGGAAGGGTTGCCGCTATCAGGAGCGCGGCTTGGTCTTCTGCGGATCGTAATGCGCGAAGGCGACGACTCGCGCCGGCAGCCGCTTGGCGTGGCCGTCGAGCTTGCCGATCTCGACCTCGGTGCCGATGTCGGCGTGGGTGACGTCGAGCCTGGCCAGCGCGATATTCTTGCCGAGCACCGGCGAGCGCATGCCCGAGGTGACCACGCCGATCTGGGCGCGGCCGACATGGACGCAGTCGCCATGGCCGACCGCGACGTTGGCATCGATGTCGAGCCCGACGAGCTTGTGCTGCGGGTGCTCCTTGCGCCGGATCAGCGCGTCGCGACCGATGAAGTCGTCGGCCTTGGTCTTGAGCGGCACGGTGAAGCCGATGCCGGCCTCGAACGGATCGGTCTGGTCGGAGAATTCGTAACCGGCGAAGATCAGCCCGGCTTCGATGCGCACCATGTCGAGCGCCTGCAGGCCCATTGGCTTCAGCCCATGCGGCTGGCCGGCTTCCCAGACGGCGTCGAACACTTTTTCGGCGTCGCGCGGATGGCACCAGATCTCATAGCCGAGCTCGCCTGTATAGCCGGTGCGCGAGACCACGACCGGAACGCCGTTGCCGCCGCCGATGCGCGCGACCGCGAAGCGGAACCATTCGAGCTCGCCGATCGAGGGCTGCACCTGCGAGGTCCAGACGACTTCCTTCAAGATGTCGCGGCTCTTCGGTCCCTGCACGGCGATGTTGTGCATCTGGTCGGTGGAGGAGCGCACCAGCACGTTGAGGCCGAGCTTCTTGGCGGTCTCGCGCAGCCATTCGCCGGACAGATCGTCGCCGCCGACCCAGCGAAAATTGTCCTTGCCGAGTCTCAGCAGCGTGCCGTCGTCGATCATGCCGCCATGCTCGTAGCACATGGCGGTGTAGACCACCTGGCCGACGCCGAGCTTCTTGACGTCGCGGGTCAGCGTGTATTGCAGCAGCGCTTCGGCATCGGGTCCGGTGACCTCGAACTTGCGCAGCGGCGACAGGTCCATGATCACCGCGTCCCGCCGGCAGGCCCAGTATTCGGCGATGGCGCCTTCCTTGGCGAAGGAATTGGCGAGCCAATAGCCCCGGTATTCGACGAAGTCGCGCGTGTGCTTGGCAAAGCTCGAATGAAAGGCTGTCTCGCGGGTCATTTTCGGTTCCGAGTCGGGCTTCATGCGTCTGGCGATCGCTCGCGAGAATTTGTGCTGGCCGGAATAGCTGCGAACATGGATGTCGGTCAGGTCCCAGCCATTGGCGGGCGTGGTGTCGTCCGGGCAGGCCGAGGACACGCAGACGATGTCGGTGAGCGCCCTGAGCAGCACATAGTCGCCCGGGCGCGACCACGGCTCGTCCGACACCATCACGCCATGCGCGTCGATCGACGTATTGAAGAAGAAGTTGATTGCCATCCAGCCGGTGCGGGGCGTCACGCCCTTGTCGGCAAGCGCCTTGTTGAAATTCTCCGAGCAGTTGGTGTGGCCGGGATAGCCGATGTCGTCGTAATATTTCGCGGCGCAGGCGAGTGCGAAGGCATCGTGCCGGCCGCATGTGTCCTGCACCACCTCGACCAGCGGCTCCATGTCCTGGTCGTAATATTTCGAATGCAGGCCGGGCATCGGATAGGCCGAGCCCATCAGCGTGCGTGTCGTCGTCACGTCGAGCGGCAGGTCGCGGCCCTTGTCCAGCTTGCGCGCCGAAAAGCACTGGAAATCGGTGCACTGCCGCCCGTCGACATCGATGATCTGCAGATAGTCGCCGGCCTTGACGAAATAGGCTTCGGCGGTCGCCGAATGCACTCTGAGATCGAGCACCGGATCGGCGAGCGGATCGGCAAGCTGCCCTCTTGTCTTCAGCCGGACCGTGGCGCGGCGCACCAGAACGATCAGCGGCGTAGCCGTGTTGTGGCCGTCGACCAGCATCGGCCCGCCCGGAGCCGCGATCAGCAGCGCGCCGTCGCGCTGCACGGAAAAGCTCTGCTCTGTGCCGGCCGGCGTGGCGCCGCCGAACACGCGCACGGCCTTCGGCTGGTCGAGCTGCACTTTGCGGCGCTCGAGGCTGAGGCGCAGCGCCGCGAGGCTGTCGTCGCCTTCGGCAAGCAGCGCCTTGATGCCGGCCGCGCTGCTATTGGAGCGCTCGCCGAAAATACCGGGATCGGTGACGCCGGATTTGTCCCAGGCCAGCAACTCGCAGGGCTGTCCGCCTTCGACATTGGTCATGCTGACGCTGTCGCCGGCCTCGACGTCGATCAGCACCGCGCCATTGCCCTGCACAGTGTAGCGCTCGAGGCCCGGCGGCAGGCGGATCTCGCCGGGGCGCAGGATCAGGCTGGGTTTGGGCGGCCCGGACAGGACGGCGGGGTAGGGCGACTGGCTCATCTCAAACCCTCCTCCGAGCGAGAAACAAGTTTGCCTAGGGGTAAAATTATTTTCGCAGAGAGAATAGCAGGGTGAGGGCGTTTGGCAAGCAGGTGTCGGTGTCGTCATGGGCCCTGCCGTTCAGATAGGCCTTAATCAACCAGCTCAATCTCCGAACGCTGGCGCTGCCCCTCATCCGCCCTTCGGGCACCTTCTCCCCGTGAACGGGGCGAAGGACGCTGCCGCCTTCGATTTCGCCAATCACCAACGCTGCAGGTCGGAGTGCCGTCGTTGCGGCCAGCCCCTTCTCCCCGTCACGATACGGGGAGAAGATGCCGGCAGGCAGATGAGGGGCAGCGCCGAGTTTCGCCGGTTGGACGCTAAAGATCCTCGGAATGGCCGATGGTCGCGCCATACTCGGCAGCGGAGTCTAGAATGGTATGCCAGAGGCTCTCAGCAAAAGTCGCGAACACCAGGAGATTGAACACAGCCTGGCCATCGCGATCACCACCTCGCCACAGCGTAACGCTCGTATGATCCATCGACGTGGCTGCCGCCGTGCCGACCCCGAACACATCGGGATGCAGGTCGATCGACGACAGCTTGGCGAATATCGCGCGCGCCTTCTCTCCGGATATGCTGATCAGGGCCCGCGCGTGCGATTGGTCTGAAAGCGAAGCCGACCCGGCAAAGCCAGGGGTGAGTGATTCCATCGTGTGCTTGCCGCCTTTCGACAGCACGAAGAATTGATCCGGTCCGGACCAGATCAGCGTCGCATCTGATGCGCTGACAGCCTTCGGCGTTTCCGGCGCGCCAACACCGAAGCGCGCCTTCGCAGCCGCGATCATCTCACCGGCCTGACCACGCCGCGCCATCACCTGCACGAGGTCGAAATTGCGGATCTCGGTCAGCGACACGCCGACGTCGCCTTGCGCGCCATAACGGCCGGCGACCAGCGCGCGGTCGAGCGGGCTGCGGACGTCCCAGGAAAAATCAGCCACGCTGGCGCCCTCCATCCGGATCGTAGAAGACGGAATTGCAGAGTTCGACATCATAGTCCTCGCCGCGCAGCGGATCGTGCGCGCGCACGATCTCGCCGATGCGCTCGCGGCCGCGCTCAACGAGACCGAGCCCGATCCACTGGTCGAGCACCGGCGAGAAGCAGACCGAGGTGACATAGCCCTGATCGTTGCCGGGGCCGGGCGTCTCGCCCTTCGGAATGATATGCGCGCCGGAGCGCAGGCGGCGCGCCTTGTCTGTCGGCTTGATGCCGACGACCACCTGTCGGTCCGGCGCGACCAGCGCCTCGCGGCCGGCCATGACGCGGCCGATGAAATCCTTCTTGGTCGACATCATCTTGCCGAGGCCGAGATCGCCGGCAGTGGTGGTGCCGTTGAGTTCCGGTCCGGCGACATGCCCCTTCTCGATGCGCATCACGCCGAGCGCTTCGGTACCGTAAGGCGTCACGCCGAATGGCTTTCCCGCAATCATCAGATTGCGCGCCATGGCCTCGCCGTAACGCGCCGGCACCGAGATCTCGAACGCCATCTCGCCGGAGAAGGAGATGCGGAACAGTCTCGCCTTCAGGCCGCCGCGCAGCTTGACCTCGCGCGCGCCCATGAACGGAAAGCCTTCGTTCGACAGATCCTCGGCCGGATCGACGATCTCCTTCAAGAGGTCGCGGGTCTTCGGCCCGGCGATGGAGAACTGCGCCCACTGATCCGAAACGGAAGTCAGCTGCACATCAAGCTCAGGGAACAGCACCTGGCGGCAGAATTCCAGATGCTGCATCACCAGCCCGGCCTTCGCCGTGGTGGTGGTGAGGAAATAGTGGTCCTCGGCCAGCCGCGAGGTCGTGCCGTCGTCATAGACGATGCCGTCCTCGCGCAGCATCAACCCGTAGCGCGCCTTGCCGACGGCGAGGCTGGAGAAGGCGTTGATGTAGACGCGGTCGAGGAAGGCGCCGGCGTCGGGCCCGTGCACGTCGATCTTGCCGAGCGTCGAGACATCGCAGAAGCCGACGCCACTGCGCACTGCCTTGACCTCGCGGGTCACCGATTCCAGCCAGTCCTTCTCGCCCGCGCGGGGGTACCACTGCGCCCGCTTCCAAAGACCGGTGTCGACAAACACCGCGCCCTGTTCGGCCGCCCACTGATGCGAGGGCGTCAGCCGTGTCGCATGGAAATTCTCGTCGCGGTGATGGCCGGCGAAGGCGCCGATGGCGACCGGCACATAGGGCGGCCGGTAGATCGTAGTGCCCGTCTCCGGGATCGACTTGCCGGTGACTGCGGCCATGATGGCCAGGCCGGCGACATTCGAGGTCTTGCCCTGGTCGGTCGCCATGCCGAGCGTCGTGTAGCGCTTCAGATGCTCGACCGATTCGAAACCCTCGCGCTGCGCCAGCTCAACATCGGAAGCAGTGACGTCGTGCTGCTGGTCGACGAAGGCCTTGCCTTTGCCGGCGACATGCCAGAGCGGCGTCAGCGAGAAAGCCTCGTCGTCGGCGACAGGCATGGAGCCGATGTTGCCGCTGCGCCCGGCATCGCGTGCTGCGACAGCACCGGCCTCAAACCCTTCGCGCAGGCAGGCGCCAAGCCCGAAGGCGCCGTTGGCCGCGCCCGCGGCGATCATGCCGGGCGGTGCGCCGTCCGGCACGAAGGCGGCGATGTCGTCGCGCCATTTCGGCCGGCCGCGATGGTAGGAGGTGAGGCCAACCGCCGGGTTCCAGCCGCCGGAGACGGCGAGCCCGTCGGCCTCGGCCTCGGCGCGCGCGCCACCGGTCAGCGCGACGGAAATCTTGCGCACGCCATTCTTGCCGCCGTCGACGCCGCTGACGGAGCCATGCAGCACCGGGAAGCCGGCCTTGCTGGCCAGCGAGCGATGCGCCGGCGAAACGTCCGGCCGCGCATCGATTACGGCCGCCACCTGCAGCCCTGCCGCGATCGCCGTTTCGGCCGTGCGCCAGCCATCCTCGTTGTTGGTGAAGAGCGCGATGCGTCTGGCCGGCGCAGCGGCGTAGCGGTTGATATAGCTGCGCATGGCCGATGCCATCATCACGCCCGGCGTGTCGTTGCCGGCAAAGACGATCGGACGTTCGATCGAACCGGCGGCAACCACGCAGCGCTTGGCGACGATGCGCCACAGCCGCTGCCGGACCTGGTGTTCCGGCGGCACCGGCAGGTGGTCGTTGACGCGCTCGATTGCGCCATAGGTGCCGCCGTCATAGACGCCGAACAAAGTCGTGCGCGTCATGATGCGCACATCCGGCATCGCTTCGAGTTCGGCAACCGTGCGTGCAACCCATTCGGCCGCCGGCAATCCGTCGATCGTGCCGCCATCGGCCAGCAGGCGACCGCCGAGGACGAAATCCTCCTCGCACAGAATGACGCGCGCGCCGCTACGGCCAGCGGCAAGGGCAGCCGCCAGACCGGTCGGTCCGGAGCCTGCGATCACCACGTCGCAATGCGCCCAGGCCTTGTCGTAATGGTCGGGATCGGAAACGCCCGCCGCGCGGCCGAGGCCGGCGGCGCGGCGGATCGCCGGTTCGTAGATCGTTTCCCAGAATTTTGCCGGCCACATGAAGGTCTTGTAGTAGAAGCCGGCGACGAAGATCGGCGCGAACAGCTGGTTGACCGACATCACGTCGAAATTGAGCGACGGCCAGCGGTTCTGGCTGGCGGCTTCGAGACCCTCATAAAGTTCGGCAGTGGTGGCTTTGGTATTGGCCTCGCGCCGTGCGCCTGTGCGCAATTCGACCAGCGCGTTCGGCTCTTCTGAACCGGCGGTGAGGATGCCGCGCGGCCGATGGTATTTGAACGAGCGGCCGACCAGCTTGACGCCGTTGGCGACCAGCGCGGAGGCCAGCGTGTCGCCCTGGAAGCCGAGCAGGGTCTTGCCGTCGAAGCGGAAGCTCAGCGACGTTGAGCGATCGATGACACCGCCGTTCGCCAGCCGGTGTGTTTGCGCGCCGGCGACCATCACGCACCAACCTTGGCGGCGCCGACGCCCGCCGCCGGCTCGACGGCCGAAATCTCATGCGTCAGCGTGTTGCGGGTGACCTTCAGCCAGGCCCGGCAGCCGCCGCCGTGGTACCAGTGCTCGCTCATCACGCCGGCGATGTTGTCGCGCAGATAGACGTAATCGTAGACGGCGTCCTCGCCGGCATCGGCCGCGGGGCGCTGCGGCTTGGCATCGCCAAGATAGGTGAACTCGCCGAGTTCGCGTTCGCCGCAGTAGGGACAGATTATGCGCATGGCTGGGTCTTCAATGGAGGTTCGGTTGGGCGCCCTGGCCCTTCTCGTCGATCATGGCGCCGCGCTGGAAGCGGTCGAGGCGGAAAAGCGCGGCTTCCTTGTGCGACTGATCGCGGGCGATGAGATGGGCAAAAACGAAGCCCGAGCCCGGCGTCGCCTTGAAGCCGCCATAGCACCAGCCGGCATTGATGTAGAGGCCGTCGACCGGGCTCTTGTCGATGATCGGCGAGCCGTCCATCGACATGTCCATGATGCCGCCCCACTGACGCAGAAGCCGCACGCGGCCGATCATCGGGATCAGCGCCATGCCACCTTCGCAGACATCTTCCATCACCGGCAGATTGCCGCGCTGGGCGTAGGAATTATAGCCGTCGATGTCGCCGCCGAAGACCAGCCCGCCCTTGTCGGACTGGCTGACGTAGAAATGCCCGGCGCCGAAGGTCATGACGCCGGGAATGAGCGGTTTGATCGCTTCGGAGACGAAGGCCTGCAGCACATGGCTTTCGATCGGCAGGCGAAGCCCCGCCATCGCCGCGACGCGCGAGGAGGAGCCGGCCACGGCCATGCCGACCTTGCCGGCGCCGATCCTGCCGCGCGAGGTCTCGACCCCGGTCACCTTGCCGTTGGCGTCGCGCGTGAAGCCGGTGACCTCACAATTCTGGATGATATCGACGCCGAGCGCGCTCGCCGCATGCGCATAGCCCCAGACCACGGCGTCGTGCCGCGCCGTGCCGCCGCGCCGCTGCAGGAGCCCGCCCTGAACGGGAAAGCGCGCATTGTCGAAGTTGAGGAACGGCAGCATTTTGCGCAGCGCCGCCTGGTCGAGCAGCTCGGCATCGATGCCGTTGATGCGCATCGTGTTGCCGCGCCGGGCGAAGGCGTCGCGCTGCGCGTCGGAGTGATAGAGGTTGAGCACGCCACGCTGGCTGACCATCGCGTTGTAGTTGAGATCGTGCTCCATCGTCTCCCACAGCTTCATCGACAATTCGTAGAAGCCGGTGTTGCCGGGCAGGCCGTAATTGGAGCGGATAATGGTGGTGTTGCGGCCGGCATTGCCGGAGCCGATCCAGCCTTTTTCGACCACCGCGACGTTGCGGATGCCGAACTCGCTGGCGAGGAACCAGGCGGTGGCGAGCCCGTGACCGCCGCCGCCGATGATCACCACATCGTAGCGATCCTTGGGTGCTGCGTCGCGCCAGGTCGGCTGCCAGGTCTTGTGGCCGGAGAGGGCGGCGCGGGCGAGCGAGAAGATCGAATATTTCATTGCGTCATTCCGAGGCCGCTCACCCGCAACGCTGGACGTCAGATGTCCAGCGTGTGGTCGCGCTCCCACTGCGTGAAGTGCGAAGCATAGGAATTCCATTCCTGCTGCTTCAGCTTTAGATATGCCGACGAAAATTCTTCACCCAGCGCCGCCTTGAGCGATTTGTCGTTGTCGAATTCGCGCAGCGCGTCGAGCAGGTTGAGCGGCAGTTTCGGCGCATCCGTCACGGTATGGCCGAACTGGTACATGTCGATGTCGTAGCGCTTGCCGGGGTCGGCCTTGGAGCGGATGCCGTCGAGACCGGCCGCGATGATCACCGCCTGCAGAAGATAGGGGTTGGCGGCGCCATCGGGCAGACGCAGCTCGAAGCGTCCGGGTCCCGGCACGCGCACCATGTGGGTGCGGTTGTTGCCGGTCCAGGTGACGGTATTCGGCGCCCAGGTCGCGCCCGAAATGGTGCGCGGCGCGTTGATGCGCTTGTAGGAATTGACCGTCGGATTGGTGATCGCGGCAAGCGCCGAGGCATGCTTCATGATGCCGCCGAGGAAGTTCCTGCCCTTGGCGGAGAGACCGAGCTCTTCCGAATTGTCGGCAAAGACATTGGTCTTGCCGGTCTCGTCCCACACCGAGATATGGGCATGGCAGCCATTGCCGGTCAGGCCCTGGAAAGGCTTGGGCATGAACGTCGCGCGCAGGCCATGCTTCTCCGCGATCGACTTGACCATGAACTTGAAGAAGGAGTGCTTGTCGGCGGTCGCCAGCGCGTGATCGAAGGTCCAGTTCATCTCGAACTGGCCGTTGGCGTCCTCGTGGTCGTTCTGGTACGGACCCCAGCCCAGCGCCAGCATGTGGTCGCAGATCTCGGCGATGACGTCGTAGCGGCGCATCACCGCCTGCTGGTCGTAGCAGGGTTTCGAGGCTGTGTCGTATTCGTCGGAGATCGCCTTGCCATCGGGCGAGATCAGGAAGAACTCGGCCTCGACGCCGGTCTTGACATGCATGCCGTCGCGGGCGGCTTCATCGATCACCCGCTTCAGCGTGTTGCGCGGCGCCTGGTCGACGAGCTTGTCGTCCATCACGCAGGTGGCCGCCACCCAGGCGACCTCGGGCTTCCAGGGCAATTGGATGACCGAATCCGGATCCGGCACCGCCAGCATGTCCGGATGCGCCGGCGTGAGATCGAGCCAGGTCGCGAAGCCGGCAAAGCCCGCCCCATCTTTCTGCATGTCGGCGATCGCCTGCGCCGGCACCAGCTTGGCGCGTTGCCCGCTGAACAGGTCGGTGTAGGAGATCATGAAATATTTGACGCCGTTTTCCTTGGCGAATGCGGCGAGATCGTTCCCCATTGTAGTTCCTCGCTTATGTGATCCTGGAAGTTGTCTTAGAAGCCGTTCTTCCCCGGTATCCAGTTGGTGCCGGCCAAAGGCACGCCGGCCATGGCGGCGGCTTCGATCGAGAGCGCGACGAGATCCTCGGGCTCGAGATTGTGCAGGCTGTTCTTGCCGCAGGCACGCGCAATCGTCTGCGCTTCCAGCGTCATCACCTTGAGATAATTCGCAAGGCGCCGCCCGGCCGCGATCGGGTCGACCCGCTTCATCAATTCAGGGTCCTGCGTGGTGATGCCGGCCGGGTCGCGGCCCTCGTGCCAGTCGTCATATGCGCCGGCCGTGGTGCCCAGCGCATTGTACTCCGCTTCCCAGCGCGGATCGTTGTCGCCGAGCGCGACCAGAGCGGCCGTGCCGATCGACACCGCGTCGACGCCGAGCGCCAGCGCCTTGGCGACGTCGGCGCCGTTGCGGATGCCGCCGGAGACGATGAGCTGCACCTTGCGGTGCATGCCGAGGTCCTGCAGCGCCTGCACCGCCGGCCTGATGCAGGCAAGCGTCGGCTGGCCGACATTCTCGATGAACACCTCCTGGGTAGCGGCCGTGCCGCCCTGCATACCGTCGACCACAACGACGTCGGCGCCGGCCTTCACCGCGAGCGCGGTGTCATAATAGGGGCGGGCGCCGCCGACCTTGACGTAGATCGGCTTTTCCCAGTCGGTGATCTCGCGCAGCTCGAGGATCTTGATTTCGAGATCGTCGGGTCCTGTCCAGTCGGGGTGGCGCGAGGCCGAGCGCTGGTCGATGCCCTTGGGCAGCGTGCGCATCTCGGCGACGCGGTCGGAGATCTTCTGTCCGAGCAGCATGCCGCCGCCGCCGGGCTTGGCGCCCTGGCCGACCACCACTTCGATGGCGTCGGCGCGGCGCAGGTCACGCGGGTTCATGCCGTAGCGCGACGGCAGATACTGGTAGACCAGCGTCTTCGAATGGCCGCGCTCTTCCTCGGTCATGCCGCCGTCGCCGGTGGTGGTCGAGGTGCCGGAAAGCGTGGCGCCGCGCCCCAGGGCTTCCTTGGCAGGACCGGACAATGAGCCAAAGCTCATGCCGGCGATGGTGATTGGGATCTTCAGCTCGATCGGCTTTTTGGCATGGCGCGAGCCCAGCACCACCGAGGTGTCGCAGCGCTCGCGATAGCCCTCGAGCGGATAGCGCGAGATCGAGGCGCCGAGGAAAAGGAGGTCGTCGAAATGCGGCAGCTTGCGCTTGGCGCCGGCGCCGCGGATGTCATAGATGCCGGTCGCGGCCGCGCGGCGGATTTCGGAAAGCGTGTAGTCGTCGAAGGTCGCTGATTTGCGCGGCGTCGTCGGCGGGTTGCGGTAGGTCATCTTGCCTCAATACGCGTCGGCGTTATCGATGTTGAAATTGTAGAGTTTGCGGGCCGAGCCGTAGCGCTTGAACTCCGACGCCTTGACGCCGGTGACGCCGGCCTTGTCGAGCAGGCCCTGCACCAACTCCAAATGCTCCGCCCGCATCTCCTTGGCGATGCAGTCGGCGCCGAGGCTTTCGACCTTGCCGCGCACGAAGAGCCGCGCCTCGTAGATGGAATCGCCCAGCGCATCGCCGGCGTCGCCGAGAACCACGAGGTTGCCGGACTGCGCCATGAAGGCCGACATGTGGCCGATATTGCCGTGCACGACGATGTCGATGCCCTTCATCGAGATGCCGCAGCGCGACGAAGCATTGCCCTCGATGACCAGCAGCCCGCCGCGGCCGGTGGCGCCGGCATATTGGCTGGCGTCGCCCTTGATGACGATCGAGCCCGACATCATGTTCTCGCCGACGCCAGGACCGGCCGAGCCATGCACGGTGATCGTGGCGCCGTCATTCATGCCGGCGCAGTAGTAGCCGACGCTGCCGCGCACATCGATGGTGACCGGCTGGTCGACGCCGACGGCAACGGAATGGCTGCCCTTCGGGTGGAGCACTTCCCAGGCGGTTTCGTTCGAGCCGGGCGTGAGCTTGTGCAGCGCCTGGTTCAACTCGCGCAGCGAATGCTGCGAGAGGTCGAACACCCTCGCATGGCCCTGATCGCGCTCGGCTTTCGACATTGTGTTTGCCGGCATCGGCTCAATGCTCCCAGAAGTAAACGGTTGCAGGCTCCGGCTCCCAGACCCGCGCATTGTCGATGCCGGGCAGCTTGGTGAGCGCGCGATATTCGGAGCCGAAGGCGACATACTGGTCGGTCTCGGCCATCACGGCCGGTTTGCAGGCGATCGGGTCGCGCACCACGCCGAAGCCGTTCTTGGTGCCGACGACGAAGGTGAAGAAGCCGTCGAGGTCCGAAAGCGTGCCTTCCAGCGCCTCGCCCAGATTCTTGCCATGCGCCATGCGGTTGGAGAGATAGGCGGCGGCCACTTCGGTGTCGTTCTCGGTCTCGAACTTCATGCCGTCGCGCACCAGCTCGCGGCGCACATTGTTGTGGTTGGAGAGCGAGCCATTGTGTACGAGGCACTGGTCGGCGCCGGTCGAGAACGGGTGCGCGCCCATCGTCGTCACCGCCGATTCGGTCGCCATGCGGGTGTGGCCGATGCCGTGTGTGCCGGTCATCGAGCGCACGTCGAAGCGGTCGACGACGGCTTCCGGCAGGCCGACTTCCTTGTAGATCTCCACCGCTTCGCCGGCGCCCATGATGCGGATGTCGGGTCTGAGCGTCTGCAGCGCTTCGCGCGCGACGTCGACCCTGTCCGGTGTGGTCCGGATGACGGCGTGGGTGGACTTGACCGCGACGCTCACAGGTGCGCCGATCGCCTTGGCGAGTTCGGCGTCGAGGCCGCGGAAATCGCGGTCGGGCCTCGGCGACTGCACCGTGATCTTGGCCTCATTGCCCGTTGCGGCGCCATAGATGGCGATGCCGGCGCTGTCCGGGCCGCGGTCGCTGAGCGACACCAGCATCTCCGACAGCATCGCGCCGAGCTTCGGCTCCAGCGTCTTGTCCTTCAAAAAAAGTCCAACGATTCCGCACATGTCAGCCTCCGATGTTTCTGGCTCTCAAATGATGTACCGAATGACTTTGCTTAATTCAATGGTATGAAAGAAATTTTCCTGAGGTTATATGTTCGATGGCGCATCGCCCTCGGCATTGTCGCCGTCCGGACGCGCCTTGTGAACCCAGATCGCATGGCGGATGCGCGCGATCCGGTAGGCGTCGAGGACCGACAGCGCATAGATCAGGAAGCCGCCGGCATGGCGGCCGATGAAGCTGGCGTCGGCCGGCGCCAGCTTGGTCGTCACCCAGCCAAGGATCACCATGAAGAACAGGAACTGCAGGCCGCGCACCGGCAGGCCGAGCATGACATGGCCGCTTGCCGGAAAAACGATCGCCGCGCCGAGCACGAGATACGGATTGGCTGGCGAGGAGGAAGCGGGTCCGTCGGTCATGCCGCCTGCCTTTCGCGCCGATTGATGGCTGCGCGCAGGCCCGACGCCGCCTCGAGCAATCGTTCGATCACAGCGGGATCGATCCCGGCGTCGCCGAACGCGGCCTGCCGGAATACGCCGTAGCGGGCACGCTCGGCCTCGGCCAACAGCCAGACGATGCGCACGCCCTTCGGCGTGATCAGCAATTCCTTGGCGCGATTTTCGGCGAAAATGTCGGTATGCGCGGCGATCAGATCCTGCGGGAAGGCGACGCCCTTGCGGTCCGTGCGCAGCACCGCGTCGGCGGGAAACCCGAGCACCTTCGGAAGCATATGCGGCAGATGATCGAAATTGGAGAATGTCGTTGCCGAATTTGGCCGCATCATCATGTCGAAAATGCCCGGCACCGCGACCGGTTCGGTGATCGAAACGCTAAGCCAGCGCGTCGGCAGCTTTCGCGTCGCCAGCGTGTCGACGATGGTGCGTACTTGGACTCGCTGACCGTTCCAGGTACCGGCCCAGGTGACGACGCCGGCCGTGCCGTCGGAAATGTCGGCGGCATCCGCAACGACGCTGCGAACATTTGCCATATCGGCGGCCAAGGCTACCTTCGCCCTGTTGCGGCTGGCGCGGCCTAGCCAGGCAATATGGGCGACGACCACCAATGCGATCGCCCCGGTAAGCAGTACTGACGCCAGTTCCGACATCTCGACACGCTACGGCCCGCCGTCAAAGGCGGGCCTTCACTCCACTCAATAACCCTGCGGCTTCGGCCATGGCATGGAGAACTGGTCGCCGCGCCGCACGAACTTGTAGCGGTAGAAGTGGAACCAGAGCGAAATCAGGAAATAGAAGACGGTCATCGCGATCAGCTGCGAGCCGAAGCCGAGGAAGATAGCGAAAAACGTCACCATGCACAGGCAGAAGAGCACGATCGCCGGCAGCGGATGGAAGGGGTGCGTGTAGCCGCGGCGTATCGTGCCCAGTGGCCACTTCTTGCGGAACATCATGATGTTGATGCTCATAAAGGTGTATTGCAGCACGCCCGACAGGATCGAGAAGGTGATCGCCTGGTTGAGGTCGGCGATGAAGGCGAAGGCCAGCGCGATCGGCAGCAGGAACAGGATCGAGCGATAGGGCGTGCGATATTTCGGATGCACCGCCGAGAACCAGCTTGGCAAATAGCGGTCGCGGCCGAGCGAGAACCAGGCGCGCGCAGCGTCGTTGATGCAGCCATTGGCCGAGGCGAGCGCCGACAGCAACGTCGCGATGAACAGGAGATTTTCCAAGAGCGGGCTGCCGCTAAGCTTGCCGGCGTCCCACAGCGGATAATAAGTGATGCCGAGATACTCCCACGGCATCATCGAGGCGCAAACATACCAGGTCATGGCGGCGGCGATCAGAAGCGTGATCATGCCGGCCATCGTGCCGTAGGGCAGGGAGCGCGCCGGCGAGCGCACTTCCTCGGCGGCCTGCGTGGTGCCTTCGATGCCGAGATAGTACCAGATGCCGAACTGGAAGGCGGCGATCACGCCGATCCAGCCATAAGGCAGTGCGTTGCCGGGGGTGACCAGCTCGTTGAGCTTGAGCACCGCGCCTTGCGTCCACGGGCTGACGGAAAAGAACAGGATGACGATCGAGACATAGGCGATGGCGGTGATGACGAAGTTGACGTTCAGCGTCATCAGCACGCCGCGATAGTTGAGCCAGGCGAGCACCACGATGGTGGCGGCGATGAAGGAATTATGCGTCAACCCTTCGACGCCGGCTTTGGCGACGATGGTGTCGCCGAGCAGGATCGCGTCGGACACTTCGAGCATGGTGTAGGCAAACACCAGGAACAGCGCGACGTTGAAGGCCATCAGCGGCCCGACGATGTGCTTGGCCTGCGCATACTGGCCGCCTGCGGCGGCGACGGTGGACGTCACCTCCGAATCGATCATGGCGACAGAGGTATAGAGCAGTCCGACGATCCAGCAGACGATCAGCGCGGCGAGCGCGCCGCCCTTGTCGGCGGAGAAGTTCCAGCCGGTGAACTCACCGACCAGCACGATGCCGACGCCGAGCGCCCAGACATGGGCCGGGCCAAGCACTCGAAGCAACGAGACCCTGTCGCCATGGATCGTCGTCGTTTGCGCCGTATCAACAGCAGCCGTCATTGCTCAGTCCCCACTCAGATCCGGTGCTTTTCGGAAACGGCCTCAAGCTCGCCTTCGCGCGAGGAGGTCAGCATGTCCTCGGAATAGGTCGTGTCGACCTTGAACCAGTCGTAGAGCATCCACACCGCAAGCACGGCCGAGATGCCCCAGCAAATATAAGAAAGTCCCATCCACATGATGTTTTCCCCGGACTCTTTGTCGTCGTCGAAGATCTATTTGTCGTCGAACTTCTCGTTGATGACCTCGCGATATTCCTTGTCGGAGGCCCGGAACAGGAAGACGAAATAGGCGATCAGCACGATCGCCATGATGATCAGCGTCGGCCAGTCGATGATGTAGTGGAAGTGGTTCTGGATGACGTCGTGTGCCGTCTCCGGAGTGTAGCCGAGCTTCTCCCAGATCGAGGCCATGGTCGCATTCTGGCCGAGCGCGTCCCAGGTCTTGGCGTCGAGCGGGTCGATCGACTTCGCGGCCCCGGCAAGACCGAGCTTCAGCGGCAGCCAGAGCGCCACGAAAATTGCGACCACCACGACCGCGATGTCGAAGATCTGTCCAGCCTTGCTCTGCTGCGGCGGGGTATAGCGGGCCATGATTTCTCCCCTCAGGATTAACGGTTGCGGGCCGCGTCGGCGTTCTTGATGTCGAGCCCGTAGATGAAGTCCTTGTCTTCCTTGTAGTGGTTGAGCATGGCCAGGATCGCGGCGGTATTGAAGATCAGCACCGCGGCGGCCGCTGTTGCCACCACGAGCTTGATCCCGCTGTCGGGGATGTAGGGCCATGTCATAAGGAGGACGAAGAGGATCGTTACCCACAGGCATACGATCAGGAGCACGGATCCACGCACGTCGGAACGGTACAGCGCTTCGACGCGCTGCTGCAGGTCGGACATCGGTTTTTCCCCTTCTGGCGACGTCCGGCCCTGAAATCGACCGGGCGCCCACTCTTTCTAGAGAGTGAAATTTTTTTCATAAATTCCGACCGATTCCCGGAATTGTCAAGCCGCATTTACGCGTCGTAAACCGTTTGTTCCCAGTCAAGAAATTTGCCTGACAATGAAATTATTTGCTTCAAGGGGATTGCAGCGCCTCGCCGTTTGCGGTCAATATTCACCCAAGCTCCGCCACCAAGCAGGAGCAGGGAACAGCAACCGCTTAAAGCGACCTAAATCGCACGGAGGACGATCGGATGACGGCATCCTGGAGATTCTCGACCCTGGCGGATCGCCATCGCGCGCTCGGCTCGAAACTCGAGGACTGGAGCGGCATGGGCACCGCCTGGACCTACGACAAGGACGCCGATGAGGAATATATCGCGATCCGCACCAAGGCCGGGCTGATGGATGTCTCCGGCCTGAAGAAGGTCCATATCACCGGGCCGCATGCCTCGCACCTCATCGATCTCGCCACCACGCGCGACGTCGAAAAGATCTATCCCGGCAAGTCGGCCTATGCCTGCATGCTGAACGACGCGGGCAAGTTCACCGACGACTGCATCCTCTATCGCATAAGCCCCAACTCCTGGATGGTCGTGCACGGCTCCGGCACCGGCCATGAGGAACTGCAGCGCGCTGCCATGGGGCGTGACGTGTCGCTGCGCTTCGACGACAATCTGCATGATCTGTCGCTGCAGGGGCCGACCGCGGTCGACTATCTCGCCAAGCATGTGCCCGGCATCCGCGACCTCAACTACTTTCACCACATGCACACGCAGCTCTTCGGCTTCCCGGTGATGATCTCGCGCACCGGCTACACCGGCGAGCGCGGCTACGAGATCTTCTGCCGCGGCCAGGATGCCGGCACGATCTGGGACCGCATCCTGGACGAGGGCAAGAGCGCCGGCATCATCCCGTGCCGCTTCACCACGCTCGACATGCTGCGCGTCGAGAGCTACCTGCTCTTCTACCCTTACGACAATTCCCAGAAATATCCGTTCGAGAACGAAGGCCCTGGCGACACGCTGTGGGAGCTCGGCCTCGACTTCACCGTCAGCCCCGGCAAGACCGGCTTCCGCGGCGCCGAGGAGCATTACCGTCTGAAGGGCAAGGAGCGCTTCAAGATCTATGGCGTGCTGCTCGACGGCAAGGAGCCGGCCGACGAGGGTGCGCCGGTCTACCGCGACGGCAAGAAGGTCGGCGTGGTCACCTGCGCCATGTATTCTCCATTGGTCGAGAAATCGATGGGCATCGCCCGTCTCGACGTCGACTGCGCGGTCAAGGACACCAAGCTCGAGATCCGCAACAGGAGCGGTTCGATCAAGGCGACGGCGCAGCCGCTGCCGTTCGACGATCCGAAGAAGACCAAGCGCACCGCCAAGGGTTGAGGCATCATCAGCGGGGAGGGGGTTGTAAGGCACCAGAGCATGATCCCGAAAGTGGGAACCGGTTTTCGGAAAAGATCAAGCTCCAACTGATCAAAGAGAGAATGGCAGCCAAGACGATCATCAGCCGGCCCATTTACGGAACGCTGTCTCCGCAGCCGGGCAAGCACCACCTCTTCATCGCCGATGCCGAAGGCGCGCTGGCGATCACCGACATGGCCGGCAAGGCGCCGCCCGGCTTTTTCGACGGTGCCGAGATCGTCTTCATTCCAGGCCGGGAGGGTAAGCACATCGCTGCCCTGGAAGCCCTGAAGCCCGCGCAGCTCCACCTGCCGCCGTCCTTTGCCAGCCTCGTGCCGCGCCTGCGGCAAACGCTGACCAACGCCCATATGGGTCTGCGGATTTATCTCGCCGGCACCGAGGGCCTGATCGGTCAGGCGATGCAGGTGGCGCTCGAAGCCGGCATCGACCACACCTCGATGCAGACAGAGCATCGCGGCTCACTCGCCCGGCGCATGCAATGCGTGCACTGCAAGGGCATCACCGAGAATGTGACGACGCAGCCGGCGCTCTGCTCGCATTGCGGCCTGCTGCTTCTGGTGCGCGATCACTATTCGCGGCGCCTCGCCGCCTTCCAGGGCGTGTGCATCAACGCCGAGGATCGCTCGGAGAACCCTCCGATGGAGGAGGCTTTCCCATGAGCACAGGCACCACCAAGCTCGACGTCGTCGTCAGCGACGTCGTTCCCGTCAACGACCTGGTCACGCGCTTTCACTTCCGCCGCCGCGACGGCGAGCTGTTGCCGACCTTTTCCGGCGGCGCCCATGTCGTGGTCGAGATGCGCGACGGCGACCGCACCAGACTCAATCCCTATTCGCTGATGGGCTCGCCGCTCGACACGCGCGAATACACGATCTCGGTGCGGCGCGACGATGTCGGTCGCGGCGGCTCGCTGTTCATGCACCGGCAGGTCAAGCCCGGCCTGGAGATGGTGATCAGCTATCCGGTCAATCTTTTCTCGCTCGATCTGAGAGCCAAGAAGCACCTGATGCTGGCCGGCGGCATCGGCATCACGCCGTTCATGGCGCAGACCTCGCAGCTGGCGGGCGCCGGCGGCAATTTCGAATTGCACTACACCTGCCGCACGGCCTCGCTCGGCACCTATGCCGATGTGCTCCAGCAACGCTACGGCAATCGGGTCAAGCTCTATCACGACGACCGCGACGAGCGCATCGATCTCGATCGGCTGCTGTCCTCGCAGCCGCTCGGCACGCATCTCTATGTCTGCGGCCCGGCCGGCATGATCAACTGGGTGCGCGACCGCGCCGCGGCGCTCGGCTGGCCTTCGGAAACCGTGCATTTCGAGCATTTCGCGGCGCCCCAGCCCGGCGCGCCCTTCGACGTGACCTTGGCCGTCAGCGGCAAGACGATCGGCGTCGGCTCCCAGCAGAGCCTGCTCGAAGCGATCGAAGCCGCCGGCGTCGACCCGCCTTATCTCTGCCGCGGCGGCGTCTGCGGCCAATGCGAGACCAATGTGATCTCCTACGACGGCAAGTTCATCCACAGCGATCACTGGCTGAGCGAGGAAGACCACCGTTCCGGCTGCAAAATCATGCCTTGCGTCTCGCGCTTCGAGGGCAAGTCGCTGGTCCTGGAAAGATAGGAGGCGTCAATGGGCATCACCTTTCGCAAGGAAACATTTCGCGACGACTACACCTTCAGGAACAGCCCCGACCACATCCGGCGCTTTCCGTTCCCGTTCAACGAAGACAGCTACATGTATGCGGTCAACATCGAGCCGCATGTCGTCGGGCCGAAGGGCAGCGTGCTGGAAAACCTGATCGATGTCGACGAGCACTATGTCGCCGAGATGCAGGACCGCGCCTTGGTGCTGGCCGAGGATCCGCTGCGCTGCCAATCCCTGCCGCACATGACGCTGGCCGGTTGGGACCTGCTCGAGCTTCTGATGGAGCAGCAGGCGCTCGGCTATCCCGAGCATTTCACGCTGGAGCGAAATGGCGACCGCTGGCGCTGGATCAACCGGCCGCTCGGCATCAACGACACCTTCACCTTCGGCGACACCTCGACGCTCCCCTACGGCCCGATGGAATACATCACCCGCCAGAGCCAGGGCGATTTCTGCATCCTCGACCAGCGCGACGGCAATCTGTGGATGGATGCCGGCATGGTCACCACCCAGGCCGACTGGTCGCTCGATTTCGACATCGGCATGAACTTCTTTGAGTGGCACGCGCCGGTGCCGCTGGCGCACGAGAAGGGCATCTTCACGCGTGCGCTGAAGTTTCTCACCAACATCCAGCAGGGCAAGCCGGCACGGCGCCTCAACTGGACGATGACCATCAATCCGCGGCTCGACACCAGCCCCGAGAATTATCACAAATGGGGTCCGGACCGCGCGACCGTCACGCCCGAGAATGTCGGCGACAAGGTGCATCTGCGCGTCGAGCTGCAGAGCTTCTGGCGGCTGCCGCGCTCCAACGGCATCGTCTTCCCGATCCGCTGCTACCTGATCAAGATGGACGAGCTGGTCACGCAGCCGAAATGGGCGCGCCGCCTGCACCGCGTCATCCGCGACCTCCCGGAAGAGCTCGCAACTTACAAAGGCCTGACGCGCTACCGGCCGACGCTGGTCGAGTGGCTGTCGAAGCTGGATGACGGCAGCCCGACGTCACCGGGGTTTGGGCCGGATTAGACGGACTCCCCCTCATCCGGCCGCTTCGCGGCCACCTTCTCCCCGAGGGGAGAAGAGATCGGCGCCGGCGCCAACCGTCACCTCTCCCCTCGGGGAGAGGTCGGATTGCCCCGAATTGCTCTTTGCAATTCGGCCTTGGCAATCCGGGTGAGAGGGCTGCTGCGGTCCGACTAACCGGCGCTGTTCTGCGGATAGCAAATGATCGACAGATACCGCATCGGCAGCTGCGTCAGCTCTTCCGGGCCGTGCGGCGCGTCGGCGTCGAAGAACAGGCTGTCGCCGGGCTTCATCGGATAGAGGTTGTTGCCGTGCCGGTAAACTACCTCGCCTTCGAGCATGTACAGGAACTCCATGCCCGCATGCTGGAAGGTCGGGAACACGTCCGAATTCTCGGTCAGCGTGATGAGATAGGGCTCGACGACGACGCCGCTGGTGTTGGCGCCGATGTGGCCGAGCAGATTGTACTGATGGCCGGCGCGCGTGCCGCGCCGCTCGACATCGACGCCTTCGCCGGCCTTGACGAAGACGGCGCTGTGCTCTTCCTCGAAGCGGCGGAAGAAGGCGGTGACGGGAACGCCCAGCGCCCGCGACAGCGCCTGCAGCGTCGTCAGCGACGGTGAGGTGATGCCGTTTTCGATTTTCGACAGCATGCCGAGCGAAATGTCGGTGGCCGCGGCGAGATCGGCGACGGTGATGCCGAGCTTCTTGCGGAAGGCGCGGACCTCGTGGCCGATCGCCACTTCCAGCACCTTCTCGCGCGTGTCGCGGATGGCGTGCGGGTTCTGCGTCAGCGGCGTGCGGATCGTGCGCCCGTTGGGGCCAATGCCCTTCGGCGATGGCTTGGTCTTGACCGCCACGGGGCTCCGACCGGGTTTGGGATCGGAAGTCTTTTTCGTCATATCGTCTCCCGTGAGAATCTGCTGATTATTTCACTCTAGGTGAACATATTCGTTGCGGATGCAGGAGCGCAACGGGTGCGCCAAGCCCTTGTGGCGGATTAGTTCCGTTTTCTGCGACACTTGGTCCCCCGAGCTTCGCAGAAAGTTACCTCGGCGCCACGCTGTTTCGGCGCAAGGCCAGTTGACAGCACCGAAGGGCCAATTACTGTTACTCTCAGTGAAATTTGTTTCGCTGGGGAAATCAAAAAGGAGGCCCGCAATGAAATCTCGTGTCGCCGTCATCGGAGCCGGACCGTCGGGCCTGGCCCAGTTGAGGGCCTTCAAGTCGGCCGCCGACAAGGGCGCCGAGATCCCGGAAATCGTGTGCTTCGAGAAACAGAGCGACTGGGGCGGGCTGTGGAACTACACCTGGCGCACCGGTCTCGACGAGCATGGCGATCCGGTGCACGGCTCCATGTACCGCTATCTGTGGTCGAACGGCCCGAAGGAATGCCTCGAATTCGCCGACTACACCTTTGAGGAGCATTTTGGCCGGCCGATCGCTTCCTATCCGCCGCGCGCCGTGCTGTGGGATTACATCAAGGGCCGTGTCGAGAAATCCGGGGTGCGCAAATGGGTGCGCTTCAACGCGCCCGTGCGCATGGTCACCTACTCCGACGAGTCCGGGAAGTTCACCGTCACCGCGCATGACCGCACCAACGACGTCACCTACTCGGAAGAGTTCGACAATGTCGTCGTCGCCTCCGGCCATTTCTCCGTGCCGAACGTGCCGTATTTCGAGGGCTTTTCCACCTTCAACGGCCGCATCCTGCACAGCCACGACTTCCGCGATGCCATGGAATTCAAGGGCAAGGACATCCTGATCATCGGCCGCTCCTATTCGGCCGAGGACATCGGTTCGCAATGCTACAAATACGGCGCCAAATCGATCACCTCCAGCTACCGTTCCAAGCCGATGGGCTTCAAATGGCCGGAGAACTGGAAGGAAGTGCCGCTGCTGCAGAAAGTCGTCGGCAAGACGGCGCATTTCAAGGACGGCACCACCAAGGATGTCGACGCGATCATCCTGTGCACCGGCTACCTGCACTCCTTCCCCTTCCTGACCGATGACTTGAAGCTCAAGACCGCCAATCGCATGTGGCCGCTCGATCTCTATGAGGGCGTCGTCTGGGAGAAGAATCCGAAACTGTTCTACATCGGCATGCAGGACCAGTTCTACACCTTCAACATGTTTGACGCGCAGGCCTGGTATGCCCGCGATGTCATCATGGGCCGCATCAAGCTGCCGTCGGCAGAGGCGATGGCCGAGCACAGCGCGAAGTGGCGCGCCCGCGAGGAGACGCTGGAAGACGCCGAGCAGATGATCTGGTTCCAGGGCGACTACACCAAGGAACTTATGGACCAGACCGACTATCCCGGCTTCGACGTCGAGGCGGTCAACCACACCTTCATGGAGTGGGAGCACCACAAGATGGAAAACATCATGACATTCCGCGACAACGCCTACCGTTCGCTGATGACCGGCACCATGGCGCCGGTCCACCATACGCCCTGGCTGCAGGCGCTGGACGATTCGATGGAGAGCTATCTCGAGGTGAAGGGCGTGGCGGCCGAGTAGGACGGCGCGTCTCCGCTCACATTCGTTAAACCGGCAAGATGGGGTGTCTCACGGACACTCCATCGGTCTACCAGCACACGTAACCGCCATCGACGATCAGGTCGAGGCCGGTGACGAAGCTTGAGGCGCGGCTGGCCAGGAACACGGTTGGCCCGACCATTTCCTCCGGCGCCGCCATACGTCCCATCGGCGTGTCGCGCTTGAAGATCTTTATCTCCTCAGCCACTTCGGGACGCTTGTTCATCGGCGTCAGCGTGTAGCCCGGGCTGATGACGTTGACGCGCAGGCCGCGGTCCGCCCACTCCATGGCGAGACTCTTCGACATGTGGATGACGGCGGCTTTGGAGGAGTTGTAGTGCGCCTGCGTCAGCCCCCGGTTGACGATGGTGCCCGACATCGAGGCGATGTTGATGATCGACCCTCTTTGCCGCGTCAGCATCTTGCGTGCTTCCGCCTGACAGGACAGGAACACGCCGGCGACATTGACATCGTGAACCTTGCGCCACGTCTCCAGCGACAGAGTTTCGGCAGGGTCGGAGCCGGCGATGCCGGCATTGTTGACGGCGACGGTCAGCGCGCCGAGTTCAGCCTCGACACGGTCGATCGCCGACGCGAGGTCGCTCTCGGAGGTAACCGTGCCGGTCAGCGCCAACGCTTTGCGGCCAAGGGCCGTGATCCTGTGGGCGGTCTCTTCCAGCCCGCCCTTTGACGCATGACCGAAACAGGCGACGTCCGCGCCTGCTTCCGCCAGCCCGATCGCGATCGCCTGGCCAATGCCGCTGCCGGCCCCGGTGACCAGCGCGACGTCACCATTCAATTTGAAAAGATCCATTGTAAACCCTCCCTGACTGCCGGAAGGGTATGCGCTGAGTTGTGCCTCGATCAAGCGGCCTGATCTTGGCCGCGCCGGGGCGCGTTGCGGTTCAGAAATATCCGTCCGACGCCGCCGTGGCTTCCTTCGGGATTTCCACGCCGTCGACCAGGATCTTGTCGACCAGCTCGTGATGGAAGCACACCAGCCCCTTGATGCGCTCGGCCTCGTGCACCGGCTCGGGATAGTACCAGACGAGGTTCTCGTGCCGCTTCTTCGGCGTCGTCACGTGGTAGTAGTTGGAGATGCCCTTATATGGGCAGCGCGAGATGTAGCGGCTGGGCGAAAGCATATCGAGCCGCGTGTCCGCGATCGGCAGATAGTGGCGCACCGGATGTCCGGTCTCGAACAGGAAGACGCCGCGCCGTGAATCGGCCACCTGCTCGCCGTCGAGGATCACCTGCACGCGCCGCGACGAAGGGAGGCAGTCGACGCGGCGGAACGGGTCACGGGCGTGCACGAAGATCTCTTCGTCCTCTTCATACCAGTGCGTCATCTTCGGCCAGTAGAAGGAGATGTAGTCCTGGATCGGCGGGCAGCCCTTGACCGGATCGAGGTAACGCCAGGCGCCGTCCTCGATCAGCGTGATGCCCGTGTTGAGTGAATAATGCGTGGCGACACCCTTGAACGGATCCTCCGTCGTCGTGCGGCTCGGCAACAGGAACTCCTCGCGCACGTCGCTCATCGGGAAGTAATAGACCGGCAGGTGGTCGCTCTCCTGGAACACCAGCGCCTTGGTGGTGTCGGCCACGATCATCGGCCCGACCTGCACCCTGATCCGCTTGGGCGAGGGCATGGTGAAGGCGACATAGCCCGGCTCAAACTCGTACTGGACGATGTTGTCGAGGATCGGGAAATGCGGCCCGCGGCCGCGCAGATGGGGCTTGCGAATGGTCGTCGTCCTCTTCTCGTCGTTTGCCACTAGAGCATGATGCCGAAAAGTGTGAAGCGGTTTTCGGACGGCATCATGCTCTATCTCTTTGAGTGGAGAGCCGGACGATTTCGGGTCGGCCCGACCTGAAATCGTCCGGCTCGGGTTCTTGCGCGCGGCGACGGTCATGATGCCACCGATACGCGATCGAGCAGCAGGCCGGCGGCGATCGGCGGCACGCCGCTGACAGTCTTGCGCACCGGCACCAAAAGGTCAGGGAAATAGCTGAAGATCACCGGCGTCTCGTCGAGCAGCAGCTTCTGGATGTCGGATGCGGTCTTGCGCTGGGAGTCGAGGTCGAGCGCCTTGAGATATCCGGTGACCAGCCCGTCATAGGCGGCGTTCTTGAAATGCGCCGCGTTCCACGGGCCGTCGCTGACCAGCGGGCTCTTCAGGAACACATTCGGCACGCTGCGATGCGCGTAGTCGGTGATGCCGAGCGGGCTGTCCAGCCAATCCGACTGGCCGAACACCGCCTTGCCGTAATATTTGTCCTGGTCCTCGATGTTGAGCGCAATGCGCGCGCCGATTTCCTTGGCGAAGTTCTGGAACAGCTGCGCATAGCCCGGGATGTCGGAATAGCGCAGCGTCGTCAGCGTCATGTCGAAGCCGCTGGCAAGGCCGGCCGCCTCCATCAGCTGCTTGGCCTTGGCGATATCTTGCGTGCGCTGTGCCAGCGACTTGTCGGTGACCGGGAAGGCCGGCGCGAACGGGCTGTCATTGCCGGTCGCCGCCATGCCGCGGCAGAGACCGCCGACCAGTTGCGAACGGTCGATGCACAAGGCCAGCGCCTGGCGCACGCGCTTGTCGGTGAAGGGCGCCATGTCGCAACGCATATGGAGCTGGCGATGCGCGGTCGAGGCGACGCGCAGCACTTGGATGTCGGGGTTGCCCAGCACCACCTGGCTGACGTCGAGCGGGATGGCGTCGAGCACGTCGACCTCACCCGCCTGCAGCGCGAGAATGCGCGGCTGCACATCGCCGTAGAACTTGAACTCGAGCCGGTCGGGCAGGGCCTTGTCGCCCCAGTAGTCGGGATTGCGCACGAAGCTGGCGCCGACCTTCGGCGTATAGCTTTCGAGCCGGAACGGACCGGTGCCTTCGAACGTCTTCTCGTAGTCGCCCTTGTAGCTCGCCGGCAGGATGACGGCGTTGTAATTGTCGATCGATACAGAATAGGGGAAGCTGCCGTTCGGCGCGTCGAGATGGAACTCGACGGTGTGGGCGTCGACCTTGCGGGTGCCGCCTTTCGACAACAGGCCCTTGAACACCGACAGCGCGTTGGACGCGCCGCTTGGATCGGCGAGGCGGTCGAAGGTCGCCACGACGTCGTCGGCCTTGAAGTCCTCGCCGTTGTGAAATTTCACGCCCTTGCGCAGCTTGAAGGTCCACACGCTGCCGTCGGCATTGGGCGACCAGCTCTCGGCCAGCACTGGCTTCAGCGTCAGGTCCGGCTGTGTCACGCACAGGAACTCAGCCACCTGGAAGACCAACTGGTAGCTGCCGCTGTCATAGTAAGTGACCGGATCGATGGCGCCGCCGGGCACGGCTATGCCGGCGCGCACAGTGCCGCCGGGCTTGCCTTCGGCGCGCGCTTGCGGAGTGCCGAGGCCGATCGCCGAAGCGATGCCGCCGAGGAAGGGCAGCGACAGGCCGAGCACGCTGGCATGGCGCAGGAATTCGCGCCGGCCGATCTTGCCGGCAAGCAATTCGTCGATAGCGGAATTTTCGATTGCGCTGAGCGTTTTGCGAGCGGCGTCGATCGTCCTGAAATGCTTCGGCATGGCTGCATTCCTCGCGTCTTGTGGAGATACCGGCATTTAGGTCATTGTTGACCGCCGCCGGAAAGCGATATTTTTTGATTGCAGTCATCGGAAATTTCGATGGCGACATATTTAAAGGCGGGAAGCCATGGACACCGAGAATCTGCGCAGTTTCCTCGAGGTTGCGGCGCATGGCAGCTTCACCGTCGCAGCCCATCGGCTGAACCTCGCTCAGTCCACCGTCAGTGCCCGCATCAGAGGTCTTGAAGAGCAATTGGGCCGCAAGCTGTTCGTCCGCGACAGCGACGGTGTCACGCTCACGCCGGCCGGCCGCCAGTTCCTGCCGCATGCCTCGACGATCACCCGCACCTGGGAGCAATCGCGCCAGGACATCGCCGTTCCCGATGGCTATGAGTCGCTGCTCAGGCTAACCGCGCCCGCCTATCTCTGGGACAGCATCACCTCGCCCTGGATCGACTGGATGCGGGCGAGGCGGCCGAATGTGGCGCTGCGGCTGGAAGGCAGTTTCCCGGATCTGGCGATCGACCAGATCGCCGAAGGCCTGCTCGACATCTGCATCCTCTATCTGCCCAAGCCGCATCCGGGCATCGTCTATCAGACGTTAGCCGTCGACCAGGTGGTTCTTGTCCAGCATGCCGAGCAGCCCGGATCATGGACCGACAACTACATCCTGATGGACTGGGGGCTGGAATTCCGCATCGAGCACGACCGCGCCTTTGCCGGCGTCGTGAAGCCCGCCATCTCGGCCGGGCTGGTGTTCATCGGCCTGCAGCACGTCCTCTCGCGAAAGGCGGCCGCCTATCTGCCGCTCAGCGCGGTAAGCGCGCATATCGAGCGCGGCGAGTTGAAGCGCGTCGAAGGCACGCCGGTGTTCCAGCGCCCGATCTATCTTGCCTATCCCTCGAACCCCGCGTCGTCCGATGCTCTCGACGTTGCCCTGACGGGGTTGCGTACGCTCGCCGGGAACCTGTCCGGCGACCAGGCTTTCGCGGAGAGCGACCGCGCCTTCAGCATGGGACTGTAGGCAGTGGATTGCTTACCGGTACGGACCCTCTCCATTGGTCAAACAATCGAAGTCGGCAAGGCGCGGCGGCGCATAGGATGCAAGCTCTGGTCGTGGGGGGATGCTCGCGATCTCTCGAACCAACTTTCTGCGGATCGCGACCGCAAAAAGAGTGAGATCGTCAACCCCAATCACGAATGCATCGGGTCCGCCGATGACGCAGTGTTCATAGTAGGAATTGAGATAGCCCTCGCTAAATCTCTCAAAGCTGTCGGAAGTCCCATGCGGTAGCGACACCGGCAGACCGTTGATTGTGATGCCCGAGGCTATCACCTCGTCTCTCACCGTGGCGACCGGCGGCCCGGCGTTGTTTGGGCCATCCCCGGAGACATCGATCACCCGGCGCTCGCCAACGGCCCAGTTGCGGGCAAACAAATCCTCCGCTGCCTGGAGGCCGCGCGAAATCGATGTTCCTGCTTCCCTGACGATCGGCCGGGCTGCAAGGGCGTCGGCGAACCGTTTTGCATCATCATGGCTGCCGATGATCGTCCACGGCAGGACCACGCGTTGGTACTTCGGCCCGGCCCATTCGACATACGCGACGGCAATCCTGCCGCGTGCTCCCGATGCTATGGCTCGCGTGACATCGGCATGCCGGAATGCGCTGACATAGCCGTCGCGTTGAATCCGTTGCTCGGCCTGGCTCATCGATGGCGAGACGTCGACAGCCAGGATGAGTTCGAGATCGACGGCGCGCCTTTCATGCCCAGCACCCACCGAGGTTGGGCTGAAGACGCCGAGGAGCAAAGCCAGTATCTTTAGGTATAGTCTCGGCGGCGGCCGTGTCGCCTCCGGTTTATGCCAAACATTTGAAAGGCACCGCGTCCCCATCTGGCACCGCCTCGGCGCATTCCGCGCTCCTTGGCTGGATTTCTATGGAGCGATGCTGGGACTACACGCGGTGTTTCGCTTCACCCGATTGGGGGATGGCGCCGCCTCAGTGCGAAGAAGGCGTGCGCAAGCGCAACAAGAGTGCCGTAAGTTCCGCCTGGCGGCGTGTTCCAGTTTTCGCAAAGATGGCCCGGAGCTGCGTGCGAGCGGTTTCGCGGCCGACGGCCAATGCAGCGCTTGCCGCGCCGATCCCTTTGCCGGTCGCCAGACGAGAGGCGAGCCGCGCTTCGGCAGCTGTCAGTTGGAAAGTCTGGCTGAGCAGTTGTTCGGTTGGCGCCAGCTCGGCCGCCAGGTCGGTGAAATAGAGCAGCACATCGCCGCCATTGAAGAGGTCATGCGCGAATGAAGTCATTGGTATGAACTCTGCGAGAAGCCAGGGTGATCCGTTGCGGGTGATCACGACTGGCTCAGCCCGAAGCGATCCACCCGACGAACTCGTCACCGCAGCCCGCGTCAGCCCCTGCAGACGGGCATCGCTCCACCGATCGATCGCGTGGATGCGACCGTGACGGATCACGAGGCCGCAGCCGAACAGAGCATCCGCATGCTTGTTGACGCGCGTGACATAGCCACGGCAGTCCAGCAGCGCGGCGGCGCAATCAACGTGGTCCAGTGTGGCAAGGCTCGATCCGAGCGAAACATCCCAAACCTTCTCCGCCACGCTTATGATCCGGCTCAGGTCCGGCGCCACGCTCAGGAAACGATCGGCTTCGCTGGGGTAAAAGCGCCCCCTCCGGGCATCGCGATAGAGCGGCACGCACCAACTGCGGTTCTTCACCACGACACGGATGGAGGCCCACCATTCGCGATTTCCGGGGCGAGCGATCTCATTGTAATAGGGCAGGACCCTTCGTTCTTCCGGGGTTGTGATTTCGTCCTCGACGGTGAAACTGACCGGTGGCTTCGCGAGCAACTGCGGCCTGTCGAGAAGGGGATTGGGTCCGTTTCCGATCCTCTCATGCCAGAGAGCCGTAAACTCGGCGTGTTCCGTAGAGTCCGGTCCCCGCACGGTCTTGTGACGTTGATCGCACCCAAACGGGTGCGCTTGGTCGCGGGTGCGTAGACAGCAACTCGTCGCGCCCAGCGAATCCGCGAGCGTTTGAAGCGCTCCCGGCCACCGGTCAAATTCGAAAGCGGCGTCGTAGCAAGCTTCTATCGCAGACGCGATTGCTCCCCCGGCAGCCATTCAATCCGACCTTCGTCTGGATGGATCACCACACCCTCCAGATTACCACACATCGGTGAAATCAAGAATGGCCGGTCAGCAGGCGTGACGCGACGAGCGTCGCAGATGCAAGCCACCCCTGACCCGAAAGGGATATCCATTCGCCCACCGGTCGCTATGCCGGTTCCGCTGCGGTGATCTTGGGTGCCTGCAGCCGCGCCAGTTCCGCGTAGGGAATGTGGCAACCGATCGTGTGGCCGGGCTGGGCCTCGGTGAGTTGCGGCTCCTGCGTTTCGCAGATGGCGCCGATCTTGCGCGGGCATCTGGTGTGGAAGACGCAGCCCGTTGGCGGGTTGGCCGCGCTCGGGATTTCTCCGTCGAGTCGGATGCGCGAGCTCTCCGTCCGGTCGAGCTTTGGAACCGCCGACAGAAGGGCTTCGGTGTAGGGATGATGCGGGCCGGAGAACACCGCTTCCGACGGCCCGAACTCCATGATGCGGCCGAGATAAAGCACGGCGATCTTGTCGGAGAGATAGCGCACCACGCCGAGGTCGTGCGAGATGAAGATGTAGCTGACATCCTGCCTCGACTGCAGGTCGGCCAGAAGGTTGAGGATCGCCGCCTGCACCGACACGTCGAGCGCCGAGGTCGGCTCGTCGCAGACGACGATGCGCGGATCGCCGGCAAAAGCGCGCGCGATCGCCACGCGCTGCTTCAGCCCGCCCGAGAGCTGGCGCGGCTTGACCGCGAGATGGCGGTCGGTGAGCCGCACCGAACGGACAAGCTCTTCCAGCCGCGTGTCCAGCGTCTTGCCGCTGAGTCCGCCCAGCCGCTTCAGGGCGCGGGACAGGATATGCCGGATCGAATGCGAGCGGTTGAGCGCGGAGTCCGGGTTCTGGAAGACGATCTGCACCGCCTTGACCTGGTCTTCCGTGCGGCTGGCAAGCCGTGGCGCCAGCTTCTTGCCTTCAAGCTCGATCGAGCCGCCGTCATCCGGCGCGACGAGGCCAAGCAGCAGCCTGGCGAAGGTCGTCTTGCCGCTGCCGGATTCGCCGACGAGGCCGAGTGTCTCGCCCGGCCTCAAGCTGACCGAGACATCCTTGACCGCGCGCAGGGGATGGCCATGGCTGGCGTAGGTCTTGTTCAGCCCTTCGACCTGAAGCACGGGCGGCGCATGCTTCGGCGGGGCAGCGGGAACGTCGGCGGGTGTCGTACGCGGCAGCGCCTGCGCATTGTCGTGGTAGTGGCAGCGCGACAGGCGGCCATCACCGAGATCGTAGAGCGGCGGCGGCTCGGTGCGGCAGCGCTCGGTCGCCAAGGCGCAACGGTCGGCGAAGGCGCAGCCGACGATATTGGCGCCGATCCCGGGCAGGAAGCCGGGGATGGTGTCGAGCCGGCCCTGGTCCTTGCGCTGGCCGCCGCGCGGCAGGCAGCGCAGCAGCGCCACCGTGTAAGGATGGCGCGGATCGTTGAAGACGTCCTTGGTCCAGCCTTCCTCCACCAGCATGCCGGCATAGAGCACGCCAACGCGGTCGCACATGTTGGAGACGACGGCGAGGTTGTGGCTGATGAACAGGATCGAGGCCGAGAGCTCGCGCCGCAATTGGCCGATCAGGTCGAGCACCTCGGCTTCCACGGTGGCGTCGAGCCCGGTCGTCGGCTCGTCGAGGATCAGCATCGAAGGGTCGTTGGCAAGCGCCATGGCGATCGCCACACGCTGCTGCATGCCTCCGGAAAGCTGGTGCGGATAGCGCTGCATGACGCTGACCGGATCCGAGATGCGCACCCGGTTGAGCATCGCGGTCGCCTTGTCGGTCGCCGCCTGTCCGGTGATGCCGGAGAGCTCGAAGATCTCGGTCAGCTGGCGGCCGATGCGCAGCGACGGGTTCAGCGCCTTGCCGGGATCCTGATAGACCATCGACACGCTGTCCGCGCGGGCACGCCGCAACGCCTCGCTATCGAGCTTCATCACATCCTTGCCGTCGAGCGCGATGGAGCCGCCCGTGATCGAGCCGTTGCGCGGCAGGTAGCGCACCACCGAAAGCGCCACGGTGGATTTGCCGCAGCCGGATTCGCCGACCAGCCCATAGGCTTCGCCGGCCTTGATGGTCAGGTTGACGTTGCGCAGCACCGCGCGGTTGCGGCGGCCAACCCGATAGGCGACCGAAAGGTCCTTCAGTTCGAGCGAGTTGGCGGCGTGGCTTGGCTCAGTCATTGAACGCTCCATGCACGCCGTCGGCCACCAGGTTGACGCCGATCACCAGCGAGGCGATGGCCAAAGCGTCGAACAGCACCGTCCACCAGAAGCCGCCGCCGATCATGCCGTAATTGGAAGAGATCGAGAGGCCCCAGTCGGGCGAGGGCGGCTGGATGCCGAAGCCCATGAAGGAGAGCGTGGCGACGGCGAAGATGGCGTAGCCAAGCCGCACCGTCGTCTCGACCAGGATCGGCGGGATGACGTTTGGCAGGATCTCGACGAACATAGTATGCAGCGCGCCTTCATGGCGCAGCTTTGCTGCGGCTACATAATCGAGCTCGCGTTCGGCCAGCACCGCCGAGCGCACCGTGCGCGCGATGATCGGCGCGAAGCTCAGGCCGATGACGACGATGACGGTGATCTTCGAGGTGCCGAGCGCGACGATGGCGAGCAGCGCGATGATCACCACCGGGATCGCCATGAAGGCTTCGAGCACGCGGCTGACGATGTCGTCTACGATGCCACGGAAATAACCGATGACGAGGCCGAGCGCGGTGCCGGCGATGGTCGCCAGAATGGTGGCCAAAGGTGCCACTGTCAGGATGTCGCGCGACCCTACGATGACGCGCGAGAACACGTCGCGGCCGAGCTGGTCGGTGCCGAACCAGTGATCGGCCGCCGGCGGCGTCAGCGCGTTGATGATGTCGCTTGCCAGCGGGTCGTAGGGAACGAAGTTCTGGCCGAACAGCGCGCAGACGACCCAGAACAAGAGGATGAAAAGCCCGGTCAGGAAGGTGCCGGATCTGGAGAGCGAATGCAGCACCTCGCCCCAGGGGCTGCGCCGTGCGCTGTCGGGCGCGGCGGGCGCCGGCAGGCTGGCTGGCGTGTCTGTTGCGCTCATTGCTCTGCTCCCAGCCGGATACGCGGATTGAGCACGGAATAGAGGAAATCGGCCACCAAGGTCGCCACCGCATAGACGATGCCGATGGTCAGGATGCCGGCTTCGAGCATCGGGAAATCCTTGCCTCGCGCCGCGGTGAAGATCAGTGAGCCGATGCCCTGGTAACGAAACAGCGTCTCGATCACGACCAGGCCGCCGATTAGGTAGCCGGTCTGGGTGGCGATCACGGTGATGGTCGGCAACAGCGCATTGCGCAGCACGTGGCGCCAGATCACCGTGCGCCAGGGAAGGCCCTTCAGCACCGCGGTGCGCGTGTAGTCGGAATCGAGCGCCTCGATCATGCCGGACCGCGCCATGCGCGCGATATAGCCGAACAGCACCAAAAACAGCGGCAGCGAGGGCAGGATCAGGTAATAGAGCTGGGTGAAGAAGCCAGCGCCTTTCGGCCAGGCGGCGGCGATCGGCAGCCAGCGCAGCCAGACCCCGAAGATCAGGATCAGGATGATGCCTGTGACGAACTCCGGCAGCACCGTGACCGACAGGCCGCCGAGGCTGATGATGCGGTCGAGCGGCCGGTTGAAGTTGAGCGCGGCGATCACGCCGCCAAGGATGCCGATCGGCACCACCAGCACGAAGGCGACCAGCGCCAGCTTCATCGAATTGCCCAAGGCATCGACGACGAACGGCGCCACCGGCGCGCGGAACACATAGGACGTGCCCATGTCGCCATGCAGGAAGTTCCAGATCCAGCTTCCATATTGGACGAGCAGCGGCCGGTCGACACCAAGCGAATGGTTGAGCGCATCGACCGCGCGCTGGTCGGCGAACGGCCCGAGAATGGCCCGCCCGACATTGCCCGGCAGCACCTGGCCGCCAAGGAACACCATCACGCTGAGCAGGAACAGCGTGATGAGCGACAGAGCCAGGCGCCGGGTGAGGAAAGCGAGGATGGCGGCGTCTCCTTACGAACGGTCTTGGTGCCCGGTCACGCCGGACGCATCGGAAAAATCAATAGTGGCAGGCGGATCGAAGGCTGTCACGGGCGGAACCGGCCCGGTAAACCGCGACACCTGAACCAGTGTCGAATTGCAGGTCGGCGACTGCGCGAGACGCGACGTGCCGCGATCGGGTGTCAGCACATTTGGATTGCCGTGCTTTTCGAGGCCTTCCGGCTCGCCTGGGCGGGCCGGATCGAACCAGGCCCCGGTCGGCAGTTGCACGACGCCGGGGATCAGACTGTCGGTCACCACGGCGCCGGCAAGGCATGATCCGCGCTCGTTGAAGACCAGGACCACCATACCGTCCGCGATGCCGCGCGCCACGGCGTCCTCGCGGTTGATCAGCAGCGGCGCGCGGTCCGCGACCTTGCTCGCCCGGCTGACCGAGCCGTGATCGTACTGGCTGTGCAGCTTGTCCGCCGGCTGCGGCGACAGGAGATGCAGCGGAAACCGTTCGGCAAGGCTGTCATTGCCGAGCCACTCGCGCGGTTCGCGCCACACCGCATGGCCGGGGCAGTCGTCATAGCCGAAGGACTCGACCGTCGTCGAGAAGAGCTCGATACGTCCCGACGGCGTCGCCAATCGATGCCGTTCCGGATCGGCGCGGAACGCGCCAAGAAAGGTCTGCGACGTCACCGAACGGGCAAGCTCGGCATGGCCGTCCTGCCAGAAGCGGTCGAAGGGCGGCATCGCCACGCCGGCAGCATCGGCATTCTCCACCGCCTGTCGATAGAGATGCCGGATCCATTCTTCGGGGCCGCGTCCCTCGGTGAAGGCTTCGCCTGTGCCGAGCCGCGCTGCCAGATCGGCGAAGATGGCAAAATCGTCGCGCGCCTCCTGGAACGGCTCGATCGCCTGCTTCATGGCGACGATGAGGTTTTCCCGATTCGAGAAGGCGAGGTCGTTGCGCTCGAGCGGCGTCGTCACCGGCAGCACAATATCGGCGTGACGTGCCGTCGCCGTCCAGAACTGCTCGTTGACGATGATCGTCTCGGGCCGCTGCCAGGCCCCGACCAGGCGGTTGAGGTCCTGGTGATGGTGGAACGGATTGCCGCCGGCCCAGTAGACGAGCCTGATATCGGGATAGGTCAAGGCGGCGCCGTTGAAGTCGAACGAACCGCCCGGATTGAGCAGCATGTCGGCCATGCGCGCGACAGGAATGAAATGCGCCACGGCGTTCCTGCCCTGCGGCACCGAAGGCCAGCGGAAACCCATCTCCGGCCTGCCGGCGCCATTCGTCGAGGAATAGCCAAAACCGATGCCGCCGCCAGGCAGTCCGATCTGGCCGAGCAGCGCGGCGAGCGTAATCGCCGCCCAGTAGGGCTGCTCGCCATGGTCGGCGCGCTGCAGCGACCAACTTACCATCAGCATGGTGCGCCTGGCGGCCATGTCGCGGGCGAGGCCATCGATCGTCGCCGCGCCGACGCCGCTGAGTTTCGCCGCCCAGGCCGGATCCTTCGGCTGGCCGTCGCTCTCGCCAAGAATATAGGCGCGCACCGTCTCGAAGCCGGTGCAGTAGCGCGCAAGGAAAGCTTCGTCGTGCAGCCCCTTGCTGATCAGCACATGGCAGAGAGCCAGCATCACGGCGGTGTCGCTGTTCGGCCGCAGCGGCAGCCATTCGGTGTCGGCGCCGCGCGGCGTGTCGTCGCGCACCGGCGAAACGTTGATCAGCCGCGCGCCGTTGGCGACGGCGTTGCGCAGCGCCGCCGACGCTTCGTGCCGCGCCGAACCGCCGCCCTGCACCTGCGTGTTGCGCCAAGGCAGCCCGCCGAATGCGACGATCAACCTAGAATGGCGCTCGATCCCGTCCCAGGTCGTGTGATTGCCGGTCAGGGCGTCGGTGCTGCCCAGCACGTGCGGCAGGATGATCTCGGCCGCGCCGTAGGAATAGCTTAGCACCGAACCGGTATAGCCGCCGATCGTGTTGAGGAAGCGATGCAACTGGCCCTGCGCATGGTGAAAGCGCCCGGCGCTAGCCCAACCATATGAGCCCGCATAGATGGCGCTGTTGTCATGGGTGGAGCGGACCCGGCCAAGCTCCTTTGCCACGATGTCCAGCGCGGTCTCCCAGGACACTTCGACGAAAGGCTCGTCGCCGCGCCTGCTTGCCGGGCCGGACCTGTCGCTCTCCAGCCAGCCGCGCCTGATGGCGGGGCGGGCAACGCGCAGCTCGCCTTGCACCGTGCCGAGGAGCGACCTGCCGATCGGCGATGGGTCGGGGTCGCCGCGCCACGGTTCGACGTCGACGAGCCGGCCGTTCTCGGCGCGGACCTCGTACGTCCCCCAATGCATGGTGGTGAGTAGGGTTGCGGTTCCCATAGGACGCGTCATCCCGCTATGGCGATGACGGACAAGGCGCACGGCGCCCTGTCCCGATCTCGCCTGCAAGCGCCAACCCCTTTCGAGGCTGGCGCAGCGGCTTGCCTCATGCTCAGCCTTTCGACGCCTTGTCGAGGAACAGCTGCGACATGGCGGTGGGCTGCACGCCCGCCACGCCCTTCGCGGTCGCCGTCAGATAGTCGTAGAAATAACCGAAGACGACCGGGGTTTCCTCGAGCAGCAGCTTCTGGATCTTGCCGGCGGTGGCCTTCTGCGCCTCGAGATCGAGGGCCGCGATATAGCTCGCCGCCATCTGGTCGTAGTCCTTGTTCTTGAAGTGAGCGGCATTCCAGGTGCCGTCGCTCTTCAAGGGGGCGGCGAGATAGACGTTCGGCACGCCGCGGTGGCCGTAGTCGGTGATGCCTATCGCCGAATCCAGCCAGTTCGACTTGCCGAACACGGCATCGCCGTAATAGGCGCCCTGGTCGAGGATGTTGAGCTCGAGCTCGATGCCGATCTCCTTGACCCAGTTCTGGATGAGCTGGGCGTATTCCGGGATCTCCAGATAGCGCTCGGTGGTGAGCGTCATCTTGAAGCCCTGCGCGAGGCCGGCCGCTTCCATAAGCTGCTTCGCCTGGGCGATATCCTGCTTGCGCTGCGGCACGCTGGTATCGGTCGAGGGGTAGACGGCGGCGAACGGGCTGTCATTGCCGATCGCGGCACGTCCCTTCATCAGGCCGGCGGCGAGTTTCTCGCGGTCGAGGCAGAGCGCGATCGCGCGGCGCACGCGGGCGTCCTTCGTCGGGCCCTCGTCGCAATGCATGTGCAGCTGCTGGTGCGCCACCGACTTCAGACTGATGATGTCGACATTCGGGTCGTTGAGCACGGCGACGCCGGCCAGCACCGGCATCTGGTTGATGATGTCGATCTGGCCGCCCTGCAGCGCCAGGATCTGCGGTTGGATGTCGGTGAAGAAGGTGAATTCGGTGCGATCTGGCAAGGCCTTGTCGCCCCAGTAGTCGTCATTGCGCACAAAGGAAGCGCCGACCTTCGGCGTGTATTTTTCGAGCTTGAACGGCCCGGTACCGTCGAAGCTCTGTTCGTAGCCGCCCTTGTAGCTCGCCGGGATGATGACGGCGTTGTAGTTGTCCGACGACACCATGTAGGGGAAATTGCCGTTCGGCGCGTCGAGGTGGAACTCGACGGTGTAGTCGTCAACTTTCTTGGTGTTGCCCTTCTGCAGGATGCCGTTGAACACCGACAGCGCGTTGGACGAGTTGGCCGGATCGGCGAGCCGGTCGATGCTGGCCACCACGTCTTCAGCCTTCATCTCGCCGCCCGAGTGGAACTTGACGCCCTTGCGCAGCGTGAAGGTCCAAACCGTGCCATCGGCATTCGGCTTCCAGCTTTCCGCCAGCGCCGGCTTCAGCACCAGGTCCGGACCGTCGACGCAGAGGAATTCGGCCACCTGCTGCATGACGAGCAGGCCGCCGGCGTCCGCGATTGTAACCGGATCGATCGCCGCGGCCGGCACGCTGCTGCCGACGCGGATGGTGGCGCCGGCCGCCCCCGCTGCACGAGCGAGCGAAGGCGCCGCGCCGAAGCCGGCCGCCATGCCGATGCGGCCGAGCAGCGGCAGTGACAGGCCGAGCAGGCTGCCGTGGCGCACGAATTCGCGGCGGCTAATGCGGCCGTCGATCAGGCCGTCGATGAGATGGTTTTCGAGGGGCGTGCGGCCGCGCCGCAGCAGATCGAGAATGCGATAGTTCTTGCTCATGGGTCTGAGCCTTTCCCCAGTTTGTTGTGGTTGGCGAGTGCCTCAAATTGACGAATGCCGTGGAGTTCTCCTGTTCCCGGCTCTCGTCAGTATCGGTTGATGTACAGTAGCATGCGGCTCCGACCGGTCCATCCGCTGGTTGGGACGGAAAAGTCAGATTTTCTTGATGAATTGTCTGTCGGCCAGGCGACCAGTTGCCGCCTTTTTCCCGATAAGTCCTGCTTGCTTTTCGACATCCCTCCTAGGTCAGCGGCAGTCTGCGGTAAGTCCCGGGGTTTTCCGGGTCGTGATATTTGTTGCAGGGACCGTTTTCGACGAAATCGCGATGGCAGGCGGCAAGCCGCTCCTGCGACAGCGTGACCCCGAGGCCATTGCCTTCGGGCACGCGCACGGTGTTGTTCTTCGGCGAAAACGGACCTTCCTCGATGATGTCCATCGGCTGCATGCGAAATAGCGACTGGTTGGGTTCCCTGATCCAGCCGAGCGCGGCGCACAGATGCAGATAGCAGGCGCTGCCGATGCCGGTGTCGCCGCTGTAGCACCAATAGTCGACGCCGGCATGCTCGCAGGCGCCGACGAAACGCAGCATGCGGTTGATGCCGCCATGCGCCGTCGGATTGCCGACGAAAGCGTCCGGCACCTTCAGCTCCATGGCGCGCGCGATATCGATGTTGTGGGTCGAGAACGGGATCGAGCAATGACGGCGCAATTCGCGCATCTCTTCGATCGTCGCCACCGGATCCTCCCAGTTGCGCACGCCGAGCTCTTCCAGCGGCCGTGCCAACTGCCTGGCGGTCGCCAGCGAATAGGCCTGGTTGGAATCGATGCGGATCATCGCCTCGTTGCCGAGCTTCTTGCGGATCAGCTCGACCATCTTCATCGAGACCTTCGGGTCCTGCGTCGAGAACTTGCCCTCGAAGAAGGTCGTGCCGTAGTGCTCGTTGAGTTCGACGCAATAGTCGGAGACTTCTTCCGGCGTCTTCTCGCCCTTCACCTTGGCACCATCGCCGCGCAGCGAGAAATAATCGGTGAAGGGGATGTCCTTGCGCACCGCGCCGCCGAGCAGCTGATAGAGCGGCTGCTTCCAGGCCTTGCCGCGCAGGTCCCACAACGCCATCTCGATGGCGCCGAAAGCCATGATGCGGGTGCGGTCGTTGATCGACTGCACGCCGCTCCAGAAGGGCAGGGAGACTTCCTCGGCGCCGGCGATGTCGAAAGCGTCGCGGCCCGAGAGTCTCGGCGCCAGCACGTCGTTTATTATGGCAGCCGCACCCGGCGTCGGCGCCTCGCCGATGCCGACGAGCCCGTCCTCGGTCTCGACCTCGACGATGGTCGGCGAGAAGCCGTCGAGTTCGCCGAAGACCCAGACGTAAGGCGCTTCCAGCCGGTAGTTGATCGGGGTTGCCTTGACGCGCCTGATCTTCATGTCAGCCGATCTCGAAGAAGGGCTCGCCGAGCAGGCCCGGATCCACGTCGATGCCTAGGCCCGGGCCGTCGGGAATGCCCATATGGCTGCCCGTCACCGTCGGTGCGTTCCTGGCCGTGCGCACCGTCACCCATTCGTGGAAGGCGATGGCATGCAGCCGGCGCTCCGCGGGCGTCGACAGCGACAGATGCGCCATGGCGGCGGTATCGATCTCTGCGCCGCCCGTGTCTTCCACCGTGATCATGAAGCCGAGATCGACGGCGACGTCGCGGATCAGCCGCGTCTGCGTCACGCCGCCGAGCCGCGAGATCTTCAGTGTCAGGCCGTCGGCAGCACCTCGGCGGTGGATTTCCAGCATCTCGCCCAGCGAGGTGACGGATTCATCCAGCACCATCGGCTTGTCGAGCATGCGGCGCACCGACATGTTCTCATCCAGCGTCGTGCAGGGCTGCTCGAACGTGTAGTCGATGCCGCGCGTGGCGTCGGCGAACTGGCGCGCCTGGTAGGGCGTCCAGCCGGCGTTGGCGTCGCAGAAGATCACCGTGCCTTTCGGCACCGCGGAGGCAACCGTCGTCACCCGCTCGATGTCGTCATGCACATTGCCGCCGACCTTGACCTGCAGGCGGCGGCAGCCTTCGGCGATGATCCGCTTGGCGAGAGCCGCCATCTGATCGAGCGTGCCGTGGGTGACGACCCGGTAGGTCTCCGCCATATCGCTTTCGCGGCCACCGAGTATGGTCACCAGCGGCACGTCTGCCGCGCGCGCAGCGAGGTCCCAGCAAGCCATGTCGAGCGCCGACTTGACGTAGGGATGGCCCTTGAACACCGTGTCCATCAGCCGGCCGATGCCGGCGAGGCCGCGCGGGTCCTGGCCGATGAGATGTGGCGCGATTTCCGGTACGCCCGCGCGCGTTCCCGCCGGGAAGGCAGCCGAATAGAAATTGCCGAGCGGCGCCATCTCGCCCCAGCCGGTCACGCCGCTGTCGGACGTGATGGCGACGATCACCGCGTCGAAACAGTCGGCGACCCGGCCCTTGGACATGCGGTAGGGCCCGTCCACGAAGGGCTGCACGACATGGTAGGCCTTGATGCTCTTGATCTTCACGTTTGTATCCGCTGTCCGGTCCGTCAGTTCTTCGACGCGCGTTTTTCGAGGCCGCGCGCGTAGGAAAGCAGCTCTTCGAAATCGAGGTCGATATGCTCGCGCGCATGGCGCTGGGCGGCGCGCATGTCCGAGCCCTTCATCAGCGCCACATAGGTTTCGTGCACGTCTTCCGCCGGCACCGGCTCGTTGCGAGCTCGCTGATGCAGGGCGAAATACATCTGCAGCCGGCTGGTCAGCCGCTGCCAGGTCTCGAGCAGCACCGAATTGTCGGCCCACTCATGGATCAGACCGTGCAGCTGCAGCGCGGTCTCGATCTGGCGCGTGGTGTCGAGCGCCCGCGTTGCCTGTTTCACCGCCTCGTGGCGCCGGTCAAGCTCGTCGAAGAAACGCTGGTCGCGCTGGGGCCATGTAAGTTCGATGGCGAATTCGTCGAGCACCTTGTTCAAGGAATAGGCGTCGATGATGTCCTTCGCTGTGACGTCGATGACGAAGGTCCCGGCATAGGGGATGCTGGTCAGGATGCCTTCCTGCACCAGCTCGCGCATGGCCTCGCGCAGCGGCGCGCGGCTCACCCGCATCTGCTCCGAAATCCTCAGTTCGTTGAGCTTTTGCCCCGGTTCCAACTGGCCGGTCAGGATGGCGCGCCGCAGCAGGGCGACGATCTCCGCCCTGCGCGTCGTATCCGCGATCGGACTGAAATCCAGCTTTGCCATAGGTCGACTCCCGGGAGGAATTTCTGCAAGACAAGCAGATTGTCGACAATCTAACAAGAGCCGATTTCCGTCAATTCCGGATTAGACTGGCAACCTCAAGCCGCGCGGCCGTAGAAGCCGATCCTCTCCTCATCGGTGAACATCACACCGGGACGCTCATAATAGGAGAACACCGCGATTATGCGCTCGCGGTTGCCCTCGACGGTGGTGACCCGGTGCGCGGTATTCTTGCCGCGGAAAACATTCAGCGTGCCGGCCTTGATGCGCAGGATCTTCGCTTCGGGGTCGCGCCCTTCGAGCAGCTTGGCCACGCCGTCGTAGTTCGGGTCGCTGTCCGAGCGCAGGTTGGTGCGGTATTCGAAGTCGCCGCCGATCTCGGGGGCCTGCAAGAGCAGCGTCGTGGTGAATTCGGAGCGGTCGAAATGCCAGTTGAGCGCTTCGCCGGCGCGGTAACCCATGACATTGGCACGGGCCAGCGGATCCTGCATGACGTGGAGTTGGGGCTTGTCCATCGTCGCCGCCAGGAACCGCACCAGCGGCTCGTATTCGTAGATCGACAAAACCGTGCTGCCGGGAATCTGGTCGGCGCAGACCGTATGGCTGATCGTCTCGACCTTGCGCAACGCCGGATGATCCGGCGCCAGTTCCGGAATCGACGGCTTGAAGTAGATGTTGTGCATGCGCTTGTGGACGTGCGAGCGGGTGTCCATCACCGGCCGGATCTCGGCGACTGCCTTTTCGGCAATGCCGGGACGCAGGAACCCTTCCAGGTTGAACATGCCGTTTGCCGCGAGCGCGGCCTTGGACTCGCTAACCAGGCGCTGCCATTCAGGGCTGCCTTCGCGGTTCAGCGGATAGCGGTCCAGGTCAAGAATGGTTTCGATCATAGCGTCCTCCAAAAATCTGAGATCACTACACCAAGGAAAACTTTGCCGCTACGCGGAAAATTGTTAGGCTCTCCCAAGAAAATCTTTTGAGGATAGAGCGTGGAAAAACTTCCGCCGTTGAATGCGATGCGGGCATTCGAGGTCGCGGCCCGCGCCGGCTCCTTCACGCTTGCCGCGAGCGAGCTCGGCGTCTCGTCAGCCGCGGTCAGCCAGCAGATCCGCAATCTGGAAGACTGGTTCGGCAAGCAGCTCTTCATGCGCAACGGCAACCGCATCGCGCTGACCGATGCCGGCCACGCCATCTACCCGCAAACGGCGCATGCGCTGGCCGAGATCGCGGCGGTCAGCCGGCGCATGCTGGAAGGCGGCCTGCGGACGCGCCTGGTGGTGAGCGTGCCGTTCTCGCTTGCCGAGCTTTGGCTGGCGCCAAGGGTTGCGGTGCTGCTCGACGGTTTTCCGCAAATGGCGATCGATGTCCGGGTCGAGGACGATCCCGTCGATGTGGTGCGCCAGAACATCGATCTGCGCATCTCCTATGGAGATTATCACTATCCGGCGCTGAAGATGGTGCGCCTCGTTCATGACGAGGTGCTGCCGGTCGCATCGCCCGACTTCTGGCAACGCCACGGCGCCGCCGATTTGGCGGATATGCATGAAAGCCATTTCATCCACACCAACTGGGGTCCGAACTATGCCTCGCATCCGAGCTGGTCGGATTGGTTCGCGGCGGCCGGCGGGACTCGTGCGCCCGATCCCTCGCATGGCCGGCGCGTCGGCCTGTCCAGCCTGGCGATCGGCGCCGCGCGGCTGGGCCTGGGCATAGCGCTGGGACAGAGGGTAATGGCGAGAGCCGATCTCGAGGCCGGCCGGCTCATCGCGCTGTCATCCGTGTCGATTCGCCTCGGCCAGCCCTATTGCGCCTTTATGCTGCCGGCGAAGGCCGAGCGTGCCGATATTGCTGGACTGGTGGAACTGCTTGGAAGCAATCCCGCGAGGGTACGGAACGAGCCGACTGAGCCCAAATAACAAACGGCGCCCTCGGCGTGGGAGCCGAAGGCGCCGTCGGACCGGAACTGATGGGGGTTATCAGCTGGCCGGTTTCGGTTGCGGCAAGGGAGAAACCGGCATTCCGGGTCCGATCTTCTGCAAATTGCCCGTGATCACCTGGTCGGTCTCGGAAATGCCCGAGATCACGGAAATCAGGTCGCCGTCGGTGGGCCCAAGCGACACTAGCTTCTGGTCGACGGTGTTGCCCTTGCCCAGCACGTAGAGATATTTGCCGAGCTGGCTGGAACCCAGCGCCACCTGCGGCACCATCAGCGTGTTGGGCTGTTCCTTCACATGCAGGCGCACCCGCACATATTGCCCAGGCAGCAGCGAGAACTTGGCGTTGCCGATCGTGGCGCGCGCCGTGATCGTGCCGGTCGAATGGTCGATGGTGTTGTCGATGAAGGTGAGCTCACCCTTCTGGCTGGGCTTGGTTTCGCCGGGCAGAAGCACGTCGACGGCGATCGGGCCGTTTGCCTTCGCCTGCTCGATCTGCACCAGGTCGGTCTCGCTCGGATTGAAGGTCACATAGATCGGGTCGAGCTGGACCAGCGTGTTGAGCACCGTGCCGGCGACGCTGACCAGCGTGCCGACCGAAGCCTGGTTGCGGCCGATGCGGCCGTTGAACGGCGCCTTGATCTCGGCGTAACCGAGATTGAGCTCGGCAGTCCGCACCGCTGCCTGGTCGACGGCAAGGGCGGCCTGTGCTGTGCGCAGGTTGCTGGTGCGCTGGTCGAAGCTGTCCTTGTCGAGATAGCCGGCCTTGGCGAGGTCGGTGCCGCGGCCGAGATTGGATTTGGCGTATTCGAGCGTCGCGGTGTCGCGCTGCACCTGCGCCTTGGCCTGGTCGAGCGCGGCCTGATAGTCCTCCGGCGCGATCCGGTAGAGCAGGTCGCCCTGCTTAACGTCGCTGCCGTCAGCGGCGGTCTGCTCCTGCAGATAGCCCGGCACGCGGGCCTGCAGCGTAATGCTGCGGATCGGTTCTACCCGCGCGGCATAGTCGAGATAGATCGGCAGCGTCTTCTTCACGACGTTCACCACCGGCACCGGCATGACGAAGGCCGCCGGGGCGGGCGCTGCGCCCGCCGTGCCGCCGCCGAGATAGCCCGGATTCAGCAGGTGGACGCTTGCCACCGAGATCGCGCCAAGCGCAACGGCCGTTCCTAAAGCGATTTTCCATTTACGCATCTTGGTCTCCAATCCTATTCGGCCGCCTGCGAGCTATTCAGCCGCCTGGGCGAGCGGCTGAACCGCCGGCTCGGCGGTCGGTTCAATGTCTTGCTGCTGAGGGGCGTCGTGGTGTCCCTTGGCTGGTTCCTTTTCGCCGCGCTCACGCAGCTGTTCGATCACCGCGTAGAAGACCGGCACGAAGACCAGCGACAGGACTGTCGCCGCCACCATGCCGCCGAAGACGGTGGTGCCGATCGACTGCCGGCTGGCAGCACCCGCACCGGTCGCGAACATCAGCGGCAGAACACCGAGGATGAAGGCGAAGGCCGTCATCAGGATCGGCCGCAGCCTCAGTCGCGCCGCTTCCATCGCCGCTTCGACGATGGTCAGGCCTTCCTCGCGCCGCCGTCTTGCGAACTCGACGATCAGGATCGCGTTCTTGGCCGCGAGGCCGATCAGCATGACGAAGCCGATCTGCGAGTAGACGTCGATCTGCATGCCGCGCAGCAAAAGCACCACGAAGGCGCCGAACAGGGCGAGCGGCACGGCGAGCAGCACCATGAAGGGCATCGCCCAGCTTTCATACTGCGCCGCCAGGATCAGGAAGACGAAGACGATCGCCAGCCCGAACACGACCGAGGCGATCGATCCGGCCTTGAGCTCCTGGAAGGTGATGCCCGTCCATTCGTAGCCGAAGTCGCGCGGCAGAACGTTCGCCGCCGCCCGCTCCATCGCCGCCACCGCCTGTCCGGACGAGAAGCCGGGAGCGGCGCCGCCATTGATCAGGGCCGAGGCATTGTTGTTGTAATGCGGCACGGTCTCGGGACCGACGATTGGCACAAGCTTGCCCAGCGTGCTCAGCGGTACCATGCCGCCCGACGCGTTGCGCACATAGAGCCGCGAGATGTCGGTGGCGTCGGCGCGCGCGTCCTTGTCCGCCTGGATGGTCACGCGGAAGGTGCGGCCGAACAGGTTGAAGTCATTGACGTAGAGCGAGCCGAGATAGATCTGCAGCGTGTTGAAGACATCGGGCAGGTTGAGGCCGAGAAGCTTCGCCTTGCTGCGATCGAGGTCGTAGTTGAACTGCGGCGTCGAGGTCGAGAAGGACGAGAACATCTGCTGCGGGTTGAGCTCCGGCTGCTTGCGCGCTTCCGCAATCAGCGCCTGCGTCACGTCGTTCAGCGCCGCACTGCCGCGGCCTGAAAGGTCCTCGACCTGGAACTCGAAGCCACCGGTGGTGCCGAGGCCCGGGATCGATGGCGGATCGAAGGACAGCGCGAAGGCCTCTGGAATCTGCAACAGCTTGTTGCGCACCTGGGCAACGAGCTTCGAAGCGTTCTGATCGGGACCGCGCTGGTCCCACGGCTTCAGGATGGCGAATTCCACGGCCGAGTTCGACTGCGCGGCGCTGGTCAGGAAGTTGAGGCCGCTGATCGAGCCGACGATGTCGACGCCGGGCGTGTTCTGCAGGATGTCGCGCGCCTTCTGGGCCACCGCGTCGGTACGCTCCAGGGAAGCGCCGTCCGGCAGCTGGATGACGACGAAGAAATAGCCCTGGTCCTCGACGGGGAGGAAGGTCGAAGGCAATTTCTGCCAGACGAAATAAGTGGCGACGAGGCCGGCCGCGAACAGGCCGAGCATGATCCAGCGCAGCTTGATCAGGATGCGCACGCCATGCGCATAGGCATGCGACAGCCAGTCGAAGCCAGCGTTGAACCAGCGGAACAGCACGAACTGCGTTTCGCCGCGATGGCGCAAGAAGGCAGCGCTCAGCGCCGGGCTCAGCGTCAGCGAGTTGAAGGCGGAGATGCCGACCGAGATCGCCACTGTCAGCGCGAACTGGTTGTAGAGCCGGCCGGAGACGCCGGGGATGAAGGCGACGGGAACGAACACCGCCATCAGCACCGCGGTGGTGGCAATGATCGGCCCGGTCACTTCAGCCATTGCCGCGCGCGTCGCGGCAAGCGGCTTCAGCCCGGCCTCCAGCTGTCGCTCGACATTCTCGACCACGACGATGGCGTCGTCGACGACGAGGCCGATCGCCAGCACCATGCCGAGCAGGGAAAGCATGTTGAGCGAGAAGCCAAGCATATACATGATCGCCAGCGTCGCGATCAGCGACACGGGAATGGCGATGGTCGGAATGATGGTGGTGCGCCAGCTCTGCAGGAAGATGAACACCACCGCCACGACCAGCACCAATGCTTCGCCGAGCGTGATCAGCACGTCATGCATCGAGGCCGACACGAAGCGCGTAGTATCGTAATGCATGGCGTAGCTGACGCCCTTCGGGAAGCGCTGCGACAGCTGCTGCATCTTGTCCTTGACCCGCTGCTGCAGGTCCAGCGCATTGGAGCCGGGCATCTGGTAGACGGCAAGCACCACCGTCGGGTCCTTGCCGAAGAAGGCGGATGACGAATATTGCAGCGCGCCTAGCTCGATGCGGGCGACGTCACGCAGCCTGACCAGCGAGCCGTTCTGCGAGTTCGCGCGCACGACGATGTCGCCGAATTCCTTCGGGTCGCTGAGGCGGCCGACGGCGTTGACCTGCATCTCGAAGGCGGTGCCGGCGGGCGCCGGCGACTGGCCGATCTTGCCGGCCGCGACCTGCACGTTCTGCTCGGCAATGGCGTTCTGGACGTCGACGGCGGTGATGCCGAGATTGGCCAGTTTGTCCGGATCGAGCCACACGCGCATCGAATAGCGGCGCTCGCCGAAGATCTGCACGTCGCCGACGCCGGGCAGGCGCTTGAGCGGATCGACGACCTGCAGATAGGCAAGGTTGCTCAGCGCCACCGGATCGACAGAGCCGTCCGGCGAGGTCAGGTCGACGATCAGCACGAAATTGGGGTTCTGCTTCTTGATCGTCACGCCGCCCTGGTTGACGATTGCGGGTAGGGAGGATGCCGCTTGGGAGACGCGATTCTGCACGTCGACGGCCGCCGTGCTCAGCGGATAGCCAACGTCGAAGGTGATGGTGATGGTCGAGGAGCCGTCATTCGAGCTCGTCGACGACATGTAGGTCATACCCTGCACGCCGTTGATCTGCTGCTCGAGCGGCGTCGTCACCGTATCGGCCACGACCTGCGCGCTGGCGCCCGGATAATGGGCGCTGACCACGACCTGCGGCGGCGTGATGTCGGGAAACTGCGAAACCGGCAAAAGGAAATAAGCGATCGCGCCGGCGAGCACCATGATCATGGCGATCGCCGACGCAAAGATCGGACGGTGGACGAAGAAATTTACCATGATGCGGACGCCTCGCCGAAGGGTTTTGCGAAATGGCGCAGGCGCCGGGCCCGGCCGGAGCCGGAATCCGCCAGGAAATATGGCAGGACTTCATCGTCCGGCGCCTGGTCGCCCGCGCGCTGGCGCAGCATCCGCTCGAAGGCTTTGGGATCGATCCCGTCAGCCTTCATCACCAGCCGGATCATCGGATCCCGGATGGCTTCGTCGATCGTCAGGTCTTTGCGCTTTTGCATAGGAGTGGCTCCTTGCTCGTCCCGCATCGGTTGATCACGGGCCGCTTTTTCTCAAATTCACCGGCCAAAGCCGCATGACAGGCTGTTTTTTTGTCCTATCTCACCCTGGCAGGCCTATCGGTGGCCTTGTCGTTTGACGGAGAGTGATATAGGTGTTACCAGTAAGTAACATCTAAAAGTTACAGACCGGTAACACCCTAGTCAAGAGGTGACCTCGGTTTTTTTGGAAACGACGAAAGGAGAGCATGATGACTGACGGCGTTGCGGAGCGTTCCCGCCCCCGGGACCGGATCCTGGAAACGGCGCAGGACATGTTCCACAAGCACGGCATCAAGGGTGTTGGCGTCGACGCCATCACCGAGGCTGCCGGCACCAACAAGATGACGCTTTACCGTCACTTCGAATCCAAGGACGAGCTGGTCATCGAATGCCTGCGGGCCACGGCGGCGAAGGCTTCGAGGATATGGGACGAGTTCGAGGCCAGGCATCCCGGTGACAAGCTCGCCCAGTTGCATGCCTGGGTCCAGAAGGCTTCGGAATTGCTCAGTGTCGACAGCCGTGGCTGCGACATGGCCAATGCCGCCGTCGAGCTCACCGAGGCCGATCACCCGGCCAGGCGCGTCATCAAGGAGCTGAAGGAAGCACAGCGCGAAAAGCTGGTTGCGCTTTGCCGCGATGCCGGCATCGGCCAGGCCGAGCTTCTCGCCGACACGCTGTCGCTGCTGCTCGAAGGCGCCCGCGTCTCGATGCAGAGCGTCGGCGCCGAAGGCCCGAGCGCGCAATTCGTGCGCATGGCCGAGAGCCTGATCGCCTCGTTCCGGGCGCGCTGATCTCTTCGCCTCGTCGTGATTCTGTTATGCTGTCCCGAAAACGGGCGCTAGACGATGGGTCAGGCAAGTTTTCCGGAGATGTATGAGCGCTGGCTCGTGGGTCCTCTCTTCCGCCCTTGGGCCGAAGTGACCTTCGAAGAGGTCAAGCTCTCTCTAGGCCACCGTGTGTTGGACATCGCCTGCGGCACGGGAATAGTCGCGCGCGTTGCCAGGGAGCGGCTCGGTGCCGCCGGCTATGTCGTCGGCATCGACATCAACGCCGATATGCTTGCCGTCGCGCGCACCGTGGCGCCAGACATCGATTGGCGCGTAGGGAACGCCAGTGCCTTGCTGCTCCGCGACAGCGAAGAGTTCGACGTCGTAGTCTGTCAGCAGGGGCTGCAGTTCTTTCCCGACAAGGCCGCCGCGGCGGCGCAGATGCGGCGCGCGCTGGCGCAGGGCGGCCGGTTGGCGGTTGCCACTTGGCGCTCCGATGAGGAAATCCCCTTCTTTCGAGAACTCCGCCGCGTCGCCGAGCGACTCCTCGGCCCAGTCGTGGACCTGCGTCACAGCTTTGGCAATGCGGCGCTGATCGAGGCGCTGCTCCGGGACGCCGGCTTCCACGACGTTCGATCAAAGACAATATCGCGCGGGATACACTTTGAGGACGGGGCGCCGCTCCTGCGATTGAACACGATGGCGCTGGTCGGCATGAGTGCTGCCGGCAAGGCAATGGCCGATCACGAACGCAAGCGCGTCGTGGAGGATATTGTGAGCGGGAGTGCGCCCGTGCTGCAGTCCTACGCCGATGGATCTGGAGTCGTTTTCGAACTCAGCTCCAATCTGGTGACAGCGAAAGGCTAGAGCAATTCCAGGAAAAGTGTGAGCGGTTTTCCGTCCGGAATTGCGTTAAATCAAAGAGATAGCTCGTAGCTGGTCAGCATCAGATGGACTGGCTTCTCCTCCGCCTTTGGCGCGCAAAGAAAAAGCCCGCTGCCGGGAGGAGGTGGCAGCGGGCTTGATTTCGAATACGGCACGGGAGGAGGTGAACCGCACTCAGCGCCGGTGTCTGGGAGGAGGAAGACATCCGACAGGTTCATAGATACGAGTTGCCCAATGATTCGGCAATTGCGAAACGTGCATAGCTGCTGTGCAGAATTGCCGGATCAATCGTCAGACAAATCCGAGAAACCATCCCGCCGGGACCCGTCATCGGTCTACTGTACCGGCACGTTCTCCTTGAAGATCAGGCGCGGCTCGATGAATTTCTTCGTCAGATAGGGCGCCGACGAGGCGATCGAGCCGAGCAGGCGGATCACCGACTGCTCGGCGATCAGCCGCGCATTCTGGTCGATGACGACATCGGCGAGATCGTCGACGAGATAGCGGCGCGTTTCCTTGGTCAGGTCATGGCAGATGAACACCGGCTTCCTGCGCGGCTTGGCCTCCAGCAGCGCCTTGGCCACGCCGGAACGTCCCGCGCCGACGCAGTAGATGCCGAGCAGGTCCGGTTCGTTGTGCAGCGCCTTGATGGTGGCGCTGTAGCTGGCCTCCGGATCGTCCTGGCTCTCGGCGGCACCGGAGACTGTGAGGTTGGGAAACTCCTCGCTGAGCACCGAGCGAAATCCCATCTCGCGCTCCTCATGGCCGCGATAGGAGCGTGAGCCGATCACCATCGCCAGATGCCCTGTGCGGCCGCCGAGGAAGCGGCCCATCAGCAGCGCCGCGGTGCGGCCCGCCACGCGGTTGTCGATGCCGACATAGGCCGAGCGTGGCGCGGCCGGCACATCCGAGACCAGCGTGACCAGCCTGATTCCGGCCTCGACCAGCTCGCGCAGGATGTTGCGTGTGCGCGGATGGTCGACGGCGATGACGCCGACGCCGTTGGCCTTGAGCGACAGATTCTCCACCGCGCCCTGCAGCGCGCCGGGCGAAATGCCGGCAAGGTTGTGGATGCGGCAGGAGGCGACCAGAGGCAGGCGCGCCGCATAGTCCTCGATGTGATGCGCAAGGTCGGCCATGAAGGCGTTGGAGCCGATCGGCAGGAAGAATTCGAGATGCGCCGGCTTCGACGGCAGTACGACTTGGTCGAGCGTCGGCAGATAGCCGAGCTGCTTGGCCGCCTCCATCACGCGCTGCCGGTTGGCCGCACTCGCGCCGGGACGATTGTTCAGCACCCGGTCGACGGTCGCGGTCGACAGGCCGCAGCTTCTGGCGATATCGGATACGGTGGCTTTCATGGGTCCAGTCATAGGATCTGATACGAGCCCCTGCTAGGTGTGGAGCCTCAACAGGTTGTCCTCGGTTAGAGCGAGGCGACTGATAGGTGTTTTGGACTTTAGGCTCCCGTGGGGACGGTGCCAATTGTATCTGTGCAGCCAGACCGGCAACTCTGCGGCGCGGTG
>NZ_RZOY02000022.1:0-19385 GCF_004022705.2 Mesorhizobium sp. M2D.F.Ca.ET.226.01.1.1
ACGCAGCGGTGTGAGACGGGCATTCTTATGGATGTTCATTCGGATCCTCCGATGGATGCTGAAGCGTGGTAACTCCAGTCTCCTCGGTCCGGTCCGAATGGACAACCTCCCGAAAGCTCACAGCTAGCCGATCATGTGCCCGGGGAGCATCCAGTTCGAAAGCTTGCTCTAAGCGGCTTGGTGACTTGGCCGAGGTCACCCAGGTGGAAATGACCAACACTTGGGGTAAGCCTAGTGGCGCTCCCCTCGATGATGTCTGGCGGGGTGGTTAGCCGCCTCCGTGGGACAAGATCAGTCTACACGAATGGGCTATAGCCTCTCCTCGCCTGCCTCACTGGCCGTCCTTCAGAGCCGGCCACACGAGCTTTTGTCTTTCAGCAGGGCGTTTTTCTCGCCAGCTACAGAGCCACACCGACGCCATTAATGAGCGTCCAGTCGACGGGTTGGATGGCCCTGTCCATCTTGCCCAGCACCTTGGCTTAGCATTTGCCGGTGCGGCGGAAGCCTTCAAGACGCAGTTCTTGACCTTCTCCAGATCAGCCTCGGATGGATATCGGCAAGGGTTCAGCTCGTCCTTTTGAACTTGCGCATCTTCGTGTTGGCCAACCCCAGGCCGCCCGACATATTTGCGGTCTATCCGGCACCTCAACTTCGAACAACCTTGCGGCAAGCTCTTGGGATAGCCCACGCTCGTGCCTCCACCACCCGCTCAGCAGAGCCAGATTTGTCGTTGATGGCACGGAACTTGCGGAGTCATTCGCAGATGCGTCACGGACCGAGAGTGTCGTCCCATGAATTCGATCACCAAAAAGGCCGCCCGACGTTGCTGGGACCGCCTGCAATTACCTTATCCCAGAATTGGGAGCAACGGCTTCAAAAGGGATAACTCATCACCTCAATTTTGTCGATCGCGCGGCCATCGAACCGCAGCCATCGATCAGACTTCCGCCTCGTTGCACTCATTGCGACCGCCTTGGTGCTTGCGACAACCGCTCAATTCTGGCTGCCAGGATAACCACATATGGCGACGGAACTTCCTGCTTCAAAGCAATATAGAGATCGTCGATCATCCCCCCATCAAGGCCTCGATCGAGGACACCGCGTTCGGCTTGCTTGGTTCGCAGTGAACAGACCGCACTTCGACGAATGCGATCGATGCGACCGCGCCGAGAACTCTCCCGCATTGTCGACGGTTGGGTCCGTCGGCCCTCCGATGAGGCCTCGGATGCGTCGGGCGCCGAGGCCTCGACTGATGCCGACTGGCCGCCGCCGGAAGGTCTCGCGGCTTTGATCCCCGGCGATGTAGCCACCCCTGCTGCAACAGCTCCTAGCCGGAGAACTCATTCATGACCGAATCGGCGACAGATTTAGTGGACGCGGCTTTGTTCGACCGAGATCGGCTTGACCCAGAAAGTCCCTATCAACGTTCTGGCCCTGCATGGGGTGCCATCATTTCGCTTTCCTTCGGCACCTTCGGGCTTGTGACGGCAGAGTTTCTGCCCGCCAGCGTTCTGACACCGCTCGCGCATGATCTCCGTATCACCACGGGCACGGCTGGACAGGCGCTAACAGCGACCGCAATCGTCGCGGCGATCTCGGCACCGATAATCGCCATCGTGACAAAGCGTCTGGACCGCAGGGTCGTCATCTGGGCGATGACGCTCCTGCTGATCCTGTCGAACGTTCTGGCAGAGGTTGCGGGGTCGCTGCCGGTTTTGCTGGCGGCACGCGTCGTCCTTGGCATATCGCTTGGTGGTTTTTGGTCTATTTCGGCAGCGTTGGCGATGCGGCTGGTTCCAAGTCACCTCATGCCGCGCGCCATGTCGATCATCCTCACCGGCGTTTCTGTCGCCTCCGTCTGCGCGGCTCCAATCGGCGCTTATGTCGGTGACATTTGGGGATGGCGAGCCTCGTTCAAGGTCGCCGCAATCGTGAGTGCCGTTGCGCTGCTCGTGCAACTCGTAACCATTCCGCCACTGCCTCCGATCGAAGTGCGCAGATTCCGCAGTCCGCTGGATGTCGCGAAGAATCCGGCGATGAAGGTTGCGGTGCTAGTCGTGCTATTGGTCGCTTCCGGCCATTTTGCCAGCTTCGCCTACATCCGCGCCTTTCTCGAGAGCGTTCCTGCGCTCGAAAAGAAGTCAATCCCGCTCGTGTTCCTTGCTTTTGGCACGGCCGGCGTCTTCGGCAATTTAGCCGGCGCATTCCTCACCAAACACAGTCTCAAGGCGGTCGCGGCCCTGCCGCCCCTGCTCATTGCCGTAGCCGCTGTCTCGCTCCTGACTATGGGAGCATCGGCCTTGACCTCGGCAATTGCAGTTGCCGTATGGGGCTTTGCTTTTGGCGCGGTCCCGGTCGGATTGCAGACATGGATGGTGCTACGCGCCGCTCCGAAACAGGCCGAGAGCGCTGGTGTACTGATGGTCATAACCTTCCAAGTGGCCATCGCAGCCGGCACAACTTTCGGTGGCCTATTGGTGGATCACACGGGTATTGCCAGTGTCTTTGTCTACAGCGCGGTTGCCACGTTCCTCGCTGTCTTGACAGTATTTTTGCTCGGCCCGAACCGCAAAACCTGACCGCCTGGTGGGGAGTGACGGTCGGCGGCGTTCACGCTATTGCCACCTCTGAGCTCGGCCCAAAGGCCGCGGCTTCGTCGTAACCATGCGGTCGATGGGGCAGCGCCAAATTGCTTCCTGCTCATCGCGTTGCGATAATACAGCGCGCTTATTGCGTCATCGTGTCCCCGGTCTCGGCTTCAATGCCCGGCTACTGGCTGCGGAGGCAGATGGGCGCCGGCGTCCCACCGACGACGATCGGTCTTTTCTCATGTAGCTGTCGGGGAAACGAGGCAGGTTTTCCGCCAGAACCCGCCAGTCGTCGCGCTCGCGTTCGCCTTCCTTGCGCGCACCGAACAACTGGATGATGATCTTGCCGTCGGACCCATATGCTTCGAGCGAGGTGACGTGACTGTCATTGGTCGGCTTGCGCACGGCCCAAACCTCACGGATTTGGTGGGTCCTGAGATGCAGCCGGAACGTTTCGTCCAGCACATGGATGCACGGCCCGATCTGCTTGACCGACTTGATTAAGCCGGAATGGGTCTGGATAGAACCTCGGTTGCCGACGAAGCACATGATCGGCAATTCGTCTTCGGCCGCACGCTGGAGCACGGCGCCAACTGCGGCATTGTCGAGCAGCCAAGCGTAATCCTGGCCGACCATGCGCAAAGCCTGGCAGCGGCTGAGCTTGAGCGTCTTTAGAAGGTTGACGTCAGTCAGCCGGCTCCAGTGCTCGCGTAGGTCGTCCACCGTGCCGGCCCAGTCCGCAGTCCTCGCGCCCAGGTCGGCTACTCTCGCCTTAAGCGACATGGTCGGCTCCTGGTTGGCGGATACGAGCTCGGCCACCAGCTTTCGATAGGCATGAAGGTTGGAGACCGGCCTGAGATGCACCTTATGCACTGCTGCGCCGGTGGCGTCGAAGAATTGCAAACTGCGCTGGATTCCGCCGCGATGGCGCCTTTCAACAGCGAAACCATACCTCCAAGCTTGCGGGAAGACGCGAAGGTCGAATTCGTCACCAAGGACCATGGCGTGATTGTTGCCGGTTATCACTCTGTTGAAGACGCCAATCTTTTCGTGCACGGCACCTTGATTGCGGGTCAGCGCCGTCACTTCGCCCACGAATTCGAGGCCCGTCAGAACGTGATTGACGCGCGGGTCGATGCGTGCCGCGCCGAAACCGCAATGGGCCGCGACCAGTTCCGCTTCCGAAATGGCCAATTGGGCTGCGAAATCACGCGCGGGAATGTTCGGACAGACTTCCCACGCACGCCGGATTTCGTTGGGCGACCGCTTCTTGCGCTGATCCATGTTTTTACCCCTGCCCCGTTCTTCTTTTGACGATCGATCGAAAAACGGGCCTCAGGGGTGTGCACGGCGGACGCGATCGATCGTCAGGCACATGCCAGTCGAATCCTGTCTCCGGGCGGTCAGCGGCCAATCGCCGGTAGAGAGCGATTGTTGGGTGGTCGGCGCCAATCGGCCGATCGAGCATTCGGGTACCACCGGCGGTGCTGCTTTCCCACTCAAGGCGGGTCTGATGGATCATATTGCTCTCCTTCGTTCTTCGATTGCGAGGGCAACCCAAAGGTGAATCGGCCGGCAATTTTGCCGCCGCAACGAAGGCTTCACAAAAATCGTGCCAGTTGCTCCGCGGCAAGCTCTGAACATCTTTGGCTCTGTTCATTGCTTTACGCGTGAGTGCATCGCGAACTCAGGCGCCCTTCCTGTGACGCGGACGCGACAAATCCGACAGTAAGTGTCGGTTGTCGGACGTCTCCCCAGCAATCGAGCATAAGAGACGTCGGGATGTCCTACGGTTTTTGACACGTCTTCCCTTTGGCACGGTCCATGCGAGATGATCCGCGAAAACGTCGGACCGAGGAGAAATCGAGCCATGATTACGCTCACCGACAACGCTGTTGCCGCCATCAAGGCCGCTCTTTACCGCGCCAGCGAGCCGGCGGAAGGATTTCGCATCATGGTCCATGCCGGCGGCTGCGCCGGCTTCCAATACTCAATGGGCCTGGAGAGCGTCTCACGTGAGGGCGATGCGATCATCGAGCGAGATGGGCTCAAGGTGTTCATGGATAGAGGCTCCCAACCCCATGCAGCCGGCATGACCGTGGACTTCGTCACTGGGCTCGAAACATCCGGCTTTGTTTTCGATAACCCCAATGCGCGTGAGACGTGCGGCTGCGGCAAGTCCTGCAAATGATTGCGAGGGAACAGGCTATGTTCGACTATAGCGACGCCAAGGAATACTGCGTCGAACCGGCACCGCCGGCGCTCTGGAACCGGCCGACACGCACTGTCGGCCCGGAACAATTGCGTTCGGTGATGCGCCAAATCGCGATCATCGATCGTTGCCGTGGGCAAGCAAACAAAATTGCCCGAAACAGCTGAATTCCCGGCAGATGCCGCCACCAAAGGGCAATGTCGACAGCGACCGGTCAGCCAAGCCATCGCTCGCCCGGCCGCCCACCTTACCAGATACGATATGCGCCAGAGGTTCAATGGCCCGCCTACCCTTGAATCATTTCAGCAGTTGAAGGATCACTCCCATGAACCCTGTCTATCTCGACAACAACGCAACGACGCGGGTTGATCCTGCAGTCGTTGGAGCGATGTTGCCTTTCTTTACGGAGCAATTTGGCAATCATTCGTCCATGCACGCCTATGGCGCATCGGTTGCTGAAGCCGTGAGAAAGGCGAGGCAACAGTTGCAAGCCCTCATCGGCGCGGGATTCGAGGACGAGATCATCTTCACCTCGGGCGGGACTGAAAGCGACAGTACAGCCATCCTTTCGGCGCTGGAGGTGATGCCCGACCGAACGGAAATAGTGACTTCCGCGGTTGAACATCCGGCCGTTCTGAAGTTGTGCGCGCACCTTGAAAAGACGCGCGGCGTCAAGGTGCACATTATCCCAGTCGATCACCACGGCCGGCTCGACCTGGACGCCTACAGAACCGCTCTCACTCCACAAGTGGCAATCGTCTCGATAATGTGGGCGAACAATGAGACCGGTACGATCTTTCCCGTGGTTAAGCTTGCCGATCTAGCCAGGGAAGTCGGCGCGCTTTTCCACACTGATGCAGTGCAGGCGGTCGGAAGGCTTCCGATTGAGCTGAAATCGACCGCGATCGACATGCTGTCGCTCTCCGCCCACAAGCTGCATGGTCCAAAGGGGATAGGCGCGCTTTATGTAAGACGTGGCGTGCGCTTCTCCTCCATGATCAAGGGTGGGCACCAAGAGCGCGACCGGCGTGCAGGCACTGAAAACACACCCGGCATAGTCGGACTGGGCATGGCGGCCGAACTCGCCTTGAAATTCATGGACGAGACAAAACGAATAAAATGGTTGCGCGACCGCCTTGAGAACGGGATCATCCAGCGCATCCCAAACACATCCATCAACGGCGATCCGCAAGAGCGATTGCCAAACACTGCAAACATTGGATTCGAAGGTATCGAAGGCGATGCAATTCCAATTGTCCTGAGCCGGCTGGGAATCGCCTGTTCCGCCGGGTCCGCCTGTGCCTCTGGCTCACTGGAACCGAGCCATGTTCTGATCGCTATGAACGCGGCATGTGGGGCAGTCCGCTTCTCCTTGTCGCGTGACAACGGCGAAGATGACGTAGACCGCGTGCTTGAGGTCCTGCCTGCGATCACCGAGAAGCTACGGGCCGTTCCCAGTGCTGGACTGTGCGGGCGAGGTGCAGAACAGCTTCATTCCGGCCCGGGTCCGAGCGGCACAATAGCCGACGAGCCGTGAGGTCTTCCTCAACGTGACGACCCTGCGCAATGGAGAGCAGTCAAACTCGGGGTCGCCTTCACCACTTCAGAAAAGCTTGAGATCGCCAAGTCTCTTGCCCAGCCGCCGTGCCAGAGGTCGGCACGCCGTCAGCAATGTCACCAATGCATCGACACCACAATTACGCGCCGGGAGAATACAATGAACTGCTCCGCTGATAGCCGCCCGATCGATCGCACCGATATCCTAGCGCGACTGAAGGGCCTGTCGGCCGCGGAGGACTTCTTCGCCTGCCTTGGCGTCTCCTACGACCCGAAAGTGATGAATGTCTCGCGGCTCCATATCATGAAGCGCGTGGGCCAATACCTTGCCGAAGAAGATTTCTCCGGTCTGCCTAACCAGGTAATCGCCGCGCGGGTGCGCGCCAAGCTGGAACGCGCCTACGAAGATTTCGCGACTTCCTCGCCGCTCACGCAACGTGTGTTCAAGGTGCTAAGGGACCACGATCCAAACATATGTCCCGCACCTGGCCGCGCCTTCGTCCCGCTCGACTCTGCACTGAAGCGGTTCGGAAAGTAATGAGCCCGACACGGCTGCGACGCGACAATGTCGAGAAGTCGACAAATCCAGTCCTCATGACGCCTCCTCGGAAGCAAACGAAGCCACCTTCTGGAATAGAGGCAGGAAGACGACTTGGCATGAACGATGCAGGCAATGAGGCGAACCGCCAAGCACGAATCCGGACTGGGAGCTTAGAGAAACCGCCAATGCATATCGTAATCTGCATCAAGCAGGTGCCGGATTCGGCACAGATCCGCGTGCACCCGGTGACGAACACGATCATGCGTCAGGGTGTTCCGACCATCATCAATCCTTACGACCTGTTCGCCCTCGAAGAAGCGCTCAAACTGCGCGACGTTCATGGTGGCGAGGTTACTGTGCTCACAATGGGTCCGCCCATGGCGGAGGACTCGCTGCGAAAGGCGCTCGGTTACGGTGCTGACCGAGCAGTTCTCTTGACGGACCGCTATTTTGCCGGATCCGATACGCTGGCGACTTCCTTTGCTCTTTCGCAAGCAATCGCAAAAATTGGGGAGACTTTCGGCAGGCCGGACATCGTCTTCACCGGCAAGCAGACGATTGACGGCGATACCGCCCAGGTCGGACCGGGCATAGCCAAGCGCCTAGATTTATCGCAACTTACCTATGTCGCGAAGATTGCCTCCATCGATCTCGATACGCGAGAGATCGAAGTCGCGCGTCGCGCCGAAGGCGGCACCCAGTTGCTGAAGAGCAGACTCCCTTGCCTCATTACCATGCTGGAAGACACCAACGAAATCCGCCGGGGCTCGCTCCAGCAGGCTCTGTGCGCGGCGCGCAGGCAAGTCGTGAAGTGGACTGCAGCCGACGCCGGCATTGACGATCTCACCCGGTGCGGTCTGCGTGGCTCGCCTACAGTCGTCAAGCGTGTTTTCGCCCCCACCGCACGGGCAGAAAGGGCGGCGCAGATCGACACCGCGGAAAGGGGCTTGCAGGACATAGCCGATGAACTCATCGCCGATATCTTAACCCGCCGGCCGGCGCTGGAACATGAGCTGGCCTTCAACAGCGGCACGTGACGGCCAGGAGCAGAAAATGTCGACCGCAAGCCAAACCACCCCTCGCATTGCCCCCGGCCGTGCCGGTGTAAAGAAAGAACTTCCCGACCATTTCAAAGACTACCGGCACGTGTGGGTCTTCCTCGAGCTCGAACGCGGCAATGTGCATCCTGTATCATTCGAACTGCTGGGCGAAGGCCGCAAATTGGCCGACAAGCTTGAAGTCCAGCTCGCGGGCGTCGTGCTGGGACCGCCGGGCGAGATGGTCGAGGACGCTGTTGCCGAGGCCTTCGCTTACGGGGCGGATCTTGTCTACATCGTCGATGCGCCGCCGCTCGCCGACTACCGGAACGAGCCGTTCGCCAAGGCGCTCACGGATCTGGTCAATACCCATAAACCCGAAATCCTCCTTCTCGGCGCGACCACACTGGGCAGGGATCTTGCAGGCTCGGTAGCGACGACCCTGCAGACGGGGCTCACGGCCGACTGCACCGAACTTGATGTAGATTCCGACGGTTCACTCGCCGCGACCCGTCCGACTTTTGGTGGCTCATTGTTGTGTACGATCTATACACTAAATTACCGGCCGCAAATGGCGACGGTGCGACCAAGGGTCATGCCTATGCCGCAACGGGTGGATAAGCCGGTCGGGCGTGTCATGCGGCACAAGCTGTCGCTCGTTGAGGACGATATCGTCACCAAAGTCCTCGGCTTCCTACCGGATAACCAGTCGGCAATGGCAAATCTTGCCTATGCGGATGTCGTGGTTGCGGGAGGCCTCGGTCTCGGAGCGGCGGAGAACCTTCAGCTTGTGAAGAATCTTGCCCGAGCGATCGGCGCCGAGCATGGCTGTTCGCGCCCCTTGGTCCAGAAGGGCTGGATGCCGGCTGATCGACAGATTGGACAAACTGGCAAGACCATTCGACCGAAGCTTTACATCGCGGCCGGAATTTCCGGCGCCATCCAGCACCGAGTTGGGGTCGAGGGGGCCGATCTCATCGTCGCGATCAACACCGATCCGAACGCGCCGATTTTCGAGTTCGCCCACCTCGGGATCGTCACGGATGCAATCCGCTTCCTGCCCGCACTGACGGAAGCCTTCACCCGGCGGCTGTCGCCGCACAGTCGAGACAAGCTTGCGAGTTGAGGGAGAGGACATGATTGAACAATTCGATGCCATAGTGGTCGGAGCCGGCATGTCTGGAAACGCAGCTGCTTACACTTTGGCAAGCCAGGGGCTGAAGGTACTGCAGTTGGAGCGCGGGGAATATCCGGGCTCTAAGAACGTCCAGGGTGCCATAATGTACGCGAACATGCTGGAGAAGATCATCCCGGACTTCCGGGATGATGCGCCCCTCGAGCGGCACCTGGTCGAACAGCGACTTTGGGTGTTGGACGACACGTCTCACACCGGAATTCATTACCGGTCGGACGACTTCAATGAGGCGAAACCCAACCGCTACACGATCATTCGCGCCCAGTTCGACAAATGGTTTTCCCGCAAGGTGCGCGAGGCTGGCGCGACGGTCCTGTGTGAGACGACCGCGACGGAACTCGTCCGTGATGGCAATGGCAAGGTGATCGGCGTCCGCACAGACCGGGCTGGCGGAGTGGTCTTCGCGAATGTGGTCGTTCTCGCAGAAGGGGTGTCGGGATTGCTTGGCACTCGCGCAGGCCTGCGCGAGATGCCGAAGCCGGAGACCGTGGCGCTTGCCGTCAAGGAAATGCATTTCTTGCCCGAAGAGGTCATTGGCCAGCGGTTCGGGGTCAAGGGCGATGAAGGCTGCGTAATCGAGGCCGTGGGCACGATCTCTCGCAGCATGGCCGGGCTCGGCTTCCTTTACACCAACAAGGAGTCGATATCACTCGGCATCGGCTGCCTGGTCTCGGATTTCGCCGCGACGATGGAGAGCCCGTCCGCCCTCCTGGATGCGATGAAAAACCATCCTTCGATCCGGCCGCTGATCGCTGGCTCGGAGGTGAAAGAATATGCCGCCCATCTTATCCCCGAAGGTGGTTACAAGGCCATTCCGCAGCTCTTCGGCGACGGTTGGGTCATCGTCGGCGACGCAGCGCAACTGAACAATGCCATTCACCGTGAGGGTTCGAACCTTGCCATGACCTCGGGTCGTGTCGCGGCTGAGGCGATCATCAAAGTCAAAAGCCGCAACGGTCCTATGACCAAAGCGAACCTTGCGCTCTACAAGACGATGCTGGATGACTCCTTTGTGATCAAGGATCTTAAGAAATACAAGGACATGCCAGCCTTGCTCCACACCAATTCCAGCAACTTTTTTGACAGCTATCCGCGGCTGATGTCGCATGCCGCTCAGAACTTCATGCGTGTCGACGGCACGCCGAAGATCGAGAAGGAAAAGAACACCACGGCCGCCTTCATCAACGCGCGCTCGCGCTGGGGGTTGGTCAGCGACGCGGTCCGCCTGGCATTGGCATGGCGCTGAAGAGGGTACAAGATGACGATCGCAGTGACGAAGGTTCGTGTCGAGGACAAACTTTACCAGAACCGCTATCTGGTCGATTCCGGCCGCCCCCATATTATAGTGCGACCGCACGACAAGCCAAGCGCGAACTTGCTTGCGTTGACCTACGTCTGTCCGGCGAAATGCTATGAGTTGAATGACAAGGGTCAAGTCGAGATCACCGCCGACGGCTGCATGGAATGCGGCACCTGCCGGATATTGTGCGAGAAAGGCGGCGACATCGAGTGGAACTATCCGCGCGGCGGCTTTGGTGTCCTGTTCAAGTTCGGATGATCAGCCGGGACCGTGCCAAGAGCATGCCGGCAGCGAGCAACTGCGGCACACCATGAGCCTCTCCATCCACTTGCAAAGAGCTAGTGAATATTGGCCTTTCGCAATTCAAATTTCCTTGACTCGTTAGCGGTGTCCTCAGGCCACGGCGCTGCCCTGTGCGCCGGACTTACCACCGGTCACGTGGTCGAGCCCCTTTGGGACAACGCCCGGCCATCGTGCCGGATGGCAGCCACAACGGCCGGTGAGCAAGTGGAACGGCACAACCCATGGCAAAGACGTATGTGCTAGTGCATGGTGCCTGGCATGGCGGATGGTGTTGGCGGGACGTGGCTGCCAATCTTCGCAAGATGGGATGCCACGTGACCACGCCGACCAGGTGTCGGCGAACGCGCACGTTTGCTGTGCAAGGACATCACGCCCGACACATTCGTGACCGACATCGTCAACCACATTGTGACGGAAGAGCTGAGCGATGTGATCCTTGTCGGTCACAGTCTAGGCGGCATCAGCATCACCGGCGCCGCCGACCGGATACCCGACCATATCAGCCATCTCGTTTATCTCGACAGCGCCATCGTCGAGAGCGGTCAAAGTGTATTCAGCACCATGCCCCCCGACATCGTCGCGGCCCGTCGAAAATTGGTTGCGGAGGAAGGACGGGGTATCTTCATGCCGACTCCGCCGCCAACAGCATTCGGCATTCCCGAGGGACACTCGCTCACGGACTGGGTGCGGCGCCGGATAACACCGCATCCGGCAGGCACCTACGAAAGCGGACTTAAGCTCGAGCACCCGCTCGGCAACGGCAGACCCCGAACCTATGTCGTCTGCACTAATCCACTCCACCCGCCGATGGCGGGAGCGCGAGAATGGGTCGCGAAGCAGGATGGCTGGGCGTGGCAGGAACTCGCCACTGGCCACGACGCAATGATCCTCGCGCCGACGGAAGTTGCTCTCCTTCTTAGCGCAGTCGGCTGAGGAACCAAGTAGGGTGAGCGGCGGCCGATTCTCAGGCCGTGGCCTTGAGCTCTGGTGCACGGATAGGCCCAACGGGTCGTTCCGGTGGCGCCACCGAAACCACTAGGCGGGAGTGGCCTGTCCTGCCGACGTCGCAAGCTTGCGAGCGTTCCGCCGCGGCCGCAGCCCGTAGCGCCGGGCAACCTCCGAGATCACCGCGTCGGCTCCAGGGTCTCGGAATGACTCCGTGCCTTGTCGTCCATCGACCAATGCCGCCGACCAACAGCGCCGTTGATCACCCTCGAAAACGCCGAGGCTGCCGCTCAGGGTCAATCGTAAGTTCAAGTTCAGACACAAGCCGATCTCCGATCCACCTCAGAATCGGCAGGCCCACAGATCGCGGGTCCTCCTGGAAGGACACAGCGCTTACCCTTGAAATATGGAGAACCATGGCTTTGCGCCGTCGGCAGTTGAGCTGATCTCGCAATGCTATTTCCCCGGCAACGTCCGAGCCGGAGAACTGCGTGCTTGGCGTTCTCCTCTGGAAGGAACCAATCTTTCGGAACGTGGCAATGTCATCGACGAGCTCTCACGGGCCAGCACGATGCCGGTTCGGCGCATCGGCGCCCCCTGAACACGAGATAGCCACTTGCGATTCTAACGATACGGCCGGACGGGGGCTGAGACCGCGGCGGACGGAGCGTGACGGCTGATCGACACAATGGAGAAGGCCGGCTGGGTTCAGGCTAATGCGGCTCGAATTCTCGGCCTCAAGCTGCGACAAGTCGGCTAGGCGATACGCCGGCATAGTATCGAGGTGAAGGAAATTCTAAGAGCCTGATGAGCCAATCGTCAGGCCAGTGGTCTTGCGCGCCCTGTGCGCGACAAGGAGTGCTTCGTGCTTCTGAACGGATTTGGACTTGCACTGTCGCAAGCAGGACAAAATTGTGTCGCGCCGGCCTGACACAATGCGATATCGACCCGAATAGTGAACTGAAGCCGCTTTTTTCAGTTGGTATGGCTCTTGCACCTTGAACCGCGACGTTACCAGCAACGGAGCCGTTTGATGTCCTCACCGACAGTTTCGATTGAGGGGCCGACTAGCACGACATCCGAGGGTTTTCTGGCAGCCGCGAAATCCGGTGGCTGCGCATCGTCCTCCTACGGCTCGTCGCCGACCAGCCCGGGCGAAGGGGATCCGGCTATTTGGGAAAGGATCAAGGATCACCCCTGCTTTTCGGAGGAAGCGCATCATTATTTCGCGCGTATGCATGTGGCGGTCGCGCCGGCTTGCAATGTCCAGTGCAACTATTGCAATCGCAAATACGATTGCGCCAACGAGAGCCGGCCTGGTGTTGTGTCTGAGAAGTTGACGCCCGACCAAGCGCTACGCAAGGTCATCGCCGTTGCCAACAAAGTTCCGCAGCTTTCGGTTCTTGGCATCGCTGGGCCGGGGGATGCCTGTTACGATTGGGAGAAAACGAAGGCAACGCTCGACCGCGTCATCAGGGAAATCCCCGACATAAAGCTGTGCGTCTCCACTAATGGGCTCGTGCTGCCGGACCATGTCGCCGAGCTTGCCGAAATGAATGTTGATCACGTGACGGTCACCATCAACATGGTCGACCCGGAAGTCGGCGCGAAGATCTATCCATGGATCTTTTATGAAAATCGCCGCTACTTCGGCATCGAAGCCGCTCGAATCTTGCACGCGCGGCAGATGCTGGGCCTGGAGATGCTGAGCGCGCGCGGCATCCTCACCAAAATCAACTCGGTGATGATTCCTGGAGTGAACGACCAGCACCTGTTTGAGGTGAACAAAATGGTCAGGGAGCGGGGCGCGTTTCTGCACAACGTGATGCCTCTGATTTCGGACCCGGCGCACGGTACCCACTACGGACTCATCGGGCAGCGCGGCCCAACGGCAATGGAGATGATGGCTCTTCAGGATCGACTTGAAGGTGGCGCCAAGTTGATGCGCCACTGCCGGCAGTGCCGGGCAGATGCTGTCGGCCTGCTCGGTGAAGATCGTGGCCAGGAATTCACGCTGGACGGGATTCCCGACGATGTCGCCTACGATGCTGGCAAGCGTCAGGCCTATCGGCAGGTGGTCGCACACGAGCGCCGTGATCATGAGGCGGCGAGGAGCGAGGCCATCGGTATGGTCAAGGCAACAGACTCCGAAAAGTCGCTTCTGGTTGCGGTGGCCACTAAGGGAGGTGGACGGGTCAACGAACACTTCGGCCACGCGAAGGAATTCCAGGTTTATGAAGTCTCGCCTAGAGGGATCAGCTTGGTCGGGCATCGGAAGGTCGAGCGGTATTGCCTCGGAGGCGGGGGCGAAGACGCCATCCTCGAGGGCGTCATCGCAGCGCTCGAAGGCATACACATAGTGCTATGCGCCAAGATCGGAAATCGCCCGAAGGAACAACTCTCGCGAGCTGGACTGCGCGTAACCGACGCCTATGGCCATGACTACATCGAGACCGCAGTCAGCGCACTTTACGCGGCAGAGTTTGGGATCAGACCACTAGCGGCGACGGCCTGAGCCGTCTCGTCCGATAACCAGGAGTTAGAATGGCTTTAAAGATCATCGCATCCCAATGTACCCAATGCGGGGCCTGCGAGTTCGAATGTCCTTCGGAAGCGATCAAGTTCAAGGGCGACGCCTATGTGATCGATCCAAACAAGTGCACCGAATGCAAGGAGGCCTTCGATACGCAGCAATGCGTGTCGGTCTGTCCGGTACCGAAAACCTGCGTTCCCGCTTGATTCCTACCGAAACGGTCGGGTTCGCCGCACGACGACGCCTGCAACCCGCGACCACAACAAAAGCCTCGAGAAAGGAATGGACAGCATGTGGTCCAGACGCGAACAGGAGGTCGAAATCGGCAGACCGCCACGGTTCATGCAGGGTGAGCGGGTCCGTGCGATACGCCACATAAAAAACGACGGCACCTATCCCGGCAAGGAGATCGGCGAAAACCTCGTGCGGAAGGGCGACGAAGGCTACGTGCGCGACATTGGAACCTTTCTCCAGCAATTCTTCATCTATGCGGTCGAATGGATCGATCGTGGCACGGTCGTCGGCATGCGAGCGCGCGAACTCATTAGCCTCGACAAAGTCGAGGTTCCCTGCGGAGCTGAAGGCATTTCCAACGGGGGAACAGCCGGATGAAAGTAATGATTCGCAGGACCGCTACTGGCTTGTCGGCTTATGTCCCCAAGAAGGATCTCGAAGAGCCGATCACCGAGATTGAGAACGCTGACTTATGGGGCGGGACCGTGACGCTCAGGAACGGTTGGCGGCTCATGCTGCCCGACCTTCCGCGCGACACGCGTTTGCCGATCACCGTCGAGGCGATGAAGATTTCCGACGGGGCCTGATGCCGGTGGGTTCAGTGGCGGAGAGGAAACGCGTATGAACACGATGCTGAGCTGGGACCATCTCGTCGTCGTCCGGGGCAGTTTTGCCAAAAAACTGATTGACCTGCTGAACGGCGCTCTCAAGGCCGATCGAGTGATCCCCTATCTCGGTCCTGGTCTTCTGCAGCTTAACCCACCGGAATCACCTGTACCTTGCACCCCTGAAGATGTCGCCGCGGCCCTCAACAAGCGGGCGCCTGCCCCTTCCAGGATTCGCACCAATATGTGGTCGGTCGCGCAGTTTATCGAGCAGCGCCGACATCGTCGGACTCTCCAAGCGTGGATGGCGGAGATATTCGCAGCCCCCGCCGAGCCGACCGTTCTTCACGCCTGGCTCGCAACCCTTCAACTGTCTGTCATCATCGACAGCTGGTACGATGGCGCCATGCGAGCAGCCCTTGCAGAGGCCGGCCAAACAGACGTTGTCGAGATACAAGGAACGACGCGCGCGACCGGAATCGGTAACATCTGGACGAGAACTTACGATTTGTCAGGAACAGAACTCGAGGCCGAACAAGTGGCTAGGACGGTGCTCTATGCGCCGCACGGCAGCGTCAGGCCGGCGGCAAACTTCCTCGTGGCTGATTCCGATTACGTCGAAGTCCTAACCGAAATTGATATCCAGACGCCGATCCCGGACGCGGTGAAGCAACGGCGCGTCAACCGGGGTTTTTTCTTCGTGGGCTGCCGCTTCAACGATCAGATGCTGCGCACATATGCCAGACAGCTGATGAAGCGCTCCACTGGCCCACATTTTGCGGTGATCGATTCGGCTACGCTGACCAGAAACGAACGTCGTTTCCTTGCCGAAGGCGCAATCACGGTCATCGACATGCCGATCCGCAACGCCGCGGCTCGCCTCGTCGGGGTCGATGCTAGCCAGGATTAATGGCCGGCGATTGCTGGTGAGTCGCTGCTTGCCTCCAAGGGCGAAAACTCAGTTGGGAATACATTCGTGAGTAGTAATGCTAGTGGCAGCACAACGTAGGCTCTGAATTCGTTGGGCGATGTGAAAGGGTCCGCTGCTGCGGGACGTGAGCACGTTGCGGCGGCATTACGCACATGATCTTGTGACCCCCGTGGCAAAAGAACTGAAGCGCCCGAGTCGCGACAACATATGCAGCGCTCAATGGCTTCGACAAAAATTCGGCACAGTTTCGACAGTTCGCATGCACCTCCAGGGTCAACGAGGTTGATTATGCCTGTTTATGTGGGTCGGCCACGCGAGCAGGAATTCCCACTACCTTTGCCCCGGCGGGAACATCTCGTGTGACCACGCAGCCAGCGCCTACCACTGCATTATCACCAATCGTGACGCCAGGCAGAATGATTGCTCCACCGCCGATCCAGACACGGCTGCCAATGTGAACAGGACGCCCGACCTGCAGGCCGGCCTGCCGCTGCTCGGCATCATGTGGATGATCGGCGGTATAAATCTGCACAGCAGGCCCAATTGCCGTTCCTTGCCCGATTTTGACCTCTACCACGTCAAGAATAACGCAGTTGAAGTTGATGTAGGCATTGGCTCCAATGCGGATATTGAATCCGTAGTCGCAAAAAAAGGGCGGACGGATGACCGTTCCGCGCCCAACCTCTCCCAGCCGCTCGGACAAAAGCTCATGCCAATGCCCCGTGGTCTGCCCCAGCGTATCATTGTACCGCTTGAGCCAAGCCCCGGTGGCCAACAGGTCAGCTTGGATCTCCGGATCCGCCGCATTGTAAAACTCGCCTGCGAGCATCTTTTCTTTTTGGCTACGCATCATAGTCTCCCGTCAGGTCGTGTCCCGTACAGTGATGCAGGAACGCACATCAAACTGCCTCGGCAACTTTGTAACTCGGTCTTGCCGGGCGCGCGGTCGGTCACGAGCCGGGGCGACAGTTTCGTCTCGACCAACTTCCGCGAATTTGGATATCGCAGATCAACCGGTCGCAGGGGCCAATACCTGACGAGGTCGGCAACTGTCCAGCGGTCGAACTCACTTTCATGCCCATCTCAGATTGCGTGATATCGAGCGGTAAGCCATCAGCTAATGTATCGACCAGGTCCCGCCAGCGGAGATCTGCGCGTCGCCTCTACGCATGCTGGCGTGTCACCAATAATACATCGATTATTTCTGGATCCAGGCACGTCGAATTGATTTGCCTTGCGGTGTAGAGCGAAGTTACTAGCCATAGGATTACTCCTTTTTAGTTTGTCAGTCGCAGAGCCCCAGTATGACTACGTGGTAGAAAGCACACGGCCGGAATCTTGGCAGCGCTGTTCACACCCACTTCGTAAGCCTGGCCGATGGGCTCGCCAGAGCACCAATGCTTGACCTGCTCCAGCTCTTGCTCGGCGGGTTGTTTCAGAGACGCTTGATCTCGATACCGCGTTTTCTCAGCACGTAGCCGATCTGGCGCGGGGTCAAACCGAGCAGGCGCGCCGCCTTTGCCTGCACCCAGCCACACTTTTCCATGGCAGCAATGACCGTATCGGCATCGGGCACCCTACCACGACTCGTGGCAGGGCCTATCGGCGCTTGCCCGTCGCCGACGGGCGGGGCGGCACAGGCGGCGGAAGGCTGGATCGTAGTCGACTTCTCTGACGTCGGCGGTCCGTTCTTCCACAGCGCCGCGGCCAAGCACTGATCCGCGTAACAGGCAAAGTCAGTTCTGAGGATTGATGGACCCGTCGCCAGAACTGCCGTCCGTTGAACGCAGTTTTCGAGCTCTCGGATGTTGCCTGGAAATTCGCAGTTCATTAGCACCTCAATCGCTTCGGGAGCGAAGGTCAGCGTGTGATCATTCTCAGTATTGAAATTCTTGAGAAACTGAGCGGCCAAGAGCGGAATATCACCTCGCCTTTCGCGCAATGCCGGCACGCGTAAAGTGACGACGTTGATGCGATAATAGAGGTCTTGCCGGAACTCCTTGCGTTGAACTGCCGTTTCCAAGTCCCTGTTCGTTGCGGCAATCACGCGAACATCAACTTTAATGGTGTGGTTGCTGCCGACGCGCTCAAACTCCTGCTCCTGCAGGACACGCAGCAGCTTAGCCTGGAACGAACCTGATATTTCGCCAATCTCGTCCAGAAACAATGTGCCTTTGTCGGCAGCCTCAAAGCGCCCCTTGCGCAAACTGCTCGCGTCGGTGAAGGCACCCTTCTCATGACCGAACAAGTCAGATTCCAGAAGCGTCTCGGTGAGCGCCGCGCAATTGACCTTGATGAAGGGCTGCTTGGCGCGAGGCGAGAGCTCGTGAATGGCTTTGGCAACCAGCTCCTTACCGGTTCCGGATTCACCTCGCAACAGGACCGTAGTCTTCGCCTTGGCCACCTTGACAAGGTGCTCACGCAGCTTGCGCAGCGCCTGACTATCGCCAAGCATCTCCTTGCTGATCTTTTTACGTTCCATTTGGCAGCCCATCCCACTCCGCCACCCGCCGGTAGAACTGCACTGGACGGTGAGCTGTGTTGTATTTCGTCATCATCATTCTCGATCTCACCTTTGTTGCTTCGAAATTTTCGGCGCGCGGACGCCCTCGGCAAATGGCAATGGCGCCTGAGCATCGTTGCCTTTCACCAGGACGAGCGTCTTCCTCCGCGCGGGCGCTCGCAATATGCGGTTTGCGCAGGCCTTTACTCGACCGGTCGCTGTTCTGTCCGGCTTCTGCCGCACCGCAGCCTGCAAACTCATCCTTGACAAGAAAGGAGGGGAGTCAACCGAGCTCTCCTTGCATTTATGCAAGGAAAATTGTCAGTTTGATAGAATTCTATCAAAACGGCAGAAACGCCCCGCCCCAGTTTGGCTGTACCTGCGGCGTTCAGCGTACGTGACGACATGTGCGGACTTGTCCCAATTGCCATCCGAGTTGTGCGGAACAGTAGCTGCTGCGCTGTTCGCTTCAACCGCGTGAGGCCGGAGACAGTAGAGACGGCGGCTCGTCGAGCGAGGTTTCATTGTTCGGCTACTAAACCGGCTGTCCTTTGGTGGGAGTTGGTTTCGCCCAAGTTCTGGGCCTGGGGGCGTCTAGCCCGTTTCGCCGCACAGGCTCCTTCCACATCGTCGAGGCCGAGAAGGAGGGACCCCACAGCTCTCCCTGTATCACAATGCCCCGCCCCTCAAGCAGCTAGATACGACAGGTGACCTCAAATGAGGCGTCTTGCATGGCTTCTACACCTGCCTGAATGCCAGAACTGCGTTCGTACCGCCCATGGCGAAGGCGTTGCTCATGGCGACGCGCACCTTGCGCTCGCGCGGCACATTGGGTGTGATGTCGAGGTCGCAAGCGGGATCTGGCTCGCGATAGTTGGCGGTCGGCGGCACGACGTCCTCT
>NZ_RZOY02000022.1:19483-70248 GCF_004022705.2 Mesorhizobium sp. M2D.F.Ca.ET.226.01.1.1
CCGCCCATGGCGAAGGCGTTGCTCATGGCGACGCGCACCTTGCGCTCGCGCGGCACATTGGGTGTGATGTCGAGGTCGCAAGCGGGATCTGGCTCGCGATAGTTGGCGGTCGGCGGCACGACGTCCTCTTGGATTGCCATCACGCAGGCGATCATTTCAAGCGCGCTCGCTGCGCCGAGGCAATGCGCGTGCGTGGACTTGGTGGAAGAGATGGACATCGAATAAGCGTGGTTTCCAAACACACGCTTGATCGCCGCCGTTTCAGTCTGATCATTGCTCTTGGTACCGGTGCCGTGCGCGTTGAGGTAGTCGACGTCCTCGGCATTCAGCCCGGCATCGGCAAGGCAGGCGCGCATCGCCGACGCTGGCCCCTCGACAGATGGCGCGGCGATGTGAAAGGCATCGGCGGAAAGGCCGACGCCGGCGATCTCGGCAAGAATTGTGGCACCACGCCTCGTGGCATGCTCGTAGCTTTCCAGCACGGCCATGCCCGCACCCTCGCCCAGCACCAGGCCCTTCCTATCGGCGGAGAAGGGCCGGCAGGTATCGGGTGAAAGCACGCGCATTGCTTCCCATGCTTTCAGCACGCCCCATGCGAACGGCGCGTCGCTGCCCCCGGAAACCATTACGTCGGCCCGGCCCAGCTTGATCTGATCCACCGCCGAGGCGATCGCATGGTTGGCCGAGGCACATGCGGAGGTCACCCCGAACACCGGCCCGCGCAAGCCGAGGCGCAAGCTCACCTGGCCGGCGGCGGCGCTTGGCATCGTTTTGGGTACAGCGAGGATGCCAACTCGCCTCGCGCCGTCCAAAAGGAGGGCCCGGTAAGTTTCCTCCATTACATCCCAGCCCAAGCCGCCGACGCCCACTGTAGCGCCGAAGCGATGGGCATTCCCTTCGTCGCAGGAAAGTCCGGCCTGCCGCATGGCTTCGCGCGCTGCAAGCACGGCGAGCAAGCTGAAGCGGTCCATGGAGATGAGATGCCCCCGGTTGATGTCGTGCTGGGGCAGCGCCTTGATCTCAGCGCCGGTCATGCCCTCCAGGTCATGAAGCTCGGAATTGGCGAGCGGGCCGATGGCGGAGCGGCCTTCGCGCATCTCTTTCCACATAGAGGCGGCGTCAGTGCCCAGTCCGCACAGGCCGCCCACTCCGGTGATAACGACGCGCCTGTCCATTCAAGCCTCCTTCGCAAGCAAGCCGCGGACGGCTTCCACGACGTCGCCGACATTCTTGAGATTGGACCAGGCATCGGCCGTGTTCATGTCGATCTTGATGCCGTAGGCCTGCTCCACATCCCAGAGGACGTCCGCCAAACCCAGCGAATCGAACCCGAGCGCGTCCAGTTCCGTGGCGATTGTTATCTCGCCGACGAATGACGCAGGCATTCCCTCACCGCTCTCCGACTCGGCGCGTTTCTTGATCAGGGCAATGACGTCCGTTGCGAATTGATCGGCCATTCTGTTTCCTGTCTTTCTTTCCCGCGTTTCGACCTGGACGCGGCTCAGTTCCTGAGGCGCGCCGCGTCGCGAAAGCCACGACGCTTGTGCGTCTGACAAAGCCCAATGCTCATAAAGCCGGATCAGGTCCGGCCGGTGTGTGGCGTAGGTGCAGTATGACGATGTGAGCCGCTACACCGTGCGCGTCTCCCAGTCTGTCCATAGGCTCGGAAGAAGTCGGACAGTTTGACATGGCCGGTCAGTTGCAACTCCCTTTCCCAGCACTCCACTGCCCGGTAGAGCGCATGAAAATCTCCTTTCGGGCGGTTTCTTAAGACGCTCGCCACGCTATGAGGCAGTGGGGCATCGGTGTGCGTCAGGTGCTTCTGCCCATGCAGGATTCCAGAACATTGATGAAATCGTTTGTTTCGATGAAAGGCATCCACACTTTGGATAGTTGACCACGCGTTTCAAAGGTCGTGAACTACATCTCCTCGTTGTGCTCGACGCACTCCCGACAGAGCGCAACCTCATGGGCGCGGCATGCAGGATTAACCGAGCCCAGCCGGTCATGAGTGCGGCCGGCGCTCGGCTGCTCGATTATTTGCGCGATGAGCTCGCGACCATGTCCGCGGAGGTATTCAAACTTAACGCTGCGTCCGGGAGCTCTTGCCCTCCAGTTCGCGACGCTCTCCCGCCCATCCAGTGCTCGTTTATTTCGTCGGATAGTTTGACCCGGCTCTACCGAATCGCCGCTTCAGGATCATTCTTTCCGATTTCGTCACGCTCGTATTTCTGCCGCGTCCTACACCGATTGGGCGCGAACAAAACTGAGCGCCTTGGAACCCGAACCCGTGCGTCGTGACCGGGAGCATCCGGGGCGAACTCATCCGCTCGGGGGCATCGCATCACCGGACGGCGACAGGCACGGTCGACCGGCATCTCGGCATCGGCTGGGAATTCGTCCATGGTCTGCATTGGCGACGCTTCCTGAGGCCACGTAGCCCTTATGCCAAGCTGGGCGCCCGGGTCGAGCGCGTAATGACGACAATTGCTTCGCTACAGGTCAAACGCTTTCCGGGCCACCTGCAAAGTCTTCACCCGGCCGTACAGCGCCCAAGACCACTGATGTGATCGACAAGAGCCTTTTTGATAAATCTGCGCTATTCTCCTGTCGCGCACGGACGACCGCGTGGCGAAGAGCAGGGTCCGAGATGAGAGCCCTGCCGCGCAGCTTCTATCGTCGCGCCTCGTTTGCGGCATCCGTGCCTACCCTCTTCGGACCTCGTGGGTTCCAACCGGCGACGAGGCGTGCATAGGCGCCCTCGGCCTGCTCCACCCAGCGGCGCTCTTCTTCCCGGTGGCTCTTTATGTTGTAGGCGTGCGCTCCCTTTTGGCCGCGCACAGCCTTGCTCCCGGCCTTGAGTTCCACATCGCGCAAGCTTCTTGGCATGCAGGGAGGGTCGAGCCCACGCGTAACTCTCGCCCTTCTCAACAGATGCCAGATCACGACAGAGAGTTTGCGTGCGGTTGCCACGGCCGCGACATGCTGTCCGCGCCGGGCTCGCACGCCGCAGGGAGAAGGCTCGCAACGGTCCGGGAGCACGAGCGGCCGCCCAGGCCGCCTCGACGAGCATGCCGCGCGCATGACCACGGCCTTGCTTGGTGATCCGCCCATGGTAGGCCGGACCTGGCCGGACTGCCGGACGCTTGGGTTCAACCCGAGATAGTCACGAGCTTCTGCGGATCGTCGAAGCGCGACACGTCGCCGATCGCCGCCTTCATCGCCAGCGCGACGGTGATGTCGACGCCGGGAATGGTCATCAGCCGCTTCACGCCTTCATCCTCGAGAGCCGAGCGGACAAGATCGCGTTCGATGACCTGGAGGTCTTCGCCCAATCGGTCGAACTCGCGCAGATGCCCATCGATCGCGAGGCGCTCGTCCTGCGGTACGACCTGCTCGATTAACCAGGTCCGACCCTTGGCGCCGCACAGGTCGGCATGCGGGCAGGACGGGATCAGGTGGCTATGAAGGATCGACTGGATGACGCTCTTCAATCGAGATCTCTGTCGGACAATCTGATTGCGCCGTGTCACCTGTCGACGCAGAGCCTGCGTCGGCTCGTCCGCAATCCAGACTTCTGGCAAGAAGCCGCTGGCATAGAGCTGCGCAAGAACGTCGGCGTCGATCGTCGTTTTGATCTTGGCATAGGCAACGATAAACACCTGTTTCGGGTTGGCGATCCCCACCTTCTTCACATGCGGCGCAACCACAGCTGCAGCGGACGTCGCGTTGCCGGTGGCCTCGATCACCCCGACATCGTTCGGCGACAGCTTCGCGGCGAACGCCGCCAGCAGATCGCGCCGCATGTCGACGCGGCCGAGTCGCCTGAACCTGCCCTCCTCCCATGCCACTGCTTCGGCGAAGGCGCGGTGAATATCCAGTCCGATGATAAGCATGCCCGTTCCTCCTTCTTGGCTCGGTCAAAGACGGGAGCTGGCGGGCAACACGACATCTACTGATCCGCGCTCGCAGCGCATCCGGGAAAGTCGCGAGGGGCGGCCATGTAACGAGCTCGGGCTCTCAGCCCACGGTCTATTGACGGCCTGCCTGCACCTTTGTGCTCCCGGTGCCCCACGTCCCGGATGGGCTCACCATAAGGGCGTTCCAAAACAAGAACAGCAGGACGAAAAGGCACCACAGATCACATACCGGATAGCGGCAAGGCCAAGCGCTTCGTTCAGACAGGCTTGCGCCAATGGGCTTAGGCCGAGCCTACAACAGCTCTCAAAAACGCTGCCGGACTGCTGCATTGGCTTCGCCGATACAATTGGCACAGGCCTCACGGCAGCTTAGGATCAAACCGCCCATCAGTCGCCTCGGACTGGAAGGGTGCACCCTATTAGGTTCCACGCCTAGCTAGGTCGGGGCCGCCGAAGACGCTGGTTGATAGCCCGGCGCCATCGGCCCGGCGTTTCAAACTGCCAATCTCTGACCTGCACAGTACGAACGATTGCTCGCTTCGGCAGATCACGCGGCTCATATGTCGGACCTTTACGTCATCCATCATAAACTTTTTGCGACAAAAGATTGCAAGAATGCTAAATTGTTAAAGTCGTTTGTTTCGGTTAAAGGCATCCATCCCATGGATGGCTGATGACATGCGTTTCAAAGGACTTGATCTAAATCTCCTCGTTGTGCTCGACGCACTCCTGACGGAGCGTAATCTCTCGGCGGCGGCACGCAGGATCAACCTGAGTCAGCCCGCCATGAGTGCGGCCGTCGCCCGACTGCGCGATTATTTCCGCGATGAACTGTTTACGATAAGAGGTCGCGAACGATTTCTAACCCCGCGTGCGGCAGCATTTGCCCCCGCAGTTCGCGACGCTCTCCAGCACATCCAGTGCTCGATTATTTCTTCGGATCCGTTTGACCCAGCTCGAGCCGATCGCCTCTTCAGGATCATTCTTTCCGATTTCGTCACGCTCGTGTTTTTCGAAAAGCTTGTGGAGCGTATTTCACGGGAAGCCCCCGCCGTCAGCTTCGAACTGCTGCCTGTCGACGATAGCCCCGATGAGCTTCTCCGGCGCGGTGACGTCGATTTTCTAATTCTACCGGATATGTTCACGTCGAGTGTGCATTCAAGCGTTGCGCTGTTTGACGAGAAGCTCGTGTGCGTAGGCTGTCCCACAAACAAGCAGCTGCCACAGCAGCTTACATTCGAGAGATACATGTCGATGAGGCACGTCGCGGTCAGGTTCGGGCGTACGATGAAGCCGTCTATCGAGGAATGGTTTTTGCTTGAGCATGGCCTTAAGAGACGTGTCGAGGTCGCCGTGCAGGGCTTCAGCATGATTCCACCTATGGTGTCCGGCACAGCTCGTATAGCGACCATGCCCTTACGGCTGGTCAGGCATTTCGAAAAAACGTTCCCCCTGCGGGTTATCGAACTTCCGCTGCCATTTCCCACATTCACCGAGACCCTCCAATGGCCGGCCCTCCACAATAGCGATCCGGCAAGCATCTGGATGCGGGAGATAATGATACAGGAGGCATCTCGGATGGCTGCCCCGCTGTGAACCCACGGAAAATTCAGGCGCACCTATAGTCACTACTCCTGTCACCATCTACTCTGACGACAATAGCCCTCGCCGGATAAAGTCGATGCTGGCGGCAAGTGCGCCTGCGAGATCGTCCAGAGAATGGACTTCCTCGACCAGCTCGAACGAGAAAGGTCCCGCGTAGCCGCCATCCAGCAGCGCCTGAATCTGGCTGCCATTGTCGGAACCTGCAAGAAAGCGATCGGGGTAAATCCAGAAGGTCGGGTCGTTTACGCTTGAAATGTGCACCAGGCCGGTAAGCTCGCAGAACAGGCATGTCTCCCCGGCCAGGGTGTGGTGGAACGTGTCGTGCACGAGGCGAAAGACGGACTGGCCATCAACCGCGGCAACGGCCTCGGCCGCTTCCTTCTTTGATCGAAGCGAGCAGGTTCGGAAACCCAGCGGCTCGATGAGACCGATCAGACCCCGCGACTGGAGGATTGGCTTGATCTCGTTTAGAGCGAAACGAAGATTGTCCTGGCGCTCGCTATTGGTGGGCCACGAGCTGCGGTTGGCCGGCACCAACACGAGCGTCTCCGCCCCGCACGCCGTCGCATAATCGGCGAGGTTGCTTGCCTCGGCCTGACGCGTTGGAGTCCAGTCGTTGAACCGCTGCAAGGCGTTGACAGAGATGATCGTGACGCCCGCTTCGGTAGCGGCAAACCGAACGTCCGCAGCCGGAATGCCGCGTGCGACAGGATTGCTGAAATGAGGGTAACGGATTTGGACGTCGGTCAGGCCTTGGTCACGGGCAAGCGCGAAAAGCGCACTGACGTCAAGGCGGGGCGCCGCCATGTGATCGAGTGCAAAGCGGGGCGATACCTGGCGCATTGCTTGACTTTCCTTCCATGAAGCGCGGCTGCCATTTCGGCATCCGGCTTCTTTCAAGACGGAACCACGCCGGTTCACAGATCGGACAGAGACGGCCGAGTCAATCGAGCTTTCCTTTCATCGGTGAAAGGAAAATGGGCGCTCATGATAGAAATCCATCAAGGTCAAATATTTTCCGGAAGATAAATGTCGAACGGCAGAAATGTCTGCCCCGGGCTCTCCGCGACGCCGGCTTTGATGGCCCGCTCCATTGCCATTATCAGCTCCTGGCAAAGTCGGCGCATTGGCGTGCCGACCGCCATCGTCAAGATGTCATCCGCAAGCGCCCCACGTGACTGCGGCGTCATTTCACTCACGATCGCGACGAGATCCTGACCGCTCCCCTCTTCTCGGAGCGCGGAAATTGCTCCCTCTATACCCCCGCCGGCCATATAGAAGCCGACGAGCTCTGGTTCCCGCTGCATAAGATCCAGCAATTTTTCGTAAGTGAGCTGCCGTTCATCAAGGTTCACGAGCGGATCAAGCACCTCGAATTTGGGCGCGTTCTCACGAAAATAGGCACGAAAGGCCGTTTCCCGCGTCGCATGCGCCTGGAAGCGATGGCTTCCGACAAACACCGCCACCTTGCCGGGCCGTTTTGCGGCCTTGGAAAACACCCAAGCGGCAGTCCGTCCGACCTTGCTGTTGTTGAGGCCGATGTAGCCCTCGCGCACGCCATCGGCGAAGTCGGATAACAGCGAAAATACCGGGATACCTTTCGCCTTGAGCTCCTCGACTGATGCTGTGATTTTCGGGTGATCGGCCGCCACCATGGCGATCGCCTGGCAGCGGCTTCCAAGGTCCTTAAGAAGCGGGAGCAGGTCACGCGGCAAATGTGACTGCGCGAACTCGATGATCGGAAGGCCGTGGAAGGATTTAGCCATACTGACCGACTCTTCGATCTTGCGAGCGAAATCTTGGTAAAAATCGTGGGCAGGTTTTCTCAAGATGAAGCCCAGCTTGTAGTGCGGCAGGTGCTGCTGCAAGCGCTGTTTGATGAGACCGGCAGCATGATAGCCGATCGCGTGCGCGGCCGCATGGACCCGCTGGGCGGTCTCCTCTCGCACCGGAAGGCGGACGTTCAGAACCCGATCGACTGTTGCTACGCTGACTCCGGCTTCGCGGGCGAGATCGGCAATTGTGACGCGCTTTCCCCTAGCGATTCTGATCGGCCGGTCCTCCGTCATCCGGTGCGATCCCGCGACGGCTTGGGGCGGCAAGCTGAAATAGTTCCCCCACCCCGCGGATAGCGCATTCGACGAACAGCGCTCCATGCGCACCCAGATGAGTCTCCGTGAACCGTTCGTTTGCTTAGGGGCTTCATGGTGTTGTATTACTCACTGCGTTAGTACTCTATTTCCAGCGCTCTTTGGAGGCTGGCAATTCGACTGTTGTGTCAAGGCCGCTACTTACACGTCGCGCTGTTGCGATCTTGCTTGCGGGGAGCCAGTTTGATGTAACCCTAACCGCGGAAAGCGGTTTCCATCCGTGACTGGTCCAATTCGCCTTCCCAGCGAGCGACAACGAGCGATGCCACCGCATTACCGACTAAATTCGTCAGCGCGCGGCATTCCGACATGAAGCGGTCCACGCCAAGAATTAGAGCCATTCCGGCAACGGGAACACTCGGCACGACAGAGAGAGTAGCGGCCAATGTGATGAAGCCGGCGCCGGTGACGCCTGCCGCACCCTTCGAGGAAAGCATCGCAATTAGCAGCAGGAGGATCTGATCGGCAATTGACAAATCTGTGTTCGTCGCCTGGGCGATGAAGAGGGCGGCGATCGTCATGTAGATATTGGTACCGTCCAGATTGAATGAGTATCCAGTAGGGATGACGAGACTTACGACCGAACGGGCGGCGCCGGCCTTCTCCATCTTCTCCATTAGCGAGGGCAGCGCGGCCTCCGAGGAGGACGTTGCCAGGACAAGCAGCAGCTCGTCCTTGATGTAGCGGACGAGAGAAAAGATCGAGAAGCCGTTGTAGCGGCAGACCGCGCCGAGAACCCCGAACACGAAGAGGAAGGCGGTAAGATAGAACGTCGCGACCAGTATCGCGAGGTTGGCCACCGAACCGATTCCGTATTTGCCGATCGTAAAGGCCATTGCGCCGAAGGCGCCGATGGGTGCAGCCTTCATCAGAATGCCGACGAGCTTAAAAATGGGGGCGGTAAGCGCCTGGAGAAAGGTAACGACCGGCCTGCTCGTCTCTCCGGTCATCGCCAAAGCAATGCCGAACAGGACCGAGAAGAACAGGACTTGCAGGATGTCGCCTTCCGCGAAGGCACTGGCAATCGTTGACGGGATGATGTTCATCAGGAAGCTGGTCACGGACTGCTCGTGAGCCGTGGCCACATAGCCCTTAACGGCTTGGACATCGAGCGAGGCCGGATCGATGTTGAGGCCAGCGCCAGGTTGAACGATATTCGCGACAATCAGTCCGACAACGAGTGCAAGTGTCGAGAAGGTGAGGAAATAAACCATCGCCTTGGCGGCAACTCGGCCGACCTTCTGCAGATCGCTCATGCCGGCAATGCCGGTCGCAATTGTCAGGAAGATGACAGGTGCGATAATCATCTTGACGACTTTGATGAAGGCATCGCCGAGCGGCTTCAGGCTCTGGCCGGTTTCCGGATAGAGGTAGCCAATTGCGGCTCCCAGGACTATGGCGGCAAGCACCTGCACGTAGGTCCGGGCAAAATGGGGCTTGCGGGGCGCTGCGATCGCGCGGGGGACTCTTGGAACCAACACCGTTTCTCTCTCCCTGACCGGATCGGGGTGGGGGCTCCTCCTTCTCCCATGCTGCGCTCCGGTCGAGCGCTGCTGTCATCTCGGAGCAAGCGCCGTGCCAACTGGAGGCCTGTCCCGTCCAGCGAGATTGGTGCGGGTTGCGCACTGGAACCCTCCACCTTTGCCGGAATTTGCACTCAAGGCTCGCCAAAGATCGCGTCTGAAGAAGTGCTTCGCCAGAGAGGGAATTGACCAGGTCGCCTTGCGGCCGTGTCTTTGATGTCTGCCGCAGATCGACTGCCGGCCGATATCTCTGTCGTCTTGGTGACTTTGGTTTGTCAGTTTTGCGACGGAATGCGCGCAAACTGCAGGATATCCTACACGCCCATCAGAGCACGCGGTACAAGCGATTAAGCGTAGGAGCGCATTGAATCTCCGAGGTCAAAAAATCTTGAATAAGGTCCGCGTGCGAAGTGAATCCGCAACTCGTCAAAGTTCTCCACCGTTTGATCAAGCGGTCGCGTTTCCTGGCGCTGCAAGATGGCGTTATCTGATGGCTCAAGCGCTGGAACGCCCAGGAAATCCCAAACCGCTCCCAAGCATTGGGCAGGTTCGTGAAGTAGGCTCTCGTATTCCATTACAAGCAGGTTGGTCGACGTGAAGGAGTCCATAACGCGAGCGTGAAAATCGTCGGCGGCTTTGAAATAAGCCTCACAGTCGGCGATTGACAACCTGACGCTCGGTGGCCGAGCGGTATCGTTGTCCGAGCTGAACTTCAGCCACTGACCGCTTTCCCTGGCCTGCACAAAGGATCGGAGCGATTCCAATACGTTTCGGCGAACAACGAGGATGACCTTGAGTGCTGGCCAACGAGCTAATTCCGCAAAGAATGCTGGACGCTCGCGAAACTGAGGTTCATTGATCTTGCAGCCAAGATGCGTCACATTCTTGTAGTCGCGCATAGGGCAGCGCACATAGGCAAGCTCAAGAAGCTCGCGATCCGTGCCTAGCAGGCGATCCGTGCTGGGCCAATTGGGATCATATTCGTTTAGCAACTCACCGTTACTCAGAACGGTCGGATGCTCGTTTAGCAATTCTTCTAAATAGTGTGTTCCGGTCCTTGGCATAGCAAGGATCACAAAAGGCTCAGGAGTTGGTTCGTTGTGGGTCATTGCATGTGTATCCAACTAAATAATGGCCGCGACGGTCTGGGGACGCGCACAAGAAGCTTGGCTGCTATCGCTTGAACGCTCCGGGTGGGTCCGCGCGCCTCACCACCCAGCCTGTACTCCGAGGTGTGGTCGCGAAGATGGGCGCGTGCCTGCAGCGGCTGGGTGGCGCCCGGCTTCGGCGTTGTTGTACCACTCGCGATTCCTGGCACACGCATGCCTCCGGGCCGCTGGGGGCAGTTTGCAATCCGGCATTGCGGACCTCCTTCTCGTTGATGGGCGTAGGTAAGCGTCAACGCATTAGTCGTCGATGAAACAGTCCAGCCGACAGAAAAAAAGGCAATACAGCGAACATGCAAAGTGCGCCTATATGCAGCCCTACATTGTCGCCCAGGCGGCCGAGCATCACCGGACGGATTAGATCGATAGAATTCGCCAGCGGCGAGAAGGCCGCAATCTGCTGAAACACTCCTGGCAATTGGCCGACTGGAAAAACCGCGCCCGAAAGGAACAGCATGGGTGTGATGACAAGCGTCTGATAGAAAATAAAATAGTGATAACTGGGCGCGAGCGCGATGACGAGCATGGCCAGGCTCGCAAAGGCGAACCCGGTGAGAGCGATGACCGGCAGCACGTAGAGAACCGACGTCCACGCGGCATAACCTAGCGCGGCGGCAACAATCGCAATTGTCGTACCGGCCAGAAAGGCCTTTGTGGCTGCCCAGGTCAATTCACCGAGAACGATGTCGCCGAGGGTAAGTTGTGTGTGCAGGATTGCTTCCCAAGTGCCCTGATCGCGCATTCGACCGAAAACCGCGTAAATTGTTTCGAAGGTTGATGCTGTCATCGCGCTCGTCGCAACCATGCCGGCTGCCAGAAAGGCGATGTAGGATGCACCTTCGATGCGGCCTACCAACAGTCCAAGGCCAGTGCCGAGCCCGAAAAGGTAAATCATCGGATCAGCAAGGGTGCCGAGCATTGAAGCAAATGCCACCTTCTTCCATGCCAGATGATTGCGGCGCCACACCGCGATCCAGTTCCAGGCGTTGGCGGGTAGAGCGGCCGCAAAACGTTCACCCATTGCTCACTTCTCCATCTCACGTCCGGTTAACCTCAAGAAAACGTCCTCCAGACTGGGTGGACGCTCTAGAATACGCAGACCCGCTCGACCGCGAAGCTGGATGCGCACATCCTCCGGCTCAGGCGCATAGCAAAAGAGCGTCTCGCCGCTTACCTCGACACGCTGAACGTACGGTCTGATCAGCGAAATCAGCTCCTGTGGATTGCCGCCGAAGATCTCGATCACGTTGCACCCAATGTACTCGTCGATCAGCGCATGAGGACTGCCCTCGGCGATCTTGCGTCCCCGCTCGAGAACACACAGCCGATCACAAAGCCGCTCAGCCTCTTCCATGAAATGGGTGGTCAAAATGATCGTTTTTCCGCTCGCCAGCAGGAAACGAAGTCGCTCCCAGATCAGATGGCGGGCATGCGGGTCGAGGCCGGTCGTGGGCTCATCCATCACAAGCAACTGGGGGTCGTTGATCAGAGCACGTGCCAGCGTCAGGCGCCGCTTCATCCCGCCGGATAGCAGGCCGACACGTGAATCCGCCTTGCTCTCAAGGCGAGCGAACTCGAGGAGCCGTGGGATGACGGCGTTGATCTCTCTTGTACTCATGCCGAAGTAGCGCCCGAACACCAACAGGTTCTCGCGTACCGTAAATTCCAGGTCGAGATTGTCGAACTGCGGGACCACGCCTATGCCCTTGCGGGCCAAGCGGCTGCGTGCCGGCACTGGTAGACCGAGGACTGTTATATCACCCGCGTCAGGCCGGGTCATACCGAGGAGCATACGCGCAATCGTGCTCTTGCCTGCGCCGTTCGGCCCCAGCAGACCGAAGCACTCTCCCGATGCAACGGTGAAGGACAGCCCGTCCACAACGAGCTTGTTTCCGAATAATTTGGTTACGCCGGTAAGGTCGATTGCTACATTGGACATGCGTCTATCTCAAGCGGAATGAGTCCGATTGGCCACCGGCAGCTTACTTGCGAATTCTGGTTCAGAGCAGGCCACCGCCTTGAGATGGCACCTTTGGAAAGTCGCGGCCGGAGCGACGCGTGTATCGCTTCCGCCAAAGAATAACGTCAAGATGCCACGTGTCGCTTCCAGATAGTTCCCGTTCTGACCATAGGTAACTCGAAAGCTTCACCCCGTGTCGACTGACACAACTTACTCGGTCACTCGGCGCTGCAAGGCCGTCAGACTTCACCAGCTGTGAGCGAAAGATCTGCAGTATGAAGTGACTCCGCAATTCCAGAATTGCCCGCAGCATTTGCTCCGGCAAGCGGCATCGCGCTTGTGATTTCCTTTGTGCTCCTGTTGGGCAGGGGAACACTTTTACGCGACAGCCAATCGCTATTGCTCAATGTACACAGGGCGTAAGCCTTCAAGGGGATCAACAGGAATATCCTGATTAACGCGTGCATTGAATAGCCGATGAATCGAAGCTGCCGAGTGCGGAAAGATAACACCGTAGATCTGATTATGGTCATCGTGACAATAGCCAGCACCGTCCACCAATTTACTGTATGTGAAAATAGTAGCTCACCGAGCGCCGTTACTACCGCGATGCCGAGCAACAATGGGCCGAGATTCTCTCCCATCACATCCAAAGTTAGATAGCGATCCAGGCCACGCAGTAGACCTCGCGCAAGCATCGTGTCCCGGAAGGTGCTTCGTGCCCAGCGGAGTTGTTGGCGCAAATAAGGTCCCATCTTGTCCGGAACGACTGTCGCCGCGACGGCACCTGGAACGTACTCGGTTCGAAAGCCTGCTTTCAGCATGAGGATCGTAAGATGACGGTCTTCACCGAAGTCGCTTGGTTTCCCCCTGAACAGCTGCGTCTCGTATTGATCCAGCAGAGAAAGGAGACAAGACCGGCGGTACATTGCACATGGGCCGCAGCAGCACATGACCGCACCAAAGCGACCTTGCGCCGCGCGCTCCTCATTGCAAGCCAGCCAGTATTCCATATCGATCAATCGGGTCAACCAAGTGTCGCTGCGGTTGTATGCCGTCAGCTGGCCCATGGCCGCTCCGACCATGGAATCCCGCATTTTTACTGCAAGCTTTGTGATGACGTCGGACGCAAGTGTCGTGTCAGAGTCGACGCTGAGCACGAAATCTCCAGATGAGCGGCGGATGGCGGCGATCTGCGCCTTGCGTTTGCCAACATTCTCGCGGAGCAGAATGAAATTGAATCTCGGGTCGCCCTCGTAGGCGTGATGTACCGGGATGACGGCATTACGATTTCCAGAACCGTCGTCAACCAGATAGACCTGAAATGTTCCGGCGTAATCTTGATTTGCAATGGAAGCTAAACACGCCGCGAGTGTGCGCGGGTCCTCATTGTAGCAGGGGATAATGACATCCACGCTCGGCCAACGGTCGGATCCGAACAAGCTTTCCGACGGCGGCGTAACATTTTCCGGTTGGGAGTAGACCGCTTGCATGCCTCTGTAAACAGTCGAGAGCACCGCATAAGACGAAACGGCAACAGTACTGGCTGTGGTGAGAAGGTCCATAGGATCTCTGTTTGTTCAGGGGTGTTGAGGAAGTGATCGGATTACAAATCCGCGGCCGTGCAATTCTGGAATTAGGCGTGACAACGCTGTCACCGTCTGGTCGCGCAGACTGGCTTGATTGCCTGGTTGCAATTCGTCGGGAGCGCACCCGTCGTGCAACAGCACGATTGCGCCCGGCCGGATATCGGCGAGCACTCTGTCGACGATGGCGTCAACGCCGGGGCGAGACCAGTCGCGTGGATCAATGGACCAATGGACGGGCGCCAATGCCGCACCCGCTGATGCAGCGATTACTTCTTCGGTCCAGATGCCATACGGTGCACGAAAGTACCGAACCATGGCCTGCGGGCAAGCCATCCCTATGACTCTGTTTGCCTCAACTATCTGGCGGTCGACTTCGACGGGCCCGCATTTAGCCAGGTCCGGATGAGTCATCGTGTGGTTGGCTATACCGTGCCCGTCTGTAATAATTCGGCGAACGAGTTCCGGCTCGTCGGCCGCGTAGGCCCCAACAACGAAGAAGGTCGCCGGCACCTGATGTTGCGCCAGCACATTGAGTATCTGCGGTGTGAAAAATGAATTGGGACCGTCGTCAAACGTCAGATAGACGCTGCGCTCTGCAGTGCCATCGGCATTGTCACTCTGCCCTTCGCATATGTAGTCCAGAGGCTTCATAGTTCCGGACCGTTCCGGTCGATCAGGGTACCGGACGGCCACTCGTCCATCGAGCGTCCGATCGGCGAAACCAACACGAGTACGTCTTCCAGGCGCGTGGGCGGCAGGTCGGGATGCACATCTGGACGGGTCGATCGTACGCGAACGCCCGACACAATGTTCGCGAGGCCGGCTCTGCAGAATCTTTCGACATGGTTTCGCAGCGCGTGCCGAACCGTGCCGAAAGCGAATGGAACACCCAACTGATGGAGCACTGGGTACGCCACGCGCATCGAAAAACCGATTCCGAGCCCTTCAAGATCCGGACGAACCGCGTACAGGCCCAATTCAGCGACGATCAAGTCGACCTCGCCAACTTTGATGAAGCGCCGCAGCATGCCGATGTGAGCCGCTACCCCATGCGCGTCGTAGCCGATTGCGCGGAATTCCGGCCTCGCGCCGGCCCAACTGCGGCCGCCTTCGAATGGCTCCGCGTTGAAGGCGCCAGTCCGTCCATAGGTCTTTCGAAAAAAGTCGGAGAGTTCGACATGGTCGGCCAGTTGCAGCTCATTTTCCCAGCACAACTTCCAATCGACATTCGGGCGCATGGAAGACCTCACCTTGTAGCTGTCTGGTTGAGATAAATGTCCAAGCATTGGTTAAATAATTGGCGTCGCGCCAACGGGGCGTAACTTGTGGAGACCGCCGAAAGACCAAGCCGCAATGCAGATGCGACTGACTTTGTACGCCCCGCACACCAGATGATGCTCCTCGGATCCAACGCAACCATCGGAACTACCTATCTTTCCAACTTGAAGCGCTTCTATGGGACCTGCAGCAAAAACGGTAAAATCCTTTGTTTAGATGAAAGGTATCCACGCTTTGGATAACTGGGCGAATGCGTTCCATATGGCTGGTCAATTATCGTCGTCACGCTCGAGGCACTTCTGACGAAGCGCAAAGCTCACGCCCGCGGCACGCGCGGCCGTTGCCGGGCCGCGCGATTATCTCCGTAAGAGCCGAGCGGAGCTCAGACACGACGATTGATCAGAATCTGATTCGCGGGTTCAGTATCTCTTTCGTGTATCCAGCTCTGGGCTGTCCTTTGGCGGGAGTTAGGTTCGCCCAGGTTCTGAGCCTGGGGCGTCGGCCCGTTCGCCGCACAGGCTCCTTCGCACATCGTCGAGGCCGAGAAAGAGGGGGCCACACAGCTCCCCCTGTACTTTCCACCACCCGACACCAGCGCTCACCCAGGGCGCCGGCCTTGCTCACCTCAACGGATAGCGCACTCGCGCCGCTTCACGATTAAAAGAATTCTACAAGCAGATGCCTGTTTGATCGTGAGACGTCCGCTGCCAATTCCCGCATCGCAGAGGCAGCCAATAGCGCTCGCTTCACATAGTGGTCCGGCAAGCAGCTAGATACGACAGGTGACCTCAAATGAGGCGTCTTGCATGGCTTCTACACCTGCCTGAATGCCAGAACTGCGTTCGTGCCGCCCATGGCGAAGGCGTTGCTCATGGCGACGCGCACCTTGCGCTCGCGCGGCACATTGGGTGTGATGTCGAGGTCGCAAGCGGGATCTGGCTCGCGATAGTTGGCGGTCGGCGGCACGACGTCCTCTTGGATTGCCATCACGCAGGCGATCATTTCAAGCGCGCTCGCTGCGCCGAGGCAATGCGCGTGCGTGGACTTGGTGGAAGAGATGGACATCGAATAAGCGTGGTTTCCAAACACACGCTTGATCGCCGCCGTTTCAGTCTGATCATTGCTCTTGGTACCGGTGCCGTGCGCGTTGAGGTAGTCGACGTCCTCGGCATTCAGCCCGGCATCGGCAAGGCAGGCGCGCATCGCCGACGCTGGCCCCTCGACAGATGGCGCGGCAATGTGGAAGGCATCGGCGGAAAGGCCGACGCCGGCGATCTCGGCAAGAATTGTGGCACCACGCCTCGTGGCATGCTCGTAGCTTTCCAGCACGGCCATGCCCGCACCCTCGCCCAGCACCAGGCCCTTCCTATCGGCGGAGAAGGGCCGGCAGGTATCGGGTGAAAGCACGCGCATTGCTTCCCATGCTTTCAGCACGCCCCATGCGAACGGCGCGTCGCTGCCCCCGGAAACCATTACGTCGGCCCGGCCCAGCTTGATCTGATCCACCGCCGAGGCGATCGCATGGTTGGCCGAGGCACATGCGGAGGTCACCCCGAACACCGGCCCGCGCAAGCCGAGGCGCAAGCTCACCTGGCCGGCGGCGGCGCTTGGCATCGTTTTGGGTACAGCGAGGATGCCAACTCGCCTCGCGCCGTCCAAAAGGAGGGCCCGGTAAGTTTCCTCCATTACATCCCAGCCCAAGCCGCCGACGCCCACTGTAGCGCCGAAGCGATGGGCATTCCCTTCGTCGCAGGAAAGTCCGGCCTGCCGCATGGCTTCGCGCGCTGCAAGCACGGCGAGCAAGCTGAAGCGGTCCATGGAGATGAGATGCCCCCGGTTGATGTCGTGCTGGGGCAGCGCCTTGATCTCAGCGCCGGTCATGCCCTCCAGGTCATGAAGCTCGGAATTGGCGATCGGGCCGATGGCGGAGCGGCCTTCGCGCATCTCTTTCCACATAGAGGCGGCGTCGGTGCCCAGTCCGCACAGGCCGCCCACTCCGGTGATAACGACGCGCCTGTCCATTCAAGCCTCCTTCGCAAGCAAGCCGCGGACGGCTTCCACGACGTCGCCGACATTCTTGAGATTGGACCAGGCATCGGCCGTGTTCATGTCGATCTTGATGCCGTAGGCCTGCTCCACATCCCAGAGGACGTCCGCCAAACCCAGCGAATCAAACCCGAGCGCGTCCAGTTCCGTGGCGATTGTTATCTCGCCGACGAATGACGCAGGCATTCCCTCACCGCTCTCCGACTCGGCGCGTTTCTTGATCAGGGCAATGACGTCCGTTGCGAATTGATCGGCCATTCTGTTTCCTGTCTTTCTTTCCCGCGTTTCGACCTGGACGCGGCTCAGTTCCTGAGGCGCGCCGCGTCGCGAAAGCCATCACGCTTGGGCAACTGACAAAGCCCAATGCTCATAAAGCCGGATCAGGTCCGGCCGGTGTGTGGCGTAGGTGCAGTATGACGATGTGAGCCGCTACACCGTGCGCGTCTCCCAGTCTGTCCATAGACTCGGAAGAAGTCGGACCCGGTCAGTTGCAACTCCCTTTCCCAGCACTCCACTGCCCGGTAGAGCGCATGAAAAATCTCCTTTCGGGCGGTTTCTGTTCTGCCCATGCAGGATTCCAGAACATTGATGAAATCGTTTGTTTCGATGAAAGGCATCCACACTTTGGATGGTTGACACGCGTTTCAAAGATCGTGAACTACATCTCGTCGTTGTGCTCGACGCACTCCCGACAGAGCGCAACCTCATGGGCGCGGCATGCAGGATTAACCGAGCCCAGCCGGTCATGAGTGCGGCCGGCCGGGTCGGGCGATAGGCAGTCATGCCCTGCCCTTCCTGCGGGTCAAGCACTCCGAAAAAACATTTCCCCCATAAATGCTAGATCTTCCGTTGCCTTTTCGCGGGCTTCTGCGTGAGGTGAGGCACGCCATCCATGGCATGTGGCACACGCACGCGATGCCAGTGCACGGTCGTTTTCTCGGCAAGGCCGTTCTCTACCTCGACCCGCACGCGCTCGCCCTGACGGACCCGGATTTCCGGGCCTGGAACGGGCCTTCGGCGCGCAATCGAGCCCGGTTCACCCGGCCCAATGGCGTCCACTTTGGGGGCGCATGCACTGCAGACCCGCTGGACCTGATCCGGGAGAGGATGGGCGCGGCGATTGGAATAGCTATGAAAGCGCATCGGACCGTGGAACTGCGCGCGCAGACTTTCGGAGGAAGGCTCGCTTTTAAACGTTATCGTGCAACTCTGACCGTTCTTCGCCTTGGCGGGTGCCGCGGAAGAATCCCGGGTTCTGCGAGCGCTGCGAGAACACCTGCGGTCGATCCTGTACCACAATCTCGCGAAGCTCGATGCTCTCTACAAACGATGTCTTGGATTCTCACGCCCTTATTTCAGCACTTCGCTCGCTTGCCCGACTCGGCCGCGGTCAGCCTTCACCGCCAATTTTATTGGCGCAGCGACGTTCCTATCGGTTCAGGCGAAGCTTCTTGAACCTGCCGCTCTCTCGTTGCCCTGGCACGATTAATCGTCCTCTCAGTCTGTCATTGGCGGAGTCGCTCCTGAGGCGCGCGCCGGCGAGTTCGAGGAGCGCGTGGCTATCTCCTCGGTCCAGCCGGATTCCGCTGCGCGCTCAGCCAATTCCTGGAAGGCCGATTCCAAGGCGAGCTGGCATTGAAGGCCGCGGTCCGGATGGTCGACTAGCTTGGTTCCACGATCGCAATGCTTGATCGCTTCATTGCAGGCCATGGGCTCTCGCCCTCTCCTTTTGCCACACGAGGCGCCAGCTCACGTGTTGTGCGCCCCGGCAACCGCTTTCACCAGCCGCTCCAGCGATCCCGCGCGCTCCAGCTCCGCAAAGAATGATGCGGCGTGACGCTACCCAGCCGGTGCTTCTCGGCCATTTGCACACATAGGGATAGTCGACCATGAAATCGGACCGAGGCGAGGCGTTGGACGTTTCAGTCTTGGTCTGAATGCGCCGCCCACGAGCCGATCGGCCTTCTCGATGATTTGGCGCACCCTCGTTGTCGACAAGCCATGTTCCTGAGCCAGGTCGGCGAAACTCTTGCCCTTCAGAAAGCCGTCGACCAGGGCTATGTTCCTATCGACGGTCGGCTAAATCCCAGCAGGCGCGCGCAGTTTTCCGGCATCATTCCGTTTGTTCATCCGCTTGTCCGCGCCCCCTGCAAATCCTACCGGGCCAAATCGGTGCTTGGAAGACCCACTCATGTCATGGCCTCGGGAAAGTACAAGGCCGACGGTTATGTGAATACGAAAGATGCTGGCGATCACCATGATCGTTGGTGACCGCTGACCTCCCCAATGTCGGCTTCGACGGCACACCGGGAGCTCTCGGCAATGTTGAATAATTCCGTTTGAAGATGGTTGACTTCGTCGTCGAGGCTCGATCCATCAGGATCGGTATCGACGATTCTATATTTGAGAAACCCAAATTCGTTTGACTCGCGCAATTCGCTGTACGGCGTATCATCGCAAGCGCGGGATTCCGACATCCTGCGAAGTGCCCGCGTTGCTGGAATCGATTTTGCGGAAGTAAAAAGGCCCCGGCGCTGGGTCGGCGCGCAGGGCCTTCAGGCATGTACGAGCTACCAGCATGTCCAGTTATGATCGTGCGCTATCATAATGAACAAACGGTGAATGATCGCTATCCGAGGTGCAGGGCGGGCGAGATGGTGGGGCGGTGGGGGACCTGTACCGCTGCAGCGGGGCCACGAGCAGCGACTCGAGCCATGCGCCACGCTGCAGGACCTCGATTTCGGGCCAAGCCTCGAGCCCGCAACTCGCCTTGCTTCTCGGAAATCATAAGGCTTTGTGGGGCGGTTAAGCAGCGCGATATGGCCGCGGCGATACGAAGTTTTCATCTTTACCCTGTTCAGACGGTCAGGCTGCCTTCGCCGCCGGCTTGGCTGCCTTGACATGGGTTATACTGCGGCGACCGTCGACGCCGATCGGAACGTCACCGTCAACCGTAGCGCGACGCACAACCCGGTGCTGGTCGCCATAGTCGTTGACCGCATAATGCTGGTTAGCACGGTTGTCCCAGATAGCGACGTCGCCTACTTGCCAGCGCCACCGCACGGTATTTTCCGGGGCAGTGACGTAGGACTGGAACACCTCGTAGAGTTTGGCGGAATCGCTCTTGGAAAGGCCGACGAGGCGCTGCACGAAATTGCCGAGCAGCAGCGACTTCTCCCCGGTTTCCGGATGGACGCGCACGACCGGATGCTCGGTCTCGTAGATCGTCGATGTGAAAACTTCCTCGAAGTGCTTCTTCTCTTCGGCTGTGGCGCGCGGGCGCACGGCTGCGTAGTCGTAGGCATTGCTATGAATAGCCCACAGATTGTCCGCCAATATTTTGAGCGGCGCCGGCAGATTCTCGTACGCGGCGTGCGTGTTGGACCAGATCGTGTCGCCCCCCGCCGCCGGAATGACGACGCCACGTAGGACCGAGAATTTCGGATAGGCATCGACGAAAGTCACATCGGTATGCCACTGGTCTGCCCTGCCACCGCCACGGCCGGAATCGAGATTGAGGATTGAGGCCGTGCCGGCTGCCGGCCCCTGCGTGGGATGAGGTACAAGGTTACCCAGACGCCGCGCGAACAATTCCTGCTCCGCATCGTCGAGATGCTCCTGGCCGCGGAAGAAGATCACCTTGTGTTTTAGAAGAAGCTGGTTGATGGCTGCTATCGCTGCGTCCGAAAGGTCTCCACCAAGGCGAACTCCTCTGATTTCAGCTCCAACACGGCTGGTCAGCGGTACAACGTCGGAGTCAGGAATTCTCTTCGTCAAGCTCGAAAGCCAAAATCCCGGCGGATCGATCAAGGATCGCATTGCGTTGTCGATGATCGTTAATGCCGAACAGCGTGGCCAGCTCGCGCCGGGCGGTACAATCATCGAAGCGACCGCTGGCAACACAGGGCTCGGCCTGGCCTGGCGGCACGAAGCGCGTGATCGCGTGTCCAAAAGCTGACAGCGTCAGACAAATGTCAGGTTCATTACAACCAACATCTGGGCACTGACGAGGTTTTTCGAAGCAATGGGCGCTAACTGCGCGCTGAGCGCGTTGGCATGGCTTTTGAGACTGAGTGACTGTGACTGCACTTAATGGGGCAAGACGAGCGATGCGCTCCTCCCTGAACCCGTGTGCCGTCTCTGAGAGGAAACCAGCTCGTGCAGAAACCTTTGGAAATAGCTTTGGACCGCAACGTGGTATTGCAGATGGAGTCCCCGGCTCCTTCGATTAGAGTCGAGAACTGGCTGCATGGCGAGCCCCTCACGAGCTTTGAGCCCGGCAAGTGTACATAGTCGAATTTTGGGCAACTTGGTGCGGCCCATGTGTGGACGGGATGCCCCATCTGATCCAGCTGCAGGGCGTCGCCAGGCGCGCCATCTGGACAGCAGGAGCTGGACTATGGGCAAGGTAACAGGCTTTCTCGAAATCGACCGGCAGGTGCACAAGTACCAGCCGGCCTCCGACCGCATCCGGCATTTCCGTGAATTCACGCTGCCGATGTCGGACAAGGAGGTCGAGAAACAGGCCGCGCGCTGCATGGATTGCGGCATTCCGTTCTGCCACGGGCCAACGGGCTGTCCCATCCACAACCAGATCCCGGACTGGAACGACCTCGTCTACAATGGCGACTGGGACAATGCGATCCGCAACCTGCATTCGACCAACAATTTCCCGGAATTCACCGGCCGCATCTGCCCCGCACCTTGCGAGGAAGCCTGCACGCTGAACCTCGAGGACATTCCCGTCGCCATCAAGACGGTCGAGCAGGCGATCGCCGACAAGGCTTACGAGACCGGCCATATCAGGCCCTATCCGCCGGAGAAGAAGACCGGCAAGCGCGTCGCCGTCATCGGCTCCGGCCCGGCCGGCATGTCGGCTGCCCAGCAGCTCGGCCGCGCCGGCCACGACGTCCATGTCTATGAGCGCGAGAGCCGGCCCGGCGGGCTGATGCGTTACGGCATTCCCGACTTCAAGATCGAGAAGCACTATATCGACCGGCGCATCGAGCAGATGCAGGGCGAGGGCGTCACCTTCCATTGCGGCGTCAATGTCGGCGTCGACAAGCCGGTTGCCGAGCTGCTCGCCGAACATGACGCGGTGCTTTATTGCGGCGGTTCCGAAACGCCGCGCGCGGCCGGCATTCCCGGCGACGATCTCGGCGGCGTGCATGACGCGATGCCCTATCTGGTGCAGCAGAACAGGCGTGTCGGCGGCGAACCGATCCAGTCGGTGGCGTGGCCGTCGCATCCGATCCTCGCCGGCGGCCAGCATGTGGTCGTCGTCGGCGGCGGCGATACCGCGTCCGACTGCGTCGGCACCGCCTTCCGCCAGGGCGCGGTCCGCGTCACCCAGCTCGACATCCGTCCGCAGCCGCCGGAAAAGGAAGACAAGCTTTCGGTCTGGCCCTACTGGGCGACCAAGATGCGCACCTCGTCCTCGCAGGCCGAAGGCGCCGAGCGCGAGTTTCAGGTGGCGACGCTCGAGTTCATCGGCGAAGACGGCCAGCTGACCGGGGTCAAATGCTGCGAGGTCGACGAAAAGCGCAAGCCGATCGCCGGCAGCGAATTCGTCATTCGTGCCGATCTCGCGTTCATCGCCATCGGCTTTGCCGGGCCAGCCGCTCGCGGGCCGGTGTCGGAACTGGCCGGCCAGATGAAGATCGCCATTGACAGCCGCCGCTCGAAGAATGTCGAGGCCAATGACCGGGACTACAGGACCAGCGTCGAAAAGCTCTATGCGGCGGGCGACGTGCGGCGCGGCCAGTCGCTGGTCGTCTGGGCGATCCGCGAGGGCCGCCAGGCGGCGCGCGCCATCGATGAGGCGCTGATGGGATCGAGCGTGCTGCCGCGCTGAGTCCGTCTCGAGACCCTACTTGTGCGGCCACCTGAAGGCGCTTTCCGCCCTTCCGCTGCCCCGGGCAGCTTACGGACTGATCGCCGTGGTCGTTTCGGTTGTGGCCCCGGCCGCAGGCTGCCGCCTTGGCGGCCAAGAAAAATCGTCGGCGCGGCCGGGCGAAGCAGCGCTGGGTTTAAGTGCTTGGGGTGACACGGCGTGATCTCCGCCGTTGGCGGGAACAGGGCAGTGCAATAGTACTGCCCTGTTCCTTTTGATCAGAGGCCAGTGCGGATTTCTTCGGCAAGCGCCCTCAACGTCGTCTCGACGTCATCGCCGTTTGCCATCTTCTGCATCGCCACGGCCCATGCGTTCATGGCTTCGCCGAAGCCGACACGCGGTGTGAAAGCCAGCGCGGCTTGATCCTGTATCTTTTTGAAGCTGTCAACGAAGTTGTTGAACTCGGGCTGCGAAGCGTACTTAGTCTAGGTATCGTCCTGCCAGGTCGACGTGCGCGGCGGATTGACGAGCTGGCCAGCAAGGGCACCCTTGAGCGCCACCTGCTTGGAGGTGGCCCACGGGATGAACAGCCAGGCCGTGCCCTTCTTTTCGGAAGCCGCGTTCATGGCGAGAGCCCAGATCCAGATGTCAGAATCCAAGCTCGTGGCGCTCGGTGCGTGCAGCGGCGGAGCGAAGGCGATCTTGCCGGATGCCGGCTTCCCCGCAACATCGTTCCAGAAGCCGAACATTTTTGAGTCGATCGTCATCGCGGTGCGGCCGGACGAGATGCCGTCCACGACCTGGTTCCAGTTATCATTGGCGAAGGAAGGAGCCGCGCACTTCTTGATCATGTCCGAATGTAGTCGTATCCAGCATCGGTAAGCTTCGGATCACTCAGGTATTTGTCCAGCAGGCGCCACTCGGAGCGAGGTCCTACGCGGGCTGAATGCCAGTGCCGAACACATCCCATGCTGGCGACTTCGTCGTCAGTTGGATCGTCATCTTGTTCCAGTAAGAATCGTCTGGGTAGAGTTCCGGCGTGACCTTGATGCCGGGTCAGCTTCTCGAACTCCGGAAAGTTGCGCAGCGAGAGCATCCGCATAGGGGTGGATGTCGTAGGCCCAAGTTATGCTGGTCCCTTCGAATTGACGCCAGTTCACGGTGTCGGCAGCGGCCGAATTAGTGAGCGATGCCGAAACGGCAAGAAACGCCAAGTCAAAAGCAAGCTGTTTGCGTAGCGACGCGCACCTGTAACGAGTACGGGGAATGAGCGACCCATGTAATCCTCCCTGGGGCATTTTGCCAATTTTTGGGTCCACTCCTCCATCCCGAGTTTGCTCATAGCCACAATAAGCGGTTTCCAACGACCTCGCTCTGAATGCACCAGGCCAACTGGGTAAAAACGGGTAACCGGCACTTAAAGGCGATGTAGTATCGCCACCAGAAATACTGCTCCGTGGTGCTGGCCTTTGCCTGGGGGCGCAACACGGCAACTACCCGCTCAAAACGGTTGGTCCTCTACCTCTTATTCACCGTCGCTTTCCTCGCGGCCTAACCCGGCCGGAATATCCGTTGCCAGAAAAAGGCCTCGCGGCCGGTTCGAGGCGCATCCCTCCTCCGAAGCAGCACGCTCAAGTATCGTCACAAGCCCCGAGCGCTTCGCGTTCGGCGATGTCCAAATTCCGACAATGTCGGATACAGTCAGATCTACTGGATTGCGTTTGAATGGTTTTCTCATTTGGCACAGTACATGCGGGTCATCCGCAAAACACGTGACCGACCAACAAGAGTTCGCATGATCACCTTACCACAACATACAGCCGCCGCGGAACAATCACTTGGCCCCTGATCGCCCGCCCCGGCACCACAACCGGAGTCATCGATGTTCTGACAGGCTGCCCAAGGATACCTGCTGCAACAGGGCTTGCCCTGGTGACGACCACTCCGGCTCCGCCGGTTACCGACGAGGGCAAAGTGACGGATTTCCTGCTTTTCAACGGCATGGAGGTGGCTGTCATTCCCGACCACCGCGCCGCTCGTCACCGATATGGTCTGGTGCAGGATCGGCAGCGCGGATGAGCCGCCGGGGATATCTGCATGTCTTCGAGCATCTGATGCTCAAGGCGCCTCATGACGAGCACGGCTCCGTCGCCTGGAGAGATTGAACCCAAAGGGAGATTCAGATGTCTGAAGCGAATCAGGAAAAGTTGGACGCATTCTTGGGGAAAATGGTCGGCGATCTCGGTGCGATCGCAACGGGCGCGGGAGTCCTGCTGGGGGACAGACTCGGCCTGTTTAAGGCATTGCGCGAAGGCGGCAAGATGACGGCCGCCGAACTTTCGACACGCACCGGCACCCAGGAACGCCTCGTAAGGGAATGGCTTTCCGGGCAGGCGGCGGCGGGTTACGTCGACTACGATGAAGCGAGCGACAAATTCTATCTCAACGCCGAGCAAGAGCTGGTGTTCGCTGATGAAGACAGCCCGGCCTTCATGGCAGGCGCATTCGAGTTCCTGTCCGCGCTGTGGCTCGATGAAGAAAAGGTGAGGCAGGCATTCCAGTCCGGCAAGGGCGTCGGGTGGCACGATCATAGCGCGTGTCTGTTTCGCGGTACGGAACGGTTCTTCCGTCCAGGCTACAATGCCAATCTGATCGACTCCTGGCTGCCGGCCTTGGAGGGCGTCGTCGAGAAGCTCGAACGCGGCGTGGACGTCGCGGATGTTGGATGCGGTCATGGTGCATCGACCGTGCTCATGGCACAGGCCTTCCCCAATTCGCGCTTCGTCGGCTTCGACTATCATGCCCCCTCGATTGAGCGCGCCCGCAAGGCGGCCGAGGTAGCCGGCGTCGGCGTTAACACGCGGTTCGACGTGGCGGCCGCCAAGAGCTATCCCGGAACGTATGACCTCGTCACATTCTTCGATTGCCTTCACGACATGGGCGACCCGACGGGCGCCGCCACCCATGTCCACGGATCGCTCAAGCCGGACGGCACGTGGATGATCGTCGAGCCGTTCGCGCATGATCATCTGGCGGCGAACCTCAATCCCGTCGGCCGCGTTTACTATGCCGCTTCCACTTTCGTGTGCACGCCCGCATCCGTGTCGCAGGAAGTCGGGCTCGCGCTTGGAGCCCAGGCCGGTGAGGCGAGGCTGCGCAAGGTTGTGACCGGCGGCGGCTTCAAGCGATTGCGTCGCGCCGCGGAGACACCGTTCAACATGGTGCTGGAGGCCCGCCCTTAGCGTGGCCGTCGCCAGAAATTGCAGCTCATCGCATTTGATTGAAGATCACCGCCAAAAATCCGGACGCATCGGGGACATTTTCAAGGCGCCTGGGTTCACGCAGAGGTCGCTGCCGAGTTGTGTGCCAAGAGTCCCATACGTTGCGGCTCAGAAAGGACCCGACGCACGGCTACGAACATGCCCATAGTGATGGCCGCTATAATCACATATGCCCACCATGGCGCGTTCACAAAGCTGGTAAGCCACGTCGCACCGAACGCGCTTACGACAAAAACGAGAGCCTCGATAAAATGACTGAGCCTGTACACATTCAGTCGTCTCATCCTCATACCACCCATCCAAAGACTGAGCTTGTTGCGCTACTGCGACAGAGCCTAACATATTGGAGAGCGCTCACTATTTCTATGCTAAACAGTCTCGCCTGAGTATATGTTTTGAGTCGCTAATTATGGAATTCTGCCAGTCTGCATTTCCCCTGATCTGATGTAGAGCAGCTTCTAAGTGGGAATTAGTCCCCCATCGACCGGATCGGGCGACACGAACATGCGCTGAAGGCTTGGCGGAACGGCTACTGGGACCATGATGCTACTCGAATGCAAGATCGTGTCAGAACGTCCCGGGAAGGCTGCAGGCAGGGGATGTCAGGTCAATCAGCCTATAGATATGATACCGCCCATTCGCTGAGACTTCACGATGGGCATAGGAGGTGGGAATTCGTGCCTTGAGATGGACGCGGCTGTCGGAGCAGGCGAGCACGGCAGCAGCGATGGCCTGAACCTTCGGGCCGCTGACAAAAACGTTCACCACCGCACGCGAGCCGAACCCGTCGAGATACGTCTCGAAAGCATCGAGGTGGGCCATCAGCCCGAAAGCCTGGATGTCGCGAACTTCGCCATCTTCGAGCCGGTGGGTTTCACGTACCTTGGCCACCTGTTGATCGAGCAAAGCATCGATATGCGCATTCTTCTCGCTTCTTGGGACGAGGAGCGAGATCCGTTCCGGACTGACGATATCGATCAATCCGTAGAATACGTCGGCATCTCCTCCGATCCCCACGAGCAGGACTTTCTCTTCGCCCATTCCTCCGCTGCCTTGAAGATGAGGGACGGTGACGTATCGGTCCAAGCCGCTGGAAAAATCCTCTTTGCCGATCGCGTTCCCGTAGATACCTTCGGCGTACCCGAATTCGAGAGACTGAATCGACATTTTCTTGAATGCCACCGCAATCAGCCATTGGATGTAGATTCGCGGCATCGTCGAGCACTCGACGAAAACCTTCCGCAGGCTTCCTTCGTATGAGCCACATGAAGCGGCCATCTGAGTGAGCAGGTGATCGAGGAGATTGATGTTCTTCTGATACTCGATGGAAGGCTCGAGGGTGATCGCAGTCACTTCGACGCCCCATCGGGTACCCATAGCGATGAGCTTTCGCCGGTTTTCTTCGACGGCTGGGACGTTCGCTTCCTTCAGAGCAAAGTCCAGAACCACGATTTTGCCGACCTTCAGGTCAAGATGGTTTTCGAACGCGGCGAAACGCGTTTCCCATCCAAGCGCGACGATCGCGATATCTGCCTCCATCGTTTCGCAGGTACCTGCATCTCTCGCCTTCTCAGTGACGGCCAGATGGCCGAAGACTCGATACTCGACAGTTGAAGCGGTCATTCGAGATCGCTCTCGAAAAGCGAGTGCTGGAATTCGGTCTTGAGTGCGGGCCGCGCGACGAGCTCCTTAAACACCGAGTCGGCCCAGTCTTCTGGGAGCCGATGCCTGGTAAAAAGCAGGTCGACCATCTGCGCCGCAGGGATTGTGTTGATTTCGTACGGGCCGCGATAGGAGAACCCGAAGTAAGGTGCAAATCGCCGATGCAATCTGATCAGCATCTCCTTCGATGCGGGGTCGGCGCGGTCCACCTCAAAGTTGCCGGCGGCGGAGACCTCCCGGATAAACCCATCCCTTTCCGCCCGACGCAGGACCTCGTCCAGTTTTCCGCTGGGTTGCTCCAGTCGGTTCACCAGCGAGCGCATTTCCTTTAGATCAACCCTGAAAATGCCTCTCTCTGTCGTTCCTAGAGCATTTTCTTCGGCAAACTCTGTCTGGAGGCGAGCGGTCAGGTAACCCAACGCCCGCACCATGCGCACGCTCTCTTCTTCGTACGGATGTGAAAGCGCCTGAAGTCCATCAAGCTTCCGTTGAGAGGCGGCGTTCACAGCCTGTCTCTGCTGTTCGAGATGAATCTGTAAATCCGAGTTGATGAATTCCACCAGTTTTCGTGGATCACTGGAACTCGGAACACTGCGGCGGAAGATCTCTCCCATTATATCAAGGAAATCGCGTATACAGACGTCGCTCAATGATGTGATGATCTGGTGCCCTACGTACGGGTAGTCATGCAGACGCAGCATCTGGCACGCTTTCAGAAAAGCCCATCCCTGTTTCCGGGCGATCGACCTCTTCAGATTTGAAGCATCCGCCTTGCTCATGGGCCGGCGCTTGATTTCCGGGTTCATGAGCGCGAGCGCCAGCCCTTCGGCATAAGGGCGCGCTTTTCGATCAAGAAGGAATTGCTGCTGATCCGCCGTCCTCAAATTCACGGAGAGGAATTCACGTGCTGCATCAGCGAGTGCCACAAGCTCTTCTCTGCCCTCGGAATGACCCGATATGATAACCCGCTCGATGATGTCATTGACGGAAAGCCGCCCCAGCCGGTTTTTGAGCGAAAACGCGCTGAGCGCATCGTTGCGCTTGAGATCACTCCGCAGATGGTCAGGAAGCGCATAGTAGAGCCGAAGCGACGACACGTTCTCGCACAGCGTGGCGAACTCCCTCGGATCGACTGAATCAAGATTCTCGACGTCCCGGTCAGCATTCGAGAGCGACTGGCCGGGTATGATCGTCCGGATCGTGTCGTAAAGGCCGCCGATGTAGGCGAGGACCCATTTCACATTGCCGCGCGTCTTCCTCACCAAGGTGTTCAGGAACTGCTGTTGGAGCGGTGTCAGTGCCTCACAGTCGTCAATCAGGATCTTGAAGAAGGGCGCCCTGTCACCGGCGAAAGATGGGCCATTTAAAAGTGGGGTGATCGCGGTCGCGACCTTGTTAATGATCGCGCCAGGGTCTGTCGCTCTGAAGCCGGTCGCTCCCTCATCGGCGGCAAAGAAGAACGCGTTGAAGCATTCGTCGACGTACCGGGTTATCCCACCCCGCAGCTCATCTATGCTGAAGAAGTCGAGACGGGCAGGTTGGGGTATGAAGTGCAGCACTTCGCGATGCAGTGCCAAGGCGACGTCCCTATCTTCAGAGGCCCGGTATTTCAAGTGGCTGTCGCGTCTGAGCTGGCTGATGCTCTCGAGCAGGCGTTCGACTATCTTCAGCTCCAGATAGTGAGAGAAGATTACGAATTGCCGCGGGATCACGGCGGCCGTGTCGAAGCGTATCCGCTCCGGAATGAGGTTCAGAACCGCGTTGTCGATTAGGGGCGAAAATGTCTCATTGAGCTGGAAGAAGACGCCATACCAGCCGAGCTTGCCGACTTGGTCCGCGAGACTTTTGTCTTCGAGGATATGAACTGTGGAAAGCGAGCGAAGAATACTGGTCTTGCCGCTGCCTCTCGTCCCTGCGACGAAGACCGGCTTGGCGGCGGCAGAAATCAAGGCCGACTTCTGACTGAACCACAGTATCGGGCGACTTTCGTACTCGATCCTGTTGGGGCCGAACGGATTCTCCATCTCTATTCGTCCCTTACCTTAATGCGCCAAGCCGAGTTTGCCTTCGTGAGGCCGTCTATCTCGACGAAGCGCGCCGCTTGGAGCATCAGAAGAGAGTCTTCCAAATCTAGCCCGAGCTCGGCGGAGGCGGCAATCTCAGTGATCTCGTCCCAGAAGAGTAACCCATTCCCGCGCCTGGTGGCATGGTCGCGCAGTCGGCGCATCAGGTCAAACGTGCCGTTGTTCAGAAAGGCCTTGCCGTTGGACATAGTCGAGATGAAGCAATGTTCGCCTTCCATGACCGTCCCGTCGGCGACATTGGTGCGGTAGGGTATAAGTCGGATGCCGACGAGCTCTCCCTGATCGGTCGTGAAGAAGACGAGCTCATTGAAACCTGACTGTATCTCTGGTGCTGAGATGCAGATCAATTTGCCGTCCGGAAACCTTGGATCGTTGACGATCTCGACCGGATCGGCATGTATGTGTCCATGCAGGTAGACGATAGGCTTGTTGCCCTGCAGCAGCTGAGTTCTGACAAATCCGCTGTTGAGCATCTCCGCGTATGGCGTAATGCGCGGAGTCTTTTGTGGCAGCAGATTGTGATGGCCGATCATGATGCCGTAACGCATGTCGGGCTGCTGGAGCAATTCCTGTAGGCCTGCAAGCATCTCACGCGAGATGTATGGCGTGTCCATCTGACCGTAATACTCGTCGTCGGACGCCTCCTTGTCTGGATCGCTGGGAGGTGTCGCGGGCGAATGTCCCGAGGTGTCCGGCGAGCCGAGATCTACAGGTTCTGTAGAAGGACCGAGTGCCTCGAGACGATCACGAAGGAACGCGGGAAGGTTCTGAAGCTCCCAACTGCCTATCGCTGTGTTGACGAGGATGAAGTTTGCGCCTGCGGATCCTGTCGGAAGTCTGAAGTGCACGGGTTGGTCCACGGGAACGGTCTGCCAACCCAAGCGGGCGGCTAAACTCGCCATTTCGCTGAATTTCTCAGTCGGTCCAAGTTCGCGCGCGTCATCACGGTTCACATCGTGATTTCCCGGTACGAATATCAACGGAAGCGCCTTTGAACTGCGCCCCTGTGCGCGGCAGAGCAACGTGAAATGCTGGAATGCCGAAGCAATGAAAGTCTTGTCGCCACGGCTCGTGAAATCCCCCATGAAGGCGATCGAATCCAAGGGCTTCGAAGTCGTCAGCCGCCGAAGCTTCGTCAAGACGGCACGCAGCGAAGACGCGCGTAGCTTCTGCGTTATTTTCGGAGCGAACTTGCTATCCTTGGCATCGATGTTGCTAGAGGAAGGATGCCAATCCGGATAGTGAATATCGCCTACTTGAAGGATTCGCACCCGTCGCATAACTCGCCCCCCCGCCGAGAGCCATAGACTAATCCGTTCGCTTTTGCCAAGCGCGAAACGATCATCCGACCGCATCGCCTGGAAAGCGCGTTTATCTTTTTGTTGGTAATGGAGAGGCACGACGCAATTGTGCCCCCGGTTGCTTGTCTGCCCACCAAATGGGCACTCAATCTGGGCGCATGGCTTATGATTTCTCGAGTTTGTCCCATAACGAGTTTGAGGATTTGGCCCGCGACCTCGTAGGTCGCGAGATCGACAAGCGTTTCGAGGCCTTTCCCGAGGGACCGGACGACGCGATGGATGGTCGACATGCCCTTGCCGGCGGCGACATTGTGCAGGCGAAGCACTACCAGCGGTCAGGCTTCTCGGCGCTGAAATCCAAGATGAAGAGCGAGCGCACAGCCATTGATGGCTTGGCGCCCTCGCGATACTTCCTCGTCACGTCGGCTTCGCCCGCGGCAGGCGGACACCGGCATGCGCAGCAGGATGAAGCCAGTGAGGGCCAGTAATACACGACAATAGTCATTAGGCTAGAGTACAGTCGCCTTGGGAGGCTGTTCGAATTCAATCCGGCGCTTTTCGGCATCCTTTTTTCGTTTGGTGGTGTCGATACGATATTGGTCAATTCCATCAAGATCGCTCTTCATATCGTTTGGTGTTGGAACTGGAATGGCCTTGGCGGACGCCATGTCATGTCCAGAACGCTCCGAAACTCGCTTCATGGCCCAATAGATTCGCTTGTGGTCTTCGTCCTCGACCACCACACCCTTCAGGCTCTGTGTCTTGACATCGCTGTTAAATCGCTCGACGACTTTACCGAGCAGGATTTCTTCAACGAGCCTCTCCCAGGTTTCCCGAAGATCGCTGTAGAAATCCTTCGCTGACCTTCGCCAAGCATCGGTGGTGAAATCAGTGGCGCCGTCGAAGCTCTTCAGGCGCGTCTTGAGAGTCTCGATGCGCTTCGTGACAGACTGTGCGATCCACGGCTCGTCAGTTTCGCTAATCAAGCCAAAACCGGCAGATTCGGACTTGTTGATGTAGTTTCGAACAAGGGGAATCGGCGGATTGGCCTGCGCAGCTGCGTCAACCACCTCGTTGAAGAACAGAAGATTATGGGTGAAAATAATAATCTGACGTCCTGTGGCCGCTTCTTTTACGAGCCTTGCCGCGACCCGCCTGATCCGAACATGGTCGAGAGATGACACGGGGTCGTCGATGATCATGCCTTGACGCGATGTGTCTCCTCCGACCTCGGCTAAGAAACAGGCCAGGGCAAGCGCGCGCTGCTCTCCTTCGCTTAAGACCTTGCTGTTTGAGATCGCTTTTGCCGCGTTGAGCCCGACCTCGAAATAGCTCTGCCCATCTTGACTACGATCATTAACTGCGAACGGGATGTGCGTTAACGCCAGAGTCTCAATCTCGGCGACGACGCGCTTTTCGAGATCCTGCATGACGAGGCTTCGTCGAAGCGACGTCATCTGCCGTGACACCGAGCCTGTTTCGACAGCATCGCAGCATGAGAGAAGCTTGCGCCGCTCTTCGAGATTCGCCAAGCGCGCGAGAACGATGGTGAGATCGTCGCCCAGTTTTTTCCGATCCTTGAGTGTATCGCGACGAGCTCGATCGGTAGCGCGGTTCCCGTCGTCGGCCGCTGCCTTGTCGTCCGTCAGCGCTTCGGCCTCTAGCGCCTCCGCCTCCGTTCGGAGTTTCGATGCAACTGGCGCCGCAAGTTGCGGGAACGCAGCGTACTCGGACAGCGCAGCCGCAACGACAATTGCATCACGCCTTTTACCTGCCTCGACATAATATGCCGAGATCAGGGCCACCATCGCCTTGCGTGCGGCGGACAGATCGCCAAACTCTCCGAGAGCCGCCTCAACCGCCTCCCCGGTCGCAATGGTGAGTCCTTTGATTTGGCGCAGGGCCTCTTCATGGGCAATAGATGCGACTTGCGCCGCCTTATTTGCGGCGCCCGTTACGAAGTCATTGAAGGATTGGATCCGCCCCGCGGCGTCCGCCGTCATCGGCTCCTGGCAGAGCATGCAACGATCGCCTTCCTGATCTGGCAAGTGCTGATGATCGATGCCAGTGACGCTCGCTAAATAGGCTCGTGCATGGTCGAACATATACCGCCAGGGAGAAAGCCCAACGCCGCTCAACGGCATAGTCGCGAACGCTCCTGAGGCGGCAAGTTGTGCAGCCTGCGCTGTAGAATCGGCTGTTGCATATAGATTGCGATAAATCTCGAGGGCCGCCGCTGAGAGAGCCGCGTCGATCTGTTCAGATGCAGTCAGCAGTTTTTCCAAGGCCGCCTTGGCACGCCGACGCTTTGTCGCCATCGTTGAAGGGTCGCTTGCCAGAGCCTGTTCGAGGCCAGCGAGATCAGCCATGTCCTGCTCTGAGAGGGCAGCGAGGTTTTTGATTTCGGCTGCGGAAGGCATCACGTCCTTTGACTTGATTTCGAGACGAGCCAGCAGCTTTACGACCGCGCCGGCAGCTGTGTACCCACTCGGCAATGGTGTCTTTAGGTTCTTTTCGATCGCTTTGATTTCTTCCCGGAAGTCGGCTTCGAGCTCGGTGCGGTGACGTCCATGGCTTTCGAGAAGCGCGATGGCTGCGGGCAGAAAACCGATACGGTTTTGCTTATCGACGTAGAGGCGAGCGTTCGCGGAGTCGAAAACGGAGATCCGTGCAATTGACGCGGGGGGCAGCGTTCCGTCCTTCCAGGTTATGGGGGTCGGTTCCGTAGCACCCTCTTCGAGAAACCGGACAAGCACTTCGGCTGGCGGTTTGGTGCCGATCTCGAACACGTTGCCAAGAAGATCATCCGCCGTCAGACTACGGCAAAGCTTCTTCGCGATCCGGCAATAGCCGCTCTTTCCGCTTCCATTGTCGCCGTAGATAATGGTGATGCCATCGGTGGCGAAACGCAGTTGCTGCTCTTCGGCGAGGCGGTTCAAATGCTTGACGGGGCCGAGTGAGCAAAGCACCGCGCGCGGCTCGTTCGAACTGTTGGCCCTCAAATGCTCCGCCGAGAGCGGAGAGCATTCGGGCAGATCAGCGGTAAATCCACCGACGTGGCGGACCCGAGCTGTTACACCGGCCTTATCCTCCTGCTCGAGGTTGAAGCCCGGCCGCGCGGCGTGTCTTCTTAAGGCATCCCTAATCCAGTCGGGCTGCTTATCCGCCCATTCCAAAAGTCCAACCTCGGCCATTCCTGCCCCCCGAATCTTACCATCATTATACTTATTGATTAGTCCAGATTCGATGAATTCGCTTGTCTGGACAAATTTTCCTCGCGATCGCACATAGAGTGCTGGAGATGTACCCAATAAATGACCTCCCCCCGCGCCGCTAGGTCAGCAAACAAATGCTTCAGCGATCAAACGTCTCCACAACGACATCAGCAATCAAAGGCATTGGACCGCGCGCACGAATTTAGGTAGCCGGCAACGCGTACGAGGAGATAGAGCTGGAAGTGCGTGCCTTTCGATAGTCTATGGGCGGAATTCGACCGCCTCACCGATAGGCCGATCGAGGTTCGCCGTCACTGTCGGGCTGGGTCCGAGTCCGCGATAGGCGCCACGACAGCGCTCGCGATAGGCGCGCAACGCTTGGTCCATGGCGCCCGGACCGCCACACATTTGCGGATGACGTCCTGCCCGTCTTGGGTTTCAGCAGCGTGCGCCGGCGCTCCGATTTCCGCGACTTTTGGATCCCCTCCAATCGTGACGACCGATTATCGCCTGTCTCCATTTCGACCGTTATCTGGGCGGTAACACTTTTAGAAATCTATGCTGCTGGACATAAGCGGCGACCATACCGAGAATTTACTTTCAAATTCTGGCGGCAAAGTTCTATCGTAAATGAAAATAGGGGATGGGGTATGGAAACGAGTTCGGAGACTGGCGATGCTGCCGGTATATCAGCCGCGCCCGTAATAGAAGTCGTGGCGGACATCGCCGCCAGCTTTACATATGCGTCCTTCCAAAATGCTATTCCGGTGATCCGGTCTATCGCGCTCAACAACCCGACCCAGCAGGGTTTCGAAAAATGCACTCTCGAGCTGACATCGAACCCCCCTTTTTTGCGCGCCAAAAGCTGGACAATTGATCGGATCGTTGCTGGCGACCGGCTTCCCTTAAGCGATCGAAAAATCGATCTCGACGCCGGCTATCTGGCCGGTCTCAACGAGGCTGAGCGCGGGGAGATAACGTTGCGCCTAACCTCAGGAGGCGCAGTGCTGGCCGAGCAGCGCGTTGCGGTGCGCCTGCTTGCCCGCGACGAATGGGGTGGCGTCGTCGATATGGCGCAATTGCTCGCCGCATTCGTCATGCCGAACGACCCGGCGATCGCAGGACTGCTGCGTTCCGCAGCGGAGCTGCTCGCAGCGCATGGTCATCCTTCCAGCCTCGATGGCTATCAAAGCGGCAATCCGCAACGCGCATTCATGCTGGCGGCCGCAATTTATTCGGCCATTGCTGGCCTATCGCTGCATTATGCAGAGCCACCTGCGAGCTTCGAAAGCCGCGGCCAAAAAATTCGACGTCCCTCAATTATTACGGCAGAAAAGCTGGCAACCTGTCTCGATACCAGTCTGTTATTCGCGTCCGCCCTGGAGGCGACGGGCTTGCATCCCGTCGTTTTGATGTTTCAGGGACACGCGGCCGTCGGCGTCTGGATGACACAAAGGACGCTCGCCAACGCCATTGAACCCGATGCCATGGAGGTCCGCAAGGCGCTGGCATCGCGCGAACTCATCGTGTTTGAGACGACAGGCGTGACGCATCGGCCGGCGATGACGTTGGAGGCTGCCCAACACGCAATCGAACAGCGGCTCGACGAAACGCAGGTAGCCACCTTTGTCGCAGCCATCGATATACGCCGCTCGCGCAGCGGCGGCATCACACCGCTTGCTTCGCACGAACCGACGCGCCGCAGCGTGGATGCAGAGGCGGCAACCGAAATCGCGTTGCCGTTGCCAGCCGCACCGGCCGTGGTAGCCCTGCCGGTCGAGATCGTCGAGGTAAAGCCGACGACAGCGGCCGGACGGATCGACCGCTGGCAGAAAAAGCTCCTCGATTTGACACTGCGGAACCGCCTGCTCAATTTTCCGGACTCCAAGAAGACAATTCCGTTTCTTTGTACTGACGTCGGCTACCTCGAGGACCGTCTGATGGCAGGCGCTTCGATCCGGCTGATTTCGCTCCCCGAACAGAATCCACTGGGCGAGCGGGATGCTGTCCTCTATCGCGAGGTGCACGGACGTGACCTCCAGCGTGGCTTTGCCGCGGAAGCGCTTCTGCGCGACGAGCTCCCGTCGACGCTCGATGGGCGTCAATTGGAATCCCGGCTGATCGATCTTTACCGGCAAGTGCGCAACGATTTTGCCGAGGGCGGCGCGAATACGCTCTTCCTGGCGGTCGGCTTCCTGCGCTGGAAGAAGAAGGCCGAGGACGAGCGCAGCTATCGCGCGCCATTGCTGCTCGTACCGGTCAAAATCGAGCGCCGCAGCGCAACATCGCATTTTACCTTGCGCTTCCATGAAGATGAACCGCGATTCAACGCAACCTTGTTGCAGTTTCTCGAACGCGACTTCGAGCTCAAACTGCCACAGTTTTCCGGTGAGCTGCCCGAGGACGAAAGCGGCGTTGATGTGCCGAGGCTGCTCGGTCTTATGCGCCAGGCAGTGCGCGACGTCCCCGGCATGGAGGTGGTGGACGAGACGGCGCTGTCGACCTTTTCCTTCGCCAAGTTTCTCATGTGGAAGGATCTGGTCGAGCGTACCGATGCGCTGCGCGAAAACCGTGTCGTGCGCCATCTGATCGACACGCCGGAGATAGCTTTCGAGGGCAATGGCGCATCATTCCGCGACGAGCGCGAACTCGACCGGCACTATGCCCCGTCCGACATGGTTTTGCTGCTGCCGGCCGACTCCTCACAGACCGCCGCAAGTCTTGCCGCCGCTGAGGGTCGCGATTTTGTCATCATCGGTCCTCCCGGCACTGGCAAGAGCCAGACCATTGCCAACATGATTGCCAACTGTCTTTCAGTTGGCAAAACCGTGCTGTTTGTGGCCGAGAAGACGGCGGCGCTCGATGTGGTGTATCGCCGCCTGCGCGAACATGGCCTGGGCGCGCATTGTCTCGAACTCCATTCCAGCAAGGCGGACCGACGCAACTTTCTCACCCAGCTCAGGATCAGCTGGGAAAGCGGCGTGCGCGTGGACGCAGCGGAGTGGATTGCGATCAACGAGCGGCTTCGCGTCCGTCGCGACGAACTGAATGCCTATGTCGAAGCGCTGCATCGGCACCATGTCAATGGTCTGACGCCTTATCTGGCGCTCGGCATCGCTCTCAAGAACAAGCGGCAGCACGCTCCGAGATTGTCCTGGCCATCGCGCGATTCCCATGACGAGGCAAACCGGCTGGCGCTGGAGCATATTGCCGCCGAAACAGGTCTCGCATTTCAGTCGGTGGAGATGCGGTCGGTCTTGCGTCTTATAGATGTCACCGAGTGGACGTCAGGCTGGCAGGACAATTTGCTCGAAGGGGCAAAGACCCTCAAGAATGCGTCCGAGGTTCTAGCGACCGCACTCGACGCCTTCCTGGTGAGCATCGGCCTGCGCGCCAAAGGCGACGCGTCAAAAGCGGAGCTCGAAGCGCTGCGAAAACTAGCAGCGGCACTCCAGGACAGTGCCGGCTATGACGTCAGCATTGTCTTTGATCGAGATTTCGCCCAGTTGCGGGGAGCCCTCGCCACTCTCAATGAGGCAATCGGAGACTATCGCAAGTCTCGCAAGGACCTGTCGGCCCGCTATGACGAGGCTGCCGTTGCGCGCATACGGGTGGAGGACATAGAGCAGCAATGGCAGCAGGCCGCTTCTGCATTCTGGCCAAACAGTCAGTTGGGCAAACGCAAAGTCCAGAAGCTGCTTCAAGGCTATGTCACAGAGGGGGTAGCCGATCCTCAGCACGACTTGCTGCTGTTGCGCCTGATGCAGGACCGCCGGGCCACTGTCGAAGCCAACATCCTATCTGGGAAGCCGATCGGATTTGCCGCACTTGATACCGACACCCACCGTATCGATCAGATACTCTCGATGGCCGAAAGGCTTCGACAGACGCTACGCCTGCCCGGCCTCGGCACGGAGGATTTCAAAGCGCTCCTGCAAGCAACCGCCCCGAGCCTGCGAAGCGGTGCAGCAGATAGCACGATGCGCTATGGGGCAGCCCGCTTCCTTGCGGCTTCTGCAGCATTCGAGGCTGCCAAGACCCAATTTGCGATCCCTGCTGGAAAGACGCCTTCTTGGGCAGAACATGATAACCCGCTGACCGAATTGACGACTGCGATGGGAGACTTGCTCGACGCCCGTCATCTTCTCCGGGACTGGACTTCGTGGTGCGGCATTCGTCGCAGGGCTGTCAGTCACAATCTGGGAGCGTTGGTCGACGATATCGAGGCGGGTCTAGTGCGACCAGCTGAAGCTCAATCCGCGTTCCGCCTGGCCTATGTACGCTGGTGGCTGCCGGCCACGCTGGATGCCGATCCGGTGCTGCGGAATTTCCGTCGCTTCCAGCACGAGCACGCCATCGAAGATTTCCGGGAAATCGACGATCTTGTCCGCGCTCAAGCAAGCCTTCGCGTCATCAGTGCCATCGCTCATGGTTTGCCGGCTGTGCAAGGCGTCCCGCGCAATTCCGAGTTGGGCCTGTTGCGCCATCAGATGGAATTGCAGCGGCCCAGCCGGTCAATCCGCGAGATGATTGGCGCGATGCCGACGAGCTTTGCCAAGCTCGCGCCGTGCATGCTGATGTCCCCTCTTTCAATCGCTCAATATCTACCGCCCGACCAAGCCCTGTTCGACGTGGTGATTTTCGACGAAGCATCGCAGATCACCACCTGGGACGCCGTCGGTGCCATCGCGCGAGCCCATCAAACCATAATCGTAGGCGATCCCAAGCAGTTGCCGCCCACCAATTTCTTTGGCCGCAACGAGGAGGACGAGGAAGTCGTCGAACACGAAAAGGATCTTGAGAGCATTCTCGACGAAGCCAAAGCGGCCGGCATCCCGGTACGTGACCTGCGCTGGCATTATCGTAGCCGCAATGAGTCGCTGATCGCCTTTTCCAACCATCACTACTATCAGAACCGGCTCATCACATTCCCTTCGCCAACGGTGGAAGATCGGGCAGTTCAGCTGCGAAAAATCACGACCGGCATCTATGACCGTGGCAAAAGCCGCACCAATCGAATCGAAGCCCAAGCGGTAACCGACGAGGCGGTCAGCAGGATGCGGCGTTGGCTGGCCCTACCGGAAAAGGACCGACCCACGCTCGGAGTCATCACTTTCAACGCGCAACAGCAGTCGCTCATCCTCGACCTTTTCGACAAGGCACGCCAGACAGAGCCGGAGCTTGAATGGTTCTTTGCCGACGAGCGTATTGAGCCCGCCATCGTCAAGAATCTGGAAAATGTCCAAGGGGACGAGCGTGACATAATCCTGTTTTCGATCACCTTTTCGCAAGATAATGCCGGCAAGCGCAGCATGGATTTCGGCGCGCTGAATCGGGACGGCGGCGAACGCCGGCTGAATGTCGCGGTGACGCGTGCGCGGCAGGAACTGATCGTATTTTCAGGTTTTGCCGCCGACCAGATCGACCCCAACCGAACCAAAGCGATCGGCGTACAGCATCTCAAAGCCTTTCTCGATTTTGCCGAACGCGGCGCTGTGGCATTGCCAGCGCAGGAACGCGGATCGGTCGGAGCCCTGGAATCCCCTTTCGAGGAGGCCGTCGCTGCCGAGCTTGAGAAGCGCGGATGGACCATCGTTCCTCAAGTCGGCATTTCGGGCTTTCGAGTGGATATAGGGATCCGGCATCCCGATCTCGCCGGCGCCTATCTGGCTGGGGTCGAATGCGACGGCGCGACCTATCACAGTTCTGCCACGGCGCGAGATCGAGACAAGGTCCGCGAGCAGGTCCTGCGCGGCCTCGGGTGGAACATTGTCCGGGTATGGTCAACCGATTGGTGGTTTGATCTCGAAGGTTGCACCGAGAGGCTTCATGCCAGCCTGGCCGCGCTGCTCGAGGAAAGCCGTCGCAAACAGGCTGAACAACAGGAAAGTGAAGCCGCGATCCATTGGGACATGGGACATAAGGTCGACCCCATGGACCCATTGCCAGCCGAAGACCTAGCATCGGCCGGCGAACCGGAACATCCGTCGATAAAATCAGAGCCAGAACTTGTCGCCGCTCCCCTCGCGACGGGAGAGCGCCCATCGGCATCTGCAGGAATTTTGCCTGCGGCCGCGCATTCGACGCATGATACCGTACCGACGGGCGGCCGTTATCGCCTGACTGATCTAACCGGATTTTCCACCAGCCCGGATCAGTTTTATGACTTCGTCTACCGAGGCACGCTGCGGTCCATGGTCGACGCGGTGATCGAGCAGGAAGGACCTCTGCGAGATGACGTCCTTGCGCAGCGCATCGCACGGGCGCATGGCTGGCTCAGAACGGGCAACAAGATTCGGGAGCGGATCGACCTGCATCTGCGCGAGTTCGATAGAACTGAAGAATCCAGCGGCAGCTTCCTATGGAAGAGAGGGACGGTGGTCGACCTGCTTGATTATCGCATGCCGTTCGATGCCGATGCCCGCCGGTCCATTGCCGACATTCCAATCGCCGAGCTGGCCGCTGTCGTCGTTGCGAACGAGGACATTCTGGAACAGTCCGACCCCGCTCTCGACCTTGCACGTCTGCTCGGTGTCGAGCGACTTGCGGCGATTTCACGCTCCCGGCTGGATGAAGCCATCGATCGCGCCCAGCGCAACCTGGCATCGACATAGTCTCGGAGACTCCATGTTTCGATTCATCCACAGCTCCGATCTTCATATCGGCAAGCGGTTCGGCAACATGCCAGAGGATCTGCGCGGGCGGCTCCGTGAAGCGCGCCATGGCGCGATCAGCCGGCTGGCAGAGCAGGCACGCGTCCATGGTGCATCCACCATACTTCTGGCCGGCGATACGTTCGATACCGAAACGCCCACTCCAGCGATGTTGCGGCAGGCCATGGCCGAGATGAGCCAGAGCGCGCCTCTGCGCTGGATATTGCTGCCTGGCAACCATGATTCCCTGTTGGCTGATCAATTGTGGAGTGCAGCGGACAGCGTTGTGCCGGACAATGTCCTGCTGGCGACGCGGCCCGAAACCCTGACTATTGGCGCGGACGTGGCGCTGCTGCCTGCACCTTGCACCACCCGCAGACCCGGTCGCGACCTTACCGAGTGGATGAACAGCGCCGCGACGCCGCAAGGCGCCATCCGGCTCGGCCTTGCTCATGGCGCTATTCAGAACTTTTCCGAAGATTCAGCAGCGTCCGATGTCATTGCACCAGATCGCGCGACTAAGGCCGGCCTCGATTATCTGGCACTTGGCGACTGGCACGGACCCGTCACCATCAATGAGCGCAGCCGTTATAGCGGTGCGCCCGAACCTGACCGTTTCAAGCATGATACACCCGGTCAGGCCCTTGTCGTTTCCATTGCCGGGCCTGGCGCCGTGCCCGAGATCGTGGCCGTTGAAACAGCTAGCTTTTCCTGGAAAACCGCTCCCCTGCATCTGCTGTCTGGCGACGACAGCGCCGCGGCATTTGAAGCGTTGCTTCCACCGGCTCATCTGCGGCGTCAGACTTTGCTGCGAATTGCCGCGTCTGGCCGGGTGCGGTTAAGTGGGCGAACGATCCTTCAAGCGGCGATCGCGGTAGCCGCGCCCGACTTCGCCTATCTGGAACTGGACGGGGACGGGCTCGCGACCGACTGCGAAAGTGGCGATTTGGATCGGATCGACCGCTCTGGTGCCCTTCGCGAGGCAGCGCAGGCACTGTTGGATGAAAGCAGCGACGAAACCCGGTCGGCTGTCGAACGCGACATATCGCGAGAAGCACTGGTTCGGTTGTTCAGCTATTGCGAGGCGATGGGATCATGAAACTTACGGCCCTTCGGCTCCACAACGTCAAACGGTTCGCCGGGCAAGGCGTCGCCATCGAAAACATCGGCGACGGCGTCAACGTGCTTTGCGCGGTCAATGAGTTCGGCAAATCAACCTTCTTCGAAGCGCTGCACGCACTCTTTTTCCAGCCTCACACGGGCACACCCGAAGGCGTGCGACTGTTGCGGCCTTACAGTGGGGGCAATCCGGTGGTGGAGGCCGACATCACCACTTCAGAAGGACGCTATCGACTTGCCAAGCAGTTTTATGGCGGCAGGCTGGCCAGCGTTATTGACCTCGACGGCGGGCGACTGTTGGCTCAAGCCGATGAGGCCGAAGCCTTTATCGGCAAACTAATCCATGGCGGAAGCGCAGGACCGGCAGGATTGCTCTGGGTTCGCCAAGGGGTCACCGGCATCGAAAGGCGCAGCAAAAGCGAGGAGGACGGCGAAAAACGCGTGCGCGAAAGCCTACTGTCCTCGGTTCAGGGGGAAGTTGAAGCCCTGACCGGCGGGCGACGCATGGCCGAAATCGCCGCGGCATGTGAAGAAGAACTCTATAGCCTGGTTACGTCAACGCTGCGTCCCAAGAGCGGCGGTCTCTATGCGGCAGCGCTCGACGAGCGTGACAAGCTGGTGAAAGACGAGCAGCGTCTCAGCGCCGAAGTCACCGGTCTGCGCGATTCGCTCGACAAGCGGCGCATGGCGTTGGCGCGTCTGTCTGAGCTTGAAAACCCCGAAGAAGGCGCCACTCGGCGGGAAGCCATCTCGGCCGCGGAAGCCGCAGTCGAGGCCGCCAAATCGCACAGCGAAGCCTTGAAAGCCGCCGAGGCGGAAGCTGCCCTTGCCGCAATTCACCACGACGCGGCGCAGCAGGCCCTCGATAGTTTTCGGACCGCGCTCAAACGAGCCACGGATTTGCGCCAGCAGTCGACGATTGCGCAGCTTCGCCGCAGTGAGGTTCTCGATCGGCGCGCTTCTGCCATTGCCGAAAACGAACAAGCGATGGGCGAAGTTCAAGCAGCCGAACTGGAAGAGCGCGAAGCACGCGAATTGCTCGCGCGGCTGGATGCGACTCTTTTGGCGCGTGACGCTGCCGAACAACTGGCCGGCTCGGACAACCGGTTGAAACAAGCCGAAGTCGCCAGAACCCAGATCGAAGATGGAGAGGCAGCACTGGCGATGCTGGCGGTGCCGGAACAAGCTGTCGAGCAACTCCAGGCGCTCGAAATCGAGATCGCCAGCCTTCGTGCAGCTCACCTGGCAACCCTGCCGACGCTATGCATGGAATACCGGGACGGCGCCGCCGATTTGGTGACCATCGATGCCAAGCCCTTGCCCCATGCAGAAGACCAAAGCTTTGCTGGCACCGTACGCCTGGATATTGCCGGCATCGGAGCCTTGACCCTGCGATCGAATCGGCCGCAGCAGGCCGACCGGACCATCGAAGACGCCGAAGCGAAGCACCGCAGCCTGCTTGCGTCCCTCGGTGTCGATAGCCTCAGGACGGCACGCCAGCGCCTAGTGGAAGCGCGCGACAAAGCTACCGAACTGGGCTTGGCGCGTCAGCGACTTGCCGATCTCGCGCCCAAGGGGATACAGCAATTACACGAGGAGCTTGCTCGTCTGAGTGCCCTCGGGGCCGGGGACCTCGAACTCAAAGTCGATCCAGAACAGATCCGGCAACATCATGCCGCAGCCGAGCAGCGTGTGGCGACAACACGCAACAGCGTGCGCGAGGCCTTGCCTTTGCGCAGCCATGCCGACGAGGCTGTCATGGCTGCGGAGACGGCTTATGTCACCATCCAGGCGGAACTGACCAGCCTCGAGGTCATATTGGGACCCGATGCAGCGCGCGAGGAAAAGGGGCGCTTGCTGCTCACCGAGGCCACCGCACGACAAAAGCTGCGCGAAGCGGCCGAAATGCGCGCTGCTCCCCTGCGCGACGGCGCTCGCGATCTCACCAGCGCTGAAGCCGTTCTGCGCCGCGCCCGTTCGGTTCAGGATGCCGCCACACAGGAAGCAAGTCAGTTGCGTGTAACCCTGGCCGATCTCAATGGCCATATTCGCACTCGGTCCGACGACGCGGTGGAAGAAGCTTTGCGCGAGGCCACAGAAAAATTGGAAATCGCTGGAGAGCGAGCGAGACGCTTCGAATTCGAAAAAGCCGTCCTCGACCGGCTGCGCACGACGCTGGTCGCTGCGCGCTCGACGGCACGCGATCTTTATCTGAAGCCGGTCATGTCCGAGCTGCGACCGCTGCTTGGATTGCTATTCGATGACATCTCCATAGTGTTCGACGAGAACACACTGTTGCCACAGACCGTTCGCCGCAATGGTCAGGATGAGGATGTCGATAGGTTGAGTGGCGGCATGCGAGAACAGCTTTCGGTTCTGACACGTCTGGCCTTCGCCCGTTTGCTTGCCCGCGACGGCCGACCCACACCGGTTATCCTGGATGACGCTTTGGTTTATTCCGATGACGACCGCATCGAGCGCATGTTCGACGCTTTGCATCGTCAATCACACGATCAGCAGATTCTCGTTTTCTCCTGCCGCCAACGCGCGTTTGCAAAACTCGGCGGTAACATTTTGCAGATGAGCGACTGGCAACCGGGTCGGTCATAAGCGGAGATCGCGCAGCCTCAGCTAGGGCGACGGCAGATCGTATCGTGTTACGATTGCAATGCCGTTTTCGATCTCGATTTCGATAACTTCATTAATCAGGAATTCCTCTGGGCCAAGATCCTCGAGGAGAGCATCGAAGAGCTCTCTCTGTTTTTCAGGCCCGACCTGAGGGACGACGATAATCAGGCCGGCGTGAACCGGTTCTTTGGCATAGAGCTTCCTGAAGTCCTTAGCATTGTTGGTGACGAAGGTGAAATCCTCATCGATAATGAGCGGCATGAGGTCCCAGTCGGTTTCGCCGCTTAGCCCAAGCCAGTTGACGTGGTTTGCTTCATGTCCGCGTTCTTGGGCTACCGCAACCAGAGACGTGTGCAGGCACTCATCGATCAGAAACCTCACGAGGTCACACGCGTCTCGACCTGGCCGACGGACCTGGGTCGCCCTTCAAAACCACGCGCTTCGACGACTTTATTTTCACGCCCTGCTCGACCAGCTTCTTAGGCCGCCCACGAACCGGGTGCGCGGCGACCCACATTCTGGCGAGCTCAATCACGCGCGGCGTTAGCTTCGGATATCCCTCCAGAACCTCCGCTTCATCTGCGCCCTGCGCTAGCATCGTCGTGATCATACGAACAGGGATGCGGGTTCCTTTGAAGACAGGCTCTCCGCCCATCACCCCTTTAACGCGGCCGATGGCGGCCTCCGCTTCATCAAGATCCACGATGCGCGCTTTGAGCTGTTTACGTGCCTCGGCGACGTCGACGATCAGCAGGTCGTCGGCCCTTACGGTCTTGGCCCTTGGGGCAGCTTTGATTTCCTCGAACAGGCGGTAGCGACGATCAGCGGGCAATGTCGCACCCACGCCATACCAAAGCTTGAGCCGCAGCAAATCCTCGCCGGTCAATGCCCGTCGGACGACCCCACCGATGCGCCGAGCAGTGCTTGGCACAGTATCGACAATGCGTTTGTCGATCGCATTGTGCACGGCCTTGATTCCTATCCCGCTGACGGCGGCTGCCTCTGCGGGGGTGTAGATGCGAGCAAGTGTGCCCATTATTCTTCTCCTTATAAAGAATAATATAGGCCGTTTGACCCCCTCCGTAAAGGCACGCGTCTTTGGAATCACGGCGGTTAGCAAAGGCGGTGGTGAGCCGAGAGGCCTCACAAACCCTTGGGGCTCGAGATGGCAGACTCGGCGCAGTATAATTGCGCTAACTATCGAATTTGCAGTTGGCGACAAACGACACACGAGTTCGTCGCGGACTTTTAACTCTGCGAAGGCGCGTCTTCGAGCGCTTTGAAACCCTACACCCATCTGCAGGCCATCTGTATCAAGCTTTGGACCAAAACCGTTTCCATCGCTCACGAGCGTTCTCTCTGGGGGTCTCAAGTGGGGCTTGCCCATGGCCACGAATTTTTGGGCGACAGCGGTGCAGAGGCCGCATACCGCTGCCTGCTTGACGTCGCTGACCGTGTCCATGTCCGAAATTTGCCTACAAATTTCGGACGCCCTTGGGCGCGCTAGATTCGCTATGGAAAGCTGGAAGCACTCGCAAGCCCGGTGGCCACAGCGTCTGCAGCGCCAAGCTATTCCTCCGTATCCAAACCCGCATCCTCATGGCCACTAGCCAACTCTGGCATAATTTCACCAGCAAGCAGCTCATCTCTGCTCAGCAGCCCGGCATCCTCGAGCGCCTCGCAGTCCGGGAGATCGCGAAGCGTGTCGAGGCCGAACTCGAGCAGGACGCTTTTGTCGTCACATAGGTGTAGGGAGCGCCGGGCGTCGGACTGCGCGGGTTCGACGCGATCAGGCCGGTGCCGCAGATGGCCGATCAGGTCGCGACTGATTACTTCCCGAAAACCGACGACAATTCGGCGCGGGTAATCGGCTGGAAGTGCCGATGCACATCAGCATCAGCACGTCCGACCACGTCAGGTCCACGGCACGCCCGCTGCTTCCGCAGGCGCGGATGGCATCGGCATAGGCCGGCCGTGTCAGGTGCTTCCAGCCGCCGGCGACAGCGACGAGGTCATAGGGCCGTCCGCGCAGCTCTCGGATGTCGTCGATGAGAAGGTCACGGGCGAGCTCGCGGGAGAGACTGCACCGCAAGCGCGTCCCGCGCGCGCGAACTGCTCGATCAACTGATCTCAGACGACGACGAATCTCGTCCAGATTCCAAAAGCGGTGGCCGCAGCGGCGCTTTGCGGGCTCGCGTTACCACAGATCGCAGAACTGTGATCTCGCCTTGTGCCCGAGACCGCAATCTGGGCTCGCGACGAAGCATATCGCTTGCGATCATCAAAGGACGCGTCGACGCCGTCGGTTGCCTTTTCCACCGCCGCCTCACACATCGTGTTGGGGCTGAAGAGCTACCTGCAAATCCTCGCAACGGGCGCGGCCGCATCCTTGATTTTACAAATTGACACGTCTTGGTTTTTAGAAAATGCCACGTGCGATGATGGCGCCAAAAAAAAATGTCACGCGAGATGATCATGCCTGAGGTAAATGGTCCGCCAAAGTTGGGAAAGGTATACCGGTTGAATGGTGGATAGGTACGCCGGATAAAAAGGGCTTCGGGTTCCGGAAGACGAACTAATCGACGGATAGGCGCTGCTCGTGAGGGAAACTGCATGCGCATTACGGTTATGACCATCCAGGGATGTCGGATATGATCTTGAATAGTGACATTGCAGGCCAAAGAGCGGCCGAGAAGCTAGCAGAGGGCCTGAAATCGCAGGGCAAGCAGCAATACGAAGAAAGGTCGAGGGAACGCGAACGAGATGTGTCTCGTTAGGTCGCACGTTGCACCAGGGGTGCGTCGGAAGGCACTCCGCCGTGTCCTGAAGAGGTAGCCTGCACTTGAGAATAGCCACGGTGGTACCTTATTTTCGGCTGTGAAGCACACGAGACCCGCGACGTGAGACCCAGTTGCTCAATACCCAGTTGCTGGGTGAGCGTGCATGACTGCCAACGGAAGGTCTTGCACGCACCCTCGCGATCTTGAGCAATGGTCGCCATGACTTTCTTCTTGCAGGCTTTTGAGTGGCCCAGCCTGCAATCACCAGACCCCACCGACTCTAAAGAGCGTGGCAGACGGGATAGTCGAGGTTGCCCGGCACAATTACGCTCAAGGCTTGCGCCGCCCAGAGGACACGCTGAAAAGGCAGCATGGGCGCGCAAGCACGCCATTCACGAGAGGTTCGACATGAAGACTATGCAAGAAAAAGACATTCCGGCATTCGTGCAAGCAGTTGTGGAGGCCGGCTGCAACATTTGCGCGATTGGCAACTTGGGATATGTCTTTGGCGATGCTGATTTGACGCCGGCGCAACGGAGGTCCGTCGAGCCACAGCTGCGCAGGATTGCTGAGATCTACGGCGAACGCGATCATCTCATGGACGAGATAGCTGTATATCTGCGGTCGATCGGACGCCATGTCGAGGTTGAGCCGAAGACAGGTGTTTCCTGATGGCCGCGATCGATCGCGTTCCGTAGTCGCCATTTCTATTGGGTAACGAGCAGCCGTCTTCCAACCTCTGAAACAAAAAAGAGGTGACCCCCAAAGGCCGCTCTCGAGACCGCAAGTCTGAGCCGCTAACGCATTGCGATAACCAGGCTGTCCGAACTGGGCGTCGATGCCTTCCTCGACCAGGTCGCGGTAGGCGGCGATCTCATCTACCGCATGCATAGCCAAGCCAGAGAAGTTTTCGGCAGCGGAATTCTCGGTCGCTTCCCCTTTTATGACTAGAGGGTGCGGCCGATCCGGCCGCGACGATCTCGCAGGGATTGCCATATACGGCAACACGAACACCGGCGGATCAATACTCGGATAATGGCGGCCGGCTATGTAGCGATCGATCGCGCACCAACATATCAATGCAATAGCTTAGTTGCTTTCAAAGGCGGGTCTCTACGAACTGCAAGCAAGCTAAACGATTGCGTCAACTCTTCCTCGCAGAGCGAAAACTCCGCGCCCACGCGATTTCTCTGCTGGAACAGCGGCACATCCTCAGCGCCAGGACACGGCCGCCGCCGTCGGGTTTTACGAAGCCGGTGATTGCATAAGTTGCCCGCAAGATATCATTGGTATCGGGAACGCCGCCGATGCCGCATCCTGAATAGAGCGGCCGCTTGCACCTGCCAGCCCGACGACCAGATCATATCTGCAACTCCATCTACCTGGACGTGGTGCAAATCACCTCGCTGAAGCCGCAAATCGTCGCCTTCGACCAGGATAACCACATCCGTGACCGCCTGAGCTACTCGGTCGATCTCGACGCACATGGCCGATACAGTTTTTCCATCCTTCACGAAGCGAATGAGACTTTGGCCATTCCAGCCCTGGTCTACGGGGCGTGACTTGTCCCCGATGCATGCGCGAGCTCTCCGCTCGGCCGGCCGCCGGACGTCGCCACCGGCCGAAGGCGCCCGAAGGCGCCCGAAGGCGCTTGACAAAGCAGCACCGGCCCATTCAACTTGAGGCATTCACCAGGGGAGTCCCGGTAAGGGGCTGAGATACTGCTGGCTTTCGCGGCGCAGTGACCCGTTGAACCTGATCCAGTTCATACTGGCGTAGGGACGGTGCAAGCGCTTTGCGGGAGTTTACGCCCGAGGTCCTGCTGCAGCAGGTCTACAGAAGCGTCTTTTCATCCTTCCGGCACAGAACTGGGTCTCCAATGCATGAGCAAAGGAGCCTCACGATGAATGCCCTCACCCCCGCCGTGTCGACGGGACCACTGCCCGCCTCGCGGAAAATCCACAAGCCCGGCGTCCTCTACCCGCAGATCAGGGTGCCGATGCGCGAGATTTCCGTCCATCCGACGGCCGGCGAACCGCCCGTCACCGTCTACGATCCGTCCGGCCCCTACACCGATCCATCAGTCCAAACCAGCATCGAAAAAGGCCTTGCCCGGCTTCGCCACGAATGGGTCACGGCGCGTTGCGATGTCGAAGCCTATGACGGCCGCCACGTCCGGCCGGAAGACAATGGATTCGCCACCGGCGAGCGCCTGACACCGGAATTTCCGATACGCAATCGGCCGCTCAAGGCCAAGCAGGGCAAGGCGGTGACCCAACTTGCCTATGCGCGCGCCGGCATCATCACGCCAGAAATGGAGTTCGTAGCCATCCGCGAGAATCTCGGCCGCGAGGTGATGCGCGGCAAGCTGCAACGCGACGGCGAAGCCTTCGGCGCGGCGATCCCAGATTTCGTCACACCCGAATTCGTGCGCGACGAGGTGGCGCGCGGACGCGCAATCATTCCCGCCAACATCAATCATCCCGAGAGCGAACCGATGATCATCGGGCGAAATTTCCTGGTGAAGATCAACGCCAACATCGGTAACTCGGCTGTCACATCGTCGATGGCCGAAGAGGTCGAAAAGATGGTGTGGGCGATCCGCTGGGGCGCCGATACGGTGATGGACCTGTCGACCGGCCGCAACATCCACAACATCCGCGACTGGATCGTGCGCAATGCACCGGTGCCGATCGGCACGGTGCCGCTCTATCAGGCGCTCGAAAAGGTCGGCGGCATCGCCGAGGACCTCAACTGGGAGGTCTATCGCGACACGCTGATCGAGCAGGCCGAGCAAGGCGTCGACTATTTCACCATCCACGCCGGCGTGCGGCTGCACTACATACCGCTGACCGTCGACCGGGTCACGGGCATCGTCTCGCGCGGCGGCTCGATCATGGCCAAATGGTGCCTGCACCATCACCGGGAGAGCTTCCTCTACGAGCATTTCGAGGAGATCTGCGACATCGCCA
>NZ_RZOY02000023.1 GCF_004022705.2 Mesorhizobium sp. M2D.F.Ca.ET.226.01.1.1
TGATGCCCGGCGACAACATCACCGTCGACGTCGAGCTGATCGTGCCGATCGCGATGGAAGAGAAGCTGCGCTTCGCCATCCGTGAAGGCGGCCGCACCGTCGGTGCAGGCATCGTCGTCACCATCAAAGAGTAATTGGACTGAAACGGATCTGTCGCGGGCGCGGGAGCTGCCCGCGCCGCGCCAGAACAAGGAATTGACGCATGAACGGACAGAATATCCGCATCCGCCTTAAGGCGTTTGACCACCGGGTGCTCGACGCCTCGACGCGCGAAATCGTGTCGACCGCCAAGCGCACCGGCGCCAACGTCCGCGGCCCCATTCCGCTGCCGACGCGGATCGAAAAATTCACGGTCAACCGGTCGCCCCACGTCGACAAGAAGAGCCGCGAGCAGTTCGAGATGCGCACGCACAAGCGTCTGCTCGACATCGTCGATCCGACCCCGCAGACGGTCGATGCTTTGATGAAGCTCGATCTGGCCGCCGGTGTCGACGTCGAGATCAAGCTCTAAGGGATTGAGAGCGCGGTAAGGGGCGCTGCCCCTGGCCCGGAACTCTAAAGGAATTGAACCGATGCGTTCAGGTGTTATTGCAAAGAAGGTGGGAATGACCCGCATCTACAACGATGCCGGGGAACACGTTCCCGTCACCGTTCTCCAGATGGAGAACTGCCAGGTCGTGGCTCAGCGCACGCAGGAGAAGAACGGCTACACCGCCGTCCAGCTCGGCGTTGGCCTTGCCAAGGTGAAGAACACGTCGAAGGCGCTGCGCGGCCATTTCGCCGCCGCTTCCGTCGAGCCCAAGGCGAAGCTCGCCGAGTTCCGCGTCTCGGCCGACAACATGATCGACGTCGGCGCCGAGCTGACCGTCGAGCATTTCGTCGCCGGCCAGAAGGTCGACGTCACCGGCACCTCGACCGGTAAGGGTTTCCAGGGCGTGATCAAGCGGCACAACATGGGTGGCGGCCGCGCGACCCACGGTAACTCGGTCTCGCACCGCACGCACGGTTCGACCGGTCAGCGCCAGGACCCCGGCAAGGTGTTCAAGGGCAAGAAGATGGCCGGCCACATGGGCGACGTTCGCGTCACCACGCAGAATGTCGAGGTCGTCTCGACCGACGCCGATCGCGGCCTGATCCTGATCCGCGGCGCGGTTCCCGGTGTCAAGGGCGCCTGGATCCTGGTTCGCGACGCCGCCAAGGTTGCGCTGCCGGCCAATGCGCCGAAGCCTGCCGCGATCCGTGCCGCTGCCGCCAAGAACGAAGCCCCGGCCACTGAGGGAGCGGAATAATGGACCTCAAGATTACAACGCTCGGCGGTAAGGACGCCGGCAAGGTGAAACTCTCCGAGGAGATTTTCGGCCTTGACCCGCGCGAAGACATCCTGCAGCGCGTCGTGCGCTGGCAGCTCGCCAAGAAGCAGCAGGGCACGCACAAGGCCAAGGGCCGCGCCGAAATCGCGCGCACCGGCGCCAAGATGTACAAGCAGAAGGGTACGGGCCGCGCCCGTCACCATTCGGCTCGCGCTCCGCAGTTCCGCGGCGGCGGCAAGGCGCACGGCCCGGTCGTGCGCAGCCATGAGCACGAGCTGCCGAAGAAGGTGCGCGCGCTGGGCCTGAAGCATGCTCTCTCGGCCAAGGCCAAGAGCGCTTCGCTCATCATCATCGACGAGCTGAAGCTTGCCGAAGCCAAGACCAAGGCGCTGGCGGCGAACCTCGAGACACTGGGGCTGACCAACGCCCTGGTGATCGGCGGCGCCGAGCTTGACCAGAACTTCAAGCTAGCGGCGACCAACATTCCGAACATCGACGTGCTGCCCATCCAGGGCATCAACGTCTACGACATTCTGCGCCGCGGCACGCTGGTCCTTTCGAAGGCCGCCGTCGAGGCTCTCGAGGAGCGCTTTAAATGACTGACCTCCGTCACTACGACGTGATCGTCTCGCCGGCGATCACCGAAAAGTCGACCATGGCTTCCGAGCAGAACCAGGTCGTCTTCAACGTCGCCAAGAAGGCGTCGAAGCCGGAAATCAAGGCTGCCGTGGAAGCTCTCTTCGGCGTCAAGGTGACGGCTGTGAACACGCTCGTCCGCAAGGGCAAGATCAAGCGCTTCCGCGGCACCGTTGGCCGCCAGGGCGACGTCAAGAAGGCGGTTGTGACGCTGGCCGACGGCCAGTCGATCGACGTCGCGACGGGTCTCTGAGCAAGGCCGCGAGGACAGGACAATGGCACTTAAGAAATTCAACCCGGTAACGCCGAGCACCCGCCAGCTGGTCATCGTCGACCGCTCGGGCCTCTACAAGGGCAAGCCCGTCAAGGGCCTGACCGAAGGCCTGACCAAGTCGGGCGGCCGCAACAACTACGGCCGCATCACGGCCCGCTTCATCGGCGGTGGTCACAAGCGTTCGTACCGCATCATCGACTTCAAGCGTAAGAAGTACGATGTCGTCGGCACGGTCGAGCGTATCGAATACGATCCGAACCGCACCGCCTTCATCGCGCTGATCAAGTATGACGATGGCGAGCTGTCCTACATCCTGGCCCCGCAGCGCCTTGCTGCCGGCGACAAGATCGTGGCCGGCGAAGCGGTCGACGTGAAGCCGGGCAATGCGATGCCGCTGGCCTCGATGCCGGTGGGCACGATCGTCCACAACATCGAGCTGAAGCCGGGCAAGGGCGGCCAGGTCGCCCGTTCGGCTGGCGGCTACGCCCAGCTCGTCGGTCGCGACCAGGGCATGGCGATCCTGCGCCTCAACTCGGGCGAGCAGCGCGTCGTGCACGGTTCCTGCATGGCGACCGTCGGTGCTGTGTCGAACCCCGACCACGGCAACATCAATGACGGCAAGGCCGGTCGCACCGTTTGGCGCGGCAAGCGTCCGCACAATCGCGGCGTGGCCATGAACCCGGTCGATCATCCGCATGGCGGCGGTGAAGGCCGCACCTCGGGTGGCCGTCATCCGGTTTCGCCCTGGGGCAAGCCGACCAAGGGCAAGAAGACGCGGTCCAACAAGGCGACCGACAAGTTCATCCTGCGCTCGCGTCATCAGCGCAAGAGCTAAGAAGAGGTAACGCCAAGTGACTCGTTCGATTTGGAAAGGCCCCTTCATCGACGGCTACCTTCTCAAGAAGGTGGACAAAGTTCGTGAAGGCGGTCGCAATGAGGTGATCAAGATGTGGAGCCGTCGCTCCACCATCCTGCCGCAGTTCGTCGGCTTCACCTTCGGTGTCTACAACGGCCAGAAGCACGTCCCGGTCTCGGTGAACGAGGACATGGTCGGCCACAAGTTCGGTGAATTCGCTCCGACCCGGACCTATTACGGTCACGGCGCGGATAAGAAGGCGAAGAGGAAATAATCATGGGCAAGGCCAAAGCTCCGCGCAGGCTTGCTGATAACGAGGCGCGTGCCGTTCTGCGCACGATCCGCATCAGCCCGCAGAAGCTCAACCTGGTTGCCGCGCTGATCCGCGGCAAGAAGGTCGCGACAGCGCTTTCCGACCTCGAATTCTCGGCCAAGCGGATTTCCGGCACGGTCAAGAAGACGCTGGAATCGGCGATTGCCAACGCGGAAAACAATCACGACCTCGACGTCGACGCGCTGGTGGTGGCGGAAGCCTATGTCGGCAAGTCGATCGTCATGAAGCGTTTCCACGCTCGTGGCCGCGGTCGCGCCAGCCGTATCGAAAAGCCGTTCTCGCACCTCACGATCGTCGTTCGTGAAGTCGAGGAAAAAGGGGAGGCCGCATAATGGGCCAGAAAGTCAATCCGATCGGGCTGCGTCTCGGCATCAACCGTACCTGGGATTCGCGCTGGTTCGCGAACACCGGCGAGTACGGCCAGCTGCTGCACGAGGACCTCAAGATCCGCAAGTATCTCGAGAAGGAACTCAAGCAGGCCGCGATCTCCAAGGTCGTGATCGAGCGTCCGCACAAGAAGTGCCGCGTCACCATCCACGCCGCGCGTCCGGGCCTGATCATCGGCAAGAAGGGCGCCGACATCGAGAAGCTGCGCAAGAAGCTGACCGAGATGACGAAGTCCGAAACGCACCTCAACATCGTTGAAGTGCGCAAGCCGGAAATCGACGCCACGCTGATCGCCCAGTCGATCGCCCAGCAGCTCGAGCGCCGCATCGCGTTCCGCCGCGCCATGAAGCGTGCCGTTCAGTCGGCCATGCGTCTCGGCGCCGAAGGCATCCGCATCAACTGCTCCGGCCGTCTCGGCGGCGCCGAAATCGCGCGCATGGAGTGGTACCGCGAAGGCCGCGTGCCGCTGCACACGCTGCGCGCCGACGTCGACTACGGCACGGCCGAGGCGAACACGGCCTACGGCATCTGCGGCGTCAAGGTTTGGGTGTTCAAGGGCGAGATCCTCGAGCACGACCCGATGGCCTCCGAGCGTCGCGCCACCGAGGGTGATGCAGCGCATGGCGGCGGCGCCGGTGGTGAGCGTGAACGCGGCCGTCGTCGCGAGAACGCCTGAGACATTTGAGAATTTGGAGTTAGAACGATGCTGCAGCCAAAGCGCACAAAGTTCCGCAAGCAGTTCAAGGGCCGTATCCACGGTAACGCCAAGGGCGGTACCAACCTGGATTTCGGCGGTTTCGGGCTGAAGGCGCTTGAGCCGAACCGCGTCACCGCGCGTGAGATCGAGGCGGCCCGCCGCGCGATCACCCGCGAGATGAAGCGCGCCGGTCGCGTCTGGATCCGGGTGTTCCCGGACCTGCCGGTCACCTCGAAGCCGACCGAAGTCCGCATGGGTAAGGGCAAGGGCGGCGTCGACTATTGGGCGGCGCGCGTCAAGCCTGGCCGCATCATGTTCGAGATCGACGGCGTCAGCGAGGAGACCGCGCGTGAAGCGCTGCGCCTCGGCGCCGCCAAGCTCTCGGTCAAGACGCGCTTCGTGCAGCGCATCGCAGAATAAGGACAGGCGATCATGAAAGCCGAAGACATCCGGACCAAGACCCAGGATCAGCTGAGCGACGACCTGGCGGCGCTGAAGAAGGAGCAGTTCAACCTGCGCTTCCAGAAGGCCACCGGCCAGCTCGAGAAGACCGCGCGCGTGAAGCAGGTCCGCAAGGACATCGCGCGCATCAAGACCATCGCCGCGGAAAAAGCCGCGGCCAAGAAGGCTTAAGGACGAGAACCATGCCAAAGCGCATCCTGCAGGGCACCGTCGTCAGCGACAAGAACGAGAAGACGGTCGTGGTCAAGGTCGAGCGTCGCTTCACCCATCCGGTGATGAAGAAGACCGTGCGCATGACCAAGAAGTACAAGGCGCACGACGAGAACAACGCCCACAAGGTCGGCGACCAGGTGTTCATCCAGGAATCGAAGCCGATTTCGAAGGACAAGCGCTGGGTTGTCGTCTCTTCGGATCAGGCTTGATCCGGGCGAACGAACCGAATTTTGGACAGACCGGGGAGGGGTGAAAGCACCCGTCCCGTGAAAAAAGAAGAAGGCGGCCAGTCATGATTCAGATGCAAACAAACCTCGACGTCGCGGATAATTCCGGCGCCCGTCGTGTCATGTGCATCAAGGTGCTGGGCGGCTCGAAGCGGAAGTACGCATCCGTCGGCGACATCATCGTGGTGTCGATCAAGGAAGCCATTCCGCGCGGCCGCGTTAAGAAGGGCGATGTGATGAAGGCGGTCGTGGTTCGCACGGCCAAGGACATCCGCCGCCCGGACGGCAGCGTGATCCGTTTCGACAAGAACGCGGCCGTTCTCGTCGACAATAAGAAAGAGCCGATCGGCACCCGTATCTTCGGACCGGTTCCGCGCGAGCTGCGCGCCAAGAACCACATGAAGATCATCTCGCTCGCGCCTGAAGTGCTGTAAGGAGCCGGACCAATGCAAAAGATCAAAAAAGGCGACAAGGTCGTCGTGCTTGCCGGCAAGGACAAGGGCCGTTCGGGCGAAGTCCTGTCGGTGCAGCCGAAGGAAGATACCGCGGTCGTCCGCGGCGTGAACCTCATTCGCCGTCACCAGAAGCAGACCCAGTCCCAAGAGGGCGGGATCATCACCAAGGAAGCGCCGATCCACCTGTCGAACATCGCGCTGGCCGACCCCAAGGACGGCAAGCCGACCCGCGTCGGCTTCACCATCCAGAAGGACGGCAAGAAGGTGCGCGTCGCCAAGCGTTCGGGAGAAGTCATCAATGGCTAAGGCTGAAACCAAGCAGGCGGCTGCCAAGAACGAGCCGCGCCTCAAGAAGGTCTACAACGAGACCATCCGCAAGGCGCTTCAGGAGCAGTTCGGCTACGACAACGACATGCAGGTTCCGCGCATCGACAAGATCGTGCTGAACATGGGTGTCGGCGAAGCTACCGCCGATTCCAAGAAGCCCTCGGTCGCGGCCGAGGATCTCGCGCTGATCGCCGGCCAGAAGGCCGTCGTCACCCGCTCGCGCAAGTCGATCGCGGGCTTCAAGGTGCGCGAGAACATGCCGATCGGCGCCAAGGTCACGCTGCGCAAGGAACGCATGTACGAGTTCCTTGACCGCCTCGTGAACATCGCGCTGCCGCGCGTTCGCGACTTCCGCGGACTGAACCCGAAGAGCTTTGACGGCCGTGGCAACTACGCCATGGGCATCAAGGAGCACATCGTGTTCCCGGAGATCAACTACGACAAGGTTGATCAGGTCTGGGGCATGGACGTCATCGTTTGTACGACGGCGAAGACGGACGACGAGGCCAGAGCCCTGCTCAAGGCCTTCAACTTCCCCTTCCGCCAGTAACGGCAGCGAAAAAGGAAAAATCTGAAATGGCAAAGACCAGCTCAGTCGAGAAGAACAACCGGCGCCGCAAGCTCGCCGACCAGTACGCCGCCAAGCGCGCGGCGCTCAAGGCCATCGTCATGGATCAGTCCAAGCCGATGGAAGAGCGTTTCCGTGCCCAGTTGAAGCTTTCGGCGTTGCCGCGCAACTCGGCCAAGATCCGCATCCGCAACCGCTGCGAAGTCACGGGCCGTCCGCGCGCCTACTATCGCAAGCTTAAGCTTTCGCGTATCGCGCTTCGCGATCTTGGCAATACCGGCCAGATCCCGGGCCTCGTCAAGTCGAGCTGGTAAGGAGACACTGAGATGTCATTGAGCGATCCTCTCGGCGATATGCTGACCCGAATCCGCAACGCCTATGGCCGCAAGAAGTCGAGCGTTTCGACTCCGGCCTCGCGTCTGCGCGCCCGCGTTCTCGACGTGCTGAAGTCGGAAGGCTATATCCGCGACTACAGCCAGACCGATTTCGAAAACGGCAAGTCGGAAATCGAGATCGAGCTGAAGTATTTCGACGGCGCTCCGGTCGTGCGCGAAATCGAGCGCGTCTCGAAGCCTGGCCGCCGCGTCTATGTCTCGGCCAAGTCGATCCCGCAGGTCGCCAACGGCCTCGGCATTGCCATCCTTTCGACGCCGAAGGGCGTCATGGCCGACCATGAAGCGCGCGAGCAGAATGTCGGCGGCGAAATCCTCTGCCAGATCTTCTGATCGGCCAAGAGATTGATGAATGGGCTTCGGTTCTCGGGATCGCGCCCGGGAACTGGAACCTGAAACCAAAGAAGTGACGAGGACAACAAAATGTCTCGTATCGGAAAGAAACCCGTTTCGCTGCCGCAGGGCGTGACCGCGACCGTCAACGGCCAGACCGTGACGGCGAAGGGCCCGAAGGGCGAGCTGAAGTTCGTGGTGAACGACGAAGTGCTGGTGAAGATGGAGAATAACGAAATCTCCGTCGAGCCGCGCGACCAGACCAAGACCGCCCGCTCCAAGTGGGGCATGTCGCGCACGCAGATCGTCAACATCCTGCAGGGCGTGAAGGACGGCTTCGAGAAGAAGCTCGAGATCACCGGCGTCGGCTATCGTGCTGCGTTGCAGGGCAAGAACCTGCAACTGGCGCTTGGCTTCAGCCATGACGTGATCTACCAGACGCCGCAGGGCATCACCATCACCGTGCCGAAGCCGACCGAAATCACGGTCTCGGGCATCGACAAGCAGCAGGTCGGCCAGGTCGCCGCCGAGATCCGCGAATATCGCGGTCCGGAGCCGTACAAGGGCAAGGGCGTGCGCCATGTCGACGAGCGCATCGTGCGCAAGGAAGGCAAGAAGAAGTAAGAAGTGTAACGCCGCGGGGAGCGGCCGCGGGAGGCCTGGCCTACCGCACAAGGTTGCCCCCGTTTTCTGAAGGCAGGGAACTGACAGTATGAGCACGAAAGAAGCCACCCAGCGCCGCGCGCAGCGCATCCGCCGCCAGATCAAGAAGGTCGCCGGCGAGCGTCCGCGTCTGTCGGTGCATCGCACCTCGAAGAACATCTACGTCCAGGTGATCGACGACGCCAAGGGCCACACGCTGGCCGCCGCCTCGACGCTCGAGAAGGACCTCAAGGGTTCGCTCAAGACCGGCGCCGACACCGCCGCCGCCGCCGCCGTCGGCAAGCTGATCGCCGAGCGCGCCGCCAAGGCCGGCGTCAAGGAAGTCGTCTTCGATCGTGGGCCGTACATCTATCACGGCCGCGTCAAGGCGCTGGCCGAAGCTGCCCGCGAAGGCGGCCTCAGCTTCTAATTTCGCCGCCGATGACCCAAAGCGGCATCGGCAAACAGCAACCCGTGCTTCCGGAAAAGAACAAGGACTAGGATATGGCACAGGAACGTAGAGAAGGCGGCCGCGGCCGCGAGCGTGAACGCGAAGAGCGTGACGACGGCATGGTGGACAAGCTTGTCCACATCAACCGCGTCGCCAAGGTGGTGAAGGGTGGCCGTCGTTTCGGCTTTGCCGCTCTCGTCGTCGTCGGCGACCAGAAGGGCCGCGTCGGCTTCGGCCACGGCAAGGCGCGCGAAGTGCCGGAAGCGATCCGCAAGGCGACCGAGTCGGCCAAGCGCGACATGATCTTCGTGCCGCTGCGTTCGGGCCGCACGCTGCATCACGACGTCGAGGGTCGTTGGGGCGCCGGACGCGTTCTGCTGCGCGCCGCCAAGCAGGGTACTGGCATCATCGCTGGCGGCCCGATGCGCGCCGTCTTCGAGACGCTCGGCATGCATGACGTGGTCGCCAAGTCGATGGGTTCGTCGAACCCCTACAACATGGTTCGCGCCACCTTCGACGCGCTGAAGAGCCAGATGCATCCGAAGGATGTGGCTGCCGCGCGCGGCATCAAGTACTCGACCCTTCAGGCCCGCCGCGGCACCGCCGTTGCGGCTGAAGAATAGTCGACGCTGACCAGGGATTTCGACCATGGCCAAGAAAGCTACCAAGACCATCACCGTCGAGCAGATCGGCTCCCCGATCCGCCGGCCGAAGGAGCAGCGCGCGACGCTGGTCGGCCTCGGCCTGAACAAGATGCACAAGCGGCGCACGCTGGAAGATACCCCTTCCGTGCGCGGCATGATCGCCGCCGTCCAGCACCTCGTCCGCGTCGTGGACGAGGCCTGAACGGAAGCGCAGGAGAAGAATGATGAAACTCAACGATCTGCGTGACAAGGACGGCGCCACGCATTCCAGGAAGCGCCTCGGTCGCGGCATCGGCTCCGGCTCGGGCAAGACCGCCGGTCGCGGCGTCAAGGGTCAGAAGGCCCGTTCGGGCGTTGCCATCAACGGCTTCGAGGGTGGCCAGATGCCGCTCTACCGGCGCCTGCCGAAGCGCGGCTTCAACAACCTGTTCGGCAAGAGCTTCGCGGTCGTGTCGCTGGCCAAGATCCAGGCGGCTGTTGACGCCAAGAAGCTGGACGCCAAGGCTGCCGTGACGGCCGAGGCCCTGGTTGCCGCCGGCGTCATCCGCCGCGCCAAGGACGGCGTGCGCGTGCTGTCCGACGGCGAACTCAAGGCAAAGCTCTCCTTCGACGTCGCCGGCGCCTCCAAGGCGGCGATCGAGAAGATCGAGAAGGCCGGCGGTTCGGTGAAGCTGCCGGAAGCGGCCGCCGCCGAGTAACGGCGATTTGAAGCGCGGTCGACAGGGATGATTTCGCATTTTCCGTCGAACCGCGCTTTGACCAGATGAATTGAGCGGCCGCGTCAACGCGGCCGCTTGCATGTTTACGGTCCGGAGCTTATCTCGTGAGCTTCGGCGACACGCGCCGCCCTGAGCTGCAGGCATCGAGCGTGACACGGAAATCAATGAAGTAGAGCATGATGTTGTCCGAAGACCTCTCCACACTTTTCGGCATCATGCTCTAGCGGAGAATCAGGCATGGCTTCGGCTGCTGAACAACTAGCCTCCAATCTGAATTTTGCGGCCTTCGCCAAGGCCGAGGATTTGAAGAAGCGCATCTGGTTCACCATTGGCGCGCTGCTCGTCTACCGCCTCGGCACCTATATCCCGCTGCCCGGCATCAATCCCGACGCTTTCGCCCAAGCCTTCTCCTCGCAGAGCAAGGGCGTGCTCGGCATGTTCAACATGTTTGCCGGCGGCGCCGTGCAGCGCATGGCTATCTTCGCGCTGGGCATCATGCCCTACATCTCCGCCTCCATCATCATGCAGTTGATGACCTCGGTCATCCCGACGCTGGAAGCGCTGAAGAAGGAAGGCGAGCAGGGCCGCAAGATCATCAACCAGTACACGCGCTACGGCACCGTGCTCCTGGCGCTGATCCAGGCCTACGGCATTTCGATCGGCCTCGAAGGCGGCAACGGCATCGTCAACGATCCCGGCATGTTCTTCCGCATCTCGACCGTCGTGACGCTGGTTGGCGGCACCATGTTCCTGATGTGGCTCGGCGAGCAGATCACCGCGCGCGGCATCGGCAACGGCATTTCGCTGATCATCTTCTCGGGCATCGTCGCCGGGCTGCCGCGCGCCATCTCCGGCACGCTGGAACTCGGCCGCACCGGCGCGCTGTCCACCGGCCTCATTCTCGCGATCATCGTGCTGGCCATCATCGTCATCGCGCTGATCGTCTTCTTCGAGCGCGCGCAGCGCCGCTTGCTTATCCAGTATCCGAAGCGCCAGGTCGGCAACCGCATGTTCCAGGGCGACACCTCGCATTTGCCGCTGAAGCTGAACACGTCGGGCGTTATCCCGCCGATCTTCGCGTCCTCGCTGCTGCTTTTGCCGGCCACGGTCGCGGGCTTCTCGCAGGCGACCAACCTGCCGGCTTGGGCAAGCACCATCCTGGCCTCGCTCGGCCACGGCCAGCCGCTCTACATGATCTTCTACGCGAGCATGATCGTGTTCTTCGCCTTCTTCTACACGGCGATCGTCTTCAATCCGAAGGACACGGCAGACCAGCTCAAGAAGCATTCCGGCTTCATTCCGGGCTATCGTCCGGGCGAGCGCACGGCCGAATATATCGACTATGTTCTGACGCGTATCACCGTCATCGGCGCCATCTACCTGGTGCTGGTCTGTTTGCTGCCGGAGTTCCTGATTTCGGCGACTGGCGTACCTTTCTACCTCGGTGGCACATCGCTTCTGATCGTGGTCAGTGTCACGCTCGACACGGTGGCGCAGATTCAGGGTCACCTGATCGCGCACCAGTATGAGGGCCTGATCAAGAAGTCGAAGTTGCGCGGGGGGAAGAGGAGCAGATGAGGCTGATATTGCTTGGGCCGCCAGGAGCGGGCAAGGGGACGCAAGCACAAAGACTGGTAGAAAAACACGGCATACCCCAGCTCTCGACGGGTGACATGCTGCGTGCCGCCGTCCAGGCCGGAACCGAGGTCGGCAAACGCGCCAAGGCGGTGATGGATGCCGGCGAGCTGGTCTCCGATGCAATCGTCAACGCCATCGTCGCCGAACGCATAGATCAGCCGGACTGCGCCAGGGGTTTTATCCTCGACGGCTATCCGCGCACGCTGGTCCAGGCCGACGCGGTCGATGCCATGCTTGCCGAACGCGGCATTGCGCTCGACACCGTCATCGAGCTCGTCGTCGACGACAAGGCGCTGGTTGGGCGAATCGTCAAGCGCGCCGAGGAGGCCAAGGCCGCGGGCCAGCCGGTGCGCAAGGACGACAACCCGGCGGTGTTCGAAGAGCGCCTGCGTGAATATTACAAGAAGACGGCGCCGCTGACCGGCTACTACTACGCCAAAGGCAAGCTCAAGACGGTCGACGGCATGGCCAGCATCGATGCGGTGACCGCGGAGATCGGCAAGGTGCTCTCGGCGGCGGCGAAGTAGGCCGGGCTGGCAATTGAAGATTGCGCTTGACGGAAGGCCGCCATTGGGTTATGGCGGCCCGTCTTCCTATCAGGCATGGACTTTGCTTGCCCTTGCGGGCAAGGCGTCCGCTTTGAACCAGGAAACTCCCGCAAGGGCCGGCCTCCACCGGACGCGGGGTTAACTTGAACGCCGGCTCGTCCGGCCTACATGGAGAAAGAGAAGAACATGGCTCGTATAGCCGGCGTCAACATTCCGACCAACAAGCGCGTCGTCATCGCGCTTCAGTACATTCACGGCATCGGCAAGAAGTTTGCCCAGGAGATCGTCGACAAGGTCGGCATCCCGGCAGACCGCCGCGTCAACCAGCTGACCGACGCGGAAGTGCTGCAGATCCGCGAGACGATCGACCGCGACTACCAGGTCGAAGGCGACCTGCGCCGCGAAGTCTCGATGAACATCAAGCGGCTCATGGACCTCGGCTGCTATCGCGGCCTGCGTCACCGCCGCTCGCTGCCGGTCCGTGGCCAGCGCACGCATACCAATGCGCGCACCCGCAAGGGCCCGGCCAAGGCGATCGCCGGCAAGAAGAAGTAATTAGGGGAATAAGGGAGTAGGGGAGTAAGGCAGTAGGGAGTGGTCCGAGAACCGGACGCTTTGTTTCCCTACTCCCTTACTTCCCTATTCCCCTACTCCCTTCCCTAAGGTGGAGCCGCTGGCATTACGGCGGTGTAGAGATCAACTGAAAGGACTACCATGGCCAAGGAAGCCGCTCGTGTTCGCCGTCGCGAACGCAAGAACATCTCGTCGGGCGTTGCCCACGTCAATTCGACCTTCAACAACACCATGATCACCATCACCGACGCGCAGGGCAATTCGATTGCCTGGTCGTCGGCCGGCGCGCAAGGGTTCAAGGGTTCGCGCAAGTCGACCCCGTTCGCCGCGCAGATGGCCGCTGAGGACGTCGCCAAGAAGGCGCAGGAACACGGCATGCGCATGCTCGAGGTCGAGGTCTGCGGACCCGGCTCCGGTCGTGAATCGGCGCTTCGCGCGCTGCAGGCGGCCGGCTTCACCATCACCTCGATCCGTGACGTGACGCCGATCCCGCACAATGGTTGCCGTCCGCGCAAGAAGCGCCGCGTCTGATTTTTAAGCGCCGCGCGAACGCCAAGGCGTTCCTCCGCGGCTTTCCGTGTCGCCCGCCACGATTGGATGGTGGCGGGGCAAAGGAAGGAAGACATTTATGATCCAGAAAAACTGGCAGGAACTGATCAAGCCGAACAAGATCGAGTTCTCGTCGAAGAAGAAGACGCTGACCACGCTGGTGGCCGAGCCGCTCGAACGCGGCTTTGGCCTGACGCTGGGCAACGCGCTACGGCGCGTGCTTCTGTCTTCGCTGCGCGGCGCGGCCGTCACCGCCGTGCAGATCGACGGCGTGCTGCATGAATTCTCGTCCATCGCCGGCGTGCGCGAGGACGTGACCGACATCGTGCTCAACATCAAGGAAATCGCCATCCGCATGGAAGGCGATGGTCCCAAGCGCATGGTCGTGCGCAAGCAGGGCCCGGGTGCGGTGCTCGCCGGCGACATCCAGACCGTGGGCGACGTCGAGATCCTCAACCCCGACCACGTCATCTGCACGCTGGACGAGGGCGCCGAGATCCGCATGGAGTTCACCGTCGACACCGGCAAGGGCTATGTGCCGGCCGAGCGCAACCGCGCCGAGGACGCGCCGATCGGCCTGATCCCGGTCGACAGTCTCTACTCGCCGGTCAAGAAGGTCTCCTACAAGGTCGAGAACACCCGTGAGGGCCAGGTGCTCGACTACGACAAGCTGACCATGACCATCGAGACCAACGGCTCGATCTCGGGCGAGGACGCGGTGGCTTTCGCCGCCCGCATCCTGCAGGACCAACTCGCGCTGTTCGTCAACTTCGACGAGCCGCAGAAGGAAGTCGCGACCGAAGCCGTCACCGAGCTCGCCTTCAATCCGGCGCTGCTCAAGAAGGTCGACGAGCTCGAGCTTTCGGTGCGTTCGGCCAACTGCCTGAAGAACGACAACATCGTCTATATCGGCGACCTGATCCAGAAGACCGAAGCCGAGATGCTGCGCACCCCGAACTTCGGCCGCAAGTCGCTTAACGAGATCAAGGAAGTGCTGGCCGCCATGGGCCTCCATCTCGGCATGGAAGTGCCGGACTGGCCGCCGGAAAACATCGAAGACCTCGCAAAGCGTTACGAAGACCAATATTGAGCATGAATTCCAAGGATCGGCGGCGCGAGCCGCTCGATCCGACGGTCATGCGGAAAACCATCAGAGGCCGTGGCCTCTTGAACAACTAAAGAAGGAAAAGAGCCATGCGCCACGGTTTCAAAGGCCGCCGCTTCGCCCGTAGCATCAGCCATCGCAAGTCGATGTTCGCCAACCTCGCCGTGTCTCTGATCGAGCACGAGCAGATCGTCACCACCCTGCCGAAGGCGAAGGACCTGCGTCCGATCGTCGAGAAGCTGGTGACGCTCGGCAAGCGCGGCGACCTGCACGCCCGCCGCCAGGTGATCGCGCAGATCGGTAATGAGCCGGTCGTGAAGCGCCTGTTCGAAACCCTCGCCCCGCGCTACGCCACCCGCAACGGCGGCTACCTGCGCATCATGAAGGCAGGTTTCCGCAAGGGCGACAACGCCGCCATGGCGGTCATTGAGTTCGTCGATCGCGACACCTCGGCCAAGGGCGCCGCCGACCGCGCCCGCCTCGAGGCCGAAGGTGGCAACGAGGAAGCCGCGGCCGCCTGAGGCACGCGGTTTCATCAATGACTTCAAGGGGCCTACGGGCCCCTTTTGCATTTGCCGAACGAAGCCGGAAGGGATGCAGATTTTTCGCCCTTGTGCGAACGCTTTTGCGCGACAAGCGTCGCATTTGTGTGCATTAGCCTTTCATTCTGCACATTCGTCGGGACAATGGCGCCCGATCAGGAGGGATTCGAAAATGCACCTCAAGCGACTGTTTCTTGTTGCCGCGCTGGCCGTTTTCGCCGCGGCACCGGCCGCAAGACAGGCTTTTGCCGAGGATGCCGCCAAGCCGGCGGATCCGGGCCTCTCCGACGTGCTGACCGATCTCTTGCATGGCGTCGAGGGCGAGAACGGCACGTCCGGCCCCGACAAGCGCGTACCGTTCGGTCGCGAGGAGGTGCAGCTTTCCTTCGCGCCGCTGGTCAAGCAGACCGCGCCGGCGGTCGTCAACGTCTATGCCTCGCAGACCGCCAAGGTGACGTCGCCTTTCGAGGGCGATCCCTTCTTCGAGGAATTCTTCGGCCGCGCCCAGCCGCGCGCGCAGTCCTCGCTGGGCTCCGGCGTGCTGGTCGATCCGAGCGGCGTCATCGTCACCAACTACCACGTCATCAAGGACGCCGACGAGGTGAAGGTCGCGACTGCCGACGGGCGCGAATTCCCCTCGAAGGTTATGCTCAAGGATGAGACGCTCGATCTTGCGGTGCTGAAGATTTCGGCCGACAAGCCGTTCCCGGTGATCGCGATCGGCGATTCCGATGCGCTCGAAGTCGGCGACCTGGTGCTGGCAATCGGCAATCCGTTCGGCGTCGGCCAGACCACCACCAGCGGCATTGTCTCCGCACTTGCCCGCAGCCATATCGGCGTTTCGGATTCGGGCTATTTCGTTCAGACCGACGCCGCCATCAATCCCGGCAATTCCGGCGGCGCGCTGATCAACATGGGCGGCCAGTTGGTCGGCATCAACACAGCGATCTACAGCCGCAGCGGCGGCTCGATCGGCATCGGCTTCGCCATTCCCTCCAACATGGTGCGCGCCTTTGCCGACGCCGCCAAGGCCGGGCTCGACTTCTTCGAGCGGCCCTATATCGGCGCGGAATTCGAACTGGTGACGCCGCAGATCGCCGAATCCCTCGGCATGGAGAAGCCGACCGGCGCACTGGTGTCGTCAGTGGACCCCGCCGGGCCTGCCGGCAAGGCAGGGCTGAACCCGGGCGATGTCATCCTGTCGCTCAACAACACGCCAGTCGAAAGCATCGAAGCGCTCGACTACCGCATGGCGACGCTGTCGATCGGCACCAAGGCGACCTTTGCCGTGCTGAGCAAGGGCAAGCAGGCCACCATGGAAATCCCGCTGGAGCGGGCGCCGGAGGGCGCCAAGCCCAGCGAAGTCACCTTGCGGGGCCGCAGTCCCTTTTCCGGCGCCAAGGTCGCGGAACTGTCGCCCAGGCTTGCCCAGCGGCTTGGCCTGCGCACCGATCTCAAGGGCGTCACCGTCATCGATATCAGCCGGGATTCGCCTGCAGCCGATTTCGGCTTCCAGCCCGGCGATATCGTGCGTGAGGTGAACGGAACCACCATCGAAACCGCGGCGACGCTGGCACAGGTTGCCCAGCAGGACACGCGCTGGTGGCGCTTTACCGTCGAGCGCGGCGGGCAGATACTGCGCCAGGTGTTGCGCTACTGAGGCGGTCTTCCCATCTACAGCATGATCCCGAACCGAAGGTCCGCGCAGCAAAAAGGGGGAACCGGTTTTTGCTACGCGGACTTCGGTTCGGATAAGATCATGCTCCAAAATGAGCGGGATCGCATTTCAACCAAAAGGCTTGCATGGCCGATCTGTTCAGTTCCGATGAGCCGGAAAAGGCGCCGCCCGGGCGGCCGCTGGCCGATCGGCTGCGCCCCAAAAACCTCGGCGAGGTCGTCGGCCAGGAGCACCTGACCGGCCCGGATGGCGCGCTGACCAGGCTGATCGATTCCGGCTCGCTCGGCTCGATGATCTTCTGGGGTCCGCCCGGCACCGGCAAGACGACGGTGGCCCGGCTGCTCGCCGGCGAGACCAATCTCGCCTTCGAGCAGATATCGGCGGTATTTTCCGGCGTCGCGGATCTCAAGAAAGTCTTTGAGGCGGCGAAGCTCAGGCGTGCCAACGGCCGCCAGACGCTGCTCTTCGTCGACGAGATCCATCGTTTCAACCGCGCCCAGCAGGACGGTTTTTTGCCGGTGATGGAAGACGGCACCGTGGTGCTCGTCGGCGCCACCACGGAGAACCCTTCCTTCGAGCTCAATGCCGCGCTTCTGTCGCGAGCGCGCGTGTTGGTGTTCCGCTCGCTGGGCGAGGAGAGCATCGCCAAGCTTCTGGCGCGGGCGGAAGAAACCGAGGGCAGGGCGCTGCCGCTCGACGACGAGGCGCGCGCGATGCTCATCCGCATGGCAGACGGTGACGGCCGCGCCTCGCTGACGCTGGCCGAGGAGGTTTGGCGCGCCGCCAAGAAGGGCGAGGTGTTCGGTCCGGAAGGCCTGCAGCGCGTCATCCAGCGCCGCGCGCCGATTTACGACAAGGGCCAGGACGGCCACTACAACCTGATCTCCGCGCTGCACAAATCGGTGCGCGGCTCCGATCCGGATGCCGCCCTTTATTACCTCGCCCGCATGTTCGATGCCGGCGAGGATCCGCTCTATCTCGGCCGCCGGCTCGTGCGCATGGCGGTTGAGGATATCGGGCTCGCCGACCCTCAGGCGCTGGTCGTCGCCAATGCCGCCAAGGACGCCTATGACTATCTTGGCTCGCCGGAAGGTGAGCTCGCCTTCGCCCAGGCCGCCGTCTATCTCGCCACCGCGCCGAAATCGAACGCCGTCTATACCGCCTTCAAGGCCGCGACCGCGGCCGCCAAGGAGTTCGGCTCGCTGCTGCCGCCCAAGCACATCCTCAATGCGCCGACCAAGCTGATGAAGCAGGAGGACTACGGCGCCGGCTATCGCTACGATCATGACGAGCCGGACGCGTTTTCGGGCCAGGACTATTTCCCGGAGAAGATGGGCCGGCATACGTTCTACGACCCGCCGGAACGCGGCTTCGAGCGCGATATCCGCAAGCGCCTGGAATACTGGGCAAAGCTGCGCAGCGAACGGAACAGCTGAGTTGCGCGGCCCGGCGGTCGGCACGCTCCATCGCTCGGCCTGACGGCGGGCATGGAGTTGAAGTGGAGTAGCGTACTCCAAATATTTGCGCTGACAGGCCGCTCAGGCCCATGCGACGGCATTGTGCCGGGAAACAAAAAATCTTATCAAGACGCACGGCTGGCGGGGGTCGCCGTGATTTTGGCTCATGGAACAGGATCGCGCTCCCGCGCGAAAGACAATGACAAAACAAACCGTCAAGATGCTCCGCAAGGCCGCCATCGCGGTCGTGGTGCTCGCGCTCGCCTTCTATTTTATCCCGATCCTGACCACGATCTGGGTCGTCTGTGGCCTGATCGATGTCATGCGCAACGACCAGAAGGACCGCAATCTGTTCGAGCGCTATTTCCTCGGCAACGGCCTGTTCACATGGCTGCTGTCGCCCTTCAACCTGATCGTCGACCTTCTTTGCTATCGAAACCCCGGCGTCTGGAAGCCTGAACAGTTCCCCGAGGACTATCAGCGCGAGATCGACGAGGTCCTGGGCGTGTTCAAGGCGCGCAAGGATGAGATCATTGCAGATATCGACGCCAATTTCGGCGCCGGCCGGCGCGGCATGTATGTCTACCAGTGGTACGGCAAGCACAAGATCGACAACGTTCCGGAATTCAACAAGGACTACAAATACATCAAGACGATCGCGGTATCCGTTTTCAGCAAGCGCGAATCCACCTCCTGGCACTTCGGTCCGCTGCGGCTAAGCCTGCGCATCCTCTACAATCTGATTCCGGTGAAGGCTGAGATCTTCGTCCAGTGCGGCAGCAAGAAGAACTACTGGTACGACAATCCACTGTTCATTTTCGACGACACGCTCTTCCACCGCTCGGTCAACGAGTATGACGGCCGCCGCTATTGCGTCTTCGTCGACATCATTCGCCCGTCTCCTTTCCCGGGCCTGATCGCCGGCCTTCTCGCCATCGTCTCTGTCAGCGTCGAGCGCATCAATTCGATCTTCTACAAGAACTGGAAGATGATCGGCTCGTCCAAGCCGAAGGCCGCCAACTGACCGCGGCAGAACCGAAGGTTCGCTCATCTAAAACCAACGTCCTATGGCGCTGACGGGCTGCGGCCTTTAGAAGTCCAGAGCAATCCGCGAAAACGGAGCGGTTTCCGCCCGGATTTGCGCAAATCAAATACCTGCGCGGTCAGCAATCTTATTGAAGGCTGACCGCTTCGGGTTGTCGGATATGTTCTTTGTGAGCATGACGACGGAGCGGGAGGAGGTTCCGCTCACCGGGAGGACGAGATTGATCGGACGGCAAGCAGCCGTGCATGCGGATCTGGTTCAGGCCTCGATCGCTAAGAGCGAGGCGGCCCATTCGGCGTTGGTCGCCTCATGGCGGCGCTCCCTGCAACTGCATCATCTCGACCCCGCCGAGCGCAAGGCGCCCAGGCGACTGACTGAAGGCGAGCTCAGAGCGGCCCGGCAGCGCATGGAGCAAATGATCCGCGCTGCGGTGACAAGCCTCAACCGGCTCTATCAGGCGGTCGGCGGCGTCGGCTGCTGTGTCATGCTGGCCGACCGAGACGGCATCCCTGTCGAGCGCCGGGGCGCGGTCGCCGACGACGAGACGTTCGATGAGTGGGGCTTGTGGACCGGCACCGTGTGGAGCGAGGACAGCGAAGGCACCAACGGCATTGGCACTTGCATTGCCGACCAGCGGGCCCTGACCATCCACCGTGACCAGCACTTTTTTACTCGCAACACGCTGCTTAGTTGCACCACGGCGCCAGTCTATGACCACGAAGGCAATCTGGCCGCCGCGCTCGACGTGTCGTCATGCCGCTCGGACCTGACCGAAGGCTTCGTCCAGCTCATCGCCGTTGCCGTAGGCGATGCCGCGCGCCGCATCGAGGCCGAGAATTTCCGCATGGTGTTTTCAGGCGCCCGCATCCTGCTCGCGCCAGTCTCCGAGCGCAGCGCCGGCGCGCTCATCGCGGTCGATGCGGACGATCTGGTGATCGGTGCGACACGCTCCGCGCGCCTCGCTCTGGGCATAACCCGTGAAACGCTCGCCAAAGGGCTGCTGGCCGCCGACGTCCTCGGCGATCCGGCAAAGGGCGCTGAAGTCCTCGACGATGCCGAGCGCGGCGTGCTGCAGCGGGCGCTGGCGCGCGCGGGCGGCAATGTCTCGGCGGCCGCCCAAAACCTCGGCATTTCGCGCGCGACGCTGCATCGCAAGCTCGCCCGTTTCGAAATCCGCCGCCCGCATTGATTTCACGATCGGACTGTCGCAGTTCTGCGACAGTCCGCTTCCACGATCGATAGACCCCTGGCTGACAAACCGCAGTCCATCGGCAACCCTTTCCTCCTGACGCGCCGCATCCCGCGGCGTGCTTCTTCGGGAGGAAGTGATGAACAAGGTGGAATTCTCACGCACGGCCAAGGTTCCCTTCGCCAAGCGCTACGACAACTTCATCGGCGGCAAGTGGACGGCACCGCACTCCGGCAAATATTTCGAAAACATCTCGCCGGTCACCGGACGGCCCTTGGGCGAGATCGCCCGCTCAGATGCAAACGACATCGAGGCGGCGCTCGACGCCGCCCATAAGGCCAAGGACGCCTGGGGCAAGACCAGCCCGGCGGCGCGTGCGCTGATCCTCAACCGCATCGCCGACCGGATGGAAGACAATCTCGATCTGCTGGCGCTGGCCGAGACCTGGGACAACGGCAAGCCAATCCGCGAGACGACCGCCGCCGACCTGCCTCTGGCCATCGACCATTTCCGCTACTTCGCCGGGGTGCTGCGCAGCCAGGAAGGCTCGATCTCCGAGATCGATCACGACACCGTCGCCTACCATTTCCATGAGCCGCTCGGCGTCGTCGGCCAGATCATCCCATGGAACTTCCCGCTGCTGATGGCGGTATGGAAGCTTGCGCCGGCGCTTGCCGCCGGCAATTGCGTGGTGCTCAAGCCCGCCGAGCAGACACCGGCCACGATCATGCTGTGGGCTGATCTCATCGGCGACCTGTTGCCCGAGGGCGTGCTCAACATCGTCAACGGCTTCGGTCTGGAGGCCGGCAAGCCGCTCGCCTCTTCGAACCGCATCGCCAAGATCGCCTTCACCGGCGAGACGACGACGGGTCGCCTGATCTCGCAATATGCCAGCCAGAACCTCATTCCGGTGACGCTCGAGCTCGGCGGCAAGTCGCCCAACATCTTCTTCCAGGATGTAACGGCCGAAGACGACGATTTCTTCGACAAGGCGATCGAGGGTTTTGTCATGTTCGCGCTCAATCAGGGCGAGGTCTGCACTTGCCCGAGCCGCGCGCTGGTGCATGAGAAGATCTATGACAAGTTCATGGAGCGCGCGCTGAAGCGCGTCGAGGCGATCGTCCAGGGCGACCCGCTCGACCCAGCCACCATGATCGGCGCGCAGGCGTCGAGCGAGCAGCTGCAGAAGATCCTGTCCTACTTCGACATCGGACGCCAGGAAGGCGCCGAGGTGTTGGCCGGCGGCGAACAGAACCATCTGCCCGGCGATCTCGCCGGCGGCTACTACGTCAAACCGACCGTCTTCAGGGGCAACAACAAGATGCGCATCTTCCAGGAGGAGATCTTTGGGCCCGTCGTGTCGGTGACGACCTTCAAGGACGACGACGAGGCGCTGTCGATCGCCAACGACACGCTCTACGGCCTCGGCGCCGGTATCTGGAGCAGAGATGCCAACCGCTGCTACCGCTTCGGCCGCGCCATCCAGGCCGGGCGTGTCTGGACCAACTGCTATCACGCCTATCCGGCGCATGCCGCCTTCGGTGGCTACAAGCAATCCGGCATCGGCCGCGAGACGCACAAGATGATGCTCGACCACTACCAGCAGACCAAGAACATGCTGGTCAGCTACAGCCCGAAGAAGCTTGGCTTCTTCTGATCCTCCACGGGCAGGGCGGGAGGGCGCGGTCAGCCGCGCCCTCCTGTGAATTTCAGGAGGAGGCTATGGATAAGGCTTCATTGGGCAAAGTCTCGGCCACTCCGGAGGCCGAGGCGCTGCTTGCCGAGATCATCACCGATCATGGCCCGGTGCTCTTTCATCAGTCCGGCGGCTGCTGCGATGGTTCCTCGCCAATGTGTTATCCGCGTGGCGAGTTCGTGATCGGCGACAAAGACGTCAAGCTCGGTGAAATCGGCGACACGCCGGTCTATATCAGCGCCTCGCAATATGAGGCGTGGAAGCATACCGATCTCATCATCGACGTGGTGCCGGGCAGGGGCGGCATGTTCTCGCTCGACAATGGCCGCGAGAAGCGATTCCTGACGCGCTCGACCATCTGTGCTGTGCCGACGCCTTCGGGCGGATGACGCGATAGTGCGACGATTGGGGCAATCGTCGCGCTTAATTGGGTCTTTGGCTCGCACAATGCCTGCCTTAGTGCTATGGCGCCGCTTTCAAACGGAAAAGCGTATCCATGGCAGGTGTTGAACAGATCACGGTAGAGGCCGGCGAGGCGGGCATGCGGCTCGACCGCTGGTTCAAGGTCCATTTCCCGGGCCTCGGCTTCGGTCATCTGCAAAAGCTCTTGCGCTCGGGCCAGATCCGCGTCGATGGCGGCCGGGCAAAGGCCGACACGCGCGTCGAGCCCGGCCAGACCGTGCGCATCCCGCCGCTCGACGTCGACAAGAAGGGCGACGCGCCGCTCACCGGCCACTCGATTCGCAACCAGGGCGATGCCGATGTGCTCGCCAAGATGCTCCTGCACGAGGATCCGAAGGTCTTCGTCTTCAACAAGCCGGCGGGTCTCGCCGTGCAGGGCGGCTCCGGCGTCACCCGCAATGTCGACGACATGCTGGAGGCCTGGCGCAACCAGAAGGGCGAGAAGCCGCGCCTCGTTCACCGCCTCGACCGCGACACGTCCGGCGTGCTGGTCGTTGCCCGTACCCGCCTTGCCGCGATGAAGCTCTCCGAAGCGTTCCGGGCACGCGAGACCAAGAAGACCTACTGGGCTCTGGTCAAGGGCGTGCCGGCGAAGCGCGAGGACAAGATCTCGACCTGGCTGATCAAGGAGCCGACTGAGGACGGCGACCGCGTGCGCGTTGCCAAGCACGGCGAGAAGGGCGCCGACCATGCTGTGTCCTACTATCGCGTGGTCGAGCAGGCGGCGCAGTCGCTGTCCTGGCTGGAGATGGAGCCCTATACCGGCCGCACGCATCAGCTGCGCGTCCACGCAGCCCATATCAGCTGCCCGATCATCGGCGACCCCAAATATTTCGAGGCCGATACCAATTGGGAGTTCCCGGGCGGCATCCAGAACCGGCTGCACCTGCACGCCCGCCGCATCGTCATCCCGCATCCGGACCAAGGCGTCATCGACGTGACGGCGCCCATGCCGCCGCATATGCGCCAGAGCTGGAACCTCCTCGGTTTCGACGAACAGAGCGCGGAGGACTGATAGTGGCTGTTGCGCCTGCAGTGGATCGCCGCAACGCGGTCGACATGGCGGCGGCGGCCATCATGATCGGGCTGACCTTTTCCTGGGGACTAAACTACGTCGCCGCCAAGGTCTCTTACGCCGGCTACGACCCCGTCTTCGTCTCGATCGCGCGCTCGGTTCTCGGCGGGCTCTGCGTGCTCGCCTGGTGCCGGCTGCGCGGCATCAGACTGTTCGAGGCGGACGGCACACTTGGCGCCGGCATCATCGTCGGCGTGCTCTTCGGCGTCGAGTTCCTGTGCCTCTATATCGGGCTCGAATACACGACCGTGGCCCGCAACACGCTTCTGGTCAACACCATGCCGTTCTGGGTGCTGATCGGCGGTCATTTCCTGCTTGGCGAGCTCATTAACGCGCGCAAGTTTGGTGGCCTTGTTCTCGCCTTCTGCGGCCTGGCCGCTGTCTTCTCCGACGGCATCGTCGCCGGCAAGGACGCGACGTTGACGGGCGACCTGCTCAGCCTCGGTTCCGGCATCCTCTGGGCGACGACCAGCATCGTCATCAAGCGCTCGAAACTGGTCGAGACCAGCGCCGAGAAACTGCTGCTCTACCAATTGGCGGGCGCGGCGATAGTCGGCGTGCTGGCGATGCCCCTCGCAGGCCCGCCGATTCGCGCCATCGCAGCCTTGCCGACACTGGCGCTGCTGTTTCAGTCTTTCTATATCGTGGCCTTCACCTATGTGTTGTGGTTCTGGCTGCTCACGCGCTATCCGGCGGCCGGCTTGTCGAGCTTCGCCTTCCTGTCGCCGGTGTTCGGCGTTCTGTGCGGCGCGGTGATTCTGGGCGAGCTGCCGACGCTCCGGATCTTCCTGGCGCTGGCGCTGATCGCCGCCGGCCTGATCATCGTCAACCGGCCGGCGCGCAGGCAGCCAACAGTTTAAGGAGTTCGACATGCGCGACATCCTCGAAGACCTGGAAGCCGGGAAACTGCTTTCCGATCCCGATCCGGTGCGCCGCGCGCAGATCCAGATGAAGACGCCGCTGCCGAAGCGTTTCTATAAGGCCGTGTCGGTTGTGCCGGTGGAGAACGGTTTTGCGGTGCATCTCGACGGCAGGCCGGTGCGCACGCCAGGCAAGGCCGTGATGGTGCTGCCGACCGAAAAAGCCGCCGCGCTCGTGGCCGACGAATTCAGCGCGCAAAGCGAGATCATCGATCCGGTGACGATGCCCGTCATGCGCCTCGTCAACACCGCCATCGACGGCGTCGCCTCCGACCCGCAGGCGGTGCTGGAAGACATCCTGCGCTTCGCCTCGTCCGATCTGCTCTGCTATCGCGCCGACGGTCCGCAAGGCCTGGTCGAGCGTCAGAACCGGCACTGGGACCCGGTGCTGGACTGGGCGCGCAGCCACCTTGGCGCGCGCTTCAACCTGGCCGAGGGCGTCATCCACGTCGAGCAGCCGCGCGAAGCCATCGCCGTCCTCGGCGCGCATCTCGGCCAGCGTTCCGAGCCGATGCGACTGGCGGCCATCCATGTCATGACCGCTCTGACAGGTTCGGCGCTGCTGGCTCTAGCCGTCGATTTCGGTGAGATCGACGGCGAGGAAGCCTGGGCCGCCGGCCACGTCGACGAGGACTGGCAGATCGAGCATTGGGGCCAGGATGCCGAGGCCGTGGCGCGCCGCTCGGCCCGCAAGCGCGACATGATGGCGGCGGTCGGCCTGCTCGAGGCGCTGCAGGCCTGAACGCTGCCACGTTTTCGCAGCGCACCTAATACCAAAGTCATAATCCCATCGTCGCGGTGCCTTTCGCCCGGCCTTTCTGTCATTTTTTCTCTCGTTGGCTGCGTTTTTTGAGTCCGCGTTCGGAGGAGCACGGACGGTGGCGCGCAGCCACCGAGGATAGACGGGATCTCACGGGAGGATAGTTCAAATGGCAATGGCTTCGACCGCCGGCGGAACCAGCCGCGGCATGACGCGGGAGGAAAAGAAGGTCATCTTCGCCTCTTCGCTCGGCACCGTTTTCGAATGGTACGATTTCTATCTATACGGCTCGCTGGCGGCCTTTATCGGCTCGACCTTCTTCAGCCCCGCGATCCCGGAGGCGACGCGCAACATCTTCGCGCTGCTGGCCTTTGCCGCCGGCTTCCTGGTGCGCCCATTCGGCGCGCTCGTGTTCGGTCGCATCGGTGACCTCGTCGGCCGCAAATACACCTTCCTCGTCACCATGACGATCATGGGCCTGTCGACCTTCCTGGTCGGCCTGCTGCCCGGTTATGCGAGCTGGGGCATCGCCGCTCCGGTGATCCTGATCGGACTGCGCATGCTGCAGGGCCTGGCGCTCGGCGGCGAATATGGCGGCGCCGCGACCTATGTCGCCGAGCACGCGCCCGACGATCGCCGCGGTTACTACACGTCATGGATCCAGACGACGGCGACGCTCGGCCTGTTCCTGTCGCTCATCGTCATCCTGATCGTGCAGGCCTCGCTCAGCAAGGAAACCTATGCCAGCTGGGGCTGGCGCATTCCCTTCATCGTTTCCTTCCTGCTGCTCGCCATTTCGGTCTGGATTCGGCTGTCGCTGTCGGAGTCTCCGACCTTCCAGCGCATGAAGGACGAGGGCAAGGGCTCCAAGGCGCCGCTAACGGAGGCTTTCGGTCAGTGGAAGAACGCCAAGATCGCCCTTCTGGCGCTGCTAGGCCTCACCGCCGGCCAGGCCGTGATCTGGTACAACGGCCAGTTCTACGCCTTGTTCTTCCTCACCAACGTGCTGAAGGTCGACGCGCAGTCGGTCAACATCATGATCGCCATCGCGCTTGCGATCGGCTCTATCTTCTTCGTCGTGTTCGGCTGGCTGTCCGACAAGATCGGCCGCAAGCCAATCATCATGGCCGGCCTTGCGCTCGGCATCGTCTGCACCTTCCCGCTGTTCAAGGCGCTGACCTGGGCCGCTAATCCGGCTTTGGCCACGGCCCAGCAGAACACCCGCGCGACAGTGACGGCTGCGCCCGGCGACTGCAAATTCCAGTTCAATCCGGTCGGCACGGCCAAGTTCACGACATCCTGCGATATCGCGACCTCGTTCCTGACCAAGAACTCGGTGCCTTACGACGTCGTCACGACGGCGGCACCTGGGACTGCGGCCACGGTCAAGATCGGCAACGAGACGCTGAATTCCTATGACGCCGTCGCAGCCGGCGACCAGGCCAAGGCCAAGGACGCCGCCTTCGTCAAGGCGGTGAACATGTCGCTGCGGGATGCCGGCTATCCGCTGAAGCGCGCCGCGGCCAAGGTTCCGGACCAGAAGCTAGACGCCTTTGTCGCGGCCAATCCGGAGCTGAAGCTCGACGCAGCGGCCATCCGCGCCGGCGAGAAAGCGGCTGTTCCGACGGATAAGGCGATCGCCGACAAGCTCTTGACCAAGGAAGAGGCAGCCGGCGCGCCGGAAGTCACCGTCTACACCATCCCGGGCGGTGGCGCGTTCGCGATGACCGCCGATCCGGCGGCCATCAACTGGCCAATGACGATCGGCATCCTGTTCATCCTGGTGCTGTTTGTGACCATGGTTTACGGGCCGATCGCCGCGATCCTGGTCGAGATGTTCCCGACCCGCATCCGTTACACCGGCATGTCGCTGCCCTACCACATCGGCAATGGCTGGTTCGGCGGCCTGCTGCCGGCGACGGTGTTCGCGCTCAGTGCCTACAAGGGCGATATCTACTATGGCCTCTGGTATCCGGTGGTGATTGCGGCGATGTCGCTGATCATCGGAATGATCTTCGTCAGGGATACGCTCGGCACCGACCTGCACGCCAAGGACTGACCTTGGCTCAAACAAAAGCCCGGCGCGATCGCTCGCGCCGGGCTTTTTCATACCCGAATTCCAAGGAACAGATCAGCTCTTGCGCTGCTGATCTTCTTCCTCGATGGCCGCTTCGTGATACCAGCCGTCGAAGTCGGCATGCTCGCCGCGCAACGAAGCCAATTCTGCCGCGAATTTCGCCTGGGCGCCTAAATTTAAGGCAGACTTACGTCCTGCCAGCGGGAACGTCAGGATTTTCGCCGTGGGACGGGCGGAGACGATCTCCATTGCCTGTCTCCTTTCTTCTTTATGAGCTTTTCGATTCGCTTTTGCGACAATGTAGGTTCTGCGATTCATTTAGGCAATATGCCTATTAAAAGATCAATATTTGCATATTATTTGTGCATATAGCGGATCTGATCGATCTCGCCGCAGTGCTGAGGCGGCTCAGCAAAACCAACACGATCTCGTGACCATTTTGCCGCACCCGATGGGGCGGGTGTGGCATACGATTTGCATTTTAACGACCGGCAGGCCGGCCAGCCCGGCCATGCGTCGACGCCGCATGCGGTGATCAAGCAACGAGAGGCTCTAGAATGACCAAATACAAGCTCGAGTATATCTGGCTCGACGGATACGTCCCGACCCCCAGCCTGCGCGGCAAGACCCAGATCAAGGAGTTCGCCGAGTTCCCGACGCTCGAGCAGCTGCCGTTGTGGGGCTTCGACGGCTCTTCCACCAACCAGGCCGAGGGCCACAGCTCCGACTGCGTGCTCAAGCCCGTCGCAGTCTATCCGGATCCGGCCCGCACCAACGGCGTGCTCGTCATGTGCGAAGTCATGATGCCCGATGGCGTGACGCCGCATGTCTCCAACAAGCGCGCCACCATCCTTGACGACGAGGGCGCCTGGTTCGGTTTCGAGCAAGAGTATTTCTTCTACAAGGACGGCCGTCCGCTGGGCTTCCCCGAGAGCGGCTATCCGGCACCGCAGGGCCCTTATTACACCGGCGTCGGCTTCAAGAATGTCGGCGATGTCGCCCGCACGATCGTCGAGGAGCATCTCGACCTCTGCCTGGCAGCCGGCATCAACCATGAAGGCATCAACGCCGAAGTGGCCAAGGGCCAGTGGGAATTCCAGATCTTCGGCAAGGGCTCCAAGAAGGCCGCCGACCAGATGTGGATGGCTCGCTACCTGCTGCTGCGCCTGACCGAGAAATACGGCATCGACATCGAGTTCCACTGCAAGCCGCTCGGCGACACCGACTGGAACGGCTCGGGCATGCACTGCAACTTCTCGACCGCCTATATGCGCGAAGTCGGCGGCAAGGCCTATTTCGAAGCGCTGATGGCGCAGTTCGACAAGAACCTGATGGATCACATTGCCGTCTACGGTCCGGACAACGACAAGCGCCTGACCGGCAAGCACGAGACCGCGCCGTGGAACAAGTTCTCCTACGGCGTCGCCGATCGCGGCGCTTCGATCCGCGTCCCGCATTCCTTCGTCAAGAACGACTACAAGGGCTATCTGGAAGACCGTCGCCCGAACTCGCAGGGCGACCCCTACCAGATCGCTTCGCAGGTGCTGAAGACGATCTCTGAGGTTTCGACCGCTGCCGTTTCGGCCGCCGCCTGATTTCTCGTTGCAGGCCTCGCCTGCGCTAGGATGAGCTTCAATAGTGAAAGGCCCCGGCGTTCTTCGCCGGGGCCTTTTGCATGGCAGCTGCCAGCGAAGGAGCTCCGCCCGCTGCCGTCAGGTGGCAATGACGCCACGCGATTTGAGCGCCGCCACCACCTTGGCATGCGGTAGGGCAGGGCTACGATTGCCGTCGCGGCCGACCATCTCCTTGTTGGCGATGAGCGCGTTGAGCACGGCCTCCTCGGTCGCCTGCACGACGGCTGTGTAGAAATCGTCCATGCGACCCCAGGGGATGAAGTCCATGCGGCTGTAGCTCTGCTCGCTCGGGGCACCCCTCGGAAAACGACCATTGAGCGCATCGCGATTAGCGGTCGACAAAGCGAGAAAGATATCGCCGGAAAAATGCGAGCCTGCGGTGCCGGTGCGCGCCAGTCCGAGCGGCACGCGACGGGCCAGCGCCTTGCACTGTCCGGGCAGCAACGGCGCATCGGTGGCGACGATGCCGATGCAGGAGCCGGCGCCCGTCGGGCCGTCGCTGAAATAGGCCTCCATCGGATTGTCCGCAGCAAGCTGAGCCCCAAGCGGCACGCCGGCGATGCTGAGTTCCTGGCGCGAGCCGAAATTGGCCTGCAGGAAAACGCCGACCGTGTATGAGCGGTGGCCGTAGTCGACGACCCGTGATGCCGAGCCGGAACCGCCCTTGAAGGCGTAGCAGTTCATGCCGGTGCCGCCGCCGACCGATCCCTCCTCGATCGCCCCGCCGGCTGCATTGTCGATCGCCTCGATCGCGTGGTCGACGGTGACATGCGAGCCGTTGATGTCGTTGAGATAACCGTCCCAGGTTTCGGCCACCACCGGCAGCAGCCACTGGTTTGCCACCTCGGGCTTGTTGCGCGCCACCCAATCGATGACGCCGCGATGACAGGGGCCGACCGCATGCGTGTTGGTGATCAGGATCGGCAACGACAGAGTGCCGGCCTCCTCCAGCCACGAAGCGCCGGTCATCTCGCCATTACCGTTGAAGGAATGATAGCCGGCAGCCAAAGCCACCCCAACGCCGTCGCGACCGAGCGGCAGGATGGCGGTGACGCCGGTGCGGACCGGTCCATGCCCGAGGCTGAGCCTGCCGTCGCCCTTGATCAGCGTCGAATAGCCGACGAGCACGCCATCGACATCGGTGATGGCGTTGGCCGGTCCCGGCGTGCCCGGCAGTGGAATGCCGAGGCCGCGGGCGCGCATTTTGCCGGCCGGCGTGGTGGTCGAGGCTATTCGTTGGTCCATGCTGAGGAATGCTCCCGTTGATGAAAGCCGGCTCAGCGAAGGCTGCAGCCGGTGGCAAGTTCGGCGTAGCCGGTGAGGATCGCCATTGCCGAGGCGTGGTCGACGGCAGGCACGACATTGACGAGGTGGAGGCCGAGACCGTCTTCCAGGACGACCAGGCTGCGAGCGATGACTTCGCTCGCCGCATTCAGCCTGAATATCCCCGTGGCGGCGCCTGCTTCGAGGATGCCGACATAGATCGCCACCTGACGCTCAAACAAAGTGATGTGGCGGGCCGCGTAGCTGGCGTCCGAGCGCGAATATGCGCCGAGCTCCAGGAGCAGCCGGCAGAGCTGGTCGTCCGGATCGGTCGGGAGACCGCTTTCCAGCATCGTTTTCAGCCGCACCCTTGGGTCGGCGATCGCGGCGACGCAAGCCGCGCGTTGCGTACAGAAGCGTTCGACCGCCTTTTTCTGCACGTCGTCCAGAAGCTCCTTGAGGCCGGGATAATAGTAGAGCAGGGCGCTCGAGCTCATGCCGGCCTCATTGGCCACGTCGCGCAAGGTGACACCGGCGAGGCCGCGTTTGGCGATCATCGATTCGGCTGCCGCGACCAGCGTCAGGCGGCGATCGGTCTGTGTCTTGGGTCTGCCCATCTTCGTTTCCTGAATTTGATTCAATAAAAGATGGCCTACGGATTTTTGCAAGCCGGTATATCGCAAATTTGTTGACGCTATGTGTCAACGTGGGTAGCCTCCACCTCGGATAATAATTTTTATCCAATTAAAAAAATGGGGAGGAACAATGTCCACAAACGAAGTCACAACCGCGGCCGTCGACAAGGCCGCGACGGGCGCCAAGGGCCTGGACCGGGCACTGAACGCACTGGGCACGCTGATGATCGTGTTATCGGCGGTGACGCCGGCATCATCCGTCTTCATCATCGTGCCGGGCGTGATCGCGCTGGCCGGCACCGGCTCATTCCTGAGCTTCGTGATCGCGGCTGTGATCGGCCTGTTCATGGCCTTCGTCTATGCGGAGCTTTCCTCGGCCTATCCGATGGCCGGCGGCGAATACACCATGATCGGCCGCACGCTCGGCCGCTTCTGGGGTTTTGTCACGCTGGTGCTGGTCTTCGTGTCGATCGTCTTGATCGTCGCCGTCATCGCGCTCGGCGTCGGTACCTATCTGGGCGTCATCATTCCCAATCTCAGCCAGCAATGGGTCGGTGTGGTGACGATCATCCTGGCCGGCGCTGTCGCCGCCATGCGCATCAAACTCAACGCCTTCGTCACCGGCATCTTCCTCGGCATCGAGATGCTGGCATTGCTGATCCTGACCGGGCTCGGCTTCGCCCATGTCGAGCGGCCGCTCTCCAGCCTGTTCACCGCGCCGCAACTGCTCGATGCCACGACCAACGCACTGGTTCCGGCCTCGGCCGCCGTCATCCTGGCCTCCACCGCCGTCTCGCTCTTCGCCTATAACGGCTATGGCGCGGCCGCCTATTTCGGCGAGGAGACGCATGACGCCAAGCGCAACATCGGCAAGGTGGTGCTCTGGGCATTGATGATCACCGTCGCCGCCGAGCTCATCCCGCTGACCGCCGTTCTGCTCGGCGCGCCGGATCTCGTCGGCCTGCTCTCAGCCCCCCAGAAGATCGAATATTTCCTCGAAGCGCGCGGCGGCCATTGGTTGACGGTGGCGATCAGCCTGGCGATCGCGGTTGCCATCTTCAACGCCGTCATCGCCATCATCCTGCAGGCGGCGCGGCTTCTCTTCAGCTCCGGCCGCGACAGGACCTGGTTCGGCCCGATCAACAACGCCGTCGCATCCGTCCACGGCACTTATGCGTCGCCGTGGGTCGCCACCATCGTGGTGGTCGTGCTGGCCGCACTCGCCTGTTTCATCGACCTCAACCTGCTGCTCGTGGTCAGCGGCACCTCGCTGGTGGTGATTTACGCGCTGCTGTGCGTCGCCGTTTTCGCCGGCCGCCGCAACGGCACCACCGCGGGCGGGCACTATCGCATGCCGCTGTTCCCGGTGCCGGCGATCCTCGCCTTCGTGGCGCTCATCTACGTCGCCTACCAGAACCTGCTCGACGCCGCCTTCGGGCGCCCGAGCCTGATCGCGACCTTGGCGATCATGGCTGTTGCGGCGATCTACTTCCTGCTGTTCCTGGCGCGCCGCGCCGACTGGAACCTGCATGGCCCCGACGAGCTTGCGGGATAGGCGTCAGCCCTCCGACGGCCCGTCCATGCGAGAACCCCGGTGAAAGCCGGGGTTCTTTTTGGTTCGGTGAAAGAGAAAATAGAAGCCCTCGGAGGCATTCGCCTCCGAGGGCTTAATCTAATGTCCGATCAGAAGCTTAGACCGAATAGTACATGTCGTACTCGACCGGGTGCGGGGTCATCTCGAAGCGCATTACCTCGGCCATCTTCAGCTCGATGTAGGAGTCGATCTGATCGTCGTCGAAGACGCCGCCGGCCTTGAGGAAGCCGCGGTCCTTGTCGAGGCTCTGCAGCGCTTCGCGCAGCGATCCGCAGACCGTTGGGATCTTCTTCAGCTCCTTCGGCGGCAGGTCGTAAAGGTCCTTGTCCATTGGCTGTCCCGGATGGATCTTGTTCTTGATGCCGTCGAGGCCGGCCATCAGCATGGCGGCGAAGCCGAGATAGGGGTTCGCGCCCGGATCGGGGAAGCGGACCTCGACGCGCTTCGACTTCGGCGAGGAGCCGAACGGGATGCGGCAGGAGGCCGAGCGGTTGCGCGCCGAATAGGCGAGCAGCACCGGCGCCTCATAGCCCGGCACCAGACGCTTGTAGGAGTTGGTGAGCGGGTTGGTGAAAGCGTTGATGGCCTTGGCGTGCTTGATGATACCGCCGATGTAGAACAGGCAGCTCTCCGACAGGCCGGCATATTCATTGCCGGCGAAGGTCGGCTTGCCGCCCTTCCAGATCGACTGATGGACGTGCATGCCCGAGCCGTTGTCGCCGAACACCGGCTTCGGCATGAAGGTGGCCGTCTTGCCGTAGGCGTTGGCGACCTGGTGCACGACATATTTGTAGATCAGCATCTTGTCGGCGTTGCGCACCAGCGTGTCGAACTTGATGCCGAGCTCGTGCTGGGCGGCGGCGACCTCGTGATGGTGCTTTTCGACGCGCACGCCCATCTCGGCGAGCACGGTCAGCATTTCCGAGCGCATGTCCTGGGCGGAATCGATCGGCGGCACAGGGAAATAGCCGCCCTTGATGCGCGGACGGTGGCCGAGGTTGCCCGTCTCGTAGTCGGTGTCGTCGTTGGCTGGCAGTTCGGTCGAATCGAGACGGAAGCCGGTGTTGTAGGGATCGGCCTTGTACTTGACGTCGTCGAACACGAAGAACTCGGCTTCCGGGCCGACATAGATGGTGTCGCCGATGCCTTCCGACTTCATATAGGCTTCGGCCTTCTTGGCGGTGCCGCGCGGATCGCGGTTGTAGGCTTCGCCCGAGACCGGATCGAGGATGTCGCACAGGATGACCATGGTCGACTGGGCGAAGAACGGATCCATGTGGACGGTGTCCGTATCGGGCATCAGCACCATGTCGGACTCGTTGATCGCCTTCCAGCCGGCGATGGAGGAGCCGTCGAACATGACGCCGTCAGCGAACATGTCTTCCTCGACCTCGACGACGTCCATCGTCACATGTTGCAGCTTGCCCCGCGGATCGGTGAAGCGCAGGTCGACGAATTTCACGTCGTTGTCCTTGATCTGCTTCATGATGTCTTTGGCTGTCGTCATGTCATGTATCCCTGTTTGATGACGTGTTTTGATTGATGACGTTGCAGAAAGATGGGGGACGTCAGATGGCGTCGATGCCGGTCTCGCCGGTGCGGATGCGCACGACTTCCTCTATGTTTGAGACGAAGATTTTTCCATCGCCGATGCGGCCTGTTTGCGCCGCCTTGCGGATGGCCTCGATGGCGCCTTCGACGGCCTCGTCGCCGAGCACCACTTCGATCTTCACCTTGGGCAGGAAGTCGACGACATATTCGGCGCCGCGATAGAGCTCGGTGTGGCCCTTCTGCCGGCCGAAACCCTTCGCCTCAGTGACGGTGATGCCTTGCAGTCCGGCCTCCTGAAGCGCTTCCTTCACTTCGTCCAGCTTGAATGGCTTGATGATCGCTTCGATCTTTTTCATGTAAAAAGTGGCCTCCACTGCCAAGAAGACGGGTTCTGTGCCCCGCTTGCACCTCCATCAAGCACGAACCGTGCCAATCCGGTGGAGCAGACACGGTGCAGGGCGTTTTCGATAGCGTGCCGCCCTCGGATGCAAATTCGCGTCATCCGCTGCATCGGATGCGCCATGGACGCCCAAACCCTATACATCGCTCCTCCTCGCGCCTGCGCAAAAAATGGGCAGACAGCGCAATTTGCGGGCAGAACCCCTCTCTGATGCGACCGCGTTTGCGGAAAGATGCGCGATCGCGGTGGTTTGCTTCGAACCGAAAACTGGACAATGCTTGATCGCATGAAGATCGGCAATCCCATCCGCAATGAACTTCTGTCGCCAACCGAAATGGCCGAGGCCGACAGGCTGGCAATTGCGGCCGGGCCGCTCGACGGCTACGGGCTGATGCAGCGCGCCGGCGAGGCGGTCGCGGCCGTCGTGCTGGCGCGCTACCCGGCAGCGAAAAAGGTGCATGTGCTGTGCGGTCCCGGCAACAATGGCGGCGACGGTTATGTCGTGGCGAGGTTGCTGGCCGAGGCGGGCGTCGATGTGGCGGTCTGGGCGGAGGGGAAGCCGAGACCCGGGAGTGATGCGGCACTGGCCGCTGAAGGTTGCAAGCTACCTGTTGACCACCTCTGCCGCTGTTACCCGGTCGAAGGTGAAGTCGTTGTCGACGCGCTTTACGGCGCAGGACTGTCGAAAGACATTTCCACGTTTGCTCTCGCAGTCTCTGGTCTCAGCGGAGCCGAGCAGGTGCCGGTAATCTCGATCGATTTGCCTTCGGGGGTGTCAGGCGAGACCGGAATGATGAACGGCTATTTCGATGCTGCGGTGACCGTGACCTTCGTTCGTAAGAAGCCCGGACACCTTCTGATGCCGGGCCGCAGCGTATGCGGTGAGATTATCGTGGCCGATATCGGCATTTCGGACGCCGTCATTAAGCAGCTAAAGGTCACGACATTCGAAAACACGCCGGACCTCTGGCTGCGATGGTCTTTTCCGAGAACGGCCGTCGACACGCACAAGTATAAGCGCGGCCATATCGGTGTCTTTTCCGGTGGATCGAGCGCGACCGGCGCTGCGCGTTTGTCGGCCATGGCCGCGGCTCGCGTTGGCGCGGGGGCGGTGACTGTCCTTTCCCCTGGAAGCGCCATGCAGGTGAATGCCTCGCATTTGACCTCGATCATGCTGCGCAAGGTCGACACGATCGCAGACGTGGGCGAGTACCTTGCGGGGCGTCAGCCTTCGGCATTTGTGCTCGGCCCCGGATTTGGCGTAGGCGAGAGAGCGCGCGACTTCACTTTGCGGTTGCTGGAGCAGAACCGAGTCTACGACTATGAGCGTGGGATCGAATTACGGGGCATCGTGCTCGATGCCGACGGCCTCACTTCGTTTCGTGATAGTCCCGACACTCTATTCCAGGCAGCGCAGCGCGCTTTGGCGCCCCCGTTGGTGTTCACACCGCATGACGGGGAATTCGCCAAGCTTTTCCCTGATCTTGCCAAATCGAAAAAACAGTCAAAGCTTGCGAAGGCTCGGGCCGCCGCACAGCGCGCCAATGCGGTCATAGTCTACAAGGGCGCCGATACGGTGATTGCCGCGCCGGACGGTCAAGCGGCGATCAATGCCAACGGCGCGCCATGGCTCGCCACGGCAGGGTCAGGCGACGTTCTGTCCGGCATTATCGCCGGGCTCCTGGCGCAAGGCATGCCGCCCTTCAAGGCCGCTTGCGCCGGGGTATGGATCCATGCCGAAGCCGGCCGCCGGTTCGGCCCTGGGTTGATCGCCGAGGACTTGCCATTGGCGATGGTACCTGTGCTCCGCGAACTGATCGAAACCCAACCGGACCTTCGATGAGTCGTCTCGCTGCCCTTTTCGCCGTGCTGACTGTGGTGGCTTTCGGACCGCAAGGCGCGTACGCCGCGCAACCGGTCACAATCGTCGACGACCCGCGCGTCCTCGCCACGCTCGAGGCCAAGGGCTACGGCTTCGCCGGCCTCTTTGGCGCCACCGGCAAGGACGACCTCAAAACGCTCTACGGTGAGGGGCCGGCCTACCACGCAATCGTTGAAACTGTGGCGGCCGATGTCGCGGCGCTGCGCGCCGATATGAAAGCCGGCGGCCGCATGCTCTACGAAGTGACCGACGGCGATGTCGGTCGCATCATCGACATGCGCTGGCTGAAGACGAGTGCCGCGCGCTTCCGTCTGGTCGGCGTCGTCAACCGGCTCGACCGGCGCGACTTCGCCGCGCCGAGCGATGACAAGAGCTGCGGCGAGGTGCGGTTCATCTACCGCCTTGCCTACGCCTTCAGGAAGAACGGCAAGCAGCTGGCATCGCGCCTGCCGTTCAACTTCAGCGCCATATACCGCGTCGCTCCGGACCCCGACGGCGGCTGCGCCGGCGTGGCAGGCCGCTGGACGCCGCAGCTCGACGAAACGGTCGATGCCGGCTGGTTGGCCGGCGGGCCGCTCGAAAAGACGTCGCTGTCCTTCAAGCAACTCGAGCTCAACGCGCAGGTGGTGCGCTTTCCCTCCGGCCAGGAAACCGAGTTCGGCGGCCAGGCCGCCTATCTGATGCGCATCTTCAGCATCGATGGCGCGACGGTCGGCGAGAAGCCGCTGGAAAACACCCCGGATACGGCGCGGCTCGCGGAAGATGCGGCGCTGAAAGCGCGACTTGCCGACTATGTCCGCGCCAATGCCGCGGCGATCGATCTCGGTGTCTACGAAATCCCGGATGAATTCCTCGCCCGGAAAGTCATCTCCTGGTCGACCTTCGGCAGCGCCAGGCAAGCCAATCACCCGTTCACGCCGCTGTTCGACCCAAAGGAATTCGCCGGGCTCGACTATTCGAAGTTTTCCCTGGCACGCACGCCTCAAGGCCTGGTCGAGCGGCTCGACAACGGCGCCTGCCAGGGCTGCCATCAGGCAGGTTCGACCGCCGGCTTCCACTTCATCGGTCTCGACGATGCCACGACCTCGCCGCTCAACCGCATCGAGGTCGGTATATCGCCGCATCTTCATGCCGAGATCCCGCGCCGCGAGGCGTGGCTCGCGGCGACGGCCGAAGGCACGGATCCCAATCGCTTTCGCCCGCTCTCCTTCGCCCCGCCCGCCGCCTGGAAGGACACCGGCGAGGTCGCCTATGCACCAGCTGAAACAGCGATGCCGTGCCTGATGCCGGAAGACGCGAGCCGTTTCGGCGGCACCTGGCAATGCGGCGCAGGCACGGTCTGCACGCCGATCGCGACTGCTTCGGGGGTGAGGACCAAGTTGGCGCAATGCCTGCTGCCGAAAGACAGTCCCGCGATGTTTTCCGGCCATCCCTGCCTCACCGGCGCGATCGCCAGCAACGCTGCGCAGCCGTTCAACGATCGCTACAGGATCACCGGCCAGTTCGCCGCCATTGCGCCGGCGATTTCGCGCACCGCCTATACCTGCCGGCCGCCGAAGATCGGCGTCCCAGGCGGCTTCGCCTACCGGGCCTGCGACGACAAGGACCGAGCCTTCTCTGACTTCAAGCCAGGCAAGCCGATGCCGAACGAAATCTGCGGCCTGGTCGGCGGCAAGAAATTCGACATCTGCGTGGCGACCAACAATTTCGACCAATGCCTTGGCGGCGCCGTCAACCGCGGCAACCGCCCGGCCTGCTCGGCCGATCATTTCTGCCGCGAGGATTATATGTGTCAGTCGCTGCCGCCCGACACGCCGGGCGCCGCCAAGGTCAAGGGCATCGGCTTCTGCTCGCCGACCTATTTCATTTTCCAGATGCGCATCGACAACCACGCCACGCCATGGGCGACCACGGCGCGCGCCGGCATGCACGCCGGCTTTGGCGCGGCAGCCGAGGAATAGGTCAGGCTTCCTGCCTGCGGCTCGACTGCGCCATCACAGCCTCGGCCAAAGCCGAAAGAACGCGTTCCTCGCTGACGCCGCGCGTGTCTTGGACCCAGCTTGGCGTCGAAATCGGCGGTTCCACGTAGCGCACCTGGTCGTTCACCGGTCCTGTCTCATAGGAGCGGTTCGATCCGAAGATAAGCACGCATGGTCCGCCCAAGGCGGCGGCTGCATGGCAGAGCCCGCCATCGACGCCGAGGAAGGCGGTCGAGGCGGCGATCTGGCACATGGCGTCGGTCAGTTGCGGCGTCGAGGTGAAATCCACCGCCTCGGGAAGCGCCGCCCTGATCTGGGCGGCGGCCTCACGCTCACGCGGGCCGCCGATGAGCCAGACTGACCAACCGCGCTGGGCGTGATCCTTCGCTACCGAGATAAAACGTTCCGCCGGCCATGAGCGGAAATTGGTGAAAGCGGACGTGTAAAGCGCCAGCGCCGGCCGCGCCGGGTCGATCCCTTGCCGGGAGCGCCAATCGGAAAGCTCCTCGGCCCGAACCGCCATTTGCGGCGCCGGCAGCCGCATTTCATCGCCAGGCTTCTCGCCCAGCATCGCGATCGCGCAGACCTGTTCGTACAATCTCGTCTTGCGCGGGCCGAAAGCCAGAAAACTCTTCGGCCAGCCGGCAGGCAGGCGGTTGATGATGCCGAACTGGAATTCGCGCGGATAGCCGATGCGCTCCGGTATGCCGGCCAGCCATGGCACCAGCGCGGCCTTGGTGCTGCTGGTGAGCATATAGGCCGCCTGGTAGTCCTCCTTGCGGATTTCGCGCGCCAGGCCAGCCCGCTCTTTCAGCCCAGGCTTCCAGTGCTTCTCGACGATCCATGTCTTGCGAATATGCGGCATTAGCCGCGCCAGCGGCGCGGCGAGCCGTGAGGTGGCGACGTCGATCGGATGCCCCGGAAACTTCTCCGCAAGGATCTGGATTGCCGAATGGCAACGGATGAAGTCACCGATCGCCGGCAAGCAGAAGACGAGGATGGGACGCAACAGGCGCTACCTTTAGACCCGGAACAATTGCCATCAATGGCTGATATGACGGTGATTTGTCACGGAAGCGCTTCGCCATCAAGGATGCGCGCATAGAGTTCCAGATAGGCTTTCGCCGTCTTCTCGATCGGGAACCTGTCCGCGGCCGACTGGCGGCATCGTCTCGCCGGCAGGTCTCCGATTTCGGCAAGGCCGCGGGCGAACTCCTCGTCGGTCTCGAAGAAGCGGCCGGTATCCGCATCGACGGTCTCCACGAGCGCACCGCGCGGCGTGGTGAGCACAGGCGTGCCGCACAGCATGGCTTCGACCTGCGCCATGCCGAAAGGCTCCTCCCAGGAGATCGGGTTGAGGAATGCCTTCGATTCCCCCAGCAGGCGCAATTTGTCCTGGCCATCGACCATGCCGTGAAAGCGGTAGCGGACCGAAAGGCTCTTGAAGAACACGCCTTCGCGGCGGGTCTTGCTGCGGCCGAGCAGCTTCCAGCGCGAGCCGCCGGCGATATCGAGGGTGAAGTCGAATTTTTTGGCGAGATCCACCGCCCGGTTCAGTCCCTTTCCGGCCCGCGCGATCGCCGCCATGAAGAACAGGTGATCGTTCTTCGACGATGCCAGCCGGTAAGCGTCCACCGGAAAGCCGTTATAGACGAAGGTCTTGCGGCCATGCAGTTCGGCGTGGCGGGCGCTGAGGAAGTTCCAATTGAGCTGCGGCCGCGGGTAATCCGGAAGATGGCCATGCTCGGTGTTGAGCGTCGGGAAGGGGACCTCGACCTTCCAGGCGTGCAGGTTGACGATCTGCGTGTCGCTCGGGATCGCCGCCCGGCATTCGGCATCGCTGACCGCATGCCTGACCTCGCACATTGGGTGCGACGATCCCGGCGCGGCAATCAGGACGACATGGTGCCCGAGCTTGACTAATTCGGTGACCAGCCATTCGACCTGGCGCTGCGTTCCGCCATAGCCTTTGGCTGGAATGAGGCTCTGAGCTGCAAGGGTTATGCGCATTTCGGACCGATGCAGCTGCTCACAACGGGATGTTGTCGTGCTTCTTCCAGGGGTTCTGCATGTCCTTGTTGCGCAGCATGCGCAGCGCTCGCGCCACGCGGCGGCGGGTCGAATGCGGCATGATCACTTCATCGATATAGCCGCGTTCGGCGGCGACGAAAGGCGACAGGAAGCGATCCTCGTAAACCTTTGTATGGGCTGCAATTTTCTCCGGATCGCCGATGTCCTTGCGGTAGATGATCTCGACGGCGCCCCTGGCGCCCATCACCGCAATCTGCGCCGTCGGCCAGGCATAGTTCATATCGCCGCGCAAATGCTTTGAGGCCATGACGTCATAGGCGCCACCATAGGCCTTGCGGGTGATGACGGTGATCTTCGGCACGGTCGCCTCGGCATAGGCGAAGAGCAGCTTCGCGCCGTGCTTGATCAGCCCGCCATATTCCTGCGCGGTGCCCGGCAGGAAGCCCGGCACGTCGACAAAGGTGACGATCGGAATGGAAAAACAGTCGCAGAAGCGCACGAAGCGCGCCGCCTTGCGGCTGGCGTCGGAATCGAGCACGCCGGCCAGCACCATCGGCTGGTTGGCGACGAAGCCGACCGTGCGGCCCTCGACGCGGCCGAAACCGGTGACGATGTTCTTGGCAAAGCTTTGCTGGATCTCGAAAAAGTCGCCCTCGTCGGCGACCTTCAGGATCAGTTCCTTGATGTCGTAGGGCTTGTTGGCGTTGTCGGGGATCAGCCGGTCGAGCGAGAGGTCATGATCCGTCACCGATTGGTAGCACTCGATCTCGGGGATCTCCGCCGTGTTGGATGCAGGCAGAAGGTCGACCAGCCGGCGCATCTGCAGCAGTGCCTCGACGTCATTGTCATAGGCCCCGTCAGCGATGGAGGATTTGGTGGTGTGCACGGAAGCGCCGCCGAGGCTCTCGGCGGTCACCGTCTCGTTGGTCACCGTCTTCACAACGTCCGGCCCGGTGACGAACATGTAGGAGGTGTCGCGCACCATGAAGATGAAATCGGTCATGGCGGGCGAATAGACGTCGCCGCCGGCGCAGGGACCCATGATCAGCGAAATCTGCGGGATGACGCCGGATGCGAGCACGTTGCGCTGGAAGATCTCCGCGTAGCCGCCGAGCGCCGCCACGCCTTCCTGAATGCGCGCGCCGCCGGCGTCATAGAGGCCGATGATCGGCGCGCGGTTGCGCAACGCCATCTCCTGAACCTTGATGACTTTTTCGGCATGCGCCTCCGACAGCGAGCCGCCGAACACGGTGAAATCCTTGGCGAAGATGTAGACCGGACGCCCGTTGACCGTGCCCCAGCCGGTGACGACGCCGTCGCCGGCGATCTTGGTCTTCTCCATGCCGAAATCGGTCGAGCGGTGCTCGACATACATGTCGAACTCCTCGAACGAGCTTTCGTCGAGGAAGATCTCGATACGCTCGCGGGCGGTCAGCTTGCCCTTATTGTGCTGCGCCTCGATGCGGTCCTTGCCGCCGCCCATGCGGGCAATCTCGCGGCGGCGCTCGAGTTCCTTCAGCACGTCTTTCATGGCTGGTCCCCAAAACGGATAAGTGATTTGTGGTAATGGGGAGGGCAGGACAGCGCAAGCGCCCTTGTTTTGCTGCAATGCAACATGGCCTATTGCATTTCGGCGCGGACTCGGCCATATGCGGCGACATAGGCGCTTGGGCCGGCTTGTCCGGCTTTCTCCACGAATGAGACTGGTTGCGTCTGTTTTCCCTCTTTCAAGTCGGCTTCGGTCGATCGGCAAGACGGCGAAAAAGCCCCGGGGCATGAAGCCCGCGGGCACGACAGCGCAGCCGAGCGGACGCACCCGTCCGCCCGCCTTGTCGTTTCATATCAATATTTTCGACGGCAGGTTGCGCCCTGCCGCGTCGATGTTTGCGGCCAAGGCCGCCTGAAAGAAGACTATTTTGACCAACGAAAAAAACACCGTTTCGACCGGCAACGCTGCGGACCTCTCCGGTTTCGCGGCCCTTGGCATCAGCGGTGCGCTGCTGAAGGCGACCGTTGCCGCGGGCTTCACCGAGCCGAAGCCGATCCAGGTGCAGGCGATCCCGCCGCAGCTCGAAGGCCGCGACATTTTCGGTATCGCGCAGACCGGTTCGGGCAAGACGGCGGCCTTCGCGCTGCCGATCCTGTCGAAGATCATCGGTCTCGGCACCAAGCGTAGGCCCAAGACGGCGCGCGCGCTGATCCTGGCGCCGACGCGCGAGCTTGCCGTGCAGATCGAGGACACCATCAAGCTGCTCGCCAAGGGCGCGCATATCTCGACCGCGCTGGTGCTCGGCGGCGTGTCGCGCTTCAGTCAGGTTAAGAAGATCGCGCCTGGCGTCGACGTCCTGATCGCCACGCCTGGACGGTTGACCGATTTGGTGCGCGAAGGCGATCTCATCCTCGCCGACACCAAATGGCTCGTCCTTGACGAGGGCGACCGCATGCTCGACATGGGCTTCATCAACGACGTCAAGCGCATCGCCAAGGCGACCGCGCCTGACCGCCAGACGGCGCTGTTTTCGGCCACCATGCCGGATGAGATTGCCGAGCTCGCCAAGGGCCTGCTCAAGAACCCTGTCCGCATCGAGGTCGCGCCACAGAGCACGGCCGCGGCCGAGATCGTGCAGAGCGTCGTGCTTGCTCGCACCAGGCAGAAGCGCCAGGTGCTGTCGAAGATGCTGGCCGACGAGACGATGCGCTCGGTGATCGTGTTCTCGCGCACCAAGCACGGCGCCGACCGCGTCACCAAGGATCTTGCCCGCGACGGCTTCGAGGCCGCTGTCATCCACGGCAACAAGTCGCAGAACGCCCGGCAGAAGGCGCTCAACGATTTCCGCGACGGCTCCGTTCGCATCCTGGTCGCGACCGATATCGCCGCGCGCGGCATCGACGTGCCCGGCATCAGCCATGTTGTGAATTTCGACCTGCCCGATGAGGCGGAAAGCTACGTCCACCGCATCGGCCGCACCGGCCGCAACGGCAGGGACGGCATCGCGATCACGCTGTGCGATCCTTCGGAGAACGCCAAGCTGCGGCAGGTCGAGCGCATCATCCGCATGAAGCTGCCGGTCGTCGCCGATCATCTTGGTAGCCCTGATCCGCAGCGCGACCCCAGGGAAAAGACCGAGCGTCACTTCGAGCCGGCCAACGACCGCGAGCATCACGGCCCCCGTCGCGATGGTCGTCGCCCCGGCAACGGTGGCGGCAAGCAGCGTTTCGGCGGCAAGCCTCATGGTGAGCGCGGCCCGAAGCCGCAGGGCGAACGCCCGGCGGCCGCCAAGCCGAATAGCTCGAGCAAGCCCGACGGTTTCAAGCGCTTCAAGGGCAATAACAAGCGCCGTTTCGGCGGCAAGCGTCCGGCGAACCGGGCAGCCTGAGCCCGCCCAAGGCTGATCGAAGAAGAAACGGCCGGAGCGATGCTCCGGCCGTTTCTCGTTTCACTGGCCTGATTGCTGCTGCATCAGCGCCTTCACCCAGACCACGATGCGCTCCGTAAGAAAGCGTGTGGTCTGCGGCGACAGCACGTCGCCCGCGATCACGTGGTCGTCCGGATCGCCATTGTCGTCGACCGGCACCAGTTCATGCGCGCCGCCCCAGCGCCCGTCGATCTCGCGAGTACGATCGGGCCGCACCACTTTGTCGGAATCCGAGAAGATGAACAAAGCAGGGATCTTTGCCTTCTCGACCGGCGCGGCGTAAGCGAGTTCGGTGAGCCCGGCCATCGGCAGCACCGCCTTCATCGGATATTTGGTGGTCCAGAATCTTTCGTGAAGCGCGTTGCGCGCGGGAAAACTGCGCTCCTTGCCGCCGATAAGCTCGGCGAGCTGGCCGCCCCAGTGCATGGTCAGCAGCTCGGCGCCGGACGCCTTGACGCCGAAGTTGGGGGATATGAACGCGATTGCCGCGACGCCGTCGGAAGCGCCAGGCTGCGTCGCTGCCCATGCCGCCAGCGAGCCGCCGGTCGAGGTTCCGATGACGATGACCTTGTCGCCGATGGCGCGGCCAATGGCCAAGGCCTCCTCATAGTCGTTGATCCAGGCATTGACGCTGCCTTGCGCCATTGCCGCGCCGTCCTGGCCGTGACCGGTCAAGCGCGTGTAGAAGAGGTTGGCGTTGAGCTCATCCGCGACATCGTCCGGCAAGGGGCGGACCTCGCCCTTCGAAGCTGAAAAGCCATGGATGTAGACGATGGCCAAGGGCGTCTTGGCATGGACCATCGGGTTCGCCCAGATGATCTCCTTGTCGAGCCCGTCGCGAATGTTGGGCACGGCCGCCTCTTCACGCGCCAGATAGGCTTGCGGATCGTCGCCGATCACCGACGGATCGAAACGGATCGTGGTGTCGACCCGCACGCGCGGGCCGAGGAAGAAGCCGGAGACGAGGATGACGGCAAAGCCAAGCACCGCAAGCACAATCCGCCGCCCCATTACAATCTCCAGGCAATGATTCTCAACCTATGGCCGTCCCCACCGGCAGGCAATCGCTGTTCGCCGGCTTATGTCGCCTTGTCGCGGGACGGATTTTTTTCGCCAGGCGGTCTGCGATCGAAATGCAGTGGCCGCCCCCACCAGTGGGTGGTGAGCCCGATGACAAAGCGGCAGATCGGCCGCGGCAGCAGGCCAAGCAATTTCAAGGGCCAGCTTATGTGGTACGGGAAGGTGACTTCGAAGCCACCTTTCCTGATGCCGCGCGCCATGCGGCGCGACGCGCGGTGCACGGGCATGAGCCCTGGCATCGGCAGCTTGTTCTTCTCCGTCAGTGGCGTGTCGATGAAGCCCGGATTGATCACCTGGACGCGGATGTTGAGCTTGTCGAAGTCGTATTTGAGCGACTCCGCCAGGATGTTGATCGCAGCCTTGGTGCCGCCATAGGCTGCAGTGGTCGGCCAGCCGGAATAGGCAGTGACAGATCCGACCAGGACCACATGGCCGCGCCCGCGCACGCGCATATGCTCGACGACAGGCACCACGCCGTTGACGATGCCGAAATAGTTCACGGCGAAGGAACGATGGAAATCGCGCACCACCAGCTTCTCGCCGGGGGTGGCGATGTAGTTGCCGGCGTTGAACACGGCGAGCACGATCGGGCCCATCTGCTCTTCTATCGCGGCGACCGTGCGTGCCATGCCGGGCTCGTCGGTCACGTCGCAGGGAAAGGACTTCACATGTCCGGGCATTTGCGCCGTTTCGACGATCAGCGTGTCGACCGGATCTTCCGGCAGGGAAGTCACCGCGACGGCATAGCCTTGATTGGCCAGATCCTTGGCCAGCGCGCGGCCAAGGCCGCTGCCGCCGCCCGTGATCCAGGCGACACCGTCCTTCGGATTGGCCCGGTAGAGTGTCATGCGATGTCCTGTGAATGTTCGGGCCTGCTCTAGCGGTGAAGAAATCGAATGAAAAGAGCGGTTCTTGCGCCCGGTGTTGAAATCATCGCAAACACTGCAGTGCCCGGAATGCGACTGGACCAGGCAAAATCTTGCCTTGAAACCGCTGCGTCCGGTTTTTAGGGTCTCGCCGCACACACAAAGGAATCCTGCATGCCTCGTTCTGTGATCGAAGCCATCGGCAACACGCCCCTGATCCGGCTCAACAAGGCCTCGGAGGCGACCGGCTGTGAGATCCTCGGTAAGGCCGAGTTCATGAATCCGGGGCAGTCGGTGAAAGATCGGGCCGGCCTGTTCATCATCCGCGATGCCGAACAGCGCGGCCTGCTCAAGGCCGGGGGGCTCATCGTCGAAGGCACCGCCGGCAACACCGGCATCGGTTTGACGCTGGTCGCCAAGGCGCTCGGATACCGCACCGTCATCGTCATCCCCGACACGCAGAGCCAGGAAAAGAAGGACACGATCAAGCTGCTCGGCGCCGAGCTGATCGAAGTGCCGGCGGTCCCCTACAAGAATCCCAACAATTACGTGAAGCTTTCAGGACGCCTTGCCGGGCAGCTGGCGCGCTCGGAGCCGAACGGCGCGATCTGGGCCAACCAGTTCGACAATGTCGCCAATCGCGACGGTCATATCCGCACGACCGCGCAGGAGATCTGGGCGCAGACCGGCGGCAAAGTCGATGGCTTCGTCTCGGCGGTCGGCTCCGGCGGCACGCTCGCCGGTGTCGCGCTCGGGCTCAAGGGCAAGAGCAAGGACGTCAAGATCGCGCTCGCCGATCCGCTGGGCGCCGCGCTCTACAGCTTTTACACCAGCGGCGAGTTGAAATCCGACGGCAACTCGATCACCGAAGGCATCGGTCAGGGCCGCATCACCGCCAATCTAGAAGGCTTCGCGCCGGACTTCTCCTACCAGATACCGGACGAGGAAGCCTTGCCGATCATCTTCGACTTGATCCAGGAAGAGGGGCTCTGTGTCGGCGGCTCGACCGGCATCAACATTGCCGGCGCCATCCGGCTGGCGCGCGAGCTCGGACCCGGCCACACCATCGTGACGATCCTTGCCGACTACGGCACGCGCTACCAGTCCAAGCTCTTCAATCCGGAATTTTTACGAGGCAAGAACCTTCCGGTGCCGGGTTGGATGGAAGAGAAGGCCGACATTTCGGTGCCGTTTGAAAAGGTGGCATGATGGCGGGAAAGACCGAGGCGCTGTTTCGCGACGATGCCTATCAGAGGGCGGCGGAGGCCGAGGTCGTCGCCATCAACGATCGCGGCGGCATCCTGCTCGACCGCACGATCTTCTATGCCACCTCCGGCGGGCAGCCGGGCGATACCGGGATATTCGAGCGCGCCGACGGCAGCCGCATGGCGATTGCCGCGACGATCACTGGCGAGACTAAGGACGAGATCATCCACGTCCCGGCGCCGGAGCAGCCGATGCCTGCGGTCGGCGAAAAGCTGAAGCTTCTCATCGACTGGGAGCGGCGGCACCTTCTGATGCGCATGCATTCCGCCTGTCACTTGCTCACCGTCGTCTGCCCGTTCCCGATCACCGGGGCGGCGGTCGCCGAGGACGACAGCCGCGTCGACTTCGACATCCCCGATGCCGGTTTCAGCAAGGAAGATGTGACGGCTCGGCTGATGGAGCTGGTGCGCGCCGACCATCCGATTTTCACCCGGCTGATCACCGATGAGGAACTCGCCGCCAATCCCGGCCTGGTCAAATCGAAAAACGTCCGCCCGCCCGTCGGCACCGGCAAGATCCGTCTGGTCTGCATCGGCGACAACGGTTGGATCGACAGCCAGCCCTGCGGCGGCACGCATGTGAAGTCGACCGGCGAGGTTGGCGAGATCCATATCGGCAAGATCGAGAAGAAAGGCCGTGAGAACCGGCGCTTCCGTATCCGCTTCGGGCCGATGCCGGCGAACTGACGCTAAAGCGGGGCGGAGCAGGAGAAAACAATGGCGCAGGACAGTCCTTTCATCGTCGACGCCGACTGGCTGGAAAAGCGGCTCGGCGAGCCGGGTCTTACCATCATCGACGCCTCCTGGTATCTGCCGGCGCAAAAACGCGACGCCCGCGCCGAGTACGACGCCGCTCATATTCCGGGCGCGCGTTTCCTCGATCAGGATGCCGTCTCCGATCCCGACTCCAAGCTGCCGCACACCTTGGCTTCGCCGCAGCATTTTGCGCAGTATGTCGGCTCGATGGGCGTTTCGGCCGACGACACCATCGTCGTCTATGACGGGCCCGGCCTGTTCTCGGCACCGCGCGCCTGGTGGATGTTCCGGGTCATGGGTGTCTTCCAGGTCTACATCCTGAACGGTGGCTTCGACCGCTGGAAGGCCGAGGGGCGGCCGGTGACTTCTGAACCGACCAAGATCGCGCCGAGCGTCTTCTACGCCGATTTCGACGCGGGTCGGGTCGTCAGCCTCGACGAGATGCGCCGGATCGTCGACAGCCATGAGAGCCAGATCGCCGACGCGCGCTCGGCCGGCCGCTTTGCCGGAACCGATCCGGAGCCGCGCCCGGGTGTCCGTTCGGGTCATATGCCGGGCGCGCACAATGTCCCGATCACCTCGCTTGCCGAAAATGGCGAGCTGCTGCCCAAGGACCGCCTGCGCAAGGTGATCGAGGATGCCGGCATCGATCTGTCGAAACCGGTCGTCACCTCCTGCGGCTCGGGCATCACGGCGGCGGCGATCACGCTGGCGCTGGAGACGCTTGGTCATACCGACAACCGGCTTTACGACGGCTCCTGGACAGAATGGGGCGGTCTCGGCGACACGCCGGTGGTGACGGGGAAAGAATGATGGAAAACGGCACGCTGCAAGATATCGACGTCACGGTCACGTTCCTGGAGATGCATGCCGCTCCGGCGGTTTCTCCGCCAATCCCCTACAACCGCCAGATCGCGCTGTTGAAGACCAAGGATATCCCGCTCCATTTCTACCGCTACCTGATCGATCGCGTCGGCCGCAAATGGCACTGGGTCAACGTGCTGAGGCTTAGCGACGAGGAGCTGGCGGCCGGCTTGCATCGCGAGGACCGCGACATCAGGGTGCTCTATCTCGACGGCGCGCCGGCCGGCTTCTTCGACCTCAAGCCGCATCTGCCGGACGAAGTCGAGCTCGCCTATTTCGGTATGATGGAGCATGCGCACGGCCAGGGCATCGGCCGCTGGTTCCTCGGCGCAGCGATCTCGGCGGCCTGGGCGCATGGGCCACGGCGCGTCACCGTGCAGACCTGCACGCTCGACCATCCGGCGGCTCTTCCGCTTTACCAGAAGCTCGGCTTCACGCCGGTGGCGCAGAAGAAGGAAGTGGTGCATCCGCTGACCTTCGCCGAGCGCTCGGCCAGCGTCATGCGGGCCTAGGGCCTCGAGTTGCTCGGTGGTTGTGTCCATGACAGCCGGGCTCTTTCGTATGCAGATGCCGTCTGTCAGGAATCGGGTGGGCGAGGCTAGCATCGAGGCATAATTTCCGGACATCGCCACCGGAGATTTTGCCATGAGCATCCAGTTCAAAGCCTTGCCGACCGAAGCCGTGCGCGCCTTGCAGCGGGGAGGGCCCGACGCCTATGGCCGCGCTCCCGAGCACAGGATATCCGACGGCGACGGCGTGCCCTGCAGACACTGCATGAAGAACGTCGCCGCGGGTGAGGGCTACCTGATCGTGGCCTACCGGCCGTTTCCGGAACTGCAGCCTTATGCCGAAACCGGCCCGCTCTTCCTGCATGCGCAGGAATGTGAGCGCGCCGCGGAAGGGGATGCGCTGCCGGAGATGCTCGAAAGCAGCGACTATATCGTGCGTGGTTATGGCAAGGATGACCGCATCGTCTACGGCAGCGGCGCCGTCACGCCGACTGGCGATATCGCCGCCCGTGCCGAGATGTTGTTCGGGCGCGATGACATCGCCTACATCCACGTCCGCTCGGCCCGGAACAATTGCTATCAATGCCGCATCGAGCGGGCATGATCCCAGACCGGCATGACCCAAAAAGAAGCCCGCCGATGGTCAGGCGGGCCGTTGGAGTCTGTGACAGAAGCTGTCGGCAAGTGCTGCCAGGCCGGGATTGTCCGAACCCGGCAAGCAGCACGGACCGCCAGTAGCACTGCGTGTCTAGGCATCTTTCCCGCCGGGCGAATGTGAAGCGTTTCACATAGGGACGCATAACGGTCGAAAGACAGAATCTAGGCCCCCTCAACACTGTCGTATTCTCGTCGTACTACCGCGTTAAAAAGTAATGGTTGATGATTTGTCGACCGCGGATGGACCGGCGACAGATCGCAACATCGAGGAAGCGAGGCTTTTGCTCCGCTTTTTTGTTTTTGGCCTCCAGGCCATTGAGCGCGCAATGCCGCAGAAGCCGCTCCGCGTTCTTTCTGACATTGCTCCTGGCCAAGAAAAAGCCCGCCGGAATGACCCGGCGGGCGTGACAGGAGGAATTCTTGCCGGATATCAGGCGGCAAGCACCGCCTTCGGCTCGACCATTTCGTAGCCGAGCGCTTCGGCGACCGCGCGGTTGGTGATCTTGCCCTTGTGGACATTGAGGCCGTTGCGCAAATGGTGGTCGTCGACCAGCGCCTTCAGGCCTTTGTCGGCAAGCTGCAGGCCGTAATGCAGCGTCGCATTGTTGAGCGCGTGCGCCGAAGTGACCGGCACGGCGCCCGGCATGTTGGCGACGCAATAGTGGATCACGCCATCGACCTCATAGGTCGGATCGGCGTGCGTCGTGGCGTGCGAGGTCTCGAAGCAGCCGCCCTGGTCGATCGCGACGTCGACCAGCACCGAGCCCTTCTTCATGCCGGACAGCATTTCGCGGGTCACGAGCTTGGGCGCCGCCGCGCCCGGAATCAGCACTGCGCCGATGACGACGTCGGCCGAGAAGCATTCTTCTTCCAGCGCCTCGACGGTCGAGTAACGGGTGTGGACGCGGCCGCCAAAAATGTCGTCGAGCTGGCGCAGGCGCGGGATCGAACGGTCGATGATGGTGACGTCGGCGCCGAGGCCGGCCGCCATCTTGGCCGCATGCAGGCCGACGACGCCGCCGCCGAGCACGGTGACCTTGCCGGGCAGCACGCCGGGCACGCCGCCAAGCAGCACGCCGCGGCCGCCATTGGCCTTCTGAAGCGCGGTGGCGCCGGCCTGGATCGACAAGCGGCCGGCTACTTCCGACATCGGCGCCAGCAGCGGCAGGCCGCCGCGGTCGTCGGTCACGGTCTCGTAGGCGACGGCGGTGACGCCCGAAGCGAGCAGGCCCTTGGTCTGATCCGGATCCGGGGCCAGGTGGAGATAGGTATAGAGGATCTGGCCATCGCGCAGCTGGACCCATTCATTGGGCTGCGGTTCCTTGACCTTGACGATCATGTCCGACTTGGCGAACACGTCGGCGGCCGTCTTGGCGATGGTCGCGCCAGCGGCGCGGTAGGCATTGTCGTCGGCGCCGATGCCGGCGCCAGCACCCGTCTCGACCAACACTTCGTGGCCATGCGCGACATATTCGCGGACCGAGCCGGGCGTCAGGCCGACGCGATATTCATGGTTCTTGATTTCCTTGGGGCAGCCGACACGCATTTTCTTCTCCTGTGCGCGCCCTTTGAAGGGCGCTCTCCCTGTCACTCGTGCATGCCATCAGCCTCCAGACGCGGAGGCGACATGCAGTAATGGCAGTCAACCACGAATCGTTCCGTATGTGTTTGCGAATGCGCTTGCGGCGATGGCTACTCTTCGATAATCGTTGCGCGAAATACGAAGAAGTTCGCAGGAATCACGAAAAATGCCGCTCGACAGGATTGATATCGCCATTCTGGAGACTTTGCAGAAGGATGGCCGGATACCTAACGCGGCGCTTGCCGAGAAGGTCGGCCTTTCGCAATCCGCCTGTTCGCGCCGGCTCGACAATCTCGAAAAGTCCGGAACCATCCGCGGCTATCACGCGCGGCTTTCGAACAGCGCGCTCGGCCACCAGATGACGGCGATCGTGCACATATCGCTGTCGGGGCAATTCGAAAAGACGCTGTCGGATTTCGAGGCGGCGATCAAGCGTTGCCCGAACGTGCTCTCCTGCCATCTGATGTCGGGCGAATACGACTACATCCTGCGCATCGCGGCAAAGGACCTCGTCGACTATGAACGCATCCACAAGGAATGGCTGTCGGCCATGCCGCATGTGACGAAGATCAACTCGTCCTTCGCGCTGCGCGAGATCGTCGATCGCACGGCGGTCGGCTTGCGACCGGAAATGGCCTAGGAACTCATAACCAGCAGGAGCCAGCGACGATATGACAGAAAGAGCTACCTTGCCCGAGTCGTTGCCGGCAACCGCCGTCGTCCGCGTCTCGCGCGCCAGCTATGACCCGAGCCGGTTCGCGGAGGTCGACGCCGCGAGCAAAAAGACCGCGCAGTACATAATCCCGGCCATCAGACGGCTACCTGGGCTCCTTCACTTTTATGCCGGCGTCTCGCCGAAGGGCTCGATCGTGCAGGTCAGTGTCTGGGACACCGAAGAGCATGCGGCGCAGCTCGACACGCTGAAGGAGATGGTCGTCGACGGCCGCAGGGACATGGAGGCGGTCGGCGTGACGTTTACCCCGATTTTCAACTATCCGATCGACTGGACTTGGACCGTCTGACCTGAGGCGGCGCTAGGTAGTCGCGGCCTCCGTCACCACCTCGCTCATCGGAATGTCGTGCGGCTGTGGGTAGATAGTGGCAATCCGCTGCAACTCATAGCCGACGCCGATGACGAGCGGCCGAAACGGCATCGCCGCCAGCGTGCGGTCGAAGAAGCCGCCACCGTAGCCCAGCCGGTATTTGCCGGGATCGATGCCGACGATCGGCGAGATCACGATGTCGGGCAGGACCGGTTCGCCCGCGGCCGGGATCGGAATGTTCCAGACGCCTTTTTCCAGCCGGTCGCCCGGCCTATAGGCGCGGAACACCAGCGGGTGCCGCTTCTCGACGACGACGGGCAGCGCGGTGCGGCCGCCGCGCTCATTAATCGAAGCCATCCAGCCGCGCAAATCCGGCTCGCCGCGAAAAGGCCAGTAAAGGCTGACCATCCGGCCGGCTATGTCGCCGATCAGCGCATCGAGACCATCGGCGATCCGCGCCGACATGGCGGAGCGAATATCGGCCGAAACGGCAAGGCGGGCATTGATAAGCCGCTCACGCTCGGCCTTGCGCCATCGCTTCACATCCGTCCAGTCGGAGAGCGGCTCGCGGTATTCCGGGCCGAGTTCGTGCAGGAAGCAGGGCGGTGAGGCGTATTGCGCCGGTCCTTCATCGTCGCGGTCGTCAGCCATGCTTGGCTCCTGTCGTGGTGCTTCACGCTATACCTGCGGCAGTGCGCGTTACATGTGCATTCACGACGCCGCCCGACGACTCTGGGCATGTTGCCCGCCCGGCAGGACGTTGTTGCAGCGCACAAAAATACCTACATCTGTGGTGCGGTTTTACCTTCGCGAGGTGGCATGAAAATGAGCGAAAGCACGCATCACGTCGTTGTCGTCGGCGCCGGGTTCGGCGGCCTCGAGCTCACCCGCGCGCTGGCCGGCGCACCGGTGCGCATCACCATGATCGACAAGCGCAACCACCATCTTTTCCAGCCGCTGCTGTACCAGGTGGCGACGACGTCGCTGGCAACCTCCGAAGTCGCCTGGCCGATCCGTCATCTGCTGCGCAGGCGCAAGGACGTGACGACGCTTCTGGGCAATGTCACTGGCGTCGACCGCGCCGGCAAGCGCGTGCTGATCGAGGACGGCAGCTCTATTGCCTACGACACTCTGGTTCTCGCCACCGGCGCGCGCCACGCCTATTTCGGCCATGACGAATGGGAGCCTTTCGCGCCGGGCCTGAAGACGCTCGAGGATGCCACGACGATCCGTCGCCGCATCCTGCTCGCCTTCGAGCAGGCCGAGCGCGAAACCGATCCGGCGAAGCGCCAGGCGCTGCTGACGTTTGTCATCGTCGGCGGCGGACCGACCGGGGTCGAGCTCGCCGGCACCATCGTCGAGCTTGCGCATGACACGTTGCGCGGCGAGTTCCGCCATATCGACACACGGCAAGCGCGCGTCGTGCTGATCGAGGCCGGCGACCGCATCCTGGCCAATTTCGCGCCGCAGCTTTCCGACTATGCCCGCAAGGCGCTGGAACGGCTGGGCGTCACCGTCGTGCTTGGGCGCCCCGTCACGCAGCTGGATGCGGAAGGCGTCGTCTTCGGCGGCAAGCATCTGCCGGCGAGGACGATCATCTGGGCGGCCGGCGTTGCCGCTTCGCCTGCGGCCGAGTGGCTGGGCGCTTCCGCCGACCGGGCGGGCAGGGTGCTGGTCGAGGCCGACCTCACCGTGCCGGGCAATCCAGACATTTTCGTCATCGGCGATACCGCACTTGTATTGCGGCCGGATGGCAAGCCGGTGCCGGGCGTGGCGCCTTCGGCCAAGCAGGAGGGCAAGCATGTTGCCGCGACGATCAAGGCGCGGCTTGCCGGCGATACGGCCAGTCGTCCCTTCCAGTACCGGCATGCCGGCGATCTGGCGACGATCGGCAAGCGTGCCGCCGCGATTGATTTCGGCTGGATCAAGCTCACCGGCTGGCTCGCCTGGTGGCTCTGGGGCATCGCGCACATCTACTTCCTGATCGATTTCCGCAACCGCTTGGCGGTCTCGCTTAGCTGGCTATGGATTTATCTCACGGGCCAGCGCAGCGCCCGGCTGATCACGCAGGGCGACGACAAGAGCTGACCCGCCGCCTGCTTCATCAACGCGTCCCCCCTTTGGTGATCGCGGCGCAAACCGGATCAGCCGCTGATCAACACCGACTTCCCGTCCTACAATTTCGATGTCATCGAGGGCGTAACCTACAGGATCGACGTGTCGCAGCCGCCGAAATACGATGCCAAGGGCGGCGTGGCGCATGCCGGTTCCAACCGCATCGTCGATCTGAAATTCGACGGCAAAGCAATTGATCCGGCAGCGAAATTCGTCGTTGCCACCAACAATTACCGTGCCGGCGGCGGCGGCAATTTCCCCTACATCAACGCTTCGAAGATCATCTGCAAAGCGCCGGACACCAACCGCGACGTGATCGTGCGCTATGTCGTCAGCCAGGGCACGATCAACCCGTCGGCGGACGACAACTGGTCGTTCACGCCGCTGCCCGGAACCAGCGTCGTCTTCGAGACCGGACCGAAGGCCAAGGATTCATCGCCGAGGTGAAATCCCTGAAGATCGAACCGGCCGGCGATGGCGAGGCAGGCTTTGCCAAATACTGCATCACGCTTTGATCCGGCGCTGTCGGGCTGCCCGATCGCGATTTCATGACGTCATGTCACGAGCGTGTGGCTCCGCTTTGCAGCAGGGTACGCCGTTAACGGAAAAGTCGTCCTCTCGCAAAAAGCAGTGAACTGGAAGGGTCGCAGCCGCCACCACTCTGGTTCCGGCCGCTCGCATGCGATAGTTTTAGCCATGCGTTATGTGATCGTCATCGCCGCCGTCACCTTCTTCCTGTTCTGGGACGGCCTCTACAATCATGGCCACTACCTCGACGTGACCGTGCGCGAGGTGTCGCACATCGTGCGCTACGTCACCGGGTAAGGGTCCCGCCGGTTGCGCATGGCGGGCGCGACATCGTTGCCGGTTGACGCACGGGTATCGCTCCCACAGAAACACCGCTGAATCGACGATCAGGGAGGCTGGATTGATCCGGCACATCGTTTTCTTCAGCGTGCGACGCAAGGAAGATGTCGAGGCAGTGCGCTCGGGCCTGCTGGCGCTCGGCAAAATCCCGCATTCGAAGCATTTCGAGGTGACGCTCAACACCAAGGTCGATCTGTTCTCCAACGCAATCGACGTGGTCGTCTATGCCGAGTTCGAGGACGACGCGGCGCTTGCCGCCTACAAGGCGCATCCGATTTATGCCGATACGACCAGCAAGGTGAAGCCGCTCCGCGAACTGCGCTATTCGGCCGATGTCGTAGCCGCGGCCTGAGCCGCGAAGCGCGCTCCGCTGCTCTTGAACCGCAGGCCGGAATGGGGCACACCGCGCCGACATGATCAACAAATCCGCTCATCCGCTGGACCACCTCGTTCTGCCGACACGCAGCCTTGACGCCGTCCGCTCGCGTCTGGCCTCGCTCGGCTTTGTCGTCGCGCCCACGGGCGTCCATCCGTTCGGCACGGAGAATGCTTGCGCCTTTTTCGCCGACGGCACCTACCTTGAGCCGCTTGCCATCGGCAATGAGCAGACGGCGGACCGCGCCATTGGCGAGGGCAATGTCTTCGTCGCGCGCGACCGCCTTTACCGGCAGACCCTTGGCGATGAAGGCTTTTCCGCTGTCGTGTTTGCTACCGCCAATGCCGATGCCGATCATGCGCGCTATGTCGAGGCCGGCCTTTCGGCTGGCGAGATGCTGAGCTTCTCCCGCGCCTTCGCCGACGCAAACGGCAAAAGTGATACGGCTTCCTTCAAGCTGGCATTCGTATCCGACAAGGAGGCCGATGAAGCCTTCCTGTTTGCCTGCCAGCGCATCAACGCGCCGAAAATCGACCGGACGGCCCTGCAGGCGCACGCCAATGGCGCGACGGGTATTTTGGAAATCATCGCCATCAGCGACCGGCCTCCCGCGCAGATTGGATTGATCGCGACCGCCGCCGGCGCGGATGCCAGCGACGGCGATGCTGTGCGGCTGCCGAATGCGGTCCTCGGCGTCCTCTCGTCGGAAGACTATGGCTCGCGCTTCGGCTTGGTGGCCGCGCCGTCGGCGGGTCTGCGCTTCGTGGCCATTGTCCTTTCGGTCCGCGACAAAGCTGCCGTCATGCGCCTGCTTGCGAAGAACGCTATCGATCACGACATGAGCGGCAATGATATCGTCGTCGCGCCGGCGCCCGGGCAGGGTGCCGCCTTCATCTTCCGGGAGATCCCATGAGCAACCCCCTGGCGCCCAATGCATCGGTAACCGTCGGCAAGGTCGTCTTCGCCAACAATGCGCCGCTGTCGCTGATCGCCGGCCCGTGCCAGCTTGAATCGCGCCAGCACGCTTTCGACATGGCCGGCGCGCTGAAGGAACTGACGCAGCGGCTGGGCATCGGCCTCGTCTACAAGACCAGCTACGACAAGGCCAACCGCACCTCGCTGTCGGCGACGCGCGGCGCGGGCCTCGACGCGGCGATGCCGATCTTCGACGATTTGCGCAAGGAGTTCGGCCTTCCGGTGCTGACCGACGTCCACACCGAGGAGCAGTGCGCGATCGTCGCCCCGCATGTCGATGTCCTGCAGATTCCCGCCTTCCTGTCGCGCCAGACTGACATGCTTGTCGCCGCGGCAAGGACCGGCAAGGTCATCAATGTGAAGAAAGGCCAGTTCCTCGCGCCCTGGGACATGAAGAACGTCGTCGCCAAGATCACAGGTTCAGGCAATCCGAATGTGCTCGCCACCGAGCGCGGCGCCTCGTTCGGCTACAACACGCTGGTCTCGGACATGCGCGCGTTGCCGATCATGGCCGAGATCGGCGCCCCGGTGATCTTCGACGCCACCCATTCCGTGCAGCAGCCGGGCGGACAGGGCGGGTCCTCAGGCGGAGAAAGGCGCTTCGTGGAAACGCTGGCCCGGGCCGCGGTTGCCGTCGGCGTCGCCGGCGTCTTCATCGAGACCCATCAGGATCCGGACAATTCGACGTCTTCCGATGGTCCTAACATGCTGCCGCTGAAGGACATGCCGGCGCTGCTGGAGAGGCTCATGGCCCTCGACCGCATCGCCAAGGGGCACTAAGTCTCGGCCACCTCATTTGCCGTGGCTCGGGCCGCCCATCTCAATTGCGAAGACAGCGTAGTAGTTCAGCCCCCGCATCGGAGCGCTGACGGTCAGTATCCATCGAACATTGCCGTGGACCCGTTCATAGATCGGTGGGCCTCTCGAGGGTAGCGCGTCCGGCGGAACCTGGAAGGCGAAGGGAATACCGGCGCTCGACCGGATCGATTTACTCGGCACGATGATCGTTTCGCGCCATTTGAGCTCTTCCTTGTAGGTCGATTTTTGCGTTCCGCTGGTATTCGCGACCGGTCCGCCGACCCGATAGGTGCGGATGCACTTCAGTTGCACGGTGTAGTCGCCGCTCGGAGCCAGATCGTGGCTCGAGCGCACCGTACCTTCGAAGCGCCCTCCGGGCACCGCGGTTCCAGCTATCAGTGTCGTCGTACCGAACTTGCGAACCCGCAAGGTGTCGCGGATCGCCTTCAGCAACGCGTAGAACGCGATAAGGACGAAAACGACGGGGATAAAGACGAGCGGATTGAATTCGCGATCCGTGACGTCGAAGTTGAGTGGGAGCTCGAAGTACCAGACGATCAAAATGCCGATCAGGCCCATACCGCCGGCAAAGAAGTATCCGCTGGACGCATTGGCAGCATTGGCGTCGACCACCTGCGTCGGCGTCTGCATGGTCGTCTGCCGCCGATTGCGCGTGCCGCCCATAGCTTCTCCCTGACGTGACAATGCCATGCAGTGCGCTTCTGTGACAATGGCGGGGCCGCACCCGCTAAGCTTGTGGTGAAGGATGGCCGGCAATACGCTTTGCGCGTAACTGAGTGTCTTGGCAGGAGGAAGCCATGTCCGTTGCCCGCGTCACCGAAATCACGTCATCGTCCAAGAAGAGCTTTCAGGATGCCATCGAGAAGGGCATCGCGCGCGCCGCAAAGACTTTGAGGAACGTCGAAGGTGCCCGGATCCAGGATCAGAAGATCGTTGTCCAGGACGGCAAGATCGCCGCCTGCCGGGTCAACATGAAGGTCACCTTCATTCTCACCGACAGCTGAACAAAGTCGTCGGGAACCTTAGCGCACTCCTCTCATTGTCAATGCAGGCATTCAAACGAGAGGAGCACCACCATGACCACCCCGTCCGGGCACACCGAAGCCATTGCCGCCTCGCGCGTCATCGGCACGTCTGTCTACAACACCGAAGGCAAGAGCATCGGCAGCATCGAGGACGTGATGCTCGACAAGATGTCGAACGGCATCATGTTCGCCGTGATCGGCTTCGGCGGCTTCCTCGGCATGGGCGAGAAGTACCACGCCGTTCCGTGGGCGACGCTCGACTATGACGAGGACAAAGGCGGTTACGTCGTGCCGTTCACCAAGGAACAGCTGCAGGCCGCGCCCGCATACTCGATCGACGAACTGACTGGCGCCGACGGCGAAGCCGCCCGCGATGCTTCATTCCAGTATTACCACGTGAAGCCGTATTGGCATTGACCGCTTGATAGGCACCTAAAACCAAAGGCCCCCGGGCAAAACTCGGGGGCCTTTGGCGTTTTGAACTACTGCGCCGCTTGGAGCGTCGATAATTCCACCGAGCTCTGCTGGGGCTTCTGGCTGTCGCAGGACGTCAGGAACGCCGCAGCGATCAGGAACAAACTCACGATACCGCTCAACTGGGACATGGCGAAACTCCTCCTGTTTCGCCCCGCGCGAATGCGACCATAGATGAGAAGGCCGCGCGGCGCGCATGACTTATGATGACAGAAATTTGCGCTTCGTGAATCCTGCTCGCGGCAATAATTGCGGGCGCGCCGATTGCCTTTTGCTCCGCTTTGGCTAAGAGGGGCGCGACGCTTCAATCGATCAATCGGGGACATCGCAAATGACCGCCATCATCGACATTGTCGGGCGTGAAATCCTGGACAGCCGTGGCAATCCGACCGTCGAGGTCGACGTGGTGCTGGAGGACGGTTCGATGGGCCGCGCCGCCGTGCCGTCGGGCGCATCGACCGGCGCGCATGAGGCGGTCGAACTGCGTGACGGCGGCCCACGCTACCTAGGCAAGGGCGTTCAGCGCGCTGTCGAGGCTGTGAACGGCGAACTGTTCGAGGCGATCGGCGGCATGGAGGCCGAGAACCAGATCCATATCGACCAGACGATGATCGAGCTCGACGGCACGCCGAACAAGAGCCGCCTCGGCGCCAACGCCATTCTCGGCGTGTCGCTGGCAGTCGCCAAGGCAGCCGCCGATGCAGCCGGCCTGCCGCTCTACCGCTATGTCGGCGGCACCAAGGCGCACATCCTGCCGGTGCCGATGATGAACATCATCAATGGCGGCGCGCATGCCGACAACCCGATCGACTTCCAGGAATTCATGATCCTGCCTATCGGCGCGCCGACGCTGCGCGACGGCGTGCGCTGGGGTTCGGAGATTTTCCACACACTGCGCAAGAAGCTGAAGGATGCCGGCCACAACACCAATGTCGGCGACGAAGGCGGCTTCGCTCCCAACCTGAAGAGCGCGCCGTCGGCGCTCGACTTCATCATGGAATCAATCGAGAAGGCCGGCTTCAAGCCGGGCGAGGACGTTGCGCTCGGTCTCGATTGCGCAGCGACCGAGTTCTTCAAGGACGGCAACTATGTCTATGAGGGCGAGAAGAAGACCCGCGACCCGAAGGCGCAGGCCAAATACCTCGCCAAGCTCGCCTCCGACTATCCGATCATCACCATCGAGGACGGCCTTGCGGAGGACGACTGGGAAGGCTGGAAGATCCTGACCGACCTGATCGGCAAGAAAACGCAGCTCGTCGGCGACGATCTCTTCGTCACCAACACAGCGCGGCTGCGCGACGGCATCCGCATGGGCGTCGCCAATTCGATCCTGGTCAAGGTCAACCAGATCGGCTCGCTGACCGAGACGCTCGACGCCGTCGAGACAGCGCATAAGGCCGGCTACACCGCCGTCATGTCGCACCGGTCGGGCGAGACCGAGGATTCGACCATTGCGGACCTCGCGGTCGCGACCAATTGCGGGCAGATCAAGACCGGCTCGCTGTCGCGCTCCGACCGTATGGCCAAGTACAACCAGCTCATCCGTATCGAGGAAGAGCTTGGCAAGCAGGCGCGCTACGCCGGCAAGTCGGTGGTCAAGGGCTGATCCAGCCTGCCGGCACGGTTTCGAAAAGGGCGGGGCATTCCTGCCCTTTTTCACTTCCGGATACCCCGCTCCGGGTCGCCCGTAACCGTCCATTAAGCACAATTGGGCGAAATACGACTCATGGCCGCTTGCGTTCGCGGCCGCGAGGGTTCGGGTTATGTGGACACGTCAGCATAAGCAGAGAAACACCGGCAGGCTGATCATCCCCTCGCTCTGCGTGCTCTTCCTGGCCTATTTCGGCTTCCATGCCTATCACGGCGAATTCGGCATCTATTCCAAATACCAGCTCGAAGCCCGCAAGGTCGCATTGCAGGCGCAGCTCGACGCCGTCAAGACGCGGCGGATCGACTTCGAGCGCCGCGTCCAGCTGATGCATGAAGGCACGCTCGAGAAGGATATGCTTGACGAGCAGGCCCGAAAGGCGCTCAATCTGTCCCAGCCGGACGAAATCACCATCATGCTGCCCGCCTCGACGAAATAACCGAATTTCGGTTAATCGTCTTTATTTGCAATGATTCTAATCGCTTAGATGCATGCCAGCCATGCATTTTTCAGCATGGCGCAATGCATCCTTGCATGTTAGCTTCTCGCAAATCGGTGGGGAGGCGATCGATCTCCCTGAATGTCCGCAAAGAGACGCCAACAGGGAGTGACGCATGGCCACCGCCACCAAAAAAGCGCCTGCCAAATCCAGATCCGACAAACAACATAATCTGTCAGCGCCCAAGCCGGCCGATTTCACCAAGGAAGACGAGCTTTCCGCCTATAGGCACATGCTCTTGATCCGTCGCTTCGAGGAGAAGGCCGGCCAGCTTTACGGCATGGGCTTCATCGGCGGCTTCTGCCACCTCTATATCGGCCAGGAGGCCGTCGTCACCGGCATGAAGATGGCGCTGGTCGAGGGCGACCAGATGATCACTGCCTATCGCGATCACGGCCATATGCTGGCGATGGAGCTGTCGCCACGCGGCGTCATGGCCGAGCTCACCGGGCGCCGCGGCGGCCTGTCGAAGGGCAAGGGCGGCTCCATGCACATGTTCTCCAAGGAGAAGCACTTCTATGGCGGCCACGGCATTGTCGGCGCGCAGGTGTCGCTCGGCACCGGTCTCGCCTTCGCCAACAGCTACCGGGACAACAAGAACGTTTCGCTGACCTATTTCGGCGATGGCGCCGCCAACCAGGGCCAGGTCTACGAAAGCTTCAACATGGCCTCGCTGTGGAAGCTTCCAGTGATCTACGTCATCGAGAACAACCGCTACGCCATGGGCACGTCCGTGTCGCGCTCGTCGGCCGAGACCGACTTCTCGCATCGCGGCGCCTCCTTCAAGATTCCCGGCATCCAGGTCGACGGCATGGATGTCCGCGCCGTGAAGTCGGCCGCTGATCTCGCCACCGAATGGTGCCGGTCCGGCAACGGCCCGCTGATCCTCGAAATGCAGACCTACCGCTATCGCGGCCACTCAATGTCCGACCCGGCAAAATACCGCTCCAAGGAAGAAGTGCAGAAGATGCGCTCCGAGCACGACCCGATCGAGCAGGTCCGGGCGCGGTTGCTCGACAAGAAGTGGGCCAGCGAGGACGAGCTCAAGGCCATCGACAAGGAAGTCCGCGACATCGTCGCCGACGCCGCCGAATTCGCCCAGCACGACGCCGAGCCGGATGCGTCCGAGCTCTGGACCGACATCGTACTCTAAGGAGAGGGCAAGGACATGCCGATCGAAATTCTCATGCCCGCGCTCTCGCCGACGATGGAAGAGGGCAATCTATCCAAATGGCTCAAGAACGAAGGCGACAAGGTCGTCGCCGGTGACGTCATCGCCGAGATCGAGACCGACAAGGCGACGATGGAGGTCGAGGCGGTCGACGAAGGCACGCTGGCCAAGATCGTGGTTCCCGCCGGCACCGAAGGCGTCAAGGTCAACGCGGTGATCGCCGTACTTGCGGTCGACGGCGAAGACGTTGACAAGGCCGGCGAAGGCATCGGTGAAGAAGAGCCCGCAAGGGCTGAAACCGCACCGGCGTCCGTTGCCGCCAAGAGCGAAGCCGCGGCGCCAGTAGCCGCCGCGCCGAAGACGGAAGTCGCCGCCGATCCGGACATCCCCGCCGGCACCGAAATGGTCTCGACCACCGTGCGCGAGGCGCTTCGCGACGCCATGGCCGAGGAAATGCGCCGCGACGGCGACGTGTTCGTCATGGGCGAGGAGGTCGCCGAGTACCAGGGCGCCTACAAGATCACGCAAGGCCTGCTGCAGGAATTCGGTCCGCGCCGCGTCGTCGATACCCCGATCACCGAGCACGGTTTCGCCGGCGTCGGCGTGGGTGCCGCGATGGCGGGCTTAAAGCCGATCGTCGAGTTCATGACCTTCAACTTCGCCATGCAGGCTATCGACCAGATCATCAACTCGGCCGCCAAGACGCTCTATATGTCCGGCGGCCAGATGGGCGCGCCGATCGTGTTCCGTGGTCCTAACGGCGCGGCGGCCCGCGTCGCCGCCCAGCACTCACAGTGCTATGCCGCCTGGTACAGCCACATTCCGGGCCTCAAGGTAGTGATGCCTTACACGGCAGCCGACGCCAAGGGGCTGCTCAAGGCGGCGATCCGCGATCCGAACCCGGTCATCTTCCTCGAGAACGAAATCCTCTACGGCCAGTCCTTCGACGTGCCGAAGCTCGACGATTTCGTGCTGCCGATCGGCAAGGCGCGCATTCACAAAAAGGGCAAGGACGTCACCATCGTCTCCTTCGGCATCGGCATGACCTATGCGGTCAAGGCGGAAGCCGAATTGCGCGGCATGGGTATCGACGCCGAGATCATCGATCTCAGGACCGTCCGGCCGCTCGATTTCGATACGATCATAGCCTCGGTGAAGAAGACCAACCGGCTGGTGGTGGTGGAAGAAGGTTTCCCGCAGAGCTCGGTCGGCGACCACATCGCCAACCAGGTCTCGCAGCGCGCCTTCGACTTCCTCGACGCGCCGGTGATCACCATCGCGGGCAAGGACGTGCCGATGCCCTACGCCGCGAACCTCGAAAAGCTGGCGCTGCCCAATGTCGGCGAAGTCGTCGAGGCGGTCAAAGCTGTCACCTATCGCTAGGAGACAACGCGGATGCCGTCTCTTTGGGTTCTGGCCGCCGTCATTGTACCTACCGTTGCCGTGGCCTTCTTGGTGCGCTCGGTAACCGGGAAGTTCGACGCGATTTTGTTGATGCTGAGCGGTGCTGCTTCGCTCGTCCTGGCAGTCGTTGCGACCGGCTCCGCGCAGGTCGATCAAACCGGTGGCATGATGAGTCTCGAAATGAGCAAAAGCAGCTTCCATTTCGGAGTCCTGCCACCGGTATTCATCGTCGCCACGCTGACCGTCATGCGCGGCCTGTTCAAATTCATTCAGGAGTGAGCGATGCCAATCAACATCACCATGCCGGCGCTTTCGCCCACGATGGAAGAGGGCAATCTTTCCAAGTGGTTGGTTAATGAAGGCGATAAGGTCTCGCCGGGCGACGTGATCGCCGAGATCGAGACCGACAAGGCGACGATGGAAGTCGAAGCCGTCGATGAAGGCACCGTCGCCAAGCTGGTCGTCCCCGCCGGCACCGAGGGCGTCAAGGTCAACGCGCTGATCGCCATACTGGCCGGAGAGGGCGAGGACACCAGCGCCGCCGCGAAGGCTGGCGGCGACGCCGCGCCCAAGGCTGAAGCACCGAAGGCGGACGCCCCGAAGGCCGAGGCGCCCAAGGAAGCGCCGAAGCCGGCTGCAGCCGCTGCGGCGCCCGCACCTGCCAAGGCCGAGCCCGCTCCGGTCGCGAATGGCCACGCCGGCGGCGAACGCGTGTTCGCATCGCCGCTCGCTCGTCGCATCGCCAAGGATGCCGGTGTCGATGTGTCCGCCGTGACCGGCACCGGCCCGCATGGCCGCGTCGTCAAGGCCGATGTCGAAGCGGCGATCTCTTCCGGTGGCGCGAAGGCTGCCCCCGCTGCGAAGTCGCCCGCCGGCGCTCCAGCCGCCGCTCCGGCCGCTGCGGCGAAGCCGATGTCGGACGACCAGGTGCTGAAACTGTTCGCCGAAGGCTCCTACGAGCTTGTGCCGCACGACAACATGCGCAAGACCATCGCGCGCCGCCTGGTCGAGGCGAAGTCCACCATCCCGCATTTCTACCTGACGCTGGATTGCGAGCTCGACGCGCTGCTCGCGCTGCGCACGCAGTTGAATGCGGCAGCACCGATGAAGAAGACCGACAAAGGCGAGGTTCCCGCCTACAAGCTTTCGGTCAACGACATGGTGATCAAGGCCATGGCGATGGCGCTGATGGCCGTACCGGATGCCAATGCGTCGTGGACCGACA
>NZ_RZOY02000024.1:0-39348 GCF_004022705.2 Mesorhizobium sp. M2D.F.Ca.ET.226.01.1.1
CACCGCGCCGCAGAGTTGCCGGTCTGGCTGCACAGATACAATTGGCACCGTCCCCACGGGAGCCTAAAGTCCAAAACACCTATCAGTCGCCTCGCTCTAACCGAGGACAACCTGTTGAGGCTCCACAGCTAGCGATCCCACCAGTTGAGTTGCTCCAAGTCGGTGTCTAGCTTTCTACATTCTGTGTCCGACGCTGGACAAGAATGTTGCAATCCCGACCAGCAAGTCAGCGCAGGCGCCACCTGTTGCCCAGCAAACGGCAAGGATTATCGAAAGACGAATTCGGCACGGAGCTTGCACCAACGATTGCATGCAAATGCCGACAGCATCTCATGAACGGTCTCTCGATTCTGGCGCGGTTAAATCGCGGCCGGTTCCAGATCATGTCCCGCCCGAAATGGTGAGGGACTTCAGCCTGTTTACGTCGCCCGGCATGTTGCCGACCGCTAACGGGGATCCGCATGCAGCGGTTGCTTGCGTTCATGCCGGGCCTCCGATCTTTTATTCAACCAGCAACACGCGCGACGGTCGGGGTACCTGGGTCATCACTCGCGCGAGCGACCAGCGCCGGGTGCTGCAGGACACCGAAACGTTTTCCAGCCATCGCAGCATCTTCGCCTCTGTGCTCGGCGAGAGCTGGCCGATGATCCCGCTTGAGCTCGATCCGCCATTCCACGGTGTTTTTCGCTCACTGCTCAATCCGCTGCTTTCGCCAAAGCGGGTAATGGCATTGGAGCCGGCTGTCCGGGAACGAGCGATCAAGCTGATCGACAGGATCGCCGCATCAGGCACGAGCTGCGACATCATGAAGGATTTTGCAGTTCCGTTCGCGGTCAATATCTTCCTTCGCTTTATTGGGCTTTCGGACAACGGACTAGAAACATTTGTCGGCTGGGCTAGAGATCTGCTCCACGGCGATAAGGAGCAACGACCACCCGCAGCCCGGACGATCGTGGCCTTCATCGACGAACTTGCCACCGAGCGCCGCAAGGAGCCGGTCGATGATTTCATGACCTTCATCGTGAAGGCAAAGGTCGAGGGTCGTCTGCTCAGTGACGAAGAAGTCCGTGGCATCGGCGTGCTTGTGTTCGTCGCGGGACTCGACACGGTCTCAGCAGCCATATGCTTCGACTTGGCCCATCTCGCGCGCAACCCCAAAGATCAGGAATTGCTACGAAGCGAACCGGACCGGATTGCCGTCGCTGCGGAAGAATTGCTGCGCGCCTATTCGACCATTCAGATGATCCGAGTGGCAACGAAGGATGTCGACTTCAAAGGCGCGCCGATCCGCAAGGGAGACTATGTTTCCTGTGCCACGATGATTGCCAATCGTGACCCGGCGGAATTCGAATGCCCGAATGAGATCGATCTGGCGCGCGAGGACAACCGGCACGCTGCCTTTGGCTATGGTCCCCATCGTTGTCTTGGCTCACACCTTGCCCGGCGGGAGATTGTCATTGGCCTGGAGGAGTGGCTGGCGCGCATCCCAGCCTTTCGGATCAAGACAGGGACTGAACCTATCACCTTCGGCGGCCATGTGTTCGGGATCGAGAATCTGATCCTGGACTGGTCCTGAAGTTTCAGCCAACGACATTGGAGTTCGCTATGCGTGTCGTCGTACATAAAGCCAGATGCCAGGGTCATGCGCGCTGCTGGGCGCGGGCGCCGAGAGTCTTCAAGCTTGATGACGCCGGCTACATCTTGCCCGGTGATATTGATGTTGCCGATGGGGAGCAACTGCTTGCCTCAAAAGGGGTACGAGCCTGCCCCGAACAAGCTCTGGAAGTTGACGAGCCCCCCGCTAACTCAGTTGTAGAGAGAGACACACGCAAAGTGCAGACTGGCATCGGGAAGGATAAAACAATCATACAATTCGCGACAGACCCTGTCGACCACGCGAAAATTACCGAACTGCGTGACCGAGAGGCGATCCGCAACTGCCTGTATCGGTACTGCCGCGGGATAGACCGCGCCGATGAGGCGGCGCTGCGTAGCGCATACTGGCCCGAAGCGTATGACAGGCACGGTCCCTATTGCGGACCGGCAGAGGACTTCATCCAATTTGCTCTCGGTCTGCCGGGGCACCGTAACATCCATCAAATCACGAACAGCCTGATCGACTTCATCAGTTCAGCAGAGGCCGCGGTCGAGAGCTATTTCACCGCGCTGCAACGCGGACCGGATACAGACCAAGAAATACGTCAGACGCTGCTTTGCGGCCGTTACTGCGATCTGTTTCAGAAGAGGCAGGACGAGTGGCGAATTGCGGAACGGACAGTCGTCTACGATTGGGTTGAGGAGCAAATCCCGCCAGCGATTCTTGAGGCAGATAGGTTCGGCCGGCGACAGCCGATTGGAGCACAACATCCAGACGATCCCATCTACCAGTTGCTCAAGGGTCACATCCCCACCGACCAAGATGGCGTCGAGGGTCCCCAACTGGGAGCTGCATAAGTGGGTAGAAATGGAGGATGAGCGCCCTACGGGAACGACATCTGTGTGGGGCCGCAACTGGCGGTCACTGCAACGATTTGGCTCGGCCCTTCATTCCGCCCAAGGTTGATGGGCTGAGATCACAAGCGGTCATCGTGGAGAAGCTCTCGTGAAACTGGCAGCACGCACCGTAATCATCACAGGCGCTGCGGGCGGGATCGGCCGTGCCCTGGTCGATATCCTTGCCGCGGACGGAGACACTGTAGTTGCGGTGGACCTTCCGGGCAGTGGTGTGGTTGAACTGGCTCGGGATCTCGGGTCGCCGCACGTCGGTCTGGAGTGCGATGTGTCGCGAGAGAAGGACATGCTCTCACTTTTCGGCCAGGTCGAAGCACGGTTCGCGCAAATCGATGTCCTCATCAACAATGCGGCGGTTGGACCCACGATGGATAGGATCATCGACACCGCTGTCGATACCTTCCGACGCGGCGTGACAGTGAACCTTATTGGGCCATTCGTTATGGCCCGGGAAGCGGCGCGGCGCATGAAGCCGGGCGGTGCGATCGTCAATGTGGCTTCGATGGCGGGCGTGGTCGGCAATCCCAGGCGCAACGCCTACGCAGCCTCGAAAGCTGGCGTGATCTCGTTGACAAAGTCCCTTGCATGCGAGTGGGCTATGCGAGGAATCCGCGTCACGGCGGTGGCGCCGGGCTCCGTCCGCACCCCAATGGTCACAGAACTGGCACGCGCTGGCAAAATGGACCTCGCGGCGATACGCCGCCGCGTGCCGATGGGGCGCTTGGCTCGCCCCGACGAGATCGCCAGGGTCGTGCGTTTTCTGAGCAGCACGCAGGCGCGCTACATCACCGGCTCGGTGCTGGCAGTCGACGGAGGCTGGATGTCATTCAACCAGCCGGGGGATGCTCACCCGCCGGTGGATGGTGCGCTCCAAGCCGAGCTCTCCTGTCCGGCCGAATGCACAGATGCGCGAATCGTGCTCGTCACCGGTGGCGCAAAAAGCATTGGCGCGGCCGTCGCTCGCCGCTTTGCCGCGAACGGCGACACCGTCGTGATTGCTGATAAAGATGGCACTGCAGCGGCAGAGCTGGCTACATCGCTCCCCGGCAAGCATCTGGCGAAATCGCTGGACGTGGCCGTCGAGAGCGATGTGGTGTCGATGTTCGAAGAACTGAGGGGACGCTTCGGGTATATCGATGTTCTGGTCAATAGTGCTGATACCGCCGACAGGATTGTGCCTGCGATCGAGCAACTGTCGAAACAGCTCGAACACGTCCTGGATGTCAACCTTACCGGCGCCTTCACCTGCGCGCGCGAAGCGATCAAGGCTATGCGCCCGGGCGGCGTGATCCTCAATCTCGGGTCGATCGACAGCTTTCTGCCGTTCGCGCCGCGCCATGCCTACGGCGCCTCCAAGGCGGGGATGGATATGCTGACCCGTTGCATGGCGGCCGAACTCGGGCCGGTCGGAATTCGGACAGCCACCGTCGCTCCTGGCCACATCCGCACGCCCGCACTTGCTCAGTTGGCCAAAGCCGGCCGCATCGACCTGACAGCAATCGGACGACGCATCCCCATGGGCAGGATGGGACGGCCAGAAGACGTCGCAGATGCATCGTTCTTCCTTGCTTCGTCTGACGCCTCATACATCAACGGCTCGATCCTCTACGTGGACGGCGGCTGGACCTCGTTCGGTGATGCGGGAAACGCCAGCGAACTCTATGACGAATGTTTTGCGGAGGCCGCAGGTTAATTGCCAGGCCTTCGCAGGGCGACCGGCCGAGCATTATGAAGCCTCGGCTCCACGACGCACCTGAGGTGCTTGAGATCCAAGCATGTGCATGCCGAGCACATTCCCGGTCGGCTGACGTGTCTATAACGAGGAGAAATCATGGAATTTGCCACTTTCATTCTGGCCGCCCAGCGTGGCTATCACCAATCCTCAGAAAGCGTCATCCGCAACTCCATCGAACAGGCCGTCGCTTCGGAGCAGGCTGGGTTCAACACCGCGTGGTTTGCTGAGCACCACTTCAACAATTACAGCCTCATACCATCCCCGCTGATGATGGTGGCGCACTGCGCCGGCTTGACAAGCACGATTCGCCTGGGCACTGCCGTCTGCGTGCTGCCGCTTTACCAACCGCAGCGCCTGCTGTCCGAGATCGGCTTCGCCGACATCGTTGCGAACGGCCGTCTCGAGCTCGGCGTAGGCTTGGGATACCAGCAGTTCGAGTTCGAACGGTTCGGCGTGGACATCGATGAGGCGCCGGCCGTCTTTTCGGAATACCTGGACATCATTCTCAAGGGCCTCAACCAAAACGTCTTCGAACACGACGGCCAGTATGAGAAGATCCCCCCAACAGCGATTTCGGTCCGCACAGTCCAGCAGCCGACGCCGCCTATCTGGATCGCTGGCGGAGCCGCACGGATGGCTCGGGCCTACCGCGAGGGGCACAATTTTTTTGTCACAGCCTTCCACGACGGCTTAGAGACTTTGACCACACTGCGTGAATCAGTCGAGAGGGCGGCGGCATCCGAGGAAAAGAACGTCACCGACGTCAAGATATCGCTGCTGCGCTGCTGCTATGCCAGCCACGACGAGTTGGAGATCAACAGCTATCTCGACAATGCCCGCTTCCAGCGCCGGCTTTCTGAAGCCCTGCATCAGCGCCGCCAACAGAGCCACGATGGCTACCTGCTGCAGGAGACACCGACCCAGCAGGATCTGTCCTTCGAGACCATGCGCAAAAATTTGCCGATTGGCAGCGTAAATCGCGTGATTGATCGCCTGCTGGAAGAGATCGATATCTTGAAACCGGACCAGATCGCAGTTCAGACTCAATTGGGCGACTTCGACCAAAAGACGATGCTGCGCCAGATCGAGCTCTGGGGCGACAAGATCATCCCTGCGGTCAACAAGGCGCTTTGTCATGCCGGAAGCTGAAGCCGGCCGTTACGATGATGGCTGCCTATCCAGCGCGCAATGGCGTGGGTCCGAGCTAGGGAGGAGCTTCGATCAGCATGTGCTGCCCTGCGTACATTCACGTTCGCTTGAGGAGGTCCAGGCGGGCGAGGTGTTGGCGACGGAGGGGACAGGCCTTTCGTCTGTCGAATTGCGTGATGTCTTGGCCGCAACTTTCCCGTCTACCTCCAGCAGCGTATTCGCTTTGGAGGAGTTGAGCGAGCCCGAGCCGGAACTGGAAGAGGAGCTGCTACGCCGGCTGCTGCTAGCGCATGCTGCGCCGGCCGACCCGGCGAGCGGCCGCTTGGCCAAGATCATCGCCCGGCGTGCGATGCGCACGGACCATCTTTGGCGGGATCTTGGCCTCTCAAATCGCGCTGAGCTCAGCCGCCTGCTTGCCAGACATTTTCCCGCGCTGGCGGCAGGCAACACAGAAAACATGAAATGGAAAAAGTACTTTTACCGCAAGCTGTGTGAGGCCGAAGGCTTTTCGTCATGCACTGCACCCAGTTGTCGGGAATGCCAGGACTTCGAAAGCTGCTTCGGCCCGGAGGAAGTTGAGAGTCGCCTCTCGCCGACCAGGAATGCCGGTTAGTCACTTCGCTTGATCGCAGCTGCGGACAAACGCTTATCGCGGCGCCGTAGTATGGAGGAAGGGATGTTCATCGCCTCGCGATATTTGGTGACGGTACGGCGAGCGACATTGATGCCGGTCTGCTTGAGCTGAGCAACGATGTCTTCGTCGGAAAGTACCTTGTCGAGCGATTCTTCGGCGATGATTGCCTTGATCCGATGGCGGACAGATTTGGCGGAGTGCGCGTCGCCGCCCTCGCAGGATGCGATTGTCGCTGTGAAAAAATACTTCAGCTCGAACACCCCGCGCGGAGTTAACATGTACCTGTTCGAAGCCACCCGGCTTACCGTCGACTGGTGCATTTTGATCCCGTCAGCGACATTTTTGAGACAGAGAGGCCGCAGATGGGCGACGCCGTGTGTAAAAAAGGCATCCTGCTGGCGCACGATTTCGGTCGCAACCTTAAGGATCGTCTTAGCGCGCTGCTCGAGGCAGCTGATCAGCCAGTTCCCTTTTTCCTGGCAATGGTCGAGAAACGCTTTGCCTTCCGGATTTTGATTGGTCAGCTGCGAGATTTCGGCGACATAGGTGTGGTTGATCAACACTTTGGGCAGCGTGGCCGGATCAAGCTCCACCCGCCATCCACCTTCGGACTTGGGCATTACCCAGACGTCCGGTACGATGGTTTCCGGCGTCCCGGACTGGAACCGGTCTCCAGGCTTGGGATCGAGCGCGCGGATTTCGTTCCTCATGTCGAGGAGATCCTCCTCGTCGACTCCGCAACGCTGCTTCAATCCCTGAAAATCCCCCCGTGCAAGCATCTCGAGATTGGCGACCAAAGCTGCCATAGCCGGGTCGAACCGGTCTTGCTGGCGCAGCTGAATCTCCAGGCATTCGCTGAGAGTTCGCGCAAAAATCCCCGGCGGATCAAATTGCTGCAAGATTCCGATGACCCGTTCCACATCAGCTTGCCGAACGTTTAACCTCCTGGCCAGATCGAAAAGGTTTACCTGAAGATAGCCAGTGTCCTCCAGATGGGCGGCGAGCTGTCCGGCAATCAGCCGCTCCTGGGGGGTGAACGGGGTGAGGGCGACCTGGCGGGCGACATGGTCGTGCAATGTTTCGGTGTGGGCGGTAAACTCCTCGACGGCAGGTCGATCGTTGCCGCTACTGCGTTGCGACTTCCATTGCCCGCGCCCGCCAGACGGCCCGCCAATGGGCGATTCGCCGATTTCGCTTCTGCTTTGACTGCTCCGCTGATCCACCCCTGACAGCGGCGAATCGTCGTCAAACGGGTCAGGCTTCAAAACGGGGTTCCTCTCGAGTGCCTGCTGCACGAGCTGATGGAGTTCAGTATGCGTCAATCGCAGCAAGCGAATAGCTTCAATGGCTTGAGGCGATAAGACCATACGTTGCTTCTGGCGTTGAAGCAGGCTTGCTGAGAGATGCATGTTGAACCGTAATCTGCCGAGGATGCTCTAGTGTGTGCTTGGGTTGTGTGAGACTTGCCACTTCTGGGTCATGCCGCCGCCTTCAGTTTGTCGAGAACGTTTTGCGGGGATGAAACGCCATAGGGGTCCGTCTCGCAGTTGTCACAGAAGCCTTCCTCCTCGAACCACTGCTCCACCACGCCATCGTCGATCAGAGCGGCGTATCGCCAGGAGCGCATGCCAAAGCCCAGATTGTCCTTCGCGACCAGCATGCCCATTTTGCGCGTGAACTCGCCCGACCCGTCTGGGATCAGCTCGATCTTCTGCAGCCCCAAGGACTTTCCCCACGCATTCATGACGAAAGCATCGTTGACCGAGACGCAGTAGATCGCGTCAATTCGCAGTTCCAGAAATTGATCATAGAGTTTTTCGAAATCGGGCAGTTGGAAGGTCGAGCAGGTCGGGGTGAAGGCGCCAGGCAGCGAGAACAGGATGACGCGCTTGCCCCCGAAATAATCGTCGGAGGTCTTGTTCTCCCACCGATAAGGATTTGGCCCCCCGATCGACTCATCGCGAACACGCGTGCGAAAGGTCACGAGAGGAACGTTCTTTCTGTCGGTCATTGATTTGCTCCCAGGCCAAAGTGGTACGGTGCATTTTTCGGTTAAACTGAAGCGGCATCGACTTCGGTCGACAGTTCCGGCAGCCTCGCGCCTTGGCGTGGTTGCCTCGGACCGGTCTTGTGCAAGACCGCCCCCGAGCAGGCACGTTTAAAGGCGACGAGCTTCCGCGGAGACGGGGAATTTCGCTCGCGTGCTTTATCGAGCTTTGAGAGGTAGGCATGGTCTGCAACCGTGATTTTGACTGCGTTCTATCGACCGAGTCGCAAGCGCCATGCCAATTGACCCGATGCCTTGGGTTCACTTCGGTTTTTGCAGCAACTTTCGTGTTGTGCAGTAATGCCGGTCGATATTATTGCTCAAGCAGCACTGGAAATTGGGTGCGACTCCGTTCGGCAAACCCGGCCTTTGTCCGAAGCCGGACACGAATGTCGGAAATAGCCAAACGCCAGGATCTGGGGCGGGTTAAGAAACGTTGCCGTGGGCACCGGCTTCAGCACAATTGCGCCACGCGAGCATGGCTCCCAGCGTCAATGCCGTGCAGCAGCGAGACGAAGTCACTGCAGAATATCAACCTCTGCGAAGTCGTTGAAACCCAGCATGTGCGAGCCGTTCGAGGCGCAGATCAAGGCATGCTCGAGGAAGAGCTCGTGCTCTCGGCAGCAAGTGTTGCGACGTCTGACAAGGATCGTCGCGCTTCAAGGAAAAGAACCTGAATGGTGCACGGCTTGTGAAGGCCGGCGCATGGAAATGGCTGGGCTGATCATCCTCCATGAGGGTTGAATGAAGAGCTGGCCCCTATCTCCCTCAGCTGCAACGGGGGGAGGTAGGGCATGTCCGTCTATCGCGCTGGGTAACATTCCTCGGTGAGGCAATAAGGGGGAGCAATTTCTCATTTCGGCAGACACGACCCAGCTCTCCTTTCATGCGCTGATTCCCCCAAGGGAAATCGCGACTCCAGGCTTCCTATGCAGCGAATCGCGGTGCTGTCCGATGTCCGACAATGTCGGATGCGGATCGTAGCTGGGCTAGATCCGTCACTTTGCCTCGATGGTTTCCCACTGGCCTTATATCTGCTTCGCCCCAAATGCGGCGACATAACCTGTGCGGCATCTGTGAATGGATCGACTTCAATCGAGACCTCGGAGGTCCCGATGCGCGAAGGGAGCTTGCCGATATGACGGCCACCATAGCGAACCACGGTCCGGACGACGAGGGGACTTGGATCGGCGGGCCTGCGGCGCTGGGACACCACCGCCTGGCAATCATCGATATCCAGGGCGGCCGTCAGCCGAGGATGCTCCAGGAGGATGGCCGACCTGACTTGGTGCTCGTCTACACGGGTGAGACTTACAACTACCGCGAGCTGCGTCAACAGCTGGCCGGCCTAGTCCATCGCATGAACACGAGCAGTGACACCGAGGTGGTGCTGCACCGCCCCCGCGAGTGGGGCTCTTCGGCGGGTACACTTTTTTCACGAAATCCGTGAATGTTTCTCGCGACATCATCCCGCAATCGGTGGTGCAGCGGGTGAAGAGCCCGTATCCGGCTATCCAGAATGCCGCCTACGACAAAATACTACGTACGCGGTTCACTGCGATGCTGGACGACCTAGTGCCGGCAGTGGCACCGCTGTTGTCCGTCGACAGGTCCCGCGCTTGCTCGGTGCGACCAACAACCTTAAGCGCTAGGGCGTAACCTGACCCTGCAAGATCTCCTCACCGACTATAAGGTGCGCCTCACGATCTGAGACGATGGGACAGGATGGCTAAGGAGGTGCGCCGTCTTGCATGCCCCGCCACCGAGGCGAACCCTCTTGGCTACGCGCGCCACAGCGACGCTCCATATCGTCAGGCCTGCGTCTCATGCTCAGATGAGCCGGTATTTGGCTCTCTCATCAGCAAACCGAGAGAGCCCATGCCAAGACGGAAGCAAGCAAGACGAACGAGCGTCAGAGATATCCTGCGCCTGACCCATAAACAGGGCAGTCCGGTGGGCCAGGTGGCAGAGCAACTGAGGTTCGGCAAGACTTCGGCTTCCACCTATCTGCGGGCGCTGGAGACGGGCTGTCGTGCAGGCCCTGCATGCGGCTTTGAGGACGATGCGATGTTGAAACACCGTCTGTTGCGCCGAATCGGCCGTCGGCCACACGTTGGGTCGTCATCAGGTTCTCGACAGCTTGCCGGTGTCAAATCCAAACCGTGGTCGGCGATCCCCACCAGGGTGGGAAGGCAGCGCTGATATAGCCGAACGTCGATCAAGTCACGATCAACTATTGCCTCATGTCACATGCCCTGCGGGACTGAAAAACGGAGAAGAACATGTGCGATGCAAAACTGAAGACCGTGCTTTCGCTTTTTTCGCCGGTGGCCAGCAAATTAGATGCTCTCTCGTCCAACGGACCAGCGACGGATGCAAATTGCGTTAAGCTAAATACGAACGAGAACCCGTTTCCGTTGCCGAAGAGCGTAATGCAAAGTGCAATTGCTGCGATCGAACACCAGTATCTTTATCCGGAAGACGACAATCTCAGCTTAAGGGCAGCTGCCTCCGATGCTTACGGATTTTCCAAAGATCAGGTGATTGCCGGCAACGGTTCGTCGGAGCTGCTCGGACTCATCTACAGAGCTTTCCTCGCCCCAGGAGATAGAGTGGCGATGCTGTCGCCCGGATTTTCGTTCAACCGTAAACTTGCCATGTTGCAGGGTGCCGAGTTTCTCGAAATCGCATCGAGCGAAGCTCATCCCCTGCCGATAGAAAAACTGCTGTCCGGCCCCGCAAAAGACGCGAAGTTCATTCTGTTGGCTAATCCGAACAATCCGACCGGAACATTCGTGCCGGTGGCCGAAATCGAACGCCTTGTGGAGCAAGCAGATCGCTTGGTCGTCTTGGATGAGGCCTACGTTGACTTCGCACCCGACAATGCCCTGCGCCTCGTCAATAGACATCCGAATCTTTTGATCTTGAGGACTTTTTCAAAGAGCTATGCTGCCGCTGGCGTGCGAGTCGGCTTCGGTTTCGGTCACCCAGAAATCATTGGCAGGCTGCGCAACATCCAGAATGTCTTCAACATGAACGTGATCGGGCAGGCGGTCGGGAAAAGCATTCTTGCGCATCGCCACGCCTACGAAGAGAACCACAGGCACATCAAGCATGAACGACAGCGAGTGACCCTGGCGCTGTTGCAACTTGGCTTTTCCGTAACACCCTCCCACGCAAACTTTTTGCTGGCCCGTGTGCCGGCGGGACAGGAGGGCTCATGCTGGCAAGCCGCGTTGAAAGAGCAGGCGATCCTCATCGCCAGCTTTCCTGACGTAGATTTGAAGAACTGTATTCGCGTCAGCATTGGCACCACAGAGCAGATGGACAAATTCCTTGCTGCCGCCAAACGAGTCTGTATGAACTTTAAGAAGAATCGCGGTGTGCACAAGCATGAAGTCAATTCACATTAAGCATCAAGTAATAGGTGTCGATGTGTCGAAAGCTATGATGTTTAGTGAATAAATAACAGGTAATTTGGAGAACAATTAATTGAAGAAAATTTCCGCTTCGGGCCTGACCTTCGGCATCTTCGATCATCTGGACGAAAACGGCGATGACATCGCACAACAATATGCAGATCGGCTGAGCCTAGCAGAAGCGTGCGATGGCTATGGCTTTTATGCGTATCATCTCGCCGAGCACCACTGTACGCCGCATGGCAGAGGTCCATCACCGAATTTGTTCTTAGCGAGCGTCGCCCAGCGAACCCGCAGTCTTCGTGTTGGTCCCATGGTAATGCTACTTGCGCTCTATCATCCGCTGCGTGCCTTCGAGGAGATCTGCATGCTTGATCAGTTGAGCGGCGGCAGGCTTGAACTCGGCATAGGGCGCGGCTCTGCTCCCACTGAATTGGGATACTTCGGGGTTGCTGTAGAAGCAGCACCAGAACAGTATGCGGAGGCCAGCGAGATTCTCATCAATGCGATGAAAGGCGGGACGCTTTCTTATCAGGGCCGCCACTTTGATTTGAAAGACGTTCCGCTGACGTTGAGACCTCACCAATATCCCCATCCGCCGACATGGATCGCCACCAATCGACCCGAGCCGGCTAGCTGGGCCGCCGCGAATGGGGCAAACATCGCCTGCGTCGGACCTTCCACTTCTGTTCGCAGCGTTACCGACGCGTTCCGCGCCGCCAGAATTCACGATGCTGACATTGGCCAGCAAGCGCCATTTCTTGGATTGCTCCGAATGGTGGTGATAGGGCGTTCTGAAACAGATGCGTATTTGCTCGCAGCACCTGCCTATGAACGATGGCTCAATAGCTTCAAATTTCTATACGAACTAAATGCCATTTCCACTCCACCAAACTTGCCTTTGAACTTCGATGCAGCAATTGAAAGTGAATTGTGCGTCGTGGGAACGGCAGATTCTGTCCGAAAAGCTCTCCTTGATCAGCTGGAAGAGGCAGGTGCTAATTATCTTCTGTGTCAACTGGCATTTGGGGATTTGCCGCTGGATGCCTCACTATACACCGCATCGGCCATTCGATCCGAAATCATGGCTCGAGTTGCCGCATCGTGAATCCGTCTGTGATTGGAGGAGCAGCGGCAGCGCTGCTCCTCATTGCGAAACGGTTGTGGGGGCCGGACTAAACCATTGGAGCACGTCCTATCTGATCCAGGTCATATCCTGCGGCTGTGAAGTAGTTGGCACATTCGGCTGGGGTGAAGAGGTCGACGACCGCGCCGAGGCGTCCTGACCTTGCCCCTCTGATCTAATCCGGTTCGAAGTTCGTTCTGGCCCCTCCAGAGGACCAGGACATGAAACGCAGCCGCTTCTCTGAAGAGCAGATCATCGGAATTTTGAAGAAACACGAGGCCGGGGTATCGGTTGGCGATCTGTGCCGCAAGCGGGGGTCAGCGACGCCTCGATCTACAATTGGAAGGCCCGCTTCGGCGGGATGAATGTCTCCAAGGCTCGGCGACCTGAAGGCGCTGGAGGACGAGAACACGCGCCTGAAGCGGCTTCTGGCCGACGCCATGCTCGACAATGCCGCGTTGAAGGACCTTGTGGGAAAGAAATGGTGACGCCCGCGGCCAAGCGGAAAGCTGTCGCTCGCCTGAAGGAAGGCTTCGGGATGAGCGAACGGCGGGCGTGTAAAGCCATCGGCTGTTGCCGCATGACGGTTCGCTACCAGACCAGCAGGCCGGACGACCGCGAGGTTCGCGAGCGGATGAAGGCGATCGCGCAGGTGCGACGCCGGTTCGGCTACCGGCGTCTTCTCGTCATGCTGAGGCGGGAGGGCCTGGTCGTGAACCACAAGAAGCTGTTCCGGCTCTATCGGGAGGAGAAGCTCGCCGTTCGCCGCCGTGGCGGCCGCAAGCGGGCGATCGGGACAAGGGCGCCGATGCTGGTGCCGCTGAGGCCCGACGAGCGCTGGTCGCTCGACTTCGTATCGGACCAGCTCACCGACGGGCGCCGCTTCCGCATCCTGGCCGTCGTCGACGACTGCACGAGAGAGTGCCTGCGCACTCATCGTTGATACGTCTCTCTCGGGCATGCGGGTTGCCGCGAATTGGACCGGCTCATCAAGAGCGCGGCCGGCCAGGATGATCGTCAGCGACAATGGCAGCGAGTTCACCTCGAACGCCATCCTCCCCTGGGCGGATCAGAACCGCGTCGAATGGCATTACATTGCGCCCGGCAAGCCGATGCAGAATGGCTTCATCGAGAGCTTCAACGGCCGACTGCGCGATGAACTGCTCAACGAGACGCTGTTCACCTCGCTGGCTCAGGCGCGCGTCGCCATCGCCCTGTGGCACGCCGACTACAGCACTGCGCGACCGCACTCCCAAATCGCCTGGCAGACCCCGGCCAAGTTCGCCAGCACCTTCAATCCGCGACGGTCGCTCGCGCTGCGCTATGCCAAAGGCTTCGCGCCAGCGCCCGTCGCTTCACCCGCCCAGCAGGGCACAACCCACGCCGGAAACGAACTCAAAACTGCTGGGGGCAACGTCAGTCCCATAGAGCCTTGATGGTTCTCTCGGCCTTTGCTCGCAGCAGCGCCTTAGGTTTGGCGAAGGCGTTCTCAATCGGATTGAAGTCGGGACTGTAGGGCGGCAGGTAGAGCAGGCTCGCCTGCGGCCTCAATCGCGCCGCGCAGGGTTCTCCAGGCGGATGTCGCCAATGTAAAATTTGCTGGCATCCATGCCGCCCTCGCTTTCTGGTTCGAGATCGGAAAATCGCCGAATAATCAGCACATCAACCTGCGCCTGAAGGAGCTCACTGCCACTTTCGGCTGGCGGGGTGTGCCGCCCCACAAATAGAATATCAATTGTCGTGCCAACCGCACAAGCGAAGGCCAGAAAGCCAACATGTGTTCTGCGGCTTAATTGAGAGTCAGCCGATGTCGGCCGAACATCACCTTGTCTCGAAGTCGACGATCCGACAGCAGGTTGCGAAAGTTGGCGCGATGCGAACAAACTGCTGAAGCGCTCAACTTTTATTGATCACGCGTGTTGGACGCGACGCACTCCCGTTCCAATCGGCTGAGCGCAAATTCTCCCGGTTCACAAAACTAAGTCGCTGGAGTAGTGAGGGCGCAGAGAAATCTCCGGTCGCAGCCTTACCCGGTCAAAACAAGGATACCAATGATGAAGACTCTCGCCGTCTGCTCTGGCGGATTGGACTCCGTTTCCCTTGCTCACATGGTGGCAGCGGAGCACGAACTCACCGGCCTTCTATCTTTCGACTATGGCCAACGGCACAGGAAGGAATTGGGCTTCGCCGCTCTTTGCGCGCAGCGACTGAAGGTCCCGCACCAGATCATCGACATCGGCGAAATTGGCCGTGGCCTTTCCGGCTCAGCGCTGACTGGCAGTATCGACGTGCCGGACGGCCACTACGCCGAAGACACGATGAAGATTACGGTGGTGCCGAACCGCAATGCCATCATGTTGGCAATCGCCTTCGGTCTCGCCGCCGCCCACAGCGCCGAAGCGGTGGCGGCGGCCGTGCATGGCGGGGACCATTTCATCTATCCCGATTGCCGTCCGGCCTTCATTGAAGCTTTCCAGACAATGCAAGACCGCGCGCTCGACGGCTATGCGCAGATACGCCTCTATGCACCGTATGTGAATCTCGGAAAAGCTGACATTGTTGCGGATGGCGCAAGATACGGCACCCCGTTTGCTGAGACCTGGTCCTGTTACAAGGGCGGCGTGCGTCACTGCGGACGATGCGGGACCTGCGTCGAGCGGCGCGAAGCGTTCCATCTCGCCGGGCACGCTGATCCCACCGACTACGAGGACGCCGATTTCTGGCTTGAGGCGCTGCGCAGGAGGCGCGCGTAATGTTCCACATCAGCAAGGAATTCCACTTCTCGGCCTCGCATCAGCTCACCTCCTTGCCTTCCAACCATCAATGCGCGCGCCTGCACGGGCATAACTATGTCGTCGTAGTGGAGCTGTCGGCCAAGGAACTGGACGCCCACGGCTTCGTGCGCGACTATCACGATCTGGCGCCGCTCAAACGCTACATTGACGAGAGCTTCGACCATCGGCACCTCAACGACGTGCTGGGACATGAGAAGGTCACGGCGGAATGCCTGGCCAGACATTTCTATGAATGGTGCAAGGCACGTCTGCCGCAGACCGCGGCCGTGCGCGTTAGCGAAACACCGAAAACTTGGGCGGAATACCGTCCGTGACCGACATGCATCCCGCAATCCGTGTGAGCGAGATATTCGGGCCGACTATCCAGGGCGAGGGCGTGCTCATCGGCTTGCCGACGGTGTTCATCAGAACCGGCGGATGTGATTATCGCTGTTCATGGTGCGACAGCCTTCACGCGGTGGACAATCAGTATCGCCATGAATGGCTACCGATGCCGATCGATGCCGTGTGGCAAACCGTCCATGCGCTTTCCGGCGGCAGGCCGGTTATGGTCTCCTTGTCAGGCGGCAACCCGGCCATTCAGCCGTTCGGTCCCCTCATAGAACGAGGCCATCGCGAGGGCTATCGTTTTGCACTGGAAACGCAGGGTTCCGTGGTGAGGGAGTGGTTTGCGGATCTTGACGTGCTGACCCTTAGCCCAAAGCCGCCGTCCAGCGAGATGACGACCCGTTGGACTGCGTTTGATGCATGCCTCGAAGCGGCGCAAGAGAAGCCGCAAATCGTGCTCAAGCTCGTCGTTTTCGACGAGAGTGACTATGCCTACGCCAAAGAAGTCGCGGCGAGATATCCGCACCTTCCGATCTATCTGCAACCCGGCAATCACACGCCGCCGCGCCCTGGCAGTGAAGACGCCTCTGTCGACTTGGACGGAATAATGATGCGAATGGAATGGCTTGTCGAAAGGGTGACTAGCGACAGGTGGTTCGAAGCCCGCGTGTTGCCGCAGCTGCACGTTCTGCTTTGGGGTAACAAGAGGGCGGTCTAGTCTGCGGCTTGCGTCGCACCGGAAGGCCGGGCTCCGACGGCTTGGCAGGCTCTCTTCGCGTGCCGAGTACAGCCGAGCTTTGTTCGCGTCAGCGGTCTCGCGATTGTGCGGCTGGAAACCGCCCGGACACCCCGCTGCCGGCGTGTGTCACCTTGACTCCGATGAGCTGTCGTCACGCAAAGTTGAAATCCGTAAGAACTGGCCTTCTCGCCCCACCTGCTCCGTCGCAAGCACGTCATCCCCTCATCCTTGTCCAGCTCTTATCGATGTATCTCATTGTCCGGCCTGGCGCACGACTGTCAGACACCAGAACGCCCAAAGGGGCTGGCCCGCCGGTCAACGGCAGCTGCTAAACAGAACGGCGATGTGCATGGGAATGCATCCATTGCGCAAATGCCTTCCATAAAGAAGATCGATTTCCTCACTGGCCCAACGTGAAATATAGCAACGTTTTCGTGGCGTCGTCGGCTGCGTCGGGAGTAGCGATGAAAACGTATTGGGGTCGCCTGCGTCTCCTTGGGCAGCGAGTGCAAAGTATAGCGATGCGGCCTCAGGCCCGAACGGCAGCCGCGCAGTGATCACCTTCGCCTGTGCCTTTGCGGCGGGGGTCAAGCGCTGGTCTGCTCAAATTTTTCATCGTTTAGCTGGTTGAAACTGCCCCCGTTGCGGGCTGCAGAAGCCGGCCAGCCGAGAAACGGCAGCCGCACTTATGAAAGCACGCCAAGGCATGCGGGCATCCATCAGTTGCAAAGGACAATAGTGGCCGCGCCGATTGGCCATCACGCGTCCATTAGGGCAGCCACCAACATCAGTTCGCAAGAGGAGCAAAAGCAGTATGTATCGTCGTCACCTGATCAAAGGGTTGGTTGCGCTCGGCGCATGCCGGATTTGCGTTCAAGCCGCCCATGCGACCAGTGCCCATTGGGGGTACACCGGTCCGGTCGGACCGGAGCACTGGGCTGATCTGGATAAGGAAAATTTCGTATGCTCTGCCGGCACGCAGCAATCGCCGATCAATATCAACAGCGCGGTCAAGGCGGATATCCGGCATATCGCCATCGGTTGGCACAAGGGCGGCGGCAATATGGTGAACAACGGCCACACCATTCAAATCAATATGCCACAAGGCAGCACGCTGACCCGCGGCGATCGTGTCTACGAACTGGTACAGTTCCATTTCCATGCGCCAAGCGAACATCATGTGGCGGGCAAGAGCTTCCCGATGGAGGTGCATTTCGTTCACAAGGACACGCAAAGTGGTACTCTGGGCGTGCTGGGCGTCTTTTTAACGCCCGGCGCGACAAATGCCAGCTTTGCTGCCCTTGCTGCGGCCTTTCCCGAACTGCCGAATGGGGAGGTTACGATCGACGAGGTGAATCCCAACTGGCTTCTGCCAGCGTCGCTTGGCTATTGGACTTATGAGGGCTCACTGACGACGCCGCCGTGCGCCGAAAACGTCGAGTGGATGGTGGCGATGGAACCGGTTGACGTTGATCCGGCAGACATCCAGCGATTTACCTCACTCTACCCGTCGAACGCGCGCCCTATTCATTCACCCAATCGACGCTTCATCCTGCGCCACAGTTGAGCGCCGCCCCAGCGGTTCCGCACGGTCCAACATTCTTGGCACAAATTGGCGCGAAGCCTCCTCTTCCGGTCTGGCGGTCTGACGGCGCTCCCCAAGCTGGCTAGTCTAAAGGATAGGGATTCGGTGCCGGCACCACTCGTCCCAAAGACGTCGCGGCGAGGTTTGTCTGCAATCCGGCAATCACACGCCGCCCCGCCGTGGCAATGAAGACGTCTCTCTCGAGTCCGACGGAATATGATGCGCATGGAATAGCTGGTCGAAAAGGTGACCAGCGACAGGTGGTTCGAAGCCCGCGTCTTGCCGCAGCTGCACGTTCTACTCTGGGGTAACAAGAGGGCGGTGTATACCTTCTCCTAGCTTCGCCGCCAACTACTCGGTTTTCCGAATTGCTCTCTATATTCTTGAAGGCGATGCGTTCGTTAAAGACATATGCTGCGCACCTGGTGTAAAAGCTGCTCTCATCATGCAGAGGTCAAGCCAGTCGGGCTCATCCGAAGCTATGGCCGTGAGCACTGTTCAGTTCGGCAGAGAGGGCGCTTTTGTACACCATTTGCCATCGAGGCGGCCCCCGTAGCAGTCTGCAAGCTGCCGCGACACTTCCTCTCGAACCCGCCAGCCCGCCTTTCGTGCAGCTCCTCTGAACAAAACCACCGCTCGCCCTTCAGTAGGTTGATGCGCGTCTCCCAGTAAGAGTCCTGTCCAAGAACGTGATAATCTTCTTGCCAGTGTTGTAGCTGATGTTGCCCTTGATGCCGCAGCCTACCGCGGCGGGACCAAACTCAATGGCAAGCAGGCCGGCTAGGATCGTGCAGCCAGTCGCGAGCCTCGCCCACAACGGGGTCTCACGCGCATGAGGGCGCCGACCATGGGTTCGGCGGTTCGTACGCGTATAACACGTATCTTTCTGAAAAAATCAATGCTCTCGGCTAAGCTACTGAATTATTTGGCTTCCATATAGCGCGTCGGCGGAACCAACTTGTAGACGGGCTATGAAAGGTTAAGCGCGGATGTCTATCGGCCGCCGGCGTTCCCGCTCTGTAAGCCTGCCTGAACTACCCGCGCCGCGGTCAAGCCCCAGGCTCCTGCTCATCCAGCGACCGCCCGATCAATGGCAGGCTGGAAAGACAAGAGCCGATGTCTTCCGATGGTCTCGCCATCAGCTTTGGGCTAACTTCCCCATTCTCCCGCTTCGAGCTCGACACACGGCGGTTTGGATGGCGCACGACAATCTGTGTCGGCTTTGTCGTGTCCGTGACAGACGCCTGAAAGGCCCGTTCGCGCGTTTTGCCGCCGTCTAAGCGGCTGGAATTTAATGACAAAGTTTCTTCTGGGATCGGCCGATCACGCTGGTACGCTTTTTGCGATGCTTGGTGTGAGGCGGCACGAGCTGCCTATCGGCACTTGTGTCGCGGGCAGTCGCGATGATTAGAACGAAGGAAGGAAAGCTATTATGTCAGGTCTGCGTCAGATCGCCTTTTACGGAAAAGGCGGCATCGGCAAGTCCACCACGTCCCAAAATACGCTCGCTGCCCTTGTCGACCTCGGGCAGAGAATCCTCATCGTAGGATGCGACCCCAAAGCCGATTCCACACGCTTGATCCTGAATTCGAAAGCTCAGGATACCGTCCTGGATCTCGCCGCACAGGAAGGCTCGGTGGAAGACCTCGAACTCCAGGACGTGCTCAAGGTGGGCTACAGAGGCATCAAGTGCGTGGAGTCCGGCGGCCCCGAGCCGGGTGTCGGTTGCGCCGGCCGCGGCGTCATCACCTCGATCAATTTCCTCGAGGAGAATGGCGCTTATGACGATGTCGATTATGTCTCCTATGACGTCCTCGGCGACGTGGTATGCGGCGGCTTCGCCATGCCGATCCGCGAAGGCAAGGCCCAGGAGATCTATATCGTCATGTCAGGCGAGATGATGGCGCTCTATGCCGCCAACAACATCGCCAAGGGCATCCTCAAATATGCCCATTCGGGCGGTGTGCGGCTGGGCGGGCTGATCTGCAATGAACGTCAAACCGACCGCGAACTCGATCTGGCCGAAGCACTGGCTGGCCGATTGAATTCCAAGCTCATCCACTTCGTGCCCCGCGACAACATCGTCCAACATGCCGAACTCAGGAAGATGTCGGTGATCCAGTACGCGCCGGACTCAAAGCAGGCAGGGGAATACCGCGCTCTGGCCGAGAAGATCCACGCCAATTCGGGCCAGGGTACGATCCCGACGCCGATCACCATGGAGGAGCTGGAGGAGATGCTGCTCGACTTCGGCATCATGAAGACCGACGAGCAGATGCTTGCCGAGCTCCACTCCAAGGAAGCGGCGAAGGCGGCGGCCCAGTAGTGACATTAGCGCTGCCATCAATCGGCGCGCCTTGCAGAGAACGGCGCCTATTCTTTGAGGCGTCACCCAACCTTGAAAGGGGGACTCATGAGCCGGGAATACGAGAATGACGGTGCTCTTCATGCGAAGCTTATCGAAGAGGTGCTGTCGCATTATCCCGACAAGGCGGCGAAGCGCCGCAAGAAGCACCTCAACGTAGCAAAGAGCGGCAACGAGGCTGGCGGGGAAAGCGAGGTCCTTTCCGAATGCGACGTCAAATCGAACATCAAGTCCATTCCCGGGGTGATGACGATTCGCGGCTGTGCATATGCTGGTTCGAAAGGCGTGGTGTGGGGGCCAGTCAAGGATATGGTCCATATCTCGCACGGCCCGGTCGGCTGCGGCCAATATTCTTGGTCGCAGCGCCGCAACTACTACGTCGGTACAACGGGCGTCGACACGTTCGGGACAATGCAGTTCACCTCCGATTTCCAGGAGAAGGACATCGTCTTCGGCGGCGACAAGAAGCTGGAACAGATCATTGACGAGATTGAAGTCTTGTTTCCGCTCAACAACGGCATCACCGTGCAGTCCGAATGCCCTATCGGCCTGATTGGCGATGACACCGAGGCCGTTTCTCGCAAAAAGACCAAGGAGTATGACAAGACGATCGTGCCGGTACGCTGCGAGGGCTTCCGCGGCGTCTCGCAGTCGCTTGGCCACCACATCGCCAATGATGCAATCCGGGATTGGGTCTTCGACAAAAAGGATGTCAAGTTCGAGGCCGGCCCCTACGACGTCAACGTCATCGGCGACTACAATATCGGCGGCGATGCCTGGGCCTCGCGCATACTGCTTGAGGAGATAGGGCTGCGCGTGGTTGGCAACTGGTCGGGTGACGCCACACTCGCAGAGATCGAGCGCGCCCCGAAGGCTAAGCTCAATCTTATCCACTGCTACCGGTCGATGAATTACATCTGTCGGCATATGGAGGAAAAGTATGGCGTCGCCTGGATGGAGTACAATTTCTTCGGTCCCTCCCAGATCGAAGCCTCTCTGCGCAACATAGCCAAGCATTTTGGGCCGGAAATCGAGGAGAAGACCGAAAAGGTCATTGCCAAGTACAGGCCGCTTGTTGATGCGGTCATCGCCAAGTACCTGTCGCGCCTGGAAGGAAATACCGTGATGCTCTATGTGGGCGGCCTGCGCCCCCGCCACGTCGTCACGGCCTACGAGGACCTCGGCATGGTCATCGTGGGCACCGGCTATGAATTCGCCCACAGCGACGACTATCAGCGCACCGGCCACTACGTGAAGAACGGCACGCTGATCTACGATGACGTGACCGGCTATGAGTTGGAGAAATTCATCGAAGGGATTCGCCCAAATCTGGTCGGCTCGGGAATCAAAGAAAAATACCCGGTGCAGAAGATGGGCATACCGTTCCGCCAGATGCATTCCTGGGATTATTCAGGTCCGTATCACGGCTACGATGGCTTTGCCATTTTCGCACGTGATGTGGATCTCGCCATTAACAACCCGGTCTGGGACCTATTCCACGCGCCTTGGAAAAGAAGCCGGGGCGATGAGCGGGCGATGGCTGCCGAATAAACATTTGCTTCAGCCCCAGTCTCCCACTGAGACGGTGAACTCCCGCGGCCTCTGATCCGCCGGAGCCTGGAACGTCTTGACGTCCTGAGCTGCCGTCCCGCGCAGCCAGATGCAAAAGAGGTAATCATCATGCCGCAGTCGGCTGAAAAAATTCTCGATCACGCTCCCCTGTTCCGCGAGCCGGAATACAGAAAGATGCTCGCTGAGAAGAAGCTAAACTTCGAATGTCCGCACCCCGATGAAATCGTTTCCGATCAGCGCGATTTCACCCAGACGTGGGAATACCGCGAAAAGAACCTCGCCCGCAAAGCGCTTGTCGTGAACCCGGCCAAGGCCTGCCAGCCGCTGGGTGCGGTATTCGCTGCCGCCGGCTTCGAGCGAACCATGTCCTTCGTCCACGGCAGCCAAGGTTGCGTCGCCTATTACCGCTCGCACCTGTCGCGCCATTTCAAGGAGCCTGCCGCGGCGGTCTCCTCCTCAATGACCGAGGATGCGGCGGTGTTTGGCGGCCTGAAGAACATGGTCGACGGGCTCGCCAACACCTACCAGCTCTACGACCCCAAGATGATTGCCGTGTCGACGACCTGTATGGCAGAGGTCATTGGCGACGACCTGCACAGCTTCATCCAGAACGCCAAGGACGAAGATTCAGTCCCGCGCGACTTCGACGTGCCCTTTGCCCACACCCCGGCCTTCGTTGGCAGTCATGTCGACGGCTATGACAACATGGTCAAAGGAATTTTGGAGCACTTCTGGAAAGGCCAGGAGCGTACGCAAATCGAAGGAACCATCAACATCATTCCGGGCTTCGACGGCTTCTGCGTCGGCAACAACCGGGAGCTCAAGCGCCTGCTCGATGTAATGGGCGTGTCCTATACATTGATCCAGGATGCCTCTGACCAGTTCGATACGCCTTCGGACGGTGAATACCGCATGTATGACGGGGGCACGAAGATCAACGAGGTGAAGAAGGCCCTCAACGCCGAGGCAACGCTTTCGCTGCAGCATCACAACACCCGAAAGACACTGGGCTATTGCGAGGAGGTCGGGCAGGCGACGGCCTCATTCCACTATCCGCTCGGCGTTCAGGCGACGGACGAATTCCTGATGGAGGTCGCGGCGATTTCCGGCAAGGAGATTCCCGAGGCAATTCGCCTCGAGCGCGGCCGACTGGTAGACGCCATGGCGGACAGCCAATCCTGGCTGCATGGTAAGAAATACGCCATCTACGGTGATCCCGACTTCGTTCACGCAATGGCCCGCTTTGTCATGGAGACCGGCGGCGAGCCAACCCATTGCCTCGCCACCAATGGCACCTCGGCATGGGAAGCCGATTTGAAGAAGCTGCTAGCATCCTCGCCTTTCGGCAAGGCTGCCCAGGTTTGGGCGGGCAAGGACCTGTGGGCGCTGCGCTCACTGCTCTTTACCGAGCCGGTGGACCTTTTGATCGGCAATTCCTACGGCAAGTACCTGGAGCGCGACACCGGAACACCGCTGATCCGGCTGATGTTTCCGATCTTCGATCGGCACCATCATCACCGCTTTGCGCTCTTTGGCTACCAGGGAGCGTTGCGCGTGCTGACGACGATCCTCGACAAGATCTTCGACAAACTCGATCGCGAGACGAGCGAGACGGGTGTGACGGATTATTCCTATGACCTCACGCGCTAAGAGCTGTGGCCGGCTTTTCGCCGAGGCCATTCCTTGCCCAATGGACTGGGGAGGCTGAGCAATGTCCTCCCTCAGCGCCAAAATCAAGGACGCCTTCGATGAGCCCGCCTGCGATAAGAACCGTGGCAAAGATGCCAAGGCGCGCAAGGAGGGCTGCTCGAAGTCGCTGACACCAGGGGCGGCAGCCGGCGGCTGCGCCTTTGACGGAGCCAAGATCGTCCTGCAGCCGATCACCGACGTTGCGCATCTGGTCCATGCGCCGCTCGCCTGCGAGGGCAATTCTTGGGACAACCGTGGTGCGGTTTCGTCAGGGCCGACCTTGTGGCGGACAAGCTTCACGACCGACCTCACCGAACTCGACCTTGTGATGGGGCAGGGCGAGCGGAAACTCTTCAAGGCGATCCGCGAGATCAAGCACACATACGCGCCGCCGGCGATCTTCGTCTACTCGACTTGCGTAACGGCGCTGATCGGTGACGACATCGAGGCTGTGTGCAAACGCGCCACGGAAAAGTTCGGTTTGGCCGTGGTGCCGATCAATGCGCCTGGCCTGGCAGGCTCCAAGAACCTCGGCAATAAGCTCGCCGCCGAGGCGTTGCTCGATCATGTCATCGGCACGGTCGAACCCGACGACCCCGGACCCTACGACATCAACATCCTTGGCGAATTCAACCTCTCGGGCGAATTCTGGCTTGTAAAGCCGCTCCTCGATCGGCTCGGGATCCGGGTGCGCGCCTGCATTCCCGGCGATGCGCGTTACCGCGACATTGCTTCCGCGCACCGCGCCCGGGCGGCAATGATGGTGTGCTCGACCGCGCTGATCAGTCTTGCCCGCAAGATGGAGGAGCGCTGGGACATCCCGTTCTTCGAGGGCTCCTTCTATGGCATCTCCGACACATCGCAAGCTCTTCGAAACCTTGTCAGGCTGCTGGTGAGGAAGGGCGCCGATCCGGAGATCCTCGAGCGCACAGAGACGCTGATCGCGCAGCAGGAGGCGATCGCGTGGAAGAAACTCGAATCCTACCGGCAAAGGCTCCAAGGCAAGCGCGTGCTGCTCAACACAGGCGGTGTGAAGTCCTGGTCGGTTGTCCATGCGCTGATGGAGATCGGAATCGAGATCGTCGGCACCTCGATCAAGAAATCTACGGTGCAGGACAAGGAGCGCATCAAACAAGTTCTCAAGCACGACAAGCACATGTTCGAATCCATGGCTGCGAGCGAGCTGTACGCCATGCTCTCTGAACACAGGGCCGATATCATGCTGTCGGGCGGTCGCACGCAATTCATTGCGCTCAAGGCCAAGACGCCCTGGCTCGATATCAACCAGGAGCGCCAGCATCCTTATGCCGGCTATGACGGCATGGTGGAACTCGTACGCCAGATCGACCTCGCCATTCACAATCCGATCTGGTCTCAGGTGCGCCAGCCGGCCCCGTGGGATTGCCAGCCTGAGCTGATAGGCGAATTGCCGTGCACGAGGAACGAGACCGCGTACCTGTTTGATGAATTCGCCTGCGCGACGGCACACGAGTGTTGAGGCGACCGATGGCCCGCATCCTTCCCCAGAGCAAATCGGCGGCAGTCAACCCGCTGAAGTCGTCGCAGCCGCTGGGTGCCGCCTTTGCCTTTCTTGGCGTCGACGGTGCGATGCCGCTGTTCCACGGCAGCCAAGGCTGCACAAGCTTTGCGCTCGTTCTCTTCGTGCGGCACTTCAAAGAAACGATTCCCTTGCAGACTACGGCGATGGATGAGGTGGCGACCATCCTCGGCGCAGCCGACCATCTGGAAGAGGCGATCCTCAACCTCAAGAACCGCACGAAGCCAACGCTGATCGGGGTGTGCACGACCGCGCTGGTGGAGACGCGTGGCGAAGATTGCGCGGGTGATATTGCCAACATCATGCGGAAGCACACGCAACAGCTTGCGGGTACGGAGGTCGTGCTGGCCAACACGCCGGATTTTGACGGCGCGATCGAAGAGGGCTGGGCCAAGGCAGTCACCGCAATGATCGAAGGGATTACGCGCTCGGGCGAACGGGCGCGGCACCCGAAGAAGATCGCAATCCTACCCGGATGCAACCTCTCTGTCGCCGACATCGAGCATATGCGGGACATGGTTGAAAGCTTTGGGCTCAAGCCGGTTATTCTGCCCGACATTTCAGGCTCGCTCGACGGTACGGTTCCTGACCGCTGGGTAGCGACCACATACGGCGGCACCAGCGTCGAAGACATTCGCGAGTTGGGTACGGCCATGCGATGCATCGCCATCGGTGAGCACATGCGCCGCCCGGCGAAAGCGCTGCTCGGGTTGACCGGCGTGCCTTACGTGTTGTTCCAGTCACTGACTGGGCTGCAGGACACGGACCGCTTCGTGTCGCTGCTGTCTTCGATTTCGGGCGCGGCGGTACCGGCCCGCGTGCGCCGGCGCCGGGCGCAATTGCAGGACGCGATGCTCGACGGACATTTCCATTTCGGCGGCAAGAAAATTGCCATCGCTGCCGAACCAGACCAGCTGTTCCAACTTGCAACCTTCTTTGCTGGTCTCGGCTCCGAGATAGCCGCGGCCGTCACAACGACCGACAGGTCTAAAATTCTCAAGAAAGTCCCGGCGGTTTCGGTTCAGATCGGCGATCTCGGCGATCTGGAAAGTCTTGCCGTCGGTGCTGACCTGCTTGTCACGCATTCGCACGGGCGCCAGGCATCGGAGCGGCTCGGAATTCCGCTCATGCGCATCGGGTTCCCGGTCTTCGATCGACTAGGCAGCCAGCACAAGCTCGCAATTCTCTATCAGGGCACCCGCGACATGATCTTCGAGGTCGCCAGCATCTTCCAGGCCAACCAACACGCGCCCACTCCTGAGGCGCTTGATCCACTCCGTAATCGAGAAATATCACGATGAACGCTGTTCGCCGCCTCTCGCTGGTCAGTAATGAGGTTTTCGCCCCGATGCCTGAACGACGTAAGGGCGCATTGCGCGTTGCGATCGCCACTCAGGACATGCAGGACCTCAATGCCCATTTCGGGTCGGCCAGGCGCTTTGCTGTCTACGACGTGACGCGCGAGGAATGGAATCTCGTAGAAGCCGTGGCCTTCGATGACGTGTCCGATGAAAGCGGGGAGCATCGGGCCGAGCGCGATGATCGCATCACGCCAAAGGTGGATGCGCTCAAGGGCTGTCAGATCCTGTTTTGTCTGGCAATTGGCGGCCCTTCGGCAGCCAAGCTTGTCGCGGCAAAAATCCACCCGATCAAAGTGGCGGAGCCCCAATCGATCCCACAGGTGCTCTTGCGCACGCAGATGATGCTCAGGACGTGTCCTCCGCCTTGGCTGCGCAAGGTGCTGGCGCGAGCGGGCATTGCCGAAAAGAAACCGTCCTTCGAGGACGAGGACTGAAAAGAGGAGGACGCCAATGCCTGACCCCGCAATCCCCCCAGCTGTCGCCGAAGACGAGGCGGCTCTTTGCACCCCGTTCGTCAAATGCCTCGTGCGGCTGATCCGTTCTCAGGATTCCTATGGCTCGTGGGAACGCAAAGCGGACGCTGAGCTGCTGGGCGACTTCATCATTACCAAGGAACAGCGCCGAGGGATCCCAATCATCGGAGATCCCGATCCCGACGTGCTGTGGAGGCTCGACAAGTACTACGCCGCCATCGGGCTTGCGATCGAGGAGCGCTGCGGCCTTATGGCATCGCCGATGATCCAGGTGAGCCATGAGGGTTTTGGTCGGGTGCTTTTCACGACCGGACGGCTGGTCGTTTTGTCCAAAACGCTGCGCGATGTCCACCGGTTTGGCTTCGAGACGCTCCTGAAGCTCGCCACGGCCGGTACGAAGCTGGTCGACGATGCGATTTCAGTCATCGAAACCTTTCCCCACGTGGCGCTGGCATGATGGGCGCGATTTTCGAGAAAGGCCATCATGACGGACCCGAGAAACTATGTTGGCCAGTCCCCTCGATCCAGGGACTCGAGGCCGACCAGGTTGTTGGGGTATCGCCGATGAAGAAGCCGCTGGTCCTGATCTGCTCGCAAGATGCCGAGTTCTATCTGCTCTACAGCCACATACTGGAGGTTGACGGTTTCAGCAGTGAGACGGCAGACGGCGCGAAGGCTGCGCTGGCCTTGGCCGAACAACGGGAGCTTCAGGCCGTAGTGCTGGATTGCGACCCAGCCAGCATAAACGGGTCCGCAATTTGCGCCCACCTCAAGCGGGAACCGCGCACCACCGACCTGCCTATCATCGCCCTGATCGCGCCTGGCGCCGAGCACCAGCACCTCGATCTCTTGAAGGCAGGCGTTGAGAGCTTTGTGCGGCCGGTGGCTCCGGCCAAGCTGCTCGACTGCCTGCGGGCGAGGCTCGGGCTGACCAAGCGTGGTCCGAACGGGGTTGAAAACGACAGTTGGATTTGTTGTGGAGGCCTGGAGATGAAGCTCGATGCCCATCGGGTTCGCGGTAATGGCCACGACATCCATCTCGGACGGATCGATTTCAACGTGCTGCGGCTTATGATTGAGGCCCCCGGCAAGGTCTTCAGCCGGGACGAGCTTATCGGGGCGGCCTGGCTGCCCAACATTCATGTCGGTGCACGCACCGTCGATGTCCATATCAGCCGAATCAGGAGGGCGCTGAAAACGGCCTTGCCCGGCAGCGTCATTCGCACCGTCAGGTCGGTCGGCTACTCGCTCGAGAAGCCGGACGACTGAAATCGGTGGTCGAATGTGGTGCCGCTCTCTCTTCCTCCTGAGAGCGGTGTTGCCGCTTTGAGGCGCTCCTAACGAAGACCAGGAGAAGCAGGCAAATGGAATTTAAAAGCATATTCAGTGTGACGGGTGCTGATCATTCTGATGAGGACCTCACAACAGCTGCCGGACTGTGTGCCGAGGTCGGCGCGCACCTATCGGTACTCATTATACCGCCTCCATTGCTCTTGATGTCGTCTCCGCCCCCCGAATGGAATACAGGACGTGCACAGGCAATTGCAGTACCGAACTATCGATTTCAGCAAATCGAGAAATTTTCACAGGACGTGACCAGAATGGAAAGACGGTCCGCGGATATCCTCAAAAGGCTGAAAGCTATGTCGCTTTCCTGTGACGTTGACACCGACTATTGCGATCCGGCTAGCCTCGGTGAAGTGGCACGACAACGGGCGCTCTGCGCTGACCTGACGATCGTTGGAGGAGACCTCCTCAACGATGAGACTCTCGGACCTCCTGTTGTCAACGGCTGCTTGTTCGATAGCGGAAAGCCGGTGCTCATCGTGCCGAAGGGCGTTAAGGCGACGCTGTCGCCTCGACGCGTGCTGGTCGGCTGGGATTCGCGTGTAGAGGCCTCGCGTGCGGTTCGGGAAGCTCTTAGTATCCTATCCGCTGCCAGGGAAGTCTGTGTCGCTATGGTCGATCCAAAGGCGCAAAACAACGGGAAAGGCGCGCAGTCCGGAGCTGACATCGCTGCCTATCTTACTCGGCACGGTGCTCGGGTCTCCGTTGACCTGCTTAAGAGCGCCGGCAAATCGGCGGGCACAGTGCTGACCCAGCACGCGAACGACATCTGTGCTGACATGATGGTCATGGGTGCTTATGGCAGCCGTGGGCTGCGTGAGCGGATTTTCGGCGGTCCGCCGAGCTGGAGCTTTGGGAAGACCACATTGCCGCTGTTTTTGGCTCGCTGATCAGCTCCGTAGGAACACCGATCAGGTCGTAGGACCGCCAACCAGTCCGAAGTCGTCGTCGGTTACCGGTCGGATTGCGGAGACATGGCTGGATCCGCGAACATCTTGCGACGCTTGTCAGAGCCAAACCGGACGCCTCGACTGCTTCACGACGCTCTCGTGAACCAACTCGTGCGAGATCGTCCGCAACGGGCAGTAAAGACGAACGGCTGCAGCAGACCGCAGCCAAGCCACAGGGCGGGTGTACCAGGAGACCCCGCCTCGTGCGCGAACCCTGTTGGAAGGCCCCTTATCAGTACCCGGACGCGCGTCAAATCGGCGGCTGTCCCTGTCAGCCTGCGGTGTGCAAGGGCCGCTGCCGCGGAGCTTCCCCTGCCCGATCGTCGGGCGTGCGACAATGTCGGATTCCAGACGAGCTGGAACTGCGCGAACTCGTTGGTTTGACAGATCTTTATCCGGCACGCCGCATGCATGGGAGTCTCCGAAAGCATTAAGAGCCGTTATCCATGGTTACGCCCCTCGAAAGAAAGAGCCGCTTCCGTCGTGGCAGGGAAACAGCCACTCCTGGGGTGGAGGCCGGCGCTAGAAGCCGCCGTAAGATCCGGAAGAGCCGCGCGACAGCATCACACACTTTCCTTCTGCTCTTGGGTTCGGATCACGCCGCGCCGCTGTCGATGCCGCCGACATTGAGCCCAAGACCTGGAAGGCGGCACACGCTTTTGCTGTCCTCTCAGTCGGGACCGCGGCTCAAGCATGCCTGTGAGGTTCGCATTGCTCAATGCCCGGCGATCGACGTCAACATGCCGCTGAGTTGGAAAACACTCCTAGAGGAGTAAGGATAAGTGGACCTCTTTTGTATTGGTGTGGGTGCTGGACCATCTAATTTGAGCCTTGCGTGTCAGATACAGGAAGAGATTGCGCAAGGGGCACTGTTCCTGGACCGGGAGGTCGATTTCCGAGGACATCCAGGCAGCGCTTTCGATTGCGCGGAGCTCCAGGTCGGCCACTTCCAGGATCTGGTTACTCTGGTCAATCCGCGATCAGCCTACACATTCGTAAACTACCTCCACGAGAACGGGCGTCTTTACAATTTCCTCAATGCGCAATTTCACGGGGTGCTTAGAGCCGAGTTCGCCCAATATCTCAACTGGGCGTTCCAGAAGAATCCGCTTGTCCGTGGCGGCGAGGCCGTTCGCGAAATCCGCTTTGACGGCGAGTTTCGCGTGCGGACGGACAACGCGGTCCTTGATGCAAGAAACCTCGTCATCGACATAGGCAAGCAGGCGCAAATTCCGCCTCAGTTTCATGGCTGGACTGGACCCAACCTGTTCCACTCATCTGAGTTGGCCCACATCAATCCTGAGGTGCAAAAAAAGCATGTCTGCGTTGTTGGCGGCGGACAGTCGGGAGCCGAGCTGCTACTGCACCTTGTCGGCCGGCCGAAAGAACGGCGGCCCGCGGCGATCACATGGGTTTTGACGCGCGAGATGCCTTTCGACGACCACGCGTTCACAAACGGGCTGTTCACGCCATGCTTCTCGGATCGTTTTGCTGCGATGAGCGAGGTGCATCGACAGCTGTTCCTGCGGCGTTTCGCGCTTGCCTCCGAGGGCATTTCAGAAAGCAAGTTGCGCGCGGTCTATCAGGCGCTCTACCACCACGCCTTTCTCGAGCCACACCAATGCGAGATCACATTGCGGCCAAGTTGCAACGTGTCGCGCTGCATCAATGCCGGAGCAGGGCACAGGCTCACGCTGCAACGCGGCTTGGACAACATCGGAGAAGTAACCGCCGATATCGTCATCCTGGCCACCGGGTACGAGAAACCGCTGCCGGGTTTCCTAGAACCGATCGCAGATCGCCTCGAACAGATCGGCAATGAGCTCGCCATCGGCGAGGATTTTTCGGTGTACTGGGACGGACCGCGAGACCGACGCCTTTTCGTTCAGAACGCCTGCCTTGGACAGCGCGGGCTGGCTGATCCGAACTTTGGGCTGCTGGCCTGGCGAGCGCGCCGCATCCTTGACAGCCTTCTGCGGCGCGCGCCATGCGCCAATCCCGAGCATCTAGGGTTCATCAACCGTCCCTTGACGGAGTGCTGGCCCGACCTCGGAGTCGAACAAATGGGCAGCGGGATATGATTCGTCGATATTGATGATCGGCGGTGGCATTCAGGAAAGATTTCCGCCTCTGGCGGCAAAAGCGGGACGAGCAATATTCCTACGGCGTCAGATCGCTCTGCTCGCGCTTGAGCAAGGTAGCGTCGCGCGACTCCTGCTTGGCGTGAAACAGCAAAGGGCATTCAATCACGATGCAGCTTTACGTGCTGTCGGGCTCAACGCCACGTGGATCGAGCCCAACGCCGCCGTTGGCAACCGCGACGCGAATTATGACGCCGGGCCACATGCGGCGGTGGCTGCAAGGGTACCGAGCCTCTCCCGCACTTTCGACCCCATCGCCGAAGTGCGACTACTCCAGGACGCCGAAGCCGGTCTTATCGCCAGCGGGCCAGCCAAACTCTCACCTTCCTAAACGGCAGCCGCTAAGGTGAGCCGTCGAAAGCCGACATTCAGGTTAACGTCAGCTGGCCGTGTTAGGGCTCGCTTATTCAAGGCGGTACCGGCGCTTGCCGAAGCTAAGAAGGGTTGGCATGCCCTTTGCCGTGCTTGATGTGCGGCAACACGGTGAGAGCTCCGCTGAAGCAAGCGAGAGGGAGCAATGCCCTCGAGACCGTGTCCGATTTTGACTGGAAAATATTCCGCGACAAAAGAGACGAAAGGTGTGGAATGACTTTGGACACCAAGATGGAACTGCGTATGGGGTCCCCGGCTCCTGCGCTGAAAGTGGAGAACTGGCTGCGTGGCGAGCCCCTCACGAGCCTTCGGCCCGGCAAGGTCTACCTCGTTGAATTTTGGGCGACTTGGTGCCGACCATGTGTCCACGCCATGCCCCATTTGATCGAACTGCAGGAGAAATATAAAGACAGCGGATTTGAGATTATCGGAGTCGCAGCTTGCGAAAAGGCTGCAACCGCGGACGAAGCGCGGACCAACGTGGATGCCTGGCTGACCGAGAAGTTCCCGAATCTGAATTATCGGACAGCGTTCGATTGCACTGGCGAAATGAAAAAGCTCTGGCTGGAACCCAGCTCTTCGTTCGGGATTCCCACCTCGTTCGTGGTCGACCGCGACGGCCACATCGCTTATATCGGCCACCCGGCACCTCTCGATGACGTTTTGCCGAAAGTCCTTAACAGCAGCTGGCGCAGCAGCTATGAAGCGAAAGCCGTCGATGCAAAGCGAATCTCGCGTGTGCGCGAATCGTCGCTGAGTCAGCCGATATACGCCAAACTTGGGCCGGCGATGCAGGACGAGGATTGGGCAGCGGCACTATTGGCCATCGAAGAAGGCCTCGCCGTGATGCCAGACTCTTTTGATTTTCGGCGGGTTCATGCGGATATTCTGCTTCACAAGCTGCGCGACATCAAAACCGGCTTGCCGCTTATGCGCGAATTGGTCGAGGACGCGATCAACAAAAAGTTCGAAGCGATGTCTTGGGTGGTGATGGCGCTGAACCAACTCTTCCATCCCACGATCGACAACTCCCATCTTCCGCATGATGATCGCTTTGCGATGGGCAAGGAGCTCTCCGAACAGATCCTGGAACTTAATCCTCCGCAAGGCGATGGAGACTTTAAATTCGGGTGTTACTTTCCGGTCGCTCAGTATTATTACGAGAGCGGCAACAAGGACCGGGCGATCGAGTTGATCGAGGTGGCAATCAAATCGCTGGACCATTCGGAGCCAGTGCCGGACCAAACCAAACAGCGCTACCTCACCTCGTTGCTCCAAGCCCTGGCCAACTACACGGGTGAGCCTGCCTGTCACGCGGGTCTCTGTGTGGCTCCGCAAAACAAGACTTCCGAAACTCAAAACGCTGTCACTTCCTGAGCAAGGATCGCGAAGGGCATGACAATTGGAATTGGCAAATCCGCCCGCCCAGGCGCACTTCGCAGCAATAACGTCGATGCCGCAAAAGTGCGCGGCTTGCGGCAGGTGGAATTTCCATTGCGTTTACCTCGGGTCGAACCGCGGCGCAGGCGTTCGCGCCGCGGTGAAAGGTCTCGCATTGGTGGACGTGCTCGAGGTCGGCCACGGGACACTGTTGCGTGGGATCGGCTCGCCCAAGCCATTCCCCGCCCACGCAAGCGCCCGAACCACACATCGCAGAAAAAGAGATCGTCCTTCAAGAGGAGTACTGAAATTGGGGAAAAGCGAAATTCCTCATGAACCGGTTGGCCCTGCTGTCCACGGGGACGACGAGGCCCTTGCTTCCCCGTTCGTCAAATGCCTCCTGCGGCTCATTCGTACTCAGGATTCCTTCGGCTTATGGGAAGGCCATTCGGATGCCGAGCTGCTGGCCGAGTTCATCATCACCAAGCAACAGCAACGTGCGGTACCCTTTGGCGGCGATCCCGATCCTGACGCGCTGTGGAGGCTCGACATGTTTTACACCGCCGTAGCGCTTGCGATCGAGGAGCGCTCCGGCGTGTCGACGTCGCCGACAATAGAAATGAAACCCGTGGGGGCTTCCGGCGGTTGGGCGTTCTGTCGAGACGTCCACCGGTTCGGCTTCGAGACTTTCCGCAAACTTGCTGAGGCCGGTACGAAACTGGTCGACGATGCGACTGCAGCCATTGAAGCCTAGCCCGAGATGGAGCGCATCAAGAAACCATTGTTCCAGGAAGGATCTATGTCAGACCTAAATAGGATGAGGAAAAAAGTCTGAAAGCTCCAGTTGCGTGCAGCTATTGCCAAGATGGCATTGCAGGACCTCGTCGAGGGTCTGCCGGGCAAGTGGGCCGACATACAGGAAGTCGCCGAGAAAACCCAAGCCGTTTATGCCGAGTTGGATGTTGCCAAGAGAGAACTCGCTTCAATGAAGAATTTAGGATGATGCGCACATTCACCACCCGTGACGGCTCCATTTGGATGCCGCCGTACCTGACCTCCATCGATAGCAAATCTGCATCGGCTGCTGCCGTTGTTTCAAGGTCTGCTCGCGCGATGTCATGCATCTTCACGGCGTTGATGATGCGGGTGAAATCCTCGCCCCTGCGATGACGAGGCGACGATTTCGACGGCAAGCTCAATCGCATGATCATGGTTGTCGATGATGCCGGCCGCTGCATAGGCTGCGGAGCCTGCGGCCGCGTCTGCCCCAAGAACTGCCAGACGCATGTTGCGGCCGACGAGCTCGCAACATGATCTGGCGAAAACCAGGGGAGCGGCGTGCACTTCATCTTTTTGTCGGCTCGTGGGGCTGGTCCTGTGCAGCAATGCGTCGATGGTTTACTTCGCTTTGGATTCGCTCCGTGTGGCAGTCGTCACGACGCTGGCCTGTTCGCTGCTGCTTCAGGCCGGCTACTTCGGCCGCGTGCTCTTTCTGATCTGGCAGTCCTCTAGCCGCGCTCGTGGAACTCGCCACAGGGGCCAGCATGCCGATGGTTACAGGAAAGCTCGGGTACCAGTCGTCTGACTCTGATCAACTGCGGAATGCAATTTTCAGCTGTGTCCCGGCTTGGTCGAATGCCCAGCATGTGCTGCTGCTTTGATGCGCGGATGACAGGATCAGTGCTCAGACCCACACCAATTTTGGTCACCCTCTGATGACTGAGCTGATCGTATAGGGAATCTGTGTTCGGCTAACACGCGACCATACCCCTGGGCTGACCGGTGCGTAGCAGGTTCAGGTACTTTTTTGCTGGAGATAGCATGCTGGAAAAATTCGAACGTTATCCGCTCACCTTTGGACCCACGCCGATCGAGAGGCTCGACCGCCTCGGCAAGCATCTGGGCGACAAGGTGGAAATCTACGTCAAACGCGAGGACTGCAACTCCGGTCTCGCGTTCGGCGGAAACAAGCTGCGCAAGCTCGAATACATTGTGCCCGACGCGATCGCGTCAGATGCCGATACGCTCGTCACAATCGGTGGCGTGCAGTCCAACCATACGCGCATGGTCGCTGCGGTCGCCGCCAAGATCGGCATGAAATGCCTCCTGGTCCAGGAGAGCTGGGTCCCACATGATGATGCTGTCTACGACCGGGTCGGCAATATCCTCTTGAGCCGCATCATGGGGGCAGAGGTGCGCCTGGTTGACGAGGGCTTTGACATCGGCATCCGCCGCAGCTGGGAAAAGGCACTTTATGAAGTCAAGGCAAGGGGCGGCAGGCCATATGCGATACCTGCCGGCGCCTCTGTCCACAAATACGGCGGCCTGGGCTATGTGGGGTTCGCTGAGGAGGTGCGTGCCCAGGAAGAGCAGCTTGGGTTTGCCTTCGACTATATCGTCGTCTGTACGGTGACTGGTTCAACCCACGGCGGCATGCTCGTCGGGTTCGCCAAGGATGGTCGACAGCGCAACGTGATCGGTATCGATGCCTCCGCCATGCCCGCCAAGACCAAGGCGCAGGTGCTTGGCATCGCCCAAAATACAGCGAAGCTCGTCCACCTCGGAGCGGAAATTGTCGAGGCAGACGTGGTGTTGTTCATGGACTACGCGTACCCGGGTTATGGCGTTCCATCGGAGGAAACCAAAGAGGCAATCCGTTTGTGCGCGCGGCTCGAGGGCATGATTACGGACCCCGTTTACGAGGGCAAATCGATGCAAGGGATGATCGACCTCGTCCAGAGGGGCTTCTTTCCACAGGGATCGAGGGTCCTCTACGCACATCTAGGCGGCGCACCGGCGATCAACGGGTACGGCTACACCTTTCGCAACGGCTGACGTTCGGCAGTCTGCGATTCCGCGGTCGCGCTCGAACGTGGGTAGGTAGCGTCGTTCGAGCGCTTGGCTGGAGAAGTGGAGGCAGCGACGGGCATCCACTAATTGGTACCATTACGTGCTGTCGGTGCTCAACGCCACGCGCATTGAGCGCATGCCGCCGTTGGCAACCGCGAGGCGAATTTTGACTCCGGGGCAAGAATCCACACGCGGCGGTGGCGGCACGAGGACCAAGCCGGCGAGTTCGCGCTTTCGAACTGGCGCCAAACTGCCACTGCTCGAGGACCGAGGCCAGTCTAATCACAGGCGAGCCGTCCAAGCTCTCAAGAGTGATAGGGCGAAACCCGACAGCGGCAGAAGACATGTCGGGTTCACGACAATCGGCCGCATTTGGCCTCGTGGAGAATTTCAAAGCATTTCCCGCCGCTTACCGGAGCTGAGGGAATTGGCACCTCCGTTGCAGCTTGATGTGCGGCAACACGGTGAGAGCTTCGCTGAAGCAAGCCAGAGGGAGCGATGCCCTCGAGACCGTGTCCGATTTTGACTGGAAAATATTCCGCGACAAAAGAGACGAAAGGTGTGGAATGACTTTGGACACCAAGATGGAACTGCGTATGGGGTCCCCGGCTCCTGCGATCAAAGTGGAGAACTGGCTGCGTGGCGAGCCCCTCACGAACTTTCGGCCCGGCAAGGTCTACCTCGTTGAGTTTTGGGCGACTTGGTGCGGACCATGTGTCGACGCCATGCCCCATTTGATCGAACTGCAGGAGAAATATGAAGGCAGCGGATTTGAGGCGGTCGGAGTTGCCGCCTGCGAACAGGGTCCTACCGCAGACGAGGCGCGGACCAACGTGGATGCCTGGCTGACCGAGGAGTTCCCGAATCTGAATTATCGTATCGGGTTCGATTACATTGGCGAAATGAACAAGCTCTGGATGGATCCCAGCTCTTCGATTGGGATTCCCACCTCGTTCGTGGTCGACCGCGACGGCCACATCGCTTTTATCGGCCACCCGGCGGAACTCGATGACGTTTTGCCGAAAGTCCTTAACGGCAGCTGGCGCAGCAGCTATGAAGCGAAAGCCGCCGATGCAAAGCGCATCGCGCATAACCAACTTGCAGCGCGCGAAATGTCGCTTACCGGGCCGATATACGCCAAACTTGAGCCGGCGATGCAGGCCGAGAATTGGACGGCGGCGCTCTTGGCCATCGAAGAAGGCCTCGCCTTGATGCCAGACTCTTGTGAGTTCCGGCAGATTCATGCGGATCTTCTGCTTCACAAGCTGCGCGACATCAAGACCGGCATGCCGGTCATGCGAGAATTGGTCGAGGACGCGATCGACAAAACGTCCGACGCGGTGTCGTGGATGGCCTTGGCCCTCAACCAACTCTTCGATCCCACGATGGACAATTCCCATCTTCCGCGCGCGGAGCGCTTTGCGATGGGCAACGAGCTCTCGGAACAGATACTGGCACTCAATCCCCCGAACGGCGATGGCCCGTTTAAGTACCTCCGGTACCTCCCGGTAGCTCAGTATTATTACGAGAGCGGCAACAAAGATCGCGCAATCGAGTTGATCGAGGTGGCACTGAAATCGGTGGACCGGCTGGGGCCAATTCCGGACCACACCAAACAGTACTATCTTACCCCATTGCTCGAAGCACTGGCCAACTACACGGGTGAGCCTGCCTGTCACGCGGATCTTTGTGTGGCTCCGCAAAAGAAGGCACCCGAAACTCAAAACGCAGTCACTTCCTGAGCAAGAATCGCGAAGGGACTGACAATTGGAATTGAACACTGGCCAATCCGCCCATCGAGGCTCTCTTCGCAGCAAGTATGTCGATGCAGCAGGGCGGCGGCTTGCGGCAGGTTGGATTTCAATTGCGTTGACCACCGGTCGGATCGCGGCGCAGACAATGTGCGCCGCGAATTCGCGCCGCAGGTCTCGCACTCGTGGACATGTCGAGGTCGGCCACGGGGCACTCTTGGGGTTGGCCCGCCCAAGCCATTCGTCGGCCACGCAAGCCGACCCGGAGTGGGCATCGCAGGAAAAGGAAATCGTACCTCGAAGACGAAGACTGAAATGACGAACAACGAAATTCCTCCGGTTGGCCCTGCTGTCCACAAGGACGACGAGGCCCTTGCTTCCCCGTTCGTCAAATGCCTCCTGCGGCTCATTCGTACTCAGGATTCCTTCGGCTTATGGGAAGGCCATTCGGATGCCGAGCTGCTGGCCGAGTTCATCATCACCAAGCAACAGCAACGTGCGGTACCCTTTGGCGGCGATCCCGATCCTGACGCGCTGTGGAGGCTCGACATGTTTTACACCGCCGTAGCGCTTGCGATCGAGGAGCGCTCCGGCGTGTCGACGTCGCCGACAATAGAAATGAAACCCGTGGGGGCTTCCAGCGGTTGGGCGTTCTGTCGAGACGTCCACCGGTTCGGCTTCGAGACTTTCCGCAAACTTGCTGAGGCCGGTACGAAACTGGTCGACGATGCGACTGCAGCCATTGAAGCCTAGCCCGAGATGGAGCGCATCAACAAAACCATTGTTCCAGGAAGGATCTATGTCAGACCTAGATAAGATGAGGAAGAAAGTCCGAAAGCTCCAGTTGCGTGCAGCTATTGCCAAGATGGCATTGCAGGACCTTGTCGAGGGTCTGCCGGGCAAGTGGGCCGACATACAGGAAGTCGCCGAGAAAACCCAAGCCGTTTATGCCGAGTTGGATGTTGCCAAGAGAGAACTCGCTTCAATGAAGAATTTAGGATGATGCGCACATTCACCACCCGTGACGGCTCCATTTGGATGCCGCCGTACCTGACCTCCATCGATAGCAAATCTGCATCGGCTGCTGCCGTTGTTTCAAGGTCTGCTCGCGCGATGTCATGCATCTTCACGGCGTTGATGATGCGGGTGAAATCCTCGGCCCCTGCGATGACGAGGACGACGATTTCGACGGCAAGCTCAATCGCATGATCATGGTTGTCGATGATGCCGGCCGCTGCATCGGCTGCGGAGCCTGCGGCCGCGTCTGCCCCAAGAACTGCCAGACGCATGTTGCGGCCGACGAGCTCGCAACATGATCTGGCGAAAACCAGGAGAACGGCGTTGCACTTCATCTTTTTGTCGGCTCGTGGGGCTGGTCCTGTGCAGCAATGCGTCGATGGTTTACTTCGCTTTGGATTCGCTCCGTGTGGCAGTCGTCACGACGCTGGCCTGTTCGCTGCTGCTTCAGGCCG
>NZ_RZOY02000024.1:39447-64097 GCF_004022705.2 Mesorhizobium sp. M2D.F.Ca.ET.226.01.1.1
CACTTCATCTTTTTGTCGGCTCGTGGGGCTGGTCCTGTGCAGCAATGCGTCGATGGTTTACTTCGCTTTGGATTCGCTCCGTGTGGCAGTCGTCACGACGCTGGCCTGTTCGCTGCTGCTTCAGGCCGACTACTTCGGCTGCGTGCTCTTTTTCGCGGACGTCGATGATCTGTAGAACTGTTCATTCGCTCCGCAGAGGGCCGGCGAATCCAATCTCTTCCTAAGCCCGTTGGCCGTAATCGAAAGACACGAGGCCGGCGAGTTCGTGCTCAGCTGCCACAGTGCTAGCAAGGGAACGGAATCCAATCCCGGAGCAGATGGCGAGAGTTGAGCGAAGACTGCGGTCGGAGCTCCTGCGCTTCCGGGTCTCCAAGGGGACGACTGTGCGAACCGAAGGGACTTTGAAGCGTTGACGTGGCCGGCGTGCGGTAGGTTGGGCCAGCGACAGGGCTCCCAGCCGGCCTGTGCTGACTTCGCTTCCTTTGGCGAAATGTGGGTAACGGCGAGGGCCGCACTCTTCCCGGGCCGTCGACATTCCCGCCCTTTTGGTGCGTGCGCCGTTAGGCGCGACAATTCGGTGCCCGCGTGTAACTGCGCGCATTCGCCGAAGCTTAGACGTGGTGCATTCCCGCTCGCCCGTTTGGCGGACAGTTCCGGCCGTGCTTGTTTTGCCGGCCTAACGCCCGCCGCTCGTCACTGCCACACCCCTCTCCGGCAACGGCTCGGCGCATCGCGCAAGCCGGTTTAGCGATCAGGCCAGGCCCTTCGCGAGTTCCAACGCCTGCCGTTCGAAGAGGCGGCGGTAAATGCCACCATCGAGATTGATCAGGGCGGCATGATCGCCGTCCTCCATGATGCGGCCACGGTCGAAGACGAGCAGCCGATCGAGCGAGCGGACGGTCGACAGCCGGTGTGCGATGACGAGTGTGGTTCGACCCACCATCAACCGATCCACCGCTTGTTGAATGAGCACCTCGGATTCCGAATCGAGGCTCGATGTGGCCTCGTCCAGAATCAGGATCGGCGCGTTCGCGAGGAAGGCGCGCGCGATCGCCACGCGCTGGCGCTCGCCGCCGGAGAGCTTCAAACCCCTTTCGCCGACCAATGTCCCATAGCCCTTCGGCAGGGGCGCGATGAATTCGTGGGCACTTGCCAGCCGTGCCGCTTGCTCGATCTCGGCCTGGCTCGCGCCAGGCCGGCCATAGGCGATGTTCTCGGCAAGCGACCTGTGAAACAGGATCGGCTCCTGCTGCACGATCGCGATCTGCGAACGAAGGGACTCTTGGGTCACCTCGGAGACGTCCTGACCGTCTATCAGGATCCGGCCGCCGCTCAGGTCGTAGAGTCTCTGGATCAGCTTCACGAATGTTGTCTTGCCGGAACCGGAGGGTCCAACCAACCCAACCCTTTCGCCAGCTTCAATCGACAGCGAACATTCGCTATAGAGCGGCAGGGGATGGTTGGCGTAGCGGAAGTGGACGTTCTCGAAATCGATACGGCCGTTCGTGATCCGGATCGGCTTGGCCTCTGGACGATCGGCAACATCCACCTTCTGATTGTGGATGGCCACCAGTTCTTCCATATCATTAACCGAGTGCTGCACGTTGCGGACATGCATGCCGGCATCACGCAGATAGCCCTGCAGGACGATGAAGGACGTGAGAACATATGCTATCTCGCCCGGCGTTGCCTGTCCATGCGACCACAGAAGCAGGGCATATCCGACCACCGCCACCCTGAGCGCAACCAAAGTTACGCCTTGGGTTGAGCCGATGATCGTTCCGCGCACCCAGCTCCGGCGCGCGCGGTGCCGCCATTTCGTCATGATATTTGCAAGCCGCTCGTCTTCGCGAACCTCTGCGCCGAAGCCCTTGACCACAGCGTTGCAACTGACCGCGTCCGCAAGCGCGCCGCTGAGCCTTGTGTCCCATCGGTTGGCAAGGCTCGCCGCTGGCGCGACATAGCCGAGCGACAGCGAAATCGAAAACGCAAGGTAGACGAGAGAGCCGCAAGCAAAGATCACGCCCATGACCGGCCAGTGCCAGCCGAGCAGCACCGTCGAGCCGATCAAGATGACAAACGACGGGAGCAGCGTGACGAGTATCGTGCTGTTGAGGAGGTCGAGCGCCCACATGCCGCGCGTTATCTTGCGCACTGTCGAGCCGGCGAAGCTGTTTGCATGCCAGTCTGTCGAAAAACGCTGCACATGATGGAACGCTTCGGTCGCGACATCGGAAATCATTTTCAACACCAGGTCGTTCAGGCCAATTAAGGCGACGTGGCGCATGGCAATGGAACCGAGTGCCAATGCAATCGGTACAGAGAATGCTGCAACAGCTGAATCCGAAGCTGGTGCTGCCGCATTAGCAGCACGAGAAACAGCGTCGATGAGTCGGCCAGAATAGAGCGGCATCAACACGTCAGCCAGCGTGGAGGCGAGCATCGCGGTCATGATGATCGCGAGCCGGGCCGGCTGCCTGTTCCAGAGGCGAACAGTGAAGGCGAAAACGTCGCGACAAGTGGCGCCGCGCCCATGGACGGGGAAACGTCTCATAGTTTCCAAGCGGGCGCATCAACACGCTCGGTCCCAAAGACGATAAAAGACAAAACTGGAATTTCGACCTCCCCCATAACAGCATCAATTTTGGCGGGCAGCTCTTGCCGCCTCACGACGGTGAGTTCAAAAGTCGTGCCAACTGAGCGGGAACATCCGAAGGACAAATTCAGCAGGTTACCGAGCCTGGAGAAAGTCAGCCGCCATCCAGTCGAATACGATTGCTACGGCTGCTCAACTCGGGAGATTGGAAAAGAAGGTCGATGTATCGATTGAATTTTGAGCTTGTTCTTGCCTCGATCAAATAAGTACAGTTGCAATGCAGCTTTCTCAGGCCCGGCACTTAGGTGCTGATTTCAAAAGCGCGCCGCGAATACTTTCCTGCCCATATTCCGTCAATCGAATGCTCGACTGTCGGATTGTGCGCTCCCCGACACAGTGCTGTCGGTTCGCCTCCTGGGTACCTCCCCCGTCGATTGACGACCTGAAGGAGAAGCTTCGCTCGCAAGCTGGCACGACTCTTGAGGGTACTCCAGGTGGCGGAAGGAACTCCGGCTCGAGTCCCGTTGACTTCGGATGTTGCGAGGCTGGGTTGGAGCAAACTGTGCACCAATGAGAACGCAATGAAGGAGACATCATGGAACTCCGGCGGATTGCGGTGGAGTTAGACCTATTCCTCAAGATGACTGATGATGTCGCTCAATCCGAACAGTTGTTCGAACTGTTGTCTGCGTTTGCGCTGAATTTCGATTGCCCGTGGATTGCCTATGGGCCGCTCGCATCAGAGAGGGCTTTCAAGCCGAACCGAGAGGGTTCTGTGGTGATGTGGAATTATCCCGCTGAATGGCAGGAGCGCTACTCGAGAATGGGCTATGCCAAAATAGACCCCCTCATCAAGAAAGGTCGAAAGGAGGCGGGACCCTTTCGATGGAGCGAGGTGTATACTGATGAAAACATAACTGAAGATGGACGCCGCGTCTTGGACGAAGCAGCAACATTCGGCTTGAGGTCAGGCGTTACCGTCCCATTACATGGCCCTGGTGGCAGCTTTAGGTTTGTGAGTTTTGCTCAATCCTCGGACTGCGAATTGCAGAATAGAGCGATCACCTACCTGCAAATGGCCGCGCTGCGGTTTCATCGGATGGTTACGAAGTTCGACACTACGACTGCGTCGGAACGAGCTCATAACCTGTCTCCGAGAGAAATAGAGTGCATTGATTTGGTGTCACAAGGAAAATCATCTTGGGAAATAGGAACTATTTTAGGCAGATCACGAAATACGATAGATTTCCATTTAAAAAATGTAATGCGGAAGTTGGATGCGACCAGCAGAACGGTAGCTGTTGTAAAAGCTTTGAACCTTGGGATTATCGAACCGCCGTAGGTGCGCAGCTAGTTCTCCGCCCGTAGTAGCGCGCGTGATAGCCGAGACGCTCCGGCGTGCGCTCGCTCTTCGAAGCACCCAGCGCCTCGTCCATCTCGGCCTCGAGCACCTCCTGCATCACGGCGCGAATCACCTCGTGCAATCCATCCGGCTTCGAAAGCAAAATGTCGTTGACGCTGCTATGGCGGATTTATCTTCAGGCTTGGTCCTGGTGGCGATGCTGAGTTCGCTTCGCTGAGATTGGGCGGTCATGACAGGGTGGTGTTCAATGTCACCGATTCCTGGAAGAAACTACCATCCGTATTAAGCGACTGACGATGAGTGATGTGTGTCCAAAATCTGACAGCTGTCAGAAAACATGTCGGGTTCAATACAGCGGAGCGTCTTAGCTCTGTCGGGCTTTTCGAAGCCTATCTCGCAGTAACTGCGCGCCAGGCGCACTAGCTCGGCCTTTGCTGGTCGATGTGCGGCAATATAGTGTGAGGGCTGACCCGCATGAGAACACGGAACTCGCTCGATGAAGGATGATCGACGGCATCCAGAAAGCTTCTCTCCGGCGGGTTCGAGGGTGCTGCGCGCGCATCTCGGCGACGGGCCAGCGACCAACGGTTGAGGCTACATCTCCGGAGCGAGTGATGCCTCGAAAGATGCAATGCTGTCTCTGGTCCGACGCGCTGGAAGTTTGTGAAGGTCGGCCCGGCAAGTCGGTGAACCGGGCGGCTTAGGCTGCCAAAAAGGGTAGATGTCTGCGTTGCCTCGGTAGATCAGCAGGCGGTATCAGAAAGCCAAAGGCACACGCACACCATCGTGGCGCTTCGCAGGAAGTAGATGGGAGTAATCACCAGTGATTTTACCGGAACTTCGCTCAGCAAACACAGCCGGCAGGGTTTTGGAGATAACGACGACCACGGGATGCGTCGTAGGATGTTCATATTGTCCCCAGGACAAGTTCGCGGTCCGGCAAAGAAAAGTGTCTCATGCGAGTCATCTGGATCTTGAAGATTTCAAGCGGTGTCTGGCCCGCGTACCGACTTCCGTCGACATTGGTTTTGCGGGATACTCCGAACCTTGGCTCAATCCGGACTGTACCGAAATGGTGGAGCACGCCTTCGCCAAAGGCCATGGCATCAGGATTTTTACGACGCTGGTGGGAATGAACGGGCAGGACCTGCAACGATTGCAAGCCTTGCGCTTGGGCGTATTCGTGGTCCATGTTTTCGATGACGGCACCTACATGAACAGCCGCCTGGTCGGAGACAAGTATCGCGATCTGGTTCGTCAACTCGTCGACGCGGACATCCCCTTGATCCGATTCGTGGCCTTGGGCGAGCCCCACCCAGATATAGCCGACATTATTCCTACCGAAGCCCTGATAAAAGCGCGGCCGGTGAGCAGTAGGGGTGGAAGCGTCGACCCTAAGATCGTTGCACCACGTCAGCCAGTGGTCGGAGCCCTAACCTGCGTGGACGCACGACAGTATCGGAATGTTCTTCTTCCAAACGGCGACGTTACCCTGTGCTCTATGGATTTTGAACGGCGTCACGTATTGGGCAACCTTCTATATGAGGGTTACTCCGCTCTGTTTGAAAAGCCAGTTTTTCGCGAAATCGTCGACCGCATGAATGGAGCAGATGGTTTTCTGCTTTGCAGGATGTGTGAATTCGCCGACCCAAACGACCGGACCTGAGTGCATGCCGGCCGAGAGGGCGTGCCTGGCAGTGCGGATGGCCCCACGACAGATGCACCTGCCCGCGACGCCATCGTGTTTTCACGTTACGCCAGTATGTTCCTGTAGGCGCGGCAGTGGGTCTCGAGCATTTCGGAGACGAGCTCATCGAAAGGTCTTCGCCTTCCAACCGAGCTTGTCGGCCTGCCTAGCTTGAGGTAACGCCGATCACAGGTCAACCATCGGTCGGATGGAAACAGTGTTAGTCGATCCCGATCAGAGCTTGATTGCTTACTCACGGCTCACCTCGTCAACGCCTTCACCCTCCCGGACGATCTCCTTTTCGACTCGCCTGAAGGCAGCAGCCCAGCTGCGGCCGGGGATGGTTGCCGTCGCGGTAGTGGACGTTCTCGAAACCGATGCGGCCCTTCGCCAGCGCGTCTCCCGGTTGCTTCCGCCTGGCCTACGAACGGGCTTTCCGTCAAGGGGGTCCACGGCGGCCCCGCCCTCTTGATCCGGCGGCTCGGGCCAGTCATCGCGCAAGAGATCGGAATCCGCATTCTTCTCAAAGAGAGCGTGGCTTTCGCTGTGTCATCGGTCATCAAATAGTTTCTTGAATCAGGTTGGTGTCCGCAGCCCGAGGTTGAACGGCGAATATTGATGACCGCCGCGAAGCCGCTCGCTCGCTACGGCGCTATTGAGGGGGCGCGCTCGCGAGCGGCTTCGCTACCGCCGAGCTACACAACCTCTGGCGACGCGACCCTGCTAATCGTCCTTGGACTCATTCATTGTCCGGAGGCGCTATGGGTAGCGATGGGTGGGTACGTCAACTACCTGATGCCATAGTATCGGTGCTTTCGCGGAAGCTATAGAAGCCATCTTGTTGGAGCACATTCTCTGAAGGCATCCGAATGGAGGGCAACGCAACCCAACAATATTCGATGAGGATCCCGGCATCACCAGACCAACGAAAGCTTCGGTATTCTGCTTCAATGTTAAACGGCGAACATCTGCCGCAAACCACTAGCCATTAAACAGCTCTCTTCTTTGAACGACTATGTGCAGAGGACTTAATATGAACGGCGACGCTTTCACGGCTCATGAATCTAACGTTCGTCGTTATTGCCGGGCGTTCCCCACCGTCTTTACGAAGGCCCTTGGGGCGACGATCTGGGACGAGACGGGTAAGCCCTTTATCGATTTCCTGGTGGGTTCCGGCGCACTCAATTACGGGCACAACAATCCGGATATTATGGCGCCAGCGATTGAATATCTCGTCGGTGAGAACATTCTTCTGTCGCTTGATATGCATACGGCGGCAAAGCGTGACTTCATTGAAGGGTTCGTCGATTGGATCCTGAAACCCAGAGGCCTTTCGTACAAGATTCAGTTTCCTGGGCCGACCGGCACGAACGCCAACGAAGCGGCGCTCGCGCTGGCGCGAAAATGCACCGGCCGCTCGAGCGTCATGGCCTTTACGAATGCGTTTCACGGGATGTCGCTCGGCTCTCTGGCGGTGTCGGGTTCGGCCTCAACCAGGGAACAGGGAGGCGTTGCTCGCCACGATGTGATCCGTGTTCCCTATGACGGTTATCCGAGCCAAGCATTCGATTCCGTCAGCTACATCGACTGCATTTTGAGTGACCCGGGGAGCGGCATAGAAAAGCCTGCCGCAATCATTCTGGAGATCATCCAGGCAGAAGGCGGCATGAACGCCGCATCCACGGCTTGGCTCACGGAAATTCAGCGAATTTGCCGCACGCACGGCATTGTTTTTATCGTCGACGACATTCAGGCGGGTGCGGGCCGAACTGGCGATTTCTTCTCATTCGAGTCCGCGAAAATCGAACCGGATATTGTGTGTCTTTCTAAGTCGCTAAGCGGTTCAGGTAGTCCGTTGTCCATCGTTCTGATTCGACCCGACTTGGACATATGGAAGCCCGGAGAGCATAGCGGGACCTTCAGAGGCAACAATTTCGCCTTCGTGACGGCAGGAGCCATGTGCAAGATGTGGTCGGATAGGAAATTTACTGCAGGTGTCGAGCGGACAGCCCTCAGGCTGCAAACGCACCTCGATCGCTTGGTTGCGAAATTTCCAAGATACATCGAACAGAAGCGCGGCCGCGGTCTGATGGCCGGCTTGAAATGCCGTTCACCGGCACTTGTCGGCCGCGTGCACGATGTCGCATTCGAAAATGGCCTTCTTATCGAATCCTCGGGGCCAAATCGCGACGTTATCAAAGTCCTCCCGCCGATAACCATCACCGATGCCGAACTCGATCGTGGCATCACCATCCTTGACCACGCACTACAGGAGCAGGACAATGCCTAGTCAGATATCTCAAGTGCCAGCCATCTCCCCGGTTTCGATCAGAGAACGGATTGGCTCGATCAACACTGCGGAGATCATCTCGGTCCTGAAAGGTGAGCTCACCGCTCTGCACATCAAGCAAGCTTTCAGCACCGAAGTAGCCGAGAAGATCACCACGAACTTTGTTGGTAGTGCCGGTCTCAAGGAGCGTAACGATGGGGTGCCCGGACAATATGTCGGCGCATCACACTACAGGAAGGATGCAGCCACTTATTTTGCAGATGCGGAAGCTGCGCGACCTTACGTCAACGCCCTTTTTGGGAATTTGGTTGACCCAGTCCGAGCCGTATTCGGCGCGTTGAAGCGCGAGCTTCACAGCCAGGGTATCGAATTGCGGCTCGCCCGTTCGGAACGCGGCAAGGCCAATGTCTGTCGCGCCCTCAGTTGGACTGGCACAGGCATGTTTTCTTTGGCCCCCCACGACGATGTCGCTCAAGTCCTATGGGCTGGTAACGATTACGAGCTTTCTGCGGTGGCGCACAATACCGTCGCAGCGCTCAACTTTTATCCCAGTATGCCCGAGGAAGGTGGCAATCTTCGCCTCTGGAGCCATAAGCCGAACGTCGCCGACCGAAAGTCGCAGGATGTGGAGACAACAGGATATCCCTATTCGGCAGCCTATCTTGAAGCCGTTCCTTGCCGCGAGATCCAGCTCAAGGCCGGCGATATCGCCCTGATCGATGGCGGCTTCGTTCACGGGGTTACCGGTCAACCGGGCAACGGAAAGCGTCGCGTGCTGCTGAATTGCTTTTTCGGATTTGCGCGGCCTGATCTTGTTCTCTGGTGGACCTGAGGGGCTGCCGACAGCGGCCCACTGTTTTTGCCGACAGTGAAGTCATCAACTGCTTCATAGGATGCCCCTAGTCAAAGGCCCTTCGGACATCCGGCCGGGAAACTCATTCCTTGCAGATGAACTCGCAGGTCGTGGGGCCTTTGAGGGTCTTGGGCCTGTGACCTTGCCCCTCTGATCTAATCCGGGTTGAAATTCGCTCTGGCCATCCGGGAGGATCAGGGCAAGGAGCGCAGCCGCTTGTCTGAAGAGCACATCATCAGAGTTTTGAAGGAACATAAGGCCGGGTGTCGGTTGCCGATCTGTGCGCCGCCAAGCACGTGGTCAGCGACGCCTCGATTTACAACTGAAAGGCCCGCTTCGGTGGATGGATGCTCGAGCTCCGCAGGATGCGCGGCTGAAGCGGCTTCGCCATGTTCGACCATGCCTCATTGAAGGATCTTATGGGAAAGGATGTATGGTCTGCCCCGCTGATGCAAGGGTTCGTGACATCGTCGACGACGATTCCAGTCGCATAAATGTATCCTCTCGCGAGTGGACTGCTGTTGCAGCCGCGCACGCCGTTCCCAGAAATGGTTCGGGCACGAGCCCGTTTTTTTCACAGGGCTTATGGCATGCTGATCCACGGCTCCGGCTGGGTCCATGACTATTCCCGAGCCTTGCAATCAACCGCAAGCGTTAGGTGAAAGCAGGGTCCCTGCGTTCTGACGATACGCACCGTCTTGGCGGCAAAGGCAACAACGGCCTTGTTCGGGTGCATCCGGCTCTGAAGACCATCAAGCCAGCATTCAGCCGATCCCGGTGTTCGATCCAGATGACGGAAGCACGATCGCGCGCCATGAACGAGAAGTTTGCGAACATAGCGGTTCCCGTTGCTTGATCATACCGAGGAGCTTCGGCTTGCCCCGGTCGAGTGTTCCCGCGGGTTAAGGCCAGCCATGCGGGCAATTAGCGAGCCTTCTGGAACTGGCGCCCGCTGCCGCCGGCCGCCGGCCGTGGCTCCGAGTGCCAATTCCCGGAATCGTCATGAGCCGGCGGGCAACATCCTCTCGATCTGCGATCGCAGGGTCTCCCTCTGTCACCTCGCTGATACGCTGCTCCAACCGCCGCAGGTCCGCGGAAAGGTCCGTCTGCGCATTGCCGGCGAGAGATAATTCGACACGTCGTCGAGCACCTGCGATAGGTCCAGCTTGAACAGACCCGCTCCCTGTCCCAGTGCTATGCCGTACTCCAAGCAGAATGCTCGCATCTGGTTGATAAGACGCGTTCGCGTGAGGACCATCTGGTCGCGCACGCGATACGAAGCGTTGAGATCAGTTTGCTCCTCGGGGCAGACCGCATTGTCGGCCGCGTGCGGCTTCGGCGATGGCCTCGGCCTCGATGATGTCGCTTTTGTTCGACTGAACGCGGGCTTCGCAAACTGTGCCGGGATCAGGCGCACATTTGTGCCACAGCGCCTGTAGCTTCCTGACGATCCATTGTGATCCAGCGCAAGGTTCATTGCCACCACAGCAGGCGCCGCCCGCTCAAAAAACTCAGCAACGTATCGCGCCGGAAACGAATTCGCTGGACGGGCTCGCAGTCAGGGGCAACGTCACCTGCGGCGAAGTTGTAGACTGCGGGTTAAGTCGGCAAGATGCCGACGCAGGTTGGCCAGTTCGAACGGAATCAAATGGCTATTTGCGACTTGCGCCATCCTATTTTCTTGGTCCAAACCTTTTGCGCCGGACGGGCGGCTTCGATGGCGCGAGCAGTTCCCACGTCGCTTCTTGTCCCCCGGCGCTAGATCCCCGGTCGGTGGTTGGTGACGTTCAAATGTTCTTCCGTTAACGCACTGCGTACCACTCGCCCGCTATCATCGCCTTGTCGGCAGCATTGAGGGCTGCCTAAGCCTGGAAGAACTCGTATCAGAACTTTCGCGCGGTCAGACCTCCTGAGCACATGCGCGCAATGTTTCTTCGAGGATGTCGAGTGCTTCGGCAAATACTGAGTCCTCGATAGTGATCGGGGGGAGGAAGCGGATGACGTTTCCATAAACGCCGCAGATCAGGAGGATGAGGCCCCTCTCGAGCGCCTTCTCGCGGACACTATTCGTGAATTCTACACTAGGTTTTCTTGAGCCGGGGACCGTGAACTCGATCGCATTCATGAGACCCATACCACGGATGTCGGCGATCTGCGGAACGACATCCTTCAGCGATTGCAGCCGCCGTTTCAGGCGTACGCCGAGTTGTTCGGCGCGGTGGCACAAACCCTCTTCTTCGATCACGTCGAGGACAGCATTTCCCGCGGCGATGCCGATCGGGCTGCCACCATAAGTGCCACCTAGGCCGCCCGGTCCCGGTGCATCCATAATCTCGGCCCGACCGGTGACAGCTGCTATAGGAAATCCGCCGCCGAGACCCTTGGCCATGGTGGTGATGTCCGGAAAGACACCGAAGTGCTCCATGGCGAAGAGCTTACCGGTTCGGGCAAACCCGGTCTGTACTTCGTCTGCGATCAACAGGATGCCGTGTTTGTCAGCGATTGCGCGCAGCTGATCCATGAATGCACACGGCACTTCATAAAAGCCGCCTTCGCCCTGCACTGGCTCTACGATAAACGCAGCGACGCGGTCGGGATCAACATCAGCCTTGAAAAGCTTGTCGAGCACGGAGAGCGATTCGTTGATCGTGGTGCCATGGAACTCTATGGGGAATGGGACGTGGAAGACGTCGGGCACCATCGGCCCGAAACCGGCCTTGTAGGGCTGGACCTTCCCGGTCAACGTCATACCCATGAAGGTGCGGCCGTGGAAGGCGCCGGTGAAGGCGATGATCGCGCTGCGGTTTGTAGAGGCGCGGGCGATCTTGACGGCGTTCTCGACGGCTTCAGCGCCGGTTGTGACGAAGAGCGTTTTCTTTTTGAAGTTGCCAGGCACGGCGTCATTCAACCGTTCAGCGAGCCGGACGTAGTTCTCATAAGGCACGACCTGATGGCAAGTATGCGTGAAGCGGTCGAGTTGGTCTTTCACCGCTGCAACGACCTTTGGATGACGATGGCCGGTGTTGACTACTGCTATGCCTGCGGCGAAATCGATATAACGCCGTCCCTCCACGTTCCAGATTTCGGCATTGAGCGCCTTGTCGGCATAAACCTGTGTAGTCACGCCGACCCCGCGGGCGATCGCATCGGACCTGCGAGCCGCAATATCAGTATTCATAAAAAAAACCTCAAAAGTGATTGCGCAAACAAAGACGCCCCCGATATGCGATCATTCCGAGGATCATAACGCTTTCGACGGCGAGACGGTCCTGATCTGGATCAAGAGGCCCCCAAGATTCTGACGAACTGAGTCTCCTCTTGGGTGCTAGTCAGCTATTGGCCACCTTAGCAACGAAAGGACTGACACGCTCACCCTTGCTGCGAAAGATGCTCGTGAACGGCGAGCCATCGACCTTGTCAACTTCGGATTCAATCGTCCTCACGCTCAAGACTGCGCACTTTGATGCAGTGGCGGGGAATGGGGGGTCGCTAAATGAGTGGCCGATCTTTCTCAAACACGGTGCTCCTGCTGCAGCACTCTTCCACTCCTCTCCTGAAGCGAGCAAGTGGTATCCTGTTCGAGAGCGGCTTATGGAACATAAGGAGGCGCATCAGCTCCACTGCATATACTCCGAGCTCGCGCAGGAGCAAGCGTCTACGCTCTGATATTGTCGGGTTATCGACTGTGTCGGACATGAGCCACTCAGCGTCATCAGCGCGATCGCATTTTCTTAAATCATTTTCTCTTTGGCACGAGATATGCGGAGCTATTCGGAAACGCGCTGAGGCACGGACCGAGGAGACAATCACCCCATGATGACCGCTCGACCGATATGCGGTCTCCGCCGTGAAAACCGGGTCTCCCGAGCCGGCAAGCCGGCGGGCGGCCGGGTATTTCTCTTGCAGCGGCGGCGGACTTCTGAACCTGCGGCAAGAAGCGTCGGCTGGACGATTTGCTGCGGGAGCCTTTCTTCCGCCATGACAACGCCGGGTTGCTCGCGTCGGCTGCATATCCGTCCCTCGCTTCGGAAGCGCCAGACGGAGTGGTTCGAGAGGATGCAAGTAGCCTTCCCTCGCTTCGGCGGGTCCGACTGTACGAAGGCGCTGGTCGAACATCAAGATGCGGCGACGCTGGAGGTGGGGTTCAACATGCGGCTGCACACTATTTGGCCCCTACGCTGCGGGTTGTGCGCCTCTCCGGGCGTACGAAAGGGAGGGGCGAATGCGGGTCGGCTCCGTCAAGCACAATGCGATAGCCGGCCGCCAGTTCGAGAGCTGGACGGCCTTCGAGGCGCATCTGGACCGGTGGATGCGCGGATTGCCGATCAGCGTGTGCATGGCGCCTGACTTGAATGAGTGGGGGTCAATCCTCATCACCTCCAATCGCTGCGTTGTCGAATGGGGCGGTGCGTTTAGCGGTCCTGTGGTGGCAACCGCGATCCTTGATCGCTTGCTCGATTATTCCATAGTGATTCCCTTCGCGGTTACAGCTACCCGCTTCGTCAAAGCGTCGTTCCGGCCTATTGCAGAAGGCCGGAACGACGCTCAACACCAATTAAAACTGCAAACCAATGAGAGGGTGACCGTGCAAAACATGAGGAGGCGCCCATGCTCATCGCACGTCCCTCCTTCAATGCTGGGCGAAGGGTACTGAATGTTCATGTACCAGAAGAGGGGGCCAAACTGAAGAGCGCGTTAAGTTTGGTTGTGCCGCCCCCGTGTTGCTTCGACCCGGTTCACCCCACCGGCGCAGCAGTTCAGAGTGGGCACAAGTCGCTATTCGCAAACCGCTTGGAAGGTCAGCTCAGAGTGGCTGGTTAAAACGTTAGCCGAGGACGACACCAATGAACGGCGCCGAATTGCTTGTATCTGCACTTGAAAACGAGAACGTTCGGCAGATCTTCGGCGTTCCCGGAGAAGAGAATCTCGACGTTGTTGAAGCACTACGGCATTCCTCGATCAAACTAGTGGTGACGCGCCACGAGCAGGCGGCATCGTTCATGGCGGCTACGCATGGGCGGCTTACCGGAAAGCCCGGTGTCTGTCTGGCTACGCTCGGTCCCGGCGCGCTGAATCTCACGACGGGCGCAGCCTACGCCCTGCTCGGCGCGATGCCCATGATCATGATCACCGGGCAGAAGTGCATACGCAGCCGGACCCAGGCGCGATTCCAAATCGTGGACATGGTCTCGACCATGACGCCGCTGACCAAGATGGCGCGCCAGATTGTCGACCCAGCGACAATTCCGACCATCGTGAGTGAAGCCTTTCGGGTAGCGCAACAGGAGCGGCCAGGGCCGGTCCATCTCGAACTCCCGGAAGATATCGCAGCCGAGAAACTGGCCGTGGTCCCACCGATGGTGCCGCCCCATTTGATCAACCCGCCCGTTGCGGCCAAGGAGGCGTTGGATAGTGCGGCAGAGCTCATCCTGAAGGCCGAGCGGCCGCTGGTGATGTTGGGTGCAGCCGCAAACAGACCGCGCCTGACTGCGGAGCTGTCGGACTTCGTGAGGCGCCTGCAAATTCCGTTCTTCAACACGCAAATGGGTAAAGGCGCGGTATCGGGCGGGTCCCGACTGTACGTGGGCACGGCCGCTTTATCGGAGCGGGATTACGTGCATCGGGCAATCGATCGCGCCGATCTCGTCATCTCGATCGGCCATGACACCGTCGAAAAACCTCCTTTTCTGATGAGGCTGAAAGGGCCGGCCGTCCTCCATGTGGGTTATCTACCGGCGACGGTAGACGAGGTATTCTTCGCATGTGCAGAGGTGGTGGGCGATATTGGACCGAGCCTGAGATTGCTTGCCGACCGCCTCGAGGGAAGGCTGCCCAACGCCGGTGCGCTACTCGGGCTGCGTGAGGGGATCCTGACCAGGATCGCCGACCGGGCGAAGGAAAGCCGGTACCCCCTAACGCCGCAGCGAATCGTGCACGACGTGCGTCAGGTTATGCCTGAGGACGGAATCGTCTGCCTCGACAACGGAATGTACAAGATTTGGTTCGCTCGCAACTACCGCACCCGGGTAGCCAACACGCTTCTCCTCGATAATGCGCTCGCCACCATGGGCGCAGGGCTGCCTTCAGCAATCGTTGCCGCGATGCTCTGTCCGGAACGTCGCGTTCTCGCTATATGCGGCGACGGCGGCTTCATGATGAACTCGCAGGAACTGGAGACGGCGATCCGCCTCGGACATCGGCTGGTCGTGCTCATCCTACAGGACGACGCTTATGGGATGATCCGCTGGAAACAGGCTGTAAATAGCTACAGCGATTTCGGCATGACCTTCGGCAATCCCGATTTTGTCGCTTATGCCAAGGCCTACGGCATCGAAGGCAGACGAATCGAAGGCCCCAACGATCTCGCGCCGACGCTCGAAGCGGCATTTGCGGCGGGCGGTATCCATCTTATCAGCACGCCGGTGGATTATTCGGAAAACATGCGGGTCCTAGTCGACGAATTATCCAGTCAGAAAGACATCTGAGATCCTTTTTGATTGGGTCGTTGTCCCCAAGGTGCTCCTGCACTTTTTCGGACGTCCACGGGTCACTTGTTTCTCTTCGCCGTGGCGCTTGGGCGGCCACATGACGGGATCAGGGAGACGTCTCGATCTGGTTCACGACTGGTTTGGCAGGTTCAGGACACTCAACTAGGTGTTTAGATGGGGTATTCGGCTTTGTCCCACGTCTTGAACGGGTGTTTGAGGTGCTGCTTCGCGCTGATGATAAAACGTGGTCTGCGTGAACAGCCACAAGCATCAGGAAAGGAAGCGCAGCATGAGGCATTATCCCGGACTGGACGTCTCGGTGAAAGAGACGGCCGTCTGCATCGTGGATGAAGGAGGCCGCATTTGCCGAGAGATGAAGCTTGCGAGCCATCCGAACGATCTTGTTGAGGCGTTGAAGAACCCCGCCTGGAATCTGGCCCGGATCGGGCTTGAAGCTGGTCCCTTATCAAATGGTTGTTCAGTGGTCTGGCGGGAGCCGGACTACCTGCAATCTGCATCGTAACCCGTCATGCGAAGGCCTTTCTCAAGGCGCAGGTCAACAAGAGCGACCGCAACGATGCGCGCGGCATCGCGCAGATGATGCGGGTTAATTGTGTTCCGGCCGATGCACGTCAAGACGCTGATGAGCAGGAACGTCGGGCGCCTGTTGACAGCCCGCAAGTTGCTGCAGGAAAAGGCCATCGCAATTGAGAATGACATTCGAGGCCTGTTGCGTAACTTCGGTCTCAGGTTGGCATTGTCGGCGCTGCCAAATTTGGGGATCGCATCCAGGACCTTTCCGGCGACATCCCGGAGCTACGTGACATCATGGAGGTGTTGCTCGCCGCCCGGCAGAAACTTCGCGAGCAATTCAAGGGTGACACGGTTTGCGCGGTTGACGACCGTCCCTGGTGTCGGACTGACCTGTCGGACTGACCTGATGAGGTGGACGGCCTCCGCTCCCGGCATCGCAATGTGCCAAAGTGTGGCTGTCGAAAGTCACATGAGGGAGAGCCGTCCATGGAGAAGGTTAGCACAATCGGTCTGGATGTCGCCAAGCACGTGTTTCAGGTGCACGGCGTTGACGCGCAGGGCGCAGTGGTTGTCCGCCGGAAGTTGCGTCGCGACGATGTAGTCGCATTCTTTACGTCCTTGCCGGCGTGCTTGATCGGCATCGAAGCCTGCGCAACGAGCCATCACTGGGCTCGTGTCCTCACGGCTCTGGGGCATGAGGTTCGCCTGATGCCTGCGTCATACGTCAAGCCATACGTGGAGCGGCAGAAGAATGATGCTTCGGATGCCGAGGCAATCTGCGAGGCGGTCACGCGACCGACGATGCGCTTTGTTCCGACAAAGAGCGAGGAGCAGCAGAGCGTGTTGATGCTGCATCGCGTCCGCGAGCTTTTGATCCGGCAGCGGACAATGCTGGTGAACGCCTTGCGCGGCCACTTGGCGGAGTTGGGCATCATCACTCGTCAGGGTGCTACAGGGCTGAGCATGCTCGTCGCGTTGGTTGAGGACGAGGGGCACGACCTCATTCCCCCGCTTGCCCGATCGGCCCTCTTTCTTTTGGTACAGCAATTGCGTGAGGTGCACGAGAAGGTCGGTGAGCTGGACCGACAGATTCACATCTGGCATCGTTCGCACGAGTTGAGCCGTCGCTTCGAAACGATCCCCGGCATCGGTCCGATCACCGCCAGCGCAATCGTTGCGACCGTGACAGATGCTTCCCTGTTCAAATCCGGCCGGCAACTCGCGGCTTGGCTTGGCCTGGTGCCGCGACAGAACTCATCCGGAGGAAAGGATCGGCTCGGGCGGATCAGCAAGCAAGGCGATCCCTACATCCGTCGCCTTCTTGTTGTGGGAGCCCATGCCGTGCTTCGCTTCTGTCGTAAGGGCAAAGCGGCACCCACTCGCTGGGCTGCCGAGCTTCTGGCGAAAAAGCCGTACAACGTCGTTGCGGTGGCCTTGGCAAACAAGATGGCCCGGATCGTCTGGGCGTTGATGACTACGGGCAAGCGCTTCGCGGATTCACCGGCGTAGTGACGTAGTCGCAGAGGATGCGCAGAGGTTGGTGAGGTGCTGATGGTGTGATGACCGACGGTCGAACCGGGATCGGAAAAACCCGCTCAGTGGGTGCCGCTCAAAAAGCGCGTTGACCTGTCTGGGATCCGATCCGCGGACTTCATCAAGGCCAGCGGCATGAACAGGCCGCACTCAAAGGCCGAATACATGCCTGCACCCGACCAACCTGTCATCAATGTCAGAAAGCCCTTGCCACGCGGAGGCCGTCCATACATGCCACTGAAGTTTCATCCGGCTGCCGTTAGAGCCTCGGCGGGTTTTGCTGCGATACAGAGAGTTTGAACGCCTCGCTCCGGTGCGGCTGCAGGCCGAAGGCGGTCCAGATCCGGCGGATGTGGTATGCGACAGGATGTCGCCGCAGCCATAGAACGGATCGACGTGGGTGGCGTCCTTCAGCGTGGTGTTCAGCGCGCGCTCGATCACCTCGGCCACCTGTGTGTCCGACAGAGTGGCGCGGGCGTCCAGGGCGATACTCATCAGTGGGCCCTTCGATCCAGTCCTGCACGAAACGCCTGCGCCATTTGCCCACCGTGTCTTCATGCACCCCGAGCCGCTCGGCGACGTCCTTGCTCTGAAGACCCTCGGCGCAGAACAGGATCATCCGGCGCTGGTCCGAGAGCGAGGGCGCCGCCTTGTACCGTCGAACCTGGGCTTCGAGAAAGCGCTCCTCATCGCTCAGCGCCACCTTCGTCCGCCACCCTACCTGCCATCGCATCACCTCCCGACTGCTCGGATCAATGAGACGAATACAGTTCCGAATGGCTAGCGACATGCGGCTAATCTTATCGAGGCGGCGACCCCATTATAGACCCCGTCGCTCACCTGCTGTGAATTGTCCAACTATTCGGCGAGAACGTCTGTCAGCTGGCGCTAGCTGCGCCGCTCCAGGGGGGAAGGGACGCAGATTCTAATCTCCATCAGGGGTCGGAGAAGGCGTAATAGACCAATGGATCAAGTCGACGGCACTCTGAAGTATCGCCTCGGTCCCAGCACGGCAGGGTGAAACGGCCATTACATATCCGATAGAGTCTCGGTAATCTCCCTTCCTTACGATCAGCGTCTTGGGTTTGACGTACAACTTAACCTCGGCGACACCGGGTATAGCAGCCGCGCGACTGTCTCCGTCGATCCAATCGAGGATGCCATCGCGATCAGGAAGTAGGGCCCGCCACGCCGCAACATTCGAATGGCTTCTGTGCAAATTCCATTCGTCGCCGATGACAAGTTTGATGTGCTCGCTGGTGAGATCGATGCCGTAAGCCAGCTGAACCGAGAGAGGACCGCCGGAAAGACGCGGATTTACTTCGATGACGACTGGGCCACGCTTTGTCCACCGGAATTCAATATTCGTTGGCCCCCAGCCAAGGTCGAGAGCCCGCAAACAGCTCAACGAAAGATCGGCGATACGCTTGTGCTGGTCATCACTCAGCGGGGCTGGGCAGATGCACTGATGGAAGACGAAATGCGGTGGCGGGCCAAAGTCAGAGGCGACAATTCCAATGACCTCGTTTCCCATCATATGAGCGCAATAATAGGGGCCTTGTGCGAATTCTTCGACCAGTATCGGGGAAGACCGCGTGGGATCCCCGCCCAACAGATAGGTCGTATGTTCGGCCAGCTCTTCCACATTGCGGCACAATCGGACACCGATGCTGCCGCTGCCCACGGCTGGCTTAATAACCACCGGCAGCCCGATCTCCACTGCAAAGCTTTCAACCTCCGTCGCATTCGCTGCCAAGTGATAAGCAGGTATTGGAACGTCGGCCTCCGCGAGGAGCTGACGTTGAGTGTATTTGTCGCAGCATCGTTCAATCGATACGGGGTTCGGCCCCGGTAGATCGAAGTGCTGGCAGAGCTTGCCAACTGTCGCAGAGACCGACTCGTCATTGCCCGCAAAGCCCGTAATGCCAGCAATGTCATACGTCTCACTTAACCGGGAACATTCGCGGATCAGCGCATCAAGATTTTCGGTATCGACTCGGGTGGCCTCAAGCTTTTCCTCCGCAAGATAATCGTACTGAGCTGGATCGGTCGACAGGGTAATTGGATGAAGGCCAAGACGCTGGGCCGCTTTCGTGTATCGCAGGCCCGTGTCCCTTGAATGGCCTTCAATCAGAATAAGCGCTCTTTTTGCCATCGGCGTTGACCTCCATTGCGTGCTGTGCTGTGGTCCGAGCTTAACAGGCATCAGCTTTTGTAGCCGTGCGACCCCGGACATGTGGTAAGTAGCACGGTCAGCTATTTGCAGGCGCAAAGGTTCTGTAAATTCATTTCAAGGAACCGTTACACGACTGAATTGTGGGTTTCTCGGTGATGTTGCGGCACAGCAGGGCAAGGCCCGTGAGCCTGAGCTCGGCCTGAAACTGGGACCCTCAATTCCGTCGCGTCTTTCGGAGCTCCCCTCTTCGGGGGCAACCCCTACACCACGTTTCTGTGCGATGGATCGCGATAGAGCGCATAGCTGACAGAGCGCTTGGCGATGATGTGCTTCACATGCTTCTGACCGTTGCGCGGTGGTCGGTATAAGGATGCGGTCGCACAATCTTCTTGGACCAGTAGCTTTGGGTATTTGCCTGGGCCAGACTCTGGGCGAGATCGATGCGCCTCGCTAAGATCGCGGCGGTCGTAAACCATCTGGGTTCCGCGGCGCGATCAGCTGCGCGATCAGCTATTGTCGGCTTTGTCGAATACGAGACACTGTGTTTTTGTGCTGGGCTTTCTGCTGCACTCTCATTTGACGCTTTGATCGGCAGCCAGAACGGTCTTTTCTGTGCCCTTCTGCCCGGTTGGCACGACTTTTGAAGCTCGTTTGTCGCGAGGCGGCAGGGCTGCCGCCGATCTTCATATCGTGGACACCTGCGAACATCGACGAGTAGAAGGAAATCAGCATGTCAGGTCAGTCTCAGAACGTATCCTGTGGGAACGGAGGGATCGGTAAATCCACAGTCACCAGGATTCGCTCGCTGCTCCTCTCCGCTTCAGGCAGAACCGTCCGAATCATTTGCTGCGACGGCAAGGCCAGAGATCAGTGAGGTGGACAATGGCGCCAGCAGGTGCAATGCGCGGCAACATTCAGGGAAACAAGCATGATTTCACGGCAGCGTATAATCGCAGGTGGCCGCACGCCTATTTTCGCGCGCATCTGGCCTTAGATTATGTGATTTCAGATCGGGCCAAACCGGTCTTTGAAAGGATATTCGCCGAGTATCGACGTGTTCGAAACAAGACTAGTTTGAAAATAATCGACGTCGGTTGCTCCTATGGCATCAACGCTGCTTTACTGCGCACCGATCTCGATCTCGACGATTTGTATGCTGCCTATCTGAAATCCGGAGGATCGCTCTCGGGACGACAGGAGTTAGAGCATCGCGCTTTCTTTCGGGATCGCGGTCTCCGCGACGATATCCAGTTCGTCGGCGTGGATCCATCATTCCGGGCTGTCAGGTATGCGCAGACCCTGGGCCTGCTGGAGGTTGGAGTAACGGCAGACTTGGAAACACGTGATTTGAGCGTCAAGGAACGATGCGCCCTCGAGGATGCGGACATCCTCATCAGCACAGGCTGTGTGGGCTACGCCACCGAGCGAACCTTTGCGCGCGTGTATGACGCCTCGGCGACGTCACGCCCGTGGGTCGTCGCCTTCGTAATGCATCCCTTCAGTTATGACGACATCGCCGCGGCCCTTCGGGGCTTCGGGTTAGAAACTAAGCACCTAGACCAGTTCAGACAGCGCCAGCGCCGCTTCTCCACACTAGTGGAACGGCGCGCAATCTTGAAGGCTATGAGCAAACTCGGCATGGAAGACCGCCTAGAGCGCACGACCGGCTATATTTACGCGTCCTGCTACGTCTCCGCACCGCCAGGCGAAGCTGGCCTGCCCCTATCGGGTGATCCATGTTGAACGTTGGTGCATGCTTGGTCTTTGCGTACGGGTGGCCGGCGTAGCTGGTCCGGGTCTTGTTGTGTTGGCGACATTCTTCGATTCAGATCCGGGATTCCTAGAAGAATTCGCCCTCGAGCAGTTCGTCACGAACCTTCGAGTTGAAGCTCTCGCAATAGCGATTTCCCAGGAGTGCCGGGCATAATGTAGGCGGTTTTGACCCCGACAGCGGCGCCATCACGCGACGCCTGGTCATGAACTCTGGGCGTCATTGGATCGAACGTGGGCCGGGAATGCCGGAGGATGAACAGATCGGAGAGAAGTCGATCACGTCGACGGCCTTCAAGTGGTGACACGCTCTCTGACGACGGTGCCTTGTGAACTCATCGATCACATTGAGCATGCGCATTACCTTCCACTGCTGGTTCGATCCTCGACGAGTCGGAGGACCAGACATTTTAGGATACTCCAGCCGAAGCCGGATGGACAGATCGTCATTGAGTCACAGAGAGACGGCCACGTCTGGGTGCTTCTGAGAACCTTCAGCCCCTCACGCCGCCAGATCCGTTTGAGGTCACCTCCAGACGCAGAGCAGCATCACGGCGACGCGCGATAGGTGTAGCGGCCATATTGGCGGGCGAGCACGATGATGTCGGCGGTCAAAGCCACTTCATCGGAACCTCGGTCCATGGATTTATAAGCACCCGGCGCCCCCGTCATTGGGGAACTCCAAGTTCAGCAACAATATCCAACACGCACGCACGGCGACGGGCGGCGCCTGGAAGTTTCCCCGCGCAGCTTCCGCCAGGATCATCTTGTCCGGCGTCAGGTCGGAGCCGGCGTTCTCGGTCAAGTTCTTTCAGCCGCCTGACCTGATTCGCCTTCACCCCCCCCAAGGTCCGACCAGTGACGAAAGTAGGTAACTTCCGTCACCTATCGTTGGGTTCGCCTCTGCAATCGATTTGCCCTGCAAAATTAGAACTCAACCTGCTGCAGCTTCGTGCCGATCTCGCCCGCATGTCTCTTTCTGGCCAGTTCTTCACTCATGCATCGGCTAGAAAGCAATACCTAAGGGAAGACCTCTCAGACACAGGACAGCGCGGTCGAAGCCTGAACCATGACGAACTCGTCGATGGCCATGACATGGCAGCTTCGAGTGAACTAGTTGAACCCACTCAAGCGGTCGCCCCTCTGCGCGACGACCTGCAATGCGATCGCAGGAACCATCTGCGCAGTGCACTAGGCTAACACTCCGTGTATCCATTAGTGGTCTGCCCCGGCGAACTTAGCGTGCAGCGACGCCGCGGCGAAGTGAAACAGCTTCGCGGCGCCTGTTATTCCTTATAGGCGATCCGCAGATGCCGGCTCCGTGGGTGACATCGCAATCGGGAGTTTCATCGCGACCATACGTTCGAGTGGCATGATAGACGAACGCGGCCATTCAATGTTCCATGTGTCTCGCGTTCACTCACGTCCGATGAAAACGCCTGTGTTCGCAAGCCGACACGCTGAGGTACACGTATTCCGCCAATGCTACGCGAACCACACGGTTTTCCCTCTTTCTCGCACAGGTTTTGGTGGCACGCCGATTGCATGGAAACGATGAAGGCACCAAGTGCCGGACATAGCTGTTCACCTCGATCAGCTAATCTGAACGGTTAAATGCAACATAAAGACATCGAAGGAGTAGGTCATGCGAGTAGCCGTCGTGTGGAATCATGATCATACGGGCGTGATCAACCGGTTCGGTCACCCTTGTCAGGAGGAATACGGCCGCGAGATGGTGGAACGGATGGTGGCGGCGCTGCAAGGGCGCGGCCACGAGACACTGCTGTGCGAAGGCGATAAAGGACTACTCGCCACGCTCGAGCGGTTCATGCCACCTGATCCGCAAGCCCGCCCCTCCGGAATGGTCTTCAACATGGCCGCCGGAATACAAGGCGAGTGCCGTCTCACGCACGTTCCGGCTATGCTCGAGATGGCCGGCGTCCCATACACTGGATCGAGCCCGCTCGGGCATGGGGTGGCGCTCGACAAAGCTATCACCAAAAGACTCATCCGGGATCGCGGTGTGCCGACACCGAACTTCCGCGTGATGCGTACCGGCACTGAGAGCACCGAAGGTATTCGATTCCCAGTGGTAGTGAAGCCGCGCCACGAATCCCTCAGCTGCGGATTGCAGCTCGTGCATGAACCTGCTGAGTTGAGACGCGCCGTGGAAGGTATTGTCACGCAATATGAACAGGATGTCCTCGTGGAAGAATACATTGAGGGGCGAGAAATATACGTCGCACTGCTGGGAAATGGAGAACCCGAGGTGCTGCCTCTGATTGAGCTGGACTTCGGCGACCGTGAAACGCGTCTTGTGACTTGGGAAGACAAGCAGCACATGGCTGTCGCGGCGCCGCAGACCATTTGCCCGGCGCGAATCGATAGTAAGCTTGCGACGGCGCTGCGGGATATTTCGGTTGCGACCTTCCGTGCCTGCCAATGCCGGGACTATGCCCGCGTTGACCTCCGGATCGACCGGTCCGGCCGGCCTTTTGTGTTGGAGATCAACTCCATGCCGGCGCTCGGCGCGAACAGCTTTTATCCCCTGGTCGCGAGGGCCGCCGGACACAGCTTTCCTAGTTTGGTTAATCGCATGCTCGACATCGCCTACACGCGGTACTTCGGAGTCGGCATTCCCCAAGGCTGACGCCCGTCGAGTCGCGACCGCCGGGTGCAGCGTCGGTGACGAAGGCGACATAGAGAAAGCCGGCTCAGATCGCCGCATATCCGACACCCAAATTCAGGCGCCGGCGCTGGCGGTTGGCGTGATCCAGCGGGCAGGCGCGGCTTGTCGCTTTTGGCAATCTCCGCCGGCTTGATGGTCGACAAAGGCAATCAGCGTTTGAATGGCGTTCGAGCCCGTAAGCGGAAGCCTTAGGCAAGATCTCATTGGCTTGCCGAAACTGGCGGTTATCCGCCCTCCGCGAGCTTCTCCGCACCCGCGCGTGGGGTAAGCACATCGCTGTCCACATCCGCCCCTCCTCACCCAGTCCTTGAGCGTCTGCACCATGTAGCCGATTTTGGCCGCGATTGACGACATGGTCGCTCTCAGCGTGACTGGGGAGGTCCCCTCGTGATCCAAACCACCCGAACCGCGCTGGCCGGACCTCGGTTGAAATCGATTTGTTGTTTGATTGGCTCCTGCTTCTCAAAAGTTGGAGCGCCCCGCACGCGGCGCGGTTCATGGGAAATCCGCCGGCTTTCATCGAAAAGTAGCTGACGATGCCTACGACTGGTCGCATGTGCTTTGCCATCTTGAATGGAGTGCTTATATACGCGAGAAGAGCTTGCGCTCCATGGTGGTCAGGCGTTCCGGGCCTTTTTCCGTCACCAGCACCGTCTCGCTGAAGCCCATCC
>NZ_RZOY02000025.1 GCF_004022705.2 Mesorhizobium sp. M2D.F.Ca.ET.226.01.1.1
CGCGCGTCTTCGACGGCCGCGTGAAATTCCCGGAGAAACCGACGACGGTTGGATTGGGCATGTTGTGGCTCTCTCTCAGGATGTCGAGGCGGGCGTCCAATGTCTATAATTTTTATAGACTCTGGCTTGCCTTAGAAGGAACGATCCGCCCTTGCAGGGCTTCTCACCGAACAATTTTTCCATGGAATGGGCCGATGACAGTTGTCTGGCTCCGCGCATGAGCCATCAGCCGCTCAGGGCCGACGTCCATGCTCGACCAGGCGATATCTGAAACGATCGCGCACGAATTCGTTGAAGAACTGCCCCCTTGAGGAAGCTGCCTTGAAAGCCATGTAGGTTTCGGGTCCGACACCCTCATAGTCGTAGCGGTCGCCGCTGGGGACGAACCACACCGACAGAATCCGGCTCGACGGATCGTAGCAGATATTCCGGATGGCGGTGGAAGGCATGTCCGATCCCTGCTTCCAATTCTTAATCCCGCGCGCGCCGCCAGGTTCCCGCCGTACCGGGATCGGCCTTGCACAAGTGCTCCGGTTGCCTATCTGAGCCACATGTCATCAGCCAGAAAGCGCACCGCGCAGAGCGCCTTCCAGAGCGACCTCTTCGGCGCAAGCTTGCCGCCCGCAAGCATGCCCGAAGGTTTCTCGTACCGGCCGGAGCTGATCGCCCGCGACGAGGATCGCGAGCTCGTCCGTCACATCCAGGACCTGAATTTCAAGCCGTTCGACTTTCACGGCCATCTTGCCAACAGGCATGTCGTCGGCTTTGGCCTGCGCTACGACTATGAGCGCCGCCAGGTGCTCGAAGCGCCGCCCATTCCGGACTTCCTGCTGCCGCTTCGCGCCAAGGTCGCCGAATTCGCGGGCGTCCAAGCCGCCGCGTTCGCGCAAGTGCTGATTAACGAATATCGCCCGGGCGCCGGCATAGGCTGGCACCGGGACAAGCCGCATTTCGAACTCGTGGCGGGCGTTTCCCTGCTGGCGCCCTGCAGCTTCCGGCTGCGCCGCAAGAACGGCGCGGCATGGGACCGTGAAACGATCGAGGTCGAGCCGAGGTCCGTCTATCTCATGGCCGGCCCATCGCGAAACGAGTGGGAACACTCCATCCCGCCTGTCAACCGACACCGTTATTCGGTGACCTTCCGGACGCTGCGCGCTGGCTGAGGGCAGGACGCCCAGGTGATCCGCGATGACCGTAGGCCAAAACACAGAGATGGGGCGGTTCGCCGTTTCACTGAAACGATGAACCGCGTCGGCCCTTATTTCTTGATTGGAAACGTCAGTTCCCGTTGGGAAGTGTCGACGACGAAGACAGCCAGCAGCTTTGCCGGTTTCGTCTTGCTGGCATTTTCGCTGACGCCGTGGCGGTCGCCGGGCATTTCCGAAAAGCTCTCGCCGGCCTTGTAGACTGTAACGGGACCGTCATTGACCTGGCTGCGGATCTCACCTTCCAGCACAGTGGCGTAGATGAAGGCGGACTGGGGGTGCGTGTGGCCCTCAGAGAAGCCGCCGGGAGCATATTCGACGAGAACGCCTTTCATGCTTTTGCCAGGCACATTCGGCAGTTCATGGTCGTAGACGAGGGTGACTTTTGCACCTTTACCGCCGCCGGGGGTGTCGTCGGCGAAAGCCGAAGCGGGCAGAAACGCCGCGAGAATTGCGGCGGCAGCGAGTGACCTGATCATATCGATTTTCCTTTCACGGGTTGAATGCCGCCGGATCAACGGCGGCGGGCGCGTCATTTTTTCGGCTGGGCAGCGAACCACTGATCGAAACCGACGCGGCCGATGCGGGGATGGTCGTCGGAAACGAGCGAACCGTCTTGCAGTCTGGTTCCGAAGTACCGCGCCTCCGGATCGGCTATGACGGTGCGCGTGTCGCCGATCGCCTTGAGGTAGCGGGCGACGAAATCGCACAGCCGCAGGCGCTCCGGACCGGAGATCTCGACGATGCCGTCGACCGGCGCGGCAAGGGCGGCGTCCGTCACGAAGTCCGCGACGTCGTCTGAAGCGATTGGCTGAAGATAGCCCGTCGACAGGCGCGTCGTATCGCCGGCCGTGCCTTCCTTGGCTATGCCGCCTAGAAATTCGAAGAACTGGGTGGAGCGCACGATCGTATAGGGAGTGCCGCCTTCCCTGATGATCTTTTCCTGAGCGACTTTAGCGCGAAGATAGCCGCTGTCCGGCAACCGATCCGTCCCGATGATGGACAGCGCGACATGGTGCTTGACGCCGGCGGCCTTCTCCGCGGCAATCAGGTTCCGCCCCGACGTCTGGAAGAATTCGAGCACGGCCTTGTCCTCGAAGGAAGGGGAATTTGCCAGGTCGATAACCACCTCGGCGCCAGTCAATACAGCTGCCAGCCCCTCGCCGGTGATTGTGTTGACGCCGGTGTTGGGGGAGGCCGCAATCACCTCGTGACCGCGCTTGCGCAGGCGTTCTGCGGTTTTCGAACCGATCAGGCCGGTTCCCCCGATGATGACGATTTTCATGTGATGACTCCCTTTGCGCCGCTCTTGCGGCACGATCCTTGTTCGATGGTTCGTCAGGGCGAGTGGCCTGATCGGCGATCACAAACCAGTCTTCCCTTTATCAAGGATACCAGATATCCTTAAGGATACATAATATCCTTAATTGCCGAACTGTAAAGCCCCTCTGAGTTGAGTGACGTGCTTCAAGCTCGAGCAGTTTCATCGGAGGGCCTGTTCGATGGCGCTTGTCCTGACCAACATCCTGGGAATCGCAGGTATCGTCGTCTGGCATCTCCAGGGCAGCAGCCGCCCGACAGGCCGGCTGATCGTCCAGATCCTGTTCTTTATCGGGATGAGTTCGGTGCTCTATCTTGGCGGCATCTCTCCGCAGCACGTCGACGACACCGATCTGCGAGGCTTCGCCGCGCTGCTCGCCAAATCGGCCATGATCCTGTGGTGGACGCATCTGGCATGGACGATTATCGGCCTGGTCCACATCTCGCTCATGCTCAACCGCGGGCCGCGGGAAGCGCACCTCGTTCAGGACATGGCCGTCGGCGTCATCTATCCCGGCGTGGCTTTGTCGATCATAGGTTTCGTTTTCGGCGTGCCGGTCGGCACCCTGGTCGCAACCTCAGGCATCGTCGCGATCGTGTTCGGCCTCGCTCTGCAAAACACTTTGGGCGATGTCTTTTCGGGCATCGCGCTGACGCTTGGCAGGACTTATGCGATAGGCGACTGGATCCAGTTGAAGGATGGCGCGGAAGGCCGTGTCATCGAAACCAACTGGCGCTCCGCCAAACTGCTCACCGCACAGTATAATGTCGTGGTGGTGCCGAACAGCGTGCTGGCCAGACAAGCGGTGACCAATCTCAGCCGTCCCGACGACACGCGCCAGATCACGTTGGGCGTGCGCGTCGCCCTCGCAACACCGACCTTTATCGAACAGGTGATGTGGTCCGTGCTGGATGGAAGCACACGGATCGTCAAGGACCCGCCGCCGATTGTCGTTTTGAAGACGATCGATGCGGCTGCGATCGAAGTCGACTTGCTCTTCCGCATCGCAGACCCCGCCGACTGGGCAGCGGCCCGCAATGAAATCATCGGCCTCCTCTACAGCCACTGCAAGGCAAACGGCCTTTCGTTCGCCGCACCGGCCGAAAGCCTCGTCCTCGGCCTGGCCGCGACTGCCCAGGGCATCGATGCACGTTCATCCAGCGCGGTCTGACACCCACGCGAAAGTGTCCTTCCACAGCTTTGCGGGAGTTTCCCGCACGAGCATGCGCCCGAGATCCGATAGTGTGACGCCGCGCAGTTTTTCACGCCAGGCTTCGTCGGCTTCCCACATGATGCGCGCAACGGCGCACGAACCGCTGTAGCAATAGTCGTCGGGCAGGCAGGGATTGTTCGCTCGGATATTGTTGCATACGAAGGTGCGCGTCTCGCCTTCCACCGCCTCGACGATGTCCAGGAAAGTCACCTGCTCCGGCGGCTTTGCAAGGCGGTATCCGCCCGATGGACCGAGGGTCGTATCGACGAGCCCCGCCTGCGACAGGCTCTGCAATGCCTTGGAAAGATATTCCTTTGGAAGTCCATGGAGTTCGGCCAGCGCCTTGGTGGACAGGTAGCGCCCCTCGGGCACACCGGAGAGAATGGCGCAGCAATGCAGCGCCCATTCAACCTGGCTTTTCAAAATCATGGGTCTTTTCCGGGAACGATCGATCACCGCACATTAAGGATACATGATATCCCTATTATAGCACATGTAAACATTGAGGTTTTGAACGCTTCCGACTAAGGCGGTCTGCACCACGGCGATAGATGCTCGAGGATTTCGCAATCGACCGCCCGGAATCCTTCATGTTCAGGGACGCGGTGCGCCCCTGCGCGCGGAACGCACGATGACGACAATGGGGGAACCATCGTCCCGCCCCGCGGGTTGTGTCGTCAGATTCCGAGATCGAAAGGAAAGACCATGCGCATGTTGACGATGGTCCTGACGCTGTCAGCCATGGCGCTGGCGCAGCCCGCTTCTCCTCAACGCGCCGATCCGCAGCCGCCACAAGCCCCGCCTCCGGCTCAGGAGCCCATCCCCGGCCAGCCCCTCCCCAACCAGGCCCAGCCAGATCAAGGCGATGCCGCTCAAAACGTCACCAACATTGTCGTGGTAGCGATCGAGGACCTGCCTTCGGAAGTGAAATCGCAAGCCGAAGCCATAGTCACCAGGACGACCGCCAAGGAACTGGCAAAGCTCCAGAGCTCGGTCGATGCCTCGCCCGAGGCGACGTCGGTCCTGCGCGCCAATGGCCTCAACTCGACGCAAGTCGTCGCCGCCAACATCGATGGCGACGGCACGCTGACGCTGATCATCCAGACGACCGCATGACGCGGCCGACGGCCGCGATCTGCTTCGAAGTCCCACTTTCGCGGAGGTCGCCATGACCGAAGCCGCAGTCCGCAACTTCACCCTCAATTTCGGGCCGCAGCACCCGTCCGCGCATGGCGTGCTGCGGCTGGTGCTGGAACTGGATGGCGAGATCGTCGACCGCGCCGATCCGCATATCGGCCTGCTCCACCGCGGCACCGAGAAACTGATCGAATACAAGAACTATCTGCAGGCCCTGCCCTATTTCGACCGGCTCGACTATGTCGCGCCGATGAACCAGGAGCACGCCTTCTGCCTTGCCGCCGAAAAGCTGCTCGAACTGTCCGTTCCTCGGCGCGGCCAGCTTATCCGCGTGCTGTTTTGCGAGATCGGGCGGCTGCTCTCGCATCTTCTCAACGTCACCACGCAGGCCATGGACATCGGTGCGCTGACGCCACCGCTATGGGGTTTCGCCGAGCGTGAGAAGCTGATGGTGTTCTATGAACGGGCGTCGGGCGCCCGCATGCACGCGAACTATTTCCGCGTGGGCGGCGTGCATCAGGACCTGCCGGAACAGCTCCTGGACGACATCTGGGATTTCTGCGATCCGTTCCTGAAGGTCTGCGACAATCTCGAAGGCCTGCTTACCGACAACCGCATCTTCAAGCAGCGCAACGTCGATGTCGGCGCGATTTCGCTCGATGACGCCTGGGCCCTGGGTTTCTCCGGCCCCATGCTGCGCGGCTCGGGCGCCGCCTGGGACCTGCGCAAGGCGCAGCCCTATGAATGCTACCCCGAGATGGATTTCGACATCCCCATCGGCAAGCATGGCGACTGCTACGATCGCTATCTCGTGCGCATGGAAGAGATGCGCCAGTCGGTGCGCATCATGCGGCAGTGCCTGGAAAAGCTGCGCTCGCCCGACGGCCAGGGTCCGGTCGCCGTGCCGAACCAGAAGATCACGCCGCCGCCGCGCGCCACCATGAAGCGCTCGATGGAAGCGACCATCCATCATTTCAAGCTGTATACGGAAGGCCACCGGGTGCCACCGGGCGAGGTCTATGCCGCGGTGGAGGCGCCGAAAGGCGAGTTCGGCGTCTATCTGGTTTCGGACGGCAGCAATGTTCCATATCGCTGCAAGATACGCGCGCCGTCATTCGCCCATCTCCAGGCGATGGATTTTCTGTCGCGCGGGCACATGGTGGCGGACGTCGCGGCAATCATCGGATCGCTCGACATCGTCTTCGGCGAGATCGATCGCTGAAAGAAGGAGCGCGGAGAACTCGCCATGTCTCCATCGCTCCAGCAAGGTCTCGAACCGCCGCTATCGCATGCACCGCTAGTGCATGAACACCGCCCTCAGCCAGGCAAGAATCCCTGCCCCTGGAGAGATCGCCGCGCGCACGCGCGACGCTGCCCAGCCTGCCGGCATGTTGGCGCCGACATGGCAATGGCAAACGACCTCATGCAGCTGCCAGTCGCTCATTTCGAAGAAGCGTTTGGCTTCGCCATAAGTGTCGTCCCGCAAGCCTTGGGCGCGAAAGATCGGATCCTCGAAAGCGACCGTGATCGCCGATCCGTCTGTGCGCATTCTCTCGCGCACCTCGGGCGAGGCGTATTCGGTGCCTGCGAGCGCCGTGAGGCGGCTCGGACTTTGTTCGAGAAGTTGCGCCCAGCGTTCGAGGCGCTGGCCGCGATTGGCGATGGGAGCCGGTGCTTCGGTTTGAACGTCGGCAACGGCGTTGATTTGGTCAAGGGTTTGATGCTTCACGGCCGTCTCCTGTGTCGACAAGATGATCACCCGCCCGCAATGGGAATTAAGGCGCCGCCCGGCGCCGGCAAGAGCCGCACAGGGGCGATAGAATCATTTGATCGCTCCCAGCCGCCAACGCGCGCCGCGATTGTGTTGGAACCATCCGGGGACGCGACCGTTCTGCCAGCTTGCGCCGCCGATCGCTCCCGACGAAGCGCCTGGCTGCGGCGATCACCTCGATCATCAGGTCAGGCACGACATCCCGCTGGTTGGGATCGCAGCAGGGCTTGCCGAGAGCAGTTCCAGGAAAAGTGTGATCGGGTTTCCGTCCGGAACTGCGTGAAGACAAAGATATAGAGCGGTTCGCCGTCTCCATGAAACGGTGAACCGCTCTAGGGAGCGGAAGGAAAGCGCGATGGCCATTCTCCCCAATCCGGACCCGGCTCCCACGCCGGTGCCCACGCCGCCGCCCATCCCGGAACCCAAGCCGGTGCGCGAGCCGGATCCGGACCGGTTGCCCGACGAGGCGCCGATTCCCAATCCCGATGAGAATGACGCGCCGCCCAGGCATTCGGCCGTCATACGGCGCCGGCTTTGACGTGGCCCATGGGGCGGCGCTGGATGCGCCTCCCGGCCAATCCATCACTCCCCGCGCATCGTCGCCTGGAAGGTCGGCAGGTGCTTCTTCTGTGCCTCGATCATGCGCTCGCGATAGACGACGACGTCGGTGTCGTGCAGGGTCACGCCGGCAATGGCGGGCGAAGCGAAAACCGGCAGCTCGATGCCGCGCTTCGACAATTGCTCGGCCGTGCACGCCAACAGCTCATGCGCGATGATGGCCGGAGCGACGCTCGCCGTGCTGCCGCTGCTGATCCTCTTCGTCTTCCTGCAACGCTTCTTCGTGGACTCGATCGTCGGCTCGGCGATCAAGGGATAATTTTTGCCGAACCGCCTCGCGCCGCCCGGTTCGGTGTACCCGATTGACGCGCGTCCCCTCTCACTGCATTGTTTATTAACCAGCTGTTAACCTTGCGGCTGAGATCGAGGGGGGCGACTTGGAACCGTTTTTGGACGCGAACCTCCTGAATTGGGATGATCGGGCCGAACTGCACGCGACCGACAAAACGGGCAGTTACCGCATCGAGAATGTGCTGGCCGGTGGATCCAATCTCTATGAGTTGGAAACGCGTGAGGTCGGAGACATTTTCGGCAAGGACATCGTCCATCTGCAATGCCACATCGGGCTCGACACGATCAGCTTGAGGAATCTCGGCGCGGGCAGCGTGACCGGCCTGGATTTCTCACCAAGGGCGATCGCCGCGGCGCGGGATTTCGCATCCAAGGCAGGCAGCGATGTTCGCTTCGTCGAAGCGCCGCTGTACGAAGCTGTCGAAGCGCTCGACCGGACCTTTGACATCGTCTACGTCACCTGGGGGTCGGTGAACTGGCTTGACGATGTCTTCCGTTGGGCGCGAGTGGTCGCCGATCTTCTGCGGCCTGGCGGCCGGCTCTACATGGCCGAGGGCCATCCCTTGATGTTCCAGTGCAATCGCAAGGCTGCCGCCCTCGAATTGAAGGACGACTGGCGAACGCCGGTGGCGCGACCGCTCGTCTGGAACGAACAGCGGACCTACACCGGCGATGAGCGAACCTTGAAGCATCCTCGATATTATGAATGGATCCATCCGATCAGCGACGTGGTGAACGCGCTGATCACCGCGGGGCTTACGCTCGATTTTCTCAACGAGCACGACACGGTTTCCTGGCAGCACTTTTCATTCGCGGTGAGGGCCGGCAAGGACATGTACGGCCTGCCCGAAAACGCTCCCAAGATTCCGATGGCCTATTCAATCGGCGCGACCAAGCGCGGTGTGGGGACGTATCGGATCGTCCAGAAGAAAGTCGATCGCCACTAGCTCCGCCACGTGGCGAGTTTGTCGTGCGATTGCCGGCGCATCAGCGTCCGACGGCGCGAAAATTTTAAGGACTGTGAAGTCCAAAATTAAGTTATTGCGAACTAATATTCCCTCGATGAGGCTCACCCGGAGAGCCTGACAGGCATAGGGATTCTCGCTTTCTTGGCTCTTTTTGCCAACATGTACAGCCGCATGAAAGGGGCCGTCCTTTCACCGGCAAGGATACCGGCGGCGATCGCGGTCGTGGTCATGGCCGTTTGCGCAATATTCGCTGACCATCAGAACAAGATCGTTTCGGACCAGGCCTCTCGCGCGGAGGTCCTGGCCAAGGTCAATGTCATTCGCGCCAAGCTCGAAGGCAACATCAACGGCAACCTCCAGCTGGTGCGGGGGCTGGTCGCGGCAGTCACGACCGAACCCTATATGGGCCAGCAGCGCTTCGCGGAGCTTGCCAGCAGGCTGTTCAGCGAAGAGTCCCAGCTTCGCAACATTGCCGGCGCGCCGGATCTGGTGATTTCCTTGATGTATCCGATGGCCGGCAATGAGAAGGCCATCGGTCTCGACTACCGCAAGAACGATCAGCAGCGCGCCGCTGCCTTGCGTGCGCGTGACGAGCACAAGCTCATTCTCGCAGGCCCGGTCGATCTGGCACAGGGTGGGCAGGCCTTCATCGGCCGCTTTCCGGTTTTCGTCAAAAGTGCGGGCAACACCGACCGGTTCTGGGGCATCGTTTCAGCGGTCGTCGACGTGCAGCGCCTCTATAAGGCGAGCGGTCTTCTCGACAAGGATCTCGGGATCGACATCGCACTCATAGGCAATGATGCCCTTGGCACAAAGGGAATCCAGTTCTTCGGCGAGGAACGGGTCGTCAAAAGCAATCCGGTGACGGCCGACGTTCTGGTCCCGTCGGGCTCCTGGCGCATCGCTGCGGTCCCCACCAGCGGTTGGCCCGCCACGCCCGGCAACGCATGGCAGCTCCGGGCGATCATGGCGGCGGCGGCGGCACTGATCTTGATCCCTTTCCTGGCGGCGGGCCGCCTGATTGGTGAAAGGCAGCGCAATTACTGGGAACTGCATCGGCTGTCGCGGCGACTGGAACTCGCTCTGGAGGCGTCGGCCATCGGAGTGTGGGAGCACGATCTCGAAACCAACGATCTGACCTGGGATGACCGCGTCAACGAAATATACGGCAGGAACCCCGATGGCGGAGCGCCCGGATATTCGGATTGGGCCGGAGCCATTCATCCCGCCGATCTGCCTGGCGCGCTTGCAGACTTCGACAATGCCGCGGCCGGCCGCAGCACCTATTCGTCGCAATACCGGATCGTTCGCCCGGACGGCGAAATTCGCCACGTGCGCTCCAGGGCGATCTTCTACCAGACCGCAAACAATTCGCCTCGAATGGTCGGCGCCGAATGGGACGTGACTGCGGACGTTCTGCTGAACACCGATCTGGTTCGCGCAAAACAGCTGACCGAGTCGAAAAATACGGAACTTGAGTCCGCCAAGGCGCGCATAGAACACATCGCACTGCACGATTCGCTGACGGATTTGCCCAATCGCCGTTACCTGGATCAGGTGCTGGAGGATTATGCGGCAAGAGCCAGGCTGAGCGGAGGCTACGCAGCGCTGCTTCACGTTGATCTGGACCGCTTCAAGCACATCAACGATACGCTCGGCCACGCGGCGGGCGATGCAATGCTTGTGCATGCATCCTCCGTTCTCAAGTCCAACGTTGGCGACAGCGGTTTTGTCGCCCGGGTCGGCGGCGACGAATTCATCGTGCTCTGCATGGTGCATGAGGATGTCGACCAAGCGGCCGTGCTCGCGAACCGCATTATCGAACAGATGCGCAGACCGGTTTACTACCACGGTCATCAATGCCGCTTTGGCGTCAGCGTCGGAATTGCCATCGACAATGGCCGGGTTACCGATGCCAAGCAGTTGCTGGTCAACGCCGATATTGCCCTCTACCGGGCAAAGAGGCGGGGCCGCAACCGGCATGAATTCTTCAGCGGAGAGCTGCAAAGCGAAATCGTCAACACAAAGCGGATTGCCGACGAGATTCTAGCCGGTCTCGAGCGCAACGAATTCATCGTGTTCTACCAGCCTCAATTTGACGCCAAGACGCTGGAGGTTGTGGGCGTTGAGGCGCTGGCGCGGTGGAGGCACCCAGAGAAGGGCATTCTGGCACCCGATGTGTTTCTGAAGACCGCAGAAGAACTGAACGTCGTCTCGGTGATAGATCGGAAAGTCCTCCAGCAATCGCTTTTGGACTTCGACGTTTGGTCAGCCGAGAAAATCGGGATTCCGCGCGTTTCGGTCAACGTTTCGGCGCGGCGTCTTCAGGATGAGGAACTGCTGAAGAGCCTGCGGGACCTTAACATCAGGAAGGGGACTTTCTCCTTTGAACTCGTCGAGTCGATCTTCCTCGACAACAACGACGATCTGGTCACGTGGAACGTCGAGCAGATCAAGCAACTCGGCATCGACATCGAAATCGACGATTTCGGCACCGGTTATGCCTCCATTGTCAGCCTGCTCAAATTGCAGCCTCGCCGCCTCAAGATAGATCGCCAGCTGGTGGACCCCATTGTGAACTCACCCGCGCAAAGGCAGGTCGTCTCATCGATCATCGAAATCGGCAAATCCCTGGGTATCGAGATCATTGCCGAAGGCGTCGAGACGATGAAGCACGCACGTCTGCTCAAAGGGCTTGGCTGCGACATTCTCCAAGGCTACGCGTTCGGGCGCGCAATGGATTCCGACGCGCTGAGAAGCTTCGTTCGAGCTCGTCGATTGCGCGTCGCAAGCTGATCAGGGATCCGAAATCGCATGCAGTCGCGGCAAGGCATCGCTTTGCCTCAGCGAAACCGCGCCGCGGTCCACGCTCCACCCGCCACGTTCGACTCCACCGCCGCGGCGACGAATTTCACGCCGCGCGCGCCGTCGACCACGTCGGGCACCTGTGCCGCGCGAGCCGCATCTACCGCATCGCCCGCGCGGTGCGCGCGAATGATTTCGGCGGCGTCGCGGTAGAAATTGGCGAAGGCCTCGATGTAGCCTTCCGGGTGCGCTGCCGGCATGCGCGAGACCCGCCGAGCTTCGCCCGTCGAGCCATGGCCGCCGCGCACCAGCGTGCGCGTTTCCTCGCCATAGGGCGAGAAGCGCAGTTCCTCCGGCCGCGACCCCGACCATTCGAGCCCGGCCTTCTCGCCATAGATGCGCACCGAAAGGTCGTTGTAGTGGCCGGGCGAGGTCTGGCTGGCGAGGATGGTACCGCGCGCGCCGCCCGTCCAGCGCAACAGCACATGCGCATTGTCGTCGAGCCGCCGCCCCGGCACGGCGGTGAACAGGTCGGCCGAGACCGCCTCGGCCTCGAAACCGGAAATGAAGCTCGCCAGGTTGAAGGCGTGCACGCCGATATCGGCGAGCACCGCCGACTGTCCGGCGCGCGCCGGATCGGTGCGCCATTCGGCCTGCTTCTGGCCCTCGGCGTCGATCGGCCTGGTCAGCCAGTCCTGGATATAGGCGCCATGCACCGACACGATGCGGCCGAGCTCGCCCGCCGCCACCATTTCGCGCGCCTGGCGCACCATGGCGTAGCCGGTGTTGTTGAGCGTGACGATGAAGCGGCGCCTCTTTGCTCTGGTCAGCGCCACCAGCGCTTCGGCCTCGCCAAGAGTCGTCGACAGCGGCTTGTCGCAGATCACGTCTATGCCGGCCTCGAGGAAGGCGGTCGCGATCGGGGCATGAAGGTGATTGGGCGTGACAATGACCACCGCCTCGATCCCGTCCGGCCGCGCCGCCTCGGCCTTCGCCATGGCGTGGTAGTCGGCATAGCTGCGCTCCGGCGCGATGCCGATCTCTGCGGCGGAGGCCGCGGCATTGTCTGGATCGGAGGACAGCGCGCCCGCGACAAGCGAGATCTGGTCATCGAGCCGCATGGCGAGGCGATGCACCGCGCCGATGAAGGCATTGCGGCCGCCTCCAACCATGCCGACCGTCAGGCGTTTGCGCGACGTTCCGTCAGCGGTTGCATAGACCATGGTTGCGATTATCCCTCCCTGGATGGCGATCCGTCGTCGGGTGCCGTCTGCCACAATTTTTCGAATGATATTTCTATTTTTCATTTTGTAAAACTCTTGTGCCGCGATAGCGTTCTCGTGGCCCGGCCGATGGGTCGCGTCCGGAGGGAGGTTCGGGTGTTTCAAACCGTCTTTGGGTACGACGCATGAGCGGCCGCCGCATAGTGGCCGACGAGCCATCTCCGCACAGCCTAAAGGCGGCGGCGAGAAAGCAGAGCCGCTCGCTGGCGGCGCTTGGCTACACCAAGCCGCAAACCTACGAAGAATTGCGGGCGGTGCTTTCTTCCGGAACCGTGCATTTCCCGAAGCGGCTTCGCCAGGTCGCGATCTTCCTCTGGCAGCATCCGAGCGAGGTGGCGCTGGGCACGATCGCGCGGGTGGCCGATCAGGCCGGCGTGCAGCCCTCGACCCTGGTGCGCTTCGCGCAGATCTTCGGCTATTCCGGCTTTTCCGATTTCCAGGCCCTGTTCAAGGACCGCATGAAGGGCTCCTGGCCCGAAATCCAGGGCGGTCCGGAAAAAGCGGCGGAACCCAACGCGCACCTGCATTTCCTCAACGGCCTGGTCGGCGCCTGCCAGGCCTCGCTCGGCCGCATCGGCAATAATTTCGACATCGACAGCTTCGAGACGATGATCGACCATCTGGCGGCGGCCGATCTGATCTATGTCATCGGCAGCAAGCGTGCCTTTCCCGTCACCACCTATCTGTCGCTGACGCTGTCGCAACAGGGCATGCGAAATGTGCTGGTCGACAATGTCGGCTCGACCGCGCTCGACCAGGTCGGCTGCATCACGCCGCGCGACGCGGTGCTCGCCGTCTCCTTCAGTCCCTACAATTCGATCACGCCCGACCTCGTCGCCGTCGCGCATGAGCGCAAGGCCCGCATCGTCACGATTACCGACAGCACCTTCTCGCCGCTGGTGAAGCTCTCCGACACCTGGCTGGAAGTGGTCGAGCAGGATTTTGGCGGCTTCCGCTCGCTCGCCGCCTCGCTCGCGGTCGGTATGGCCTTGGTCCACGGCGTCGTCGCGCAGCGGACAGGCTGACAGGAGCAATTTCCAGGAAAAGTGTGGAGCGGTTAAGTTCGGCGTCTTCGCCGTAACCTTCCGTCCGGAATTGCGAAAGACAAGGAGATAGAGCGGTTCACCGGTTCCATGAAAACGGTGAACCGCTCGAGCACGATTGACTAAAGGGAACTATCGTTCCATATTTGAAAAAATGGAAACTTTGTTCCGGGAGGAGGAATGGAGGTTCGTCTCGACGGCAAGGTGGTGCTGGTCACCGGCGCGACGCAAGGCATCGGCCGGGCGATCGCCGAGACGCTTGCGCGCTCGGGCGCTGCCGGACTGCTGATCACTGGCCGGGACCAAAAGCGCGGCGATGCGGTCGCCGCCGAGCTGTCGGCCATGGGCACCGCCGCCGTCTTCGCTGCCGCCGACCTCGGCGATCCCGAAGCCCCGGCGCGGTTGGCTAAGGCCTGCATCGAACGCTTCGGCCGTATCGACGGCCTGGTCAACGCCGCCGGCTTGACCGATCGCGCCTCCTTCGTTGATGCCACGCTCGACGATTGGGCATCGCTGTTTGGCGTCAACGCCCGCGCGCCCTTCTTCCTGATGCAGGCGGCGATCGCCGACATGAAGAAACGTGGACAGGGCGGCGCGATCGTCAACATCCTGTCGATCAACGCGCATTGCGGATCGCCGGAACTTGCCGTCTATTCCGCCACCAAGGGCGCGCTGGCGACACTGACCAAGAACGCCGCCAATGCGCACCGCTTCGACCGCATCCGCGTCAACGGCATCAATGTCGGCTGGACCGACACCCCGGCCGAACGGATCATGCAATCTGAAACGCTCGGCCACGGCCCCGGCTGGCTCGACGCCGCTAACGCCGCCCAGCCTTTCGGTCGCCTGCTTTCGGTCAACGACATTGCCAACCTTGCCGTCTTCCTGCTGTCCGATGCTGCCGGCCCGATGACCGGTGCCGTGATCGACCAGGAACAGGCTGTGATCGGTGCCAACCGGTGAGCGGGTCCGAAAGCCTCGCCTCTTCCCTGCTCGGCCGCTTGCCGTCCGAGGTCCGCAAGCCGGCTTACGATCGCGCCGCGCTCAAGCCCGGGATCGCCCATATCGGCGTCGGCGCCTTTCACCGCTGCCATCAGGCAGAATACACCGACGATCTTCTGGCGAAGGATTTCGACCGCTGGGGACTGGTCGGCATCAACATCCGCCCTCCCCTGCTGGCCGACATGCTGGGGCGGCAGGACAGTCTCTACACGCGGCTCATCCGCCAGAATGACGAGGTCGAAGCGCGCATTATCGGCAGCATCGTTGGCGTCGTCGACAGCCAAGAGAGTGCCGCGCCGGCGCTGGACGTGCTCGCCTTCCCCGACATCGAGATGGTCACCATGACGGTGACCGAGAAGGGCTATTGCCACATCCCGTCGAGCGGTGCGCTCGACCTCGACCACCCCGATATCGTCCACGACCTCGCCAATCCGGAGGCGCCGCGCAGCGTGCCCGGCATTCTGGCCAGGGCGCTGGAACTCCGCATGGTCTCGCATGGCAGGCCGGTAACGCTGCTCTCCTGCGACAACATCCCAACCAACGGCACCATCCTTAGCAACGTCGTGCGTGCTTTCGCCGAGCGGCGCGGCCGGAAGCTTGCGGACTGGATCGATGCCAATGTCGCCTTCCCCTCGGCCATGGTCGACCGCATCGCGCCGGCAACGACCGGGGCCGATATCGACACGGTCGAGCAGCGCTTCGGCTACCGCGACGCCGCCGTCGTCGTCAGCGAGCGCTTCCGCCAATGGGTGATCGAGAACCGCTTCGCCGGTCGCGTGCCGCGCTGGGAGCTTGTCGGCGCGAGCTTCGTCGATGACGTCACGCCATTCGAGCATCTCAAGATGCGGGTGCTGAACGGCGCCCAGACGACGCTCAGCTATCTCGGCGTTTTGGGCGGTTTCGAGCACACATCGGATGCTATCGCAAATCCGCTGCTGGCGGATTTCGTGCGCCGCATGCTGACGGAAGAGACGCTGCCGACACTGATGCCTGTACCCGGCATCACGCCGGCGGCCTATGTCGAACAGTGCCTGTCGCGGCTCGCCAACACAGCGATCCGCCATCGCAACCACCAGATCGCCACCGACGGCTCGCAGAAGATCGTGCAGCGCCTGCTGAACCCGATCCGCGACCGCCTGGCGAAGGGCGGGAGCATCGAGCTCCTTGCGGTCCCCGTGGGCGGCTGGATGGCGTATCTGATCAAGGCTTCGACGCGGTTCGGCCGCGCCTGGCAGGTGTCGGACCCCTTTGCCGAAAAAATTGCGGCAATCGCCGACCGCATCGGTTCGAACAGCAAACTGCTCGCCGACGCGATCCTGGCAATCGATGCCATCTTCGAGCCGTCCTTGGCCGCCAACGCCACGTTCCGCGCGCATATCGTCGCCAATCTCGACGGACTGCTCTCGAATGATCCGATGGGCTTTGTCAAACAAGTCTGTTCTGGGCCAACAGATGCGCCGTTGAAGCAGCCGGCTCGATCTGCATAGTTTGCTATTGGGAGGCATCATGAAACTTGGACTGCTCACGGCACCATTTCCGGATACTGCTCTCGGCGAGGTCGCCGACTGGGCGCGCTCGGCCGGTTTCGAGGCGCTGGAAATCGCATGCTGGCCGAAGACTTCCGGCGCCAGCCGGCGCTATGCCGGCACCAGCCATATCGACGTGGACATCTCAGCTGCTGAAGCCAAGGACATCGCCGCCGAGCTTGCCGGCAAGGGCCTGACCATTTCCGGTCTCGGCTTCTACCCCAATCCGCTTCATCCCGACCAGGCGCATCGCGAAGCGGTGGTCGACCACCTGAAGAAGGTGATCGTGCTGGCGGGCCGCATGGGGGTCTCGCTGGTCAACACCTTTTGCGGCGGCGACGCCTCGAAGCATGTCGACGCCAACTGGGAGGACGCGCAAAAGGTCTGGCCGGCTATCATCGCCCACGCCCGCGAGCACGGTGTAAAACTCGCCTTCGAGAACTGCCCGATGATCTTCAGCTATGACGAATGGCCGGGTGGGCACAACATCGCCTACTCGCCTTATGTCTGGCGCCGCATCCTCGAAGCCTGGGGCGGCGATGTCGGCATGAATTTCGACCCCTCGCATCTCGTCTGGCAGATGATAGACAAGGAGCGCTTCATCCGCGAGTTCGGCGCAAGCATGCTGCATGTGCATGCCAAGGACCTGATGATTGATCATGATGGTTTGTACGAGCGCGGAATCCTTTCGGCTGGCATAGGCTGGCAGGTGCCGCGCATGCCGGGGCTTGGGGACATCGATTGGAGCAGGATTTTTTCGGGCCTCTACCGGGCCGGATATGACGGGCCGGTCATCATCGAGCATGAGGACCGGCGCTTCGAGGGGACGGATGAAAAGGTCAGGCGCGGTTTCCTGCTTGCCCGCGACGTGCTGCATCCCTTCATCAAATGACGAAAAGCTTGGCGCCGGTCGCATCGGCACCCTGGAACTGAACTGAAAGATCAATGTGGAGGAGTACTGACATGAAGAGACATCTGACCGTGGCCTCGCTTCTTGCCGGCGCCGCCTTGCTTGCCTCGGTGGGCGCCTCGGCCGCCGCCGGCAAGTACACCATCGGCATTTCCAACACCGTGCAGGGCAATGGCTGGCGCGAGGAGATGATCTGCGCAATGAAGGCGCAGGCGCTCGCTTCCGGCGAGGTGGCGAAGCTCAACATCGCCCACCGCAACACCGACGCCGCCGGCCAGCTCGAGGACATCCGCAACCTAATCAGCGCCAAGGTCAACGCCATCGTCGTCAACCCGGCCGATCCGGCCGGCATCAAGGCAGGCCTCGAGGAAGCGACCAAGGCCGGCATCGTCGTCGTTGCCGTCGACCAGGCGGTGACCGAGCCCTCCGCCTACATCATTTCCAACAACCAAGAACAATATGCCTATCTCGGCGCCAAGTGGCTGTTCCAGCAGATGGGCGGCAAGGGCGAGGTGTTCTACATGCGCGGCGCCGCCGGCGCCTCGGCCGACAGCGATCGCGACAAGGGCTTCAAGAAGGCGCTGGCCGAATTCCCTGACGTGAAGGTCGCGCAGGAAGTCTTCACCGGCTGGCAGCAGGACCAGGCCAAGCAACAGATCCTCTCCTTCCTCGCCACCGGCACGCCGATCAACGGCATCTGGACCTCCGGCATCGACAACGTCATCGTCGATGCGCTGGTCGAGCAGCAGGCGCCCATGGTGCCGGTCGTCGGCGCCGACAATGCCGGTTTCGTCGGCCAGCTGAACACGGTCAAGGGTCTGGTCGGCGCTGCCGTCACCAATCCCGGCTCGATCGGCGGCGCCGGCGTCACGCTCGCCTTGCAGATCCTCGACGGCAAGAAGCCGGCGCAGCAGACGGTTCTGGTCAATCCGGAACTCTGGGAAAACGCCACCGACGCAGGCAAGGCCAAGCTGAAGTCAGCCGCCGATCCGTCGCTGAGCCCCGAATGGCCGGTCTCGATCTCTATCCCGGAGTGGACCACCTACACCAAGGACCAGATCGTCGCCTGCAAGGGCCCGGGCGAATAAGCGCCTGACATGAACCGAAACGTGAGGACGCTGGACCAAGGTCTGGCGTCCTTGCCATTTGATCTGGCGCGCATAGTTTGAGCCTTTAAATCGAGAACGCTTTGACCACCAACCCTCTCCTCGACGCCACCGGCGTCGCGAAAAACTACGGTGCGGTTGCAGCGCTGCGCAACGCTTCGCTGTCCGTATTGCCGGGCGAGGTCCATGCGCTGATGGGCGCCAACGGCGCCGGCAAGTCGACGCTGGTGAAGATCCTGACTGGTGCGATCAACGCCGACGCCGGCCGCATCCTGATCCGGGGCAAGCAGCTCGATGTCCGTTCGCCCGCCGACGCCCGCCGCGCCGGCCTGCTGCCGGTCTACCAGGAACCTTCGCTGATCCCCGATCTCGATGTCTTGTCCAACCTGCGGCTGACCGGCACGCCGATCGAGCCGTTCCGCGCCTGGGTGCGCGAGCTCGGCATTCCGAACCTCGACATCCGCGACACCGCGCGCGACATCCCTCTGGCCATCCTGCGCGTGCTCGACCTGGCGCGCGCGCTCGCCGTCGAACCCGACGTGCTCCTGCTCGACGAGATGACTGCCGCACTTCCCGCGAACCTCGCCGAGAAGGTGCTTGAAGTCGTGCGCCGCCAGGGCGACGCCGGCCGCTCAGTCATCTTCATCTCGCACCGTTTCGTCGAGATCTCCGCGCTCTGCGACCGTGCTACCGTCCTGCGTGATGGCTCGACGGTCGGTGTCGTCGACATCGAACCGGGCATCGAGGAAAGAATAGTCGAGATGATGCTCGGCACCCGCATCGAAAAGACACGCGTCGCGGCGCGCTCGGCAAATGATGTCGGCACTGTCGGCGGCAGAAACCCTCGCCTGTCGGTCCGCAACCTGCAGCTCGGCACCAAGCTCAATGACGTCTCCTTCGATCTTGCCAATGGTGAAGTCGTCGGCGTGTTTGCGCTCGAGGGCCAGGGCCAGGACGAGCTTTTCGCAGCGCTTGCCGGCTCGATCCGCCCGACTGGCGGCACCATCGAGGTCGATGGCGCACCGGCGAAATTCTCGCATCCGAGCGATGCCGTTCAGGCCGGCATCGCCTATGTACCTGGCGACCGCACCGAGGCTTTGGCCATGCAGCGCTCGGTGCGCGAGAACATCGCGCTGCCCTTCAGCGCCGGGCTGCGCAAATGGGGACCGATCCGCATGCGGCGCGAGCAGGTGGTCGTCTCCGGCGTGATCGGCAGATTGCAGATCGACACCCGCGTGCTAGGCGAGGTGCAGCGGCTTTCCGGCGGCAACCAGCAGAAAGTGACCATCGCCCGCTGGATCGCGGCCAACGCGCGCACCATCCTTTGCTTCGACCCGACGCGTGGCATCGATGTCGGCACCAAGCAGGAGATCTATAAGCTGCTGCGCGAACTCGCCGGCCAGGGCAAGTCGGTGCTGTTCTACACATCCGAGATGGAGGAGGTGCAGCGTGTCTGCGACCGCGTCATCGTCATCTTCGGCGGCCGTGTCGTCGATACCTTCCCGGTCGAGGACGCCGACGAGCCGACGCTGATGCGCGCCGCTTACGGCCTGCCGCGCGGCGCCAGGGCCGATGTCGGCATCCTTGCCGACGTCAGGCCCGCCTCCGACGCGGAGGCCGCGTCATGAGCCGCTTCTTCCGTAACCAGGGTTGGGTCGCCGGCCTGCTCGCCTTGCTGATCTTCCTCTTCGTCATCACCAAGCTGATCCAGCCGGGCTATGGCAGCGGCGACTTCGGCTCGCTGGCGCGGGCGGTCCTGCCTTACGCGTTCGCCGTCGCCGCCCAGACCGTCGTCGTCATCGCCGGCGGCATTGATCTCACCGTTGCCGCCATGATGGCACTGACCAGCGTGACCGCAGCCTCGATGATGAACGGCGCCAGCGAGGAATACGCGCTGTTCGTCGTGCCTTTCGTGCTGGCCATGGGCCTGGTGCTCGGCGCGCTGAACGGCGTCCTCATCGTCGTCACCCGCGTGCCGGACATCGTGGTCACGCTTGCGACGCTGTTCGTGTTGCAGGGAGCGGCACTGCTCGTGCTCGGTGCACCCGGCGGCGCCGCGGCCGAATGGCTGAAGGCAAGCGTCATCGGCACCGTGCCTGTCCCCGGCTTGCCGGACTGGGCCGACGCCTGGGTGCCGAAGGCGCTGGTGCTGCTCGTCGTCTGCCTGTTCATCATCTGGATTCCGCTCAGGCGCTCACGCCTCGGCCTCTCCATCTACGCCATCGGCAGCAACGAGCTCGCCGCCTTTCGCAGCGGCGTGCCGGTGGCGCGCACCAGGATCATCGCCTATGCGCTCTCCGGCCTGTTCGCCGCAATGGGCGGCCTGTCGCTCACCATCAGCACCGGCATCGGCGCGCCGATCCCCGGGCCTTATCTGCTCGCCAGCGTCGCGGCGGTGGTGCTGGGCGGCGTCGCGCTCGGCGGCGGCAAGGGCGGACTGCTCGGGCCGATCATCGCCGTCTTCGTGCTGCGGCTGGTGCGCACCGACCTGACGCTTCTGGCCATCGATCCGAACGTCACCGCGATCATCGAAGGCCTGATCATGGTTGCGGTCGTGATGTTCGGCGCCTTCATCACCATCCGTGGCCGCCCGGTGGGAGCAACGCCATGACCGACATCGCAACCATGCCCCAGCCAGTCTCGTTCGGCCGCCGCCTCAAGCGTTTCATGGCGGACCGGCCGCTCATCCCGCTGATCATCCTTTTGATCATTCTCGTGGTGATCCTGCAGATCCTGCGCCCTGGCATCGTCAACGAGCGCTGGCTCGCCAACACGGCGAAATTCGCCATCCCGCTCGCGATCCTCGCCGGCTGCCAGACCATGACGATGCTTACCGGCGGCATCGACTTGTCCGTCGGCACGGTGGCGACGATGAGCGCCTTCATCATGGCCACCCAGATCGTCAACCAGGATCCCACGGTGGCTTTCCTGCTCGCCATGCTGCCGGCCGTGCTGATCGGCTTCGTCAACGGCATCGGCGTCGGCGTGTTTCGGGTGCATCCGCTGATCATGACGCTCGGCACCAGCCTGATCGGCACCGGCTTCCTGCAGGTCTACCAGCGCACGGTCATCGCCTCCGGCGCCAAGATTCCGGATTTCCTCAACTGGCTGGGCACCGGCCTGACCTACGGTTTTCCCAACGCGCTTCTCCTGTTCGTGCCGGTGGCTGTCCTGATCGTCTTCATGCTGAACCGCACCGGCTTCGGCCGCCTCCTCTATGCCGTCGGCGACAATGAACGCGCCGCGCGCCTGTCCGGCGTCCGCTACTGGCAGGTGATCACGGCGCTCTACGTCCTCTCCAGCCTGCTCGCCGGCATCACCGGCCTGCTTTATATCGGCCTGATCAAGGCGCCATCGCTGTCGCTGGCCGAGCCACTGGTGCTGCCATCGGTGGCTGCCGCCGTTATCGGCGGCACCTCGATCTTCGGCGGACGCGGCGGCTACATGGGCACCATAATCGGCGCGCTGATCCTGACCGTGCTGACGACGCTGCTCACCATCCTGCAGATGCCCGAAGGCGGCCGCCGCATCCTGTTCGGCTTCATCGTGCTGTTCGTGACGGCGGCGTATCTGCGGATCGTCGAGGACCGGTAGAACCGATCGAACGGCTCACTCCGCAGCCTGCACCTGGCGAGCATCGATGATCGCCCGGATCTCCGAGCGGCATGAGCCGCAATTGGTGCCGGCGCGCAGCGTCGAGCCTATCGCTTCGAGACTGTCGCACCCGGCGGCAACCGCCGACGCGAGCTGGTTGGCGCCTATGTGGAAGCAGGCGCACACGACCCGGCCGATGGCCGGCATCGGCACGGGCGAGCGCCCGGATAGAAGCGCGTGGCGATCGGCCGTCGACAGCTTCTGGCGGGCGGCGAGTAGCGACACCAGCCAGTCGCGCGCCGGCAACTGGTCCGGAGCGGCGACCAGCAGAGCCTCGGCCATGGCGCCGCCATCGTCGATGGCCGCCGCGCGATAGGCGAGCCCGCGGCGATCGGTGTATTCGAGCAGCTGATCCCGCCGCTGAACGCCGAGTAGCTTGCGCGCCAGGAGAATGCCCTGGTCCGGCGGCTCGGTTCCGGTCAGCTCGTAGACCCAGCCGCCCTCGACCGCATGCCGGCTCCAGTGGACAAAGCCCGTCGGCCTGAGATCGCGGCGGGTGATGAGCACGCCGGCCCAGCCGGTCTCTTCCCGCACGATCCGGACCGGAACATGCTTCAGCTCCGGCTGGCCGGAATGCGGATCGGTGACCGGCGATGACAGCAGGCCGGCGGAAGCCTTGGCCGCGAAATGCCCGCTCCAATGCATGGGCAGGAACGCCTGGCCGCGCCGTTGTGCTTCCGACACCCGCACCCTCGCACGGACGAAGCCGAAGCGGGTCGAAAGATGGGCGAGGTCGCCATCCTTGAGGTGGCGCGCGGCCGCATCCGCCGGATGGAGATCGACTGCAGGCTCCGGCGCGTTCGCCATCAGGCGCGGCACGTTCCCGGTGCGTGTCATGGTGTGCCACTGGTCGCGCAGCCGGCCTGTGTTCAGGGCAAGCGGATAGTCGGCGTCGACGGTGAAGGCCGTTGCCTCCTGCCGCACCGGCACGAAGCGGGCGCGACCGTCAGGCGTCGGGAAGCGGCCATCGCCGAGCAATCTTGTCTGCTGCTCGCGCCGGTCCGAAGCGGGCCAGTGCCGCGGTACAAAGGTATCGTAGTCCGTGTCGCTGAGGCCAGTCAGTTCGCCAAGGTCGAACAGACGCTCGCCATCATTCTCGAAGGCCGAGAGCGCCACATGCTCGCGGAAGATGTCGGCTGGCGACTGGTAAGCGAAGGCATCGCCAAAGCCCATACGTGCGGCGACCTCGCAGATGATGCGCCAGTCGGCTCTCGTTTTGCCCGGCGGCAGCAGGAAGGCGCGTTGGCGCGAGAGGCGCCGTTCGGAATTGGTGACCGTGCCGTCCTTCTCGCCCCAGGCGGCAGCCGGCAGCAGCACATCGGCATAGCGGGTGGTGTCCGTTCTAGCCACATCCGAGGCGACGACGAAATCGCATTTGGACAGAGCGGCGCGCACGCGCGAAGCATCCGGCATGGAGACCGCGGGATTGGTGCCCATCACCCACAGCGACTTGATGCGGCCGTCGGCGACCGCCTGGAACATATCCACGGCCTTCAGACCGCCGCGCCGCGCGATGTTGGGCGCGTTCCAGAAGCGCGACACACGATCGATGTTGGCCTCGTCCGCGAAGTCCATATGCGCGGCGAGCTGGTTGGCGAGACCTCCCACCTCGCGGCCGCCCATGGCGTTCGGCTGCCCGGTGACCGAGAACGGCCCCATGCCGGGCTTGCCGATGCGGCCTGTGGCGAGATGGCAGTTGATGATGGCGTTGACCTTGTCGGTCCCGTGCGCCGACTGGTTGACGCCCTGGCTGTAGACGCTGACGGTCCGTTCGGTTCCGGCGAAGAGGTCGTAGAATTCCTGGACATCGGCAGCCGCCAATCCGCACCCCTTCGCGACCCGCGCGATCGACGGCGCGTCGGCGCCGGCCAGCGCGGCCGCGGCATCGAAGCCGGAGGTATGGTCGCGGATGAACCTGGTATCGATCTTTCCAGCTTGCGCGAGATGCGCGAGCAGCCCGTTGAACAGCAGCACATCGGTGCCCGGATCGAGCGCCAGATGCAGGTCGCATTCGTCGGCGGTCGCGGTGCGGCGAGGATCGATGACGACGATCTTCGTCCCACGCTCCCTGCGCGCGGCAAGCATGCGCTGATAAAGGACCGGATGGCACCATGCGGTGTTGGAGCCGGTGAGCACGACGAGATCGGCTTGCTCGAAATCCTCATAGACTCCGGGAACGATGTCCTCGCCGAAGGCGCGGCGATGACCGGCGACGGACGATGCCATGCAGAGCCGCGAATTAGTGTCGATGTTGGCCGAGCCGATGAAACCCTTCATCAGCTTGTTGGCGACATAATAGTCTTCGGTGAGCAACTGGCCCGAAACGTAGAAGGCGACCGAGTCAGGTCCATGCTCGGCAATCGCCCGCGAGAATTTTCCAGCGACAAGGTCGAGCGCTTCATCCCAACCGGCTTGTCTGCCCCCGATCTCCGGCCGAAGCAGTCGGCCTTCCAGGCCGAGCGTCTCGCCGAGCGCCGTCCCCTTCGAACAGAGCTTGCCGAAATTGGCCGGATGCTCGAGGTCGCCGCGGACGGTTGTCGTGCCGTCCGCGGCGACCTCGGCCAGCACGCCGCAGCCCACCCCGCAATAGGGGCAGGTGGTCCTCACCTCGCGCGCTTCCTCCATGCCTCAGGCCGCTTTCGAGGCCAGCGCTTCGAGCGCGATGAACAGCCGCTCGCCCTCGACCCTGACCGGGATAGTCCTGACCGAGCCTTCGTCCGCGCCAAGCGCCTTGCCACTCTCCAGCGAGATCACCCAATTGTGCAGCGGGCAGGTCACCGCCGCGCCGTGGACGATGCCCTGGCTGAGCGGCCCGCCCTTGTGCGGACAATGGTCGTCGATGGCGAAGACCTGGTTAGCCGCCGTGCGGAACACCGCGATCTTGCCTTGCGGGGTTTCGACGCAGCGCGCGCCGCGCAGCGGGATGTCGGCGATGGTACCGATAGCGATCCAGTTCATGCAGCCGTCCTCGTCTTTGGCTGATAGGAAGGCGCCCAGGCACCCCCCTCTGTCCTGCCGGACATCTCCCCCGCAAGGGGGGAGATTGGCAGCTTGGGCGCTTCGCCCAATTCTGCAGCGTTGGAGATGAGCGAAGGCCGGGATGACAGCTGATCTCCCCCCTTACGGGGGAGATGGCCGGCAGGCCAGAGGGGGGTGCCTGGCGCAAGCATCTCCATTATTCAGCCGCTTCCGCAAAGTTGACGGTGGCAAGTGGCCGGAACTCATGCTTGTCCTTGCCGGAGACACGCTCCGACCAGGGATCGACCTGCGCGAATTTCTGGCTGAAGACGAAGCGCTCGTAATAGGCTTTGCGCTTCCCGGCGTCGTCCAGGATCTGTTTTTTGATCTCGGCGGTGCCGATGCGCTTGGCCCATTTGTAGATGCGCTCGAGATAGCGGGCCTGCTCGCGATACATCTGCACGAGCGCGACGATCACCTCCAGCGCCTCATCCTCGGTCTTCACGAGACCCAGCACCTCGGTGCCCTTGATGTCGAGGCCGGCAGCGCCCGCGAAATGGATCTCGTAGCCAGAGTCGACGCACACCACGCCGACATCCTTGCAGGTCGCCTCCGCGCAGTTGCGCGGGCATCCCGACACCGCCATCTTCACCTTGGCCGGTGTCCAGGACCCCCACATGAACTTCTCGATGCGGATGCCGAGCCCGGTCGAATCCTGCGTGCCGAAGCGGCACCAGTCGGTGCCGACGCAGGTCTTCACCGTGCGCAGGCCCTTGGCATAGGCATGGCCGGAGACGAAGCCGGCCTTGCCGAGATCGGCCCAAACCGCCGGCAGGTCCTCCTTGCGGATGCCCAGCATGTCGATGCGCTGGCCGCCGGTGACTTTGACCATCGGGATATCGAACTTGTCGACCACGTCGGCGATGGCACGCAACTCGCCGGCGCTGGTCACTCCGCCCCACATGCGCGGCACCACTGAATAAGTGCCGTCCTTCTGGATGTTGGCGTGCACGCGCTCGTTGATGAAGCGGGACTGATAGTCGTCGGCATATTGGTCCGGCCGGTCGCAGACCAGATAGTAGTTCAACGCCGGCCGGCATTTGGCGCAGCCGCAGGAGGTCTTCCATTCGAGCTCCTGCATGACGGCGGGGATCGTCTTCAGCCCCTTCGCCTTGATCAGCCGCCGCACATCGTCATGGCCGAGGCTCGTGCAGCCGCACATCGGCTGCACAGCCGCAGGATTGTAGGCTTCGCCGAGCGTGAGCTTCAGCAGTTGCTCGACGAGGCCCGTGCACGAGCCGCACGAGGCCGAAGCCTTGGTGTGGGCGCGCACGTCGTCGAGCCCGGTCAGGCCCTTGCCGGTGATCGCGCCGGTTATCTTGCCCTTGCAGACGCCGTTGCAGCCGCAGATTTCCGCATCATTCGCCAGTGCCGCAACGGCCGCCAAAGGGTCCGAGGAAACGCCTCCTTGAAATGCCTGGCCGAAGATCAGCGTATCGCGCATCTCGGAAATGTCGGTCGCCTTCTTCTTGAGGTCGTTAAACCAGGCGCCGTCCGCCGTCTCGCCGAACAGCACGGTGCCGATGATGCGGTTGTCCTGCAGCACGACGCGCTTGTAGATGCCGGCCGAAGCGTCGCGCAGGATGATCTCCTCGCGATCCTCGCCGTCGGCGAAGTCGCCCAGCGAATACAGGTCGATGCCGGTGACCTTGAGCTTGGTCGGCGTGTCGGAGTGAACGAAGCGCCTGTCCTCGCCATTCGCCAGCCCGGCGGCCGCGACGCGCGCCATCTCATAGAGAGGCGCGACCAGCCCGTAGACATGGCCGCCAACTTCGGCACATTCGCCGAGCGCCATGATCGCCGGATCGGAGGTCCGCATGCGGTCGTCGACGACGATGCCGCGATTGACATCGAGCCCGGCGTCCTTGGCGAGTGCGATGCTCGGGCGGACGCCGACCGCCATCACCACCAGCGTCGCCGGGATGATCGTGCCGTCCATGAGCTCGACGCCCTCGACCTTGCCATTGCCGACAATCGCCTTGGTGTTGGCCTTGGTCATGACCTTGATGCCGCGCGCCTCGACGGCCTTCTGCAGCAGATAGCCGGCGGCCGGGTCGAGCTGGCGTTCCATCAGCGTCGGCATGACATGGAGCACGGTGACGTCCATGCCGCGCTCTTTCAGACCAGCCGCGGCTTCGAGCCCAAGCAGGCCGCCGCCGATGACCACCGCCTTGGCGCGCGACTGCGCCGCAAGCAGCATGGCGTTGACGTCGTCGAGATCGCGATAGGTGAGCACGCCGGGCAGGTCCTTGCCCGGCACCGGGATGATGAAGGGCACCGAGCCGGTGGCGATGACCAGCCGGTCGTAGCTCTCGGTCACGCCGTGGTCGGAAGTGACGGTCTTTGCCTCCCGATCGATGGCGACGATCCGGTGGCCCTTGTAGAGGGTGATGCCGTGCTTGATGTACCAGCCGTCGCCATGGATGACGATTTCCTCGAACGCCTTCTCGCCCGACAGCACGGGCGACAGCATGATGCGGTCGTAGTTCACGCGCGGCTCGGCGTTGAAGATGGTGACAGCGTAGCGGTCGGGGGCAGCTTCCAGCAGGTGCTCCAGCATCCTGCCCGGCGCCATCCCATTGCCGATGATGACGAGTTTTTCGCTCATGTCGGGCTCCGGGTTTATTCGGCGGCGTAGGAAAGAGACGACGTCTTCAGCGCGGCCGCGCGCTCCATCCGTCGGATGCTGAAGTGCATCCAGACCAGGCAGGAGACGACGAGGAGGAAGAGCAGCATGAAGCAGCTCGACCGGACGCCGGTGAGGTCGTTCAGCGCGCCGAAGGCGATCGGCAGGATGAAACCGCCGAGGCCGCCGATCATGCCGACGACGCCGCCGACCGCGCCGACGCTCTGCGGATAATAGGCCGGGATGTGCTTGTAGACGGCGGCCTTGCCGAGGCTCATGAAGAAGCCGAGCACACAGGCGACGGCGATGAAGGCGAGCGGGCCGATCTCGAAGTGGAACTGGATCGGCCCGCTGATGCCGCGCACGACGTAATCTGCCGAGGGGAGAGACAGAACGAGCGTCGCGACGGCAGAGACGCTGAAGGTCCAGTAGAGCACGGTGCGGGCGCCGACGCGGTCGGAAAGCACGCCGCCATAGGCGCGGAAGATGCTTGCGGGGATCGAATAGGCGGCGCCGATCATGCCGGCGGTGGCGATGCCGAAACCGTAAACACCGATCAGGTAGCGCGGCAGCCAGAGCGACAGTGCCACGAACGCGCCGAAGGCGAAGAAATAGTAGAAGGCGAAGCGCCAGACCTGCAGGTTCTTCAGCGGCGCGAATTCCTGCCAGAAGCTCCTCGCCGGTGCCGCTTTGCCGGCGCGGCGCTCGCGGATGACAGGATCGTCGTTGGTGGTGAACCAGAAGACGATGGCCATGACAACGAGCGCCGCGGTCCAGATCAGCGCCACCGACTGCCAGCCCCAGGCAAGCAGCACGAGCGGCGCCAGGAACTTGGTGACCGCGGCGCCGACATTGCCGACGCCGAAAATGCCGAGCGCCGTGCCTTGTTTGCCGGCAGGGAAGAAACGCGAGACATAGGCGACCCCGACGGCGAAGGAGCCACCGGCGAGCCCAACACCAAGTGCTGCGACCAGCATCTGCCCGTAGCTGTGCGCGAAGGCAAGCAGGAAGGTCGCGACCGCGGCGGCAAGCATGGTCAGGGTGTAGACCAGGCGCCCGCCAAAGCGGTCGGTCCAGACGCCGAGCACCATGCGCACCAGCGACCCGGTGAGGATCGGCGTGCCGACCAGCAGGCCGAATTCGGTCTCGCTCAGCCCAAGCTCCTGCTTGATGCGCACGCCGATGATGGAAAAGATCGTCCACACCGCGAAGCAGACGGTGAAGGCGATGGTTGACATGACGAGCGCTTGCCGGGAGCTACTGTCCTGGCTGGGCGCGGCTGGGAGGTTTGCGGTCATGATCGGCTCCGGTTTGCGGCGTGGAAAGCGCCGCGTGTGGTGTTGAAGTTGGTCAGCGAGGCGGGACTTGCGCGGTTACTTGCGGCCCCTTGCCCTCGGTCTCGTGACTGGCGGGAAACAGAAGCAGCGCGGCAGCGAACAGCACCGCCGTCAGGATGCTGCTCGCCAGGAAATCGCGGCGGGTGAAATCCTTGAGCAAAGGTCCGATCCGTCTCCTCATCGTCGTCTCCGGTCCAAAACGAAAAAAGCTGCCGTCCAGGCCCTCTCGCGTCCGTACATCCGGGATCGCGTGGTGACCTGAGCGGCAGCTTTGCCTGTGGCGCCCGCCATTGGACGCCTGTTCTATTGCCCACGAGGGGCTCGGTTATTTCAAAGCACGAAGCGTGCCAGTTTTGCGAGAAATCTGAACTTCAATCAAAATCAAAGCGATAGCAGAATCGACATGCAACCACGCCAAGCGGCGGCGCGGTCAAACATTGATCAACAGCATAGACAGGTCGCATAAATTTTGTGCAATGCACAAGATTGACGCGCAAATGATCAGGCGCGTTTCTGGCCAGCAATGTAGGCGTCGATGCGGTCGGGATCGAAGATTTGGCCGTCGAAGAATCCGTCCGGGCCGAGCACGAGGCTCGCCCCCGCCGAGCCGACCGGCGTAGCAACCTTCAGCGCGCCCTCGACCTTGGCATTGGCGCCCGGCAGCGCCACGCCAAGCGGCTTCAGCGCCGATCGATAAAGGTCGGGCCGGTAGCAGTCACGGGCGATGGCGAGGTTTTGTGGCGTGTGCGGCAACTGCCCCCAGCGCACCATCTGCGTGTAGAACCACAGCGCGTGGCTCTTCCAGGGAAAGTTGGCCGCCTTGTCGAAGGGCAGGAAGAAATCCTCGACGCTCCGTTCTACGCCGCCGCCGAGCTGAAGACGTCCGGTGAGCGCCGGCAGCTGCATCGCCTCCGACTGGCCGAGAAAATCGGGCCTCGCCATCAGGGCGGCCAGCTCGCCGCGGTTCGCCGGATCCTGGCACCAGAGGGCAGAATGATGCAGCGCTCTCAGCAGCGCCGCCAGCGCATCCGGGTTCTCCTCGGCCAAGGCCTTGCGCACCCCCAGCACCTTTTCCGGGCTGTTGCGCCAGAGCAGCGCCTTGACGGTGACGATGCGGCCGATGCCGGCGGCGACGGCAGCGCTGTTCCACGGCTCGCCGACGCAATAGCCGTCGATGCGGCCGGCGGAGAGCGCATCAGCCATGAAGGGCGGCGGCACGATGACGATCTCGATGTCGCGGTCAGCATCGATGCCACAGGCGGCGAGCCAATAGCGCAGTTCGTAATTGTGCCCCGAATGCGGATGCACGACCGCAAAACGCAGCGGCTCGCGGCCGGCAGCCGACCGCTCGCGCACAAACGCGCCGAGGGTGGCCCCGGCACGCGCTGGACCGAGGTCGGCCACGGCGCCATGGGCCGCCATGCCATCCCAAACGGCGTTGGAGACGGTGACGCAATTGCCGCCGAGTCCTAGCGAGAACGGCACGATGGTATCCGAGGCAAGCGGGGTGAGGCCGAGGCTGCAGGCGAGCGGCATCGGCCCCAGCATATGCGCGACGTCGAAATGACCGATGGCGATGCGGTCGCGGATATTGGCCCAGGAGGTCTCGCGCTGCAGCTTGAGCTCGATGCCTTCGCGGGCGGCAAAGCCCATCTCGGCGGCCGCGACCAAGACCGCGCTGTCGAAGAGCGGCATGAAGCCGGCGGTGATTTCGTGCGCCATGCTCATTCGCCCTCCCCCAGCAATCCCGCCGCCGTCACCAGGCTCTGGGCGATCTCGGCGATCTTGCGGTTCTGGTTCATGGCGGTCTTGCGCAGGAGCGTGTAGGCCGCCTCCTCGCTCAAACCGCGCGACTTCATCAATATGCCCTTGGCCCGGTCGATGACCTTGCGGTTCTCCAGCTCGCTGCGCGCCTCCTCCAGTTCGCGCGCCATGCGCGAGAAGGCATTAAAGCGGCTGATCGCCATGTCGAGGATCGGCTTGATGCGTTCCTTCTTCAACCCGTCAACGACATAGGCGGACACGCCGGCATCGACCGCCGCCTCGATCGAAGCCTGGTCGGAGCGGTCGACGAACATGGCGATCGGCCGCTTCACCGCGCGCGACAACTGGAACATGTTCTCCAGCATGTCGCGGTTGGGATTTTCCAGATCGATGACGATGACATCCGGCTCGATCTCGGCGATGCGCCGGGCAATCCCGGCCACGTCATGGATGACCGTGACATGGTGATGGCTAGCATCGCGCAACCCGGCCTCGATGATCGAAGCGCGGATGCGGTTCTCGTCAATAACAAGGATGGCTAACGAACCGGCGGACATGCGCCTATTGTGCAGGCGGACCGCAATTGTGCAATGCGGTGGTCGACGGGAATGGTTTCCATCCGATCCTCGCGGCATGGGCTGCGACGCTATCGCGTCCCGGCCTGCGTTGCCGCTGAAGGGCGGGAACACTATAGATGTTCCATCGTGCGCGAAGATATTCACACGGCAGGCGTCCCGGTGGTCTGCGCTTCATGCGAGGCGCGGCATCGCGGCATATGCGGCGCGCTCAACTCTGAGCAGCTTGTCGCCCTTGCCAGGTCGACGAAGCGGCACAACGCCGAGGCCGGCAAGGAACTGATGGGCGATTCCAGAAGCGTCGAGCGCTTCTCGAACGTGCTTTCGGGCGTCGTGAAGCTGACCAAGACGCTTTCCGACGGCCGCCAGCAGATCGTCGGCCTGCAATTCGCTCCCGATTTCCTCGGCAGGCCTTTCCAGAGCGAGAGCACGCTCACCGCCGAGGCCGCGACCGACGTCGAATTGTGTTCGTTCCCGCGCCATGCGCTGGAACGCATGATGAAGGAGCAGCCGAATCTCGAGCATCGCCTGCTCGAACAGAAGCTGCGCGAGCTCGATCAGGCGCGCGACTGGATGGTGGCGCTCGGCCGCAAGACGGCCTCCGAGAAGATCGCAAGCTTCCTTTTGATGATCGTGCGCAACATCGATCCAGCCGCCGGACCGGAGCGTCGCGGCGCCGCTTTCGACCTGCCGCTGTCGCGTGCGGAGATCGCGGATTTCCTTGGCCTCACCATCGAGACGGTGAGCCGGCAGATCACCCGCCTGCGGGGCGAGAACGTCGTCCGCATCGAGAACAATCGCCACGTTATCGTCGACGACATCGGGCGCCTCGCCGCGCGGGCCGGTGATTGAACCACGCGTCCTTTATTGATCGCGGAGAACCTCGGGCAGCACATGGTCGTGCTCGAAGGCGATGTGGCGACGCATCGATTCGAAAAAAGCGCGCAGCATGTAGCCGAACGCCTCCGGATTTTCGATCAGCCGCCCGTGGCCGTAGGCCAGCAGCACCTCGCTGAGATCCGCCGCCGCGCTTTCATCCTCCAGATGCTCGAGCTTCAGTCGCGCGATGGTGTCTTCCTCGCCGGTTCGTCGCGCAAAGGCTGGGAAGACAACCTCTTCCTCGAAGCGGTGGCACTCACGCAGCAGCGGCAACAGGTCGGCCGCCACGGCGAGGCATTGGAGCCGGTCGACGCGCGACGGCAGATCGTCGGCGATGCCTTCCAGTATGTGACAGAGCGCGAGCTTCTGTACATGCGCCCGCCTCATATCCGCCGGGCTGTGGAACGGTTCCGACTTTGCGCCCGTCATGATCGCTCCTCCGTCGCGCCCCGCCTCAAGGCGTGGGCAGGGCGACGGTGTCCTCGGCGGGTTCTTCGCGGACGGTGCGCAGCTCATACCAGAGCGCATTGAGGATACCGACGGAGGCGGCCAGTCCGAGGCCGAGAATCCAGGAAAAATACCACATGGTCAGAAACTCCGGTTGGATCAGTAGGCCGACGAGCCCGCTTTTTCGACGCTCTTCTCGCCGACCTTACCCCACAGCACGCTGTAGACCCAGGCGGTGTAGGCAAGGACCAGCGGCATGAAGATCACCGTGGCGATCAGCATGTTGCGCAGCGTGGCGCGGCTCGACGAAGCGTCGAAGACCGCAAGCGAATGGCCGGGATTGCTGCTCGACGGCAACAGGATCGGGAACATGGCCAGCCCCACCGTTGCGATGATCGTCACCACGCCGAGCTTCGAGGCGATGAAGGTCCATCCTTCGAGCCGCGCCCGGAAGCCGACCGCGGCAAGCAAAGGTGCTGCGACGCCGAGCGCGGGCACGATCCAGAGCAGCGGATGGGCATGGAAATTCGCCAGCCAGGCGCCGCCGTCGGCCACCACCGTCTTGACCAGCGGATTGGACGGGCCGTCCCAGACGATCGGCGACGTGACGCGGTAGCCGCCGAGCAGGCCGAGCCAGACCAGCACGCCGCCGCCGGCAAAGAGCACCGCTGTGGCGATCGCGGCCCTTGCTCCGATCAAGCCAGCGCGCTTGGCGACCGTGCCTTCCGCCTTGAACGTTAGCCAGGCCGCACCGTGCGTCACCAGCATGGCGAGCGACACCAGGCCGCAATAGAGCGCCAGCGGATTGAGCAGTCCGAAAAGGCTGCCCTCATAGATCGGGCGAAGGTCCGGCGTGAAGTGGAACGGGACGCCTTGCAAGGTGTTGCCGACCGCGACGCCGAAGATCAGCGCCGGCACGGCGCCGCCGACGAACAGCGCCCAGTCCCAGCGCGTGCGCCAGGCCGGATCCGGCCGCTTCGAGCGGTATTTGAAGGCCACCGGGCGCATGATCAGCGCCAGGAGCACCAGGAACATGGCGAGGTAGAAGCCGGAAAAGCTCATCGCATAGAGCGCCGGCCATGCCGCGAAGATGGCGCCGCCGCCGAGGATGAACCACACCTGGTTGCCTTCCCAGACCGGGCCGATGGTGTTGATCGCCACGCGCCGCTCGGCGTCCGTCTTGGCGACGAAGGGCAGCAGCGCGCCGACGCCCATGTCGAACCCATCGGTCGCCGCGAAGCCGATCAAAAGCACGCCGAGCAGTATCCACCAGATCACGCGCAGCGTTTCATAGTCGAAGAGAAATTCGATCATCGTCGTGATCCTTTCACTCTGCCGGTTGCATTGCGGGGTCGGCGCTCGGGCGCAGGTCATCGATGACCTTCGCCACCTCCGGTCCCTTGCGGATGGCGGCCAGCATCAGGCTGACCTCGATGATCGCGAGCACGCCGTAGACGAGCGTGAAGCCGGCAATGGTGAGCAGAAGATCGCTGACGCCAAGCTCCGACGTCGCAAGGAAGGTCGGCAGCACGCCGTCGATGATCCACGGCTGGCGTCCGAACTCGGCCACGAACCAGCCGACCTCGATGGCGATCCAGGGCAGCGGCATGGCGACGAGCGCGGCGCGAAACAGCCAGCGCGGCGCCTCCGTCTCCCGCGTCGTATGCCACAGCGATACGGCAAACAGCGCCAGCAGCGTGAAACCGCAGGCCACCATCAGGCGGAAGCCGAAGAAGAGCAGCGGCACGTAAGGCACTGTCGACCAGGCGGCGTCCTTGATCTGCTGCTCGCTCGCCTGCCGCGGATCGGGCAGGTAGCGCTTGAGCAGCAGCGCGTAGCCGAGATCCTTCGAGCTGGCGTCGAAGACCGCGCGGGCAGCGGTGTCGTTGCGGTTCGCCTTGATCTTCTCCAGCGCGTCATAGGCGACGACGCCGTTGCGGATGCGGGCTTCGGCATGGGCGACGAGTTCGTCGATGCCGGCGATCTGCTTTTCGAAAGAGCGCGTGCCGATGATGCCCATCACCCATGGAATGCGGATGGCGAAATGCGTTTGGCGATCGCTTTGGCTCGGGATGCCGAAGGCCGTGAACGAGGCCGGCGCCGGCTCAGTCTCCCACATGGCTTCGATGGCCGCGAGCTTCATTTTCTGGTTGTCGGTCAGCGCATAGCCGCTCTCGTCGCCGAGCACGATGACGGACAGCGCCGATGCCACGCCGAAGGCCGAAGCGATCACGAAGGAGCGCTTGGCAAGCTCGACATGGCGTCGCCTGAGCAGATACCAGGCCGATACGCCGAGCACGAAAGTGGCGGCGCAGACATAGCCGGCCGAAACGGTGTGGACGAACTTCGCCTGCGCCACCGGGTTGAAGATCACCGCCATGAAATCGGTGACCTCCATGCGCATCGTGTCCGGGTTGAAGGCCGAGCCGACGGGGTTCTGCATCCAGCCATTGGCGATCAGGATCCAGAGCGCGGAAAAATTGGTGCCGAGCGCCATCAGCCAGGTCACTATCATATGCGCGCGCGCCGAGAGCCGATCCCAACCGAAGAAGAACAGTCCGACGAAAGTGGCTTCCAGGAAGAAGGCCATCAGCCCTTCGATGGCCAAGGGCGCTCCGAACACGTCGCCGACATAGTGCGAGTAATAGGCCCAGTTCATGCCGAACTGGAACTCCATGGTGATGCCGGTGGCGACGCCGAGGGCGAAGTTGATGCCGAACAGCACGCCCCAGAACTTCGTCATGTCGCGCCAGATGGTGCGGCGGGTCATGACATAGACGGTCTCCATCATGGCGATCAGGATGGAGAGGCCGAGGGTCAAAGGCACAAACAGGAAATGATAGAGGGCCGTCAGCGCGAATTGCAGCCGCGACAGATCGACGAGAAGAAAGTCGGACATGGGAGCATCCTTTCTGGATACAGCCTCATAGCGCCGGACGAACGCAGGCGACTTGATCTGGATCAATTCCTTTCGTCCTTGCGCGTGCGAAAACCTGCGCATGAGATCGCCAGCCGCTTCCGCCTCATCTCACGACCCAGCCGCCTCGGCGCCGGACGCTTTCCACGCGCTCGCCACCGCCCAGCGTCTGGCAAAACGCGGGTTGCTCCGCCTGCTCTGCCTGCAAGTCGCCCGCACGGCGTTGCGGCTCGGTTTTGCCGCGACGGCAGCCATGGCGGTGGGCCGACTCGTCATGGGCGAGCCTGTCGCCTCCTGGCTTGTCCCGGTCACGATGGTTTTTCTCTTGGCTGCCTGCGTCGCCGGGTTTGCCGCTGACAGGGCGCAAGCCTCCGCAGAGACTGCCGTGTCGATCGGACTGCGTGAGCTGGCGGCCAAGCGGCTGGACGAGATGCCGGCGCGCCGGCTGCAGTCGCTCTCCGTCGGCGGCGTCATCCTGTCGATGCAGCGTCATCCCGAAGCGATCGCCGGCCTTGTCGTCGGCCACCGCGCGGCAAGCGCCATGATGGCGGCCGGGCCGCTGCTGGCGGCGGCAGCGCTTTTCCTCGTCTCCTGGCAGGCAGCGCTGCTGGTCATCTGCCTGACGCCGGTGATGATCCTGTTCTTCGCGCTGATCGGCGACGCCATCCGCCGCCGTGCCGATGCGCAGGAACGCGCCTTCGGCCGGCTGGCCGGCCAGTTCGCCGATCGCATCCGCACCTTGCCGACGATCCTCGCCAACCATGCCGCGAGCGGCGAAGAGGCCAAGCTCGCCCGGCGCCTTGAAGCCTATGCGGACAACACGATGGGTGTGCTGCGCATCGCCTTCGCCAATGCTGGCATCATCGACTTCTTCGCCTCGCTCTCGATTGCCATCCTTGCCGTCTTCCTTGGCCTCGGCCACCTCAAGCTCGCGATGATCCCCGGTTTCTCCAACCTGGCACTCTGGCAGAGCCTGTTCATCCTGATGATCGCGCCGGAATATTTCGCGCCGTTCCGCCGCTTTTCGGAGCAGTACCACGCCAAGGCTGAAGGGCTGGCCGCGGCCGCGGCGCTGGACCGCCTGCTCGGCGCCGAGCCGGTCCAAGCCAAGGCCCTGCCGGCGCTCGACCGCCTGCGCCTGATACTGCCCGCGAAAGGCCTCGTCGCCATCGTCGGGCCCAGCGGATCAGGCAAATCGACCTTGCTGCGACGTCTCGCCGGTCTCGAACCTGGCACGGCGCCGGCGCCAGGGATCCGTTCGTTAGCCGCTGAAGACATCGCCTGGGTTTCGACGGACGCTTACGTACCCGAGGGAACCCTGGCCGAGGCCATTTCGTGGAATGCCGGTGCGGTGGTCCGGAACCGGCTGGAAGATGCCGCCCACGCGATCGGGCTGCTCGACGACACGCTGCTGCCGGGCGGCCTCGATGCCAGGCTGGACAAAGGCGGCGCCAATCTTTCGGGCGGCCAGCGGCTCCGCATCGCGGTTGCCCGCGCGCAACTTTCCGGCCGAACCGTGCTGGCCGACGAGCCGACGGCGAAGCTCGACCGCGAGACCACCGAAGCCGTCCGGAGCGTGCTGCTTGAGATTTCGCGCGCGCGGCTAGTCGTTGTGGCAACACATGACCGCGATCTGGCTGCCGCCGCCGACCTGACCGTCGACCTTACCGACAGCGATGCCGTCGAGGTTGCGGCATGAGCACAGCAGTTCAATCATCGAGCCGAAAGTCGTGGCGGCTGGCGGCGGGCTTCGCCTTCGCCGCGCTTTTTTGCGCCATATTGCTGGGCGGCGTTTCCGCCTGGCTGCTGGGATCGGTGGCGATCGCCGGCCTGTCCGCAGCTGCCTTCACCTTCAATTTCCACATCCCGGCGGCGCTGATCCGGTTCTTCGCCGTGGGCCGCACCACCGCCCGCTATGGCGAACGCCTTGCCGGCCACAAGGCGGCGCTCGCCGATCAGATAGCGCGTCGCTCGGAACTCTTCGCCGCCACGGCGGCGGCGCCGGCGGTGCGCCAGGCGGGATGGCAACTCGGCGACGACGCTCGCCTCGCCGACTATCTCGATGACGTCGAGGACCTCGACTACGCCAGGCTGCGCGCCGGCCTGCCGGCGCTGACGCTCGGCTGCGGCCTCGCGATCCTGATTGCGGGCTCTGCGATTCTTGCGCCTTTGTCCCTGCTGCCGATCACCCTTCTGCTGCTTGCCATCCTGTTCGCGGGGAACCGGGTGGCCAAGGCTGGCGCCATGGCATGGGATGAGACCAGGTCGCTGCGTCGCGGGGGCGCAAGCCGGCTCGGTGCGGCCATGGCGTCAGCCGTTCCGTTGAAGGCGGAGGGCGCCTGGAACCGCGAATGCTCCGAAGCCCTTGCCGCGCTTTCCCGCGCCGATAGCGCGCTGCTTGGGCTTCGCCAGATGCAGGCCATGCTGGACATGATCGGCGCGGCCTTCGGCCCGGTTGCCGGCGTCTGCGTAATGGCGGCCGCCTGGCATGCCGGCCGGCAGGGCACTGAGCTTCTCGCGCCCATGCTGCTCGCCTTCTCCTGGCTGGCGCTGGGCGAAACCATGAATGGGGCATCGCGCATTCTGGTTGCCGTGCTTCGCCGCAACGCGGCTCGCGCTGAGGTCGGACGATGGATGCAGGCAGCCCCGGCCGGCAGGCGCGGTTCGCCGTCGGACGGGGCCTCGCCGTGCCTTTTGCGTCACGGCGCCCTGCAGCGCTGCGCGCCCGACAGCCGGGCGATCGGAATGCCCATCTCCCTGTTCCTCGCGCCAGGTCAGCCGACAGTGCTCGTCGGGGCAAGCGGCTCGGGCAAGACCAGCCTGCTCAAGCAGATCGCAGGCTGGATCGGAGACGACGCCTTTGCCGCCGGCGACCGCATCCTGTCGGCCGGCGAGCGGCGGGCGCTGGCGGCGCTCGTTCTGCACGACGCGGTCATCCTCGAAGACACCGTCCGCGCCAACCTGTTCGCCGGCGATGTTCCGGACGCCGCCCTCTGGCGGGCGCTGGAAGCCGTCGAGATGGACGGTCGTATCCATGAGGCCGGCGGGCTGGATGCCTGGATCAGGCAGGACCGGTTCTCGCTTGGCGAGGTACAGCGCATCAATCTCGCGCGCGCCTGGCTGTCACCCATGCCACTAGTCCTGCTCGACGAACCGACGGAGCATCTCGACGACGCGCAGGGCGTTCGCGTCCTCGACCGCCTGATGGCTCATCTCAGCGATCGCATCATCGTCATCTCGACCCACCGCGCGTCGTCGCTTCGCGATGTCCGCACCATCGAGCTCAAGCCATGAACGTTCCCAGTCACAGGCTGATCGAAGCCAACGTACCGCGCTACACCAGCTACCCCACCGCGCCGCATTTCCATGCCGGCATCGATGCCGCGACGGTCACCGGCTGGCTCGACACGGTCGGTGAAGACGAAGCGGTCTCGCTCTACGTCCATGTCCCCTTCTGCGACCGGCTGTGCTGGTTCTGCGCCTGCAACACCAGGCAGACGCGGCGCTATGAGCCTGTGGCGGAGTATCTCGTCGCGCTATACCGGGAGATGGAGCTGGTCGCCCGCCATATCGGCAAGCGGGCGAGGATCGTGTCGGTCCATCTCGGCGGCGGTTCGCCGACGATGCTTCGGCCCGACGACCTGCGGACCTTGCGTCAACGGCTGGAGGTGAACTTCACGCTTGCGCCGGATGTCGGCCTCAGTGTCGAGATCGATCCCAACGACATGGACGAGGCGCGGCTCGACGCGCTGGCGGCGATCGGGCTCACCCGCGCCAGCCTCGGCATCCAGGACTTCGATCCGCGCGTCCAGAAGGCGATCAACCGCGAGCAGAGTTTTGAGACCACGGCCCGGGTGCTGGAAGGGCTGCGGGCGCGCGGCGTCGGCTCGGTCAATCTCGATCTGCTCTATGGCTTGCCATTCCAGACGGTAGAGACGCTGAGCGCGACCATCGAGCAAGCCCTGTCGCTTCGCCCCGACCGCCTGGCGCTGTTCGGCTATGCGCATGTGCCGTGGTTCAAGAAGCACCAGACGATGATCGACGACCAGGCGTTGCCCGATCTCGCGGCCCGGCTCGGACAGGCGACGGCGGCAGCGGGGTTGATCCGCGCTGCCGGCTATCTGCCGATCGGCATCGATCACTTCGCCCTGCCTCGCGATAGTCTCGCGGTGGCTGCAAGGGACGGCCGCCTCAGGCGCAACTTCCAGGGTTACACCGACGACCTGTGCAAGACACTGATCGGTCTCGGCCCGTCTTCCATCAGCCGCTTCCGCCAGGGCTATGCGCAGAACACCCCCTCGACCGGCGGCTATCGCAGGATGGTCGAAGCATCCGGCCTCGCCACGATGCGCGGCCGTGCCCTTACAGAACAGGACCATGCGCGCGGCTGGGTGATCGAGCGCCTGATGTGCGACTTTTCCTTCTCGGCGACGGAGATGCGCACGAGGTTCGGCGCGACAGCCGATGCGGTCCTGCGGGAGGCGGCGCTGCTGACCCAGGCTTCGCCGCATTTGAGCCGGGTCGGCGACCGCTTCGTCATCGGCGAGGACGGGCATCTCCTGGCAAGGACGATCGCCGCGCATTTCGACGCTTATCTGGCTTCGAGCAGTGCCCGCCACTCAAGCGCGATCTGAAGCTCAATCGCCCACCTCGGCGCTCCTGCAGGTCACGCCGCCGAGCTGTCTTGCTCCGCAGCATTGGGATCGCCGGGCGCCGTCGCCCAGGCGAGCTCGACCAGCGTCACGGTGCGCCGCCCCGTGCCGTCGACCTGACAGACGATGAGCCCCTGCTCCTCGATATAGTCGAGCAGCCGCCGCGCACGGCGCAGCGAATGCGAGCCATAGGCGCGCGCGATCGCCGCGTCGCTCGGGCAGGGCCAGCCTTCCTTGGCCGCCCGGGCGATCATCATGAACACGCCCTGCATGTCCTCCGGCAGCAGCGAGGCGCGGACCGAGACGTCCCGCCACGCATCGTCCTCGGCCATGTCGGAGCCGACGCCGGCGCGGGCCCGCGTCAGCATGCGGCGGAATTCCGAAAGGTCCGGGACCACCGAGGCAAGCCCTTCGATGCGGCAGCGGACCACGAACTCCTGATAGAGCACGCCGATGACGCGGAAGCCCGCATCGGGCTCGGCCAGGATGGCGCGCAGGATGCGGTCCATGCGCTCGCGCCGCTCGGCCAGGTCCTCGGCGCTGGGCTGCGGCTCCGCCGGCTCGGGGCGGATGTCCAGCGGCGCGGCCTTGGCCGCCATCAGCTGATCGAGCAGATCCGGCGAAGGCCGGCGTTGCGGCCTGATCGTGTCCGGCGGCGGCGCCGCCAGGATGACCGCGCGGGCATCCTCGAGTGCTGCTTCCGGCAGCGGCATCAGCCGCGGCGTGCCGTTGCGCGGGCTGGTTTCCGTCTGGCCGATGCGCACACCGAGCGGACGGCGCGACAGCGCCGGTCCGAGCGCCATGAAATGCCCGCGCTCGAGGTCGCGAAATGCTTCCGCCTGCCGCCGTTCCATGCCGAGCAGATCGGCCGCGCGTGCCATGTCGATGTCGAGGAAGGTTCGGCCCATCAGGAAATTGGAGGCCTCCGCCGCGACGTTCTTGGCGAGCTTTGCCAATCGCTGCGTGGCGATGATGCCGGCAAGCCCGCGCTTGCGGCCACGGCACATCAGATTGGTCATCGCGCCGAGCGAAAGTTTTCGCGCTTCGTCCGACACTTCCCCCGCGGCGGCGGGTGCGAAGAGCTGCGCTTCGTCGACCACCACCAGCATCGGATACCAGTGGTCGCGCGCGACCTCGAACAGCCCGCCGAGGAAGGCCGCGGCGCGCCGCATCTGGTTCTCGGCGTCGAGCCCTTCGAGATTGAGCACCGTCGAGACGCGATGGATGCGCGCCCGCTCGCCCGCCGCCTGCAGGCCGCGCTCGGTATGCTCCTCGGCGTCGATCACCAGATGGCCAAAGCGTTCACCCAGCGACACGAAGTCGCCTTCGGGGTCGATGATCGTCTGCTGCACCCACGGCGCGCTCTGTTCGAGCAACCGGCGCAGCAGATGCGACTTGCCGGAGCCCGAATTGCCCTGCACCAGCAGGCGGGTCGCCAGCAGTTCCTCAAGGTCGAGGGCCGCCGGCGCGCCTGCGCTCGTCTGCCCCATCTCGATTGCAACGGTCATGTCTCGACTCGGATCGTCTCCCTGCGCCGGTTCGGGTTATCAACCCGAGCGCAAGGCGTCGAGCACGCCACGGCCATTTGCCAGGTGTTCCACAGCTACTCGCCCTTTGGCGGCAGGCTGTCGGCAATCACTCTGGTCGGACCACCATTTCACTGGCGCCGGCCGGCCGTTGGCGTATCATCGTGGCGGGACAGGGTTCATGGCAGGAGGAGGCCGATGGACGTCGCTGCCGAAGTGCCAGTTGCCGCGTTGACGGTGCAAGACCTTGTTGTGTCTGCTCTTTCGAAATTCCGCGCCGGCGACACCGTTTCGACGCGCGCCATGCTCGATGCCATCCGCCGTTCCGATCCAGCCTGCGGCGACAGCGACGATCACCTCGTCGAACTGATCGTCATGGCGGCAATTGGTAAGACCATGGGCGTCGTCTTCGACCACCGCTCGCCGGATGAGCGACTGCCGCTTCTCGCCTGACATTGCGGCTTGGAAGACGCGCTGAGCGATATCAGCCGAGCGGATGCGGCATGTAACCGACAAAACCCGCGATCTTCCAACGCCCGCCGACCTTGCGGCAAAAGTAGAGCGTCTGCCATTTGAGCCGGTCGACACTGCCGTCGGCCTTGGCGATCGAGCCGTCGAACTTCTTGTGCAGCACCGCACGATCGCCATCGACGTCGATGTCGCGCATGTTGGTGACGCGGAAAATCGCCTCGCGCAGCGGCTCGGCGAATTTCGTCGCCGCTGTCTCCTTGGCCTGTCGCAGCCATTCGTCGCGATAGACGTCGAGCCTCGGAAACTGCAGCCGCCAGGCATCGGCATTGGGCAGGAAATGCGCATGCATGCCGAAAAAACTCTCGGCGATGAAATCGTCCTCGACCATCGGCCAAGCCTGTCCGAGGAAGGCATCGATGTCGCGCCGGACCAGCATTTCCCACAGCGCGTGGCGATCGGCATCGCCTTCCGGAAACGGATTCTTGTCGAAGGTCATGCTGGATCTCCCCTCATATCGCGCAGCCGAGCTATGCGGCGTGGAGCGCAAGATGCTCAGGCTTTTGTAATAAAGCAACATGGATTTCGAATAAATGTTGCTTTCCGACATTGCCTCTATGAGGATTATGCCGACAAGCGTAGACGGCTACGCGAACGGTTGCGTTCGATCGCCAAGAGGAGGCTTACTTGCCCAAGCAATGCTTTGGAAAATCGCATGTCCCACTCTCGCCCGCCGTACGCGCCGGCGATTTCGTCTATGTCTCCGGTCAGGTGCCGGTGGGCGGCGACGGGCTGGTGGTGAAGGGCGGCATTGCCGAGCAGACCGAGCAGGTGCTGCAGAACGTCAAGGCGGCGCTGGCGCTCGCCGGCTGCACTATGGACGACGTAGTCAAGACCACCGTCTGGCTGGAGGACGCACGCGATTTCGGCACCTTCAACACCGTCTATGCGAAGCATTTCCCGAACGACCCGCCGGCGCGCACCACGGTCGAGTCGCGCCTGATGATCGACATCAAGATCGAGGTCGAGGCCGTCGCCTACCGGCCGGTCTGATCGCCGGTCGGATCGCTAGCAATTCCAGGAAAAGTGCTTGGCGGTTCTCCATCCGGAATTGCGTGAAACAAACAGCAGGGAGGCACCGATGCAGTTCGATCTCCTGATCAAGGGCGGGCGCGTCATCGATCCCGCGTCGGGCCTGGACGCGCAGCGTGATGTTGCCATCGCCGAAGGCCGCGTCGCAGCGATCGACGCGGCGATCGATGCCGAAGCGGCAGCTGAAGTCGTCGACGCCAGGGACTGCATCGTCACGCCCGGCCTTATCGACCTGCACAGCCATGTCTACTGGGGCGGCACCTCGCTCGGCGTCGATGCCGACCGGCTCGCCGCCAAGAGCGGCACCACCACCTTCATCGACGCCGGCAGCGCCGGCGCCGGCAATTTCCTCGGCTTCCGCCGCCATGTCATCGAGCGCTCGGAGGTCCGCATCCTCGCTTACGTCAACATCTCCTTTGCCGGCATTTTCGGCTTCTCGAACACGGTATCGGTCGGCGAGTGCAACGATCTCAGGCTCTGCGAGCCGCGCGAAACGGTCGCGGCGGTCCGCGAGCACGCCGACGTCGTGGTCGGCGTCAAGGTGCGCTCCGGCAAGCATGCCGGCGGCACCAGCGGGATTGCGCCGGTCGATCTCGCGCTCGAAGCCGCCGACAAGGCCGGCCTGCCGCTGATGGCGCATATCGACGAGCCGCCGCCCGGCCGCTCGGAAGTGCTGCCCAGGCTGCGGCGCGGCGACATCCTCACCCACTGCTTCCGTCCGTTTCCCAACGCCCCGGTCTTCGCCTCCGGCGCGGTGCGGCCGGACATGCGGCTGGCGCGCGAGCGCGGTGTCATCTTCGACATCGGCCACGGCATGGGTTCCTTCGATTTCGAGGTGGCGAAGGCGATGCTCGCCGAGGGCCTGGCCCCCGACGTCATCTCGAGCGACGTCCACCTCTACTGCGTCGACGGCCCCGCCTTCGACATCCTGGTCTGCATGTCGAAGCTCATGGCGCTCGGCATGTCGCTGGTCGAGGTGCTGCGCGCCGCGACGGTGAACCCCGCGCAGGCGATCGCCCGGCCCGAGCTGGGCGCGCTGAAAGTCGGCGGCATCGGCGATGTCGCGGTGCTGAGGCTGCAGCCGGGCCGCTTCAGCTTCGTCGACGCCGTCGGAGCATCCTTGGTGGCGGATCAGCGGCTGGTCTCCAACGGCATCGCCATCGCCGGCAAATGGTGGCCGAACGACGCGGCCGACTGCAACGAAACCGAGCGTTTTGAGCCGCATGCGCACCACACGCATGTGGATGTGGCGGCGAGGCATTTTGGACGCAGGTGATCTCCCCCCTTGAGCGGGAGATGTCGCCGACGGCGACAGAGGGGGTCGCCGCGCGTGAAGCGCCAACGCGGCTCGCAACAAGAGAGGACGCCGGCGCTCAACGTGAGACGACCCCCTCTGGCCTGCCGGCCATCTCTCCCTCGAGGGGGGAGATCGCAGCTTCACCGCCGTGCATTACTCGGCTCGCCGTAAACGGGCGTCGCAATCCCTTCCATGCGCGCCTTGAGCTGCAGCGCCACATATTTCGAATAGAACCTCGACAGCGCCAGATTGCCACCGTGGAACCACAGCGCTTCCTGCGCCGTCGGCTTCCACATATTGCGCAACTCGCCCTGCCACGGTCCGGGATCCCCCTTCACGCCGGAGCCGAGGCCCCAGCACGGGCCGACCTTGTCGGCGACCTCGCGAGAGACGATGCCCGCCACCGTCTCGTTCATCGACTGGAAGCCGGTGCAGCACACGATGGCGTCGACCTTCAATTCACTGCCGTCCTCGAACAGGATCCCGTTCGGCGTCAGCGACGTGATGCCGACGCCGCTTTTCACCTTGACCTCGCCGTTCAGGATCAGCTCGCAGGCGCCGACATCGATGTAAAAGCCGGAACCGGTACGGTAAGCCTTCATCAAAAGCCCAGTCTCGTCCTCGCCGAAATCGATGGCGAAGCCGCTGTCGCTGAGACGCCGGTAGAAATCCGCGTCGCGCGCCCTGATCACGTCATAGAGCGCGCGCTGGGCCTTCGGCACCAGCGCGAACGGCGTGGAGGCCACGATCATGTCGGCCTTGTCGGTGGTGATGCCGCGCGCCAGCGCCTTCTCGGAAAAGATCTCGAAGCCGACTTCCATCAGCGTGTCGGACTTCACCACCGTCGTCGGCGAACGCTGCACCATGGTGACCTTGGCGCCCGCTTCCCAGAGATCGACGCTGACATCATGGCCTGAGCTTGCGGCACCTATCACGGCGACGCGTTTGCCGCGGAACTTCTCGCCGGTGGAATACTGGCTGGAATGCAGCAGCTCGCCCTTGAAGCTGTCGGCGCCCGGCAATTCGATCTGCCGCGGAGGGCCGTAGGCTCCGGTGGCGAAGACGATGTGCTTCGGCTTCAGCGTGATGCGTTGGCCGACCCGATCGACCACCACGGTCCAGACCTTTTGAACCTCGTCATAGGCGGCGCTGATGCATTTGGTGGCCACCCAATAGTTCAGCTCCATGACGCGGGTGTACATTTCCAGCCAGTCGCCCATCTTGTCCTTGGGCGTGAAGACCGGCCAGTTTTCCGGAAACGGAACATAGGGCAGATGGTCGTACCAGACCGGGTCGTGCAGCACGAGCGAGCGATAGCGGTTGCGCCAGGAATCGCCGGGGCGCGCGTTCTTCTCGATGACGAGGGTCGGAACGCCCAGCTGCCGCAGCCGGGCGCCCAGCATGATGCCGCCCTGCCCGCCGCCGATGACCAGGCAGTAGGGCTGCTCATGCACGCCGAGATCCCGCGCCTCGCGCGCCCTGGCTTCCGCCCAGGTCTCGCGCTTGGGGTCTGCCTTGTGGCGGATGCCGAGCGGCCGCGCCGGACCCTTCCGCTCTTCGAAACCCTTGAGCTCGCTCATTGCCGTGAACAGCGTGCGGCAGCGGCCGTCCCTGAGCCGCAGGATGCCCTCACCCCGCGCCACCGCTGTCTCGAAGCTGAACCAGGCTTCGATGATGCCGTCGTCGACGCTTGGCTCCCCGGACAGCCGCCATTGCGACGGCTGCGCGGTCGATAGCGTCGCCCGCAGCGTTTCGCGGATGGCGCCCTGCCCCTCCATGGTCTTGATGTTCCAGGTGAAGGTCAAAAGATCACGCCAGTAGCAATCCTCCGCGAAAAGGCCGGTTGCCGCCTCGATATCGCCGGCCTCGAGCGCCCGACCGAAAGCGCCGAGCCAGGTTGCCGCCTGTTGTGATGGTGCGATATCGAGCATTCTTGTCCTCCCGGCTGCGGACTTTGTTCAGCGGCCTAGCATATTTGCGATTGTCCGCCGCTGGCCATAGGCAATCGCCCTCGCCTCGATCTCAAGGCCGTGCCGCAGGTGCGAGGGCAGGCATCACCCACCGCGTCAAAACCCCTATAAAATTCCTATATCTTTCCCATCCGGCCCCTCTCGAACCTTTATGGCGATCGGGTCCATATCTCACGTCGAGCAGAAGCTTTGAGCGCCGTCGCCTGCAAGGTGACGCGTCTTTTGTACGTTTTTGGCTTAATTCTTTACGGCCTGCAGGTGGAATGAAAACAAGGAATACACCTATGGACATCATTGTTCTCGGGATCGAAGTTTTATTCTTCGTCCTTTCGCTCGCTTACATCAAAGTCTGCGACAGAATCTGAACGGAAGGATCGGACCATGCTTCTCGATTATTTTCTCGGCGGCGCGGTGACCCTGTTCCTGCTGGTCTACCTGACTTACGCCCTCATTCGCCCAGAACATTTCTGATCGCGCCTGGCGCCCGGCACGGAAAGTTACTCCCATGACCTTCAACGGATGGACACAGATCCTTCTTTACTGCGCGATCGTGCTTTTGCTCGTGAAGCCGCTCGGCGGCTATATGTATCGCGTCTTCAACGGCGACCGCACCTTCCTCTCGCCGATCCTCGGCCCCGTCGAGCGGCTCCTCTATCGCATATCGGGAACCAGTGAGAACGAGGAGCAGCACTGGACCGGCTACGCGGCCGGTATCATCTTCTTCAGCCTGGCCAGCTTCCTCGCGGTCTATGCCCTGCAGCGTCTGCAAGGCGTCTTGCCCTACAATCCGGCCGGCATGTCCGCCGTCGAACCGGGCCTTGCCTTCAACACCGCCGTCTCCTTCGTCACCAACACCAACTGGCAGAATTACGGCGGCGAGAGCACGATGTCCTATCTCGTGCAGATGGCCGCGCTCACTGTGCAGAACTTCATGTCCGCCGCGGTCGGCATCGCCATCGCGGTCGCGCTGATCCGCGGCTTCGCCCGTGCCTCCGGCAAGTCGATCGGCAATTTCTGGGTCGATATCACCCGCTGCACGCTCTACGTGCTCCTGCCGCTCTGCATCGTGCTGACGCTGGTCTATGTCTGGCTCGGCATACCGCAGACGCTCGGGGCCTATGTCGATGCCACCACGCTTGAAGGGGCCAAGCAGACGCTCGCGCTCGGACCGGTCGCCTCGCAGGTCGCCATCAAGATGCTCGGCACCAATGGCGGTGGCTTCTTCAATGCCAATGCCGCGCATCCGTTCGAGAACCCCGACGCCATCTCCAATCTGATCCAGATGGTGACGATCTTCGCGCTGGGTGCCGCGCTCACCAATGTCTTCGGCCGTATGGTCGGCAGTGAGCGCCAGGGCTGGGCGATCCTCGCCTCGATGGGTGTGCTGTTCGTCGCTGGAGTTGCCGTCTGCTACTGGGCCGAGGCGGCGGGCAACCCGCTGGTGCATGCGCTGGGCATCGACGGCGGCAACATGGAAGGCAAGGAGACCCGCTTCGGCATCGCCGCCTCGGCGCTGTTCGCGGTCATCACCACGGCCGCCTCTTGCGGCGCCGTCAACGCCATGCATGATAGTTTCACGGCGCTTGGCGGCCTTATCCCGCTCATCAACATGCAGCTTGGCGAGGTCATCGTCGGCGGCGTCGGCGCCGGCTTCTATGGCATTCTGATGTTCATCGTCATCGCCGTCTTCGTCGCCGGCCTGATGGTCGGCCGCACGCCGGAATATCTCGGCAAGAAGATCGAGGCCAAGGAGGTCAAGATGGCGATGCTCGCCATCCTCGCTTTGCCGCTGGTGATGCTGGTCTTCACCGCCATCGCCGTCGTCCTGCCGAGCGCCGTGGCCTCCATGGCCAATGGCGGTCCGCACGGCTTCTCCGAGGTCCTCTACGCCTATACTTCGGCGGCCGCGAACAACGGCTCGGCCTTCGCCGGCCTCACCGGCAACACGCCCTGGTACAACCTGACGCTCGGCGTCACCATGTGGGTGGGCCGCTTCTTCGTCATCATTCCAGCTTTGGCCATCGCCGGCTCGCTGGCGGCGAAGAAGACGGTTCCGGCCTCCGCCGGCACCTTCCCCACCGACGGTCCCCTGTTCGTCGGGCTGCTCGTCGGCGTCATCCTGATCGTCGTCGGCCTCACCTTCTTCCCGGCCCTGGCGATCGGCCCGATCGTCGAACACCTGGCGATGATCCATGGACAGACTTTCTGAGATGGCCGTGCTCCGCTTCAACGACATCCTTCGGAGCGATCCTCACCAACCCGGCGACGGCGGCCCCTACAACGGAAGGGACGAGAAACCTCGTCCTTTCCCCACCCTTTCAACCTTCCTCGGCATGGCAGCCGTGCTGCTCGTGCTGTGGCTGCTGGCCGCCGGCCTTCCGCGTTTGTTGCCGAAGACCGAACACCCGGCGCCGTCCAACATCACCGATACTGGAGCCTCGAAATGAGCCCGTCCAAATCCGCGAGCATTGTCGATGCCCGCATCCTTGTGCCCGCCATCGGCGGCGCCTTCCGCAAGCTGAACCCACGCACGCTGATCAAGAATCCGGTGATGTTCGTCGTCGCCATTGTCTCGTTGCTCACCACCGTGCTCTTCATCCGCGACCTGGTCACCGGCGGCGGCGATCTCGGCTTTACCCTCCAGATCATCATTTGGCTGTGGTTCACCGTGCTGTTCGCCAACTTCGCCGAGGCGGTCGCCGAAGGGCGCGGCAAGGCGCAAGCCGACTCGCTGCGCAAGGCGCGCACCGAAACCCAGGCCAAGCTGCTCAACGGCGAAGGCCGCGCCAAGTTCAAGCTCGTGCCAGGCACCAGCCTGAAGGTCGGCGACGTCGTGCTCGTCGAAGCCGGCGACATCATCCCGTCGGACGGCGAGGTGATCGAGGGCGTGGCCTCGGTGAACGAGGCGGCGATCACCGGCGAATCCGCGCCGGTGATCCGCGAATCCGGCGGCGACCGCTCGGCCGTCACCGGCGGCACGCAGGTCCTGTCCGACTGGATCCGCGTGCGCATTTCCGCCGCTTCCGGCCACACTTTCCTCGACCGTATGATCTCGCTGGTCGAAGGCGCGGAACGCCAGAAGACGCCGAACGAGATCGCGCTCAACATCCTGCTCGTCGGCATGACGCTGATCTTCGTGCTGGCCACCGCGACCATTCCGAGCTTCGCCGCCTATTCGGGCGGCTATATCCCGGTGACGATCCTCGTCGCGCTCTTCGTGACGCTGATCCCGACCACGATCGGCGCGCTGCTGTCGGCCATCGGCATCGCCGGCATGGACCGCCTGGTGCGCTTCAACGTGCTCGCCATGTCCGGCCGCGCCGTCGAGGCCGCCGGCGACGTCGACACGCTGCTCCTCGACAAGACCGGCACGATCACGCTCGGCAACCGCCAGGCGACCGAGTTCCGGCCGGTCAAGGGCGTCAGCGAGCAGGAGCTGGCCGACGCCGCCCAGCTTGCCTCGCTGGCCGACGAGACGCCCGAGGGGCGTTCGATCGTCGTTCTCGCCAAGGAAAAATACGGCATCCGCGCCCGCGATATGGCGACCCTGCACGCGACCTTCGTGCCCTTCACCGCGCAGACCCGCATGAGCGGCGTCGACATCGACGGCTCCTCGGTGCGCAAGGGCGCGGTCGACGCTGTGCTCGCCCATGTCAACCAGGCGACTTTAGCAGCGCACGGCACGCGGCCGACGAGCGACACGATCCGCGACCTGCAGGCCATTGCCGACGAGATTGCCAAGGCCGGCGGCACGCCGCTCGCCGTCGAGCGCGACGGTCGCCTGCTCGGGGTCGTCCACCTCAAGGACATTGTCAAAGGCGGCATAGCCGAGCGTTTCGCCGAGCTGCGGAAAATGGGCATCCGCACGGTGATGATCACCGGCGACAACCCGCTGACGGCAGCGGCGATCGCGGCGGAAGCCGGCGTCGACGACTTCCTCGCCCAGGCGACGCCCGAGAACAAGCTGTCGCTGATCCGTGAGGAGCAGGCCAAGGGCAAGCTGGTCGCCATGTGCGGCGACGGCACCAACGACGCGCCCGCGCTTGCCCAGGCCGATGTCGGCGTCGCCATGAACACCGGCACGGTCGCCGCGCGCGAAGCCGGCAACATGGTCGACCTCGACAGCGACCCGACCAAGCTGATCGAGATCGTCGAGATCGGCAAGGCGCTGTTGATGACGCGCGGCTCGCTGACGACCTTCTCGATCGCCAACGACGTGGCCAAGTACTTCGCCATCATCCCGGCGATGTTCGCGGTTTTCTACGTCGCGCCCGGACAGAAAAACGGACCGCTCGAAGCGCTCAACATCATGCATCTGGCAACGCCGCAGAGCGCGATCCTGTCGGCCATCATCTTCAACGCGCTGATCATCATCGCGCTGATCCCGCTTTCGCTGAAGGGCGTCAAATACCGCGCCATCGGCGCCGGCGCCCTGCTCAGCCGCAATCTTCTCATCTACGGCCTCGGCGGCATCATCGTGCCCTTCGTCGGCATCAAGGCGATCGATCTGATCGTCACCGCCCTTGGCCTCGCATAAGGATTTCCCCGATGCTCAAGCAACTTAGACCCGCTTTGGTCATGATCGTTTTCTTCACGGTGCTGACCGGCCTTATCTATCCGATCGGCATGACCGGCATCGCCCAGGCACTGTTTCCGAAACAGGCCAATGGCAGCCTGATCACCAGGGACGGCAGGGTCATCGGCTCCGAGCTGATCGGCCAGGCCTTTGCCGGCGACCGTTACTTCCACGGCCGGCCGTCGGCCGCCGGCAACGGTTACGACGCCAGCTCCTCCGGCGGCTCCAATCTCGGCCCGACCGATCCGAAGCTTATCGAGCGCATCAAGGGCGACGCAGAGAAGTTGAAGGCGGAGAACCCGAACGCACCGGTGCCGATGGGCCTGTTGACCACATCCGGCAGCGGCCTCGACCCCGACGTCAGCCCCGAGGACGCCTACTTCCAGGTGCTGCGGGTGGCCAAGGCTCGCAACGTCGACGAGGCCAAGGTGAAGTCGCTGGTCGACAGCCATGTCGAGGGTCGCGAGCTCGGCGTCCTTGGCGAGCCGGTGGTCAATGTGCTGGCGCTCAACCTGGCCCTCGACGACTTGAAATAATCCCACCGCGCGCCGGGGATCGACACGACCCCCGGCGCAATTATGATTGGATCTGATGCCCGAAGACCGCAGCAACGATTCCAGGCCCTCCCCCGACGCGCTGCTCGAGCATGCCGAGCGGGAAGGCCGCGGTCGTCTGCGCATCTTCCTCGGCGCCGCCCCCGGTGTCGGCAAGACATACGAGATGCTGATGGCGGGCCGCGCCCGCCGCGCCGACGGCATCGATGTCGTCATCGGCATCGTCGAGACGCACGGCCGCAAGGAAACCCAGGCCCTGGTCGACGGCTACGAGGTGATCCCGCGCCGTCTGGTCGACTATCGCGGCCAGACCTTGGACGAGATGGACATCGACGCCATCCTGAAACGGCGCCCCGCTCTGGTCCTGGTCGATGAGCTCGCCCACACCAACGCGCCGGGCAGCCGGCATCCCAAACGCTATCTCGACGTGCAGGAGATTCTCGCGCAGGGCATCGACGTCTACACCACGCTCAACATCCAGCATGTCGAGAGCCTGAACGATGTCGTCGCCCAGATCACGCGCGTCAGGGTGCGCGAGACCGTTCCCGATTCCATCATCGACGAGGCCGACGACATCGAGATCATCGACCTCACCCCTGACGACCTGATCAAACGGCTGCAGGACGGCAAGGTCTATTTCCCCAACACCGCCCAGCGCGCCATCGAGAACTATTTTTCGCCGGGCAATCTGACGGCGCTACGCGAGCTGGCGCTGCGCCGCACCGCCCAGCGCGTCGACGAGCAGCTGCTCAACCACATGCAGTCGCACGCCATTCCCGGTCCCTGGGCGGCGGGTGAGCGCGTGCTCGTCTGCGTCGACGCGCAGCCTGGCGGAGCCGCCCGCATCCGCTATGCGCGCCGGCTTGCCGACCGGCTGCGCGCGCCCTGGACGGCGCTTCACATCGACACGCCGCGTTTGGCCACCATGTCCGAGGAAGACAAGGACCGGCTGGCCAGGAACCTGCGCCTTGCCGAGCAGCTCGGCGCCGAGATCACCACCATTCCCGGCCAGAACGTGGCCCAGGACATCGTGCGCCACGCAACGACGAACAATTTTACCCATATCGTCATCGGCAGGCCGACCCGTTCGCGCTGGCGCGAGCTGATCGAGGGCTCGCTTACCTATGACCTGATCCGCAATGCCGGCGATATCAGCGTCCACGTTATTTCCGGTACCGAACGCGATGCCGACGCGCCACCGGTACGCGTGAAGGCCGCGCCCGAGCAGAAACCGTTCCAGATCTGGTCCTATCTGTTCTCCACGGCCTATGTGGCCGGCGCGCTGGCGGTCAGCGCGGTTCTCGATCAGTTCCTCGACGTGCGCAATCTCGCGATCGTGCTTCTGTTGTCCGTGCTGACGTCGGCCGTCACCTGCGGACTCTGGCCGGCGCTCTACGCCTGTTTCATCAGCGCTCTTGGCTTCAACTACTTCTTCCTCGAGCCGCGCTACACGCTGACAATCAGGGATCCGGAGAGCATCGTTGCCTTCATGGTCTTCCTCGTCGTCGCTGTCATCGCCAGCAATCTCACGGCGCGCGTGCAGCGCCAGGCCGTCGCTGCGCGCTCGCGGGCGCGCGCCACCGAGGACATCTATTCCTTCTCCAAGAAGCTCGCCGGCGCGGGCACGCTCGACGACGTGCTGTGGGCCACCGCCTTCCAGATCGCCTCGATGCTGAAAGTCCGCGTCGTGCTGCTTTTGCCGGAAAGCGGCACCATCACGGTCAAGGCGGGCTATCCGCCCGACGATACCTTGGCCGAGGCCGACATCGCGGCCGCGCGCTGGGCCTGGGAGCATAACCGCGCCGCCGGCCGCGGCGCCGACACTTTGCCCGGCGCAAAACGTCTCTATCTGCCCTTGCGCACCGGGCGGACCGCGATCGGCGTCGTCGGCCTCGATAATGACAAGCAGGGGCCGCTGCTGACGCCCGAGCAGCAGCGCCTGCTCGATGCCTTGGCCGACCAGGCCGCTGTCGCCATCGAGCGCGTCCAGCTCGTTGCCGATGTCGACCGCGCCAAGCTGGAGGCCGAAGCCGACCGGCTCCGCTCGGCGCTGCTTACCTCGATCTCGCATGATCTGAAGACGCCGCTTGCCGCGATCATGGGCGCGGCCGGCACGCTGAAGGAATTCGCGCCGGCGCTGCCGGAAAAGGATCGCGCCGAGCTTTTGTCGACGGTGGTCAGCGAATCGGAGCGGCTGAACCGCTTCATCGCCAACCTGCTCGACATGACCAGGATCGAGTCCGGCGCGATGGAGCCGAATTACGCGCTGCATTATGTCGGCGACATTGTCGGCTCGGCGCTGAACCGGGCACAGACGATCACCGTCGAGCACACGATAGAGACCGACATTCCGGCCGACCTGCCGATGCTGCGGCTCGATCCCGTGCTGTTCGAGCAGGCGCTGTTCAACCTCCTCGACAACGCCGCCAAATACGCCTCGCCCGGCTCGTCCATCCGGCTGCAGGCCTGGGTCGACAACGGCGCCGTCATCCTGCAGGTGATGGATGAGGGACCGGGCATTCCGCCCGATGACCTGGAACGGATATTCGACACCTTCTACCGCGTGCGCAAGCGCGACCAGGTGCGCGCCGGCACCGGCCTCGGCCTGTCGATCAGCCGCGGCTTCATCGAGGCGATGGGCGGCACGATCGCGGCGGCCAACCGCACCGACCGGGCCGGCGCGATCTTCACCATCCGCATGCCGGTGCCGGCTGACTTGCCTGCTCTCGGCGCACCCCTTACGGACGATGCGGCATGACCAACCAGACCGTCTCCATCCTGGTGGTCGACGACGAACCGCCGATCCGCAAATTGCTGCGTGTCGGCCTCGGCAGCCAGGGTTATGCGGTGTCCGAGGCGCCGAATGCCAAGGCAGCCATCGAACACATGCAGACCGAGCGGCCCGACCTGATCCTGCTCGATCTCGGCCTGCCCGGCATGACCGGCCTGGAGCTGCTCGGCAAGTGGCGAAGCGATGGCCTCGACATTCCGGTCGTCATCCTGTCCAGCCGCACCGACGAGGCCGGCATCGTTTCGGCGCTCGAGCTCGGCGCCGACGACTATGTGACAAAGCCCTTCGGCATGAACGAGCTCGTCGCCCGCATCCGCGTCGCCCTGCGCCATAAATTCCAGCAGCAGGGCGAGAAACCGGTATTCCAAACCGGCGATCTCTCGGTCGACCTGGTGAAGCGCATCGTCAAGGTCGAGGGCAAGGAAGTGAAGCTGTCGCCCAAGGAATACGACATCCTGCGCATGCTCGTGCAGTATGCCGGCAAGGTGCTGACCCATCAGTTCCTGATGAAGCAGATCTGGAACGATTCGACCGACGTGCAATATCTCAGGGTCTATGTCCGCCAATTGCGCCAGAAGATCGAGAAGACTCCCGACCAGCCGCGCTACATCATCACCGAGACGGGCGTGGGGTACCGGTTGCGAGAGGTCGAGTAGCTGAGGCAAGCCATGGTGGTTGGCCGAAGCATCTCAAGGTCGTCATCCCAGGGCGAAGCATTCAGCCGGCCGGTCCCTGGCGAACTAATTCGCCGAAAGATCCGCCGTCCGGGACAGCGCGCCTCCAAAGCCGTTGAGCGAGATGGTGAAGGAGATCGGCTGTGTCGTATCGGCCGCGATGGCGTCGATCTTCAGCGTGGTGCCGTTCTGCAGGAGCGGCGTGGTATCGGCATCGAACGCCACCGGAACCAGGCAACCGACCGCCTGACAGGTGTTGAACTGCAGCGTGCCGTCCAGCTTCTTGTCGTCGATCTCGAGCGAGATGCCGCTGGCCAAGGCAAGACCGAAGGGCAGCGCCAACGTGCCCGCGGCGTCCTGGCCGGTCTTGGTCGTCAGTTCGATCGCCAGCAGCCGCTGGCCGCTCTGCTTGTTGAACTGCTGATGCGACAGGCTGCAGACCTTGTTGGTGCCGGTGACCTGGCAGTTGACCGTCCAGTCGCCATGCTCTCCGACAGCGCCGAGGCGCCGCCCGGCAGTTGCGGCTTGGCCGCGTCGGCGGCGGGCGCTGCCACCTTGTCGCCCTTGTTCTGCGCGGCAAGTGCCGGCAGACCGACGATACCCGCGACAGCCAGCATCGTGATGGTCAACTTATACCTGATTTTCATTGAACCCTCTTTACCAACCGGCCATTCATGCGGACGGGGCGGAGCCGCGTGATAGAGCCGCCAACCGCCGCCGCCGTCAAGTGCAATGCTGGGACACGGGCCGGATTTTCTTTGGCATGACAATCGATCAACTGACCATGGCGCAGCCGGTCGGACGCCCTATATTAGGACGAGGCTCTGTTTTTCATGCGGACAAAGAAGCCATGTGGCAGCCCCGTTCATCGGCGTTTCTGATATCAATTGCCCTGGCGGCCACAGGCTTGCTGGGTCTGGCTTCCGGCGTATCGGCGCAGATCGTCATCCCGACGAACCGCAACGCATTGATGGAACAGAACCAGCTGCAGCAATTGCAGAACCAGCTGCAGCGGCAGCAATATCAGCAGCAGCAGCAACTGTACCGCGACCTCGATCGGCAAGCCGCGCCCAAACCTCGGCCCGATGTGCCCATCTACGGCCAGACGTGCCGGATGGAAGCAGTCGGCAACACAATTTCGCGGGTTTGCCGCTGACATTTTGTTTTTTTCAGTTTATTAGCCGACTTACTTGCCGATGCCGGATTGCAAGGGCGGTGGTTTTAGGGTTTGCAGGGAGACAGGGTTTTTGCCGCGCGGCGGTGGCGCATGGCGCGGATGCTGCTCTCACCGGAATTTGGGATGGCAACAACCAAGAAGAAGGCAGTTCGCAGGGCCAAGAAAGGGCAACGGATCCGCCAGGTAGCGGCCATTCCGTTTCGGTTGCGCAAAGACGGCGGCGTCGAAGTGCTGCTGGTCACCTCGCGCACCACGCGCCGCTTTATCGTGCCCAAGGGCTGGCCGATGAAGGGCAAGAGTGGGCGCAAGGCGGCAACGATCGAAGCCCAGGAAGAGGCGGGCGTCCTCGGCAAGGCGCTGAAGCAGCCTGCCGGCACCTATTCCTATTGGAAACGCATGACCAACGGCTTCATCCGCGTGGACGTAGCGGTCTATCTGCTCGAGGTCACCGAGGAGCTTGCCGACTGGCGGGAAGCCGCGAACCGGCAGCGCGCATGGCTGCCGGCGGCCGACGCCGCCTTGCTGATCGACGAACCGGAGCTTTCGACGCTGCTGAGGGACCTCGCCATTCCGGCGCCCGATCCGGCATAACCGTCCTGTTCAGTGTCGTCCGGAAAGGCCGTGGAGGCGCGCCGGCAGAGCCACGGCCTTTCCCTGAGCAGCAGCAGCTTGTTGCGGCCGCTCTCCAGCGACCGTTCCCATGCGGACGCACCTTGGCATTGCGGTTTCGAGCGGCTCTCATTTCGCTGCTTGACTCACATATATCCCGGCGGTTATACGTTAATCAATAGCCAATGGGTTATCGATCTGAGATGCCGGCCACGCACGATATGCTGTTCAGGACGCTTGCCGATCCGACACGGCGCGCCATTTTCGAACGTCTGTGCCGCCAGGGCGAGCAGACGGTCGGAGCCCTCACAGCCGAGGCCGGTGTCTCGCAGCCGGCGGTGTCCAAGCATCTCGGCGTGCTCAAGGAGGCTGGTCTGGTGCGCGACCGCCATGAAGGGCGCCAGACCCACTACAGCGCGCAGCTCAAGGCGCTCGCGCCGCTGATGGACTGGACGCGCGACATGGCGGGGTTTTGGGAAAGCCGGTTCGACGATCTCGAAGACCTGCTCAAAAGGATGGATCAATGAACGAAGTTTCGGCTGCAACGCGCTCCGTCATCGTCGAGCGCGAGATGGCTTTTCCACCGGAAAAGATCTGGCGCGCGCTCACCCAACCGCATCTCATCGAGGAGTGGCTGATGAAGAACAACTTCAAGCCGGTCGTGGACCATCGCTTCAATATGGGCGCGGAGTGGGGAGGCGTCGACTGCCAGGTGCGGACAGTCGAACCCAACCGGACCTTGTCCTACACCTGGGACACCAAGGACCTCGAGAGCGTGGTCACCTGGACGCTGACACCGACGAGCACGGGCACGCATCTGCGCATGGAGCAGGTCGGCTTCCGCGTCGACCAGGAGCCGTATTACCGCGGCGCCACGGTGGGCTGGAAGCGCAACATCACGGCCCTGGAGCAGTTGCTTTCGCGGATCGATTGAGGTCCGCAAAGCTTCAAAACACAGACACGATCCTGGCGGGGCGGCAAACCGCAGGCGTGAGCAATGGAGACATCAAAATGAAGATCAAGCTGACCAGCATCTATGTCGACGACCAGGAGAAGGCTCTCGGTTTCTACACCGACGTTCTGGGCTTCACCAAGAAGGCCGACTTCACCAATGGACCGTTTCGCTGGCTGACCGTTACTTCGCCCGACGATCCGGACGGCACCGAGCTGCAACTGGCGCTCAACGACAATCCGGCGGCAAAAACCTACCAGCAGGCCATCTTCAAGCAGGGCCAGCCGGCGTTGATGCTGTTCACTGACGACATCAATGCCGACCATGAGCGCATCAAGGCCAATGGCGGCAACTTCGCCATGGCGCCGACCGCGGTGACGGGCGCCACCATCGCGCAGCTCAACGACACCTGCGGCAACCTCATTCAGCTTTCGCAGCTGGCGCGCTGGCAAGGCTGACGTTTCAATCGTTCGACAGAGGAGGTAGCATTGGACTGGAGCAAGTGGATCAGGCAGCTTCATCGTTGGCTGTCGATTATCTTCACCATGACCGTCATCGCCAATTTTGCCGCCATGGCCATGGGACCGCCGCCCGCCTGGATCGTCTATTCGCCGTTGATCCCGCTTTTCCTGCTGCTGTTCAGTGGGCTCTATATGTTCGTGCTGCCCTATGCCGCCAAATCACGTGGCGGGTCGACGCGCCAACGCGTGGGATCAACCTGATGGCGAAAGCGAAATCGCCCAAGACTGCCGCCGCCGGATCCCCGGACGGAAAACCTGTCCTGCTTTCAGGCGGCAACCCGCAGATCGCCAAGGACCATGGTGATGCCCCCGTGCAGGCCTATATCGCTGCGATGCCGGGCTGGAAGAGCGAGGTCGGGCGGCGGCTCGACCAGCTCATCGTGAAGGCCGTTCCCAATGTGCGGAAAACTGTCAAATGGAACTCTCCCTTCTACGGCATGGAAGGCCAAGGTTGGTTCCTCGGCATCCACTGCTTCGCCAGATACATCAAGGTGGCGTTCTTCCGCGGCCTGTCGCTGGAGCCCGTGCCTCCCGTCGAATCAAAGAGCAAGGACACGCGCTATTTCCACATCCATGAGGACGGCCGGTTCGACGAGGAGCAATTCATCTCCTGGGTGAAACAGGCAAGCCGATTGCCCGGCGAACGAATGTAACCTCACAAAAGATCGAGCGCCCTCCCTGAAAGGGTCACGGTGGCAATCTCAAATTCAGCCTCTAAGGAGAACCGGACATGCAAGAAGGCGGCACACAGGACGGCAAGTCTGCGTCCGAGCTGATCGACGGCCGGATCGAGGAACTGGGCGACTGGCGTGGTGAGACGCTTGCCAGGCTTCGCGCACTCATCCGGCAAGCCGCGCCGGAAGCCGTCGAGACATGGAAATGGCGCGGCGTGCCGGTCTGGGAAGACGCCGGCATCATCTGCACCGGCGAGACCTACAAGGCCGTCGTCAAATTGACCTTCGCCAGGGGCGCGGCGCTACCCGATCCGGCGAAGCTCTTCAACTCCAGCCTCGAAGGCAACACCAGGCGCGCCATCGATTTCAAGCAAGGCGACAAGATCGACGAAGGCGCGCTTAAGGCGCTCGTTCGCGAAGCCGTGGCTCTCAACAAATCCAAGGCCAAGCGCTGAGCGGCGGCAATTGCCGGGCACTTCAGCGGATACTAATGCGCTTAAATATCGCCATCACGTAGGGTTAGCGCCCGGCAGCAGCGATCCAATAACTCGTGAAACAAATACTGGACAAATTTATCGGCTGTTAAGCCAGGCGCTTTATCTGAATTGATGTCGCCAGTAACCGGACGACATGTGGGGAACAACATCGTCTCAACCGACGGATGAACCAGTCGGACAGACACCGACGGGGTCGCGGCAGGCTCCGAGGGAATGAGATGGAACTCTCATCGGCGGGTGCCAATCCGCGACTGATCGGGCTGGTCTGGCCCTTCGTCGCGGTCGTCCTGATCCAGGCAATGGTCGCGACGCTCAGCCTTCACACATTGTCGGCCGTGCGCGCCTATGTCGGTGGCGAAAGCCAATGGTCGAAGGGGCAGAAGCACGCCATCTATTTCCTGAACCTCTATGCCGATACCGGCCGGGACGAGTATTTCGGCGAATATCGCCAGGCCATCGCCGTGCCGCTCGCCGATCGTGCCGCGCGGCTGGCGCTCGAACAGGCGGAGCCTGACGCAAGCGCGGCGCGGCTAGGCTTCCTTGGCGGCGGAAATCATGCCGAAGATGTCGACGGCATGATCTGGCTGTTCCAGAATTTCCGCCGGGTGAGCTATCTCGACATTGCCATCCGCCACTGGGCCGCGGCCGACGAGATGATCCTCGCCATAGAGCGACTTGGCGACGATATGCATCGCAGGCTTGAAAGGGGGCCGGCATCCGCGGCTGAGATCGGTCTTTGGAAGGCGCAAATCCACGGCCTCGACCACCGGATCGGACCGCTCGCCAAGGCCTTTTCCGACAGCCTCGGCGAGGGATCGCGCTTCATCAAGATGGCTCTGACGGCGGCCAATCTCGCCACCGCCGCCCTGCTCATCCTGCTCGCCGTCTGGCGCACACGTAAGCTGATCCAACAGCGCCAGGCGTTTCAGCACGCGCTCAACGCCGAACGCGAGCGGGCTCAGGTCACGTTGGCCTCGATCGGCCAGGCCGTCATCAGCACCGATGCCGAGGGACGGCTGGATTACATGAATGCCGCCGCGGAGAGGCTGCTTGCCAGCTCGCTGGCCACCGCCAGGGGCAAAGCCGTCCCCTCCTTGTTCCGGCTCGTCGACAAGGACAGCGGCGTCGAGGAGACCGATCTGATCCCGCGCCTGCTGGCGGGCGAGCCGCGCCGCTCCAATGTGCGCCCGCAGCTTCTCGAGCGTCCCGACAACTCGGTCGTGCCCGTGGCGCTGAATGGCGCGCCGCTGATCGTTTCCGGCAATATCCTCGGTTGCGTCCTGGCCCTGCACGACATGACGCGCGAACAGGACTATATCGACCGCCTGTCTTGGCAGGCATCGCATGATGCGCTGACCGGGCTCGTCAACCGCCGCGACTTCGAGAACCGGCTGGCTAGCTGTGAGCTTTCGGGAGGTTGTCCATTCGGACCGGACCGAGGAGACTGGAGTTACCACGCTTCAGCATCCATCGGAGGATCCGAATGAACATCCATAAGAATGCCCGTCTCACACCGCTGCGT
>NZ_RZOY02000026.1 GCF_004022705.2 Mesorhizobium sp. M2D.F.Ca.ET.226.01.1.1
ACGCGCTGTTGATCTGCACCGAATGGAAGAGCTTCCGCGCGCCGTCCTTCGACGCGCTCAAGGATGCGCTGACGACGCCGGTCATCTTCGACGGCCGCAACCTCTACGATCCCAAGGTGATCGCGCGCTACGGCATCGAATATTTCTCGATCGGCAGGATGGCGGCATGAGCGCCAACTGGCATCTACAGGGCAGCTGCATTTCGCATCGCTTGCGGGCTGGAGCCTTTCTTCGACTCCGCACCCCGCGTCCTGATCTCAATCAGGCTCGGGATCACTATTTCCAAGCGCCTCGAGCATCGTTGAGAAGATGCTACCGACCTCCTCTGAGATCTCTTCCGATCGAATTCCAGCCTTTTTGGCGTCGCCGGTTAATCGGCTCGCAAGCTCTTTCGCTAAGGTCGTATCAGATGATGAATGATGCGGGAGATTGCCCTCCATCCATTCCTGTAGGAATTTCAGACCCCTTTCACTCACTGTGAAATCATACCAGGGTTGCATGCATGACGAAGTGCAATCAAATTCGACAAGTTTATCCCCACTATAATTTACCTTCGCCGGAATCATTCCTGTTCAAACAGGCTTACCGCTCCTATTGTCCCCGCATGGAGCGACGGCACGCCATCCGACGGGGAAACGACCGGCTTTGGGAAGTCTACGATGTAGGCGACCAAAAAGTTTTATTCGTTGACGGAATTCCTTTGATCGATCTCCAAGTCGAAGAGGCAGTGGACGCTCTGGAATTGCTAGAAGCCGGCTTCCTCGTTCCAAGTGACACGCCCGCGATGGCGTGAAGTGATTTTTCGACAGCCGGGCTTCCACGAATATCGCCGCGCCTCCTTGTACTCGTCGGCCGAGAGCGCACTCTGGGTGGCAGATGCCATCGTTCGCAAAATTCAGACGCCCACGTGGTTCGTTCGCATGTTTCGCCCAGAAATTGGCCGGAACGGATATGCTCCTTAACGGCTGAGATTCCGAAAACCTCGCTGGCGAGGCCCGGCGGCTAGCCGCTGCCAGCAGCTACTCCAGACGCCGTGCTTCCCACCCGTTGCGATTCTCCCCATGAACATAGCGCAACCTAATGCCTGGCAAGGTGAACCTCTTCACATTGGGGATGATCGGGTCCGCTGCGGCAACGCAGCCATACTGCAGTATCACCAAGCCCACGAGATTTCCCTCGCAGGCCTCATCCATTTAGCCGATGCGCCGACATGGCGCTAAGCGGGAGAATTGGTGATTGCCTCGGCTTGCGGAAGCTTCAGCGGGCTTGATTGAAGGACTAGTGCGTTTGCTGGCAACGGGCAGCTACTCCCTGGTGGCGAGAACGGCGTTTCCATTCGCCTTGGTAGGAATTGTTTCATTAGCTCTGCTGCCCGGTGGCATCCTCGAGATGCTGGGCATGGGTTTCACGTTCAGCCACGACAAGCTCAATCACGCTGCCGCCTTCGCGGCTTTAGCGTTGCTTGGCGGTTTCGGTTGGCCCAAGCAAAAGTTGAGGATGATTGTATTCGTCCTTTTTGTAGGTGCGGCGATCGAGGTTCTTCAGGCCAGGCCATTGGCGGCGCGGGACATGGACGTGTTCGATTGGATTGCCGATTTTGCGGGCGCGATCTGCGGGCTGGCCATCGCCGCTTGGACAAACAGGATCGCTGGCGGAGCTCGTTGAGTGCCGTCGATACAAAACCGTTCATATAGATTGCGGTGTTTCCAAAAGACGGCCGGAAGGACAGCAACCGAGTTCGGTCCCTCCGCGGCACGCTGTCGCTATCCTCATATCTTACCGGTGAATTTCATGTGCTAAATCGCCAAGCGCGACGTGCTTCTAGGCAACAGAGACCGAGGCGCCGGACGAGCCATCCAGAATGCAAATCTGCCTCGGCCGCGCCGCGGTATCAGCTCTGCATGCGTACAACTGTTCTTTAGGTCTGATGGCTCGCCACCATGAGGCGGAAGAAATTTTCGATGTACACCTCCGGCATCGCAAGCATCATCAGAATGATCGATGAAATGGTTTGTGCGGACGGCGATAACTGACGCTATCCATAGCGTGAGCCTGTCATGTCACCAGCCTACTCCGGATCGGAACTCGCGATTGAGCATCCGCGGACGGATTCTCGATCGCCATATCGCGAATGGACGAATGTCCCTGAATACGCGCTCGACCAAGGCGGCCCTGTCCTGCGCCCCTATCAGCGGATGGATGCCGATTATGCGGACGTTGCCGTCGTCGATCATTTGAGAAATGTGGCCCGTCAATATCCCGAAAAATTGGCGATTACCGACGGAACCAACCGCTTCACCTATTCGGAACTCGTCTCGGCTGTCGAGATTCTGGCTGGCCGCATCCTGGCCATCACTCCCGCCGATAGCGCCGTCGGCATTCTTCTTCCGAATACGGCCTTCTTCCCGTTGGCGATGCTGGCGAGCATGGCCGCAGGGCGGCCTATGGTGCCCCTCAACACGAGGGATCCGGATACCAGGATCAATGCGATCGTCTCCGAGGCGCGGTTGTCGACTGTCATAGGGGATGGAGACGTCCGACCCACGGACCTGCCGCGAGTTGTCGGCTGGATAAATGTGTCGCCCCGCGGCGAACCGAAGAGCAATCGCGTTCCCCAACTCCATGCGGTATCCGTCGATGCACCCGCGATCGTTCTTTACACTTCAGGCAGTACGGGTCGGCCGAAAGGCATCGTCAACAGTCAACGCAGCCTGCTATGGCGTGTTCAGCAATATGTAAACGCCTGTCACATCAACGCGCAGGACGTGTTCCTGCCTCTCACGGGACCGGCCACCATCGCTGGGTGTCGAGAGGTGCTCGCCGCACTCCTTACCGGCGCCACGCTGAATCTTCTTGAGGTCGAAGCAGTAGGCTTGCGCGCAGTTTTGCACCGGATGCAAGGCGAAGGAGTGACTGTCACTTACTTGGTGCCAGCGCTCCTGCGCGCGCTCATGGCGAACAAATCAGAAGACGCATTCCGCAGCCTCAGGGTGGCTCGGATCGGCGGCGAAAAGGTTTCGTGGGCTGATATGAAGCTGCTGCGCGACGCCGTTTCAAGCAACTGCCTGGTCCAGATCGGCTACTCGTCAACCGAGACCACGGGATCACAATGGTTTGTACCGACCGATTGGCCGGAGCAAGATGCTTCGGTCCCCGTTGGATGGCTCCTTCCAGGGATTAGGTTCGCGATTGTCGACGAGGAAGGACGCTCGGTCCCGCCCGGCGAGACTGGCGAGCTTGTCATAAAAAGTCCGTATGTGTTGCTTGGCCATTGGGAAAACGGCGTCGTAGCGCCGGTGGCCGCGGACCCCGAAAACCCGTCCGCCCGGATCTTTGAAACGGGTGACCTTGTTCAGTTGGACAACCATGGCCTGCTACAGATCATGGGGCGCAAGGGGCGTCAGATCAAAATCAATGGCCGACGCGTTGAACCCGCCGAGTTGGAGCGGGTTCTGCGTGGCGCGCCTTCCGTTGAGGATGCCGTAGCGATTGTGACGGCGTCCACGGAACTCATCGCCTTCGCCGTGCCTCGCGGGCCGGCCACTTCCAACTTCGCGGACGATCTTCGCCATCTTGCCCGAACGACACTGCCGCCGCCCCTATGCCCGCTGAGACTGCACGCGATTGCCGAAATCCCGCGCCTCCCGGGCGGGAAGGTCGACATGGCGAGGCTCGCCGAGTTGGACGGTGCGAGCGCAAGGCAGGAACGCATTGTCCAGGCTCCGAATACGGGACACGAGCGGACTATCCAGCAGATCGTACAACGTGCCTGGACCAAGGTTCTGAATACGCGCGTTGCCGCCGGACGCTGGGATGACGCCGGCGGAGATTCGCTGAAGCTGTTGCATTGCGTAATGGAGATCGAAAGCGTCCTCGGCCTAGAGATCGACCTTGAACCTTTCACCGTCGGAATGAATTTAGAGGAAATGGTGAAAGCCGTCGCGGCCGCGAAAGCCGGTAACGAACAGGCCAGCTCGCGCAATGGGCATCAGCCAATTCTCTTCCTTCTCCCGGGGTCCGTCGGGTATGGTCCTAGCCTTGCCGCCTTTGCGGCCTCCATGGGCAGAACGGCCCGGGTCGTCCCGGTCAGGTATCCTGCTTTGGCAACGATACTGCAGGGAAAAACCTCGGTCGGAGATATGGCCGAGGCCGCGCTCGACCAGATACGCCGCGTCCAGCCTGAAGGTAACGTACGACTTCTCGGTCATTCGCTTGGCGGCGTCGTTGCTTTTGAAGTTGCTTCAAGGCTGCTGGCTGCCGGGCGAAACGTGAAATTTCTGGGCATCCTCGACACAAGCCTGCTCGGTGAACGGAGCACTTACCGAGAGACGGTCGTCCGCACAATCCATCGAATCCGAACCAATCGTATTACCGCCTACAGAATGGCTTGCCGTGCCCTTGCAAAAGTCGTGGTCCGAATGGGCTACGAGATGCAACTGGCCCGCTTGCTTGATCGCTATGCCCAAGAGAAATTCAACGCGACCAGCTTTAGGGCCAAGCTGGAGCTTCAGGAAGTATTGAGGGCAAAAGCCTTCTTTCAGTGGCTGCTGATGCCACGACCCCAACTGCCGATCACCGGTACCCTATTTCGCTGCGCCCGTCCCGGAATGCCTCGCGCCATCGGGTGGGACAATGCTTTCGCAGACCTGGATGTGATCCCAATCGTCGGCACCCACATCGACATGGTTTCGGAACCCAATGTCGATACGAACCGTCCTCTCATCGAGGCGGCCGTGGCCCGAACTTATCTGCCAGAAGAATCTCGCCAAGGGGAGGAACGGCTATCGACGTGATCTCGGGGTTTGGCAAGGATGCCCTGGTGCTCGATGCTCGTGGTGAGGTCGATCGCATCGTAGAAGCCTTGCGCAAACAGGTCTTCGGTACACTTCGGCGCCGAGGCGTCGTTGTCGGCCTCTCCGGGGGCATAGACAGCTCCGTTGTCGCAGCCCTCTGCGTCAGCGCGTTCGGAAAAGATAAGGTCCTCGGCCTATTTATGCCGGAATCCCATTCTTCCGGCGACTCGTTGCGACTTGGCCAAGCAGTTGCATCGCAGCTTGGTATCGTATCGGTCATTGAAGATATCACGCCAGCTCTGGAGGGCATAGGCGCCTATTCACGTCAGATCGAGGCGATCCGGACCGTCGTTCCTGCCTATGGTCAAGGCTGGAAGTGCAAGCTGGTGATGGCCTCGATTCTAGAAAGCAACGGCATCAACATCACAAGGCTGACGGTGGAAGATCCGGATGGCAAAGTCGACACCGTCAGATTGCCACCCGCAACCTATCTGCAAATCGTCGCTGCCACTAACTACAAGCAACGCGTGCGAAAGATGACGGAGTATTACCATGCGGACCGTCTCAACTATGCGGTGGCAGGTACGCCAAACCGGCTCGAACACGACCAAGGCTTTTTCGTCAAACAGGGCGACGGAATCGCCGACGTATTGCCGATCGTCCACCTCTACAAGACGCAAGTCTATCAACTAGCCGAGTATCTCGGGATAGACTCCGAGGTTCGGCGCAGGCCACCAACCACGGATACGTTCTCCATGGCGCAGAGCCAGGAGGAGTTCTATTTCGCATTGCCATATCATCTGACGGACTTGTGTCTCTACGGCCTGAATCACGGCATTTCGGCCAGCGAGGTCGCAGCGGTTGCCGGCCTCACCCAGGACGAGGTGCAGAAAGTCTTCAAGGACATTGAAAGCAAGCGGCGCGCAGCGCGTTATCTTCACGCGAGACCCCTGCCCGCCGTCCAGATGGACGAGGGCTCAGCGTGTGCGGCATAGCCGGAATCGTGGCACTGGACGCTACCGCGGCGCGGCCTTCACGCGAGGCGCTCCTGCGCATGGCGGGGTCGCTCGTGCATCGCGGTCCGGATGAACACGGCCTCTACCGCGACAATCGCACAGGGCTGACCCACGCACGCCTTTCCATTGTCGACCTTTCGAGCGGGCAACAGCCGCTTGCCGACACGGGCGGCAAAACCTGGATCGTCTTCAACGGCGAGATTTTCAACTATGTTGAGCTTCGCGAAAAGCTGGTCGCGCTCGGCCACCGCTTCCGCACCCACAGCGACACCGAAGTGGCGGTTCATGCATATCGCGAATGGGGTGACTCCGCTTTTGAGCGCATGAACGGGCAATGGGCAATAGCGATCTGGGATTCGCTAGCCGGTCGCCTGGTGTTATCGCGCGATCGGTTCGGCATATGCCCCCTGCATTTTTGCGAGCACGCCGGACGCCTCTATTTTTCCAGCGAGGTGAAGGCCATCTTCGCAGCCGACGCGGCTTTGCCGCGAGCCTTCGATCCAGCCGGCATTGATCAGACGTTCACACTCTGGACGGTGGTCCCGCCGCAGGGCGTGTTCAAAGGAATTCAGGAACTCAAGCCTGGACACGTTCGAGTCTATGAAAACGGAACCGTTCGTGAGCAGGCTTTTTGGAAACCGAGCTATCCAGATGCGTTCGACGAGCGGCATGAATTTGCGGGCTCGCTCAATGATGCCGTCGCCAAGGTACGCGAGGGTCTGTATTCGGCGACGGCTCTGCGCATCGAACAGGCCGATGTGCCTGTTGGCTGCTACCTGTCCGGCGGACTAGACAGCTCGCTTGTCGCCATGATGGCAAGCCGCATCGCGGGCGACCGCTTCCAGACCTTTTCGCTGCGGTTTGCCGATGCTGAGTATGACGAGACCCGCTACCAGCGATTGGTGGCAGGCGCGACCGGCAGCGAGCACCACGAGGTGGTGGTTTCTCGCAGCGACATCGCAGACGTCTTTCCAGATGTGATCTACCACACCGAACGTCCGATCCTGAGGACCGCGCCGGCGCCACTTCTTCTGCTTTCAAGGTTGGTACGGGAGCACGGAATCAAGGTCGTACTGACGGGTGAAGGCGCGGATGAAATGTTCGCCGGCTATGACCTGTTCCGCGAAGGTAAGGTCCGGCGCTTCTGGGGGCATCAACCGTCCTCGACGAGACGCGCGCGACTGCTGGAACGCCTGTACCCCTATCTCACCCGTTCCCCGGTGCATCAGCAAGCAATAGCACGCCAGTTCTTCGGCCATGATATCCGAGCTCATGATGCGCCAGGCTTCGCACACGACACCCGTTGGCGCACCACCAGCGCCCTGAAGCGGTTGTTTTCTGCCGATATGAAAGCCAGGACTGAGTCGAACAGCGCGGTCGCGGAGTTCCTCGCCCGTCTGCCGGCCGAATTTTCGGGCTGGGGCTCTCTCGCCCAGGATCAGTATATCGAGATTCAAACCTTGATGTCGGGCTATCTGCTCTCCTCGCAGGGAGACAGAATGCTGATGGGAAACTCTGTCGAAGGGCGCTTCCCGTTCCTCGACGATGACGTTGTAAAACTCGCGAACTCTCTGCCAGCCAAATACAAGCTGCGCGTTCTGGACGAAAAGCACGTCCTAAAGCGAGTGGCCGAGCCGATGCTGCCGCCGGAAGTCGTTGCCCGCAAGAAACAGCCCTACAGGGCGCCTAACGCTCAATGCTTCGTTGCCGACAATGCACCGGCCTATGTGCGCGAGGCACTTTCGGAAAGAGCATTGCGCGAGGCAAACGTCTTTGACCCTGAGTCGGTCGCGCGCCTGCTGGGCAAGTGTCAGGCCAGAGCCACGGACCAAGATCTTTCCAATTCCGACAACATGGCGCTGGTCGGCGTGCTATCGACCCAACTTCTTCACCAGCAGTTTATCGCGAGCCGCCCTGGCGGCACCCGTAAGATTCCGCTCAGCGTCGATGTTGACTACGAGGTTAGGGAAGAGGTGTTGGCATGATGCATCTCGCGATACCGTTGTTGCATGACTATCTCAGATACTCGGCTGACCGCCTGGGCGACAAGGTGGCGCTGGTCTGCGGCGGGCAACGCCTCACCTATGCCGAGATCGAGGCGAGAGCTAACGGCATTGCACAACATCTGGCAGACGCCGGAGTGGCGCGCGGCGATCGAGTTATGATCTTCGCGGACAACACCGTCGAAACGGTCGTCAGCTTCTGGGGCGTACTCAAAGCGAACGCCGTGGTGTCCATCGTCAATCCGCTGACCAAGAGCGACAAGCTTCATTACTTGCTCAACGATTGTCTGCCGACCGCGCTGATAACGGACAACCATCTGACTTCGGTCTTCAGCGAGCCGGCCCGCAACTGCTCGTCTCTGCGCCGGATGATTGTTTCCGGGCCCATAGATGATGCCGAGTTGATGCAACTGCCTCACGCGGTCCGCTGGGATGTCGCGATCGCCGGCAACAGTGCGGCGCCGGCGCGCAGATGCATCGACATCGACCTCGCCGCCATAATCTACACATCGGGTTCCACCGGCGAGCCCAAGGGCGTGATGCTGACGCATAGGAACATGATGGCGGCTTGTAGCTCGATCGCGTCGTACCTTGAGCTCCTTGAAGACGAAGTGATCCTAAATGTCCTGCCGTTGGCATTCGACTACGGCCTGTACCAGATGATCATGGCGTTCCGCACCGGCGCCCGTCTGGTGCTTGAGCGCTCGTTTGCGTTTCCCGCGCAGATCCTTGGACTGGTCAAGCAAGAGCGCGTCACCGGTTTCCCCGGCGTGCCTACCATTTTTGCCGCGCTCTCAGAGCTCAAATCGCTGAAGGACCAGGATTTTTCGAGTATTCGCTACGTTACGAATACGGCGGCCGCCCTGCCACTGAAGCATATTCTCATGCTCCAAGACCTGTTTCCAAGCGCGCGCATCTATTCAATGTACGGGCTCACCGAGTGCAAGCGCTGCACCTACCTCCCCCCGGCGGATCTCGAGCGAAAGCCGTTGAGTGTCGGGATAGCCATCCCGAATACGGAAATGTGGATTGTCGACGAGGACGACAGGCGGGTCGGCCCCGACGTCGTCGGCCAGCTCGTCATCCGGGGCGCGACCGTGATGAAGGGCTACTGGGGCAAGCCTGAGGCGACCGCGAGAAAGCTCAGACCCGGTCCTCTGCCGGGTGAACAGGTGCTCTATACCGGCGACTACTGCCGAATTGACGAGGAAGGGTACCTTTATTTCGTCGGTCGTGGCGATGAGATCATCAAATCCCGTGGCGAGAAGGTCGCGCCCAAGGAGGTTGAGAACGCGCTTATCGGCATTCCGGGGGTGCGGGAAGCAGCCGTGATCGGCGTTCCGGACGAACTTCTTGGGCAGGCCGTGAAGGCGTTTGTCGTGATGGAGCAAGGGAGGTCCACCGATGAGAAGCAACTGCAGAAGGAATGTCAGAAGCGGCTGGAAAACTTCATGGTCCCAAAATCCATTGTCATCGTAAACAGCCTGCCGATGACAGACACAGGGAAATTGAAGAAAACCGCTTTGTCCTGAAATAACCTTTCAACAGTGCCTTCCGTTGAACTTACTGAACTAACTGGAGAGAATAAAATGTTGTCCAGAAAAGATCCGATGGAGACTTACAGCGAGCAGATTCGCGGTTTCCTTGCCTCGAATTTCTACGTCGCCGACGCCGAGGCCCTGCAAAACGATGCGTCTCTGCTCGATCAGGGTATCGTCGACTCCACAGGGGTGCTCGAAGTTATCGGGTTCATTGAAGAAACATTCGGCATCATCGTTGAAGATAGCGAGCTATTGCCAGAGAACCTCGATTCCGTCCACGGAATTGCGCAATACGTCATTCGAAAAAAGAACTGATCGCAGCTGTCTCAGGAACGAGACCGCTGGGAAAGTGGGGTTGTCGTGAACCGGGAAATCAGCGTCGAGGATGCTTACAATAAAGGGCATACCACCTTCATGGGGCTGGAGCTGCTCGTGGGGCCTGGTGCACTCGTACCGCGCCCCGAGACCGAGTTGCTGGGCACAACGGCCCTCGATGCCCTAGACCAATTGAGGATCGCTGAGCCTCGCATAGTCGACATGTGCTGCGGCACCGGCAATCTGGCCTGCGCCATAGCGCACTATGCCCCCGCTGCTCGAATCTGGGCGAGCGACTTGACGGATGGATGCGTCGAAGTCTCACGTCGTAATGTAGCCTTTCATGGATTGGCCGGTCGAATTGCGGTGCATCAAGGGGACTTGTTCGATGCTTTCTCGGAGCTGGAACTGGCTGGCACGATCGATATGATCGTCTGCAACCCACCATATATTTCGGAAAAGCGCCTTGAGGGCGACCGCTCTCACTTGATCGACCTGGAGCCGCGCGAAGCGTTTGCGGCTGGCCCCTATGGCCTGAGTATCCATATGCGGGTGATAAAAGACGCGCAGCAATACCTGCGCCCCGGTGGCATCCTGCTCTTCGAGGTCGGCCTTGGCCAGGATCGCCAGGTCACGGGTCTGCTCGACCGCTCGAAGTCCTATGAGGACGTTAGCGTGGTCGCCAACGAGCTTGGCGAAGGCCGCGTGGTCTTCGCCTATATGAAGAGCCGCAGTGGACCATCAGCGCCGGAAGCCTGATCGGTTTTGATTTGCGACTAGAACGGGCACCCGAACTGTTCGACAACGGCGCCGCAACGATCGCTCTATCACTGGCCGCCAAAGCCCAACGCCCGGAGCAGTTATCCCCCAGCTTGTCAGCGTTGTTAACGATTTAACGCCTGATCGTCACGATTTTGCTGCATTTTCATAAAAATTGGCGAATGTTAGCTTGGTGTAATGTTCGGGGTGGGCGGATCACAGCGAAAGGTACAGATCGTGTCCTACTCTCACAGAGCCCGTGAGCTCGTGCGACAATCTCAGTCGGAGATTGGCACGTCGTGAAGAAATCCCACACGCAACATTTCGCTTCAGCTCTGTCGGGTTGCTGGCATGGTTTGCTTGGCGTCGGTCTCTTTTCGGCAGTGATTAACGTTCTCGCCCTGACGGGCTCCGTCTACATGCTGCAAGTTTATGACCGAGTGCTGCCGTCGCAGAGCGTTCCTACGCTTGTCGGATTTACGATCGGCATGCTGGGCCTTTATGCCATCTACGGACTGCTCGATTTCGTGCGCCTTCGCTTGCTGGTTCGCATAGGCAATCGCCTTTATCGAAATCTGCAGCAACGAGCCTTCTCCATATCGCTGTCGGCGCCTCTCATTGCCGGTCAGGACGCCGCCCGGGTGCAGCCGCTACGCGACTTGGATCAATTGCGCGGCTTTCTTTCCGGCCTGGGGCCTACGGTTGTTTTCGACGCCCCATGGATACCGTTTTACATGGTGGTGATTTATCTCTTGCATCCTTCCCTTGGACTGCTTGCAACCATCGGAGCCGTGGCTGTCGCGTTGTTGACCGTGGTCGCGGAGATTGTTGGTCGCGCACCGGCGACGCGGGCTTCTGAAACACTCGTCGCCCAGCGCGTTCTTGCGGACGCCGGCCGGCGCAATGCGGAAGTCGTCCAGGCGATGGGTCTCTCCGCCAGGCTTGGCCGACGCTGGGCAGAAGTCAGCCGCGCCTATCTCAAGAACCAGGAACTGCTTTCCGACATTGTGGGCGGAACAGGGTCATTGTCGAGGACGCTCAGGATGGCCCTGCAATCGAGTGTGCTCGGGCTGGGCGCTTATTTGGTGATTGGGGGCGAAGCCTCACCTGGAGTGATCATCGCCTCATCCATATTGCTCGGCCGCTCCCTGGCGCCGGTTGACGCCGCTATCGCAAACTGGAGAGGGTTTTTGGCTGCCCGCCGAAGCTATTCCGACCTGGTAGCGGCGCTGGATAATTTCGATGGCCAAAAGAGCCCTATGGAGCTGCCGCGCCCCCAGGGACAGCTCTCGGTAGAGGAGTTGACGATAGCGCCCCCGGGCACACAACGGCCGACGGTTCTGAACGTGAGCTTTCGCCTGGCCAGCGGTGCAGGGATGGCGGTCATCGGCCCTAGCGGCTCCGGCAAGACGACACTGGTGCGTGGCCTTGTCGGGGTATGGAAGTCAATTCGGGGAAGCGTACGACTGGATGGAGCCGCACTCGATCAGTGGGATTCGGAACTGCTCGGCGCCCACATTGGCTACCTGCCCCAGGATGTCGAACTGTTCGACGGAACGGTCGCCGATAATATCTCCAGATTTGGGGGTCAGAGCGACCCGAGAGGTGTCATGGCAGCCGCTCGAGCAGCCGGCGTTGACAAGATGATCATGCGATTGCCGCAAGGGTTCCAGACACAAATCGGCGAAGGCGGGACGGCGTTATCGGCCGGGCAGAGGCAGCTGGTCGGACTGGCGAGGGCACTTTACGGCGACCCATTTCTTGTCGTGCTCGACGAACCGAATTCCAACCTGGATTCAGACGGCGATGTTGCCTTGGCGGGCGCGATCCAGGCGGTGCGTCAGCGTGGAGGTATCGCAATCGTCGTCGCGCATCGCCCGTCCGCGCTGGTCAATATTGATCAGGTACTAGTCATGTCGAACGGGATGGTCCACGCATTTGGCCCGCGAGAAGATGTTCTCACGAATGTCGTCCGACCCTTCCCTCAGCCTGCAGTCGTTCCGCTGCAAAAAAATGGTAGCGGCCATGTTTGAGGTCTCATTCCGTGTCTGACGCAACTATCTCCCATGCTCGTGTCGACGACGCGAGTCGCTGGCTCGGAACGCGGCTGACCCTTGATCCGGATGGTATCCGAACCAACCTGGTTCTGGGCCTGGCAACCACCGCCTTTCTGGTCGTCGGCGGAGGCATGTGGTTGGGACTGACCAAGATCGCCGGCGCCGTGATCGCGCCGGCGACGGTTGTGGTCGAAAGCAGCGTAAAGAAAGTCCAACACCGGACGGGCGGCACCATCGGTGGGATCTTTGCCCAGGACGGTGACCATGTGCGTGCTGGCGCCGTGTTGGTCAGGCTTGACGACACGCTCACACGCTCAAATCTGCAGATCGTCAGTGAAGATCTTGACCGGGTAACCATCCGTCTGGCCAGGCTCGAAGCAGAGCGGCAAGGGTTGTCGGAAATGCAGGTTCCACCCAATCTGCGCGTGAGGACGGCGGACCCCCGGGTAGCTGCTCTTGTCAACGGAGAACGTGCCTTGTTTGAAAGCCGGGCTACGGCATTGGCTGGCCAGAAAGCGCAGTTGCAAAGCCGTTCGATGCAGCTCGGCCACCAGATTGATGGCCTCAAGGCTCAGCTTGCCGCGACCAATGATTCGTTGGACCTCCTTACCCGCAGCCTTGCCGACGTCCAATCTCTTTACTCCAAGAAATTGGTGTCCAAGGAGCGACTGAGCAATGTCAGCCTGGAGGAGGCTCGCGCTCGCGGCGAGTCAGGGCGACTCGTTGCAGCAATCGCCGAGGTGCAAGCCCACATCAGTGAAACCGACTTGCAGATGCTTCAGCTCGACGAGCAGATGCGCACCGATGTCACGACCGAGCTTCGCGAAAATGAAGCGAAGCGCACTGAGCTCGAAGAGCGCAAGATAGTGGCGGACGACGAGCTCGCAAGGACGGATATCCGGTCTCCTCAGACCGGTACAGTACAAGAATCCTCGGTCCACACCGTTGGAGGCGTGGTTGGCCCGGGGGAAGTGCTCATGGTAGTTGTACCCGACACTGACAACCTTGTTGTGGATGCGCTCATTCCGCCAACCCGGATGGATGATGTCCAGCCAGGGCAGCGCGTATCAATCCGCTTTCCCTCTTTCGACGTCGGAACGACACCCGTCTGTGAGGGCTCGGTCAAACGTATCTCCGCGGATTTGATCAAGGATCAGGAACGTCAGCTGTCCTATTTTTCGGCTCGCATCCACGTCGACAATCAAGCCACCTGCCTGAAAGGTCAGAAAATCCTCAAACCAGGCATGCCAGCCGAAGTTCACATAAGCACCGACGAGCGCAGTGTCTGGTCGTATTTGCTTAAGCCATTGACCGATCAGATTTCTCGGGCCTTCAAGCAATAGCGGGGACCGCAATCGCGGCCCCAGTGACTAGAGCAATTCCAGGAAAAGTGTGAGCGGTTTCCCGTCCGGAATTGCGTAAGAACAAGGAATTAGACCATTTCACCGTTTCCGCGAAACAGTGAAATGCTCTACCCTGCTATTGGCTTGCTGCGCGTCCCATATCGCTGCTGAACCTCACCTCGATGGTATCCCCCGGAAGCACTTCTGAATCCTCTTCGACGGATTGTTTGCGCCATTCTTCACCAATCTTGCGGACGATGGTGATCTGAACCTGGATGGCTTCTCCGCTGACCGGTAATGGCAGAGTTGACGCGCCGGCGGGCTGCAGCTTCTGACTGGCGGCCTGGAGCCTCGCCGTGGTGTCGGCAAGACGTACATCAGTGTCCCTCAGTTCGGTCAGCAAACCGATCTTTCTTGTGTTTTCATTGCGCTCGCGTTGCCTGAGATAGTCTTCCTGCAGGCGCCGCGCCCGCATCAGCTCGACCGATGTCTGAAGCGCCCCATTGGAAGAGAGAAGTGCGGAGCGCCTGACATCAGAAAGCCTGGCGTTGGTCAGATTGCCCGCTTGGAACAGTTTGGTCACTCGCGCCAGATCGTCTTCATCCGCCTTGACCCCATCCTTCTCGACCTGCTCGCGCTTGGTCAGAACCTCGATCTGCGTCGAGGCATCTTTTGCGCCCTGCTCAACGTAGTCTTGCTCTTGCCGGAAATTGTCGAGAGAGATCTTCAGCGCCTCTGCTTCAGCCTTGGCAATGGCTGAGTTGAAGGCGGCAGACAAGGGTGACCCCTGCGGCGGCTTCGTATCGAAGCTTGGCTGATCCTGAAGTTCAGCGCGAATGCGAGCGCCGTGGAAATAGTCTCGGGTATATTCCCCCCAAAGCGATTGATAGTCGCGTTGCAAATCCACCGGATCGGGACCGGCCTGGTTCGCGCGTGATCGCAAAAGGCTGAGGCCGCCTGACACCGCAACCGCCTGTCTCACGGTCATGAGGGGGCGATATGCCTGCTGACCCGGAGTGAGTACGTCTCCGGTCACATATATCGGACGATATTCCGCGACTGTCGCCGTCACGTCACCAGGTTTGACGACGATCATCTGCTCTCGCCCGTCTGGAAGGCGCTGGTGAAGTATCTTGGTCGGCAGGATCGCTGCCATATGCGCCTGTAGTTCGGCAGGCATCAGGCCTTCGACTGGTATCATTCCGACCTCGGGGAGGGCGATCGTACCGTCCAGTTGGATTACGGCACGTTGGGTTCGTTCCGGTAAAGAAGAGATCCCAATCTCGACTACATCGCCAGGGGAGAGTTTATACGCGGTTGCCGTGTCCGCTGCGAAAGCAGTATCGACCGCGGCCAGAACACCAAGCGCTGCAAGAACGTTTCGCTTCGCGAATACCATAGGGGATCTCCATTCAGTTCGACTTCGACTCTTCCGACCAATCGACGTGGGTGACGAAGTCATAAACTGGCCCGCCGGGCACGCCCCAGTTGCTGGACCAGATTACCTGCGAGCCGTCGGGTGATGGCGAGGCATGGGTCTCGCTTCGATAGTCGAAATCAACGCTGCGTGTTTGCGTTATGCGCCGAACCTCTCCGCTACCATCGAGGCGCAGCGCGATAACCTCTCGTGCATAGGGTGCCGTTTCCGGACGGGCAGAAACCTTATCGGGGTCGCCGCCGTAGCTCAGGAACACCCAGCCAGGCTTGTTCAAAGCGCGCAGAGAAGCATGCGAGGCCTCACCGTACTTCATAAGCGAAGTTACTTTGCCGTCAGACAACCGGCGCTTGATCACCTGAAACCTGTCTGGATCGGATTTGCTGATCCCGACGTAAATCTCGTTGCCATCGACATCGACCGCCATGTCGCCATGCCCGGGCCGATGATGCTGTAGCCACTGCTGGCCCGGAGTGCCGTCGGTCGAAAAAATAAACGCCTGGTCGGTGCCATCTGCCAGTCCCTGCATGCAGAGAATATTTTTGCCCAGAGGAGAAATCGAACAGCTGTCATTTTTCCCTGCAAGCTGCCCAAGTGCGATATCGGCCAACTTGCTATGCAGTTTGAGATCATACGCGAAGACGACTTCAGCACCGTCCGATCGAATCGCACGCACCGCTATGCGGCTACCGTCCTGGCTTGGGTTGCCTTTACCCGGCCCGAAGTGCAGATCCCGATAGTCCTCTGAATCGAACAGCACATCCTCGTGATTGGTCCGCGGTGCCCAGGTCGATATTCGCCGGCCTTGAACGCAGATCATCAAATCCGCTTGTTGCGGATGCCATTCGCATTCGCCCGATCGGTCGCGCATCAGCAGCGGCACGAATGTGTGTCCGTCAAGAAAGCACATCCCATTGCATCCGTTGGTGATAACGAGAAGGCTCTGGTCCGCATTCCAGGCCTGGGCGCTGGAATAACGATGGCTGCAATAATCTTTTACACACGCGACTCCATTCCCAAGCGGCCCGCGTTTTGTGATCCGTGTGAACGTTTCCCCAAATACGGGGTCGACCGTGGGATGCAGATAGTCTGGCAGCTCCATCGCCGGCGTTGCAACGAACCGCGTCGACGTATTGCTCGCTTGGCTTGCGGCACCATGCGGAGCAAGGCACGTAACAGCGAAAAACAGTGGCAACGCCAACAGATGTCGGCGACGGCAGGTCATGTCATGTAGCCCATTTCCCGGCGCACCCGACCTTCGCTCAGACGCCCCCTCCACCATGATATGGTGCGCTCCAGTCCATCTCGCAGATTGGTACGGGCTCGCCATCCGGTCTGGGTTTCGAATTGCGTCGAGTCTGCAAGAAGTGCCCGGACCTCGGAGTTCTGCGGCCGCAAGCGGCTTTCATCTCGATGGATAGGCTTCTTCGATCCGCTCAACTCGACCACCAGATCCAGGACTTCTGCAATCGTCGCGGCACGCTGGCTTCCGGCATTGTAGGCATGGCCGAATTTGAGTTCCGCCACGCCTGCGGTCAGGAATGCCGCGGCCGTGTCTTCGACAAAGGTTAGATCGCGGATAGGGCTCGTATCCCCGACCATAATAGCCGAACAGTTTTTGTCGAGGGCCTGCCTGATTATGGTCGGCACTATAGCCCTCTCGCTCTGGCGTGGGCCGTAGGTGTTAAATGGCCGCAGAGTTACGACGGGAACGTCAAATGACCTGGCATAGGCTTCGGCCATCATGTCGGCGCCGATCTTCGACGCAGAATATGGTGACTGGCCCTGCAGCGGATGAGATTCTTTGATAGGCATCGTCAGCGCGGTGCCGTAGACCTCGCTGGTCGAGGTGTGCACGACGCGTTCCGTATCCCACTGTCGCGCTGCCTCGAGAACATTCATCGTGCCCAGGACGTTGGTTTCCACATATGACTGGGCCGCCGCATACGAATATGGAATCGCGATCAGAGCAGCCAGATGGAAAACCACGGCCTGGCCGCGCATGATTCTGTTCAGGAACGCACTGTCGCGGACGTCGCCACGCACGAAATTCAGGTGGGTACGGACGTCGTCCGGCAAATCGTCAAGCCAGCCGTGGCTATCGAACGAATTGTAGAGCGCCAATGCTGTGACATCCGCTCCGCTGCGGACCAGCGCCTCGGTGAGATGCGACCCGATAAATCCATCCGCGCCCGTGACCAGCACTTTTTTGGCTTTGTAGTCCATTACCAATCGTCCTCTTGCCATCTCCAACTCCGACGGCGAGGCTCATCGGAGTGTCAGTCCTGAACGGGCTTAAGTCTTGATCGGCGACGGCGGTACCCGGCCGAAAACGGCGAGAAAACCGCGGGCCATCCAGACGACGTCAGCCACCAGAGTCCGCTGCGGATAATAGGAAAGGTCGATCCTGGCCTTGGCTGGAAACAGGATCTCCCGATAGTACGTCAACGGATCCGTGGATTTTGGATAGAAACTCGCCTCGTTTCGGAACAGAACTTGGCTCGGACCGAGCAAACCAGGCTTGTAGCGCAAAACAGCTTCGGCGCCGCTATGGAAACAATCGGCGAACGCCAGGCTCTCCGGCCGTGGCCCGATGATTGCCATGTCGCCTATGATTACATTCCACAGCTGCGGCAGCTCATCGAACTTTGTCGCGGCGAGCACGCGCCCTATCCTTGTCATGCGATTGTCACCGGCGACCGTCAATGCGAGGCCGTGGGGGTCGCACCGCACGTCGAATTTGCGAAACTTGTACATTCGAAAGGGTCGAGCCCCGGCGCCCAGGCGGGTCTGTGCGAACAAGACAGGTCCACCGCCCGCGGCCAGAAGGCTGACGGCGATCAGCAGCATTAGCGGCGAGAACAAAATCGCGGCAAAGATTGCGACAACAACGTCGATCAAACGCCGTGCAAATCCATGATCCGAAACTGCAATGAAGTGCCGGTGAAGGGATTGATCTGTCGCGTTCATGCGGCGGTTCCCGCTTGGGCACAGCTGTTCACCGCAGTAGCCAGAGCTTCCACAACCGCCTCGACCACCGCTGAGGTCATCTGCGGGTGAAGTGGAATCGTCAGTTCCCGCTGAGCAAAGTCTTCTGTTCGCGGCAAATGGATCTCGGGAGAACGCTCGCGGTACAACGTCATCCGGTGCACCGGCGGGTAGTGGATCGTGGTTTGGATTCCCTGGTCGCGCAGTTCGTCGATAACGTCTTGCCGGTCTGCGTATCGCGGCAAAAGTATCGGCATAATGTGGTAAGCGGATCTCCGCGATTCATTGAATGGAATGGTTATTGCCGGGCAGCGTGCAGCGATGAGGCGTCGATAGAGGACGACGAGGATGCGCCTTACTTCGTTCCATTCTTGCAGGTTAGCCAACTGGACGAGCCCGATCGCGGCTCGCATCTCGTCCATACGATAGTTGAACCCGAGCATGGTGACGTCATACTGCGGCGTGCGGCTGTTTAGCCGCTGGTGCGTGCCAGTGGTCATCCCGTGCCCGCGCGCCTGGCGGATCTTGCCGAGCAGTTCGGGGTCTTGGGCGATTACAGCGCCGCCCTCGGCGGTTGTCATGTTCTTGTTGCCGTAGAAACTGAAGGCTGCAGCAACGCCAAAGGTCCCAACTTCCCTCAAGCCGGGTGCGTGCGCTGCGTCTTCGATGATGTGCAGTCCCCGACTACGGGCAAACCTTTGCCATTGTTCCCGATTGGCCAGATACCCGGCGAAATGAACGAGGATTATTGCCTTGGTGCGCGGCGTGCATCGAGCCTCGGCTTCCGCAAGGGACATCAGCGGCAAGTCGGCTGACTCGATGTCGACAAAGACAGGAGTCGCGCCGACATAGAGCACTGAGTTCGCGGTCGCTACGAAAGTCAGCGACGGAACCAACACCTCATCGCCTGGGCCGATACCAAGTGCGTGCAAAATGAGATGAAGTGCCGCCGTGCAGGAACTCACTGCAACGCAATCGTCCGCGCCGTGCATGCGAGCAAAAGACTCTTCGAACAAGCGAACCTGCTCGCCCATGGTCAGCCAGCTGCTATCAATGACCTTTGACAGAGCAGCCTTCTCCGGAATACCCAAGATCGGGGCACTTACCAAGAGCATGATGACCTCACTCCCGAATTATCATCCTGGTTTGGGCTTCTCAAGGACGGCGATCTGTCAAGCGGCCGCTGCCGCAACTTCAATCGAAGCCGTCTGCTCCTCCCAGGAAATGGCCTGGGCATTCTGGAAATCGTCGACGCGGCCGATGTCGAGCCAAAGCCCTTCATGCTTGTAGACGTGGACGACGGTGCCTTGCTGCATCATCTGGAGCATCAGGTCGTCGAACCCGAACGGGATGCCAGAGGGAATAAACTTCAGGACATCGGGGTTCATGCAGTAGATGCCCATGCTCACGAGATGAGAAAGCGTAGGCTTCTCGCGGAACACCTGCACTGCATCGTCGACTTCGTCGATGACGCCGAAATCCATCTTGATGAGCCGGTTGGCGGTAGCGATAGTGACCGGATCTTTGTGCTTGCGGTGGGCAGCTGTGAACCTGCTGAGACTCAGATCGGTGAGAACGTCGCCGTTGAGCACGATGAAGGGCTCGGTCAGCTCATCTCGGATAAGCGAGAGCGGCCCGATGGTGCCCAGCGGCTCCATTTCCTGAGTGTACCGTATTTTCAGATTCCATTGCGAACCGTCACCGCATACGCTGCGGATGAGATGGCCGAGATATCCAGTCGTGATGTAGACCTCTTCAATGCCATTGCGTCGCAGCCACTTGAGAAGCAGCTCGAGTACGGGCCGTGCACCAATTGGCATCAGGGGCTTCGGCAAAACCGACGTGAAGGGACGAAGTCGTGTTCCCATTCCACCGCATTGAATAACCGCTTTCATCCGATCCTCCATAGTTCATTGGCACGTCCATGGGTGGTGCCTGGGGTAGACGGGTTGCCGGTCGCTTTCGACCTTGATGGGTCAGAGAGAAACTGCGCTACATGTCAATCCGAGCATCCTATGAAGAACGGTATGTGAGCGCTTGAGGGATGTCGTCGTGCAATCGAATGGCACCGATCCATCGCCTCCACAGATTCAACTTCTACGCTGACCCTACGTGTCCGCCACGCGGGAGCGAGTGTCCACCTGCATCTAAAAATTTAGCAACGATGCCTTCAAAAGGCAGAGGCGCCGGTGTGAGGAACCGAGAATCCAGCTGCTGGAATTTGCTTGCCGTTCCGCCTCAAACAACTGATATCACATCGAAACGTTCGTAATTGGCCTTAAACGCGCCTGATCGGAGATACAACTCTTTGACGAATCTTTGACGAAGCCGGAGCCGGTCCGTTTCCAGCCGATTGAATGGCCCTTGAAAAAAAAGGAGATTTTTCCGCCTTAGAGGATTATATTAGCTATCTTGCTTGCGAAGGGGTGCGGATTTTCTGGGCGTTCAACGTGTGGTTGGCCACCGCAAGGGCCTTTCCCCGATTGATCGTTAAAGGCGGAATAAAGCGTTTCAAGGCTCGTCTGCGGGCCTGCGTTGGGGTGGAATGCAAATGTATCGAATCGTCATCGCAGACGATCACGGTCTGTATCGTCGTGGCCTCAGTTTGGCGCTTAAAGCCGAACTCCCGGAAGTGGAAATATTCGAAGCCGGATATTTTGACGCCGTTGTTAGTGTCTTGGCTCAGCGGGATAACATCGATCTTGCCATTCTGGATCTGAACATGCCGGGGTTGTTCAACCAGCAGGTGCTCGGCGATGTTTTGTCAGCTTATCCGGACACCCGTTTTGCAATCGTTTCCGGGAACGACTCACGGGCGGAAATATTGAAAGCCCTATCGATCGGGCTGCACGGCTATATCGTGAAATCGCAAACGGACCAAGAAGTGGTGTCGGCAGTGCGCGAGATTCTGGCAGGCCGCATCTATGTTCCGGCGCTGTTGTCTCGACCTTCTGCGAGTCCGGCATCACCCCCACTCCAATCCGCAAGAGCCTGGACCCAACGGCGGATGGAAGCGGCCAGCCTCAGCAAGTTGACCTCGAGGCAGCGAGACGTGCTCAAGCTGATGGCCGAAGGCTTCTCAAACAAGGAGATAGCCCGCGATTTGGACATTTCTGAAGCAACGACCAAAATCCACGCCGCTGCGGTATTGCGTGAGCTAGGAGTACGCAACCGCACCGAAGCAGCCGTCGCGCTACAGAACTGGCGTACGAAATTTGTTGATTAGGTTTCGATTTCGCGTCGAGGCAACCGCAGCGAATATCGTAAACCGCCTTCAAATATCTCCAACTTCGAGGAATGGCCAATAAGCGGCGCGGTATTGACGCCCAATATCATCGAGCCCATGCCATGGCCGATGTCCTTGGCTTTCCTGCGGCTCCCCGATTCGATCCAATCGAACACGACGTCATCGCCAGCCTCATTATCTGAAGCGTACACCCATCTAACCTCAAGGCGCCCCCTGGAACCACCAAGCACACCATGCTTGACTGAGTTCGTCGCAAGCTCGTGAACAATCATTGCGAAGGTTTCGGCAGCGCCGTTTGACATCGAGACGTCAGGGCCATGGGTCACTATCTTTCGCGTTTCCAGGTACGGTAACAGTTCCTGGACCACGAGGTCTTGGAGCAGTACCGAACTCCCGCTGCGTAAGATCATCGTATGCGTGATCTCAAGCGCGCGTATCCGATCAATTAGATCCTCCTTGAACTTCGTGACACTGTTCCCGGGGACCTCAACCATCTTTACCAGCGCCGTGACGACCGAGAAAAGATTGCTGAACCGGTGACGCTGCTCGATCAAGATCCGTTCCCGTCTCCTTACCGTGGCGCGCAAGAGCGTGGTCTGCCGACGCTCGGTCAGGTCAGCTGCTATTCCGATTAGCAGCTGCTGATCATTGTACCGCTCCTCTCGCCCACGCAGAGCGATCCAACGAACAGTTCCATCCGATCGTCGGACTCTCACCTCAACATCGTAATTTGTAGTGGGAACGGATGCTCTAGGAACTGCAAGTTTTGGCCAGTCTGCGGGGTAGACCACGGCAGCTAGCTCATCCAATGGCCGACCGGAGGCCTGGGGCAGGCCTAGAATTTCCCAAAATTTATCAGAACCAGTGACAACTTCGCTTTTGAGGTCGATTTGCCAGGTCCCCAACCGCCCGGCCGAAAGTGCCAGATCGAGCCGTTCCTTTTGAATCCGGATCGCCTCGCGTGCCGCCCGCCGGTCCGAGATGTCATCGACAACGACGATCGCGCTCTCTGAAAGGAGGCCATCGGACCGGTACGATGACAGATTCAGGCGAGCCCAGAATGGGGAACCATCCTTCCTGAACAACCGTACTTCCGCATCAAATCGCGTCCCGGACTTGCCTTGATCGGCAAGCGCTTCAACAATGCCAACACGATCATCGGGATGAATAAGGCGCGCAAGCGGAACGTGAGCAAGGTCGGCTTCGCTGTATCCTGTCAGTTCGCAAAGACGTCGGTTAGCCTGCAGAAGCTCGCCGTTTTCGTTGGTGTTTGCAAAGCCGATAGCCGCACGCTCGAACACCGAACGGAAGCGGCTTTCGGTGGCCTCGACAGCGCTTAATCTATTTTCGGCGATCTCCAACACCCTACTGACATCCTGCCGCAGGCGGTGGAACATGAAGGCAATCATAAAACCAGAAACGAGGAGGAAGATTGCACGCAGCCAATCCTCGGCGGGAACTTGACCGCGTAAAATTCTTGCGGCCGCCAGGGCGGCGGCGGCGGTCACCAAGGTCGCGACGATTGCTGCGTTACGTCCGACAAGATATACAGAGACAATTATAGCTGGAATAGATGAAATAAAAGTGGCTTCTGTTTCAGCCTGAGCTAAGTTTGATATTTCGAATACTACAGTGACAATTAGCACCAACATGGAAGCCATGTGGGCTAGCGACATACCTTGCAGGCGCGAAACCAATCTACGCAGATGCAACCCCATGCCCTCAGACTAGAACTTTTGGATTAGCCCGTCGAGCTTAGAACGCCACCGTTCGGTCTAGTACCACTGCCGGATTGCGGCCCACATATCCCAGATTATCATCAAACTCAGAACAGCCTCCGATTTTGTTCGGCATCGCACAGGTGCAGTAAACAATCGATGCAAGCCCTAGGGACAGAGGTTTTTTGGGCGAAAGGCAACTTTTGCAGGCGACGTCGCGTGGCAGGTGACGTCGCCCGGTGGATGACGTCGCATAATGGGTGACGTCAAATAGCGATAGGAGAGCTTGGGAATTAGTTCGGCCAAACACGGGTGGGGTTAGGGCTATGTCTTTCATTGATAGGCGCAACGACTCTGTTGCGAGCAAGCAACATATGGAATTGGGCACTGCATATGGCGCCAGCGTTCGACGCGCGGCACATTGCATGCCAGACAGGCAGGGGACCGCATGTGCATCAAAGCGACGGAGCATGGAATCCGTCACCGGCATGCTTGATCGCATTGGCTGCGGCTTTCTCGTCCTTAATCGCGAAAAAAGGGTGCTAGAGTGGAACACTGCCGCTCAAAGCACCTTTGAACGACAGGGCGACGCGGCCGGCACGGCCCCGGAACTTACGGCTGCGCTACGGCGACTCGTCGCGAACGTTCCAACCAACTTCCTGCCAGGTTCGTTGTCATGGGTGGTGATCCGCAGCACTGACGACCGGCCGGTCGTACTTAACGAGGGCGGGGTCATTACTCCCGACGGAACGAGTATCGTGGCGTTGTTGGATCGGGAAAATCGGTCCTCGGCCAACCCACAGACATTGCAGAAGATGTTCGGACTGACGAGCGCGGAAACTCAGCTTGCCATGCGATTAGCTCAAGGGGATGCGCCCTTGGAAATCGCCCGCAGCTGGCGTCTCAGCCGCACCACGATACGGTCTCAGCTTGCCTCGCTATTTGCCAAGACTGAAACCAAGCGCCAGGGTGAACTGGTCGCGCTGCTCGGGCGAATTTCCGTGCTGCCGTGACACTCGCCTCAATCGCGAGGCAGGGCGCGTTGCCCGAATTTTAGTTTGGTCTGGCATTGAGTCTGCGCAAAGCGCAGCCCTGCCCATGCCGACAACCTCGGCGTTGAATTTTCGAAGCAGGGATAATTCGTCATGGTCAGACACCGTTCCAAGGCCAGGGGCATGCGCGACGCTCAACGTGACAAATCCTGTTGCACAGGAACTGAATCCGATCAAACGAGCCCGGACATGCGGGTTATGCAGGTGGCGCGGAAAGGTCCGATCGTAGTCACCGGCGCTGCTGGATTCATCGGATTTCATGTGGCGTCCCGGCTTATGCGTCACGGTGCGCAGGTAATTGGCGTTGACAATTTCACGCCTTACTACGATCCGAGGCTTAAGGAAGCGCGTTTTGCGCACCTCTGCGCCGAGCCACGGTTCACGCCGATCCGCATGGATCTGGCGGATAGGTTGTCGGTGCAATCTCTGTTCTGCGACTTTCAACCGTCGCATGTCGTGCACCTGGCTGCTCAGGCGGGCGTGCGTTATTCCTTTGTCGACCCGCACGCCTATGTTCAGTCCAACATCGTGGCGTTTCTCAACATCCTGGAGGGTTGCCGGCATTTCGGTATCAAGCATCTGGTCTACGCTTCGTCCAGTTCGGTCTATGGCGCCAACCAGGCGATACCTTTTTCCGAACACAGCGGCGCTGCCCACCCAATAAGCTTCTATGCCGCCACCAAGCGCTCGAATGAAGCTATGGCGCACTCGTATAGCCATCTATTTGGCTTGCCGGTGACAGGGTTGCGCTTCTTCACCGTCTACGGACCATGGGGTAGACCCGACATGGCGGTCTACGCGTTCACGCATGCCATCGCCGAAGGACGCACGATCGACGTGTCCAACGCTGGCCATGTCTGGCGAGATTTTACCTACATCGACGACATCGTCGAAGGAGTGGTCCGAGTGCTCGGAACGCCACCGTGCGCCGACCACAATTGGGACGGCTGCGCTGCCGATCCGGCTACCAGCTCAGCCCCATATCGCCTGTACAACATCGGCAATGATCGGCCCGAAGAGATCAATCGGCTGATCGTGATTATCGAGACAGCCCTAGGTCGCAGAGCTCTCAGGAGGGATGTGCCTTTGCCTCCGGGTGACGTTCTTGAGACACGCGCCGATGTTGGCGATCTTCGCCGCGCCGTAAACTTCGCGCCGGCGACCGCGCTCGAGGATGGCGTAAACCGTTTTGTCGAATGGTATCGGCACTTTCACACAGACGGCGCCAAATCCGCGGGGGCGCAACAAACGCTTGTCTCCGTGTGAGCTTGCCAGCGTTGCTGCTCTCTCAGAATCGCGCAGTCTGTTCCTGGCGCAATTCGAGGAAAAGTGTGAGCGGATAGAGCGGTTCGCCGTTCCGTGAAACGGTGAACGCTCTGGACTCATCTCGTCCCGACGAAGCGCGCGTCGCTGACCAACACGACAAACAATGCCGCGTTCTTGCTGATCGATGAGGGTAGTCGGCTGCGTTCCGATCATCACTCCGAAAGTGTCAAGTCAGCGCAAGAACCAAGTCCGCTGGGTGCTTTCGACCGGGTGGCTGTTAAAGGACGTAATCGCGTAGATCAGTCCGGGCGTGATCTTCAGCCGCTTGCGAATATAGATCGCCATGGCGACGTTCCATACGACGAGGGCAAGCGCGAGCCCTATCGCTGCGCCCAACGGACCGTAGATCTCTACTCCGATAGCACAGCCGACGACACCAAAAGCTGCCCCGAGAATCATTGTCACAGCGGCCGCCCATTCGTTTCCGGTCATAGTCAAGAGATTGAGCTGCGGTCCGCACAGGGCCACAAACACGTACCCGAGCATCAGCACCCGCGCGATCGGCGCGCCAGTTCCGAAATCCTCACCGAACCAGCTTAAAAGCGGCCGAACAATCAAGAGCAACGGGATTGCCATTGCTATTGCGGCACCGGAAGAAAGCAAGGCAGCACGTGAAAATAGCTCCTGTAAGCCCCTTCGGTCGTTCCTTGCGTAAAGGGTAGCTGCCGTCGGCGAAAACATTGTGGAGACGGCCACCAACGAGAGACCGACAAGCAACGCGACATTGAGCCCCAAGGCGAAAATGCCTGCGTCCCGTATGTGGCCTGTCCAGCCGAGCACCATCACCCCCGCTCTGTTGATGAAGACGTCAAGACCCGCCATCAACATAATGGGAGGAACCGCCGACCACCAATCCTTCGACGCATCGGCAGGTTCAGCCTGGAGCAAGCCTTGCGGTTTAAATCTTGCCAATAAGACAAAGACGAATCCGACTGTTACGGCGGAACTCGTCAACACCGCTTGCATGACCAACGGTGCATCCAAAACCCACGAGCCGGACAAGGCTGCAATACCTAGCAATGTCAGCAGCAGGCCATCACGCACAATGCGTTCTGGCAAGAGGGCAGAAGCGCCGCCCCCGAAAGCACGGATGAGAGCGGCGCCCAAGGCTGAGGTCGTTACCAACGGAACGGCTGCCATGCCCAGGAGTTGGCTGGTCTCAAGTTCCCGGTTGTGTGAGGACGACGACAGAAAGATATAGGCCGCCCCTGCCAGGCCGAATAGAGTTGCCACTGCCAACGAGCGTTGAAATGCAAATCTAATTACACCGTGAGCCAGGTCGAGTCGCTCCTGAGCTCTATAGGCAGATACGAAACGCAACAACGATACGTTGAAACCAAGAGTTGCGAGGTAGGCGAGCACTGAAGTGGTTGAAAGAACGTAGGAGTAAATACCATAGCTGGTCGACCCTACGATACGAGCAATCAGCAATTGCGCCAGGCTGGTTAGACCTGCCCCCGCCACATAGATCATTAGGGCAAAGACAGTAGCATAACCCAGGCTACGATTTATCTCTTCTTTCCCAAGAGCTACCGCGTCCGTCTCGACTGAAGGTTTCAGGGTCTTCTGTATTGTTATTGTATCGCCACCGCCATCGAGATAGGCGGTGTCTACTAACAGCGGTTGCGGTGCGTGAGCAACTTGGTGTCGGTACATGGGAACAACCTGGTCCTGAGCGATCTTGGAGACGATCTTGCGGCCGACGAGCTCAACGCTTCTCGACAAGGACTGAGCATCGAGAGTGTCGACGGAGATTGTTTTCCTGTCGGTTGCCACAAGGATGTCATTGATATTCTGAAACACTCCGAACGCACGCATGCTCGCGTCGAAATCCGCCTCAAGAATGCGCTCGGCGGGAGCCGCGTGCGTCATTCGCTCCCGCAATCGCGTCTCGACTGCTGCGCGAGGCAACACCACTCGCAAGATAAAATCGCTGGAAGGAGCGATTTTCAGCGCTCTTGCAATGGCTATGTTGTCAACACACCCGTGAAAGATGGCCAATGAGGCAACAGTCTGCACGTACCCCTGGTCGAATATTGTAATCTCTCCGGATTGTCGCGCCTGATCCCATCGATGGGAAAGATTTATGATTTTTTGCCAGATCCGAGCTCGCCAGATAAATCTTCGCGGTTGAATTGCCTTCAGCATGGAGGATGAGATCGACAGGTATTTAATAAAGTCCGCAGTGTATATAAATAGCTTAGCTGTCGTAAATATCGCAAAAGTTACCCTGTAAACAAACATGAATATTCCAAGGTCGACGCTTTTTGACCTCCGACCTGAGTTTTGGCTGAATACCACCTTCGTAGCATAGTCTTGCCTGCGCAGCCAATCGGCGAGCGTCTGGGCGAAGACTTTTTTGCCAGCTCCTGGTGGTCCAAAGAGTTCGATGATCATTTCTTGTGACCGGGGGCTTGAGTGCTTTATCGATTTCCAGCCAGCAAAAGATCGCCACTGTCTCCAAAATGATACTTGGCATGCTGCTTGAGATTTACGCCCGTGAGAGCGATCCCTATCGGAGCGGACCTCGGCCCATCCGGCTGCAGCGACTCCAGAATGCTGCGTGCGACACTGCGCCGTGTCCTGGCCCAACGGACAGCAAACACAATGGAATCCGCCCAATTGGTCAGCAGCCGGGATTCCGGACCGTCCAGCCCGGGCGGAGCGTTGAGGATGACAAGATTGTATACGGCGCCCAGCTTGTCAGCGAAGTATCGCGGCGAATCGACTTCGACCAGCAACTTCAAAAGATCATCCGAAACAATGGGAGCGGCCATGAAATCGATGCCGATACCGGGCATGCCCACAACTGCCTCGTCCAACTCGCAGCGGCCCTTCACATAGTCTGCAAACGACCTGTGCGGCTTGGAGGTGCCGAATTCGCGCACAAAGTCATGGGTCAGGTGCTTGTCGTGCGGGTCAAGATCAATGAACAGGACCTTGCCGCACAGGCGCGTGGCCGAGAGCGCCAGGCTCCATGCGAGCTCTGTTTTTCCGTCGCCTTTGTCGCTGGAGGTGATGAGCACTATTTGCGAGGATCGTCCAGGCGCCGGTTCGGGTGCCACATTGATCAACAGGGACAATGCAGAGCGGCCATAGACGGAATTTTTCTGGCCGAGAGTGAGGATCTGCAGCCGCTTGGCGCTGGCTCCTGATATCTTGGGCAACAGCCCAACCGAAGGGAAGCCGAGCGCTGCTTCTGTTTCAGCCTCACCGCGCATTGTGCGGTTCATGCGGCTCTGCAAGAGAATCAAGACGCCGCCAACGAGACCGAATACGACCATACCCGGCGGGATAAGGAAGATCGGCGAAAGGCTCTTCGGGTTGGTCGGCGGCCATGCTGCCGAAACTATCGAAACTCCCGCAGACGGAACCGCGACGCGGTTCGTCAAATCCTGCTGTCTGTTCAGGAGATCATTATACCGCTGCGTCAATATGCTGACCGCCGGCTCCAATGCACGAAGCCCGGAAAGCCGGCCTGCTGTATCCGCTACGACCGCGTCAAGCACCTTCTTGCGCGCCTCCAGAGTGGAAATTTGCGCGCGATAGATGTTGGCTTCCGACCTGATGCGCTCAAGGCCCTGTTCGATTTCGCGCTTGACGGCAACATTCAGATCCGCGTTTGCGGAATCGCCGCCCTGCCGGGCTATCAGGTCGCTTAGCGTCGGTGATCCGATTATGCCCGCAAGCGTAGCGTTCGTAGCACCGGACCGCTGCAATTCTTGAATCTGCTGAACACGGGCCTCGGCCGAGGAGAGGTCTGCGCGAGACATTGATAGCTGCTGACTCAGGTCGGCTGTTTCGCGGACTGCATTGTCAACAGCGCCCGGGTCGACGGTTCCGTGACTTAGCCGGTACTTTTCAAGCCGGTCGGCCGCCTGTGCGAGATCGGACTGCACGCCAGGCAGCGCAGCGACGACGGATTCGAGCTCCAACTTATCGGAGGCCTGCGCGGTCCGCGTGAGATCTTGGACATACACTTGCGCGAATGTGTTGGCCACGAATGCCGCTCGAGCAGGATCTGGATCGGTAAAGCCAATGGTGATGACCCGCGACCGCAGTTCCTGTCCGACCCTGACGTAGCGACTCAGCGCCTTTAGCCTCGCAGCCTCTCTGGCCTCTGGGCTAACGTCAGTGTGATCCGGCCAAATCCCGGCCAGCAGTGCACTTGCAAATGATTTCGATTTGGTCGGGGAAACGAAGCTTTGCGCCGCGGAACCCTGGGTGTTGGCCTGCCCACCGGGCGTTGGTTTATAAATGACCTCGACCACCCGACGCATGTGAGCTTGTGAGGTCAGCATCGTCAGATGATTGTCAATGCTGGTATCAAGCATATCCTGACCGCCGACCGATTGAGGCGTGCTTCTGGTCGGGCTGTCGACGATGATCTGCGTGGTGGCCTCATACAGCGCCGGCCGGGCGAAGCCGGCTAGCCCGGCAACGGCACCGCCCAAAACGATCATTGCGAGCAAGAACCATTTGCGGGTCGTCAAGGCAATCAACAATTGGCCCAGCTGCGTTTGGGCTTCTGCGACGTCACGTAACGGACGCCGCATGCGCGGATTGGGCTCGCGCACTTCGGCGCGCATCTCTGCGACGCGTGGCAGCTTTGCTCGCCCGGCTATCGAACCTTCCATCTTAAACTCCCGTCATTTCAAGCATGCGCGTCGGTCTCGCCGGCACCGGAAGCCGGTCGGCGTCGGCGCGCCATGCCAGGAACATCAATGTTGCCCAAAGATCACGGGAATGATCCCGCTTTCCCTTGACATGATCGCACCAGCGCGTCTGGACCTTGTCGAGGTCCAAAAGCCCATCTCCGCAGTGGCGCATGTCGGCGAACAGGTCACTCGCCCATCCACGCAGCGGCCCTTTCAACCAGACCGCGATGGGAACATCGAAGCCCTGCTTGGGCCTATTGATCAGCCGCCGGGGAACGTAGCGATGCAATAACTGCCGAAGAAGCCATTTACCTCGTCCATGGCGGACCATTGCTTTCGGTGGCAGCCGCCAGGCGAATTCAACAACGCGATGGTCAAGCAGCGGGCATCGGCCTTCCAGCCCATTCGCCATGCTGGCTCGGTCCAGCTTCACCAGAATGTCCCCGGGCAAATATCCTGCCATATCGTTGTAGAGAAGCCGGGACAGCAAATCCTCGAGTTGCGGAGCTCGGAGAGTTGATGTCTGGCGACTTGTCGTGGATGACCCTGTCAGGCGCTGGTACAGCTCCTCCTGATCCGAAGCGGCGAGCAATTGAGCCAATCGCTCCAGCCGGTCGCTGCGCAATGCATGGCCGAAGAGCGCTGAAAGTGGCAGCCTGCCGAAAAAACCGTGGCGGGTGGCGCGCGCCATAAGTCCAATGCTTGTTGCAAGCGATCCACGCAGTGGCGGAGGCAAACGATGCCGCAGATTTGCTTGCACCGCCATCAGATGGCGTGTGTAGCCGGCGAAACACTCATCGCCTCCGTCGCCGGTCAGCGCCACCATAACGTGCTGGCGCGCAAGCCGCGCCACCAGCAGGGTGGGGATTTGCGATTCATCGGCGAACGGCTCGTCCCAGGTACTGGGCAATTCCGGAATGACATCGCGCGCGGAAGCAGGGGAAAGGTGCAGTTCTGTATGATCGGTGCCTATGTGCTGAGCGACCGCCGCAGCATGAGGAGCTTCATCGAATCCCTGCTCCCCGAAGGCGACTGTGAAAGTGCGTATGGCCTTTTCGGATTGGACCTGCATTAGCGCAGCAACAGTCGAACTGTCTATGCCGCCCGACAGGAAGGCGCCGAGCGGCACATCTGCGCCCATGCGCTCTCGAACAGAGAGACGAAGCAATCGATCGAGTTCATTCGTCAACTCTTGGTCGCTGCCGACGATCGGATCTTGCCGGCCTTTCGTGGCGACGTCGGCCAATGACCACCAGAACCGCACTTTGTTGCGAACGCTTCCGGTACGGCGAGCTTTTGCGAAATCCGCGGCCGTCAAAGACAGAGCCGATCCTGGAGGCAATTTGAAAACGCCGCGCCAGATACAACTGTCATCCGGCACCCATCCCGTTGAGAGCATGGCTCTAGCGGCACCGAGATCGAGTTCCGGGTGGAAATCCGGGAAGCACCTAATGGCCTTGAGTTCGGAGCCAAAAACCAGGGCATGCCGCGTCGGGGCGACGTAGATCGGCTTTTCTCCCATCCGATCGCGGGCGAGATGAAGCGTTCTCGTTTTTGCGTCCCACAGTCCGAACGCAAACATGCCGACAAAGCGCGTAAGCGCAACTTCGAGCCCCCAGTGCTCCACAGCGCCAAGTACGACTTCTGTATCGCAGGTACCGCGAAAAGTGCGGCCAGCGCTCTCAAGCTCTCGTCGCAAGTCCCGAAAATTGTATATCTCGCCGTTGAAGGTGATGATGTACCGGCCGCTTTCCGAGCGCATGGGCTGGCTGCCGGTTTCCGACAGATCCACGATTGCCAATCGGCTGTGGCCGAAAGCGACACCAGCCTCCACATCTTTCCAGAAGCTTTCGCCGTCAGGCCCTCTGTGACGAAGGGCCGTTGTCATCCGTGCGATGGCTTTGAGTGGCCCTGTACTGGGCGCGTCCGGCGCAAGAAAGATCCCTGCGATTCCGCACATATTAACGGCCCCTCGCTGCCGCAGTTGCCGCGATAGACTTGGGATCTGCCGCCATGAGGCAAAGAGCGATCGAGAACCAAACGATCGGATGGCGAATGACCAAATGGGGTAAGCCGAAGATGGCGACCGACAACGCGAGCGCCACCAGAGCATCGAGCTTTGCACGCCAAGCAGAGATGACTGCGGCCAGCAGGATCCACAACAGGGCGAGGACTGCCAGAATGCCTCCTTGAGTGAACAAATCCAGTGGTGTGCTGTGGGCCTCAAACGGCAGGTCGATGAACTCCTTGGTCACAACAGATCTGTCGACATGTGGCCCGGGACCAAGACCCAGTGAAGCAGACCCCAATCCCTTGCCCAGAGCATTGGTCCAGATATTGATGCGCAGATTGGCGGTGTCGGCCGTCGCCTCGCCACCCTCGCCTTTGGTCAGACTCTTGGCGAAGTTTTCAACATTGCTCGTTTCCGCAAGCACATAGGGTGTTGCGGAAATCGCAAGCGGGATCAAAGCAAGCAACAGCAAAAGGCTGATTTGACGACCGAGAGTGACCTTTCCGCCAACTGCGATCCAGCCTCGGACGCGCAGCATCAGCAATACCAAACCAGTTATCACTATTGCCAATAGATATGTATCGCTCTTTGTCAACCTTCCGACATATATTATCAGAATAATACTCATCACTCCAAATATTACGGATAGCCAATTTTTTGTTGTCATTGACAGGTGCAGTGCAAGGGGGCCGAACAGCGCACAGTATAGAGCCAGTTGGTTTGGGTTGTCCGACCATCCTGTGAACCGGTCCCAGAACCAAGGGTTCACTCCGGATTGATGAATCCAACCGAACCCAAGCGCTAATTGGAAAACAAAACATGCGTCCGCGATGGCGATCACCCACCAAGAGGTGTGGCGCAAACGTCGATCCGCCTCAGGATCCGCCGCGAGGAGACATGTAACGAATGCCAGCAACAGATAGGCAATCATGTCGTGAACCGGAGCGTCCATGTACTGAACGTTCGTAAGCATGCCGACAATCAGGCCTAGCCCGAGGGCGAATGTCATGATCGCCCAGAAGGCGACAAAAATTGAAAGGGCCCGCGTGGCTTCAAGTCGCCCGCCGGCAAGTGCGCGGCAAATGGAGATCAGTATCCAAAGCGCCAGCAGCACTTGGCTGATTCCGAACGGCGCTCCTGGAATTTCGAGTTGCGACGCATAAGCCATCGCAACCCCGCCGGCCAACAGGACGTCTCGGATCATTGGCGCACCTCGCCCAACGGACCAAGCACGGTATCCTTTTCGGTCTGCGATGCCTGAATTGATGCGCCGATGGCTTTGGCGTCAAGAATATGCCGGTAAAGATCGCAATACTGGGCGACCACCAGCGGCAGGGCGAAATGCTGCTTAACGAATTCGATGGAACGAGCGCCCATGGCCGCCCCCTTGGGGCGGTCGGCCAGGACTTGATTTATCTTGGAGGCAAGCGCATCGGCGTCGCCAGCTGGAAAAAGGTATCCATTCCAACCAGGCTCGACCACTTCGTTGCAGCCCGGCATGTCTGAAGCCACGATAGGCAGCCCAGCCAATCCTGCCTCGAGCAGGACGCGTGGCACCCCTTCCCGATATTGTGTCGGAAAGGCAAACAAATCCGCCATGCCAAGAAGAGCGGGAACATCGCGCCGTGGACCCAGCGCAATGACATGGGGGGAATGGCGTTCAATTTCCGATCTGTCGACGGCGAACGGCCCCTCGGATTCCCATGGACCGACAAGTACGAAACGCGCATTCGGCCTTTTTTCAAGAACGCGGGGAACTGCCTCAAGCAGCGCCGGGATGCCCTTCTCGCGCGTCAGCCGGCCGACAAAAATGATCACTTCTGCCGATGAAAGCCCGAGCTGCTCGCGCATCGCCTGCGACGACGGCGCGCTCTGTCTTGCCTTGGTAAAGCCGTCGATGTCGATGCCGGAGCTGCGGATCAGGCGACCAGTCCCGCGCGCTATCAGTCGGTAGCGCTCAAAGAAAGCGTGATCGTCGCGATTTTGAAACACTGTCGCCGCCGTCCAGAGCGACGAAAGCCACTGCAATCCGCAAAACACGGGCCGCAGCGCCAGGGCTCTCGGCTGCAGAGAAGAAAACGTCCAGCCAAGGCCATTGATGGTACGGATGACCGGGACGGCTCCCCTTATCGCCAGCGGCGTCAAGAGATTGGGCTTGGTATCAAAGCTCTGTACAATGTCCGGACGCAGGTCCGAGATCAGTTTTCTGATCGTCCTTACGGCGCCCCCACTGCCGCTGGAAAATCGGTCGAAACCGTAGCGATGGTGCGGAATGTCGTGCTGCGAAAATGCGGTATCCGGACCGCTCGACACTGCCGTGACCTGGAAGCCCTTCTGACGCAACGACAGCAGAAACGGTATCCTGAAGGCATGGTCCTCGCCTCCAACGCACACAAGATGCGGGTTCATGCTGTCTCCCCCGACCGCCTGTCTGAGCTGGGTCGCGAGCACTGGTCAGCATTTCTTCCTGCTTCCATGATATTGGTTCGCTACTCAGATACATGTTTGCGCCAAGGTTCACGGTACGGGCAGGCTCGCCCGATGTCCTCGTCCGTTTGAATGAGCGGACCCATCTCAGGGCGCGCGGCTGCGTTGGAGCGCGATTCGGATGACCATTTTGGCGAAGGTGATTCGAGGCTCAACTGCTCAGAGCCGGTGGACAAGGCCTCAGCTCGAATTCCTTCGGTTCAACTGCCCCCTCAAGTCTAAGTTTGGCGAACGCGGCTGATCGCATAGACCTGGACCTGACGAGGAATCGGCAGAGCTGAATTCCTGACAAAATGCCTAAAGGAAGCGCATCCAACGAGGTTTCCTTCGCTCGAAAAAGGAGAGTGTGCCTCGCACTGGTCACATCCCAAGAAAGTTCCAAGTTTTCCCAAAAATCCGGGAATTGATCCTGACAACTGCTTCCTGTGTTCTGCTGCTCAGCATCAACGATTCTACCGGTATCGGTTGTTTTGGTTCAACAGCGTGTCGATCACCGCGTCATCGGTCTTGGGGTTTGAAGGTCGAATAGCAGGATGGTTGATATCCCCAGATAGTTTGGGGCGCCGTCAAACACCAAAAATCGGTCTAAATAACTGTTAAGACTAACGTTTTTGGTGGCTGTAAGCCCTCGATCAATCATTCTATCAACGCATTTTCGTATTTGATTTGGCGCTAATGTACCCTCTCGGTTAGGCAGGGGTGGGGCGCTTATCAATCAAAAGAAGGATGTTCGCATGGCTACCATGCACTACGCCTACGGCGCCCCCGCCTCCGCTGCCATAGCTGATGGCTTCAACTTGATCGACCTTCAGTACGCATCGTCGGTCAACGCTCTGCCGGACGGCACCAAGGCCTTGATATACCTAAACGAAAGCAATGGGGTGACCCAGTCCTTCATAGACAAGGTGACGCCCCTCCTCGGCAATTCCAAGGTTTTTGGCTTTTATCTCACTGACGAGCCCGATCCCACGGGCAGGTACCATACACAGGTCAGTGCTGCGAATCTGAAGGCCGAGTCCGACTGGATTCACTCACATTTTCCGGGCGCGAAAACCTTCATTACGCTGATGGACATGGGGTCGTTCACGGCCTCCGATTACGCCAACACGTACAATCCCGCTAATACGGGAATCGACTATTACGGGCTCGATCCCTACCCCGTGCGCTCGAGCGTGGTCGACTTCAACTACATCGATAGAGCCGTCGCTGCGGCGGAGAAAGCGGGCATTCCACAGAGTGCAATCATTCCTGTTTATCAGGCGTTTGGCGGCGGCGGCTGGGCGACCAATACGGGCGGGTCTTATGTGATGCCTACCGCCGCCCAGGAACAGGCCATTATAGACCATTTTGCAAAGCTCGTTCCGTCGCCTGCCTTCGACATGGCCTATAAATGGTCCTCGCAGAACGGCGAGACCTCGCTTGGCAACACCCCATCGATGCAGGCCTTTTTCCTGGACCACAACACTCATACCAGCACCAGCACTGGTACTGGTAGTGGCACCGGCTCTAGTACCGGTAGTGGCACTAGCAATAGTACTGGTACGACCACCCCGCCTCCTACCACAACCCCAACCGCGGATATGAAGGGCACCAGTGGCAACGATGTCCTACGCGCGTCCGACAGCGGCGCCCACACCATGGCTGGTTATGGCGGAAACGACGATTACTATGTCAACAATTCCGCCAGCAAGGTGATCGAGTCTGCTGGCCAGGGCCAAGACAGGGTGTGGGCTTCTGTAAGCTACGCGCTCTCGGCCGGCTCGTCGATTGAAGTCCTCGGAACTCAGAAGGACGCCGGCACAACGGCGATCAACTTGACCGGAAACGAGTTGCGTCAGCACGTCATTGGAAATGCCGGCGACAACATCATAAATGGCGGTGGCGGCGGCGATTGGCTGACCGGCAATGGTGGCCACGACACCTTCGTTTTCAAAAGCGCTCTTGGCAGCGGCAATGTTGCCACGATCACCGACTTCAACCCGTCTCTGGACAAAATCCAATTGGATCACGCCATCTTTGCAGGGCTCACGGTTGGCGCACTCACCAGCGATGCTTTCTATGCCGGTACCGCGGCGCACGATACCTCCGACCATATCGTCTACAACAGCTCAACCGGCGCGCTCTATTTCGACAGTGACGGATCAGGCAGCGCGGCCCAGATCCAGTTCGCCGCCCTCTCCCCGCACCTTGCGGTTACAGCGAACTCGTTCGCTGTGGTCTAGAGGTAGGTCTCCCTCCGACATGGAGCTTTCGTGACGATTTAGAGCGGTTCACCGTTTCATGGAAACGGTGAACCGCTCTATCTGTTTGTTTTGTCGCAATTTCCGGGCGGAAAACCCCTCACACTTCCTGGAATTGCTCCAACAGCGTGCGAATTGCAAAGGTTAGCTGCCTGCAGGCGGATTGGCCAAGCGGTATCCTCGATCGCCGCAAAAGCGCACTACGCATCGGGATTGCGCAAAGCAAAGAAGTTGTATCATTATCGGCGACACCGTTCGCCGATAATTAATGACCTGAATTTAAGCAGGTTAACCCTCCACCTACTCCACCGTCACCGATTTCGCCAGATTGCGCGGCTGGTCGACGTCGGTGCCCATGAACACGGCCGTGAAATATGCCAGCATCTGGATCGGCAGCGCGTAGATGATCGGCGCAATGATCTCCGGCACCTCGGGCAGGATGATCGTCTCCATCGTCTTGATGCCGGCCTGCGCCGCGCCCTTGGCGTCGGTGATCAGGATGATCTTGCCGCCGCGCGCCGACACTTCCTGCATGTTCGACACGGTCTTTTCGAAGATCCGGTCATGCGGCGCAATCACGATCACCGGCATGTTCTCGTCGATCAGCGCGATCGGCCCGTGCTTGAGCTCGCCGCCGGCATAGCCCTCGGCGTGGATGTAGGAGATCTCCTTGAGCTTCAGCGCGC
>NZ_RZOY02000027.1 GCF_004022705.2 Mesorhizobium sp. M2D.F.Ca.ET.226.01.1.1
CCCGCATCGCCAGAAACATCCTTCAGGCCGCAGATGCTGACAAAGTTCCAATCAGCCACCGCATCAAGAAATGCGCCTGGAATGACGACTATCTCATCCAGGCCCTAACCCATATGCGATAGCCCTGCCCTCGAGGGGGAGATTGGCAGCTTTGGCGCGACGCCTCTTCTGCAACGTTGACGATTGGCGGAATAGAGCGTGACATCCGATCTCCCCCTCGAGGGGAGATGCCCGGTAGGGGAGAGAGGGGGCCTCGCGCCGACATTGCACGTTATCGGCACCGGGGCTTCAAGACAGAAACACCTTCTCGAACTCCCGCTTTCCTCCGTGCGAAAACACCACGGCGCGGCTGTCCTTTTCGCGCCGAGCCCATTTCTCGGCGATGATCTTGTCGAGGATGGCCGCGCCCAGCGTGCCGGCGAGATGCGAGCGTCGCACGCTCCAGTCGAGGCAGGCGCGGCACACCGGGCGCCGTGCCTTGGCGTGGGTCTCGATGCCGAGCGCGAAAAAATGCGCAGCGCCGGATGAAGAGAGCCTGATCTCGTTGTCATCGCGCAGCAGAAGTTTCCTGTCGAAGAGCCGGTCGAGCATCGCCACAGCCTGTTCGCCGGCGAGGTGATCGTAGCACACCCGCGCCACCCGCATGGCCGCATCGCGCGGGCCGGGCCGCACCCGCTTCGGGCCGACCGCCTCCGCGACGCCGATGATCGCCTCGATCATGCCGGCCACCTGCGCGCTGGCCAGCCCGTAATAGCGGTGGCGTCCCTGGCTGGCCAAGGTCAGCAGCCCGCCCTCCATCAGCTTCGACAGATGCGATGAAGCGGTGGGCAGCGACACGCCGGCTTCGAGCGCCAGTTCCGACGCGGTCAGCGCCGTGCCGCCCATCAGCGCGTTGAGCATATTGGCGCGCGCCGGGTCGCCGACCAGGCTGGCGATGCGGGCGATATCGGGTCCTTCACGCATGGTTCGATCCTTATCGAAGCATTCCCGTCACGGAAGCACTATTCTGCGGTCAGCTCAAGCAGCCGAGGCAAACGCTCCTGACAGGGGAATGCCTACCACACAGGCGCAAGCGATGTTTCGACCACGGTCAAAGCATTGTCGCCCGAAAGCCAACCGACGAGGAGACCGACATGACCATCACTTGCTTCATCCGCTACGAGATCGACCCGTTCGGCAAGGCGGCCTTCGAGCAATATGCGCGCGCCTGGGGCCAGGCCATTCCGCGCTGCGGCGCCGAGCTGATCGGCTACTTCGCGCCGCACGAAGGCTCGGCCACCACGGCTTATGCCGCCTATAACATCGAGAGCCTCGCCGCCTACGAAGCCTACCGCGCCCGGCTTGCCGCCGACCCGGCCGGCAAGGCAAATTACGAATTCGCCAGGCGCGAGAAATTCATCCTCAAGGAGGACCGCGTGTTCCTGAAGCTGGTCTCCGGGCCGCATGGGCCTCGGCAGATTTTTCAAACCGACGTGATTGTCAAAGAAGGGATAGAGGCATGATCGCTGTAATCTTCGAGGTCGAGCCGGCTGAGGGCAAGCGCGACGCCTATCTCGGCATCGCCGCCGAGCTCAAGCCGCTGCTCGAGAGCATCGACGGCTTCATCTCGGTCGAGCGCTTCCAGAGCCTGACCGATCCGAAGCGGGTGCTGTCATTGTCCTTCTGGCGCGACGAGGAAGCGGTGAAAGCCTGGCGCAACACCGAGGAGCATCGCCAGGCGCAGAAGGCGGGTCGCGGCGGAATCTTTGCCGGCTATCGTCTGCGCATCGCGCATGTCGTGCGCGATTATGGGCTGGAGGAGAGGGAAGAGGCACCGCAGGATAGCCGGGCGCTGAATGGGTGAAGCGCGACTTCCCCTTCTCCCCTTGTGGGAGAAGGTGGCCGCGAAGCGGCCGGATGAGGGGTGCTTCAGCTTGGCGACGCCGGAGGAGACGGCAGGTTTGCCAGCGTCTCACTTCGCTGGAACACCCCTCATCCGTCTCGGCGCTTGCGCGCCGATCCACCTTCTCCCACAAGGGGAGAAGGAGAAGAGCTACGCATTCCCGATCAGCACGCCGGCCCCAAACACCAGCGCGCCGCCCAGCACCACCTGAAAGGCGGCGCGCCAGAATGGCGTTTGCATGTAGCGATTCTGCACGAAAGCGATCGTCCAGAGCTCGAAGAACACCACCACGGCCGCCACCGCCGTGGCCGTCCAGAAATAGGGGATGAGGTAAGGCAGCGCATGGCCGAGCCCGCCCAGCGTCGTCATCAGGCCGACGGTCAGACCGCGCTTGATCGGCGAGCCGCGGCCCGACAGTTTGCCGTCATCGGAGGCGACCTCGGTGAAACCCATCGAGATGCCGGCGCCGATCGAGGCGGCGAGGCCGACCAGCAGCGTCTGCCAGGTGTCATGCGTGGCGAAGGCCGCGGCGAAGATCGGCGCCAGCGTTGACACCGATCCGTCCATCAGCCCGGCTAGCCCCGGCTGCACATAGGTGAGGATGAACTGGCGCTGCTCGGCGCTCGCTTCCTCGGCCTTGACCTCGCCCGGAACATGCTCCTGCTCCAGTTCATGCGCCGAGCTCTCATGGCCCTGCTCGGCCAGGGCGAGATCGTCGAGCAATTTGCGCGTCGAGGCATCGGTGGTGCGCTTGGCGGCCTCGACATAGAAGCGGTAGGCCTGCCGCTCCATATCCTCGGCCTGCCGGCGCACATGCTCGATGCCGAGTGGCCGCACCAGCCAGTCCGGCTTGCGTTCGTAATAGCCCCTCACATGCTCGCGCCGGATCAGCGGAATGCGGTCGCCGAAGCGCTTGCGGTGAAGCTCGATCAGCGCGTCGCGATGGCCGTCCTCCTCTTCGGCCATCGCCTCGAACACCTTTGCCGATTGCGGGAAGTCCTGCGCCAGGCCATCGGCATAGGCGCGGTAGATACGCCCGTCATCCTCCTCGGAAGAGATCGCCAGCGCCAGGATCTCCTGCTCCGACAGCGAATCGAAGGAACGGCGGCCGAAGCCGAAAACACGGGAAAGCATGATGAAACCACTCTAGATTAGAATGATTCTAAACTATGGTTTCGATCACCGGACGTCAATTGCCGGCGACGCGGACGCGTTCGCAATTGGTTGATCCAGCAAGGTTCGGTTGGTCCTTCATTGTTGCCGAATGTTCGCCTATATAGACGGCAACAGCCGACATTGAAGGAGACCAACCGAATGACAGACAAGAAGCCGCCGCACGCATTCGACGCGAAACCCGTTCTCGACCTGATAGCCAGCATCGAGGCCGACCTGCAACGCCTGAAGGGCCTTGTCGAGGAACAGCTCGAAAAGTTCGATCCCGCCAACCCGCACAACAAGACGCCGGACGGCAAGCTGACCGAGGAGGGCGCCGAGTGCTGCTACCGCATGTTCGACGAAGGCAAGTCGCGCTACACGGTGTCCCAGCAGATGAAGATATCCTTCGCCGCCGCCACCCACCGCTTCAACACCTGGCGCAAGCTCGGCGGCAACAAGCGGACGAAGACGCTGCTGGGGTGAGATGTTGACCACAGGGCGCAATGCCGGCGGGACAGCGCCCCCCTCTGGCCTGCCGCCATCTCCCCACGAGGGGGGAGATTAGCTGTTCCAGTGCCCCGCTCATTCTTGCGACCTAGGAGATTGGCGAAAGCCGGCGTGACGTCTGATCTCCCCCCTTGTGGGGGAGATGTCCGATAGGACAGAGGGGGGCGCGAAGGAATGCCACCTTCCAAAACTGCCAAACTAACCTTGTCCCCATCACATTTTTTCGTTGGCGCGTCGGGGCGATTTCCGTGCACCATGGCGGCCCCTATGTCCACGAGGCCCGCCATGACCACCCTTCCCGGCATCTCCGACATCCAAGCCGCCGCCGCGCGGCTTTTCGGCCTGACCGTCGAAACGCCGCTGATCGAATCGCCCGAGCTCAACAAGCGCTATGGCGGCCGCATCCTGTTCAAGCCCGAGACGCTGCAGCGCACCGGCTCCTTCAAGATCCGCGGCGCCTATAACAAATTGTCGACGCTGAGCGAGGAAGAGCGCAGCCGTGGTGTCGTCGCCTTCTCGTCCGGAAACCACGCGCAAGGCGTGGCGGCCTCGGCTGCGATGTTCGGCGTCAAGGCGGTGATCGCCATGCCGGCCGACGCGCCGGCGCTGAAGATCGGCAATGTCCGCAAGATGGGCGCCGAGGTGGTGCCGTTCGACCGCTTCAAGGACGACCGCATGACGGTCGTGCGCCCCTATATCGAACAGGGTATGGCGCTGGTGCCGCCCTTCGACGATCCAGCCATCATCGCCGGCCAGGGCACGATCGGCCTGGAGCTGATGCGGCAGGCGAAGGCGCTGGGCGTGGCGCTTGACGCCGTCGTCGTCCCGTGCGGCGGCGGCGGCCTGTCGAGCGGCATTTCCGTCGCCGTCAAGGACGCCTCGCCGCAAACCGCCGTCTGGGCGGTCGAGCCCGAGCATTTCGACGACACGCGCCGCTCGCTGGCCAAGGGCGAAAGGGTTGCGAACGAACCCGGACACACCTCGATCTGCGATGCCATCCTCACCGCGGAGCCGGGCCTGATCACCTTCGAGATCAACCGCCGCAATCTCGCCGGCGCCATTGCCGTCTCGGACAAGGCGGTCGCTGAGGCGATGCGCGACGCCATGGCCCATCTCAAGCTGGTGGTCGAACCGGGCGGCTGCGTCGCGCTTGCCGCGCTCGCCTCCGGCGAGATCGACCTCGCCGGCAAATGCGTCGCCGTGGTTCTGTCCGGCGGCAATGTTGATTTCAGCACCTATGCCGGCATCATGGCGGCGGCATAGAGGCGGGCGATTGACGCTCTCACCCGGAGGCGAACGTCTCGCCAATCGGCTGACCGGCTCTCATGCTCACTCAGCGCTCGGCAGGAACGCCGGATTATGTAGGATCTCCCAGAGATGACCGTCGGGATCCTGAAAATAGCCGGCATAGCCGCCCCAGAAAGTTCTGCGCGCCGGCATCGTGATGTGTGCTCCGGCGGTCTCAGCCCGCGCCATCACTTGATCGACCTCGGCTTCGCTGGACACATTGTGGCCAATGCTGAATTCGGTGGGGCTGCGTGGTGTAGAATCGATGCCTGCATCGAGTCCAAGATCGCCGCGTGGAAACAGGCTAAGCACCATGCCGCCCTCGAGATGGAAGATGGCGATCGCGCCGTGCTCAAACTCTTGCCCGACGATACCCTGCGTGGGCAACCCAAGGCCGTCACGGTAAAACTTAAGCGACCGCTCAAGGTCGTCGACGCCGAGCGTCAATATTCCAAATCGCGCTCTCATCGCACTTCTCCTTTGTAATGCTCGTTTGACCTCACCGGACCACGACCCGGTCGCGGCCCGTATATCGGTGAGGATATCGAAAGCGACCATGCGACGATTGAACAAATCGGCCAAGTTCAGGCCAACCGGGACGCTGGACGCGGACAAGCGCTGGAGCAGCGATCCCGGCTCACAAGCATGGCCACGATCTAATCCAGCGTCCGCCTGAAGCGCACCAGCGCCACGCCAGCGAACAGCGCTACGAACACCACCAGCCAGCCGATCTCCGTCGCCACCGCCGGCAGTTGGGCGCTCTTCAGCATGACGGCGCGGGTGATGCGCAGGAAATGCGTCAGCGGGAAGATCTCGCCAAGCGTCTGCGCCCAGCCCGGCATGCCGCGATAGGGGAACATGAAGCCTGACAGCATGATCGAGGGCAGGAAGAAGAAGAAGGTGAGCTGCAGCGCCTGCATCTGCGTGCGGGCGATCGTCGAGATCGTGTAGCCGAGCAGCACCAGCGCCAGCACGAACACCAGCACCGCCGACAAAAGCAGCGACAGCGACCCCATGAAAGGAATGGCAAACAGGAGCTTCGCCGCCGCCAGCACCACCACCACCTGCACGGCGCCTACCACCAGATAAGGCAGCACCTTGCCCATCATGATCTCCAGCGGGCTCGACGGCATGGCGAGGAGGTTCTCCATCGTGCCGCGCTCGGTCTCGCGCGTCAGCGCGATCGAGGTCATCATCACCATCGTCATCTGCAGGATGACGCCGAGCAGGCCGGGAACGATGTTGTATTGCGAGATGCCCTCGGGATTGTAGCGCCGGTGCACGACGACATCGAGCTGGCCGCGCGCCGCTTCCTTGGCGGTCTCCTCGGTGCCCTGCGCCCTGAGCAGCGCCTGGCCGGCTACGGTGCTCAACGTCGAGATCGCGCCGCTGGCCACCGCCGGATCAGTGGCGTCGGCTTCGATCAGGATCTGCGGATTGTCGCCGCGCTCCACCCGCCGTGCGAAATCGGCGGGGATGGTGACGACGAAGGCGACGTCACCGCGCGCCATCAGAAACTCGGCGTCCGCTGCACTTTGCGCGACATGGTCGAAGCGGTAATAGCCGGTGGTCTGCAGCGCCGAGACCATGGCCCGCGTGTAGGGGTCGCTGCTGGTCGCCACCAGCGCCGCCGGCAGGCTCTTCGGGTCGTTGTTGATCGCATAGCCGAACAGCACCAGCTGGATCAGCGGCACGCCGAGCATCATGGCGAAGGTGATGCGGTCGCGCCGCATCTGGATGAATTCCTTGGTCAGCAGCGCGCCGAGCCTGGCGAAGGAGAAAACCGCGTTCATGCCATATTGTCCTTAGAGCCGGACATGAACTGGATGAACACATCCTCGAGGCTGGTTTCGCCGGGCTTCACCGTGACGCCCTTATGCTCCTTCTCGACATCGGCGAGCGCCTTTTCCAACGCCGCCTTGTCGGAGCCGACGACATGGAGCGTGGCGCCGAACGGCGCCACCTGGTCGACACCGGGCCGGCCCTGCAGCGCTTCGGCCACCTGGTCGAGCCGCGGCCCCTGCAGCACGAAAGTGGTCAGCCCGGCATTTTTCACCACCTCGTCCACCGTGCCGGTGGCGAGCATCTTGCCATAGGAGATGTAGCTGATGCGGTGGCAGCGCTCGGCTTCGTCCATGTAATGGGTAGAGACCAGCACCGTCAGCCCGCCGCCGGCCAGCCGATGGATCTCGTCCCAGAACTCGCGCCGCGCCTTGGGATCGACGCCGGCCGTCGGCTCGTCGAGCAGCAGCAGCTTCGGCTGGTGCATGATGCAGGCGGCCAGCGCCAGCCGCTGCTTCCAGCCGCCGGAAAGCGTTCCGGCCAGCTGGTTGCGGCGGCTCGCCAAGCCGAGCTCTTCCAGCGTCTTGGCAACATATTGCTCGACCGGCTTCAGCCGGTAGAGCCGCGCCACGAATTCGAGATTCTCGCCGATCGTCAGGTCCTCGTAGAACGAGAATTTCTGCGTCATGTAGCCGACCTCGCGCTTGATCTTGAGCGCGTCGGTGCGGATGTCGAAGCCCAGCACTGTGCCGTCGCCTTCGTCCGGCGTAAGCAGCCCGCACATGATGCGGATGGTCGTCGTCTTGCCCGAACCGTTGGGCCCGAGGAAGCCGACGATCTCGCCTTCGGCGACCGTCATCGTCACATGGTCGACGACGGTCTTGTCGCCGAAGCGCTTGACCAGGCCGCGAACGTCGATGGTGTTCATTGCCCAAGATCCGCGAGATCGACATCGACGATCTGGCCGGGCTGCAGCGGCCCGGCATTGCCGTCTGGCCGCGCCTCGACGAGATAGACCAGCTTCTGCCTGTTTTCGAGCGAGTAGATCACCGGTGGCGTGAATTCGGGATCGGGCGAGACATAGCTGACGTGAGCCTTCAGCCCCGTCCCGCAGCCGTCGCAGTGGACGTTGAGCTCCGTGCCGACCTTGACCGACGAAAACGCGCGTTCCGGCACATAGACGCTAAGCTTCACGGCGCCGTCCGGCAGCATCGAGATCACCGGCGCGGTCGGCCCCGCGGTGTCGCCGGGATTGCGGATGACGTCGTTGACGCGGCCGGGCGAGGGCGCCGTCAGCACCCGTTTCGACAGCCGCCACCGCGCCTGCTCCAGGGTCGACTGCGCCTGCTTGACCTGGTTGTCGGCGGCGTTGATGGTTTCCGGCCGCGCCGGCAGGTTGCCGACGGCGAGGTTGGCCTCCGCCTGGCCGACCTGCGCGTTGGCCGTCTCAAGCGAGGCCGAGGCGGTGTCGTAATCGGCCTGCGTGCCGGTGCCGCGTCTATAGAGGTCGCTGGCGCGGTCATATTTGCGCTTGACGTCGGCGGCCTGGGCTTTGGCCATGTCGACCTGGGCCTTGAGCACGGCGATCTCTTCCGGACGCTTGCCGACCTGCAGGTCGGCAAGCTGCGCCTGTGCCTGGGCAAGCGCTGCCTCAGCCTGCGCCACCTCGATCTTGGCGTCTGCATCTTCCAGCGTCGCCACCGCCGTGCCGCTCTCGACGCGGTCGCCGCGCCGCACCGTCACCGTCGCCACCTGGGCCACCTCGATCGGCGCCATCAGCACATATTCGCCCTCTACATAGCCGACGGCGAGGGGCGCCGCCGGCGCGCAGGCGCCGAACAGCTGGGCCGCGAGCGGCAACGAACAGAGAAAGCTCATGATTTGCCCTTCTTGCCGGCGCGCGCATCGCGCGCCGCCAGCATTGCCCTGAGATTGCCGGTCGTGACCGTCACCACCTTGGCGGCCTCGGCATTTCCGATCTCGCGCCAGCCCATGCGGCGCATCACCGCTTCGCGGCCGATGCGGAAATAGATGACCTGACCGATCAACGTGAAAACGATTAGCCGGGTTGCCTCGCTCTCCGCCGGCTCGCCGGTCGCCTGCTCCCAGATCTGGCACAGCCGCCGGTGCGTCGGTTCAAACACGCCGGCATAGATGCGATCGAGCGCGGCGGTCGGGTGCGACAGCTCGCGAAGTACGAATTGTACGATCTCGCCGGCCTGTGGACTGGCCACGACGAAGCCGACCATCCGCTCCAGCGCCGCGAAAAGCTGAGCCCGGGCCGCCTCCGGGGTAAGGGGCACGGCAGTCTGGACACCGCCCAGCGCCTGGCCGGCGATCCCTTGTATGGTGTCGACGATATGGTCGGCGGCGGCGGCACGCAGCCCTTCCTTACCGCCGAAATGATAGGCGATCGAGCCGATATTGGCCTTGGCTTCCGCCGCGATCTCGCGCGTTGAAGTGCCGTCGAAACCTTGCCGCCCGAACAGCTTGAGCGCCGCATGCACCAGCGCCGCGCGCGTTTGCTCGGCTGTGGTGGTCTCGCGCTGCTGCCTCTCTACGCCTGGTTGCTTGTTCATGGGGCAACGTTAATCAATCGATTGATTAAAGTCAAATTTGACCCGTGAGTCGGCTTGCCTTCAAGACCCTCACAGGCTTTAGTGCGCGGCCATGGGCAAGGAAGTCGAGCGTAAGTTCCTGGTCTCCAGTTCTGCCTGGCGCGATGAGGTCGAGGCGGAGATTCGCATTCGTCAGTTCTATGTCGCGGCCCAGCCAGGCCGCACGGTGCGTGTGCGCATCTCAGACGGGCGCTCTGCCAAGCTGACGCTGAAGTTCGGCGACAGGGCGCGCGAGCGCGACGAGTTCGAATATTCCATTCCGCTCGCCGAGGCCGAGGAATTGATGGCGTTTGCCATCGGACGTGTCATCGAGAAGACACGCCACCATGTTAGACACCGCGGCTATCTCTATGAAGTCGATGTGTTCGGCGGCAGGCTCGCGGGTTTGGTGATCGCGGAGCTGGAGACGCCGGAGGACGTATCTGATGAAATGCTGCCCGACTGGCTCGGTCGCGAGGTCACCGGCGAGTCGAGGTATTACAACGCGTCGCTGGCCCTCGGGGGGATTCCGGAGATCGCCGCATGAGCTTCCGCATCGATCCGCGATTGCCCTTGACCGGCGAGGTCAGGCGCATATTGGCCGACGAGATCGGCAAGGCAATCGGCCATCTCGACACAGCGCGCGAGAAGCCCGAGCGGGGGCTGCACAAATGCCGCAAGCGGCTGAAAAGCGTGCGCGCCTTGCTGCGCCTGATTCGTTCCGGGGACGAACCGTTCTGCCAGACCGAAAACGAATGTTATAAGCAGGTGTCGGCGCTCCTGGCCGGCCCGCGCGAGGCGACCGCTTTGATTGAGACCGTCGACCGTCTGGCCGATGCATTTCCGGAGCAATCGGCCGGCGGCGGCCTCGATCCCGTGCGCGAACGGCTGGTGCTGCGCCAGCATGAGCTGCATGCCGGTCCCGGCCTCGACGCCGCCATCAATGCGGCCATAGCCGCTTGCCGGGAGGGTCTGGAGCGTATCGCCAGGCTGGCGCTGCCCGACCAGCCGGAGCAGGCCGCCGATATCCTGGCCGACGGCGCCCGCGCCACCTTGCGGCGCGCGAAGAAGGCGCTGGACAAGGTGGAGTCGCGAGGCGAGGCCGACGATTTTCACGATCTGCGCAAGGCAGCCAAGACGCACTCCATGCATTTGTCGCTGCTCGGCCGTCTGTGGCCGACGCCGATCAAGGCGCGACGCAAGGCGGTCGACAAGCTCGGCGAGCAGCTCGGCGAGCTGCATGACGTTTTCGTCATGCGCGCGCTGCTCGACGCCGACGGCGAGCCGCTCGGCCCCGCCGACGAGACCAGGCTTCTGCGCAAGCTGTTGAAGCGCTCCGAAAAGAGCCTGACCAAGGCCTGCCTTGCCGATGCCGCGGAGCTCTTCGGCGACAGTCCGAAACGCTCGGCCAAGAGACTGGCCCGCAAGGCGCGCGACGACCTCGTCAGGCCCCAGGAAGAAGCGAAGGAGGCCTGATCGCGGCGCTCAGACACGTGATGGCTTTCGGCCTGGTCAGGACATGCCCTGTGGCGGAACCTACCGCTATCCGGTCGAGGTGCAGGCGTTTCGCATGGCGGCCTGTATCACGCCGAAACCGCGATAGCGCCTTGGTCTTTGGCCCTGCGCTCGACCCAGACATGGACCGGTTCGTCACGGCCGCGGATACTCACCGGCCCATGATCGCGCGCATTCAACTGTGTCATGGGCGATTCCGCCTTTGCGGCCTCAATCAGTCGTGACCCAAAGCAAATATTCGCCTGAAGCTCGCGGCAGAGCGACTGCAAACGGCTGGCGACATTGACGGTGTCGCCCACCACCGCGAAGGAAAGATTGCGCTCGCTGCCGACCGCGCCGATGACGACTGCGCCATATTGCGCACCGATGCGAACGTCTAGCGACGGGTATCCCCTGGACACACGCTGCACATTCCATGCTTCGACAGCGGCGACCATCGCTTCAGCGCACTTGATGGCCCGGGTCGCGTCGTCATGGCTGCTTTGCGGAACCCCGAATGTCGCCATGATGCAATCGCCGATATAGTTATCGACGGTGCCCTGGTGGTCGAAGACGACCTGCTCCATGCGACGGTGGAACTGACGCAGAAGTTCGAACACTGCTTCGGCCGGATTGTCCTCGGAATAGTGTGTGAAGCCGACGATGTCGGCGAACAGCACCGCGATATCCTGCCGGCGGACCGGGCCGAAGGGCTCGTCATCCGTGGCGAGCTGGTCGACCACATTGGGCGAAAAATGCCGGGCGAGATTGGCGCGGGCGCGCTCCGCCTTGACATAGTCTTCCGACAGACGTCGGGAACGAGAGACGACCAGCGCCATGATCGCGCCGATAATCAACACAACCAGCACGTTGGTTGCCTGCGCGAAGGTATCGACGAAGTTGGGGTTGAGATAGAGGTTCAGTCGCTCTGTCATCGGCATCGAATAGAGGTTCGTCGCCGGAATGACGGTTCCCGGATGAAAAACCACCCATCCCACCCCGATCGCCCACGTCAAGGCCGCGAGCGCGCCGAGATAGAGCGCCAATCGTGGCGAAAGGGTCAGCGCGCCAAGGCATACGAAAATCAGCAGGAATTTGAAGCTTCCCTCGCGCAATTGCATCGCTGCCGGCGCGGCCTCCAGGGAAAACGGGTTGGGCGTCACCAGCAGAACGGTCAACAGAATGATGTCCAGCGTACCGGCGAGGTAACCGATCCACCATGGCGCCGTGCGACGGCGCGCGACGAGAAATTGGATCAGGCCGACGAGCTGGAACAGCACGAGGCCCGCCAGCACGAAGAGCAGCGCCGCATCCCAGCGACTGATCAATGAAAAGAAGCAGAAGATCACGGCGAGCGATGTGGTGCGCGCCCAGAACTGCAATCCAGCTCCCTGGCGTTCTGCGCGCTCCCGCAATTTTTTCAGGCGCGAATAGCGGCGAAGTTCAAGTGTTGGCGCGGTCGGCATAGGGTCACTTCGATTTGGCGGGGACGTGTCACGCATTCGGCAAACCCGCCCTCTGGCAAATCAGTGCGCCAACTCTATCATGACTCGGCGCCGTCGGAGTGGTACGCGACAAGCTCGGCCGCTAGATGCAGCCCTGCTCGGGTTGATTTGGCCGTGTCAGGCCGGCAAGGGACGACGCCCCTTTACAGGAGCGGCCCGCCGGTCGGCCGCCCCCGCATCACGCGGATGCGGGCCGATCGGCATGATCGCGGGAAACGGCGTTGCGCCGAAGGCAAAGGTCCATTTGTAGCCGGTGAGCCGGTCCTCAGGCGTGGTATGCTGGTCGTGATGGGCAAGCAGCCTGGCGCGTTCGGCGAGCTCGTCGGCCTCGCGCCGCAGCATTTCCGCCGTTTCCGGCCGCATCCGCCTGGAAAAGCTGATGAAGGTCGCTGCCTGTTCCAAATGGCCGATCGCCCAGCCGATGAAGTTCTTGTTGGTCATCTCGAAATGCGGCTTCAGCGGCCCTTCGAAATCCCACTGGATCGGCGTGTCGACGAGCAGCCTTGCCGACAGCCCGCGCCCGAGCGCCACCAGGCCGAGCTCCTCGAGGTCGCGCAGATAGAGGAACATCGAAGCCTCGCTCAGGCCTTGCGAGCGCATGATGCCTTCGGGCGTGAATTTCTCCGACAGCATGATGAAGACGAAGAGCAGCGCCGGCCGCGCCGCCAACCTGCGCTCGATCTCCGGCGCGACGCGGTTGGCCGGTCCCGGCCCGCGGTTCATCGCGCCGAGCACGTTTTCCAGCTCGACTTCGGCCGCGGCGCAGATCTCCATCAGCCGGTCGAGCTTGCAATTCTGTTCGTGGAAGATGCGCTTCACCGTCGGCTCGGAAATACCCATGCGCTCGGCGAGCGTGCGATAGGTCAGCCCCTTGGCCTTCAGCGTCCGTTTCAGTGCCTCGAAGATCGGACCGTTCATGGACTGCGCCTCATTCGTGCGATTTGGTATCGAAAAGCGATACTAGCGCTGTTCTGTCTTCCAGGAAAGTATCGAAAAGCCTAGCTCTCCAGCGCCATCGCAGGAGAGCAACCCATGAAACATTTCATCGCTTCAACCATTTTCGTTGCAGCCACCGCCGCTATGTCCGCGGCGCTGGCCGGCGAGCTCTGGCGCGCCACTGGCTTCGAACAGCCGGAATCCGCCCTTGTCGATGCCGGCCACAACCGCATCGTCGTCTCCAACATCGTCGGCAATCCCGGCGCGGCGGACGGCAATGGCTATTTGTCGCTCCTGTCAATGGACGGCAAGGTCATCGCGCGCCATTGGGTGGATGGCATGGACGCGCCCAAGGGCATGGCGATCGCCGGCGGCAAGCTCTACGCCGCCGATATCACCAAGGTCCGCGTCGTCGATCTCGCCAGCGGCAAGCTTATCGAGACCATCGACGTGCCCGGCGCCGTGTTCCTCAACGATATGACGCAGGACAGCGCCGGCAAGGTCTATGTCAGCGACATGCTGGCCGACACCATCTACCGCATCGACGGCGACAAACCGGAGCCGTTCATCAAGGATGCGCTGCTTGCCTCCCCCAATGGCGTCTTCGCCGATGGCGACAGGCTGATCGTGGCGTCCTGGGGCAAGGGCATCAACAGAAAAAATTTCAGCACCGCGGAGCCCGGCGGCCTGTTGTCGGTCGACCTCGCCACCAGGAAGATCACACCGCTGCCCGGCGCTCAAAACTTCGCCGATCTCGACGGCGTCGTCGCCATAGGCGACACCATCTACGCCACCGCCTACATGACCGGCACGCTCTACAGCTACAAGCGCGGCGGCGCGCCGCAGGCGATCGGCACCTTCAAGCCGGGCAGCGCCGACATCGGCACCGACGGCAAGGCGACCATCTATGTGCCGCTGATGGGAGAGGGCGAGGTCGCGGCGCTATCTCTCGACTGAGAGCCTCATAGCGAAAACGACGCCGATCGGGATTGGACCGGCCATATCGACGGCGCTGCCATCTGGTCCTGTCTTTCGCTCCGGGCTATCCGGCCGCAATGAGCGAAGCCGCGAAGACATCCAGCCTGAACGCCGCCCCGATGATCCCGGTGCTGGTCTGCGCGCTGGCGATCTTCCTGCTGTCGGGCATGGATGCCGCGATGAAGTCCCTGGTCATCGCGGTCGGCGTCTACAATACGGTGCTGTGGCGCAGCATGGTGGCGATTTTGGTCGCGGGTGCGGCCTGGTCGGCGGGGCCGCGCTCGAAACCGACAATTCCGGTGCTCGGTCTGCATGCGCTGCGCGCCGCGATTGTTGGCATCGTCCTGGTCTCATTCTTCTGGGGTCTCGCCAGGCTGCCGCTCGCGGAAGCGATCGGGCTGAGCTTCGTCGCGCCGCTGTTCGCGCTTTTCCTCGCCGCGCTGCTTTTGGGCGAACGCATAAGGCGGCAGGCCGTGTGGGCGTCGCTGGCCGGCATCGCCGGCGTCACGATCATATTGGCCGGCCAGTTCGGGCAGGCGGGCCACTCGCAGGATGCCGTTTTGGGCACTGCCGCGGTGCTCGTGTCGACGGTGTTCTATGGCTACAACCTGATCCTCGCCCGGCGGCAGGCGCTGCTGGCCAAGCCGGTCGAGATCATGCTGTTCCAGAACATCTTCGTCGGGATCATCCTTGGTTGCGCCGCGCCGTGGCTCGCGGTCGCGCTGCCACGCGATCTCTGGCTTCCCCTGGTCGGCGTGGCGATGCTGTCGCTCGCCGGGCAATTCCTGATGAGCTGGTCCTACGCCCGCGCCGAAGCGCAATACCTGATCCCGACCGAATACTCGGCCTTCATCTGGGCGATCGCGCTCGGCTGGTTCTTCTTCGGCGAGGACGTGGCCTGGACGACGCTGGCCGGGGCCTGTCTCATCGTCGCCGGCTGCCTGATCGCCGCGCGCGCCAATCCGAAACTTGCCGAGCCGATCGAAGCGGCGGTTTGAGGCAGCCCTTTCGGGCCGACGCGGCGGCTCAGCCTTGCGGGTTCTGCATTGCGGTAGTCTTCAGGCGCACGCCCCTGCCGCCACGCTCGCTGGTCTGGTTCTCGCCGATCAGCTCTACGCCCACCGCGTCGAGCGCCTGGATGACCTTCATCAGCGTGTCGACCACACCCCTGACGACGCCGTCGCTCGCTTCCATGCGCTGGATGGTCGGCAGCGAGACCCCTGCCCGCTCGGCAAGCGTCTTCTGGTCGATGCCGGTCAACGCCCGCGCGGCGCGCATTTGTGCGGCAGTGATCATCGGCCGAAATCCGTCTCTGAAAGCTATGAAAGATGCATATTATAAATATTACAATGTCTCAAGCATCATTTTAGATGCGCAAAACATCGGTCAGTCGCTGTCCGCCACCACTTTACGCCGCTGCAGCAAGCGCGCCGCGAGCCAGCATAGCATGGCCCAGGCAAAGCCCGCGCACCAGCCGGCGAGCACGTCGGACGGCCAGTGCACCCCGAGATAGACACGGCTGGTGCCGACCAGCACGGTGGTCAGCACGGCGAGGCAAAGCACGAAGGTCTTCGTCCTGCGGTCCGGAAGGAAGCGCGCTGCCAAGGAGCCGAGCGTCAGATAGGTCACCGCCGACAGCATGGCGTGTCCGCTTGGGAAGGACAGCGAGGTCTCGTTGACCAGGTGCGAAACGAGGTCCGGCCTGGGCCGGTCGACTTCGAGCTTGAGCAGGCTGGAAAGCACCTGCCCGCCGGCAATGGCGGCAAAGACGAACAGCGCCGTTCCCGGCCTGCGGATCAACAGCAGGTACACGATCGTCGCCGTCGTGATCAGGACCAGCACACTGGTGCTGCCGAGTGCGGTGATATCGCGGACGGCGCTCTGCAGCCAAAGCGGACCGATCGGACTGTCCGGCTGCCCGGCATGACGGAAGGCAAGCAGGATCTCCGTGTCGAAGGCGTGCGGCGTCGTGGCGCGCGCCACCTCCATAAGTTCTTCAAAACCCCACAGCCCGCCGGCGATCACCAGCCCGGCCAGCAGCAGGGGGAATTCGATCTTGGCAAGCAGCGCGCCGACGAATGGTTTCATGAGAGGCTCGAGGGTTAGAGCTTCTGCATATAGGGCCCGAGCGTGATCAGGGCGACGGCGGCGATCGCCAGCACCATGCCGGTCGCCTGGAAGGTGTTGAGCCGTTCGCCGAAGAAGGCGATCGCCACGACGTTCACTGCCACCAGTTGGATCACCGCAGACAGGCTGAACGACACCGACATGCCGAACTCGCGCACCAACCTCAGCATGATCAGATTGCCGGCGGAGTACAGCGCCAGCGTCATAAGGAGCTTGGCCAAGCTCGGCGCCAGTCCCCACTGCTTGGCCGCCATCGCCGCCAGCAGGAATATCGCGGTCGAAATGCCGAGCTGCGCCAGTCCCCAGAAACTCAACCTACCGTCCCCTTTTGAAGCGCCGTCGCCACGCGGGCCGCAGCCCTTGTTTCGCAAGCGGGTAACGCCGTCAAGCCGATCGCGGCGGACGTTGCGTGCTCACAGGGGGACCGAAGGCGGCTGGCCAGGGCGAAGTACAGATGCCGAGCACTCACCCCGCCCGCCGAACCACGGCAATGTTCATCGCGCTGCGCAAGCGGAAGCCGATGGACTCGTAGAGCCTTATCGCCGCGGCGTTGTTGGCAAAGGCGTGCAGATAAGGCACCTCGCCGCGCGCCACGATGCGGTTGGCCACGAACAGCGACAACAGCCTGGCAAGGCCGCCGCCGCGGAAATCCGGATGCGAGCACACGCCGCTGAGTTCGGAATAGCCGGGCTGCTTCATGCGTTCGCCGGCCATGGCGGCCAGCCTGCCGTCGATCTTCACGCCCCAGAATTCGCCGAGGCTCAAGGCTTCCAGCGTGAACGGGCCAGGCTTCGTCAGCGAGGCGAGCGCAAGCATCTCGGCCGCGTCCTGCCGCGTCAGCTGCTCGATCCGAGCATCGGCGACCGCCTGCAAGGCTTGTTCGGCAATCATCTGCACGGCATCGGCGGTCATCGTCGCGACAAGCGCCGGCGGCAGGACAATGCTGTCAGCCTGAGCCAGGATGGCGTTCTCGCCGGGGGGAAGGAGCCTTCCCAGCGCATGCAGGTTTTCCGGATCGTCGGTTGCGGTGGCAGCAAACGGGATGATCGATGGCCGGTACCGGCGCGCGAGATCGCCGCCCTCGGCGAAAGTCCTTTGCCGTGTTTCCAGCGCGCTCCATACAGGGCGGTCGAGGATGTGCTTCATGGCGTGGCGATCCTTTCGGCGCGGCGGTCGAGCGGCGTCTCGGCGAGCCGGTCCTCGATGGCCGCAAGCTGGCCGAGCAGCGGTCCGGAAAGATCGGCGCATAAAGCGGCGACGGCGTTCTCGATGCTCGGCCAGACGTCGCGCTTGGCCTGTTCGACCAGCCGCCGGCCGTTGCGGCTCAGCGAGACGATCCGGCGCCGCTGATCGTCATCGGCGGGATTGACCTCGACCAGTCCTAGCTCAGCAAGCAGCGCCACGCTGCGCGTCACGCCCGGCTGCGCAACGCCCAGCGATTGCGCCAGCTCGCCGACCGGCAGCGGGCCCAGCCTGTCGAGCGCGGCAATCAGCGGATATTGGCTCGCCTGGATGCGCATATCCAGGCGGTCGAGCACGCGCTGCGTGTCGGCCTGCAATTGCTCGCCTATGCGCTTCATCCGGCTGCCGAGGCAGAGAAAGCCGAGCGATCGAAGAACGTCTTCCATAGTCTATTCACCGCAGAACGATAACTTGATATATAACATGGCATGGAAAAATCAAGCGGACATTGTTGAATCGGCGCCGGCTGCCGAACAGCGATAGCTGGCGCTTTCGGACATTTGCCCTTCATTCGCCGCCAATTGCATCCTATATCGCTTGCGCAACGTGGCCGGGATCGGTCGCCAGCGATTCGCGACCTGAGGGCGGCAGGTCATCACTTCTTGGCACGCGGAACTCATGGCGCCCCTGCGCATCTACTTCGACAGGCTTCTCGATGCCGTGGCCCCCAAGGTTCCGCGGCGCGAATTGACCGATGACGAGCGCCTGGCGCTGGTGCGCCGCCACGGCGATTTCTCGCTCGCCTATTCCACGGCCGTTCAGCAGAAACTGTCCTATTTCAGCGATGGCGATGGCTACATCGCCTTCGGCACCAAAATGAGCCGCCATTTCGCGCTGGGCGATCCGGTGGTCGACCCGGCGGATCGCGGGGCCTATATCAAGCGCTTTGTCGAAGCCGCCGGCGGCCCCTGGTTCGTCCAGATCGGCGCAGACACGGCAAAGGTGCTGGCCAGCCTTGGCTATCACGTCAACCGCCTCGGTATCGACACCAGGTTGTTGTTGCCGGCGCATGATTTTTCCGGCAAGCGCAACGAGACCGTGCGCTATTCCGAGCGCTGGCTGACGAAAAAGGGCTTTACCATCGCCGAGGATCGAGGCGACGGGCTGCAGGACGAGATCATCCAGCTTTCGGCCGACTGGCGCAAGGAGCGCATCATCAAGCGCTGGGAGATGGGCTTCCTCAATCGTCGCTTTTCCGAGGAGCTCGGCGCCGACATGCGCCGCTTCCTCCTGCACAGCCCCGAAGGCCGGCTTCTCGCCATTCTCGATTTCGATCCGCTGTTCCGCGACGGCAAGGTCATCGGCTACACCACCGCCTTTAAGCGCAAGCAGACCGATGCCACGCCGCATGCCGAGGTCGGACTGACCAAATTCGCCGTCGACCGCTTCCGCGAGGAAGGCATTTCGCAGGTGACGCTCGGCCTCTCGCCGCTGCTCGATATCGAGCCGAGTGGCTTTGCCGAATCGGGTTTCTGGCGCGGCGCCTTCCAGCGCGCCTACAACTCGCCCTGGGTCAACCGCTCGCGCTTCAACCTGCAGGGCCAGGCGGCCTTCAAGCGTCGCTTTCATGGCGTCGAGGAACCGACCTATATCGCCTTCCGCAAGGGGACTTTCGTGGAAATGCTGGGGCTGCTGCGCCTGCTGAAGGCGATTTGAGCCGGCGCTCTTTCCTCGCCCCACTTCGTCTACGCTATGCACATCCTTTGTGATTGGCGTGACCGATCAGGCCGAAGGCTTGATTGCCACGTGGTTCCCCCAATCCGTCGCTGCTTCGCAGCGCCACCTTTCCCCCCTCCGGAGGGAAAGGAAGGGAGCGTTGCTGGACGAGCGTTGACGGCAAAAAGCTTGGCGCCTTTCCTCTACCCCGTTGATCGGGGGAGAGGTGGCTCGGCGAAGCCGAGGCGGAGTGGGGGTCGACCAGCGATACAGTAGATAATGCATGCGCCAAGCTGCCATGCACGCCATCGCCAAGGACCAGCCGCTTGGAAATATGTGCATGCCGTAGCCCACTGCGTGGGGCGAGGAAGTCGAGTTCGGTCAGTTCCTCAACCGGTAGCCCGTCTTGAAGATCCAGGCGACGATGGCAATGCAGATCGCCAAAAACACCAGCGTCATGCCGAGGCTGACGCCGACTGAAACGTCGGCCTTGCCGTAAAAACTCCAGCGGAACCCGCTGATCAGATAGACGACCGGGTTGAACAGCGTGATCGTCTTCCAGATGCCGGGCAGCATGTGGATCGAATAGAAGCTGCCGCCGAGGAATGTGAGCGGCGTCACGATCAGGAGCGGCACCAGTTGCAGCTGCTCGAAGGTTTTTGCCCAGATGCCGATGATGAAGCCGAACAGGCTGAAGGTCACCGCCGTCAGCACCAGGAAGGCGATCATCCAGAAAGGATGCTCGATCCTCAGCGGCACGAACAGCGCCGCGGTCGCCAGGATGATCAGGCCGAGCATGATCGATTTGGTTGCAGCACCCCCGACATAGGCGATGATGATCTCCAGATAGGAAACCGGCGCCGACAAAAGCTCGTAGATCGAGCCGACGAATTTCGGGAAATAGATGGCGAAGGAGGCGTTGGAGATCGACTGCGTCAAGAGCGACAGCATCATCAGTCCAGGCACGATGAAGGCGCCGTAGGCGATGCCGTCGATCTCGTTGATGCGCGAGCCGATCGCCGAGCCGAAGACGACGAAATAGAGCGAGGTCGAGATCACCGGCGAGATGATGCTCTGCAGCACCGTGCGGAAGGCACGTGCCATCTCCACCCGGTAGATCGCCCATACCGCACGAAAATTAGGGGCAGCGGGCAGATTCATGGCTCTTGCCTCACGAGATTGACGAAAATCTCTTCGAGCGAGCTGTTCTTGGTGTCGAGATCGCGGAACTGGATGCCGGCCGCCTCGAGATCGCGGATCAGCGAGGCGACGCCTGGACGGTCGCTCTGGTTGTCATAGGTGTAGGTGAGCTCGTTGCCGCCCTCCGACAACTCCAGCGCATAGCGCGACAGGCCGTCCGGAATGGCGGCTAGCGGCGCGCGCAGCTCCAGCCGCATCTGCTTGCGGCCGAGCTTGCGCATCAGCTCGGCCTTGTCCTCGACCAGGATGATCTCGCCCTTGTTGATGACGCCGACGCGGTCGGCCATCGCCTCGGCTTCCTCGATGTAATGCGTGGTCAGGATGATGGTGACGCCGTCCTCGCGCAGCCGCCGCACCATCGCCCACATGTCCTGACGCAGCTCCACGTCGACACCGGCCGTCGGCTCGTCGAGGAACAGCACGCGCGGTTCGTGCGACAGCGCCTTGGCGATCATCAGCCGCCGCTTCATGCCGCCGGACAGCGTGATCGCTTTCGAATCCTTCTTCTCCCACAGCGAGAGGTCGCGCAGCACCTTCTCGACGAAGTCCTTGTTGGGCGCCTTGCCGAACAGGCCGCGGCTGTAATTCACCGTCGCCCAAACCGTCTCGAACGCGTCGATGGTGAGTTCCTGCGGCACCAGCCCGATCAGGCTGCGCGCGGCGCGGTAATCCCGGCTGATGTCGTGGCCATCCACCGTGACGCTGCCCGACGAGCGGTTGACGATGCCGCAGACGATCGAGATCAGCGTCGTCTTGCCGGCGCCGTTCGGCCCAAGCAGCGCGAAGATCTCGCCGCGCTCGATGTCGAGATTGATTTCCTTCAGCGCCTTGAAACCGGTGGCATAGGTTTTCGTGACACCGGATATCGAGATGATGGATGACATGCTGAAAAACGGCCGGCTGGAAATTGTGACCTGATATAGGTCGGTTGCCGTTTTATGCAAATCGGTAATCGCCGCCGCTCCTGACAGCTCTGGACAGTCCAACCTGCCCCTCATCCGCCCTTCGGGCACCTTCTCCCCGTGCAACGGGGAGAAGGACTAACCCTGCGCCGTCCAGAATGCGATCTCCTGCGCCTTGGTCCGGAGCTCGGTCTTCAGCCATTGATCGTCATCATCGAGATAGCTCCACGGCGTCTTGCCCTGCGCGCGCATCTCGCGGATGTAGGAGCGGTAGCGATAGTGGCTGTAGACCGACATCGCATAGGTGGCATAGGCGGCGGCAAGTTTCCTGTGGCCGCGCACGATCACCAGGTTCTCGTCGTTCTGCTTGCTCGCCGGCGCCGAGAAATTGTGGCTGCCGGTCACCACCACGCAATTGTTTGAATGCGGGTCGGCCACCAGGATCTTCGAGTGCACGATGGCGTGGCCGATCTGCGACAGGAACTCCCGCCGGTTGACCTCGGCGATCCATGGCCCGAGCGGGGCATCGAGGCCCTGCGGCTGCGCCACCGCGTAGCGGTCCGGCGTGAATGTCCGGTCGCTGCTCACCAGGTCGATGTCGAGGAAATTCTGCTCGGTGCCGCCCTCGTCGGCGCTCAGCGTCGAGACGACGCCGCGCACATACATGCCTTTCTCCCTGGCGCGCTGCCCGGCCAGCGTATGCAGCCCCTGCTTGCCTGGCGTGAACATCAGGAAAAGCACCGCCTGCCTGGCCGAGCCGATGACGTCGCGCAGCGCGTCCATGTCGGCCCCGTTCGAGGTGCGGGTGAACCACACGGTCGTCTTGGCGCCGCCGACCGTGAAGGTCTTCGGCGCATCATTGTCCGCCATCAGCGCCGGCGTGAAATCGGCCGGTTTGGTGGCCGGCGGCGAAGCGTCCTTCAACAGGTCCCAATGCTTGTGGTAATGCTGCGCCACCGCCGCGTCCTCGATCAGCAGGCCGTTGTTGACCTGCGTGCAGAGGCCCGTCGTGCTCCAGTTGGTGCTGCCGGTCCACACCATTTTCGGCTCGCCGCCTTCCGACACGACGACGAACTTGTTGTGGCCGAGGCCCTTGGATTTCAGCATCCGGTCAATGGTCGCGATGCCGTGGTCGTTGAGATTCTTGCGTGCGTCCTTGTTGCCGTCGCCGGCCTTGTCGGAGCCGTTGGCGAGGATGAGATTAAGCCGCGGCCCAAGCCCGATCAGCGCCGTCTCCAGCCTCGCGTCGCCGAGCTCGTAGAGCGCGGCATGCAATTCGTCGCCGGCAACCTGTGTCAGCCCGACCATGCGCAGGCCGAGATCGCCTTCGAGGAAAGCGCGGAATTTCGCGTCGCCATTGGTCTGCAGGCTCTTCTTGAAGGCCGCCGGCGACAGCTTGTTCTTGGCCATGTAGCGGGCGACGAATTGCGACAGCACCAGCCCGCGGTTGAAGAAGCACGAAAAGCCGCCGCCGGCGTCGGTCGCGAGCGTTTTCCAGTCTGTCCAGGCGCTGGAAACGCCCTTGGTCAGCGGCTTGCCGGGGCCCGCGCTCATCATCGCGGTCACCCGGTAGCGCACGACATTGCCGACGTCCGCCGCATGGTCGGTCCAGTTGAAGCGCTGGAACGGCCAGACGTCCGATGGTCGGTGGTCGCCCGATTTCGGCTTGTCCTTGGTGAAGCCAACCCGGTTCTCCACCGGGTCGATCTTCTCGGTCGCGCCGACCTTGCGGCCGCGCTCCAGCAGGAAGCCCCGGCATCCCGGAATGAAGTCGCTCGGCGCCCAGGCGACGAAGGCGTCGTCGCCATTGGTGTAGACGGAAACCTTTATGCTGACTGCCATCCGTACCTCCCTCTGCGGCGCCGGCATGCCCGGCCCCAAATGCGGCCAACAGGAAACAATGCAGCCAACAAAATCCGCGCCGGAAGCAGGCTTCCGGATCAGCTGGAACAGAATTTTCGAAAGGTGACGGCGATGATTATGTGGCGGCAGAAGATCGGATGTCAATGTTTTGCAGCGTCAAGTATAATTCCATGAACTGCTTCACACTGTGTTCTGTTTGCCAGCAAAATGAAGGGCGGAGGATCTGGCTGATTCTCCGCCCAACTTCACTTCGCAATGGCTTGGTTGCTCGCTGTCAGAGACCGTTTCGAAATGCGCTCCAGCAGATGGCCGCCGGAGTAGAATTTTTAACGGTCTCTCAGCTCTTGCTGGAGGCCAGCACCAGCACCGGCTTCTCGCTGTAGAGCTGCGGGAACAGCGCCTTCAGATTCTCGATCTTGGGCAGGTCGTTATAGACGATATAGGGATAGGTCGGGTTCAGCGTCAGGAAGTCCTGATGATAATCCTCGGCCGGGTAGAAGGTCTTGCCGGTTTCGAGCGTCGTGACGATCGGCTTCGGGAACACCTTGGCCTTGTCGAGCTGGGCGATGTAGCTCTCGGCCACCTTCTTCTGCTCGTCATCCTCGGCGAAGATCGTCGAGCGGTATTGCGTGCCGGAATCCGGCCCCTGGTAGTTGAGCTGCGTCGGATTGTGCGCGACCGAGAAATAGACCTGCAGGAGCTGGCCGTAGGTGACCTTCGACGGATCGTAGGTGATCTCGACGGATTCGGCATGCCCGGTGCGGCCGCTGCCGACGACTTCATAGACGGCGTTTTCCGCGCTGCCGCCGGTATAGCCGGAAACGGCCTTGCTGACGCCCTTGACGTGCTGGAACACGCCCTGCACGCCCCAGAAGCAGCCGCCGGCGAAGATCGCCTTCTCGGTGCCGCTCGCCGCCTTCTCGTCCATCGCCGGCGGCGGGATCACCACCGCGTCCTCGGCCGAGCGGGCCGGGCTCTGCCAGAAGACGGCCGCTGCCGCGCTGAGCACCAGCGCCGCCAGCGCCCCTTTGGCAAGGAATGGCCGCCGCGCGGCGTTCTTTTCAATGCCGGTCATGTTGGGTCTCCTTGTTGTTGTTTCACTATACACGAACGAACCCGCCAAGCGGTTCTCACTTTGCCGTGCGGCGGTGTCTAGCCGTCGATGGCGCTCCCCCTCATCCGTCCCTTCGGGCCACCTTCTCCCCGAGGGGAGAAGAGAGCGCCGGCGCTGAAAGTCTCCTCTCCCCGCCGGGGAGAGGTCGGCCGAGCGAAGCGGAGGCCGGGTGAGGGGCAGTGGTCGACCGAGCCTCACTGAGCGGTGGTGTCCGCCGGCTTCATGGCGTCGGTTGCAGGCTTCATGGCGTCCGTCGCGGGCTTCATCGCATCAGCGGGCTTCATCGCATCCGTTGCCGGCTTCATCGCCTGGGTGCTCATCGCATCGGGCTTCATGGCATCCGTCGCGGGCTTCATGGCATCGGCCGGCTTCATCGCGTCGGTCGCCGGCTTCATGGCGTCCGTCGCCATCGCATTGGCCGGCTTCATGGCATTGGTCGTGTCGTCGGCGCGGGCGCCGGCAACGAAGACGGCAGCCGAAAGCGCGAAGGCGAGCGCCGGCAGGGTCAGGTATTTGGTCATGGTAGTCTCCTCGGGTTTTGGCGCGCGCAAGCGGGCCTTGGTGAAGCGTTGCCGCTTTCATGCGGCCCCGCGCGAAGGGAAGAAGATCAGTTGGCGGCCGCGGCCAGGATCGGCCCGCCGCCCGGCGCCTGCACCAGTACCGCGGTGCTCAGTCCGCCGGTCGCCGCCGGCAGCGGCAGCGTGGTCGCTGCGCCGTTCCAGCTGCCCAGCCTCGTGAGCGCATGCACGACATTGGCATGCGGCAGCGTGCGGCCGGTGTTTTCGCCACGCGCCACCGGCACCTCGACGACGCCTTTATTGTAGCGCACCAGCCAGATGTCGGCGCCGCCGCCCGGCGCCTTGCCGGCCCCAACGCTGACCTTGTCCTGCCCAAGCGAAAGCTCCGGACCCAGCGTGCGGCCGCCCTTGTTGGTCAGACTCTGGGCGATCAGGTTCTGGATCTCGCCCGACCGGGCACCGACACCGTCGGCGCGGCCGTTCACCACCACCTGAGGCGTGAACGGCCCGTCATGGCCGAGCGGCGGCTCGTAGGTCACCTGGCGTTCAGTGAATTCCTTGCGCCCAAACGTGTCCTTCCAGCCGAGATAGTCCCAGTAGGTGACGTTGAACGACAGCGCCAGCACGCCCGGCTGGTCCTTGACCTTGATCAGGTTGGCATTGGCCGGCGGGCAGGACGAGCAGCCCTGGCTGGTGAACAGTTCCACCACGGTGAGCGGCTGTGCGGCTGCTGCGCCGACAGTGGCGGCGAGCATCGCGCCGGCAAGCAGGCTTGTCTTCAATCCGGTCATGGGAAGCAATCTCCGAAGCGGGGTCATGCTCCCATTTCGCCGGGCCGGCGCGCTTCGTTACAGGCTCACCGCTTTGTGATTGGGGCGCCTTCGTGCGGAACGCTGGAGGGACAGCACGCCCCTCTGTCCTGCCGGACATCTCCCCCGTAAGGGAGGAGATTGGCAGTTCCGATGCCGGCGCCTTCCGTCCAGCGTCGGAGATTGGCGAAGGCCTGCGCGACATCTGGTCTCCCCCCTTGCTGGGGAGATGGCCGGCAGGCCAGAGGGGGGTGTGAAGGATCGCGACGATGGAAATCGTCTCGGCGCTGCGCGCCGATCCACCGTCCCCCACAAGGGGGGAGGAGGGGCCGCGCTCCTACTGGGTCAGCACCGTCGTCGACGGGCGCTGGTTGTAGTCGCATTTGCCCTGCACGGTGTAGAAGAAGTCGGCGTTGGTGTAGGCCGCCGGGACCGGATTGCCGCCGTCTTCCCAGGCCTGGTACCCGGGCTGGCCGCAAGGCACGGCGGTGAAGATGTCGACCTTTTGCCCGGTTGCTACTTCCGTCAAGTTGGTCGGGCTGGTGCCGATATAGAGCCGGTTCGACGTATTCGGATCGTTGGACTTCAGCACGGTCGGGTTGCCCGAGGGCACGTCCATCTCAAGATAGAGCTGGTCCATCTGGCTGACGTCGATCACCGCGCCGGCGCCGCTGGCGGGGTAGAACGTATCGACGCAGTAATAGCTCGTTCCGTACTGGTCGGTCTGGATCGACACCCCGGACGGCACCGACTTCTGCAGCGTCTTCAGCGCGCCGGTAGTGCACGCCTGCTTCTGCACCGTGGTCGAGGTGGCCCCGTTGACGGTGTTCACCGTCGTGGTGCCGTAGCCTTTCGGATCGCCATAGCCATTATAACTGTAGCCGATCGTCATCAGCTTCTGGGGGGTGGTATCGCCGAACTTGGTGCCCCACAGGGTCATGGTCTTTGCCCAGTAGCCCGACACCTTCGTCACCTTGAACGTTGTCTGCACCAGCGCCGGCGTCTTGCGCACGGCGGAGCCGACGCCGACCTGCACCGTGTCGATGCGGGCGACCTGCATGAAGCTGGTCGGCATCGGGTAGCTCGCCGTGGCGGTGAAGGTCGCCGTGCCGAAAGCATCGACGGTGACGCCGGTCAGCGTCGCTGTGCCCTGACCGCCATTCGCCGCATAGGCCTGCTGCAGCGCCGTCTGGCGGTCGGCCAGCGCCGTCGTCGTCGGCATGGTGGTGATCGAGATGATGGCGGCGTCGAGCGCGTTCTGCATGTCGCTGCGCGTCGTCACCGCCGAGGTGTAGTCGACCGAAAAGCCGATGGCCGCCACGAGCGGGATCGTCAGCAGCACCATCATCGGCATTATCGAGCCGTCACGGCACGCAAGGAATTGCCTCGCCGCCGCGGTCAGCCGGAGTTTTCGCACGAAACTCAACATTTTGGGCCCTCGTCGTCTCGGGCAGCAAGCCGGTCTACCATCGGGAAGGCGAAGCATCCGCTAAAGCGGTGCATGAATGTTTAAGCGCATTTGAATATTTCGTGAGCGGGATGTGAAGGGGCGCCTTTCCCTTCTCCCCTTGCGGGAGAAGGTGGCCGCGCAGCGGCCGGATGAGGGGTGCTCCAGGGAAAGCCGACGTCTCACTCCGCCCCTCATCCGTCTCGGCGCTATCGCGCCGATCCACCTTCTCCCACAAGGGGCGAAGGGAAAAACCCCCGCCGCTTGCCCCTCAACCCCGCCCCTGCTAAAGCGCGCCGCATGACGACGCCCCTCGACCACATCCGCAATTTCTCCATCGTCGCCCATATCGACCATGGCAAATCCACGCTTGCCGACCGGCTGATCCAGCTCACCGGCGCGCTGGAGGAGCGCGACATGAAGGAGCAGGTGCTGGACTCGATGGATATCGAGCGCGAGCGCGGCATCACCATCAAGGCCCAGACCGTCAGGCTCAACTACCGCGCCAGGAACGGCGAGGATTACGTGCTGAACCTCATCGACACCCCCGGCCATGTCGACTTCGCCTATGAGGTGTCGCGCTCGCTCGCCGCCTGCGAGGGCTCGCTGCTGGTGGTCGACGCTTCCCAGGGCGTCGAGGCGCAGACTTTGGCCAATGTCTACCAGGCCATCGACAACAACCACGAGATCGTCGTGGTGCTGAACAAGGTCGACCTGCCGGCGGCCGAGCCCGAGCGCATCCGCGAGCAGGTGGAGGAGGTGATCGGCCTCGACGCCTCCAACGCGGTGCTGATCTCGGCCAAGACCGGCCTTGGCGTGCCGGACGTGCTGGAGGCGATCGTCCACCAGCTGCCGCCGCCGCGCGAGGGCGACATCGCAGCGCCCTTGAAGGCCATGCTGGTCGATAGCTGGTACGACGCCTATCTCGGCGTCATCGTTCTGGTGCGCATCATCGACGGCGTGATGAAGAAGGGCCAGACCATCCGCATGATGGGAACCGGCGCGAAATATCTCGTCGAGAGGACGGGCGTGTTCAAGCCGGCCCGCGTCAATGTCGACGAGCTCGGCCCCGGCGAGTTCGGCTTCTTCACCGGCTCGATCAAGGAAGTGGCCGACACCCGCGTCGGCGACACCATCACCGAGGACCGCCGCCCGACGCAAAAGGCGCTCCCCGGCTTCAAGCCGGCGCAGCCGGTGGTGTTCTGCGGCCTGTTCCCGGTCGACGCCGCCGATTTCGAGGATCTGCGCGCCGCCGTCGGCAAGCTGCGCCTCAACGACGCGTCCTTCTCCTATGAAATGGAAACCTCGGCCGCGCTCGGCTTCGGCTATCGCTGCGGCTTTCTCGGGCTGTTGCATCTGGAAATCATCCAGGAGCGGCTGGAGCGCGAGTTCAACCTCGACCTCATCGCCACCGCACCCTCCGTCGTCTACCGGCTGCTCCTCAATGACGGCACGGTGAAGGAGCTGCACAACCCGGCCGACATGCCCGACGTGGTCAAGATCTCGGCGATCGAGGAGCCGTGGATCCGCGCCACGATCCTGACGCCCGACGACTATCTCGGCGGGATTCTAAAACTTTGCCAGGACAGGCGCGGCATCCAGGCCGACCTCTCCTATGTCGGCAAGCGCGCCATGCTGACCTACGATCTGCCGCTCAACGAGGTGGTGTTCGACTTCTACGACCGCCTGAAGTCGATCTCCAAGGGCTACGCCTCCTTCGACTATCACCTGACCGACTATCGCGAGGGCGACCTGGTCAAGATGTCGATCCTGGTCAATGACGAGCCGGTCGACGCCCTATCCATGCTGGTCCACCGCTCAGCCGCCGAAAAGCGCGGCCGTCAGATGTGCGAGAAGCTGAAGGAGCTGATCCCGCAGCACCTCTTCAAGATCCCGATCCAGGCCGCCATCGGCGGCCGCATCATCGCCCGCGAGACTGTCTCGGCGCTCAGGAAGGACGTCACCGCCAAATGCTACGGCGGCGACGTGACCCGCAAGCGCAAGCTGCTCGACAAGCAGAAAGAGGGCAAGAAGCGGATGCGCCAGTTCGGCAAGGTGGATATTCCCCAGGAGGCGTTCATCCAGGCGCTGAAGATGGGGGATTGAGGGGCGTTGGCACGCAGAGCGCTCGCTACTCCTCAACGAAGTATCGATTTACCTCTATGAGCATGTCACAGAACTCCACATCGAATTCCGATGCGTGGAATTCGTCCAAAACCTGAAACAGCGAGATAGATATCCCGTAGGCCTCGTCAAGCACCCGGTTGTAAGCCGAAAAAAACTCTTTTCCAGAAATTCGACAGCTATATCCCCGAGTTGTCCAATCTTTATCAAATTCGCTTTTAGCTAACTTCAGAATGGTCTGAGTGTCTCTCCCGTCGCGTTTGAGTTGATAGTACTTGCTTGTCGCTGATTGGACGTTAATGAGGCAATCCTCGCGCATTTCCAATGAAATAGCGGATAGGGTATTGTCGACCCAAGCATCTTCTATCGATTTATCTTTCTTTTTAGCTGCCTTTTGCGTAGCCTTGTAGATCGCGTCCCGAGCTATGACATAGTTCTCGATCTCTTTTCGTCGGAGAACATGACAGAAAACCCCCGACTTTCTTAGCTTCTGCTCGTGGCCTTCAATTTCGTCCAAGCACCGATAATCTCTATCAAAGATCGCGGCGATCTTGGGTTGAATTCCAAAAAGTTCCTGAAAGGCCCAAGGCAGATTGCCTACCCGAGGCCATTGTTCGTACCCACCTATCTTGAGCAGCATCGTATCAGGATCGCTAAATACCCCATCGGGAATCAGCATTTGCTCGAACCTTCGATAGATGGAGCGATCGTTTCCCTCGAATGCTATTATCCTTTTGGCTCTGGAAAGACGCGCGAAGTCGGCGTTCTCAGAGGAACCTAATAGCGCATGCGCGCTACGGTAGCCTTCCTCGGTGGTGATCCGCTTCCCTGTCTGAAGTTCCGACCTCACCAGAACGACATCGCCTGAATTGGCTTCGTTCATGATCTCAGCCGAATGAGTGGCAAGAAAAATCTGAGAGAATCTCTTCTTGGCAATGCCATAAAGTCTTCTCTGTAGGTCGGCGTGGAGGTACACGTCGGGCTCGTCCAGAACGAGGATATCCCCTCCCGATCCACGAAGAAAATGGGTCATGATTTGCATCCACGCCTGAAACCCAAACCCTGACAAATAGATTTCTCTTGGATACCCCTTCTCAAGGTAAATCATCTCAAGCGTCGATGGCATCCCAACAATTACTTTCGGTTTCTGAACCTCGATATCTTTCCAATTACCCTCCACTAGCGCGGAGAATTCCTGAAATTCGCTGTGGCCCTTCTGGCGCCAGATATTCCTAAAGTTTCGCGCAGCAAGTCGAGTATGCTCAACGCTTCTAACGTAATCGGGATCGTTCGGTTTCTCGGTTTCTTCAAATTGACCCAACGTTGGAACGACAATTATGGATTCCGGAAAGCAGTCTTTGAAGAAGGCCTTGGTGCTCTTTGCTCTCTTATCTGATTGTATAAAAACGATTGGTTGACGATCGACATTCAGTATGATGTGAAGGGCGGAGCCATTCTCGTGAAATATCGAAACCTTAACGTCATCTTCCGATTCATCTGTCGGAATGTTTGCAATGGGCAGGCAAAAATTCTTATTAGTCATTTCGTATGTCGCGCAAACGCCATACGGATTTTGCGTCTTCAGGACTGGAAGTCTGTATTCCGCGTAGCGAGCGACATCAGCGAACAGCCGGAGAGCGTCGAGCACTGAGGACTTTCCAGCGTTGTTTGGACCTACGAAGATATTTCGCTCTTTGCAGGTAACGCGGAATTTGGAGTGCTTTCGAAAGTTTTCGAACTCGATTCGCCTTAGAATTTAAACCTCCCCCCCACCAATGCCGTCCTAGGTTAGATTCCTACACGATTCTGCCAGAGTCGTAACGGTGTCGCACGTCATTTCGGCCGTGGGCCTCCCGCCATCGAACCCCCTCGCCTCTGTTCCTTCGGCAAGTTGCTTTCGGTACTTCAGTTCGTGTCTATGATCCCAGTGCGCTTGCCTAGTGTTCTCTCTTCACCATCCTCCCACCTCGTTGTATCTTTCTCACCAGCTTGGGGGGACATCACATGCGCTCCACCTCCGACACCATCGCCGCGATCGGCCTCGCCATCGGCGGCGCGTTGGGCATGGCGGGCACTTTCGTCGCCAGCGATGCGCTGCGCGAGACGCTGTGGACCATCGACGGCGTGGGCGTCGTCGTCGCCACGGCGCTGCTCACCATGAAATACCAGCGGCTCGGCAGTGACCTCGTCGCGGCCGGCTTCCTCACTTTCCTCGCCGGCGAAAGCCTGCTTCTGGCCGGCAACGCGGCGGGCCTGCAGGCCAGCGTGCCTTCCTATGCCGGCGGCATTGCGCTGTGGGCGGCGGGGCTGGTGATGGTCAGCGCGCAAGCCACCTTCGCGCTGTGGATGCGGCTCACGGCTTTTGTCGCTGCCGTGCTCTTCGCCGTTTCGGTCCTGATGATCCTGTGGGGCGCACCGCTTCTGCCCACCTCTTCGCCGCTGCCGGCGCTCGGCTATCCGTTCCTGGTCCTGACCTTCGTCGGCTGGATCTGGACTCTTCTGAAAGCGGAGCGTTGAGCGCGAAGGCCATGGCCGCGCCGCTCGAAATCCGCAACAGCCCGTCGGGAAAGATCCTGCCCGCCCTCGGGCCGCTCATGATCGGCGGCATCTTTGGCTTCGGCGCGCTGCAGGGCGTGGCCTCGGGCGCCAATGGCGGGCATGTGCTGTGGATCGCGCTGCTCAGCGCCGCCTGCCTCGGCCTCGGCGCCTTCATCGCGCGCGGCGCCTTCGACACCTCGGTCAAGGTGACGCTGAACAGCCACGGCTTTCGCGATACCCGCGCCGGCGACGTGCTGGTGCCGTGGAGCAAGGTGAAAAGCGTGCGCCTCGCCGCCGGCGGCAAGGGCGCCGCGATGCTCAATTTCGAGCTCACCGAGGAGCCGCCCGACGAGATCAGATATTCCTCCGCCAACGCCTTCGGCCTGATGCCCTTCGGCAAGACCACAGTGCACATGGAAATCTCCTCGCTCGACGTGCGCGGCCAGGATCTCGTCGACGCGGTGAAGACATTCGCGCCGCATGTGGTGGTGAGGCGGTAGCGAGGCCCCCTCATCCGGCCGCTTCGCGGCCACCTTCTCCCCGGTGGGGAGAAGAGGACAGTGGAGGCGCCGGCGACCTCCTCTCCCCTTGGGGAGAGGTTGGATCCCGAATTGCCCTTCGCAATTCGGCTGGCAATCCGGGTGAGGGTGCTTCCAGATGCCACCCATGCTCTACTCGCCTCAGGGACCTCGCCATGATTCGCGCTCTGCTTGCCTTCCTCCTCCTCACCGCGCCGGCCTTTGCCGCCGACATGTCGGTGTTCGTGCGCAACAAGCGCTCGGACGGCGTGGCGCTGGAACTGTTCAGCCGCGACAGCCAAAAAGTCTGGCCGGGCGACGACAAGGTCTACCTCATCCGGCCGAAGGCGCGGAAATCCGTGCCGATCTCCTGCGAGCCGGGCGAGCACATTTGCTGGGGCGCCTGGGTCGACGGCAACGACCAGGTCTCCGCCGGCGTCGGCCCCGACAACGACCAGCCCTGCGACACCTGCTGCTTCATCTGCACCGAGCATTCCACCGAGACGGTGGATTTGGCGGAGTAGCGCGGGGCGTTGAGGCTGCCAATCTCCCCCCAAGAGGGGGAGATGCCCGGCAGGGCAGAGGGGGGCGCGAAGGATCGCGGCGTTTGTAGTCGTCGAAACAAGAAATCTCAGTGAGGGTTTTGATCTTCAATCAAGTTGCGAGGTCATCGCGAGGCCCCCCTCTCTGGCCTGCCGGCCACCTCCCCCTCAAGGGGGGAGATTCGGTGCCCACCACCACCAAAATCACCCAGCTATTTTCCTCGCCACCCCTTGGCATCGCCCCGCGCCATGCCATCATCCCGCCATCGGCCGTGGGGGCCGATTCGACCTCGGGGGTTACCATGTCCATCAACTTCGCGCGCCGCGCTGCCGCCGCGCTTTCGCTTGCCGTCCTCATCGCGCCCGCCGCTCGTGCCGGCGACGTCACCTTCCAGATCAAGAACAGCCACCCCAACGCCATGCGCGTCGAGCTCTACAGCCAGGACCGCGACTATGTCTGGCCGGGCAATGGCAAGGATTTCTACCTCGACGACGGCGAGACCAAGCAATTGCCGATCTCCTGCAACGAGGGCGAAAAGATCTGCTACGGCGCCTGGGTCGACGGCGACGAGAGCACCTATTGGGGCGTCGGCCCCAACAACAAGGAAACCTGCGAAGACTGCTGCTACACCTGCAGCGGCGGGCAGACCGAGGAGATCGATCTGGCGGAGTGAGGGGCTCCTCTTCCCCTTCTCCCCTTGTGGGCCTGTTGCGTAATTGGCTGGTTGTGATTCTCTGAGACGGAAGCTCGGAGGGAATCGCAATGGCGGTGAAGCAGACTGGTCAGTTGAGCCTGGCGGAAGCATTTTTGGGCCAGAAGC
>NZ_RZOY02000028.1 GCF_004022705.2 Mesorhizobium sp. M2D.F.Ca.ET.226.01.1.1
TCTGGCGGACCACCTCTACGCCGGCATACATAACGACTGTCAACGCGATCAGCAGACTTGAAACGGCAGCGATTGTAGGCGTGATCTCTTCCCGAATTCCCGACCACATCTTTATCGGTAAGGTGGTAGTGTCCGGCCCGCTCACGAAGAGTGACAGCACCAACTCATCGAAGGAATGCAGGAAGGCAAAGAATCCGGCGACGATTAACGCAGGACGCATGAGCGGGAGTACGATTTTCCAAATCGTGACGATCCGCGAGGCCCCCAAACTCGCGGCGGCGTGCTCTAGGCGGACGTTCAGGGCCTGTAGGCTTGCGGCGACAATCAGCACGACTAAGGGAACGGCGCCGATCGTATGTGCGATCACCAGAGCGAGATTCGTGTTGACGAGCTGCAACCGTGCAAAGAGGAAGTAGAGGGCAACCGCACTGACGATTACCGGCACGATCATCGGTGCAAGCAAGAGCTGGTATCCGACACGGCGCATCCGCGGACTGCCGCGCACGAGCGCCATCGCAGCCGCTGACCCGATGGCAAGGCTTGCAAATGCGGTAGCTGTTGCAATGCCCAAACTTTGCAGCGTGGCGGAGACCCACGCGCGGCTTGTAAAATATGCCTCATACCATTGCAGCGACAGGCCGGGGGGCGGGAAATCGAGGAAGCGCGAGGAACTGAATGAGATCGGAACAATGATCAGGATGGGACTGACCAGAAACACAGCAACGAGCAGACTGAAGCCGCGTAGCAGCTTGCCACCAAGAGCCGCACGCTCACAACCTATGGCGAATCCGGCCGGAACCCGAAGGCTGTGAGCGACCGCCCGCACCAGGGCCGTAGCGAGGTCAACAAGTTGGACGTAAGCGGTGGTTGAACGACGAACGGGTGTGCCAGCCGATTGGGCAGCCCCGTGCTGAGATCCGAGCAAGCTATCGATACCGACGAAATGATTGGAAATTGTATAGACCACCAGCGTGATCGAGAGCAGCACGGTAGCGGCAGCGGCTGCGAGTGGCCAATTCAGCGTCACGTTTGCATAAATGTCGATTTGCATCGGCAATAGGATTGTGTTCGGGCCGCCGAGCAGCGCGGGAGTGATGTAGAACCCCAGAGCGAACACAAAGACCAGCAGCCCGGCCGCGATCACGCCCGGTAAGCTCAAAGGAAAGAACACGCGCCAAAAATTCTGGGGCGCAGAGGCTCCGAGGGAGGCGGCAGCGCGAGTCAGACTGGATGGAATCCCTCTCATTACGCTGATGAGCACCAAAACCGTAAACGGCATGAGGATATAGACCATCGCTATGAGCACACTGAACTTATTGTAGATCAGGTCGATAGGTCGTTCGGTGATGCCGAAGTCCATTAGAAGTTGGTTAATAACGCCAAAGCGCCCAAGGATCACCATCCATGCATAGGTACGCACGAGGTAGCTCGTAAAGAACGGCAACACTACTGCAAGCAATAGCGCTCTGGCGACCCAGGTGCGGGCCGCAACGATCCAGAAGGCGAGTGGATACCCCATTAGAAGGCAAAGCAGCGTAACTGTTATTGCCAGCTCGAAGGTGTGACTGAGGATGATCCAGTTCGTTCGATCACCCAAGAACTCTTGGAAGTGTGCGAGCGTCGGTCCAGGATCGAACAGACTGAGAGAGAGGAGACCAGCGAGCGGGACGAAAAAGAAGATCCCGAGCAGAAGTGCCATTGGAGCAAGCAAGAGCGTGGCTTCGCGATTGTGTAGGGGCCACGCGATGGCCGCTCTGACGGTCTGGTATAAAGTGGCCATTAGCTGGCCACCCATTGGGTCCAGCGCTCCACGAGCACTTCGGTATTAGTTTTGCCCGAGGAGGATTGGGCTTCCCAGTAGGCCGGATCGTAGAAGAATTGCTTGTCAATGTTCTCGGGCGCGGTCGGCAGTTTGGCGGCCACACTGGGCTCAATGTAATTAAAGGCAGCCCGATTGAGCGGACCATAAAAGATGAGATTGTTGAGACGAGCTTGCGCCTGCGCGGAAGCCTGGTAGGCGACAAACCGCATGGCCGCAGCCCGGTTTTTCGTGCCCTTCGGAACGACCCAATGCAGCGGGCTAAGCATCCCTTCGTTCCACAGGTAATCAACGCCAGCGCCCTGCTCCTTAAGGATTTGCATTCGGCCATTCCATGCCGAGGACATCGCAACCTGACGATCCGATAGGAGCTGACCTGGTTCGGCGCCCACGCTCCAGAATTTCGTTATGTGCGGTTTGATGCGATCGAGAGACGCGAATGCCTGGTCGAAGTCGATTGGGTACAGCTTGTCCTTCGGAACTCCGGCTGCCAGCAACGCAAATTCGACCGTCCGTTCTCTGAGGGAGCGAGGCCCCGGAAACGCGCTGACGTCCCAGAACTCAGTCCATGAGCGGGGGCGCGGCTTGTCGGCCGGGTAATCGGCCGTGGAGAATGCCATCACGGTGCTGAACACGTACGAGCCCACGGCATATTTTGTCTTTGCCTCAGGAACAAGGTTATCCAACGTTTCCTTATCGAATGCCCCATAATCGATTTCTTCGACATACTTGTCTGCATCTGATCTAAACGCAGGGCCGGATATCTCCACCACATCCCATTGCACATTGCTGCTATCGACTTGCGCCTTAAGCTTCGCCGCGTCAGCCGGAGACACATAAGTCACCTTGATGCCTGTCTCACTCTGGAAGGGATCAACTACGGCTTTGCGGAACGCCTCCTCATACGATCCGCCACCGGAAACGACCACCAGGGTCGACTCTTGCGCTCGCAAAATGCTTGGGGCGCCAAGCACCAGCGCCGCTCCGCTGAGTCCTATTAGGGCCTGACGTCGCGTCGGCCGACTGGAGTTAATGTAGCGCCTCATGAGCTCTCTCCCTTATGAAGACCATATCGGAATGCGATCTGCGGCCGAGGTCACGTGCAACGAAGCCGCCTCAGCTTCGAGATGGTCGGGTACACCTTGTCTCGGGCCGTTCGCCTTCACAGAAAGAAGGCGTCCATCCCGCGCGTCCCAGCCAATTCGCACTTTCTCACCGACTTTGAACCGTGGAGAGGAGGCGCGATAAGCTACGGCTACAGTGAGAACTACGGAAAGGGCCGCACGTAGGCGTACTTGGCACTTGACGATGTTTCCGCGGTAAATAGACTCTTGGATCACACCCTCGAATTCGTTGTCAGCGCACGCGCCTGCTGCGAGAGGGACGATCTTCTCGGGTCGGACCATGAGGCTCACGGGTCCCATCACCTGGTCCTCGGCTCCCTGCCATGTCGCTCGAACCTGCAGGCCAGCGACATCGAGGAGGGGACCGTGATCTGTCTTTCCAACAAGACGAGCGTCGAGGAAGTTCGATTCGCCAATGAAGCTCGCAACAAAGCGGGTTTCCGGCGTCTCATATATCTCTTCCGGCGTACCAATCTGTTCGACCTTGCCCTCATTCATCACCACGATTCGGTCGGACATGGTGAGCGCTTCACTCTGGTCGTGGGTGACGAACACCATTGTTGTTCCAAGAGATTTTTGTAGGCGCTTCAGTTCGAGCTGCATGTGCTCTCGAAGTTGCTTATCAAGCGCACCAAGCGGTTCATCCATTAGAATTACACCTGGGCGGAACACAAGCGCACGCGCCAGTGCAACCCGCTGCTGTTGACCGCCGGACAGCTCGTGAGGCATGCGGCCCCCATATTCACCGAGCTGAACAAGATCGAGTGCCGCGGCGACACCGGCTCGAATGTCGTAGCCGGATATTCCGCGCATCTTCAACGCAAACGCCACGTTCTCGAAAACGGAGAGATGAGGAAATAGCGCGTAGTTCTGGAATACAACTCCGATGTTGCGCCTGTGGACTGGTAGCCTCGTTATTGGTCGAGCACCGACAAAAATTTGGCCGGCGCTTGGCGTTTCAAAACCCGCAACCATCATCAACGTTGTCGTTTTCCCGGATCCGCTTGGGCCAAGAAACGAGACAAACTCGCCAGCCTCGATCTGGACCGAAATATCACTAACGGCTCGGACGGTGCCGTATTGCTTACAAAGTCGCTCTAGCCGCAGCGGTTCACCTCGGGACATCTAAACCTCGTCCGTGTTGCAAATAATGCAATGGTGTTGCAATTACGTTTAGAAGCTGACAGGGGTGTGAACACTTGTCAAGTGGAGCGGAGGAGTCATCCATGAAGTCTGTCAAATATCCCCCGAGCGGCCGTGACCGAGCCCGTGGGTTAACAAAGTGCAACGCGCCTTAAATCTGCTGATGGTCGTTGGCGCGAGTGAAAGGCCGTCGGAGTGAATGAGATCGCGCGGCGGCTAGGACAGCATGCAAGCGATGTCAGGCAACTGTCAGGGTCTCTCCTGCTTGTTGGGTCCGCCTCCTTGCATACCGTCGGCACCGAATCTGTGCCGCAGGTGGGGAGTCACGACGTAACCTTCTACTCCTGGCGCAAGAAGGGATGGACACCGTGCAGGTCCGCGCGCGGCCGCCTTACGGCAGGAAGCCTGCAGTCATCTCGGTGCTAGATGGCGACAATATGGAAACTGCATTTGACGCAAGCTGCTACATGATTGATCCTTGATTGAATGAAGTTGCTAGCCTGCAGCAAGCTGCGTACCTGCGGCGTTTCGAACTCTGGTCCGGCAAGTACACTTAACTGCATGAAACCGTCTGCACTTGCGCGAGGATGCATGCTTCGACCTCCGCGCAAGCGAGCCTGTGCGAACCATTAGACGGAGGCGAACGCTGCCGAATGAACGGGGCGGAGGGCGCAGACGAGGACCCAGGTTCGCGAACGGCTTTTGCGCCGCTCAGGAATCCGACCTTTCGTTCGATCTGGCTCGCCACGCAGGTTTCCAGCCTGGGCTGGTTGATGCAGACTGTTGCCATCAGCTGGCTGATGGCGACGATCTCGACTTCCGATCTTATGGTCGCGCTGGTACCGGCGTCATCGACGCTGCCCGCCTTCATTCTTTCTGTCTTCGTCGGGGCCATCGCCGACAATTTCAACCGCCGCAAGGTCATGTTCGCCGGCCGGTGCATTATGGTCATAGCATCTGCGATGCTGGCCACCTCTGTAGCGCTGGGCTTTGTAGACCCTTGGATGATCCTCGGCTTCAGCTTCTTGATCGCATGTGGCGGTGCCATCAACGATCCCGCATGGCAAGCCTCGGTTGGCGATATGGTAGACCGACGCGATGTTCCCGCTGCCGTCACCCTCCTCTCCGTCGGCTTCAACACTGTCCGGACCGTGGGCCCGGCGCTCGGCGGCATCCTGGTTGCCTCGTTCGGGCTTGTGACGGCTCTCGCCGTGACCACACTCACATATCTGGTACCTCTGGGGACCATATGGCGCTGCAAATGGAAGGTTCGTTCTTCGCCTCTGCCGCGTGAGCCGATGAGCACGGCGATCTATGACGGGCTGCGCTTCACGGCGATGTCTTCGGAAATCAAGACGGCGATCGCTCGCGGAACCCTCTTTGGCTTGGCGGGCATCGGCATACTCGCGCTGCTGCCCCTGGTCGTCCGGGATCAGCTGGGAGGAGGACCGCTGGCCTATGGCGCCCTCATGGCCGGCTTCGGGACAGGCGCTGTCTTCGCCGGCGTCTCCAACGGCGTATTCAGAAGGCGTTTGTCTCAAGAACGGCTGATGACGCTCGCCTGCATCGCCTGCGCGGCGTGCTCCCTCTCCCTTGCATTGACCTCCTCGATTGCAGTGGCGGCAATCGCGCTCGCTTTGGGCGGCGCGGGTTGGGTCACGGCCTGGTCCGGGGTTGGCGTGAGCGTGCAGCTGGCAAGCCCGCGCTGGGTCGTGGGGCGCACCATCTCGATCTATTATGCGTTGATAGACGGCGGCATCGCGGCTGGCAGTTGGGTGTGGGGCACGGTGGCCCAGAACCATTCCCTGGCCTGGGCGCTGGAGGGTTCTGCTGGTGCTCTGTTGCTCGTCGCTGCGGCCGGCGTCCTGTTTCCTCTTCGCGAGCGCCACGACTCCGAGCCCGATCCTCTAGAGCAATTCGACACCCCGGCAGTCGCCCTCAATCTCAAGCCAAGAAGCGGTCCCATCGTCGTCAAAGTCGAATATCTGATACCCGCCGAAAACGTCGATGCTTTCCTGGACCTCATGCGCGAGCGGCGGCATGTACACAGCCGCGTCGGTGCTCGACACTGGACTCTCCAGCGCAACCTTCAGAAGCCTATGCAGTGGACAGAGACATTCCGCACGCCGACCTGGACCGACTACCTTCGCCTCAACCATCGCCTCACGACAGAGGATAGGCACCTAGACGAAAGGGTCCTCCTCCTGCACGAGGGAGAGCTTCCACCTCAATTGACGCTTTTGATCGAGCGACCGACGGGCCCCGCTCGCAAAGCCGAGCACTCGACGTCTTATGTTCCCCATCATTGACCCCTTTAGAACAGTGCGGGTCCGCGACCCCTCGCCGTGTTAGCGCTGGCAGGAGGAGCATAACTGGACTACGCTGGCCCACAGCAACGACTTCTTCCCTCACCAGCCCAGTGGCAACGAGCCAAGAGTTTTCGAGGATGGAACGGCGAGAGCCGAGAAGCAGCGATCCACTTCAGTTCGGCTGCGCGGGAGCGAATACAGCCGCGCCCAGCACCACATCGCAACAACGGGGATCGACCAGTCGGGCAACCGGGGTCGTGTAGGCGGTAAGGCAGACGATCGGCGTCCCACCCTTTCGCGCACGAATATCCGGCGGCGTTACCGCCCTTGTATCAGCAACCACACTCAAAGAGGGCTCCTTCCCTTGCGTCAACAATCGTGCGGTGTCGCGTGTGGCATATTTTTGTGCAGGTGCGAAGAACTAATTTGCCACGCACGTGAGTTGACGCGCTGACGGTTATTGGTGAGAACAAAATTCAATCGGTTCAGCTACTTCTTGGCTTACCCAAGCACATCAGAGATCATGAGCGATCGCGCAAAAGGGACTACAAAAGGCGGGCGCAGAGCCAAGGCCGACACGGCTAAGGTCGACCTGACCGCGGTCGTCGTCGCGGTGAACGAGAATGAACCGTGTGTCCTCACCATCGGACAGACTGACACTTTGCCCTCCGGCCCGCTTGCGCTCGAGCACCGATCGCTGCAGTCCGGTTTGAGAACGTGGGTCGAGGAACAGACCGGCCACCCACTGGGATATATCGAGCAGCTCTACACCTTTGCCGATCGGGACCGAGCCGGCACCGAGCTTGAGCGGCGAGTCATCTCCATCAGCTATCTCGCACTCACCCGTAAGGAACATGCGACCGCTCCGTCCAGGTCCGGCTGGCGAAGCTGGTACGACTATTTTCCATGGGAGGATCACCGTGCCGGAACTCCACCGATGGTGTCGGACGTCCTGCGGCCTCGCCTGAGCGAGTGGGCGGAGAGCGCGGACGACAACGCGACGCGCCTCGAGCGCGGAAGGCGCGGCAATCGCCTTCGGCTTCGACGAACGCCCGTGGAACGAGGATCTCGCACTCAAGCGCTACGAGCTGCTTTATGAAGCAGCCCTTGTGGAAGAGGCGGTGCGCGGTTCGGTCCTCCCCCTGCCGGTTCGCGGCAAGCCCATGGTTTCCGATCATCGTCGCATCCTCGCAACGGGCATTGCGCGGCTGCGCTCCAAGATCAAGTACCGGCCGGTCGTCTTCGAACTGATGCCGCCGGCTTTTACGCTTCATCAGCTGCAGCGCACCGTGGAGGCGCTTGCCGGCAGGCTCGTCCACAAGCCGAACTTTCGTCGCCTCATCGAGCAGCACGAACTGGTCGAAGAAACTGGCGAAACTAGCGCGGAGACAGGGGGCCGGCCGGCGAAGCTTTATCGCTTCCGCCACGCCGTGCTCGAAGAGGGGGAGCTCGCCGGGGCAAAATTGCCGCTCGCGCGGGGTTGACCGCTTATACTCACTACGAATATATGCGCCTTATATTCAGGTAGGTATAACCGGAGAGCTCGATGAGCGCGATGCTACCTTCGGGCGCGTCCCTGTACGACCGCGTTCGGCGCGTAATCCCCCCGATCGAATGGCCGGCGTTCAGCGACGACATAGACGCCATCCTCGCGCTGAAGCGCGAGCGCAATGCGGTCGTCCTGGCGCACAATTATCAGACACCGGAGATCTTCCACTGTGTCGCCGACATCGTCGGCGACAGCCTGGCGCTCGCCCGCAAGGCAATGACGGTTGAAGCGGATGTCATTGTGCTGGCCGGCGTGCATTTCATGGCCGAGACGGCAAAGCTGCTCAATCCGCAAAAGACGGTGCTGATTCCCGATCTTGCGGCCGGCTGCTCGCTGGCGGACTCGATTGCCGCCGAGGACATCCGGCTGCTGCGGCAACGCTATCCCGGCGTGCCGGTCGTTACCTACGTCAACACGTCGGCCGCAGTGAAGGCCGAGTCCGATATCTGCTGTACCTCGGGCAATGCGAAGGCCGTTGTGGAGTCGCTGGGCGTTCCCCGGGTGATCATGCTGCCGGACGAGTATCTGGCCCAGAACATCGCCGCCCAGACCGACGTGCAGATCATCGCCTGGAAAGGGCATTGCGAAGTGCATGAGCGCTTCACGCCTGCCGACATCCGCGAGTTGCGTGAAACTCATCCGGGCGTAACGGTGCTCGCGCATCCCGAATGCCCGCCTGACGTGGTGGCCGTAGCCGATTTTTCCGGGTCGACCGCTGCCATGTCCGACTATGTCGAAAGGCAAAAGCCGCCGCGCGTCGTGCTGCTGACGGAATGCTCGATGAGCGACAATGTCGCGCTCCAGCATCCGGAACTCGAGTTCATCCGGCCCTGCAATTTGTGCCCCCATATGAAGCGGATAACGCTCGCCAATATCCGCGCCGCGCTCGAGCAGAACCGCCATGTCGTGACCATCTCACCCGAGATCGCCGGCCGCGCGCGGCTGGCCGTCGAGCGGATGCTCGCCGTATGAGCGCGGATGTCCGCAGCTTCTTTGGCCGGCCCATCATAATTGGCGGCGGCATTGCCGGATTATTGACCGCGCTTCATCTGGCGCCAGAACCCGTGCTTGTTTTGTCCAGGACGCCGCTCGGATCAGAAGCATCGAGTGCGTGGGCACAGGGCGGCCTGGCTGCCAGCCTCGGCGATGACGACAACCCAATGCTGCATCTGGCCGATACGCTCGCCGCTGGCGCCGGGCTCTGCGACGCAGAAATCGCAACCCGCATCCTTCATGCGGCCCCTAGCGCGATTGAGAACCTGTCGACCCTTGGGGTCCGCTTCGATCGGACGCCTGAAGGAGCACTGCGCCTTGGATTGGAGGCCGCGCACGGTCGCCGGCGCATCGTTCATGCTGACGGCGACGGCAGTGGACAGGAGATCATGCGCGCGCTGGTCGAAGCCGTGCGTTCTGCTCCGTCGATTGTGATGGTCGAGGGTGTGGAGGCGCGGCGGCTGGCGGTGGAGGACAACAAGGTCACGGGCGTTTGGGCAAGCTGTTCGACTAGTCCTGTGTTCCTGGGTACGGGACGGGTCGTCCTCGCGACCGGCGGGATTGGCGGGCTGTTTCACGACTCGACAAACCCGCTAGGCAGCTCCGGACAGGGGCTGGCACTTGCGGCGCGCGCCGGTGCTGTCCTTGCCGACCTCGAGTTCATCCAGTTCCACCCGACCGCGCTTGATGGGCCGGCTCGCCCGATGCCGCTGATCAGCGAAGCGGTTCGCGGTGAAGGCGCAACGATTGTCGACGAAACCGGCCAGCGCTTCCTCGAATATTTGCAGGACGCGGAACTCGCGCCGCGCGACGTCGTGGCGCGCGCCATCTGGACGCATCTTTCGAACGGCCACCGCGTCTTTCTGGATGGACGAGAAAAGCCCGGCCCGACATTCGCGCGGCAGTTTCCGACGATCGCCTCGGCCTGCCGGGGCGCAGGCATCGACCCGGCGCAAGACCTCATTCCGATACGGCCGGCCCAGCACTATCACATGGGCGGCGTCGCGGTGGACCGGGACGGACGTACCTCCGTTGCCGGACTGTGGGCTTGCGGCGAAGTCGCCTCGACCGGACTGCACGGCGCCAACAGGCTTGCCAGCAACTCGCTGACCGAGGCGATTGTATGCGCGCACTGGGTCGCTGAAAGCGTGGCGGGATCTCCCCTCGGCGTCAGAACAAGATTGACGGCACGGGAAATCCGGCGCCCGATCCACTCTCCTTGCGCCCTCTCCTCTCACGCAGCCTTGGCGTGAAGCGCAATGGCGAGATGTTGCGCGAGGCCGTGAGCACATTGCTTCCGCTGGCCAAACGCCACGATGCGGCGTCCGATCCCGCGGTAGTGGGACTGCTGATCGCGGTTGCGGCCTTCCTGCGCGAAGAAAGCCGCGGCGCTCACCACCGCACGGACTTTCCTTATCGTGCTGACATCGCGCGCCGCTCCAGGCTCACGCTGGAAGAAGCCTTGACGAAAGCCGAGGAATTCCCATGTTCTCCAACGCTTGAAGACGTCGAGCAATGAACCTCTCGCCGCTTCCCGCAATCATGCTTGAGCCCCTGGTGCGGGCAGCACTTCTGGAAGATCTCGGCCGGGCGGGTGATCTGACGACCGACGCCATCGTGCCGAAGAACCATCACGCGACGACCGTGCTTTCGGTGCGCCAGGCCGGAACTGTCGCTGGGCTCGATCTGGCGATGCTCGCCTTCCGGCTCATCGACCAGAACGTCGAATTGACCGTTAAGCGAGCAGACGGCAGCGAAGTCTCGCAAGGAGAGATCATTGCAACGGTGAGCGGTCCCGCCCGGACCATTCTCACCGCGGAACGGACGGCACTCAATTTTCTGTGCCATCTGAGCGGCATCGCCACGGCGACAGCATCGATCGTAGATGCGGTCCGCGGGCACGATGCGAAGATCGTCTGCACGCGCAAGACGACGCCCGGATTGCGGGCGCTGGAAAAATACGCCGTGCGCGCAGGTGGGGGGTCCAATCACCGCTTCGGCCTCGACGACGCCATCCTGATCAAGGACAACCACATCGCCATCGCCGGCGGAATACGCCCGGCGCTCGAGCGGGCACGAAACAGCGCCGGCCATCTGGTCAAGATCGAAGTCGAGGTCGATACCCTAGCCCAGTTGGAGGAGGTCCTAGGGTTCGCTCCCGACGCCGTCCTGCTCGACAACATGTCGGTCGACGAATTGCGCCAGGCGGTGGGTATGGTTGCGGGCCGGGCGATCACTGAAGCGTCGGGCAGCATCACCGCCGTGACCGCGCCCGCCATCGCCGCGACCGGTGTCGATCTGATCTCAATTGGCTGGCTGACCCACAGCGCGCCGATCCTGGATATTGGCCTCGACTATCGGAGCTCATGATCGCACGACGAACGGACGGCAGCGGGCTGATAGAGTTTCCGATCCCTGTCAATCGGCCAGGAAAGAAGCCGTAAAGGCCGGAACCCCCAAGGAACAGGAAGAGATGCACGCATCGAACTCGACGAAGACAATGCCACAGGCGCAATCCAATGATTGTGGGATGTGGACCCTAGAAAAGGCGCAGGCGCTGCACGACGCACCTTCAACAATCTTCTGTTCCTGGCGCAAACCGTTCACCGCCAGAATTTCGATCCCAACAAGGTCCAGCTGAGCCGGCTTCTTAGCATCAAAACAGGTGGATGCCCGGAGGATTGCGGCTATTGCAGCCAGTCGGCGCATCACGAAAGCGGGTTGAAGGCGTCGAAGCTGATGGAGGTCCGGCGCGTCATCGCCGAGGCGACCAAGGCGCGCGATGCCGGCGCCACGCGCTATTGCATGGGCGCCGCCTGGCGAAACCCCAAGGCGCGCGACATGGATGCGGTGGTGGCGATGGTCGAGGGCGTCAAGGCGCTGGGCATGGAGACCTGCATGACGCTCGGCATGCTCGATCTTGAGCAGACCGCTCGTCTGAAGCAGGCGGGCCTCGACTACTACAACCACAACATCGATACGTCGGACCGCTACTACAGCGAGATCATCAGCACGCGCACCTTTGCCGACCGGCTGGATACGCTCGCCAATGTCCGCGGCAGCGGCATCAAGGTCTGCTGCGGCGGCATTGTCGGCATGGGCGAAGAGCCGGTGGACCGGATTGACATGCTGGTCACGCTGGCCAATCTGCCGGAACATCCGGAAAGCGTCCCGATCAACATGCTTATCCCGATCGCCGGCACCCCGCTGGCGGAAGCCAAGCCCATCGAGCCGATCGAATTTGTGCGCGTGATCGCCCTGGCGCGCATCATGATGCCGAAATCGCATGTTCGTCTTTCCGCCGGTCGCACCGCCATGACCGACGAGATGCAGGCGCTGTGCTTCTTTGCCGGCGCTAACTCGATCTTCGTCGGCGACACGCTGCTGACGGCGGACAATCCCGGCGAGGACAAGGATACTCTGCTATTCCAGCGTCTCGGCATCGAACCGATGGAAATCGGCACGCAATGAACGAGGCACTTCTTGCCCGGTATGACGCATCCTTGCGTGGACTGGCGCGCAAGGATCGCCTGCGGACGCTTGCGCCGCGCGCCGGGCTCGACTTCTCGTCGAACGACTATCTCGGACTTGCCGCCTCCAAAAGACTTGGCGATGCGGTTGCGGCTGCGATTGCGCGGGGCACGCCGGTTGGCGCCACCGGGTCGCGGCTGTTGCGCGGCAATGCACCGGAACACGAGGCACTGGAGGCGGACGCCGCGGCATTCTTCGGCGCCGAACGCGCACTGTTCTTTGGCAGCGGCTACATCGCCAACTTCGCTCTCCTGACCGCGCTGCCGCAGAAGGGCGACCTGCTGGTTCTCGACGAACTCGCCCATGCCAGCATGCATGAGGGCGCACAGGCCGGACGCGCCCAGTTTGTAGTGGCTAAGCACAACGACGTCGATGCCGTCGATGAGGCAATCACGCGCTGGCGCGCCGAGGGCGGCATGGGACGCGTCTGGATCGGGGTCGAAAGCCTCTACAGCATGGATGGCGACCGCGCGCCGATGGAGAGCCTCGTCGCGCTTGCCGATCGGCACGAGGCATTCCTCGTCGTCGACGAAGCGCATGCCACCGGCGTCTGGGGACCGGACGGCCGGGGACTGGCCGCCGCCTTCGAGGGCCGCGACAACATCATTGCGCTCCATACTTGCGGCAAGGCGCTCGGCGCATCCGGCGCACTCGTCGCCGGGCCGAGGACGCTGTGCGATTATCTCGTCAACCGTTGCCGGCCACTCATCTACGCCACCGCGCCATCGCCGCTGATGGCAGTCGCGGCGTGCGAAGCGCTCGCCATGCTGTCCGACGAGCCGCTGCGCCGCGTTCAGCTGCGTGAACGCGTCGCCTTCGCGGGCCGCCAACTGGCCGAGCGCTGCGGCGTGATGCCGAGCGGCTCGCAGATCCAGCCCTTTGTCATCGGCGACGTCAGGCGCACCATGGCGGTGGCGGCGGCACTGCAGGCACGCGGCTACGACATACGCGGCATTCGTCCGCCGACCGTGCCGGAGGGCACGTCGCGCCTGCGCATTTCGCTGACGCTCAACGTAGCCGAAGCTGACATTTCCGCCATGGTCGAGGCGCTCGTTGAGGTGTTGGCCCAAACATGACCGGAGGCGACATGACCCAACGCATCGTCATCACCGGAACAGACACCGGAATCGGCAAGACCGTGTTTTCGGCTGGGCTCGCCGGCCTGCTCGACGGCTTCTACTGGAAACCGGTGCAATCAGGTCTCGACAACGAGACTGACAGCGAGGTGGTTGCGCGGCTTGCCGGCCTGCCGCCAGGGCGCGTGCTGCCGGAGGTCTACCGCTTGAGCAAGCCCCTGTCGCCGCATCGTTCAGCTGAGATCGACGGCGTCTCGATCGAGGCTGCCGATCTTTCATTTCCGGTCCTGCCGGCGCCGCTCGTGATCGAGGGTGCGGGCGGCCTGATGGTGCCGCTCAACCGGCGCACAAGGTTCATCGACATCTTCGCTGAGTGGCGGCTGCCGGTCATTTTGTGTGCCCGCACCACGCTCGGCACAATCAACCACACGCTGCTGTCGATCGAGGCCCTTCGGGCGCGCTCCATCCCGCTGGCCGGCATCGCTTTCATCGGCGATGAGATGGCCGACACGCAACGGACAATCGTGGAAATGGGCGGTGTACCGCAGCTCGGCAGGCTGCCGTATCTCGACCCGCTGACGGACAAAACGCTGCGAGACGCAATGATTGCCGGCTTCGCCTTCGCCTCGTGCACGGGAGATCACTGATGTCGCAGTCCCGTGTGTGGCATCCCTTCACCCAGCACGCGCTAGAGCCGGTGATCCCTGAAATCGTCCTGACGGAGGGCGCCTATCTCCACAAGGCTGGCGGCACGCGCATCCTGGACGCGATTTCCTCCTGGTGGGTCGTCACGCATGGTCACCGCCATCCCCGCATCATGAAGGCCATCGAGGCGACCGCGGCGAGCCTCGACCAGATCATCTTCGCCGGCTTCACGCACAAGCCGGCCGAGCGCCTGGCCGAGGCGCTGGTCGGTCTCGCTCCTTCCGGCCTCGACCGGGTGTTCTATTCCGACAGCGGCTCGACCTCCGTCGAAGTCGCGTTGAAGATAGCGCTCGGCTATTTCGGCAACATAGGCGGGCCGCGCTCGCGGATCGTCGCCATGGAGCACAGCTATCATGGCGACACGATCGGCACGATGAGCGTCGGCGCCCGCGGCGTGTTCAACGCTGCCTACGAGCCGCTGCTGTTCGAGGTCGATACCATTCCCTTTCCGGCCGCGGGCCGCGAGCAGGAGACGCTGGATCGGTTCGAGGCCGTCAGCCGCGACCGACGCGCCGCCGCCCTGATCGTCGAGCCGCTCGTTCTTGGCGCCGGCGGCATGCTGATGTATGCGGCCTGGGTTCTGACCGAATTGAAGAAGATTGCCGAAGCCTCCGGCACGCTCGTGATCGCCGACGAAGTCATGACCGGCTGGGGGCGAACCGGAACCATGTTCGCCTGCGAGCAGGCATCCGTCTCGCCGGACATCCTGTGCACGTCGAAGGGCCTGACCGGCGGCGTGATCCCGCTGGCGGCTACGCTCGCCACCGATGCCATCTTCCAGGCCCACTATTCCGAAGACCGGAAGAAGACCTTCTTTCATTCGAGTTCCTACACTGCCAATCCGATTGCTTGCGCGGCAGCACTCGCCAATGTCGAGATCTGGCGTGACGAGCCCGTGGCCGAGCGGGTCGCGGCCTTGAGCGCGATGCAGGCCGCCGGACTTCGGCGCTTTCGCGACAATCCGTTCTTCACCGACAGCCGGACGACCGGCACGATCGCGGCGCTCGATTTGCGCGCCGGCTCTGCGGGCTATCTGGCCGAGATCGGGCCGAAGCTGCGCGCCTTTTTCCTCGAGCGCGGCCTGCTTGTTCGTCCGCTCGGCAATGTCCTCTACCTTCTCCCGCCCTATTGCATCACCGGCGACGAGTTGGACGGACTCTATGACGCGATCGAAGAAGCCGGCGAACGCTTCGGTTCGAGGCCATGAGCCGATCGTCGCGCCTTCTCGGGTTTGGTCATCATGTGCCGGCGCGCAGGGTCGAGAACCCGGAAATCGAAAACCGTCTCGGGCTCGAACTTGGCTGGATCGAGCGGCGCACCGGAATTCGCTCGCGATTCTGGGCAACGGACGAAGACACGTTGTCTGGCCTGGCCGCCCGTGCCGGCGACATGGCGCTGGCGAATGCCGGCATTGACCGCAGCGACATTGGTCTGCTGTTGCTCGCCACCTCGACGCCCGACCATCTCCTACCGCCCAGTGCGCCGCTGGTCGCACACCGGCTCGGGCTCGGCCAAGCCGGCGCGGTCGATCTGACCGGCGCCTGCGCCGGCTTCATCTATGCGCTGATGTTCGCGGATGGCTTCACCCGCCTGCACGGCAAAGCGGCCCTGGTCATCGCCGCCAACATCCTCAGCCGCCGCATCAATCCGGCCGAGCGCGCCAGCGCCGTACTGTTTGCCGATGCCGCCGGCGCCCTGGTGATTGGTCCGTGCGAGGGTCCGGATCGGGGCATTCTCGGTGCGTCGGTGGATTCGGACGGCTCGCGCTACCGGCTGATCCAGATCCCGGCGGGCGGAAGCAACATCCCATTCCAAAGTGGCCTGGATCTCGGGCAAACCCGAATGACGATGACCGACGGCCGGGAAGTCTTCGCCAAGGCTGTCGAGATGATGACCGATTGCTCGACAAGCGCGCTCGCCGCTGCCGGAGTACGCCCACAGGATGTCGACAGGTTCGTACCGCATCAGGCCAATGCCCGCATTTTCGATGCGGTCGGGAGGAACCTTGGCATTGCCGATCAAGCAATCGTCAAGACGATTGCCGAATACGGCAATTCTTCCGCCGCGACGATCCCGCTCTCCCTGTCACTGGCCCATCGGACTGAGCCGTTTCGACCGGGCGAGAAAATCCTTCTGGCGGCAGCGGGTGCTGGTCTCAGCGGCGGCGCACTCGTCGTCGTAGTTTAGCCGCATAACTGGCTGCTCCGAGAGCGGCAGGACCACCAGTCATTCATGATGGATAGGACAACAGACCAATGCGAAAAATAGTAGCCGGCAAGCTGCACGGCATCTACGTCACCGAAGCGAACCTCAACTGCCACGGGTCGATAACGCTCGACCCTGACCACTGCGAAGAAGCAGGCATCCTGCCCATGGAATTCGTGGACATATGGAACAAGAATTCCGGTGCGCGGATTTCGACCTATGTCATCCTCGGCGAACGCGGCTCACGCTGCTGCATCCTCAACGGCGCGGCGGCCCGCACCTGCCAGCCCGACGACCAGATCATTGTCTGCAACTCGATCTACCTGGACGAAGCGCATATCGCCTCGCTGAAGCCGCGGATCGTTACGTTCGACCAGGATAACCATATACTCGACCGCCTGAGCTACTCCGTCGACCTTGACGCAGATGGCCGCTACACCTTCTCGATTCTTGACGAGGCGAACGAGGTTCTGTCCATTCCTGCCCTGGTCTCCGGGGCGTGACACCCGCCGAGACTCTCCGCCCCTCGTAACTCGTACAGCGCTGAAGAGTGGACCTAAGCTTCAGGATCAATGAAGCTTCGAGGAGAGGCCCGCCGCGTCTTTAGCCACAGCGGGCTTTCGTGAGATCGCACGCAATGTCGGCATCTCCACGGTTGAGCCAACAGCCACGCGGCTCGACTCCCTGTCTGAAGTCACTTGCGGTGGCGGCTTGCAAATTCATGCTGTTTTTCGAGCGCCGCGGCCAGGTCCTTGACGACCTGGGTTTTCGTGATCTTGGCCGCCGTGTCATTAGCCGCAAGCAGCATTGTAAGTGGCCTTTCGCCGATGTGTTTTTCCGCCAGCGCAAAAGGCGCGCCAGCCATCCAACGTCTCCCCCAGACATCAGTGTTCGTCAATTGGTGGCCTGCTAGCAAGGCCGAGCCTGGCGCGTTAGCCATCGGCGAAATTCTCGGCGGGACACTGTATCTTGAACCGATGAACTGTCAGTTTGCCGTCCTCCACAATATGAACGACCCATCCCCACCGCAACGCTTGACGCGCACGTCGTTTGGTTCGCCAGCCACCATCGCTGCCCCTCATTTTCGTCGCCCTGGACCGAGACTGGAAGTCGCTCCATGCACGGCGAAAAACACGGGACCTTACGTTACGTCAAGCAGAGATTTTCTGATGGCTGATGGTTTGTCGATTTGACCACGGCGACAATTTAGGCCCCGAACGTCCGGGCGCGCGGTATCTTGCGCTCGGATCGATTTAGATGCCCAAATTTTGCATTTTAATACAGCCTTAATTATCCGCATCTAATGTGAGTGGGAACGCGTATTCAGTTCGAGTAACTCTGCAAAAAAGCCCGCCGCTCTCGCCCGCAAGAGTGGCGGGTTTTTCGGTTGGGAACACTGGTGCGGTCGGTGCGGATGCTGCCTCAGCACAAGCGCCGTGGGCGTCTTTCTTCCCTCCCCCTTTCCACCAATGTCACGATGCTACTTTTCGCGGCGAAGCGCTGGTCGAGGAGGAAGCTGAACGCGCCAACCGAAGTCCCCGGCTCTCTGATGCTGGGCACCGGGCCGTCCCCCTAAGCACGCGCTTTGGCGCCGCGGGGGTGCTCGGGCAATCGTTTCGGTCTCGACGAGATCGTTGCAGAAGAACAGGAGAACGCCTGCCCCACCTGCCAGTTCGATTCTGCTGCTTTACATGCGGCTAGTCTGTTCGCAGCCATCGGTGAGCGTGCCGGACCGGACTTCTCCGAATGATCGATTCCAATCTTCGGGATAGAAGAGATCAAGGACAGGCTTGGCTGCGTTTCAGGTCAGGATCGCTCGCTCATGCTACATCGAGCATGGATGTGCCCAACTGCGGTCGGATCAGAACGCGCAAGACGGGATGAGTCCCTATTGACCACAGTGCAGGACGAGCATCGCAATAGTCTTGACGGGGCTTTATTGCTTTCAGCGGTAACCGCCACTATGTAGCGACACTTCGCCGACTGTCTTTCAAGCCACCCGGAGAGTTTCATGACAGAAGAAGCCGACAACACCGTCGCCGTCCTCATCGAGCTCACCGCCGATGTCGTCTCAGCCTATGTCTCCAGCAATCCGGTCCCGGTGGGTGAACTCCCTGCCCTGATCGGCCAGGTGCACGCGGCACTCAAAGGCACGGCCGGCGCCAGTATTTCCGCAGAAGAACCGGAGGTTCTCAAGCCTGCCATATCGATCAGGAAGTCGGTGACGCCGGACCACATCATCTGCCTTGAGGACGGCAAGAAGTTCAAATCGCTCAAGCGCCATCTGTCGACCCATTATGGGCTGACGCCGGACGCATATCGCGCCAAATGGGGTCTGCCGGCTGATTATCCCATGGTCGCGCCGAATTACGCCGCCACGCGCTCGGCATTGGCCAAGACGATGGGTCTCGGACGCAAACCAGTAGAGCCGGAACAGCCGGCACCGGCGAAGCGGACCCGCAAGAAGGTCGCAGCTTGATTTCAGCAATCGAGCTTTGTTCTGGGGTACGCAGTTGCCATTGGCTCTGTCCGGAATATGAAAAGGCGGGGTCTATCCCGCCTTCCCTTTCAAGCCGCTTGGCTTCCCCGGGACTCCGCGCAGCCTTGCAGCAGCCTGCATTTCGCGCGACCGTCAGTACATCCGGGCGGACCGCGTCCATCCGCTGTTGACAGGAGCCAGGGGAAAAAATTTCAGCCAGCTTTGCTGAGGCTGCCAGCTGAGGACTTTCCGGTGCGGCGGTCCTGTTCGATTTCATAGTTGATCTTCTGGCCATCAGCGAGGGTCGAGAGGCCTGCTCGTTCAACGGCGGAAATGTGGACAAAAACATCCTGACCGCCATTGTCGGGCTGGATAAACCCAAATCCCTTTGTGCTGTTTAACCACTTCACCGTTCCAGTCGCCATATGCGTTTTCCTTTGTAACAAATGCAACGTCGGCAGGCCGTCAGGCCAGTCCCGATTCATAACCGAAACTTCTGCGTCAGGGCAGTAAAAACGAGAAAGTTGCAAGGCCGGTTTTGACCGGCGGCTGCAACCTCTCATGTATCGTCCAGCACCCCCCGTTGGGGCTCACGTCACGACACGCCTTGCGGCCCCGATGCGATACCTGAGAGGGACGGCGCTGCAAGCGCTACGAGCCGGGGCGACGAGAAGTTGATCGCTTGGGGCAAATGGGGGCCCAGGACGAAGCCGGTATAGAACGGTTCGGCCTCGCCGGTTCAGACGGAAGCGGGCCGTCGGCCTTTCCCGCGGCAGGTCCACCCGGCCCAAGGATGCACGATTTTCGTGAGAGGTGGTCCTATGCAAAAGCCACACGTGGGCAGTAGATGTCCCCCCGGCCGGACAGGCCAAGAGCTTTAAGGAATCGACATTGCCGCTGCTCCCGCCTTTGATCCGCCACCTCAAATCTCCTGACCTGTTTGGCAGCCTTGACCGCCTGCCGGCGCTTGGCAAACCAGTCAGTGAGCGCACATTTGTGGTCCTCACCCATCGACAGGCGAAGTGCTGGCAGAGCTTCCCGACATGGGCGTCGAGGAGACACGCACTGCGATCGATAGAGCATATAGAGCGCAGCCTGGATGGGCGGCATTGACGGCCCGTGAACGCAGCGACGTTCTGTGGCGCTGGCATCAGCTGATTATCGACCACGCCGATGACCTTGCCGCGAGTATTGACCGCGGAAATGGGCAAGCCCCTTGCCGAGGCTAACTCGGAAGTGTCGCATGCGGCGGCGTACCTGCAATGGTACGCCGAAGAGGCCAACCGCATCTATGGCGAGACGATCTCCGCGCCATCGACGGACCGTCGCCTGCTGGTGATCAAGCAGCCGATCGGCGTCGTCGGCACGATTACGCCGTGGAATTTCCCGGCCTCCATGGTGGCGCGCAAGATCTCGCCGGCCTTGGCCGCGGGCTGCACGATCGTGCTGAAACCCGCTGAACAGACGCCGCTCGTGGCGGGTGCAATGTTTGCCCTTGCGCATGAGGCTGGCTTTCCCGAAGGCGTGGTCAACCTGATCTATGCGTCTGAAGGCGATGCCGTCGGCCGTGAACTCTGCACAAACCCCAAGGTCCGCAAGATCAGCTTCACCGGCTCGACCGAGGTCGGCCGACTGCTCATGCGCCAATGCTCGGACCAGATCAAGAAGGTCAGTCTCGAGCTCGGCGGCAATGCGCCTTTCATCGTCTTTGACGATGCAGTCGTCGATGCGGCAGTCGACGGTGCTATCCAGGCCAAGTTCCGCAACGCGGGTCAAACCTGCGTTTCCGCAAACCGCCTTTACGTCCAATCGGGCGTTCACGATGAATTTGTCGACAAATTCGTGGAGCGGGTTCGCCAGCTCCAGGTTGGTGACGGTTTCGATCCAGGTGTCGCCATTGGCCCGCTGATCGACAGGCATGCGCTCACCAAGATCGAATCGCACATCGCCGATGCCGTCGCAAAAGGCGGTACAATTCGCCGCGGGGGCGAACGCATTGGCAAGGATGGCACGTTTTTCCAACCGACGGTCCTCACTGAAGTCTCCAGCGAGATGACCATTGCGCAAGAGGAGACATTCGGGCCGCTGGCCCCAACCATTCGCTTCGACGATGCGGATCAGGTTGTGCACGAGGCCAATGACACGATCTACGGCCTCGCCGCTTACTTCTATGCCTCGAACCTGCTGCGTGTCTGGCGTGTGGCCGAGGCATTGGAGTATGGCATGGTGGGCATCAACACGGGACGCATGTCATCGGAAGCCGCACCCTTCGGCGGGATGAAGCAGTCCGCCATCGGACGGGAGGGTTCGCGCCACGGGCTCGAGGATTACCTCGAAATGAAATACCTCTGCATGGGCGGCATCTGAAGCATCCGCATGTCAGCCGTCAGATCTTTGCTCTCAAGCTTCCGCTCGCCACCCGAGAACCGAATTCGAACTGAAGAGCCATCATGGTTGCAACCCAAACAGCTGTCCCTGATGGTCAGTCAGCAGTTCCTGAGCATCCCGGCTTTCTAATCGCCGCGAAGTATCTTTGCTTCAAGCGCGGCTGCCACGAAAGCTCTTCGAGCCGCTGCTGGATAAGTCTCCCCACGCAACACCTGCAGACAGGCGTCCATCGCGGCCTTCCGTTTCACGGTCTGACGTTGAAGATCCCGTAGCAAGATAGCGGCCGCGTCATTGACCTCGAACACGATCCGCTCTGAGCTGTGGTGGCTAACCTGAACAACGACTGGCCTCTCAAATCTGCTCAAGCCGGTCATTTCTCCGCTCCTGTGAGGCGAATAGGCCTCGGTCGCACTTCTTTGCCGAGCCGAATCGGCTCGCTGCATCTTCGTCGCTGAACTTAGCCACTCGCGACCGATGTGCGGTTGTCTGATTCACGGCGAGATTGCGTGAGACTGCCGTTTTGCCGTTAATGTCGAGACCTGTTCCTGCTTTCGGCTATCCCTGAAATCCCGACACAATGCCCCCCTCAGCGTGCCCCGTGCCAGACTCCTATACCTGCACTTTTCCACGGCCGGACTTGCAGGCAGAGAGCCATTGCATGGCGGAAATTGCATCTTCCAATATGGCGGCCCGTTTCGCAAAGCCGAAAAAGGCATTGCGCGCTGCGCTTACAGGTTTTCGCCCATCGTATGCGTCATAGCAGGTCCTGAGGGCGGCTTCGTGGATCAGGTCTCTGCGATCTTCTGGCCATTCATTGAGGAAGTCGACGGCGTCCGCAAGGCTGGCAATCTCCTGCACGATGTAGGTTGCACGCTTCACAAAAACTGGGCTGCTGAAAGCCTCTGGGTTCATTCGTTCCTCCCGACCTGCTGAACAGCTGGTTTGCGTGAACAGGTGCCTCATCGACAACTCGCCGACCATTGCAGAATGTGTTGTCAGAGCAATGACGGTTTAAGAGGAAAGCAGCGGCGTACGAAACGCTTGATACATCCTCCGGCGTTGACCCGCCACCAGGATCCGGCACCGCCTCTCGGGAAAAGGTGGCTCATATGAATGCCGAGAGATCGCGCGATCTCCAAAACTGGCCTCAGCCTCAAACGTCGCTGCGACCAGCCGCTCCTTCTCCTCCCGAAACCAGCGCCGGCGCCGCTCGACCGACGTGATCACCTCGATCTGATGCTTCGTCACAGGGCTACTTCCAGTGCTCGCATGGACTTGCGGCCTTCAGCCTACCTGAGCAAGGCGGTCGTCACCGTCGAGATACGAGACAACCAGACCATCGCCGCCAAAGTGTCGGTCCTGCTATTTAAGTATCTAGCTCCTGACCAACCGGCTCCGCGGCAATGCCAGGAATTTCGCTTATCCGGACAGGTTTCCCGATTAAATAGCCTTGAGCTTCATCACATCTGACGCATCGCAGATAGTCGAGCTGTTCGGGAGTTTCTACGCCTTCGGCTGTTACCTCAATTCGAAGCTCATGTGCCAACTCAACCAATGATCTTACAATCGCGGCACAGTCCGCATCGGTGAGCATATCCTGGACAAAAGATCGGTCGATCTTGAGCCGCGAAAGCGGCAATTTACGAAGATAGGTCAGTGATGAATAGCCGGTGCCAAAATCGTCAAGAGCAACTGTGACGGATAGGGAAATTAACGATTGTAATAATGAAATCGTTTCTTCAAAATTCGAAATCAGCACAGTTTCTGTGATCTCGACCTCGAGTCTTCGGGGGTCCAAACCGGCTTCAGCCAAGGCCACTACAATTCCATCCAGCAAGGCTTTATTCCTAAGCTGCACTACCGACAAGTTGACGGAGACCCGCAAGTCGCGCGGCCAGCGCGCCGCTGCCAAACAAGCCGTTTTGACGACCCAGTGTCCGATGGAGTGAATCAAATCCGTTTCTTCAGCGATGGGTATGAACTCTGTCGGAGGGATCTGGCCAAGGGTCGGATGCTGCCATCGCAGAAGCGCTTCAAAACCTCGGATGCGATCGCTCCCGAGGTCGAGAAAGGGTTGAAATGCGAGCCAAAGCTGGTCGTTGGCAAGCGCAGATGCCAGATCGCGTTCAAGGGCATGGCGCCTGGCAGCAGCTTCATCGTCGCTTGGGCTGAAAAACTGGATGGACCCCGCCCCCAGCGTCTTAGCCCTGTGTAGCGCGGTATCGACGCACCGCAGGAGTTGGTTGGCATCCAAACCGTCAGTGGGCGCCAAAGCGATACCTATAGAGGCCCTGCAATATATTTCGCGCCCTTCGATCAAGAACGGGGCGCGCATGGCCTCTATGATCTGTTTGGCCAAGGACCTGATTTGATCTGGCCTGATATCGCGCGTAGCGATTATTGCAAATTCGCCGCCCTCCAATCTCGCAATGCCATCGCTCTCCCGCGTCGATCTCCGAAGTCTCGCAGCCACTTCAACCAAAAGGGCATCCGCCATGGCTCGGCCAAAGCGATCATTCACCTCGGCAAAATTGTTAAGATCGAACAAAAGCAACGCAAAGTGCTGGTCAAACTGCTTTGCGTCCACCAACGCGTTCTCCAGCCGCTCGTTGAAGCTGAACCGGTTTGGCAAACTCGTTAGAACATCCCTGCGAATGGCATTTTCGCTTTCCGCTTGCAGAATGAAGCGTCGGGTAAATTCGACCGCGTGAGCGAGCACTGCGCGAAACAGCGTGATGGCGTAGCTCACTATCAGGATTGCGACGAGCAGATTGATGGCGCCTTCCACCCACGCAATCGCAAGCATCGAACCGACGAAGATCGGCAGCGTATACGCGACGGCCGCAATGGGAATCGTGTAAAAAGAAGCGGCACCGCCCGCGATCATCCCGGCGCTCAGGCAGGTAATGACAACCTGGGCGGCACTTGTTGCCCCGCTGAAGAACAGAACGGGAAGTGCTCCCCACCAAGTGCCGAACAGGAAGGCGTTCCGCACCAGGTTTTGTGTTGCTCGGCGAGACACCGACCGGGTTTGACTGACTGAAACGATGATCTCGCTCTTAGGCCTACGAACCCAGCGGCGGCGATGATGACACTCGCCCAGAGGATGGCTTTCGTTTGGTCGGGCGAGCCCCAAAGCGCCATAACAAGAGTGGCCGCATTGAGTATGTTCGCAACCATGCCAAGAGGCGTGTTGCGAAGCACGATACTGACCTGCTCCGCCCTGATTCGGCCGGCAAGTGGTTCGATCGTCGAGGGCCCGCCAAAAGCCCGCAAATCTCCCGCCAGAAGGTCACCGAACCTTGCGGCAGACCGACGCTGCATCACTCTTTCACTCCCCCGCGCTAGAGTAGGTGCTTCGTGTGGGTCCCTAGCACAGAGCAATTCGGAAAAAGTAAATTTCAACCGCGAAATTTGGATACCCAAGTTGCGAAGCCAAGAGCTCCCAAAATTCAAAGATAGCGAAAATCGCGATGCTCCCTTAGGACATAGCCGACCTAACCTGATCCATGTTTTCGTAATTGTGGCGGTTGGCGAATCGGGCTTTCTGTTTCGACGCATGCCAGGCTAAGCTGGCTCAATGAGCCGGCTTATACTCGAAGGGATCGAAATTCGTCGATGGTTTCGATCTCGCCGTCTTCGAGTTCGTCGATCGGGAGAAAACCGCTATCCCGACCGCGTACGTCTCGATGCAGAATGGGCGCGCCGGGCGCGCCGTAAATGGGAACGCCTGATTGTAGGCTTTGCAGTATGTTTGCCTCAGGCTACGGGCGTGAGGCGGACCCAGCGGAGGCCGTCTATGTCGAGCTACGCTTGCGGTCGACGATGTCGCCGGCGGAGCTCGAGGTCCAGCGCAGGGGCTACGCTGCCGCTCTACACTGACGACCGGTGATCCAGGCAATCGAGCAGGGTGCCCACGCACCACCCCGCGCGTCTGGATCAACGACAATGAGGGCTGTGGAACAAGCCTGGTCAGCGCCACCTCTTGCGACTTCTCAACCCGGTGAAGGGAAGCCGAGGCGATGTGCCCCAAGTGCGGCTTTGGGATTGCCGAGCGGTTGTCGAGCGGCAATCTGTGCCCGGCCACTCGTGCCACCCGGCATGCTTCCATCAACAGCATGAATCGATCGCTCGTGATCGATTCCGAAAATGCGTTGGACGCGTCTGATGCACTCGGGAACATGGAGGTATGGATAGGAGCGGCCACCATCTTCATTGCATTCTGAATCTTTTGCGGCTTCGCGATGGGCCCAGCAAAGGCGACTGCGTGGGCGATATGATCGTCATGACGATCATGCTGACAGGACAAGAGATCGGGAGCGTAGGCCCAGGCGTCGGAGGTGAGCAGCTCTCGTCATGGCTTGGACGGCGGCAACGTCTCCGAAAACCTTTGGAGAATGCGTGGCTGCGGGTGGACGAAGGCGTGCGCTCCGCCTAGAGGACACTCGCAACTCCCCTAAATCCACGAGATCACCATGAGGCAGCCGCAGCGCCCCTTTGTCGTCGAGATCAAACAGAAGCGTGAGCTCGTGAAGCGGCCACAGTCGATCTGGGGCGGCATCGACCTGGCTGCCATCGCGAACGAACTCTCCGAAGCGAAGAAGGAAGGTGCGATCGCTGAAGCGACGCCGCAGCCGATTTTTGCCGAGGATGGTCGTCCACAGCCCATGCCTACCACCGGCGAAGCTGCATCCGATGCCAAGGACGAGATCGTACCCGACGGATCGCTTCCCAAGCCGCCGACGGTTGAGGAAGCGCCGATGGCGGAAGCATCGCACGAACAGACTGGGCGCAGACGAACCCGCAAGTTAAAGCGGTGGCAGAAAGATGTTTCTTTGCCGCGAGGTCAACGATGGAAGCGGCGCCTGCCATGGGTCCTCCGCCAGAGCCGGGCTCAGCGGTAGGTCGACTGCGCCAGGATTGAAGCCCTTGTCAAACTGTTCACGACAGACGCAGCAGTGCGTCCAAGTAACGAAGACGTCCGTACTGGCCATCCATCAGCTCCTCTCGGAGTTCGGTGCGAGAATGAAATCGAAAACGGGCTCAGGCAGCTGGCCAGGCATCGGCTCTCGCAAAGCAGTCGGGAACGTTGTGGCCGCTTCGGCCTCTGCCGCGAGCGCGGCAGGTGTGATTCCGAGTGCGGCCTCAAAGGGCCGGCTCGGCAGAAGCGCCACCCGACGAAAAAGCCCTGCAGCTCTTGCCGCATGCCGCAAGGCAGCGGCCCGCTTTCCCTCGCGGATCTTCACCCCGGCCGCCGCCAACAGGATCAATGCCTTGAAGAACAGGCGATGCTGGGCGCTTTGTTTCGCAGCATGCCAAAGAGGCTCCCAAGCCTCATGAGCTTCCCAGTAATACCCGTGGTTGAAAAGGTCGATTCCCCATCGGAACACGTTTGAACTGAGTGATTCCTCGACTGTAACAAGGGTGACCGGGTCGCTTTGATAACTGTGACCCAACGGGTCGCGAACCGGATGTGGATGTTTGCCAGGCAGGTATGCGTAGCCCGGAAAATTCTTTTCAGGCAGCAGGCGAGGACGTGACATGGACCCAGCAATCATGAAAGCGCGTTGGTGGCAATTCCAGATAAAGCAATCGCTTGCGCCAGAGTGCCAGCGGTAAAGAAATATCTTGCGCTGCCCCGACAAAATGCGCTCATGGTGCCATTCCTCCATGGGCACGTGGGCCGGGAGGGCACCTCTAACACGACCGATAGACCAAGGGAGGGCTCAACCCAATGAGCAGGGTGGCGCGCGAAGATGCGAGTCCGGCTTCGTCGGCGACATTTGCGCCGCTCGAGAATGCGACCTTTCGTTCGATCTGGCTTGCCACACAGGTCGCCAGCCTTGGCTGGCTCATTCAAACCGTCGCCATCAGTTGGCTGATGGCGACCATTTCGACGTCGGACGTCATGGTCGCCTTGGTGCAGGCTTCGACCACACTGCCCGTATTCGTCCTGTCGATTATCGCCGGGGTCCTGGCTGACAACTACAGCCGCCGCAATCTCATGTTCGCCGGCTGGTTGCGCGATAGCATTGTCCTCGGCGATGCTGACTGTTCTTGCGGCCGTGGGGATTTTCAATCCATGGATGGTTCTCGCATTCAGCTGTTTGGCCGGAGCGGGAGCCGCGTTCACCGATCCTGCCTGGCACGCGTCGGTGGGCGATATCTTGCGAAAACGCGAAGTCCCAGCCGCGGTCACGCTGATCTCGGTTGGATACAACGCCGTTCGAAGCGTCGGCCCGGCGCTCGGTGGCATCGTCGTTGCCTCCTTTGGACCTCTGACAGCTTTCGCTGTGGCGACGCTGACCTATGTAGCGCTGCTGTGGACCATAGGGCGCCGCAAATGGGATGTTCGCGCCTCACCTCTCCCGCGCGAGCCATTGACCACTGCTATTCATGACGGAGCGCGCTTCACGGCCCTGTCGGCGGAGATCAAGGCGGCAATCGCGCGTGGTGCGCTTTTTGGCCTGACCAGCATCTCCATACTCGCGCTCCTGCCTCTCGTTGCCCGCAATCAACTAGGGGGAGGACCAATCGTTTATGGTGTCCTGATGGCCGGCTTCGGAACAGGCGCCTTGTGCGTCGGCATTTGCAACAATGTCTTGAGGCGGTCTCTGTCCCAGGAGCGGCTGACAACACTGGCATGCATTGCCTGTGCGGCGTGTTGTCTGTCTCTTGCTCTCACTTCCTCAGTGGTGGTGGCGGCTATTGCGCTGGCGCTCGGCGGCGCGGGCTGGGTCGTCACCTGGACGGGGCTCGACGTGAGTGTCCAATTGGCAAGCCCAAGGTGGGTCGTCGGTCGCACGCTCTCGATCCACTATGCCCTTTCGTCTGGCGGTATCGCGGCCGGCAGTTGGCTGTGGGGCACGGTGGCCGAGAACTATTCGCTTACCTTAGCCCTCGAGGTTTCCGCTGTCGCGCTCGTAATGGTCGCGGCCACCGGGTTGCTGATGCCTATCCGTCAATGGCAGGACTCTGATCAGGATCCTTTTGGCTTCGAAACGCCGCAGCTCGCTCTCGACCTGAAGCCGAGAAGCGGGCCGATCGTCGTTAAGATCGAGTACTCAATACCGGAGGCAAACGTCGAAGCTTTCCTGGACCGGATGCAGGAACGACGGCGCGTGCAAAGCCGCGTCGGTGCGCGGCACTGGAATCTCCAGCGCGATCTTCAGGATCCTTCGCTTTGGACAGAAACCTTTCGCGCGCCGACCTGGATGGACTATCTGCGCCTGAACCATCGCCTGACGACCGCGGACAAGGAGTTGGATCAACATCTGTTCGAATTGAACATGGGAATTGCGCCTCGTACCAAGCTTTCAATTGAGCGACCGACCGGGGCAACCCGCAAGCGGGATCAATCGACGCGATTTTTCTTCCGGCTGTGATCGCAGGCTCTGGGTTGGTACGGCTTGGAGGGCGAGGCGAAATGACCGGCTTAACAAAATTTGAGAGGCCAGTCGTGATTCAGATTGGTCGCCATCGCAAAGAACGTTTCGTGTTCGATGTCAATGATGCGGCCACCATCCTCCTGCGGGATTTTGGTCTCCAGACGGAGAAGCGCAGGACAGCTATGGATGCCTGTCTGAAGGTACTACGAGGTGAGGCCTATCCACCCACCGCCCGCAGGGCCTTCGTCACGGCCGCGCGCGAAGCAAATATCCTACGCGGCGATTGACGGGTCAAAAATCATATCGTTCATGAGTTCCTCTATCAGCTGAACGAGCGTTTAAGACGTCGCGCCCGCGTCGTCCGACGCTGACCGAAGCGGCGTGAAAATATGTAAAGAGCCGCTTTGGCAGTCAAGAATGCACCGGTCTGCGTCTTCGGCAACGCCCGCAAGTAGCGGAAAGTCTTCGCCCGAAATCAGTCCGATCTCCTGGGTGAACGCGCCGATCTTTTGAATCGCGCCCTTAAGCTTCGGTCCGACACAGCCGCGGTCGGCGAAGACGTGTCGCAGCCACGGCCCGCGTTCGAGAAAGTTCTTGAGGTATTCGTGCAGCACGAGGTGCAGCCCACTCGCGCAAATTCATGTCAGCTTCATAAATCCGTTGCTGCGATTTCGTGAAATGGCCAAGACCACCAGCAACGAGATGCTCCTGAAGACGATTGCGGCTCTGCAAGCCAATGCCGAAGCCGGCTTCACGCACCTCGAAGCTTTGGTTGCCGTGAAGTCGCCGTCCGAGTTCTTCGAACTGCAAAGCGCATTCCTGCGCAAACAGATCGAGAAGTCCGCTGAGCAGGCCAAGGCCATCCAGGCATTGATGTTGAGAGCTAGCGAGGAACGTATCCAAGCCGATCAAGGATGCCTTTGAGAAGGCTTTGAAGGAACGCAAGGCCGCCTGATTCTTTAAGGCAACCCGAGACCGAAAGTCAGTACCTCGTCCACTGAGACACCTCGCGCCGGTCTTCTTCCATCTGGTCGGACGGCTTTGTCTGCCCGACCGCATCGCAGTGACGTCGTCCTCACGATTTTCGGCGCCTCTTGGCCTCTAGTTCCGGTGGGCATTAGTCGCGGTTCTCCTCGCTGTAGCGGACAAGCCGCGCGATTTGTTCATGCAATGAGATGGTGCGCGACCAGTCGGGGAATGCACCGCTTGTCGCCGTCTCGACAATCGCGCTGCGCACCGGTTTGGGGGGCTCCTACCAATGCACGAAGGTCGCGGCGACCCCAGCCGCTTGGCGGTCGACGATGCGCGACAAGTCGCGTGCAAGTCGTGTTGGGGACGCTGACACCAAGGTACGTGCGCCTCAATCGCGTCCACCCATTCACAAAACCGGCTCCGTGGAGTACGGGGAACGCAGAGAAATCTCCGGTCGCAGCCTTACCCGGTCAAAACAAGGACTCAAACCATGAATGCCCTCGTCATCTGCTCCGGCGGATTGGATTCCGTTTCGCTCGCTCACAAGGTGGCGACCGAGCAGAAACTCATTGGCCTGCTTTCGTTCGATTACGGCCAGAGGCACAAAAAGGAACTCGGCTTTGCCTCTATCTGCGCCAAACGGCTGGGTGTTCCGCACCAAATCGTCGATATCCGCGATGTCGGCCGGAACCTGAGCGGCTCGGCGCTGACTGATAGTGTGGATGTGCCCGACGGGCACTATGCCGAAGACCCTATGAGGATCACGGTGGTGCCGAACAGGAACGCCATCATGCTGGCTATCGCCTTCGGGGTTGCCGCCGCGCAGCAAGCCGATGCGGTGGCCACTGCCGTGCACGGCGGAGATCATTTCATCTATCTCGATTGCCGGCCCGCTTTTATCGACGCCTTTCAGACGATGCAGAACCACGCGCTCGCAGGTTACGCCGATATCCGCCTTTACGCCCCCTATGTGAATATGTCGAAGGCCGACATCGTTAGCGAGGGGGCAAAGTACGCCACACCGTTCGAGGCGACGTGGTCCTGCTACAAGGGCGGCGCACGTCATTGCGGTCGCTGCGGGACATGCATCGAACGGCGCGAAGCATTCGATCTAGCCGGCATTGCCGATCCGACAGACTATGAGGACGCGGACTTCTGGCTCCACGCTGTCCAGACAAGGAGCGCGTGATGTTTCGCATTACCAAAGAGTTCCACTTCTCGGCCTCGCATCAGCTCACCTCCTTGCCATCCGATCATCAGTGCGCGCGTCTACACGGCCACAACTACATCGTCGTAGTGGAACTTTCAGGTGGAGAACTGGACGAACATGGCTTTGTGCGCGACTACCAAGACCTGGCGGCGCTCAAGCACTACATCGATGGGACGTTCGACCATCGGCATCTTAACGACGTCCTGGGGCATGACCGTGTCACAGCGGAATGTCTGGCCAGGCACTTCTACGACTGGTGCAAGGTGCGGTTACCACAAACCTCCGCCGTGCGGGTGAGCGAGACGCCGAAAACCTGGGCGGAATACCGGCCATGACCTGCGCGTTGCAGCCCGGAATCCGCGTGAGCGAGATTTTTGGGCCGACCATTCAGGGCGAAGGAATGCTGATCGGCCTGCCGACGGTGTTCGTAAGAACGGGCGGGTGCGATTATCGCTGTTCCTGGTGCGACAGCCTGCATGCGGTGGACAGTCGCTTCCGCTATGATTGGGAGATGATGTCAACCGATGATGGTCTGGCAAAAGGTCATTTCGTTTTCCGGCGGTCAGCCCGTGATGGTGTCGCTGTCGGGCGGCAATCCGGCCATCCAGCCGCTTGGCCGGTTGATCGAGCGCGGGCATGGTGAGGGCTACCGCTTTGCGTTGGAAACCCAAGGCTCGGTGCCTAAGCAATGGTTCGCGGATCTCGACGTGCTGGTGCTCAGCCCCAAGCCGCCCTCAAGCGAAATGACGACAGATTGGGCCGTGTTCGACACCTGCGTCGAGGCTGCGCAGGATAAGCCGCGGATGGCGCTCAAGCTCGTCGTCTTCGACGATGATGACTATGCCTATGCCAAAGACGCGGCGGCGCGCTACCCGCAATTACCCGTCTATCTGCAGCCCGGCAACCACACGCCGCCGCTTCCCGGTAACGAAGACGCGTTCATCGACATGGCCGGCGTGATGAAGCGAATGGAATGGCTGGTCGAAAAGGTGATCCGTGACAGGTGGTTCGAGGCGCGTGTACTGCCGCAGCTTCATGTTCTGCTCTGGGGGAACAAACGGGGCGTCTAGCCACGCGGAAGGATTGCCGATGACGAGCAAGACAGACATCTAAAGCAATCTCACCCAATTGGGCGATAGCAACGTCGGTTCGGCAAGCCCGAAATGCCGTGCTGGAAAAGGTTTCGAATCCGCATGATGGTTCGCCTATCGTGGGCGCTTCGCCGCTCCTCTAGGGGTGACTTGTCCCCGACGCATGCGCGAGCTTTTCTGCCCGGTCTGATTGGCCGCCGATCAGCGCCGCGGGCCAAATGCGCTTGACAAAATAGCGCCGGCCCGTTCAATTCGGCGCATTCACCAGGGGAGTCCCGGCAAGGGGCTGAGATACTGCTGGCTTTCGCGGCGCAGTGACCCGTTGAACCTGATCCAGTTCATACTGGCGTAGGGACGGTGCAAGCGCTTTTGCGGGAGTTTACGCCCGATATCCTGTTTCGGCAGGTCGACAGAAGCGTCTTTTCATCCTTCCGGCACAGAACTGGGTCTCCAATGCATGAGCAAAGGAGCCTCACGATGAATGCCCTCACCCCCGCCGTATCGACGGGACCGCTGCCCGCCTCACGGAAAATCCACAAGTCCGGCGTCCTTTATCCGCACATCAAAGTGCCGATGCGAGAAATCTCCGTCCATCCGACGGCGGGTGAACCGCCCGTCACCGTCTATGATCCGTCCGGCCCCTATACGGACCCGACTGTCGAAACCAGCATCGAAAAAGGCCTTGCCCGGCTTCGCCATGAATGGATTACGGCACGCGGCGATGTCGAAGCCTATGACGGCCGTCATGTCCGGCCGGAAGACAACGGATTCGCGGCGGGCGAGCGCCTGACACCGGAATTTCCCGTTCGCAACCGGCCGCTCAGGGCCAAGGCCGGCAAGGCGGTGACCCAGCTTGCCTATGCGCGCGCCGGCATCATCACGCCAGAAATGGAGTTCGTAGCCATCCGCGAGAATCTCGGCCGCGAGGTGATGCGCGGCAAGCTGCAACGCGACGGCGAAGCCTTCGGCGCGGCGATCCCAGATTTCGTCACACCCGAATTCGTGCGCGACGAAGTGGCGCGCGGACGCGCAATCATTCCCGCCAACATCAACCATCCAGAGAGCGAACCGATGATCATCGGGCGAAATTTCCTGGTGAAGATCAACGCCAACATCGGTAACTCGGCTGTCACATCATCGATGGCCGAAGAGGTCGAAAAAATGGTCTGGGCGATCCGCTGGGGCGCGGACACGGTGATGGACCTGTCGACCGGCCGCAACATCCACAACATCCGCGACTGGATCGTGCGCAATGCGCCGGTGCCGATCGGTACGGTGCCGCTCTATCAGGCGCTGGAAAAGGTCAACGGCATCGCCGAGGATCTGAACTGGGAGGTCTACCGCGACACGCTGATCGAGCAGGCCGAGCAAGGCGTCGACTATTTCACCATCCACGCCGGCGTGCGGCTGCACTACATCCCGCTGACCGTCGACCGGGTCACGGGCATCGTCTCGCGCGGCGGCTCGATCATGGCCAAATGGTGCCTGCACCATCACCGGGAGAGCTTCCTCTACGAGCATTTCGAGGAGATCTGCGACATCGCCA
>NZ_RZOY02000029.1 GCF_004022705.2 Mesorhizobium sp. M2D.F.Ca.ET.226.01.1.1
AGCGTCCTCCGATTTCGCTTCGGCGTTTCCAGCCGAAACGCCAGCCCGCGTTGTCATGGATCAAGGGAAAGGGCCGGAAGAAATGATTGTACGACACCCACTTGGGGATGTCCTGCGCCCTTTATCGACCGATCAGATTTGGGAGAAATTCAAGGGCCTCAGCAGAGAGAACGTTCACCCGCGGTGGCAGGACGAGATCCTCTCGGCAATAGGCAACCTCGAAGCAGCAGGGCTTGGGCCTCTTCTGGCTGCTCTCTCTCGACGTGGCAGGCGATATGCCGAAGAAGACGCCGCGCGTGAACTGGCCCGATCTTCCGAAGCGTTGCAGTGATTCGTCGAGACGGACGGGCAGGCACATCTCGGGTAACGCTATGCTATTGGTATCCAAACGGCCAAGGCCGCTATGGTCTCGGAAGATTTTCCTGGGGCGGGTTGGGGGAGTGTCATGTAGCCCTGCTCTCGTCGACGATATGTCGAAGATTGTCGATGCCGTCTGGATGAAGACGAGGACAGCTTCGCTTTATTCGGCTGCCAGATTGCCGCGTAGGCGCTCAGACCATCCTCTTGCGAGAACATCTCGGCTCGAGGAATTGCGTAAAAAGTTTTCGTCTCGCCCACGAGAAGCTCGATGTTGTGGAGACCTTTCCTAGTCTACACTTGACCGCCCCCCAAAAGCGTCCTGCCGTGATAATTTTCGCTTTGGCCGCGCTGTTTGCGGTGGGTTGCGGGACCCACGCCAAAGTGGGCCTGAAAGGCCCGTGAGAAATGACTGCGGTTGGAAAAGCCGGTGGCCAGCGCGACTTCGACGAGCGGCAGGTTTGACTGTTGGAGAATCTCGTCGGCCTTCTCCAACCGTAAAGACCGATAGAACTGCATCACGCTCTGTCCTAACTGTTCCGTTGCCAACCGCTCTAATTGCCGCATCCCAATACCACTCAAGTGTACCAGATCGCCCAGCTTCAGCGGGTCCGCAATGTGGCTTGTCATCAATTCCACCATGGCGACCAGAGCGGGATGGCGCAGATCGTACCTGCGTATTGGGTCCAATTGCTGAGGGGCCTCGGCCTGCCGGACGCCGGTATGGATGAACCAATCGCTGACCGCACGGGCCAATTCCACACCGTGATCTGAAGCGATCAGCGCATGGGTCATGTCTAGGGGGGCCATGCCGCCCGCGCAGGTGAAGCGGTCACGATCGATGACGAACAGCCGCCGTTCGATGAGTGCGTCGGGATACGTCTCCCGCATTGCATCAATGTGCTGCCAGTGAATTGTAAACCGGCGTGACGACATCACACCCGCTGCCGCCAGGATTGCCGCTCCGCCTGAGATTCCGCCCAAAGGCACTCCCGACCGGGCGAGACGGCGCAGCCAAGCGAGGATCCTGTCGTCTCGATAGGTGAGGGGGTTGCCGCCGGCGACGACGAAGAGAATATCGAAATCAGTGCCTGCTTGTGAAACAGGTTCGGTCTCGAACGCACCCGAGACGGAACTGCGCATCCACCCGCCCTTGGCCGACATGAAGTTCAGATCGTAAAGAACCCGCCCGCTAAGCAGGTTGGCGGCGCGCAGCGGCTCGACCGCGGAGGCTGCGGACATCAGGGCATAGCCTTCGATCAGCAGGAAACCGTATCGCCGCGGGCTGCCGTGATTCCCGTCAATCATCCCGTTGAAAATCCTATCATCCACATCGTTCGCACATGTCCGGCAAAAGCACACATGAGTCAATTTTGAAAACACCTCGCTGCCCTTGCCGTGACATAGTCTCGGCAGTCCAAGGAGTCCTTGATATGAAGTTTTCCGGCTTCCGCGTCTTTGCTGAAGCGCTCAAGGGTCACACCGGGTGGCGGCCGCTCTGGCGCAATCCCGATCCAAAGCCTTCCTACGACTATTTGATTGTCGGCGGAGGCGGCCACGGCTTGGCCACAGCGTATTATCTGGCCAAGACCTTCGGACGATCGCGTATCGCCGTGCTGGAGAAAGGTTGGCTCGGATCCGGGAATGTCGGGCGGAACACGACGATCATCCGCTCGAACTACCTGCTTGCCGGCAATGAGCCCTTCTATGAGTTCTCGATGAAGCTCTGGGAAGGACTGGAGCAGGAGCTCAACTTCAACGCAATGGTTTCCCAGCGCGGCATCATCAACCTTTTTCATACGGATGCGCAGCGCGATGCCTTTCGCCGCCGCGGCAATGCCATGATGCTGGCGGGGGCGGGCGCACGGCTGCTGGGTCGGGAGGAACTGCGCGCCATGGTTCCGTTCCTGAATTACGACAACGCGCGCTTCCCGATCAAAGGCGGCCTGATGCAGGCGCGTGCCGGCACCGCGCGGCACGACGGCGTGGCCTGGGGCTATGCCCGCGGCGGCGACAGCCATGGCGTGGACCTGATCCAGAATTGCGAGGTGACCGGTTTCCGGCTCGATCGCGGCAAGGTGCGTGGCGTGGAGACATCGCGTGGCTATATCGCCGCCGACAAGGTCGGGGTGGCGGTGGCGGGCTCATCGAGCCGGGTCATGGCAATGGCTGGAATGCGGCTTCCGATCGAAAGCCATGTCTTGCAGGCTTTCGTCACGGAGGGGCTCAAACCCACCATTCCCGGTGTGATCACGTTCGGGGCAGGCCATTTCTACATCAGCCAGTCCGACAAGGGCGGGCTTGTCTTCGGCGGCGATATCGACGGCTACAATTCCTATGCCCAACGCGGCAACCTGCCGGTGGTGGAGGACGTCGCAGAAGGCGGCATGGCGCTGATGCCCATGATCGGGCGGGCGCGGCTCCTGCGCATGTGGGGGGGCGTGGTGGACATGTCGATGGACGGTTCGCCGATCATCGACCGCACGCATATTGATGGCCTCTATCTGAACGGCGGCTGGTGCTATGGCGGCTTCAAGGCGACGCCAGCCAGCGGCTATGCCTTCGCCCATCTTCTTGCCACCGGCGCACCCCACGAGACAGCGCGTGCGTACCGCATCGACCGTTTCGCACGCGGCCATGTGGTCGACGAGCGCGGCGCCGGTGCCCAGCCCAATCTCCACTAAGGCGGTCCAATGCTGATCCCACATCCACTTCTGGGCCTGCGGGATGCGCAGGAATTCACCTATCTGGGCGACGCGCGGCTCATCGACCGTCCAGATCCCTCCGCGCCCGATGCCGAGGCCGCCTTTTGCGATTACGTCTTCCTGCGCGACAACCCGGCCGGCGTGCATCGCGAATTTTGGTTCCACGAGCAGGGCGACCGGTCATGGCTGGTGGTGACGCGCGACACGGTCACGCATGAAGTCCTCGGTGCGGAACTGGCCCGCGATGCCGCCCTTTCGCGGACGAGGTGCAGCAAATGACACGACTGTCCGGAGGGCTGATCGACCGCTCGCAGACCTTGAACTTCAGTTTCGACGGCAAGCGCTACCAGGGCAATCCCGGCGACACGCTCGCCTCGGCGCTGCTGGCCAATGGCGTTCGTCTGATGGGACGCAGCTTCAAGTACCACCGCCCGCGCGGGCTGCTGTCTGTCGGCTCGGAGGAACCGAACGCCTTGGTAGAACTGCGCTCGGGCGCGCGGCGGGAGCCCAACACGCGCGCGACGACGGTGGAACTGTTCGACGGACTGGAGGCTCGAAGCCAGAACCGCTGGCCCTCACTCGGCTTCGACGCGTTGGCGGTGAACGACCTGCTGTCGCCTTTCTTCACAGCCGGCTTCTACTACAAGACCTTCATGTGGCCGAAAGCCTTCTGGGAAAAGCTCTACGAACCGGCGATCCGCAGGGCGGCGGGCCTCGGGCGCCTTTCAATGCAGGCCGATCCCGATGTCTATGACAAGGGCTTCCTGCATTGCGATCTCTTGGTCATCGGCGGGGGGGTGGCCGGGCTTGCCGCGGCGCTGACGGCGGCGCGCTCCGGCGCACGTGTGATTTTGGCCGACGAGGATTTCCGCCTGGGCGGGCGGCTTCTGTCCGAGACGAGAACGTTGGACGGAGCGCAAGCCAGCGACTGGATCTCAGCGTTGGAGGCTGAATTCGAGAGCCTGCCGAACATTCGCGTGATGCGTCGCACCACGGTTTTCGGGGTCTATGACCACGGCATCTATGGCGCGGTGGAAGGCGTGTCCGATCATCTCCCAGAGGCGAACGGGCGTGTGCGCCAGACACTCTGGCGTATCACGGCGAAACGCGCGGTCCTGGCGGCGGGCGCGACAGAGCGCCCGATCGCTTTTGCCGACAATGACCGTCCGGGAATCATGCTGGCCGGCGCGATGCGGGCTTACGCCAATCGCTGGGCGGCATGTCCGTCCGAGACCATCGCTGTCTTCACCAATAACGATGACGGTCATCGCACCGCGCGCGATCTGGCCGCCAAGGATGTCAAGATCGCCGCCGTCATCGACGTGCGCCCCGACGCGAAGGCTCGCGGTGACTACCGGCTGATCACGGGGGGCATGGTGGCTGGCTCACGCGGCCGGCTTGGCCTGAAATCGATCGAGGTTCAGGCAAACGGCAGGTCCGAATGGATCGAGTGCGGCGCGCTCGGGGTCTCTGGCGGCTGGAACCCGAATGTGCATCTCTTTTCGCATCATCGCGGTCGGCCTGTTTGGAATGAACCGCTGCAGGCATTCCTGCCCGGGGAGAATGGGCCTCTTGGATTAATTCCGGCAGGTGCGGCGGCGGGCCATTTTTCCACCGGCGACGCCTTGCGTTCCGGCGCGCGAGCCGCACAGCGTGCGATGGGCGAACTTGGAATCGCGGCATCGTTGCCCGATTTGCCGCGCGCTGAGGAGGCAGACTACACGGTTGCGCCCGTCTTCCACGTACCTGGCAAGAAGCGCGCCTGGGTCGATTTCCAGAATGACGTGACGGTGAAGGATATCAAGCTTGCCCATGCCGAGAACATGCGGCCGGTAGAGCATTTGAAACGCTACACGACCCTCGGCATGGCGACGGACCAGGGCAAAACCTCAAATGTGACCGGTCTTGCCGTGATGGCGGAGCTGACCGGGAGGTCGATCCCGGAAACTGGAACAACGATTTTCCGCCCACCTTACACTCCAGTGACGCTCTCGGTCCTGGGCGGCGGCGATACAGGGCGGCATTTCCGACCGCGCCGCCTCACACCCACCCATCACTGGGCCGAGGCGCAGGGTGCGGTGTTCGTCGAGGTCGGCCAGTGGATGCGCGCGCAATATTTCCCGCGTGCGGGCGAAACGCACTGGCGCCAGAGCGTGGACCGCGAGGCCAGGGCCGTGCGCGGCGCAGTGGGCCTGTGCGATGTGACGACGCTCGGCAAGATCGATGTCCAGGGCGCGGACGCGGGCGAGTTTCTCAACCGTCTCTACTGCAACATGATGGCCACGCTGAAAGTCGGCCGGGTCCGCTACGGGCTTATGCTGCGCGAAGACGGATTTGCCTATGACGACGGCACCTGCGCGCGGCTGGCCGAGGATCATTGTGTGGTCACCACGACGACCGCAAACGCCGGTCTGGTCTATCGCAACATGGAATTCGCGCGGCAATGCCTGTGGCCGGAACTCGACGTCCAGCTCATCTCCACGACCAATGCCTGGGCGCAGATTGCCGTCGCCGGGCCGAAGTCGCGCGCTCTGCTCGCCCGCATCGTTGACGGGTTCGACCTGTCGAACGAGGCTTTCCCCTTTATGGCCTGCGCGGAGCTCACCGTCTGCGATGGCCTGCGCGCGCGGCTCTTCCGCATCTCCTTCTCGGGCGAACTTGCCTACGAAATTGCGGTTCCCGCACGCTACGGCCACGCATTGATCGAGCGGCTGATGGAACTGGGAGCCGATCTCGGAGCGACGCCCTACGGCACCGAGGCATTGGGGGTCCTGCGGATCGAGAAGGGACACGCCGCCGGCCCTGAGTTGAACGGACAGGCGACGGCCCTCATGGTCGGGCTTGGCAGTATGGTATCGCAGAAGAAGGATTCCGTCGGCGCCGTGATGTCGCGGCGTGAGGGCCTTGCCGGCGACAGGCGACGCCTGGTCGGGCTGCGGCCCGTCGATCCTGCCGGGAAGGTGGTCAGCGGCTCACATCTTTTTGCGGAAGGTGCACCGTGGAAATTCGATACCGATCAGGGTTGGATCACCTCGGCTTGCTACAGTCCACATGTCGGCTCAATGATCGGGCTCGGTTTCCTCGAGAATGGCGATGAACGGCTGGGCGAGGTGATCGTGGCCGCGAACCCGCTCGAAGGCGAAAGCGCGCGCCTGCGCGTCGTGCCGGCGCATTTTGTCGATCCTGAAGGAGCACGTCTTCGTGAGTGACCTGAGACCCATCACCGCGCTCGGTGCCGCACTACCACGCCTCGCATCGTTCGGGGCGTTGGAGATCCGTGAGAACGGGGGTCTGGCGCTTGCCTCCATGGCGCTGCGCCGCGGAACCGTTGAGCCCACGCCGTTCGGCCTCGCTCTTCCCGGACCAGGCCGCTGGATTGCAGGGCAGGGGGTTGCCGCGCTGTGGACCGGGCTGGATCAGTGGATGATCGAGGCGGAAGGCCGCGCCGAGCTGGATTTTGCCGCCGAGCTCAAGCAACTCGCCCCTGGCTGCTCGGTGACCGAGCAGACCGATGGCTGGGTCGCGTTCGAGATCGTTTCGCGAGCCGGCACAGGGCCTATCGATGCACTGCTGTCGAAGCTCGTTAACGTCGATCTCGCGGATTTTGGCCCGGGCCGCGCGACGCGCACCGGGCTTGAGCATATGAGCTGTTTCGTCATCCGCCGCAGCGAGGCTCATATCGCCGTGCTGGGCGCGCGCTCGTCGGCCGGATCGCTCTGGCACGCACTGGAAACGGCGGCGAAGCGGCTAGAGGAAAGGTAACATGACCGCTCAGATCATCGACGGCAAAGAGTCCGCCGCGCAGCTACGGTCGAGCGTTGCTGGGCATGTGGCCTGGCTCAAGGAGGAACACGGCATTACGCCGGGCCTGGCAGTGGTTCTGGTAGGCGGCGATCCGGCGTCGGAAGTCTATGTGCGCAACAAAGGACGGCAGACTATCGAAGCTGGCATGAGCAGCCTTGAACACAAGCTGCCCACTGAAACATCTCAGGCCGATCTGCTTGCTCTAATCGAGCAGCTGAATTCCGATCCGGATATTCATGGTGTCCTTGTCCAGCTCCCTCTACCCAGTCATCTGAACGCCGATCTGGTGATCAATGCGATCGATCCAGCAAAAGATGTCGACGGGTTTCACATTTCGAATGTCGGGCTTCTGGGCACGGGACAAAATGCGATGGTGCCATGTACCCCATTGGGTTGCCTGATGTTGCTGCGAAGCCATCTCGGCGATCTCTCTGGGCTTGAAGCCGTGGTCGTGGGGCGCTCGAACATCGTCGGAAAACCGATGGCGCAACTCCTGCTCAATGACAGCTGCACCGTAACCATTGCTCATTCGCGTACACGCGATCTGGCATCATTCTGCCGTCGAGCCGACATTCTTGTCGCTGCCGTCGGCCGCCCCGAGATGATCCCCGGCGACTGGATCAAGCCGGGCGCTACAGTGATCGATGTGAGCATCAATCGGATCGCGCGGGATGGCAAGCAACAACTGGTGGGCGACGTGGATTTTGGAAGCGCGGCGGAGGTAGCGGGAGCGATAACGCCGGTGCCGGGGGGTGTCGGTCCCATGACCATCGCCTGTCTTCTCGCCAACACGGTTACCGCCTGCTGCCGTGCTCATAGGCTGTCCGAGCCTGAGGGGCTCACCTTATGAGCCCCTTGCAATCCGGCACTCTACCTGACACGCCCGAATGGATCTCTTCCGCACACACGAGCAAGCTCGCCATGGACAAATACTACCTGACCGTCACCTGCAAGTCCAAGCGCGGGATCGTCGCGGCCATCGCAGGATACCTCGCCGATAGCGGCTGCAACATCACCGACAGCTCGCAGTTCGACGATACGCAGACCGGCAACTTCTTCATGCGCGTGAGCTTTATCTCTGAAGATGGCGCTGGCCTCGACGCGCTGCGCAACGGCTTTGCTGACACCGCCGAGACGTTCGGAATGGACTTCGCCTTCCATGACGAGAGCCAGAAGATGAGGGTGATCATCATGGTCTCGCGCTTCGGCCATTGTCTCAATGACCTTCTGTATCGCTGGCGCATCGGAGCGCTGCCAGTCGACATAGTGGCGGTGATCTCGAACCATCTGGACTACCAAAAGCTGGTCGTGAACCATGACATTCCGTTCCACTACGTCAAAGTTACGAAGCAGAATAAGAGGGAAGCCGAAGCGCAGCAGATGCGCATCGTCGAGGAGACCGGCGCGGAGCTGGTGGTGCTCGCCCGGTACATGCAGGTGCTGTCGAATGAGATGTCCGAGAAGATGTCCGGCCGCATCATCAACATCCATCACTCCTTCCTGCCGTCATTCAAAGGAGCGAACCCCTACAAGCAGGCTTTTGAGCGTGGGGTAAAACTGATCGGCGCGACCTCGCATTATGTCACCGCCGATCTCGACGAAGGGCCGATCATCGAGCAGGACACGGTGCGCGTCACCCACGCCCAGAGCCCATCCGACTATATATCGCTCGGGCGCGACGTCGAAAGCCAGGTTCTCGCACGCGCGATCCATGCTCATCTCCACCGCCGCGTCTTCCTCAACGGGAACAAGACCGTGGTCTTCCCCGCTTCGCCAGGCTCCCATGCTTCGGAACGTCTGGGATGAGTGTACGAATGCAACGAGGTGACCCGCATTGCTTTTTCTCGACCCGCGACGGTGTCACGAGATCGGATCGCAAATCGCCCACCTGCAACTTCGGTGACGTTGGCGCCCTATTCTCGACCCTAGGAAGAAAACGCCATGACTTCTCACTCCACCAGTATGCGGCAATTCCTCGTCTGGAAACCCGAGGAACAGACGCCTCTGACCGCGCTGTCGCCTCAGGCCCCGCTCGACCGGCCAGTCGAGCGCTTGACCTGTCGTCGGTTCTCGAAGTATCGCTAACAGCCTTCGGACCACAGGAAGGCGGCGAACTCCGGCCCGATGCATTTTAGATTGATCAGCATCGCCGGTGCCGGGGAGACGACATGCGCGGCAGCGAGCACAGCATCGCGAGCAGCCTCAACCGCCTTGATCTGTTCCAGCAGCAATTCGAGCGGATCAAGTTCCCGGCTGATCTGCATCTTCAGATATGCAGGCATCGCTCAGCCGTCGCCGGTCTTAAGCGCCTCCAGTCGCTTGCGCCGGTCGCGATGCATTGGTTCTTGGGCGGATACGCCGTGGGCGAACAGCCGGCCATTGATGCGGTTGACGTGGCGCACGCGCTCGTCCGTCAACGCCTTGCGCTCACGCGTGATGCGGCAACGGTCCTCCTTTTGGGGCGTCGCTACCCGAAGCATCGCACACACCCGTGGCTCGACTAGCTTGTAGGCCAGCAACGCCCGGATCAGCGCCTCACCGTCGATCTTGTCGGTCTTTGCGCGACGGCGCCGGCGCGAAATCGCAATCGACGCCGCATCGACGACGTGACTTTCGATGGATCCAGAAACCATCGAGCCCGGCCTCATGGATCACGATCGGAGAACACTGCCCGGTCGCGCCTCTGCCTTCTTTTTAAGCTCGACAAAGCGCGCCAGCAGTCCGGCGATGTTGCCGGCCGCCACCGAATGCTTCGACATCTTCTCGCCGCCAACTGGCGACAGCGAGGTGATCACCATGTCGAGCGGCTGGCGCTTGAAACCCGGAACAAGCGCGGCAATCACCCACTTCGCCTTGCTCATCTCGATGACGGCGACGATCGTGTTATCCTGTTCGAGAGCGGTAAGGGACCGGCTTGAGTCAAAAGACTACGACATGGGGCGGCTCCTTCTGATGGTGGATTCAACAGCGCCGAAGGATGCCACACCTCGCCGCTCGCCCTATAGCATCTAAGCAGGACCACCCATTGTTGGCGGGATGAACAGTCGTGGCCATGCCGCTTGCATTTGACATAAGAGTTCGAAATGGGACGAAGATTGCGCCAAGATCGATACGGATAGCCGTCGGCCCTTCGGATTGGTGAGCTGCAACGGGCATGCTTGCCTCCAGGGTAAGGTGTTGGTTCCGCGACCTCACTTTGCCACAGCGCAGGTCGCTGTCCACCCTCCTCATAGGATCTGATGCTCACCCTGCGCGATGCGGTGCCCAGCTAGCCACACTGCGGCTCACGCTCCTCAAGCTCGACGGCCGCGTGGTCGAGATGAAAACCCAAATTCGCCTGCATTGCCGACATCCTGCCCGGACCAGCGTATCCTGCGCACCGTCCTCAGTCGCATCCCGCAACTCGCGACATAAACAATGGGGCGCAGACGTCCCGAAACAAACCCGCTGACCCAAACCACTCGCCTTCCATCACGACGGATCACCGCCGGCGCCTATTACGCTTGGGAAGACGCACGGTAAAGGCAACCAGATCGCCGCTTCAGGCCGCCGAAAGCTCATCTCCGTGCATCAAGCAGGTTAGGACTTCACCCCATAGGGGCATCTCGCCGCTAGATGGCAAAAATATAAAAATTGCATTTGACGCAAACCACCCGGCAGTTGACCATCTAAGCACAACGACGGGAGCGGAGGAGAGGTAATGGCGAACACTCAGTCGAGCTTGGCGCCCGGGCTTCCTTTTAGCGAGGCGGAGTATAACCGTCG
>NZ_RZOY02000002.1:0-148659 GCF_004022705.2 Mesorhizobium sp. M2D.F.Ca.ET.226.01.1.1
CACCGCGCCGCAGAGTTGCCGGTCTGGCTGCACAGATACAATTGGCACCGTCCCCACGGGAGCCTAAAGTCCAAAACACCTATCAGTCGCCTCGCTCTAACCGAGGACAACCTGTTGAGGCTCCACAGCTAGCGCGATCGCGGAAGCGCCGGAAAAGCCGCGCCGGCATGCGCTGATCTATCTCGATCTCGACCAGTTCAAGCTGGTCAACGATACCTGCGGCCATGCCGCGGGCGATCAACTGCTGCGCCAGATTTCGTCGCTGCTCGCCAACGAATTGCCGCCCGGCGACATTCTGGCGAGACTCGGCGGCGACGAGTTCGGCGTGCTGCTTTTCGATTGCGACACCGATTGCGCCGTCGCCACCGCCGAAAGGTTGCGCGCCACGGTCCAGGATCTGCATTTTTCGTGGGAAGGGCGTCCCTTCAACATCAGCGTCAGCATCGGCATGGTCGAGATCGCCAATGTCGGCATGACGCTGGAAGAGGTGCTGCGAACCGCCGACGTCGCCTGCTACATGGCCAAGGAAAAGGGCCGCAACCGCGTCCAACTCCACAGCGAGGGCGACACCGCGCTGCGCGAGCGCTTCGGCGAGATGGCCTGGGTGCAGCGCCTGCATGCGGCGCTGGACGAGAACCGCTTCAGGCTGCATGCGCAGGAGATCGCGCCGCTGCGGGACGACATCGCCGAACAGGGCGCGCATATCGAAATCCTGCTCAGGCTGGCCGACGAGGACGGCAACTTCGTCACCCCGCAGAGCTTTATCCCGGCGGCGGAGCGCTACGGATTGATGCCGGCGATCGACCGCTGGGTGGTACGCAACACCTTCGCCACATTGGCGGCAAGGCTCGCCGATCCGCGCGCGACGCCGATCTCGACCTGCGCGATCAATCTCTCCGGCGCTACTTTCGGCGACGAGACCTTTCTCGGCTTCATGCGCGAGCAGTTCGCCGCGCACGCGATTGCGCCTGAAACGATCTGCCTGGAAATCACCGAGACCAGCGCGATCGCCAATCTCACCGAGGCCATGCGCTTCATTGCCGACCTGCGCGGGCTCGGCTGCCGTTTCGCGCTCGACGATTTCGGCTCCGGCATGTCGTCCTTCGCCTATCTGAAGCATTTGCCGGTCGACTACCTCAAGATCGACGGCAGCTTCGTCAAGGACATGCTCGACGACCGCATCGACCGCGCCATGGTCGAGATGATCCATCACATCGGCAAGGTGACGGGCAAACGCACCATCGCCGAATTCGTCGAAAGCGACGGCATCGTCGAAGCCTTGAAAGCGATCGGCGTCGACTATGCGCAGGGCTATGCCATTGCGAGACCGTGGCCATTCGATGCGGTCACGGTTCTGCGCGGCGCTAGGACAGACCGCGCTGTAGCCACGGACACCTGGGATACAGTGGCGCAGACGTTGCGCCGCAAGGCCGGCTAAAGCGCGTCGCGATCTTTCAGATTCGGTCCATGCGCTTTAGATTTTTGATTTTGCGCATGTCTTTATCCCGAAACCGGTTACCACTGCGGGAGACATGCATTAGTAGCCCGGCCCTCTAGGCGACCACCCCGCCCGCCTGCCGTTCCAACAGGATCGTCGGCTTGTCGTGATAGGTGGTGCGCAGGATTTCGCGATAACCGTTCTTCTCGGCCACCTTGAGCGAAGCGCCGTTTTCCGGATCGATGATGCAGACGGTTCGCGCCTGGCCGAACGCCTCGTCGGCCCAGGCGACGATCCGCCCGACGACTTCGCTCGCAAGCCCCCGACCATGCGCCTCCGAGGCCAGCGCCCAGCCGGCCTCCGGCACGCCCTCGAGTGATGGCTGGATGTCGCGCTTCAAGTCGTGGAAGCCCGCCTCGCCGATGAAGCGGCCCGTCGCCTTGTCCTCGATCGTCCAGAAGCCGTAGCCGATCAGCGACCACAGGCCGGCATGGCGAAGGAAGCGCATCCAGCTTTCCTCGCGCGTACGGGGCTTGCCGCCGATGAAACGGGTGACGGCGGGCTCCGCCCACATGGCGGCATAGGTTTCGAAATCGTCCAGCCGGTGCGGCCGCAAAATGGTGCGCCCCGTCTCGAGGACCGGCACGCCGGCTTCCGTTTTTATGCTCATGGTATTCCCTCGTTGAGGCGGCAGCGCTTAGCAAACCAGCGCGTTCGAACAAGGGCCAGCATCGACCGGGGTCATCCTCCAGCGGGAACCCGAGCACATCGATTGTCCACCGGCCGGCGGCCGCTTCGGTGTCTGGGAATTTCGAGTGACGATGCTACTCTTCGGGCACACGAATGAGCCACGCCGCCCAACGCAGGGAAACAACATGGACACCACTGATCTTGTATTGGCCATCATCCATCACCTCTTGGTGTTCTCGCTGGCCGGCATCATCGGCGCCGAATTCGTGCTTGTGCGCGGCGATCTGGGCGCGGCGACGCTCAAGCGCCTTGCCGGTATCGATCGCCACTACGGCATCATCGCGGCCCTGATCGTCATCGTCGGCATATGCCGGGTGTTCTTCGGTCTGAAGGGCTGGGAATTCTACGTCTACAATTGGGTGTTCTGGGCAAAGATGGCGGCCTTCGTCATCGTCGGCCTGCTGTCGATCGTTCCGACAGTGCGCTTCATCTCCTGGAGCCGCCAGGCCAGAGGCAATCCGTCCTTCTCCGTGCCGGGCGGGGAGTTAGCTTCGGTGAAGAACTATGTCCGCGCCGAGGGCTTCATCTTCCTGCTCATCCCGGTCTTTGCCGCGGCGATGGCGCGCGGCTACGGTTACTAAGCTTCAGCCGCAACCGCCTCCTTCAACGGTGCAATCTCCAGCAGCGGGGCCGGAATGTCGGTGGTCTTTTCCTTCGACTTGCAGATATCGGCAATGACGCAGGCCGGGCAATCGGGCTTGCGCGCCTTACAGACATAGCGGCCATGCAGGATCAGCCAGTGATGCGCGTGGCGCATGTACTCGGTTGGGATGACTTTCAGCAGCCCTTCTTCGACCTGTTCCGGTGTCTTGCCGGGCGCCAGGCCGATCCGGTTGCCGATGCGGAAAATATGGGTGTCGACCGCCATCGTATGCTGGCCGAAGGCGACGTTGAGCACGACATTGGCGGTCTTGCGCCCGACACCGGGCAGCTTCACCAGCTCGTCGCGCTCCTGCGGCACCTGGCCCGCATAGTCGTCGATCAGCGCCCTGGACAGCGCGATCACGTTCTTCGCCTTGTTGCGCCACAGACCGATGGTGCGGATGTAATCGCCGACCTTGGCCTCGCCGAGCGCCAGCATCTTGGCCGGCGTGTCGGCAACCGAAAACAACGCCTTGGTCGCCTTGTTGACGCCGGCGTCGGTCGCCTGCGCCGACAGCACCACCGCGATCAGCAGGGTGAAGGCGTTGACGTAGTCCAGTTCGCCTTTCGGCTCCGGCCGCTGCACGGAAAAGCGCCGGAAGATCTCATGCACCTCGGCGGGAGTGTAGAGCGAGCGTGAAGCCGCTTTTCGCGGCCGCCGGCCAGGCGCCGGGCCGCCGTCGGCAACGGCGGATCGAGGCTTTTTGACAGCTGTGGATTTTTTGGACTTGGGAGGCGCCATGTCCCTTCCTATAATATTCCCTCATGAGCGACACAAACGCCTCAGTCGAAGCCGACGAGCCATTTTTCCAGGCTCTGCTGACGCCGCATCGCTCGCTCGGCCGTACCGGCTTCCTGATTCTGATGGGCGCGCTTGTCTCCGGCTGGATCGTCACCGGCGCTTTTTTCCTGGCGCATGGCGCCTGGCCCGTGTTCGGTTTCTTCGGCCTCGACGTGATTGCCGTCTACATCGCCTTCCGCGCCAATTACCGGGCCGCGCGCGCCCGCGAGGAAATCTCGGTGTCGCGCACCAGCCTCGACATCCGCAAGACCGCACCTTCCGGCCGTTCGGAAGCGCATCGTTTCAATCCATTCTGGGCCAGGTTTTCGATCGCCCGCCATGCCGAGATCGGCATCACCAAAATGGCGGTGGAGGCGCAAGGCAAGAGCGTGTCGATCGGCGGTTTCCTCGATCCGGATTCCCGCGAGAGCTTTGCCACTGCCTTTTCGCGCGCGCTCGCTACCGCCAAGACGCGCTGACACCCAAACGTGTCAGAACCGATACCGCAGCAACCTGCCGACCTTGCGCATCGCTGGGATAAGCTTCCAGAGACCGACGAACAACCGCGCCGACCAGCCCAGGCGAGCGCCTTTCTCCGGCTTGTAGGACGGGATCTCGCCGATGAAGCGAAGTTTAGGCACCTCGCGCTCCAGGTCGCGCGGATCCTCGATGGCCCAAGAGACCTCGGCGCCTGTCGCCTTGATGGCCGGGCTGAGGCGCATCAGCTTCAGCCCAAAATTGCTATAGGCGTCTAAGATCAGCTCGCCGCCGGCAAGATGCGAGACAAGCCGCGCAAGCAATTGCGGCCCATCGTCGGCCGGAAGGTAGGGCGTCAACCCTTCGGCCACCACCATGGCGGGGCGGTTGCGCGGCACCTCAGCCAGCCATTCGGGTTCGGTCACCGACGAACCGATCAGATGGTAGCGCTCGCGCGGTGGATAGAGCCTGCGCCTGAGGTCGATGACATCGGGATAGTCGACATCGAACCAGTCCACGCTGCGCGGCGGATCGACCCGGAAAATGCGCGTGTCGAGCCCGCATCCGAGATGCAGCACGATCGCATCCGGATTTCTGGCGAGGAAATCCTCGACCTGGGCATCCAGCGTCGCTGCCCGAATGGCAAAGCCCAGGCCGAGATTGCCGTCGACCTTGAGTTTCGAGAAATCATAGTCGATCTTCTTCACGGCCTCGTCGGCGAAGCGATCCTGGAGCAGCGAATGCGGCAGCCGGCTTTCCAGCGCCTTGCCGTAGAGCGTCATCAGCAAGGTTTCCTTCGCCCCGGTCAGATCGACCTTTTCGCCGTCCATGATTGTCCTTTCGCCTCGAAGCCAGCTCTATCTGGGTGCCCGCGGCAGGAAGGCAAGTTTCGGGTGGAGGCAAGGCTCTGGAAGACCGATATTCGCGCTCAAGGAGATATTGCCATGAACGCTCAGATGACCATGAATACGCAGATGAAACCGACCGCGATCCTTCAGAGCGACATCACGCCGGAAGGCAGCGACTACGACGTCGTGCGCCGCGCCATCGAGAAGATCAGCCTCGACTATCGCGACCAGCCCTCGCTGGAGGTCCTGGCCGAGGAAGTCGGCGAGACGCCGACCGGCCTGCAGAAGCTATTCACGCGCTGGGCCGGCCTGTCGCCGAAAGCCTTCCTGCAGGCGGTGACGCTCGACCATGCGCGCAGGCTGCTCGATTCCGGCATGCCGCTGCTGGAGACCTCGTTTGAGCTCGGCATGTCCGGCCCCGGCCGGCTGCACGACCTCTTCGTCACCCATGAGGCGATGTCGCCCGGCGACTACAAGACGCGGGGCGCCGGGCTGACCATCCGCTACGGCTACCACATCTCACCTTTTGGCATCGCGCTGATCATGGTCACCGACCGTGGCCTCGCCGGCCTCGCCTTCTGTGACGCCGGCGGCGAACGGACAGCCTTCGCCGACATGTCCGGCCGCTGGCCGAACGCGACTTACGTCGAGGACATGTCCGCCACGCAGCCCTATGCCGCGCGGGTCTTCGACCCGACGCAATGGCGCGCCGACCAGCCGCTGCGCGTGGTGATGATCGGCACGGATTTCCAGCTTCGTGTCTGGGAAGCCTTGCTGCGCATTCCGATGGGCAAGGCCTGCACCTATTCCTCTATCGCGGCCAGTATCGGCCATCCCACCGCCAGCCGGGCCGTGGGCGCGGCGGTGGGCGCCAACCCGATGTCCTTCGTGGTGCCCTGCCATCGCGCTCTCGGCAAATCCGGCGCGCTCACCGGCTACCATTGGGGCCTGACGCGCAAGCGCGCCATCCTTGGCTGGGAAGCCGGACAGGTGTCCTGAAACAATCGATTTTTTCGCATCCCATTGCGAAAAACCGCCTATCGTAATATAAATCGGTACAGCGTGAACAAACAGACTGACCTATTGAGGGAATGCAACCGGTGACAACCTATGGTTATCGCCGGTTTTCTTTTAAGTTGCTTCCCGATATTATTTCACTTAACGCTAAATTAACCACGATAAAGGGAAGATGACCCCTACTACATTGAGCCGCAACATCCGGCTCGAAAGAGGGGTCTCAATGAAGTTCTTTCGCGCCGCCATGGCTGCGAGCTTGCTGGCCGCTTGCACTGGCCAGACGGCATCGGCCGCCACCGGAAACGTGCTCTTCAACGGCACGATCACCGCGACCTGCACGATCACGATCAATTCCAACGGCACGATGACCGTCAGCAGCAATCTTCAGTCGCTGAGCTCGCACAATGCCGGCGGATCCGCCGGCAGCGCGCAAGTGGATACCACGGGCGGCGTCTCGCTCAGCGTCGACCCGGTGACCACGACGACCGTGCCGGCCTCGGACACCACGGCCACGACATGGACTCCGACCTTCGCCACCTCCGGCGCTCAGACGATTGCCGAAACCGGCACCGCGACGGCGCTGACGGTGCCGGGCACATCGACGGTCGCGGTCAATCTTGCCGGCACCAAGAGCGGCACTAACCGCTTCTCCGCCGGCAACTACCAGGCAACGGTGACGCTGCGCTGCGAATAGTCCTCTCGCGAAAGGAGCGGTCCTTGAGAACGATTGCAATGCTGGCGGCGGGCTTGACCGTCGCGCTGTCACCTGTCGCGGCGACCAGCCAGTCGATGACGCCGATGCGGGGCGAGGTGCGATCCTTCACCGATGCCTTCGCCGTCCGCGTCTTCCCCGGCAACCCGTACAACCAGCGCATTCGCGTCGAGGTCCATGTCTATGACCAGGATTTCCAGCCGGTCGCGGCCAGGATCACGCCGAGCGCCTTCCTTCTGGCCGGCCAGGCGTCGCGCCCTGTCCTGGTGGTCGTCCCGTTCGACGGCGCGAACGAGCGTAAAGTGCGTATCTGTACCGAGAGTATCCCCTTTCCAAGCGAGCAGACCCAGATAAGGGCACAGATATGCGGAAAGTTCTTCGGGCATCGCAGGTTCTGACCTTGTCCTTGCTGCCCGCCCTGGCTGCCGTCAGTCAGGGGCTTGCCGAGGATATCCTGAACCTCAACCAGAACCAGACCGGTTTCAGCCTGCCCGGCGTGACCTTGCCTCAGGGCCAGGACGAAGTGCATGCCAGCGACGGCACGACCTGCCGCTCGGCCGTTTCCGGCAGCGGCGCCTATCTCGACCTCGGCATCATCCGCGGCAACAACTCGAGCAACCAGGCCAACAGCGACATCGCCACTTATGGCCGCGTGGTGATCCCGATCGGGCGGACGCCGAAACGCGTCGATTGCAGCCGCCTCTACGAGCTGGAGGTCGAGCGCCTGCAGCTTGAATTGAAACTGCTCAAAATGGGCCTCGGCGCCGATGGCCAGACGACGGGGAGTGTGGCCGCCTCCACACCCCAGGGCCCCGCGCCCCAGCCCAGCGCGGCCCAAGTCAGCCCGGCCCAAGCCAGCGCGGCCCAGGTTAAATCAGCAGGGTGGGCTAATGAAGGCTGGAGCATCAGAGGCACGACCGGCAATGAGAAGAAAAAGAAGCGGAAATAGCCGCGCGCTGTTGGCGATAGCAGCGCTTGCCGGCTTCTGTCTCCCGGCTCAGGCGGCGATCGTCGGCACCTGCACGATCATGATCGGCGCCTCGGGGACGATGAAATCGAACCCCGCCATCAACATCCTCGGTTCCAAGCAGGCTGGCGGATCGAGCGCCGGCGCCACGATCACCGCAAGCTCGCTTCTGTGCACCATCCTCAACTTGCTGGACTGCTTCTCCGTCTCCGCGCCGGCGCCGATCGCCTTCACCTCGGCGCCGAGCGGCGGCGACACCAACGTCACTTTCGCCACCGTCTTTCGTCTCGACGGCTCGGGAGCGGACATACCGGGCAGTTCGCCGCAACGGGTGACCAACGGAACCCACACCATCCAGGTCGATCTCACCGCCACCAAATCGCCCGGCATCTTCCCGGCAGGCAACTATCAGGGCACGGTCACGGTCCGCTGCGAATGATGCCTGTGGGCCAAAGGTTCGCACAACCGGCATGATCTGGCGACCGGCGTTCTTTGCAGCTAGAGCAATTCCACGAAAAGTGTGAAACGGTTTTCCGTCCGGAATTGCGTCAAAACAAATAGCTAGAGCAGCTTGCCGTTTCCGTGAAACGGCAAGCTGCTCTAGCTTCCCGCGCAATCGATTGTGTAAAAGCAAACACTTGGGGTAGCTCGACCTTCAATCGAGGGCAGCACCGTCCCCGCAGGAGGCACTTCTTGATCATCGTCGTCGGCTCGATCAACCTCGACCTCATCGCCAATGTCGACCGCTTGCCGGAACCCGGCGAGACGGTGCGCGGCTCGAGCTTTGCCACCGCGCCCGGCGGCAAGGGCGCCAATCAGGCATTGGCCGCGGCGCGCGCCGGCGCGCAGGTGCGCATGGTGGGCGCGGTCGGCAAGGATAGCTTTGCCGCCGACGCGCTCGCGCTGCTGAGGGCCGGCAATGTCGATCTCTCCGGTGTCGGACAAAGCTTCGCCTCCACCGGCACGGCCTTGATCCTGGTCGGCGCCGACGGCGAAAACGTCATCGCCGTCGTGCCGGGCGCCAATGACTCGGTGGTGCCGGGCGATATTGCCAAGGCCTATCTCAAAAAGGGCGATGTCGTGCTTTTGCAGCATGAGATCCCGCTCCAGACGGTCGAGGCCACGCTTGATGCGGCGCGCGCCGCGGGTGCCGTCAGCGTGCTCAACACCGCCCCCTTCCGCGCCGAAGCGGCCGGCTTCGTCGGTAAGGCCGACTATGCCGTCGCCAACGAAACCGAGTTCGATCTCTATGGCGAGGCGCTGGCGCTTTCGGGGCGTGACCGCCCCGCCCGTATGCGCGACTTTGCCCAAAAGACCGGCCGCGCCATCGTCGTCACGCTGGGTGGCGACGGCGTGCTCGCCGCCACACCGGACGATTTCCTCACCATTCCGGCGCTGAAGATCACCCCGGTCGACACGGTCGGCGCCGGCGACACCTTCTGCGGTTATTTCGGCGCCGGCCTGTCGTCCGGCCTGTCGCTTCGCGAAGCGCTCACCCGTGCCGCCGCGGCCGGCTCGCTCGCCTGCCTGAAGCCCGGCGCGCAGCCGGCGATCCCGCTGGGCAAGGATGTCGACGCGGCTTTGGCGGGCAAGCGCTAAACCATGCGTCCCGTCACAAAACATGCCGTGCCGCCGGCCGGCGATATCTGCCGCCTCTCCGCCGTCCAGCTCGCCGACAGGATCAGGCAGCGACAACTCTCGGTACGTGAAGTCGTCGGCGCTTTCCTTGACCGTATCGACGCGGTGAACCCGCTGGTCAACGCCATCGTTTCGCTGCGTGAGCGCGCCGACATCCTGGCCGAGGCCGACAGCGCCGATGCTCATCTGGCGCGGGGCGGCGAGGCCGGATCGCTGTTCGGCCTGCCCATCGCCATCAAGGACCTAGCTCAGACCAAGGGGCTCAGGACCACTTTCGGCTCGCCGATTTTCGCCGACTTCGTCCCCGATATGGACGATTTCTTCGTCGAGCGCATCCGCAAGGCCGGCGCCATCATCATCGGCAAGACCAATGTCCCGGAATTCGGCCTTGGCTCCAACACCTACAACCCGGTCTTCGGGCCGACCCTCAACGCCTTCGATCCGGCGCTGACCGCCGGCGGCTCCAGCGGCGGAGCGGCGGTGGCGCTGGCACTTGACATGGTGCCCGTTGCCGACGGCAGCGACTTCGGCGGCTCACTGCGCAATCCGGCCGCCTACAACAACGTCTACGGCTTCCGCCCCTCGCAAGGGCTTGTGCCCGCCGGCCCGGACTTCGATGTCTTCCACGCGCAGATGGGCGTCGAAGGGCCGATGGGCCGTAACATTCGCGACATCGCGCTGCTGCTCGACGAGCAGGCCGGCTATCACCCGCAGGCGCCGCTGTCGCATGCCAAGGAAGGCTCGTTCCTCGACGGCTTGCAGACGAAAGCGTCCGGCGGCCGCGTCGCCTGGCTGGGCGACCTCGACGGCCATCTGCCGACGGAACCGGGCGTGCTCGACCTTTGCGAGGCCGCGCTTGCCCGCTTCGCCGGCGCATCATTCGAAAGCGAAGCGCTGGTGCCGGATGTCGACTTCGAGGCGCTGTGGCAGGCCTTTGTCACCTTGCGCCAGTCAAGCAGCGGCTGCGGGCTGAAGGCGCATTACGACGATCCGGCGAAACGGAAGCTTCTGAAGCCTGAGGCCATCTGGGAAGTGGAACAGGCAATGCGCCTCACCGCGCCGCAGATCCACGCCGCAACCGTCCGGCGCACGTCTTGGCACCGGACGCTGCTGTCGCTGTTCGAGCGCTTCGACCTCATCGCCCTGCCGACCGCGCAGGTCTTTCCCTTCGACGTCTCGACCCATTGGCCGCGTGAGGTCGCTGGTCGGGCCATGGACAGCTATCACCGCTGGATGCAGGTCTCGGCCTTCGCCACGCTGGGCGGCTGCCCGGCGCTCAGCGTGCCGGCCGGCTTCGACGAAAAGGGCCGGCCGATGGGCATGCAGCTCATCGGGCGCCCGCGCGGCGACCTCGGCGTGCTCAAGGCCGGCGCCGCCTATGAGGCGACGCTGCCATGGAAGGTGGGAGCTGCGTGACGGGCCGCCCTGCCCTGCCAGCTTGCGCCAGCGTCAATCCCGTGCATTGATCGCGCTCCGCCCAAGTCGGCGCCGTCCTGTTCGAGGGAAATCATGTCGCTGGAACTCTACGCCACCTATGTCGTCGCCTGCATCGTCATCATCCTGGTGCCGGGGCCGACCGTCACGCTGATCATCGCCAACAGCATCCGCCACGGTTCGCGCGCCGGCTTGGCCAACGTGGCCGGCACCCAGGCCGGCCTTGCCATCATGATCGCCATCGTCGGCATCGGCCTCAACACGCTGATCGCCGGCATGGGCCACTGGTTCGAATGGGTGCGGCTGCTCGGCGCCGCCTATCTGATCTGGATGGGCGTGCAGATGTTCCGCGCCAAAGGCGCGCTCAACCCCGACGGCTCCGCCAAAAAGCCGCGCGGTGGCTTCTTCCTGCAGGGGTTTCTGGTGGCGATCTCCAATCCGAAGACGCTTGTCTTCTTCGGCGCCTTCTTCCCGCAGTTCATCGCGCCGCAGGGCAACTATACGCTGCAGATCGTGGTGATGGGCCTGACCGCCATGATCTTCGCCGCCATGTCGGACTCGACCTACGCGCTTGCCGCGGGCCGCGCCGGGCGGCTGCTGTCGGCCAGCCGTGTCAGGCTGATGTCGCGCATCAGCGGCAGTTTTCTCGTCGGCGGCGGGCTGTGGCTGGCGTTCTCCAAGGCGAAGTAATGGTGACCGGAAGCCGAGGCAAAAAAGTACTTTGCCGCAGCGGAAAGGCGGATTGAAAGTCCGCCCTCCCCTCTCCACATGAACCGAAAGCAGGGGATTCATGGTGGTGTCGTGGGCTTATGCCGATTTGAAGAAGAACGCGTTCGGCGCGATTCTGATCGCTAGTCTGCTCGCTCTGGTTCCGCCAGCCGTGACTGGCTGGACCAATGCTGCGGCCCCAATACAATCGGTCGCCGCGATCGGTGCAACGATCAAAAGTGCCCAGTGGGGACAGGGCCGCATCAACTATGTGCTTTTGCTGGACGACGGCTCATCCGTTCTCGTCGACGATGATCGTCTGCATGTGATCGGCTCACATATCGGCATCGAGCGCGTCAGCCGCGAAAACGGGTTCGTCTTCTACCGCTTCCCGGAATGAGCGACCGCATGGGGCAAACAGGGATTTCGCTTCGGCATCGCCTGCTTCTGTTCACGGAAGTCTACCGCGATACAGTTATTTCAGCCGCATGCTTAGGCGTTTTTACATTGGTCGCCATTGGCTACGTCGCGCAGATGGAAGCCAATCCGGTCGTTGCAATGCAGCGCATAACGGGCGTGATCGAATCCATCAGGGTGCCGATCGATCCGAACGGTAGCGCTGGTCGCGCGCTTCACTACACCTACGATGTCCGTCTCGACGACAACAGGCGCTTATATTCATCGACGACGATGTTGGAACACCCCATCCCGTGGGCTCGGCGCTCCTTCTCGAACGCCAGCACCACAAGAGCGACGCCGACACCTACCGATTGCTCGATGGGTGACGTTCCCTCGCCCCGTTTACGGGGAGAGGGTGGTTGCGAAGCGACCGGGTGAGGGGCAGCGCCAGAGTTGCGAGCAATACCGGGAGAAGGAAGCTTTCAGAGCCGCCCCAGCCTCTCCGACAGCAGCGCGAAGAAGCCGTCATGGTCGATGTCGCGCATCACCATGGCGTTCTTCTCGCGCTTGGTGACGCCCCACCAGTCGATCACCGTCATGCCCATGGTGAGCTCCGACGAGGTCTCGACGCTGACATTGCAGCGGCGGCCCTTGAACAGCTCCGGCTTGAGAAGATAGGCGATCACGCACGGATCGTGCAGCGGCCCGCCATCGGTGCCGTATTTTTCCTCGTCATAGCGCTCGAAGAATTCCAGCATGTCGGCGGTCGCGGTGCCGACCTTGGTGCCGAGCTGGCGGAAGGCCTGGATACGCTTGGACGTGGTCAGCGCCTTGTGGGTGACGTCGAGCGGCATCATCACGATCGGAATGCCCGATTTGAACACCACATCGGCCGCCTGCGGGTCGACATAGATGTTGAATTCGGCGGCCGGCGTGACGTTGCCGCCCTCGAAGAAGCCGCCGCCCATCAAGACGATTTCCTTGATGCGCGGCGCGATCCTGGGCTCGCGGATCAACGCCAGCGCGATGTTGGTGAGCGGTCCGAGCGGGCAAAGCGTGATCGTGCCGCTTTCCTCGCGCATCAGCGTCTCGACGATGAAATCGACGGCATATTGTTCCTGCAACGGCATGGTCGGCTCAGGCAGTTGCGGGCCGTTCAGGCCGGTCTTGCCATGCACTTCCTCGGCGGTGACGAGCTGGCGTGCCAGCGGACGGATGGCGCCGGCATAGACCTTGATGTCGGGCCGGCCGGCCAGCTCACAGATCTTGCGGGCGTTGTTCTGGGTCAGCTTCAGCGGCACGTTGCCTGCAACTGCGGTGATACCGACGATCTCCAGCTCGGAACTGCCGAGCGCCAGCAATATGGCGACGGCGTCGTCCTGGCCGGGATCCGTGTCGATGATGATCTTTCTGGACTGGGGCATTTCAATTCCTTTTGGGAGTCTTTTTGGGCGGGGTCTTAATGGCTTGAAGTTGATCGCGCGGCGGACCATATCAAGACCATCGGGAAAAATGCCATCCGGGTTTTTCCAGTTTGTGTCGCTCCTTAGAGGACAGTGTAACAATGTCTCGAATGACGCCCTTCTCCAGCCCGCTTCTTCTGGGTTTCGATGCCATGGAAAAGACGCTCGAGCGTCTGGCGAAGTCGGGCGACAGCTATCCTCCCTACAACATCGAGCGCCTCGGCGCCGCTGACGGCAAGGCCGAAAGGCTGCGTATCACGCTGGCCGTGGCGGGCTTCGCCGAAAGCGACCTCGATGTCACCACGGAGGAAAACCAGCTGATCGTGCGCGGCCGCCAGAGCGACGACACCGAGCGCGAATTCCTCCATCGCGGCATCGCCGCGCGCCAGTTCCAGCGCTGTTTCGTGCTGGCCGACGGCATGCGGGTGATCGCGGCGGAACTGAAGAACGGCCTGCTGTCGATCGATCTTGATCGGCCGGAGGCCGAGCGGCTGGTACGGAAAATAAACATATCGGTGAAAGACTGATCTTCGCCGATGGCTCTGTGCGAGGCGGCCAATCCTGGCGTCCTCGCGCCAAGGAGGCTTGAAATGACCAGAACTGATGAAGTGAACACCATGACCAGCGGCGAACTCGCCCATCTCGGCGAGGGTTCGGTCGCTTATCTCAGGAAAGTGTCGAGCGACGACCTGCGCGGCCGCTTCCCCGGTCTCGAGGAAATCGCGCCCGGCATGGAGCTGTGGGCGCTGTTTGCCGCCAACGGCCAGCCGATCCTGCTTTCCGATGCCCGCGACCGGGCGCTGGCGGGTGCACTGGAGAACGACCTGACGACCGTCGCCATTCACTAACGCGACTGTGACGTCTGGAATGGAAAGGGCCGCCTGCGGCGGCCCTTGGAAGCTTTAATCCAAAAACTTAGCTTGGTCGAGAAATTCAGGCCGCGTGCGAGGCCTGCGTGTCCGACAGCAGCGCGTGGATCGCCACTGCGTCGCGCGTGCCCCTGATCTTGGCGACCGTGTCGGCATCGCGCAGCACGCGCGCGATGCGCGACAGCGCCTTCAAATGGTCGGCGCCGGCACCCTCGGGCGCCAGCAGCAAAAACACCAGGTCGACCGGCTGGTCGTCCAGCGCCTCGAAATCGACCGGCGTTTCCAGCCGGGCGAAGACGCCCGCGATCCGCTTCACGCCGGCGAGCTTGCCGTGCGGGATGGCGATGCCATTGCCGACACCGGTCGAACCCAGCCGCTCGCGCTGCAGGATGGTGTCGAATACCTCCCGCTCCGGAATCCCCGAAATCGCCGCGGCCCTCTCCGACAGCAATTGCAGAAGCTGCTTTTTGGAATTCGCCTTCAACGCCGGCATGATCGCCGGGACGCTGATGAGATCACTGAGATCCATGCTTGAAAAATCCCTTGCTCGCCTTGCCGCGCCAGTCGTCGCCCCCTCGCGCGGCTGGCTTTTATCCCTGCGCGACTTTGGTCGTCGACGGATCGATCCAGCCGATATTGCCATCCGGCCGGCGGTAGACGATGTTGAGATGGTCGGTTCCGGCGTTGCGGAACAGGAAAACCGGGCTGTCGCTGTTGTCGAGCTCGATGACGGCCGACGCCACCGACATGGTCCGCAGCGTCATGCTTGATTCGGCGACGATGGCCGGAGCGAAATCCTCCGGAATCTCTTCCTCATCATCGGTAAGAGGCGCCATCACGGTGTAGGCGATGTCGGTCGGCTCCTCGCCATTGCCGTTGCCGGCATTGCGCGACTTCAGCCGGCGCTTGTAGCGCCGCAGACGCGTTTCCAGGCGGTCGGCCGCCGCTTCGAAGGCGAGCGTCGGGTCCTGGGCGTCGCCGGTCGCCTGCAGCGAAGCGCCGGAATCGAGCCGGACCATGCAGTCGGCGGAGAAACGCGACCCCGATTTGATGACCGTGACATGTCCTGAAAAACCCCGATCGAAATATTTCTCGATCGCCTCGCCGACACGGTCGTTGATGCGCGTACGAAACGCATCGCCGATGTCCATGTGTTTTCCCGAAATGCGTAGATTCATCTGAAAACTGACCTTCCTTGCTCAGGCTTCAAACTGGTCCCGAGTTTATACCCGTGGTGCGCGCGCACAAGCTTCGCAGCGGCATGCGCGCCGATTTTAGACCCGAACTTTTCGGTTGATCACAAGTCGCCTTCTTGGCCGTCCATGGCCTTGTCTGACGGACCCATTTGCAAGCTGGCATTACCGCCCTGCTCATGCGGGCGGGCTTCTAGACACTTCATTGCGGCTTGTCAATGAAGCTTGAGAATTGTGGGAAATCAGCCTTCCGGCGCGCTTTCAACGGCCAGCGTTGGCGAGCGCCCGCTTTTCCCGCCGCCGCTGCACTGACGATGGGATGTTCATGCCTTCGCGGTATTTCGCGACGGTGCGGCGAGCGATGTCGACGCCGCTTTCCTTGAGCATGTCGACGATGGCGTCGTCGGAAAGCACGTCGGCCGGCTTCTCCTCGTCGATCAATTGCTTGATGCGGTCGCGCACGGCCTCGGACGAATGCGCCTCGCCGCCTTCGGCGGAGGCGATCGACGCGGTGAAGAAATAGCGCAGCTCGAAGACGCCGCGCGGCGTCAGCATATATTTGTTGGCGGTGACGCGGCTGACGGTCGATTCATGCATGCCGATGGCATCGGCCACCGTGCGCAGGTTGAGCGGCTTGAGCTGGCGCACGCCATGGACGAGGAAGGCATCCTGCTGCCGCACGATCTCGGACGCCACCTTGAGGATGGTCTTGGCCCGCTGATCGAGGCTGCGCGTCAGCCAATTGGCGTTCTGCAGGCATTCGGCGAGGAAGTCCTTTTCCGCCTGGTCCTTGGCGTGGCTCGAAACGCGGGCAAAATAGACATTGTCCACCAGCACGCGCGGTAGCGTGTCGGCGTTGAGCTCCACCGCCCAGCTGCCGTCATTGGCGGCGCGTACCTCGACATCGGCCACGATCGCGTCGCTGGCGCCGCCCGAAAACGCCAGGCCTGGCCGCGGATCGAGCGCGCGGATCTCGGCCAGCATGTCGAGAAGGTCCTCCTCGTCGACACCGCAGATGCGCTTCAGCGTCTGAAAATCGCGCCGCGCCAGAAGCTCGAGATTGGCGACCAGCGCCTTCATCGCCGGATCGAGCCGGTCGCGCACCACAAGCTGCAGCGACAGGCATTCGGCAAGGTCGCGCGCGAAGAGTCCGGCAGGCTCGAAGGTCTGGCAGACGCCAAGCACGCGCGCCACCGTCGCGCGGTCCGTACCGAGCCGGGCCGCGATCTCGTCGAGGTCGGTGCGCAGATAGCCGGCTTCGTCGAGCCCGTCGGCGAGCTCGCCCGCGATCAGGCGCTCGCCGGGGCTGAGCGAAGCAAGCGCGATCTGCTCGCCGACATGTTCGCGCAGCGTGACGACCGCCGCGGCCATGTCGCCGACATCGAATCCTTCCGACGATGCCGTGCCCGTGCCGCCGCCAGCGGCCGACTTCCACTGCGCCGTAAGGTCCGGTCCCAGTCTCTCGATGGTGCCGGGATCATCGGGAAACAGGTTCTCCAGGGATGAGTCGAGCTTTTGCGAGATCGCTTCCGCGCTCCACTCCGTCTCGCCTTCGAACCAGTCGCCTTCGGCATCCTGCTTGGGCGTCGCCTCGCTTTTCTGCGATTGATCGCTCGCAGCGTCGTCCTGCGGTTCGGCCCGCTCCAGCAGCGGGTTGCGCTCAATCTCTTCGTCAATGAAGCGTTCGAGCTCGACATGGGTGAGCTGCAGCAGCCGGATCGACTGCATCAGCTGCGGCGTCATCACCAGCGACTGGGATTGTCTGAGCTGCAGTTTGGCTGCCAGCGCCATGGTGTGATTCAAACGCCTCGTCTACGCATCGGACCCGTGCCGAAGCAGATTTTCTCGGCCGGGTATAAAAACTGGCCCGGCTTTTGCTTGTCAAGGAAAACGCTAGCAGACGCGGCTTACCGGAGCGTTATCCGGCCCGGAAATCCCGAAAAACCGGTCGAAATTTCGCCGAAATTCACCCCAGGGAAACGTATTTCACGCTCAGAGCGTGAAACCTTCGCCGAGATAGAGACGCCGCACATCGGCATTGGCGACGATCTCGTCGGCCCGGCCATGCGTCAGCACCTGGCCGGCATGGATGATGTAGGCGCGATCGATCAGGCCGAGCGTCTCGCGCACATTGTGGTCGGTGATCAAGACGCCGATGCCGCGCGCCGTGAGGTGGCGCACCAGCTGCTGGATATCGGCGACGGCGATGGGGTCGATGCCGGCGAAAGGCTCGTCGAGCAGCATATAGGCCGGACGTGTCGCCAGCGCCCGGGCGATTTCGAGGCGTCGCCGCTCGCCGCCCGACAGCGACATCGACGGCGCCTTGCGCAGATGGCTGATGTGGAATTCCTCGAGCAGTTCGTCGAGGTTGCGTTCGCGCACCTTGCGGTCCTTTTCGACCACTTCCAGCACGGCGCGGATGTTCTGCTCGACATTGAGACCACGGAAGATCGACGCTTCCTGCGGCAGATAGCCGATGCCAAGGCGGGCGCGCCGATACATCGGCATCGAGGTGACATCGAAGCCGTCGATCTCGATCGAGCCTTCGTCGACCGGCACAAGTCCCGTGACCATGTAGAAACAGGTGGTCTTGCCGGCGCCGTTAGGACCAAGCAGGCCGACCGCCTCGCCGGCGCGCACGCCGATCGTGACGCCACTCACCACCTTGCGGCCCTTGTAGCTCTTGGTCAGGCCCTTGGCGATCAGGGTGCCTTTGAACTTTTCCTTGTCGGCGCCGACCGTCGCGGACGCAGCCGGCCGGGCGGCCGCCCGCCCCGGAAGACGGGCAAGCAGCGAAGTTACGCCGGCCATTAGTTGCTCGACGCTCCCTGATTCTGGGTAGCGTCCTGCTTCTGCGGCTTAAACATCATGATGACGCGGGGGCAACCTTCGACATTGCCGAGACCGCTCTTCATCTGGACGGTGAGCTTGCAGCCCTTGAGCACGTTGTCGCCTTGCGACAGCACCACTTCCTTGCCCGAAAGCACCAGCACCTGCGTCTTCATGTCGAACTTGCCGGTGTCGCCGGTGGCGATCTGGTCGTTCGATTTGATATAGACTTTGTTCTCGACCTCCAGATGGTCGATGTTGGCAGCGCCCGTCATCGCCGAAGCGCCGGCCGCTGCGCTCTTGTCGGCCTTGGGATCCTTGACATAGTACACCGTCATCTTGCCGGCCTTGAGCAGCGTCGGCCCCTGATTGACGGTCACGTTGCCGCTGAACACGGCCATGCTCTCGGCCTGCCGGACCTCGAGCTTGTCACTTTCGATCTGGATCGGCTGGTCGCCCGACAGCTTCAGCCCCGGTATTTGGCTGGTCGCGCTCGATTGCGCGAACGAATGCGCCGTTGCCAGAACCAGCAATGCGGAAGCAGCGCCCAGAAGCCATGCGGATTTACTGCGACGCATTCTGTTCTCCACTGTTGACCCCCGCTGCCTTCAGCGCAGCTGGATCGATGTTGACCCGTACCCGGTTCTCGAAAACCACGAGCCTGCCATTGTCCTCGACAGACATCGCGTCCGCGGTGATGCGCGAACCGCCTCGGCTGACATCCACCGGATTGCTCGTCTTCATAGAGCCTTTGCCCATGTCTAGGAAGATCGATTTGAACTTCGCCACCAGGCCGTCGGTCGTCGTCACGCTAACGTCGCTGGTGAGGTCCATCGTGTTGGCGTCGCGGTTGTAGATGCCGTGCGCGGCATCGACCGAGACGATATTATCGGTGGCGACGGGCAGCTTGGCGTTGATGCCTTCGAGATCGATAACGGCCTGCTGGCCGACATCCTGCGTCGCCCTGGTCGCCGTCAGCGAATAGGGCAGCTTCTGCTTGGTGAAGCCGTTGAGCTTCGGATTGGCCATCACCAGCTTGCCGTCCGAAAACGCCGTGCCGTCGGCCTGCACGGAGATCGACACGGGCGCCTTGAGATAGGAATAGACCGGAAAGGCGACGGCAATCGCGACCGCGAGCAGCGGCACGGCGAATTTCAGCACGCGCACGCGGCGCGAGTGGCGCTGCGCGCGGCTGAAAGCCTCGCCACGCGTACCGCCTTCGGTCGCGGCAGCCGACACCGTTTCGGCATCGCTGGTTTCGTCAGATCGCGCCAACATGACTTTTCTAATGGACCTTTGCCCGCCCAAACACCGCCTATAGGTGGTATGCCCGCACCTACAAGCAAGCACAAGCGAACGAAAACTGCAAAAATGTAACAGCTGCCGCCCGCAAAATCGGGAGCAAATTTGCGGCGCAGCCTGTACTTCATAGCAGATACCAACTGCTTGCGTTAATTTTTCGTCAAGGTCGGCGTCAAACGCCGAAGCTCGAAGCCGGGCCGTTCAGGAAACGGTAGCCGCGCGCAAAGGCTTGCTTTAAAAGCGTGCTTTCCCACCACCCATGAGGCTGACGATGGCAATGAGAGCCGACGACCTGATCGACCGCCGCCGCTTGCGCCGCAAGCTGACTTTCTGGCGTGTGGCCGCGTTTGTGGTTCTGGCGGCCGCGGTGATCGCCTTCTCGGCTTGGTTCTATGACGAAGATTTTACCGGCCGCGCGGTCCCTCATATCGCCAAGGTCAAGATTGAAGGCACCATCACCGAGGATGAGGAACTGCTCAAAAGGCTGGAGGCGATCCGCACGTCGCCGGAAGTAAAGGGCGTCATCCTGTCTGTCGATTCGCCCGGAGGCACGACCGTCGGCGGCGAGTCCATCTTCGAGGCGGTACGCAAGCTTGCCGGCGACAAGCCGGTGGTGGCCGAAGTCGGCACGCTGGCTGCCTCGGCTGGTTATATGATCGCAAGTGCCGCCGACCATATCGTTGCCCGCAAGACCTCGATCGTCGGCTCGATCGGCGTGCTGATCCAGTATCCCGACGTCAGCGGCCTCATGGACAAGCTCGGCATCAAGCTGGAGGAGGTGAAATCATCGCCGCTCAAGGCTTCGCCGTCGCCCTTCAAGCCAACCAATGACGACGAGCGCGCCATGGTGCACAAGCTGATTCTCGACAGCTACGACTGGTTCGTCGGCATCGTCGCCGACCGCCGCAAGATGACGCATGACCAAGCGCTGGCGCTGGCCGACGGTTCGATCTTCACCGGCCGCCAGGCTTTGGCCAACCATCTCGTCGACGCCGTCGGCGGCGAGCAGGAGGCAATCGACTGGCTGGCGACCAAGGGCGTGGACGCCAAGCTCAAGGTCGTCGAATGGAAGGACAAGGAGAGGCGCGGTGGTTTCCTGTTCTCCCAGTCGATGGCAAAGGTGGCGGCGAAGGCGCTCGGCCTGCCGGATGCCGGCGGCGATGTCATTCACGAGCTTGGCGCCGACCGCTTGTTTCTTGACGGTCTCGTTTCGGTCTGGCACCCTTGACGCCCGTTGGTACGAGCCAAAAAAGCAATAAAAATCATCCTGATAATCGACCGCTGTGTGATTTTACGGGGAACGTTCTATGATCAAATCCGAGCTTGTGCAGATCATTGCTGCACGCAACCCGCACCTTTTCCTGCGCGACGTCGAAAACATCGTCGGCGCGATCTTCGACGAAATCACCGACGCGCTTGCCGAGGGCAACCGGGTCGAGCTGCGCGGTTTCGGCGCCTTTTCGGTGAAAAATCGCCCTGCCCGCACCGGCCGCAATCCGCGCACCGGCGAGTCCGTCGAGGTCGAGGAGAAGTGGGTGCCGTTCTTCAAGACCGGCAAGGAGTTGCGCGAAAGGCTGAACGGCGGCAAATAGGTGCCGCGCCGGCGGGTTGAAACGGCATCTTGGCGCCTAAAGCATGTCTCCCGAAAGTAGAGGCCGGTTTCGGACAAAGACGTGCGCGCCTGGGAAGCTTCTCTCTATGGAGATCTGATGTTCAATCGCATCGTCCTTGTCGTGGTCTTCGTGCCGCTGGCCATCATCCTGATCGCGCTCGCCGTCGCCAATCGCGGCTCCGTCGCCTTCACGCTCGATCCATTCCATCCCGGCAATCCCGCGCTGACGCTGAACCTGCCGCTCTTCATCTTCCTGTTCCTGGCCTTGGCCGTCGGCATGGTTGTCGGCAGCATGGCCACATGGGTGAAGCAGGGCCGCTACCGCAAGCTCGCGCGCCAGCGCGGTCTCGAAGCCGAAAACCTGCGTCAGGCGGTGGGCCGCGCGCCGGCGGCGCCCAAGGGACCGGCGCTGCCGAAGCCGACCAACTAACACATTTCGGGAGCCTTCGATGCTGACCATTTCGGCCGACGAGGTCGACCGCGCCCTGACCTTTCCAGGTCTGGTCGAAACGCTGCGCACCGCCTTCCGCGAAGGGGCGGTGCAGCCGGTGCGTCACCATCACGCGGTCGAGCGGCCGGATGGCGCGGCCTCGACCCTGCTTTTGATGCCGGCCTGGACCGACTTCAACGCGGCGGGGACTTCGGCCGGTGGTCATATCGGCGTCAAGATCGTGACCGTGTCGCCGGACAACAACACAAAAGGCAAGCCGGCGGTCATGGGCCTCTATCTTCTGCTCGACGGCGTGACCGGCGAGCCGCAGGCGCTGATCGACGGCCAGCGGCTGACGCAATGGCGTACGACCTGCGCTTCGGCGCTCGCCGCCTCCTATCTCGCCCGCAAGGATGCCTCGCGGCTTCTGGTGATCGGCGCCGGCGCGCTGTCGCCCTTCCTAGCCAAGGCGCATTCAGCGGTTCGGCCGATAACCTCCATCCGCATCTGGAACCGCACGCCGGCCAATGCCGAAAAGGTAGCGGCCGCCTTGCGCGCCGAAGGCCTTCCGGCAAGCGCCGCCGGCGATCTTGATACGGAGCTTGCCGTGGCCGACATTGTCGCCTCGGCAACGATCTCCAACACGCCGCTAGTCAGGGGCGCGCTGCTGAAGCCGGGCGCCCATGTCGATCTCGTCGGCGGCTTCACGCCGACGATGCGCGAGGCCGACGACGAGGCGATCAGGCGCGCAAGCGTCTATGTCGACACCCGCGCCGGCGCCACCAAGGAGGCCGGCGACATCGTCCAGCCGCTGGCCTCGGGCGTGCTGAAGCCGGAAGCAATCGTCGCCGACCTGCACGAGCTCGCACGTGGCGAGAAGCAGGGTCGCCAGAGCGACAGCGAGATCACCCTGTTCAAGTCGGTTGGTGCGGCGCTAGAAGACCTCGCCGCCGGCATCGCCGTCTACAAGGCGCTCAAATAACAGCGCTCTCCAGCCTGGCTCGCATCGCCTCGCCGATCAGCCGGAAATCACGCTCGCTAATCTCGAACAGGCCGAAGCGCAGCTGGTAGCCCCAGTTCGGTTTGCCGGCGGTGACGTCAAGCCTGTCGAGCAGCGGCTTGATCGGCGTCTCTGTGGCGTCGCGCCAGTCGACGCCGCGCCGCGCGGGCGTGAAACCGCGGCCCATGACGCCTTCATAAACCTCTCCTTGCCGGACCGTGCCGATCGCCGTGAAGGATTGCAGCCCGTCCTTCGCGCCGAGCACGGTGCTCGGCGAGTAATAGACGATGCCGTCGCCAGGCTTGACGCGGCGGAGCGGCGGCGCCTTGCCGTGATTGACCTGCATGAAGCCATCTCTGCGGCCGATCCGCACATGTTCGGCCGATGCGACGGCGACCCAGAAGGCACTCATCCCTGCGCTGCCTCGAACGGCCAGTAGACGCGCAGGCGATGATTGTCCGGATCGAGCGCGACGAAGGTGCGGCCGAAATCGAGATCGGTTGGCGCCTGCAGGATGTTCAGGCCGCGACCCGACCAATCGATATGCGTGGCATCGACCGCAGCGGCGCTCTCGACCGCAAGCACGAGCTCCCCGCCACCGCCTGTTGCCGCTGCCGCCGGTTCCACCGTGTGGCGCGACCAGAGGCCAAGTTTGAAGCCCTTGTCGAGCAGGAACATGACGAAGGTCGGCGAGGATTCGACCGGCTCGCGTCCGAGCAACGAGGCATAGAACGCGCCGCTCTTTTCCGGGCTGTCGACATAGAGGATGACGAAATTAGGCGTTGTCATATTGATCTCCAAATTGCCTGAACCTTGGAAACCATACGCATGCCTGCTGTCAGATTCTGGCAGCAGCGATCAGCCGGTAGTGTCTTTTGCGCCGTTCTGGCCGGCCGTGCCAAGCGTCGCCCGCCATTCCTTCAGCATGGACTGGCGGCGACGCGGATAGCGGATGTCGGTGGCCGTCAATTCGGACATCCGGTCGGCACGGAAATGCCGGAAATCCTGGCGCATCTCGCACCACGCCACCATCACCCGCACCTTGTCGAAAAAGCTCAGCGCGAACGGCCAGACCAGCCGCTTCGATGCTGAGCCGCCGGCATCGCGATAGAGGAAGCCGAGCTTGCGCTCGTCGCGAATTGCCTGCCGCACGACACCGAGGTCGATCGTTTCGAGATGATCCGCGTTTGGCCCGACGAGCAGCGTTGTCGCGTCGAGGTCTTCGCGCAGGTCGTCCGGCAGCACCGCCGCGATCTTGGCAAGCGCATCCGTCGCGGCGACAGCCAGCCTTTTGTCCGGCTGCTTCGCCACCCAGCGCGATCCAAGCACGATCGCCTCGATCTCCTCGTCGCTGAACATCAGCGGCGGCAGCATGAAGCCCGGCTTCAGCACATAGCCGAGCCCCGCCTCGCCCTCTATCGGAGCGCCCTGCCCTTGCAGCGTCGCGATATCGCGGTAGAGCGTGCGGATCGACACGCCCATCTCGTCCGCAAGCGTGCGGCCGCTCACCGGCCGGCGGTGGCGGCGCAGGATCTGGATAAGGTCGAAAAGGCGTTCGGAACGAGACATCGCGTTTACGATAGGGCTGAAGGGGCGCGGCCGGAAGCCACGCCCCTTCAGTCAACTCACAGGCGGAACACCTTCACCGCATTGCCGCGCTCAAGCGCCTTGTTCGCCATGAAGAGCTCAGCCTTCGAAGCTTCCATCTCGCGATCCGCCAGCACGCGCAGCATTGCCGCAAGCCGCTGCAACGCGATCGCCTTGTTGCGGTGCTGCGACCGCTCGGCACGCGCCACCACCATAATGCCGGTCGGCACGTGGACCGCCCGCACGGCACTGTCGGTGGTGTTCTGGTTCTGGCCGCCCGGCCCTCCGGCGCGAAGCGTTTCGAAGCGCACATTGCCTGCCGCGATCGCCGGCCCCGCCGCGGGCATGTCTGCCAGATCCACCCGCTTCACCCCAACAAACCAGTTCTGCCGCTTGTGGCCCGGCCGTACCGGGCTCTTGAAGATGAACTTCACCGAGCCGCAATACTCTGTTGCCAGGGCATTGGCGCCCGCGCCCTCCAGGCTGATCAGCGCCGATTTCGCGCCATGCCGGTCCGGTGCGTGGCCGAACGTGACTTCAGCCGCGCAGCCGCGCCGGCCGCACTCCGCCTCGATGATGCGGACCAGCGCCATCAGCGCGATGCGACATTCGACCGGGCCGCTGCCGGAGGTGACGAGAAGGTCAACCGCGCTCATGGCGACCTCCCCTGTGACGCCCTCGTTCGCTTTGCCGATCACAACCTGGCTTTGCGCGTGTGCGATCGGAGCTGCCATCGACCGCCTTCTTGTAGGTCACCAGCGGCTTCATCGCCGCCAGCGGCAAGACGAGCCCGGCATCGGCGAGGTCGTGGACCACCTGCCCCGCATCCTTGTAGGCGGTCGCGGCCTCTTCGATGACCAGGTCGCGGTCGCCGCAGATCAGCTGCCCGCCCCAGGCGTTGCGAAGCAGGGCCTCGCGTTCCGACCTTTTGCGCCCGACACGGCCATGCATGGTCGCGCGGTCGTATTTGCGGCCGGCGCCATGCGAGATGCCACCCAGCGAAGAGCCTGTCCCGTCCAGCGCCTCAACCACATAGCTCAGGCTGGCGCGCGAGCCCGCAATCGGCGCGATGCTGCCAGCCTCGACCGCGGCGGAGCCCTTGTGATGGACGAAGCCGCCATCCCGCCGGCGCACCAGATTGTGCGGCACGTCGACGACAAGCTTTGCTTCGCAGTGCAACGCGCTCGCCGCCCGCGCCGCGATCAGGCCGCGGTTGAGCGATGCCCAGGCAACGCAGATATCGTGCTTGCCGAGCCACGCTTTGCCCGCTTCCGACGCCGGATCGAGCCCCGTCGCAATCGCGGCCTGATGATTGACCTCGCCGAACACCCGCGCACCCAGGCCACGCGAGCCGGAGTGAACGAGCAGGTAGAGGCCTTGGCGATCGACGGCTTCCGCCTTCCTGGCATCGAACAGCTGTTCGACTGCCTGGAGCTCGCAGAAATGATTGCCGCCGCCGATCGTACCAAGCGCCGCCGGAAACAGATCCGGCGCCAAGCCCGAAGCTGACAGAACAGCCTGCGGATCGAAGCAGTCCTGCGCTTCGATTTCACCCATGCGCTCGACCGCCCGGTCGACCTTGAGCTTGCGCAGCGGCATATCGAGCGCAAACAGCGACATGCCGCAGCCGATATCGTTGCCGATCAGTTGCGGATACAACCGCTTTGAGAGAACCGCGATCCCGGTCGGGCCGTATTTGCCGGGGTGCAGGTCCGGAAAAGCGGCGACCGAGCTCACGCCAGGCAGCGCCGCAACAGCCTTCAGCTGTTCGAGCGCGGCGCCCTCGATCCAGCTTTGCTGCGAGAAATAATACTGGATTTGCGCTGCCTCCGCAGCGCAAGACGAAGAGGGGCCGATGGCCCCGAATGAATTGCCCATGATGGAACACTTCTGGAAATGGTCAGGTATCCGACGCCGTCAGGCGTCAGTCGACCGGCGTCAAAACAGCAAAGCCTGCCTTACGCCGGAACCCTCGAGGGGCGCGCGGTGGAGATGTTCGTCATCTGTCGCTCCCATTCCAGAACCAAGAATGGCGCTCCCATAAAGCAACCGGCCGGAAGAAACAAGGCCGGCCGACCCGACGGGAACGCCTGCCGGCCGTCGCCGTTGTCTCCATAATGGAGATGCGCGGGTTCCTGTTGTTCTGGTCGGTGCTGACCGCTTTCGTCGCGGCCCTCAGTCTTGGCCCGTCCTTTGCCCATGTGCTGGAATCGCTGCCCAGGCTGACGAAATGGTCGCCGGCGCTTTGGCGCGAGACGACCGTTTTCAATGCGCAGTTCCAGCTCTTCCTGCTGATCGGAGCGCCGCTCGATATCGCAGCCATTGTCTGCCCGGCGGTGCTTGTCTGGATGCTGCGCGACGAGCCTCGCGCCTTCTGGTTTGTGCTGGCCGGCACCTTGCTCTATGCGCTAGCGCTCGCGCTTTGGACTGTTCTCGTCAAACCGGCCAACGATATCCTCGCCACCTGGACGCCGGGGCCAATTCCGGAAAATTTCGAAGCCGTCCGGCTGCGTTGGGAATCCGGCCATATGGCGGTGACGGCAGCGAAGGCGCTTGGCTTCATCTCACTTTGCCTCGGCTTGCTCACGGTCCGTCACGGTTGATGGTCTCGCCCGCCTTTGTTGCGCCGATGGGCTGAGCTGTGGCAGAAGCGGGCCGAACCGCCGGAGATGATCCTTCTTGAAATCTTTTCGCGACAAGCGCCGCGATAACCGACCGCAGCACGCGAGGCCGGAACAGGCCCGCCCGCGCGACGCGTTTGCGGCTGGACGGCAGCAGGCAGCATCCGCGGAGCGTCGCGAAGCGAAACCGGCGGATCGGCAGGAAGCCAAAGCGGCTCCGCGCGTTCTTGCACGCCGCGAGGGCTCCTTGCCGGCCGAGCGCCTGCCGCTGATCCTGGAGGTCGCGCCCAATGCCGACTACGCGCTGCTGGACAGCGGCGCCGGCGAAAAGTTCGAGCAATACGGCCCCTACCGCATCGTTCGCCCCGAAGGCCAGGCGATCTGGCAGCGCGCGCTTCCGGCAAAAGAATGGGAGCGCGCCGACGCCATCTTCACCGGCGACACCGACGAGGAAGGCATCGGCCGGTGGCGCTTTCCGAAATCGCCGCTCGGCGAGACCTGGCCGATGAAGCATGACGGCATCGACTATCTCGGCCGCTTCACCTCGTTTCGCCATGTCGGCGTTTTTCCCGAGCAGGTTTCGCATTGGGACCATATGGCGGGGCTGATCGCGGAGGCGAAGCGCCCGGTCAAGGTGCTCAATCTGTTCGGCTATACGGGCCTCGCCTCGCTGGTGGCGGCCCGCGCCGGCGCCGAGGTCACCCATGTCGATGCCTCGAAGAAGGCCATCGGCTGGGCGCGCGAGAACCAGGAAATGGCCGGCCTTGCCGACAAGCCGATCCGCTGGATCGTCGAGGATGCGGTGAAATTCGCCGAGCGCGAGGAGCGCCGCGGCAGCCGCTACGATATCGTGCTGTTCGACCCGCCGGCCTATGGCCGCGGCCCCAAGGGCGAGGTCTGGCAATTGTTCGAGGATCTGCCGGGCCTCACCGACCTCTGCCGCTCGATCCTGACGCCGAAACCGCTGGCCGTCGTTCTCACCGCCTATTCGATCCGCGCCTCCTTCTTCGCCATCCATGCGCTGATGCGCGATACGTTCGCCGGCATGGGCGGCACGGTCGAATCCGGCGAATTGATCATTCGCGAGAAGTCCGCCGGCCGCGCGCTGTCGACCTCGCTGTTCTCGCGCTGGGTGGCTTGAATGAACGCACATGACGGCGCCCGCCCGGTCGGGCAGGTCAAGGAAGTCACCAGCCTTGCCAATCCGCTGGTCAAGGACATCAAGGCGCTCGCCTTGAAGAAATTCCGCGACCAGCAGAACGCCTTCATGGCCGAAGGGCTGAAGCTGGTCATCGACGCGCTGGACCTCGGCTGGTCGATCAAGACCCTGGTCTTCGCCAAGGCCGGACGCGGCAACGCGGCCGTCGAGAAGGTCGCCGCGCGGACCGTCGCCGCCGGCGGCACGGTTCTGGAAGTCTCCGAAAAAGTGCTTGCGGCCATCACCCGCCGTGAAAACCCGCAAATGGTGGTCGGCGTCTTCGCGCAGCAGACCGTGCCGCTGAAGGATATCCGCGCCAGGGACGGCGATGTCTGGGTGGCGCTCGACCGGGTCCGCGATCCCGGCAATCTCGGTACCGTGATCCGCACCGTCGACGCCGTCGGCGCCAAGGGCGTCATCCTGGTCGGCGACACCACCGATCCGTTCTCGCTGGAGACGGTGCGCGCCACGATGGGCTCGATCTTCGCCGTGCCGGTCGCCAGGGCGACCGAGCAGGCCTTCCTCGCCTGGCGGCGCGATTTTTCGGGCCTTGTCGCTGGAACGCACCTCAAAGGCGCGGTCGACTATCGTTCAGTCGATTTCTCCAGGGGACCGGTGCTGCTTTTGATGGGCAACGAGCAGCAAGGGTTGCCCGACAGCCTTGCCGAAAGCTGCGATAGGCTGTTGAGAATCCCCCAAGCCGGCCGAGCGGATTCGCTCAACCTCGCCGTTGCCACCGGCGTGATGCTCTTCGAGATACGGCGCGGCGCATTGAAGCTCGACCCTCACACAGACTCGCGATGAGGACTGCGCAATCGTGAAATCCTGGTCCCCTTATGCCCTGCTGGTGATCGTTGCAATCGCGCTCGATCAGTGGATCAAGCAACTGGTCGAGAACGGTCTCGCCTTTCAGGAGAAGGTCGATCTGCTGCCGTTCCTGGCGCTGTTTCGCACCTATAACACCGGCATCGCCTTTTCGATGTTCCAATCCTTCGGCGACACCGGCCTGGTGGTCATCGCCGTGCTGGTCGTCGCCTTCGTGCTCTATCTCGCCACGCGCACGCCTGCCGGCCATGTCATCGCCCGCATCGGCTTTGCGCTCATCGTTGGCGGCGCGCTGGGCAATCTCATCGACCGTGCTATCTACGGTCACGTCATCGACTACATCCTGTTCCACACCCCGGTCTGGTCCTTCGCGGTGTTCAACCTCGCCGACGCCTTCATTTCAGTCGGCGCCGCACTTGTCGTCTTCGACGAGCTGATCGGCTGGCGGCACGAGCCGAAACCTTCGCAAGATTGACGCCGCGCGGCTGCCGCCGCACAGTTACGTCCATCGCCGGAACCGGAGGAGAAAAAATGTCCGATACGTTCAAAGCCATCCTCATTTCGCGCGATGCCGAGAAGAAGCAGTCCGTCGATGTCGTCGACCTCACCGAGGCCGACCTGATGGAGGGCGACGTCACCGTCGCCGTCGAGGCGACGACGGTGAACTACAAGGACGGGCTCGCCATCACAGGCAAGGCGCCTGTGGTGCGCCGCTGGCCGCTGGTGCCGGGCATCGATTTCGCCGGCACCGTGATCTCCTCCTCGCATGCCGACTGGCGCAAGGGGGACAAGGTGATTCTCAACGGCTGGGGCGTCGGCGAGACGCATTACGGCGCCTATGCCGGCCGCGCCCGGGTCATGGGCGACTGGCTGGTGCCGCTGCCCGAGGGCATGAGCGCGCATGATGCGATGGCCGTCGGCACGGCGGGCTACACGGCCATGCTCTCGGTCATGGCGCTGGAACGGCATGGCATCGTGCCGGACCGCGGCCCGGTGGTGGTGACGGGCGCCGCCGGCGGCGTCGGCTCGGTCGCCATCTCGATCCTGTCCAGCCTCGGCTACCATGTCGTCGCCTCGACCGGCCGCAACGCCGAAAGCCCTTACCTGATCGACCTCGGCGCGGCGGAGGTGATCTCGCGCGAGGAGCTCAGCCAGCCGGCGAAGCCGCTTGCCAAGGAGCGCTGGGCGGGCGGCGTCGACTCGGTCGGCAGCCACACGCTCGCCAATGTACTGTCGACGACCTCCTATGGCGGCGCGATCGCCGCCTGCGGCCTGGCCGGCGGCATGGACCTGCCGGGAAGCGTCGCGCCCTTCATCCTGCGTGGCGTTTCGCTGCTCGGCATCGATTCCGTGATGGCACCGAAGGCCGTGCGCCTGGAGGCATGGCGCCGCATCGGCACCGATCTCGACCTGAAGAAGCTGTCGACATTGTCCCACACCATCGGTTTCGACGGCATTGTCGCTGCCGCCCGCGACATCGTCGAAGGCAAGGTCAGGGGCCGCGTCGTCGTCGATATGTAGCCGACAGCCGTTTCGGAGCACCGGTTTTGTCCGGGCCGGAGCCCGGAATCCGCGAAGATCGCTAAAATTCGAACGATCCGCCGCAGCCTTCCATAATCTCTGTCTGGCATGGTTTGCGCATGGTCGCGGACTCCGACACCAGACAGGGCAGCAAAGCCGCGGACGCTGACAGGCTCATCATCGATGCGCCGCGGCGGCAGGTGCTTGTTGCCCCGCCGTTGGCCCCGGAATTGCCCGCGGCCAGCCATGAGGGCCTGCCGTTCCTGACGATCGTCGCCATCGCCGTTCTGGCGGGGCTGGCGCATCTCACCGGCGCGCCGATCATCGTCACCATCGGTCTCGCCGCCGCGGCCGTTGCCGGCCTTGCCATGCATCTGCGCAACCGGCGCGACGAACGGCGCACCGCAGCTCTTCTCGACGAGACGGCCGCCCGCAGCCGCGCCGAGATCGAGACCCTCGCCGATCGCATGTGGGAGATGCAGGAGAGCGAGGAGCGCTTCCGCGGCCTGATCGATGCGCTGGGCGACCTCGTCGTCCATCGCGATCGCGACGGCAACATCGTCTATGCCAATAGCGTTTTCTCCACACTTGTCGACGTCGACCCGCGCGATCTCGCCGGCAAGACCTTGTCCGAGCTTGGCATCGATGTCGGCATCGTTCCCGACGCCGCCTTCTCCGACCATGAATGCCTGAGCTCCACCGATGTCGCGATCCGCACGCCGAGCGGGCCGCGCTGGTTCTCATGGATCGAACTCTCGGTGCGCGACAAGGACACGGGCGCGGTCTCGCACCGCGCGATTGCCCGCGACATTACCGCCCGCAAGCGCGCCGAGTCCTCGCTGATCACCGCGCGCGAACGTGCCGAATATGCGAGCCAGGCCAAGTCGCGCTTCCTCGCCACCGTCAGCCATGAGATCCGCACGCCGATGAACGGCATCATGGGCATGGCGAAGCTGCTGGCCGACACCGACCTGTCGCCGGAACAGCGCACCTATGTCGGCGCCGTTTCCACCTCGGCCAGCGCGCTTCTCGCGCTCATCGAGGACCTGCTCGATTATTCCAAGATCGAGGCCGGCCGCTTCGAGCCCGAGCCGCAGCCGACGTCATTGCGCGAAATCGCCGACAACATCATCGAGCTCCTGGCCGCGAGGGCCTTCGCCAAGAACATCGGTCTCGGCTGCCATGTCGAGCCCGACGTGCCGCAGATGATCACCGCCGATCCCGGCCGCGTGCGCCAGGTGCTGCTCAACCTCATTGGCAATGCGGTGAAATTCACCGATACCGGCGGCGTGCTGCTCACCGTGGCGCGCGCCCGCACCGAAACCACCGACCGAATCTGCTTCACCGTCGTCGACACCGGCCCGGGGCTGCGTGAAGAGGACATGGAACGCATCTTCGAGGAGTTCGAGCAGTCCGACGGCACCTCGACCAGGGTGCATGGCGGCGCCGGCCTCGGCCTTGCCATCTCGAAGCGGCTGGTGAGCGCCATGGGCGGCACGATCTCGGTTTCGAGCCGGCTCGGCGAAGGCTCCGAATTCGTCCTCGAGATCCCGGCGGTCGCGGCCACCGAACCGCCGCCGCACCGCCACAACATCCTTGCCGACCGGCGGGCCGTGATCGTGTCGAAGAACGCCATCGAAGCCGATGCCATAGCCCGCACGATCAGAGCCCATGGCGGCACCGTCGAGGTCGCGGCGACACCGAGCCAGGCGGCTCCCTTCGCTGCCGGCTGCAACGTGCTCCTGATCGACGCGGCGCTCGAAAACGCCGACGGCAGACTGCTAAAGCGGCTGCGCGACTCGGGCTTTGCCGATTGCGAAGCCATCACCCTCATCGCGCCGACGGACCGCGGCATGCTCGGCGAATTCCGCGCCAGCGGCTACGCCACCTTCCTTGCAAGGCCGGTGCGCGGCGAAACCCTGTTGCGGGTGCTGTTGACCAGCCACGGCTCGGCGCTTGCCCAGCCGCAACCGCAGCCGCGCGGCGCCGCTTCGGCGCGCCGGCGCGATCAGGGCCTGTCGGTGCTGATTGCCGAGGACAACGACATCAATGCCATGCTGGCGCGCGCCACGCTGCTCAAGGCGGGTCATCGCGTCAAGATCGTCGGCAACGGCAAGGCCGCGGTCGACGCCGTCACCGATGCCGGCCTCAAATTCCGCTTCGACGTGGTGCTGATGGACCTGCATATGCCCGTCATGGACGGTCTCGATGCGATCGCCGCCATCCGCCGCCACGAGGAATCCATGGCCATGCCACCGATCCCGATCATGGTGCTTTCGGCCGACAGCCAGGAAAAGACCCGGCATGCCGTGCTCGCGCATGGCGCCAGCGGCTTCGTGACCAAGCCGCTCGATCCCGACCAGCTCGTCCAGGCTGTCGAGGGCCAGGTTGCCGCCTGACGAAATTTTGAACTCTTGAAAACCATGCATCGCCTGGCTTTCGCGTCGGTAAGATAGCCGGTTGAGTGTATTGCCCAGCCGACAAAGTATTGCCCGCCACGTCGTATCACGGTACTGTCACAATCCTGTTGCACCTACACCGTATCCCCGTGCCAAGAGGGATGGCTCGAAGGAGAATCACTCGTGCATACAGTTATGCCTGAATGTGACACTCGGCCGAACGCCGGCGGCGCCCTGCTCGCCGCCCGTACCGCCGATGCCGTCGCAAGCGGTGCTCCGCTGGGCCGGATCGGCAACCTCGAAGTGCGGCTCGCCCGCAACGAGGCTGAGATCGCCGCTGCCCAGGAAGTCCGCTATCGGGTATTTTATGACGAGCTTGGCGCGAGGAAGGACCTGTTCCAGGCGCAGGACCGGCGCGATGCCGACCGTTTCGACCCGCTCTGCGATCACCTTCTCGTGTTGGACACGTCCCTTCCGGGCCCCGAGCATCGCCGCATCGTCGGCACCTATCGCCTGCTTCGGCAGGAGATAGCCGCAACCGCCGGCGGTTTTTATTCCGAGGGCGAGTTCGAGCTCACCAAGCTGATCGCGCGCCATCCCGGCCAACGCTTCCTCGAGCTCGGCCGCTCCTGTGTTCTCAAGGAATACCGTTCCAAGCGCACCATCGAGGCGCTGTGGCAGGGCATCTGGGCCTACATCAATCATTACAACATTGGCGTGATGACCGGCTGCGCCTCCTTCCACGGCATCGTGCCGGCAGCCCACGCCGAGGCGCTGACCTACCTCGCCCATCATTGCCGCACCAACTCGGCCTGGGACGTCCGAGCGGTTCCCGAGCGCTACTGCTCCATGGACCTGATGCCGATCGAGGCGGTGAACACCAAGGCCGCGATCGCCGCCATGCCGCCGCTGGTCAAGGGCTATCTGCGCGTCGGCGCCCGGATCGGCGACGGCTGCGTCATCGACCACGAATTCTCGACCGTCGACGTCTTCGTCGTCATGCCGGTCAAGGAGATCGGCGCCCGCTACGTCAATTATTATGGCGGTGAAGGCCAGCGCTTCGCGGCGTGATTCAGGTGAATGGTAAAAGGTGAATGGGTGGATGGCCCTCGGCTCTGCCACCCATCGACCATTTTACCATTCACTATTCACCACTTGCTCTTTCACGGAATATCTTCCGGCCTTCGCCCCGGCCGGCTCTTATAGGCCGGAAACGACCAGCCGAATTTGAGCGCGCCGCCGCGCACCGCGAATGCGCCCGCGAAGCCGAGCAGGCTGGACGCCAGGGCCGGCAGGCCGGCAAGATCGCCAAGGGTGAAGATGGTGGCGCCGGCAAGGGCGGCGGTGACATAGATTTCCGGCCTGAGCAGCACCGAGGGCTCGCCGGCAAGCAGATCGCGCAAGATACCGCCGAAGGTCGCCGTCAGCACGCCCATGATGATCGACACGACCGGCGAGCCGGTGATCGCCAGCCCCTTGGCCGCCCCCATCACGGAGAAAGCGGCAAGCCCGATGGCATCGAGCCAGAGCAGCAGCTTATAGCGGGATTCGAACCGGTGGGCGCTGAAGAAGACCAGCACCGCGACCCCAGCGCAGATCAGCACATAGCCGCTGTTGGCGACCCAGAACACCGGCAGGTTGAGGATGACGTCGCGCAGCGTGCCCCCGCCGATGCCGGTGACGCTGGCCAGGAACAGGAAGCCAATAATGTCGAGCTCTTTGCGCGATGCCGCAAGCGCGCCCGTCGCCGCGAAGACGGCGACGCCGGCGTAATCGAGCAAGGCGATGGGATTCAAGGACATAGGGGAGTAGGGCAGTAAGGGAATAGGGGAAATTGAATAGCATAGAACCGCATGAAAGTACGGTTTCGCTTCCTCTACTCCCTTACTCGCCTATCACGCATCCTTCTCGGCCTGCTCGTTCACCGGGCCTGGCTCGACCTTCGCCTCGGCGGCCGCCTTCGGGCCACCCTTGGCGACGCCGACCATCGCCGGGCGCAGCACGCGCTCGCCGATCGAATAGCCCGGCTGCACCACCTGGACGACGGTGCCGGCCGGAACCTCCGGATTGGGCACCTCGAACATCGCCTGGTGGAAGTTCGGATCGAACTTCTCGCCCTCGGGCGCGAGTTTCTTCACTCCATGGCGTTCCAGCGCCGAAAGCATGGCACGCTCGGTAAGCTCGACACCTTCGATCAGCGACTTGAAGCCAGCGTCGCCGGACGCCTTCGCTTCCGCCGGGATCGCGTCCAGCGCGCGGCGCAGATTGTCGGACACCGACAGCATGTCGCGCGCGAAATTGGCCACCGCATAGGCGCGGGCGTCCTGCACATCGCGCGCGGTGCGCCGCCGCAAATTCTCCATTTCGGCCGCGACGCGCAGCGCTCGGTCCTTCAGTTCCTCATTTTCCTTCAGTAGCCGTACAAGCGCTTCATAGTCGCCGTCGACGCCACCTTCGGCACGCTCGCCGGAAGCCTGGGTGGCTTCCATATCTTCGGGCGTGGGTTCGTCTTTTGCCTGGTCGCTCATCGCGTTTCCCGTCATTCGGATTGCTCTGGATTTGCGCCCGATATCGAGGTTTGGAGGCCAAAAATCAAGGGGTAAGCGCTGACAGCCGATATCAGCCTGTCGTTCCGAATTAATTCAAATTTTACCCTATCACGCAGCTTTGCTTGCCCTCGACCGCGGGTGCGGGGAACCATAAACGGGCTGCGGGAGTTTCGAAGCCAATACAGGATTTTGGGACGATGAACGGCAACAACGGCAACAGGCGCGCCGAACTCGCCGACGATATCAGGCGGCAGGCGGGCAGCGAAGCGACGAAGCGCTTTCTGCGCACGTTGCCGGCATTTCGCTTGGAAAAGGAGATGCCGCGGCGGCTAAGTGACCTGCTTGAGCGCCTCGATGACGCCGATGCCAAGAAGCCGGGCGGCGAGCGGCGTCAATAGCCGCGCGCCGCTTCCGCAGGCTTTAGGCCGCCTTCCTATCGTCGCGCATCAGCGCTTCGCCATGGCGGATTTCGGTGCCAAGCACCTTCAGGCATTCCCGCATGAAAGTGGCAAGGCCCGGCCAGCCTTTGGCCGAAACCAGATTGCCGTCGACATGCGCGCCAGTCGGGGCAACATCGATATAGATGCCGCCGGCAAGCGTCACTTCCGGCTCGCAATAATGCAGCGCCGCCACTTCCTTGCCGCGCACCACGCCGTCGACCGCGATCAGGATCTGCACACCGTGGCAGATGGTGAAGATCGGCTTGCCGACCTCGTGGAAATGCCTGACCAGCGCCTGCACGCGCTTGTCGATGCGGATATATTCCGGCCCGCGCCCGCCCGCGGCATAAACCGCGTCATATTCGGCCGGGTTCACCTCGGCAAAGGTCTTGTTGAGGATGTAATCGTGGCCGAGCTTTTCGGTATAGGTCTGATGGCCTTCGAAGTCGTGCAGTGAGGTCTTGAGCACATCGCCAGCCTTCTTGTCTGGGCAGACGACATGGACGGTGTGACCGACCGCGTGCATGGCCTGTTCAAAGACGAAAATCTCGTATTCCTCGCTGAACTCGCCAACGAGCATCAATATCTTCTTGCCTGCCATGCCGTTCCTCCATTTGCCGGCTATTTATTTCGGGGTACGAAATAATAACCCTATCCTAAGGGCAGGACGACAAAAGGGGAAGCAGAAATCGCCAAATTGGTCTGACCAGATGGATTCGATCCGATCGACCGGCCGGCAAAGGCGGCGCGGCCGCGACAGAACCGAAGAAGCTGGTCCGACCAAGACCGACGATCAGACCGCTGCCCGGATCATATCCGCGGCCTTCTCGGCAATCATGATCGTCGGTGCATTGGTGTTGCCGCCGATCAAGGTCGGCATTACCGAAGCATCGACCACACGCAGTCTCTCCAGCCCGTGAACCCTGAGCTGCGTGTCGACCACGGCCATGTCGTCGACGCCCATCTTGCAGGTGCCGGCCGGGTGGTAGATCGTGTCGGCGCGTGCCCTGATATGCGCCATCAGCTCGGCGTCGCTGGACGCGCCGGCGGTGTAGATTTCCCTGGCGCGATATTTCGCCAGCGCCGGCGCCTCCAATATGGCGCGCGTCATGTGCACGCCCTTGAGCAGAAGCTCGGCGTCGCGTTCGTCCCCGAGGAAGCGTGGATCGATGCGCGGCGGCGCCAGCGGATCGGGACTGTTCAAACCCACCTCGCCGCGCGAATGCGGCCGAAGCACACAGACATGGCAGGAAAAGCCATAGCCCATATGCAGCTTGCGGCCATGGTCGTCGACGATGGCGATGCAGAAATGCAGCTGCAGGTCGGGTCGCTCGATTGCCGGGTCAGATTTGAGGAAGGCGCCGCCCTCGGCGTATGGCGTTGCGATCATGCCGCCGCCGTCATTGCGCCAGCGCAGCATGTGCCTGATCAGGCCCGGCATGCCGGTGAGGCCGATGCCCATCAAATCGGTCTGCCTGGACTTCCAGGCCAGGATGAAATCGAGATGGTCCTGCAGATTCCTGCCGACGCCGGGCAATTCGTGGACGAGGGGGATGCCGTGCGCCGCGAGCTCTACCGCCGGCCCGATGCCGGACAGAAGAAGTAGCTGCGGCGAACCGAACGCCCCGCCGCAAAGGATGACCTCGCGCCTGGCTTCCGCCACGGCCTCGCTCTTGCCGGTGCGATAGCGCACGCCCCTTGCGCGCCTGCCGTTGAGCACGACGCCCGTCGCATGCGCGCCGGTGACCACGGTGAGGTTCGGCCGGTTCATCGCCGGATGCAGATAGGCGGCCGCCGCCGAGCAGCGCTCCCCGTTGCGGCGCTCGCCCCAGAACTGCGTCACCTGATAGAGCCCAGCCCCCTCCTGCTCCGGCCCGTTGAAATCGTCGTTCGGCCTAATCTGGTTTTCGCCGCAGGCCTCGACGAAAGCCCTGGAGATCGCGCGCGGCTCCTGCTGCTCGCAGACCCTCAGCGGCCCGTCGCCGCCATGCAGCGCGTCACTGCCGCGCTGGTTGCCCTCGGCGCGCCGGAAATAGGGCAGCACCTCGTCCCACGACCAGCCGTCGCAGCCGAGATCGGCCCACTCGTCATAGTCGCGGCGATGACCCCGCGTGTAGAGCATGGCGTTGATGGCGCTGGAGCCACCCAACGCCTTGCCGCGCGGCTGGTAGCCCCTGCGGCCGTTAAGGCCTTCCTGCGGCACCGTCTGGAAGCCCCAATTGTTGATCTTCGGCCGGCCAGGCAGCAGCGCGATGATGCCCGCTGGCGCGCGGATCAAGAGATTCTTGCCGGCGCCGCCCGCTTCGAGCAGGCAAACCGTCTTCGATGGGTCTTCTGAAAGCCTGGCGGCAAGGGTCGAGCCGGCGGAACCGCCGCCGGCGATGACATAGTCGTAGCGCATCCTCTCCTCCCGGCGGATCTTTCCGTCCGTTGTCTGGAGAGAATGCCTGCTGAAGCGCCTTGTAAAGATGCCGCAACGTCAGCCAGAGCATGATCCCGAACCGAGGGTTCGGAAGATCATGCTCCAGCAAGGGACTGGATCAGGATGACGATTCAGCCAAATGTCATTGTGATCCAGCGCGCTTGCGCCGCCAGGAATATTTCGGCCCCTTGGGCTCCGGCTCCACGGCTGGCTGGTAGTAGACCGGCAGGCCGCCGGTGCGGCCTTCCTCCAGGCGCTTCAACAGCACCGGGTTGGAGACCTCGAACTCATCGAAACCGAGCCGCAGCATATGCGGCAACTGGTCGACCAGCACCTGGCCCGTGGCGCGCACCGCGCCCTTGAAGTGATGCCGAGCCCGCAGCAATTCGCCCTTGGAGAAGGAGCGGCCGTCATTGAAGGCCGGGAAGGCCAGCGCCACAAGCGACAGCTGGTCGAGCAGGCCGGTTATCTTGTCGAGCTCGTCGCCGGGCTGCAGCAGCACACCGATGCGTTCGCGCGCCGACTTGCGGACCTCGTCGTCGAGGCCGAGAAAGGCCTGCAGCGGCAGGATGAAGCGGCCATTGCCGGCCAGCGCCTCGGCGCTTTCGGCGTGCGTCCACTCATCCTCGCGAAAGCCGTCCGGGGTCCAGAGGCGGGTTCCCGCTGTCGTCGATCCAGTCATCAAAAATCCCAAAAAGCTCAAACGCAGCAAGCCGCCCTTTCGCAGGCCGGCATCACGTGAATAGCGATATATCCTAAAGCGAAGCGTCGGTCAGCGACTTCTCCAAACCGGAGAGGTGAATGCCGCACTCGGTCTTGGCATGGCCGGCCCAGCGGCCGCTGCGTGCGTCCTCGCCGGGCTGCACCGGCTGCGTGCAGGGAAAGCAGCCGATCGAGAGATAGCCATAGGCGACCAGCGGGTTTTCCCGCAGCGCATGCGCGCGCATGTAGGCGGCCTGGTCCGATGTCGCCCAGTGCGCTAGCGGATTGATGCGGATGCGCGAACCCACCGCTTCGAAGACGGGCAGCGCCGCCCGCGTCGACGCCTGGAAGCGCTTGCGTCCGGTGAACCAGGCGCGGAACGGCTCGACGCCGCGCGCCAGCGGTTCGACCTTGCGCACATTGCAGCAGGCGTCTGTGTTGGTCTCATGCAGCCTGCCGGTCGGATCGACGCGCTCGAGCGCCTCCTCTTCCGGCTTGATCACCCTGACATCCGTCAGGCCGAAATCCGCGACCAGCGCGTCGCGATAGCCGAGGGTCTCCTCGAAATGCTTGCCGGTATCGAGGAAGATCACTGGCAGCGAGCGGTCGATCTCCGAAATCATATGCAAGAGCACTGCCGAATCCGCGCCGAAGGACGACACGGCAGCGATCTCGCCGCGGAAGGAATCGCGCGCCGCGCGCTCGATGATCTCGATCGGCTTCAGGTGGCCGAGCAGCGCGTCGAGCCCCGCCGCTTCCGCGGCGACGCCGGCCTCTACGTCGACAATACGATCAAGCGGCCTTGGTTTCGCCAGCATAGAGCGCCTCCTTGAACGGCGCGGGACCGACTCTGCGGTAGGCGTCGATAAAACGTTCGTCAGGACTGAGCCGAAGGCCGAGATAGGTATCGACGATCTGCTCGATGGCATCGGTGATCTCTTCCGAAGAGAAGCCGCGGCCGATGATCTCGCCGACCGAGGTATTCTCGTCGGCCGAGCCGCCGAGCGTCACCTGGTAGAGCTCGGTGCCCTTCTTCTCGACGCCGAGAATGCCGATATGGCCGACATGGTGGTGGCCGCAGGCATTGATGCAGCCGGAGATTTTCAGCTTCAGCTCGCCGATCTCGCGCTGCCGCTCGAGCGAGGCGAAGCGGCGCGAAATCTCCTGCGCGACCGGGATCGAACGCGCGGTCGCCAGCGCGCAATAGTCGAGGCCCGGGCAGGAGATGATGTCGCTGATCAGGTTGGAATTGGCCGTCGCCAGGCCGATTTCGACCAGCGCGTCATAGACCGCCTTGAGATCGGTGCGCGCCACATGCGGCAGGATGAGATTCTGCTCGTGGCTGACGCGCAACTCGTCGAAGGCGTATTTCTCGGCGATGTCGGCCACCGCTTCCATCTGGCTGTCGGTGGCATCGCCCGGCACCTCGCCGATACCCTTCAACGAGATCGTCACCGCAGCATAGTCGGGGTGGCGATGCGTCACGACATTCTGGTCGAGCCATTCCGAAAAGCTCTTGGAGTCGAGCCGCGCCTGCTTCACCAGCGCATCGCCTTCCGGCCGGTCCGTCAGCGCCGGCGGGGCGAAATAGGCGTTGATGGCCTGGATGTCCGCTTCCGGCAGCTTCAGCTCGGCGTCCTTCAGCTCCTGCCATTCGGCCTCGATCTGGCGAGTGATCTCCTCCACGCCGGTCTCATGGACAAGGATCTTGATGCGCGCCTTGTACTTGTTGTCGCGGCGGCCATAGAGATTGTAAACGCGCAGGATCGCCGTGCAGTAGGACAGAAGATCGGCTTCCGGCAGGAAGTCGCGGATCTTCTTGGCCACCATCGGCGTGCGGCCCTGGCCGCCGCCGACATAGACTGCGAAGCCAAGCTCGCCGGCCGCGTTCTTCTTCAGGTGCAGGCCGATGTCATGCGTCTGGATGGCGGCGCGGTCGCGCTCGGCGCCGGTCACCGCGATCTTGAATTTGCGCGGCAGGAACGAAAACTCCGGATGCACCGAAGACCATTGCCGCAGGATTTCCGCATAGGGCCGCGGATCCGCAACCTCGTCGGCGGCGGCACCCGCGAAATGGTCGGCGGTGACGTTGCGGATGCAGTTGCCGCTGGTCTGGATGGCGTGCATCTCGACGCTGGCCAGATCGGCTAGGATCGCCGGAATGTCCGACAGCGCCGGCCAGTTGAACTGGATGTTCTGGCGCGTGGTGAAGTGGCCGTAGCCCTTGTCGTATTTGCGCGCGATATGGCCGAGCATGCGCAACTGCTTGCTGTTCAGCGTGCCGTAGGGCACCGCGATGCGCAGCATATAGGCGTGCAGCTGCAGATAGACGCCGTTCATCAGCCTGAGCGGCCGGAACTGGTCCTCGGTGATCTCGCCGGCAAGCCGGCGCTGCACCTGGTCGCTGAACTCGGCGACACGGGCGTGAACAAAATCCTGGTCGAACTCGTCGTAGCGGTACATGCTTCGTCTTTCCGGGCGCGTCCGCCCGCTTTCAATTTCTTTGTTGGAGCATGATCTTTTCCGAAAACCGGTTCCCATTTTTCGGGATCATGCTCAAAACTCTACGCCCCGATGGCTTCCGGGGTCGCCTGCTTGCCAAGATCGGTGCGGATGGTCGGCCCCGCGGCGCGGATCTTTTCGCGCAGCCGCACCGGCTCGACCAGACCATCGAACACTTCGACGTCGATCAGATTGACGTCGACCACCTCATTGTTGGCGTAAGCCGCGGCGCCGATCGCTTCCAGCTGATCCTCGGCCCCTTTGTCATGCGCGATCTCGGCATGACCGACCGTCTCCGCCCAGCCGCCATCGGCGTACCAGACGGCTATTCCGTCGGAGAGCCTGTTCGCGGTCAGAACCTTCATGGTTGAACTCCTTCGGCGACGGCTGACGCTGCGCCCTCATGCCTATGTGCCGCGAGCGGCTCGGATTGTTCAAAGTTGGCGCCGGCGACCGCGTCGCCGATGATCGTCATCACCGGACCGGTGAGGTCGGCGCGCGCTTCCAGCGACGGCAGGTCGGCCAGCGTGCCGTGGAAGCGGCGGCGATCGCCGAGGCTCGCATTCTCGACAACGGCGACGGCGGTGTCCGGTGACAGCCCGGCTTCGATCAGCCTGCCGGCGACTTCCGCCGCGACCGAGCGACCCATATAGACGGCAACGGTCGCGCCGGAAATGGCGAGCTTGGCCCAGTCGGGGAGCGAGTTGCCCTTGAGGTCGTGGCCGGTGGTGAACACCATCGAGGACGAGACGCCGCGCAAGGTCAGCGGCAGTTCAAAATCGGCGGCCGCGGCAAAGGCGGCGGTGACGCCCGGAACCACCTCATAGCCGATACCGGCCTCGCGCAGTGCCGCCATCTCCTCGCCGGCGCGGCCGAATACCAGCGGGTCGCCGGACTTCAGCCGCACCACGCGCTTGCCGGCGCGGCCAAGCTCGATGAGCAGCGCGTTGATCTCTTCCTGGCTCTTGGAATGGCAGCCCTTGCGCTTGCCGACCGGCAGGCGCTCGGCGTCGCGGCGGCCCATGGCGACGATCGCCTCCGGCACCAGCGCGTCATAGACGATCGCGTCGGCCTCCATCAGCAGGCGGTGCGCGCGCAACGTCAAAAGGTCTTCGGCGCCGGGGCCGGCGCCGACAAGCGCGATATGTCCCGCGACCGGCGCGTTTGCGTTCAGCAGTTCGAGCGCGGCGCCATGCGCCTGCCCGAATTCACCGGCCTCAATTGCATTGGCCGGCGCGCCGGCGAAGAAATCGCTCCAGAAGCGGCGGCGGCGGCTGCCCTTCGGCAGTTTCTCGGCCGCGGCGCGGAACGACGCGGCAAGTGCCGCCAGCCGGCCGAGCGACGGCGACAGCATGCGGTCGATGCGCCCGCGTAGCATCTGCGCCAGAACCGGCCCGGCGCCCTCGGTGCCGATGGCGATGGCGACCGGTGCGCGGTTGACCAGCGCCGGCGTGAAGAAATCGCAGAGCTCCGGACGGTCGACGGCGTTGACCGGAATTCCCAGCCGGCGCGCGTCGTCGGCGACGCGCCGGTCGAGCGCCTCGTCGCCAGTCGCCGCAAACGCCAGGGCTGCGCCTTGCAGATGGGCGGCCTCATAGGCTGCGTTGATGTGAACGGCGCCGGTCGATCCAATGAAATCCAGAAGGCTGCTGCTGGCATTGTCGGCAACGATGCGCAGCACAGCGCTCGATTGCGAAAGTAGCCTTGCCTTGGCAAGCGCCTCCTCGCCATTGCCGACGATGGCTACGGCTTCGCCGTCGACCCGCATGAAGACGGGAAAGGCATTGAGTTTGGCATTGGCTTGCGGCATGGCGATAAGCGATACTGGAACAGTTTGGCAGTTTTACGCGGGCTGGCCAAAAACCAGAAGGCAAGCACTCGCGCGCCGCCGAACGGCAGGCAATCGCTTTTTCGCAAGCGCGAAAGGCAAGAGAAAAAAATTCTACTTCCCGAGAAAGGGACCCGGAGCGGGATAGGAAACCGCCTTGATCCGCCGTAATTTTTAGCGCCGAGGCCACAAAAGCGCAAAACAGTTTTTTCTAAATTCTACTAAGTTAGTAGATTAAAGCCGACCTTGCCGGATCGGCGCCCAGCTACGCCGGTCCGGAGCGATCGAGCCGCCACAGCCAGATCGGAACAATCGTGCTCCGCGGCTCGTTTGCCTAGCAATCCAATCCTGTCGATCCCGAACTCGACCGGTCGGCAACCATGCAAGCAAGGAGGAACGCCATGAGCATCAAGCTGAAACATGGATTGTGGGTGGTCGTGGCTGATGGCGAGAAGGCGCTCTTCCTGCGCAACCAGGGCGACAACAAGTTCCCTAACCTGGAAGTGGTGCAGGAGATGGAACAGGACAATCCCGCCACGCGCGAACAAGGCACGGATAAGCCGGGCCGCTATGCGGAAGGGCCGCGCAGCGCCATCGAGGAAACCGATTGGCACCGTCTGGGCAAGGAGCGCTTCGCCGTCGACATCGCCGACCAGCTCTACAAGCTCGCGCATCGCGGCGAGTTCGACGCGCTCGTGCTGATCGCGCCGCCGCGGGTGCTTGGCGAGATGCGCCAGAAGCTGCACAAGGAAGTCGGCGAGAAGGTGCAGGCGGAAATACCGAAGACCCTCACCAACCACACGATTTCGGATATCGAGAACCTGCTGCAGGCGGCGTAAAGCGGCCGAAAGACAGCGAGTTCAAGGCCAAACGGGTCTCGAAGCCGCCACTTTGACGGCGCGGCGCTGTTTTTGCGCCGTGCGTCGATTTTCGGCGTCGATTTCCGCAGGGCGATGGTTGCATCATCGCCGCTGTCCCTACCATATTGCCGAAGGCGGCAGCCTCGGCGGGCGCCTATCCGACATCGTAATTTTTCTAAAGGCGCGCAAAAGACAATGCCGCATGACACGCCCCTTATCGCCACCATCGTCGCCGGTCTGGGGCTGGCATTCGTCTTCGGGGCTTTAGCCAACCGTTTCCGCATCCCGCCGCTTGTCGGCTATCTCGTCGCTGGCGTCCTGGTCGGGCCGAACACGCCGGGCTTCGTCGCCGACGCGAGCCTTGCCAACGAGCTCGCTGAGATCGGCGTCATCCTTTTGATGTTCGGCGTCGGCCTGCATTTTTCGCTGAAGGACCTTCTATCCGTCCGCGCCATCGCCGTTCCGGGCGCCATCGTGCAGATCGGCTTTGCCACCTTGCTTGGCGTTGGGCTTGCCTGGCTGCTCGGCTGGTCGCTGGGCGCCGGTCTCGTCTTCGGCCTGGCGCTTTCGGTCGCCTCGACCGTGGTGCTTTTGCGCGCCATGCAGGAGCGGCGGCTGATCGAGACCGAGCGTGGCCGCATCGCCGTCGGCTGGCTGATCGTCGAGGATCTCGCCATGGTCCTGGCGCTGGTGCTGTTGCCCGCGCTCGCAGGTGTGCTCGGTGGCCAGCCGCAGGTCGACGACCATGCCAACCTGCTTTCGCTGCCGGCGAGCTACGGCCTATGGGGCGTGGTCGGCATGACACTGGCCAAAGTCGCCGCCTTCGTCGTCGTAATGCTGGTCGTCGGGCGCCGGGTCATTCCCTGGATCCTGCATTACGTCGCCCATACCGGCTCCCGAGAACTGTTCCGGCTCTCAGTGCTGGCGATCGCGCTTGGCGTCGCCTTCGGCGCAGCGAAGCTGTTCGGCGTCTCGCTGGCGCTCGGCGCGTTTTTCGCCGGCATGATCATGAGCGAATCCGAGCTCAGCCACCGCGCGGCGGAAGAATCGCTGCCGCTGCGCGACGCCTTCTCGGTGCTGTTCTTCGTCTCGGTCGGCATGCTGTTCGACCCGCTCAGCCTGATCAGCAACGGCCTGCCGATCCTCGCCACCTTGGCCATCATCATCGTCGGCAAGTCCATCGCGGCTTTCATTATCGTGGTCGCTTTTCGCTATCCGATCGCGACCGCGCTGATGATTTCGGCGAGCCTTTCCCAGATCGGCGAATTCTCCTTCATCCTGGCCGAGCTTGGCGTTGGCCTGAAGCTTTTGCCCGAGCAAGGCCGCGACCTGATCCTCGCCGGCGCCATCCTGTCGATCCTGCTCAATCCGCTGATGTTCGTGGTCGTCGACTGGATGAAGCCGTGGCTTGAAAAACGCGCCGGCAAGGATGCCGCGCCGGCCGTGGAGCAACGACCAATCGGCCCGGCGACCGAGCCCGGCCAGGTCGCCTCGGTGTCGGCAGCCCCAGGTAAGGAAGACGGCCCACCACCCAGGACGGCGCTTGCCGGCCATTCCATCCTGATCGGCTATGGCCGCGTCGGCAGCCTCGTCGGCGCCGCGCTGAAGGAAGCCGCCCTGCCCTTCCTGGTCATCGAGGATTCCGACAAGACCCTGGCGAAGCTGCGTGACGACGGCATCGAGAATATCGCCGGCAACGCCGCCAACGTGGACGTCTTTTCAGCCGCCAATCCGGAAGGCGCCAGGCGGTTGATCCTCGCCATCCCCAACGCCTTCGAGGCCGGGCAGATCGTGCTTCGCGCTCGCGCCGCCAATCCGGCGATCAATGTCATCGCCCGCGCCCATTCCGACGCCGAAGTCGAGCATCTGAAGGGCCTCGGCGCCGACACCGTGATCATGGGCGAGCGCGAGATCGCGCGCGGCATCGTCGAGGTGGTGACCGGCAAAGCCGCCGATCCGGCCGGCCCCGCCATGGAGATCGATCCGCAGCCTGCTTGATTGGTGTCAGTCGACGAATGCGGAGCCATTCTGCGCGATATCACTGAGATATTTCGCCGGCGGCTTGCCCAGCGCCTTCCTGAACATGGTGATGAAGGCGGTGACGGATTCATAGCCGAGATCGCCCGACACCTGCTGCACACTGACGCCGGCGGACAGTTCCCTGAGCGCCACGATCAGATGCAGCTGCTGGCGCCAGCGGCCGAAACTTAACCCGGTCTCTCTGACCACGAGGCGCGCCAGGCTGCTTTCGCTGAGCGCCACGCGGTTGGCCCATTGCGCCAAGGTGCTGCGGTCGGAGGGATCGTCGGCCAGCGCCTCCGCGATCCGTCTTAACCGCGGCTCGGCCGAGATCGGCAAATGCAATTGCTGCACGGGCATGAGCGGCAGTTCGGCGAGCAGGACCTTTCCCAGGAAATCGCACCGCGCATCATCCGGCGCACATTCCGACAGTTCGATGATCAGTTCGCGCAGCAGCGGCGAGATCGAGAGCGTGCAGCACCGCTCCGGCAGCTCGGCGGCGCCCGGCTCGATATAGACGAAGAAAATCCGGGCATTGGCCGTTGCGATGTTGCTGTGCTCCAGGCGGCTCGGCACCCACACGCCGCAATGCGGCGGCACCATCCATAGCCCGCCAGGAACGCGACAGGTGACGCCGCCGCCGAGTGCGAAGACGAGCTGCCCTTTGCGGTGCCAATGCTCGCGCACCTCGGCCTTGGTCTCGGTCACGTCGACACCAACGGCAATCGCCGGCGCAGCCACGTCGTCGACGTCGAAGTTCAGCCAGGGCCAGAGGAGCGGCTGTCTCATACTTGACTACTTTTAGCGATCATCTGGCTTTATCTCTAAATTCTTCAGCCGCGAAAGTCGATAGGCTCGGCCGTATCGTCGCAGTCGATCGCAGCTCTTAAGCGTCAATTTCGAAAGGTCCGCCAATGCTCGCTCTCGCCATTTCTTCCGACAGCCCCAGCCGGCTGAAGCTCGCCGAGGCCGACGAGCCAAGCTGCAGTACGAATGAAGCATTGGTGAGCGTTCATGCAACATCGTTGAACCGCGGCGAGCTGCGCCTGCTCGGCATACGGGCCGACGGCTGGATCCCCGGCCAGGACATCGTTGGCATTGTCGAGCGCGCGGCGGCCGATGGCTCCGGCCCCGCCGCGGGCACGCATGTTGCGGCTTTGGTCGACCAGGCTGGCTGGGCCGAACGTGTCGCCGTTCCGACCGACCGTCTCGCCGTCATACCCGAGGGCGTAAGCTTCGCCTCCGCCGCCACGCTTCCAGTCGCGGGCACGACGGCGCTGAGAACCCTGCGTCACGGCGGCGACCTCGCCGGCCAGCGGGTCCTGATCACCGGCGCGAGCGGCGCCGTCGGTCGCTTCCAGATCCAGATCGCCCGCGAGCAAGGCGCTTCGGTGATGGCGATCGCTGCTGCAAGGCATGCCGAGGATCTCCGCGAGCTTGGAGCCGAGCAGGTCGTCGAGTCGATCGAGCAAGCCGAGGGGCTGTTTTCATTGATCACCGAATCGGTCGGCGGCAAAAGCCTGATGCATGCCATCGAACGCGTCGCTCCAGGCGGCACCATCGTTATGTTCGGGTCTAGCAGCGGCGAGCTCACCCCGATCGGGTTTCGCCAGTTCGTTCCGGGTCACGAAGGCGCGAGGCTCCAGACTTTCGCCTATTACACGTCCGGGTCAGCCATCGGCGCCGACATCGCGGCGCTGCTCGATCTGGTCGCGGCCGGCCGGTTGGAAACCCGCGTGGCCATGAGCGTGCCTTGGACGGAAATCGCCCAGGCCCTGGAGGCGCTCAGACAGCGCAGCTTCAGCGGCAAGGCCGTTCTCACAATGGCCTAGCTAAAGCCGGCCACTCACACGTGCTGGCCGCCATTGATGTGGATTTCCGAGCCGGTCACATAGGACGACTGGCCGGAGCACAGGAAGTAGATGATGTCGGCCACTTCCGAGGTGGCGCCCAACCGTCTCAGCGGGATCGTCTCGACGATCTTGTCGGTGCCGGGCGACAGGATCGCGGTGTCGATCTCGCCAGGCGCGATGGCGTTGACGCGGATGCCGTGCGGGCCGAAATCATGCGCCATCTCGCGCGTCAGCGAGCCGAGCGCCGCCTTGGACGTCGCATAGGCCGTGCCGGCGAACGGATGCACGCGCGTCCCGGCGATCGAGGTGACGTTGACGATCGAGCCCTTGGCGGCTGCGAGCTCCTTGAACAGGCCGCGCGCCAGCATGATCGGCGCGAAGAAATTGACCTGGAAGACGTCGCGCCAGACATGCATCGGCGTCTCGATCGAGTTCATCCGGCTGCCGTCCTTCAGCTTCGGCGAGATGCCGGCATTGTTGACCAGCGCGTGCAGTTGGCCGCCATGCGCTTCCAGCCGGTGGCGGATTTCCGAGACGGCGATGCCGACATCCTCCTGGTCTGCGAGATCGACCTTGATGTGATCCTCGGGGCCGGCCGGCCAAGGGCAATCCTCGGCGAAGGCCTGGCGCGAACAGGTGATGACCCGCCAGCCCTCGCGCGAAAAGCGCTTCACCGTCGCATGGCCGATGCCCCGGCTGGCGCCGGTGAGCACGATGGTTTTTCTGCTGTCGGTCTCGGCCATGGTTGTGTCTCCGGCCGGACATGTAGCCGAAGGCGCTTGCCATGGCGAGAGGCGAAGTGCCGTTTCAACCCCCGCCGAGGATATCGAGGATTGAGGTTTGCCGCCTTTTCTTCGGCCCGCCGACGTCGCCGGGCGGCACCGGATGCTTGATCGACGCGGTCGATCCGCTGTCGCTGGGCATGCTGAAGCCGTCGGCATCGACCGTCTGGGCTGGACGAGCCTGGCGCGCGGGCGCCTGGGCAACGGGCTGCGATTGAGCGGCAGGCTGCGACTGGCCGACGGCCGCTGGCGGCGCGGGCGGCTGCGAGGCGTCCGCCGACGGGATCTCGTCCGGCACGATCGTATCGGACGGCGTCGATTTCCAGGTGCCGGGCAGCGGTCGCACAGGCACGCCTTGATGCGCCGCCACCATGAATTCGTGCCAGGCCTGCGCCGGCAAGGCGCCGCCGGTGACCTTCTTCATCGCGCTGCCGTCGTCATTGCCGAACCAGACGCCTGTGGTGAGATTGGCGGTGTAGCCGACGAACCAGGCGTCGCGCGAGTTCTGGCTGGTGCCGGTCTTGCCGGCCGACGGCCAGTTGAACGCCGCCTTCTTGGCGGTGCCGACCTCGACGGTGCCCGTCATCATCGAGTTCATCATGCCGACGATTTCGGCCTTGATGACGCGCGGCGCGCTGCCGGTGCTGCCCTCGTAGAGCACCTTGCCGTTGGCCGTCGTGATGCGCTGGATGAAGTGGATGTCCGGCTTGTAGCCGCCATTGGCGAAAGGCACATAGGCCGAGGTCAATTCCAGCGGCGTCACTTCCGAGGTGCCGAGCGCGATCGAGGTGTTGGCCTGCAGTTCCGACTGGATACCCATGCGATGCGCGGCTTCCACCACCGCGTCGGGCCCGACCTCCATGGTGAGCTGCGCCGCCACCGAGTTGAGCGACTTGGCCAGAGCCGTGGCCAGCGTGACCTTGCCGTAATATTTACCGCCATAATTGTCGGGCGTCCATTTGCCGATCTTGATCGGCGCGTCGTTGCGGATGCTGTCCGGCGTGCGGCCGGCCTCCAGCGCCGCCATATAGACGAAGGGCTTGAAGGCCGAGCCTGGCTGCCGGCGTGCTTCCGAGGCGCGGTCGAACTGGCTGGTCGAATAATCATAGCCGCCGACCATGGCGCGCACCGCGCCGGAATCGTCGATCGATACCAGCGCGCCCTGCGTGACGTTGAGCTTCTTGCCGCTCTCGTCGATCAGCCGGCGGATCGACTGCTCGGCGAGCTTCTGCAGGTTGAGGTCGACCGTGGTGTCGATGACGATGTCGCCGCGCACGTCGCCGATGAGGTCTGGAAGCTCGTCCATCACCGTGTCGGCGACGTAATTTTCCGAGCCGGTCCAGTAGGAGGGCGCGCGCGTTGCCGGTGCGCTGAGCGCCGTCTTGTATTCCTTGTCGCCGATCTTGCCGGTCTCGCGCATGGCAGCGAGCACGAGCTGCGCACGTTCCTCGGCCGCCTTCGGGTCGCGCGCCGGCGAGAGCTTCGACGGCGCCTTGAGCAGGCCCGCCAGCAGGGCTGCCTCCGAAAGCGACACGTCGCGCGCGCTCTTGCCGAAATAGCGCCGCGAGGCGGCCTCGACGCCATAGGCGCCCGAGCCGAAATAGACCCGGTTGAGGTACATTTCGAGGATCTGGTCTTTCGTGTGCTTGTGCTCGAGCCAGAGCGCGAGCAGCACTTCCTGCACCTTGCGCTCCAGCGTGCGGTCCGGCGTCAGGAACAGGTTCTTCGCCAGCTGCTGCGTCAGCGTCGAGCCGCCCTGCGAGAAATGCCCGCCGAGCAGGTTGGTGACCATGGCGCGCGATAGGCCGATCGGGTCGATGCCGAAATGCGAATAGAAGCGCCGATCCTCGATGGCCACGACAGCTTCGGGGATATAGGGCGACATTTCGTCCAGGCCGACGGCTTCGCCGCCCGATGCGCCGCGATTGGCGATCAGGTTGCCATCGACCGAGACGATCTTGATGTTGGGCGCGCGGTCCGGGATCGACCATGTGGTGGCCGCCGGCATTTTGGCGCCGTAATAGACGACGACGCCGGCCACCGCGATGCCGCCCCAGATGCAGAATACGAAGCACCAGTAGACCAGCCGGGTGGCGATGCCGAGCAGCCCGGGCCGGTTGCGGTCGCGGCCACGTCCGCGCGATTTCGCCTTTGCGGATCTGCCCTTTGCGGCGGATTTGCGGGTGCGCGGCACGACGCGATCCTCCTCGCTCACCGAAAAGCCATCGGAGGATTTCGCCCGCGGCGAATCCTCGAAGCTCGGTTCGATGCGACTGTCTCTGCGGTTCGCCATGCGCTCTAGCTGTCTGTCCCCGGTACCGATGGCGTTCGGGTTGAAGACTAGATGCGGCGGTTTAAAGGCGCGTTAAATGGGGAAAAATCGAAGCGATTGAAAATCAAATGCCCCGCGATGGCGTGATCCGGACCCGATTTCGCGTACGCATCACCGCAACTCAATGCGGCCGGCCTGCATCAGCTTGGCGGTGCATTCCGGCAGTGGCTCCACGGGCGAGGCGGAAGCACCCGCCATCAGGATGATGCTTCAGTGTTTGCTGCACTCTTACGCCTTCAAAAGGGCCAGCAAGCCCTTGTTGAAGACGTCCGGGTGGGTCGGGGCCATGCCATGGTCATAGCCCGGATTATACCTGCCTGGGCCTTGGGACCGCTCATAACACCGCCGTTAGCCTGCAACTGACCAGCTTGGTGCGGCCTCTGGCCGAGCAGCCGTGCCGACCGATGGAAGGGTCCGCTGGTGGCAAAGCTAACTGGTGTCCCACTTTGTCCAAAAACATCCGCAATCCGGGCTGAGGTGCGATCCAGAAAGTTCGAAAAGCTCCCAGGACCCCAGGCGATTTGACCGTATCGAACTGCCACCACATCGTCGAATGGCAGGCGCCAAGGCTTGATTGACTGATTGTCGCCGGCGGCGAATCTTGACCGGAAGGCGCTATTGCCGGCGTGTCTTGGTCAGCGAATCGTTTGAGGCACCGGAAATGAGCCAATCGCAGGTCCCAGCAGCGCCGCCCGGATGGCTGCCGGACGCGTGGCTGCGCAACGCACGACTGGTGTCGGGCCTTGTGCTTATGGCGTTCGTGACGCTGCATTTCCTGAACCATGCGTTGCTCCTGATCTCGCTTGAGGCAGCGGATAAGGGACGCGAGACGTTCCTGCTGATCTGGCGCAACCCGGCCGGCACGCTGCTCCTCTACGGCGCGGTCGCCACGCATCTTGCTCTTTCGCTGCTAGCGCTCTACCAGCGCCGCACGCTGGCCATGCCGGTGCGGGAGTGGGCGCAGATACTGCTCGGGCTCGCCATTCCGCTGCTGATTGTGGAACACGTGGTCGGCACGCGTGCCATGCACGCCCTTTATGATGCCAACGACACTTACGAGTTTGTGGTGCGCTCGCTATGGATCCTGAGCCCACAGGTCGGGGTGCGGCAGGCGATCGCGGTGGTCGTCATCTGGGCACATGGCTGCTTCGGCCTCTACTTCTGGCTGCGCTATCGTCAGTGGTATCCGCGCACCGCTTCGGCCCTGCTGGTCCTGGCTGTGCTGGTTCCAGTCCTGGCGCTGCTCGGCTTCGCCAGCGGCGGAAAGGAGGTCTCCGCGATGGGACCGCCGCAGTCGCAGGCCATCGAGCCAGCCCTTCTCGACCGGGCATTGGCAACCAAGGACCGCATCGACGACGGCATTTATGCCGGCTTTGCGGGACTGATCGTCCTGGTGCTGGCGGCGCGCATCGTTCGCGACCGCGTCGAGCGGCGCAACCTGGTTGAGGTGCGCTATGCCGGTGGGCGCAAGGTGCGCGTTCCCCGCGGCTACAGCGTGCTCGACGCCAGCCGGCTGGCCGGCATCGCGCATTATGCCGTGTGCGGCGGGCGCGGGCGCTGCTCGACCTGCCGCATTCGCGTGCTTGACGGCCTTTCCGAGCAGCCGGAGCCCGGTCCGATCGAAGCGGCGACCCTGCGCCGCATCGCGGCCGACGGCGACGTGCGGCTCGCCTGCCAGCTCAGGCCGCGCGGCAATCTTCGCGTCGCGCCGCTGCTGTCGCCGCCGGTCACGGCGGAAAGCCCGCACACCGCAACCGCCAACGATCCCGGCCACGAGAAGGTCGTGGCGGTGATGTTCTGCGACATGCGCGGCTTCACCGCGATGGCCGACCAGCGTCTGCCGTTCGACGTGGTCTTCCTGCTCAACCGCTATTTCGGCGTGATCGGCCGCGCCGTCGAAAGCTCAGGCGGTCGCCTCGACAAGTTCGTCGGCGACGGCGCCATGGCGCTGTTCGGGCTTGAGACCACGCCCGGCGAGGCATGCCGCAACGCGCTTTCCGCCGCCAGCGCCATCGTCGAGGGAGTTCGCACCCTCAGCAATGACCTCGCCGAGGAACTGCGCGCCACCATCAACGTCGCGATCGGCATCCATGTCGGCCAGGCGATCGTCGGCTCGGTGGGCTACGGCGCGGTCATGAACGTGACCGCGATCGGCGACACCGTCAACATCGGCAGCCGACTGGAGGCGGCGGCGAAGGAATTCGAGGCGGAGATCGTCGTCTCGGAAGCGGCGGTGCGGCTTTCGGGCCTGGACCTCCCCGGCGCCGAGGCGCGCGAGATCGACATCCGCGGCCGCGGCCGTCCGCTCGGCGTGCTGGTCGTTCCGCGCGGCGCGGCGTTGCCGATCGCCTTGCCGGCAAAATGAGATAAGGTGGGCTCCAAATGCCCGCCTCGAGGCGAAGCCCGGCCGGCCACCACGGTCAGTTCTGCTGGATCGAAATCCCCTTGTCGTCGATCTTGAGCTCGACGCCTTTCGGCCTGGTCTGCTCGCGGTAGACATATATGCCGAGTGCAATGACCACGACGATCAGCGCCCCGATGATGAGATAGAGCGTGTTCTGCCTCATTGCGCCCCCTTTGTCGCGGCCTAGAAATGACCCGCAGGCGATCGCCTACTGATCGTCGTCGTCGGATGCCGGACGCCAGCTCGTCGGATCGACCTTCTTTTGCGTGTCGCTGTCGGTGTAGACCCACCAGCCGCCATCGCGATACTGGCCTATGGATTCGTTGACGACGCCGTCGCCGTCCCTCCACAGAATGGTGACCTTCGAGCCGTCCTTCGGCGCGCTTTCTATCGGCTTGCGCTCTGCCATCTCACTCCCTCCATCGACCGGCAGCAACGCCATGCGGCCATGCCGGGTTCCGTCAGCTATGCGCGAAGATGTCCTCCTCGGCCCAGCCCATCAGGTCGAGCTTGGCGCGGGTCGGCAGGAAACGGAAGCAGGCTTCCGCCTCCTTGGTGCGGTTCTCGCGCGCCAGGCGCGTCGCCAGCACCTCGCGCAAACGGTGCAGGTAAAGCACGTCGGAGGCGGCATATTCGAGCTGTTCGGGCGAGAGCGTTTCCGCCGCCCAGTCGGAGGACTGCTGCGCCTTGGACAGGCCGATGCCGAGCAGCTCGCTGCACAGATCCTTCAGCCCATGCCGGTCGGTGTAGGTGCGGACCAGCCGCGAGGCGATCTTGGTGCAGAACACCGGCTCCGCCATCACGCCGAAGCTATGATAGAGCACGGCGATGTCGAAGCGGCCGTAATGGAACAGCTTGGTGATCGAGCGGTTGCGCAGCAGGCTGACGAGGTTCGGTGCCTTCTTCTGGCCCGGCGCGATCTGGATGACGTCGGCGCTGCCGTCGCCGGGCGAAATCTGCACCACGCAGAGCCGGTCGCGATGTGGGTTGAGCCCCAGCGTTTCCGTGTCGATGGCCACCGCCCCGACATTGTAGCGGGTGAGGTCAGGCAGATCGTTTTTATGGAAACGGATATCGGCGGTCATTCTCTTCTCCGGATCGCGGTCTAACCCGTCCTTGCCGCGATCCGCTGAAAAATCAACAAAAAGTTGAATTTCGCGCCCAGCGTGAAAACTTGTTCACCGGGTCAGCGCGTCGAGAATGCGCGCCCAGGATCGCTGCCCCTTGTGGAAGGAGGTCAGCTCGTATTTCTCGTTCGGCGAATGGATGCGGTCGTCATCCAGCCCGAAGCCGACCAGCAGCGATTCCATGCCGAGATAGGTCTGGAAGTCGCCGACCACGGGGATCGAGCCGCCGCCGCCGGTGGTGACGGCCTGCTTCTCCCATTCATCGGACAGCGCGTCCTTGGCCTTGGCCAGGAATGGCGAGTCGTAGGAAAGCTGGATCGCGGGCGAGCCGCCATGCGGATGGAACTCAACCGAACAGTCGGCCGGGATGCGCTCGCGCACGAAGGCCTGGAAGGCGGCGCGGATCTTCTTAGGGTCCTGCTTGTGGACGAGCCGGAACGACACTTTCGCCGACGCTTCCGCCGCGATCACCATCTTGAAGCCCTTGCCGGTATAGCCGCCGATGATGCCGTTGAATTCCGCGGTCGGCCGCGCCCAGGTGAGTTCGAGCACCGAGCGGCCCTTTTCGCCGGCCGGGATGGAAAGGCCGACCGGTCCGAGGAAGGTCTCGGCTGTCTCGCCGAGGCCTTCCCACGATTTCAGCACTTGGCTGGGTGTCTCCTCGACGCCGTCATAGAAGCCCGGAATGGTGACGCGGCCATTCTCGTCATGCACGTCGGCCAGCACCTTGGCCAGGATGCGGATCGGATTGGCGGCCGGCCCGCCATAGAGGCCCGAATGCAGGTCGCGGTTAGCCGCCTTGACGGTGACCTCCTCGCCGACCATGCCGCGCAGCGACACGCAGATCGACGGCGTCTCACGGTTCCACATGCTGGTGTCGCAGACCAGCGCGAAGTCGGCTTTCAGCTCGGCTGCGTTTGCTTCCAGGAACGGCTTGAGCGACGGCGAGCCTGATTCCTCCTCGCCTTCGAACAGGATGGTGACGCGGCAAGGCAGATTGCCATGCACCTGCTTCCAGGCCCGGCAGGCCTCGACAAAGGTCATCAGTTGTCCCTTGTCGTCGGCCGAGCCGCGGCCGGTGATCACCTTGCGGCCTGGCTCGATCTCCTTGATCGACGGCGCGAACGGATCGGTTTCCCACAGCTCGATCGGGTCGACCGGCTGCACGTCGTAATGGCCGTAGAACAAAACATGCGGCGCGCCTGCCGGTCCCTCGTGATGCGCCACCACCATCGGATGTCCGGGTGTGTCGCGCACGCTTGCGTCAAAGCCGATCAGCTTGAGCTCGGCGACCAGCCATTCGGCGCCTTTGCGGCAGTCGGCGGCGAAGGCCGGATCGGTGGAGATCGACTTAATGCCCAGCAGACCGAACAGCCGCTCCAGGCTCTGGTCGAGATTCTGGTCGAGACGGTCGAGGACGGGAGAGATTCTGGACATTATGGCGCCTTTCGATTTTGCGGCCGACCCTAAAGGTCAGGACCGGAAACGAAAAGCCGAGATCGTTGGACCAAGCTCGATTGCCTTGCCGGAAGGCAAAAAAAGACCGCCGTGGTGGAGGGGGAACCACGGCGGTCTCTACTCGAAACGTTGCGGCAGCCCGGAGAGGGGGGATAGGCTGCCGCAGTTTGCCCGGAATAGGCGGGGGACGGGCCTTGCTCCGGACTTCGGCGAAAACTGCCGATGACGTCTATTTGGGTCTCCGAACATGGCGATTCAAGGGCACGAGAATTACACTTTTGTAACATGCCCGTGAGCGGCGGATTTCCGTGCCTGTCGCCCAAAAGTGTGCAGCGGTTTTGGGAAAACGACATGCACGAACAAAAAGACCCAAAGCGCGTCGCCTGAATCCGTTTCAGCGCGACGCGCTTTGCCGGACAGGATGTGTCAGGGGTGTTGCCCGAACCGGCGGGTTCCTCCGCCTTTGGCATGGACCGCGAAGGCTGGCCGCGCTATCCCTGCCGCCATGAAAAAAGGCGATCACCTCTTCCTCGTCGACGGCTCCGGCTACATTTTTCGCGCCTATCACGCGCTGCCGCCGCTTAACCGCAAATCCGACGGCCTGCCGACCAGCGCGGTGCTCGGCTTCTGCAACATGGTGTGGAAGCTGATGCAGGACGCCCGCAACACCAGCGTGGGCATCGCGCCGACCCATTTCGCCGTCATCTTCGACTATTCCTCCAAAACCTTCCGCAGCGATCTCTACCCTGAATATAAGGCGAACCGCTCGGCGCCGCCGGAAGACCTGATCCCGCAATTCGGCCTGATCCGCCAGGCGACCGTGGCCTTCAACCTGCCCTGCATCGAGATGGAAGGTTTCGAAGCCGACGACATCATCGCCACCTATTGCCGGCTCGCCTGCGAGGTCGGCGCCGACACCACCATCGTCTCCTCCGACAAGGATTTGATGCAGTTGGTCGGTCCCACGGTCGGCATGTACGACCCGATGAAGGACCGCCAGATCGGCATTCCCGAGGTGATCGAGAAATGGGGCGTGCCGCCGGAAAAGATGATCGACCTGCAGGCGCTCACCGGCGACTCGGTCGACAACGTGCCCGGCGTGCCGGGCATCGGCCCGAAGACCGCGGCGCAGTTGCTGGAACAGTTCGGCGACCTTGACGGGTTGCTGGCGCGTGCTTCCGAGATCAAGCAGGACAAGCGTCGCGAGACCATCATCGCCAATGCCGACAAGGCGCGGATCTCGCGCGAATTGGTGACGCTGAAGAACGACGTGCCGTTGAAGGAAAGCCTAGACGACCTTGTGCTGCATGCGCCCGACGGCCCGAAGCTGATCGGCTTCCTGAAGACGATGGAGTTCACCACGCTGACGCGACGCGTCGCCGAGGCGACCGCGACCGAGATCGGCGACGTCCAGGCTTCCGCCGTCATCGTCGAGCGCGCCGATACCGCGCATGGCCCCGATGTCGGCGCCGGCGCGCCGCCGCGACAGCCAGCACCCGCGGCAAACGGCTCGGCCAAGCCTGCCGCGCCGGCGGTCAGGGGTGAGGACGCGCCGCCTCAGGGCGATACCCCTTCCCTGCTCTCGGCGCTGCGGCTGGAGCAGGCGACAGCGCGCAAGATCGACCTTTCGGCCTATACCGCCATTCGGGATACGGCGACGCTCAAGGCCTGGATTGCCGAAGCCCGCGAAGCCGGCGTGCTGGCTGTCGACGCCGAGACCACCTCGTCGGACCCGATGCAAGCCGACCTCATCGGCGTTTCGATCGCGATCGCGCCCGGCCGCGCGGCCTATGTGCCGCTAGCCCATACGAGCGGCAATGGCGACCTGCTTGGCGGCGGCTTGCTGGCGAACCAGGTCCCGGTCCGCGAGGCGCTGGCGCTGCTCAAGCCACTGCTCGAGGACCGTTCGGTCCTGAAAATCGTGCAGGACATGAAATACGACATCGTCGTGATGAGCCGGCACGGCATCGAGGTCGGGCCGTTTGACGATACGATGCTGATCTCCTACGTGCTCGACGCCGGCACCTCAGGCGGCCACGATCTCGCCTCGCTGTCGGAAAAATGGCTTGGCCACGCGCCGGCGGTCAAAAAGGAACTCGCCGGCTCAGGCAAGAGCGCCATCGGCTTCGACCAGGTCGACATCGAGCGCGCGACGAAATACGCCGCCGAACAGGCCGATATTGCACTGCAGCTCTGGCAGGTGCTGAAGCCGAGGCTCGCCGCCAAGGGACTGGTTTCCGTCTACGAGCGGCTGGAACGGCCGCTGGTGCCCGTGCTTGCCCGCATGGAGCAGCGCGGCATCTCGGTCGACCGCCAGATCCTCTCCAGACTGTCTGGCGAGTTGGCGCAAGGCGCGGCACGCGCCGAGGAGGAGATTTACGGGATCGTCGGTGAGCGCATCAACATCGGCTCGCCGAAACAGCTCGGCGACATATTGTTCGGCAAGATGGGTCTGCCGGGCGGCTCCAAGACCAAGACCGGCCAATGGTCGACTTCGGCGCAGTTGCTCGAGGACCTCGCCGCCGAAGGCCATGAACTGCCGCGCAAGATCGTCGACTGGCGCCAGCTGACCAAGCTGAAATCGACCTATACTGACGCGCTGCCCGGCTTCATCAACCCCGGCACCAATCGCGTCCATACGTCATACGCGCTCGCCGCGACTACGACCGGGCGGCTGTCGTCTTCCGATCCCAATCTGCAGAACATCCCGGTGCGCACCGCCGAGGGCCGCAAGATCAGGACCGCCTTCATCGCCGAAAAAGGCCACAAGCTGGTCTCGGCCGACTACAGCCAGATCGAGTTGCGCGTGCTTGCCCATGTCGCCGAGATCCCGCAGCTCAAGCAGGCTTTCGCCGACGGCGCCGACATCCATGCCATCACCGCGTCGGAAATGTTCAACGTGCCGGTCGAAGGCATGCCTTCGGAGGTGCGCCGGCGCGCCAAGGCGATCAATTTCGGCATCATCTACGGCATCTCGGCCTTCGGCCTCGCCAACCAGCTGTCGATCCCGCGCGACGAGGCCAGCGCTTATATCAAGCGCTATTTCGAGCGCTTCCCGGGCATCCGCGACTATATCGAGGAAACCAAGGCCTACGCGCGGGAAAACGGCTTCGTCGAGACCATCTTCGGCCGCCGCATCCATTATCCGGAGATACGATCCTCCAACCCGTCGATCCGCGCCTTCAACGAGCGCGCCTCGATCAATGCGAGGCTCCAGGGCACCGCCGCCGACATCATCCGCCGCGCCATGGTGCATATGGAGGAGGCGTTGGATAAGGCAAAGCTCTCGGCCCGCATGCTCTTGCAGGTGCATGATGAGCTGATCTTCGAGACGGTGGAAGCCGAAGTCGAAGCGACCATTCCGGTGGTGCGCAAGGTGATGGAAAACGCGCCGATGCCGGCCGTCTCGATGTCGGTGCCGCTGCATGTCGATGCCCGGGCGGCGGATAATTGGGACGAGGCGCACTAAGCGGCATGCCGAGAGGCATCACGATCCGTCGCGCCTTCTCTGTCCTGCAGGACAGAGAGGGGGGCTTCGCGCCGGCATCAATAGGGCTAAATGGTGTAGAGCTAAGCCGCTTCCGCTCTGCACTTCGCGCACACGCCGCGAAACTCGATCACCGCCTTCTTGGCCGCGAATCCCGTCGAGCGCACCCATTCGTCCAGCCGATGATCGACATCGTGATCGGACATCTCGGTCACCTGGCCGCAATTGTCGCAGATGGCGAAGGCCGTCATCGAATGGCTGTGGTCGTGCGGCTCGGCGCAGGCGACGAAGGAGTTGAGGCTTTCGAGCCTATGCACGAAGCCCGACTTCACCAGCGTATCGAGCGCCCGGTAAACCTGCAGCGGCGCACGAAAACCACGCTCGCGCAGCTGGTCGAGCAGCGTGTAGGCGCTGAGCGGCCCGCTGGACGCCTCGAGCTTCTCGAGCACGCAGAGCTGGTTCTTGGTCAGCGCATCTCTTGCCGTCATCTTGTTCGCCCGATCGACGTTCGCACGGGATTTCGCATGCGAACGGCTTCAATTCCCCTGAGATAGCGACGAATGAGCGTTTTTGCCACTGTTTCCGCAGCGCGTCCCGCCTGGCGCACACTGCGCGGCGAAGGCTCGCCACGATCAATTGCTACTTGCGCGGCGGCCCCTTGCGTTCGGCCGAAGCCGCCCAAAGGTTGATGTCGGATTCGCGCGCGTAGGTATCGATTTCCGCGAGCTCCGCATCGCTGAAGTCGAGCGCCTTGAGCGCGCCGACGCAATCCTCGACCTGTTCCGGCCGGCTGGCGCCGATCAGCGCCGTCGTCACGCGGCCCTTGCGCAGCACCCAGGCCAGCGCCATCTGCGCCAGGGTCTGGCCGCGGCGGCTAGCAATGGCGTTGAGCGCCTTGATGTTGGCGATCGACTTGTCGTTGATGAAAGCCGGCCTCAGCGATTTGCCCTGGCTGGCGCGGCTGCCCTCGGGAATGCCGCCCAGATATTTGTCGGTCAGCATGCCCTGCGCCAGCGGCGAGAACACGATCGAGCCGATGCCCAACCCCTCCAGCGTATCGAGCAGCCCATCCTCCTCGACCCAGCGATTGAGCATCGAATAGCTCGGCTGGTGGATGAGGCAGGGCGTGCCGAGCCGCTTCAATATATCGGCCGCCTCGCGCGTGCGCTGCGAATTGTAGGACGAGATGCCTGCGTAAAGCGCCTTGCCCGAGCGGACGGCGTGGTCGAGCGCGCCCATCGTTTCTTCCAGCGGCGTTTCCGGGTCGAAGCGGTGTGAATAGAAGATGTCGACATAATCGAGCCCCATCCGCTTGAGGCTCTGGTCGAGGCTTGCCAGCACATATTTACGGCTGCCCCATTCGCCATAGGGGCCACCCCACATCTCGTAGCCTGCCTTGGTCGAGATGATCATCTCGTCGCGGTAGGCGGCGAAATCGGTGCGCAGGATCTCGCCGAACGCCGTCTCGGCCGAGCCGGGCGGCGGACCATAATTGTTGGCGAGATCGAAATGCGTGATGCCGAGGTCGAAGGCCTTGCGCACGATCGCCTGCTTGGTCCTGTGCGGCGTATCGTTGCCGAAATTGTGCCAGAGCCCGAGCGAGATCGCCGGCAGCTTCAGGCCGGACCGCCCGCAGCGGTTATAGATCATCTTCTCGTAGCGGTTTTCGGCGGCGACATAGGGCATAGGAAACCTCGGGATTGGGGCAGCACGGCAACCGCCGCTGAACAGAATTGAATCGATGCTTGCCCCTACCCTTACCCTCTCCCCGCCGAAACGGGGAGAGGGGTTGCCACCTAGTTTTTCTTCGCCAGCAGCGCCTTCGCGTCCTTGACGCCGAGCGCGGCCGGCCGCTCGCAGCTCGTCTGCATGGCAACGTATTTGCCGGTTTCGCCGGAACGCAGGATGCCGGTCATCACATCGACGGCGTGCAGGGCCAGCTCCATCGAGCAGCGGTGCGGCCTTCCTTCGGCGATCGCGATCGCCATGTCGGCAAGCCCGGCGGTGCGGTAGTTGGCCATCATGCCCTGGCCGTGCATCTCGTTCGGCACGCCGAACGGATGGTTCCATTTCGGCAGCTTCTTCACCGGCTTGGCCGCGTCAGTGAAGCGCACCTCGCCGCCGAAGAAATTCGGATCCGGCACGAAGACGGTGCCCAACTCGCCATAGAGTTCCATCGGCGCGTGGCCATGGCTCCAGACATCCCAGGAGGTGTTGAGCGTGATCACCGCGCCATTCACGAATTCGAGCAACGCATGGATGGTGGTCGGCGTGTTCACCGGGATCTTCTCGCCCGCGCGCGGCTTCGACGAGATCGTCCGCTCCTTGGCCGGCGTCGTCGCGAAGGCCGCCACCTGCTTCACCGGCCCGATCAGCTGGATCAGGTTGGTGACGTAGTAAGGGCCGATGTCCAGCACCGGACCGGCGCCCGGCTGGAAGAAGAAGTCCGGATTGGGGTGCCAATGCTCCATGCCGTGGCCCATCACGTGGCATGTGCCGCTGGTGATGGCGCCGAGCTTGCCGCTGTCGATGAGGTCGCGCGCCAGCTGGTGCGCGCCGCCGAGGAAAGTGTCCGGCGCCGAACCGATGCGCAGGCCCTTCTTCTCGGCCCGTTTCTTGAGATCGAGCCCTTCCTCGATCGACAGCACGAACGGTTTTTCCGAATAGACGTGCTTGCCGGCGTCGAGCACTGCTTTCGAGACTTCATAGTGCACCGCCGGGATCGTCAGATTGACGATGATGTCGATCTCGTCGTCCTTGAGAAGGTCGTCGACGGTCTCGGCACGGAGCTTGAACTCCTTCGCCCGCGCCTTGGCGACCTCCATGTTGATATCCGCGCAGGCCCGCATCTTGATGCCGCGGAACAGCGGCGCCAGTGAGAAATACGCCTTCGATATGTTGCCGCAGCCGATGACGCCGACGCCAAGCTTGTCTGCCATTTCGATTACTCCTGCCAGCTCTTGGCTGCCGCGATCGAGCGCCGGGCATAACGCTCGATGTCGTTGGGGTTGTCTTGTTCCATGATGAAATACTGCGCCGCGCTCTTGGCGCGCAACGTCTTGAACAGGCCCGCCCAGTCGATCGTGCCGTGGCCGACATCGGACCAGCCGTCCTCATCCAGCCCCTCGCCGGGCTTGGCTATGTCCTTGACGTGGACGGCGACGATGCGCTTGCCGTGTTTTTCGATCCAGGGCAGCGGATCGGCGCCGCCGCGCACCACCCAGGCGACGTCCATCTCCCAGCCGATATCGGGTGCGGCGGACAGGATGTGATCTTGCGGCAGCGTGCCGTCCGCAAGCGCCTTGAACTCGAAATCATGGTTGTGCCAGGCAAAGCCGTAGCCGGCCTTCTTCGCCGTCGCGCCCACCTTGGCGAGACGTTCGCCGAAGCCGCGCCAGCCGGCGGCGTCGCTCGGACGCTGATCGGGCATCAGATAGGGGCAGATCAGCAGCGTGATGCCCAACGCATCGGCGATTTTGCGCACACCGTCGAAATCATTTTCCAGCGCGTCGATCGAGAAATGCCCGGTCGGCATCGCAAGTCCGTTCTCGTCGAGCTCGGCGCGGAACGCTTTGGGGTCGTCATAGACGCCGCCGAAGCCCTCGACTTGCTTGTAGCCGAGCTCGCCGAGCATCTTCACCACGCCGCCCCATGGCTGGAAATTGCGGGCGCTGTAGAGTTGGAATGACCAGTTCATATGTCCTGTCCGTTCTGCTTGGGGGATTTTTTTGGAGTTAGAGGCGATTGTCGGTTTGCGCGTCGAACAGCGAGGCGCGCGCCGGATCGAAGCCGATGCGGATCGCATCGCCGTTGCGCAGCGTCTTATCCGCTTCGACGCGGAAGGAGATGATCTGGCCGCCGAGCTTGGTCCACACAAGCGTGTCGGATCCCATCGGATCGACGATCTCGACCGTCGACTCGGCGGTGAACGGCATGGCCCCGGCGGCGTCGCCGAAGGCGATGTGCTCAGGCCGGATGCCGAAGATACAGGGCTTGGCGACCCGGCCACCGTCGCCGTCGAATCGGTAGCGGCCGAGCGGCACCGACACGCCGTTCGCTTTGAAGACGGGGGCGGCGCCCGCCTCCAACTCGCCCTTGAGGAAATTCATTGCCGGCGAACCGAGGAAGCCGGCGACGAAGCGGTTGACTGGCCGGTTGTAGATCGTTTGCGGCGCATCGAGCTGCTGGATGACCCCGCCTCTCATGACGGCGATGCGATCGGCCAGCGTCATCGCCTCGATCTGGTCGTGGGTGACGTAGATCATCGTGTTCTGCAAGCGGCGGTGCAAAAGCTTGATCTCGACGCGCAGTTCCGAGCGCAGCTTGGCGTCGAGATTGGAGAGCGGCTCGTCGAACAGGAAGACATCGACGTCGCGCACCAGCGCCCGCCCGATCGCCACGCGCTGGCGCTGGCCGCCCGAGAGCGCCGAGGGCTTCCTCTGCAGCAGCGGCTCGATCTGCAAGATCTCGGCGGCGCGCGCGATGCGTTTGGCGATCTCGTCCTTCGGCACGCCTGCGACGCGCAGGCCGAAGGAGAGATTCCGCTCCACCGTCATTTGTGGATAGAGCGCGTAGGACTGGAACACCATGCCGATGCCGCGATCCTTCGGCTCTTCCCAGGTGACGTTCTTGCCCTTGATGAAGATGCGGCCGTCCGAAATGTCGAGCAGGCCGGCGATGCAGTTGAGCAAGGTCGACTTGCCGCAGCCGGACGGTCCGAGCAGCACGATGAACTCGCCCTCGGCGACATCCAGATTGAGCGTCTGCAGCACCGAGACGGCACCGAAATTGAGCGACAGATCCTGGATCGAAACGCTGGGGTTGGCGATGTCGGCTGCCATCATCATCCTTTCACCGCGCCGGCGGCGATGCCGCGCACGAAGAGCTTGCCGGAAACAAAATAGACAATGAGCGGAACAAGGCCGGTGAGGATGGTGGCGGCCATGTTGACGTTGTATTCCTTCACGCCCTGCACCGAGTTGACGATGTTGTTGAGCTGTACCGTCATCGGATAGGTGTCGGGACGCGTGTAGACGACGCCGAACAGGAAGTCGTTCCAGATGCCGGTCACCTGCAAGATGATGGCGACGACGAAGATCGGCAGCGACATCGGCAGCATGATGCGCAGATAAATGCCCCAGAAGCCGGCGCCGTCGACGCGCGCGGCGCGGAACAATTCCTCCGGCATCGAGGTGAAATAGTTGCGGAAGAGCAGCGTCAGGATCGGCATGCCGAAGATCGAATGCACGATCACCAGGCCGGTCAGCGAGCCGTAGATGCCGATTTCACGCAGGATTATGACGATGGGGTAGATCATCACCTGATAGGGAATGAAGGCGCCGACGATCAGGATGATGAAGAAGGTGTCGGCGCCCTTGAAGCGCCAGTTGGCCAGGGCATAGCCGTTCACCGAGGCGATCGCGATCGACAGGATCACCGACGGCACGGTGATGCGCACCGAATTCCAGAAGCCGCGCGAGAGCCCGTCGCAATTGAGACCGGTGCAGGCCGTCGCCCACGCCTTCACCCAGGGCTCGAAGGTGATTTCCACCGGCGGCGAGAAGATGTTGCCGAGGCGGATTTCCGGCATGCCCTTCAGCGACGTCACGATCATCACATAGAGCGGCAAAAGGTAATAGAGCGCCGCGAGGATCAGCGTGCCGTAGAGGAAGATATTGCGGCGCGAGAATACGTGCCGCGGTTTAGGCCCGCTCGGGCCGGCGGCGTCGCGGCGCAGCGCTTGCGCCCCGGGGGACAGGGAGGCGATGTCAACCACGCTTGCGGCCTCCGAATTCGAGATAGGCCCAGGGCACGATGACGATCACCACCGACAACAGCATCATGGTCGAGGCGGCGAAACCCTGGCCGAGATTCTGGGCGAAGAACATGTAGTCATAGACATATTTCGCCGGCACTTCGGACGCGATGCCGGGACCCCCGCTGGTCTGCGCCACGACGAGGTCATAGACCTTGACGATGCCGGCGGCGATGATGACCAGCGTGGTGATGAAGACCGGCCGCATCATCGGGATGACGATGAAGAGATACGTCTTCCACATCGGTATGCCGTCCACCCGGGCGGCCTTCCAGATGTCCTCGTCGATGCCGCGCAGGCCGGCCAGCATCAGGCACATGATGAGCCCGGTGCCTTGCCAGAGCGCCGCGATCGAAATGCCGTAGATGACGATGCTGGAATTGTAGAGCGGGTCGAAGCTGAAGCTCGTCCAGCCGAGATCGCGCACGACGCGCTGCACGCCGAAATCCGGATTGAGCAGCCATTGCCAGACCAGCCCGGTGACGATGAAGGACAGCGCGAAGGGATAGAGGAAGATGGTGCGGAACGTGTCCTCGAAACGGATCTTCTGGTCGAGAAGCGCCGCAAGCACGAAGCCGATGACGAGCGAGAACACCAGCGAAATCGCGCCATAGATCAAAAGGTTCTCGATCGAGACCAGCCAGCGCGATGTCGCCCAGAGCCGGTGATACTGGTCGAGCCCGACGAAGTTGAGGCGCGGCAGAAGCTTCGAGTTGGTGAAGGAGTAGAGCACCGTCCAGGCCGTGCCACCGACGAACACCACCAGAGCCGTCAGGATCATCGGGATCGACGCGATCTTGGCGTTCAGGTTGCGGAAAAGCTGGTTGGGGCGTTCGTTGTTGCTCATCTAAGGCAGCCGGACAATGAGACGTCAGGCTCCCGGCCCCGGATAGGCTGGGGTCGGGAGTTGGCGGGGGCGCCGTCGATCAATCGGCCGAAGCGATGATCTCGGCGAAGCGCTTCTGCGCCTCATCGAGCGTCATGTCGGGCTTGGCGAAGAACTCGGAGAACAGGTCCTCCTTCTGCTTCTGGCTGTCCTGCGAGAGCAGCTGGTCCGTCCACGGGATGACGGCGCCCTTGGCGAGGATGGCAAGGCCCTTCTTCATGCAGTCGTTCGCCGCATTGAGGTCGACGTCGCCGCGCACCGGCAGCGAGCCCTTCTTGAGGTTGAAGGCGACCTGGGTCTTGGGATCGAGCAGCGTTTCGGCCAGCACTTCCTGCGCCTTGGATTTCGCTTCGTCCTTGAGCAGCGGGAAATAGAAGGCATCGCCGCCCGTGGCGATCACCTCGTTCAGGCCGAGGCCGGGCAGGCAGGTATAGTCCTTGCCGGCGGTCTTGCCGGCGACCTGGAACTCGCCCTGCGCCCAGTCGCCCATGATCTGACCGCCGGCCTTGCCGGTGATGACCAGGTTGGTGGCCTGATTCCAGTCCTGCACATTGGTGTTCTTGGCCATCTTGCGGGCGTCGTCCGCCGCCTTGAACACCTTGGCGATCTCGGGGCCGCCGGCGAATTTGGCGTCCTTGTCCTTGTACACCTTGAGGAAGGCGTCGGTGCCGCCGACCGCAGCCAGCAGCACGTCGAAAGCACCCGATGCCTGCCAGGGCTGACCGCCGACCGCAAGCGGGATGATGCCGGCCTTCTCCAGCGCCGGGGCGGCGGCCACGAATTCATTCCAGTTCTTCGGCGTCGGCACGCCGGCCTTCTTGAAGGCCTCGTTCGACAGCCACAGCCACTGCCAGGAATGGATGTTGACCGGAACGCAATAGATCTTGCCGCCGATGGTGCAGCTGTCGAGCAGGCTCTTCGGCCGCACGATCTCCGTCCACTTGTCCTTGGTGGCGATGTCGGTGAGGTCGCGCATCAGCCCGGCCTGGACGAGTTCCTCGGCCTGGCGGCCGTGATTGAACTGGGTGGCGCCCATCGGGTCGCCACCGGTGATGCGGCTGATCATAATCGGCCGCGCCGTGCCGCCGGAGCCGGCGATGGCGCCGTCGACCCAGTGATTGCCCGTCGCGTCGAATGCCTTGGCAAGCTCCGCCACCGCCGCCGCCTCGCCGCCGGAAGTCCACCAATGGGTGACCTCGAGGTCGGTTGCGGCCGCCGGACCGGCGAAATTGAGTGCGACCGTCGCGGCAAAGGCGGCGGTCAGGATTTTGTATCGCATTTCGGCTTCCTCCCAGAATCTGAAACGTTACAGATTTTCGATACGGCAAATGATGGACCTAGGCAACCCCCCGTCTCAATGCCGAGCGAAATTTTTTCGAGAGGCGAACAAAATATTCCTTTAGAGGCTTCTAATCCGGCGTCCAAGCCGCCGATTGGCGCCCAAATTGGCCTAGGACCGATATTTCTCTGGGATTCTCGCGGCTTTTCGCCTGAACTGCACGCCCAGAACGCACGCGTTGCGAATTTCCCGGGCAGTCACGAATATTGGCAATCTGTAACGTTTCAGTATATTGGGCTGACCGCGGGCTGAATGTCGCGCAAAAGTCAACATCGCACGATTGCCGGCCAGCGCCGCGGCTGCTATGCGCCTGACGGGCGGGACGAATGGATAGACGGATAACGAAGAAGGACGACGACGCGTCGGGCAAGGAACGGCCGACGCTGAAGACGCTTGCCTTCATGACCGGGCTTGGCGTGACGACCGTGTCGCGCGCCCTGAAGGACGCACCCGAGATCGGCGCCGAGACCAGGCGGCGCGTACAGCTTGTCGCCAAGCAGATCGGCTATCGCCCGAACCGCGCCGGCGTGCGCTTGAGGACCGGCAAGACCAACGTCATCTCGCTCGTGCTGAACACCGAGCACGAGTTGATGAGCTTCGTTTCGGACATCATCTACGGCGTCACCGAAGTGATCGCCGACACGCCCTATCATCTGATCGTCACGCCCTATTCGCGCTCGCAGGATCCGCTGGACCCGGTGCGCTATCTGGTCGAGACGGGCTCCGCCGACGGCGTCATCATATCGCGCACGCAGCCCAATGATCCGCGGGCGCGCTACATGCTGGAGCGCGGCATTCCCTTCGCCACGCATGGCCGCACCGACATGGGGCTGGTGCATCCCTATCACGACTTCGATAACTACGCCTTTGCCGGCGAAGCCGTCAGCGCGCTGGCCGCCAAGGGCCGCAACCGGCTTGCTTTGGTGACGCCGCCGGTCGGCCTCACCTATTTCCGCTATACGGTGAACGGCTTTGCCGATGCGCTGAGCGAGGTCGGCGCCTCAGAGGTGCCGTTCAATACCGTCTCGATCGACCATACGATCGAGCAGATCAGGATGCGCACCGCCCAGCTCATGCGCCGAGACGACCGCCCGGACGGCATCATCAGCAGCGCCGCCGCAGCAACGCTCGCCGTCGTCGCCGGTATCGAGGATGCCGGCCTGAAGCTCGGCCGCGATGTCGACGTGGTGTCGAAACAGTCCTCAGAGGTGCTGCACCTGTTTCGGCGGGAGCTGCTCGTCGTTAACGAGGATTTCCGCCTGGCCGGCTCCGAGTTGGCCCGTGCCGTGCTTGGCTGGATTGCAGGCAAGGAACCCGGCTCGCTGCAGTCGCTGAGCAAGCCGAGTGAGGTTTTATCCTATCGCGGTTAGTGTCCGGCCCCACTCCCCCATGGGCCATGGAAGGCGCCCTCTTCGCCGATGCGCTCGAACCCATGCGCGCCGAAGAAGTCGCGCTGCGCCTGGATGAGGTTCGACGTGCCGCGTCCCTGGCGGTAGCTGTCGAAATAGGCGAGCGCCGAGGACAGCGCAGGCACCGGCGAGCCGGCCTCGGACGCCCTTGCCACGATACGCCGAAGCGACGGATGCGCTTCCTTCATCATGGCGATGAAGGCCGGCGCCATCAGAAGATTGGTGGAAGCGCCGCCAGAGCCGAACGCTTCGGCCATCGTGTCCAGCATTTGCGAGCGGATGATGCAGCCGGCGCGCCAGATCTTGGCGATGGTCGGCATCGGCAGGTTCCAGTTGAACTCCTTGGATGCGCCGCTCATCACCGCAAAGCCCTGCGCGTAAGCCGCGATCTTTCCGGCGAACAGCGCCAGCTCCAGATCCTTGAGCAGCGCGGCCTTATCGCCGGAGATATTCTCGACGCCGATATTGCCATAGGCCTTTTCCGCCGCCTGCCGCTCGTCCTTGATCGAGGACAACACGCGCGCCGCGACCGCGGCTTCGATGGCCGTCGCCGGAATGCCGAGCTGCTGCGCCTCGATCACCGACCATTTGCCGGTGCCCTTCTGTCCGGCGCGGTCGAGGATGATGTCGACCACCGGCTTGCCGGTCTTGGGATCGTCGGCGGCGAGCACTTTGGCGGTGATCTCGATCAGGTAGGAGTTGAGCCGGCCCTTGTTCCATTCCTCGAAGACCGTGCCGATCTCCTTCGGCGTCATGCCGAGCCCGTCGCGCAGTATGCCGTAGATCTCGGCGATCATCTGCATGTCGGCATATTCGATGCCGTTGTGGATGGTTTTTACGAAATGACCGGCGCCGTCGGTGCCGAGCCAGGCGGCGCAGGGTTCGTTCTTGAACTTGGCCGAGATCGCCGTCAGCACCTTCTCGACGCGCTTCCACGACTCTTCGGTGCCGCCGACCATGATCGATGGCCCGTGGCGCGCGCCCTCCTCGCCGCCCGACACGCCCATGCCGATGAAGGTCAGGCCCGAGCCGGACAGTTCCGAGAAGCGGCGCATCGTGTCGCGGAAATTGGCGTTGCCGGCATCGATGACGATATCGTTGCCGGAGAGCACGCCGCGCAACGCCGCCATCTGCTCGTCGACCGGCTTGCCGGCCAGCACCATGATGATGATCGGCCGTGGCGGCCGGATCGCCGCGGCAAGCCCCTCCAGGCTGTAGCAGGGCACGACCATGTCCTTCAGCGGACCAGCGCTCTCGACAAACGCGTCGGTGCGCGCCGGCGTGCGGTTGAAAACGGCGATGCGGTGCCCGTGCTCGGCGATGTTGAGCGCCAGGTTGGAGCCCATCGTGCCAAGGCCGATCAGGCCGATTTCGGCTTTTTCCATCGTTTCTTCCCTGCTTTCGGATGCTTGTTATGGTCGCGTTTCGGGCGATGCCCACTGTTTCGCAAGATGAATGACGGGCCTTGGCGACGCCGTCAACCGCCTCGCCGGGTTGTAACGCCGAAGGGACGTGCTGAGATTCAGGTCAGGCCGAGTCGAAAATGGTGATTTCCGAGAACCGGAGCGGAGCGTACTTGAAGTACGTGAGCACCGGAAGCGGAGGAGATCGCCATTTGCAGGCCGGCCTCACCTGAATATCAGCACGTCAGCCCGGATGTCGATCGGCGCTTCGATGTTCACCATCTCAAAATCCGAAACGAGAATATCAAGCCGTGCATTCCAGCGGCCAGGAATTGGAATGACGAGATTGTCGACACGCCAAGTGCCGTCGCCGGGTTTCGTCGCCGGCCGCTTGATCGGCTCGATGCCGGAATCCGGCTTCGACAGCACCAGCGTTACCGCCTTGGCGTCCAACGGGCCGAAATCGCCGGTCATGATCACCATTGAGGCCTCTACCTCGCCGGCATGTCCGGGTGTGATGCTGAGATCGGCCATCGCCTTCAGCGTGTGGATGTGGATCGACACCGGCTGCGCGGCGGCGATCGCCAGAGCGCGCGGCGGCGGGGTAAAGCGCCAGCCGGCGGCGACGCCGAAGATGGCGAGCGCGATCAGCATCTCGATGCCGATCGAGCGCACAAGCCGCCGCTGCACTTCGGTGTCACCCGCCTCGGCGGGCGCCGTCAGCGTCCAGCGATTGATCGCGGCAAGCGTGAAAAGGAAAAGCAGCAGACCGAGCTTCAAGAGCAGCAGGCGACCATAGGACGTGTTGATCAACGCTGCCGGTTCCTGCACTTGGATGATCGCCAGCACGATGCCGCTCGCCGCCAGGATCGCCACCACGGGCAGGATCGTTCGCGAAAACCGGCGAAGAAATGCTTTCGCCTCCTCGGGCTGGTATCGCAACGCGAGGCCGAGCGGCGCCAGCGCGCCCGCCCAGAAGGCGATTGCGGTGCCGTGCAGGAACACGAGCGGCCGCGTCAGCCATTGCGGTTCGGCGGCACTGGCGTGGCCGCTGGCGGCAAGAGCGCCGCCGACACCGAGCAACGCCGCGCTCGCGGCCAGCTTGCGAAGACCCGATGGCCCGGCAAGCGACAGCAAAGCGAGACCAAGCGCGATCAGGCCGACCAGCGCGGTCCAGACGAAGCTCGTCTCCAGCGCGGTCTTCCACACGGCCGGTGCCGCGAAGCGCGCGAGCGGCGCGCCAAGCCCATCCAGCCCTTGCAGGCCGAGCGACACGGGTGCCGCGACGAGGCCGAAAAGCAGTGCCGCGGCAACAAAGCTTTGGCCGCAGCGCCGGTCCTTGGCCAGCCAAGCGAGCGCGACCGCGCCGCCGACGCCGAGAAAGAGGCCGGCGTAAAGGAGCAGCTTGGCTGCCCAGATCACCGCGCGCAACGTCCAATCGACGGCTTCGCCCGCGACCGGTGCCGCGCTTGGCGCGCCGATGGAAAACAGCGCCGAACCGCCGACCGGATGACCGTCGACCGACACCACCCGCCAGCTTAGCACATGCGTGCCGGATTTGAGCACCTCGGGATTGTCGATCTCGACCGTCTGGTCGTTGAGCCGGAAAGATGTCAGCGCCAGCTGCGAGCCGTCGGGGCGCACGAGCGTGAGCACCAGCGGCGAGACGGGTTCGCTGAAGGTCAGCGAAAACTGCGCCGGGCTTTGCGCCAGCACGGCGCCGTCGGCCGGGTCGGTCGCGACCAGCGCCGCATGCGCCGAGGCGCGGCCGGGCATCGCCAACACCGCCATCGCCATGAGCGCCGCGACCAGCCAGGCAAGCGGGCGGGTATGCATGCGGATCGTCGTAGAGAGCTGTGCTGCGTTCATCTCGTCGTGACTGGAAATGATGGCGCGCCCCGATGGAGCGCGCCAACAGAGATCATTTCTTCGGCAGCAATTTGATGACGGGCGCAGGCGTTTCCAAGGCGTCCTCATCCTGGCCGGCCGCCGGAATCTCGATCCAGCGATCGGTGGCGTCACCGCATTCCTGCACCACCGGGAAATAAAGCATCTGGCCGGCCGGCAGATCGGCCGCCAGCGAGGCGCGGAAGACGAACTCGTCGTAGAACTCGTCCGGCAAGTTGCCGCCGCTCCAATCCACTTCCTTGACGCCGGTGGTCAGCGTCTCGCCATAGAGCTGGTAGGATTTCTGGTATTTGCCCTTCTTGGTCTGCAGCGTCCAGCCGGGCTTGGGCATCGGCTTCACTGAAATCACCCCTTCCGGGATCTGCACGCGCACGGCGCTCGTCGCCTTGCCCTCGCAGCCATGCGGCACGCGCAGCACCGCCTTGTAGGTCGAGCCGACAGGCGCTTCCTGCGTTTCGAGCGTGATATGGGCGAGCGCCGCATTGGTCCCAAGCACGCAAAGCGCGCCCGCCGCCAAAAGATACTTCTTCATGGATTGTCCCTCTGATTTCGAATCGGCGGATTACTCGGCGTGATCCATGTCCATGTCGCCGGTCTCGCCCATGCCTTCGACGAGGAACTCGACTTTGACGCTGCCGGCCTTCTCGAAGGTCAGCGTCGCCGGGAATTTCTCGCCCTGCTTCGGCTGTCGCTTCAGGCCGGTGAACATCAAATGGTAGGCACCCGGCTTGAGCGCGACCTTGCCGCCGGCCGGGATCTCCAGCCCGCCTTCGACCGGCCGCATGGTCATGACGCCATCCTTGACTCCCATCGCATGCAGTTCGGCCTTGTCGGAGATGTCGGAGGTAATCGACAGCAGCCGGTCCGGCGTGCTGCCCTTGTTGACCACGGTGAAGTAGCCGCCGGCCACCTTGGCGCCGGGCGGCGTCGCCCGCGACCAGGGATGCTCGATCTCGAGGTCGCCGACCTTGAACTCATGCGCGATGGCGGCTGGAACGCATGCGAAGAGGAGAAGGAGCGCAAGCACGGCAAGTTCGACGCGCTGCTGGAGGTGGAACGTCGGCGCGCTGCGGAGGGCGAAGGCCTGCGCCTTGGAAAGAAGATTGAACATGGTTGCTCCATGAGATCGCGCCGGCATGCGGTCGCGAGCGGTCTGATCGTAAAGATGAACAATGTGGCGGAAGGTTCCGCGGATCAGTCCATTGCCGGCGGAGCGCGCGGATTGGCCGGCGAACGGTCGCGGACGAAATCCTGGTGCTGGAAGGCCGGAAGCTGGAAGGCGACGGTTTCGAAAACCCGGGTTCCGGCCACCGCGCCCGCTTCCGGCGGCAGCAGATGCGCCGCCGACACCATGTTGCAGCCGAACGAGCAGCAGGCCGGCATATGCTGCTGGTCCGGATCGCCGCCAGGTAGCTTTACGGCCCCCTCATGGGTGCAGATGACATTGCCGAAGGCATCGAGCTGCGAAGGCGCGCCGAGGGCGAAGGCCCCAAGCGAAGACTGGAGCAACAAAAGCAGCGCCGCGACGAACGCGGCCGGCATGCTCCATCGTCTCAGCCGGATATCCAACGCAAAGCCTCTCTCAGAAACGCGTCGACCGTAGCACGCGGGATGCGGCCGGAAAATCGGCAAAACCGCGCTGCGGCAACGCGGCGCGATGGGCGCTGGTTAAGCCGGCTGCGCCTGTCGTCCTTCAGGAATCGAAGTCAGCAGCGTCTGGCGCGCCGACTTCAGGTGCTTGCGGCAGGCGGCGTCCACCTTGGCGGGATCGCGCGACTTCAGCGCCGCGATATAGGCGAGATGCTCCTGGATCGCGACTTCGTTGCGCTGGCGCTCCTCCGCCTTGTTCCACTGGTAGTGGTAGTGGAAGATCATCGCGATCACGTCATAGAAGTCGACGATGAAGCGGTTGTGCGACGCCCGGTGGATCAGGCGGTGGAAGCGCTCGTCGAGCTCGGAGAACTCGTTGAAGCGCGTGGCGATTTCGCTGGCGAGCTTGCGATGCTCGGCCTCCAGCCGATCGAGATCGGCCCAGACCGCGCTGTCTTGCGGCAGCGCCGCGAAAGCCGCGGCCGAGCGCAGCTCGAACATCTCGCGGATCTCGGTCAGCTCCAGCGCGAAGGCGCGCGTAAAGCCCTTCAGCACCCAATGGCTGTTGCGCCGCTTCTCGATCAGTCCGAAGCGCGAGAAGCGGATCAGGAATTCGCGCACGCTGGTGGTGCCGACGCCGATCTCGCGCGCCAATTCCAGCTCGTTGATCTGCATGCCGGCTTCGGCGCCCCCGGCGAGCAGCCGGCGCATGAAGGAGCGCTCGATGATCTCGGCCAGCGAGTCGGTCTCTTCCTCGGGGAAGAAATCTTCTGCCTTCGGCGCCCGCAGCACCGTCTTGTTGCGCTTGTTCCAGTCGATCAGCCCGGTCTCTTCCATGCGCGTAAGAATGCTGCGCACCGTGGTGCGGCTGACGCCGAGCAGCGTGCCGAGCTCAGGCTCGGATGGCAGGCTTCTGGATTCGTCGAGCAGCCGCAGACAGCGGTTGAAGGCGTCCTTGTAGACGTTGTTGCTCTTTGACATTTCCTGCCCCGTTGCCTCGCCGGCGCTTGCGACGGCCGGCTTGAGGCGCAATTATGTTGCGTTCCTAGCGCAAGCATCCGAAAACTCGAAAAGTTTTCAGCGGCTTGCTAAAGACGCGCGCGTGCTCCTTCATGACACGCGCCGCCCGCGACGAAAAAACAATTGACGCAAAAATGTTTTTTCCCGATAAAAGACATTACCTTTAAAAGGGCGCAAGTCAATCCGCCCGCTCCCCAGGATCACCCAGGACAGCCGCTCGTGACCATCGCCAACACCATCCTCCTTTCCCCTTCCGACAACGTCGCCGTCGCCAATGGCCGGCTTGAGATCGGCGCTCCCCTGCCGGGCGGTGCCGCCGCGACTGCCGTGATCGAGCCCGGCCACAAGGTTGCGATCAAGCCGATCGCGGCAGGCGAAGCGGTGGTGAAATACGCCCAGGCGATCGGCCGCGCCACGCAGGACATCGCGGCCGGCGAGCATGTCCATTCGCACAATCTGGTGTTCGAGAGCGGCCGCCTGCCGGTGGTGCCGCCGAGCGAGGCCGAGCACGCCACCGAGGCCGACCGCAAGCGCACTTTCATGGGCTATCGCCGCGCCGACAGGCGCGCCGGCACGCGCAACTTCATCGGCATCATCGCCAGCGTCAATTGCTCGTCGACCGTCTGCCACGCCATCGCCGACGAGGCCAACCGCACGCTGCTGCCGAAATATCCCGGCATCGACGGCTTCGTACCGATCGTGCACGGCCAGGGCTGCGGCATGAGCGGCACCGGCGACGGCATGATGGTGCTGCACCGCACGCTCGCGGGCTATGCTCGCCATCCGAATTTCGGCGGCGTGATGATGGTCGGGCTGGGCTGCGAGGTTAACCAGCTCACCCTCTACGGCCAGAAGGGCGTCGCGGCGGGAAAACGCCATTTCAACATCCAAGAGGCCGGCGGCTCGCGTAAATCGGTCGAGAAGGCGATGGGCGTGCTCACTGAGATTGCCGAGGAAGTCGGCCACTTGCAGCGCGAGCCGATCCCGGTCTCGGAGATCGTCGTCGGCCTGCAATGCGGCGGCTCGGACGGCATGTCGGGCATCACCGCCAACCCGGCGTTGGGCGCAGCTGTCGACATCCTTGCCGGTGTCGGCGGCATCGGCATCCTGTCGGAGACGACCGAGATCTACGGCGCCGAGCATCTGCTCGCCTATCGCGCCGCCTCGCCCGAGATCGCCGCCAAGCTCGACGGCTTTGTGAAGTGGTGGGAGGACCATACCGCCAAGCACGGCGCCTCGATCGACAACAACCCCTCGCCCGGCAACAAGCGCGGCGGATTGACCACGATCCTGGAGAAATCGCTGGGCGCAGTCGCCAAGGGCGGCCAAACGCCGCTTAACGGCGTCTTCGGCTACGCCGAGAAGGTCTCCGGCAGCGGCCTGGTGTTCATGGACACGCCCGGCTACGACCCGGTCTCGGCCACCGGCCAGGTGGCGGGCGGCGCCAATGTCATCGTCTTCACCACCGGCCGCGGTTCCTGCTTCGGCTGCCGCCCGACGCCGTCGATCAAGGTCGCCACCAACTCGACCATGTTCCACCAGATGGAAGAGGACATGGACGTCAATTGCGGCGTCATCGCCTCGGGCGAGAAGACCATCGCCGGCATGGGCCGCGAGCTCTTTGAGTTGATCATCGAGACGGCGTCCGGCCGCAAGACCAAGAGCGAGGCGTTCGGCTATGGCGACAACGAGTTCGTGCCCTGGCATCTCGGCGCGACGCTTTAGCCCGCACGCACTTATCGCGGCAGAAGCACCGCTGACGGGAGGAAATCGGGCTCACGATCCTGCGATGTCAATATGGAATGAATATTCCATATTGACAGAGACATGAAATCAATGTTCCATCACGAGAAGGAGGAACGGAAGCATCCGTGTGCTGCCCGGGAGGAGCCGGCAGAGCCGAACAAATCCCGCCCAGCATCACGCAAAAGGCATTAGAGACCGCTTGCATCGACCATGACGATGCACTATCAAAAAACGGCATCTGTTTTTTATTGATAAAGTTCTGTTTGGGCCGCGCCTATCCAGATGGAGCTTCCGAACCTTCACCAGGCGACTTAGGGAGGAACCCAATGAAATTCGTGACCAGCCTTCTCAACCGCCGCGCTTTCGTGGCCCTTGCCGCCGCGTCGATGCTCGCCGGCGCGCTGCATACCGCACCGGCTTCGGCGGCCGACGTGACCATTCCGATCATCGTCAAGGACACCACGTCCTTCTACTGGCAGATCGTTCTGGCCGGCGCCCGCAAGGCCGGCAAGGATCTCGGCATCAACGTGCCGGAGCTCGGCGCCCAGGCTGAAACCGACGTCAACGGCCAGATCTCGATTCTCGAGAACGCCGTTGCCAGCAACCCGGCGGCAGTCGTCATCTCGCCGACCGAGTTCAAGGCGCTCGGCAAGCCCATCGACGAGGCGGCTTCCAAGGTCAAGGTCATCGGCATCGACTCCGGCGCCGACTCCAAGGCCTTCACTTCCTTCCTGACCACCGACAACGTCCAGGGTGGCCGCGTCGCCGCTGACGGTCTGGCCGCCGCGATCGGCGCCGCCAATGGCGGCAAGGTCGAAGGCAAGGTCGCGCTGATCACCGCACTTCCCGGCGCCGGCTCGCTCGAGCAGCGCAAGCAAGGCTTCATCGAACAGATCAAGGCCAAGTATCCGGGCCTCGAGCTCATCGCCGACAAATACGCCGATGGCCAGGCCACCACCGGCCTCAACATCGCGACCGACCTGATCACCGCCAATCCCGACCTGAAGGGCATCTTCGCCTCCAACCTGATCATGGCGCAGGGCGTCGGCCAGGCGATCGCCGAGAACAACCTTGCCGGCAAGGTGGCGCTCATCGGCTTCGACAGCGACGAGAAGCTGATCAAATTCCTCAACGACGGCGTCATCTCCGGCCTCGTCGTCCAGGATCCCTACCGGATGGGCTATGACGGCATCAAGACTGCACTCGCCGCCTCGAAGGGGGAGAAGGTCGAAGCCAATGTCGATACCGGCGCGAACCTCGTCACCAAGGCGAACATGAAGGATCCGAAGATCGACGCGCTGCTCAACCCGAAGCTCAAGTAAGATCTTCACGACAGTCGTTTCCGGGGCCCTGGCGCCCCGGAAACATCCCCTGGGTGGGGACGGCTTGGAAATTCGACGGCCCGAGCGATTCCAGGAAAAGTGCCTGGCGTTTTTCCGTTCGGAATTGCCTGAACTTGCCTTACCTTGCCAATTAAGATGCGCACCTGAAGACGCATCGCCGCATACCCAATGGTTGAGACCAAACTGGGAGGATTGTCATGACGTCGACGGCGCAGGAACTGCACCCGGCCCCCACGCTGCAGCCGGGCAGGACGATCCTCGAACTCAACGGGCTGGAAAAGCGCTATCCCGGCACGCATGCGCTGAAGCCCGTGCACCTTGCCTTCAAGGCAGGTGAGATCCATGCCATCGTCGGCGAGAACGGCGCCGGCAAATCCACCCTCATCAAGCTTCTGACCGGCGTCATGCCTCGCACCTCGGGCGAGGTCATCTGGGAAGGCCAGCCCGTGGCTTTAGCGACCCCGCACGAGGCGATGGCGCTCGGCATCAACGCCGTTCACCAGGAGGTGGTGCTGTGCCGCCATCTCACCGTCGCCGCCAATATGTTCCTCGGCGAGGAGGAATCCCGCTTCGGCCTCCTGCAGCAGCGGGCCATGGTCAAGGACGCGCAGAAGATCATCAACGACCTCGGCTTCGACCTGCCGGCGCATGTCGTGCTGGGCGACCTCACAATCGGCCAGCAGCAGCTGATCGCCGCCGCCCGCGCCACCGTGCGCGGCACCAAATTCCTGATCTTCGACGAACCGACCGCCTACCTCACCCGCAAGGAGGCCGACCAGCTGTTCAAGCTGATCCGAAGGCTGAAGGGCGAAGGCGTCACCATCATCTATATCAGCCATCGCATGGAGGAGGTGTTCGAGCTTGCCGACCGCGTCTCCGTGCTGCGCGACGGCACTTTGGTCGGCACCCGCAACATCGCCGAGACCAACGAGCCCGAGCTGGTCAAGCTGATGATCAACCGCTCGATCGAGCAGATCTACCACAAGGAACATTTCAACCCCGGCGCCACGATCGTTGAGACGAGGAGCCTCTCCGGCAAAGGTTTTGAGAATATCTCGTTGACCGTGCGCGCCGGCGAGATCGTCGGCCTTTACGGCCTGATCGGCGCCGGCCGCAGCGAGTTCGTCACCACGCTTTACGGCCGCCACAGGAAATCGGCCGGCCAGATCTTCTGGCAAGGCGAGGAGGTGCAGGTCAACTCCGAGCACGACGCGATCCGGCTCGGCATGGCGCTGGCGCCGGAAAGTCGCCGCGACCAGGGCCTGTGCCTCAATCTGCCGGTCGGCATGAACCTCAACCTGCCGATCTACAAGCGCATCTCCAGCAACATGCTGATCTCCGGCACGAAGGAGAAGGCCGAGGCCGACCGCCAGATCGCCGACCTCAGGATCAAGACGCCGACGCGCAACGCACTCGCCTCCAGCCTGTCCGGCGGCAACCAGCAGAAGATCGTCATCGGCAAATGGCTGGCGCATGGCGCCAAGCTGTTCATCTTCGACGAGCCGACGGTCGGTGTCGATGTCGGCACCAAGGCCGAGATCTACCGCCTGTTCTCGACGCTGCTGTCGAAGGGCGCCGGCATCATCCTGATCTCCTCCTATCTGCCGGAAGTCTACGAGCTTGCCGACACGCTGCATGTGTTCCGGCGCGGCAAGCTGGTCGCCACGCATGGGTTCCGCACCGCCGATCACGAGGAAATCCTCACGCAGGCGCTCGCCGAGAAACAAGAAAAACAGGGAGGACAGACATGAGCACCGAGGCGATTCCCGCCGAAAAGCCGAAGCGAAATTACAACGCCCTGTTCGGGCTGACGCTGCTGGCGCTGCTGGTTCTGCTGTGGGTCATCCTGTCCGTGGCGACATCGAGCTTCGCCTCGGCCAACAACATCTCGAACCTTTTGCGCCAGGGATCGATGATCGCCATCCTGGCGGTTGGCCAGACCTTCGTCATCATCACCGGCGGCATCGATCTTTCTGTCGGCGCGGTGGTCGGCTTCTCCACCGTCATCGCGGCCTTGCTGATCAATGCCGGCGTGCCGGTTTTCGCCGCCATCCTGATCACGCTGCTGGTCGGCGTCGCCATCGGCCTGTTCCACGGTTTCGGCATCGTCAAGATGGGCCTGCCGCCCTTCATCATCACGCTGGCCACGCTGACGTCGCTGCGCGGCATCGGCCTGTTGATGACCAACGGCAATTCGATCTCGATCAACAACGACGCCTTCCAGGAATTCTCGCGCAATTCCTTCGTCGGCGTCCCCAACCTGTTCTGGATGGTGATCCTGGTCGGAATCCCGGCCTATATCTTCCTGCATCACAGCCGCTGGGGCCGCTACCTGTTCTCGGTCGGCTCCAATGCCGAGGCCTCGCGCCTGTCCGGCGTCAACGTGCAGCGCACCATCTATATGGCCTATACGCTATCCGGCCTGTGCGCGGCCTTTGTCGGCGTACTGCTTGCCTCACGCATCGGCATCGGCAACCCGACACAGGCCGAGGGCTGGGAACTGCAAGCGATCGCCTCGTCGGTGATCGGCGGCACCTCGCTGTTCGGCGCGGTGGGCTCGGTGCACGGGCCGTTGCTCGGCGCCTTCATCCTCGCCACCATCAACAACGGCGCCAACCTGCTCAACGTCAATGCCTTCTGGCAGCGCATCATCACCGGCCTGCTGATCATCGTCATCGTCTACTTCGACGGCCTGCGCCGTCGCGGCAAGTGAATCCTCCCTGACCTGACGCCGGTCCGCTCAACCGAGGGACCGGCGCCTTTTTGAATACTGGAATTGCCTATGAAAGCCGTCGTTTGCCGCTCGCCCGGCGACCTTGTCCTCGAAGACCGCGCCGACCCCGGCGCGCCTCCATCCGGCTGGGCGCGCGTCGCCGTCAGCCATGTCGGCATCTGCGGCACCGACTACCACATCTTCGAAGGCAAGCACCCGTTCCTCGCCTATCCGCGCATCATGGGCCACGAGGTCGCGGGCACGATCGTCGAAAAGGGTGACGGCGTCGACCTTGGCGTCGGCGAGCCGGTCATCATCAACCCCTACCTCGCCTGCGGCAAATGCATCGCCTGCCGTCACGGCAAACCGAATTGCTGCGTGAAGATCGAGGTGCTCGGCGTCCATCGCGACGGCGCCATGTGCGACGAGATCCTGGTGCCGGCGCAAAATCTCTATCCGACGAACGGCCTGTCATTGGCCGACGCCGCGGCGGTGGAATTCCTGGCGATCGGCGCGCATGCCGTGCGCAGATCGCTTGGGCTCCCCGGCCAGCGCACGCTGGTCATCGGCGCCGGACCGATCGGGCTCGGCACGGCGATCTTCGCGCGCATTGCCGGACTGGACGTCAGCCTGCTCGACATGAGCAGCGAGCGCCTCGGCTTCGCCGAGAAAGAACTCGGCTTTGCCGCGCTGGACGGTTCGAAGGCAACGGCCGCCGATCTGGTGCGGCAGGCAACCGCCGGCGAAGGTTTCGACCTTGTGTTCGACGCGACCGGCAATACAAAGTCCGTGCAGTCGGCCTTCGCCCATGTCGCGCATGGCGGGACGCTGGTGCTGGTCAGCGTCGTCAAGGACGACATCGCCTTCTCCGACCCCGAATTCCACAAGCGCGAGATGACGCTGGTCGGCAGCCGCAACGCGCTGAGGGCCGATTTCGACCATGTCGCGGCCTCGATCCGCAACGGCGCGGTGCCGTTGAACAAGCTCGTCACCCATCGCACGACGCTCGCCGAAACGCCGCGTGACCTCCCCAGATGGGCGCATGAGAAGTCGGGGCTGATCAAGGCGGTGATCGAGGTGGGTTAGGAAAGCCCGGTTCGAGATCTGCAGGCTGCCTTTCCTGGCAAATCGCAGCCTTGGTGATTGGCCGCAGCGCCTGTCACTTCGTCATCCACGGGCTGAGCAAGGAGCGTAGCGACGCAGTGCAGACCCGACGATCCATTCCGTGACGTCGACGCGTTGCGGCGATCCAGAATTCTGCTCCGCTGCTCACTACGATCAAGGTAACGGAATGGATCTTCGGGTCTGCGCTCCGCTTCGCGTCGCTCCGCCCATGGATGACGACCCCCGAGGTTATCGCACTGGGGTGATGATGGTGGGGTTAATCGCCGGCCGACAGCTTCAGCTCCACCCGCTCTGCCGGAAATCGCGATTCCGCGAACTGGATCGGCTCACCGTCGAGCGTGACATTGACCGCGACGGTGACCAGCACGATGGCGCCGGGCTGCAGATCGAGCGCGGCCAGATCGTCGGCATCGGCGTGGCGTGCCGACAGCACGGTCGACTGCCTGAGATAATCGTTGATGCCGAAGCGCTTCAGTGAGGTGGTGATCGATCCCGTTTCCGCCATGGCGGCCTCAATGCCGGCGAAGCGCTTGGCGTCGAACCAGGTCGTGGCGCGTGACACCGCATGACCATCGGCCTCGCCGCGCGTCTCCAGGCGGATGACGGCCGCGCCCTTGGCGATGCCCAGCGCGTCGGCGATGCGCCGGCTGGCCGGCTCCGTCGATGATGACAACAGCGCGATATGCCGTTCGGTCGTCTGTCCTTGCAGCCCGGCTGAGAAACGCGTGCGCGCGCCGATCGGATAGGACAGCCGCTTGCGCGACAAGACGAAGGTGCCGCGCCCTTGCTCGGCCTTCAGCACGCCTTCCTGCACAAGTGCCGCAATGGCGCTGCGCACCGTATGGCGGTTGACCCCGTAGCGCTCGGCCAGCGCGATCTCCGGCGGCAGCGCCGCATTCTCCGCGAAATCGCCATTGGCAATCGCCTGCAGGATCCGGTCGGCGATCTGCCGCCACAGCGACACGCCGTTACGCCTTTCGATGCTGCTCGCCAGTCCGGTCACCCATCGCCCCCAAGCATTTTCCCGGGTTGTCATCCACCCGTCATGGACTCCCGTTACGAGATACGTATAATTTGTATAGTTGTCTATATCAATAGACAAATTTTACGCGTGCAAGGAGCGATGCCATGCGAGGACAGGAAGCGCGCGAGCAGGCCGGGCGAAAGGCCGTCATGGCGACGCTGGCGCATGCCGCAGCCGATGAGATCGCCCGCCTGTGGAACGAAGCGGGCCTGCCTTCGGAGGCCGAGCTTTTGCGCGGCCCCGAGACCGGCCTGGTGACGGTGCGCGGGCGGATCGGTGGCGGCGGCGCGCCGTTCAATGTCGGCGAGGCGACGGTCACCCGCGCCACGGTGCGGCTGCCCTCGGGCCAGGTCGGCCATTCCTATGCGCTCGGCCGTGACAAAGCCAAGGCAAGGCTCGCGGCGATCGCCGACGCGCTCTGGCAGGACCCGGCGCACCGCGAAACGGTCGAGGCAAAACTGGTCGCGCCGCTGCGCGCGGCGCTCGATGCGGCGCGCGAGACGCGGCGCGTCGAGACGGCGGCCACGAAAGTGGATTTCTTCACCATGGTGCGCGGAGAGGACTGATGAACATCGCCACGCAATCGATCGACGGCGGCTTCCCCGAGCCGGTCTTCAACGCCCAGGCCGTGTTCCGCGCCATCATGGATGCGATGGCGCGCCCCGGCACCGTCCAGGACCTCCCGCAGTTCGCCCGCCCGCCGGCGCCGCTGTCGGCGACCGCCGCCGCCGTGGCGCTTTCGCTCTGCGACAACGACACGCCGGTCTGGCTCGACCCGCCGCTGCAGGCGGAAGTTTCGGTCAAGGCCTGGCTCGGCTTCCACACCGGCGCGCCCATGGCCAACACGCCGGCCGACGCGCATTTCGCGCTGATCGCCAATCCGAAGGAGATGGCCGCGCTCGACGGTTTTGCGCAAGGCACGCAGGAATATCCCGACCGCTCGACGACGCTGATCCTCCTTGTCGACGACCTCGCTTCGGGCTCGTCGCTGCTGCTTGAGGGCCCGGGTATCGAAAAGACGTCGATGATCGCGCCTCCAGGCATGCCGCGCCATTTCGTCGAGCAGTGGAAGCAGAACAACCAGCGTTTCCCGCGCGGCGTCGACATCATCCTGGCCGCACCCGGCAGCCTCGCCTGCCTGCCGCGCACCACCCGCATCAAGACGATGGAGGCATGACATGTATGTCGCGGTGAAAGGCGGCGAAGCCGCCATTGCCAATGCGCACCGCCTGCTGGCCGATCGCCGCCGCGGCTACCGCTCGGTGCCGGCGCTGCGCCTCGACCAGATCGTCGAGCAGCTGGCGCTCGGCGTCGACCGGGTGATGAGCGAAGGCTCGCTCTACGATCGCGAGCTTGCCGCGTTAGCCGTCGTGCAGGCGCGCGGCGACATGATCGAGGCGATCTTCCTGGTGCGCGCCTACCGCACCACGCTGCCGCGCTTCGGCTACACCAATCCGGTCGATACCGGCGCGATGCAGGTCGAGCGTCGTATCTCGGCCACCTACAAGGATCTGCCCGGCGGCCAGGTGCTCGGCCCAACCTTCGACTACACCCACCGCTTGCTCGATCCGGAGCTCGCCGCCGGCGCCGAGGTCGAGAGGCCGGCGCAGCGTCCGGCCGAGCCGGAGGCCATGCCACGCGTTTCGGCGATCCTCGCCCATGAAGGCCTGATCGAGGCCGACGGCGAGATGCCGCTCGACCATGTGCCGGGCGACATCACCCGCGAGCCGCTGCAATTCCCGATGGCGCGCGACATCCGCCTGCAGGCGCTGTCGCGCGGCGACGAGGGTTTTCTGCTCGCGCTCGGCTATTCGACGCAGCGCGGCTACGCCCGCAACCATCCCTTCGTCGGCGAGATCCGCATCGGCGAGGTCGAGCTGGAGCTCGACGTGCCGGAGCTGCCCTTCGCCGTGCCGCTGGGCTCGATCCGCGTCACCGAATGCCAGATGGTCAACCAGTTCAAGGGCTCGGCCAAGGCGCCGCCGCAGTTCACGCGCGGCTACGGCCTGGTCTTCGGCCAGAGCGAGCGCAAGGCGATGGCCATGGCGCTCTGCGACAGGGCGCTGCGCGCCACCGAGCTCGGCGAGGATGTTGTCGCCGCGGCGCAGGACCAGGAATTCGTTATCTCCCATTCCGACAATGTGCAGGCGACCGGCTTCGTCGAGCATTTGAAGCTGCCGCACTATGTCGACTTCCAGGCCGAGCTCGGCTTGGTCCGCCGCATGCGCGCCGAATACGAGGCGAGGGAAAATGAAGACAAGGCCGAGGAGAAGAGGGAGGCCGCGGAATGATCCAGGGCCTCTCCCACATGACCTTCGTCGTGCGCGACCTCGACCGCATGAGCGACATCTTGACCGGCGTCTTCGATGCGCGTGAGGTCGACAGCGGCGCTCGGCAATTCTCACTGGAGGTCGGGCAATGAGCTTAGCTGTCTCCGCCACCGTGACCGGCGTGCCCACCGCCATCGTGTCCACTGTGGCCCTCGTAGCCACCACCGCCGCCGTACCAACTTTCGGAATTGTGGGTACCTTGCCTTGGCGTCGGAAAAATCGTGCGCCGAAGAAAAATGACGACCGCGCCGACGAAAGCCAGCAACACGATCCCGAGGTGCATCCATCCGGCAGAATTCATTTCGATCCGGTCCGGTTTCCACGCCTTGCAATTCAATTCGATAGCACGAAGCGGATGGTATCACCATGACCGACATCGCCACCTACAACTTCGCCTATCTCGACGAGCAGACCAAGCGGATGATCCGCCGCGCCATCCTGAAGGGCATCGCCATTCCCGGCTACCAGGTGCCGTTCGCCTCGCGCGAGATGCCGATGCCCTATGGCTGGGGCACCGGCGGCGTCCAGGTCACCGCCTCGATCATCGGTCCGGACGACGTGCTGAAAGTCATCGACCAGGGCGCCGACGACACCACCAACGCCGTCTCGATCCGCGCCTTCTTCAAGAAGGTCGCCAGGGTCGAGGTCACCACCGAGACCGCGAAGGCGACGATCATCCAGACCCGCCACCGCATCCCGGAACATCCGCTCAACGCTGGGCAGGTGCTGGTCTTCCAGGTGCCGATCCCCGAACCGCTGCGCTTCCTCGAACCGCGCGAGACCGAAACGCGCAAGATGCATGCGCTGGAGGAATATGGCCTGATGCATGTGAAGCTCTACGAGGACATCGCAAAGCACGGCCGCATCGCCACCACTTACGCCTATCCGGTCAAGGTCGAGGGCCGTTACGTGATGGACCCGTCACCGACGCCGAAATTCGACAATCCGAAGATGCATCGCTCGCCGGCCTTGCAGCTGTTCGGCGCCGGCCGCGAGAAGCGCATCTACGCGGTGCCGCCTTTCACCGACGTCGTCAGCCTCGACTTCGAGGACCATCCCTTCGAGGTGCAGGCCTTCGACCAGCCCTGCGCGCTCTGCGGCGCCGAAAACGTCTATCTCGACGAGGTCATCCTCGACGACCGTGGCGGCCACATGTTCGTCTGCTCCGACACCGACCATTGCGAAAAGCGGCGCGCCGATTCTACCTCCCCCTCGTGGGGAGGTCGGGCCGAAGGCGCGGGTGGGGGGATCGGCCAATCTTCTCTTTCAACCCCCACCCCGGCGCTGCGCGCCGACCCTCCCCACAAGGGGGAGGGTAAGGAGGCGAAATGACCGACGAACCGCTGCTGCGCGTTTCAGCGCTGTCCAAATTCTACGGCTCGCGCGTCGGCTGCGAGAACGTCACCTTCGATCTCTGGCCGGGCGAGGTGTTGGCGGTCGTCGGCGAGTCCGGTTCCGGTAAGACGACGCTGCTCAACTGCCTGTCGACCCGCCTGCTGCCCTCCTCCGGCACTGCCAGCTACCGTATGCGCGATGGCCAGTGGCGCGAGCTCTACCGCATGAGCGAGGCCGAGCGCCGCTTCCTGATGCGCACCGACTGGGGGTTCGTCCACCAGAACCCGGCGGACGGGCTGCGTATGACGGTGTCGGCCGGAGCCAATGTCGGCGAGCGGCTGATGGCTGTCGGCGACCGCCACTACGGCAGGATCCGCGCCACGGCCGTCGACTGGCTGTCGCGCGTCGAGATCGACGAGGACCGCATAGACGACGAGCCGCGCGCCTTCTCCGGCGGCATGCGCCAGCGCCTGCAGATCGCTCGCAACCTGGTGACCGGACCGCGGCTCGTCTTCATGGACGAGCCGACCGGCGGCCTCGACGTCTCCGTGCAGGCGCGCCTGCTCGACCTGTTGCGCGGACTGGTCACCGATCTCGGACTGGCGGCGATTGTCGTCACCCACGACCTCGCGGTGGCGCGACTTTTGTCGCAGCGCATGATGGTGATGAAGGATGGCCGCGTCGTCGAAAGCGGCCTCACCGACCGCGTGCTCGACGATCCGCGCGCGCCGTATACGCAGTTGCTCGTGTCTTCGATTTTGCAGGTCTAGCCGCATGATCCTCAAAAGTGGAAGCCGGTTTTCGGACCAGATCATGCGGCAAAACGAAGGACTCTGATGATGGCCACTCCTCTTGTCGTTTCCGATGTCGCCAAAAGCTTCACCATGCATCTGCGCGACGGCGTCAGGCTGCCGGTGGTGGCGGGTGTTTCCTTCGCGATTCGCGCCGGCGAATGCGCCGTGCTCGGCGGCCCGTCCGGCGCGGGAAAGAGCTCGATCCTGAAGATGCTCTACGGCAACTATGCCGTCGATGAAGGCCAGATCATCGTCCAGCATGGGGGCGGGTTGATCGACCTCGCCACAGCCAGCCCGCGCACCGTGCTTTCCGTGCGCCGCCACACGATCGGTTATGTCAGCCAATTCCTGCGCACCGTGCCGCGCGTCTCGGCGCTCGACGTCGTCGCCGAGCCGCTGGTCGAACGCGGCAAGGACAGGGAGGCGGCACGTAAGAAAGCGCGCGCCTTGCTTGCGCAGCTCAATCTGCCCGAAAAACTCTGGGCGCTGCCGCCGGCGACCTTCTCCGGCGGCGAGCAGCAGCGCGTCAACATCGCGCGCGGCTTCATCACCGAGCATCCGATCCTTTTGCTCGACGAGCCGACCGCCTCGCTCGACGCCAGGAACCGCGATGTCGTGGTCGAGCTCATCTCCGCCAAGAAGGCGGCGGGCGTTGCCTTGCTCGGCATCTTCCATGACCTCGATGTGCGCGATGCGGTCGCCGATCGCGTCATCGACGTCACCGCCTTCGCCGCCGGAAAGATCGCCGCATGAGCAAGAAACTTTCGGAGACGCCGCTGATCCATCCGACGGCGCAGGTCGAAAACTCGACCCTCGGCCGCTGGACCGAGATCGCCGAGCGCAGCCGTGTCGCCGAATCCGAGCTCGGCGACTACTCCTACATGATGCAGGACTGCGCCGTCTGGTGCGCGACCATTCGAAAATTCTCCAACATCGCGGCAAGCGTGCGCATCAACGCCACCAATCATCCGACCTGGCGGCCGACGCTGCATCACTTCACCTATCGCGCCTCCGACTATTGGGACGATGCCGAGCATGAGAGCGAGTTTTTCGCCGAGCGCCGCGCCAAGCGCGTCACCATCGGCCATGACACCTGGCTTGGCCATGGCTCGACCATCCTGCCCGGCGTGACCGTCGGGGATGGCGCGGCGGTCGGCGCAGGCGCGGTTGTGTCGAAGGACGTCGCGCCCTACACCATCGTCGGCGGCGTGCCGGCGAAACCGATCCGCGAGCGCTTCGACCGTCGCACCGCCGAGCGCTACCAGGCGCTTGCCTGGTGGGATTGGGACCATGCAAGGCTGCGCACCGCGCTCGATGATTTTCGCGAGCTCTCGGCCGAGGCGTTTCTCGAAAAGCATGGCGGTTGAGCGGCCTCCTTTCATATATCTGACATAGGACTCGGACAGGAGGCTTTCTTCCCCGGGAGATCGCCATGCTCGACACAATCAGACCCTCGCTCGCCGGATTCTTCGAGAGCACCAATCCGATGCCGCCCGCCCACCTTGGCACACGTTACGACACGGCCGGCAACTTCCTGCTCGAACCGGGCAACACCGTCGTCTGCCATCTGGTCGACGACTCCCCTTCGCAAGCAGCGATCGTCGAGGTGCGTGAGCGCATGCGCGCCATGCCGGATGCGGATCGCCTCGCCTTCACGCCGATTTCCAGCCTGCACATGACCCTGTTGCAGGGCATCATCGAATATCGCCGCCGCCTTCCTTACTGGCCTTCGGACGTGCCTCTCGACACCGGCGTCGACGACATGACCCGCCTCTACCTCGAACGCCTGCAAGGCTTCGAGGGCCACGGTCCCTTCAAGGTCAAGATTGTCGAAGTCGTGCCGACAGGCCTGACTGTCGCCGGCGCCGCCGAAGAAGATCGCCAAATCCTGAAAGCCTGGCGCGATGCGCTGTCCGTGCCGTTCGGCTACCGCCATCTGGACCACGATACCTATGTGTTCCACATCACTTTCGCCTACCAGATCCGCCGTCTCGCCGACGAACGCGCGGCTGCGTGGCAGGATCTGTTCGACGACTGCCTGTCATTCCTGGAGCGCGAGGCTCCAGTGATCGAGCTCAGGCCGCCGGCCTTCTGCAGCTTCAAGGATATGAAGCATTTCGAGGAACTGCTCGTCTTAGGATGACTGCGGCCTGCCGCCAAAGCCTGGCCTCCGACCTGACCCCGCAGCTCGCAGCGATTTTGGACGGCTGGCATAATCGGGTATTGCGCCTGTGGGCGGTAACAAAACTGACATCAATCCGACACCTCAGCTTCATGCGCCTGCGCTAGCCAAGGTTAACAGACCTTCAAACGGCGACGGACTGGAGTATTTGGTATGTCAGGATCATCGGCCACGCTCGAAATCCGCGGCGTAACCCGACGATTTGGCAAGAACACCGCCGTCAGCGACATCAACGTCTCGATCCCGCGCGGTCAGATGGTCGGCATCATCGGCCGTTCCGGCGCCGGCAAGTCGACGCTGCTGCGCATGATCAATCGTCTCATCGATCCCAGCCAGGGGTCGATTTTCTTTGACGGCGCCGAGGTCTCCAGCCTGCAGGGTTCGCCGCTGCGCCGCTGGCAGCGCGATTGCGCCATGATCTTCCAGCAGTTCAACCTCGTGCCGCGCCTCGACGTTTTGACCAATGTCCTGCTCGGCCGCCTCAACCATCGCTCTACGCTTTCCAATCTGCTCGGCATGTTCACGCGCACCGAATGCGCCGAGGCGGTGGCCGCGCTCGAGCGCCTCGACATCGCCCGCACCGCGCTGCAGCCGGCCGGCACGCTGTCCGGCGGCCAGCAGCAGCGTGTCGCGATCGCCCGCGCCATGATGCAGCAGCCGAAGGTGCTTCTGGCCGACGAGCCGATCGCCTCGCTCGATCCGCTCAACGCCAAGGTCGTGATGGACTCGCTGCGCGACATCAATTTGCGCGAAGGCATCACCGTCGTCACCAATCTGCACACGCTGGATACCGCCCGCGCCTACTGCACCCGCATCATCGGCATGGCCGCCGGCAAGGTCGTCTTCGACGGTGGACCGGAAGATCTCGACCGCGACGCCGTGCGCACCGTCTATGGCGCCGACGCCAGCGGCGCAGAAATCTCCGAGGCCATCACGTCGACCAGCGTGACCATCAAGCCGAAGATCACCGCATCCGCCGGACCGCTCGAACCAGCCTTTCCTGGCTACTGAATCCGCCACCCGGCTCCAGGCGGCCGGGCAATCGTGGATATCGAGAGCAACCCGGATCGCCCGCCAGCGTCAAAGGCAAGACTTGAAAAATCAGAACGCCACCGGCGCGCAGCCGGAACAACAGGAGAGAGATCAAAATGTTCAGGAAGATGGTTTTTGGGGCGGTTTCGCTGCTCGCCATGGCCGCAAGCGCCGCGCACGCCGCTGATATCAAGGAATTCCGCGTCGGCATCCTTGGCGGTGAGAACGAGACCGACCGTCTGCGCAACTACCAGTGCCTCGCCGACCATCTGAAGGCCGAATTCGGCTTCGACAAGGTGTCGCTGTTCCCGGCCGCCGACTATGACGGCGTGATCCAGGGCCTGCTCGGCGGCACGCTCGACTTCGCCGAGCTCGGCGCGTCCGGCTACGCCAGCGTCTATCTGAAGGACCCGAAGGCCGTCACTCCGATCCTGACCACCCAGCAAACCGACGGCTCGACGGGCTATTATTCGGTTGGCCTGGCGCTGAAGACCTCCGGCATCACCGACATCAAGTCGGCCAAGGGCAAGAAGCTCGGCTATGCCGATCCGGACTCGACCTCAGGCTATCTGATCCCGCTGACCCAGATTCCGAAGGACACCGGCGCTTCCAACGAGACTTATTTCGCCTCGACCCAGTTCAATGGCGGCCATGAGAACAACGTGCTGGCCGTGCGCGACGGCAAGGTCGACGTTGCCGTGGACGATTCCTCGGGCATCGGCGACTTCAAGAACGGCTACACCTCCGGCACCTTCCACAAGGAAGTCGCCAAGGGCGCCGTCGATCCGAACGATTTCGTCGAGGTCTGGCGCTCGGGCCTGATCCCGAACGGCCCGCTGGTCGTGCGCACCGCGATCGGCCCCGACATGACCGCCAAGCTGGCCGCTTTCTTCACCGAGCTGCCGAAGAAGGACAAGGCCTGCTTCGAAGGCGTCGAGGGCGGTGATTTCACCGGCTACGTCCCGGTGAAGCCGGACTTCTACAGCGTCATCGTCGAAGCCCGCAAAGCTGCCATCGGCGGCTAAAGGCAAGATCAGAAAGGGCGGTGTACCTCCAGCACCGCCCTTTTTGCATGCTCCGATCATGACATCAGCGACACTTCATTCCGACGCCACCCGCCAGCAGGCCGATGCCTGGCGGCGCCAAACATCGGTTCGCCGCTTCTACACCGCGCTTGGCGTCGGCCTGCTGCTTGTCGCCATGTGCGCCACCATGTGGTTCGCCGACGAGGCCAATGCCGGCCATTTCTTCGACCGGCTGCCGCATATCCTCGATTTCCTGAGTTGGCTGATCCCGAAGGACTGGAACGACGTCTGGCGCGCGCTGTTCGACATCGCGTCGCCCAGCGACAAGGGCACGCAGGAATTCAACTTCCCGCTCGGCCGCGTCTATGTCTGGGGCGGCTTCTACATCCCCGAATATTTCGAGCTGATGCTGACCACGGTGAACGTGGCGCTGGTCTCGACCTTCATCGGCTTCGTCTTCGCCGTTCCGTTCTCCTTTATCGCCGCGCGCAACCTGACGCCAAGCCCGATCCTGCGGCTCATCGTCAAGCGCTTCATGGAACTGCTGCGCGCCTTCCCGGAGATCGTCATTGCCGGCCTGTTCGCGGCCATCGTTTCGATCGGCCCGGTCGCCGCCATCATCGCCATCGGCCTGCATTCGATCGGCGCGCTGGGCAAGCTGTTCTACGAGATCAACGAGAACATCGACATGCGGCCGGAGGAGGGCCTGCGCGCGGTCGGCGCCAATTGGTTCGAGCGCGTGCGCTTCGCCGACCTGCCGCAGGTGCTGCCCAATTTCATGTCCTATACGCTGCTCAGGATCGAGATCAACGTGCGCATCTCGACCATCATGGGCGCAGTCGGCGGCGGCGGCATCGGCGAGGAGCTGAAGCTCGCCATCTCGCGCGGCTTCGGCGCCAAGACCCTGGCGCTGGTGCTCCTGCTCTTCATCACCATCTTCCTCGTCGACCAGTTCTCCGCCTGGCTGCGCCGCAAGCTCGTCGGCGAGCAGGCTTTCCTGATGAGCGCTTGATATGTCGACGATTACCGCAGACGAAATCAGCGCGATCGAGAAACGCCATCCGCACATCTTTCAGCGGCCGGCCTACAAGCGCTTCTGGCCGCTGCTGCTGGTCGCCGGCACGGTGCTCTATCTTGGCTATGCCTTGTGGTTCTTCAGCCTGCCGCAGGTGCTGCGCGAGTCGCATTGGGAGCGCCTGCCGCTCTTCCTGTCGCAATGGATCAGCTACGACCTGCAGCCGGAATTCCGGCTCGATCAGCCTGAGATCACCCCGAAATATCCGCGTTTTTCCGCACTTGGCGAAAACCCCAACCCGGATTGGGTGATCAAGAACCCCGACGGCACCTACACGGTCCAGATCGACGGTGACGCAAAATTCGTCACCTTCGACAAGACGAAGGCCACGCTCACGGCCAATGGCGTGACCGTGCCGATAAGGCTGACCGGCGGCAAGCCGGTGGTGACCGGCCCTGCGCCCGACTGGGTGACCGTCCATGACGACGAGATCGTCGCCAAGATGGGTTTTGCGGGCGAAGTGCGCGTCACGGTCGACCGCGTCAAGGTGCGCAAGCGCTTCCTCGGCTGGGCCAATTTCGTCTTCGACACCCGCTCGCCCTTCTTCGGCAAACCGGCCGGCGAGGTGATGTCACTGATCGTCTCCGGGCCGGAGCTCCAGCCCGGCACGTCGAACCTTGCCTTGGCCGCCGACAACATCTGGAACAACGCGCAGTGGCAGCACGGCGATGTCTGGACGAAGCTGCTGCAGACGATCGTCATGGCGTTTCTCGGCACGCTGCTCGGCGGCATCGTCGCCTTCCCGCTTGCCTTTTTCGCCGCCCGCAACATCACGCCGAGCGGGCTGCTCAGTCAGGTGCTGAAGCGCTTCTTCGATTTCATGCGCTCGGTCGACATGCTGATCTGGGCGCTGTTCTTCACCCGCGCCTTCGGCCCCGGGCCGCTGGCGGGAAGTGCGGCGATCTTCTTCACCGAGATCGGCACATTGGGCAAAACCTATTCCGAGGCGCTGGAAAACATCGACGACAAGGCGCGCGAAGGCGTGCTCTCGACGGGCGCCAACGGCATTTTGGTGCAGCGCTACGGTGTGCTGCCGGAAGTGGTGCCGATCTTCATCAGCCAGACGCTGTATCAGTGGGAATCGAACACGCGCGGTGCCACCATCATCGGCGCTGTCGGCGCCGGCGGCATCGGCCTGAAACTGTGGGAAGCGATGCGCACCAATTCGAACTGGGCCAACGTCTTCTACATGGTGCTCTTGACGCTGCTCGTCGTCTTTGTCTTCGACAACATCTCGAACTTCCTGCGCCGAAGGCTCAGCCGCACGCTGCATGATTACAACCGGCTGCAGGCTGAGCGGGGGTAGGACTGCTGCCCTCTTACGAGAGGTCGGCGGGACAGCACCCCCTCTTCCTACCGGACATCTCCCCCGCAAGGGGGGAGATTGGCCGTCATCTCGACCTTAGCCAACTTCCAACGTCGCAGGATGGGCGGTGCGCCTCGAGTGCTGATCTCCCCCCTTGCGGGGGAGATGTCCGGCAGGACAGAGGGGGGTGTGAAGGAACGCCGACGCTCACCGGCAGGCGAATCCTAAGCCGCCCTCTTCCACCCATCCCTGATATGCTTGTACCCCTCGCGATAAACCGCCTCCGGGCTCTCCGAGAAATCCCTCCAAACCTTCGTCGCCGCAGCGAGATCCTTGAGCGAACGTCCGAAGGATTCGATCGTCAGCCAGTCGTCGTAACCGCTCCGGCGAATGGCGGAAAAAGTCTCCTTCCACGGAATGTTGCCGCGCCCTGGCACGCCGCGGTCGTTCTCCGAAATGTGAATATGGACGATGTTACGACGATGCTTCGTATAGGCGCCGATCGGATCCGCCTCCTCGATATTGGCGTGGAACGTGTCATACATCGCCTTGATGTACGGCCGGTCGATCGCGTCGATATGCTCTGACAGGTCGGCCATGGTGTTGAGCAGATAGCATTCGAAGCGGTTGAGCGCTTCGAGCCCGATGGTCACGCCCTTCTTGCCGGCATGGTCGCCGATAGCGCGCTGCGAGGCGACCGAGCGTTTCTTCTCGGCCGCCGTCGGCCCGCGGCCGGAAAAGGCGCCGAGCGTCGAATGCAGCGGCCCGCTCAACGTGTTGGCGCCAAGGGCTCCGCTGCAGTCGATCGCCCATTTCATGTAGTCGATGCCGGCCTTGCGCGTCGCGGCATCCGGCGAGATCAGGTTCATCGCCGGATCGCCCATGGCCGTGACCGCGGTGCGCTCCAACCCGATGCGGTCGAGCATTTCGCCGAGCCTCTTGTAGTCGTCAGGCGCGCCGGCAAAGACCGGTATCTCGACGCCGTCGAAGCCGGTCGCCTTGATGTCCTTCAGCAGCGCCTCGTGTTTTTTCGAGACGCTGGTGGTCCACAAGAACATGCACATGCCGATTTTCATCGACGCCCCTCCCCCGCTTGCGGCCAGCTATTTGCGTTGGCGGGCCACACTCCCCCTCATCCGGCCGCTTCGCGGCCACCTTCTCCCAGGTGGGGAGAAGAGGTTGTCGTCGGCGCCGGCCGCCTCCTCTCCCCTCGGGGAGAGGTCGGATTGCCCCGAATTGCTTTTCGCAATTCGGCTGGCAATCCGGGTGAGGGGGACTCCCCTCAGACGACGCGCACGACCCCTAAAGTTTGGTCCACGCCCCATTTTTCTTCGAAGACTTCACGCAGGCTTCGATGAAGGCCATGCCTTCGACGCCGTCCTCGATCGTCGGGAAAATCACATCCTTAGCCGGCTTGCCGCCTTTCCTGCGCGCCGCGCGGATGGCGCGGGCGGCTTCCTGGTAGATGTTGGCAAAACCTTCGAGATAGCCTTCCGGATGGCCGGACGGCACACGGGTCACACGCGCCGCGACCGGCCTCGCGCCGGCGCCGGCGCGCGTCAGAAGCTGCTTCGGCTGGCCGAAGGGCGTGTACCAGAGATAGTTCGGATCGGCCTGCACCCATTCCAGCCCGCCCTTCGAGCCATAGATGCGCAGCTTCAGCCCGTTTTCGTGGCCGGGCGCCACCTGGCTTGCCCAGATTATGCCCTTGGCCGGATGCTTGTTGCCGACCGGCTTGAAGCGCAGCATGACGTTGACATTGTCGTCGAGCTGGCGGCCCGGCACGAAGGCGTCGAGATCAGCCGAGAGCGAATCCAGCTCCAGCCCCGAGACGAAACGGGCGAGGTTGTAGGCATGCGTGCCGATGTCGCCCAGTGCGCCGCCCGCGCCTGCCTGCTTGGGGTCCGAGCGCCACGAGGCCTGCTTCTGGCCGGTGGCGGCGAGGTCCTCGGTCAGCCAGTCCTGCGGATATTCCGACTGCACGATGCGGATGTCGCCGAGCTGGCCCTTGGCCACCATCTCGCGCGCCTGCCTGATCATCGGATAGGCAGTGTAGTTGTGGGTGAGCACGAACACCTTGCCGCTTTTCTCGACGAGAGCCGCGAGCTTCTTCGCTTCCGCCAGCGAGGTCGCCAGCGGCTTGTCGCAGATGACGTGGATGCCGGCCTCGAGGAAGGCCTTGGCCGCCGGCACATGCACGTTGTTGGGCGTGACGATCGCCACCGCCTCGATGCCGTCCGGACGCTTGGCTTCGGCCTTGGCCATCTCGGCATAGGAGCCGTAGCTGCGTGACGGATCGAGGCCAAGTTCCTCGGCGGAAGCCTTCGCCCGTTCCGGGTTCGACGACAGTGCGCCGGCCACCAGCACGAAGTCGTTGTCCATGCGCGCCGCGATGCGGTGCACCGCGCCGATGAAGGCGCCCTGCCCGCCGCCGACCATGCCGTAGCGGATCGGACCGCCTCCCGTTTCCGACTTCGATGCGCCGACCATTTTTTCGTCCTCTCCTCTTGTTTGTCACCTCCCCTTGAGGGGAGGTCGATCCGCGCAGCGGATCGGGTGCCCGGCGTGGAGCCCGGCATGAACCGACCCCACCCGGCCCTTCGGGCCACCCTCCCCTCGAGGAGAGGGTAATCGCGTCAAATCCCCATCATCGCGCGCAGCAGCTTCTTGTCGGTCGTGCCGGCGGCGAAATCGTCGAAGGCCTTCTCCGTCACCCGGATGATGTGGTGCTGGATGAAAGGCGCGCCTTCGGCGGCGCCGTCCTCGGGATGCTTGAGGCAGCATTCCCATTCCAGCACTGCCCAGGAATCGTAATTGTACTGGGTGAGTTTTGAGAAGATGCCGCTGAAATCAACCTGCCCGTCGCCCAGCGAGCGGAAGCGGCCGGCCCGGTTCACCCAGCCCTGATAACCGGAATAGACACCCTGGCGTCCGGTCGGGTTGAACTCGGCATCCTTGACGTGGAACGCCTTGATCCGCTCATGGTAGATGTCGATGAACTCGAGATAGTCGAGCTGCTGCAGCAGGAAATGCGACGGGTCGTAGTTGATATTACAGCGCTTGTGGCCACCGACGGCGTCCAAGAACATCTCGAAGGTCGCGCCGTCGAACACATCCTCGGAAGGGTGGATCTCGTAGCCGACATCGACGCCATTGTCCTCATAGACATCGAGGATCGGCTTCCAGCGCTTGCCGAGTTCGCCAAAGGCTTCCTCGATCAGCCCGGCCGGCCGCTGCGGGAAGGGATAGAGGTAAGGGAAAGCCAGCGAACCGGTGAACGACACCGAGGCGTTGAGCCCGAGATTGCGCGATGCCTTGGCGCCGAACTCCATCTGTTCGACGGCCCATTTCTGCCGCGCCTTGGGGTTGTTGTGCACCGATGGCGGCGCGAAGCCGTCCATCTGCGCATCATAGGCCGGATGCACCGCCACCAATTGCCCCTGCAGGTGCGTCGACAGTTCCGTGATCTCCACGCCGGCATCGGCGCAGATGCCTTTCACCTCGTCGCAATAGGCCTTCGACGACGCCGCCTTCTTGAGGTCGAACAGGCGTGCGTCCCAGGTCGGGATCTGCACGCCCTTGTAGCCGAGCCCGGCCGCCCATTTGGTGATCGAGGCCAGTGAATTGAACGGCGCGGCGTCCCCCGCGAACTGCGCCAGAAACAGGCCAGGCCCCTTCATCGTCGTTGGCATCGGCATCCTCCCTCTCTCGTTTTCGCGACCAAGCATAGCGCCGATTGGAGTGAGGACCAGCCAGTTTGGCCAATCTTACAGATATCCTGGCGCCATGCCATTCTGGTATTACCAAATCTCATAATTCGGTCAAGCGCCTGAAAACCTCGGATAGGCGCCGACCTTGCTGTCGAAGGGGCAAAATTAGCTCGTAAAATCATGGCATTGATCGGATGGAAGAGCTTCACCCGCCCGCTCCTTGCCGTATATTAAAATTTGCTGTAGAGGTCATGATAGACCCAATTGGTCGAACCAGTTTGGAGGAAATGCTGGCAACGACTTGAGGGAGGAACATGCGGCCGCCTCGATCGGGCGCGCCGCAGGCGAATGTGACAGGCGAATTCCGGGGAGGATAGACCATGCATCTTTCGACGCACAATTGGATGCGGGCGGAGCCGCTCGAGGTGACGCTGAAGCGCATCAAGAAATTCGGCTACGAGTCGATCGAGATTTCCGGCGAGCCCGAACAGTACAAGACCAAGGAGACGCGCGCGCTCCTGAAGGAGCACGGCATCCGCTGCTGGGGTTCGGTGACGCTGATGCTCGGCGAACGCAACCTCGCCGCCAAGAACCAGGGCCAGCGCGAGCGCTCGGTCCAATACGTCAAGGACGTGCTCACCATGGTGAGCGAGCTCGACGGCGAGATCATCACGCTGGTGCCTGCCACCGTCGGCAAGGTCGTGCCGGACGGCACGGAGGCGGAGGAATGGGGCTGGGTGGTCGACGCCACGCGCGAATGCTTCACCCATGCCAAGAAGGTCGGCGTCAGGATCGCCGTCGAACCGCTCAACCGGTTCGAGACCTATCTCTTCAATCGCGGCGCCCAGGCGCTCGCGCTCGCCGATGCGGTGAGCCCCGAATGCGGCGTCTGCCTCGACGCCTACCACATCCACATGGAGGAATTTAACGTCTATGACGCGATCCGTCAGGTGGGGAAGCGCCTCTACGACTTCCATGTCGCCGACAACAACCGCTTCGCCGCCGGCCTTGGCCAGATCGACTGGCCAAAGATCGTGCGCACGCTGAAGGATATCGGCTATGACGGCGCGCTGACCAACGAGTTCGTCGCCCCTGTCGACCGCACGCCCGCCGCGCCCTATCCGGAGATGGTCGAGCGCAATCCGGTCGACATCTCGCCCGAGCAGCTCAAATTCATCCAGGACCACGGCTCCAGCGTGCTGACGGAGAAATTCTACACCGACCAGATGCGCATCACCGCCGAGACGCTGCTGCCGCTGATCAAGTAGGCCTCCGACTGAAACCTGTCCCTGCCGCTCGGCGGGCGGAGGGGCCGAAGGGAAAACATGCGCATCAAAAGCGTCCAGGCCTGGTGGGTCCGTGTCCCCATAGAAGTCGCGAAGCAGCATCGCAGCGACTTCGGACAGGTGACGACGTTCGACGCCGCCATATTGCGCATCGAGACCGATGACGGCCTGGTCGGCTGGGGCGAAGGCAAGAACGCCGCCGGCAGCGCCGGCAGCTACGGCGCGCTCGTCCATATGCTCAACCACGAGATCGCCCCGCAACTGATCGGCCGCGACCCGGCCGACATCGGCGTCATCTGGGAAATGCTTTACAACGGCGTGCGGCATGAGACGGCCGCGCATGCCGGCCATGCCATGCCGCAGCTGGCGCGGCGCGGCATGAGCGTGGCGGCGATCAGCGCCGTCGACATCGCGCTCTGGGACATTCTTGGCAAGTCGCTTGGGCAGCCGGTGTGGCGGCTGCTCGGCGGCCGCAAGGTCGAGCGGATGCGGGCCTACGCCTCGGGCGGCTGGGCCTCCGCCGAGTCCATCGGCGAGCAGTTGAAATCCTACATCGCCAAGGGCGGCTTCAAGGCGCTGAAGATGCGCGTCGGCGCCATGGACGGCGCCCCGCATCTTTCGGCCGCGCGCGTGCGCGCCGCAAGGCAGGCGATCGGTCCGGACGTCGACCTGATGGTCGACGCGCACGGCACCTACACCGTCGCCGAGGCCAAGCGCTTCATCACGCTCACAGCCGATCTCGACCTTGCCTGGTTCGAGGAACCGGTGATCGCCGACGACAAGCGGGGCATGGCCGAAGTGCGCGCCTCGGGCTCGACGCCGATCGCCACCGGCGAAAGCGAGGCGACGCGCTACGCCTTCCGCGACCTGGCGGTGCTGAAATCGGCCGACATCTTCCAGCCGGATCCCGCCTTCTGCGGCGGCATCAGCGAGGCGCTGAAGATCGGCACCTTAGCCAGCGCCTTCAACCTGCGCTTCGCGCCGCATCTGTGGGCCGGCGCGCCCTGCTTCTTTGCAGGGCTGCATGTCTGTGCCGCCTCGCCCGCCAGCTTCATCATCGAGTATTCGCTCGGCGCCAACCCGATGATCCATGACCTTATCGAGGAGACTGTCGAAGCGAAGGACGGTATGATAGCGATCCCTGAAAAGCCTGGATTGGGATTCACCATCTCCGAGCGGTTCCTGGAGGCGCACGCGCAACGTATTTGACGATGAAAGAAAAGAACCTTCTCGCGGAACTTGCCGCCTATCTGTTCTCCAACTCGGACAAGGAGTCCGGCCGCACCCCGTCCGAGCGCGAGTTGGCTGAGCATTTCGGCGTCAGCCGCGGCCAGATCCGCGAGGCGCTTGCCATCCTCGAGGCCATGCGCATCGTCGAGCGTCGCGCCAAGTCTGGCATCTATATCGACACCAAGCAGGCGAGCGTGGAGGCGCTGGCGCTTTTCGCCCGCGCCGGCCTGCCGCTCGATCCGGTGCAGATTTACGAAACGGTCGAGCTGCGCAAGATCCATGAGATCAAGGCTGCCGAGCTTGCCTGCTCGCGCGCCACGGAGGAAAATTTCGAACGCCTGCGCGAGATCCTGAAAGCCTCGGAGGAGCGCATCGCCGCCGGCGAAGGCCTTGCCAAGGAAGACCGTGAGTTCCACCTCGAGATCGTGCGCGCGACCAAGAACAGCGTCTTTCACAATATCTGCAGCGTCTATTACCTGATGGGCGAGCAGCGCCTGCCGATCTATTTCAACGATCCAGAACGCAGCGTTCGCTCGCATACCGAGCATATCCAGATCTACGAGGCGCTGCTGCGCCGCGACGGCAATCTCGCCCAGGCCTTGATGAACGCCCATTTGCAGGGCGCCGAGAGCTACTGGAAGGGGATCATCGAGGGCCACGGGCCGGAGACGAAGGCCTCGGCGCTCGAGAAGGCGTGAGCATTTTGCAGGAAAAGTGTGAAACGGATTTCCGCCCGGAATTGCGCGAAACAAAGAGACAGGGCAGTTCGCCGTTTCCATGAAACGGAGAAATGCCGTTGAGCATTTTGCGGCCAAGCGTTTAGCTTGGCGCGCACAAATGCGGAAATGGAATCCCCATGCGCAAGATCCTGTCGACGCATCCGCTGCATCCTCGCGCCACGGCCATGCTGGCCGGTGCCGGGCGGCTCGCAATCGCTTCCGCGCTCGATCCCAAGACGCTGACCAGCGAGGCCCGCGACGCCGATATCGTCATCGTGCGCGCGCCGCTGCCGCCGGAGCTGTTTGCCGGCGCGACGAATTTGCGCGCCGCGATCCGCCACGGCGCCGGGCTGGACATGATCCCGGTCGAGGCGGCGACCGCCGCCGGCGTGTTGGTTGCCAACGTGCCCGCGGTCAACGCCCGGTCGGTCGCCGAGCATGTGATGTTCACCGCGCTCGCCTTGCTGCGGCGCTTCCGCGTGATGGACCGCGACCTGCGCGCCAAGGGCTGGCTCGCCGGGCGCGAACATGCCAATTCGACCAGCGAGCTTGCCGGCAAGACCATCGGCATCGTCGGCCTCGGCGCGGTCGGCCAGGCCGTCGGCCATATCGCCGCCCATGGCTTCGACCTCAATGTCGTGGCGACGACGCGCAGCCTGCGCCCGGCGCCCGAGCGCGTCGGCTTCCTGTCGATTGACGCGCTCGTCGAGCAGAGCGACATCATCGTGCTCTGCTGCCCTTTGACGGAGGAAACGCGCGGCCTGATCAGCCGCGAGCGCATCGCCCGCATGAAGCCCAATGCGCTGCTGATCAATGTCTCGCGCGGTCCGGTGGTCGACGACGACGCGCTGATCGAAGCTCTGCAAAAGGGCCGCATCGGCGGTGCCGCGCTCGACGTCTTTTCCACGCAGCCGCTGCCGTCAAACCATCCCTATTTCGGCTTCGACAACGTCATCGTCACCCCGCACATGGCCGGCATCACCGAGGAATCGATGATGCGCATGGGTGTCGGCGCCGCCGGCGAGGCACTGCTGGTGCTCGCCGGCAAGCTACCGGTCAACCTGCGCAATCCGGACGTCATCGAGCACTACCGGCGACGCTTTCCAGCCGGCTGACGCTCGCCTCAATTTTCCCGGATTTGACGACGACCCTCCTGTAAATGCGTAAGAGCGTCGCGAAACTCCACCTCATCGCCATTTGCTGTCTATCCGCGGCCGCGGCCCGCGCCGACGCGCAGGGCAGCTACGTGCCGTGCGACAACGGCCTGCGCTGCGTGATGGCGCCCTGTCCTTCGACCAGCGCGCTCGACTTGGCCTCAGGGAAGATCATCAAGGGTGTGTCGGTCGACACTGACGGCCTGCCGCAGCAGGACAAGGCTCTCGACCTGGAGGACAAGCTTTATGCCGGCAAGCTTGTCGTCGCCGGCACGATCGAGAACCGGCCGCACAGCTTCAATGGCAAGCAATACCACCTGCCGACGCTGGTAGCGACCGGCATTGAGCGGGCGGCGAAGGACAGCGAGCGCGGGCACTGCTCAGCGCACTGAGGCTCGCAGCTCGATCTCAGGGTCGCAGCAAAACCTCTACTGCCGCTGCAATCGCCAGCAACCGCCGATCTTTTCCGTGCCTGCCCACCAGCATCAAGCCGGCCGGCAGTTTGGTGCCCGGCATCGGCAGCGAGATCGCGCAGAGGTCGAATTGGTTGGCGACCTGCGTGTTGCGCAAGAGCAGCCCTTCGGTCCAGTCACGCAACGCTTCGTCGCCGGCCATGGCCGCGATCGACGGCGCGACCATCGGCACGGTCGGCAAGGCCAACACGTCGATCGCTTCCAGCCGTTCCGCCATCGCCGCCACAAGGTCGCCGCGACGGCGGATCGTGCGGATATAGGCCGAGGCGGGAACGCTGAGCGCGCGCGACAACGGCCCGGTGACATGCGGATCGACCGGCACCGAGGCGCCGTTCGCCAGCCAGTCGGCATGCACTTCGGCGCCTTCCATGGACGCGATCGTGCCGCGTTTGGTCGCCGCGCGCATCTCGGCGATGAGATCGTCGATCGGCAAATCGGCGGCGCGGGCGCCAGCCTGCCCGATCCTGTCGATGCAGGCCTCGAAAGCTTCCGCGACCTCGCCTTGCGTCTCGCCGAACAGCACGCCACGCGGAATGCCGATGCGCAAGGTCGCGAGCGGGACTGGTTGAAGCGCCGCCGGCTCTTCCCCCGCCATGATCGCATCGGCGATCGCGCAGTCGGCAACGCTGCGGGCAAGCGGACCGATCGAATCCAGCGTCATCGAGAGCGGAAAGGCGCCCCTCAAAGGCACGCGCCTCGCCGTCGGCTTGAAGCCGAAGACGCCGTTGAGCGAGGCGGGGATGCGCACCGAGCCGCCGGTGTCCGAACCGATGGAGATGTCGCTCGTGCTCTCGCCGACCCCAACGCCCGCTCCCGACGATGAGCCGCCCGGAATCAGGCTGGCGTCGGCGGCATTGCCCGGCGTGCCGTAATGCGGATTGTCGCCGATTGCGGTGAAGGCGAATTCGGTCATGTTGGTCTTGCCGAGGATGACCGCGCCCGCCTGGCGCAGCCTCTGCACGATCACCGCATCCCGCCTCGCCGGTGCGGCGCCTGCATGGATCAGCGACCCGGCCGCCGTCGGCTCGCCGACGACATCGAACAGGTCCTTGATCGAGACGATACGCCCGTCGAGCGGTCCGAGGCTCACACCGGCCTTGCGGCGGGCATCCGACGCGTCGGCCGCCGCCCGCGCCGCCTCGGCATAGAGCTTCGTGTAGACCTTCTCGTCGGCCGCGCGATTGGCAAGACGTGACAGGATGTTTTCAAGACGGTCGCGGACGGATTGCATTTTCGATGTCGAGCCCTGCAAAGTTGCAACGTCTTTAGGCACGGCCTGATTTGGGCCGGCGAAGAGATAACCCGGCAGGCGTGCCTTTGCACCCTGCCAGCGACAGGAAGATGCTGATGCTGTACAAAGGCAGCTGCCACTGCGGCAAGGTGGCGTTCGAGGTCCAGGGCGAGTTCGGCATGGCCGTACGCTGCAACTGCTCGATCTGCAGGCGCAAAGGCGCGCTGCTGTGGGCCGTGCCGCATGAGAAGCTCAATCTGGTCGCCTGGGGCGACGATCTCGGCCGCTACACCTTCGGCAAGGCGCAAATCGCGCATCGCTTCTGCCGCACCTGCGGCATCCATCCGTTTGCCGAAGATGTCGGCCAGGGCAGCGAACGTTCCGCCTATGTCAACATCAACTGCCTCGACGGTGTCGACCTCGCTGCCATCGAGGTCTTCGAGTTCGACGGCCGCTCGGCCTGACGCTTTGTCTTTACGCAATTTCGGACGCAAACCGCTACGCACTCTTCCTGGAATTGCTCTATCGGTAGCCGGTCGAATCGGCAGGCCATTGCAAGACATCGGCGCGGCGTTCCTGAGAGCCGCCGGGCCAATGTTTGAGAGGGCGACGGGCTACTCGGCGGCCTGCTTCGGTCCCATCAGGAAAGCCACCAGCTCCGTAGGCCGACGCAAACAGCCGGAAAGGCCGGACGCTGCACTATCCGGCGTGCCGCAGGCTGACCCCGCTACCCTTGTCGAACATAACCACCTTGTCGGGGTTCCAGGCGAAGCGCACCGGCTGCTCGATGGCGACGGCGGTTCGCGCCGGCACGGTGGCCCGCAGCATCGTGTCGCCGACCCTGAGCGTGACGATCTTCTCGACGCCGTGGTTCTCGACATCGTGGACCTGCGCCTCGACCGGCGCGCCGCTTTCCAGATAGACGTCCTCCGGACGGATGCCGAAGACGAGCGGGCGACCGTCGGTCGCACCGCTCGTCCTGGTCCCCCCGAAAGTCGCGGTCCCAATTGTGAGCGGCAGTTCGAAATTCATCGGCGCCATCACCGCGCGGTTTTCGACCAGTCTGCCGTCGATGAGGTTCATCGGCGGCGAGCCGACGAAGCTCGCGACATAGGTGTCGCGCGGATTGTTGTAGATTTCCTGCGGCGTGCCGGTCTGGACGATGCGGCCATGGTTGAGCACGCCGACCTTGTCGCCCATCGACATCGCCTCGATCTGGTCATGGGTGACGAACAGGAACGTGGTGCCGAGCTGCATCTGCAGGTTCTTCAGCTCCGTGCGCAGCGCCTCGCGCAGCTTGGCGTCGAGCGCCGATAGCGGCTCGTCCATCAGGAACACGCGCGGCTTGCGCACGATGGCGCGGCCGATCGAAACGCGCTGCATCTCGCCGCCGGAAAGCCGGTCGGTCTTGCGGTCGAGCAGATGTTCGATCCTGAGCGTGCGGGCAGCGCGCGCGACACGATCCTTGATCTCGGCGTCCGGCAGCCGGCGGATCTTCGGCTTCAGCGGGAATTCGAGGTTCTCGCGCACCGTATAGCGCGGATAGAGCGAATATTGCTGCAGCACCAGCGCGACGTCGCGCTCCGCCGCGCCCCAGCCGGCGACATCGACGCCGTCGATGAAGACCTGCCCCTCGGTCGGCTTTTCGAGCCCTGCGATCAATCGCAAAGCCGTCGTCTTGCCGGCGCCGGTTTCGCCGAGCAGCACGAAGAACTCGCCGTCGGCAATGTCGAGATTGAGGCCGGTCAGCGCGGTGTGGCTGCCGAACTTCTTGGTGATATTCTTGAGTTCGATATGGGCCATTACAGCCTTACTCCGAGTGACTTGCCGCTTGCCGTGTCGAAGAAATGCGCCTGCTCGGGATCGATGCGGACATGGACCTTCTCGCCGGGACCAGAAACATAGCCGGCCTTGGTGCGCGCGCGCAGCATCGTGGAGCCGACCTTGAGGTCGACGATGTCGAAGGATCCGAGCGGCTCGATGATGTTCGCCTCGACCGGAATGTAGCCGGGCGCAGCATCGTGCCGGACGAGCACGCCCTCCGGGCGAATGCCGAGCGTCAAGCCACCGTTGGAATGCCCGTTGAGCTTGGGCAAAAGCTGGCCCGGGAACTCGAAGCCCGCCGGCGCGTCGCCGACCCTGACCGAGGCGGCGCCGGCCTGATCCGCGACGCTGGCCTCGGCGATGTTCATCACCGGGCTGCCGACGAATTGCGCCACGAACAAATTAGCCGGATGCGAATAGACCTCGTCCGGCGTGCCGACCTGCTGGATGAACCCTTCATGCATGATGACGATGCGGTCGGCGAGGCTCATCGCCTCGATCTGGTCGTGGGTGACATAGATCGTCGTCGACCCCTGCTTGACGTGCAGGCGCTTGATCTCGGCGCGCATTTCCTCGCGCAGCTTGGCGTCCAGCGCGCCGATCGGCTCGTCCATCAGCATAGCCTTCGGCCGCCGCACCAGCGCGCGGCCGATCGCCACCCGCTGCATATCGCCGCCCGAAAGCGCCGACGGCCTCTTGTCGAGCAGGTCTGTGATGCGCAGGACCCTTGCGACCTCGCGCACGGACTTGTCGACCTCGCCGCTGCTCATGCGCGTGGCGCGCAGCGGAAAGGCAACGTTCTCGAACACCGTCATATGCGGGTAGAGCGAGAAGGATTGGAACACCATGGCGATGTCGCGATCGGCGGCCTTAAGGTGCTGCACCGCCTTGCCATCGATCAGGACGTCGCCCTTGTCGATCGTCTCCAGCCCGGCTATCGCGCGCAGCGTCGTGGTCTTGCCGCAGCCAGACTGTCCGAGCAGCACGATGAACTCGTTGTCGGCGATGGCGAGGTTCAAATTGTGAATGACCTGGACGGCGCCGAAGAATTTCTCGATGCCGCGAAGTTCGATCTGCGTCACTGCCGGGCTCCCTCATGCGCCGCGGCGCCGGTTTCTTCTGCGCGCTCCGGCGCGATCTTCGACGTGATGTTGAAGCCGATCAGCCCGGCCAGGATGATCGTCACGCCGTAGGAATGCAGGTTGAGGCTCCATGGCTGACAAAGCGCGACGATGCCCAGCACCATGAGGATTTGCGAGGCCGGCAACAGGTACTTCTCGTTGATGGCGCGAAAATTCATTTGCGGATCGCTCCGAACGTCACGCCGCGAAGCAGATGATTGCGCAGCAGGAAAGTGAAGATCGCCACCGGCAGCAGGAACAGGAAAGTGCCCGCCGCGATCGTGGTCCAGTCCGGCAGGCCGGAGCCGATCTGCGACGGGATGAAGGGCGGCGCCGTCTGCGCGCGCCGGTTGGTCATGATCAGCGCGAAGGCGTATTCGTTCCAGGCGGTGATGAAGCAGAACACGGCGGTGGCGGCGATGCCGGTCGCCGCTTCCGGCAGCACGATCTTGAAGAAGGCCTGCATGCGCGTATAGCCGTCGACGAGCGCCGCCTCCTCATATTCCTTCGGGATCTCGTCCATGAAGCCTTTCATCAGCCAGACCGAGAAGGACAGGTTGAAGGCGACGTAGAGGATGATCAGCCCGATATGCGAGTCGTTGAGGCCGACCATCCGGTACATCAGGAACATCGGGATGGCGACCACCACCGGCGGCAGCATGCGCGTCGACAGGATGAAGAACAAAAGATCCGCCTCGCCGGCAATCTTGAAGCGCGAGAAGCCATAGGCGGTGAAGGTTCCCATGCCGACCGCAAGCACCGTGCTGATCACGGCCACGATCAGGCTGTTCATGAACCGGTCGGGATATTGCGAAAGCTGCACGTCCTTGCCGACTTTCAGCACCCGCTCGCCGCCGTCATAGATGCGCTTTTCCCACCAGGGCGCGGCCTCATAGGCTTGCGGATCGACGGTCTTCTGCATCTGCACGCGCTTGGTGAAGAGCCGCACGAACGGCGTCACCTCCGGTTCGAACAGCACGGTGGGCGGCACGCTGACGGCGAGCTCCTTCGGCTTGAAGGCGGTGGAGGCGATCCAGTAGATCGGCGCCAGGAAGATCAGCGTCGCGATCAGCACCGCGGCAATGGCGATGCGGTTGAAGGCGACCTCGGAAGAAGTGCGGACGGCGGCCATGTCAGCGCTCCTTCACCTTGTTGAGATACTTCACGTAGAGGTTGGTGATGGCCAGCACCATGATCAGCACGATGTAGGCAAGCGCGCAGGACTTGCCCGTGTCCCACTGCTGGAAGGCCTGCTTGTAGAGCCGGATCGCGATCAACTCGGCGGTCGGCTGCGTCGTCATCGTGTAGGCGATGTCGAAGGTCTTGAAGGCTTCCATGGTACGGAAGATCAGCGCGATCAGAAGGATCGGCGAGACCAGCGGCAAGGTGATGCGGGTGAAGGTGTACCACCATCCGGCGCGGTCGATCGCGGCGGCCTCGTAGAGATGCTGCGGCACCGCCGACAGGCCGGCGAGCGACAACAGCATAACGAAGGGCGACCACATCCAGATGTCGGTGATCGCGACCGCGTAGAGCGCGCTGTCGGGATTGGAGAGCCAGGCGAAGTCGCCAAGGCCGAGGACGTAGTTGATCGGGCCCCATGACGGGCTGTAGAGCAGCTGCCAGAACAGGCCAACGACTGCCGCCGACATCATCATCGGCAGGAGCAGAAGCGTGGTGATCAGGCCCTTCATCGGAAAGCTGCGGTTGAGCAGCAGCGCAAGGCCGAAGCCGACGATCATCTGCCCGGCCACGGAAACGATGACGTATTTCGCCGTGATGACGAAGTTCGACCAGATGTGGTCGTCGCTCAGCAGCTCGCGATAATTCTGCAAGCCGACGAACTGCCAGGGCTCCGCGCGGTTGGCGGCGAAATTGGTGAAGGAATAGCCGAGCGAATAGATCAGCGGAAAAATGTTGAAGACGATCAGAAAGACCAGCGTCGGGATGATAAACAGGTTGCGGATGGTCAGATCCGACCAGCCGCGCGCGGCGGCCCTGGAGGCCGGATCAAGATTGGTGAGGGCTACCGAAGCCAACGAATGTCTCCCTGAAAACAGGAATGCCGGAGGGGAAACCCTCCTCCGGCATTCTGACCGTGATGCTTACTTGTAGCGATTGTACTTGGTGAAGGTCGCCTTCCAGTCGGCGGCGGTCTTGTCGAGCGCCTCCTGGGCCGTGCCCTTGCCGCCGACCACGAACGGATAGATGTTCTGGTTCAGCTGATCGAGCACTTCGGCGTATTCAGGCGTTGCCCAGAAGTCCTTGACCATGAACATCGTGTCGTAGAACGCCTTGTTGTAGGGCGTCGCTTTCTGGAAGGCGTCCGACTTCAGCACGGCCTGGCTGCAGGTGTAGCCGCCGAGTTCGGCCCATTTCTTCTGGGTCTCGTCCTTGATGAACCACTCCAGGAACTTCATCGCCTCGTCCTTATTCTTCGAATACGAGACGACCGAGATTCCCTGGCCGCCGAGAGCGGCAAAGCGCTTGCCGTCCGGACCGGCCGGATTGGCGAAGAAGCCAGTCACGTCGGCGTAAGGGTTGGTGGCCTTGTTCACCAGCGGCGGGAAGAAGGCGAAGAAGTTCATGCTCATCGCGGCGAGGCCGCCGGTGATCGCCTGGTTGTCTTCCACGAAGAAGGTCTTGCCCCAGCCGGGAGGCGTGAACTTGTAGAGTTCCTTGTACATGTCGAGGCCGGCGGCGGCCTGCTTCGAATTGGTAATGCCGTCGACCTTGTAGGTGGCGTAGTCGCCGAGATCGCCGCCATAGCTGAAGATGGCGCTTTCGACGCCCATCGCCATCGCGTCATAGGAATTGTCGGTGTAGATGGCGACACCGTAACGCTTCTGGTCCGGACGGTGGAAGAACTCGGCTATGTCGCGCAGCTGCGCATAGGTCGTCGGCACGGCCAGATCGTAGCCGTACTTCGCCTTGAACGCTTCCTTCTCCTTCGGGTCCTCGAACCAGTCCTTGCGGTAGGACCAGCCGATCGCGTCGCCTTCCAGCGGGATCGCCCAGTACTTGCCGGAACCGCCGGGATATTCGGCATAATATTTGATGGTCGCGGGCGCCATCACGTCGCCCAGCTTGTGCTGATTGAAGAAGTCGGTCAGGTCGACATAGTGGCCTTGCGTCGAACCGGCGCCCAGCCATTGCGAGTCGCCGACCACCATGTCGTAGGCGTCGCCGTGCGCGTTGAATTCGGTAAACGCCTTGGTCTGGAAATCGGGCCATGGCGTCGTCTGCACTGTGACCTTCACGCCCGTCTCGGCCGTGTAGTCATTGACGAGTTCCTGCAGATAGTTCGCCGGATCCCATTCCGCCCAGAAGATGGTGAGTTCCTTGTCCTGCGCGCGGACAGATGTCCCGCAGGCAAGCGCCAGCCCGATACCAGCAATCACGCTGGTCACTATCTTGCGCATAGTTTTCCTCCCTTGTGCGCATTCCACCGTGTGATGCGAGCCGGCAAGGAAGCCGGCCCTGGTAGTTCCTCCTGTGATGGCGCCTCTCCGGTTCCAGGCCTCCTCGCCCCTGCCGGAAATAGATCGCAGCCTTCACTTTCGATCCGCTCTATCGGTCCCGATCTGGTATTACCAATTCGAGCATGGCGTCAAGCGCTTTCTTGAGGCGCCGGCAACAGTCAGACAAGCCAAACGTTACGATATCTGCCTGTTTTTCTTCGTTTTCCCTACTCTATGATACACGCGACCCTTGTTATGGGCGGCTCACCACATTTAACATCCAAAATTGTCTCCGCAATCTGGTCGAACCAGATTTAAGCGGTTGCCGTATTTGGCGATGCCGGCGTTCCCACCGATTCAGCCCCCCGATTCCGCCATCGCGGCTTGAACCAGCGCCCCCGCCGCCCATTGCGCCACCGACATCATCTCGGCGCTGTCCAACCCCCAAATATCCTTCAGCACCGTGACCACCTCGACGCCGAACACCAGCGACAGCGCCTGCGCCAGGCGCCTGAACTGGCGCGGCTTCAAGCGGCCCTTGAGCGGCGCGATCGCATCCTTCAGCAGGTCGACGCGATGGCCGCGCGTGAAGGCGGGCTCCGATCCGAGCGTGCCCGCCTGCCGACGCGCCCATTGATCCAGCGACAGCTTCAGCGCCGCCTTGAACGTCGCCTCGAAGGCCTCGATGCGCGGCATCGCGGTGGCAAACAGATCCGCCACGCGCCGTTCGGCATCGTTGGACGTGGACTTCCAGGTGAGGATCGGGCCGAGCCCTTCATCGACCACGGCCTGCACCAGCGCCGCTTGGCTCGGGAAATAGCGGTAGGCGGTCGCGCGCGACACCCCCGCCGCCTCCGCAACCTCGCTGACCGAGGGCGTCATGCCGGACTGCATCAGCCTTGTCGCGGTTTCCAACATCAGTCGTCTGGTGCGGGCGCGCGGCCCCTTCTCGGCGGCCGGCGCCTGGGCGGCCTCATCGCTGGCGGCGGATTGTTGACGTGAGACATCCATATCAATACGATACGCGGGTCTCAAAAATTTGCAATGGCGCAACGCCGGGCGATTGGGGTCCCACCAGCGAAGAGGCTTTTGCCGAGGAGTTTTACGGTGGGGCAAAAAAGGCAGGCGGCGGTAAAGCCGACCATGCCCGACGACGGGGAAACGCGCATGAAGCGCATCTATGTGGTCGGCACCGCCGACACCAAAGGTGAGGAACTCGCCTTTCTGGCCGATGCCGTCACTGCTGCCGGCGGCGCGGTCGTCCGCGTCGATATCGGTACGCGCGGCGCGACCGTCCCGGTGGATATCCCGGCCAGCGAGGTCGCCGCGCATCATGCCAAGGGAGCCGGCGCGGTTCTGGGCATCGATGACCGCGGCGCCGCCGTTGCCGGTATGGGCGCCGCCTTCACCAATTTCATCCAGTCGCGCGAGGATATCGCCGGCGTGATCGGCATCGGCGGCGGCGGCGGCACCTCGATCGTCACCGCCGGCATGCGCGCGCTGCCGCTCGGCCTGCCGAAGCTCATGGTCTCGACGCTGGCCTCCGGCGACACCGCGCCTTACGTCGACGTCTCCGACATCATCATGATGCCGTCTGTAACCGACATGGCGGGACTGAACAGGCTCTCCCGCGCGGTACTGCACAATGCCGCCCAGGCGATCGCCGGCATGGCGGCAAAGCCGACCTCGGCAGCAGCCGGCAAGCCGGCGCTTGGGCTGACCATGTTCGGCGTCACCACGCCATGCGTGACGGCGATCGTCGAGCGATTGCGCGCCGACTATGACTGCATGGTCTTCCATGCCACCGGCACCGGCGGCCGCTCGATGGAGAAGCTCGCCGATTCAGGCCTGCTTGCCGGCGTCCTCGACATCACCACGACCGAGGTCTGCGATCTTCTGTTCGGCGGCGTGCTGCCGGCGACGGAAGATCGGTTCGGCGCCATCGCACGTACAAAACTGCCTTACGTCGGCTCGGTGGGCGCGCTCGACATGGTGAACTTCTGGGCGCCTCTCACAATCCCGGAGCGCTACCGCGGACGGTTGTTCTACGAGCACAATCCCAATGTCACGCTGATGCGCACCACGGCCGACGAATGCCGCCGGATCGGCGAATGGATCGGCGGCCGCCTCGCCCGATGCGACGGCCCGGTCCGCTTCCTGATCCCGGAAAAAGGCGTCTCGGCGCTTGACATCGAAGGCGGCGCCTTCTTCGACGCTGAGGCCGACCAAGCGCTGTTCGAAGCCATCGAGCGCACGATCAAACCAACCAGCAATCGCACCGTGGCGCGGCTGCCGCTGCACATCAACGATCCCGCCTTCGCCACGGCCGCCGCCGAGGCTTTCCTCGACATCGCCAGCAAGTGAGACAAAAAGGCATGGCCGCCATTCCGCGCAAAAAGATCCTGGAAAAATTCCGCAAGATGATCGCCGACGGCGTGCCGATCGTCGGCGGCGGCGCCGGCACCGGCCTGTCGGCCAAGGCCGAGGAAGCCGGCGGCATTGACCTGATCATCATCTACAATTCCGGTCGCTACCGCATGGCCGGACGCGGCTCGGCCGCCGGCCTGCTCGCCTACGGCAACGCCAACGAAATCGTCAAGGAAATGGCCTATGAGGTGCTGCCGGTGGTGAGGAAGACGCCGGTGCTGGCCGGCGTCAACGGCACCGACCCCTTCGTCATCATGCCGCTGCTTCTGGCCGAGCTGAAGACGATGGGCTTTTCCGGCGTGCAGAACTTCCCCACCGTCGGCCTGTTCGACGGCACAATGCGCCGAAGCTTCGAGGAGACCGGTATGGGTTTTGGGCTCGAGGTCGACATGATCGCAGAGGCGCACAAGCTCGATCTTCTGACGACGCCCTACGTCTTCAATCCGGAGGAAGCGCGCGCCATGACCAAGGCCGGCGCCGACATCGTCGTCGCCCATATGGGCGTGACCACGGGCGGCTCGATCGGCGCCACCTCGGCCAAGTCGCTCGACGACTGCGTCATCGAGATCGGCGCCATCGCCAATGCCGCCAGGTCGGTGCGCAAGGATGTCATCCTGCTCTGCCATGGCGGGCCGATCTCGATGCCGGACGATGCCCGCTACATCCTCGACCGCTGCAAGGGCCTGCACGGCTTCTACGGCGCAAGCTCGATGGAACGGCTGCCGGCCGAAGCGGCAATCGCCAGGCAGACGGCGGATTTCAAGGCGGTCGCGCTTCACGACCAGAAGACAACGCCGAAGAAAAAGAAGGGATGAGAGATGGCCGACAAGAGGAAGGTTTTCGTCTACCCGAAGGATGTCAGCGCCTTCGGCTTCGACTGGGGAAAATTGTCGCTTACTGTCGCGCCGGAAGTGAACGGCGCCGAACGCTTTTCCGGTGGCGTCGTCGACCTGCCGCCCGGCCAGGGCCATACCCGCCACAACCATCCGGGCGCCGAGGAGATCATCTTCGTCATCTCCGGCAATGGCGAGCAGATGGTCGAGGACGAGAAGGGCAATCCGGTGGTGGCGAAGGTCGGCCCCGGCTGCACCATCTACGTGCCGGAAAGCCGCTTTCATTCGACGCTCAACACCGGCGACCAGCCGATGCAGCTTTTCGTCGTCTATTCGCCCGCGGGGCCCGAGCTGGCGCTGCGGGAGCTGCCGGATTTCAGGCTGCTGCCGCTGGGCAAATAATCTTCAGCGTCGCAGCCCCCTCATCCGGCCGCTTCGCGGCCACCTTCTCCCCGAGGGGAGAGGTCGGATTGCCCCGAATTGCCATTCGCGATTCGGCTGGCAATCCGCGTGAGGGGGAGCGCCGTCGAGGCTAAGCTGCCGTCCCACCCCTGTTCCAGCCGCGCCCGCGATCGCCGAACATCACGTAGCCGCTATCCGTCACCGCGACGGTATCCTCCAGCTTGATGAAGCCGCGCGTCGGGTGAAGCATGGTTGTCTCGACCGAAAGCACCATGTTTTTCTCCAGCGGCTTTGCCGCATAGGTGCCCTCATAGGCGACCGGATGGTTGGTCATCAGGAACGGCGCCTCATGCGTGATCAGCCCCATGCCGTGGGCAAAGAAATCCGTATAGGTCGCGACCTTGGAGGCCTTCAGCACGCCCTCCGCATGCGCGATCATGTCGCCGCCCAGCGTGCCGGCCTTGACCTTGGAAAAGGCCGCCTGCTGCACCGCTTCAACTTCGGCCAAAAGATCCTCCAGCTCGGCATCGGGCTCGCCGAGCACGCCCATTCGGCAAAGGTCGCCGATATAGCCGTGATAATTGCCGCCGGAATCGATCGACAGCACCTCGCCCTTCTTCCAGGCCTGGCTCGAGGCGGCGCGGTTGTGGCTGGAGCCCAGCGTCAGCAGGCAATATTCGAAATGCGCGCCGCGATTGGTCTCCTCGCGCCTGAGCTGTTCGATGATGTCGGTCTTGGTCGTGCCCTCGCCCGCCCATTGAATGGTCGCCAGCATGGAGTCGGTAATCAGCTCGGAAGCGATGCGCAGCTGTTCCAGCTCCGCCTCGGTCTTGATGGCGCGCATGCTCTCAAGCATACCGGTCGCATCGATCAGCTTGGCGTCCGGCAGCGCCTTGCGGATCAGCGTATAGGCGTCCGACGGCAGGAAACCGGGTTCGATGCCGATACGGGCAGCTTCCTTGCCGATCTTGCGTAGATGCTCGACCGCGAGATTGGCGGCGTCGAGCGTGCCCCAGCAGGCGGCATGCAAGGTCGGCGTCCAGAACGGACGGTTCTGATGCTCGCCGCCTTCCATCTTGTTGCCGATATAGGCGGCATGTTCCGGCCCGCCTTTCTCATAGAGAACGATGGGCAGATAGCGGCTGTGGCCGATAGCATCCATGGCGGCAAAAAAGATGAACTTGTAGCCGCCCAGCAGATATTGCGTGTTGTGCTTGGAGGTGGCGAAGAGCACGTCGATGCCGGCCTCTTCCATCAGCCGGTCCACCCGCGCCTGGTCGAACGGAACGCTGCTGACCTCGGTCTTGCCCGGAGCGATGTTCATCTGCCTCTCCCTATTTTCCTCGGCCGCAGGAGCGTCCGAACGTCACGATTTATGGTTGTTGGCCAAATCTGCATCACCTTTGCTGCTCTGGTCCAGCCAGAAATGATCACTTTCGCGCCAAAGGCGTTTCCTCATTTCGATCTTGATCCATCTTCGCCAATCTGGTCCTGCCAGATAGGAACACAGGAGCTTCTTTCGGCTAGCTGGTCCAGCGGACGGAAATTTCAAAGCCAAGCCATGATGCGCCAAATCCGTCTCTGGCGAAACGTTTGCCAAGAGCCATAATCACCGCATTGCCGCGCCTGCCACGGCGCGAAGAGGGGAGTTTGAGCAATGTCCGAATTCACGATTTCACGCCGCGGCCTGCTGGCTGGCTCGGCGCTGCTTCTGGCCTCGACCGCGCTGCCGACCATTGGCTTTGCGCAGACGCCGAAGAAGGGCGGCCGGCTGACCGTCGCCGCCGATTCCGAGCCGCGCAACCTCAACCCTGCGATCGTCGCCTCCAATGGCGTGTTCTTCATTTCGAGCAAGATCGTCGAGACCTTGGCCGAAGCCTCCTTCGACGGCAAGGACGGGCTCGAGCCGCGCCTGGCGCTTTCCTGGGAAGGTGCGCCGGATGGATTGTCGGTGACCTTCAAATTGCGCGACGGCGTCAAATGGCATGACGGCAAGCCCTTCACCTCCGCCGATGTCGCCTTCTCGGCGCTGCAGATCTGGAAGCCGCTGCAGAATCTCGGCCGAACCGTGTTCAAGGACCTTGCTGCCGTCGACACGCCGGACGAACTGACCGCAATCTTCAAATTCGCCAAGCCGACGCCGTTCCAGCTGATCCGCAATGCGCTGCCGGCGCTGTCGAGCGTCGTGCCGAAACACCTTTATGAGGTGGGCAAGATCGAGGACAACCCGGCCAACAACGCGCCGGTCGGCACCGGCCCGTTCAAATTCGCGGAATACAAGGCCGGGCAATATTACCGGCTGGCCCGGAACGACGCCTATTGGGGGAAGGATAAGCCCTATCTCGACGAGATCGTCTACCAGGTGCTGCCGGACCGCACGTCGGCCGCAGCGGCACTCGAAGCCGAAGAGATCCAGCTCGCCGCTTTCTCCGCCGTGCCGCTCGCCGACCTCGACCGCATCTCCAAGGTGCCCGGCCTGAAGGTCGTCACCAAGGGCTATGAGGGGCTGACCTACCAGCTCGTCGTCGAGATCAACCACCGCCGCAAGGAACTGGCCGATCTGAAAGTGCGGCAGGCGATCGCCCATGCCATCGACAAGGACTTCGTCGTCAAGACGGTCTTCCTCGGCTACGCCGCCACCGCGACCGGTCCGGTGCCGAAGAACGATCCGCAATTCTACACCGCCGACGTGCCGACCTACGCCTTCGACGTCGCCAAGGCCAATGCGCTTCTCGATGAAGCCGGCTACAAGCGGGCGGACGACGGCAAGCGCTTCGCGCTGAAGCTTTTGCCGGCGCCCTATTTCAACGAGACAAAGCAGTTCGGCGATTATCTGCGCCAGGCGCTGGCGGCGATCGGCATCGACGCCGAAATCGTCAACAACGACTCGGCGGCGCACATCAAGGCAGTCTACACCGACCATGCCTTCGACCTCGCCGTCGGCCCGCCGGTGTTCCGCGGCGACCCGGCGATCTCGACCACCATCCTGGTGCAGAGCGGCATTCCCGACGGCGTGCCCTTCTCCAACCAGGGCGGCTACAAGAACGCCGACCTCGACGCGCTGATCGCCAAGGCATCCGAGACGCTCGACACGTCGGCTAGAACCGAGCTCTACAAGGAGTTCCAGAAAAAGGTCGCCGCCGACCTGCCGCTGATCAACGTCGCCGAATGGAGTTTTATCAGCGTCGCTCGCGATACCGTCGGCAACATCGCCAACAACCCGCGCTGGGCGGTGTCGAACTGGGCGGACACTTATTTGGCGGGTTGATGGCGCACTTGCGGATCGGCGGCCGGGGTGTTCAGCTTCGAGAATGAGAGTTCCTTCGCGCCCCCCTCTGTCCTGCCGGACATCTCCCTCACAAGGGGGGAGATTGGCAGCTTCCGCGCCCCGCACCTCTCTACCACGTTGGAGATTAGCGAAAGGAGCAATGACAGCTGATCTCCCCCTTTGTGGGAGAGATGTCCGGCAGGACAGAGGGGGGCGCCGTAGAGCGCGACCTCCGAGGATTGCGAGCAGCGTCCTTTCGCCATGACCCGCGCCCTCCGCCTCCTGTGCCGTCGTCTCGTCGGCAGCGTCTTCGTGCTGCTCATCGTCGTCATCGGAAGCTTCCTCCTGCTCGAAGCTGCCCCCGGCGATGCGGTCGATGCCTACATCGTCTCGACCGGCGGCGATGCCGGCATGATCGAGTTGCTGCGCCACCGCTGGGGCCTCGACCAATCCGAACTGACCCGCCTCGCCAATTACCTCTGGGCGCTGCTGCATCTCGACCTCGGCCAGTCGGTCACCTTCTCGCGGCCGATCCGCGATGTCATCCTCGAACGCCTGCCGACCACGCTGATCCTGATGGGCAGCGCCACCGCGCTTTCCTTCGGCCTCGGCTCGGCGCTCGGCATCTATGCCGGCGCAAGGCCCGGCAGCTTCCGCGACCGCTTCCTGTCGATCGGCTCGCTGGCGCTCTATGCCGTGCCCGGCTTCTGGCTCGGCCTTGTGCTGATCGTCGTCTTTGCCGTCGATTTGCGCTGGGTGCCGATCGGCGGCATCGAGACCATCGCCTCCGGCAAAACCGGACTGGCACAGGCCACCGATATCGCCACCCATCTCGTATTGCCGGTCTCGGCGCTCGGCTTCATCTATCTCGCGCTCTATCTGCGCATGATGCGCGCCGGCATGACTGAAGCCTGGCGGCAGGATTTCGTGCTTGCCGCCCGCACCAGGGGCCTGCCGCGCCGCCGCATCGTGCTCGCCCATGTCGCCCGCAACGCGCTTCTGCCTCTGGTTACCATGCTCGGTCTGCAATCGGCGCAGATGCTGGGCGGCAGCGTCGTCATCGAAAGCGTCTTTGCCGTGCCCGGACTCGGCCGGCTGGCGCAGGAAGCCGTCGCCGGACGAGACACGCCGCTGCTGCTTGGCATCATCCTGGTCAGCGCCGTCCTCGTCATCGTCATCAATCTTGCGGTCGACCTCGCCTACGCCTTTCTCGATCCGCGCGTCGGCGCAAGTGAGGCGAGCGCATGAACCGCTTGCATCGTTTCTTCCGCACACCTGAAGCGATCGCCGGCGCGCTTATCCTCGCCTTGCTTATCGCAATGGCACTGGCCGCGCCGCTGCTCTTCTCGGGCGACCCGCAGGCCATCGCCGGCCCAGCGCTGCTGCCGCCATTCCATGACTGGTCGCTGCCGCTCGGTACCGACCGGCTCGGCCGCGACGTGCTGGCCGAACTTTTCCACGGCGCCCGCACCTCGCTGGCGGTCGGGCTGGCGGCCGCGGCCGCCGCCCTCCTTATAGGCGCGGTCATCGGCACTTTAGCCGGCTTCGCAGGGGGCTTGGTCGACGAAGTGCTGATGCGCATCACTGACGCCTTCCAGACCGTGCCGAGTTTTCTTCTCGCGCTCGCTTTCGTCAGCATTGTCGGTCCCTCGCTGGGGGTCGTCGTCGCCGCGATCGCGCTCGGCGCCTGGACCGGACCCGCGCGGGTGGCGCGCGCGGAAGTCCTCTCGATCCGCGAACGCGACTATGTCGCCGGCGCCCGGGTGATCGGCATGCATCCGCTGGAGATCGCCTTTCGTGAGGTGCTGCCTAACGCCCTGCCACCAGTGCTGGCACTGTCATCGGTGATCGTCGCGGCGGCGATCCTGACCGAAGCAGCACTGTCCTTCCTCGGCCTCGGCGACCCCAACCGCGTCACCTGGGGCGGCATGATCGCCGAAGGACGAACGGTGCTACGCACAGCCCCGTTCCTGTCGATCATTCCTGGGGTGTCGCTCGTGCTGACGGTGCTCGGCGTCTATCTCGCCGGGGAAGGCGTGGTGGAGAGCACTGCCGTACGCAGGAGCCTGTCGTGACGGCGCTGCTTTCGATCCGCGATCTCAAGGTTACCTATCGGCGCGACGGCGTGGCGGTGCCGGCGCTGAAAAGTGTCAGCCTGGAGGTTTTCGCAGGAGAGCGCCTGGCGATCATCGGCGAAAGCGGTTCGGGCAAGAGCACGCTGGCGCTGGCGATCGCGGGGTTGTTGGCGGGGGGTGCCGAGATTGGCGGGCGCATGGATTGGTTCCTGCCGGCAGGCGCTGGTGCCAAGGCGAAGGATCGCCAACCGTCCGCGCTTGCCACAAGCCACCCCCGCCTCGGCCGCGACATCGGCTTCGTCTTTCAGGACCCCTCCTCCAGCCTCGACCCGGTGATGCCGGTCGGCAAGCAGATTGCCGAGGTCGCCCGCACTCATCTCGGGCTCGGCTGGAAAGCCGCCTACGCCAAAGCCAAAACACTCCTCGAACGCGTCCGCCTCCCCAACCCCGACACCATCCTGCATGCCTACCCGCACCAGCTCTCCGGTGGACAGAAGCAGCGCGTCGCCATCGCGGCAGCCATCGCGGCCGCACCAAAACTCCTGATCGCCGACGAAGCGACCAGCGCGCTCGACACCATCGTTCAGGCCGAGATCGTTTCGCTGATCCGCCGGTTGGTGGCCGAGGATGGCATGACGCTGCTCTTCATCAGCCACGACATCGCGCTCGCAGCTTCGCTTGCCGATCGCATCGCGGTGCTGCGCCACGGCGAGCTGGTCGAGCTTGGCCAGACCGATCAGATCCTCGAGGCGCCGCGCCATGCCTATACGCGCTCCCTGCTCGACGCTCATCTCGGCCTCGACGCGAAGCCTTTGCCAAACGGGCAAGGTGCTTCGGCATGAGCCTGCTTGCCGTCTCCAATCTCGCCAAGCGCTACCATCGCGGCAGCAAGCCGTTCGCGGCGGTCGATGACCTATCCTTCGAAATCAACCCGGCGGAGACGCTGGCGCTCGCCGGCCCCTCCGGCAGCGGCAAATCCACGATCGCAAGGCTGGTGCTGCGGCTGATCGAGCCCGATGCTGGCCGCATCGACTTCGAAGGCGGTGACTTCCTCGCGCTGTCGGGCGCCGCGCTACGCGCCCGCCGCGCCCGCCTGCAGATGGTGTTCCAGGATCCGCTCGCCGCCTTCAATCCGCGCGCGACCGTGGCGCGCGTGCTGGACGATCCCTTGCGCATCCATAACATCGCTTCCCGTGCGGAGCGCCCGCGTCGGATCGCGGCATTGCTGGAACGCGTCGGCCTTGATGCGAGTCTCGCTACCCGCGCCATCCACGAGATTTCCGGCGGCCAGCGCCAGCGCGTGGCGATCGCCCGCGCCATCGCAACAAAACCGTCGCTGATCGTGCTCGACGAAGCGGTTTCGGCGCTCGATGTCTCGGTGCGCGGGCAGATCCTGGAATTGCTGCTCGACCTGCAAAGGCAGGAACGCATCGCCTATCTGTTCATTTCGCATGACCTCGGCGTCATTAGCGCCGTCGCCCATCGCGTCGTCATCCTCGATGCCGGCCGGATCGCCGAGAGCGGCGATGCCCGCGCCGTCATCGCCAATCCGCAGTCGGCGATCGGCAAGGCCCTTGTCGACGCGGCACCGAGATTGAACAGGAACCGGCCATGATCCCGCAAAGTGGCAACCGATTTGCGGACAACATCATGGTCAAACAACAAAATCAGGAAGCATCATGACCGATCCCGAAGCAGCCAGAGCCGAGAAACTGTCGCGCGAGCTCGACTCCGCTTTCCGCAACCGCGCCGATCTGTACCGCCTGTTCCTCGACGAGCTGACCGCCGAGCTCGGCGCCGAAAAGGCCGAAGCAGTGATGGTGCGCACGATCGAAAAACGCGGCCAGGAAGTCGCCGCGGCTGCTTTTGCCGATTTCGGCCCCAACGACGCGCCGGCGATCGGCGAAGCGTTCCTCTCCGTCAGCCCGGACGGCGGCCGCATGTATCCGACCGACGTCGATCGCGGGCCGGACCAGATCGCCTTCAAGGTGAAGCGCTGCCCGCTGAAGGACGCCTGGGTCGAGGCCGGTGTCGGCGAGGAGAAACTCGCCACGCTCTGCCGCATCGCCGGCGCCTTCGACCGCGGCCTGTTCGAGGCCACCGGCGTGCGTTTCGCCAACACCACCTGGACGCCGGGTCATGGCCCCGGCTGCTGCCACATCGCGCTGACCAATCGCGACGCTTAGTCGGTTACCTATTCGGCAAAGACGTGCAGCTCGCCGCCTGCCTCGTCGATCGCGGCGCGCAGTTCGGCTGCCGGCGCGCTGTCTGTGACGACATCGGAAATCTCGCTTAGCGCGCAGACGCGCTCCAGGCCGCTGCGGCCGAATTTGTCGTTGGTAACGACCAGCATCGTCGACAATGACCGCCTCATCATTGCCCGCTTCACCGCCGCCGCGCCCGAGATCATGTCGCTCGGCCCTTCGGCGTTCAGCGCCGAGGCGCCGATGATGGCGACGTCGGCATTGTAGCGGCGTACGAACTCCACCGTGTCCTCGCCGAGCACTGCCGCCTCGCGGCTGTCATAGGTGCCGGGACAAAGGATGACGCGGAAGCCGGGATTGGCGCCGGCCACCGAGGCGACGCCGATGGAGTTGGTAATGATCGTCAGATCCCGGCCGTGCTGCGAGAGGCTGCGCGCCACCTCATAGGTGGTCGACCCGCCATCGATCATCACGATCGAGCCTTTCTCGATCAGCCCGGCCGCGCCACGCCCGACGCGGGCCCGCTCCTCGACCATGGTGAGGCCGCGTTCGGCAATCACCGGTTCCGACGTCACCAGCGAAATGGTGGCGCCGCCATAGGTGCGGTTGATGAGCCCCGCCTCGCCGAGCTCGATCAGATCGCGGCGGATGGTCTCGCCGGCGACGCCGATGCGGCGCGCCAGCTTCGAGATGCGGATCGATGCCGAGCGCCGCACCTCCGACAGGATCAGCTCATGTCGCTCCTTCTTCGTCAGTCGGCCCGGCTCGATGTTCATCGCCCTTCCCTAGCTGCAACACCGAAGACTCGGCCCCGGCGCCGCCAAACATTAGCCACGCCGGGGGCAGGAAAGCCAGCCCGGGGTCTGTTGGGATTCAGGTGAGAACCGGAAGCGCAGGAGATCGCCATTTGCAGGCCAGCCTCACCTGAATATCAGCAGACCCCTAGTGCCGCAGCCGGTCGCGCATCGCATACCACAGCATGCCGAGCACATAGAGCGGGCCGCGCAGTGCCGTGCCGCCCGGGAACGGCAGCGGCGTCAGCGTCGAGAACAGGTCGAGCCGCGAGGCGTCGCCTGTGATCGCTTCCGCCAAGAGCTTGCCCGACAGCGTCGACAGGATGACGCCCTTGCCGGAATAGCCATGCGCGAAATAGACCTCGCCATAGTGCCCGACATGCGGCAGGCGCGACGTCGTCACCGACACCAGCCCGCCCCAGGCGTGGTCGATGCGGCAGCCCTTGAGTTGCGGAAAGGTTTTTTCCATATGCGGCCGCACGAAGCCGGCAATGTCGGCCGGCGGCGACGGCGTGTAGCGCTCGCCACCGCCGAACAACAGGCGGCCGTCCGCCGACATGCGGTAGTAGTTGACGACGAACAACGTATCCGAGACGGCGACATTCGCCGGGATGACATTGCGCTCGCCCAACGGCTCGGTGGCGACGATATAATTGCCGACCGGCATGATGCGGCTGTTGACGCGCGGCTCGAGACCCTTGAGCAGCGCATCGCCGGCCAGCACCACATGCCTGGCGCGGACCGAGCCCTTGTCGGTGAATACCCGAATGGAAGGCTCGCGCTCCAGCCGGACGGCGACCGAATTCTCATGGATGACGACGCCTGCGCCGGCTGCCGCGCGCGCCAGCCCCAGCGTATAGTTCAGCGGATGCATGTGACCGCCGAGCGGCTCGAACACCGCGCCCTGATAGGGCGTGTCCACCTTCTGCCGGGCCTCAGCCGCCGAGAGGATCTCGACATCGCTGAACTTCATCACCTTGGCCAGGCATTCGGCTTCGTCCTCGAAGTCGCGCATGTCGGAGTTGTTGACGGCGCCGACCAGATGGCCGGTCAGGCGCAAGTCGCATTCGATGCCGTGGCGCTCGATAATGTCGAGCACCAGCCCGCGCGCCTCGAAGGCCAGGTCGAAGAGAGCCTTCGCCCGTTCCGGTCCGAAGCTTTTGACCAGGCCCCTGGCGCCTTTGCGCAGGCCCGGGATCATCTGGCCGCCGTTGCGTCCGGAGGCGCCCCAGCCGATCTTGCCACCTTCGAGCAGCACCACTTTAAGACCGCGCTCGGCTGCATGCAGCGCCGCCGACAGGCCTGTACAGCCGCCGCCCACCACCACCAGATCTGCCTCGACATCGCCGGCAAGTGCGGGATGGTCCGGCGCAGGAGCGGCCGTGGCCACATAGTAGGACTTGCCGATATCGAGACCGGAATTGAAACCTGTTGAACGCGAAGCCATGGTCACACCTTGAGCAGCAGATGGTCGCGTTCCCAGGACGTCACGACGCTCTGGAACAAGTCTAGCTCGACGCTCTTCACGCGCAGATAAGTCTGGAAGAAATCCTCGCCAAGCAGCGCCTTCACGGGCTCGCAAACGGCAAAGCGGTCGAGCGCCTCCTCCATGGTTTTCGGCAGCGTGCTCTTGCTCTTATAGGCATTGCCGGTGGCTTCGGCCGAGCGCGCGAGTTTCTCCTCGATGCCGAGATAGCCGGCGATCAACGAGCCGGCCATGGCGAGATAGGGATTGGCGTCCGCCCCCGGCAACCGGTTCTCGATGCGCCGCGCGGCGCGTCCGCCCATCGGCACGCGCAGGCCGCAGGAACGGTTGTCGTGCGACCATTCGATGTTGGCCGGCGCGCTGTGGTTCGGCCGGATGCGCCGGTACGAATTCACGTTGGGCGCAAACAGCGGCATGATTTCGGGGACGTATTTCTGCAGGCCGCCGATGAAATGCGTGAACATCGCGCTGTCCTCGCCGTCCTCGCCTGCAAACAAGGGCTCGCCCTTCCGGTCGACGATAGACATGTGCAGATGCATCGAGCTGCCGGCCTGCGCGGCGATCGGCTTGGCCATGAAGGTGGCGTGCATGCCGTTCGCTTGCGCCGCCTGCCGCGCCAGGCGCTTGAACAGCAGCACCTTGTCGGCGAGCGCCAGCGGATCGCCATGCAGGAAGTTGATTTCGAGCTGCGCCGTGCCGGATTCATGGATCAGCGTCTCGAGCGGCAGGCCTGCTGCCGCCGCATGCGCATAGATGCGCTGGATGACCGGTTCAAATTCCTCCAGCGCCTGCATGTCGTAAGGATGCTGCACGCTTTCCGGCCGGCCGTTGCGACCCACCGGCGCGGTCAGTGGCCGGTCCGGGTCGGGGTTGGGGGCCGTGAGATAGAATTCGAGCTCCGGCGCCATCACCGCGCGCCAGCCGCGCTGCGCATAAAGGTCGAGCACGGCTTTCAGCACATGCCGCGGCGAAGCCATCCACGGCCGGTCATCCATGTGGAACGTGTCGGCGACAACATAGGCTCTGCCGGTGCTGCCGGGCGCAAGGCAAAGGCTGGAAACGTCCGGCACCATGCGCATGTCCGGGTCGGAATAGGCAAAACCCTCGTCGATGGAGCCGGAATAGCGGCCGTCGATTGCGACCAGGAAGGCGCTGCTCGGCAGATAGAGCGCGCGGTCGTCGAGCGACTTGAGGAATTTCGCCCTCGGCAAGGTCTTGCCGCGTAGCACGCCGTTGACGTCGGGCACGAAGCATTCGACTTCCTTGATCGCGTGCGTCTCCAGCCAGCTTTGCGTGTCCGCGCCGGGGAATAGGGTGTTCAGATTGTCAGGCATTGGTCATGTCCGTACGAAGGAGAAATCGCTTCGGCGGGCATGTCCGTTCCGGGTGGGGCGTTATCTAAGCTGCGTTATCCGAGGACGGACGCCCGCCTGATGGCCGGCCGCAAGGCCGGATGCGGAACGCCGTGCACCCCTTCGGTCCAGCCGTCGCGAACAACATGCGAGCCCACCTTGGTCTCCTCCGCGCGCTGCAGGTTCTCGTGGCGGCAGCAGCGCATGATCAGTGATGCCCCGCACGCGCAAAAGAAATACCGCAGGCAACAAAAAGCCTGGCGCGGTATTGCTGTTTTGCGGCTTGCATGACTGATCCTGTCAAAGTGAGACTATGATTTGACCGATGATAGGCGCCGACGCAAGTCCGCTTCGCTGGACCAGATCAGCCGATGCTTTCACCGCCATCCACCACCAGCGCCTGTCCCGTCATGAAGGACGAGCGGTCTGAGACCAGGAACAGGATGGCCTCCGCGATCTCCTCCGCGCTTGCCCAGCGCCCCATCGGGATCTTGGTGCGGACATAATTCTCGATCGCATCGCGCCCGCCCATCTGCGCGATGAAGGGTTCGTTGAACGGCGTGTCGACCCAGCCCGGGCAAAGCGCGTTGATCCGCACATTGTGCTTTGCATAGTCGAGCGACATCTGCCGGGTCATCGCCACCACGGCGTGCTTGGAGGTGGCATAAGCGATCATCTCGCGATCGTAGAAGACGCCGGAATTCGACGCCGTGTTGAGGATGACCCCGCCGCCTTGGGCGATCATCGCCGGCATGACGGTCTTCGCCGCCAGGAACTGCGCCCGCACGTTGATCCGCCATGAGGCGTCCATGCCGTCGGTGCCGACTTCCGTCAGCGTGCCGCCGACCTGGATGCCGGCATGGCTGTGCAGGATGTCAATCCGGCCATGTCTGCCGAGCGTTCCCCCGATCAGGCCTTCCACGGCCGTATCGTCGCTGACATCGGTGGCGATCGCCTCGGCGCGGCCGCCGGCCTCACGAATGTCGGAGGCGGTCGCCTCACCGGCCGCCGGATCGCGGTCGGCGATGACCACGACCGCGCCTTCCCTGGCCATGATCATGGCGCCGGCGCGGCCGATGCCCGATCCGGCGCCCGTGACAACGGCGATACGGTCTTTCAAGATCATGTTTGGGTCTTTCAAGGCGATGGCTTTCGCCGGCCAAGCTGCCATTGCGCGAGCAGCACGAGCAGGACCGAGGCGCAGAGCACGATCGTCGCGACGGCATTGATCTCCGGCGTCACGCCGCGCCGGATCGAGGCGAACACATAGATCGGCAGCGTCGTCTGCGCGCCGGCGACGAAGAAGGCGATGATGAAATCGTCGAAGGAGAAGGTGAAGGCGAGCAGGAAGCCGGCGATCACCGCCGGCATGATCTGCGGCAGCACGATCGAGCGGAAAGTCGTCAGCGGCGTGGCGTAGAGATCGCTCGAAGCCTCGACCAGGTTGCGATCGAGGCTCGCGAGCCGCGTGCCGACGATCATCGTCACCAGCGCCATGGAAAACAGGCCGTGTGCGGCGATGATCGAGCCGTAGCCCAGCGAAAGCTTCGGCGGCTGGTCGGTCGGCCACAGCGAGGCGAGAAACGGATTGACGACGGCGAAGAGCTGCACCAGCGCCACCAGCGTCGAGATGCCGATGACGACGCCCGGCACCACAATCGCGGCGCCCAGAAGCGCGTCGAAGAGCGCCCGTGTGCGCGCGCCGACACGCTGCAGCCCGAGCGCCGCGGCCGTGCCGCAGAAAGCCGCGAGCAGCGCGCTCGTCGTGGCGATGAACAGGCTGTTCTTCAGCGCCTCGACCAGGAACGGATTGGACAGCGCCTTGCCATACCATTGCACCGAGAAGCCGGTGAACTCGCTGGCATGGTGGCCGGCATTGAACGAGAACAGCACGACCAGCGCGATCGGCAGGTAGAGGAAGGCAAAGACGGCAACGACGAAGGCGCGCATCAGATCAGGTCCACCCGGCGCGCACCCGAAAGCCGGGTCGAGATGCGGTTGGCGACGATCAGCACCACCACCGACACCAGAACCAGCGTGATGGCGATGGCCGATCCGAACGGCCAGTTGCGCGATTGCAGGAAAAGGTCGACCAGCGCGTTGCCGATGAAGAACACCTTGCCGCCGCCGAGCAGCGTCGGGATCAGGTATTCGCCGAGCAAAAGTATCATCACCAGCGAGAAGCCGGTCATGACGCCTGGCAGCGACAGCCTGAGCGTCACGCCGAGGAAGGTGGACACGGGCGTCGCGCCGAGATCGGCGGAGGCTTCCAGCAGGCGCCGGTCGAGCCGTTCCAGGCTGACATAGATCGGCAGGATCATCAGCGGCAGGTAGCCGTAGACAATGCCGAGCAGCACCGCGCCCGGCGTGTTGATCAGCCTCAGATCCTCGATGCCGACATAGACGAGCAGGGCCGGGATGCCGCGCCCGCCGAGGATGTACATCCAGGCATAGGTGCGCATCAGAAGGCTGGTCCAGAACGGAATGACTATCAGCGCGAGCAGGATCAGCCGCCAACGCTGCGGCGCGCGCAGCGCCAGGTAGTAGGCGACCGGATAGGCGACGAGTAGGCAGGCGAGCGCGCCGATCGGCGCCAGCACCATCGTGTTCCAGAAGGCGGTCGCACGGGCCGGCAGGTTGGCGTATTGCGCGAAAGTCAGCGCGGCCTGATAGCCGCCCTCCGGCGCCCGCTCGCCGACGCTGAAAATGGCGATGGCGATGAAGGGCAGCACCAGGAACACGACCAGCCACAGCGTCGCCGGAGCCAGCAGCAGCGCCGTCATGAGGTTTTTGCGAAGGAGACTGCCGCGCATCGGGAAAGCCGGTTGGGAGCCGGCGGACTTTCGTCCGCCGGTCGCATTGTCTTGAGAGGTTTTGTGGCCGGTCTTGCTCAAGCCGACTTAAAGCGCGCCATCAGCTCTGCGCGACCCGGATCGGTCAGCGTCGCGGCAGCGCCGAACTCGAGCGGCTTCAACAGGTCGGCGGCCGGATAGAGGATCGGGTTGTCGAGCACCTCTTTCGGCAGCAGCGCGTTGACGCGCGCGTCAGTCGAGGGCGCGCCATTGGCCAGATGCTCCTTCACCGCCACTTTCGGGTTCATCAGATAGTTGAGCAGCGCATAGCCGGCCGGCTTGTTTGGCGCATCCTTCGGAATGGCGTAGAAGTCGGTCCAGATCTCGCCCCCTTCCTTGCCGAGCACATATGCGATCTCGGGAATGTCGCGATGGAGTTGCGCGCCGTCATTGGTCCAGCACATCGTCATCCAGGCATCTCCGGCGCGCATTCCGGGCTGATAGTCGCTCGACACCGCGAACAGATGCGGCTTGACCTTGAGCAGCAGTTCCTCGGCCTTGGCGAGTTCGTCCTGCTTCAGCGAGTTGAACGAATAGCCGTAATATTTCAGCGCATTGCCGATCGTCGTCAGCTGGTAGTCATGCACCATGGTGCGGCCGTCGCCCTCGGCCATCGCCGTATCCCAGAACTCCTTCCAGCTCGTCATCGGCTTGGAGAGCTTCTTGGTGTTGACGGCAAAGCCGGTCGTGCCCCAGTTCTTCGGCACGGCGTAGATCGTGCCATCGATCGTGCCTTCGGCGGTGAAGCGGGCGTCTTCCTTGGTGCCGTCGAAATTGCCGAGCTTGGCCATGTCGAGCGCTTCGATGATGCCGAGCTTCTTGTAGGTCGAGATGGTGTAGTTGGTCGGCACGAACAGGCTCCAGCCCGAACCACCGGCCTGCAGCTTGGCCAGCATCTCCTCGTTCGAGCCGAAGACATTGACCTCGACGGCCACACCCGTGTCGGCCTTGAAGTTCTCGAAGGTCTGCGGGTCGTGATAGTTCGGCCAGGTGGCGATCGACATGCGGTCGCCGAGATTCTCGGCGGCGAAGGCCGGCGTCGGCATGATGCCCAGCTCGCGCGCCATCACCGCGGTGGCGACGCCGAGACCGGTGAGGCCGAGGAAGTCACGCCGGCTGATCGAGCCGCGCTTCAGGCGCATCAACTGGTCGACGAATTTATCTGGGCTTATCGGCAGTCCGTCACGATAGGATTTCGGCATTTTGATTTTCCCTCTGGTTGGTCCCGTTGTTCTTGGCGTGCGGAAACGCCAGCGGCGCTCCGGCGGCAAAGCCGATGGCGACGGGTTCGCCCGGCTTGAAGAGATTGCCCTGGCCAATCACATGGTCGGCCTTGGCGAGCAGTGACCCGATGCCCTGGACCTCGATCGCATATTCCGCCGTCGAGCCCAGGAAGATCCGGTTGCGCACGGTGCCTTTCAGGCTGCCGCCTCCGGATGCGGAGAGGCTGAGCGATTCCGGCCGCAGGCTGACGGATACCGCCTCGCCGCGGCTGAGCGGCACCCGCTTGCGCGCCGAAATGACGGTGCCGTCGGCGAGCGCGATGTCGACGAGATCGCCGGAGAGACCTGCCACCTTGCCGCTGACGAGATTGGTCTTGCCGACGAAATCCGCGACGAACAGGTCGGCCGGCTCGTCATAGATTTCGCTTGGCTGCCCGAGCTGGACGACGCGGCCGCCATTCATGACGCAGACGAAGTCGCTCATCGACAGCGCCTCCTCCTGATCGTGGGTGACCAGCACGAAGGTGATGCCGATTTCGCGCTGCAAATTCTGCAGCTCGATCTGCATGTCGGTGCGCAGCTTCTTGTCGAGCGCCGCCAGCGGCTCGTCGAGCAAGAGCACCGCCGGCTTGTTGACCAGAGCGCGGGCGAGCGCCACGCGCTGCTGCTGGCCGCCGGAAAGCTCGTGGATCTTGCGGCGGCCATAGCCTGCGAGCTGCACCATGGAAAGCGCCTCGCCTGCCCTCTGGCTGATCTCGCGCGACGACAGCCGCGGCCTTGCCTGACGCAGGCCGTAGGAGATGTTCTCCTCGACATTGAGATGTGGGAACAGCGCATATTGCTGGAACACCATGTTGACCGGGCGCCGGTAAGGCGGCGTCCCGGCCATGTCCCGGCCGCGGATCAGCACCTGGCCCTCGCTCGGCTGCTCGAAGCCGCCGATCATGCGCAGGCACGTCGTCTTGCCGCAGCCGGAGGGGCCAAGCAAAGCGACGAAGGCCGAAGGCGGGATGGCAAGGTCGATGCCGCTCACCGCGGTGACCGCGCCATAGCGCTTGGTGACCGCGCGAAATTCGATATCGGGCACAGCAGTCAAGCCACGGGCTCCAGCGACAGCATGAGGCAATATCGTGACGCTAGCAGAGCCAATACCGGCTAGTATATACCTCGCGGGTGGTATATTTAGCTGATTTTATCGTTTAGAGGGGTATGGGATTGGCCGCCTCCCGCAGTGACGACTACAACGCCTTGGCCGCCGTGATCGCCGCGTCGCGAGAAGCGGCAGGCGACCATTTCGGCAAGGCGATCGTCAGCTGGCTGCGCGGGCATGTCCGTTTCGATCACTGCGTGATCTTCGGCTATCGCGGTGCCACGCGGCCGCCCTTGCTGTTCGAAACCTTCTCGCCGGCGGAGAGCCACATCTTCGTCGCGCTCTATCAGGAAGGGCCCTATCTGCTCGACCCGTTCCACCATGCCGCGGTCGAGCGCAAGGAAGGCTTCTGGCGCATGCGCGAGCTGGCGCCCGACCGCTTCTATGCCAGCGAATACTACCGCTCCTACTACAGCCAGACCCGGCTGGCCGAAGAGGTCGGCTTCTTTGTGCCTTTAGCCGGCAACGACGCGCTGGTGCTGTCGCTGATGCGGCTGCGCGCCACCGGTCCCTTCGGAACGGCGGATGCCCGGCTGCTGCGCGACATGGCGCCGGCGGTGATCGGTTTCTGCAAGCAGCGCTGGCCTGCTTTGCCTGCCGACGAAGCCGCTGTCCGGCCATCGGACGAAACAGTCGCCATGCCCAACGAGCTCGACCGCGCGCATATCTGGAAGAGCCTGTCGCTGACCTCGCGTGAAAAGCAGGTGGTCGACCTCGTGCTTCAGGGCCATTCAACGGAATCGATCGCCCGGGCGCTCAGGATCGTGCCTGGAACCGTCAAGGTCCACCGCCGCAACATCTACCGCAAGCTCAAGATCAAATCGCAGGCCGGCCTCTTCGCCCGCTTCGTCGAGATCATCGACGCACGGATCGGCTGAGCCTCGACTCCATCGGGTCCGCGGCCGCAAACACCGCGCTCGCCTCGCTGACGATCGACACGTGGTCCCGGGCCGCCTTGCCCGCGGCCGCGCCGTCGCCGCGCATGATAGCGGTGACGATCACGTCATGCTCCTGCCAGGATTTGGCCAGCCGGCCTGGCAGCATGAACTGCGCGCGCCGGAACGGCGCCAGCCGGCTGCGGGTCGTCACGGTCAGATCATGGATATGCGCGTTGTGGGCTCCGCGATAAAGCCTGCTGTGAAAGTCGGTGTTGAAATACTCGTAGTCCTCCTCGGCGCCGAGCTGCACCAGGCGCGCCGACGCCTGATGTTCCAGCTCCAGCGAACGGCGCTCTGCGCCGGTCATGCGCTCGGCCGAGAAGCGCGCGCAGATCGCCTCCAGCTCGGCCATGCTCTCGAACATCGAGGCGAGATGTTCCTGCGTGATCACGGCGACGATAGCCCCCCTATTGGGCCGCCTTTCGACCAGCCCCATGGCGCTCAACTGGCCGAGCGCCTCCCGTACCGGCGTGCGCGAGACGTCGAAGCGGGCGGCGAGCGAGCCCTCGTCGAGCTTTTCGCCGGGACGCAGATAGCCGGTGACGATGCGGTCCGCGATCGCCCTCACCATCTGATCCACGGTCGTGCCCGACCTGACCAAGCGCCTTCCCGACACGTCTCCTCCGTCCAGTTTCTTGTATCCGGACCTGCGGCCTGGACGGCTCACAGGCCGATTTCGACTCAGGCTGCACCCCTGTATGCCTAGATTTTGACCTCTCTGTCAAACTGATCATTTTTCAGGCATAAAGTGCATGCACTTGCCTTGCCTTTATGCAAGCCTTCTAAGACCGTCTATTGATTTTATTACGGAAAACATCGCCTTGGAACTGGCACAGTGATTGCATGCACTTTCTTGACATCATGTTAACCGGCCCGCCAGGGTCCAAGAAAGGGGAGCATTCGATATGACCGGGAAATTCATGCTTAGCCGCCGCGATCTGCTCAAGACCTCCGCCGCCGGGGCGGCGCTCGGTCTGGCCCCGGCGGCCTTTCCGATCCGCGCCGCGCGCGCCGCCGCCGCGACCGTCGGCTTCATCTATGTCGGACCGAAGGACGATTATGGTTACAACCAGGCGCATGCCGAAGGCGCGGCCTCGCTGAAGGGCATCGAAGGCATCTCCATCGTCGAGGAAGAGAACGTCCCCGAGACGGTCGACGTCCAGAAGACGATGGAATCGATGATCAATCTCGACGGCGCCTCGCTGATCTTCCCGACCTCCTTCGGTTATTTCGATCCGCATATGCTCGCCATGTGCGCCAAGTTCCCCGACGTGCAGTTCCGCCATTGCGGCGGCATGTGGAACAAGGACAAGCACCCGATGAATGCCGGCTCCTATTTCGGCTATATCGGCATGGGCCAGTACCTCAACGGCGTCGTCGCCGGCCACACCACCAAGTCGAAGAAGCTCGGCTTCGTTGCCGCCAAGCCGATCCCGCAGGTTCTGCTCAATATCAATTCCTTCCTGCTCGGCGCGCGCTCGGTCGATCCGGCGATCACCTGCCAGGTGATCTTCACCGGCGAGTGGTCGCTGGCGGTGAAGGAGGCCGAGGCCACCAATGCGCTGATCGACCAGGGTGCCGACGTCGTCACCTGCCATGTCGACAGTCCCAAGGTGGTGGTCGAGACCGCAGCCGGACGCGGCGCCTTCATCTGCGGCTACCACGCCAACCAGAGCCCGCTGGCGCCGGAAAAATACCTGACCGGCGCGGAGTGGAACTGGGCCAAGGTCTACAAGATGTTCGTCGACGACCTCGTCGCCGGCAAGCCGCTGCCCAATTTCACGCGCGGCGGACTGGCCGACGGCTTCGTCAAGATGAGCCCGCTCGGCCCCGCCGTGGGCGAAGCCGCGCGCAAGCAGTTCGACGCCACGCTGGCCGAAATGATGAAGGGCGGCTTCTCCGTCATCAAGGGACCATTGAAGAGCAACAAGGGCGCCGTCGTCGCGACCGAAGGCCAGGCCTTCGTCGAGACCGCCATCGAACTCGAAAGCATGGACTATCTCGTCGAGGGCGTCGTCGGCTCAACGGCCTAAGTCAGGCGCGAGCCGAGGGGAGACGGGGATATGGCGGACACTGTGAGCAGCCCGGACCTGCGGTCCATCCTCGATGCCAGGGGATACCGGGCGGCGCTCGAATGGATCGCCAGGCGGGCGGAGGCCTTCGTCATTCCGCTCGCGGCGCTGGTCGTCGGCATGGTGCTGTTCAGCCTGTTCATCCTGGCTGTCGGCAAGTCGCCGGTGCAGCTCTATGAGACGATGTGGCGGGGCGGCTTCGGCTCCTGGTTCTCGATCCAGAACTCCCTGTCGCGCGGCGCGCCGCTCCTGCTTGCGGCGCTCTGCGTGGCGCTGCCCGCGCGCCTTGGCCTGGTCGTGATCGGCGGCGAAGGGGCCATTGTGCTCGGCGGCGTCGCCGCGGCAGCCATCGGCGTGGCGCTGAACGGCGCGCCGTCTTTTCTCGTTATCCTTCTCATGGGCGTGGGGGGCGCAGCCGCCGGCGGCATCTGGATAGGTGTCGTCGGCGCGCTCCGCCATTACCGAGCTGTCAACGAGACCATCTCCAGCCTGCTGATGGCCTACATCGCCATCGCCCTGATGAACCATCTGGTGGAAGGGCCGCTGCGTGACCCGGCCTCGCTGAACAAACCCTCGACCCAGCCGCTGGCCGACATCTACCGCATCGGCAACATACCGGGCATGGAAGTGCATTGGGGCCTGGTCGTCGGCATCCTCGCCTGCGTGTTCTCCTGGCTGCTGATAGAGAAGACCCGCTGGGGTTTTGCTGCGCGCATCGCTGGCGGCAATGTCAGGGCCGCACAGGTGCAGGGCCTTGCCGTCGGTCCGTTGATCGTCGGCTTCACCGCGCTGGCGGGTGGCTTCGCCGGCCTTGCCGGCATGCTGGAGGTCGCGGCCGTGCAGGGCAGCGCCAACGGCTCGCTTGCCGCGGGCTATGGCTATACCGGCATCCTCGTCGCCTTCCTCGCCCGCCACAACCCGCTCGCCATCATTCCCGTTGCCATCCTGCTTGGCGGCATCGACGCGTCCGGCGGCCTGATCCAGCGCCGCATGGACCTGCCCGACGCAACCGTGCTGGTGCTGCAAGGCATGCTCTTCATCGTCATCCTGTTCAGCGAGACCTTCTACGGCCGCTTCAAGCTCTTCAACCCGGACCTGTGGCAACGGAGCACCTGATGGAAACGACCGACATCGGCCTGTGGGGCGTGCCGCTCGCCATGCTCGGCGGCGCCATCCGCGTCTCCACACCCTTCATCTTCGTCTCGCTCGGCGAAGCTATCACCGAGCGTTCCGGCCGCATCAATCTCGGCCTCGAAGGCACGCTGGTGTTCGGCGCCATGAGCGCCTACGCGGTGGCTGTCATGACCGGCTCGCCATGGCTCGGCCTTCTGGCCGCGGCGCTCGCCGGTCTCTGCTTCGGCCTCTTCCACGGCTGGATCTGCAAGTTCCCGAAGGTCAACGACATCGCCATCGGCATTGCCCTGATGCTGTTCGGCACCGGCCTCGCCTTCTTCTTCGGCAAGCCCTTCATCCAGCCTTCGGCGCCCGACCTGCCGGCGATCCCCTTCGGCGCCTGGTCCGACATCCCGCAGGTGCAGGCGGCGCTCAACGTCAACGTGCTGTTCCTGATCGGTGCCGCGCTTGCCGTCTTCCTCTGGTGGGCCTTCCGCAACACCCGCATCGGTCTCATCGTGCGCGTGGTCGGTGACAGCGCCGATGCGGCGCGCGCCATGGGCCTCAACCCCAACACCGTGCGGCTGCTGGCCACCGGCGTCGGCGGAGCGCTGGCCGGCATCGGCGGCGCCTACCTGTCGCTTTACTATCCCGGCAGTTGGACCGAACGCATCTCGTCCGGCCAGGGGCTGATGGCGGTGGCGCTGGTCATCTTCGCGCGCTGGAATCCGCTCGGCTGCTTTGCCGCAGCGCTCCTGTTCGGCGGCGCCGGCGCTCTCGGCCCGGCGCTGCAGTCGGTGGGCGTCACGCAAGGCTACTACCTGTTCTACGCCGCGCCTTACATTCTCACCCTCGTCATCATGATCGCCACCTCGTCGCCGAGCCGCACGCTTGCCGGCGCGCCCGGCGAACTGTCGATCACCAAATGACCGCGCACCACGAACCGCTCGCGAGACCGGAGTTTTCGCCATGAACGCAAGAGCCGAGATCACCCAGCGCTACATAGACGCCGATCCGTATCCCTGGCCCTACAATGGCGATCTGCGACCGGACAACACGGCGCTGATCATCATCGACATGCAGACCGACTTCTGCGGGCCGGGCGGCTATGTCGACCATATGGGCTACGACCTGTCGCTGGTCCGCGCGCCGATCGAGCCGATCAAGTCGGTCCTCTCGGCCATGCGAGCCAAGGGCTACACCATCATCCACACCCGCGAGGGCCATCGCCCCGACCTCGCCGACCTGCCCGCCAACAAGCGCTGGCGCTCGCGCCGCATCAATGCCGGCATCGGCGATCCAGGTCCGTGCGGGCGCATCCTGGTGCGCGGCGAGCCGGGCTGGGACATCATCCCCGATCTTTATCCGGCCGAGGGTGAGCCAATCATCGACAAGCCCGGCAAGGGTTCGTTCTGCGCCACCGATCTGGAGCTGATCCTCAACCAGCGCGGCATCGAAAACATCGTGCTGACCGGCATCACCACCGATGTCTGCGTGCACACCACCATGCGCGAGGCCAACGACCGCGGCTTCGAATGCGTGACGCTGGAGGATTGCTGCGGGGCGACCGACTACGGCAACCATCTGGCGGCGATCAAGATGATCAAGATGCAGGGCGGCGTGTTTGGCGCGGTCTCGAATTCGGCCGCGCTCGTCGCGCAGTTGCCGTGAGGAAGCGGCGATGAGTGGTACGCATAGCAAGGCGATCGGCGTCGAGACCATCGGCATGACCATGCGCTTCGGCGCCTTCACGGCGCTGGACGATGTCTCCATCAAGGTGCCGGCAGGCTCCTTCCATGCCTTGCTCGGCGAGAACGGCGCCGGCAAGTCGACGCTGGTCAAATGCATGATGGGTTTCTACCACCCGACATCCGGCGACATATTGGTCGATGGACGCCAGGTGACGATCGCCAGCCCCAGGGATGCCTCGGCGCTCGGCCTCGGCATGGTCTATCAGCATTTCACGCTCGTGCCTTCGCTGACGGGCGCCGAGAACCTCGTCATCTCGCGCGAGAGAGTGCCCGGCGTCATCGACTGGCGCAAGGAACGCGGCGAGCTTGCCGCCTTCATGAGCGGCATGCCGTTCAAAGTGCCGCTCGACGTCAAAGTGGCGGAACTCGCCGCCGGCGAGAAACAGAAGCTGGAGATCATCAAGCAGCTTTATCTCGGTCGCAATTTCCTGGTGCTGGACGAACCGACATCCGTGCTCACCCCGGGCGAGGCGCAGGAAGTGCTTGGCCTGGTGCGTGGCATGACCAAGGCCGGCGACCTCACCGTGCTGATGATCTCGCACAAGTTCCACGAGGTCACGGCATTCGCCGACGACATTACCGTGCTGCGCAAGGGCAGGCTCACCGGAACCGGCAAAGTCTCCGACCTTTCCCGCAGGGAGATGGCGGCGATGATGATCGGTGACCAGCCGATCGCGGCGCTCGACAGCCGCGCCGAACCGAAGCCGGACGCCGAGATCGTGCTCAAGGTGAAGGCGCTGAAGGCGCCAGACCGCACCGGGCTGAAGTCGATCGACATTGCCGATCTCGGCGTGCGCTCCGGCGAGATCGTCGGCATCGCCGGCATCTCCGGCAACGGCCAGAAGGAGTTCCTGGAAGTTCTGGCCGGACAGCGCCCGCGCAACGGTGGCGAGGTCATGGTTCGCGGCGCCACCTATGCGGCGACGCGCGCCGAGGCGCGCGCGTTGAATGTCCGCCTGATCCCGGAGGAGCCGCTGAAGAATGCCTGCGCGCCAAGGATGACGGTCGCCGAGAACATCGCCTTCCGCACCTTCGACGTGGACGGCAACGGCAAGCCGGTGAGTTGGATCAGCGCCGGCGCCATCAAGGCTTTCAGCGCCCGCCTGGTCGAGCAGTTCAAGGTCAAGACGGCATCGCTGTCGTCGCCGATCGCCTCGCTGTCGGGCGGCAATGTGCAGCGCGCCGTGCTCGCCCGCGAGCTCACCGGCGAGGTTGACCTGCTGATCGTCTCCAACCCCTGCTTCGGCCTCGACTTCTCCGCGGTCGCCGAAATCCGGGCTCGCATCATGAAGGCGCGCAACGCCGGCGCCGCGGTGCTCCTGATGTCCGAAGACCTCGACGAGCTGCTGGAGCTATCCGATCGCATTCTCGTCATGTCCGATGGCGCGCTCGTCTACGAGACGCCGATCGCGCAGGCCAGCGTGCAGACCATCGGCGAGCATATGGCGGGGCATCACTGATGGCTGAAATTGCAGCGCAGCCTTTCGCCTTTGCGTTCAAGCCCCAAACGACAGCGCTCATCGTCATCGACATGCAGCGCGACTTTGCAGAAACCGGCGGCTTCGGCGCCAGCCTTGGCAATGACGTCAGCCGGGTCACGGCGATCGTGCCGACGGTGAAGCGGCTCATCGAGGGCTTTCGCGCCGCCGGCCTGCCGGTGATCCATACCATGGAGTGCCACAGGCCCGACCTTTCGGACCTGCCCCCCGCCAAACGCGATCGCGGCAACCCGTCGATCCGCATCGGTGATGTCGGCCCCATGGGCCGCGTCCTGATCGCCGGCGAGCCCGGCACCGCGATCGTCGAGGAACTGGCTCCCTTGCCCGGCGAGATCGTCATCGAGAAGCCCGGCAAGGGCGCCTTTTACGCGACCGGCCTCGGCGACGACCTCAAGCGGCTCGGCGCCCGGCAGCTCGTCTTTGCCGGCGTGACGACCGAGGTGTGCGTGCAGACGACGATGCGCGAGGCCAACGACCGCGGCTACGAATGCCTCGTCGCCGAGGACGCGACGGAAAGCTACTTTCCCGAGTTTAAGGCGGCCGCGCTCGCCATGATCAGGGCGCAAGGCGCGATCGTCGGCTGGACGGCGACCACCGACCAGGTGCTCGAAGGGATTGCGAATGCCTAATCTTGCCTTTGCCGGCCTCGTCGACGGCGGCTGGCGCGATCTGGTGTTCGAGCCTTTCCGCGACGGGGTCACCGTGCACTGGCTGCTCAAGGGCGGTCCGGTCGAACCATCGGTCGCGCTGCTCAAATATCAGCCGGGTGCCGGCGTGCCGCGCCACCGCCATGCCGGGCTGGAGACCATCGTCGTGCTGGAAGGCACGCAGAGCGACGAGAACGGCGACTATCCGGCGGGCAGCGTGATCCTCAACCCGGTCGGCACCGAGCATTCGGTGTGGACGAAGGAGGGTTGCGTCGTGCTGATCCAATGGGACCTGCCGGTGATCATACTGGGGGAGACGAAATGAACGACATCCGCTTCGACATCGCCAGCCTGCACGCGGCCTACCAAAGCGGGCTTGGTATCGCCGAGGTGATTGATGCGATCCTTGCCCGCATCGAGGCAGCGGACGATCCGGGGATCTTCATCCACCTTGCGACGAGTGCGGAGTTGCTGGGCGAGGCCGAGGCACTCGGGTCGTTCGATCCCGTGGCTAAGCCGCTCTGGGGCATCCCCTTCGCCGTCAAGGACAATATTGATGTCGTCGGCATGCCGACCACGGCGGCCTGCGCGGAATATGCCTATACGCCGGACAAGGACGCGACGGTCGTGGCGAGGCTCAAGGCCGCGGGTGCTTTTGTCGTCGGCAAGACCAATCTCGACCAGTTCGCCACCGGCCTGGTCGGCGTGCGCACGCCCTGGCCGATCCCAAGAAATGCGATCGATCCAAAACTCGTGCCCGGCGGTTCCTCTTCCGGCTCCGCGGTGGCGACGGCGCTGGGCATCGTCTCCTTCGCGCTTGGCACCGACACCGCCGGTTCGGGGCGCATCCCGGCCGGCCTCAACAACATCGTCGGGCTGAAGCCGACGGTCGGCGCCCTGTCCACGACGGGCGTCGTTCCGGCCTGCCGGACGCTGGACTGCGTCTCGGTCTTCGCGCTGACCGTCGACGACGCCTATGCCGTGTTCTCGGTCGCAGCCGCGCACGATACCGCCGATCCCTATTCGCGCGACATCGCCGTCCAGCATCTCGCTGCCCGACCGCCGGTGCTGAAAGTCGGCATCCCGTCAAAGGCCGATCTGAAATTCTTCGGCGACGCCTCGATGCAGGCCGGCTTCGAGGCTGCCCTCGCCGCGTTGGAGGCGCTCGGCGCCAGGCTTGTCGAGATACCGTTCGGCGATTTCTATGCCACAGCCGATCTGCTCTACGAAGGCGCCTGGGTGGCGGAGCGCTACGCGGCAATCCGCGATTTCTTCGAGGCGAATGAAGCTTCCCTTCATCCGGTGACGCGCAAGATCATCGGCGGCGCCAGAAACCTGTCGGCCGCCGACGCCTTCCGCGGGTTCTATGCCTTGCAGGCCTACAAGGCGCGGCTTGCCCCGGTCATCGCTTCCGTCGACCTCTTCTGCGTGCCGACCGCGCCGACTCACTACACGGTCGATGCCGTGCTTGCCGATCCGATCGTCACCAACAGCCGCCTCGGCACCTACACCAATTTCGTCAATCTGCTCGATATGTGCGGCATCGCCGTGCCGACAGGCACGCGCGACGATGGCCTGCCGATGAGCGTCACCCTGCTGGCGGCCGCCGGGCGGGACGCCCTCGTCGCGGCGGTGGCACGCGATCTCCATGCCGCCAGCGGCCTTACTCTCGGCTCGACCGGATGGCGGCAGTCGAGCGCGCGGCCTGTCGGCGCGTCGGCCGAGGATGGCACGATCGAGCTGGTGGTGGTCGGCGCGCATCTTTCGGGAATGCCGCTCAACGGCCAATTGAAGGAAGCCGGCGCAAGCTTCAGCAGGTCGGCGCGAACGGCCCCTTCCTACAAGCTCTATGAGCTCGCCGGCCAGACCCCGCCCAAGCCCGGGCTCGTGCGGGTCGGCCCCGGCGGCTCCGCCATCGAGATCGAGGTCTGGCGCCTTTGCGCGGACGCCTTTGGCCGTTTCGTCGCGGCGATCCCGCCGCCGCTCGGGATCGGCACCATCGAGCTCGACGACGGCACCTCGGCGAAGGGTTTCCTGGCCGAGACCGCCGGCCTGGCGGCGGCGACGGACATCTCGGCCTATGGCGGCTGGCGCAGCTATGTTACCCGAGCGAGCGGGGTTCAACGACAATTGGAGAGCGCTCCCTCCAACTGAGCGGCGGCCCAGTCAAGCGCCGACCTCGCCGGGTCGGCCCAACATGCCAAACGCGTCCGCCTCAGGCCAGCTCGAACCGCTCCACGGCGCGCATGATGCCGCGCAACTCGGCAAGACCCTTGAGCCGGCCGATCAGCGAATAGCCGGGATTGATCTTGGTCTTGCCGATATCGTCGGCAAGCAGATGGCCATGGTCAGGCCGCATCGGGATGCGCCAGTCGGAGCGCCCTTGCTTGCGCCGCCGCGCCTCTTCCTTCATCAGCGCCAGGATGACTTCGGCCATGTCGGTAGAGCCTTCCAGATGCTCGGCCTCGTAGAACGAGCCATCCGCCTCGCGCGTCACGTTGCGCAGATGCGCGAAATGAATTCGGGAACCGAACTCCTCGATCATCGCGACCAGGTCGTTGTCGGCGCGCACGCCATAGGAGCCGGTGCAGAAGGTCAGCCCGTTGGACGGGCTGTCGACCGTCTCCAGGATGAAACGCGCGTCGTCCGCCGTGGAAACCACACGCGGCAAACCGTACAGCGAGAAGGGCGGATCGTCGGGATGGATGCACATGCGCGAGCCGACTTCCTCGGCTGCCGGGACGATCTCCTTCAGGAACCAGGCGAGGTTGGCGCGCAGCTCGGCCGGGCCGATCGCGGCATAGTCCGCGAGCGCATCGCGCATCGTCTCGCGATTATAGGTGCGCTCGGTGGCTGGCAGGCCGGCGATCAGGTTGCGCTCGATCCTATCGATGTCTTCGCCACTCAAGGTCCTGAGCCGCGCTTCCGCTTCCTGCAACCGCACCGGACTGTAGCTCGCCTCGGCATTCGGCCGCTTCAGTACGAAGACGTCATAGGCGGCGAAATCGAGAGCATCGAAGCGCAATGCGTAGCCGGTGGTCGGCAGCCGGTACTTCAGATCGGTGCGGGTCCAGTCAACCACCGGCATGAAATTGTAGCAGATGGTCGAGATGCCGGCCTTGGCCAGCGCCCGGATCGTGTCCCTGTACCAGCCGGCGTAACGTTCCCGCTCGGGCGTTCCGGTCTTGATCGAATTGTGGACGGGAATGCTTTCCACCACCGACCATGTCAGGTCCGCCGCCTCGATGATGCGCTTTCGTTCAAGAATGGCGTCGAGCGGCCAGGCGCTGCCGTCATAGATGTTGTGTAGCGCCGTCACGATGCCTGTCGCGCCGGCCTGTTTGATGTGGTCGAGCGTGACCGGGTCGTTCGGGCCGTACCAGCGCCAGCATTGTTCCATGACTGCCTCTCAAAGCTTGCATTTCAATACATCTCGGTTCTGAAATGGCCGCCATGCATCGAAACAAAGACGTAAAGCGCGAGCGCTTCAGCGTGGTTGCGATCGACCCTATTGTCGGATGACAATAAACGTCAAATCAGGTGATTTCGGCGCCTTGCAGCGAACCACCGACACGCGCTTTCGTCCATCATTGCAGGAGTTTTGTCCATGAACGATTTCGACGGCAAGGTCGCCCTGGTGACGGGGACGACCGGCATCGCCGAGGCAACCGCGCGTCGTCTTGCCGAGGGCGGCGCCGCGATCATCGCGCTCGGCATCGATCAGGCCGCCAATGCGATGCTGCAGGCCGAGCTCACTCGCGCGGGTGCGGCCGCGCTCGTGCTCGCCACGGATGTTGCCGTGCCCGACCAGGTGGAGAAGGCGATCGCCGCCGGCGTCGCGAAATTCGGGGGGCTCGACATCATCGTCAATTCGGCCGCCGTACATCCCTACGGCACGGCCACGACGACGGATTTCGAGACCTGGAACCGAACGATGTCCGTCAATGTCGGGTCGATCTATCTCACCGCCCGTTTCGGCATACCCGAAATGATCAAGCGCGGCGGCGGCGCCATCGTCAACGTTGCCTCCGTGCAGGGGATCGCCTGCCAGGAGAATGTCGCCGCCTACGCCACCACCAAGGGCGCAATCCATACGCTGACACGCTCGCTGGCGCTCGACTATGCCCGAAAGGGCATTCGCGTGAACTCCGTCAGCCCGGGATCCGTCCGCACCCCGATTCTCGAACGCGCCGCCCGCGCCGACGATCCCAATGCGGATGTCGAAGCCGCCTTCAAACGCTTTGGCGAAGCGCATCCGCTCGGCCGCATCGGCGAGCCGGAGGAAGTGGCGGAACTGATCGCGTTCCTGTGCTCGTCCAAGGCAAGCTTCTGCACCGGTTCGGACTACCGAATAGACGGCGGCCTTTTGGCGGGCATCGGGGTTCGATAAGCCGCAGTCCCAATGACGCCTCTGGGGACGGACGCTCCTTGCGGCGGCGCGCGCTAACCGTCTATCGTGCGCACCAACGCCATCGGAAACTATCCCCGGCGGATAGAGCGACGAATCAGCGTTCAGAATGACGAAGTAACGCAAAGCCAATGGCCGACAAATCGCGAATCGGACTGACCTCTGTCGCTACCGTTCCACTGCATGAGAAAGTCTATCTGGAGCTTGTGCGGGCCCTGATGTCGGGTCAGTTGCAGCCCGGCCAGAAGCTGACCTCGCGCAAGCTCGCCAAGGAGCTCGGCACCAGCGACATGCCGGTACGCAGCGCCTTCACGCGGCTGCAGGCGCTGAGGGCGCTGAGCCCGATGCCGAATGGCAGCGTCGAGGTGCCGCTGATCTCCGCCGAGCGCTTTGCGCAATTGACCGCGCTGCGCACGGTCCTGGAAGGCACGGCGACCGAGCTTGCGACCAAACTGATCAACGGCAACAATTTGCGCGCCATCCGCCGCCATTGCGCCGAGCTCACCCAGGCTGCGCGCAGCGGCGATATCGAAAACTATCTGCGCAAGAACCACGACTTCAAGTTCGGGGTCTACCGTCATTGCGGCAACGAGCAGATGATCTTCCTGATCGAGACGGTGTGGATGCAGGTCGGTCCGTTCCTGCGCAACCTGCGCATCGGGTTCGAGGACGATCTCGCCGGCATTCTCGGCATCGATTACCACGAGGAGGTCGTCGCGGCGATCGAGGCTGGCGATGGCGAGCGGGCGCGGGCGGCGATCGTGCGCGACATAGACGAGGGCGCCAAGCACATCCTCGGCCAGGTGAAGTTTCCGGAATTGCGCCCCTGACGGGCTGGAGCGAAGCGTGCCGATTCCAGCTTGGCTTTCGTCGGTCGGGCCGCTATGTTGCGATCGCAGATCGCAGAAAACGGACCAGAAATGCCGCCCGATATCCCAGCTAGTGACTTGAAAAAATGAAGGAAAGCCATTCGGCGCGAGCCGGAGCAGCCTTCATGAACTCATAAGCTGAAAATTGGATATCGTAGCCGACAAAGGCTACAGCACCTCAAAAACAGGGGCTGGAAATTGAGCGATGCAATTGCGGACGTTTTGAATTGGCTTGAAAGCAGGAAGGATATCCAGAGCCTCAGGGCCGCGGTGTGCGACCTGAACGGCATCATGCGCGGCAAGCGCATTCCGGTCGAACAGGCGCGCAAGGCGCTCGAAGGCAAGCTGCGTATGCCCTATTCGGCTATCGGCCTCGACATCTGGGGCGAGGACATCGAAGGCAACGCCCAGGTGTTCTCGACTGGTGACGCCGACGGGCTTTGCCACTGGACCGGGCGCGGCATACTGCCCGTCAACTGGACGGCGCATCCCACGGCGCTTCTGCCGCTCTGGCTGGCGGACGACAGCGGCGCGCCCTATCTCGGCGACCCGCGCCGCGCGCTGGCCCGCATCCTCGATCGCTACGCGGCGCTTGGCCTGACGCCCGTCACCGCGACCGAGCTCGAATTCTACCTCGTCGACCCGACCTCGCAGCGGCCCGTTGGCCCCGTCTCGCCGGTCACCGGCAGGCGCCTCGATTCCGACGCGGCGCTCTCGATCGACGAGGTCGACGATTTCGAGGCCTTCATCCACGATATCTATGAAGCCTGCCGCATGCAGGACATTCCGGTCGACACCGCGATTGCCGAGAACGGCGTCGGCCAGTTCGAGATCAACCTCAACCATGTGCCGGACGCCTTGCGCGCCGCGGATGACGCGGTGCTGTTCAAGCGCACCGTAAAGGGCATAGCCCGCAAGCATGGCTTCGCCGCCTGCTTCATGGCCAAGCCCTATGGCGAGCGCGCAGGCAACGGTTTCCACGTGCATTTCTCCGTTCTCGACAAGGACAGCCGCAACATCTTCGACGACAACTCGGACCAGGGTTCCGACACCATGCGCCATGCCGTCGGCGGCCTGCTTGCCGCGATGGCGCAAAGCACGCTGGTGTTCGCGCCGCATTTCAATTCCTACCGCCGGCTGCGGCCGAGATCCTATGCGCCGACCGCCGTCGCCTGGGGCTACGAAAATCGCATGGTGGCGATTCGGATTCCGGGCGGTCCGTCCTCCGCGCGCCGCATCGAGCATCGCGTCTCCGGCGCCGACGCCAATCCCTATCTCGTGCTGGCGGCGATTCTCGGCGCGGCGCTGATCGGCATCGAGCGCCAGCTCTCGCCAGGCGAGCCGACCGGCGGCGAAGGCCAGGGGCTGGCGCTCGCCAAGCTGCCGCCGGACTGGGCCTCGGCGATCGCCGCCTTCGAGGCCGGCCCGCGTGTCGCCGAGATCTTCCCGAACATGCTGCGCGACGCCTTCGTCGCCTGTAAGCGCCAGGAGCTGAACACTTTCGCGCTCAATGTCAGCGACTTCGAGATCGAGACCTATCTCGAGAGCGTTTAGGCTCCCGAACTCTCCGCCGTTGGGCCCCACGCATTTCATCGCCACCCGAAACTGAATGCGCACTTCGGCGTTCAGTGCAGATGGAATATCCCGGCATTTACGCTCGCGACGAACATGGCTTCCCGCTGCCTTTGGACACGCCGCCGATGGAAGCGCGCACCGCAGAGGCGTTGCCGCGCAACGATGGGGCTTGGCAGTACGAACCGAAATGGGATGGCTTTCGCTGCCTCGCCTTCAAAGGCAAACAGGCTGTCGACCTGCGCGCCAAATCGAGCAAGCCGCTCGGCCGCTACTTCCCGGAATTGACCGCTTTGCTGCAGGGTCTGAAAGCCCGGGATTTCGTCGTCGACGGCGAGATCGTGATCGAGATCGCCGGCCGCGCTTCCTTCGATGCGCTGCAGATGCGGCTTCATCCGGCCGAGAGCCGCATCCGAAAGCTGAGCATGGAGACGCCGGGGCAGCTGATTCTCTTTGATATGCTGGTGGCGCCAGGCGGCAGGCTCATGCTTGAGCTTCCCCTGTCTGAGCGGCGCCCTTTGTTGGAAGAGTTCGTTGCCCGGTCCGGCAACGCCTCGCTGCGGCTTTCGCCGCGCACCACGAGTTTCGCCAGTGCCAACAAATGGCTGCAAGGCGCCGGCCATGGTTCGACCGACGGTGTTGTCGCAAAGCGGCTCGACGAGCCCTACCAGCGAGGCGAGCGGGTGATGGTGAAGGTTAAACGCCTGCGCACGGCCGATTGCGTCGTCGGCGGTTTTCGTTATCTCAACGGCAAACGGCAAGTCGGTTCGCTGCTGCTCGGCCTCTATGATGGCCAAGGCCTGCTCGATCATGTCGGCTTCACCTCGACCATCGCCAACGACGAGCGCGCCGTGCTCACCAAAAAGCTCGAGGCGTTGCGCGGTGTGCCGGGCTTCACCGGCAAGGCGCCGGGCGGTCCAAGCCGATGGAGCACAGAACGCAGCGGGGAATGGGAGCCGTTGCGCCCGGAACTGGTCGTCGAAGTCCGCTTCGACCATGTCACCGGCGACCGCTTCCGGCACGGCACCAAGCTCCTGCGTTGGCGGCCGGACAAGGCGCCCAGACAATGCACCTTCGAGCAGATCGGGTAGCCCTGAGCTTTTTGGTTGGGAAACGCCCGTTGGCCGTCACGCCTTTAAGGAGAAGAGCTCCGCGTCCGCGTCCTTTGCCCGGTTATCGCAGCCGAGACGATCTCGGACGCAATTTGAGAGTAAGTTATGCCGTTGCCGCCGTAGCCCACCACAGCATGGATGCGGGCATGACCGGGCACACTACCGATGGTCGGCAGCCCGGTACTGGTTGCCCCGAACGAGCCGCTCCAGGCAAATGCGGCCTCCGTGTGGAGCTGCGGGAAAACGCGCCCCAGCTTCTCCTCCAGGCGCCTGGTCTTTTTCGCCATCAACGCATCGCGACGCTCCTCGTCGATGAAGTCCTCATCCTCGCCGCCGCAGATCACGCGTGCATCCGCGGTCGCGCGCATATAAAGGTAAGGATTGGACGCCTCCCAGATCATCGCCGCACGCGGCCAGATCTTGTGTGGCTGCGGGCGCGTCGCGATCGCCCATGTCGAGATGACGCGGTGGCTGACCGCGGGAACGGCATCGAGCAGTTCGTATCCAGTCGCCAGAAGCAGGGTGCTTTGCCATGATCGTCGGCCCGTTCCGGGTCGCAACCGTCACGCTCTGGCGGTTGGCCTCTATCGCCGTCGCCTCCGCCGGCGCATAGAAACGCGCCTTGCGTTTCAACGCCGCGTGCAGCAGCCCGGAGGTGAGTTTGCGCGGGTCGAGCGCCAGATTGTCATGGCTGAGAATGGCCGCGGCGCGCCAGCGCAAATTGAACAGCGCCAGGCGCGACCGGCGCCAGGCCTGCTGCGCGGCATCAGCGCCGATGATCCTGGACAATCTCGTCAGAGGCTGGTCGATTTCGAACTGAACCAGCGCCGTGGTCGCCGCGGTCGACCCCTTCAGCGGTCCGCGCCTGTCGATGCAGACAACCGAATGGCCGTCGCGGGTCAGTGCTTTAGCCATCATCGCCCCGCTGATGCCCATGCCGACGATCAGGATGTCGGCCTTAACATCCCGGGTAAGCCGTTCCACGGGGACTGACGGCGAACGATAGACCGACCAGACAGGGGTGCCGCTTCTGAGATCGAGCTTGCGAGGCATGGGGATTCCCGGTTCCGCACAATAAATCGCAGCACGCCTCGCCGTTCCCTGTCGGGACCCATGGGCGGGCTATCCGCGGCGATCGAAGACCGCAGCATCGGGAACAATTGATCCTGCGGTCGGTTGCTCGATGGAGGAAGCTGTAAACAGGAGACCGTTAATGGCCCCGCGCAACAAACAACGAATCAAGGAAGAGACAGAAGCCCCGGAGCTCGAACAGCAGGATTGGGATTCCTTCGAGGGCAGCAAGGTGCTTCCCGACAGTGTGACGACTGAGAACGACAAGCCGGACCCGGCGAGACCGAAGGCGTCTTGCCGGAGGAAGACGATGACAATGCCTATCAGGAGAGTGATGAAGCCCTGCCCGACGACGAGGAAGAACGCGCGCTGTCGCGCGATTCTTCCAAGGAGGGAAGCCGCTTCGACGAGGTGTAACAAGCCTGATCAGACGGGCGAGCGCAGATACAAAGGCGAGGCGCGGGCTGAGCGTCTGGGGTCGAATACCGGAGCGTTCAACCAGCTTCAAGCCGATCGCTCAACGCGCCGCCCACGCCAGGCCACGGCGCAGGATGGTTCGCATCTGCGGCACCTGGAATTCCGACGCCACGTGCCCGAGCGACGAATAGAACACCCGCCCTTTGCCGTGCCGTCGCTTCCACACCACCGGCATGACGACGCCGTCGATCCATGGCGCATGTTCGCCGGAGAATGTTGTCGTCGCCAGCACTTCGTTCGAAGGGTCGACATGCATGTAATACTGCTCGGAGCGGTAGGGGAAATCCTCGATGCCCTGCATGATCGGGTCGTCTCGCCGCGTCACGTTTACACGGTAGTCGATGATGTTGCCCGGATGCGCGACCCATTGCCCGCCGCACATGAACTGGTATTCGGGCGATTCGCGAAACGCGTCGCCCATGCCGCCATGGTAGCCGCCGAGGCCGACGCCGTTCTCGACCGCCCTGGTCAGGTTGGCCACCTCTTCCTTGCCAATCTTGGACATGGTGTAGATCGGCACGATCAGGCTGAGATCGTCGATAGCCGGATCGGCGAACGCCGCGGTCGTGTTTTCGACGCGCACGGCGAAGCCCTCCTCCTCGAGCATCGCCTTGACGGCGCGCGACCCGGCTTCGGGCTCGTGCCCTTCCCAGCCGCCCCATACGATCAGCGCTTGCCGCATTTTTCTCTCCATCATCTGCTGCGTTGGCTTTCTGGGAGCAGGTGGACCGAAACGCAAGCCGGCAGCGGGTTGGTTTCCGCGATTGGTTTCCCAGGAGAGTCGTCATAAACGCAAAACGGCCTGCGATGAGCGGAACGGCCTGCGTTGAGCGGGCTGTTTTGTGTCCGGCGGCGTCGGTTTCGCCTGCTTGGGTATGCTGATGGCGGTTAAGATCGCCGGCGCTTGGAGCAAAAAACAAAAGAGCCCGCGCGAGGCGGGCTGTTTTGTTTGGTTGCGGGGACAGGATTTGAACCTGTGACCTTCAGGTTATGAGCCTGACGAGCTACCGGGCTGCTCCACCCCGCGTCA
>NZ_RZOY02000002.1:148757-151257 GCF_004022705.2 Mesorhizobium sp. M2D.F.Ca.ET.226.01.1.1
CGCTTGGAGCAAAAAACAAAAGAGCCCGCGCGAGGCGGGCTGTTTTGTTTGGTTGCGGGGACAGGATTTGAACCTGTGACCTTCAGGTTATGAGCCTGACGAGCTACCGGGCTGCTCCACCCCGCGTCACCTACGAGCAAGCGTTTGCTTGCGACTACGAGCAAGCGTTTGCTTGCGTTCATGGACGTAAGCGCACGCCTACGGATAGGATGGCCTACAAATAGGTAGATGGCTCACCAAATGAAAGGGCCGCTTTCGCGGCCCGGGATCCCGTTTGGCGGGCCTTATGCATGTCGCTCAAAAGTGTTAGCGGTTTTGAGCCAACGACATGCATCAATAAAATCGTAGAGAGAAGATTTATCTCCATCCGGAGCTTGATCCGGATGTGAGTTGAACATGCGCTTGGCAGACCTGGCAGCGACCTACTCTCCCGCGTCTTGAGACGAAGTACCATCAGCGCTGGAGCGTTTCACGGCCGAGTTCGGAATGGGATCGGGTGCAGCCGCTCCGCCATAACCACCAGGTCGGCAAAACGCACGTTCAAATCGAGAAGCTGTTCAGGCGCGATCCAGGGATCGTCGCCAGGCGCGATCCTTGGATCGTCGCCTTTGTGCCTTTGGAAGTTCTTTCAGCCTGGCGCCTTTCGAAGCGAAGCTTCGCAAGGTCGACCGACCGTCGGCGCTGTTGCGCCGCACCCACGTAGCGCCGCCCGAAGGGCGGAACAAGCGTGAGTGAGAACAAGATGGATATAAGTAATGAGAACGATCAAGCCTATCGAACTATTAGTACCGGTAAGCTTCAAGCGTTGCCGCTCTTCCACACCCGGCCTATCAACGTGGTCGTCTTCCACGGTTCTCAGGGAATACTCGTTTCAAGGTGGGTTTCCCGCTTAGATGCCTTCAGCGGTTATCCCGTCCGGATATAGCTACCCTGCAATGCGGCTGGCGCCACAACAGGTCCACCAGAGATCCGTCCATCCCGGTCCTCTCGTACTAGGGACAGATCCTTTCAATATTCCTACACCCACGGCAGATAGGGACCGAACTGTCTCACGACGTTCTGAACCCAACTCACGTACCGCTTTAAATGGCGAACAGCCATACCCTTGGGACCTGCTCCAGCCCCAGGATGCGATGAGTCGACATCGAGGTGCCAAACAACCCCGTCGATATGGACTCTTGGGGGTCATCAGCCTGTTATCCCCGGCGTACCTTTTATCCGTTGAGCGATGGCCCTTCCACGCGGGACCACCGGATCACTATGACCGACTTTCGTCTCTGCTCGACTTGTCAGTCTCGCAGTCAGGCAGGCTTATGCCATTGCACTCAGCGAACGATTTCCGACCGTTCTGAGCCCACCATCGCGCGCCTCCGTTACTCTTTAGGAGGCGACCGCCCCAGTCAAACTACCCACCATACATTGTCCCGGACCCGGATAACGGGCCGCGGTTAGACATCCATAGTAATAAGGGTGGTATTTCAAGGGTGGCTCCACCTGAGCTGGCGCCCAGGCTTCAAAGCCTACCACCTATCCTACACATGCCACTACGAATGCCAATGTAAAGCTATAGTAAAGGTGCACGGGGTCTTTCCGTCTAACCGCAGGAACCCCGCATCTTCACGGGGAATTCAATTTCACTGAGTCTATGCTGGAGACAGCGGGGAAGTCGTTACGCCATTCGTGCAGGTCGGAACTTACCCGACAAGGAATTTCGCTACCTTAGGACCGTTATAGTTACGGCCGCCGTTTACTGGGGCTTCGATTCAGAGCTTGCACCCCTCCTCTTAACCTTCCAGCACCGGGCAGGCGTCAGACCCTATACGTCGCCTTGCGGCTTCGCAGAGCCCTGTGTTTTTGATAAACAGTCGCTACCCCCTGGTCTGTGCCACCCTCCTCTGCTTGCGCAGAAAAGGGTCACGCTTCTTCCGAAGTTACGCGTGCAATTTGCCGAGTTCCTTCAGCATAGTTCTCTCAAGCGCCTTGGTATACTCTACCTGACCACCAGTGTCGGTTTCGGGTACGGTCTATAAGGAGGAGCTATTTCCTGGAACCACTCCGCTGCCCTTTCAATCCGATAAGATTGGACAACTTGTGTGATCCGTCACTACCTCCAGGCCCACGAATATTAACGTGGTTCCCATCGACTACGCGTTTCCGCCTCGTCTTAGGGGCCGGCTAACCCTGCTCAGATTAACTTTAAGCAGGAACCCTTGGTCTTTCGGCGGGGGAGTCTCTCACTCCCCTTACGTTACTCATGTCAGCATTCGCACTTCTGATACCTCCACCGCCCCTCACGGGTACGGCTTCATCAGCTTACAGAACGCTCCGCTACCGCTCGTGATTACTCACGAACCCTAAGCTTCGGTGTATGGCTTTAGCCCCGTTACATTTTCGGCGCAAAGACCCTTATTTAGACCAGTGAGCTGTTACGCTTTCTTTAAATGATGGCTGCTTCTAAGCCAACATCCTGGTTGTTTTGGGATCCTCACATCCTTTCCCA
>NZ_RZOY02000002.1:156257-158757 GCF_004022705.2 Mesorhizobium sp. M2D.F.Ca.ET.226.01.1.1
TTCGGGTCTTGGGTAGGGGACTGCGGCCTTCGTGCCCGATCTGCGATCCCTCAAACAAAAAAGGCGGCCTGCGTTTATGCGGGCTGTTTTGTTGGTTTTGGGGAGAGGATTTGATTTTGGTTCGCGCGGCGTCGGCTTGCTGGCGGCTGATGGCGGATTCGAATCACTGGCTTGGAGCAAAAAACAAAAGAGCCCGCGCGAGGCGGGCTGTTTTGTTTGGTTGCGGGGACAGGATTTGAACCTGTGACCTTCAGGTTATGAGCCTGACGAGCTACCGGGCTGCTCCACCCCGCGTCACCTACGAGCAAGCGTTTGCTTGCGACTACGAGCAAGCGTTTGCTTGCGTTCATGGACGTAAGCGCACGCCTACGGATAGGATGGCCTACAAATAGGTAGATGGCTCACCAAATGAAAGGGCCGCTTTCGCGGCCCGGGATCCCGTTTGGCGGGCCTTATGCATGTCGCTCAAAAGTGTTAGCGGTTTTGAGCCAACGACATGCATCAATAAAATCGTAGAGAGAAGATTTATCTCCATCCGGAGCTTGATCCGGATGTGAGTTGAACATGCGCTTGGCAGACCTGGCAGCGACCTACTCTCCCGCGTCTTGAGACGAAGTACCATCAGCGCTGGAGCGTTTCACGGCCGAGTTCGGAATGGGATCGGGTGCAGCCGCTCCGCCATAACCACCAGGTCGGCAAAACGCACGTTCAAATCGAGAAGCTGTTCAGGCGCGATCCAGGGATCGTCGCCAGGCGCGATCCTTGGATCGTCGCCTTTGTGCCTTTGGAAGTTCTTTCAGCCTGGCGCCTTTCGAAGCGAAGCTTCGCAAGGTCGACCGACCGTCGGCGCTGTTGCGCCGCACCCACGTAGCGCCGCCCGAAGGGCGGAACAAGCGTGAGTGAGAACAAGATGGATATAAGTAATGAGAACGATCAAGCCTATCGAACTATTAGTACCGGTAAGCTTCAAGCGTTGCCGCTCTTCCACACCCGGCCTATCAACGTGGTCGTCTTCCACGGTTCTCAGGGAATACTCGTTTCAAGGTGGGTTTCCCGCTTAGATGCCTTCAGCGGTTATCCCGTCCGGATATAGCTACCCTGCAATGCGGCTGGCGCCACAACAGGTCCACCAGAGATCCGTCCATCCCGGTCCTCTCGTACTAGGGACAGATCCTTTCAATATTCCTACACCCACGGCAGATAGGGACCGAACTGTCTCACGACGTTCTGAACCCAACTCACGTACCGCTTTAAATGGCGAACAGCCATACCCTTGGGACCTGCTCCAGCCCCAGGATGCGATGAGTCGACATCGAGGTGCCAAACAACCCCGTCGATATGGACTCTTGGGGGTCATCAGCCTGTTATCCCCGGCGTACCTTTTATCCGTTGAGCGATGGCCCTTCCACGCGGGACCACCGGATCACTATGACCGACTTTCGTCTCTGCTCGACTTGTCAGTCTCGCAGTCAGGCAGGCTTATGCCATTGCACTCAGCGAACGATTTCCGACCGTTCTGAGCCCACCATCGCGCGCCTCCGTTACTCTTTAGGAGGCGACCGCCCCAGTCAAACTACCCACCATACATTGTCCCGGACCCGGATAACGGGCCGCGGTTAGACATCCATAGTAATAAGGGTGGTATTTCAAGGGTGGCTCCACCTGAGCTGGCGCCCAGGCTTCAAAGCCTACCACCTATCCTACACATGCCACTACGAATGCCAATGTAAAGCTATAGTAAAGGTGCACGGGGTCTTTCCGTCTAACCGCAGGAACCCCGCATCTTCACGGGGAATTCAATTTCACTGAGTCTATGCTGGAGACAGCGGGGAAGTCGTTACGCCATTCGTGCAGGTCGGAACTTACCCGACAAGGAATTTCGCTACCTTAGGACCGTTATAGTTACGGCCGCCGTTTACTGGGGCTTCGATTCAGAGCTTGCACCCCTCCTCTTAACCTTCCAGCACCGGGCAGGCGTCAGACCCTATACGTCGCCTTGCGGCTTCGCAGAGCCCTGTGTTTTTGATAAACAGTCGCTACCCCCTGGTCTGTGCCACCCTCCTCTGCTTGCGCAGAAAAGGGTCACGCTTCTTCCGAAGTTACGCGTGCAATTTGCCGAGTTCCTTCAGCATAGTTCTCTCAAGCGCCTTGGTATACTCTACCTGACCACCAGTGTCGGTTTCGGGTACGGTCTATAAGGAGGAGCTATTTCCTGGAACCACTCCGCTGCCCTTTCAATCCGATAAGATTGGACAACTTGTGTGATCCGTCACTACCTCCAGGCCCACGAATATTAACGTGGTTCCCATCGACTACGCGTTTCCGCCTCGTCTTAGGGGCCGGCTAACCCTGCTCAGATTAACTTTAAGCAGGAACCCTTGGTCTTTCGGCGGGGGAGTCTCTCACTCCCCTTACGTTACTCATGTCAGCATTCGCACTTCTGATACCTCCACCGCCCCTCACGGGTACGGCTTCATCAGCTTACAGAACGCTCCGCTAC
>NZ_RZOY02000002.1:163757-743523 GCF_004022705.2 Mesorhizobium sp. M2D.F.Ca.ET.226.01.1.1
GCGCTGCATTATGTCGATCCGCAGCGATTCGGCGATGCCTTCGCCGAATCGATGGCTGGCTCCTATGACGTAAAAATCACGCAGGAAAACGTTTCCGTGGCGCCGCGCGCTACGCAGGACGACCAGGTGCCGGCCTTTGCCGAGGAAATCATCCCCTTCACCGAGGATACCAATATCGCCGAGGCCTATGCTGATTCGGGCTATACCGGCGCTGACGCCACCGGCATGGCGGAGGCGATCAGCAAGCTCTTGAATGCCCCGGCGCTGAAGGCCGGAACGGTGCTGCGCGTCGGCCTCGAAGTGCGCGGCGATATCGCCAAGGTCGTGCGCACCAGCGTCTACGACAAGACAACGCATATCGTGACCATCGCGCTCGACGACCGCGGGCAATATGTGCCGGCGCAGGAGCCGGAGGCCAATCCCGAGCTTTTGACGGCGTTCGATGATTCGCAGCCCGTCGTGGTGCGCGGCAACCTGCCCAATGTCTATGACGGCATCTACCGCACCGCCTATTCCTACGGCATGTCCAAGGCGATGACGCAGAAGCTGATCAAGCTTCTCGCTTCCGACGTCGATTTCCAGTCGCGGCTTTCACCGGCCGACCGCCTCGAGGTGCTGTTCTCGCAGCCCGACAACGACGACCAGACCTCCGACAATTCCGACCTTTTGTATGTGTCGGCGACCTTCGGCGGCCAGACACGCAACTTCTACCGCTTCCAGATGCAGGACGGCAGCATCGACTATTTCGACGAAAATGGTTCGAGCGCGAAGCAGTTTCTGTTGCGCAACCCGCTGCCCAACGGCCGTTTCACTTCGGGCTTCGGCGCGCGCCGCCACCCGATCCTTGGCTATGTGCGCATGCACACCGGCACCGACTGGGCAGCGCCCATCGGCACGCCGATCATCGCCGCCGGCAATGGCGTGGTCGAGAAGGCCGGCTGGGCCGGCGGCTATGGCAAGCAGATCATCATCCGCCATGCCAATGGCTATGAGACCTCCTACAACCATCAAAGCGCCTTCGCCAAAGGCATCGAGCCAGGCGTTCACGTCCGCCAGGGTCAAGTCATCGGCTATCTCGGTCAGACCGGTCTCTCGACCGGCCCGCATCTTCACTACGAGCTGATCGTCAACGGCACCAAGGTCGATTCGATGCGCGTCCGCCTGCCGGTCGGCAAGGTGCTGAAGGGCGACGATCTCGTCGCCTTCAAGCGCGAGCGCGAGCGCATCGACGATCTTTTGAAGCAGGAAGACGGCAACTCGCTGAAGGTTGCCAGCGCCAAAACTGATTCGCAGCTTCCGAACTAACCGCGCGAATCGTTTGACTGCCGCGGCCAGGGCGAGGCCTGCCCGGGCACGGTGAACCATGCGATGACTGAAGAAAGCACGCAAAGCAGCGTCGTGGTCGCCGCGACCGCGGCGAAAGCCGAATCGCTTGCGGCGACCCTGACCGCGTCAACATTGGCCGAAAGACCGGATGCGGGCGGCTCGCCGAAACTGGGTATCCCGGCAGCATTGCTGGCCATGCGCGCGTAAACCCAGGCCGCCAGCGAGCCCATCGCCGCCACCGCGATCAGGCCGCCGACGCGCGAGACCGCATTGTTGATGCCGGAGGCGGCGCCGGTGTCCTTGTCCTCGACGGACGTCATGACCGCGGTCGACAACGGCGACACGACTTGCGCCATGCCTAGCCCCATCAGCCCCATCAGCGGAAAGGTCCCGGTCCAAAAGCTGTGGATGCCGAAATAGGTGAGCATGGCGAGGCCGGCGAAGGCGATGGCGACGACCATGCTGCCGCTGGCGATCGGAAAGCGCGGACCGATCCGGTCCGACCACTGACCGACCGGCCCGGACAAAAGCGCGATCGACGCCGACAGCGGCAGGAAGATGAAGCCGACCTCGGCCTCGCTCAGCCTCCAGCCGGCGATCAGAAGCATCGGCAGGTAGAACAAATTGGCCGAAAGCGCGAAATAGAGGAAGAATGTCGCCAGATTGGCGCCGGCAAAGGCGCGGATGCGGAACAGGTTGAGATCGATCATCGGATCGCGCTGCCTGAACTCATAAAAGATAAAGACAAAAAGCAGGACCACGCCGGCGATGATAGCCGGGCTGGACAGCATCCCACCGCCTTCGGCATTCATTGCCGTCAGCCCGTAGGCGAGCAGGCCGAAAGCCAGCGTCGCCAGCGCGGCACCGCCGAGATCGAGGTTGCGTTTTTCGGTCGGCTTGTCGGCCGGCACCTTGGCCAAAAGCAGATAGATCGAGATCAGCCCAAGCGGCAGGTTGATGGCAAAGATCGCGCGCCAGACCCCATCGCCGAAAGTCGTGAGCACAAAGCCGCCCAGCACCGGCCCTAGCGCCGTGGTCAGCGCCGAAGCGGCGGCCCAGATGCCGATGGCCCGGCCGCGCTCTTTCTTCGGATAGGCTTTGGCGATGATGGCGAGGCTGCCCGGCACCATGATCGCCGCGCCAATACCCTGTATGGCGCGGAAGGCGATCAATATGGCCGGATCGGGCGCGATCGCACAGGCGAGCGAGGCCGTGATGAACAGCGCGATTCCGGTGACGAAGGCGCGTCGCAACCCGAACCGGTCGCCGGCGGCGCCGCCCGCCAGGATGAGTGCCGACAGCGTCAGCGCATAGGCGTTGGAAATCCACTGCGCTTCCGCAAGGCTGGCGCCGAGATCGACGCGCAGCGCCGGCATCGCGATCGCCAGGATCGAACCGTCGATAAAACCGAGCGCCGAGGCAAGGATTGCCGCGACCAGCACGAATTTGCGCCGCGTCTGCGGACAGAAGGTACCGTTCGCACGCGCGGGCGAACGCGAATCAGCGCTCGTTTCATTGGCGGATGACATGAATCCCTGCTTAGCCCTCTGTCATGTGCGCAACAACAAGCCAGAGCATCGCTGTTCTTGAAACCAGATGACGCCGGAACATGATGCCGAAAAGTGTAAAGCGGTTTTCGAGCGACATCATGCTTCATTTCTTATGACTAGAGACGGATACAGATTTCAGATCGAACAGACCTGAGAGCATCCAGCTCTAGCCAGGTGGCGGGGTGGCCACCAATTCTGATGCAAACCGCCAATCGCGTGTTAGGTTCCCGCATTACTTGTGAAGGGGGGGAAGCCATGAAGCGGCCGCTTGAACCGTCGGCGGAAGGACGCGGGCGCATCGTCGGCGTAACCGACGGCGTCTTCGCCATCGCGCTGACCTTGATCGTGCTGGAGATCAGGGTGCCGTCGCATGAGGCGGTGCATTCGGAAGGCGAGCTGCTTGCCGCCATCCTCGCGCTGGCGCCGCGATTCCTGACCTATGCGTTGAGCTTCCTCACACTGACCATCTTCTGGTTCGGCCAGCAGGCGCAGCATGGCCTGATCGCAAAATCCGACCGCAGGCTCGCGACATTGAACCTGTGCTTTCTCGCCTTCATCGCGCTGCTGCCCTTCTCCACCGACCTTCTTGCCGATTTCCTGGAATTCAGGATCGCGGTGCTGGTCTACTGGCTGAATCTGCTGATGCTGGGCGCCACCCTGTTTTCAAGCTGGTGGTATGCCGACAGGAACGGCATGATCGCCGAGGACGTGGACGCCGAAACGCGGCGCTCCGTCTACACTCGCATCGTCAAGGCGCAGGCGCTGTGGGCGCTCGGCGCGGCACTTTGCCTGATCACGCCGCTGCTCGGCATCGGCTTCATCCTGCTGGTGCAGCTAATCTATGCCGCCGCGCCGCGCGGCTCACTGCTGCGTAAACTCATCGGTTGAGGTCCCGCCGATCTCCGCGATTGTTGGTCCGCCGACGAACTCCACCGTGACGCCCGGCGACACCAGCTTGGCGAGTTCGCGCGCATCCCAATTCGTCAGGCGCACGCAGCCATGGCTCTCGGTCTTACCGATCTTGGAGGGATCCGGCGTGCCGTGGATGCCGTAGGTCGGCTTGTCCAGCGCGATCCACACCGAGCCGACCGGACCGTTCGGCCCCGGCGGGACGGTCAGGATCTTGTCGTTCTGACCCTGCTTGAAATTGATGTTCGGGTTGTAGGTATAGTTCGGGTCGAGCGCGATGCGCGAGACGGCATGAATGCCGGTCGGCGATGGCGTATCGGCCGAGCCGATCGTGGTCGGATAGGCCGCGACCAGCTTGCCGCCGGCGTCATAGGCGTAGACTTCCTTCTTGGTCTTGTCGGCGACAATGCGCGCCACCGGTGTCGACACCAGCTTGCCGAAATTGGCGACCTTGATCATCGTGCCGGGGCGGTTGAAGTCCACGCCCTTGTTGATCGACTTCAGATAGGTCTCATCCATGTGGAAGCGTTCGGCCAACGCCTCAGTGACAGAGGTGTAGCACATGCAGTCGAGCTTGGCCTTCTGGCTGTAGTCCTCCGGGATCGACGCGACATAGTGGCCGGCCACATCTTCCGGCGTGATCGTGTAGGAGGCGAAGGCGTCGCCACCGGACTGGGCAAGCGCCGACTGGATGCCGACGGCATCGGTCGATTTCAGATTGGTGCCGTTGATTTCGTTGTAGGCGGCCAGCGCCTTGTCGACATTCGAGCCGAAGCGCCCGTCGATCACGCCCGGCGAAGCGCCGCCGCGGTCGAGCAGCACCTGCAGTGCCGCAACGTCCTGGCGTACCCCGAGCGACAGCGATGGATCGACGGTCGCCTTGCCGCCCGTGTTCGGCGGCAACGACGCCTGGGCATCAGGATTGGTCTGCAACACTTCGCCCTGACCCGGCTGTCCCGGATCGATCGACGCCTCGTTCAGCGGTTGGCGCTTGATCGTATTCGGCGCCGCCGGGTAGGTGCTCGCGGAGCCTTCGTCATTATTGGGTGGCGCCGGCGGATAGGCATCGACGGAATTGTCGTCGCTGTTCGGGTCATATTCGTCGACCGGCGGCGGGATGACCCGGCCATTCTCCTCCAGCTGCCGCCGGCGGAAGCGCGCCATGTCCTCGGGATTGTCGAGATAATAGCGGTCGTTGTCATCGGCCGGCGCGCGGCCGAGTTCCTGCATGCGCATCTGCCGGCGCAGCGCGCGGCGGTCGAGCCTGCTCCCCGGCGGCTGGATGGCGATCACCTTGCCGGTATCGGCATCGACCAGCACCCGGTTGCCCCTGGCGTCGTAGTAGATGTCGATATTGCCTTCCTGCGCCAGCATCAGCGCGCCGCGCTGGGCCGGCCGTGTCGCCTGCGGCGCACCATCCACGCTCGGCGTTGCGAACGCACTGGAAGACACCAGCCCGGCCGCGAGTGCCGAAAGGGTAAAAATCAAGCGCAGCATGGCGGTCGAGCTCTCCGGTCCACTGGACCCCTGCGGGCGAACCCTTCGCCAGCAAACCAGTTACCAAAATTAAGGTTCCAATATGAACCGGGCATGAAGATGGCGGATTTCCGGCGTTTCACGACGCCTCCGAATGAATGTCAGCGCAGCCCTAACTCGCCGCGCACCAGTTTCGTCAGCTTCAGCACCACCAGGCGATGGCTCTCGCGCAGATAGTCCTTGAGCGCCGCATCATGCATGCTTTGGCTTGTCTGACGCTGGATCCATTTCATGCCGCGCGAGGCGAGATAGGGCGCAGGCCGGCAGCCCGGCTGATCCTTCAGCACGTCATAGGCCATCTCTGAGCATTTGAAGGTGACGAACAGCTGGCCGCCGTCGTTCCAGCCGCCGATGGCAAACACCTTGCCGCCGACCTTCCAGACATGGGCGCCGCCCCACTGCACCACATGCGTCGTCGCGGGCAGCGAGGCGCAGAAGCCATTATAGTCGTCGAGCGTCAACGAGGCCCTCCCCAGCCGTTCCGAATCGGCAGTTGATTATGCGCGCTCGCCGTAAATAACAAAGCGCGCCGCACCGGTCCGGTGCGACGCGCCTGTGTTCATTCGTCTGCCCGAGATCAGGCGGCGGCTTCCGTCGCCACCACGGTCGGCTTCGAGCGGAAGTTCAGCCGATCGGAACCCGCGGTGGCCTTGACGGTCGAACCGTCGAGGATCTCGCCGAGCAGGATTTTCTCCGCCAGCGGATCCTGCAGTTCCTTCTGCATCACCCGCTTCAGCGGTCGGGCACCATAGGCCGGATCGTAGCCCTTCGAGGCCAGCCACTCGATCGCGTCGTGATCCAGCGAAAGCGTGATCTTGCGGTCGACAAGCAGGTTCTCCAGCCGCTTGAGCTGGATCTCGACAATGCGGTCCATGTCCTGCCGGCGCAGCCGGTGGAACAGGATCACCTCATCGACACGGTTGAGGAACTCCGGCCGGAACGAGGCTTTCACGACGCTCATGACCTCATCGCGCACGGCATCGACATCCTGGTCGTCGCTGAGATTGACCAGATATTCGGCGCCGAGATTGGACGTCATGATGATCAGCGTGTTGCGGAAATCGACCGTGCGGCCCTGGCCGTCAGTCAGCCGGCCATCGTCGAGCACCTGCAGCAGCACGTTGAACACGTCCGGATGTGCCTTCTCGATCTCGTCGAACAGCACGACCTGATAAGGCCGGCGCCGCACCGCTTCGGTCAGCGCGCCGCCCTCCTCATAGCCGACATAGCCGGGAGGCGCGCCGATCAGCCGGGCAACGGAGTGCTTTTCCATGAACTCCGACATGTCGATGCGCACCAGCGCCGTCTCGTCGTCGAACAGGAAGCTAGCCAACGCCTTGGTGAGCTCGGTCTTGCCGACACCAGTCGGGCCGAGGAACATGAACGAGCCGATCGGCCGGTTCGGATCCTGCAGCCCGGCGCGGGCACGCCGCACGGCCTTGGACACGGCCTGCACCGCTTCGCCCTGGCCGACGACCCGCTTGCCGATCTCGTCTTCCATGCGCAGCAGCTTCTCGCGCTGACCTTCCAGCATCTTGTCGACCGGAATGCCGGTCCAGCGCGACACGACATGCGCGACATGGTCTGGCGTCACCACCTCTTCCACCATGCCGGTCTTGCCGTCCTGCGCTTCCGCCTCCTTCAGCTTCTTCTCGAGCTCCGGGATCTTGCCATAGGCAAGCTCCCCGGCGCGCTGGAATTCGCCCTTGCGCTGCGCGATGGCCAGTTCGTTGCGCGCCTCGTCAAGCTGCTTCTTCAGATCGGCGGCAAGGCCAAGCTTCTGCTTTTCGGCCTGCCACTTCGAGGTGAGCTCGGTGGACTCCTCCTCCAGGCCGGCAAGCTCCTTTTCCAGCCGGGCGAGCCGGTCCTTCGAGGCTTCGTCCTTCTCGACCTTCAGCGCCTCGCGCTCGATCTTGAGCTGCATGATGCGACGGTCGACCTCGTCCAGCGCTTCGGGCTTGGAATCGACCTGCATCCTCAGCCGCGAGGCGGCCTCGTCGACAAGGTCGATCGCCTTGTCAGGCAGGAAGCGGTCGGCGATATAGCGGTTGGACAGCGTCGCCGCGGAGACCAGCGCGGAATCGGAGATGCGCACTTTGTGGTGCTGCTCGTATTTCTCCTTCAGGCCGCGCAGGATCGAAACCGTGTCTTCCACCGTCGGCTCGTCGACGAAGACGGGCTGGAAACGGCGGGCAAGTGCCGGGTCCTTTTCGACATGCTTACGATATTCGTCGAGCGTGGTGGCGCCGACGCAGTGCAGCTCGCCGCGCGCCAGCGCCGGTTTCAGCAGGTTCGAGGCATCCATCGCGCCGTCCGCCTTGCCGGCGCCGACCAGCGTATGCATCTCGTCGATGAACAGGATGATGTTGCCATTGGCCGACGTGACTTCGTTGAGCACGGCCTTCAGCCGCTCCTCGAACTCGCCACGATATTTGGCGCCGGCAATCAGCGCGCCCATGTCGAGCGCCATCAATTGCTTGTCCTTCAGCGATTCCGGCACGTCGCCATTGACGATGCGCAGCGCCAGGCCCTCGGCGATCGCCGTCTTGCCGACGCCCGGCTCGCCGATCAGCACCGGGTTGTTCTTGGTGCGCCGCGACAGCACCTGGATGGTGCGGCGGATCTCGTCGTCGCGGCCGATGACCGGATCGAGCTTGCCCGTACGTGCGTCAGCCGTCAGGTCGCGCGCGTATTTCTTCAGCGCGTCATAGCCCTGCTCGGCACTCGCCGAATCGGCGGTGCGGCCCTTGCGGATATCATTGATGGCCTGGTTGAGCGCCTGCGCGGTGACGCCAGCCTTGGACAGGATGTCGGCGGTCTTGGCCGACTTCTCCATGACAAGCGCCTGCAGCAGGCGCTCGACGGTGACGAAGCTGTCGCCGGCCTTCTTGGCCAGGTCTTCGGCGGTCGAAAACACCTTGGCGAGCGGCTGGGCAAGATAGAGTTGGCCATTGCCGCCCTCGACCTTGGGCATGGCTTCGAGCGCCGCCTCGACGCCAAGCTTGACGTCGCGGGCACGACCGCCGGCACGCTCGATCAGGGACGCGGCAAGGCCCTCGTCATCATCGACGAGCACCTTCAGCATATGTTCGGGCGTGAATTGCTGGTGATTGCGCGAGAGCGCCATGGTCTGCGCGGACTGGATGAAGCCGCGCACGCGCTCCGAGTATTTCTCAAGATTCATATCTGTCTCCTTCCATCACCGGCCCGCTTTGCGGCACCGGATCAGACTGCGGTGACGGACCCGCCCATAAGAGCCGAGCCCAGTTCAGCCGAGATATGGTGTATGGGCCACGGTCCCTCAAGACGCCTTGATGTCGATCAAAGCAGAATATTCCAAGTACGCACGAACGAAAACGGCGGAGAAAGATCCCCGCCGTCTGCAATGCCTGAAATGGCGTTTCGGTCAGTTGTTCGCGTCGGCGGTCACGGGCTCGCCAGAAGCTTCGCCGGCGACCGGCGCCGGCTCGCTGGCGACAGGCTCGCTGGCGACAGACTCGCTCGTCGGCCTCGCCTCTTCGGCGGGCTTGGCGCCGGGCTCATCGCCATTGTTCACCGCGTTATGTGCTTCGCCTGAATTTTCGGGGCTTGCGCTCTGCGGCTGGTCACCCTGCTCGCCATTGCCGGCCTGGTCGGCATAGTTGCCGCGCGGGCGGCGCGGACGCCGCGGCCGGCGACCGCCGCCATTGTCCATGGCGGCCTCGTTGAGCTCGGCCTGCGCGGCGAGCGCTGCCGGCGAAAAACTGTCGAACTGCGGCGCCTGCCCGGCCTGGGTCCCGGCCTCGCCAGAGGCCTCGGGCTGCGCCTGCGTCTCATTGCGGCGGTTCTGGTCGAACTGCTGGCCGCCATGCTCGCCGCGCGGGCCGTTTTCGCCACGCTGACTGTTCTGGCCATACTGGCCGTAGCCGCCATTGCGGCGGTCGCGATGCCGGTCGCGGCCATTGTTGTCGCGCTGATTATTGTCGCGGCGGTTGTTGTTGTCGCGGCCGTTTTCCTGGTTGTAGGCGAGTTCGGCCGGCGTGCCTTCGATCACCGGCTGCGGCCCGGAGCCGTTCGCCGCGGCCTGCGAGTCGCCGGCGTTTGCGTTGCCGGCATTATCGAACTCGTCGCGATCCTCATCGAGATCATCGTCGAAGTCGTCGCGGTTCTGCTGGGTGTTCTGGATCGGCATCTGCGCCTGCGCGGCGGCAATGATGCGATTGTAATGTTCGGCGTGCTGCAGATAGTTCTCCGCCATCACCCTGTCGCCGGAGCTTTGCGCGTCACGGGCGAGCGTGGCGTATTTTTCGGCGATCTGCTGAGCCGATCCGCGGATCTTCACGTCCGGGCCGTTGCTCTCGTAAGTACGGGTCAGGGGGTTCGGCCCCTTGCGGTTGTTGTTGTTGCCACCGCCGCCGCCATTGTTGTTGCGACCGCGCATGCGCCTGTTCTGCTGTTGTGGCCTCATTAGACTCTCTTCATAGTGAATTTTCGAAAAACTCTTCACGAACGGAGGCGCTCATGCAGCCAGCCGTTTCGTTTCTTCACCGGCGTTCGCCCGCATCAATTGCGTTGGCGCCACGTGCCATCCTGTTCCGGTTACATCACTTGCCGGACGATTCCCGCACGAAGCTTGGGCGTCGTTTGCGCAAGAAGGCAGCTATTTCCAAGGAAAACCGAATCGCTGGGAGCACTGCCTGCTTCGTCTCATCCGGTTGAGCCGGACCCTAACTGCATTCCCTGGTATTGCCAAGCGGTTTTTTCGCACTGCATCAGGGCTTTCGCCGCTCGAACACCAGAACTCTATCATTGCCGCCGAGGTCGCGATGTGTCCCGGCTAACACATAGCCGGCTGCCGCGAATATCCCGCTGACCTCGTTTTTCTGCGTGTGGCCGATCTCGACCGCTACTCTGCCTTGCGTTTCCAGAAATCCTGCCGCCTCTGCGGCTATGACCCTGTAGGGGTCCAAACCATTCGCACCGCCATCAAGGGCTTGGTGCGGGTCGAAATCGCGGACTTCGTCCTGCAGATTTCCAATCTCTCCACTGGGTATATAGGGAGGGTTCGAGGCAATTACATGGTAGGACCCCGAAACTTTTTCAAACCAGTTGGAATGCAAGGCCTTGAAACGCCCGCTAAGCCCCAGATTCCGGGCGTTTCCGGCCGCCGTCGCCAGCGCGTCGAGCGAAATGTCGACGCCTGTCGCGGTGGCCGTCGGGACGGCGCTGAGCAAAGCGAGCGCAATGGCGCCGGTGCCGGTGCCGAGATCGAGAATGCGGCATTCGCCCAGCCTTTCGGCGGTTGTCCTGGCAAAGGGCAGGACGGCGTCGACCAGCGTCTCGGTATCCGGGCGGGGCTCCAGCGTCTCGGGCGAGAGCGACAGGCGCAGGCCGTAAAATTCGCGGTAGCCGAGGATGCGATGCACCGGCTCGCCTGCGACGCGACGCCTCAGGGCCGTTTCGATCGCCGAAAGCGCCGCGGAATCCACCTGTTGCCCCGGTTCGGCAATGGCCTGGGTGCGGGTCGTGCCGGAGAAATGTTCGACGATCAGCCGCGAATCGAGCGCGGGATCGGCAATGCCGGCGGCGGCCAGACGCTCGCGCGCTGCCCTGAGCAGCGGCCCGAGCGCGGCGGGCAGTTGATCAGCCATCGAGGCTCATATCGGCAAGCAGCTTCGACTGATGGTCGGCGATCAGGGCGTCGATCACCTCGTCGAGTTCGCCCATCATCACCCGGTCGAGCTTGTAGAGCGTAAGGTTGATGCGGTGGTCGGTGACGCGCCCTTGCGGGAAATTGTAGGTCCGGATGCGCTCCGATCGGTCGCCCGAGCCGACCTGCGATTTGCGCGATTCCGAGCGTTCTTCGTCCGCCCGGCTGCGCTCGAGGTCATAGAGCCGGGCGCGCAGGATCTGCATGGCCTTTGCCCGGTTCTGGTGCTGCGACTTCTCCGCCTGGACCACCATGATGCCGGTCGGCAAGTGCGTGATGCGGACCGCCGAATCGGTGGTGTTGACGTGCTGGCCCCCGGAACCCGAGGCGCGCATCGTGTCGATGCGGATGTCTTCGGCGCGGATTTCGATGTCGACCTCTTCGGCTTCCGGCAAAACGGCAACCGTGGCGGCCGACGTGTGGATACGTCCGCTGGCTTCGGTCGCCGGCACGCGCTGCACACGATGCACGCCGGACTCGAATTTCAGATGGGCAAAGACACCCCTGCCTGACACCGTGGCGATGATTTCCTTGTAGCCGCCTGCGTCGCCATCGCTGGCCGACACCGTTTCGAACCGCCAGCCGCGTTCGGCGGCATAGCGCTCATACATGCGGAAAAGGTCGCCAGCGAACAATGCCGCCTCGTCGCCGCCGGTGCCGGCACGGATTTCGAGGATGGCGTTCCTCTCGTCGGCCGCGTCCTTGGGCAGAAGCAGTATCTGGATGTCCTTCTGCAGCCCCTCGATGCGCTCCTCGACCGCCGGCAGGTCCGCCTCGGCCAGCGCCCGCATATCGGCGTCGGTCGCCTTGTCGGCGAGCATCGCCTCGAGGTCCGCCTGCTCCTGCTCGGCGGCCCGCAGCGCCCGGATTTTGCCCACCATCTCCTGGATGTCGGCATATTCCGAGGCCATTTTCACATAGGCATCAGCGGCGGGTCCGGCCGCCATCTGCGCTTCGAGCATGTCGAAACGCTTGACGACTTGATCCATGCGGTCGCGGGGCAGGTTGATCATGACGGGATGCTATAGCGGAATGGAGCGGTCGTCGGCAAAGGCCTGCAGCAAGGCCCGCATCGGCAGCTTCTGGCTGGGCGCCATCAGATTGTCGTTGAAGAAGCCTTCCAGCTCCTGCAGCGGCAGTTCGGTGAGCATCGCCTTGACCGGGCCGATCGATGCCGGCGACATCGAGATCGAGCGGAAGCCGAGGCCGATCAGCGCCATGGCCGATATCGGTTTTCCTGCGAGTTCGCCGCACAGCGTCACCGGCGTATTGTTGCGCTGGCCGGCATCGGCAATCATCTTCAGCACGCGCAGGAACGGCGTCGACAGGTTGTCGAAACGGTCGGCAAGCTGGGTGTTACCGCGGTCGACCGCCATGACGAACTGGAACAGGTCGTTGGAGCCTACAGAGACGAAATCCACCGCCTTCATCAATTCATCGAGCTGGAACAAGAGCGACGGCACTTCCAGCATCGCGCCGAGCTTCAGGCTGGTGGGCAAGTGATGGGCAAAGCGTGACAAATGCCGGACTTCGCGGTCGATGATCTCGCGCGCCTGCGCGATTTCCGACAGCTCGGTCACCATCGGCAGCATCAGCTTCAACTCGCGGCCGCCGCAGGCCTTCAGCAGCGCGCGGATTTGAGTCCGCAGCAGCCCGGGACGATCAAGCGTCAGCCGGATCGCCCGCCAGCCGAGCGCCGGGTTTTCTTCCTGGATGGCACCCTTGAAGTATGGCAGCACCTTGTCGCCGCCGATGTCGATGGTGCGGAAGGTGACAGGCTTGCCGCGCGCGGCGTCGAGCACATCGCGGTAAAGCCGCTCCTGCGCCTCCGCGCGCGGGAAGGTCGAGGCGACCATGAACTGCAATTCGGTGCGGAACAGGCCGATGCCGGCGGCGCCCGACTCGGTCAGCTGCGGCAGGTCGACTGCAAGGCCGGCATTCATTAGGAGATCGACCGCAACGCCGTCCTTGGTTACAGACGGCTTCTTGCGCAGCTCGCGATAGACTTCCTGCCGCCGCGCCCGGAAGCGGACCTTCTCGGCGTAGGCTGCTTCCAGGTCGGATTGCGGCCTGAGATGGATGGTGCCTTCCTCGCCGTCGACGATGATGGCGTCACCGTTTTCCGCCATGGAAACGGCGCCCTTCACCTGGCCCGCGACCGGAATGCCCATGGCGCGCGCGACGATGACGACATGGCTGGTCGCCGCGCCATCCTCCAGCACCAGGCCGCGCAGCTTGTCGCGCGGATAGTCGAGCAGCTCGGCCGCTCCCATCGACCGGGCGATCAGGATGGCATCCTTGGGCAGCGAAGCCGCGACATCCTCAGGACCGCGCCCCATCAGCTGGCGCAACAGCCGGTTGGCGAGATCGTCGAAATCGCTCATGCGTTCGCGCAGATAGGGGTCGGTCATGTGCAGCATGCGCGCGCGCATGTCGCTCTGCACCTTTTCGACCGCCGCTTCCGCCGTCAGGCCGTTGCGGATCGCCTCTTCCAGCCGCCGCACCCAGCCGCGGTCGTTGGCGAACATGCGGTAGGCCTCAAGCACCTCGCGATGCTCGCCCTCGAAGGCGACGTCGCGGCGCTCCAGCATGTCGTCGATCGACAGCCTGAGCGAACCCAGCGAGCGGTCGAGCCGGCGCACCTCCTCCTCGCTGTCTTCGTTGAACAGGTTGGTGACGACGATGCGCGGCTCATGCAGCACGACATGGCCAAGGCCGACGCCGTCATTGAAGGAAAGGCCGGTGAAGCTCACCGGGCGACGCAGGTCGAGCTCCAGCCCCGGCTTGGTCAGGCGGGCGAGATCGCCGGTGGCGATCATCTCGGCGATCACCATCGCCGTCGTTTCCAGCGCCTCGATCTCGTCTTCGCGGTACTGCCGCATGGTCTTGTTCTGGACGACCAGGACGCCGAGCGTGCGCCCGGCCCTCAACACCGGCACACCGAGGAAGGAATGGTAGATCTCTTCGCCGGTCTCCGGCAGGTAGGCGAAGGCCGGGTGCTCCTGCGCGTTGGACAGGTTGAGCGGCCGCGCGCTGGCGGCGATCGTGCCGACTAGGCCCTGTCCGAGCCTGAGCTGCGACAGGTGGACGGCGTTCGGGTTCAGACCCTCGGTGGCATAGAGTTCGAGCACCGAGTCCGCGCGCAGCACATAGAGCGAGCAGACTTCGGCGACCATGTTGGAGGCGATGTCGCGCACGATACGGTCGAGCCGCTCCTGCGGCTCCAGCGGCTCCTGCATGAGCTCGCGAAGCCGTTTGAGCAGAACGCGCGGGCCACTGGCCGTATCACGCATCGCGGCTTGTTCTCCAATGGGCATTTCGCCCGCCGCAGTTTCTCCCGCGGCCGGCGCTCACGCAACAACTGACTCAGTTCTTGCTATTGCTTATCGAGACCGTAGACGGAATGCAAAGTACGAACTGCAAGTTCCGTATAGGGACCGTCGATCAGTATCGAGATTTTGATCTCGGAAGTGGTGATGGCGCGGATGTTGATCGCCTTGTCGGCCAGCGCCTTGAAGGCGGTGGCTGCGACGCCGGCGTGGCTCCTCATGCCGATGCCGATGACCGAAACCTTCGACATGCCCGCTTCCGACTGCACGACATCGTAGCCAACTTCCGGCTTGAGCTTCTCAAGCACGGCAAGCGCCTTGTCGACGTCGCCGGACGGCACGGTGAAGGTCATGTCGGTGAATTTGCCGTCCTCGGAGATGTTCTGGACGATCATGTCGACATTGATGTTGGCCTCGGCCAGCGGCCCGAAGATGCCGGCGGCAACGCCTGGACGGTCGCCGACGCGGCGCAGCGAAATCTGCGCTTCGTCCTTGGCGTAGGCAATTCCGGTGACGACCTGCTGTTCCACGATCTCTTCCTCGTCGCAAATAAGCGTTCCGGGCGGATTGAGCAAATCCCCCATTCCGGGCGCATCGGGATCGTCGAAGGACGACCGCACGAAGGTACGCACCCTGTGTACCATGGCAAGCTCGACCGAGCGCACCTGCAGCACCTTGGCGCCGAGCGAGGCCATTTCGAGCATTTCCTCGAAGGAAATCTTGGCGAGACGCCGGGCTTTCGGCTCGATGCGCGGATCAGTCGTGTAGACGCCATCGACATCGGTGTAGATGTCGCAGCGGTCGGCCTTGACGGCTGCCGCGATCGCCACGGCGCTGGTGTCGGAGCCGCCGCGGCCGAGCGTGGCGATGCGGTTGTCCGGTCCGATGCCCTGGAAACCGGCGATCACCGCCACCTGGCCCTCGCCGAAGCGCTTGACCAGGAAGGCGCCGTCGATGTCGAGGATGCGCGCCGCGCCATGCGCGTTGTCGGTCTTGATCGGGATCTGCCAACCCTGCCAGGACCGTGCATGGATGCCCATATTCTGCAGCGTGATCGCCAAAAGACCGGCCGTGACCTGCTCGCCCGACGCAACAACGGCGTCATATTCGCGCGCATCGTGCATCGGCGAGGCTTCGCGCGTCCAGGCGACCAGTTCGTTGGTCTTGCCGGCCATCGCCGAGACCACCACGGCAACGTCGTGGCCGGCGTCGACCTCGCGTTTCACATGCCGCGCCACATTGCGGATGCGGGCGATGTCGGCGACCGAGGTTCCGCCGAATTTCATCACGATACGCGCCATGGAAGCGAAATGCCTTTGACTGAAGCCGACTCAGGGCCGGAACGAGAGGAAACGCCGGGTTAAGCCCAGCGCCGGAATGCGCGGCCTCCTTAGCCAAAACAGCAAGGCTTCGCAAGCGAGCGCGGCCACATGCGGCCCCGCGCCGTCTCTCCTGACGGAATCCTGTCGCCGATCATGCCATAAGATTGGCGAAACGGCCTGTTGGAGATTCTAATGACCGATACCCTGGAAATCGTCACGTTCCGCCTCAAGCCCGGCACCGAAGCCGGCTTTGTCGCCAGTAACGGGCTCGTGAGTGACTGGCTCGCCCGGCAACCAGGTTTTCTCAGCCGCCATCACGGCAGGCGCGAGGATGGGACGTGGGTGGATATCGTGCGCTGGCGAAGCATGGAACAGGCCCGGGCGGCAGCGGACCGCATCATGGCCGAGATCGGCGACAGCGAAGCCTTGCAGGCGATCGAGCCCGCCAGCGTCGACATGAGCCATGCCGAAATCGCCCTCTCACGCTGAAGTCAACCGGTCCTTTGCTCCGCAGTCGAAATATCCCACTCCGGATCGACCTTGCCCAATCCGGCCACGACCCGGTCGCGGCCGTCCGCCTTCGCCTGGTAGAGCGAACGATCGGCCGCGTTGACGATTTCGACCCATGAGGCGCCGAGCTCGGGGAAGGCGGACACCCCGAACGATGCTGTGATGGTGCCCAGGGTGCGGCCGCGATGCGTCAGATGCAGATGCTTGATGGCCTTGCGCAGTGCCTCCGCCCGCTCGGCGGCATCGGCGAGAGAGGTTCCCGGCATCATCAGCGCGAACTCCTCGCCGCCGTAACGCGAGACCACGTCGCTTTCCCGGGCATGGTCGAGCAGCGTGGCGGCGACCTGCTTGAGCACGAGATCGCCCGCCTCGTGACCAAAGGTGTCGTTGAACTGCTTGAAGTGATCGACATCGAGCATGATCATGGCCATGGGCTGCCCGCTGCGCTCCATCCGCCTCAGTTCGCGACCGCTGGTTTCCTCGAGATAGCGGCGGTTGTAGAGGCCGGTGTTCGGATCGCGGATCGATTGCTGCCGCAGCGTCTCGCGCAGGCGCAAATTGGCGAGCGCCAGCGCCAGCGTGTCGACGACACCGCGCAACACCTGTTGCCGCTGCGAGACCCAATCCGGCCTGTCGGCGGCGTTGGGCTCGCATAGATGCACGATGCCCAGCGTTTCGCCCTGCGCCGCCAGCGGCACGCAGACATAGCCGCGACCGTCATTCTCGCTGATGTGGTTGCAACGCGGCGTCAGCATGCCCGGACCGGCAGCATGCTCCTGGCCCCGGCGCAGGGCCCAGCAGTCTTCAGGCGCAAATTGCCCCACGCTGGAGCGGATTTCGCCCCAATGCGCCATCTCCTCGACCAGATTGCGCGAGGCGCTGGTCAGGTGGACGCTTCCGCTCAAGCCGCCGAAAAAGTCGGGCATCGCCGACCCAACCACCGAAAACGCCTCCTGAAAGGTGACGCAAGCCTGGAGCAATTCACCGAGCTTGACCAGGCGGTTGGTGGCTTCCGAGGTTTGTTTCAGTTCCCGGTTCAGCACCGCCAGTTCCTCGGCACGGTCATTGACCGCCCGCTCGGCGCTGCGCAGTTCGCTGATATCGCTGAGCGTCAGCACGATGCCGGCATCGGCCCGGTTGAGCGGATTGCAACTGGCGATCACCGGCAGTTGCGAGCCGTCGGGCTTTACCAGCCGCACTTCGCCTTGATGCCGCCGACCGGTGGCAAGGGTCAGTTCGAGCGGGGAGGTTCCGGGCGCAAGCTTGTCGCCGGACGCACCTCGCATATCCAGGATCGAGCGCCACTCCTGCCCCTCGATTCTGCTGGCGTGCCGCCCGGCAAGGTCGGCCGCGGCCGGGTTGACGGATACGATCCGTCCCTCGCCATCGATAACGGCGATGCCTTCGGCTACGGTGCGCACGATATCCTCGATATAGGTCTTCTGCTCGACGAGCTGCCGCCGCGAGGATTCCAGCTCCGACGCCATGCTATCGAACCCCTGCGCCAACTGTCCGAACTCATCCCTGGACACCAGCCCGATGCGGGCTCCGGCATCGCCGCGCGTCAACGAGCCGATGCCCCGGTTGAGGCTTGAGAGGCCGGCGCCGAAACGATTGAGCAACAGGACGGCGGAAAACGCGGCGATCAGCATGGCCGCCGCGGTGCAAAGGCCGACAAGCCAGAGCATGGCGTTGGTGCGGTCCTGCGCGGCGCGCAGCAGCGGCGTGTATTCGAAAAGCACCGCGCCGACGATTTGGCCCGGCGCGCTCTCGATCGGCACCGCGACCAGATTGATCGGCTCCGGCACGTCGGCGCTGTCCTCGACGAAGGCAAGCGGCTGATTGTCCTCGAGCACGCGGCCGACTTCATTGTCGTGATCGTGACCGAACGGCTTGCCGACATTCTGTTCCTCGCCTGGCACGTCGGCCAGGACGATCTTGCCGCGATCCACGATGACGAGATCGCGTTTCGATTGGCTATGCTGTGCGGATACGAAATCGCGCAGCGCCGCGGGCCGCTCGAACAGCGAGCGCGGTGCGTCCGAAGCCCTGAAGGCAACAGCTTCGGCGAGCTGGCGCGCTACGCCCGTCGCCTCGGCTAACGCCGCGGTTTTGGTGACCGACATCTGGGAGAAGACGGCAATAGCGCCTACCACGCCGATCAGGGCCGCGGCGCTCAAGAGCGTGGCTATGATCTGGGTCTTGATGCGCATCAAGCCCTCTCTCTCGACACACGGCCAGCAATGTACATGCCAAAGACCGGCCACGTCCTAGGAAATCGTCAACCCGGTAAATTTGATGTTAAAGGCTGCCGAATCCGCTTCGTCTCAACCAGGCCGCGCCACACTTGTCCACAGGCCGGGATAATCGAGAACCAAGCCGATCACCGAGACATCCAGCACGGCCTCGTAGCCGAACATGGGCGCGGCATAGGGGTAACGGCTTTCGTCGAGCCGACGGTAGGTCTGATCGAGACGTACAGCTACCTGCCAGGTGCCGACAGGAGGCGGGGCCCATCGCCGGGTTGCCCAGCGCGCTCGTGGCTGCCGAAAAAACCTGCCTTGACTTTCTTAGGCCGGGACCCGAGTTCTTGGCGTCGAGGAGACCCGCCATGCCAGAACCCCGCCGATCGACCATCGATGCTGGAGAAGTCGAGCGCTTCTCCGCCCTTGCCGCCGAATGGTGGAACCCGAACGGCAAGTTCCGCCCGCTGCACAAGTTCAATCCGGTGCGGCTTGCCTATATCCGCGACCAGGTGGCGGCCCGCTTCGGCCGCGATCCGCGCGCGGCGCGGCCCTTCGAGGGCCTGCGCTTTCTCGATATCGGTTGCGGCGGAGGCTTGTTGTGCGAGCCGATGGCCCGGCTTGGCGCCGATGTCGTCGGCGCCGACGCGTCCGCCACCAATATCGAAGTGGCGAAGCTGCATGCGGGGGAAGCCGGCGTCAGCATCGACTATCGCGCCACCACGGCGGAAGCGCTGGCGGATGCCGGCGAAACCTTCGATGTCATCCTGAATATGGAGGTGGTCGAGCATGTCGCCGATATCGACCTGTTCGTCGCCAAATGCGGCCAGATGGTCCGCCCCGGCGGCATCATGTTCGTCGCCACCATCAACCGTACGCTGAAAGCGCTCGGCCTCGCCATCATCGGCGCCGAATATGTGCTGCGCTGGCTGCCGCGCGGCACGCACCAGTTCGGCAAGCTGGTGCGGCCGGAAGAGTTGGCCAAGGCGCTGGGCGCCGCCGGGCTCACGGTGATCGACAGCACCGGGGTCATCTATCATCCGCTGGCCGACCGCTGGCAGCGCTCGAAGGACATGGACGTCAACTACATGGTGCTGGCCGAAAAAGCTTCGGTCTGACGTGCTCCCTCCCGGAAGGGAGCGCCGAGATTCAGGTCAGGCCGAGTCGAAAATTGTGGCTTCCGAGAACCGGGGCGGAGCGTACTTGAAGTACGTGAGCACCGGAAGCGCAGGAAGTCACAATTTGCAGGCCGGCATCACCTGAATATCGGCATTCCCTAAGCGTCCAGCGGCCGGTAGCCGCCCCGCCAGTAGATCAGCGCCTGGCCGGCATCCTGGGTCCTGACCGCCTCGACCGAGCCGATGACGATCGAGTGCGTGCCCCGGTCGATCATCTCGTCAAGGCTGCAGTCGAACGCGGCCACCGCATCGGCAAGCAGCGATGCGCCCGTCTTCAACGTCGTCCATTCGGCGCCTTCGTAGCGGTCCTTGCCCTTGATGCCGCCAAAGCCCGAGAACCGCTCGGCCACCCGCTGATGCTGGGGGCCGAGCGAGTTGACGCCGAAATGCCGGTAGCGCTCGATGATCGGCCAGGTCGACGAGGAGCGGTTGACGCAGGCGATCACCTTCGGCGGCTCTGCCGACAGCGACACCACGGAAATGACCACGAGACCGGATCGGTCGTCGCCAATGCCGGCGGTGATGACGCTGACATTGCCGACGATGAGCCGCATGGCGGCGCGAAAATCCGCGACGCTGACCGTAGCTTCTGGCGTGGACATGGCTCTCTCCTCTTTCGGCAAGCAGTTCCAGAATGCGCCGCGGCTTTCCGTCTGGAATAGCGTCAAGGCGAACTTATAAATGGGGCAGCAAAGCGTGGCCGTTCTAGGCTGCCGACTGCATCGCGGCTGGTGCGACGCGAATGCCTCTTTCTTCGAGGATAGGCAGGACGGTGTCGCGGAAATAGGGAAATTCCTCGACATAATCGACGAAGGACAAGGTCGAGCCGCGGAAGCCGGCTTGGTGCAGGGCGGTGATGCCATCGGCCACCTGCTCGGGCGTGCCGGTCAGCGGGAAGCCGCCATGGCCGGCCGCCATGCGGTCGCGGATGAGCGCCAGAAGATCGTGCGGGAAGGATTGCGCGTGGGCGAACTGGAGGCGCACGAGATTGTCGACCGCCGCCCAATCGGCATTGGCGCGGCCGAAATGCTCGAGATAGTCCCTGGCTTCCTTTTCCGTCGGCCGGCACACGACATGGGCGAAGGTCAGCACATCGACGTCCCGGCCTGCAGTACTGCCCTGTTCCTTCAACGCCGCGATCTCATCTTTCGAGCGTGAGAGGTCGATGGGCGGGGTGAACAGGAAATCGGCGTTGCGGACGGCAAATTTGCGCCCCTCTTCCGAGCCGGCCGCGTTGAGGATCGGCAGCGGCGACGACGGGCGCGGATCGCCCAGCACATCTTTGAGCTTGAACCAGCTGCCGTCCCAGTCGAAGGCTTCCGTGCGGCTCCACAAGGCGCGCACGATGTCGAACCATTCCTGCGCATAGCCGTAGCGTGTGGTGTGGTCGTCCGGCAGCGTCAGCCCAAGCGCCTGATATTCCGGCTTGTTCCAGCCGGCGACGATGTTGAGGCCGATGCGGCCGCGGCTGATCTGGTCGATGGTCGCCAGTTGCGTGGCCACGACCACCGGGTGATTGGCCGCCGTATGGGTGGTGGCAAAGACGGTGAGGTTATGGGTGAGCGCCAACAGGCCCGCCGCCCAGGTGATCGTCTCAAGCACGTTGCCATGAAAATTGGTTTCGCCGCCGTAACCGATCCAGCGGGCGATCGGCAGCATGAAGTCGATGCCGGCATCGTCGAGAAGCCGGGCGAGCTTGAGATTGTTGTCCCAGGAATTATCCCAGCGCTCGGCGACTTTGGTGACGGTCATGCCGCCGGAACAATTGGATGCGAAGGTGCCGAGAAAGAAAGGCTGCGCGCCAGGCGCGGACTTGTCGAGCATGCCCATGACGATGTTCTCCTCTGTTTTTCGTTATAATTTATAATAGAAAGTCTATCATAAATTCATGTGGACGCAATCGCCTCGCTCGGCGCATGCTGCTCGCGAGGGACACGCGGATGAACGATCGGCGCAAATCTTCGGAAACACAGGACAAGTTGCTGGATCGCGGCTGGCATCTGGCGCGCACGCCGCTGGAGATCGACGTTACCGAGGTCGAATACGCGCTGATGCGCTCATATGAGGCATTCGGCCACTGGCAGGCGGAGTGTCTCGCCACGGTGATCGAGTTTTCGGCCAGCGGGCCGGAAAACGCTCTGCTCCACATCATCAGGATGAACGACCGGCCGAAGAGCGTCCGCGATCTCGCCCAAATGACCAATCGCGACGACATTCCCAACATCCAGTACAGCCTGCGCAAGCTGTTGAAGGGCGGGCTTATCACGCGCACCGGCAGCGGCAGGGCTGGCGTGACGTATGAGGTGACGCCGCTCGGCTATCGGGTGACGGAACGCTACGCCGATATCCGCTCGGTCCTGCTGATCGAGGCGGTGAAGCGCATTCCCGAGATGGCTGAAAAACTCGAGGACGTCGCGCGCACGCTGGAGCTGATGACGGGCATTTACGAGCAGGCGGCGCGTGCCGCCGCCACCCATCGCCGCCGCCATCCACAGCCGGAAACCGGCGGCAAGGAGGATTAGCTGCGGGACGACGCCGGCTCGATCCGAATCGGCATCGGCGCGCCGGTCTGGCTTTGCGCCTTGGTCGTGATGAAGACGCCGGCGGTGATGATGGCCGCACCCAGCCAGGTCAGAAGCTGGTAGTGCTCCCCGAGGAAGATCGTGCCGGCCAACAGGCCAACAGCCGCCGCCACATAGCCGATCTGGCTGAGATAGACCGGGCCGCCGACCGCCTGCAGGCGGAAGAAGAAGGCAAACATCGCCGAGGCCGAAGCGACCTGTCCAACGATCACCAGCGGCACGCCGGTGAGCGGGGCGAAGGCCTGCCAGCCCAAAAGCGTCAGAATGCCGACGAGGAGCAGCGTGGCCGAAGCCAGATGGCTGCCGACGGCGAGCTCGATCGGGCCGGTGCCTTCCGGCCAGTCGACGGTGCGGTAGATGTTGCCGGCCGCGAGGCTGACCGGGATGAAGAGCCCGATGGCCACCCAGACATAGTCGGCCGGCTGGCCGGCCTCGCCGCGCGTGAGCGCCACCATCACCGCGCCGACGAAGCCGACGGCGATGCCGATGACGCCGAGCAGGTTGGGACGCCGGACCCCGAGCAGGATCGAGAACACCAGCGTGATGACCGGTGACAGCGTGAACATGATGCCGGTATAGCCGGCGCCGAGATGCGGAATGGCCGAGAACATCAAGAGATTGGGAATGGCATAGGAGATCGCGGCGGTGATGAAGAAATAGCGCAGCTTGTGCGGCGTCAGCCGGACGCGCTCGCCGCGCAGCAGAAGCGCCAAGAGCAGCACGCCGCCGGCGCCCAGCGAAATGACGAAGGCCCAGACCATGGCCGGAACACCCGCCGCGGTCGCGAGCTTGCCGAATGGCAGCGTCATGCCAAGCAGCCCGCCCGTCACCACCAGAAGGCCAATCGCCGAATCCCAGAGAAATTTCATCGGGCTGTCCCGTCGCAGCATGACCGCTTGGCGGCCGGTTCATCTTGCGGTAAGATAGCGTAAAGATTCTTGATGTCAAGATACTTTGCGGTGAGCGATATGGATCGAGCAGGCAGGGCCATGGAACAGTGGCGGCGGGAGCGGCCGGATCTCGACGTGTCGCCGATGGGGGTAATCGGACGGCTGAATGAAGCGTCGTCGCTGATCGCGCGCGACCGGCTGGCGCCGGTCTTCGCCCGCTTCGGGCTGCAACCCGGCGAATTCGACGTGCTGGCAACGCTGCGCCGGTCGGGTGCCCCCTATGCGCTGACGCCGACCGAGCTCTACGAGGCGACGATGGTGACGTCTGGCGCCATGACCGCCCGCCTCGATCGTCTGGAAAATGCCGGTCTGACCCAACGCGCGCCACACCCGAGCGACCGGCGCGGGGTTGTCGTGCAGCTCACCGCGAAGGGCCTCGAGCTCACCGACACCGCACTCACCGCCCACGTCGCCAACGAGCACGAAATCCTTGCCGGCCTCACGCGCGAGGACCGGGAGATGTTGGCGAAACTGTTGGAAAAACTGATCGGGAGCTTAGGCCAAACCACTGCTTAGAGCGTATCTTGATTTCTGCCTTCCTGAGCTTCCACCAAGGTGTGTTGAGATTCAGGTCAGGCCGCGCCGAAAATGACGGATTCCGAGAAACCGGAGCGGAGCGTACCTAAGTACGTGAGCACCGGAAGCGCAGGAAACCGACATTTGCAGGCCGGCCTCACCTGAATATCGACACACCTCAGTTGCGGTCGTCCGGAAAGCTCGGTATCGGCATGAACTCGACGCCGTCCTCGACGAGGCTCTGCGCCTCCTCCGGTGTCGCTTCGCCATAGATGCCGCGCGCATCGGTTTCGCCGAAATGGATCTTGCGCGCTTCCTCGGCGAACTTGTCGCCGACATAGTCGGCATTCTCGCGCACCTTCTCGGCCAGCGCCTTCAGCTGCGCAAGCGCCTGCTTCTGCGCCTCACCCATGGCGAGCGCGACCTTTTCCTGTTTGCGGGAGGTCGAGACGGCCGGCGCCATCAGCGCCTTCTCGACCTTGTGCGAGCCGCAGCTCGGGCAATCGACGAAGCCGCGCTTCTTTTGCGTGTCGAAGTCGTCATTGCTGCGAAACCACGCCTCGAACTCGTGCTCGTGCTCGCAGATCAGGGAAAAACGGATCAAGAGGCTGCACCCCTCAGGCGCGGCGCTTCGCCCGCGCCGGCATTGACGGTGAAGTCGCGCGCGTTCTTCAGATTGGGGATCTTACGGCGCGCGGCGAGCGACTGCGCCGGATCGATCTCGGCGACGATCACACCCGGCTCGTTATGCGCGGCCTCGGCGATGACGCGCCCCCACGGATCGACGACCAGCGAATGGCCATAGGTCTCGCGGCCGTCCTCATGCAGGCCCCCCTGGGCAGCAGCGATGATATAGGCGCCGTTCTCGATGGCGCGGGCGCGCAGCAGCACGTGCCAATGCGCCTCGCCGGTCTGGCGCGTAAAGGCGGCAGGCACCGTCAGCACCTCGGCCCCGGCCATCGCTTCGGCTCGAAACAGCTGCGGGAAGCGCAGGTCGTAGCAGACGGCAAAGCCGAGCTTCGCGCCGTTGATATCGGTCACCACCGCTTCCGTTCCCGGCTCGTAGGAAGCGGATTCGCGCCAGCTCTCGCCATTGTCGAGATCGACATCGAACATATGGATCTTGTCATAGCCGGCGATCACGGCCCCGTCGGGCGAAAACAGGAAGGCGCGGTTGGCGAGCTTTCCGTCGGCCCGGCGAATCGCCGTCGAGCCGATGTGCAGGTAGATGCCGAGCTCCTTCGCCAGCCTGCGCGCCGTTGCGACGACAATGTCCTTGTCCTCGGTGGTAAAAGCGGCCGCGCCCGCTTCCTTGTCGCGCACCAGCGCACCGGTCATTTCCGGCGTCTGGACATAGGTCGCGCCCTGACCGGCAGCCTGGCGGACGAGGATTTCCATGTCGGCGGCGTTGCGCTCCGGGCTCGTGCCCGACCGCATCTGAACGGCGGCGGCTTTGAAAATACCCATGATCAGCTCCCGTTTACGAGCATCGCGTCCAGCCGGCCCTGCGACTCCAGCTCGTGGAGGTCATCACAGCCGCCGACATGCGTGCCGCCGATGAAAATCTGCGGAAAAGTGGTTCGCCCATGCGCCTTGGAAATCATTTCCTGGCGCAGTTCGGGCGAGAACGAGGCATCATGCTCGGTATAGGCCACGCCCTTGCGGTCGAGCAGCCGCTTGGCGGCATTGCAGTAGCCGCACATCATTCGAGTATAGATCGTCACATCAGCCATTGGCCGGCAATCCTGCTCACGCACGCCGTCCAATGATTGTACGAAAACGACATGCGGCAAAACAAACAACTCAGACCTATATAGTCGCGGAGTCATCGGGCCGAAAGTCCCCAGGCAGGACGCGGGCGAAAGTCAGGATGTCGACCGCACCGGCGCCGCCCCGCTTCAGCGCCTTGGCGACCCCCCTTACAGTGGCGCCGGTGGTGTAGACGTCGTCGACCACCAGCACTCGGCGGCCGGCGATTTCGATCTCGGCGTCCGCCGGCACGCGAAAGGCAGCGCGCACATTCTCCTCGCGCTCATGCCGTTCGAGCCCGACCTGCTGGCGCGTCAGCTTCACGCGCCTGACCGCGGATGGCGAGAAGGGCAGCCCGCTGAGCTTTGAAACGGCCCGTCCGAGTTCGGCCGACTGGTTGAACTGGCGCCGGAAGAAGCGCCGCCAATGCAGCGGCACCGGCACGACCAGGTCGGCCTCCGCGATCAACTCGGCTCCGGCGCGGACCATCCAGTTCGCCATCCAGGGCGCGAGGTCGGTGCGGTCCTGATATTTCAGACCCTGCACCATCTGCCGCGCCACGCCCGAATAGAGGACAGCCGCCCGCGCCCGCTCGAAGGGTGGCGGATCGGCGATCGCTTCCGCCGACAGAAACCCCTCGCCCATGTCATGCGTGAAAGGCGTGCCCATCACCGGACACCAGGGCTTCTCCAGCAGCCGAAGCTTCGGCCAGCAGGCGCCACACAACACGCCAGGCTGCGACACATGGCGACGGCAGCCAGCGCAAACCGGCGGAAACAACAGGCGCGCCGGCCAGGCCAGCGCCTGCCGCGCCATATCCTGGACCGCGTTGGTCTTGATCTTGCGCACCGGATCGGCCACGTGATTGGAAACCCCGCGCCACCTTAACACCACCGCGGCCCGCGGGGACAACAGGAAGATTTCATTGCAGCCCTTGATCGACACTGAGATCTGGCTTGCGCGCAAGCGCCGGGCGCTCGCCCGCCCCGTCGAAGGGGCCGATTTCCTGATGCGGCGCGCGGCGGAAGATCTTGCCGACAGATTGGACGCCGTCGAGCGCCGCTTCGGCAAGGCGGCCGCGCTGTTTTGCCAGACATCGGCGGCTGCGGAAGTGCTCGCAAGCAGCGGCAAGGTCGGCGAAATCCTGCGCGTCGAGATGGACGAAGCGTTTCTTGCAGGCCGCCCCGGTCTTGTGGTGCCGCCGGAGACCGTGCCCTTCGAGGACGCAAGCCTCGATCTTGCCGTCTCCCTGCTCTCGCTGCACGCCATGAACGATATTCCCGGCGTGCTTGCCCAGATCCGACGTGCGCTGAAACCGGACGGACTGTTCCTCGGCGCTCTCGCCGGCGCCGGCACGCTGGCGGAATTGCGCGAGAGCATGCTGGCGGCCGAGACGGAGCTCCACGGCGGCGCGAGCCCGCGCATCTTTCCTTTCACCGACGTGCGCGACGCAGGCGCGCTGCTGCAGCGCGCCGGCTTGGCATTGCCCGTCGCCGATGTCGAAACGGTCGTGGTGCGTTACGATACGCTCTTCGATCTTGTCGCCGATCTGCGCGCCATGGGTGAAACCAGCGCGCTCATCGATCGCAGCCGGCGGCCAGGAAGCAGACGCCTGTTTGCCCGGGCCGCCGAAATCTACGCCGAACGGTTCTCGGACCCGGATGGCCGTATCCGCGCCAGCTTTTCGATCGTCTGGATGTCCGGCTGGGCGCCGGATGCCTCGCAGCAAAAGCCGCTCAAGCCGGGATCGGCCAAGGTCTCGCTGAAGGCAATCCTGGAGAATCCGCCGAAGAGCTGAACCCGCCCCGGAAACAGCTCCAGGGCAAATTCCAGGAAAAAGTGTGAGCGGTCAGGCTCGACGACTTCGCCGTAGCCCTCGTCCGGAATTGCGTCAAAACAAAGAGTTAGAGCGGTTCGCCGTTTCCGTGAAACGGTGGAACACTCTAATGAGCGAAGGCGTTGGCGAGCTTGCTGTTGTTGTCGGTGAACAGCCACACGAGTCCATCGGCCGCCTGTTGGACGCCGGCGATGATGGCGAGCGACAACACCACGACGATCAGGCCATATTCGACGGCCGTCGCGCCCGTTTCGTCTTCAATGAATTGCTGCAACAGGTTTTTCATGGTCATCCCTCATGCAGAAATTCTAATGCGCTACCCGTTAAGAAAGGTTAACGGCAAAAGCTTAACAGCGAGTGAAATGCCGCCGAGCCCTAAATTCATTAACCAAGTCAGCACTCGCCGCTGTGGCTGCCGTCATTGCGGATGACGCAGACTGAACTGGGCAATGGCTGCAGCACGCTGCGGCGAAGCGTATATGTATTGGTGCGATGGCCGATCGATCCGGTGGCGGTCATGTCGAGCCCGCCGACGAAGCCGTCGCGGGCGCTCTGCGGCCGGATCTGGTTGTCCAGGAAAGGCGTCGCGATCAGCGCCAGCGCCACTGCGGCCGAGCCGAACAGCAGCGTGATCCGTAGGATGCCCATGCCGGCATCCACCGCGCGAAAGCCGCGGTCGGGCCGGATCGAGTCCCAGTCTCTTTGAAGGCTCATGCCGTGTTTCCCAAGTCGTCGACCGTCTCGCCGCGCGAACGGCTTCGCGCAATTTTTCACGTCGAGATAAATCTTCCATTAACGCTGGCTAAAGCAGCTGCGGAAACAGCGCGAAACGCTCGCCGTTTCCAAGAGCGGTGGGCCGCCACGAAAGCAGGCCGCGAAATCACAAGAGGTCGATGAGGAACTGGATCAGCGGGGCATCGGCCGGCGGCATCGGATAATCGCGCATCTGTTTTGGCCGGACCCACTTCAGCCCCTGGCCTTCCTTCGGTTGCGCGATGCCGCGAAAGCGGCGGCAGACATAGAGCGGCATCAGGAGATGGAAATCGTCATAGGAATGGCTGGCGAAGGTGAGCGGCGCCAGGCACGGAATCTCGGTCTCGATGCCGAGTTCCTCCTGCAACTCCCGGACGAGGCACTCCTCCGGCGTCTCGCCGGGCTCGACCTTGCCGCCCGGAAACTCCCACAGGCCGGCCAGTTGCTTGCCCTGCGGGCGCTGAGCCAGAAGCACGCGCCGGTCGGCGTCGACCAGCGCACAGGCAGCGACCAGCAGCAGCCGCTTTCCGGTTGACTTGACCTCGCTCATGCGCCCGGCGGCCGTCGATAGTGATAGCGATAGACTTCCTCGAAGCCGAGCGACCGGTAGAGGGCGAGCGCCGGCGCGTTGCCGGCCTCGACCTGCAGCCAGGCCTCGCGCGCGCCGCGCAGCCGCGCCCATTTGAGCGCGGAGAGAATGAGGTTGCGGCCGTGGCCCTTCTTGCGCGCCGACTTTTCGGTGGCGACTTCGAACAGCCCGGCAAGATCCCCGTCATGAACACAGATCAGCGTCGCCAGCGGCTCGTTACCATCCTCGAGCGCGAACAGCCCCGCTTCCGGCTGGATGGCGCCGATGACCTCGGACAGGCCAGGCCGCAGCGAGGCGTCCGAGCCGCCGGTCTTGAGCGATGCGCCGATAAAGCGGCTGATGTCCTTGAGCGGGATCTGGTCCATGGCCGCGCCAAGCTCGACCTCTTTCAGCGGCAGCCGCATCACCAGGGATTCGTCGAACCTGTTCCAGCCGGCCTTGTCGAGGTGGGTGGACAGCACCTGCCCCGACAGCGGCGACATCCGAAAGGTCAGCGGTCGGCCATAGGCGTCGAAGCGGCGCGCCGCGCGGCCGATGCGCTCCTCGATGGCGTGCGTGTCGCCCGGATCGAGCGGATTGACCGAGTTCAGGCGCTTGGCCGGGTGCCCGGCGGTGAGCCGCACCACCCAGGTCCCGTCATAATGGACGGCCGCCGCAGGCCAGGCGCGAAACCCCGCCGCCTCGTAGCGGCGCACCACCGCCAGCACGCTTGCCGGATGCCTGGACACTGGCGCCATCAGCTCCGGTAGTCGCCATTGATGGCGACGTATTCCTTGGTGAGGTCGCAAGTCCACACCGTCGCCTTGCCGCGGCCAATGCCGATATCGGCGCGGATGCGGATGTCGTCGCGCTTCATATAGGCCGACGTCGCCTCCTCGGAGTAGGCCGGGTCGCGCTCGCCCTCATGCGCCAGGCGGTTGTCGCCGAACCAGATCGACAGCCGGTCGCGGTCGGCCGGCTCGCCGGCCTTGCCGACGGCCATGACGACGCGGCCCCAATTGGCGTCCTCGCCGGCGACCGCCGTCTTGACCAGCGGCGAATTGGCGATCGACAGCGCGATGCGCTTGGCCGAGCGCGCCGATTTGGCGCCGGTCACGGTGACTTCGACCTGCTTGCGCGCGCCCTCGCCGTCGCGCACCACCTGCAGCGCCAGCGACTTCAAGACCTTGCCGAGCGCCCGACGGAACGCGCCGAGCCGCGCGTCCTTGGCATCGCTGATCGCCGGCGCGCCGCGCGCGGCGGCCTTGCCGGTGGCGAAGAAAAGCAGCGTGTCGCTGGTCGAGGTGTCGCTATCGACGGTCACCGCGTTGAAGGTCTTGGCCGTGCCGCGCGACAACAGGTCCTGCAGCACGGAAGCGGCGATCGGCGCGTCGGTGGCGATGAAGGAGAGCATCGTCGCCATGTCGGGCGCGATCATGCCGGCGCCCTTGGCGATGCCGTTGATGGTGACGTCGGTCTCGCCGAGCTTGACCGTCGCCGTCGCCACCTTCGGATAGGTGTCCGTGGTCATGATGGCCTTGGCCGCCTCGGTCCAGAGATCCGGCTTGCCGCCCTTGACCAGGCCTGCGAGCAGATGGCTGAACTTGGTCGTGTCGAGCGGCTCGCCGATGACGCCGGTCGAGGCCAGGAACACTTCGCTCTCGGAACACCCGGCGGCCTTGGCCGCCGCCTCGCCGGTCAGCGCCGTCGAAGCCTTGCCCTTCTTGCCGGTGAAGGCGTTGGCGTTGCCGGAATTGACCACCAGCACGCGCGCCTTGCCGGCGGAAAGATTCTGACGGCAGAAGTCGACCGGCGCCGACGGGCATTTCGACCTGGTGAACACGCCGGCGACGGCCGTGCCCGGATCGAAGACCATGGCAAGCAGATCGGTACGATTCCGATATTTGATGCCGGCTTCGGCGGTCGCGATGCGCACGCCCTCGATGACCGGCATCTTCGGGTATTTCTTGGGTGCGAGCGGCGAAATCGTAGCGGACATCATGACCCCGGAGCGGCAATAAAGCGAAAGGAAGGCCGGTTTGCCCGATAGCGCGCCCCGGCGCAAGGGGCGTTCTGGCCGCGCGCCGTCGGCCGAACCGGCCGTCCTGCAACCGAAAACGGATCGTTTCGTTTCAGCCGCGAAGCCAATATGATTGGCGGCAGATTCACCGGCTAAGGAACAACGGAATGGGCGAGGTCGCCGCCCGCGGGCGCAAGTCGATCGGCGCAAAGCGCAATCCCGAGAGCGCCGACGCCATTGTCGAGGCGGCCGAGGCGGTGCTGCGCGAGGCCGGCTATGCCGGCTTCTCGATCGAGGCCGTCGCCCGGCGGGCGCGGGCGGGAAAGCCGACCATCTATCGCTGGTGGCCGAGCAAGGCGGCGCTGCTGATCGAAGTCTACCAGCGCCAGAAGCATGTCGAGACGCCCGACACGGGAAACGTCGAGGATGATCTGGCCGGCTTCCTCAGGAACCTGTTCGCGCATTGGCGCGACACCCCGTCCGGCAACGTCTTCCGCTCGCTGATTGCCGAGGCGCAATCGGACGAGACGGCCGCGGCCGCGCTTGCCGAATACTCGAAAGGGCGCCGCAGCCACACGGGCCTGATGATCGAGCGCGCCAAGGCGCGCGGCGAGGTGGCGGCGAATGTCGATACCGGGATCGTCGCCGACTTGGTCGCTGCCTATGCCTGGCGGCATCTGTTGAGCAACCGCCTCGACGAGGACGAAGCCGCGATCCGCGCCGCCGTGCGCTATGTGGTGCGAGGGATAGCCCGCGTCCCATAAGAAAGGGCGCCAGAAGGCGCCCTTTGCAAACGATCGGCCGGCGGCGGATTACTTGCTGCCTTCCAGCGCGTCGATGGCCTTCTTGAGCTTTTCGTCCGGAATCTCGACCTTGGCGGCGGCGCGCAGGTCCTTGACCATGGCGAAATACTTGTCGCGGATCACGGCCTGCTTGGCCTGGTCCTTGACGTCGTCGAAGGCCGGCGGCTGCTTGGCGCGCTTGTCCTCGACCTTGATGACGTGCCAGCCGAACTGCGACTGCACCGGCTCCTTCGAATATTTGCCGACCTCGAGCGCGAACGCCGCCTTGTCGAATTCCGGCACCATCTGCCCCGGACCGAACCAGCCGAGATCGCCGCCATTGGTCTTGCCGCTCGGATCGCTGGTGTGCTCGTTGGCAAGCTTCTGGAAGTCGGCGCCGCCGTCGAGCTGCTTGATGATCGCGTCGGCCTCTTCCTTCGTCTTCACGAGGATGTGGCGGGCGTGGATTTCATTGACCGGCGGCGTGTTGGCGATTTCCTGGTCGTAGCGGGCGCGCACCTCGGCGTCCGTTACTTTGTCGACCACTTCTTTCTCGACGACCGCGCCATGCAGGGCGCGCGCCTGCAGGAAAGCCATGCGGCGCTGGAAGTCCGGATCCTTGTCGAGGCCGGTATCGAGGGCCTTCTTGGCCATGACGCGAATTTCGATCGCCGCCGAAAGCGCGGCCGCGCGGCGCTGCTCGGGCGGCAGCTGCGCGAACTGTTGCGACAGTTCGCCTTCGGCGAGCTGCAGGTCGGCCTCGGTCAGCTTCTCGCCATTGACGGTGGCAACCACGGCATTGGGATCGACCGGAGCCGCGGGAGCGGCGGCATCCGGCTGGGCCGGCGCGGTCTCCTGCGCCATCAGCGGCGACAGGCAAAGAGCCGAGAGCCCGAAGGCCAGGCCGAGGCTGGCGAGCGAGGCACGGCGGAACGACAGGGACATCAAGATAAACTCCAATGGGATTGCCAATAAGGATCGCGTGAGCGGAAGGGTTCCAGATCAGTCGGATTGTGGCGGAATTTGGCGCTGCCCGTAGGGCTAACGCGGCGTTGACATCGATTGAGCCCCCTCTTATCTGTCCAACGACTTGGCGTCCAGAACCGTTTTCCGGGCGCTTTTTGCGTTTGTCCGCATTCACGCGGATTTGATGGGCCCGCCAGGCGCCTGTCGCAAACGGCCAAAATTGCTATCGAAAGGACCATTGGATGGTCAGTCTCGGCGGTCTCGCCCGTAAGGTTTTCGGTTCTTCCAATGATCGCCGCGTCAAGGCGACCCGGCCCAGGGTCGAAGCCATCAACGCCATGGAAAACGAGATGCGGGCGCTTTCCGACGCCGATCTCAGGGGCCGCACGGAAAAATTCCGCCAGGATCTCGCCAACGGCGCTTCGCTCGACGATCTCCTGGTCCCGGCCTTCGCCACGGTGCGCGAAGCGGCCCGCCGCGTGCTCGGCATGCGGCCTTTTGACGTACAATTGATCGGCGGCATGGTGCTGCACAATGGCGGCATCGCCGAGATGCGCACCGGCGAGGGCAAGACCCTGGTCGCCACCTTGCCGGTCTATCTCAACGCTTTGGCCGGCAAGGGCGTGCACGTCGTCACTGTCAACGACTACCTCGCCAAGCGCGACGCCGAATGGATGGGCCGCGTCTACAAATTCCTCGGCCTGACCGTCGGCATCATCGTCCACGGCCTTTCCGACGACGAGCGCCGCGACGCCTATGCGTGCGACGTCACCTACGCCACCAACAACGAGCTCGGCTTCGACTATCTGCGCGACAACATGAAGTATGAGCGCGCGCAGATGGTGCAGCGCGGACATTCCTACGCCATCGTCGACGAGGTCGATTCCATCCTGGTCGACGAGGCGCGCACGCCGCTGATCATTTCCGGTCCGCTCGAGGACCGCTCGGAAATGTACAACACCATCGACGCCTTCATGCTGAGGCTCGGCCCGGCCGACTATGAGGTCGACGAGAAGCAGAAGACGACGATCTTCACCGAGGACGGCACTGAGAAGCTGGAAAACATGCTGCGCGACGCCGGCCTCTTGAAGGGCGAGTCGCTCTACGACGTAGAGAACGTCGCCATCGTCCACCACGTCAACAATGCGCTGAAGGCGCATCTTCTGTTCCAGAAGGACCGCGACTACATCGTGCGCAACGGCGAGATCGTCATTATCGACGAGTTCACCGGCCGCATGATGCCTGGACGCCGCTACTCGGAAGGCCTGCACCAGGCCCTCGAAGCCAAGGAACATGTGCAGATCCAGCCGGAGAACCAGACGCTGGCCTCCGTCACCTTCCAGAACTACTTCCGCCTCTACAAGAAGCTCTCCGGCATGACCGGCACGGCGCTGACCGAGGCCGAAGAATTCGCCAACATCTACAATCTCGAAGTCACCGAGATCCCGACCAACCTGCCGGTCGCCCGCAAGGACGAGGACGACGAGGTCTACCGAACGGTCGACGAGAAGTACAAGGCGATCGTCAAGGAGATCCGCGACGCCCGCGAGCGTGGCCAGCCTATCCTGGTCGGCACCACCTCGATCGAGAAATCCGAGCTGCTGGCGGAACGCCTGCGCAAGGAAGGCATCAAGGATTTCGAAGTGCTGAACGCCCGTCACCACGAGCGCGAGGCGTCCATCGTCGCCCAGGCCGGCAAGCCCGGCGCCATCACCATCGCCACCAACATGGCCGGCCGCGGCACCGACATCAAGCTCGGCGGCAACGCCGAGATGCGCATCGCCGAGGAATTGGGCGACATGCCCGAAGGCCCCGAGCGCGCGGCGCGGGAAAAAGAGATCATCGACGACGTCGAGCGTCTGAAGGAAAAGGCGCTGGCCGCCGGCGGCCTTTATGTTCTGGCCACCGAGCGCCATGAATCGCGCCGCATCGACAACCAGCTGCGCGGCCGCTCCGGCCGCCAGGGCGACCCGGGCCGCTCGAAATTCTTCCTGTCGCTGCAGGACGATCTGATGCGCATCTTCGGCTCAGAGCGCATGGACGGCATGCTGCAGAAGCTCGGCCTCAAGGAAGACGAGGCGATCATCCATCCCTGGATCAACAAGGCGCTGGAGAAGGCGCAGAAGAAGGTCGAGGCGCGCAACTTCGACATCCGCAAGAACCTGTTGAAATATGACGACGTCTCCAACGACCAGCGCAAGGCGGTGTTCCAGCGCCGCATCGAGCTGATGGACGGCGAAGGCCTGTCGGAGACGGTTGCCGAGATGCGCGAAGGCGTCATCGAGGAGATTGTCGCCAAGAACATCCCCGAAAACGCCTATGCCGAGCAGTGGAACGTCGCCGGCCTCAAGGAGGAGGTGGCGCAGTATCTCAACCTCGAGCTGCCGATCGAGCAATGGGTCAAGGAAGAGGGCATCGCCGAGGACGACATCCGCGAGCGCATCACGGCTGCCGCCGACGCCGCCGCCAAGGAGCGCGCCGACCGTTTTGGTCCCGACGTCATGAACTATGTCGAGCGTTCGGTCGTGCTGCAGACGCTCGACCATCTGTGGCGCGAGCACATCGTCAATCTCGACCATCTGCGCTCGGTCGTCGGCTTCCGCGGCTATGCCCAGCGCGACCCGCTGCAGGAATACAAGAGCGAAGCCTTCGAGCTGTTCCAGGGCCTGCTCGGCAATCTGGGCCAGGCCGTGACCGCGCAGCTGATGCGCGTCGAGCTGGTGCGCCAGGCAGCGGATGCGCCGCCGCCCGAAGCGCCCGAGATGTTCGGCAGCCATATCGACGGCTCGACCGGCGAGGACGATTTCCAGGGCGGCGAGACGGCGCTTCTGATGCGCCAGGACACCACCGCCGTCGTCGCGCCGGAAAACCGCGACCCGAAGAACCCGGCGACCTGGGGCAAGATCGGCCGGAACGAAGCCTGCCCGTGCGGCTCCGGCAAGAAGTACAAGCACTGCCACGGCGCCTTCGCCTGACCCTTCTTTCCTTCTCCCCGCTTGCGGGGGGGGAGGGTGAGGAGTGGTCCGCGCGGCGGAACGAAAAGCCAATTGCTTGGCTTTTCGAACGACGAACGCCCGGAGCGATAGCGAAGGGCCGGCTGCCCGAAGGGCGGATGAGGGGCAGCGCCAACGTTTCCATGATCCCAGTGGGGCGCCAGACTTAGGCTTTCCTATCGATTGACGGTCACACCAGTCCGGACGCACGCGCCGCGGCTGCCGCCTCGCCGCGCGAAACGGCTTCCAGCTTCTCCAGCACCGCCGAAACATGGTGATCGACTGTCTTCGGCGAGATTGCCATATGCGCGGCGATCTTCTTGTTGGAAAAGCCTCGCTCGATCAGCTGCAGGACTTCCATCTGGCGCTGCGTGAGGCCGGCCTGGTTGGCGCGCGTCGCCTGCCTCGGGCCCCTGGCGATGTGGATCAGCCCGCTCTGCCGCATCAGGCCGCGCACATGCTGCGCCACCGGCCTTGCACCGAGCACCTCGAAAATATCGAGCGCCTCGCGCCGCGCGGCCTCGTCTCCTTGCAGCAGGGCAAGCGCCCGTTCGAAGGGAGCGTCCATGTTCGCCCAGAGCGCGGCGGCGCCGCGCCAGTCGCCAAGCAGTTGCAGGCGATGCGGCTCAGCCATGCCGTCGGTCTCGCCCGGATCGCTTTCAGGCAGCAACAGCTGCCGCCATATCGCCAGTTCGCCGAACACCGCCCGCGTCGGGGCAAGGCTTTCGGCAAGGGCGATCAGGCGCAGCGCTTCATTCCTGTCGCCCTCGCCCAGCCATGCCAGTTCAGCCATCACCTCGGCGAAGGGCACAAGCCGTTGCAGCTCCATGCCCTTGTCCAGGAACAGCTTCATCTCGTCGAGAACCGGCTCGGCCGAAGGATCTCCCCGGCGGATGCGCAAGCGTGCCAGCGCGACGAGCGAGGGATAGCGCACCAGTGGCGTCGTTGCCTCGTCGTCGACGACCTCATGCGCCGTGGCCGCGGCGTCGTCCCACTGGCCGAGCCTCAGCAGTAGCTGTGCCTGCACGCCGCGCATGTAATCGCGCCAGGTCGCGAGATCGTTCTCGACACAATAGCTGATGCCGCGATCCAGAAACGCCGCCGCCTCGGTGAGGTTGAACCTGTTCATCTCGACACAGGCGCAGTTGGTGAAGGCGCGCGCCGCATGCTCCTGAAAGTTGCCCGTAAGGGCAAGTCCAAGGCTGCGGGCGAGATCGCGCCGCCCCTTGGCGAAGTCCAGCCATTGCCCGGCCGCCCCGACATTGTTGAGGGCATGGCAAAGTATGTCGGCCCGGTTGAGCCGCTCCGCCAGCTCGACGGCCTTGCCGCCGAACGCAAGCGTCTCCTCGAGCCGCTCGGCCAGCATCGCCAGTTGCGAGAGATTGGAATAGGCCATGGCGAGTTCGGCACTGTCGGGCGCCGTTTCCAAAAGCTCCACGGCCTGCGCACCGAACCGGTCCGCGGCCTCGCGATCGCCGAGCAGATAGGCAAAGCGCGACAGGCATCTGAGAGCGTCACCCTCCTTGATCCGGTCGCCCAGCGCCTGGCGCAACTGGCGCGCCTGTCCTTGCGCCTCGATGGCCGCGTCGATGCGGCCGATCAGGTGGCATTCGAACGCGTGGCCTTCATAAAGCTCAGCCCGCTCCTCGATCGGAAGGATATCCGCGTACCGAAGGGCGACTTCATAATAGCCGGCGGCGTCGCGATGCGCGCCGACGCGGGAGGCCTCGCGCGCCGCGACCGGCGCGAGCTCGCGCACCGCCTCGATGTTCTGGGCTTCAACCGCATGGTGCACCAGCCTTGCATTGGCCACATCCGGGTTTTCCCGCAACGCCGCGAGCGCACGCTCATTATAGGCGCGGCGCTGGCTCGGCGTCAGCGCCATCTCGATTGCCGTGCGGGCGATCTCGTGCCGGAACGCGTAGGCATCGCCCATATCCTCGAGCAGACCGTGCGAGACGCATTCGGCAAGTTGGCCGGCCGCCGCAATTCCGCAAAGCCCGCTCAGCGCCCATGCGTCTGCACGGCGCGGAAAAACCGACACCGCGTCGAGCATCGAACGGGCACCCGGCGACAATCTTTCGGCGCGCGCCAGCACGGCGTCGCGCACGCTGGCCGGCAGGGCGCCATCGCCCTCGGCGGCGAGCAGCTCGGTGACAAAAAAGGCGTTGCCGGCGCTCGCCCGGTAGATTGCGTCGCCGTCGCGCTCGGCCGCCGCGGCAAGCGAGAGCACCGCCCTTTCGCTAAGCAGCGGCACGTCGATGCGTTGGACATTGCCGGCCGGGATCTCGCCGAGAGCCCGGCGCACGCGCATCTGCCCCTCGCTGCGGTCGGTGCGCGCCGTGATCAAAAGCAGGATGTGCGTGTTTGCAATGCGCCGGCCGAGGAAACGGACGAAATCGAGCGTAGCGTCATCCGCCCAATGCAGGTCTTCAATGACGAGCAGGCAAGGGCCTTTCGCCTCGAAGACCTCGAGCGCCTCGGAAAACAGCGGCAGCCGATGAAGCTCGCGGTCTTCGATCGCCCGCGGCGGCTCCCACTGCGCTTCGCGGGCCAAATCGTAGAGCGGCCCCAGCGGATCGGGAATGGACAGGTCCTCGCAGGCGCTGCGAAGCACGGTCAGATCCTCGTCCAGCCGGCTTGCAAACGCCTCGCTCAACGCCGTCTTGCCGGCGCCGGCCTCACCCGAAAGGACCACAAGGCGGCCGCGGCCCGCGGTCGCATCCGCCAACAAGACGTCCATCTGCTGCAACTGCGTCTGTCGTTCCAGAAGCATCGTCACTCTCTCGCGAAACCGGAATTTCCATCGTGGCGGATCGCCGCCGCGATAGCCTGGGAGACGGCTCTGCTATGTGACCTTCCACACATTGAAGTGCCATCTTCCACATAAAACGTCGCAAAGATAGGGATTCGTCCCGGCCAATATGGGGAATGGCTCCGATGCGCGGCCTTTCCGGAAATGGTGGGATCCGCCTCGCTCGAAACGAGCCCAGAGCAATTCCAGGAAAAGTGCGTAGCGGTTTCCGTCTGGAATTGCGGAGACTTAGAATCCACGAAAGGAACGACAATCGTGCCACGTTATCTCGTTGAACGCACTTTCCCGGAAGGCTTGCACGTACCGATGAACGATGCCGGCGCCATGGCGATGGGCGGCGTCATCGCCCGCAATGCCGAGAAGGGCGTCACCTGGGTGCAGTCCTTCGTCTCGCCCGACAAGGGCAAAAGCTTCTGCATCTACGATGCGCCATCGCCGGAGGCGATCCGCAGCACGGCGCAGAAGAACTCGCTTCCCGTCGACAAGATCACGGAGGTGCGGGTCCTCGACCCCTACTTTTATCGCTGACCGGGAAGACCATGTCGGGCAGACCATACCCGTCGCCGGCGGACCTGATGCCGTGCCAGGGAGCGAGAGTGTATCCGCCGCGGCGGATACTATCCCGCCACGGCGCGGCCTCATGCGGCGGGCCGTGTCGGCGCTGCTTTCGCGCTTGCGAAACCGGCGCCGCCTTCTGCCGCCGCGGGACGATTACCTGAGACGCGACATCGGTCTCAGGGAGGGGGAAAACCCGCGCGAATACTGGGAATATTGGTGGCATCACCGCTGATCCCGCCGCGTCGGGGCCAGCGACCATCCCCTTTTACCGACAGGCGCCGCCGGCGTGCGGAGTTGGCTTTGACCGGCCGGCCCGCTGCTTGCGCGCCGCAATTGGAGAGAGAAATGAGTATTCAGACCTTAACCAGATGCGTTATCGGCGCTTCTGCCTCGATCATCATGCTGATGGCGGGCGCCGCTACCGCGGAAGCCGTCAATCCGCTCGCCGAAAAAGTGCGGGCGCTCGACAGCCGCTTCGAGGACGTCGCGGTGGCCAAGGCCGAAGGCTATGCGCCGATCCCCTGCGCCAGCGGCCTCACCGGCGGCGCCATGGGCATCCACTACGTCAACGCCGCCTATCTGAAGGACGACGGCGTCGACGTCGCCAAGCCCGAAGCGGTGATGTACGAGCCGATGGCCGACGGCACGCTGAAGCTGATCGCCGTCGAATACATCACATCGAAAGGGCCGGCCTCGCTCGAAGGCCATCTGTTCAACTTCAACACCGCGCCCAACCGCTACGGCCTCGGCCCGTTCTACGAGTTGCATGTCTGGGCCTGGAAGCCGAACCCGACCGGCGCCTTCGCCGACATGAACCCCAACGTGTCCTGCGACGCGATGCAGGGGATGTAAGGCGCCTCTTCCTTCTCCCGTTTCACGGGGAGAAGGTGGCCCTAAGGGCAGGATGAGGGGCGGTGCCTGCGTTTTGTGATTGCAGTCGTCTTTGCCCCACAGAGCACGCCTCAACGCAAATTTTTGAAAGCCGGCGCTCATCCGCCTGCCGGCACCTTCTTCCCGTGTAGCGACGGGGAGAAGGGAAGCACCCCGCCCACCCTTTCTTAAGGTGTTTCGGATAGACCGGAACGCTGGAAAAAGGGCGGAAAACGGAGAGTTGTGGGTGCGCTTTTCCGCGGCAACGACTGCCGGGCGGTTCTTGCCGCAGCGCTGGGCGCTGCGCATGCGGCCGCTGCTTGGCCGTATCGATGCCGTGCTCTTCACCGCCGACGAGCGCGGCGAAGCCGGGCGCATGTCGCTGATCGCCTTCTCCATCCGCATCATCAGCGCCTTCATCGCCTTTGTCAGCCAGGTGCTGATGGCGCGCTGGATGGGCTCGTTCGAATATGGCATCTCGGTGCTGGTCTGGGTGACGATGGTCATCGTCGGCAATCTCGCCTGCCTCGGCTTCCACACCTCGGTCATCCGCTTCATTCCCGAATATCGCGAGCGCGGCATGCTGGCCGAAATGCGCGGCATCGTGCTGGCCAGCCGCCTGTTCGTGCTGGTCGCCTCGACGCTGATCGCGGGCCTTGGCGCGCTAGGCGTCTGGCTGGCTTCGGACTGGATCGAGAACTACTACGTCATCCCCTTCATCCTCGGCGTCATCTGCCTGCCGATGATCGCGCTGGGCGATCTGCTGCAAGGGCTGGCGCGCGCCAATTCCTGGGCGCTGCTGGCGCTCTCGCCCACCTATCTGGTGCGGCCGGTGCTGATCCTGGTGTTCATGGCGCTGATGCTCGCCCTGCATTACGTGCCCGACGCCAAGACCGCGATCTTCGCCTCGATTGCCGCCACCTATGTCACGACGCTCGGTCAATTGATGGCCGTCAGCTCGCGCATGGAGAAGAAAATCCCGGCCGGACCGATAGCGGTGCATTTCGGCCAGTGGATCCTGGTTTCGCTGCCGATCTTCCTGGTTGAGAGCTTCTTCTTCCTGCTCACCAATGCCGACGTGCTGATGGTGGGCGCCTATCTCGATCCCAATGACGTCGCCGTCTATTTCGCCACGGTGAAGACGCTGGCGCTGGTGCATTTCGTCTATTTCGCGGTCAAGGCCGGCGTTGCCCAGCGCTACGCGCAGTTCACCCATGGCGAGCCGGACAAGCTCGCCACCTTCGCCCGCGAGACGGTCTCCTGGACCTTCTGGCCTTCGCTTTTGATGGCGCTGCTGGTGCTGGCGCTGGGCGAGCCGATGCTGGTGCTGTTCGGTCCCGAATTCACCGCCGGCTATCCGTTGCTCTTCCTGCTGGTCCTGGGCGTCGTGGCGCGCGCCGCCGTCGGCCCCTGCGAAAGCCTGCTCACCATGAGCGGCAACCAAAACATCTGCGCTGCCGTCTATGCCATGACGCTTGCCCTCAACATCGGACTCAACGTGCTCTTGATCCCGCTGTTCGGTCTCTGGGGCGCGGCAATCGCCACCAGCCTCGCCATGGTGTTCGAGGCCAGCGCGCTCTCCTTCACCGTCTGGCGCAAGCTCGGCATCGTGATGGCGATCTTCATGCCTGCAAAAAAGGAAGTCGCCTGATGGCCGCCGTCCCGTTGCTCGAAGAGACCAGCGGCGGCCCCGCCGGCGCCATGGTCTCCAACCTTGCCGGCCTGGCGCGCGAGGTCGATCCCGCCCATATCGAACTCTTCGCCAGCAACAGGCCGGAGCGCAAGCTCGCCATCTACCCGGCCTCGGCCGGGTTCGACCTCGTCGAAGAGCTCGACTATCTCAGCGCCCGCACGGCGGAGCCCAACGTCTTCTTCAACCCGCGCTTCCTGGCGCCGGCAATGCCCCGGCTGGAAGACCGCGAGGTGCGGCTGGCCGTGATCCGCGACGGCGACGAATACCGCAACCGGCTGCGGCTTCTGGTGCCGTTCTCGGTCGAGCGGCCGGCGATCCCGCTCGGCGTTCCGGTGATGCGCACATGGTCGAGCCCGTTCGGGCCGCTCGGCACGCCGCTGGTCGATCGCGACGATCCGGTCGGCGTCATCGAGGATTTCTTCTCGATGCTGTCGCGGCCGCACCTCAAGCTGCCAAAAGTCTTCGTGCTGCCTGACATGCGCCTCGACGGCCCGGTGGCGAGCCTGCTCACCTCCTTTGCCGACAGTCGCGGCCTGACCATGGTGACCACCGGCAAGGTCGAGCGTCCGGTGCTTGAAAGCGAAGCCGATGGCGAGGCCTACCTCAAGGCCTCGCTGCGCTCGCATCACTATCGCGAGTTCCGCCGCCTGAAACGGCGCCTGGCCGACCTCGGCAAGGTCGAGCATGTCGTGGCGCGCGGGCCGGACGAGATCCGCCATGCCATCGAAAACTTCCTGACGCTGGAGGCGGCCGGCTGGAAAGGCCGCGAACGCACCGCCATGGCGATCGACCGCTACCGCGCCGCCTTCGCCCGTGAGGCCGTGCACCGCCTGGCCGAGCAGGACATGTGCCGCATTCATCTGCTGACGCTCGACGGCCGTGCCATCGCCTGCCTGGTGGTCTTCGTCGAGGCCGGCATCGCCTACACCTGGAAAACGGCCTATGACGAGGCGCTCTCCGCCTTTTCGCCGGGCACGCTGCTGATGATCGAGGTGACCAGGCAGCATCTCGACGACCCCAACATCGTCATGACCGATTCCTGCGCGGTGCCGGACCATCCGGTGATGAGCCGGCTATGGGCTGAGCGCAAGCCGATGGGCACACTGGTGATCGGGCTGACGCCGGATGCCGACCGGCTGGCCCGCCAGGCGGGCTCGCAACTGCACCTCTACCGCGAGACCCGCAACATGGCGCGCATCCTGCGCAACCGCATGCGGAGCCTGTTGAAGCGTCGGTGATGGTCAGCGGATTTTAGGCGCATGATTCTTACAATCGGGAGAGGCGCGCTGAGGTCGTTCATGGCAGGCCTCACTGTGGCACTGGCCTTGTCTGCTGCGAGTCCGGCCGAGGCATCTGTTTTCCTCGAGGACCTCACCTGGACCGAACTACGCGACGTCATTGCGGCCGGAACGACCACGATCATCATCCCGATCGGCGGCACCGAGCAGAGCGGCCCGGCAATGGCGCTGGGCAAGCACAATGTGCGGGTGAAATTCCTGGCCGCCAAGATTGCGGAGAAACTGGGCAATGCGCTAGTAGCGCCAGTTATCTCCTATGTACCCGAAGGCAACATCGATCCGCCCTCCTCCCACATGCGTTTTCCGGGAACCATCACCATCAGCGACAGGACCTTCGAGCAACTGCTGGAGTCCGCCGCCCGCAGCTTCAGGCACCATGGCTTCAGGACCATCGTCCTGATGGGCGACCACGGCGGCTACCAGGTCGACGAAAGCCATGTGGCCGACCAACTGAATGCCGAATGGGCAAAGACGCCGGCACGGGTCTATGCCGCTCTCGACTATTATAGGCTCTCGCGGGGTCCCTATAGCGAGAAACTTGTGGCCGCAGGCGCCAAGCAAGCCGAGATCGGGTCACACGCCGGATTGGCCGACACCTCGCTGATGCTGGCGATCGATCCATCCCTCGTCCGCAAGGACCGCATCGCCGGCTCCCCCAAGCTCGGCGCCCGGGATGGCGCCTACGGCGGCGACCCGGCAAGGTCGTCGGCGGAATTCGGGCAGCTTGGCGTGGATCTTATCGTCAACGGCACGACACAAGCAATTCGCGCCTTCATCGCAAGTCAAACTAAATGATCAATCTTTTTCCGCGCTTCCCCCGTCTTGGCGCGCCGCTCGCACTGCTGACGATCCTGTCGACCGCTACAGCGCATGCCGGCTCCTGCCCGGAGGATTGCAGCGATCCCGCGCCGCCGCCCGCCGTCAGCATCTACAGGCACACCGCCGCTGGCCATCTCAGCCCCGTGACCACCGGCGCGCTGCCGCGCGTCTATGTGCCCAACCGCTCCTCCAACAGCGTGTCGGTGATCGACAGTGTAACGCTCAAGGAAGTCGACCGCTTCAATGTCGGCAGCAAGCCGCAACATGTCGTGCCCTCCTGGGACTTGAAGACGCTCTGGGTCGCCAACAACGGCACCGGCAAGAATGGCAGCCTGACGCCGATCGATCCGATGACGGCCAAGCCCGGCGAGCAGGTCCCGGTCGACGACCCCTACAACCTCTATTTCATGCCGGATGGCAGCGCCGCCATCGTCGTCGACGAGGCGATGCAGCAGCTCGATTTCCGCGACCCGCACAGCATGGCGCTGAAATCGAGCCTGCCGACGCCGACCTGCCCCGGCATCAACCATGCCGATTTTTCGGCCGACGGTTCCTATGCGATCTTCACCTGCGAATATGGCGATGGCGGGTTGGCCAAGATCGACCTGAAGAACCAGAAGGTGCTCGGCCATCTCGATCTCTCGAAGATGGGCATGCCGCAGGACATCCGCCTGTCGCCCGACGGCAAGGTTTTTTACGTGGCCGACATGATGAATGACGGCGTCTTCCTGATCGACGGCGACAGCTTCAGGGAGATCGGCTTCATCCCGACCGGTATCGGCACGCATGGCTTCGTCGTCAGCCGCGACGGCAAGCGGCTCTATGTCTCGAACCGCGGCTCGCACAAGATGGAGCAAGGCAAGGCGAAGGGTCCGGGCAGCGTGACGGTGATCGACTTCGCCACGCGCGCGGTCGTCGCGCAATGGCCGATCCCCGGCGGCGGCAGCCCCGACATGGGCAATGTCAGCGCCGACGGCAAGCAGCTATGGCTCTCCGGCCGCTTCGACAGCGAGGTCTACATGATCGACACGACGAGCGGCGCGGTGACGAAAATCCGCGTCGGCATCGAGCCGCACGGCCTCACCGTATGGCCGCAGCCGGGGCGGTATTCGCAGGGGCATACAGGGAATATGCGGTAGGATCTTTTGGGATGGCCGCCATCCGAAGCTCGCGAAGGATGGCCTGCCATCCGAAGCTCGCAGAGCGAAGGATGGTGCCCCTAGCCGGGATCGAACCAGCACTCCTTGCGGAACTCGATTTTGAGTCGAGCGCGTCTACCAATTCCGCCATAGGGGCTCAGGCCGGGCGGCCTGGATGGGCGCGGACTATACGGTTGGACGGGGTTTCGTCAACTGGCCTGTTGCGGATTTGCCGGACACCGTTTCGGCCAGACAGCGTCTTACGGTTTCGTAAGGGCCGCCGCCATTGTGCGGCGCGAGAAATCTTTCTAGACAAGCGACGTGCCGAAATACCCCCCGCCGCGAGCGCCTACTGCGGCGCTTTGGGTTCTTGTCTTCCCGCCTGTCGTTGCCCAAAACCCGTTAAGCGCTTCGGGCGACATGCATTAGGAGAGCCGATGCTTCGCGGACTTTACGATTGGACCCTGTCGCTGGCGGCGCGCAAATCCGCCGAATGGTGGCTGGCCTTCATCGCTTTCGTCGAAAGCTCGGTGTTCTTTATCCCGGCCGACGTGCTGTTCCTGCCCATGGCGTTGGCGCGGCCCGAACGCGCCTATCGCTACGCGCTGACCGCCACGGCTGCTTCCGTGCTGGGCGGCATTGCCGGGTGGCTGATCGGCTACTATGCCTACGACACAATAGCACGGCCGATCCTGGAGCATTTCGGCGGCCTTGAGACGTTCGAGAAGTGGCAGTCCTCGGGCACCGGACTGATGCTGGTGCTGCTCGTCACATCCGGCGCCGCGCACCTGCCGCCGATCAAGGTGGTCACCATTCTGGCGGGCGCGCTTCACGTCAACGTTGCTGTCTTCATCGTCGCGGCCATCGTGGCGCGCGGCGCCCGCTTTCTGCTGCTTGCCTGGCTGCTGCGCCGTTACGGCGAAGAGATCAGGGAGTTCATCGAAAAGCGCTTGGGATTGATTGTAGGCGCCGGCGCGGCTGCCCTGATTTTGCTCTATATCCTCGTCAGATACGCCCACGGATAGCGACGCAACAGACGGACCCGATCGATGACCGCGACCATGAATGCCGACACCGGACGCCAGCGCACGCGCGCGGCGCTTTTTCTCGCCGTCGCCATGGCCGCGACCGTCGGCTCGGCGCTGGCTTTCCAATATATCGGCGGCTACATCCCCTGCCACCTCTGCCTCGAGCAGCGCACCCCCTACTATGTCGGCGCACCGCTGATGCTGCTGGCGGTCATCGCCTCCATGCTGCGCGCGCCCGCCTGGGTGACGCGCGGCCTGCTCGCGATCGGCGGCCTTTTGATGCTCTACGGCCTCTATCTCGGCGTCTACCATTCCGGCGTCGAATGGCATTGGTGGGCCGGCCCGACCGACTGCACGGCGGGCGCCGGCCCTGTCGACACCGGCGGCAAGGGCGTGCTCGACGCGCTCGACAAATTCGTGCCGCCCTCCTGCGACAAGGCCGCGCTTCGCATCCTTGGCCTGTCGCTCGCCGGCTGGAATGCCATCGCAAGCCTCGTGCTCGCCGCTGTCGCCTTCCGCAGCGCGCTGGCGCGGGATTGAACCGGCACCAAAGCGCCGGCGCGAGATCGTTCACAGAATTCGGCAGGATGAGTCGTATGAAGTGAGCGTCGAGAACCGGAGCGGAGCGTACTTAAAGTACGTGAGCACCGGAAGCGCAGACGCTTGCTTCAGACGGCCAGCCTCCCGAATTCTCGAACGATCTCAAGGTTCGAGTTCGACATCCCAGTAAAGATAATCCATCCAGCTTTCATGCAGATGGTTGGGCGGGAACAGGCGGCCGTTGTTGTGCAAATCGTGCACCGTCGGCTGATAGGGTTTTTGCAGCGGCCACATCTTGGCCTGCGCCGGCATCATGCCGCCCTTGCGAAGATTGCAGGGCGAGCAGGCGGCAACGACATTCTCCCAGGTCGTCGCCCCGCCGCGATGGCGCGGGATGACGTGGTCGAAGGTCAAATCCTCCGGCGTACCGCAATATTGGCACTGGAAGCGATCGCGCAGGAACACGTTGAAGCGCGTGAAGGCGGGATGCCTGGACGGCTTCACATAGGCCTTGAGGCTGACCACGCTGGGCAGCTTCATCGAGAAGGTCGGCGAGGAGACGGCGTGCTCGTATTCGGCGACGATGTTGACCCGGTCGAGGAAGACAGCCTTGATGGCGTCCTGCCACGACCAGAGCGACAGGGGGTAATAGCTGAGCGGACGGTAGTCCGCATTCAGCACCAGCGCGGGAAGCCCATCCGGAGATACGGCAACCGTCACGTCCTTGCCTCCTTGGTTCCAGAACCGAACGGCGCGGATACTGTAAGCCCGACATGACAGGGATGTGAAGCGGATTGTCATGCGACCAAATCCCCAAAAACGCATGATTTTCAGGGTTTTTCGGCCATTTCGACGGGAGGCGCCGCGTCCCTGCCCTTCAGTTCTCGGTAGTAGGCCCAAAAAAGCCGCGACGCTACACCCCGCCAGGGGCTCCATGATTCGGCCAGCCGGATAAGCATTTTCTCCGGCGGACGGGGCTCGATGCCCAGCGCATGGCCGACCGCCGTTTGCAGGGCGACGTCGCGCGCCGGGAACACGTCGGGGTGGCCGGCGGCAAACAAAAGGTAACATTCGGCCGTCCATGGACCGATGCCGGGCACAGCCGTCATCGCGGCGATCGCCTCGCCGGCATCGAGCGTGCACAGGTGATCAAGATCGAGTCCGCCGGCCACCGCTTCGGCGACCGCGAGCAGTGCGCGCTGTTTCGGCCGCGACAGCCCGGCCTCGCGAAAAATGTCCTCGCCGGCGGCAAGGATCCCCTGCGGCGTCAACGGATCGACCAGCTTGATCAGTCGGCCGAAGATGGCGTCGGCGCTGGCGCGGGAAACCTGCTGCGAAACGATAATCGAAGCAAGGCTTTGAAAGCCTGGCTCCGACAGCCGAAGCGGGACTTCGCCCGCCTTGTCGCGCACCGTCTCCAGCCGGGGGTCGATCCGGCAGAGCGCATCGAGCCCTGCCGCAATGTCGTCGAGCGAGGCGATGCGTTGCACGTTGCTTGTTCCCAGGGCGCCCGCGAAGTGGCAATTGATAGCTAATTACCAATTGGCAAAAGCGCCTTTCAACCCGAATGCTGCCTCAGAGATGACGCTCCTGACATTCCGCTTCGCGCCAAGCCCCAATGGCGAGCTGCATCTCGGCCACGCCTATTCCGCCCTGCTCAACCAGCGTATGGCGGCGCGGGCCGGCGGACGGTTGCTGCTGCGCATCGAGGATATCGATATCACCCGCTGCACGCCCGAATTCGAAGCCGGCCTTTTGCGCGACCTCGAATGGTTGGGGCTGCGGTGGGAGCAGCCGGTGCGCCGCCAGTCCGAGCATTTTGCCGAATACCAGGCGGTGCTTGACCGGCTGATCGCTGAGGAACTCGTCTATCCGGCTTTCATGAGCCGGGGCGAGATCCGCGCCTTCATCGCCGAGACCGAAAAACGCGGCCGCGGCTGGCCGCGCGATCCGGACGGCGTGCCGCTCTACCCGCCGCTGGACAAAGCGCTGCCGGCCAGGGAGCGCAGGCGGCGGATTGCCGAGAACATGCCTTTCGCCTGGCGGCTGGACGTCGAGGCGGCGATTGCGCGCGTCTCGGCTGGCCTGTCATGGGCCGAGTTCACGGACGAAACGATGTCGGCCACGCGCGCTATCGAAGCAAAACCGCGAGCCTGGGGCGACGTCATCGTCGCCCGCCGCGATATCCCGACCAGCTATCATCTCGCCGTCGTCCTCGACGACACGCTGCAGGGCGTCAGCCATATCGTGCGCGGTCAGGACCTCTATGCGGCGACAAGCGTGCAGCGCCTACTGCAGGAACTGCTCGGCCTTCCGCAGCCACGCTATTTCCATCATCGCCTGATCCTTGGCCCGGACGGCAGGAAACTGTCCAAGAGCTTCAAGGACACCGGCCTTGCCGCGCTGAGGCAGGCGGGCCTGTCGCCGCAGGACGTCACGCGACTGGTCGGATTATGACCAGAGCAATTCCAGGAACTTAGAGGCGCGCCAGCCCGGCCTTGATCAGCGCCAGCACGCTGATGAAGGCAAAGGCGCCGCCCAGCCCCCAGACAACTGCCATCTTCGGATCGCTCAGGTTGATGCCATGCCTGTTGGCGACCGTTACGGCGGCAAAAAAGCCGAAGATGAACAGCAGCGTGTTGCCGGTCGGACCGAAGCCGCCTTCCTTCATGATCGCGTCGAGCGCGGTGCCGAAGAAGAAGCCGAAAGCGGCAATGAGAGCGAAGCCGAACAAAAGCGATGTCGAATCGAGATGCAAAAACATGCCTTCACCATGGCGCGGCGATGCGCCATGCCCCTGTTGGCACGGTTTGTTGAATTCGACTTAGCTTATGGATCAACCGTTTCGTTTTGCTTGCCGGATTGAACGGCATTAGAGCAATTGCCGTCATCAACCTTTCACCCTCGGCGGCCTCCCTACATGCAGAGCATCAAGCGGTTCATCCCCGCCTCCTTCGTCGTTTTATGGGCGACAGGCTTCATCGGCGCGCGCTATGCCATGCCGTGGGCGGAGCCGTTCACCTTCCTTGCCATTCGCTTCGTGATCGCCGCGATCCTGTTTGCCGGCCTCACCCTGCTGCTCGGCTCGCGCCGGGCGACGCGCGAGGAGGCGCTGCACGCGACGGTGGCCGGCGTGCTGATGCATGGCGTCTATCTCGGCGCGGTGTTCTGGGCGATCCACCGGGGCATGCCGGCCGGGTTTTCGGCATTGATCGTCGGCCTGCAGCCGCTGATCACGGCCGTGCTTGCGGGCCGATTCCTCGGCGAAGCGATCCTGCCCCGCCATTGGGCAGGGCTCGCTGTCGGGCTTGTGGGCGTCGTCATTGTGCTGTGGCCGAAGCTCGGAGCCGTCGGCGGCGGTGTGACCGCGGCAACATTGATCGCTTCGCTCGTTTCGGTGCTCGGCATGAGCGCCGGCACCATCTGGCAGAAGCGCTATGCCTCCGGCGGCGATCTGGTATCGGCGACGATGTGGCAATATGTCGGCGGCTCGGCCTTCACGATCCTGGGCTCGCTCGCCTTCGAGACGCGTGCGATCACCGTCAATGGCGAGTTGATCTTCGCCATGGCCTGGCTGGTGCTGGTGCTGTCGGTCGGCGCCATCTTTCTGTTGATGGTGATGATCAGGGACGGCGAGATGTCGAAGGTCGCCTCGCTGTTCTACCTCGTGCCAGCCGTCACCGCGATCATTGCCTGGGTGCTCTTCAACGAACAGCTCAACCTGCTGCAGATCGCCGGCATGGCGATCGCCACGCTGGGCGTTGCCCTGGCGACAGCGGGGAAGGGGAAGGGGAATTGAGGAATTGAGGAATTGAAGAACTGAGGAACTGAGGAACTGAGGAACTGAGGAACTGAGGAAGAGGCCACAATACTAACGGCGTTGTTCTTCTTCAATTCTTTAATTCTTCAATTCTTCATTTCTTCATTTCTTCAATTCCTCCGCCAAGCACGCCAACTCAGCCAACCCTTGCGCGGGCTTCAAGATAGCGGCTGATCGCTGCGTTGAGCTCGCCGCCTAGGATGAAGATCGCCGATATGATGTAGAGGAAGACGACCGCTATCATGATCGAGGCGAGCCCGGCATAGGTCGTCACATAGGACGAGAAATGGTCGAGATAGATAGCGAAAATCGTCGAGCCGACCAGCCAGGCGACCAGCGTGAAGACGATGCCGGGTATGATCGAGACGAAACGGCGCTTGCCGGCCGGTAGCCAGATATGCACGGAGAACAGGCCGATGACGATGACCGTCGAGGCGATGATGTAACGCCAGATGGTGATCGTGCCCATATAGGGCTTGATCCATTCCAGATGCGCTTCGGCCAGCCGCCCGAGTAGCGGCGCGAACACCAGAAGCACACTGACGGCAAGGAAACAGGCCGTGGCGATCAGGACGAAGATGATGCTCTGCACCCTGCGGTGGATGATGCCGCGCGTCTCTGTCATCCGATAGGCGCGGTTGAGCGAGGTGCGCAGCGCCTCGATGCCGTTCGAGGCAAAATAGGCCGCAAGCAGCACGCCATAGGTCAGAAGGTCGGTGCGCCGCACCGTGAGCACATTCTGCACCTCATGCGCGATCGGCTTGGCGATCTGCTCCGGCCAGGTGTCGAAGACCAGATGCACGGCCGTGTCGGCGAAGGCGCGCGCGCCCAGAAAGCTGGCAAGCGTCGTGGCGAAGATCAGGAAGGGAAACAGCGCCATCAGCGATGTGATCGCCAGATGGCTGGCCATCGCCCAGCCGTCATCGGTGTTGAAATGGCCAATCGCATCGTAGAGCACGCGCTTGACGGCGACGATATTCCGCAGCAAGGGCCCGCGCTCCGCTCGATTGTGTCAACGCCGCGAATATGGGAAGTGATTGCGGCAAATGGCAACCCCAGGTCTCACAACGCGCCCCGCCGCCGAAGAGTTGCGCACCATCATCGTCACCGGAGCCTCTTCCGGCATCGGCGCCTATTGCGCGCGGGCGTTGAAGGCGGAAGGCTGGCGGGTCTTCACCACGGCGCGCAAGCCGGCCGATATTGCCGCGCTCGAAGCCGACGGCTTGGAGGCCTTCTATCTCGACTACCGTGAGCCGCAATCCATCGCCGCCCTGGTCGATGCCGTGCTTGAGCGCACAGGCGGCCGGCTCGAGGCGTTGTTCAACAACGGCGCCTATGCGCAGCCCGGCGCCGTCGAGGACCTGCCCGTGGAGGCGCTTCGCGAGCAGTTCGAGGCCAATTTCTTCGGTTGGCACGATTTGACCCGGCGCGTCATGCCGGTCATGCGACGCCAGGGACACGGCCGCCTCGTCCATTGTTCCTCGATCCTTGGCCTGGCGCCGGTCCGCTTCCGCGGCGCCTATTCGGCGTCCAAGCACGCCATCGAAGGCCTGATGCTGTGCATGCGCCAGGAACTCGAAGGCAGCGGCATCCACCTCTCGCTCATCGAACCGGGTCCGGTGACTTCGAAGATCGCCAGCAATGGCTTGCCCTGGTTTTTGAAGAACATCGACGTCGAGAACTCCGTCCACCGCGTCGACTATCAGGCGCAACTCGCTCGGCTCCAGGCCGGCGGCAGCGTGTCGAAACTGAAGCCCGGACCGGAGATCGTGCACAAGGCGCTTCGCCACGCGCTTCTGTCACAGCGCCCGCGCCCGCACTATGTGGTAACGGTGCCGGCCAAGATCGGCGCGCTGCTGAAGCGCATCCTGCCGGCGTCCCTGCTCTACCGCGTGCTCGCCAGGCGCGCCTGACCGAAACCGAACTGGAGCCAGCCAGATGGTCATCGTCTTGAAGATTTTCGCCGTCATCGCGATGGCCGCCGTGCTGATCGTGCTGGTCCGCGGCCTCATCAACATGATGCGCGGCGGCTCCGGCGTCACCTCGAACAAGCTGATGCAGGCGCGCGTCATGCTGCAGGCCGTCGCCTTGGCGCTGCTATTGCTGGTGGTCTATTTCACGCGCAAATAGGGGTCTTTTGGGGGACGTTATGGTCAAGCTCAACAAGATCTACACCCGCACCGGCGATGACGGCACGACAGGGCTCGGCACCGGCGAGCGGCGGCTGAAATCCGACCTGCGCGTCGAAACCTACGGCACCGTCGACGAGGCCAATGCCTGCATCGGCATGGCCCGCCTCCACACCGGCAGCGAACATCCCGCGATCGATGCCATGCTGTCGCGCATCCAGAACGATCTTTTCGATCTGGGAGCCGACCTCGCCGTGCCGGACGACGGCAAGCCGCTGGACTATGAGCCGCTGCGCATTGTTGCTGCCCAGACCGACCGTGTCGAGCACGATATCGATCTCCTCAACAAGGACCTGCAGCCGCTGAAATCCTTCGTGCTGAACGGCGGCACGCCGGCCGCGGCTGCGCTGCATCTGGCCCGCACCGTGGCGCGCCGCGCCGAGCGGCTGATGGTGGCGCTGGCGCAGGACCCGGCCGAGCATGTCAATCGCGAGGCGCTCAAATACATCAATCGCGTCTCGGACTTTCTGTTCGTCGCCGCCCGTGCCGTCAATGACAATGGAAATGCCGACGTGCTATGGGTTCCCGGCAAGAACCGCTGATTTTCACAAGCGGAAGGATCCGATGTTCATCCCGCTTTACGACACCAACAGGCTGCGTCACATCCGCCTGCAATATGTGACGATCGGCCTGATCGTGGCGAATGCGCTGGTCTATCTGGCGACCACGCTTGGCGGCGAGAACTTCAACAATGCGGCGGTGCTCGGTCTCGGCTTCATCCCCTCGGTGGTCCATGACAAGGTCGAGCTGTCACCCGAATTCGTCGTCATCCCCGAGAGCCTGAGCTACCTCACCTATTCGTTCCTGCACGCCGACATCTTCCATCTCGGCGGCAACATGCTGTTTCTTTGGGTGTTCGGCGACAATGTCGAGGACGCACTCGGCCACATCCGCTACCTGATTTTCTATCTCGCCTGTGCCGCCGCCGGCGCCTTCTTCCAGGGCCTGGTCGCCTGGAATTCGGAAACGCCGTTGATTGGTGCCTCAGGCGCCATTGCCGGCGTCGTCGCCGCCTATCTGATCCTCTACCCTCGCGTGAAAGTCTGGGTGCTGGCCTTTGCCCGCATTCCGCTGCGCATCCCGGCCTTCATCCCGCTGATCCTGTGGATCCTGTTCCAGGTGGTGATGTTTGCTTCCGGCGGCGAGAACCAGATCTCTTGGTCCTGCCACATCGGCGGCATCATCGCCGGATTGATCCTGGTGCTGGTGCTGCGCAGCCGCGGCGTGCCGCTGCTGGCCGGCGCCGACGGCGAGCCGGACCCGACGCCGAACGTCCAGCAGCCGCCTGTTCCCGTCGAGCCGGCCGCACATGACGGCGCCCCGGCGCAGCCGACGTCACAATGGGGCCGTGGAGCAGCAACGCGCCAGGACTGAACCGATTTGGGTTCGTCGTGGATATTGACGCGCCGATTTGCCGCCACTACGGAAACGGCACCGTTGGGCGGATATTCCGCCGGCAATGTCGGCTTTCGACAACTCTGACAGGGCGCGCGCTGCTATAGCGCCCCGATTATCTCAGGAGAGGTGACAGGAAAATGAAGATCCTTGTGCCCGTGAAGCGGGTTGTGGACGCCAACGTCAAGGTCCGGGTGAAGGCCGACGGGTTGGGCGTCGAGCTTGCCAACGTCAAGATGGCGATGAACCCGTTCGACGAGATCGCGGTCGAAGAAGCGATCCGCATCAAGGAAGCCGGCAAGGCTGAGGAAATCATCGTCGTATCGATCGGCCCGCAGCAGGCGCAGGAGACGCTGCGCACCGCGCTCGCCATGGGTGCCGATCGCGCCGTCCTGGTCAAGACCGACGAGCAGACCGAGCCGCTCGGCGTCGCCAAGGTGCTGAAGGGCGTGGTCGAGGCGGAGAAGCCGGGCCTTGTCATCCTCGGCAAGCAGGCGATCGATGACGATTCGAACCAGACCGGCCAGATGCTGGCGGCGCTTCTGGGCTGGGCCCAGGGCACCTTCGCTTCGAAGGTCGAGCTCGCCGGCGACACGGCCAAGGTGACGCGCGAAGTCGATGGCGGCCTGCAGACGGTGGAACTGAAGATGCCGGTGATCGTCACCGCCGACCTTCGCCTCAACCAGCCGCGTTATGCCTCGCTGCCCAACATCATGAAGGCCAAGAAGAAGCCGCTCGACGAGAAGAGCCCGGCCGACTACGGCGCCGACGTCAAGCCGCGCCTCAAGGTGATCAAGACCGAGGAGCCGGGCGGCCGCAAGGCGGGCGTCAAGGTCAAGTCGGTGGCCGAGCTGGTCGAGAAGCTGAAGAACGAAGCCGGCGTTCTGTAAAGCGGTCAGGAAAGGACAAAGAAAATGGCAATTCTCCTCATCGCCGAACACGACAATGCGAGCCTTTCCGACCAGACGGCCAAGGCGCTGTCGGCGGCCCTCCAGATCGGCTCGGATGTCGACGTGCTGGTGGCCGGCAAGGGCGCCAAGGGCGCGGCCGATGCCGCCGCCAAGCTCAAAGGCGTGCGCAAGGTGCTGCTCGCCGAAGCCGACGAGCTTTCCGAGCGTCTGGCCGAGCCGACGGCGGCTCTCGTGGTGTCGCTTGCTGGCGGCTACGACACGATCATTGCGCCGGCGACCTCCGCCGGCAAGAACATCGCCCCGCGCGTCGCCGCGCTGCTCGACGTCGCACAGGTTTCCGAGATCATCGAGGTGGTCTCGCCCGACACCTTCAAGCGGCCGATCTATGCCGGCAACGCCATCCAGACCGTGCAGTCGACCGACGCCAAGAAGGTCATCACCGTGCGCACAGCTTCCTTCTCGGCTGCGCCCGAAGGCGGCTCTGCCTCGGTCGAAACGGCCAACGCCGCCGCCAATCCCGGCCTCTCGTCCTTCGTCGAGAACAAGCTCTCCGAAAATGATCGTCCGGAGCTGACCTCGGCCAAGATCATCATCTCCGGTGGCCGTGCGCTGGGTTCCTCGGAGAAGTTCCAGGAAGTCATCCTGCCGGTCGCCGACAAGCTTGGCGCCGCCGTGGGTGCCTCGCGCGCCGCGGTCGACGCCGGCTATGCGCCGAACGACTGGCAGGTCGGCCAGACCGGCAAGGTGGTCGCGCCCGACCTCTACATCGCCGTCGGCATCTCGGGTGCCATCCAGCATCTGGCCGGCATGAAGGATTCGAAGGTCATCGTCGCCATCAACAAGGACGAGGAGGCGCCGATCTTCCAGGTTGCCGATTACGGCCTGGTCGGCGATCTCTTCGTCATCCTGCCGGAGCTGCAAAAGGCGCTTTGACGCCGTCCGTTCCGGCATATTAAAATCCAAAGGGTGGGGTAGACGAAGTCGCCCCGCCCTTTTAGTTTGCACTGCACAAAAAGCGGGCCATCAAGGCCCGGAGCCAATCCGGCGGTTCGCATCCGGATTGCGGGAAACAAACAAGCAGGAGCGTCATTGTACTTCACGGAAGTGCAGGCGTTCCGGACGGGATCGGGGTCATGAGCAAGATCGAGACGATCGGCATTGTCGGCGCGGGTCAGATGGGTGGCGGTATTGCCCATGTCTCGGCGCTGGGTGGCTACAAGGTCCTGATCCACGATATATCGGCCGACCGGATCGAGAAGGGCATCGCCACCATCAGCGGCAACATGGCCCGCCAGGTCGGTTCCGGCAAGCTTGAGGAAAAGGCGCGCAACGAAGCGATGGCGCGCATTTCCGCCGCTCCGGCCATGGCCGACCTCGCCGCCGCCGACCTCGTGATCGAAGCGGCGACAGAGGACGAGACGGTCAAGCGCAAGATCTATGCGCAGCTTTGCCCACAGCTCAATCCGGAGGCGATCCTCGCCACCAACACCTCATCGATCTCGATCACCCGGCTCGCCGCGCAGACCGACCGCCCCGAGCGCTTCATCGGCATACATTTCATGAACCCGGTGCCGGTGATGAAGCTGGTCGAGCTTGTGCGCGGCATCGCCACCGAGGACCAGACCTTCGAGGCGGCCAAGGATTATGTGAAGCACCTCGAAAAGACGATCACTGTCTCGGAGGATTTCCCGGCCTTCATCGTCAACCGCATCCTGCTCCCGATGATCAACGAGGCGATCTACACGCTCTATGAGGGTGTCGGCACGGTCGACGCCATCGACACCGCCATGCGGCTCGGCGCCAACCATCCGATGGGGCCGCTGCAGCTCGCCGACTTCATCGGCCTCGACACCTGTCTTTCGATTATGCAGGTGCTGCATGAGGGCCTGTCGGACTCGAAATACCGCCCCTGCCCGCTGCTGGTGAAATATGTCGAGGCGGGCTGGCTCGGCCGCAAGACCGGTCGCGGCTTTTACGACTATCGCGGCGATCATCCGGTGCCGACGCGCTGAGCCCTTCCGACTGAGCGCCTTCGAAGGGGCTCAGGACGCCGCGGCGAGCGGCAAGGCCGTCATGTCGTCTTTCGAAACCTCGTCCGTCGAAACTTCGTCCGGCGCCGCCGAGACACAGCCCCGGCCTGCCGCCTTGGCCGCATAGCAGGCGGCGTCGGCGCGGGCGATGATCTCGTCCACTTCGCCGCAACCGGCCCGGATCGGTGCAAGCCCGATGCTGGCGCCGATCAAATGCGGGCGCCTGTCCCAGCTGAAATTGAGGTTGCGGATGGCATCGATGATCGAGCGCGCCGCCACCGGTCCGCGCGACGCCGCGCCCGATTTGAGGATGACAGCGAACTCGTCGCCGCCGAGCCGGGCGACGACGTCTTCTTGACCCAGCACATTGCGCAATGTGTCGGCCACGCGCTTCAGCAGCGCATCGCCCGCGGCATGGCCGCCGGTGTCGTTGACCGCCTTGAAGTGGTCGAGGTCGACGAACATGAATTGATGCTCGCTACCATTCAGGCGGCACTGGTCGACCAGCTCCTCCATGGTGCGGATGAAACTCGAGCGGTTGGCAAGCCCGGTCAGCGCGTCATGGGCGGCGGCGTAGGCCAGTTGGCGCTGCAGGGCGCGCGCGTCGGTGAAATCCTGGAAGACGATGACCAGGCCGCAGAACTCGTGGCGGTCGTTCATGATCGGCGACACCACCTGGCGGATGCTGCAGCGCGTGTCGTCGCGCCGCACGAGGACCGCGCGCGTGTTCTGGTCGCTGGAAGACCGCTCACTCGCCGAAGGACGCGTCAGGCCGATCCGCTGCCCGCTTTCCTCGTCGACCGCCCAGTAGACATGACCGAGCACCTTTCCCAAGGCCTCTCCCACGGCAACGCCGGTGAGCTTTTCGGCAACCGGGTTCATGAAGGTGATGCGGTTGGCGGCATCGGTGCAGATCACCGCGTCGCCGATCGACTGCAGCGTCACCCTGAGACGCTCCTTCTCGTCGGCCAGCATCGCCGCCGAAACCATCAGCCGCGCCTCGGCCTCCTTGCGCTCGGTGATATCGGTCAGGCTGCCGATGGCCCGGATCAGCCGGCCCTCCGCGTCGCGCTCGATCGTCTTGCCGCGGTCGAGGATCCAGACCCAGTGGCCGTCCTTGTGCCGCATCCGGAACTCGGCTTCGAAAAAGGGCGTCTCGCCGGCAAGGTGCGCGCGATCCGCCTCGGCGACGCGTGCCTGGTCGTCGGGATGGATCATGGTCAGCCAGCGTTCAGGGTCGCCGTCGAGCTCGCCGTCGGCATAGCCCAGCATCTTCACCCAGGTTTCGGAATAGGTCGTGCCGCCCTTGCGCATATCGAGGCTCCAGACCCCCTGTCCGGTGCTGGTGAGCGCGAAATTCCACCGGGTCTCGGCCTCGGCGATGCGCGCCTCCGCTTGCTTGCGCGCGTCGATGTCCTCGATCTGCGACACCAGATAAAGCGGTTTGCCGGTGTCCTCGTCGAGGATGACCGACCCGGCGAGTTGCGCCCAGACCGGGGTCCCGTCCTTCCTGAGGTAGCGCTTTTCGAAATGGTAGGAACTGATCCTGCCTTCCTTCACGTTCAGCATCGTCTCGCGGCCGATCAAAAGGTCGTCCGGATGCGTGATCTGCGGGAAAGTCAGCGCCTCGATCTCGGCGCGGCTGTAACCCAGCATGGCGGCGAAAGCGGGATTGGCCTGCTGGATGCGCCCATCGAGGCCGACAATGGCGACACCGATCGCCGAATCTTCCATGGCGCGGCGGAAGCGCTGCTCGCTCTCGGCGATCTGCCGGCGGTCATCGACGATGCGGTGAATGAAGAATGCCGACAAAAACAGCGTCGCGGCCGTGATGGCGACGGAAATCTGCAGGCAGAGCTTCAGCGCATCGGCGCCAAATTCAAGGCGCGGCAACAGGATCGATGCGACGGTGGCAACCACCCCGACCGCCAGCAGAGCCTGCGCGGCGTGCCTGTCGGCACGAAGCCCTTTCCAGTTCAACCACGACACAATGCGATCCCACCCAATGCGCAACTGCACGTCGCCACAACCCTGGCGGATCGATTTTAAGGAATGGTTGCGTGGAAGGCTGCGACCGCTCCGCTAACCGGCAAACAGTTGCCCGCATGATTAAGGGACTGTTGCGAAAGCGCTCCGGCGGCTACCAGCGCACGAAAAGCCGCCCGCCAATGGCCCCGAGCAGGGTCAGGAAGGCGATCGCGATCGTATACCAGGTGGCGACGAAGAGCGGCGAATCGTCGAAGCAGTGCGCGGCATAGAAGGTTGCCGCGAGGCCGCCCGCGAGCAGGCCGGCGACCGCGCCGGCAAGCACCGGCCGCGTCGGCGCGCCATAGCGCAGCATGCCGAGGAAAATCGCCAGCGGGCCAATGCCGATCAGCGGGATGAAGCTCATGCAGATCATCATGTTCGAGCCGACGAGCCGCTTGCCCCAATCGGCCTGGGGCACGACGAGAAGCTCCAGAACCACCGCCAGCACGACCAGCGCGGGCGCTGCGATCATCCAGGCCATTGCCCGCCTTGTCGAAGCGCCCGGCATCGACAGCGCGCGGATCAGCGCGAAGGCGCTGGCCGCGAGCGCCAGCGTGAACACGAATTTCGACATGAAGCGCATCGTGTGCATGGCCGGCATGATGTCCGGACGCGGCCCGATGGTCGTACAGAACACGGCCGCCGCGATCGCCACGGCGACGCCGACGGCCAGCCACCAGGCCTTGCCGAGCGGCATCGCCTTGTCGCGGGCATCTGCGTCGAGCGCCTTGATGAGATCCTCTGTCCTCATGTCACTGTCGCCCGAATCTTTTGGCGATCGCGGCGAGGCCGCGATGCAACGACACGCGCACCGCCGTCTCGCTGACACCGAGCTTGGTGGCGGTCTCGCCGATCGAATGGCCGTCGACCGAGATTGACGAAACCACCGAACGCTGCGTCGGCGGCAGTCCCTCGAGCGCCCGGTTTATGTCGCGCTCGCTGACCGTTTCCGTCTCCGGCTCGGCGAAGGTTTCGGCGATCTCGTCGATCTCGACCTCGATGCGCCGCCCTCGGCGGCGAAACGCGTCGATCAGCTTGAAGCGGGCAATCGCATAGACCCAGGGCAGCACCGGCGCATCCGGCCGCCAGGTATGGCGTTTGACGTGAATGGCCAGCAAGGTTTCCTGCACGACATCCTCGGGGTCGACCCCGCCCTGAACGATCTTGCGCCGGGCATAGCCGCGAACGAGAGCGGCGACCCGGTGCAGAAAGTCGGCATAGGCCCTTTCGTCTCCCGCGATCGCGGCCCTTAGCAGCCCGGACAGCTCTGCCTCGTCCTTGCCGGTCACAAGAGTTTACCCCCGAAGTTCGCGTCTCGGCCTTGGTTTGTTACGTGGCCGGCGAAATAATGTCCAAGCCAAACTACCGCAAAATCACGAAAGTTTGCGGCCGGCGACCGATTGAAGCAGGGCCACAATCTTGACTACAACAATCAGGTATTGGTAGGTGCAGCCGTGCCCGAACCCCTGTCTCGAAAATTTGAGGACGATGCCCATGAAAATTGCCCTTTCCACGCTCGCCGGCGCCGCGCTGGCGCTTGGCCTGATCGCCGGTTCTGCTATGGCCGAGGATCAAGGCATCGTCGTCTACAACGCCCAGCATGAGAGCCTCGCCAAGGAATGGGCGAAAGGCTTCACCAAGGAGACCGGCATCAAGGTCACGCTTCGCAATGGCGGCGATAGCGACTTCTCCAACCAGATCGTCGCCGAGGGCGCGGCCTCGCCGGCCGACGTCTTCCTGACCGAGAACTCGCCGGCCATGGCGCTGGTCGAGGCGGCGGGCCTGTTCGCGCCGGTCGACGCCGACACGCTGGCCCAGGTTCCGCAGGAATATCAGCCGTCGACGGGCAAATGGGTGGGCGTCGCTGCCCGCAGCACCGTCTTTGTCTACAACAAGAGCAAGCTGAAGGAAAACAGGCTCCCCAAGTCGCTGCTCGACCTCGCCGATCCGAGCTGGAAGGGCCGCTGGGCCGCCTCGCCGGCCGGCGCCGATTTCCAGGCCATCGTCAGCGCAATGCTTGAGCTCAAGGGCGAACCCGCGACCGCCGACTGGCTGAAGGCCATGAAGGCAAACTCCACCGCATACAAGGGCAACAACACGGTGATGAAGGCGGTCAACGCCGGCGAGATCGATGGCGGGGTGATCTTCCACTATTACTATCTCGGCGATCAGGCCAAGACGGGCGAGAACAGCAGGAATATCGGGCAGTACTATTTCAAGAACCAGGATCCGGGCGCGTTCGTGTCGATCTCCGGTGGCGGCGTGTTGGCTTCCAGCAAGCATCCGAAGGAAGCCCAGGCGTTCCTGAAGTGGGTGACCGGCAAGGGCGGCCAGGACGTGTTGAAGACCGGCACGTCCTATGAATACGCGGTCGGCAAGGGTGCCGAATCCAACCCGAAGCTGGTGCCGCTGGCCGACCTGCAGGCACCGAAAGTCGATCCGGCGAAGCTGAACTCCAAGAAGGTCATCGACCTGATGACGCAAGCCGGCTTGCTTTAGTCCGCGTTCGTCCTAAAAGGGCAAACGACCGTGCTCCCGCGCGAATTCGCTTTGCGCGGGAGCACTTTTGTTTGGAGATCGCCTCGTCGATGACGATCGACTGCGCATCGAGCCGCTCACCCGGCATAACAGATCGCTTCCGCCATGCGGCGTTGGCGACATGGTGGCGCGCCTAATGCAGTCGGCGATCGACATGGCGCCTGCGAGACTGCCGGCAGCCGGGATGAAGAAGCGTCGGTCCACGTCGTGGATCACGCTCGTCGCCGCCCTGATCTCGCTGATCGCGCTGCTGCCGCTCGCCTTCATTGTCTGGGTCGCGATCCAGACCGGCTGGGATACCGTGGTGGCATTGATCTTTCGCCCGCGCGTCGGCGAACTCCTGATCAACACAGTGCTCCTCGTCATCGTCACCGTGCCGATCGCCATCACGCTGTCGGTGGCGCTGGCCTGGCTGACCGAGCGCAGCGACCTGCCTGGCAATCGGTTGTGGTCGTGGCTTTCGGTCGCGCCGCTCGCCATCCCTGCTTTCGTGCACTCCTATGCATGGATCAGCTTCGTGCCGGGCCTGCACGGGCTGTGGGCCGGCGTGCTGGTCTCCGTCATCGCCTATTTCCCGTTCCTCTATCTGCCGATCGCCGCGGCATTGCGCCGGCTCGATCCGGCGCTGGAGGATGCCGCCGCGGCGCTTGGCCTCGGGCCCTGGCGGGTTTTCGCGCGCGTCGTGCTGCCGCAGCTGAGGCTCGCCATTTGCGGCGGCTCGCTGCTGGTCGGCCTGCATCTGCTCGCCGAATACGGCCTCTATGTCTTCATCCGTTTCGACACCTTCACCACCGCGATCGTCGACCAGTTCCAGTCGACCTTCAACGGCCCGGCCGCCAACATGCTGGCGGCGGTGCTTGTGGCCTGCTGCCTGTTCCTGCTCGCGCTCGAGGTGATCGTCCGCGGCGAGGAGCGCTATGCCCGTGTCGGCTCCGGCGCGGCGCGCAAGCAGCAGCGCGCCCGCCTCGGTCGCGCCACCTTGCCTTGCCTGCTTTTGCCGGCAGGCGTCGCGCTCCTGTCGCTGGGCGTCCCCTTCGTCACGGTCAGCCGCTGGCTGCTCGCCGGCGGCGCCGATGTCTGGCGTTGGGACGAGATCGGCCTGGCGCTTGGCCAGACCCTGTTCCTCGCCATCGCCGGAGCGGTGCTTGCAACGATTGCCGCCATGCCGATGGCCTGGATCTCGATTCGCGCGCCGGGGCGGCTGCAGCGCCTCTTGGAGAGCTGCAATTACATCGTCGGCGCGCTGCCGGGCGTCGTCATCGCGCTGGCGCTGGTGACGATCACCGTGCGCGTCGCGCTGCCGCTCTATCAGACGCTGTTCACCATCCTGTTCGGTTATGCGCTGATGTTCCTGCCGCGCGCGCTGGTGAGCCTGCGCGCCTCGATCGCGCAGGCACCGGTGGAGCTGGAACGCGCCGCTTCCAGCCTCGGCCGGCCGCCGGTCAAGGCGCTGTGGTCGACGACCATCCGCCTGTCGGCACCGGGTGCGGCGGCCGGCATGGCGATGGTGGCGCTCGGCATAACCAACGAGCTCACCGCCACCCAGATGCTGGCGCCCAACGGCACCCGTACCCTGGCGATGGCCTTCTGGTCCTATAGCGGCGAGATCGACTACGCGTCCGCTGCCCCTTACGCGCTGATCATGGTGGTGATGTCATTGCCGATGACCTGGTGGCTTTACGTCCAGTCGAAGCGGATGGCCGGACGATGAGCTTCCTCGAACTCAGCGGCGTGGCGAAGAACTACGGCCCGGTGGCGGCGCTTGCCGGCGTCGACCTTCAGGTCGAGAGCGGTAGCCGCACCGCGATCGTCGGCCCATCCGGCTGCGGCAAGACCACCTTGCTCAGGTTGATTGCCGGCTTCGAGGCGCCCGATCGCGGCCGCATCGTCCTCGACGGCAAAGTGCTCGCCAATGGCGGCGCCGCCGTGCCGGCGCATCGCCGCGGCATCGGCGTGGTGGCCCAGGACGGCGCCCTGTTCCCGCATCTCAGCATCGCCGACAATATCGGTTTCGGCATCGCGCGGAACGCCGACAGGCGAGCCGAACATATCGTCGAGCTCGCCTATATCGTCGGACTGGACAAGGCGATCCTGAAGCGCCGGCCGCACGAACTCTCCGGGGGCCAGCAGCAGCGTGTGGCGCTCGCACGCGCCATGGCGATGAAGCCGCGGCTGATGCTGCTCGACGAGCCCTTCTCGGCGCTCGACACCGGGCTCCGCGCCTCGATGCGCAAGGCGGTGGCCGAGCTTCTGGAAGAGGCCGGCATCACCACCATCCTGGTGACGCACGACCAGGCCGAGGCGCTGTCCTTCGCCAGCCAGGTGGCGGTGATGCGCGACGGCCTGTTCTCGCAGGTCGGCACGCCGCGCGAGCTCTATTTCCAGCCCAGGGACAGGATGGTCGCAGAATTCCTCGGCGATGCCATCATCGTGCCGGCCAGGATCGCCGACGGCTTTGCCGAATCGCGGCTCGGCCGCATCGCCGTCGACACGCAGGAACGGCGCGACGTCGCGCGCATCATGCTGCGGCCGGAGCAGATTGTGCTCAAATGGACCTCGCGCGAAGGCATGTCGGGCACGCCTGACATGCTGTTCGGCGAAGTGACGGACTGCGAATTCGCCGGCTCGATCTGCACCGTCGCGGTGCGGCTGCTGAACAGCCCGGATCCGCCCGACGCGGCAGCGATCGGCAACACTCCGCTCATCCTTCGCAGGACCGGCATGGACGCGCCCGCAGTCGGCGAGATCGTGCGCCTCACCGTCACCGGCAAGGCGCATGTCTTTGCCTGAATGCTAGCGTGGCATCAACGAACTCGTTCGCCCGTCGCCGGCGACCAGAGCGGCCAGTGCTCGAGGAAATCGCAGCTGTGGATGACGACGCGAGCGCCGTCGATCAGGATGATCGAATAGGCGGGCGGCGCCTGCTCGACCATCTCCTCGCCGACCAGGTCGAGCATGAAGCGGGCATGCAGGCCGCGCTGCACCGAGAACGGAATGCCGGCGACGGTGCCGGCTATGTCGCGATGGACATGGCCGAAGAAGATGTAGCGGACATTGCCGTGGCGGGTCAGCGCATCGATGAGCCGCTGCGGCTGTTCGAGGCCGAGCGGATCGAGCAGCGTGAGCCCGAGTTCGACCGGCGGGTGGTGCAGGAAGACATAGGCCGCCTTGCCTGCCGCCTCGGCGAGCCTGGCGCCGAGCCAGCCGAGCCGGTCGTCGCACAACTCGCCGGTGACGCGGCCTTCCGCCAGGCTGTCGAGGAATACCAGGCGACCTTCCGGCGTGTCGAAAACCGACTGGACGAAGCCGTTGGCATCGGTGCCGTTTTCGGGGAAGGCGGCGATGAGGTTGGCGCGGCGGTCGTGGTTTCCGGGCAGTAGCCGGTAAGGTACGGTGAGCCGGCTCAGCGCCGCCTTCAGGTCGGCATAGCTCTCGGCCTCGCCGTCATCGGTCAGGTCGCCGGTAAAGACGCAGAGCGTCGCGTCGCTGTGGCGCTGATTGATATGATCGATGCAGCGATCGAGCCGCTCATTCAGGTTCGCGCCATAGCGCATCTCGCGCCGACGACCGAGATGGACGTCGGTGACCTGGATGATTTTCATTGCATGAACCTCAAATTCACAAAGTCGCCGGCGCCGGCGCCGGCACCGAAGCCTTGAACACGTCGAGCCTGGCGCCGGTTTCCGAGGAGAAGAAATGCAGGTCCGACTCGGCGAACTGCAGGCCCACCGTGCTGCCTGGTTCGGGATGGACGGTCTCCGATGTCACGGCCGAGAACGACGCGCCGTCGAGATCGACATAGATGACGCGGCCGGCGCCCAATTCCTCGATGAGGTCGACAGTCGCCGCGAGCGCGCCCGGTGTGCCAGGCGCCACCATGCGCACCGCCTCGGGCCGGATGCCGACCGCGACTTTCGAGCCCACGGCAAGACCGGTGCGCGACACGTTGAGCTTGCGGCTACCGCCGAGCAGCGAAAGGCCGTCGAGGACGACCTCGCCCTCCAGCATGTTCATCGCCGGCGCGCCGACGAAGGTCGCGACGAAGCGGCTTGCCGGCCGGCTGTAGACATCGGCCGGCGTGCCGACCTGCTCGACGCGGCCGCCATTCATCACCACCAGCCGGTCGGCCAGCGTCATCGCCTCGACCTGGTCATGCGTGACGAAGACGGACGTGGCACTGAGGCGGCGGTGCAGCTTGCGGATTTCTGAGCGCATCTGCACGCGCAGCTTGGCGTCGAGGTTGGAGAGCGGCTCGTCGAAGAGGAACACCTTCGGTTCGCGGATCATGGCGCGGCCCATGGCGACGCGCTGACGCTGGCCGCCCGAAAGCGCCATCGGCTTGCGGTCGAGCAGGTGCTCCAGTTCCAGGACGCGCGCCACCGCCCGGATGCGCTGCGTGCGCTCGGCCGCCGGAACACCGGCCACCTTCAGCGAATAGCCGATGTTCTGCGCCACGCTCATGTGCGGGTAGAGCGCGTAGTTCTGGAACACCATGGCGCAGCCGCGCTCGCGCGGCTCGAGCTTGTTGACCACGGCGCCGTCGATGGCGATCGTGCCGTCGGAAATCTCTTCCAGCCCCGCGATCATCCTGAGCAGCGTGGACTTGCCGCAGCCGGACGGCCCGAGGATGACGACGAATTCGCCAGACGCGAAGTCGAGGTCGACGCCGTGCACGACCTGCGTCTTGGCGTAGTTCTTCTTGACGCCGCGGATGGTGATGGAGGCCATTTTATCGTCTCCCTATTTCTCGGTGGCGATCAGGCCGCGCACGAACCAGCGCTGCATCAACACCACGACGATCAGTGGCGGCAGCATGACGATCAGCGTGCCGGCCATGGCGATATGCCACTCGGGCGCCCCGCCGACATTGGGGATGAGCTGCTTCAACTCGGTCACCGCCATCGCATGCGACTGATCGGTGGTGATGAGCAACGGCCACAGATACTGGTTCCAGGCCCACAGGAACATGATGGTGCCGAGCGCCGCCATGTTGTTGCGCGACAACGGAAGAAGGATGTCGACGAAGAAGCGCAGCGCGCCGGCGCCGTCCATGCGCGCGGCCTCGGTCAATTCGTCCGGCACGGTCAGGAAGAACTGGCGGTAGAGGAACGTGCCGGTGGCGGTGGCGACCAGCGGCAGGATCAGGCCGCTGTAGGAATTGAGCAATCCGAGGCTGAGCTGGACCTGAACCCCCGATATCTTCTGGATCAGCCAAGAGAGACCGGTCAGGTCCATGATCGTCTGATAGGGATCGAGCACGTTGGCGACCACCGCATAGGTCGGCACGATGCGCACTTCGAGCGGCAGCATCAGTGTGATGAAGATCAGCCAGAAGATCAGCATGCGGCCGGGGTAGCGGAAATAGACGATCGAGAAGGCGGTTAGCGCCGAGACGATCACTTTGCCGGCGGCGACGCCAAACGCCATGATGAAGGAGTTCAGCAGATTCGGGCCGAGATCGGTGGTGGTCCAGGCCGTCTTGATGTTGACCCAGAAATCGCTCCCAGGCAGCAGCGACATCGGCACGTCGTTGACGTCCTTCAGATTGTGCGAGGCGGCGACCGCCACGATGACGAACGGCGCCACGCAGAATACGAAGCCGACGAACAGGATCAGGTGCGTGAAGAAATTGAGGATCGGGGTGCGCTCGACCATGGCCGCCTCAACGATAGTGCACGCGCCGCTCGATGAAGCGGAACTGGACGATGGTAAGGGCGATAATCAAGAGCATCAGGATGATGCTCTGCGCGGCGGCGCCGGAGTAATCGAGGCCTTTGAAGCCGTCGGAATAGATCTTGTAGACCATCAGGTTAGTGGCATTGGCCGGGCCGCCCGCGGTCATGATGTCGACGATGCCGAAGGAGTCCTGGAAACTCTCGGTGATGTTGATGACCAGCAGGAAGAAGATGGTCGGCGTAATCAGCGGGAACTGGATATCCCAGAAGCGCCGGATGACGCCGGAGCCGTCCATGGCCGCCGCTTCGATCAGCGAACGCGGAATCGCCTGGAAGGCGGCCAGGAAGAAGATGAAGTTGTAGCCGACATATTTCCAGGAGAAGGCGATGATGACGGAGGCCATCGCATCGGCGCCGTTGAGGCCGGGGTCCCAGAAGCCCGGCCAGAAGTGGTTGGCGAAGGCCATGAAGCCCGCCTCGGGGGCCAGGATGAAGCGGAAGGCCATCGCCAGTGCCGGCGCGGCAATGCCGTAGGGCCAGATCAGCACCACGCGATACAGCCATGAGCCGGCAAGCTGACGGTCGGTCAGGGCGGCGAGCACCAGCGCGATGAACATCGCTAGGCCGGTGCTGATGCCGGCGAAGATCAGGCTGGCGGTGATCGAATTCCAGTAGTCGGCGTTGGCCAGGATCGAGCGGAAATTGTCGAGCCCGACCCAGATGTTGCCGCCGCCCCATGGCTGCTGCAGCGTCAGCGACCAGTAGACCGCCTGTCCGGCCGGCCAGTAGAAGAAGGTGAAGATGAGGATGAGCTGCGGCACCGCGAACAGGATGCCGATCGTCCATTTGCCGAAAGTGACGCGTTTTTCCATCGATCCGCCGATGTCATCGAACCGCCAACCCGCTCTCGCGGAACAAGACTAGATATGAAATGGCCGCCCGTCGATGCGCGGCGGGCGGCCGTTCCAGTATCCGGATCAGGGTAGCGTCTTGTTCGGATAGGTCTGCTGGAAGCGGTCGAGGATCGCGTTGCCGTTCTTGACCAGCGCGTCGACACCGTCCTGGACGCTTTCCTTGTTGGCGAAGATCGCCTGCATCTGGGTGCCGAATTCGGCGCGGATCTGGGTGAAGTTGCCGAGGCGGATGCCGCGGGTGATCTCGGTCGGTTCCGAAGCGGTCAGGCTGGCGATCGCCACTTCACGTCCCTTGTAGGGCGCCTTGTCGTAGAAGCCGTTGGCTTTCATGTATTCGAAGCCGGACTTCGTCACCGGAATGTAGCCGGTGTTGGTCGACCAGAACAAAGCGGTCTTGGGGTCGTGGATGAAGTTGAGGAAGGCGGCTGCGCCCTTGTATTCGGCGTCCGACTTGCCGGACAGCACCCACAGCGAGGCGCCGCCGACCAGCGAGTTCTTACGCTCGGTACCGGCATAGACCGGCAGCTCGGCGACATCCCAGTTCATGCCTTCCTTCTGCGTCTTGCCGACCGTGCCGTGGTCGCCGACCGAGGTCATGATGATCTGACAGGTGCCGGTGGCGAAGGCCTGCACCATATCCTGGCCGAGGTCCTTCGACTTGATCTTGATCAGGCCGGCATCATACCATTTCTTCAGGTCGGTGACGTACTGGACGAACTTGGTCTTGTTCATTTCCAGGCGGGCGTCGAGACCGTCATAACCATTGTTCTTGCTGGCGATCGGCTGATTGTGAATGGCCGAGAACTGCTCCATCAGCTGCCAGCTTTCATTGGCCGAGATGTTGATCGCCATCGGGCAATCATAGCCGGCGTCCTTCAGCGCCTTGAGGTCGGCGCCGACATCTTCCCAGGTCTTCGGCGCTTCGGTCTTGCCGATCTTGGCGAAGGCGTCCTTGTTCCAGTACATCAGCGCCGTCGATGAGTTGAACGGGAAGGACAGCATCTCGCCCTTCGACGTCGCGTAATAGCGCGCAATGCCGGGGAAATAATCGCTGTAGTCGATCTTGTAGCCGTTCTCTTCCATCAGCTTGTCGGCGGGCTTGTAGGCGCCCGACAGCATCATGGTGGCGGTGCCGACGTCATAGACCTGGACGACGGTGGGCTGCTTGCCGGCGCGGAAGGCGGCGATCGTGTTCTGCAGCGTGGCGTCGTAATTGCCCTGGCTGGTGCAGACGACCTCATAGTCTTTCTGGGAAGCGTTGAAGTTCTTGCACAGCGTGTCGACGACGCGGGCGAGGTCGCCCGACAGGCCGAACCAGAAATCGAACTTGACCGGCTCTGCAAAAGCAGGAACCGCAAGCGCGGTGCTGAGCGCGGCGGCGGCAAGGGCAGCAAGGCCCCGCTTGATGATCGTCATGGTTTTTCCCTCTTGAGTGGCAGTGTGACAAGGGTTTTGCGCAAGTCCTTGCCCGCTCTCATAGAGGAGGTATGTGACAGTTCTGTTGTCGGCTCGAAGGCCCTGTGGACAGCCAGTCCCTCCTCTCCGGTAGCGGCCATGCCGGCATGAAAACGTCACATCGGCGCTCTAGGAGCTAGGGCGCCTAGAAGCGTCGAAAAGATTTTGACGTGATTAACCGGCTAACTGATTGAGAAGACACATGCTGGTCCCGCAGCTCACACACGTGCCCGTCAGCGAGCGCAACGCGATGCGCGACGGGCCGCGCGACAGCGCCACCCATCTGCGCCACGCGGCGGCCATTCCCGCCCTCGGCGAGATCGAGGTCGGCGGCAAGGCGTCGCTTGAGAGCGCCGGCGAGAGCCTGACCGTCATGGCCTGGAACGTCGAGCGGCTGCGTCACATCGATGCCATTGCCGAAACGATCGCCGGCCAGGGGCCAGACGTCGTGTTGCTGTCCGAGGTCGACAAGGGCATGGCGCGCTCCGGCAACGGCCATCTGTTGAGGCGGCTTGCCGATCGTCTGGGCCATTCCTTCGCCTATGGCGTCGAATTCCTGGAACTCGGCACCGGCAACGAGACCGAGCAGGCGGCAAATGGCGGCGCTGAGAACATGGAGGGCTTCCACGGCAATGCCATAACCAGCGCCGTTCCACTGCTGCGGCCCTTTCTCATTCGCTTCGATGCCGCCGGCGCCTGGTTCCTGCCGGAGCACGGCCAACCGCGCGTCGGCGGCCGCATGGCGCTCGGCGGCCAGGTGATGGTCGGCGACCGTCGGGTCACCGTCGTCTCGGTGCATCTTGAAAACCGCACCACTCCCGCCGGCCGTGCCGGCCAGACACGCCACCTGCTCGATGCCATCGACAAATATGACGCGGACGCGCCGGTGCTGATCGGCGGCGACTTCAACACGCTGACCGCCACCTATCCGGAACGCAATGACGACCCTGCCGCGTGGCGAACGCGCATCGCCACCGAACCGGACCGGCTGATGTGCCCGGACCGTCACGAGCCCCTGTTCGCTGTCATGGCCGAACGCGGCTACAACTGGCGCGACGCCAACGCGTTCGACAAGCCGACGCAGCGGCGCGCGGCCGGCGACTTGACGCCGGCCGGCCATATCGACTGGTTCTTCGCGCGCGGCCTTTCCGCAAGCGCGCCGGCGACGCTGCCAGCAGTGTTGCCGGACGGCAGCCCCAGCGCCGACCATGAGGCGCTGGTGGTGACGGTGCGGGTGAAATGACGCCGGCCTAGCTTGAACCCGAATCCTCGTCGATCCTCATATTGAGAAATACAACCTGCTAGGCACGCAAGGGTTGCGGGCGGCATAATCGATTCTTCAGTTGTCCGGCCCTAATCAATCTCATTGCCTTGATTGATGCGGGTAGATCAGGTGAAGCAGGATGTTGACCGTCTATAATTGCATCGTGAACGAGCACGATCTGAGACTGGTCGTACTGGCCGCGCTCATTTGCGGAATCTCCTGTTTCGCCGCTGTCAATCTGCTCCGCCATGTCGTGCAATCGACCAGCCGGAACCGTTATGCCTGGCTGCTGATTGCCGCCGCTTCGACCGGATTTGGCATCTGGGCGACGCATTTCATCGCCATGATCGCCTTCACGCCGGGAATACCCAACGCCTACAACGCCGAGCTTTCGGTCGCTTCGCTGGCGCTTTCCGTCATTCTGACCGCGGCCGGCATGTGGATCGCGACCATGCGCGGCGGCGTCGACCACCATCTCGTCGGCGGCGCCGTGCTGGGCATCGGCATCGCGGCGATGCACTATACCGGCATGGCGGCTTTCGAGGTCGAAGGCCGGATCGTCTGGAACCAGCTTTTCGTCGCCGCCTCATTGGCCTCGGGCATAATTCTTGCCGCGCTTTCGCTGCTTGTCGTGCTGCGCCGGCCGTCGACCCTGGCGACAGTCGCCGGCGCCGTCCTGCTGACGCTGGCGATCTGCACGCTGCATTTCATCGCCATGGCCGCGGTCTCGATCTATCCGGATTCCTCGATAGAGATCTCGAAATTCACGATCGCGCCGATGTCGCAAGCCTTCGCCGCCGCCACGGCAAGCCTGATCATCTTGGTGCTGGCCGCCACGGCGCTGTGGATCGATCTGCGCTTTCGCCGCCACCGGATCGAGGCGGAGCGCATGCACGGCCTCGCCAATGCCGCCGTCGAGGGCCTCATCGTCTGCGACGGCAACCGCCTCGTCAGCGCCAATGACAGCATCGCGGCGCTGAGCGGCATTGCCGCCGCCACGCTGAACACGATGACGCTCGGCGAACTGTTCGGCGAGCGCGTCGCCTCGGCGGTCGCCGCCGGCAACGGACAGGCGCAGGAAGCCGACCTTCGCGGCCAGGGCGACAGCCCGATCCCGGTCGAGCTGATCGCCAGGAGCATCGATTATTGCGGCAAGCCGCATCTGGTCGTTGCCGTCCGCGACATTCGCGAGCGCCGGAAGGCCGAGCAAGAGATCATGCGGCTTGCGCATTACGACCCGCTCACCGGGCTCGGCAATCGGCGCTCCTTCACCAGCCGGCTGGAAGCCGAGATCGCCTCGGCCGCTCCTGGCGGCAAAGGCGGGGGCAAGGGCAGCCAGCTGGCGCTCATGCTTCTCGATCTCGACCGGTTCAAGGAAGTGAACGATCTCTTCGGCCACGCCGCCGGCGACGCGGTCTTGCAAAAGGTGGCTCACTGCGCCTCCAGCGTGCTGCGTCAAGGCCAGATGCTGGCTCGGCTCGGCGGTGACGAATTCGCCATCATCGCCCCCAATCTTCCCGACCCCCAGGCCGCCGGCCGCATTGCCGAAGCGGTGCTGTCGGCGCTGCGTCAGGAAAACCGGCTGTCGCCTGGCGGCATGGTGTCGGCCAGCATCGGCATCGCGCTTTATCCGCTCGACGCCGACGAACAGGCGGCATTGATCAGCCACGCCGACACCGCGCTCTATCGCGCCAAGGCCGAAGGCAAGGACACCTTCCGCTATTTCGAGGCCTCGATGGGCGCCGAGGCGCGCGACCGGCGCATCATGGAGCAGGACCTGCGCCAGGCGGTGGCGCGCGGCGAGTTCCGTCTCGTCTATCAGCCGCAGAAGGAAATCAGCAGCGGCAGCATGGTCGGCTTCGAGGCCTTGATCCGCTGGCAACATCCCGAACGCGGCGACATTGCGCCATCTGTGTTCATCCCTGTGGCCGAGGATGGCGGCGCGATCGCCCAGATCGGCGAATGGGTGCTGGTGACGGCCTGCAAGGAGGCCGCTAGCTGGAGGAACCCGCTGACGATCGCCGTCAACGTTTCGGCGGTGCAGCTCCACAATCCCGATTTCAGCCGCAAGGTGCACGAGGTGCTGCTGCGCACGGGACTGGCGGCAGGCAGGCTAGAGCTTGAGATCACCGAGACGGCGCTGATCAAGGACATGCCGCGGGCGCTGGCCACCTTGCGTCAGATCAAGGCGCTCGGCGTGCGCGTGGCCATGGACGATTTCGGCACCGGCTATTCGTCACTGTCCAACCTGCGCGCCTTCCCCTTCGACAAGATCAAGATCGACGGGTCCTTCATCAAATCGGTCGACAGGAACGATCAGGTCGCGACCATCGTGCGCGCCGTGCTTGGCCTGGGGCGCGGCCTCGGCCTGCCGGTTCTGGCCGAAGGCGTCGAGACGCTGGACGAGCTGCGCTTCCTCGATGCCGAGGATTGCGACATCGGCCAGGGATATTTTCTGGGCAGGCCCGGCCCGATCGAGGCGTTCGCTGATCTGACGGGGGCTCCGGCGGCCGACGAAGGCGTCAAGGAAGACGGTGCGGTCGGGGCAACCGCCAAGGTCGAAAGAGCCAGGGGCGGCAGCATCCTGATGCTGCAGCCGGCCGCGGCCGCGCGTTCAGTCTGAAATCATCACGGCGTTAGCGCCGCTTCCACCAGCCGCTTGGCGTCGGGGCTCGACCACTCGGCCGGGCCGTTCATATGCGCGATCAGGCAGCCTTCGCCGTCGATCAGCATGGTCACCGGAAGCCCGAGCGCCAACCCGCGCGTCTTCGCCTCGTTGAACAGGGCGATCGTCGGGTCCCGGTAGAAGCCGAGCGTCTCGACGCCGATCTCCTTGAGGAACTTTTTCGGCTTCGTGTCGTCGCCGGTGTCGACATTGACCGCGACGACCTCGAAGGCATTGCTGCCTTTTTCCTTCTGCAGCGCATCGAGCGCCGGCATCTCGGCCCGGCATGGCGCACACCATGTCGCCCAGAGATTGAGCAGCACGGTCTTGCCGGCATGGTCGGCAATCGTCATCGGCTTGCCGTCGGGGCCGTTGAAAGCCAGGCTTTTCAGCGATTGCGGCGGATCCGCCGGCTGCAGTGCCGCGACCTGGCCGACGGCTTTCGCCGCGACAGCCTTGGCGCGTGCGGATTTGGCCGCGCAGGCGGCATCGCCCGTGCCGGCGACGGCGGCGGCCTTCTCCGGAGCATTGTTGCCAGAACCGCTCTCGCTGACATATACCGCGACCGCGCCGGCCAGCACGCCCGCCACCAAAGCGGCGAGGATGAGGCGCGTAGCCGGAAACAAAAATCTACTGCCGTCTGCCATTTTCAAAACTGCTCCGGAGCACGGGTTATAGCGATGAGCGACAAGAAGGCCAGCAACCAGATGTGGGGCGGACGTTTTGCCTCGGGTCCGGCCGCGATCATGGAAGCGATCAACGCGTCGATCGGCTTCGACCGCAAGCTCTATGCGCAGGACATAAGCGGTTCGATTGCCCACAGCGAGATGCTGGCTGAAACGGGCATTATTTCAGCCGCCGATCAAGAAAAAATCGCTCACGGGCTGAACACGATCCTGAAAGAGATCGAGGGTGGCAAGTTCGAATTCTCGACCAGGCTGGAAGACATCCACATGAATGTCGAGGCCCGGCTTGCCGACCTGATCGGCCCGGCGGCTGGACGCCTGCACACCGCCCGTTCGCGCAACGACCAGGTTGCGGTCGACCTCAGACTCTGGGTCAAGCAGGAATGCCTGCGCGTCGCCGAGGCGCTGAAGGACCTGATCGCCGCCTTCCTCGAACGCGCCGAGGAGCATGCGGCAACCGTCATGCCCGGCTTCACCCATCTGCAGGCGGCGCAGCCGGTGACCTTCGGCCATCATCTGATGGCCTATGTCGAGATGTTCGGCCGCGACCTGTCGCGCGTCCGCGACGCCATCGAGCGCATGGATGAGAGCCCGCTGGGCGCGGCAGCCCTTGCCGGCACCAGCTTTTCCATCGACCGCCACATGACGGCGAAGGCGCTCGGTTTCCGCGAGCCGACGCGCAATTCCCTCGACAGCGTGTCGGACCGTGACTTCGCGCTCGAATTCCTGAGCCTGGCCGCGATCTGCGGCACGCATCTATCCAGGCTCGCCGAGGAGATCGTCATCTGGTCGACGCCGCAATTCGGCTTCATCCGGCTCTCGGATTCCTTCTCCACCGGCTCCTCGATCATGCCGCAGAAGAAGAACCCGGACGCCGCCGAGCTGGTGCGCGGCAAGGCCGGCCGCGTCAACGGCCACCTGGTTGGCCTGCTGACGGTGATGAAGGGCATGCCGCTGAGCTACGGCAAGGACATGCAGGAGGACAAGGAAGCGGTCTTCGACGCCGCCGAGACGCTCGACCTGATGCTGGCCGCGACCACCGGCATGGTGCGCGACATGACCGTCAATGCCGCCGCCATGAAGAAGGCCGCCGGCGCCGGTCACGCCACGGCGACCGACCTTGCAGACTGGCTGGTGCGCAATCTCGGCCTGCCCTTCCGCGAAGCCCATCATGTCACCGGCCGCGCCGTGGCGCTGGCCGAGGAAAGGCAGGTCGGACTGGAGAAGCTCTCGCTGGAGGATCTGCGCTCGATCGATTCCGGCATCACCGAGGATATCTTCTCGGTGCTTGCCGTGCAGAATTCGGTGAAGAGCCGCACGAGCTTCGGCGGCACCGCGCCATCGGAAGTGCGAAAGCAGATCCGCTACTGGAAAAAGCGGCTCACCAAGGCTTAATGCATGTCGCCCAGAAGTGCGCGGCGGTTCGGGGACAACGACATGCAGCAATACAATTGCCGGGATGCAAAGCGCCAAAAACTCGGCTAAAAGCGGCGGCACAAGCAACAGTTCGAACGGATGAATCGATGACCCGTAGCAGGATTTTGGTGACGCTCGCGCTGCTGGCGGCGGTTGTCACCGTCACGGCCTGCGGCAGGAAGACCGGGCTCGACACGCCCTATGAGGCGGCAGAGCAGGCGCGCAAGGATGCCGAGCGCGCCAAGCAGCCGGTGCCGCCCGAGCCGGAAAAACCGGTCAAGGACAAGAAGTTCATTCTCGACCCCTTGCTTTGATCTTTTCCGGAACCAATCCTCGTGAACCACTTCGATTACCGCGACGGCGTGCTCCATGCCGAAGACGTCGCGATCCCCGATATCGCAGCCGAGGTCGGCACGCCCTTCTATTGTTATTCGACGGCGACGCTGACCAGGCATTTCCGTGTTTTCAAGGAGGCCTTCGCCGGCCTCGACGCGCTGGTCTGCTACGCCATGAAGGCGAACTCCAACCAAGCCGTGCTGAGGACGCTCGCCAGGCAGGGCGCGGGCGCCGACGTGGTCTCGGAAGGCGAACTGCGGCGCGCCTTGGCCGCCGGCATCCCGGCCAACAAGATCCTGTTTTCCGGCGTCGGCAAGACCGCGCGCGAGATGGACTTCGCGCTCAACGCCGGCATCCTTTGCTTCAACGTCGAATCCGAGCCTGAACTCGAGCTGCTATCGGCGCGCGCCGTGGCGCTCGGCAAGGTGGCGTCCGTCTCGCTGCGCATCAACCCGGATGTCGATGCCAGGACGCACAAGAAGATCTCGACCGGCAAGGCCGAGAACAAGTTCGGCATTCCATGGCAGCGCGCGCGGCAGGTCTATGCCCGCGCGGCTGAGTTGCCGGGCATCAAGGTGACCGGCATCGACACCCATATCGGCAGCCAGATCACCGAGCTGCAGCCGTTCGACGACGCCTTCGCGTTGTTGGTCGAATTGGTTGGAGCGTTGCGAGCCGACGGGCATGCGATCGAGCATGTCGATCTCGGCGGCGGCCTCGGCATTCCCTACCGTGTCGACAACAGCCCACCGCCCTTGCCCGACGCCTATGCCGAGATCGTCAGGAAGCACGTCGCCAAGCTCGATCTCAAGGTGATGTTCGAACCAGGCCGCCTGATCGTCGGCAATGCCGGCATCCTGGTGTCGCAAGTCGTCTATGTGAAGGAAGGCGACGCCAAGAATTTCCTCATCATCGACGCCGCCATGAACGACCTGATCCGGCCGACGCTTTATGACGCCTTCCATGACATCAGGTCGGTGGTGCAGCCGCCGGCATCGACGCCGCGCATGAAGGTCGACGTCGTCGGCCCGGTCTGCGAGACCGGCGACTTCATCGGCCTTGATCGCGACCTGCAAAGGCTCAAGGCGGGCGACTTGATCGCCGTTTCCACCGCCGGCGCCTATGGCGCGGTGCAGGCTGGCACCTACAACACCAGGCTTCTGGTGCCGGAGGTCCTGGTCGACGGCGACCGCTTCCATGTCGTGCGGCCGCGCCAGACCTATGAAGACCTGATCGGACTGGATTCGATCCCCGATTGGCTGAAATAGCCTCTCCCGTCTAACGCTAGATCTTCTCTTGGATAAGCGCCTTGGCTTCGGCGATCCGGCCCTCGTCGCGGCGATAGAATGTCCATTGCTTGGTGCGCTTGGTGCTGAGCAGGCCGGCCTGGGTCAGCACGCGCATATGCTCGCTCAGCGTCGCCTGGGTGATGCCGAGCTTTTCGGCGATCAGCAGCGCGCAGACACCGTCATCGACCAGATCGCCATCGGCCTGGCGTGGAAAATGCGCGCGCGGATCCTTGAGCCAATTGAGGATCTGCAGCCGGCGCTCGTTGGCAAATGCCTTGAAGATGTCGACCTCTTGCATTTAGCCATTTTGCTAAGTTACTAATTGAAGTCAACCCGAGGAGCAGGCCATGGTGAAGACCAGAACGATCACGCGCGAGCGCATCGCCGCAATCGAACCGCGCATCCGGCCCTATGTGCGCCACACGCCGGTGATGCGCGTCGACATGGCGGATTTCGGTAAGTCGCCCTTTCCGGTCGATCTGAAGCTCGAATGCCTGCAGCATTCCGGCTCCTTCAAGGCGCGCGGCGCCTTCACCAACCTGCTTACGCGGCCGGCGCCAAAAGCTGGCGTGGTCGCGGCGTCGGGCGGCAATCACGGCGCGGCGGTCGCTTATGCCGCCATGAAGCTCGGACACAAGGCGTCTATCTTCGTGCCCGAGGTCAGCCCGCCTGCCAAGATCGAGCGCATTCGCGGCTATGGCGCCGAGCTGGTGGTCGGCGGCGCGCGCTATGCCGAGGCGCTGGCCGCCAGCGAGGACTTCGCGGCGAGGACCGGCGCCCTGCAGATCCATGCCTTTAACCAGGAGGAAACGCTGCTCGGCCAGGGCACGCTCGGCATGGAGATCGAGGCCGATCTGCCGGAAATCGACACGCTGCTGGTCGCCGTCGGCGGCGGCGGGCTGATCGGCGGCACCGCCGCCTGGTTCTCGGGGCGCATCCGCATCATCGCCATCGAGCCCGAGGGCGCGCCGACGCTCTACCGCGCTTTGGAAGCCGGCGAGCCGGTGGATGCGCCAGCCGAAGGCATTGCCGCCGATTCGCTGGCGCCGAAGCGGGTCGGCGAAATGATGTTCCCGCTCGCCGAAGCTTTCGTCGAGCGCTCGATCCTGGTCAGCGACGACGACATCGTCGCCGCGCAAAAAGCGCTGTGGGACCGTGTGCGAATCATCGCCGAACCGGGCGGCGCGGCAGCCTTCGCCGCCGTGCTTTCCGGACGTTATGAGCCGGCTGAGGGCGAGCGAGTGGCGGTCCTGGTCTGCGGTTCCAACACGAATCCGGCCAATTTCTGATCATAACCCGGGCAAACCGCTTCACGTTTTTGGAACCCGCCTCGCCTTTGCCGTGTTTGCTGGTATCCTTCTGGTGATGACGTCCGGGCTATCCTGCCCGGGCAGGAAGGGCCGATGACGGAACGACCCACTTCCAGCGGCGAGCGCAGCCTGGCCGCACGCCTGGCGCTCAGCCGATTGGCGACGCGGGCCTCGATGGTCTCCGAGCGCGGCTGGCCGCTCGTGCTGCCGCTGCTGGTCTTGGTCAGCCTGTTCCTCAGCTTTTCCTGGTTCGGTCTGTTCCTGCGTCTGCCGGACGCAGCGCGCATCGGCCTTCTGATCCTGTTCGCGCTGGCGGCGATCGCTGCACTCTATCCGCTCCGCTTCTTCCGCATTCCGACGGCCGCCGAGGTCGACCGGCGCATCGAGGCGGCGAACGCATTGCTGCACAGCCCGGTGCAGGTGCAGACCGACCGTCCGAGCGGCGCCGAGAGCATCTTCTCGCAGGCGCTGTGGCGCGAGCACCAGAAGCGCATGGCCGAGCGGCTTTCGAACCTTGGCGCCGACCGGCCGCGCAGCAGCGTGCCGAACTACGACCGCTGGGGCCTGCGCGCCATAGCCGGGCTGCTGCTCGTCACCGCTCTCGCCTTCTCCTTCGGCCCCTTTGGCGGCAGGGTGAGCGACGGTTTCGTCGCCCGCGCCGCACGCGATACCGTGCCGCCGCGCATCGACGCCTGGGTGACGCCGCCCGCCTATACCGGCAAGGCACCGCTGTTCCTCACCGCCGATGCCAACCAGGCCGTCCAGACCTTCTCGGTTCCGCAAGGCAGTGACATCTCACTGCGCGTCACCGGCGGCTCTGGCGAGGAAACGCTGAGCTATGCCGATACGGGCGGCAATGCCCGCGCCATCGAACCCGCGGCGCCCAAGGCGGCCGCGCCCGCCGCCAGCCAGGCGGCGCCCAAGGTGCGCCAGTTCTCCGGCAAGCTGAACACCGCCGGCACGCTGACGCTGAGTTCCGGTGACGGCGATCTTGGCCACTGGGCCTTTGCCGTGATCCCCGACAAGCCGCCGACGATCCGCTTCGTCGGCGAGCCGAAACGCGCCGTCAACGGCTCCATCGAGCTCAACTATGAGATCGCCGACGACTACGGCGCCGCCTCCGCCAAGGCCGTTTTCGACCTGTCGGACCCGCCGACCGCCAACGTCCATCCGCTCTACGGCCCGCCCGACATGCCGCTGACCCTGCCGCGCCGCGGCGGCAAGACGAATGTGGCCAAGACGACCAAGGACCTGACCGAGCATGTCTGGGCCGGCTCCAGCATCAAGCTGACGCTGAGCGTCACCGACGATGCCGGCCACACCGCGACCAGCGACACCAGGACGCTTGTCATGCCGGAGCGGCCCTTCGCCAACCCGCTGGCCCGCGCGGTGATTGAACAGCGCCGGCTGCTGGCGCTCGACACCAATGCCAAGCCGCGCGTTCTCGACCTGATCGACGCAATCACGCTGCGTCCCGAGGATACGTTCGACAACATGTCGAACTATCTCGCCATCATGAGCGCCAGGAGCCGCCTGAAGCTGTCCGACAGCGACGACCAGTTGCGCAACGTCGTGTCCTATCTGTGGGAGATCGCACTCGGCATCGAGGAAGGCAATCTGTCGGCCGCCGAGCGGCGGCTGCGCCAGGCGCAGCAGGCGCTGCAGGACGCCATCAAGAACGGCGCCAGCGACCAGGAGATCGAGAAGGCGATGAAGGAACTGCGCGAGGCGATGAACCAGTTCCTGCAGGAATTCGCCCAGCGCGCGCAGCAGAACCCGAACGCGCCGCAGATGCAGCAAAACGGCCGCGAGCTGCGCCAGAGCGACATCGACCGCATGATGGACCAGATCGAGAACCTGGCCAAATCGGGCGATCGCGACAAGGCCCAGCAGCTGCTGTCCGAACTGCAGGACATGATGAACAACCTGCAGGCCGGCCGTCAGCAGCCGGGCGGCGAGCAGGACAGCGAGATGCGCCAGCAGATGGATAAGCTCGGCGACATCATGCGCCGCCAGCAGGAGATGATGAACGACACCTTCCGCCTTGACCAGATGCAGCGCGGCCAGCGTGGCCAGGACGGCGATCAACAGCTGGGCGAGGATGGCGAGCCGCAGCAGGGCCAGGACGAACAGCGGCCTGGCCCCGGCCAGGACCGTGATCCGCTGGGACGGCCGAAAATGTCGCCCAAGGACCTGGCCGATGCGCTGAAGCAGTTGCAGGAAGGCCAGGGCCAGCTGCAAAGCGACCTCGACCAGTTGAAGAAGGGCCTCGAGGGCCTTGGCATGGAGCCCAATGAGGGTTTTGGCGAGGCCGGTAAATCGATGGGCGACGCCGAACGGTCGCTCGGCCAGGGCGACGGCGACCAGGCGGTCGGGCACCAGGGCCGTGCGCTGGAGGCACTGCGCCGTGGCGCCAAGGATATGATGAAGCAGATGCAGGCCATGCAGGGCGACCAGGGCGGCAGCGAGCAGGGCGGCCGCGAGCAGAACGCCGATCGCGATCCGCTTGGACGGCCGCGCGCCACCAACGGCCCTGATGACGGCACCTCGGTCAAGGTTCCCGACGAGATCGACGTGCAGCGCGCCCGCCAGATCCTCGACGCGATCCGCAAGCGGCTCGGCAACGCGCTGAGCCCCGACATCGAGCGCAGCTATCTCGAAAGGCTGCTGGAGCTGAAATAGTCGGCGCCCATCGGTGTCGCGAGATTGCCGCGCAAAGTCAGAACCGATAGCGTCGCGGCCGATGGGATAGGGCGATGATCGACTTCTGGTTTTCCATCGGCAGCACCTACAGCTACCTTTCGGTGATGCGGCTGGCGGGGGTCCAGGCCGAGACCGGCATCGAGTTCCGCTGGCGGCCATTCAACGTGCGCGCCATCATGATCGAGATGGACAACATCCCTTTCGCCAGGAAGCCTGCGAAGGCCGCCTATATGTGGCGCGACATCGAGCGCCGCGCGGCGATGTACAACATGGTGCCGAAGCTGCCTGCGCCCTATCCGCTTGCTGAACTCGAGCGCGCAAACCGTGTCGCGATCATCGCCGCGCGCGACGGCTGGTGCGAGGCCTATGCCAGGGAGAGCTACCGGCGCTGGTTCGAGATGGGCGAGCCGGCGGGCAGCGAGCCGAACATCTCCGCAAGCATCGAGAAAGCAGGACAAAAGCCGGAGCCGGTCCTGCGGCAGGCCGACAGCGACGCCGCCAAGGCTGATCTCGCGGCCGCGACCGAACAGGCCAAGGCGCTCGGCATTTTCGGCTCGCCGAGCTTCGTCGTCGACGGCGAGTTGTTCTGGGGCGACGATCGCCTCGACGATGCCATGCGCTGGCACAGGCAGATCGAAAGCGGTCCGCCGGATTAAAGGTCGACCTTCGCGCCCGCCTGCCTGGTCAGCATGAAAGCCTCGCGGATCGCATTCTCCATGCCGTCGATCGCTTCGCCTGTCGCCAGCGGATTGCGATGCAGCACCACGTTGGAGGAATCGATGTCGCCGAACCCGTCGGTGGCCGTCAGTTCCCGGCAATCGGGCGGGATATTGCTGCGCGAGATCGGCGCGATCGCCAGGCCGGAAGTCACCGCGAGCGTCAGGCCGCCATTGGTGTCGCTGGTGTAGGCGACACGGTAGTCGAGGCCGCGCTGCTGTAGCGACTTGATCGCGAAGTCGCGGCACCAGCCGTTGCGGCTGTAAAGCGCGATCGGCACCGGCCGTTCCTCATGCATGTGATGCAGCGTCGATGTCACCCACACCGTCGGGTCGTGCATCAGCACCTCGCCACCGGAAAACCCTTCCCATTCGAACACAACGGCGAGATCGAGTTCGCCGGCCGCGAGCGCCCTCACCTGCGAATCCGAATGCGCATAACGCACCGTGACCTCGACGCGAGGATGGCGCTTGGCGAATTCGCCGAGCGCCCGCGACAGGATCGAACGGCCATATTCGGCCGGGATGCCGATGCGCACCAGTCCGCCGAGCGGCGGCGCCACCAGCGAGGCGGCAGTCTCGTCGAGCAGCGAGACAATCCGGCGCGCGTTGGCGATGAGCTCGCCGCCGCGGCGTGTCAGCGCCACGCCGCGCGAGCCGCGTTCGAACAGATTGTCGCCGACCATGTCCTCCAGCTTCTTCATCTGCATCGAAACGGCCGATTGGGTGCGCCCGGCTTTCTCTGCCGCGCGAGTGAAATTGCCGGTTTCGGCCACCGCTACGAAGGTACGTAGGAGGTCGCTGTCGAGGACTGGTCTCATCGAATTCGCCATAAGAGAATCTGATTGCTGGCATCATTCCAATTCGTTTGCAACATGTCAAACGCGGCGGGATAGTCGCGCACCCATTGGATATGCGGCCGCGAATCGGTCGCGGACCAATTCGAAGAGTCCTCACTCGCGCCCGCTGCCCGAAACGGTAGCGGGCTCTTTTTCGCTGGAACGACGATGCGGAACCGGATGGTGCTTGGCATTCTGAGCCTCTGCCTCGGCGTGCTGGTTTTTTCGCTGCAGGATCCGCTGGTGAAGGCGGTGTCGGGTAGCTATCCGGTGACCGAGGTGATGGCGATCCGCGCCATCGTCGCGCTGCCGATCCTGATCGTCATCGTCCAGGCCGATGTCGGCCTGAGAGCGGTGCTGTCGAAGCGCTTCGGCATGCTGACGCTGCGCGCCTTCATCCAGTTCTCCTCCTACACGGTCTACTACCTGGCGATCGCGGCTTTGCCGCTGGCCGACGCGGTGGCGCTCTATTTCATGGCGCCGCTGTTCATCATGGCGATGGCCGGGCCTTATCTCGGCGAGCGCGTCTCCTGGAAAACCCTGGCGACGGTGCTGATCGGCCTGGTCGGCGTGGTTGTGATGGTGCGTCCCGGCGCCGGCGTGTTCGACTGGGCGGCGTTGCTGTCGCTGGGCTCAGCCTGCCTCTACGGTTGTTCGCAGTTGATGGCGCGCCGTATTGGCGACACCGAATCGTCGACTGTGATGGCCTTCTACCAGAACGGCGCCTATCTGAGCGGCGCGATTGCTGTTGCAACTGTGTTCCACCTTGCCGGCATCACTCATGCGGCGCATCCGAGCGTCGATTTCCTGGTGCGGTCGTGGGTGTGGCCGACAATGCCGGATTTCCTGAAGATGGCCGCCTGCGGTTTCGTCGCCTCCGCCGGCATGATCCTATTGTCGCAGGCCTACCGCATGGCGCCGGCCAACCGCGTCGCCACGTTCGAATATACCGGCATCCTGTGGTCGCCGCTGTGGGGTTTCCTGTTCTTTGCCGAAGTGCCGCGTGAAACGACCGTGCTGGGTGCGGCGCTGATCATCGGCGCCGGCCTCCTTGCGCTCAACGGCGAGCGCCGGCGAAGTGCCGCTCCGGCGGCTGGTGCCGTTTCAAGCGAAGCAGCTTAACGCCTTACCGACGCGGGCGCGAATTTCGGCAAGCGTGAACGGCTTCTGCACCACGTCGAGGATGATGCCGTTGAGTTCCTCGGCGCGCTCGCGCTGGTCGGCATAGCCGGTCATCAACATGATCTTCATCGTCGGGAATTCTCTCGCCGCCGCTGTCGCCATCTCGATGCCGTCCATCTCCGGCATGCGGATGTCGGACACGACAAGATCGTAGCCGCCACGGGCCTGGCGGATGGTGTCCAGCCCCTGCGCGCCGTCGGTGGCGATGGTGACATTGTGGCCGTCGCGCTCCAGCGCGCGGGCAGCGAGGGTGCGGACGGACTCGTCGTCCTCGACGATCAGAAGCTTTGCCATGGCGAAATAGATGCCGCCGAAACGTTGATGTTTTCTGAAAATTCTAACGATCGGCGACTTTTCGGGATGACTTAAAGGCATGTCTCCCGAGAGTGGTAGCCGGTTTCGGGACAAAAACATGCGCAAAATCAAAAAGCTAAAGCGCATGGAGCGAACCTGAAATCGCGACGCGCTTTGGCCGCCGCTTCAGGCGTCGCCCTTGACCACGCCGACAAAAGGCAGCTCGCGGAACGCATGGGCGACGTCCATGCCGTAGCCGACGACGAAATAGTCCGGGCAGTCGAAGCCGACATAGTCGGCGTTGAGCGCGGTCTGGCGGCGCATGCGCTTGTCGAGCAGCACCGCGATGGCGCAGCTCTTGGCGCCACGCGAAAGCATCAGGTCGCGGGTGTAGGAAAGCGTCTTGCCGGATTCCAGAATGTCGTCGATCAACAGCACGTCGCGGCCGGCGACCTCATTGTCGATGTCGCGCAGCACCCTCACCTCGCCGCTCGTGGTCCCGGCGCCGTAGCTGGAGATGAAGATGAACTCGACTTCCGGCGACAGGCCGACATCATGCATCGCGCGGATGAGATCGGCGGCGAAGACGAACGAGCCCTTGAGGATCGAGATCACCAAGAGGTCGTGATAGTCGCGCCCGGCGATTTCCTTGGCGAGCTCGAGATTGCGGCGCGCGATCGCCGACGCCGAAAACAGGACCTCGATGTCCTTGCCGCGCACAACTGGCATTCTTTTTGTCCTTCAAATCGACTGCAATGCCGGGCGCTAGGTGTGTTGAGATTCAGGTCAGGCCGAGCCGAAAATGATGGCTTTCGAGAACCGGAGCGGGGCGTACATTCAGTACGTGAGCGTCGGAAGCGCAGAAAGCCATCGTTTGCAGGCCGGCCTCACCTGAATATCGACACACCTAGCCGGCGAAGATTACGGAGACTGTCCTGACGCCGTTTCTAGGCACATCGAGGCGGCTGGAAAAGCCGAATCTTTCGCCCGGCACCAGCGAGCGGTTGGATGTCCCCAGCCTGTAGCGGATGATGTTGCTGTCATTGTCGGTGACGCGGATTTCGAGCGGCGGCAATGCCTCCGACCTCATCCCGTCATTGGCTGCCTCGCCGTCAACGAACAGCACCGGCTTCAGGCCTGAAGCATCGATGCGCGACGTCACGCCGGAAATGGTCAGCGCGCTCGCCGGCCCCGCGGCCACCCGGAACGGCCCCTGCCCGACCAGCGCATGGCCGCCCGATACCCAGAAGGAGACCAGCGCTATGCCGACGCCGGAAATCCAGAACATCGGACCGCCCCGCCGCGCGGGCCGCGAGAGCGCGGCCTCCGGTTTGCGCAGCATGCCCATGCCTTCGATCGACGGCGTCGAGGGGAGTTGCTGGGGCGGCGCCGTTTCCGGTCGCGCGGCAAAACGCGGCAGCACGATAAAGTCCGCGTCGACGATGTCGGCCGCCTCGAAGATGACGCGCTCCGGCGCGGCATTTGTTGCCGTGCCGGTCATGATTTCGCCGGAAACAGGGCGCGCGGTTCTCTCGTCAGCCATTACGGCACCAGTGGAGTCTTCGTTGCTTTTGCGTAAACGGAATTGGTTAACGCTTCCCCACCGGAATGGCTCTGACGAGTGTCGATCGTTGAAAAATTAACCGCCGGTTAACCATGCCGGCCGATGGTCTGTTAATGTAGATTGTGGCGCGTCGCCGCCGAAAGTTTCAGGTCGCCGAACGTGATCCGCTTCGAAAATGTCGGCCTCCGCTATGGCATGGGTCCGGAAATCCTCCGCGACATCTCCCTGCACATTCCGGAGCGCTCCTTTCAGTTCCTGAGCGGCCCATCGGGCGCAGGGAAGACGACCTTGCTGCGCCTTTTGTTCATGTCGCTGAAGCCGACACGCGGCCTGATCACCATTTTCGGCAAGGACCGCTCGCGCATTTCGCGCGGCGAGTTGCCGCTGCTGCGCCGCCGCATCGGCGTGGTGTTCCAGGATTTCCGCCTGCTCGACCACATGACGACCTACGAGAATGTCGCGCTGCCATTGCGCGTGCGCGGGCGCGAGGAGGCGAGCTACCGCACCGACGTCACCGAGCTTCTCAAATGGGTCGGCCTCGGCGACCGCATGCATGTGCTGCCGCCGGTGCTGTCGGGGGGCGAGAAGCAGCGCGCCGCGATCGCGCGCGCCCTGATCGAACAGCCGGAGATCCTTTTGGCCGACGAGCCGACCGGCAATGTCGACCCGCCGCTGGCGCGCCGGCTGCTCAGGCTGTTCATCGAGCTCAACCGGCTGGGCACCGCGGTCGTGATCGCCACCCACGACCTTGGCCTGATGGAGCAGGTCGATGCGCGTCGCATGATTTTGGCCGGTGGAAGGTTGGACGTCTATGACTGACTTTCCGGCCGATCAGTTCCACGATGAAGCCGGCGCCGAGACGCCGGTGACGGTCCGGCGTGCCCAGCGCAAGACGGCGCCGATCGTGCCGGCGCAGAACATTGCCGGACGGGCGCTGGTGCTGGTCATCGCCATCATGACCTTCCTGTCCTGCCTCACCTTCGGCGCGGTGACGCTGGTGCGCGACACCGCCTCGGTCTGGGAAAACCAGATCTCGCGCGAGGCGACGATCCAGATCAAACCGGCCGACGGCCTCGACATGGAGGCGGCGCTTGCGCAGGCCTCGCAGATCGCCAGCGAGTTCCCCGGCGTGAAGGGCACCAAGATCATCGACCGGGACGCCACGGCGCGCCTTCTGGAGCCGTGGCTGGGCAGCGGCCTCAACATTGACGAATTGCCGGTGCCGCGCCTCATCATCGTCACCATCGACGAGGCAAGCCCGCCCGACTTCGCCGCCATGCGCGCCGCCATCACGCCGAAAATCCCGACTGCGTCGCTCGACGATCACCGAACCTGGGTCGACCGCCTGGTCGCCATGGCGCACACAACGGTGACGATCGGCATCGCCGTGCTGGCGCTGATGCTGTCGGCGACGGTGCTGACGGTAGTGTTCGCCACGCGCGGCGCCATGGCAGGCAATGGCCATATCATCGAGGTGCTGCATTTCGTCGGCGCCGAGGCGCGCTTTATCGCGCGCGAATTCCGCTGGCATTTCCTGGTCACCGGCATGAAGGGCGCCGCCGCTGGCGGTGCGCTCGCGATCGTCGTCTTCATCGTCTTTTCCTGGTGGTCGTCGCGCAATATGGCCACGCCGCAGGCCGACCAGGCGACCGCATTGTTCGGCAACTTCGCCATCGGCTCGGCAGGCTATTTCGGTGTCGGCCTGATGGTGCTGGTGATCGGCGCGCTGACCGCGGCGACCTCGCACGCGACCGTCGTCGCCTATCTCAGCGACATCGACGTTCGCCAGCCGGATGCGGGCTGACCAATGAACTCCAGCCGAAAAACCGCGCAAGGCGTTGAATACAAACAAGACAACGATCACGGGTTGAGCAGGTGCCGTAACGCAAAGTGCGCCGCCCTACCTATCAAAGGCCGCATTTCGGAGTTAACCATTAGAAGTTTTCAGGATTAACCTGGGGATCATGGAAGCGCGGGATTCGATCGATACGGTTGGACGGATGCCGGCGATGCGTGCGGGCAGCGCTGCCCCCGCCGGGTTTGGTCGTTTGCGGCTCGCCCTGCGTGTCTGCGGTTTCGTGATTCTTACCGCGCTGGCGCTCTTTGCCGGCGGCTTCGGCTGGTTTGCCGACAAGGTCAGCCATATGACGACCCCGCTCAATCCGGCCAAGGCCGATGCCATCATCGTGCTCACCGGCGGACAGTCGCGGCTCGACGCGGCGATGGACTTGCTGGCCTCAGGCAAGGGCGAACGGCTGCTAATCAGCGGCGTCCATCCTTCGGCCACCAAGCGCCAGCTGCAGGCGGCAATGGGCGGCGACAAGCAGCTCTTCTCCTGCTGCGTCGATATCGACCGCGCCGCGCTCGACACCATCGGCAATGCCGAGGAAAGCGCCAAATGGGTGGAGAACCACGCCTATGGCAGCATCATCATCGTGACCAACAATTACCATATGCCGCGCAGCCTGCTCGAGATGGGCCGGCTGCTGCATGGCGCGCGCCTCGAGCCTTATCCGGTGGTCAACACCAATCTGGGCAATGGCAACTGGCTGACCAAGCCTGAGGCGCTGCGCGTGCTGCTCACCGAATACAGCAAATATGTGCTGTCGCTGGCGCGCGGCTTCCTGCCGCTTCGCACGACGCCCGAAGGCATGACACTCGCCGAGGCCTCAGCAACGTCTAAAAACTAAGTTTCGCTCGGCGCGCTGTTGCGCAGGCGCGCAATCTCCTGCTCCAGGCCGGCGATGCGCCCGTCGCGCTCAGCGAGCGCCGCCGCGACATCTGCCGCTTCGAAACGCTGCGGTATGTGCTGCGGGCAATTGGCATCCCAGGCCGTGACCGTGAACAGGATCGCCTGCTCCGGCCGCGCCTTGTAGCCCGCCGGCATCAGCTTCGCCGTCAGCTCCGGGTCGTTTTCGACGACCCGCGCCGTGCCCCAGATCTTGATGCGCTGCCTGAGCATATAGTCGATCAGGAACAGAAAGGCCTGGTCGTTGTCCTGTAGGTTGCCTTGGGTGATGAACTGCCTGTTGCCGGAAAAATCGGCAAAGCCGATCGTGTGTTCGTCGAGCACCTTGAGGAAGCCGGCAGGCCCGCCGCGGTGCTGGATGTAGGGCTGGCCTTCGGCGTTGGCCGTCGCCAGGAACACGCTGGTCTGCACCTCGATGAAGGCGGCGAGGTCGGGCGTGATCGTTGCCCGCCAGCCGCCGCGCTGCTCGACGCGCGCATAGGAGTCGCGTGACCCTTTGCGGGACTGGATGGCCTTGACGGTCGGCGTGAAGGCGACGTCGCTGGTAGAGGCATTCATGCTGGCGCTCCTCGAACAGGATCGCACATCATTTAGCCTCTTCCGGAAATCGGATGTAGATGCCATATTTGCAATCAATCCTTCCACATTCCGGAAGAATAATGGATCGCCTCGACGCCATGTCCCTGTTCGTCGCCACAGCGGAGGCCGGCAGCCTTTCCGCCGCCGCCAGGCGTGCCGGCGTCCCGTTGGCGACCGTCAGCCGCAAGCTCTCCGAACTGGAGAGGCATTTGACGACGCGCCTGCTCAACCGCTCGACCCGGCGCCTGACGCTGACCGACGCCGGCCAGTCCTATCTTGCCGCCTGCCGCCGCATCCTCGACGAGGTAGGCGAAGCCGAGCGCACCGCGGCCGGCGAATATTCGAGCCCGACTGGCGAACTGGTCATCACGGCGCCGGTCGTCTTCGGGCGCCTGCATGTGCTGCCGGTGATCACCGAGTTCCTCGCCCTCTATCCGCAAGTGGATATCCGCCTGACCTTGTCCGACCGGATCACCCAGCTGGTGGAGGAGCATATCGATCTTGCCCTGCGCATCGGCGAGCTGCCGGATTCGGCCATGGTGGCGATCCGCGTCGGCTCGATCCGCCGCATCGTCTGCGCCAGCCCCGCTTATCTTGCGAAATGCGGCACGCCGGAGAAACCGCCGGAGCTTGCCGGCCACAGCTGCATCACCTTCGAAGGTCTCGCCGCGCCCGCCAGATGGAACTTCGGCGCCGGCAAGACAGAAACCGCCACCGCGGTTCGCTCGCGCCTGCAGGTCAACACCGCCGAGGCGGCGATCGATGCCGCCATTGCCGGGCTCGGCCTGACGAAGGTGCTCTCCTACCAGGCGGATGCCGCGGTGCGCGCGGGCGCGTTGCGGGTCGTGCTGGAGTCGTTCGAGCCTCCGCCCTGGCCGGTAAGCCTTGTTCATGCCGGCCAAGGCCGGCTGCCGGTGAAACTGCGCGCCTTCCTCGATTTCGCGGCGCCGCGCCTGAGGGAGCGGCTGGCGCGGTCGTTGTAGGGGTAGATTCGACCGCTGCGCCGTTTCCTTTTTGCCGCCGCTTGGTGTAACCAACGCACACTTCCTCACGGGCCCCTTGTATGCTCATCATCCGCTCGCTGGCGTTCAACTTCGTCTTCTATCTCAGCCTGATCGTCCAGATGATCTTCTGGACGCCCTTCTATTTCCTGTCGCCACGCCACCGCGCCTGGTTCGTGCCGAAATTCTGGTCGCGCACCTCGATGTGGCTCTATGAGAAGATCGCCGCGACGAAGAGCGAGATCACCGGTGTCGAGAACCTGCCCGAAGGATCCTTCATCCTGGCGCCGAAGCATCAGTCCTTCTGGGATGCGATCGCCTTCTTCCCATATCTCGACGACGCGCTCTACATCCTGAAGCGCGAGTTGACCTGGATCCCCTTCTTCGGCTGGTACATCATGAAGATGCGCATGATCCCGGTCGACCGCGGCAGCCGCTCGAAAGCGCTGAAGGCCGTCGTCGTCGCGACCAGGGAGGAGATGAACCGCAATCCGCGCCAGCTCATCATCTATCCCGAAGGCACGCGCCGCCCGCCGGGCGCCGAGCCGTCCTACAAATACGGCATCGTCGAGATCTATTCGCAACTGGGAGTGCCCGTGGTGCCGGTCGCCCATGTCGCCGGGCTCTACTGGCCGCGCCGCAAGTTCATGCGTTATCCCGGCACCATCAAGGCCCGCTTCCTGCCCGCTATTCCGCCCGGTCTCGGCAAGGAGGAATTCATGCAGCGGCTGATCGGCGAGACCGAAGCTGCCTGCGACCAGCTTTTGGTCGAGGCCGCGCAGGCGCCGAATCCACCCCCCATACCGCCGACTGCGGTCAAGCGCCTGGCCGAGCTCGGCGTAACTGCCAAGAGCTGATCGGCCAGAGCAATTCCAGGAAAAGTGTAAGCCGTTTTCCGTCCGGAATTGCATAAAAAACAAAGAGATAGGGCATTTCACCGGTTCCGTGAAACGGCGAAATGCCTATCGCAGTACCGCGAGCAGGGTCGTCAGCACCAGCGTCGCAGCAAAGACCAGATTGATGACCCGCGACGCCCGCGGATGGCGAAGGAAGCGCGCGAAGGCGGTTCCTGCCAGTAGCCAAACGATATGAATGGCGACGATCATCGCGACAAGCACCAACAGCCTCGTGGAAGCGCCCAGCGCATCGGTTTGCGACGCGGCGCCGGCGAAGACCGCGGCGATCGCCACATAGGCCTTCGGATTGGCGACCGCGAGCATGAAACCACCGAGAAAATCGGGCTTCGTCGCCGTGCTTGCACGCTCGGCCAACGGCGGCGCGGTCGCTATTTTGAAGGCGAGACAAAGGATGTACGCGGCCGACAGGATCGCCAGCACCGGCGCCACTCCCGGCACCGAGGTCAATATGCCGAAAATCCCGGCCGCCACCGCCAGAAGCACCGCGATCGTGCCGAGCACGACGCCCGAGGTGTAACCCAGGGAAGGACGCAGGCCGAAAGCCGCGCCGACGGCGGTCACACTGATCGTCGCCGGTCCCGGACTGCCCATGACGACCGCCGCGGCCACGACAAGCGCCAGCACTTGCTGCCAAGGCTGCGCATCGCCCAGAACACTACCAGCCATGCCGAACCCTCCTCCTGCCGCGATGCCACAGGATTTAGGAGGGATCGTCATGACCGTCTTGGACGATCGTGCGAATGCTACGAGCTGGCGCGGTCCAGTGCTGCGATATCATCCGCCGAAAGTTTGAGCGACGCGGCGCGGATCAGGCTGTCCATCTGGGCCGGCGTGGTGGCGCTGGCGATCGGAGCGGTGATGCCCGGCCGCGCGATGACCCAGGCCAGCGCCACTTCCGCCTGCTTGGCCGAATGGCGCTCGGCCACGGCGTCGAGCGCGGAAAGGATGCGCATGCCGCGCTCATTGAGATACTCGGCCACGTCCTCGCCGCGCTCGCTTTGGCCGAGATCGGCCTTGCTCCGGTATTTGCCGCTCAGGAAACCCTTGGCGAGGCTGAAATAGGTGATGACGCCGAGATCTTCGGCCTTGCAGAGGTCGAGCAGCGGCCCATCGAGCGACGAGCGATCGTACAAATTGTATTCAGGCTGCAGAACCTCGTAGCGCGGCAGGCTGCGCAGGCTGGCGACGTCGAGCGCGGCGCGCAGTTGACCGGCATCGAGATTGGAGCAGCCCGGATAGCGGATCTTGCCCTTTTCGAGCAGGCGCTGATAGGCGCCGAGCGTTTCCTCGTAAGGCGTGGCCGGATCCGGCCAATGCGACAGATAGAGGTCGATGACGTCGATCTGCAGCCGCTTCAGCGACGCGTCGACCGCCTTTTCGATGTAGGCGGCGGAGAGGTCCTTCTTGCCCTGGCCCATGTCGGAGCCGACCTTGGTGATGATCACGACCTTGTCGCGGTTGCCGCGGCTTTTCATCCAGTTGCCGATGATCGTTTCCGATTCCCCGCCCTTGTTGCCGGGAACCCAGCGCGAATAGGCATCGGCCGTATCGATGGCATTCAGGCCCGCGCCGACGAACCGGTCGAGCAGATCGAAGGAGGCCTTCTCGTCGGCTGTCCAGCCGAAGACGTTGCCGCCCAAAACCAGAGGCGCGATGGAAAGGTCTGTGCGACCGAGACGGCGTTTCTGCAAGGCTGATCTCCGTGATGCTGGAACGGGCCTGATGGCCAAGGAAGGGTTGCCGCTAAGCTAGGTCGTGGCCTCCCGAGGTCAAAGGCATGGTTTTGCTTTTTGATCGGACCAGAGCAATTCCAGCAAAAGTGCGTCGCGGTTTTGCGTCCGGAATTGTGCAAACAAAAAGCCCCTCACGAAGGCGAGACCTGGCGGCCTACCTCTTCCAGCCATTGATCGCGGATGCCGAGCGCCTCGAGATGATCGAGCGTGCTCAGCACATAATCCTCATTCCGGCCTGACTGGCCGACGGCGCCGCGAACGATCCTTGCCGCGTGATCGGCATCGAGTGCGCCGGCATATTGCTCGTGCTGCCGGTCGACGATGTAGGCGACCGCCTCGACCGAAACGCCGCCATCCAGCCGGATGTCCAGCATGCGTTCGAGATAGACGCTGGTCACCAGCTCACGCTCGCGCAGGTAGGAAAGCACCTCGTCGCGCAGATTGCCGGGAACACGATAGGCCAGGCCGATGCAGGAGCCGCCCCGGTCGAGGCCGAGCACGAGGCCCGGCCGCCCGCGCGTGCCGCGATGCACGAAGGAATAGACGCAAAGCGAGCGCCGGTAGCCGTATAGCCGGGCGCGGCGCGTCTCGACATGGGCAAATCCGGGTCGCCAGATCAGCGACCCATAGCCAAAAACCCAAAAATCGCCCATATCGCCAAGCCTGATCGCATTCGAGTGAACGACATCGCACCGGAAGGTGCTCTTTTATCCCCCGCTTGTTTGCGTGAGAGTGAATGCCCCCTCGCGGGGTTAACGAGAGCCGCAGCATGACGTCAAGTGACGAGCGACCGCCCAAACCTCGCCGCCGGCTGTTCTGGCTTGCCGCATTTCTTGTCGTGCTGTTCGCCATCTACAGCGCCGGCTGGTTCTATCTTGCCGACAGGCTGAAGACCGGGGCCGACCAGGCGGTGGCGCGACTGGGCAGCAAGGGCATCGCCGCCGGCTGCGCCAACCTCACCGTCAGTGGCTATCCGATGAGCTTCACGGTCTCCTGCGACAATATCGCCTACGAGGACGACGCCCGGAGGGTCGCCGCCTCCACTGGAAGCTTCAATGCCGTCGCCGCGATCACCGGCCCCTTGTCGCCGGTCGCTGACCTGCGCGGGCCGCTGCGAACGATGGCGCCTGGCATGCCGCCGCTCTGGATCGACTGGGACCAGTTGCAGGCGAAGGTCAAAGTGTCGTGGCCGCTGCCGAGGAGCGTGTCGCTGCAGGCCGAAGGGCTCAACGGCCAGACCGATCCGCAGGATGACACAGACCCGATGCAGTTGTTCAGCGCCGGAAAGGCGGCGGGCCAGTTGCAGCCGTCCGGCCAGGATATCAACTATGTCGGCAGCTTCGGCGATCTGGAGATCAACGCCGATGCCATCGACGGACGCGTGCTGCCGGCGCTGGACGGCAGCGGCGACGTAACGCTGAAGAACGGCGTGGCGTTGATCGCGGCACCCCCGAAGAGCCTGCGCGGCCAGTCGATCCAGATCGCCAGTCTCGACCTGTCGTCCGGCACGGCGCGCATTACCGTGTCCGGGCCTGTCTCGGTCGACACGGAAGGGCTGGTCAACGGGGACCTGATGATCAAGCTCAAGGATCCCAAGGCGGTGGCTTCTATCCTTGCCGGCGCGATTCCCGAGCACAAAAGCGAAATCGAACAGGGCTTTGCCGCCCTGGCGATGCTCGGAAAGGAACCGTCGATGCCGCTGAAGATCGTCAAGGGCAAGGCTTCGCTCGGCTTCATCCCGCTCGGCAAGATCAAGCCGCTTGAGTAGGACATGGTCCCGAACCGAAGGTCTGCGTAGCAAAAAGTGGGAACCGGTTTTCAGATAAGACCATGCCGGCCAAGAAGAGCACTACAATGGCAAAACCGGTCAGACTGCTCAGCGTCGGCGCCTTCACTCTCGACACCATCCTTCGCATCGAAACGCTGCCCACGCATCAAGGCAAGTTCATCGCCAGCGACGGCGTCCAGATCGCCTCCGGCATGGCGACGAGCGCCGCCTGCGCCGCGCACCGGCTCGGCGCCGAAGTTTCGCTGTGGGCAAGCGCGGGTGACGATCCGGTCGGCGACCAGCTGATCGCGGACATCGAGGGCGAAGGCGTCGACTGCAGCCTGATCCGCCGCGTCACCGGCGCGCGTTCGGCACTCGCCGCCATCCTGGTGGATGCGCATGGCGAGCGCATCATCGTCCCCTTCTACGACAGACAAGCGCAGGCCGATCCCGATGCGCTGCCGCTCGCCGACCTCTCCGCTTTTGATGCCGTGCTGGTGGATGTTCGCTGGCCGGGAGCGGCGGCCCTCGCCTTGAGCGCGGCGAGATCGATCGGCCGTCCAGCGATCCTGGATGCCGACACAGCGCCCGTCGAGGTGCTGGAGCGCCTCCTGCCCTTGGCCTCGCACATCGTCGCGTCAGAACCGGCTGCGCGCATCGTCTGCGGCCATGCGCTCGACCCGGAAAGCGCCTGCGCCGACCTCGCTTCGCGCACCGATGCCTTCGTCGCCGTGACCGGCGGCGCGGGAGGCACATGGTGGCACGACCGGGCAACCGGGCGCGTGCGCCATGTCGAGGCGCCGAAGGTCAAGGCAATCGATACGCTCGCCGCCGGCGACGTCTTCCACGGCGCCTTTGCCGTCGGCCTGGCCGAGGCCATGCCCATGGAAGAGGCCCTGCGCTTTGCCAGCGCCGCCGCCGCGCTCAAATGCCTGCGCTTCGGCGGAAGGCTCGGCGCGCCGACCAGGGCCGAGACGTTGGCCATGATGGCGGCGCACTGGCCGCCAGCCCAAAAAGGCAAAGGGAGCTGAGATTCAGGTCAGGCCGAGTCGAAAATGGTGGGTTCCGAGAACCGGAGCGGAGCGTACTTGAAGTACGTGAGCACCGGAAGCGCAGGGACCCGCCATTTGCAGACGGGCCTCACCTGAATATCAGTTCCCTTTGGGGTGCTCTACCGCTTGCCGGCCAAAATCCGGCACATCGATATCCTGGCCGGCTTCGATGATCGAGCGACGGATGGCGCGCGTGCGGGTGAAGAGGTCGAACAGCTTCTCGCCGTCGCCCCAGCGGATCGCGCGCTGCAGCGAGGCCAGATCTTCCGAGAAACGCGCCAGCATCTCCAGGATCGCGTCCTTGTTGTGCAGGCACACGTCCCGCCACATGGTCGGGTCGGAGGCGGCAAGGCGGGTGAAGTCGCGGAAACCGGACGCGGAATATTTGATGACCTCGCTCTTGGTCACCGCTTCCAGATCGTCCGCCGTGCCGACGATGTTGTAGGCAATGATGTGCGGCAGATGCGAAACGATCGCGAGCGTCATGTCGTGATGCTGCGGGTCCATCGTGTCGATGTTGGAGCCGCAGCGCCGCCAGAACTCCGAAAGCTTCTCGAGGGCCACGGGATCAGTGCCCGGCAGCGGCGTGAAGATGCACCAGCGATTCTCGAAGAGATCGGCAAAGCCCGCGTCAGGTCCGGATTTCTCCGTGCCCGCCAGCGGATGCCCGGGGATGAAATGCACGCCTTCCGGCACATGCGGCTGCATCTGCGCGATGACGGAGGCCTTGGTCGAGCCGACATCGGTGAGGATGGCGCCTCTCTTCAGCGCCGGCGCGATCTCGGCCGCGACCTCGCCGGACGAGCCGACCGGCACGGAGACAATGACGAGGTCCGCATCGCGCACCGCTTCCCTGGCATCCGTCGAATAGGTATCGCCCAGGCCTAGCTCTTCCGCGCGCTTGAGCGTCGAGGCGCTGCGCGTCGCGATGGCGATGTGCTTGGCAAGCCCCTCGCGGCGGATGACGCGGGCCAGCGACGAGCCGATCAGGCCGATGCCGACCAGCGCTATTTTCTCGAACATCGGTGATGCCATGGCGTTCTAGCTTTTCAGAAAGGTCTTCAGCGCATCGACGACGCCGCGATTGGCCTCCTCGATGCCGACGCTCATGCGCAGCGCGTTGGGAAAACCGTAGCCGGTGACGCGGCGCAGGATGTAACCGCGCTGGCTGAGGTAGTCGTCCGCGGCCGCGGCAGAATGCTTCTTGTCGTCGGGAAAATGGATCAGCACGAAATTGCCGACGCTGGGCGTGACACGCAGGCCGAGCTCGGTCAGCTCGGCGGTGAGCCAGGCCAGCCATTTCTCGTTATGCGTCACGCTGCGCTCGATATGGGCGCGGTCGCGGATCGCGGCGATGCCGGCCTCGATCGCCGTGGCATTGACGTTGAAGGGGCCGCGAATGCGGTTGATCGCATCGACGATATGCGCCGGCCCATACACCCAGCCGATGCGGGCGCCGCCAAGGCCGAGCTTGGAGAAGGTGCGGGTCATCACCACGTTCTCGGAGCTGCCGGCGAGCTCGATGCCGGCCTCGTAGTCGTTGCGCCGCACATATTCGGCATAGGCCGCGTCGAGCACCAGGAGCACGTTCTTGGGCAATGCCGCGTGCAGCCGGCGCACCTCCTGGAACGGCACATAGGTGCCGGTCGGATTGTTCGGATTGGCAAGGAACACGATCCGCGTCTTGGGCGTGACCGCGGCAAGGATCGCGTCGACATCGGCGCGCTCGTCGGTTTCCTTGACCGCGACAGGCTTGGCGCCCGCCGCCTGGATGTAGATCTTGTAGACCATGAAGGCGTGTTCGGTGAACACGGCCTCGTCGCCCGGTGCCAGATAGGTCTGCGCCAGGAGCCCCAGGATCTCGTCGGAGCCGTTGGAGCAAATGATGTTCGCCGGATTCAGCCCATGCACCTCGGCGATCGCCTCGCGCAGCCGCCGCGCCGTGCCGTCGGGATAGACGTCGAGTTTCGCCGCCACTTCGCGCGCCGCCTCGATTGCCTTCGGCGAAGGCCCGAGCGGGTTTTCGTTCGACGACAGTTTGTAGACCTTCGTCACGCCGGCCGGCGCGGTGCTTTTTCCCGGCACATAGGCCTCGATGTCCATGATGCCCGCGCGGGGCGTTGGACGAGGTTGATCCTGCTTCATGTCACAAATCCGTCGAGAAGGCCTTTAAAGGCCGCAGCGGAAATACAGGCCACAGGCTGGAATGTCGAGTGCCGGCGCACGGCACCGCGTCCGGCCGCCAGGAGGCTACCCGTTGACGAACAGCAGCGCTGGTCCTAGAAGAACTGCCAGACTTCCGTGGTGATTTGGCCGGTCGGCTTGCAGCCACGTTAAACAACTCGCTAAAGGGCCGTTTGCAACCTGTAACCGGCTTTGCGACGGCAATGCCGGTTTTTTGTTGTCCGCGGCCGGCCGGACATCGCATCGGGACGAGACCGATGCGGGACAGGATGGGGACGGACATGGTCGCTCAGCGCGCTGCAAGAACCAAGGACGAGGTCGACCATCCGTCGAGCCCGGTGCTGCAGTTCGGCTCCGACATGCCGCTGAAGCTCGACGCCGGCACGCTGCTCTCGCCGTTCCAGATCGCCTACCAGACCTACGGCACGCTCAACGACGCGCGCTCCAACGCCATCCTCGTCTGCCACGCGCTGACCGGCGACCAGCATGTCGCCAACACCAATCCGGTGACCGGCAAGCCGGGCTGGTGGGAAGTGCTGATCGGCCCCGGCAAGATTATCGACACCAACCGCTTCTTCGTCATCTGCTCCAACGTTGTCGGCGGCTGCCTTGGCTCGACCGGTCCGGCCTCGACCAACCCGGCGACCGGCAGGCCGTATGGGCTCGACCTGCCGATCATCACCATCCGCGACATGGTGCGCGCGCAGGCGATGCTTGTAGACCATTTCGGCATCGAAAAACTGTTTTGCGTGCTTGGCGGCTCGATGGGCGGCATGCAGGTGCTGGAATGGGCAGCGAGCTATCCGGAACGGGTCTTCTCGGCGCTGCCAATCGCCACCGGCGCCCGCCATTCCTCGCAGAACATCGCCTTTCACGAGGTCGGCCGGCAGGCCGTCATGGCCGATCCGGAATGGCATGGCGGCAAATATCTCGATTTCGGCAAGCGCCCGGAAAAAGGGCTCGCCGTCGCGCGCATGGCCGCCCACATCACCTATCTTTCGGAAGCCGCGCTTCACCGCAAGTTCGGCCGCAATCTGCAGGACCGCGAAGCGCTGACCTTCGGCTTCGACGCCGATTTCCAGATCGAGAGCTATCTGCGCCATCAAGGCATGACCTTCGTCGACCGCTTCGACGCCAATTCCTACCTCTATCTGACCCGCGCGATGGACTATTTCGACGTGGCCGCCGATCACGGCGGGCGCCTCGCCGACGCTTTCGCCGGCACCAGGACGCGCTTCTGCCTGGTTTCCTTCACCAGCGACTGGCTGTTCCCGACCGAGGAGAGCCGTTCGATCGTGCATGCCTTGAACGCGGCCGGCGCTTCCGTCTCCTTCGTCGAGATCGAGACCGATCGCGGCCACGACGCCTTCCTGCTCGACGAGCCGGAGCTGTTCGCGGCCATCAACGGCTTCATCGCCTCGGCCGCCCGCGCCAGGGGGCTCGGCCTATGAGCGTCAACCGCGCCCAGCGTGTCGACCTCGACGTCGTCACCGACCTCATCCCGCCCAATTCGCGCGTGCTCGATGTCGGCTCGGGCGACGGCGTGCTCCTGGAACTGTTGCAGGAGACCAAGCAGGTCGACGGCCGCGGGCTGGAACTGTCGCAGCGCGGCGTCAATGAATGCGTGGCGCGCGGGCTATCGGTTATCCAGGGCGACGCCGACACGGATCTGAAATTCTACGCCGACAAGGGCTTCGACTTCGTCGTGCTGTCGCAGACGCTGCAGGCAACGCGCAACCCGAAGGTGGTGCTCGATGAACTGCTCAGGATCGGCAACCGCGCCATCGTTTCCTTCCCCAATTTCGGCCATTGGCGCGTGCGCTTTTCGCTGCTGATCAAGGGCAGGATGCCGGTCACCAAGGACCTGCCCTATTCCTGGTACGACACGCCCAACATCCACTTTTGCACCATCCGCGACTTCGTCAATCTGTGCGAGGAGCTCGGCGCGACTGTGGAGAAAGCGACCGCGCTCGACGCCAACGGCCAGAAGATCGGCCTGTCGATGCCCTGGTGGTTCTGGAATTTCTTCGGCCAGCAGGCGGTGTTTTTGTTGAAGAGGGCCTGAACGCTACGGAGCATACTCGACCAGCGTGTGGTTCTCGCCAGCGAGTTCCTCGTCAATGATCGAGGCTATGATTGTCCAATCCCCGCCTGCGAGGCCAGCGCCGATCCTTGGATAGCCGATGCGCTGGCCGGAAAACCGCGCCCTGACCGCCTTCATGACGTTTCGGATTGCCTGGTAGTCGGCCTTCGCACCTTGTCCCTGCCAATGAAACTGGGTGTAGCCGTTGACGACATGAAAACTCCGCCCTCCGCGCTCGATCTCGGCGAGCGTAATGGTTCCCAGTTTGGATCGGTCGCCTTTGGCCGTCGCTAGATCGGCGACGTAAGCCGCGGGAAAACGCTGTTTGATCGACAGAGCAATGCCCTTGCCCATCACACATTGGCAATTGCAACCATGCACGATCGCGTCGAACGCGCCGTCGAGCGCAAGCTGCAGCAGGTCGCCGCGAATCGTCCGCATCAAGCCAATTCCCTCAGCCAAGCACATCCGTAGCCTTGTGCGGATGCTCGACGCCGTCAACGAAGATCACGTCGGATTGGGAATTGTCGGTGCGCAATGCGAGGATCTCCTGGTAGGGGCGCGACCGGTACCAGTCCCGCACATGCTGCCCGTCCGGGAATTCGATGACGATCAGATGCCCAGGCCAGGCGTTTTCGACGACCCTCGACATCGCCGCCATGGACGACGAAGCGACCGCCGAACGGCGCCAGCGTGGCGTCTATCTTCTCGAGATTTTCGATGATCCAGGGGCCTGGCGTGATTTGGCGCATAAGGGCAACGGCGTAAGCGGTCATGATCCTGCTTCTTCATGGCTGAAGCCGATCGGCCGGCTTCCTGGGATCATCGTGCAAAACCCAGGTAGTCCGGTCGATTACCTTGGAGGTTATAGCGACAAGGCCGCCCCTGGCCTCGCGGACGAACCGTCACGCCAACCGGGAGGCCGATTGGTGTTGCCATCAAACCGCAATGTTGCGGAAAAGCCGCGGATTTCCGGCATTTCTTGGTAAGCGCAGCGTGACAGAAAGGTGGCTTTTTTGTAGCGTCGGCCACAAATCAAAGGTGGGATACGAACATAGTCATCAAACCCGTCCGGCAGACACCAGAACCGACCGGTAGCGGCACCCCGATGTCGAGCGAAGACGTTCCGCTGATTACGGTGATCACGCCGACGCACAACCGGCGCAGCCAGGTCGTGCGGGCGGTGGAAAGCGTTCTGGCGCAGACACTTACCCGCTTCGAGCACATCGTGGTCGACGACGGTTCGACGGACGGGACGGCTGCCGCGCTGGCCGAAATCCGCGACCCGAGGCTGATCTATGTCGGCGCCAAATGGCGCGGCGCCAATGCCGCGCGCAATGCGGGGATCGAGCGCGCCCGTGCGCCGGTGGTGACCTTCCTCGATTCGGACGATGTCTATCTGCCCGACCGGCTGGAGCGGACGCTGGCGCGCTTCGACCAGAATCCCTCGCTCGAGGTCCTCATCAGTTCGTTCCTGTCGCTGAAGGGCAGCCGCAGCACCAAATGCATCAACCGCGAGGCCTTTCTCGACAAAAGCAAACTGCAGCGCGCCCTGGTCTCGCAGACCATCTTCATTGCCGGCTCGGCGATCACCGCCAGGCACGAGTCGCTGCTCGCGATCGGCGGCTACGACAGCGACATCACGCGCATGCAGGATCGCGAGCTTCTGCTGCGCTTCGCCCGCCGCGGCGGCGCCCTTTTGTCCGAAGACATCGACTGGAAGAAGTACAATTCGGAGAACTCGATCTCCGGCCGCCGCGACGGTTATGTCGCGGCCTATGCCAATCTGATCGACAAGCACCCCTATATCGCCGACCGATATCCGGACGTTCCGCCCTATATGATCGCGCGCCAGATCATCGCCGACATCTTGAAGGGCCGGCTGCACCAGGCCTTTTCCGGCTATCTCGCCAACCGCTCGTCCAAGGCGCTCGGCTATTCGCTGCCGCAACTGCTGCGCGGTTATGTCGTCGGCCGGCGCTGGCGCCGCGACTGCTATGACGAGTTCCGCGCCAAATACGGCGCCCGCGCTGTCTGAGACGGACTGCTAGAGCAATTCCAGGAAAAGTGTGAGCGGTTTTCCGTCCGGAATTGCGTAAAAACAAGGAGATAGTGCGTTTCACCGTTTCCGTGAAAAGGTGAAACGCACTATCTGTCGAGTTCCGGAAAATATGGATCGGAAAAGCGCTGCCTGAGGCGCTCGCCCAGCAGGCAATCGACGGGTGCGGCATCCTCGACGCGAATGGATCTGGCGTCGGTGAGGCCGCTCACCTCCTGGACCAGCTTGCGGCGGATGGCGGTCGAGAATTCGGACGCTGCGTAGATCGGCAGCACAAAGGACCCGGCTCCTCCGGTCACGCAATCGGCATAGTATCGGTCGAGGCGGCTGACGCTCGGCGACGGCCTGATGAGTATGGGCAGGCCGTTGATGACGATACCCTTGGCGACGGCGGCATCGCGGATCGCGGCGACGGGCCGTCCGATATTGTTGGGTCCGTCGCCCGATATATCGATGACGCGGCGCGGCGACGAAAAGCCGGCTCTCTCCAGGAGCCCGGCGCCGAAGCCGAGGGCGCCTGAAATCGAGGTGCCGCGGAAGCTGCGGAACGGCCGCGCTTCTATTCTGTCGGCAAAAGCGTTGGCACTGTCCTCGCCATCGATGATCTGCCAGGCGATGACCCCATCGTCGCGCACCACGCCCGCCCATTCGAAATAAGCGAGCGCGATGCGGCCATTTCGACCCGAGCGCACGGCGTTGATGAAGTCGGGATGGCGCAGCGCCCCGACATAGCCGGCGCGCTGCAGGGCGAACTCGTCCTCATCCATCGACTGCGAGATGTCGACGGCAAGCACGAGTTCCACATCCACCGGCGAGCCATCGGCCGGTGCGGGTAACGGCGCCGCCTCGGCGCAGGCAAGGCAGGCAAGCAGGCCGAGTATCGCAAGCATGGCAGCCTCGAACGACCCGGCGAATCTTCCCGGCGATCGCGGCGAAAATAAAGCTATTTCTTCTTTCGATGGGCCGTGCTGGGTGGCGGCTCGATCGCCCCGGCGCGGACACGGGCCGGCTTCAATGCCTGCGCGCCGGTATCCTTCACGATGCTCAGAGAGCGCGGGAAGAACTGAGTGTTGTGCAGGCCGCGTCCGATGTTGAGGATGGCGGTCTCCGGCAGGCGCTTTTCCATCATCGCCAGCACCCGCCGCAGCGACGGGCCGTCGAACGCGTCAAGCGCTTCGTCGATGATCACCCAGTTCGGCTTGCGCAAGGCGAGCCTGGCGAAGGCCAGCGCCCGCTGTTCGTCATCGCTGAGCTCGCGTTCCCACCGTCCGGAATGGTCCAGATCGACTGACAGCCGATCAAGGCCAACCTCGGCAAGCACCGCCCCGATCTCGGCGTCGCTGGCCGGGGCCTCCCCGTTTGGATGGTCGAGAACCTCGCGCAGCGTACCGGCCGGGAAATACGGCACGCGGGGCACGAAGATCGGGGTCTCGCCGGCCGGCAGCCCGATCCGGCCGCTCCCCCATGGCCACAGGCCGGCAATGGCTCGAAAGAACAATGTCTTGCCGGCACCCGACTCGCCGGTGATCATGACACGCTCGCCGGAATGGATTTCGACATCCGTCTGGGCAAGCTTGGTGCAGCCTTCCGGTGAGGACACCTGAAGCTTGTCGAACGTCAGGCGGCCATTGGCGTTTTCGCCGAACTGAATGCGTTTTTCGGTGCCATGCAGCGTATCGGTTTCGGTAAGCGCGATGCGGAAGTCCGCCACGCGCATCAGCGTCGCGCGCCAGTCGGCGATGCTGCCGATGTTGTTGATGAACCAGCGCAGCGACGAATGGACCTGGTTGAAGGCGCCAACCGCCATCATCAGCCCGCCGAAGCTGATGTCGCCCGAGAAATAGACCGGCGCTGCCACCAGTATGGGCGCCACGACCGTTATCCAGCCATAAGTGTCGGTCACCCAGGACAGGTTGATCTGCGCGGTAAAGATGCGCCGCATGGCGCCCAGCACCGTGCCGAGGTCAAGCTCGAGCCGGCGCCTGGCGTCGGGCTCGCCATGGTAGAGCGCTATCGCGTCGACATTCTCGTTGACCCTTACCATCGAGGAGCGCAGCTCCGCCTCGCGGGTATAGCGCTCGCTGTTGAGGCTGATCAGCGGACGCCCGACCAGCCAGCTCAGCCAGGAGGCTATGCCGGCGTAGAGGAAGGCCGCCCACACCATGTAGCCCGGTAACGCCAATGAATAGCCGCCGATATGGAACACGAAGCCGGAAGACAGCTCCCACAAGACGCCGATGAAGGAGACGAGCAGGATGAGGGATTGCAGCAGGCCGACGCCGAGATCCGTCGACAGGTCCGACAAGTGAGCGGCATCCTGCTGCATGCGCTGGTCGGGATTGACGCCGATGGCGCCGGCGTTGGCCAGCCGGAAGGCGCGCGCCGGACGCATCCATTGATCGATCAGGTCCAGCGTCAGCGCCTCGCGCAACCGCAAACGGATCATCTGGTTGAGCCAGGTCTGGCCGATATTGAGCACCAGAAGCCCGCCGGCGATCATCGCGAAGATCAGAAGCTGGTGCAGGAAATCCGCCATGTCGCGCCGCGCCAGCGCGTCGTAGAAGGGCTGGTTCCAGCGGTTGAGCAGAACCTGCCCGATCGAGGTCGCGACGATGACCGCGACGATCCCGATCGAGACCCAGGCAAGCTGCCGGCGCACCGGCGAGGACTTGAGCCCCTGCCTGATCGTCGCCACCTGGTCGGCGAGGCTGCTTGCCTCGACTGAGACAGTGACCTTTTGCGGGGCCGGATTTCTATTGGTCTGGTCGTCCATGAAGGATATTCCTGATTTCCGCGGCGGTCACGAATGCCGCGCCAAACGAGCATGGCTCAGATCGAGCATGCCTCAGATAGGGTGACGATCGCCGCGCGATGCAAGGCGCTGCCGCGATCACGAACGCGTCACTTGGCCGGGCGCGGCGTCGGCTGCCCGCCGGCCAAGCCGCGTCGCGCCCTGCGGCGAGAAGACCGGCACGAAGACGCGGCGCGAAGCGCGCTGCGCGACGGGCACGCCCTGGTAGAGCCGCTTCTGCGCCTCGACGACGATGACGCCGGAAAAGATCGGCCAGAACCGCCTGCCGGCCCGCTCCAGCACATTGTGGAACCGCATCATGAAACGCCGCGGCGACGGCGGGAAGAACAGCGCATCACTCCATGTCGCCGGCGTGAAATTCGCCTCGCGCAGCAATTCGGTGAGCTGGCCGCGCGAGAACGGCCGGCCGTTGCCGAAGGGCGTATGCTCGAAGCGCGCCCAGACGCCGCGCCGGTTGGGCACCACGATGACGACACGGCCCGCCGGCGACAGCACGCGCCAGATCTCGTTCAGCGTCTCGCGCGGGTTCTCGGCATGTTCGAGCGAATGCACCAAAAGCACGCGGTCGATGCAGGAATCGACGAGCGGCAGTTCCTCGTCGAAGACCAGCGCCGTCGCCGCCGGCCCGATCGCCGGCCACACCACCGCGCCTTGCGTCGCCGGCATGAAAGCGAAGACGCGCTCGGCATCGGTGCCGAAGCGTTCCAGCCAGGGCAGCGTATAGCCGAGGCCGACCAGCCGCTCGTTGGGCACGGTCGTCCAAATGGACGACAGCGCCATTGTGATTGAATGCTCGGCCAGGCGCCCGAGCGTGGACGAGTAGAAGGAGCGCAGGTCGACGATATCCGAATGCATGCGCGGGACGGTAGCTGCGAAGGGGCCCAAGTTCAACAAAGGGCGATGACATCGGCGCTCAAGCGCCCTATGTCTGGCCGGTCAACGGAGAGAGATGCCGATGCCGGTCGAAATCGAGCAGTTCATGTGCCGCACCGACAATTTCGGCGTGCTGGTGCATGATCCGAAAAGCGGTGAGACGGCGATCATCGACGCGCCGGAAGAGGCGCCGATCCTGGCGGCGATCAAGCGCACCGGCTGGACGCCGACATTGATCCTCACCACGCACCATCACACCGATCATGTCGAAGCCAATCTGGCGCTGAAGGAACGCTTCAAGCTGCGCATCGTCGGCCCGGAGGCCGAGAAGGCAAAGATTCCCGGCATCGACGAGACGGTGAAGCAAGGTTCGGTCGTGCGCCTCGGCGAGGAAAGGGTCGAGGTCATCGAGACGCCCGGCCACACGGCCGGCCACGTCTCCTACCATCTGCCGGCTTCGAAAGTGGCCTTCACCGCCGACACGCTGTTTGCGCTGGGCTGTGGCCGCCTGTTCGAATGCAAGCCGCCGGTGATGTATGACTCGCTGAAGAAACTGGCCGCGCTCCCAGCCGAGACGGCCATCTATTGCGGCCACGAATACACTTTGGCGAATGCCCGCTTCGCGGTGACGGTCGACCCAAGCAATCCGGCCCTGAAGCAGCGCGCGGCGAAAATCGAGGCGCTGCGCGCCGACAACAAGCCGACGCTGCCGACGACCATCGGCGAGGAATTATCGACCAACCCGTTCCTGCGCTGGCACGACCCGTCGATCCGCAAGCATCTCGGCATGGAGAAAGCCTCGGACGCCGAGGTGTTCGCCGAGATCCGCAAGCGCAAGGATAATTTCTAACTCCACCGCATTTAGCGCAATTTCAGGAAAAGTGTGAGCAGTTTTTCCGCCTGGAAATTGCGACAAAACAAAGAGATAGTGCGGTTCACGGTTTCTGTGAAACGGTGAACCGCACTAGCGACATGCATCGGGCCAAAGACCGCCAATGACCAGCGCCGCCGAGATCATCGCCACGCTAGGCCTTGCGCCGCATCCAGAGGGCGGCTGGTATGCCGAGACGTTTCGCGACGCCGCTGGCGGCCCGCGCGGTCATTCGACCGCGATCTACTTCCTGCTCGAGCAGGGCCAGCTTTCGGCCTGGCATCGGGTGAAGGACGCGGTTGAGGTCTGGCACTACTATACCGGCGCGCCGCTGGCGCTGTCGATGCATCAAGAGGGCGCGGGCAGCGTCATCGAGCAGGTGCTGGGCACAGCCCTTGCCGCGGGCGAGCGCCCGCAAATCGTCGTTCCGGCAGGCTGGTGGCAGTCGGCGCGCAGCTTGGGGGAATGGACGCTGGTCGGCTGCACCGTGGCGCCCGGCTTCGACTTCGCTACTTTCGAGTTGGCCGAGCCGGGCTGGCAGCCAGGGAATGCTTAGCTCAGCAGGAACCCCAGCGTGATCGCCAGTTGGGCGGCGTAGTAAAGCACCCAGACCGCGTAGCGCATCCACACGCGATGCGGCGAGATCGCCGCGAGCAGGAAGCGCTCGGCCGCCAGCAGCCCATCCGAGGCGATGAACAGCACCGCGCCGGTAATCACCAAGGGGGCACTGGTCGTGAGGGCCGAAATGCCCATGGCGAGGATCGCCGCGACATAGACAGAGATCGGAATGCGCAGTTGCGGACCGACGCGGCGCCAGAGCGCGGCAAGCATGATGACGCTGAATGCGGCCATGGCGAGCGCGATGGCGCCGCGCCAGGCATCGGCGCTCAAAAGGTCGAGCCCGCCGCCGGCCTCTACGAACAGCACGACATAGATGATGTGGGCGGCGAGAAAGCTCGCCAGCCCGCCGAGAAAGGCCTTTTCACCGTCGTGCGACAGAAAGGCGTCGCCGACGGCGCTCAAGCCCAGCGCCGCGACAAGCAGCAGCGGACCGCCTTGCATGGCCGCAAGCACGGCCAGGAAGGCGACAGCAGCCGTCTTTGCAGCCGTGCGCGTCCACTTCGGCGGCATGTCGAGCGCAAAGGCGTAGATCACCGCCGCGACGAACGAAAACAAAAGCGTCGCATTGGCGTTGGCCTCGATGCCGCCGGGAAACGGCATCATGCGTTCACCTCCTTGGCCGCCGGCTTGCGCATCAGCAGCGACTTCGCGGCCAGCGCAGCACCCCCGGTGATGAGCACGCAGGCGGCGAGGATGCGCAGCGACGGCTCGGCGACGCCGGCGGCGATCAGCACCAGCGTCGATAGAAGCGGCGCGGCATAGCTCGCCGCGCCAAGCACCTGGATGTTGCCGCGCTTGACGCCGATATCCCAGGCGTAGAAGGCCGCGCCAACCGGCATCAGGCCGAGCCCGATGACGGCCAGCCACTGGCCAGGGCCCTCCGGCAGCACGGTTTTCTCAAGCAGAAGATGACAGGCCAGTGAAAGCACCGACGTCGCCGCGCAGAACCAGGTGACGATCGAAGTCGGCACCGACGGAAAACGCCGCGACAAGAGCGAATAGGACGACCACAAAAGCGCGCAGACCGCGGCCATCGCATAACCGAAGGCGTAGCGCGCATCGAAGGCCAGCCCGCCGCCCTTGGTGACGATCAGGAAGGTCCCGGCAAGGCCGAGCAGCGCGCCGACGACATGGTTCCAGGCCAGCCGCTCGCTCGGCATCAGCGCGGAACCCAACACGATCAGCAGCGGCCACAGATAGGCGATCAGGCTAGCCTCGACCGCCGGCGCGTTGCGCAGCGCCGTGAAGTAGAAGAAATGATAGCCGAACAGCCCGGCTATGCCGATCACCCAGACCTGGGGCGGAATCTTCTGGTTCCTGTCGGCGGCTGGCATCACCAGCCGCGCCGCCAGGCCGACGCAGGTGCCGATGGCGAAGGTGATAGCCGACAACAGGAACGGCGGCACCTGGCCCGAGGCGTCGGTGAGCAACGCCAGCAGCGCCCACATGGCGACCGCCGAAAACCCGATCAATGTCGCGCGCCCCATCCATTCCCCCGGCGGCGCGGCGTGGCGCCCAAAACTAATCGACTGCTTCGAACCTTCTCGCGCTTATCGTCAGCGGACCGATCTGGGTCCCGACTGTGGCGTGGATCGGCGCATATACGCTGGATTTGCCGAGCGGTGCAAACGTCACCATCATCCGGCTCCTGTTCTTGAGGAACTCCAGCGCCTTGCGGCCCTTGCGGTAGCCCGCCACAGGCTCGAAGCTCATCCTGCAGGTCACCGTGTCACCCTTATAGCCAGGCACCGAGATCGAGCCTTTCGAAGCGTAGGTCAACGTCAGGTTGGCGCGCATTTCGCCGTCATAGAGTTTGACCGTTCGCCCGCAGACCTTGTCGAGACTGTCGGCGTAGATGACGGTCGCCGCCATCGGATCGAGCACCGACTTCAGGTCACCCGCGCCAAGCGGCACCCAGGACTTGGGATCGCGCTTTTCCGGTGCCGGAACCACCTTGGTGGAGGTGACATTGCCGTTGCCAAAACGGATATCGACCAGAGAGGCCTTCTTGCCGGAGGTGTAGTCGGCGCGGAACGCCTGCGGCACCATTTTCTGGCTTGAAATTGTGCCCTTGGAAGAGATTGTCCCGCGTGTATCGTCAAACAGCTTGGCCAGTCCCGCGGCCGAGACGCTGCCGTCGATCGAGTAGACGCCGTTCTCATAACGGCTGGAAAACGTCGACCTCGCAATCGAAAGGCCAAGAAAGGACACCGTATATTCGCCCTTGAAGGATTGCGGGCTGGACGCCGCGAAGCTTGACGCTGGCGCGGTGACGGCAAGCAGGGTGGCGAGTACGTGGGATCGGCAAAGCATGGCGGGCGGCGAATCCTTGGTTCGTCGGCGGGAAATTGTGGTTTCCAGCCTGGCATATCCCTTCGCAAAGGGCTTATAGAGTGAAATCCGGCCTTTATAAGGAGCATGCTCCACGTCCATGCATGTGCCGGAGCTTGACGCGTTGGCTAAATGCCACTATGGAACGCCAACTTTTCCAAAGGCCGCCTGACCGAGACCGCGCGCCGCTTGGCGCGGGCAGAATGGTTTGGCAGGTTTAGAAACTGAAGGTTAGTCAAGATGTCCCGCACCTGCGAACTCACTGCCAAGGCAGTTCAGACCGGCAACAATGTGAGCCACGCCAACAACAAGACCAAGCGTCGCTTCCTGCCGAACCTGGTCAATGTGACGCTGATTTCCGAAGCGCTGAACCAGAACGTTCGCCTGCGCATTTCGGCCAACGCGCTGCGTTCGGTCGAGCATCGCGGCGGCCTCGACGCGTTCCTGGTCAAGGCTGACGTCAAGGAACTGTCGCAGCGCGCTCGCCTGCTGAAGAAGCAGATCGCCAAGAAGCTTGCCGAGCAGTCGGCCGCCTGAGCAGCGTTCAGGCGGGGGACGACCGCCTCGGGCATCGGCCAGACCGGTGCCCCGGAATAAGAGCGAGCGTCGGCACGGCGCTCGGCTGGTTCCATTACCCAGGATAAAAAAATGAATTTCCTGACGCGATACCTGCCCTTCGTGGCCGCCATGGCGCTTGTCGTCGTGGCCTCCAACATCCTCGTGCAGTTCCCGATGCAGGGCCAGGTCGGCAGCCTGGCGTTGGCTGACGTGCTCACCTGGGGCGCCTTCACCTATCCGTTCTCCTTCCTGGTCACCGACCTCGCCAACCGACGCTACGGCCCGGCCGTGGCGCGCAAGGTGGTGTTCGTCGGCTTCATGACGGCAGTGATCTGCTCGATCCTGGTCCCGCCCTTCCTGTTTCGTCATGGCCTGATCGAGTTCGAGACAGCCGCCGACCGGCTGGTGCGCATCGCCGCCGCTTCAGGCGCTGCCTTCCTCACCGCGCAGTTGCTCGATGTCACCGTCTTCAACCGGCTGCGCCGGCAGAGTTGGTGGCGCGCGCCGATTGTCGGCACGCTGGCCGGCTCGGTGTTCGACACGGTGGTTTTCTTCGGCGTCGCCTTCTCCGCCGCCTTCGCCTTTGTCGGCCCCAATGACGGTTTCGCGCTGGAGACGGCGCCACTGATGGGCGTGCTGCCGGTCGAGACGATGCGATGGGTGTCCTGGGCGCTTGGCGATCTTTCGGTGAAGCTGATCATTGCCGTGGTAGCGTTGATTCCCTACCGGCTGCTCGCCGCACGCTGGAGCCAGCCGGCACTAGCGGTCTAAGCCATGCTTCGAGCGCAGGGAATCAGGCCGTGATCCCTTGGGTTCAGCTCGACTCAGCCCGCACGCCCGATGGCGGCCAGGAACTTCGCCTGAAGCAGCGCGGCACTGAATTTTCGATCATGCTGGGCACCAATGAGCTGATGAACAGCCGCCTCAGCGGCTCCGAGGAGGCGCTGGCCAAGCTTTCCTGTGAGCAGATCGCCGGCCGTAAGCAACCAAGGATCCTCATCGGCGGGCTCGGCATGGGCTTCACCTTGCGCGCCGCTCTTGCAGCGCTTGGTGAAGATGCCGCCATCACCGTCGCCGAACTCGTCCCCGCGGTCGTCGCTTGGGCGCGCGGCCCGATGTCGACGATCTTCGGCGGCTGCCTCGACGATCCCCGTGTCACCATTCGCGAGACCGATGTGGGTCAGCTGATCAGGGCGGAAAAAGCGGCCTGGGACGCCATACTGCTCGATGTCGACAACGGTCCCGAAGGCATCGTCTACAAGGGCAATGATACGCTCTATGACGCGGCCGGGTTGGCCGCCGCGCGCGCCGCATTGAAGCCAGGCGGCGTGGTGGCAGTCTGGTCCCAGGGACCGGACAGCGGCTTCACCCGGCGGCTGAAGCAGGCAGGCTTCGCGGTCGAGGAGGTCGCCACGCGCGCCCACGGCAAGCGCGGCGCCCGCCACGTGATCTGGATTGCAGCCAAGGGGCTTTGAGCCGACAGGATTGCGATCGCCGCTTTACGCTTTGTTACGGCCGATGATGCAGGATCGCGAAAACTCTCCAGGGCATCGCCACCAGCATGACCGTGCCAGGCACCGGTTGGAAAAATGATCTCCTGCTTGCGTTGAGCGCCACGCTGGTGGTGCTGACGATCAACGCGGTTTCCGGTTTTCCGACCCTTCGCGATTATGGCGCCGACAATGACAGCATGCTGCGGCTGGTCGAGGTCCGCGACCTGCTCGCCGGCCAAAGCTGGTTCGATCTCCATCAATACAGGATGGGCACCGCGGGCGGCTTCGTCATGCACTGGTCGCGGCTGGTGGATACGCCGCTCGTGCTGATCATCATGGCCTTCGATGCGCTGGGCGCCAGCACCGCCACCGCCGAGCGGGCCGCACAGATCATCTGGCCGACCTTGCTCTATGGGCTGACCATATTCGTGCTCATACGCGGCTCGCAGCGCTTCGCCAGCGCCGATGTAGCAATGCCTGCGGTGATCCTTTCCACGGCGGCGCTTTTCTTCCTGGTGATCTACAGCCCGGGCGTGATCGATCACCATAATGTCCAGCTGCTTTTGACCGCGGCCAGCCTTTGGCTTCTGATGGAAGCGACCTCCTGGCGGCCCGCCGCTCTTCTGTCGGGCATTTGCGCGGGCCTCACACTCGCCGTCGGCATGGAGACCGCTCCCTATGTGGCGGTGCTCGGCATCTGTGCAGCGGTCCTGTTCATCCTCGACGACAAGGAGCGTGTCACCGCACGCGGCTTCGGCCTCGGATTTGCCGGCGTCGCCTGCCTGGTCTTCGTGGCGACCATCCGGCCGGCCGACTGGGGCATCGCCCAATGCGACGCCTTCTCGTCCTTCCAGTTCGCTATCGCGGCACTTTCCGGCCTCGGCCTCGCGACCGCCGGCATGTTGACCGCATCGACCGCGCGGGCACGGCTTGCTTCAATGCTGATGTTAGCGGTGGTGGTCGCGGCTGTCGCGATCGTGGTCTTCCCGCAATGCCTGGCGTCGCCCTATGCGGCCATGGACGAGCGTGTCCGCATTTATTGGCTGAACGACGTGGTCGAAGCGCAGCCCTTCTGGAGCGTTGCGGTCCACCAGCCGAAGCTGATGGCGGCGCGCTACGTGACGCCCTTCATCGCCATCCTGCTGATCGGCCTGCAACTGCGAAGCCGCCGCCTGCGCCGCGAGGAGATGCTTGCCGCCGTCCTGCTCATCGTCGCCTTCGGCGTCAGCCTCTGGCAGGTGCGCGGCTCGACCTTCTCCGTCGCCCTCGCCGTGCTGCCGCTCTCGGCCTGGATCGCGAAAATCCGCCTCAGGGCAAGCGCCGCACCGTCATGGCGCGTCTCCACCGGCATCGTCATGGCATGGCTGGTTTCGCTCAATGCGACCTGGGCCGGAGTCGCTGTGGCGGCGCAGTCCGTGGTCCAGAAGGCACCGCAGCGGGTGAATTCCGATGCCGACCATGCCGTGACCTGCGGCAAGCCGGCCGACTTCCGCGATCTTGCCGCTATGCCGGCGACGACGGTGCTTGCCTCGTCCAATCTCGGCTCGGGAATATTGATGTTTACCAACCACCGGGCGCTGGCCGGCCCTTACCACCGCAATGTCGGCGGCAACCTCGCCATGCTCGACGCTTTCATGGGAACGCCGGACGCCGCCCGCGCCGTTATCGAGCGCGAGCATGTCGGGCTGATCGCGATCTGCAGCGGCAACACCGAAGAAATATCGCTGGGGCTGGACGCGCCCAAGGGTCTTGCCGCGGAACTGTTGCGGGGCGACGTGCCGCAATGGCTGGAGCTCGACCGCTCGACCGCCGGAAAACCGATCGAGATCTACAAGGTTCGTTGAATATCGGCCGGCAACGTCGACAATAACGCGCTTCGCAGCGCGCTCGCCTGGAAATTCCGCGGCGCATATGCGCTCTGTGATGCAGAAAACCGCGACTGCAATCGGCGGATGGATTGTTGCAATCCGGCCTGTGCTTTGGTTAGCATTCCGTCTGGGCAGCGGCATATGCATCCCTGAATTTGGATGCAGGGCTTTTAGCTTGGGGGAGGACGTCCATGTCAGCCATAGATGGCGCGGCGGCGCCGGCATCAGCCACGCAAGCATTGCAGCACGTCGTCTCCCACATGGTGGAAGCCGTGAACCGCGCCGCGTTCGTGGAAACGCCTTTCTGGCACCTGGAAATGACGGATGTTTTCCCGGCGGACCTTTATCTGCGCATGCGCGCCGCCATGCCCGAGGCGCGTGAATATCGCGCGCTCAAGGGGCGCAACAAAGTGAATATCAAGGCCGACGGCACCGCAACACGGATCAAGATCGACCTCTACCCCGAATATATCCGCCATCTGCCGGCTGAGAAACGGGCCATCTGGGCCCTGGTCGGGAAGGCATTGCATGCACCGGACCTGAAAGACGCATTCATGCGCCGCCTTGCTCCCGGCCTGGAGCGCCGGTTCGGGTCGGACTTCATGAAAGTCGGCATGTATCCGGTGCCTATGCTGACGCGCGACGTGGCAGGCTACAAGATCGGTTTCCACACCGACACTGAATGGAAGGGCATCACCGTCCAGTTCTATTTGCCGGAGGACGACTCGATCAACCACGTCGGCACGCGCTTTGCCCAGCGCAGGCCGGACGGGCGTTTCGAGGATTCGCACAAGATGTCGTTTTCCCCGAATACGGGATACGCCTTTGCGGTCGGGACCGACACCTGGCACGCGGTCGATACCGTCGGGCCGGAGGTTCGCACCCGCGACAGCATCCTGCACACCTATTTCGTCGACAACACCGCGTCGCTCAAGATCCGCAACCGAAGCAAGCGCGTGGCCAATTTCGTGATGAACGAGGTCCGGCACGTCGGCAGGTGACCTTCCCCCGCCGTGCTTACCGCCGGCAGTTCCGACGAAGGTCAATCCTGGTGCAGGATAAATTCCAGATAGAGGTTGCGCTGCAGGATAGAATGGTTGTCGTCGGAGATCAGCGACACGATCAGCGCGCCGTCGTCGCGCGTCCAGACGTCGAGCCCTTCCATATTGTCGATCTGGTAGCCTATGTCGGCTTCCATCAGCACCGGCCCGTCAGCGACCGCGCCCTTCTCGACGCTTTCGCCATAGATGCGCCGCAGCCGCATCTTGACCCCGCGCGCGATGGAAAAACTCCGCTCGAGAAGCAGCAGGTCGCCGTCCGGCAGGAAGGCGCCGTCGGTGATGTCGAAATCGCCGTTGCGCTTGACCGTGAACACGCCCTTATGCGGCCCTTCGATGATAGCGGCATAGACGTTGCCTGATGTGTCGAGGCTCCTTTCCGAGACCACGACCAGCGCGCCCTCGTGCTGCCCGTAAGGGTTGGCATGGGTGACTGTCTCGAAGCCGCGGTTCTGGCGCAGCTCTCTCGCGGGAACCAGGTAGTCGAGCTGCCGGATCGGCGCTTTCATGTTGTCGGGATCGATCTTGAACTGGGCGACGCGGTGGTCGCGCTCGAAGCCGACAGTGGCGATGCCGTCCTTGACCGCAAGCCCTTCCGCGTCAATTTCCCATTTCCGGTCGATCGGCTGGCCCGAGGCGTCGACCATCTGCTGCATACGGAAATTCGTCACGCCGGACGGGCGCTTGTTGGCGTCATGTGTGATCGTACCGAAGAACCAGAAGCCGGTGTCGGCGACACCGATGAAATCACTGCCCGGCTTCAGGAACCGTAGCGCCGACAGCGCGCCGAAATCGCGCGCCGGCGAGGTCATCTCCAGCCCGCCGACGAATTCGAGCGGCCCGAACCGCGTCTCGTCATGGCCGGTATGGAACTGGGTGATCGGCCGCGCTGAAATCCCGACGGCCTCGACCGGAGCGCGCTGGGCGGCCACGGCCGGCGAGACGCAGGCCAGCATGCAGGCGAAAAGCGTCCGCCGCGCACGCCCGCCCGACAAGATCATCCGGCGCGCCGCAACCCGCCGCGTCGCGTGTCGCGCGCGCTTTCCTCGGCGAACAGCGAGGCGAGCTGCTCGGTCATGGCGCCGGCCAGTTCCTCGGCATCGACGATGGTGACGGCGCGGCGATAATAGCGCGTGACGTCGTGGCCGATGCCGATGGCGAGCAGCTCGACCGGCGAGCGCGTCTCGATCAGCTCGATGACCGCGCGCAGATGGCGTTCCAGATAATTGCCCGGATTGACCGAGAGTGTGGAGTCGTCGACCGGCGCGCCGTCCGAAATCATCATCAGGATCTTGCGCTGCTCCGGCCGGCCGATCAGCCGGTTATGCGCCCAAAGCAGCGCCTCCCCGTCGATGTTTTCCTTGAGCAGGCCCTCGCGCATCATCAGCCCGAGATTGCGCCGCGCGCGACGCCACGGATGATCGGCGGATTTGTAGATGATGTGGCGCAGATCGTTGAGCCGTCCCGGATTCGGCGGCTTGCCGTCCTTCAGCCATTTCTCGCGCGCCTGCCCGCCTTTCCAGGCGCGGGTGGTGAAGCCGAGGATTTCCACCGAAACACCGCAGCGCTCCAGCGTGCGCGCCAGAATGTCGGCGCAGGTCGCCGCGACCGTGATCGGCCGTCCGCGCATCGAGCCCGAATTGTCGAGCACCAGCGACACCACTGTGTCGCGGAACTTGGTGTCGCGCTCCTGCTTGAAGGACAGCGGCTGCATCGGATCGATGACGACGCGCACCAGGCGAGCCGGATCGAGATAGCCCTCCTCCAGGTCGAAATCCCAGGAGCGGTTCTGCTGCGCCATCAGCCGGCGCTGCAGGCGGTTGGCCAGCCGTCCGACGACGCCGGAAAGGTTGGCGAGCTGCTTGTCGAGGAAAGCACGCAGCCGATCGAGCTCCTCTTCCTCGCAAAGATCCTCAGCGCCCACCGTCTCGTCGAAGGCAGTGGTGAAGACCTTATAGTCGATCTCCTTCGGCAGGTTGAGGAACGGATTGTCGCTGCGCTTGGCCTCACCCGGCGTCTCGGCGTCGGAATCATCCTCGTCCGAGAGGTAGTCGGACGTGGCGTCGGTCGCTTCCGTCTCGGCCGATTCTTCCTCGTCGGCGGAGGCCTCGGCATCTTCGGACTGCGACTGCTCGGAGCCTGAATCGTCCTCGCCGCCCTCCTCGCTCTGTTCTTCGCCCTGCTGCTCGTTCTCTTCGTTTTCCTCTGTGTCGTCGGTTTCCTGGTCGTCGCCGAGCTCCTCGGCCATTTCCATGGAAACCAGCATGTCGCGCACGACACGGGCAAAGGCCTGCTGGTCCTCGAGCTTGGCCGACAGCCCGTCGAGGTCGCCGCTGGCCTTCTCCTCGACCCAGGGCCGCCAGAGATCGACCAGCCGCTCGCCGCTCTTCGGCACGGGCCGCCCGGTGAGCTTTTCGCGCACGATCAGCGCGATCGCTTCCTCGAGCGGCGCGTCAGCCTTGTCCCTGACGTCGACGAGGTTCGCCTTGGCGTATTTGTCCTCGAGCATCGAGCCGATATTGTCGGCCACGCCCTGCATAGCGCGGCTGCCGATCGCCTCGACGCGCGCCTGCTCTACGGCATCGAAGATGGACCGCGCGAGCTTGCCTTCGGGTGCCAGCTTGTTGTGGATGCGTTGATCGTGACAGGCGCGCTTCAGCGCCATGGAATCGCCCAGACCGCGGGTGATCGCGATGTCGTTGCGGGAAGCCTTCTTCGGCAGCTCGGGCAGGCGGGCGCGGTTGCCGGCCAGCGCCGGCCGGTCCTTGGCGAAACCGACCTCGAGGTCCTTGTCGCCGGCGACGGCGCGCATGCACACGGTGACGGCGCGCTTGAAGCTGTCCGCTTCAGACCCGTTCTTCGGCTTGTTGCGCGTGTTGTCGCCCGGACCCGCCATTCATCATTCCCTGCGCGGTTCATGCCGAAAGGCCTGGGGCCCTTCAGTTGCGCGCCTAGCCCAGCACCACGTTGGCGGCGCTTTCCGGCAGATCCTCGCCGAAGGCACGCTGGTAGAACTCGGCCACCACCGAACGCTCCAGCTCGTCGCACTTGTTGAGGAAGGTCAGCCGGAACGCCATGCCGATATCGCCGAAGATCTCGGCGTTCTCGGCCCAGGTGATGACGGTGCGCGGGCTCATCACGGTCGACAGGTCGCCATTGATGAAGGCCGAGCGCGTCATGTCGGCGACGCGCACCATCTTGTTGACGATGTCCTTGCCCTTGCTGTCGCGATAGTGCTTGGCCTTGGCCAGGACGATGTTCACTTCATTGTCGTGCGGCAGATAGTTGAGCGTGGTGACGATCGACCAGCGGTCCATCTGCGCCTGGTTGATCTGCTGCGTGCCGTGATAGAGGCCGGTGGTGTCGCCCAAGCCCACCGTGTTGGCAGTGGCGAACAGCCGAAACGCCGGGTGCGGGCGGATGACGCGGCTCTGGTCGAGCAGCGTGAGCCGCCCCGATGATTCCAGCACGCGCTGAATGACGAACATCACGTCAGGACGGCCAGCATCGTATTCGTCGAAGCAGAGGGCCACATTGTGCTGATAGGCCCAGGGCAGGATGCCGTCGCGGAACTCGGTGACCTGCAGGCCTTCCTTGACGACAATTGCGTCCTTGCCGACGAGGTCGATACGGCTGACATGGCTGTCGAGGTTGACTCGCACGCAGGGCCAGTTGAGCCGCGCCGCGACCTGCTCGATATGCGTCGACTTGCCGGTGCCGTGATAGCCCGACACCATGACGCGGCGGTTATAGGCAAAGCCGGCGAGGATCGCGAGCGTCGTCGCGCGGTCGAACAGGTAGTCGGGATCGATGTCCGGCACATGCTCGGTCGCCGCCGAATAGGCCGGAACGACCATCTTGGAGTCGAAACCGAATTTCTCCTTCACCGACACCGTCGTATCGGGCAGGTTGGCGATGTCGCGATCGACCTTGTTCATCTCTATCAACGTCTCCACGGGCGAAACGCCGCGTTTCGCCGGCAATCGATTTTGTCCGGGGGCGGTCTTAGAGCCTTTTCCAACCTTATGAAAGTTGGAAAACGACTTGGGACCGTAGGGCCGCTCAGCACAATCCTGCTTGCTTGAGCACGCGATAGGCCTGCAGCACATCGCGGAACCGGTCTTCCGAACCCCTGTCGCCGCCATTCGCATCCGGATGGTGGCGCTTAACGAGTTCCTTATAACGCGCCTTGATGTCCTGACCAGTCGCCTTTGTATCAAGGCCAAGCGTTTCCAGCGCCTTGGCCTCAAGCGGCTTTGCCTTGCGCTCGCGCGGTTCCCGCGCTCCGCCGCTGAACAAGTTGAAGGGATCGCGCATGCGGTTGTAGTAGCCGGCGCGCCCCGAACGCTGCTGCGCGAAATCCGGCGCCGAGCGCGTCCCGCCGCCATTGGCGCCCATGCGCCATGTCGGCCTGTGGCCGGTCAGGGCCTCCTTCTGGAAGCGCGCGATCTCGCTGTCCGAGACGCCGGAGAAGTAGTTGAAGCCCTTGTTGTATTCGCGCACATGCTCGAAGCAGAAACGGAAATACTCGCCCTCCTTGAGGCGTCCGACCGGCGCGCGATGCGTGCCGGCCTCGCTGCAGCCGTCCCACTGGCAGACCGGCGCGCGCGACTTCAGCTCCGCGTCCTTCTCCGGCCGGATCCGGATTTTCTCGAAATATTTGGGATACGCTTTCATCTCACCCATTTATGGGCTGTTCGCATATGCGAAACAAGAATTGACATTTCGCCGATGATCGCCCTAACCGCTGAATCGCGGCTTAAAAGCGGTCGAAATTCAAGATTTGCGGCTGTGCCGCAGATGTGGGGAAGGGAAGCCCGGATGTCCATACAGTCGACTATGGAAAACAAGCTGAAGGCAGCGTTTTCGCCAGAACGGCTCGCCGTCATCAATGAAAGCCACCTTCACGCCGGGCATCACCACGCCGAGCACGGTCACGAGACCCGTTTCGACGGCACCGGCGAGACGCATTTTCGCGTCCGCATTGTCTCGCCGAACTTTGCCGGCATGAGCCGCATCGAGCGCCACCGCGCCGTCAACGAGCTGCTTGCCGACGAACTGAAAGCGGGCGTGCATGCGCTGGCGATCGAGCCCGCCGCGCCCGGCGAGAAGACGCGCTGGTAGTCAGCCGACCGTTGCCTTCAGGAACGCCAACGCGGCCGCCGTCAAGGCGTCGCCATCCTCGCCGAAATCGCCATTGATCGACATATGCGTATAGGCGCTGCCGTCGAACAGTGTGACCTTGGTTCCCGTGGCGCGCAGGCGTTCCGCGAAAGCCTTTGACTCTTCACCTCTTCCGGGCGCGCGCGAATAAGCGATGAAGGTCGGCGGATGTTTTATGCCGTCGACATAAGTCGCCGGCGAAAGTGCTGCCCATTGCGTCGGGTCGGAGAAGACACGCGCATAGGCGCGCACCATGCCGCCATTCCTGGCAAGCGCGGCAAGATCGTAGGCCCGGGTGTCGTCGAGGATCAGCGCGGCGACGCCAGGCAGTCCGCCCCGCATGCCGGTCAGCGCGATCAGATGGCAGCCGGCCGAATGGCCCATGGCGACAATCCGGTTCGGATCGCCGCCGTGCTGCGCGATACTGGCGCGCACATAGGCGTAAGCCTTTTCGATGTCGCCGGCCTGGGTGGCCACATCGGCCTCCGGCAGCATGCGGTAGTCGATCGAAACGAACACGAAGCCGTTGGCCAGCAGGAAGTCTGGCTTGGCGCCGACCTGGCTGCGTTTGCCGAACCGCCAGGCGCCGCCATGGACGAAAAACACCACCGGGAGCTTGTTCGCGCCGGCTGAGGCGTAGATGTCGAGCTTGGCCGGACCGTAATCGAGGGTTTGCGGTTCCGGCTGGTGTAGCCGCAAAGCGGCAGAGGCGCCGGCCGGCAGCATCGCTGCCAGCGACGCGAGCATGAAATCTCGCCGGTCTATCATCGCCCTCTCCTGATCTTGCCGCAACAGTGCATCGCAGTAGTGGGCACGTCCAGTTATCAGTTGGCAAACAAGCCGACCGCGCGCACACTGATCTTGGCTGTTGATTCGGGTGGGCGACACTGGTTCACGACGGGATGCGCGACGCGACGCTTCTTTGCGACCACGCGGAGTGATCCCCTCAAAGCTAAGTGACCGCAGCCGGTTAATTGCGTTTGCCGGGAACAAATAAGGCTTGCCGGCAGTTGAAGGAGCGATGAGCCGATTGGCAGCCTGTCGGCTCCGAGGCAAGGCAATCATGCGCGAGAATCAATCAGACGTCTTCGACCTGTTTTCGGAGATCTATGCGAACGCGGCCCAGGAAGAGATAAGCCTCCAGCAATATCTGCTAGCCTGCCGCGAGGACAAATCCATGTATGCCTCGGCCCCCGAGCGGATGGTCGAGGCGATAGGCGAGCCGAACCTGGTCGACACCAGCAAGGACGAGCGGCTCGGCCGCATTTTCTCCAACCGCACCATCAAGATCTACCCCTCCTTCTCCGACTTCTACGGAATGGAGGATACGATCGAGCGCATCGCCGGATATTTCCGCTATGCCTCGCAGGGTTTGGAGGAACGCAAACAGATCCTCTATCTGCTTGGCCCGGTCGGCGGCGGCAAATCCTCGCTCGCGGAACGGCTGAAGAAGCTGATGGAGCAGCGGCCGATCTACACGCTCAAGGTCGGCAACCAGATCAGCCCGGTCTTCGAATCGCCGCTCGGCCTTTTCAACCCCGACCGCATGGGCGATCTGCTGGAAGACAAATATGGTATAGCCCGCCGCCGCCTGAATGGACTGATTTCGCCCTGGGCGGCCAAGCGCCTCGACGAATTGTCCGGCGACATCTCCAAATTCAGTGTCGTCAAGCTGTCGCCGTCGCGGCTGCGCCAGATTTCCATCGCCAAGACCGAGCCTGGTGACGAGAACAATCAGGACGTCTCGGCACTGGTCGGCAAGGTCGACATCAGGCAATTGGAAAACTTCAGCCAGTCCGACCCGGATGCCTATTCCTACAGCGGCGGCTTGAACCGGACCACGCAAGGGCTGCTCGAATTCGTCGAGATGTTCAAGGCGCCCATCAAGGTCCTGCATCCGTTGCTGACGGCAACCCAGGAAGGCAGCTACAACGGCACCGAGAATTTCGGCGCCTTCCCTTATCAAGGCATTGTCGTCGCCCACTCCAATGAATCGGAATGGCAGCAGTTCAAGAACAACAAGAACAATGAGGCTTTCCTCGACCGCATCCTCGTGGTCAAGGTTCCCTATTGCCTGCGCATCACCGAGGAAAGGCAGATCTACGAAAAGCTATTGCGCGAAAGCGAGCTGGCAAACAGCCCCTGCGCGCCGGAGGTGCTGGACATCCTCAGCCGCTTCACCGTCTCGACCCGCCTTGCCGAGCACGACAATTCGCCTCTCTACACCAAGATGCGCGCCTATGACGGCGAGAACCTCAAGGAAGTCGATCCGAAAGCCAAGTCGGTCCAGGAATATCGCGACGCCGCCGGCGTCGACGAGGGCATGACCGGGGTGAGCACACGTTTCGCCTTCAAGATCCTCTCGCAGACGTTCAACTACGACACCAAGGAGGTGGCCGCCGATCCGGTGCATCTGATGTACATCCTCGAGGAGGCGATCAAGCGCGAGCAGTTCCCGAAGGAAACGGAAGCCGCCTACCTCGAATTCATCAAGTCGGAGCTCGCGGCGCGCTATGCGGAGTTCATCGGCCACGAGATCCAGAAGGCCTATCTGGAATCCTATAGCGAGTACGGCCAGAACCTCTTCGACCGCTACATCGCTTACGCCGATGCCTGGATCGAGGATCAGGACTACAAGGATCCGGACACCGGCCAGATCCTCAACCGCGAGGTCCTGGAGAAGGAATTGTCTCAGGTCGAAAAGCCGGCCGGCATCGCCAATCCCAAGGACTTCCGCAACGAAGTGGTCAAATTCACATTGCGCGCCCGCGCCCGCAATCACGGCCGTAATCCGTCCTGGACAAGCTATGAAAAGCTGCGCGAGGTCATCGAGAAGCGCATGTTCGGACAGGTCGAGGATTTGCTGCCGGTGATCAGCTTCGGCTCCAAGCAGGACAGCGTCACCGAGAAGCGGCACAATGAATTCGTGCAGCGCATGGTGGAGCGCGGTTACACCGAGCGGCAGGTGCGTCGGCTGGTCGACTGGTATATGCGTGTGAACAAGGCGGGCTGAGCAAAGCCTGGAAAAGCCTGGACGGTTTCATGCCGATCTTCATCGACCGCCGCCTGAACCCGAAGGACAAAAGCCTTGGCAATCGCCAACGCTTCCTGAAGCGCGCGCGCGAAGAGCTCAAGCGCAACATCCGCGACCGCGTGCGCGCCGGCGGCATCGCCGACCTGGATCGCGAGCATGCCGTGCCGATCCCGCGCAAAGGCACCGGCGAGCCTACGTTCAGCGACGCTAAGGATAGCGGCCGGCGCCAGCATATCTTGCCCGGCAACAAGTCGTTCAACGCGGGTGACCTAGTCCCCAAGCCAAGCGGCGGTGGAGGCGCAGGCGCATCGGCTCCCGGAACGACTGAATCCGAGGACGATTTCCGCTTCGTGCTGTCGCGCGAGGAGGTGCTGGATCTCTTCTTCGAAGACCTCGAACTCCCCGATCTGGTCAAGCTCAGCCTGAAGCAGATCCTCAGCTTCAAGCCGAAGCGGGCGGGTTTCGCGGCCAGCGGCGCGCCGACCAACATCAATGTCGGGCGCACGATGCGAAACAGCCACGGGCGACGTATCGCGTTGAGACGTCCGAAACGGGCGGAGGTGGAAGCTCTCGCCCAGCAGATCGCCGACCTGGAAGCAAAGCCGCCAAATGCCAAGACGCATGAACGCATCGTGGCCTTGCGCGAGGAACTCGACCGGCTGGAACGCCGGCGCCGGCGGATAGCGTATGTCGACCCGGTCGACATTCGCTTCAATCGCTTCGACCCGCAGCCGAGGCCGAATGCCAGCGCCGTCATGTTCTGTCTGATGGACGTGTCGGGATCGATGGGCGAGCGGGAGAAGGATCTGGCCAAGCGCTTCTTCGTGCTGCTGCATCTGTTCCTGACGCGGCGCTACGAGCGCACCGAAATCGTCTTCATCCGCCACACTCACGAGGCCAAGGAGGTGGACGAGCACACGTTTTTCTACCACACGCAAAGCGGCGGCACCGTCGTTTCCACGGCGCTCGAGGAAATGCACCGCATCATCGAGGAGCGCTACCCGGCCTCCGAATGGAACATCTATGCCGCCCAGGCTTCCGACGGCGACAACTTCGCCACCGACTCCGAGCGCTGCATTGAGCTGCTCGATCGCAGGCTGATGCGACTTTGCCAGTACTTCGCCTATGTCGAGATCATCGACGAACGGGAGAGCCACATTTTTGGTTCGACCGAGAACGGAACGTCGCTCTGGCGCGCTTACAACGCCGTCGATCAGAAATGGCCGAGCTTCCAGATGCGGCGCATCGCGGCTCCGGCCGATATCTACCCGGTGTTCCGCGAGCTCTTCGCCAGGCAACCCGATCTGCGCAAGAGCGCTTGAGGACATCGCCGATGGCCAGCCAGGCGCGCAAATCCGCACTGCTGTTTTCCGGGTCGGACTGGGATTTCGCGAAACTGTCGCGGGTCTATGACGAGATCGAAGCGATCGCCCTCGAAGAGCTCCGCCTCGACATCTATCCCGTGCAGATGGAGGTCATTTCCTCCGAACAGATGCTCGATGCCTATTCGTCCGTCGGCATGCCGCTGATGTATCGCCATTGGTCGTTCGGCAAGCATTTCATCTATGACGAGCTGCTTTACCGCAAGGGCGCGCGCGGGCTGGCCTACGAGATCGTCATCAACTCCAATCCCTGCATCGTCTATCTCATGGAAGAGAACACCATGGCGCTGCAGGCGCTGGTGACTGCCCATGCGGCACTCGGCCACAACCACTTCTTCAAGAACAATCATCTCTTCCGGCAATGGACGGATGCCGGAGGGATTCTCAGTTATCTCGATTTCGCCAAGGGCTACATAGCCCGCTGCGAGGAGCGGCATGGGCTGGCCGCGGTGGAGTCGATCCTCGATGCAGCCCACGCGCTGATGGAGCAAGGCGTGTTCCGCTACCATCGCCCCCCGAAACTGTCCTCCGAGCAGCAACGCGAAGGATTGCGCGAGCGGCTGGAATATGAGGAGCGTTCCTTCAACGACCTCTGGCGCACGCTGCCGCCGTCATCGGGAAAGAATAAGCCGGAGGCAAGGGACGAAATCCTTGCGGAGCGCAAAAAGTCGCTGAACCTACCCGAGGAGAACCTGCTCTATTTCCTGGAGAAGAACAGCCTGGTGCTGGAGCCCTGGCAGCGCGAGGTCGTCAGGATCGTGCGTGTCGTCGCGCAATATTTCTACCCGCAGCGGCAGACTCAGGTGATGAACGAAGGCTGCGCAACCTTCGTGCACTATACGATCATGAACCTCCTCTTCGATCGCGGCCGCATCAGCGAAGGCGCCATGTTGGAGATCCTGCGCAACCACTCGAACGTCGTCTTTCAGCCAGGCTTTGACGACCCGCGTTTCTCCGGCATCAATCCCTATGCCTTGGGACTCGATATGATGCAGGATATCCAGCGCATCTCGACCGCGCCGACCGCCGAGGATCGCGACTGGTTCCCGGACTTCGCCGGCCGCGGCGACTGGCGCGAGACCCTGCTCGATGCCTGGGCCAACCATCGCGACGAATCCTTCATCCACCAGTATCTCAGCCCCGCGCTGATCCGAAAATGGCGGCTCTTCGTGCTGGCCGACGGCGCCGACGAGCCGCATTACCAGGTCGCATCGATCCACAATGAGCGCGGCTATCGCAAGATACGTTCCGCGCTGGCTCACAGCTATGAGATTGGCGCGAAAAGGCCCGACATCGAGGTGGTGGACGTCGACCTCCTGGGTGATCGGCACCTGAGGCTGCAGCACAATGTCAAGAACGGCATCCTGCTCGACGGCGAAAGCCGCGACGCGACGCTGCGTCACATCAGGCGCCTCTGGGGCTATGACGTCAGCTTGGCGGCGGTCGATGCCGAGACCGGCGCGGTGCTCGGCGAACGCTCGACGAAGGATCTTTGAGCGGCATCACTCGATCGCCCGCCCCAAGCCTTGTTTCAGCGCAATTCCGGCCGGAAAACCGCTGCACGCTTTTCCTGGAATTGCTCTCAAGCACGTCTCCCGAAAGTGGGAACCGGTTTCGGGATAAAGCATGCGTGAAATCAAAAACCTAAAGCGCGTGGAGCCAAGCTGAAAGATCGCGACGCGCTTTAATTATCGCCGGCGGGCCTGATCCTGAGCCTGGCAATTCGGTTCTTGTCGCGCTTCATCACCACGAAGCGTTTGCCGTGGAAGGTGAAGGCCTGCTTCTCCTCCGGGATCGACTGCGTCTCGTGGATGACGAGGCCGGCAATGGTCGTGGCTTCCTCGTCGGGCAGGTCCCAGTCGAGCGCGCGGTTCAGGTCGCGGATCGGCACCGTGCCCTCGACGACGACCGAGCCGTCCGCCTCCTTCTTTACGCCTTGCATGTCGACATCATGCTCATCGGCGATCTCGCCGACGATCTCCTCGATGATGTCTTCCAGCGTCACCAGCCCTTCGACCTCGCCATACTCGTCGACGACGATGGCGAAATGCGCCTTGCGCCGCAGGAAGGCGTTGAGCTGTTCCTGTAAGGTCGTGGTGTCCGGCACGAACCAAGGCTTGGCCGCGATCTTCATCACGTCGATCCGCGAAAAATCGTTGCCGACCTCGTTGAGGGCCCTCAGCAGATCTTTCGCGTGCAGCACGCCGACGATGTTGTCGAGCGAGCCTTTCCAGAGCGGCATGCGGGTGTGCGGACTCGTGAGTATTTCGCGCACCACCGCTTCCGGCGCGTTGTCGGCATTGACGGAGCGCATATTGGTGCGGTGGACCATGATATCCGACACCTCGAGTTCTTCGAGGTCGAAGAGGCCCTCGAGCCGGTTGCGCGCCTCACCGGCAGCCCCACCATCGCGGCGGAGTTCGTCGCTGTCTTCATCCTTGCCGATGCGCTCGGACCGCTGGGCCGGCTCTACCGGCCGCAGCACGTAGCCGAAAGCGGCCAGCAGTTGGGCGCGGAACAGAAGCGCCAGGAGCACGATGGCGGCGAGGACGGCGGCGACGATCCAGCCGGCGTCGATCATCCGGAACGGCTCCTCTTGGACCGTTCGGGATGGCTTGTCTTGAGGAAGGAGAGCACTTCCGAGGGCGGCACGTCCTTGGCGATGAAGGCCTGGCCGACGCCATGCGTCAGGATGAAGGTCAGCGCGCCGCGCGAGACCTTCTTGTCCTGGGTGATGAAACCGAGCAGCGCCTCGGCGTCCGGCAGTTCGCCGGGAATGTCGGCCATGCGCCAGGGCAGGCCGACGGCGCGAAGGTGCGCTTCGACGCGTTCCGCGTCATCGGGGCTCGCCAGGTTGAGCCGCGCCGAAAAACGATGCGCCAGCGCCATGCCGATGGCGACGCCCTCGCCATGGACGAGACGCGCGCCGTCATATTGCGTGGCGGCTTCCAGCGCATGGCCGAATGTGTGGCCGAGATTGAGCAGGGCGCGGTCGCCGGTCTCGAACTCGTCGCGGGCAACGACATCGGCCTTGGCGCGGCAGGCCTGGGCGATCGCTTCGACTCGCGCCGGGCCGCCGGCAAAGACCTGCTCCCAGTTCTGCTCGAGCCAGGCGAAGAAGGCCGGACGGTCGATCAGCCCGTATTTGGCAAGCTCGGCATAGCCGGCGCGGAACTCGCGGATCGGCAGCGTGTCGAGCACGCCGGTGTCGGCAAGCACCAGTTTCGGCTGGTGGAAGACGCCGACGAGGTTCTTGCCGCGCCGGCTGTTGATGCCGGTCTTGCCGCCGACGGAGGAATCGACCTGCGCCAGGAGCGAGGTCGGCACCTGCACGAAATTCATGCCCCGTCGCACGATGCCGGACGCAAAGCCGGCAAGATCGCCGATGACGCCGCCGCCGAGCGCGATGACGACGTCGCGGCGTTCGAGCTTTGCCGCGAGCACGCCATCCACCACCTCTTCGAGATGGGCAAAGCTCTTGGTCTTCTCGCCGGCGGGCAGCGTGATGGCGGCGGACTGGATGCCGCCCTTCTCCAATCCCGCCCTCAGCGTGTCGAGATGCGCGGCGGCAACGTTCTCATCGGTGACGATGGCCGCGCGGGTGCCGGGAAGGCGGCGCCCGATCTCCTCGCCGGAGCGCGCTAGCAATCCGGAACCGATGAGGATGTCATAGGCGCGGTCGCCGAGCCCGACCTCGACCTTCACCGGTTCGGCATTGCTCACGACTGCACCTCGTCGGTTGTGGCGCTTGTAGCGCCCGTCGCGATCGCCTCGACGCCGAGATGGGTGCAGAGCGCAGCGACGACTTCGTCCGCGATGATCTCCTTGCGGTCGTCGCGCGTCGGCACGGTCAGGTCGGCGGTGGCGTAGACCGGGTAACGCTCAGCCATCAGCTTCTCCAGCACGCCGCGCGGATCGGGGTTCTTGAGCAGCGGCCGGTTCTGCTTCTTGGAGACGCGCTCCATCAACAGGTCCAGATCGGCCTTCAGCCAGACCGATACGCCGTGCGCGGAAATCGCCTCGCGCGTCTGCGCATTCATGAAGGCGCCACCGCCGGTCGACAGCACTTGCGGCCCGTTCTCCAGCAGGCGCAGGATCACCCGCTGCTCCAGCGCCCGGAATTCCGGCTCGCCATAGCGCTCGAACAATTCCGGCACCGTCATGCGCGAGACGCTCTCGATCTCCTGGTCGCTGTCCATGAAGGGCAGCGAAAGCATCGTCGCCACCTTGCGGCCGATCGCTGTCTTGCCCGCCCCCATCAGCCCGACGAAGACGATCGAACGGCCGCCGAGCCGTTCGACCAGCGCGGCATGGCCTTCGTCCGTTGGATTTGCGGGCAGAGCGTTCATCAGGGCCTCTTTGCGCCGTATCGACATCAAAAGCCTGTTTGCGTCAAGCGCGGGCAGGCAAACGTCCAAGAAGCATTTCCGGCGAAACATTTGTAGACCGGAATCCTCGTCCTTGAATTGGCCGGCTTGGCGTCCCATAAGGGCACAGGGCTTTGGAATCGCAGAACAAGAAGACGGGCAAAAATTTGAATGCCGACTTTGTTTCGGTTTGTCGTGACGCTGGCGGTTCTTGCAGCCATCGCCTATGGCGCGATGTTCGCGCTGGCGATGTTCGTGGAGCCTAAAAAAGCGGAAATAAGCATCCGTATCCCGGCCGAAAAGCTGAACCCGAAGAAAAACTGACGAAGCACTGATCCTGGCCCGATGAACAGCGCCGCCCGCATCGAAGCCTTCCTCGAAATGATGAGCGCCGAGCGGGGCGCGGCCGAAAACACGCTTTCCTCCTACCGCCGTGACCTCGAGGACGCTTCTGAGGCGATCAAAGGCGGGCTGGCGGGCGCCGGATCGGCCGACATCCGCGCCTATCTCGACGATATCGCCGCCAGAGGCTTCGCGCCGGCCTCGCAGGCGCGCAAACTGTCGGCGATCCGCCAGTTTTTCAAATTCCTGTACGCCGAAGGCCTGCGCGGCGACGACCCTACCGGCACGCTGGACAGCCCGCGCAAGGGCCGGCCGCTGCCGAAGACGATGAGCGAGGCCGAGACCGGCCGCCTGCTAGACCGGGCGGCGCAGGAAGCCGGCGAATCCGGACCGGACGGCGACAGCTTGGCCGCATTGCGCCTGCACGCGCTGGTCGAGGTGCTCTACGCCACCGGCCTGCGCGTATCGGAACTCGTCGGCCTGCCGGTCACGGTGGCGTTGCGCGACGACCGCTTCTTCATGGTGCGCGGCAAGGGCGACAAGGAACGCATGGTGCCGCTGTCGGCCAAGGCGCGCGACGCCATGCGCGCCTGGCTTGGCGCGAGGGCCGGGCGGCCGGCCTTTGCCGAGAGCCCGTTCCTGTTTCCGGCCTCCTCCGACAGCGGCCATCTCTCCCGGCAGGTTTTCGCCCGCGATCTCAAGGGTTTGGCCGCACGGTCCGGCATCGCGTCGGCGAAAATCTCGCCACATGTGCTTCGCCACGCTTTTGCCAGCCATCTCCTGCAGAACGGCGCCGATCTCAGAGCCGTTCAGCAACTTCTTGGCCATGCCGACATCTCGACCACGCAGATCTACACCCATGTTCTGGAAGAGCGGCTGGTGCGGCTGGTCAACGATCATCATCCGCTTGCCGACTAGGCCTCATATCGCTATGTGAGGGCGACGTTCCACCGCCCGGAGCCGGCATTTCAGCGGTTCCGCCAGCCATTTCGCCTTCCGACGGATCGGTCCGCCCAAGCATGTACAACTACCTCGACTTCGAAAAGCCGGTGCAGGATCTGGAGCTCAAGATCCTTGAGCTGAAGAAGCTTGCCGAGAACGGCGAAGCGGTCGATGTCGCCGAAGAGATCAGCAGGCTGGAAAAGCGCTCGCGCGACGCATTGCGCGACCTCTACAAGGCGCTCACGCCCTGGCAGAAGGTGCAGGTCGCGCGCCATCCCGACCGCCCGCATTGCGTCGACTACATCAAAGCGCTGTTCACCGACTTCACGCCGCTGGCCGGCGACCGCAACTTTGGCGACGACCAGGCGATCGTCGGCGGCTTCGCCCGCTTCCGCGGCGAGCCGGTGGCGGTGATCGGCCAGGAGAAGGGCTCGGACACGGCAAGCCGCATCAAGCACAATTTCGGTTCGGTGCGGCCCGAGGGCTACCGCAAGGCTGTGCGCCTGATGGAGCTGGCCGATCGCTTCAGCATACCGCTGTTGACGCTGGTCGACACCGCCGGCGCCTATCCCGGTGTCGGCGCCGAGGAGCGTGGCCAGGCCGAAGCGATCGCGCGTTCGACCTCCGCGTGTCTTTCGCTGAAAGTGCCGTCGATCTCGGTCGTCATCGGCGAAGGCGGCTCCGGCGGCGCCATCGCGATCGCCACCGCCAACCGCGTCTACATGCTGGAGCACGCCATCTATTCGGTGATCTCGCCCGAAGGTGCCGCCTCGATCCTGTGGCGCGACACCACCCGCTCGAAGGACGCGGCGACCAACATGAAGATCACCGCGCAGGATCTTCTGGAGATGAAGATCATAGACGCCATCATTCCCGAGCCGATGGGTGGTGCCCAGCGCGCGCCGGAAACGGTGATCGCCTCCACCGGCGACCTCATCGCCAGGACGATGAAGGACTTTGCCGGCGCCAACACCGATTTCCGCGAGCAGCGCCGTGAGAAGTACCTGGCAATGGGCCGCAGCCTCTAAATCGGGCATCTGGCGGTAAACTGTGGCGGCCATGACCAATTTCGCCACAAAAATGCCGCCGCATTCGGCTCAATGAAACTTGTCGCGAGGGGTTGGCCAAGATCTGCTGGCGAGACTTGCGGTAAGGAATTTTCAAGGTTAACGGGCTTACGGTCCACTGGTGTTCAGCCTGCGGGCCCGGCCATGCCGAAAGCCGTTGGCCCGAGACCCGAGAGAAAAGCATAGCCGTACCCATGTTTGCCAAGCTCGCCCGCACTGGAGTCCTGATCGCCGCCGTCGGCGTCGCCGGCTGCAACGATTCGTCGATGAAGGATTTCGCGCCGGAGGCCAACAAGCCGCTGCCGGACAAGATCCTTGCCGATATGCAGGCCAAGGGCATGGTGCGCACCTCCTCGGTGATGGCGCGCATCTTCAAGGAAGAAGGCAAGCTCGAGATCTGGAAGGCCAAGACCAACGGCCGCTACGATCTCGTCGCCAGCTACGACATCTGCAAATGGTCGGGCAAGCTCGGTCCCAAATACACCGAGGGCGACCGCCAGGCGCCGGAAGGCTTCTACACGGTTCGTCCCTCGCAGATGAACCCGCGCTCGAACTATCATCTGTCCTTCAACATCGGTTTCCCCAACGCCTATGACCGCGCCAATGGCCGCACCGGCCAGAACCTGATGGTGCACGGCGCCTGCTCCTCGTCCGGCTGTTATTCGATGACCGACGCGCAGATCGAGCAGATCTATGCCTTCGGCCGCGACGCCTTCCAGGGCGGCCAGACCGAGTTCCAGATCCAGGCCTTCCCGTTCCGCATGACCGCCGCCAACATGGCGCGCTATCGCAACGACCCGAACTACGAGTTCTGGAAGATGCTGAAGGTCGGCTACGACAATTTCGAGATCACCAAGGTGCCGCCGAAGGTCGACGTCTGCGAGAAGCGCTACGTCTTCAACCAGGTCGCGCCTGAAGGTACGACCTTCAACCCGACCGGCCCCTGCCCCGAGACAACGCAGCCGGACTCGCTGAAGACCGCCTACGCCAATTACGAGAAGAGTTACGACGCGGCCTTCAAGTCGGCCGTGAATTCGAGCAGCGTGGCGCCGAAGCCGACGATCGCCGGCATCAAGGAGGCCAGCATCGTTTCCGACTGGTCGAAGCGACGCGCCCGCGGCGAGCGCGTGCCGATCGAACCGCCGTCGATGAATCCGGACGGCTCGGTGACGGAAACGACCCGCATGGGCCGCATCGATTCCCCCGCCGGCCGCAAGATGGCCGCGCTCGACGCCGAGAAGGAAGCCAAGCGCAAGGCCGAGGAGCAGCGCCTGGCGGCGATCGAGGCTGCCAAGGCCGCCAAGGAACAGGCCAAGGCGCAGGCATTGGCAGAGAAGGAAGCCGCCAAGCAGGCTGCCCAGCAGCCGGTCGTTACGGCCGGCGTCGAGGCCGCGCCCGCCCAGGAAACGCAGCAGGCGGCGGATGCCGATCAAGGCACGGTGTCGAAGCTGAAGAGGAAGCTGCTTGGCATGTTCGGCGGCTGAGAGCCTTCAGCTTGGCAAAACCGGCCGCCACCTACGATCTCAAGGGACTGAACTGTCCGCTGCCGGTGCTGAAAGCCCGCAAGCGGCTGGCCGCGATGCGGCCGGGTGCCAGGCTTTGGCTCGAAACCACAGATCCGCTGGCGGTGATCGACATCCCGGCCTTCTGCGCCGATGCCGGTCACCAGCTGATCGAGACGGCCGCGGTCACCGGCGGTCATCGTTTCCTGGTCGAGCGCGGCAGCGCGGCCTGAACCTACAACCCGGCGATCGCCAGCGGATTGGACTCAAGCGCGGCCCTGTCCGGCGTGTCGATCGACGGCTTGTTGGTGAAGGCGGCGAACAGCCGGTGGATATAGTCGTCCGGCATGTCCAGCGTGATCAGCACCAGCCTGGTGCCGCGCTGGCCGTCGGGCCATGCCGGCAGCCTTGCCGGCGGATGCAGGATCTTCTGCACGCCATGGATCACCAGCGGCCGCGACGGGTCCTCCGCGAGCTCGATGACGCCCTTCATGCGCAACAGCTTCTCGCCATGCGTCGAGCGCAGAAGATCGAGGAACATCTCGATTGACGAGAACGGCACTGGGCCTTCATGCACGAGCGAGTGCGAGCGCACCCGCGCGTCATGGCGATGCTCATGATGGTGATCATGACCATGGTCGCCGCCATGGTGATGATGGTCATGATCATGGTGATGATCCTGATCATGGCAATGATCCTGATCATGCGCCGCCTCTTCGCCGAGCCAGCGCCGTACATCGGCGGACTTGGTCCGGGGATCATAGAGGCCGCAATTGAACAGCGCCGCGGCGCCGGTGCCGGGCTGGTTGACGTCGAGCACCACGGCGCCCGGATTGATCTGCCTGAGTCTCGCCCGCAACGCTTCGATCCCGGCCGCCTCGGCAAGGTCGGTCTTGGTCAGCACGATGCGGTCGGCCACCGCCGCCTGCTTGAGAGCCTCGACATGGCTGTCGAGCGTGGCCTCGCCATTGACGGCATCGACCAGCGTGATGACGCCGTCGAGCCGGAAGGCCTGGAGCAGCGCAGGGTGCGCCATGATCGACTGCAGCACCGGCGCCGGATCGGCCAGCCCTGTCGTCTCGACGACGACGCGGGCCAGCTTCGCGATGCGGCCAGTCTGCAGCCTGTCGACGAGATCGGCAAGCGTGTCGACCAGATCGCCGCGCACCGTGCAGCACAGGCAGCCGTCAGAAAGCTGGATGATGCCGTCGGACGCCTGCTCGACCAGCAGGTGGTCGATCGCGACCTCGCCGAACTCGTTGATGATCACCGCCGTATCGGCAAGCTCCGGATCCTTGAGCAGCCGGTTGAGCAATGTCGTCTTGCCGGCGCCGAGAAAGCCGGTGAGCACCGAAACAGGAATGGGAAAGCCGCTGCTCATTTCAGAGATCAGTTCGCCGCCTTGACCGGCTGATCGCCCTGCGCCGCGGCGGCTGCCGTTCCCGTCGCCAGCGGCTCGGCGCCGGCCGGCGCCGGCACATCTGGCCGCCAGCTCGGCAGCGGCACATCGGCGTAGTTCTGGTCGGTCTGGTCGACAAAGGCCTTGGGCGCCGGTCCCGTGGCGCCGCCGAGACCAACCGCGATCAGCGTAGGATGATCGAGTTTCACCTGGTAAGGCGACTTCGGCTTATCCTTGGCGGCGACCTCGGGGGCTGCCTCGGACTGCTCATCTTTCGGCTTCTTCTTGCAGATCTCCTCTTGCATGTCGTTGGGCGAGAGCGTGTCGCCATAGGGCTTGAGCGCGGCCAGCGTGGTCGAACCCGTCGCCGGCGTATCAAAACCCTGGTCGAGCAGCTTTGCCGCCGCCTCGGCGCGGCTGACGGCGGATTTCTCGCCAAGCACGACGGCGACAAGCGTGCGGCCGTTGCGCGTCGCCGAGCCGATCATGTTGAATCCGGAAGAGCAGACGAAGCCGGTCTTCATACCGTCGGCGCCGGGATAGCGCCCGATCAGCAGATTGTAGTTCGGCAGCGCCTTCTTGCCGACGGCAAGTCCCTCGATCGAGAACCACGGCGCGTATTGCGGAAAGTCGTTGCGGATCGCCGTTACCAGGACGGCGAGGTCCCGCGCGGTCGTGTACTGGTCCGGCGAATAAAGCCCGTTCGGATTGACGAAATGCGTGCCTGTCATGCCGAGCCGGGCCGCTTCGGCGTTCATTCGGTCGGCGAAGGCGGCCTGCGACCCGCCGATATTCTCGCCGATGGCCATGGCGATGTCGTTGGCGGACTTGACCAGCATCATCTTCAGCGCGTTGTCGAGCCGCATCACCGAGCCGGGCTTGAAGCCCATCTTGCTCGGCGGCTCGCCGGCCGAGTGTTTCGTTACCCTGATCGGCGAATCGAGCGCCACTTCGCCGGCCTGGATGGCGCGGAAGGCGACATAGGCCGTCATCAGCTTGCTGAGCGAGGCCGGATACCAGCGCTTGAACGCATCCTGGTGCTCCAGAATGGAGCCGCTCTTCAGGTCGAAAAGGACGACCGGATTGGCGCGGGCAGCACCGGCAAGCACCGGAAGAGCCAGCGCGCCTGCCAGCAATAGGTTGAGGAAATGCCTCTGCCGCATGATCAAATCCGAAATCGCCTCTTGCCGTAATCGCCGCTGGGTCCGTAAGATTTCGTTACGCGGTCGCCAGCATAATGCGGCCAGACCCTCGACCCAGGACCGCATCCTTGCGGTGCTATTTACCCTATGTGACGCCAAAATGGCAAAGTGCCAGACATTCACAATTGACAATCACCATTGCTGAGCAGCGGTTCCGACCGATTTGCCGACAATGAACCGAGAAATGGACCGATCATGCCGATTCTGAACCGCGCCGCGGAAATGCAGGAAGAAGTTGCTGGCTGGCGACGGCATCTGCACCAGACACCGGAGCTGAATTTCGACGTTTTCCAGACCGCCGACTTCGTCACTGAGAAGCTCAAGACCTTCGGTTGCGACGAGGTGGTGACAGGGCTGGGCAAGACCGGTGTCGTCGGTATCATCCGTGGCCGCAAGGGCGATGGCGGAACAATCGGGCTGCGCGCCGACATGGACGCGCTGCCGATTGAGGAGATCACCGGCAAGCCATGGGCGTCGACGGTTTCCGGCAAGATGCATGCCTGCGGTCATGACGGCCATACCGCGATGCTGCTCGGAGCCGCCAAATATCTTGCCGAGACGCGCAATTTCGCCGGCAGCGTGGCTGTCATCTTCCAGCCGGCCGAGGAAGGCGGCGGCGGCGGCAACGAAATGGTCAAGGATGGCATGATGGAGCGCTTCGGCATCGAGAAGGTATTCGGCATGCACAACATGCCGGGCCTGCCGGTCGGCCAGTTCGCCATCAAGCCCGGCCCGATCATGGCCGCGACCGCCGAATTCACCATCACCGTCAAGGGCCGCGGCGGCCATGCCGCGATGCCGCATGGCACCATCGACCCGATCGTCATCACCAGCCAGCTGGTCGGCGCGTTGCAGACCATTGCCTCGCGCACCACCGACCCGGTCGAGGCCGTGGTGGTGTCGGTGACGAAGTTCCATGCCGGCGATGCCTATAACGTCATCCCGGAAAGCGCCGAGATCGCCGGCACCGTGCGCACGCTGAAGAAGGAAGTGGCCAAGAAATCGGAAGAGCGGATCCGCGCCATCTGCGCCGGCATCGCGGCCGCCTTCGGCGCCACCATCGAGGTCGATTACGACGCCAACTACCCCGTCACCTTCAACCATGCCGAGGAAACCGCTTTTGCCGGCGATGTCGCGGCCAATGTCGCCGGCGACAGCCACGTCCACCGCGCCATCCAGCCGGTGATGGGCGGCGAGGATTTCTCCTACATGCTCGAAGCTCGTCCCGGCGCCTTCATCTTTATCGGCAACGGCGACACTGCCGGCCTGCATCACCCGGCCTACGACTTCAACGACGAGGTCATCCCGCATGGCATGAGCTATTGGGTGAAGCTGGCCGAGACGGCGCTGGCGGCCTGAGCGGCGCAAGCTGGAGCGGGCCAAGCCTGAGGGAGGCACGAACTGGGCGGCCGCATATCGCAAGGCCGCCCGCCAGCGCGTCAGACTCCCCTTGGCGAACCGGCCCGAAGCGTTTATGTGTCGGGCCGCGTGGTCCCGTAGCTCAGTAGGATAGAGCGGCAGATTCCTAATCTGTAGGTCACAGGTTCGATTCCTGTCGGGATCACCAAATAATTCAACTATTTAGGTGGTGATCGCTGCAAAGATACCCTATCGGATGTAGGCGTCATCGCTGTCAGCCAATACGATCGATCATTGTATCCCGAAGGCCGGGTCAACTGCCCCTCCCAACTGAACATGCTTAAACTGACGCACCGGTTCACTCCGAGATTCGCCAGTTGGCGGATCATATGCTTCTCCGCCGTCGAGAATGGATCTCGAGCTGAGAAGTCGCGACTATTGCAAGCCCCAACATCCGAGTTCTGTCCCGCAGCAGCCGGACCGATGCGGCCTTTGCATCGCTAGCTTCGACCTGCCAGTGCCGCAAAACACGCTGTTTGACGCTGTGTGACAGCCTGTCTCGAACCGTGTCGGAACCAAAACACCCGCAAAATGCTTTTCGGTGCCTGAAGGTTCAACCCGTCCGCACCGAGGTTGTTGTTCAATGATCCCGAATCCGAGATTTAACATTGCGGCCACGCAGGCCAGCGATATGCATCCCCAGGCCAAGATTGCCTTGACCTATGAGGCATTGGTCCTTCTCGGCCGTATCGACGAATCTATCGCGAGGATCGAAGAGGCGCTCGGCGAGTTGGCCGAGGTGAACCGGGCGACGAGTGAGTAAAGACCACGTCACCGAAGCCTTGATCCCTGTCGGGACCACCCAATCTCGATGTCGTCGATATATCCAGCCTCTTGATAGCAGCATCATCCTGGGCTGCCGGCCGCCGGATTGGCGATGATCGCCGCCCGGAAGCGGGCGACGAAATCATCCAGCGCCGGGCGTTCGGCATCCGAGATCGCCCAGTAGGAGAAGGCGTCGTCGGTCCAGTGGACGAGCAGGAAGCCGCCGGCCGAGAGGTCGTCCGCCACCGGCATCGATTTGGCCTCGTTCTGCCGAGGCGCGGCCACCAGCGTGATCAGGTGTTCGTGGTGGCGGTAGACCAGTGCCGGCATCGGCCTGTCGCCGATCACCTCGACGCGTCCGCCAAGCAGCGCATAGCCGTCCTTGGCCATGTCCGGCGCCGGCGGCGAGACGCCGATGCGCCCGTCCAGCCACGGCTTCACCGTATGCCTGTCGGAAGAGACGATGTCGACCGGGGTCGCCGCGAGCAGGCTGCGACGATGGCCATTGGCGACGGCGACCGCAAAGCTGTCGGTGCCATTGTCCGCCGTCGTCAGCCATTGCGTCGCGCCGCTGGCGAGGAGTGCGGTGAGCACGATCGAGGCCGCCATCTGGCGCCAGTCGAAGGACCAGCGGGACGCGCGCGGCCGCATCGCGACGACCTTGCCTTGCTGCTGTTGCGGCTGCGCGGACAGCTGCGGCTCCACCTTCGCGGCTGCGGGCTGAACTGCCTCGGCTTCCCCGGCGCCTTTGATCTCGGCGATGGCCGCGATGCGCGCCAGGAAATCGTCGCTGACGGTCGGGCGCGGCAGGTTGGCGACAGCGCCGCGCAGCGCCACCAGGCGCGCATGCTCGGCGGCAAGCTCTGGATCGGCGGCCATGCGGCGCTCGACGGCAAGTGCCGCCGCGGCATCGAGCTCGCCATCGACAAGGGCGTGGATCATCAGCTTCATATCCTGCGGGTCTTGCGGCAATCCATCCTCACGCGGGCGATTTTCATGCGGGCTCATTGCGCCCTCCAAGTTCCGTCATCAGCAGGCCGCGGGCCCGCGCCAGCCGCGACATCACCGTGCCTTGCGGCACGCCCAGCATGGCGGCGATCTCGCGGTAGCTGAGACCGTTTATGTCGCGCAGCACAAGCGTTTCGCGGAAGGCCTGCGGCAGCCTTGCGATCGCCGCTTCCACCGCCGCCGAATTCGCCTTGGCGATCAGCGCCGTCTCCGGACTGTTGGCATCATTGTCGGGCGGCGGCGACACATCGTCGAGATCGGCAAGGTCGCCGACCGCCATCACGCTGCGCGGGCGGTTCTTCGCCATCCAGGTATAGGAGGCGTTGCGCACGATGGTGAGCAGCCAGGCACGGGCATTGCCGCCGGCAAAGCTGGCAATGCCGGCATGCGCCTTGAGGCAGGCCTCCTGCACCACATCCTCGGCATCGGCGTGATTGCCGGTGAGCCAGCGGGCAAGCGACAGCGCGTCGCCGAGATGCGGCAGCACCACTTCGGCAAAACGCGCGGCCAGCATCTTTTCGCTCAACACCGTTCCACCGTCAGCCGCTTCCGTCAGGGGCTTGCGGCCGCCCTCGGCAGGTGGGGCGGACCTGTCCCTGCTCATGCGGGTGAAGATCGCGACTGCAGGCGCAGGCGCCTGCTTCGAGGGAGGAGAAGGCATTGGTGTCACCGAAGTCAAGTATCTCAGAGGAGCGGCGCGCCTCGGAAAGGAACGGCGCACCGCTGGCTGCAATGAGGTGCTCGCCGTCATGGTCGTGGTTCTCGATGGTTTTGACCGGCACGGATCAGGGCCGGCGGCTGCTCATGCTCTCGCCCTCTTCGGCCCTCACGCTCGTACTTTCATGCCGCGTCATGGTGGTCTCCTGCTGTTGCGCACGTGGCGCATGCCCTGGAGACCAGCGGACTGAGCTGTTTATTCCCGGCAACCAGCTTTTTTTGTTCAAGCCTGGCGTGATCGGTTTGTTGAGCGGCCTCACAGCACCTGCAGCGCAAGCCCCGCCAGCGCCGATCCGGCCAGCGTCGGCAGCATGCCCGCCTTCAGCCTGAATATGGCAACCATCGCCGCCGCCGACAGCAGCGCGGCGCGCCAGTCGAGCGAGGACAGGACCGGAACCTCGACGCCCCAGCCGACGCTTGCGACCTTGCCGAAGACGACATGCAGCGCGAACCACAGCGCAAGGTTCATGATCACGCCGACGACGGCCGCGGTGATCGCGCCGAGCGCCGCCGCCAGCGCCTTGTTCTGCCGCAATTGCTCGATGTAGGGCGCGCCTAGAAATATCCAGAAGAAGCAGGGCACGAAGGTGACCCAGAGCGTCAGCAGCGATCCGAGCGATCCGGCGAGCAATGGGCTGGCAAAACCGGCATGACGATAGGCGGCGGCGAAGCCGACGAATTGCAGCACCAGGATCAGCGGCCCGGGCGTCGTCTCGGCAAGTCCGAGCCCGTCAACCATTTCTCCCGGCGAAAGCCAGCCGAAAGAGGTGACCGCCGCCTGCGCGACATAGGCCAGAACCGCATAGGCGCCGCCGAAGGTGACGACGGCCATCAGGCTGAAGAAGCCGCCAAGCTGCGCCCACACGCTGGCCGGGCCGGCAAGCAGCGCGATCAGTGCCACCGGACCGAGCCAGACCGGCAGCCAGATGGCGATGGTGCGAACTGCATGCCATCTACTCGGCGAAGTGTGGCCGAGCTCGCCGCGTTCGAACATCAGGTCGACCACGCCGCGACGGTCGGCATCGGCCCCACCCTTGCCATGCGCCGAGCCGGAAAACAGCCCCGGTGCGACGCGGCTGCCGATCCAGCCGATGAGGCCTGCCGCAAGCACGATCAGCGGGAACGGCAGCTTGAGGACATAGATGGCGAGGAAAGCCGCCACCGCGATCGCCACCATCACACGGTTCTTCAGCGCCCGCTTGCCTATGCGGATCACCGCCTCGACGACGACGGCAAGCACCGCCGCCTTGACGCCGAAGAACAGCGCCTCGACGACCGGCGCGTCGTTGTAGACCATGTAGAAGCTGCTCAGGCCGAGCATCACCAGAGCACCGGGCAGCACGAACAACGTTCCGGCAACCAGGCCACCCGCCGTCCGATGCAACAGCCAGCCGATATAGACGGCAAGCTGTTGCGCCTCGGGGCCAGGTAGAAGCATGCAGTAGTTGAGCGCGTGCAGAAACCGCGCCTCGCCGATCCAGCGGCGCTCCTCGACCAGTTCCTTGTGCATCAGCGCAATCTGCCCGGCCGGCCCGCCGAAGGAGAGCAGGCCGATCTTCGCCCACAGCCGCGTCGCCTCGCGAAAACTCGGCATGGCCGGGATAGCGGCCGGCGGCGCGGCGGCGTCCTTGGCAAGCGCGGTCATGGCGCCTTGCCTCCGACCGGCCAATTGTGCGTCTCGTCAGTGGCGTCGCGGCACCAGCGGAAGAAGGCGTCGTAGAGCAGCATGCCCGCTTCGAGCTGCTCGAGATCGTCGCGGAACATGCGCGACAGGCCGAGCGAAGCTGCGAGGAACCCGGCCGCCTGCGGAACGAGGTCGAGGCGCGCCGTGTCGGCCGCGCGCACGATCAGCGCCAGACGGTCGAGCGCCTCCGCACGCAGGCCGAACTCCTCGATCATCGTATCGAAGGTGCAGCGCTCGCCACGATGGCTGCAGAACACGCCTTCGATGTCGAAGGGAACCGCGGCGAAACGATCTGCGACCAGAGGCACCTCGGCCGGATCGACGAAAAGGAACACTGCCTTGGGATCGACGAAGCGGCGGATCAGCCACGGACAGGCGATACGGTCGATTTTCGGCCGCGAACGAGTGACCCACACGGTGCGCCCCTTCTCGTCGCGCGGCGGGATTGCGCTCGCCGTGACCAAAGGCGCCTTGGCCGCGGCCCAGGCCTCGAAGCCGCCTTCGAGCGATTCCGCCTGAATACCTTCGTGGCGCAGCCATGCCGCCACGCCTTGCGAGAGTTTTTGGCCTTTCTGGCAGACGACGGCGACTTTCGATCCGGAGAACTCGGCCGCCCAGGTCGAGACGGTTTTGAAGTCGCGCCGGCGCGAAGCCGGCAACAGGCGCGGATCGGCCGCGTAGTCATCATCGACGCGCACGTCGATGAGAACGGGCGCATCCGGCAGGCCGACGAGACGAATAAGTTGGGAAACGGTGATTGCGGTCGTTGATGGCATGGCGTCCACCTCCTGAACAAAGAGAGTTTGGACGCGATCGTTGGGCTGACGCCTCACGGGGTCGTCGCGGGGAACCCCTTGACCAGGATGCTGGATCGCTCGCCGCCGATTGTCAAGAATCCAATTGTCAGGGAAGGACGAAGCCTCCGCCGCGCCTTCCCATCGCGAGCGCCGTTGCGCTTACTGCGCCGTCCAGCCGCCATCCATCGGCAGGGTCGTGCCGGTGATCTGCTTGGCCGCGTCGGTGCACAGGAACAGCGTGAGCGCCGCAAGCTCCTCGACGGTGACGAATTCCTTAGTCGGCTGCGCGGCCAGCAGCACATCGTGCTTGACCTGCTCCTCGGTCATGCCGCGCGCCTTCATCGTGTCGGGGATCTGCTTTTCGACCAGCGGCGTCCAGACATAGCCGGGCGCGATCGCGTTCACGGTGATGCCGTCCTGCGCGACTTCCAGCGCCACCGTCTTGGTCAGGCCGGAAATGCCGTGCTTGGCCGAGACATAGGCCGACTTGAACGGCGAGGCGACCAGCGCATGCGCCGACGCGGTGTTGATGATGCGACCCCACTTACGCTGCTTCATGCCCGGAACCACCGCCTTGATGGCGTAGAAGGCGGCCAGGAGGTTGATGCGGATGATGGCCTCCCACTTGTCTTCGGGAAATTCCTCGATCGGCGCCACGTGCTGGATGCCGGCATTGTTGACCAGGATGTCCAGACTGCCGAACGCTTCCTCGGCCTCGTGGATCATCGCCGTGACGGCGGCGCCGTCCATCATGTTGGCACCCGAGTAACGGCACTTGACGCCAAAATCCTTCTCGATGCCGGCCCGCTCCTGCTCGATCGCCGCGGCATCGCCCAGGCCGTTGATGGTGACGTTGGCGCCCTCGGCGGCAAAGGCGCGGGCGATGGCAAGGCCGATGCCGCTGGTCGAGCCGGTGACGAGCGCATTCTTCGAAGACAGGGAACCCATGGGAGATCTCGCGACAGGAGGGAAGGGACCTACGGCACATAGTTTGTGCACTGCAGCATGACAATGCCATGGCCATATGTCGTTGCGATTACAATGTTGTGATGCGGTGTGAGAGCCCTGAGGCTGGCGCTCGAAGACGATGACATGGCACTGTCATGGTGCCGTGCAACATACTCCTCCTGCGCCTTTCGCGCGTATCATTTCCTGAACCGACGGGTGGACCTCATGGAAATCGCCGACGTCGTGAAGCGCGCCTATGCGATGCCGCTCACCAATCCGTCCTTCCCGCCCGGCCCTTATCGTTTCTTCGACCGCGAATACATCATCATCACCTACCGCACCACGCGCGAGGCGCTGGAAGCGGTGGTGCCGGCGCCGCTCGAGATCGACGAGCCGCTGGTCAAGTATGAGTTCATCCGCATGCCGGACTCGACCGGCTTCGGCGACTACACCGAGACCGGCCAAGTCATCCCGGTGCGCTACAAGGGCCAGCATGGCGGCTACGTGCATATTCCATGTATCTCGACGATGACGCGCCGATCGCCGGTGGCCGCGAGCTCTGGGGTTTCCCGAAGAAGCTTGCCAACCCAAAGATCGTGCATGAAGGCGAAGTGGTGGTCGGCACGCTGCACTATGGCAGCGTTCTGTGCGCCACCGGGACGATGGGCTACAAGCACCGCGAAGCCGATCATGACCAGGTGCTCGCTTCGCTCGCCGCGCCCAATTTCCTGATCAAGATCATCCCGCATGTCGACGGCAACCCGCGCATTTGCGAGCTGGTCCGCTATTACCTGACCGACGTCACGCTCAAGGAAGCCTGGACGGCGCCCGCCGCTGGATCTTCGCCCGCATGTGATGGCCGATGTCGCCAAGCTGCCGGTGCTCGACATCGTCTCGGCCGTTCACTTCACCGCCGATCTGACCCTGGGTCTCGGCGAAGTCGTGCATGATTACCTCGCAGACCGCGGCCATTCCGCCGCCGGCGCGGCCCAGTTGGAGAAAGTCAGTGCTTGAACGCACCCGCAACACGACGGCCGCCGCCACCATCCAGGAAATCACCGCGCAATATGACCGCGTCGCCTTGGTCTTCCAGGGCGGCGGGGCGCTCGGTGCCTATCAGGCCGGCGTCTATCAGGCGCTTGCCGACGCCGGCTGCGAGCCGACCTGGCTTTCCGGCGTCTCGATCGGCGCCATCAACGCCTCGATCATCGCCGGCAACGAGCCGAGCCGCCGCCTGCAGCGGCTGGAACAGTTCTGGCAGACGGTCTCGGGCCGCAAGATCTGGGCCTATACGCCGGAAGGCGACATCTATCGCGACATCCGCAACCAGACCTCGTCGTTGATGACCATGGCCATGGGCCAGCCCGGCTTCTTTAAGCCGCGCAGCCCCAACCCCTGGTTCCAGCTCTCGGGCGCCGAAGGCGCCACCAGCTTCTACGACACCGCCGAGCTCAAAGACACGCTGGAAAGCCTGATCGATTTCGACGTGCTGAACGACGGCAGGAAGCGCTTGAGCGTCGGCGCGGTCAATGTCAGGACCGGCAACTTCGTCTATTTCGACACCGACAAGGTGCGCATCGGGCCGGAGCACATCATGGCGAGCGGCGCCCTGCCGCCGGCCTTCCCCTCGATCCGCATCGAGGGCGAGTATTATTGGGATGGCGGCATCGTCTCCAACACGCCGCTGCAATATCTGCTCGACCAGGAAGAGGACCGGTCCTCGCTGGTGTCCCAGGTCGACCTGTTCAGCGCGCGCGGCGTGCTGCCGCGCAGCATGGCCGATGTCCTGTCGCGCCACAAGGACATCATGTATTCGAGCCGCACGCGCCAGAACACCGACAATTTCGAGCGCATCCATGCGCTGAAGATGAAACTGCTCGACGCGCTGAAGCGCGTGCCGCCGGAACAGCTCAGGGACGGCGAGAAGGAGCTGATCGCCGACTATTCCGACGCCGGCGTCGTCAACATCGTCCACCTGATCTACCAGCACAAAGGCTATGAAGGCCACGCCAAGGACTACGAGTTCTCGGGCACCTCGATGCGCGAGCACTGGGAAATGGGCCTGGAGGACACCGAGCGCACGCTGCGCCACAACAAGTGGCTGATGCTGCCCACCAATGTCGAGGGCGTCGCCATCCACGACCTGCACCGCGAAGGCCCGACCTGATACTTAGGTCCAGTACAGGCGGAGCAAGAAAGGCGGCGAGAATTGCGGTGCAGGGCTTAGAAACGCTCGCCCGACTGTGAAGCTGTTCTTCATAGCCTATCAACATTGTCGCCAATAGCCGCTCGCATAAAGCAGGCGTACATCCAGACAGCGGCGCAAAAGCGCTGGCCTCAATGGGGTACCGCCGGTGACCACCGAAGCTGTTCGCCCTGCTATCGTTCCATCTGGTGACGCGTGGCGCGGCCTGCTTTGGCTCGCGCCGCTCACGGCGCTCTGGCTGCTGCTGATCTTTGCCTTGCCGGCGATCCAGGCCAGCGGCGTTCCGACCACGGCCCACCAGCTCGCGGCCCACGGGCTTATCGCGCTGGGATTGTGGCTCGGTCTCGAACAGACGAGTCTGACCCCAAATCAACGCCGCGTGACCTGGCTGGCGGTCATGATCCCGGATACGCTGTGGCTCGCCATCGCCTGGAGCGCCGCGATCAATGGTGTCTTTCACACGGACACCTCGTCCTTACCGGTGTTGCCATCGGCGATCTTCTTGCCGCTGATCATAGGCGCGCCGCCGCTGCTGTTCTCGAAGCGGATCGGGCAGGTGCTCGATGCGATGCCGGCAAGCTGGCTCGTCGCGCTTCAGCTCTACCGCATATTCGGCGGCTGGGCGCTCGCGGCCTGGCTGCATAGTGCCCTGCCAGGCGCCTTCGCAGTGCCCGCAGGCATCGGCGATGTGCTGACCGGGCTGTTCGCGTTGCCCGCGGCGTTAGCAGTGGCGACCGGCACAGCCGAGGGCCGGAGAGCGGCGACTTTCTGGAACATCCTCGGCCTTGCCGATTTCGCGGTCGCTATTACCATGGGCGTGATTACTTCGCCCGGCCCGTTGCAACTGATCGTCCCGGATGTGCAGAGCATCGGCGCCGGCGCCTATCCGGGTGTGCTGACCCCTGCTTTCGTTGTGCCAAGCTCGATCATGTTGCACATGTTGTCGCTGCGCCAGTTGCGGCGCCGCAGCCGGGCGGAGGCTGCGCGGCCGCAGACAGAAACGGCGCCGCAAGCCGCGCCGTTTCTTTGATGGTTTTCCCGGTCAGAATACCTGGCGGAAGATCACGAACAGCACAAAGGCAAGCGCGATCGAGCAGGGCAGCGTGAGCACCCAGGCCAACAGAAGGTTGCGCACGGTCGACCACTGCAGGCCGGAGCCGTTGGCCGCCATCGTGCCGGCGACACCGGACGACAGAACATGCGTGGTCGAAACCGGCAGGCCGAGGCGATCGGCCATGCCGATGGTGATCATGGCGACCAGCTCGGCGGCAGCGCCCTGGCCATAGGTCAGGTGGCTCTTGCCGATCTTCTCGCCGACCGTGACGACGATGCGCTTCCAGCCGACCATGGTGCCGAGACCCAACGCCAGCGCCACGGCGATCTTCACCCACAGCGGGATGAACTTCGTCGCGTTGTCGACCGCCTTATGGTAGTCGGTGACCGCCTTCAGGTCGGCGTCCTGCATCGGCAGCAGCTTCTTCTTGTCGATCAGCTTCAGCGCCTCACCGATCAGATAGATGTCGTTGCGGGCGTTGCTGACCAGGTCGGTCGGCACCTTGTCGACCGTAGCGTAGGGCTGCAGCTCGGCCGTCGTGTTGTGGATATAGGTCTGCAGCGCGAGCGTCGTCTGATCGTTCCACGACTTGCTGCGCACGGCTTCCTGCACGGCCGCTTTTGCGGCATTGGCATCCGCGACGGTGACGCCCGGCTTGACATACTTGCCCAGCGACTGCTCGACGGCGACCGAGGCCGACTTGTAGGCGTCAAGATAGTTGATGTCGGGCGTGCGGTTGAGCGCATAGGCGGTCGGCACCACGCCGATCAGGATCAGCATGATCAGGCCCATGCCCTTCTGGCCGTCATTGGAACCGTGCGCGAAGCTGACGCCGGTGCAGGTGAAGATCAGCAGCGCGCGGATCCACCATGGCGGCGGCGTGTTGCCCTTCGGCGCTTCGTAGAGGGCAGGATTGCGCACCAGGAGCTTCATCGCATAGAGCAGCACGGCGGCGGCGAAGAAGCCGATGATCGGTGAGACCAGCAAGGTGGTGCCGACATTGGTCGCCTGCCCCCAATCGACGCCACTGGTGGCACTGCCGGCCGGAGCCATGAACTGGTTGGCAAGACCGACGCCGATGATCGAACCGACCATCGTGTGCGAGCTGGAAGCCGGCAGTCCGAGGAACCAGGTTCCCAGGTTCCACAGGATGGCGGCGACCAGCAGTGCGAACACCATGGCAAAGCCCGAGGACGAGCCGACCTGCAGGATGAGCTCGACCGGCAGCAGCGACAGGATGCCGAACGCCACCGCGCCGCTCGACGTCAACACGCCGAGGAAGTTGAAGACGCCCGACCACATGACCGCGAACTCGGCCGGCAGGGAACGCGTGTAGATGACGGTGGCCACCGCGTTGGCGGTGTCGTGGAAGCCGTTGACGAACTCGAAGCCCAGCGCAATCAGCAGCGCGATGCCGAGCAGGATCCAGGGAACCGTCTTGGCGATGGCCAGATCATGGCTGAGCGCATAGCCGACATAGATCACGCCGACGAGCACCAGCACGCCGAAAGCCGGCAGGAACCATTTGGCCCCGCCCGATTGTTCCAAGGGATGATCCGGTCTCGGGATCCCCGCCTCACTGGAAACTACGTCCACCATTGTCCCACTCCATTTGCATCGCAGCAAAGAACCAGGAAGGACGCTATGTTCCCAGGATGAAGCTGGTGTGACGCTCTACAACCTATCCGGCTATCTTTAGAAGCGAGGAAACCAGAAGCTTGTGCTCTTCCGCCGAGAGCACGTCGGAATCGAAGAGATTCATGCTGCGCAGACCTTCGATGGCGAGGAAGCAGATCAGCAGCGAGCCGAGGTCGTCCGTTTCCCCCTTCAGCCTTTCTAAGAGCTGCCGCTTGAACGCCTTTATCGGCGTCAGGAAATCGGGGTCCTCCGCGATCGCCGAGAACATCCAGGAAGCCGAGGGTTTGGGCCGCTCGCAATCGTCGGCCGACAGCTTGATATAGGCTGAGAGCGCGCTTTCATGGCCGGCCTCCGCTGCGCGTGCTTCGAGCGCTTCCTGGAAGTCGCTGAGGTAGCTCTCGACGAGCCCCTGCATCAACTTGGCCTTGGTCGGAAAATTGTAGAGCAGCCCGCCTTTCGACACGCCGGCACGGCTGGCGACCGCCTCGAGCGACAGGCTTCCCGGGCCTGCCTCGCGCGCCACGTCGGCAGCGGCGGCTAGTATCTTTTCGCGCGAGTTGGCCCTGCGTGCTCTCATGCTGCTCCCCTACATTAGCCTAGGCGGAATTGACAAGACCGTCCAGCCGGTACAGTAAGGCGCCCGCCATTTGAAATCGGGACTTATCGTCGATATGTCCCGGCGTCGATTGTTTTGCCGGTTGCCGGCTCAAGGGGACTGTCCGTGAAGCGCTTTTTCATCATCGCCGGATTCTTGATTTTGCTCATCGTGGTGTGCGGCGGCATCGTGGGCTTCAATTTCATGCGCGATGCCGGCATCAAGCAATTCTTTGCCACCATGAAGCCGCCGGCTGCGACCGTCTCGACCGTTACCGTCAAGCCGGCGGAATGGACGCCCGGCGTCGAGGCGATCGGCACTGTCAACGCGGTGCGCGGTGTCGACCTCACCGTCGAGACAAGCGGCATCGTCAAGGAGATTCTCTTCCACGCCAACCAGAAGGTTGGCGCCGACGCCGTGCTCTTGCAACTGGACGACGCCGTCGAGAAAGCCGATCTGGTGGCCCAGAAGGCGCAGGCCGCGTCCGATCAGGCGGCACTGACCCGCGCCATCGAATTGCAGCGGCGCGGCGTCGGCACCGACGCGACGCTTGACGCCGCGCGCGCGGCGGCTGACGCCTCGGCCGCGCAAGTGAACAAGATGCAGGCGGTGCTCGACCAGAAGCAATTGTCCGCGCCCTTCGGCGGTACGGTCGGCATACCGAAGATCGACGTCGGCCAATACCTGACCCCCGGCAACTCGGTGGTGACGATCCAGGATCTGGACACGATGCGGGTCGACTTCACGGTTCCCGAACAGCAGCTGCCGCTGCTCAAGATCGGCCAGACCATAAAGCTCGGCAGCAATCTGACCGATATGTCCTTTGCCGGCTCCATTCGCGGCATCGACCCCAAGATCGATCCGGCAAGCCGGCTGGTTTCGATCCGCGGCGAGGTCGCCAATCCGGAAGGCAAGCTGACCCCCGGCCAGTTTGTGCAGATCCGTGTCGAGCTGCCCCAGGAAAACAATGTCATCTCCGTGCCGCAGACGGCGGTGACGACAAGCCTCTACGGCGATTTTGTTTTCGTCGTCGAGCCGGCAAAGCCCGCTGGGGGTGCCGCTGCCGCGCCGGCAAAGCCGGACGAGCAGAAGGCCGGCGCCGACAAGGCGGCCGGCGATGCCGCCAAGCCGCAGGCTGGTGCCTCCAAGCCGACCGACAGCGCGACCAAGCCCGCCGACAATGCGATGAAGCCTGCCGAAAACGCCAAGCCAGCGGCTGACGGCGCCAAACCGGCCGGGGCCGCCCAACAGCCCGCGCTCGTCATCTCGCAGGTATTCGTGAAGCTCGGCCGCCGCAACAACGGCATGGTCGAGATCACCGAGGGCCTCAAGGATGGCGACCAGGTCGTCACGGCCGGCCAGAACCGGCTGTTCAACGGCATGTCGGTTGCCGTCGACAACACCATCGACCCCAGCAAATCGGCGAACAAGCAGGTCCAGCAATGAACTTCTCCGACCTCTTCATTCGCCGGCCCGTTCTTTCGACGGTGCTGGCCTGCATGATCCTGCTTCTGGGATTCCAGGGCATCTTCAGCCTGTCGATCCGCCAGTATCCCAAGGTCGACGAGACCGCGATCACCATCACCACCGCCTATCCGGGCGCAAGCGCCGATCTGATCCAAGGCTTCATATCGGCGCCGATCGCGCGCGCCGTCGCCTCCACCGAAAACATCGACTACGTCACCTCGTCCAGCCGTCCGTCTTCGAGCACGGTGACGGTGCAGATGAAGCTTGGCTCCAATCCCGACGTCGCGCTCGCCGAGGTGCTGTCCAAGGTCCAGGGCGTGCGCGGCACCTTGCCGGATGCCTCCAAGGACCCGGTGATCGTCAAGGGCACCGGTCAGCAGTTCGCGATGATGTATATCTCGATGCAGAATCCGAACATGACGAAGGAGCAGCTCACCGAATATATCGAGCGCGTCATTCGTCCACGCATTTCGACGGTGGAAGGTGTCGCCAATGTCCAGGTCTTCGGCGCCCAGGAATATTCCATGCGCATCTGGATCGACCCGGTCCGGCTCGCCGCCCGCGGCGCCACGGCCGTCGACGTGCTGACCGCGATCAACAACTCGAACTTCCTGTCGGCGCCCGGCAATACCCAGAACGAGTATGTGGTCTCCTCGATCACCGTGCATTCGACCTTGCAGACACCCGAGGCCTTCGCTCAATTGCCGATCCGCTCGACGGATGGCCAGGTGGTGCGCCTGCGCGATGTCGCGCGCGTCGAACTCGGCGCCGCAAGCACTGACACCAGGGTAAGCTTCAACGGCAAGCCGGGCACCTTCCTCGCCATCTTTCCGACGCCGGCGGCCAACCCGCTGACGACTGCGGCGGCGGTTACCAAGCTCGTGCCGGTGATTCAGGAGACGCTGCCGAAAGGCATGACGATCGAGGTCGTCTACGACGCCACCGGACAGATCAGCGCCTCGATCGAGGAGGTGTTCAAGACCATCGGCGAGGCGGTTGCCATCGTCATCGTGGTCATCCTTCTGTTCCTGGGTTCGTTCCGTTCGGTCATGATGCCGATCGTGACGATCCCGCTGTCGCTGATCGGCGTCTGCTTCATCCTGTTTGCGGTCGGCTACTCGATCAACCTTCTGTCGCTGCTTGCCATGGTGCTGGCGATCGGCCTCGTCGTCGACGATGCCATCGTGGTGGTGGAAAACATCCACCGCCATATGGAAGAGGACCACATGTCGCCGATGCAGGCGGCCTTCAACGGCATGCGCGAGATCTTCTCGGCCATCGTCGCCATGACCATCACGCTGGCCGCGGTGTTCGCGCCGCTTGCCTTCACCGGCGGTCTGACGGGCGCGCTGTTCCGCGAATTCGCGGTCACGCTTGCCGGCTCCGTGGTGCTGTCCGGCCTGATCGCGGTGACCATCACGCCGATGATGTCGGCGCGCCTGCTGAAGGCCGGCGCGCATGGCCGGTTCCAGCGCATCGTCGATGGCATCTTCGGCCGCGTCGAGTATGTCTACGAGCGCGCGGTCACCGCCTCCTTGAGAAACCGACCGGTGACGTTGATCATCGTCGTGGCGCTTGTTGCGCTTACCGGCTTCATGTTCACCAAGACCTCGACCGAGCTTGCGCCGGAGGAGGATCAGGGCTTCCTGCTTTCGATCGTGACGGCGCCGCGCTACGCGACGTCGGACTACACGGAGACCTACGTCAACCAGATGCTCGGCCTGGTGAGGGACATCCCGGAGACCAGGGCGCAATTCTCGGCCGTCGCCTTCGGCGGCGCGACCAATGGTGCTTTCGTCGGTTTCGCCTTCAAGGACTGGGCTGAGCGCAAGCGCAGTTCGAAGGAGCTTCAGGCCGACATCCAGGGCCGCCTCGCCAAGGTGGCGGGCGTTCAGGCCTTTGTCTTCGCGCCGCCGACCCTGCCCGGTTCCGGCGGCGGTCTGCCGATCTCCATGGTGGTTCGCTCGACCGGCGATCCTTCCGAGGTCTTCGACCAGGCGGAGAAGATCAAGAACAAGGCGCAGGCTTCCGGCCGCTTCATCGTCGTGCAGAATTCGATGGCTTACGACGCGCCGCAGGTGACGGTCACCATCGACCGCGAGCGGGCGGCGGCGCTGAACCTGCCGATCGCCGACATCGGCCGCACATTGACGCTGCTGGTCGGCGGCGCCGAGGTGGCGCAGTTCGATCGTGATTCCAACAGCTACGACATCATCCCCCAGGTGCCGCAGCAGTTCCGCGACAATCCCGAGAGGCTCGGCGAGTATTTCGTTCGCAGCGTCGACGGTAAGATGGTGCCACTGTCGGCGGTGGTGAAGATTTCGACCAACGCCTCGCCAGCGGCCATCGAGCAGTTCAACCAGCTGAACTCCTCGACGATCTCGGCCCTGCCGCTGCCCGGCGTGACCACCGGCGACGGCTTGCAGGTGCTGGAGAACCTTGCAAAGGAGACCCTGCCCGACACCTTCTTCGTCGACTATTCCGGCCAGTCGCGGCAAGAGAAGGAACAGGGCAACACCATCCTGATTGCCTTCACCGCGGCCGTGATCGTGATCTATCTGGTGCTGGCTGCCCAGTTCGAGAGCTTCCGCGACCCGCTGATCATCATGATGGCGGTGCCGCTGTCGATCTTCGGCGCGATCGTGCCGCTCAACATTGGCCTGGGAACGCTCAACATCTACACCCAGGTCGGCCTGATCACGCTGATCGGCCTGATCACCAAGCATGGCATTCTGCTGGTCGAGTTCGCCAACCAGCAGCGCGAGATACATGGCATGCGCCGGCGCGACGCCATCATCGCTTCGGCCAAAGTGCGCCTGCGGCCGATCCTGATGACGACGGCGGCCATGGCGCTCGGCGTCGTGCCGCTGATCGTCTCCAGCGGCGCGGGTGCCGCCGCGCGCTATTCGATGGGCCTGGTCATCTTCACCGGCATCCTGGTCGGCACCATGTTCACGCTCTTCGTCGTGCCGATGTTCTACACGTTCATCGCCAGCAGGGATCTGCCGCACCTTGCCGAGAAGCCCGATCCGAAGCTGATGCCGGCGCTGCCGAGCTGAACGGCACCAGAGCCAAAAAACAAAAGAGGCCGGAATTTCCGGCCTCTTTTTTGGCGGTGGCCTCACGGCTTCGGCGCTGCATTCCAACTACGCTGAAGGCGGCAACCTGCCTGCTACTTGATCCGGTTCGTTACTAACCCAGTTCGTTACTTGACGATGACGATGCTGGTGTTGCCGGGGCCGAAGGCCTCGACGAGCTGGTAGAAGTCGGCCGCGGCATCGGGGTGAAGCCGCACGCAGCCATGCGAGGCCGGATGGCCGAGGCGATTGACCGCGTAAGTGGCATGCACCGCGTAACCGCCGCTGAAGAACACCGAATGCGGCATCGGCGCGTTGTCGTATTTCTTCGAGTACCACATCTCGTGCATGCGGGTCGGCTTGAACGAGCCGGTCGGCGTGATGTGCCCCCTGCCACCGGTCGACACCTTCCAGGTGTAGGTCGGCCGGCCGTCGACCGTCACTTCCATGACCTGCTGCGACAGCGAAACCGTGGCGACGAGCTGGTTGGCGTGGGCGGCATTGCCGGCACCGAAGAGCAGCGCCGCGCCGGTGAGCGCGGCGGCGGTGATGTGGATGAGCTTGGCGGAAATGGCGGTGTTCATGACGGATCCCTCTGTGTTTTTTGCCGTTATGTCCGGCTTCAATTTCGATGCGGCACTTATCGGGTTCGTCCGTTTCAGACCAATTTCGCTTGATGCTCGTTTCTGTTTCGAATTCGTTTCCGAAAGTTAACAGCACGCCCACCGCGAGTTTCTCCAGATCCCTTACGCGCAAGGCCGGCCGAGGCTCGCACAATGAGCCAAGTTCGGAAACGAAAGTTCATTTCGGCCGTATATGAAAGGCACGTAGCCATTTTCGAAACCAACCTGCAACAAAGCGCAGGCAGGGCGGCATGATGCTGATACAGGCCGGCGTCAGGTTTGACGCAACGGGAACAGACATCAGCAAACGAAAATGGGCAGGAAATCGAACCTCCGCTCCTGGTTTCGCAGGATCAGTGTCGCGGCGATCGTGATCGGCGGCGCCGGCTCAGTGGCCGGCAACCCGGCGACGACGCTGGCGGCGATGACGTCCGGCGAGGTTTCGACGCTGCACATGGCTCTGTTCATCGCCATGGTCTGGATTGTTTCCAGCCTGCGCGTCCACCGGCTGAAGGCCCTCTGGCGGGTCGGCCTTCGGCTGATGAGGACGCGCGGCCCCTCCGGCTACTTGCTGCCGAGAGGACCGAAGGCCCGCGCCGCAGCGGGGGGCTCCGTGAGCGGCGCGGGCGCTTCGGGAGTTTCCTGAAGCACCGACGATTTTAAAAGATTGGGAATTGATGAGATGAACACGAAAGTCGCTGCCTCAGTGCTTTCCGCTCTGCTTTACGCTCAAGGCTTGCTCGGCTTTGCCGCGCTTGCGACGGTGCTGCTCAAGGAGCGCGCCCAGACCGAGATGACGGCCAGCGCCGACATTCCAACTGGACCCTCAGTCATCGTGGTGCGCTGAGCGCCAGGCGTCGGACCAGATTTGCCTCGCTTTGGGGAATCCGATGCTCAAAAGCCCTGGTCGGTCGAACTCACTCGTTGCGCGGCGTCGGCGGATCGAAACGGTAGCCGGCGCCCCTTATGGTGGTGATGGTCTCGGTGTCGAGCTTGCGGCGCAGCCGCACGATGCGCGAATCGATCGAGCGGTCGAAAGCGTCGGCATTCTCGGCGGGCGCGGCGGCAATGATGTCGTCGCGCGTCAGCACCTTGCGCGGGCTGGCCAGGAACAGTTTGAGCAGCGCCACCTGGCCGGGAGAAAGCTGATCCTCCGTTCCCGAGCGATGCATGACCATGGCCGAGCGCAGATCGACGGTGGCGTTCTCCAGCACGATCAGTTCCCCGGGGGCCCTGCCGCGCCTCATCAGCAGGCCGCCGATGCGCGCGGCAAGCTCGCGCACGTTGAGCGGGCTTTCGATCACGTCGGCAGCACCGAGCTCCAGCGCCAGCACCTTGTCGACGAGGTCGCGCGGCCGGCAGATCAGGATGAAGTCGGGACCGCCCTCGCCGCCCCCCCCTTGGCTGCTGTAACGCTTGAGCAGCTCGCGGCCTTCGGCCTGGCTGACGTCGTCGCCGACCACCACCACATCGATCCCGCCGGCCGAAAGCAGCGTCTCCGCCTCCCAGGGCTGGCGCGCCTGGCGCACATCGTGCCCGCGCCGTTCGAGATGATTGGCGAGATCACCCGCCACCACTTCGGCGACGGAGACAAGCGCAATGACGGATCGTGCGGCCATTTTCTTCACCCCGCCACAGACAACTCGAGATGAGTGCTGGACATCATGTTTATACCCAATCTACTTTCCACTGAAAGCGGGAGCGAGCGCGTTGTGAAGGCACGCATTATTGTCGTCGAGGACGAACCGGATCTGAGGGAGGCCGTGGCCGAGTATCTCGGCGCCAGCGGCTATGACGTCGTCACGGCCGAGAGCGCCGCGGCAGCGCGCGCGCTGTTCGAGGCGCAACCCTTCCATATTGCCATTCTCGACATCGCGATGCCCGGCGAGGACGGGCTGTCACTCGGCCGCTGGCTGCGCTCGAAGACGCAGATCGGCATCATCTACGCCACCGCCGCTGGCACCGCGCTCGACCGCATCGTCGGGCTTGAGCTCGGCGCCGACGATTACATCGTCAAGCCATACGAATTGCGCGAGGTGCTGGCGCGCGTGCGCAGCGTGCTGCGCCGCGTGCCGCAGCCGGCCGAGCCGCAAGCGGCGAAGGCCGAAACCGGCAACCGCCGCTTCATGACTTTCGGCGGCTTCCAGGCCGATTTCGATGGCCGCATGGTCACCGGCGTCAATGGCGCGATCATCGAGATGGCCAAGAGCGAATTCGACGTGCTCGAGGTTTTCCTTACCCGCGCCAACCGGCTTCTGACGCGGGCAGCGATTTCCGAAGCGATCGGCTTTGTCGAAGATCCGGAATCGTCGCGCGCGGTCGACATCCGCATCATGCGCTTGCGCAAGAAGATCGAGGCCGACCCCGCCAATCCAAAATTCCTGCGCACGGTGCGCGGCGAAGGCTATATCTTCTCGCTGCCGAGCGGCGACAGCAATTGAACTCGCACGCGCGGGGTCAGAGAGACGGCCGACCATGACTGCTGACGCAGCACGCACAGATATGCACAGCTCGCGTCCAGGCGGCGCCGCGATGGCGGCCGTCCATGTCGTGCGCCGCCTGCGCGAAGCGGGCGACTGGCAGCGCGAGATGGACGGCATATTGGAGACGATGTGCCGCAAGATGGATTGCCAGCGCGGCATCCTCTTTCGCCTGCGCGAGCTGCCGGGTGAAGGTTTCGCCCAGTCCGTCGCCGCCTATTGGATCGACCCGGATTTCGGCGGCGAGCTGGCGTCTCCCACGGTGATCATGCAGTCGATTATCAACTCCGACTCGCTTCTGGAACGGCTCCAGGAAGACGAGCGGCAGGGCAAGATCTTCTCCGGCCATACACGCGACCTCGACGGTTTCCTGCGGGCAGACTTCGAGAAGCAGAGCATCAAGTCGTTCCTGTCGGTTTCTGTCTTCGCGCATGGCCACCTCTGGGGCACGCTGGCCGTCAACGACTGCGTCGCCGAGCGTGAATGGACGGACGAGGAAGAAGCGACGCTGCACATCATCGCTCTTGCCATCGGCGACGCCATCGAGCGCTCGCCGTCGGAGGCCCATGCCAGCGAAGTGATCCGCCGCACCATGCTGCAGGCCTCGCTCGACGCCATCATCGTCATCGACGAGACGGGCTCGATCATCGAGTTCAATCCGGCGGCCGAGAAGATGTTCGGCTTTCCGCGCAGCGCCATACTCGGCAAGGATCTGCTCAACACCATCGTCCCGATCTATTACCGCAAAGGCTATGCCTCGGGCGCCGAATACATGGCTGGCCGCGGCGCGCCGATGGTCGGCCAGCGGCTGGAGACCGTCACGCAGAACGCCGCAGGCGAGATTTTTCCGATCGAGCTGACGGCGACGGAAATGCGCGTCGCCGATCGCCGGCTGATCTTCGGCTCGATCCGCGATTTGCGCGAAAAGCTGCACGCCGAGGAAGAGATCAACCGCCAGCGCGAGAAGCTGCACCAGAACGAGAAGATGGCGGCGATGGGTTCGCTGCTTGCCGGCGTCTCGCACGAGCTCAACAACCCACTGGCGGTGGTGGTGGCGCAGTCGACGCTGCTGCACGAATTCGCCGGCGACCCGCAGACCAAGGTGCGCGCCGAGAAGGTGCGCGCCGCCGCCGAGCGCTGCGGCCGCATCGTCAAGAGCTTCCTGTCGATGGTGCGGCTGCACCCGACCGAGCAGGCCGAGACGGATCTCAACCAGGTGATGCGCTCGGCACTCGAGGTCACCGCCTACGGCGCGCGCTCCAGCGGCATCATCATCGACACCGATTTCGCCACCGGTCCACTGCTTGCCATGGCCGACGCCGACCATATCACCCAGGTGGCGGCGAACTTCCTCATCAACAGCCAGCATGCACTGGCCGGCGTTACCGGCGAGCGCACCATCAAGGTGCGGACCTTCCGCAACGAGCGCGGCAATCCGGGATTCTCCGTCGAGGACAACGGCCCGGGCGTTCCCGAGGCGATCCGCTCACGCATCTTCGAATCCTACTTCACCACTAAGCCCGTCGGGGTCGGCACCGGCATCGGCCTGTCGATCTCGAAATCGATCGTCGAGCGCCACAGCGGCAATATCTGGTTCGAGGAGGTTGAGCCGCACGGCGCGCGCTTCGTCGTGCAACTGCCGGCGATCGCGGCCAACAGCGCCACGCCCGGCGAAGGTCCGGCGCGTTCGAGCGGGCTGCGTCATGCATTGATCATCGACGACGAGCCCGATGTCGCGGGTTCGCTTTCGGATATACTGGAGCTGATGGGGCTGAAGTCGCGCGTGGTACCAAGCTGGACGTCCGCCGCCGATGTGCTCACCGGCCATATGCCGCCGGACATCGTCTTTTCCGACCTACGCATGCCAGGCATCAGCGGCATAGCGATCTATCGTGAGCTGCTGTCGCAGCAGCCCGCTCTGGCCAAGCGTTTCGTGCTGGTGACCGGCGACCTCATCGGCGCCAAGGCGGAGATCGAAGCGCTGCCGCCGCAACAACGGCCGCAAATCCTGGAGAAGCCGTTTTCAACCCTCGACGTCCGCGGCGTCCTCTCGACCGTCGCCGACGAGGCCGCCGCCGCGGCCGACAACGGCGCTCACATCTGAGATGACTCGCTGTCCGGGTCTGTCGAGATTCGGGTCAGGCTGAGCCGAGAAAGGTGCATTCCGAGAACCGGAACGGAGCGTATTTAAAGTACGTGAGTACCGGAAGCGGAGGAATGCACCGTTCGCAGGCCAGCCTCACCCGAATATCGATAGGGCCGAAAAAAAGAGGCTCCCGACCGACTTATGCGGCGGGAGCCTGACTGGAGCGCAGGAGGGCGCGCTCAGGGGAGGGCTTAAAAAATATTCGGCGTGTTGGTGAGCGGGGCGGCGTTGGCGATCATGCGTATCGCGCGCTCCCGGTGCTGGCCGGACTGCTCGGCGATGGCGCGCAGGCAGTCGATGCTCTCGGCGCCCCAATTCTGGCCCTTGCAGGCAAAGTCTATCGATCGTTCCGGCAGGCGGGCGGTCTTGAGCGTGGTCTGCGCGCCCTCGACGACATTGGCCGGCGGATTGATCGAGGCGAAAGCCGGGCCTGAGGCGGGTGCTGCCAGCATGCCGACAAAGGCGCAGGCGCCGATCAGCATGAACATCGCCATCGGATGATCGCTGGCGCGCTGGCGCAACGCCAGCTTCGGCCGGCGGTCATTGCGCTCCGGGCCATTCAAGCGGCGGCTGGTATCGGCAATGCGGACTTTCGCGAACATCGGTTTGTTCCCTTCATTATCTTTCTTTTTGGCTATGAAACGAACTTAATCGCACCAGGTAACAACCGAATGATTGGCAACATTGTCTGTGTAACAGAATTGAAACAGGCGCTGGCCTTCTCGCCCTGCCGCAACCATTCGATGTTGTCGAAGTTGGTCGCAGGGATTTATGCGGCTGTCGCGGCCGGCCGACTGTAACGTGCCTCACACAAGCACGCTCAAATCGAGGATCGCCGCTCGCCTGGCAGAGGTCGAAACAGGCCTTCTCCGAAATGGCGATCCGCGCTCGCAATCGCTGTTTCGCTTCCTCGATTAAGGCCCGGATTTTCCGGGATTTTTCCGGCTTAGGCGAACCGAAAATCGCCGCCATGGAATTTCCATATTCTCACAAGCCATTGCATTTCCACAAGAAATATGCCTATATTGAATGAGTGTTCAACAAAAAGATGAGCATGTCCATGAACCCGCACCTCCGTGACGTGGCGATCCCCAACGATTGGGACCGGCGGGGTTTGCCGGGGTGGAGTTACCATTCCAACACCCTTCTCGAGCTTGAGAAGGAATACGTCTTTCGCAATCACTGGCAGATCGCCGGCCATGTCTCCGACGTGCCGAATCCGGGCGATTATCTGACCATGGACGTCATTGGCGAGCGCGCGCTGATCGTGCGCGGCAAGGACGGCGTCGTGCGCGCTTTCAACAACATGTGCCGCCACCGCGGCAGCCGCGTCGTCGCCGACAGCCAGGGCAGTTGCAAGAACGCGCTGGTCTGCCCGTTCCATGGCTGGGTGTACAATCTCGACGGCACTCTGCGCGGCGCTGCCCGTCCGCGCTCCTTCCCCGAGCTCGACAAGAGCGAGTTCGGCCTGATGCCGCTCGACCTCGAAATCTGGATGGGCTTCATCTTCATCCGCTTCCGCAAGGGCGGCCCGCAGCCTTCCGTCGCCGAGCTGCTGAAGCCGATCGAAGCCGAGATGGCGCATTACAACATCGCCGAGATGGTGCCGTCCTGGGGCATCTGGACGCAGAAATCGCCGGTCAACTGGAAGTCGGTGCGCGACGTCGACAATGAAGGCTACCACGTCGCCATGGCGCATCCGGCGTTGCAGGATCTCTATGGCGCGACCTATTTCGACGAGCCTTTCGTCAACGGCGTGTCGCGGTCCTTCGCCACCTACAATCCGCATGCCGGACGGCGCTGGAGCGTGCGCGAATACATGAAGCTCGCGCCCGAGGCGATGCATCTGCCGGAGCATCTGCGCAAGGCTTGGATCTATTACGGCATCTTCCCCAACAACGCGCTGTCGATCATGCCGGAATCGGTGCAATTCTATCAGGAGTTCCCGCTCTCCACCGGCGAGACGCTGCTGCGCGGCGCGATCTACCGCTACAAGGACGAGACCAGGGAACAGGCAGCGGCGCGCTACCTCGCCTACCGCATCGACCGTGACACGATGAACGAGGACGTCCAGCTCTCGGTGTGGTCGAACGAATCCATGCTGTCGGAAGCTTTTGAAGGCTTCTACCTGTCGGATTTGGAGTACGGCGTGCGCACCCATCACGATCACCTCCGCCGCCAGGTCCCGGTGCTGAACCTGGAGACGGCGCCCGAGGAAAAGGACATGTGGGGCCTGAACGACGCGCTGCGGTCGAGGGACTAGCCCCTCTTTCCTTCTCCCCGTTCTACGGGGAGAAGGAAAGAGGCTAATCACCCCCGCCAGACGCCTTCTTTCCTCAAATCATCCATTGTGCGCGAAATCCCTTCGCGCAGGATCGCCACCATGTCGTCGACCTGCTCCTTGGTGATGATCAGCGGCGGCGACATCACGCACATGTTGATCAGCGGCCGCACCAGAAGGCCGAGCTCGTGGCAATGCGCGTCGATGCGTTTTCCCACATTCTTGTCGAGCTGCAGCGGGTCCTTGCTTTCGCGATCGGCCACGCATTCGACGCAAGCCATCAGGCCGATGCCGCGCACCTCGCCGACCAGCGGCAGCTCTTCCAGTGTCTTCAGTCGCGCCTGGAAATAGGGCGAGATCTCGCGCGTATGCTGAAGCACGCCCTCTTCCAGCAGGTCGAGGTTCTTCAGCGCCACCGCGCAGCCGATGGGATGGCTGGTGTAGGTGAGGCCATGGCCGAACATCGCGCCCGGATGGTTGGAGCGGCGCAGCTCTTCGAGCAGCCGCTCGGAGATGATGACGCCGCCGAGCGGGAAATAGCCCGAGGTGACGCCCTTGGCGAAGGTGATCATGTCCGGATCGATGCCGAACACGTCGCCCGAGGCGAAGACGTGGCCGAGCCGTCCGAAGCCGGTCACCACCTCGTCCGAGACATAGAGGATGTCGTTCTCGCGGCAGATCTCGCGGATGCGCTTGAGATACCCGTCCGGCGGCACGATGACGCCGCCCGAGGCCTGTACCGGCTCGCCGACAAAGGCGCCGATGCGCTCGGCGCCGACGCGCGCGATCGTGTCGCGGAACTGGTCGACCAGGAAATCGGTGAAGTCTGCAACGCTCATGCCCTTGGGCCGGCGGAACGGATCGGGCGAAGACAGCTTGATCACCAGATCGCCGGCGCCGTCCATCCAGTCGTGATCGCGCGGACGGCCGTTGAGCGAGGCCGACAGATAGGTCGAGCCGTGATAGGCGCCGCCACGGCTGAGGATGAGCTTCTTCTCCGGCCGTCCCCGCACATTGTTGTAGAACTGCATGAAGCGCAGCGCCGTCTCCACCGCCGACGAGCCGCCGGTGGTGAAGAAGGTGTGGCTGAGGTCGCCGGGGGCGGCATCGGCGATGCGGCGTGCAAGCTCGGCCGAGGGCGCATTCATCGTGTACCAGGGTGTGTTGTAGGAAAGCGCCATCGCCTGGTCGTACATGACCTTGGCCAGCTCTTCGCGGCGATACCCGACATTGATGCACCACATGCCGGCCGGGCCGTCGATCAGCCGCTTGCCGGAGGCGTCGGTGATGTAGATGCCGTCGCCCTCGCCGATCAGCGTGCGCGCCTCGTTGCCGACCGAGCCGGCATAGGGCCAGGGCTGGACGAGATGGCGCTTGGCGAGTTCGACCGCATCGTCATCGCCAGGCTCGATGAGTTCGCTTGCCTTGATCTTGCTTTGAGCCGCCATCTTCGCCTCACATCAACAGGTTGCAGATATTTTGTCGCACATCAAACAGCGCGGAAAACCAGGGAAATTCGGCTTTTCATCGCTTCATTTTGAATGTTCGTTCAATCAATATTGCAGAAATAGCGCTTGATTTCAATCGGTGGATACGCTCATGATGAAAGAAAGCCGGCAAGCCAGGGAGCCATTGCGCTCCATGCATAAATCGGGAACAGGCGGCCGGCGCTACTAATGGGAAGGCCGCATGGCGGGACAGTCCGAGCCAGCTACCGAAATCACGCCCGGAGCGCTGCAATGACGGTTGCAGCGGAAGGGTCGCCCCCGCTGCGCATGGCGGGATCGAGACGAAGTCCCCTTCTGCAGTCGGAAGCCGTTCAAGGCTTTGCCCTGATCAGCCCGACCTTCGTTTATGCCCTTATTCTGCTCGTCCTGCCGATCCTGGTGGTTATCGCGCATTCCTTCTGGACGCAGCACTACCTGACCATCGACCACACCTTCACGCTGGAGAACTACCGGATCGCGCTGACCGAGCCGATCTACCGCGACCTGCTCTGGCGCTCGCTCTATATCTCCCTGACTGTCAGCCTGCTCACCGTGCTGCTCGCCTACCCGATGGCCTACTTCATTTCCTTCCATGGCGGCCGCCATAAGAGTCTCTGGCTCTTCCTCATCACCATCCCGTTCTGGACCAGCTATCTGCTGCGCGTGATGTCGTGGAAGGTGATCCTCGGTTATAACGGCGTCTTGAATTCCGGCCTGATGGGCCTCGGCATCATCGGCGAGCCGTCGGACGCGCTGCTCTACAATTCCACCGCCGTCATCATCACGCTCACCCATGCCTGGGCGACCTTCGCCATCCTGCCGATCTTCGTTTCGCTGGAAAAAGTCGACCGCACTCTGGTCGAAGCGGCGACCGATCTCGGCGACGGGCCGCTGCGCTCCTTCCTGCGCGTGACCCTGCCGCTCTCGGCGCCGGGCGTCATCTCGGCGGCGCTGATCGTGATGATTCCGACCGTCGGCGACTATGTCACGCCCAAGCTCGTCGGCGGCAAGGACGGCGTCATGATCGCCAACGCCATCCAGGCGCAGTTCGGCAAGGCCGCGAACTGGCCGCTGGGAGCCGCGCTTTCGGTCACCACCATGGTCATCGTCTCGCTGATGGCCGGCGCCACGGTGCTGAGTATCCGTGCTCTGCAGGGGTTGGCGCGATGACGGCGATCAGACGTTTGCTGCCTGGATGGCTGTCGAGCTATGCCGCCCTCTACATCCTCTTCCTCTATCTGCCGGTGATCTTCCTGCCGATCTTCTCGATCAACACCGCGGCGACGCCGAAATTCCCGCTCTCCGGCGTCACGCTTCAGTGGTATGAGGACCTGCCGCACACGCCGGCACTGATCGACGCCACCTGGAACAGCCTGATCGTCGGCGTCTCCGCCTCGATCCTGTCGACGGTGCTCGGCATCCTCGCCGCCCGCTCGATCACCCGCTACCGCTATCCGGGCCGGCGCACCATCAACGGCCTGATCATGGCGCCGCTGGTGCTGCCCGAGGTGATCGTCGCCATCTCGATGCTGCTGGTCATGCTGCAGCTGGGCCTCAGCCTGTCGCTGTTTACCGTCGTGCTCGGCCATGTGCTGGTTTGCATCCCCTATTCGATGACCGTGCTGACATCCGGTTTCGAAGGTTTCGACCGCAGCCTCGAGGAGGCCTCCGCCGACCTTGGCGAGAGCGCCTTCGGCACCTTCCGGCGCGTGACGCTGCCGATGGTCGCGCCGGCGATCATCTCCAGCCTGCTGGTCTGCTTCACCATCTCGCTCGACGAATTCATCATCGCCTTTTTCCTCACCGGCACCGAGGCGACGCTGCCGATCTACATCTGGGGCCAGTTGCGGTTCGCGGCCAAGCTTCCCGGCGTGCTGGCGCTCGGCACCTTGCTGCTGTTGGCGTCCTTCGTGCTGATGACTGTCGCCGAAATCCTGCGCCGCCGCGCGGCGAGACGCACCCAGAACGAGGGAGGCCTCCATGCTTGAGCGGGTCCAAACGGAACGCACCCAATCCGATCGCACGATGATCGACATCCGCGACGTCACGCGCAGCTACGGATCGTTCAAGGCGCTGGACAATGCCTCGCTGGCGATCCGCGAGGGTGAGTTCTTCTCGCTGCTCGGTCCCTCCGGCTGCGGCAAGACCACGCTCTTGCGCATGATCGCCGGCTTCGACACGCCGACCAGCGGCTCGATCGCCGTCGACGGGCAACCGATGGACGGCATTCCCGCCAACCGGCGGCCGACCAACATGGTCTTCCAGAGCTACGCGATCTTCCCGCATCTCAATGTCGAGCAGAACGTCGCCTATGGGCTGAAGCGGCTGAGGCTCGACGCCGGCGAGGAAAAACGCCGCGTCGAGGAGGCGCTGGCCCAGGTCTCGCTCACCGGCCTCGGCAAGCGCCGCGCCACCGAGCTTTCCGGCGGCCAGCGCCAGCGCGTCGCGCTCGCCCGCGCGCTGGTCATGCGGCCGAAAGTGCTGCTGCTGGACGAGCCGCTCTCCGCGCTGGACAAGAAGCTGCGCGAGCAGATGCAGGTCGAGCTGCGCCGGCTGCAGCAGGCGGTCGGCATCACTTTCGTGCTGGTCACACACGACCAGTATGAGGCCTTGGCGATGTCGGACCGCATCGCGGTGATGTTCGGCGGCCGCATCGCGCAGGTCGCCTCGCCGAAGGAGATCTACCAGCGCCCGGTCAACCGCCAGGTGGCCGACTTCCTCGGCGGCATGAACTTCGTCAAGGCCGAGATCGTCGAGGAGAACGGCGCTTCGCTAGTGCTCGACACGCTGGGCTTCGGCCGCGTCAGGGCCGACAAGCCGAAGGCTTTCGTGAGGAATGGCGGCGCCGCCACGCTTGGCATCCGCCCCGAGCGCCTGCGCGTCCTGTGGGATAATGCATCGGCGAAATTCGAGGTCGCCGGCAAGGTCGTCGAGCGCCACTATTTCGGCGAGATCACGCATCTGATCGTCGAGATACCGGGGCTGGAAAAGCCGCTCTCGGTCACCGAGACCAACGATTTCGGCGCCGACGATATCCCGGTCGGCGCCCCGATCCGTCTCGCCTACGACCCTGAGGCTTTGGTGGCGATGGCCGACTGAATCTTTGCAGCAGCGATGCGTCCGGCAACGATCGCGCCTTCGACATAGCCCGGAAAAGACGGCGAAACTTCTGACGCGGCGAAATGGACCGGCGGCGCGCCGGCGAGGATCACGCGCTCGGCATCGCGCGCCGTCACATCGATGATGAGGTCGCTATAGGCGCCACCGCTCCAGCGGTCATGCGTCCAGTCACGCGCGCTGAAATCGACGATGTCGGCGGCCTGCGGGCCAAGTGCGTCCACGAGCCGCTTCGTGACCTCCGCGCGCAACGCCGCCTCATCGAGTGGATGCCAGCGCAACGCCAGCGGCCCGCCGACAAAGACGACGAGCGCGGCATGGTCTGCGTCCTTGCTGGCGTCGCAGGCGAACAGCCCCGGCTGATCGCGCCACATGACCATGCCGCACAGGTCCCGCTCGCGCCAGAACGGGCTGGCATAGCGCACCAGGATTTTGATCACCGCGCCGCTTTCCCAGACGCTCAGCGCCTTTGCCAGCTCCGCCGGCAAGGCAGGCGTGAAGTCGAGCTTCGCGGCAGTCGCCGGCGGCAGGGCAAGCAGCGCCGATCGTGCTTCGATGACACCGCGGGCCGAGATAACGCGAACGCCTTGCGGCCCATGCTCGATCCGCGTCGCGGCTTCGCCGAGCCGCAGCCGGTCGGCGACGTCGCCGGCAAGATCGTCGACCAGCGATTGCATCGTGTCGCCCAGAAAATACTGCAGCTCGAACACCTCGTTGGTGATGCGGCGATCATTGTCGATCAGGTACCAGAGCGGCACCTTGTCCAGCGCCAGGCACCACAGGCCTTCGATCATCGACCGGAAGGCCGCCTTGGCGTCGGCCGTGTCCTTTTGGCGCTCGAGCCATGTTGCCACGGTCAGTCCGGCGATCGACGGATCGTCCGGCTCGATCCTGTTCATGCGCTCGCGGATCGCCATCGCGACCTGATAGGTCCGCTCGGCCGCCTCGGCCGACATCCACGGATGGGTGATGAACTCGCCTTCGATATAGGTCTCGACGAACGTCTTGCCCCGCGCTTTTGCCAGCGCCATCAGCTCAGGCATGTCCTGGCACAGGAACTGGCCGCCGCTGTCGATCAACTCGCCGAGTCCGTTCGGCCTGGCTTCCACGCGCCCGCCGACACGGTCGCGCGCTTCGAGCACAAGGAAATCGATGCCGGCGCGCTGAAGGTCAAGCGCGGCGGATAGGCCGGTGAAGCCGGCGCCGACGATGGCGACGTCGGTTCTTTCGATGATGCTGCTCAATAGCCGGCCTTGATCTTCTCGAACTCGGCGACCATGCGCTGCTTCAGGTCCGGCGCCACCGGCTGCTGGAACAGCGTCTTGTCGAGGAATTTGTCGAGATTGTCGAAGCCGCGGTCGCTGAGCAGCTTCTGGTCCATCGCCGCCATGCCGGCACTGTTGCCGTGACCGTAGCCGAAGGTCTTCACCATATACTCCGAAACACCCGGCGCGTTGACGGCGCTCAGGAAATCATAGGCCTGGTCGAGCTTGCCCGGCGCATCCTTGAGCAGCACATAACCGCACACCCAGGTCGAAATGCCTTCCTTGGTGTCGCGGTTCATGGCGATCGGCATGCCCTGGCCCTTCAGTGTCACATAGGTCTCGTTCCAACCCCAGACCAGGTCGACCTCATTGCCGGTGAAGGCCTGGTTGAGGTCGGTGTCGTCGGTCCAGTAGAGGCGGACATTCTTGTGCACGTCGCGCAAGAAGGCGGAGGCCTGCTTGAACTGCTCGTCCGTCATCTTGGTCCAGTCTTTCAGCCCGATGACCAGGCTCGCCAGCGCATAGGCGTCGTCGACATTGTCGCCGATGGTGACGCGGCTCTTGAACTTCGGATCGGCGAAGATCTTCAGCGACTGCGCCTCGTCCGCCCTGACCTTGTCAGTGCGGTAGAGCAGCGAGGTATTGCCCCAGTCGAAAGGCATGAACCAGGCCTTGCCGTCGGCGGTGGTGGCGAGGTCCTTCATCGCCATGATGCCGGGATTGAGGTCCTTCCAGCCGGCGATCTTCGACGTATCGAGCGGCCGCAGCAACCCGGCCTCGCGCCATTTCACCACGCTTTGCGAGCAGGGATGCGCGATATCGGCCTTGAAGCCGGCGCGCATCTTCTCGAAGGCTTCGTCCTCGTCGCCGAAGAAGGAGAAGGTCGGCTCGGCATTGTATTTGGCGGTGTAGGCCGGATGCAGAAGCGGGTCCTCGTAACCGGACCAGTCGAAGACGACGAGGTTGCCGCCGCCTTCAGCAAGCGCATAGGCGGTGCCCGCGCCGACGGTAACGACGGCGGCAAGGGCAAGGCGGCGAAGCATGGTTTTCATGGCGCGAGAAACTCCCCCATCGCGAGCATTGCCGAGAAAGTTAGGAGAATTCCCGCGCTTTGGCGAGCCCGCTCACTTTGCCTACTTGGCAAATGAGCGGGTCGCTGAGATTCAGCTCAATAGCCGGCTTTGATCTTCTCGAACTCCGCGATCATCTTAAGCTTGAGTTCCGAGGGCAGCGGCTGCTGGAACAACGTCTTGTCGACCCATTTTTCGACGTTGTCGTAGCCCTTTTCCTTCAGCACCGCGGGGTCGACGCCGGCCATGCCCTTGGCATTGGCCTGGCCGTAGCCCCAGTCCTTGACCAGCGTCTTGGCGACTTCGGGATCGTTGACGGCGTTGAGGTAGTCATAGGCCTTGTCGATGTTGCCGGGCGCGTCCTTGAACAGCACGTAACCGCACACCCAGGTCGAAATGCCCTCGTCGGTGTCCTTCTTGGACTTGATCGGCACGCCGGCCTTGACCGACTGCACCGTCGCATCGTTCCAGGCCCAGGCGAGGTCGACTTCGCCGCCCGAGAGCAACTGCACGATGTCGGTGGTGTCGGTCCAATAGGAGCGGACATTCTTGTGCACCTGGCGCAGGAAATCGGAAGCCTGCTTGAACTGGTCGTCCGTCATCTTGGTCCAGTCCTTGAGCCCGATGGCGAGGCTGGCCAGCGCATAGGCGTCGTCGACATTGTCGCCGATCGAGACCCTGCCCTTGTATTTCGGATCGGCGAACACCTTCAGCGATTGCACGTCCTTTTCGGTGATCTTGTCGGAATTATAGGTGAGCTGGGTGTCGCCCCAGTCCCAGGGCATGAACCAGGCCTTGCCGTCGGACGTGGTGGCGAGATCCTTCATCGCCATGATGCCAGGATTGAGGTCCTTCCAGCCGGCAATCTTCGAGGTGTCCAGCGGCTGCAGCAGGCCGGCCTCGCGCCACTTCACCACGCTCTGCGAGCAGGGATGGCCGATATCGGATTTGAAGCCTGAGCGGATCTTTTCGAATGCCTCGTCCTCATCGCCGAAGAAGGCGAAAGTCGGCGAGTCGCCGTTCTTCTCGACATATTTGCCGTGGAAGCTCGGGTCCTCGTAGCCAGACCAGTCGAACACGATCAGGTCCTTGTCGGCGGCAACGGCGAACGCCGCCGCCGAAGCCGCGATCGCGCTCCCAAGCGCCAATGTCAGTGTCAGGCGTCGGCTGAGTTTCTTCATGCTTGCTCCATCCTCTTTTGGTCTGCCGGTCTTGCTGGCCGGCTGTTGCTAACCCCGGCTTTTGCTAGCCCCAGTTCTCGCTAGCCATAGTGCTTCGGAAAGGCAGCGGCCAAAAACGCGTTCGCCGCCTGCAACGCGGTCTCGCGCGTGGTGTCCTCCGTCCCCATCATCAGCCGCAGCCACAGGCCCTCGAGCATGGCGCTGAGCGCCAGGGCGATGGCCTGGGGCTCATAGGCGTAGCCGCCGCTTTGTTTGAGCGTCGTGCACAGATTGATGAAGACCTGCTGGTAGTGATTGTCGCGCGAGCTGCTCAGCGCCTGATAGATCGGCCGCGACTTGGCTTCGCCCCAGAAGGCCAGCCATGCCGCGAGCTTGCGCTTGTTGCAGATCGATCGGTCGAAATCGGCCCAGACCAGATACTGCAACTGCCTGGCCGGATCGTCGCCGGCCTTCTGCAAGGCGGTGCGCCAATGCGCCGAATACTCGTCATACATGTGCTGCAGCGTGGCGATCAGCAGCTTTTCCTTGCTCTCGAAATGGAAGTTGACGATGCCGCGCGAGAGACCGGCGCCATCGGCCACATCCGCCATCGTTGTTTCGGCATAGCCGCGCTTGGCTAGTGAATCGATCGTCGCCTCGATCAGCTGCAGCTGCCGGACCTCTTTCGAGGCCTTGCGGCCGCGCTTTTCGGCCTCGGTCTTTTGCGCCGTTTCGGAGAGGGCATCGCTCGCCTCAGTCTTCATGGGTGTGACGGTCTCCAGCATGGCCGGCTATCCAACCGGCTTCCAACCGCGCAGATGAGTGGGGCGGTGCTCGCCACTGTCAAGCACCTTCTGCATCGCCTCCCAAGTCCTGATGTTCTTGTCGACATACGCCGCGCCGACCGCTGCCGCGGCCCGGGCGTAGAGCGGCCCCTTGAGCCGCGAAAGCTCTTCGCGCGCGACCTCGCGGTACCATGGATTGCGGTCGCGCACCGTGATGTCGGTGAAGCCGGCGCGCCGCATCGCTTCGGCATAGCGCGCCGGCGAGGCCATGGCGAAGGAGAGTCCTTCGGCCGCGATGTAAGCCTTCATCTCAGGCGACGGCTCACCGTCATGGCCGATCATCCAGTTCGACGCCGCGAAGACCCCGCCCGGCTTCAGCACGCGAAAAATCTCGGCGAACAGCGCGTCCTTGTCCGGCACATGCAGCAACGCATCCTTGGAGAAGACGACATCGAAGGAAGCGCCCGGGAAAGGCAGCGGCCCCGGCGGCGCCTGTACGAAGCTGACGCGATCTTCGAGGCCTTGCCTAGCCGCCCCTCGCCTCGCCGTCTCGATCACCGGCTTCTCGACATCGAAGCCGGTGGCATAAGCAGCGTCGTGCGTTGCCACCAGATGTTGCGTGATGCCGCCGGCGCCGCAACCGACATCGAGGATCGTCTTACCCTTGAGCGAAAGGCCTTCGACCAGGCGGTCGACCTCGTCGGGACCGCCCGGCGACAGGTAGCCCTCGCCCCACAACGCCTCCAAGAAGCGGATGGCGGTGTCGTCATATTCCGGCTCGGCGTCAGCCGTTTCGATCATCGGATCTTCAACCCCAAATGCCGATGTGGATCAGGTCCAGAATGCTGACAAAGCCTAGCGCATCAACGCGAAAACGCAACAACATTTGTTGAACATTCATTCAATATGGCTGGACAAAAAACCGTGATCCGTGCCAAATTCGAGCAATCAGGGAACAAGACCGCATCGAAAGAACGGCGGCCGGATGGAGGGTAAGCGCGCATGAAGGCATGGGACGCAATCGTCATCGGCGGCGGCCACAACGGCCTGGTCAACGCCTGTTACCTGCAGCGCGCCGGGCTGGATGTGCTGGTGGTCGAGAAGAACGACTGGGTTGGCGGCGCCGCCACCAGCCGCGAGCTGACGCCGGGCTTCCTCTATTCCAACTGCTCCTATGTCTGTTCGCTGTTCAGGCCCGAGATCATGCGCGATCTGGAGCTGCCGCGCTTCGGCCTGCAGGTGATCTCTTATGAAGGCGGCGCGGTGTTCACGCGCGACGGCGACTACCTCGCCAACTACCGCGACCACGATGCGCACCGCCGCGAGTTCACCCGTTTTTCAAAACGCGACGCCGAGGCCTATGACCGCTATTCGCGCGACGTCACCAGGCAGTGCCGCTTCATCCAGCCGCTGTTGATGCGCACCGCGCCGGACCCCACCAGTTTCAAGCCGCGCGACCTGGGTGAACTGCTCTATCTGGGAAAAAAATTCGCCGGCCTCTCGGCTGAGGAGATGGCGCTGACCCTGCGCTTCTGGACGATGTCGATCGCGGACTTCCTCGACGAGTATTTCGAGACCGACGTCATCAAGGCGAACTTCGCGCTCTCCGGCATCATCGGCACGGCGCTCGGGCCGATGTCGCCCGGCACCGCCTATGTGCTGCTGCACCATTATATGGGTGAGGTCGACGGCTCGGTCGGCGCCTGGGGCTATGCGCGCGGCGGCATGGGCGCCGTTACCAAGGCGCTTGCCGCCTCCTTCAAGGCCTCCGGCGGCACCATCCGAACCGGCGCCGAGGTCGATCATGTACTGATCAGGAACGGCAAAGCCAAGGGTGTCGTGCTTGCCGGCGGCGAGGAAATCTACGGCAAGCTCGTCATCTCCAATGCCGACGTCAAGCGCACCTTCCTGAAGCTGGTCGACGAGAAGGAACTGCCCGACATCTTCCTGCGCCGTGTGAGGAATTTCAAAATCCGCGGCTCGTCCGGCAAGGTCAACATCGCGCTGGATTCGCTGCCCGAATTCCCGGCTCTGCCGAAGGACTCGCCAGTCTACCGCGCCGACATGCACTTCACCGATTCCATCGAGCGCATGGAGCGCGCCTATGACGACTGGAAGGCGGGACGCTGGTCGGCCGACCCTTTCCTCGACATGATGATCCCGACCACGCTCGACCCGACCATGGCGCCGCCGGGAAAACACTTCATGAGCTGCTTTGTGCAATATGCGCCGCCCAAGATAGACGGCCGCGACTGGACCGACACCGACCGCGGCGGCTTCGCCGAAAGCGTGATTTCGCAGATCGCTCAGTACTCGCCCGGCTTCCGCAACCGCATCGTCCATATGGAGGTGCGCACGCCGCGCGAGATCGAGGCCGAGGTCGGCCTCACCGAAGGCAACATCTTTCAGGGCGAGCTCACTTTCGACCAGCTGCTCTTCAACCGCCCGGTGCCGGGCTACGCGCAATACCGCTCGCCCGTTGGCGGGCTCTATATGTGCGGCTCCTCCACCCATCCGGGCGGCGGCGTCATGGGCGCGCCAGGACGCAACGCCGCCGCGGAAATCCTGCGCGATCTCGCAAAGCCAACCCTGCATATGAGCCCGGCCCATGACGTCATCTGATTTGAACTGGGATGCCATCGTCATCGGCGGCGGCCATAACGGCCTCGTCGCCGCCGCGACGCTTTCGAAATCGGGCCGCAAGGTGCTGCTGCTCGAGGCCGGCAACGATGTCGGCGGCGCCGCGCGCACCGAGGAATTTGCGCCAGGCTTCCGCGTTTCCGCGGTCGCCCATCTGCTCAATCGGCTGCATCCCGATGTGGCGAAGACGCTGGAGCTGGAGCGCCACGGGCTGAAAGTCGAGCGCAGCGATTTCGTGCCATCGGTCGCGCTGTCGAAGGACGGTCCGCTGGTGCTGCACGGCGCCTATGGCGAGGTACTGACCGGCGCCAGCCCGGCGGAGCAGTCCGCATGGAAGCAGCTGCGCGCCCAGCTGCTGCGCTATGCCGGCGTCTTGAAGCCTTTCCTGTCGCGCCGGCCGCCTGACCTTGCCGGCATCTCGCTCGCCGAAATGATCGGGCTCGGCCAGACCGCACTGGCGCTGAAGCGGCTCGGCAAGGAAGACATGCGCGACTTCCTGCGCGTGCTTCTGATGAATGTCTATGACCTGCTCGATGAGCAACTTTCGGATGACCGGCTGAAAGGCTTGCTTGCCTTCGACGCGACACTCGGCTCGCATCTCGGCCCGCGCTCGCCGACCTCGCTGCTCGGCCTCTATTATAGGCTTGCCGGCGAGATCGGCGGCCTTGCCGGCGCGCAAGTCCAGCCGAAGGGCGGCATGGGCGCTGTCGTCGCCGCCATCCGCGCGGCGGCGGAAAAGGCTGGCGTTTCCATCCGCCACGCTTCGCCGGTCGCCAAGGTGATCGTCGAGAAGGGTCGCGCCGTCGGCGTCGTCACGCAGAGCAGCGAGACGCTGCGCGCCAAGACCGTCGTCTCGGCCATCAATCTCGCGACGACCATCCTCGATCTCGTCGGGCCGCGCGAGGTCGATACCGGCTTCGTGCGCAAGGTGAAGAACATCCGCATGAAGGGCGATGCGGCCAAGCTGCATCTGGCGCTCGACCGGCCGCCGCAATTCGCGGGCCTCGATGCCACCGAGCACAAAGGCCGCCTCGTCATTGCCCCTTCGCCCGATCATGTCGAGCGCGCCTTCAACCCCTCGAAATATGGCGAGTTCTCTCCAGAGCCGGTGATGGAGATCACGCTCCCCAGCCTCGCCGATCCATCGCTCGCGCCGGCCGGCGCCTGCGTGCTCTCGGCGGTGGTGCAATACGCGCCCTATGCGTTGAGAGAGGGCTGGACCGCCGGCAAGACGAAATTCCTCAAGGCGATCATGGGTGAGCTCGAAACTCATGCGCCCGGCATCGGCGCCACAGTGCGCCACGCCGAGTTGCTGACCCCGGCCGATATCGAGGCCCGCTACCGCATGCCCGGCGGTCACTGGCACCATGGCGAGTTGCAGGCGGATCAGATGCTGATGTCGCGGCCGGTCTCCGACTGGTCGGGCTACGACACGCCGCTCGAAGGACTCTTCCTCGCCGGCGCCGGCTCGCATCCGGGTGGCGGCATCTCCGGCGCGCCAGGCCTCAACGCCGCGCGCCGCATAATCGCGATGAGGGCATGAGCATGGCGCAAGCAACCAGCAAGAAGCTCGCTGAGAGCGAGATCGACGCCGCGACCGACGCACGCACCCTCGCCCAATCCCACTTCCGCACGCTCCGCCTCGGCACGCCGTTCCAGCCGCGCATCGACGCACTGGGGCTGAAGCAGGATTGGTACAATTGGGCCGGCTATCGCGCACCGCATTCGCTGTGGGACGAGGAGCTCGAATATTTCGCCATCCGCAGCCAGGCGGCGCTCTTCGACATCTCGCCGATGACCAAATACCGGATCGAGGGCCCCGACGCCGAAGCCTATCTCGATCGCGTAACGCTGCGCGACGTGACGAAACTGAAACCCGGCCGCGTCCACTACACCGCCTGGTGCGACGACGAGGGCTTCGTGCTTGACGATGGCACGCTGTTCAGGCTGTCGCCGACACGCTTCCGGCTGTGCTCGCAGGAGCGTCATCTGCCTTGGCTGCTCGACAGTGCGATCGGCTACGAGGTCAGAGTCGAGGAAGAGACCGAAGCGGTCGCCGGCCTGGCGCTGCAGGGCCCGACCTCCTTCGCCATCCTGCGCGACGCGGGCTTTGCCGGCATCGAGCGGCTGAAGGTCTTCGATCTGGCCGAATTCGCGCATGACGGTGGGACCGTGACCATCTCGCGCACCGGTTTCACCGGCGATCTCGGCTACGAGCTGTTCGTGACGACCGACAAGGCGCTCAGCCTGTGGGACCGGCTGATGGCGGCAGGCGAGCTGCGCGGCACCCGCGCCATCGGCTATACCGCACTGAACCGCGCCCGGCTGGAAGCCGGGCTGATCGTCGCCAATGCCGACTTCACTACGTCCGAGCATGCCATCCGCACCGACCGCCTGCGCATGCCCGACGAGATCGGCCTCGGCTTCATGATCGATCCGGACAAGGGACACTTCAACGGCCGCCGCGCCATCCTCGAAGCTCGCTCCAAGAAGAAGCTGCGCCACGTGCTGGTCGGGTTGGAGATCGAAGGCAATATCCCGGCCGAACACGCCATCGTCTATTACCGCAAAAGCCAGGAGGTCGGACTGGTCAGCGCGGCGATGTGGTCGCCTATGGCCAAGCGCAACATCGCGCTCGCCTCGCTGCAGCGGCCTTATGGCGACACGATCGTCGACGATCTCTGGGTCGAGATCTACGCCATGCGCGAGCTGCAGTACCAGAAGCTGATGAAGAAGGCGAAGGTGGTACCACGGCCCTTCATCAAGCTCGACCGCCGCACCGCCAACCCCCCGGCGGACTTTTGACCATGGCAAGCGAAGCGAATGACCTGGAAGCGGAAGCCGCCGAACAGTGGCAGCTGGTGAACACGCCGCTCGGCGAGATGTGGTCCGGCCGCACCCGCTACGCGGCGGCGATGTTCTTCTTCAAGCGCGGCGAGATGAATGCCGAGACGCTGGAGGTCTACCGTATCTGCGCCCGGCTCGATGCGGAAAATCCCCTGTCGATCATCCTCGACCGCGGCGTCGGCAAGGACTGGCTGAAGCGCATGGGTTTCGAATAGGCCACAGCGCGTCAGGGCACCTGCACGCCGCGACAGACAGCGGCGAGCTTGTTGCCGTCTGGATCGCGCGCATAAGCTGCATAGAAGTCCGGGCTGTAGTGCAATCGCAGGCCAGGGGGACCTTCGCAACTGCCTCCATTGGCGAGGGCCGCGGCATAAAAACCGTCGACCTCTTTCCATGATCGCGCTCTGAACGCGACCATGCTGCCATTTCCTGTCGTCGCAGCTTGTTGGTCGAATGGTTTTCCGATCCAGAACGCCAGTTCGCGCAAACCGCCGTCCTCGTAGATGCCCCAGCCGGCAGAAGTGATGTCCCAGTCAGGATCGCCGGTGATGCAGCGTTCCGTGCCGAGCGGCGTCAAAGCGGCATCATAGAACACTGTGGCCCGCTTCAGGTCATTTGTTCCGAAGTAGACATATGTGAGCATGGCGCACACCCATTGTCTAATAAGGTGCATGGACCGTTTACGAAAGACGGCCGGTCCACTTCACCCTATGGTTCTTTCCAGCACGCTCAACCAATTGCGATAAGCGATCTTCTCGATCAGCGAGCGTCCGAAACCCCGCGCCGCGAGCGCGTCGATGAGCTTGGGCAGGCCGGCGACGTCGCCGATGGGAGCCGGGATCATGGCGCCGTCGAAATCGGAGCCGAGACCCACGCCGTCCTCACCCAGCGCCTGGAGCAGCGAATCGATATGACGCACCATGAGGTCGATGCTGGTGTCGGCGTTCATGCGCCCGTCCTCGCGCAGGAAGCCGGTGGCAAAGTTGAGGCCCACCATGCCGCCGGATTCGCGGATCGCGCCGAGCTGCCAGTCGGTCAGGTTGCGCGAGTGACCGCAGATCGCATGCACGTTGGAGTGGGTGGCGACCAGCGGCGCGTCGCTAAGATCGACCACATCGCGAAAACCCTTCTCGTTGAGATGCGAGAGGTCGATCATGATCCTGAGTTTGTTGCAGGCCTTGACCAGCGCCTTGCCGGCATCTGTGAGACCAGGCCCAGTGTCGGGCGAGGAGGGAAAGCGGAACGGCACGCCATTGCCGAACGCGTTCGGCCTGCTCCAGACGATGCCCAGCGAGCGCAGGCCTGCGGCATGCAGCACATCGAGCATGGCAAGATCGGGATCGATCGCTTCGACGCCTTCGATGTGGAAAATCGCCGCGATAGAGCCCTTGGCCATCGCGTTCCGCACATCGCCGGCGCTGCGGCAGACGGTGAGCGCGCCGGCGCGCTCCAGCCTGAACAGGATCGAGGCCATGCCGATGGTCGAGGTGATCGCCTCCGCCTGCGGCAGTTCCGGCGGCAACGGCTCGTTGTCGCTTGGCGCCGGCGGCACGGCGCTGCGTTTCGTCTTTTCGACCGGCGGCGGAAAGATCGCGAACATGCCGCCGGCAAAGCCGCCTTTTCTGGCGCGCGGCAGGTCGATATGACCGCCCGGCGTCCCCTCGATGAACAGCTTTTCGACATTTGATTCCTTCGACTGGTAAAGTCGAAGCAGCGTGTCGTTATGTCCGTCGAAAACGGGGATCAGGTCGGTATCGGTCATCAGGGGAGCCATTCAAATCAGTGACGGGCGGGACGTTCGTCCGAGCGAACCGTCAACTTAGGCAAGATGACCGAGCGGTGCAAACGCGAAGGCTGGCTCTTTCCTTCTCCCCCTGTGGGAGAAGGTGGGTCGGCGCGCAGCGCCGAGACGGATGAGGGGTGCTCCAGCGGAGTGAGACGCCGGCTTTCCCTGGAACACCCCTCATCCGGCCGCTTCGCGGCCACCTTCTCCCGCAAGGGGAGAAGGTAAAAGCGCTCACGGCTTCAGCACATCCGCCCATTCCGGATGACGCCTGAACTGGGCGTTGGCGAAGGGGCAGAGCGGGATGATCTTCTTGCCGGCCGCGCGCGCATCCTCGACGGCGCGGGTGACGAGCCGAAGCCCGGCGCCCTGGCCGCGAAAGACGTCCGGCACCTCGGTATGATCGATGATGAGCTGGTGCTCGCCGATCTTGGTGAAGGTCATTTCGGCCTCGGCTCCGCCGGGGCCGCGCAGCACATAGCGGCCCTTGGAGCCTCGATCCTCAAGTTCGATCTCGGGCAGTTGGTCAGCCATTTATTTGCCTCCTTGGGCGGCCGGAGTCAGCGCGAAAAGCCGCCGCGCCGCCTCGATTTCGTTCGGCTGAACCTCATGCCCGCCGTCGTGCCATTCCACTGTGACATCGGCGCCGTCGGCGCGCAAATAGGCTTCCAGCCGCGACGTCAAATTGGGTGGGCAGATCGGATCGCGCCTGCCGGCCGTGATCAGGATGTGGCGGCCGGCAAGGCTGCCTTGGACACGAGGCTCGAACGGGATCAGCGGATGCATCAGCGCCGCGGCATCGAACAGGCCGGGCTCGGCGAACACCACCGAAGCCAGGATGTTGGCGCCATTGGAGTAGCCGAGGCCGAACACCGCCGACGGTTTTGCCGCTTCGACATGCGCCTTGACGAAGCCCGCCATTTTCGATGTCGCGCGCGTCAGGTCCTCCATATCGTAAACGCCCTCGCCGGTCCGTCGGAAGAAACGGGCTGCGCCATGCTCCGATACGTCGCCACGCGCCGAGATGATCGTCGCCGAAGGCAAAAGCTCGCGGCCGAAGCCGAGAAGCTGGTTCTCGTCCGCGCCAGTGCCGTGGAAGACGAAGAGCAGCGGGCTGCCCGGCGAAGCGGGCAGCATTTTGTGGATGTAAGCGTCCTTGCTCATGGCTTCAGCCTTCCAGCTTCTGCAGATGCTCTTCGAGGTAAGGCCGCAGATGCTGGTGCTGCGTCGGCAGCTTCAGCGCCTCACCCAGATGCGCGGTATCCTCGTCGCGGTCGAAGCCCGGCTCGTTGGTCGCCACCTCGAACAGCACGCCGCCCGGCGTGCGGAAATAGATCGCCCAGAAATAGTCGCGATCGATAACCGGCGTCACGCCGTAGCCCGTGTCGATGAGCGCCTTGCGCACTTCGAGCTGCTTGGCACGATCCTCGACCGCGAAGGCGACGTGGTGCACCGAGCCGGCGCCGAGATTGGCAAAGCCTGCGCCCGGCAGCGATTCGATGTCGACGACATCGGCGCCATTGCCGTTCTTGATCGCCAGCCGGCGGGTGTTGCCGGACTTGTCGACCTCCTCATAGCCCATGAACTTCAAGAGTTCCTCGGTGGCGCCGCCATCCTTCAGCCGGAGCGAGACCGAGTGAAAGCCGCGGATCGCCTCGTCGCCGGGAACGCCGCCCTTCACCCAAGGCGCCCTGCTGTCGGCCTTGTCCTCGACGAGGGCAAAACTGTCGCCGTCGGGACCGGTGAAGGTCAGCCGCTTCTCACCGAAACTTTCGCCACGCGCCACATTGCCCACGCCCTCATCGGCGAAGCGCTTTTCCCAATAGGCGAGCGTGCCTTCCGGCACCGAGAAGACCGTGGTACCGACCTCGCCGACGCCGTGCCGGCCCTTGGCGATATCGGGGAACGGGAAATAGGTCATCACCGAACCCGGCGTGCCGACCTCGTCGGCGTAGTAGAGATGGTAGACGTCCGGCGCGTCGAAGTTGACCGTCTTCTTGACCCGGCGCAGGCCGAGCTTCCTCGTGAAGAACTCATTGTTGCGGCGCGCATCGCTGGCCATCGAGGTGACGTGATGCAGGCCCTTGATCTGATTGAGCATGAATTGCTCCTTCCTTGTTCTTTGTGCGGCCCTCGCCGCTGTCCACGCCAATATGAGGATAGCCCGGCCGGCCGCAAAGCGGGCAAACACAGAATGGACTGTGTCACAAAAGTGAACGACCGTTCAAAATATGTTCACCAATCCATCACCTGCGTCGGCTTGCAACGCCGGTGATTTTCCGTTCCATCTGGGCGCCTCACAAAGGAGACGATCTTGGACAATCCGACGAGTCGCCCGAATGTTCTCCTCATCACCTGCGACCAATGGCGCGGCGATTGCCTGTCGGCGGTCGGCCATCCGGTGGTGAAGACGCCGCATGTGGACGCTTTGGCCGCGGAGGGCGTGCTCTTCCGCCGCCATTATGGCGGCGCGGCGCCCTGTTCTCCCGCCCGCGCGTGCCTCTACACCGGCCTCTACCAGATGAACAACCGCGTCTGCCGCAACGGCACGCCGCTCGATGCGCGCCATGGCAACATCGCGCTTTCGGCGCGCGCGGCGGGCTATGATCCGACCTTGTTCGGCTACACCGATGTCGCGCTCGATCCGCGCCAGCTTGCGGCCGGGGATCCGCGGCTGACAAGCTATGAGGGCGTGCTGCCCGGCTTCACGGTGCGGCAGGCCCTGCCCGAGCATCAGAAGCAATGGCTGTCATGGCTGCGCGCGCAAGGCATCGACACAAGCGCCGGAAGTCCGGCCATCCACCGTCCGGCCGGCGGACAGGGCAAGGGCGACGTGACCGACGCGCCCCCGATCTACACGAAGTACCAGACGCCGACCGCATTCCTGGCCGGCGAATTCATCCGCTGGCTTGGCGAGCAGGAAGAGGCCGCGCCGTGGTTCGCACACATCTCCTTCATCAGCCCACACCCGCCCTTCATCGTGCCGGAGCCCTACAACGCCATGTATGACCCCGCCGACGGCCCGGCTTTCCGGCGCGCGGCAAGCTGGCAAGTCGAGGCGGAAAGGCACCCCTATCTCGCCTATGATCTCGCCAGGCAGAAGCGAACAAAATTCGTCCCCGGCATCGAGGGCAAGGTGCCCGACTGGAGCGAGGAGAACTTTCGCCGCATCCGCGCGATCTATTACGGCATGATCTCCGAGGTCGACGCGCAGCTTGGCCGCCTCTGGCAGGCGATCAAATCGGCGGGCGCCTGGGACGACACCGTCATCGTGCTCACCTCCGACCACGCCGAGATGATGGGTGACCATTTCATGCTCGGCAAAGGCGGCTTCTTCGATGGCAGCTACCATATTCCGCTGATCATCCGCGATCCGAGCCGGAGAGCCTCGGCCGGCTCATCCGTGGACCATTTCACCGAGGCCGTCGATGTCTTCCCGACCTTGCTCGACCTGATCGGCGCCGCGCCGCAGCGGCACCTGGATGGCCGTTCGCTCTCACCCTGGATCGATGGCAAGGAGCCGGAGGGTTGGCGCGACGCCGCTCATTGGGAATTTGACTTCCGCACGGTCGCCGAGGGTGAAGCAGAGCGCCATTTCGGCGTCGGCTCGCGGCAATGCAACCTCGCCGTCGTCCGCTCGGCGGACTTCAAATATGTCCATTTCAGTAGCAGCCTGCCGCCGCTTTTGTTCGACCTGTCGAAGGACCCGGGAGAGCTGAACAATGTGGCGAACGACCCGGCTTATCTGCCGGTGCGACTGGAGTTCGCCGAAAGGATGCTCGCCTGGCGCGCAGCCCACCTGGATCAGTCACTGGCGCTGGCGGAGCTGACGGAAGACGGCGTGGCTGGGTACGTGAGTAGGGGAGTAGGGGAGTAGGGGAGTAGGGGAAAACACAACGGTCGTTATCCGCCAGCTTCCTTTTCTACTCCCTATTCCCTTACTCCCCTATTCCCTTACTCTCCCTTACTTCAACATCATCCGCTGCTGATCACGGTTCGCGGCATAACTGCTCTTGTCGTAGGCGGCCTGCGCCTGCAGCTGCTCCTTGGTGAAGTTGGTGTAGAGGTATTTCTTGCCGTTCTTGTCGGTCATGAATTTGAGCTTGTCCATGCCGACCGCCACTTCCTTCGCGCCGATGCCGAGGAATCCGCCGACGTCGACGATCACCGCGTCCGGCTTTTTGTCGGGCGTCAGCACGACATCGCCGATGGTACCGATCTTGGCGTCGTTGGCGCCATAGACTGTCGTGCCCTTCAGATCATCGACCCTGATGTTGCCCATCGGCATCTCGCTCAGCGTCGACTTGTCGATCGAAGCGGTCTTGGTCTGGTCCGTGGCGGCAGCGCCGTTGTCGGCCGGCTTGTTTTCAGCCGTCGCCTGAGCCGGTTGAGCCGGCTTGGCGCCCTTGTCGGAGGTCGTATTCGACGATGCCACCGTGGGAGTGGTCGTGGCCGGCGCATTGCTTGCAGCCGTCGACGAGGCGGGTGCCGGATCATAGGCCTTGCGGTCGAAGTCCGGCTGGGCCTGAAGCTGCTCCTTCGTCGTCTCGGCCACCAGCCAGCGGTCGCCGTTCTTCTCGGCCCACTTGGCCTTGTCGAAATCATAGGTGACGTTCTTCGCGCCGATGCCGAGGAAGCCGCCGACGCCGATCACCAGCGATTGCGCCTTTCCGTCCTTGGCCAGCACGATGTCGTTCACGTCGCCAATCTTCTGGGCGTCGTCCGCAGTGCCGTTATAGACCGCCTTACCGATGATGTTGGTGGCGAGATTGCCCTCTGCCTTCTTCACCGGCTCGGCCGGCTGCGTGGCGGCTTGTTTCTGCGTTCCGGTCGTATCGGTCGCCGCAGGCTGCGTGGCGTCGGTGGCCTGTGGCGGGGTCGCATCATATGGCTTGCGGTCGAAAGCCGGCTGGGCGCTCAGCTCTTCCTTGCTTGTCTTTGCCACCAGCCAGCGGTCGCCATTTTTCTCGGCCCATTCCAGTTTGCCATAGTCGAAGGCAACGTCTTTTTTGCCGACACCCAGGAACCCGCCGACGCCGATGATGGCGGACTTGGCCTTGCCGCTGGAATCGAAGACGACATCGTCGACTTTGCCGATGTTCTGGGCGTCGTTTCCGGTGCCGTTATAGACCGACTCCCCGATGATATTGGTCATCAGCGCGCCTTCGGCGCGCGGGATAGGAGCCGCCGTTTCGGCAGCCGGCTGTGCCGGAGCGGGAGTAGTGTTTTGCGCGAAAGCGCCGGTTGCGAGCAGTGTTGCAAGCGCGGTTGTAGCGAAAAGGGTGCGGATCATGATGGTCTCTCCTCGTGCCTGATTTCGTGCATGCGACTTCCCCGGCTACCGATAAGCGGCAGGCCTGAAGCGGCATGGTCGACAGGTTCACAACGTTGTGACCCAAGCGTTGTTCCAAAATGTCGAACGTCCCACAGCCGCCCGAGTTCTCGACCCCTAGTGGAACCTTCGCACCCCTCTTCTCGTTTCAGCCTGCGGCTGATGCGTCTTTCAGCCCAGGTTTGAAGAGCCCAGGTTTAAAGACAAGACGGAGCGGGGCCATGCGGTTTGCTGCGGTGCTGAACCAGGATGGCGGCACCTTGCGCACCATCGACATGGAAACGTTTTCCGAGCAGTTGCGCCAGACACTCGAAGCGGCGGGGCATTCGGTCGATATCGATATCGTTGCCGGCCGCGACATCGCCACGGCGCTGGAAAAGGCCATCGCCAGCCGCAATGTCGATGTCGTGCTTGCCGGCGGCGGCGACGGCACGATTTCCACCGCCGCGTCCCTCCTCATGAACAAGAAGAAGGCCCTGGCCATTTTGCCGGCCGGAACGATGAACCTTTTTGCCCGAGGTCTGGGCATTCCGCAGACGCTGGAAGCGGCGCTGCAGTCCTTTGCCGATGGCGAGGTGATCGCCGTCGACATGGCGAGCGCCAACGGCCAGCCATTCGTTCATCAGTTCTCGGTCGGCATGCATGCCAAGATGGTTCAGCTGCGCGAAACCATGGATTTCGGCTCGCGGTTTGGAAAGATGCGAGCCTCGGTCCGCGCCGCATGGGCGACGATCAAGAACCCGCCGGCGCTTAAGGTGAGCCTGAGCATCGGCGAGGCGGAAATCGTCACCCGCACGACCGGCATCGGCATCTCCAACAATCTGTTCGGCGAAGGCCATCTGCCCTATGCCGACAATCCGGCCGGCGGCGTGCTCGGCATCTATGTCAGCGTCGCGCGCCGGCGTCATCACCTGGCAAAGTTGCTGTTGGACATGCTGCGTGGCCGGTTGCGCCAGAGCGCGCATGTCGAAGTGCATCAGGCTCGCAAGGTGGTGCTGAAAATCCGCTCGCCGGCCAGGAAGTTCAGCGCGGTCCTGGATGGCGAATTGGTCCGGCTGGAGCGCGAAACCACAGTCGAAATTCATCCCGGCGCGTTGAAGGTGCTTGTCCCGTCAAGCAATGCTCAGGCAAAGGCGGCGTGATGAAAGGATCAGCTCCCCTGCGTGGATTTCTGCCCGGCGGGCGGCGCTTCCGGCAGGGTCTGCTGTGTCGTCGGCGGCTTGATCAGTTCGCCATAGATCTCGACCGCGCCCCACGCGATGAAGGCGAGCAACAACCCGGCGACGAGGATCCTGAGGCCATGCCAGCCCCAGCGCCCTTGGCGCGCTTTGTTTTCAGGTACGCTCTTGGTCACACTTGGCCTCCAAACTGCGCGGCGGCGGGCGCTCGAGGCGCGACTGGTCAGGTAACGGGGCGTTAGCACGAAGGTTCCCACCGGGCGGCAGCGCCTCTCATGATCATGAGGCGAACGACGGCGGGGGGCATGACCATTCGGAAGCGGTGACGGGCAAGTCAGCCGCCAAATCCTTGGTCCGATTCGTCGCTTTAAGTCCGATCTTCCGGATCTGGCTTGGGCGGATTGGGCTTGGCGTTCTCGCGATAGATGGCGTAGGCAACGACCGCCAAGGCAGGCGCGACGACAGCCCCTAGCCCGCCCTTGCTCTTGGCAAGTGCCGGAAGCAGGGCAAGCGCCGCGGTAATGCCCAACGCGGTCATGTCGACCTGCCGCCGTCTTGCGCGCCGCCTGCTGCGCATGCTGGTGGTCAGCTTGTGTATGACCACGATCAGGCCCGCTATGACCAGGAATCCGATGCCGAAACCGAGACTGGTCGCCAGCGGTCCGTAGCGCGCCGCCACCCAGATATAGGCAGCGCCGAGGAGGAAGCCGACTCCGCACAATGCAAAAATGGCGGCAAGCCCGTAAAGGATTGCCGTCATCCGCGCTCTTTGCAGGGCGGCCATCGCCTCACCCGAGACAAGAGCCGAGATCAGCGAGACAAGCGTCCCCATCTGAAGCTAGCGGCGGGACAGGAGGGCGAAGAGGAAGCCGACGCCCGCCGCGATCGCCAGCGACGTCACCGGCTTCTCGCGCACTTTTGCGATCAGCTGTGCTTCCATGTCCTCCGCGCTTCCGCGCATGCTCTCGAACGCGGCCTCACCTTGCGCGCGCAATTGTTCGACGCCGTCCGCGGCAGCGCGACGGGCCGCGCCATAGCCGTGCTGGCCGGTCTTGGCGAGTTGCTCGGTGAGCTTCTGGATGTCGGCTTTCAGTTGCTCGATATCGGCCTCCAGGTCGGCGGTGGTCGCTTGATCGGTCGTGGATCTGCCTGCGGCGGTTGCCATTCTCTAACTCCTTGCGTTTGCTCGGATTTCAACGTCAGTTCTACGCTAAGGTTCCAAGTCTAGCGGTTCAAGCTGCGCTAGATAAGCGGCCTGCGTTCCTCGCCCAGCCCCTCCCAGCGGGCGAGACTCTTCAGTCCGTCGTAATCGATCACCTCGCAGCCGCCGTCCCGCCATAAGACGAGCTTGCGGTCCATCAGCTTGCGGATCGTCTTGTTGGTATGAACCAGCGAAAGGCCAAGCGTGTCGGCGATGTGCTGTTGCGTGATCGGGATTTGAACCGGTGTCTTGCCGTTGAGGCCGGCGCCGCGGGCCCGGCTGGCGATGAAAGCAATGAGATAGGCGGCGCGTTCGAGCGCGGTGCGGCGGCCGATGCTCAGCAGATTCTCATCCAGCATCCGTTCTTCGCGGGACGCGATCCACGTGATGTCATAGGCAAGGCCCGGATAGTTGCGGTAGAGTTCATGCAGTTGCTCCCGTTCGAAGACGCAAAGCAGCATCGGCGACAGGGCTTCGACGGAATGCTGCATCTCGCCCATCAGGCTGCCCTGCAGGCCGATAAGGTCGCCGGGCATGGAGTAATTGAGGATCTGCCGCCGCCCGTCCGGCAAGAGCTTGTAGCGGAACGCCCAGCCCGACAGCACAGTGTAGAGGTGCGCGCTATGGCTGCCTTCGACCAGGACCGTCGCCCCCTTGTCGACAGCGAGTTCGCCGCGCTTGAAGGTGCTGATGAAGGACAATTCCTGCTTGTCGAATTCGCGAAAGCCAGGCAACGGCCGCAACGGGCACTTTTCGCAAGGGTATTGACGACTGGCGACCGAACGTGTGCTTTGGCTGGACATTTCGACCCCTCTTCGAAATCCCTGCCCTTGCGGGCGCATGCAAACGTTTGAGACCGACAGGGGTTCCGCGAGGCATGGAGGCCCATGTCTTTTTTAAATGACATAGCGCCGAATTCCGCGCATGAGTGCGGCCCCGCCGAGGAGACACTGATAAGTGCCAGCATTGCTTGACGGACTGCGTATTCTCATCCTGGAAGACGAGTTCCTGATCGCGATGGATGTCGAGCAGCTTTGCCGGGACCACGGCGCCGCGGATGTGACGATCGCCCGCGAGCTCGCGGAGATCGACGGGCAGGCGCTGCCGTCACACTTCGACGCCGCGGTTGTCGACCTGATGCTTGGCGGCATGTCGACCCTGGATTTCGCCGCACGGCTGCGCAGCGAGGGCGTGCCGTTCGTGTTCGCCTCCGGCTATTCGGATTCGGACGAAATCAAGAGCTCGTTCCCGGACGTTCGGCTGGTGACCAAGCCTTATTCGGGCGACGACCTGATCGAAGCCGTGGCCATGGCCTGCGGCCGCGCCAACGCGGCCTGACTGGCCATAGCTTCGGTAAAACCCCTCGATGGTTCGGTTCGGCTCACGCGGCGTTCGAACCCGTCACCTGCGCCGAGATCGCGTCTGGACCGAACTCGTCTTCCCCGGAAATCTTCAGAATCTCCTGCAGCCGGGTGCGCGCCCGGCTGACGCGGCTCTTGATCGTGCCGACCGCGCAGCCGCAGATTTCGGCCGCCTCTTCGTAGGAGAAGCCAGAAGCGCCGATCAGGATGATGGCCTCGCGCTGGTCCTCGGGCAATTGCTCCAGCGCGCCACGGAAATCCTTGAGGTCGAGCTGGCCATGCTGGGCCGGATGAACGGCAAGCCTGGCCGTCATGATGCCGTCGCTGTCCTGCACCTCGCGGCCGCGCTTGCGCATTTGCGAATAGAATTCGTTACGCAGGATTGTGAACAGCCAGGCCTTGAGGTTGGTGCCCGGCTGGAAACTCTCATGCTTGTCCCACGCCTTGACCAGCGTTTCCTGGACGAGGTCGTCGGCCCGATCGGCGTTCTGCGTCAGCGACACGGCGAAAGCGCGCAGGCTCGGGATCGCACCGAGCAGCTCGGTCTTGAAGCTCTGGGACACCGCCGCCATGCCTCAGTCCTTTTTCTGGGCAGGTTCGGTCTGTTCCAGCTGGCTGAGCAACTGAGCGAAACGGTCCGGCACCTGATCCGAGACCAATTCGTCATAATATTGCTTGAGCTTGCGGGCAATTTCGGAGTTCGCTCCAAGCGGATTGCCATCCCCGTTCCGATGCCTTCTTGCGGCATCAGCCATCTGCTTTTTTGACATTTCTTTCATAGTCGCCCTAATTTCCAGCATTCGAACCGCTCTTCGACTTCAAACCACAACGCAAGCGGAACCTTCGTCTGGTTGCCCATCCCGAAGTCCCGAAACGCCGACCTGCTAATTTAGTTCCACAGCCGGCGGAACTTTTTCGGAAAGCCGGCGTTTGATTTTCGGGGCGTGCGATCGGCATGGCCTTTGACAGGCAACGTCAGCTGAGGGAGACGTAAATAATATGAGTTTGTCCGCAACCATCGCTCCGCATCTTCCGTTCCTGCGCCGCTTCTCGCGGGCGGTATCGGGATCGCAGGAGAGCGGTGACGCGCTGGTCGCCGCGATGCTGGAAGCCATCATCGCCGATACCAACATCTTCCCCGAAGCCTCCAGCGACCGCATCGCGCTGTACAAGGTTTTCGCCAGGCTGTTCACCTCCGTCGCCATCCGCGTGCCGCAGGAGCAGCCGCAGACCGCCTGGGAGCAACGGGCAGCCGCCAATCTGAATGCGATAGCACCTCGGCCCAGGCAGGCTTTCCTGCTGGTCGCAGTCGAGGGCTTCAGCGAGGGGGAGGCGGCAGAAGTCCTAGACGCCGACGAGGAGGAGTTCTCCCAGTTGCTCGCCCAGGCAAGCAACGAGATTTCGCGTCAGGTCGCGACCGACGTGTTGATCATCGAGGATGAGCCGCTGATTGCCATGGATATCGAGGAGATGGTCGAAAGCCTTGGCCACCGCGTCGTCGGCACCGCGCGCACACATGCCGAGGCGGTGGCCTTGTTCGGCAAGACCCGGCCGAGAATGGTCCTGGCCGATATCCAGCTCGCCGACGGCAGCTCCGGCATCGAAGCAGTCAACGAGATCTTGTCCTCGACGCCGGTGCCGGTGATCTTCATCACCGCCTTCCCGGAACGCCTGCTCACTGGCGAGCGTCCGGAGCCGGCTTTCCTGGTCACCAAGCCCTTCAACCCCGACATGGTCAAGGCATTGATCAGCCAGGCCTTGTTCTTCGACCGGCAGGCCAAAGCCGCCGCCTGATCCGGTCCAAGGCTCGGACCTTCGAGCGTCATGCGAGGCCTTCGGGCCTCGTGTGGCGCTTGTCCATTTGCGATCTGAAAAGCCTCTTCAAGGGGTCGTCTTTTTCGGAAAATGGTGGAACAAACGGCACCGAGCCGCGTTCTTTTCCCGACATAAAAGGAGACTCATCATGCTGTACTGGGCGCTCGTATTTCTCGTAGTTGCGATCATCGCCGGCGCGCTTGGGTTCGGCGGCATAGCCGGTACATCGGCGGGCATCGCGCAGATTCTGTTCTTCATCTTCCTCGCCTTCCTGGTGATTTCACTCATCGCAGGCCTCTTCAGGAGAGCCTGACCGCAACACTGGAAGCCGCACCCCTCAAACGGTTTCCAGCCACCGCCGGACGGCGCCTCGAAAGAGCACTGTCCGGCGGACCGTTTTCTGGGGAGCCCCGCAAATTCGGGGGGCATACCGCGCGGAACCAGTTGCGAATTGAGCCGTTCAAGGATCGGGTGCGGACAAGGACCGAGTGTGGGGATTCCGATGCCTTCCGAAGGTCCCACGAAGGACAGGGCTGAAAAGCAGGACAGCGAAGTGATCGCGATGCATCCGGCCGAGAGCGGGATGCAGCTGGGGCGGGCCCTACTTCATGCCCTGCACAATGCCGGAATTTCAGTTCTCTACCAGGATCGGCAGATGAAAACGGTTTGGGCGCGCAATATGAGCGCGCCCTGGGCGTCTGAAACCGCCGATGGCAAGGATTTGCTTTCGCCGGCGCAGGCGGAGCGCATAAGGCTGGCCAAACTCAAGGTGATCGAATCCGGCGACGCGGACCAGCTCGAGCTCAGCATTCCGGGAGGCCAGGGCATACGCTGGTTTCAGCTATGGATCGATGCCGACTGCGGCGAAGTCGGCGAAGTGATCGGCGTCGTCACCACCATGGTGGAGACGACGGAGCAGAAACGCCGCGAGCAGACGCTGAAGACATTGCTGCGCGAAGTCAGCCATCGATCGAAGAATCTGCTCGCCATCATCCAGAGCATCGCCACCCAGACGGGGCGCTATTCGGAGACGCTCGGCGAGTTCCTGGCGCGGTTTCGCGGCAGGCTGCAATCGCTCGCTTCCTCGCAGGACCTGGTCACATCCTCCAACTGGCGCGGCGCGGCTCTGCGGGAGCTCGTATCCGGCCAGGTCGGCCGCTACAGCAGCGATCTGGCGCAAAGCCTGCAATTCGGGGGCGAGAATCCATACCTCAATCCCAACGCCGCCCTGCATATCGGTCTGGCGATGCACGAGTTGGCCGTGAACTCCGTGAGCTATGGCGCGCTGTCGCGGCCGGACGGCCACGTCGAGGTGCGCGCAAGGCTGGAAGCTGAGAACGCAGCGCCGCCCAACCTTTTGCTGACCTGGACGGAAGCGGTCGGCGACGCGCCGCGCAACGCGAAGCGTTTTGGCAGCGTGGCGCTGGAGCGCGTCGTGCCGATGTCGCTCAATGGTTCCGCGACGCTCGAAATCGGCAAGGACCGCATGGAATACCGCCTCACCGTTCCGCACGGGAATTTCGAAACGGATTGATTGCGCTGCCGTTCCAGCCTTGCCGGCGAAAGCCCTTTACCGGCTGTTCACCATAAAGTTCGATCCTATGATCCCGGCTAACAATGCGCTGGAAACCCATCCGCGCCACGGCGCGCGATCTGGGAGACTGAAATGACGGTTGCCGACATGAACAGGCTTGAGCAGGCCGCCCGCGTCTCGATGAGCGGGTTCCAGGATGCCGAATCGCCGCCGGCGCCACGATCATTTCATCTTTCGCTTCGCCTTGGCGCGATCGCGCTTCTGGCCGCCGTGGCCCTGGCCGCGACCTGGCAATTGTTCTGATCAGTAGGCGGCCTAGACACGCGAGCATGTCGACCAAAGTTGCGCGGCGGCTTTGGGTAGACGACAGGACCTTAAGCGCGTCGCCTGAATCCATTCCACGCCACGCTTTGAACCCGGCCCCCGGAACTTTCGTTCGCCGAGAATCGTTGTTTGCGGCGAGAGGTTTGGAGCCATGGAACACGTCGCCGCGCTGCTCTTCGTCGTCGGTTGCTCGAGCACGATGACCGATTGCCGCGAACTCGAAGTGCCGGTCAGTGTCTTTGAGACCGCGCAAGCCTGTGTTGCAGAAAGACCCTTCGCCCTTGGCGACCTGCAGGGCCGGGCTCCCCGCATTATCGGCAAGTGCCTTGCCGTCGATCCGGCCCTGGAAGACGATTACGATCAGATCGCCTGGAACGTGCGGCCCGACGGCACGCTGGTCGCGTCTTTGGAGGTTTCGGGCATGCTTGTCGCGTCGAACAGCGCGCGCCCCGAAAAAGACTATCTTAAACAACAGTAAGATCGGGCAGGCAAAGCCCGTTTTTTCATGCTAAATGGCGGCTGGCACTGCCGAAAGTGAGGACAAAAGTGAGGAGCATTTCAATGCGGAAGATGATTATTGCCATGGTTGCCGTTGTCGCTGTCAGCGGCTGCACCACGACCGAGCAGGATGTTGTGGGCGGTGGCCTGATCGGCGCCGGCGTGGGTGGACTGGTCGGCGGCGGCAAGGGTGCGCTGATCGGCGCGGCCGTTGGCGCCGGGTCGGGCCTCCTGGTTCGCAACCTGCGCAACGGCTATTGCCAGTATCGCGATCATCGCGGCCGAATCTATACGGCTCGCTGCAACTGATACGGAAAACAACCGGAGGCCGCTAGAGCAATTCCAGGAAAAGTGTGAGCGGTTTTCCGTCCGGAATTGCGTAAAAACAAAGAGATAGAGCGGTTCGCCGTTTCTGTGAAACGGCGAACCGCTCTAGCCGGCCTCCGGCTCCAATCCGCTGATTCGCCCGCCATCGCGGGCCATTTTGGCCGCTCACTCGGCCAAGGGGATTTTGATTTCCACCTTTAATCCGTCGCCGCGATAGTCGCGCGCGATCGTGCCGCGCAATTCGCGCGTGACGTTGAGATCTATCAGCTTGGTGCCAAAGCCGGTCTTTGCCGGCGCATCCAATCTCTTCTGACCCGCTTCGCGCCAGTTCAGGGTGAGCGTCCGCTCGCGGCCGCGCCCCTTCACGTTCCAGTCGACTTTGAGAGCCCCCACCGAGCTGCCGGCTTCGCCATATTTCAGCGCGTTGGTGGCGAGTTCGTGGAAGGTCAGCCCAAGCGCCTGCGTCGTCGTCTCGTCGAGCAGCACCTCCGGCCCGGACAGCACGCCTTCGGGAAGCTCCTTGCCGAACACCTGCCCGAGCTCGATGCGCAGCAGGTCGCCGAGATCGGCTTTCTGCCAGCGCGAGCGCGTCAGCATATCCTGCGATGCGGCCATGGCCTGGAGGCGCGCCGAGAACGATGCCGAGAACTCCTTGACGTCGGTGGCCTGCGAGGCCGTCTGCCGCGCGATCGCCAGCACGCGGGTGATCGAGTTCTTGATGCGGTGCTTCATCTCTTGCAGGATCAGGTCCTTTTCCAGCAGGCTCTTTTCCGTCGCCTCGTGCAGCGCCGATTTCGCGTCATAGGCACGCTCCTGGTAGCGCGCCACCAGGGCAATGGCGCCGGCAAGCAGCAAACCGAACATTCCGAGCATCACCGGAATGACGCGCGAGGACGGTGGCTCGAAGGCGCTTGTCGGCCTGAACAGCAAGGTCCAGGGCTGGCCCGCGACGACGATATCGCGACGTGCCAAGAGCTTCGCGCCAATGCGTTCCGCCGGCGGCGCTTCCGACCGGAAAAGCAGCTTGCCGGCCTCCGGCTTGCCGTCATAGACCTCGACATTGACCGGCAGCAGCGGCGAATGGCTGAGCGCGACCTGGAACAGGTTCTGGGCGCGGAAGGCGGCATAGAGAAAACCGGCGGTGGAGGAGCGGCTAGCATTGATGACGTCGGGCGCGGTTTCGACGTTCAGCCGCACGAAGACCAGGAAGCCCGTGAACGTCTGCGCCACGCCGGCGCCCTGACCAAGCTGGACAAGGCCGCTCGCATGCTGCTGGTCGTCGGCCATCGCCTTCTCGATCGCGGCGCGGCGTACCGGTTCGCTGAACATGTCGAAGCCGATGATCGACTGGTTCGACGTGTCGAGCGGCTCGAACAGCACGATGGGCGTGCGCCATGGCTCGGTCGTATGGGGGTAGATCGGATGAGCCGATCCATGGTCGCGCAGGATATCGCGTTCGACAGCGGCCTCGTCGCCGGCTTTGGCGAGCCTCAGGAAGCCGATGCCGCGCAGACCGGCGAAATTGTCGTCGATGTCGAGCGCGGTGAAGAAGGCTTTGAATTCGCCGCGCGTGATGTCGCCGTTGCGCGCATCGAACAGCGCCTGCGTCGAGCGCAACAGCGACAGATGCAGGTCGATGCGGCTTTCGATTCGGCTGAGCGCATCGTCGGCGGTGCCTTCGAACTTGATCCGCGCCGCTTCCTGGGTCGCGAAATAGGCGAACCCCGCCATCGTCAGGCTGATCAGCGCGACGGCGATGAAGGCGACGATTGGAAAAAGCTTCTTCAAATCGGAAAATGCGGCCCATGGACGGTCGACGACCTTTATGGGCAAGTCTCCGCGCCAACACAATGGCGGGGCCAAGCCTTAATGCCGGCTGGTCCATCAACCAGCCGTTAATTAGCCGGCTATCTTATAGCCTCACGCCGCGATCCTCAGCGCGCCCGGCCCGGGAATGGCGCCGGGCGGACATTTGCCGAGGATGATCATGCCGAGCACCTCGTCCTGGGTGACATCGCTGGTGCGCGCGGTGCCGACCACCTGGCCGTTCTTCATCACGCAAACCCGGTCGGCGAGCTCGAATACGTCGTGAATGTCGTGGCTGATCAGGAAGATGCCGATGCCGTCGGCCTTGAGCTGCTTGACCAATTCGCCGACCTGGGCCGTCTCCTGCGGCCCAAGCGCGGCTGTCGGCTCGTCCATGATCAGGATGCGGGCGTTGAACAGGATCGCGCGCGCGATCGCCACCGACTGCCGCTGTCCGCCCGACAGCTTGATGACCGGCTCCTTGAACCGCTGGAAGCGCGGATTGAGCCGGCCCATGACCTTGCGCGCCTCGGCTTCCATGGCCACGTCGTCGAGCGTGCCCCAGCCCGTCATCAGCTCGCGGCCGAGGAAGAGATTGGCCGCGGCATCGACATTGTCGGCCAGCGCCAGCGTCTGGTAGATCGTCTCGACGCCGTATTTCTTGGCGTCGCGCGGGTTGGAGATCGAAGCCTCCTCGCCATTGATGAAGATATGCCCGCTGTCACGCTTGTAGGCGCCGGACAGGATCTTGATCAGCGTCGACTTGCCGGCGCCGTTATGGCCGAGCAGCGCCATCACCTCACCGGGGAAAAGATCGACCGATGCGTCGTCGACGGCGCGGATGCCGCCGAAGGCGATCGAGATGTTGCGCATGTCGACCAGCGGAACGGCGGGGGGAGCGGATTTTTCAGCCATGTTCGTTCTCCTCCCAGCTCAGACGCGCTTGCGATAGAGGGTGTCGAGCCATACCGCGATGACCAGCACGGCCCCGACGACGATGCTTTGCAGCGGCGAATCAACGCCGAGCAGCACCATGCCGGACTGCAGCGACTGCATCAGCAGCGCGCCGAGCATGGCGCCGAGCACGGTGCCGGAACCGCCGGCGAGCGAAGTGCCGCCGATGACTGCGGCGGCGATGACCAGCAGCTCGTCCAGAGTGCCGAGCGCATTGGTCGATGAATTCTGCCTGGCCGACGAGATGGCGGCGGCAATCGTCGCCAGCACGCCCATGATCATGAACACCTTCATGGTGATCCAGCGCGTGTTGATACCGGCGAGGTTGGCGGCTTCCGGATTGCCGCCGATGGCGAAGACATAGCGGCCGAAGCGCGTGCGCTTGGTGACGAAGGTCATGATCAGGCCGACAGCGACCGCCATCAGCACCGGGATGGCGATGCCATGCGCGATGAACAGCCCGCCTTCGGGGACGGTGATGTTGTTGGCGGCGGCATAGCGGTTCACGATGCCGACCGGCCATGGATAGGAATTGGCGAGCCACACCGCGCCCAGGATGATCGCGCAGGTGACCGTGGCGAGCAGCGTCTCGGCCCAGGCCGGACGCAGCGGGAAGCGGAAGCGCTTGCGCTGCACGCGGCCATTGAAATGCATGAAGATCACGGCCAGGCAGGCGACGATGCCGACGACCCAACTCCATCTGGCGCCGATCGAGCCCGCCGGACCGCCGCCCATCAGTTGGAAGGTTGCGTCGAGCGGCGCCACCGTCTGGCCGCTGGTGACCCACCAGGCGGCACCGCGCCAGACCAGCAGCCCGCCCAGCGTCACGATGAAAGCCGGCACTTCGAGATAGGCAATGATGAAACCCTGGAAGGCGCCGACGAGCAGGCCTAGCGCCAGGCCGATCAGCAGTGCCAGGACCCAGATCCAGGGGCTGCCGAGTTCCAGCCCGACGAAGCGGACCAGGAAATGCACCTGGGCAAAGCCCATGATCATGCCGATCAGCCCTTCGGCCGATCCGACCGACAGATCGATGTTGCGCATGACGATGACCAGCACCATGCCGGAGGCCATGATCGCCACGGCTGAAGTCTGCACCGAAAGGTTCCAGAGATTGCGCGGCGTGAGGAAGGTACGGCTGTCGAAATCGAGCGGATTGACGCCAAGGCGCAGGCTGGAGATCACATGCAACCCGACCCAGATCAAAAGCAGCGCGCCGATCATGCCGAGCATGCGGGTGTCGAGCTCGGTGGCCTTCAGGAACCGGGCGACGGCGCTCAGCTCCGATGCGCGCGCGGTGTCTGCCTGCGAGGTAGACGTCGTGTCGGTCATGATTTCCTCCCGCCGGCTTGCCCGTCTGGCGCGGATGCCGGAGCAAGCCTAGAAGCTATCCGCCAAACGCGGAAACACACAAATCCTTCTGAGAAAACGCCGCGGCTTTAAAAGCAGTCCCAGGAAAAGTGCGTAAGCGGTTTTCCGTCCGGGATTGCGGCAACAAAGAACTGGAGCGGTTCATTGAACCGCTCCAGGGCCGCGGCGCAGGTATCTTGGTCAAACGTCGTAGAGCTTAGTTGCAGACCTTGACGCTGCCGGCGGGCACGCCCGCGCAGACTTCGTCCTTCTTGATCCAGCCGGCGTCGATGACGAGGTTGAGATTGTCCTTGGTGATCGCGATCGGGGTCAGGAACAGCGACTTGACGGTGTTGCCGCCAGGCGTCGTGAAGTCCTTGGCGCCGGCGATGTCGGCATTTTTCTTGCCGTCGGCGAGCTGCGAGGCGATCTCGGCGGCGTTCTTGCCGAGCTCGCGCGCATCCTTCCACACCGACACGGTCTGGGTGCCGAGCGCGATGCGGTTGAGCGCCGCGTGGTCGCCGTCCTGGCCCGAGACCGGAACGGTGCCGGCCAGGCCCTGCGCCGTCAGCGCCGCGACGACGCCACCGGCGGTGCCGTCATTGGCGGCCACGACCGCGTCGACCTTGTTGTCGTTGGCGGTCAGGAACTGTTCCATGTTCTTCTGCGCGTTGGCGGGCAGCCAGCCGTCGGTATAGGCCTCGCCGACATTCTTGATCTTGCCGCTGTCGATCGCCGCCTTGAGCACTTCCATGGAGCCGGAGAACAGGAAGTCGGCATTCGGATCGGAACCGGAGCCCTTGATGAAGACGTAATTGCCCTCCGGCTTGGCCTTGAACACCTCCCGGGCCTGCATGCGGCCAACCTCCTTATTGTCGAAGGTCAGGTAGAACACGTCCTTGTTCTCGATCAGCCGGTCGTAGCCGACGACCGGGATGCCTTCATCGAGCGCCTTCTGCACCGCCGGGCCGATTGCCGAGGCATCCTGCGCCAGGATGATCAGCGCATTGGCGCCCTGCGAGATCAGGCTTTCAACGTCGGTCAGCTGCTTACCCGGATTGGACTGCGCGTCGGCCGAAATATACTTGTCGCCGGCGGCCTCGATGGCCTCCTTCATCGCCGCTTCGTCGGTCTTCCAGCGTTCTTCCTGGAAATTCGACCACGAGACGCCGATCACCTTGTCCTTCGCCTCGGCGACCGAAGCCAGCGTCAGCGACATGGCAACGCCCGCCAGAATGGCGGCTGCGAATTTTTTCATGATATCCTCCCTGCGCCTTGTGCGGCGCGACCCAGACTGGCCCGAAGGCCGGCATAAAGGCTTTTTTTCGAGCCCCAAAAAAATACTGGTCCAGCGAAATGAAGCTGTCAACCGAGATTCTGATGGCATTTGATGGGTCCAGGCATTTTTTTCGGGGTCCGCAATAATTAATGACATCGGCTTTGGCTTCTGCCACTATCCCTGGCGTGTCAGCGACAGGCCATGGCATCATCACAAGGCCCGCGATGACCAGGGAGGACTTGCGAGACGATGTCGGTCGGAATCCGTCACGACGATTTGCGCCGGCGCAACCGCGCCATGGTGATTTCGGCCGTGCGCCGCGCCGGCCAGCCATCGCGGACGGAGATTGCCGCCACCACCGGGCTCAGCCACTCGACCATTTCGGCGATCTCCGCCGACCTGATCCAGGAGGGCATTCTCGCCGAAAGCAAGGCCAGCGAGCCGACGGCGTTGAAGCGCGGCCGGCCGCAGATCGGCCTGGCGCTGAACCCTGAAGCCGCTGCGGTGCTGACCGTGGTGTTGTCGCTGAACTTCCTGTCGGTCGCCGTGATCGACTATGCCGGCCAGGTGGTTGCCGAGGAACAGCTGCGTCTGGACACGCTCGTCATGCCGCGCGACGAGCTGATCGGCGAATGCGTGGCCATCGTCCGGCGCCGGCTGCAGGATCCCGACCTTGATGTCGGCAGCGTTGCCCGCATCGCCATGGGTATCCAGGGCATCACCGATACCCATGCGCGCGCCATGCTGTGGTCGCCGATCACGCCGCTGACCGACATTCCGTTTGCCGACATCCTCGAAAAGGAATTCGGCATCCCCGCCACAACGGAGAACGACTGCAACATGATGGCGGTGGCGCTGCAATGGCGCGACCCCGAGCGCTATCGCGACGACTTCATCGCTATCCTGTTGTCGCACGGCATCGGCATGGGCCTTGTGCTGAAGGGCACGCTGTTCACCGGCACGCATTCTTCCGGCGGCGAGTTCGGCCACATGATCCATCGTCCGGGCGGCGCGCTTTGCCGCTGCGGCCGCCGCGGCTGCGTCGAGGCGTATGCCGGCAACTATGCGATCTGGCGCAGCGCCATGAAGATGAGCGAGGACGCCGAGCCGGTCGATGTCGGCGACGCCGACATGCGCGCTCTTGCCGCCAAGGCGCGCGAAAAGGACGGCCCCGAGCGCGAGGCCTATCGGCGGGCCGGCGAGGCGCTCGGCTTCGGCCTCGGCAACCTGTTCGCGCTGATCGATCCGGCGCCCGTCGCCATGGTCGGGGTCAGCGCCGCCGCCTTCGACCTGATCGAGCCGGCGCTGCGCGAAGCGATCGCCCAGACCGCGGGCGGCCAGCACTCGAAATCGATCTCCTTCGACACCGAGCCGAACGAACTGCCGCTGATCCGCGAAGGCTGCGCCATGCGCGCTTTGACCTTCGTCGACCAGGAGATCTTCGCGCCGGGTGTTCAGGCGAGAAGCGGTGCGGGAAAGAACGTCGCCTGAGCAGCTTTGAAGTGATCGTTGGTTTCCGCGTGCCCGTTCAGACACCGGAGATTAGAGCAATTCCAGGAAAAGTGTAGGCGGTTTTCCGTCCGGAATTGCGCCAAAACAAGGGGATAGGGCATTTCACCGTTTCCGTGAAACGGTGAAATGCCCTAGCGAAGGCCCTGAAGCTTCGTCATTCAGGGCGAAGCAGGAGCGAAGCTTCGTCGCGAAGACCCTGGTATCCATTCCGTTACCTCGGACGTGGGGCGCGGCGGAGCAGAATTCTGCATCGTGGTGGCGCGTCGAAGTCACGAAATGGATCCTCGGGTCTGCGCCGCGTCGCTTCGCTCCTGCTCCGCCCGTGGATGACGAAGCACGAACGTCTCGGCTACTCACCAACGCGTGCGATCCGGTAGCGGACGCGTCAATTCCACGAGCGTCGCCTCAGTCCTCGCGAATGGCATACCCCGCGCCACGAATGGTGCGGATGACATCGGGCATGCGGCCGTTGTTGACGGCCTTGCGCAGGCGTCCGACATGAACGTCCACCGTGCGCTCGTCGATATAGATCGTCTCGCCCCAGACATTGTCGAGCAGCTGGCTGCGCGAGAACACGCGGCCGGGATGACGCATCATGAATTCGAGCAGCCGGAACTCGGTCGGGCCGAGCCTGATCTCGCTTTTTTTGCGGTAGACGCGGTGCGATTCGCGGTCGAGCACGATGTCGCCGACCTTGAGCACGCTGGACAGCACCTCCGGCTTGGCGCGGCGCAGCAGCGCCTTGACGCGCGCCATGAACTCCGGCGTCGAGAACGGCTTGACCAGATAGTCGTCGGCGCCGGTGGACAAACCTCGAACCCGATCGCTTTCCTCGCCGCGCGCGGTCAGCATGATGATCGGCAGCCGCTCGGTCTCGGGCCGCATCCTCAGGCGCCGGCAAAGCTCGATGCCGGAAACCGCCGGCACCATCCAGTCGAGCACGAGCAGGTCGGGAACGTTTTCCTGCAGGCGGATTTCGGCCTCGTCGCCGCGGGTCACCACTTCCACCTGGTAACCCTCGGATTCGAGGTTGTAGCGGAGCAGCACCCCCAGCGGCTCCTCGTCCTCCACCACCATGATGCGTGGCGCGATCATCGGGGTAACCTTTTCCGTCAGGCCGCCGGCGCCGACATTGCCGTCTCGTCCTGCTTCGGACGGTTGGCGGGCAATTGCATGCCGGTCAGCACATAATAGGCGTTCTCGGCGATGTTGGTCACATGGTCGCCGATGCGCTCGAGATTCTTGGCGCAGAACAGAAGATGCGTGCAAGCCGTGATGTTGCGCGGATCTTCCATCATGTAGGTCAGGAGTTCGCGGAACACGGAGGTGTATTTGACGTCGATGCGCTCGTCGTCGTTGCGCAGCTTGGCCAGCGCCGAAGCATCGCCCACCGTGTATTCCTGGACTACCGCCTGGACCTGGATCAGCACCAGCTGCGCCATGGAATCGATCGAATGTGTGAGGTCGCGCGGCGCGGCGCTGATGCCGACCGAGCCGACCCGCTTGGCGATGTTCTTGGCAAGATCGCCGATGCGTTCGAGATCGCCCGCCATGCGGATCGAGCCGACCACGTGGCGAAGATCGTCCGCCATCGGCTGCCGCTTGGCGATCAGCGTGATCGCGCGGTCGTCGAGCTCGCGCTGGCGCGCGTCCATGATGGTGTCGTCGGAGACGACGCGCTGCGCCAGCGCATTGTCGGTCTCCAGCAAAGCCCTGGTTGCGGCGCCGACCATCGAACCGGCCAGGTCGCCCATGTCGTTGATCAGCCGGCTGATCTGCCTCAGATCCTCGTCGAACGAGGCAACGGTATGTTCGGCCATGATGATGTCCTCGTATGAGCTCAGCCGAAGCGGCCGGTGATGTAGTCCTGCGTGCGCTTCTCACGCGGCGAGGTGAAAATCTTCTCGGTCCGGTCGAACTCCACCAGCTCGCCGAGATACATGAACGCCGTCTGCCGCGACACGCGCGCCGCCTGCTGCATGTTGTGGGTGACGATGACGATCGTGTAGTCGGCCTGCAATTCGTCGATCAGCTCCTCGATCTTGGCGGTCGAGAGCGGATCGAGCGCCGAGGCCGGTTCGTCGAGCAGGATGACCTCCGGCTTCACCGCGACGGTGCGGGCGATGCACAGGCGCTGCTGCTGGCCGCCCGACAGGCTCTGGCCGCTGGCGTTGAGCTTGTCCTTGACCTCGTTCCACAGCGCGGCGCGCTTCAGCGCCGACTCGACGCGGTTGTCCATCTCGGCCTTGCTGATCTTCTCATAGAGCCTGACGCCGAAGGCGATGTTTTCGTAGATCGACATCGGGAACGGCGTCGGCTTCTGGAACACCATGCCGATCTTGGTGCGCAGCAGGTTGAGGTCCTGCGAGCGGTCGAGGATGTTCTTGCCGTCGAGCAGCACCTGGCCCTCGGCGGTCTGCTTCGGATAGAGCTCGTAGATGCGGTTCAAGACGCGCAGCAGTGTCGACTTCCCGCAGCCCGACGGCCCGATGAAGGCGGTGACGCTGCGCTCCGGCAGGGACAGGTTGATGTCCTTCAGCGCCTTCGATTGGCCATAGTAGAAGTTGAGGCCTTTGACCTCGATCTTGGCCTTCTCGACTGTCGTGTCGGCTGCGTTCAGGTCAGTGGACAACATCGGTTTCATCTGTCCTCTCTGCGTCCGGTAAGGCTGCGGGCGAAGATGCTCAGCCCGAGAACCGTCAGGGTGATTATGAGTGCGCCCGTCCAGGCCAGCTGCTGCCATTCCTCATAGGGGCTCAGCGCAAACTGGAAGATGGTCACCGGCAGGCTGGCCATCGGCGCGTTGAGATTGCTGGACCAGAACTGGTTGTTGAGCGCGGTGAAGAGCAGCGGCGCCGTCTCGCCGGAAATGCGGGCGATCGCCAGCAATATGCCGGTGACGATGCCGGAAAGCGCCGCGCGATAGGCGACCGAGCGGATCACCACCCAGCGCGGTGCGCCGATGGCGGTGCCGGCTTCGCGCAGCGCGTTGGGCACGAGGTTCAGCATGTCCTCGGTGGTGCGCACCACGACCGGGATCACCAGGATGGACAGAGCGACCGCGCCGGCAATCGCCGAGAAATGGCCCATCGGCCGCACCAGCAGCTCATAGACGAACAGGCCGACGATGATGGACGGCGCCGACAGCAGGATGTCATTGATGAAGCGCACCACGGTGGTGAGACGCGAGAAGCGGCCATACTCGGCCATATAGGTCCCGGCGAGCACGCCGATCGGCGTGCCGACGACGATGCCGATGATGGTCATGACGATGCTGCCGTAGATGGCGTTGAGCAGGCCGCCGGCGTCGCCGGGCGGCGGCGTCATCTCGGTAAGGACCGCCAGCGAGACGCCGGACAGGCCCTTATAGATCAGCGCGCCGAGGATGAGCGCCAGCCAGGCAAGGCCGATGCCCGCGGCGATGACGCACAGCGCCATCATCACGCCATTCTTGCGCTTGCGTCTCTGGTGAAGCGACATAGCTACCGACATCGGTCATGCTCCCGTGCGACTATCGATGCGCAACAGCATGTAGCGCGCGATGGCGAGGATGATGAAGGTGATGACGAACAGGATCAGGCCGAGCGCCACCAGCGAGGAGGTATAAAGCTCGCCGTCGGCCTCGGTGAATTCGTTGGCGATGGTCGCCGAAATCGTCGTGCCCGGCGCAAACAGCGAGGCACTGATGCGGTGCGCGTTGCCGATGACGAAGGTGACGGCCATCGTCTCGCCGAGCGCGCGGCCGAGGCCGAGCATGACACCCCCCATGATGCCGACGCGGGTGTAGGGGATGGTCACGCGCCGCGTCACTTCCCAGGTCGTGCAGCCGATTCCGTAAGCCGATTCCTTCAGCACCGCGGGCACGGTATCGAACACGTCCTTGGTGATCGAGGTGATGAACGGCAGCACCATGATGGCAAGGATCAGCGACGACGTCAGCAGGCCGATGCCGTAAGGCGGACCGGCAAACAGACTGGAGAGGCCCGGTATGCCGTGGAAGATATTGATGATGAACGGCTGCACCTTCGTCTGCAGGAACGGCGCGAACACGAACAGGCCCCAGATGCCGTAGATGATCGAAGGAATGCCGGCGAGCAGTTCGACAGCGATGCCGATCGGGCGCCTCAGCGGGCGCGGGCAGAGCTCGGTCAGGAAGACGGCGATGCCGATGCCGATCGGCACGGCGATGAGGATGGCGATGGCCGAGGTGACGATGGTGCCGTAGATAGGCGCCAGGGCGCCGAAATTCTCGGTGACCGGATTCCAGGATTCGGTGGTCAGGAAGGAGAAGCCGAACTTCGATAGCGCCTCCCACGAGCCGGCGAACAGCGAGATCGCGACGCCGCCGAGAAGGACCAGAACGAGTATGGCGGAAAGACGCGTGGCCGTTCGGAAGATCGTGTCGGTGAGGGCGAAGCGGCGCACCGTCGCTTCTCTGGTCCGCATCGCGGACGATGTCACGGCTTCGGAAACGGCACTCATCGAGCCCCTCGCATTTCGAAAGAAAGACAGGAGGGCGCCGGAGCGCCCTCCCCATTCGCTAAGAATTACATGCCGGAGTAGATCGGCTTGCCGTCCTTGTCGACGATGTCCTTGCCCCACATTTCCTCGACGCTCTTCACGACCTTGTCGGGCATCGGAACGTAGTCGAGTTCTGCAGCCATCTTATCGCCCTTGGCATAGGACCAGGCGAAGAACTTGAGCGCTTCGGCCGTGGCGGCTGCATCGTCGGGCTTCTGATATACGAGGATCCAGGTGGCGGAGGTCATAGGCCAGGATTCGGCACCTGCCTGGTTGGCCAGGATGACGCCATAGCCCGGCTGCGAGCTCCAGTCGGCATTGGCCGCGGCAGCCGAGAACGCCTTGGCGGTCGGCTCGACCTTCTTGCCGTCCTTGTTGATAAGGTCGGTATAGGTGAGCTTGTTCTGCTTGGCATAGGCATATTCGACATAGCCGATCGCGCCGCCGGTCTGCGAGACATTGTTGGCTACGCCCTCATTACCCTTGGCGCCGATACCGACAGGCCATTCCACAGCCTTGTCGACGCCGACCTTCGACTTCCAGTCGGCGCTGACGTCGCCGAGATAGTAGGTGAAGTTGAAGGTGGTGCCGGAGCCGTCCGAACGATGGACGACCGCTATCGCCTGGTCGGGCAGCTTGATCTTGGGGTTGAGCTTCTTGATCGCAGCGTCGTTCCAGTTGGTGATCTTGCCTAGGAAGATGTCGGCCAGCGTCGGGCCGTCAAGCACCAACTCGCCCGGCTTGACGCCTTCGAGGTTGACGACCGGAACGATGCCGCCCATCACCGTCGGGAACTGCGCGAGGCCGCTCGACTTGAGATCGTCGCCCGTGAGCGGCGCGTCGGAAGCGCCAAAGGTCACGGTCTTGGCCTTGATCTGCTTGATGCCGCCGCCGGAGCCGATCGACTGATAGTTGAGACCGGTGCCGGTCTCCTTTTTATAGGCGTCGGCCCACTTCGCATAGATTGGGTAGGGGAATGTGGCGCCGGCACCGGAGATGTCCGCGGCCCAAGCGGCGGACAGGGTGAGCGTGGACGCCGTAGCCATTGCAATCGCAACGGCCGCCGAGCGGATAAAATGTCTCATGTGGCCTGCTCCTGTTCGGAATATGGTCTCTTGGCACCGCCTTCTGCCGGCGCCCGGTGAGGGCAATAGACTTCGATTATTACAGTCGCATGACAGTTTCGTGTCAGCCCGGTAACGACTGAACGACCATGTTCGGGAGGGGTTCCGCCAGGCTTTCCGGGCCGGCCGGAGTTTGCCGCGGGAATCAGCAACTTGTCTGACTTTTGAATAAAAAATTATCCCGGCGGCCGGATCATGGCCGCCGGGAAATAAAATCCGGACGAGAGCGCGTTGCCTGTACGCCAGAGCGGATCATGGCTTGGCCATCGCCGAAAACAGGTCCGTTGGGGTAGAGTCGACGCTGTTTCTTGTTGGCGGTCGCTTGCTCCCGCCCGTAACCGAAAGGCGGAATCAGTGCCAACATTGTCCGAACTTGGCGTTTGCTTTGATATGGTGCGATCGCACCATACGCGTGCGTAAGCGTCTCGCCGGCGTCGGCCCGCGATTTTGGCGCGATCAGAGCAATTCCAGGAAAAGTGTGAGCGGTTAGGTTCGGCGCGTTCGCCGTAACCTTCCGCCTGGAATTGCGCCAAAACAAGGAGATAGGGCGTTTCGCCGTTTCCGTGAAACGGTGAAACGCCCTAAAGCGAGTCGCGTCTGAACGGCCTCATGCGACGCGCTTTAGGTTGTTGTTTTATGCATGTCGTTGCCCCAAACCGCTGCGCACTTTTGGGCGACATGCATTAGCCGGCGTTGCGCCGGGATTCGATGTCCGGACCCAGCCAGCGCTCGAGCTTTTCGAGCAGCGCCCGCGGACTGATCGGCTTCGGCAGGTAATCGTCCATGCCGGCTTCCAGGCAGCGTTCGCGGTCGCCCTTCAGCGCGTGCGCGGTCACGCCGACGATCGGCACATGCGTGCCCATGTCTTCCTCGAGCCGGCGAATGGCGCCGGTCGCCTCCAGCCCGTTCATTTCCGGCATCGACACATCCATCAGGATCATGCGCGGATTGAGCTTGCCGAACGCCTCGAGCGCCTTGCGGCCGTTGCTGACGATCTCGAAGCGGTAGCCGGTCTCGCCGAGGATCTGGGTGAACACCAGCTGGTTCACTTCATTGTCCTCGGCGACCAGAATGTCGAGCCCGAGCTCCGCATCGGCCGGGCGCGGACGCGCGCGCGCCGGCGGCGGCTGCAGCATGGCCCGATCCGATGCCGCCGTCTGCGCCGGCGCGGCCCGCGGCGCGCCTTGAGCGGCGGCGGCCGGTTGCGCCGCGGCGCTGCTGTGGCGATGGCGCTGGATGGTCGCGACGAGCGTTTCCAAGAGGATGGACGAGCGCGCCGGCTTGATCAGTTGCGCATCGATGCCGAGATCGCGATAGGCCGTGTTGGCGAGCGACTGGTCGACCGAGGTCAGCATGATGATCGGCGTATGCGCGAGGCCAGCCGTGTTGCGCACGATGCGCGCCATCTCGGCGCCGCTCATGCCGGGCATCTGGTAGTCGAGCACGACGCAATCGACCGGCACGCCATAGGCGGCGGCGGCAATCAGCACCTTCAACCCCTCGGCACCGCTTTCGGCCGCGCAGGCATCGAACGTCCACGACGCCATCTGCTCGCTAAGGATCGAGCGGTTGACGGCATTGTCATCGACGATGAGCACGCGCGCGCCGGTGACGTCAACCGGCGTGATGCGCTGCCCGCCCTGCTCGGCCCTGGGCAGCGTGACGGTGAACCAGAAGCTCGAGCCCTTGCCTTCGGCGCTGTCCACGCCGATCTCGCCGCCCATCATCTCGACCAGCCGCGAGGTGATGGCAAGACCGAGCCCGGTGCCTTCGTGCCGCCTGGTCGAGGAGGTGTCGACCTGGCTGAATTTTTCGAACACCAGCTTCAGCTTGTCTTCTGGAATGCCGATGCCGGTGTCGGTGACCGATATTGTGAGCCTTGTTCCCGCGGGAACCCGCTCGCCCGTCACGTCGACCAGCACATGGCCTTCGTCGGTGAATTTCACGGCATTGCCAAGCAGATTGGTGACGATCTGCCTGACGCGGCCGACATCGCCGACGAATTGGCCGTCGAGCCCTGGCTGGACGCGGACGATGAGCTCCAGATCCTTCTCCTTGGCGCGCGTCGACACCAGCGTCGCCACATCCTCGATCGCCTCCGCAAGGTTAAACGGCGCCGGGTCGAGCACCAGCTGGCCGGCGTCGATCTTGGAGAAGTCGAGGATGTCGTTGATGATGGTGAGCAGCGCGTTGCCGGATTTGACGATGATGTCGGTGAACGTCTTCTGCTTCGGATCGAGGTCCGACTTTGCCAAAAGCTCTGCCATTCCAAGGACCCCGTTCATCGGCGTGCGGATCTCGTGGCTCATATTGGCGAGGAATTCCGACTTGGCCCGGTCGGCGAGCACGGCACGCCGGCGCGCTTCGCTGAGCTCGGCCTCGCGCTGCTTGAGCTCGGTAATGTCGGTGGTGGAGCCGATGAGATAGAGCGAGCCGTCGGAGGCGATCATCGCGCCCTTGCGCGCGAACTGGTGCCGGACGCTGCCGTCCGGCAGCGTCACCGTCTCTTCGATCTCCTGCGTCTCACCGGTGCGCAGCACGGCGAGGTCACCGGCCACGAAGGCTTCGCCATCCGCTCCGAATATCTCGACATCGGTCTTGCCGATCGCCTCTGCCCTGCTGAAGCCGGTGAGATCGCACCAGCCCTGGTTGACGTAGAATTGCCTGAGGTCCGAGCGCTTGGCGTAGATCGACACCGGCACATTGTCGATGAGGCTGCGGAACACCTCGTTCTCGCTCATGCTTTGCCGAAGCGCCTGCTCGCGCGCCTTGACGTCGGTGATGTCGGTGCTGGAGCCGACCAGGTGCACCGAACCGTCGGTCGCCACCAGCCGGCTCTTGCGCGTCATCAGCTGCCGCACCGTGCCGTCGCGATGCGTGACGGCCTCCTCGACCTCGAGCCCGGCGCCGGTCGCCACGACTTCGGTGTCGTCATTGCTGAAGCCATCGGCTTCTTCCGACGCGAAAAGCTCACGATCCGTCTTGCCGAGCACCTCGTCCTTGTCGAATCCGGTCAGCGCGCACCAGGCCTTGTTGACGAATTCCATGCTGAGATCGTCGGCCTTGATGAAGGCCGCCACTGGCAGCTCGTCCATCACGTGCCGGTAGAGGTCGATCTGGCGCATGGACTCGCGCAGCGCCTTCTCGCGGACCTTGATGTCGGTGATATCGACGCGCACGCCGATGAACGTCCCGTCATCGGTGCGCATGTCATAGACCTGGTACCAGCGCCCGTCGGCGTTGAGTCGCTCGTAGGCGGAATTTGGCAAACGGTACCGCTTGAGCATGGCGTCAAGCCAGCGCTCGGTGTCGACGCCATACAGACTGTCGATCTGGGTGTCGCCGCTCGATCGGAAATAGCCGACCGAATGACCGAGAACCAATGCTTCGCGAAACGTGCAGCCCGGCTGCCAGGCCGGCTTCAGCGCCGGCAGCGTGTCCTGCAGCTTGCGGTTGGCGAAGACGAAGCGGTCGTCGCGGTCGTAGATGATGACGCCAGCCGGCAGCGATTCAAGAACTGTGGCGAGGTTCCTGCGCGCGTCCTCGGCCTCGGTCTCGCGCTGCTTCATATCGGTGATGTCGACATAGGAGATCAGCCGTTTGCCGCCCGGAAGCGGCGCCAGCGAGGCGATCAGGGTGCGGCCGTCGCTGCGCGGCAACTGCCTGGAGCCTGCGGCGCCGGCCCGGATTTCGGCTTCCCGCTCGGCCACATGGCTTTGCCAGTTCCGCTCCTCGCCGCCGAACGGATCGGCGGCACGAGTGGCTTCCATGAGGTCGCGAAAGGAGATGCCGGCCGGAGCGCGCAGCGGATCGACCTTCCAGAAGTCGTAGAAGGCCCGGTTGATCACCTCGACACGCAATTCGGCATCGACAACGATGACGCCGATCGGCATCGAATCGACCATCAGGCTGAGATTGCTGAACGTCTCGGCCGTCCTGGCATTGGCTCTTTCGATCTCGGCGTCTCGGCGCTTGACCTCGGTGACGTCATAGTAGGTCAACAGGCGCTTGCCGCCGGACAATGCCGTCACCGAGAATATCATCGTGCGGCCGTCGGCATGGACGAACTCGCGCGGCGCGACGGAACCGGCACGAATTTCCGCGATTCGGCTGGCAAGGTAGCGCTGCCACTCCTGTTCGTCGATCTCGCCATAGATGCCGTTGCGGCGATTGAGATCCATCAGGCGGCTGAATGGCGCACCGACAGTCACCGCCCCGTCGGGGATCTTGGACAACTCCCGGTAGGCTTTGTTGATGATCAGCGTGTCGAGCTGGGCGTCCAGAAGCACGACGCCCATGCGCATGGCGTCCATCGTGCGTTCGAGATCGGCAAGATGCTGTTCGCCGCCTTCGTCGACGGGCGTGTCGTCGTCATGCCCAACCGTTGCGTCGAGGGGGTTGCGCATGCCGCTTGTCCCACTCGTCTTGCCCACATCCGCCATATTGTTGCCACCCCAACCGAACCCCCTTCGCGGTTCGTCAGCGGAATGTGCCCGACAAGCATTAACGATCCGCTAACCATAACGAATTGCAACCACGCGCCGTCGAATGCCGTTGAGACAATCGCAACCCTGGCGCCGGATGCGCTAGTCCGCCTGTTGGCGATCATGGGAGCGACGCCTATAAGGTGCCTGAGGTATTGCTAATGTTCGGTCGATTCGCTGCCTTTATCCTGTGCCCGGCGCTGCTTGCAGCGGGCGGCTGCGCGCGCAGCGACGATGGCACGGTGATCGTTCCGAGCCGGATGGATGTCAGGCGTGTCTGGGACCGGGCGCCGCCGGGAACGGTCGCATCGCGGCAGATCGCCTCGGATGTGTTTCCCTTGCCGCCGAGCGCGCCGGCAAGCCTGCCGGCGAGCCCGACCGTCCGGCGCCACTCCAGACCCGCTTCGACGAAGCCGTCCTTCGGCCAGGATCTGTCCGACCCGGCATCCGGCGAGCAGAGCCCCCTCACCTGCAGGAATGTCGGCGAAGACGGCAAGCGCTATCGCGTCGTCTGCGAATAAAGTTCCTTCAATCTGTGGATGCAGTGCCGGCCGGACAAGCGCCGAACAACCGCCAGCGTAAGAAACCGAGCCGCCGTCGCGATCACGGATTGCTGATGAAACCTTTGACCGGTGGTGACGTTTCCCGGCATTGATGCGATCCGCGCTGCACCCAGGAGACTGAAGATGTCCATTCACTTCACCGTCTCTGGCCTGACCAGGAACCTGATCCATTCGCTTTGGTTGAATCATGAGCAGGCGCCGAGGCCCCTTACCCCGGAACAGAACCTTCTGCTGGATTGTTACCTGGCCGGGCAGATCCCGGACTCGGCCTGGAGCGACTATGTCTTCGAGATGCCGGAGTTGGAAAAACATGCCCAACTCAGGCGTACCAGGTCAGGCGTGGGCGGCCTGACTTGAAACGGTGAGCCTGCCGCTCATTTCTTCGGCGAATTGAACTGTAGCGTGAAGACGTTGCCGGGAATGCCTTGCGCCAGCGCCGGCGAAAGGCTGAGCGGCAGGCAGTCATTCAGCGCCTTTATCGCCGCATCGACATAGGCCTTGCGCGCCTTGTCGTCGCCGGCGACATGAATGGCGGTTGTTTTAGGCGGCCCGATCAGCGTGCCGTCGCGCTTGAAGCTGAAGCTGAGCGTGACCGAGGAATTGTCGGAATTGGCCGGCGGCGTCCAGCAGGCCAGCAGGGCGGCGCCGACCTCGTTCATGCCGTTGAGCGGTGCGGTGGCGCCCGCTGGAAAGGGCACAACCGACAGCGCTCCCGCCATCATCAGAAATCTTGCCGTGTTCATCGCAGGTCCTCGTCGCCGTCGCTCTGCCCCTGACGGCATCGTACGATCCATGACGAGGATGACAATAGGCTTTCAGTCCACCGGTCGGTGGTGCAATAATACTGTCGTGATTTCGGCGATGGCCGCAAAAAAGCAAAAGGCCGGCACGGAGCCGACCTTTCCCTTGCCTCGCCATCGCGCCAGTACATCCGTGGTCGCTGCGAGGACTGAGACCAGTAGACAGGCCTTGGGTAAACGAAACCTTAACCGCCGCTAGGCTCTCGCCTGCGATTTCACATGCGCGATGTAGCCGCGCACGTCGCCGGCCGGTTCCGCATAGGCCTTGCCGAGCTTCTTCTCCAGCGCCGCCATATATTCCTGCGCCCATTTGGGCAGCGGGTAGTCGACGACCGCCAGGAATTCGAGCGTTGCCGCCAGCCTTATATCGGCGATCGACGGGTGGTTGCCGCCGATGAACGGTTTGCCGTTGCGGAAGAAGGAGTGAAACACCTCGAGCGGCTCGGCGATCGCGGCCATCGCCGCCTTCTGCGCCTCCGATTTCTTGTCGGGATGGGCGTCGCTGTGGCCAACCTCGCCGGCATATTGCGGAAAGCCGAGCGCCGGATAGGTTGCGCGCGCGACATAAGGATAAAGCGTGCCGATCAGATAGAACATGGCGCTGTCGATCATCGCCCGCTTGGCCGGCGCCTTCGGATAGAACTTCTCCAGCCCGTGCTTGTTGGCGAGATACTGCATGATGGCGCAGCTTTCCCACAGCACCCCGCGTGGCAGGCCCTTGTCCTCGATCATCGGCGTCAGATGCGCCGGATTGCGCGCCAGGAATTCCGGCGAGCGCGTATGGCCCCAGGCGTCGGTCTCCCCGGGATCGAGCCCGGCCGCGCGCGCGAACACCCGCACCGTCATGTTGTTGACGCTCGGCCTCAGCATGCTGAGTTTTATCCCGGGCTTCTTGGCCGGCTTTGCCTTGGCCTTGGGCGCGGCTTTTGCCGTCGCTTTAGCCGCGGCTTTAGTTGTCGCCTTAGGCGCGGCTTTTGCCGTCGTCGCAGCTTTTGCCGCTGCCTTCGCTGCCGGCTTTGCCGCGGGTTTCTTCGCGCTCTTCGTTGCAGCCTTTGCCATCTGTTCCTCCCCTTATGGCTTGCTCAATATGGATTCTTCGCCGTCCGCTCATCCGACAGGGTTTCGCGCGACCGCTCGACCAGCGCCTGGATGGCGTCGGCGAGATGGAGTTCGGCGATATTGTAGTCGCCGCGCTCCACGCGGATCTTGTGCGCCTCCATCAGCACGTCGGCATGCGTGAAGCCGGCCGGCGGCTCGAAGCGATAGGACGCAAGTTCGATCAACAGTCCGAGCGGATCCTCGAAATAGATCGAATCCATGAAGCCGCGATCCTTGCCGCCGCTGTGTTTGATGCCGCGCTCGTCGAGACGCGCGACCGCCTGCAGAAAGGTGACCCGCGACACCGCGAAGGCGATGTGATGGACGCAACCGATATCTGTCGGCGTCCGCCGCTTGACCGGGGTCCGGCTCTCGTCGGTGAAGACCGTGATCAGGCGCCCGTCGCCCGGGTCGAAATAAAGATGGCTTTCGCTCGCCTTGTCGAGATTGGGCTGCTCGAAGATGAAGGGCATGCCGAGCACCCCTTCCCAGAAGTCGATCGAGGTCTGGCGGCCGGCGCCGACCAGCGTGATGTGATGAACGCCCTGCGACTGCAGCTTCCGCATTGGTTCCTCCCCGCGTTCCTCTCGCCTCTTCCGCTGGGCGAGTTCGAAACCGTAGCCCTGGCGCCTTCGGCCAGGGAGCATGACGCAATGCTAATTCAATCCGCGACACCACGCCAGAAGGGACATGTGTCGCTCTGAACCTGGATGGAAGAGCTTGGACGACTAACGGGAATCGAACCCCTATCCCGCCGTGGCAGGCTCCTCGAAACGCGCGGATCATTCGAGGCCGGCGGCCCGCAGCCCCTCGATATAGGCGGCGCGATCCTGTTCCCGGATCATCGGGTAGTATTTCTCCACCCATTGGACCGACAGCGTTGGATGGAGCCGCTTCGCCTCTGAAAGGGCATGTGCCGCCTCATCGAGATCCCCTGCCATTCCTGCCGCGGCGGCCAGCGTACGCCACGCAGCCCCAAAATGTGGCCGAAGCTGCACTGCTCGGTGCTCGAAACTCGCTGCGTCGACGAATCGTTGAGCAACGAAGTGACACATCCCGGTCACGGTCAAAACTCCCGGCTGCTGCGTGGAATCGCGCGGGCTAAGTCGCTCGGCGATCGCGAGATGGTGCAGGCCGTCCTCCGGCATTCCACCAAAGCCGTAAGCGGCGCCCAGAATGACATGTGCGATGGCCAGGTTTGGATTGAGCGTGATCGCATCGGTTAGTGCGGCGACGGCTGCCTGCGTTCGGCGTGCCATCATGTGCACGTATCCGGCAGCGAAATGCGTCCAAGGATCGTCGGCATCATGCGCAATGGCTCGCTGAGCCATCTCATTTGCCCTCGGAAGAACCTCGGCCGGCTCCGCCAATCCGAGCAGCACCCGGGAAGCCATCGTCCAGGCGAACAGGCTATTGGCACGCGGGTAGTCCGGGTCAGCGTCTACGGCCCTGCGTAGCAGTTGCTCGGCGACCGCGAGCTCGCTTTCCGAGCTCCAGCTCCATATGTGAGGCATCGCTTTCATTACGAAACCCCAGGCGTCCAGGCTGGCGGGAGGCCGGCTGATGTAACGCTGATGCTCTGCCGCATAGAGTTTAGGTTCGACGGCACCGATGACGCTATCGGCGATCTGATCCTGCAGCGTGAAGAAATCAGCCAGCTGGACGTCGTATCGCTCTGTCCATACTTGGCGCCCACTGGAGGTGTCACTCGCCTCGGCGCTGATCCTGAGCCGCTGACCCGAGCGGCGGACACTGCCGCCCAGCACGTAACGGACTCCGAGTTCACGCCCGACCTGTTTCACGTCGAGGGCTTTGTTCCTGTAGCTGAAGGACGAGTTGCGGGCGCAGACGAAAAGCCACCTCAGCCGCGCCAGCCGCGTGATGATATCTTCAGCGAGACCGTCGGCAAAATATTGCTGCTCGGCATCGTCGCTCAAGTTGACGAAAGGGAGCACGGCAATCGAAGGCTCAGGCTCCTCAGAATCTCGCGCGGCTGCTACCTCGTCGAGCCTCTCGATCGCGCCGGTGAAACGGTAACCAACCCGCGGAACGGTTGCGATCCACTCTGTTCCGTCTGCCATGGAGCCCAGAAGCCGCCGCAGGGACGCGACCTGGACCGAGAGATTGCTTTCCTCGACTGCGGTCCCCGGCCAAGCGGCGTCCAGTAGTTCGGACTTGGTCAGGACCTCGCCGGCGCTCCTTGCCATCGCCGACAGGAGCAGCAGCCCCCGGTAGCTGATCGCGACAGGCAGGCCCTGCCTCAGAAGCGTTCCCGCCTCGGGGTTGAGCACAAAAGGGCCAAATGCGAGCCGCTGCTCCGGCATTGCGAGACATTATGTGTTTTCGGTGATTTTCGGAACTGTTCGGCCGCGCTTCGATACGTTTTGTAGGCGGCCTGACATCTTGGCTCCAGCTCAGCCACAGGAGAGCGTGCAATGCTTGGGAGCCGGGACTACCCGACGATGGCAACTGAAGCCCCAACTGTAAGGCCGGCTCAAAGCCCTCCCCGACGTGAGGAGGAGTTCCGTGCCGCGCTCGACCGCTACATGGCCTTGTATGCCGAACAACAAAGACGCTATGCAGACTCTGTCGAGCGGTTTGGCGAACGCGCCGGATCGCGTCTGCGGATGCGGAAACGGTCAACGTCGTGCTGGGCCGTTTCGCCGGTGAAAATCATCGAGAAGTTTCGCAGCAGTCCCAAATCGTCTGCATCGGGAAAGTTGCTCCTAAAGCGCCTTTAGGCCGGCGACGGCTCAGCAGTTTGGACCGACTCGGACATGCTTTGCATGTCGTGATAGCTATAGCTGGGGCAGGCTCCAATCGAGACCTGCGTTTAAGATCGCGCCTGCCCTTCGGAACTCTCTGCCCGCAGTGACCGTTAGCGGTTGATGGCACTCGCTGACGACATCCAGATGGCAGAACGGCACGTTCTGCAAGCCGAGCGGCACATAAAGCGCCAGCGCGCGCGTATCGCCGCGCTGAAGCGCCACCGGTTGCCGCGGGGCAAGGCGTCCAACTTTCTGCAATTGCTTGAAGATGCGCAATCGATGCACCTCCAGCACCTGTCGAGGTTACTGGAGCAGGCGGCTCGGGAAAGAACCGAAGCCGGGCTCGCGGCTTCCGTCTCCCTGGCAGCCGAGTAACCGAGCATGCTCAACTGGGTTGAGGCTGTTCGATCGTGTTCTCGGAAGCTTGGTACGCCCAAGGGGAATCGAACCCCTGTTCCCGCCGTGAGAGGGCGGTGTCCTGACCGCTAGACGATGGGCGCGCTCAGAACCGGCTACATAGGCTGGCGGCTGGGAAAAAGCAACTGGGGTTTCAGGCACTCCACCCACTTTGCTCAAGGCCGCCGGTCAGCCCTGCCGTTTCGGCTCGATCAGATCCCAGAGATTGCCATGGAGATCGGAAAAGACCGCCACCGTGCCGTAGGCTTCATGACGCGGCGCTTCGCGGAAATCGACGCCTTTCGCCAGCATCGCCTGGTGGTCGCGGGCGAAGTCGTCGGTCTCAAGAAAGAGAAAAACCCGGCCGCCGGTCTGGTTGCCGATGCGGCTTGCCTGTTCCTCGCCGGAAGCTTCCGCCAGGAGCAGCCGCGCGCCCTGGCCCTTCGCCGGCGCGACGGTGACCCAGCGCTTGCCGCCGCCGAGGTCGACATCCTCGGTCAGCACGAAGCCGAGCCGCTCGACATACCAGCGAACCGCCTCGTCGTAATTGGCGACGACGAGCGCGACGGTCGCGACGCTGCGGCGTTCGGCAAAGCCGCTCATTTGTTGCGGATCGCAAACTGGCCGATGACGCGGCGTTCGGCGATGTCGTAGACAAAGATCGAACGGCTGCCGTCGGCGAGCTCGGCGTCGATCGACAGGCGGTTGCCGGAGAGCGACTGGCTGACCATCTTGGCGCCCACGGGAAGCACGATGTCGCCCGATAGCGACGCGCCGGCCGGCGCCTGGACATCCCCGGCGGGCGCAAGGCCGGCCACCGGCGCGTTGCGGGCTTTGTAGACAAGCGCTCCGATCACCACCATAAGGGCGATGAACAGAAGGCCGAGATTGACGATCATGAAGCGAACGAGCTTGCGGCGCACATTCTCGGCCGCGGGGTCGAGCGGCTTTTCCTCGTCTTCTTCGGCAAGAGGCCTGGCCATGGCAAAACAATCCGCAACGGGTTTCGATGAGCGCTCATAGCGAAGAGACCCCTATATTGATAGAGGACGAATTGGCGGACGAGGAATCCGGCGAAGCCGTCGCGCTGGAAGCCGGCCCGGACGCCGCCGGCCAGCGCCTCGACCAGTGGCTTGCCGCCCGGCTCGGGCCGGATCTCTCGCGCAGCCGCGTACAGGCGCTGATCCGCCAAGGCGCCGTCTCCATTGCCGGCAAGCCGGTGCTGGAAGCCAAGCGCAAGCTGACGGCCGGCGAGCGCGTCGAAATTCTGGTCCCCGCGCCGGAACCCGCCGAGCCGCAGGGCGAGAACATTCCCCTGGACATCCTCTACGAGGACGACGAGCTGATCGTCATCAACAAGCCGGCGGGGCTGGTCGTCCATCCCGGCGCCGGCAACTGGACCGGCACGCTGGTCAACGCGCTGATCCAACATTGCGGCGACAGTCTGTCCGGCATCGGCGGGGTCAGGCGGCCGGGCATCGTGCACCGGCTGGACAAGGAGACCAGCGGCGTCATGGTCGTGGCCAAGACCGACCGCGCCCACAAGGCGCTGTCGGAGGCCTTCGCCGACCATGGCCGCACCGGCGATCTCGAGCGCGCCTATCTGGCGCTGGTATGGGGCATACCGCAGCGGCCGACCGGCACCGTCGACGCAGCCTTGGGCCGCGCAGCCGACCGCGTCCGCCGCGCCGTGGTGCCCGAAAGCCGCGACGACGCCCGGCATGCCGTCACCCATTTCTCCGTCGTCGAGCGCTTCGGTGAGGAACAGCAGAGCTTTGCCACCGCAAGCCTGGTCGAATGCCGGCTGGAGACCGGCCGCACCCACCAGATCCGCGTCCACATGGCCCATATCGGCCATCCCGTGATCGGCGATCCGGATTACGGCCAGGCATTCCGCACCAAGGCCAACCGGCTGCCCGAACCCTTGAAAACCAAGGTCAAAGCCCTTCCCCGGCAGGCCCTGCACGCCTGGCTCCTTGAATTTCGGCACCCGACCACCCATCTAACGATGAGGTTCGAAGCGCCGATGCCCGGAGACATGGAGGAACTCGTCGGCGACTTCCGGAAACTTTGAACCACCCGCCACGAACAAGCTGCAAACCAGCCATCAAAAACCTGACCGGCGTTGTTCACTTTAGCGTGACAGACTGTTTAGCGTTGAACAAATGCCTGTCTTTTCTGGTTTTGTTCCTATATACACAGGTTGTCGCGGATGAGCCTTTGGCATCCGTGACGCGTGCCCGCCGCGTTTCGGGGGCATCCACTCCAAAGAGAGAGGGGGCGCTATCATGGCCCAATCATTACCCAGTATCGTTTCCGGTGAAGGCGGTCTCGCCCGTTACCTGGAAGAAATCCGCCGCTTTCCGATGCTTCAGCCGCAGGAAGAGTACATGCTCGCCAAGCGTTATGCCGAGCATCAGGACACCACGGCTGCCCATAAGCTCGTCACCAGCCATTTGCGGCTCGTCGCCAAGATCGCCATGGGCTATCGCGGCTACGGCCTGCCGATCGGCGAGGTGATCTCGGAAGGCAATGTCGGCCTCATGCAGGCCGTGAAGAAATTCGAACCGGAGCGTGGTTTCCGGCTCGCCACCTATGCCATGTGGTGGATCAAGGCCTCGATCCAGGAATACATCCTGCGCTCGTGGAGCCTGGTCAAGATGGGCACCACCGCCAACCAGAAGCGTCTGTTCTTCAACCTGCGCAAGGTGAAGGGCAAGATCCAGGCGCTCGACGATGGTGACTTGAAGCCCGACCAGATCGCCGAGATCGCCACGCGCCTCAACGTTTCCGAGGCCGAAGTGGTGTCGATGAACCGCCGCCTGTCGGGCGACGCCTCGCTCAACGCCCCGATCCGGGCGAGCGAAGGCGAGTCCGGCGAATGGCAGGACTGGCTGGTCGACGACCACGAAAGCCAGGAAGAGATGCTGATCGAGCAGGACGAACTGGAAAACCGGCGCTCGATGCTCTCGGGCGCTCTGTCGGTGCTCAACGAGCGCGAACGGCGCATCTTCGAGGCGCGCCGCCTCGCCGAAGAGCCGCTGACCTTGGAAGAGCTCTCGGCCGAGTTCGACATCAGCCGCGAGCGCGTGCGCCAGATTGAGGTGCGCGCCTTCGAGAAGGTGCAGGATGCGGTCAAGGCCGCCGCCAAGCGCCAGACCCAGGCGCTGCGCACAATCGAGGCGCAGCCCGCGGCGTAAAGCTCAAGGCACGATTGAAAAAGGCGGCGCTTCGGCGCCGCCTTTTTTGTTGGCGAAAGCGGCGAACCAGCCCTTTCTCCCCGTTCACGGGGAGAAATGCCCGGTCCACCCTCCGTAGCTGCAGCGAAGGATGGGCAGGGCAATGAGGGGCAGCGCCAAGTCTGCGAGGTTGTCGCTTAGAGCGAACATTTCCGGATCCGAGAGGAAGCCGGGCTTCAAACGCCGCGCCGCCCCTCATCCGCCCTTCGGGCACCTTCTCCCCGTGGAACGGGGAGAAGGAAAGGCTCTCACGCCGTCGGCTGCTTGGTCTTGCGCAGATACGGCAGGACCGTCTCATACGCCCCAAAACGCTTGATCGCATCCTCGTTGGAAACGGCGGCGGTGATGATGACGTCCTCGCCCTGCTTCCAGTTCGCCGGCGTCGCCACCTGGTGCTTGGCGGTCAGTTGGATGGAATCGATGACGCGCAGGATCTCGTCGAAGTTGCGGCCCGTGGTCATCGGATAGGTCAGCACCAGCTTGATCTTCTTGTCCGGGCCGATGACGTAGACCGAACGCACCGTGGCGTTGTCGGCCGGCGTGCGGCCTTCAGAGCTCTCGCCGGCCCCCGCCGGCAGCATTTCGTAGAGCTTGGCGACCTTGAGGTCTTTGTCGCCGATCAGCGGGTAGTGCACGGTCTGGCCGGTGGCGGTCTTGATGTCTGCCTGCCATTTGTCGTGGCTCGACACCGGATCGACCGAGATGCCGATGATCTTGACGTTGCGCTTTTTGAACTCGCCTTCGAGGCCGGCCATGGTGCCGAGCTCGGTGGTGCAGACCGGGGTGAAATTCTTCGGATGGCTGAACAGCACCGCCCAGCCGTCGCCGATCCAGTCGTGGAACTTGATGGTGCCTTGTGTGGTCTCGGCCGTGAAATCCGGCGCGATGTCGTTGATACGAAGACTCATGGCCTGTCCCTACCCTTTTTCGAAAAAATTGTAGCCGGCTTGCGGCTGGCCGTTGCCGGCGCCGAAGCCTAGCACCATCACGGCGCCGATTAAACGCTCGCGATGATGACCACGCCTTGCGCAAGGCGAAATTTTTGCGCGACGGCCACCAATTCACGGCAGGATTTTCCGCCATGTTGGGAGTGGGAGGTGCTCAGGCCTTCCTTATGGCGAGCGTGGCGCTGAGGTCTTCCATGCGCTGCGCCAGCGCATCGAGCGCCGTGGTCAGCACGCTGTCGCTCTTATCCGCCTTGGTCAGCGCCTCGTCGCGCGTCTTGCGCAAGGTCAGCACTTCGCTCTCCATGCCCTTGACGCGCTTGGTGAGCTCGGACAGCTCGTCCATCACCATGATGCCGGCCATGACGGTAAGCCGCTGATCGCCGATCTCGCCAAATGAATCCTTCAGATGCGAGACATAGCGGTCGAAACGCTCCGCAAGATCGATCAGGTGCTCTTCCTGGCCTTCGTCGCAGGCCATCCGGTATTGCTTGCCGTCGATGGAAACCGTGACCTGTGCCATTGGCCCTACCTGTCCAGAACCGCCCGGATGGTTTCCATGGCGGTTACCAGCCGGCGCGACACTTCCTTGTTGGCGTCTTCCAGCCGTTCGGCGCGTGCCTCGGAATTGTCGAGCTCCTGCGCCAGGCGCGAGCGGTCGGCATTCATGCGCTGCACCTCGGCCTCGGCTTCAGAGTAATCGCGCTCGTGCTCGAGCCGCGCCGCCACGGCATTTTCCAGGCCTTCCATGGCCTTGCCCAGCCTGGCGATGACTTCCTTGAGGGTCGTTTCCCCGGTCATGGCCTTCGTCCTATGCCCTGCCCATCACCGAATCGCTCGCGTTCAGAACGCGTTACCTCGGAAAGATTAGGCACCGGGTGAAGGGCGCGTCAACAAAGCTCTCGCGACTGTCCCCCGCTATCGCTAATGTAAGGCGCTCGATGCGATCACAAGCCCGGCAAAATCCGCCCCGATTTGTTGACTAAAAGGCCGTGCCTGCTATGTGTCGCGCACCCTTTCCCTAGGGTTTTCCCAAGCCCAACCCCATTCCCGGAGGAAGCATGAGCTCGCGCGAACAACATGACCGGATGGCCAATGCGATCCGTTTTCTTTCCATGGACGCCGTCGAGAAGGCGAACTCCGGTCACCCCGGCCTGCCGATGGGCTGCGCCGATATCGCCACGGTGCTGTTCAGCCGTTTCCTGAAATTCGACGCCAAGGCGCCGCACTGGGCCGACCGCGACCGCTTCATTCTCTCGGCAGGCCACGGCTCGATGCTGCTCTATTCGCTCCTCTACCTCACCGGCTATGAGGACATGACGATCGACCAGATCAAGAATTTTCGCCAGCTCGGCTCCAAGACCGCCGGACACCCCGAATACGGCCACGCCGCCGGCATCGAGACCACCACCGGCCCGCTCGGCCAGGGCCTTGCCAATTCGGTCGGCTTCGCGCTCGGCGAGCGCATCATGAACGCCGCTTTCGGCAACGACCTCGTCAACCATTACACCTACGTGCTGGCCGGCGACGGCTGCCTGATGGAAGGCGTCTCCCAGGAAGCCATCGCGCTGGCCGGGCACCTGAAGCTCAACAAGCTGATCGTCTTCTGGGACAACAACAACATCTCGATCGACGGCCCGGTGTCGCTGGCCGACAACACCGACCAGGTAGCCCGCTTCCAGGCGTCTGGCTGGAACGCCAGCCACATCGACGGCACCGATCCGGAAGCAATCGCCTTCGCCATCGAGGCTGCGCGCCATTCCGACAAGCCGACGATGATCGCCTGCAAGACCACCATCGGCTTCGGCGCCCCGACCAAGGCCGGCACCAACAAGGCGCATGGCTCGCCGCTCGGTGCCGAGGAAATCGCCGGCGCCCGCAAATTCTTCAACTGGGACTCGCCGCCCTTCGAAATTCCCGCCGACATCCTCGACGCCTGGCGCGCCATCGGCACGGGCGGCGCCAAGGCGCGCGCCGACTGGGAAGGCCGCCTCGCCAAGGCCGAGCCGAAGCTCAAGGCCGAGTTCGAGCGTCGCATCGCCGGCAAGCTGCCCTCCAACTTCGACGCCGTCATCGCCGACTACAAGAAGAAGCTCTCAGCCGACAAGCCGAAGGTCGCCACCCGCAAGTCCTCCGAAATGGCGCTCGAAGTCATCAACGGCGCAGTGCCGGAAACCATCGGCGGCTCGGCAGACCTCACCGGCTCGAACAACACCAAGACCAGCCAGACCAAGAACATCACGCCGGACGATTACGGCCAGCGCTATGTCCATTACGGCATCCGCGAGCATGGCATGGCGGCGGCGATCAACGGCCTGACCTTGCATGGTGGCCTGATCGCCTATGGCGGCACCTTCCTGTGCTTCTCCGACTATGCCCGCCCGTCGATGCGGCTCGCCTCGCTGATGGGCATTCGCTCGATCTTCGTCATGACGCATGACTCCATCGGCCTCGGCGAGGACGGCCCGACCCACCAGCCGGTCGAGCATATGGCGGCGTTGCGCGCCATCCCGAACCACAATTTCTTTCGCCCGGCCGATGCGGTGGAAACCGCCGAATGCTGGCAGATCGCGCTCGAATCCGAAAAGACGCCGTCGACGCTGGCGCTGACCCGCCAGAACCTGCCGACGGTGCGCACTGAATTCATCGAGAAGAACCTCAGCCGTCAGGGCGCCTACGAACTGGCCGCCGCCAGTGGCGAGGCGGTGGTCACGATCTTCGCCACCGGCTCCGAGGTCGAGATTGCACTCGGCGCGCGCGACCTGCTCGAAAAGCACGGCCACCCGACCCGCGTCGTTTCGGTGCCCTGCTTCGAGCTGTTCGACCAGCAGAGCGACGACTACCGCAAGAAGACCATCGGCAACGCCAAGGTCAAGGTTGCGATCGAAGCCGGCATTCGCCAGGGCTGGGATCACCTGATCGGCACCGACGGCATCTTCATCGGCATGCACGGCTTCGGCGCCTCGGGCGCGATCGAGCAGCTCTATCCGCATTTCGGCATCACCGCCGAGGCAGCGGCAAAGGCGGTCGAAGCCCGTCTGCACGGCTGACCGGGCTGCGTCAATTCGCGGGGCCGCAAATAGGCGGCTCCGCCCTGCTGGACCAATCTAATCGATTTAAATCCAGCCTTCTGCGGCTGGATTCTTTGGCCCATGGCCGCTATGAAGCAGCGGACCCAATTGCGCCCAGCCCCTAGGGAGAGAAAACAATGACCGTCAGAGTTGCCATCAACGGATTTGGCCGTATCGGCCGTAACATTCTGCGCGCCATCCATGAATCCGGCCGCAAGGACATCGAGGTCGTCGCCGTCAACGATCTCGGCCCGGTCGAGACCAACGCGCATCTGCTGCGCTATGACAGCGTGCATGGCCGCTTCCCGCATGAGGTGACCGTCGACGGCGACCAGATTTCGGTCGGCAAGGAGAAGTTCAAGGTCACGGCGATCAAGGATCCAAGCCAGCTGCCGTGGAAGGAACTCGGCGTCGACATCGCGCTCGAATGCACCGGCATCTTCACCGCCCGCGACAAGGCCGCCGCGCATCTCACCGCCGGCGCCAAGCGTGTGCTGGTTTCGGCGCCCGCCGAAGGCGCTGACCTCACGGTCGTCTACGGCATCAACCACGACAAGCTGACCAAGGACCACATCGTCATTTCGAACGCGTCCTGCACCACCAACTGCCTAGCGCCGCTGGCGGCGGTGCTGCACGAGACCGTCGGCATCGAGAAGGGCATGATGACGACGATCCACTCCTACACCGGCGACCAGCCGACGTTGGACACCATGCACAAGGACCTCTACCGCGCCCGCGCCGCGGCGCTCTCCCAGATCCCAACCTCGACTGGTGCCGCCAAGGCGATCGGCCTAGTGCTGCCCGACCTCAAGGGCAAGCTCGACGGCATCTCGATCCGCGTCCCGACCCCGAACGTCTCGGTCGTCGACTTCAAGTTCATCGCCAAGCGCTCGACCACCGCGCAGGAAATCAACGAGGCGGTCATCGCCGCCTCCAAGGGCAAGCTGAAAGGTGTTCTGTCCTTCACCCAACACCCGAACGTCTCGATCGACTTCAACCATGATCCGCATTCCTCGATCGTGGCGCTCGACCAGACCAAGGTGATGGAAGGCAACTTCGTTTCGGTGCTCTCCTGGTACGACAATGAATGGGGCTTCTCGAACCGCATGGGCGACACCGCGGTTGCCTTCGGCAAGACCATCGCCTGATCGAACGCTCGCTAAGCGCTTTGAAACGCCCGGCTTCGGCCGGGCGTTTTTTATTGGCCGCCCGGGCCAAAAACCACGCTGTCGCCTTGCACCGGTCATGTCTTCGCCCCACTCTCCGGTAAAGCGACAAATAGAGGGATTTGCAGCAATTCCAGGAAAAGTGTGAAGCGGTTTTCCGTCCGGAATTGCGTCAATGGAAAGTGATAGAGCGGTTCGCCGTTTCCGCGAACGGTGAAACGCTCTAGGAGGGGCACTGGCGGATGGAGCATGCGATCTATCTCGTGACGCTGGTCGGCACGGCGCTTATTGTCGCCGCCGCGTTTTCGAGCCTGATCGCCTTCCGCTTCGGCGCACCTTTACTGCTCCTCTTCCTCTGCATCGGCCTTGCCACCGGCGTCGACGGTCTCGGCATCGAATTTGACAATGCGCGGCTGGCTTACTTTGCCGGCTCATTGGCTCTGGCCATCATCCTGTTCGATTCCGGTTTCGGCACGCCGCTCAACGCGCTCAGGCAAGCGGCCGGGCCGGCGCTGTCGCTGGCCACGATCGGCGTTATCCTGACCACCGGCATCTTTGCTGCCGCCGCGTCCTATGTTCTGAAACTCGATTGGCTGGAATCCTCGCTGCTTGGCGCTGCCGTCGCTTCGACCGATGCGGCCGCGGTGTTCTTCCTGTTGCGCGCCGGCGAAATCCATCTGCGCGAGCGCGTGCGTTCGACACTCGAAGTGGAATCCGGCACCAACGACCCGATCGCCATCTTCCTCACCATCACACTGGTCGAGATCATCGCCGCGCATGCCAACCCGGAAGCCAATGTGCTCGCGACCAGCCTTTTGCTCGGCTTCCTCGTAAATATGGGGCTTGGCGCCGTCATCGGCGTGCTTGGCGGCTTCGGCATCGTGCGTCTCGTCGAGCGGCTCAATCTCGATCATGGCCTGCTGCCGATCTTCGTGCTGACGCTGTCGCTGATGGTCTTCGCGGCGGCCGGAGCGATCGGCGGCTCGGGCTTCCTAGCCGTCTACCTTGCCGGGCTGATCGCCGGTAATTCCGACATTCGCGCCGTCACCATCCTGAAGCGCTTCCAGGACGGCATGTCATGGCTGGCGCAGATCATCATGTTCCTGATCCTCGGCCTGTTCGCCACGCCCTCGCAGTTCCCGGCGATCCTGGTGCCGGCGGTCCTGCTCGGCCTGTTCCTGATCTTCGTGGCGAGGCCGGTCGCCGTCTGGCTGTGCCTGATGCCGTTCCGGCTGCCGCGTCCCGAGGTCGCCTTCGTCTCCTGGGTCGGCCTGCGCGGCGCGGTCTCGATCCTGCTTGCCATCACGCCGCTACTCGGTGGCCTCGAGCATGGCCGCCTGATCTTCAACGCCGCCTTCATCATCGTGCTGGTATCGCTGGTGGTGCAGGGCTGGACGGTCGGTCCGCTGGCGCGCCGCCTCGGCCTGATCGTGCCGGCCCGCCTCGGGCCGCTGGACAAGGTCGAGCTCGAATTGCCGGGCTCGGCCCATCACGAGCTGCTCGCCTATCGCGTGGTGCCCGGCAGCCCGGTGGCGCGCGGCGAGCGCATCCCGCGCTGGGCAAGGCCGTCGCTGGTGCTGCGCGACGGCCGCTCGATGCGCTTCCAGGACATGGGCCGGCTCACCGCCGGCGATCAGGTCTACATCTTCGTGCCCGACCGTTATCCGCGCCTGCTCGACAAGCTTTTCGCCAGCCGTGCCGTGGTCGACCCCGAGGATGCCGACTTCTTCGGCGCCTTCGCCGTCGATCCGGCCCGCCCGGCGGCCGAACTTGAAGCCGCCTACGGGCCGGGCCTGACCGAGGCCGAACAGAAACTCACCGTCGCAGCACTGGTTTCGGAGCGGCTCGGCGGCCGCCCCGAATATGCCGACCGCGTCGTGATCGGTCCGATCGAGCTGATCGTGCGCGATGTCGACGAAAAGGGCAGGATCACCGGGCTTGGCCTCTCCTTCGAGCCGACCGCGCCGGTGGCGCGCGTGCCGGTGTTTATGAGTGCCGGCGAGATCGGCGACCGCATAGCGGCGCTGATCCGCAACTGGCGCAGGCCGGTGGAAAAGCAGCCGGTCGAGGACGTGCCGATCGACCCCGTGGCGCCGGCACCGGGCGAGCAAAAGGCAACCGGCGAAGGCTGACGTCTCACGACGACATCATTTTTGCGCGCCCGCCTCAACGCGACCCTTGCATCGTCCTTCGCGCCGGGTAAGGTCGCCCGCGTTTTCGCTAAAGCAATTCCAGGGAAAGTGTGGGCGGTTTTCCGTCCGGAATTGCGTCAAGGCATCAGGAAGGAACGACCATGGCCGGCTTCAAGACACTCGACGATATCGGCGCCGTCAGCGGCAAGCGCGTGCTCGTGCGCGTCGACCTTAACGTTCCCGTCGCCGACGGCAAGGTGACCGACGCCACTCGCATCGAGCGCATCGCGCCGACCATCGCCGAGCTTTCGAAGAAGGGCGCCAAGGTCATCCTGCTTGCGCATTTCGGCCGGCCCAAGGATGGCCCCTCCGCCGAATTCTCGCTGGAGCCGATCGCCAGGGCGACGGCCGAAGTTCTCGGCCGCCCGGTCGGCTTCGCCGCCGACTGCGTCGGCGACAAGGCTGCCGAGGCGGTTGCCGCCATGAAGGACGGCGACGTGCTGCTGTTCGAAAACACCCGCTTCTACAAGGCCGAAGAGAAGAACGAGCCGGCCTTCACCGAAAAGCTCGCCGCCAATGGCGATATCTATGTCAACGACGCCTTTTCCGCCGCGCATCGCGCGCATGCCTCGACTGAAGGCCTGGCCCGCCATTTGCCGGCCTATGCCGGCCGCACCATGCAGGCGGAACTCGACGCGCTGGAGAAGGGCCTCGGCAATCCGGTCCGACCGGTAGTGGCGATCGTTGGAGGCGCCAAGGTCTCGACCAAGATCGACCTTCTGATGAATCTGGTGAAGAAGGTCGACGCGCTGGTGATCGGCGGCGGCATGGCCAACACTTTTCTTGCCGCGCGCGGCACCGATGTCGGCAAATCGCTCTGCGAGCATGACCTTGCCGGCACTGCCAAGCAGATCATGATCGAGGCGGCGGAAGCCGGCTGCGCCATCATCCTGCCCGCCGACGGCGTGGTCGCCAAGGAATTCAAGGCGGGCGCGGCCAGCGAGACCGTCGCCATTTCGGACGTGCCGGCCGACGGCATGATTCTCGATGTCGGCGAGAAAACCGTGCAGAGCGTCAACGACTGGATCGACCGCGCCGCAACACTGGTCTGGAACGGCCCGCTCGGCGCGTTCGAGATCGAACCCTTCGACCGCGCCACGGTGGCGGCGGCAAAGCATGCAGCAGCCCGGACCAAGGCAGGCAAGCTGGTGTCTGTCGCCGGTGGCGGCGACACGGTGGCCGCGCTCAACCATGCCGGTGTCGCCGACGATTTCACCTATGTCTCGACCGCCGGCGGCGCCTTCCTCGAATGGATGGAAGGCAAGCCGCTGCCCGGCGTCGAAGTGCTGAAGCGGTAAGACCGGCAAGGGGCGACCAACACTGGGCTGCCCGATTTCAGTCGCGAAAACTTTCAATCGATTCGTGCTTTTCGACGCCATTCCCTTGGCGGTAGAGTTCCGCTAAGCGCGGAACCGACACCGTCAAGGAGAGCACCCATGAGCGAACGTCTCGAAGATATTGCCGCTGCCATCGTGGCCGGTGGTAAGGGCCTTTTGGCCGCCGATGAGAGCTCCGGCACCATCAAAAAGCGCTTCGACGTCATCGGCGTCGAATCGACCGCCGACAACCGGCGCGACTATCGCGAGATGATGTTCCGCTCCAAGGAAGCGATGACGAAGTACATCTCCGGCGTCATCCTTTATGACGAGACCATCCGCCAGAAAGCTGCCGACGGCACGCCGCTGGTCGATATCATCAAGGCGGCCGGCTCCATTCCGGGCATCAAGGTCGACGCCGGCGCCAAGCCTCTTGCCGGCTTTCCCGGCGACACTATCACCGAGGGCCTGGACGGGCTGCGCGAGCGGCTTGCCGATTATTACAAGCTCGGCGCCCGTTTCGCCAAATGGCGCGCGGTGATCGACATCGACACCGGCAAGGGCGTGCCTTCCGCTAATTCGATCGCCTCCAACACCCATGCGCTGGCCCGCTATGCTGCACTCTGCCAGGAGGCCGGCATCGTGCCGATCGTCGAGCCGGAAGTGCTGATGGACGGCGCCCACTCGATCGACACCTGCTACGACGTCTCCAAGGCAACGCTGGTCAAGCTCTATGACGAGCTCTACGCGGCGCGTGTCGTACTGGAAGGCTCGATCCTGAAGCCGAACATGGTCATCTCCGGCAAGAAATCGGGCAAGACCGACAGCCCTGAGGAAATCGCCGAAAAGACGATAAAGCTGTTCCGCGAAGTGGTGCCGGCGGCGGTGCCGGGCATTGCCTTCCTCTCCGGCGGCCAGGAGGACGAGGAGGCGACCGCCAACCTCAACGCCATCAACGCCATCGGGCCGCATCCGTGGAAACTGACCTTCTCCTACGGCCGCGCCCTGCAGGCCGCGCCGCAGAAGGCGTGGAGCGGCAAGGCCTCGAACGTCGCCGCCGGCCAGGCTGCCTTCACCCACCGCGCCCATATGAACCATCTGGCGGCGCTCGGAAAATGGCAGCCGGCGTTGGAAAAGGCCGCCTGAAGCCAGCCTTCGAATTCAAGCGAAAACCCGGGCCCTCGGCCCGGGTTTTGTTTTTTGCCGGCCGCATTCCTACCTGATGCTGCGAAACAACGGCGACTGTGTCGGGTTGCGCCGATGTCGAACGTCCTTGGCAGGAGAGGACAGGAGATGGTCATGCAACGCAATGCCGTGGTTTCACGTGAGGACTGGTTCGAGGCGCACAGGAAACACCTCGAGCGCGAGAAGGAACTGACGAAGTTCCGCGACCTTATTGCCGCCGAGCGGCGGCAACTGCCCTGGTTCAAGCTGCGCAAGGATTACGTCTTCGAGAGCGAAGCCGGGCCGAAACGCCTTGGCGACCTCTTCGCCGGCAAGAGCCAGCTCATCGTCTATCATTTCATGATGGCTCCGGGTTGCGATCACCGTTGCCAGGGCTGCTCGTTCCTCGCCGACCATATCGACGGCGCCAACCAGCATCTGAAACATCATGACGTATCGCTGGTCGTCGTCGCACGCGCGCCGCTGGCCGAGATCCTGCCTTACAAGCAGCGCATGGGCTGGAAGTTCGATTGGGTGTCGTCCTATGCGTCGGACTTCAACTTCGACCTGCAGGTCTCCTTCACCGACAAGCAGATCGCCGCCAGCGAAACCACCTACAATTTCGAGAAGCGTCCGTTGCGCTCGAAAGACCTGCCCGGCACCAGCGTCTTTTATCGCAACGAATGCGGCGACATCTTCCTCACCTTCATGTCGCGCGCCCGCGGCGGCGACGCGTTGATCGGCGCCTATCATTATCTCGACATGACGCCCAAGGGCCGCGACGAGACCGGCCCCTATCACAATCTGGTGGACTGGGTGCGTCTCCACGACGAATACCAGGACAAGACCAAGGACCGGCCCGACTGCTGCGGGTAATCGGCCTCGTTCACGTCGGCTGAAACATGCGCTAATGGCTTCAGGCCACGCTAACGGAACCGCCATGCAGCGCCTGCTTGCCCTCCTCACCTGGCTCGCCTTCCCGGTCTATGTCTGGCAAGGGCTTGGCGTGCGCCGCCGCACCAGCCGCATGCTGCCGGCGCAAGGCCCGGTCATGCATGAGATCGCGGGCAATGCACCTGCCATCTCCTTGCTGGTTTTGGGCGATTCATCGGCTGCATCAGTCGGCATCGAGCAGTCGGAACACGGACTTGCCGCACAGCTTGCCGACCTGATCGCGAAACGCACCGGCCGCGCTGTGCGCTGGCGCGCCGCCGGCTTCAATTCGGCGACATCCGGCCAGATCCGCGACTATGTCCTGCCCAACCTGTCGGCCGACCCGTGGACGCAGGTCGTGCTTGCGATCGGCACCAACGACACCAAGAACTTTCACTCGGTGCCGCGCTTCAAGAAGGAGTTCGGCGGCCTGCTCTACGCGCTGCGCCAAATGGCCGGAAGCGCGTGTGATCTGGTCGCCGGTGCTGGAGTTCACCCGCGCGCCGGCAATGCCGCCACTGCTCGGCAAGATCCTTGAAATCCGCGCCACTGAGATGAACCGCATGGGCGTGCGGCTCTGCAACGAGCGCGGCGCCATTGCCGCCGCGCGCCTGCCGATCACCGATCCGGAGGCCGGCTTTGCCTCCGATGGTTTTCATGCCTCGGCGGCAGGCTATCGCGCCTGGGCGGAGCATCTTCTGGATTTCGTGCTGGGCAACGAAAGTCCGGATAAGGCCGGCTGAGATTCAGGTCCAATGCCCAAGCACCGCCGCCAGCGAGATCGCGGCCATGGCGAGCAGCGCCAGCTTCCAGAAATCGCCGCGCCGCTTCAGCCCCGGCCAGCCGAGCGGCTTGATGATCTGGATCAGCATGATGCCGCAGATGACAAGGGCGAGCAGTTTCGTCATGCCGCCTTTGACCAGCAATGCCCGCCCCTGTCAAAGCCTTCTGGGGAGCGCCTGGGCTGAACACTCCTGACAAAACCTCGATCCCCTAGCGCCCGCGCCAGGCCTTTTGACGCCCTTCGCGGATCCCTGCCAACCTCCTGACAGACTGCTGTCAGCAGGGGTGTGAGATACTCTTCTCATCGAAAAGAGAGGAGTGAGGTCATGAACGGTTTTACCATCCTGCGCAGCGTGCAGCACTATGTCGGCAGAATCCGCACGGTGCGCAACGAGATCCGCACCCAGCGTTTTCTGAACACCTTGCCGGCGGACATCCGCAAGGACATCGGCTGGCCCGACCTTTACACCGGCCGTGTGCGCGAAAACTGAAATTTTGCCGCCGCAACTTGGATTGTGGCGGCAGCGCGCCCAGATGTAATGGCGGCCAGTGACGTCGAGTTTACGGAAAGAAGCCTTTGTTTGCCGGTAGCTTCGCCTCAGCCTCCTGACAGCATGTTGTCAGGAGGCATACGGTAATTGAAGCGGCTTCGATCCTGACAGCAACGAACATGAACCGACTATCCGGAGTAATCCGCGTATGGTGAAAAGCTGGAACGACAGGCTGAACACGCCGGGCATCAACGGCATCAAGCCGTCGCCGCGCACGGTCGGCGATGTCGTTGAGGGCCAGTCGATGCTGGTGCCGACCGCGCGCCAGGTCGACGACTTCATCCGCTCGATCCCCGAAGGGATGGAGATGGACGTTCGCGCGCTGCGCACGGCCCTGGCCGTCGAGCACGGCGCCGAAGTGACATGTCCGGTGACGATCGGCTACCATCTTCGCACCGTTGCCGAGGCCGCTCATGAGGACATTGAACGCGGCATGGCGCTGAGCGATGTCGCGCCGTTCTGGCGTGTGCTGGATGCTCAGACGCCGACGACGGGCAGACTGTCCTTCGGAGCGAAGTTCGTTGCCGCGCAGCGCAAGCGCGAAGGGCTGAAGCCATAAACCCGGGAGAAACCGATGCGTCGTGCCGACAGGCTTTTCCAGATCGTCCAGCATTTGCGGGGTGGCCGGCTGGTCACCGCGCAGAAACTCGGCACGTGGCTCGAGGTCTCCGAACGCACCATCTACCGCGACATTGCCGATCTGCAGTCGACCGGCGTGCCGATCGACGGCGAAGCAGGCGTCGGCTACATGATGAGGGAGGGTTTCGACCTTCCGCCGCTGATGTTCACGCGTGACGAGATCGTGGCGCTGGTTGCCGGCGCCCGCATGGTGCGCGCCTTTGGCGGCGCCGCAATGGCAAGGGCGGCCGACGAGGCGCTGGTCAAGATCGGCGCGGTGCTGCCCGACACCGAGAAGGACCGCATCGCTCGCACCGAGATCCACACGCCAATGTGGGTGGTAAGCGACGCCGCGCGCGAAGCGATCGACCTGATCGAGCGCGCCGTCGAGAAGCGCCAGGTGCTGACCATCGACTATTCCGATGAGGCCGGCCGCAGCACTGCGCGCGACATCAGGCCGCTCGGCCTATGGTTCTGGGGCAAGGTCTGGACGCTGGTCGCCTGGTGCGAGATGCGCGACGATTTCCGCGCCTTCCGCATCGACCGCATCGCCTCGGTCGTGATTGCCGGCCGCATCTTCAAGCCTGAGCGCGGCAAGCAGCTTGCCGATTTCTACCGCGCCGTCGAGCGCTCAGAAGATTACGGCATGGCGCCCGACCGCGCGGCGCGAACGTGACTCCCTCCCAAGCCACTGTCCAACAAAAAAGCCCGCTTGAAGCGGGCTTTTTTGTTGAGTGGCTGGTCGGCCGAAGCCGGCCTTTCCTCACTCTTCGCCTTCGTCCTTGTTCTTCGACTTGAGCGCCGAGAGCTTGGCGAAGACGGCGTTGGCGTCGAGTTCCTGATCCTCGTCCTTCGGCTTCTCGGGCGCCGGCACCAGCCGTTCGGTGAGCGCCGCGGGCAGCAGCGTGTCGCCGACGGGCTGCGCCGGCTCGCGGCCGCGCGAGGCGCGGTTGACTTCGAGGTCGAGATCGATCTGCGAGGTAAGGCCGAGTGTCACCGGATCCATCGGCTGCAGATTGGCCGAGTTCCAGTGCTTGCGCTCGCGGATCTGCTCGATCGTCGACTTGGTCGTGCCGACCAGGCGGGAGATCTGCGCGTCCTTGAGTTCGGGATGGTTGCGCACCAGCCAGAGAATGGCGTTCGGACGATCCTGGCGCTTCGAAAGCGGCGTGTAGCGCGGGCCCTTGCGCTTCGATTCCGGCACACGAACCTTGGGGTCGGACAGCTTGAGCCGGTGGTTGGTGTCCTTCTCGCCGCGCGCGATCTCGTCGCGCGTCAGCTGTCCGGTGATGATCGGGTCCATGCCCTTGATGCCCTGCGCCGACTCGCCGTCGGCGATCGCCTTGACCTCGAGCGGATGCAGCCCGCAGAACTGCGCGATCTGCTCGAAGGAAAGCGCGGTGTTGTCGACCAGCCAAACGGCGGTGGCCTTGGGCATGAGCAGCGAATTGGCCATATCAAAAATCCTTCTCGTTCGCCCGCGTTCCCGCGCGGGCGGTGGTTTTAGAGCCACCAAAATGGGAAATTCGCTGCCTGTATAAACGCTCCCTCAAATTTTCGCAATATTTTTGGGCAGAAGGCAGATCCAGGGCATCTGGCCGAGACGCAGCGGGTTTTTCAGGCACTGATAAAGACAAAACCCGCTGGACGAGGTCCAGCGGGCTCGGAACCGGAAACGAAGCAAGCGTCTCGACGGCTCTGGCTTGCCTGTCCAGCCCGGCCTTGCGACCGGGCCGTTTTTGATTACACCGCCTGACGGGCGATGCGCTCGATGTCGCCACGGCTAATGCCGAGGTCGTTCAGCTGGCGGGCATTGAGCTTGTTCAATTCGCGCACGGTCTCGTTGTACATGCGCCACTTACGGAAAGCACGGATCGGGTTCATTTCAGTTTCTCCAGTCATTTGAGGAAATCGTTTGATGCCGCGTAAATAGGCATGCCTGCCCAAGAATTGAACGGACGCTTTTGCATGGCCGCAATGCGTTTTGTGCATTGCAGCATTAAGGTTTCGTTCAGCTTGGAACCGGGGAAGCGTATTCGGTCGAGATGTACCGCGTTTCAGGTCAGGCCGAGTCGAAAATGGTGGGCTTCGAGAACCGGAGCGGAGCGTACTAAAAGTACGCGAGCACCGGGAGCGCAGAACGCCACCATTTGCAGGCCGGCCTCACCTGAATATCGACCCGTCCTACCCGACGTCGAGGACGATCTTGCCTATATGCTCGCCCTCTTCCATCCGCTCATGCGCTCGCCAGGCTTCGGTCAGCGGAAAGATCATGTCCATGACCGGGGCGACCTTACGCGTGCCGAGCAGCGGCCACACCTGGGCTTCGAGCGCGGCGGCAATTGCCGCCTTGAACTCGACGGTGCGCGGGCGAAGCGTCGAGCCGGTATGCGTCAGCCGCTTCACCATGATCTTTGAGAAGTCGGCGCTGGCCACGGCGCCGGCCTGCACGGCGATCTGGACGATGCGCCCTTCCATCGCTGCCGCATCGTAGTTGCGCTGGACATAGTCGCCGCCGACCATGTCGAGGATGACATCGGCGCCCTTGCCGCCGGTCGCGTCCTTCACCGCGGCGACGAAATCCTCCTCGCGGTAGTTGATCGCGCGGTCGGCGCCGAGCTTCAGGCAGGCGTCGCATTTCTCCTTGGTGCCGGCGGTGGTGATCACATAGGCGCCGAAGGCCGAGGCGAGTTGGATGGCCGTGGTGCCGATGCCGGACGAGCCGCCATGAACAAGCAGCGTCTCGCCCTTCTTCAGGCCGCCGCGCTCGAACACATTGTGCCAGACGGTGAAATAGTTCTCCGGCACCGCCGCGGCCTCCGAATGCGTGAAGCCCGCCGGGATCGGCAGCACGCTGCCGGCATGCACCTTGACATATTCGGCATAGCCGCCGCCGGGCGTCAGGGCGCAGACCCGGTCGCCGATGCGCCAGCGCGATATCTCGTCACCGAGCGCGGCGATTTCCCCCGAGGCTTCGAGGCCGGGCAGGTCGGATGCGCCGGGTGGCGGCGGATAGGCGCCCTTGCGCTGCTGCACGTCCGGCCGGTTGACGCCGGCCGCGTGCACACGGATCAGCACTTCGCCGGGGCCGGGCACGGGCACGTCACGGGTTTCGGGCTTCAGCACCCGCGGACCGCCGGGCTGCGAGATCGCGATGGCCGTCATCTTTGCCGGTATCTTCTGTCCGTTTGCCATGGCTTCCCGTCTCCTCGGATCCCGTGTCGTCGCTCGTGGTTTGCATCGGCGCCCCTGCCCTATGTATGCTGATTGCCAAATCAGGCAAATGGCCAAGTAAGGGAGGAGCGACGATGGCGATCTTCGACGACGAACCCAGGAAAAAGCCGCGCCCGCACGAGATCGGCCAGGATCTGTCGCTGCTGTCCGTCGACGAATTGTCGGAGCGCATCGCGCTGCTGCGCGACGAGATCGCCAGGCTGGAGGCCGAGCGGGCCGCCAAGGGCGCCACCAAATCCGCCGCCGACGCGCTGTTCCGCCGCGGATAATTTTATCGGCCCGTAAGGCCGCCGCCGAAAAGCCCCAATACGTCTGTCTTCAGACCTGCGCCCCGAACCAGGACCAAGCGATGTTTGCAACTTACAGACCGATCCTCTCGCTGCTGCGCGGTACCGCCTTCCTGCTTGCGGCCTCCGGTCTGCACGGCCTGCTGTTGCCGCTGCGCGGCCAGATCGAGGGCTTTTCGACCGCATCGCTCGGCCTGATGGGCACGGCCTGGGCCGGTGGCTTCGTCACCGGCTGCTTCTTCGCGCCGCGCCTCGTGCGCCGCGCCGGCCATGTCAGGGCCTTCGGCGCTTTCGCTGCGTCGGGCGCCATCATTGCGCTGCTCACCGGCCTCATCATCGACGAGTATTTCTGGATCCTTTTGCGCGCCTTCACCGGCTTCACCATGGCCGGAGCCTTCATGGTGATCGAGAGCTGGCTGAACGAGAAGGCCACCAACGAGAACCGCGGCACCGTCTTCGGCCTCTATATGATGGTCACCTATGCCTCGATCATGGGCGGCCAGATGATCGTCGCTGGCGGCGACGTGCGGTCGGCCTCGCTCTTCATGATCACCGGCATTCTGTTTTGCCTGTCGCTCATCCCGACGGCGGTTTCTACCCAATCGACCCCGAAGCCGCTGCAGGACGTCAAGCTCGACGTCAAAAGCCTCTACGCCAATTCCCCGGTGTCGGCAGTGGCCTGCCTCCTGGTCGGCATCGCCAACGGCGCCTGGGGCACGCTGGGCGCTGTCTATGGCGCCCGCATAGGCATCTCGACCGCCGAGATCGCGCTGATGATGAGCCTTGTTGTCGTCTCCGGCGCCGCCATGCAGCTTCCGGCCGGACGCCTTTCCGATACAACCGACCGCCGCTTCGTGCTGGCGGGTGCTGCCTTCGGCGCCGCTCTGGTCGCGGTGCTGATCTTCCTGATTGCGCCGCGTTCGGGTGTCTTCGTCATCGTGCTGACCGCCGCCTATGGCGCTTTCGCCTACACGCTTTATTCGATCGCCGTCGCGCATGCCAACGACCACGCCCGCGCCGAGGACTTCGTCAAGGTTTCCGGCGGCCTGCTCCTGCTCTACGGATTCGGCACCATGATCGGGCCGCTTTTGGCCGCGGCCCTGATGGGGTGGGTGCGTCCGGAGGGGCTTTTTCTTGCAACCGCGCTCGCGCATCTCAGCCTCGCCGGTTACACGCTGCTGCGCATCCGTGCCCGCGCGCCGGTACCGATCGAAAACCGCGACGCCTTCAAGACGCAACCCGCCGACCGCGCCCTCACGCCGGAGGCAACTCGGCTCGATCCGCGCAGAAAGGTTGAAACCGACGGTTGAGATTTGGAAAACTTTGCCCCACAAATAAGGTATGATCTTTTCTGATGCCTTCGTGGCGATCGCCGATCCCAACCGGCGCTATCTATTGGAAGAACTCCGGCGCGGCCCGAAGACGGTGAACGAACTGGCGGCCGGATTGCCCGTCTCGCGCCCTGCTGTTTCCCAGCATCTCAAGGTCCTGCTCGACGCCGGCCTGGTCAATGCCAAGGCCGAAGGCACAAGGCGCGTCTATACCGTCAGCAGCGCCGGCTTCCTCAGGCTCAACATCTGGCTCGATCAGTTCTGGGAGGCGGCGCCCGGAGAATAGGCTGCCGCCTCATGTCGCCAGTTCCAGGGCCGTCCCAAGCGCGTCAAGCAGTTCGCCGGTTCCATGCTCGCGCGTGGCCGTCGAGTCGATGCCGTCGAAGAAGGCGCCCTGCTCCGTCAGGATCAGCCGCGTTCCCTTGCCTTCGGCGATAAGCTCTATCGTCGCGAGCGACACCGAGACCCGCGTTTCGCCGAACAAGAGCTCATAGCTGTAGACGATGCGCCGGTTGGGCACGATGTCCTGATAGACCGCGTTGTAGAAATGCATCTGCCCGTCGCTGGGACAGCCGGCGTTCACCTCCTTGCCACCGACACGAAAGTCCATTTCATGCCGGCTGGGCATCGGATTGTCGGGATCGAAGAACCAGCGTTTCTTCGCCTCGGCGTCGCTCAGCGCGAAATAGACCTTTTCAGGCGCCACCGGGTAGACGCGCTCGATGACGAAGGTGGAATGGACGACGGATCGTTCGGTCATGACAAGCCCTTCAGGTTTCATCTTTGCTTTCAGCGAGAAAATCGCCGAGCCGGTCCAGCCGGCGCTCCCAGGCGAGCCGCCGCTCGTTGATCCAGGTCTCGGCCGCGCTCAGCGCCTTCGGTTCGATCTGGCAGGTCCGCACCCGCCCGATTTTCTGGGTCCTCACCAGACCGCTTGCCTCGAGCACGTTGAGATGCTGGACCACGGCCGAGAGCGACATCGCCAGCGGCTCCGCCAACTGGCTGACCGATGCCGGCCCGCGCGACAGCCGTTCCACCATCTGCCGCCGCGCCGGATCGGCAAGCGCCTGGAACATCAGGTCGAGCTGGGCGGGATCGTGCAGCATCGCGGGTCAGCCGTTGTTGTAAGGGAAGAGCTTGAAATAGGGCTGCGCTTCCTCGATGACGCGGGCGAAGGACGGGCGCGCAAGCAGCCGGTCATGATAGCGTTTCACGGCCGGGAATTTTTCGCCGAACGGCTCGACCTTGTTGGCGTAGAACAGCGCCGGCGACGCCGAACAATCGGCCATGGTGAAAGTCTCGCCGACCGCCCAGCTTCTTCCCGCCATCTCCTCTTCGATGATGGCATAGGAGTTGCGCAGCTGCGCGCGGGCCTCCTCGACGCCGAACGGGTCTACTTGGTCCTGCGGCCGCAGCCTGTCGCCGACGATCTTCTGCATCGGATGCTGCACATAGAAATCGTAGAAGCGATCGGCCTGGCGGACCTGGAGGGCGAGATCGACATCGGCGGGAACGAGCTCGACCGGACCTGGATAATGCGCGGCGAGATATTCGACGACGATGGTCGATTCCAGCACGGTGCGGTTCCGCTCGTCGTCGCGCAAGGCCGGCATCTTGCCGGTCGGCGACACTTTCAGGAAAGCCGCCCGCGAGGCTTCGTCGCCGAGATCGACGATGACCGGATCGAAGGGTGTGTCGTTCTCGTAAAGCGCGATCAGCGGCTTCCAGCAGAAGGATGCCAGCGGATGGAAATGCAGCGTCAGGGACATTCTTGCTCTCTTGTCGTCTTCGTGTCAAAACTGAAGCATTTACTTAACTATTGACGCGTGACGGTCACGTCAAGGGCAAAGCCGTTACGGCTGTGAAGTGATGGCGTCGACGATCTGCGGCCAGTCGTTGCGGTGCAGTTCGTGACCGCCGCCTTCGATCCGCACCAGCCTTGCGCCCGGAACGGCCTTGGCCAGCGCTTCGCCGTGCTCGATCGGAAAGAGCGGATCTGTGGCGCCGTGGATGACGAGCAGCGGCGTGCGCAGGTCTCGCACCGTCCGTTGCGGGCCGCCGCCCTTGAGCAGGAAATGGTTGGTCGCGTTGGCAAGACCGCCGGAGCGGTCGTAATCGTCCTCGATCATCGCACGCGTCCGTTTCTCGTCGAACGGATGCAGCGTGCTGGCGATCGCCCGCGCATCCTTGACCATGAAGTCGAGCACCTGCTCCCGGTTCGACCAATCGACGCCGCCGCCCCCTGCCGAATGCTCCCTGTAGGCCTCGGTCATTCCCGGCAGACCGGACGCGTCGACGCCGAGCGGCGAGCTTGAGATCACGGTGAGCGCGCTGACGCGTTCGGGATATTTCAGCGCCACGTTCTGCGCGATCATGCCGCCCATCGACATGCCGGCCACATGCGCCTTGGCGATGCCATGGTCGTCCAGCACGCGCACGGCATCGTCCGCCATGTCCTCGAAGGTGTAGGTCGGCGAACCTGGCGGATATTTCGTCGACAGGCCGGTATCGCGGTTGTCATAGCGGATGACGAAGCGGCCGCGCTCGGCGAGCTGCCGGCAGAAGGTTTCGGGCCACCACAGCATCGAAGCCATGGCGCCCATGATCAGAAGGATCGCCGGATCGGCTCGATCGCCAAACGTCTGCGAGACGATTTCAGGGCGCTGTATCGACATCGTCATAGACTCCTCCAATCCGATTGCATTTTGCAATCAGTTGCACGATAATGAAACCGATATCATAATGCAACTGGTTTTTCTGGAGACTGCAATGAGCATCGACCGTCGATCCGGCTGCCCGATCAATCTGTCGCTGGAGGTTTTCGGCGACCGCTGGAGCCTGATCATCCTGCGCGACATGATCTTTGGCGGAAAACGCCATTTTCGCGAGTTGCTCAACTCTTCGCTGGAGGGGATCGCCTCTAACATCCTGGCCGACCGCCTGAAGCGGCTGATGGAGCTCGGGCTTCTGACCAAGGCCGACGATCCCAGCCACAAGCAGAAGGCAATCTACAGCCTGACCGAGATGGCCATCACACTGGTGCCGATCATGGCGCAACTCGGCGCCTGGGGACGCGTCTGGCTGCCGGTTACGGAAGAATTGTCGATCCGCGCCGAACTGCTCGAAAAGGGCGGCCCGCCGCTATGGGAGCAGTTCATGGACGAGTTGCGCCACGAGCATCTGGGCCTGCCATCGAAGACGCCGCCGGACACGCCGACCGTGCGCCAGCAGCTGCGGGCCGCCTACGAGGAAGTGGTCGCGCGAAAGGCTGAGGCGCCGTCAGTTTAAGTTGATGTCGCGGCTCGCCGACCGCATCGACACCGAGAAGCCGGCCAGCACGTCGAACAGCGCGATGATCATCAGCGTGAAGAACACCGAATGCGCCGCGCCCTTGACCAGCAGGAATTCGACCAGGAAGGCGATGAAGACCAGCGTCGACAACAGATGATCCAGGATCGATGCGTTGGTTGTGCGCACCGATTTCGAGATCTCGATGAACAGGAAGATCAGCCCGATCAGCACCATCAGGTCGCCGAGTGTCATCGAGAAGACGCCGCCCGACATCATGCGGAACGAGAACATCTCGGTCATCCAGGGATCGTCGCCACCGCCGAACAATCCGAGCAGGCCGAGATTGTAGAGGACGAAGGGCACGATCAGCAGCGGGATGGCACCGAACATCTGGGCGACTCCAATGGGGCACCCCCTTTTGTAAAATCCGCCGCAAGCGCGCCGTCAAGGTTTTTCGCTGGCGGCTGCAAACACGCTGTAAGACCTAATGAAATAACGATGTCAGCCGATTGCGCCGCCATCGGCAGCGCGAGCGATCAATTCCGAACGCCGCTGGCGCCTAAACAAAAGACCGGCCAGAGGCCGGTCTTTTGAACGTCATGAACCCGTAAAAGCTTCTCAGCTTTCCTTCGGCTCCAGAACCTGGCGGCCGCGATACATGCCGGTCTTCAGGTCGATGTGATGCGGACGGCGCATTTCGCCGGAATTCTTGTCCTCGACATAGGTCGGGGCCTTGAGGGCGTCGGCCGAGCGGCGCATGCCGCGCTTCGACGGAGAGGTTTTTCTTTTTGGAACGGCCATGGATATGCTCCACTAGATGGTCAAAATGCCCCGGCAACCCTCGCGAAAGGGCCGCATCGAGGCCATAATCTGAGAAAGTCGGGTGCCTATACACGCCTTGCGCCGTTTTGGCCAGCGTCGCCCACGAATTTTTTTGAGCCGGCGCCGCTTTGTCCTAATCGAGGCAGCCGACATACGCGCCCGACCTGCTTGCACGGCGTTCGATCAAGCTCGCAAGACGCCTCAGTCCCGGCCCCGGCTTGGCCGGATTGCGCGCGATCGGATTGGGCAAGGAAACGGCAAGCAGCGCCGCCTGCCGGCGCGACAATTGCTTGGCAGAGACGCCGAAATGGTGCTGGGCGGCGGCCTCGATGCCGTAAATCCCCGGCCCCCATTCGGCGATGTTGAGATAGATCTCCATGATCCGGCGCTTCGACATCACCGCGTCGAAATAGACGGCCAAGGGCAGCTCCACCACTTTGCGCACGCTGCCCAGCGGCCGTGACCACAGGAAAAGGTTCTTCACCGTCTGCATGGTGATGGTGGAGGCGCCGCGCGTCGCCTCGCCGGCCAGCGCGTCGTCGACCACGCCGCGCAATTCGCCGAGATCGACGCCGCGGTGGAAGCAGAACTGTCCGTCCTCGGACATGATCACCGAATGCGCCAGCACCGGGGCTACGTCGTCGATCGACACCCAGCGCCGGTCATAGCCGGAGAAGGTCACGAGGTCCTTCAGCATCAGGGTCGAGATCGGATGCACGAAGGACGGCAGATAAAGGAAGGTGAGCACGACCGGGATAGCTGCCAGCACCAGCGCCACGACCAGGCAGCGCCGGGCGATGCGCTGCATACCGGCGCGGTTCAGGCGCCGACGTCGCGCCATGTCCAGCCCTTCGCTTTCATATTCGACGATCGGTTCCGTCAAGCCGTCCCACCCGTGCCTCGCCCTCTCCGGCATAAAGGCGCGCGCCTGCTTGCGCAATGTCTGAGTGTCGGCTACCGGTCCGGCCATGAGCAAAGACGACCAGATCGCCTTCGAATCCGCGCTTTTCCTGCGCGCGGCCGCCGTCGAGGCCGAGCTGCGGCGCATCCTCGACGCGCGCCCGCTTTCGGGCGAGATCGCGCGGCCCGAACGCCTGATGGCGGCCATGCGCCATGGCGTGCTCAATGGCGGCAAGCGGCTGCGCCCTTTTCTGGTCATGGAAAGTGCGGCGCTGTTTTCGGCCGACAATGACGCCGCGCTGCGCGTCGCCGCGGCGCTGGAATGTGTGCATTGCTATTCGCTGATCCATGACGACCTGCCGGCGATGGACGACGACGATCTGCGTCGCGGCCAGCCGACCGTGCACAAGGCCTTCGACGAAGCCACCGGCATCCTCGCCGGCGACGCGCTGCTGACTTTGGCCTTCGACATCATCGCCGACGAGGCGACCGCGCTGTCGGCGGAACGCCGGGCAGCACTTGTTCTCGCACTCGCTCGCGCGGCCGGCGCCGGCGGCATGGTCGGCGGCCAGATGCTCGATCTCGACGCCGAGCGCAAACGGCCGGACGAGGCGGGCATCATCACCTTGCAGGCGATGAAGACCGGCGCGCTGATCCGCTTCGCCTGCGAGGCCGGCGCGATCGTTGCCGGCGCGCCGCCCGCAGATCGCGAGCGGCTGGCCGAGTTCGGCTCGGCGATCGGCCTCGCCTTCCAGCTCGCCGACGACCTGCTCGACCTGACGGCGGACGCCAAGCAGATGGGCAAGGCAACGAACAAGGACGCCGCCGCCGGCAAAGCGACGCTTGCCGCGCTGCACGGACCCGACTGGGCGCGCGGCCAGTTGCACGGCCTGATCGACCAGGCGCATGCGCTGCTCGAGCCTTATGGAGAGCAGGCGGAGTTGCTCAAGGAAGCCGCGACTTTCGTGGCGACGCGCAACAGCTGAAGACGTGGGTATTAGCCGAGCCGAACCGGTTTCACAGTTTTGCCTTGGCGAAAATGCGCGACGCCCATTCCAGGAACACACGCAGCCGCGGCGCGAGCTGACGGTTCTGCGGATAGAGCGCCGAGAGCGGCGTCGGCGTCGGTGGAAAATCCCCCAGAACCTCGACCAGCGTCCCGTCCGTGAGGTCCTTTTCCAGCCGGTAGCGTGGCGCTTGCAGAAGCCCGAAACCGAGGCGCGCCAGCGCGACGGCGGTGTCGGAATTATTCACCCGCACCCGGCCGGGCAACGTGATCTGACGCACCGTTGAGCCGTTCGTGAACTCCAGCGGCAGGACCTCGCCCGTGCGCGAGGAGACGAACCCGACGGCCTGATGGCCGTCCAGCGCTTCCGGTGAGGCCGGCATCCCATGCCGCTTCAGATAGCTCGGGCTGGCGCAGGTGATTTCGCCGATCATCGCCAGGCGTCGCATGATCATGCCGCTGTCCTGCGGCTCGCCGGCGCGGATCACGCAATCGACGCCTTCGCGCACCAGGTCGACCAGCCGATCGCCCTGGCCGATATGCAGATCGATCTCGGGATAGCGTTCGAGGAAGGCGGGTAGTTCCGGCAAAAGGAACCGCTGCGTGAGCAGCGGATGCGCATCGATGCGCAACAAGCCGCGGGGTTCGGCGCGGCGGAACCCGGCCTCGGCATCCTCCACCTCGCCGAGGATGAAAAGGCAGCGCTCGTAGTAGGCCTGCCCGTCGAGCGTCGTGGCGACATGGCGGGTCGTCCGGTCCAGCAGACGCGTGCCCAGATGATCCTCCAGCTGCTGGATCGCCTCCGTCGCGGTCGAGCGCGGCAGGCCGAGATCGGCTGCAGCCGCGGTGAAATTGCGCCGCTCCACCACGCGAACGAACAGCCGCATCCTGTCGAGTCGATCCATGTTGGATTGTTCGCCGCAGCCGAATACTTCTGTCAATAGAAGACTGATTATCCGGAAAGCGCCGCGATCTATATCCGCTTCACAACAATGAACGGAGATCGATCATGCAAAAGACAAGAACGGCGATTGTGACCGGCGCGTCCAGAGGCATCGGCGCGGCGATAGCCGAACGGCTCGCCCAGGACGGCATCGCCGTCATCGTCAACTATGCGCGTGGCAAGGACGCCGCCGACGAAGTCGTATCAGTCATCGAAGCCGCCGGCGGAAAGGCGCTCGCGGTGCAGGCCGACATCGGCGAACCGGGCGGCATGGCCGCTTTGTTCGATGCGGCCGAAAAGGTTTTCGGTGGGATCGACATTCTCGTCAATAACGCCGCCATGATGAAGCTGTCGCCGATCGCGGGAGTCGATGACGCCGAGTTCGAGCGCCAGCTTGCCGTCAATCTCGGCGGCCCGTTCCGCGGCATGCGCGAAGCTGCGAGCCGTCTGAACGATGGCGGCCGGATCATCAACTTTTCTTCAAGTGTCGTGGGCTTTTACCAGCCGACTTATGGCGTCTATGCCGCAACCAAGGCCGGCGTCGAAGCGATGACGCACATCCTGGCCAAGGAACTCGGCTCGCGCCGCATCACCGTCAACGCCGTCGCACCCGGCCCGGTCGACACCGAACTCTTCACCGAGGGCAAGAGCGCCGCGCAGATCGAAGCGATCACCAAGCTCATTCCGCTCGGCCGCCTTGGCCAGCCCGACGATATCGCCGGGCTCGTCGCCTTCCTAGCTGGTCCGGACAGCCACTGGGTCAACGGTCAGACCATCCGCGCCAATGGCGGTACTATCTGAGGGAGGCGGTCATGCAGCGGACAATTCTCATCACCGGCGCGTCGAGCGGCTTCGGCGCAATGACCGCGAAGGCGCTCGCCAGGGCCGGTCACCGGGTCTATGCCTCGATGCGCGATCCGCAAGCGCGCGGAGGCGCCGCGACCGCCGAAATCGAAAGGCTGGCGCGCGAGGAGAAGCTGGCGCTCGGCGCCATTGCACTCGACGTGCTGTCCGAACCGTCGATCGAGGCGGCGGTCAAAACCATCCTCGCCGAAGCCGGCCGGATCGACGTCGTCATCCACAATGCCGGCCACATGGTCTTCGGACCGGCCGAAGCCTTCACGCCGGAGCAATTGGCTGCGCTCTACGACGTCAATGTGCTGGGCACCCAGCGCGTTAACCGTGCGGTGCTTCCGCATATGCGCTCGCTCGGCCGCGCACTGATGATATGGGTCGGATCGAGCAGCACGCGCGGCGGCACGCCGCCTTTTCTCGCGCCATATTTCGCCGCCAAGGCGGGCATGGACGCGCTGGCGCAGAGCTATGCGCTGGAGATTTCCCGTTTCGGCATCGAGACGAGCATCGTGGTGCCTGGCGCCTTCACCAAGGGCACGGAGCATTTCGCCCATTCCGGCAAGCCCGCCGACACCCCGCGCGCCGCCGCTTATTGGTCAGGCCCTTACGCCGGCGTGGACGACCAAGCACTCAAGGGCCTTGCCGGCCTGGAGCCCGCCGACGCCGACCCCTCAAAGGTCGCGCAGGCCATCGTCGATCTGGTGGCGATGCCGCATGGCCGCCGGCCGTTCCGCGTCCATATCGACCCGTCCGACGACGGCGCGGCCATCGTCAACGGCGTTGCCGACCGCGTGCGGGCGCAGCTCCTTGAGCGCATCGGCCTTGCCGACCTCCTTCATCCAAAGCCCTGAAACCCAACCTGAAAGGAACCTGGAAATGCCCTTTGCCAACTTCAAGATGCCCGAAGCCGCTCTCACGAAGGCGCAGAAAGAGGACCTGGTCCACAAGACCACGCAGATGTTCGTCGACTATTTCGGCGAAGGTGTGCGTCCCACCACGATGGTGCTGATCGAGGAGGTTCCCGATGGGGGCTATGGCCGCGCCGACGAGGTCTTCGTCATTCCTGACGCCTACCGGGCCAAGGAATAGGATCTGAACCCGAGCAAAGCGGGCCGCTTGCAGAGCGGCCCGCCCGCCTCGATCCGTCAGCGCAGGGGGATCTCGCCCTCCAACGAAATCTTAATGTAAATCAAGCGTAATCTCGGCCATTAAAATTGTGCGTATGTGTTGGGGTTGCGCATGCCGGAATATTCTTCTTTCCTCCGGTCGATCCGGATCCGCTACATTTCGGGACTGCTGATCTTCGCGCTGGCTTCGGCGGCGGTCATGTTCGCGCTCAACCGTGTGAATTCGTACCGCCACGAGGTCGATGCCCTCAGCGGCAATTTCGTCATCTTCGCCCGGGACCTGCGCAACGCCACCAATTTCGCCGAGACGACCGGCACCGCCTGGCGCAGCGAGACGCGCGACGCGCTGACGGCCGCCGCGCGCGGTCATTCGGAACGGCTGACGGCCGAGATCGAGATCCTGAACGCCGAGCTTGCGGCGATCAAGCCGCGCCTGTCCAGGAACTCCATCAATACGCTGGATACCGCCTCGGTGAATGACGACCTGTTCTGGTCAGCGCGCGACATGGTGCGCAACTTCAATCTGATGTCGACCGCCCAGAAGGTCGACGAATGGAGCTACCGCGAGATCCGCAACCAGAACGACCTGTTCGCCCAGCCGATGCTGGTCAAGGTGCGCACCGCGCTCGACGACGAGCGTCGCCTCGCCGACGCCTCCAACGACCGACTGCTCTTGTGGGCGAGCGGGCTGCTGTTTGCCGTGCTCGCCGTCGCCGCGGTTCTGATCTTCCGGCCGATGGAGAACGCAATCCGCCGCGCCTTCGCCGAGACCGCCGCGTCCTTGTTCAAGGCCGAGGCAGCCGACCGCGCCAAGTCGGAATTCCTCGCCAATATGAGCCATGAGATCCGCACGCCGATGAACGGCGTGCTCGGCATGGCCGAGTTGCTCGCCAAGACGGAGTTGACGCCGCGCCAGAAGACCTTCACCGACGTCATCGTCAAATCCGGCAACGCGCTGCTCACCATCATCAACGACATCCTCGATTTCTCCAAGATCAATGCCGGCCAGCTGACGCTCGACCCCGCCCCCTTCCGCCTGGCTGAAGCGGTCGAGGATGTGGCGACGCTAGTGTCGGCGCGCGTTGCCGAAAAGAATCTCGAGCTCATCGTGCGCGTGGACCCGCGCCTGCCGGCGTTCGTGGTCGGCGACGCCGGGCGCTTCCGGCAGATAGTCACCAATTTGCTCGGCAACGCCGTGAAGTTCACCGAGAAGGGCCATGTCCTGGTGGACGTCGGCGGCGATGTCGTCGACGGCGTGGTCCAGCTCAAGGTCCGCGTCGAGGACACCGGCATCGGCATCCCGGCCGAGAAACTGCAGAGCGTATTCGAGAAATTCGCCCAGGTCGACGGTTCCTCGACCCGCCGCCACGAAGGCACCGGGCTTGGGCTTGCGATCGCGGCCCGGCTCGTCGACCTGATGGGCGGCAAGATCGGCGTCGAAAGCGAGATCGGCCGCGGCTCCGTCTTCTGGTTCGCCGTGCCGCTGCCCTCGCATGACCAGCAGGCGCGTGACGACCTCGTGCCGGTCGATGTCACCGGCGCCCGCGTCCTGGTCATCGACGACAATCCGGTCAACCGCGAGATCCTGCTGGAGCAGCTCAGAAGCTGGAGCTTCGACTGCGCGGCCGCCGAAAGCGGCGCCGTCGGCCTCGCCTTCCTCGACCGCGCCTGCCAGCTCGGCGCCTCGGTCGACTGCATCATCCTGGACTACCAGATGCCCGGCATGAACGGCGCCGATGTAGCGCGAGCCATCGCGGCCGACAGTCGCCTTTCCTCGATTCCGGTCGTGCTGCTCACTTCGGTCGACCAGGTCGATTTCGGCCGGATGGTGATCGATTTCGGCATCGTCGCGCATCTCACCAAGCCGGCGCGCTCGGCGGTGCTGCTCGGCACCGTCATCTCCGCCATCCAGAAGGCGCGCACGCAAGGCGCCAAGGCGCATTTCGTGCGCGAGCCGGTCATGACCCAGGCGGTTCCGGCGCCCCAGCCGGCCTTCACCGTCATCCGTGGCCCGGCCGTTCCGGTCCCGGCAGCGCCGGAATCGACCGCCGCGCCGAGCGGCCCGGTCGATATCCTGATCGCCGAGGACAATGACGTGAACCAGCTGGTCTTCGGCCAGATCCTCAACGGCTTCGGTCTCAGCTACCGCATCGCCGGCAACGGCCGCACGGCGGTCGAGATGTACCGCTCACTGCGTCCTCGCCTGGTGCTGATGGATGTCTCGATGCCGGAGATGAACGGCTATGAGGCGACCCGCGCCATCCGTGCAATCGAAGCGCAGAGCGGCGATCACACGCCGATCATCGGCGTCACCGCGCACGCGCTCAAGGGCGACCGCGAAAAATGCATCGAGGCCGGCATGGACGACTATCTGCCGAAGCCGGTCTCGCCCGATCGCCTCGGCGCCAAGATCGGCACCTGGCTCAGCGAGACCGTGTCGGCGAAGACGGCTTGAGCGGTTTGCCGAACGAGGGCAGCTCTCGATAAAGATCAACTGCCGGGTTCCCGCCTCTGGCCTGCCGGCCATCTCCCCCGCAAGGGGGGAGATTGGCAGTTTCGGCGCCTCGCTCAGTCCTGCAACGGTGGCGATTGGCGAAGGCCGGTGCGACATCTGATCTCCCCCCTTGCGGGGGAGATGTCCGGGAGGACAGAGGGGGTGCTGTCCCGCCGACGTTTCTCACTTTCCGGCCTGCTGCTACCGGTTGCGCATCACCACGCAGGCGCCGCCGACGCTTTGCAGCTTGTCGCAGATGCCGTTGGCCTCGCCGCGCGAGTCGGCGCCGATCCTGACCGCATAGATGCCGCGCCGGCCGATCGGCGTGCGCACCCGGCTCACCACCGGATCATGGCTGGCGAGCAGCGCCGGGAACCGACTCTTGACCCTCAGCCATTGGCCGATCGCCGCCGAGCGGCGGAAATTGCCCGCCACCTGCACGCCCCACGGTTTGACGTTGATCGAAGCCATGGCGACGGTTTGCGACATGATCACCGGCAGCCTGCGGCAGGCGACCGCGAAGCTCATCTTCGGATCGAGCGGCTGGACGGTGCCGGCATAAGATTTGTCCGAGAACTTGTCGACGGGTTCGCCCATGATGTCGAAGACATAGCTTTCCGTCTCCATCGGCAGGAAGCCGCCGGAATCCAGCCAGCGCGACACCCGGTTTTCCCCGGCATTGTAGGCGGCAGCCGCGAGGCCGAGATTGCCGTAGCCAGCCTTCATCTCGGCAAGGTACTTCGCCGAGGCGGGAAGCGCCTGCTCGATGTCGAAGGAATTGGCCAGGCCGCGCATCTTGGCGGTGCCGGGCATGAATTGGGCGATGCCTTCGGCACCGACCGGGCTCACCGCGTTCGGATCGAAGCGGCTTTCCTTCCAGATCAGCCTGGCGAAGAAATCCTTGGGCAGGCCATTCTGCTGGGCCTGGGCTTCGATCAGATCGCAGACACGGTTGATCAACCGTTTGGCAGCCGATTTCGACTGCGGCGGGTCGGCGGACGCGCCTGCCACCCAACTGAAGCTGCAAAGCAAGGCCAGGGCCACCGCGAGGAAACGGTGCATCGGCCTACTCGGCCGCGGCTTTGTCGTGTCCGTAGCGCTGCTCGATATAGTCGCCGACCATCTTCTCGAAATCCTGCGCGATCGAGGGACCGCGCAAAGTCGCCGCCTTCTTGCCGTCGATGAAGACGGGCGCCGTCGGCGTCTCGCCGGTGCCGGGCAGCGAGATGCCGATGTCGGCATGCTTCGATTCGCCGGGCCCGTTGACGATGCAGCCCATCACCGCGACCTTGAGGTTCTCGACGCCGGGATATTTCTCGCGCCATACAGGCATGTTCTTGCGGATATCGGCCTGGATGCTCTGAGCGAGCTCCTGGAACACGGTGGATGTCGTGCGGCCGCAGCCCGGGCAGGCCGCGACGATCGGCACGAACTGCCGGAAGCCCATGGTTTGCAGCAGCTCCTGCGACACCTGCACCTCGCGCGTGCGGTCGCCGTTCGGCTCCGGCGTCAGCGAGATACGGATCGTGTCGCCGATGCCCTGCTGCAGCAGGATACCCATCGCGGCGGAGGAGGCGACGATGCCCTTGGTGCCCATGCCGGCTTCGGTGAGGCCGAGATGCAGCGCGTGGTCGGAGCGTGTGGCAAGCTCGGTATAGACGGCAATCAGGTCCTGCACACCGCTGACCTTGGCCGACAGGATGATCTTGTCGCGGCCAAGTCCGATCTCCTCGGCCATCTCGGCCGACAAGATAGCCGACTGCACGATCGCCTCGCGCGTGACTTCCTGTGCGGTGAGCGGCGAGCCCTGGGCCTGGTTCTGGTCCATCAGCCGGGTCAACAGCTCCTGGTCGAGCGAGCCCCAGTTGACGCCGATGCGCACCGGTTTGTCGTGCTTGATCGCCATTTCGACGATCGCCGCGAACTGGCGGTCCTTCTTGTCCTTGAAGCCGACATTGCCGGGATTGATGCGGTATTTCGCCAGCGCCTCGGCGCAGGCCGGATGATCCGCCAACAGTTTGTGGCCGATATAGTGGAAGTCGCCGACCAGTGGCACGTCGATGCCGAGCCGCGACAGCCGCTCATGGATGCGCGGAACCGCCGCGGCGCTCTCGTCGCGGTCAACAGTGATGCGCACGATTTCCGAGCCGGCGCGATGCAACGCCGCGACCTGGGCGACGGTCTGGTCGATATCGGCGGTGTCGGTATTGGTCATCGACTGTACGACCACCGGCGCGCCGCGGCCGACCATCACGCCGCCGACCGACACGCCGACCGACGTGCGCCGCGGGAAGGGAGAGGAAAAATATCCGGTCATGCCGGCCGCCTTCATCTGGGGGTTCCGGGCATGAGGTGGCGGAGCAAAGATGGCTTGTCAATGGCAAGCGGCAGGCAAGGCCTGCAAATCGATCACCCGCGATCAGCGGCCGCAGGGCTCATGCAAAAGCCTTGGGCCGCAAGATCTACGCAAAAACGGTCAGATGATTCGGTTAAAGACAACGGGCCGGTGGCATTTCTTGCCACCGGTAGGTTGGCACCGCGGCGGGAGCGGTGATGTCGCCTGAAGAAGGCTCAGTGCGAGGTCGGTTTCCCTTTCAGCTTTTCAATCTCGTCCTTGATTGCCAACTTGCGCCGCTTGAGATTCACAATTTCGAGGTCGTCCACCGAAGGATGGTTCATCGCATCGATAAGTTCACGCTCGATGTCACCGTGTTTCCGCTGCAACTCATCAAGATGGGATGCAAGAGACATGATTGGTTCTCCCTTTCATGGTTTCCTCGATTGCAGCCGTCGCGGGCGCCTCCACCGCAGGTTGCGACTGTGACGGCACCATGACACTTTGCCACCAACCGATCTCGATGTCGAATGCCACGTGGTAGCATTCCACGACAAAGTGAAATGTGATAAGGGCTGCGCGCCGGTCACCGACAGAAACCCGACCGGCCCCGCCCAGACAGCCCGATTGGGCGACGCATACGCAAAACGGTAGATAATGTCCGAACAGGAACAGGCTGAAATACGCCTCGAATATTCCCGGCTCAAACAGGAACACGCCGATTTCGACGCCGCCATCAACGCGATGATCGCCACCGGTTGTGACCCGCTTCAGATCCAGCGCATGAAAAAGAAGAAGCTGATGCTGAAAGACCGGCTGTCGGCGCTGGAGGACCGCATTATCCCGGACATCATCGCCTAAGGCGTGTTGAGATTCAGGTCAGGCTGAGTCGAAAATGGTGGTTTCCGAGAACCGGAGCGGAGCGTACTTGAAGTACGCGAGCACCGGAGGCGCAGGAGGCCGCCATTCGCAGGCCGGCCTCACCTGAATATCGACACGCCTTGGATCAATAACCGGCTCAACGCCGTCACGAGATCGAAAGCCGCGCCGCGCGCTCGCGCAGCACGGTCAGCAGTTCGCCTGTACGGTCCTCGGACGTGTCGATCGGCACCACCAGGCACATCGTCGCCTCGACCTTGCCGGGAGCCGAGAACACGGGCGCCGCAAGGCATTTGGTATAGGCATCGACCAGGCCCGATGTGACGCAATAGCCGGTGACCCGGGCCTTTCCGATGTCGTCGATGAAATCGTCGAGCGCGATCTTGCGGCCGTCCGGCAGCACGAGATCGTCTTGCGTGACCATCGCTTCGATCCGGCCGCGGTCGAGACCGGCAAGCAGCAGCCGGCCGGAAGCCGTCCAGGGCAGCGGGATCTGCAAGCCGGTGGCCGAGCTGATGCGGAACGGCCTGTTGCCGGGGCTGGAGTGGACGATCGTGTAGCGGCCGCTCTGCAGCATGCACAGCTCTGATGTCTCGCCGGTCTCTCGCGACAGCGTGTCGACCTCCTGGCGGCCGCGCCGTAAGAGGTCGTTGCCGCGCATATAGGCCATTCCATAGAGATAGAGCTTCTTGCCGAAATAGACGCGGTTGCCGTCGCCGGCCATTTCCAGGAGCCCGGCTTCGACCAGCTCGCGCACCAGCGTGTAGGTCGTCGAGCGCGGGGCATTCAGCCCCTTGGCCAACTCGCCAATGCCGATCGCGCGCTGATTGGCGTGCAGGAATTCCAGCATGTTCAAGACCCTGTTGAGGCCCTTTTCCCGCGAGTTCGCGGGCCGCTCTTCGTCGGCGCCTTCGGTCGGCCACGCGTTCAGCGTTTCACCATCTTGCATTGTCGATTCCTGGTGTTAGTATCTGTCTTGTACAGGATACACGCGTCTCTTGTAAGAGACAATCGCTGTCGCGATGCGTATTTCTGCAGCATTGGGGAACAAACCATCAAAGGAGGTCGCCGTGAACGACACATCCGGCAGACGTGATTTTCTGAAACTGGGAATGGCGGGCCTTGCCACCGCCGGCGCGCTCACCGCAATCAGCGCCGAGAAGGCGGCGGCGCAAGCCGCGTCGGACAGCGTGCTGCGCACCGCGCTCGATCGCGGCAAGCTGATCGTCGGCACCGGCAGCACCAATGCGCCGTGGCATTTCGAGAATGATGCCGGCGAGCTGGTCGGCATGGACATCACCATGGGCCGCATCCTCGCCAAGGGCCTTTTCGACGACCCGACCAAGGTCGAGTTCGTACCCCAGGACCCGGCGCAGCGCATCCCGAACGTGACGACCAACAAGGTCGACATCACTATCCAGTTCATGACCATGACCGCGCAGCGCTCGCAGCTGATCCATTTCTCGCGGCCTTACTATGTCGAAGGCGTCGCGCTGCTCACCCTGCCCGGCTCCGAGAACAAGACCTTCGACAAGCTCCTGGCCAACGGCGCCAACACCCGCATCTCGATCCTGCAGAATGTCGATGCCGAAAGCTCGGTGCATTTCGCCTTGCCGCAGGCGCAGGTGATGCAGATCGACACCCAGGCCAACGTGCTGCAGGCGCTGGAGTCCAAGCGCGTCGACGCCGCCGCGGTCGACCTCTCGACCGTGCGCTGGCTCGCCTCGCGCAACCCGGACAAATATTTCGATGCCGGCAAGAGCTGGTACTCGATGCTTTACGGCGCGGCCGTCAGGCAGGGCGATCTCGACTGGCTGACCTTCGTCAACCAGACCTTCACCATCGCCATGTTCGGCCATGAGACGGCGCTCTACGACGCCGCCTTCAAGGAATATTTCGGCCAGGAGCCGCCGCCGCGTCATCCGGGCTTCCCGGTCATCTGACAAGCCATACGCCAAGCCGGCGGAGGGAGCCGTCCTTCCGCCTGTTTTTCCTCGACACAGGCCTGGCGGGTGACGGATGCTCGATCCGTCATCGCTGGCTATTGAGACGGACGCATGGGCTATACGCTCAATTTCAACCTGATCTGGCGGCATTTCGACAAGCTGTGGGGCGGGCTGCTGCTCAGTCTCGAGCTTGCCGTGATTTCGATCGCCATCGGCATCGTCATCGGCCTTGTGCTGGCGGTCTGGTATGTCTCGGCCGGACGCGTGGTGCGCGGCATCATCGCGGCCTATGTCGAATTCATCCGCAACGTGCCGCTGATCCTGCTGGTTTATCTGGTCTTCTACGGCCTGCCGACGGTCGTCGATCTCGTCTATAGCGCGCAGACCTCTTTCGTCGCGACGCTCGCCCTCTACAGCGGCGCCTATCTGGTCGAAGTGTTCCGCTCCGGCCTGGAAGCCGTGCCGCGCGGCCAGCTCGATGCCGGCAAGGCGATCGGGCTGACGCCCTGGCAGCGGCTCATCCATGTGCGCCTCCCGACCATGATGCGCATCACCTTGCCGGCGCTCTCCAACACCTTCATCTCGCTGTTCAAGGATACGTCCGTCGCTTCCGTCATCTCGGTGCCGGAGCTGACCTATGGCGCGCAGTGGATCAACTTCAACACCTTCCGCATCGTCGAGGTCTATCTCGTGGTGACGGCGATGTATCTGATGACGGGCTATATTCTGCTTTTCGCGCTGCGCCTTGTCGAGCGCTGGTACCGGACGGCGCGCTGAGATGCTGGGTCAGATCGCCTACGCTCTGCCGTTCCTCGCCCAAGGCTTCGCGCTGACGCTCTGGGTGTCGTTGCTGGTCGTCGTGCTGTCGCTCGTCGCCGGCGTCATCCTCGGCGTCGGCCTGGTCTATGGACCCGCGCCAATACGCTGGGCTGTGCGCATCTTCTCGGACACCATCCGCGGCATTCCGATCCTGGTGCTGATCTTCTTCGTCTATTACGGCCTGCCGGCGGTCGGCGTTCACCTGCAGTCCTTCTGGGCCGCCGTGCTGGCGCTCACTCTGTTCAAGACCGCCCAGGTCGTCGAATATCTGCGCGGCGCCGTCGCCTCGATTCCAAAGGGTCAGTCCGAAGCGGCGATGGCGATCGGCCTGACCTTCCGGCAGCGGCTCGCCTACGTCATCTTTCCACAGGCCTTCCGCCGCTTCCTGCCGCCCTGGATCAATGGCGTCACCGACGCCGTGAAGGGCAGCGCGCTGGTCTCGCTGCTCGGCATCACCGATCTGATGCAGGCGATCAACCAGGTGATCGGCCGCACCTATGAAGCGATGCCGCTCTATATCCTCGGCGCCCTCATCTACTTCGCCGTCAACTATGCGCTTTCATACGCCAGCCGACGGCTGGAACGGCGCTTCGCTTTCATCCGGGACTAACGTGATGGCCACCAGTTCGAACAACAGCACCGCGCTTCTCGATATTGCCGAGGTCTCGAAATCCTTCGGCTCGGTCAGCGTGCTGCGCTCTGTCAGCCTGACGGTGGCCAAGGGCGAGGTGGTGACCGTGATCGGCCCGTCCGGCAGCGGCAAGACCACGCTGCTGCGCTGCGTCAACTTCCTCGAGAGCTATGACTCGGGCTCGATCCGCATCGACGGCAAGGAAGTTGGATACCGTGATGCCGGAACGCGCCAGCGGCGCAGCGAAAGAGATCTCGCCGCCATGCGCGCCGAGACGGGCATGGTGTTCCAGGGCTTCAACCTCTTCCCGCATCTGACCGCAGCCGGCAACATCATGCTCGGCCTCACCAAGGTGCGCGGCAAGAGCAGTGCGGAAGCGCGCTCGATCGCCGAGCATTGGCTGGGCCGGGTAGGCCTCGGCCATAAGGCCGACAGCCTGCCGGCCGAGCTATCAGGCGGCCAACAGCAGCGCGTCGGCATTGCGCGTGCCGTCGCCATGGAGCCGAAAATCCTGCTGCTCGACGAGATCACCTCGGCGCTCGATCCGGAGCTCGTCGGCGAGGTGCTGGCGGTGGTGCGCAGCCTGGCCGAGGACGGCATGACCATGGTGATGGTGACGCACGAGATGGCCTTCGCCCGCGATGCCTCCAGCCGCATCGTCTTCATGGCCGACGGCGGCGTCTCGGCGGTCGGACCGCCGAGGGAGGTCCTTGCCGCGGAGACCACCAATGAGCGGCTGCGCACCTTCCTGGCGCGCTTCCGCGCCTCGCATTTCTGACATCGGATGGTTTTTAGCCGTCCAAGGAGCATTCTTCCATGACGCCTTACACCCGGCTCGCCGAACTCGGCCTGATGCTGCCCGAGCCGCCGACGCCGATCGCCAATTTCGTCACCCATGCCGAAAGCGGCCGGCTGATCTTCCTCTCAGGCCAGGGGCCGCTGCGCGCCGACGGCACGCTGTGCACCGGCAAGGTCGGCGAGGACGTAACCGTCGAGCAAGCCTATGAGCATGCCCGCCTCACCGGCCTCAATCTGCTGGCTGTCATGCATGCGGCGGCGGGCGACCTCGGCCGTATCGTGCGCGTGGTGAAGCTGCTCGGCTTCGTCAACGCGATCCCGACTTTCAGCGACCACCCCAAAGTGGTCAATGGCTGCTCGGACCTTTTCGCCGATGTCTTCGACAAGATCGGCGGCCACGCCCGCTCAGCGATCGGCGTCGGCTCGCTGCCCGGAAACATCACCGTCGAAATCGAAGCGGTCGTCGAGATCGCTGCCTGACTTTAGGAGTTCGCCCTCATGAAAACCTATTCCGACGCCGGCTCCAACACCACGATCCGCGAGCGGCTTGGCTTGCGGCCCATCATCAACGTCTCTGGCACGATGACGGCGCTCGGGGCCTCGATCATCGTTCCGGAAGCCATCAGCGCCATGGCCGAGATCGCCTCGCAATGGGTGGAGATGGACGATCTGCAGCGAGCCGCGAGCGCGGTCGTCGCCCGTCTCACCGGCGGCGAGGCCGGCTTCATAACCGCCTGCTGCGCCTCGGGCATCACCATGGCGATCGCCGGCGCGATGACCGGCACCAATCTCCTGGCGATCGAGCGCCTGCCGGACGACACCGAAGGCCTGAAGTCGGAGGTCGTCATCCAGCTCGGCCATATCGTCAACTATGGCGCGCCCATCGACCAGTCGATCCGCGTCGCCGGCGCCAAGGTCATTCCGGCGGGCACTGTCAGCGTGACACAGGACTATCATGTGCGCGAGGCGATCAACGAGCGCACGGCGGCGGCCCTCTTCGTCGTCGCTCACCACACGGTGCAATACGGTATGCTTTCGCTGGAGGAGTTCTGCGAGATCTGCCAGGCCAAGGGTGTGCCGGTGATCGTCGACGCCGCTTCGGAATACGACCTGCGCAGCTTCCTGGCGCGCGGTGCCGATATCGTCGTCTATAGCGGCCACAAATTCCTTTCAGGGCCTACCAGCGGCATCGTCACCGGCCGCAAGGACCTGGTGCGCGCTGCCTATCTGCAGAACCGCGGCGTGGCGCGCGCCATGAAGGTCGGTAAGGAAAGCATCGCCGGCACGATGGCGGCGCTCGACGCCTGGGAGAGGCGCGACCATGCAGGCATCCGCCGGCGCGAGGAGGCGGCGCTCAACCTGTGGAAGGATGCCCTGCAGGGCATTCCCGGCATCGGCGCTGAGATCATACCCGATCCGACCAGCAATCCTCTCGACCGCCTGCAGGTTTTCGTGCGCCCCGAAAGCCGCTTCACGGCTGCCGGTCTCGCCTCCGCGCTCGCGGCTGGCTCGCCGCCGATCATCGTGCGCAACCACGAGGTCGAGCGCGGTCATTTCTTCCTCGACCCTTGCAATTTGCATCCCGGCGAGGCGGAGATTGTGGCCGAGCAACTGCGCGCGGTGCTGACGGCGAAGGACCGGCCGGCTAACGCGATGAAAGTGTCGCGCAAGGATTCGGCCGGATCGTTGCGCTGGCCGGACTAGCTGGCCGCCGGCATGACAATCCTTGCGGCAGCAGGCGAATTCCGCTAAGGCGCGCCTTTGCCGCCGGGAGCGATACCTTGACCGATCAGCGTGCCGACGTCGCCATCATCATGGGCAGCCAGTCCGACTGGGCGACGATGCGCCAGGCGGCGGAAACGCTGGAAGCGCTCGGCATCCCGCACAAAAGGCTGATCGTCTCGGCGCACCGCACGCCCGACCGCCTCTATGACTTCGCCAAGGGCGCCAAGGCTGCCGGCTTCAAGGTGATCATCGCCGGCGCCGGGGGCGCGGCGCACCTGCCCGGCATGACGGCGGCGATGACGCCGCTGCCGGTCTTCGGCGTTCCGGTCGAATCCAAGGCGCTGTCCGGCCAGGACTCGCTGCTCTCCATCGTGCAGATGCCGGCCGGCATCCCGGTTGGCACGCTGGCGATCGGCAAGGCGGGAGCGGCCAATGCCGCACTTCTCGCCGCCGCCGTGCTGGCGCTCAACGACGACAGATTGGCAGCCCGGCTCGACGCCTGGCGCTCGGCGCAGACCGCCAAGGTCGCCACCGAGCCGACGGACACGCCGTGAGCCTCGCCCCCGGATCGACCATCGGCATCATCGGCGGCGGCCAGCTCGGCCGCATGCTGGCGATGGCCGCCGCCCGTCTCGGCTACCACATCGTTGTCTTGGAACCGCAGGCCGACTGCCCGGCGGCCCAGGTCGCCAACCGGCAGATCGTCGCCGCCTATGACGATCCGGCAGCGCTCGCCGAGCTCGCCGCCGCCAGCGCCGTCGTCACCTACGAATTCGAGAATGTCCCGGTTGCCGCCGCCGAAACGCTGGCGGCGAAAGTTCCGGTCTATCCGCCCGCCCGCGCGCTCGAAGTGGCGCAGGATCGCGTCACCGAGAAAAGCTTTTTGAACGGCATCGGCATTCCCACGGCCGAATTCTGCGCAGTCGACAATGACGACCAGCTGACCGAGGCGTTGAGGAAGTTCAACGGCAGCGGCGTGCTGAAGACGCGGCGCATGGGCTATGACGGCAAGGGCCAGCGCGTCTTCCGCAACATGGAAACGGGCGGCTTTGCCGGCGTCTGCGAGGCGATGGGCAATGTGCCGCTGATCCTGGAATCGCTGGTCGCCTTCGAGCGCGAGATTTCCGTGATCGCCGTGCGGGGTCTCGACGGAACTGTCGCTGCTTTCGATCCGGCTGAGAATGTCCATCGCGAAGGTATATTGCGCAGCTCGACCTTGCCGGCGGCCATCCGCCCGCAAACGGCCGCCGCCGCCAAGGCTGCCGCCTCGAAAATCCTTTCCGCGCTCGACTATGTCGGCGTGATCGGTGTCGAGTTCTTTGTCCTCGCCGACGGCTCGCTCCTCGCCAACGAGCTGGCGCCGCGCGTGCACAATTCCGGCCACTGGACGGAGGCTGCCTGTATCATCTCGCAGTTCGAGCAGCATATCCGCGCCGTCGCTGGCCTGCCGCTGGGCTCGCCCGCCCGGCATTTTGACTGCGTGATGGAAAATCTGATCGGCGACGACATGCTGAAGGTGCCGGCGCTGCTCAACGAGCCCGACCTGATGCTGCATCTTTACGGCAAGGCGGAGTCACGCCCCGGCCGCAAGATGGGCCATTTCACACGCCTCTTCCGGGCGCGATAACTCCCCTATTGGTCGTCGCCCGCGTCCGAGCCGGCGCAGCTCGGATCGCTCAGCTTGCAGTTGGCGTCGGAGGTCAGCTGCTTTGTGCGCTCGGTTGAGAGCTTCGTCAGGCACTGCGATACCTCCATCGGATGGATGGAGCCGCCTTCGCTGTCGGCGGTCGAATAGGCGCATTCGGCGTCGCGGAAGGCGATCCAGGCGCGTTGCGCCGTCTGCAACAGCTTGTTCGAGGCCTGATCGTTGCGGCTGACGATATTTTTATAGGCGGCATTAAGCTTGGCATCGGCCGCCTGAAAGTCGGCATCGGCGCAGATGTTCATCATCGACTGGCTGTCGTCGCTGCGGTCGCAATCCTCGGCAAAAGCGGCCGGCGCGGTAAGAAGGACAAGGCAGGCGGACAGAAACAGACGGCGCATGCGAATCTCCAGTCGCTTGGGCGTGGACACCATTCCAGTCGACCCACCATTCCAATCGTCCGTGAGTCGCGCAATGCCGCGCCGGCCGGGATGGCGAATATTTAATGGATCGCGTCAATTGCCCTATTCGGGCATCGTCACGTGGTTGACACGGACAACACTCCTCGTTTATGAGCCACCGCAAGTTCAAAGGCGCGCTTTTTCCGGGCGCGCCTTTTAAAATTCGGCCCGGGACGGGCCCTGACCGAACAGGCAAGACCATGAAGATCAAGAATTCGCTCAAGGCGCTCAAGGCGCGTCACCGCGACAACCGGCTGGTTCGCCGCAAGGGACGCATCTACATCATCAACAAGACCGCTCCGCGCTACAAGGCGCGCCAGGGCTGAGTTTTGCGCGCGGCGTAGTGCATGTCGCCCAAAAGTGCCAAGCGGTTTTGGGACAACGACATGCACAAAGAGACCGCGCCTGTTTGATGTTGATTGCCGGCTCGCCGGCTCTCTCACGCTAAAATCATTTGGACGATCCGCCGCCCGGGATTAGATTCCGGAGATGCGGATTCGTTTTGCATTTCTCGCCGCCCTTTTGCTGTCAGGCATAGCTTTGCCCGCAGCAGCAGAAACGGTGCCAGGCGCGCTGCCTCCAGATGCCGCGCCGCCCGCCGCGACACCGCCGCCGGCCGCCCCGACCAAGCAGGGCCGCCTCGACCAGCTCTTCGCCGAGTTGAAGCGCGAACGCAACGAAAAAGCCGCCGAGCGTATTGCTGGCCATATCTGGAGCGAGTGGAACCAGTCCGGCAGCGCCTCGATCGACCTGATGATGCAATGGGCGCAAAAGGCGACGGAAGAACAGAAATTCGACGTCGCGCTCGATTTCCTCGACCAGGTCGTGACCTTGCAGCCCAATTACGCCGAAGGCTGGAACCGCCGCGCCACCGTGCATTTCTTGATGAAGAATTACGGGAAGTCGATGGCCGACATCGACCGCACCTTACAGCTCGAGCCGCGCCATTTCGGCGCCCTTTCAGGCCTCGCGCAGATCATGACCGAGACCGGCCACAAGCAGTCGGCGCTGGAAGCCTGGCAAAAAGTGCTGGCGATCTACCCAATGATGCGCAGCGCCCAGAACCAGGTTTCGACGCTTTCGGAAGAGCTGGCCGGCGAAGGTATTTAGGCAGTAGGAATTGGCCAGTAGGGAGTAGGGAAAAGAGAGCCCTACTGCCTACTGCCTACTGCCTACTGCCTACTGCCTACTGCCTACTGCCTACTGCCTACTGCCTACTGCCTACTGCCTACTGCCCTACTGCCTCAAACTAATTCTCCTCCCACCCGTATCTCCCCGCATGAACCTCATCTGCGCCGCCTTCCTGTTCCTCATCGCGCTCCTCTTTGCCCTTGCCGGCGTCACCCGCGTCGGCATCTGGTCGATCGAGCGCCGCAACCCGCCTGTGGGCGAATTCGCCGAGATCAACGGCGCGCGAATCCACTACGTCCATATCCCTGCGTCGGGCGGCGCGGACCTGCCGCCGGTGGTCTTCATCCACGGCGCCAGCGCCAATCTCAAGGACCAGATGCTGCCGCTAAAACCCCTGCTCGAGGGCCGCGCTGACATGCTGTTCCTAGACCGCCCGGGCTTCGGCTGGTCGGAACGCGGCGACAATGAAACACTTGCCGAGCAAGCCGATACGATCGCCGCGCTGATGGACCGCCTCGGCATCCAGAGGGCGGTCATCGTCGCGCATTCCTTCGGCGGCGCGATCACCACGGCATTCGCCCGCCAGCATCCCGAAAAAACAGCCGGTCTCGTCTTCGTGTCACCCGCCACGCATCCCTGGCCGGGCGGCGCGACCGCCTGGTACTACAAGCTCACCGCCATGCCCGTGGTCGGCTGGCTGTTTTCCGAAACCCTCGCCTATCCGGCCGGTATGCTGCGGATCGGCGATGCGACGGCTTGCGTCTTCTCGCCCAACAACCTGCCGGACGATTACATCGGCAAGGCTTCGATCCCGCTGGTGCTCAGGCCATCCGCCTTTCGCGCCAACGCCCGCGACGTCGCCCAGCTCTACGACTATGTCAGCGCCGCCTCGCCCACTTACCGCGAGATCAAGGCGCCGACCGTCGTCATCTCAGGCGACCGCGACAAGGTGGTCTACGCGGCGATCCATTCCGCCGGCCTGGAGCGCGACATCCCGGGTGCCGAGCTGGTCTGGGTCCACAATCTCGGCCACAAGCCGGACTGGATCGCGCCCGGCCTCGTGGTCGACGCGATCGAGAAAGTGAGCGGCGCGCCGATCGACTTGCAGGCGATGGCTAAGGCCGTGGAAGGCCGGATCGCCGGGGATGCGCAAGGCGCCGGCCGCTGCGCAGAACTCAAGGTGCCCGACGCAGAACTCGCGCCAGGCTGATCGAAGACCAAGCGCCTGGGGTGCGTTGAGATTCGGGTCAGGCCGAGTCGAAAATGATGGTTTCCGAGAACCGGCCTACGCCGGCCGTAGCCTTTCATAGAGCCGAGACACCTATGAGGGCTTCGGCCGGCGAAGGCCGGAGTGGAGCGTACTCAAAGTACGTGAGCACCGGAAGCGCAGGAAGCCGGCATTTGCAGGCCGGCCTCACCCGAATCTCAACGCACCCTAGTGAGTCTCAGATCCCAAATAGGCTATGCGCAGCATATTGGTCGATCCGGGCGTCCGCAGCGGCACGCCGGCCGTGATGATGACGCGGTCGCCCGGCTTGCCAAAACCTTCTTCCAGCGCGATGCGGCAGGCCCTGTCGACCATGTCGTCGAGGTCGGTGGCATCCGGCGAGACGACGCAATGCGTGCCCCACAAGAGCGATAGGCGGCGCGCCGTGTTGAGGATCGGCGACAGCGCCACGATCGGCACCTGCGGGCGCTCGCGCGCGGCACGCAGGCCCGTGGTGCCCGACGCGGTGTAGGAGATGATTGCCGACAGTTTCAGCGTCTCGGCGATCTCGCGGGCGGCCAGCGAAATCGCGTCGGCCCCGGTTGCCTCGGGTTCCGAACGCTGCGCGTTGATGATACCGGCATAGGTCGGATCGGTTTCGACCTTGGTGGCGATGCGGTTCATCATGGCGACCGCTTCGACCGGATAGGCGCCGGCCGCGGATTCGGCTGACAGCATGATCGCGTCCGCGCCCTCGAAGACGGCGATCGACACGTCGGAGACCTCGGCGCGGGTCGGCACCGGCGCGGTAATCATCGACTCCAGCATCTGAGTCGCGATCACCACCGGCTTGCCGGCGCGGCGCGCCGCGCGCGTGATCTGCTTCTGGATGCCCGGCACGGCTTCGAGCGGCATTTCCACGCCGAGATCGCCCCGGGCGACCATCAGCGCGTCGGACAGCTCGATGATTTCAGGCAGCCGCGCGACAGCCTGCGGTTTCTCGATCTTGGCCATGATCAGCGCGCGGCCGCGCGCGATCTTGCGGGCTTCCGCCAGGTCCTCCGGCCGCTGCACGAAGGACAGCGCCACCCAGTCGACACTGGCCGCCAGCACCGCGTCGAGATCGGCGCGGTCCTTCTCGGTCAGCGCGCCGACCGGCAGGTCGGTGTCGGGCAGGCTGACGCCCTTCTTGTCGGAAATGCCGCTGCCGGCAACCACCGTGCAGGTGATCGACTTGCCGTCGCTCTTTATCGCCTTCAGCTCGAGCTTGCCGTCGTCGATCAAAAGACGGTGACCGGGCTCGACCGAGCTCAGGATTTCGGGATGCGGCAGATACACACGGCTGGAATTGCCAGGTTCCGGGTTGTCGTCGAGCGTGAACGTTTGCCCCGGAGTCAGCGCTTCCTTGACATTGGCGAACTTGCCGACCCGAAGCTTCGGACCCTGCAGGTCGGCGAGGATGCCGATCGGCCTGCCGACGGCGGCCTCGACGGCCCGGATGCGGCCGACCAGTGTGCGCATCAGCTCGTGGTCGGTGTGGCTCATATTGATGCGGAAGACATCAGCGCCCGCTTCGAAAAGCTTCTTCAGCATTTCCTCGGAGGAGGAAGCCGGACCGATGGTGGCGAGGATCTTGACCTTGCGGTTGCGTCTCATTGACTGTTTGTTCCCGGGGCGGGGGTCGCTGGCGCGCCTCCCGTTGCGGGCTCGTCGGTCAGCTGGACCATCCAGCTGGCCTGCTCGCCCGTGTCATATTCCTGAAATCCGGCGCGTTGGAAGCCCCGGGCGACGCAATCATTCACGCCGGCGATCTTGAACTCTTTTTCGGCGACGCACATGTTGATCGGGCCGTCCCAGCGCCCGCCGCGTTCGGCGTCTTCTGCATAAAGATAGTAAAACCTTGATGACAGCGGACCCTCAATCAGCGTCTTACAGGTCGATCCTTCGATGTGCCACCAGCCCTCGGTGATCCAGCCGGCCTTGGCGCGATAGCCGATGCCGACGCCCACCAGATTTTGCGTTGCGTTGCAAACGCGAAAGTCTGCCCGGGCCGGCGAGGTCGCGACAACCGCGCCCAATCCCGCGCCGATGATCAGCAACGGCACGGCCAGGCGCTTGCGCAACCGACCGCCAAAACCCATCGCAGATCCCCTTGCGAACCACATTTGCATCTCTCGAAGCCCCTTTTCAGCAAACTCCGGTCGCATGTCAACGCGCCGTTTTGTTCAATTCCAATCGATTTAGAAGGGCCGGCCGCGCAATTTCTTGTCCCATCGGGGATTTTTTGCGGAAACCTTGGCCAAACAACGGCATTGCGCCAGTGCCCTCTTCGTGGAATGACGATACCACACCGAAGCCACCACCCCCTTTTCAGCTGATGACCCGATCCACAGTTTTCGCGCCGTTCGACATTGTCGAGGGCGACCGCAAGAAAGGCATCGTGCTTCTCGCCGATCACGCCCGCCGCGACCTGCCCGAAGAGTATGGCAGCCTCGGTTTGCCGGCTTCCGAATTCGACCGTCACATCGCTTACGACATCGGCGTCGAGACCGTGACGCGCGAGCTGGCGGCCGCGCTCGACGCGCCCGCGGTGCTTGCCGGTTTTTCGCGGCTGCTGATCGATCCCAACCGGGGTGAGGACGACCCGACCATGATCCGTCAGCTCTATGACGGCACCGTGGTGCCGGGCAACTATCCGATGGCCCCGGAAGAACGCGAGCGGCGGCTCGATCGCTTCTACCGGCCCTATCACGACGCCGTCGGCGCGATGATCGCCTCCGTCGCCCATGCCTCGGGCAGGGCGCCGTTCATCTTCTCGGTTCATTCCTTCACGCCGGTGATGCAGGGTTTCGTCCGCCCCTGGCATGTCGGCGTGCTGTGGGACCGCGACGACCGCGTGGCGCGGCCGCTGATCGATATGTTGGCGCAGGACAAATCCCTCGTCGTCGGCGACAACGAACCCTATGACGGCGCGCTGCGTGGCGACACCATGTTCCGCCATGCCATCGTCAACGGCTACGCCCATGCATTGCTCGAGATCCGCCAGGATCTGATCGCCGACCGCGCCGGGGCGCTTGCCTGGACCGAGCGGCTGGCGCCGATCGTTGACGCAATCGACCGGCGTGCCGATATACATCAGGTGAAGATGTTCGGCTCGCGCACGGGGCCGGCATAAGGGCCGCCACGGCCGGGAGTTCCTGAATGACCGAGCTCAGCGACGACCAGAAGCGCGATTTCGAGGCAGCCGCCTTCCGCCGGCTGGTGCAGCATCTGCGCGAGCGCGGCGATGTCCAGAACATCGACCTGATGAACCTCGCCGGCTTCTGCCGCAACTGCCTGTCCAACTGGTACCGCGAGGCCGCCGTGGCCGAGGGCGTGCCGCTGTCGAAAGATGCGTCGCGCGAGATCATCTACGGCATGCCCTATGCCGAATGGCAGGCGCTCAACCAGACCGAAGCGTCGGAAGCCAAGAAGGCTGAGTTCGAAGCCAGGCGGCCGAAGGATCATTGAGCTAACGGCGAGGGCATAAGAGCGAATGCTCGCGGGACAGCGCCCCCCTCTGGCCTGCCGGCCATCTCCCCCACAAGGGGGGAGATTGAGCGCGTCATCGCTCCGCTTTTCCTGCAACGCTGGCGGTTGGCGAAAGCCGACACGACATCTGATCTCCCCCCTTGTGGGGGAGATGTCCGGCAGGACAGATGGGGGCGCGAAGGATCGCTACCGAGCGACTTTTCATTCGCCCGCACCTGGTCCAAGCACTTCCTCATCACGGTTCTTGACTGCCGATTGAATCGATCTAATTTGCCGCGCGAAGCCATTTGGCGTAGCGGACTTCGAAATCATGAGCATGCAAACCACGATTGAGGCCGCGACGCGCGGCCGCTGGGCCGTCGCTGGCATTTTCCTCGCCAATGGTTTCTTGACCGGCAGTTGGGCGCCGCAGATCCCGGTGTTCCTGACCCGGCTCGACATCACCAGATTCACGCTCGGCCTGCTGATTCTCCTGTTCGGCGTCGGCGCGGTCATGGCCATGACATGGTGCGGCCATCTTATCTCCAGGCATGGCTCGCGTAGTGTGACTCGGCTGTTCGGCATTTGCGGCAGCTTCGGCCTGCTGATCATGGCGCTCGCGCCCAACGTGCCGCTTGCGGCGATTGCCATGCTCATCTTCGGCGGCTCGATCGGCGGCATGGATGTCGCCATGAATTCGAATGCCGTCGTGGTGGAACGAAAACTCTCCCGCGCGATCATGTCGTCCTCGCACGGCTTCTGGAGCCTTGGTGGCTTCGCCGGCGGCGCGCTTGGCGGCTATTCGATCCAGAACTACGGCTATCTGCCCCATGCCGTTGCGGTAACCGTGATCGCCTTGGCCCTCATCGCCTTTGCCATTCGCTATCTCGTCGCCGAGGACAAGCCGCAGGCTGTCGAGCAGCAGAAATTCACGCTGCCGCGCCACACGGCCGTCTATCTGGTCGGGCTGATGGCGCTGCTCACCATGATCTCGGAGGGCGCGGTGCTCGACTAGGCAGCGCTCTTCCTGCACCAGGAACTGGGCGCCGACCTCGCGGTCGCCGGTCTCGCCTATGCCGCCTTCTCCGGCGTCATGGCGTTGATGCGTTTCCTCGGCGACGGCGTGCGCAACCGCTTCGGCGCCGTGGCGACATTGCGCGGCTCGGCGCTGGTCGCCGCTGCCGGCATGCTGGTCGCCGGCCTCTCGTCCTCGCCTTACCTCGCCATCGCCGCCTTCGCCTTCTGCGGCTTCGGCATCGCCAACATGGTGCCGATCCTGTTCTCGGCCGGCGGCAACCAGGAAGGCATGTCGTCCGGCACCGGTATGAGCGTCGTCACCACCATGGGTTATTCAGGCATATTGGTGGCGCCGTCGGCGATCGGCTTCGTCGCCGAGCGTTCGAGCTTCGGGCCGATCTTCGTCGCGCTGTCGGGGCTGCTGGTCGTCGTGCTCTTGATGGCCGGGCTCGCTCACCGGGCCGAATTCGCTCCCGAGCCCGATGTATTTCAGGTCGAACCGACCTGAAATACATCGGGCTCTAGGATCAGAGAATAGAGCATGATGTCGTCCGAAAACCGCTTCACACTTTTCGGCATCATGCTCTAGCCTGTGCCGGCCGAATAGCGCTTCAACTCCTCATGCAGGAAATCCGCCACGCGGCGGATGCGCATGCTGGTGCGCACATCGCGATGCATGGCGAGCCACACCGGCAACTCAGGCAAAGGCACATCGAATGGCAGCTTCTCGATGTCGGGATCGCGGTCGACGAGCGGCTCCTGGCCGATGCCGATGCCGTTGCCGGACCGCACCGCCTCCCACAGCACGATCTGGTTGTCGGTCCGGAAGCGGAAATGGCTGCGGCCGACCGGAATGCCGAACGAAGTGAGCCCGCGAATGATCTCGTCGCTGCGGTCGAACCCGACCAGGGCATGATCGGCAAGGTCGGCAGGCTTTGCGGGACGGCCGCGTCGGTCGAGATAGGAACTGGCCGCGCATAGGCAGAGCGGGATGTCGGTGACCTTGCGCGCTACCAACTCGTTCTGCGCCGGCCTGACCATGCGGATGGCGATGTCGGCGTCGCGACGCAAAAGGTTCTCGACCTGATTCGAGGCGACGATCTCGACCTCGATACCGGGCTCCTCCTCGCCAAGCCGCGCCATCATGTCCGGCAGCACGAAGGCGGCGACCACCTCCGAGGCAGCGACGCGTACCGTTCCCTCGATCGCCTCGACCGACCCCAGCGCCAGCAGCGAAAAGGCACTGGCCTGCTCGCTGACCGCTTGGCCGCGTTCGTAAAGCGTGCTGCCGGCCTCGGTCAGCTCGTAGCCGCGCCGCCCGCGCCGGAACAGCGTGACACCCAGCGCCGCTTCCAGTTCGGCGATATGGCGGCCAAGCGTCGGCTGGCTGGCTGCGAGCCTGCGTGCCGCTCCCGAAAGACTGCCGGTTTCGGCGACCGCCACAAAACTCTTGATCAGGTTCCAGTCGAATTCCTTCATTCATTTTTGAATAACAGAACGCCGATTTCAGTCAATTTCAATTCGTTTGTGAACGCCTCACATTAGCCGGGCAAACGCAAGCAACGGAGAGAACAAATGACCAAGATCGCAATCCTCGGCGCGAATGGCCGGCTCGGCCGCGTGGTTGGCAAGGCTTTCATCGACGCCGGCTTCGACGTCCGCGCCGTCACCCGCACCGGCAAGGTGCCGGCGGAACTCAAGGGCGCAACGTCAGTTGCTGGTGACGGGCTGGACCGCGAATCCCTCATCCGCGCCACCGAGGGCGTCGACATCATCTTCAACGGCCTGAACCCGATCTACACCGACTGGGGCAAGTGCACGCCGATGGCCGAGAACGTCATGGCCGCCTGCCTGGCGAACAACACGCTGCATCTCTTCCCCGGCACCGTGTACAATTACGGCTCGCCTATGCCGCAGGTGATCACGGAAGCGACGCCGTTCCATCCGACCACCGAGAAGGGCCGCATCCGCTGCGCCATGGAAGACCTGTTCCGCCGCGAGGCCGAAGCCGGCCGGGTACGCACCATCGTCTTGCGTGCGGGCGATTTCTTCGGCGGCACCGGCTCGGGTTCCTGGTTCGACCTCGTCGTCGCCGCCAAGATGAACAAGGGCGTCTACACCGCGCCCGGCCCGGCCGACCTCATGCATGAATGGGCCTATCTGCCGGACTTCGCCGTGGCTTTCGTCGACCTGGCGAAGAATCTCGATAAGCTCGGCTTCTACGAGGCCATCAACTTCCCCGGTCACGCCATCACCGACCTCGACATCAAGGCCTCGGCCGAAAAGGCGCTCGGCCGCAAGCTTAAGCTCTCCTTCATGCCCTGGTGGGTGCTGCGCGCCGGCAGCCCATTCGTCGCCATGTGGCGCGAGATCGTCTCGATGTCCTATCTGCGCTTCGAAGCGCACCGGCTTGCTTCGACGCGGCTGGAAAAGGTGATCGGCGAAATCCCGCACACCCCGCTCGACCAGGCGGTGAAGCAGGCGCTGCGGGATATCGGTATCACTGTCTCGACCTCGCGTCAGGCTGCCTGATCGCAAGCTGCATCGGAAATGGTGCGGCCGGGTTTCGAAGCCCGGCCGCAATTCGTTGAAGGTCAGATCCTGCCCATCAGCAGCAGGATCAGAAACACGATCAAAAGGACACCGACGATACCGGATGGGCCGTAGCCCCAGGAGCGGGAATGCGGCCAGGCCGGCACGGCGCCGATCAGGATCAGGATCAGGATGATTACGAGAAGTGTGGTGATGGTCATAAGAAACCCTCGCCGTCTAAAGCAATTCCAGGAAAAGTGTGAGCGGTTTTCCGTCTGGAATTGCGTAGAAACAAAGAGATAGGGCAGTTCGCCGTTTCCGTGAAACGGTGAAACGCACTAATCGAACTTGAGGGAACAATGCAAAGAGCCGCCCGGTTGTTCCCTGGCGGCTTTTGTCCTTGTGGTTGTGAACCCGCTCTATTCCGCGGCTTTCGGGAAGGCCTCCGCCGGCTCGACGCCGGCCTCGTTGGCTGGCGCGTCGGTCGAGACCTTGCCCTTGCCGCGCCGGAACAGGCGGCCAAACCAGTTTCGCCTCGCACCGGGCTTCACCTTGGCGCGGGTGAACACCATCAGCATCGAGGGTGTCACCACCAGGGTCAGCAGCGTGGCGAAGGACAGGCCGAAGACGATCGCCGAGGACAGCGAAATCCACCATTGCGTCGACGGCGCGTTGATCGTCGTCTCGTGATGGAAGATTTCCAGGCCGAGGCCGAAGGCGATCGGCAGCACGCCGAGGATGGCCGACACCGCCGTCAGCACCACGGGACGAGCGCGCTCGCGGCAGGTCTGCAGCACCGCTTCCATCTTGTCCCAGCCTTCCTCGCGCAGCCGGTCGTAAGTGTCGATGAGCACGATGTTGTTGTTCACCACCACGCCGGCGAGCGCGATCACGCCGATGCCCGACATGACGATGCCGAAGGCTTCGCCCGTCAAAAGCAAGCCGAGGAACACGCCGATCGTCGCCATGACCACGCAGGACAAGACGAGCCACACGCTGGTGAACTTGTTGAACTGCGCCAGCAGCACCAGGAAGATCAGGAAGAGCGCAGCGCCGAAGGCCTTGCCGAGGAAGGCGCTGGCTTCCGCGCTGTCCTCGTTGGAGCCGGCGAGCTTCCAGCGTATACCGCTACCGAGGCCCATGTCGGCGACCGCCTTGGTCACCTCTTCCTGCACCGCCGCCACCTGCGCGCCGGCGCTGACATTGGCCTGGACGACCACGGTGCGCGCGCCGTCGATGCGGTTCAGGATGCCGACGGTCGGTTCGGGTTTGCGCACGACGAAGTTCGAGATCGGCACCGAACCTTGCGAGGTCTGCACACGCAGCTCGTCCAGCGTCGACAGCGTGCGCCGGTCCTCCGGCAGGCGGAGCCTGATGTCAACCGCCTTGTCGGCCCCTGCCGGCCGGTACTCGGAGAGTTTGAGGCCGTTGGTCACCAGTTGCACCACGGTGCCGACGGAGGTCGGGCTGATGCCATATTGCGCGGCCTTGGCGCGGTCCACCTCGAGCGCCCAGTCGACACCGGGCGGCGGCAGGCCATCCGAGATGTCGATGACATTGGGCACCTTGGCGATCCGCGCCGCCACCGCGCGCGCCTTGTCGTCGAGCCCGGCCGGATCGGCGGCCGACAGCCTGATCTGGATCGGCTTGCCGGTCGGCGGACCGGCCTCCGGCACACGCACCTCGACATCGACGCCGGGAATGTCGGCCATGACGGTACGCAGTTCACTCAGGATCTGGTTGGCCGATTTGCGCTCGCGCCAGTCGACGAACTCGTACTGGATGACGCCGACGACGTCTTCCGGAACATCCTGGCCGCCGCCTTGCGTCTTGCCCACGCGCGTATAGACCGACTTCACGCCGGGCCAGCCGAGCAGCCGGTTTTCCGCCGTCTTAGTGGCGGCATCCATTTCGGCCAGCGAGAGGTTGCCGCGGGCGTGCACGTAGAGCAGGCCATAGTCCGGCTCGACGCTCGGGAAGAATTCGACGCCGGCGCCGTATTTCGAATAGGCGAAGCCGACGCCGACCAGCAGGCCGACGGTGAGCAGGATCACGGTCACCGGGAAGCGCACCGCCTGCTTGACGATCGCCATATACCAGCCGTCGCGATGATCGTCCTCGTGATGCTCGGGCGCCTTGGCAAAGATCGCGCCCAAAGTCGGGGCGAACACCAGCGCGTAAAGCATCGAGGCCGACAGTGTCACGATCAGCGTGATCGGCATGTACTTCATGAAGTCGCCGATGATGCCGGGCCAGAAGAGCAGCGGCGAGAAGGCGGCGATGCGCGTCATCGTCGCGGCGATCACCGGGCCGGCCATGCGCTTGGCGGCCAGCGCGAAAGCGTCCGCCTTCGGCATGCCCTCGCTCATGCGCCGTTCCGCGAATTCGGTGACGATGATAGCGTCGTCCACCAGCATGCCGACCGCAAGGATCAGGCTGAACAGCACGATCATGTTGATCGTGTAGCCCATCATGGCGAGCAGCAGGATGCCGATCAGGAAGGACGACGGGATGGCAAGGCCGATGAGCAGCGAGGCGCGTCCCGACAGCGCATAGAGGATGACGATGAACACCAGGATGACGGCGATCATCACATGGTTCTGCAGGTCGCCGAGCAGCTGGTTGACGAAGACCGACTTGTCCTGGGTGTAGGTGACATGCATGCCCTCGGGCATCGTCTTGATGAAGGCATCGGAGACCTGCCTGACATGGCTCAGCGTGTCGATCAGATTGGCGCCGATGCGCTTCTTCACCTCGATGGCGATCGCTGGCTTGCCGTCGAGGCGTGTGACTGTCTCGGCATCCTTGAACGTCGAGCGGATGGTGGCGACGTCCCTGGCCTGCACGACGGCATTCGGCGTGGCGACAACCGGCAGGTCGGCGACGTCCTCCGGCGTCACGATCAGCGACGGCACCTTGACCGCGTATTTACCCTCCGAACCCTCGAGGTTGCCGGCCGCGACCAGGCTGTTCGACGCACCGACGCCCTGGATAACCTGGTCAAGCTGCAACCCATAGGAAGAGAGCTTAACCGGATCGATGACGACCTCGACCAGGTCGTCGCGCGCACCCTGCAAAGAACCTTCCAGAACGCCCGGCACTTCCTCGATACGGTCGCGCAGCTCGCGCGCCGCCGCGGTCAGCACACGCTCCGGCACATCGCCGGAAAGCGTGACGACCAGAACCGGAAATTCCGAGACGTTGACCTCGTTGACCGTCGGCTCCTCGGCCGCCTGCGGCAGGTCGGCCTTGGCGTCCTGCACCTTGCTGCGCGTATCTTGCAACGCGGTCGCCAGATTGGTCTGCGGCTGGAATTCGACCAGCACGTAGCCGCCGCCTTGGAAGGCGGCCGAGCGCATCTCCTTGAGCCCCTTGAGGCTCTTGAGCTTGCTTTCCATCGGCCTTAGCAGCAGCCGCTCGGAATCCTCCGGCGAGATGCCCTGATAGATCAGGCTGACATACATCATCGGAATCGGAACGTCGGGTTCCGCTTCCTTGGGCGTCGACTGATAGGCGACCCAGCCGGCGACGACCAGGAACAGCAGCGCCGATATTGTGAGGCGGGCGTTGTTGATGGCGAGTCTGACGATATCCATGACTTCGGCCTGTTATGCTTCAAAGGCTGCGAACTGCCGTCGCCTGATGGTCCGGCGACGGACGTGTCGTGCTTTTACTGCGTGCCGGCGGTGGCTTCGCCGATCAGCTTGTTGATGGTCGCCTGGTCGGCCTCGACCGGCTTCACCAGGTCGCCTTCCTTCACCAGTTCCTGACCGGCGACGATGATGCGCGCATCTTCCGGAATGCCGCCCAGCACCAGTCCGTGCGGCGTGTCGTCGACGAGGTCGATCGGGAAGAACGCCACCTTGTCGTCCTTGCCGACGGCGCGAATGCCGAGATCGCCCTTGTCGCCAAGCGTCACCACCGAGCGCGGCAGCATGACCGCATTGGTCGGCTCGGCGCTGAGCGTGATCTCGGCCGTCATGCCGGCGGGGATGGAGCCGTCGCCATTGGGGATCGCCACTTCGACGCGGAAGGTACGGGTCTGCGCCGATGCATCGCGGCTGATGTAGCGTACCGTACCGGTGACCTTCTGGTCGTTGACCAGGCGCACATCGGCCTCGTCGCCGATCTTGACGTAGCGCAGGTCGCGCTCGCTGATCTCGCCACGTGCGATCACCGGATCGAGCTTCAGGATCGTCGCCACCTCGCCGCCCTGCATCACCGAGCTGCCGAGTTCCACCGGAATGCGGTCGATGACACCGTCGAACGGCGCCTTGACCTCGTTGCGGTCGAGCTCGGCCTGCGCGGTGTCGAGCTGCGATTGCGCCTGGGTCAGGTTGGAGCGGGCGGTGTCGAGCTGCAGCTTTGGCAGATTGCCGGTCTTGGCCAGCCGCTCGGCGGCATCGAGCTCGGCCTTGCGCTGCACCACAAGCTGCTTCGCGTTGTCGACCATCGAGATCTTCTCTTCTGCAGCAAGCATCAGCACCAGGTCGCCAGTCTTGACGTGGTCGCCCTGCTTGACCGGCAGCCTGTCGATGACGCCGTTGACGCGCGTTGCAAGCACCGCGCGCTTGTCGGCCTCGGTGAGGCCCGAGATCCGTATCGCCCGCGCGAAGGTCTTGCGCGGCGGCGTCACCACCGCGACGGTACGCGGCGCGGCCTTGGGCTCGGCTTGCGCGGTGTTCGGCTTGGCCGCTTCCGGCTTCGCCGCGCCCGGCTTGCCCGCGTCAGCGGGCTTGTCGGTGGTGACCGACTTGTCGGTGGTAACCGACTTATTCGCGGCGCTGCCGACGGACGAAAATTCGCCTGTTCCCATCCAGGCGCCAAATCCGATGAGCACAGCTATGGCCGCAAGCTTGTGAAACCTGATTTTCGGCATCGTCATTTTCCGTTGCAGGGCCTGGCGAAGTCGGCGCTTCCGACTTCGGGCGCGCGGCCGATATGGGTGCGCGCAGGGTCCGGTTCAATTTGCCGTGATCGGCGAAGTGCGCCTTCTACCTGAAAGTTGCGGCGCAATATAGTCGGAAAAGTTGCGGGATCATTGCGCCAGGGAATGCAATACCTCGACAAAACGAAGCTTTTCTGCCAGCCGGCCGCACTTTTGCGGGCACGCAGATGACTTTCCCGAGGCTTCCCCAAGGTCACTGGCAGCAGCCGTCAGCATGATGCAAAAATCTTCGACATCCGGAGGCAATTGCATGGTTGAGCACGGCCCTGCCCCGCGCTCCCCGGCTTGAAGCTGTCAAGTGATGAGGTTCAGCAGCCGGAAGATACGCTCGAAGGTCTTGCCGTAAGGCGGGCGCAGCAGGCCGCCGGCGCTGAGCTTCGACTGGATGAAGATCGGCTTTTCCTTGCTGAAGGTGCGAAAGCCCCATTCGCCGTGATAGGCGCCGGTGCCGCTGTCGCCGACGCCGCCGAAAGGCTGCCGCTCCTGCACCAGATGCATCATGCAGTCATTGACCGTAACGCCGCCGGCTATGGTTTCCCGCATGACCCTCTGGCGGTTGGCGCTGTCGCCGCCGAACCAGTAGAGCGCCAACGGACGCTCGCCCCGGTTCACATGCTCGATGGCCTCGTCGACCGTGCCATATTCGATGATCGGCAGCACCGGTCCGAAAATCTCCTCGCGCATCAGCCGCAGACTGTCGCCGGCGTTGCGCACCAGCACGGGCGCCATCTTGCGGTCGCTGACGCCGAGCGTCTCATTCGCCGGATTGACCTCGGTGATGTCTGCGCCGCTGTCGCGCGCCTCGGCGACCATGTCGCTCAGCCGCCGATGATGCCGATCGCTGACGATGGCCGTATAGTCGGGGTTGTCGCCGAGGCGCGGATAGAGCTTGGCAATAGCGGCGGCAAACTTGGCCGCGATGGCCGCGCCCTGGCCTTGCGGGATCATGAGATAGTCCGGCGCGATGCAGGTCTGACCGGCATTGAGCAGCTTGCCATAGGCGACGCTGGCGACCGCCGCGTCGAGGTCGCAGGACGGGTCGAAGATTGCCGGCGACTTGCCGCCGAGTTCGAGCGTCACCGGCGTCAGATTGGCGGCGGCCGCCAGCGCGACCTGCCGCCCGATAGCGGTCGAGCCGGTGAATAGGAGATGGTCGAACGGCAACGACACGAACGCCTTGCCGACTTCCGCGTCGCCGACCATCACGCTGACCTCGTCAGCCGCGAAGTATTTCTCGACGAGGCCGGCGAGCAGGTCCGAAAACTTCGGCGTCAGCTCCGACGGCTTGATCAGCACGCGGTTGCCGGCCGCGAGCGCCGCGGTCGCCGGCGCGAGGGCGAGCTGGAAAGGATAGTTCCAGGGCGAGACGATGCCGACCACGCCGAGCGGCTGCGGCAAGAGGCGGTTGCGTCCCGGCAGGAACGGCAGGCTGGTTGCGACGCGCCGCTCGCGCATCCAACTGCGCAGATGCGACAGCGCATGCCTGACGCCGGCGCGCACGACGAACAATTCGGCAAGCCGCGTTTCCTGCGCCGAGCGGGCGGAAAAATCGCTGTCGATCGCAGCACAGATCTCGGCCTCGTGCTTTTCGGTGAGCGCGAGCAGGCGGTTCAGTCGGTCCTTGCGCACATCCAGCGTCGGGAAGGGTTCCTTCTCGAAGGCCCTGCACTGCGCTTCAAACCGGACTCCGAGCGCGTTCTGCCTGGTCTGCAGCATCGCAACCTCCCCTTACGTTCAGGTAAGACTACATCGCGTGACTGGCATGATCCAGCGCCCCGCCGGTTCCCCAAGGGAAGATGCTGACAGCCGGGACGGACCTGCTGACAGATATGGGAAGACCTTAAGCCCGACGCCGCGCGGATTCCGGCTTGATATGCGCGGCGAGGAATTCCTTCACGCGGCGCCCGGGCGCCGGGCCGCGCAATGGCTTGAAGCCGTCGTCGAGCTCGCCCGACAGGTCGAGCGTCGCTCGGGTCCCGACGGCGTCGTAGTTCTCTTCCAGCCAGTCGCTGGCAGCACTTCGGCCGAGGTCGCGCAGATAGGCGATGAAAGCCCACTCGGCATTGACCTTGGACGACGCCGAGAGGTCCTTGAAGGCCTCGTCGGCATCGATGCGGTGCATGCGGATGTCGCGATATTCGCCATGCGGCAGGCGTCCGGCCGCGATCAGTTCCTTGATGAAGGCGATCGAACGGAATTCGCGCAGCAGCCCGGCGTTGAAGGTGATCTCGTCGATGCGGTTCTGGATCTCGTTGGCGCTTTTCGGCGTGCCTTCGCGCACCACCGGATTGATCTGCACCAGAAGCACGTCCTCGGTCGCCGCCGTCTTGAAGAACGGATAGAGCGCCGGATTGCCGCCATAGCCGCCGTCCCAATAGGGCACGCCCTTGATCTCCACCGCCTGGAACAGTTGCGGCAGGCAGGCCGAGGCCATCACCGTATCGAGGTCGATCTCGCCATCGGAGAAGACGCGCAGCTGTCCCGTCTCGACATTGGTCGCCGAGATGAACAGTTCCATCGACTTGCAGGCGCGCACATTGTCGAAGTCGATCTCCTTCTCGACCACATCGCGCAGCGGATTGAGGCCGAGCGGGTTGGCGACATAAGGCGAAAACACCCGCGACATCGTGTCGAAGAAGACGTAGCCGGGCGTGTTCTCGATCGACCAGTTGCCCCAGACCACGTCCCACGGCATGCGCTGCACCGGGCTGAAGCGGCCTTTCGAAGCCACGGCGCGCCAGAAATCGTCGAGCTTTTTTCGCGCGCCTTCGACGCCGTCGCGCACCAAACCGTCGGCCAGCGCCACCGCGTTCATGGCGCCGGCACTGGTGCCAGACACCGCCGCGATCTCCAGCCTGCCGTCCTCGAGCAGGCGGTCGAGCACCCCCCAGGAGAAGGCGCCATGCGAGCCGCCGCCCTGAAGAGCGATGTTGATCTTCTTCTTGTCCTCCGCCTTGCCGTTCTTCGCCATGGCGTTCCTGTCCTGATGCGGCTGCCTGCCCCAGCGTTATCGCAGGGGGCGGCTTCTGCCTGCCTATGTTGCAGTGCAGCATATAAGGACGAACCAAGGCAAGAACACGGACAAACAAGCGTGATCACATGACATTTCGGTCATGAGATGCTCTTACCTCGCCCCCGCAAGGTGGGTCGAGGAACTGCTTCTCAAGCCACCAGATCGGGGACCGGCCCGATGTAACGCGACTGCGGCCTGATCAATCGCCCCGTGGCCTGCTGTTCGCGGGCATGCGCAATCCAGCCGGCGACACGGCCGGCGGCAAAGACGTTGGAGAATGCTTCTTTCGGGAAGCCGACCGCTTCCAGCAGAAGCGCGGTGTAGAATTCGACATTGGTCTGGATCGAGCGTTGCGGCTTGGCGATCCTGAGCACCTCGAGCGCCGCCTGTTCCACCGTCTCGGCGAAAGCGAGACGGCTACCGGTCTCGTTGCGCGAAGCGAGCTGCCGCACGACCGCTTTCAATGCGTCGGCGCGCGGATCGCGCACGCGGTAGATGCGATGGCCGAATCCCATGATGCGCCGACCATGCGCGATCTCATTACGCACCCATGCGGTCGCATCGCCGCTCTCCTCGATAGCGTCCAGCATCTCGATCACTGGCCCCGGCGCGCCGCCATGCAGCGGGCCTTTCAGCGCGCCGAGCCCGGCCAGGATCGCCGAGATTAGTCCGGCCTGCGTCGACGCCACCACGCGCGTCGCGAAGGTCGAGGCATTGAGCCCGTGGTCGCACACGGTCACCAGGTAGCTGTCCAATGCCCTGGCGAGCGCGGGCGACGCGGCGCCGGAAAGCATCCGCAGCATGTCGCGGGCATGATCGGCTTTTGCATCGGGAGCGATCGGCACCTCGCCGCGGCCAAGGCGCAGCAGCGCCGGCGTCAGAACCGCCGGCGCCGCGATCAAGCGCAGCGCATCGGCAAGCGCGTCGCCGTCCGGCAGGATGGCCATGCCGGCCCGCATGCCGCTGTAGATATCGAGGGGCGCAAGCTGGGTGAGCATCGGCCGCACGCGATCGAACACGTCGACGCGCGCCTTGCCGATGGCTTTCTCCAGCTCGGCATCGCTTGGGAGATCGTCGAAGAAGCCGTCGAACAGCAGTCGTACCACCTGCGCGTAGTGCCAGCGGCCGGCGAGCTCCGCCAGCGAATGGCCGCGGATGGTCAGATGCCCACCCGCGCCGTCGACATCGGAAAGCACCGTGTCGGCCGCCACAACATCATCGAGCCCATTTGCCATGATCGTCTCCTTGACCTTTTGCGCATTGCAATTAATGCTGCCCAATCAATGCATCAATCTTGATCAATATAATCAATGTGAGGCGGTGCATGACGGAATGGCTGACGCGGGAGCAGGCGCTGGAGCGGCTGAATGTCAGGCCGCAGACGCTCTATGCCTATGTCAGCCGCGGCCGCATCGGCATGAAGCCGGACGATGCCGACCCCCGCCGCAGCCAGTACCGCGCCGACGATATCGCAGCACTTGCCACGCGCCGCGAGCGGGGGCGAAGCCCGCAGGCGATCGCCGAGAGCGCCATCGCCTGGGGCGAACCGGCGATCACCACATCGGTCTCGACGGTGCTGCATGGCCGTCTCATCTATCGCGGCAAGGACGCGGTGGTGCTTTCGGCGACGGCGACATTGGAGGAGACCGCCGAACTCCTGTGGGCTTCCGACCGTCCGGTGTCGTTCGCTTCGCTGACCGCTTCGGCCGCAAGGCACAGCGGCACGCCAACGGCATTTGCCAGGCTGTCGGCGCTCGCGGCCGAAGGCTGGCCCTCGCTCGGCCGCAGGCCGGCCATGCTGCAGCAGGACGGCGCCACCGCCACCAGCGCGCTGGCCGCGGCACTCGGCGCGGCGCCGGGTTCCGAATCCGTACATACGCGGCTGGCGCAGGGCTGGTCGGTGGAAGACGAGGGCGCGGATCTCATCCGCAAGGCGCTGGTGCTTTTGGCCGATCACGAGCTCAACGCCTCGACCTTTGCCGCCCGCGTCGCCGCCTCCACCGGCGCGCCGGTCGCCGCCTGCCTGCTCGCCGGTCTCGCCACCCTCACCGGCCCGCGCCACGGCGGTGCGGGCGCGGCGGCGATCGCGCTGGTCGAGGATGCGGAGCGACTGGGCCCCGATGAAGCAATCGCCCGCTGGCTGGCGCATGACCGGCCGCTGCCCGGCTTCGGCCACCCGCTCTATCCGGAAGGCGATCCGCGCGCCGAAGGGCTTTTTTCCGGCCTCAAAATCGACGATGGCCTATCGCGGCTGCGCAAGGCGGTCCTCGCCGCAACCGGCTTGCATCCGAACATCGATTTCGCGCTCGCCGCGATGACCCGCAGCCTGCGCCTGCCCCCCGACGCCCCCTTCCGCCTGTTCGCGCTCGGCCGCAGCATTGGCTGGACGGCGCATGCCATCGAGCAGGTGACCAGCAACAGGCTGATCCGGCCACGCGCCCGCTATGACGGCCCGGTCGGGATTTAGTGGACGCCGATGGGTCCAAAGGGTGAAGCGCTCAGCGCTTTGCCTTGCGGTAAGGCGCGCCAGGGTGTGCCGAGATTCGGATCAGGCCGTGTCGAGAACGATGGCTGCCGAGGACCGGAGCGGACCGTACTCAAAGTACGTGAGCCCCGGAAGCGCAGGCAGCCGTCGTTCGCAGGCCGGCCTCACCCGAATATCGGCATACCCTAAGACATCGTGTCGAGCTTACGCTGCATCGCCGCAATCTGCGCCTTCAATTCCTGCAGATCGTCGGACTTCTCTTCCTTCTTCGGCGGTTCGGCCGGGGCCGTGGCATTGCCGCCGGCGGGCGGGAACGGCGTGAACATGCGCATGGCGTTCTGGAACATCTCGACATTGCGGCGCGTCTGTTCCTCGAGCGCCTTCATCGGCGTCTTCATCATGTCGATCGGCGTCTTGCCGAAGGCGCCCTTGAGCTGCTCGCGAAACCGCTCCTGCTCTTTGGAGAAGGCAATCATCGATTGTTCGAGGAAGCTCGGCACGATCATCTGCATCTGATCGCCGTAAAAGGAGATCAGCTGGCGCAGGAACGGGATCGGCAGCATGTTCTGGCCGTCCTTGTTCTCCAGCTCGAAGATGATCTGCGTCAGCACCGGATGGGTGATGTCGTCGCCGGTCTTGGCGTCCTGGACCGTGAACTCTTCGCCCTTCTTGACCATCTCGGCCAGGTCCTCGAGCGTCACATAGGTGCTCGTGCCGGTGTTGTAGAGCCGGCGATTGGCATACTTCTTGATGACGATCGGGTCGTCTTTTGCGGCCATCCGTATCCTCCCCAGGACACCGGCACCTCTAGGAGTAAGCGGCCGGTAACGATTGCGCCCTCTATCGAGGATACGCGCAAAAGCCTCACAATTCCAAGTGGTTTGTGCACTGCGGCATCAATTAATGCTGCACAGCCCATTGCAGAATCGGCTGCATGGCCAACGTCATGTTACCGCGACTGGTGCGCGCTCTGCTTGCCGCGCATGACGGTCATGCCCATTTCCGGTTTGACTCAAGGGTTCGAACGGGCAAGAAAGTCCTAAAGGATCCCGAAAATAAGACCACTCGAAGTCTGGAGAAGAAAATGTCCGCTTCCAATTCAACTGTCATCGCCAGCGCCGCCCGCACCGCGGTTGGTTCCTTCAACGGCAGTTTCGCCGCCACGCCGGCACATGAGCTCGGCGCCGTCGTCATCAGGGAGCTGCTGACGCGGGCGAATGTCGAGGCCGCGGAAGTCGATGAGGTTATCCTCGGCCAGGTGCTGACCGCCGCGCAAGGGCAGAACCCGGCACGCCAGGCCTCGATCAACGCCGGCCTGCCGAAGGAAACCACCGCCTGGGGCCTCAACCAGGTCTGCGGCTCGGGCCTGCGGGCCATTGCGCTTGGCATGCAGCAGATCGCCGCCGGCGACGCCAGGGTGATCATCGCCGGCGGCCAGGAATCGATGTCGTTGTCGCCGCATGCCGAGCATCTGCGCGCCGGCGTCAAGATGGGCGACTACAAGATGATCGACACCATGATCAAGGACGGCCTGTGGGACGCTTTCAACGGCTACCACATGGGCAACACCGCCGAGAACGTCGCCCGCCAGTTCCAGATCACCCGCGAAACCCAGGACGAGTTCGCGCTTGCCTCGCAGAACAAGGCAGAGGCCGCGCAGAAGGCCGGCAAATTCAAGGACGAGATCGTCGCCTTCACCATCAATGGCAAGAAGGGCGATACCGTCGTCGACCAGGACGAGTATATCCGCCATGGCGCGACGCTCGACGCCATGACCAAGCTGAAGCCCGCTTTCGACAAGGACGGCACGGTCACCGCCGCGAACGCTTCCGGGATCAATGACGGCGCTGCCGGCGCGCTGCTGATGACCGAGGCCGAGGCCGCCCGCCGCGGCATCACCCCGCTGGCGCGCATCGCCTCCTGGGCGACCGCCGGCGTGGACCCGGCGATCATGGGCACCGGACCTATTCCCGCCTCGAAGCGAGCGCTGGAGAAGGCCGGCTGGTCGGTCAAGGACCTCGATCTCGTCGAGGCCAACGAGGCCTTCGCCGCGCAGGCCTGCGCCGTCAACCAGGGCATGGGCTGGGACCCCTCGATCGTCAACGTCAATGGCGGCGCCATCGCCATCGGTCATCCGATCGGCGCGTCCGGCGCCCGCATCTTCAACACGCTGGTCTACGAGATGCGCCGCCGCGGCGCCAAGAAAGGCCTCGCCACCCTTTGCATTGGCGGCGGCATGGGCGTCGCCATGTGCGTGGAAGCGCTGTGAGCGAATAGCAAATAGGGAGTAGCGAATAGGGGAAGAAAAAGCGACGTGCGGCGGGACATCAAATCCCTACTCGCTATTCGCTGCTCCCTATTCGCTCAGACGATTTCAAAGGGAGGACCACATGAGCAAAGTAGCAATCGTCACCGGCGGATCGCGCGGCATTGGTGCTGCGGTATCGGTCGCCTTGAAGAACGCCGGCTATTCGGTCGCGGCCAACTATGCCGGCAATGACGAGGCGGCCCAGAAATTCAAGGCCGAGACCGGCATCCCGGTCTACAAATGGTCCGTCGCAGACTACGAGGCCTGTGTTGCCGGCATCAAGCAGGTCGAAGCCGATCTCGGCCCGGTCGGCGTGCTGGTCAACAATGCCGGCATCACCCGCGACGCCATGTTCCACAAGATGACGCCCTCGCAGTGGAAGGAAGTGATCGACACCAACCTCTCCGGCGTCTTCAACATGACGCATCCTCTGTGGAACGGCATGCGCGACCGCAAGTTCGGCCGCGTCATCACCATTTCCTCGATCAACGGCCAAAAGGGCCAGGCCGGGCAGGTCAACTATTCGGCGTCGAAGGCTGGCGATATCGGCTTCTCGAAGGCGCTCGCACAAGAAGGGGCACGTGCGGGCATCACCGTCAACGTCATCTGTCCAGGCTATATCGCCACCGATATGGTCAAGGCGATCGACGAGAAGGTGCTCAACGAGCGCATCATTCCGCAGATCCCGGTCGGTCGCCTCGGTGAGCCGGAAGAGATCGCGCGCTGCGTCGTCTTCCTGGCCTCCGACGAGGCCGGCTTCATCACCGGCTCGACCATCACCGCGAATGGCGGCCAGTATTTCGTCTAAGACCTAATTGTTACCAAGGCGGCCCTGACACCGGGCCGCCTTTTCGCCCGCCGGCAGGGGCGGCGCGACACCTTGCCTCAATTCGGCACGCAAAGGTTAACAGCCCGGACGGCGTGCTGTGCGCAACCGCTTCACAAGCTGTGAGTTATCGGTGGGTAAGCTGTGGACAACACCATATCTGGGGGTGAACAAACCAGGAAACTTTGTCCATCTCTGATTCGTCGCCGATTCGTTCCGGCTTTGGTCGAGAAGTTAACGGCGGACGGCGCAAACGTCATTAAAATCGTTAAAAGCGATTAAGAAAAATCAACAATTTCATAATCTTGAGGGCGGCCCTCCAGTCGAGCGCGATCGTTCACCGGCAAAGGTTAACGACGACTCGGCTCCAGCGGAGGCAAAGCATGAATTGGGCCAATTTCCTGATTCAGCATGTGGTGAGACTCAGCGTCAAAAAATCCACATATAGCCGTGAACAAAACCTGAATCAGAGAGAGTCAGCGATTCGTCGCCGATTCGTTCCAGACTCGTTCCACCCGTTAATAACAGCCGCTTTTGCACGGCCCCGGCCGGGCTCGTTTGGCCCTAAAGGAACATTCCGCTTTCGCTTCGCGCCCGAAGTCCCTATGTGTCGCCTGTCACATGCGGCGGCGCCGCCGTGCTTCAGACTATAAGCGGCAGAAACCTTATTTCCGGGCCGATGAACATCCAGCCGAAACATTCCCAGCCGCTGATCCTTTCCGGCCGCGACGTGACGGCCGTGCTAGGCCCCACCAACACCGGCAAGACCCATCTCGCCATCGAGCGCATGGTCGCGCATGAGACCGGCATCATCGGCCTGCCGCTGAGACTGCTTGCCCGCGAGGTCTATGCCCGCGTCTGCGAGAAGGTCGGCGCCCACAAGGTGGCGCTGATCACCGGCGAGGAGAAGATCGTGCCTGCCGGGGCAAAATATTCGGTGTGCACCGTCGAGGCGATGCCGCGCGAGACCGACGCCGCCTTCGTCGCCATCGACGAGGTCCAGCTCGCAGGCGATCTCGAACGCGGGCATATCTTCACCGACCGCATCCTGCATCTGCGCGGCCGCCAGGAGACGCTGCTTCTGGGTGCCGCCACCATGCATGGCATCCTGCAGAAGCTGTTGAAGGGCGTGTCGGTGGTGACGCGGCCGCGGCTTTCGCATCTTGCCTATTCCGGCTCGAAGAAGCTCACCCGCCTGCCGCGGCGGACGGCGATCGTCGCCTTCTCCGCCGACGAGGTCTATGCCATCGCCGAGCTGATCCGCCGTCAGCAAGGGGGCGCGGCCGTCGTGCTCGGCGCGCTCTCGCCGCGCACCCGCAACGCTCAGGTGGAGATCTTCCAGTCAGGCGACGTCGACTATCTCGTAGCCACCGACGCCATCGGCATGGGGCTGAACCTCGACCTCGAGCACGTCGCCTTCGCTCAGAACCGCAAGTTCGACGGCTACCAGTACCGCAACCTGACCGCCGCCGAGCTCGGCCAGATCGCCGGCCGCGCCGGCCGGCATCTGCGTGACGGCACCTTCGGCGTCACCGGCCAGGTCGATCCTTTCGACGAGGATCTGGTAGCCAAGATCGAGGCGCATGACTTCGACCCGGTGAAGGTGTTGCAGTGGCGCACCGCCGATTTCGATTTTTCCAGCCTCGATCAACTGAAGCGCTCGATCGAGACCAATGCGCCGGTCGAGGGCCTGACTCGCGCGCTGCCGGCTGTCGACGCGCAGGCGCTGGAGCATCTGTCGAAGGACGGCGACATCCGCGCTTTGGCAACCGGCAAGGAGCGCGTCGCGCTGCTGTGGGAGGCCTGCGCGCTCCCCGACTACCGCAAGATCGCGCCGGCCCAGCACGCTGACCTCATCGCCTCGATCTATATGGACCTTGCACGCCACGGCCATGTCGATGAGAATTACATGGCCGAGCAGGTGCGGCGCGCCGACACGACGGAAGGCGACATCGACACGCTGTCGCACCGCATTGCCCAGATCCGCACCTGGACTTTCGTCTCCAACAGGCCTGGCTGGCTGGCCGATCAGCTACACTGGCAGGAAAAGACGCGCGAAATCGAAGACAGATTGTCCGATGCGCTGCATGAGCGGTTGACGAAACGCTTCGTAGACCGCAGGACTTCCGTCCTCATGCGGCGCCTTAGAGAAAATACCATGCCTGAAGCCGAAATCAGCCCAACCGGAACCGTCCTCGTCGAAGGTCATCATGTCGGCGAGTTGCAAGGGTTTCGCTTCACCGCCGACCAGAGCGCCGGCGGCGAGGACGCCAAGGCGGTGCGCACCGCTGCCCAGAAGGCGCTTGCGGCCGAGTTCGACGTGCGCGCGGAACGCTTTGCCGCCTGCGCCAATGGCGATGTGGCCTTGGGCTCCGACGGTGTCCTGCGCTGGATCGGCGCGCCGATCGGCACGCTGGTTGCCGGTGACGAGGCGCTGAAGCCGCGTCTGGTCCTGCTTGCTGACGAGCAGCTGACCGGCCCTGCCCGCGACAAGGTCGCCGCGCGCGCCGAGCGTTTCGTCAATTTCCAGATCGAGTCGCTTTTGAAGCCACTGGTCGATCTGAAGAACGCCGACCAGCTCACCGGCATCGCGCGCGGCATCGCCTTCCAGCTCGTCGAGCATTTCGGCCTGATCAATCGCCGCGACATCGCCGAGGAGATGAAGACGCTCGACCAGGAAGGCCGGGCCGCGCTGCGCCGCCTCGGCGTGCGCTTCGGCGCCTACCATGTATTCGTGCCGGCGCTGATCAAGCCGGCGCCGGCCGGTCTGGTGACGCTGCTGTGGGCTCTGAAGAACGACGGCAAGGACAAGCCAGGCTTCGGCGACGTGGTGCATGCGCTGGCCTCGGGCCGTACCTCGGTGGTCATCGACCCGGCCTTCGACAAGACCTTCTACAAGCTCGCCGGCTATCGCAATCTCGGCCGCCGCGCCGTGCGCATCGATATCCTCGAGCGGCTTGCCGATCTCATCCGCCCGGCGACCAACTGGAAGCCCGGCCTCGGCCAGCGTCCGGACGGCGCCTATGACGGCCACGCCTTCATGGTGACGCCGCCGATGATGTCGATCCTCGGCGCTACCGCCGACGACATGGAAGAGATCCTCAAAGGTCTTGGCTACCGCGCCGAGCCCAAGCCCGCGGCCGAAGTGAAGGCGAAGCTCGAAGCCCAGAACAATGCCGCTCGCGAAGCGGCCGCGGCCAAGCTCGCGGCGCAAGAGGCCGCGCGTGCCGCGCAAGCGGCGGCGGCTGAAGTTGCGACGACGGACACGGTTGCCGACACATCGGCCGAGGGGTCTGAGCCGGCCGCCGTCGAACCCGCAGCCGAAACGCCGGCTGAAGCCGTCGCGGAAGTGGCAGCGGAACCTGTCGCGGGAGAGCAGGACGTTTCGGTCGGGGTCGCGGAAGAGGCTCCGGCTGTGGAAGAGACCGCAGCGGTGGACATTGCTGCAGCGACTGACGCGGCCGTAAGCGCCGACGCTTTTACCTCCCCCTCGATGGGGGAGGTCGCGGCGCGAAGCGACGCGGGTGGGGGTGACGGTGCCGACGATGCAGGCAGTGCCGATACTACCGACGCCGGCGCTCCCCCCGCCCCGGCGCTGCGCGCCGACCCTCCCCACGAGGGGGAGGGTAAGGCCAGCGAAACTCCGGCCGAGGCTGAAGAGCCCAAGCCCATCCTTCTGTGGCGGCAGGCGCGCTTCGACCATCAGCGGCCGCGCCATCGTCATGACAACCGCCGTGACAATCGTCCGCGCGGTGGCCAGCCCGCACGCGGGGCGGATGCCACAAGCGGCCAGCCCGGCGACAAGCCTGCCCATGAGGGTCGGCGCGACGGTGCCGGCAAGCCGCGCTTTGACCGCTCGAAATACAAGCCGCGTCCGGAGACGGGTCGCGAAGGTGGTGAACGGCGCGAAGGCAGGCCGCAAGGCGAGCGCCCGGATCGCCACGAGGGGGGGCGCCGCGAGGGCCGGCCGGACTGGAAGGGCAACAGGCAGGACGCCAAGGGGAACGCTCCGGGCGGCAAGCCGGCCTTCCAGAGCAAGCCGCGCGAGAAGCGCCCGCAGCGCTTCGACCCGGATTCCCCCTTTGCCAAGCTTGCCGCCTTGCGCGACCAGCTGAAGAAATAGGCCAGAGCATGATCCCGAAAGGTGGGAACCGGTTTTCGGGCGAGATCATGCTCCAACAAAGCTAGCCCCGATGGTTGGAGAAGGCCGCCAACGCATCGACAAATGGCTGTTCTTCTCGCGCGCCGTGAAGTCGCGGTCCCTGGCGGCGAAGGTCGTCGTCGCCGGACGCGTCCGCATCAATCGCGACAAAGCAGCGCAGGCCTCGGATCTGGTGAAGCCAGGTGATGTGCTGACCATCACGCTGGAGGGCCGCATCCTCGTCTGGAAAGTCTTGAACTGCGGCACGCGACGCGGCCCGTCGGACGAGGCGCGGCTGCTTTACGAGGACATGTCGCCTGCGCCGACGCCAAAAGGCGAGGCCGTTCCCGATGCCATTCCGGCGTTGCGCGAGGCCAGCAGCGGCCGCCCGACCAAACGCGAGCGGCGGCAGACCGACCGGCTGCTCGGCGAAGATTGAGGCACGACGCCGTGTCCTTGCGGCAGGCGGAAGAAAATTCCATTCCGAAAGACACGGGCCGCGCCCGCAACCCCTGCCCTTGCATGCGGCGGGCAAAGGGGTTACCTCACCTGAAAAAGCCGAGCAAATCGGGACGTTCCGGAGCCTGCAATGACCTATGTCGTGACCGACAATTGCATCAAATGCAAATACATGGACTGCATCGAGGTCTGTCCGGTCGACTGTTTCTACGAGGGCGAGAACATGCTCGTCATCCATCCCGACGAGTGCATCGACTGCGGCGTCTGCGAGCCTGAATGCCCGGCCGATGCGATCAAGCCGGACACCGAGGGCGGCCTCGACAAATGGTTGCAGATCAATTCCGAATACGCCGAGAAATGGCCCAACATCACTGCCAAGAAAGAGCCGCCGGCCGACGCCAAGACCTTTGACGGCGAGACCGGAAAGTTCGAGAAATATTTCTCGGCGGAGCCCGGCGAAGGCGATTGATATAGGCGCCGGTAGCGCCGGTGTGACGCGGCGTAACGTGGCCGAAACAACTGCTGTCTTGACAGGCAGCGGTGTCGTTTGACGTGAGCGAACGCAGCAAAACCTTGATTCTTCCGACTTTTTGTGTTACATGAGCAAAACATGCCGGTGACACGACGTCGATTTATGGCGCTAACGCCCCAAATCACTGAAAGGTGAGCTTCTCAAACCCGAGCCAGAGCGATCTGGGACAGGCGGCCGCATTCGTGCGCTTTGCTGGTCTCGGCTTTTTCCGGCAGGTTCACCTGTTGTGCGGCTAATGGCCGGTCATCGCCGGTCACACGAGTTCAGCCGGCGCCGCCATGCCGGCGCTACAACCAAGGAGTTCAGGGCGTAATGGCAACGATAACCCCGCAGAAGAAGTCCACCGCGGCCCGCCACGGGTTCAAAACCGGCGAGTTCATCGTCTACCCGGCGCATGGCGTCGGCCAGATCGTGGCGATCGACGAGCAGGAAGTGGCAGGTCACAAGCTGGAACTGTTCGTCATCGACTTCCAGAAGGACAAGATGCGGCTCAAGGTGCCGGTCGCCAAGGCGACCTCGATCGGCATGCGCAAGCTGTCGGAAGAGGACTATGTCGACCGTGCGCTGAAGGTGGTGCAGGGCCGCGCCCGCATCAAGCGCACCATGTGGTCGCGCCGCGCGCAGGAATATGACGCCAAGATCAATTCCGGCGACCTGATCTCGATCTCGGAAGTGGTGCGCGACCTCTATCGCGCCGACAACCAGCCGGAGCAGTCCTATTCCGAGCGTCAGCTCTATGAAGCCGCGCTCGACCGCATGGCCCGCGAGATCGCCGCAGTGAACCGTATGTCGGAGACCGAAGCGGTGCGCCTCATCGAGGTCAACCTCAACAAGGGTCCGAAGCGCGGCGCCAAGGCCGACAACGAGGAAGCCGAGCAGGAAGAAGCTGCCTGAGCTTTTCCGCTTTTGGAGTACGAAGAACCCGGCCTCGCGCCGGGTTTTTTGTTTGTGGACTCTCGCATACGGCGCCCCCCTCACTCAGCCTCCGCTTCGCTCGACTGACCTCTCCCCCAGGGAGAGGAGGCGGTCAGCGCTGGCGCCAAGCTCTTCTCCCCATCGGGGAGAAGGTGGCCGCGAAGCGGTCGGATGAGGGGCCGGCGCCGTCCTAAGCGATTGGCCCCACGAAAGGGGAAAGTCAGCAGGCTCGCTCAGCCGCCCCCTTCCCTCTGCGCCTCTTCCTGGCGCAGCGAGGCGATGAAGCGCCTCGTGCGCTCGCGCTCGGGATTGTCGAACACCACCGACGCCGGGCCTTTCTCGACCACGACGCCTGCATCGAGGAACACGACCTCTTGCGCGATCTTGGAGGCGAGCCGAAGGTCATGCGTGGCCATCACCATGGTCGTGCCCTCGCGCGCAAGCTGCCCGAGCACGTCGACCACTTCCTGCGCCAGTTCCGGGTCGAGCGCCGAGGTCGGCTCGTCGCACAACAGCACGCGCGGCGAGGGCGCCAGCGCGCGGGCGATCGCCACGCGCTGCTGCTGGCCGCCGGACAGCGTCGCCGGCCAGGCATCGGCCTTGTGCGCCATGCCGACCTTTTCGAGCAGCGCCATCGCTCGCTCTCGCGCCCTCGGCTCGGGCCATCTCAGCACCGTAACCAGCCCTTCCATGACATTCTCGATCGCCGTGCGATGCGGGAAGAGCTGGAAATTCTGGAACACCATGCCGGTCTGCAGGCGGATGCGCTGGATATCCTTGGCCGGCACCTTTACGCCAGGATGGAAGTCCAGCGTCTCCTCGCCGATGCGCAAGCTGCCGGAGGTCGGGATCTCCAGGAGGTTGATGCAGCGCAGCAGCGTGCTCTTGCCGCCGCCAGAAGGGCCGACCAGCGCCGTCACGCTGCCCTCGTCGAGGCTGACGCTGACCCCTTTCAGCACCAGATTGTCGCCGAAGCGCTTTTCTATATTGGTGAGGCCGATCATGCGTTGGCCTCCAGGAACCCGCCATAGCGGTTGAGCCGTACCTCCAGCCGCGCCTGCAGCGCGGATAGCACCGAGCTCAATGCGAGATAGAGCGCCGCCGCCTCGACATAGAGGATCAGCGGCTCATAGGTGGTGGCGACGATGCGCTGCGCGGCCTGGAACATCTCCGGCACCGTGATCGCCGCCGCCAGCGAAGTGTCCTTGACCAGCGAGATGAAGGTGTTGGAAAGCGGCGGCACCGCGACGCGGCCGGCCTGCGGCAGGATCGTGCGCCGCATCGCCTGGCTCCAGGTCATGCCGATCGAATAGGAAGCTTCCCATTGGCCCTTTGGCACCGAGCCGATGACGGCGCGGATGATCTCCGACGTATAGGCGCCGATATTGAGCGTGAAGCCGATCAGCGCCGCGGGGAAGGCATCGAGCAGGATGCCGGCCGACGGCAAGCCGTAGAAGATCAGGAACAGTTGAACGAGCAGCGGCGTGCCGCGGAAAATCCAGACGTAGAAGCGCACCAGCGCGACCAGCGGCTTCGGCCCGAACAGCCTTATCAACGCCGTCACCAGCCCGGCGATGAGGCCGAGTGCGAACGACAGGAGCGTCAGCGGCACGGTAAAGATCAGCGCCGCCCATAACAGCGTCGGCAACGATTCCAGCATCAATTGCAGCCAGTGCGGCACGGGGCGCTTCTCCTTTCCAGATACGGCGGCACCTTCCCCCGTACGGAATGACTATCATGCAAAAACCGGCGGGCCGTCAAAAACGGCCCCCGATCGATATCATGAAAAAAATGGCGGGCCGTCGTCGACGGCCCGCCGGTTTCGAACAAACGACAATGGCTTACTGCGAGACGTCCTGGCCGAAGTACTTGTCGGCGATTTTCTTGTAGGTACCGTCGGCCTTGATGTCGGCCAGCGCCTTGTTGATGGCGGCGACCAGCTCCGGATCGCCCTTGCGCACGATGACGCCGGAATAGTCGGCATTCTCTTCCTGCGCGGCGATCTTCACATTGGCATCCGGCTTGTGCTTCTTGAAGTCGAGGAAGGACAGGCTGTCGTTGATGGTGGCGTCGGCGCGGCCGGTGAGCAGCAGCTGGATCGACTGGTCGAAGCCGTCGGTGCCGACGAGCTCTGCGCCGTTCTTCTCGGCGAGCTTGCCAAAATTGGAGGTCAGCGACTGCGCCGACTTCTTGCCCTTGAGATCGGCGAAGGTCTTGATGTCGGTGTTGTCGCCGCGCACGATCAGCACCGCCTTCGAGGCGATGTAGGGCTCTGAGAAATCGTACTTAGCCTTGCGTGCGTCGGTGATGCCGACCTCGTTGATGACGGCATCGTAGCGGTTGGCGTCGAGGCCGGCAATCAGCCCGTCCCACTTGCCTTCGAGGAACTCGACCTTGACGCCGAGCTTGTCGCCGATGGCCTTGGCGATCTCGACATCGAAGCCGACCAGCGCGTTGGATTCGTCGTGATAGGTGAAGGGCGCATAGGTGCCTTCGGTGCCGACCTTGAGCACGCCGGTCTGCTTGATCTGGTCGAGATTGGCGCCAGCATGACCGGCGGTGACCGCCAGGACCTGCAGCGTTCCGGCGACAAGGAGCGATTTAAGCCATTTCATTTTTCTGTGATCCCGTTTTGACCGGTGCCCCGGCGCGATGTGAGAGCCGGAAACTGACAGATAGAAGGCCGCGAAATAAGGAACCAGATTTCAAATATCGGCTCTGCCAGAAATCTGATTCTCAAAATCACCCGACAATCCGCCAAGCGGCATTTCCGGGCCGATAACAGAAAATTCCTACTGGCAACATGCCCCTTCGGGCGGCGGAACCATCCATGCGCCTGACACGTTGCATGGCTGTTGTAGGGCGCGGCGGCGTCTTTTCAACCGCCATCAGCGCAATCACCGCCAAAAGGAGCCGGCATGATCGAGGACGCGGCAGGACGGACCCTGGTCCGGGCGGCAATGAGGGCTCCCTATCTCGAGCGCGACGAGGAACATGTCCTTGCGCTCCGCTGGAAGGAAGAGAACGACCAGCACGCATTGCACAGGATAACCGTCGCCCATATGCGGCTGGTCATCTCCATGGCCTCGAAATTCCGCCATTACGGCCTGCCGCTCGGCGATCTGATCCAGGAGGGTCATGTCGGCCTGCTCGAGGCCGCGGCCCGTTTCGAGCCGGCGCGGGAAGTGCGCTTCTCGACCTACGCCACCTGGTGGATCCGCGCCTCGATGCAGGATTACATCCTGCGCAACTGGTCGATCGTGCGCGGCGGCACCAGCTCGGCGCAGAAAGCGTTGTTCTTCAATCTCAGGCGTTTGCGCGCCCGTCTCGCCAATGGCGCCGAGCCGATCTCCAACGCCTCGCTCTACCGCGAGGTGTCGGCGGCGCTCGGCGTGCCGGAGGCCGACGTGGCGATGATGGATTCGCGCCTGTCCTCCCCCGACAGCTCGCTCAATGCGCCCTTGGCCGACGAGAACGGCGCCGCCGAGCGGATGGATTTCCTGGTCTCAGAAGACCCGCTGCCCGACGAGATCGTCGGCGACCGGATCGACATCCAGCGCCGGGCCGTCTGGCTGAAAAGCGCGCTCGGCGCGCTCAACGCCCGCGAGCTTCGCATCATCGAGGAGCGCCGGTTGAGCGATGACGGCGCGACGCTGGAATCGCTCGGCGAGCAACTCGGCATCTCCAAGGAGCGTGTCCGCCAGATCGAGGCGCGCGCCATGGAAAAGCTGAAGTTGGCACTGGTCAAACAGAACCCGGAATTTCTGGCTGAAGCCGCGTGAATGAGAGTACAATCTCGATTATTAGATTAGAAGTTGATTAAATAGACATATATTTTAGCTGGCGGAGGATTTTCTTCGCCCGTATCTACAAACTGTGAGTTTTTTAACATACCATCAGAGCGCAATCCGTCTTGTTGAAGCCTCCAGATCATAATGGATGGGGGATTTGCCATGCTGCGATTCTGCGTATCCTTGGCAGCCTTGATGCTTGTAAGTCTCACAACGCTTGAGGCGCATGCCGACCGAAGGGTAGCCCTCGTCATCGGCAATTCAGAATATCGCGAAATCCCGGCCCTCAAAAACCCGGACAAGGACGCCGAGGATGTGTCGAAGACGTTCCGGCTGGCCGGCTTCGATGTGTTCACCGCGAAGGATCTGACCAGGCTCCAGTTCGAGGAGCAGTTCCGCAACTATCTGGCGGCGGCCAACGGCGCCGATCTTGCGGTCGTCTACTATTCCGGCCACGGCTTCCAGATCGGCGGCGAGAATTTCCTGATCCCGGTCGATGCTTCGCTGAAGGATCCGGCCGACATGGAAGTTCAGGCCATCAAGGTCGATGATGTGCTGCAGCAGCTGCGCTCGAAATCAAAGATCCAGGTGATCATCCTCGACGCCTGCCGCAACAATCCCTTCCCGCGCAAGGACTACTGGCTGCGCGACCAGCTGATCGTCGCCGGCGGCACCGGCCTTGCCCAGCTGACAGGCTCGCAGAACACGCTGATCGCGTTCGCCACCGAGCCCGGCGCCGTCGCCTTTGACGGCTCCGGCGACCTCAGCCCGTTCTCGTCCGCCTTTTCGCACCGCGCGCTGGCGCCGAACCAGGAGATACGCTCGGTCATGTCGGCCGTGCGCCGCGACGTCGTCAAGGCGACGAACGGCAAGCAGGTTCCGTGGGAGAATTCGTCGCTGCTCGACGACGTGGTACTGATGCGCAGTGTGGAGCAGCCGGCGCCGGCGCCCGACGGCCAACAAAACCAACAGGTGGTGGAACGAGGAATTCAGGTCGCCGAAGCGATCGGAAATCGCGACATAGGCGTCTCGGTCGGCGTCGGCCCAGTCCCGCTGAAACTGGATCTCCCGGCCGCGGATGTCCCGATCAGCCTCAAGCTCGCCAGCTACCCGGCGAGCGGGACGCTGTCCTTGCCGGATCGCGTCCTGTCGCCGCAGTCGAGCCTGATGGCCACTGAAGTCGACCAATTGCGTTACGAGCCGCAGATCGGCCAGGCCGCTCCGGTCGAGGTCGGCTTCCAGATCGGCGCCGGCAAAGCGTTAAAACAGGCAACGATAAAGCTGTCGCCAAGCGTCGACCCTTGCGATCAGGCCGCCGGCGAGCCGCTCGACCTGCAAGGCGTTGTCCCCGGCCGCTTGCCGAATGAGATCGGCGGTGGAGCGGTGGAGGTCTGCGAGGCAGCGGTGCAAGCCCATCCCGATATCCCCCGCTTCCGCTACGAACTCGGGCGGGCGCTGCTCGCCGCCGGCAGGGTGGACGACGCCAGGAGAGCAATCCAGGAGGCGGCCGACAAGGGCCATATCCGCGCCGTGTTCGAACTCGGCTACATCGCCGCCGCCGGAATAGGGGCGGCCCCTGATCTGACGAAAGCGACCGGCTTTTATGCGCAGGCGTCGGACAAGGGAGACCCCTACGCCACGACCGCCTGGGGGCGCGCCTTGTTCGATGGTGTCGGCGTCCAGCGCGATACCGGCAAGGGGCTGGATCTGCTGCTTAAGGCAGCGGCGATGGGGCATGTCGGCGCCATGAACGATCTGGCGCTGATCTTCAAGCAAGGCCGCAACGGCGTGCCTGCCGATCCGGCGCGCGCTCTGGCCTTCCTCAGAGCCGGCATCGACCGGCAGGAAGCTTATTCGATGGCCATTCTCGGGCTTTCACCGAAGCGGAACACCCCGACGCTCGCGGTGTGCAAGCCCAAGGTGGTGACGAAAGTGATCACCAAGGTAAAGGTGATCCGTACTCCCGCGCCAGAAGCGCCGACGACGACGATCACCACGCCAAAGTTCCCGCCGGTGCCGCCCTGGCGCGGCGGAAATAATGACGGCGATCACGATCGGTCGCAGTCCCAAGGCGGTGGCAGCGATGGCTGATGGTATCGGCGATGGCCGCGTGCTGCCGTCGCAGACTGCAGAATGTTCATTCAGGAGACAACGGTTGCGACGCAGTCACCTGAAAGCAACTGCTGCTAACAACAGTCTGCTCACCGGCAGGCCTTACTTGTCCGTGACGATCTTGACCTTGTCGCCGGCCGACACGCTCGCGCCCGGCGACATCGCGTTGAGCACTCGGAACAGATCGAGCTTGCGGTCGACGCCGACCATCTGGGCCGCGAGCGAGCCCATTGTCTGGCCGGCCTGAACGGTGACGACGCGGATGTGCAGCGGCTTCAGCGCCGCCTTCTCGGCCGGTGTGAGCACGCGGAAGGATGCGCTGACCGAACGCGCCACCGGATCGAGCGAGGTGCTAGCCGAAGGTGCGGCCGTCAGCAGCCGGTAAACCTGCCCGCCGGCGCGGATCACGGCGATGTCGAACTGCCAGCCCTGCGCGGTGGCGTGCGCCATCGCCGCATCGTTGCCGTTGATCGTGTCCTGCCGCACGCTGGCGTCTTCCAGGCCCGCCACCCAGCCGCTGCGGATATAATCGGTGAGCGAGACGGACTTGTCGATCGCCACGCCGTCGAAGCGGATGGCGATGTCGCCCGGCCCGGTCGCGGTCACGGCGGCGGCCGTGTTGTCGATGACGAAACCGTCCGGCACGGTGAAGGAGACACCGAGATTGGGGTGCATGAAGGTCTGGCCGCGCACATAACCTTCTTCCGGCGTGTCGCCGTAAAGCAGGCCGTCAATGCCGGCGAGGAAGGCATCGCGGTCACGCGTCCCGACGCCCGGGGGACCGAAATTGCGCGCGAGGCGCTGCGCCAATTCGATGCGCTGCGGCGTGTTGGGGTGCGTTGCCAGAAAGTCGAGACTGGCATCGGTGGCGCCGCTGACGGAGCGGAAATCGGTATAGGCCGACATCGACTGCAGGAAGCGGCCGGCGGCATAGGGATCATAGCCCGCCTCGCCGATCGACTTGATGCCGATGGCGTCGGCCTGCAGTTCCTGGTTGCGCGAGAACTGCGCCAGCCTCAGCTTGCCGCGGATCAGCGCCGCCTTGGCGGTCGGGCTGTCGCCGAGCACGTCGGACACCACCTTGGTCGCCAGACCCTCTTCGGCCTCGAGCTGCTGCCGCTGCAGCCCGTGATTGGCGGTGACGTGGCCCATCTCATGCGCGATGACGGCGGCCAGCTCGGAGGAATCGTTGGCCAGCGCCAGCAGGCCGCGCGTCACATAGAGATAGCCGCCCGGCAGCGCGAAGGCGTTGACGTTGGGCGAGTTGAGGATGGTGATGCGATAGGTCTGGGTCGGGTTGGCCGACACCACCGTCAGATTGCCGACGACCTTTGCCACCATGCGTTCGAGCTTAGGGTCGGAATACTCGCCGCCATAGGTGGCCAGGATGCGCGGATGCTGCGCCTTGGCCATTTCGGCGAGCTTGGCGTTGGCAACGACGTTGTCGACGGTGATCGGCTTATCGGAAGGCTGGAAGCCGTTCTCCTGCACGTCCGGCGGCGTGAACATCTGGCAGCTCGCCAGCACGGCAACGCCTGCCAGCGCGAAAAATCGTGCAAGCGGCCTCATCCACACCTTTTCAGCGCCGGTCGACAGATCGGCTTCCTTTCGAAATCTTTCGGCAAATCACGGCCCCGCCGGACCAGCATGGCCGGACCTAGCCACACTCCCCCGGACAAGGCAAGCAAACGCCGGATCACCCGCTACCGGTTTGGCCGCAAATTATGTCCGCTTCCGGGCAATGTGTTGTGATCCGGCAACGGTGCCGCCTCGATCGCCGATATAGCGCCGGAACGCATCCGGTCCAGATCGATCGAAGAAGTCGTCGGCCGGTCCGATTGCCGCGATCGCGCCTTCGTCGAGAAATGCCACGTCCTGGCCGACGCGCCGCGCATCTTCGGGCTGATGCGTGACGAAGAGCACCGTCATTTTGCGCTCGGCATGGATGCCGGCGACGAGGTCGAGCATGTCGTCTCGCAGCGCCGGGCCCAGCGACGCGAAAGGCTCATCCAGCAGCAACACGGGCCGGTCGCGCAAAAGCACTCTCGCCAGCGCCACGCGTTGGCGCTCGCCGCCGGAAAGCTCGCGCGGCAGCCGTTTTTCCTTGCCGGCAAGCCCGACTCGCGCCAGCGCCTCCATGACCGCCGCTCGATCGGCATCGCCGAGCTTCAGCGACGGCGAGCGGCCAAGCCCGACATTGGCTTCGACCGGAAGATGCGCAAACAGGTTGTTTTCCTGGAACACCATCGACACCGGGCGCGCCGAAGGCGCCGCGCTGCCGACATCGGCCCCGCCGATCAGCACCTTGCCGGTATTCGGCGATTCGAAGCCGGCTATCAGGTTGAGCAGCGTCGACTTGCCGGAGCCGCTCGGCCCCATGATCGCGGTGATCCTGCCGGCAGCGAATTCGGCATCGAAGCGGAAGGATGCCTCGCCATAGCTGAACGCGACGTCTTCGAGCGTGACGGCCAGCGCCTTCCCTGCCGCGATGCCGTTGTCCCTCGGTGTCATGCCTTTGCTTCCCGCCCCAGCCAATCGGCGACGACGACCAGCATCAGGCAAACGAGGCCGAGCAGCAAGGCGAGGCCCGCCGCGTCGGCGGTCCGGTAGCTGCTCATCCGTGCGAGCAGAAGATAGGGCAAGGTCTGCACGGAATCGCTGCCGAACAGCGCGATCACGCCAAGATCGCCGAGCGACAGCGCCATGGCGAAGGCACAGCCGGTGGCCAGAGGCCGCCTGAGCGACGGCCAGTCGATCAGGCTGAGCCGGTTCCAGCCGGATATGCCAAGCGCCACGCAGAGCCGCTCGTGGCGCTCGCTCGCCGCGTCATAGGCCGGGCGGATGGCGCGGATGGCAAAGGGCATCGCCATCACCGCGTTGACGGCGACGACCATGACCGGCGCGATGGCGAAGACGTCGGTGACGTCGCGCAACGCCAGGAACCAGCCGGCGCCAAGCACGATCGGCGGCACGACCAGCACGAAACCGGCGCCGGTGTCGGCTGCATGTTCGAGCAGGCCCATGGCGCCGCCTGCCCTGCGCCGCAGCGCCAGCGCGCGCCGCGCCGCGATCAGCGCCAGCGACAAGGCAACGCTGAGCAGCGCCGCGATGAAGGCGAGGCCTGCGCTGGTGAGCGTCGCGCGGCGCACCGCTTCCTCACCCGCCAATCGGCCGAGATCGGCCTTCAGACCTGAAAACACCGTCGCCATCATCGGCCCGGCAACGAACAGCAGGGCAAGCGCGATGAGGCCGGCATTGATCGCGCTCTCCACCCGGCCCGCCGAAAGATAGCGGCGCGGCGCCACCGGCAGATTGGCATCGCCGACCGTATTGGCGCCGATCCGTGTGAGCGCGACGACCACGACGAAGGTGAGCGCAATCTGCAGCAGCGTCAGCACCACAGCGCGGGCCGGGTCGAAGTCGAAGCGCAGCGCCTGGTAGATGGCGACCTCCAGCGTTGTCGCCGCCGGACCGCCGCCCAACGTCAGCACGATGGTGAAGGACGTGATGCAGAGCATGAAGACCAGGCCGGCAACCCCCGGCAGGGCCGCGCGCAGCACCGGCCATTCGATCAACCGGAAGGCCGGCCGGGCGCCCATACCAAGCTGGCTCGCCAGCCGCCATTGGTCGGCGGGAATGGTGCCCAGAGCCTCGAGGAACAGGCGCGTGGCCAAAGGCAGGTTGAAGAAGACATGGGCGACAAGGATGCCGGACAGGCCATAGATACCGGGCCATTCTCCGCCACCAAGCCTGGCGAAGACGCCGGCAAAATAACCGGCCCGACCATAGAGCGCCAATATCCCGAGCGCCGCGACGATCGCCGGCAGTGCCAGCGGCACGGTGAACAATTGCAGGACCAGGCGGCGTCCCGGAAATTCCAGATGCCTCGACAAGGCGCGCGCCACCAGCAGCGCCGGCGCGACCGATAGCAATGTCGACAGCAGCGCCTGCCAGAGCGTGAAGCGGGCGACACGGAGGAGGTAGCTGTCGAAGGCGGCGAGAGCGCCTGAGCGGTCGTGCGCACCTTCGAGGATGAGACCGGCAAAGGCGCCACCGATCAACGCCGCGACGGCCGCGAGCGCAATAATGCCGGCGGTTATACGGGAGTCAGAGTGCAACGTGGACTGCACGCTGCACCTTGGCGGAATTCAGCGAACGCCGCGTTCTTTCGCGCCCCCCTCTGTCCTGCCGGACATCTCCCCCTCTAGGGGGGAGATTGGCTTCAGCGCCCCGCTCCGTCCTGCAACGTTTGAGATTGGCGAAAGTCGGGATGACAGCCAATCTCCCCCCTAGAGGGGGAGATGTCCGGCAGGACAGAGAGGGGGGCCTTGGCGCAAGCATCGCAGCCTACTTGCTCATCACCGCCAGCCACTCATCCACCCAAGCCTTGCGGTTGGCCGCGACTTCCTCCGGGCTGAACAGCAAGGTCTTGGTCGGCTTCAGCAGTTTTTCGAAGGCCGGGTTGAGCGGCTTGTCGGTCTTGCCGGCCGGGAACATCCAGTTGGTTTCCGGGATGACGTCCTGGAATTTCGGCCCGGTCATGAAGGCGATGAATTTTTGCGCCAGCGGGTTCTTGGCGCCGGTCGTGGTGATACCGGCAACCTCGATCTGCAGGTACTCGCCTTCGTCGAACGACGCCGCCTGGTAGCGCTCGGTGTTCTCGGCCACCATGTGGTAGGCCGGCGAGGTGGTGTAGGACAGCACCATCGACGCCTCGCCCTTGGTGAACAGGCCATAGGCCTCGCTCCAGCCCGGCGTCACCGTCAGCACTTTCGGCTTGAGCTTGGCCCAGGCTTCCGGCGCCTTGTCGCCATAGACCGACTTCACCCAGAGCAGCAGGCCAAGGCCGGGCGTCGAGGTGCGCGGATCCTGGATGACGATCTTGTCGGTGCCGGCGCCCTCGACCAGCTCCTTCAGGCTCTTCGGCGGCGTCTTCAGCTTTTCGGTATCGTAGACGACGGCGAAATAGCCATAGTCGAAGGGCACGAAAGTGTCGTCGCTCCAGCCGCCGGGCACATTGATGCCGGAGACTTCGCCATGCGGCGCGAACAGGCCGCTCGCCTTGGCATCGGCGGTCAGATTGGTGTCGAGGCCGAGCACGATGTCGGCCTTGGTTCCGGCGCCTTCCAGCTTGACGCGATTGAGCAATGCCACGCCATCGGCGACCGAGACGAATTCGAGGTCGCAGCCGCACTCGGCCTCGAATTCCTTCTTGACCGCCGGTCCGGGACCCCAATCGGCGGTGAAGCTCTCATAGGTATAAACGGTGAGCTTGTCCTTCGCGGCGGCGGGCGCAACGCCCGCCAGAAGCGAAACAAGACCGGTTGCGAGAACAAGCTTGGACCACATCGCGCGCATCGGCGCCTCCTTCGTTCGAGTGACAAGGAATTGAGGCGCCGGATGTTCCGAAACGTCTAATCCCTCCGCCGGTACAAACCGGATCAGGTTCAGCGGGTTGGCTTTTCGCCTCTCAGCCGGATAACGTCCGGCACCCCGTTAGAGCGCCTCGACAGATAGGCCCGGCCGAAGCGGCGCGCAAGCGGAAGTTTGCCGGGCAGCTAATGTTCGAGATGGCCTCGGAGGCGACGTGCGGGCCCTCCCGGCTTCCGTTTCACCTGGAGGGCTGGTAAGGGCGACGGCCATGGGCACATTCACCATCCTGCTTGGCGGCGAACTTATTCGCACGCCCCGCCTTGAACGTCAGATCGAAGGCTCGCGCGTCATCGCCGCCGACGCCGGCATCGGCCATGCCCGCTTGCTCGGCCTGCTGCCGGAACTCTGGGTCGGCGATTTCGATTCGGTGCCGGCGAACCTGCCGAAAGACCTGGCCGCTGTGCCGCGTAAAGTTTTTCCGGCCGAGAAGGACATGACCGATGGCGAGCTCGCCATCGCGGAAGCGCTTCAGCGCGGCGCCACCAGCCTGGTGCTGGCCGGCGCCTTCGGCGGCAAGCGCGCCGACCACGCCTTCCTGCATCTGGCGCTGGCCGTGCGGCTGTCCGCGGCCGGCACGCACGTGCTTTTGACCAGCGGCGCGCAGGAGGGCGTTCCGGTGCTGCCCGGCAAAGCCAGCTTCGACTACGACAACGGCACGCTGTTTTCGGTGCTCGGCTTCTCCGAGCTGTCCGGGCTGACGGTTACCGGCGCCAAATGGCCGCTCGACCGCGTCGAGGTGGCGTTCGGCTCCTCGCTCACTATATCAAACGAGGTCAAAGGGCGGCTCGGCATCGCGCTGGAGCGCGGCCGGGCCTTGCTACTGGCTCACCCCTACCCTCTTCCCGAAAGCTGACATTCCAGACATGGCGCCGCCACTGCTCAACCTCGACGGCATTAAGCTGACCTTCGGCGGCACTCCGCTGCTCGATGGCGCAGCACTCAGCGCGTCCGCCGGCGAGAAGATCGCGCTGGTCGGCCGCAACGGCTCCGGCAAGTCCACCCTGCTCAAGATTGCCGCCGGTATGATCGAGCCGCAGGACGGCGAGGTGTTCCGCCAACCTTCGGCCACGGTCCGCTACCTGCCGCAGATGCCGGATATGGACGGCTTCGCCGACGTGCGCGCCTATGTCGAAGCCGGTCTCGGCCCGGCCGACGATCCGCATCGCGCCACCTATCTGATGGAGCATCTCGGCCTCACCGGCGAGGAGCGGCCGAACGACTTGTCCGGCGGCGAGGCGCGCCGCGCCGCCCTCGCCCGCGTCATGGCCCCGGAACCCGATATCCTTCTGCTCGACGAGCCGACCAACCATCTCGATCTTTCGGTGATCGAGTGGCTGGAAGAAGAACTTGCCCGCACCTCCTCCGCCGTGATCCTGATTTCGCACGACCGCCGCTTTCTCGAGCGCGTAACCCGCGCCACCGTCTGGCTCGACCGCGGCCAGACGCGGCGGCTGGACAGGGGCTTTGCCCATTTCGAGGAATGGCGCGACCAGGTGCTGGAAGAAGAAGAGCGCGAGCAGCACAAGCTCGGCCGCCAGATCGTGCGCGAGGAGCATTGGCTACGCTATGGCGTGACCGCCAGGCGCAAGCGCAACATGCGCCGCCTCGGCGAATTGCAGACGATGCGCCAGCGCTTCCGCAGCCATCGCGGCGCCGAAGGCACGGCAACCATGGTGGCGAGCGATGCGGCCGAATCCGGCAAGCTGGTGATCGAGGCCAAAGGCATCGACAAGAGTTTTGGCGACTTGACTGTGGTCAAGGGTTTTTCGACCCGCATCCAGCGCGGCGACCGCGTCGGCCTGGTCGGGCCGAACGGTGCCGGCAAGACGACATTGCTGAAGATGCTGACCAGGGAGCTCCCGCCGGATGCCGGCACCGTGCGCCTCGGCGTCAACCTCGAGATCGCGACGCTCGACCAGAAGCGCGAGGCCGTCGACCCTGCAGAGACACTGGCGCATTACCTGACCGACGGCCGCGGCGAGAACCTGCTCGTCAATGGCGAGCAGCGCCACGTCGTCTCCTATATGAAGGATTTCCTGTTGAAGCCGGAGCAGGCGCGCACGCCGGTGCGCGAGCTTTCCGGCGGCGAACGGGCGCGGCTGCTGCTGGCCCGCGTGCTGGCGCGGCCGGCGAACCTTCTGGTGCTCGACGAGCCGACCAACGATCTCGACATGGAAACGCTGGAGTTGCTGCAGGAACTGGTCGCTGGCTTTGCCGGAACCGTGATCCTGGTCAGCCACGACCGCGATTTCCTCGACCGCACCGTCACCAGCGTGATCGCGCCGGACGGCGGTGGGCGCTGGATTGAATACGCCGGCGGCTACTCCGACATGCTGGCGCAGCGTGGCGGCTCGAAGCTGGAGGATCGCAAGGCAAGGTCGAAAGCCGAGACCGTCGATGCTTCGCCGAAACCCGAACAAACCGCGCCGAAGGGGCCCGCGAAAAAGCTCTCCTTCAAGCAGAAATTCGCGTTGGATTCGCTGCCGAAGAAGATTGAGGCTGTGACGGCCTCGATCGCCAGGCTTGAGAACAACATCGCCGACCCCGCCTTCTACGAGCGCGACCCGGTCTCGTTCCAGAAAACCATCGCCGCGCTCGACAAGGAGCGCACCACGCTCGCCGCGCTCGAGGAAGAGTGGCTGGAGCTGGAGATGCTAAGGGAGGAGATGGAGGGGTAAATTGGCTTGCTTGCACTCAGACATGCGCTTATTTTATGCGCATAAAGAGGTAGGCTATGCTTCAATCAACTGCAAAACCACAACGCAAGTCGGTCAACACCTCGATTGATTCCAGATTGATCGAGGAGGCCAAGACGCTGGGCATCAATATGTCTCGTGCCGCCGAGCAAGGGATCGCCAAGGCAATTTCTGCCGAGAAGACGCGTCGCTGGCAGGAGGAGAACAAGGAAGCGCTCGAAAGCTCCAACGAATACGTCAGGCGCAACGGTCTGCCCTTAGCCAAGTACCGGCTGTTTTGATGGCCCGCTATGATTTCTATCGGAGCGCAGCAAGCGACGGCTATCTCCTTGACATCCAGTCCGACATACTGGAGCACCTCGATACCAACGTCGTCGTTCCGCTTCTGCCGCCCAACATCGCGCCATTGCCTGCGCGCAGGCTGAACCCGATCTTCAGGATCGACGGCAAAGACCATGTGATGGTCACTCAGTTCATTTCCGCTGTAACGGCTTCGGAACTCCGGGCGGCAGAAGGAAACCTTGCAAGACACCAGGACGAGATCGTCGCGGCGCTTGATATGCTCTTTCAAGGATTTTAGGACGTGCCTCTGGCTTACCCCGACGTCTTCGCCGCCCAGGCCTTCAGCGCCTCGTCGAACACTTTCTCGCCCGGTATGCCCTTTTCCATGGTGAGCAGCGCGCGGCGTCCGGTCTTGTAGACCACCGGCACGTCGATCCAAGCCTGTCCCCTCAGCAGCGTCAGGTTGGCGTCCACGTCGGCCTTGGTGTCGTTGAGCGCGACGAGGAAGAAGCCGTCGCCGATCTTGGCCGGAAGGCCGATCAGCGGACTGCCGGCATCCTGCTCCGAACTCTTCATGGCAATGCGCAGAAGCCCGTCGACGCCGCCGCCGTCGAAGTCTTTCGGCGTCAGAAAGATCATTTCGATGATATGGCTGGCCGGCAAAGTCTGGTCGGCGTTGCGCCGGATCGTCATGCGCAGCTGGATGTTCTTGCCAGGAATCGTCGCCTCGGCGCGGATCGCCGGCTCCGGCGGCAGGTCGCCGCCAGGCGATTCCTGCACCAGCGACCAGACGATGCTGCCGGGCTCGGCCGTGCCCTGCTGGGTGCTGGTGCGCTCCTCATAGAAGATCGCCTTCTGCCCGACCGGCACGGTCGCCTCGGCCGTGGCCGGTGCGGGCGTGGCCGGCGCGGTGCCTGCGGCCGGTGGCGGTGCCCCCGTCGCGGGTGGCGTGGCGCCAGCCGCTGGCGGCGTTGGTGCATTGGCCGTTGGCGGTGTGGTTCCGGCCGCCGGCGGTGTCGGATTGGCAGCGCTAGTCGCCGGCGCAGGCGTTGCTCCCGCGGCAGGCGCCGCCGGCGTTTGCGTCGCCGGAGCAGGCGGGGTGCCGGTCGCGGCGGGCGCGGTTGCCGGCGCGGCCGGTGGCCGCGAGGTCAGCGCCGCGACGGATTCGCCTTCGCCGATCGTCGCCTGTCCGCCGGCGGGACCGGGATCCGTTTCCTTGCCCTCAGGTGTCAGGCGCTGGGTAAATTTGGTCGTGTCGGCCGGCTCGCTGGTGGCCGCCGGGGCCGGGGCCGGCGCGGCCGCCGTCTCGGTCGCAGGCTTGGCTGGGGCGGGCTTGACCAGCGGCTCGGTCGAGACCGTCTTGTTGCCGCTGCCGCCAAGGCCGAAGAGCGAGCCGAACGCGTTCTTGTTCAGCCATATGCCGTAGCCGCCGCCAGCCAGCACCAGCAGCGCGACGACGGCGGCGATCAGGCCGCCATAGCTGCGCTTGCGCCGCTGCGGCTGGGGCCGCAGCCGCTGAAATGTATCGGCTGCCGGCTGCTCGTCATTGGCAAAGACGTCGCTGCCGTCGTCGGAATCCATGCCCGCGAGGCCGACATCGTCCTCGCGCGGCGAAGGCATCGGCGGTGGCGGAGCCTTCTGCCACGCGGGCTCCTGCCTTGGCGTGGCCTGCCAGCTTGGCTCCGTCCTTGCCGTGCTCTGCCAGGCCGGCTCGGCCTTGGCGGGAGCTTGAGATGCGGGCTCGGTCTTCGGCGTTCCTTGCCAACTCGGTTCCGTCCTGCCGGGCGCGGGCGCTGCCTTGAACGGCTCGGATTTGAACGGATCCGGCTTCGCCGGCTCGGGCGCCGCCGGCTGGCGGGCATGGCTCGGCTGGTTCTTGTTGCGGTCGATAGAGGAGAAAATATGCTCCAGCTCCGCCAACGGGTCCTCGGCCGGAGGGCGTTTGACATAGTCGCGCTCGACGCTGGAAATGGCATCTTCCAGCGAACGCTTCTGCTTGCTGACGACATCAGGCGCAAGCGGCGGGGAATACTCGGCGAGCTTCTTCGCCAGCACCGCGCGGGCACCGTCGTATATCTGCTTGCGCACCTCGAACGAAGGATCGGCCTTCTTGTCGAGCTGCTTTTTCAGAACACTAACGAAATCTGCCATGCGTCAGGTGACCTGCATTCTTTTCCCGCCGGCCGCAAATCAGCCATAGCGCCGGGAAGGGCTGTGAAATTAGTCTTGAAACGGGTCGGTCACAAGTATTGTGTCGTCCCGCTCGGGGCTGGTGGAGAGCAGCGCCACCGGGGCGCCGATCAGCTCCTCGATATAGCGGACATACTTGACGGCCTGCGCCGGCAAATCGTTCCAGCTTCTGGCGCCGGCCGTGGTTCCCTTCCAGCCTTCGAGCGTCTCGTAGACGGGCTCGACCCGCGCTTGCGCGCCCTGGCTGGCCGGCAGGTAATCGATCATCTCGCCGTCGAGGCGATAGCCGGTGCAGACCTTGATTTCGTCCAGCCCGTCGAGCACGTCGAGCTTGGTCAGCGCGATGCCCTTGATGCCGTTGACCGCGACGGCCTGGCGCACCAGCACGGCATCGAACCAGCCGCAGCGGCGCTTGCGCCCCGTGACGACGCCGAACTCATGGCCGCGCGTGCCCAGGAACTCGCCGATCTCGTTCTTCTGCTCGGTCGGGAACGGCCCTTCGCCGACCCGCGTCGTATAGGCCTTGGTGATGCCGAGCACGTAGCCGATCGCGCCGGGGCCGGTGCCCGATCCCGCCGCCGCCTGGCCGGCCACCGTGTTCGACGATGTGACAAACGGATAGGTGCCGTGGTCGATGTCGAGCAGCGTGCCTTGCGCGCCTTCGAACAGGATGCGTTCGCCGGCGCGACGCTTGTCGTCGAGCACCTTCCAGACCCGGTCCATATAAGGCAGGATCTCGCCGGCCACCGAGGTCAATTCCTGCATGATCGCTTCATGCGTCGCTTCCGCATGGCCGAGCCCGCGGCGCAGCGCATTGTGATGCGTCAGCAGCCTGTCGACCTTCAAGGGGAGCGTTTCCAAATCCGCCAGATCCATCACCCGCACCGCACGCCGGCCCACCTTGTCCTCGTAGGCCGGGCCGATGCCGCGGCGGGTCGTGCCGATCTTGGTTCCGGAATTCGAGGCGGCATCTTCGCGGAATCCATCCAGCTCCCGGTGCAGCGACAGGATAAGCGCGGTGTTTTCGGCTATTTTCAGGCGTTCCGGCGTGACCTCCACGCCCTGCTCCTTGAGCTTCTTGGCTTCGGCCACGAAGGCGTGCGGATCGAACACCACGCCATTGCCGATGATCGAAAGCTTGCCCTGCCTGACCACGCCCGAGGGCAGCAGCGAGAGCTTGTAGACCTTGCCGTCGACGACCAGCGTATGGCCGGCATTGTGACCGCCCTGGAAGCGCACGACCACGTCGGCCCGTTCCGACAGCCAGTCGACGATCTTGCCCTTGCCTTCGTCGCCCCATTGCGAGCCGACGACCACCACATTGGCCATGTTCTTTTCCCTTGAAATGCCGCGCGGGCGGCCTGAAACGACAGGCCTCTATAGCGTCAAGCGCCGGCCGGCGCGACCCTTTCTTTGCCGCCGCAACCCCGGAACATGATCCCGAACCGAAGGACCGCGTAGGCGAAAAGCGGGATAAGAGATCATGCTCCCACGAAGAGCAGGGATCACCATACAACGAATGCCATCCTGATCCAGGCACAACAAATTCCGGCTTTCGCATCATTTACTTGCCGCCGCTGCCGCACTAGGTCGGCCTGACCCTCGAACACCCCGCAGGGTCGGATCCTTCATGCACCGAGCCGCCTATCTGTTCCTTCTGTCGACCATGCTCTTGTGGGGCGGCAATTCGGTGGCGGGCAAGCTTGCGGTCGGCCATGTCTCGCCGATGACACTGGTGTTCCTGCGCTAGGTCATGGCGGTACTGATCCTGCTGCCCATCGGCTGGCGGCCATTGCGGGAGGATTGGCCCGAACTGCGCAGGCACTGGCGATTGATTGCCGGCCTCGGCGCTTGCGGCTTCACCATCTTCAACGTCATCTTCTACACGGCGCTCAACTATACGACCGCCATCAACGTCTCGATCGAGCAGGCAGCTATCCCGATCGTCATCATCCTTGCCAATTTCGTGCTGTTCAGGCTGCGTGTGCAGCCTCTGCAGATCGTCGGCGTCGTGCTCACCATCGTCGGCGTCGCGCTGACTGCCAGCCATGGCGACCTCGGCCAGCTCTTGAAGCTCAGCCTCAACTTCGGCGACGCCATCATGCTGGTCGCGGTGCTCTGCTACAGCCTCTATTCGGTGGGTCTACGCCTCAAGCCGGCGATACCTTGGCAAAGCCTGATGCTGGCGCTGTCGATCGCCGCGCTGCTGATCTCCGTGCCCTTCGTCATCTGGGAGATCGCGGCCGGCCGCGCTGTCATGCCGGACGCAACCGGATGGGCGCTCACGCTCTACACGGCGCTTGGCGCCTCGGTCGTTTCGCAGGTTCTCTACATCAAGGGCAACGAGCTGATCGGCGCCAACCGCGCAGGCCTGTTCATCAACCTAGTGCCGATTTTCGGCATGCTGCTTTCGGTGCAGATCGTCGGCGAGCAGTTTCAGCCCTATCAGGCCCTCGCGCTCGCGCTGGTGCTCGGCGGTATCGCGCTCGCCGAATACAGCGGCAGCAAGGCAGCGCTGCAGATGCAGTAATGGCCCCGCGCTGCACGTGTATTTCTTGACTTGAACGAATACGCTCCGCCTGCCGGTGCAGGCGGAGCGTATCGGGCTGTTCACTCGGCGCCGACGTCGAAATGCAGCGGCTTGGCCGAGTCGATCGATTGGTGCGCCCGCAGCTGATCGAGCACTTTTTCCGGGAACGGCGCATCGAGATAAAGCAGCGCGATCGCGTCGCCGCCGGGCCGGTTGCGGCCGAGCTGGAAGTTGGCGATGTTGACGCCGTTCTCGCCGCACACAGTGCCGAGCAGGCCGATGATGCCGGGCGCGTCGGCATTGGTCGTATAGAGCATGTGCTGGCCGACCTCGGCGTCAAGATTGATGCCCTTGATCTGGATGAAACGCGGCTTGCCGTCGGAGAAGCAGGTGCCGGCGATCGAGCGCGTCATGTGCTCGGTCTTGACGGTGAGCTTGATATAGCCGTCGAAGACGCCGGATTTGTCGCGCTTGACCTCGGCGACGATGATGCCGCGCTCCTTCACCATGATCGGCGCCGACACCATGTTGACGTCGGAAACCTGCGGCCGGATCAGGCCGGCAAGGGTGGCGCTGACCAGCGCGCGCGTGTTCATCGTCGCGGTCGAGCCGTCGAACAGGATCTCCACCTCCTTGATCGGATCCTCGGTGACCTGGCCGACAAAGGCGCCGAGCACTTCGGCAAGCTTGACGAAGGGCTTCAGCCGCGGCGCCTCTTCGGCGGTGATCGAGGGCATGTTGATGGCGTTGGAGACCGCGCCCTTGATCAGATAATCGCTCATCTGCTCAGCGACCTGCAGCGCGACATTCTCCTGCGCTTCCGTGGTCGAGGCCCCGAGATGCGGGGTGGCCACGACATTTTCCATGCCGAACAGCGGGTTCTGCTCGGCCGGCTCGACCTCGAACACATCGACGCCGGCGCCCGCCACCTTGCCGCTCTTCAGCGCCGCGACAAGGTCGGCTTCGACGACCAGGCCGCCGCGCGCGCAATTGATGATGCGCACGCCGTCCTTCATTTTGGCGATCGCGGCCGCGTCGATGATGTTGCGCGTCTTGTCGGTCAGCGGCGTGTGCAGCGTGATGAAATCGGCGCGGGCGAAGAGCTCGTCGAGCTCGACCTTCTGGACCCCCAGTTCCTCGGCGCGGCTGTCCGAGAGGAACGGGTCGAAGGCGATGACATGCATCTTCAGGCCGACGCCGCGTGTGGCGACGATCGAGCCGATATTGCCGCAGCCGATCACGCCAAGCGTCTTGCTGGTGATCTCGATACCCATGAAGCGGTTCTTTTCCCATTTTCCCGCATGGGTCGAAGCATTGGCTTCCGGTATCTGCCGCGCCAGCGCGAAGATCATCGCCACCGCATGCTCGGCCGTGGTGATCGAATTGCCGAAGGGCGTGTTCATCACGATGATACCCCTGCGGCTTGCCGCCGGGATATCGACATTGTCGACGCCGATACCGGCGCGGCCGACGACCTTGAGCCTGCCCGCGGCGTTGATCAGCTTCTCGGTGACCTTGGTCGCCGAGCGGATGGCAAGGCCGTCATACTGGCCGATCACCTCGAGCAGCTTGTCCTTGTCCTTGCCGAGATCGGGCAGGTAGTCGACCTCGATGCCTCGATCCTTGAAGATCTGCACGGCGGTGGTGGAAAGTTTATCGGAAACGAGAACGCGGGGCGCCATGGCGGCCTCCTTCAAGGGATTGGATGTATCGGGAAATGGTGGCGGCCGGAGGCCGCCACGGATTTCAGGCCGCAGCCTTGAGCGCGGCCTTCTGCGTGACGAAGGCCCAGTCGAGCCAGGGCAGCAACGCTTCGAGATCGCCGGTCTCGACGGTGGCGCCGCACCAGATGCGCAGGCCGGGCGGCGCGTCGCGATAGGAGCCGATGTCGTAGGCGACGCCTTCCTTGTCGAGCGCGGACGCGATCCCCTTGGCGAAGGCTGCCTGCCCGTCGGCATCGAGCGCCGCTACATCCGGATCGGTGAAGGAGAGACAGACGGACGTGTTCGAGCGCGTCGCCGGATCGACGGCGAGGTGGCCGAGCCACGTCGACTTGTCGGTGAACCGGTCGAGCACCGCGGCATTGGCGTCCGCGCGGGCGATGAGCGCCTCGAGCCCACCGATCGACTTTGCCCAAAGGAGCGCATCGAGATAGTCCTCGACGCACAGCATCGACGGCGTGTTGATGGTCTCGCCCTTGAAGATGCCCTCGATCAGCTTGCCGCCCGAGGTCAGGCGGAAGATTTTCGGCAGCGGCCAGGCCGGCTTGTAGGTCTCCAGCCGTTCGACGGCGCGGGGCGACAGGATCAGCATGCCATGCGCGCCCTCGCCGCCCAGCACTTTCTGCCAGGAGAAGGTGACGACATCGAGTTTGTCAAAATCGAGCCGCTGCGCGAAGGCCGCCGAAGTGGCGTCGCAGATGGTCAGGCCCTTGCGGTTCGCGGGAATGAAATCACCGTTCGGCACGCGCACACCAGAGGTGGTGCCGTTCCAGGTGAAGACCACGTCGCGGTCGAAATCGATCTTTGTCAGGTCGGGCAGTTCGCCATAGCCGGCCTCGAAGCGGCGCACGTCGGCGAGCTTGAGCTGCTTGACCACATCCGTCACCCAGCCGGAGCCGAAGCTCTCCCAGGCGACCATGTCGACGCCGCGCTCGCCGAGCAGCGACCACATCGCCATCTCGACCGCGCCGGTGTCCGACGCCGGCACGATGCCGATCCGATAATCCGCTGGCACCTTGAGGATCTCGCGCGTCATCGCGATCGCCTGTTCGAGCTTGCTCTTGCCGATCTTTGCGCGATGGGAGCGGCCGAGCGCGGCCTTCGAGAGCGCCTCGGCCGACCAGCCGGGGCGTTTTGCGCAGGGACCTGAGGAGAAATTGGGGTTTGCCGGACGGAGTCCGGGCTTGGTAGCTGTCGTCATCGTGGTCTATCCTTCCAGATAGTGGCCCCTCGTTGGGGAGGGGTGGCCCACGGACGGCGATATGCGTTTAGGCTTTCGGCGTCAAGAGCAAAGTTTCTGTCGCTGTCAGGATATTCCCTGGTCCAGCGGCTCCAGCCCGAAATGAAAACGGCGGACCCAAAGCGCCCGCCGTCGGCATTTCCTGGTCTGCTGCTCCGCTTACCAAAGGTCGTAGCGCAGGCCGAGCTTGACCTGGTGGTTGCTGATGCCTTTGCGAACCGGATAGGAGGTCAGGCTCGCGGCGGTCACATATTCCGCATTTGGCGCGGAGAAATACTGATAGCCGAGATCGATCAGAACATTCTTGCTCACCTGATAGGCAAGGCCTGCATTCAGCGTATAGGCGAGCGAGTATTTGGACTTGTTGTCCTCCACGGTGAAACTGTTGGCGGGGACATTGTTGTCGGTGTAGATCGCCGAAAGCTTGCGCGTGCTGCGCACGACACCGATACCGGCACCGATATAAGGCGTGATCCCGACATAGGTGCCGAGATCGACATAGCCGTTGAGCATGCCGGAAACGGCATAATTCTTCAGCGACGCCGAACCCGAGGTCGACAATGTCGGCGGCGTTACGACCGCCTCATCATCATAGCTGAGGTTGACCTTGTTGCCGGGCAGATAGCCGAGGTTGAGGTCGGCGCGCAGGTAATCGTTGAAATGATATCCGAAGCCGATGCTTGCGAAATAGGCGTCTTGGCTCTCGCTGAAGCTTTCGTCGTTGATTGTTGACGGGAAAGTAAAATCCCCATTTTTGAAGCTCTTCTGCGGCAGATAGGAAACGTCGCCGCGCAGATACCAGCCCGAGCCGACTTCGACCGGCTGGTAGTCCGGCGCCTGGTCGACATAGATCGGCGGATCGTAGTCGGCCGCGAGCGCCGGCGTCATCGGCAACAGGATGGCTGCGGCAAGCGCTGACACGGTGCGCAATCTGGATATCATGGTCCCCGGCTCCCGACATTGGCACCAGCCGCGAATGCGGGCGCCGTTTCAAGGAGCCATTGTTAACCATAGTGGTTAAGTGGCGGTTAAGGATAACAGCCAGTTACCGAATTGATTTCGATCGATATTTACCAGCATTGCATAAACGAAAGCCGCCCGGCTGACGCCGGGCGGCTTTGAATTCCAGGATCTGGGGACGCGATTACTTAGTGTAGATCGGTTCCGGCGGGACGTAGGGTTCCGGCGGCGGAGCGCAGTCGGACTGGCCGCCGAACTGGTAACGAAGGCCGCCACGCACTTCATGCACGTTGATGCCGCGGTCGTAGCCGGGGCCGACGTTGCTGTCCGAGGCATATTCGAACATCTTGCCGCCGTTGATGTGGCTGTAGCGGTAGCCGACGTCCAGCTTGACGCGGTCCGTCAGGCAGTAGGAGGCGCCGGCCATTAGCGCATAGGCGAAGCGCCAGCCCTTGCCGCCCTGATGGAAGAAGTCGCCGTCGGCGTCGCTGTTGTGAAGCGTGTCCCACTTGACCCAGGCACCGCCGATACCAGCGCCGACATAAGGCGTCACGCCATGCCAAGTGCCGATGTCGACGTAGGCGTTGGCCAGCAGCAGCAGCGCGGAGTAGGACGAGGTGTCGCTTGATACGCAAGGCGTGTTGGGAGCGGGCGTGTTACAGAAGCCGCTGGTCGAGCCGTGGAAGTTCGAGCTGAACAGATAGTCGCCCGTCAAATCCGTGCGGAAGTGGTCGTCGATCTGGTAACCGATACCGGCGCCAGCAGAGAAAGCGCCCTTTAGGTCACCGGTGGCAAAGCTGCCCTGGACCTGAGGCGCGGCACCATAGGTGATGTAGTCGCCGCCGCTGAAGCGGGACCAGTGATAGTCTATATCACCGCGGATATACCAGCCGCCGATCTCGATCGGCTGCTCGACGACCGGCGGCGGAGCCTCTTCGACCTGCGGTTCGGGGAGGTCGGCCGCGAAGAGCGGTCCGGCCAAGCCCGCGAACAGCACGGCAAGCAATGCCATTCTTGCTGTCTTGAACATTCTGTCACCCCTAAGAAGCCTCGGGACGACACCCGCCCGAAGTGATTGACCTCGGGTTTGGATAATGAATTGCAAAGGTTAAAAGCCGTTTAACCGTACCGATTAACCACGAATCTATACAATTTTAGATGGTAGACCGTTGTCCGGGGTCGCTACGGGCGCACGAAAAAGCCCGCCGGGCGGCGGACTTGCGAATTCTGAGGAACTGCGCGACCGGGTTCAGGCGGCGCTGCGGGTTTCCTGAAGGATGCCAACGATCTCGTTGACGACCGCCTCGACCAGCTGCGGATCGTCGCCCTCGGCCATGACGCGGATGAGCGGCTCCGTGCCGGAGGGCCGGATGACGAGGCGGCCGGACTTGCCGAGCCGGTTGCGCCCTGCTTCGATCGCCGCCTTGACCGGCGCTTCCTCAAGCGGCTTGCCGCCGGAGATGCGGACATTCTTCAACAGCTGCGGCACCGGCTCGAACTTCTTCGACAGCTCGCTGACCGGGCGGTTCTGCCGCTTGATGCAGGCCAGCACTTGCAGCGCCGAGACCAGGCCGTCGCCGGTGGTCGAGAAATCGGAAAGCACGATATGGCCGGACTGCTCGCCGCCGACATTCAAGCCATGCGCGCGCATATGCTCCACGACATAGCGGTCGCCGACCTTGGTGCGGTGGAGCTGCAGCTTCATATCGCCGAGGAAGCGCTCCAGGCCGAGATTGGACATCACGGTGGAGACGACGCCGCCGCCGGCCAGCCGTCCGCTCTGGTGCCAGGATTCGGCGATCAGCGCCATGATCTGGTCGCCATCGACGATGGCGCCGTTCTCGTCGACGATGACGACGCGGTCGGCGTCGCCGTCGAGCGCGATGCCGATGTCGGCGCGTACCTCATGCACCTTCTTCTGCAGGCCGGCCGGATGGGTCGAACCGCATTCCTTGTTGATGTTGAAGCCGTTCGGCTCGACATTGATGGCAATGACCTCGGCGCCCAGTTCCCAAAGAGCCGCGGGCGCCACCTTGTAGGCGGCGCCGTTGGCGCAATCGACGACGATCCTGAGACCCGACAGCGACATCGAGCGCGGCAGCGTGCGCTTGGCGAATTCGATATAGCGGTCATGCACGCCGTCGACGCGCTTGGCGCGGCCGAGCCCGTCGGAATCGGCGAGCGCCAGCTCGATGTCCTTATCGAGCATGCCTTCGATGCGCTCTTCGATCTCGTCGGAAAGCTTGTAGCCGTCGGGCCCGAACAGCTTGATGCCGTTGTCGTAATAAGGATTGTGCGAGGCCGAGATCATCACGCCGATATCGGCGCGCAACGAGCGCACCAGCATCGCGACGGCCGGTGTCGGGATCGGTCCGAGCAGGAAGACGTCCATGCCGGCGGCGCACAGGCCCGCCACCATGGCGTTCTCGATCATGTAACCGGAAAGCCGCGTGTCCTTGCCGAGCACGACGCGATGACGGTGATTGCCGCGCTGGAAGGAAAGCCCGGCGGCCATGCCGACGCGCATGGCGACCTCGGCCGTCATCGGAAATTTGTTGGCGCGTCCGCGGATACCGTCCGTGCCGAAATACTGACCTGCCATGTCCCTTACAGTCCCCGTCGGATTTTCAGCCGCCCGTAATGCCACAATTGGGTCGCATCCGATCATCAAATTTCATGATTGTATATTACCAATCCTTAGAAAATCATTTTCGTGGGCGATGCAAGTGATCCGACAGCCCATCACCACCTTTGACTTGGCGGCGCTAAACCTGCTTGCGCAAGGCTTTTCGACGCCCCATCCACCGGCAAAGCTTGGCTGCCGGCAAACCCGCAAGCAATTCATCACCTTGTCGGGAGCAACACACTTTGTGAGGACGTCCACGCTCGAAGCATCTGGCGCAGCCAGAGATTGAGCGTTATTGATTTGGTATAGGGACACCTATTGGCGGCAGCAAGGGAGAAAACGCCATGCTTATTCATAGACTTGCAACATTGACGGGCCTCGCCGTCGCAGCCTTTTTCGTGGCGGCGCCGGCCAACGCGCTGACCATGGCCGAGTGCAGCACCAAGTATAACGCGGCCAAGGATGCGGGAACGCTCGCCGGCCAGACCTGGAACCAGTTCCGCAAGGCCCAGTGCGGCACCGATGCCGCGGCCGCCACGACCACGACCAAGGCAACCGACACCAAGGCGGCTGAAACCAAGCCCGCCAAGAAGGCCAAGGAAGCCACCGCCGCCGCGGCCGGCAGCTCGGCCAAGGGCCTGACGGCCAAGGAATGCAGCGCCAAGTACCAGGCTGCGAAAGCCGCCGGCACGCTAAACGGCATGAAGTGGAACGACTTCCGCAAGAGCGAGTGCGCCGCTGGCGCCACTGCCGCTGCCGCGACCGATACCAAGCCGGCCAAAACGACCGCAGCAGCTGCCACGACCGCCACTCCGGCTGCCGGCGGCAAAGGCCTGACCATGGCCGAATGCAGCACCAAGTACCAGGCTGCCAAGACCGCCAATAAGCTCAACGGCATGAAGTGGAACGACTTCCGCAAGGCCGAGTGCGGCGCCGGCGCTGCCGACGACGACACCGTGCCGGCTCCGACGGAAGCCACCTACACCAGCGAGCCTGAGAAGCCGAGCGTCGCCGCGCCGAAGGGCGTGAGCTTCCCGAAGGCGATTTCGCCGAAGTTCGCCACCGAGACCCCGGCCAAGGGCCGCATGCATACCTGCCTCGAGCAGTACTATGCCAACAAGGACGCCAACACGCTGAACGGCCTGAAGTGGATCCAGAAGGGCGGCGGCTTCTATAGCCTCTGCAACGCCAAGCTGAAGAGCTGATCGCCTAATTATTCGAAGAGAAAAGGCCCGCGCATCGCAAGATGCGCGGGCTTTTTGTTGCCCGCGAAGACGCCGGCAGCCTTGCTCGCATCTGCATATCGCAGGACTGTCGGCATCATCGATTCGCCCACACTGCCCACCGCCAGGCTTGTCGGTATTCGCAAAGATTCCAGTTGAACATATAGGGAACAAACAGTATACAAAAGGCGTCGAACTTATTATCAATCAGGAGGGTCTTATGTTCAGTTGGAAATTGGCGGCGTTGGCTGTGACGGCACTGGTCGCTTGGAGCGCCTCACCTGCGAGCGCGCTGACGATGAAGGAATGCGGCGAGACCTATCGGGCAGCCAAGGAAGGCGGCACTCTGAACGGCATGGATTGGAACGCTTTTCGCAAGGAGAAATGCGCGACGTCCGCGGCGGATAGTGTCAGCGCGGATTCGGTCCAAACCGCGGAGCAGCAGAAAAAGGACACCAGCGCGGCGGTCACCCCTACTGTAGCGCCGGCAGGCGTGACATTCCCGACCACCCTCGCGGTCGAGTTCAAGACCGAAAAACCCGCGAAGGCCCGGATGAAGACCTGTCTGCAGGGTTACCACGACAACAAGGAGGCGGGTACGTTGAACGGCCTTCGCTGGATCCAGAAGGGCGGCGGTTACTACAGCCTTTGCAATGCGCGGCTGAAAGCTGAATCATAAAAATCGATACGGCGGATAAAGCCGTTCACCGTTTTTCCCGCGGACGTTGAGCCATCATCCTTGGGCGCGTCCAAGGATCGCTGTCGGGCGATAATTCCAGGAAAAGTGTGAGCGGTTTTCCGTCCGGAATTGCGCAAAAACAAAAGGATAGAGCGGTTCGCCGTTTCCGTGAAACGGTGAAACACTCTGGGCGCCGGGACGAGGGAAGCCTTGCTTTGTCTCTCCAATTCCCAAACAAAAACGCCGCGGACCAAGCCGCGGCGCTTCTCGATCAGTCTTTTCGCACACCGAGCTCAGCTTGACGGCTGCGGCTCCATGCCGCCTTCGGGCTCGGGACCCTTCTTGCGGCGGCCGCCGGTGCCGGCCTTCGGTACGGCCGAGCCACGGCTGGGCGGCGTATCGTCGCCGAGGTCGCGGGCGGGTTTGTTGCCCGCGATCAGCTGCTTGATCTCGTCGCCGGAGAGCGTCTCGTATTCGAGCAGTCCCTCGGCCAGCGCGATCCATTCCTTCTTCTTCTTGGTCAGGATGGCCTTGGCGGTCGAATAGGCATCGTCAATCAGCCGCCGCACTTCGGCGTCGATGATCTGCGCCGTCTCTTCCGAGATGTTTTGCGTGCGGGCCACCGAATGGCCGAGGAAAACCTCCTCCTGGTTGTCGCCATAGGCGACATGGCCAAGCTTGTCGGAGAAACCCCAGCGCGTCACCATGGCGCGCGCCAGCTTGGTCGCCTGCTCGATGTCGGAGGAGGCGCCGGAGGTGATGTTCTCCTTGCCGAACTTGAACTCCTCGGCGACACGGCCGCCCATCATGATCGCAAGCCGCGAGATCATGTATTTGTAGCTCATCGAATAGCGGTCGCCTTCCGGCAGCTGCATGACCATGCCGAGCGCGCGGCCGCGCGGGATGATGGTCGCCTTGTGCAGCGGATCGGCCGTCGGCACGTTGAGCGCCAGGATGGCATGGCCGGCCTCGTGATAGGCGGTCAGCTCCTTCTCGGCCTGCGTCATCGCCGACGAGCGGCGCTCCGCGCCCATCATGATCTTGTCCTTGGCGTCCTCGAACTCGGCCATGGTGACGAGCCGCTTGTTGCGGCGCGCCGCCATCAGCGCGGATTCGTTGACGAGGTTCATCAGGTCGGCGCCGGAGAAGCCGGGCGTGCCGCGCGCGATGACCTTGAGGTCGACATTGGGAGCCAGCGGCACGTTGCGCACATGCACCTTGAGGATCTTCTCACGGCCGACGATGTCGGGGTTCGGCACCACGACCTGGCGGTCGAAACGGCCGGGCCGCAGCAGCGCCGGGTCGAGCACGTCGGGCCGGTTGGTGGCGGCGATCAGGATGATCGACTCGTTGGACTCGAAACCGTCCATCTCGACCAGCAACTGGTTCAGCGTCTGCTCGCGCTCGTCATTGCCGCCGCCGAGGCCGGCGCCGCGATGACGGCCGACCGCGTCGATTTCGTCGATGAAGATGATGCAGGGCGCGTTCTTCTTGGCCTGGTCGAACATGTCACGCACGCGGCTTGCGCCGACGCCGACGAACATCTCGACGAAGTCCGAGCCGGAAATGGTGAAGAACGGCACATTGGCCTCGCCGGCGACCGAGCGGGCCAGCAGCGTCTTGCCGGTGCCGGGCGGGCCGACCAGCAGCACGCCGCGCGGAATCTTGCCGCCGAGGCGCTGGAACTTCTGCGGATCGCGCAGGAATTCGACGATCTCCTCGAGGTCTTCCTTGGCCTCGTCGACGCCCGCGACATCCTGGAAGGTGACGCGGCCATGCGCCTCGGTGAGCAGCTTGGCCTTCGACTTGCCGAAGCCCATGGCGCGGCCCGAGCCCGATTGCATCTGGCGCATGAAGAATATCCACACGCCGAGGATCAGGATCATCGGCAGCCACGAAATCAGATAGCCGAACAGCGAGTTGGAGCCGTCGGTCTCGGGCTTGGCGGTGATGGTGACGTTCTTGTCCTGCAGTCTGGAGACCAGCGACGGGTCGCCCGGCGAATAGGTCTGGAAGCCGTTGGCGTTGTCCGTGTAGTTGCCGAAGACGCGGGCGCCGGCAATGGTCACGCTTTTGACCCGGCCCGAGGCGACGTCCTGCAGGAACTGCGAATAGGGGATATCCGTCGTTGCACCGCGCGTCTGGGGCGTCTGGAAAAGATTAAACAGGGCTATGAGCAGGACCGCTATGATCGCCCAGAGCGCAAGGTTGCGGTAATTCGGATTCATCTATTGTCCCGTTGGCGTCCGCGCGCGGACCCGCGATGATGGAGAAGCTGTGCCTAACATAGGGAGAGCGTTCCCCCTTGCCAAGCAGAACAGCACGTATCGGTTAAGCTTTCGCCCACCCTCAACCACCATCATGGCGGCGGAATGGCGGCGCGACGGGCGGCGGCGCGCCGACGAGCACCGCGACAGCGGTGGCTGGTTCCAGGTCGAAGGAGGGCAGGAAGCGCGCGAAAGGGGCCACCGCCGGAGCGATCGAGACCGGTTGCGAGCCGGCACTGCCGCCAGCAAAATCAAGGCGTTCGGCGCCGGACCACAGCGAGGGTTCCGTGGCAAGTGCGGCGCGTGAAAGGCTTGCTGGAACAGCATCGCTCACCGGCGCTTGCCTGGCGGCGGCCCCCAGCGGCGCGATCACCAAACCGCCCCGTCTGTCGTTCAAAGTGATGCGCCGCCGGTTATCCCAAAGCCCGTTATCCGCTGGCAGAGCGGGGGCGGGCAGGTTGCGGTTCTCGCGGCGAAGGAAAATGCCCGCCCGGCGCGCGTCGATCGCCGTCCGCGACAATGTGGCGCGAAGCGAAGCCTCCCGCAGGCGAGCAAGCAGCACGGCACAGCGCGCTTCGTCGGGCAGGAACGCCGTGCCGCCGATTGTGGCCAGCAGGATGCGCAGCGCGTAGACGGCCGCCTTCTCGTCCCCATGCGCGGCAAAATCGCAGTCGAGGCGGATGAGGCCCGGAACCGGCCTGCTGGCAAAAGCCTCGATCAGCACGGAGGCACGATGCCCGAGGTCCTCGCGTTCGAGAGCAGCCTGCCCAGCCCTTGCCAGCGCTTCCGCGATACGCCGCTCTCCATCGCGCAGCGCCAGCGCCGCGCGCATACGCGGCCGCTCGAAATGGGCATCGACATTGGTCGGATCCTCGATCCAGCCGATGTCGCGACGCCGCAGCATGTCGCGCAGGACCGCGCGCCGTGTGCCGAGCAGCGGCCGGGCGATCCATGTCCGCCAGTCGTAAAGCGTGGCCGGCGCCATGCCGGCAAGACCGCGTCCGTCATCGTCGCGCGCCTGCCGCATCAGCACCGTCTCGGCCTGGTCGTCGGCGGTGTGGCCGGTCAGGACTAGCTTTGTGCCTTCCGCATAGGCCGCCTCGGCAAGCAGATTGTAGCGCGCCGCGCGCGCCGCGGCCGGCAGCCCGGTTAGGGGCTTGTCGCCGCTCCAGGCAAGAATGCGATGCGCAATGCCGCGCTCGGCACAGAAATCGGCAACCAGCCGCGCCTCAATGGCCGAGTCCGGCCTCAAGCCATGATCGACCGTCACCGCAAGCAGCCTGGCGGCGGGCGCGGTCCGGTCGAGGTGATCTTTGAGAAGGAGGAGAAGGGCGGTCGAGTCGCTGCCGCCGGACACGGCCGCAACAGCGCCGGTCGAAAAGTCTAGGTCACGGAAAAGGCGGTCTGAAAGATCGGATTTGGTATCGGGCGTCAGCACGCCGCCAGAGCCTTTTCCTGCTTGATGCGTTCCTTGAGCGTGATGGAGACATCGGGATAGCGCTTGCCGATTTCATTGAAGGTGGCGCAAGCGACGTCGTTCTGCTTCAGGCCGACCAGTGAAACGCCGAGCTTGAGCAGCATGTCGGGCGCCTTCTTGGCCTTCGGATAATCCTTGCTGGCGGCAAGGAAGACCTCGGCCGCGTCGCGGTATTTCTGCTGCCCGAGCAGCGACTCGCCGAGCCAATAATGCGCGTCCGACGCCTTGGCGTCCTTGGGGAAGCGGGAGATATGATCGCGAAAACCCTGTTCGGCGGTCGGATAATCGCCCGACAGGATGAACTGGTAGGAGTTGCGGTAGAGCTCGTCGGGATCGTTGGTCGACGGCAGGGCCGCGACTTCGGTGCCGCCGGCCTTGTTCTTCTTGGCCGGTGTCTCGGCGGAGGGAGCGCTTGCCGTGGCCGTGGGCGCTTGCGCCGGCGCGCTGGGCTGCGGATTGCTCTCGGCATTCACGACGTTGCCGTTCTTGTCGACGGTGATGGTGCCGAAATTCTTCGGCGGCGCGCCAGTAATCAACTTGCCGGGGTCGCCGGTCTGCGATTCCACGATGACGTCGCCGACGCTCTTGCCGCTGCTGGTGTCGGCCGGCGCCTTCGGCGCCGGGGCCTGGGCGACGCTGTTGTCGGTTCCGGCGTCGCCGGTTCCGGATTGACCGGTGCCGGCATCGCCGAGATTGGTGTTGCCCTCGCTGCTATTCCCGCCTTGGGGCGTGGCTTCCGATTTCTTCTGCCCGGCCGGCTTGGCGCCGCCCTGCGAGCCGCCCTCGAGCTGCTGGAAGCGGAATTCATTGTCTTCCTGCTGCTTGCGGATCTGTTCCTGCATCTGCAGGATCTGGAAATTCATCTCCTCGATCTTACCGTTCAGCTGGCGCAGCTGATCTTCCAGACCGGTCACGCCGCCGCTGCTATCCTGCTGCGCGACCTGCGCCTGTTCAGGCTTCTTCTTGTCGCCGAAGATGCCGAGCGTCGGCAGATGGAAGGTGAATCCGCTGCCGGAAGACTGCCCGGCGCTGTCGGCCGGCGCGGCGAGGCTTGGGAGGCTTGATACGAGCAGCAGCGCAAGCGTGCCGCTCAGGACCGTTCTAAAATGCATTCTGTCTCTCGCGGTGGGTGTTGGCCTGATGCGCCTTTCCAAATCAAAACAGGGGGAGGAAGCGCCCTCGCGCTCATAGCAGGACGCGAGACTTCGGCCAAATTTTGTTTCGGGGTGTTGCAAATGAAAAAGGCGGCCCGAAGGCCGCCTTTCATGTCCGGGATGTTGTATTTTTGTCGCCCGCGGTCTGCCTGAACCGACGCCGCGGCGGCCAGGCCCTAGGAACCGGCGCCCGACAGCGTGGTGACGGCGCGGCGATTCTGCGACCAGCAGGAGATGTCGTCGCAGACGGCGACCGGACGTTCCTTGCCGTACGAGATCGTCTTCAGGCGATTGGCGGCGACACCCTTGGAGACCAGGAAGTCGCGGGTGGCGGCGGCGCGGCGGGCGCCCAGCGCCAGATTGTATTCGCGCGTGCCGCGCTCGTCGGCATGGCCTTCGATAACGATGGCGTACTGGCGATACTGGTTAAGCCACTGCGCCTGACGCGCCAGCGTGGTCTGCGCGTCGGCGCGGATCGACGACGAGTCGGTGTCGAAGAAGATGCGGTCGCCGATGTTGACGGTGAAGTCCTGCGCCGAACCGGGCGTCGCGGCGCCGGCGCCGTTGAGGCCGAGATCGGCCGGGCTGTTCGGGGTCTTCTTCGAGGCGCAGCCGGTGATGGCAAGCGCTGCCACAAGCGCGATCATGGCCGGGTTTCGAGTAAGTGCTGCGATACGGCCCATGCCGCCTCTCCTTCGCATTCGAGTGATTTCGTTGATCACCCAGTAACCACGTTTGGGTTAACCGGCATTCAAGAAACACGGTTAATTTTTGGTTTCGAGCCGCCGTCCTCGGCCGTTTTTGCCGGGCTCACATTGCGCGGGGACCGTAGGCGGAAATGCGGCCAAAAGGCGACCAGCCTGTGAAAAAGAGGAATTGAAGAATTGGAGAATTGAGGAATTGAAGAAAAAGCTCACTTCAGCCTCTCCCGCAAATTCACCAGCATTCCATAGATATGGACATAGGCCTGCAGCCATTCGTCGCGCTGCGCTTGTGCGATGTAGCCAAGATCGAACGCGTAAGAAATCCACGTTTCAACTTCGCTGCAGGATCCCATAGCCATCGAAATGAACCGTGCGAATTCAGGCCTGGAGTGCGTCTGCTTGGCGAAGCCCTCCGCCAGATTGGCGCAGATCGCCTTGCTGGACCGACGCATTTGGTCCGCCAGCGCGTATTGCTCGATTTTGGGAAAAACGAGCGTGCCTCTATGGACGTCAAGGGAAACTGCATAAGCACGCCTATAGACTTCCAAATCCTTCGCGCGCTTGATGTAGCTGCCCTCTTTCTCCATTCTTCAATTCTTCAATTCTTCAATTCATCAGTTCTTCAATTCCTCTCCTGCCCCCGCCCCTCACTCCAGCAACGGCGACCACGCCGGATCCGAGGCATAGTTCGCGGTCGGAATCGGTTGCTCGTTGCGGCCGGTGAGATCGACCGAGACCAGCTTCGGTCCACCGCCCGAGTCGCGGAAGAACATCAGCACGCGGCCGTTCGGCGCCCAGGTTGGGCCTTCCTGCTGGAAGCCGGAGGACAGGATGCGCTCGCCCGAACCGTCCGTCTTCATGACGCCGATCTGGAACTCGCCGCCGCTCTGCTTGGTGAAGGCGATCAAGTCGCCGCGCGGCGACCAGACCGGCGTCGAATAGACGCCGTCGCCGAAGGAGATGCGGTGCGGGTTCGAGCCGTCGCCACCCATGACGTAGATCTGCGAGCGGCCGCTGCCGCCGCCGCGGTCGGAGGTGAAGACGACCTGCGAGCCGTCCGGCGAATAGGACGGCGAGGTGTCGATCGCGGTCGAATCCGTCAACCGCGTGGTCGAGCGGCTTCTCAGATCCATGGCGAAGATGTTGGAATTGCCGTCATCGCGCAGCAGGCTCATGATCACCTTCTGGCCATCGGGCGAAAAGCGCGGCGCGAACGTCATGCCGGGGAAGTTGCCGACCAGCTCGCGCTGTCCGGTCTCGATCTGCAGGAGATACACCTTCGGCTGTCCGCTCTCATAGGACATGTAGGTGATTTCCTGCCGGTTCGGCGAGAAGCGCGGCGTCAGCACGATGGCGCGGCCGTCGGACAGATAGCGCACATTGGCGCCGTCCTGGTCCATGATGGCAAGGCGCTTCTTGCGCGCGTTCTTGGCGCCGGATTCGTCGACGAAGACCACGCGCGTGTCGAAATAGCCTTTCTCGCCAGTGATCTTCTCGTAGATCGCATCGGCAATGATATGCGCGACACGGCGCTGATTGGCGTCGTTGGCGAAAAACTGCTCACCGGCCAGCTGCGTGTTGCCGAAAATATCCCACAGCCGGTACTGCGCGCGGATGCGGCCATCCGCTTCCTTGCTGACGCTGCCGGTCACCAGCGCCTGTGCGTTGATGACCTTCCAGTCGTCGAAGCGCGGCTGGGCATCCGGATTGGTAATCTTTTCGACAAAGGCTGCCTTGTCGATCGGCGCGAACAGCCCGGACCGTTTCAGATCGGCTGTTACGATTTCCGATATCTGTGGCCCAAGTCCTCCTTGAAAATCGGGGATGGCGATCGGCATCGGCTCGACATTGCCTTTGTTGACGTTGAGCTCGAGGGTCGCCCGAGCAGGCAAGGTGACCACTGCATTTATGCCCATCGCCATCGCGGCGACCATCAGGAGCGGCTTGAGGATGAATTTCATGTCTTCTCGCTTCTCTTGCTGATTTCTCGGACGCTCAGGCTAAAGACCAAGCATCGCTCTCGGGTCAAAGTTGACGCGAACGTCAGACCATATGTCCTGCTTTCCGGCGGGAACCTGCAGCCCGGCGACGTCGCATTTTTGCACGGCGCGAACCGCGCTGGCGTCGAACTGGGGATTACCGCTGGACTTTTCGACAGTCGGGCGGCCCTCCAGCTTGCCGGAGGCATTCAGGTTGAAACGGACGACCACGGTGAAATCCTCAGAGCCTTCGAGGCCAACCGGAAGGGTCCAGCAACCACCGAGTTGAGCCTCCAACGCTCCCTGCTCCGACTTGGAAAGCTTCTGGCCCTGATCCTTCTCGCCGCCGAGCGAGGCCTGCTGGGTCGAACGCTTGGCGCCGCCGCCGGACGGCTTCTGCTTGTCGAGCAGGGCCGTTATCTCGTCGGCGTTGAACTGCTTCTCATCCGACTTCGGCTTCGACGAGGCCTCCTTCACCGGCTTTTCCGCATCCTTGCGGTCCGGCGCCTTGGCGCTCTCGGCCTGCGCCGGCTGCGGCTTCGGCCGCGCCTCCGGCGCCGGCGCGGAATCCGGAAGCTTGGCTTCCTCGGTCGGCTGCTGCTGATCGATTGCTTCGGCGACGGCGTCCGGCTTCACCTCTTCCTTCGGGATGGCGGCGGTCGTGTCCTTCGGCGGTGTCGGCGCCGGCTGCTTGGCCGGCGTCGGCTTGGGCTCCGTCTGCTTGACCGGCTCGGGCTTGACCTCTTCCTTTGGCGTCGGTGTCGGCGCGACCTCGGTCGCAGGCGTCGGCTTCGGCTTTTCCTGCGGCTTCGGCACGTCCTCGACCGCCGGCTTCTCGGTCGGCGTCGGCGCGGGCGGCGGCGCCGCCGTCTTCTCAATCGGCTTCGGCTTGGCTTCGTCCGTCACCGGCTTCTCGGTGTCGACGGTGTTTTCGCCGACCTTCTGGGCATTTGGCACGATATCCGGGCGCTTTGTTGGAACGGGCGCGGGCTTGTCATGCATGACTGCTTTCTTGTCGCCCTGCAGCGTTTGCGCGATGGCTTCCATCGGCACGATGTCCACTGACACCGACTCTACATCGCTGGCCGGCATGGCCGGCGGCGACGACAGCGTGAACAGCCCGAAGGCCAGCGCCACCGTATGCAAGATCACCGATGAGGTGAGACCCGTCCGCATTTGGCGTCTACTGATCCTGTTCCTGTAGCGAGATCAGGCCGATATTCTTGTAACCGGCGGCCTGAATGAGACCCATCACCTTCATCGCGGCGCCGTAATTGGTAGCCTTGTCGCCCCGGATGAAGATGCGCTCGTCATAACCGGTCTTCGAGATCGCCTGCAGCTTGGCCACCAGCTCGTCGAGCGGGATCTCGGTTTCCTGCAGGTGGATCTCGCCATTGGCGCCGATCGAGATGGTGATCGGCTGCGTGTCCACATTCAGTGCCTTGGCTTTCGTCTCGGGGAGGTCGATCGGCACGCCGACCGTCAAGAGCGGCGCCGCGACCATGAAGATGATCAGCAGCACCAGCATCACGTCGACCATCGGCGTGACGTTGATTTCCGACATCAGGGCATGGTGCCGGCCACGCCGCCTGTGGCCGCGTCCGCCTCGCCCCGATCCACTTGCCCCTGCAGCAGACATCCCCATGATCGTTCCTCAGGCCTTCTGCGCTACTTTTTCATCGATTTGGCGCGAGAGTATGGCGGAGAACTCGTCCGCGAATCCTTCCATGCGCATGCCGATCTTGTTCGCGTCCGATGACAGCTTGTTGTAGGCGATAACCGCCGGAATGGCCGCGAGCAGGCCGATGGCGGTGGCGAGCAGCGCCTCGGCGATGCCGGGCGCCACGACCGACAGGCTTGTGTTCTTGGAAGCCGCGATCGCCTGGAACGACGTCATGATGCCGATGACGGTGCCGAACAGGCCGATGAAGGGCGCTGCCGAGCCGGTGGTGGCGAGGAAGCCGAGGCGGCCCTCCAGCTTCTCCATCTCGCGCGTTAGCGCCAGATCCATCGCCTTGTCGATGCGGGTCTGCAGCGCCAGCGCCGATTTCGCGCCCTTCTCAAAACTTTTCTTCCACTCGCGCATGGCGGCGACGAAGATCGCTCCCATGCCGGTGGTTTTGCGGTCGGCGAGCGTGCGGTAGAGGTCCTCCAGCGACTGACCCGACCAGAACACCTGCTCGAAGCGGTTGAGCGCCATCCGCATCCGGCTATAGGCGACGAGCTTGTCGATGATGATCGCCCAGGTCCAGATCGAGGCGCAGAGCAGGCCGATCATGACCAGTTTGACCACCCAGCCGGCCTGCATGAACAGCGCCCAGATCGACAAATGCGCTGCCGGATCGGCAAGAGCGATATTTTCCATGACTTAAGTCCTTAAGAATTTTCCGGGCGTCGCTGGCGGCTGACCCATGGGCATCCCTTTGGTCCGATCGCGCGAAGCTAGAAGCTTGCGGGACAAGCCCCGAATGCACCGTTTCGCGGCCTTTTCGGGGCAAATATTGGTGAAAGGAAGGCGCACGAATTGCGCCAATCCTCGCCAATTCCTTCATGAACCGTTATGGTTAAGGATGGGTTAGGACGTAAGGCGCGGCGCATTGCCGCGCTTGGCAGGGCGGCGTGGCGCCTGGAACCGTCGGGTTAATGGGCCAAAGATCAGGTGGCAGGCGCTAAATTAACCCTTCCCCCGAGGCATGAAGGCGGCGATCCATTCTTTCGGAAACCGTTTGGGTCGGCCGTTCTCACCGATGATCGCGGCTTCGACTTTCGCCTCCACCAGCACATCGCCGCCGCGCTTCAGTTGCTGCCCCATGAAGATGCGGGCGCCGGAAATGTCGTTGGTGCGGGTGTCGATGGTCAGGATATCGTCCATGCGCGCCGGCGAACGGAAGTCGATCTCCATACGCCGCACCACCCAGACGATGCGTTCGCCATGCTTGCCGTCCAGAAGTTCGGTGTGATGGACGCCGGTCAGTCTCAGATAGTCGGAGCGGCCGCGCTCGAGGAATTCGAGATAGCGCGCATGGTAGACGACGCCGGAAAAATCGGTGTCGGCATAGTAGACCCTGGCCATCAGCCGGTGGCCGAAATCCGTCAGCGCTCCGGAAAGCCCGGCGCTGAGCGCCGCCGATTCACCATGATCGTCCATCGCGCTTTCCTTTTTCAGCCCAGAAAGGCAGGTGTTTGTCGCGCGGGAACGGGATGGCACTGTTGGGCACGATGATCAAGACCTTGATGGCGGCGCTGCTTGCGCTTGGCCCGCTGGTGCTTCCAGCCAAAGCCGCGACGTTCTCGATGAAACGCGGCCTCAATCTCGACCAGTGGGTGACCTGGCCGACCGAGGACAAATGGGGCGAGCGCCAGGCGATCCTGCCCTATCCGGAGTGGCGCAAATTTCTCAAGGACGACGATCTAAAGACGCTCAAGGATGCAGGTCTCGACTTCCTGCGCATGCCGGTCGATCCCGCGCCCTTTCTCTCGGACCGGACCACGGCTCTTCGCGACGAGCTCTATGCCGGCGTCCTGGACTCAGCGCGCATGATCAATCGCGCCGGCCTGAAGGTCGTGGTCGACCTGCATCTCATCCCCGCCGACGGCAACCGCAGAATCGGCATGGGGCAGGTGATGGACGATCCGGCCGTCTTCGATGCCTATGCCGAGGTCGTGCGCAACATGGCGCGGACGCTGGCCAAGGAAGACCCCGAACAGGTCGCGCTGGAACTGATGAACGAGCCGATCGTCGATTGCGACGAGAACGGCACCAGTCTTTGGCCCGAGCGCCAGAAGCAATTGTTCGCGGCCGCGCGTGCCTCCGCCACCAGGCTGACGCTGGTGCTCACCGGCGGCTGCTATTCGAACGCAGCCTCCTTGGCGAAGATCGATGCGAAAGCGATCGCGGATGACAACATCATCTGGGCCTTCCACTCCTATGACCCTTTCCTTTTGACGCATCAGGGCGCGACCTGGGCCGGCGACTTCATCCAATATGTCACCGGCCTGCCCTACCCGCTGACGGCCGTTCCGAAAGCGCAGTTGGACATGACGCTGGACACGATCCGCGACCGCATCCGGGCCGAGGCACCCTGGGCGCGGCGGAGCGGCATGCTCGCCTATCTCGACGAGCAGGTGGCGACGATGGACAGCCCCGAGAAGCTGCTTGGCCTGATGGATCAGCCGTTCAGGACGGTCGAGGCCTGGGCGAAGGCCAATGGCGTCAAGCCGCAGGATATCACGCTCGGCGAATTCGGCATGATCCGCAAGGAATACGGCAACGGCTTCGTCATACCGGCCGCGTACCGCGCGGCCTATGTGCGCGACATGATCGCCCGCGCCGAGGCGCATGGCTTTTCCTGGTCGGTGTGGAGCTATGGCGGCGCCTTCGGCATCGTCGATGCCTTCGACGGCGAGAAGGCGGAACCCGACGTGATGGATGTAATCCGCCAACTTCCGCGTTAGTCACCAGCGATGCTACCATTCCGCGCTGGCATCGAGGGGGTTGGGCTATGCGCTCGCTGCTTTACACGACCGGATCACCTTTCGCGCGCGGCATTCGCGTCATGCTCGATGAAATCGGCCTCGAATACGAACGCCGGGAGGAGACGACGACGCCATCCGCCGCGTCTCGTGCCGAATGGACGCCCGCGCTTCAAGTTCCGACATTACGCGACGGCGACCTGACGCTATGGGAGAGCGGCGTGATCGCCGACTATCTGCTTGCCACCTATCCGCAGCGCGTCGGGCGCGATCCGGCTCTGGCATCCTCGATGTGGCGGGCCGGATCGGAATGGCAGGATCGACTGCTCTTTGCTTCGATCCAGACATTGGGCACCGCCGCGACGACGATCAGCCAGATGCAATGGTCTGGCGTCGGACATCACGGCAATTCGCATCTGACGCGCTGCGCCGAGCGCATCGCCCATCTGATCGGGTGGCTGGAAGAGCGGATCGACCGCGACGGCGAGGGATTTTTCGGCCAAGTCGTGTCGGTCCAGGACATTTTTCTCACCTGCCACCTTCGCTTCATCGCCAACCGGCCACTGGACGTCGATACCCGGCTCGCCGCGCATCCGAAAATCAGCGCGCTCGTGAACAGGATGGAGGATCGCGCCAGCTTCCGGAATAATCCGGTGTTGTGGTGGGAACCCGGCATCACCGGCTACGAAGCCGACGGCACCCCCATCCGCGCCATTTGATCGGAAACCTCAGCCGAGATCGATCTGCAGTATTTCCGGCCGCACCCCGAAACGCACCGGGGCGATGCTGAAGCCGAGACCGCCCGAGACGATCAGGTTGCGGTCGTTCTCGACGACATGACCGTAGGCGTAGCGGTTGCCGAAGGCGGAAGGCACGACCGGCGAATAGCCGAACAGCCGCACCTGTCCGCCATGGGTGTGGCCGGACAGCGTCAGCGACACCCGCCATGGCACCTTGGGAAAAATATCCGGCTCATGCGCGAGCAGGATGATGGGAGCGGTGTCGCCGATCTTGGCCAGCGTGCCGTGCAGGTCGTCGAGGCCGGTGAGCCCCTTGCGTCCTTTGGCTCTGTCCGGCAGCAGGGCAATCTGGTCGGCGAGCCCGGCGATCCAGAAGCTCTGCCCGTCCTTTTCCAGGCGCAGGACGTCGTTCTCCAGCACCGGAATTCCGACAGCCTCCAGCGCCTTGCGGGAAATGGTCGGCCCTGCTCCGGCGGCCTGCGCGGCGCGATCCTCCCACCAGTCGTGATTGCCGAGGATCGAAAACACACCAAGCGGCGCCTTGAGCCCGGACAAGGCGGGCGCCCATTCCGATGCGTCGACCCAGCCGGTCACCAGCCGCGTCCCGGCAGGATAGTCGCCAAGCATGACGATGACGTCCGGCTGCAGCGCATTGGCCTGCTCGGCAAGCGCTGCGATGCGCTCCGGCGTCATCCACGGCCGGCAGGCATGGATGTCGGCAAGCGCCACGACGCGCAGCTTGAGCCCGGCCGGCCAATGCGGCGGCGTCAGCGCATAGCGCTTCACATGGGTCAGCAGCATCGGCTCGATGCCGACCGCATAGGCGCCGAGCGACACCATGGCGAAGGCCGAGCCGCCGACAAGGCGCAGGAAAGCGCGTCTGGTGATCATGGATCGCCCAAGCCCCTTGGGATTTGCATCAGATACGTTGGCTTAAAGGCAGCAATTGCGCCCTCAGCTAGGCCGAGGCGCGCAGATTCCGCGCAGATCGGCCTGCGCGCGGCAGGAAGGCGAACAAATCTGCGTTACTCTTCCTGGAACAGGCTGATCTGCTGCTGGGCGATGTCCTTCGGCGGGTCGAGCCCAAGATGCCGCCAGGCATTGGCGGTCAGCACACGGCCGCGCGGCGTGCGCTGGATGAAGCCCTGCTGGATGAGATAGGGCTCGATGATGTCCTCGATCGCGTCGCGCGGCTCCGAGAGCCCGGCCGCGATCGTCTCGATCCCGACCGGCCCGCCGCCGAAATTGCGCGCGATCATCGACAGATAGCGGCGGTCGAGCGCGTCGAGGCCGAGCGCGTCGACCTCAAGCCTGGTCAGCGCCTCATCGGCGATCTTCCTGTCGACATGCGAAGCACCCGCGACGCTGGCGAAATCGCGCACACGGCGCAGCAGCCGGCCGGCGATGCGCGGCGTGCCGCGCGCGCGGCGCGCAATCTCCACCGCGCCGTCATCGCCGAGCGGCATCGACAGGATGCGGGCGCCGCGCCGCACGATCAGCTCCAACTCCTCGACCGTGTAGAAATTGAGCCGCACCGGAATGCCGAAACGGTCGCGCAGCGGATTGGTCAGAAGCCCAAGCCTCGTCGTCGCCGCGACCAAGGTGAAGCGGGCCAGGTCGATCTTGACCGAGCGCGCCGCCGGCCCCTCGCCGATGATCAGGTCGAGCTGGAAATCCTCCATCGCCGGATAGAGGATTTCCTCGACCGCCGGATTGAGGCGGTGGATCTCGTCGATGAAGAGGACGTCGCGCTCCTCGAGATTGGTGAGCAGCGCCGCGAGGTCGCCGGCCTTGGCGATGACCGGACCGGAGGTCGAGCGGAAGTTGACGCCGAGCTCGCGCGCCATAATCTGCGCCAGCGTCGTCTTGCCTAACCCCGGCGGGCCGACGAACAGCACATGGTCGAGCGCCTCGCCGCGGCTCTTGGCGGCGTCGACGAAGACCTTGAGATTGGCGCGCACCGCCGCCTGGCCGACGAATTCGTCGAGCGACTGCGGCCGCAGCGTCTGATCGGCATCCTCGCCGCGCTTGTCGGGGGCAATGAGGCGGGGCGAAAGGCTCATGCCGCCTTCCTTGCATAGGACTGACGGCGGAACAAGCGCTGCCTCACCGCGCCAGTTCCTTCAGGCCGAAACGGATCAACTTCGAAGCGTCGGCACCCTCGCCGGCCGATTTCAGCGCCGCCGCAACGGCGTTCGCCGCGATGTCGCGCGAATAGCCGAGATTGACGAGCGCCGAGACCGCGTCCGTGATCGGCGCGGCCGCGACGCCTTCGCCGAGCTCCTGCTTGAGGCCGATCGTGCCGGCGGCCGCGCCCGCATAGGCCGGCGCCTTGGTGCGCAATTCGGTGACGATGCGCTCGGCCACCTTCTTGCCGACGCCAGGGGCGCGGGAAACCATGGCGATGTCGCGCAGTGCAATCGCGTTGGCGAGGTCGGCCGGCGCCAGCGTCGACAGCACCGCCAGCGCCACCTTGGCGCCGACGCCCTGCACATTGTTCATCAAAAGCCGGAACCACTCGCGCTCCAGCCCGGACTGGAAGCCGTAGAGCCGGATCATGTCCTCGCGCACATAGGTCTCGATGAATAGCACCACCGCCTCGCCCGGCGACGGCAATGATGCCAGCGTGCGCGCCGAGCAATGGGCGACATAGCCGACCCCGTGCACGTCGATGAGGCAGCTGTCCTCGTCGATCTCGTCCAGCGTGCCTTTCAGCTTGCCGATCATGATTTTCCCCTTAGCCCGCAACCGCCATCCGGTAGGCGACGCTCGGGCGGTGATGCGCGTGGCAGATCGCGATGGCAAGAGCGTCGGCGGCGTCGTCGGTGTCGAAGATTGCCCTGGGCATCAGCACCTTGACCATCATATGGATCTGCTTCTTCTCGCCATGGCCGACGCCGATCACCGCTTTCTTGACCGCGTTGGGGGCGTATTCGGCGACCACCAGCCCGGCGCGCGCCGGAACCAGCATGGCAATACCGCGCGCCTGGCCGAGCTTCAGCGTCGCCGTCGCGTCCTTGTTGACGAACGTCTGCTCGACCGCTGCTTCATGCGGCAAGGCCTGGTGCAACACCTCGACCAATCCGTCATGCAGCTGGCAAAGCCTTGTCGCCAATGGCGCCTTGTCGTCCGAACGCACGGTGCCCGATGCGACGAAGCGCAGCGAATTGCCCACGCTTTCGACGATGCCCCAGCCGGTGCGCCTCAGGCCCGGATCGATGCCGATGATGCGAATCGCTTCCCCCATGCGCCAAGTTTAGCCGTGGCGGCAAGCGATGCCAGCAAAATGTGAACAAACCAGAAACAGTTGCGATCTTAAGATCGTCACGCGATGCGCTTCAGCTCGTCATGCGACGAAGGGCCTTCGACAGCCTTTTGAGAAATTCCGGTCTGGACGATGCGACCAGCTTCCACGCCAGGACCGCATTGCCCATGCGCCGCGGCAGGATGCCGATGCAAAGGAACCAGGACGCCAGAGCTGCCCGCCGCCGCCAGGATGCATTCATTTCCAGGCTTGCGGCGGCGCCAGCTCTTGCCAGTCCCAGCCGGGAGTCGGTTGCAACGGGATGCTGGGGTTCGTCGACACAGAGCGAAGCCAGCCGCTCTTCCAGGTGAACCGGATCGCGAAGGCCGGCCTCCTGCTGCACCGTCAGGCCGATCTCGGCCGCGCGGACCGACAAAGCTTCAAGGCGCCGGAAATCATGCTCTACGCGCCAGCGCGCTCGCTCGGCCAGCTTTTCGGCGAAGACCGAATGGTTGGCGCCGTGAATGCGGTAGGCGCCCAGGCAGGTGTCGATGGATTTCACCTCTCCTTGAAGCGGTGCAAGCGTCGCGAGATAGCCATCGGCACCCTGCCGGAAATCGCGTTCCGGCACGGGCATGATCGTTGCCAGCGCCTCGCGGTCGAACGCCAACCCGCTTGTCACCGTCGTATGATAGCGTCCCTTGCGCAGCAATTCCGGGACGACGTCCCCGGAGTCGAACGGTTGTTCCGGCGGCGGAAAGACATCCTTGATCTGCTGGTCCTCATCGACGAGATGCAGTCTGAATTGCGCCTGCGCGACAGCCGCGTCCCACTCTCCGAGCACCTCGGAAATGGCGTGCGGATAGAGATAGTCGTCGGCGTCGAGAAAGAGGACGATCTCCCCGGTGCTCGCCTCGAACCCGGTGTTGAATGCGGCAGCATGCCCGCCATTCCGGCGCCTCAGGCACGGGCGGATCTTGTCGCCATAGGATTCGATGACGGCCACCGACGCATCGGTCGATGCGTCGTCGACGACCACGACCTCGACATTGCGGTGGTCCTGTTCCAAGGCGCTGTCGATGGCGCGTCCCAGAAACTGTTCGTAGTTATAATTGGGGATGATGATCGATACCGGGATGCGGTCCAATGGCGAATGCACGGGTCAAGCCTCGCAATCTCATTTGGTCACAGTGACGGTGATTTGATGCAAGACCGGGTCGGGCCGACCCGGCAGCGGCGAACGGCCCCAAGTAGGGGCCAATCACTTCAAGGCAAGGGTGTTTCTTCTTGCGAAGGCCATACTATGCGCGAGGGCTACCGCAACATCGAAGACCGGTTGGAGCCGCAGACGTCCAAAAACCATGGCTCGCCAGATCACAACCGGGTGGAGGCTATGCCAGCTCTGGGCGGACTATCGCGGTGTTTGATGTAAACGCGGCTCAGCCGCGCGCGAACGCCGTATTCAAAAGGCTGATCTGGTCGGAAACCGGGTTGGCCCGGCGGCTGGGGGCGTGCACGTCGTTGATGACGCCGCCATAGATTTCTTCATCCATGCGCCGCACCAGCGCCTGCAGGCGCAGCGAGCGCGTCACCAGTTCCAGAAATTCCTTCGGGAGTTCGTTCCAGCCGAGCGCCTCGTCATGCGCGGACGCGGTGTCGAGCCGCACCTTGGATTTCTCCGAGGCCACCTGGTCGCGTGTCATCTCGCCGGAATTCGCCGCCCGCTGCAGCAAAAGCCAGGAGGCGACCTGCATCAGCCTGGTGGTCAGCCGCATCGATTCCGCCGCATAGAGCGTCGCCGCCGTGCGCGACAATTTCTTGGCCTCGAGCCTGCCCTTGCCATCGAGATATTCGGCGGCCTGTTCGACCAGCCCCATGCCTTCCTGGTAGAGCGGCTTGAAGGATTGGGAGAAAACCCGGCGCTCCGCTAGCTTGATGGTTTTCGCGCTGCCCTTCGAAGGCTCGTTCATCGATACGCCCCTGCACTGCCGCCAGCCGATTCGACTATCTTGCCGACGTGGCCAGCACCCTAAATGACTGAGGCTTGAAAATGCGCTTCGATACCCATGAAGGCAAGCGCATGTTTAACAAACGGTTAACGCCGGCCGCTTCGGAGCCGGCCGCTCGCGGACAAAAAAAGAGCCGCGGATAAGGCGGCTCTCAGGAGTTTAACAGGGAGGCGTCAAACAAAGTGGCTCCAACCACTCGGTAAGAATCCAGCAAAACTGGATGTGGATAATAAACGCCTGTAAAGCTTAATGAAGCCTTAACGCCGCGGCGATTTTTTGATCGAACGCACTTTCATGTGCCGGAACAGGACAGCCGGCCGCCTTTTCCAAGATCGTCGGAAAGCCGGATTTTCGGCCATCGGTCGCGGCTTGGAAACATGCCGGCTGCCGCCGCGGCATCGTTCCGAAACACGCGCCACGCAAAAGGCCGCTCCTCTCAAGCGCCACGCAAACCCGCGCCGGCGCAAATCAACAAGCACATCCGGGAGCAAACCATGGACTGGTATTCGATCGTCAAATTCCTGCACGTTGTTTCGGCCATTTTGTGGGTCGGCGGCGGCTTCGTGCTGTTCCTGCTCGGCGTGCTGGCCGAGCGCGCCGGCAACATCGAGGACAAGCTGCAGGCTATGCGCGCCAGCGGAGAGCTCGGCAGCAAGTTCTTCGCGCCGATGTCGATGCTGACGCTGATCTTCGGTCTCGTCATGTGCGGCTTCTGGGTCGGCTTCACCGAACTGTGGATCGTCATCGGCCTCGTCGGCTATGCCACGACCTTCTCGATCGGGATGCTGGTCTTCAAACCGACCGGCGAGCGCATAGGCGCCATGATCGCCAAGGACGGGGTGACGCCGGCGGCTCTCGCCATCGGCCAGCGCATGATGAAATGGGCGCGCCTCGATTATGCGGTGATGCTGGTGATCATCGCCGACATGGTGCTGAAGCCGACCTTGCACGACATCGGCATTCTTGCCGGCATGGCGATGGTGGTTGCACTGGGCGCCGCGCTCGCCTTCGGCGGCAGCCGCCAGATGGTGCCGAGCGCCGCCTGACTTTAAGCGCCCGCCCGAAGGCGCGTTGAGATTCAGGTCAGGCCGAGTCGAAAATGGTGGTTTCCGAGAACCGGAGCGGAGCGTACTTAAAGTACGTGAGCACCGGAAGCGAAATCGACATTTGCAGGCCGGTCTCACCTGAATATCGACGCGCCTCACATCAGGCCGGCAATTCCGTCCCACAGCAGCTTGACGGCCACCACCGCGACGGTGGCGTAGGTGAACGGATAGAAGATTTCCGGCCGCATGCGGCGCACCAGCCAAGCGCCGGCGATGGTCGAAAGCGGCGCCAACGGCATCAGCACCGCCGAGGCGGTGAGGTTGGTGGTGTCGAACTGGCCGAGCGCGAAATAGGGGATGAGCTTCAGCGCATTGGTGGCGGCAAAGAAGATCGCCGCCGTCCCCGACAGAACTTTCGGGTCGAGGCGGATCGGCAGCGCATAGACCTGGAAGGGCGGCCCGCCGACATGGGCGACGAAGCTGGTGAAGCCGGCCACCGTGCCCCAGAAGGCGGCGGCAACGCGGTTCGGCTCCGCCGCATGGTCGGCGCCATGGCGGAACTGCAGGTAGAGCCAGCGCAGCACGAACACCAGCGCGACGGCGCCGACGATCAGCCGCACCATCTCCTCGGTCACCAAAGCCGCGGTCAGCCAGCCGAGCCCGATGCCGATGACGGCGCCCGGCATCATGTCGACCAGCATCTTGCGATCATAGACGCCCCACCATGTCCATACCGAAACGATGTCCATCAGGCACAGGATCGGCAGCAGGATGGCAGCCGCCTGCACCGGCGGGATGGTCAGCGCCATCAGCGGCACGCCGACGAAACCAACGGCGCCGCCGAAGCCGCCTTTCGACAGGCCGACAAGGATCACCGCGGGAGAGGCGGCGGCATAGAACCACGGATCGCTGAGCAGGCCTGACATCGGCAAAGGGAAGGTTGAGGAAGGCGGGACTTCAGCCATAGCGCAGAACACGGCCTGCGGGATAGTCATTTATGCCGGCATCCGTTATTGCCGGCCAAGATGAACGACCGGCCGCATCGCAATGCTTTGTCGGCCGGTTCGCCAACTCCGAGGTGTGGAAATGAGCGCGATCAGCATTCGCCGGGCACGCGAAACGGATGTTGCGGCGATCGTCGCGATGCTTGCCGACGACGCGCTCGGTCGGGCCCGTGAAGACGCCAGCCTGCCGCTGTCGCAAGCCTATCTGGATGCCTTCGCCACGATAGACGGCGATCCGAACCAGTTCCTTGCCGTGATGACCGACGGCGACGAAATCATCGGCACGCTGCAGATCACCTTTATTGCCGGACTGTCGCTGCGCGGCGCCCGGCGCGGGCAGATCGAGGCTGTGCGCGTCGCCGAACACCGCCGCAGCGAGGGGTTGGGACAGCGCCTTTTCGAATGGGCGATCGAGAAATGCCGCGAGCGCGGCTGCCGGGTGGTCCAGCTGACAACCGACAAGAGCCGGCTCGATGCGCATCGCTTCTATGATCGCCTCGGCTTCAAAGCCAGCCACATCGGCTACAAGCTCGAACTCTAGAGCCAGGAAAAGTGTGACACGGTTTCCGTCAGGAATTGCGTCAAAACAAAGAGATAGAGCGGTTGGCCGTTTCCGTGAAACGGTGAAACGCTCTGGTGATTGGCTGTCGGCAATCGCGGCCGCAGCCCTACATCTTGTCCGGTCCCGGGTCGCCACCGGCGGCGGTGATTGCGAGCCGGCCCAGATAGTGCGTCCAGCCCTTCTCATGGCTGTCGCAAATCTCTCGGTCGGCAAGGCCGCTATGGGTGAGCTTGACCCGCGTCCCGCCCGGCTCTTCGACCAGATCGATTTCGACAAGGGTCGAACCGGGTGGTGTCCGGTCGTTGCCATCCCAGCCGAAGCTGTAGGCAAGGCGGTGGACGGGTATGACCTCGGTGAATTGGCCGCGAGCCGTGGCCCTTCCTCCCAAATTCAGCAAATAGAGACCGCCGGGGTTGGGTTCTGCCGTTGCCTCCGTTCCCATCCAGCGCACAATCTTGTCCGGATCTGTCAGGAAGGCGAAGACCGTCGCCGGCGGCGCCGCGATCTGTACTTCGCGACGAACGATCAAGGGTTCAGCCATCGAAATCTCCCGGGTTTGCGCGCGCCAACACGGCTCGTCTGGCAGGTGGTGCCGGGCCAGCGCTTTCGATTCGAAGCCAAATCGCCCTGCCGTTCAACTAAAATTTCGTTGGTCGATTCGCGCTGGTGACAGCGACGGAACGCCGAAGCATGATCATATCGATGCGGCTTTCTTCAACTCTCGCCTGGCTGGTCGACAGCGCTGGCGGCGCCGTCCAGCCGGATGATTTTCTGGCCACGCTCGGCGCGCGGCTGGTTGAAGATGGGTTGCCGCTCGCCGGTGGAGCCCTGACGCTCGCCGTACCGCATCCGATCATAACACGCCGCGCCTGGCTGTGGCGGGCCGATACGGGCGTCGTCATGGAGGCGCTAGTTTTTGGCGCCGGCACGATGCCTGGAACCGGAGAGGGCGATCTCGGACGCGAATGGCTGGCGGGACTGGGAACTGGTGTCGTGCACGATTACACGGTTGGCTCCGAGCGCGGGGGTGCGCAATCCGAGCATCCAAAACTGAATTGGGTCGCGGCCCGTCCTCTCGCGGAGCACGAATCGAACACACTGGACCAGGTGGCGCGCTTTGCCGCCGCGCCACTTGCCGCTCTCGCCGCCAGGTCAGCGCTGTCGGCCCTGCTTGAGGCCTATCTCGGGCAGCGAAGCGCGGCGCAGGTGTTGGCCGGCCGTTCGCGGCGCGAGGTTGGTGAGACGATCCGCGCCGTCCTGTTCTACAGCGATTTGCGCGACTTTACCGCCCTGTCGGAGGAGACGGACGCCGAACAGGTCGTGGCGGCGCTCAACGCCAGCTTCGACCGCATCGCCGGCGCCGTTCACGCTTTTGGCGGCGAGGTGCTGAAATTCATCGGTGACGGGGTGCTGGCGATCTTTCCTGTCGGCGAGCGCTCGGCTTCAGAGGCTTGCGAGGCAGCGTTGCGCGCGATCGGAGCGGCGCGGGCGGGAATGGCGCAACTCAATCAGGTCCGCACCAGACAGGGCATGCCCGAACTGCAGTTCGGCATGGCGCTGCATCTGGGCGACATGGTGTGGGGCAACGTCGGCACGGCCGACCGGCTGGATTTCACCGCGATCGGCCCAGCCGTGAATCTAGTCAGCAGGCTCGAAGGACTGTGCCGGCCGCTTGGACGGAGTGTGCTGATCTCGGGCGCTGTCGCGGCGGAAACATCGACACCCTTGGTCCCGCTGGGCGAACACCAATTGCGTGGAATTGTCAGACCGTGCGCCGTCTTCGGCCTGCCGGACGGGTGACCCCTACAACGGTTCGGCGTTTCGTGAGACGGTGAACCGCACCTGAGCAATTCCAGGAAAGTGTGAGCGGTCTTCCGTCCGGAATTGCGTAAAGACAAAGGGATAGAGCGGTTCACCACTGGCACCACCCGTCGCCGATCTATCCCAGCTTCCCACCGATGTGGCTGGTATCATCCGGGCGACCGAGGCAAACTATAGCCCTCGAAGAAATCCGGCCGGTCGCAAATGTTCTGCGCCATGTCTGCCCTTCTCTGTCCGCATCACTTATGCGATGAATGAGCCGGCGCAAAGCAGTGGGCGGCGGCGTGGAAAATCAGCTTCTTCAAGGTCGGCTGTTGTCGCATGAGCGCATTTTGTGGAGCGGAATCCCCGCACAAGGGCTGCTTTTCTCAGGTCGCGATATCTTCCTGATACCATTCAGCCTGCTTTGGGGCGGCTTCGCGATTTTCTGGACCTATATGGCGACAAAACAGGGCGCGCCTTTGTTCTTCGACGCCTGGGGCGCGATGTTCGTCTGTATCGGGCTGTTTTTCGTTTTCGGCAGGTTTATATTCGATGCATGGTTGAGGCAGCGGATACATTACGCCGTCACGAACCAGCGCATCCTCATAATGCGCCAGGCTCCATCCGCCAATTTCACGTCGATCGACCTCGACCGCATTCCCGATGTTCAGCTGACGGGGGAAACCGCAACGAGAGGCACTTTGCGTTTCGGAGCGGCTGCGTCAGGCTATCCGCTCTCCGGCTATTCAAGAATGACCGGATGGTTTCCGGCTCTTGACCCGGTCCCGCAATTTATCGGCATCCAGGATCCGCGACGCGTGTTTGACCTTGTCATGAAGACGAGACACGACAGCAGGCGTTGAAACCGATCCGCGCCGCTGCGCGGCCCTGCCTGTTCAAACCTAGCGCTTTGCTCTATGCCGCAATGCAACCATCTTCGCCCGGCATAGGCGAAACCGGGATCGAAGGCCAATGAACGATTTAAACCCGCCCAATCGCTGCCGCATCGTGCTGATCGCGCCGCCTTTTGTACCGGCAGAGCATATCTGCGCGGCCTTCGAGGGCGGCGACGTCGCTTCGCTGATCCTGCCCGACAACGGCATGGACGACGCCTCCTTCCAGGCCTTCGCCGAAAGGATCGTGCCGATCGCTCAAGGCGCCGGCGTCGCCGTGATCATCGCCGGCGACAGCCGCATCGCCGGGCGCGTCCAGGCCGACGGCATCCATGTCGAAACGAGACCGCAGGAGCTTGCCGAGACGATCGAGCGCCTGGCAGGCAAGATGATGGTCGGCGTCGGCGGCGCCAAGACGCGCGACGAGGCGCTGGAGCTTGGCGAGCAACGACCCGACTACATGTTCTTCGGTCGCTTCGGCTATGACAACAAGCCGGAGCCGCACCACCGCAACCTCGCTCTCGGCGAATGGTGGGCGGAGATGATCTCGATCCCTTGCATCGTCATGGCCGGCTGCGAGCTTTCGTCCGTGGAGACGGTGGCCGCGACCGGCGCCGAATTCGTGGCGCTTTCCAGCGCCGTGTTTGCCGACGGCCGCGACCCGCGGGCGGCGGTCGCCGCCGCCAACGCGCTGCTCGACGAAACCGCGCCGCGTTTCGAGGACTGACATGCGGCTGCGTGTCCTTTTTCTGGCTGTCCTGGCCGGCTTGATCGCCCCGGCTTGCTGGCTGGGCGACGTGGCGACCGCGGCCGAAACGGCACCGGTGCCGCAACCCCGGCCGGACACGAGCGTGCCGGATAAGAGCGCTCCCAACACGGGCAATTCGGATGCAAGCAAGCCGGATGCCGGCAATCAAAATGCTGGCGAGCCGGACGAGGGCAAGCCCGCCGCCCATATCGACAAGCCTATCCAGAACACGCTGCCGCAACCGGCCACCATGACACCGCCATCGGCCGACACGGTCAATCCCGACCGATTCGGCGCTAAGCAGCCGGATGCGGCTTACGGCGCTTTCCAGCGCGGGCTCTACAAGACCGCCTATAACCTTGCCATGGAGCGCGCCAAGAACGGCGATCCGGCGGCTGAGACGCTGGTGGCCGAAATCCTGTCGCGCGGGCTCGGTGTGCCGGTCAATCCCGCGGAGGCCGGCAAGTGGTATGCGCTGGCGGCCGAACAGGGCGTGCCGGAGGCGCAGTTCCAATATGCCCTGATGCAGCTCGACGGCCGCTACGTGAAGAAAGACGAAAAGGCCGCCTTCGCCCTGATGCAGGCCGCGGCCGAGGCTGGCAACCGGCTGGCCCAGTTCAACTTCGCGCAATTGGTCGTCCAGCAGGATCCGGGCGACGCCGGCCTTGCAAAGGCCGCCGTCTATTACGAGCGCGCGGCCGCCACCGGCCTTGCCGACGCGCAATATGCAATGGCGCAGCTCTATGCCAATGGCGCCGGCGGCAAGCCGCATGACGACGCCCAGGCGCGCATCCTGCTGGCGCAGGCCGCGAGGCAGAATTACGACACCGCGCAGATCGACCTCGCCGCTTGGATGATTGAGGGCCGTGGCGGCCCACGCGATCTGAAATCTGGCTTCGCCTGGATGCGGCGGGCAGCGGAAGGCGGCAACGTCGCCGCCCAGAACCGCCTTGCCAAGCTCTATATGGGCGGCATCGGCACCGACCCGGATCTGATCCTCGCCGGCGCCTGGTACATCGTCGCCCGCCGCGCCGGACTGATCGACCCGCAGATGGACGATTTCCTGCAGGGCCTCGACGACGACCAGACCAAGCAGGCGCTGCAAAAGGCAAACCGGCTGCCGTAACCCCCCTCACTGCATATGGTCGAGCACGACCTTGCCGAAAGGCGCTCCATGCTCGAGGTAGCGAAGCGCCGATGCCGCCTCGCGCCAAGCAAACACTTTGTCGATCACCGGACGCAGGCCGTTGACGGCAATCGCCCGGTTCATTGCCTCGAAAGACTGACGTGAGCCGACCTGAATGCCGCGCGCCGTGACCTGGCGGCGGAAGATGTCGAGCGGATTGATCGATCCGTCGCTGCCGCCGAGATAGCCAATGACGTTGATCTGCGCGCCGCGCGCAGCTGCCTTGAGCGACTGCGCGAAGCTCTGCGGCCCGCCGACTTCGATGATGTGGTCGGCGCCACGGCCCTCCGTCAGCGCCAGCACGCCCTCCGCCCAGTCCGGATTGTCGCGATAGTTGACGCCCTCATGCGCGCCGAGCTCCTTCGCTCGGGCGAGCTTTTCATTACTGCTCGACGTGACGATCACGCGCGCGCCGGCGGTCCTTGCGAACTGCAGGGCGAACAGCGATACGCCGCCGGTGCCGAGAGTGAGAACCGTCTCGCCCGGCTTCAGCCTGCCTTCGGTGAACAGCGCGTGCCAGGCGGTCACGCCCGCGCAGGCCAGCGTCGCCGCCTCGATGTCGCTGAGGTGGGCGGGCGCCAGCACCGCCGCCTGCTCATCGAGCAGCGCATACTCGCTGAGCATGCCGTCGATCGGCCCGCCGCGCTGATAGGACGCCTCGGCCATGACGAAGCCGCCGGCCACCCAGCGCTGCCAGAAAGTGCCGCAGACACGGTCGCCGATCTTGAACCGGCTGACCTCCGCGCCGACGGCAACCACCTCGCCGACGCCGTCGGAAAGCGGCACCAGGGGCAGAGCGAATTTGGTGTGATAGCTGCCGCGGGCGATTTCGACATCGCGGTAGTTGAGCGCGCTTGCCTTCACCTTGATCAGGATTTCCTGCCGGCCCGGCGCCGGCGTCGGACGCTCGGCCATCCTGAGATTTTCGATGCCGCCGGGGGCCTGCAATTCAATCGTGCGCATTTGGGTTCTCCTTGACTGCCTGAGCAGGGCAGGAAAATCGCTTGCGTCATACTGGATTTCAAATTCATAATAATCAGCATGATTATGCATACTGGACATAATCGATGCTTGAGGAACTGCGCACCCTTGTCCTTTTCGCCGAGGAGGGCTCAATTCAGAAAGTCGCGCAGCGCCTGCCGCTGACACAGCCGGCGGTGACACGGCAGTTACAGCGGCTGGAGGAGTTGCTCGGCACGACGCTGCTCGACCGCCGGCAAAAGCCGCCGCGGCTGACGGCGGCAGGATCGGAAGTGCTCTCGCGCGCCAGGGATATTCTCGCCTCGGTAGAGGCTCTGAAATCCTTCGCCGCGCAGTCTGAGCCGCAAGGGGTGCTGCGCGTCGGCCTGGCGCATGGCCTGTCCGACGCCGCTATCGCTGGCGCAACCGCCAATGCCGCAGCGGCCTTTGCGAAAGTCTCGCTGCGTCTGCGAACCGCCTGGAGCGCGGAGCTCGCCGATGAGTTCGACGGCGGGCAACTCGACATGGCGATCGTCCTGAAACCCTTCGACTATGAGGGTCCCGGTGCGCTCGGCATCGAGCGCCTCAGCGTCATCGCGCAGGCCGGCGGCACTGAACACCTCGAAGTCCGGTCTCCGGTGCCATGGGTGCTGAGCCCCGAGCCCTGCGACGCCCGGCAAAGGCTGCTGTCCGCAATGGGGAGCGACGGACGGCGCCAACTCGTCGTGGCGGCGGAAATTCAGGACCCCGCCATGCAGATGGAATGGGTCCGTCGGGGACACGGCCTGGGTCTGATGCCGTCGCGACTCGCGGCACGCGGAATTCCCGATGGCCTCGCACTTGTCGACGCCGGCGATCTCGACCTTTCGATGCGGGTCGTGGCGCTCCGCTCGCCGCACCTCAATCGCCTGGCGAAGGCCGCGGACGCCATCGCTCAGGCCGTCGGCAACATGATCGCTGGCAATGACTGACACCGGCTCGCTTCGCGCGGCCGTATCCCGCCTCCCTTGCCTCCCTCCCTTGCTAGTACGTGCAATTTGTGGTCTTGGAGGCGCCAAAGCGCGACCCGCGCCGGAAAAATCTCACTCGGATCAGTTCAACATGGCCAAGATCAGTGGCAACGAAATCCGTCCCGGTTACGTCATCGAGCACGATGGCGGGCTGTGGGTGGCGGTCAAGACCAACACCGTCAAACCCGGCAAGGGCGGCGCCTACAACCAGGTCGAGTTGAAGAACCTGATCAACGGCACCAAGCTCAACGAACGCTTCCGCTCGGCCGAAACCGTCGAGCAAATAAGGCTCGACCTGAAGGATTTCTCCTTCCTCTACGAACAGGGCGACGCGCTGGTGTTCATGGACACCGAAAGCTACGAGCAGCTCGAGCTCGCCAAGGACTTCGTCGGCGAGCGCGCCGCCTTCCTGCAGGACGGCATGATGGTGACGGTGCAGCTCTATGAAGAGCGGCCGATCGGCATCTCGCTGCCCGACCAGGTGACGCTGACCGTCACGGAGGCCGATCCGGTGGTGCGGGGCCAGACGGCCGCGTCCTCCTACAAGCCGGCGGTGCTGGAGAACGGCATCCGCGTGCTGGTGCCGCCCTTCATCTCGGCCGGCGAGCGCATCATCGTCGACACAAACGAAATCACCTATATGCGCCGCGCCGACTGAGCATGATCCCGAAAAGTTGCAGACTTTTCGGAAAAGATCATGCTTCAAAAAAGACAGCCGGCCGGTAGGAAGAAAGCCAGGAAGAAAAAATGGCGCGTTCCGCTCTCCTCAACGTCATGGTTCAGGCTGCGATGAAGGCCGGCCGATCGCTGTCGCGCGACTTCGGCGAGGTGCAGAACCTGCAGGTTTCGATGAAGGGGCCGGGCGACTATGTCAGCCAGGCCGACCGCAAGGCGGAAGAGATCGTCTTTGCCGAGCTTTCCAAGGCGCGGCCGGGCTATGCCTTCCTGATGGAGGAACGCGGCGCCGTCGAAGGCGAGGACGCCCAGCACCGCTGGCTCGTCGATCCGCTCGACGGCACCACCAACTTCCTGCATGGCATCCCGCTGTTCTCGGTATCGATCGCGCTCGAGCGCCAGGGCCAGGTCGTTGCCGGCGTCGTCTACAATCCGGCGATGGACGAGCTCTACACGGCCGAGCGCGGCGGCGGCGCCTTCATGAACGACCGCCGGCTGCGCGTTGCCGGGCGCTCCAAGTTGACCGACGCGGTGATCGGCTGCGGCGTGCCGCATCTCGGCCGCGGCCAGCACGGCAATTTCCTGATCGAGCTGCGCAATGTCATGGCAGAAGTCTCCGGCGTGCGCCGACTGGGCTCCGCGGCGCTCGACCTTGCCTATGTCGCGGCCGGGCGCATGGACGGCTTCTGGGAAACCGGCCTGTCGTCCTGGGACATCGCCGCCGGCACCCTTCTGGTGCGCGAAGCGGGCGGCTTCGTCTCCGACATGAGCGGCGGACAGGACATGCTCGACAAGGGCGAGGTCTGCGCCGGCAACGAGATCATCCAGCGCGCTTTGCTCAAGACCGTGAAGAAGCCGCTGGCCACGCGCTGACTACAGCGTCCTTGCGCGTCGAAAGGACGCGCGACTTTAGTCGCAAAACCGCAACCGAAGCTTGAAATACTGGTCCGCGAGCGCCCAGATTAGGCGCTTCAGGATCATTCATGAGCGACGCGCGGCCAGATACCCAGATCGAAATCCCCTTCGTGGGGCGCTGGCACTATTCGCGCGCTGAGATGATCGCGGACGGCATCATCCACGCTGTCGGCATCGTGCTGGCGATCGCCGCAGGCTCGGCCTTCCTGGCGCTCGCCGCATTCCATTCCGGCCCGGGCGAGTATGTCGCCGCCGTCTTCTACGTGGTGTCGCTGCTCACCGTGCTCTCGGTGTCGCTGGCCTACAATCTGTGGCCGGTGTCGTGGCCGGCGAAATGGATCCTGCGGCGCTTCGATCATGCCGCGATCTATCTGCTGATCGCCGCCACCTACACGCCCTTCCTCGCGCAGCTTCACACATCGGCGCTCGCCGTGCCTACGATCATCGTCGTCTGGAGCGCCGCGTTGGCCGGCATCGCCATCAAGATGTTCCTGCCCGGCCGCTATGATCGGCTGGCTATCGTCTTCTACCTCGCCATCGGCTGGAGCGGCGTGGTGTTGGCCGGACCGTTGGTCGAGACGCTGCCGACGGCCTCGGTCGCGCTGCTCGTCGCCGGCGGCATCGTTTATTCCTGCGGCGTCATCTTCTTCGCCTGGAAGGGCCTGCGCTTCCACAATGCGGTCTGGCACGGCTTCGTCGTCACCGGCGCCGGGCTGCATCTCGCCGCCATGGTCGACTGCCTGGTCGTCAACCGGTTCTAAACCGTGGAGCAATTCCAGGAAAAGTGTGTAGCGGTTTTCGTTCGGAATTGCGCCAGAACAGGGAGGCATAGGCGATATTGCCAAGCGCCATTCAATTTGGTCACAATTCCGTTTAGAGTCGCGGCAATTCTGCGGCGGTGGCATCGGAAACGGGGCACGGATGGCTTTTCTCAGATCCTTCGGCAGGCGATCGGACGTCCTGATCTACGATCCGCACAAGCTGTCGAGCCCGCAGGTGTTCCTGCTCACCATGATGATCTTCCTGATCATCGTCGCTTTCATCGCCGCCATCCTCACCCGCCAGATCTCCACCGCCTTCTCCAGCAATCCCGGTCTCAACGGACTGATCGTCGGCGTGCTGGTGGTCGGCATCCTGCTTGCCTTCACGCAGGTGGGACGGCTGTTTCGCGAGGTGCGCTGGGTTAATTCCTTCCGCGCCGGCTCCGAGACCACCGAGCCCGTCCTGCTGGCACCGATGAAGGCGATGATCGGCCGTTCGTCCTCGATGGCGTTCTCGACCTCCTCGATGCGCACGATGCTCGATTCCATCGCCACCCGCCTCGACGAAAGCCGCGACACCTCGCGCTATCTGGTCGGCCTGCTGGTGTTCCTCGGCCTGCTCGGCACCTTTTGGGGCCTGCTCAACACCATTGCCTCGATCCGCGAGACGATCGAGGCGCTGGACCCGGGCACCGGCGATGCGGCGGCCGTGCTCGATGCGCTGAAGCAGGGCCTGTCGGCGCCGCTCGCCGGCATGGGCACCGCCTTTTCGTCCTCGCTGTTCGGCCTTTCCGGCTCGCTGGTGCTCGGCTTCCTCGACCTGCAGGCCGGCCGCGCCCAGACCCGTTTCTACACCGAGCTCGAGAACTGGCTGTCTTCCGTCACCGACCTGTCGTCCGACATCGTCGTCTCTGACACGTCGAAAGCAACCGAATCCTCCGAGGATATCCGCCTGCTGTCCGAGCGGCTGCGCAGCCTGCAGGAGAATGGCGGCGGCTCCAACCCGCGCGTCGCCACCGCTATGGCCAACCTCGCCGACGGCATCTCCGGGCTGGTGAAGAACATGCGCTCCGAGCAGCAGATCATGCGCGACTGGGTCGAGGCCCAGTCCGACGAGCAGAAGGCCATGCGTAACACATTGGAAAAGATCGCCGACGCGCTGAAGAAGCAAGGGGTCCACTGACGTGGCGCTGGCAAGACGGCGCGCCGACCGCCGCATCGACTACTGGCCGGGTTTCGTCGACGCGCTGTCGACGCTTCTGCTCGCAATCATGTTCCTGCTGACGGTGTTCGTGCTGGCGCAATTCCTGCTCAGCCGCGAGATCTCCGGCAAGGACACGGTGCTCAACCGCCTCAACTCGCAGATCAACGAGCTGACCCAGCTGCTGGCGCTGGAACGCTCGAACAGCCAGGACAAGGAGGATACGCTTACCAATCTGCAGGCTTCGCTGTCGGCGGCGCAGGCGGAAAAGAGTCGTCTTCAGCAATTGCTGGAGCAAGGCGCCGGCGCCGGCGACGCGGCCAACAAGCGCGCCGACCAGCTCTCCGGCGAGCTCAGCAATCAGCGGCAGATCAGCCAGCAGGCGCTGAGCCAGGTCGAGATCCTCAACCAGCAGATCGCGGCACTGCGCAAGCAGATCGGCGCGCTCGAAGACGCGCTCAACGTCTCCGAGCAGCGTGACCGCGACTCCAACACCAAGATCGCCGATCTCGGCCGCCGCCTGAACGTGGCGCTGGCGCAGCGCGTGCAGGAGCTCAACCGCTACCGCTCCGACTTCTTCGGCCGCCTGCGCGAGATCCTCGCCGATCGCGAGAACATCCGTATCGTCGGCGACCGTTTCGTCTTCCAGTCGGAGGTGCTGTTTCCGACCGGTTCCGACGAGATCAACGATGCCGGCAAGGTCGAGATGAAGAAGCTCGCCGACGCCATCATCGAATTGCAGAAGGAAATCCCGCCGGAGATCAGCTGGGTGCTGCGCGTCGACGGCCACACCGACAACAAGCCGCTGTCCGGCACCGGCCGCTATCGCGACAATTGGGAACTGTCGACGGCGCGCGCGACTTCGGTCGTGAAGTTCCTGATCGAGAACGGCGTGCCGGCCAACCGTCTGGTCGCCGCCGGTTTCGGCGAGTTCCAGCCGCTCGACCCCGCCGACACCGACGAAGCGCGCGGCAAGAACCGTCGTATTGAACTCAAGCTCACCGAACGGTGATTTAAAGCATGTCTCCCGAACGCGAACCGGTTTCGGGACAAAGACATGCGTAGAATCAAAGACCTAAAGCACACAGAGCGTATCTGAAAGATCGCGACGCGGTTTGGGTGTTCGCCGTTCCTGGGAAGCGACGAGCCGCTTCTTTTGACGCAATTCCGGGAAAGCGGTTTCACACTTTCCTGGAGTTGCCCTAGACTAGAGGAAGGGACCACCTGGCGCCCGAGGGCGTCCTTCTCCGTCACCACCCCAGTCAGAGCGCGAGGATGGCGAGCACCGCCGGCACCGTCTGGATGTAGAGGATCTTGCGGCCGACGGTCGCCGCGCCGTAGAGGCCGGCAATAGTGACGCAAAGCAGGAAGAACATTTTGATCTGGAAGCCTGCGGCGCCGAGATAGAGGCCCCAGATCAGGCCCGCCGCGAGAAAGCCGTTGTAGAGCCCCTGGTTGGCGGCAAGCACCTTGGATGCGCCGGCGAATTCAGGCGTCAGCTTGAACGCCTTGTGGCCGCGCGGCGTGTCCCACAGCACCATCTCCAGATAGACGATGTAGCAATGGATCAGCGCCACCAGCCCGACCAGGATATTGCCGATCATAGTCCCCTCCAGCATTTTGTCCCCGGCATTGATCACGCGGTCATGTCACAAGGCAAGACTGCTGATCCCACCGACCGAGCAGGGTTGCCAAGCGCGGTGCCTTGGTATCTTTTCGCGCCAGCCAAATTGAAGCTGGGATCCATCCATGTCCTTCCAGAAACTCGACGAACTCGGCCACAAGCTCGAAGCGCTGGAACACGCGCTGGCCATCCTCGGTGCCGATGAAGCGACGCATATGGCCGTCGGCGGCGGCGAGAAGCGTGCCAAGGCGATGTCCTCGCTTGCCGGGATGCTGCATCGCCAGGCCACGGCGCCCGAGATCGGCGACTGGATCGCCGCCGCCGAAGCCGAGCCGCTCGGCGAAGAGCAGCGGGCGGCGGTCCGAGAGTTGCGCCGGCAATACACCAACCTCACCTGTCTGCCGGTCGAATTCGTCGAGCGCCAGACAGTGGCGCGCATGCGATCAGAGCAGCTCTGGCGCGACTTGCGCGCCAAGAACGACTGGGCTGGGTTCCAGCCGGCGCTGGAAGGCGTCGTCGCCCTGGTGCGCGAGGAAGCCGCCTTGCGCGCCGATGCGCTCGGCCTCGCCCCTTACGACGCGCTGATGGAGCAATATGACCCCGGCAACCGAGCCGGCGATATCACGCCGGTCTTTGCCGAACTGAAGGCCTTTCTCAAGGATTTCCTGCCGCATGCGCTGGCCGTGCAGGATGCGCGGCTGGCCAGGCATCCGCTGAAGCCGCTCTCCGGCAGCTACGCCATCGAGAAGCAGCGCGAGCTTGGTCTCGCCATGATGGCGGCGGTCGGCTTCGACCTCACCCAAGGCTCGCTGTCGGTGTCGCACCATCCCTTCTGCGGCGGCGTGCCGACCGACGTGCGCATCACCACCCGCTACAAGACCTCCGATTTCCTGTCGGCGCTGATGGGCGTGCTGCACGAGACCGGCCATGCGCTCTATGAGCAGAACCTGCCCAAAGCCTGGTCGCATTGGCCGCTCGGCAAGGCGCGCGGCATGGCCGTGCATGAGAGCCAGAGCCTGTTTGTCGAAAAGCAGATCGGCCGCAACCCGGCCTTCTGGCGCTGGGCGCTGCCAGTGGTCGAAAAACATCTCGGCGAAGCCTGGGCGCTCGACGACATCCTGCCGCATGTCCACCATGTCGAGCGCGGCCTGATCCGCGTCGATGCCGACGAGGTCACCTACCCGCTGCATGTCATCCTGCGCTACGAGCTCGAACAGGAGCTGGTGTCCGGCAGGCTGGAGGTCGCCGACCTACCGGAAGCCTGGGATGCCGGGATGCGCAACTATCTCGGGCTCTCGACCATCGACAACCCGGCCGACGGGCCGATGCAGGACGTGCATTGGCCGGGTGCCGCTTTCGGCTATTTCCCCTCCTACACGCTGGGCGCCATGATGGCGGCGCAGCAATGGGCGGCCTTGACCAGGGAGCATCCGACCGCCGACGACGATCTTGCCAAGGGCGATTTCAGCGCCATCAACGAGTGGCGTCGCGCGAAGATCTGGTCGCAGGGCTCGCGCTGGTCGACACCGGAACTCCTCAAGCGCGCCACCGGCGAGAAGCTCAACGCCGTTTACTTCACGGAACATCTGCGCAAGCGCTACGGCAACTGACGCATCCGTGGATGTCTGTTGAGCCACAGGCGCAAAACTGCGCGGCCGGGCTTTACTTTGGCGGGAAAGACTTCGACAAAGAGTCTGGTTGCGTCAACGGGCTTGGATTGTTGGTGGGTAACAGTCTTCGCGGGGTCAGGTCTTTCCGCTGCCTCCTGCTCTTTTTGATCTTGCTGGCAGGTCCGGTCTCCCTTGCGGGCGCGGATGAAATTGTGCGCAAGGGACCGGAGGCGGACTGGATCAAGACGGTCGATATCCCGGCCGTCGATCCGGCGCGCGCCGACCGCATCAAGAACGGCATCTCATGGCTGCTGGCGGATGAGCAGATCATCCATCGCGAACACGGCTACGACGACTATTGGCGCTCGGTCTACAAAATAGTCGACCGGCCCGGCCTGGAGCGGGGCGCCGGCATCGACCTGCAGTTCGATCCCTCGCGCCACAGGGTCACGCTCAATCACCTGCGCATTATCCGCGACGGCCAGACGCTGGACCGGCTGGCCGACGTCAAGTTCGACATTTTCCGCCAGGAGAAAGACGCCGAAAAAGGCGTCTATGACGGCTGGCTGACCGCTCACGTCAACATTAACGACGTGCGCGTCGGCGACATCGTCGACTATGGCCAGACCTATGAGAATACGCCGCTCGTCGGCAAGGATCTGTTCTTCGACAGCTTCTCGGCCGAATGGGACGAGCCGGTTGGGTTGATCCGCACCAGCATCATCTGGCCGGCCGCTCAGCCGCTGGCGATCAAGCCACGCGGCACCGACATCAAGCCCATCGTCACCACGTCAGGCTCGGACACGGTCTATCTCTGGGAGATCGCCAATCCGAAACCGGTCAAGGTCGAGGACAACCTGCCCGTGGAATTTCCGGCTTGGGGATCGATCGACATTTCCTCGACCGCCAGCTGGCAGGGCGTGGTGGACGCCATCCAACCCTATTACAAGCCGGCGACCGCCTTCCCCGCCGCTTTCGCCGCGAAGCTGGACGAGATCGCGGCCAAACATCCGCAGCCTGAGGATCGCATGATCCAGGCGATGCGTCTGGTCCAGGACGAGATCCGCTATGTCAGCCTGTCGATGGGCTCAGGCTCCTACATTCCGCGCGATCCGGCGACGGTCATCCAGAGCGGCTTCGGCGATTGCAAGGACAAGGCCCTGCTTTTGGCCTCGGCGCTGCAGCGGCTGGGCGTCCCGGCGCAGGTGGCGTTGGCCGACCTCGACAAGGGCCGCGCGCTGGACCAGCGTCTGCCGGCAATCCGCGCCTTCGACCATGCCATCGTCAAAGCGGCGATCGGCGCAAAAATCTATTGGCTCGACGCCACCAACTACCTGCAGGGCGGCGATGCCAGCAACTTCTGGCAGCCCGACTACGGCTTTGCCCTGCCGCTGTTCGGCAACGGTCAGCTGGAGAAGATGCCCAGCCCGGAACTGACCAGCCCGTCGATCAAGGTCGCCGAGGACTTTTCCTTTCCCGACAGGCCCGACGGCCATCTGACGTTGGCGGTGCTTTCGACCTACGCCGGCGCCGACGCCGACGACATGCGCAGCAGGCTTGCCAGCCGGTCGCTGAGCGATCTGTCGGACTCCTACTTGAAATACTACAGCAAGCGTTATCCGGGCATCGAGAGCGTGGCGAAGCTGGAGGTCTTTGACAATCGCGACGGCAACATCATCAATGTGCGGGAGAGCTACCAATTGCCGGCGCAGGCGCTGGCGGCCAACGATCTGGCCAAGAATTTTCCGCTCACGGCGGCCGATCTCGGCACCGATCTGCCGACACCGACCATGGTGGACCGCGTCGGGCCGGTTTCGCTGGGCGCGCCCGTCTACCGCAGCCACGCCATAACGGTAAGCAATCTGAAGGCAAGATTTTCCGGCGAGGACATGAAAAATGTCGTGACGCCCTATGTCTCGCTGAGATCGTCATGGAGCAACACGCCGACCACCTTCGATGTGAAGTGGGACTTCCGGACGCTGGCAACGCAGGTTCCAGCCAAGGCCATCGGGGACTATTTGAAGTCGGTCAAGGACCTCGGTGACAACACCGACTGGTCCTTCAACTTTGCCTATAAGGATGCGTCCGAAGATCCGGCGCCGGTCGCAGCCCCGGAAGACCGATCCAAACAGCAGGTCATTGGCGGTTTGCTGCTGGTCTCGATTTTTGTCGGCATACCGCTTTTCATGGCCTTGCGGCGCTGGTAGCCGCAAGCCGCGATATTTGCCTGCCGGGGAGGACGCGCGGCCCCGGGGCGGCCCTTTACTCCGCCGCGCCCTTGAAGGCGCCGGCGCCTGTCTCGAACTGCAACTTGGCGAGCCGCGCGTAAATGCCGCCCTTGGCGACAAGGCTCTGATGCGTGCCTTCCTCGACGATGCGCCCGCCCTCCATGACGAGGATGCGGTCGGCCTTGAGCACCGTCGCCAGCCGGTGCGCGATGACGATGGTGGTGCGGCCGCGCATCAGCCGCTCCAGCGCCGTTTGCACCAGCGTCTCGCTTTCGGCGTCGAGCGCCGAGGTCGCTTCGTCGAGCAAAAGGATCGGCGCGTCGCGCAGGATGGCGCGGGCGATCGCGATGCGCTGGCGCTGGCCGCCCGACAGCGTCACGCCGCGTTCGCCGACCTGGCTGTCATAGCCCTTGTCGAGCCTAGCGATGAATTCGTCGGCAAGCGCCGCCTTGGCGGCCGCCTCGATCTCGGCGGCGCCGGCCCCCTGCCGACCAAAGCCGATATTGTCGCGCACGCTTGCCGCGAAAATGGTGACGTCCTGCGGCACGATGGCGATGCGCTGGCGGATGGCGGCCGGATCGGCCTCGCGCAGGTCGACGCCGTCGATGACGATGCGCCCGGTCTCGGGATCGTAGAAGCGCAGGATCAGCGAGAAGACGGTGCTCTTGCCGGCGCCCGAAGGTCCGACGATCGCCACCGTCTCGCCGGGCTTCACCTGGAAGCTCAGGCCATGCACGGCGGCGCGGTCCGGCCGCGCCGGATAGGAGAAGGAGACGTCGTCGAAGCTGATCACGCCCTTGGCGGTGGTCGGCAGCGGCTGAGGATCGACAGGTGGCTGGATGGCCGGTCTCTCGGCCAGGATTTCCGTCAGCCTCTCGGCCGCGCCCGCCGCCTGCAACAGCTCGCTCCACACCTCCGACAAGGCGCCGAGTGCGCCGGCGGCGAACACCGAATAGAGCAGGAATTGGCTGAGCGTGCCCGGCGACAACGTGCCGGCAAGCACGTCGCGCGAGCCGAACCACAGCACCGCCACCACTGAGGAAAAGATCATGAAGATGGCGAAGAAGGTCAGGAAGGAGCGCGCGAACACCGAAGCCCGCGCCGCCTCGAAGGCGGCATCCACCGCAGCCGCGAAGCGGCCGGTGACCAGCTTCTCGTTCGTGAAGGCCTGCAGCGTGCGCACCGCGCCGATCTGCTCGCTGGCATAGGCAGTGGCTTCGGCAAGCGTGTCCTGCGCCTGCCGGGACTTGCGCCGCACCGAGCGGCCGAAGGCGACCAGCGGCAGCACGATCAGCGGAATGGCCGCGATCACCAGGGCGGAAAGTTTCGGGCTGGTGACGACCATCATCGCCACCGCGCCGAGGCCGAGGATGAGATTGCGCAGCGCGACCGATGCGGTGGCGCCGACCGCCGACTTCACCTGCGTGGTGTCGGCGGCGAGCCGTGACACGATCTCGCCCGAATGCGCGCGATCGAAAAACGCCGGCGAAAGTGTCGTGACATGGGAAAAAACGTCGCGGCGGATGTCGGCCACGACCCGCTCGCCGAGCGTGATGACGAAATAATAGCGGCTGGCCGAGGCCGCCGCGAGCAAGGCCGCCATCACCACCAGCGCGGCGAAATATTCGGCGATGAAGGTTGAACCGGATGCCTGGAAACCATGATCGATCATGCGCCGCACGGCCATCGGCAACGCAAGCGTGGTCACCGCGGCCACGATCAGCGATAGGATCGCGCCGACCGCCAGTTTCCGGTAGCGCGTGATATAGGGAAAAAGGTTCCTCAGCGGCCGGACCGAGCGCCTGCGCTGGTCTCCACTGGCACCGATATCCGCCATGAGCGTTTCCTCTGGCCGCTTGCCAATACCGCGCTTCAATATGCGCTTGCCGCGGCCTTGTGATTCAATTCCGGCTGATGTATAGGCTCGCCGACCGTTTTAGAAGCCGTGGCTTTTCATTAGCTGCGGCTTCGAGTTTTAAAAAGGGGCGCATCGACGCAGGCCTTTGGCCCGTCACCGGCGCCGGCAAGCCAGGACATAAGACAATGAAGGCCTCTATCCATCCCGACTACCACACCATCAAGGTCGTCATGACCGACGGCACCGAGTACCTGACCCGTTCGACCTGGGGCAAGGAAGGCGACACGATGAACCTCGACATCGACCCGACCACGCACCCGGCCTGGACCGGCGGCCAGCAGACCCTGCTCGACCGCGGCGGCCGCCTGTCGAAGTTCAAGAAGCGCTTCGAGGGTTTCGGCCTCTAAGCCGGATACGCCTGCAGGATTTGAAAAACCCGCCTTCGAGGCGGGTTTTTTGTTGGCTGCACCTGCCCCTACCTCCCCCTTGTTGGGAGGTCGGACCGAAGGTCCGGGTGGGGGACGTGCGCTGCCCCCTCCCCGCTGCTGCGCAGCGACCCTCCCCACAAGGGGGAGGGTGGGCTTCCTACGCGCCCACCAATTCCCTCAGCGCCATGCGCTTGTAGGCCTCAACCAGCCTGTCGCCCTCTTCCCGATCGACCGAGATCGCCAGTCGCACGGCCGCCTCGCCCATCTGCCAGACGAGGAAGGCGGTCGTTTCCAGCTCGACCGGATCGGCATCGGGCCTCAGCCGCTTCAGCACAGCGACCAAAAATTCGGCATTGGCCCGGCTGTCGGCGAGCTCGAGCGCACGCAGCGCCTTGTCGGCCTGAGTGCCGGACCAGACGTCGCGTATTACAGGCTCGGCCAGAAACAGCTGGTAATAGATGTCGACCAGCTCTGAAAACGCGCTTTTGAAGCCCTCCACGTCTCTGACATCCTTCAGCGCCGCCGAAATGCAGGCCTGGCTTTCGGCGGTGTAGCGCTCGGCCAGCGCCCAGACGATCGCCCGCTTGTCCGGAAAGAACTGGTAGAGCGAGCCAATCGACACCCCGGCCCGCTCCGCCACCTCACCCATCCGCATCGCATCGCTGCCCTGCTCGGCAATCAGCGCCGAGGCGGCCGCAAGCATGCGCTCGACCCGCTCACGGCTGCGCTGCTGGCTCGGCGATCGCCGCGGCGAAGCGATACCGGGCTGATCGGCCTTCGCGGTGACTTTTTCATCCATGGCTCTCTCCGGACGCTTTTTCCGAAAACTGGCTTGACTCGCAAAATACGAGGGTTTATCACGTTTTGCAAATGTGAGGATTTCTCATGTTTTAACGAAACCTGGCATCTGGAGCAACTGATATGATGAAACTTCTTCCCACCCTCACCTTCATCGCCGCGATCGGCTCCGGCGTGGTCGGCGGCGTGTTCTTCGCCTTTTCCAATTTCGTCATGGCAGCACTTGCCCGGCTGCCGGTCCCAAGCGGCATCGCCGCGATGAACTCAATCAACATCACGGTGATCACCCCGACCTTCATGACGGCGCTGTTCGGCACCGGCCTCATCTGCCTCGTGCTCGTTGCCGCCGTTCTCTTCGGCTGGAGCCAATCGGGCTCGTACTGGCTGCTTGCCGGCGCCGTGATCTATTTCGTCGGCAATCCGCTCGTGACTATGGTCTTCAACGTTCCGCTCAACGACGCTTTAGCCGCCGTCGATCGGGAGAGCGCCAACGGCGCCGCCGTGTGGGCGAACCATCTGAGTGAATGGGTGATGTGGAACCACGTCCGCACCATCACCGCCATCGTGTCGATGGCCTGCTTCATCATGGCATTGATCTGAGGATAAGCAGCCCGCGAATACCAAAGACCCCGCTTAGGCGCGGTCCTTGGTCTCGTGTCCCTTGCGATCCGAGTGCCCCAGATCTCGCTCCGGATCGATGACGTCGCGGACCAGCTGCTTCAGCTTCGCTGCATCTGGAAAGCCGCCGTCACGCTTACGGTCCCAGATCAGCTGATCGTTGCAGGAGATCGTAAAAATGCCGCCGGTGCCCGGCACCAGCGTGACTTCGCCGAGATCGGTGCCGAAGGTCGAGAGCAGTTCCTGCGCCATCCATCCGGCGCGCAGCAGCCACTGGCATTGCGTGCAGTAGGTGATGACGATCCGAGGTTTCTCCGACAGGCTCATTCATTGGTCTCGCTGATACGGACGGTCGTGCCGGCAACCCGATCGTGAATCGGCTCGTTGCCCGAAGCAATCGACAATCCGATCCAGACAGGCCAAATCAAAACCAAGACAGACGCGGCGACGGCGCATACAATCTCCACTTGGAAATAGTTCGGCACCGGTCCAGGAACGCTCCGCCAGCTCTGAAAAGCAAACCAGGCCCCCGTCAGCATGGAGGGGAACGTGCCGAGAAACTTTATCACTTGTCGGCGAACCGCCTTTTTTGGGGAAAGGCCGACCCTGCGCCAATCGTACTCATCATGCACAACAAGCGACAGGGCACGCTTGCCGACTGATTGGCCCGACATCATCTCCATCACGAAAAGATAGATCGCCAGAACGGGCAATTCGAGAAAACCCAGATCCAAGGCCGCAGGCCGAAAGTTCCCCTTCGAATCAAGATCGATTGAAACGGTCTCGGCCTTCCCGTCCTGGGCATCCTTGGCTGTGCCGGCCGCCCAGTCGGTTACCGGAAAGCCTAAGAAAGATGTTCTGCACATCTGCCAATTGTATCATTCAAGCGACTGATTTCCGTGCACCGTAGCTGAGCTGCATAGTTTCCAGTTGAGCCAGAAGTGACCTTTCACGCCTCCGTCAGTCAGCTGGAATAAGACTGCTACCAGCGCAAACAGGGGTATCATTACGACAAGATAGTCGATAAGCGCAGCGAAAAACCGTCGCCAGAAACCGCCGCGATGTGGCCAAGCCGTCGCGTCGGCAAGTTCAGTCCCCTGGTCAGTCATCTTTTCTCCCCACCCGCTGACAGATCTATACTGTAGGCGGGGAGTTCTTGGCTATGATGTCAGAATGCGCTTCGTTGTAAGACAGTGCACAACTCACGCCGCGCTGAGCTTGGCCATGGTCTCGTCGTCGACCTCGAAATTGGCGTAGACGCTCTGCACGTCGTCATCGTCCTCGAGCGTGGCGACCAGCTTCATCAGCGACTGCGCGCGTTCTTCGTCGACCGGCACGTTGTTCTGCGGCTGCCAGATCGGCTTCACCGATTCCGCCTCGCCGAGCGCAGCTTCGAGAGCCTTCGACACTTCGCCCATATTTTCGAAGCTGCAATAGATGGTGTGGCCTTCCTCATCGGACTCGACATCGTCGGCGCCGGCCTCGATCGCGGCTTCCATCACCTTGTCGGCGCTGCCGGCCGAAGCCGGATAGTAGATTTCGCCGACGCGGTTCCACATGAAGGAAACCGAGCCGGTTTCGCCGAGCGCCCCACCGGCCTTGGTAAAGGCGGCGCGCACATTGGAGGCGGAGCGGTTGCGGTTGTCGGTCAGTGCCTCGACGATCAGCGCCACGCCGCCCGGGCCATAGCCCTCATAACGCACGGCTTCGTAGTTCTCGCCGTCGCCCGCAGATGCCTTGTTGATGGCGCGCTGGATGTTGTCCTTCGGCATCGACACGGCCTTGGCGTTCTGCACCGCAAGGCGAAGCCTCGGGTTCATCGCCGGGTCCGGCGTGCCGGTCTTGGCGGCGACGGTGATTTCGCGCGCCAGCTTGGAAAACATTTTCGACCGCACCGCGTCCTGGCGGCCCTTGCGGTGCATGATGTTCTTAAACTGCGAATGGCCAGCCATGGCACCCCTGTCGTGTTCGGCTAGAGCATTGCGGAGCCAAGTGCGATCACCTTGCCACCCGCGGATTGCTCGAATTCAATCTTCAGAACGTCCTGACCTCGCCTGTGAAGGCATGCGGCGCTCTTTGTCGGAATGGCCGGCTTATAGATAAATCGGCTCAATTCGTCCAGACGCGCCGTGGCGCTGGAGCAATTCCAGGAAATGTACGCGGCGGTTGGGCTCGACGCCTTTGCCGTAGCCTTCCGTTCGGACTTGCGAAAGGACAGGGGCACCGAAGCAGCCCGCTCACCCTTCCAGATCGGATTTCAGCCGGTCCAGAATGCTGATGGCGTGGCCGGCATACTGGCTGATCCAGCGATCGTGGATCTGCCTGATCGGCAACGCGTTGAGATGGTTCCAGCGCTCGCGCCCCTCGCGCTTCGCAACAACCAGGTCCGCCTCCTCCAGCACTTTCAGATGCATCATCACCGTGCAGCGGTCCATGTCCGGAAAAGCCCCGCACAGCATGCCAGTGGTTTGCGGCTGATCCTTCAGGCGATCCAGCAATTCGCGACGGCGCGGATGCGCCAAGGCCTTGAAAACATGGTCGTCCGGGGTTCGGCTTGACATGTTATATTTCTATAACATATCGTTTCGTTGAGCAAGGAAGGAGCTGTGGATATGTCCCTCGGATTCAGGATTTCCGGACGCATCGGCAAACCGGTCGCTGAGGTCTTCGACGCCGTCGTCAACCCGACGAAGCTCAGTGGCTACTTCACCACCATCGGCGGCGCCTCGGCGCCGCTTGTCGCCGGCACCACCGTGACCTGGTGGAAGATGGTACCGGTGGAGGTCGATGAAGTGACCAAGGACAAGCGCATCGTGCTGCGCTGGGACGCCACTGATGCCGACGGCAGGCCCGCCTACAAGACCCGCATCGAGATGAATTTCGAACCGCTGGAGGATGGCGGCACCTTCGTCACCATTGCCGAGCAAGGCTGGCACGAAGGCGAGGTCGGCCTGAAGAAGTCCTACCTCAACTGCGAAGGCTGGTCGCAGATGCTGGCCTTCATGAAGGCCTATCTCGAATACGGCATCAATCTGCGCGATGGCTACTATCGCAGCGAGATGAAGGGCGAACCGGCCAACGAGACCAACATCTGAGCTCGATATTCAAGTCACGATAACCCGGCAGGAGGAGGCCGCCCGATGACGAAAGCAACGCCATTCCTGATGTTCGAGGGAAGGGCCGAGGAGGCCATGACCCTGTATTGCGGGACCATTCCCGATAGCGAGGTCCTCGACATCACGCGCTACGACCGGGGCGAGCACGGGGCGGAAGGAACGCTCAAGCTGGCGCGCGCTTTGATCGGCGGCGTCGAGGTCAGGATCTACAACAGTCCCGTGCATCACGCCTTCACCTTCACGCCGTCCTTCTCCTTCTTCGTCGACTGTTCGTCAGAGGAGGAACTGGAGCGCATCGTCGGCGTTCTGTCCGAGGACGGCGGCTTCCTGATGCCCACCGGCAGCTACGGCTTCAGTCAACGTTTCGCCTGGCTCAACGACCGCTTCGGCGTCTCGTGGCAGATCAACCTGCCGTGAAACAATCCCAGGAGGATCACAGTGGAACTTAAGGAAACTCCAACCGCTGAAACCGCCATGCTGATCCGCCGGCCGGTCGCCGAAGTCTTCGAGGCGATCCTCGATCCGGCGGTCACCACGAAATTCTGGTTCACGCATTCCAGCGGCCGGCTGGACGAAGGCGAGCCTGTCAAGTGGGAGTGGCGCATGTATGGCGTCTCGACCAAGGTCGAGGTCAGCGAGATCGTTCCTAACGAAAAGATCGTCATGCAATGGAACGACCCGCCGACCACCGTCGTCTGGACCTTCACTGATATGACTGGCGATGCGACCTTCCTCGAAGTCCGCAACTTCGGCTTCGTCGGCCCGGGCGACGAGCAGGTCAAGCAGGCGGTCGACTCGACCGGCGGCTTCTCGCTGGTGCTGGCCGGTGCCAAGGCATGGCTGGAACAGGGCCTGACGCTAGGCCTGGTCGGCGACCGTCACCCGAAGGGCATTTCAGGCGGGTAGAGGCCGCAGCTCCGCGACCTCAGTGTCCCTCGCCCGACGCCTGCTTCTTGCGATTGCGTGCCAGCATGTTGAGGCCCTCGACCAGCGCCGAAAAACCCATGGCCGTGTAGATGTATCCCTTGGGCACGTGGTAGCCCATGCCGTCGGCGATCAGGGTCATGCCGATCATCAAGAGGAAGCCCAGTGCCAGCATGACGATAGAGGGGTTCCTGGCGATGAAATTGGCGAGCGGCGTCGCCGCCAGCATCATCACGCTCACCGCCACGATCACGGCGACATACATGATCGCGATCTCGTCGGTCATGCCGACGGCGGTGATGATGGAATCGATCGAGAAGACGAGGTCGAGCAAAAGGATCTGGAAGATGGCGCCCGCAAGGCTCATCTGCAGCGTGCCGCCGACCATCGTGTCCTGATGGTCCTGCGGGTCGACCGTGTGATGGATTTCCTTGGTTGCCTTCCAGACCAGGAACAGGCCGCCGGCGATCAGGATCAGGTCGCGCCAGGAAAAGCCGTGTCCGAACGCCGTGAACACCGGCGTCGTCAGTTGCACGATGATCGAGATCGTGGCGAGCAGGATGAGGCGCATGACCAGCGCGGCCGAGATGCCCAGCCGGCGGGCGCGGGCGCGCTGCGCTTCCGGCAGCTTGTTGGTCAGGATCGAGATGAAGATCAGATTGTCGATGCCGAGCACGATCTCGAGCACCACCAGGGTCAAAAGCGCGATCCACGCGGTCGGATTGAAAACAAAGGCGAAATGCGGCGCCAGAAATTCGACAAGCTGCATGGAGGTCGTCCCCTCTACGATCTAGAGCAGTGTTGCCGGCAATTAGGTACTCTGCACGCCTATATCAATGTCACGACCAGAACGACGGCGCCGTTTCTTCCAGCCGCGGCCCGCGACGAAACGGCGCGATTTTTTCGGCAAGTCCGGTGCGGTCGGAAATATCGACGCCGACCCCGCATAATGTCGCCGGTCCGGTCGCCGCCTCGAAGCGGCCTTTCGGCACTTTCGACAGGAAGCGGTTGAGCGGCTCTTCCTTGTCCATGCCGAGCGACGAATCGTAGTCGCCGCACATGCCGGCATCCGAAATATAGGCGGTACCGCCATTGAGGATCTGATGATCGGCGGTCGGCTGATGCGTATGCGTCCCCACCACCAGGCTGGCGCGGCCGTCGACGAAATGCGCGAAGCACATTTTCTCCGAGGTTGCCTCGGCATGGAAATCGACGATTGCCGCATCGGCCTGCTCGCCGAGCGGGCAGGCCGCCAGCTCGCGCTCGCCGGCCTGGAACGGGTCGTCGAGCTCGGGGTGCATGAAGACGCGACCCATGATGTTGGCGACCAGCACGCGCGCGCCGTTCCTGGCGATGTAGACGCCCGAGCCGCGCCCCGGCGTGCCTTTGGGGAAATTGGAAGGCCGCAGGAAGCGCTCCTCGCGCGGCGCGAAGATCAGCGCGTCGCGCTGGTCCCACACATGGTTGCCGGTGGTGACAACATCCGCGCCCGCCGCGAGCGTCTCGCGAAAGATCTCCTCGGTGATGCCGAAGCCGCCGGCGGCGTTCTCGCCATTGACGATGACGAAGTCGAGCCTGAAGTCGGAAATCAGCCCCGGCAGCTGTTCCCAAACCGCCGTGCGCCCTGTTTTGCCAACCATGTCGCCGAGAAAGAGGAGTCTCATAGCCCCTTCTATCCAGAGCTGTGGACGCTAGGCAAGCGGCACCGAGGTCCTAATGCCGGCCGAAAGTGCCGCGTTGCTGTCCGGCTGGCTTGGCGCCCGCCCCGGCAGCGCGAATGGTCGAAGGCGTCATGGGCGGGGCGTTGCGCCCGCGCAGCCAGAAGAACCAGACGTAGAGCAAAGTGAACCCGCCAGTGGCGGCAAGCAGCAGCAGCCCGCCGCGCCATCCTTTCATCGCCGCCGTATCGAGGTTCGATGGATCAGCCGGGTCGTAGTAGAATTCTATTCTGTCGCCCTTGGCTGCCTTGTAGAGACCAATCTCCTTGTCCTTGCCGGACCATGTCATCGGCGCGTCGTTGGCGACATAGCTGACGGCGACATTGATGCCATCCGTGGTGAGACCGTTCGCCCGCGTTTCGCTGTACGGACTGACATCCGTTACGGTGGCGACGGTGCGTTGCCAGGCGGCTTGGTGATGCAAGCTTGTGCCGACGATGTGGGCTCCCATCGCAAACAGCACGGCGGCGATCAGGGCGAAAGGCATCAGCAAGTAGCGTGCGAAGATAAACACCACGACCCCGTCGGCTCGAACTATATTGTTCGAATATTACCCGACGGTTCTTTGAAACGCGTTAAACGGATCGCGATATTTTAACCGACATCGAAGCGGCGCAACCCGCTCTCGGTCAGTATTTCCGCAATGATGACGTCATGGTTCTCTTCCGGCACCCGCTCGACTTCCTGGCAGTCGAAGGCGATCCCGATCAGCCTCGGCGTGATGCCCTTTTCAGCCAGCCTGGCGATCGCCCGGTCGTAGTAGCCGGCGCCATAGCCGATGCGGTGGCCGCGGGCGTCGAAGGCGGCGAGCGGCACCAGCATCAGCGTCGGGTCGAGCACTTCCGCCTCTTCATGCGGACCGACCGTGCCGAAGCCCATCTCGACCATCGGCGCGCCGCGCACCAGCTCGCGGAAGACGATCGTGGTCTTGTCGAGGATAGCCGGCAGGCAGAGCCTGGCGCCCTTCTCGCGCAGCGCGAACATCAGCGGCCGCACATCGACCTCCGAGCGCATCGGCCAGAAACCGGAGACGATCCGGCCGGGCTCGAAGTCGATTTTTTCCTTCGCGGTCTCGGCCATCTCGAGCGCGATCTCCACGCGCCAGAATTCGTCGAGCGCATCGCGGCGCGCCAGCGCTTCCTTGCGAAGCTGTTTTTTGAGGTCTTTCGGTGAGGTCATGCTCAGACGCTAGAAAGGGCCGGAATTGGATGGAGTTTTAAGAGCGACGTTTTCTAGCGCATGTCTCCCAAAATCGGGAGAGCGACGATCCACACAACCGGTGGAGAGGTCGATCCCGGGTGCCTACAAAGTAGGTGGGCGCCGTGTGGGAAAACCCACGGGTCTTCCCAGGGACAGCTCCCTAAGGATCGATAAGGCCCCGGGGATAAGTTTCTCCTGCCGGGAAGCGCAGACCGCCGGTAGCGAATATAGGCCGGCGGGTGGCCGGGCGCCAGAGAAACGGATGGGCGTTTGAGCGTTATTTGCTTGGTCGCCTATCGCCCAGGCGGGCCAGTTTGGCGTCGAAGCTTGCGCGCATGCGCACGGCTCCTTACGGTCGCCGCAAAATAGCCAGGAGAAAAAATGCGTTTCGAAGGCACAGCGGCCTATGTCGCCGACAAGGATTTGATGGTCGCGGTCAACGCCGCGATCGCGCTGGAGCGGCCCTTGCTGGTCAAGGGCGAGCCCGGCACCGGCAAGACCGAGCTCGCCCGGCAAGTGGCGTCGGCGCTCGGGCTGGACTTCATCGAGTGGAACGTCAAGTCGACCACCAAGGCGCAGCAGGGCCTCTACGAATATGACGCGGTCTCGCGGCTGCGCGACAGCCAGCTCGGCGACGAACGCTTCAACGAAATCGCCAACTACATCAAGCGCGGCAAGCTGTGGGACGCCTTCGCGGCGCAAAAGAAGGTAGTGCTTTTGATCGACGAGATCGACAAGGCCGACATCGAATTCCCCAACGACCTCCTGCAGGAGCTCGACCGGATGGAGTTCTTCGTCTACGAGACCGGAGAGACGATCCGCGCCGAATTCAGGCCGATCGTCATCATCACCTCGAACAATGAGAAGGAGCTGCCGGACGCTTTCCTGCGCCGCTGCTTCTTCCACTACATCCGCTTCCCCGACATCGACACGCTGCATCGCATCGTGGAAGTGCATTATCCCGGCATCAAGCAGAACCTGGTGCGGGCGGCGCTCACCCAGTTCTACGAAATCCGCGATGTGCCTGGCCTGAAGAAGAAGCCCTCGACCTCCGAAGCGCTCGACTGGATCCGCCTGCTGGTCGCCGATGACATCGCACCGGAAGACCTGCGCGCAGACCCGAAGAACATGCTGCCGAAACTGCACGGTGCGCTCTTGAAGAACGAGCAGGACGTGCATCTGTTTGAGCGCTTGGCATTCATGGCCAGGCGGCAGGGTTAAGCCGGCAGCAATAGCGCTTTCCCCTTCTGTGGACCGTTGCCGGCAAGCGGCCGCTGCCGCAGCTTCGGGTGCAAATGTTGGAGGAGAGAAAATGTCCGAAATCACCATCCGCCCGCTGGCGCAGTCCGACCACGCCGACTGGCGGCGGCTATGGACCGCTTACCTCACCTTCTACGAGACCAAGCTGCCGCAAGAGGTCTATGATCTCACCTGGAAGCGGCTGTTCACGGCCGGCGAGTTCGAGCCGAAGGGCTTTATCGCCACGCTGGACGGCAAGGCCGTCGGCCTGACCCATTACCTCTACCACCGCTCCTGCTGGTCGCCGGTCAACAACTGCTATTTGCAGGACCTTTTCGCCGACCCGGACGTGCGCGGCAAAGGCGTGGGCGCGGCGCTGATCAAGGCTGTGCAGGACGAGGCCGGCAAGATCGGCGTCAAGAACGTCTACTGGATGACGCATGAGACCAACACCACGGCGCGCCGGCTTTACGACCATGTGGCGCGGCGGACAGGCTTCATCGAGTACGATCTGCTATAAGGGCTGAATGTTCATCCCTTTCTTCCTCGAACTGAAGGCCGCGCGGGTTCCCGTTTCGCTCCGGGAATATCTGTCGCTGCTGGAAGGGCTGGAAGCCGGGCTGGTCGACTATGACGTCGAGGCTTTCTACTATCTTGCGCGCTCGGCCCTGGTGAAGGACGAGCGCCATATCGACCGTTTCGATCAGGTCTTCGCGCATGTCTTCAAGGGCGTCGAGGCGCTCGGCGGCCCGGATGCCGTCGATGTCGCCAACATTCCCGAGGAATGGCTGCGTCGGCTGGCCGAAAAGCACCTGACCGAGGAGGAAAAAAGGCTGGTCGAGGCTTTGGGCGGTTTCGACAAGCTGATGGAGACGCTGAAGCAGCGGCTCGAGGAACAGAAAGGCCGCCACCAGGGCGGCTCGAAATGGATCGGCACCGGCGGCACCTCGCCCTTCGGCGCCTATGGCTACAATCCCGAAGGCGTGCGCATCGGCCAGCACGAGAGCCGGCATCGCCGAGCGGTGAAAGTCTGGGACAAGCGCGAATTCAGGAATTTCGACGACACCGTCGAGCTCGGCACCCGCAACATCAAGGTGGCGCTGAAGCGGCTGCGCCGCTGGGTGCGCGAGGGCGCCGAGGAAGAGTTCGACCTGCCCGGCACCATCCACGCCACCGCCGAGCATGGCTACCTCGACATCAAGACGCGGCCCGAGCGGCGCAACGCGGTAAAACTTCTCATGTTCTTCGATGTCGGCGGCTCGATGGATGACCATATCCGCGGCGTCGAGGAACTCTTCTCGGCCGCCCGCGCCGAGTTCCGCCAGCTCGAATATTTCTACTTCCACAACTGCCTCTACGAGCGCGTCTGGAAGGACAACCGGCGCCGCCTTGCCGAGACGATCCCGACCTTCGACCTCATCCACAAATACGGACCGGACTATAAGGTGATCGTTGTCGGCGATGCCTCGATGAGCCCCTACGAGATCGCCCATCCGGGTGGCTCGGTCGAGCACTGGAACCCCGAGGCCGGAAGTGTTTGGCTGGCGCGCCTGTTGCAGCAATGGCCGAACGCGATTTGGCTCAATCCCGAAGCGGAGAAGAACTGGCGCTACACCCACTCGACCCAGATGATCAGCGAGATCTTCGGTGGCCGCATGTTCCCGCTGACGCTGGCTGGGCTGGAGGCTGCGACCAGGCAGTTGTCGCGCAAGCATTAGCTGGGATGGCGTTGGCAAGTGGTGTAACAATCACCTACCTTCGTGCGAATACCCGTTGCAAGCAACAACGAGCCGTTAAGGCCGAGGAGATTTCATGGACACCCACGCCTATCCCGTCATCCGCACCGACGCCGAGTGGCGCGCCCGGCTGACGCCGGAGCAATATGCCGTGATGCGCAACCACGGCACCGAGCGTCCCGGCAGCTGCGCCCTGCTCTACGAGAAGCGCGCCGGCACCTTCTATTGCGTCGGCTGCGATCAGCCGCTGTTCGAATCCAAGCTGAAGTTCGAAAGCGGCACCGGCTGGCCGAGCTTCAACGATCCCGTTGCCGGCTCGATCGAAACCACCGTCGACCGCAGCTACGGCATGGTCCGCACCGAATGCCACTGCTCGCGCTGCGGCAGCCATCTCGGTCATGTCTTCGAGGACGGCCCTCCGCCGACCGGCCTGCGCTATTGCATCAACGGCGTGGCGCTGCGTTTCGAGCCTGCGGCCTGACCTATTTCGGATATGACTTCGCAAAGGGCGGCTTCGGCCGCCCTTTTTCGTGGAAGCTCAGGCGACGGCAGTCGCAATCAACCAGAGCGCGGAACCCAGCATCATCAGCTGCGCCTTGAAGCCGCCGGCCTTCTCCGCCGTGCGCCAGACGGCGATCGTCAAGAAGATGTTGTAGGGAACGGGGAGGAAATGCACCGCCAGCACCAGCCAGAGCGGCAGCTTCGATCCTAGCAGCACGAGCGCCAGCGCCGACGAGGTGATGCTGATTGCTGTGCCGACAAGCAGCATGTCGCGCCAGAACAGCCGGTCGAGCGGCGCCTCGCCTCTCCAGCGGGCGCGGAAGAAACCGGTATTCTTACCTGCTGCCGGGTTTGCCTTTTCCATCAATCGGGCTTCTCGGGCCACCATTGCAATCTCAGATCCTTGACGAAAATCGGATGCCGGGAGGTGCAGAAATCGCCCGCCAAAACGTGTACCATCACAAGCCTGTGATCCGCATCGCATTCTGTCTTTTGCATGGCAAACACGGAGAGGTTCAGAATGGCCGGTCACGTCTACAATGTTCTTTTTCTCTGCAACGCCAACTCGGCCCGCTCGATCATGGGCGAGGCCATTCTCAACCGGCTCGGCGCCGGCCGCTTCAAGGCCTATTCCGCCGGCGCGAATCCCAGCGGCACCGTCAATCCCTACGCTCTGCAGCTTCTGGAAAGCCTGAACTACGACACATCCTTCGCCCGCTCGAAAGGCTGGGACGAATTCTCCGGACCGGATGCGCCGAGGATGGATTTCGTCTTCACGCTCTGCGACAGCGCGGCGAATGAAAGCTGCCCGGTCTGGCCCGGCCACCCGTTGACGGCGCTCTGGGCGGTGCCGGATCCCTCCAAGGCTACCGGCAACGACGCCGAGCAGCATTTCGCCTTCGCCGACGCCTACCGCATGATGAGCAATCGTATCGGCCTGTTCGCCAACCTGCCGATCCATTCGCTAGACCAGATGGCGCTGCAGCAGCACCTGGACGATATCGGCCGCGATCAGGTTGCGGCGAACTGACGGTGACTGCGTGGGGCGTAGCCGCGCAACGGCCGGGTCCTTCAGGACGGTTAGCAATCCCTGAAGGTCATCACCATGCCGGCCCTGATCTACGCCGCGGAGAAGGACCGCTGGCTACCGCCACGCTTTCACGCCGCATGGATCGGGCAAAACCTTCCCGGAGCGGATTATCGCGTCATCGCAAACGCCTGGCACTTCGCCTTCATGAACCCCGCCAGCGCCCCGATCCCGACATTGGATGGCGACATCAGCGCCGACCCTCCCGGCTTCGATCGCGCGGAATTTCTGAAGCAACTCGGCGAGGAAATCCCGGCATTCTTCGATCGAGCGCTCACGCTCGCACCGAACTGAGCGCAGGTCTTACGGCCGGGCGTCCCCCAGCACGGCGAGGACGGCCTGTTCGAAGAGCGAGCATTCGGTCACCAGCCAGTCGGCCATGGCTGGCCAGTTATCCTCGGCATAGCAGTTCACCCGCCACATCGAGTTGATACCGAGGCCCTCGCAACTCTGTTCGGGCTTGAGCTTCAGCCTGGTCTCGATCGCCGGCTGGAATGGCTTCAATCGCGACCAGGACTCCGTTGCGCCGTACTTTTCATTGCGGCCGAAGAAGACGCCGACATGGTTCTGCGCCGGCGCGACATACATCGAAAGGACCAGGGCGAAGTCCGGCAGCCCACGCTGCCAGAACCATGGCCCGCGCCGCGCCATCCTTGGCTTTTCTTCCGGATGCCGCTCCGCGAACAGCGCCCAGAAGCCGCGATGGCGGAACTCCGAGGCACGGCGGCCGCCGAAGTCGAACTCGTTCATGGCCGGCCTCCGGCCATGCGCCTCAGACCATGCCGAGAGCAGCCTTGTAGAGGTCCAGGATCGATTCCTCCTCCTGGCGCTCGGCCTGGTCCTTCTTGCGCAGCCGCACGATGGTGCGGATCGCCTTGGTGTCGAAGCCGGTGCCCTTGGCCTCCGCATAGACATCCTTGATGTCGTCGGAGATCGTCTTCTTCTCTTCCTCGAGCCGCTCGATACGCTCGATGATGGTGCGCAGCTGGCCGGCGGCTACAGTCTGGCTGGTCTCGGTGATTTCGTCGGCCATTTTTCTCTCCGCGTCTTCTGGAGCCATGGCGATTCCCGCCACGGCAAATTGGAGCGGGTTCCCTGCCCGAGCGGACGCGGCGGGTCAAGACACTTGTCGAGCGGCTGTGGACGGCTGCTGTCAGCCGCCCATCAAGCATCACGCTCCGACCATCATTTAAAGGCGATCAACAGATCCTTCGCGTCGATCTGGTCGCCCGCCTTGACCAGCACTTCGGCGATCTCGCCGTCGCATTCGGCGTGCAGCGCGGTTTCCATCTTCATCGCTTCGATCGACAACAGCACGTCGCCCGCCTTGACCGCCTGGCCGGCCGCCACGGCAAGCGCCGATACAACACCGGGCATCGGCGCGCCGACATGCCCCTCATTGCCGGGCTCGGCCTTGCGGCGCGCCTTGGCGGCGGAAGCGCCATGCGCCCGGTCCGGCACCTTGATGCGGCGCGGCTGGCCGTTGAGCTCGAAGAAGACAGTGACCATGCCTTTGTCGTCGACGTCGCCGAACGCCTGGCAGCGAACAACCAGGGTCTTGCCCTTCTCGATGTCGAGGAAGATCTCGTCCTCCGACTTCATGCCGTAGAAATAGGTCGGCGTCGGCAGCACGCTCACCGGCCCGTAGGTCTCCTGCGCGGCGGCGAAATCGGTGAACACCTTCGGATACATCAGCCAGGAAGCGAACTCATATTCCGAGAGCTTGCGCTCGAGTTTCGTCTCGATGTCCTTGCGGCTTGCCTTGAGGTCGGCGGGTTTCAACAGCGAGCCGGGCCTGACGGTGATCGGCTTGTCCCCCTTCAGCGCCTTCTTCTGCAGCGCGGCCGGCCAGCCGCCGGGCGACTGGCCGAGATCGCCGCGCAGCATGGACACGACCGAATCCGGGAAGGCGATGTCCTTGGCCGGGTTCTCGACATCGGCGACGGTGAGGTCCTGGCTGACCATCATCAGCGCCATGTCGCCGACCACCTTGGACGACGGCGTCACCTTGACGATGTCGCCGAACATCAGATTGACGTCGTGATAGGCCTGCGCCACCTCGTGCCAGCGCGTCTCGAGGCCAAGCGAGCGGGCCTGCTCCTTGAGATTGGTGAACTGGCCGCCAGGCATCTCGTGCAGATAGACCTCCGATGCCGGCCCCTTGAGGTCGCTTTCGAAGGCGGCGTACTGGTTGCGCACCGCTTCCCAATAAAAGGAGATGTGGCGGATCCATTGCGGATTGAGGCCGGGGTCGCGCTCGGTGCCCTTCAGCGCCTCGACAATGGAGCCGAGGCAAGGCTGAGAGGTGTTGCCGGAGAAGGAATCCATCGCCGCGTCGATGGCGTCGGCGCCGCTCTCCACCGCCGCCAGCACCGTCGCCGCCGAGAGGCCCGACGTGTCGTGCGTGTGGAAATGGATCGGCAGGTCGGTCGCTTCGCGTAGCGACTTGAATAGCACGCGCGCCGCGGCCGGCTTCAACAGCCCGGCCATATCCTTGACGGCGATGATGTGGGCGCCGGCTGCTTCCAGTTCCTTGGCCAGCCCGACATAGTATTTGAGGTCGTATTTGGCGCGCGCCGGATCGAGGATGTCGCCGGTGTAGCATATTGCCGCTTCGACCAGCTTGCCCTCGGCGCCCACAGCGTCCATGGCGACGCGCATGTTCTCGACCCAGTTCAGGCAGTCGAAGACGCGGAACAGGTCGACGCCGCCGCTGGCTGCCTGCTTGACGAAATGCTGCACGACATTGTCGGGATAGTTGGTGTAGCCGACGCCGTTGGCGCCGCGCAAAAGCATCTGCAGCAGAAGGTTGGGCGCGGCCTCGCGCACCTTGCTCAGCCGCTCCCACGGATCCTCGGTGAGGAAGCGCATAGCGACGTCGAACGTCGCGCCGCCCCAGCATTCCAGCGACAAGAGCTGCGGCAGCGCCCGCGCATAGGTGCCGGCGATGCCGACGATGTCATAGGTGCGCATGCGCGTGGCGAGCAGCGACTGGTGGCCGTCGCGCATCGTCGTGTCGGTGACCAGCACCTGGCGCTGCTCCCGCATCCAGGCGGCGAATTTCTCCGGGCCCTGCACGTCGAGCCGCTGCTTGCTGCCGTCCGGGACGTGGCCGTTGAGATAGGGCACGACGGGCGCGGCCGCATTCGCCTTCGGCACCGGCCGGCCGCGCGTTTCGGGATGGCCGTTGACGCTGACATCGGCCAGATAGGTGAGCAGCTTGGTGGCGCGGTCCTGCCGCTTCACCTGCTCGAACAGTTCCGGCGTCGTGTCGATGAACTTGGTCGTGTAGGAATTGTCGGCGAAGCGCGGGTGGTTGATGATCGCTTCGAGGAAGGTGAGATTAGTGGCCACACCCCGGATGCGGAACTCGCGCAGCGCCCGGTTCATGCGCGAGATCGCCTCGCCCGGCGTCGGCGCCCAGGCCGTCACCTTTTCGAGCAGCGGATCGTAGAAGCGGGTGATGACCGCGCCCGAATAGGCGGTGCCGCCGTCGAGCCGGATGCCGAAGCCGGCCGCCTCGCGATAGGCGGTGATGCGGCCGTAGTCCGGAATGAAATTGTGTTCCGGATCCTCGGTGGTGATGCGGCACTGCAGCGCATGGCCGTTGAGCCGAATATCCTTCTGCGCCGGCACGCCGGATTGCTTCGTGCCGATGGCGAAGCCGTCGAGGATATGGATCTGCGCCTTGACGATGTCGATGCCGGTCACCTGCTCGGTGACGGTGTGCTCGACCTGGATGCGCGGATTGACCTCGATGAAGTAGAACTTGCCGGTGTCGGCATCCTGCAGGAACTCGACCGTGCCGGCGCCGATATAGCTGGTCTCGCGCGCGATCTTCAGCGCATAGCCGCAAAGCTCCTGGCGCAGCTCTTCGCTCAAATAGGGCGCCGGCGCGCGCTCCACGACCTTCTGGTTGCGGCGCTGGATCGAGCAGTCGCGCTCGAACAGATGCACCGCATTGCCGTGGGTGTCCCCCAGCACCTGCACCTCGACATGGCGGGCGCGTTCGATCAGCTTTTCGAGATAGACCTCGTCCTTGCCGAAGGCGGCCTTGGCTTCGCGCTTGCCTTCCATCACCTCGCGCGCGAGGTCGGCCTCGGCGCGGATGGCGCGCATGCCACGGCCGCCGCCGCCCCACGACGCCTTGAGCATCACAGGATAGCCTATCTGGGCGGCGAGCTTCTTGACCTCCTCCATATCGTCCGGCAACGGATCGGTTGCCGGCACGACCGGCACGCCGACCTCGATCGCCAGGTTGCGCGCGGCGACCTTGTTGCCCAGCCGGCGCATCGTTTCGGGCTTCGGGCCGATGAAGGTGATGCCGGCCGCCGCGCATGCCTCCGCGAATTCGGGGCTTTCCGACAACAAACCGTAGCCGGGATGGATGGCGTCGGCGCCCGACAGCCTCGCGACGCGGATCACCTCCTCGATCGACAGGTAGCTCTCGATCGGCCCCATATCCTTGGCAAGATGCGGTCCGCGCCCGACTTGGTAGCTCTCATCGGCTTTGAAGCGGTGCAGCGAATATTTGTCCTCCTCCGCCCAGATCGCCACGGTTTTGAGGCCAAGCTCATTGGCCGCGCGGAACACGCGAATGGCGATTTCGGACCGGTTGGCGACAAGAATCTTCGTGATTGCCAAGGACTGGGCTCCAGCAGCGGAAGGAAAAGCAAACCGCGCAATGATTAACGTGAAAATGCTGCAGTGCAACCGAATTTGCACGACATCTAAACCGATTTAAATCGTTTGTTTGCGCCAAACGTGCCGCCGCTGTTTCTTCCAACGCCGTTGGTAGGTAGCGGGAGGGTCGCCCAGGGCCGAGCGCGGGCCCCTTACGGCAGCAAGGCCGCAAACTAAAATGCCCGGCGCAAGCGCCGGGCATCCCATTGAAAGTCGGCTGGAGTGGCCGGCTTATTTCTCGAAGTAGCTGTACTTGCCGTCGTCACCCTTCTTCCATTCGTAGATGACGTAGTCCGGACGGGTGATATCGCCCTTGGCGTCGTAGCCGATCTCGCCAATAACCGTCTTCCACGGACCGCCGGACTTGATCACTTCGGCAACCTTCTGCGCATCGTCGGCCGAACCGACCTTGGCGATAGCCTGCGAGATGATCTGCACGGCGGCATAGGAGTAGAGCGTGTAGGCTTCCGGCTCGAAGCCGGCGGCGCGGAACTTCTCCACGACTTCCTTGGCGTCCGGGTTCTTGCGCGGGTCCGGAGCGAAGGTGTTGAGCGTGCCGGCAACCGCGTCACCCGCGATCGAGGCCAGTTCGTTGGAGACGATGCCATCGCCCGAGAACATCGGCGCCTTCAGGCCCTGGTCGGCCGTCTGACGGATGATCAGGCCGGCTTCGGTGTGCAGGCCACCCCAGTAGATCAGGTTGACGTTGTTTTCCTTCATCTTGGCGATGAGGGCCGAGAAGTCCTTGTCGCCGACATTGATGCCTTCATACATCACTTCCTTGATGCCGTTGGCGTTCAGATTCTTCTTGGTCTCGTCGGCAAGGCCCTGCCCGTAAGGCGTCTTGTCGTGGACGATGGCGATCTTGGCGTCCTTGAAGTTTTTGGCGATGTAGTCGCCGGCCACCTTGCCCTGCTGGTCGTCGCGACCGCAGGTGCGGAAGGTGTTCCACAGGCCGCGCTCGGTAAGCTTCGGATTGGTTGCCGACGGCGTCATGACGAGGATGCCGTTTTCGGCATAGACTTCCGAAGCCGGAATGGTCACGCCCGAATTGAAGTGGCCGTCGACGAACTTGACGCCGTCGGCGACGAACTTGTTGGCGACCGAGATGCCCTGCTTGGGATCGGAGACGTCGTCGCCGATCTCGATCTTGAGCTGCTGGCCATTGACGCCGCCCGCCGCATTGATGTCGGCGACAGCCTGTTCAGCGCCCTTCTGCAGCTGTGCGCCGAAGGCGGCGTTCGGGCCGGTGATCGGACCGGCGACGCCGATCAGGATGTCAGCGGCCCACGCGCTGCCGCTGAACGCGATGAACGCGGTCAGCGCAACGGCGGACAAGAGTGATTTTTTCATTGAAACGCTCCCATTTACGGAGTGGGCGTGGATGATACTTTCATGCGATGCCCACCCTTATCGCAGAAAGCATAGAATGCCGATTTTCAGGCACTTGTCACGCCGATTCGTCCCCCGAGACGGCGTAATGGTGAACGTCAACCTTTTGGCTTCCAGCTTAACAAGGAAGCTCTTTCATAGAGCCAGTTGTACTGTGTAACCATTTGGTTGGTGCGCGTGTATTGATAGCCGAGAAAGCCCAAGATCATCAGCACGATGGTGTCGACGACATAGTAATGCAGCGAGAACATCGTGCCGTCGAACAGCGCGTGATGGATGAACCTGATGCCGATGCCGAGACCGAGCATGTAGAAAAACAGCTGAACGTGGCTGCTCCACGTCTGTGCGGCGGCCTTGCCGGTCATCCACGCCGCCCAGCCGCCAAGCAGGCAGGTGACGAACAGGAACTGCCAGATCGAGGCTTCTTCGTAGATAATGCCCATAGTGAAGACTCCTCTTAGTGATGTCCGCCTTCGAGATAGGCGGCGCGCACTTCCGGATTGGCGAGCAGTTCCTTGCCGGTGCCGCTCATCGTCACATTGCCGTTGACCATGACATAGCCGCGCGTGGCGAGCTTGAGCGCGCCGAAGGCGTTCTGCTCGACCAGGAACACGGTCAACCCTTGCGACTTGTTCAATTCGCGGATGGCGTCGAAGATCTGCTTGACGATCAACGGTGCGAGACCCAGCGACGGCTCGTCGAGCAATAGAAGCTTTGGCCGCGCCATCAGCGCGCGGCCGATCGACAGCATCTGCTGTTCGCCACCCGATAGCGTGCCGCCGCGTTGGCTGATGCGTTCCTTCAGTCGCGGGAACAGTGCGAACACCTTCTCGACGTCCTCGTCGTAATGCTTGAGGTTGTCGAGGCTGGCGCCCATCTGCAGGTTTTCCATCACCGTCATGCGCGGGAAGATGCGGCGTCCTTCCGGCGACTGGGCTACGCGCAGGCGGGCGATCTCATGCGTCGGCATCTGGGTGATGTCGGTGCCGGCGAAGGTGATGGTGCCCGCGCGAGCGCGCGGAGCTCCAAAAATGGTCATCATCAATGTCGACTTGCCGGCGCCGTTGGCGCCGATCAGCGCCACGATCTCACCCTGGTTGACCTGCACGTTGACGCCATTGAGCGCCCGGATGTTGCCGTAATAGGTCTCGACGCCCTTGATATCGAGCAGCGTTGTGCCGGCCATTATTTGTCCCCTCCGCGCTTGCCCGATGCGGGCTTGGCCGCTGCTTCAGTGCCTTTCGAAGCGTTGTCGGCTTTCGCGGCCGGCTTCTTCGGCGCCGCTTTCGCAGTGCTGGATTTCGCGGCCGGCTTGGCTGCCGGTTGGGGCTTGCTGGCGATTGACGCAGAGCGCGCGTCTACCTGCGCCGCTTTCGAAGCGCCTTTCGACACCGTAACCCGTTCGCCCTCGTCCGCGTGCTCGACGGTATCGGAGACCGGTCCCGCCAGCATCGAAGCGGAATTGCCAGGGCCATGCGCGGAGTCGGGGCCCGTATCGAGTTGCTCGATGACGTCCTCGTCGCCGACTTCGACGAGCACTTCCTGCACTTCCTCGTCGTCGACGCCGAGATAGGCGGCGATGACGCGCGGGTCGGTGCGGACCGTCTGCGGACTGCCGTCGGAGATCTTGCGGCCGTACTCGAGCACGACGACATGATCGGAGATCTGCATGACCACCGACATGTCGTGCTCGATCAGCAGGATCGACGTGCTGTTCTTGATGTCCATCAAGAGTTCGTTGAGCGCCGCCGACTCTCTCGGATTGAGACCGGCGGCCGGCTCGTCGAGGCACAGAAGCTCGGGACCCGTGCACATGGCGCGCGCGATCTCCAGACGTCGCTGCGCGCCGTAGGGCAGGTCGCCCGCCGGGTCGTCGGCGCGGTCGACGAGACCGGCCTTTTCCAGCCAATGCCTGGCCAGCTCGATCGATTCGGCCGAGGCCTGGCGATAGCTCGGAAAGCCGAACAGGCCAAGGAAGGTGTAGCCCGAGGCCTTCATCAGCTTGTTGTGCTGGGCCACCAGCAGGTTCTCGAGCAGCGTCATGCCCGAGAACAGGCGGATGTTCTGGAAGGTGCGAGCGACGTTGGCGCGTGCCGGGATCTCGTGATTGGGCAGGCGCTCCAGGAGGTAGGTCGAGCCGTCACGTTTGTTGAGCGTGATCATGCCCTCGGTAGGCTTGTAGAAGCCGGTGATGCAGTTGAACACCGTTGTCTTGCCGGCGCCGTTCGGACCGATCAGCGCGGTGATCTCGCCGCGCCTGGCCTGGAACGACAGGTCGCCGATGGCGACCAGGCCGCCGAACTTCATCGACAGATGCTCGACCTGCAGGATGAAGTCGCTCTGGGAAGCTTGGACGTTCATCAGCCGTGGCCCTCCTTGGTGAAGGACCCTGAGACCGCTCTTCGCTCCTTGAGGAAGGCTGTCGGTTCTCGACTGCCGACGAAGCCGCGCGGCTTCCACAGCATGACGATGACCATGGCCATGCCGAACAACAGCATGCGGTAAAGCTCCGGCGTGAAGTCGGGGCCGAACACCACCTTGAGAAAGCCGAGCTCGCGCAGGATCTCGGTGCCGCCGATCATCACCAGCGCCGCTACCGCGATGCCGCCCAGCGAACCCATGCCGCCGAGCACGACGATGGCGAGGATGATCGCCGATTCCAGGAAGACGAAGGATTCAGGACTGACGAAGCCTTGCCGGGCGGCGAAGAACGAGCCGGCAAAGCCGCCGAACATGGCGCCGGTGGCAAAGGCCGTCAGCTTGGTGGTGGTGGTGTTGATGCCGAGCGAGCGGCAGGCGATCTCGTCCTCGCGCAGCGCTTCCCAAGCGCGGCCCACCGGCAGGCGGCGAAGCCTGATGGTGACGAAGGCGGTGAGGAAGCAGAGCGCCAGGATCAGATAATAGAGGAAGATCTTGTAGTAGGCGCCCGACTGGGCGATGTGCAGCACCTTGGCGATGTAATTCGGGTCAGACACGTTGAACGACATCAGCCCGAAGAATGAGACTTTCGGAATGCCGGAAATGCCGGCCGAGCCGTTGGTCACTTCGCGCCAGTTGATGATCACAAGCCTTATGATCTCCCCGAACGCCAACGTCACGATCGCCAGATAGTCGCCGCGCAACCTGAGCACCGGGAAACCGAGCATGACGCCCCAGAAGGCTGCCATGCAGCCGGCGGCCGGCAGCAGGATCCAGAACGACAGGCCGAAATGCGTGCCGAGTAGCGCGTAGGCATAGGCGCCGACGGCATAGAAGGCGACATAGCCGAGATCGAGCAGGCCGGCGAGGCCAACGACGATGTTGAGGCCCCAGGCCAGCATCACATAGATCAGGATCTGGATGCCGAAATTGTCGACCCATTTCAGCGAACCCTGGAAGCCGAAAGCGAGCACCATCGCGATCGGATAAAGCAGCAACACGACGATGCCGATCTTGTTGAAGTTCCGGCGCACGAAACCAGGTTCCGCCACGACTGCGGGCGCCTTGGCCTTTTCGGCCTTCGCCCGCTCCATCGCCGGCTGCGCGTAGCCAACGTAGACGAAGCGGCCGACGGCGGTGGCGACAACCACCAGGGCAAGCAGCAGCCAGCGCTGCACCAGGATCAGCTCGTTGCTGATGTTCTGGTCGGTTCTTAGACCGATAAACAGAACGAACAGGCCAAGCGCGATGGCGCCGGCATAGAGCCCTTCGCGCAAAGCGCGCTGGATGGGAGGAACGACGTCGTCGCGCTCCGAGGACACGGTAGCGGCCATGAGGATCAGACCTTTTCGACTTCAGGCCGGCCCAGTATGCCGGAGGGCAGGAAGATGAGCACGATCGCCAGGATCGAGAAGGCGGCGACGTCCTTGTAGTCGATCGAGAAATAGGCCGACCACATGCTCTCGATGAAGCCGATCAAGAGTCCGCCGAGCACGGCGCCCGGCAGCGAGCCGATGCCGCCGAGCACGGCCGCCGTAAAGGCTTTCACGCCTGGCACGAAGCCGTCCGAGAACACCACGACGCCGTAATACATCAGGAACAGCGTGCCGGCGACGGCGGCAAGGGCCGCGCCCATGATGAAGGTGATGGAGATGGTGCGGTCGACATCGATGCCGAGCAGCGCCGCCATCTTGCGATCCTGTTCGCAGGCGCGCTGCGCCCGGCCGAGCGCCGTTCTGTTGACGAGGTACCAGAAGATCGCCAGCAGCACCGCCGTCACCAGCACGATGATGATCTGCTTCAGCGAGATGCTGATGCCGTCAATCGTATAGACCTGGCTGACCAGCGGCGGGATCGGCTTGTTGCGCGGACCCTGGGTGACCTGCACGAAGTTGGACAGCGCGATCGACATGCCGATGGCGGTGATCAGCGGCGCCAAACGGAACGAGCCGCGCAGCGGCCGGTAGGCCACCTTTTCGATCGTCCAGTTGTAGAGGCTGGTCAGGAGCATCGCCACGATCATCATGATCAGAAGCGCCACCACGATCGGCACCGAATAAAACAGCGCGCCGAGGATCAGGAAGACGATGAGGGCGGTGAAGGCGCCGACCATGAAAATGTCGCCATGGGCGAAATTGATCATGCCGATGATGCCGTAGACCATCGTATAGCCGATCGCGATCAGGCCATAGATCGATCCCAGCGTCAGCCCGTTGATAAGCTGCTGGACGAAGTACTGCATATTTAAGCGGCTCCCCTGGAATGTCGCCTTTCAGGGCGCATTCCTTTTCGTATTTCCCCTAGTCGTAAAGTTTCGAGCCCGGATTGCAACGTGATTTTTCAATCGCTCCGCGTGGTTTGGAAGCACGCTGTCCGATTGCCCGTTTTTTTCGCATCCGACCCCTGGACTATCGCGGACCCTATCATTGGCACAACGCAATGTCTTTGACGATTCAATCCTATGATGAGCCCTATTTCGAAGAAATCGGCGTCAAAATAAGTTGATGGGACGAATCCTTGCGCAATCCGAGGCGCCCGGTTTTGGGCCCCCGCGCCTTCCGTTGGGTCAGGATTCCGTCATGTGTGTCGGCCATGTGACGGCGAGGCACCTTGCGCGCGGGGCAACCTCGCCGAAATGGAAAAGCCTCGAGAAGAAGCCTCAGTAAGCAGAGCCTCCGTCCGCATTGAGGCTGTGCTTCTCGGTGCCGTTGAGCGGCGGATTGAACACGCTCATCAGCACCATGTCGCCAGCGCTGTCGGCGCGCAGGAAATGATCGTCATGGGCGTCGAGCACATAGATCGTTCCCGGCCCCACGCGGTGGACGGTGCCGGCCATGTCCTCGACCTCGCCGCTGCCGGAAATGCAGTAGCAGGCCTCCAGGTGCCGCCGGTATTGCAGGCGCGATTCGCTGCCGGCGCGCACCACTGTGTGGCACACCGTGAAGCCCATGCCGTCTTGGCTCGTCAGCAGCCGATGACTGGTGCCGTTGCCCCAGTCGACAAAAAAGTCAGTTTTTTCTACATCAGCCAATTGCCGGGTAAACATGGGAGCCTTTCCATAAGACAGGTTTGCCAAGCGTCAGTGCTTCGAGATCGACGGCCGAGGTGGACTTTTCCGTCACTGACGGGTTAGATTTCACGCCGCACCCCAGATCAATGACGCAGGTCGAACCATGCTTCAAATGATGGATTTTGGCTTGATCTGTTAGAGAATTTTACAGATGGACTATCTGCCGCTGAACGCGATCCGGGCCTTCGAGGCGACTGCCCGCCACTTGAGCTTCTCCGCGGCCGGTGAAGAGCTGCACGTCACCCATCCCGCCATCAGCCACCAGATTAGAAGGCTGGAGGAGTGGCTTGGCGTGGCGCTGTTTCATCGCGACGCCCGCAAGGTCCGCCTGACCGAAGCCGGATTGGCGCTGCAGGCATCCGCCGGCGCCGCGCTGGCGGAGCTCGACGCCGCCTGCCGGCGCATCCGCAGGAGCGCCGGCCTGCAGTCGCTTTCGGTCGGCTGCATTCCCTCCATCGCCAGCCGCTGGCTGGTGCCCCGCCTGTCGGACTTTACGGCTCGCCATCCGGAGATCGCGATCCGGGTCGCCTATGCGAAGGCCGATGACCGGCTCGAGGACGACGACAACGATGTCTTGATCACGCTGGGCGCGGATCCATCCCCGAAGGCTGCCAGCCTGAAGCTGTTTTCCCGCATAAGCCGGCCGGCCTGCAGTCCGCACTACCTGGCGCGCAAGGGCCGACTGGATACGCCGGCGCGGATCGCGGCGGCGGACCTGCTGCATGACGAGACGCGCCAGGGTTGGCAGGAATGGTTCGCGAAAGCCGGGACCGGAAGGACCGACATTGGCCACGGGCCGGTCTTTGCCGACTTCAACATCCTGGCGACCGCCGTCATCGCCGGCCACGGCGTCGCCCTTTGTCCGATCGAGGTCTTTCGCGAGGAACTGAGGCGCGGCGACCTTGTCGTCGTCTCCGATATTTCGACCGACGACGACAAGGGCTATTTTTTGACGATGTCGGCTCAGCCTTCGGCGGCCGAGATCAAATTCGCCGACTGGTTCTGCGATCAGGTGTCGGCCGACATCTGAAGGCATGCCGCCTCATCGTCTCAGGTGACAATGAAGCCGTGCGCGAACGGATCGCGGTCGTCGATGAAGATGGTGTTCAACCCCGTCATGCGCGCCCAGCCGCCGATCGAGGGAATGATCGCCGGCTTGCCCGCGACGCTGACCTCTTTCTCGACCCTGCCTTTGAACAGCGAGCCGATGATCGATTCATGAACGAAGCTGTCGCCGGGCTTGAGCTTGCCCTTGGCATGCAGCTGCGCCATCCGCGCCGAGGTGCCGGTGCCGCAGGGTGAGCGGTCGATCGCCTTGTCGCCATAGAACACGGCGTTGCGCGCATCGGCCTCGGCGTTCCTCGGCTTGCCCGTCCACAGCATGTGCGACAGCCGGTTGATGCCAGGATTCTCCGGATGCACGAAGGAATATTTTTCGTTGAGGCGCTGCCGCACCACCAGGCTCCAGGCGATGAGGTCGCCGGCCGAATAGTCTGCCATGTCGCGGTAATTCTTCTGCGGCTCGACGATGGCGTAGAAATTGCCGCCATAGGCGACGTCGACGCTGATCTCGCCGAGCACCGGGCATTCGACGGTCAGGCCTTCGGCGTAGAGGAAGGACGGCACGTTGGTGATACGCACCTCCTCGACATATTCGCCAACCTGCTTGTATTCGGCGATGACCAGGCCGGCTGGCGTATCGAGCCTGAGCACGCCTTGCGTCTTCGGCTTCACCAGCCCGTGCTCGATGGCCATCGTCACCGTGCCGATCGTGCCATGGCCGCACATCGGCAGGCAGCCTGACGTCTCGATGAACAGGATGGCGATATCGCAGTCCTCGCGCGTCGGCGGATAGAGGATCGAGCCCGACATCACATCATGGCCGCGCGGCTCGAACATCAGCCCGGTGCGGATCCAGTCATACTCGGCAAGGAAGTGCGCCCGCCGCTCCATCATCGTCGAGCCCTGGAGCAACGGTCCGCCGCCGGCGACGAGACGCACCGGATTGCCGCAGGTGTGGCCGTCAATGCAGAAGAAGGATTTTTTGGCCATGATGCTTCCTAGAGCAATTTCAGGAAAAGTGTGAAGCGGTTTTCTGTCCGGAATTGCGTCAAAACAAAGAGACTGCTCAGAACCGTTGCGGACGGAAAGGGGTGAGGTCGAGCGGCGGAGTCTGCCCGAGAACGAGATCGCGGATCAAGCGACCGGTCGCCGCCGACTGGGTCAGGCCGAGATGGCCGTGGCCGAAAGCATAATAGACGTTCGGCGCGCGCGCCGCGCCGATCACCGGCAGAGAATCCGGCAGTGACGGGCGATAGCCCATCCACTCGCGGCCGCCGGATGGGTCGAGTCCGGGCAGGAAACGTTTTGCTTTCTCCAGCATCGCTTTGGAACGGGCGAAATTTGGCGGCCGCTCGATGCCGCCGAGCTCGACGGCGCCGCCGACGCGCAGGCCCGTTTCCAGCGGTGTGATGACGAAGCCGTGCCCGGAAAAGATCAGTTGCCGCTTCACGTCGAAGGCCGACCCCGGCAGCGTCGTGTTGTAGCCGCGCTCGGTTTCGAGCGGGATGCGGTCGCCGAGATTCCTTGCCAGCAGATGCGACCATGCCCCGGCGGCGATCAGGAGCTTCTTCGATGTCCGCCTGCTACCGTCGGCCAGAAAGATCGTGGCTCCGGTTGCGCTGGCTTCTATGCGCTCGACCCGCGCATGCTCGAAACGGGCGCCGCGTTTTTCCGCATAGGCCCAGACCGCCTTGCCGAGCAGCTTGGGATCAGCGACCGTCTTCCAGCCCGGCACGAAGGTGCCTTTGACGAAGCGCGGCGCCAGGCCCGGCTGCAGCGCCGCCATCTCCTCGCCCTCGACATGGCGGAAACCGATGCCGAAGCGCTGACGCTCGGCCCAGCCTGGCAGCGAGGCGCGGAACTCCGCCTCGCTCTCGTAGAATTCCAGCGAACCATCCTCGCGCAGCATCGGCCGCGTGCCGGAGCGGTCGAGCAGGCCCATCCATTCGACCTCGGCCAGCTTCATCATACCGGCCTGCGTTGCCAGGCTTGTCTCATAGTGCTTCGCCGCGCCCGCCCGCCAGAAGCGGATCAGCCAGGGCAGGAGTTTCGGCAGATAGGCCGGCGGAATGGCCAACGGCCCGAGCGGATCGGCAAGCCATTTCGGCAATTGCCGGATCATCCCCTTATGCGCCAGCGGCAGCACGTCGGAGAAGGCGAAGGCGGCGGCGTTGCCGGAGCTCGTCTCCTCGCAGATGCCGGTGCGGTCGAAAACGGTGACGCCGCGCCCTGCTTCCGAAAGCAGGGCCGCGGCGCAGATGCCGATGATGCCGCCACCGATGATGGCGATGTCTTCCCCTTCTCCCCGTTCACGGGGAGAAGGTGCCCGAAGGGCGGCTGAGGGGCGGCGCCCCTCCTCTGAACTTTCCTGCACGCGAATGCTGTCCCTTACTCGGCCGCCACCAGTCTGTCCGACGTCTGGAACGACGGCAGCTTCGGCCGCACCGCCAGCGCGTCCCGGATGATCTTTTCCACGGCCTTGCGGCGTTCGCTCGACAGCGGCTGGCGCGGCATGCGCACGCGGTCATTGGTACCAATCGCCAACACTTCGGCAAGCTTGATGTTTTGGACCAGATAGGTCGAGACATCGAGGTCGAGCAACGGCCGGAACCAGCGGTAGATCGACAGGGCCTCCTCGCGGCGGCCCTCTCTCATCAGCTGGTAGATGGCGACGGTCTCACGCGGAAAGGCGGTGACCAGGCCGGCGACCCAGCCGATGGCGCCGACCGACAGCGCCTCGAAGGCGAGGTTGTCCACGCCGGTGAAGAGATCGTAGCGGTCGCCGAACCGGTTGATGATCTCGGTCGAGCGGCGGATGTCGTCGGACGATTCCTTGATGGCGACGAAGCGCTTGTCCGACGCCAGCTCCTCCATCAGCTCGACGGTGACGTCGACGCGGTAGGCGAGCCGGTTGGAATAGATCATCACCGGCAGATCGCCGGCTTCCGCGACGGCGCGCAGGGCGGCGACCGTCTCTCGCGGGTCGGTGTGGTAGATCGGGCTCGGCACCACCATCAGACCGTCAGCGCCTTCCTTGGCGGCGCGCTTGGCGATGCTTGCCGCCTCGCGGGTGCCGGGCTCGTTGACGGTCAAAAGTACCGGCTTCTTGCCGGCGACCTTCTGCGCCGTCTTCAGCACCTCGATCTTCTCGTCAGGCGAAAGCATGGGGCCTTCGCCCAGCGAACCGCAGACGATGATGCCGTCGCAGCCGGCCTCCATCTGCAGCCCGTAGCAGCGCTCCATCTCGGCATGGTCGAGTCGGTCGTCGGCGGTGAATTTGGTCGTGACGGCTGGGAAAACTCCGGTCCACATGGCAAACTCTCCTCTGATATATCAGTCGTATATCTATTAAGAGTTGGCCTGTCAACGCTGAATCCGCTATGATATATGAAAAATATATCAGGAGCCTGTCATTGATCTCCCCACTAATATCCGCCGAAACGAACGCGGCCTTCGAGCCTGCGGCGACCAAGGCCTATCGCGCGTTGGAACACATGATCGTCACGCTCGAGCTGGCGCCGTCGAGCTTCGTCACCGAAGGCGCGCTGATCGATCGGCTGGGTCTCGGCCGCACCCCGGTGCGCGAAGCGATCCAGCGGCTGGCCTGGGAAGGACTTCTCGACATAAGACCCCGCGCCGGCATCGCGGTCGCGCCGCTTCACGCCGGCGACTGGCTGCGGGTGCTGGATGCGCGGCGCGGCATCGAGGTGGTGCTCGCCCGCTCGGCCGCCCGCTTCGTCACCCGCGAGGCAGCCGACTTGTTCCACGAGGCGGCCTTGGCGATGCAGAAGGCGGTGATTTCCGGCAACGTGCTGGCCTTCATCCAGGCCGACAAGGCGCTCGACGAGGCGCTGGCCATCGCCGCCGACAACCCCTTCGCGGCGCGTGTCGCCGCCCCCTTGCAGACCCACAGCCGCCGCTTCTGGTATCGCTACAAGGCCGACACCGGCCTCGCCGAATCGGCCGAGCACCACGTCGCGCTGATCCGTTCCATCCTCGACGGCGACGAGGAAGCGGCCGCCAAGGATGCCAAGAAATTGATGGCGCTGCTGCGCGGCCACGCCGAGGTGGCCGCGACGCGGTGAGCGGAGCGGCCGTTCAACGCTGGAGCGGCTTGCTCAGCCGCCCGGCTGCTGGACGGCGGTGGCCAGAGTGTCCTCCCATCCGTCGCCCGCGGCCAGGATGCAGCTTTGGCCCTTAACGTCGGTCATCACTATGGTCCAGGTTCCGCTTGGCGAGACGAACACCTCGAAAATAGCGACCTGCCCGGCCACGCCGTAGCCGAGCCGGTTCTCCTCGAAACCCGCTGCCAGCCGCGCCACCAGAACGTCATGGCCGCCGCAGATGACTTGCGCCTGCGCCGGGATAGCCGGCAGCGCCATCAGGGCGCCGACGGCTGCAAGCTTAACCCATCGAAATGAAAATTTGCGTGCCATGGGGCACCTCCTTCGCCTTCGCATTCCGGCAAGGGAGGCACATACGGCCGCCTCAGTGTGCCGGAAAGCTCCAGGCCGGATTCGACGTCTTCATCACGTCACTCCTTCTGGTTTCCGGTCTGTCCTGGGGAGATCATCACTCCCTGGATTCGATATGGTGAAGCTTCGCCTCGTAAACAAGCGGTGCCGCCGAAGGCGCCCCGCTGCGGCCCCGAAGCTCGGCCGCGCGGGCCTCCGTGGCGCTCAGCCCAACGCCCGGTACCGGTTCAGGCGCCTGGCATCGCCGCCCTGATCGTCGGGCTGTCCCAGCCCTCACCGGCCGACAGGACGCAGCTTTGACCCTTGGTATCGGAGGCCAGCACGGTCCAGCTGCCCTGATCCGAGACGAAAATCTCGAGCACGACGTTCGGGTTGATCAGACCGCGCCCGGCTTCGCTTTCGTGATACTTGTCGCCCAGCGCCTTGATAATGTCCGCGCGTGCTGCGCATTGCGCTGCGTTCGCCTGCACGGTTCCGCCGATCGCCGCCGCCGCCGCCAACATTGTCGCCATAACCAATCGTGTCATCTGACACCTCCTCGCGCCAGACGAGAACCCCGGCTGCCACCGGCGCTGTTTGATTGCCTGCACGCATGGCAGGAATACAGGCTAAGACGGATGGTGGTCTGTTGGTTCCATCACACGGCCACGGAAATTTTAGAAGGTGCGGATGCTCGCTGAGCACGAAGTGCACCTGAACTTGCACTTCGCCGTTGCGGAATGAGCTGGGCGGCGCAGTGCTGGGCTGAGGAAAACCGGCGGGTTTTCCCGGCTTCTAAAAAAGAAGAAAGCGCGGTTTGCACCGCGCTTTTATCGCGACTGATTTCGGAAATCCGCCCGGCTAGTTCATCGTCGGGATGCCGAATTCCGCACCGTCCTTGATGCCAGCCCGCACGCCCGCAGCCGAAGGCGAGGACGTGCAAACGAAGACCGTCCGGCTAGTTCATCGTCGGGATGACGAATTCCGCACCGTCCTTGATGCCGGACGGCCAGCGCGAGGTGACCGTCTTGGTCTTGGTGTAGAAGCGGAACGCGTCAGGGCCGTGCTGGTTGAGGTCGCCGAAGGACGACGCCTTCCAGCCGCCGAAGGTGTAGTAGGCGATCGGCACCGGGATCGGCACGTTGACGCCGACCATGCCGACCTGAACGCGCGAGGCGAAGTCACGCGCGGCGTCGCCGTCACGGGTGAAGATGGCGACGCCGTTGCCCATTTCGTGGTCGTTGGCGAGCTTGATGGCATCCTCGTAGCGCGGCGCGCGCACCACCGAGAGCACCGGCCCAAAGATTTCTTCCTTGTAGATGCGCATGTCGGCGGTCACGTTGTCGAACAGGCAGCCGCCCATATAGTAGCCGTTCTCATAGCCCTGCATCTTGAAGCCGCGGCCGTCGACGACGAGCTTGGCGCCCTCCTTGACGCCGATATCGACATAGCCCTTGACGCGCTCCAGCGCCTGCGCCGTTACGAGCGGACCGAAATCGGCGGAAGAATCGGTTGACGGACCGACCTTCAGGCTTTCGACGCGCGGCACCAGCTTTTCCATCAGCCGGTTGGCGGTGTCGTTGCCGACCGGGACCGCCACCGAGATCGCCATGCAGCGCTCGCCGGCCGAGCCGTAGCCGGCGCCGATGAGCGCATCGACCGTCTGGTCCATGTCCGCGTCGGGCATGATGATCATGTGGTTCTTGGCGCCGCCGAAGCACTGCACGCGCTTGCCCGAGGCGGTGCCGCGCGAATAGATGTAGTGGGCGATCGGCGTCGAGCCGACGAAGCCGATCGCCTTGATGTCCGGATCGTCGAGGATGGCGTCGACGACTTCCTTGTCGCCGTTGACGACGTTGAGGATGCCTTCCGGCAGGCCGGCCTCGATGAAGAGCTCGGCGATACGCAACGGCACGCCCGGATCGCGCTCGGACGGCTTCAGGATGAAGGCGTTGCCGCAGGCGATGGCCGGCGCGATCTTCCACAGCGGGATCATGGCCGGGAAGTTGAACGGGGTGATGCCGGCGACGACACCGAGCGGCTGGCGCATCGAATAGACGTCGATGCCGGGGCCGGCACCGTCGGTGAACTCGCCCTTCATCATATGCGGCGCGCCGATGCAGACCTCGACCACTTCGAGGCCGCGCTGGATGTCGCCCTTGGCATCGGCGATGGTCTTGCCGTGCTCGCGCGCCAGGATGTCGGCCAGTTCGTCATAGTCGCGCTGGACCAGTTCGAGAAACTTCATCAAAACGCGCACGCGGCGCTGCGGGTTGGTGGCGGCCCATTTCGGCTGCGCCGCCTTGGCGTTCTCGACCGCGGCGCGCAGTTCCGCCTGCGAGGCGAGCGCCACCGTGCCGCGCACGGAACCGTCCATCGGTTGCATCACATCCTGCTTGCGGCCGCTGGTGCCGGCGACACGCTTGCCGCCGATGAAATGACCATATTCGATCATGGTTTCTCTCCCTTGTTTGGTGATGAGGCCATTGTCCGCCTTTGCGGCGGCGATGGCAACGCGAGGAAGATCGCAACCGTTGTGCGGTAAATAGACAACGATGGCAGAGCGTGCATTAATTGTCGCAAATGGCAGGTGCGCCTGTCGTCGGAGGTTCCAATGAACTGGGATGACGTCCGCATCTTTCTCGCCGTGGCGCGCGCCGGCCAGATCCTGGGTGCCGCCAAACGTCTGGAGCTCAACCACGCCACTGTCTCGCGCCGCATCGCCGCGCTTGAGGAAGCGCTGCGCACAAAGCTCTTCCGCCGCCTGACCACTGGCAGCGAGCTGACACCGGCCGGCGAGCGCTTCCTCGACATCGCCGAGCGCATGGAAGGCGACATGATCGCCGCGCGTTCGACCATCGCCGGCGAGGGCGACGACGTGTCAGGCACCGTGCGCATCGGCGCGCCCGACGGCTTTGGCGTCGCTTTCCTGGCGAAGCGGCTGGGCGAACTGACCGTCTTGCACCGCGAGCTCACCATCCAGCTGGCGCCGGTGCCGCGCTCCTTCTCTTTGTCCAGGCGCGAAGCCGACATCGCGATCACCGTCGAGCGGCCGACCGAAGGCCGGCTGGTGGCCGGCAAGCTGGTCGACTATACGCTCGGCCTCTTCGCGTCTCGCGCGTATGCCGAGGCCAACGGCCTGCCGAAAGCGCCGGCAGATCTCGGCCGGCACACGCTGATCGGCTACGTGCCGGACCTCATCGTCAGCCCCTCGCTCGATTATGCCGCCGAGTTCAGTCCGGACTGGCGCACCAGCTTCGCCATCTCTTCGGCGCTTGGCCAGGCCGAGGCGGTGCGCTCCGGTGCTGGCATCGGCATCCTGCACACTTTCGTCGCCCGCTCGATGCCGGAACTGGTGCCGGTCGACATCGTTGCACCGATCCGCCGCGCCTATTGGCTGGTCTATCATGAATCGGTGCGGCCGCTGCGCCGCGTCCAGCTTGTCGCCAACTTCATCACCAAGGCGGTGGAGCGGGAACGCGGTCTTTTCGTCTAATCCGCGTCGAGCACGAACGAATTCACCACCTTCCCGGCTTCGTCCGCCAGAGGCGCCCATTTGCGCGCGGCCTCCTCGGCGCTGTCGGCCGAGACCCCGCAGTCGACGAAGCCATAATGCGAGCGGCGCAGCGTCAATGCGATGCGGGAATGGCCGTAGAAGCGGACATTCTCATCGGCATAGTGGAAATCCATGTCGGTTATCCGCACCGGATAGCCGTCCGGAAAATGCGCCAGCCTGTCCAGGCTGAAGCTGGCCTTGTCATAGGCGGAGGCCATCAGTTTCTGCCAGTCGCTGATCGACCAGTCCTTCTCCATGAAGACCCTGCGGTCGGGGGGATTGTCCGGGGCGGTCGGATCGTACGAATTTTCCGACACACGGCAGGTGAGCCCTCCGTCACCGGATTTGACCTTGAGCCGTATGGTATTGTCGAAGTTGGTTTCGCTCGTCCACGCCTCCGGATAGGTCAGCGAAGAGACGTGCTCCTTGTCGTGAACGGTCTTGTCAGCGGCAAATGCAGCCGTGGCTGAGATCAGGCATGCCGCCGCCGTGGCCAGACGATAAAGCCGCATTCGCATATTCTCCCCAAGCGCTGTCAATCATAGCACAGCGGCGCGGCGTGCCGCCTTGCACTTGCCACAAAGTCGGCGAGTGTGGCACCAGCGTTTCGCCGCGCGTATGGCCGGCGAGGGGAATATCGGATCACCGGCGGAAACATGCGAGCCGTTCTTGCCATTCTGCCGCTGCTCTTCCTGTCCGACTGCGCCAATCCCTGGGCCAAGGTTCCGGAAGCGGAGCTGCCGAAGCCGATACGCTATGTCATGGCGCGCCCCTCGCCTTTCGTCATCGGCAATTATTGCGGCCCCGGCACGCGCACCGGCGACCTGTCGGCCAGGCCGATCGACCGTCTCGACGCCGCCTGCCGGGTCCATGACGCCTGCTACATTGCCCGCCACAACCACTGCGACTGCGACGGCGCGCTCGTCGCTTCCGCCAGGAAGATTCGCGACGACAGGACGGCGCCGCGCAAGATGCGCAACGAGGCTGAATTGCTGATCGCCACCTTCGCATTTCCCGTCTGCAGGATCTTTCCTCAAGGCTTCCTGCCGCCGCGCGGCCCGGCGGAGCTCAAGGCCATGAACGGGACGACCGGATGAGCGTCAGGTCGGCCGTCACCAGGGCGTTGCTTGGACTGGCGCTGGCGACGCTGGCCAGTTGCGCCGGCATGCCCGGACATTCGGCCTGCGCTTTCTTTTCGGGCGACGCCGCCTGCGGCCGACTGCCCATCTCGGCCGACAGCGGCGGCACAGAGATCGCCGCGGCCGGTTATTTCGCAAGCGACGGCAACAGCGCCTACGAGAGAGAATTCCAGGCGCTGCTCGCCCAAAGCCGCCTCGATGCGCTCGACCGCGCCAACGGCACCGGCCGCTTCGGCCGCGACTGGCGCGACGTCCAGAACAGCGGCTTCCACGCCGCCTATCCGGCGCTGCAACAGCTGGTGAAACCGCTCGACAAGACCGAGGTGGCGCCGGTGCAGGGCCAGCCCGGTGAAGGCCATTTCACCGGACGCTGGCGCATGTCGCGACAGACGCTCTATCTCGATGCCGCCGCGCGGCCTTCGGCGCCCAAGACCTTCAGCTTCTCCGGCCTGCAGGCGCGTTCGGTCCAGATCGTGCTGCGCCAAGCCGGGCAGCAGCCTGTCGACATCGGCGGCTCCTGTGACGGCCCGCTCGCGATCCGCGCGTCCGGCCGATCCACCACGGTCGCAAGGGCTTCACCGTTTCATTTGAGCCTGCCGGTCGCCGACACGTCCTCCGTCAGCCTGTTTCCTGACGAGACCCTCAGCCGCTGCGATTTGCGCATCAGCTCTTCCCAGGCGCCTGCTGGCGCGCCGCTGACCTTGCTGCGCGAGGAGGCTGCCGATCCATGGATCGCGGGGCTCGACAGCCGCTATGACCGCTGCCCGGTGCCCGACCCGGCGGGACTGGAAGAACTCGACCGCGTTTTTTATGCCAGCCGCTGGCTGTCCCAGACCTGCGCGCTGCCGCTGGGGTCGCCGACCCTGCTGCGCAAATCGCGCGAGGGCTTCAACGCCAAGGTCGAAGCCCTGCTTGGCAAGACGCTGCCGGACAGCGCCCTCGACAAGGCCGATCCCGAACTGCCGCTCGATTTCTCCAACGCGCCCAAACTCAGGCTGATCTATCTGTCGTCGCTGGAGTTCAAGGCGGATTTCTCCGGCCGCGTCATGGAGCGGCTGATCCGCCATCACGCCGCACTTGGCACCAAGGTGCGCATCCTGGTGACCGACGTGCTGGAGCGCGAGAAGGACGACGCCATGCTGCACCGGCTGGCCTCCGAATTCCCCAATGTCGAATTGCAGGAATATCGCTGGCAGGCCGATCAGGGCGCGCCATTCGACGAGCAGATCTCACAGCTGCACAAGACCCACCACGTCAAGATGCTGGCGACGCTGGCCGAGGAGCCTGGCCGCTCGCGCGTCATCATCGGCGGCCGCAACATCCATGACGGCTTTCTGTTCCACCGGCCGGTCGACCTGACCCGCTATCCGGACCTCCAGCAATACGGCAAGACCGACGGCTTCTCGCTGAACTACTATTCCAACTGGAGCGATTTCGACATCGAGATCGCCGACCAGACGACCGTCGAGACGCTGGCCGCGCATCTGTCGACCATCTGGCTGCGCGACGCCAACACCAATCTGTCGCGGCCGTTTTCCATTCCGGTTCGTTCCGGCGGAAGCCCGCGGTGCGTGGCGCGGCATTTCATTTCCGTGCCTTATGAGGACGGGCATGCGCTGGAGGCCTATTTCGTCGAGCTGATCGACACCGCCGAGCATCGCATCGAGATCGTCAATCCCTACCTCAACCTGACGCCCGACATTGCGAGCGCCTTCGACCGAGCGCTGGCCAGGGGCGTGAAGATCGATGTCGTCGGCCGCATCGACCTCAAGGGCGATATCGGTGGCCGCTTCCTCACCGCGCTCAACAAGCTGTTCGTCGAGAGATATGGCGATCGCATCAACATCCGTGAGTTCAAGGCGCCGGATGTCGTGCTGCACTCCAAGATCATGATGATCGACGAAAGGCTGGTCGCCATCTCCTCGGTCAACCTCAACAACCGCAGCTTCTTCCATGACTCGGAGAACGGCTTCGTGGTGCTCGATTCGGCCTTCTACCGCCGCATGAAGCCGGTCTATGACGATTACCTCGCCCATTCGCGCCCGGTCTCCGCCAATGTCACGATCGGCTGGGCCTACCGGCTGCTGTTCAGCGACAAATCGGTCCGGGAGGCGTTCTGAATACGATACGCCTGAAGCTCGAGAATCATTAGATCGGTTTCAGGTATCGCTCTGGGCTCAGGTCGCGCGCGTTCACCTCGGGCACCCGGTTCGACATGATGTCGGCGAGCACCTTGGCCGAGCCGCAGGCCATGGTCCAGCCGAGCGTGCCATGGCCGGTGTTGAGGTAGAGATTGGCAACCTCGCTTTGCCCGATCAAGGGCGGTCCGTCCGGTGTCATTGGCCGCAAGCCGCACCAGAAGCTCGCCGCCTTGAGATCGCCACCGCCTGGAAAGAGGTCGCCGACCGAATGTTCGAGCGTGCGGCGGCGCGATTCGTGCAGGCGAAGATCATAGCCTGAAATCTCCGCGGTACCGCCGACGCGGATGCGGTTGCCGAGCCGGGTGATCGCCACCTTGTAGGTCTCGTCCATGACGGTCGACACCGGTGCGGCCTCGGCGTTGGTGATCGGCACGGTGATCGAATAGCCCTTCACCGGATAGACCGGAATTGGCCGCCCCAGCGAGCGCATGAATTGCGGCGAATAGCTGCCCATGGCCATCACGAAGGCGTCCGCGGTCTTCCATCCGCTGTCCGTCAGCACATTGGTGAGGCGATTGCGGTTCCTGACGATGCGCCGGATGGTCGAGCCGTATTCGAAGGTCACGCCGCGCGCCACGCAGAGTTCGGCGAGCTTGTCGGTGAACATCTTGCAGTCGCCGGTCTCGTCGCCGGGAAGCCTGAGCCCGCCGACAAATTTCTCGCGCACCGCGGCAAGCGCCGGCTCGGCGCCGATGCAGCCGTCGCGGTCGAGGATCTCGTAGGGCACGCCGTATTTCTTCAACACCTCGACGTCGCCGCCGGTGCCGTCGAGCTGCTTCTGCTTGCGGAAGAGCTGCAGCGTGCCTTTGGTCCGTTCGTCGTAGGTGATGCCGGTCGATTCACGCAGCGCCTTCAGCGTGTCGCGGCTGTATTCGGCAAGCGGAACCATGCGCGACTTGTTGAGCGCGTAGCGCTCGGCCGTGCAGTTGCGCAGCATCTTGAGCAGCCACGTCCACATATTCGGGTCGAAGGCCGGCCGCACAACCAGCGGGCCGTATTTCATCAGCAGCCATTTGATGGCCTTGACCGGGATGCCGGGTCCGGCCCAGGGCGAGGCGTAGCCGGGCGACACTTCGCCGGCATTGGCGAAGCTGGTTTCGAGGGCGGGCCCGGGCTGGCGATCATAGACCGTGACCTCGTGGCCGGCCTCTGTGAGGAAGTAAGCAGTGGTGACCCCGATGACGCCGCCGCCCAGCACAATGACTTTCATTCTGTCTCCCTCAAAGGCCGGGCGCGCCGAAGCGCTTGGCTCTTCCATCTGTGTGCCGGATTTTGCGGCGCCCGCCAAGGGGCGAGGTCAGGCGCCGACGTAGCGGCGGTGAAAGCGCGCGCCGAGGCTGGTCAATATTTCGTAGCCGATGGTGCCGGCGTGGCCGGCCGCGTCGTCGACGCTTTGCGACGGGCCGATGAGCTCGACGAGATCGCCCTCGCCGAGCCGGCCTGCCGGAAGCGCCGAAATGTCGAGGATGATCGAATCCATCGACACGCGCCCGACGAAGGGCAGACGCGCGCCTTCGAACCAGGCGGCCGAAGCAGCGCGCCGGTGCCAGCCGTCGCCATAGCCTAGCGAAATGGTTGCCAGGCTGAGCGGCCCGCCCGCCTGATGGGCGTGGCCATAGCCGATGCCGGCGCCGGTGCCGACTTCCCGGATCTGGGCCACCTTGGCCTGCAGCCTTATCACCGGCAGCATCGGGTTGGGTTGGTCGGGCGTCGGATTGACGCCGTAGAGTGCTGCTCCCGGACGAGCCAAGTCATAGTGATAGGCCGGGCCGAGAAAGATGCCGGAAGAGTTGGCCAAGGAGGCAGGCGCCGCTGGCAGCATCTTGCGCAACCGTTCGAATTCGCGCCGCTGCTTCTCGTTTGCCGGCTGAAGCGGCTCGTCGGCGCGGGCGAGATGGCTCATCACGAAGCGGATGTCGATGCCATCGAAGGCGCCGGTCTCGCCCGCGACCGCCTCGACTTCCGCCGGCGCCATGCCGAGCCTGGCCATGCCGCTGTCGACCTGGATGGCGGCAGGCAGGCTGCGGCCCACGCCTCGCGCGGCCTGGCGCCAAGCCTTCAGCTGAACGGCGCTATTGATGACAGGGCAAAGTCCGGCCGCCACGGCTTCCGGTTCCGAACCCGGCGCCAGTCCGTTCAGCACGAAGATGTCCGGTCCGGGGCCGATCGCTTTGCGCAGCGCGATGCCCTCGCCGAGCAGCGCGACGAAGAAGATGTCGCAGCCCTCTTTCGCCAGCGCCGAGGCCACTTGCGCAGCACCAAGCCCATAGCCGTCGGCCTTGAGCACGCCGGCGCAGCGCACGCCTTTCAGCCGTACCTTCAGCCGGCGATAGTTTTCGCGGATGGCACCAAGGTCGATTGTCAAGATCGCGCCGGCGGCCGCCTCGCTAACAGGCGAACCGCTGCCTACGTCTTTTGCCGGAAACCCGCGTCCGGTGTCGTCGTTCATGGCGACCCCCGCTTGTTTATGTCGCCAATCAATACGGCCACGAGGCCGCCGCGACAACCGGCAGGGACTGGTTCGTCAGGGAGCCAGGTGCTGGAATGCCGCCACCACCTGCTCATAGACCTTGCGTTTGAATGGCACGATCAGTTCGGGCAGCTCGCGCATCGGCCGCCAGGCCCATTCATCGAATTCGGCGGTATGACCGCCGGGCGGCGGGTTGATCGCGATCTCGCTTTCGTCGCCCTCGAAACGGTAGGCGAACCATTTCTGCGTCTGGCCGCGATAGCGGCCCTTGAAGGCGACGCCGACCAGATGCGGCGGCAGATCATAGTTGATCCAATGCGGCGCCTCGGCAAGCAGCGTCACGCCGCGCATGCCGGTTTCCTCGTAGAGCTCACGCCCCGCGGCCTCGATCGGCTCCTCGCCTTTGTCGATGCCGCCTTGCGGCATCTGCCAGAGCTGCGTCGTGCCGGCAAACTCGCTGTCCGGCTCGGCGATGCGGTGGCCGACCCAGACCAGGCCTGCTCTGTTGAGGATCATCAGCCCGACGCAGGGACGGTAAGGCAGCGTTTCGGGATCGATCGTCTTGGCCATGTGTCAGTGTTCCAGCGGTCTTGAGGATTGACTGCGGCGAGAAGGGCAGCGTTAGCCCTTTTGCGGGTCGATGGCCACCGCCGAGATCGGCACGATCTCGATGCCGCGCTTCTTCGCTTCGGCGATCCAGGACGTCACCGTGTCGACGGTGATGTCGAAGGCCGAGCCGATGCCGACCGCGCTGCCCTTGGCGCGCGCCGTCGCTTCCAGGCTGTCCAGCTTCTTCAGGATCTCGCCGCGATCCTGCACCGCGTCGATCGCCGTGTCGCCGGCGACGAACGGCACGCCGTCCTTCAGCGCCAGGTCAGGCGCGACGCTGCGCGAGGATGAGCCGTCATCGACATAGGCAAGTCCGCGCTTGCCGAGCTCGGCCATGAACGGCTCCATCGCCGAGGCATCGGCCGAGAAGCGCGCGCCCATATAGTTCATGACCCCGGTATAGTTGGTCGTGCGCGACAGCGCCCAGTGCAGGCTTTTCAGATTCTCGTCAGGGCTGGCCGACACCGTCAGCGTGTTACGGCCGGGATTGACGTTCGGATAGTCGAACGGCTCGAGCGGCACCTGCATGACGATCTCATGCCCGCTCTGCCTCGCCGCCTGCATCCAGCGGCCGATGCTGTTGCCCTGCGGCGCGAACCCCAGCGTCACTTCGGCCGGCAGCTTGGTGATCGCGGCCTGCGTGCCGGTCTGCGAGACGGCGAGCCCGCCGATGACGATTGCCACCCGTGCGCCGCGCGCGCCCGACCATGGCCGCGCATAGACGTCGAAGGGCCGCCTGCCGTCGGCCGAGCGCACCGGCAGCGGACCCGTCTCGCTGGTCTCGATTAGCGCCCTGTCCGGGATGTGGGCGACCTTGAGGTTCTGGCCGAGCGTCGACGGATCGCGGATAACGATCGCCGCCTTCGGCGGACTGTCGCCCTCTTCGGTCTGGACATGGATGATCTGCGGCCCGCCGCTCTTCATCGGCGTGCTTGCCTGCGGCGCGGCGGCCGCAACCGGGCCAGGCGCCGGCGCTGGTGCCGCCGCAGCAGCAGGCGCCGCGGTCACCTTCGGTGTCGAGACGGCCACTTCTTGCGGCTTGCGGAACGGTTTTTCACGCAGCGCGATCGCGCCGGAGACGCCGATCACGCCAAGCACGGCCAGCACCGCGACGAGAGAGCCGGAACCGATGCCGCGCGAGGCAGGCCGCTTGGGCTGGAGCGACTGTCCGAGCGGGCGTTCAATGTCCTTGCCGATGTGAGCCAACTTATGTTCCCAGCACGCCGCTTGAAGTGAATGTCACGCTTTACGTGAAATCCTGCGCAATCCTCGGCGCGATACCCCAGACGCGTGGCGCCCCAAGCTTAGTCCCCGAATCAAACTGCCGGAACCTCGCGGTCCCGGCAGCATTGCACTGCTTCGCTCGGCCGGCCAGAGCTTTGCCCCGGCCGTGACGGCCTTACTGGTTCAGCACGGCCTTGTCCGGGTTCGGCGGGAAGGCCGGATCGGTCTTCTCGCCACGCAGCAGCTTCTCCGCGTAGATCAGCTGCAGGTCGTCCTTCGGATCCGGCGGCACATAGGCGGCCGAGCCCGAGCCGGTGGCGCTCTCATCGGCGCCCTTGATGTGGCCCTTGAGGTCGGATTCGCCGCGCGTCAGGTCACGGCCCTGCAGGTCCGGCGGCAGCGGCTGGTCGACCTTGATGTCGGGCGTGATGCCCTTGCCCTGGATCGATTTGCCCGAAGGCGTGTAATAGAGCGCGGTCGTCAGCCTCAGCGCGCCATTCTCGCCGAGCGGGATGATGGTCTGCACCGAGCCCTTGCCGAAGGACTGCGTGCCGACCACCGTGACGCGGCGCAGGTCCTGCAGCGCGCCGGCGACGATTTCCGAGGCGCTCGCCGAACCGCCATTGACCAGCACGATCATCGGCTTGCCGTTGATGTCGTCGACCTGCTTCGGCTTGGCGTCGAAGCGGGTGACGTCCTTCGGATCGCGGCCGCGGGTCGAGACGATCTCGCCGCGCTTGAGGAAGGCATCCGACACGCTGACCGCCTGGTCGAGCAGGCCGCCCGGATTGAGGCGCAGGTCGAGCACATAGCCCTTCAGCTTGTCGTTCGGCACCTGCTTCTTGATGTTCTCGATGGCGTTCTCGAGATCGTCATAGGTCTTTTCGGTAAAGGAGGTGATCTTCATGTAGCCGATGTCGTTCTCGACCCGGTACTTCACCGCCTTGACCTTGATGATGTCGCGCACCACCGTCAGCTCGATCGGCTTGTCGGCGCCCTGGCGCAGGATCGTGAGCTTGATCGGCGTGTTGACCGGGCCGCGCATCTTTTCGACCGCGTCGTTGAGGGTCAGGCCGCGAACCTCCTCGCCGTCGATCTTGGCGATGTAGTCGCCGGCAAGCACTCCCGCCTTGGCGGCCGGCGTGTCGTCGATCGGCGTGATCACCTTGACCAGGTCGTTCTCCATGGTGACCTCGATGCCGAGGCCGCCGAACTCGCCCTTGGTCTGCACGCGCATATCCTGCGCCTGCTCGGCATTCATGTAGGAGGAGTGCGGGTCGAGCGAGGACAACATGCCGTTGATGGCGTTCTCGACCAGCGACTTGTCGTCCGGCGGCGTCACATAGTTGGCGCGCACGCGCTCGAAGATGTCGCCGAAGATCGCCAGCTGCTTGTAGGTTTCCGAACCTGCAGCGTTCGCCGCCGAACCCGGTGCGCCGTAGACCAGGCTCATTGCCGATGCGCCCATCAGCGCGCCGGCAAACAGAAGCGACAGTTTCCGCATCATTTCACGTCCTTCCAGAGAATCGATTCGCCCACCATGGGGCCGGATCGACGGGTTTTCCATCCTTGCGGAACTCGACATAGAGTTCCGACGTCGAACTTTCATTCCGCGAGGCCGAGGTGCTTGCCACCCGGGCCTCTCCCATCGCGCCGATCGGCTCTCCTGCGAGCACCGACTGTCCGGTCGCGACGCTGATTCTGCTCATCCCAGCCAGAACGACATGATACCCGTCGCCCGCATTGAGGATCAAGAGTTGACCATAGGAGCGAAACGGCCCCGCATAAAGCACGTTTCCATCCGCCGGCGCGGTGACGATGGCCCCCGATTGTGTCGCAACCATGTCGCCCTGCATCGCCGCGCCACTGCCGTCGTCGGTGCCGAAACGCCGCTTGATCTTGCCGATGACCGGCAGCGCGATCTGGCCTTGCAGTGCCGAAAACGGCGCCGACCCCGTGAGGCGGTTGGCCTCCGGCACCGGCAACGCGGCGAGCTCGGTCGTCGAGGCCGTCGTGTCGCTGTCGGTCGATTTCCGTTCGCCGGCCTTGGCCTGGTCCTGCGCCTTGCGCGCCTTGTCGGCTTCGAGCGAGGCGATCAGGTCCTTGAGGCTGCTCGCTTTCGCGGCCAGTTCCTGCGAATGCCGTTGCTCGGCCGCGATCGCCGTTTGGGTATCGGCCTGCAGCTTCTTCTTGGCCTCGAGCAGCATGGTGAGCCGCTTCTTTTCCGCCGTCTGGTCGGTGACGGCGGCGGTGAGTCGTGCCCGTTCCGCCTCGATCGAGGCCGTCACGCGGGTCTGTTCCTTGAGATCGGCCATCAGCCGGTCGGTCTGCTGGCGCAGTTCCGGCACAACCGCGCCGAGAAGGATGGCGCTGCGCACCGACGACAGCGCATCCTCGGGCTTGACCAGGATCGCCGGCGGCGGATTGAGCCCCATGCGCTGCAGCGCGCCCAACACTTCGGCCAGCACGTCGCGCCGCGCCATGAGCGAGGCGCGCAGCTTGGTTTCCTCGGCCTTCAACCCTTCGAGCTTGGCGCCGATATCCTCGATGTCCTGGCCGAGCTTCTGTTCCGTCATCGCCGATTGGATGAGCGCCGCGGTGATCGAGGCATAATCCTTGCGCACCGAGGCGATTTCGGCGGCGAGCTTGGCCAGCCGTTCCGACGACAGCGTGATTTCCTTGGACACCTGCTCGTATTCGGCCCGGCTCTGATCCGGATCGGGCGCCAGGTCGAGCGAATTTTCGGCCGCCCGGACCGGCCCGAGCGCGATCGCGGCGGCGACAAGGGTCAAGCCGCAGCGGCTGCGCCAGGCGCGCATAATCGGGTACCAGCCCTCAGACATCAGGCCTCTAACCTATCCGCCGCTTCGTTAACGAACCATCAACCATGTTAGAAACGCCCTACTCCAGCAGTGATGTTCAGCCTTTGAGGCGAAAATCCGAGCCGGGATAAGCAATCCCCAGCTTTTGGAGATGGCAAGCGCCATTCACGAGCGATGATAGGGGTGCCCGGAGAGAATGGTCGCGACCCGATAAAGCTGCTCGCCCAGCATCACCCGCACCAACTGGTGCGGCCAGGTCAGCGCCCCGAAGGACAGCACAAGGTCAGCCTGCTCGCGCAACGATTTGTCATGGCCGTCGGCGCCGCCGATGGCGACGACCAGCGCCTTGCGGCCGCCGTCGCGCAACTGGCCGATGCGGGCGGCGAGATCCTCCGAGGAAGGCGACTTGCCGCGTTCGTCGAGCAGGACGAGGACAGCGCCCGCCTGCAACTGGGCCTGCAGCTTCTGGGCTTCCTCGCGGCGGCGCTCGTCGGCGCTCTGTCCGCGGCTTTCGGGGATTTCGACGATGCCGGCAAATTCCAGCCCGACCGCGGGCCCGCTCTTGGCGAAGCGCTCGAAATAGCGGTCGGCGAGTTCTCTCTCGGGGCCGGTCTTCATCCGGCCCACGGCATGAACGGTGATCTTCATCCTCGCCCCGGCGAGCTTGTTTCAGCGCATACCGTGACGGTTCACGGCAGGCGGATCAAGGCTCAGTGCAAGGTCTCTTCCTCGAGGTCCGGCGCCTGCCACATCTTTTCGAGATTGTAGAATTCGCGGACTTCGGGGCGGAAGACATGGACGATGATGTCGCCAGAATCGATCAGGACCCAGTCGGCGCTGGCCAGCCCCTCGACCCGCGCATTGCCGAGACCGGCATCCTTCAGCGCCTTGAGGAGATGATCGGCGACAGCCGAGACATGACGGTGCGATCGGCCCGAGGCGATGACCATATAGTCGCCGAGGCTCGATTTTCCCTGGATGTCGATTGAGACGATGTTTTCGGCCTTGGAGTCTTCCAGACTGGCAAGGACTGTGTCGATGGCGAGGGACGCGGCGGCGTTGCCGCTGATCCCGGCCGGCGAAGGCATGACGTCAGCCTTCTTCCGCAGTGCTGTTCTCAGTGTGTTTCCTTTCCCAACAAGAACAACCAAATCACCATGCAAATCAGGTGACACCACTTAGATAGGCAGAGTTCCATTGCAGTTTCAAGACGAGAGCCCTTCGGCTGTACCGCGCATTGGTCCGGATCACTGCGTTAGGAGGGTCTAAAAAGCAGGAACTGATCCCGGATGCGTGGGTTATCGGCTGACCGATCAACGGGATCCCCGCCATGCCAACCGACCCGCAAAGCGCCCTCATCACCATCCAGGCCGGACTCGCGCAGCTCTCTACGCTGATCGTTTCCTATTCCTTCTCGGCCATCGGCGCTGTTATTCTGCTGGTTGTCGGCTATCTCGTCGCCGGCCTGGCCGAACGCTCGATCTATTCCGGCCTCGGTCATATCCACGGTTTCGACGAGACCTTGCGGCACTTTTTCTCGCAGGTCGTGCGCTACGCCATCCTGATCCTTGTCGTCATCATGGTGCTCGGCCAATTCGGCGTGCAGACGGCCTCCATCATCGCGGCGATAGGGGCCGCCGGCCTGGCCATCGGGCTAGCCTTGCAAGGCACGCTGCAGAACATCGCCGCCGGCATCATGCTTCTGGCGCTACGGCCTTTCCGCATCGGTGAAAATGTCGAGGTCGGCTCGATTGCCGGCATCGTCGAAGAGATCGGCCTGTTCGCTACCAAGCTGCGCAATGCCGAAGGCGTCTACATACTGGCGCCTAACTCCACCCTGTGGAACCAGCCGGTGCGCAACTTCACCCGCAACGGCGTGCGCCGCACGGACGTCACCTTGAGCAACGGCTCGTGGAACGACATCGACCGCGGGCAGAAGACGCTGCTTGCTATTGCCGGCGCGGAAAAGCGGATCCGGCGCGAACCGGCGCCGATCGCCTTCATCGCGAGTCTCGGCGACTCGACGGTTTCACTCACCTTGCGCTACTGGACTTCCGCCGCCGACTATTTCTCCACCCAGATCGACACGACCAAGCGCGCCAAACAGGCTTTCGACAGCGAAGGCATCTCGATCCCGCTGCCGCCGCCGGAAGTGCCGGCGCCGGAGGCACGTAAGCAGTAGCTCGACCGGTGCTTCCCGATCAGCGCTTGGTTGCCGTCTCGTCCGGCGAGAAGGCGAGCTCCACCGGCAAGGGCGTCTGCGCCGACATCGGCGCGAAACTGCCGCTTGTGGCCGCCGGTGTCGGCCGGCCCGCCGTCACGCGCCACAGCACGAACAGGCAGAAGGCCGAAGCAATGACGATGCCAACATAGATGAAGGTCGCGGTGCCGAAGACGGCGGAAAGCGCCGTCACGATGCCTGGCACGATGAAGCCGGCCAGCGACCAGGCAAACAGCATCGAGCTCGACAGCGCCAGGAGCTCATCCTTGCCGGCGCGGTCTGCGGCATGCGCGCTGGACAGCGCATAGATCGATTCCGACGCGCCGTCCCAGATCAGATAGATCACCACCAGAGCCATCAGCGCGCCGCCGTCGAAGACGATGGCAAGCACGCTGGCGACGGTCGCGAGCGCCGCCGCGCCCGCCAGCACATAGCGCCGGTCGGTGCGGTCGGAAATCCAGCCGAGCGGGATCTGCAGGATCAGCGTGCCGACCGGCATCGCCGACAACAGCAGCGCCACGTCCGCCTGGCTGTAGCCCTTGGCGGTGGCATGGATCGGCGCGAAGCCGGAAACGATCATCGACAGGCCGCCGACCGCCAGCATGCCGGTGACGCCGACCGGCGAGATGCGCCAGGCACGCCGCAGCGCGACGGAAGCAGCCTGCGGCGCCGGCGGCTGCGCAAGCCGCGTCATGCCGACCGGCAGGATGGAGAGCGCGGTGAAGGTGATGCCGATCAGCGACGCGGCGGCCGTATGGATGTCGACCAGGGCGAGCGCGGCGTATCCCACGCCGAGCCCGGCAATATAGGCGACATAGAACACCGCCATCACCCGGCCGCGGATCGAATTCGGCAGGGCGTCGTTCAGCCAGCTCTGCGCGACGATGAACAGCCCGCAAATGGCGAAGCCGTAAAGCGCCCGCGCGGCGATCCACAAAAGCGGGATCGGCCCGGCGCCGATCGCCGCGTTGGAAAGCGCGATCAGCGCCGAAAGCACCATGAAGGCGCGGGCGTGTCCGACCCGCTTGACGAGCGGTCCGGTCAGGATGCAGCCGGCCAGCCCGCCGGCTGAAAGCCCGGTGACGATCAGCCCTGCCCAGGTCGGGTCGAAGCCATCGGCGCCGAGACGCACGGGAATATAGGCGAACATCAGTCCGTTGCCGATCGCGATCAGCGCCATCGACACAATGACGCTGGCAATGGCGATCAGCGGCGCCGATTGCGCGACGCGTCCGGGATCGGTCGTGGTTTGGTTCTGCTGCAGCATGCCTGCGCAGCTTGGCTTACCGAAGAGCAAAAGGCCGCCGTAAAAGCGACATGGCGCGCCTTCCCTTCCCCCCTTGTGGGAGAAGGGAGAATCAGCGCTCAGCCCTTCGCCGCCTTGCGGATCGCCGTGGACGACAGCGACGAGCGCGGACCGTGGATGAAGGTCCAGGCAGGCGCCTGCATGCGGGCAAGCAGCGGGGCGTCGCCCTCGTCGACACGGGCATAGTCGAAGGTCCTGGCGACTACCGACGACAGGAACGAGAGCGTGGCGCCCGGACGATCTATGACCGCGATGGGGAAGGTCAGCACGATCTCGCGCCAGCGCTGCCAGCGATGAAAATCGCGCAAGCTATCCGCGCCCATGATCCAGACGAAATCGACGCCAGGGTTGCGTGCCTTGATCAGCACCAGCGTGTCGGCAGTGTAGCGCACATGCTGCGCCGCCTCGAAGGCGGTAACCTTGATCTTCGGGTTCCTGGCGATCTTTTCGGACAGCTCGATGCGCTCGGCGAGCGGCGCCAGTTCGCGGGCGCTTTTCAGCGGATTGCCGGGTGTCACCATCCACCACAGCTGGTCGAGCGCGAGCCTTCTCAGCGCGATCTCGGCGACCAGCGCATGCCCGGCATGCGGCGGATTGAATGAGCCGCCGAAGAGACCGACGGTCAGGCCTTTGGGGGCGTGGGGCATGCGGAAGTAGCGTGAAGGAACCGGTGGTTCAGAAAGGGAAAGCACGGTGCTAGGCTCCCCTCTCTGCCCTGCCGGGCATCTCCCCCTCAAGGGGGGAGATTGGCAGCTCAGGCGCCTCGCCTCTCCTTGCAACCTTGGCGATTGGCGAAAGCCAAGGCGATATCCAATCTCTCCCCTTGAGGGAGAGATGGCCGGCAGGCCAGAGGGGGGGGCCTGGGCGCAAGCTTCAAACCCTTAAGGCAAACAACTTCAAGGCCTCACCTGCCCCGAGCCGCGCACGCGATATTTGAACGAAGTGAGCTGCTCGACGCCGACCGGCCCCCGCGCATGCATCTTGCCGGTGGCGATGCCGATCTCGGCGCCCATGCCGAACTCGCCGCCATCGGCGAACTGCGTCGAGGCGTTGTGCAGCAGGATCGCCGAGTCGATCTCGTTGAAGAATTTTTCGACCGCCTGCGCGTCTTCGGCGATGATTGCCTCGGTGTGGTGCGAGGAGAAGGTCTCGATATGCTCGATCGCCTCGCAGACCCCGTCGACCAGCTTCACCGCGATGATGGCATCGAGATACTCGGTCACCCAGTCGGCGTCGGTCGCCGGGCTGGCATCGGCGAAGGCTTTCATCACCTCGGCGTCGGCGTGGATCTCGCAGCCGGCAGCGCGCAGCGCTTCGAGGATCGGCACCAGATGCGTGGCGGCCACAGCGCGGTCGACCAGAAGCGTCTCGGCGGCGCCGCAAACGCCGGTGCGCCGCATCTTGGCATTGACCGCGATCTTCACCGCCATGTCGAGATCGGCCGAACCGTCGATATAGAGATGGCAGATGCCTTCGAGATGCGCGAAGACCGGCACCCGCGCCTCGGTCTGCACGCGCCCGACCAAGCTTTTGCCGCCGCGCGGGATGATGACGTCGAGATTGCCGCTCAAGCCTTTGAGCATCTCGCCGACGGCGGCGCGGTCAGTGGTCGGTACCAGCTGGATGGCATCTTTCGGCAGGCCGGCGGCCTTTAGCCCTTCGACCATGCAGGCATGGATCGCGGCCGACGAATTGAGCGAATCCGAGCCACCGCGCAGGATGACCGGATTGCCGGCCTTGAGACAAAGCGCGCCGGCATCCGCCGTCACATTCGGCCGGCTCTCATAGATGACGCCGATGACGCCGAGCGGCGTGCGCACGCGCTCGATATGCAGCCCGTTCGGCCGGTCCCATTCGGCAATGACGTCGCCGACCGGATCCTTGAGCGCTGCGATCTCGCGAATGCCGTCGGCCATCGCCTTAATGCGTGACGGTGTGAGTTTCAGCCGGTCCATGAAGGAACCGGACAGCCCGGCCTCCTCGCCATTCGACATATCGATGGCGTTGGCGTCGAGGAGCGCCTGCTCATTGCGCAAAACGGCATCGGCCATGGCGACGAGCGCGGCATTCTTGGCCTTGATCGAAGCAACGGCCAACGGTCGGGCGGCTGCACGGGCGCGGCGGCCGATATCGGCCATCAGCGCAATCGTGTCTTCGCCGGATTTTTCATGCAGCTTCAGCATGGTCATCCTCCGCCCGTCGTCGTTCAGTACCTAGTCGTCGGCCAATACGTGGTCGCCGGCGACGCTTACCACAAGGTCGTCGCGATGGATCATCGCGGAACGCGCCTCGTAGCCGAGCACGTTTTCGATCTCGGCCGTCTTCAAGCCTGCGATCCTTACGGCATCGGCGGCATCATAGGCAACAAGGCCGCGCGCGATCTCGCGGCCTTCGGGCGACAGGATCGCCACCGTGTCGCCGCGCGAGAAATTGCCGCTCACCAGTTTCACGCCGGCCGGCAGCAGCGACTTGCCCGACTTCAGCGCGCCGATGGCGCCCGCATCGACGGTGAGCCGGCCGGCCGGCTCGAGCTGGCCGGCGATCCAGGTCTTGTAGCCCTTCACCGGATTGGCGCTCGGCTTGAAGAAGGTCGCCCGCTCGCCGCGCTCGATCGCCATCAGCGGCGAAAGCCTGGTGCCCGAGGTGATGATCATGGCGGTGCCGGCGGCGTTGGCGATCTTGCCAGCGTCGAGCTTCGTGCGCATGCCGCCGCGCGACAGCTCGGACGCGGCGGCGCCCGCCATCGCCTCGATGTCAGGCGTGATGCGATCGACCACCGGAATGAATTTCGCTGCCGGATCTCTGGCCGGCGGAGCCGTGTAGAGCCCGTCAATGTCGGAGAGCAGCACCAGAAGATCGGCGCCCATCATCGTCGCCACCCGCGCCGCCAGCCGGTCATTGTCGCCATAGCGGATCTCCGAGGTCGCCACCGTGTCGTTCTCGTTGATGACCGGCACCGCCTTCATCTTGAGCAAGGTGGAGATCGTCGCGCGCGCGTTGAGGTAGCGGCGACGTTCCTCGGTGTCGCCAAGCGTCAAAAGAACCTGGCCGGATTTCAGCCCGTCCTTGCCGAGCGCGTCCGACCAGGCGCCGGCGAGCGCGATCTGGCCGACGGCCGCCGCCGCCTGGCTCTCCTCGAGCTTCAGCGCGCGCTTGCCAAGGCCAAGGATGGTGCGGCCGAGCGCGATCGCGCCCGACGACACGACCAGCACTTCCGCGCCGGCATTCGCGAGCACCGCGATGTCGTCGGCAAGCGAGGTCAGCCAGTCACGCTTCAAGCCCGTCGTCCGGTCGACGAGCAGCGCCGAGCCGATCTTCACCGTGATGCGCTTGTAGGACTTCAACGACTTCATGGGTTTTGCCAACGCGTCTCGACGGGAGCCGGAACGGCGTCGCGCGATTCGGCAACCACCGCCATCAGCGCGCGCAGCACCGCCTCGACGCCTTCGCCGGTGACGGCCGACACAAGCAGCGGCGTGCGACCAGCGGCGCGCTTCAGCGAAGCCGTCTTCTTCTTGCGGGCGTCCGGGTCGAGGATGTCGACCTGGCTGAGCGCAACGATCTCGGCTTTCTCCGCCAGACCATGGCCGTAGGCTTCGAGCTCGGCGCGCACCGTCTTATAGGCCTTGCCCGGGTTCTCCTCCTGCGCCGAGACCAGATGCAGCAGCACGCGCGTGCGCTCGACATGGCCGAGGAAGCGGTCGCCGATGCCAACGCCCTCATGCGCGCCCTCGATCAGGCCGGGAATGTCGGCGAGCACGAATTCACGGCCGTCGATGCGGGCGACGCCAAGGCCCGGATAGAGCGTCGTGAACGGATAATCGGCGATCTTCGGCTTGGCGGCGGTGACGGCGGCAAGGAAGGTCGACTTGCCGGCATTGGGCTGGCCGACGAGGCCGGCATCCGCGATCAGCTTCAATCTTAGCCAGATGCTCAGCTCCTCGCCAGGCAGGCCGGGATTGGCGCGGCGCGGCGCCTGGTTGGTCGAGGTCTTGAAATGCTGGTTGCCGAAGCCGCCATTGCCGCCCTTGGCAAGCAGGAAACGCTGGCCGACCACGGTCAGGTCGCAGATCAGCGTCTCATTGTCCTCGGCGAAGATTTGCGTGCCGGCCGGCACTTTCAGCGTAATGTCGGCGCCCTTGGCGCCGGTCATGTTGCGGCCCATGCCGTGCATGCCGGTCTTGGCCTTAAAATGCTGCTGGTAGCGATAGTCGATCAGCGTGTTCAGCCCGTCGACCGCTTCCGCCCAGACATCGCCGCCGCGGCCGCCGTCACCGCCGTCCGGCCCGCCGAATTCGATGAATTTCTCGCGCCGGAACGACACCGATCCGGCGCCGCCGTCGCCGGAGCGGATATAAACTTTGGCCTGGTCGAGGAATTTCATCGTTTCGAGTTTCTGCTATTGCGCTTGCGGGATTGCTCTAAACCAAGGCAGGGCCCAGAGCAATTCCAGGAAAAGAACGGTTTTCCCTCCGGAATTGCGTAAAAACAAAGAGATAGAGCGGTTCGCCGTTTCCTTGAAACGGTGAAACGATCTAGCGCGAGGCCGATTTGCGACTAAAGCGCCGGATGCCCTTTTGCCGGGGACGCGGTAGCACTGTTGCGGGGACGTGACTGGACGGGCGCGCAATGAAGATCGTTTCCTACAACATCCAATATGGCATCGGCCTCGACGGCAAATACGATGTCGGCCGTATCGCCGATGCCGTGCGCGGTGCCGATGTCATTGCGCTGCAGGAAGTGACCCGCAACAACCCGCGCAATGGCGGCCGCGACATGGTGGCCGAAATCTGCGGGGCGCTGCCCGATTATTTTGCCGCCTATGGCAGCAATTTCGAAGTCAATATCGGCTCGCGCCTGGAGAACGGCCGCGCCATCTCGACCTCCTTCCAGCTCGGCAACATGGTGCTGTCGACGACGCCCATTCAGCTGTCGCGCAATCTCCTTCTGCCGCGCAGCCGTAGCCTCGAGGCCATGAACTTCCAGCGCGGCGCCCTCGAAGCGCTGATCGAGACGCCGCTTGGCTTCATCCGCTTCTATTCCACCCATCTCGACCACCGCAGCCCGGTCGAGCGCCAGAACCAAATCCGCTTCCTGCGCCAGCGCCTCTTGAATTACGCGCTGGAAGGCGGCGGCCTGTCAGGCATTCCCGAGATCGGGCTGCCGGACCTGCCCTATCCGGAAGCTTTCATCGTCATGGGCGACTTCAACATGCTGCCGGGCTCGCCCGAATATGTCGAACTTGCCGGCCGCCCGGACCATGAGTTCGGCATGCCGCTGACCGCCGATCTCGCCGTCGACGTCGCTGAACGGCTGGGCGTCGCCGACCTGATCACCTGGGTCGATCCGGAGCGCCCCGAAGACCGCCGCTACAAATGCATCGACTACATCTTCACCAGTGCCTCGCTGGCCAGATCGCTGCAGCGCCTGTGGTCCGACCGGGAGGCCGTCGGATCGGATCATCTGCCGCTCTGGGCTGAGTTGGGCTGAGTTCTGGACTCCCCCTCATCTGGCCACTACGCGGCCACCTTCTCCCCGAGGGGAGAAGAGGCTGACGCCAGCGCCTACCTGCTCCTCTCCCCTCAGGGAGAGGTCGGATTGCCCCGAATTGCCCTTCGCAATTCGGCTGGCAATCCGGGTGAGGGGGCGCTGGCTCAACCCTCGCAAGCAACCATCAAAAATGCACCCAATTCCTGAGGCTGGTCCACGTCTTCCGGTCCAGGCGATAGCGCTCGACCGGCACCTGGCCGGCGACGATCGAGTTCAGCATACCCTGGCCAGCATACTGGAAGCCGCATTTGTGGATGACCCGGCGCGAGGCCGGGTTGATCACCCTGGTCGAGGCATGCAGCACCTGGATCGTCGTCCTCTGGAAAGCAAGGTCGACCAGCGCATGCGCGGCCTCGGTGGCATAGCCGCGCTTCCAATAGGGCTCGCCGATCCAGTAACCGAGCTCCAGCCCGCGATCGGTGGTGTTCAAGCCGGCGCAGCCGACGAAGGTGCCGGTGCCGGCAAGGGTGAGCGCATAGACGATGCCGGCGCGGCGCGACGCCGCCATGGCGAGGAAGGTGCGGCCCTCGGTCTCGCCATAGGGATGCGGCATGCGGGCCAGCATTTCGGCGACATGTCGGTTGTCGGCAAGCGTGACGAGTTGCTCGAGATCGCTCTCGCGCGGGCCGCGCATGACCAGCCGCTCGGTGGCGAGCACCGGGCAATCGATCGCGTAACTTTCGTCTTCGGTATCTTCCGCTTCGGCAACCATTTTAGTCCTCCAGGGCAAGAAAAATGAAAAAGGAGAGATGGTGGCCCATCTCTCCTGATCCTTTTCCTGGCCTGGCCAGACACCGGTTCCCGAGATGGGCGCCGGTGTTGTGGTGCGGAACCGGCTACTCCGCTGCTTTGGTAATCGGGTTCACCGATACGTAGGTTCGGCCGTTGGCTTTTTTGTTGAAGGTGACTGCGCCGGCTTCGAGCGCAAAAAGGGTGTGGTCCGTGCCCATGCCAACATTAGTGCCCGGATGCCATTGCGTGCCGCGCTGACGAATGATGATGTTGCCGGCGACGACGGCTTCGCCACCGAACTTCTTCACGCCCAGACGCTTGGAGTGCGAATCGCGACCATTGCGCGACGAACCGCCAGCTTTCTTGTGTGCCATTTGACTAACTCCGATGCGCCCTGAGGCGCTTGAATGGTCTTATGAACGCGTTCGCGTTCCGTTTCAAGTCCCGTACCGGCGACGATCGTCGCCGGAAAAATTACTTCTTCGCCAGTTCCTTGGCCTGCTCGCGCCAGTCCTTGATCTGGTCGGCGCTGAACGGCATGTGCTCGTCGATCTTGGCGACATCCTTGTCGCTGAGCTTGGCGAGCTGCGCGAAGGTGACGATGCCCTGCTCGGCGAGGTCCTTCGCCGCGACCGGGCCGATGCCCTTGATCACGGTCAGGTCGTCCGGCTCGCCCTTCGGGGCCTTGAACAGCGGCGCGGCCTTGGCCTCTTCGCCAGCTGCGGCGTCTGCCTTGGCTTCCTTCTTGGCCTTCGGCTCCTTCGCAGCCACCTCGGCCTTCGCCTCGGCGGCGACTTCAGTCTTGGCCTCTGCCTTGGCTTCCGGCTTCGCGGCGGCCTTCTTCGACGGCTTGGCGCCACCCAGCAGGATCTCGGCGATCCGCACGGTGGTCAAAAGCTGGCGGTGGCCGATCTTGCGGCGCGAATTCTGGCGGCGGCGCTTCTTGAAAGCGATGACGGTGCGGTTCTTGCCCTGCTCGACGACTTCCGCCGTGACCAGCGCGCCATCGACGAACGGTGCGCCGAAGATGACATTCTCGCCCTCGCCATGCGCGAGCACACTGCCGATCTCGACGATATCGCCGACCTTGGCTTCGACTTTCTCGATCTTCAGGAGATCGTTGGCGGCCACGCGATACTGCTTGCCGCCCGTTTTAATGACTGCGAACATTTTTTGCCTTTCGCTGTTCGGTCGGCCTTGATGAACCGCTTCACGCGGTTCGGCCGTCTTTTTGTCAGTCTGCGGGTTCAAAAAACAAGCGGCGCGGAAGAGCCTCCACGCCGAATGCGGGCTGTCCCTAACCGAAGGTTGCGCCAGAGTCAAGGCAAGCGGAGTCAAGGCAAGCAGCCGGCTATCGGCTTGTTGTCAAGACTGTTATTGGCGCTCACCGCACGGTCATGGCAACATCGCCGCCGAGGAAGCAGACATTTCCGGGGGGAAGAGGATGCTCAGGCGGTTGCGGGCTTGGCCGGTTCTGTTTGTGCTGTGTGTTGCCTGGCTCTCGCGCGCATCGGCCAAACCGAACGAGGTCGCCGCTAAAGTCGATGCTGCGGTCACGTCCTGGATGGCCGAACGGCACATCGCTGACGCCGAAGTGGCGGTGGCGCTGCACAAGGACATCGTCGGCGCATTCGACCATGGCTGGAAGGCGACGGACCGGCAACCCGTCGCCAGCCTCTCCAAGGCGATCACCGGCCTCTGCATCGCCGGCCTTGTCGACCACAAGCAGCTGTCGCTCGACGAGCCGCTCGGCACGGCCCTTGGCGGCTATTTCGCCCGCAAGCACAAGGACAGCGAGCCGAAGGACCCGCGCTTCAAGACGATCACCATCGAAGAACTGCTCACCCATCGCGCCGGACTGAAGAAGAACGCTTTCGACGACAAGAACGACCATTCGCTGGCCGCTTCCTTCCGGACCGCGACCCGTACCATGCTCGACTTCGATCCGGGCGGCACGGTTTCCTACAGCGACAGCGGCTACCTGGTGCTGGGCTATGTTGCCCAGCTGATCGGCGGCCGGCCCTACCCCGTCACCTGCGGCAAGGTCTTCACGAGGCTGGGCATGCCGGCCAACACAGGCACGATCGACGCAACGCTGGCCGCGCGCGCGCCGAATGGCGGCTGGGACATCTCGGCCGATGACTATGCCAGGTTCCTCTACGCTTTCGACCCGCAGTCCGGCGTGCTTGGCCCGAAGACACGGCAATGGCTCGACACGCTTGCCGGCGATCCCGGCTATGCCAAGGGCCAGAAGTCGCCGCCGACCCAGGCGCCCTGCCCGCGTTTTTCCGGCAAGCCTGCCTATGGCTTCGGCGTCTGCATGAAACGCACGGCGCGCGGCACGCAGTATTATCACGACGGCCTGCTGCACCATCACATGCCCGACTATCCCAAGACGGGCGGCTCGTTCTTCTTCGTCAACGAGGCCGGCTATGCCGCGGTCGTTATCTTTTCCGGCGAGAATGACGGCAAGACCTATGCGGCGCTGGAAAAGAGCGTGATCGCGGCGATGACTGAAAGTGCCGCCTATGACGTCCCCGAGGCGCCATCTTCCAAGGATACGGCGCCCGCGGACGGCAAGGCGGTGAAGAAACCCTAAGCGCGTCGCTGGGGTAGACTGTGGTCCAGGCATCGCTTTTCGAAGAAGCCGGAAATCGCGCGAATAGGGCCTTGTAAGTGGATCAACCAGCCGTTATCTAGTGCGCCGCGCCGGCAACGGCCGACCATGACCTCGCGGAGAGGTGGCAGAGTGGTCGAATGCACCGCACTCGAAATGCGGCATACTCGCAAGGGTATCGGGGGTTCGAATCCCTCCCTCTCCGCCATTTAGCTTCCATAATAATCGTTTCCTTTCAAAAGCTTCCTTGTTGCGCTTGACCAGCGCGAAGCGAAACTTATCTTAGACTGTGTAACAAACTGTGTAACATTAGAGAAAGATAATGCGACGTTCCGCAGCGCCAAAGCCGCATAAACGTGAAGGCATCTGGTATCTCGTCCGCAGGGTGCCGAAGGAATTCGCGGCGTTTGATCGCCGCTGCCTAGTACGCATTTCCACGGGCGTCGCCGTGGCTGACGATCCCCGCGGTGTACGGGCGCGAGATGCAGTGCAAAGCCTCGGCGCGGGGCTGGAGGCGTATTGGCGTAGACTGCGGGAAGGCCAATCCGCCGAGGCGGGGCTGCGTTTCGAAGCCGCGAGGAAGCGCGCGCGGTCATTTGGATTGGCCTATCGCTCTAACGAGGAACTAGCAGCGGGGCCGCTCGACGAACTCATGGCCCGTATCAAGCTGCTCCTCGACAAAAAATCGATCGAGGACGCGCAGGACGTCTCGGCCGTCATGGGTGGGGAGAAGCGGCCAGCGGTCCGCCTGAGCGGTCTTATCAAGGAATTCGAGACGATCGAGCAACAGAACTTGCTGACCATGTCGCCTAACCAAATCAAGAAATGGCGTAACCCCAAAAAGCGCGCAGTTGCCAATCTGGTTGGAGTCATTGGCGACAAGGAGATCGCAAGCCTCACTCGGGACGACGCAATCGCGTTCCGCGAGTGGTGGCAAAAGCGGATCGTTGAGGATGGACTTGATATCGGTACGGCCAACAAGGACATCGGCCATGTTTCGAAAATGCTGCGCGTCGTCGATCTGACTCACCAGCTCAAGCTGGAGCCGGTTTTTCGAAACCTGCGTCTTTCCGGCGCCGTCCCCGGGCAACGCGCTGCGTTCACAGCGGAGTTCATTCAGGAGAAGATACTCGCTGAAGGCGCGCTCGACGGACTCAATGACGAAGCCCGCCATCTAATCTATGTGATTGCCGATACCGGACTCAGGCTTTCTGAAGCGGCAAACCTCACCACCGAAACAATCCACCTCGATCAAGAAATCCCGCATGTGCGGGTGCGCCCCAATGGCCGTCGCTTGAAGACCGGTCATTCAGCCCGTGACATTCCCTTGGTTGGCGGCGCACTTGCAGCCATCAAGCTCCATCCGGACGGCTTTCCTCGTTATCGCGACAAGGCCGCGTCACTTTCAGCGCTCGTCAACAAGGTGCTCGCCAGCAAGGAACTTCTGCCGACTTCCGAGCATAGTCTTTATAGCCTGCGACACACTTTCGAGGACCGGCTGACGGCAGTTGAGGCGCCGGAGAAGGTAATTGCTTCTCTGATGGGCCACAAATGGATCCGGCCCAAATACGGCGCGGGACCTTCGTTAGCGCAAAAGCGCGAGTGGCTTCAAAAAATCGCTTTTACCCCGCCCGGGCGAATGTGATTGCGGCGCCATCCAGGCCTTGAGAACCAACCTCACGGCTCCAGCTGTCCGAGCCATTTAGGTTGAGCGTGGCCAGCACGCGCTGCGCTCGCTCGCGATTTCCGAGCTTCCGCCGCATTTGTTCGACCTCGTATTCCAGCCTTTCGAAGGTCGGTATATAGGCATCTCCATGCCGGATGACCAAGTAGGCGGCAACAGCTAGACAGCATTCTAGCTCCGTGGCCGATGGATCGGAAAAAGGGGCGACGCCATACCAAGACGAGCAACGCCTCTCGAGGGCTTCCGAACTAGGCAAACGGCCAGCATGTGGCATGGGATACAAACCTATGCCTGATCGACGAACCTAAAGTGCTCACGAAGCTTGACCGGTACGCGGGCCATCGGAGGGTTCTGCCTAAAACCGCCAAAAATTTTGAAACACCCATTCATCCGGCTCGAATTCAAAGGGATCGGCGATTTTTGGGTTATGGCTTGCAAGCATAGTTCAGCCCAGACAAGAACGCCTGATATCTTGTCGTTCACTGTCACCCTGCCAAATATGGTGCCGGTGACAACGGCAGTTTGGCGAGCAGAAGAATTCCCGAGACTGAGACGTTCTACGGCTTGGCCCATGTTCGCGCTCCTCCTCGATTGGAGACAGGATGGGCCATATGGAAGCGAATAAAAGGAGGTTGGTGACGAGTCTCGGTAGTGGAGTAGAAACGGGTGGAAAAGCTTGCGCTATTCGCCGTCGGCGCCGCTAAGCGCATTTGAGAGAAGGGGCAACGATCGCCAAGAGATGACGTCCGATCGCAAGCCGGCTAGAAATGCGACAGTGACGCGCCTTTTTTGGCACGACCTTAGCACCCGATCGGGCCTCAGCTGGTCGTCGTTGCGCAGCCGATCGGGTGCGATTTTTATAAAGCTCTCTTGGCTTTAGCTTTGAGAGCCCGTCATCGAGACAAATGCAAGGGAACGGTCCCGCCCCCTGGGGACATTCGACATGCCGTGGCAGCTTCCTATGGTGAGCCAGCGCATTCCGATACACGTTTTCCGCGCTCTACCGTTGCTCCAGCACCTGTGCTGAGGCTGAGCGCTTGATCAGGACCCGACCGCTGCTGTTGCGGGATGGTGACTGGGTTGAGGTCGCGAAAACCTTGACCGCGGGTACGTTGTTCATCCAGATGAGCGCTGAGCCGAGAAGCAGCCAAGAACGCTTCCCGTAATCGAATCCTACGGGAACCGCGAAACCAGCGTCCAAGGGACGCAATTCTCCGACGTCGTTCACTCAAGCTCATCTCGCAACTTGAACGCTTGTATGAAGCCGCTGCATGTGCGCCGGTGGACCGGATTGCTGCTATCCAAACCACGTGCTCAGTTTCGCCCCCGTAATAACTCTACCGTCCGAAACGGCTTTCGCGCGTCAGGTCCACCCCACATGAAAGTTCCGCGAGCAGCACGGACGGAGAGGCCGGTCACAACTCCTTCGCGTGCTCTTTTACTACCGAATCAAGTGCCAAATGGAGAGGCACTGCCTTAGAGAACAGGAAGCCCTGCGCGGTTCTGCAGCCAAGCTTGTACAGAGTTTGCCGATCTGCCTCTGTTTCAACGCCCTCGGCCATGACCTCGATCCCGAGCGTCCTACCAAGGTCAATCACCGCTTTGACAAGCAGCCGATTCTCCCGGGACTTGGCTAAGCCGCGAATGAAGCCCTGATCTATTTTCACTTTCCTGATCCGACTGTCCTTGAGCGATGCCAACGTCGAAAAACCGGTGCCGAAGTCCTCGAGCGCGATAGAAATGCCAGCATGTGAAAGCTGGCCGAGCTTTTCATCCACTCTGTCCGGATCCACTGGGGCTTCTTCGGTAATCTCGATGTCGAACATCGTTGCAGGGAGGTCTTTTGCCGCCAGACCATTAAGAATCATCTCGTCAATATCGCCAGCTTCCAACTCGCGCGGTGAAACATTCATCGCCACACGAACATCACGACGGTCAGCTTTGACCAAGCCCTCGATAAGAGCGCAACAGTCGGCGAATACCGTTTGAGTTAGCAGCTGAAGCATTCCAGTTTCGCGTGCCGCTGTCATGATCTCGGGCGGAGAAATGGGACCGTGAAGCGGGTGAGACCATCTTAGCAAGGCTTCAAAACCGACGACGCTTCAGTTTCGAGTCTTACGATTGGCTGAAACCAAGCGACCAAGCTTCTCATCGTTATCGCCGAATGAAGATCGCGTTCGATTGACTGGCGGCGTTGCAGTTCCCGGGCTAGCTCGGCACCGAACAGACAAAATTCATTCCTGCCGCGGCGCTTAGCTGTGTAAAGGGCGATGTCGGCCCGCAACAACATTTCCGTCAGTCCGGGGTTTTCAGCCAAGTAGATTCCTATAGACGCTCCAATGCGGACGGATGCGATCCCAGGATAGGGGCGAGCAAGCTTGGCTATGAGATTGGACGCGAGATTGGTGGGAGAAGGAGAATTCTTTCGCGAAGAAAAAACCAGCACGAATTCATCCCCACCGATGCGGGCGAGCGTTGAGCCCTCCGGTGCTTCTTCCTCTATTCGGCGGGCGATCCTGGCAAGCAGCTCGTCACCCGTTCTGTGACCGTAGGTACCGTTGACAGATTTGAACCCGTCCAGATCAATCAGCATGGCCACAAAGGGTCCATCGGTGTTCTCAAACTGATCGATTGCATGTTCGAGGCCCCGCCTGTTGAGGAGCGCGGTAAGATGGTCCTCCCTGGAATTGCGCTCCATTTCCGCGGCAAGCCGCTCGGCTTGATGTCTCAGGCGGCTCGCGTCACGGAAGCGCGCTTGTCCAACGAACGAGGATCGAACCAGGCCGCCCTCGAAAAGCAGGACGGCAAAAGCCAGAATGTAGTTTTCCGGGGCTCCCTTCGTCAGCAAACATGCGGCGGCAATGAGGAGTGGCGGTGTGATGAAGCATATCGCTGCCGCAGCATATGAGCTGCCGTACGTGACCGCGCCAGCTGAAATGCCCGCCAGAATTATTAGATGCAGCGATGCTTGAGACGTCGTGTATCCAGCCGTTAGGATGGCAAGGAATGACCAGGTGAATCCCGCCAGAAGAGCAAGCCTGCCAAACCAGCGAAGCCGCAGCCAAACCCGTGTCAGATCATCCTGGACTCCGGGTTCCTTCAGCTGATGACGGGCGAGTGCAAGGCGGGCGGCATTTATCGCATTAACGACCGAAAACCAGGCCGCGCCAGCAAGACCGTTCCCGGAAAGGGCCTGCACGGTCAAAATCAGCCCGGACAGCACAATGCTTATCGGCATTGAGACGAAAAGGCCTGCCCTCAGATCAGCGAGCTGGTCCTGAAGGATTCTCGCCTCCAGCGGATCTTCTTTTCCAAGGCTGGACGGGTCAGCTTGCTTACTCCTGCTTGTCCGCAGCCTATGCAGCCCCCCTGAAGGACGGGTTAATTCTTCAATCGGAGATCAGCGTCGGGGAGCAGGATTACTCCGGTGCATCATGCACTCTCTCCCATCGCTCGCCCAGCACGCGCAAAAATGCGACTGCTGGTGCAGTATCACCGCTGGAGCTCCGCCGATATCCCATGCCGGACAAGGGGAACATGTTGGGCAAAGCGAAGCCCCAGATGCCTTGCAAGCCGTGCCGCCAGGTGGTCTCTGGAGTAGAGTCCAATCAATATGTTCGTTGCATGGTAGAGCGGCGCCGCCGACAGGCGCAGCCGCCTTTCGTATATATGCAGCATGTCGGGGTCGCCAACATTGCGGCCGTCGCGGCACGCAGTCATGATTCCACGGGCGAGTTGCTTCTGGCTGCTGAGACCGATGTTGAATCCGTGAGCGGTCACCGGGTGCATGCCGATGGCAGCGTCGCCGATGAGTGCGGCGCTCGGCGCCCGGAATTTGTGCGCCCAGGTCGTGACCAGCGGATAGGTGTGGCGCTTGCTTGCCAAGGTCATTTTTCCAAGGCGCCCTCGACACCGTTTCGTCAACTCCGACAGGAACAAATCATCATCGAAGGCAAGCAGTCTATAGGCCTCGTTTGAGCGCAATGTGAGCAGCAGCGACGACATGCCCTCCGCGAGGGGCAACATCGCTATCGTCTGATGGTGATCGAACCATTCGATGGCGATCTGGTGGTGGGCGCGCTCGTGCCTCACTCGGCAAATCAGCATCGAGTGGCCAAGCCGGTTGATATCGGCGCCGATGCCTAGCAGATCACGCGTGGCGGACAAACGCGAATCCGCGGCAACAACCAGCCGAGCAGTTAAACGCGCGCCATTAGAGAGCGTTACGACTGCTCCTTCTTGGCTGTTTGTTGCATCGACGACCGAGTGGCCGCACAACAGCCGGGCGCGATCCTGCAAGCGGACGATTTTGAACAGCGCCTCGCGGATCCGGCAATTTGGAACCAAAACCCCCAGCGGTTCTCCAGAGTTGCTGGGAGGATCGAAACGAAGAGCGAATGCGCTCGAGCCGTTGAGCACGCGCGCGCCTTGAAGTGCTGATTTGTCCGAAGCCGGGATGACATCCCAGGCGCCGAGCTCGCGAAGGGTTCTGATCGAAGCGTTGGTCAGCGCGATTTCGCGACCATCGAAAGCCGGATTCGCCAGACTATCGAATGTGTTCTGTTCAACAACTGCCACCTTGAGTTCGCTTTGGGCAAGCGACGCAGCGAACGAAAGGCCGACCGGGCCGGCTCCAACGACAACGATGTCAAAATTATCGTCAGAGCCCATCAGCGTGCCGCCATCCGGTCGCCTATCCTCGTGTAACGGTGGAACTGAGCCGAGTGACATGAGCTCCGTGGCCGCCGCATTGCCTAAAGGCGCTGGGCCGGGAGATTCGCATCGATCGGCAACGAAGCACTCAAAGCGCTCAGAGGTGGATGCGGCTAACCGATCCCGCCCTTTGGCCGCGCAGCCGCGCAGATCGCCGCCAGCAAGCGAGACACTCGCGACGCTGGTCAGCCACGGCCGCGCCGCATCGATCGCCACATTCCACCTGGAACCCTTGCGCATACTACTCACGCTCCACGACGTCGAAGCGGGCTCTCTTGCGAGGGTATCGAACGTAGCGCTCTCTCTCGTCATCCCAGCCAAGGTAGCGGAAACTTTTATCCACGACCGCGCATATCTCATCAAGAACCTGCTGCATGGCTTCGATGTCGATGTCCTTGCAATTCAGTCGCCGATAGAGCAAAGCCCACGCGGCGACATAGTCGTCGAAATAGCGCGCGTCACTCGAACCAATGATCAACTTCGGACGGTTGATCGATCTCGAAAACGCACGTCCCAACCCCGATGATGCTCCGCAGCACGTTGACATCACGAGGATCTTCGGCGCTGGATGCGAGCCCTGGAACATTTCTACGAAGTCAGCCCAAAGAAGGCCACTTTCGACGCACACAACCCATCAAAGGCGAAAGCTGTTGATCGGCCCCCGTGTCCGCGCAGCCACGCGGATGGTCAGCCAGCAAGCGAGATACACACGACGCCGGTCAGCTAATGGCTGCGCCGTAAGCACAAGGCATGGCCGACCACACGACAGAAAACCCAGAACCGTGAAGGTGCTGATAATGACGACCAATCTTTCCGTAAGTCATGCATTTCTCCGTCGAAGACTGGTCAATAGAACACACCGATGAGTATGACCCTGATCTGGATCAGCCAGACATGACCAATCGGCACTGGCGGTTCACGGTCAGGTGATCGACCGTGACGTTCCACTTTGGAACCCGTGCGCACATGGCCAAGCTCTCGTCCGGCCACGCGAGGTACTCTCGTGGCATCAGCCGCCTCATACTGGGTGCAATGGGAGGCAGTCCTTCGCACGACAGAGGCTTTTCACAAATGTAGTGTGCAGCTTAGGTCAAGATGGTCATGGAGCATGGAGCATGGAGCATGGACAGCTTGTTCCCGACCGAGCCGGCTCGACTGACGAGCGCGATCCGCGCATCTTATGCACAGCGGATTGAAATCAGCGTTCCGGTTTGTCGTCCCGATCAATTAGTATCCGCTCGGCGGCTCCGTCGAGATCTTCGTATTGACCGCTTCGCAATGCCCAGACGAAGCCGGACACACCCAGTGCACCCAGAAAAAGGGCCACTGGTATGAGATAGAGCAACGTCGTCACGAGGATTATGCCGAATAGCTGACTGCGGAGCGTCCGACTTTTTGAATAACTTGCAGCGTCGCATTCGCCCCGAAGCCGTGCAAGCGCAATGCGTTTCCAATAACAAGCACCGATGAGGCAGACATGGCAATCGCCGCTAACAAAGGCGTGGCGTGCCCGAGGATGGCGATTGGTACTGCCACCGCATTGTAGACGATCGCAATCGCGATGTTCTGGCGGATCAGGTGTCCCGCCTTGCGCGAGACGTCCAGCGCGAGAGGCACTGCCAGAAGGCTTTCGCGCAGGAATACGAAGTCGGCGGCATTGCGGCCAATGTCGGCGGCGGTAGCTGGAGCGATCGAGACATGCGCCGCGCTGAGCGCCGGCGTGTCGTTGAGGCCGTCGCCAACCATCAGAACCTTGTGTCCGTCTTTCGCCAGGGTCTCGATGCGCTCGACCTTGCCGGATGGCAGCAGGCACGGAACGAAGTCCTTGACACCCAGCATTTCTGCGACTTCACCGCAGGCACCCGCAGTATCGCCCGACAGCATTTCCACTGACACCCCGGCATGGCTCAATTGCCCGATCGCCGCCTTGGCGTCTGCGCGCAGCGCGTCCTCAAAATCGAAGGTCGCGACAATGAACCCGTCTTTTGTCAGCACGGTTCCGCCATGTTTGCCTTCACCACCGGTCCGGGCTCTCCATCCAGCCCATCCGCGTCGGCCTAGCCGCCAGGTGCTTCCGGCTCCAGTGGCTTCGATTCCAAACCCTGGATGCTCGGTGACGGCATCAAATTTGTACTGCCCGCCGGGATGGGCAAAACCGGCTATGGCCTTTGAAAAAGGATGGCGGGAATGCGTAGCCATGTCTCCCGCGACTGCCAGCATGGCCGGATCGATCGACGATGCATTGACCAGCCGGGGCTGGCCGAGCGTGAGCGTTCCGGTCTTGTCGAACACCGCTGTATCAATCGTCGCCAGGCGCTCCATGGCAGAACCGTCCTTTACCATGATGCCGTTCTCAAACAGGCGCCGCGCGGCGACCACCTGAACGATCGGTACGGCGAGGCCGAGCGCGCACGGGCAGGTGATGATCAGAACGGCAATGGCGATGGTTATCGCCCGGTGCCAGTCGCCGGTCACCGCCATCCAGCCAAGGAACGTCGCGAAGGCTGTGAGATGAACCACCGGGGCATAGAGCGCTGAAACGCGATCGGCGATCCGGCGATAATGCGCGCGGCCGCCCTCTGCGGCTTCCATAAGACGAACCATTTCCGCCAGAAACGAATCCTTCGCGGCGGCTGTCGCCTCAATCGTCAGCGGGCCGGTAAGATTGAGCACGCCGGCCTGAACTGCTTCGCCCGGCGCCACGTTTTTCGGCGTGCTTTCGCCTGAGGCCAGCGAGCAGTCGAGATCCGACGTTCCCTGGATGATCTTGCCGTCGACGGGGATCCTCTCACCGGCTGCGATCAACAACCGCATGCCTGGTTCGATCTCGCCGACCGGCAAATAGTCGCGCGCGCCGTCGCTGCGCAGCACCATGGCGCCATGTGCGGCCAACTGGGACAGGCCTTTCACAGCGGTCCGGGCACGTTCGCGCATCACGTGATCCAACGTGCGGCCGATCAACAGGAAGAACAGCAGCGATACCGACGCGTCAAAATAGGCGTGATCGCCATGGTTGATCGTCTCGTAGAGGCTCATGGCGTAGGCGAGCGAAACACCGACCGCGATCGGCACGTCCATATTCATGCGGCCATGGCGCAAAGCATTCCAGGCCGAACGGAAGAAGATGCCGCCGGCGAAGGCGAGGGCAGGAATGGCGATCAGCGCCGAGACCCAGTGAAACAGGTCGCGGGTAGCACCTTCGGCGCCGGACCAGACCGAGACCGAAAGCAGCATGATGTTGCCCGCCGCAAAGCCGGCAACCGCGACCGCGCGGATCAAATCCGATAACGTCCTGTCCTTGTCGCCGACCTCGGAAGGGAAGAGATGCGCCTGGTAGCCTAGCCGCCCAAGCGCGACGACGAACGGTGGGACCTCGTCACCACGCCACCGGACAGAGACCCGTTTCGTCGACAGGTTGACGCGGGCGCTCTCGACGCGATCGAGCTTTCCCAGCGCCGTCTCGATCGTCTGGATGCAGCCTGCGCAATGAACCGTCGGTACTGAAAGATCGGTCTGGTGAAGATCATCGCCAAGCGATCGGCTCGCCAGCCTGATCTCCTGGCTGGACGGCAGGACCGATCCGGTGTTGACCAGATCAAGCGCCATTTCGGCGCCCGGTGCACAACAACTCATTGCAGCGCTCCATTGGAAATCATGATCCGGCGGACGTCGCGATACGGTTTGTCCAGACCGGCGTCGGCGTCGACTTCGACAATCCAGACGCCGTCCTTCGGCATGTGCTGGGCTGCGAATTCCTGGCCCGAGGCGGGTGCGAGGGTGACCGACTTGTCCTCCTTCTCGTACGCGGGATGGCGAAACAGCACCTTGACGCCGTGCAAGGGAACCGGCTTGCCGGCGACGTCGGCGAGGCCATAGCGAACTTCGCCCCATGCGATGGTCAGCTTGCCGGTCCAGCCAAGTGCTGCCTGCGCCCGTCCTTCCTCGGCCTTCTTGTTGAATTGCTGGCTCGCCACATAGGTGTTTTCGACGACGAGGCCAGTCCAGCTTGTGCTGGCGAGCGTTGCCATGGTCAGATTGACTGCGATGACCACGCCGAAAAAGGCCAGGATGATGACCAGCATGTGCCTGCCGGTGAATTCACGAGGCTTTTGTACATTGGCAGTCATCTGAGGGGCTCCGGCGCGTTGAAGGTGGCGGTGTACTCGTTCGACTCAAAGCTGGCTCTGTCCTCGACGCGGAACTTGAAGGTCTGTGCCGGAGCGCGGATCTGGTCCGCCGGCTGGCGAACGAAGACCCTCAGCATTTTCAGGCGGTCGGGTTCGACCGGAATGGCGAAGGAACGGCCTGCGGGGATGTCGTCGCCGACGACGACCATGTCAGCGCCTTCAAGGCCCTGCATGGTTACGACGATCGTCCTCGGCTCGGGGATCATGTTGAGCAGCTTGACGGTATAGCCATTGCGGATGGATCCGTCGGTCAGCGTGACGAACTGGGGATTGCGATCATGCAATACGTTCAGTTCGAGCCGATCGCGCGTCAGCAGCGAATAGAGCAGGCCGAGGCCGATCAGCGACCACAAGCCCATGTAGACGTAGGTGCGCGGCCGAAAGATCTTGCGGATGTGAAAATGCGCCACCTTGTCGGAGAACAGGCCATCAGCGGTCCTGATCAGCGATGGATTGACTGAGCTGGACCCGCCTGCAGTCGCCAGCATCATGTTGGCGTTGTAGTCGGAGAGCGTCGCATAGGCGATCAGCCCACGCTCCTTGCCGAGCTTGTCCATGACGCCGTCACAGGCGTCGATGCAGAGCGCGCAAGTGATGCATTCGAGCTGCTGGCCGTCGCGAATGTCTATCCCCATCGGGCAGACCGCGACACAGGCATTGCAGTCGACGCAGTCGCCCACGGGCTGGCCTGCGGCCAGCACCTTCTTGGCGTGGCGCGAACGCGGTTCGCCGCGCCAGTCATTGTAGGTGACAGTGAGGGAATTTTCATCGAGCATGGCCGCCTGGATGCGGGGCCACGGGCACATATAGGTGCAGACCTGTTCGCGCATCAGACCGCCGAACGTGTAGGTGGTAGCCGTCAGGACGGCGACAGTGATGTAGGCGACGGGCGCCGCAGTGCCGGTGAAGAGCTCGCCGAGCAGCGTCGGTGCATCGGCAAAGTAGAAGATCCAGGCGCCGCCAGTCGCCGCCCCTATGACCAGCCAGATGGTGTGCTTGGACACACGCAGCATGAGCTTGCGCGCGGTCCAGGGACCTGCGTCAAGTTTCATGCGGGCGTTGCGGTCCCCCTCGATCGCACGTTCGACGACGAGGAACAGATCGACCCACACCGTCTGAGGGCATGCATAGCCGCACCAGGCACGGCCGACAGTCGAGGTGATCAGGAAAAGACCGACGCCCGCCATGACCAGGAGGCCGGCCACATAGAAGAATTCCTGGGGCCATATCTCGATGAAGAAGAAGTAGAAGCGCCGGTTCGCGAGATCGAGCAGGACTGCCTGGTCCGGGGCAAATGGACCGCGAGCCCAAGGCAGCCACGCAGCCAGGTAGTAGATGCCAAGTGTGATCGTCATCACCAGCCATTTGAAGCGACGAAAGTTGCCCGAGGCGCGCTTCGGAAAGATCTTTTGACGCGCGGCATAAAGCGGCTTGCGGGTTTTGGCGGAATTGACAGTTTCTGTTTCGAGCCGTGTCAACTGCGTCTTATCACGCATGTGCAACTCCACTTTCCCAGCCAATGTCAGGGGCACCTGTCGTAAAGCCTCGCGGTAGGATAGCCTTGCCGGGTTGTGCAGATCGCATTAGGGATGGTGTCGAGGCCCGGCTCACGCCGGGCCTCGTCCGCTTGGCAGGGGGGACCGAAGAATAGGACTTCCATTCCTATTCTCCGCCGCCAAGCGAATGGACATAAACTGCAAGTTCCTTGACCTTGATCTCGCCGAGACGGCCAACCCAGGCCGGCATGACGCCCTGTTTTGGCGCACGGACCTGTGCGGCGATGGCTGTCTCACCGGATCCATAGAGCCAGATCGCATCGGTCAGGTCGGGGGCGCCGAATTCCCTGTTGCCTTTTGCATTGTCGCCGTGACAGGCGACGCAGTTCTCGGCAAAGACCTTGGCGCCGGGTTGGATCAGACTTGCATCGCGGACCTTGCCGGAAAGGCTGGCCACGTAGGCGCTGACTTGTGCGATCTGGTCGGCGGTAATGATGTCGCCGAAGGCCGGCATTTCCGACAGGCGCGTGTCCGGATCGGATGCGAAGCGGATGCCGTGCGTAATCGTCTGCTGGATCTGCTCGGCCTTGCCGCCCCATAGCCAGTCGTCGTCGTTGAGATTGGGAAAGCCCTTGGAACCTTGGGCGCCGGAGCCGTGACATTGTACGCAATTGACCTTGAAAGCGGCGCCACCGGCGGCGATTGCGAATTCGCGCAGGCCGTCGTCCGCGGAGATCTCCGAGACGCTCTTGGACTCCACCGCCGAGATATATTTGCCCTTGGCGGCCTCAGCCGCAGTCAGCTCGTTCCTGACCTCGTTGCGGCTGGAATAGCCGAGCACACCCTTCGTCGCCGAGTGCAACAGAGGCCATGCTGGATAGGCGATGGTGTAGCCTATCGCCCAGACAATGGTGACGTAAAAGGTGATAACCCACCATCTGGGAAGCGGGTTGTTCAGCTCCCGGATGCCATCCCATTCGTGGCCGGTGGTCGAGACGCCAGAGATTTCATCGATATGCTCGTCGCTCATGATCACTCGTCCTCGAGCGGAATGCGGGCCGCTTCGTCGGCCAGCCTTCGGCTGCCGGGGCGTAGGGCAAAGGCGATGCACCCCACGAAGAACAGCGCCATCGCAACCAGGCCCCAGCTGTCGGCAAACGCCCGCATCAAATTGTAGGTCATCAGCGTTCTCCTCAGCGGTAGCCGGCGGCTTCGTCGTAATTTTTGAAGTCGACCAGTGTGCCAAGCATCTGCAGGTAGGCGAGCAGGGCATCCATTTCGGTGACCTGTTGCGGGTTGCCGTCGAAGTCGCCGATCTTGGCTTTTGGGTAACGCGCCTCAAGGCCTGATGTGTCGGCATTGGGATCGGCCTGCGCCGCCAGATCCGCATTGGCGTGGACGATCATGTCATCGGTGTAAGGGACGGCTACAAGCCTGTTGGCGACCAGATGCGTTGAGAAATCCTTCACGTCGATCGGCGTGTCTTTCAGGAACCCATAGCTCGGCATGATCGATTCCGGCACCACCGAGCGCGGGTCGGTAAGATGCGCGACATGCCATGCATTCGAGTAGCGGTCGCCAACTCTGGCGAGATCCGGCCCGGTGCGCTTCGATCCCCACTGGAAGGGGTGATCGTACATGGACTCGGCAGCTAGGCTGTAGTGGCCATAGCGCTCAACTTCGTCGCGGAACGGCCTGATCATCTGGCTATGACAGAGGTAGCAGCCCTCGCGCATATAGATGTTGCGCCCGACAAGTTCGAGCGGCGAATAGGGGCGCATGCCTTCCACCTTCTCGATCGTATTGTCGAGATAGAAGAGAGGCGCGATCTCGACGATGCCGCCGACCGTCACCACGAGCAGCGAGCCAACGAGAAGAAGCGTGGCGTTCTTCTCGATGATTGCGTGTTTGTCCATCAAGCCCATTACCTGGCTCCTGATCGCGCAGGTCGGATGGCGACGGGGCTCGGCATCGGCTCCTCCTCGCGCTGGTGGCCGAGGATGGTCCTGGTGATGTTCCAGGCCATGATCAGCGCGCCGGAGAGGTACATGGCCCCACCGATGGCGCGCATGACATAGTAGGGGTGCATGGCGGCGACGGTCTCGGCGAAGGAGTAGACCAGGAAGCCCTGCTCGTCGTATTCGCGCCACATCAGGCCCTGCATGACGCCGGATACCCACATCACCGCGGCGTAGACAACGATACCAAGTGTCGCCAGCCAGAAATGCCAGGTGACCAGCCGCAACGAGTAGAGCCGTTGCCGGTTCCAGAGCTTCGGCACCATGTAGTAGATTGCGCCGAACGAGATCATGCCAACCCAGCCGAGCGCGCCCGAATGGACGTGGCCGATCGTCCAGTCGGTATAATGCGACAGCGAATTGACCGCCCGGATCGCCATGATGGGGCCTTCGAAGGTCGACATGCCATAGAAGGCGACGGCCATCACCATCATGCGTATGATCGGATCGGTGCGCAGCTTGTCCCAGGCGCCGGACAGCGTCATCAGGCCGTTGATCATGCCGCCCCAGGACGGCATCCACAGCATGATCGAGAACACCATGCCGAGCGTCTGCGCCCAATCGGGCAAGGCGGTGTAGTGCAGGTGATGCGGCCCGGCCCAGATGTAGAGAAAGATGATCGCCCAGAAATGGACGATCGACAGCCGGTACGAATAGACTGGCCGGTTCGCCTGCTTGGGCACGAAATAATACATCATGCCGAGGAAGCCGGCGGTGAGAAAGAAGCCGACCGCGTTGTGGCCGTACCACCATTGCGTCAAGGCGTCCTGGACCCCTGAAAAGGCGGAGTAGCTCTTGGAGCCCAGGAACGAGACTGGTATGGACAGGTTGTTGACCACATGCAGCATCGCGATGGTGACGATGAACGACAGGTAGAACCAGTTGGCCACGTAGATATGCGGTTCCTTGCGCTTCAGGATCGTGCCAAGGAACAGAATGAGGTAGGCGACCCAGACGATGGTCAGCCAGACATCCACATACCATTCGGGTTCGGCGTACTCGCGGCCCTCGGTGATGCCGAGCAGGTAGCCGGTCGCGGCCATGACGATGAACAGCTGGTAGCCCCAGAAGACGAACCAGGCCAGATCACGGCCGAAGAGGCGGGCGCGGCAGGTGCGCTGCACGACATACAGAGACGTGCAAAGCAGCGCGTTGCCGCCGAAGGCGAAGACGACACCGGATGTGTGCAACGGCCGCAAACGACCGAAATTGAACCAGGGCTGGATGTTGAGATCGGGGTAGGCGAGCTGCAGCGCGATCACCACGCCGACCAGCATGCCGACGACACCCCAGAACACGGTGGCGATCGCGCCGTAGCGGATCGGACCATCCATGTAAGCGGATGGGTCAATCGGAGCTGCTGGCTTGAACTCCGTGTTGCGCAACAGGATCGCAGTGAAACCAGCCACTGCGAAGAACAACACCCACATGTGTCGGCGGAAAGGTTCATCCACGCCGAAGCCGGCGGCCACCAGGGCCGCAAAAGCGAACACGCTTAGAAGGACGATCTCTGTGCCGAATTTCATTGCAGATCCCGATCTCGAATCTGGTGGATGCCAAATCCGCAGCGCACTAATCGCGCAGCCGCCGCCCCCTCGCCCTGATCTATGTCAGGCCGCAAGATTTTGTGTCGGCGGCGCAATCAGCAGGTGGCGAATGAACGAGGAACGCAGCGCGGGCTCACCCCCCTCATGGAAGGCGTTCCCTGGGTTGGGCGGGCGCAGACGCGATCGCTGAGGCGAAAGCTGAGGCCCTGCGCGCGTTGGATGCTATTGCCGATGCCCTGCCAAACGTTGTTCGGATCCCATTGGAAACGAACGCGATCGTTCCGCCGAGCCGTGGCAGATTAAGGACCATGCTTCGCCGGTATGTGCCGAAACACACCTGGCGATTGGTCACGTTCCTATCAAAGCCCGAAAGCTGTTTGTCTCGACCGTGACGCCGCTTCGTCGAAGGCGCGGCAACATCGCATTAAAAGGCAAACACGGCCCGCCCCGGAGTCATGCGACATGGCCTCGCCGCTTAGGGCCGCTCGCGTCCGCCGCCACAGCGCTTCTCCAGACGGCTTATGCTGTCCACCGTCACATGGCGTGCGTTCTCAATCCGAATCACCCCGTCAGCCCGCAATCGCGTCAGTTGGCGGCTCACGGTCTCGTTGGTGATTCCAAGGAAATCAGACATTTCGACACGCGTCAGCGGCAGATCGAAGGACGCCGACCCGGAAGCCGCATCGAGACTGGAATCGATATTCCGGGCCATCATGAGGAGAAAAGTCGCTACCTTTTCCGGAGCTGTCTTGCGCCCCAGCGTCACCATCCACTCGCGCGCCTCATCGAGTTCATTCAGCGTCTGTTTGAGCAGGCGATGCTCGAATTCCCGTGACGCCTTCATCATCCGTTCGACGGCCGCTCGCGGAAACGAACACAGCGTGACTGCTGTTGCCGCTTCCGCATTGATCGAGCTTTCCACCTTGAAAGGACGTCCCAGAAAATCCGGTGCAAACTGGAGACCGACGATCTGCTGGCGCCCATCCGACAGGCTCTTTGATAGCTTTACAACGCCTGAAAGCACGTTGGAGTAGCTGTCGACGTTCTGTGCCTCGCCGGTCAACTCCATTCCTGACTCGATCCGGCGACGCGAGCAAGTCTTGGCGAGCCCAACCAAATTGTCTGGATCGAGCGCACCGCAGACACCGCGACGCCGTGCCTCGCAAGGGAAGCAAAGAACAGGAATGCCGGAACTATGAATGTCTTGCCGAAAGGTCATGCGTTCGCCTTACCCGATCCTAACTGCCGGCAGGATACCCATCCAGGGTAGAGAAATCCTGCGGCGGTTTGTCCATGAGCGCGGCTGATCGAGATCAGGGTCTGCTTCAGCGATGCGTGCAGTGTTCCGGCGGGCAACACGGTGAACGCGAGATGCAATCGGAAATAGCTGTCAAACTCAGCGAGAACGTCCCACGCTACACCAGCTATCCGACGGCGCCGCATTTCCATTCGGGGATCGATGCTGCCATTTACCGTGGCTGGTTGGAGACGCTGGAAAGCGGCGACGAAATCTCGCTGTACCTGCACATTCCTTACTGCGACAAGCTCTGCTGGTTCTGCGCCTGCCACACCAAGCAGACGCACCAATATGAGCCGGTGGCCGCTTATCTGCGCTCGCTGAATGCCGAAATCGTCACGATTGCCGGTCTGCTGAGCGGCAAGGCACATGTCCGTGCAATCCACTTCGGTGGCGGTTCGCCAACTATTCTGAGGCCCGATGATATGGTTGCTCTTGGAGCGGCCTTGCGGGACAGCTTCGACTTTCTCCCGGATGCTACGGTCAGCATCGAAATCGAAACCAACGACATGGACAAGGCGCGCCTTGATGCACTTGCTCAAATCGGCGTAACCCGGGCGAGCCTCGGCGTGCAGGATTTCGATCCGCAAGTGCAAAAAGCAATTAATCGTGAGCAGAGTTTTTTGCAGACCAAGGCAGTCGTCGACGGGGTTCGTTCGCGGGGCGTCGAATCGGTCAATCTGGACCTGCTCTACGGGCTCCCGAATCAGACACGCGAGACGATCTGTTCCACGGTGGCGCAGGCACTGACCTTGGAGCCAGACCGGATGGCCCTGTTCGGCTACGCACATGTGCCCTGGTTCAAGAAGCATCAGACGATGATCGACGAGGCATGGCTGCCGAGTCCCACTGAGCGTTTCGCCCAATCTCAACTCGCGGCGCGGGCAATTGTCGCCAAGGGATATGAGGCAATAGGACTCGATCATTTCGCGAAGCCCGACGATGCGCTGGCCATAGCGGCCCGCGCAGGGGTTTTGCATCGCAATTTTCAGGGCTACACTGAGGATCGCTGCCCGACACTGATCGGACTTGGCCCTTCGTCCATCGGTCGTTTTCGCCAAGGCTACGTGCAAAACATGGCTTCGACTGCCGGGTACGGGCGCATGGTTGCGGATGGCGGGTTGGCTGCCGTCCGCGGCGTTGCCCTTTCCGACGACGATCGCGTCCGTGGCTGGATCATCGAGCGGCTGATGTGTGATTTTGCCTTCTCGGCAGTCGATCTGGTGGAGCGGTTCGGCAAAGCCGGCGAGCAGCTCCTTCATCGCTCGAGGTCCATCGCACTCCACGATCCTGCCCGAGCGCTTGAATTCGATGGTGACAGTTTCCTCGTACGGACTGAAAGTCGCCCCTTCATTCGAACCATCGCGGCCAAGTTCGATACATATTTCAAAGGGGGAACGGCGAGGCACTCGGTGGCGGTCTGAGCAAAGCACAGTGCGCTCGCCGTTTGGTCGATCGGCGAACCAGCTGCGTTCGTTTTGACCGCTCATAGGCGACTACCGCATCAAATCGAAAATGCAAACTTAGGCTGTTGCGCGGTATCTCCTTCCACATCCTCTCTTGCGCATACCTACATTCCAAGGGGTTTGATCCTATGCTTCGCGAGGAGCAGGTAGGTCGCGACAGCTAGGCAATGTTCCAGCTGCCCTAGCGGAGGAGTCACGATTTTCCGGCAAGCTCCGTCGGCAGACGTTCTTTTCTGGCCCTGGCAAAGGCTCGGTCGCCTTCCAGAAACGCCGCCAGCATGAAAGGGATGAGTTCTGCCACGGTTTCAGACTGACCATAGGTCTGACGGTAAAGTGCAGCATACTCCTTGAGTGTTTGGCTCAGCTCCGCGCTGACGGTAATGGTGATCTTCGAAGCTGTTCGGTCCGGAAGTTTTCCAAGTTTCAGGTCAGCCATGATAACTCCTGCTCAACTGGCGTATGGCCGCAGCACGATGTCCTTGTGCACGATGACGCGCAGTGGCCAACCTGGGCGGACGACGATGGTGGGCTGGATATTGAGGTTTTTTTCGGTGATGCGCTGGCCGGCTCGACTGGCGTTCTGCTGGGCTGATTCCCGGATCGCCTTGACCAGATCGCTCTCGTTTTCGCCGAGGCTGAATTCTGTGCCGACACCGAGCAATGTGGCAAGCGCCACTCCCTTGATCATCTGCCAAGTGTGGAAATCGACTTTGTCTTCCAGCCCTGCGTAGCCGGCGGTGTCGCTCGCGGGCAGATTGTCGATTTCGGCCGACGAGCCGTCGGGCAGCAGAATGCGCTGCCAGACCAGCAGCGCTCGCTTTTGCCCGAACGCGACGACGCTGTCGTAGACGCCGATAAGACGTGAGCCCTGCGGAATCAGCAATATGTTGCCCGTGACCGTGTCGTGCACATTTTCGGTGACTTGCGCGACGACAAGGCCCGGCAAATCGGAATTGATGCCGGTGATCAGGCTGGCGGCAATCACGCTGCCAGCCATCAGTTGATATGGCGAGATCGGCGTCTGAAGCGCATGCGGATTGTAGATCCCGCCAGTGCTCCGCTGGCTGAGAAAATCAAGCTTTCGCTGCTGATTGTTCTGGTCGCCTTCCGCCGCCGCCACCGAGGCTGACGCGCGTCCTGCTTCGGATTGGGGAAGCGCCTCAAATGGATGCTGAGCAGTTTGCACGCTCTCTCCGACATCTGTCTGTTGAGCTCGATTTTCGACGCGGAAAAGCACCCGCGATTCACGCGCTTCGATCGCCTGCTGCGCTAGACGCTGCTCCTCGGCCGAGATGTCTTGGCCCGGCACGATGCCGAGCTGGCGCTGCCGCTCGAGGATGGGGCGGCCGAGGTCGCCCGGCAAAGGTAGCCCAAGGACGGGAGGCTTTGGCTTCATGCCGGAATAGTCATGGGGAAGCGTATCGAGTCCCTCGGCGGTTGGTTTGCGCTCAGTGTTGTAGAGATCTTCCGCCTGATCCCTGATGCGAAGGGCCGGCCCCTGGAGGGCGATCATGGTAACGCCGAAGACAGCGCCGGATCCGAGCGCTGCGATAGCGATGATCACACCGCGCCTGAACCGCACCACGCGGCGGGGAGAGGCCCGAAGCTGCAGTTCCTCGGGATCCAGTTTCGGCGGGATGCCAGAGCGGGAATTTTCGATCATGAGCCCTCACCTCGCCGGCTGCCGCGAAAGAGCGAGATCCGCCGTTGCGGTTGCCTGCCGTCAATCCTGCTGATGCGGATCACCTGCTGCCGCTTGGTGCCGAGGCGAAGTTCGGCCGCGGCGAAGAGCCGATCGACGATGTAATAGTTGCCGCGCACGCGATAGTTGACGAGCTCGCTGCTCCCATCTGCGCCGACGATGAAGAGTGGTGGCGCCTCGCCCTGATCTATGCGACGAGGGAACTCAATATAGACCTTGCTGCCGTCGTCGAAGGCTCGCGTCGGTCTCCAGGGCGGTGTGTCGCCACTGATTGAGTAGCGAAAGCGAAGGTTTTCGAGCGCGATGTTCGACGCGACCGGTGTAACTGCCTCGGCTTGAGCATTGCGCTGGCGAAGCGCGATGATCTGGTCTTGGCTGTAGGTCCAGGAGATTGCCGCCATTGCGGTCTTCTCGGTGCTTTGAAGCTGCAAATGATAGGTCCGCCGGTCCGTCGTAATGACGACATTGGTGGCAAGACCCGGCGCGAAGGGTTTTACCAGAACATGGGTGCGCTGATTGTCACCGGTGCCGCTTGCGGTATCGCCAATGACCCAGCGCACGGTGTCGCCAGCCGACACGGCGGTTAGTTTCTCGCCCGGCTGCAGAGCGATGTCGGTCACGCGCTCCGGCGCGGCATAGAGTTGATAAAGCGCGCCATCGGTGAAGGGGTAGACTTGCACTGCATTAACATACCCGTACTTGGTGGGTTGCTGGGTCGCGGCTTTGTTGGCATCAGCGACGCGTTCTTCAGGAGGGCGCTTGTCCTCGGCCTTGCCGGGCTCGGGCTGCATTTGGCCAGGCAGCGGCAGTGGTTTTGGCACCTCGACAATTCTAATCGGCCTCTCCGGCGCTTTTTCGATCGCGGCCGGTTTGAAGTCGGCAGCGTCATAGGAAATCTCAGGCGGCGGCACCTTCTTCGATGCACAAGCGGAAACGACCGCTGCCGACACCGATAGGATCAGCACGGCACGAATCGGTGACATTTTACCTTTCATTGGTGGACTCCGTCGGAGAAAGGGGGGCTGGGACGGCGCTGTCGAGCTCGCGTGACCAGTCAATGGCATTGATGAAGACGCCGAGCGGATTCTTGCGCAGCTGATCCGTATTGCTTGGCGAGCGGATCACGATCGTGAGGATCGCAGTCCAGCGCATCGTGCTGGCAAGGCTTCCGCGCTCAAACACCTGCTCGGTCCATTTGACCTGGAATGAACTTTCGGAGGCTCTGACCACGCTGGTGACCTGTACCGAAACACTGCGCGTTCCGATCTGACCGAAGGGGTCGTTCGCCTTGGCGTATTCGTTGAGGAAGAGCGCTGCGCGATCGCTAGCAAAGTCGTACGCTGCCAACCAGTTCTGCCGAACCAAAACCGGATCGGTGGAAACGGAACGGACATTCTGGATGAAGCGGCCGAGATGCCAGGCGATCTGAGCATCCGAGGGCTCATAATTCCGGACCGCCGGCGCGACGGCGCGCGTCTCGCCGAAGCCATCGACCTCGACGACATAAGGCACGACACGGCTTTGCATCGACTGCCATACGAGTCCGCCGGAAAGCCCGGTCGCCAAGGCCAGGCAGCCAAGGGCCATGATCCGCCAGTTCCTGGCCTGCAGTCGAGATGAGCCGATGCGCTCGTCCCACAGTTGGGCGGCTTTTTGATACGGCGTGACCGGTTCGGGTGTTTTGCCGTAACGGTGCACGGGTCGCTTGAAGAGCATCTAGTCATCCTTGTCGTTGAGAGAGGGGTTGGCGCTGCCTCCCGGCCGGTCTCCGTCTCGGACAGCTTGCATGGCAGCGTGGCGATTTGCCCGGGCGGTCTGTTCAGAACGTAGGCGCCTTGCCCACGTCGGCGCCGAAACAGTGGCCGAACCGGCAGAGCGTTCGGTCATTGACGCTGTCGGCGCGCCGCCGGTCGCGGTCCACGCGGCATCGCGCCCGGCATCGGCGTTGCGCCCAACACTTGCAGTGGCGGATCGCGCTATGCGTATAGCGGCGCCGCCAGCTGCACTGGTTACACCATGCATTCCAGCAGCCACACCGGAGAGGCCAGCGTCGGGCGAGGTTGCGCGCCCGATCTGCCATGACGTGGAAGCAGCCGATCCCATTGTTGTGCCGGCTCGGATGGCGGCGAGACCGCCGCTGGTTGCCATACGCGCGCCAGCAAATGCTGTGCCTCCAGCAACGAGTGATACACCCGCTGCCGCCGCGGTCGTGCCGAGGGCGGCGCCCGCCCCAAGCTGCGGTGCGCCTGAGACAAGACCCGACGCGATCCCCGGCCCAAAAATGCCAAGGCCAAGCAGTGCCAGTGCGCCCAGTACCTGGGACATGGCACCGGCAAGATCCGGCTCCTTGCCTTGCAATGCGGAAGCGAACTCCCCGAAGAGCGTGGAGCCGATACCGACAATGACGGCGAGCACCATCACCTTGATGCCTGACGAGATAACATGGCCGAGCACGCGTTCGGCCAGGAACGCTGAACGGTTCCAAAGTGCGAATGGAACCAAAACAAAACCTGCCAGCGTGGTGAGCTTGAACTCTAGGATGGTGATGAAAAGCTGGATGGAAAGGATGAAGAAGGCGATGATAACCAGGAACCAGGCCATCAGCAGCACGAAGATGGTCAGTGCGTTGCCGAAGATTTCCGGGAAGCCCAGGAGCTGACTGGCTTGGTCAAGCATTGGCCAAGCACCTTCGAAACCGGTCGCGGCAATGCGGCCCGGGCGCAAGAGATTGTCTGCCGACAGATTGCCGGCCGACGCCTTAATCCCGAGACCGGCAAAAGAACGATAAACGATATCGGCGAGGTTCTTGAAATTGTTCAGAATGAAGGCGAAGACGCCAACATAGAGCACCTTGCGGACAAGCCGGCCGAGAACGCTGGTTTCGTCGCCGAGCGCCCACGCCAGGCCGGCAAGTGTGATGTCAATGCCGATCAGAATGGTAGTGAGGAAGGCGAGGTCGCCCGATAGCAGACCGAACCCGCTGTCGATGTAGCGGATGAAGGTCTCCATGAAGCGATCGATGACGCCAAGGTCGTTCATGCCGCTGCCTTTCTCGTCGTGATGAACTCGTGATTAATTGCCGGGATAAGCCGAGCCGGTACCCAAGAACCGCTTCGTCATCTCGCGGGCGGCTTCGTCTGACTGGGCCTTGCGGGCGGCATCCTCGGCCTCAGCTCGAAACTGCGTTGCGAGCAGCGTCTGGATCTGCATCTGCTGTTTTGTCGAAAGCGCCATCAGCTGGTTGGTGGCCTGGCTTGCCTGAAGCGCACCGGCCGCCCCTTGGCTGCGGTTGACGAGATCGGCGAGCAGATCGCCGTCGGCGCGGACGTTCTCGACGATTTGCGACTGGACACCCATGGTCTGGCGGAACGCCTGCATGGCGGTTTGCCAACGCTCCCGCGCAGCACTCGCCACATCGCTGACTTTGATCGTGGCGTCGTAGCTTTCCGGATATTGGCTGCGCCACTGGTCTTGAAGCTTGCCCAGATCAAAGCTGAGGCCACTCGCCTGGTCCATCAAGCCGTCGATGCGATGGAGCGAACCGGTGAGTTGGCCAACGGAAGAGAAATCCAGACGCTGAAGATTGCGCGCCATGTTCTGCAGCATGGTCGCCTGATTCTGCAGCGACTGGATTTGGTTGTTGATCTGCTCCAATGCGCGCGCGGCCGTCAGCACGTTCTGCGCATAATTGGACGGATCGAACACGATAAGGGCGTACGCGGGCTGCACATAGTCGGCCATAGGCTTGGCGATCAGGGAAACGGTGATCAGGCCGGAGAGAAGGCGTCGCCGCATCATGAGAATTGCTCCTTGTCTGGTTGAGGGAATTGCTTGAGAAGTTCGCCGGCCCAATCGAGGCCGCGCGCGATCAGGAACTGCGAGGCAAAGCTGCCTTGCCCGTCTTCGGACATGATCCTGTCGATCAGAGTCTGCGTGGCCGGATCGGAAGCACCGCAAAGCGCAAGAGCGATGGGGCCAAGCTCGAGCTCGAACAGACGGTTGCCGCGGCGCGATTGCAGATAATACTGACGCTTCGGCGTGGCGCGGGCGATCAATTCGATCTGCCGCTCGCTTAAACCGAAGCGCTCGTAGGCTGTGCGCGCCTGGGGTTCCACGGCACGATCATTGGGAAGGAAAATGCGCTGCGGGCAGCTTTCGATGATTGCCGGCGCTATGCCAGAGCCCGCGATATCAGCCAGCGACTGCGTAGCGAAGACAACCGACACGTTCTTCTTTCGCAGCACCTTCAGCCATTCGCGGATGCGGGCGGCGAACAGCGGATTGTCGAGATAGACCCACGCCTCGTCGAGCATGATCAGCGTGGGCCGTCCGTCGAACCGTTCCTCAAGTCGCTGGAACAGATAGGTAAGCACCGGCAGCAAAGCGCCTTGGCTGTGCATTAACTCCTCGGTCTCGAAACACTGCACATCCGACAAGGCCAGCCCATCATGATCGGCATCGAGCAGGCGGCCGAAGGGACCGTCGAGCGTGTAGGGCATCAATGCGGTCTTCAGCGCATTGGATTGAAGCAGGACCGAAAGACCGGTCAGTGTGCGTTCCTGCGCCGGCGCGGTGGCAAGGCTGGCCAGCGCTGACCAAATAGCCTCCTTCACCTCCGGCGTGACGGTGACGTTCTCGTGGGCAACAAGGCTGGCGATCCATTCGGCCGCCCAGCTTCGGCTAGCCTGGTCGTTGATGCTGCGCAGTGGCTGAAAGGCAAGGGAACCGTCCGCTCCTAGCGCGTGGTGTTCTCCACCCATGGCAAGTGTTGCAGCACGGGCCGAATTGCCTTTGTCGAAGACATAAACCTGGGCGCCGGCATAGCGCCTGAACTGCAGAGCAATCAGAGCAAGCAGAACCGACTTGCCGGCGCCGGTCGGACCAACAACCAGCATGTGGCCGACATCTTCGACGTGGGTGGAAAGCCGAAACGGTGTCGACCCACTGGTCTCGGCAACGAAAAGCGGTGGCGCTTCGGTTTGGGTGACTTTCGCGAGATGCTCGTTTGTCGCAGGACCGGCCCAAACCGACGACAGCGGCATGAGATGGGCAAGGTTCAATGTATGAACGAGCGGTTGGCGAACGTTAGCGTAGACATGGCCAGGCAATGAGCCGAGCCAAGCCTCGACCGCATTGACGCCTTCTCGGATCGTGGTGAAGCCGAGCCCATTGATGATGCGCTCGACCGCGCGAAGCTTCTCTGCAGCGGCTTGGCGATCCTCGCCCCACACCGTCACGGTGGTGGTGAGATAGCCGAAACTCACATGATCACCGCCCAATGCCTGAAGGGCTTCGTCGGCATCGAGCGCCTTGTTGTCGGCATCGTTATCGACAAGCGGGACCGGCTCGTTGGTAATGACCTCGCGTAGGATTGCCACGATCGATTTGCGCTTGGCAAACCACTGCCGGCGCAATCGCGTCAGCGTCTTCGTGGCTTCCGTTTTCTCGAGCGGAATGAAGCGCGTCATCCAGCGATAGGCGAAATCCTGATGATTGAGGGTATCGAGGATTCCGGGCCGGGTGAGGTTCGGAAAGCCGAGGATGGTCAGTGTGCGAAGATGCTGCTCACCCAGCATCGGCTCCAGGCCACCGGTAAGCGGCGCATCGACCAGGATTGCATCCAGATATATCGGCGTTTCCGGGGCCATGATAGGATGGCGACGAGGCGAAATCGTGCCGTGGAGGTAGGTCAACGTCTGAGCATCATCGAGGACGCGTACTTCGGACATGAAACCCGAGAAGAGATCGAGCACGCGGTTGGTCTCGTCACGGAACCTCGCCAGATCCTGGCGCCAGTCTCTTTCTCCTCGGGAATAATGAGAGTCGACGAGCGCGCTTTCTGCGCGCGCCTGGGCGTCCGGCGGTGGCATAAACACCAAGGTCAGATGATAGCGGCTCTCGTAGTGCGCTACCTTCCCCTCGAAAGCAGCGCGGCGTTCTTCGTCGACCAGCCACGACGCGGCGTCAGGAAAATGCGAGTTCGGATAGCCCAGCGCTTCTGTGCGCTCGGCCTCAAAGAACAATGCCCAGCCAGAGCCAAGGCGTCTGAGAGCATTGTTCGCCCGGGCGCAAATGCCGACGAGTTCAGCCTCCGTCGCACTTTCGAGATCCGGGCCGCGGAACCGCAACGTCCGCTGAAAGCTGCCGTCCTTGTTGAGCACGATGCCGGGCGCCACCAAGGCAGCCCAGGGTAGATGGTCGGCAAGCCGGTCGGCTTTGCTTCGATATTCCGAAAGGTTCAGCATGCAAGCCACCCCTTCAGACGTAGGTGGCGCACAAGCACGCTGGCGAAGTCCGGATCGCGTCTTGCGGCAAACACCGCTAACGAGTGGCCTGCGATCCAAAGCACCAGACCAGCAATCCATTGCTGCAAGCCGAAGCCAATGGCCGCGGCCACTGTACCGTTGAGGATCGCCACCGCGCGCGGAGCCCCGCCGAGCAGGATCGGCTCGGTCAGCGCCCGGTGGACCGGTACTGCGAAGCCCTCGATATGCTGCTCCCCGGCGGCCATCAGACGAGCGCCCCACCACCGAAGGAGAAGAAGGAGAGGAAGAAGCTCGATGCCGCGAAGGCGATTGACAGACCGAAGACGATCTGAATCAGGCGCCGAAAACCACCGGCGGTGTCGCCGAAGGCAAGCGTCAGGCCGGTGGTGATAATGATGATCACCGCAACGATCTTGGCGACCGGTCCCTGCACGGACTCCAGGATCTGCTGCAGCGGCTGCTCCCACGGCATGCCGGAGCCGGCGGCATAAACCGGGGCCGTGTTAAGAAACGCGAGCGCTGTGGACGAAAGAAAGCGAAGCTTCTTGCGCATGAGGAAGGCCTTTCAAAGCTGCTGGAGTTGCGAAAGCGTGAGCGGGGCAACGGCGTAATCGCCGCTGCCGTCGAGACCGGTGACCTCGGCGATTGCGTCGATGTGGCGCGACGAGCCGCGTCCCGCTATGAAGACGATCAGATCTATCGCCTCAGCGATGAGCCGGCGGGGAACGGTGACCACCGCTTCCTGGGCGAGTTGCTCAATGCGATAGAGAGCCGAGCGCGCGGAATTGGCGTGTACGGTAGCGATGCCGCCTGGGTGCCCGGTGTTCCATGCCTTCAGCATGTCGAGCGCTTCCGCGCCCCTCACCTCGCCCACGATGATGCGGTCCGGCCTGAGCCTCAGCGTCGAGCGCACGAGATCGGCAAGGGTGACCGAGCCCCGCCTTGTTCTCAGGGCAACGCAGTCCCTGGCCGCGCACTGCAGTTCGCGTGTGTCCTCGATCAGGATCACCCGATCGTCGCATTCGGCGACTTCAGCCAGCAGAGCGTTGGCGAGTGTTGTCTTCCCCGAGGAAGTGCCGCCGGCGATCAGCATGTTGCGCCGCTCGCGGACGGCCTTTTTCAGCGCATCGGCCTGCAGCGGCAGCATGATGCGTTCGGCAACATAGTCGGCCAGGGTGTAGACTTTCGCGGCGGGCTTGCGGATGGCAAAACATGGCGCCAACACCACAGGTGGCAGCAGGCCTTCGAAGCGTTCGCCAGACGGCAATTCGGCACTGACGATCGGGTTGTCGGCGTGCGCCTCGGCGCGCACGTGCGAAGCAACCAGGCGGATGATACGTTCTGCCTCGGACGGGTGCATGTGAACGTCGGTATCGACCCGACCTTCGCCTAACCGGTCGAGTCGCAGCGCGCCGTCGGGATTGACCATCACCTCGATGACGGACGGATCGGCCAGGGCTTCGGTGATTGCCGGACCCATGGCGGTGCGCAGCATGACACGCCGCCGGTGGTCGGCCTCGGGATGAGAGCTCATCCTTCCCCTCCCCCACCATTGTCTTTGCTAAGCGACTTTTTGCCGGAAGCGATCTGGCGGCCGACCTTCTCAACGAATTTCTCGAAACGCTCTTGGGCAATAGCCTGCGTTGCCCGATCCGGGACCGGCGTGTGGGCGTGAAGGGTGATCGAAAAGCGGATGAAGAGCGCCAGGCTCTCCAGGATCACCTCGGAATCGCGCCTGACGTGGGCAAGATCGCGGGAGAGCCGGTCAAGCCTTACGCCGTAGCGCCGATCGAACTCGCTCTCGCCACGCCGCTCGATGAACGCCTCGATCGCCTTCGCCACGATCGCTGATTTGGTCGTTGACGGATCGCGACTGAGGTTGTCCAGTTTCTCGCTGAGCTCCGGCTCAAGCAGAAACTGATGGCGAATGCGGTGCGGCTTCATGCGGCTCGTTCCGACGGCCCGGCGTTGCGCCGGCGACGGGAGAAGCATCGGCCAGACGCTCAAAATTGCTTATGGCCGTTATCTACGCTGAGGTGCGCTCTGCAACTCAGCGGACTTCAGAAGCCGGGAATGACATCGTCGCCCCTGCCCTCGTTGATACCGTAGGCGCGGGCCGCAGTGGAAATCCGATCCATGACACGCTTGTCCGCGAGCGCTTCGCTGTCATCGTCTGCGGGCTTGTACAGATCGGCCTGATCGGGCTCTTGAGAGACAACAACGTCTTCTTCGGGCAGGCTTGGATGGCGTTGCTGCTGAACGCCTCCCTCGTCTTCAACTGGCGCGTCGGCGCTTTCCTCGTCCGCAGCAAGTCGGCTATCGACGCTGCACACTTGTCCAGTCCAGCCGTCCGGGCGTGATGCAGGGCAGTCCGCATAGGGTCCGTCGTGCAGCACCGGCGCAGGCAGCACCCGATCTGTGAAATTCTGATCCTGATAATAGCGCAGCTTCTTGGCGCGGATCGGCGGCAACCCAGAAACCAGGACCAATTCGTCTGACGGCGGCAATTGCATCACCTCGCCTGGCGTCAGGAGCGGGCGCGCGGTTTCCTGGCGGCTCACCATGACATGTGAAAGCCAGGGCGCAAGCCGATGGCCCGCATAGTTGCGCATCGACCTAAGTTCGGTTGCGGTGCCGAGGGCATCCGAGATGCGCTTGGCCGTGCGTTCGTCATTGGAGGAAAAGGCAATTCGCACGTGGCAATTGTCGAGAATAGCATTGTTCTCGCCATAGGCCTTTGAAACCTGGTTCAAAGATTGTGCGATCAGATAGGAGCGAATGCCATAACCTGCCATGAAGGCGAGCGCCGTTTCGAAGAAGTCGAGGCGACCGAGCGCCGGAAACTCGTCCAGCATCATGAGCAGCTGATGCTTACGGCTCTTCTTCGGGTCCCCCTCCAGACGCTCCGTCAACCGCCTGCCGATCTGGTTCAAGATCAGTCGCACCAAAGGCTTGGTGCGCGAGATATCCGAAGGCGGCACGACCAGATAGAGCGACAGCGGTCGCTCTCCATCCACTAGGTCAGCGATGCGCCAGTCGCAGGACGAAGTGGCCGCCGCGACCGTTGGATCACGATAAAGCCCAAGAAAGGACATGGCGGTCGAGAGGACGCCTGAGCGCTCGTTTTCCGACTTGTTCAGGAGTTCGCGAGCCGCCGAGGCCACTACGGGATGGACCTGAGGGTTATGCCCCGTCCCGAGATGGTTTGTCGTCATCATCCGCCGTAGCGTTGCGGCAAACGAGCGTTGCGGGTCCGACAGGAAGGTGGCGACGCGGGCTAGCGTCTTGTCCTCTTCAGCGTAGAGCACGTGCAAAATGGCGCCAACTAGGAGTGAATGGCTGGTCTTCTCCCAGTGATTCCGTCGCTCCAGCGCGCCCTCGGGATCGACGAGGATGTCGGCGATGTTTTGAACGTCCCGGATCTCATCTGGGCCTTTGCGCACCTCCAGCAGCGGGTTGTAGCGTGCCGATCTCGGGTCGGTCGGATTGAACAGAAGGCAGTACGAGAATTTCGACCGCCAGCCGGAGGTCAACTGCCAATTTTCGCCTTTTATATCATGAATGATGGCAGACCCGGTCCAGGAAAGTAGCGTTGGAACAACCAGCCCCACGCCCTTGCCCGAACGCGTCGGCGCAAATGCCATGACGTGCTCCGGGCCGTCATGGCGCAGATAGCGATCGTTCAGCCTACCGAGGAAAACGCCCGCCGGCCGTAACAACCCTGCCGTCTCGACCTCATGAGTCGTGGCCCACCGTGAAGACCCATAGGTCGTAACCGACCCGCGCTGTCGCGCGCGCAAAAGCGAGCCTGCGATTGCGGCGGCACAGCCCAGGAATCCGCTGGCGCCTGCAAGCGTACCGGCTTTGTCGAAGACCTCCGGCGCATAAGCATCGAAGTGGAACCACCATTCAAACAGCTTCCACGGCTTGTAGATTGGCCAGCCGGCGAAGAGAAACCATGGTGCGCCGAGAGGCGTCTGGTAGGTCAGCATTTGAGCGCACCATTGGGTTGCCGTCCATACGCCGATAATGACAATTGCGCACACAACGGCGATCTGCCCGATCAGTAGCTTCGTAGGTGTCATCGGCTTGGCCCGCTGAACAACGCGACCTAGCATCGCGCGGTGCAGCCGGGACAGGAATGTTCCTCACATACGATTTGGGAGCAATGAACGACTTCCTACTATGCAGGTCGGTCAGCACGCGTGTTGCGCCTTCACGCGACACCATCCTCTCCATTCACCCTGAGGCCCGGCGCCGCCGACAGTTGCGTGACCGCTCCTCCGCAAAGTTATCTTCTGCGTTCAGGGAGCCAGGGCGCCTGGGCTGGCTGATGAACACCGTCCGCTCGCGCATGTGGGGTCGAATTGATTTGTGCCCAAGTGGAGGCAGGCTCATCATTCAACAGTTGCCGCAGTTCCCCTGGCTCGAACGCCATCATTGGTGGGGAGGCAGGCTCGTCTTCCAACAGTTGCCGCAGTTCCCCTGGCTCGAACGCCATCATCGGTGGGGAAGCGGGTTCATCCTCCAACAGCTGCCGCAGTTCCCCTGGCTCGAACGCCATCATCGGTGGGGAAGCGGGTTCATCCTCCAACAGCTGCCGCAGTTCCCCTGGCTCGAACGCCATCATTGGTGGGGAGGCAGGCTCGTCCTCCAACAGTTGCCGCAGTTCCCCTGACTCGAACGCCATCATTGGTGGGGAGGCAGGCTCGTCTTCCAACAGTTGCCGCAGTTCCCCTGACTCGAACGCCATCATTGGTGGGGAGTCAGGCTCGTCTTCCAACAGTTGCCGCAGTTCCCCTGGCTCGAATGCCATCATCGGTGGGGAGGCGGGTTCATCCTCCAGCAGCTGCCGCGGCTCTTCCTCGTGCGGCAAGCGCCTCCTTAGCCGGTCTTGCAGCGCCTGCCGATCGGCAACGAGGTTGTCGAGGGGCAGCGGCTCGTGGTCTGGCCGCTGCCCTTTCACCAATCGTTCAACCAGCGCCCACGTGCCCTCCAGGACAAATACGCCGCAATCATAATGGTTCGTCTGTCTGGCCATGGGGGCTGGCGCCAAGGTAGCATTCAGCAGTCCTGCGAGCTGTTTTGCAGGCACGTCGTTATATCCCTCTCGCTGGAGGGAGTCGTAGTGATAGGCGAACCGCCTTTCGGGGTCGCGGCGATCAACGAGCAGCAGCGACCAATGGGTGCCGGGGCTAGTAGCCGTGCCATTATTCACTGGCAAGAACAGGAAGTCGGCTGTGGCGTTGTTTTGATTATAGATGGACTGCAATATGCCTCGAGCGTCTTGCGGCGACGTGTGTCGCAGTAGATGGGATACGGAAGGATCCACCAGCCGAGTCCGGGCAGCGAGCGCCGGATTGATCCCCTGCAGTTGCCGCTCCAGCAAATTGTAATCTCTCTGGACATGGGCGTCGCTCAGCCATTCGGCGGCGCCGAGCACCCGCCCCGTTGCAACGTTGGACGGGGCTGTCGGATCGAGCGCCCCGATCTGAGCCCCAGAGGAACTGGTCGTCAGTGTGGTCACATCAACCAGTGGAAGGCCGCGGTAGGTGCCTGGCAGCTTAGCGGTTGCTGGCGAGGCGGGTTGGGGAGCTCTTGCCGGTGCCGCTGGCCCAGCTTCAGCAGCGGCCCCAACGCGCCTGGTGACTGCGTCTGCCGGATGAGCAGCAAGGACAGTTTCGCGCCCGAGCACAATGCGCGGCAGGATATCCCGGAGGTGAGCCAATGCAGAACCGATACTTAGTCTATTACCATAGGAGACAGCCTTGAAGCTCTCAACATCTTTATCCAGCGATTTGTCGTGAATCCGAGCGGCAATCCCAGGCTTGTTATTTTGACGCAGATACTGGCTAAAATGTCTAAGAAAATTTGTATAGCCGCCCACGGTATCTGGATTCCGTCCGGTCGCAGGCGCTGCCAGGTACTCCTTGGTCGAAGCGGCTCTGTAATCTCTAATGAGCTCGGCATCGTCAGGATAGGGGATCACGAGAGGGCGACCCATAATCGGGGCTCCGCTTGTCGACTTCTTGAGGTAACGCAGTGCGCCAGCCACGGTGGAGGAACCACCCGTACTCTCGTACTCCTTGAGATCCTGATCCAGCGACGAATGGTAAAGCCGAGCAGCAAACCCTGGCTTGTTGTTTTGAAGGAGCCACCGACTAAAGCCGAAAAGAGAATTTACATTGAAAGTGACCGTGTTCGCGCTGGCCTTACCCGCGTGGAATGCTGCCCTCAGCCCTTCGATAGCGGTCGCATCGTTGGAATAGACAGGACGCTTGTCGGAACCGTTGGGGACTACAATTGGACGATCCGGCTGCACTGTCGAGGACATCGAACCACCACCTCCGGGATGCGGTGCTGGGGTGGATTCGTGTTCATCCCTCTGCCTGACGAGCTGCGCCTCAGATTCCGGTGTAGCCACCTTATGAGGATCCTGCATCGGTTCGATCCCCTCCATCTCCTGCTGCAACCAAGCCAAAGCTTGGCGAGCGGCGGCTTCATCAACCGCGGAGGATGTCTCCACACCTCTGGCGGACGCCGGCAGAGCCTGCTCCGCCCGCCGTCGAAAGAGCTCTGGCGAGGCGGATTTCTCCGCCCACAATCTGGGCTGCGTAGCGAGTCCCCGTCCAGATTTATGTGGCACCGCCTCGCTTGGCAGCGGGCTGCTCCTGTCCCGTGCAGCTACCAGCCCCTCCGGGGCGCCCTGGTCGCCGTGGCGCCAGTTCAAGTGAGGGACGGCCTCTCCAAAGTCGGGTGCTTGGTGTTGGTGCGCGGTTGGGGCGAGAGACAATGGTAGATCGGTGCCCTCCTTATAACCTACCGGCAGGAGCTCCTCTGGCCAATCGAATCCCTGCTGTGGTGCGGTATGCTGAGCAGCGTCGCCACGGGGACGAGCCTCCATGCTGACCGCGTTTTCCAGATGACTCCCGAGTATAACGCGCGGCGGGTGCTTGCGGATATAAACCAGTGCAGATTCGATCGGAGCTCCACGAGTAGAGGAGGCGGCCTTGTAGCTCTCAACATCTTTATCCAGCGATTCATCGTAAATCCGGCCCGCAATCCCGAGCTTGTCATTTTGACGTAGGTAATGACTGAAATGGTTAAGAGCAGTTGCGTAGCCGCTCGCGGATCTGAAATGTCTAGTGAGCGCGGCGTCGTCAGGATGGGGGTTCAGGACAGCGCGACCCACAATCGGGGCGGCTCCGCCTATCGGCTTCATCAGTTGACGCAGTGCGCCAGCCACTGTGGAGGAACCACCCCTACTCTCGTACTCCTCGAGATCCTGGCTCAGCGACGGATGGTAAAGCCGAGCAGCAAACCCTGGCTTTTTGTTTTGAAAGAGCCAACGACTAAAGCCGAAAAGAGAATTTGCGCTGCGAGTGACCGTGTCCGGCCTGGCTTTACCCGCAAGGAGTGCAGACTTCAGCCCTTCGATGGCGGTGGCATCGTTGGAATAAACAGGACGCTTGTCGGCACCGTCGGGGGCCACAATTGGACGATCCGGCTGCACTGTCGAGGGCATCGACCCATCGAGATGCGGCGCTGGGGTGTATTCGTGCTCATCCCCCTGCATCGCGAGCTGCGCCTCCCGTTCCGATGTACCCACCTGATGGGCAGGGAGTTGCATCATCGCGCGAGCGCCTGAGTCACCAACCTGACCTGGTTGCCGCTCAGTGACAGCATGCTGCAGATTGCTTTGGATCCTCTGCCTCTTCGTTGGTCTCAACTCACCTTTGCCATGCGAGCCATTGACGAGGACATCCTCGCCTGGTGCACTCATCAACTCATCCGCCGCCTGCAATTCGCCCAAGTGCTGCTCAAAACCGGCTTGGCCGGCTTGTCCGCTTGCTCGTGCGGTACGGCGTGCTGCACCTGCAGCCAAGCTGCTACGATGAATGTCCAGTTTGTACGGGTGCACGCTAGCCTCACTTCCACAGATCACATGAGCAACCTACTCAGGCAAGCTTTCGAAAGGCTGACGAGGTCCGCCGCCGCGGAAGGCGAAGGCTGGTTTTCTGCTCAGCGGTTGACGGCCTAGCGTGTTGCGGCCGCGCCGGGTATCACGCCAATCAATCTGAATAGTCGATGCGTCAAACGAACCAGGATAGGATTTTCGTAGCGGGGCTGCTCTACTCACTCTTGTCCTGAGGTAGAATTCAACCATATCGCCGAGCAACTGGATGCCGATTGGATACCCGATCCGGAAAGCTTCAGCTCATATGTGACGCGAGGATGAGAATCGTGGCAGCTCCAGACCGACGGGCTGCCACCCACAGCGGCGATGACCGACGAGGGTCTTCTATTGCCAAGGTAATCGTCCGTTCGGGGACCTATGTGTTCCTATGCTCGTCGAGCGGATCGGGTGGGCCGCACCGCCGTAGCGTTACGGCGAGCGGAAGCGGCGTTGGGTGCGGCTTTTCCCCTGAACGCTTCACACCAGGCTGATAGGGGATCTTGCAATCGCACACACGCGGTCTGCAGGCGTGCCTATCAAGCAGTTTGCTCAGACCAACGTCGCGGCGAGCCTATCCTCAATACGCAGCGCAAGTCCTAGACTCCACGATCGTCCTTCGGTGCAGATTTGCTCGCGCCTCGCCCTGATTACAGCCGATAAGGCGAGCTAACAATTGCAAGAGCCACAAGCTACTCCAGCTCGATCGGTTTGCTGTTCCAGTCGGGCGGGGTCTGACCGAGAATGTTGCGAACGAAGAAGTCTAGGAGTTTGCGCTCGGTGTAGGTGCCTAGAGTATGGTGATTGGCACCAGGAACGTAGACAATGTCAAAATCTTTTCCTGCCTTGATGAGTCGATCGGCAAGCTGGAACGAGCAAAACGGATCGACATTATCATCCATTTCGCCGACCGCGATCATCAGCTTGCCCTGCAGCCTGTGAGCATTGTCAACGGCGGAGGATTGCGAATATTCAATGCCGACCGGCCACCCCATCCACAGTTCATTCCACCAGGTCTTGTCTATCCTGTTGTCGAAGCAGCCGTTTTTGGCGACGGCGACCTTGTAGAAATCGGGGTGAAAGAGCAGCGCGCTGACTGCACTCTGGCCGCCGGCGGATGCGCCAAAAATGCCGACGTTGGATATGTCGTACCATGGATATTGCGCGGCCGCCGCCTTGTGCCACAGAATGCGATCGGGAAATCCTGCGTCCTTCAGATTCTTCCAAGCAACATCATGGAAGGCGCGGGAGCGGTTGTTGGTGCCCATGCCGTCGATCTGAGCAACGACGAAGCCCAGCTGCGTGAGCGGCTCTGTCCACCGCGAGAAGGATTTTGGGACGAAGGAGCCGTGGGGTCCAGCATAGATATTCTCCACAACCGGGTATTTCTTCGTCGGGTCGAAGTTGGCTGGCAGGTGGAGCACACCCCAGATGTCAGTTTTGCCGTCGCGCCCCTTGGAATGGAAACTGAGCGGCGGCTGCCAGCCTGCGGCGACGAGCTCGGAAATGTCGGCCGTCTCGATCTGCTGGAGCTTGGCATTGTCGCTGGCGCGGTAGAGTGCCATGCGCGGGGGCAGATCGATGCGTGACCAGAGATCGACATAATAGCGCCTGTCAGGCGAGAACTCGATATGGTGGTTGGCCGGTTCGGGCGTCAGTGCAGTCAGTCCCTTGCCGTCAAAGCCGATGCGGTAAGCATGGACCCAATAGGGGTCCTCCTGCGAGTTCATCCCGCTCGCCTCGAACCAGATCTGACGCTTCACCGGATCGACATGGTTGACCCTCCGGACGACCCACTCACCTCGGGTGATCTGGTTTTCGAGCGCGCCTGTCCGGCCGTTGAAAAGATACAAATGCTCATACCCGTCGCGCTCTGATGCCCAGATGATCTCCTTCCCGTCATCGACATCGTAACGGAAGATTTTTCCGGCATCCTCCTGGCCATGCCCCAGCGGCAAATAATCCACGAATGTCTCGCTGGTCTCATCGATCAGGGAGCGCCCGCGGCCCGAGGCGGCGTCTACCTCGACCAAGCGATAGAGCTGATGCCCGCGCTGGTTATATTCGAAAGTGAAGCCGCGGCTGTCCGCCCACCACCGGAGAGGGGAAAGTTCGAAGACGTTCGAGAAGAGGGCACCGTCAATCACGATCTGGCGCCGGCCGGCAATGTCGAACAGGACTGGTTGGGGCAGCGGAAGGACATCGCCCGGCCTGGGATAGAATATTGTTGAATATTCCCGCTCCAACTGGTCCGTCGATGAATTGAGGTAGCGGACCTCTCGCCTATAGCCGGGGCGAACAAGGTAAGCGGCGAGGTGGCGCGAGTCCGGCGACCAGCTCAGCGTCGAAAAGACGTAGCAATTGCCTTCGGCTCCGTCCCGGCTCAGAGGAACATCCTGCAATCCGTCCTCGCTGCGCAGGAAAACGTTGCAGTTCTTGATATAGGCGATCCATTTGCCGTCGGGCGACGCGTTGCTCTTGTCGGGGTTGTTCTCCGCTGGCGGCGTGTAGCGGTGGCTGAGCTCCCTACGGTCCCCTTTCCTTGCATCGAATGTGGTGCTGGTACAGTCATAGCTTGCAAGGTCGCAGCTCCACCGGGTGTCTTCAATCTGGAAGTCGAGCCTGCGACCATCCTCACTCAGTTCGAAACGGTCGAACGGAAGATTGCCGGCTTGATAGCTCTCATGGCTCACCTTGTTTAGCGCTGCCGCCAGACGCGCCTGATCGAAAGCGGGCCGCTTGAAACCCGTGGCAGCATCGACCTGCATGAACTGCTGCTCGCCGTGGCTAGTCCGGCGGTAGACGAAGGCTTCACCCCCGGTCAGCCAGAAAGGCATTTTGGGGACATTGACAGTGAGCCCGCCATATCGATCGTTGATCGTAAGTGCGCGCTTGAAATCGGCCGGCGCTAGCGTCGGGTGTAAACTTTTCGAACCCTTGGCCAGCGTCTGAGTTGCCGATCGCCATGCCGCGCGCGTCAAAGCGCCGATCCTGGACATACCTGTTCACTTCTTTCGGTTTTCGGAATGCTAATTTTGAAGTTGGGTTCTCGTCGCCGGTCTGCAGCAGCGCCGAGCGTCGCCTTGGAGGAGAGCCAGCACGCGGGTGCAGCCAGGCACGCGCAACAGGGGCGCTCCTTGGACATCCAGGCACTGGTTCGGGTGCCGATTGAAGAGTTGGCGTCCGTCGCCGAAACAACCAGGAAAGAGCGTCCATGCAGCCCTGACGCGACTATTTCCCCGCGAGTATGGCCGCTTGCTTTTCTGCATCATCTGAAAGGTCCTGCTCTAGTCGGGCCGGATGTCACCCCGGCAGATTGTGCTATTTCGACAATCTCCGAGCGATTGCCGCCGGCCCATGACGAGGTTTACCGATAGGGCGCAATATGCGTGCCAAAGGAAAAGCGGTTTAATACACGGCAATCCGCCTATGTCGCATCCCCAACATCGTCGCACACCGGACAATGCCGGACGATATTGTCCCGGGGCGTCAAATTGGTTTGATGGTGACCCAACAACTGGCGGATGACGATCTCGAAATGCGCGACAACGGCCTCGGTGGACACTGTCGCCGCGCCCAGCACGCTGGCCGCCTGCCCGGCGATGTCCGCGCCCAGGCGGATGGCCTTGGCCACGTCGACGCCATCGCGGATCCCGCCCGACGCGATCAGCTTCACCGTTGGCAGCGCCCGACGCACCGCCTGCACGCTGGTCAGGGTGGGAATCCCCCAATTGGCGAATGACATCGCCACTGCACGGTCGGCGGCATTGCGGGCGCGCTCGCCCTCCACTGCGGCCCAACTGGTGCCGCCGGCGCCGGCGACATCGATTACCGCCACGCCCGCCTCGACGAGCGCACAGGCCACCGAGGCGGACAGGCCGCCCCCACTTCCTTGGCCACGATCGGCACGCCCACGATGCGCGCGGCGCCAGCGATCAGCGCCAGGACGCCGCGCCAGTCGCGGTCGCCCTCCCGGCTGTACCGCTTCCTGCAGCGGATTGAGATGGACGATGAGCCCATCGGCCTCCAGCGCGTCCACCGCGCGACGCGCCAGGTCCAGGCCGTCGGCCTCCCGCAGTTGCGCGGCGCCGATATTGGCCAGCAAGGGAATGTCTGGCGCCAGGCGGCGCAGCGCGCGCGTTAGCCCCTGGGAGTTACGGGATTGCAGGCTCACACGCTGCGAACCGCACATGGCGATCCGCAAGGCTTGCGCTGCCTCGCTCAAATGCCGGTTGATGGCCTCGGCCCGTGGCATGCCGCCGGCCATAGAGCTGATCAGCAGCGGCGCGCGCATAGCCTTGCCCAGCAGCGAGGCGCGCAGGTCGATCTGCGTCAGGTCCAACTCGGGCAGTGCGCAGTGTTCGAAATGGATGTACTCCCAGCCAGCGGCCACCGTGGCCGGCGCCGTTCGCCGATCCAGCACCAGCGAAGCGCGCAGCTGAGCGCAGCCCTCGAATCCGGAGAGAACGCACGGTACGCCGTGCCCCAGCGCCTGCTCCACGGCGGCGAGCTGCTCCGGCGCGATCAGGCCAACGTCGTTGCAATCGTCTAGCCAGAACAGCAGCGCCAGTTCGCGATAGAACGCCACGATCAGCGTTTCGTTCTGCGGATCACGGCCGGTGCGGGCGCTGGTGTCGCGCAGGCTCGGGTGAATGCGTTGCAGGATTGGGGGACGCGTGACGCAGTCAAAGCTCCCCTTGCCAAGCACGGAGCAGGCGAGTGAGAGAGCAGATGAATAGGCGTGTCGCCAATATTTTCGCATTGCTATAATCGATTATAGTTGTGAGGAGCAATTTGAGACCATTTACTTGCGGCTCAAGTCACCCATAAAAGAAGGCAAGCACCGATTCGGTAGCTTATCCCCTGTCTTTCGCGTACTCGCGGCCGTGGCGCCGGGTGAACGATTGAAGACCGCCGGTCTCACTCGCAGGTGGGCGCCAGGGCGTGGGACGGTTGGCAAGCCACAGGAGTAGGACAATGTCGAAGGATTCGGGTAAGGGCGATAATCACGGCGGCGGGCCGGGCAAGATCGAGATCACGATGGTGGTGAACGGCCAGCCCACGCAGGTCGAAGCCAATCCCAACCAGCCGCTTCACGTCATTCGTACCAAAGCCCTTGAGAACACGCAGAATGTCGCCCAACCAGCCGAGAATTGGGAATTGAAGGATGAGGCCGGCAACTTGCTCGACGTCGACAAGAAGCTTGGCGATTTCGGTTTCCCGAATACTGTGACCCTGTTCCTCAGCCTGAAGGCGGGCGTCGCAGGTGCCTAAACCCCAAAGTGTGGATCCGGAGGTCTCCCGAGCGAAGTTTGATCGGGAGATCGGCCGGTTCCGGCCATATGCTGATGTCTATCGGGCTCAGGGCTGCTTCTTGATCGAGGCGACCTTTCCGCGCGCTTTCTTCATTTTCGCAAGCCTCAAGTTAAAACCACGGGTGATCAGCGCAGCGAGCGAGGTCGACTTCACCGACTACGACTTAAGACCACCGTCCGTGGTCTTCGTCGATCCGTTTACGCGTCATCCGATTGCCCGGAAAGATCTATACCTGAAAATGCTTAGACGTCCGCCGCTGCCCGGAACGCCGCCGGAGATGATAGGAGCTCTCATCCAGCAGAACGCCGTGCCGCTGACGGACTTCATCCAGGCCAACAGTCCCGAGGACGAACCATTCCTGTGCATGGCGGGCGTCCGGGAATACCACGACAATCCAGCCCATTCAGGTGATCCATGGCTACTTCATCGGGGTTCTGGCGAAGGCTGTTTGGCCTTCATCCTGGACAAGATCATCAAGTACGGAATCATTCCTATAGAGCAGTTGCAGATTCAACTCCCACCGGCAATCGTAGGAATGGTGGTATCCCCTCAGGCGATACAAGAATGACTGGTTTGAGAGATGTAACGATCGTGACTCTCCCGCGCGGCTGCATCTCGACCACGCATGGGCATCTGCGCTCAGTTGGTCGCGAAGGCAATGAGGGGATGGCGCTCTGGGTCGGCGTTCAGCAAGACCGGCACTTTGCCGTAACAGAGACGGTTATCCCGGCGCAGCGTCACATTCGGACAAACGATGGCGTTTGCGTGATCGTTGCGGCCGAAGAACTGCACCGGCTCAATGTCTGGCTCTACAAAAGCGGCCTGAAACTCTTGGCCCAGATTCACAGCCATCCGGGCCGCGCCTACCATTCGACGACGGACGACGCTTATGCGGTTGCTACCACGGTTGGGTGTCTGTCGCTGGTAGTGCCGAATTTCGCCCGCGAGCCTTTCGATTTTGCTCGGGTCGCCGCCTATCGGCTTGACGAAAAGGCCAAATGGAATGCGCTCCCTCCCGCGGCACTGTCGCGAATGATCATGATATCGAGTTGAACAATGGCATTCGCTAACTTCATCGATCGTGCCGCCACGGCGGCATCTCAGGTCCTGGCCGATTTTCATCTGGGAGACTTCAAAGCAGCTCTTGAAAAGCAGGTCGTGGCAGTCGCCTTCGACCATCAGGCCGCTTCCTGCGCCGAAGGCCAGGCGACACTAGATCTTGCGGTGAGATTGCTCGCTAGGCTCTACCCGGTTCTGGCGATACTCCCGCTGGACAGCGCGGCGAGCTCTCAAGCCCAAGCGCTGGAGCGCTTGGCAAAGTCGATCAATCCAAAAGTCGGCATCCGGCGTTCCGGCAAGTCTGCCACCGTCTGCGTCGTTGCAGGGGTAACGCGCCCATCACTCCGGTGCCCGATCTTTTTCGTGGGATCGGACGGTTGGGCGGCAAAGCTGTCGCGTACGGACCCGGTGGGCTCTGGCCCAAGTCTGCTGCCTTTTGGAGCTGGCGCCGCCAGTTGCTTCGGCGCCGCCAACGTCTTTCGAACTATCTTCGCCGCCCAGTTGACCGGCGCCGAGTTGGACGAAACCATCGACCTCTCGCTATGCAGCTACGACAAGACCAAAGCCGGGGAGGCTGGCCCGATCGACTTCCCAGTCGACCTTGGCGAAACCCACCTCGTTGGGCTCGGTGCGATAGGCCATGGCTCGCTTTGGGCGCTAGCGAGACAACCCGATCTCAAGGGTCGTCTGCATGTAATCGATCACGAAGCGATCGAACTCTCAAACCTGCAGCGCTACGCATTGGCCGGCCAGGCGGAGATTGGTATGTCCAAGGCGGTTCTTGCAGCCACCGCCCTTAGATCGACTGGCCTTGAGGTCGAGGCGCACCCTCTGACGTGGGCAGAATATGTTGCGCGCCGGGGCAATTGGGTCTTAGACCAAGTGGGTGTGGCGCTTGACACCGCCGCCGACCGTCTGGCTGTCCAAGGTGCACTGCCGCGATGGATCGCAAACGCTTGGATGCAGGAGCACGATCTCGGTATCTCCCGGCATGGTTTCGATGACGGCCAGGCTTGCCTTTGTTGCATGTACCTGCCATCCGGAAAATCCAAGGACGAGCACCAGCTGATTGCCGAGGAACTCGGAATACCGGAAGCACACGAGCAGGTGAAAACGCTCCTGCAGACAAATGCCGGAGTTCCCAACGACTTTGTAGTTCGCGTGGCTACAGCGATGGCTGTGCCGTTTGAACCGCTAGCCCCGTTTGTCGGCCAGCCCCTGCGCTCCTTTTATCAGCAGGCTATCTGCGGCGGTCTGGTGTTCCAGCTTAGCGAAGGAAGTCGCCGCGTTCGAACTGTGGTTCCGATGGCCTTTCAGTCGGTGCTTGCCGGGATTATGCTTGCCGCGGATTTGGTCAAGCATAGTGCGGGGTTTCCCATGAGCCCGACGACGAGCACTCGGGTGAATCTTCTGCGCCCCCTTGGCTCTCACTTGCACGATCCGAAGGCCAAGGACTCCAGCGGCCGCTGCATCTGTAGCGACGACGATTTCATTGCCGCTTACAGGCGCAAATACGGAGCGCGTTGATCAGGTAAGCGATGTCTCGGCCGCCTAAGCAGACGCGCACCTCTCCGTAGACGCAGGGGGCGCGGCTTGTGGGCGTGACCATGGGCGCCATTATGACACGCTTGGCCCGCTCCTTTGCCGGCCTATCGTCCTCCGCGCATGATCCCGTGCCGACGTGATGATCCAGCACCAGCCGCCATGGCACCAGAGGCTGGTCAAACCTCCGTTGTTGGCCGGTTTGGACAGTGCTGCATCAGGTCTCGACCGACGTCTCGACAGTCAGGGCTGCTTCGACGGGTGTGAAGATGTCAACATCGACCCCAGGCGCCCGAATCGTCACAATCAGGGCGTACCGAGCCAGAGCGTCGACGCGTTCCAGGTAAGGCTTCTCCTTCCACCAGCCCCCGACCGGGAACACGCCGATCGCGTCACGCTCGGCGAGATCGGCGGCGCTGCCCGACCAGAAATCGGCGTGCAACGAGCCGCGATCGCGGAAGGTGCCGAGCAGCCACTCTTCTCCGCCTCCAGCAGGCGCCCCTTCCTCCTCGTCCCGAGCGGCCTGATTGATGCGGGCTCGGAATTCGTCGACTGTCTCGGTCGCTGACTTTACTCTGAACCGAAGACCATGGGACGCGTAACGATGCCGGCGGGTCCATCCGCGTTCACCGGGGTTGGGTTCGATGAAATAGGACAGCGTGACGCGGAGCTCGACCTGGGCAGCGCCGAGCGCCGCGAGCTGCTCCTTCGGCCAAGGCAGGCGATGCAGCTTCATGTCACGCGTTTTGGCAGCCGCGCCGCCCTCGCGCTGGAAAGGCTGAAGCTCATCTTCAACGATAAGCGTGAGGTCGTTCACCGTTGACAGAAGCGCGCGCCCAAGATCTGGCACGCCGTAACCATAGCGCCGCACGAGCGCCTGGATCTCGCCCTTCGCTCCGTTGCACGCATCGATGCGTGCGCGCATCGCCGGAGTCCATTCGGCCGAGTGGACGATCAGGGCGCGAACCGATTCAGGCCACAGCTCGGGGCGCGCTGATAGAATTAGTCCCGCCATCCGTGCGGCATGGGCCGTTGCCGCGCTCGTATCTCCGAGGGTGGTGAAGTGGCGCAGTTCGGGTCGACAGAAAGTGGTCAATATCTGCAGATCGTCGATCGGCTCGCCGGGCAACACACCGTCATGGGCGAGATTGCCGCCTTCGAAGACGACCTCGGGCTTCACCGGCCACTGCCTGTCCCAAACGACCGAAGTGCGACTGCGCGGCGAGAGCTCGCCGACCGGCGCGATCGGAGCGTAGCCCGAAAAGTCGGTGTCAATGATATCGACCTTTTCTGTGAAAGCGCCGACCGTCAGCGCATTCCAGGCCTGAGAAGGATCATCGACTGCTTCCAGATCGTTGCGCGTCAAATGCTCGGCCGGCATGAGGTCATCGCCGATGTTGCCGGCAGAGAGAACGATCAAGCGTCGCTGTTCCTCTTCGAAACAGAGTTGGTCGATAGCGGCAGACCACGATGTGGGCCTTCCACGCGCCGGACTGGCGCTTGTCACAGCCATTGCGATCGCGCGGCGGCGCTCCGGCGCCTGCACCTCGGCGCGGGCGATCGCTTCCGCGGTGATCGCGCCATAGAGTTCTGGATCGTTTGCCTCGTCTTCTGGCGGAAGGATACGAACACTCTCCAGCCGAAAGGGCAATGGAACTGGATCGCCTCCGACCAGGAGCGGGACCAGATCACCGTACAGGCCGACACCTGCCATTCGCGTCCCGTGGCCGCTCCACGCAGGTGTGTCGTCGCTGCCCCATGCCGGTTTGACGGTGTGCCAGTCTTAAACGGCAAGTGCGGGTTCGATCAACGGGTGGGTGCGACGCACGCCGCTGTCGAGAATGCAGACCGCAATATCGGATTGAGGCGGTCTGACGCGCCCGAGAAGCTCGTCGCTCCAGTCCCTTTGCTCCGCGCCGCCAAGGCCCAGGAAGAAGGACGGCGTATCCTTCGCGCGCCGCAGCTCGGCGACGACATCGCTGTGCGCAATCATGCGGTCGAGCATTGCCGTGCTGGCGAGGGCCAGCATGACCACCCGCTCCGGAAACCTAACCGCATGCGTGCGCAAAGTGATGTTCAGGGCTTCGGCAATGTGCTCGAAGTTCTCGCGGCGACCGTCGCGCAGCCAGACTTCCCACCACACCTGCTCGTCAGCGGCCTGGGGGAAGAGGTCGTCGTGGTCGGTAAACAACGATCGTGCAGTCGCCAGCCTGACTGTCTCCATGCGGGAGACGAGCGGCTCGTTGCGCGGTCTGCCGCGGTCAGTATCAACGTCTCGATACGCCTCGACTTTCCGCAAATAATAGGCTTGCGCGCTTTGCGGCAGGAACACCGACGCTGTGATGGGAGCACCGGGTTGAGTTGGCTCATGGACGGCGACCAGCTCCATGTGCTGGCGACGATCGGCCAACTGGTCGAGGGCCGCCCGTCCGGACATGGGCAGATCGATCGCGAGGTAAAAGCCAGGCGTGCCGACCGACAGCTGGGGGTCACGCGCCGCAATCTGCTGGCGTGCACTTTCGACCGCTTGTTCGATGGATTGCGTCAAGGCCGCAGCATGCGACGCCCGATCACGCGCCGGCAGCGGCGGTGCATGTATAAGTTGGTTGGGCCGCCGATAGGCTTCCCGAATGCCGTTGTTGCGAAGGTGGATATGGGCGCGGTCGCGCGGAAAATCGTCTGCCATTATGATCTGTGCTGTCGCTACTCAAACAGCGACGCCTGCCGGCGTTCCTTCAGAGCGTCGATGAGCGCTTCCGAGGTGATCCGCTTCCCCCCCCGCAATATGATGGTTTTTGCAGCGTCGTCGGCCGCGCGCGTGATCTCGGCCTGCGACAGTCTCTCTGCCTGAGAGATCGCCTCGTTCCAGGCAAGCCCTCTGGTGTCGAAGCGGTCGAGTCGAGCCCGAAGCAGCGCCTCTATAATCGGCCGATCGGGCACGGCGTATTCGATGACATCGTCGAAACGGCGGAACAAAGCTCTGTCGAGCAGCTCGGGATGATTTGTTGCCGCAATAATCAGGCTGTGGCTGTCGTCTTGCTCGAGAAACTGCAGAAACGAATTCAGCACGCGCCGAATCTCGCCAACATCCTGGCGTTCGCCTCGACGCGCGCCGATGGCATCGAATTCGTCAAAGAAGTAGACGCCCCGCGTCGCCTGCATTGCATCAAAAACAAGCCGCAGCTTTCCGGCAGTCTCTCCCATGAACTTGGTGATCAAACCATCGAGGACGATCGTGAAAAGGGGCAGATGAAGCTCCCCGGCCAATGCCGATGCGGTCATCGTCTTGCCTGATCCTGGCGGGCCGACCAGAAGCAGTTTGCGACGGGGAACAAGCCCGTGCTCGCGCAAGCTTGCTTGTTGGCGCTGCTCTCCCAGCACGCGGTGCAGGCGCGAGCGCAGACTGTCCGGCAAAATCATGTCGGTCAGTCGCAGGTCCGGATAGCGCACATGCAGGAGCCCTGCGAGCTCGCCCTTTGGCTGAAAAAGGGGAACCGGCCGACTGCTCTTGACAATCCGGGCGTCCCTGCTCTTGGCTGCGTCGACCAGATCCTTGAGCTCCTGAGCAAGCTTACCATGGCCTTGACGTGCCTCATGCGCAGCAAGCTGCATCGCGATAGAGAGGAAACGATCCTCGTCGCCGGCAATGTGGCTTTTAAGCAGCGTCACGATATGGCGGGCCGTGGTCATGGCTCTCTTCTGGGGTATCCGTTTACTTGGCGAAGCGCATGCAACCTAAACGCTTTCAACGGCGATTTGTATCGCGCAATGGTGTTTTTTCTCTTGTCGATGTTCGCCCGTGGCAACTTCAGCGGTGAACTGTTGCGCCGCGGTCATAGGCCAGCCGGAATAACGCCGGCCAGCAGACAACAGTCCGCATCTTCGAGCGCTCGAAGTCTGGCCACTCACGCAGCGTGTCGGGTCCGAACGCTCCAAAGCCGCCCCGCCTGGCAGGTCCATGCGACCGATTGCGGGCGTGCGGCCATAAGGTCTACGCGGGCTCGCATGGCTGCCCGCGCCGCTGGCTAAAAAGCTGTACACCATCTCACGAAACACCAGGTCCGCTCCTTTGCCGGCCGACGGTCCATGAAATCCCCTCCCCACTTACGACACCGGAGACCTCCTTGCCCACATGGCGCTCAAGCACCGGCCGCCATGGCACCAGCGTGAACTCGCGCGACTTTTCAACGACGGCATATTTTCCGCTGGCAAGCTCGACGGAGCGGCGGAGCGTACCCTCTACTCGTCCTCCGGATCGCGCTTCGGCATAGGGCAGGCCAAGTTCCTCCGACAGTTGGCCAGCAACACGGTTCAGTTCTCGCTGGCGCAGGATCGAAAGCATGTTGGCTCGATAGACGATCCCATCCTGTTCTTTATGCGCGAGGCCTTGCGCGATCAGCCACTGCCGCCGGCGAGCTTGCGCCTCTCTCACGTCGCGGCCGAAGCCGGATCCGTGCAAAGGCTCGGGTCTATCGGCAACCAGCTCCCGGTCGAGCCAGGTGGCGCCGTTGAAGCTGACCTGTCGCTCCAGCGCCATTGAGGAGAGCTTGTCGGCAACGACAGGCTCGGCCCTGGCCCGCTGGCCCTCATAATTCGCGACGCGATCGAGATGGTCCGGCGCGATGAGCCAGGTGCCGTTCGGCTCTCGCTCGACGCCGCCGGTCGCGCGGCGGATCGCCTCCAGCCGCCGCACATGCGTTCGCGCAAAGCTCTCGGTGGCGGATGGGTCATGCTTCAGGTGCATATCGACGTCGTAACGGCCGCCATGCGCGGCGGCGATTTCGGCGATGGTACGATCGACCTGCCTCGGCTCGGTGTTCCTTGGCGCGACACGCACGATGCAGCCATTAGGCATCGTTTCCATCGCCTCGCCTCTACCGATGTTGATCCAATGGCTCTTACCGTCGACGGCGTCGACGATCATGTAATGGCGGTCATTGATCTCGTCGGCCAGTCCACGCGCGACAACGCGACCGACGAGAGACTGGACGGGCTCGCCGGATCGATCGTGGATCACCCAGTCGGCGGCCCTGCGGGCAAGCCCCTTGCCGGTCAGTTCGCGGTGCATGGTCTTGATGATGTCGCCGCGTTCGCCGGTGCGGCGCAGCGTGGCTTCGAGCTCATCGTCGAGGCGCCAGGAGCCAGCGCCGACCTCCGCGGCCAGACCCATCCGCTCGAGCTTGCGCAGCCGTCCCTGGTGCAGCGTCTGGCGAATGGCGTCGGGACCGCCCGGCGAGACCAGGCCGTCATCATCACGCATGCTGAGCAGCCGACGGTCGATGCTGGTGAAGCGTTCCTGCTCCATTTCCCGGCGCAGGCGAAGCTCAATCTCGCGGTCGGTTCGCGGACCGAGATCGAGGCTGACCAGCTCGGCCGCCCGCTCGCGGATGCCAGATGAGATATATTCGCGCGCGATGACCAGGTTCTCGCCACGGTCGTCCCTGCCACGGACGATGATGTGGCTGTGCGGGTGGCCGGTGTTGAAATGATCGACCGCGACCCAGTCGAGCTTCGTGCCGAGGTCTTCCTGCATCTGCGCCATGAGCCGCCGCGTCAGCGCCTTGAGGTCGTCGTACTCGATGCCGTCTTCGGCAGCGACGATGAAGCGGAACTGATGGCGGTCGCCGTCCGCGCGATCGATGAACGCCTTGCCGTCGACGCGGCCGCTGTCGGCGCCGTAGAGCTCGCCAGGTTCACCTTCGCGGGTGACCCCGTCGCGCTGAAGATAGCGTAGATGGGCACGCGCCCCGTCCGCGCCCTTGCCGGCGAGCTTGACGACCCGCGCCTTGACGATCACCCGGCGCTGGCGGAAGGCGGCATACCGGTCGCGCGATTTCAGCAGTGCGGCGGCCGCCCCGCCGCGCCCTGTCCGGCTTCCTGTGAAGCGACCACCGCGTTGCGGCCGGCCGCCAGCCCGGTTGATCGCCGCACGAACCTGGCCGGCATAGCGTTTGCCGGCCTTCGAGCCGCGCGACCCGATTTTGCCGAGCTTCGGCCTGAACTCGTCATCCTTAATGCGAGCCTCCCAGACATATCAAGCAAAATCAGACACTTACACGTCAAACCCTCTTGGCACCGGCGGCAGCCTCCCGGAAAAACGATGTGCAGACAAAGATTTAACCGCCTCCTGGAGGCGGTACCTTTATCTTGCCTTCCGCGCCCAGCCCCGCCAGACGCGCCCCCGTCCGCCATGGCTAACGCACCGGCTCCTTCGGCTGCGCGCCGTCCTTGCCGAGCGGCACGAAGAGATCGCCGTTTCGCACGCCTGAGTGAACACCGTCATGAATGAAGAACAGCGACCGTCCGAGAGGAGCGATTTGCGCCTTTGGAGCGACAGATTGGCTTTCGAACGCCTCGATGTCGGCCGCCGAAACTCCGGCCGCCTTGAGTTGGTCGAGGTACTCGACGGTCTCTTCTGGCAGCGGTTTGCCACGCTTCAAATGCTCGTCGTAGCGCTCGGGACCGGCATTGTAGGCGCCAAACAGGCCAGGAAATCCGAAGCGGTCATACATGGCACTGAGATAGGCCGTGCCGGCCAGGATATTGTCGCGCGGATCGTGGGGGTTAGGCCCAAGGCCGTGTTCGACCCGCATCTCTTCATAGGTGCCGGGCATCACCTGCATGAGGCCCATGGCGCCAGCGGGGGAGGTGATGGGGCGGCCGCCGCGCATTGTCTTGCCGCCGCTTTCGGCAGCCATGACGGCATAGATCCAGGCTTGGGGAATATGGAAGCGCCGGCTTGCTTCCGATACCAACGTCTGCCACTTTCGCAGCTGCGGACTTTGGGAGATGGCGACCGGCTCAGCGCCGGTCGAGGCGGAACAGGCGCATGGCGCAATGGCGATCATGCCCAACAAGAGGAGGGTCACTCGGTCCATAGTGGTACGAGCCTCCCGATGACATTTTGAGTGGGAACAGGCCCGAAATAGCGGCTGTCGAAGGAGCGGTTTTTGTCGCTGCCGAGCAGGAAAACCTCGTTATCCCCGAGCGCTCGGCAGCCGTTCCACCATGGCAAAGGTCGGCCTTCGGCGTCGATTTTGAGCCGGCGCGCGACGATGTCGCCGCCGATGATGATGGCGTCATTGAAGGCGCAGACATTATCGTCCGGCAGCGCTGCAAGACGTTTTGCCAGCGGCACATTGCGAGGCAGATAGCTGCGCTCGGCGGCGAGATACGCCGCGTATTCAGGCGGGCGCACGAGCACGAGATCGCCACGCGCCAGCGCTCCCGCAGCGATGCGGTAAAGGCCGATCGGCGCGCTGGCCGAGGCGTTCCAGACCAGCCAAGGGGCGGGCTTTCCCAGCGCCGTGAAGCCCAAAAGACCGAGACCGGCCGCGGCCAAGGCGACCGTCTTACGGGCTCGAACACGCCTCAGGCGGCTGCCGATCAGATGGATGGAAGGGCGCCGCCTCATGAACGGCCTCCCGTGCCGCCCTGGCCGGAACCGGCCTTGCCATCGCCGGCGATGGAGTGCTGCGGGTGTCCTTTCGACCAATGGTCGAGTTCGTCGATGTGATAGCGGACATAGCGGCCGTGCTTGCGGAATTTCGGGCCGCCGCCCTTGAGCCGCATCTTTTCGAGCGTGCGCTGGGAGAGCCCGATATAGAAGGCGGCTTGGGCTGTGCTGAGAAACGGGCTGCCCTTTTTCGCGCGGGCCGCGCGTTCGTTTTCGTCGTCCATGATGATCCTCGTTTCGCTTCGGACAAGCGAGGGCGAGGATGGGCGAGGGAGATCGTCTCGGGGACGGGCGAAGAGTCGGGGGAGAGTTTTCGCCGCCCTTTAGGGCGGACGGGGTTTGGGTGGAACTCCTGGGAATGAGCCCCGCGCCGGGGCTGCGGCGCGAGGCTCTTATCTCGGCCGGTCAGTCGGCCGGGTTCCAGATGATGGCGTAGGTGTCGTGATCGTCCTGGCCGGCGGCTCGGCCGAGATTGGCGTAGAGCTTGCGCGGTCCGAACTCCGGCGCTGCAATCGACAGGCTCACATAATCCTTGCCGGAAGTCTCGCCGGTGCGGATCCAGCCAGCGCCGACTTCGACCCCTTGCGTAAGCACCCGGAAGTCGGGATGGTTATCGGCGCTCTTGGCCTGGTTGGGGACGATATCGATGTCGGCGCGGACGCTGAGCGTCTTGAACTGGCCCTTGTAGGCGCCGTTTTCCTGCTTGTTGACGTAACCGATCGCGGTCATTTCGAAGTCTCCTTTTGTGGTTTCGCCGGGGACCATCCCCTGCGATGGCGCACCGTAATGGGCGCGTCAGGACCGCCTGAATCCGACAGGGCCGCAGCGACAGTGAAGGACCCGAGCGGGCAGCTTTTTTGTGAGCGAAGCGGCGCGAGGAAGCCGCCGCAGGCGGCGGGGAAAAAAGCTGATGGCGCGAGGGTTTCGGGCGGCCGGACCCGCCCATAGGTCGACAAGCCAGCCGCAGGGATGGTCCTTGGAGAGAGCATGGAGACCGCTCGCCAAGTGCGGTCTGTCAGCCAAGCAGGACGCCGGGATGAAACGGCCTGCAAAGATGCTGCGCCCTTATGCCGGATCGAGATCGTGCCAGCGGGTCGGGCGCCAGAGCAGACATCCGGCATGGTGCGATCTATGAAAGCAGGGCTCGCCAGCGGGAATTTGATACGCGAGGGGGCCAAAGTAAGGCTGGATGAGAAGCCGGTGCTACCTGCAGGTCCAGTGTCATGTGGCGGCGCTCGGGAAACCGCTACGCAATGTAACGCGCTCTTATGAGGCGAACAGACCGGCCCCAAAACCGATCGACCGGTGGTCGGCGCGAAACGCGTCATGCCTGTCCGAAAGCTGACAGTGGCAGAAGACGCATGTCGGGTTCCGCACAATTGACCATGCTGGATTTGTGAGGTTTTCAGGGAGAGCCATGCGTTCACTTCCCAGTGAGCTTTGGCACGGCATTTGCTCTTGATGTGGCAACACGGATCGAAGGTTGACTGCATGCACAAGCGCGAGATGAGCAATGCTCTCCTTTCCTGGAGGCTTGGCAGCAGATTCGATTTGACGTTGCGAGGAGCTTCAGCCGCTCGCGGCGGAAGTGATCTCAAATCTGAAGGCACCGTTGGGGCCGCAGCCATCAAACACATCTTTCTCTTTTTCGCAGCTCGTCTTCAACGCGATGCGGACTTCTTCGCGTCGACGGCGGCCGAAGGTGGAGAAGGGGCTCGACTTGCAAAAAGGAGTTGTCAATGACGTCTTACGTTCGCACCAACAGCCCGGCGCAGGTGCGCTCACTGTCCACCTTTGGCAAGCATCTGCAAAGGAGCGTGCTGACGGCGACGCTGCTTGCCGCGGCTTCGACGGGAAGTGAAGCGCAGCCCTATGTTCGTGCTGACGGCAGCACGACTGACGACTTGGAAGCGGCGCGAGCAAGTTGGCGTCATGACGCCGAATTCAATGGAAATGTGGGGCTCGCAGCCATCAACGCGGATGCCGCGTATGCGTTGGGTTCCACCGGGGAGGGGGCCAGAGCTCCTCGCCTGCCCTCGTCCGTCTTGACGAGTGCCCGCTTACAGCCTACCTCACTATCGCGTTAGCACTCGTCCATCGCGAGTGCTAACAAAAACCCCTCAACAGCGCACCAGGGAAAAATCCGAAAATGGCAAAGTCGAAGTTCCGCCCGCTGCATGACCGCGTGGTCGTTCGCCGGGTCGAATCCGAATCCAAGACCGCTGGCGGGATCATCATCCCCGACACGGCAAAGGAAAAGCCGCAGGAAGGCGAGATCATCGCTGTCGGCTTCGGCGCTCGTGACGAAGCTGGCAAGCTGGTCCCGCTGGACGTCAAGGCCGGCGACCGCATCCTGTTCAGCAAGTGGTCGGGCACGGAAGTCAAGCTCAATGGCGAAGACCTTCTGATCATGAAGGAATCCGACATCATGGGCATCATCGGCTCATATCAGGCCCTTTCGTCAACTGAATTCCCGGGCTCGATTGAAGCCCCTGCCAGGAGCTAAAAATGGCTGCCAAAGACGTAAAATTCTCCCGCGATGCCCGCGAGCGCATGCTGCGCGGTGTCAACATCCTCGCTGACGCGGTGAAGGTCACGCTCGGCCCCAAGGGCCGCAACGTGGTCATCGACAAGTCGTTCGGCGCCCCGCGCATCACCAAGGACGGCGTCACCGTCGCCAAGGAAATCGAGCTTGAGGACAAGTTCGAAAACATGGGCGCGCAGATGGTCCGCGAAGTTGCTTCGAAGACCAACGACATCGCTGGCGACGGCACCACGACCGCGACCGTTCTGGCGCAGTCGATCGTCCAGGAAGGCCACAAGGCCGTTGCCGCCGGCATGAACCCGATGGACCTGAAGCGCGGCATCGACCTCGCGGTAACCGACGTCGTTGCGACCCTGATTAAGAACGCCAAGAAGATCAAGACCTCCGAAGAGGTTGCCCAGGTCGGCACCATCGCCGGCAACGGCGATGCTTCGGTCGGCAAGATGATCGCCGAAGCGATGCAGAAGGTCGGCAACGAAGGCGTCATCACGGTTGAGGAAGCCAAGACCGCCGAGACCGAACTCGAAGTCGTCGAAGGCATGCAGTTCGACCGCGGCTACCTCTCGCCCTACTTCGTCACCAACGCCGACAAGATGGTTGCCGAGCTCGAGGACGTCTACATCCTCCTGCACGAGAAGAAGCTGTCCAACCTCCAGGCCATGCTGCCGGTTCTCGAAGCCGTCGTGCAGACCTCGAAGCCGCTGCTCATCATCTCGGAAGACGTCGAAGGCGAGGCTCTGGCCACGCTGGTCGTCAACAAGCTGCGTGGCGGCCTGAAGATCGCCGCCGTCAAGGCGCCGGGCTTCGGTGATCGCCGCAAGGCCATGCTGGAAGACATCGCCATCCTCACCGGTGGCCAGGTCATCTCGGAAGACCTCGGCATCAAGCTCGAGAACGTCGGCCTCAACATGCTCGGCCGCGCCAAGAAGGTGTCGATCTCCAAGGAGAACACCACCATCGTCGACGGCGCCGGCAAGAAGGCCGAGATCCAGGGCCGCGTTGCCCAGATCAAGCAGCAGATCGAAGAGACCACTTCGGACTACGACAAGGAGAAGCTGCAGGAACGTCTGGCGAAGCTCGCCGGCGGCGTTGCGGTGATCCGCGTCGGCGGTGCGACGGAAGTCGAAGTCAAGGAAAAGAAGGACCGCGTCGATGACGCCCTCAACGCGACCCGCGCGGCCGTCGAAGAAGGCATCGTTGCTGGTGGTGGCGTCGCGCTGCTGCGCGCTTCGGCCAACATCAAGGCCACCGGCGTCAATGCCGACCAGGCCGCCGGCATCAACATCGTGCGTCGTGCGCTTCAGGCTCCGGCCCGCCAGATCGCGGCCAACGCCGGTGCGGAAGCATCGATCGTTGCCGGCAAGATCCTTGAGAACAAGGGCGCGACCTTCGGCTACAACGCCCAGACCGGCGAGTATGGCGACATGATCGCCATGGGTATCGTCGATCCGGTCAAGGTTGTCCGTACGGCTCTTCAGGACGCGGCCTCGGTCGCCGGCCTGCTGGTCACCACCGAAGCCATGATCGCGGAGGCTCCGAAGAAGGAGTCGGCTGGCGGCGGCATGCCTGGCGGCATGGGCGGCGGCGGCATGGGCGGCATGGGCGGCATGGATTTCTAATCCAGCTCTGGCAGCTTTCGCAACGAGAGGGCGGCATCAATGCCGCCCTCTTTTTTTGCGAACCTCGGTCCGATGAACGATCGACGCCAACGCCGGCCATCGGCGTTAGGGCAACCTCAAAAGAACTGTCGAGTTGGTTGCGCGCGGCTTTGCGTCATCAGAGGCGCAAGGCGGTCGCGTGTGAGGATTGCGCGCTCCCATAGGCGGTTTCGGCATGTGCCTCGCCTTCGACATCGACATTGCGGCCAAGCAGGAAATCGGCGGCTTTCGAGGCATGGCTTGCGGCGCGGAAGATGGCGCGGTTGTCCTCGCGCAAAACCGTCAGCCATGAGCCGATGTAGTCGGCATGGCGCACGCTCGGCTCGATGCCGAGACTGCTGCAGATGAAGGCTGATGCGATTTCGGCGACCAGTTCCTCGCGCGCATAGGTGTTGGACCCGAAGGAGCCGGACAGGTCGCGCGCGAGTCGCCTCGGGTGGCCGGTCCAGTGTCCAAGCTCGTGAAAGCAGGTCCGGTAATAGTCGATCTGGTGGAAGAAAGCCGGCTGCGGCGGCACCTGTATGGTGTCGCTGCCGGGCATGTAGAAGGCGCGCTCGCCGCCGATGCGAAAATCAGCGCCGGTTGCATGAATGAGCGCCTCGGCCTGCGGGACCATCTCGCGCTCAGGCAGAGGCTCGCCGGCGGCGTAAAGATGTTCGGGCAGATTATCGCACTGCGCGACATCGAAGACGGTGAAGCGCTTCAGGAAGGGCACCGCCTGCGGTTCGTCGCCATCGGTGTCGGCGCGTTGCTTTTCGTTCTTGGGAACAAAGCGGTCAGCGTGAACGATGGTGGTGCCGTGCTCGCCCTTCCTGACATTGCCGCCAAGCGAAAGCGCCTGCCGGAAGGTGAGCCAGTTCTGGCTGGGGAAACCGCGCTCGATGACCGCGCCCCACAGGATCAGGATATTGATGCCGGAATATCGGCGCTGGGTGGCCGCATTCCGCGGCAGGCCGAGGCCTGTCCTTGCCCTGCCCCACGGCTTGACCCATGGCACGGTGCCGCGCTCCAGTTCGGCAATGATGCGGTCGGTGATTTCCTGATAAAGGCTGGCGCCGGTGCGCCCGCCACTGTCTGCGCCAGCCTGTCGGCTGCCGCAACGTTTGTTGTTTGCACGCATCGTGATGTCCTCCGCTCTACAATCGCGCGCCCTCCCCGGAAGCGGGGTGGGCGGCAAAAGCGACCGGAAAGGCCCGCCGTCGGAGGCGGACTGCATCAGCAGGACCGGAACGGAGTGGAGGACCCGAAAGCGACAAGCGAAGGGTTGCGGGACGCCGCGGCGGGCCTAGAAGGGAGTGCTGCCCACCCTGCGCCAGGGGGAAGGCCACAATAGAAAGACGCCGGCCGACAGGCCGGCGACCGTCAGCAGCCGAAGGCTGCCCCGCGCCAGGGGGCGATGCCGCAGGGCCAAGACCGCCTGAGCTTGCCGAAGAAAAGCGGGCTCGGTTCACGAGCACCCGGCCAGCGACTTCAGGCGCGGGCGCTCAGGATTGTTGTTGGCGCCCACGGCAGCTGGATGACCGCAACAAGATTACGAGGAGCGACAGCAAAGCCAGCTGCCACAAACGGCACGCTCCGGCAACAACAGCGTGGCCGGTCTACAGATGCTGCCCCGCACGAGAGCCAGCACGCTTTGAGCGCGCATCGGCGATGCAAGCGTTGCAAGCTGGCCATGTCCACAAGGTCGGCGACCACTATATCGCCGACCACCAACGCGGGCGTACCGTCTAAGTGCAGACCTTTCGCGAGTGCGCGGACCGCGCATTTCATCTGCGATGGCCGGATCTTGCATTCCCGCTTGAGCTGCTCAACGTCAAGGCCTACACGCGCTGCGATCTTGAGAGTGACCCTTCAACTGGGGGAAATCATAAGGGCGCGGTGGAATTCGTCGAACTTTCCCTGTTTTCTCGAGGCGAGTGCGGCGAAGGCTGGGAATTGGGAATCCGGTCCCAGGACCGGGAACTGTTTGATCACAAGCTTCAGATTGGGTTCATGCTTGAAGGCTTTTTGGTAGTTGATATCAGCCAGTCTGCAATGCGGACAGTTGTGGTAGTCATTGAATATGACCAGAACGGCATCGCCTTGCGGGTTGCCGGCGATTGGCGAAGGAGATCGTTGTCGAATGCGCCGCTCCACTTTTGCCTGTCGGTCGACCACGCCTGCCGGTGCAGGTTCGCGCTATATTGGCTCGCCAGCAAGGCGAGGAGTAAAAGAAGAGCTGCGACAGTGATGGCAGTCGGCTTAGACATGAGTCTCCAATCCATGGACGGCGTGGCAGCAACGGCCGCCTTTTTGGTGTAAAATGGGTCAGTTTTGATCGTGCCCCGCAGTTGCTACAGGCGCACAGGTGCCGGTGCGATCTGGCGGTTTCTCAAATACGGCTTTGCGCCATCGGGTCCACCCCAATAGCTGAGCGTCGTTCGCACGGGGAATTGTGTTCACCACGCCGGGCGACTTGACCGTCCACCGCCGGAGCGCTGAACGGTCCGCTAGTGAGGCGCTCCCCGAATCGTCGTTTATCCCGCTCGCCCCGGACCGGGTGACAGCCAGCGTTGCCGCTACGCTGCGGAGAAAAACCGTCAGCGCGTGGCATTCGGACATAAGCTGATCGACGCCAAGAATAAGCCCCACGGAGGTGACCGGTGCGGCCGGAACAAGAAAGAGCGTTGCAGCCATTGTGACGAGGCCTGCACCGGTAATGCGGGTTGTTCCGTTCGAAGGGAACAATGCGACAAACAGCATGAGGATCCGGCAGCCGATCGGGAGATCAGTTTTCGTCGCTTGGGCGATGAAAAGGGCGGCGAGCATCATATTCGTGCCGTCCAGATTGAATGGAATGAGACCCACGACCGAATGCGTGGCGCCGGCCCTTTCCATCTTCTCCATGAGCGAGGCCAGCGCGGCCTCTGAGGAGGACATTGCGAGCAGCAGCTCGTCCTTGATGTATCGGACGAGAGAGAAGAGCGAGCGGCCGTTGTAGCGGCAGACCGCGCCGAACAGGACCGAGAGGAACAAGACTTGCAGGATGTCGCCTTCCGCGAAGGCATTGGCAATCGTTGACGGGATGATGTTCATCAGGAAGCTGGTCACGGACTGCTCGTGAGCCGTGGCCACATAGCCCTTAACGGCTTGGACATCGAGCGAGGCCGGATCGATGTTGAGGCCGGCGCCAGGCTGAACGATATTCGCGACAATCAGCCCGACAACAAAAGCGAGCGTCGAAAAGGTGAGAAAATAGACCATCGCCTTGGCGGCAACTCGGCCGACCTTCTGCAGATCGCTCATGCCGGCAATGCCGGTCGCCATTGTCAGGAAGATGACAGGTACGGTGATTATCTTGACGACATCGACGAAGGCATCGCCGAGCGGCTTCAGGCTGTGGCCGGTCTCCAAATGGAAATAGCCGATTGCGGCACCCAGGATTATGGCGGCAAGTACCTGCACGTAGGTCCGGGCAAAATGGCGCTTGCGGGGCGCTGCGATCGCGCGGGGAACTCTTGGAACCAACACCGTCTCTCTCCTTGACCGGATCGGGGTGGGGCTCCTCCCTCTCCCATGCAGTGCTCCGGTCGAACGCTGCGCCCACTTCGGCGCAAACGATGTGCCAAATAGCAAAGAGGGGAAAACGCGCAGGACCTCACGCAATGCTTGCGATTCGCTCTCCCACACTCGTGCAGTGGTTGCCTGTCGCAACTATGGAAGGGTCGATTCTTGGGAACTCCAAAGGCCGCTCTTTGCGTCGAGCAGCTTGGCTGCCTGGAAGGTTCCCTCTTTGCCTTGCGGTCTGCGAGCTGAGTCCAGATCGTCATCATTTGGCTGCGCGCCGCACGGGGCTCGAAAGATTCAATCGAGGACGGGTCCTCTTGGAAAACGGGGGCAGCGTTGGTCAAGCCCTTCCACCCTGCTGTCCCAATGGTGTTCAGAAGCTCAGTTCACGATCAAGCGATGGATCAGCGTCATCTGGCGTTTGCGCCATCGCGGCGGCGTTGCAACGGGTCTGCCAAAGATGAGAAGGCCGCGAGGCAGGGTCCGAGACCTAGACTCCAACCTCATAGCGCGCTCGGCTCGCGTTCGGAAGGTTCGAACCGCAGCACGATCAGGTGGCGACACCGTTGGTCGGAACCGGAACCCGACGAATGATCGTTCGTGACCGACATCTGTGAACAAGCAGTATGTGTCATTGCAATCACCACCCGTTGCGCGGAAATGCCCATATGGCCGTGAATGAACTGGATTTGGTGATTTTCCAGATGGCGGTGGAAAGCGTCCGCTTGCTCTCTTCAAGCTTTGATGAGAAGGCGGCTGAGATAGCCACGAGGAGCCGTGGTAGCCTTCTTTTTGACGTGCGGGTGGACGGTGACCTGGAGGTCCAGCGAGTCGCAGCCATTGGATATCCAGGCGACAAGATCGGTGTGGTGGCATTGGACCGAGAGGGCCTTGTTAGCTGTTGTTGCCTAGTCAATGGCACCTTCTCACCTTTCATTGCACCGTTGGAGAACTGGACCAGCATGCCCCTTTCGATGCAGGCCCAGATCGATGTCACAGGCTATGCGAGGCTCCTTCTGGCCGCCTTGCGAAATGCTGGACATATGCTGGACAGGTAGCATCGCGATGATGTCTGTGATGAGATGGTGCAAACGGCTGGATGAGGCGATCGCTTGCTGGCAGCTTTGGCAACAAAGCGATCGGTGAGTTCGCAATGCTGGAACACGTCCTTTAGACTCTGCAGTTAAGTTAGCGGACTACCATCTGACGAATGCCCTCTGACAGTCTGCATGGCGCGGCATGCCCTCTTAGGAATGCAGCCGTGGTTCTACACCATCGGCTGTTTTTGTGTCGAAGGCGACGGGCACGCCATGAACGAAGGAAGCGGCCGCCAACAGTTCCTCCAACTCGCGGTCGGTGGCCTTGCATGCCGGCATTAGTGTTCGGATGGCGCGGATCGCCTGCGCCATGGAGAGAAAGCGGACCCTTCCCCTGGAAAGGACATAGGCTTCTGCGGCTTTTTCGACGGTGACGGTGTGAAACGAATTGGTCATGACGAATTCCTCCCTGAACCCTGACCAACCCGACTTATGGCACGAATTCGACCGCCTTCAAGCCTATGTCCGATTGCGGACAATAGCTGCGATTCGTTCAAAACCGCTGATGCTTTTGGGCGACCTGGTGAGGGGCAAGGAGACGTCGGCTGAACCCGTTTCAACCGACATGCTTCAGGCAGCGGCCAGGCCGAAATAACGCTGCTCCTCCTTGTCATAAGCGCCATGTGTGAGCTTTATCAATCCGGCACGGTCGATGATCGTGATCTCGCCGCGCTTGGCGTGCACCAGTCCTCGATACTCAAGCATTTGCAGGGCCGTGGTGACCCCGGGCGGTGGGCGCGAGCATGGTCGCCAGAAATTCATGCGTCGGGAGGATCTTATCTCCTTCCGCACGGTCGTGGACCATCAGCTGCCAGCGGGCCAGCCGTTCTTCGATCTTGGAGTGGCCATTGACCAGTGCCGTCCGGCATGATTGGACGAGGAACGCGTGGGCATAATCCAGCACTGAGGTGCGAAGCGACGGGCTAATCGCAGGGCGAAGGTTTTCAACCGGCAGGCGCCAGGTAGTGCTTTCCTTTCCGAGAATGACGGCAATTCCTTTCATCCCGTCATAGCCGACAATGCCGACTTCACCTTGCCGCCCGCCGGTCATGGTGGCGACCACCGACGCGATGCCCCTCTCGGGAAAATATACGTTCTTGATCGGCTGATGCGCGACCTCCAACTGGTCCTTGATGCCCGGTTCGACGTGATGCAGCGATGGTCGCAAAAGCGCGAAGTCCTGCGGGGTGAGGGCTTCAGCACCTGGTCGCGAAAGAGGGATCGGGCAAGGCTCTCTTCCAACGGGGCAAGAGCGCGTACGTCTTACTGTCGGCTGCACCGAAGTAAATGCCGGCCGATGCCAAAGCATAGGCTTCGAAACGCGCGATTGCAAAGCCCTGTCGGGGCAGTGCAGTCATGCTAGAAGTCGCGCCGCCTACGATAGGCAGCGGATGACATGATTCCCTTCTGCGGCGGCCACCAAGAACGGCTCGGGCACGCTTTAATCGTTCATACACAAGCTCGCAGGAATGTAAGCAGCGGAACAATCGGGTGATTCGTACCGCCCTGCCCTTTCAGAGATCAAGTCATTGGACGTCAATTCGGCTGGAACGCCTCGTCGAACGGCCCAGGAAAATGCAGCCGGATGAGCAATGGTGGTTCACCTTATGTGCGGTCCCGGATATGCGGTCCGGCGGCTCATCTCCCAATAGCTTGTCGATGGGGAAGTGGAACTCGTCATGTCGCCGCGAACCGTCACCGCGCTAGCGGGGCTCTTTTGAAGACGCCGGTGTTTTTCTTTGTGGAACTGAATCTGTGAGGTGATTGATGCATGAATCAAACATTTGCGTATTTCCGCTGCATCGGCGACGTATATTGGTCGAAAGTATCGCCCAGGCCCTCGAGACCAAGAACGGCGAGGCGGCGAGTGCGTTCTGGCGCTGTGCTGCCAAGAAAATGCTCATTCAATTGTCCGATGTAGGAATTGCGCCAGAGCTCGCTGCGCAGGAGGTTGGAAGCCTTCTTCATGCGGTCTTGGACGACATGGCCAACCGAACGGTAATGCACAAAGCATAGGCTCGGGCGCTGTTGGACCGCGCGTCAGCTCGGGTCCTTATCAGGGGACTGCTCCGACTGGCCGACGGTCCGGCCAAACCGGCATACCGGCAAAGGTTTGAGGTTGCGATCGCTCACGGCGGCCGGTCCAATATTCTAAGACGACCTCAGAAGCCACGTTGGCTTCTTTGGACGAAGCGGAGGGGCGCCATTTTGGCGTGCTCACGCTGGACTGCGGGTTGCGCCTACGGAAATCCAAAGTCCGGCCGCGCGAGCCAATCGACCGGAACAGTCGAAAGCTCGTGGGGGCGGGTCCGCTCACCCTCACGGCGGCGGTGGCGGCCGTGAGCAGACTTAACTCAAGTCACGGCTGAGCATCCGCAGGCGCTATGCCGATTGGATGAGAACTGGTTGCCACAACACCGGCCCGTTGAGGCGTCCCCTCCAGCGGATGCGCAAGAGACTGGCGTAGGAAATATCGAGGAAGCCGGCGACTGCCTCGGTGTTGCCGACCTGCTTGGGCTGTCCGATACGTGACAACGGCCAGGTGGCGAGACGAAGGATCCTTTCGATGCGCGTATCTGTCACCGTTACGATCCCGGAGAGATTGTTGGCCAAGCCGAATTCGATGATCCCCGCGAAGAGCTCGTAGGTTGCTTGGGCCAGGCCGCCAGCTGCCTTCGGCGCTGTCGCAGGGAGATCGAGCGCGAAACGACTACTCTCCCAGATATCGGCACTCGCAGGGACCACCATCTCATCCAGCAGCGTCGGAAACGTATCGCGCAACATTGTCGGTCCGGTGGTCGGCAAAAGGCGGACGCAGCCGCAAGTTCGCCAATCGGACCCCTTGAGAAGCAGGTAGACGGGGTTCAGGCTGTCAAACGGGTCCGTTTCCATTTCGCCTTCGGTCTGCACTTCCCAATCGAGCCGCTTCTTGAAAACCCGATACCTAAGTCCGTGCATTTCCTTGAGTTCGCTCGCAAACTCGGCGTAGCAGTCGGGTGTTATCAGCTGCATCATTGTCGTCTCCGTGCGGGATGTGTCCACGCAATCGAAGGGCAAAGCCGTCATGAATGCAGCCTGTAGACCTTTACAGCTAGACTTGGAGAGGATCAGGATCTCGCCCGAGCAGCCATCCGCACTACGGCCTGGTTGATGGTTCGCACGCCAAGCTTCGCCTTGGCGTTTTCCTGATGGAAGGTCACGGTGCGTTTCGAGACACCGAGAATCTGGCTGATATCCCAGGCCGACTTGCCGCACGCCGCCCATTTCAGGCACTCGAACTCCCGCCGGGTGAGCGTTATGCCATCTACCACGCAATCTTCGGCGAGCCTGCGCCGGGCATGGATATGAACGTTGATCGCAACCAGTTGCATTGCTTTTTCGTAGCGCGTCAGCGACCTCAGAAATGGCGGATGCGCCTCGTTGGAGGCGAAGGTCAGTGCGGCGAACCGGCCGCGATGATCATGCATCGACATGGTCAGTCCGCCGCGAATGCCGAACTCAGCTGCTTTTTCCAGGACTTCCTGCTGAGAGGTCGGCAAATAACGGTGATCGCGGTCCACACCCCAGTCGAAGGTATCCCAGCCCCGCAGTCCCCGCAGGATCACGGGATCCACGCTGTGGTAGCGCTGTTGCAGGTAATGTGATGTCCATGATGATGGATAATTCGAGATCAATCGCGGCCTGTCGCCGGAAGCGGATGGGTAGGTGAAATAAGCGAAGAGCGGAAAGTCGAACCCGGCTGCGGCGGACGCCATTGCCTCATGGAGATCGACGGCATCGACGCTTGCAGAGAGTTGCTCGACCAAGGTTTCAAATACGCGATGCATCTGCGCTTAGCGTACCTCGCGGAGGTTGCTGGAAGCCGACGGAGACGTGGTTCTAAATGATGGCCTGTCCCTGCAGGGCATACGACGCGCCGCCGTCATCACCGCAATTGCTGTGCTGCTTCCGATTGGAGAGAGCTCCGCCCACCTGACCAACTACCGATGGGTGATATTGCGACGTTATCGATGAGCCGCGTGTCGCCAAGCCAAGCCGCAGCAAGCAAGCGTGCCGGTCGGTCAAGGCTTGCTAACGATTGCAGGTCTGTTTCTCCGCGCAGCTCCAGGTATTCGAGCTCGCGATAGCCGGCAGCCAGAATTGCTGCACGCGCTTCATCAAGCGTAGGCAGGATGGGGGAGCCGCGTGCAAGCCGCTCGGCCGTATCGAGCAGGACCGATGCTAGTTTTGGGGCAATGGCGCGTTGGGCTGGGGAGAGCCGCACGTTACGCGACGATAGCGCAAGACCATCGGCTTCGCGGACTGTCGGACAGGGCACAATAGTGATCGGAATGTCGAGATCCCGGACCAAGCGCCTGACAAGCTGAAGTTGCTGAAAATCCTTTTCGCCAAAAAAGGCGAAGTCAGCGCCGGCCTGCAGGAAGAGCTTGGCCACGACCGTCGCCACGCCATTGAAATGGCCGGGCCGGAATGCGCCGCAAAGGCATTCGCTGATGCCGGACACTGAAACGGCCGTGGCGAAGCCCACCTGGTACATTTCCTCTGTGTCCGGCACATAGAGCAGATGCGTGCCCAGCAGAGCGAGCTTGGCAGCATCGTCGCTTTCCGTCCGAGGGTAGGCAATCAGGTCGGCGGGGCTGTTGAACTGCTTGGGGTTTACGAACAGCGTCACGATCACCCGCTCGGCCCTTTCGAGCGCCTTCCGCACGAGGCTCAGATGCCCGTCGTGCAAGGCTCCCATGGTCGGCACAATACCGATCGTGGCACCCGAGCGACGCCATTGCGCAACGACGCCGCGCAGCTCGCTCACGGTTCGAGCGATCGGCACGCTCATGTGAAGTCACCGGCCTTCAAGGCGTTGACATAGAGATGTTCGACCGCCGGAAAGTGCCGGTTCCGCACATCGGTGGCGTAAGCGGCGATTGCCGCCTCAGCCTGCTCACCGAGCTCGGCATAGCGTTTGACGAACTTCGGCCGAAATGAGGTGAAGAGCCCGAGCATATCGTGGCTCACCAGAATCTGGCCGTCGCAAGCTGGCGAGGCACCGATGCCGATTGTGGGTATGTCGATATCGGCGGTTATCTGCCGTGCAAGCTGCTCCGGTATCTTTTCCAGCACCAAGGAGAAGGCGCCCGCTTCGGTTACCGCCCTGGCGTCGCGCCTGATCCGCTCTGCATCGGCTCCCCGGCCCTGCACACGATAGCCTCCAAACGTGTTTACCGCCTGCGGCGTCAGGCCCACATGGGCCATGACAGGTACGCCGCGCGCGGTAAGGAAGCGGATGGTTTCCGAGATGGTCTCGCCGCCCTCGATCTTTACCGCTGAACAACCGGTCTCACCCATCACGCGCGCAGCGTTGCCGAAAGCGTGCTCTGGGCTTTCCTCGTAGGAACCGAAGGGCAGGTCGACGACCATCAGCGCGTGTTCAAGGCCGCGGCGAACGGCCTGTCCGTGCATGATCATCATGTCGAGCGTGACCCCCAGCGTCGACGACAGGCCGTGCAGCACCATGCCGACGCTGTCGCCGACAAGAACGATGTCGCAGTGGCGATCGAGCAGCCTCGCGACCGGCGTGGTGTAGGCCGTCAAGCATACAAGTGGCGTCTGGCCTTTTCGCGATCGAATATCTGGAGGAGTCATCCCTTTTATCTCACCAGCCGCGCTCAACCGAGGCCCCTTCCCTTACGTTACCAACAGCGGGTGTCGCGTTTGGCATATTTTTGTGCGACTGCGAAGAGCTAAAAACAGCGCTTGAGTACTCTGGTGTTGACGTGCTGGCTTCCAAGGTTACATTCAATCGATTAAGGCGCTCCGTTGGGCCAACCCGCTTTCGCAAACATGGATCCTCAGACAAGAAGAACCAAGAAAGGCAAAGCCGCCGTCAAAGCTGACGAAGCCAAAGTGGACCTGACTGCCGTCGTGGTCGCCGTAAACGACAGTGAGCCCTGTGTCCTCACAGTCGGTCATGCGGACACCCTCCCTTCTGGACCTTTTGCCCTTGAGCATCGATCACTGCAGTCGGGTTTGAGGGGGTGGGTGGAGCAGCAGACCGGCCATGCACTTGGATACATCGAGCAACTCTACACCTTCGCCGATCGCGATCGCATCGGCACTGAGCGCCACCAGCGCGTCATCTCAATCAGCTATCTCGCATTGACCAGGAAGGAACAGGCAACGAACTCGGCCGCGTGCGGCTGGCAAAGTTGGTACGAATATTTTCCCTGGGAGGACCACCGCTTCGGCACGCCGCCTGTGCTGCTCGATAGATTGCGGCCCCGCCTGATTGAGTGGGCCGGCGGCGCCAGCGAGCCGACCACTCAACGCGAGCGCCGGCAGCGCGCTGCGATAGCCTTCGGCTTCGACGACCGCCATTGGAACGAGGAACTCACGCTCCAACGCTACGAGTTGCTCTATGAAGCTGGTCTGATTGAGGAGGCCGGTGGCGGCAGGGACGCGATTGCGGCCGCGGCTGGCAAACCAATGGTCGCTGACCACCGTCGTATTCTGGCAACCGGGATCGCGCGGCTGCGTTCGAAGATCAAATACCGGCCGGTCGTGTTCGAGCTTATGCGGCCTTCCTTCACGCTGCTGCAACTGCAGCGAACCGTGGAAGCTTTGGCTGGCAGGCTGATCAACAAGCCGAACTTCCGGAGATTGGTCGAGCAGCAGGAACTTGTTGAGGAGACCGGGGAGACCTCCCTCGACACGGGCGGCCGACCGGCGAAGCTTTATCGCTTCCGGCATGCCGTCCTCGACGACAGGGCTATCGCCGGGACAAAATTACCGCTGGCGCGGGCTTGACATACTTATAGTCAAGGTAGATATATTCCCTTATTGTCAAACCGAATATAATCGAGGCGCCAATGACTGGGGCGTTACCTATGGCTGCGTCCCTGTATGAGCGTGTCCGGCGGGTGATCCCACCCGTTGAATGGCTCGCGTTCGCCGGCGATATTGAAGCCATCTTAGCGCTGAAGCGTGAGCGCAATGCGGTGGTGCTGGCGCACAATTACCAGACGCCCGAAATTTTTCATTGCGTGGCAGACATCGTCGGCGACAGCCTGGCGTTGGCCCACAAGGCGGTGACGGTCGACGCCGACATCATCGTGGTTGCCGGCGTTCATTTCATGGCCGAGACGGCAAAACTGCTCAATCCGAACAAGACCGTGCTCATCCCGGATCTCCGCGCCGGCTGCTCGCTGGCCGAATCGATCACGGCAAACGACGTGCGGCTAATGCGGCTGCGGTATCCGGGGGTCCCCGTTGTTACTTACGTCAACACTTCCGCCGCCGTAAAAGCGGAGTCCGACATCTGCTGCACGTCCGGCAACGCCAAGGCGGTGGTGGAATCGCTTGGCGTGGCGCGTGTGCTGATGCTCCCGGACGAATATCTGGCGAGGAACGTGGCAGCCGATACAGACGTCGAGATCATCGCCTGGAAAGGCCATTGCGAGGTGCATGAGCGCTTCACCGCAGCAGACATCCGGGAACTGCGCGATGCCCATCCAGGCGTCATCGTGCTGGCCCATCCAGAATGCCCACCAGACGTTGTCGCGGAGGCGGAGTTCTCCGGCTCGACCGCGGCGATGTCGGATTATGTCGAGCGTGAGAAACCGACGCGTGTCGTCCTTCTGACCGAATGTTCGATGAGCGACAACGTCGCGGTCGCGCATCCCGACGTCGAGTTCGTTCGCCCATGCAATCTGTGCCCGCACATGAAGCGCATCAACCTGGCCAACATTCGCGCCGCACTCGAGCAGAACCGGCATGAGGTCCGGATTGATCCCGAAATTGCCGGCCCCGCCCGCCGCGCGGTCGAGCGCATGCTTTCCCTATGAGTCTGGAGGTTCGCGACATCGCCGGGGCGCCGGTCGTCATCGGCGGCGGCATTGCCGGCCTGATGACGGCGCTTCATCTGGCGCCGGAACCGGTCGTGCTTTTGACCAACGCGCCGCTTGGAACCGGAGCCTGCAGTGAACTTGCCCAGGGCGGTCTTGCGGCAAGTCTCGGGGGCGACGACGGCCCAGATTTTCACCTTTGCGACACGATAGCTGCCGGCGACGGACTCTGCGATGAGGCCACGGTGCGGCGAGTGGTACGAGCTGCACCCGAAGCGATTAGGACGATCCAAAGGTTCGGCGTCGACTTCGACCAGCACCCTGACCGCGCGTTGCGACTTGGGCTCGAGGCGGCACACTCGCGACGGCGAATTGTGCATGCAGCCGGCGACGCCACCGGTCGCGAGTTGGTGCGCGCGCTCGTCGCCGCGGTTCGGCGTACAGCCTCGATCACCATTATCGAAAATGTGGAGGTCCGCCGGCTGGTCGTGCAGGACGGGTCGGTCATCGCCGTGGTCGCAGCAGGACGAGCCGGCGCGCTCGCTCTGCCCACGCGTCGCGCGGTGCTGGCGACCGGCGGCGTCGGCGGGCTGTTTTGCGACACGACAAACCCCGCTGGCTCATGGGGTCACGGGCTGGCGCTCGCCGCATGGGCGGGGGCGGAACTCGCCGACTTGGAATTCATACAGTTCCATCCAACTGCGCTCGACGGTCCGCGCCGGCCGATGCCGCTGGTGAGCGAAGCCGTGCGTGGCGAAGGCGCGGTGCTCATCGATGAGCGAGGAGAGCGCTTCCTCGCCGACACACCTGGCGGTGAACTTGCGCCTCGCGACGTCGTAGCGCGCGCCATTTGGCACCAGCTTGCCGTTGGACGCCGCGTATTCCTGGACGCACGGCAAAGTCTCGGCCCGAGATTTGGCAAGCGTTTTCCAGGCATCGCCGAATTGTGCCGGAGCGCAGGAATCGACCCCGCGACCGACCTGATCCCGGTGCGCCCGGCGGCACATTATCACATGGGCGGCGTCGCCGTAGACAGCGCCGGCCGCAGCTCCATCGAGGGATTGTGGGCCTGCGGTGAGGTGGCCTGTACCGGCCTGCACGGCGCCAACCGCCTGGCCAGCAACTCGCTCACCGAAGCGGCGGTCACCGCGAGCTGGGTTGCCGAAAGCGTTGCCGGCACGTCGTATACCCGGCGACCGCGCAGATGCTCCACATTCGTCCCTCCACGACCAGACGCTTCCGTGGTCCGCCCGATTGTCTCCGCCGCCCTGGGTATCATCCGCGACGGCGAGGCAATGCGCGAAGCGGTGGCGACCCTGCTGCCGATCGCAGCCAATAGTGTCGCTGCCTCTGGTCCGGCTTTGGTCTCACTGATGATCGCCGCGGCGGCCCTGAGGCGGGAAGAGAGTCGAGGCGCGCACTGTCGGTCCGATTTCCCGCTCCACGATGCCAACGTGCGCCCATCACGGCTGACACTGCACAGCGCAATGCGGGCCGCGGCCGCACTCGATTGCCGGGCTACCATACGGAGCACTTGATATGACTTCATTCTCCCCCCTCCCCGCGACCCTGATCGAACCGATTGTGCGCGTTGCGCTCCTCGAAGACCTGGGCAGATCCGGCGACCTGACCACCGATGCGGTTATCCCGTATGATTGCACTGCCACGTTGGTGCTCAAAGCGAGGCAGGCGGGCGTCGTTGCCGGGCTCGATCTGGTCTCGTATGCCTTCCTTCTCGTGGAACCGGCGATCAACATCCAGATCTGGCGCCCTGATGGCAGCGAGGTTGGGGCCGGGGAAACCATTGCAAGATTGTCCGGACCCGCACGAGGCCTGCTCACGGCCGAACGCACGGCCCTCAATTTCTTATGCCGGCTGAGCGGCATTGCCACTGCCACAGCGGCCATGGTTGAGGCCGTGCGCGGTCACAAGGCGAGGATTGTATCGACGCGAAAGACGACGCCCGGGCTGCGGGCATTGGAGAAATACGCCGTGCGCGTCGGCGGCGGTGCCAATCACCGGTTCGGCCTCGATGACGGCGTGCTCATAAAGGACAACCACATCGCGATCGCCGGCGATATCCGCACAGCAATAGAGCGGGCGCGCGCCGCAGCAGGGCATATGGTGAAGGTCGAGGTCGAGGTCGACACGCTGAAGCAGCTCGATGCAGCGCTCGCGATTGGTGTTGACGCGGTGCTGCTCGACAATATGTCGGTCGAGGATCTTGCCCGCGCGGTTTCTATAGTGGATGGCCGTACGATCACCGAGGCGTCCGGTCGGGTGATGCCGAAAACGGCGGCGGCGATTGCGGCGACCGGTGTCGATCTCATCTCCATGGGTTGGCTGACGCACAGCGCCCCGATCCTCGACATCGGCCTGGACATGCCGGACCACCAGAACATCTGCAAGCACTTGAACTGAGGATTACGGCGTGAGGAGCAACATCAGCTCGGCAGGCGTAGGAGGTGCTGGAAAGACGTGCCGCAGCTCGCCTTTAGCGAGTGCGCCCCAAAGCCAAGAAGGCGTACCGGACTAGCAAACAAAGGTTTGACGATGACGATTGGAATGAACTCGGAGTTCGACGTGAACCAGACCATGCAATCGGTCGATGGAACGCCTCCGCGATGGAACCGCAAAGAGGCCGAGGCCATCTACGGCATGCCATTCAACGATCTGCTGTTCCTAGCTCAGACGATCCACCGCCAGAACTTCGATCGAAACCGAGTGCAGCTGTCGCGGCTCCTTAGCATCAAGACCGGCGGGTGCCCCGAAGATTGCGGCTATTGCAGCCAGTCTGCGCATTACGAAACCGGTGTGAAGGCGTCGAAGCTGGTGGACGTCAAGCATGTCATCGACGAAGCGGCCATGGCGCGTGATGGCGGCGCAACGCGCTATTGCATGGGCGCGGCGTGGCGAAGTCCCAAGGAGCGCGACATGGAGGTTGTGGTCGCCATGATTGAGGGCGTCAAGGCCCTCGGCATGGAGACCTGCATGACGCTCGGCATGCTCGATCTTGAGCAAGCTGCTCGCCTGAAGCAGGCCGGTCTCGACTACTATAACCACAACATCGATACCTCTGAGCGCTACTATGGCGAGGTTATTTCAACCAGGACTTTTGCCGACCGGCTGGAAACGCTTGGGCACGTGCGCGCGGTTGGGATGAAAGTCTGCTGCGGCGGCATTGTCGGGATGGGAGAAGAAAAGACCGATCGCATCGACATGCTGGTCACGCTCGCGAACCTGCCCGAGCCGCCGGAAAGCGTGCCGATCAACATGCTTATTCCCATCGAAGGCACGCCGCTTGCCGCGGCCGACGCCATCGATCCGATCGATTTCGTCCGCATCGTTGCGCTCGCGCGGGTGATGATGCCGAAATCCTATGTAAGGCTGTCCGCCGGCAGGACGGCGATGAGCGACGAAACGCAGGCGCTGTGCTTCTTTGCCGGGGCCAATTCGATCTTTGTCGGCGACACGCTGCTGACGGCGGGAAATCCCGGCGAGGACAAGGATACCCTTCTGTTCCGGCGCCTCGGCATTGAGCCTATGGAACTCGCCACGCAATGAAGGAGGCAATTCTTGCCCGCTATGACGCAACCTTGCGGGGACTGGGGCGCAAGGACCGGTTGCGGACGCTCGCACCGCGCGCCGGGCTCGACTTCTCGTCGAACGACTATATCGGACTTGCCGCCTCCAAAAGACTGGGCGATGCGGTTTCGACGGCGATTGCGCGGGGCACGCCAGTGGGCGCCACCGGATCGCGGCTGTTGCGCGGCAATGCACCGGAACATGAGCAACTGGAGGCGGACGCAGCGGCATTTTTCGGAGCCGAGCGTGCACTGTTCTTCGGCAGCGGCTATATCGCCAACTTCGCTCTGCTGACGGCCCTGCCGCAGAAAGGCGACCTGCTGGTCCTCGACGAGCTCGCTCATGCCAGCATGCATGAGGGTGCCCAGGCCGGGCGCGCTGAGTTCAAGCTGGCCGCGCACAACGACGTCGACGCTGTCGAGGACGCAATCACCCGCTGGCGCGCCGAAGGCGGCATGGGGCGGGTGTGGATCGCCTTCGAAAGCCTTTACAGCATGGATGGCGACCGTGCGCCGATGGAGAGCCTGGTCGCGCTGGCTGATCGGTACCAGGCATTCATCGTCGTCGATGAAGCGCATGCCACCGGCGTCTGGGGACCGGACGGCCGGGGACTGGCCGCCGCGTATGAAGGCCGCGACAACATCGTCACGCTCCACACATGCGGCAAGGCGCTTGGCGCATCCGGCGCGCTCGTTACCGGACCGCGAACACTGTGCGACTATCTTATCAACCGGTGCCGGCCATTCATCTATGCGACCGCACCATCGCCGCTGATGGCAGTCGCGGCACGTGAGGCGCTGACTATTCTGTCTGACGAGCCTATGCGTCGTGCTCAGTTGCACGAGCGTGTCGCTTTCGCGAGCCGGCAATTGGCCGAACGCTGCGGCGTGATGCCCAGCGGTTCGCAGATCCAGCCGCTTGTGATCGGCGATAACAGCCGCACCATGGCGGTGGCGGCAGGACTGCAGGCACGCGGCTTCGACATACGCGGCATTCGCCCGCCGACAGTGCCTGAGGGTACGTCGCGCCTGCGCATTTCGCTGACTCTCAACGTCGACGAAGCCGACATTTCCGCCATGGTCGAGGCTCTCGTCGGAGTGTTGGCCACAGCATGACCAAACGCATCGTCGTCACCGGAACAGACACTGGAATTGGCAAGACAGTGTTTTCGGCCGGACTTGCCGGGCTGCTCGACGGCTTCTACTGGAAGCCGGTGCAATCGGGCCTCAACGAGGAGACCGACAGCGAGGTCGTCGCCCGGCTTTCCGGCTTGCCCGACGGACGCGTGCTGCCCGAAGTCTATCGACTGACGATGCCGCTGTCGCCGCATCGATCAGCCGAAATCGACGGCGTCGCGATCGAGGCCGACGATCTTTCATTTCCGGTCCTGCCGACACCGCTCGTCATCGAAGGCGCCGGCGGGCTGATGGTGCCGCTCAATCGACAGACAAGGTTCATTGACATATTCGAACAATGGCGGCTGCCGGTCATACTGTGCGCCCGCACCGCGCTTGGCACCATCAATCATACGCTGTTGTCGATCGAGGCCCTGAGAGCCCGCTCCATCCCGCTCATCGGCATTGCCTTCATTGGCGAAGAGGTGGCCGATACACAAAGGACAATCGTGGAATTCGGCGGCGTGCCGCAGCTGGGCAGGCTGCCGCACCTCGGTCCGCTGACGGGTGAAACGTTGAGAGATGCAATGATTTCCGGCTTCGACCTGGCCATGATTGCCGGAGGCGACTGATGGCGGAGTCTCGAGTCTGGCATCCGTTCACGCAGCACGCGCTAGAGCCCTCGGTCCCTGAAATCGTGCTGACTGAAGGCGCCTATCTCCACAAGGCCGACGGCTTCCGCATCCTCGATGCGATTTCTTCCTGGTGGGTCGTCACCCATGGCCATCGCCACCCCCGCATCATGAAGGCCATCGAGACGACCGCGTCGAGCCTCGACCAGATCATCTTCGCGGGCTTCACCCACGAGCCGGCCGAACGGCTGGCCGAGGCGCTTATCGGCATCGCACCCGCCGGCCTCGACCGGGTGTTCTATTCCGACAGTGGCTCCACCTCAGTCGAAGTCGCGCTGAAGATGGCGCTCGGCTATTTCCGCAACATCGGCGCGCCGCGTTCGCGCATCGCCGTCATGGAGCACAGCTATCATGGCGACACGATCGGGGCGATGAGCGTCGGCGCCCGCGGCGTCTTCAACGCCGCCTATGATCCTTTGCTGTTCGAGGTCGACGCCATCCCCTTCCCGGCCGCCGGGCGCGAGCAGGAAACGCTGGATCGGTTCGAGGCCGTTAGCCGCGACCGGCGCGCAGCCGCGCTGATCGTCGAGCCGCTGGTGCTTGGCGCCGGCGGCATGCTGATGTATCCGGCCTGGGTTCTTGCCGAATTGAAGAGGATCGCCGAAGCCTCCGGCACGCTGCTGATCGCCGATGAAGTGATGACCGGCTGGGGGCGCACCGGAACCATGTTTGCCTGCGAACAGGCGTCCGTCTCGCCCGACATCTTGTGCACCTCGAAAGGTCTGACCGGTGGTACCATCCCGCTGGCCGCCACGATCGCCACCGATGCCATCTTCCACGCTCACTTTTCGGAGGATCGCAAGAAGACGTTTTTCCATTCGAGCTCCTACACCGCCAATCCGATCGCCTGCGCGGCAGCACTTGCCAATGTCGAGATCTGGCGTGACGAGCCGGTGGCCGAGCGGATCGCGGTCTTGAGCGCGAGGCAGGCCGCCGGGCTGCAACGCTTCCGGGTCAATCCATATTTCACCGACTGCCGGACAACCGGCACCATCGCGGCACTCGACCTACGCACCGGCTCAGCCGGTTATCTGGCCGAGATCGGGCCAAAACTGCGCGCTTTTTTCCTTGAGCGGGGGCTACTTGTGCGCCCGCTCGGCAATGTCCTCTATCTTCTACCGCCCTATTGCATCACCAGCGACGAATTGGGCGGGCTCTATGACGCGATAGAGGAGGCCGGCGAACGCTTCGGCTCGCGGCCATGAACCTATCGTCGCGCGTTCTCGGCTTCGGCCATCATGCGCCGGCGCGCAAGGTCGAGAACCCGGAAATCGAAGACCGGCTCGGGCTTGAGCCCGGCTGGATCGAGCGGCGCACCGGAATTCGCTCGCGCTTCTGGGCAACAGACGAAGACACGCTGTCGGGCCTTGCCGCCTCTGCCGGCGACATGGCGCTGACCAATGCCGGTATCGACCGCGGCGACGTCGGTCTACTCTTGCTCGCCACGTCGACGCCCGATCACCTTCTGCCGCCAAGCGCGCCGCTGGTCGCACATCGGCTGGGGCTAGGCCGCGCCGGAGCGATCGACCTGACCGGCGCCTGCGCCGGCTTCATCTATGCGCTGATGTTCGCCGACGGGTTCACCCGCCTGCACGGCAAAGCGAGCCTTGTCATCGCCGCCAACATCCTCAGCCACCGCATCAATTTGGCCGAGCGCGCCAGCGCCGTGCTGTTTGCCGATGCCGCCGGCGCCATGGTGATCAGTCCTTGCGATGACCCGGATCGAGGCATTCTCGGCGCTTCGGTGGATTCCGACGGCTCGCGCTACGGGCTAATCCAGATTCCCGCCGGGGGAAGCAACACTCCGTTCCATGCCGACCTCGACCTCGCGCAGACACGGATGACGATCACTGACGGCCGTGAAGTATTCAGCAAGGCCGTGGAGATGATGACCGCCTGCTCGAGAGATGCGCTCACTGCTGCCCGACTGAGGCCGCAAGACCTCGATCGTTTCGTGCCGCATCAGGCCAATGCGCGCATTTTCGACGCGGTCGGCAGGAACCTCGGCATCGCTGATCACTCGATCGTCAAGACGATCGCCGAATATGGCAACTCTTCCGCCGCGACGATCCCGCTCTCATTGTCGCTGGCCCATCGGGCGCAGCCGTTTCGGCCTGGCGAGAAAGTCCTCTTGGCGGCAGCGGGTGCGGGTCTCAGCGGCGGCGCGCTTGTGGTGGGAATTTAGCAAAGCAATGCTTGCGCACAGGACTGCTCATGAATGAGACTATGAGAATGGCTCAATACGTAAATAGTCGCCGGCAAGCTCCATAGAGCTGGGTTCCGTGCGGTGCTCCGCGATGTCTAAGTATCGACCCGCTTGCTCAAATCGCAGCGCTCATCGAAGGCCAGCAATACCTCATGCAGAGCGAAAATCCTCAACCGCCCGTTTCAAAGACGCTCGCCCCATTTCGAAACAAGGTGTTTCGCTCAATTTGGGCGGCCACCCAGATTTCCAGCCTCGGTTGGCTAGTGCAAACGGTCGCCATCAGTTGGCTTATGGCAACGATTTCAGCGTCCGACCTCATGGTGGCACTCGTCCAGGCCGCATCCACATTGCCGGTGTTCTTCCTCTCAGTTTTCGCCGGAGCCATTGCCGACAACTTCAGCCGCCGGTGGGTGATGTTTGCGGGACACTGCCTGATAGCATCGGCGTCGACGACGCTGATGATTTCTGTGGGTCTGGGATTTGTCAGTCCTTGGCTGATTCTCGGGTTAGGTTTCCTGGCCGGCTGCGGCTTTGCCTTGAATGATCCGGCTTGGCACGCTTCGGTCGGCGATATCCTTCACAAACGCGACATTCCGGCCGCAGTGACGCTTATGTCCGTCGGATACAACATTGTGCGCAGCGTTGGTCCGGCCTTGGGGGGCGTGATCCTGGCCGTCTTTGGGCCGCTGGCCGCTTTCGCCTTGGCTGCGGTGAGTGATCTGGCGCCCATAAGCGCGATATGGCGCACCAAATGGGAGGTCCGCTCTTCGCCTCTCCCTCGTGAGAGAATGACGACGGCAATTCATGACGGAGTGCGCTTTACTGCGATGTCTTTGGAGATCAGGGCAGCGACCGCCCGAGCCGCTCTTTTCGGATTGGCAAGCATCTCCATTCTGGCGTTGCTCCCCCTCGTCGTCCGGGATCAGTTGAAGAGTGGGCCAATTGTCTACGGTATCTTATTGGCCGGCTTCGGCATGGGTGCTTTCATCGCGGGCATGGGCAACGGCTTCTTGAGGAAGGTCACGTCTCAAAACAGGCTGGTGGCCTTCGCCTCTGTGGCTTGTGCAGTCTGTTGCCTCTCCCTTGCCCTTACATCGTCGATTCCTGTGGCGGCCATTTCGCTGGCGCTCGGCGGAGCGGGTTGGCTTATCACCTGGACGGGCATTGACGTGTCGGTGCAGTTGGCAAGCCCAAGGTGGGTTGTAGGCCGCACGCTCTCCATTTACTACGCCTTGAGCGCAGGCGGTATGGCTGCTGGCAGCTGGATCTGGGGTTCTGTCGCGCAAAACTATTCCTTGACCTTAGCATTGGAGGGCGCCGCAGGCGCTCTGTTGCTGGTTGCAGCAGCGGGGATCGTGTTGCCGGTCCGTCCCTGGGAAGAAACCGATCAAGAAAGTTCAGTTTTTCATCCGCCGGACGTGGCTCTCGATCTGAAACCCAGAAGTGGCCCTATCGTGGCCAAGGTCGAGTATTTGATATCGGAGGAAAATATCGAGGCCTTTCTGGGCTCCATGCGCACGCGGCGACACGTCCAGAGCCGTGCCGGTGCACGAAACTGGACGCTCCAGCGAAATCTGCAAACACCGTCACTTTGGACGGAGACATTCCGCACCCCCACCTGGATGGACTTTCTCCGCCTAAATCATCGACTCACCGCAGCAGATAAGGAAGTCGCCCAGCATCTCCTGTCACTGCATGAAGGAGAGGTGCCTCCGCAGACAGTGCTTTCGATTGAACGGACGACCGAGGCAATTCGTACCCGTACCTCGACAATCTTTTCTCGTCCTCCAAGATGACGCCATCAAGCTGCTGTCCAGGGACAGGGTGGATCACCGGTGCTTTGCAGAGCACAGCCTCACACCGAGAGCAGCGTGCTCCGGGTTGTGCGCTTTCGCGCGCACCCAGGCGAGATGATGGTGAACGCGGCGTCAAGTGGAAGTCCCCTGCATACGCTTGCGGAGTCTTCTGCGAGAGCCCATGCCGACGAGCGCCAAACAAGGTTTGATGCCTTTCGGCGTCGTGGCCTCAACTCATCGATTCGCGAGAAAAGCATCGAATGCAGCAGCAACGGCGCGAACAACAAAGCGGTGCTCCGGCCGCACGCGGATGAAGCCGTTTTCGACGTCCAGGATCCCCTCCTCAGCCAGCGTCACCAAACTCTCAACTGAATCGAGAAAACGAGCTGGTTCGATTTCGTGGGCGGCACAGATGGTCGGCACGTCGGCCTCCAAATCGCACATCAGTCGCTCGATGATCGCTGCGCGCACCCGGTCATCGTCGGTCAGACGGTGACCCTTTGATGTCGCCAGACGTCCACTTGCGATGTGCCGGGCGTAAGAATCCCGTGTTACTTCGTTCTGAACATACCCCTCGCGGACTCGGCCAATAGCCGACGCGCCTAAGCCGATCACGTTTTGCAAGTATCGGCCGAGTATCCCAGCGAATTACGCCGTAGGCGCGCCCGGTCTTCTGCGCTAGCGCGAGTTCGTCGTCCGGCGGAGCGAAATGATCGAGCCCGATCTCCCGGTAGCCAGCGCCAACCAGTGTCTCGGCGACAGCTGCAGCCTGTTCGGCGCGAAGATCGCCGTCCGGTAGACCTGCCTGCTCGATAGGCGCTGGTTCTTTATCACGGAAGGAATATGCGCGTATCCGAACACCGCAAGCCGGTTGGGGCGCATGGCGACCGCAGCCATCGCGGTCTGGATGCAGGACTGCACAGTCTGTTTCGGTAGACCGAAGATGAGGTCGAAGTTGATATGGCCAACGCCATGCCGGCGGAGATTTTGGACTGCAGCGGCCGTCTGCACCTTACTCTGGATCCGATTGATCGCCTTTGCACATCGGGATCAAAGCTCTGCACGCCGATGCTCGCGCGGTTGACACCGTTAGCTGCCAAGGCTTCGGCCATTTCCGGTGTGAACGTTCGGGGATCGATCTCCACGGTGATCGCAGCAGTTTTGCTGAAAGCGAAGTGGCGGCGTAGAAATTCCATCAGCGCCAAGTGCTCGGCTGGCCCGATAAGGTGAGGCGTTCCGCGCCGAAATGCACATCGCTCACCGGCAGCCCTTGCCGCACTTGCTCCGACACCAAACTGATCTCCTGACGCAGCACCGCTAAATAATTAAGGATCGGGCCGTTGCGACGGATGACCGCGGTAGGGAAGCCGCAATACCAGCACATGGATCGGCAAAACGGAATGTGGAAATAGAGCGACACCGATTCGTCGGCCGGGAGGCCCCCCAGCCATTCCTCATAATCGTCAGCACCAACTGCCGCAGAGAAGTCTGGCACAGTCGGATAGATGGTATACCAAGGCGGCCGGGGGTCCCGGTACTTTGTCAGGATTGAGGTGTGCAAGGAGCTGTCATCCCACGTCGCTGATCCATCATTCTTTCGTTGCGCGCTCGTCCTGGTCTCTGACCTAAGTCAGTGCGTCCCGCTTATGTCGCAGTCTCGTTTGGACAGGATGGGGTCAACCACGCCGGGGAGCGCGCGTGCCATGGTTGCGCCTGAGGTGATGGTGCGGTGCCGCATTCAACGTCTGAGTAGTACGTGACGCCAGTGCAGTGTGCTTGAGGCGTCTGCGGAAGAACTTTGCAATGCGAAATTCATGTCCGACGCAACGGACCTGTCAAGCCTCGTTCAGACGCCATCCAGGTCCAGCCAGCGGCCTTCCCTGCCGGCCGAAAAACCATACCGGCTTTAGCCACCGAGACGCTCTAAAGCTGACGTCGGCTCATTTGATGAAAGGAGGACGCCGCTAGGGGGTGCACAAGGTTCCCCGGCTTGACGTCGCTTCGAGCGAAGAGCGGCGGTGTGGCTTGTCGTCAAGCGCCGGGCAGCGTGCCCCCTACCGATATCCCGAAAAGATCGACCAAGATGGCCATGCCGACGCCACACGCGGTCTGGATGAGGCCGACCATGAAAATGCGATTGGCGCGTTCGTAGATGGGGCGCCGCAAGGAACTCATGTCGAGCAGCATGGACAGCGCTCTCATCTGCAGTGCGATGCCGAGCAGGATCGGCACTACGGCGAACAGATCGTAGAGTTGCCATGGCAAGGGGTTCGCGGCCCAATGAGTGAGGAAGCCGAGCGAAAAGGCAAGCAGGATACCCACGGCAGTGATTGTGCCGTTGCGGAAAATGGTCTCGATCGGTTCTTCCTTCGGATCGTGCTCGTCCAAGCGGCTTCCTTTCGTTGCTCTTTCCGTCGAGACTAAGTTCTCGAGAATGCTGTTCATCGCCAATTACTCGAGGCGAGCCGTAGGCAGCCGTTTCAGGGTGCGCTCCCTCTCGCTTCCGGCCGCGCAATGTACCTGCACGGCGAACTTACAGCGGCGAAAAGGTGCTGCGGCCACCATGCGACGCCTCGGACGCGCACGCCCTCTGTTCCTGGCGCAGCCCTTGCGGAGCGTACGCGCAGTGATCCTTCTCGGTAGCGCATGGCGCGGCCTCCGTTGCGGTCAGACGGGAAGCCGTCGCTGTTAAACGAGACTGTCACATATCGAACATGGCGAACCGTGTCGCACATTGCTTTTCGCAGTGACCCTCAAAAAAAGTGATTCCAGCGAGACGAAGGCGCGTCGGCCCGATTTTGGTGTCGGCCGCATTTACGCTTCAGGTTGGCATGTCGCTTGCTGCTCTATTTCGGAGAGCTGCAGCGGTCCGACCGGAGTGTTTCACATGTAAACGATAATGAATCTCCTAACAGAAAACACTATTATAAGTACATGTGGCTTTTACGCTGGCTCACCTCTCGTGTGAAGCGCTTTGGCGTCCACATATTGGAGACAACACGCACAAAATTTAGAGGAAAAGCTTGCTCTTTCGCCTCTATCCTTTTTATTCCTTCATGGAGATCTAGACATGTACATCAAGAGTCCTCTTCTCGGCTTAACTGCTCTGATGACCGTTTCCGTCGGTCGAGCAGCTGGCGCCGAGCGGGAACCGGCCGAGTACATCAAGATCTGCGACGTCCTCGGCTCGGGATATTCCTATATTCCCAACACCGAGACCTGCCTGCGCATCGGCGGCTATGTCCGTTACGATATCGGCCTGGGTGACGTCCGATCGTATGACAGCGCAAGAACCTCGGACGTGAGAACTGGCGAGGACCAAGGCACTTGGCGAAACAGCACACGCTTCACGTTCAAAACTTGGACCGGCCAGCAGACCGAGCTCGGCGCGTTGACGACCTATACCGAAACCCACGTGAATTTTGGCAACAGCGCTAACTCGCATGACAGTCCTCAGAACTATGATTTCAACAGCGGCCTCGCACTGGCTTCTGCCTGGGTCGAGCTGGGAGGCCTGCGAGTTGGCAAGGAGGGGTCGGCCTTCGATACGTTTGTAAGCTACGCTGGCGACGTTCTCGATAGTATGCTCGTTCCGTCGGCCGGCTTCGACACCAACGTGGCTCAGTACCACTTCGACGCCGGCAACGGCATTTCGACTGTGATTTCGCTCGAACAAGGATCGGGCTCAGCCGGTACTATCGACAGCTATATTCCGCACGTTGTCGCCGGCTTGAAATACACGCAAGGCTGGGGCTCGATCACCGGCGTCGCGGCTTATGACAGCAATTACGAAGCTTTTGCCGGCAAGATCCGCGTCGACGTCGCTGTCACAAACCAGCTGTCGCTGTTTGGACTCTTCGGCTACGGTTCCAATGCCAGTCTCAACGAGGACTCAAACGGCGCAATTGCCAATCATGGGCGCGGCTCGTACAAAATCTGGAACGGCCAGTGGGCTTTCTGGGCGGGCGCCACCTACGAGTTTGACGAGAAAACTTCGTTCAACCTTCAGGTCTCGGGTGATCAGCTCAAGGATGCTGGTGTGGCTGCAAACGTCGCCTACATGGTCGTTCCCGGCTTCACGGTCACAGCCGAGGTCGATTACGACCACTACGGCAACTCTGGCCTCGGCCCTGCCGAGCCTACCGCCGTCAAGGGCACGAGCAAGCCGAACAGCGTCGGCGGCATTCTCCGCTTACAAGGCTCATTTTGAAATCTCTCCAGTCGCGAGCATGGCAAAGGCACTTGCCTCGACAACGCACGCATGGAGAGCTTCGTTCGCCATCTTGAAGTCTGCATCGACCGTCCACGGCCCATCGTACCAACTAGAAACTGAAAGTTATGAGCCCTGTGTACTACACCTAGCCCTTGACCTGCCCGATGAACCGGCCAGGGGCCGTCAGTTCAAATTCGGGGCCGCTTAGAGGGCAGTGTGAGGCCGTGTTAGGTAAGCGCCACTGCAATGTCGAGGCCGCGACACGCCTGTCGCTTTGGACGGCTGGAATTGCCCTTCGCGGCGCCATTCATTCTCTCAACATTTACGTGATAATGCACGCTGAGTCCGAGCCGCGTGGCAGCACCCATCCTAGGTCACTATCGGGGGGCCTTAAACCTGAACAGCTCCATCGTCGCGGCTGCTGCGGAAGCAGGAGCTATCACTGGGACCCGTACTGGTGCTTGTCAGCCGCTGAGCCGCTACTTCGTCTTAGGAAGAGCATTGTCCTTGCCAAAAGCCGGCCAGTATTTCGAGATTGCCAGTGTGGCGCCGGCTGAAGAGAAATGACCATAGTCGAAATATAAAAACTCTCCTCTATCGGAATAGGCGCAGCGTCCTGCGCTGCACAGGAATTTCAGCGGATCGATGAATGTGGCGCCTTTGGTAAATGAGCGCACACGTTCGTTGATGTCGGGGTCCATCGCGATCGGCCAGGACGTATCGTCCAGATTTTGGCGCTTGGCGAAGAACGCAATTTTCCGGACGTCAGTTGGGAACTGCGGAGACTGGCCGATGACAAACACGCGCACGCCCAGGGCACGAAGCGTAGCGATTGTTTGCTGAAGACCGTCGAAACCTCTGACCTCATAGTCACTCCATCTACCGCTGAGGATAACCGTCTTGATGTCCGCTTCCAAGATGACGTCCAAGGCCTTGCGATTGAACCGGACACAATCAAGACGATCGTAAGGGTAGTAATAGAGTATCGGCGCGCAGCTGGCGTACGTATATTCAACGATGTTCGCCTGCAATCGATTTATGTTAGCACCCAAGCCGGAAACATAGTGCGCGGCGAAGGAGTCGCCCCACAAAAAAACCGTTGTTGGAAAACCGCTGGTGCGCGTGCAATCCTCCATATTCCAGCTTTCGATCCGGCTGGTGCCCTCGTTGAAACAGATGCCATTCCTCCAGTCCCCGACGGAAATGCGCCGCTGGACATAGTCCGGAAACCGTTGCGGAAAGCCATTGCCGAGCGCCCCCGCCGCTCCGCCGGCACAAAGGACAACGATCGCGAGCGCTGAAAAGGCGAAGATAGGCCCCGGGGAGGTGAAGGCCCTCTTCTGTCGAAACGGCTGCTCTACAAACTTCCAGGAGAATGCAGCCAATGCGAGGCTTGCCACCAACATCGCACCGGTCATCAACGGATCGAGTTTTTGGAACGAAAGATAGTGCGCGAACGCATTGAGAGGCCAGTGAACAAGATACAACGAATACGAGATGAGCCCAATCCAGACCAGCGGCCGGACTTCGAGCATGCGGGTGGCGACCGTCGAGGGGGTATTTTGGCCAACATAGATCAGAAGGGCCGTTCCGATGCATGGATACAAGGCGTTGTAGCCTGGGAACGGATCACTCGCCGAAATCGCGAAGAACCCGATGGCGAGAAGGCCAAATCCGGCCACCCCCACCGACTCCATCAGGAATCGGTTGCCCAGCGGCGAGGGGCATTTGAGCATGAGCAGGGCGCCCAACATGAGTTCCCAGATTCGGGTCGGCAGCAGATAGAATCCGGCGGTGGGTGCCAGCGATGTCGCCATCACCGCCACTACGAAGCTGCAGAGAATTATCGGAAGAAGTGTCGTCAGCCAGCGCTTCCCGATGTAGCGATAGATTAGGAACATCAGGATTGGTGCGAAGATGTAGTACTGCTCCGCTACGGAAAGCGGCCAAGTGTGCAACAGTGGTAGAAGCGCGGCATCGATAGAGAAGTAACTTGACGTTTTCCAGAAGAAAACGTTCGACCAGAAGGTCGAGGTAGCTATGATGCTAAGACTGAATCCGCGCAGATCCGGTGGCAGAAGAATGAACAATGCTGCAATGCAGGTGAGAAGCATCACAAAGACGAGCGCCGGCAGAATGCGCCGGGCACGGCGCCAGTAGAAGTTGACGATGGAAAATTGGCCGCGTTCAAGGTCATCCAGGAGGCTTCCGCTGGTTAGGTAGCCGGAGATGACGAAGAAGATATCGACCCCGCTAAAGCCACCCGGGATCGCCGAAATTCCGAAATGAAAGAGTACGACCGGAAGTACAGCAACGGCCCTAAGGCCCTCGATATAGCGCCTATATTGCATCCAGCGGTTCCTTTTATTTTAGATCAGGACGCGATTGGAAGCTTTCAATCTCCGGTAGGAGTGCTGCCGAGATAAGGGCGGTATCAGCCACCTTTATCCGTCCCGAATGTTCTGTAAGTTGCAACTGGTACAGAAGCACGATCGCCATCGCCGGCCTTGACGGCCTGATTGTCGAGCAGATCGCGCGGATCGTTGACCATCACGGCCAGGTTATGTCCTGTCGAACAACCAAGCGGCTGTTTGAAGGATTCTTCATTGGGTAAGGCACCATATGAGGGACAGACCGGCGGACGGGCGTGATAGACAATCGCCTCAATTCGCACTGAGCCGGCGTCGTGTTGATCGCGCAATTGAATGTTGTCTTCTTCGATTGCCAACTGCCTGGCCTGATGGGCTACCCCTGCGCTGAGCTGGGGCGAACCGCTGATGAGGAGGTGGATGGCATCGAACCGGCCGCGACTGGCCTTGTCTAGGAAAACACGCAAACGCTGCCGTTCGGAAGCGCGCAGGCTTTGCAACGTCAGGACGGTGGTCTCCTCTCGGACAAGCATTGGTGCCGATGGTTCGACATCAACTGGCGTAGTGCTTGTGCAGCCACTTACGCTTGGTGCCAGAGCGACAAAGAGGATTATAAAACGCAACATCTTTGGATGACACTATTCGATGATGAAGCCGAGACCGCCCTGGGCGCTTGGCGCGCCCGCACGGATAGCAGCGCGGTCTCGCGGGGGACTTGTCACGGAATTCGTCGGAGCGCCCCCTCCGTTCAAAGCCGGTGCCGCCCGCTCGGTCGGTGCGCTCATCTGGTTTGGGTTGGAGCCTGGTCTTACAATGTAAGGCGTAACTAGAATGACCAGTTCTGACTCCTCTTTTTGAAACGAGGTCGAGCGAAAAAGCGGTCCCAGGATCGGCAGTTCTCCGAGCCAGGGAAAGGCCCTGACATCATTGTTGACGTTCCGCCTGATTAGACCGCCGATTGCGAAGCTCTGGCCGCTGGCGAGTTCGACGACCGTATCGGCTCGGCGCGTGGAAACTGCCGGCACGGAAATTCCGTTGATTTGCACGGCACCTTGCGTCGACAGTTCACTGACTTCGGGCGTTACGTGAATGTTGATTTGATTGTTGCTGAGAACTGTCGGCACAAATTCCAGACTGACGCCGAAGTGACGGAATTCAACCGATACCTGCCTGTTTTCCTGCAGGACAGGAATGGGAAATTCGCCGCCCGCGAGAAAGCTGGCCTTTTCACCCGACATAGCGGTGAGGTTCGGCTCAGCCAGGACGGAAGCTATATGCTCCTTGGCGAGCGCGTCGAGAACCGCGCTGACGTTGACGGCACCGTTGTCGAATCCGATTTCTGCTGTACCGCCACCCTGGGTTGAACCAGACCCAGCGCTTGCAGCGCTTCCGCTTAGAACGCCCACTTTGAAATTGCCGATTTGACCGAAGGCGGACAAGTTGACGCCGAGTGACTTCATGGCGCTGCGTGAGACTTCGGCTACGCGCACGCTGAGGTTAACTTGCAGGGATCCAGCGACCTTGATGTTGTTGACGACTTGCGCTCCGTCGCCCAGATATTGCTCAGTGACTCTTTTTGCGGTGTCGGCGACCTCTGCGTCGGGCGCCGTCCCGCTAAGGATTGCGCCGCGCGGCGTATAGTTGACGCGGATGGGATAGTCGCCGACCTGCTCCCGCAACATGGCGCGTAAATCCCCGATCGGTTGCGTGACAACGATACGCAATTCGGCGAGAGGCTCGCCATTGCCATCCAAGGCGAATAGGCTGGTCCGCCCCGATTTCTTGCCAAAGACGAAGATTGTTTTGCTCGATGGCGCCTGAAAATCCGCGATCGTGGGGTCAGCAACAAAGATGGTCGTGGCTGGCGCGGGCAGATGAACGGTCTCCCCGAGCGAAGAGGAAAGGGTCAGCGTGGCGTTGATGCTATTCGAAGCCGCATGCGGCGGGCCTTTGTCCTGCTTGTTTTGCGCCGCGACACCAAGTGGGAAAGTCACAATAAGCGCGCAGAGGAGATGGCCCAGGTAACGGGGAACTGCAGGTCTTGTAACCTTGTTGGCGATCGCCCGCCAATTGAGCGCATGGCAAGGATGTTGAAGGATCAGCAAAATAGATCTTCTTTCGATTCGACAAACTATGCGGACGAGGCGTCAGTCAATTCTAGGATGTAACCAATGCCTCGGATGGTCTTGATCCGTGGCGTTGCACCTGATCTGGTCAGATGTCCCCGTAAACGATAAATTCCGACTTCAAGCGCGTTGGCAGACACGTCGTCGTTGAATGAATAGAGGTGATCTTCCAATTGCGCACGGGGCACGATGCGGCCTGCCCGGTTAAGCAGGTGCTCTAGAATACAGAGTTCGCGACGTGCGATCATCATTGGGTGCCCATCAACGAAAACCTGGCGGGCGACCGGATCAAAGTCGAGATTGCCAAATACGAGCCTCAGGTCGGTCATCTGTGTCGCCCGGCGCAGAATGGCTCTCATTCTGGCAATAAGCTCATCGGTAGAGATGGGTTTGAGCAGAAAGTCGTCCGCACCACCGTTGAAGATCGCAATTCGCTTATCGAGATCGTTAAGGCTGCTCATAATGACGGCAGGAACTGAATGCCCGTGGGTCCTCAACTGCCTCAGCCAACCCAAGCCATCGCCATCTGGCAGAGCCAATTCCAGCAGGAGAATTTCATAGCTGGCGCAAGAAAATGCACTCGAAGCCAGTTCCAGAGTACCAACGACATCAACGACGAAGCCGCCATCCCCGAGCGCAAGTCGCATGGCGCGCGCAAGATCCGCATGATGATCCACGAGCAGCGTTCGCATTTCATCTCCTCTCGAAGAGGGACGGCCCATCGAACGCGTCACCGGCGGCCATCTGATCGGAGCACACGGCGCGCAACTCGTCGCAGCTCTCGGAACTGGTCCGAGTCGGAGGGACATGCAAGTCGCTCGGTGGCAATAGGCGCGGGTGAGGACCAACTGACGGGCTCAAATACGCCGGTCGGCGAACCCACGAGGCCAGCAACCCGCGTGCGATTTCTCGTTGCATCATCTCTCCTACGTGCAGCCCCTGCGCTCGCAAGGCAGCGTCGCGGCTCAGAGCCCGATTCCCACAGAGGGTAGGGTTAGCTTTCGAGAAACTGATTGAACAAATCGATTATTTGGATCGAATGCATCCACGGTATGGATGCAGCGCACCATCTTCAACGACTGCGGCGTCCTGATGCACTGTTGTGTCTGTCGTGCTCTGCTTTTTTCGCTGTCCTTCAAGGCTGGCGAGCCTGGTGGAACCTGCGCGTCATTGGCTTGGTAGCTTGAATGCTCAACAACGGAGCGCCCTGCGCAAAGCCGCTCTCATTTCCAAAAAGCCTTGCAATCTGGTTGGAGCACTTCGCGCTCGACACCAAAATAGGCGAGGAAAACTGACGTCTGACAGGGATGTACATGCAACAGCCGATTTGCGGCACCAGCAAACGACCGCGTTCAGGCTGAAGATCGACGACCAACGGCTCCTCGATTTCCGCACCGACCGCTTTTACAAGCTCTTCCTGTGCGGGCGGATGCCGGCAAACAGCAGCACAGGGTCAGCGAAACCGGGAGCGGGCCTGCTTGATCGCCATGATCACATTGCCGCTGTCGCGCGTGCGGAGCGGAATGCAATCGGTCCAGCCGGCGGCAATCCGGTCAGCACCATCGTCTGCACGAAGCTCCCTGACGAAGACGTGCCCGAATGCGCTCAACAAAGCCGGGCGGCGGATCTTTCCAATCGCCGAAGGTGCGGGCTGGCACCGAGCGGCGAACTGCGAACTCATTCCTGCCCGGCGGCGCTGGCCGCCGCGAGCGTCGATGCGGACCCAGCCGCTCCGAATCCTCCCACAACACGATGAGCGCGTCGCGGACATCGCTGCCGTAACAGCGGCTGCGGCTCTTGCCCGCAGACGGCCTCTGCTCACGACGGTTCATAAGACGGATCGCGCGCTTGCGAATAATAGCCGGTTACCGCCTCGAACTCATCCAGAATGCGCCGCTTGTCAACGCCGCAATAAAGCTCCACGATCGCCGCTTCACCGTGTCGCCATGCTGAGCCGCGCCATCCTTCCCCCGAACCGGAATGGCACGACCTGTCCATCCCCTTTGGAACAGGACACTATTGGTAACATTTTGCTTGAGGCAATGCGGCTCGTTGCCTTCCTTTTCGCTGACCGGAAGGGTACCGGAAGTCGTCTATCGCATTTTACCCGCTGAAAGCGGCAACACCTCGACCTCAATCGCAGATCATAGGAAATAGACGATCGCGTCGGGGCCTCAGCATCGGTTCACCGGGTTTCCGTCATCGACTGAAGCGAATTGCCCCATCGACCGTCACCGGGTGGGCCGCGATACGTCGCCGTGTATGATTAGCGAGCGCACGTAGCGGAGCCATAGCTCTCCACCCAGCCATGTTCCCCTAGTTGGAAAATGTCCGGCGGACCAGAGGTGCTGTCGTCAGCTTTTCCTGAATAGCGGCCAAGGCAATCCCTACCAGTCCATCACCACCTTGCCGGAACTGCCGCTCTTCATCGCATCGAAACCGATCTGAAAATCGTCGATGCCGATGCGGTGGGTGATCAGGCCGGAGACATCCAGCGGACCCTGCACAAGCGCGATCATCTTGTACCAGGTTTCGAACATCTCGCGGCCGTAGATGCCTTTGAGATGCAGCATCTTGAAGATGACCTTGTTCCAGTCGATCTCGAAGCCGGTCGGCGCGATGCCCAGAATGGCGATCTTGCCGCCATTGTTCATGGTGTCGATCATGTCGCGGAAAGCGGGGGCGGCGCCTGACATTTCGAGCCCGACGTCGAACCCCTCGGTCATGCCGAGCACCGGCATGACGTCGCGCAGCTTCTCCTTCGAGGCGTCGACGACATGCTGGACGCCGAGTTTCTTGGCTAGCGCCAGCCGCACCGGGTTGATGTCAGTGATGACCACTTTGCGCGCGCCGACGCATTGGGCGACGAGCGCGCCCATGATGCCGATCGGCCCGGCGCCAGTCACCAGCACGTCCTCGCCGACCAGATCGAAGGACAATGCGGTGTGGACGGCATTGCCCAAGGGATCGAAGATCGCGGCAATCTCATCGGGCACATCGTCGGGGATCGGCACGACATTGTGCTGCGGGATCGCCAGATACTCGCCGAAGGCGCCTGGACGGTTGACGCCGACGCCGAGTGTGTTGCGGCACAGATGCCCTCGCCCGGCGCGACAGTTGCGGCAATGGCCGCAGACGATGTGGCCTTCGCCCAATACACGCTGGCCGACCTTGTATTCGGTGACCGCTGCGCCGAAATCGGCAACGGTGCCGACGAACTCATGGCCCGTCACCATCGGCACCGGCACCGTCTTCTGCGCCCACTGGTCCCAATTGTAGATGTGCACGTCGGTGCCGCAGATCGCCGTCTTCTTGATCTTGATCAGCACGTCGTTGGGGCCGATTTCCGGCACCGGCACCTCTTCCATCCAGATGCCCGGTTCGGCCTTGGCCTTCACAAGCGCCTTCATCATGTTCGACATCAGGATTTCCCTATTCCGTGATTGCGCTTCTGGCGAGATAGCCTGCACAACGGGAAGGTAGGCCACTAACTCGTTTGAACGTCCGGAATGGTCAGCCCCGCCTGCTCGGCCTCGCGGCGCAAATTCTGACGGGGCCTGGGGCCGATCTGCTGGATCACCAATCCGGCTGCCAGTGAGCCAAGGTCGCCGCAAGTCTGCAGGTCGCGGCCTTGCGTGTAGCCATGCAGGAAGCCGGCGGCATAGAGATCGCCGGCGCCCGTCGTGTCGACCAGTTCCTTGATGGCGGTCGCCTTGATCACCACGGTCTCGTCGCCGCGCACGATCACCGAGCCTTTTTCCGAGCGGGTGACGGCGGCGATCCGGCAATCCTTGCGGATCTGGGCCAGCGCCTCGTCGAACGACGATGTCTGGTAGAGCGACTTGATCTCGTGGCTGTTGGCAAAGACGATGTCGACCGTGCCCGAGCGCATCAGGTCGAGGAATTCGTCGCGGTAGCGGTCGACGCAGAACGAATCCGATAGCGTCATCGACACTTCTCGGCCTGCCGCGTGCGCCAGCTTCGCCGTCTGGCGGATTGCCTCCTTGGCGCGCGGCGGGTCCCACAGATAGCCTTCGAAATAGGTGACCTTGGCGCCGGACGCCTTGTCGGCTTCGACATCCTCAGGGCCAAGCTCGACGCAGGCGCCGAGATAGGTGTTCATCGAGCGCTCGCCGTCGGGCGTGACGAAGATCATCGAGCGCGCCGTCGGCGGCTCACCCTTGAGCGGCGTGGTGCCGAAGGCGACGCCCTGCGCATGGATGTCGTGGGCGTAGATTTCGCCCAGCGCATCGTTGGAGACCTTGCCGAAGAAGGCCGCGCGGCCGCCAAAGCTGGCGACGCCGGCCGCCGTGTTGCCGGCGCTGCCGCCGGACGCTTCGATCGCCGGACCCATGCGGCTGTAGAGCAGTTCGGCGCGTTGTGTGTCGATGAGGTTCATCGCGCCCTTGATGATGCCGTTGGTCTCGAGGAATTCCTCGTCGCACTGGGCGATGATGTCGACAATGGCATTGCCGATGCAAAGCACGTCATAATCCGGCATCAAAATCTCCGCCAAAACCCGAGCCGGCTTCTTGCCACGCCGGCCGGGCGTGGTCTCGCGAGTTGAAATGGGTTGCCGCATGCGCTTGATCCAGCCGCCCTCACGCAGCTGCCGGTCCGGCTTCACGCAGCAAATCGTCAGCTTTGTCCGTCTTCTCCCAAGTGAACTCAGGCTCTTCACGCCCGAAGTGTCCGTATGTCGCCGTCTTGCGGTATATCGGCCGTAAGAGATCAAGCATCTTGATGATGCCTTTCGGTCGGAGATTGAAAACCTCGAGAACAAGGCGCTCGATCCTTTTTTCCTCGATCCTTGCGGTTCCGAAGGTATTGACCATGACAGAAACCGGACTGGCCACGCCGATCGCGTAGGCAAGCTGAACCTCGCAGACCTCTGCAAGGCCGCTGGCAACGATGTTCTTCGCGACATACCGGGCGGCATAGGCCGCCGAGCGGTCAACCTTGGATGGGTCCTTGCCCGAAAAGGCACCGCCGCCGTGACGCCCGGTCCCACCGTAGGAATCGACGATGATCTTCCGTCCTGTGAGGCCGCAGTCGCCGGCAGGCCCACCGACCACGAACCGCCCTGTTGGGTTGACCAGAAATCTGATCCCCGAAGTATCCAGGTGGGCCGGCAGGACCGGTTTTATGATCTCCTCAATGACGCCTTCGCGGACCGTGGCTTGTGAGACCGCTTCGTCATGCTGCGTTGACAGGACTATGGTATCCAGCGCCACCGGGCGGAGCCCTTCGTAGCGTACCGACACTTGAGATTTCACGTCCGGACGCAGCCAGCCAAGCTGTCCCGCTTTCCGGACCTCGGCCTGTCTTTTCGTCAAATGGTGAGCGAGTTGGATCGGCAGGGGCATCAATGTATCCGTCTCGTTGCATGCGAATCCAAACATGATGCCCTGATCCCCTGCCCCTTGCCCGAGATCCTGCCCTCGTCCTTCATCAACGCCCTGGCTTATGTCGGGCGACTGCTCGGTGAGGGCCAGAACGACGGCGCAACGTCGACCATCAAAGCCAATCGCATCATCGTCGTAGCCAATATCGAGTATCGTATCGCGGGCGACTTGGCTGTAATCGATGTGGGCATGGCTGGTGATCTCGCCAGCCACAACGACCATCCCCGTCTTCACCAACACTTCACAGGCGACGCGCGCCTTCGGATCGGTGCGCAGGACCGCATCGAGAATGGCATCGGAGATGTTGTCTGCCATCTTGTCGGGGTGTCCCGCGCCGACGGATTCGGAAGAGAACACGAACTGCCTGGTCATAAAAATGCCCTCGCTTCAAGTGCTGGAGTTAGTGAGGAGTTTCTGGATTGGGGTGGCTTATCGGTCGCGGATGCCGGGAACATCGAACGCAGTGCAGAAGTCGGCAACGTCTCTTCGTACGCTCGCATGAACTTCCTGGTCATCGGGCTGGCGGCAGACCGAGTCGATGAAAGCGGCGATCTGCACCATCTCCGTTTCGCGCATGCCCATGGACGTCACCGCTGGTGTCCCTAAGCGGATGCCGCTTGTCAGCGCCGGATGCCGCCGGTCGCCCGGGACCATATTGAAATTCGCAATGATGCCTGCACGCGATAAGCGCTCCGCATAGGCTTTGCCTGACAGCGGCCGGTCCCGAAGATCAAGGATCAGCATGTGATTGTCAGTGCCCCCAGTGACGAGTTCATAACCTCGCTCCAGAAGCGCCTGGGCCAGAGCCTTGGCGTTGTGGACGATCTGCTGACCGTAGACACGAAAGGACGAGTTCGCTGCTTCCTGCAAAGCGACGGCAAGCGCGGCGATAGTATTCATATGCGGTCCGCCTTGCAGAAGAGGGAACACGGCGCAGATTGTGTTTGCTCTTCGGATGATGGAGGGGCTGATAACGGTCTTCATTCCTTGATAAAATGAAGCCACCCCGGGGACCGCGGATCGACTTGTGAGAGGTGCTGGTGACCACATCGCAATGGGACACGGGGTTCGGATGCACTCCTGCGACAACCAGGCCGCAGATGTGGGCGATGTCAGCCACCAGATACGAGTTCACCTCCGAAGCAATTTCGGCCATTGCCGCGTAGTCAAAAATACGCGGATAAGCAGTTCCGCCGACCCAAATTAGCTTCGGGCGTTCCCGCTTGGCGGTCTCGCGCAAGTGGTCATAGTCAATTTGCTGTGTCTTTTCGTGCAGCCTGTACGGGACGCGCTGATAATCGCTGCCGGAAAAATTGACGGACCAACCGTGAGTCAGATGGCCGCCTTCGGGTAAAGGCAAGCCCATGACTTTGTCACGGGGGCTCAAAAGCGCGCGATAGACAGCCTGGTTGGCTGGCGAGCCTGAATAAGGCTGGACGTTGGCGTGTTCACTGCCAAATAGCGCTTTCAGGCGCTCGATCGCGAGGGTCTCAAGCTCATCGACGATCTCGTTTCCGGCGTAGTAGCGCGCACCGGGGTATCCCTCGGCATACTTGTTGGTGAAAATCGACCCGGTCGCTTCCAACACCGCCGAGGAGGCAAAGTTCTCGGAGGCGATCAGTTTGAGAGTTGTCCGCTCCTGACGCTCCTGTCTTAGAAGCAGTTCGTGAACGCGGGAGTCGACGGCGGCTAAGTGAGGCCGCCCGTAAGTGTCGGGCTGCGCGATGGCGCCGCCGGCGGAGTTATCCATGGTAGTCGCGCTCCATTTGGACTGATCTATTTCACGATCAAGCAGGCGGTCCCTTCAACCGCGCGTCTTGTATTGCTTCCAGGCGTTGTAGGTCTCTTTTATGATGGCCATCATCGTGGGGCAGGAGATCGACCACCAATTGAGCCAGCCCGCCATCCTTGCCTCCTGCTTGCATATGGTACGAAGACTGCGGACGTTGTTCGTTGCAGCAAAGAAAGTTGGCTCTGCCCAGCCGCCGAACGTGGCGTCGAACCTGCTCGCGAGGCAGACTGGTAATATCGGCCAGCTCGCCGACGGTTAGATCCGCATGCGCGCAAAGGCCCAGGATTCGAAGGCGATCAAGATGCGCTGCCGTCCTTAGGCGATTTACCAGTGTCAACATTGGTTGGCATCAACCCGGACGGGATGCAGCAAGCCGCTAGCCCTTCTATCCCCATCAATCCGCATGAGACCTCTCTCGTCATTTGCTGTAAATCCGCTGGTATGGATGCTAATGGAAGATGGATCACAGTCCTTTCTACGACTAAGACGCCAGATATTGGGGCTAATGTACCACCTGACAGGAGACTACACTCACGAACATTATGTGAATTTTTTTTAACGTTGCTGAGAATCAAGGGTGAGGTTTGGCGAATGTCTCGCCGTCGACTGTCGAATCCTGCCCGACGGGATTATGGGGTGCGTAGCCTGCTTGTCCTTTCCACATGACCAGCGACGATGGGGCGGAGGCGGCAGACATAGCTCTGGAGCATGCTGCGGTATCTTTGGCCTGAAGCCGAGGAAGGCGGACCGTGGCTTCCGCGCCGCTGCCGGGAGCCCGCGAACAGGCCAAGTTGATCAGCCGGGTGTTGCCGTCATAGAGCGTGAGACCCAAAGCTGGCCAGCCGCGCCCTGAGGCTGACGCACCGCTCAGCGTCCACCTTGCTCTCGAAGCCCATCGGCATAGCGCCGATAACGACTTGACCGCGTGCGTGTCGACGAGCGATCGGTGAGCGCAAGGATCGAGGGTGCAGTGCAGGATAATGCTGTTTTAAATCAGCGCTGTTTTCAGCCGACTGCCTTGAGCGTGGGCACAAGGATATAGGCCCAAGGCAGGAGATCATCGTCTGCTGTTCGGGAGGCCGCCCTGGGCGCGCGACAGCCGTTCCTTCGGCTGCGCCGCTCCGCCACCATCCGCGCCGTGCCTTCCGGAGACCATTCCCGCTGCCGGCCGGCGCCCGTGAAAACCTCGACCCGGCGCACCGGCTCGAGATGGCTGGGCTCAGCGTAACTCTGAAGTCGTCATATACCGAAGCCTTCACAGACTTCGGACATCCCCCTCACAGTCCGATCCAGATGGCGTCAGGAACACCGCTGCGTTGATGCGGATGAACCCCTGCTTGTGCCACAATGACCCTTATGTCAGCGCGCGAGCCAAAGCTTCCGCGCAAGGCGACGGCTAGGATAAGGCAATGCCGACGAAGGGCACATTGCTTGCCACACTCTGGAATGATGGCATGCTCGGAAGGCCTAGGCTTTGCTCAGGGCCGCCTGCAAGGCGCGCTTTGAGGTTATTCACATAGCCTTCTGCGTAGTCCTGCGCCGTCGAGACCGAAAGATCAATGCCTGCCGCCAAGGCCTCTTCCATCAGGTGCTTTACGAGCCCATTTCGAATGGCCAGCTTGACCTCGGGGCCTGCGATAAGGCCGATCGCCTGCGCGGCCATATTGAGGCCAGCTTCCTCCAGCGCTCGCTTCATATCGCCTCCGTTAATGGCCGTACGCAGGAGATTGGCTGCTTGCGACTCAGCCTCGAGAACCATCGAGGCAAGATCGGCTACTTGTCCGAGGCCCGGAATGAAGCTGAGCAGTCCCACCGCCGTTGCCGCCAAGTCGAGCACTTTCGTCTCGATTTTGAGCACGGAGTCGACGACGTGCATGACGGCCCCGCCGTTCTTTTTGGCTGACTTAATGTCAGGCTGGTCCATCAGGCCCATCTTCATGTCCGCGACGGCATTCTGCTCTTCTGCGGTTTGGGCGCCGTGGGTGATTGGCTGCTGAACGTTGCGGTTCGCAGACGACATGTTTGTGCAAAAATGGGCAAAGTCTTTTTTGCTGATATTGCCGGAATCAACCGTATGCCCGCCGCCAAAGTCGAAGAATTTATGATGGGTCTTATAGCCCGTGATCGAATTGTTCAGGAGGCCAAACAGAAGAGGATCTGAAAGGAGCTGAGAGGCTGCTTCCCGCACTTTCGGATCAAGGCTCTTGTCGTCTTTCATTTTCGCCAGTTTGTCGCGAGTCAGAACACCGCTTCCAAAGAACGTGTCCTGATGGTCCTTGATCATCTCGACCGTATTCAGCTCAGTTTGCGTGAGGCTCATCGACGATGAGGCGACTTGCAGGAAATCCTCTTTGTGCATCTTCCCTTTCGAGCCACCGCACAACTGGTTCCAAGCATCGGGGTGATCGAGGAAATATTGCGCCGCCGCAATGACCTGGGGCGGAAATTTGCCGTTTTTCGATTCGCCGCCGACCATTTTCTTGAACTCATCCAGACTCAGGTCCTTGGACAGATTTTCGGAGTACCGGTAAAACTCCCGCAAGGCATCGCTCAAGGTCATGACCGAAGGCTGCAAACCTCCGCTGCCGTCGGATGGTATGTAGTTCTGCTCGTAGCTTCGCGCTTGGGCTTCCTGAAATGCAGCAACTTGTGGGTGGTGGTTTGAAAATCCGGCCAAGTCCTTGGCGTTGATCTTGCCTCCACAGCGGCCGTCGCCCTGCGAGCCAATCGCATAAAAAAGTCCCGAATCCTGCTGCAGTCCCTGGATCGCCGCTTTCAGATCCGGTGGCGTAGAGGGATCATTGGCTTTGTCGGTCAACGACTTCCAAGTAAGCGGGCATTGGTCCTTGTGACGGTTGAGTACCGCAACAATCTGCAACTCAGCCGTGGTCAGCGACCCACCGTTCCACGTGATTCCGGGGCTCGGCCTGGGAGCCGGCTCGATCTTCGGAGTGACGCCGAGCAGATGTTGGGCTTCAGTCGCCTTGGAGCGTTGCGATTGGTCCTCCTTGAGAGCCGCCCTCATATTTGGCGGCAGCAGATCCAGTGGGTGTTGCTCCAAGCCATTCAATGTCAAGACATCCGGTGCCAGATGGCCCAAAGGGTCCTGCCGCAATTTATCCATTGTCGAATCAAGATTCGACGCTGGCAGATCCCCTTGCGCGAAAGAGCCGGGCTTGTCTGCCAGCACACAAGTGGACAGCATCGCTTCGAAGCACGATGCACTTTGCTGATGCTGGGTCGCAAAATGGGAAACTTTCAGGCCCGGCCAACCCCTTGCGGACTGTAGCGAATTTGAGCGGTAGAAAGTTGAAAGATTACTGGCCGACATTATGCATCCTCAGACGTGACGTTGAAATCCCCACAAGAGACCCCGACAGAAGATCCCTTGCGTTTCACAAAATTCGACAATTCCAAGCGTCGGCAGGTCACGAATGCGCCTGCCCTGCCTTCAATTGCTGTGTTCCGGGCCGGCTCCAAGGTTCGGTCCAACACAATGGCCGGAGTCACCGCGAGAGCTGCCGGGACTCATCATGAGCGGATTAGCTTTCGAGAAACTGACGAGTTTGCGAAGAGTTCACAAAGGGGTAGCCGCAGTCATGTTCTTCAGAGCTGCGGGAAATCCTCAATGTTCATTTCTTGCCCAGCTCAGGCTTCCCGCCAACGCTATCCTGTTGTGGGATGTCAGAAGAATAAGAAGCATCCGGTCGTCCGTCGCGAACGACCGTAGTGGAGGAGCCGCGAAACAAGATCAGCACTGATTCCTTTGGCGTTGCCGCTATGTGAGTCTGCGCCTGCGCCTGCGCCACCAAGCCGTTAAAGGTCTGCTCCACGAGTGCGACGAAGCGCGGTGGACCGGAAACGAAGACGAGGCCATTGCCTGGCACGGGTTTGACCACATAGCGCTCGTCGGAGATATCAAGCTTGTCGAGAGCCCCCTTGAACGCATCGAAGCGAATCGACGTCATCAAAAGCATTCGAGTTTGCGATTCTTGTGCAGCAGACACATAGAGCACAAGGCCGTCATAGTACCATTGTAGACCGTAAAGGTTCGTCAAGCGGTCGAGGAACGCGCGCGGTGGCAAATCAGGCATACGTCCGCGAATTCGCCCCTTCACCGCAGGACTGATGTTGACCCTGATATTCAGGTTGTTGCCGAATTCCTGCAACGCTGCAGCGAGCTCCTGATCCAGAACCGTGTATCTATAGGGTGTCGCCGGAAGGGACAGCGGGACTGCATGCGCCGGGTGAATCCCGGTGGACAGAAAAAACCCGGCACAAAGAAGTCTCAAAACATGCAGGGTGACGGGTTGGATAAGCGTTCTCGGCATGTCGCACTGATAAACCAAACGCTGAAATCATCACAAGTGACTAAATTGCCGAAGAGATTTTAGATTGTCGAAATGACGCCGCCGTTAGTCAGCTTGTTGTCAGCTTGCCCCCCTAGGAGTGTTGCGCCGACACCGGGTGATGAATGGGCGGGGCTCGCCCGGTCAGAGAGAGCAACCGAGTCCTTACATGATGATGCCTGTCACGTCGATCTCTGCCACTCTAACGGCTGGCCTCCCCAGGGTCGGATCACCGTCGATTGTCGAGCAGGCCCAGTTTGAGCGCGCCTTAGGGCATGCAGCCGACTCGCTGAAAAACGATGCCGCCGCGGGGCCAGCGAGTGCGGCGCCAGTTGCTGCGGCGATGGATGTTCAGCGCGCGGCTGCGCCGACGAGCGGCATGGGCGATCGCGTGTTGCAGACGATTTCCTCCCTATATCCACACAACACTGTTTCCTTCCCCGCGCTCGACCATGACATAGCCCTTTCGAAGGGCGCTCTACCGGGACCGGCGCAGAAGCTTCCCGTTCCAGGTGAGGCGGGAACCGGAATCTCGGGCATTCCCCAACAAGGGCAAGACTTCGAAACGATGATGGCTGGTCTTCGGGATGTTTACAACGGCGTCACCCAGGTGGCGCTTATCTCCAAAGGCGTCAGCGGCGTCACATCATCCGTGAATAAACTTTTGAAGGAAGGCTGAACCGCGCGCATGATTGGCTTGGCCGAGGGCGAAATCATGCGTGGCCTGTCAGGGTGGCGGTCGGTTAGACTTGTCATGCTGCCAGTTCTCGTCGCCCTCACTGCTTGCAAAGCCGACCTCTACACGCAATTGCAAGAGCGTGAGGCAAATGAAATGCTCGCACTTCTTGAAGACAACGGGGTCGCCGCGATCCGGGTGGTCGCCAAGGATGGAACCAGCACGATCCAGGTTGACGAAAAGCTGCTCGCCTTCTCAATCAACCTTCTGAACGCCAAGGGGCTGCCGCGCCAATCCTTCAAGAACCTCGGTGAGATATTCCAAGGATCAGGCCTGATTGCCTCGCCGACCGAAGAGCGTGCCCGTTACGTGTATGCCCTGAGCGAAGAGTTGTCGCGGACGATCAGCGATATCGATGGCGTTTTTTCTGTACGTGTTCACGTCGTGCTGCCGCATAACGACCTTGTGCGAGCCGGTGCCACGCCATCCTCGGCCTCGGTGTTTATCAGGCACGACGCAAAAACAAATGTCGCGGCTCTGCTGCCAAAGATAAAGATGCTTGTAGCCGACAGCATCGAAGGCCTGTCCTACGATAAGGTGGAAGTGGTTTTGGTGCCGGTAGAACGGTCCGCACACGAGCAACGGCCCGATCCGACTGCTGTTTTGCCACAAGCATCACTACCTCTTCCTGCGCCACTTCTGGCGACCGTAACAGGTTTTGCCGCAGCCGTATTCGCCGTGGCCTGTTATCTCTTGATCGGCGTTGTTACGCGTCGGCGCAAGCAATCAACCGGCGTTTCCAAGGTCGAGGGGCGCCGGGATGCTTCTGCTGTCGAGGCCATTCGCAAAAGAATGCCTGCAATTGGACGTGGGTGACATCTCATTGCCAATGCCTATACAGACCGCCCGACCTGATGGTCCGCACTTTCCGGGCGCGAGCGAGCTTGCGGCTTCGGCCCATCCAACCCGTCTTGCGGCGCGTCTTGATCCAGCGTTATCGGCCGAAACGTTAGTGAAGTTGCAGAAGTGTTCCAGACTGCATCCAAGGCTGGCAGAATTGCTGGGCAACGATGACGTGGATCTGAACCACATCGGCTGCAGGCCGGACCTTCTACGCGGGCATGATCCATATCGAGCGGCCCTTCTTGCTGGTAGTATCTGGCATGCCCGTTCGCTGGTCGCGTTTGTCTCTCAGCCTGAGCTTGCCATCCTTGTTAAACGCATCGGCGTGGATGCACACGCATTCGGAATCCGACACCTGCTGCATGCTGTTGACAAAAGACTGATCTCGGACCCAGAAAAACTCGCTCAGCAAATCGAATACGATGGACACGCATGTCTTGGAGCTTGGCTCCAGGACAGTTCAGCGACCGAGCGTAACCGCGTGCTTCTTCGATTGCCCGAGGGGACTGCCGCGGAGACTCCAGCACATGAGCATTGGACCGCCGCCGGCCAATTGCTTTCACTTGTAGTAGCTCATTTTGAGACAGAGACCCCGGTGAAATGACAGTCGAACTTTCCGAGGGGCCAATAGCGCCGCAGATGCGTCCAGTCGGACCACTGATACCCGCGAGCGAGCTCGAAACCTGGCACAGCGCCGCGCAAGCCCTTGCCGCGGCAGAACGGCATCGGCAGCGCGTTCGAAACTGGGCACGCGCGGTTTACCAGCGGGCGTGGGCGCGCGGCCACATGGAGGGCTCGAATGCAGGCACCGAGGAGATGGCAGGGTTGATTGCGGAGACAATCTCCGAAATCGCGCGACGAAAGGCGGCTCTGGAGCAGGAATTGCCGCAGCTCGTGATGGAAATATTGAGCGATCTTATCGGCGCTTTCGATCCGGGCGAGCTATTGGTGAGGGCTGTTCGTCACGCCATAGAGTGTCAATACAGCGGCGCCGACGTTTGCCTTCATGTTTCTCCCATGCAAGTCGACATGCTTGCACGAGAGTTTGCTCGATGCGACGGCCAGGATGGTCGACCAAGGGTGCGGATCGAGCCCGACCCGACATTGTCGCCGCAACGCTGCGTGCTGTGGAGCGAGTACGGCAATGTTGACCTTGGACTTGACGCCCAGATGCGCGCGCTGCGCCTTGGTTTCGGGACGCTCTGTGAGAAAGGCGAGCTATGAGAAAGCCCGTCCCAGAACATAACGCTGACGCCGACACTCGAGCTCTCGTTCCAGCAATCTCGTCTTTGAGGGCTGCGGCCAAGCGAATTGACACGCGTGCGGTGCGCGGTCGGATCACGCGGGCTATCGGCACACTGGTTCATGCCGTCTTGCCAGACACTCGTATTGGGGAACTTTGCCTCCTAGAGGACCCGCGAACCGGGCTGTCGCTCGAGGCCGAGGTGATCGGCCTGTCGGGTGATGGTGTATTGCTGACACCGATCGGGGACTTGGTGGGCCTATCCAGCCGCGCAGAGGTCGTGGCCACTGGCCGAATGCGTGAGGTGCCCGTCGGCGGCGATTTGCTCGGTCGCGTGATCGACAGTCGTTGCCGCCCATTGGACGGCAAAGGCGAAATCAAGACCGTCGAAACTCGGCCCCTGCATGGCAGAGCCCCCAATCCGATGACGAGGCGCATGATTGAGCGGCCATTCCCGCTTGGGGTCCGTGTCCTCGATGGTCTGCTGACGTGCGGCGAGGGCCAGCGGATCGGGATTTATGGCGAGCCAGGTGGTGGCAAGTCGACGCTGTTGTCACAGATCGTAAAGGGTGCCGCCGCTGACGTCGTCATAGTGGCGCTCATAGGCGAACGTGGACGGGAAGTTCGTGAATTCATCGAAAGGAATCTTGGTGAAGAGGGCCTTCTCCGTACGGTCGTCGTGGTTGAAACATCCGACCGCTCGGCGGTAGAGCGTGCGCAATGCGCTCCAATGGCGACTGCGCTCGCGGAATATTTCCGCGATCAAGGCCTACGCGTTGCTCTCATGCTGGATTCGCTGACGCGCTTCTGCCGCGCTATGCGCGAAATAGGCCTTGCTGCGGGTGAGCCGCCGACGCGACGGGGCTTTCCTCCTTCCGTTTTTGGCATGCTGCCAGGCCTGCTCGAGCGCGCCGGCATGGGTGAGCGGGGCTCAATCACGGCCTTCTATACGGTGCTTGTAGAGGGTGATGGCACGGGTGATCCAATCGCCGAGGAATCGCGTGGTATTCTCGATGGCCATGTCATCCTCTCACGCGCTATTGCGGCGCGATCGCATTTCCCCGCTATTGATGTGCTGCAGAGTCGCAGCCGCGTCATGGATGCAGTCGTTTCGGGGACACATCGCAAGGCAGCATCCATTTTCCGCGAGCTCCTGTCGCGCTATGCCGAGACCGAGTTCTTGATCAATGTTGGCGAATACAAGCCAGGTGGAGATCCCCTGACTGACCGGGCTGTCGCGTCAATCGACGAACTGAGGGAGTTTCTGCGCCAGAGCGAAGATGACGCGTCAGATTTCGAGGAGACGGTCGCATGGATGTCGCGTCTGACCGCGTAAACTGGATTCAGTCTTCGAGGTTACGGCTTCTGAAGGAAATGCAAGAGCGTCGTGCCCTTGGCGAGCTGTCCAAGAAGGAAGCCCAGCGCGATGTGGCCGCCTCAGCCGTACAAAATGCCTCTAGGGAGCTTGCAATGATACAGCAACATTGTTCAAGAAAAGAAGCAGCGCTCTATCAGCATCTGATGTCACTCGACAACTTGTCTAGCGCAGCGCTCGACCGTCACCGCCTTCACACTGAACAACTTGCCGCTGAGATCAATTCCAGACGGCAGATGCTTGATGATACCCAAATCGCTCAAGAGGAGGCTGAGATGGCGGCGTCCAGGACGAGGGAGCTATGGGTCATATGTTCGGCGGCAAGGGACAAATGGCAACAAATCGAGGACGACGTGCGGCGCGCCGTCGAGACTCATTCGGAGGCCGCAGCCGAGATCGAGGCCGACGATGAGATACTGCTGAAATATGCGAGGGGGTCGCTTGCCTAAATGCCGCGCAACCGGATCCGACGGTCGCAAGAGGTCGTCCGAATGACACGACCGTGCAGTCTTTGATAGGCGCTGCGGTCACACCCGCCATGTTCGAACCAGTTCTGAAACTGTCCCACACGGTTGTCTCGTGGCTCAATGATACAGCAGCGCCGCGCACGCCGTTTCAAAGCCGGATCAACGAGGTGCCGCTATCGGTGCGAACGGCAGGGCTTGTCTGGCAGCAGGAACCTGCTGCCATTCCGATGCTTGACTGCGTCTGGAGAGTGGGAGCCGAAACGGTCATCTTGTCACTGTCGCGCCCGCTCGTAGAGGAGTTCATCACGACAGTGCAGAACGGCTTGGCCTTCCCTTCCGAGCCAACTGCTTCGCTAATTCTCGAACTCGCTCTGGAGCCGCTTGTCACTCGACTGGAGGAGACGACGCGTCTGAACGTGCAACTCGTGCGGGTATGCGAAGCCACGATGCTGGCTCCTCATCTTGAACTCGACATCATTTTCGGCGCGGTCAAGGGCAAGGGCCGTCTATTCCTGTTCACGCCACTTGACGGCTTAGTACCGCCTGCGTTTCGCGCGCTAGGCGAACTGCTTGCCCAGTTGCCGCGGCAGCTGGGCGGGCTGCCTCCAGAGCTCCCGCTCATTGTTGCAGGAGAGGTCGGCACGCTTCGCCTTCCTGCGGCGCTTCTTCGAAGCGCATGTGTCGGTGATGCATTGTTGCCCGATATTGCGCCGTTCGGCCGCGGCCAGATCACCCTAGCTGTCGGCCAGTTGTGCGCCGAGGCGGATCTTGACGGCGATGAATTAATCTTGCGGGGGCCTTTCCGCCCGCGACCGTGTCCTTTGGAGAGTGCGCATATGACACAACCCGGATCGCAACTGGAGCTTACTAAGGATCTCGACGATGTCGAGATCGTGCTTGTCTTTGAATGCGGCCGCTGGCCTATTTCTCTTGGGGAATTAAGAAGTGCCGGCGAAGGGCATATTTTTGAACTTGGATGGCCGATCGACGGCCCGGTCGACATAGTGGCCAATGGTCAGCGTATCGGGCGTGGCGACATTGTCCGCATCGGAGAAGAGCTGGGCATCAGGCTCCGTGGCGGGTTTGCATGCAATGAGTGAAGCTCAGCCGACAATCCTGGCGCTTCTTGCGGTTACCGCCGGACTCGGTCTGCTGGTTTTAGCAGTTGCCACGACAACGGCCTTTGTAAAGGTATCAATTGTTCTTTTCCTCGTCCGCAATGCGCTCGGGACCCAGACCATACCACCCAATGTGGTGCTGTACGCCGCGGCGATGATCCTCACTATGTTCGTTAGTGCGCCCGTTGCTGAGCAGACCTATGACCGCATGTCGGATCCCAAGCTCCACTATCAGACATTCGACGACTGGGTAAGCGCCGCTAAAGCCGGAAGTGAGCCCTTGCGCGAGCATCTCAAGAAATTCACAAATGAAGAGCAGCGGCGATTTTTCCTATCTTCGACAGAAAAGGTCTGGCCAGAGGAAATGCACGCTGCAGCCACGCCTGATGACTTTGCAATACTTGTACCATCTTTCTTGCTATCAGAATTGAAGCGCGGATTTGAGATAGGATTTCTACTTTATCTGCCTTTTATTGTTATAGATCTGATAGTGACAACTATCTTGATGGCAATGGGTATGTCGATGGTCTCACCAACTGTTATATCTGTCCCGTTCAAGATCTTCTTGTTTGTTGCCATTGATGGTTGGTCAAAATTGATGCATGGGCTTGTGCTGAGTTATACGTTACCGGGAGGCTGATCATCACTGAATCCAGCATCATTACTCTTATGAGCCAATCACTGGTGGTTTTCATGATCTGGATTCTACCGCCGCTCATTGCATCAGTGGTTGTCGGCCTCGTCATCGGCATCCTCCAGGCGGCGACGCAGATCCAGGATGAAAGCTTGCCGCTCACCGTGAAGCTTCTGGTCGTTGTCGCGGTGATTGGGCTGTTTGCTCCTGTGCTAAGCGCCCCGCTCATAGAGCTAGCCGATCAGATCTTCACCGAGTTTCCCGCAATGACACTTAGCTACTAGTCCGCCCCATGGACGCGCCATCGGCCGATATTCAAATTCTGATCCAGACGGCTCTCGAACTCGTCGTTGCGGCAGGTCTTGGGGCAGCCCGCGCGATGGGCATCATGCTGATCTTTCCCGTATTCACACGCTCGCAGATCAGTGGGCTGATCCGGGGCTGTTTGGCTGTTGGCTTCGCACTACCATGCCTGGCACACGTCAGCGGCGGATTGCCGGCGCTGGATCCTGATACGCGCCTGATCCAGCTAACCCTGCTCGGATTCAAGGAAGTTTTTGTCGGTGTACTCCTTGGCACTTTTCTTGGCATTCCGCTTTGGGGCCTTCAGGCTGCCGGGGAGCTTATCGACAACCAACGCGGCATCAGCAGCCCGACCGCTTCGGCCGATCCCGCGACGAACAGTCAGGCTTCCGCGATGGGCGTTTTTCTGGGGATCACTGCGATTGCCATATTCGTCGGATCAGGAGGCCTGGAAACTTTGATCAGTGTCCTGTACCGCAGCTACTTGATCTGGCCGGTGTATCAGTTTCACCCGACACTGAGTGGGCCAGGAGCAATGGAGTTGTTGGGGCTTCTCGACAGCATAATGCGCACGGCATTATTGGTATCGGGGCCTGTCGTGTTCTTCCTGATACTGATTGATATATCGATGATGCTGCTGCGTCGCTTTGCCCCGCAATTTAAGGCGAGCCAACTGTCTCCGGCAATCAAGAACATTGTCTTTCCAGTTCTCATGGTCACCTACGCTGCCTATCTGGTGGAGAGCATGAAACTGGAGGTCACACGTGCCAACGGCGTGCTGGAGTGGTTCGACAAATTGCTGCCATGAGCGACACAAGTGAAGAGAAGACACACGCCGCCAGCCCGAAGAAGTTAAGTGAAGCGCGCAAAAAAGGACAGCTGCCACGTAGCTCCGATTTCGTCCGCGCGGTCGGGACTTGCGCTGGGCTCGGCTACCTTTGGCTAAGAGGCAGCGTGATCGAGGACAAATGCCGGGAAGCGCTCCTATTAGCCACCAAGTTGCAGAGCCTACCTTTCGATACCGCGGTGCCGCAGGCATTGGTTGTGCTCGTCCAACTCACAGTCGCGGCTGTTGGCCCGCTGCTTGGAACCCTTGTCGCCGCGGTGATTTTGGCCAGCCTGCTAGCCAATGGTGGATTTGTCTTCTCTCTGGAGCCGATGAAGCTCAGCTTTAAGAAAATTGACCCCTTTGAAGGGCTGAAGCGCTTGGGGTCTGCTCGTTCCATGGTCGAAGTCTGCAAGACCATGTTCAAGGTATTGGTTCTCAGCGCAACCTTTTCCATTGTCCTTCTCGGGATGTGGAAGACAATGGTCCCTCTGCCGATCTGCGGCATGGGCTGTGTTGGCCTCATCTTTATGGAGACAAAATTGCTGATGGGAATTGGCGCCGGCGCACTGCTGGTCGGCGGACTGATCGATCTTCTGCTCCAGCGCGCGTTGTATCTGCGCGAAATGCGCATGACCAATACCGAAGTGACGCGCGAGTCGAAGGATCAGCAAGGAGCGCCAGAGTTGAAAGGTGAACAGCGTCGCATCCGCGAGGAGGCGGCCGACGAGCCTGCGCTTGGCGTGCATCGCGCCACGCTGGTCTTAACAGGAAGGGCGGTCCTGATCGGTCTGCGTTACGTTCGCGGTGAAACCGGGGTGCCGTTCTTAGTTTGCCGTGCCGAAGGTGAGCGCGTTTCACATGTGTTGAGCGAGGCGCGGGCACTACGCCTGACGATCGTCCATGACCATGTCTTAGCGCGTCAGCTGATAGGCACTACAAAACTCGGCCACGCGGTTCCTATGCAATATTTCCAGCCTGTCGCGAAAGCATTCTTTGCCGCAGGCTTGGCCTAGTCATTGGAAGTCCACGACTGCCCAGTTCAAAACTGACCTGGCTCCATGCTAGTGGCAAATGTCGGCTGGCCATCCGTGCCCCAGTGTCTCTGTCAGGCCAACCGCGCAACCGCGGGCCTGGGGCAATCACTCCCCTCGGATCTGCCACCCAGCAACTACGGCAAGTCCTCCGGGCATGACCTTGCAGCCTCTGCTGGCCGGTGCGTGGCGCAGTCCGAGGTTTTGAGGCCGGCAGTGCGGATTTGATTGGTGCAGCCGTTGGAATGCCCTCGTCAGCTAGTCGTCAACTAAGCGCCCTATGTTGAACAGCCGTGCTAACTTGAGCTCGGTTGCGAAACATAGGAGTACGAATCGTCATGTATGGTCGAATTGGTGGCTCATCCGATAGTTACCGCGCGCATAATGCCGGCGAGCAATCGGATGCAGGAAGCGAAGGGTTCGCGGACACATTTGCCCGAATGCACTTATCCGGATCGGAAGGTAGCGGCGCCTCATCATCGGCGGCTCCCCAAGCATACTCCCTCAATTCCCGACCTCCTGTGGTGGAGATCAACAGGACTTCCTTCAGGAGACAGGTGAGGCAATTTCATGGTGATGAAATCACGCACATCGCCGACAATCCTCAAGAGTATTCGGAGTTCGTATCGTCACGAGCCAGGCGCACCGCGGACGTTGCTCAGCAATATGGCATCCGTCGAGATACGGAGCACGCGCGATATTTCAGTTACCAATTGGGAGACCGGAGTGCCGGACTGCTGAGAATGGAAGGCGGATTCAGCATGAACGAGTTCGAATCGGAAAGTTGGCGGGAACAATTTCCTGGTCGAACTGAGGTCACTTCCATAGTGGATCTTCAAGTCGCCCATCCGCTCGTCGAAAATGCGGGCGATATTCTGCTGGAGCATCAACTTCGGATAGACGGCGACCGACCGTTGCTGAATTGGCGTGCGGCTAATCCGGAAGCACAAGCGCGCGCGCAGACGATGGGGTTTGTTGAAGTGGATCATGGCGACCTGGTGCTTGACCCTACGCAGCATCCCGACAAATGGACGAAGAACAGTGCCGGTGAGTGGCAGCGTGCAGGCAAACCTCCACTCTATCTCCACAAAACCGAGGATAGCGACAGCAGCGATAGCGGGTCCGACGACGATTTCATGTGATTTGTCGACCCGCCGCCGAGCCTTGCAACTGGTGACGGTTGCAAGGCTGTTGGCAGTGAATGCTAATTGTCCGGCGACAGCCCCGCCTTAGCGCCAGCGCCGCCGAGCAATCCAGCCCATCTCCCAGACAATAAACTGCGGATGCGCATCGTGGGTGCTTGCGAGCGGATTGTATTCGGGCCGGAACTCCGCCTCTTGGAACCGAGCTCTCCCGAATCCAATTTTCTCCACCACACCGTTGGGTCGTTGCGATGCGCCGATCCCGATCGGATCGGCTATGCCTGCTCCGCGCTCGCAGGAAGACCTTCCGCCTCGATCTTGGCGGCGCGATCTCGGCGATAAGTTGGATGGGAGGCAAGATACGCCGCCACGTCAACAGCCGGTAACGCGACATCGCAAATCGGCCCTGACGGTAGCCGATCGACTCCAATCGCCGGACCGCAACTCGCGCAGCGGCATTCGCGGTTTGGCCAGGAGAAATGCTCGCTGACTCACAGCGTGGCCGGCCGCATTCTGAGTGCCCTGTCATGCAGCCTGCGCCGACGGGAGCTCGGCACGCGAATGGCGTGGTTGGCGGCCAAGCCCTGAGGTCAACAAGGACTTACAGAAAGCGGGGGTGAGTTTGCCGCGATGAATTATGACCTTCTCGCGACCGGACCTAGCATCGGCTTCCTCTCGCTCTCGATTGTAGCCGCGCTGTTCGTTGGATTTAACGTGGCAAGCGGTGAATTCGGAATCAGCCAGCCCTTCCAAGTTTCTGGCCATGACGGGGCGACTCGTGTGGATGTGCACCCACATCGGGCTCGGCATCGCACCATTGACCAGCATCTTGGGCTGCAGCTTCATCTCAAACAGCTTTCCTGGCTCGCCACGCAGCGCGACCGGTGCCTCCGGCGGCATCAATTCGTCGGCATTGCACAAATGTTCCAGGTATTTTTGCGCCGGAAATGCGTAGGTCTTCATGCAATCAGTCGTAATGCCGGCTTTTCCTTCATTCAATGCGTTGGCCTGTCCCAGCACCATGTTCAGCAACCCTTTGAGCTGGTCTGTGCGTTCGTGCACTTTGGGTAGCTGGGTGGAGGTGAGTAGCAGGCGTACATTACGCCCCTGCAACCCGGCGAGACAGGTTTGCATCTCAATGGCCTGGGCTCGCAGGTACTGGGCCACATCGTCCACGACCTTACCGGCCTCCTCAGGCTTCATCTGGCGCACTTGGGAGACGACGCTTTGCTGACCGGCCAGATCGAACTGCAAAAGTTCGTCCAATCGTTTGAGCCGCTCCGTCAATACCTCCATTGACAACGCGGCGCCCCCGATTGTCGAGCCTGCCCCCGACGAACTCGCAGCCACCTCTTGCGCTCTCACCTGTGTACTCGCAACTTGATCCGAGCGCGCGAGAACCTTGGCTGCTGGCACTGTGCCGGCGTTCGCAGCGACTGGTGTTGATGGCTGCCCGGCGGCAGAAGTCCCGGCGCGAGCTGCCGACTTATGCTTTGACTTCCCTTTCCTTCGCGCTGTAGTGCCTTCTGACACTGCAGCCGTACCAGCAGTGCCAGCCGGTATCGCAGCGCCTGCCCTGGCCGGCATCGCAGCGCCCGCCTGGGCCTGTGGCGCCATGATGGCTGACGGCGGAGACTGCAGGTTCAACAAGTGCATGGCATCGTGCGCAGTGATCCATGCATCGTCCACGATCCGTTCGAACAGTTTCAATGGGAGGCCGGCATCTGGGTAGGTATGGCTTAGCTTGGTATGCACCTCGTGCAACGCCAATCCAAAATCCGAAAGCCGCTCCATGATTTTTTCTACAACCGCGCAATCATGAGCGTTGAGTGTTTTGCCATCATCCATTATGCCCTTCGCCAAAGAGAGGGCGCGAAGAGCTTCTTGAGCGGCGCTTGCCATCAGCTGCACCACTCCATTTCGACCGACGAGGAGTTCCTTCAAATCTGGCTCGAACCTGCTCGCCCGCAGTTCAATCTTGGCCCGCGCAAGACCGATCCGCTCACGGACCAGCCAGATCCTGACACTCAGTACCGAGCCGGCACGCAGCCGCAGTGCGCACCGCTCGGCTTCCCGCATCACGGGCGTTCCACTGGATAGGCTAGCGGTGGCAGCGCAGGCGGATCGCTGCCGTTCGGAGCGCCATGCCTTTTTTTCCCACCACTTAATTGCCGCCGTATGGTGGTTCTCCACATTTAAAATCAACAGCTCCTGCCGGTCCGCCTGGGAGTAGGAGTAGAGTTTATCGACCATACCTGCCGCTTTCTTGGTCTTTTTGTCCAATTTCGTGATCGTCGACAGGCCAAGTTTGTCTACTTCATTCGCGGCGTCGCACACGATCTGGCAACATCTACGCACCTTGTCGTCTGGCATAATTGTCTGCGCCTCAGCCGCAGGCAGGCTAGCGCGGTACTCCAGAATTGCTGAGGCTGCATCGACGACCCGACTGATCAGCTCCACCGCCTCCTCGGGGACGTCGGTTTTCCTGGCCGCAGCCTCGCAATCAGTCAGTTGTTGAACAAGACTGTTCATTCTGAGCTGTGTCGGACTGATATCTTCATTTGACGATGAGCTGGTGCCTTCCACCTGCGCGGTTGATAGTTGGCTACCGACCGGCGCCATGGCTTCGCCCTCAGACATGGAGGGAGAACCGCGCCGCCTTGCGGCTGCGCCACGTGGCGCTACGGTTCCGCGTGGTGGCGCAGCGGCTCCACGTCGCGGTGTGTTCAGGATTTGATCTTCGCCAATCGAGGCGCCTGGCAGACTTTCGCGGGCATCGCCTGGACCGCGCGCAACTGGAAGGGAGGAGGGCCTCCTATCGGCGTCCCCAGAGCGCATCTGCTCCACAACGGAATCGAATGACTGTCCACCTTCTCCCGCAGCAAGACTTGATTGCGAAAGGGAACTGCTCGCCCGCCCCGCGCGGCTGGCTCCAGTTTCAGCCTGCGATTTCCGTGGTCGGCCAATGCCCTTCATATTGCGTCTCCGTAGTAGGCGAGAATGTGCTGCTATTGTGCTGGCGGCTGACGAGACCAGCGGCATCTTTCGGTTAACGTCACGGTCAGCCAGACCCGCGACGGCGTAATGTTCCCGCCAAAGTGCTTCTCAGTAGCAGGCCAAGATTGGCCCGAGCTCACAGGACTTTCGCAACGTTGCCATCGATGTCCTGAGATTATCAGCGCTTCAGTCCGCCGATTTCCAGGAACAGCGAATGAAATCAGACCAACTCGGCTAGCTCCCCTTCCTAGACACGTGCCTGACGATTTTATTGATGCGTCACTCCTCTCGTTCGCCACCGACAAAGTCACACATTTGCTTCAGAGAAGCGTGTGCGTTGCGTATCACGCGGACCATTTCGATCTATAGTTACAAAAAGTGTCGAGACGGGACCTTTGGATCCGAAGGTCAGGCACGGCCGGCCTAGATAGACCGCTTGGCTGACGATTAGCTGACGATGGGAGTTCTCACGAACAGGGCAAGAAAATCCGACCGCTTCAAGCTTTCGATATGGTGAGAAGAGGATCCGCACCGGCCTCCCAAAGCCGGCAGACCATCCCATGTTCGTACGGTCGCCGACCTTCTCGAAGCCAATGAGCTCACCGCGCCGGGCCGTGATGTGCAGGCGAGAGAATGGTGATGCAAAGACCGAGTTCCTGCTCGTTGCGTGCGCCCGTGGAGCCAGCAAGAATACGGTCATTGCGGTCATGCAGCACGTGGACCGTGTCTCCTGTTCGACACCACAGCATCGAGGATGCAAACGAGCTGCTGCGGCTGCCATTCGGTCGCGGCATGCGTGGACGGCGGGATTGGCCGAACAGCCGAGATCGTGGTCGACTGTTCGATGCGAGAGCAACATCCTGCAGAGCATACGTTTTTGCGCTGGCCGGTTTTTGTCAAAAGCCGTCAGGTTCTCGAAAGCTCCCGCCCTTAGCTTGATCGAGGCTAACCTTTAACACGTCGCCGCCAATGGCAAATGCCGGAGTACCTGATGATAGCAGCAATTGGGAGTGGAGTTGGCAACCTCGGGACTTCCTTGATCCGAAAGGGCCATGGGGATTCGAAATCCGAGCATTCTGGTGATGGCAAGCCGGCTGATGGCAATGATGGCAAGCCAGCTGGTGGGAATGATGGCAAGGCAGCTGGCGGGAACGATCGGGCGGATAACCGGACCGTTTCAAATGATCAACTTCAAGACAACTCACAGTCTGCAGCACAAAGTGAAGCCTTCCAAAGTATCCTGCGATCGTTCGCGTTCCAATTCGCGAACGATGCGATGGCTGAGGCCGATGAAGCTTTGGATGACACAGAAGATGCCTGACGCGGGAAATCCGGCGTGAGGTCATACAGGCCGTTATTGACGGCACAACTCCAACAGAAAAAGGAATGATCATGGCTGCAGTTGATAATAATAAAAAATCAGGCAATACCAATACCAGTAGCGCCGGCAATACCGATAAAACTAACAGTGGCACTCCCGGCAATACAAGCGGAGCTGATGCTACTGCTTTTCAGGCGCAAGTGCAGGAACTAACCAATGTTAGCTTGGAGGCGACGAAAAGGAGTGTCCAGTTGCGCACTCTAACGACCAATCTCCAGACCATCAAGAAGGCCGCCGACGAACGCGTTTCGTAATGTCGGAAGCGGGTTTTAGACTGCCCCCTAGCGCGTCTCCTTATTGACGCGACGTAGTCCCGAAATGAGCCGCATGGCAATTGCCATGCGGCTTCTATCCTGTTTGAGAGATGCTCTGTGGATGACGCCGTTTCCCTCCGTTTCGAAGTGCGTTCGGGGCACTATTGCGGTCTGACCGGCAAGACGGATCTTCAAAAGTGTTTAATCGGCAGCGGCTTCGATGCCGATTTGGTCTTTGTCGAGCAGGGACTGGCACCGCATCACCTTCGTGTAACTCTTCTTGGCAAGTCGATCGAACTGGAGGCGCTTGCACCCGGACTCAGTATCGAGGGCAACCGGAATATCGCCGCAGGCCAGTCCGTTGTTGTGCCCCTTCCTGTCGTCCTGCTCGTAGGCGAGATGTCCATTGCTTTGTCCGTGCAGGATGCAGAGCCGCCTGGTTCGACCGGCATACCGCGCCTACCGATCGGTGTGCTCGCCATGGTCATAATCAGCTCACTCGGGATCGGCGCGCTTTCAGGCACGATCTCCTATCTTGGCAATGCAAGTGGATCGAGCCCCAATTCACTTCGGGCTGAAGTCGCGTCCAGAACGATCAGTCACCGCGCTGACAATGAACTTACGGAGGCAGCGGCCCAAGAGCTGCAGGAGGAAGTCGATCGAGCGGGTCTTCTCGACGTCAAGATTGGGTCGGCAAAGGGTGTTGTGACCGCCGAAGGCACCGTCACGTCTGAATCGGTCATCAGCTGGCAGAAGCTTCAGCAATCGTTCGATCGTCGCACCAAGGGTACTCTAACACTGGTGAACGGAGTGCTCATCAAAGAGGAGAAGGCGCCATCCGCAATCGCGGTCGAAGCTGTGTGGCATGGGGTCCAACCATATATTGTCATCGACAGCGAGAAGTATTTTGTCGGCGCCATTTTGGCTGATGGATGGGTGGTCGAACGTATTGAGGACAGCCGTGTGCTGCTGAGCAGGAATGGCCGCATTGCTGCTCTCCAATATTGAAAGCTCGCAGGCCCCATCAAGCAGCACTCTATGGCCAGCCAAACATCCTGTCGCGCTCGGTGCTGACAAGCTGGCTGCGTTGGAAACATTTGCTGCCCAGCCATTTCGCGCCTGCTTGTGGCTCTCATGCAGGGTCACGCGCTGGCCAAGGCTGAGGCGCCTTCGGAGTTCGAAAGCCACGTTTCATGGCGTAACAGCAGAGTAAGTCTCAACCGATTGCAAAGGTGTCTCGATGGCCAACGTCCTGCGTGACTTCATCAAGCGTGCGCCGGCCAGCCCGGATTTAATGGTTGCGTTGATGCTGCTTCTGGCTGTCGCGATGATGGTCATGCCTATCCCGGTCGTGGTGGTCGACGCCCTGATAGGATTCAATATGGGGTTGGCCATACTGCTGATGATGGTTGCCCTGTATGTCAGTACTCCACTTGATTTTTCCTCTTTGCCCGGCGTTATTTTGATTTCCACTGTATTCCGTCTCGCGCTCACGGTCGCAACGACGCGACTGATCCTGGCCGAGGGGGAGGCCGGCAGCATTATTCATACTTTTGGCGATTTCGTCATTTCAGGCAATATCGTGGTGGGTTTCGTCATATTTCTGGTCGTCACCATGGTGCAATTCATGGTCCTCGCGAAGGGTGCCGAACGGGTGGCAGAAGTGGCGGCGCGTTTCACGCTGGATGCTCTGCCGGGCAAGCAAATGGCGGTCGACGCAGAGCTACGCAACGGCCACATCGATGCCAACGAATCCCGCCGGCGGCGCGCCGAATTGGAGAAGGAAAGCCAACTCTATGGCGCGATGGACGGCGCGATGAAATTTGTGAAGGGCGATTCCATCGCCGGGCTGGTGGTTATCTGCATCAACATGCTGGGTGGAATTTCGATCGGCCTGCTCTCCAAGGGCATGTCCTTCGGCGAGGTACTGCATCACTACACTCTGCTGACGATAGGCGATGCATTGATATCGCAGATTCCGGCCCTTCTGCTCTCCATTACTGCGGCGACCATCGTCACCCGTGTGACTGGGACGGCGAGGATCAACCTCGGTACAGAAATGGTCAGTCAGCTCACGGCCAGCACTCGAGCCTTGCGACTGGCGGCCGGCGTCCTGGTTGTAATGGGGTTCGTTCCTGGGTTTCCCCTCCCCGTCTTTCTGATGCTGGCCGCAGTGTTCGCTGCGGTAAGCATTGTCAAGGCTGATGTGCTGGGCGCCGGCACTGCCGATGCGAAAGGTGGAACTGCAGCGGAGCCTAAGCAAGCCGCGCCTGCGAAGGAATTCCCGATCGCATTTTTTCTAGCGCCAGATCTTATGCAGGCGGTCGATCAAGCCGAATTGCAAAAACATATTGGGCGCGTTTCGCTCCTGGTCACAGCCGATCTGGGCATTATCGTTCCTCGCATCCCTGTCTTGGTTGACGAGCAGCTGCCTGAATCGCAATTCCGAATTGATGTCGAGGGCGTGCCAGTCGAACAGGACGCCTTAGATCCAAACCAGATGGCGCTCCGAGCCGATGTAGCGCACGTCGACTCGAGCGGTGTCCCCCTTAGACGTGAGCCGAAAACGGACACACTCCCGGTTGAACATACCCCTGCAAAGGCCCTTACGGGCGCCGGCACGGAGCATAGGGCTCCCGGCGAACTCCTCGCCTTGCGCGTCCATGCAGCGTTGACCCGCTACGCACCGCGATTGGTGGGCATCCAAGAGACCCGACATTTCCTGGGCCGAATGGAGCAGGAATATTCTGAGCTTGTGAAAGAGGTGCTACGCACGACGCCGATTCCTCGGATTGCCGATGTTCTGCGCCGCCTCCTGGAGGAAGGTATCCCAATCCGCCACACCCGTCTCGTGTTGGAGGCATTGGCCGAATGGAGCGAGCGTGAGCAGAACGTTGCCCTGCTGACGGAATATGTCCGTTCTGGTTTGAAGCGACAGATCTGCCACCGCCATGCCAACACGGAGGGCATCGTGTCCGCCCTGGTCGTCGAGCGCGAGAGCGAGGATGTGATGCGTGGCGCGGTTCGAGATTCGGATGCAGGCCCCTATCTCGCACTGGAGGATCGGCAAAGCGAAGCGATGCTATCACAGATACGTCAGGTCCTTTCGAACGCAGAACCGGGTCAAACCCGCCCTATTCTGTTGACGTCGATGGATGTCCGACGTTTCGTCCGCGGCTTTCTGACGCGAAACGGGGTTGATCTCGCCGTGCTGTCTTATCAAGACCTCGCCTCCGACTTTACAATTCGCCCCGCAGGATCCGTCACACTCCCGCACGGATCGAACAGCGGATTGTTAGAGTAGTCCCACCTTTCCTAACTGAACGCCACGCGCCTCCCCGATAACTGAGAGATAACATGAATAGTAATACAGTTTCTCCATCGCCTATGTTTCTGCGCCGGAACTCACTTCTTTTTGCCGTACTCGCCATTCTGCCTTTGGGCGGTTGCGCCAGCTGGCAAAAGCCGGCTCTTTCCGTGCAGGAGACATCTTCCCCCGAGTTGCTCAGCGCCGATCAAATCGATCCGGCTATGCGCGAACGCATTTTGCGCGAAGTTGGTCAGGATGTTCAAGAGCGGGCTTTGCGGGATGAGGTGAAGCAGCACCCGGACAATGTTGATGCGGCGATACGACTTACAAATGCCTTGGTGGGCCAGAAGCGCCCGCACGAAGCGGTTGAGGTGCTCGACAGCGTCTTGGTTGCAGCCCCAGGAAACGTACGTGCATTGAATGCGAAGGGCGTGATTTTGGACATTGAGGGGCGGCATGACGCGGCACAGGCCCTGTATCGGCGAGCTCTCGAAAACGAGCCAGGCAATCAGATGGTGCAGCATAACTTCAATCTGTCGCTTGCCTTTAACGGCAAGTCCAAACAACCAAGGTTAGCACGATCGCAATAGGTGGGCACAGTGCATGCGCAGCCTGTTCCCCGGCTCGAACACGCGCTCGGCTCCCATCATAGATGGCCCCCTGAAGAGAGCCATATCTATGCAAAACAGTTGCTCCAGATCTGGCCGGCAGAGATCGGCAGGAGAGCCGGATGACATCACGCGGCCACCCGCAAGGCCACCCGCCTCGCTTCGTTGCCAGAGCGCCCTCTCCCTCGCCGGTCACCGTCTCGCAATGCGGCGACCTGGCTTAAGGCGGTCGACCGAGCGCCCGATGCAGTAGCCATGAATACGTAACGCAGCGATGGACCCGCCGGATCGTGTCGCGCTTGTGCTGGCCGTCCCTGCCATTACAGCACGGTGATTGTAGCTGGATCCTATTCTAGAGGCATCGATGGTGTGGATGCCTTCGATCCAAACAATCGATTTGTTGAATTCGTCCGCCTGAGGAAATTAGCTGCGGCGATCCGACTTCCGACGCCTGCAGGCGCAAAACCAACAGCGTGAGCGCTGCGGGTCCGGAGGCAGGCTGCAAAGTGCAATCACCAGCGCTGATAAGCGGCAAGTGAAGAATGTATCGCTCGGGCGACTCCTGTGTTGTGCACGGTTGCCCCGCGAGGTGAACTGTAGCAGCTTGGCAGCTCAGCGTTCACGAAAGGAGAAAAGATTTGGGGCCAAGCAAAGACCGGCTTTTTTGATTGTCTTGCTGTATCGCTATGGTGGGGCGGGCGCGACCGCTCCCATAATTCAATACGCTGCCTTTAGCGATGGACGATGACGGGATGCGTCGCCGAGACTTCAATGGTGGAGGAGCAGCGCACCCGTCGATCCATTTGCTTTCAGCGGCAACCGCCACTATGAAGCGACACTTCGCCCAACTGTGTTTCAAGCTGCCCGGAGAAGTTTATGACAGAAGAACCCCACAAGACCGACATCCTCATCGAGCTCACTGCCGATGTTGTATCAGCCTACGTCTCCAACAACCCCGTCCCGGCGGGGGAGCTTCCTGCCCTGATCGCCCAAGTGCACGGGGCTCTAAACGGCACGGCTGGACTCATACCGGCAGAAGAGCCTGTGCCTGTAAAAAAACCTGCTGTCCCGATCAAAAAGTCGATCGAACCGGACTACATCATTAGCCTTGAAGACGGCAAGAAATTCAAATCGCTAAAGCGCCATCTGGCGACGCACTATGGTCTGACCCCAGACGAATATCGCGCCAAATGGGGTCTGCCGTCGGATTATCCCATGGTGGCGCCGAATTACGCCGCTGCGCGCTCCGCCTTGGCCAAGACCATGGGACTCGGCCGCAAACCGAAAGAGCCGGAAGCCCCAGCCACGGCGCCGGCGAAACGGACCCGCAAGAAGGTCGCAGCCTAAATCCGTATCAACAGTCGTTCGGACGCGCAGCAGCCGTTGGCCCAATCTGCGCGGAATCAAAGGGCGGGGATGAGCCCCGCCTTTCCCGTCCAAGAGCCTCATTTCCAGAGTAATTCATGATGGCTCCAGCAATCCCTGCCGCGGCATTAACTTGCATGCTCCGGCCCGGGTTTCGAGCCGTCAATGCGTTCCGGCGATGACGAACCTTGCCAAGGCTTTCCCGGACCGTTAGCCAGCCTTGCTGAGGCTGCCTGCAGAGGACTTTCCCGTGCGGCGATCCTGTTCCACCTCGTAGTTGATCTTCTGGCCCTCATTAAGGGTCGACAGGCCCGCTCGTTCAACAGCGGAAATGTGGACAAAGACATCCTGACCGCCGTTGTCAGGCTGAATAAAACCAAAACCCTTCGTGCTGTTGAACCACTTCACCGTTCCAGTCGCCATATCCATTCCTTTGTAATAAGTCGCAACTTAGGCAGGCCATTCACGCCAGCCTGATTTGTACACGAGACTTTAGGCGCATCAAAATCGGAAAATTGCAAGGCCCACTCGATCGCCTGATCTCCAGCAGCAACTGCAACATATGCGAGGCGCGTGCCAGACGAGGCGCGTGCCAGACGAGGCGTATGCCAGACGTTTCGTCGTGCGCTGTCGCTCGAACGTTGACAGAAACAATGACACACCTTGCAAACTCGGCACATCTTGTGGACGTGCTCGGGTCGCTTCTCGACTGCGATACCCGCTCCTGACCGGGTATCGTCGGCCAAAATGAGGGTTTTTGTCATGTGCCGCCAGACCGAAAGATCAGGCGCGCAGCGACCTGCACATTCAAACCGGAACCCGCGAACCTCGATTAGCTTCTGCCTGCTCCGAAGGGCGGTAGCCTGCTCTGAGGCGGGCCACTGTCGGGTTGAAAACCAACTGTCGGGTTCGGAACCCCAGATTGTCGGCAAGGTACGCGCCGCCCACTGGTTGGCCAAAGGGGCACTGGCTCCTGATCCTGCCGCCATGCTCGCCCGATCTCAACCCGATCAAGACAGGTCTGCTCAAAACTCAAGGCGCGGCTGCGGAAGAAGGCGGCCAAAACTTTCGACGCTCTCTGCGGAACTCTCGGCGATATCTGCCAGCTGTTGGAGCCAAATCAAAAACCATTAATTGCGACAGGTGATTTTATGACATTCATTGCGAAGAGGCCAGAATGAACAGCGGAAGAGAGTAGCAGCTCTCTGGCCGCGGCGAGGTGGATCGTCGACACGATCGGCACCTGGCCCGTGCGGGGATCGCACCGCAGCCAGCACCAGAGCCAGACCTTGACCGCTTGCCTTGCTCAGGCGCCACAACAACGAGTGGCTGGAAGCAGATCCACGTGAACTCAGCGATATCGATCAGACGATGCTTACCCTCATGAAAGCCGATCCCGACGCTGTCCAGCGCCGCGAAATCCTGACCAGCATATGGCGCATCGGATGCCACCGCCTGCACACTCACCATCGACATGCCGGAACTCGGAACCAAAGGCCGCAAGCCTCGCCGGCCTCGGCAAAATGGAGCGGCCGCGCCTTCATCCGGGGCGGCCGGGCCAATGTTCGCCAGGCCCTCTACATGCCCGGCCTTCGCCCTGCGCTTCAACCCCGACCTCAAGGCAAAATACCAGGCGCTAAAGGCGGCAGGCAAACCCGCAAAGGTCATCATCTTGTTGCGAAAGCTCCTCATCCTAGCAAACGCTCTCCTCAAGGCGCAGCGAAAATGGCCCCTAAAACCCTTGACCGAAACGGATACCTTAGCCTTTCAGGTGAGGCGGGCCGAGATAGACCAACCGCGGGTTTAACTTCGCGAGTTTAAGCTGATTATGCCGATGCAACTCTAGCGCCTGCGCGACCGTTTTAGCTTCCATCAACAAGGCGGCAGGGTGGGAGGAAGTACCCTCCCCTGCCGCGAACAAGCTTTGGACAAAGCCCCACCTTGTCCGTAATGTGATCGGGAGGCCGGGGCGCGGCGGTGCTCAGCGGATGTGACGCGCGAGATCTGCGACCCTACCCATCAGCACTTCCACCGGTCCTCGCTGGAAGACGCGCAGCCAAAGCACCGCAAAAGTGCTGATAACCACAACGAAGCCAAAGAGCGTGGACAGGCTCTCGTCTTTGAAAATGTTTATCTTCATAAGATAGGCTATTCCCGCAATGTGCAGCACATAGGCCGTCAAAGACATCGAGCCGACTGCGATTATTGGCCAGACCAGCTTTCGCAGACGCGGGAGCGCATCCACAGCGAGCATGCAAGCCGCCAAGATGATCATTGCGCAACCGGTGCTGCCCACGATCGAAAGCGTCGTTTCGCTATGAGGTGCGGCTATCCATGACGACTTGACTATAAATGACGACTTGGAAGGCTCAAAAGCGCCGTCAACGTCAGACCACCACAAGGAGGTTTCAGTCAAAGCGCGGGAACTCAGCGCGAGCAAGGATCCCCCATGGCCCAACACGGCCAGCGCGACCCCCGCCAGACCAAGGCGCCAATGCGCTGCTAGCGTATTAAGATTAAGGCGCGCGATGGCCATGCCAGCGATGAGGAAAGGAACCCAGGTCACCGCGGGATAGTAGCCGTTGACCATGAGGTTGAAGACCGGGTCGAGGAGGTTGGGGGCAACCGACAGAAGGGAGGAACGGACTTGCGGGAGAACTAATGCCGTAGCGGCAGCGATCAAGCCCAGCTGATATGCGCTGAGCCGATGGAGCGGCAATACCAACAAGAAGCAAATTCCGTAGTATTCTAGGATGACTTCGACCTGGGTACCGAGGCAGCCCAGGATTGAGCCAAGCGCGAGCAAAACAAGGGCACGAATTGCGACTCTGGCGATGGCCTGTCTACCGGCTATCCCCGACTTCGGCGCCTTGCGACCTGTAATCAGGAGGATTGAAAAACCGGCCAATACGGCAAACAGGGCCGACGGCCGCCCATGGGTTAGTTCCATCAGAAACCCGACTAGTCCTCCTTCGCCGGGGTCGGGACCGAGATGGGCGGCATACATCCCGAAGACAGCCAGGCCCCGAGCGAGGTCGATGCCGACCAGCCGATCTACTACCGACCCATTCCTAGCGTCGGCAACCGGTGCCTTCATTACCATGGTAGATTCCCTTGTTGGGTGTGTGGATCGCGGGAGCCGCGATAGGAGAGCCGGTCGGCTGCTGCCGTCGCCTCGTGAAAGGGTTCAAAACATCGCGCCATCTGGCGCATCGAGCCGGCGACAGAGCTGTTCAGCCATTAGCCTGGGGTAAGAACAACAGATCGGCTCACAAAGCCTGTGTCACGGACCTGAAAAGTGGTGTCGCGGAACCGTCGTTTTTTGCATGATGGCTAAGCCGAGAGATCCACTGCACCGACGAGAGACTCAGCGACGTTGGATATCCGATCAGTACGCCGCGGCTCCGCCGGTGACGATCACCCCGGGTGTCAAGGCCAGGGCGTAAACCTGCCATAATCTGTGGTGGTGCGCCCGCGACCAATCCGTTCGACAAAGCTCGGCGCATGGTCGAGCCAATCATATTCTTCCATGTGGCTGTTGCCTGAAAAACCGAAGACGCCGTTCGCTGGTCCAGCTGTTCCAGACCTCGGCCTGCGTCGGTCATTAGAACCGGCGCGCCTGTTTCCCAAATCAATTTGCTGATGCAGCCGCCGGGGGTCACATTGAGCAAAAGTGCCGAGGTCAGGACGGGTTTCATAGGGGCTCTTCGTTTGGCTTTGTTAACGACCCCTTTCTTGCAAGTTGTAGCTGACAGCAGCCTGAAAGCTCCCCAAATAATTCGCTGCCGCCGGTTCAGCCTATTGTCAGCTTCGACCAATAAGATGGGAGCCTTGCCCTCATACCGGAGCTCGGAAGCATGATGCGAATACTGCTCACTGAAGACGATAAGGACCTTGGAAGTGCTATGCACGATCATTTGGTGGCTGGTGGCCACGCGGTCGACTGGGCCAAGAACCTGTCCGAAGCGCGCGATTATGCAGCTGTGGTCGGCTACGACCTTATTTTGCTCGACGTTCACCTGCCGGACGGCAATGGGATCGACTATCTGCGGGAGCTGATCAAGGAACTTGAATCGGCACCGGTCATCATTCTGACAGCCTGCGATCGGATTTCGCATCGCATCGAGGGCTTCAACGCTGGAGCCGACGACTATTTGGTCAAGCCGTTCGATCTGGGGGAACTCTCAGCGCGTATCCATGCAGTGGCACGTCGCCATGGGCATTTTCCGGAGCCGCAATTTTCGGTTGGGACGCTTTCCATACAGGCAGCCGAGCGACGCCTCTTCCGCGAGGGGCAGGAGGTCTACCTGACTTGACGCGGATGGGCGGTGCTCGACTACCGTCTGCCCCAGCCCTGCACGGTCGTTTCAAAAGGGAAGATCGTGGACGCGCTTTTCGGCAGACGGCGCTGATTCATACTCTAAAAGAAAATTCGGCTTCCAGTTGCCTTGGCCATGACTGCCCTTCCCGAGAGATGGGTGACAGTTCATTCCGGATAGATGGGTTAAACTTTCGGCCCTTTGCAAGGAGAGCAAGGTGCCTTGGAAGGAGTGTAACGTCATGGAAGAGCGGCTGAAGTTCGTCGCCCGGCTGCTGGACGGCGAGAAGATGGCGGTGCTTTGCCGGGAGTTCGATATCTCGCGCAAGACCGGCTACAAGATCCTCACGCGCTACAACGACAGCGGCCTGGAGGGGCTGACGGACCGATCGCGGCGGCCCTATCGCCACGCCAATCAGCTTCCGTTTCAAATCGAGAAGCTGATTGTGCGCCTCAAGCAAGACAAGCCGACATGGGGTGCGCCGAAGATACGCGAGCGGCTGGCCCGGCTGTATCCGGATGTGCACCGGCCCGCGATCTCGACCGTGCATGCCGTGCTCGACCGCCACGGCATGGTCGAGCGCCGCAAGCGCAGGCGCAACAGGGCGACGGGGACACCACTTTCAAACGGCTGTCGCCCTAACGATCTTTGGTGTGCCGACTACAAGGGCGAGTTCGGCAGAGAACACGGCCGGGACAGGGGATCACAAACACTTGACCGTTCCAGACCCTGGCAGTGGCGCATCGATTGACCGTTGGCTCTGTTCGTGGGCACCGAAAATAGGGCCTTCTTGGTCCTCGGCAGAGAATATGGCCCGGACGGGGGATAACAAACACTTGACCGTTCCAGACTCTGGCAGTGGCGCATCGATTGACCGTCGACTCTGTTCGCGAGCGCCGAAAATACGGACGACCCCTATGGTCAAAGTGCACTTCTGACCTGCTAGGCACTGTTCGATAACTGGAGGCACCCGCTACGGTGCCCTCGTATTTAAGACACCTGTCAGTTTCAAGCCTGGACATTGACGCGTGGCGCGGCTGCCATTCGTTGACCGCCACGTCGAATTGCCCGCCAACCAGTGTACAGCCGCCGGTGGTCACATTGAGCAAAAGTGCCGAGATCAGGAGGGGTTTCATAGGGGCTCTTCGTTTGGCTTTGTTAACGACCCCTTTCTTGCAATTGTAGCTGACAGCAGCCTGAAAGCCCCCAGATATTCGCTGGCGCCGGTTCAGCCTACTGTCAGCTTCGATCAATAAGGCAGGAGCCTTGCCCTCATACCGGAGCTCGGCAGCCTGATGCGAATACTGCTCATTGAAGACGACGACGACCTTAGAAGTGCTGTGCACGATCATTTGGTGGCTGGTGGCCACGCGGTCGACTGGGCCGAGGGCCTGTCCGGAGCGCGCGGTCATGCAGCTGTGGCCGGCTACGACGTTATTTTGCTCGACGTTCACCTGCCGGACGGCAATGGCATCGACTATCTGCGGGAGCTGATCAAGGGGCTTGATACAACGCCGGTCATCATTCTGACAGCCCGCGATCGGATTTCGCATCGCATCGAGGGGCTCAACGCTGGCGCCGACGACTATTTGGTCAAGCCGTTCGATCTGGGGGAACTCTCGGCACGCATCCGTGCAGTGGCACGTCGCCAAGGGCATTTTCCGGAGCCGCAATTTTCGGTTGGGACGCTTTCCATACAGGCAGCCGAGCGACGCCTCTTCCGCGACGGGCAGGAGGTCCACCTGTCTGGACGCGAATGGGCGGTGCTCGACTGCCTTCTACGCCAGCCCGGTTCGGTCGTTTCAAAGGGGAGGATCGAGCACGCGCTTTATTCATTCAATTCGGAGTTCGAGAGCAACACAGTGGAGGTTTATGTCAGCCGGCTCCGCAAGAAGATCGGCGGGGATAGAATAGCAACCGTGCGTGGCTCCGGATACAGGCTCGTGGTCACATGACGAACTCGAACAGCATGACGAGAAAGCTGCTATCGTGGTTAGGCGGGGCAACGCTCCTGGTTTGGATCGCCGCCCCAACCATGGCTGCGTTCATTTTTTGCAATTATGTAAACGAAAGTTCGGATGACTTGCTCCAGGGGAGCGCAAAGTACAGACAACCAGAGCTGATCAAGGTCTTGAATGGAAAACACGTTGATCAATACAATAACAACTTTCCCACTTACGAAAAGTACTTTACCTATCGTGAGCAGGTTATTAATAAGTACGGGATAGTGCTTATTTCTGAACCGGAAGAGGGTCAGCAGCCCTTCCCTGATGCTCCCCTGAGTAACGGCTTTTGGGGAAACGCTGATTACCGCGTCTACACAGAGGAGATCCAAGACGGCGTGTATCATCAGTTGGCCGAACCGCTTCATGGCCGCCGTACCACAATCGCGAAGGGCGCACTTTTTGTCTTCCTTCCGACACTCGTGCTCCTGCCCTTTAGCTTAGCTGTTTGGTGGATCGTGATCCGGCGCTCGCTGCGGCCAATCGAGGTACTGCGACAGCAGATCGGATCGCGCGACGGCGGCAATCTGTCACCAATGGACTTGGGCGATTTCCCGGCAGAGTTGGCTCCAATCGCGGCATCCGTCAATCGGCTTCTCGATCGTCTGCGGGCGGCTCTCGAGGCCGAACGCGAGTTCGCCGCAAACAGTGCGCATGAACTGCGCACGCCGATCGCAGGTTCAATCGCTCAGATGCAGAGATTAGTGGCCGAGCTTCCCAATGGGTCGGCCAAAATGCGTGCGCGCGGCATCGAGCAAGCGCTGTCGAGCCTTGGCCGCCTTGTCGAAAAAGTGCTTCAGCTCGCTCAAGCCGAATCGGGGGTTGGCATGGCGGATCACGCGATCGATCTTGTCCGATCGGTTCGGCTGGAAATCGACGACCTGAGGAAAAAGCCGCAATATGCCGGACGCCTGCATCTTAACGTCGACGGCTGCCCCACTTTGATGCGCAAAGTGGATGTCGATGCGTTTGGGATCCTCCTTCGTAACCTGATCGAGAATGCGCTGATACATGGACTGCCCACTGTTCCGACAACAGTTTCCGTCCAAACTGATGGAACCATCGCTATTGCAAACGCCGGACCGGTGGTGCCCCTCCCCGACCTCGAAGGGCTTACAAAGCGATTTAGTCGTGGTGCTACTCCTGCTGCGGGCTCAGGCCTTGGTCTACATATCGCTAACATGGTTATCCAGCGGATCGGTGGCAGTCTAGAGCTTGCGTCGCCCGCCCGCGGTCGCAATGATGGTTTCGAGGCGATCATACGAATTCCTCAATGACACCGGTGAATTCGACGACATTTGGACACAGGGCGGATTGCTGGCAAGGCTGCTGACATGGCGAACTGTACGGCAGTATGTATACGGCGTAGAAATCGTACTTCACACAACGCATTTCGGCCGCGGCAATCAATGCCGCTATCATCGTCTGAGCAGTTCGATCGAAGCGACACGACATGATCGGCAAAATCGAAGGCTCCGCCTCACCGCTCGCTCGATTTCGCCCGGGGAGAAAAGAGGCCATCCGAGAAAGTGCAAGCCGCCGCGCAAAGGCGACGTGTCCAATTGTCTGGGTGCCCCTGTGCGCCGGCCCGATCGGGTTGGCGCAGGTCCAGTAAGGACCCGGACCAACCATTCCATTTAGACGACCGGCAGGTTTTAATCGGCGTCCGGATCGCCGGCCCAAAATGCCCCAAGTATACGGCTAGAAAGGCTGCCAACGATCGAGCTTTGGTCGGAGGCGTGCTTGTCAGCGTCTTGGGTGCTTGACCGGCCTTTGCAATGGCCATCGCCATCGCAAGTATCGTGCGTGGCCAGTGAGACCGCAATTTCATCAGCCTGGAGCCGACCGTATCGGTGCTTTTTTCTGATTTAGGGATTTTTCGTTTTCCTCTTGGATCATCACGGGTTTGGAGAGGATCTGGTGTTAAGTGCCATTCGGAGCGCCGGCGAACCGCCCGAAATTAATGTGGTCGAGTCATGAAGCCTCCCGAATGCGTTAAACGAGACCCTTTATGGCGGCCCTGGCTGACAACAGTCTGAAAGCTGCAAGCGGCATGCGAAAATGGGGCGATCCTGAATGACGACAGATGCTATCAACATGAAAGAGGCTCGCCCTGAAAGCTGAGCACGCTTTATGCTCAGGCTGCTGACAAGGCCAAAGCAGCGTAAGTGCGTAGTGAAATCCAAGGTCCACATGGGTCGTCGCGCGTCCCGTGCGCCTGGGAAGGCGCCGGCCCGGCCAAGCTTTCCCAGCTCGTCCGCATGATGCTTCGCTGAGCGTCAATGGACGTTGGCGCGAGACCAAGGCGTCGTGCGTTGCAATCCGGACCGTCCAGGGTATCAGGAGTTTCACGGCCTCGGCCCGCTTGGCTGGCCACAGTTGAAGCTCCAACGTACCGGCTGGCACCGGGAAATTGGGCTCTGCGCTGCCTCAACGCTGATGGCACGGTCAATGCTTGCCTACCGATGGGGCCGCCCATGCCGTGATGCTGTCGGTCGACGTTCGCAAACCAGACCCTCGCGAGACCCAGCGAAGGGGCTCGCCGGTACGACGAGGGACCTTACCTCTTTATGCGCGGCATCATTATCGAGGATGACATGTTGCCTTACACGTCGTCCCTCGCGCTCGGGTCTTTGTGGGGCGGATGAAGTCCTGATCGCGGTGGCACTGCTGCATGTTTGCGTAAGACCCATCCAGTCACGATCGCGCTGTCCTTCGATGTCGCGGTGCTGATAGGCGGGCAGATCGGTGTGCGCGGCGCCCGCCAAAGGATCGTCGTCACGCCGGAGGAGGCGAGCGTCATAGCCGGCGCGCCGGCGAAAGGCGCTTTCTGTCGGATGCCCGACAATGTCGGATATCGCAAGTATCAAGGTTGGATCAAACCTTGCGAATCGGGGCTTTCTTACTTGGCACGGGGCATGCTCAGGTATCCGCAAACACCCAATGGATAACGAGCAGACTTCCCATGGCCTCACCATGCCGAAAGTTTCCCGGACGCATCCAAAGATGAGGCTCGCGTCAGGCCCAGCAACACGCTGACGGCTCATGTGGCTCGGCGTCGCGTGCCGATCCACTTTCTCCCAATAGGCGTTCGGGAGACATAGATCCTTCAAAATGAGGAACAGATCACTTTGCCAGGAACGCAGCCCATAACCCCACTCTCCCTACCAGAACTACCAAGCAAGCCCCGCACTCATGGGCTTCGCAGGACGTCCGTTGCGTCCGAGTTGGTCGGCGCGGGGCCGGCTCCGATCCCCGTCGCATGGGAGGACGGCAAGGCGAGGGATTTCGTGCTCGACAACGGCATGGAGGTGGTCGTCATTCCCAACCACCGGGCGCCGATCGTCACCCACATGGTGTGGTACAAGATCGGCAGCGCCGACGAGCCGCCGGGCAAATCCGGCATCGCCCATTTCTTCGAGCATCTGATGTTCAAGGCGACGACCAACCATGCGGGCGGCGAATTCGACCGCGCAGTGTTCGAGATCGGCGGCTCCAACAACGCCTTCACCTCCTCCGACTACACCGCCTTCTATCAGACAGTGGCGCCGTCGGCGCTCGAGCTGATGATGAGCTTCGAGGCCGACCGAATGCGAAACCTCATCCTCACCGACGATGTCGTCAAGACCGAGCGCGACGTGGTCATCGAGGAGCGCCGCTCAAGCACCGACACCAACCCGCAGGACGTGCTCCATGAGGAGATCGACGCGACGCTGTGGCAGAACCAGCCCTATCGCATCCCGATCATCGGCTGGATGCAGGAGATCGAGCAGCTGAACCGCGTCGACGCCACCGCCTTCTATGAAAAATACTACTGGCCCAACAACTCCGTGCTGATCGTGGCCGGCGATGTCGAGCCGGAAACGGTGAAGGTGCTGGCCGAGAAGACCTATGGCAAGGTGGCGCGCGGGCCCGACCTGCCGCCGCGCATCCGGCCGGTTGAGCCCGAGCAGAACACCAGGCGCACCGTCACGCTCTCCGACGCCCGCGTCAGCGTGCCCAGTTTTTCGACGCAGTGGGTGGTGCCGTCTTACCATACCGCCAAGCCGGGCGAGGCCGAAGCGCTCGACCTGCTGTCCGAAATCCTCGGCGGCGGTAACCGCAGCCGGCTTTACCAGGCGCTCGCTGTCCAGCAAGGTATCGCTTCCAGCGCCTGCGCCTATTTCCAGGGCACCATGCTCGACGACACCAGGTTCGCCATCTATGGCGCGCCGCGCGGCGATGCCAAGCTGGCCGATCTCGAAGCGGCGGCCGCTGCCGAAGTCGCTCGCATTGCCAAGGATGGTGTCAGCAGCGAGGAACTGGGCAAGGCCAAGGAGCGCTTTGTGCGCGATATGATCTTTGCCGAAGACGACCAGGACGACCTCGCCTGCATCTACGGCTCGACGCTGGCCACCGGCGGCACCGTGAAAGATGTCGAGGAACGGCCGTCTCGCATCCGCAGGGTTACCGCCGCGCAAATCAAAGCAGTTGCCGCCCGCTATCTCGCGTTCGACCGTTCGACCACGGGCTATCTCTTGCCCAAGACGGAGAATCAAGAGATGACGCTCGGCGCTCAGCCCCATGCTGCGATGAACATCCAGGAGGTGAAGTCCGAAAAGGGCATCATCGCCTGGCTGGTGGAGGACCACACAGTGGAAATCGTCAACATCGGCTTTGCCTTCAACGGCGGCACCACGCAGGACCCGGTCGGGAAGGAGGGGATGGCCAAACTGATGGCCGGCCTGTTCATCGAAGGCGCTGGCCATTACGACAGCGATGCCTTCCAGGTGAAGCTCGACGATGCCGGCGCCGAAATGAGTTTGGACGCGCAAAGCGACGACATCTACGGATCGGTGTGCATGCTTTCCAAAAAGCAGGACGCCGCGTTCGGCCTGCTTCGGCTCGCGCTGAACGCGCCGCGCTTCGACCAGGGGCCGATCGATCGCGTCCGCGCCGAGATTGTCTCCGGCATCGTCGGCAGCGAGCGAGACCCTGGCGCAATCGCTCAGCGCAAATGGCTGCGCGCGATCTACGGCGCGCATCCTTGTTCAAGGCCGGGAGAAGGCACAAAAGAGAGCCTCGCCGGCATCACGCCGTCCGACCTCCTCGCCTTCCACCAGGCCATTTTCGCTCGCGACGGGCTCCATATTGCCGTGGTGGGTGACATTGACGCGAACACGTTGAGGGAAAGGCTTGACCAGCTGTTTGGTGATTTGCCTGAGCAACAAACCCTCGTCCCCGTCTACGATGTCGCGCCGAAACTCGGTCAACTGGTGGAGGAGAACTACGACCTGCCGCAGACTTCGCTAACGTTGGCCTGGCCTGGCGTGAAGCGTAGCGCGCCGAATTTCTACGCCGCCGTGCTGATGAACGACATCCTTGGCGGCTCATACTTGACTTCCCGCCTTTACGAGGAGGTACGCCAAAAACGCGGCCTTGCCTATCACGTCAGCTCTGAACTGACCCTTGACAAGCTTCTGGTTACGACAGAGACACGCTCGGATTGCGCCGCCCAAACGCTGAGCATCGTGCGAGAGGTGGTAAAGCAGATGGCGCAGCAAGGACCGACCGGGGCCGAGCTCAAGGCGGCGAAGAAGCACCTGATCGGCACCTATGCCATTGACCGTCTGGGCTCGACCAGCTCGATTGCAGACCGGCTCCTGGATTTGCAGATTCAAAATGCCGACGTCGACTACAACCAGCGTCGCGCCCGCAGCATCGGTCGGGTGACGCTCAAACAGGTCAAGGCGGCGGCCAAGAAGCTGCTTTCGGCCGAGCCCGCCATTTTGGTGGTCGGCCCGCCGCTGGGCGGCAAGGATGAGTAAAGAAACTCATCTCGCCTTCCTTCTTCCTTGGGGCTTCTCGTGGGAAGAGCGAATATGGAGGCCGGTGGGCCAAGCAGATCATGCAGACCCGCGGAGTCGTTTCGCGGGCCTTGCGCGGCATTGGCGGTCCAGGGGCCTCTCGCCGAAAAGGCGCTCCTCAGCATGCATGCCGCCTTTTGCAGAATACACTCGCACGCCACCAGCAGGCAGCGGGTGGATGAAGCAAACATCCGGCTGCTCAATCCATCAACTGATGAACCGCGGGCACTCAAACTAACGGAACTGTTGTCGTATGTTTGGTCTACCAACTGCTTTGCCGAGGCCCTAGGACGAACCCGCTGGTGCAGAATACACACCGACGGCCTGTCGACCTGGATGTTCGCTGCGTTGAGGAGGAATCCGGTATTGCCCCTGTGCCTGCCGATGATCCGCCGTCTGAAATCCCCGCACCTGTTTGGAGCCATCGACCGCCTGCCGGCACTCGGCAGACCGGTTGGCAATAAGACGTTCGAGGTCGTCAATCCGTCGACCGGCGAAGTTTTGGCAGAGCTTCCCGATATGGGCGTGGAGGAGACACGTGCTGCGGTAGACAAGGCCTATGTTGCGCAGTCGGGATGGGCCGCGTTGACTGCCCGAGAGCGTAGCGACGTTCTTTGGCGATGGCATCAGCTGATCATCGACCATGCAGGCGATCTCGCCGCGATTCTGACCGCGGAAATGGGCAAGCCGCTTGCCGAAGCCGTGTCAGAGGTATCGCATGCGGCGGCGTATCTGCAATGGTATGCCGAGGAGGCCAATCGCGTCTATGGCGAGACGATCTCGGCACCCTCGACAGACCGCCGAATGCTAGTGATCAAGCAGCCCATCGGCGTTGTTGGCACGATCACGCCATGGAATTTCCCGGCCTCCATGGTGGCGCGCAAGATCTCGCCGGCCTTGGCTGCGGGCTGCACGATCGTGCTCAAGCCCGCTGAACAGACGCCGCTCGTGGCTGGCGCAATGTTCGCCCTTGCCCATCAGGCCGGCTTTCCCGATGGCGTGGTCAACCTGATCTATGCGTCCGAAGGTGATCGCGTCGGCCGTGAACTCTGCACCAATTCCAAGATCCGCAAGATCAGCTTCACCGGTTCGACCGAGGTCGGGCGGCTGCTGATGCGTCAGTGCTCTGACCAGATCAAGAAGGTTAGCCTTGAGCTCGGCGGCAACGCACCTTTCATCATCTTCGATGATGCCGACATCGACGCTGCTGTTGACGGTGCGATCCAGGCGAAGTTTCGCAATGCCGGCCAGACCTGCGTTTCGGCGAACCGTATTTACGTCCAATCGAGCGTTCACGATGAGTTCGTCAAGAAATTCGTGGAGAAAGTCCGGCACTTGTCGGTTGGCGACGGATTCGGTGCCGGAGTAGACATCGGACCGCTCGTCGACAGGCATGCTCTGGCCAAGATCGAGTCTCACATCGCAGATGCCATTGCGAAAGGCGGCACAATACGATGTGGGGGCCAACGTATCGGCAAGAATGGCACGTTTTTCGAACCCACGGTCCTCACCGAGATTTCCAGCGTCATGGCAGTCGCGCAAGAGGAGACATTCGGGCCGCTCGCGCCGATCATTCGCTTCAACGATGCGGATCAGGTCGTGCGCGAGGCCAATGACACGATCTACGGCCTCGCCGCATACTTCTATGCCTCAAACCTGAAGCGGGTCTGGCGTGTGGCAGAGGCTCTGGAATATGGCATGGTTGGCATCAACACGGGACGCATGTCCTCGGAGGCGGCACCGTTTGGCGGGATCAAACAATCCGGCATCGGGCGGGAGGGTTCCCGTCATGGCCTCGAGGACTATCTGGAAATGAAATATCTTTGCATGGGCGGGATTTGAAACCTGCTGCACTGTCTCTCCGCCCCACCGGGGGGCGGCCTGCGGCCAATGCCGCCACCTAATTGGAAGTTCCAAACGCCGTTGACCTGAAACACGGATGCCCGGCAGGAGACTGAGCTCGCTGCCGGGCCGGACATGCCTTGGGAGGGCATAAGTCAGCGCTCCTAGGGCCGATGGGCCACTCAGTTCGTGCGCCTTTTGCCGATTGCGTTGCATGTGCCGTGCCAAGCCAAAAAGCATTGATAAACCGCCGATGGATCAGCTTTTGCCCTGTTGCGCATTCTACATTGTGGGGATATGCGACAATGCCCAAGCGGTTGAATCGTCGTGTTGCAGACCCCCAGACGGGTCATGACTGCTGTTCTTAGGACAGTGCGCAGCAAGCCGCTACTCGCTGCACTCCAGGCACACCATTTCCATAATCAAGCGGTGGGTGCTATGTCTGACCGAGCTGTCGACCAGGGAGCGGTGTGAGGCCTCAAATCCCTCCATATTGTTGCACCCGCCGGTCCAACAGGACTGCAGGTCCGGACTCAAAGGATCTTGGCTGCTATGGCGACATTGCGGTGCACGCCGCTTTCCGACCAATGATGTGCGTCCAGGTCGAGGCCGGCCCTAATGAACCACCGCCTTGGCACCCTCGCCCATCTCATTGCGGCATCGACAAGCTAGACCAGAGCGCACCTTGCAAGGCGCCATGCAGTCCTGTCGGCGGGCGAACTGTTGGTGACGGGTACAGCTGCGAGCGAACGTTCATCCACCGACGCACAGCGCGGACTGTCGCTTTTCAAATTAGGAAATCTCTGTAGCCACCATTCATGAGCGCGCGGCCACGCGAGACGGCCCGACGGATGCGGTCGCGCAGATGATCGCGAGGATCCGCCCAGTCGGCATGGACGCGCCGTTGACCGATGAGAACTTCGGCGAGCTCGCGATGAGGTGCTCCGGCGAGCGAACCGTCGAGCGCACGAAGAACGAAGGACAAACGGACGCCGCGCTTTTCCGGCGCAAACAAGCGGGGGGGCAACTGTTGCCCTAGACTGAGAGCATTGAGGCACTCCAGTCCCCTCAGTCGATGCTTTAAAAGCACCGCGGGCCAGATGGCTTGCGTATGCAGGCAAACAGGGTGGAGGATATTCGCGCCCGAGACGGCGAGCTGCAGCGCGTGGTCCGCATTGCGAAGAAGAACATGCTGGCTCTTGTCGGGCGCCAGCAGGACGGTTGCACGACAGGGCAATGCCGAGAGTTCGAACGGCGGTGTCGGCGACGAGGCAGGCAACCGTTCCGCAATGACCGGCAGCACATGGACGCACCAGAGCGGACACCAGAATACGACCGAAGCGCGGCCACAAGACTCCGCGAAACAGAACACCCCAGCGTGACAGGTCGCCGGCCGACGCGACCATATCGAGAAAGGATTGGAGAGACCAAGTCTTGCAATGCTGGCGCGCAGCGGTCAGATCGCGCTGGAACGCTGGATTGCGGCGTAAGAACTCCCAAGCCCACTCCCGCAGCGTCAGGCCAGCGGTGTAGTCGTATGATCTTTCATCCCGCCAATCGGCCTGATCCGCGCCAGTCAGGAGATTCATGACTGACATCCCCTGCCCGCGCCTGCGTGCGTCGAAACATTATGCCACTTCGCAAAGCATCGGCGAAGGCAGCAGACGTCGAAGACCCCGTTTCGTTGAAGCGTCAGCCATCGCCACTGTCGGCGACAGAAGATGTGCCCAAATTGCCACCAGACCGTCGAACTGGCACAGCGACGGCCAGCGCGACCTGGAATTGATCCCGTAACGGTCATCGGCTCCTGCGTCGCGATCCAGACGTCCCTTGAAGGCGCAGTAGCGCGGCAGTGGATCGCACGCTGCTTGTCGGCAAGTTGTCGTAGCGGCGGCGCCATAGGCACGGTCATCGGAGGGTCTCCTGCGGCAAGTTTTCGCCATTGGAGGCCAATCTCCCCGCTAGGGCAGCCTGTGCAGTTGCACAGGTGAAGCGGATCAATCAGGGGGAGCCATGGCGGAAACTGGATGATGGCGGCTTGAGGAGAGCGGCGTATCGAGGCGGGTGATGAAGCCTGCCAGTACCTCTCAAGGAGAGTGATACGCCATGAACGAGACTATCAACACATTGTTCGCCTTCGTCAGCCCGACGAAATCGATGATACCCTGACGGATGTACTTCGCAGCGGCGCGCGCAAATTGCTTGCGCATGCGATCGAGATGGAGGCCGAGGCGTATGCCAAGGCGGTCGACTGCCTGACGAAAGATCAGAATGCGTCGCTGGCGCTCTACGATTTCCCCGCCGAACACTGGGATCATCTGCGAACGTCCAATCCCATCGAAAGCGTCTTTGCAACCGTTCGCTATCGCACGGTTCGCACCAAGGGCTCGCTATCCTCGAAAACCGCCCAGCTGATGGTCTTCAAGCTGTTGGCCGCGGCCAGGAAGTGGCGACGATTGAAAGGACAAAATCAGTTGCCGAAACTCATCGCAGGTGCCAGGTTCCTGGACGGAATCCAGGTCATCGAAACGAAGCCGCAGAGCGCCGCTTGATCAGCCTCGTCGCCCAAATTCCAGCATAGCTCCATCGGAACTGCCAGCCTTCCTTGCCGATCAGGCGCATATCAGCGCTGACGATACCGAGGACGGCGATGGCGATCACCTCCAGGCCGCCGAGTAACGACCCTCAAAACACCGCACTGGTCGAGGCCAGCCTGAACCGGTATCTTGTGCCTGCCCTCGGGAGTCGCTCTATCCACCATGTGATCGACACCGACATTGCTAACATCACCAAGAAGATCGTCGCCGGGGGTCACCCGCAAAGGGCTAACACGGCCTTCTGGTATATGCGGGCATTTTCAACTGGTATCGCAAACCGCCGCAACGGCTCATCGCGGTTTCCCGCGAGGGTTTGGAAAATTAGGTATCCGGCCCCGATCGTCAAGCGCAAGCGAGTGGTGAACGATGCCGAACTGGCGGCTATATGGACGGGCTGTGAGCCCGAACCGGGCGATATCGGCTATTCGTTCGGCTCCATCGTCAAGCTGCTCATGCTGACCGGACAGAGGCGTACGGAAGTTGCCGCGATGCATTGGTCTGAACTCAACCTTGAAGCCGGAACATGAGAACTATCGGGTGACCGCACGAAGAACGAAGAGCCTACGCTTATTCCGCTGTCCACACTGGCGGTGTCGGTCCCCCAGTCGGCACCGAAGACTAATGACACGTTTGTTTTCCCTGCCAGGGTCAACAAAAAAAGCCACTTCTCAGGCTACGCGAAGGGCAAGAAGGCTCGAGACGGCAAGGTCAATGTTGACGGGGTGGCTTTGGAGAACGGGACCCTTCACGATCTGCGCAGGACGCTCGCGACAAATCTCGGCAGGCGGCAGGTATTGCCACACGTCATCGAGCACATAGTGAACACAAGGCGTCGTCCCTGAGACATTGGCGAAATCTACAATCTCTTTAGCAACGTCAAGGAGAGGCGCGAGGTGTTGCAGATGTGGTCAAATCACATCGAATGGCTGATCAAGCAGGCTGCGGATGACGCTCTGGCGGCGTAGCTGCTGGCATGGGCGGAAGATGCGGCGCAACAATCGTCAGAGCCTCATCGAATTGGAGATCATGCTTGACCAGCAAATGCGCGGCCAATGCTTCGATGGCTGACCAGTGATCGAGTACTAGCCGGGCCGTGCGATCTTCGATCCGCCTCCAACGGGGGCGGCGCGGCATCAGGAACCGCAACTCACCATAGATTCGCTTGGCATCCGCGTAGTCGCTGCTCCCGTCATTCCCATCGGACGCATTCATCGCCATATCGCGCGGGTCCAGATAGCCTTCGAATGCGGATTCTGCAAAAGGACCTGCCAGACACGCAACTATCTCTTGGATCGCACAATCGCGTTTCAAATATCGATCCATATCGTCCTCGAAAATCGGCTTTCGCTTCGAGGTGACTCCTTGCGCTGAATAAAAACCCGCGCCTTCGACAACACCACCGCACTCTCCGTCACCGGCGTCGGGGTAAATACTAACACTTGAGAAAGCAGGGAGTTCACGGTCGTCGTCGAACACCTGACGGTGCAAAACGATGGCGGCCACCGCGTGCCCGGCTTCGTGATGCGCCACAAGCGGCAGATATTGGGAGGCTACATTCATGCGGTGCGGCTCTCAGGTCTAGTTTGCTTTTGCGCATAGGACCGCAATTGTCGTGCCAACTGGGAAAATCGTTTCGGGCAATGCGATCGCTCCGATAGCGTTGTGCCTCCTGTCTGACATTGTTGGGAAGTCGACACGCGCCCGTCGCAATGCGGTCGACCTTCCGCGCGAGTTGGGTGACCCGTGAAGGCGGCCGACCAGGACGATGTTGCGCTGATCGGCGACGAAGGCGCCGCCGGGCGAGATCGCGCATCAGGGGGTGACCGGCGTGTCGGCGAAGTCGAAGTCGTCGATGTCCTTGGCCAGCGGCAACTTGGCGACAGCGAACTGGTATTTGATGGAGCGGGCCTGCTTCTCCGATATCTCGGCCTGCAAGAGATCACCGACAATCCTGGGCTCGTGCCGTCGCTTGATGGCGACGCGCCCATGATCTCGTCATAGGCTCTGCGCATTCCGTAGAGCTTCAGCGCTCCCATCAGTTCCAGTACCTCGGTGCGTTCCATGGCTGTTTGTCCTCCTGAGACTGTCATAGCGGGCGCAGTCGGCGACCGCTCGTGAGCTAGCTTCAGCGCCTGGGGAATGGAAAGGATCGTGCCCGGCGCCGGATCGCGGCTGCGGGCCAGGATGTTGAGGATCACCGGCGCCGACGATGCACCGTGCTCGATGGCTTCCTGACAGGCGGCCTCGACCGCGCTCAATCCGTCGGTCAGCACCCAGGTGAGGATCAACACCATCTGCCGGTCGACGTCATCAACCGCCTTGAGCTGCGCCGCACCTTCTCCATTGCCGACCGCAGGACCCAGCTAAGGAACGGCGCGCGCCGTGTGCCAGGGATCGTAGACGACCTCGTTGCGGCCAAAGGAGCGAACGTGTTCTCCCACGACCACGCCATCCTCTGGCGGATGCGATCCGATCGACATAAGCATGGATCTCGACGGGCCGACCGACGGCACTCGACAGCACCGAGTATTTGTTGTTGTCGAAGCGCACCGTGCAGGTCTTCGACACCGACGGGGGAATGCAATGGAAGCCGTCGAAGCGACCGGCAGCCGCTCCCGCTGCGGCTTGGCCGCATTCGCCGACAGCAGCCGGTCCCGCGTCTCACGCCAGGCTCCCATGCGGGGAGGGCTGGTGCTTGCGCTCGTAGCGGAACTCCGTCTGCTCAGAACGCAGGACCTTGCGCACCACCTTGCGCGAGATCTTCAGCTCACGGCAGATCGCCTTGATCGACTTCCCCTGGACCAGCGACAGCCGACGTATCTTTGCAATCGTCTCTAAAACCAACATCCAAAACACAAATGCCTCCGATCAAGCCGGAGGCATCTTGATGACCCCATCGTTAAAGGGTCCCGTTTGGACGAAAATCACCCTTTAAACAGGGTCCCCATTCCACGAAAAATCAATGCACTACCTTCCAAAGCTGCGAGAGATCGCCACCGACCGCTTTGAAGGGCCTTTCGGCGGTCTCGTCAGCGAGGTTGTGGCATGAAGAAACATCAATCCACAGCATTGGGCCGAAGCATGCCACGGGCTCATGCCGCGGGAGAGCGGGAAGATATTCTTGAAAGAAGCGGTCTCCGACATCAATACCGACAGGATGGGCAGCTTTCTCACATCACTTGAGGTCGAGCGTGGCAGTTGCGACCCGCAATGCAAGGCTGGCGGCGATGCATGCCTTTGCGCGGTTCCTGATTTCGGAGCACCCCGAATATTAGGATACGCTGCAACTGGTGGTGACACTTCCCTTCAAGAGAGCGCGTGGGTGGCACCTGTCGAATATCTCGATGAGCCCGGAAATCAAGAGCGTCCTGGCGCGTATCGACCGCCGCACGCCTTCTGGACAGCGGGATTACGCTCTGTTTTCGCTGATGTTCAATACGGATGCACGAGTTCAGGGATCCTGACTCTTCGATTGTGACCTTCGTCTGGTATCGCCCTGTCCCGCCGAGCAAAGCAACGACCGCCCCACACTGCTCACCCGGTTCGGTGTTCGATACTTGCTGCGCACACATGGCTGCGGGCGAAGGAACCACCCTGGCGGAAAAAAGCATCCATCATCGCCCTTTGCGGGACACGACGGCCATCCACCTCGTCAAGGCGGGTGTTGACATCGCCACCATCAGTCGATGGCCAGGCCACTCGGGCTGAACTAACGATGCGCTACGCCCAGGCCGGTATCGATATGAAGCGGCAAGCGCTCGAACAAGTCTTCCCCGACGTGATGTCATCGGCAAAAGATCAGACGATCATCGCTTTGATGGCTGGATGTTTGGCTGGCTGCACCGCTTGTAGACGCTCAGTTATGTGGAGTTGTATCGCGGGAAGTCGCGCGTCTTGGGCTTTTGCGATGTCAGCTCCACATCTCTCCGCAGTGCACGTTGTCACTGTTGAAGAGCCGTTTGTTCAATCTTCGTCCTGGCACGGCAAGGGTTGTCCATATTGTGGGCGTCTTACGCTTGCCGAGCTTGTCCGAAATCCAGCGCCGGATCAGGCGTGAACACTGTTGCGTAGTTCGTCAGCCAGAGCGCGGAGAACGTCGGCGCTTCCTTCCAGCGCCGTAAAAGCGTAGGGATTGAGGAACTGTCGGCCCCAGAACAGATTGCGATCTGTGCCGGATAGCGTAGCTTCCTCGCTAACACGCGGCCAATTCTCCGCAATGCATCGGAGCTGGCCTTCAACAATCGCAAGAGCTTCCGGCGCGCTGAGCAGGAAGTGATGCGCGGCTTCAAGGCAGGACGCTATCCGGCTCATGCGGTTATTGCCGCTGATGAGCATGGCCTGGCTGGCCTCCTGGCCACTGCGGGCCTGCGGACAAATATCGTACGCAGGCGTGAGGGTGAGCTTAGCCCCATCCCAGAATGCCGCATGGTTGCGGGCATGATCGTCGGTGTTGCCGCAAAGTATGTTGAAGACAATGCGGCTGAATAACTCGCGCAGAGTTTCCGACGGCGCGGTGAATCGGTGGCGAATGATCTCCGCCAAATCCTGGTAGCTGGCGTAACGCGCCATCATCTCATCGAGCGCGAGCATCGTCAGCGCTGAGACCATGGATTTGCGTTGCCAGCCGCCCGTGACCTTGATCCGGTCGAATCGCTCGACGAGCAACACGTCGTTGCCTGCGGCGCGAACGAGCGAGACGGATGCCGCTCTGATGCCGCACAAGGCGGCAAGCCGCATGGCTATGAATTCTCCTTTGACGACGCTGTAAAGGTCGGCAGACGAGGAAAATTTCGCGACATGCTTGACGGCGTCATCCTCGATCAGCGCCTTTGGCCTTGCGCCGCCGATCGAGCTGCCGTGATGCAGCGCCTGATCTAATTCGGGGGTGAGCGGAATACCTTTCTCTACCCGCTCCGCCGATTGGACAAGCTCTTCGAGAGTGGCATTGGCCAGTGCGCGCGGCTCGTAATTCGTGGGCGAAAACTGAAAATCGAGCGCGCCGATGCGGTCCGAGCCTGATTCCAGCAGGAACGTCAGTTCTGAAATATCGAGCCGCGCGATTTCATCGCCCTTCACACCGAATTTGCGGTTTAGGATAACCCGTCGTCCCCAGGCATCGGGGGCAGCATCGCGGATGCATCCCGGCATGGTTAGGCCAGGAAGCAAAGGCAATTCGCCTGCCTTCAGGGGCAGTTCCGGGAGATAAAGCGGGATCGCGCTGCCCAGTTCACGAAAGCTCCTGCCATAGTTGAAGCTGACGAGTCCGTCATGGGCATATAGCCGCCCGGCGACAACCGGCGCGGTCTCGCCCGGCAGCCAGACCCAGACATAGGCTTCGTCGTACTTGGGGACCTTAGAACTCATCGACGATCTGCTTGCCGGCCTTGTAGACGTGCTTCGGCAGCAGCGCGATGCGACCGTCAATGCGGCCTGTGAGGGCTGTGATGCCATTGCCGTCGGCATCGAACAGCTTCACACCGACAATGGCAGCAGCTTCGAACATCAGTCCGATTTCGACTTTGGGATCGCCCTTCTCGATGCGCTGCAGGGTGCTGCGTGAAACACCGATTCTCTCGGCTAACTCCTGTGCGGTTAATCGGTGCTGCATCCGGCCCAGCCGGATGGTCTTACCGAAAAGGCCAAGCGCTTCCATCGCGTAGCGCGAATAGGTGCGTTTATGCGCTGCCGTCATTCGGGTCTCCGTGACCTATGCATGATCCATATCACCATCTTTCGACCTTTATATAGGTAATGTCGCAGAGCGACTGCCAAAGTCAAGACTCCGTATCGTATGACTCAATCCCCCTGATTCGACTTTATATGCAGCAAGAGTTCGCATCACGGCTACGTTCGGAAAGCCAGGTAGAATGCGACGGGAGACGCAAGCGTTACACGTCCGAACAAGGAAGGCGAATATTGCCTACGGCTCCTGCACAACCGGCCAGCTCTGCGCGCCTCGGGCGAGGCGGAGATCTGGCGCTGGATCGCGGACAGCCTTGAGACGCCTCGCATGAGTCATTCGATGGGCGGTCCCTGGTGCGAGGCCGAGGCGCTCGACTACTGGCCGACATCCTCGGCGGCGGGACTCGCAGCCGGCTATACCAGCACTTTTCGACCGCATACGCGCCCAGCTTCTCTCCGAAATCATTGCCAATGAGCGCGAACCTCACGCGATCGCCGAGCTGGCCTGGCGGCGCGGAATCTACGGCGTATTCGAGACCGCCCAAGGGAGCCTGACCAGCGTAACGCCCTCCGATCTAAGCGCCTTCCACAAAGCCGCTTTCGCCCGCGACGGGCTGCATGTGGCGGTCGTAGGCGACATAGATGCCAAAGCCCTGAGAGCAAGGCTCGACCAGCTGTTCGGCGATTTGCCTCAGAAACAGGCGCTCGCCCCCGTACCTGATGTCACCCCGAAGCGCCGAGCGGACGCAGGTCGCATACGCCCTCCACCAGACTTCGCTCCAGCTGGCCTTTCCCGCCATTGGACGCAACGACCCGGAATTCTACGCGGGACAGCTGATGAACGATATAGTCGGAGGCTCACGATTTACCTCACGTCTGTTCCAGGAAGTGCGCGAAAAGCGCGGCCTTGCCTACGGTGTCTCGTCCAGCTTGGAAGGCTACCAGCATTCCAACATGCTTGTCGTGACGACGTCGACGCGCGCCGACAGGGCGGCCGAGACGCTCGACCTGATAACACAACCAATCAACGAGCTGGTGGACACAGGCCCAACAGCGGCCGAACTCGAAGCGAGCAAGAAGTATCTGATCGGCGCCTATGCTATCGACAATCTGGGTTCCTCCAGGTCGATTTCCGCCACGCTTGTCGGGTTGCAGCTCGACAAACTCGGCATGGACTACATCCAGCGCCGCCCGGCCCTCATCGAGCAGGTGATCCTCGACCAGGCAGGGCGGCGGCGAAGAAGCTGCTTTCGGCCGGGCGTTGGCCCGTGACAGCGAATAATCCCACGCTCTACAATAGCTGAAGGACTCGCCGAACTACGTGTGGCTGATCCGATTATGGTGTGGCAGAATGAACGCCTTGAGACTGCCTGCGCGCCCTCGCAGACCAGGTTCTCTCCCGTGATTCGATTTCCCGCCCCGAAGAATGCCGTCGTTCCGAGAAAGTATTCTAACTTTTGCGTATACCAAATACGGGAAAGTTAGAAACTCTTGAATATGATGATTATGCTAGCTTTCCCGTATCTCAGGGAACTTTAGAAATGGCCCTTCACCTCGTTGTGAAAACATCGATAAAACCCGCAGCCACTATCAGGCTGAAACGGGCAAGCTCGTCCAGTTAATGCGCGGCATCTATCTCGATGCCGGGGAGGATATCGAGGCCATGATACTCAAGCACGCCATCGCCAAATACCTGTATCCCAACGCTTACCTCTCGGCGGCGAGCGCTGTGCTTCTCGGCCCGACCCGGGATGGCCGCCTGTTCCTGAGCGGGCGACGAATACAGCGCACGCGCTTGCGCTTGCTGGAAATCATTCAGAACGCAGCTCCCGACCACCCATCAGTCGCTCAAGCGGTTGTCGATGATGGAATGGGAGAATTCCGGATCGACGTCTCCTCGATGCGCCAGCGCTTCCTCGAAGCTTTCCGCCTGCGCAGCGAACACGCGGCATCCATCGGCGAGACGATGCGCGAGGCAATCGCGAACCGCCTCATAGAACAATACGGCAGCGCCCAGGGCGCTGCCGACGCGACATGGGCGCTTGCCGGCGCGAACCAGCGGTATCGCGAGGGCGAGCACGCCGAGCGCTTTTTCCTCCGCCCTCCACTGACCACAGAACCCGCACGCAACGAAGCCGCGCTCGATCTGATCGTGGCGTGGCACGGCTAGGTGCAATGTTTGCCCTCGCGCAGCAAGCCGGCTTTTCCTGACGTCGTCGTCAACCTGGGTCTATGCGACCGAAGGTGGTCGCGTGGGGCCGCGAACTCTGCTCCAATGCCAAGGTCCGAAAGATCAGCTTTACAGGCTCCACCGCGGTTGGCCGACTGCTCATGCGCCAGCGCTCGGACCAGATCAAGAAGGTCAGCCTCGAGCTCGGCGGCAATGCGCCCTTCATCGTCTTCGATGACGCGGATATTGACGCTGCGGTTGACGGCGCGATCCAGGCGAAGTTCCGCAATGCCGGCCAGACTTGCGCGTTTCATCGAACCGGCTTTACGTCCAATCGAGCGTTCACGATGAGTTCGTCGAGAAGTTCGTGGAGAAAGTCCGGCACTTATCGGTTGGCGACGGCTTCGCTCCGGGAGTGGACGTCGGACCACTCATCGACATGCATGCTTTGGCCAAGATCGAGTCCCACATCGCAGATGCCGTTGCCAAAGGTGGGATAATTCGATGCGCGGCCGAACATATCGGCAAGGATGGCACCTTTTTCAAACCCACAGTCTTCACCGAGATCTCCAGCATCATGGCGGTTGCGCAAGAGGAGACTTTCGGGCCGTTGGCGCCGATCATCCGCTTCCACGATGCGGATCAGGTCATCTGTGAGGCAAACGACACGATTACGGGCTCGCCGCCTATTTCCATGCCTCGAACCTGAGGCGTGTCTGGCGCGTGGCCGAGGCATTGGATGGCATGATTGGCATCAATACGGGCGTATGTCTTCGGAAGCGGCGCCCTTTGGCGGCTTGAAGCAGTCCGGCATCGGGCGGGAGGGTTCCCGCCACGGGCTCGAAGACTACCTCGGAATGAAGTACCTCTGCATGGGTGGAATCTAAATGACGTCGCCCCGAGTTTCTCCAGTTTTGGGTTCGTTTCCGGCGTGGGTTGTGCGCTGCTGGGCGGGTGAAGCGACGGGCGCTGGCGCGGAACCTTTCGCATAGCGCAGCGCGAGCGACCGTCGCGGGTTGAAGGTGGTGGCGAACTCGGCCGATGTCTGCCAGGCGATTTGGGAGTGCGGCCGCGCGGTGTTGCAGTCGGCGCGCCACAGGCGATAGCGATGCTTGCCATGCGCATGGAATGCCATTCGACCGGTTCTGATCCGCGCAGGAGAGGATGGCGTTCGAGATGAACTCGCTGGCATTGTCACTGACCAGTGATGAGCCGGTTCAATTCCCGGGCAACCAAGTGCCCTCGACCGTGCTGAATAGCGCGCCTTTGCCATACCGGCGGATTAGCGCGGCCGACCTTACTTCGGCATGATGCGAGCAATTTCTGCACCAGGCGCGCGACGTATGCCACTCCCTCAGATCGCCCAGCGATACGTCTGGGCCTGCATGTTTGCTGCCTTCTGCGATGGCTTGCCGACACTTTCGGCTCGCCGGGTGTGATGATCTTCTTCTGCGTCTTTCCCTCTCGGCGATATTGCCGTTCGGCCGTCCCGACCAAGGCCAAACCTCGGGCCGTTTTCCCGTTCCCGGGTAGAGCTTGAACGTCTCGTCGATGATGTCTCTGGCGTGCTGCGAGCTCAACGCCGAGGCGCTTGGCATCGATGCATGGCGCGACATGATTGCGGCGGTGTCGCACGGGTTCGACGGTTTGGGCTTCAGGATCGTGCGGATGGGCCACGCTTTTCTGGCGGCGCGAAACACGGGCAATGCGCGTTCAAAACCTGACAAAGGCAGAAATTTGTCAGGTTCAATCCAACCGCCATCCGGGCACTACGGAGGTTTTTCAAAGCATATTCATGCACTTGCGCGCTGAGCCCGCTGGCATGGACCTTGCAACGCTTGCAGCAGGACGGTATGCAATGGAGCAGACGAGGATGTTCTCTCCCCTGAACCGTGTGCCGTCTCTGAGAGGGAAATAAGCTCGTGCAGAAAATCTCACAACCTTTGACAACGGCTTTGGAGAACAACGTGGTGTTGCAGATCGAGTCCCCGGCTCCTTCGATTCAAGCGGAAACCTGGCTGCGTGGCGAGCCCCTCACCAGCTTCGAGCCTGGCAAAGTGTACATCGTCGAATTTTGGGCAACTTGGTGCGGTTCGTGTGTGGACGGGATGCCCCATCTGATGCAGCTGCAGGAGAAATACAGGGAAAGCGGCGTTGAGATCGTAGGAGTCGCGGCTAGTGAACGCGCTCCAACGGCCGATGAGGCCCGAAGCACGTTGGACGCTTGGTTGACGGAAAAGTTCCCGAATCTGAACTATCGGATCGCATTCGACTCGACAGGCGAAATGGACAAGCTTTGGATGGAGCCCAGCTTTTCTTTCTGGATTCCCACCAGTTTCGTGGTCGACCGAGACGGCTGCATCGCCTTTATTGGTGCACCGACGGAACTCGATGAGGTCTTGCCGAAGGTGCTTAACGGCAGCTGGCGCACCAGCGATAAAGCAAAATCCGCCGATGCGGAGCGGATCGCGGAAGGCGAACCCATAGCGCGCGAACAAGCGCTGAAGAAGCCGATCAATGACAGATATCGGGCGGCGGTGGAGAAAAAGAATTGGAGGACGGCGCTCTCGGCGATCGAAGAAGGCATCGCCTTGATGCCGGACAACCTCGGTTTCCGCCGTTCTCATGTGAATCTGTTGCTTCACAAAATGAAGGACATGCAGGTCGGCTTGCCCGTCATGCGCCAATTCGTTCGCGACGCGATCAACAGAAACTCCGAGAATTGGATGGTTGCGGCGTTAGACGAGCTCTTCTTTCCGAACTATGACCATTCGCACTTTCCGTCTGCTGAGCGCTTGGCGATGGGAAAACAGCTGTCCGAACACATCCTGGCACTGAATCCCCCGGAAAGCGACAAACGTAAGCTCCTGCCCTATCGTTTGGCAGCCCTCTACTATCACGAGAGCGGCAACAAAGATCGGGCGATCGAGTTGATCGAACTGGCACTGAAGTCGCAGGGCGGTCCGGAGCTTATCCGGGACGAAGATGAACAGCGCGAAATATCCCATTTGCTGCAGTTCCTGGCCTACTTCAAGGGTGAGAAGGTTTGTTACGGCGCTCTGTGTGCGGTTCCAAACAATGGCCGATTCGACAGCTGGTATACCGTTTGCGGCTGACCGCCAGCTTATGTGAGGGACAGAACTGGCCGGGCGGACAGCTCTTGATGCGAACGGCGCAAACCCCGCCCGGCTTGCGAAATCACCTGGGCCGCTCTTTTGGACCTAAGTCCGAAGGACTGCGGCCTTGTACGATGCCCGCCTTTGTTTAGGCGGGCTATGAGCTGAGCTACGGGTTTTGCCCGCTACTAACCGTTCGCCAGCCTGGCGCAGGTGCCTCTCAACACCTCCACCACACCAAGGTTTCATGCCGGTAGCGAATTCGATCTTGGCGGCATGGCCATTAAGCACATGGGAGGGCCTCGCTGGCGGCATGCCTGTGATCTGGTACTGCAGCCCACGCTTGCCTCCGCCAGCGGTTCGATGAGGCAGCCTGTCGCACAATTGATATCAGGACTTCAATGCCGGAACACCGGACCCACCCTCAATTCAATAAATGAGGTGTCGCGTACCACGGTTGGCTGCTTGATCCAGGCAATTCAGGCCGCCGTCATCCTCAATGAGGTGACCTCGACCAGAGCCTCGGCCTTGAATGGCATGATGCAGGTGCATGGGATGGCGGCCACCGTCATTTTCGTCGATCCGAACGGAATTTCTTGCAACCGGTTTGCGGCTTTATCCAACACGCAAGGGCCGCGCTGTCGACAGTCTCCCAACGCACCAAAAAGGCAACTGTGCAGAGCAAGCCTTCTATCCATCAATCTCCCTTTTGAAAATCATCATATCTGTGACCAACACTGCGATATTTTTCGCGGCGGAAGGAGCCAGGCACAGTCATTTCCATGCGCAACAGCATTTCTAAGTTTCTCAGCTCGCCGGAACACGTCGGCGGCCGATGTCGCGCTCCGGGGGAGCTCTATTCCTTTTCGAACAACATCAGATTTGTCGCAGAACTGAGTGAATAGGATCTCGTCCACAAATCCATCATCACTCTTCGCATCGGCGATCACTTGAGAAATCTTCTTTCTTCTTTCGGCGCTAAGCTTCTCCAGCCAGCGGCCCGGCGTTTCGAAGCGTCTCCTTATCGCATCCGCCATGGACGCTGCTCGCACTGGCAATTTCTGCATGTCTGAAATGCTGACGAGACCTTCGGTCTGGCGTCAGGAAACAACTAGCCGACACGGCCTTTGGTCGGCGTCTCGGATGAAGTCTAGAATGCTTGCGTCGGCTCCAACCAACGTCTCTTCTGGAGCGGAAACACGCTCAGAGATTTTTCCACTCGGCGGTGTCGCGTCGAAGAAGCGTTCTGCAAAAGAATAGTCCCCCGAAACCGCCGTCATGAACCACAGGGACATAGCTGTGACGAATTGATATTTCGCGTAGTTACATCGGAAACCGACTCGCAAGTCATAAGATGAGCTCTAGTGTCATTATCATTCCAACCGTAAGGCCTCCCTGTAGCGTGCCAATTTCCGGACTTACGTCGGCGAGTTCTTGATAATCGTTTTTTCCGCACGAAACTTAAGGTCCCATAGGAGAAGGCGAGGAAATCAATGCACGGTAGCAACGACGAGCCTGTCTCTCGAGAAATTGTAGAAGCGAGAATCAATTCTGAGTTCCACGTTTGAAGGCCGATTCCCAGTGCAGCGTCTGGACCCGGAGGCGTCTAGGAATCCAACAGCGGCATTCAACCAGAACCGAAATTCACCCACGTCGAAATGCGCAATGTTCGAGCGTATGGTCTCAGCGGCATGCTTTTCATGGACCCGCGCCAGCTTGCAGATTGTCATTGCCAGCATGATTGGCTGGCTGTTAGCCCGCTCCCACAGGAAGTCGTCGTCTAGAAATGCTGCTTCGTCAGCATCCGAAAACTCGAATCCACTACTGTCCCGTACCTCGGCAAGATTTTCATAGGGATGACTGTGGAAATCACCGATGAGCGTCAAGTGTGGTGCCCATCGATCCATCAGTTCGCTCTTCAGGCGGACAGCCTGATTGTTGGGCTTCACGCTGTTCCGTGATCGCTCGGCTGAAATGCTGAGACTCATAAGATCGACATGGAAATGGGTCGTTCCTTTCGAGTCCTCGCGACTGAAGCCCCAAAGATACCCCAGCGTTTCCAGCTTTGTTCGGCGCGGACGACCATCTCCGAGAACATAGGCTTCCAGTGTGGCAAGCGTAATAGTGTGACGAGCTGCATCAGAAAGGGAAATGGTGAAATTCATCGTGCGTTACCTGAAGGTGCCTCCGATTCGTTTCCGATCAACGGCCAGCCACGATCCTCACGGGGGCTTTGCTGGTCCAAATCGCGACATATCCTTGCATTTCAAAATTCGCAAGATTATAGCGATTGCGGAGGTGCGACATGTCGACTCCCACCATCAGCATCCGTTTGAAAGCGCTGCGCAGACAGCGCAACCTCTCGCAGGAGGAGGCCGCGCGTCTGTTCGGCTTCAAGGACCGCCAGACCATTTCCGCCATCGAGACGGGCGAGCGGCGACTTTCGGCCGAGGAACTCGTTCGCGCCGTCGAAATCTTTCGCGTTCCGCTGGACTTTTTCACCGATCCGTTTCTGCTCGTCGGCGAAGGTAAGTTCTCCTGGCGTCAGAACGGCGTCATCGGTCGTGCCCTACTGGGTTACGAAGAAGACGCGGGCCGCGTGATCGCGGCATTCCGTACGCTCGCGCCACAAGTGGGCAGGGAAGCTCCGCTGCTGAGGTGCTCGCTCGGTCTTTCAAAAGAATCCAGCTACGAGGATGCATCGGCTGCGGGCGACCGGTTCGCCGGCGAATATAAGCTAGGAAACGTGCCTGCCGCTCGCCTCGCCGAGGTCATGGAGCGGGATCTCGGAATGCTGGTCCTGATGGTTGATCCGATCGAAGGCGTGTCGGGCGCCGCCTGCCGCCTGCCGGAACTGGATGTCGTGTTGATCAATCGCCGCGAGGTTGCGGGTCGTCGCCATTTCGACCTCGCTCACGAGCTTTTCCACATCCTCACCTGGGACGCGATGCCGCCGGATCATGTCGAAGATGTCGTGCCCAAGAAACGTAGCCGGGTCGAGCAACTCGCCGACAATTTCGCCTCGGCTCTCCTCATGCCTTCAACTGTGCTTGGCAAGGTTGGCGATTGGTCCGAATTGGCAGGCGACGAACTCATCGTACGGCTGAACGCGGTCGCAGATGAATTGAGGGTCACGGCTTCCGCATTGCGCTGGCGGCTGGTCGGCCTTGACTGGATCGACAAGGATATTGGCAGGGGTATCGCCGAAGATCGCCTTCGCAACAACGGCCGTAGCAAGCCCGCCGAAGAGCCGCTGCTTCCGCTGTTCTCCCCGACGTTCGTCGAGGTGATCGGCAAGGCTGTCAATGAGGGTCGTGTGGCGATGAGGCGCGTATTGCACCTGCTCGGCATCTCGATCGACGATCTTGCGGACCTCTTTGCAGTTCACAGCGTGGAAGCGCCATACGAGTTGTAGGCGGGTGAATGCCGCGGCACCGAAGTTCGTTGCTGGTCGATACCAACGTCATCATCGAGTGCTGGCGTGTGTCGGCATGGAAGGCGCTGACGAGCGGGTACCCGGTGGAGACGGTCGAGATGTGTGAGATCGAAACCCAGACAGGGCTCCAGAGGCGGCGGCCCGAACAGCAGATCGAAGCTAATGTTCTGAGAGAGACACTTAAAGCCGTACATCCGGTCAGCGACATTGAACGCGCGAGCGCGCTATTGCGTGACGACCATATGCGCTTTCTGGACGCCGGAGAGCAGATGCTCTGGACACACCATCACGCGCAGCGACGCTTGGCTCCTTTGCGGTCCGGATAAGGCGAGTCTTCGCGTTGGGCTGCGCCTCGGCTTGCGCGACAGACTGGTCTCGTTGGAGCGGCTCCTCGCCGATATCGGCCATCGTCCGAAGGTCCTGTTAAAGATGCCTATACCCAAAAATGGCTCGACCAGACGCTGCGCAGCTTTACCTTGAGAGACCGACACCATGACGAATTCGCTCGAGGTACGAAACAAGCTGATCGACATCCTCCGCCGCGACCTAGTCGGCCCGAATCCTGACCTTGATCAGAATCTCGCACGCGAAGTTTGACCGAGAAGCAATCGCTGGGACGCCGGGGGCTTTATCGTTCCCGCCTACGACGGTGTTGCGCCTGTGATACCTGACGGCGAGGAAACCATCGAAGAAACCGCCGACGACCTTCTCGCCAGTGAGATGCTGGACTCCGCTGTCGAGGGGGAGGTCGAGGAGAAGGATTCGACTGACCAACCACCGCGGGACAGGTTTCTTCCGTCGTCGATAGGGTTGACGGTGGTTCTTCCGCAAACGGTGAGTCAAGTCACGCTGCGCGCAACATGGGGGAACTATAAGACGGAGCCCCCATTGCCCGATGCGCTCCTCATTCCCGAACTGTCGGGAAAGGGCAAGCCAAAGCCAGAAAAGCCCGAGAACCTCCGTTGGGTTCGGGTTCCCGGCGAAGCCGCGATCGTCCTCGACGTCACTCGGAACCAGTCCGGAATCCTGCTGCCGGAAAGCGCTGACTCAGAGGCCGGGCGGCGGCATCGAAGTCGCCGTTGACACCGTGTGCTCCGTCAAAAGACTCCGGAGGGGGCTGAAGAGCGTCTGCGCGTCATCACCGTCTTCTTGGTAAACCGTCGACGGAGCACAAAGGCTCCGTACAAGGACGTGGCCTACGCGTTCCAGACCCGGATCGAGCTCGAATGTGCGGATGGATTTTATCCGCGCAGCGACCTGTCCACCTACCAGTCCGATGATTTCGACCTTAGGCTGGGCGATCTCCATTATCGCGATGTCCGCGAATATGCCGTTGGTCGCAACACATCTGCAGGCTGGCAAGAACGGCTTGACGCGACGAACGATCCGCTCCCCGTGACGCGTGTTTGGACCGATTTCCTTCCGCAGCAGGAGGTGGAACGTGTCGTCCCGGCAAGGAGCGATGGCGTCGAGTTCGGCATGGAGGCTCTCGCTCGGGCTGCCGTTTCCGGAGCCGAAGCGGTCAGTGCAGCCTTGGATTCACTGCCTGAACTTTACGCCGAGTGGCGGCGGAGTCAGGAAGGACTGATGACAGGGCTTGCGCCGAGACGGCTAAAGACGGGCCAGGCGCTTCTGGAAAATGTTGACACCGCCGGCAGCAGGATTCGCGATGGGATAGATCTCCTTAAGCGTGATACGATGGCGCGTGAAGCATTCGGCCTGATGAATACGGCGATGGCGATGGCCAACCGCCGGCGCGAGGCAGAAGAAGCTGCCGGGCGATGTAGACCCGCCAACATGGCGGCCGTTCCAGCTAGCCTTCGTCCTCCTCAATCTCGTTGGCGTGACCGACCGAAACAGTGGTGAGCGCGAGATCGTCGACCTGCTTTTTTTCCGACCGGCGGCGGCAAGACGGAAGCATATCTTGGACTTGCCGCCTATGCGATTGTGCCGAGGCGGCTCCGCGGATCTGGCGTGCTGGGTGCGGGCATCAGCGTCATCATGCGCTACACGTTACGCCTGCTCACGCCGCTGGTCTCGTCTGCGCGCTCGAACTCCTGCGGACCCATGATGACAATGGCCGGAAGACGCTTGGCGAATGGCCGATCGAGATTGGACTCTGGGTGGGCGGCGCAGCCTCACCGAACAATCCAGCCGCGAAATTCTTCCGGCAAGGACGCCGCGACGACCTGGCTGAAGCGGTACCAGAGCAGACCTAAGACGAAACCCCGGTGCCACTGAAGGCATGTCCCTGGTGTGGTGAGCCCTTCAAGCCAGAGAGCTTCCACTTCACGCCCAACAGGACAGCTCCGCAGAATCTAGTGCTCAAATGCGAGAACGCCGAATGCGACTTCACGCGGGATCGACACCTGCCGGTGCTCGTGGTGGACGAGCCAATTTACCGCCGTCTTCCCGCATTTCTCATCGCCACGGTGGACAAATTTGCCTCCCTTCCATGGATTGGCAAGAGCGGCGCATTCTTTGGACACGTAGATCGGCATGATCCGGACAAGGGGTTCTTCGGCGCGTCTGAGCCAGGCGAAGGTCGCCCCTTCGGAAACGGGCATCGGCTCGATCCGCCGGATCTTGTCATCCAGGACGAACTGCACCTGATCTCTGGCCCGCTTGGAACGGCGGCCGCACTCTACGAAACAGCGATCGACCTGCTGTCGTCGCGGCCGGGTCTTCATGGACTCATTCGTCCAAAAATCGTCGCCTCGACCGCGACCGTCCGAAGGGCGGAGAAACAGATCGCAGCCTTGTTCGATCGTTCGGAGACGGCCGTATTTCCGCCACCCGGCATCCACCGTACCGACAGCTTCTTCGCCAGCACTGTGCCATCGGCACGAGAGCCAGCCCGCCTCTACGTCGGTGTGGCGAGTCAGGGTCGCGGGCTTAAACTCCTCTTTCTTCGGAGCATGCAGACCCTGCTGGCAGGCGCGCAGGCATTGACTTCCAGCCCGACGCAAGAAGGGGAAGATGCCGCCGATCCGTATCTGACAGTGCTCACGTATTTCAATGCGCTTCGCGAGCTTGGGGGCGCTCGTCTGCTCGAATTCTGCACGGTGTCACCGACTGGCGCCGGAGTTGACCCGGGATTAGGAGGAGCACTCGTTGTCGGATTCTCGACGATGTCGGACATGTGACACAACGCTTCCAGAGCGATCGCATTGTTCCGAAACGATTTTCCCAGTTGGCACGTCGGTTGCGGTCCTATGCGCAAAAGCACTGCGATGCCGCACCGACTGGAAGAACTCATCAATGATCACGCTTTTCGAACATGTGGGCGCCGCTACCAACACTGAGCGTTCCCGATCAAACGGAAGCCATTCCACTTTCATTCCTCAGGTCGTTCGGACATGAACGCATTTGATGTCCGTCCAACGCTGGATGCTCCCGACGACGATCCCTATCTCTGGCTTGAAAATGTAGAGGGCGAGCGGGCACTTGCCTGGGCCGCCGGCCAGTCGGCAAAGACCCTAAAGCACTTCGGTGGAACGCAGTTCGAGCGCGACCGCGCGGCTCTGACAGCCATTTTCGACAATCGCGACAACCTTCCCCTGATCGCGCGCCATGGTCAGTACCTCCACAATTACTGGCGAGATGCCGGAAATCCACGCGGACTGTGGCGCCGGACCACCCTTGCCGCCTACATGAAGGCGGATCCCCAATGGGAGCTACTGCTCGATCTGGATGCTCTCGCGGCTAGCGACGGAGAGGATTGGATCTGGGACGGCGCGTCCATCGAGCCGGAGAGACGGGAAAGAGCCGTTCTGCGCCTGTCGCGCGGCGGCAGCGACGCGGTCGTGCATCGCGAATTCGACCTGATCTCTCTGAGCTTTGTCGCCGACGGTTTCAATCTCCCCGAGGCCAAAGGCTACGTTAGTTGGCTGGACCCTGACACGCTTCTGCTTTCCAGTGCGCTTGGTAATGGCATGGCCACCCGCTCCGGCTATGCGCGCACCGTGCGACTGTGGAAGCGTGACGCGGATCCCCTCACCACACCGGTAATCTTCGAGGCCGGGTTCGAGAGCCTCAAGGTGTCTGGTCATTCGGACCGCACCGGCCGCAGCGAGCGCCTTTGGTTCATCGAGAAGCCGGCCTTCTTCGAGGAAATCAGCTGGATCGGCGACAGGAGCGGGCCGAGGAGGCAGATCGATCTTCCTCGTGACGCGTCGTGGCGGGTCTTCGGCGACTGGCTGGCGGTAAGGCCGCGCAAGCCGTGGACGGTGGGAGGCACCACCCATCCCGCCGACGCGCTGATCGTCATCTCGCTTTGCTCTTTCCTCGCCGGCGGACGCCGATTTGAGACCCTGTTTCAACCAGGGGAAAGGCGCTCCCTGCAGTCATTCTTCTGGAATGACGGGAAGCTCATTATCTCTTACCTCATCAATCTCGTACCGCGTTTCGAGATGTTCACTCCCGGCCACCAGGAATGGACGCGCCGAGTCCTGGACACTCTGCCCGCCGAAGGGACTGTCCACGTCTGGTCATTCGATGCGGCAGTTCACGAGGCCAATGGAGAGGTCCTGGTCTGTGCTCAGGATCCGATCACGCCGCCGCAGCTCTTGCTATTCGATCTCAATGCCGCGCCGTCTCTCAGCGCTTCAGCAATCCTGAAGCGCAGCCCGGAGAATTTCGATGCATCCGGACTGGTGGTCACGCGCCACGAGGCAGTCTCTATCGATCATGAGCTGATCCCCTATACGCAGGTTGGTCCGGCGAACGGGAACGGAGATGCTCCGATTCACCTTTCCGCTTATGGCGGGTTCGGCGTATCACTCCTGCCCTACTACAACTCCCCGCTGGGCAAGCTGTGGCTCGAGCGCGGCGGCACGTGTGTCGAGGCGAACATCCGCGGCGGCGGCGAGTTCGGCACCCGCTGGCACGAAGCCGGGCGCAGGGAGGGCAAGCGTCTCGCCCATGACGATTTCGCCGCCGTTGCCGCCGACCTCGTGCGAAGGGGCATCACCCTGCCGAGGCGGATTGCCGCCGAGGGTGGCTCAAATGGCGGCCTGCTGATCGCAAACATGCTGACCCGCTATCCTGAGCATTTCGGGGCTCTGTTCTGCACAGCACCGCTTATCGACATGCGTCGCTACACCAAGCTCTTGGCGGGCGCGAGCTGGATCGACGAATATGGCGATCCGGACAAGGTTCACGATTGGGCTTTCCTGAAGGAAATCTCCGCCTATCACGCCGCAGCGCCGGGACAGCCCTATCCGCCTATCCTGATCGCCACCACGAAACGCGACGACCGCGTCCATCCGGGCCATGCGCGCAAGATGGCCGCAAAACTGCAGGCTCTTGGCTATCCCGCTTACTTCTACGAGGCCAGCGCAGGCGGGCACGGCTGCGGCGAGGACAATCGGGAGCAAGCCGCATTCATCAGTCTAGGCACCAATTTTCTCCGCAGCGCAATCGGCTTCAACGATCACCTTCCGGAGACGGCGGAACGCGTTGCAACGCAAGTGGGGCATTTGAGGTCCATCAACAATTCATTCGAGCAGGAGACGAAATAGTGCAGTGCATCCTTTCTGAACATCAAGGAGTGAATCTCATGGCGAGAACGCGAATGGGCGTAGCGCGGGCAACAGCAGCGGCGGTGGCCCTGATCATGGTGGGACAGCAGGCCGTCGCCGCGGAGCCTGCGCAAGCAGAGACCGTCCTGGCGGAGACGGGAGCCTCGGTCACCGAAGCGCCAATCCCTTGGCAGATCCGCCTGCGGGCGTTGGGCGTCGTTACGAAAGATCTGGGCTACGTTGATACGCTTCCCGGCTCCGGTCTTTCGTATTCGGACACGGTGACGCCGGAACTCGATATCTCGTATTTCTTCACCGACAACATCGCCGCCGAACTCATACTCGGTACCACCTATGCCAACATCGCGGGCCAAGGGACGATCGGAGGGTTGGGCAACATCGGCAAAGTTTGGCTGCTGCCGCCGACGCTCACGTTGCAGTACCATTTTACCGATCTCGGCGCGTTCAAACCTTATGTCGGCGCAGGCGTGAACTACACGATCTTCTACAACCAGGACACTGGCAGCGCTGATGCTCTCAAGGTGAAGAACACGTTCGGCACGGCGCTGCAGGTCGGATTCGACTACATGGTGGACCAGCACTGGGGCCTCAACTTCGACGTGAAGAAGCTTTTCCTGAAGCCGGACTTCGACGTCACGGTGGCCGGCGCGAAGCTGACGGGGAAGGCGGAGCTCGATCCCTGGCTGATAGGCGCAGGTGTCACCTACCGCTTTTGAATATCAGAGTGAAGTCTGCTTCCCGACTGCCGGTTTAAATGAAGGGCGCCTCGCGCGCCCTTTTTTACGGTCGACACTGCAGGGCGAGACCTCATGAAGCCGATTGTCGAGAGGGCGGGGCTCTCTTCCGGCGGACCAAGAAGGTGCACTGGCCAGCAGGCCTCGCGCCTGAGATGGAGGGCTTAGAAGCGCTTTGGATCGGGACGGGCTTTGGTATTGTGGGTGGAATGCTTCAGCCAGACTATTTGCCAGCATCGTCTCCCGGACGTTATGTCTGAGCTTCGTGTCAGCGCAAGGCGAACACGCGACTCCTAGATGCCGACACGATGGCTGGTTCAGCCATGCTGCGACAGTTGCCTGTTTTTTCGGTTCCTTTGCTGTTCGCGCGCTAACCGCAACGCTCCATACTAGTCTCGCGTGCCTGTCCCCGTGGGGCGGGCGACAGAAAGCGATTAGGCCCGCTGAAAGAGGCAGACCGCATCCGAAGGACCGTAACCAAGAGAAGGACCTGAAGCGAGAGCGAAGGTTGCGGCAGGCCGCGGCGGGCCTAAAAGGGAATGCCGACCACCCCACGTCCCAGGAAAAGCTGACAAAAACGCAGCGGCCGACTGTCCAATAGGGTGCGCCCGCGCGAGGGCGAGCTAAATGGCAGGGGCTGCCGGGGGACCTAAGAAAAGCGTGGGCTCACAAGCACCCGGCGCGCGCCATCAGGCCGCCAGCTACTTGGAGGGCGGGGGCATCAGGCCTGTTTGTCGGGCCGAACCAGATCCATGTGGCTGACGCCGAGGGCCAATGCCAGTTCATAGATCGTGATAATTGTCGGATTTCTTCGGCCTTTCTCCAAGCCGCTGATGTACTGCTGACTGAACCCGGAAATCTCCGCAAGCTGCTCCTGCGTCAGGCGCTTCCTTTGCCTGATCCTCTGCACATTCCGTCCGACCAACTTGCGCATATCCATGCACGCAAGCCAGCGGATCAGGCGGCTTGAGTTTATCAACTATAATATGTAATCCACATTTAGCAGGCACAGGGCTTCGCGGGTCCATCGGCCGGAGATAGAATTAGCGATGTTGCAGCCCAGATCGAACACGCCGTTCGCCGACGAGGTCCCCTGGTCGGACCGCATCACGCCCTACGACAAGGACCACTTTACAACCTATATGAGGCTCCTGGACGCCTCAGCCGACAACGCCACTGAAGAGGAAATGGCCCATGTGATCCTCGGCATTGATCCGGCACGCGAACCGGAGCGCGCACGGAACGTTCTTCGCAGTCATCTCGACCGTGCAAACTGGGTGGTGACGAGCGGCTACAAGGATTTGTTCGCCAATTGACGAAATGGGCGGTGCGGTCGCTTCGCTTCAAGCAACGAAGTAGCGCAACCACCATGCATCGACGCATCACCACAGCGCGAATGCCGCTCCAAGATGATCGCGAGGACTTCCAGTCGGCGCGGATGGCCCTGCGCTTCGCTGGTCTCATCGTTTTGTCCTCCGCTCGCCAATGGCTGCTTCCCAGGAAGCGGTGCGGCGGCGAGTCATGACAGGAAGGGGCGCGCCGTCTGAGCCGCACCGCATCCGGAGGACCGGATGGACGACCTACTGAAAGCTCACAGCTGGCTAAGGGTTGCGGGACGCCGCGGCGGGCCTAGAAGGATACGGCGCCACCTGCTGGGAAAGGCACAAACAGAGAGAATTGCGAGAGTCTAACGACGCGCTAGGAGGCGCAGCGGAATGGTCGAGACGCCAGAGCCAAGAAAAGCGGGGATCAATCCACCGGCACACGGCACGCGCGGTGAGGGCGCGGGCGCCCACTACGTGCGCAGGCTCAACAGAATCTCACACGGATCAGCATCGAGGGCCGCAGTTACGTCGAGAAACTCAATGATATCGAGACGCCGCTCGCCACCCTCATATTTCGCCACGAAAGATTGCGGACGACCAAGCTTCTCAGCCACCTGCGCCTGCGTCAGCCCTTTGACATTGCGCAGTGAGATCAACTGGGCCAGAAACCGCTGGTGGCGGGGAGATCGAAGAGATTTGGGCATTTAGGTGAACCGGTCAGGTAGAGACCGGCTCAGCGACTAATCCCCGTTTCGGATTATCCCATTTTGGGATATTCTGCCTTGCATCCAGCGATCAACATGCGAGGTTCGCGGCAGACATGAATCGATCACCGGGAACAGATAGGACTCAAAGCTCAACACTGCTCGACGAAGTCCCTTGGTCTGACCGTCTTACCTCCTACGACAGGGCGCACTTTACCATCTATATGAGGCTCCTGGACGCCTCAGCCGATGAGGCGCCCGAAGAGGAAATGGCCCAACTGATCCTCGGCATTGATCCGGCACTTGAACCGGAGCGCGCCAGGAAGGCGCTTCGTAGTCATCTCGACCGTGCGAACTGGATGGTGACGAGCGGCTACAAGGAATTGTTCGCCAGCTGACAAATTCGCAGTGCTCGGTCATAGAAGCAGGCAGTTCCTGTGGCAGCCACGGTCAGGCTGATCGGGACCTGCACTACAGCCCCGGCAAAATGGCCCCAGTGGCGAGCACAATTAAGTTCCCAGGAAATCGGGTTTGGCAACCGAGCGTCTGACGTGATAGAAGGTTCCGCTCTGTCTGGATGGGTATTAGCCCGGAGCAGCACTCCATATCGTGCCGGCGCTCGACGAAGGGTCCACCTCTTCGCTTTCAAGCCGCATAACCGACAGCCATCGCCCTAAGTTAAGGGTTTAGAGATTACCGGCAGGCAGGTATGCAAGCGGGCCATCCTCGGAAACTATATAACCGCACGACTAGCTCGTCAGCGACGAAACACCCGCTCGAGCACCCATAGACTATGAGCACCGGCGCGGACTGGAAGAATACGGCTGCATCGCCCGAGCCGGCGGAACAGAAGATCTTGGCATCCAGTCAACGCTCGATACAAGGCGTGCGATCGAATGGCCCGAGCACAAGGGGATCAGAAAGCTTCTCAGAGAATTGAGGACCCTTCGGACCCCAAAAGGGCTATAGCCTGATTTTGGGTTCGCACGCCTAGCTTCTTCTTGGCATTGTCCAAATGAAAAGCGATCGTGCGTGGCTTGATACCCAAGATGCGGCCGGTCACCCAGGCTGAATTACCCCGCGCTGCCCACCTCAGGCACTCATATTCGCGGGATGTCAGCGAAATCCCATCCACTGTTCGATCGCTCGGCAATTTGCGGCGAACGCAACGATGAAAGCAGGCCGCCATCAGTTGAAGAGCTTGTTCGTACCGCTCAGCGACCCGAAGAAATACTGGACGAGGCTCATCGGCGGCAAAAGTAACCGCAGCGATGCGGCCGCGGAGATCGACAATTGGGATCGTCAAACCGCAGCAGATGCTGAATTGAGCCGCCTCATCGAATAGCTGCTGTTGAGCCGGCGACATTTTATCGCCTCCGAAATTCGATCCCCAGTGAAACGGGCAGCCGCCATTTCGAGCACGCAAGACCACAGGATCGAGTTTCTCATACTGATTTTCCAGATACTGTCTGGTCCAGCGGGGTGGACAGTTTGAAATTAGCCTCGGTTTGCCGGAAGGCCGTGCTGGCAAGGAGAGGTAGGCAAAGAAGATTAGGTCAAGTCGTCCGGCCGCCTCAGCCATGGCATCCCGGAAATCTGCCTCATCGACACTCTGTGACAGTCTTTCTAGGAATGTCTCGAAAACAAGTGGCATGTCCCTCGTCATCGTCGCGCTCGATTCTTCCTCTTTCTGCACGCCTTCCGGCTGCGTCGTGTATGTCCCGACAAACGTGATTGAATCCGCGGGCGTCGCTGGGCTGACCGGGCTCCAGAATGCTGCCACACTTTCGATCTTCGTCGGTCATCCCAATCATGCTGGGCTCACCCGATGGGCGTCTGGCAGACGCCTCATGATCTCAACAGCTCAATCAGAGAATCTCCATGCATTAAATCATGACCGCCCCTGCACCGACCAAACCAGGAGAAATCATCCTGCGCTGACCAAAAGCCATCATTGACCCCAGCTTTTGCAGGAATTTGGGTCGGCATTAGCATAACAATTCGGATAGCCGCTCATCCCCCACCCGGGGCGCCGTGATCCGCAAAGAAGTGTTGCGATGCTTTCTTTTCTTTGATAGGCAAATCGTCTCAACAATATTAAAATGCCTTTCCTTGTGAACGGGGTGGCGTGTGAGTATCGTCCTTTTATATACCTGACGTGATAAAATTCACCGCAATGATTATTCTGCTCTTTGTGATGTGAAGGAAGATAATCATCGGCATTGCCGCACTTTGGAACCGGCGACCGTGGCCCGCTGCAATGATGTAAAGGGCACGTCTAAGCTCAATCTGCATCGGAACGTGCAGATGACCTTTACCAGACCCTCGATTCCGCACGGGCCATAATGATACTGATTACGTGGGTCAAAAAGGGCGCCCTGCCGGCGGGGAGGTACACCCGCAGGGCGCGCCGCACAGAGGTCCTGGTCGTTGGGCAACAGGACAGCGGCGGCAGATCTGATTCGGTTACAAATCGTGACTGAAATAGCCCGGAGCATGCTCAAGATCAGATATCTGGAATTCAACAGTTTTGGGTCTGCTCGGCGCAGTAGCGCGCAGGGACATGCCTGCCTCCGGACTCGCTCCTTCGCGATCGCAAAATCATACGGCACCCTCGGCCTTCAGCGCGCGATAGGTGGTATCGACCGACTTTACCGTCGCGTCGACAATGATGTCGATCTCTTTTCGGGTAATGATCAGGGGGGGGGCATAACCGAGGATGTCGCCATGCGGCATGGCCCGTCCGATGACACCATTCTCAAACAGAGCAGCTGCAGTGCGCACCCCGACCTGAAGGTCGGGTTCGAATGGTATCCTTTGTTTTGGGTCCCGCATCATCTCTACGGCCGACAGGATACCCACTCCGCGAACTTCACCAACGATGGGATGTCCCGCCAGCTCGGCCTTCATCCGGTCTTGCCAATACGGTCCAACATCGCGGACATGCTCCAGAATATTTTTTTCTTTAAGCAGTCGAATATTGGCGAGCGCGGCTGCGGCACAAAGCGTGTGCCCCGAATATGTCCAGCCGTGGCCGAGTGCGCCGTGCTTCTCAGTTCCTTGTTCCAAAACCGACCAGACACGGTCGCCAATGATTGACCCGGAGATGGGGAGGTAGGCGGAACTCAAACCCTTTGCGATGGTCACGAAATCCGGACGCATGTTATACAGGTGGGAACCGAACTTCTCGCCGGTTCGCGCGAAGCCACAGACCACTTCATCCGCGATTAGAAGGATATCGTATTTGTCGAGCACCGCTTGAATGGACGTCCAGTACCCTTTGGGGGGCGGCACAATACCTCCTGTCCCAAGTACCGGCTCTCCGATAAAAGCTGCAACCGTTTCCGGTCCTTCGGCCAGGATCAAGGCTTCAAGCTCATCGGCACAGCGCCGGGAGAACGCTTCCTCGCTCTCCTCGACACGCGCCTGGCGGTAATAGTGCGGCGTGGTTGTATGGCGCACCAAATCCAGAGGCAGGTCGAAGAAATTGTGAAAGAAGGGAAGGCCAGTTAGGCTACCCGTGACCAATCCAGACCCGTGATAGCCGCGATTTCGCGAGATGATCTTTTTCTTTTCGGGCCGGCCAAGAATGTTATTATAGTACCAGACCAGCTTGATGTTGGTTTCGTTGGCATCGGAACCGGAGAGGCCGAAATAGACCCTTCGCATGTTCTGACCGAAATACTCGACCACGGCCTCTGCCAACAGGGCGACCGGCTCCGTACCTTGGCTGGCATAGACGTGCGCGAACGGCAATTCGTGTGCTTGCCTGGCAATGGCCTCGGCGATCTCCGTGCATCCATATCCCATGTTGACGCAGTAGAGTCCTCCGAAACCGTCGAGGCTCCTTCGGCCTTCGGTGTCCCAGATATAGACGCCTTCCGCACCGGCCATAATCCTATTTGGCGTTTCGCCTCGGCTGTGCTTGGCCAAATGCGTAGAAGGATGGAAGACGAAGCTTCTATCCTTCTCCCGGAGTTGCTCGGTTCCCAGATTGCTCAAGCGCATGTCCCTCTCCTCGCGATAAATTGGCGGAGGGCACTCGGCCAGCCACCTGTTTAGCAAATAGCATACCGGAAACGTCCCTCGAGTTTCTCGGGAATGCAGGTTATTGGCCGTGGAATTCGCGGGATCGGCCCGAATTGCCGTGAAAACTAAGGCGTCACCTTCGCCTTAGCCGAGGGTCGGGGGCGCGTCCTGCAAACACGAACAGCTTACGACGCGCATGCGCCCACCATAGTGCCCGATTAGCGGGCGATATTGGGTAGTGTGCTGAGGGTTCTGCAAATTCGCTGAGAGAGGGCGGTCATGGCAGGCTGGTGATGTTCAACGTCACCGATTCCCTGGAAGGAACGCCACCATGACCAAGACAGAAAGTAAGACCGCCAGCGCTGCCGTCAAAGACATTCTGCTTTCGAATCCGGATGGATTGCACGAGGTGATCCGCGCGGTGATGCAGGAGGTGCTCGAGGCCGAGATGGACGAGGCGCTGGGTGCTTCGAAGAGCGAGCGCACGCCGGAGCGTCTCGGCTATCGCTCGGGTTACTATGGCCGCACGCTTGTCACCCGGGTCGGCAAGCTTGAGCTGCGGGTTCCGCAGGACCGGGCGGGCCGCTTCTCGACCGAACTTTTCGAGCGTTACCAGCGTTCCGAGCGGGCCTTGGTGGCGACGCTTGCGGAGATGTATGTGCAGGGCGTGTCGACCCGGAAGGTCAAGGCGATCACCGAAGAGCTGTGCGGCCATGAGTTCTCGGCCTCGTCGATCTCGGCCATCAACAAGCGGCTGGACGAGAGCCAGAAGGTTCGGCCCGGCAAAGACGCGCGGCGAGAGCTCCTTGCCATCGACATCTTGATTCGCAGCCGACCAGCGCCGCCAAGTTCTATCGGTCAGCGTGTTGCCTTTCTTGCGATCGCAGATTCGTGGTTGCAGCGCAGGGCGAGCCGAGCTGCGGCTCGCAGGAGGGGGCAGCCGACAGAATTGCGCGGCCTGAAAAGCTGCCTCCATCAATGCTCGCCGCTCGTGCAGTCTCGAAACGCTGGATCAAGCCTCAACGTCGAACAGCCGCTCCTTTTCCTCGCGAAACCAGCGCCCTCGCGCGACGTGATCGTGCCTGACGATCCGACGCTTCGAGCGGGGCTCCTCAAATAGGTTGCACATGACCTGCAGCTTTCTGCCAAACTCAGCAAATCGGACGTCTTCTTATCATCGCTCGGCAAGCTCGGAACAGGCTGGCGGTCGTTGCTAAGGCTAGTCGCCGCCAGCGGATGGCGAGGATGTTTTGGCGGCTAAGTGCTTTTAGGTGGGCGATTATAAGCCGAGATCGCGATAGGTGCTTTCGCCATAGCTCCTGGCGCCATCGCCACGCTGAGCGTTTGAAAGCCGATGAAATTCGCTCGGCCAATTGGCTAGCGCGTGCTTGATGGCCTTCATCTTGAACGGCACGTGCACAACACATTTGTCCCTGATGATAGGCGGACAGCTCACATCTTGTTGCCGCGAGCCGTTAAGGTTTGCTGCGATTATCGGCAGACCTAGATCAAGAGCCAATTCCATTTCCCAGCGCACGAAGCGAAAAAGGTTTTTCGTCTTCTCACCGATCAGGACAAGTACCTGGCTCGATCCATTCATTCTGTTGCGAAGATTGCGTTTAACATAATCTTCGTCCTGTGCTCGGCCCGTCATATTGTCCAGATCGTGAGCGTTCGCGAATTCAAAACTCACATTCTCGCTGGCGTTCCACCCTTTCATAAAGCGGTATGCCCAAGCGTCTTCATCGCCGTCAAATATTACATAGGTCGGATCGCTGTATGCCATTGTTGTCTCTTAGTTGTTTTGACGAGCAACCCACTGGGTGTGCTCCCGTGAGAAAGCCAGTTCGGCTTCGTTCACCGCGGCGGAGAATGCCTCATCCGAGTTGGCGTCCGTAATAAGGTCGGCAGTCAAGCCGATCTCGTGAGCTGTCAACGTGTAAGCCGATGCCAATTCGTTAAATTTCTTGATCTGGGTCCACCCGATAAGGGAGGCGGCGATGACAATTAGCGGCTCGGTCGGCCAGCCTGGCATCGCGGGGTCAGCGATGCGTACTACGATGAACGAGAATCCCAGAGCGTATGCAAAAATACCAAGGCCCATCCAGACTTTCGCGGACCTCTTGTTCGAGCGCGCCTTCTTCTCGTACCACTTCCGTTGGTCGCAGATTCGTCTCTGCAGATATAGGTCTTTTCGTTCTTTTCGCGGGGAGTCCCTTATCGACATCATCTCGTCCGTTGTTTGGGGCGATGCTGAATCGGTGCCGCTCAACGCGCTACCAAGGTGACGATTGCTATCAAGGATATCTTCCATGAGCTTTCGAAAATCAGCTCTGGCGTCAGCCGCGCGCGCGTCATCGAACGGCTGTGCTCGCATCGCGAAGCGCCAAGTCAATGTCTTCACCGACTCTGCCAGAGCTCGAGCCTGATACCAGACCTGCTCGGGCTTTGTGACCGACCGGAAAATGAGGACTCCCATTGAGCAAAGAAATACCGCAGCATAGACACCGAAATAGGCTTTTGATGACGACAAGTCCAAAGAGAGCACCGACGCTAAAAAAAGAAGAACGTACTCTGCCCGGATCAGGCGCAGAAACGTCGCCTGCTGCTCGTTGGATGCCACGTCGGCGCTATTATAGAGTCCAGGATATTTCATTTTTGAAGCACACCAGTCTATTTTGTGGCGGTAAATTCTTTAAGCCAGGATTTGGCAAACGTGAGGTTAGCAGTCGAGCTTACAGAGCCTATTCTTGAGCGAGGCGCGGTCCCTCTGTTCATAAACAGGAATGCAGGTCCTGTCCCATCAATGTAAGGGTATAGGCCCAAAAATTCTTGCCCGGAGAATGTTTCCGAAGAATTTTTTGCCACGGGCAGAACCGCTACCGCGGTCCGAAACCCATCGAAAAAGCCAAGCTCCCAAGGCATCCATCTGGATCCTGGAGAATTGTTTGAATGCACATAGATAAGCGTCTTTGACTGCCTCATACGGGTTCGCAGCAACTCGGCGGTGGCCGAGGAGACCTTTGTGCGGTCCAGTTGTGAATCTTCGACCCAATCTACGTAAGCAGTGAACCCAAGCTCCTCGAAAATTCGCTTCACACCGAGAATGATCTCTGCGTCCTTGAAAGAATGTGACAGAAAAACGTCGAATGACGATCTGGCTGTAGCTGCGGCCGTCTCTTCCTTTAGAACGATCGATGCGGCTCTATGTCCTCGACTGGCATTCGCAACTCTTTTCAGCTCTGCCTCGGTCAGTAGCACTATTCAAATCCCCCCATGATCTGTTCGCAATCTATGAACTTGACGCCCATTCGATTAAGCGACCCTTGTCTTGTGAAAACTGGCACCATGCTCTCCAGCCGGGTAGCGCAACCTCCACCTTCTCAAAGACCACGTCGGCTGGCAGGAGTGACCGGCCTTGTCACCCACCTACGCGCCCCCGGCACAGCCATGCTCCTCACTTAGAAGGCTGCGGAGACCAGCAATGTCAAACAGGACAGACGATCTCCTAATCTCGATCAGCAACGAACTTAGGACGTAAAAACGCGATGGAGCGATCTCCGAATGTCCGCAGGCGTCGAGGGCCCGGTTGGTCGTCAAGGCCGAGCGGGCCAGCTTGCACTCCCGCTATCCGTCGGCTTGCCAAACCCTCGCTGTAGATTTCGCCCCCTACACGGATGCGCTGACCGCGACTAAGCTCAATCGCCACTGATCGCCAATCCAGGGCGAAAGTTCCCCCCTTGAAGTAGCGGTAGAGGCATTTTTCGGCACTTCGCATCTTAGATATGGACGCCTCCTCAACCAGGCACGATCCGGTTTGGCTTCTCGCCGTAACCGTGCTGGGCAAGTGCGTCCGATGGCTGCTTCGATCCGTCTCCTGGAATGATCGGTTCCAGATTGCTCAAGCGCATCGTCCTTCCTCGCCATCAACTGGCGGATAGCGCTCGGCCACCTTTTTCCAGCAATTAGTATACCGCAAATGTCCCTTGAGTTTCGTCGGAATGGGCGCCTTTTGCCGACGAATCTACGGGATCCGCGCCAAACGCCGTTGAAACTTAAACTTTCGGTTTCACCGTTGCCTCAGTGCGGACAAAGGTATCGGTGAATTGGACTTCACTGGTTTCGTGACGACAAGGCTATAGTATTGATCAATGCCCAAGCCTGCCTGCAGCAGTCCCTCCATGAAATCCTGATAGGCGGCCATAGAAGGAGATGCGACCCGCATCAGATAATCGACGCGCCCCCCAATTGCCCAGCAGTCCAGGATTTCCGGGATCTCTTGGATTGCAGTTTCGAAGTGTCGTTGGTCCTCAAGACGATGGCGATCCAGCACGACTTCTACCATCACAAAGATCATGCCGCCAATGAGGGCAGGACTCAGTCGCGCATAGAATCCCTCAATAATCCCTGCGGCCTTGAGTGCTCGGAGCCGCTCCGAACAGGCCGACGCCGAAAGATGAACTCGTTTTGCAAGCTCACTTTTTGAAATCCGACCGTCTGCCTGAATCTCGGAGAGAATCCGGACGTCCCAACTGTCGAGTTGCACGGGGTCGGGTTTCGACTTCATAACCTGTTGCTCTCAAGCAGCGATGACAGCGCCTTGTGCGCCGATCAATTCTATCCATCTTGAATGACCGAATGTAGTAGTGGAACGCATCCGTTCTCGGTCCGAAATGTGCCAGAATGGGGTACGACAATCAGCTGAGGGAGAGCGATCCGCTGAGAAAAGCTGCAGAAGTACTTTGGCTATCGCCCCGACGCCTAACGGGGCAATGATGCCGCTGGAGAGAATAGTCGGCGGCGGCGAAGACCTCCTAATAAATAGATACCCCATTTTCTTGAATCTCCGCTGCCGTACTTGATAGACGTGCGACAGCATTCGAGCCTCGATCGCGTGGACGGCATACTCAATGCAGTATTCAGTGGCACATTCAGCTATTGGGGTGAATTGAAGGCCTTGCTCGTCCGGCTCGCGGAGGCGCAAGGCACCGCAAATGCCGCTCGTCTCACGGCAATTTGACGCTGGAGTCTGGCCGAAATCGCCCAACGGAAAGACTCAAACGCCAATGTTGCGTGCGATGCTGTCGGCCGCCATACGCTTACGCCACTCAAGAGGCCCGGAATTGTGAATGGAGTTTCCCTCAACATCGACGGCCATGATAACAGGCATGTCCTGCACATCGAATTCATAGATGGCTTCCATGCCCAGGTCTTCAAAGGCAACGATCCGCGCCGCCTTAATCGATTTTGAGATCAGGTACGCAGCGCCACCCACTGCAGCAAGGTATGGCGTTTTGTGTCTTACAATCGAGGCGATGGCCGCCGGTCCCCTCTCCGCTTTGCCCACCATCGCGAAAAGGCCGGTTTCGGCGAGCACCTTGTCCGTAAAATCGTCCAAGCGGCTGGAGGTTGTTGGACCGGCGGGTCCAACGATCTCATTTCTCGCTGCCCGGACGGGACCGACGTAGTAGATCACGCGTCCCCGCAGATCGACTGGAAGCGGCTTGCCGGCATCGATCAGTTCGACCATTCGCTTGTGGGCAGCGTCACGGCCCGTCAGCATCTTTCCAGACAGCAGGAGCGTTTCACCGCAGCGCCACGATGCCGTCTCTTCCTTCGTCAGCGTATCTAAATTGACCCGCCGGACGCCGGCTGGGTTCAATTCGTCGGCTCCGATGTCGGGCCATTCGCGCAAATCGGGCGGCTGGAGGCTGATGGGTCCAGAGCCGTCCAAAGTAAACTTCAGGTGCCGGTTGGCGGCGCATTGCGGGATGAGCGCCACAGGCTTGGACGCTGCATGAGTAGGATAGGTCGCAACCTTGACGTCAACGACTGTCGTCAGACCACCAAGGCCTTGGGCGCCGATACCAAGCGCGTTGATCCGCTCATAAAGCTCAATCCGCAGCCCCTCCTCTGCGCTTGACGCCCCCCTTGCGATCAGTTCCGCCATATCGATGGGCTCGTTCATGGCCTCCTTGGCCAGCAGCATCGCCTTTTCAGCGCTACCACCGATGCCGACAGAGATCAGTCCAGGTGGACACCACCCGCTGCCAAGGGTCGAAACGGTATTGACCACCCAGTCGGAAACGGAGGCGCTGGGATTGAGGGTGGTAAAACGTGCCTTGTTCTCCGACCCGCCGCCTTTTGCGGCGATGGTGACCTCAATCTGGTTACCTTGCACCAGGTCGACATGGACAACTGCCGGCGTGTTGTCGCGGGTGTTGACCCGTCTGGCGAGGGGATCCGCAACGATCGATGCCCGAAGGGGATTGTCCGGATCGAGATAGGCTTGACGTACGCCCTCATTCACAAGATCAGCGAAACTGGCCGTTGACTTAATGCGGGCATCCATGCCGACCTTTGCGAAGACAACCACAACTCCGGTGTCCTGACAAATCGGGCGCCGCCCAAAGGCCGCCATGCGGGAGTTCAGCAGAATCTGACCTATGGCATTCTTCGCCGACGGGCTCTGTTCTCGCGTGTATGCGTGAGAAAGAGACCGGATATAATCTGGAGGATGATAGTACGAGATGTACTGAAGAGCGTCGGCGACGCTTCTTGTGATGTCCTTGCCAGCGATGGTCCGTGTTCTATTTCCCACCGGATTTTATCCAAATGACCCGAGGCCATTCACCATTTTCAGAATCTGGAAGCTTCGCACCCCCTGCTCGCCGCCTTCATATCCATAGCCGCTTTGCTTGACTCCTCCATAAGGGGCATCAGCGGAAACCCCTTTCAGGTAATTCACACTAACAGCGCCCGCAGAAAGACCGCCCACAAGCCTCTGTTGCGTATCGGCCGCGCCAGTAAACAAGTAGGCGGCCAGACCGTACTCCGTGGCGTTGGCTTCATCGATCGCCTCTTCGATCGTATCGAAAGGAGCCACGCTGAGAATTGGTCCGAACGGCTCTTCATGAAGCACTCTCGCTTCCTTCGGTACGCCAGTCAGGATGGTTGGCGGCCAGTAAAACCCCGGTCGGTCAAGGGGGGTGCCACCGGTCTCGATTTGGGCGCCGCCCTCTACCGCATCTTTGGTCAGGCGTTGCATGGCCTCGATTCGCCGCGCGTTTGCCATGGGACCCATCTGCGTTGCAGGGTCATCCGGTGGACCGATCCTGATTTTTCGGACCGCCTCCGTCATCCGGAACAGGAATTCCTCATAGCGGGATCGGGCGACAAGAATCCTGCTGGGCGCATTACAACTCTGGCCCGCGCACTCGAATTTGTATTCCGAAATAGCCGGTATCGCCGTTGCCAGGTCGGCATCTTCGCACACAATAACCGGGGAATGTCCACCGAGCTCAAGGATGCAGCGCTGCAGATTATTCGCGGCCAGTGTGGCCAGCTGTTTCCCAACAGCGGTCGACCCCGTGAACGTCAAGACTTTGACAATTGGCGAACTGAGCAGATGCCGTGATATATGCACAGGAACACCGAACACCAGGTTGACCACGCCTTCCGGTATCCCTGCTTGACGCAAAGATTCCACGATATGGACAGCCACGCTTGGCGTCTCTTCGGCCCCTTTGAGGATCACCGGGCAGCCTGCCGCCAGCGCGGGGGCGAGCTTGCGGGCGATGAGAACGGCTGGATAGTTCCACGGCGTAAAGGCAGCGACGACACCGAGGGCCTCCGGCACGATCATCCTGTTCGGACCCAACGGAATCGGGGTCGACAACTCATCGGCATGCCGGCCATTCCATTCCAGCGTTTCGACTGCGCGCGCGTACTCTCCTGTTGCTTCGGCAATCGTCTTTCCCTGTTCGGACGACAGGTCCCTGGCTGCGGCGCCAGCTTTCTCTGCCAGAATGCTGGCGGCAGAGACGAGTATCTCGCCACGCTCTTTGGCGGGTCGTGAGGACCACGCCTTGCGGCTGCGTTCTGCCGAAGCAAGAGCTTCATCCAAGTCTGAAACCGTAGCCGAGGCCACTGAGGCAAATACCTTCTCCGTCGCCGGGTTGATCACCGGCAAAGTGGCTCGGCTACCACCGGCTCGCCATTTGCCATTAATGAAGAGCTCGTAACTCTTGGCGTCGGACATCGCGGGCTCCACTTGACTGAATTCTTGCATACGAGCGCAGTTTCGATATCGAAACTGCTGAACTCGCTTGAGCCAGTTTCATCGCGATGGTCGCGGCGGGTCAAATATCGAATATTGCCGAAATCCATCTGGAATCCAGATCGGGCTGGTCCTAATGGCCGCAAAAGATCATGCCCAGCTTTAAAGGTTAGTTTGTCAGGTCGCCTCAGGCGCCACCGCTGCCCAGCTCCGGATTTCAATCAATTCTCGAGCGACCTTCGGAATGAGCGTGCGGACTGCGGACACGGCGGCGGAACGCTCATCTTTCGGGTTTACAGCAAGCACAACGGAGCGGGTAATCACCGGATCCACGATCTTGACCGTACGGACCAGACCCTGAGAGGCTTCTTTCTGAACCGCAGACGCGGCGAGAATAGAATGCGCTTTCCCCTCTACGACCATGTTGATGATCGTTGAAAGCGAGTCCACTTCAAACCTGACGTCCAGCGCGCAACCGTGCTGTGCGACGACGTCAGCCACCGAACGCCTGACATTGTTATTGCGCATGGGAACCGCCAGGGGGAATGCATGCAGGTCGGCCAGAGATATCGCATCTTCGAATGGCGGCTCACCCGACGGTACCACCAGACAAAGGTTTTCGCGCGCTATCACCGTCATTCGGCCTACGCTATCCGCAGTGCGGTAGAGTACCGCCAGATTGAAGCGTCCAGCAGCCATCCACTCCTCCAGCGGTCCCGTCATACCCTCGACCATCTTGAGGGAGACCCTGGGCAGTTCGTTTCTCACCGACTCAAGCAGGGGGCCGCTCAGGACGCGGGCAGCTCCAGACGGAATGCCAATCGTCACCTCCCCGGCGGGGGAAGCAGCTGTGTTGGTCAATTCCACCTCGGTAAGTCGAATTTCTTTAAGAATCGCCCGAGCGCGTTCGAGCAGTTTGGCTCCTGACGCCGTCACGCTCACACCGGTCCTGTCGCGTATCAGCAGTTGAGTGCCGAAGGCTTCCTCCAGTTGACGCACATGCAGGCTCAGCGCACTCTGGGCAACATTAAGGAAGCCAGCGGCCTTCGTGAAACTGCCTGCTTCGACCACACCGACGAAGTATCTTAACTGCCTGATTTCCACGAGTACCCATCCGAGAGCGGACTGCAATTAGTTTAATCTATCTCGAAATGCGATGGCGCGACAGCAATAATTGTGCCGAGTTGCATAACTCCTAGCCGTAGGGTCGCTCCAGTTTGGTAACCAACCTCTGAGGCCTCAGACGCCCAACCCGGCGCCCGGATCCGTGGCGATGATATCTCGGGCCCTTTGGATAACCGGTGGATCGACCATCCTTCCGTCCAGGGCGAACGCGCCTATGCCCTGCGCCGTCGCATCTTTCTCCGCCGCGAGGACACGACGGGCCCATTCGAGTTCCTGTGGGCTTGGCGAAAAAGCGTCATTGAATATGGCAACCTGGTTTGGATGGATCGCCAAAGCTCCGGCAAAGCCGAGCCGCCGTGCACGCTCCGCAGCCTCACGAAGTTTGTGAGTGTCAGAGAACGCGCCAATGCTTCCTATGAAGCCCAGCGGGAGCAACCCCGCCGCACGGGCGGCAAAAAGAACAGAAAGGTTTGGCGTCAAGAGAAGATCAAGTTCTGGGGCGCCGCCAACAGCGGCACTAAAGTCTTCAGGGCCAAGGGCCATTGCGACCATCCTGGGATGTGACGAGGCAATGGCCGATAGCTCTTGCAAGGCACCTGGGGTCTCGATTTGGGCAAGAAACCGGATACATCCCAACGGAAGATTTCTTTCTCGTTCGAGTTCCGATACCGCATTCGCGATCTCAGCTACCCACGCTGCCGAATCCACTTTCGGAAGAACAAGTGCATCAACGCCCGCCATCACGGCTGCGTCGAGATCGGCCGCCAAGGCTCGCAAACCGCGATTCACGCGAACTAAAACAGAAGCGCCCCTGCGGCCCACCTTTGCCACGGATGCACCAAGCTGGCGCCGTGACTCACCTTTTTGATCCTGGGGAACGGAGTCCTCTAGGTCGAGTATGATGCCATCTGCCCCGCGCTCATGAGCCGCCTCCACAAAACGCGGAACATGAGAAGGAACGAAGAGCAGAGATCTCCATCGGCGAATGGACATCGGGCTTTCAACGGCCGGAATGGTGCCCTTCATGAAGTCGCCTCTGGTGCCGGTTTTAGCGCGGGCTGTGTCAGTGAGCTGGCTGGGCGGCCGTGGGACTGGAAAGGGTTAGGAGTAGGCATGCACTCTGTGGGTCGCAACCGCGCCCCCTTCCCGACAAGGCGCGCGCTCACGCTGACGCAGCTCGTTCGCGCAAACGTCCCAGAACCTCCTCGCGGACAGCCTCGGTATGAGCTCCAAGAGCCGGAACGGGGCGCAGCAAAGGGCGCTCAGAGTTGAAGATCGCCGCCGGCGCTATCGCCTCGATGGTTCCTTCGGGTGTTCCGACCTGCACCTTGCGAATGTGTGGGTGCTTTGAAACATCCGCGACTTCGTTCAGTCGGCCATATGCCAACCCGGCCGCCTCAAGCTCCTGCATTGCTTCGTGGCATAACAGTTCGGAAAACCGCTGTTCGATGATCTCATCAAGTTGCGCACGGTGACCGAGGCGCTCCATATTATCGGCGAAACCAGGTGTGCGTATAAGCCCCGGCTGCTTCAGGAACTTCTCGCAGAAATTCACCCATTCACGGTCATTCTGAACCGAAAAGATGACCTCTTTGCCGTCGGCACAGCGATAGGCGCCATACGGCGCGAGCGACGGGTGTTTTACGCCCGCGCGAACCGTGTGATAGCCGCCGTATTCGTTTTGAAGAACCGGCACGTTCATCCAGTCGGCGACGGCATCGAACAGTGACACCTGAATGCTGGTCCCGTCGCCGGTGACCTCGCGGTGATACAGCGCCTGAAGAATGGCACTGTGCGCTGTCATGCCTGCCGAGATGTCGCAAACCGACACACCCACACGGGCGGGTCCCTGTTGCGTCCCGGTGATCGCACACAGACCAGTTTCGGCCTGGACGATGAGATCATAAGCCTTCAAGTGGGAATACGGCCCCTGCTCCCCGAAACCAGAGATATCGCAGGTGATCAGCCGCGGAAAACGTCGACGCAGATCCGCAGACCCGAAACCCAATTTTTCGATACTGCCCGGCTTTAGATTTTGGATCAAAACGTCGGCACCGGCAATGAGCGTATCCAGGACGGCACGATCCGCCTCAGATCTCAGGTCCAGACAGACTGACTCCTTACCCCGGTTGAGCCAGACGAAGTAAGCGCTCTGACCCCGCACCAACTTGTCGTAATTTCTGGCAAAATCCCCTTCGGGCCTCTCGATCTTGATCACCCGGGCGCCGGCATCAGCAAGGCGAGACGAAGCGTAAGGCGCAGCAACCGCCTGCTCCACGGCAACGACGGTGATCCCCTCAAGAGACTTCTGCATGCGACACCGTGTTTTCATCCAACGTTTTCGTTTTGAATTCGACGACGGTTCAGCATAGCCAGCAACCGATTTTGTTCGTTCCCAACTATTGAGAATGCCTCGTCGACACCCATTCCAGGCTTCGCAAGCATCATGTCTGCCTGGGTCGCCACCGATATGTGGACAGAAGCTTGGGCAGAGAGATCTGTCTCGGTACAGCTTCCTCCAACGTACGCGCCTACCTTGTTCTCCTTGCACAGGAGCACGGCATGTGCCGTGTCAGCCAATGAACCGACATCGGGCGTCTTGATCTGGACAAGATGCGCGGCCCTCGCTTCGGCAAAGAGCCGAATATCCTCGAGCGTGTTGCACCTCTCGTCCACGACAATCCGAGCGCTGGATCCCCGGTCATCCAGAATCGATACTATCCGGGCGTAGTTATCAATTTGCGCTTGCGTGGAACCAAAATCCGCGGGGCACTCAACGTTAAGCGTGACACCCGGAACGGTATCGGCGACCCCGCAGATAAAGTCGGCGATCCGTTGCGGGTCCAAGCCAATTTCTAGTCCTATCCAGCCGTACACATCGAAATGCAGCACCGGATCGTAACCCTGGCGGCCGATTTGGCGCGTGCGCTTTGCAACCCACTTCACAAGCTCCATGAAGGTCTGGCCGCCCACCCCGAATTTCTGCCGTGAATTGATCAGGCCGTGGGGGAGAACATCCACACCCTTCAGAATCATCTTGTCAACGTTGATTTCGCGAGCATCGCCGCTTTGGCAGTAAATCGGGACCGCGCACGTCGGCAGCGGCAGATCGAATTCATTACATATTACCTCTGCCATCGTACTGTGGTGGAGATGGGCCGCGGCGCGGAGCAGCGCCTGGCTGACGCCATACTCAAGCGCGAGAGGCAGCCGCTTATGTTCAAAGGGCTCGAAAACCTTTGCACAGGCATCAACGAAACGAGACGCATCGACGTCGAGCAGCCGGGGCGCCACAACGCCTGACGTCAAATCCGCGGTTTGAGCGGCTTCAAACAACGGATCGCGCCCGCCCGCACCAGAGTATTGGACGCTCATCATATCGCCCCAGACAACTGTATCGTCGCTGAGGACAAGCCCCACGCTGAGCGAAGATGCCGGAACGCGAATGGAGGTGAACCCCGTCGTCATCGGTCTGCCAACATAGATGAAACCGTCTTGGATTGCTCCGGCGCCGATGGCGGCTTGGTCGTCATAGAAGAACGCGCCATTTCCGGGCGCGAGCAGGACGTCTCTGATCTGCACTTCGCTTCGCTCAATGTATTCTAGAGGGCCACTCGGTGCGCGATTATGCGCCACTTGGCATTGAGTTAGCCAATATAATGTTCTGGACCGTCCCATCGCGTTTTCAGATAGCTGGGGCCAGAGTTTCCGAGATCGCTCGATCGGCCGGCATTCATGGGAGCCAGCTTTTCCGGTGGCGCAAAGAGCTTTGCCAGATCTCGGCGCCATCAGTGCCACTGCTCGTGCAGTGGAAGTCGTCGAGGAGCGGCCTGCGGCGCAGCCGCCTGTGCAGCAACCACCGATACCGCGACGGCGCAAAAAGAGCAGCACGGTGACGATCGAGCTTGGCGGCGCCCGTCGGCTGCAGGTCGAGGGTGACATCGATAGCGAGGCGCTCGGCCGGATGGCTTGCCACTGGCTATACGGATGTGCTCAAGGGCTTCCCCGGCCTTGCATTGATGGTGCAGAAGATCTTGAAGCGCGATCCGCACAGCGGCCACTTGCTCGGGCGTCAGGGAGGGCTGATCAAGGTGATCTGGCATGACGGCCAGTGGGCCTGCCTTTTTACGAAATGGACGTTTTATTTGGCCACGTGGCCGACGGCACCCTGGTGATCACGCCCGCTCAACTGGCGCATGCCGCAAATAACCTGGAGCGCGACTCGGCGGGATGAGCAAAGTCGTTGCACGGAGGAGCGAATATTCGTCATGGCCGATGAGCCGATCAGCTTCCTGATGATCTTGCCAGTGCGCACGCGATAATCCTCGCGGAGCTGGCCGCCCGCGCGAGGCACCCGGCGATCGCAGAGGCGCCATGGGAATGGATGCGGAGCGAGCGGGCAAGACTGTCCCGAAGCCTGTCCGGTTGTTGAGCCGATCGACCACTCTCAAATACGTTGCCGAGATGCTCGAGAGGACTGAGCACCTACGACGGCTATCGCAACCGAATTAAGCGAAACTGTCCTCCTCTTCACCTAAGACGACATCAACAACATTCGGCAAACCTACACGAGCGCAGGCTACCGGTGATGCTCCGCCCAAGCCTGCGGCAGGAAATCCCGATGCCATAGCCATCTCGGCCTTGCCCTATGGGGACTCATATCTGGCTCTGGTGACTCAGCCTAGGGGATGCCGATTCCGAAGGATCGCGTGTGAGCGAGATCGAGAATGCGATTGATCAAGCTCGAGTAGCTATGTCCGGCAGTCATAGCGGCCAAGGCGTAAGTGCCGCACATACTCAGCCCCGGCATCGAGTTGATCTCCAGGACAAAGGGCTGACCGGAGCGGTCGATCCGGAGGTCGACGCGGGCGTAGTCCCGGCACTGGCAGGCACGGAAGGTCGCAACCGCAATGTCCTGCAGCAAAGTTGCAAGGCTGCTCTCGACTTGCGCC
>NZ_RZOY02000030.1 GCF_004022705.2 Mesorhizobium sp. M2D.F.Ca.ET.226.01.1.1
GGGGCATATTTGCGCCTCAATGTGTCGGGTTCCGCACGAAACGTGTCCCGTGGTGTAGATGATACGGGCGAGTGGCGAAGGCATCTTTCAGCCTGCGGTAGCTCGCGGCGGGCAGCGCCGTCGCGCCGGACTGAGTTCTGCGGTGCGTCGGTCAGTTCCGGTGCGCACCTTCGGCGACTGGAACGATCCGCCTGGATATGTCGAGGTCGACTTCGTTGCCCATTCCGGCACCTCTTCGTCCGGCAGCTTGTGCAAACCATGGTCTTGACCGATATCGCCACAGGGTGGACCGAGTGCGTGCCGGTGCGGACGCGAGAAAGTGGTCTTGTCATCGCTGCATTAAACGGGCTAGGTGTTTGATCCCCGGCTTTAATGGTGCGATCTTTTCCGCGGAATGGAAAGGAGGCACTATGGGTCAGGTTCTACACGGCCGCGCCACGACGACAGAGGCGATCCGTCGAGCAATACAAAATAGTCAAGAGAGCCTGAAGAAGCTCGCCAAGCGTTATGGCATCGATCCCAAGACGGTCGCGAAGTGGCGCAATCGGACCTCGACCGCCGACCTTCCGACCGGTCCCAGAGAGCCGCGCTCGACGCTGCTGTCGCTCGAAGAGGAAGCCGCCATCGTCGCCTTTCGCAAGCACACGCTCTTGCCGCTCGATGATTGTCTCTATGCCCTTCAGCCGACGATCCCGCATCTGACGCGCTCGTCATTGCATCGTTGCCTTCAGCCCCACGGTAGTTCGCGGTTGCCGCAGACGGGCGCCGACAAGCCGGCCAAGCAGAAGTTCAAGGCCTATCCGATCGGCTATTTCGGCGCGCGTGTGATCAAGCGCTATTATCCGCCAGCGCCGCCGGTCGAGCGTGTATTGGCCCATCCCGAGGTGGCGAAGGTCGACAAGGAGCTGTGCAAGGCGGAACCGCTGATGCTGTTCACCGGCATCCATGCGGCAGGAAGATTTGGGAAGACGCGTCGATCGTCGTGGGGTGCAAGCAACGCCACAGGAACCGGTCGTCATTGACCTGCAGCGCTTCACCGTAAATCTGAAGATATAGTGTCCTGAAGGTTCCGCAAAAAGCTCTGGAGAGAGAACAGGCCTTGCGCTGAGGCGAGGCGGCCATGGCACGCTGGTGACGTTGCGATCACCGATTCCCGTGGAAGGGTAAGTGCCATGACCAATCGAGAAGTTAGACTGAGCAGAGGCGAGTTGAAAGCGTTGCTGTTGTCGGATGAGGACGGCTTTCGCAAGGTATTGCAGACTGTGGTGCAGGAGTCTTTGGAAGCCGAGATGACGGAGGCCATCGGGGCCGAGAAAGGCGAGCGGACAACGGAGCGGGTTGGTTACCGGTCCGGCTATTACGAACGCAAGCTTGTGACGCGGGTTGGCGTGCTGGAGCTTCGGGTTCCGCAAGATCGGGCCGGCCGGTTCTCGACGGAGTTGTTCGAGCGTTATCAGCGCTCGGAGAAGGCACTGGTATCGGCGCTGGTCGAGATGTACGTCCAAGGCGTGTCGACGCGCAAGGTGAAGGCGATCACCGAGGAGCTGTGCGGCCATTCCTTCTCGGCCTCGACGGTGAGCCAGGCGACGGCGCGGCTGGATGAGGCGCTGAAGGCATTTTATGAGCGGCGGCTTGCCGAACCTTACCCGTACCTCATCCTGGACGCGCGCTATGAGCGGGCGCGCGAGGCCGGCGTGATCGCCAGCCAGGCGGTCTTGGTGGCGATCGGCGTCGACTGGGAGGGCCGGCGCCAAGTGCTCGGTGTCGAGCTGGCCAACCGTGAAAGCCATTCGAGCTGGCGGGCGTTCGTGGCAGGGCTCAAGCAGCGCGGGCTTGCCGGCGTCGAGTTCGTCGTCTCCGACGACCATCCGGGGCTCAGGGCAGCGATCCGCGAAGTCCTGCCCGAGGCAGTCTGGCAGCGCTGTTACGTGCACTTCCTCAGAAACGCGCTCGATTATGTGCCGCGCAAGGTCGATGACGACTGCCTGATGGAGCTCAGATGGTTCTATGACCGGCGCGACCTAGCCGAGGTCAAGCGCGACCTGGCGCAGTGGATCGCCAAATGGCAGGCAAAATACCCGAAGCTGGTGGATTGGGTGGAGACCAACATCGAGGAGACGCTGAGCTTCTACCGGCTGCCGCTGCCGCATCACAAGCACATGAAGTCGACGAACATGCTGGAGCGGCTAAACCAGGAGATCAAGCGGCGCACCCTGATCGTTCGCATCTTCCCCAACCCGCAGAGCTGTTTGCGGCTGGTTCGGGCATTGGCGGTGGAGATCCACGAGAACTGGCTCGAGGCGACCCGCTACCTCAACATGGATCATCTGCGCGAGCACAAGAAGGAGAGCCTGAGAGCACTGGCCGCCTGAGACGCGGCCCGCCATGTCCGCCGCTCCGCTAAACACGGGGCTGCGCGGCGGACACGCCAACGTCACCGCTGAATGCCACGCCATTTTTTGCAGAACTTGACGCACACAACTTCTGAAGACGGCTTGGCAGGGCGGAGAGGTGCGACCCACCCATAGAGGCCGTATCGGCGGACAAATATCCCAAGAGACCGAGCTTGCTTGAGCGCTATGAGCTCAGATTCTGGCATGATTGGAGTCTGAGCCGACACTCTCGGCAGCCCTCGTGCTGCAGAGGCTGATGAATATCGACCAAACACGGTTCACGACAAAAAGCCTGCGGACGGTGCAAATAGCCGTGAAAGCCTAGCGTGAGGAGACAGCCCTTGAAATCATCAATGGCGACTGGAGGGCGATCTCGCCGAAGATGGGGATTGGGGCGGTGCTCCGCCGGTTTAAACGGTAATCTCGCTGGCGCGCCTACCTATCTTAGTAGGCTGCGCCGCGAGTCTGCAAGGTTTAAGAAGACGGGAACTGTTGGAGAGAAGGACATGCTGCCACTGGTGCGGCCTTCCAATGTTGTATTGGAAATTAATCTCGGGGCCATTCAGGCGAACTTCCAGGCCATCTCGGCCCTCGTTGGGCCAAACGTAAGGGCGGCCGCTGTCGTCAAAAGCGACGCCTACGGGCTTGGTCTTGTAGAGATTGCAAGAACGCTCATCGATGCCGGCTGCGATCTGCTCTTCGTCGCCAATCTGGACGAAGCGTTGCATCTAAGGTCATCCCATGTAGGCGCGGCAATTGCGGTTTTTTGCGATGATTTTGCGAAATTTGGCCCATACTATCGATCTAACGGGCTCATACCCGTTGTAAACAATTGTGCCGAATTGGAGGCCATTAGCGCAACAGGGAGGCAAACATACTTTCTCAACGTGGACACGGGATTCTCCCGCTTTGGGCTCGCTTTTGCCGAAGTGCATCGCGCGTATCTTTCTGGAACTTTCCATAGGTATCCCCCTTCGCTCGTACTCAGCCATCTGGCGTGCAGCGAACGCGGTGCGGACCCCACCAATGTGTTGCAAAGGAACCGCTTCCAGGCGATCTACGATATGCTTAAGCCCACCTGTGGCAGTCTCGCAGCCTCCGCCGGTATTTGGCTCGGCAAATCCTATCATTTCGACATGGTACGGGCGGGCTCAGCACTGTACGGGCTTAATGACGCTGGTATTAAACCAAATCCGCTGCAACCCGTTGCAAGGCTCCGAGCTAAAATACTCGACATGCGCAGTGTCGCTACGGGGGAGGCGGTTGGCTACGGGGCGACATTTCGTACGGCTCGAACTAGCCGCGTAGCAATCGTTGGGATCGGTTACAAGCATGGCCTTCCCTGGGCCTGCGGGAACAAAACTTCCGCTCGGTTCGCTGGATATTCTGTCCCTCTAATCGGAACAATATGCATGGATAACATAATGGTGGATATAACAGACGTTCCTGACGCACTTTGTCTTATAGGTGGCTTTGTAGAACTACTGGGAGAAGATTTAACTGTAAATGATCTTGCAGCAACGGTTGGCGTTAACCCGAACGAGGTACTGGCGCGACTTGGTGCTGGTTGCACAAGACGATATCTGACTTCTTCCCTGCGATCTACGCGACAGCAGTGACGACCCGCTCGAACAACCAAGTATTTAGATGGGGTATTCGGCTTGATCCTTCTCTGGACGGAATGGTCAGAGGTGCGGCGTTTCAAGCTGATATAGCCTGAGGTGCAGCATCACAGGCAGTCGCGGAGGAGCTGTCCCCTTTATCGGAAAGTGCTCGATATTGTCAGGGTAATAACAACTGCCGGTATCTGACGACAGTTCCGGGTGTCGGGCCTGTCGTTGCCTTAGGGCTCACCAATACCATCGATAATCCCGGCCCGCGCACTTCGACCGGTTTCGGAGGAGCAACTGCCAGTGATCAAGGAATCTGGAGAGAGCAAGCGCGTCGGCCGTGCTTCGCTCTGCGGGGATGGATGATGCGAACGTTGCTCTGTGAGGCCGAACAGGTCATGCTCAGCCGTGTGAAAAGGTGGTCCTGAAAGGTTGGGTGACGGATAGCGCTAGGTGTTTAGACGGGGTATTCGGCTTTGTCCGAACGGGTGTTTGAGGTGCTGCTTCGAGCTGATGATAAAACGTGGTCTGCGTAAACAGCCACAAGCATCAGGAACGGAAGGCCTTTCTCAAGGCGCAGGCAACAAGACCGACCGCAACGATGCGCGGCATTGCGCAGGTGATGCGGGTTAATTGTGTTCCGGCCGATGCACGTCAAGACGCTGATGAGCCAGGAACGTCGGGCGCCTGTTGACAGCCCGCAAGTTGCTGCAGGAAAAGGCCATCGCAATTGAGAATGACATTCGAGGCCTGTTGCGTAACTTCGGTCTCAGGTTGGCATTGTCGGCGCTGCCAAATTTGGGGATCGCATCCAGGACCTTTCCGGCGACATCCCGGAGCTACGTGACATCATGGAGGTGTTGCTCGCCGCCCGGCAGAAACTTCGCGAGCAGTTCACGGTAGTGCATGAAAGGCTGTTGTCGATCGTGAAGGGTGACACGGTTTGCGCGGTTGACGACCGTCCTTGGTGTCGGACCTGTCGTTGCGCTGGCTTTCAAGGCTACGGTCGTCATTCCTGCGCGCTTCAGAAATCGAAGGCCGTAGGGCCGGCTCTTCGGTTAACGCCGCGCTTGCATCAATCAGGCGAGGACAATCGCGTCGGACGTGTTTCCCTGTGCGGTGACCCTTGCTCGCATACTAGATGATTAAGGGAGCCAGCCTGGGCAAGGCTGTTGTTGACGACCCCAGCGATTCAGTCGGCGTGATACGAGGTTCCACCTCGGGTGGATGGGAATCCTTCGTGAGATGACGAGTGAAACAAGGGCGCGCAGGGACATGGTCGGGCGTGGCAGCACCTCAGGCCGCTGTTTAGATTGCTCACTTCATGCTCCTGATCGATTCTCCTGATCGTACTTATCGCTGAAGAGCTGGTCGAGGACCCATGCCATGCGAAATGTAGCTTCCTCAGCTACACCAGCCCCGTGTGAAGCGCCGCTGTGGCCGCCCACCATCCAAATGCGGAAGACAAGCTCAGGATCGCGGTCGAGCGCACATGACCGACGCTGCGCCACATAGCAAGCGGGCTGGTAATAGAGGGCCTGGCCATCGTGCACCGCGGCATCGACGTAAGTCGGCGGAAGAGGCCGATCGGCGCTTAGGTTGTAATACGGGTCGTAGCTGCGCACGTTGCGATATTCGTGGGCGGTGTGGGGATCTCCGTACTCCGCCGTTTCCTGTAGCGCGTACGGCATTGTGAAGTCCATCTCAGCATCTAGAATGTCGGCGAGCGGGACCTCGGCAAGCACGGCGCGGAACAAATCTGGCCCCATGAGGGCCGCGGCAAGCACGGTGCCCCCGCCGGCGCTCGCTCCCTCGATGACAATGCCGTCCGGGTTGGCGAATCCCTGCTCAACGAGCCCCTCGGCAGCGGCGATCAGATCAGTTTGGGTAATACGTTTTCAATCGCGGGTAGCCGCTTCGTGCCGTGGACGTCCGAACTCGCCCCCCAGTACGTGCACAATGCCGAAAGCAATTCCGCAGTCGAGCAGGCTCAAACGCTTGGTCATGGAGAGGGCCAAGTGACGAACGAGGGCCATCTCGGTATTCCGTAACAACCGTACACGTTCAGTAATACTGGCCCAGGGCTCGTTCAGCCACGACGGTGTCGGGCGTCACGAATGAGGTAACCCAGTAAACCAGTTTCGGTGTTCGGAACGAACATCGTGCAACCCATGAGCCTGGGCCGTGTTGCAGAGACTTAAGCGGAAGGTGGGCATGCCGAACGGGCGAGAAGCGCCTTGCCCTCCAACAACCGGGTTCGGCCGCAGCGCGTCCCTCTCCTTCGAGCGCCGTGTCAAAGCGATCGGGCTTGGCGCGACGGCGCTGCCCGCCGCGAGCTACCGCAGGCTGAAAGATGCCTTCGCCACTCGCCCGTATCATCTACACCACGGGACACGTTTCGTGCGGAACCCGACACATTGAGGCGCAAATATGCCCC
>NZ_RZOY02000031.1 GCF_004022705.2 Mesorhizobium sp. M2D.F.Ca.ET.226.01.1.1
GGCCCAACATGGCGCTGCACATGCCGCTGTTCCTGACCGACGAGGAGGGCCGTTTCGCGATCGGTTGCAGCGAGACGATCCTGGTGACCGATGGAGGGGCGGAGGTCCTGAGCAACGGCGATCGCGAACTTCGATTCCTCTGAGCTGAAAGCCATAATGGGTCGGCGATCGTCGCGTAGCAAAGAGACGCAACGCCCGCTCGGCAGCGTTGTTGGTCGGGCTGATCCGGCCGTCGGCGAACAAGGTCATAAACCTTCCCACCCTTCAGCACATACTCGATCGGCTCAGCAACCGGAGAGCTTCGGGACAGTCTTGCCCGCTCGCTCCGCATCCCCTAAGCGTCTCTGCCAACGGCCGGCTTTCCTGCTGGCGTCCTCGCAGGCGTTCGTCGGCGGCAAGACCTTTGATGTCGCGCTCGACATCAACAGCAGGTCCATTGGTTGACCGCCTCGAGCGCGATCCGCGAGATCGGTGCGGCATCCTTGCGCGCTTGGCATTGGTAGCGACGTCGGCAAGCACGAAGAACTTTCGGCGCGCATCCGCCCAGCACAGCGCCTGGGGTCAGCGGACCAGGATTGCGGCCCACTTTGAACAACGGCATCGGCCTGAACATTTAAGCACCACCCGTCAGTGAATGAACGCCTTTTGATCTCGCCGGCTTCGGCGGCGAACCTGAGGGCCTTTGGTACGAAAGCGAGGAGGCGCCGCCTTGTTCTGTAACGGGACCCTACTTGTAAGCTCCTTTGAGTGATAGCCCGGAACGGCAGCTGTTTGGCGCGAAGGCCGAACAGAGCAGCGCCAATGAGATCAGACCACAAGGACTGGCACGGCCGAATGCTCGACCGTAAGCTCGCCCGCGGGCCGACAAGCGCATTAGGAACCGCCTTGTCCCAGCGAAGCTGCGCTTTCCCAAAGCCTGCATCGAGGAGATCGGCTTACCGCCGCGTTGCCTGACCGGCGCAACCCCACGGCGTTCGCCCCAGGGCGAGGGGCTAAGGCGCCTCAGCCTGATCGTCACCGGCCGACCTCTTCGCTGCCAGATCGCCTCCGTCCTCTCGGCTTCGAAAGCCTCCTGCACCACAGTCTGCAATAGCCATAAGTCCTGGCGTTGATCTCCAGCGCCCGGCCGCAGGCGGCGTTGACGCGCTCGCGGCCGAAGCCCTTGACGAGCCGTATGACGCCAAGACAGGCGCGGAAGCCTTGTTCGGGATGCGGCCGATCCGCCAGTATCTTCTGGCACAGCAAGGCCGCATCGAGACCGATCGCGGAAGCTTCCCGGTTGATCCTCTCGATCGTCCACGGCGGTGCGATGAAGGCATGTGATCCGGCTGGCCACGGTCAAGACGCTCGCCAGCTTCGACTTCTCTTTCCAGCCCTCGCTCGACCGCGATCGAATCTTCACGCTGGCCCAACTCGGCTTCGTCGCCCGCTGCGAGGTCATCCACTTCCTCAGCCCGCCCGGCACAGGCAAGAGCCATCTGGCCATTGCGCTTGCAGTCGAGGCTGTGAAGGCTGGAAAGAGCGTCTATTTCTGCACGCTCGCCGAACTCATCGCCGCGCTGGCAAGGGCCGAACGCGAAGGCCGCCTGCAGGAACGCATCCGCTTCTTCTGCCGGCCTGCTCTGCTCGTTGTCGATGAGATCGGCTACTTGCCCGTCGTCCACGGTGGCGGCAATCTGTTCTTCCAACTCGTCAACGCCCGCTACGAGAAGGGCGCAATGATTCTCCCTCAAATCGCGGTTTCGCCGAATGGGGCGAGGTCTTCGGCGACCCTGTCGTCACAACCGCACTTCTCGATCGCCTGCTTCACCATGCGGTCGTCGTCCAGATCGACGGATCGAGTTATCGGCTCCGCCAGCACGCCGAGCTCATGCCCGAACACTTGCGATCAAAAGCCTCCATCACGCCGCCGACAATAAATCCACCATCGCGGCCGCGCGGCCGGCCACCGAAAAATGGACACCCCTCCGCGACAGCCTGAGCGGCGAAACTGGGGAATTTTACTTCGGCACTTTTGGGGAAAATTCGAGCGGCATTGACACCTTGTGATCTCGCTTGACCAGGACGAGTTTCCCTCCGGCACAGTTCTCAAGCTCTATCGCATGCGCTGGCGCATCGAGCTCGCCTTCAAGCGTCTGAAGAGCCTGATCGGACTGGCCACGCCTCCCGCCAAAGAGCCAAGGATCGCAAAGCCTTGGATTCTTGCCCACTTCCTCATCGCGCTTGTGACCGAAACCCTTTCGCAGGAGTTGGGTGTCTCTCCCCTTGAGCGACGGGCGCCCGCTGCTGTGGCGCGCCACCCGCCAGATCGTCGCCTCGCTGATCGCAGCGATCTTTGCTCAACCGCCCTTGGCAACCCTGCGCCAAAATCTCCATGCCTTGCGACATCGATGGCGTGAGCCACCTCGAAAGCGCAAATTTCAGTCCATGCCGAAGCTATCTTAGCGCATGCCTCCAAGGGGGCGGCATCATTTCGGATTCAGGGGGCGGTTAAATCTCGGAACGAGGGGGCGAGATCATTTCGGAATCGGAGGGCGACATCCCTCGGAATTTGCATCCCGTCCATCCGCAAAAGCATGGAGTGTTCCTCTTGTTCGCTAAATCTCGGCTTTACTTCCAACCGTTTCTTCCTGTAATTCAGGAATTGTCTGCTATTAATTTGTCTCAGTCGCGGGGTGCACTCCAGAACTGTCCTCTCAGTTTTCTAGACCAGTCCCGTGTTCTTGTCGAACGCTCGAAGTCACTGGTTGACGCGATCAGAATCTCGCCTCCCTGCATACGCTCTCGAGCCTGAGGGCGACCCCAAAGAGCTGCGCATCGGAGCCGGGTGCACCAATAATCTGCACAGACACGGGCAGGCCGCCGCTCGGCGAGGCTACCGGGAGCACTATCACCGGCGCGCCTACCAGATTGAAGAAGGAAGTGAACATCGTCAGGGCACTGCCAAGTGGAATAGTCTGCCCGGCTATGTCCACGTCGATGGTCCCGACCTCCGGCGCTGTGATCGGACAGGTCGGCATCAACAGGAATTCGAACGTCTGCATGGCCTGCGCAAATGATCGCCTGTAGGTCGACAGCACGCGCTTACACTGGACGTAGCTTTCTGCGGACAGGAACTGACCCATCACAATGCCGCCGCGCATGTCGGCACCGAATCGATCTCGGGCGCTGGCAAGATTAGGGCCGTGATACGCAAGAGTTTCGGCGAGCTGGATTGTCAGCGAGACTGCACGGGCCTCGGACTGATCGGGGAGTGCGATCGTGCCGAATGTGGCGCCCCGCCGTCCGATGTGTGTCTTCGTGGCGAGGAACGCGTCGTGCACCGACGCGTCGCATTTGTTCTCGCAGCCGTTGACCAAGGCAACCCTCGGCGCCGCGCCGGGTGGCGTCGCCGACGGGAGCTTCGCGATTTGCCTGACGACAAGCTCCAGGTCCTCAACAGATGTCGCGAGTACGCCCGCATGGTCCAGCGACCAACAATAGGGGATGACGCCGTCGAGACTGATCAGGCCATAGCTCGGCTTGTACCCGGCGATGCCGCAGAGCGCGGCCGGGATACGAACCGAGCCGCCCGTATCGGTGCCAAGCGCGAACGGCACGATGCCCGCCGCCACGGCTGCCGCGGAGCCGCTGCTCGAGCCACCAGCGAGCCTTGTCTCATCATGCGGGTTGACGACTGTTCCGGCCCAGCGGTTCTCACCGGTCGCGCCAAATGCGAATTCGTGGAGATTGGTCTTGCCGATCAGGGCCGCCCCCGCTGCCTCAAGCATGCAAATGGCCGCCGCCGACCTCTCCGGCACATTGTTCTCTAACACCCTGCTGCCGCCGGTGGTCCTGATCCCGCGCGTTTCGAACATATCCTTGGCGGCATAAGGAATTCCATCAAGCGGTCCCAGAACGCGGCCGGCCTTCCGGCGTGTATCGGCCTTGGCCGCCTGGGCGAGTGCATGGTCGGCGGCAACCGTAATGAAGCTGCGCAGCGAGGGATTGGTCCGTTCGGCCGCAGCAATACAGTCGCTGATGATCTCGACCGCGGACCGGTTGCCGCCCTCGAGTGCGGCCGCAATAGTTTTGATTGACCTCCATTCAGTCATGGCCAGTGTCTGTTGCTTGCGCTAGGGCGTCCGGAGCAACTTGGCCCAGGTCTCTGGCGCCGATTCTGCGCAAATCCGATAGCAAACTCTCGAAGCTAGGAACTACCCCGAACCGGGGCGTCACCAACTTTTGAAGATCCTCTTCGGCCCATAGGTTGTCAAAAAAATCGACGTTAATGGCCTGCAATGTCTCCAGACGGAGCTTCACCATTGTTCCTCTTTCCCACAACGGCAAGGCCGCGCAGATTATCGTGAGTAGTCGAATCCGGTTTAGTGATGAAAATTCCCGTCTCCGAAGTTCCCCCTCAATAGTAATGTTTAGATCACGAGGGAAAATCATACTGGCCTCGGTGCCCGGCTCATCGCCCGGTTCAGTCGGCGGGCTCGAGGTCGCACTGACCATCGAGCGCCCGGTGAGTAGCCGGGAAAGCATCCGGCGCCCGTGTAGACCTCAGCCGCCGCCTTGGCTTCCCGCAAGTGACGCTCCTGCGAGGCGATGGGTTGCTGGCCCTGGGGTCGACCAACCCGCCCTACATCGTCACCGGGAGGAATAGTCACTTTCGTCGCTATGCGAGGAGCGTCGGCCCATTATGGCATCTAGCCAACGATTTCGAAGTACCTCGCGTGGGTGATATCGTGGATGCGATTGATCAAGCTCGAGTAGCTATGTCCAGCGGCAATCGCGGCTAGGACAAATTCGGAGTTCATACTCAGCCCCGGCATCGAGTTGATCTCCAAGACAAAGGGCTGACCGGAGCGGTCGATCCGGAGGTCGACGCGGGCGTAGTCCCGGCACTGGCAGGCACGGAAGGTCGCAACCGCAATGTCCTGCAGCAAAGTTGCAAGGCTGCTCTCGACTTGCGCC
>NZ_RZOY02000032.1 GCF_004022705.2 Mesorhizobium sp. M2D.F.Ca.ET.226.01.1.1
TTTCCCTTGCCGGTGGAAGCCGCCTGGTTCGACGACTTGACCAACGTCACGCAGCAAGGGCATGCTGACGAACAGAGAGACCTTGACTGCAGGCTCCATTTCGTTCCGCGCTTAGGACGTTGTCGGTGAGGACGGCGTGGATCTTGTAGGGAACGGCCGCGATCAGGCGCAGCAGGAAGTCTCTCGATATGGCGGTGGTGGCCGTTTCCACGAAGGGGAACTTCGAGGTGCGATCAATGGCGACGAACATGTGCAGCTTGCCCTGTTCGGTGCGCACCTCGGCGACGTCGATGTGGAAGTAGCCGATCGGATGGCTCTTGAACTTCTTCTTCGCCGGCTTGTCACCTTCTACGTCCGCAGGCGGCTGATGCCGTGGCGCTGCAGGCAGCGATGCAGTGACGAGCGCGTCGTGTGGGATCGTCGCTTGTAAGGCGTAGAGGCAGTCATCGAGTGGCAACAGAGTGTAGCGCCGGAAGGGGACGATGACGGCCTCCTCCTCGGGCAAGAGCACCGTCGATCTAGGCTCTCTCGGACCGGTCGGCACATCGTCCACGGGACTGTCAGGAATTCTGTGCGCGAGGCCATGATGATGGAAAGGAGAGAATCATCACATGGCTATCGAGAAGGAACTTCTGGACCAACTGCTTGCCGGCCGCGATCCGAATGAGGTGTTTGCCAAGGACGGATTGCTCGACGACCTGAGGCGCTTTCGGAACGGATTCTGAACGCTGAACTCGACGAGCACCTCGAGGACGACCGCACCGACGGCAGCGCCAATCGCCGCAACGGCCATTCGAGGAAGTCGGTTCTGACGGGCACGTCGAAGATGACGCTGTCGATCCCGCGCGACCGGGCCGGGATCTTCGATCCGAAGCTGATCGCCAAATACCAGCGCCGCTTTCCCGATTTCGACGACAAGATCATCTCCATGTAGGCGCGCGGCATGACGGTGCGCGAGATCCGCGGCCATCTGGAGGAGCTCTACGGCATCGACGTGTCGCCGGAACTGATCTCGGCCGTCACCGACGCCGTCCTGGAGGAAGTGGCCGAGTGGCAGAACCGCCCGCTGGATGCGATCTATCCGCTCGTCTTCTTCGATGCGATCCGGGTCAAGATCAGGGACGAGGGCTTCGTGCGCAACAAGGCCGTCTACATCGCGCTCGGCATCCTGCCGGACGGCACGAAGGAGATCCTCGGCATTTGGATCGAGCAGACCGAGGGCGCCAAGTTCTGGCTGCGCGTCATGAACGAGCTGAAGAGCCGTGGCGTCGCCGACGTCTTGATCGCCGTCGTCGACGGCCTGAAGGGCTTCCCCGAGGCGATCAACGCCGTCTTCCCCCAGACCGTGGTCCAAACCTGCATCGTGCATCTGATCCGCCATTCGCTGGAGTTCGTGTCGTGGAAGGATCGCAAGCCGGTCGTGCCGGCGCTGCGCGCGATCTACCGGGCAAAGGATGCCGAAGCCGGCATGAAGGCCCTGGAGGAATTCGAAGCCGGCTACTGGGGCCAGCGGTATCCGGCGATCACCCAGAGCTGGCGGCGCAACTGGCAACACGTGGTGCCGTTCTTCGCCTTCCCCGAAAGCGTGCGCCGGATCATCTACACCACGGATGACATCGACAAGCGTGATTTCGGCTTTCTCGACTCCTGTGCGTTTATTTGTTCGGCTCAGGTGAGCGTGTTTCTTCGTCCCGGCCCACAGGATTTCCCATGCGAGCGTGTCGAGACGCAGTCAAGGCTGGCCGGTGCGATGGCGCCATGGCCGGCTGCGAGGTTTCCAGGCCACGCCTTGACTGCGTCGAGCACGGCGCCTTTCTGGAGTGGACCGGGGCGATGACTGTCGCACCGGGATATTTGCTTATGTTATGTTCGCCTGGCACGGACGACCACGTGGCAAAGAGCGGCGTGAGAGGATGAGAGCGCCGCCGCGCAGCCGTTATAGTCGTTCCTCGTTTGTGGCGTCCGTGCGCCGCTTCGGCCCTAGTGACCGCCAATGCCGAACCATCAGCTCGTAGGCACGTTCGGCATTCTCGGCCGCGGCTTTCTCGCTGTTTCGCAACTCCTTCACGTTGTAGGCGTAAGCCGAACCGCGGCGACCGACACCGCGCTCGCCCGGCGCGCCAGCCTTGAGAGCGAGCTGCCTCTGCTTTGCCGCCACCAGCGCCGGCGAGCCCAGAAGTAGTCCTGCTCCTTTGTCAGCAGATGCCAGATCAACACGGCGAGCTTGCGGGCGAGCGCCACGGCTGCGACCTGATGGCCGCGCTTGTTGCGGATGCGCAGGAAGAAAGCCCTGAGCGGTCCGGGCGCCTTCGCCGCCGCCCAGGCGGCCTCGACCAGCATGGCGCGGGCATGGGAACGCCCATGTTTGCTGATCCGGCCATATTGCGCCAAGCCAAGACCGGATTGACGCACACGAGGATTGAGGCCGAAGTAGCTCACCAGCTTCTGCGGTTCGCGGAACCGCCGGATGTCGCCGACGGCGGCGATGATACCGCTCGCGACGATGGCATTGACGCCGGTGATCGTCTGAAGACGCCGGACTTGCACATCATCAACCGCTTCCCGGGCGATCTCCCGATCGAGGTCAGCCAGATCCTCGGCCAGGCGGTCGATCTCGCGGATGTGGCGAGCGATAGCGGCCCGCTCGTCGTCGGGAAGCACCTGCCGCTCGAGCCAGGCGCGACCCCGACGGTTGAACAGATCGGCATGCGGGCACTTCGGCACGAGGTGCGCCTGCAGGAATCCATGCACCTCGTTCTTCACGCGCGTGCGATGCCGCACGACCTGGTTGCGCCGCGTGACGAAGCGGCGAAGCCGCTCCGTCCGCTCATCGGGAACCCAGACCGCCGGCAGAAAACCGCTGGCAATAGGGCGACAGAACCCGCACCACTGCCATGGCGTTGCCCGTAGCTTCGACGACAACCTCATCCATTCGTCGCAACTGCGGCCGAAGCCTTCCAGTCCCGAGCGGGTCATGTCGACCCGTCCGTGATGGCGCAGTTGGCCATCTTCCCAAACCACCACCTCCGCAAAGGTGCGGTGGATGTCCATCCCAATCACGCGTCTCATCGGCTCCTCCTCAAACAGTCGGGAGCCGGCGGGCGACGCGACACCTACGGATCCGCGCTCTCGGCGCAACCGGGCAGGTCGCAGGGGCGGCCAGCTACTAACGCGAGCTCGCAGCTCATCGAATACATCGGCCTGCCCGTACTTGGCGTGCTCCCGGTGCCCCTGTCCCGGATGGTCGCACCATACGCCGAAAGCCTTTCATCTCAGCGGGGATCAGGTGGCACCGTCATGACCATACCGGTTACGAACGCGATCGAGGCGCTGAACTCGAAACTGCGCCGCGCCGTCCGCACCCGAGGCCATTTCCCCAATGACGACGCGGCAATGAAACTGTTATATCTGGTCCTGAACCACGCGCCAAGGATTGGAAACGACCTCCGCGCGAGTGGTTCGAGGCCAAAACCCAGTTCGCCGTCGTCTTCGGCGAAAAGTTCGTCAGCCAATGACGAAACCGGCCTCGCGCACAGAATTCCTGACAGTCCCATCGGCCACCGAGGTCCGTTCCCGCCATTTGGCAACAGTCTTCTGGTTGATCCCGTACCGCTTCGCCAGCGCTCTCAGGCTCTCTTGACTATGCTGTATCGCTCGACGAACCGCCTCTGTCGTCGTGGCGCTCCCATGAAGAACCTGGCCCATAGCGCATCCTTTGATTCGGACGATGATGAACCATCAAAATCTGGGATCAAACATCTAGTTGGCCAGCCAATGGGCAAGATCGCACCGCACTTCGGAGAGGCAGTGCGGTCATACGTCCACTGCAGTAGTTTCGCAGTTTGCAGGAAATGCACTAGCATTATCATACCGCCTACACTCGCTTCTCGCCGAGGTGGCGGTGCCGCCACATCGTGGCCAGCGGCAAGCCACCAGATCTGGCAGTTACTAAAAAACGTTGAGAGACTATCTTCGACTCCTGTCAACGAACAACGGAGCACAAAACCCCGGCCACGCACGCGATATGAAGATGATTTGCCGTGCCGGCGGCCTGCGAACCGGCTGAACCGATTGACCCCAGAGCATGCAGCCTTTCCCGAAGGATCCGAATTGATTTTCCGGGAGTGGTGTCTGCCCACCGGGCAGAGACCGGCGGCCAAGGTAGAACGCCGCCCTAATCCACTTTTGCGGCTGTGATACAAACGAAATAGATTGATTGTGAGCGGTCGAAGAGAGGCAGCCCTTAAGCAGGTTCAAGATGTTAACCCAATGAAACTAATATTTCATAGGCTTGGACTTCACTCACACGGCCATCTCACTGCGAGATGTTAACAATACACAAACTGTGTTTGACGCAAACCACCCGGCAGTTGACCATCTAAGCACAACGACGGGAGCGGAGGAGAGGTAATGGCGAACACTCAGTCGAGCTTGGCGCCCGGGCTTCCTTTTAGCGAGGCGGAGTATAACCGTCG
>NZ_RZOY02000033.1 GCF_004022705.2 Mesorhizobium sp. M2D.F.Ca.ET.226.01.1.1
GCGGATGGCGACTTGTCCGGCGATCCACAGGGTGCGGCGCAGCCGAGCATTGCCGAATTTGGAAAGGCGGGTCTGGCCCCGATATTGGCCTGACTGCTGTGTCGAGAGGTTCAGCCCGCAGAACTTTAGAAACTGGCGATGATGGGTGAAACGGCGAAGATCGCCGGCTTCGGCAATGATGGTCAATGCGTTGATCGGTCCAATGCCCGGGATTTGTCGCAGGAGCTGATAATCCTGGCTGTGCCGCAACAGCTCGTCGGCCTGCGCTTCGATCTCATTGCGCTGCCGGATCAGGCTGCGTGCTTCGTCAATGACCATCCGGAACATGCGAATGGCAGGGACATCAAGCGGCAGCGGCAGTCCGATCGATGAGCGCGCCGTCTCGTAAATATCCATTAGAATCTGTGTCTTGCTGACCTTGCGGCCGACGACATCCCACGCTGCTGTCACAAACTCCTCCTTTGTCCGTGATGCTTGCTGGCGTCGGAAAGGCATGAAGGAAGGCGAAGAACCAATCGCTGCGGCTGTTCCCCCGGAATCGATCGATCTCGGGAAAATACAGTGGCAGGTAGTGCGTCAGGATACGGTGCTGGATCTCGGTCTTGGCCCTTGGCGATCGCTTCATGGGTCTTCGACAGTTCCTGCACGTCGTGATGCCGGCGCGCGGCGGATCATGGTAGACCTGCGTCGCCTGGATCCTGAGCATGTGCAGCATCACCTGGGCATCCTTTGGATCGTTCTTGTCCCAGCTGTTGTGCAACGCTTCTCGTGTTCGGGCCAGCGCCAGCGACGCCACCAGCCGCACCTCGAAACCCGCTTCAGCCAGGCGCCATGCTATCGGCCGGTGATAGTTCCCGGTCGCTTCAAAGGCGCAGACCACAGGGCGGCCGTACGCCTGCAGCACTTCGATCATATGGTCGTGCTCAACACCGGGTGTTGAGGACCAAAAGGCGACGCCGGCGCTTGTGGCCCGGTGCTTCGATCAGAACTTCATTGCGCACCTTGGCAATGTCGATCGCTACCAGCACCGCGGCGGCGGGTGTAGAATCTGAAGTGGTCATGGTCGGTCTCTCCGGAATGGGCTGTGAACATTCCACATTCTAGAGAAACTTTGACTGGCCATGGCCGCCTCGACAGCGGTGCGCGCCTGCAGCGAGCTGCGCGCACCGCTCTCTCGGTCGCCGCGGCTCCTTCATTCCGTAGGTGCTACGGCTCCTGCTACAAATCAAAGGCCTTCGCCAAGGCCTGCCGCGATCTCGGCCTCAAGCACGTCAGGACAAGACCCTATACGCCCAAGACCAATGGCAAGGCCGAGCGCTTCATCCAGACAGCATTGCGCGAATGGGCTTATGCCATCGCATCCGACATCCGATCACCGTGCCGCCGAACTGCCTGTCTGGCTACACAGATACAATTGGCATCGTCCACATGGCAGCCTAAAGTCCAAAACACGTATCAGTCGCCTGGCTCTAACCGAGGACAACCTGTGGAGGCAATGGCGGCGTGCATGGGGCGTCCATCGCGCGAAGCTTGGAGATCGGCCGCATATATGTTCCTGCAGCAGCGGGCGTTTTCAGTGCCGTGGGTCTGCTTCTGGCCGAAAAGTCAGTAGCTGTCGCATCAGCCTTCGTCGCACGACTGGACGAGCTCGACGATACGGCAGCTGAACAGGCTTACGTTCAGCTCCAGCGTGAGGCGGAGCGCCTTCTGGGTGTTTCCGGGAAGGCCAGGTGCATGCGCCAGGTAGAGATGCGCTACCTTGGGCAGGCATTCGAGCTGATTATTGATCTCGATGTTGGGCACCTATCCACCGAGGCGCGCAGCGAGCTGCGGTGAGCGCCCGATCAGGCGGAGCTGGTTGGGGTTGCACAGCCTGATCGGGCGCGGCTGATTGGCTTTCGGCTTCAGTTTGAGAGCGGCTCTTGAAGCGCCAGGACTCATTTCCGGTTTCGACGATCTCGCAATGGTGAGTGAGGCGATCGAGCAACGCGCTGGTCATCTTGGCGTCGACGAAGACGCTCGGCCATTCACCGAAGGCGAGATTGGTAGTGATGAGGATCGAGGTGCGCTCGTAGAGTTTCGAGATGAGATGGAAGAGCAACTGCCCGGCGGCCTGGGCGAAGGGCAGATAGCCGAGCTCATCGAGCACGACGAAGTCTAGCCGGGTCAGGTGATCGGCAATGCGGCCCTGGCGGCCGGAGCGGGTCTCGGCCTCCAGCCTGTTGAACAGGTCGACGACGTTGAAGAAGCGGCCTCGCGCGGCGTTGCGGATGAGTGAGCGGGCGATGGCGATCGCCAGATGCGACTTTCCTGTGCCTGTTCCGCCGACCAGGAACGACGTTGCGATGATCGGCGACGAAGACGCCGCCGGCGAGATCGCGCATCCGGGGTTCGTTGACCGGCGTGCCGGCGAAGTCGAAGTCCTTGGCCAGCGGCAACTTGGCGACGGCGAGCTGGTATTTGATGGAGCGGGCCTACTTCTCCGATATCTCGGCCTGCAAGAGATCACCGACAATCCTGGGCGGCTCGTGCTGTCGCTTGATGGCGACGCGCCCATGATCTCGTCATAGGCGCTGCGCATTCCGTAGAGCTTCAGCGCTCCCATCAGTTCCATTACCTCGGTGCGTTCCACGGCTGTTTGTCCTCCTGAGACTGTCATAGCGGGCGCAGTCGGCGACCGGCTCGTGAGCTAGCTTCAGCGCCGGGGAATGGAAAGGATCGTGCCCGGCGCCGGATCATGCGCGTCGAACACCATCTCCTGCGTCTCGCACGGATACGCCCTCACGAATACATGCGGCTGGTGGCAGAGCCGCATGTGCGCGACCTTCACTGTCACTGTCACGCCGTCGAGCAGGACGATCTCGTGACTCCAGTCGAACCGGTAGGCCTCGCCAGGTGCAAAACTCAGCGGAATGTGGGCCTCGGCGCTGCCGCGATCCGCCGCCCAACTCTGAGCATGCCGCCACACCGAACTGTAGCTGCCGTCAAAGTTCTGCGGGCTGAACCTCTCGACACAGCAGTCAGGCCAATATCGGGGCCAGACCCGCCTTTCCAAATTCGGCAATGCTCGGCTGCGCCGCACCCTGTGGATCGCCGGACAAGTCGCCATCCGC
>NZ_RZOY02000034.1 GCF_004022705.2 Mesorhizobium sp. M2D.F.Ca.ET.226.01.1.1
GTTGACGGCGGTGGCGAGCCAATCGCCCTCATAGTCGAGCGCGGCAAGCAACTCGGCCAGCGTGGTGGCGGCAATCTCACGCGCCTCGCCGTTGACCATCAGTTTCATGAGCATGCTCCTTGGTTCTGTCTTGACTGAAAACCAGGCCGGCAGCCTGGCGCGCCATGGCGGGGGCGAGGAGAAAACCGTGACGATAAAGACCGTTGATCGCGATGATCTCACCGTCTGTTTCGACGCGTGGCAAATTGTCGGGAAATGCCGGACGGACACCCACACCGGTTTCAACGATCTCGGCCTCACCAAAGGCCGGATGGAGGGCATGGGCGGCGCCCAGCAGCTCCATCATGGAACGCGCCGTCACCGGTCCGGCGCTCTGGCTTTCAATCATCGTCGCTCCGATCATGAAACGGTGATCGGTGCGCGGCACGGCATAAAGCGGAAAGCGTGGATGAAGCAAACGGACCGGCCGCGACAGCGAGACATCAGGCGTGCGAAGGATCAGCATTTCGCCGCGAACACCGCGCAGCCTGTCATCGGCCGCTGCCATTCCCATGCAGTCTATCTGACGGGCGAAACCCGAAACAGGCCGGGCGTCGCAGCCGAAGTGGAATTTGACACCCATGGTCGCAAGGTTGTCATGAAGTGCCGCCATCGCCTGGCGTGGGTCGAGGTGAGCCTCGTTGGGGAAGAGCAATCCACGCCGGAAGCGGCCGGCGAGGTCGGGTTCCAGGAGCGCAATTTCGTTTTCATCGACGCGCCTATGCCCTGACGTGCGACTGGCGAACCGGTCAAGCTCACCGGCATCACGCGGCGCGGCCACGACCAATGTCCCGGCCCGTGTCACCTGACCCGACAGCACCGCATCCCACCAGTCGGCAGCGTCGCGTCCGAGATCCAGCACCGGCTGCTCCGCGCTTTCGCGCTCGCACCATGGCGCCAGCATGCCGCCGGCGAACCACGACGCGTTGCCGCCAAGGCCATGCCGCATCTCGGCGACTGTGACCGTCGCGCCGCGGGCGGCGAGTTCGAAAGCGACGGTGAGGCCGGCAACGCCGGCCCCTTTGACGAGCACCCTCATGATGGTTTGGGAGCCTCCGGCACGACCGGTACGCCAGTCTCGTCCGCCGGCATGTAGAGATCGCCGCCCTCCCGGTATTTTGCCGCCATTGCCGCCATGCCTTCCTTCTGAGCCTCGGCACGGATGTCGTGGGAAATGCGCATGGAGCAGAATTTCGGCCCGCACATCGAACAGAAATGTGCCAGCTTGTGCGCCTCCTTGGGCAAGGTCTGGTCGTGGAAGGACCGTGCGGTTTCGGGGTCGAGCGACAGGTTGAACTGGTCCTCCCAGCGGAACTCGAAGCGCGCGCGCGAAAGGGCATCATCCCTGGTTTTCGCTGCCGGATGGCCCTTCGCCAGATCGGCTGCATGGGCGGCTATCTTGTAAGTGATCACCCCAATCTTGACGTCGTTGCGGTCGGGAAGGCCGAGATGCTCTTTCGGCGTGACGTAGCAAAGCATTGCGGTGCCGAACCAGCCTATCATGGCGGCACCTATCCCTGAGGTGATGTGGTCATAGCCCGGCGCGATGTCGGTCGTCAGCGGCCCCAACGTGTAGAACGGCGCCTCACCGCACACTGCGAGCTGCTTGTCCATGTTCTGCCTGATCTTGTGCATGGGGACATGGCCCGGGCCTTCGATCATCACCTGGCAGTCCTTTGCCCAGGCAATCTTGGTGAGTTCTCCAAGTGTTTCCAGTTCGGCGAATTGCGCCGCGTCGTTCGCATCGGCGATTGAACCGGGACGAAGGCCGTCGCCGAGCGAGAAGGAAACGTCATAGGCTCTGGCGATGTCGCAGATCTCCTCGAAATGCTCGTAGAGGAAGCTCTCCCGGTGATGGTGCAGGCACCATTTGGCCATGATCGAGCCGCCGCGCGAGACGATGCCCGTGACCCGGTCGACGGTCAGCGG
>NZ_RZOY02000035.1 GCF_004022705.2 Mesorhizobium sp. M2D.F.Ca.ET.226.01.1.1
CTAAAATGAGCAACGAAATTGTACGCCGTGTCGCCGCAGGCAGTGCACTTGCTGGATAGCTGCTAACGAATTCGGCGAGTTCAGATATGGCTCGCACTGAGGTATACTCCAATATATCCGCTTCTTTTCGAATAAAGTCTACGGCTGCTTTTCTACCTCGGGGCGAGCCTTGTTACCCACAATAGTCTCAAGCGAAGCCAGGGCCATGTGCTGGCAGATGGAATTAGGAGACGTCAAACTCCTGCTGCAGCTCGATCAACAACGCGCCTGCTTAACAGTTAAGAAGCCACTCCATTTTGCTGGTGCACTGTTCTACCGGTTTCGATACCGCGTAGCTCCAACAAGCCAAGTTTCATAAAGAATTTACACGTTGAGAACGCCTATTTGCACTTGAGGCGGAGCAATTAACAGAACGGCGAGGTTGTGATGCGCTGACCTTCGCTTCACCATCCCCCTTGCAATCCGCATGCCACCGAAGAAGTTGTCCGAGCAAGTGGCGGACACTGTGTTTCGCGCCGCGCTACCGGAACACTTGACCATTCGTGTGTCTTCTTCCGAACATAGGTGTCTCCGCATGAGAGGCGACCGTCGTATTCAACGTTCCAAGTTCTCGTGGGTCCATATCTAGTGCCAATTCAAACGCCCACCACAATAATGTCTATTGGGCTCTCAGTGGTGGTGGACTCGGCATCCGAGCATCACCAAAGACTCTTGCTAGCTGTGAGCTTTCGGGAGGTTGTCCATTCGGACCGGACCGAGGAGACTGGAGTTACCACGCTTCAGCATCTATCGGAGGGTCCGAATGAACATCCACAAGAATGCCCGTCTCACACCGCTGCGTCGAGAGGAGATGGCGCTGTCGGTGATAGAGGGCGCTTTTTCCAAAGCCCATGCGGCGCGGGTCTATGGCGTCGGCCAAGATCGTGGCGCGCTGGGTCGAGCGCTATAAGGCTGAAGGGCGGGCCGGCATGATCGACCGTTCCTCGCGGCCCGCCCATATGTCACAGGCCACCGCTGCGTTGATCGCCGAGCGCATCATGGCGCTGCGGCGGCAACGTTGGACCGGCAAGCACATCGCCCATGAGGTCGGCGTCTCGCCCGCCACCGTCAGCCGGGTTCTCAAGCGTGCCGGGCTGTCGCGGCTAAGCGATAGCGAGCCGGCCGAACCGGTCCGGCGCTACGAGCGGGAGAACCCAGGCGAGATGATCCATATCGACATCAAAGAAGCTCGGCCGCTTCAGCCAAGTCGGCCATCGCATCACCGGCGAGCCGCAAAAAGGCAAGTCGCGCGGCGCCGGCTGGGAGTTCGTCCACGTCTGCATCGACGACGCGTCCCGCATCGCCTTCTCGCAAATCCTGCCCGACGAGAAAGAAGAACGCGCCATCGCCTTCCTCAAGGCGGCGGTGGCCTGCTACGCCAGCCTCGGCGTCACAATAGCCCGCGTCATGACCGACAACGTCCTAAGCGCGGAACGAAATGGAGCCTGCAGTCAAGGTCTCTCTGTTCGTCAGCATGCCCTTGCTGCGTGACGTTGGTCAAGTCGTCGAACCAGGCGGCTTCCACCGGCAAGGGAAA
>NZ_RZOY02000036.1 GCF_004022705.2 Mesorhizobium sp. M2D.F.Ca.ET.226.01.1.1
GACTGGTCGCATGTGCTTTGCCATCTTGAATGGAGTGCTTATATACGCGAGAAGAGCTTGCGCTCCATGGTGGTCAGGCGTTCCGGGCCTTTTTCCGTCACCAGCACCGTCTCGCTGAAGCCCATCCCCGCTGCCATCATCAGCATATGAAACACCATTCCCGGCTCTAAGACCCATTCGACGCCAGGCACGAATTCGCGGATAAATTCGCCGGCCGACGGGCGATGATTAAGACCAAGCGAATAGCCGGCACGATTCGTATAGGTTTCGCGCAGTCCAGATGCCAGAAGCGGCTCGCGGCAAGCTCGGTCGACCACGCTGGCCGGTGTGCCCGGCCGCATCAATGCGATCGCCTCGTCTTGGATGCGGATGATCGTGTCGGCGATACGCTGTTGCGCAGCGCTCGCCGGACCGACAACAGCGGTGCGCATCAAGCGTGCCCAGTAATTCTTGTGGACCCCGTTTTGCTCAAAGTAGACAGGATCGCCACGTTCCAGGCGCCGGTCCGAAAGTCCTCCATGTATGAGACTTGTTCGATCGCCGGAGGTGATGATACCGCCGAGCGACGCTGCCCCCGCCTTCACCAATGCGCTAGACACAGCCTCGGCGAGTTCTCGCTCCGCGACTCCAGGCGCGATAGCCTCGATGCCGGCCCGCAGACCCACTTCAACTAGCCGCGCAGCGCCGCGCAGATGTTCTAGTTCCCGCGGCGATTTGATCAGGCGCAGGTGGTCGACAATACGGGGCTCTCCAACCAGAGTTGCCTTCGGCAGCAGCGCCTGCAGCATCTTCCAGCGCTCCACCGTCAAGAACCATGAGTGCTCATCCAGACCGATGCGCCCGCCTGCCAACCCAAGACCTTCAAGGGCTCTTCGCGCCGTGTCGAGCCAAACGGGGAGCGGATCAGCGGCATCTGCATAGACCACATGGTTTTTGACCCATGAGGTGCTGTGCGCCGTGGGGACTTCCATGTCGCGCACGATCAGCACCGGGTCGCCGCGGCTGGGTACTGCTAAAGCGTGATAGGAGAAATAGCCAATTTGATCGAGGCCACTTAGATAATTGATGTTTTCTGGTTGGTGCAGCAGTAAGACGGGAAGATCATACTTAGCCATCTCTTCTTGCGTACGCCGTAGGCGCTCCCGATACTCCTCCGCCGGGAAATCCATGCCGTTATTCGCAGGCTCACTCACCGTCTTAAGCTCCTTCATCGTTGACTAGCTCATTGTATTTGTTTCGCCGTTCACCCGTCTGGCGGACCACCTCTACGCCGGCATACATAACGACTGTCAACGCGATCAGCAGACTTGAAACGGCAGCGATTGTAGGCGTGATCTCTTCCCGAATTCCCGACCACATCTTTATCGGTAAGGTGGT
>NZ_RZOY02000037.1 GCF_004022705.2 Mesorhizobium sp. M2D.F.Ca.ET.226.01.1.1
CGGTCATGCGGCGCAATCACGATCACCGGCATGTTCTCGTCGATCAGCGCGATCGGCCCGTGCTTGAGCTCGCCGCCGGCATAGCCCTCGGCGTGGATGTAGGAGATCTCCTTGAGCTTCAGCGCGCCTTCCATGGCCAGCGGAAAATTGGTGTCGCGGCCGAGATAGAGCACGTCCTTGTAGCGCGACAGCTCGCGCGAGATGCGCTCGATCTGCTCGTCGAGCTTCAGCACCTGGGTGGCGAAGCGCGGCGCCTCGGAAAGCTCGCGCACCAGCCGCTTTTCCTCATCGCGCGAGATCGTGCCGCGCGCCACGCCGGCGCGGACCGCGAGCGCAGCCAAGACGGACAGCTGACAGGTGAAGGCCTTGGTCGAGGCAACGCCGATCTCCGGCCCGGCCAGCGTCGGCAGCACCACGTCGGACTCGCGCGCCATGGTCGATTCGCGCACATTGACGACCGCGCCGATCGTCATGCCGGCCTGGCGGCAATAGCGCAGCGAGGCGAGCGTGTCCGCGGTCTCGCCCGACTGCGAGATGAAGAAGGCCGCGTCGTTGGCCGAAAGCGGCATTTCGCGGTAGCGGAATTCGGAAGCGACATCGATGTCGACGGGAAGCCGCGCGTAGCGCTCGAACCAGTATTTCGAGATCAGCCCGGCGAGATAGGCGGTGCCGCAGGCCGACAGCGCCAGCCGGCCGATCCTGGCGAAGTCGAACGGCAGGTCGAGCGGCTTCGACATACCGGAGACGAAATCGACATAATGCGCCAGCGTGTGCGAGATCACTTCCGGCTGCTCATGGATTTCCTTTTCCATGAAATGCCGGCGATTGCCCTTGTCGACCATGAAGCTGGTCGACAGCGACTGCTGGCGCTTGCGATCGACCTTGTTGCCGTCGATGTCGTAGATGGTCACGCTTTCGCGGCGCACCACCGCCCAATCGCCGTCCTCGAGATAGGTGATCGAGTTGGTAAAGGGCGCCAGCGCGATCGCGTCCGAGCCCAAAAACATCTCGCCCTCGCCATGGCCGACGGCCAAAGGCGGACCGTTGCGGCCGCCGACGATCAGGTCCTCATCGCCCTTGAACATGATCGCCAGCGCGAAGGCGCCGTGCAGCCGCTTCAGCGCGTGATGCGCCGCCTCGACCGGCTTCAGCCCCTTGGCGAGTTCCCGCGCCACCAGATGCGCGACGACCTCGGTGTCGGTCTGCGAGGCGAAGGAGTAGCCGTCGCGGGTGAGTTCGTCGCGCAGCTCCGCGAAATTCTCGATGATGCCGTTGTGGACGATGGCGACGCCGTCGGAAAAATGCGGATGCGCGTTGGT
>NZ_RZOY02000038.1 GCF_004022705.2 Mesorhizobium sp. M2D.F.Ca.ET.226.01.1.1
CGATAAAGGGCGCAGGACATCCCCAAGTGGGTGTCGTACAATCATTTCTTCCGGCCCTTTCCCTTGATCCATGACAACGCGGGCTGGCGTTTCGGCTGGAAACGCCGAAGCGAAATCGGAGGACGCTTCAAGCTCAATACGCCCGGCCAACTCAATGATGCGTACGTCAGTGAGACGTTCAGGTTGAACAGGCCGTAGGGCTTCCCGCCCGTACAAAGCGGCCAGTGCGCAACTAAAATAGAAGCTGTATTGAGCCCCCTCCAAGGTGCTGGGGGCGCGCTCGTTTGCTAGGCGCAGCGCTTGTGGGAAAGTTTCTATGCGCAGCTTGCGGATCTCTTGCCCATCGCGACGCATGGCTAGTATCGCATCGATAGCTGCGTGGATATAGCGACAGCATGCATACGGCTTAAGATAGCATTTTTGAATTTCCCATGAAGACCCAAGATTTTGGGTCAGGAGATGGCGGGTGAAACGATCGTCGTCATCGAGAAGATTGAGAGGTCCAGTTGCGGCTGCCCGCGCGCGATAGGCGGCGGTGATACCTGCAACCACGGCGGGCGGAATCCCTTCCTTGATCGTGCTACCCTCGAATTTCGAGGTTGTGGTCAGGAAGACGATTGGTCCTTCGGATCCGGCAATACCTAACGCATGAGCGGTTTCCGTGGCACTCAAACCCAAGAGACGGCTAGCTGCAGCCGCAGCCCCGTAGCCGACCCAGCGTCCAGTTGCATACGTATCGATTGCCGCAACCGGCCGAGAGCTCGCGATTCGGAGGGCGATTTCATATCCGAGCGCAATTGCAACCATGGTCTCGGAGACCGACGCGTCAACAGCCTGAGCCACTGCCAAGGCGGCGGGAATAACGCCGGCACCCGCGTGGCCTGCTGCGCCACGATGACCGTCGTCGATATCCAGCGCGCTTGCCGCAGCGCTGTTCGCCATCGCGGCGCCGACCACACTAGAACGATCCTCGGTCAACCAAATGCTGATCAGGCCCTCGCCATAGGCTTCCAGTGCTGATTTTCTGGCAGCATCAGCTAACGGCGATCGCAGGCCCGCAGCCGTGGCACCGATAAGATCTAAAATGAGCAACGAAATTGTACGCCGTGTCGCCGCAGGCAGTGCACTTGCTGGATAGCTGCTAACGAATTCGGCGAGTTCAGATATGGCTCGCACTGAGGTATACTCCAATATATCCGCTTCTTT
>NZ_RZOY02000039.1 GCF_004022705.2 Mesorhizobium sp. M2D.F.Ca.ET.226.01.1.1
TCGCGATCGCCGTTGCTCAGGACCTCCGCCCCTCCATCGGTCACCAGGATCGTCTCGCTGCAACCGATCGCGAAACGGCCCTCCTCGTCGGTCAGGAACAGCGGCATGTGCAGCGCCATGTTGGGCCGCAGCACATTCTGGCCGCCCGGCTCTAAGCTGGTGTAGCCCCGCGTCGACCAACCGAGACCGCATGAATAGCCAACGCGCTGGCGGAATGTCTGCGGACGGCCAGCCCGCTCTACGACCCCTCGTGCGGCAGCATCGACGTCTCCGGTCAATGCCCCGGGCATCGCAGCTGCGATCGCCGCCTCCAACGCTGCGTTCGAGAGTTCATACAGAGCCGTGGCCTCGGCATGTCTGCCGTAGATTGCGGAGCGCACTAGCCCGGCGGCGTAATCATGAACCCTTCCGCCGACCTCGATGTAGGCGACGTCGCCCTGTTTGAGGCGGTTGTTGCCGGACTTCGCGTGCCCTACGGCTGTGTGATTTCCGAATAAAATCCCGAACAAAGTCGCGTCTACCCCCGTGGACTCTACGGCCGCCTGGACGATAGCGGCGGCCTCGAGCTCGGACACGCCCTCCCTGAGGACGTCAACAAAGGCGGCAACGCCGGCCTCCGTCCCCTTCATCGCCTTTCGCATGACGGCGATCTCCTCTGCCGACTTGATGTCCGCCACAGTGAGAATCAGACGGGAGACGTCCACAACCTCGATGTTCGGAAGTAGCTCTTGTAGCTCCATGGCGTCGCGGGCCGTCATTCCAAAAAGGTCGAGCTCCATTCCGACGCGCCCCCGATCCAGCCCAAGCGATCGCATCACTTCAGCGCAGACCTTGCCCGCTTCGGTAAGCTGGTGATACGTGTGGATCTTGAGAGGAATGCTCTCGGCCCGGACATTCCATTCGTCGAACAAGCGGACGATATTCGTTCGCGGCACGTGTGGCGCGATGATCAGGTAATAGGGCCTCGCGTACGAGCCGGAGGCAGCATGTCCAGTCAGGTACTGGTGGTTGCGCGAGAAAGTCGATATGACTGCGTCGACTCCAAACTCCTGGAATCGGTCAAGAACAGCTTGCCAGCGACGGTTATACTCCGCCTCGCTAAAAGGAAGCCCGGGCGCCAAGCTCGACTGAGTGTTCGCCATTACCTCTCCTCCGCTCCCGTCGTTGTGCTTAGATGGTCAACTGCCGGGTGGTTTGCGTCAAA
>NZ_RZOY02000003.1 GCF_004022705.2 Mesorhizobium sp. M2D.F.Ca.ET.226.01.1.1
CCCGCATCGCCAGAAACATCCTTCAGGCCGCAGATGCTGACAAAGTTCCAATCAGCCACCGCATCAAGAAATGCGCCTGGAATGACGACTATCTCATCCAGGCCCTAACCCATATGCGATAGCCCTGCCATTCACGGGGAGAAGTGCCCGGCAGGGCGATGAGGGGCCGCGCCAACGCTTCAGAACTGTCACTTTGGTTGACTTAGTAAGGCTGGCGCCGCCCCTCATCTGGCTGCCGCCATCGTCTCCCGGTGAACAGGGAGAAGGAAGCTGTCACCCGGACTTTCGCCTACGTCAGTTAGCCACCCACTCGATCGGCACGTGCCCTTCATCCACCTCGACCCGCTTAAGCCAGTCCACCACGGCCGGATAGGCGTCGAGCTGGAATCCGCCCATCTCGGCGGTGTGGGTGTAGGCGTACAGCGCGATATCGGCGACGCTATAGGCGCCACCGGCGAAAAATCTGTTCTTCTCCAGATGCTTGTTCATCACGCCGAGCGCCTTGTTCCCGCGCTCCAGCGTCTGCGCCAATCGTTCCGGCGTTGCGTCCTTGGCCCGTTCTGGGAATGTGAGCAGCGCCTTGCGCACCGCGATATAGGGCTCATGGCTGTATTGCTCGAAGAACAGCCATTGGTAAGCCAGCGCCCGCTCGTATTTGTCGGCCGGCAGAAAGCGCGTGCCTTCGGCGAGGTACAGCAGGATGGCGTTGCTCTCGGCGATGCGCCTGCCATCATCGAGCTCGAGCATCGGCACCATCGCGTTCGGATTCTTGGCGACGTAGTCAGGCCTGCGCGTCTCGCCGGTGTGCGAGCTCACTTCGACCCGGGTGAAGACAATGCCGAGCTTGGCCATCAACAGCCGCGGCTTGTAGCAATTGCCGCTATCCGCCATGTCGTAAAGGATCATGCCATCGCACCTCGCTGATCAGGGAGGCTCTAACGCGGCTGGGCGGGTCTCATCCAGTGATTTGTTTTTGCGAAGACCCATCAGCGGCGTTGATGCGTCTTCTTTCGGGTCAGGCATCAGCGGCGCTGATGCAGGGGCACCACGTTGTCGGCACCGAGCAGAGCGTCGATGGAAAGCGGTTCTTCCTTGAAGATCGTGCCGGCAAGCGCCGGCCGGGCAAGATAAAAACCCTGCAGCAGGTCGACGCCGCCCTCCAGCGCGACGCGCAAATGCTGGGCATGCTCGATGCCCTCGACCAGAACTTTGGCGCCGCGCTCGTGCAGCATCGCCACCAATGGCCGGAAGAAGCGTTCGGCGGCGGCATGCCGGCAGAGCTCGCCGAACCAGGCGCCGTCGATCTTGACGATGTCGGGCGCCAAGAGATTGATGCGCGCCTCGGTCGAATGTCCTGTGCCGAAATCATCGATGGCGATGCGGATACCGTCGCGCCGCATTTCGCGCACCAGGCTGGTGAGAACGTGGTCGTCCGCCGCCTGTTCGGTGATCTCGCAGACCAGCAGGCTGGGCTCCAGTTCAAAATCGCCGAGATGCCTTGTCATCAGTCGGATCTCGGCCAGCGCCCGCCCGAGATGATCGTTGATCATCGGGTTGTAGTTGAAGAACAGCGTCAGCCCCTCGACGCCGATGTTGCGATAATTGCCGAGATGCAGTATCCGGCACATCGTCTCGATAAACAGCCGGTCGGACGCTGGAATGCCGTCGAAGAAGGTCGAGGGAGCCACCGGCTGGGCAATGCGGCGCGGTTCGATCAGCCCCTCGACGGCGACCGCCCTGAGCGCCCTGCCCTGCGGCGCGAAGATCGGCTGGTAGGCGCTCCACAGCCGAAACTCGCCATAGATGCCGAACTGGAGACCGATCTCGTCGGCGAAGATCGCCTTGGCGACGTCGCGCCGCCTCTCGGGCTTGCCGCTCATGGCGCGACCTTGCGCCCGAACACCCTGGCCGGCCGCGCCTGCGGCGCCGGGGCCGCGGGGATGGCAGTGGCCGGCGCCTTGCTTGCTTCGGTCGCAGCTTGCGGAACGACCTTGCCGAAAACGCGAAAGCTGGTGGGGGCCGGTTCGGGCCGGGCAAGCACATAGCCTTGCACCATGGAGGCGCCGGACCGCTCGGCAAGCTCCAGCTGCCAGCCTTCCTCGATGCCTTCGAAGACGGTGCGGATGCCCTGGTTCTCGAAGCTGTGCACCATCGCCGTCAGCAAAGCGAAGCCCGGCCCGGACTCCATCAGATGGGTGATCCAATGCGCGTCGAATTTGACGATGTCGGGCTTGAGTTCCTTGATCCGGTTGATGTCCGACTCATCGGCGCCGTAGTCGTCCACCGCGATGCGGAAGCCATTGGCCCTCAACGCCTCGACAAAACCGTAGAGCGTTTCCTGCGAAGCTGACTTCTGCTCGGTGACCTCGCACACGATGCGGCGCGGATCGATGCCGGCTTCGTGCAGCACCAGCCGCATGTCGCGCAGCGCCTTGTCGGCGATGCTGCGATCGGTGAAGACCGACGGGTCGAAATTGACGAAGATGGACGCCTCTTCCGGCAGGCAGGCGCCGGCGTTGAGCAGATGCAGCGTGCGCGTCAGCGCCTCGATATGCAGCCGGTCGCCTGCCGGGCAGGTACCGAAAAATGCTCCCGGCGACTGCGGCTCGCCATCACGGAACGGCCGGATCAGCCCCTCGAACGCGGCGAGCGATAGCTTGCCATCCTTGAAGGCGAAGATCGGCTGGAACGCGCTCTGCAGCGTATAGATGCCCCAGACACCGGTGGAGGTGCCGTCATCACGACGGATGATATGGGCAAGCCCGATGCTGCGCGACAAAGGTCCCTCGCTCCGCGAAACCAGCGGAATTCAATCAGCCATCCTGCCAGCCAAGGGTTTACCGGCCGTTGATGAATTTAGTGTTGCCGCTCACGGCTCCTTGACCTCTGGCTCATCGCACAATGCTTGCGCTCGGCGCGATGATGCGACATGAGAGGCGCCGCGGCTGCTCCTGGCCGCTTCCTAGGAGACATTTTGTCATGGCCTTTCTTGCCGACGCCCTTTCCCGCGTTAAGCCTTCCGCGACCATCGCGGTGACGCAGAAAGCGCGCGAGCTGAAAAATGCCGGCCGTGACGTGATCGGCCTTGGCGCCGGCGAGCCGGACTTCGATACGCCCGACAACATCAAGAACGCGGCGATCGAAGCCATCCGCCGCGGCGAGACCAAGTACCCGCCAGTGTCCGGCATCGTGCCGCTGCGCGAGGCGATCGCGAAAAAATTCAAGCGCGAGAACAATCTCGACTACCGGCCGGAGCAGACCATCGTCGGCACGGGCGGCAAGCAGATCCTGTTCAACGCCTTCATGGCGACGCTGAACCCCGGCGACGAGGTCATCATCCCGCGTCCCTACTGGGTGAGCTATCCCGAAATGGTGGCGATCTGCGGCGGCACGTCTGTCTTCGCCGACACCTCGATCGATAACGGCTTCAAGCTGACGCCGGAGGTGCTGGAAAAGGCGATCACGCCGAAGACGAAATGGCTGTTGATGAACTCGCCGTCGAACCCATCGGGCGCCGCCTACACGGAGGCCGAGCTTCGGGCGCTGGCGGACGTGCTGCTTAAGCATCCGCATGTCTGGACGCTGACCGACGACATGTACGAGCACCTGACCTATGGCGACTTCGTCTTCAAGACCATCGCCGAGGTCGAGCCGAGCCTCTACGAGCGCACGCTGACCATGAACGGCGTGTCGAAAGCCTATGCCATGACCGGCTGGCGCATCGGCTATGCCGCCGGTCCGGTGCCGCTGATCAAGGCGATGGACATGATCCAGGGCCAGCAGACCTCCGGCGCCTGCACCATCGCGCAATGGGCTTCCGTCGAGGCGCTCAACGGCCCGCAGGATTTCATCGCCAGGAACAAGTCTATCTTTCAAGGGAGGCGCGACCTCGTCGTCTCGATGCTCAACCAAGCGCGGGGCATCTCCTGCCCCTCGCCCGAAGGCGCCTTCTACGTCTACCCGTCCTGCGCTGAGCTGATCGGCAAGAAGACCAAAACGGGCAAAGTGATCGACAATGACGAGGCCTTCTGCTCGGAACTGCTGGAGGCAGAGGGTGTCGCGGTGGTGTTCGGCTCGGCCTTTGGCCTCGGCCCGAACTTCCGCATCTCCTACGCCACGTCGGACGCCTTGCTGGAGGAAGCCTGCACGCGCATCCAGCGCTTCACCGCGTCGCTGACCTGATCGTCGCAAGGCCGCCAAACGAGAAACCCGGCTTGAGGCCGGGTTTTTTGTCGGGAGCCTGTCTCAACCGCCATATTGCTCGTCGGACACCTGCTCCAGCCAGTCGGCATGGACGCCGTCCAGCGCCTCCTGCATGGCGATATGGGTCATGGCGGTTTTCGATCCGGCGCCATGCCAGTGTTTCTCGCCCGGCGCGAAGGAAATGACATCCCCTGCCCTGATCGTTTGGATCGGCCCGCCCCAGGTCTGGGCAAGGCCTGCGCCGGCGGTGACATAGAGTGTCTGCCCAAGCGGATGCGTGTGCCAATGCGTGCGAGCGCCGGGCTCGAAACTGACCAGTGTCGCTCTGAGCCGCGCCGGCGCTTCTTTCTCGATGATCGGCGTCTGCAGCACCCGGCCGGTAAAATATGTCTCCGGCGCGATGATCGTCGGCACACTGCCGCACGCAATGATCTTCATCGTTTGATCCTCTAAATTGTTGGTCGAACAAAGGGCCGCGCGCGGCATCTCGGCAAGCAGTTTCATCCTATAGAGAAGTCGTTGCAACCGGCCTGAAGTCGTCTCCGAATGACAGCCTCATTCTCATGGTCGAGCGTTACGCGAATCGCTACATCAGCCTGTCTGAATATTGTCATAAATCGTTACTTTTTAACCATAAAAACGATGCCGCCATTCCGTGGCGAAAGAACAGGCTGAAGCAGAGGCGGCGCTCAGTGTTTTTTAACGGCTGAGGTCCTAGCCATGCCGCGTGCTCTGGGGGCGCGGACATGAGTATCTTGGCGACAATCAAGGATCATAGCGGCCGCATCTATCGCGGCATCCAGGCCTTGCTCGTAATGAGCATCGCCGCCACCGGGCTCGCCACCGTCGCGCTGACGGAGAACGCCTCCCGCGCCGGCGCACTGGCCATATCAGCGACATCGACCTTAATGGCGCTTCTGGTGTTGATGTACATGCGCTCCAGCGTCGTCCAGCGCCTGCAATCGGCGGAGGACGCCGAGGCCGAGAAGCACCGCTTTCTCACCGTCGATGCCATGACCGGCGCCATGACCCGGCGCTATTTCATCGAAGCCCTGCGCGACCGCCTGGGCGGCTTGCGCAACTGTCGCGAGGCGAGCCTGCTTCTGATCGACCTCGATCACTTCAAGCAGCTCAACGATACGTTCGGACATCAGTTCGGCGATCTGGCGCTGGCGTATCTGGTCGCGGAAGCGCAGCGCATCTTCGAAGACGGCGTCATCGGCCGGCTCGGCGGCGACGAATTCGGTGTCATGGTTCCGCACGGCGACGCCGCCCTCCTCAACAAGGACGTGCGCCGGCTGCTGGATGCGATGCGGGCCGGCAAGCGGCATGAAGGCAAGATCATTCCGCTGTCGATCTCGGTGGGCATCGCGCTTGCGCCGCTGCATGCTTCGAACGGCACCGAATTGATGCTGCTGGCCGACCTCGCGCTCTACGAAAGCAAGGCAGGCGGCCGCGGCCGCGTCACCGTTTTCGACGAGGAGATGCTGTCGGACAAACGCTATCGCCGGCTGGTCGAGCGCGAGCTGCGCGCCGCGATCTATCTTGGCGAGTTGGAACTGCATTACCAGCCGATCGTCGATCCCGACGGCTCGGTCGACGCGCTGGAAGGATTGATCCGCTGGCGTCATCCCGTGCGCAGCCTGATATCCCCAGCGGAATTCATCCCGATCGCCGAGCGCTCGACGCTGATCGACATGGTCGGCGAGTGGGTCTTCAAGCGCGCCTGTGCCGATATCGGGCATTTCCCCGGACGGCGCATCTCGATCAACGTCTCCGGCGAGCAGCTCAAGCGCGACGAGATCGTGACGATGTGCGACCGGGTCTTGCGCGAGACCGGCAGATCGGCCTCGCAGTTCATCATCGAGATCACCGAGACGGCGGCGACGGCCGCGACGCCCGAGGTGCTGCGGCGCCTGGAGGCACTGCGCGGCCTCGGCTTCCACATCGCGCTCGACGACTTCGGCACCGGACATTGCGGCTTCAACTATCTGAAGTCGCTGCCCATCGACTGCGTCAAGATCGACCGCTCCTATATCCGCAGCCTCGCCCATGACCAGGTGGCGCAGATCTTCGTTTCCGCACTTGCCCAGATCGCCCGCATCCAGGACATCGCCATCGTCGCCGAGGGTGTGGAAACCGCGGAGGAGTTTACCCTTGCCAGGACCGCCGGCTGCAGCCGCTTCCAGGGCTATTTCTTCGGCAAGCCGGCTCCCCGCGACAAGGCGAGCGCGTTGTGTGCCGCCGCCGACGAGCCCCTCGCCCTGACAGCCTGACGAAAAATACCGGCCTGACAAACCCAAGCCGGCGAACATCCTATTTTTCTTGCCCTCCCGGCAAACCCGTGTGACGATGGTTTTGGGAAGAGGTGAAAACCCCGCCCGCGACGGCCGAACAGGCCGGCCGCCGCTCTGCACAGGGTGCGATCGGACGCAAAAACCGGTTTCCACTTTTGCTGATCGCTCTCTTGGGAAACGCCTGAGTGGAGGTCAGCCATGGGTACTCGCGCCGGAGGACGACGCACGGGACCGAAATGCATCGCCATAGTCGGTCCCTTTGCAAGCGGTAAGACGACACTTCTCGAAGCAATACTCGCCCGCACGGGCGCCATTCCCCGCCAGAACCCCGTTTCATCGGGCAACACCGTTTCCGATCATTCGCCCGAGGCCCGCGCCCACGCCATGAGCGTCGAGGCGACCTTCGCCACCACCGATTTCATGGGCGAGCAGCTGACCTTCGTCGATTGCCCCGGCTCCATCGAATTCGCCTTCGAGGCCGAACCTGTGCTTGCCGCTTGCGACCTCGCGGTCGTCGTCGCCGAGGCCGACGAGAAGAAGATTCCGGCGCTGCAGCTGATCATGCGCAAGCTCGACGATCTCGCCATTCCCCGCATCCTGTTCCTCAACAAGGTCGACAAGGCGGTTGCGGGCGTGCGCGAGACCCTGAAGATGCTGCAGCCGGCAAGTTCCGTGCCGCTGCTGCTGCGCCAGATTCCGGTGCGCAAGGACGGCATCGTCATCGGCTCGATCGATCTGGCCTTGGAACGCGCCTACATCTACCGCGAATACGCCGAGAGCGAAGTGGCCGAAATTCCGGGCGACGACAAGGCGCGCGAACTGGAAGCGCGTTTCTCGATGCTGGAAACGCTCGCCGACCATGACGACCACCTGATGGAGCAGTTGCTTGAGGAGATCGAGCCGCCGAAGGATGCGATTTTCGACGATCTGTCGGCCGACCTGCGCGCCGGCGCGGTGACGCCGGTGCTGATCGGAACCGCCGAGAAGGGCAATGGCGTGCTGCGCCTGTTGAAAGCCATCCGCCATGATGCTCCGGATGTCGAGGCGACGAGGAAGCGCCTCGGCGCGCCGGACGGCCAGACGGTGGTGCAGGTGATGAAGACCATCCACACCGCGCATGGCGGCAAGCTTTCGGTGTCGCGCGTGCTTTCCGGCCAACTGGCCGACGCCGCCGAGCTTTACCTTTCCAACGGCGATACCGCGAAGGTCTCCGGCATCTACAGGATGCTCGGCAAGGACCAGTCGAAGCTGACTTCCGCCAAGGCGGGCGACACGGTCGCGCTCGGCAAGCTCGACAACGTCAAGACCGGACAGACGCTGAGCTCGGCCAAGGGCGGCATCCGGCCCCTGGTCGCGCTCGAGCCGCCGCAGCCCGTCTTTGCTTTCGCGCTTCGCCCCAAGGAGCGCAAGGACGAGGTCAAGATGTCGGCGGCCATTCAGCGGCTGGCCGAGGAAGACCCATCGCTCAGCCTGCGTCACAATCAGGACTCCGCCGAAACCGTCCTGTCGGGTCACGGTGAAATGCATCTGCGCGTGGTGCGCGAACGCCTCGAGGGCAAGAACCAGATCCCGATCGAGGGCCATACCCCGGCAGTGCCCTACCGGGAGACGATCCGAAAATCGGCGCAGCAGCGCGGCCGCCATAAGAAGCAGTCCGGCGGCCACGGCCAGTTCGGCGACGTGGTGATCGAGATCAAGCCTCTGCCGCGCGGCTCGGGCTTCCAGTTCTCCGACACCATCACCGGCGGCGTGGTTCCGAAGACCTATATCCAGTCGGTCGAGACGGGCATCCGCGACTATCTGAAGACGGGTCCGCTCGGCTTCCCGGTCGTCGATGTCGCCGTCAACCTGTCGGACGGCTCCTACCACGCGGTGGACTCCTCCGACATGGCCTTCCAGATGGCGGCGAAGCTGGCGATGAAGGAAGGCATGGCCGCCTGTTCGCCGGTCCTGCTGGAGCCTGTGATGAAGGTCGAGATCGTCACGCCCTCCGACGCCACCTCGAAGATCATCGCGCTGATCCCGCAGCGCCGCGGTCAGATCCTCGGCTATGACGCAAGGCCCGACTGGCCGGGCTGGGACGTCGTCGAGGCGACCATGCCGCAGGCGGAAATCGGTGACCTGATCATCGAGCTGCGCTCGGCCACGGCCGGCGTCGCCAGCTACAAGGCCACCTTCGACCACATGGCCGAGCTCACCGGCCGCCTCGCCGATGAGGCGATGAACGCCAACGGCAAGGCTGCCTAATGCATGTCGCCCAGAAGTGTGCAGCGGTTCTGGGACAACATGCATCAAAACAAAGGCTTAAAGCGCGTCGCCTGAAGTCGGTTCGGCGCAACGCGCTTTAAAGCAATTCCAGGAAAAGTGTGAGCGGTTTTCCGTCTGGAATTGCGTAAAAACAAGGAGACAGTGCGGTTCGCCGTTTCCGTGAAACGGTGAACCGCACTACAGGTCGGCGTGCCTGACCGACCTTGCTGTTGAAGATATGAAAACGGCGTCCGGATGATCCGGACGCCGTTCCTATTGCGGACCGTTTTCCTGGGAGGCAACGGCAGGTCCGCCGCATCCGGAAAAAATGGTTCGGACGCGGCGCTTGCCTGAGCCCGGTCATCCGAGTGATGCCCCCATCTCCCGAACCGACCAACCGCGTCCTATCATCTACTTAATCGATAGACTGCGTCCGTGACATGTTACCCGATGTTACATGTCACTGTTACGTGGTGGATTCAGTCGTTTTGTTCCCCGGCTCGAAGGCACGCAGGCAACAAAAAAGCCGGATCAATAAAGATCCGGCTGAGTTTGATTGGAAGTGCCGATTAGGGCTAACCTCCAGAGGGGAACACTCGAGGGCGCTAATGGGAGGAGAACGCGCCCTGGAGATGACACTATATATGTGCTCATCATGCCCAAGAAACAAGCATCTATTTTGCAACACACGCATGCAAAAAGACGCAGGCTGTGGTCCAACCTATTCCCGGTGCCCATAGGACCAGACAAAATCGCCGGGTTCCGGGCATTTCCGCGCCAAAAGCGACTGCTAAAATGCAAAATCGAGCCGATTTTGCTCGGAAATAAGCAAGTTGGCAAAATGATGCCGATTTCGGCAGGCCGAGTTTATTTTCACGGCAGGAGACCGATGATGCGGACTTTTTCAGCAATCGCCGGCAGCGCGCTGTTCCTTGTCGCAGCACCGGGCGTTGTCGCCGGGCTGGTGCCCTGGCTGCTGACCGACCATTATCGCAAACCGCTTTCGGCTGTGCCGGGCTTCGTGCCCGTAGGCTCGATTCTTGTGGTCGGAGCGGCCGCCATCCTGCTTCATGCCTTCGCCCGTTTTGCGCTGGAGGGCCTCGGCACGCCCGCTCCCGTGGCACCGACCGAGAAGCTGGTTGTCGGCGGCATCTACCGCCATGTGCGCAACCCAATGTATGTCGCTGTGCTGACGATCATCCTCGGCCAGGCTCTCATCTTTTCGAGCTGGGCGGTCCTGGTCTACGGCCTCATCGCCGCGGCGGCGATGATCTCCTTCGTCAAGCTCTACGAAGAGCCGACCCTCGCCAGCCGCTACGGCGCGGAATACGAAACCTACCGCCGCGCCGTTCCCGGCTGGCTGCCGCGGCTGACGCCATGGCGCGGATGATGCTGTTCAGTAAGACCAACTCCTCGCCTTCGCGATGACAAAGTCGCGAAAAACGTGCAGCTTCGCCTGGTTCTTCATCGCGTCGGGATAGGCGAAATAGGTGTCGAAGGACGGCACCTCGGTCTCCGGCAGCAGCTGCACCAGGTTCGAGTCCTTGTTGATCACATAGTCGGGCAGCATGGCGATGCCGGCGCCGCCCTGCACCGCCCGCTTGATCGACAGGATGTCGTTGATCTGCAGCGTCGGCACCCGCTGCGCGCCCTCGAAATCGCCGACCGTCTCAAGCCAGTTCAGCTCCGACAGATGCGAAGGCACCGGCACGCCGAAGGTGACGATGCGGTGGTTCCTGAGCTCAGCGATCGAGCCCGGCTTGCCGAATTTGGCGATATAGGACGGCGCCGCATAGAGATGGAAATGCACCGTGAACAGGCGGCGCTGAATAAGGTCCGGCTGCTGCGGCTGGCGCAGCCGAATGGCGCAATCGGCCTGGCGCATGGTGAGGTCGAGCTCCTCATTGGCGAGGATCAGCTGCAGACTGATCTCGGGATAGAGCTCGATGAATTCCTGCACGCGTTCGGTCAGCCAGCCGGCGCCCAGGCCCACCGTGGTCGTTACCCTGAGCACGCCCGACGGCCGGTCCTTGGTCTCGGTCAGCCGCGTTTTGATCGTCTCGAGCTTCATCAGCACGTCATGCGCCGTGCGGAACAGCATCTCGCCCTGCTCGGTCAGCACCAGGCCGCGCGCGTGACGGTGGAACAGCGCTACGCCGACGTCATGTTCCAGCGCGCTGACCTGCCGCGAGATTGCCGATTGCGACAGATGCAGCGTCTCGGCGGCATGGGTGAACGACCCAGCCTCCGCCGCTGCGTGAAATACGCGTAGCTTGTCCCAGTCCAGCGCCATGATTCCCCTCGCGTTGCCTTTGGCGTCTGAATGAAAAATCAGGCTTTTAAACGGCTTTTTTCAGCCGATTTATCATTCCGCGGCTTCGCGGTGAACCTCAATGCCCGCCAGATATTTTTCCGCTTCGAGCGCCGCCATGCAACCAAGCCCCGCCGCCGTCACCGCCTGGCGGTAGACATCGTCGGTGACGTCGCCCGCGGCGAACACGCCGGGCACGTCGGTGCGGGTCGAATCGGGCGCGGTCCACAGATAGCCGTTCGGCTTTTGCTTCAGCTTGCCTGCAAAGAGCTCGACCGCCGGCGCGTGGCCAATCGCCACGAACACGCCGTCAACGGGCAGCTTCGATTCCTGGCCGGTCACGACATTGCGCAGCGTCAGGCCTTCCACCGACGGCGGCAGCGGGGCCTTGCCCGGACGTCCGGTGATCTCGTCGACGACCGTGTCCCAGATGATGCGGACATTGTCCTTCTTGAGCAGCCGCTCGCGCAGGATGCGCTCGGCGCGGAAATCGCTGCGCCGATGGATGACGGTGACGCTCTTGGCGAGGTTCGACAGATAGAGCGCTTCCTCGACCGCGGAATTGCCCCCGCCGACCACCGCGACGTCCTTGCCGCGATAGAAGAAGCCGTCGCAGGTGGCACAGGCCGACACCCCGAAACCCATGAAGGTCTGCTCCGACGGAATGCCCAGCCACTTGGCCTGGGCGCCGGTGGCGATGATCAGCGCGTCCGCCGTGTAGACGGTGCCGGAATCGCCGGTGGCGCGGAACGGCCGCACATTGAGGTCGACCTCGGTGATGATGTCGTTGATGATGTCGGTGCCGACATGCTCGGCCTGCTTCAGCATCTGCTCCATCAGCCAGGGGCCCTGGATCGGATCGGCGAAGCCTGGATAGTTCTCGACATCGGTGGTGATCATCAGCTGGCCGCCCTGCTGCAGGCCGGCGACCAGCATCGGCTTCAGCATGGCGCGGGCGGCATAGACCGCCGCCGTATAGCCGGCCGGGCCGGAACCGATGATGAGAACGGGTGCGTGCTTGGTGTTCATGAAAAAAGTCCCCTGCGGCTCAAAGGCCGTGGTTTGTCGCGGTTAATGTAAGGGTTGCCAACCATGGCAGCAAGACGAACGGGCCGTCGTCCCCGGAAAGCTGCCATCAACAGGGTATTCGCGAAATCGCGACTTTTGTTACGCTTGAAATCTTACGCCTGAAAAATCGCCTCGCAGAGGGCTGGCGCGGACACAAAAGTCGTTTAATTACAAAATTGCGAAAGATTCTTGCGCAAGAGCTGAGACAGCCATGCCGCTCAAAGCCGACCTCGACGCCATCGACTGGAAGATCCTGCGCGAGCTTCAGAGCGACGGACGCATGACCAATGTCGAATTGTCGAGCCGTGTCGGCATCTCGGCGCCGCCTTGCCTGCGCCGCGTCAGGCGGCTGGAAGAGGCCGGCATCATCCGTGGTTACCGTGCGCTCTTGAACGCGCCGGCGCTCGGCATGGATGTCGTCGCCTTCTGCCTAATCGGCCTGCATCACCAGGCCGATGCCGAGCTCAAGACCTTCGCCGAGCGCACGCGCGGCTGGCCGATCGTGCGCGACGCCTGGATGGTGTCGGGCGAATCCGATTTCCTGCTGCATTGCGTGGCGAGCGACCTCGGCACCTTCCAGACCTTTGTCATAGAACAGCTGGCCTCGGCGCCCAACGTGGACACCGTGCGCACCGCGCTGACCATCCGCCGGGTCAAGGATGAGGGGTTGGTAGCCTTCCCGACTTAATGTGCCGCCTTTCGGAACCCCTGCAGAAACAACGGGTTTAGTTAAGAATTTGAATCAACCTGCGATCAAAGCGACCGTATCGCAGTGAGCAGTCCACCAAGGTCCGTTGCGTTGCGCAACGGCAACACCGAAAGCCCGTCCATCGTTGAGCCTTCACCGTCGACAAGCCAGCCGCGCTCGAGGCCGGCGCGCTGACCGGCTTCCATGTCGGCCAGCTTGTCGCCGACGATCAGCGATCGCTCCAGGTCGAGGCTGAGCCGACGGCCCGCTTCCAGCAACATGCCCGGATTGGGCTTGCGCATTGGGTGGTCGGCAACCGCCAGCGCGCCCGTGCCTTTCTCGTGATAGCCGCAGGCAAGCACCATGTCGACGACGGCATTGCTTCTGGCAAGCAGGTCGAGCACCCCCCGGTTGACGGCCGCGAAGGCGTCCCAGCCAAAATAGCCGCGCGCGATGCCGGACTGGTTGGTGACGATGACGACCGGAGCGCCCACCTGGTTGGCCGTCTCGATCACCGGCAGCATCTGCGGCCTGAGCGCGATCTCCGCCGGATCGCTCGGATAGTCGGTATCGACATTGATCGTGCCGTCACGGTCGAGGAAAAGCGCCGGACGGCCAACCGGAAAGGCCGTGGCGCTGGTCCGCTCGACCCAAAGGCCGGGCTCCGCAAGCGGCAAGCCCGCGCTCTCAACCATTGCTGAGACGCGCTTCGACCGCCTCGCACAGATGGTGGTAGAGGCACAGATGCCCCTGCTGGATGATCGGCGTCGAGGTCGACGGCACGTTAAGCAGGATGTCGGTCAGCGGCTTGAGCTTGCCGCCGGTCTCACCGGTCAGGCTGATCACCGTCATGCCCATCGCCCGCGCCTGCTCGGCGGCGGCAAGGATGCTCGGCGAATTGCCGCTGGTCGAGATCGCCAGAAGCACCGCGCCTTCCGAACCATGCGCCTCGACCTGGCGCGAGAACACGGTGTCGAAGCCGTAGTCATTGCCCCAGGCGGTCAGCACCGCGGCATTGGCCGGCAGCGCGATGACGTTGTAGGCCTTGCGTTCCTTGAGGAAGCGGCCGACCAGCTCGCCGGCGATATGGATGGCATCGCTGGCCGAGCCGCCATTGCCGCAGATCAGCAGCGCCTTGCCTTGCGAAAGCGCGGTCACGACGATGCTCACCGCGCGCTCCATCTCGCCGGTGAGATCGCGCTCGACCATCGCCGAGATCGCCGCCGCGGAGCGGACTAGGTAGTCGTTCAAATCGGACATCAGACCCTCAGTTTGCGGCACGCAGCTTGCCGATCGTGTTCGTCGTGCTCTTGCCGGCGACGAGATCGACCAGCACCACGCGCCCGCCCGCCTTCTGCACCACATCGGCGCCGACCACGGTCTCGATCGTGTAATCCGCGCCCTTGACCAGAATGTCCGGCAGCAGCGCCTCGATCAGCTTCAGCGGCGTGTCTTCCTCGAAGACGACGACGGCGTCGACCGAGGCCAGTGCCGCCAGCACGCAGGCGCGGTCGTGCTGGTTGTTGACCGGACGCCCCGGCCCTTTCAGCCGGCGCACCGAGTCGTCGCTGTTGAGGCCGAGCACCAGCCGGTCGCACTGGCTGCGCGCGGCATGCAGCAGGCTGACATGGCCGGCATGCAGGATATCGAAGCAGCCATTGGTGAAGCCGACCGTCAGCCCCTCTTCCTTCCAGGCCGCGACCATCCGGGCGGCGGCATTGGCGTCCAGAATGGCATCCGTGTGCGCAACAGGCCCATGCGAGCGGAACAGCGCGCCGGACAGTTCCTCGACGTTGAGGCGCGCGGTGCCGCGTTTTCCCACCACGACGCCGCCGGCCGCATTGGCGATGACGGCTGCATGCACCCGGTCGGCGCCGGCGGCGAGCGAAAGCGCAAAACTCGCGATGACCGTGTCGCCCGCGCCCGAAACGTCGAACACCTCGCGCGCCTGGGTGGAGATGTGGCGGGCATCCTCGGCCGAAACCACGCTCATGCCCTTCTCGCTGCGCGTGGCGACGATGAACTCGAAATCATGCGCGGCGATCAGGTCGCGCGCCGCCGCCACGATCTCGTCGTCGCCGAACACCTTGCGCCCGACCGCCTCGCCGAGCTCCTTGCGGTTTGGCGTCACTGCCGTGGCGCCGGCATACCGCGCGTAGTCGCGCCCCTTCGGGTCGACCAGCACCGGCTTGCCGGCATCGCGGCAGATCGCGATCAGCTCGCCGGCGACGCCGTCGAGCAGGATGCCTTTGCCGTAGTCGGAGAGGATGACGATGTCGGCGCGGCCAAGCGTCGCCTGGAAATGGTCGATCAGCTTCGCCCGCTCGGCGGAGGCGAGCGGCTTGATCTCTTCCTCGTCGAAGCGCAGCACCTGCTGGTTGAGCGCGCTGAAGCGGCTTTTCGACGAGGTCATGCGGTCCTGGCGCTGCAGAAGGCCGTCGGTGTCGACGCCGATCTCGCTGAGCATCCGCATCAGATTGTTGCCAGCCTGGTCGGCGCCGATCACCGACACGGGGATCGCGGCCGCGCCCAGCGAAACGATGTTGGAGACGACATTGCCGGCGCCCCCCATGTTCAACGTCTCGCCCTTGCCATGCAGCACGGGGATCGGAGCTTCCGGCGATATGCGCTCGATCACGCCGCTGACGAAGCGGTCCAAAATGAAATCGCCCACGACCAGCACGGTGACGTCGCCGAACCGGGCGATGGTGCGATGCAAAGGTTCCGGAGAAGGCGGATTGTGATTGATCATCTCGCTCGACACATGCCTGAAGAAGGCCGGACTTGATTAGGTTTCAGCGCCGGAATTGTGGCGCAGGCTGCTTAAAGCGATGCCGATATACCGCAATTTGGGCAAGCGCAACGGCACGCCCGGCGGCCCCAGCCGGAGTCGGCTTGGCAATCAGTTTCTCTGCAGGACGACATGGACGCCTAGGCCGACCAGCACGGCGCCGCCCGCGCGCTGCATCAGCCGCTGCGCGCGTCCTGAGCGCCGCAGCCGCGCAATCATCACGCCAGCGAGGAATACGCAAACAATATCGGCGGAGGAAAACATCAGATTGACGATGGTTCCCAAGACGACGAACTGCAGCCAGACCGGGAACGCCGCCGAGACATCGATGAATTGCGGCAGGAACGCCATGAAGAAGATCGCCGTCTTCGGATTGAGCACCTCGACGGTGATGCTTTCGAAAAAGGCGCGCCGGGCCGATTTCCGCTCGATGGCGGGCAGAGCCGTATCGCCGTCCGCCCGTTTGCGGAACATGGAGACGCCGAGCCAGATCAGATAAAGCGCGCCGCCGAGCTTGACCGCCAGATAGAGCGGCGGCACCGCATGGAACAGGACGGACAGGCCTGCGGCGGCCGCGAAGACATGCACATAGCCGCCGAGATGGATGCCGAGAGCAGCCGTCAGCCCCGACCAGCGACCCCGCGCCATGGTCTGGGCGGCGGCGTAAAGCATGGCGGGGCCGGGGATGTAAGCGAAGATCGCCGTGGTGGCGAAAAACGCGATGAGCAGTTCCATCGACGGCATCTTGGTCCCTCACGCTACGCCAGATACGGCGGAGGCTGACTGAAGCGGAAGCTTTGCGGCCTCACTGTGGCGAGGAACCGGTCTGGCCTGATTTGGCCAGGACGCGCGCCATGAACTTGTCATGGTCGATCACCGCGCGCTCGTGGAACCCTTCCCCGATCAGTCCGCCTTCGTCCTTGCACGACACCTTGAAGCGCAGCTTTCGCCCCTCCACGGCGACGAGCTCGACATCGGCGGTGACAGTCATGCCGACGGGCGTGGCGGCGACATGGCTGACGTCGACATGGGTGCCGACCGTTCTCTCGTGGCTGCCAAGGAATGGACGCAATGCCTCGATGCACGCCCATTCGATGAAGCCGACCATGAAGGCGGTGGCGAAAACCGGCGGCATGTCGCCAAACCCGCGAAGGCTGGAGTCATGGCGGGCACCGTCAGGGTGTCGTCCACACGCAAGGTTTGAAGATGGCGAAGGCCAGGCTTTAAATCGGACGTCATGGTTGCACCACGGGCAAGGACCGGCACCCCGGCCCCTCGCCGCGGTGCTCGCAGGCAGCTTATCCCGAAAGCCCTTCCGCCGATCTATCCCTACATTCGTCGTAGCCGCGGCCGGCGAGCTTTATCGACAGTCCAGCCCACCTCCCCTATAAGGGCCGGAATCGGCAACGGAGCAAGGCTGAAGAAAGAATGATCATCGTCACGGGCGGCGCCGGCATGATCGGCTCCAATATTGTCGCCGCGCTCAACGCCGAGGGCCATGATGACATCGTCGTCGTCGACGATCTGACCGATGGCCACAAGATCGCCAACCTGGCTGATCTCAGGATCGCCGACTATCTCGACAAGGACGATTTTCTCGCACGGATCGAGGGCGGCTCGCTCGGCCGGCTCGAGGCAGTGTTCCATCAGGGTGCCTGCTCGACCACCACTGAGTGGAACGGCAAGTTCATGATGGAGGTGAACTACGCCTATTCGAAGCGGCTCCTGCATGCCTGCCTGAAGCTGCGCCTGCCCTTCCTCTATGCCTCGTCGGCTTCGGTCTATGGCGGCGGCAGCGAGTTTCGCGAGGAGCCCGACTTCGAGCGTCCGCTCAACGTCTATGCCTATTCGAAGAAGCTGTTCGACGATTACGTCCGCCGCAACGTCTTCGACACCGATTATTCGCAGGTCGTCGGACTGCGTTACTTCAACGTCTACGGGCCGCGCGAGGCGCATAAGGGCGCCATGGCCTCGGTCGCCTTCCATTTGTTCAACCAGGTCGAGCGCGGCGAAAACCCGAAACTCTTCGGCGCCTATGGCGACTTCGGTCCCGGCGAGCAGAGCCGCGATTTCATCCATGTTGGCGACGTGGCGGAAGTCAATCTGTGGCTGTGGAAACGCGGCTTGAGCGGCATCTTCAACTGCGGCACCGGTCGCGCCCAGCCGTTCCGCGCCATCGCCGAGACGGTGATCGACACGCTGGGCAAGGGGGAGATTGAATTCATCCCCTTCCCCGATCATCTCAAGGGGAGCTACCAGAGTTTCACGCAGGCTGATATGTCCCGCTTGCGCGCGGCCGGCTACAATGGCCAATTCCGCACCGTCGAAACCGGCGTCAGGGACTATGTCGAATGGCTCAAGGCCCAACGATCCTCGTGATCGGCCCACGCTGGGTGGGCGACATGGTCATGGCGCAGTGCCTGTTTGCGGCGCTGAAGGAACAACATCCGCATGCGGCGATCGATGTGCTGGCGCCGGCCTGGGCCGCACCTTTGGTCAAACGCATGCCCGAGATACGCAGTCAGATCGACTTTCCGCTGATGCCGGGGGCGCTCGAATTCCGCAGCCGCAGGCGTTTCGGCCGCCTGCTGCGCGGCCGCTACGACATGGCCTATGTGCTGCCGGGAAGCTGGAAATCGGCGCTGATCCCGTTCTTTGCCCGCATCCCGCATCGTGTCGGCAATCTGCGCGAGATGCGCTACGGCCTGCTGACCGACGTCGTGCCGCTGCCCGAAGCGCTGAAGCGGCGCACGGCGCGCGCCTATTTCGGACTCGCGCGCGGCGGCACGTTTCGCGCGCCGAAGCTTATCGTCGACAAGGCTAACCAGGCCGATTTGCTGGCGCGGTTCGGGCTGACAGGCAAGAAATTCGTGGCGCTCATGCCCGGCGCCGAATTCGGCCCGGCAAAGCGCTGGCCGAGCGATCACTATGCCGGGCTTGCCCGAGACATGATGGCAAAGGGCTTCAGCGTTGCGCTCCTCGGCTCGAAGAACGACGCCGACGTGACCGGCGAGATCGCCGCGCTCGCGCCGGGCGCCATCGACCTTGCCGGCAAGACGCGGCTGGAAGATGCCATCGACCTGATCGCCGCGGCGAAGCTCGCGGTGTCGAACGACAGCGGGCTGATGCATGTCGCTGCCGCCGTCGGCACGCCGATCGTGGCCGTCTATGGTTCGACCTCGCCGGAGAACACGCCGCCGCTCAGCGAGCGCTCCGAACTGGTCTGGCTGCATCTGTCCTGCTCGCCCTGCCACAAGAAGGTCTGTCCGCTCGGGCATCTCAACTGCCTGATGACGCTCGATGTCGCGCGCGTCTCCGCCGCGGCTGATCGGCTGCTCAAGGTTCCGGCCGCCGCATGAAGGTGCTGATCGTCAAGACGTCGTCGATGGGCGATGTCATTCATACGTTTCCCGCCGTCGAGGACGCGATCCGCAATCGCCCCGATATCAGCTTCGACTGGTGCGTGGAGGAGCCGTTTGGCGGGATCGTGGCGCTGCATCCGGCGATCGGAGCGATCCACAAGGTGGCGGTTCGGCGCTGGCGCAAGGCGCTTTTCGACAGCGGCACATGGCGAGAGATGGCGGGGCTGCGCAAAGCGCTTCGCGCCTCCCGCTACGATCTCGTCGTCGACGCGCAAGGCTTGTTGAAGTCGGCGCTGGTCGCTATCCAGGCCGGCGCGCCGATCGCCGGCTTCGATCGGCCAAGCGCCCGCGAGCCCTCGGCGACGCTGTTTTATCGGCGCAAATACGCCGTGCCGCGCGACCTGCATGCCATCGAGCGCACCAGGCGGCTGTTCGGCCTGGCGCTTGGCTACCAGCCCGACCTGTCTGTGCTCGGGTCCGGCATCGTGCCGCCGGCGGGCGGCCTGGCTGGCGTTGAAGGCAAAACAGCCTTCCTGCTGCATGGCACCAGCCGCGAAGACAAGAAATGGCCGATCGAGAGCTGGATCGAGACCGCGCGCGAACTGGCCGACCGGCACTTCACGCCGGTCGTCACCTGGTCGAATGAGCCGGAAAGGAAAGTGGCGGAAGCCATTGCCGAAGCCGTGCCAAGGACGGTGCTGGTTGCGAAATCGCCGCTTGCGGATATCGCCGCGATCCTCGGCCGTTCGGCGCTCGTCATCGGCGCCGACACCGGCCTCACCCATCTCGCCAGCGCGTTCGGCCTGCCGACGGTTGCCGTCTTCCTGGCGACAGAACCTGGCCTCACCGGCCCGCGCGGGCCGTTTGCATCGACCCTACTTGCGCCTGCGGGCGGCAGGGTAACGCCGGCTGAGGTCGTGACGGAGGCGGAACGGCTGCTCGAACGCCAGGCACTCGACAAGCTAGCCGCCGAACGCTGATTATTCAATCAATTCAAATGGAAAGGCTGGCGCCGTCCCTCATCCACCTGCCGGCGCCTTCTCCCCGTATAGGGATTGGAAGAAGGGAGATGCTGCGCCTTTGGCGCCCTTCCCCCACCGTTGGCGATTAGCGAAATCATCAATGAGAGCGTCCTTCTCCCCGTTTACGGAGAGAAGATGGCGGCAACCAGATGAGGGGCAGCGCCGGCGTTTGGAAATTGAAGCCAAGGCTGAAGCCATGGCTTTCAATACCTTTAGATAAACTGCACCTGGACGATCTCATACCCGCGGGCGCCGCCCGGGGCATTGACCTCGATGGCGTCGCCGACTTCCTTGCCGATCAGCGCACGCGCGATCGGCGAGGAGATCGAGATGCGGCCGGACTTCACGTCCGCCTCCTGGTCGCCGACGATCTGGTAGGTCTTCTTTTCCTCGGTGTCCTCGTCAACGAGCACGACGGTCGCGCCGAACTTCACCTTGTCGCCGGAAAGCTTGGAGACGTCGATGACCTCGGCGCGCGCGATCAGGTCCTCGAGCTCGTTGATGCGGCCTTCATTGTGGCTCTGCGATTCCTTGGCCGCGTGATATTCGGCATTTTCCGACAGGTCGCCATGCGAGCGCGCTTCGGAGATCGCCTCGATGATACGAGGACGCTCCTCCTGCTGACGCCAGCGAAGTTCTTCCTTCAATGACGCGAACCCCTCGCCTGTCATCGGGACCTTGATCATATGCCTGACCTTTCCTGCCGCCACCCCCGTTTTTCGGGAGCAGCCTTGTCAATGGTACAAAAAGAAAACGGTCCGGCAGCCTCGGGCTAACGGAACCGTTTCACCACAATTTGCCTGAATATAGCGATCTTTGCGCGATTTTCACGCCCAAAAATGAAGTTCGGCAAATTGATCACCGCTTTCGCGAGCCCTTGGCCGGCGGCGGACAACAAAAAACCGGCTGCGATGGCTCGCAGCCGGTTGAACAGTGTCGGAGCTCTATCAGCTCCTCAGGAAATGATCGATCTGCTCGGACAGCATGCCGTATTCGCGCGAGCCCGTGCCGGTCCGCTTTTCGATTTCCTTGAGCTGTTCCTGAGCGCCGGCGAGGTCGCCGATCTGCAGATGCGCCTCGCCGAGATATTCGCGCACCAGCGTGTAGTTCGGGTCGATGCGCAGCGCTTCCTCGTAATAGCCAAGGCCGACGGTGACGCGGCCCGAATGGCGATGCGAGTAACCGAGATAGTTGAGGATGCGCGGATCCTGCTTGTTGGCGGCGAGCGTCAGCACGGAGATCGCCTCGTCATAACGCCCTGCCATCGCCAGATCATGGCCCGCCTCGTAGATGCTGTCGTCATCCAGCATGCCATATTGCGGCTTTACGCATTTGTTCTTCTTCTTGTCCCAGACCTCGCCCTTCTTGCATTGGGTAGTGGTTTGGCCGCTACCGCCACCTTCACCCGCGGCAAAAGCTGGTGCCACGAACAGCGGCAGCGCCGCAATGGCCATGACCTGAACAAGCAATCGTCTGCGCATCGAAGCCTCCGTAAGCGTGACAATGGCACACTAACGCCGCCTCGATGCGGTTTCATCCCGAAATGCGGGCGGATGCCGAACTATTTTCAGCGGCCGGAAAGAAGCATTTACCTGCAGGTGTGACGCGCGCTGCAAATCCGCTATCATCGGCGCCAAGCGCATCACGTGGAGAAGGACCGTGCAGCAGCGCCTCGAGAAAGAATGGGAGCTTTCCATCGACCCGGACACGGTGCGCCTGTTCGTTCTCAAGGCCAAGGCGCTGAGCGCCGCCGTCAACGAGGACTATGACGACGGGGCCGAGCACGAGGTCGAGTTCGACGGCGACGTTCATGCCATTCATCACCATGACGGCCTCGTCGAGGAAGCTTCGGAAGATCTCACCGAGGAAGAATTCCGCGAGCTGATCAACGATCTCAACATCGACGAAGCAGCCGAGCTGATCGCGCTCGCCTGGGTCGGGCGCGGCGACTATGACGCGTCGGAATGGGCGGATGCGGTGGCGGCTGCCAGGGAACGGCCCAGGAAGCGCGCGGCCAAGTATCTGCTCGGCCTGCCGATGCTTGCCGATTGGCTGGAGGAAGGCCTTGAAGCCATCGGCGCGTAACGCGCCGGTAACCGATTGTGATCGGCAAGGCGGGTGAAGCAGGCAACCTCGCAGCGCGACCGCCGTTTCGGGGCGATGGCAACGCTGAGCTTTTCACGACTTTGCAGGCTGGCGCTGCCTTTGGCGGCCGCGGCCCTGCTGGCTACGCCGGCCATGGCCAAGCATCATCATCGGCATAAGGGACATCTGCCACCGACAAGCCAGAGTGCCGCTCCAGCAGCGGAAACGCTTGGACCGAGACTGGTCCCCGGATCGCGTCCTGAGGACATGGAGAACGGCGCCGACAAATCCGGGCAAGGCAAACCGCGCGCGAACAGCAATGACGACTTCCTCAACCAGGAGAAGTCCCACCCGAAATGGGATGCCCGTCCGCCACGTTCGAAGCGCGCTGAATCCAAGCCGCAGACGGAATCGGAACCACAGACGCCGGATGTCGTGCCGACGCCGCCACAGAAGCCCGCCGAACTGGAGCCGGAGCCGCCTGAAACCGCGCCGCAACCGCCGGAAAAACCTGCCCAGCCAGCGGAGGAGGAAAAGATGCTTCCCGATCCGCGTTCCGCCGCCATGCCGGCAGACACGATGCCGGCGGAAGAAACTGCATGCCGCGAGCGGCTGAAGGCGCTCGGCGTCGAATTCGAGGAACACAAGGCCGAGCACGATCCCGAGATCGGCTGCGCGATCCCCTACCCTATCGTCATAAAAACACTCGGCAAATCCATCGGCATCAGTTCAGGCACCGAGCTCAACTGCCAGATGGCCGAGGCAACCGCCCGCTTCATGGCCGATGTCGTCCAGCCTATGGCGAAGGCCGAGTTCGGCGCCGATTTGAAGTCAGTCAACCAGGCCTCGGCCTTTGTCTGCCGCCCGCGCAACGGCACCCGCAAACTGTCGGAACACGCCTTCGGCAATGCGCTCGACATCGCCAGCTTCACCTTGTCGGACGGCACGAGGATCGAGATTGGCCCGGCGCCGCCGGAAAAGGACGGAAAATTCCTCGACGCGGTGCGCAAGGCCGCCTGCGGGCCTTTCAAGACGGTGCTTGGGCCAGGCGCCGACCCCGACCACGCGCTCCATTTCCACCTCGATCTGGAGCCGCGCCGGCACGGGGGCACCTTCTGCCAGTAGGCACAATCTCAGAAGTTTCGGCCGCGTACCGGCAAGAACAGCGCCGCAATTCCGCCCCAGACATGAATGCCGGCGCTGATCTTTCCTTTACTCTTGCCAACTAAACTTGTGCCATTCGGGGACAAGGACGCCTTTCGATGGCTCGAAGACTTGGCGCTACGCGGTTGGCGGCGCGATGGAACAAGCGTGCGCGCGTCACGATCGCAGGGCTGGCCGCGGGCATTGCCATGGCGACGATATCGGCCTGCACGACCGGTGATGTCTTTGCGCTGCAGCCGGCCGTCGATGTCGGTAGCCAGACAGCAGCCGTGCCGCAGCCCGACACGCCGCAATATTCCGGCATGCAGCGGCTCGTTCCGTCCAACCCCTACATGACCCAGGCCGCCTATCCGCGCATGGACGAGCCGATGTCGCCTCTGGAGCAGATGCCGGCCAGCGAGATCGACTGCCGCAACGAGCTGAAGCGGATGGGCGTCGTCTATCAGGATGTCCAACCGATCCATGAGGGACAATGCGGCATCGATTTCCCTGTAAAAGTCTCGGCGATCGGCAGCGTCGCCATGAAGCCCGCCGCAACGCTGACCTGCAACATGGCCGCCACCTTTGCCGCCTGGACCAAGAACGAACTGCAGCCCGCCGCCCGCTGGCGTTATTTCTCCGGCGTCAAGGCGATCCACCAGGGCTCGAGCTACTCCTGCCGCAACATCGCCGGCGAAGGCGTCTTGTCCGAGCATGGCAAGGGCAACGCACTCGACGTCATGAGCATCGAGCTCAACAATGGCGACGACATCGACGTGCGCAAGCCCGGCCTGTTCGCCTTCCGCACCCGCGGCTTCCTCAACAATGTGCGCGCCGACGGCTGCGAGTATTTCACCACGGTGCTCGGCCCGGGCTACAATTACGACCACCGCAACCACTTCCATTTCGACATCAAGAACCGCAAAAGCGGCTACCGCGCCTGCCGCTGACTTGAGACGATCGCAGGGCAAACTCGCTTAGTGATTATCCACGACGCGTCGGCCTTACCAAGCTCTACCTCAAAACGGCCAACACCACATAAAATGGTCCCGCATGGATTTGGGAGCGGCTGGTTGTGGGTAAGCGAAGCCTGAGGCGGCGTGCGGCGATCTGGCTGGCGACTGTTTGCGTCTCCTATCTAGCGCTCGCCTATATCGCGGCGCCGGAATTCTGGACATGGCGGGAGCGCGGCTTCCGCACGAAGCCCTTCGAGATGGTGACGCATACGCCGCAGGGCATTCCCGGCGACCCGATCAATGTCGGCCTTGTCGGCACCGAAAAGGAAGTCGTGCATGCTTTCGCCGTCGCCGGCTGGGACACGGCCGATGCGGTGACGCTGAGGACAGCGATCGACATCGGCGAAAGCGTGTTGTTTTCCCGCCCCTACCCGGACGCCCCGGTGAGCCGCCTGCTGTTCGAAGGCCGCGCCCAGGACCTGGCCTTCGAGAAACCGGTCGGCGACAGCGCGGACCGGCGCCACCATGTCCGCTTCTGGCTGACCGACACGGTCGGCGACGACGGCCGGCCGCTCTGGCTGGGCGCGGCGAGCTTCGATCGCGGCGTCGGCCTTAGCCATGATACCGGCGCCATCACCCACCATATCGGCCCCGACATCGACGCGGAGCGCAACTTCCTGATCGGCGACCTGCAGGCCGCCGGTTTGCTGGCATCGACCAGCCAGATACCGGGGATCGGCGCCACCAGGACGGGACGCAACGGCGGTGGCGATCCTTATTTCACCGACGGCATGGCCGTGATCGGCGTGTTGAAGACGTTGCAGTGACGGTCGGTCCGCAGCGCTGACGACGCTGCCGTTACGCGGTCGGCGGCCCTCCCCGTGGCTTCAGGCTGTCCCTTATGGCTTTCGCCTCGCGGATCAGCGACGACCAATTCGAGCCCAGAAGCGAGATCAACTCCAGCGCCTGCGCCTCGGTGATGCCGGTCTCCTCCAGAAGCTTCTGGACAAGGCCGTGTTTTGGTTCGACCGCCAAAGGGCAAATCCCCGATAAGCAGCTCTAACCATATCATTTGATATTGGTTCCACTCTATCCTCTTGATTTTTAATGAGCCGCCATCGGGGACTTCGCGCGGTCGAGCTCCGCCCCGCTTGCGAACCAACCGCCAGGCCGATCAACCCTGCCCGGGCCGTCCTTTCTCTACCCATCCATCGCGCTCTGGATTGTCATGTTCCAAAAATACCGGCGGGCTATTTTCGAATGCGCTGCAGCAATGCTATTGACCGCCCATGCTTTATGTTGAAATCGCTGTCGTTGCCGTCCTCATCCTGGTGAACGGCCTTCTGGCAATGTCGGAGCTTGCCATCGTCTCGTCGCGGCCGGCCCGGCTGAAGGCGATGATCGACCGCAACGTCAGGGGCGCCGGCCGGGCGCTGGCGCTGGGCTCGAACCCCGGCAAATTCCTGTCCTCGGTGCAAATCGGCATCACGCTCGTGGGCGTTCTATCGGGTGCCTTCTCGGGCGCGACGCTTGGAGAGCGGCTGGCGCAATATCTGGCCACGACCGGCGTCCGTGAAAACATCGCCGACCCTGTCGGCGTCGGCATCGTCGTTGCCATCATCACCTATGCCTCGCTGATCGTCGGCGAGTTGGTGCCGAAGCAGATCGCGCTGCGCGATCCTGAGCGCGTCGCGGTCCGCGCCGCGCCCGCAATGACCATCCTCGCCACCGCCTCGGCGCCGCTCGTCTTCCTGCTCGATCTCTCCGGCCGCGCCGTTCTGTGGCTTCTCGGCCAGGCCGGCGAGGCTGAAGAGAAGGTCACCGACGAGGAGATCAAGATGCTGGTCGCCGAGGCCGAGCATCACGGCACCATCGAATCCGACGAGCGCCGCATGATTGCCGGCGTCATGCGGCTCGGCGACCGCGCCGTGCGCGCCGTCATGACGCCGCGCACCGAGGTCGACTGGCTGAACCTGCAATCCGACGAGACCGCCGTCAAAAAGCTTTTGATGGATACCCAGCACTCGCGCCTGCCTGTCGGTGACGGCAATGTCGACGCCATGGTCGGCGTCATCCAGACGCGCGATGTGCTCGCCGCCCTTCTTGCCGGCAGGGTATTGGATCCGCGCCAGCATGTGCGCGCCGCCCCCATCGTCCATGACCAGGCCGATGCGCTCGACGTCCTGCAGAAGCTCAGGGAATCGGACGTTCCCATGGCTCTGGTCCATGACGAATACGGCCATTTTGAAGGCATCGTCACACCGGCCGACATTCTCGAAGCCATCACCGGCGTTTTCCGCTCCGACCTCGAGGCGGGCGAGGAAGAAAACGCCGTCAAGCGCGAGGACGGCTCCTGGCTGCTCGCCGGCTACATGCAGGCCGACGAGATGGCCGAGGTGCTGGGCATCGATCTGCCCGAGAACCGGGACTACGAAACCGTCGCCGGCTATGTGCTGTCGCATCTGCATCATCTGCCGACGACCGGCGAGTGCGTCGACGCGCAAGGCTGGCGCTTCGAAGTGGTCGACCTCGACGGCCGCCGCATCGACAAGCTGATCGCCACCCGCCTGCCGGAGGGCCATCGCCCGCTGGTGCGCTGAGTGGCCGAAAGTTCAATTGGCGGTGGTTGACGCCGTCGTCAAGCTTCGTTTTCCTCACTTATGATTGACCGGTTAGATAGCTTTGAAGCGCTGCAAAAGCGTCTATATCGGCAACCATGGATGCATCGAGCGAACACGCCCTGAACGACGAGCTTCTCTCCGACATCCAGCGTCTGTCCTTCGACTATTTCCTGAATGAGGCCAACCCGGTCAACGGCCTGGTCGCCGACCGAAACACCGCCACATCGCCCGCCAGCATAGCCGCAGTCGGCCTCGCTTTGTCGTCCTATCCTGTCGGGGTAGAGCGCGGTTTCATGACGCGCGCCGCCGCGGTTGAGCGGACGCTCGCCACGCTGCGCTTCTTCTGGAACGCACCGCATGGGCCGGAGCCCGACGCCACCGGCTACAAGGGCTTCTATTATCATTTCCTCGACATGCGGACCGGACGCCGCGTCTGGAATTGCGAACTGTCCACGATCGATACCGCGCTTCTGCTTGCCGGGGTGCTGACGGCCGGCGCCTATTTTGACGTCGACGACGAATTCGAGGCGGAAATCCGCCGGCTTGCCGATGCGCTCTACCGCCGCGCCGACTGGCGCTGGGCGCAAAATGGCGGCGCCACCGTCACCCATGGCTGGCGGCCCGAAAAAGGCTTCCTGCGCTATCGCTGGGAAGGCTATGACGAGGCACTGATCCTGTACATGCTGGGCCTGGGTTCGCCGACTTTTCCGCTGCCGCCCGAAAGCTACGCCGCCTGGCTGTCGAGCTACAAATGGAAGAAGATCTATGGCCGCGAAATGGTCTATGCCGGTCCGCTCTTCATCCATCAGTTCTCGCATATCTGGATCGATTTTCGCGGCATTCGCGATGCTTTCATGCGCAATGTCGGCAGCGACTATTTCGAGAACAGCCGGCAGGCGACCTATCTCCAGCGCGACTATGCCATCCGCAATCCCAAGGGCTTCACCGGTTATGGCGAGAACTGCTGGGGCATCACGGCCAGCGACGGCCCGGGGCTGCAGCCGAGCCGGGCCGGCGGGCGCCGCTTCTTCACCTACCTGGCGCGCGGCGCCCCTTTCGGTCCCGATGACGGCACGCTATCGCCATGGGCGGTGATCGCGTCATTGCCCTTTGCGCCGGAGATCGTGCTGCCGGCGCTGCGCTACTTCCACGAGATCGACCTGCATGACGGCAACCCCTACGGCTTCACCGCAAGCTTCAATCCGACGATCGCCGACGCTGGCGGCCGGCCCTGTGGTTGGGTGTCGCCGGACCATGTCGGCATCAACCAGGGGCCAATCGCGCTGATGATCGAGAATTACCGGTCGGATTTCCTGTGGCGGCTGCTGCGCCAGGTGCCGGCCATCACCACCGGCCTGCGGCGGGCCGGGTTTTCAGGCGGCTGGCTGTAGGAGCGAGCCGGCGCGACGAGTGCATTACGCCGCTGCGCCCAGGCCGGGTGCTTGACGTGGCCGACCGCTAAGGCCGCATCGGTGGGGTGATTGCTCCTGCCCTGCCAGACGGTCGTGCACTTAAACCAGTCTGCCGGCATCGGACCGGACGCCCGTGACATCGCTGACGTCAAGCAACGCCGCACAATCGATCATGTCGTGAAATTGGGCGTGCGGATCGAGCGACAGCCACGAGCCGTAGGACCGGAGTCGCCTGAGCCCGGCCATCTTCTCCAACCTCGCCTGCCGCTCCTCGTCGCCCGGCAAGACCCATTTCGAACCTCTGGTCGCTGCAAGAGACTGCACAATTCCACCTCACACGCCGCGTGCCTGATCCCTCAACGTTCGAAAGATAGCCCGCGCCAAAGCGTGCGCCATCATCTGTTCAGATGTCGGGGCTGATGGAATCGGTCAACGTGGCACTTGCATTGCCAGGCAGTCATGGCCGATGCCGGCGACGCAGGCCGGGCCAAGGAACCCATCATTTGTTAATGTTCCACGCCAAAGCCCGGCTTACCAAATGCTACCCTGCCCAAGTTGCGGGGGCGTGGTCCGGCCCGCAAATCCTGTATCACCATGACGGCGGAGTTGGCGAGGGAGCCGTTGACCGAAAGCTTGCCGGCCTCGATCGTGGTTGCGCCGCCCATCGCACTTACGCTTGTGAGGTTGAGGTTGCCCACGCCTCTCTTGGTCAGCGTGCCGGTGCCGGAGATGACGGCGGAGAAGCTGGCATCGGCCGGCTGGTCGAAGACCAAAGCTGCATTATCAAGGATGTTGCCGGCGCGGCCGAGATCGTCGTGCCGCCGCTATAGGTGCTGTCGCCGGTCAATATGGTCGTGCCGCTGCCGATCTGGCTGACCGCGCCGCTGCCGGAAATGGCGCCGGCAAAGGTGTAGCTGTCGGAGCGGTCGAAGGCCACGGTGCCGTTGTCGGGCACCAGGCTGAACAGCAAGCCGCAGCAGCTTTGGGGCGGCCTCGGATTCGGCGGTTCGCTGAGCTGAGCCGACGACCGCTACGCCGTCCATGGCGAGCTGCTGGCACGCTCGAGCCTGAAGGATTTCGGCAACAGCCATTCCTTCGGCGGCTCGGTCGGCTTCAGCGTGAAGTGGTAGATGCTGCCGTCGCTCGCTGTCACTTCGGTTCCGCTCAATGCGCGTTAGGCGGCGCCTTCGGCGTCACGTTGCGCAGGAACGGAACCAGCGCCGTAGCGATGACGAAAGCCGCCATGATGACCAGGAACGCATCGGCATAGGCCATGGTCGAGGCTTCACGATAGGCGAGCTGCCAGAGCTGCTTCAGCGCGGCGGCATGGCCGTCGTCGATGGCGCCGGGCAATTGTCCGTAGCGCTGCGCAACCTTGTCGACCAGGCGCATGGCCGCCTCGTTCTGCGGCGTCAGATGCGAAGCGATCGCCAGGAAATGAAAGTTGGTGCGGTTGTTGAGGATCGCGCCGCAGATTGCGATGCCGACCGCGCCGCCGAGATTGCGCATGGTGTTGAACAGGCCGCTGGCATATTTCAGCCGTTCCGGCGGCAGGCTGCCCAGCCCGAGATTGACGCTGGGCGCGACGGCGAAGACCTGCGGAAAGCCGCGAAAGATCTGCGGCAGGAGAAGCTCGGCCGAGCCCCACTGGCTGGTGATGGCGCTGAAACTCCACATCGAGGCGCCGAAGGACGCCAGGCCGAACATCATCAGCCAGCGCGTGTCGAAGCGCTTGGCAAGGAAGATGTAGACCGGAACCCCGACCATCGAGGCGACGCCGGTGGAGAACACCGCCAACCCCGTCTCGAACGCGTTGTAGCCCCGCACATAGCCGAGGAACAGCGGCGTCAGATAGATCGTGGCGAAGATGCCGATGCCGGTGATGAAGGAGAGAAAACAGCCGATCGCGAAATTGCGGTTGCCGAAGGCGCGGAAGTCGACCACCGGCTGCGCATAGGTCAGGCTGCGGGTAACGAACAGAACCAGCGTGACCACGGCGACGACGGCGCCGTTGCGGATCGTCGCGTCATCGAACCAGTTCGAGCGCGAGCCCTCCTCCAGCACATATTCCGCCGTGCCGAGGCTGACCGCCATCAGCGCCATGCCGATATAGTCCGCGCCCTTCAGCAACGACAGATCGCCCTTGTCGATCTTCACCAGAAGCGCAACGAGGACGGTGATGACCACCCCGGGGATGACATTGACGTAGAACAGCCAGTGCCAGTTCAACGTGTCCGTGATCCAGCCGCCGATGACAGGCCCGAGCGTCGGCGCGATCGAGGCGATGCTGCCGACGACGGCGGCGGCATAGACGCGCCTCGAGCCCTGGAAATAATGGAAGGACGAGGTGAACACCGTCGGGATCATCGATGCGCCGAGCAGCCCCTGCAGCGCCCGGAACACGATCATGCTTTCGATGTTCCAGGCAAAGCCGCAAAGCATGCTGGCCAGGGTGAAGCCGGCCGCCGAGATGGTGAACAGCCATCTGGTCGAGAAGACGCGGGTGAGCCAGCCCGACAGCGGGATGACGATGATCTCCGCCACCAGATAGGAGGTCTGCACCCAGCCGATCTGATCCTGCGCGGCCGACAGGCCGCCGCCGATGTCCTGCAGCGAGGAGGCGACGATCTGGATATCGAGCAGCGCAATGAACATCCCCACGCACATCACCATGAACGGCAGGATGCTGGCGAGGAAGGTTTGCGGGGCGGCCGGCGCTGACATGGCGCCCTCAGTGCGATCCGGTATCGACCGTGACCACCGTCGACAGGCCGGGCCGCAGCGCGACCTTGCCCGCCTGGTCGGCGTCGATTGTGATCCTAACCGGCACCCGCTGCACGATCTTGGTGAAATTGCCGGTCGCATTCTGCGGCGGGATAACGCTGAAGATCGCTCCGGTGGCCGGCCCGAGGCTGGTGACGTGGCCCTTGAGCGGCCGGTCGGGGGCGACATCGGCATAGACCGTCGCGGCCTGGCCGTCGGCCATGGCGCGCAGCTGGTCTTCCTTGAAGTTGGCGTCGACCCACAGGCCCGACGCAGGAACGATGGTCAAAAGGTAGCTGCCCGGCGAAACATAGGTGCCGACCTGCGCCAGCCTGTTGCCGACGATGCCGTCGATCGGCGAGCGGATTTCCGTGAAGCCGAGGTCGAGATCCGCCGTATCGAGATCCGCCTTGGCGGCCGCGACTTCCGCCGTCGCTTCCGAGATCTGGGTGTTGAGGACGTCGAGCTGTTGTTTAGAAGCAGCGAGCGCTGCCCGCGCGGCGGTGACGGATGCCTGCGCCTGGCCATCGGCGGCGGCACTCTTTTGGGCATCCTGCTCTGAACCCGTCCTGGCGCTGGCAAGCACCGCGTAGCGCTTGGCATCCTGTGCGGTGAAGAGAGCAGCGGCGCTTTTGGCCTCGAGATCGGCCCTGGCCTGCTCGATTAGCGAATTCTGCAGCGGCACCCGAGCGCGCAGATTATCGAGCGCCGACTGCTTCTGCTGCACCGACGCCTGTGCACGTTCCAGCGCGGCCTTGAACGGCCTGTCGTCGATGCGGATGACGGGCTGGCCAGCGGTGACATGCTGGTTGTCCTCTACGAACACTTGGTCGATATGTCCGGCGACGCGCGGCGCCAGTGGCGTGACATTGCCGCCGACATAGGCGTCATCCGTCGTCACCAGGAAGCGGTTGGCCTGCCACCACTCGAAGCCATACCAACCGGCGCCGGCGATCGCGATCAGCGCTGCGCCGAGCAGCAGCGGCTTGCGCCGCTTCCTGGCTGGTTTCGGAAGATCAACGACCGTGGTCTCCAATTCGGCCGGGGAAAGAGCCTTGTTCATCTCCTTCGCGCCTCTTCCCGGCCGCCACGGCTATTCTCGACCAGCGGAAGGCCCGAACCTTCGGTGCTGAAACGATAGCGCTGCCGCATTCGGTCTGTGGCCATCGGGGCCGTCGCTATGGCGAAGCCGCCACCGTCCAGCTCCCTGCCGGTCTCCCGGTCGACCAGGACCGGCTCGGCCCAGCGCCCGTCCGCGCTGTCCACCACGACCAGGCTCGGACCTTCGGGCGCCAGATGCCTGTTGCCCCAGGCAAGCAGCGTAAGCAGCACCGGCCGGAAATCGCGGGCCTTGGCAGTCAGCACATATTCATGGCGAAGCGGCCGTTCGCAGTAGGCGCGCTTGTCGAACAAACCGCGCTCGACCAGGCTGTTCAACCGCCGCGTCAGGATGTTGGGCGCGATGTCCAGGCTTTTCTGAAACTGGTCGAAGCGCGTGAGACCCTGGAAGGCGTCGCGCAGCAACAGGATGCTCCACCACTCACCAACCTCGTCGAGGCTGCGCGCGATGGGACACGGGCGCGTTTCGAAGCTCGTCCTGGCAACCATTCTCGTGGCTCACTTTCAATATGCAAGTGACAGATAGCCAAGTTAATTGCATAATGCAAGTCACTCTGCGGCGCAGATTTGGAATCGCTCGACACGAAGTCGTGAGCGGTCTCGTACCTGCTGGCTGTTTGGCTATTCTCGGACGAAGGTGTCGAGGCTGGTGCCGAAGGCGCGCCAGGTTCCTACCTGCTTGCGGGAAGCGGTCTCGCCCTCCTTGCCGGTGATGGTGCTGCCCGCCACCGTCAGCCACATCGTCTGCAGTTTGCCGTCCCGCAATATTCCGGTGTAGCTCACCGCGGCCGGGCCGGCCGTACCCTCGCCGGCGGCCGTTACTCCAATGACGTCGCCATGCGCGATGCCGAGTATCGGCACGGTCTGTCCATAGAAGCTGCTGTCTTCGAGCGCTGTGCGAAACGTGCCTTCAATCCGGCCGCCGTCCTCGCCAGTGATGTCGAGGACGGACCCGTACTGATTGCTCCATCTGCCAAGCCAAGCCATTCCGCTCCTCCACGACTGTCTGTCTTCGTCTTTCGGCGGATTCGGACCTGCATCTAACGCACCGTTCCGAGCGATCAAGTGACCGTCAGACGTGGTCGGGCCGAACGCAGGACAGTGCGGTGGCTCAAAGGGATCAGGCTGCTGTCCAAGCGAGATGGGTAGCTTCGGTTTTCGCAGATTGAAAAAGGGGCGGCGCCAGCGCCGCCCCTTTTTACTGGGAGGACAAACTCGACTGACCGCTTAGGCAGCCTGGGCTTCGCTGGCGATCGCGTCGGCGGCACGCGCCGCCTTCAGCACCTTGGCCCACCAGGCGACGTCGTTGACGAGTGCGGTGGCCGACTGGTTCAGGTGCTCGAGGTCTTCGAGCTTCTTTTCGCCCTGGCGTACGGCAAGGTAGTCACCCCAGGCGATATGCACGGCCGACTTGACCGGCGCCATCTGCAGTTCGACAGCGATCAGGCGAAGGTGCTCGATCGCACGCGAGCCGCCGACCGAGCCATAACCGATGAAACTGGCCGGCTTCTTGTTCCATTCATTGGCGGCGTAATCGATGGCGTTCTTCAAGACACCCGTCGGGGCGTGATTGTATTCGGCGGCGGTGAAGATGAAGCCGTCGAACTCGGCAACCTTCCTCTGCCAGCGCTGCGCCACTTCGTTCTGCGACGGCGCCCAGGCGGAGGATGCGACCTCGTCGAAGAAGGGCAGCGGCCAATCGCGCAGATCGACGATCTCGACATCGATGTCGGCGTGCGACTTGGCGATCTTGGCAATCCACTGCGTCGGGACGTCGGCGAAGCGGGCGGCGCGCGTCGAACCGACGACAATGGCGATTTTGGGCTTGGACATAAGGGGCTCTCCTTGCGGGAATTACTGGTATCGTTTGGATACCGGCGCTATATGTGATACTGACAAACCGGCGCGCAAGGAGGCACGTTTTTGTTACTGAGGCACCCGCACAACACCGAGGACTGCCGAGCCGTGTCGGAAATCCTGCAACGGGTCGGCGACAAATGGACCGTGCTCGTCGTCGGCAAGCTCGGCGGCGGAGCGATGCGGTTCAATGAATTGCGCGCCGCCGTCGGCGGCATTTCGCAGAAGATGCTGACTACCACCTTGCGCGGTCTGGAACGCGACGGCTTCGTCACGCGCAAGGTGTTTCCGACCATCCCGCCACGCGTCGATTACGAGCTGACCGAGCTCGGCCACGAGCTGCTCGTGCCGGTCGGCGCGCTCGGCGAATGGGCGCGCAAGAATACAAATCGGGTCCGCGAAGCACGCGCCAAATTCGACAGCCAGCAAGCCTGAAACCCTTGTAGTTCAAAGGTTTCTGAACCATTGGATGAACCGTGGGGCTCGGCGCCGGGCCTGTTGTGCCTTCCGGCTTTGACCGGATTTGCTGCGGCTCCGCAGCCAGCTTCGCAGGTGTCTGCGTACATGCGTCTCGATAGGGATGACTGCCTTTAGCCGACCACCGATCAGGCGCTTGGAATGGCGCGGCTGCAGCACGTCATCGAGCAGCTTTCCAACTGCACCGGCCTCCTGTCCACAGCCTTCAGACCCCTCGTGCACGCGACGCGCGGAAGGTCTTTCCTGACCTCAATATAGGCTGTTGTGCCAAGCAGGAGACCAGTGCAATAAGGGCTGCCACCAGCCAGCCGTTCAGCATGTGTTGACGCATTGTCTTTCCCCCGCGCCCCCAAGGTGGAGCGCGAAGGCAACCATTGGATGTCGCGGAGCGCATCTGCCGCGCTGGCGTTGTTACAAAACCCAGGACTGTGAGAATCGCGGACCCGTCAGCTCTCGGCCGGAACCGGCTTTGGCTTGCCCTCGCCGTCGAGCGCCACCATGACGAAATCGGCATGGGTGACCTTCTCCATCAGGTCGGAAAGATAGCGTTGCGCCCAGGCCTCGACCTTAAGCACCATCGAGGTGCGGCCGACACGCTCGACATGGGTGTAGATGCAGAGCGTGTCGCCGATCTTCATCGGCTTGGCGAAGGACATCTCCTTGACCGCGGCGGTGACCACGCGCCCCTTGGCGCGCTCGGCGGCGCGGATGCCGCAGGCAAGGTCCATCTGCGCCATAACCCAGCCGCCAAAGATGTCGCCGGCCGCATTGGCGTCGGAGGGCATTGCGAGCGTCCTCAAGGTGAGATCGCCAAGCGGTTTTCCATCCGCGTAATGCACCATGCCGGAATCCTCCCCTGAAGCGATCGTCTCATCCCCGTAGCGTCGCTCCCTCCACCCGTCAACGCGTGCGCACCGATGACAGTCGGTGCTTTCGCTCCTAGGCTGTGTCGACAGAACGGCCTGCGGGGGGAGGAATTGGCTTTGTCGCTCAATCGCATCGTCCTTTACGTTAGAAACGTCGAAGCGGCCGTGGCCTTTTACGAAAGGCATTTTGGCTTCCAAGCGCATCGCGAACAGGGCGACAGGATCGTCGAACTGACCAATCAAGCCGGAGGTGCAAGCCTCATGCTCCACCTGGCGGCCAAGGGACAGAAAACAGGACAATCGACCGTCAAGTTGGTCTTCGATGTCGAGGACGTCGAAGCCTTTGCCGCAAGCAGCGCAAAGGAAGGACTGGAGTTCGGCGCCCTGCACAGGGCCGACGGCTATGTCTTCGCCAATACCCGCGATCCCAGTGACAAGCCGATATCGATTTCGAGCCGCGCCTTTCGCAAAAGCGACAGTACCGCCGGTTGAGCACAAAGGCACCGGTCGCTTTTTTCACAAGCCATGCCGGAAGGTCCGGCGACGACGTGAACCGGCAATGTCTAGGCTAGGCCGCGAATTTCGGAGCGCGCCCGCCCACCATGCAGACTTATGATTTCATCATCGTCGGCTCCGGCTCGGCCGGCTCGGTCGTTGCCGACAGACTGTCGGCTTCGGGCCGTTTCTCAGTGCTGGTACTGGAGGCCGGCGGGACCGATCGGCGCTTCTACGTCCAGATGCCGCTCGGCTACGGCAAGACATTTTTCGACCCGGCCGTCAACTGGAACTACAAGGCCGAGCCGGATCCCGGCTTCGGCAACAATGCCGATCACTGGCCGCGCGGCAAGCTGCTCGGCGGATCGAGCTCGATCAACGCCATGGTCTTCATCCGCGGCGCGCGCGAGGATTTCGATGCCTGGGCCGCCGCCGGCAATCCGGGCTGGAGCTACGACGACCTCCTGCCCTCCTTCAAGGCGATGGAAGACAATGCGGCCGGCGCCGATCAATGGCGCGGCGTCGGCGGACCGCTGCACGTCACCGATTGTTCGCGCGCCGTGCATCCGCTGACCAAGCGCTATCTGGCGGCCGCCGAACAGGCCGGTCTGCCGTTCAACCCGGACTTCAACGGTGCCTCCCAGGAGGGCGTTGGCATCTACCAGATCACGACCAAGAACGGCCGCCGCATGTCGGCCGCCCGCGCCTTCCTGCGGCCGGCGATGAAACGCGCTAACGTGCGCGTCGAGACCAACGCGCTGGCGACGAAGATCCTGTTCGACGGCAAGCGCGCCGTCGGCGTCGAATATGAACAGAACGGCGAGACCAAGACGGCGCGCGCCGGCCGCGAGGTGATCCTCTCGGGCGGCTCGATCAACTCACCGCAGCTGCTGCAGCTGTCCGGTGTCGGCCCCGCTGCGCTGCTTGGCGATCTCGGCATCCCGGTTGTCCACGCCAACGACAATGTCGGGGCCAATCTGCAGGACCATGTCGGCATCAACTACACCTTCAAGGGCAAGCTGCCGACGCTGAACCAGATCCTGCGGCCCTGGTGGGGCAAGCTGCTGGTCGGCATGCAATACATCCTGCTGCGTTCCGGTCCGCTGTCGCTGTCGATGAACAATGCCGGCGGCTTCTTCCGCACCGACCCGTCAATGACGCGGCCGAACATGCAGCTCTATTTCCAGGCCTTCTCGACCGTCATTCCAAAGAGCGGCGAGCGCCCGATCCTGACGCCCGACCCCTGGCCCGGTTTCTCGATCGGCCTGTCCAACTGTCGCCCGTCGAGCCGCGGCGAGATCATGATCCGCTCGAAAAGCGCGCGGGACTATCCTCGGATCACCCCGAATGCCTATTCGACCAACGCCGATGTGGACGAGATGCTGGCGGCGGTGAAGTTCGTGCGTAAGATCGCCGCGATGCCGGCCATGGCCGAGATCATCGAGGAAGAGGTGCTACCCGGACCGTCGATCCAGTCGGACGCCGACCTCATCCAGGATTTCAGGAAACGCTCGGGCACCGTCTACCACCCGGTCTCGACCTGCCGCATGGGACCGGACGCCGCGCGCGCCGTCGTCGATCCGCGGCTGAAGGTGCATGGGCTGGAAGCCTTACGCGTCATCGACGCTTCGATTTTCCCCGACAACATCACGGGCAACACCAACGCCGCCTCGATCCTGACCGGATGGAAAGGCGCCGACCTGGTTCTGGAGGATCACAAATGAAAATCACCGACGTAAAGACCTGGGTTGTTGGCAACCCGCCGCCCGGCATCGGCGGCAAGTATTTCATCTTCGTCAAGCTCACCACCGACGGCGGTGTGGTCGGCTATGGCGAGGCCTACAACGCAACGTTTTCGGCGCATGTCACCGCCAGGATGATCGAGGACATGGCTGAGCGCTATCTCGTCGGCCGCGATCCGCACGACATCGAGAACCTCTTCCGACGCGCCTATTCCTCCGGCTTCACCCAGCGCCCCGACGTGTCCGGCATGGGCTGCTTCTCGGCGCTGGAAATGGCCTGCTGGGACATCATCGGCAAGGAGGCGGACAAGCCGGTCTACAAGCTGCTCGGTGGCCAGGTGCACGAGACGCTACGCTCCTACACCTATCTCTACCCGCACACCGGCAGCGTCCATTCCGAGGACGCGCCGAGCGGCAGGAACGTCTACAACGATCCCGAGATGGCGGCCGCCTGCGCGCTCGAATATGTCGAGCAGGGTTTCAATGCCGTCAAGCTCGATCCGGCCGGGCCTTACACGGCCTTTGACGGCCACCAGCCGCGGCTGCTCGACATCGACGTTTCCGTCAGCATGATCAAGGCGATCCGCGAGGCGGTCGGCAGCCGCGCCGATATCCTGTTCGGCACGCACGGCCAGTTCACCGCCTCCGGCGCGCTGCGCCTCGCCCGCGCCATCGAGCCATACGATCCGCTGTGGTTCGAGGAGCCGGTGCCCCCGGACATGCCGGAAGTCATGGCGCAGGTTGCTCGCGGCACCTCGATCCCGATCGCCACCGGCGAACGGCTGACGACGAAATTCGAGTTCGCCCGCGTCATCGAGAACCGCGCCGCGACCATCCTGCAGCCGGACCTCGGCCGCTCCGGCGGCATTCTTGAGACCAAGAAGATTGCCGCCATGGCCGAGGCCTACCACATCCAGGTCGCGCCGCATTGCTATTGCGGCCCGATCGTTGGAGCCGCCAACATCCAGCTGGCCGTCACGTTGCCCAACTTCCTCATCCTGGAATCGCTGAAGCAGTGGGATGGTTTTCACGCCACGCTGCTCAAGAAGAAGATCGAATGGCAGGACGGCAACGTCATTCCGTCGAAGGAGCCTGGCCTCGGGGTCGAGCTCAACGAGGAAGTCTGCGACGCGCATCCCTATAGCGGCAAGGACCTGCATCTGCAGATGATGCAGACGCCGTTGATGCCGTGACCCTCGCTTACGCCTTCATCGGCCTCGGCCATCTCGGCGGCAACCTTGCCGCCAGCCTGCTGCGCAACGGCTTTGTCGTCACCGTCTTCGACCGCGACCCGGCGGCGGTGGAGCGCCTCGTCGCGCTAGGTGCCATTGCGGCGGGCAGCCCGGCGGAGGCCGCCGCTCGTGCCGGCAATGCGATCACCTGCCTGCCCTCGCCAAAGGTCTGCGAAGCGGTGCTCGCCGGCCCGGACGGACTGCTCCAGGGCCTACCCGCGGGAGGCACCTGGATCGAGATGTCGACCAATGGCCGCGACGAGATTGTACGGCTCGCCGCGCTTGCTTCGGCCAAGGGCATCGAGACGCTCGAATGCCCGGTCACCGGCGGCGTGCATCTGGCAGCGGCAGGCAAGATCACCGCTCTCGTCGGCGGTGACGCCGCGCTCTATGAACGCCATCGCCCAGCGATCGAAGCGATGTGCGCAAAATCCTTCCTGATGGGCCCGATCGGCTCGGCGGCGGTGATCAAGGTCATCACCAACATGCTGGCCTTCATCCATCTGGTCGCCGCCGGCGAAGCGCTGATGCTGGCGAAGCAAGGCGGGCTTGACCTTGCTCAGGCCTACCACGCCATCGTCGCCTCATCCGGCAACAGCTTTGTCCACGAGACCGAAAGCCAGCTCGTGCTCAACGGCTCCTACGACATCGGCTTCACCATGGACCTGGCGCTGAAGGACCTTGGCTTCGCGCTCGCCATGGGCCGGGATTTCGGCGCGCCGCTCGATCTGGCGTCACGCGTCAACGCGATCTTCGAGGAAGGCAAGCGCGCCTATGGCGGCGACGCCTGGTCGACGCAGATCGTCAAGCTGCTCGAGGATGCGGTCGGCACGGAGCTTCGCGCGCCAGGCTTCCCGGCCAAGCTCGAATTGTAATCCGGCAAAAATTTTAGCCAGCTATTTCAACCAGCTGGCCTTACCAGCTGAATCAAGCCCTCAGCCAGTTGATTCAACCTCTCAAGGTCAGCGCGCCGGGCAGGATCTCGAAAGTCGCCGGAATCCGTCCCGGCGATTCGCCGTCTATGTCGACCAGCGCGCTGTTCTTCTCGACATCACCCAACGGCTCGACCAGCACCTTGCGGCCGCGCAGGATGGTGATCGCCGGATGGTCGCGGTGCCGGCCGCCATAGAGCAGGCGAATGTCCCTTATCAGGCCGAGCTTGCCGGCGGCGCGCAGGATGACGATGTCGAACTGGCCGTCGGCGAGCTCGGCGTCCGGCGCGATCATCATGCCGCCGCCGAAGAATTTTCCGTTGGCGACCGCCACCAGCGCCATGCGCGCCTCGATCGGCTCGCCATCGTCGATGGTGATCCTGACGTCCTGGAAACGGTAGCGGATGAACTCCAGCACCGTGCGCCAAAAGAACAGCGCCTTGGCCGAGATCCTGCCCTTGCGCTTGTCGGCATTGACGGCGCGATCCGTCGCGCCGGACAGACCGATGCCGGCGACGTTGATGAAATGGCGGCTGGCCAGCGCGCCGTGGTCGTCAATGTAGCAGATCCGGCCGGCATCGATCTTCCGGCTCTCGGTATCGGCGATCCGCTTCAGCGTGGCGTCTATGCCGCGCGGCAAATTGAGCCCGCGTGCGAAGTCGATGCCGGTGCCGCAGGGCAGAAGTCCAAGCGCACTTTCCTGGCCGGTCTCATGCTGCGCCTGCAGCAACCCGTCCGCCACCTCGCTGGCGGTGCCGTCGCCGCCCGCCGCAATCACCAGATCGCATCCGCCGGCGGCGAGGTCGATCGCCAGCCGCTCCGCGTCGCCGCTGGTTTGCGTCTCGCGCAGGTCGAAGTCGCCGAAATGCCTGTTGAGTGACGCCGCCACCTCCGTCCAGCGCCGCTTGAGCTTGCCGCCGCCGGCTATCGGATTGAGAACCACCCCGACCTTCAAGCTGACCTCCCCCGAGGCAAGTCGCGCAAAAATGCGCGGCGAAGTCCCGCTGGCGCCCAACGTCTTTGCCAGCCCAAACTTCTTTGCCGGCCCAAACTCTTTTGCCGACATTGAAACGCGGACCGGGCGGCGGGGCAAGGCTCCGGCATCCAAAGGTCGCCAAAAAAGGCGGGGCAGGCTGTCTAAGCGGTTCGGCAGTCGAATTCCGGGGCTTTTGCCAGTGGTCCCCGATAATCCCGCTATCCACAGGGCCGCCGACATTCCCTGAACCGCTTACCCGGCGTACATTCAACCCATCTCAGGCGGCTACCGAACGCCCCAGCCGAAAGGCAAAAGCGCAAGGCGGATTTCCTGAGGCCCGTACGGCCCGGAACGAAAGCAGGTTCGCCTGCTGGAGGGAAGGATGCCGAGACCTACGGGTGCCGCGGAAAGCGTGCCAACGCCGACGGCGGACCGATGCTGCCATGAAGGCCGGGAAAAACCTTCGATGGCACGCTGGGCGAAGCCCGCAAGGGTGGAGATCGGCGTGGTCTGGAACGGGCGCTGCCTTCGGGTGGCGACTGGCAGGACCGTCAAAATCAAGGCTGGCCTGGCGCGACGACTTTACGGAAGTTGCTGCCTTGACTGGTTCCTGATCTGACAGGGAGGCGCTGGGAGAAATCCCAGCGCCGACTGTCTTTTTGGGACGGCCAGGCCTGCCTGAGGCATTTCGGTCACAGTCGCCGCCTAAGCAACCTTCGGAAACGTCCCGTCATCCACATTTCACAATCGCGGCCAAATCCCGCCTTGTTCGGCATTGATTGATGCAAGTGCGGAACGGGTAGCGATTTTCGAAGGGACAAGACCGTGATCAAGACCGCCCTTGTCGCCATGACCATCGTCGGCTGCGACTGCGACGCGAAGCTCTGCGAATATATCGGCGAGACGCCGGCCAAATGGGCGACGATCGCCGACTGCGAAGCGGCGATGAAGAGCCAGATGCTGCACCAGCGCAATTTCAACTATCCGCTGGTTTCCGGCATCTGCCGCGTCAAAGGCTCGGCTTCTTCTTCCGAGCTGGCGGCGAAAGCTTCGAAGCCCGATCTGAAGCCCACCAACCGCGTCGTCGAAACCATCGCCCCGCTGCCGCCCGAGCTCGACCATCGCCCGAGCGTTCCGGTGGGCGCAACGGTGACCGCCAGCGAGACAGAGGCCGCGAAGCCCGTCGCCTTCGATGGATCGGTCGATGGCGGCCGCGCCATGCTTTACCGCAGCAAGGCCGGCTATGCCGTGGTCAAGACCGACCTCAGTCGCGCCGCCGGCGCGACGGTGGACGCGGCAAAGCGCTCGGCAAGCTGGCTGGCCGGCCTGACCGGTCTGTAAGCCAATCTAAGGTTTGATTTTCAGGGTCGCCCAGGATTTGTCGATCAGCGGCTGTTCTGTGGCATCGTCGAACGGTCGGCGCGGACCGATCAGCCTGACCCCTTGGCACTGGCGGCGGCGCGAGCTGCGGCTGCGATTGACAAGCCGACGCATTGCGGGAGGATAATGGGCAGGAAATCAATCGCCTTGGGGGGCTTCATGATCTTTGCCATTCGCATCGCATTGTGCCTGTTTCTGGCATTCATCCCGTTGCAGGCACGGGCGCAAGGCGACGACAAGACGGTGATGATCGCCTCCGATGACGCCGAGATGGCCGCCGCGATCGCTAAGGCGCGGTCCAGCCTGGACGAATTCCTGGCTTTGTCCGACGCTCCGCCGCCGGGAACCGACAAGTACAAGCTGAAGGTGATGATCATCGACGGAGACGCGAGGGAGCACTTCTGGGTCATCCCGTTCAAGCGGACCGCCACGGGCTTCGTCGGCATATTGGCCAACGAGCCGGAACTCGTCCACAACGTGGTCCTCGGCCAGAACATCGAATTCACCCGGGACGATATTTCCGATTGGGGTTACACCAGGGACGGCCATCAGGTCGGCAGCTTCACCGTCTGCGTGATGTTCAAGAAGATGTCTAAGGAAGAGGCCGACCACGTGCGCGCCGCATATGGCTTCGATTGTTGAGCATTATTCAGCCGCTTCGTCTCTCGCCCCGATCTTGCGCACCAGCGCCGCCGTCGCCAGCATGGCGCCGAGATCGGTGATCATCGGCGCGACATGCATGTTGTAGTCGATCGGCTGCGTAATATCCGGCAGCTCGAAGAAGTTCTTCGACCGCGGCATCAACAGAAAGCCGTCGCTGCCGCTGAGCGCTACCCGCGCCTGGTCGTAGGGCCATGTCTCACGCAGCCAGGCCAGTGCCTGCGCCGTCCGGCCGGTGACCAGCGGCTGCGCCGCCTCGACATTGTCGGTGCGGAATTCATAGGTGGCATCCAAGTCTTCGACGCCGGATGACAGCTCCTGCATCTTCGAGGCGAACATGCCGCGAAAGAAGTGCGTCACCTTACCGGCCTTGCGCGCCGCAACCAGCGTTCCCGGGAACGGCTCGATGGTCTCGAAGGCGACGATGACGCCCTTGAAGGCAACCGTCTCGCTCTTGCCCGAGCCTTCCCAGAGCTTCGCCTCGTAAAGCTCGAACGGAAAATCCTCATAGCGTCCCGAAATGATGTCGTCGAAGCTCTGCCGGCTGAAGGCGCCGACCGTTTCGCGCGGCATCCTGTCGAAGGAGTTCGGCCGCACGCCGTGCTGGTAGCGCACGTCGCGCACGAAGCCGAAGATCATCGGCAGCAGCGTGTCGCGGAAAGATTGCTGCAGCTGCGTCGCCGGCCACAGCGCCCGGAAATAGACCAGCATCGCGGCGACCATGCCGCCCAGATAGAGAAAGACATGCGGCGTCGAGAGCCATTGTTCGTGGGGATCCGCGGCGGCGTTGAACAGCCAGGCCACGAGCGCGACGAAGACGACGGCAAGGCCGACGAACACGGGCACCCGCCAGCGCACCTGTCGCTGGGCTGACGCCCGTTTTGCCTCATAGTCCTCGATGCCGCGCCTGATGCCCGCGATGACCGCTGCGCTCGGCATGAAATCCGCTGCTTCCATGGCCACCCCCGGCCGCCGCTGAGATGGGCTATGATAACGGCTTTCGCGCGAAAGTCGCCTGCACCGGCGGCAATCGGCGGCTAGTTCCCTGAAATCGGGAAAATCGCCTCCAGCCGGGCCGCAAACCGCTGCTTGAGCACGCCGTCGAGCGCCTCCGCCGCCGCCAGCCGCTCATGACTGCCCGCTCGCAGCCGCATGAAGAAATGCATCCTGTAGGCGGCGATGGCGCCGCGCGTGGCGGGATCGGCGCTGAGGTCGACAACGAATATCGAGCCGATGCGCGCCGGCCATGGCAGCCTGGCCAAGGCCGTGCCGAGGAAATCGCCGAGCCCATAGGCGACGAGGCTGTCGCCGACCCGTTCGACGGGCTGCACGACATGGGCGTGATGCCCGACGATCAGCCCGGCGCCCGTATCCGCCAGCCGCCTCGCCACCGCCAGCGTCGCCGGCCTCGGAAAATGCCGAAACTCCCAATCCCAATGCGGCACCGCGCAGGTGAGGTCGATATCGGAAGCAGCCTCGCGCGGCCAATCGGCGGCACACATGGAGATGCGTTCCTCAAAGGGCGCGGCGGCGGTGTTGCGCCAGAACGTGAAGGCAGCAAAACCGATCGTCAGCGATCCGGCGGCATGGCGCCGGACAGGTCCGCCGGCAACCGTGCCGATGGTGCGAATTCCAAGCCGGTCGAGCGCCGCGACCGTCTCCTCGAAACCGACGATCCCCTGATCGAGCACATGGTTGTTGGCCAAGGACAGCACGAGCCTGTCGCGCGCGATGCCGGCGGCAGCAAGCGCGTCCGCGAGAAAGCGCTCGCTCATCGCATGGTGTGTGCCGAGCCAAGTGCCAACCAGCGCGCGCGGACGTTCAACGATCGGGCTTTCGCAATTGCCGACCACGAGGTCGGCGGAGGAGAGCAGCGCGGCGATCGCCGGATCACACTCCGGTGCATCGCGGTTGGCGACCGCCGAAATGTCGCCGACGAACGCCAGCCGCACCGTCCGCATCGGCGGCGGATCGATCAACGTCGCCGCCGGCGCCTCAAAAGCGCTTCGGTCGCCACTAAGCGACGGTCTCAGCAGGCGCGGCAGCCAGGACAGCTTGTAGGAAAGCGGATAATTCGACACGGGCACGTCCAGTTTCGCCCTCTGTAGACCGTCTGCCCGGCCGGTTGAAGCCGGGCGCCGTTGCGAAAGTGCGCTCGCCGGTCGGCACGGACTGGGAGGGACGCCTTGAGCCAAATATGTGTATGCTCGCGACATGACGCAGTGGAGGGCGATGACGATGCGTAGAGCGATCCTTGTAGCAGCCTTGTTTGCATTTCTGCCTGCGTCCTTCGCCTGGGCGGAGATGCCGGAAGCAGCCAAGACAATGTTCGAGGCCAGGAGCGTGAGCGAACGCAACGCGGCGCTGTCGACGCTGGAGACGGCAGCAGCCAAGGACCCGGCATCGGCCTATGCCGCCGGCGCCGGCGAATTCTTCACCGCCCTGGAGCTGCTGGCCGGCGGTCTGCATCGCCACGGTTTCGAAAGCCCGAAATCCTTCATGCTGCCACTGATGCAGTTGCCTGTGCCGGACAACCCCAACCCGCAACCGCTGACCTACGATGAGTTCCGTGCCATCCTCGTCGCCTTCCGCGACCGGCTGGAAAAATCCGCCGCAACGCTGGATTCCGTGCCGAACGATGCCGAGATCGGCATGGTGATCGACCTTACCCGCGTCGGCATCGATCTCAACGAGGATGGCAATATAGCGCCCGACGAGAGCATCGCCGCGATCATGGCCTCGCTCGCCCACGGCAGCATCGACACCAGCAACACCGCGCCTTCGCTGACCTTCCGCTTCGACCGCGCCGACGGTTTTTGGCTGCAAGGCTATGCCGAGTTCTTGATGGCGCAGGCCGATTTCTGGCTGGCGCATGATTTCAGGGCCATGTTCGACGGCTCCTTCCACATGCTGTTCCCGCGCGCCAAGCTGCCCTTGCAGGATGCGCTGGTGCCGCCGGATGGCGGCATGAGCGGCAACATCTTCACCTCGGAATGGCGCTTCGCCGACTTCGTCTCGCTGGTGCATCTCGTCAACTGGCCGGTGGTCGAGCCGGAGCGCAGGCAGGCCGCGCGCCGCCATCTGCTGGAGATGATCCGGCTGTCGCGCGAGGACTGGAAAGCGATCCTGGCCGAGACCGACAATGACCGCGAGTGGCTGCCGGGCCCGCAGCAGAAAGGCTCCAATCCCCTCACCGGCCTGGAGGTCGGCCAGGAGCAGGTGACCGCCTGGCTCGCCACACTGACCATGGCCGAGGACCTTCTCGAAGGCCGCGTGCTGCTGCCGCATTTCCGCATCACCGGCAAGGGCATCAACATGAAACGTTTCTTCGATGAGCCGAAACCCTTCGACCTCGTCCTGTCGATCACCGGCCCCGGCATCGCGCCTTATCTCGAAAGCGGCAGGATCCTCACCAGCGACGATTTCGGCCAGATCCGGCGCGAGTTCGGCGGCGCCGGCTTTTTCACGTTCGCGCTATGGTTCAATTGAGTCCTGGGTTCCTCGCTCCATGAAATGGGGGAGAGGTGGCTCGGCGAAGCCGACACGGGAGCACCGATTCGGGCGGCGAAAGTGCCTCGAAGAGAAGGGCTTCCGCCTTGCAAATCCCCCCTCTCCGTCCGCTCCGCGGACACCTCTCCCCGCCTCTGGCGGGGCGAGGAACCTGGTCGGCGTTAGCCTCTCCCACCGGATCATGACGCCTCTCCTGACAGCCTTCTGTCAGCAGCGTCCGCGCTCGCGCAGCGCCTATTCACTCGCCCCTTTCCATTTCGGCCGAGTCCACCCATATTCGCCCCATGGCCAGACATCCTGACAAGAAGACGCCTTCGCAAGACGGCGCGCCGAAGCGGCGCAGCCCGCTGACCGACTTCCTCGATGCCGCCGAGCCGCTGAATCCCGGCGGCTTCGCCGAAGCGCCGCAGGCTGACTTCACCGGCGCGCCGCTGACCGGCTCGATCTCGGATTGGGCCGGACAGATCGAGCGCGAGGCGGAAAAGCGGCCGAAGGCGAAAGCCCCGAAGAAGATCCCCGAACGCTCGTCGGCACCCGGACGCACCGCGCGAGGCACCTCGATGGGCGGCGCGGCGTCGGCGAAGGAGCGCGCGGCCGCCGGCCTCAACCCGGTCGCCGGCCTCGACATCAGCTTGGAGGATGCCGAGCAGGTTTCGTCGAGCGGCGTCACCGCGACCGTCGCGGCGCTATCGGCGCTGATCGAATCCGGCAACCCGCTGCACAAGGACGGCCAGCTCTGGACGCCGCACCGTCCGGCCCGTCCGGAAAAGTCGGAAGGCGGCATCGCCATCAAGATGGTGTCGGATTTCGAGCCCGCCGGCGACCAGCCGACCGCGATCAAGGACCTCGTCGAAGGCGTCGAGCGGAACGACCGGACCCAGGTGCTGCTCGGCGTCACCGGCTCGGGCAAGACCTTTACCATGGCCAAGGTGATCGAGGAGACGCAGCGCCCCGCCTTGATCCTGGCGCCCAACAAGACGCTGGCCGCGCAGCTCTACGCCGAGTTCAAAAAATTCTTCCCCGAGAACGCAGTCGAGTATTTCGTCTCCTACTATGACTATTACCAGCCGGAAGCCTACGTCCCCCGGACCGACACCTATATCGAGAAGGAATCCTCGATCAACGAGCAGATCGACCGCATGCGCCACTCGGCGACGCGCTCGCTGCTCGAGCGCGACGACGTCATCATCGTCGCCTCGGTCTCCTGCATCTACGGTATCGGTTCGGTCGAGACCTATACGGCGATGACCTTCCAGATGCAGGTCGGCGACCGGCTCGACCAGCGCTCGCTGCTCGCCGACCTCGTCGCCCAGCAATACAAACGCCAGGACGTCAACTTCGTGCGCGGCTCGTTCCGGGTGCGCGGGGATACGATCGAGATCTTTCCGGCCCACCTGGAAGACCGGGCGTGGCGCATCTCGATGTTCGGAGACGAGATCGAGGCGATCACCGAATTCGACCCGCTCACCGGCCAGAAGACCGGCGAGCTGAAGAGCGTCAAGATCTACGCCAACTCGCACTATGTGACGCCGCGCCCGACCTTGAATCAAGCCATCAAGTCGATCAAGGAAGAGCTCAAGCATCGCCTGCAAGAGCTTGAAAAGGCTGGCCGTCTGCTCGAGGCGCAGCGCCTGGAGCAGCGCACCCTCTTCGACCTGGAGATGCTGGAGGCGACCGGTTCCTGCGCCGGCATCGAGAACTATTCGCGCTATCTCACCGGACGTCAGCCGGGCGAGCCGCCGCCGACCTTGTTCGAATATGTGCCGGACAATGCGCTGATTTTCATCGACGAGAGCCATGTCACCGTGCCGCAGATCGGCGGCATGTATCGCGGCGACTTCCGCCGCAAGGCGACGCTGGCGGAGTACGGCTTCCGCCTGCCCTCCTGCATGGACAACCGGCCGCTGCGCTTCGAGGAATGGGATGCCATGCGCCCGCTCTCCGTTGCGGTTTCGGCGACGCCAGGCGCCTGGGAGCTGGAGCAGTCCGGCGGCGTGTTTGCCGAGCAGGTCATCCGCCCGACCGGGCTGATCGATCCGCCGGTCGAGGTGCGCCCGGCCAAGAGCCAGGTCGACGACGTCGTCGGCGAGATCCGCGATACGACCCGGGCCGGCTACCGCACGCTGGTCACGGTTCTCACCAAGCGCATGGCCGAGGATCTCACCGAATATCTGCATGAGAACGGCATCCGCGTCCGCTACATGCACTCCGACATCGACACGCTGGAGCGCATCGAGATCCTGCGCGACTTGCGCCTCGGCGCCTTCGACGTGCTGGTCGGCATCAACCTACTGCGCGAGGGCCTCGACATCCCCGAATGCGGCTTCGTCGCCATTCTCGACGCCGACAAGGAAGGCTTCCTGCGTTCCGAAACCTCGCTGATCCAGACCATCGGCCGCGCCGCCCGCAACGTCGACGGCAAGGTCATCCTCTATGCCGACCAGATCACCGGATCGATGGAGCGGGCGATGGCGGAGACCAACCGCCGTCGCGAGAAGCAGATGGAGTGGAACGCCGCCAACGGCATCACGCCGGAATCGGTCAAGTCGCGCATCGCCGACATTCTCGATTCCGTCTACGAGAAGGACCACGTGCGCGCCGACATCTCGCAGTTCACCGACGACGCCGGCGCCATGATCGGCAACAATCTGAAAACCCATCTCGAGGCGCTCGACAAGCAGATGCGCGACGCAGCCGCCGATCTCGACTTCGAGAAGGCGGCCCGCATCCGCGACGAGATCAAGCGGCTGCGCGAGATGGAGCTTGCCATCTCCGACGACCCGCTGGCACGGGAGGTGGAAAACCAAAGTCCGGCGTCAGGCCGCGAAAAGGGCAAGCACAACAAGGGCGTGGCCAGGCATCGGACGGCCGAGGAGCAGGAGCGCTTCCGCAGGCTCGACGAAGCCCGCGCCGCCGAAGAGGCGGCCAGGGCTGCCCGGCCCAACCTCTTCCGTAAGCCGCATCTCGACGAGATGGGCGCCGACGGCGCGGTGCCGGTGAAGAAGCCGCTCTTCGCCAAGCCGTCGATCGATGACGTGGGTCCCGGCACAGACATGGCGACACCGGCAGGCGCGGTGTCACGCTCGCTGTTCAAGAAGCAGACGGCACAGGAAGCGCATGGCTCCGATTTCGGCATTCCCGGCGATCGCACCAAGCCGTTGTTCAGGAAAAACTCGCTCGACGAGATGACGGTGCGTCGGACGGAAAAACCCGTCGAAGGAAAAGTGCCGGCGAAGCCAAAGCCGGTTTCTCCCACGCCGGAAGGGCGCGACGACAAACCAATCGTTCGCCAACATTCGGGCATCGGTTCCTACGAGGACCCGGCCAACGAACGCCGCCAAAAGCGTCGACCGGGCAAGACCGGACGGCCGGGGCAGTAACACGCTGTTGCAGATATATTCGAACGGCATCTAGACTGGCCAGATGGTCGTTGTTCGCAGACTTCAGGAAGACGAATTCAAAGCCTGTTTCGCAGAGCCTATCCAGGACGTTACTTCCACCGCGGAGGCAGCTGTCGACATTTGGCCATATGTCGAGGCGCTGGACTTGGATGAAATCCGTCTGCCCTATTTGAACGACGTCCACTATGTTTATCGGGACGCGTTAAGCCGGTTCGATCAGGTTTTGATCGGCACCGGTCGCTTCAACATGCTTTTGGTCATCGTCGTCGATCTCGGCAAAGTGGCGGTGTTCGGGCATTTCCTATTGGACTTGAACAAAGAGTACGAAGTGAGCGGTGGCCATTTGAGGTCCGTTTGACCTGCAGCCTGCCGCCCCCTTGCCACGGGCCCCTCCCCCGGTGTACCCAATCTCCCAACTCGAACATCTGGAAAGGAGGGCTGCGTGTTTATCGATCACCATCGTCAGCGTGGCCCGATTTGCGCCCTGCGAGCTTGCTTGCAGGGCTGACCGGACGGTCCGGGTTTTTCCCGTCTCGATTTTTGGTCTGCCCCTTCGTGGTGCCGCTGAGCCTGGCCTGATGGCCTGCCGGCGCGCCGTCAAAGTGCATCAGCCGGACTTTCCGGCAAGACCAGAGAAATCGACATGGCCTTGATCAGCCTCAAATCCCTCGGCGTCATCATGAGTGCGCCGCTCTTCTCCAACCTCGACCTTACCATCGCCGCCGGCGACCGGCTCGGCATCGTCGCGGCCAATGGCCGGGGCAAATCCACACTTCTCAAATGTCTGGCGGGTGCGTTCGAACCCACCGCGGGCGACATCACCCGCTCGCGCGGCCTGCTCGTCGGCCATGTCGCGCAATCCGTTCCCGACGCTCTGCTCGATCGCAGCTTCCATGACGTCGTCGCTGATGCCTTGCCGGCCGAGCAGCGCGACAGCGAGGTCTGGCGCATCGACGTGGTGCTGGATTCGCTCGACGTGCCGGAAGACATGCGCAGCCGGCCGATGCGCGGCTTGAGCGGCGGCTGGCAGCGGCTGGCGCTGGTCGCCCGCGTCTGGGTCACCGATCCGGACGTACTCCTGCTCGACGAGCCGACCAATCATCTCGACCTGGCCAAGATCGGCCAGTTGGAAAGCTGGCTCAACGCGCTGCCGCGCGAGGTGCCGGTGATCGTCGCCAGCCACGATCGCGCCTTCCTCGACGCTGTCACCAATCGCACGCTGTTCCTGCGCCCTGAACAATCGCCGGTGTTCGCATTGCCCTACTCGCGCGCCAGGCAGGCGCTCGACGAACTCGATGCCTCCATGGCGCGCAAGTTCGAGCGCGACATGAAGATTGCTCAGCAGCTGCGAAAGCAGGCCGCCAAGCTCAACAACATCGGCATCAATTCCGGCAGTGACCTTTTGACGGTGAAAACCAAGCAGCTCAAGGAGCGGGCGGAGAAGCTGGAAGATGCCGCCGTCGCGGCGCATCGCGAGCGCTCGGCCGGCGCGATCAGGCTCGCAAACCGCGGCACCCACGCCAAGGTGCTGATTACGCTGGAGGACGCCACAGTCGAAACGCCCGACGGCGCGCTGCTGTTCAAGACCGGTAAGCGCCATATCTGCCAGGACGATCGCATCGTGCTGCTTGGCCGCAATGGCGTCGGCAAGACGCGCTTCATCGCCATGATCCGCAACGCCATCGCCGAACCAGGCTCTGCCGCGAACATCAAGGTGACGCCGTCGACCGTGCCCGGCTACAGCGATCAGGCGCTGTCGGGTATCGATGGCAGCGACACGCCGCTGGCGATGATCTCGCGCCGCTTTGAGGTCGGCGAGCAGCGCGCCCGCTCGCTGCTGGCCGGTGCCGGTGTCGCGATCGAGATGCAGGAGCGGAAGATCGGCCTTCTGTCCGGCGGGCAGAAGTCGAGGCTGATGATGCTGGTGCTCAGGCTCGTCCATCCCAATTTCTATCTGCTCGACGAACCGACCAACCATCTCGACATCGACGGCCAGGAAGCGCTGGAGGAGGAACTGCTGAAGCATGAGGCGAGCTGCCTACTCGCCTCGCACGACCGCTCCTTCATCCGCGCGGTCGGCAACCGCTTCTGGCTGATCGAGAAGCGGCGGCTGACCGAGGTCGATGACCCGGAGGCGTTCTTCCGCGAAGTGGCCGAAACGCCCAGCTGAGAGACGCTCCATCCGCCGGGCCGGCATTTGAAGTAACGCCGGCCCGGCAAATAGTGTTCTCGGCCCGACATTACTTTTCGATCTGCTAAAAAAGGAGCATGCTGAGCTGTTTAGCCATGGAGGGAATGGGCCATGCGTGCAGTGGAAATCGTCAGCAATCTCTACAAGGCCTATGCGGACCGCGACATCGAGGGGGCGCTGTCGCGGTGTTCCGAGGATGTCGTGTTCCGCTGGATCGCCGATCCCCGGCAATCCCGTCACGCCGGCACCGCACATGGCAAGCAGGAATTCCTCTCCAGGCTGCTGGCGCTCGACGACGACTTCGAATATCGGCACTTCGTCCCGGTCGACATCGTCGATGGCGGCGACAAGGTCGCCGCGAAGGTCGAAATCCACATGACACGCCGCGCCACCGGTCAGGAGTTCGTCATGCGCACCGCCAATTTCTGGACGGTTCGCGACGGCCAGATCGTCGAGATGGTGGAATATTACGACACCGCTCTGGCTGCATCGGTGTTCTAAAAAAATCAGGCGATCTGTCGGATCGTCGATTGCCGCCTCGTCCTTGGGATGCCGACACGATGATGCCGGCATCAACCAGGGAGAACAATCATGTCGGTACTGTCGTCCATCGGCCGCCTCGCCAACCGCTATGCCGAGGCGCGCGCTCGTCACCGCAGCGAGCGCATCCTGCTCTCGCTGCCTGCGGAGCTGCGCAAGGACATCGGCTTTCCGGAGATATTCGAAACGCGCGAAAGCCGCCGCGACACCACCTTCTCGGCGAAGGTCATATAAAATGATGCTTTCAACGCGATTGTCTTGCGGCCGCGCGGCTGCAAGGCAAGGCGCCTAAGCGGCTGCAAGGCAAGGCGCCTAAAAAGAATTTCTGGAGGCGTGTAGGATCGCCGCCGGTTCGTCCGTCCTTGGGCCGCAAGCTAGGTCAAACCCCGTGAAGAGGAACACGAATATGAACGATCAGACCCCGCCCCGCGCCAAGGTTCTCGGCGGATTGACGCCCTACCTTCAGGTCGACGGCGCCATCAAGGCCGCCGAATTCTACAAGAAGGCTTTTGGCGCGGAGGAAGTGTTCGCCTATCCGCCGGACGACAAGGGCCGCACGATGCACATCCATCTCTACGTCAACGGCTCGACGCTGATGCTGGGCGACGCCTATCCGGAACACGGCCACCCGCATCAGGCGGCCCAAGGCTATACTCTGCAGCTCCATCTCGGCAGCGACGACATCGATGCCTGGTGGCAGCGCGCGGTCGATGCCGGCTGCGAGATCGTCACCCCGCTGCAGGTGATGTTCTGGGGCGACCGCTGGGGCCAGGTGAAGGATCCCTTCGGCATCGCCTGGGCGATGAACGCGCCGGTGAACTGAATTTCCTAGCGAGCAGGCGTCGCCTAGATGGATGACGCGCTCACCCCGCTCCGGGTCGTTCCCCCGCCGACCCGGAGCTCGTTTTCAGCAACGGAGTTGAGTCATGTCCTATGTCGATGGTTTCGTGATTGCCGTGCCGAAGGCAAATCTCGATGACTACAAGAAGCTGGCCAACACCGCAGGCCCGATATGGATGGAGCACCGCGCGCTCTCCTATGTCGAATGCGTCGGCGACGACGTGCCCTTTGGTGAGCTGACATCGTTTCCGCGCGCCGTGCAGGCCAAGGACGACGAGATCGTCATCTTCGCCTGGGTCGTTTACCAGTCCAGACAGAGCCGCGACGCCGTCATGGCCAAGGTGATGGCCGATGAGCGTCTCAAGATGGACTGGTCTGCCATGCCGTTCGACGGCAAGCGCATGATCTTCGGCGGATTCCAGCCATTTATCGAGCTTTGAGGAACTGACGGAACGCCAGCTTGGTTGGCCGCAATCCCTTGCGATTGGCCGATACGCCCGTCAGGTCGTCATCCAAGGGCGGAGCAAGGGGGAAAGCGACGCGGCGCAGACCCGAGGATCCATTCCGCTACCTATGAGCGTTGCAGCGGTGCAGAACTATCTCTGTTCTTGCGCCGCCTTTGCCCTTCGCGCGAAGTCACGAAATGGATCCTCGGGTCTGCGCGTCCGCTTCGCCCGTGGATGACGAAGTTCGGGCGCTTCGACCAATCGGCGAACGGCGTGTTAGGCCAGCTTGTCCAGCAACGGCTTCAGCCTGTCCCCATAGCGCTTCCACAGATCGACCGAACCATGATACATCGGCTGGCGCACCTGCGCCGCCGATGCCGTGCGGACCGGCCGGTCCGTCTCGTGGAACGACAGCACCTTGTCGTCCCAGGGCAGGCCGAGATGGGCCATCAGCGCCCGTGTCTGCCCTTCCTGGTCGGCGACGAAATCCTCATAGCGCACGTCGTGCACGACGCCCGGCAGCACCTTGTGCCAATGCGCCATGATGTCGGTGTAGAGGTTATGGAAATCGGCGAGCTCGCCGAGATCGTAGCCGTAACGGTGGCTGTCGCCGCGGAAATGCACCTTGAAGATCGACAGGCAGGTGGCCGCCGCATCGCGAGCGCAATGCACGATCCTGGCTTTCGGCAGCATCATGTGCAGGAAGCCGACCAGCATGAAGTTGCCCGGCATCTTGTCGGTGACATGGCGGAAGCCCGGATAGCGGTCATGCAGGGTGTCGAGATAGGCCTGCCCGGCTTCGGCGAACGCCTTGTCCGGCATATCGAGGATCCCGCTCGGGAATCCACCCGGCATGCTCATCGGAAACTGCTTGCCGACCGCAGTCTTCAGGATGCTCAACTCGCCTGCGCCATAGACTTGCGGATGGCTGGCGATGATCTGCTCGACCAGCGTGGTGCCGGAGCGCGGCATGCCGACGACGAAGATCGGGGTATCGTCGGAAATATCGCTCGTCGGGTGCTTGCCGAAGAAGGGCTTGTCGAAGACCGCCTTCATCGCCTCGAACTCGTCGCGCGTGCGGACCGGATCGTAGTCGATTCCCTGGCGGCGGATGGCGTTGCCCTCGGCGAAATAGTCGAACGCGCGGCCATAGTCCTTGAGGTCGTCATTGACCTTGCCGAGACCGAAGGAAAGCTGCATGCGCGCCAGGCTGCCCAGCGGCGCCTTGGCATGCTCGGCTTCCATGCCGGCAAGCTCCTTGTCGCGCTCGGTCTGGCGCTTGACCTGGGTCAAAAGCAGCCAGGCCTTGGCCATGCCGGGAACAACCGCCACTGCCTGCCGGGCAAGATCGGCAGCCTCGCCGAGCTTGCCCTTCTCCATCATGGCCACGCCCAGGCTATAGAGCAGCTCGGCATCCTTCGGCCGGATCGACAAGGACTCGCGGAACAGCGCGATCGCTTCATCCAGCCGCCCGGCTTCCTGCAGCGTTTCCGCAAGCCCGATGCGGGCGCGGACATGGAACGGGTTGCGGCCGATCGTGCCGCGATAGATGTCCTCGGCGGCGTCGAACTGCCCGAGCTGCTTCAGCGACGAACCGAGATTGTCGCGCGCCGCCAGCTGGTCCGGCCGGATGTCCACCGCGCCGCGGAAGAAATCGACCGCGGCGGCGACACGACCGAGGTCGCGCATGACCGTGCCCATATTGTTGAGGAAGTCGGCATTCCTAGGCTGCAGCGTCACCGACTGCTCGATGAGATCGAGCCCCTCCTCGCTGCGACCCGTCTGGTGCAGCAGCAATCCGAGGAAATGCAACGCGGCGGCATGGTTCGGCTGCTGCCCCAGGACCTGCCGATAGAGCGCCTCGGCTTCCTGACGGCGTCCGGCCTGGTGCAGCTGCAGCGCGCGCTGCACATAGGGATCGAGCGGGCTGGCCGTTCCTGGCTTGCCACTCGCGTTTGCCGCTCTTCTTTGATCTCTGTTAATGGGAAACCTGCCGTGTTTGTTGGTCCGCCGGACCTAAGCCATGCGGGCTGGAGATTCAAGGCTAAGCAACACCACGCGCGTTGCGGTGTCCAGACCCGCAACCGTCGATCGGCAGCCTCACTCTGGCCCATGCTTGGCCCTTCTCTGGCCGATGACCCGTGCCGGCACGAGGTCTATCGAGGCGCCTGCGTTGGACGCGCCGCGGGCCGCCCGCGACCGTCGTCTTGCAACCATCACGTTTCCGTGTAATAAATTTCCCCGTTCGGGCATTTGCGACCCGGAGAGCGGAACGTTTTGGACGACCTTTCCCCGATAAGTGTGAATCTCTGACAGCCCCGTTTTTCGGCGGGGGGTTTGACCATGCGCGAATGCATGACTGCCGAAGCAACCACCGGGATTTGCCCAAGGCGCGAGGCAGCGGGCAAACCACAAGACTGACACGGGTGAAGGAGTTTCCCCAATGGCCCAGACCGGTACCGTAAAGTTCTTCAACGCCACCAAAGGCTTCGGCTTCATCACGCCGGATGGCGGCGCCAAGGACGTGTTCGTCCACATTTCCGCGATCGAGGCATCTGGCCTGCGTACGCTGGTCGACGGCCAGAAGGTCACCTTCGACGTCGAGCCGGACCGCATGGGCAAAGGCCCGAAGGCGGTCAACCTGCGCGCCGCCTGATCGGCGCAGCCGCCTGTCCTTGCGGATGCAACGATGCGGCAGGATCATAAACGGGCTTTTGGACAGGCTCGAAATTGCGAAGGCGCGACCGAACCGTCGCGCCTTTTTCGCGCGCAAATCCTTGGATCGGCAGGCGAAAACTTTCTCTTGCCGATAGCGCTAAAATAAAGGACAAATTTCCTCTCGGGCAATTTGCCGGCCCGAGACTTGACTTTATGGGATCAAAGGAGTTTCCCATGCCGCAGACCGGCACCGTCAAATTCTTCAACCATGCCAAGGGCTTCGGCTTCATCACGCCCGACGATGGCGCGAAGGATGTCTTCGTCCACATTTCGGCTGTGCAGGCGTCGGGCCTTCCCGGTCTTGAGGATGGGCAGAAAGTGACATTCGACACCGAGCCGGACAAGCGCGGCAAGGGTCCGAAGGCCGTCAATCTGTCGATCGGCTAAGCCGGCTCAGGACGGATCCGACGGAGGCTTTTCAGGCGGGACCGCTCCCGCCCGGAATGGGTTGTGCCCGGACTTTCGAAAAACAGCCGGCCTCGAAAAAATCGATTGCGCTGATTTCCGTTCAGCCTCCGTTCAGCCACGGTCTTCTATTAACTTTTGCTAAAGCCGGCTCGCATCCCCTGAAAAATGCGCGGGCCGGCGCGAAGGAGACCGAAAATGAACCGTTTTCTCAAGACCGCCGTCCTGACCGCGGGCATCGCCGCGACCACTTTGGCCACCTTCTCGGCGGCCAATGCCGATGACTGGCGCTGGCACCATCATCACCATCATGGCGGCGACGCCCTCGCCGCCGGCGTTGTCGGCCTCGCGGCCGGCGCCCTGATCGGCAGCGCGCTCAGCAACCCCGGGCCGCGCTATTACGAACCGGCTTATGGGGACGACTACTATGTCGACCAGCCGGTGCGCCGCTACTATGTGCAGCCGCGCGTCGTCTATGCCGACCGCTATGCCGAGCCGTGGACCCGGGCCTGGTACGAATATTGCTCGGATCGCTATCGCACCTTCAATTCGCGGACCGGCACCTTCACGGGCAGCGACGGCGACCAGCATTTCTGCGTCGCCAATTAATATTTAGGTTCCCTGCCCTAAGCAAAGCGCCGCCTCAAGCGGCGCTTTTTGTTTCTGGCCTGGCCACTCGCCACTGGGCAGGTTGTGCTGATTCAGATCAGGCCGAGTCGAGAGCGGTAGGTTCCGAGAACCGGAGCGGAGCGTACTTTTAGGTACGTGAGCACCGGAAGCGCAGGAAACTGCCGCTCGCAGGCCGTCATCACCTGAATATCAGCATAACCTAGGTCAAGAACGGATTGCTCCGCCGCTCGTCGCCGAAGCGGCTACCTGGGCCATGGCCGCAGATGAAGCCGATATCGTCGCCAAGCGGCAGCAGCTTCTTCTTGATAGAAGCGATCAGCGCGGCGTGATCGCCGCCGGGCAGGTCCGTGCGCCCGACCGAGCCGCGAAACAGCACGTCACCGACATGCGCGAACTTGGCCGCGCGGTTGTAGTAGACGACATGGCCCGGCGCATGCCCCGGGCAATGCAGCACTTCGAACACGTGATTGCCGAAGGACACCGTCTCGCCTTCGGTAAGGAAGCGGTCCGGCACGCAATTGCGCACTGGATCGGTGAGGCCGAAACGCTTGGCCTGGTTCTCGAGATTGGCAAGCAGCGGCTTGTCGGCCTCGTGCGGGCCGATGATGTCGATGCCGAGCGCCTCCTTCAGCTCCATCGCGCCGCCGGCATGGTCGATATGGCCATGCGTGATCCAGATCGCGCCGGCTTTGATCGCATTGTCCTTCAGCGCCTTGAGCACCTGGTCGACATCGCCGCCGGGATCGACGACGACGCCGGTTTTGTCGTCCATGTCGAACAGGATGGTGCAATTCTGCTGGAAGGGCGTGACCGGCACGATACCGGCGTTGAGCTGACCCATGGCTTTCCTTTCTCGAGCAATTCCAGGAAAAGTCTGAACCGCTCCGGTTATCGCCCTGATGTAGACAGGCGGGCAAACGCCGTCCACTGCCGGCCAGCGCAAATATCCAGGAAACGAAAATGGGCGGCCGAAGCCGCCCATCGGAAAACCAGAAGCGAGAGGCCTTACTTCTTCATCGCGTTCATGACCGCGCCGATGATGCCGGTCAGGATGGCCCCGCCGCCGACGCCGCCGAGAAGGTTCTTCAGGTCGAGCGCGCTGCCGATGCCGCCCGCCGCTGCCGCTGCGTCGACTCCACCACCACCCAGCAGACTGCCAAGGATGGCCGCACCGCCGACGCCGCCGATCGCGCCGCTGAGGATTTTGGTAAGCTGGCCCATCGCCGCCTGCTTCAGCGCCGCGCCAACCGCCTGGCCACCGATGACGCCGGCAATTACTTGTACAACGATCTGAATAATCGTGTTGCTGTCCATGTAACTAGTCCCTCCATAGCCGCCAGCCTCCTCGGGCCGACGCCACATGAGACGCCGAATTGTTCGAAAGTCAAATGCACAAAAGCTTAAATAAAAAGGGCGGCTGCAAAACCGCCCCTATTGCACAAAAAAGCTGTGACTATCGCTATTCTGCGGCGATCGCATGCTTTGGTTGCACTGCAGCAGAATAGTCGTTCATCAACGTCTTGGTGATCTCGCCAATCTCGAATCGGTATGGCCCGATCTCCGAGACCGGCGTGACCTCGGCGGCCGTGCCGGTGAGGAAGCACTGCTCGAAACCTTCGAGTTCCTCCGGCATGATGGCGCGCTCGATCACCTCGAAACCGCGGTCCTTCGCAAGGCCGATCACGGTGCGGCGGGTGATGCCGTCAAGGAAGCAGTCGGGCGTCGGCGTGTGGATCTTGCCGTCCTTGACGAAGAAGATGTTGGCGCCCGTGGCTTCCGCGACCTGGCCGCGCCAGTCGAGCATCATAGCGTCGGCGTAGCCCTTGGCCTCGGCGGCATGCTTGGACAGCGTGCAAATCATGTAGAGGCCGGCGGCCTTCGACTTGGATGGCGCGGTTCGCGGATCGGGCCGGCGCCATTCGGCGACATCGAGGCGAATGCCCTTGAGCTTCTGCGCGGGGTCGAAATAGCTCGGCCACTGCCAGATGGCGATGGCGCAGTTGATGCGGTTGTTCTGCGCCGAAACGCCCATCTGCTCGCTGCCGCGCCAGGCGATCGGGCGCACATAGGCGTCCTGGAAACCCTGCTTCTTCAAAAGCGTGCGGCAGGCCTCGTCGATCTCTGCGACCGTATAGGGAATCTTGAAACCGAGCAGGCGCGCCGATTCATGCAGGCGCTCATTGTGCTCGGTCAGCTTGAAGATCTGACCGCCATAGGCGCGCTCGCCCTCGAAGACGGCGCTGGCATAGTGCAGGCCATGGGTCAGCACATGGACCTTGGCGTCGGCCCATTTGACGAACTCGCCGTTCATCCAGATGAAGCCTTCCAGTTGATCGAAGGGAACGGATGCCATGGAAACCTCCCGCGGGCGGGCCCGCAAATCGTTGTGTTTTATAGCCTTGGTGCCGGCCCCCGTCACAGGATCCGAAACGCTGGCCAGTGCTTGGAAGCGTAGGCGGATATTCAATTCGTGGCAAACTCAGGAAGTTCCGGAAAAACGGCTTCCTCTTGCCTTTTCGTTCGCAATCCGCCGAAAAGCTTGTCAAAAATTATCATTGCCCGGAAATTACGTCAATAGTACTGACATAATTCCCGCCTCGCATGGAGAAATGATGACGAGCCCCGCAGCCGGAAAACCGATCAGGACGGCCATCACCGATGAGGACGGCATCGACTTCGCCATCATCGAACTGTTTTTCTTCGCCTATCGCGATTTCACCTCCGATCCGGACCAGATCCTTGCCGATTACGGCTTCGGCCGCGCCCATCATCGTGTGCTGCACTTCGTCAACCGCAGGCCGGGCCTGACCGTCGCCGAGCTGCTCGATGTGCTGAAGATCACCAAGCAGAGCCTAGCGCGGGTCTTGAAGCAGCTGATCGATACCGATCATATTGTCCAGGTGCAGGGTCCGCGCGACCGCCGGCAGCGCGAACTCTACCCGACCGCCAAGGGCCGCGCCCTGGCCCTTGCGCTGGCGCGGCCACAGTCGCGCCGCATCCGTGCGGCATTGGAGGATTCCGGAACCACCGAACGCGCCACGATCGAGCGATTCCTGGAAGCGATGGTCAATCCGGAACTAAGAGCGCAGATCGACATTGTGCCTGCGCAAACATCGGGGAAGAACCATGGAGACCATTGAGAAGGTTGATCATCCGGCCGCGCCCGACGATGACGCGCCGCATCTTCTGGTTGTCGATGACGACACGCGTATCCGCAACCTGCTCAAGCAGTACCTGTCCGAGAACGGCTTTCGCGTCACTGTCGCCGGCAATTCCGGCGAAGCAAGGCGCAAGCTCGCCGGGCTCGATTTCGACCTTTTGGTGCTCGACGTCATGATGCCGGGCGAAACCGGCGTCGACCTCACCAAGGCGCTGCGGGCGGAGAAGAACGTGCCGATCCTGATGCTGACGGCGCTATCCGAGACCGACAGCCGCATCACCGGGCTGGAAGCCGGCGCCGACGATTACCTGCCGAAACCATTCGATCCGCGCGAGCTGATCCTCCGCATCAACAACATCTTGCGCCGTGGCGGCCCGGCCGCGACACCGAAGGTGGAACAGCTGGTGTTCGGCCCCTACACGTTCCAGATCGCCAAGCGCGAATTGAAGCGGGGCGGCGAGGCGCTTAAGCTGACCGACCGCGAGCAGGAGATTCTGGCGATCTTTGCCGCGCGGGCTGGCGAGACCATACCGCGCCATGAGCTGGTGGGCGATGAATCGGATGTCGGCGAGCGCACCATCGACGTGCAGATCAACCGGCTGCGCCGCAAGATCGAGCGCGATCCGTCCAATCCGGTGTGGCTGCAGACGGTGCGCGGTATTGGGTATCGGCTCAGTGTAGAATAGCCGCCCGTTGAATCTGGAACGCAGCTTTCGCTTCACACGGGAAAACCCGCTTTTGCGAAGCCTGACGCGAAAAGTTCGAGGGCGGTTTGGTCGGCGAAGGGGAGACCTGAAATCAGCCGGACAGTCAGGTCGTGCTTTCTCGTGAATGCTTCCTGGACCTCGGCGCGCGCCTTCTCCGTCTCGCCCAAATGTGCGTACGATGCTGCGAGGAAGGCATGGATGAAGAAATGGTCGCCGGCCTTCTGATACGAGCCGACGGCTTCCGAGTACCTCCCGAGCAGGAAAAGGGAGCTACCCTTCACCTCCCAGAACCAAATCGGTGGTAACGGGTCGCGCAGGAGCGCAGTTTCGAGCACGTTGAGCGCCGTCTCGGCCCGTCCGCCGTAGTTGAGCCAGCTTGCGTAGTCCCCTGCTATGTTCACGTCCAGCGGGTTCAGCGAGCGCGCTTGCTCGAAATGCAATCCCGCATCGCCGTGCTGTCGCATGTGGGTAAGGACCAGCCCCATACTCTGGTGACAGACACCATCGCTCCTGTCGAGCGCGAGCGCCGTATGTGCTGAATCCAAGGCCTTCTGTAGCGTCAGCGGATCGTTGTCGTACCAAAATCTGCCCACGAGGGCCTGTGCGAGGAAGGCATGGCCTTGAGCGAATGTCGAATCGAGCTCGACACACCGCGCGAAGAGGGGCTCGGACTTATCCAGCTCATATCGGTAAAAGTGCGCGCGCCCCTGCAGGTAGTAGTCGTATGCGTCCCAATCGGCCGGACGCTTGCGTCTGCTGCGGCTCGCCGAATCGGCCTCCGCTTGGCCTTCGACCATCGAGGCGATCAGAGCCGCAACCTCGTCCTGCAATGCGAAGATATCGTTGAGGGCTCGGTCGTACCGTTGAGCCCACAGGTGAGTGCCGGTGGCGGCGTCGATCAATTGCGTGGTTATGCGAATGCGATCGCCGAGCTTTCGTATGCTGCCTTCGACGAGGTAGCGAACTCCGAGTTTGCGATGTGCTTCCGCAACGTCCAATGTAGGATGGCGAAACTGAAATGATGAATTGCGCGCGATAACGAGCAGGGAGCGGAACCTGGCCAGCTCTGTAATGATGTCCTCTGTTATCCCGTCGCCGAGATATTGCTGATCCCGATCGCCGCCCAAGTTGACAAAGGGCAGCACCGCAATCGACGGCTTGCCGGATGGCGGTATCGGTCTGGAGGATGCGCTCGCGGCCGGTTCGACAGTCCCGGTGAAGCGGTAGCCGACGCGAGGCACCGTGGCGATCCACTCACCGCCGTTGTCAGTCTGGCCCAGTGCCTTTCTCAGTGTCGCGATTTGGACGGTAAGGTTGCCTTCCTCAATGGCGGTATCCGGCCAAGCCGCGTCCATCAACTCGGCCTTGGTCACGATCTCACCTGGCCGTGCGGTAAGTGCGGCAAGCAGCGTAAGTCCACGATGCCCAATAGTAATCGGAACCTGGCCTTTGAGAAGGGTCCCAATGTCTGGATCGAGTACGAACGGACCGAAGGCGATGCGCGACCCCTGCATTTGGGCATATTAGACGTTCGCAAGTTGTCGGAACAGGGACTGCGCAAATTCCCTGGGCAATCTCTCTCGAGCGTGCGCACCGGCAGCCTAACTGTTTGCACTCTCAGCAATGCAACGGTGGCCCAGTTGCCTCGATCTCGGCTGGCCTCGCTTGTGTGTTCCTGAAAATGGCCTATTTCGAATCTAGCCTGCCCCGTTCTGGCGATACCGAACCAGACCTGATGGTTTGACAATTTTGGGAAAAGCCCTTTGTTATCAATGTCGAACAATGGGCTGTTTGACGTCCTAACTGTCTGAACTGTCACGGCCATTCCAGAACGGCTCAGCGTCTAGTAGATTATCGTCGAAGGCCCTTTGCTGAACAGGCCATCGACGAGCGGAAGGGCGAATGGCGACTACGCAACTGGAAAAGCCCAACGGCGGCGGCCTCGGCGATCTCGCAATGCGGACGCTGAGGGCGATGCCGCGCGCCTGGAACCGGTTCTGGCGCCTGGTCGCGCTCTATATGCCGAAGCGGCTCTACGCCCGCTCGCTGATCATCGTGATCGCGCCGATGATCCTTTTGCAGTCGGTGGTCGCCTTCGTCTTCATGGAGCGCCACTGGCAGACGGTGACCCAGCGCCTGTCGCAGGCGACGATCGCGGACATCGCAGCCGTCATCGACATGATGGAGACTTACCCGCACGATGCCGATTACGCCAACATCATCCGCATCGCCCAGGACCGCATGCAGTTGAAGGTGGACCTGCTGCCACCCGATCCACTTCCGCCGCCCGGCCCGAAACCCTTCTTCTCGATCCTCGACGAAGCGTTGTCTTCGGAGATCACAAAACAGATCAACCGTCCATTCTGGATCGACACGGTCGGCAACTCCAACGTCGTCGAGGTGCGCGTCCAGCTGGAAGGCAAGGTGCTGCGCGTCTTCGTGCGGCGCAGCCAGGCCTATGCCTCCAACACCCACATCTTCCTGATCTGGATGGTCGGCACCTCGCTGGTGCTTCTGATGATCGCCATCCCCTTCCTGCGCAACCAGATCAGGCCGATCCTGACGCTCGCCGAGGCCGCCGAAAGCTTCGGCAAGGGCCGGCCGATGCCGCGCGATTTCCGTCCGCGCGGCGCCGAGGAAGTGCGCCGCGCCGGCTTCGCTTTCATCCAGATGCGTGAGCGTATCGAGCGCCAGATCGAGCAGCGCACCGCCATGCTGACCGGCGTCAGCCATGATCTTCGAACCATCCTCACCCGCTTCAAGCTGCAACTGGCCTTGGCCGGCGGCAAGTCGGAGACCAAGGCCGCGCTCAACCAAGACATCGACGACATGCAGTCGATGCTGGAAGGCTATCTCTCCTTTGCCCGCGGCGAGGCCGCGGAGGACACCGGCCGCTTCGACCTCGAGACCTATTTCCAGAAGCTTGGTGAGGAAGCGCAACTGCGCAAGTGTAAGCTGACGACGACGCTGACCGGCGATCCGACCGTGCATGTGCGGCCGCGCGCCTTCGCCCGTTTGCTCTCGAATGTCATCGGCAATGCTTTTCGTTACGCCAAGACCGTCGAGGTCGATGCCAATCACGGCCGCGGCTCGCTTACCGTCACCATCGACGATAATGGCCCAGGCATCGCTGCCGACAAGCGTGAAGAGGTGTTCAAGCCCTTCCTGCGGCTCGACGAGGCGCGCAACCTCGATGCCAGCGGCACGGGGCTCGGCCTGTCGATTGCCCGCGACATCGCCCGCAGCCACGGCGGCGACATTAGCCTCGAGGATAGCCCGCTCGGCGGCTTGCGCGCGGTGATCAAGGTTCCGGCGTAAGCCCAGGCAAGACAAGCTTCATCCGCCCGTCATGAAATCATGGTCAAGAGCGCCCATGAAGCGCGCGACCCTTGTTGATTCGGCCCTGCCGCCCCGCTTCGATCCCGCGCCTGCCCGGTTGCGCTGGAGCGAGGCGCGGGCTGCCGCCTGGCTGCCGTTCCGGCACCGCGCCGGCGCGCTCAGGAACTATTCCGGCAAGGGGCCGTCATGCGTATTAGGATTGCCATGCGCATCCTGATGGTCACTGACGCCTGGCGGCCGCAGGTCAACGGCGTGGTGCACACGCTGGAACGCCTGACCGAGGCGCTAAAACCCTTCGATGTCGATCTCGATTTCCTGACGCCGAACCTCTTTCGCACCTTGCCGATGCCGACCTATCCCGACATCCGGCTGGCGCTGACGACGCCGGGCCGTGTCGCCCGCCGGATCGAGGCCGCCAAGGCCGACCACATCCACATCGTCACCGAGGGTCCGCTCGGCATCATGGCGCGCCGCTACTGCCGCCGGGCCGGCCGGCCCTTCACCACCAGCTACCACACGCGCTTTCCCGAATATCTCAGCGCCCGCCTGCCGGTGCCGGAGAGCTGGGCCTATAACTGGCTGCGCGACTTCCACAATTCCGGACAGGGCACGCTGGTCGCCACGCAATCGCTGGCGGACGATCTTGCGGCGCGCGGCTTCAACAAGCTGAGGCCTTGGACGCGCGGCGTCGACACCGACCATTTCCGGCCCGACAAGCGCAAGGAAACCGAATTCGAGCGCCCGGTCTTCCTGTGCGTCGGCCGCGTCGCGATCGAAAAGAACCTGACCGCCTTCCTCGACCTCGATTTGCCAGGCAGCAAGATCCTCGTCGGCGAAGGACCGGAACTGGCAAGGCTCAAGGCGCGCTATCCCAAGGCGCATTTCCTCGGCCATCGTCCGAACGACGAGCTGGCCGAAATCTATGCGTCGGCCGACGTCTTCGTCTTCCCGAGCCGCACCGACACGTTCGGCAACGTGATCATCGAGGCGCTGGCCAGCGGGACGCCCGTCGCCGCCTATCCGGTGACCGGGCCGATCGACATTGTCGGCGACGGTGTCGGCGGGGCAGTATCGAACGATCTGGGCGAAGCGGCGATGAAGGCGCTTCAGGTCGATCGCGCCGAAGCGCGCCAGCGCGCCATGCGCTACAGCTGGAAGGCCTGCGCCGAGATGTTCCTCGATGTGGTCGACGAAGCCCTGGGAAGAACGCGTAAACTGGCAGCCTGATACAACGTGGCGATTAGGATGCGCCGAGATTCAGGTCAGGCCGAGCTGAGAATGGTGGGCTCCGAGAACCGGCGCGGAGCGTACTTGAAAAAGCGCAGGAGACCGCCATTCGCACGCTGGCCTCACCTGAATATCGACGCATGCTAGAATAAGCGCCCGCCATCCGGGACCTTGCGCTCTATGGCGCCGAGCACCACGGCGCCCTCTTCATCCGGAAAGCCGAGCGTCAGCACTTCCGACATGAACGGACCGATCTGGCGCGGCGCGAAATTGACGACCGCGAAAACCTGGCGGCCGATAAGCGTTTCCGGCGCGTAGTATTTGGTGATCTGCGCAGACGACTTCTTCACTCCGATCGTCGGGCCGAAATCGATCTTCAGCTTGATCGCCGGCTTGCGCGCCTCCGGAAACGGCTCGGCCTCGACGATCGTGCCGGCACGGATGTCGACACGGTCGAAATCGGCAAAGCTGATCTCGGGCTTGCGCTCGCTGCTGGAACTCATCGGCAATGTTGGCTTGGTTCAGGCGTTTCCGTGGGTCTCGAAGAGCACGCTGGACAGCGCGTCCTTGGCCGATGTACCCGACCAGACGACAAACTGGAAGGCCTGGAAGTAGCATTCGCAGGCTTCGAGAGCCGACGATAGAAGCACCTCGACCTGCTGGCTCGACGGCTCGACCCCCCCGGCAAGCAGCAGCGACTGCCTGAACATGATCGCGCCTTCCTGCTCCCAGAGATCGAAATGCCCGAACAGCATCTGCTCATTGATCAGCGACAACAGCCGCATCACTTCCAGCGCGCGCGTGTCCGGTACTTTGATGTCGAAGGCGCAGGCCAGATGCAGCGCCTCGAAATCTTCCATCCAGGAAAAGGAGACGTGATAATCGGTCCAGCTGCCCGCGACCGAAATGGAAATTTCATCGTCGCCGGCGCGTTCGAAGGACCAGTCATTGTTGTGGGCCACCTGCTCGATGACATCCACCGGGTGGATTTCGCGGGAGAATTCGAGTTCGAGAAGTTCCATGGATGCTTCCTGTGTTCAGGGGAGCGCCACACGCTCCGCGGGGCACACACGACGAACAATCTTGTCTAGAACTCGGACGGCCAGGAACTTCTCAAACGCAAAGACCCCAGACCGGACCCCACCGCCCGGCGCATGACCCTGCTTCGAATCATGCAACAAATTCAGTCTATTGATCGGGAGTCGCGTGAACAGCCCAATTTTTCGCACCGCGGCATCCGCATGTGGAAAGGTCGCTGTCACAAAGATTCATGCAATGCCGGTAAGCGATTCACGGCAAAGCGATTTTTCGGATCGCGCTATGTGGAAAAGTTTAACGATTATTTTTTCGCGCGGGGCTTCGCGGCACCCGCAGGTGCGGCCTGCCCGGTCAATTCGGCGAGCCTGGTCTCGAGCGCCTCGACGCGCGCCGCCAACTGCACATTGTCTTCCCGCGCCTTCACCGCCATCTCGCGCACGGCCTCGAACTCTTCGCGCTGCACGATGTCCATGGAGTTCAACATGCGCTCGGCCTGCGCCCGGAACGCCGTCTCCACCTCGCGCCGCACGCCCTGCGCGGCACCCGCTGCATCGGTCATCAGCTTGGCGAATTCGTCGAGAATGCGGTTCGGTCCGGTCGACATGGCAAATCCTCGCTTTGTCGATTTGACGTAGTGGCGAGTGGGGCGGAATGCAAGCGAAGCCTTGCCTTGACCGCGCCAAAACCCTGCCGCATGGTCCGCGCCCGAACATGACCGCGCCCTGGAGACCCTGTTGAGCGAATATTTCCTGCTGCCGCTGGCCTCCCTGACTTTCCCTAACATCGATCCGGTCATCGTCAAAATCGGCCCGCTGGCGGTGCACTGGTACGGCGTCGGTTATATCGTCGGCATCCTCTTTGCCTGGTGGTATGCCAAGCGCCTCGTCACCAATCCGCGCCTCTGGCCGGACGGCCATCTGCCGATGAAGCCCGAGGACCTCGACGACTTCATCGTCTGGGCGGCGATCGGCGTGGTGCTCGGCGGGCGCACCGGCTACGTGCTGTTCTATGACCTGTCGCGATACATCGCGCATCCGCTCGACATTTTTGCCGTCTGGCAGGGCGGCATGTCGTTCCATGGCGGCCTGCTCGGCGTCATCTTCGCCATGACGCTGTTTTCGCTCAAGCGTGGCATCCACACCTGGACATTGTTCGATGTGGTGTCGGCCGGCGTGCCGGTCGGCCTTGGGCTGGTGCGCGTCTGCAACTTCATCAATGCCGAGCTGTGGGGCAGGCCGACCGACATGCCTTGGGGCGTCGTCTTCTGCAACGATCGTCTCCAGCAAGCGCTGGGGCAATGTCCGGCCGGGCTCGACCCTCGCCATCCGAGCCAGCTTTACGAGGCACTGCTCGAAGGCCTCGTGCTGTTCCTGGTGCTGCGCTTCCTCACCCATTCGCGGCTCAAGCTGAAGACGCCGCGTTTCGTCGGCGGCGCCTTCATCTGTGGCTACGGCCTGTCGCGCATCTTCGTCGAGTTCTTCCGCGAACCCGACCACCAGCTCGGCTATCTGCTTGGCACCGGCTGGCTGACCATGGGCATGATCCTGTCCACGCCGATGGTGCTGGCCGGCATCTGGGCCATGGTCACGGCCAAGCCGCTGACGCAGCCGCAGCCGGCATGACCCGGCTGAAGCAGCGCATCATCGGCCTGATCGGCGCGACTGGCCCGATCCCGGTCAGCGAATATATGGCGCTTTGCCTATTCGATCCTGACAAGGGCTACTACACGACGCGCGAGCCCTTCGGCGCCGCCGGCGACTTCATCACCGCGCCGGAGATCAGCCAGATGTTCGGCGAGCTTGTCGCGGTCTGGCTCTACCAGGCCTGGCAGGGCACCGGCCGGCCTCTACCTGCGACCTTTGCCGAGATCGGACCAGGCCGCGGCACGCTGATGAAGGATATGCTGCGCACCTGGTCGCGGCTCGACCCCGTGCTCCTCGCGGGCGCATCCTTTGCCATGATCGAGACCAGCCCGCGCCTGGCCAAGATCCAGGAACAGACGCTTGCCGGGCAGAACGCGGCGCTTGGCTGGCACCAGACCATCGACACGCTGCCGCCGCAGCCGCTCTTCATCGTCGGCAACGAATTGTTCGACGCGGTGCCGATCCGGCAGTTCGTCTACGTCGGCTCGGGCTGGCGCGAGCGCGTGGTCGGTCTCGATGGCGCAGACGAACTGCATTTCTTCGCCGGTGCGGGGTCTGTCGACCCGGCACTGCTGCCGGCGGCCGCGGCCAACGCACCGCAGGGCGCCATCGCCGAAGTGGCGCCCGCCCGTTCGGCGCTGATGTCGGCGATCGCCGCACGCATTGCCGACCAGGGCGGCGCCGGCCTCTTCATCGACTACGGCCACCTGCAACCGGGCATCGGCGACACCTTCCAGGCGCTGCGCCGGCATCAGCGCGAAGATGTGCTGGCCAATCCGGGTGAAGCCGATCTCACCGCCCATGTCGATTTCGCCCCTCTTGCCGACATGGCGCGCGCTCACGGTCTCGACGTGCAATTGTCGACCCAGGGCGAGTTCCTGCTCGGCATGGGCCTGCTCGAGCGCGCCGGCACGCTCGGAGCCGACGCGGATGCCGGGACACGTCAGGCCATTTCGGACGCGGTGGAACGCCTTGCCGGTCCCGACGCGATGGGCGAGTTGTTCAAGGTGATGAAGATCATGCCGGTGGCGCGAGCCCCCTGAGATTGGCGGGCGGTCCCGCCTCCTGGTCCTGCCCTTGGTCATGCTTGTCGCCCGAACTTCGCCTTGACGAACCCGCCCTGCACGGACGACAAACCCAACCATGCTGAATCAGACCAGACCCGATCCAGTTCGCTCGCCGCTGCTTGAAAAGGCGCAAGGCATACGCCACGGCTATTTCACCCGCATCGGCGGCGTCTCCGACGGCATCTATCGGGGGCTCAACATCGGCACAGGCTCCAGCGACGATCAAACGCTGGTCGCCGAGAACAGGCGGCGCGTTGCCGCCTGGATGGGCGTGCCGGCCGATCACCTGTTGACCGCGCACCAGGTCCACTCACCCGATGTCGTCGTCGCCAGGGAACCCTTCGCGGGGCCGCGCCCGAAGGCCGATGCGATCGTCACCGACCGTCCAGGCATCGCCATCGGCGCCTCCACCGCCGATTGCGGCCCGGTGCTCTTCGCCGATGCCGAGGCGCGCGTCATCGGCGCCGCCCATGCCGGCTGGAAGGGCGCGTTCACCGGCGTGCTCGAAAACACCGTCACCGCGATGGAAGGCCTTGGCGCCCGCCGCGAGCGCATCGTGGCCGTACTCGGCCCTTCCATCGGCCCCGACAATTACGAGGTTGGACCGGAATTCGTCACCCGCTTCGTCGAGACCGATGCCGGCAATCACCGGTATTTCAGTCCGTCAAAGACCACCGGCCACTCGATGTTCGACCTCAACCAATATACGATCGACCGGCTGCGCAAGGCCGGCGTGAGTGCCGAGGGCCTTGGCCGCTGCACTTACGCGGAAGAAGACCTTTTCTTTTCCTACCGGCGCACCACCCACCGCAAGGAAGCGGATTACGGGCGCCAGGTTTCGGCAATCGTTCTGGAGAAAGAGTAATGGCGCTGCATTTCGAACGTTCGGAATTCGACGCGCGGCGCGACCGGCTGCTGATCGAGATGGCCGACAAGAAGCTCGACGCCGTGCTGCTGTTCGCGCAGGAGAGCATGTACTGGCTGACCGGCTACGACACGTTCGGCTTCTGCTTCTTCCAGTGCCTGGTGGTGAAAGCCGACGGCTCGATGGTGCTGCTCACCCGTTCGGCCGATTTGAGGCAAGCACGCCATACCTCGACCATAGAAAACATCCTGCTATGGACCGACCGGCAGGGCGCCAATCCGGCGATCGACCTGCGCAACCTGCTCAACGACCTTGATCTGCTCGGCGCCCGCATCGGCGTCGAATACGACACCCATGGCCTGACCGCCTACAATGGCCGCCGCGTCGACGAGCAGTTGCAGACCTTCGGCCAGATCGCCGATGCATCAGGCATCGTCGGCCGGCTGCGACTGTTCAAGAGCCCGGCCGAGATTGCCAAGGCGGAAAAGGCGGCCAATCTGTCCGACGATGCGCTGGATGCCGCCTTGCCGCTGATCAAGCAGGGCGGCGATGAAGGGCTCATCCTCGCCGCGATGCAGGGCGCGGTCTTTGCCGGCGGCGGCGACTATCCCGCCAACGAATATATCATCGGCTCCGGCGCCGATGCCCTGCTCTGCCGCTACAAGGCGGGCCGCCGCAAGCTGACCAAGAACGACCAGCTGACGCTCGAATGGGCGGGCGTCTTTCACCACTATCATGCCCCGATGATGCGAACGATTTTGACCGGCAAGGTGTCGAAGCGCCACCAAGAGCTGTTCGACGCTTCCCGCGCCGCCCTGCTCGCGGTCGAAAAGGCGATGACACCGGGCAACACTTTCGGCGATGTCTTCGACGCGCATGCCCGCACGCTAGAGGCGCACAATCTGACCAAGCACCGGCTGAATGCCTGCGGCTATTCGGTCGGCGCCCGCTTCACGCCGTCCTGGATGGACATGCCGATGTTCTACCAGGGCAATCCGGAACCGATCGCGCCCAATATGACGCTGTTCGCGCATATGATCATCATGGACTCCGAGACCGAGACCGCGATGACGCTCGGCCGCACCTACCTCACCACGGAATCGGCACCGAAGCCGCTGTCGCGCCATGATCTCGACTTGATCGTACAGTGAATCCATAATGGTTGGTTCACGCGGGGGCGTTCGCCACTAGGGAGTCTTCAGGCAAATGAGACGATCGCGGATGACGACCGTGTCATTGCTTGTCGCGCTGGCGCTTGCCGCCTGCACCAATGCCAAGGACGTGCTGGAACCTTCGGCCATCACCCCGCCCGCAAGCTCGGCCCAGCCCTTGCCCCCGACACAAAGCACGTCATCGGCGGCGACGTCTCCGACCACGACCGCGCCAGCCCCTTCGACCGCTCCTTCCACTGCGGTGGCACCGGCGACACCCAGGACGCCGGCACAAACCGCGGCCCTCGCGAAGACGCGGCTGCAGGTGGCGCCGATCGTCGGCGCATCGGTGGACGCGGCGGCGCCGCTGACGGCGGAGCTCCAGACCCGTGCCAAGCAGCGCGGCCTGACGCTTGTCGGCAGCACGGACCAGACGGCGACGCATGTGCTGAAGGGCTATTTTTCGACGATGTCCGAAGGTAAGGACACGACCGTCATCTATGTCTGGGACATTTACGATCCCTCCGGAAACCGCCTGCATCGCATCAACGGCCAGCAGAAGGCGCCTTCTGTCGGTAGCGGCGAGGGGTGGCCCACAGTGGCGCCCGCAACCATGCAGGCCATTGCCGACCAGACGATCGACCAGTTCGCCGCATGGCTGGGCACCGGCGGCGCCGGCTGACCGGACCGGTGCCGGCCGAACTGTTGCCGGCTTGCGATGTTTTCCGTGTTTGTTGCGATCGCCGGGAGGATTCCCCACAACGAGGCTTGCAATACCGGCGCGGGCCGCTAAAAGCCCGCATAAAAGGCTCATGAGAGTCTCTCGGGCCTCTCCATCCTTCACCAGGAACGGTGCATGAAGCTTTTCGCGGGCAATTCCAACCGGGTGCTGGCCGAAGCGGTCGCTCGCTATCTCAACGTCCCGCTAGGGAAGGCCAGCGTCAGGCGCTTCGCCGATCAGGAAATCTTCGTCGAGATCCAGGAAAACGTGCGCGGCGAGGATGTCTTCATCCTGCAGTCGACCTCTTATCCGACCAACGACCATCTGATGGAACTGCTCATCATGATGGACGCTTTCATGCGCTCCTCGGCGCGGCGCATCACGGCGGTCATCCCCTATTTCGGCTATGCCAGGCAGGACCGTCGCGCGTCGGGGCGCACGCCGATCTCGGCCAAGCTGGTCGCCAACATGATCACCCGGGCCGGCGCCGACCGCGTGCTGACGCTCGACCTCCATGCCGGCCAGATCCAGGGGTTCTTCGACATCCCGACCGACAATCTGTTCTCGGTGCCGGTGATGGCGCGCGACGTGAAGGCCAAGTACAAGCAGCTCGGCAATGTCGTCGTCGTGTCGCCCGACATCGGCGGCGTGGTGCGGGCACGCGCGCTCGCCAAGCGCTTCGACGCGCAGCTCGCCATCGTCGACAAGCGCCGCGAGCGCCCGGGCGAATCGGAAGTCATGAACATCATCGGCGCGGTCGCCGGCAAGGACTGCCTGTTGATCGACGACATCGTCGATTCCGGCGGCACGCTGTGCAACGCGGCCGACGCGCTGCTCGCCAACGGCGCCACCAGCGTCACCGCCTACATCACCCATGGCGTGCTGTCGGGCGGCGCGGTGACGCGCATTGCCGGCTCGAAGCTGCAGGAGCTGGTGATCACCGATTCCATCCAGCCGAGCCAGGCCGTACTCGACGCGCCGAACATCCGCGTCATTTCAATCGCCGACCTGATGGGCGAAGCGATCTCGCGCACCGCGACGGAAGAATCGGTTTCGAGCCTGTTCGACTAACTCCCGGCAGGCGCATAGCGCAGCAGCGTGACGCCTTGCGCCAGGCGCTGCGTTCCGAGCGGCTTCAACGCCAGCGACAGGCCGGACTGGAAATACGGCTTGCCGCCGCCCAGCACGACCGGATGCACATAAAGCCGGTATTCGTCGATCATCCCCGCGCGCGCCAGATGCCCGGCAAGCTCGGCGCCGGAGACGGAAATCTCGCCATTCGTTTCCGCCTTGAGCGACTTTGCCACAGCCTCGACATCGCCCTTCATCAGGCGGGCATTCGGCCCGGCCTCTCTAAGCGTGGTCGAAAACACGATCTTCGGCGTTTCCCGCCAGGCGCGGGCAAAATCCCGCTCGACCTCCTCGGCGGCAATCTCCCGCTCCGGGCTATCCCAGAAGCGCATGATCTCATACATTCGGCGCCCGCAGAGCGCGATCGACGTCCGCCGCATCTCGTCGTTGAAATGCTGGTGCAGTTCCTCTTCGGGAACCGGCAGATCGATGTCTCCGCTCGGCCCGGCGATGTAGCCATCCAGCGAGGTCAGCATGGCATAGACGATCGTTGCCACGAGGCTTTCTCCGATTTCGCTCCCAGCGAAAAGACCATAACCGATTGCATATTGCAATCAGTATTTGCCGTACGAGCGAGGATCGAGGCTTGCGGCGGCGCCTGTCTCACGCCGCGATCGGACCGCCGGTGCGCCGCGGGCTGTCGCCGGCATCGCGCGCGCCGCGCATATAACCGCGCGGCGAAGCGCCGAGCATGCGCTTGAACATGGTGATGAAGGCCGGCACGCTGTCATAGCCGAGATCGAGCGCCACCCTGGTGATCGGCTCGCCGTCGGCGAGCCTCGGCAGCGCTGCAAACAGGCATGCCTGCTGGCGCCAGGTCGACAGCGACAGCCCGGTCTGGCGATGGAACGCGCGGGTGAAGGAGCGCCGACTCATTCCGGCGGCGTCCGCCCATTCGTCGATCGTCGCATGCGGCGAAGGCGCCGCCACGAAGCGCCGGCAAAGCGCCGCAAGTTTCGGATCGGATGGGAAAGGCAGGCCGAGCGGCCGCTCCGGCAGGTTCGGGACCTCATGCAGCAGAAGTCCCATGACGAGCGCTGCCCGCCCTTCGAGCTCGCCTCCTTGCGGCAGTTTCTCCGATTCAACGATCAGGCTGTGCATCAGCTCGGTGATGCCGACGACGCGCAAGCCCTCCGGCAGGCCCGCAATGGCATTCGGCATGACATAGACCGAGCGCATCGAGACGTCGCCCAGCATCTCGACCGAATGCTCGATGCCGGCCGGTATCCACATCGCATGGTCGGGCGGCACCATCCAGCGCCCGTGCTTTGTCGTCACCAGCACCACACCCACCAGGGCATGCAAAAGCTGGCTGCGGCTGTGGCGGTGTTGCGGCACGTGATAGCCGTCCGGATATTCCGTCGGTAGCGCCACCGCCGGCCCGACGGCCTCCTCAAGCCATTGCCAGCGGCTTTGATGCAGCCGGCCAAGCTCGGCGGCATCGCCTTTGAAGATTTCCCGGCCGTGCGGCATCCGATGTGGCCCACTTGCGAAACTATTGGACCAAACCACGAAAGAAGTCGCTTGGCAACAGGCCTATAAGGCCGGCTGCGGTTCGCCGCGAGTAGCCTACGGAGCAATTGCCTTGACTGATACGACCGCCACATCCGTCGCCGCACCGGCGCCGGTAAGCAACATCTCGGCGCAAGCGACGGTGTTTGCCGTCATCCTTTCGGTGAGCTTCTGCCACGCAATCAACGACATCATGCAGTCGCTGCTGCCGGCGATCTATCCGCTCCTCAAAGAGAACTACGGTCTCGATTTCTGGCAGATCGGCCTTCTGACCTTCACCTTCCAGGTCACGGCCTCGCTGCTGCAGCCGGTGATCGGCATGGTCACCGACAAGCGGCCCATGCCTTATTCCTTGCCTTGGGGCATGGCTTCGTCGCTGGTCGGCCTGATCGTGCTGGCTTACGCCGGCCACTATGTGCTGCTCCTGGTCGGCGCCTCGCTGATCGGCATCGGCTCGGCGATCTTCCATCCGGAATCCTCGCGCATCGCCCGCTTCGCCTCGGGCGGCCGCTTCGGTCTTGCGCAGTCGCTGTTCCAGGTCGGCGGCAATTTCGGCCAGTCGATGGGACCGCTGCTCGCCGCCTTCATCGTCGTGCCCTTCGGCCAGACCAGCATATCCTGGTTCGCTATCGGCTCGCTGATCGGCATCTTCGTGCTGTGGCAGGTCGGCGGCTGGTACAGCCGCATGCGTGCCTCGCAGGCCACCCGCAAGCAAGTTGCCCATGTGTCGCCCTTTCCGCGCAAGAAGGTGATGGGCGCGCTCGCCGTGCTGACGCTGCTGGTGCTGACCAAGAACGCCTATATCGCCTCGCTCTCCAGCTACTACACCTTCTATGCCATCCATAAGTTCGGCGTTTCGGTTCAGACCAGCCAGGTCATGCTGTTCTTGTTCCTCGGCGCATCGGCGCTCGGCATCCTGCTTGGTGGCCCGTTCGGCGACCGGTACGGACAGAAGGCGATGATCTGGTTCTCGATCGTCGGCGTCCTGCCCTTCACGCTGGCGCTGCCCTACGCCAATCTGGAATGGACGATGGTGCTCACCGTAATGATCGGCCTGATCCTGTCGTCGGCCTTCTCCAACATCGTGGTGTTCGCGCAGGAGCTGGTGCCGGGCCGCGTCGGCACGATCGCCGGCATCTTCTTCGGCTTCGCCTTCGGCATGGGCGGTATCGCCGCCGCCCTGCTCGGCGTCATCGCCGACATGAAGGGCATCGATTTCGTCTTCCAGGTCTGTTCCTACTTGCCCTTCCTCGGCCTGCTGACGGTGTTTTTGCCGAACATGAAGGAAGCCAGGAAGGTTTGAGCGCTCGACCCCGCGTCCGTTTCAAACAGTCAAAGCACCCGCCGCCACGCGGGTGCTTTCTTCATTTCAGCGGCAAGAATGCTTAAGCCTTGAAGAAGGCCAGCAGGTCCGCGTTGATGACGTCCGCATGGGTCGTCGCCATGCCGTGCGGGAAGCCCTTATAGACCTTGAGCTCGCCCTTCTTAAGTAGCTTGATCGAAAGCAGAGCGGAGTCGGCGATCGGCACGATCTGGTCGTCGTCGCCATGCATGACCAGCACCGGCACGTCGATCTTCTTCAGGTCCTCGGTGAAGTCGGTTTCCGAGAACGCCTTGATGCAATCGTAATGCGCCTTGGTGCCGCCCATCATGCCCTGGCGCCACCAATTGTCGACAACGCCTTGCGAAACCACCGCGCCCGGACGGTTGAAGCCGTAGAACGGCCCTGCCGGCACGTCGCGGAAAAACTGGGCGCGGTTGGCGGCTTGAGCGGAGCGAAAACCGTCGAACACTTCGAGCGGCAGGCCGCCCGGATTGGCGTCGGTCTTGAGCATGATCGGCGGCACGGCGCCGATCAGTACAGCCTTGGCGACGCGACCGCCGCCGCCATACTGCGCGACGTAGCGCGCCACTTCGCCGCCACCCGTCGAATGGCCGACATGGATTGCGTTCTTAAGATCGAGATGCGCGACGAGCGCTGCCACGTCGGCGGCATAGGTATCCATCTCGTTGCCGATGTCAGTCTGGGTCGAACGGCCGTGGCCGCGGCGGTCATGCGCGATGACACGGTAGCCCTTCGACAGGAAAAACAGCATCTGGGCATCCCAGTCGTCGCTGCTCAGCGGCCAGCCATGGTGGAAGACGATCGGCTGACCAGTGCCCCAGTCCTTGTAGAAGATCTGCGTGCCGTCCTTGGTGGTGATCGTGCCACTGCCGATCTTGGTCTGCGAAGCTTCAGTCATCTCCATCTCCTTTGTAATTTTCGCAATAAATAATATCACGATAACGATATGCGTACCGCCGTCGAGCTGGCTTGTCTACAGAAATATGTATCACGATAACATTTTTCGTGGTACATAATCGGTGCTCAGTCGGCAAAAGGATCGTGCCGTGCCTCTTCCGTTGGACAATCAGCTCTGTTTCACGCTTTACGCCACCAGCATGACAATCAATCGTACCTACAAACCGATGCTGGACGAAATGGGCATCACCTATCCGCAATATCTTGTGCTCAACGCACTGGGTGAGGCGGACGGCATGTCGGTGGGCAGCATCGCGCATCGGCTCGCCCTGGAATCGAGCACCATCACTCCGCTGGTGAAGCGAATGGAACAGGCCGGCCTCGTCACCCGCCAGCGCAGCCAGACCGACGAGCGCCAGGTGCAGGTCGACCTGACCCCTAGCGGACGAGCCCTGCTCGTCCGGTGCAATTGCCTGAACGAGACGCTGATCGAGCGCTCAGGCATGAAGCTGGCCGAGCTCGATGCCCTGAACCGGCAAATCCAGAAATTGCGCGATGCGCTGAACAACGACCAGGCGGTCGACGCCGCCTAGGGTAATTCCGGGAAAAAGCCTAGCCGTTTCCGTCCGGAATTGCGCAAAGCCGTGCGGGTTACGCCTCCGCCTTAACCGGCGGCGGCGGCGCCTCGAGCCCCTGGAACGGGTCGCGCCAGGCGTCGATCGCTTCCAGCCGGCCGTACCAACGGCAGATCGACGGATAATCATCGAGCGGCAAGCGAGCGGCATCGTTAAAAGGCAGGAATGTCGCCATGCGGAAATCCGCATAGGAGATGGAATTGCCGACCAGCCATTCCCGTCCGGAAAGCTCGGGCTCGAGGACCGCCGCAGCCTTGTGGAACTGCCTCAGCCCCTCCTCCACCAGCGCCTGATCGATGGGACCCAGCCCATAGCGCTGCTTGGTGCCGCGCTCGAAATGCACCATGTCGCAAGCGAAGGCGAAGCGTTCCTTGCCCCAGCTGATCCAGCGGATCATGTCCGGCTCATCGTCCCCACCGCGCCAGAAATCCGAACGCTCCTCGCGCGAAAGCCGGCAGGCGATGGCGTCCGTCTCCCACAGGCTCCATCCCGCGCCGACCAATATCGGCAAGGTCAGATTGGGGTTGAGCGCGCGGTAGCGCTCGGCCTGCCCCGGTGCCATCGGCGATGCGAATTCAAAGGCGATCTCCGCCTTGAGATAGCGCGCGGTCGCGACAGCGAGGCGAGGATTGGGATTGCGGCTGAACAGAAGTTTCATTTTGGTCCCCACAGGCGTTGGTTGTATGCCGCAGGACGACCGAAAGCCGCCCGATCCTACATTTGTCACGAATGGGATCTTCGCATTATGCTTTCGGCGGTGGAAACCACCTGCAAGCCTTCCGGCCCAACCGCTTGCGCCGTCGTCCGCCTTCCGCTATAGAGCCGCCACCCGCGTAGACACCCTTGGAGGCAACGCGGAGGAAGGCCGGCTAGGCCTCGCATGATCCCCAGACGCATTTGGATCACCAATCGCATCGGACAGATCGTGCAAGGCCGCGACGGCTTTCGACGTTTACGGTTGGCCTCGTGCCTGCCGCAAGCGCTCCATAACACGCGAAAGGAAATGCCATGAGCCACGATACTTACGAGCTCAAGGCCGAAGCGCGCGAACAGGTCGGTAAGGGGTCCGCCCGTGCAGTTCGCCGCGACGGTAAAGTGCCTGCAGTTATCTACGGCGACAAGCAGCCTCCCCTGGCGATTGCGCTGAACTACAAGGACCTCTTCTACAAGATCCATGGCGGCGGGTTCCTCACCACGGTCGCCACGATCGATGTCGACGGCAAGAAGATCCAGGTCCTGCCGAAGGATTTCCAGCTCGACCCGGTCAAGGATTTCCCTGTCCATGTCGACTTCCTGCGCATCGGCAAGGACACCGAGGTCAATGTCGACGTGCCCGTCCACTTCATCAATGAAGACAAGTCGCCCGGCATCAAGCGCGGCGGCGTGCTCAACATCGTTCGCCACGAAGTCGAGTTCCACTGCCCGGCCAACGCGATCCCGGAATTTATCACCGTCGATCTCGCCGGCACCGACATCGGCGACTCGATCCACATCTCGGCGGTCAAGCTGCCGGCCGGCGTCAAGCCGGTCATCTCCGATCGCGACTTCACCATCGCGACCATTGCCGGCTCGTCGGCGATGAAGCCGGAGCCGGAAGCGACCACCGAGGTGGCTGCGGCCGAACCTGCGGCCCCGGCGGCCGAAGAGAAGTAATTTTTTCTAGCGTCCGGAGGCGGCGATGCTTGTCTTTGCAGGCCTCGGCAATCCGGGCGCGAAATACGAGAACAACCGGCACAATGTCGGCTTCATGGCGGCGGACGCAATTGCCCGCCGCCATTCCTTTTCGCCCTGGTCGCGAAAATTCCAGGGCCTGATTTCAGAAGGCACGCTTGGCGGCGAAAAAATCCTGCTGATCAAGCCGCAGACCTTCATGAACCTGTCCGGTCAGTCGGTCGGCGAGGCGCTGCGCTTCTACAAGCTCGAACCGGCCGCGCTCACCGTTTTCTATGACGAGATCGACCTTGCCGCGGGTAAGCTCAGGGTCAAGGTGGGCGGCGGCTCCGGCGGCCATAACGGCATCCGCTCGCTCGACCAGCATGTCGGCAACGCCTATCGCCGGGTGCGCATCGGCATCGGCCATCCCGGCGTCAAGGAGATGGTGCACGGCCATGTGCTCGGCGACTTCGCCAAGGCCGACCGCGAATGGCTGGATGTCCTGCTGGACGCAATCGCCGACGACGCCGCGCTGCTCGCCAAGGGCGACGACAGCTCGTTCATGAACCACGTCACGCTCACCCTGCGCGACAAGCTTGTGCCGACCGGCGATGACGACCGCCCGCCGCCCAAGCCGCCGAAGCAAAGCCATATCCGCCAGGCGCGCCCGCAGCAGCCAGCGGCAAAAATTCCCGAAAGCGGCCCGATGGCCGCGATGCTGAAGAAGCTGTTCGGCAAGGAGTGAGCGCCGAACCAACCTCGCGCGGGGCTTGACGTTCGTCACCCCTATCGCCCATAGCCCTCACCAAAATCGAATTCCGACAGGATTGGACGAACATGGGTTTCAAATGTGGCATCGTTGGCTTGCCCAACGTCGGCAAGTCGACGCTGTTCAACGCGCTGACCAGGACGGCCGCCGCGCAGGCCGCCAACTATCCCTTCTGCACCATCGAGCCTAACACCGGCGAGGTGGCGGTGCCGGATCCGCGCCTGCAGAAGATCGCGGCGATCGGCAAGTCGAAGGAGATCATCCCGACCCGCATCTCCTTCGTCGACATCGCCGGCCTGGTGCGTGGCGCCTCCAAGGGCGAAGGCCTCGGCAACCAGTTCCTCGCCAACATCCGCGAGGTCGACGCCATCGTGCATGTGCTGCGCTGCTTCGAGGATGACGACATCACTCATGTCGAGGGCCGTATCGATCCCGTCGCCGACGCCGAGACGGTCGAGACCGAGCTGATGCTTGCCGACCTCGAAAGCCTCGAGCGCCGCATCACGCAGATCCGCAAGCGCGCCGCCGGCAAGGACAAGGACGCCATGGCCGTCCTGCCGATGATGGAGGCCGCGCTCGAGCTTTTGCAGGCCGGCAAGCCGACACGCGTCCTGCTCAACGGGATTTCGCCTGAGGATCTCCGTATCCTGCAGGGGCTGAACCTGCTCACCTCGCATCCCGTTCTCTATGTCTGCAACGTCGCCGAGGCGGACGCCGCCACCGGCAACGAGCACACCAGGGCGGTGGAGAAGATGGCGGCCGCGCAGGGCGCCGGCACGGTGGTCATTTCGGCGGCGATCGAGGCGGAAGTCGCTCAACTGTCCGACGAGGAGGAAATGGAGTTCCTGGCTTCGATCGGCCTCGAAGAGCCGGGCCTCAACAAGGTGATCCGAGCCGGCTACGAACTCTTGCATCTGATCACCTATTTCACGGTCGGGCCGAAGGAAACGCGCGCCTGGACGATCCACAAGGGCGATAAGGCGCCGCAGGCGGCCGGCGTCATCCATACCGACTTCGAACGCGGCTTCATCCGCGCCCAGACCATCTCCTACAACGACTTCGTCACGCTGGGCGGCGAAGTGGCGGCTAAGGAAGCCGGCAAGGCGCGCGACGAAGGCAAGGAATATGTCGTCCAGGACGGCGACATCATGCTGTTCAAGTTCAACACCTGACGGCGCCGCCGTCGACCTGTAAGGTGCCTTCCGGCTGGCTCCGCTGCCTGGCTTGACCTTGTGATATCGCAGGGTTAATCGGCTGATGCTCGCCGAAGGCACTACCCTACGGCACCCGCAACGGCACAATCGAACGAGACCCTGTCCACCAAGGGAGAGCCGGCGATGATAAAAACCTTCGTCGTGGACAATGATCGCCTGCGCCTCACCGACGATCTCGCGGCGGATGGCGACAGGGTCGTCTGGGCCGACCTCTTCAACCCGACCAAGGAGGAAGAGGCGCGCATCGAGAGCTGGCTGGGCATAGCGATCCCGACCCGCGAGGAGATGGAGGAGATCGAGATTTCGAGCCGCCTCTACATCGAGGACGGCGGCTACTTCATGACCGCCGTGCTGCCGGCGCAGACCGAAGCCGACGACCCGCTAATGTCGCCGGTGACCTTCGCGCTTGCCGGCAACCGTCTGATCACCATCCGTTACCACGAACCCAAGGCCTTCAAGACCTTCCCGCTGCGCGCCGAAAAGGTGGCGACGGGCTGCACCAGCGGCGACACCATCTTGATCGGTCTTCTCGAAGCGATCGTCGACCGGCTCGCCGACATCCTCGAGCGCGCCGGCCGCGATGTTGAGGCGATCTCGCGCGACATCTTCGAGGCGCGTTCGACCAAGGCCTCGAAACGCAACCGCGATTTCCAGGAACTTCTGAAAGGCATCGGCCGCAAGGAGGATATCGCTTCCTCGGTCCGCGACAGCCTGATCTCGTTGCAGCGTCTCGCCGGCTTTCTCGCCCATGTCGCGGCCCAGACCAAGATGAGCAAGGATGTGCGCGCCCGCATCAAGACCTTGTCGCGCGATGTGCTGTCGCTTGCCGACCACGCCACCTTCCTGTCGCAGAAAATCTCCTTCCTGCTCGATGCCACGCTCGGCATGATCTCGATCGAGCAGAACGCCATCATCAAGATCTTCTCGGTCGCCGCCGTCATCTTCCTGCCGCCGACGCTGGTCGCCTCGATCTACGGCATGAATTTCGACATCATCCCCGAGCTGAAATGGGAGTTCGGCTATCCCTTCGCCATCGCCCTGATGGTGGTCTCGGCCATCCTGCCTTTCTGGTATTTCCGCCGACGCGGTTGGCTTTAAGCAATTCCAGGAAAAGTGCGCAGCGGTTTTCCGTCCGGAATTGCGGAAAACAAAAAATACGGTGCAGTTTGCGGCGCTACCGGATTGAGCGACAGCTGGCTTACCAGAAAGGACTTGACCAATTCGCTGCCGGCCTGCATCCGGGTTGCCCGATCTTGCAGCACGATCCCGAAAAGTGGGAACCGGTTTTCGGAGAAGATCATGCGCCAACAAACAAGTTAGATCGTGGCGGCGATTCGACGAAACGCCACCACGATCTAAGGATTAACCGGATTACCGACATGACCGGAAAAACCTGGGCCTATGAGGATTTCGTCGAGGGCGCCTCGCTCGACCTCGGCAGCAAGGACGTCAGTGCTGCCGAAATCATCGAATTCGCCGAGGAGTTCGACCCGCAGCCGATGCATCTCGACGAGGAAGCCGGCAAGGCGAGCATCCTAGGCGGGCTTTCGGCTTCGGGCTGGCACACCTGCGCGATGTTCATGCGCATGCTGTGCGACGCCTTCCTGCTGGACTCGACCTCGCAGGGCTCGCCAGGCATCGAGCATGTGAAATGGAAGAAGCCGGTTCTGGCCGGCGACCGTCTCACCGGCAAGCTCACCATCCTGGCCAAGCGTCAGTCGAAATCGAGACCGCAGCTTGGCCTCGTTACGATGCGCAGCGAGCTTTTCAATCAGCGCGGCGAATCTGTCTTCGAGCTCGAGAACACCGGCATGTTCCTCACTCGCGAGGCCGTGGCATGACGCTCGACGAATACTTCCTGATCGGCGAAACCGTCACGCTCGGCTCGCACAAGTTCGAGCCGGAAGAGATCAAGGCCTTCGCCCGAAAGTACGATCCGCAGGTCTTCCATGTCGACGAAGAGGCGGCGAAGAAGAGCGTGCTCGGTGGGCTCTGCGCCTCGGGCTGGCACACCGCCGCCACCTGGATGAAATACAATCTCGAAAAGCGCATGGAAACCGAGGGCGTGCGCTGGACAGGCCCCGGCCCGCAGCCCGAATTCGGCCCCTCGCCTGGCTTCCGCAACCTGAAATGGCTGAAGCCGGTCTACGCCGGCGAGACGGTGACCTTCACGCGCACCGCGCAGGCGCACCGGCCGCTTACCGGACGCCCCGGCTGGAACCTGCTCACGCTGCGCTCCGAAGGTTTTGACTCCACCGGCGACAAGGTCATCGAATTCGACAGCGCCGTGCTGGTGAAGGTGGGGTAGCGTCCTTCCCCTTCTCCCCTTGTGGGAGAAGGTGGATCGCCGCGAAGCGGCGAGACGGATGAGGGGTGTTCCAGCGGAGTGAGACGCTGGCGTTCCCTGGAGCACCCCTCATCCGTCGCCTTCGGCGACACCTTCTCCCACAAGGGGAGAAGGGGAAGCCCCGCTCAATGCCCCTCATACCCGATCAGCGTCCTGACCGGCACGCCGAGCGCTTCGAGCTTCTTGCGGCCGCCGAGGTCCGGCAGGTCGATGACGAAGCAGGCGGCGACGATGTCGGCGCCGATCTGCCTGAGCAGCTTCACCGCCGCTTCCGCCGTGCCGCCGGTGGCGATCAGGTCGTCGACCACGATCACCTTCTCGCCCGGCGCGACGCCGTCCTTGTGCATCTCCATCTCGTCCAGCCCATATTCGAGGCTGTAGGCCACCCGCACGGTCTCATAGGGCAGCTTGCCTTTCTTTCGGATCGGCACGAAGCCAGCCGAAAGCTGGTGCGCCACGGCGCCACCCAGGATGAATCCGCGCGCCTCGATGCCGGCGATCTTGTCGATCTTCAGCCCGGCATAGGGATGCACCAGCTCGTCGATGGCGCGGCGGAAGGCGCGCGCGTCGCCGAGCAGCGTGGTGATGTCGCGAAACAGGATGCCGGGCTTGGGGTAATCCGGAATGGTGCGGATGGCCGCAAGCAGCGTGTCTTCGAGCGAGGATTTCATCGAGGCTTTCCGCGTGTCCGGCTGTCGGATTTGGCGGCGTCGGCCATTGCTGCCCGACGCGACCGACAAGGGCTACCGCGATGTCGCGCCAGAGACAAGCACATCCGGCAAAGGATCGGCGCTGAACAGCCTTGACCATAAGCAAAGGGCGCCCACGAAGGCGCCCTTCAAAAAGCAAGCCGATACCCGCAACTACATGCCGAGGTCCGAGCGCAGTTCCGATCGCGCCACTTCGAACTCGGCCTTGAAATCGGGACGGTTGAGCAGGACCGCGGCGATCACGCTGCCGGAAATCTTGCCCATCTCGATGTCGGACGGATAGTGGATGCCTCCCACCACGCGGTTATGGGCATATTCGGCGGCGCGCGCCATGATCTCGGCGCGCTTTTCCGGAACCATGTCGGCGAGGATGATGCCCATCATGGTGCCGACCGTCGCATGGCCCGACGGCCAGGAACCTGATTTCGACAGCTTCACAACCGGCTTGACCAGATCGCTGAGCTGGTGCGGCCGTGGGCGCTTCCAGACATCCTTGGCCGGGTCGACGACGGCGCCTTCCGTGGCCACCACGCGATCGAAGAAGGCGCTGAACTTCGGCAGCGTTTCCTTGTTGAACTTCGGCCCCATGACATCTGCGAAGCGCCAGACATCTTCCTCGGCATCGGCGATTGCGCGCTTTTCCATCTCGGGGGTACGCGTTACCTGCAGCGTCAGCACTTCGCCAAGCTCCGCCTTCGTCTGGGCTGAGTCGTTCGCCGGTGGCGGCGGCAGGATCATCGTCAGGTCGATATCCTTGTTGGTGACAAAAGGCTGAGCCTCGTCGGCATGGGCGGCGTATCCGGTGATGAGCAGCAGGAATCCGGCCGCGAGCGATACGTATCTTTTCATGGGTGCGATCCTTTGATGAGGGCAACGCAGGATCGCCGCGCGCGATGACGGCCATGTGACATGGTTCCCGGATCGCGCGCGCTGGAATGCAAAAAGGGCGCCTTGCGGCGCCCTTGGGATTTCTTGCGGTCGATGGAGGGCCTCAGTGCGCCACGTCGGCCCACACCCTGCGCTTGGTCATGTAAACCAGCGCGCCGAACACAAGCAGGAAGAACAGCACGCGGAAGCCAGTCTTCTTGCGGTCTTCCATATGCGGTTCGGCAGCCCATGCCAGGAAGCTCGCCACGTCGCGGGCATACTGGTCGACCGTCTGCGGCGAACCGTCGTCATAGGTCACCTGCCCGTCGGAGAGCGGCTTCGGCATCTTCAGCGACACGCCCGACATGAAGTACGGGTTGTAGTGCGTGCCTTCCGGGATGACCATGCCGGCGGGCGGCGTCTGGTCGTAGCCGGTCAGCAGCGAATGGATGTAGTCAGGGCCGCCCGCGTCATACTGGGTGAAGATGTCGATGACGAACTGCGGGAAGCCGCGCTCGACGCCGCGCGCCTTGGCAAGCAGCGACATGTCCGGCGGAGCGGCGCCGCCATTGGCGGCAGCTGCCGCCTGTTCGTTCGCGAACGGCGCGGGGAAATGGTCCGACGGCTTGCCGGGACGATCGAACATGTCGCCAGCATCGTTGGGGCCGTCATGGATCGTGTAGCTCGCCGCCAGCGACTTGATCTGGGCCTCCGAATAGCCGAGATCCGACAGTGTGCGGAAAGCCACAAGGTTCATCGAATGGCAGGCTGAGCAGACTTCCTTGTAGACCTTCAGGCCGCGCTGCAGCTGACCCTTGTCATAGGTGCCGAACGGGCCGGTGAAGCTCCAGCTCATTTCCTTCGGCTCGTTGATCGGGAAATGCGTCGGCGCGGCTGCATTGTGCGCTTCTTCGGCGGCTATCGCCGCGGTGCCGGTGGCCACAAGACCGATCAGCGCCAGCGAGGTGAGAATCTTCTTCATGCCAAATCCCCTTAGATTCTCTACCGCTCAGCCCTTGGTCTGTGGTGCTGCCGTGGCGCCGGCCGGATGTCCGCTGCCGCCCTTGTTCTTCTCCAGCACCGCCTCGGTGATCGAATTTGGCAGCCTGCGCGGCGTCTCGATCAGGCCGAGGACCGGCATGACGATCAGGAAGAAGGCGAAGTAGAACAGCGTCGCCATCTGCGCCATGAACACGTAAGCACCTTCCGCCGGCTGCGAGCCCAGCCAGCCAAGCAGAATGGCGTCGGCCACGAACAGCCAGAAGAACAGCTTGTACCATGGGCGGTAGACCGCCGAGCGCACCTTCGAGGTGTCGAGCCACGGCACCAGGAACAGCATGGCGATGGCGCCGAACATGCACAGCACGCCGCCGAGTTTGGAATTGATCGGGCCGATGTTGAAGGTGATGGCGCGCAGGATCGCGTAGAACGGCAGGAAGTACCATTCCGGAACGATGTGGGCCGGCGTCTTCAGCGGGTTGGCGACGATATAGTTGTCGGCATGGCCGAGATAGTTCGGCAGGTAGAAGACGAAATAGGCGAAGACGAACAGGAACACGATCATGCCGAACGCGTCCTTGATGGTCGCATAGGGCGTGAAAGCGACGGTGTCGGTCTTCGACTTGACCTCGATGCCGGTCGGGTTCGACTGGCCCACGACATGCAGCGCCCAGATGTGCAGCACGACGACGCCGGCGATCATGAACGGCAACAGGTAATGCAGCGCGAAGAAGCGGTTCAGCGTCGGATCGTCGACGGCGAAGCCGCCGAGCAGCAGCTGCTGGATCCAGTTGCCGACCAGCGGGATGGCGCTGAAGAAGCCGGTGATGACGGTGGCGCCCCAGAAGCTCATCTGACCCCAGGGCAGCACATAACCCATGAAGCCGGTGGCCATCATCAGGAGATAGATGATGCATCCGAGGATCCACAGCAACTCGCGCGGCGCCTTGTAGGAGCCGTAGAACAGGCCGCGGAAGATGTGGATGTAGACGGCGATGAAGAAGAACGAGGCGCCGTTGGCGTGCAGGTAGCGCAGCAGCCAGCCGGAGTTGACGTCGCGCATGATCTTCTCAACCGAATCGAAGGCGAGATTGGTGTCGGACGTATAGTGCATCGCCAGCACGATGCCGGTCAGGATCTGCGAGACCAGCATGATCGACAGGATGCCGCCGAACGTCCACATGTAGTTGAGGTTGCGCGGCACCGGATAGGCGACGAAGCTGTCATAGATCAGCCGCGGCAGCGGCATGCGGGCGTCGAACCAGCGCTCGATACCGGTCTTGGGCGTATAGGTCGAGTGTCCCTCGCTCATCGAAATATCCCCTGCCTCAACCGATAAGGATCTTGGTATCGGAAATGAACTTGAATACCGGGATCGCCATATTCTCCGGCGCCGGACCTTTGCGGATGCGGCCGGCAGTGTCGTATTGCGAGCCATGGCACGGGCAGAACCAGCCACCGAAATCGCCTTCCTGGCCGAGCGGAATGCAGCCGAGATGGGTGCAGACCTGCACCATCACCATCCAGGCTTCCTTGCCGGGCGTGGTGCGGTTGGCGTCGGTCGCCGGCGCATCGGCCGGCAGGTTGGCGTTGCGCGCGATCGGATCCTTGAGATCGGCTAGGTTGACGGCTTCGCCGTCCTTCATTTCCTTTTCGGTGCGGTTGCGCACCACGACCGGCTTGCCGCGCCACTTGACGATCAGCGAAGAACCGGGCTGCAGCGAGGAGACGTCGACCTCGACCGAAGCGAGAGCCAATGTCGAGGCGTCAGGACGCATCTGGTCGATGAACGGCCACGCGACAGCTCCCGCGCCGACGACGGCGGCCATGCCGGTGGCTACATAGAGAAAATCGCGACGGTTGGGATCGTGGATGTCGGTTGCGCTCACGGGTGCCTGATCCTTTCGCCTCTTCCTAACCGGAGGCCGAGCCTTGTCCCCGCTCAATCGCACCTGCCCGACAGCGCATGGCGAACAGGCTAGCGAATTCCTCCGGCATTTGGATTTTCGGTTTATGCGTGCGGCCCGTTTTTGTCCAGCGGGGTGAGGCCACAAGGGCAGATTGTCGCGGGGATGCGCGGCGGTGCCCGCCGGCGTGTCCTCGCCGGGCCGCTTGGCAGGGCGGAACACCGCGGAATCACGGGCAAAATCGGGTCCGCGTTCGCCTCGACATCGGCTCTTGGCCCGGTCTATTCTGCCGCCATGGCGCATCTCATTGAACGCGATAGCTGGGCCGAGGCCGCCGACCACTGGAAAGGCGAACTGGAGTGCGGCCGGTTCGGCTCCAATTCCTGCCTGATCTTCAACTATCAGCCGACGGTCGGCGGCGGCCCGCGACTGCATAAACACCCCTATGCGGAGATCTTCGTCATCCGTTCCGGCACCGGCCTGTTCACGATCGGCGACCAGGAAATTGAGGCCACCGCCGGCCAGATCCTGATCGTGCCGCCCGGCACGCCGCACAAATTCACCAATCTCGGCCCCGGTCCGCTCGAAAGCACCGACATCCACGAGAACGGCCACTTCATCACCGAGTGGCTGGAGTAGCCCTTTCGATCCTAGCTCGCCCCGAGCCTGACCAGCACGGCTCTCGGGATATCGTATTCCCGGATAACCGCATCGTGCCTGCGCAAGCCACAAAGCTCGCGCTGGATGAAATAGGCGTGGACGGCTGCCGCCGCTTCCTTCAGCAGCCGAGCGCGATGCGGGCCCTCACCGCCCTCGCGCAATTTGCGTAGCGTTTGTTCGACGCGCTCCCCGGCGCGGCCGAGCGCAGCCGCCTTCTCGGCAAGGATTTCGTGGCCGAGCAGGTCGAGCGCGCTTTCCTGCGCGCCTGAGCGTCCGAAATTGGTAGGCATGCGTACCGACATGACGCCGTTCTACTCCGCCGGCCGCGTCTCTGCCAGCGCGCTTTCCTCGTTGAATAGGAAGCCGCCGGACTGCCGTTTCCAGAGCCGCGCATAGAGCCCGTCGAGCGCCACCAGCTCGTCATGCGTGCCCTGCTCGACGACGCGCCCGCCGTCGAGCACCACCAGCCGGTCGAGTGCCGCGATGGTGGAGAGCCGGTGCGCGATGGCGATCACGGTCTTGTTCTCCATCAGCCGGGTCAGGTTTTCCTGGATCGCCGCCTCGATGTCCGAATCGAGCGCTGAGGTCGCCTCGTCGAGGATGAGGATCGGCGCATCCTTGAGGAAGACGCGTGCGATCGCCACGCGCTGCCGCTGGCCGCCGGAGAGTTTCACGCCGCGCTCGCCGACATAGGCCTCGTAGCCGGCGCGGCCTCTGGTATCGCGCAGTCCCAGGATGAAGTCATGCGCCTCGGCCTTCTTCGCCGCGGCGATCACTTTCGCGTCGGTCGCATCCGGCATGCCGAGTTTGATGTTGTCGCGCAGCGAGCGGTGGAACAGCGCCGTATCCTGGCTGACCACGCCGATATTGCCGCGCAGCGAGTTCTGCGTCACATGGGCGATATCCTGGGCGTCGATAAGGATCTGGCCGCCTTCGAGATCGTAAAGGCGCAGGATCAGATTGGTCAAAGTCGTCTTGCCCGCGCCGGACGGCCCGACCAGACCTACCTTCTCGCCGGGGCGCACGACGAGGTCGATGCCATCGAGCACGCCCCCGCCCTTGCCGTAATGGAAGGTGACGTTGCTGACGTCGATGCGGCCGCCGGTAACGACCAGTTCCTTGGCGTCCGGCGCATCGGTCAGGTCGAGCGGCTGCGAGATCAGCGCCTTCGAATTCTCCAGCACGCCAAGATTTCGCAGGATGCCGTTGAGCTGCATCATCAGCCGTCCCAACAGCATGTTGAGCCTCAGCACCAGCGACAAGGTGAAGGCGACGGCCCCGACCGTGATCGAGCCTTGGACCCAGAGATAGATGGCGAAGGCGGCGATCACCGTGATCATCGCACCGGAAAGCGCCGTCAGCGACATGCGCACGCCGGTCAGCCGCCGCGTGAACGGCCGCAGCGCGTCGAGATAGATGTCGAAGCCGTTGCGGATGTAGCGGTCGTCGCCGTCGGCGGCGAACAGCTTCAGCGTCTGCACGTTGGAATAGGAATCGACAATGCGGCCGTTGATCATCGAGCCGGCCTCGGCGGTCGCCTCGGCATGCCTGCGGATCGCCGGCAAATAGAGCTTAGCCAGCCAGCCGAAGGCGGCGATCCACAGCACCACCAGCGCCGCCAGCCTGAGATCGAGGCTGGCGACCAGCGCCAGCGTGGTGACAGTATAGACGATCATGAACCAGACCACCTCGATGAAGCTCTCCATCAGGTCGCCCGTCGCCTGCCCCGCCTGCCAGACTTTTGTCGCGATGCGGCCGGCGAAATCGTTCTGGAAGAAGGCGTAGGACTGGCGCGAGACATGCCGGTGCGCCTGCCAGCGCACCAGATTGTAGAAACCCGGTGTGATCGTCTGTTCGTCGACCAGCGCCGAAAGGCCGACGACGGCGGTGCGGATGACGAGGACCACCGCGCCCATGAACATGAGCTCAGGCCCGGCCGTTGTCCAAAGCATGTGCCAGTTGCGCTCGCCTGGCAACTGATCGAGGATATCGACCAGCCTTCCGACGAAATAGAAAAGGCCGGCTTCGACCAGCGGGGCGATGCCGCCGATGATCAGCATGGCGAAGAAGGCGAGCTTCGCCTGTCCGACATAGTGCCAGAGGAAGCCGCCGACGCTGGCGGGCGGCCGCAGATTGGCGGGCTCGCGGAACGGGTAGACCCAGTGCTCGAACCAACGATAGATGGCCTGCATCATTCGGCGGCTTCACCTTTCGTCGGCAGAGCGTCGGCGACCGGCTTTTCCTCGAGCAGGAACCCACCCGACTGGCGCCGCCAGAGCTGGGCGTAGAGCCCGCCCCTGGCGATCAGCGCCTCATGCGACCCGTCCTCGACGATGCGGCCCTTGTCCATGACGACGAGCCGGTCCATCGCCGCGATGGTCGACAGCCGGTGCGCGATGGCGATGACGGTCTTGCCCTGCATGAGCTTGTAGAGGTTCTCCTGGATGGCGGCCTCCACCTCTGAATCGAGCGCGGACGTCGCCTCGTCGAGAATGAGGATCGGCGCGTCCTTCAGCATAACGCGGGCAATGGCGATGCGTTGCCGCTGGCCGCCGGACAGCTTCACGCCGCGCTCGCCGACAAGCGCCTCATAGCCTCTCTGTCCATGCGGATCGGTGAGCCCCGCGATCACGTCGTCGATCTGGGCGGCCTTCGCGGCGCTGACCATCGCCTCGTCGCTGGCCGACTGGCGTCCATATTTAAGGTTCTCGCGAACGGACCGATGCAAGAGCGACGTATCCTGGTTGACGAAGCCGATCGCCGCGCGAACGCTCTCCTGCGAGACATTGCGGATATCCTGTCCGTCGATCAGCACCTTGCCGTCCTGGACGTCGAACAGCCGCAGCACCAGATTGACCAGCGTCGACTTGCCGGCCCCCGAACGCCCGATCAGGCCGACCCGCTCGCCTGGCGCGATTTTCAGCGACAGATTGTCGATGACGCCGCCTTTGCCGTCCTTGCGCCAGTAGTTGAAGTTCACTCGGTCGAACTCGATGCCGCCGGCGGTCACGACAAGGGCCGGCGCGTCCGGCTGGTCCTGCATGACGATCGGCCGCGCGATCGTCGTCATCGAGTTGCTGGCGACGCCGATCTGCCGGAAGACGTTGGCGCCGACATCGAGGATCCTGCCGGAGATGTTGGCGATCTGCAGCGCGAACGGTATGGCCGTCGCCACGGCCGCCGTAGTCATGGCGCCGGCATTCCAGCCGGCGAGCGCCAGCCAGCTCACGGCGATGAGCAGCGCCGCGTTGAGGATGAACAAAGCCGACCACATCAGCGTGAAAACACGCATCAGCTGGTAGAATGTGTCGGCGTGCTCGACCACCGCCTGCGAGACATATTTGTCTTCATGCTCGCCGGTCGAGAATGTCTTGAGCGTCAAAATATTGTTGTAGCTGTCGACCATGCGGCCGCTCACCTGCGACCACCGCTCCGACAATTGGGACGAGCGTTGTGTGATCCTGGGCATCGCGGACCAGAAGATCAGGCAATAGAACACCAGCCACACGGCCACGACAGCCAAGAGGAGCGGGTCGAGCCGCGCCAGCACCACGATGGCGACGGCGACGAAGACCAGCGCATACCAGACGGCATCGACGGTGAGGTTGACGCTCATCTCCACCGAATCGCCGCTCTGCATGACCTTGGTTCCGATGCGGCCGGCAAAGTCGTTCTGGAAGAACGACCAGTCCTGGCGCACGACATGCCAGTGGCTTTGCCAGCGGATGAGGTCGATGAGATTGGGCGCGATGGCGTGGTTGCGGATCAGCGCATCAACGACCATCGACAGCGGACGCAGCAGCACGACCAAGGCCATCAGAGCGAGCAGCGGCCCATGCGCCGCGAAGAAGTCGCCGGGCTTGGTGCTGGAGAGCAGGCCCACGATCAGGCCGACGAAAATCGGCAGCATCGCGTCGACGATCGCGGCCACGGCAACGATGATCATGCGCAGCCGGTAGGCGGCTCGAAACTGCCTTATGAAATACCAGTAGAACCGCCAAAGCCCCATGGGCGGCTGCCGGTCGTCGGCCAGCGCCACCGGCGAATAACGGCTTTCGAACCAGGTGAAGATGCGGTCCAACATTTTTCTCTCGTGGAGGCCACAAACCCGCCGGAACCCGATCTGGTCGCCGGCAGGCCACTGAGCAGGTCGAGGCAGGGCCTCTGGCCATGCCGTGGTTACGCCCGGGACCGATTCCCGGCAATCGCGGTAAACCTAGATGACAATCGCGATCGCGTTACTCCGCCGCCATCTCGGTCGCCTTGGCGTCGGACTCGGCCGGCCCGTCATCGAGCAGGAAACCGCCGGACTGGCGCTGCCAGAGCTGGGCATATAGCCCGCCCCTGGCGACGAGTTCCTCATGCGACCCTTCCTCGATGATGCGGCCCTTGTCCATGACGACGAGCCTGTCCATCGCCGCGATGGTCGACAGGCGGTGCGCGATGGCGATGACGGTCTTGCCCTGCATCAGCTTGTAGAGGTTTTCCTGGATCGCCGCCTCGGCCTCCGAATCGAGCGCCGAGGTTGCCTCGTCGAGGATCAGGATCGGCGCGTCCTTCAGCATGACGCGGGCGATCGCGATGCGCTGCCGCTGACCGCCGGACAGTTTGACGCCGCGGTCGCCGACATAGGCGTCGAAACCCTTACGGCCGTTGTGGTCCGAAAGCCCGCCGATGAAATCGAGCGCCTCGGCCCGCCGCGCTGCCTCGACCAGCATCTCTTCAGTCGCGTCGGGCCGGCCGTAGAGGATGTTCTCCTTCACAGAGCGGTGCAACAGCGAGGTATCCTGCGTCACCATGCCGATCTGGGCACGCAACGAATCCTGCGTCACCGCCGCGATCTCCTGCCCGTCGACGAGGATCCTGCCGCTTTCCAGGTCGTAGAAGCGCAGCAAAAGATTGACCAGCGTCGACTTGCCGGCGCCGGAACGGCCGACAATGCCGACCTTCTCGCCGGGCTTGATCCTCAGCGACAGGTTCTCGATGACGCCCTTCTGCCTGCCGTAGTGGAAGCGTATGTCCTCGAAGCGGATCTCGCCCTGGCTGACGGCAATATCCCTGGCGCCCGGCCGGTCCTCGACCAGGCGCGGCAGCGAGATCGACTGGATGCCGTCCTGCACCGTGCCGATATTCTCGAACAGGCCCGACATTTCCCACATGATCCACTGCGACATGCCCCACATGCGCAGCACCAAGCCGATGACCACGGCGACGGCGCCGATCGTCACCGCATCGCCGAGCCACAGCCACAGCGAGATCGCCGTCACGGAGAACAGAAGCAGCGAATTCAGGATGTAGAGCAGGCCATAGAGCACCGTCACCAGCCGCATGGAGCGGTAGACCGTATCGAGAAAGCCCGCCATGCCTTCCCTGGCGAAGGCCGCCTCGCGGCGCGCATGGCTGAACAGTTTCACGGTCTGGATGTTGGCGTAGCTGTCGACGACGCGACCCGTCATGGTCGAGCGCGCATTAGCCTGCTCCTCGCCGACCTTGCCCAATCGGGGAATGAAAAAACGCAGCAGCGCGATATAGCCGACCAGCCACACGCCCAAGGGTGCGGCCAAGCGCAAGTCCGCCGAGCCGACGATGAGCAGCATGCCGAGGAAGTAGACGATGACGTAGTTGAGAACGTCTATGACCTTCATGACGCAGTCGCGCACGGCGAGTGCCGTCTGCATCAGCTTGGTGGCGATGCGGCCGGCGAACTCGTCCTGGTAGAACGCCATCGACTGCTTGAGCAGGTAGCGATGCACCTGCCAGCGAATCCGCATCGGATAGTTGCCCATCGTCGTCTGTTGGTTGACCAGCGAACGCAGCCAGACCATGCCCGGCAGCGCGAACAGAACGATGAAGGCCATGCCGGCCAGTTTCCAGCTCTCCGTCTGCAGGAAGGTTTCCCGGTTCTGCGCCGACAGCCAGTCGACGATGCGGCCCATGAAACCGAACATCCACACTTCGGCGACCGCGATCGCCGCCACCAGGACAGCGTCGATGAGGATGTAAGGCCAGGCGCCGCGCGTGTAGTGAACGCAGAAGGCGATCAGCGTCTTCGGCGGCTCGACCGGCTCCTCGGCGGGAAACGGATCGAGCCTCTGTTCAAACCAGCGGAACATTCCAGGCACTCACGATGCTATGCGCGCTCACGCGGCGCGGGATTGATGGGCTAGGCTTTGCGGCCGCGCGGCATTGCGAGCCGGCGATACGGAATCATCCGCATCGCCGGCCTTGCTGCTCGCAATATAGTGTTTCGCCGGCATTTCGCCGACAGGCTCGTTCGACGATCTTGACGGCCCCGAATTTCCAGACGAAACGCCGGATTCTGCGCGGGTCCTGTCGCCCGGCCGGATCAAGCGGATGATCCGGCGTACCAGCGTCGGCCGGCTGTGGTCGGGCACCGCGCGCGAGAAATCGACATCCGGCAGCATGCCGCGATGCGGCCGGCGCCGTTCCTCGGCATGTACCGCCGACGAATAGGTCTCGCCGATCAGCAGCGCCCAGGTCGCCGCCTTGCGCTCATGCAGGGTTCTTGACCCCGGTATCCTGTAGGGATCGAACATTGGTCCGTCCTCCATATGCAAATGCGTTAAAAAGGGTGACATGGCCTCGATCACCGGCATCCGACCGAGGGCACGGATCGAATCGTCCGGGACCGGACGGCAAGCGTCGCTCTCGACACGTTCGGCTGAGGCACGGCGCCCCTTTGGCAGTTTGAAAAACATCGCAAGATTCCTTCGAAGGCCGAAAACTGGGTTCGGCGGGAATCGGTGCGATGAGGACTTAAAGTGTCAGAAGAATCGTCGTACCGAAACCGCCATTGGGCATACGAGAGCCCAGGAGAGGCGCTGGATGTGCATGGTCATCATGTATTCCCCTCCATTCGGTTCGGGTTGACGATGGTCGGCATATACTCGACTTCGCAGAAAATGGCCACCCGCCAGTGCAGAAATCGCCGAAAGCCGGAGATGCCTGTGGCCGATCTGCCACTTATTAGCAGGACGCGAAAATGAACGATCGTCTCCGTATCGCGCTCTACCAGCCGGATATCGCCGGCAACACCGGGACAATCCTGCGCTTCGCCGCCTGCCTCGACATCGGTGTCGATATCGTCGAGCCGGCTGGTTTCCCGCTCTCCGACCGCGCGCTGAAACGGGCCGGCATGGACTACCTCGAAATGGCGGCGCTTTCCCGACATGCCGACTGGCACGCCTTCGAGGACTGGCGAAAGGCGCGTGCGCGACGCCTGGTGCTGCTCACCACCAAGGCCACGACTGCCTATACCGGCTTTGCTTTCGCCGCTGGCGACATTCTTCTGTTCGGCCGCGAATCCGCCGGCGTGACGGAAGAAATCCATCAAGCGGCGGACGCGCGGCTGACCATTCCGATGCGGCCTGGAGCGCGCAGCATCAACGTAGCGCTGTCGGTCGCCATGGTCGCGGGCGAAGCGCTCCGCCAGATCGGCTAAAGCAATTCCAGGCAAAGTGTGAAACGGTCTTCCGTCCGGAATTGCGTCGAAACAACGAGCCAGCTTTTGCGCTTCCGCGCCATCCCGAACCGCCGTCCCTTCCGCCGTCATTCCTGCCCAGGCGCACATCGCCTTCTCCTGCAATTGCCCTATCGATGTTTCCTGGCTACAAGCTCAACTTAACTTGAGGTCAAGCAGGAATTTGAGAATGGCTCCGGTAAGGGAATTGACGGTCGGCCAAGTCGCCATGCGCAGCGGCGTTGCCGTATCGGCGCTGCATTTCTACGAGGCGCGCGGGCTGATCCGCAGCCACCGTACGTCCGGCAATCAGCGGCGCTACGGCCGCGATGTGCTCAGGCGCGTGGCGATCATCCGCGTCGCCCAGGAGGTCGGCATCTCGCTTGCCGACATCGCGCAGGCGTTCCAGTCCCTGCCTGAAGAACGCACGCCGACGCGCGAGGACTGGAACCTGCTGTCGACAGCCTGGCGCGACGAGCTCGATCACAAGATCGCCCAGATGAAGAAATTGCGCGATGGCCTGACCGACTGCATCGGCTGCGGCTGCATGTCGATCGACAAATGCCCGCTGAGGAACAAGGAAGATCGGTTGGGCAGACAAGGAACGGGGGCGAGGCGGTTGGTGGTGAGTTGATGCTCAATCCGCCGCCGGCAGCCGCCGCATGGTGAACTCGATCACATCGCCCGGACGTTCGAACCAGCTTTCGATCTCGGTCCAGTAGGCCTGCTTGGGGAAACGCTCGAACCACTCCTTGGCCTTGAGGCGGGCAGCGGGCCTCGGCAGCACAAAGGTCTCGCGCAGGAAACCGTCGCGCGGCAGGTTCGCGCGCTCGGCGCGCGAGCGCTCCAGCCTCTTCTTCAAGCCATCCAGCGGCGGTCTTGCCGGGGTTCGCACGAAGGAACTCCTTTGCACCTGGATCAGACAGGACTTGACCCTTGTCCTTAAGAGATTAGGGATCGCGGACGGAAAAAACGAGTCATTTGTCAGGCAAGCGGGCCTGTGACTGGAGACGGATTTGGAACGACCTGACCTTCCGGTGGGACTGCCGGCCGACATCGAACAGAAGAAGATGAAGGCCCGGCTCTGGTTCGAAGCGCTGCGCGAGCGTATTTGCGCCAGCTTCGAGCAGATTGAGCAGGAACTCACCGGCCCGCAAGCGTCTTGGTCGCCCGGCCATTTCGAAAAGACTCCCTGGGAGCGCGACGAAGGCCGCGGTGGCGGCGGCACCATGTCGATGATGCGCGGCCGCGTCTTCGAAAAGGTCGGCGTGCACACCTCGACCGTCCATGGCGAATTCACGCCCGAATTCAGGAAACAGATTCCCGGCGCCGAGGAAGACCCGCGCTTCTGGGCAAGCGGCATCTCGCTGATTGCGCATCCCTGGAACCCCAACGTGCCGGCTGTGCATATGAATACGCGCATGGTCATCACCACGCGCCAGTGGTTCGGCGGCGGCGCCGATCTGACGCCGGTGCTCGACCGTCGCCGCACCCAGGACGATCCCGACACGATCGCCTTCCATCGCGCCATGCAGTTCGCCTGCGAGAAGAACGCCGCCGTCGCCGACTATCCGAGATTCAAGGCCTGGTGCGACGAGTATTTCTTCCTGCCGCACCGCAATGAACCGCGCGGCATCGGCGGTATCTTCTTCGACTGGCTGCATTCGGACGAGGACAAGGGCGGCTGGGATGCCGATCTCAATTTCGTCCAGGATGTCGGCCGCTCCTTCCTGGTCGTCTATGCCCATCTGGTTCGGGGCAACTTCAACCAGAACTGGACCGACGGCGAGCGCGACGAACAGCTGGTCCGGCGCGGCCGCTACGTCGAATTCAACTTGCTTCACGATCGCGGCACCATCTTCGGCCTGAAGACCGGCGGCAATGTCGCCTCGATCCTGTCCAGCCTGCCCCCTGAGGTCAAATGGCCGTAACGATCGGGTGATCGCGGCGATGGCCGCATTGCCGTCCCATTCGTCGAATCTTGGCCGGCAATGTGGCGGGCCGGATTTCTTTTTCGTCTAATATCCTTTTGAAAAGATTGAGCTATTTAAGATCGTCGGGTCGGGAAGCGCGGGCGGTTCGCTATCGCTGCGAGCCGTGACTCGACGCGACTTGACGGCCCTGATCGAGAGGGGTGCCTGATCAAAACGGGCGCCCGCATTTCCAGGAGAGCATGCCATGCGCAAGCTTATCGTGACGGCGGCAGCGGCCGCCTTTCTCGCCTCCGGTGGCGCCGCGTTCGCGGCGGTCAAGCACACCACCGGCACTGTGAAGAGTTTTGACGGAACGGCCATGAGCCTGGTTCTCGACGATGGGTCGACTTTCACCCTGTCCAAGGCCTTCAAGGATCCCGGCATTCAGGCCGGCGAGAAGGTTCGCGTGTCCTGGGACATGAGCGGCAAGAAAAAAATCGCCGAGGCCGTCAAGATCATGAAGTAACGGCCACCCCGGCTGGAAGGCTCAGGCAGCACGAAAGGCGGGGCACCAGTGCTCCGCCTTTCGGTCTCGTGCCTTTGCCGCCCCTGGGTGATCTTCAATGCAACCGAAAACGGCGGCGTGTGTTATTGTTATCCATCCGAACAATTCCCGTGAAAACACAGTGGTTTCCGGCGGGACAAATAAAACAGCTGGAGCGGCCGGGCTGGGCGGCTCCACAGCGAGGAAAGGAAAAACCCATGAAGGAATTTCAATGCGGATCGCTGGTTCCCGGCTGTGACTGGCACACGCGCGCCGAGGAGGAAGCGGAGGTCATGCGTCGCGCCGTCGAGCATATGCGCGAGACGCATGGCGAAACCGTCATCCGCGAGACGATGATCGAGGCGATCCGCTCGCGCATCCAGAAGGTCCGCGACGCCGCCTGAGCGGCTACATCGCCGAATTCGGACCACGCGAGCCGGCAGGCAAGAGCTAAACGTTGGTTCCGGCACATGCCCTCTCCGCGGGCGGTCCTTGGATCGCCGGCTGAGGCATTTTTTCCGCATAATTCAAGCAAATTCTTATATTCGTATCAGCTTGGATAACTTCCCGGTAACGGTCCGCGTGCGACTCTGCCGCATATGATCCGGCCAGAGGCGGCTGCCCGAGGAGCCCTTCGCCATCAAGGCGCTGTCCGGAATGGTGGGGCGAGGTGCTTCGCGCATGCGCGAGCGGTCCAACATCGGAGCAGGTTTCTGCGCGGCGGCGCTCCTGTCGTGCGCCTTCCTCTTTGCGTCCACAGCAATGGCCCAGGAATGGACGACCTCGCTGGTCGATATCCATCAGGGCTCTCCGCTCAGCGACAAGGCCAGGGATCTCGGCAATGGCGGCTATGAATTGCAGAGCGGAAGCTGGGTCTCCTTCAGCCGTTGGTATCACGCAAGCTGGGTCGACATGCATGTCGACTTACTCACCCAGATCACGCCCGACACCGGCATTCTCTGGGGATTTGGCACCGGCGAGCAAGCCGAGAAATACCGTATCGAGCCGAGCCTCAAGCTCGGCTTTCTCACCCAGATCCATCCCAACCCGAACAGCACGCTGTCGCTTTCGGTCACCTCGACCATCGGCGGCAATCTCACCGAAAAACCCTGCCAGGCCGACTATGGCGACCTGGGCACCTACAGCGTCAACTGCCGGCTCGCCGCGGGCGAGATGGCGCCTGAGGAAACGCTGAAATATCTCGTCAACGCCAAGCCGGAGACCATGCGTCTGTGGCTGAACTATCGTCTAACCTTCTGATCGCGGGAGCCGCACATGAAATCACCTCGTCTCGAAATTCGCGATCGTCCGTCCTGCTTCCTGTCTGACTGGAGAATGAACATGTCGGTTAATTCCTTGAAGTTCGGCCTGGCTGCCGCCCTGGCCATGCTTTCGGCAACGATCGCATCGGCGCAGGAGGCTCTCAGCCCAGACGAAATGGCCGCCCTCTGTCATGGCGGCGGGTCCATATGCGTGAGCGCAACGATCCCGGTAACGCGGACGACGCAGGCCGTGCAGAGCTGGATGAGTCCCGATGTCGGCGCCGCATGGGCCGCCGGTTACAAAGGCCAGGGCGTCACCATCACCATGGTCGACGACTTCAGCAGCACGTCGCGCTTCTCCGGCAATTTCGGCCTGGGCGTGCAGACGCAGCGGCACGGTGAATGGACGCGCGAGGAGGCGAGCATGATCGCCCCATCGGCGACCATCCGCTCGAAGGATTTCTCGACCGGCACCTATGTCCCGCTGGCTAGCGGCCGCAACGTGCTCAATCTCAGCTATGGCATGTACACCACCGCGGGTTACAGCGTGAACCAGATCGGCTGGGCCCCGGAAGAGGCTTCGATCATCTATTATGCGACCAGAGGCTCGGCCGTCGTCTCGAAGGCGGCCGGCAACGACGCCGTCGCCGTCGGCGGCGTCACCGGCGGCCAGCAGGACTATCTGGATCTCGCCCTGATCGGCAAGCCGACGGCGATCTTCGTCGGCGCGCTGTCGAGCAATGGCACGACGACCAACAAGGCCCAGCTCGCCTGGTACTCGGACTATGCCGGATCGAACGCGCTGGTGCAGAGCCACTTCCTTGTGGTCGGCGTCGAAGGCGACAAGACCGGCCTCTACGGCACGTCTTTCGCCGCGCCGATTATCTCCGGCTATGCCGCGATCATCGGCAGCAAGTTCACCAGCGCCACGCCGGTTCAAATCACCAACGACCTGCTCAACACGGCTCGCACCGACACGCTGGTCAACTACAACCCGGCCGTCTACGGCAAGGGCGAGGCAAGTCTTTCGCGGGCGCTGGCTCCCGTGGCGATCCATTGACAGCCGACGTCTACTCCCACTGGACTAAATTTCCAGGGCTTGCGTGGCGCGCTGCATCAGCGCGCCGCGTTCCAGGGTGAAGCCCGACCCGACCCACTCCTTCTCGAGGTTCTTCAGCGTGGCGCCGAGCTTCGGCCCCGGCGACGCGCCAAGTTCGGTCAGGTCGGCGCCCTTGATCGGAAACACCGGCTTTTCCCATTTCAGCGCGAAATTGAGCAGGCGCGAAAAACCGCCTGCCTCCATCATCGCCTGATTGTCCTCGACAGCGCGCGTCCGAGCGGCGGCGAGCGCCAGCCGGATGCTGTCGAGATAGCCATCGCGATCGCCGTAATAGAGTTTTTTGGCGAGTTCAGTCTCGGTTGTCTTGGGTTCCGGGGCGCCGGTCAGCGCCCAATGCCGCAGGCGATCGGCTTCGTCGTTGGAAAATCGCAGCCGTTCGCCAAGCGTCTTCATACGCACCGCGTCGGGCGGGACGATCGCCTCCAGCCTCAGCATCGGATCGACGACCCAGCCGAGATCCTTCCCGGTCCGGACCAGGCCGTGAATGGCATCGATGCCCCATTTCTCGCTTTCCGGCAGCACGGCGGTGAGCACGCCGGACTGGCGCATCCACAGCAGCGCGCGCGAGGGATCCGGCGCCGACAAGAGCTTCTTCAATTCGGACCAGACGCGTTCGGCCGAAAGCTGGGCGAGCCCGTCTTTCAGCCTCGCGCAGGCCTTCAACCCTTCCGCGTCCGGCCGTCCCTCGCCATACCAGGCAAAGAAGCGGAAAAAGCGCAATATGCGCAGATAGTCCTCGCGGATGCGCGCTTCCGCGTCGCCGATGAAACGCAGACGCCGCGCCGCGATATCGGCGACGCCACCGACGAGGTCCACGACGGTGCCATCGGCTTCAGCGTAGAGCGCGTTGATGGTGAAGTCGCGCCGCTCGGCGTCGGCTTTCCAGTCGCGGCCGAAAATCACCTTTGCCCGCCGGCCGTCGGTCTCGATATCGGCGCGCAGCGTCGTTACCTCATAAGGCTTGCCGCCTGCCACCACGGTGATGGTGCCATGTTCGATGCCGGTCGGCGCCGTCTTGAAGCCGGCCGCCTCGGCGCGGCGGATCGTCTCTTCGGGCAAGGTCGTCGCGGCGATGTCGATGTCGGCCACGGGTTGGTCGAGCAACGTGTTTCGCACAGCGCCGCCGGCGACGCGCGCCTCCTCGCCGCCTTGCTTCAGCACGGCCAGAAGCCGCTGCAATTGCTCGTCCTCCAGCCAGCCGGCCTTGCCCGATAAAGTGATGTCGGCGCTCAAGCGTAAAGTCTCTCGTAAAGGGTGCGGACGATGCCGGCGGTAACGCCCCAGATGCGCTGGTCGCCATAGGGCATATCGTAGAAGAACCATTCGAGGTCGTTCCAGAAACGGCTGTCGCGCTTGTGGTTGACGGGGTCCATCAGGAAGCTGAGCGGCACCTCGAAGGCCGCGTCGACCTCGTCGGTATTGAGTGTCAGCGAAAAACCCGGCCGCACCACGGCAAGCACCGGCACGATGCGGTAGCCGCTGCCCGACACGTAGTCCGGCATACGCCCAATGATTTCGATATGGCCGCGATCGAGACCGATCTCCTCGAAGGTCTCGCGCAGCGCCGTGCCTTCCGGGCCAGGATCGGTCGGATCGATGGTGCCGCCCGGAAAAGCCACCTGGCCGGAATGGCTGCGCAGCCTCTCGGCGCGCTTGGTGAAGAGCACCATGGCGCCCTCGGCACGGTCGATCACGGGGATCAGCACCGCGGCGTCGCGCAGCGGCTTCACGTGTTCGAGCCTCGGATGGCCGGGATTGAAGCGATGGTCGCCAAAATCGTCGCCGGGGACGATCGCCGCCTGCGCCGCGACACGAGCGCGAAAATCAGCAATCGAGAACGGCGTCGGCGTCACCTGGTCCATCACGCGCTCAGTCGCCTGAGTTTCTCGGCCGCCATGATCGGATAGACCTCGCCGCCCGAGCGGACGGCGAACATCGTCCTGCCGTGGATATCGATTTCCTCGCCATGCTCGACCAGCTCATACATGACCGGCCGCGCCACCAGCGCCTCCAGTCGTCCACGCACCAGCACATAGGGTTTCAGGCCGCCGGTTTCGTCCTCATCAACAAAGCGCAGCGGATGGCCAGGCCCGGCGGCAACGACATCGCCGACATTGGTGCGGAAGGTGACGAGCTGGTCATCGCCGCTCCCGGACACATTCATTTCGACGGCGATGAAAGGCGCATCGGCCACACGGATGCCGACCCGCTCGACCGGCGTCACCAGATAGGTCTTGCCGTCCGCATCTTTGCGCAGCACGCTCGAAAACAGCTGCACCAGCGGCATGCGGCCGATCGGCGTGCCAAGATAGAACCAGGTGCCGTCTGCCTTGATCTCCATATCGAGGTCGCCGCAGAATTCCGGATTCCAGCGCTCGACCGGCGCTTGCCCCTTGCCGGCCCGCGCGGCGCGCGAGATCAGCGCCTCCAGCCCGCGCGCCTCGGTCGCGCCGGTCAGGCTCTGTTCGCTCAGGCTTTGTTCACGAAGTTCGCTGCGTTCGGCCATGGTCACGAAATAGTCACTGTTGTCCCGATTGTCAGCCTTGTCCGCCCAAGTCTGTGATTTAAGTTTGAATACAGGCGCCAGGTGAGGCCGAATCGCGGCATTCTGCGACATTGAGAGTGCAGGCCGGTATTTCCAACCACAAGGATCGAAACGGCATGAGCGTGATGATCAAGGAAAGCCCGATCAGCGAAAAGGCGATGATCGAGGAAGCCGAAAAGGCGCTGGCCGACATCTCCAGGGTCCGCGACGCGGTCGGCCGGGTGATTTTCGGCCAGGAGGCTGTCGTGGAGCGCACTCTGGTGGCGCTGCTTGCCGGCGGCCATGCGCTGCTGGTCGGCGTGCCTGGCCTTGCCAAGACCAAGCTGGTCGAAACGCTCGGCATCGTGCTCGGCCTCGATTCGCGCCGCGTCCAGTTCACGCCCGACCTGATGCCGTCGGACATTCTCGGCTCCGAGGTGATGGAGCAGGACGAGTTCGGCAAGCGCTCCTTCCGCTTCATTTCCGGGCCGATCTTCACGCAATTGCTGATGGCGGACGAGATCAACCGCGCCTCGCCGCGCACGCAATCGGCGCTGCTGCAGGCGATGCAGGAATATCACGTTACCATCGCCGGCGCCCGCCACGACCTGCCCTCACCCTTCCATGTGCTGGCGACGCAGAACCCGTTGGAACAGGAAGGCACCTATCCGCTCCCCGAGGCCCAGCTCGACCGCTTCCTGATGCAGGTCGACATCCTCTATCCGGAAATCGAGGCGGAGCGCCGCATCCTGCTCGAAACGACCGGCGTCGACGAGGCCAAGGCCGACAACGTGCTGCAGCCGGCCAGGCTGAGGGAAATCCAGACGCTGATCCGCCGCATGCCGGTGCCCGAAAGCGTCGTCGAGGCGATCCTCAAGCTGGTGCGCTCGGCCCGGCCGGGCCAAGGCAATGCCGAGACCGACAAGCATGTCGCCTGGGGACCGGGGCCTCGTGCCAGCCAGGCGCTGACCCTGTGCGCCCGTGCGCGTGCCCTATATGATGGCAGGTTGGCCCCTTCGGTCGACGACGTTCGTGCCTTGGCCGAACCGGTGCTGCAGCATCGCATGGCGCTGACTTTCGCCGCCCGCGCCGAAGGCACCTCGGTGCGCGACGTGGTGGCGAAACTGGCAAAAGGCATCTGATGGGTCGAATAGGCGAGGTCCAGGCACCGGTTGCGACGCGCGACGCGCTCGCCCGTGGCCGGTTGCGGGCCTCACTGGTCCCTGATCTGCTGGTCGAGGCGCGCCGTATCGTCAATACGGTGATCGCCGGCTGGCATGGGCGCCGCAAGCGCGGCATCGGCGAAAATTTTTGGCAGTTCCGGCCCTATGTCGAAGGCGATTCCTCGCGCATCGACTGGCGCCGCTCGGCCAGGGACGACCACACCTATGTGCGCGACCGCGAATGGGAAGCCGCGCACACCGTCTGGCTCTGGGCTGACCCCTCGCCTTCCATGCTCTACAAATCCGCCGGCGCCGGCGTTTCCAAGGAATCGCGCGCGCTGGTGCTGGCGCTGGCCCTCGCCGAGCTCCTGTCGCGCAGCGGCGAGCGGATCGCCTGGCCGGGCCTGACCGACCCGTTCACCGCCCGCAACGGCGCCGAACGCATCGCCGCTCAGCTCAGCCATGCGGGCGCGCTACGGGCCAAGCCCGATCTGTCGGCCATTCGCCGCTTCTGCGACATCGTGCTCGTCAGCGATTTCCTCGATCCAGTCGAGGAGACGATGGCCTGGCTCGACGTGCTCGCCCGCCACGGCGTGCGCGCGCATCTGATCGAGGTCGCCGACCCGGCCGAGGAGACCTTCCCCTATGCCGGCCGCACCGAGTTCACGGACCCCGAGACCGGCGACAAGCTGACCGCCGGCCGCGCCGAGATGCTGGCCGAGGAATATCGCCTGCTCTACAGGGCCCGCCGCGAAGAACTGGCCGCCTGGTGCAAGCGTCTCGGCTGGAGCTACACCGTCAACCACACCGATCGCCTCGCTTCCGAAGCGCTGGTGCGTGTCCATATGGCGATGACCGTGGAAGGCGGGCACGCGGCGTCAATTGCCAATCGAGCCGGAAAGGCGGTCGCATGAGCTGGCTGCCGCTTTCCTTCGGGGCGCCCATGGTGCTGTGGGGCCTCCTGGCGTTGCCGGTGATCTGGTGGCTGCTCAGGCTCACCCCGCCCAAGCCGCAGACGGAGGTTTTTCCGCCGCTGAGAATCCTCGCCCGGGTCCTGAGGCGCGAAGAGACCCCGCAGCAGAGCCCCTGGTGGCTGACGCTGCTCCGGCTGCTGATGGCTGCACTTGTGGTGATGGCACTGGCCGAGCCGGTCTTCAATCCGCGCGAAAAACTGCCGGCGGAAGGTGCTGCCCTGGCGCTGGTCATCGACAATGGCTGGGCAACTGCCGCCGACTGGGGCAAGCGCGTCGCCACGGCCGAGCGGCTGATCGGCGATGCCGGCTCGAACGGCGTGCCGGTGGTCATCGCCTTCACCGCCGAGAAGCCAAACGCCGAGATCGGCCCTTTCGACGCCTCGGCCGCGCTCGACCATCTGCGCGCCGCCAAGCCGCGGCCCGTCCCCACGGACCGTCCAGCCGTCTACGCTCGCGTCGCCGCCGCGCTGGAGCGCCTGCCCGGCGCCAGTGTTGCCGTGCTGGCCGATGGGCTCGCCGCCAAAGGCGACGACGCCGCGTTCAAGATGCTGCTCGAAAAGAACGCGGCGCGGCTGGTCTGGGCCACGTCCGACCGGACGTCGCTGACCGGGCTGATCGGCGCCGACAACCAGGTCGACGGCTTCGCCCTGACCGCCATCCGCGCGCCGGGCGATCCGGCGCCGGCGCAGGTCACCGCCGGCGCCTTCGACGACAAGGGCCGCCGCATCGCCGATGCGACGCTGACCTTCGCGCCCGGCGAGGCCTCCGCTACGGCGACGATGACGGTGCCGTTCGAGTTGCGCAACGATTTTGCCTCGATCGCGCTCGACGGCGAGCATCAGGCCGGCGCCGTGCGCGTGCTGGACGAAAGCTCGAAGCGCCGCCGTGTCGGGCTTTTGTCGCAGGCCGAGGCCGACCAGGCACAGCCGCTTCTGTCGCCGCTCTATTATATCCGCCGCGCCCTGCAGCCTTTTGCCGACCTGGTCGAGCCATCGAGCGCCGATCTCGCTGACGCCATTCCGCAGCTTCTCGACCAGAAGCCGGCGATGATCATCATGGCCGATGTCGGCACCATTCCCGAACAGGTCAAGCAGCGGCTGGTCGACTGGGTCGACAAGGGCGGCACGCTGGTGCGTTTTGCCGGTCCGCGGCTTGCCGCGGCCGGCAATGACGATGACCTTTTACCGGTCCGGCTGCGCAGCGGCGAGCGCGCGCTCGGCGGCGCGCTGTCGTGGACGACGCCGCAGGCGGTCACCGAATTCCCGAAGAATGGTCCTTTCGCCGATCTTTCCCCGCCCTCCGAGGTGATGGTGAGCCGGCAGGTCCTGGCCGAGCCGACGCCCGATATCGTCGAGCGCACCTGGGCCACGCTTGCCGACGGCACGCCGCTGGTGACGGGCATGAAAAAGGACAAGGGCACGCTGGTGCTGTTCCATGTCACACCGGAGGCGACCTGGTCGAACCTGCCGATCTCCGGCACCTTCGTCGAGATGCTGCGGCGCGTCGTGCAGCTGTCGCGCAACCAGGGCGCCGCGATCGCCAATGCCGAAGCCACCGCCGCGTCACTGGCACCCTACCGCATGATCGGCGCCGATGGCATGCTGACGCCGCCCTCGCCCGATGCCAGGCCGCTGGTGCCTGGCGCCGGCCCGCTGCCGGTGACGCTGGAAAACCCGCCCGGCCTCTACGGCTCCGAGACCGGTGTTTTCGCGCACAATCTTCTCAACGCGTCGAGCACATTCGCGCCGCTGACGCGCCCGCAGGTCTCGCTGCCGGTGACGGCCATCCCCTATGCCTTCGATGAATCGGAGAACCTCAAAGGGCCGTTGGTCGCCATGGCGCTGCTGTTGATGGTGCTCGACACCTTGGCGGTGTTCTGGATGGGCGGCCTGCTGGCGCGCCGGCCGCGCCGCGTGGCCGCGGCGACCACTATGGCCATTCTGGTCGTGTTGGGCGGCCTCTTTGGCCATGCCGATCTTGCGCGCGCCGACGATTCGAAGCCCGGCGACGCCCAGGCGATCGAGGACATTTCCAAGACCCGCATCGCCTATGTGATCACCGGCGAACCCGGCGTCGATTCCATCAGCCGCGCCGGCCTCGAAGGCCTCACCCGTTTCCTGATCGAGAAGACCGCGCTAGAGCCCGGCCCGCCGGCCGGCGTCGACATCGCCAAGGACGAGCTGTCCTTCTTTCCGCTGATCTACTGGCCGATCGATGCGACGGCGCCCATGCCCAGCCAGGCGGCGATCGCCCGCATCGACGCCTATATGCAGCAGGGCGGCACGGTTCTGTTCGACACGCGCGACCAGTTCTCCAACGGCATCGGCGCCGGCTCGGCGAGCCCGGCAACCGAGCGGCTGCGCGACATCCTCGCCAATCTCAACGTGCCGCCGCTGGAACCGGTGCCTTCGGATCATGTGCTGACCAAATCCTTCTTCATCCTTCCGGAGTTCCCCGGCCGCTTCAACGGCAGCCCGCTCTGGGTCGAGGCTTCGCTGGAGGCCAGCAACACCGAGAACCGCCCGGTGCGCACCGGCGACGGCGTTTCGCCAATCATGATCACCGCCAATGACTTCGCCGGCGCCTGGGCGGTCGACGAGAGCGGCGATCCGATGCTGCCGACCGTGCCTCCCGACCCGATGCAGCGCGTCTACGCGCTGCGCGCCGGCGTCAACATCATGATGTACATGCTGACCGGCAACTACAAATCCGACCAGGTGCACGTGCCCGTGCTGCTCGAACGGCTGGGGCAGTAGCTCATGAACTGGTCGATCTCCTTCGAACCGCTCGTCTCCTGGCCGCTCTTCGGCCTGCTCTTCGTGCCGTTGCTGTTGCTGGCGCTGGTCGGCCTTTGGTTCCGCCAGCGCGGCTCGGCGCTGCGTTTCATCGCGCTGCTCGCGCTTGCCGCGGCGCTGCTCAACCCGGTGTTCCTCGCCGAGGAGCGCGAGGCGCTGAAGAGCGTCGTTGCGCTTATCGTCGACCGCAGCCAGAGCCAGGACATTGGCGACCGCGCCAAGCAGACCGACGAGGCGCTCGCCGGAATGCAGCAACGGCTCGCCCGCTTCAGGCAGTTCGATGTCCGTGTCGTCGAGGCTGGCAAGTCGGAGGCCGCCGACGAACGCACCGAGACCAAGCTGTTCAGCGCGCTGGAAGGCGCCTTCCGCGACGTGCCGCCGTCGCGCATCGGCGGCGCCATCATGATCACCGACGGCGAGGTGCATGACGCGCCCGCCGGCGCGCCGGAGTTCAACGCGCCGCTGCATGCGCTGATCACCGGCAAGGAGCATGAGAAGGATCGCCGCATCCGCTTCGAGAACGCGCCGCGCTTCGGCCTTGTCGGCAAGCCGCTCGACATGACCTATCGCGTCATTTCGACGCAAGGCGATGGCGCTCCGGTCGACGTGCGGGTCTCGGTCAATGGCGAGCAGGTCTCGGTCGAGCACGCGACCGTCGGCCAGCCGATGAAGCTCTCGGTCACCATTCCCAATGCCGGCCGCAACATCGTCCAGCTCGGCATCGACCGCGAACCGGGCGAGCTGACCGACGCCAACAACCGGGCGATCGCGCTAGTCGACGGCATCCGCGAGAACCTGCGCGTGCTCTTGGTTTCCGGCGAGCCGCATGCCGGTGAGCGCACCTGGCGCAATCTTTTGAAGTCGGACGCGTCGGTCGACCTCGTCCACTTCACCATTCTGCGTCCGCCGGAAAAGCAGGACGGCACGCCGATCAATGAATTGTCGCTCATCGCCTTCCCAACGCGCGAGCTGTTCGTCGAGAAGATCAAGGATTTCGACCTGATCATCTTCGACCGCTACCAGCACCGCGACGTGCTGCCGATCCTCTATTACGACTACATCTCCGAATATGTCGAAAAGGGCGGCGCGCTGCTGATTGCCGCCGGCCCTGAATATGCCGGCGAAAACTCCATTGCCCGCACGCCGCTGAACGCCGCGCTGCCGGCCATGCCGACCGGCGAAGTCGTGGACAAGGCCTTCTATCCGCGCCTGACGGATCTCGGCCAGCGCCATCCGGTGACGCGCGGGCTCGACGGCTCGGCGAGCGAGCCGCCGCATTGGAGCCGCTGGTTCCGCACCATAGGCGTCAAGAATCCGGAAGGCGAAGTGGTGATGAAGGGGGCCGACGATCGGCCGCTGCTCCTGCTCGACCGCAAGGGTGAAGGCCGTGTCGGCATGCTGCTCTCCGATCAGGGCTGGCTGTGGGCGCGCGGCTTCGAGGGTGGCGGACCGCATGTCCAGCTTTATCGCCGCATCGCTCACTGGCTGATGAAGGAGCCGGAACTGGAAGAGGAACGGCTGACCGCCGACGGCCGCGGCATGATGCTCGAGATCCGCCGCCAGGCGATGAGTGACGATCCGGGCCTCGCCCAAGTGATCACGCCTTCCGGCAAGGCGGTGACGGTGAAGCTCGAAAAATCCGAGCCCGGCATTTTCACCGGCAGCCTGCAGACCAGCGAGATCGGCCTCTACCAGATCGGCAATGGCGACTTGACCGCGCTTGCCCATGTCGGCCCGATCAATGCGCCGGAATTCTCGGATGTGGTCTCCACCGAGGACAGGCTGAAGGCGCCTGCCGAGGCGACCGGCGGCAGCGTGCGGCGGCTTGCTCCCGCATCTACGCTCGGCAATCTCGCCGGCGGTGTCACCTTGCCGTCGATCGTGCCGGTCCGCTCCTCGGCCGCCGCTTCCGGCGAAGACTGGATCGGCCTGCGCACAACCGACGACAGCGCGCTCAAGGCGGTGTCGCGCGTGCCGCTGTTCGGCGGCTTCCTCGGCCTCGGCCTGCTGCTCCTGGCTATCGGCTCGATGTGGTATCGCGAAGGGCGGTAAGTTCTTACTTCTCCCCTTGTGGGAGAGGTCGGATTGCCCCGATTTGTCCTTCACAAATCGGCGGGCAATCCGGGTGAGGGGTAGCTTGGCGCCAAGCAGGAACACCCCTCATCCGTCTCGGCGCTGCGCGCCGATCCACCTTCTCCCACAAGGGGAGAAGGAAAGCGCTCCGCCCCTACTCTTCCGGTTCGACGGTGAACAGCAGCGGATAGCCCTTGGCCTTGCCGGCGTCGGTCGCCCGCGTCGCCTTGGTTTCCGCGACATCCTTGGTGAACACCGCGACCACGCACACACCCCGCGTGTGCGCGGTGATCATGACGCGGTGCGCCTGATCCTCGCTGAGCTTGAATTCGCCCTTGAGCACGGTCACCACGAACTCGCGCGGCGTGAAATCGTCATTGACCAGGATGACCTTGTAGAGCTTCGGCCGCTCTGTCTTCGGCTGCGTCTTGACGCGGGGTTTGATGACTGTTTCGGGCATCGGAATCCACCAGCGATGAACTGGGTGTCACATCACTTTGTCACGCGGGAACGCGCTCGTCCATTTGACGGCGCAACGGCGACAAGGCCAGGGCGATGAACTCTATGTGGGGAAGCGCTGGCTGCCGGTCAACGGCCCTGGCGCCCGGCTGCGCGAGAGCTGCCGGAGCCGCCGTCGTCAACCCCCGATCCGCGCTCCAGGAGTGCGACGAGCATCCAGGCGACAAAGCTTATGACGGTCGCGCCCGTGAGCGCGATCAGGAGCCAGGATCGTGCCGGCGTGATGTAGTCGAAGCTGGAGGAGATCAGCGGAGCGAAAAGCTCTGGCTCGGTCCTGCCGCTGGCGGGATCCGGCACGGGGCTGGCGGTGAAGATGATCAAAGCGCGCGCCACCGCGGTGGCGATCAGACCGCCGAGGGTCAGCGAACGCATCAGGGACGAAAACCGCTTCTTCATGCGGATTGTCCTACAGCACCGGCATTGCGATCGGGTTAAGGATTGAACCCGGTGCGGCTGAAACCTGCCGGTTTCGGGCTCCTGCCGCCAAGAAGCCGCCCCGGCCGAAATCGGCTGGAGCGGCCTTCGTCAAACTGGTGCCGATATCTGGATCAGGGCTTCTTCTTGGCAGCCGGCTTCGCATCAGCAGCCGGCTTCATAGCGGCGGGCTTGGCGGCCGGCGCCTTCTTCGGAGCCGGGCACTTGTGCTTCTTGGTCGGCTTGCAGACCTTCTTCGTCGCTACCTTCTTCGGCGCAGGCTTGGCGGTCGCGTCGGCCGCCGGAGCGGTTGTGGTCGTCGTGGTGGCTGCGGCCGGAGCAGCGGTCGTGGTGGCGGCGGCGTTGCCGAGAGCCGGCATCGAGAAGGCCAGGGCAACACCGAGGCCGAGGGCGGAGAGGAGAGACTTTTTCATGGCTTGCTTCCTTTTTTGTGCGGGTCGGGAGTCGGGCGTCACTGATCTGGGTCGACCGGTGTCACTCCAAGCAGCTTCAAAGCGTTTGCGAGCATCCGGATGCCCTGCGCCTGTTTCTTGTTGGCGCAGAACCGGTCTCCCTTTCTTTGAAGTGCCTTCGCCGCGGTGACCTGCGTTGCCGCGGCATGGGTTTCGAGGGCTTCGTCAACTTGACGGCTCAGATTGGTGCAGCGCTCGGTTCGGGTGAGCGGTGGCGCGACCTTTGCGGTGGTCGAGGCGCCGGACGCTGCCGTGATGAGCGATATGCTGAGCAAAGCACCCGTCACGCTGATCCAGAACCTCTGCATTGATCTCGTCCGTTACTCCGGAGACTCGCGTCGCAGCCATCACTTGACCGCCACGGCACCGGTTATGGCCTTTAAATTTTTCACCAGTTTTTCCAGACTGTAGAATTTTGTTTCTGGATTGTTTCTGGGGAAGCCAGCCGCCACGCCGATAGCGGCCACTGGCCAAGATGTGGCCCGAATTCTATCGTGTGGGTGGTCGGCGAAGGGATTGCTTGGCCAACAGATGACAGGGTTCCAGTGAAATCCGACGCACACATACTGATCGTCGACGACGACAAGGGCATACGCGACTTGCTGCAGGAGTTCTTCCAGAAGCGCGGCCTGCACACCACGGTGGCCGGCGACGGCGTTGAAATGGAAGCGGTCCTGCGCCGCACGCCGGTTGATCTGATCGTTCTCGACGTGATGCTGCCCGGCAAAAGCGGGCTCGAGCTTTGCCGCGAGATCCGCGCCAACTACACCACGCCGATCATAATGCTGACCGCGGTCACCGAAACGACCGACCGCGTGGTAGGCCTCGAAATGGGCGCCGACGACTACGTGCCCAAGCCATTCGATCCGCGCGAGCTTCTGGCCCGCATCCGCGCCGTGCTGCGCCGCAATGGCAGCGCCGAGCCGCGTCGTCCGGCCGCCAAGCAGGTCTACCGCTTTGCCGGCTGGACCATGGACTGCGCGCGACGCCGCCTGACGGCGCCCGACGACGTCCGGGTGGAGCTGACCATGGCGGAGTTCAACCTGCTGCAGACATTCGTCAAGAGCGCGCAGCGCGTGCTGACCCGCGAGCAGCTGATCGAGCTGTCCGGCGGTGACACGGGCTACAGCTTCGACCGCAGTGTCGACATCCTGGTGAGCCGGCTCCGTCGCAAGATGGAAGACGACCCGAAGATGCCGAAACTCATTCTGACCGTGCGCAGCGGCGGCTATCAGTTCCTGCCCGAGACCACGTCCGAATGAGACGCTTCCTGCCGCAGACCCTGCCTGTCTGGGTGCTGCTCATCGTCATTGCCGGCCTCATGATCAGCCAGGTCGCGACGCTCTACATCGTCGCGCGCGATCGCGCCACCGCCAACGGTATCGTCGATCTCTACAGGCTGAACGACCGCGCCTACTCGCTGGTGCAGCTGATGCATGACGCCACGCCCGAGGAGCGCAAGGCGACCGCGTCCGGCCTGTTCAACTCGACGTATGCGCTGACGGTTTCCGACACGCCCGCCGTAACCTCTTCGATCGCCGGCGACGACGAATTGGCCGAGTTGGAGGACATACTGGTCGGCCGCCTGTCGAAATTCGGCATTACAGACGCGCGCGTGCGGCGCGATCCGGCCACGCAGGAGTCCGACGTCCCGGACGGCCAAGCGGTGAACAAGGATGTCGGCCAGGTCGAGCGCGACCTGCTGGTGCTGGGCGCGGATTTCGCCCAGAGCGACAAGCTCACGGCATCGTTGCGCTTTTCCGATGGACAGTGGCTGAATTTCACCGAGCCGATCACGCCTCCGGGGCCGATCCTCAGCCTCGACAGCCTGCCGCTCTATTCGCTGATCGCCGGGCTGGTCGTCGTGATGTCGATCTGGTCGCTGCACCGCCTGACCGCACCCTACCGGATGATGGAAACGGCGGTGAAGCGCATCGGCAACGACTTGAAGAGCCCGCCGATCGCCGAAACCGGCAGCCGCGAAATCCGCGCCGCCGCGAAGGTGATCAACGCCATGCAGATGCGGCTGCGCGATTATGTCGAGGACCGCGAGCATCTGGCCGCGGCGCTCGCGCATGATCTGCGCACGCCACTGACGCGCATGCGCCTGCGCCTCGAATTGTTGCGCAGGTCGCCGACGCGCGAGGCGCTTGCGCACGACCTAGCCGACATCGAAAGCATCGCCAGCTCTGTCATCGACTTCGCCAAATTCGAGGTAACGGAGGAAAAGGCCGAGCGCATCGATTTCTGGTCGCTGGTCGAATCGGTCGCGGACTCCTTCGAGGGCGCATCCTTCGACGAGGACGCGGCCCCTTCGCGCGGCCTGATCTGCATCGCGCGCCCGGTGGCGCTGCGCCGCTGCATCACCAATCTCGTCCAGAACGCGGTGACCTACGGCAAGAAAGCGCATCTCGGCGTGCGGCGATCGGGCGACACGATCACGCTTTCGATCCGCGACGAAGGACCCGGCATCCCGCAGGCGAAACTGGACGCGGTGTTCGGCTCCTTCGTGCGGCTGGAGGAATCGCGCAACCGCACGACCGGCGGCCTCGGCCTCGGCTTGACCATCGCCCGCAACATCGCCCGCGGCGCCGGCGGCGAGGTCAATCTTTCCAATCACCCTGGCGGCGGCCTGCTGACGGAGCTGCGGCTGCCGGTGGCAGCTTGAGTCAGCAGGCGGTTGCCGGTTCCACGCCGGCACTGGATCGATAACCTCTTCCTTGTGATAGTGCGGCCCGTTTCTGCACGAGGAACCCGCACCCATGTTTTACGCCATCCTGGCCTACCACGTCGAAGACACTGTCCAGTCCTGGACGCCCGACGAGGATGCGGCGCTGATGAAGGACCTGCTCGATGTCAACGACAGGCTGACCCGCGAAGGCAAGCTCGGCCCGGCGGCCAGGCTCGGCGCGACAGCGGACGCCGTGACGCTGCGCGGCCCGGGCGACGGCATGGTGATCGACGGTCCCTTCGCGGAGACCAAGGAGCAGTTGCTCGGCCTCTACGTTCTCGACTGCGCGAACCAGGACGAAGCGATCGCCGCCGCGCGAGACCTCAAGCGCGTCAATCCCAGTGCTGTCTACGAGATCCGGCCGATCATGCTTTATCTGCCGGGTGCGCCAATCGCGGCGAGCTGAGACAAGCTCCCGGGCGCGCTTCAGACCGGTGTCGCAGCCCCAATATCCTCTCCCAGCCGCAGCATCCCACGCACCAGAAGATCAAGATCGTCGTGGCGCGTGCGGTGGTTGGCGATCGCCACCCTCAGGCAATGCCGGCCATGCACGGTCGTGTCGGACAGGACCGCGACCCCTTCTTCCTGCAACCGCAGCATGATCTCGATATTGAGTGCCTTCAGCCGGTCGTCGGATGCTCCGTCTACGAGATAGCGAAAGCAGACGATGTTGACGGTTGTCGGCGCCATCAGCTCCAGGGCTGGCTCCGCCTCGATCAGGCCGGTAAGGTAATGGGCCTGGGCGATGTTCTGGTCGATCAGCCGGCCGAACTTTTCAACGCCGTGCTGCTTCAGCGCCATCCAGATTTTGAGCGCGCGGAAGCCGCGCGACGTTTGCAGCCCGTAATCGAACAGCCATTCTCCTGAGGCAAGGCCGCGCGGCGCCGATTCCAGATATTCCGGCGTGACGGCAAATGTATTGCGGTGCGCGGATGCGTCCCGCACCAGAGCGCAGCCGGCCTCGAACGGCGCATGCAGCCATTTGTGCGGATCGAGCGCGATCGAATGCGCCTGCTCGATGCCGGCAACGAGCGACCTGTTCTCAGGCGCGATCGCGATCAGCGCCCCGATGCAGCCATCGACATGGAACCAGAGGTCTTCCTCGGCCGCGACGGTCGCCAGCGCCTGAAGATCGTCGATTGCGCCGGTGTTGACGGTGCCGGCGGTGCCGATGATACACGCCGGCCTGAAGCCCGCCTTGCGATCCTCGGCGATTGCCGCCTTGAGCGCCGCGATATCGATGCGCAAGCCTGCATCGGTCGGGATCCGCCGCAGCGCCCGGTTGCCGAGTCCGAGCGCCTCCATGGCCTTGCGGTGGCAGGAATGGACCTGGTCCGAGGCGTAGTACCGCAGCGGCTTCGGCATGGCGCCGACGCCACGCTCACGCACGTCGACGCCAGCCTTGACGTTGCGCGCCACCGTCAGCCCGATGATGTTGGCCATCGAGCCGCCGCTGACCAGCGTGCCGCTCGCCGTCGCCGGAAAGCCCACCATCTCCTTCAACCAATTGACCACCTGGCTATCCATCAGCCCGGCGGCGTGGTTGCCGCCGCCGAGATTGGAGCCCTGGATCGCCGCCAGGAAATCGCCGAGAGCGCCGGTGAAATTGCTTGAGCCCATATACCAGGCCCAGAAGCGAGGATGGATGTTGCCCATCGGATAGGCCATGACGTTGCTGGCGACATCGTCATAGACGGCGCTCACCGGCGCCGGTGAGCGCGGCATCGGCGCATCGAAGAACGCGCGTACCTCGGCCGGCATCTCGCGCCATGCCGGACGCTGGCGGACATCCTTGAGATAGGCGATGGCATCGTCAACGATCCGGTGCGACAGCGTTCCCATATCCGCCCAATCCGGCGGATCGAGCGTTTCGTCCGCGCTCACCGATTCCCGAAAGGTGTCCATTCTTATCTCCCGGCGGCATGTCGGCGATCATGGGCAAAAGTGGCGACGCCGCCGGGTCGAGCGGCGGCATCGCGGCATCTGTCTCAGGCTTCGAACTGACAGCTCGGCGTCGAGCGCGACAGCGCGGTTTCCTCGGCGTCCATCTCGGCCTCGATGCCGTCAAACAGCGGCGTCGACATGTAGCGCTCACCGGTGTCGGGCAGCATGCACAGGATCACCGAGCCGGCCGGCGCGGTGCCCGCGATCTGGCGCGCCACGGCGAAGGTGGCGCCGCCGGAGATGCCGGTGAAGATGCCTTCCTGCTGCGCCAAGGCCTTCGCCCATTTGATGCCTTCCGGACCGGGGATCGGCACGACCTCGTCATAGTAGCGCTTGTCGATCGCTTCCTGCAGCACGTTGGGGATGAAATCCGGCGTCCAGCCCTGGATCGGATGCGGCTCGAAGGCAGGATGGCTGGAGGCCGGCGCGCCGCCCTCGCCGCGCTCTTGGCGCTTGCCGCTGCCGATAAGCTGCGCGTTGGCAGGCTCCGCAAGCACGATGCGGACATTCGGCCGTTCCCGGCGCAGCACCCGGCCGACGCCGGCGATCGTGCCGCCCGTGCCGTAGCCGGTCACCAGATAGTCGAGCCGCGATCCGGCGAAATCATTGACGATCTCGCGGCCCGTGGTCGCCTCATGGATGGCGGCATTGGCCTCGGTCTCGAACTGGCGCGCCAAGAACCAGCCATTGGCCTCGGCAAGCTCGACCGCCTTCTTGTACATACCGAACCCCTTCTGGGCGCGCGGCGTCAGCACCACCTTGGCGCCCAGCATGCGCATCAGCTTGCGGCGCTCGACGGAAAAACTGTCGGCCATCGTCACCACCAGCGGATAGCCCTTCTGCGCGCAGACCATGGCAAGGCCGATGCCGGTGTTGCCGCTTGTCGCCTCAACCACGGTCTGGCCGGGCTTCAACTTGCCACTGCGCTCGCCTTCCTCGATGATGTTGAGCGCCAGCCGGTCCTTCACCGAGGCCGCCGGGTTGAAGAACTCGGCCTTGACATAGATCGTCGCATGACCCGGACCGAGATTGTTGATGCGGATGACCGGCGTGTCGCCGACCGTGTCGAGAATGCTGTCGAACAGCCTGCCGCGACCGGCTGTGGTTCTGATTTTGAATTGCTGCAACATGGGCTTTCTCCTCGATATCTCACGCGCCGGTTACAGACCGGCGGCTTGGGCGGCGTGGTTTCGACACCTTGCCGCGTTAGTAACATCTGACTTGCCGGCAACTCGGCAAAGGCCGCGTCCGGTGCGAGAATTCGCCACCGGATGCGCCCTGTCGTGTTTGGTGATAGAACATGGACCAACTCGTCAGCGTGGGAGCGAGCGTGGAAACGGACGTGGAATCCGTTCGGCCGGCCCTGAAAGGCGATGCCGCCGGCCTGTCGATCCGGTTGCTCGGAACGCTGGCGATTATCCGTGACGATGTTCCGGTCGCACTGCCCTCGTCGCGCAAATTGCGAGCGCTGCTCGCCTATCTGGCGCTGGCGCCCCACCCCGTCAGCCGCAGCAGGCTCTGCGAGCTGCTCTGGGACGTGCCCAACGATCCGCGCGGCGAGCTGCGCTGGTGTCTCAGCAAACTGCGCGCCGCGCTCGACGAACCGGGCCTTCATCGGATTGAGACGGAAGGCGACACCGTGACGCTTCGTCTTGGCGATGCGAGCGTCGATGCCGTCGAAGCCGCTACCGCCGTGGCGGAAGGGATCGAGACGCTCGGCCTCGGCCGTCTGCAAGCGCTTGCGCAACTGTTCGCCGGAGATTTTCTCGACGGGCTGGAGCTTGATCGAAGCCCGCATTTCGGCAGCTGGCTGACGGCGCAGCGCCGGCGTTTCAGCGCATGCCATGTCGCGGTTCTGGAGCACATCATCGGCCTCGTTCCGCAGGGAGCCGATGAGGGCGGCACCTATATCGACAAATGGCTGGAGCTTGCGCCCTTCGACGGCCGTGCACATGTGGCGCTGCTGGAAAACCTCGCGCGGCGCGGGCAGATCGGTGCGGGTGAGGAGCATCTTGCCACCGCGGCGGAGCTGTTCCACTCCGAAGAGCTGGATTTCACGCCGTTGCGTGAGGCGTGGCAGGAGATAAGAGCCCGACACGTCGCTGCAACGCCATGCGCCCGATCCGGGCCGGCTTTCCCGTTCCCGGAATCGCCAGTCGCCGCGATCGAGCCCGAATCCGCGGCGACACGCCGGGCTTCACTCGCTGTGATGCCGTTTGCCGAGAGTGCCGGCGCCGGCAGCTTCCGTGGCGGCGTCGCCGATGGCCTCACGCATGACATCATCACGCGGCTTGCCAAGCTTCGTGATTTCTTCGTCATCGCCCGCGGCTCGGTCTTCGCGCTCGCCGAGAAGAACATCGCGCCGGACGATGCCGGACGCAGGCTGAATGTCGACTATGTCGCGACGGGCTCGGTGCGCAGCCTTCCTGGCCGGGTCGCCGTTTCGGTCGAGCTTGTCGAGGTACGCACGGCACGGATCGTCTGGGCCGAGACCTTCGAGCACAAGCCCGACGACATCTTCGTCGTCATCGAGGATATCGGCAACAGCATCGTCTCTTCCATCGCCGCCGAGATCGCGACGGTGGAGCGCAATCGCGCGTTGTTGAAGGCGCCCAACTCGCTCAATGCCTGGGAGGCCTACCACCGCGGCCTTTGGCACATGTATCGCTTCACCCGCCAGGAAAACGAACTGGCGCAGCATTTCTTCGGCGAGGCGCTGAAGCTCGATCCCACTTTCGCGCGCGCCTATGCCGGCATGTCCTTCACCCACTGGCAGAACGCTTTCCAGCGCTGGGGCGATCGCGAGCGCGAGACCGCGCTTGCCTTCGAAAGCGCCGGCCAGAGCCTGCTGGTCGACGATCGCAACCCCGCCGCCCATTGGGCCATGGGGCGCGCCTTGTGGCTGCGCGGCGAGCAGGACGGCTCGTTGCTGGAATTGGCCACTGCCGTCGACCTCAGCCCCAACTTCGCGCTCGGCCACTACGCGCTGTCCTTCGTCCATTCGCAATCGGGCGATCCGCAATCGGCGATCGGCTCGTCCGACCATTCGCGTCATCTCAGCCCCTTCGATCCGCTGCTGTTCGGCATGATGGGGGCGCGCGCCATGGCGCATGCAAGGCTGGGTGAATTCGAAGCGGCCGCCGAATGGGCGCTGAAGGCCGCGGCACGGCCAAACGCCCATGTCATCATCCTGGCGATCGCCGCGCATTGCCTGGCGCTGGCCGGCCGGCAGGACGAGGCGCGCACCTTCGCCGCCGCGATCCGCAACACCTTGCCGAATTATCGTGCCGACGATTTCATCGCCACCTTCCGCTTCGACCGGGACGGGGAGGCTCTGTTCCGCAACGGCTCGAAGCTGATCGGATTGAACTGAATTCGACGTTCTGGCTAATGCATCAGCGGGCCGCTGGCCTTCCGCCAAGCGTCGATCCCGCCCTGGATATGGCGGGCGCTGGTAATGCCGACATCCTGCGCCGCCTGCACGGCCATCGCCGAACGCTCGCCGAAGGCGCAATAGAACAACAGCTGCTTGCTCGTCGATTTCGCGAGTTCGTGCAGCATGCCGCCAGCGGCGATGTTTTCCTGCAGCCGCGCATAGGGCAGATGGATCGCCCCGGGGATGACGCCGTGACGCTCGCGCTCGGACTGCTCGCGCAGGTCGATCAGCGCCACGTCGGGTCGCCCGACCAAAGCCAACGCCTGCTCGGCGCTCACCGCCCAGCCGCGGCTGGCGATATCGTCCTGATGCAGCCCGACCCGTATGTTGGCGGGCACGGCCACGTCCATCATCTTCGGGTTGGAAAGCTTCAGGTTGTTCATGATCTCGACATACTCGTCGACCGATTTCACCTGCAGGCGCGGGTTGAAGGCCTTTTCCTCGCCGATCGTCGAGACGGTCTCGCCCTTATAGTCATGCGCCGGGAAGATCAGCGTCTCATCGGGCAGCTTGAGCAGACGGCCAAAGATCGACTCATACTGCTGGCGTGGATCGCCGTTCTGGAAGTCGGTGCGGCCGGTGCCGCGAATGAGCAGCGTATCGCCGGTAAAGACCCGGTCCGGCAGGATGAAACTGTAGGAATCGTCGGTGTGGCCGGGCGTATAGATGACGTCGAGCGCCAGCCCCTCGATGGCGAGCTTGTCGCCGTCGGCAAGTCGCATCGACACCACGTCGGCCTTGGTCTGCTCGCCCATCACGGTGACGCAATGCGTCTTGTCGCGCAGCGCGCCGAGACCGGTGATGTGGTCGGCATGCAGATGCGTGTCCACCGCCTTGACCAGCCTGAGGTCTAGCTCGTTGACCAGTTGCAGATAGCGATCGACCTTCTCCAGCACCGGATCGATGATCAGCGCCTCGCCGCCCTTGCGGCTGGCAAGCAGATAGGAATAGGTGCCAGAAACGGAATCGAAGAGCTGGCGGAAGATCATTCTTTCACTACTCCGCTGCGTTTTCGCATCGCCGGCGCGTCACTCGCGCGGTCGTAGCAATATCCTACTGCACCGATGGTCGGAATCGGAATGGATTTCGAAAAATATATTCGCCGGTAGACCCACCCTTCCCTGCGACCATGACGCCGAGTTCGTCGAGCGGCTTTCTAAAAAGCCTTGCTGAGGCGAGCCTGACCTCGGACGGTGAAGGCCTTGTCGCTTCCATAGCCAGCCTCGAAACCGGCATTGAGCGTCATGCCGGCGCCCACCTCCGCCGCGACATCCGCCCCAGCAAAGCCGCGTACGACGATTTTTTTGCCTCCAGCGGCAAAGGAGATGTTCTCACCAAGCAGCATCGCGGACACGTCGTCGCTGCCTTGCGCGATCGCGTCGATCCCGGCTCGCAGCGTGGTCTGCCAGGTCTGGCCCCGCGTGCTGACCGGCGCCAAGGCCAGCGCGAGCTGGCCGCGCGCCTCGAAGAAGTTGATGTCACGCCGCGAGACCGCAAGGCTGCCGTCCGAACCGGTCTCCGCGTAGTCGTCGATGAAGAGCCCCGCGTAACGCAGCCGGACACTGGGTATCAGCGTACCGGCCGCGACCGGCAGCCGCATGCCGAGCGTGACCGATGGGCTGAGGAAGACGCCGTTGAAATCGGCCCGCGCGGTCTCGATGCCATCGAGCACCTGGTTGTTCGCGATACGTCGGCGGCTGCGTTCCTGGAGAACGCCGGCAACGAATGTCGCCTCGGCAAAATGCGCGCCCGCGTCATAGCCGAGATAGCCGCCCGCAAACACACCGCTATGGACGATCTCCTGCGCATCGTCGTCGACCTCGGTCGATCCGGCGGCCCCGCCCAGCAGTAAGCCGCCCAGGAAGCCGTCGCCCGATCGCCTCTCGGCGCCGGCGACGACACCGCCCAGCGCCTCGCTGAACCCGGCCGATGCGCCGGAACTGCCCTGGGAGCGTATCCCGCCAAACGTGGAGATCCAGGCGTCGCGACCATTATGCGGCGCAAGCAAGTCATTGCCTGGAGCGGCCATGCGCGCTTCGGCGGTGCCGGCTACGCCTTCGACCAAGTCTCCGATGAGCGGCGCGGCGCTCGCAAATCCGGTGATGTCGACCACCGCTACGCTGTCGCCGCTCGTGACGAATGGCCTCCCGCCGGTCAGGATGGTTTGCGGCAGCCCACTTCCTGAGAAACTCATGACGGCGTTCAGGGCGGGGCCGAAGGTGACGGTGTTGCCGCCGCCCGAAAAGACGATCGGCCCCTGAATGGCCGTCCCGCCCAAGAGATTGAGCGTCGCATCGGGCGCGCCGAAATAGATCGCGACGCTCTGGTCGCTGAAGACGCGGCCGGAATTGGTCACGACGGAGTTGCTGCCCTGGGCGGCAATGCCCACGCCACCTACACCCTCAACGATGACCGAGCCGGAATTGGTGATCGTAGCGTTGCCGAACAGCGTGCCGAGGCCGGTCGAGCCTGTCCCGAACACGTTGACCGTGCCGCTGTTGGCAATCGCGATGTCGTTGCCGCTGGCGCCTATGCCGACGGAAGCCAGCCCTGACACCGTTATCGACCCGGAATTGTCGAGCCGCAGGTCGTTGCTCTGCCAGATGATCCCGCCGGCGGCGATCCCGTCGGCCTCGATCGCGCCGCTGTTGTCGATCGTCAGGCCGGGCCCATCGCCGATTATGCCCGCCGCCGCCGTGCCGGAAACACCGATAAAGCCATGATTGTCCACGTGGCCGCCTGCGGCATCGCTGATGATGCCGTATGTGGCGACGCCCAGCGCTTCGATCGAGCCGTTGTTGACGATGTGCGCATTGTTGCCCTCGGACAGGACACCGATCGAGGCATCGCCAATGGCCAGAATGGCGCCGTTGTTGAGGATGGTCGCGTCCGCGCCTTGCGAATGCACATTGGCGGCGGCACCGCCCAATGTTTCGATCAGCCCGTCGTTTGTAAGCCCCTGGTCCGCGCCAAGCATCCGCACGGCATCAACGCCGGCACCCGATGTTGCGATCACGCCCGTTTGGCCAACGACACCGGTGTCGCCGGTCGCGGTCATCGTCTGCTGGCCGGCGGTGATGCCATTGCCGATGACAAAGCTTTGGGAAAACGCCGCGCCGCTTCCGAGCGGGACCGCGACGAAAATCGACAGCGCTACCGCGCCAGGAACCCTTGCGCGCGACGTCGGCATCACCCCCTTGGCGCATGGGCACGCGCCACAAGCGGAGTCTGCGCTCGGCGGAAGCGAAAAACAAGCCGCGGGCGAGCCCAGGTCGGAACCTGGGCGCCGGCGAAAAAGCCTATCGCCTCAGCACCGCGCTCAGCACATCCCGGATGCCGATCGAACCGACGAAGCGCGAGCCTTCGTCGAACAGTGCCACCGGCGCCGTCTGCGAGCGGTGCATGGCGAGCATCACCGTCTTCAACGGCGTGCCGGGATTGGCCCAGAACACCTGGGATCCCTCCTCCGGCTGCCTCTCGACGTCGGCGCAGGAGACCCACACCGCCGGCTTGCCGTCGCGCTCGGCCGCGGCCACGAGGCCATGGGCATCGATCTTGAAGCGCGTCGTCTTGCGCCGGTCGAGCCACACCCAGCCGTCGTCGCCCTGTTCCAGGTCGCGACGGTCCCGCATCACGTTCCATGCCGTCAGGACCGACAGCGGGTTCACATTGGCGATGAAGTCGCGGACATAGTCATTGGCGGGTCTGAGAACGATGTCCTCCGGCGCCCCGGTCTGCACGATCCGGCCGCCTTCCATGATGGTGATGTGGCTGCCGATCTTCAGCGCTTCCTCGAGGTCGTGGCTGACGAAGATGATGGTCTTCTTGAGCTCCGTCTGGAGCTGCAGGAGTTCGTCCTGCAGCTTGGTGCGGATCAGCGGGTCGAGCGCCGAGAACGGCTCGTCCATCAACAGGATCGGCGCTTCGGTGGCGAAGGCGCGGGCCAGACCGACGCGCTGCTGCATGCCGCCCGAAAGCTCATGCGCGTATTTCTTCGACCACTGATCGAGATGAACGAGCTGCAGTTGCTTTTGCACGCGTGCCTTGCGTTCCGCATCCGGCACGCCGGCAAGCTCGAGGCCGAAGCCGACATTTTCCTCGACCGTGCGCCAGGGCAGCAGGCCGAACTGCTGGAATACCATGGCCACCTGCTTCTGCCGCAGCCGCCGCAAGGTCGCCTCGTCGCAGGTGACGACATCGACGGTGCGGTCGCCATCCTTGACCAGCACCTGGCCGCGCGACACCACGTTCAGGCGGTTGACGGCCCGAAGCAGCGTCGACTTGCCGGAGCCGGACAGGCCCATCAACACCGAGATCTCGCCTTCATGCACGGTCAGGCTGGCGCCGGCGCAGCCAAGCACGTTGCCGGTCTTTTCGAGGATCTCGGCGCGGGTGGCGCCCTTGTCGATCAACGCCAGCGAACCGGCCTGATCGGCGCCGAAGACGATGTCTACGTTCTTGAAATCAACCGCGACGGTCATTTCTTGCCTCCAACGCCGATGCGGGTCATGCGGTCGAGCACGATGGCGAGCACGACGATCGCCAGGCCCGCCTCAAGGCCGAGATCGATGCGGCGCGAGCCGAGCGCGCGGTTGATTTCCGTGCCGAGGCCGCCGGCGCCGATCAGGGCGGCGAACACCACCATCGACAGCGACAGCATGATCGATTGCGTCAGACCCGCCATGATGGTAGGCAGCGCCGATGGCAGCTCCACCTTCCACAGAAGCTGGCGCTTGGTGGCGCCGAACGCCTCGCCCGCTTCGATGATCGCCTTGGGCACCGAAACCACGCCGAGATGGGTGAGTCGCACGGCGGTCGGGATGACGAAGATGATGGTGACGATGAGGCCAGGCGCGTTGCCGAGACCGAACAGCGTGAGCACCGGGATCAGGTAGACGAAGGTCGGCAGCGTCTGCATCAGGTCGAGCACCGGCAGCATGAAGCGGTAGACCTTCGGCTTGTGCGCGGCCCAGATGCCGAGCGGCACGCCGATCGCCATCGCCATGGCGGCGGCGGCAACCACAAGCACCAGCGTCTGCACCGTCTGCTTCCACAGGTTCTGGTTGATGATGAAGATCAGGCCGACGAAGACGCCGATGGCAAGCGGCCGCGAACGCTGCAGCAGCCAGGCGACGATCGCAATGACCAGCGCCAGAAGCACCGGCGGCACCATCAACAGAACATTCACCGCCCCGTCGAGTATGAAATTCAGCCCGTTTGAAAAGGCCCGGAAAATCGTGTCGAAATTGTCGGTCAGAAAACCGAAGAAGGCTTTGCCCCATGGCCCGATGGGGATTTTGTAGTCGGTCAGGAATTTCGAAATCGGATCCATCTTTCCCCTCTCGGCTGCGCCGCACTTGCCGTGCGGTCACCTTCTCACAGGATAACGCATGTCACCCAAAAGTGTGCAGCGGGTTTGGGAAAATGACATGCGTAAAAACAGAGACTTAAAGCGCAACGCGCTTTAAGAAAAAGGGCAGCCTTTTCTACTGGCTGCCCTCTTCCGGATGATCATTCCGGACTCAAAGCCGGCTCAGCTCCCAAGCGCGGTCTTGACGGCAGCCGCCGCGTCGCCGCCATCGAAGGTGGTGACGCCGGCAATCCACGGCGCAACGGCGTCAGGATGCTTCTTCAGCCAGTCTTTCGCCACCGTCTGGGCATCGCCGCCCTTCAGGATCGCGTCCATCATCTCGCCTTCCATGTCGAGATTGAACTTCAAGTTGGCGATGAACTTGCCGGCGTTCGGGCATTCGGTGGTGTAACCCTTGCGCACATTGGTGTAGACGGTGGCGGCGCCGAAGCCGCTGTCGCCCATGCCATCGAGATAGGTGATCTTCATAGCGCCCATCACCGGATGCGGCGTCCAGCCGAGGAAGGCGATCCATTCATTGTTCTTCATCGACTGCTCGGCCTGCGTCAGCATGCCGGCTTCCGACGACTCTACCAGTTCGAACCCGGCGAGATTGTCCTTCGGGTTCTTGATCATATCGAGGATGATGCGGTTGCCGTCATTGCCCGCCTCGATGCCGTAGATCTTGCCGTTGAACTTGTCCTTGAACTTGCCGAGATCGGTCAGCGTCTTGACGCCGGCGTCCGCGACATAGGTCGGCACCACGATGCCATAGCCGGCGCCGGTCAGGTTGGTGCTGATCGTCTCGACCGACCCGTCGGCCGTGTAGTCCTTGATGTCGTTGGTCATTGACGGCATCCAGTTGCCGAGGAAGACGTCGAGGTCCTTGTTCTTCAGCGAGGCCATGGTGACCGGCACCGAAAGCTGGATCGTCTGCGGCTCGTAGCCGAGCGCGGTGAGCAGCACCGATGCCAGGCCCGTCGTGGCCTGGATGTCGGTCCAGCCGACATCGGACAGGCGAACCGCCTTGCAGCTTGCCGGATCGCCGGCATAAGCCGCCGTCGTAGTCAGAAGCGCCGCCAGGCCGAGGCCCGCGACGATAGATTTCATACGCGACATGAACTTTCTCCCATTGCAATTCTTAGGCGATGCGAAGTCACGGTTCTTGCGCCCGCCTTGTTTCGTCAGCCAAACACCATTTTGAAGTTGTTTCAAGCGGTTCAACGTCACGATGAACGGCGCGCACTAGCCAGTAAGCGACATGACGGGTTTTTGAACGACATCGAATTTTGCCACGGCACGGAGTTTTTGGTGGACGGAGCGGGCAGCCCCTCCCTGCGCCGCGCCAACTCAGCTTAAAAGCACCTATGGCCAAGCTTTACTTCCACTACGCGACGATGAACGCCGGCAAGACGACCATGCTTCTGCAGGCGTCCTACAACTATCGCGAACGCGGCATGTCGACGATGCTGTTCGTCGCGGGCCACTATCGCAAGGGCGACAATGGCTTGATCTCCTCGCGCATCGGCCTCGAATCCGAGGCCGAGATGTTCCGCGACGGCGACGATCTCTATGCCAGGGTCGCCGAGCACCACCAGCATGCCCCGGTCCATTGCATCTTCGTCGACGAGGCGCAGTTCCTCGAGGAGGAGCAGGTCTGGCAGCTCGCCCGCATCGCCGATCGCCTGGGCATTCCCGTCATGTGCTACGGCCTGCGCACCGATTTCCAGGGCAATCTGTTCTCCGGCTCGCGAGCGCTGCTGGCCATCGCCGACGACCTGCGCGAGGTGCGCACCATCTGCCGCTGCGGCCGCAAGGCGACAATGGTGGTGCGGCTCGGACCCGACGGCAAGGTGGCCAAGCAGGGCGAGCAGGTGGCGATCGGCAAGGACGTCTATGTTTCGCTGTGCCGCCGCCATTGGGAAGAAGAGATGGGAAGGGCCGCGCCCGACGACTTCATCGGCTTCGTCAGGGCATGAGCAGCTTCAGGCGGCGGAGATACGCCGTATGGGAAACCGCCAGCCAAGCCGCACGCCGAGTGTAGCCAGCGCAATCAGCGCCATGCCGGCGGCCTGCGTGGGCCGGAGCGGATGCGCGTATAAGGCCCAATCGATGATGATGGCCACGACCGGATAGATGAAGGTGACGATGCCGATCACCGGCGTCGTCAGGCGTGGAAAGGCGGAATTCATCAGCACATAGGCGATGCCTGTATGCAGGACGCCGATCCCCGCTAGCGAGCCCCATGATGCCAGCGGGATGGGATGGCCGATATCGGCGAACGGGGCGAGCAAGACGACGCCGACGAGCGTCTGGCACAGCACCGTGACCTCTGCGCGCTGTTGTCCGAGCCCCTTGGCGAGCATGGTAGCCACCGCATAAAGCAGGGCGGCGCCGAGGGTCAGCGCGATGCCCAGCGCCCAGCCCGCATCGACATGGCCATGCGTGACAACCAGGCCACTGGCGAGCACAACTCCGAGAAAAGCGCCGAGCATCCACAGCATCTGGTCGAGCGAGATGCGTTCCTTGAGGAAGGTGACGCCAAGCAGCACCACGAAGAACGGCTGAACGTGGTAGACGATTGTCGTCGTGGCGATCGATGTCATGGCGAAGCCCGCGAAGAAGGCCGTCCAGCTCGCCACCATGCTAACGCCGGCGAGTGCCGCGAGAGCGAGCCGGGATACTGCCAGCGTCCTGTCCGGCAGGTAGCCACGCAGCAGGCACCATGCGGCCAGGAACAGCGAGCCGAACACGCATCGCCAGAAGACGACCGTGACGGGATGCTGTCCCGACTCCGTCACGAAAGCGCCGACCGTGCCGGCGATCACCATTGCCAGCGCGAGGCTCGCGGCAGGGAAACGATCGATTGATATGGCCCTCATCGCACGGCTCTCCAGCGGTCGCCATCCATCTGGCCATCCGCAGCGATTTCAAGCAAGCGAATAGATTTGTAAGGATCTATTCGATATACTGATAGCGCTATGGCCGCTCCGCTCGACCTCAACCTCTTGAAAACCTTCGTCGCCGTCGTCGAAACCGGCAGCCTGTCCAATGCCGCACCTCGTGTTGGTCGCAGCCAGTCGGCGGTCAGCATGCAGATGCAAAGGCTGGAGGACATGGTGGGCAACCAGCTTCTGGTGCGCGGGCCGAGAACGGTTACGCCCAATGCGATCGGCGAGGACTTCCTCATTTATGCGCGCCGGCTGCTGAAGCTGTCGGACGAAGCGTGGGCCAGCGTCACCCGGCCGATGGAAACAGGCAGCGTCCGCCTTGGCGTGCCGGACGACTACGCGGCCTTCCTGCTGCCGCCCGTGCTGTCGCGCTTTGCCGAGGATCACCCGCTGGTGACCGTCGAGCTGGTCTGCGAGCAATCGACCGCCCTGGTGAAAACCCTGGCGGAAGGCAGGCTGGATCTGGCGATCGTCACCCGTCTGCCTGAGCAGCCGCTCGACGTGGTCCGGCTGGAGCGCTTCGTCTGGGTCGCCTCGCCCAACCACGTCGCCTGGCAGGCCGATCCCTTGCCCGTTGCTCTGTTTGAACCGGGCTGCGCGGCGCGGATGAATGTCCTTGAGGCACTCGGCAATGCCGACCGGTCCTATCGCTGCACCTACTCCAGCGCCTCGCTACTCGGTCTGGTCGCTGTGGTGCAGGCCGGGCTCGCGGTCGCCGGCTTGGCGCAGCGAAGCGTGCCTCCGTCGCTGCGCGTCATCGGCATCAATGAGGGGCTTCCGGCCCTGCCGGACCTCGAGATCGGCATCCTGCGCAACCCGCTGTCGACAACGCCGGCGGTTGAACGGCTGAACGACTTCCTGCGCCGGGACCTGGCCCAACAGGCCTGACCGCGGATATCTGGGCGAGAGGCCGAACCCTGCGCGATCATCGCGTCACGCCAATGTCTTTTGTTAAGGCCTGCGCCCTACTTTCCCGTCGTCAGCCAGAACCAGCGGAGACCCGTCATGCTTCGAGCCATTTCGTCCGCCGCGCTTTTCCTGCTTGCCGGCGGCCTTGCCGCGCATGCCGGCGGCGATGCGGCACTGGGCAAGAGGGTCTTCAACCGTTGCATCGCCTGCCACGAGGCAGCGACGGATCGCGACAAGGTCGGCCCGCATCTGATGGGTGTCGTCGGCCGCAAAGCCGGCTCGGCGGAAAGCTTTGCCGATCACTATTCACAAGCCATGAAGGATGCCGGCGCCGCGGGCCTGGTCTGGGACGAAGCCAACCTCGCCGAATATCTAAAGGCGCCCAGGCAGAAGGTACCCGGCAACAGAATGGCCTTTACCGGCCTGACCAGCGACGACGACATCGCCAACGTGATTGCCTATCTCAAGGCCGACCCAAAACCCTGAACGGCGCCGGAGAAACCGGTATTGCCGCCACAAGATATCTGCCGGCGATGTTTAGTCGGTATTCGCAAAAAAAACGCTTAAGGCATATCAGCTAGAGCTGTTTAACCCCAGTGCGCGTTACTGGGCGCCTTACGCATGCTTGCCTTGTCTTTCAAGGAGCTGACCAATTCTTTTGTTTTGACGCCTCGCCTTGTCTTCCTTCTTTCAATCCCTTGAAGCCCCACATATATTCGCCGCCACGACACGGAAAACGGATGCCGAAGCGGGAGGCCCCAATGGCGACATTGCAGAATTTCGATGCCGAAATTGCCAAGACCAAGCAGGTTGTGCAGGACATGCGTACCAAGATCGAGCAGTCCGGCACGGTGCTCGACACGCTTGCTCAGGCCGACAAGAAGATCGGCGACGCCAATTTCGACATCGAGAATGCCCGCATCGAGGACGTGCTCAAGCAGCAGAAGGTCATGGAAGGCAACATCGCCGACCTGATCATCGGACTTGAAGACGCCACCAACGTCTTTGGCGCCGAATTCGAAAGCATGAAGAACTATACCGGCTGGGAAAACTTCGTCGGCGTGTTTTCGGCGCAGCGCAAGCAGCGCATGCGCACAGATCGCGTCCGCAACATGTCTTTAGCCGGCAATCTGCAGGAGCTCTTGGCGAAGTCGGACACCATCGTCGGCATCCTGAAGGCGCAAAAACAGGTCCTCGACCAGCGCTACAAGACGTCCGAGACCAGCCTGTCGCAGGTGATCGAGCGCCGCAAGGTGACCATGACCAACCTCGAGGCGGTGCAAAAGCGAATCGAAGAGCTAAACCCTCTGCTGCTCGACATCGAGAACAAGATCGCCGCCTCGACGACGCAGAAAGAGCGCACCGAGCTTGAAGGCGAGCGCTCGAAAATGGCGACCGAATACAATGAAAAGCAGGCCAAGGAGCAGGAGTTGCTGGCCGAAAGCCAGACGTTGGAGCGCTACACCTCGATGTTCCAGACCTTCGTCGATTCGCTCAACAACCAGATCGCCGCGCAGTCGACGCTGATCAACAAGCTGACCATCGACACCGAGCAGCGCATCGTCCTCTACAAGGCGCTGGAAGATTCGCTGAAGACCGCCGCCCAGCAGGACGTCGCCCACAAGATCAACACGCTGGGCAGCCAGGTCGACAACACGGCCGAGGAGACGATGGCCGGCATCGGCGCCGCCTCGCAGAAGCACATCGGCGACCTCTTGGAGATGCATGAGAAGAACATGGTGGCTTCAGCCGACATTCAGCGCCGCAAGAAGCTTGCCGACGACGCCTTCGCGCGTCGTTTCGACGAGGTGATGAAGAAGCACAACTCGGCAAACTACGTGCAGTCCTAAGCAGGTTCCGCAAAAGTGTCCCACGGTTTTGCGGTCAGAACCTGCGAAAAACAAAGGAATCCAATCAGATATTCGTGGGGCATCCCACGAATATCTGCTTGGGCGGCGGCGCTGACTTCATTTCCACGGCAGCCCAATGACACCTGAAAACGACGCTGCGGCACGCTATTTCTCGGCCATCACGGCGGCGCTGAGCGGGCTGGAAGTGTTCATGCGCGACGACCGCTCGCCGCTTTACCGGCACGGCATCGTCGCCAAGATCGTCGCGGAATATATCGCGCGACTGGACAAGTCCTTTGCCTGCTGGCGCAACCGGCTGGGCTTCATGGACACCTTCCGCATCTCGCGCGCCGACAGCGGCTATCCCGTTTTCCAGAACCTGCTCGAGCTGGAAAACGACCGCCAGCAGGCCGATGCCAGGCTGGTCAACATCCCGCTGGCCGGCGAGCTGCGCGAGGAGATGGCCGACTTCATCCTGCGCCACAAGGAATTTCCCGAGGCGCTGCAGAGATCGATGGCCGAGCGGCTCTATCTGGAGGACGTCAAGAGCGAGGCGACCTTCGGCCCCTTCACGCTGGCGCAGACGGCGAACGTCTCGGTCAATCCCAAGACCATGCGGCCCTATTACCTCGTCCATTGGGCCACGTTCGACGGCAGCGCCAACCTGCCGCTGATCTACATGGTGACGGTCGAGGATTCCTCCGAAAGCATGGTGCGCCAGCTTGTCGACGACAGCACCGGCAAGCTGAACGAGCGCGTCGACATTCCCCTCCCCGTCGACGGCCTGCTCAATCCGGAGCTTGCGCACCGCTTCGACGACTTCACCGAAAAGAATTCGGCCTACACGCTCTCGCCGGCGACGATCGCGGTCAACCTCGACAAGGATTTCGAACCGTTGCACCCCAAGCAGCTGCGGCGCGTCGTGCTGGGGCCTTTCTACTCGGCCGGCATCACCGACAACAATTCGACCGTGGCCGAGGTGCTGGCCAAGGTGCGCAAGGCGCAAAATGCCTGGCTGCTCACCTGGACCATCCAGGAGGTCTTTTCCAAGAGCGAGAAGCCCGGCCGCAAGGGCCTGTTCTCCAGCGAGAAGACGACGCAGGAATTTTTCATCAACACCGACGATCTCGAGGCCGCCCGCCAGGGCGTCTCGAGCTACGAGAACCATGCGCTGATCCCGCATGAGGCCTACCAGGCGCTCTACGCCGCGGGCGAGGCGCAGAAGATCTTTTCCGGCTACAAGGTCCACATCCTGTCCAACGGACAGGTCATCAGCGATGTCTGACTGTCAAACCGCGGAGCATCCTTCATGGACACCGGCCTGACCACGATCTCGGAAGCCGCAATCGAAAAGCATCGCGCCATTGCGCAGAGCTTCATCACCCGCATCGTCGTGCTGGAGGATCCGTCGCGCGAGTCCGGCACCGCGCTCGCCGGCACCAACCGCCGCTTCGTCTCGACCGTGTCGGTCGGCTCGGTGCGCCGCACGCGCGAGGTCGAGCTCACAAAGACGGTCGCGGCGATCCATCCGGACGACCAGTTGATGAGCATCCCGCAGCACACGCTGCTCTACCGCGCTCGCCGCGGCCTGGCGATCGCGTTAGCCATATCGGATGTCTTCGCCGAGGGTTCCGACCTTGAAAGCCTGCAGGCCAGGAACGCCCGCGCGCCGCTCGAAGGCGACGAAGCGTCGACCTTCAAGAAGCTTCTGTCGGCCTCGGCCTACATCTCCGCTTTCAGCTTTGCCTCCTATCTCTTCCAGCTGATCGACAGCGACGGCGAGGCGCCGAACGACATTCCCGAGCCCGACTTCCTGTTCGACACACCGCAGGACGCGGTGAAATCGATTGTCGCCGGCCTCGACAAGGCGATTGCCGGTTCGAAGGATGATACCGACCTGATGACACGGGCGCGCGCCTTCGCCCGCGTCGCCATCGACGGGCTGCTCACGCGAAAAGGCCGCTTCGACGGCATAGGGCCGTTCGAGAACGCGCATATCCGCATCGATGTCGACGATTTCACGCTCGACGGTTTCGACGTCGCGCCCGGCAAGCGCTCCAAGCCGCTGGTGATGACCTTCAAGAAACCGGAAGAGGTCGTCGGCAACCACATCGCCAAGTTCCAGTCGGTCAGGCTCGCCAAGATGCTGATGGCCTATGACTTCGAGCGGGAGTTGAACCCGTTCGTCGAGCTCGGCGGCTTCCTCTTCACCTTTATCGGCGACGGCGCACCGGGCACCGGCAAGACGACGCTGATCCAGATGATCGCTGGCCTCGTCAACGGCTACTGCCAGGTCGCCGGCTATCCTTTCGCCTATGAGAATTTCGGCGTCGACCAGATCTCGTCCTACCAGGGCAAGTCCGGCCAGAACTGCCGCCAGTTCATCAACAACGTGCTCAATCCGCGAACCATCGGCTTCGGCACCGTCGACGACATCGACCAGGTGGCGGCGCGCCGCTCCGACGACCGCGCATCGGCCGGCCAGCAGGAAATCACCGGCGTTTTGATGGATGCCTTTGCGGGTGCCGCCACGGTGGTGCGCGGCAACTGCTCCTTCGGCATGTTCTCCAACTATCCCGAAAACGTCGACGACGCGCTGCGCCAGCGCGCCGGCGCACGGTGGCTGGTCGACGGTCCGCAGACCCGTGACGACTATATCGACATCTTCGTGCTGCTTGCCGGCAAGAACCACAAGATCCCTCTGGGCAAGCACGAGCTCTATGCCGCGCAGGAGATCCAGCGTGCCGTGGCCGAGGCCTATGAAGAGCACGAGAAGCCGCAGGAAGACGGGCTGATGAAGGTCTATGAGCGCTACATGAAGGAAAACGGCGCGCCCAAGACCATGGCCGACATCGGCACCTATCTGCACATGATCAAGGACGCCGAGCCGCGCTTCACCGGCCGCGCCATCAAGAACGTCACCGACGCCATCAAGATGCGCGCCATGGACATCGAGCTGCCCGACGACTGGTTCGAGAAGCCGGAGACCTTCATGCACAAGAGCTACGACGACAAGAAGGCGATGATCGAGGAACTGCGCGGGCCGTTCTCGATGGACATGGTCATGCAGGAGATCAACCGCTACGCCGATTCCGAATTCCGCTATTCCGACAAATCCGACGACGCCGCGGTGGAGAAGCTGCTGCGCGATGCAAGACTGCGCGAACGCGCGGCGCGCGAGATGGAGGAGTTGAAGAAGAAGGGGGCATGGAATGCGTGAAGCGCGCCTACGCCCCCTTCTCCCCTTGTGGGAGAAGGTGGATCGGCGCGATAGCGCCGAGACGGATGAGGGGTGTTCCAGCGGAGTGAGACGTTGGCGTTCCCTGGAGCACCCCTCATCCGGCCGCTTCGCGGCCACCTTCTCCCACAAGGGCAGAAGGAAAGGCGGCGCTGCCCCTCATCCGCCCTTCGGGCACCTTCTCCCCGTAAACGGGGAGAAGGACAGGTGAAGAAGAAACCCGACCTTCTGCGCGACAACGACCTGATCTACGGGCGCCTGCTGACCGTCGACGAGCCGCATCTCATCCAGCGCTACAACAAGGCTCTTGCCGCGTTCGGTCTCGAACCCACCAAGCTTGCGAGCTTCCAGATCGACCGCACCGGCTTCTCGCCCGAAATCGCCGAGGAGTGCGGCGACTTCGACTATCTCGATCCCAACGAGGTCAACCGCCGCTTCATCATCCTGACGCCGTCGCAGATCGACCTGCCGGTGGTCCACACCGCCTTCTCCAACACCTCGCAGCTGATGTTCGAGTTCATGTCGAAGAACCAGCGCGCCATCGACGCGCTGACCATCAAGGACGTCATCTACGGTGAGATCGAGGACTCCGTTCCCAAGGTCAACGACATCGAGGACCTGCTGTCGATCAACCAGGTCGAGTTCAAGGTGCTGTCGGCCGAGGATGTGCTCGGCAAGGCTGCTGAGCTCGGCAAGCTGGTCGACCGGCTCAGGCAGGAGCCCGACGCCTGGCGCGACAACGCCATGCTCCAGCGCATGGTCGATCTCGCCAAGGTCTGCGGCGATATCCGCGAGAACGCGCTGGTGCCCGACCAGGTGATCTTCCGCCATAACGCTTACTGGACCAGCCATTTCGGCGGGCTCTATGTGTTCGTCGACCCCAACACGACGACCGTGATCTGCGACCCGGCCGCCCCCGGCTTCCGCCGCTCGCGGCCCTGGCAGGTGAGCTATCTGTCGATCAACGACGCCGACAAGGTGTTCCGCTTCCTTGCCGCCACCGGTCGCCTCGACTTGCCGCGCGCCTCATGGATCGAGGCTTCCGGCTATCTCGAACATCGCGCCGAAATGGTCGTGCGCGCGCTGATCCGCTACGCCGAGCCCAACCGCATTCTCACCGACGTCGACAAGGTCTGGCTGCAGACCTGGATCCACGGCCATGCCGACCTGATCGCCGGCGACGGCAACTTCCCCTTCCTCAACGCCGCCAAGCGCGAGATCGCCCAGTTCGGCCATCTCAAGATCGAGGACGTGCCGCCGCGCCAGCGCTTCCTGGTCGTGCGCGCCAAGCCAGACCATCCCGATGCCTGGCTGACCAACCAGCTGATCTCGGATTTCGTGCCGCAGGATTTCGTTTCGCGTTACGTCTTCAACAAGCCGGGCTTCTACAGGGACTATGACGGCTTCAGCGACGCCTGGCGAAGCCATGTTGTGGACGTTCTGAAAACCACATATTTGAAGGACAAGGCGGCGTTCCGCGCGCGCCTCTACGGCTTGACTGACTAGAAAAGTCTGGGCGGTTTTCCGCCCGGAATTGCGCCAAAACAAAGGGTTAGGGCAGATCGCCGTTTCCCTTGAAACGGTGAAATGCTCTAAGGGGGTGCCACAGCCATGCTCGACCCGATCGTGAACTTCTTCACCCGGATATTCCAATGGATCGGCCGCGGCATCGGCTTCGTCATCGGCGTCATCCTGTGGCCGTTCATGTGGGTCGGCCGCTGGTACGGGCAGCGCGGCTGGATCCTGAAAGCGGTGGTCGGGCTCGCCATCGTCGTGCTGATCGGCCTCTACGCCAATTTCTTCTACGCCACGCAGTGGTGGAACAATTTCGACCCGAACTATCCCGACAAATACACGTTCGAGAAGCGCAACGTGTCGGCCGGCGAACAGGTTTCGGCGGGCGCCGGCACCGATACGGCCAAGACCTGCGGCAACTCGGCGATCGCCCAGGTGGCGGCAGACCTGACGGACTTCAACGTCAACCAGAATGCCTGGATCTCGTCGATGATCCTCTACAAGCTCGGTCTGTTCAGCATCGACTGGGACAACACGCCGTGGATGGACAACAAGGCGTCCTTCCAGCGCGGCATCAACCAGGCGGTGCGACGCACCGCGACCGAGCTTGCCGACAATCTCGGCCGCGTGCGCACCACCTCGCAGATCGATGCCGACCTGCAGGACGCGCGCGGCAATCTGCAGTTCGACGAATACACCTGGTATTTCGGCCTAAACCCGTTCGGCCCCAAGACGCCGACGCCGAGCTACTATCGCGATGCGGTGCGCAAGCTGCGCTCCTTCAACGCCCGGCTCGCCACATGCCAGGCGACCTTCGACGCGCGCGCCGACAATCTGAAGCAGTATATCGACCGCATCGCTAGCGATATCGGCTCCACCTCGGCGATCCTCAAGGAGCGCGCCGAAAACCACAATGACGGCTGGTTCGACTTCCGGGCCGATGATCGCTTCTGGTTCGCCTATGGCCAGCTCTACGCCTATTACGGCCTGATGAAAGGCGCCCAGGCCGACTTCGAGGACGTGATCAAGGAAAAGCACCTGCAGAGCCTGTGGGACACGATGGACGCGCAATTCGTCTCGGCGCTGCGCATCCAGCCTTTCATCATCGCCAACGGCCGCGAGGATGGCTGGCTTTTGCCGACGCATCTGACGACCATGGGCTTCTATATTCTCAGGGTACGCTCCAACATGGTCGAGATCAGCAACGTGCTGACGCAATAGGGCTGGCGTCCGTCAGCCGGAGCGATGGCGGATTTGCGCCTTCGCTCCTGTCGCTTTTCGCGCATTGGGCGGCTGTTTTGAGACGGCGGAGGGGCTTCCGCTCTGGCTTCTATATGCCGCAAGCGACCGGGCGGCGAAGACCCGAAGCGGCCGAACCGGGAACAGCAATCTTCTTTCTTTACAGGAAACATAGTTGCATGAAAGTTGACGCCTGGGCAGCGACAGGGTTAGAAAATGCCCCTGCGCCCATACGGCGTTCGAACATGCACCACTGATCAAAACCGTCCCTTCCAACGCCCAATCCAGAGGAAAGCCGTCATGGCCGAAGTGAAGTCCGACATCGAGATCGCCCGCGCCGCGAAGAAGAAACAGATCCAGGAGATCGGCGCCAAGATCGGCATCCCGACCGAGCATCTGCTCCCCTATGGCCATGACAAGGCGAAAGTCTCGGCAGAGTTCATCAGGTCGGTGAAGGGCAACAAGGACGGCAAGCTGATCCTGGTCACCGCCATCAACCCGACGCCGGCCGGCGAAGGCAAGACGACCACCACTGTCGGCCTCGGCGACGGCCTGAACCGTATCGGCAAGAAGGCGATCGTCTGCATCCGCGAAGCCTCGCTTGGCCCGAATTTCGGCGTCAAGGGCGGTGCCGCAGGCGGCGGTTACGCGCAGGTGGTGCCGATGGAGGACATGAACCTCCACTTCACCGGCGACTTCCATGCCATCACGACGGCGCACAACCTGCTTTCGGCGCTGATTGACAACCACATCTACTGGGGCAACGAGCTCGGCATCGACACCCGCCGCGTGGCCTGGCGCCGCGTCATGGACATGAACGACCGGGCGCTGCGCGAGATCATCTGCTCGCTCGGCGGCGTCGCCAACGGCTATCCGCGTGAAGCCGGCTTCGACATCACCGTCGCCTCGGAAGTCATGGCGATCCTATGCCTCGCCACTGACCTCAAGGATCTGGAAAAGCGGCTCGGCGACATCATCGTTGCCTATCGCCGCGACAAGACGCCGGTCTTTGCCCGCGACCTCAAGGCCGACGGCGCCATGGCGGTCCTGCTCAAGGACGCCATGCAGCCGAACCTCGTGCAGACGCTTGAGAACAATCCGGCCTTCGTCCATGGCGGCCCGTTCGCTAACATCGCGCATGGCTGCAACTCGGTCGTCGCCACCACGACGGCGCTGAAGCTAGCCGACTATGTGGTGACCGAAGCCGGCTTCGGCGCCGATCTCGGTGCCGAAAAATTCTTCGACATCAAGTGCCGCAAGGCCGGCTTGAAGCCGTCGGCGGCCGTCATCGTCGCCACCGTGCGCGCCATGAAGATGAATGGCGGCATCAAGAAGGAAGACCTCGGCAAGGAAAACATCGAGGCGGTCAAGAAGGGCTGCCTCAACCTCGGCCGCCACATCGAGAACGTGAAGCAGTTCGGCGTGCCGGCCGTGGTGGCGATCAACCACTTCACCACAGACACCGATGCCGAAATCCAGGCGATGAAGGATTTCGTCAAGGCGCAGGGCGCCGAGGCGATCCTGTGCAAGCACTGGGCGCAGGGCTCGGCCGGCATCGAGGACCTTGCGAAGAAGGTGGTGGAGATCGCCGAATCCGGCGCCTCGCAGTTCTCGCCGCTCTATCCCGACGAGATGCCGCTGTTCGAGAAGGTCAACACCATCGTCAAGCGCATCTATCGCGGTGACGAGGCGATCGCCGACAAGTCGGTGCGCGACCAGCTGCACGCCTGGGAACAGGCCGGCTACGGCAACCTGCCGGTCTGCATGGCCAAGACGCAGTATTCCTTCTCGACCGATCCGAACCTGCGCGGCGCGCCGACCGGCCACACCGTGCCGGTGCGCGAGGTCAGGCTTTCGGCCGGCGCCGGTTTCGTCGTCATCATCTGCGGCGAGGTCATGACCATGCCCGGCCTGCCGAGCAAGCCGTCGTCGGAGAAGATCTTCCTGAACGAGCAGGGTCAGATCGAAGGCCTGTTCTAAGACCCGTCGACTTGAACGACAGCGGGCGCCGCAGCGATGCGGCGCCCTTTTTGTTTGCGTGTATCGCTCAAGCCACCGTCGAGGTGCCGAACTTCTTGATGCCGGCGACCGACATCGAGACGAACTGGTCGAGGATGGTGAAGAAGATGTCCAGGCTGAAGCCGAACAGGAAAGCGAAGGTGAACAGGCTGAAGCCTATGCCGGTGACCTCGCCGCCGAGCTTGGTGCCCGGCGCCATGAACCAGGCCAGGATCATGCCGGCCAGCGCGCCGAGCGCGATGCGGTGGATAAGCCTCGCCAACGGAGGATTGGGCAACAGGGGATTGAGGATCATGCGCATGTGGAACATGATGCCGCCAAGCGCGCCGTAGAGCGCCGGCAGGATCCACAGCGCATAGGGGCTCAGCACCTCGCCCAGCGTCTTGGCCTGCAATGTCAGCGTCGAGATTGAGTTCGGCGTGATCGTGATGACGCCTTCGCATTGCAGGTTGCGCGTCGCCTCCTCGAAATCCGCGTTCACGTCCTCGACCTCGCCCGCCGTGCCGGTGGCGCTGACGACCTCGGTCTTGGGTTGGCCCTTGTCGCCGCTCTTGCAGTCGAAATCCGACTGTTTGAGCGGCTGGCTGCTCTCGGTCCCGCTTTGCTGCTGCGCCAGCGCGACCTGCTGGTTGCAGAATTGGTTTATCGCCATCTGCCTCGGGTTGGAGAAATCGAGCGGCGCGCCGGCCTTGGCGGCGGAGGCGGAGAGCTTGCAATAGGCCCATTGCATGCCCCAGATCGGAAACGGCGCCTCCTGTGTCATGAACCCTTGCGCCCGCACCAGCAGCGACGAAAAGCGCTGATCGAGAGAATGCAAATTGTCGACGGAATTGTAGTAAGCGTCTTTGAGCAGCGTCAGGTCGGTCGTCGACGTCGGCCGCACCGTGGCCGAGCTCAGCTGTTTCTTGGTCGCCCAGACCTGCCGGATCGATTGTCCGAACCGGGCGCTGAAATCGTTGTTGTCGATCTCCTGAAGTTCGGCGCTGATCGACACCCCTCTGTTGTAGACGTAGGTCAGCTTGCCGATGATGATCATCATCGTCACCGACAGCGCCACGAGGAAATAGGTCGCAAGCGCGGTCCGGCGCGACATATCACCCGGCGACCAGCCCGTGCGCAAGGCAGCCAGGGTTGAGAACGGCACGGTGGTGGAACAGTCGTTGAGCACCGACTGCAGTTTCACCACCTCGGGCTGGCTTGCCGTCACATCGGTCAGCTTTTCCGCATCGCCGATCGCCGCGAACAGCGCGCTGTCCTTGAACACGCCGTAGCGGCCATAGCCGGCGACCAATTTCGCATCCGCCAGCAGACCGGAGACAAGAGGATCGTGGGATGCCGTCATCTCAGCCCTCCGACGACTAGCCGAGGTAACCCGGCACGAAGCCGTATTGCGACGGGCACCCACAGGGATAACCGGGAGGCCCGGGCGGCTGCGCCCAGCACCAGAAGAACTGCGTGAAGCAGATCGTTCCCGGCGCGTGCGGCGGAACTTGTGCGAAGGCGGGCCAAGGCAATAGCGCAGCGCTGGCAGCGAGAGCCAGAACGAGGACGGTTCTTGCGACGCGCGCTTTCACTTCAGCCCCCAGCCAACCGCGCTTACCTCAAAGCAGCGTGACTCTTGGGAAGAATAGGACCGATTTCTGTGAAATGGATCACGTCTTCTTGGATTATGGTTAAGTTCAAAGCAAAAGGAGCCGCATCCCTACGGCGCCTTGCTCTGGCCCGGAGCCGTGAGGTTCAGGCGGCGTTGCGGGCAAGCGCACGCTGGTTCGAGGCATAGATCGTGTCGCGTTCCGGCAGGGCGCCGGTCTTCAGGCAATCGATCCAATCGGCGGTCTTCAGCACCGCCGCGAAACGCGACTGCAAGATGATGCTCACCACCCGATGGATATCCTCCGCCGAGGCATAGCCGGCGTTGTTGGCATATGGCACCGAGCCGCTGGCATCGGAAAGGAACTCGACGGCAAAGCCCATATGGACCGCATGGATGATGGTCGACAGATCGCAATTGTGGGTCATGTAGCCGGCGACCACAATCGTATCGATGGCGTTGGCGCGCAGCCAGGCCTCGAGATCTGTGCCGGTGAAGGCGGAAGGAAGCGTCTTTTCGACGTAATGGTCGCGGCCGCGCCTGGCGATCTCTGGATGCAATTCGCCGCCGTGACTCCCTTTGGCGAAGATCGGCGAGGTCTCGGGCGCCATCTGCTTGATGACGACGACCTTGATGCCGGCCGCCGCGGCGGCATCCATGGCGCGCGCTACATTGACGACGGTCTCGGCGAAGGGCGGATGCTGGATGGCGAGATTGCCGCCATTGTAATCGTTCTGGACGTCGACGACGACAAGCGCGCGGCGCGGCTGGGTGGTTGGTGCTGGCATGGCGGTTTTCCTTTCGACCGGGTTGATGGGGCAAAGCTAGGCGCATGCTTCGGGTGGAGAAAGTGGCCCGATTGACATCGTTCGAAATAATTGGGACATTCGCCATTCAACCCAAACGATGTCAGCCATGAAGAATCCGATCATCGCCGCCGTCGCCTTCGACGGCATCAGCCCCTTCCACCTCTCCGTGCCTTGCCTGGTGTTCGGCGCCGACCGCACCAAACTTGGCCTGCCGCGCTTCGATTTCCGCGTTTGCGCGATGGAGGAAGGACCCATTCATACCGATGCCGGTTTGAGCATCGTCGTGCCGCATGAGCTTGCCGCGCTCGACGAGGCCGACATCGTCATCATTCCGAGCTGGAAGGATCTCGATGCGCCTCTGGCCGCGCCGTTCAAGGACGCACTCCAGCGCGCCCATCGGCGCGGCGCGCTGATCGTGGGCCTGTGCCTCGGCACCTTCGCCATCGCCGGCGCCGGCCTGCTCGCCGGACGAAGGGTGACGACCCACTGGGCCTATACGGACCAGTTGCAGGCGCTGCATCCAGACCTCGCGATCGACGCGGATGTCCTCTATGTCGACGACGGCGATATCATTACCTCCGCCGGCGTCGCCGCCGGGCTCGACTGCTGCCTGCACATCGTGCGTGCCCGCTACGGGGCGGAGGCCGCCCTTCGGCTGGCCCGCCATGTCGTGCTGTCACCGCACCGGCAGGGCGGCCAGGCGCAGTTCATCGAGCGCCCGGTTGCGCCGACGCCAAATGCGGATCGTTTCACCCACGCGCTCGACCAGGTGCGCGCGACGCTGGGCGAAGCGCATAGTCTCGACAGCATCGCCGACATGGCCGGCCTTACCCGCCGCACCTTCACACGCCGCTTCCAGAAGTCGATCGGCACCAGTTTCGGCGACTGGCTTGCCGACCAGCGTGTCGCGCTGGCGCAAAGGCTGCTGGAGCAGACGGACAAGTCGATAGATATGGTGGCCTTCGAAGCCGGCTTCGGCAGCGCAACCTCGCTCCGCCAGCACTTTTCGGCGCGGCTGAGAACGTCGCCAATGCAGTATCGGCGGGAGTTCTCCAAGACAGCCGGCGTGCTCACCGCGGCGTGACCACCCGCGCCGGGTTGCCCACGACGGTCGTGTTGGCCGCAACATCGCGTGTCACCACTGCGCCTGCGCCGACGATAGCGCCATCGCCGATCGTAATGCCGGGGAGGATAACCGCGCTGCCGCCGATCCAGGCATTGTCGCCGATCGTCACCGGTTTCGCGACCTCCAGTCCGGCCAGCCGTCCAGTGGCTTCGCGATGATGCTCGGCGCAGTAGATCTGCACATTGGGCCCGAGCAGCGTCCTGTTGCCGATGCGGACCGGCGCGGTGTCGAGAACGGTGCAGCCGGCATTGAGGAAGGCGCCGTCGCCGAGGAACAGGTTGAAGCCATAGGCGCAATGGAACGGCGCCTCGATGCGGGCTCCCTCGCCCGCGCCGCCAAGCAGCGCCCGCAGGGCCGGAGCGATATTGCCGCGCTGCCGGGGCGGCAGGCTGTTGTGCTCGAACACCGCATCGCGGGCGGCAAAGCGGAGCGCCTCCAGTTCGTCGTCGATGCAGGTGTACCATTCGCCAGCCGCCAATTTCTCTCGTTCGCTTTTCGTCATGGCGACGCCTCCAGTTCTGTCTGCTGCCAAAGCATAATCCATCCCCAGAGCATGATGCCGAAAAGTGTGGAGCGGTTTTCGGGCAACATCATGCTTCCTCTCTTTCGACTCAAAAGGCCGTGGCCAAACGCCCGGCCTATGCTAGCCTGCCCTTGCCGGAACCGAGCGAGGTTCCGCGTTTGAGGGGGTCGATCATGCTTTATCTGCTTGCACTGCTGATAGGTGTCGTTGCCGGCCTGCGCGCCATGACAGCGCCCGCCGCTGTCGCCTGGGGTTCCTATCTCGGCTGGCTGCCGGTCGCCGGGACCTGGGCGAGCTTCATGGGTCACTGGATCGCCGTTGGCATCTTCACCATCCTGGCCATCGTCGAGCTCGTCACCGACCAGCTGCCGTCGACGCCGAGCCGCAAGGTGCCGCAGCAGTTCGGCGCGCGTATCGTCATGGGCGCCTTCACCGGCGCGGTGATCGGCGCGACCGGCGGCGCCACCATCGGCGGGCTCATCGCCGGTGCGATCGGCGCGGTGATCGGCACGCTGGGCGGCGCCGAAGCGCGCGGCCGGCTGGCCGCGGCCTTCGGCAAGGATCCGCCCGCCGCGTTCATCGAGGACGCCATCGCAATCATCGGCGGGCTGCTGATCGTGGCTGCCGTCGCATGAGCGCGAAAGCCTTCGACGCTATCGTCATTGGCGCCGGACAGGCCGGTACCCCGCTCGCCGGCCGGCTGAATGCGGCCGGCATGAGCGTGGCGCTGATCGAGCGCAAGCTCATCGGTGGCACCTGCGTCAACACAGGCTGCATCCCGACCAAGACGATGGTGGCGAGCGCCTACGCCGCCCACCTTGCCCGCCGCGCCGCCGACTATGGCGTCACGGTAACCGGTGCCGTCGGCGTCGACTACAAGGCGATCAAGGCGCGTAAGGACAAGGTGTCGGGCGCTTCCCGCACAGGACTCGAGACCTGGATCGCGGGCATGGAGAAATGCACGCTCTACCGCGGCCATGCACGCTTCGAATCCCCCAACACCGTGCGCGTCGGCGAGGATCTGCTCACAGCGCCAAAAATATTCCTCAACACCGGCGGCCGTGCCTCCGTGCCCGACCTGCCCGGGGTCCACGATATCCCCTATCTCACCAACTCCTCGATGATGGACCTCGATGTGCTGCCCGGCCACCTGATCGTCGTCGGCGGCAGTTACATCTCGCTCGAATTCGCGCAGATGTTCCGTCGCTTCGGCTCCGAGGTCACGGTGATCGAGAAGGCGCCGCGGCTGACCGGGCGCGAGGACGAGGACACTTCCGCGGCCATCCAGTCCATCCTCGAAAACGAAGGCATCGCGGTCCATGTCGGCGCCGACGACATCGCGTTCGCGAGGGAAGGCAACGGGATCGCCGTCACCTTCTCCGCCGGCAAGCCGCCGGCGGTCGGCTCGCATGTGCTTTTGGCGCTCGGCCGCGTGCCCAACACCGACGATCTCGGTCTCGACAAGGCCGGCGTCGCGGTCGACCAGCGCGGCTTCATCGTCGTCGACGACCAGCTGCGCACCAACGTGCCCGGGATCTGGGCGATGGGCGACTGCAACGGCAAGGGCGCGTTCACCCACACCTCCTACAACGATTTCGAGATCGTCGCCGCCAACCTGCTCGACAATGATCCGCGCAAGGTCAGCGACCGCATCGAGGCCTATGCGCTCTATATCGATCCGCCGCTGGGACGCTGCGGCATGACCGAGGCGGCGGTCAGGAAATCCGGCCGCCGCGCGCTCGTCGGCCAGCGGCCGATGACCCGCGTCGGCCGTGCCGTCGAAAAGGGCGAGACGCACGGTTTCATGAAGATCCTCGCCGACGCCGACACCGGCGAGATCCTCGGCTGCGCCGTGCTCGGCCCCGGAGGCGACGAGGCGATCCATTGCGTGCTCGACCTCATGTATGCCAAGGCGCCGATCTCGACGCTGGCGCGCGCCATGCACATCCACCCCAACGTCTCGGAGCTGCTGCCGACGATCGCCCAGGAACTGAAGCCGCTGGACTAGCTGCCTCGCCCACGCCGCTCTCGTCTTTCTGCATTGCTGCGTTGCAACAATGGCGCTTGTGCGCAGGGCAGGTCGAAAGTCAGTCTCGATTTTGAACCGATTCAGTCCGGACATCCCATGCCGCTGCCGATCCTAGCGCTTGCCATTGCATCCTGCTGCATCGGTACCACCGAATTTGTGATCATGGGCCTGCTGCCGGAGGTGGCGGCCGATCTTGGCGTCTCGATCCCGTCGGCCGGCCTACTGGTCACCGGCTACGCGCTGGGCGTCGTCTTCGGCGCGCCGATCGTTGCCATGGCCACTGCGCAATTGCCCCGCAAGCCGGTGTTGGTCGGGCTCACGGCTTCATTCGTCGTCGGCAACCTGTTCTGCGCCATCGCGCCTGATTACTGGACGCTGATGGCCGCGCGTGTCTTCACCGCTCTTGGGCACGGGGCTTTCTTCGGCATCGGCTCGGTCGTTGCGGCCAGCCTGGTCCCGCGCAACAAACGCGCCAGCGCCATGGCGCTGATGTTTGCCGGGCTGACGCTTTCCAACATCCTCGGCGTTCCCGCTGGCACGGCGCTCGGCGAGGCTTTCGGCTGGCGGGCCACCTTCTTGGCCGTGGTCGGCATCGGCCTTATCTCGGTCGCTGCCATCGCCTGGCTGGTGCCCGCGGATGTCGCTGAACCGAGCGGTGGCGGCCTGCGCGGCGAGTTGCGCGTGCTTGGCAGGCTGCAGGTCTGGCTAGCGATGCTGATCGCTTCGCTCGCCTCCGCCAGCCTGTTCGCTGTTTTCACCTACATCAAACCGTATCTGACCGACGTCTCCGGCCTGTCGACGGCGACCGTCACCTGGGTCCTGCTGCTCTTCGGCGCCGGCATGACCATCGGCAACATCATCGGCGGCAGGCTGGCGGACTGGAAGCTGATGCCGACGGTGATCGGCACGCTGCTTGGCATGGCCGTATTGTTCGTGGTCTTTGCCAAGCTCGGCGCGATTGCCACGGTCGCCGTCGGCATCGTCTTCCTGTGGGGCATGCTGATCTTCATCGTCGTGCCGCCACTGCAGATTCGTGTCGTCGAAGCGGCCGCAGAAGGCCCGAACCTTGCCGCCACGCTCAACCAGGGCGCCTTCAATGTCGGCAACGCCAGCGGCGCCTGGATCGGCGGCCTCGCCATCTCCTGGGGCGTGTCCTACGCCAAGCTGCCGCTGGTCGGCGCGGCGCTGGCGCTTTTGGCCGTCACAGTCGCGGTGCTGTCGCAGGCGCTGGAGCGCCGCGCAATCCCGCAGACACAGCCGGCTGAATAAGGCTCGGCGTCTTCGCCGTAGCTAGACGATGCAAGGTCCGGCACTCTTGAAGATTGAAGGCGTATTGCCTTCACCATCCGGATGAAATCCAGTTGCGCAGGCCTCCATTCGCCGCTATGGGAGTCACCATGAACATGCGCTCGAACAAGACCATTTGGTGGTGGGCTCGCTGACAGCGGCCGGTTCGTGCGTGTGCGCGTGAAAGTAGAGGGTGGCCGCAGCGGAATGTCCGGGCGGCCATTTGTTTTTTAGAGCCATTCCCGGGTCCGTTGCCCAAAACGCTGATGGAGACGGCAATGACGACTAAAGTTCTGGACAACGGGGCCGAGCGCTTCGTCACTGCCGGCGGAGTGACGATCACCCGCGAACGGCACGACAGGCCCTATGAAGGCGCGATCGATGCCTATGTCGACGGCCTGAATTCGCGCCGCGGCGCGGTCTTCTCCTCCAACTACGAATATCCGGGCCGCTACACGCGTTGGGACACGGCCATCATCGATCCGCCGCTGGTTATCTCCGCGCGAGGTCGTGCCATGCGCATCGAAGCGCTGAACATGCGCGGCGAAGTCTTGCTGCCGGTGATCGGCAAGGCATTGGCCGCTCTTGGTGATGTCACCATCGCCGAGGCGTCCAAAACACTCATACGCCTCGATATCGCGAAGCCCGGCCGCGTCTTCACCGAGGAGGAGCGCAGCCGCGTTCCGTCAGTCTTCACCGTGCTGCGCGCCATCACGGCTTTGTTCAAGACCGCCGAGGACGCCAATCTCGGCCTTTACGGCGCCTTCGGCTACGACCTCGCCTTCCAGTTCGACCCGGTCGACTACAAGCTCGAGCGCAAGCCGAGCCAGCGCGACCTCGTGCTGTTCCTGCCCGACGAGATCCTGGTCGTCGACCATTACTCGACCAAGGCCTGGACCGACCGTTACGACTATTCCGGCGACGGGTTTTCGACCGAAGGCCTAGCACGCGAAGCCCATGCCGAGCCGTTCAAGACCGCCGATCGCATCCCGCCGCGCGGCGACCATGAGCCGGGCGAATATGCCAACCTGGTGCGCCGGGCCATGGAGAGCTTCAAGCGCGGCGACCTGTTCGAGGTCGTGCCTGGACAGATGTTCTACGAGCGCTGCGAGACCCAGCCTTCCGACATTTCGCGCAAGCTGAAATCGATCAACCCCTCGCCCTATTCCTTCTTCATCAATCTCGGCGAGAACGAATATCTGATCGGCGCTTCGCCGGAAATGTTCGTGCGCGTCAACGGCCGGCGCGTCGAGACCTGCCCGATCTCGGGCACGATCAAGCGCGGCGACGACGCCATTTCCGACTCCGAGCAGATCCTGAAGCTGCTCAACTCCAAGAAGGATGAGTCCGAGCTCACCATGTGCTCGGATGTCGACCGCAACGACAAGTCGCGCGTCTGCGAGCCGGGCTCGGTGCGCGTCATCGGCCGCCGCCAGATCGAGATGTATTCGCGCCTGATCCACACCGTCGACCATATCGAGGGGCGGCTGCGCGAAGGCATGGACGCTTTCGACGCGTTTCTCTCCCACGCCTGGGCCGTCACCGTCACCGGCGCGCCGAAACTGTGGGCCATGCGCTTCATCGAGCAGAACGAGAAGAGCCCGCGCGCCTGGTACGGCGGCGCGATCGGCATGGTCAATTTCAACGGCGACATGAACACCGGGCTGACCTTGCGCACCATCCGCATCAAGGACGGCATTGCCGAGGTGCGCGCCGGCGCCACATTGCTCTTCGACAGCGTGCCCGAGGAAGAAGAAGCCGAAACCGAACTGAAGGCATCCGCCATGCTCTCCGCCATCCGCGACGCCAAGACCGGCAACGCCACCGGAACCGAGCGCACCACTGCGCGCGTCGGCGACGGCGTCAACATCCTGCTCGTCGACCACGAGGACTCCTTCGTTCACACGCTGGCCAATTATTTCCGCCAGACCGGCGCCAACGTCTCCACCGTGCGCACCCCGGTGCCGGAGGAGGTCTTCGAGCGTCTGAAGCCCGACCTCGTCGTGCTGTCGCCCGGCCCGGGCACGCCGAAGGATTTCGACTGCGCGGCCACAATCAAAAGGGCGCGCGCCCGCGACCTGCCGATCTTCGGCGTCTGCCTCGGCCTGCAGGCCCTGGCCGAAGCCTATGGCGGCGAGCTCAGGCAACTGCATATCCCGATGCACGGCAAGCCGTCGCGCATCCGTGTCTCCAAGCCCGGCATCATCTTCTCGGGGCTGCCCAAGGAAGTGACCGTCGGCCGTTATCACTCGATCTTCGCGGATCCGGTGCGGCTGCCCGACGGTTTCGTGGTCACCGCCGAGACCGAGGACGGCATCATCATGGCCTTCGAGCACCGCAAGGAGCCGATCGCCGCGGTGCAGTTCCATCCGGAATCGATCATGACGCTCGGTCACAATGCCGGCATGCGCATCATCGAAAACATCGTCGCCCATCTGCCGCGCAAGGCCAAGGAAAAGGCCGCCTAGGCGGCACGTCGGGATGAATGCGGCAATGACGATGACGACGGCGGAAGCAAAGGCGGCGGCCAGGCAAAAGGTCGCCAGCCTTGCGTTCTGGTCGATCGTCGTTGCCGGCGTCGTGTTCGTCCTCAAGGTCGTCGCCTGGTACATCACCGGTTCGGTCGCGCTCTATTCGGACGCGGCGGAATCGATCGTCAACGTCATCGCCTCGGCCGCCGCCTTCTGGGCGATTCAGGTCAGCTACAAGCCCGCCGACCAGGACCATCCCTTCGGCCATCACAAGGCCGAATACTTCTCCGCCGTTCTTGAGGGCGTGCTGATCGTCGTCGCGGCCCTCCTGATCCTCAACGAGGTCTGGCAGTCCTGGCAGCATCCGGCCCCGCTCGAGCAGCCCTGGAAGGGCCTTGCCGTCAACGGCGTGGCGACCGTCATGAATGCCATTTGGGCCTGGGCGCTGATCCGCACCGGCCGCAACGCGAAATCGCCGGCCCTGACCGCCGATGGCCAGCACATCATGACTGACGTGGTGACGTCAGTAGGCGTGTTCGGCGGCCTTGTCGGCGCAATTCTCACCGGCTGGCAGATCCTCGATCCGGCGCTCGCCGTGATCGTCGCGCTCAACATCCTGTGGCAGGGCTGGCACGTCATCGGCTCGTCGATGAGCGGGCTGATGGACCGCGCCGTCGACAGTCAGGAAAACATGCAGATCCGCGATATCATCTCGGCCAACTCGAAGGGCGCGCTGGAGGTGCATGATCTCAAGACGCGCATTGCCGGCCGTGCCACCTTCATCGAGTTCCACCTCGTCGTCGACGCCGACATGTCGGTCGGCGCCAGCCATGTCATCTGCGACCGCATCGAGGACGCGCTGAAAGCCGAAATCCCCTCGGTGCGCGTCACCATCCATGTCGAGCCGGACGACGAGGCAAAGCTGCCGAAAGGCACGACCGCAGTACCTTTCGCTTAGCAGAGCGCGAAGGTCTGTCGAGATTTAGGTCGGACCTTACGGAGCACATGCCCACTGCGGCATCGGCTGCAGCCGATAGACCTTGTCGTCCGACTTGGTCTTGCCATGCGCCGCCTTCGAGCACAGATCGACGACCGCGACCGCATTGTTGGGGTTGGCCACCATCATCGTGCCATTGGCGCCGCGCTTCAGGAAAATCTCCTTCTGCGAGATGTCGCAGGAAAAGTCGCTCATCTTCGAGCTGGCCGAGCAGCGCCACTGGTCAGCCTCGCCCTGACAGGAATAGGTCTGCGTGACCTTGGCGCCCTTTTGCCCGGTCGTCACCGAAACGGCGATGTCCGCCCCGTCGGGCCAGTTCGCGGTATCCCCCCCTGCCGCGAAGGAAGCGAGCTCGACCGGTCCGCGGAAGACGCGGATCGATCGCGTCAGCTGGTTGGGATGCGACTTCAGATGCGCATCGTCATAGTCACGCCCGAAACAGAAGGGCTGGTCGGGCTTCAGCCGCACGCGCAGCGGGTCGCCCAGGGCCGGGTCGATCGGGTCGATGCGCGCGAACTCAGCCTTGCAGCTCTCTGCCGGCATCGGATCGAGCTTGAAATTATCGTCCTCGCTGCCCAGCGCCTGCCTGTTGTACTCCGCTTTGTTCATCTGTTCGGCGGCATCGGGGTCGAGATAGATGTCGGGAGAGAGACCGGACAGAAGCAGCTTGCCTTTGTCGTCGACCTTCAGCGAGGCAAGCGTCCGGTCGCAATCCATGCCGCAGCGAATGCCGCTCGACGGATCGCTCGGGTCGTTCTTGTTGCACCAACTGCCCGCCCATTCCGGCTTCTTGGCATCGCGCACCGTGGTGGTGAGAAAGCCGGTATAGGACGTATTCTGGTTGGCCGCGGGTTCCTCATTCGGCCGGCTGACCGGATCGTGGCCATAGAAGAAGAAAATACGCGCCACCTTCTGGTGTGGGTGTGCCTTGAGATGAGCGGCGTCATAGATACGGCCAAAGCAGGCATCGGCGCCGTTGGGGCTCAGTTCCTTAAGGCTGAGAGTGTTGTCGGCGCGCGTCTCACCGGCGAAAGCGGCAAGGGCAGCGCAAAGCAGCGCGCCAGCCATGGTCCTCGCTACCATGGTCCTCGATGTCATGTGATCCTCCTCCCGCCGACCGGACTGGGGTATGCTAGTCCAGGAGCGCCGCCCGGACCATGCAAAATCATGCGAGGCGGCAAGGCAAGGAGGACACTATGCTGCGCCGTGACATTTTTCGCGCCGGTCTTGCCGGCGCCGCAAGCCTGTTCGGCCTGAGCCGGGCAAACGCGGCGGCGACTGAGGAGAAGCTGAAAGTGGCCTATCACCTCAGCGACGCGGATAAGGTCAACTTCGTGCTCGGCAACATCAAGAACCACTATGAAGGCACCGGTGGCAGTGTCGATATTGTGCTCGTGGTGCACGGTCCGGCTCTCGCCGCCTTCAAATCCAAGGGCGTTTCCGGCGCTGTCTCCAGCCGCTTTGCCGGCCTTGTCCAGCAGGGGCTCGTCCCGCAGGCCTGTGGCAACACCCTGCACGGCATGGAGATTACGCTGACCGACCTGCTGCCGGGCTTCCAGCTCGCCGAGAAGGGCGGCGTCGTGAAACTCGCCGAACTGCAGCGGCAGGGCTATGTCTATCTAAGGCCCTGAACGCGCCCGCACTTGAACGCCAACACTTGAACGGAAGGCCGGCAGTGGACTACGAAAGACGGTAACCCGGAGGCCAGCCGACATGACGACACTTGCCATCCCCGATCTTGCCGGCAAGACAGTGCTGGTCACCGGCGCCTCGACCGGCATCGGTGCAGCACTTGCCCGTGCCTACGCGGCGCAGAAATGCCGCGTCGCGCTGCACTACAATGCCAGCCGCGCACCCGCCGAAACCGTGGCCGAATCCATCCGCGACAATGGTGGCGAGGTGTTTCTAGTCCAGGGCGATTTTTCCGTCGCCGCCGATGTGGAACGCGTCGTCGAGGACAGTGCCCAGCACTTCGGCCGGCTCGACGGCCTGGTCAACAATGCCGGCGGCATGCTCGGCCGCGTCGCCTATGCCGATCAGGACGAAGCGCATTACGACGCGGTCATGAACCTCAACGCCCGCTCGGTGCTGACCGCCTCGCGCAAGGCGATACCGTGGCTGAAGCGCCAGGGCGGCTTCATCATCAACACCACATCGATCGCCGCCCGTAATGGCGCCGGCGGCGGCGCCGGCCTCTATGGCTCGTCCAAGGCCTTCGTCTCCAACGTGACGCGCGGCATGGCGAAGGAACTGATCGGCTTCGGTATCCGCGTCAACGCGGTCGCGCCGGGCACGATCCTGACGCCCTTCCACGAACGCTATTCGAGCGCCGAGCAGATCAAGGCCATGGTCGCGACCATTCCGCAGGGGCGCGCCGGAACGGCCGAGGATTGCGTCGGCGCCTATCTTTTCCTGTCGTCCGATCAGTTGAGCGGTTACATCATCGGCCAGGTGATCGAGGTGAACGGCGGCCAGTTGATGCCGTGAGCCGGCGGTTGCATACTTGGTGCAGCGTGCAACCCGGAGGGAGATCAAGGCATGTACGGACTGATCGGCAAGATGCGGGCGGCGCGCGGCCAGCGCGATGCGGTCATGGACGTGCTGCGCGAAAGCACTGCCGCGCTCCCCGGCTGCCTGAGCTACATCATCGCCACCGATCCGGCCGACGCCGACGCCATCTGGGTCACCGAAGTGTGGACCGACCAGGCAAGCCACAAGGCCTCGCTGCAACTGCCGGAAGTCCAGGCCGCGATAGCAAAGGCGCGTCCCTTCATGGCTGGTTTCGAATTCCAGATCGAGACCCATCCCGTCGGCGGCTTCGGCCTGCCCACGCCGGAAAAGATTGGCTGATCTCTTCCCGGGGCGCGGATTTTACGCGGAGCGGGTTCGCATTTTCCCGCTCCCGGTCTAAGACCAAAAGATGGATTCCTCGCTGGAGCAACCATCCCAGGACCAAGCGTCCGTTGAGCGCATGGCCCGTCTGCGCCAGCCGCGGCAATGGCTGGTGCTGCTTGTGTTTTCCCTGCTCTTCGCTGGCGCGCTGGAGCTCGCCGCCCTGCCTGCGGCGCTGCTGATCGGCCCGATGCTTGCCGCGATTCTGGCCGGCACCAACGGCGCCACGGTACGTGTGCCGCGCCCGCTGTTCGGCTCGGCCCAGGCGATCGTCGGTTGTCTCGTCGCCAGCTCGATCTCGGCCGACATCTTCCCGGTTTTCTATGCCGAATGGCCGCTTTTCCTCGCCGTGGTGGTGGCGACCGTCGCCGCCTCCAGCCTGCTCGGCTGGCTGATCAGCCGCTGGCGCATCCTGCCCGGCACCACGGCCGTCTGGGGCTCCTCGCCGGGGGCCGCCACCGCCATGGTGCTGATGGCCGGCGCCTTCGGCGCCGATCAGCGTCTCGTCGCCTTCATGCAATATCTGCGCGTCATCTTCGTTTCGATGACGGCAGCGCTGGTCGCCAAGATGTGGGTCGACACGTCCGGCGTCGTGGTGCCGCCGATCATCTGGTTTCCGCCGATCGATCCTTTTGCCTTTGCCGCCACGATTTGCATCGCGGTCGTCGGCGGTCTGACCGGAAAGCTGGTCAGGCTGCCCTCGCCTTTCTTCCTCGGCAGCTTCATTTTCGGCGCGGTGATCCATCTCGGCCTCGGCGTGCCGATGCAACTGCCGCCCTGGCTGCTGGCGATCAGCTACGCCATGGTCGGCTGGTCGATCGGCCTGAACTTCACCCGGCCGATCCTGCGCCACGCGGCGCGCGCCCTGCCGCAGATCATCGGCTCGATCGTCGCGCTGATCGCCTTTTGCGGCGGTATGGCCTTCGTCATCAGCCGCCTGCTCGGCATCGACCCGCTGACCGCCTATCTGGCGACCAGCCCCGGCGGCATGGACAGTGTCGCCATCATCGCCGCCGCGGCGCGCAACGTCGACATCTCCTTCGTCATGGCTTTGCAGTCGGCGCGCTTCCTGGTCGTGCTGCTCATTGGGCCAAGCGTAGCCAGGCTGGTGGCGCGAAACGTCAGGGCCTGATCCGCGCTATTGCAAGGCGGGAGCGAGGAAAATGCCCATGAGCCGCCGTCCGAATGCCGTCGATCTGTCCGGCCGCGTCGCCGTGGTGACGGGCGGCGCGCAAGGCATCGGCCTTGCGGTTGCCAGGCGCCTGCTGTCGTCCGGCGCCGTCGTCGCCATCTGGGACATCGATCAGGCCGCGATGACCAAGGCTGTCGCCGCGCTCGCTTCGCTCGGTCGTATTGAAGCCATCCTCTGCGACCAGTCGCAAATCGAGGCCGTCGATCGCGCGGCTTCCGAGACCGAGCGGACGCTCGGCCCCGTCGATCTCCTCGTCAACAATGCAGGCATTGCCGGGCCGGCGGCAACCGTTGTGGACTACGACCCCGCTGCCTGGCGGCAGATCATCGATATCGACCTCAACGGCGTCTTCTACTGCTGCAAGCGCCTGGTGCCAGGCATGGTCGCGCGCAATTACGGCCGCATCGTCAACATCTCCTCGGTGGCCGGCAAGGAAGGCAACCCGAATGCCGCCGCCTATTCCGCCGCCAAGGCCGGCGTGCTGGCGCTGACCAAATCGCTCGGCAAGGAAGTCGCCGGGTACGACATCGCCGTCAATGCGCTGACGCCCTCGCCCGCCCGCACCCGCATTCTCGAACAGCTCAACGAGGCGCAGGTCGCCTATATGCTCGGCAAGGTGCCGCGCGGCCGTTTCGTCGAGGTCGAAGAGGCGGCCGCGATGATTGCCTTCATGCTGTCGGACGAGAACTCCTTCACCACCGGCGCGACGTTCGATCTCTCCGGCGGGCGCACGACCTATTGATCGCAGGCAGCTCGCTGCGGAATCTATCGCCCGCCTGCAAGCCGCTCTGGGAGGAAATCGACGAAGACGCGGACCTTCGGCGAGAGGTGGCGATTGGACGGCCACAGCATGCGGAACTGGCCGCGGCCGTCGATATGGTCGTCCAGCACGGTGCGCAGCCGTCCGTCGTGCAGGGCCTCCCGCACCAGGAAATCGGGCATGCAGGCGATGCCGAGCCCGGCAAGCGTCGCGCCCTTCAATGCCTCCATGTTGTTGCAGGTCAGCATAGAACGGATCTGCGGCATGGCGCTCCCGGTGATGAACGGCCAGTTGAGCAGCCTGCCGCTGTTGAGAAAACGGAAATGAATGCCGAAATGCGCCGAAAGATTCGCCGGCGTGCCGGGCGTGCCATGGCGGTCGAGGTAGGAGGCGGCCGCGCACAGGATCATGCGAAAAGGCGCGACCGGCCGCGACACCAACCGTGAATCGGGTAGCTCGCCGCTGCGGATCGCGACGTCGATACCTTCATCGATGACGTCGACGATGCGATCGTTGAAATCGATATCGAGCTCGATTTCCGGGTATTGCGCCATGAATTCCGACAGCACCGGCAACAGCAGATGATAGGTGACGATCGGCGTCGAGATGCGCAGCCGCCCGTGCGGCGTCTCGCGTGTCCGCGACAGCATCGCTTCGGCATCGTCGATGTCGTCAAGGATGCGGCGCACCCGCTCGTTGAACAGCTTGCCCTCTTCGGTCAGGCCGATACGCCGCGTGCTGCGCTGCAGGAGCCGCACGCCGAGCTCCTGCTCGAGCCGGGCGACGCTCTTGCCGACGGCTGAAGCCGAAATGCCGAGCGCCCGCCCCGCGCTGACGAAACTGCCGAACTCGGCGGTGCGGGCGAAAGCCAGAAGGCCGTTGAGACGATCCATCGCTTGAATCCATTCGAGCGTTTCGTTCCGGTATGTTCGGAGATTTAATACCATTTTGCCGGAAATGTCGCGGCCCTATCTTGTCGTTGCGATCGGCGCCGCCAGTGCGCGGCAAGCCGGCAAACCAGCTCAGATAGGAAAATCCATGACTTTGATGACCAGAACCGGCCCGGCCGGCAAATGGCTCGTGCTGCTGGCGGTCTGCCTTGCCGCCATGACGATGCCGTTGAGCTTCACCGGTCCCGCCGTGGCGCTCTCGCGCATAGCCGCCGATCTCGGCGGCAGCCCGATTGAGCTCAATTGGGTGACGAATGCCTTCATGCTGACCTTCGGCGCCAGCCTGATGGCGGCCGGAGCGCTGGCCGACAATCATGGCCGCAAGCGGATCTTCCTCATTGGCCTTGCCACCTATGTCCTTGCCGCGCTGGGCGCCACACTTGCATCCGGCATCGTCTGGTTCGACATCTTCAGGGCCCTGCAAGGTATCGGCGGTGCCGCAGCCTTCGCCGGCGGCGCCTCCGCCCTTGCCCAGGAATTCGAAGGGCAATCGCGGCTGCGCGCCTTCAGCTTTCTCGGCACCAGCTTCGGCATCGGGCTTGCCTTCGGGCCCATTGCCTCGGGCCTTCTCATCGACGCGTTCGGCTGGCGAGCGATCTTTCTGCTGGTGGCGCTGCTCGCGGTTGCCGCGGCGGTCCTGCGCGCCGTCTCCGAATCGCGCGACCCGGATGCAACCGGGCTCGACTGGGCCGGGGCCGGCACCTTCACCCTCGCGCTTGCCGCGTTGACCTGTGGCGTGCTGCTGGCGCCGCAGAACGGCTGGGCCGACCCTCTCGTCATCGCGCTGCTTGGCATGGCTGCCATCTGCTTTGGCGCGTTCGTCATTGTCGAGCGGCGGGTGCGCCGGCCGATGCTGGACCTGACGCTGTTTCGCTTCCCGCGTTTCGTCGGCGTCCAGTTCCTGGCTGCTGCGCCCGCCTATGCCTTTGTCGTCCTGCTCGTGCTCCTGCCGATCCGCTTCATCGGCATCGAAGGGATGAGCGAGATCAAGGCGGGGCAATTGATGATCTGCCTCTCCGGACCGCTGCTGATACTGCCGCTGCTTGCCGGGCAGCTGGCGCGCTGGATCGCGCCGGCCACGATCTGCGGCGTTGGCCTGCTTGTCGCGGCCGCCGGCCTTGTCTGGCTGAGCCGTGTTCCCGCCGTGGACAGCGCGCTGGTGTCGCCGCTTGTCCTGATCGGCGTCGGCATCGCTTTGCCCTGGGGGCTGATGGACGGACTGGCCGTCAGCGTCGTGCCGAAGGAGCGTGCCGGCATGGCGGTCGGCATCTTCAACACCACCCGTGTCGCTTGCGAGGGTGTGGCGCTGGCAATCGTCATGGCGGTCCTGTCGGGTTTCGCCGCTCTGCAGCTCGGCGATCAAGGGTTGGCTCCGCCCGCCGAGGCGTCGTCGGCAGCGCAATTGCTGGTGACCGGCAATGTCGGCGGAACGGCGCAGCATCTGCCCTTGGCCGACGCCAGTGCCCTCATCCAAGCCTACGAGACGGCCTTCGACCGGCTGCTCGTTGTGCTGGCGACCATCACGTTGCTGACCGCCATCGTCGTCTTCCTCGGCCTGCGTCGCGGATCGTCGCCTGAACGAGACGCCGCACCTCTTCCGGCAGGTCAGGAAGGCTAGCCTTTAGCCAAGGCCGGGCGCGCTCTTCCGGCCTTCTCCGGCGAGCGCCCCGCGGCCTGTCCGTTTTCAGCTGATGACCAGGCTTGCGATCTGCTCGCCGTCCAGCGTGAAGGCCATGTCGCCTTCGCCGTTGAAGGCATTGCCTGTCACAGCGACGCGGGCGTGGTAGACGCCGTCGCGCTGTGCGATGCGGACGATCCGAAGATTGGATTGCGCGCCGATATTGTCCGACTGGTTCCACCGCGCGACCCCGTCGCGGCGGTGGAAATCGCGGCCCCAGTCGCTGAGAAATGCATCGTCCGTGAATGTGTCGAGAAAGGCCGCGGTATCGCCTGCATTGGTGGCCGCGACAAAGCGGCGGATCGGATCGGGCGTGGTCATCAATCCGGCCTGTGCATCAGGTCGTCATCCAGCCACCGGCCGAAGAAATAGACCAGTTGCTTGTGCCACCACGGCCAGTCATGGCTGACATCGCCGCCCCAATAGTCGACCCAGGCGGGAATGGACTTGTCGCGCAGCACCTGTTCCAGCTCGCGCGTCTCGACAAGCATGCGCTCTTCCCAGGCGCCCTGACCGCAGCAGAAGATCAGCCTGAGCGCCCTGAGCCGCCCGAGCAGCTTCTGGTCGACGATGCCCGGCAAATAGTCGAGCGGCGAGTTGAAATAGATGTTGCCTTCCAGCGCACGGCCAAAGAAGTCGCGGGCCGAATAGACGCCGGAAAGCGAGATCACGCCGCTCGCCAGTTCCGGGAAGCGGAACACGAAATTCGACGAATGGTAGCCGCCCATCGAGCAGCCGCTGAACAGCGGCTTGAGATTGCGCCCGCCATTGGACTTCGCGGCGACCGCCTGCAATTCCGGCAGCGCCTCCTCGCGCACATAGCGGAAATAGGCCTCGTGGCGGGCGATGCGATGCGCCGCATCGGCATGCTTGTTGAAGAAGGATTCCGAATCGATGCCGTCGAGCGTGAACAACTGGATGCGACCGGTGTCGATGAACTCGGCGAGTGCTGCGACCCCACCCGAATCCTCGAACTGGTAGAAGCGCCCCTGCGAGGTCGGGAACACCACCACCGGGCGCCCGGCATGGCCGTAGCGCTTGTATTCCATGTCGCGACCGAGATTGCGGGCATGGCCCTTGTGATAGGAGACGTCCATCGGCTCAGGCCTTTTCCGCGTGAATATAGTCGACCGCCTGGCGCAGCGCCTTCTGATCCTTCGAACGCATCTGGTAGGCGTAATTGCCCATGGCGCGGCTGAAGACCTCTTCGATGGCCTGGTGATGGACGATCTTGTCGCCGTGCGCGGCTAGCACGTCCGCATGGCTGTGCAAATAGTCGATATGGCGTTTGCGGCTGGCATAGGCGGTGAAATATTTGCCCTTGTAAGGGCCGCCGGCGGCGTCCTTGACCACCATGTCGGCCCACGCGGCATAGACGTCGATGTCGAATGTGTAATTGATGGCGTCGGTCATCCAGGCGCCGGGCGGGCGCATGTTGACCTCGAGCGCGATGATGCGATTGTCCTTGGTTTCGAACAACTCGATGTGGAAGAAGCGCTCGCGCACGTCGAACGCTTTGAGGATCTTCCGGCCCGCCTCTTCCACCGCCGGCGTGATCTCGGGGAAGCAGGTGTAGCTCATATGGCGGTCCTTGTTGACCGCATCCATGATACTCTGGTCGTAGCGGTGGCTGGCCGCCAGCACGACCTCGCCCTCGCGGTTGACCAGGCCGTCGAAGGTCACCACCAGCCCCTCGATGAACTGCTCCATGACGAAGGTCACGCCTTCGGGCTTGTCCCTGAAGAACTGGTCGAGCTCCCTGGCGTTGGAGATCTTGAAGGTGTTGGAGGCGCCCGACCCTGAATCCGGCTTGACCACCACCGGATAGCCGACGCGGCGGATGAAGGTCATGGCGCCGGCGCGGTCGGAGCATTTGCGCTGCGGAATGGTCTCGACGCCGCTCTTGCGGAAGAAGGCGCGCATGCGGCTCTTGCGCTTCAGATTCTTCACGAAGTCGAGCTTGGTGCCGTAGATGTTGAAGTCGGTGCGGATGTTGGCTTCGAGCTCCAGCCAGTGCTCGTTGAGCGACTCGAAGCGGTCGATCCGGCCCCATTTGTGGATGAAGTGGCCCATCGCCCTGAACACGGCGTCGTAATCTTCCATGTCGTCGATGCGATAATATTCCGAAAGCGCCAGCTTCAGCTTGCTGTTCAAACTCTCGTAAGGCGCATCGCCGATGCCAAGCACGGTGGCGCCCGCCTTCCTCAGCCGGTCGCAGAAATCGGCGCCATTGGCTGGAAAATGCGGTGAGAAGAACACGAAATTCATGGATGACCCCTCCCCGGCGTCTCTCATCTGTAGCCAAGCCTTCAAAACCAAGTCTGGCGCATTTGCGAGACGCGGGGAAGTCCATCCGCGTTAGGCTGGAATGAGGCGGATCGTGGTCAGCTATCCGCGGCGCTTGCCTCGGCCGGGCCGCTCCTGTAAGAGAACCGCCATGACCACGCGCGTTCGCTCCGTCGCTTCCGCTCGCACCGGCTTTGCCGGCGAGACCGCGCGCGCGCTCGCTTCGACCCTGCTTCTTCTCGGCCTTATCGGCGATCGCCGGGTTCGCTGAAGGAGCGCCCGGCGGTCGATACCCGCCGCCTCAGGCGCATGCTCCTTGGCAAAGTCATATCAAGCGAACGAAATTCTGGTAGAGGCGACGCTCGCCACCCATCCGCCCAAGGCGGGGATGCGAGCCGCCGGGAGAAATGACGATGAACGCACGAGAAGAAATCCGCGCCGGCGAGGCTGAAGCCGGCAAGCGCGCGGCCGGCCACATGCCGGATGCAGCCCGCAAATACCAGTCCTACCCGACCGTCGGCCTGACCGACCGCACCTGGCCGAATAAGGTGATCGACAAGGCGCCGATCTGGTGCTCGGTCGACCTGCGCGACGGCAACCAGGCGCTGATCGACCCGATGGGCCACGAGCGCAAGGCGCGCATGTTCGCGCTGTTGCTCGACATGGGCTTCAAGGAGATCGAGATCGGCTTCCCCTCGGCTTCTCAGACCGACTTCGATTTCGCGCGCTGGTGCATCGAGGAAGGCGGCGTGCCGCGTGATGTATCGCTCCAGGTGCTGGTGCAATGCCGCCCCGAGCTGATCACGCGGACCTTCGAGGCGCTGAAGGGCGCGCACCGCCCGATCGTGCATTTCTACAACTCGACCAGCGAGCTGCAGCGCCGCGTCGTCTTCGAAAAGGACGTCGCCGGCATCAAGCGCATCGCCACCGACGCCGCCAAGATGATCACCGACATGGCGGCTAAGGCCGGCGGCGGCTACCGCTTCGAATACTCGCCGGAAAGCTTCACCGGCACCGAGCTCGACGTCGCGCTGGAGATCTGCAACGCCGTCACCGAGATCGTGAAACCGACGGCCGACAACAAGCTGATCGTCAATCTGCCTTCGACGGTCGAGATGTCGACCCCCAACATCTATGCCGACCGCATCGAATGGATGTGCCGCAACCTCGAAAACCGTGAGAACCTGATCATTTCGCTGCACCCGCACAACGACCGCGGCACCGGCATCGCCACCACCGAGCTGGGCCTGATGGCCGGCGCCGATCGCGTCGAGGGCACGCTGTTCGGCAATGGCGAGCGCACCGGCAATGTCGACATCGTCACGCTGGCGCTCAACATGTACACCCAAGGCGTCGATCCGGAACTCGATTGCTCCGACATCAACCGCATGAAGGATGTCTATGAGTATTCGAACCAGCTGAAGATCCCGGAGCGCCACCCTTATGTCGGCGAGTTGGTCTACACGGCGTTCTCCGGCTCGCACCAGGATGCCATCAACAAGGGCATGAAGGCGCTGAAGAAGGCCAACACGCCGATCTGGGAGGTGCCTTATCTGCCGATCGACCCGGCCGATGTCGGCCGCACCTACGAGGCGATCATCCGCATCAATTCGCAGTCGGGCAAGGGCGGCATCGCCTATGTGCTGCAGGCCGATTACGGCCTCAATCTGCCTCGCAACCTGCAGATCGAGTTCAGCCAGGCGATCCAGGCGATCACCGACGCGGAAGGCAAGGAAGTGCCGGCCAAGCGCATTCACGATCGCTTCCTCGAAACCTATGTCGACCAGCCCGGCGCGCGGCTGAAGTTCCTCGACCACCGCACCTATCCCGACACCGAGGTGAAGGGCCGGCGCATGGTCGAGGCGGATATCCTAGACAATGGCAAGGAAGTGACGATCACCGGCTCGGGCACCGGCCCTATCGACGGCTTTGTCGATGCGCTCTCGCGCCATGTCGGCGTCGACATGTCGGTGCTCGACTATTCCGAGCATTCCTTGCAGCGCGGCTCCAACGCCTCGGCGATCTCCTATGTCGAGATGGAGTATCCGGGCGGCAAGCTGTTCGGCGCCGGCATCAACACCAACATCGTTGCCGCCTCGCTGGAGGCCGTCGTCTCGGCCGCCAACCGCATCCTCGGCCGCAAGGCCGGCTAAGCGCTCGGCCTCTCGAACACGGCGTGTCCGCAAGGCGCGCCCTGTTGCAAACAGACACAATTTCCCCGTCGTTCGTTAACCGGCGGGGGAATTTCCGGTGGCTTACGCGATCGCATAACAGAAGCATCCTTGTGCGCCGACGCGGGCGCTATATATGATCGCGTCCTAACCTGTGCCGTTCGGAAGGATCGACACTTGGAGCCTGCCCCGCCTGCCGCCCCCGCAGTGCGCGAGACATTGGAGCGACTGCTCGCAAGCGAAACGTTCGGACGATCCGAGCGTGCACGCAGGCTTTTACGTTATCTTGTCGAACGCGAGCAGGCTGGCGAGGCCGACAGGCTGAAAGGCGTTTCCATCGCCATGGACGTCTTCGGCAAGGACGGCGACTTCGATGCCTCCACCGACGCCGTGGTCAGGGTGCAGGCCGGTCGCCTGCGCGAGCTTCTCGATCAGTATTTTGCCAATGAAGGCATAGCCGAGCCGGTGCGCATTGCAATTCCGCGCGGCGGTTATGTCCCGTCCTACGAGTTGAATGCGATCCGGCTGCCTAGCGACGCCAAGCCCGCGTCCGGCACCGTTGCGCAGCGGCCCGACGCGATGGCGGAAGCCGCCCCGGCCGCAACCGAACATCCAGACCACCACGCGCCGGGCGAACCCGTGCCGTCCATGGCGCCGGCCCAGTCGCTGACGCGGCAGTTGCGGTTCTTCTGGGCCGCCATGGTTCTGGTCATTGTCATGCTTGGCGTGCTCATCGTGCGCCAAAGCAATGCCTTCATCGACGGCAGCGATACGGCCTCGACGGCCGAGACGGCGAGCGCCGGCGGCACCCCGACCCAGCCCGCATTCGACTCCCTGCCGCTGATCTACATCGTCGTGAAGGCCGAAGGCCCCGAAGCGGCTCGTGTCGCATCGTCGCTGCGTGCCGGCCTCGCCGGTTTCGACACCATCGACTTCATCGGGCGCGATGCGGATTCGAGGCGCGGCCATTCTGCCGATCCGATCAGTTTCGTCTTCGATGTCGTTCCCGGGCCTGCCGCCGGTGACGTCACGGTGGAACTGCAGAGCGTCGCGACCGGGCGGGTTCTCCTGTCGCGCAACCTGACATCGGCCGAAAGCGCGCCGGGTGTGGTCGAAAGCAACATCGCCAGCGTGCTCACCTCGACCGTCCCCGCCTCCGGCGCGATCTACAGCTACATTGACCAGAGCGACATCCGGACCAGCCAGATCGGGTGCCTGGTGCTCGACGACCACTATTACCTCGACATGAACGCCCAGACGCACGAGGCTGCGTACCGCTGCCTGGAGAAGCTGGCCGCCGAAGGCACCAAATCGTCGCTCGTCTATGCGGAGCTGGCCGCGCTTCATGGGGAGGCCGTCACCGTCCACTACCCCTATCCGCCGGAAGCGACGCTGGAAAAGGCGATGGCGCTTGCGCATCGCGCCGTCCAGATGGGGCCGATGAGCCCGCACGCGCATCGCGCCCTCGGCTACCTCAACTCGCGTCTCGGCAATGCGGACGAAGCGATCCGCTTGACGCGCAAGGCCTACGAACTCAACCCCTACGATCTCGGCATGGCCGCCGCCTATGGTTACGGCCTGATCTTCGCCGGCAAGTATGACGAGGGAACGCCGATCCTGAACCACGCGGTCGAAACCTTCAGTGGTCACCCGACCTGGTGGGATTATGGCCTGTTCGTCGGAGCTTTCATGCGGGGCGACTTGAAAAAGGCCGCGATCGCCAGCGAATCTTTGCGCACGACGGCATCCAAGTCGCACTATCTGGCCGCGCGTCTGATCGGCGCAAGGATCTCGGGCCGCGACAAGCTGGCGACAGAGCTTGCCAACGAACTGACTGCCGAATTCCCGAAATTCGCCGCCGATCCGCGCGCGACATTCGTCGACCGCAAATATCCTGCCGATCTCACTGAACGACTGGTACAATCTTTGCGCGAAGCTGGAATAGGCAATCCGAGCTGACGTGAGCTGCCGCAAGCATAGCTGTTTGCCTTTCGACTATTGCACCGGCAATTCCGGCAGCTCTGCCAACCACTTGCGGTCGCCATCGTCTTAACCGCGTACAAACAAGCGGTTAAGACGGTTGGATGGGTTTCGCTCGATGCTGGGCTTTGTCGCCGCCCTCTTCCGGGCAAGGGCGGCAGAGGATCAAACAGTCGCGAAAATTTTACTGGCCATCGATCTGGCTGGGGAGCAATCCAGCCACAATTCGCAATTGTTGCCCCCTCTTGCCTCGCTACCCTCGTTTTCATGCTTTCATCCCCCCATGCTGTCGAATGCGGCGCAGGCTCGAAAACGGTCGTGCTTTTGCACGGCTTCGGTTCCTGCCAGGCGATCTGGCACGATGTGGCCGCATCGCTTGCGCCAGTCATGAGAGTGCTGGCCTACGACCTCCCCGGACACGGCCATTCGCTGGAATGCGAAGGCATAGGCGGCGCCAAGCAAGCTGCCCGAACAATCCTTGCGGACCTTGCCGCCCGCCGGCCGGACAAGGTCCACCTCGTTGGCCATTCCATGGGCGGTGCCGTCGCGACCCTGATGGCGCTTGCCGATCCCGGCAGGGTTGCCTCGCTGACTTTGCTGGCGCCCGGCGGCTTCGGTCCTGAAATCAACGCACCCCTGCTGCGTCGCTACGCGGCCGCGGCCGGCAGGAAAGAGATTCGCGCCTGCCTTGCCGCCATGTCGGGCACACGGAGCGTGCCGCCGGAGCATGTGGTGGACGCGCTCTACCGAATGCGCAAACGGCCCGACCAATTGCAGGCCCTGATCGACATGGCAGCCGGGATGACCAGGGATGACCGGCAAGGGGTCATCCCCGGCGCGCAACTGGATACGCTCGATATGCCGGTGATGGTTGTTTGGGGAGCGGAGGACCCGCTGCTGCCTGTCGATCAGAGCGAGGCTCTGCCGTCGCATTTCCATCTGCACCATGTCCTCGACGCGGGTCACATGCTGGTCGAGGAAGCTCCGGACCTGGTTGCCGAGATCGTGCGCCGCAACACACGCCGCCGCACCAGGCGGCAACGGCCGGTGTTCGGCGCCGCGGCAAGCTGACCAGCGCCATCATCCAGTGCATTTTGCCGGCGATTGTGTTAACCCGCTGTTAACCAACAGCGAGACAGCCGCCATGAAGGATGCAGGCGACAAAATCACCCCGGTCGAGCCGTCGCGAAAGCTTTCCGATGCCATACGCGACATCAAGAATGCCTTCGCCGACCGCGATGACGTCGTCGTCGACATGCGCGAGGCGCACCGCATGCGGCTCGAGCTGCTGGCGAGCGAGCTTGGCCCGGTCTTTGCCGATGTCCCGGCCGACATCGACAACTTCGACTTCGCCGTCTCGTCGGGCCTGCAGCCGCGGCTTTGGATCGATGCGGTTAGCCACGTCGCCATGGGGCGCGACCGCCGCACCTACCGCTTTCTCAAGGATACGCGCGTCGGCCGTGTGGTGCTGGCCGAGTCGATCGAGATGAAAGCCGTCGCCGATGCGGTGACGCGCTACGTGGCGGAACGCGTCGTCGAGCGGCAGCGCATGATGGAAGGCGGCATCGAGAGCGCCTTTCCCGGCCTGCATCGTGCCGAGGTCCAGGAAGCGGAGCCACCCATTCAATCCGAGACCCGCCACAACGGCGGCTGGACGACCTTCTTCGCCGGTCTCGGCCTGATCGCCGCCGGCGCCATTGTCGGCCTGGCGGTTTCGCTGGCCTTGTTCTGGGACCGCATCATGCAGATGAAGATCAGCTTCTGACGAGCTGACGCCCATCTGCCGGAACGTCGAGGTCCACGGTTTGCAGATCCGAAGGCGGTATCGCCGGCCCGGTCAGGCCGCGGCGGATCAGGCGCAGGCGCCAGCTGCCCTTTTCGCCGTCGATTTCGAATATGTTGTACTGCGCTGCGGGGTGCTTGCCACCCGGCGCCTGGCCGGCGGCGGCGACCCCGACCACCGGCACCTTGGCCGCCTTTGGCCCGATGGTGAACAGCGACGGCAAATGCGAATGGCCGTGCAGGACGAGTTCGGCGCCGTGCCGGCGAATGACCTTGTGGAAACGGGCGATGCCGAACAGGCGCTTATGCTGCGGGACGGCGCCGCGCACAGGCGGGTGGTGTATCATGATGGCCCGGAACAGCCCTTGTCTCGCCGTATCGTCGAGGATCTTGCCTAACCGCCCAGCCTGCCCCTCCATGAAGAAGCCGTTGGCCATGAAGGGCGCGGTGGCGCGCGCCGTGGTGACCCCGATCAGCGCTACATTGCCGCGCACGCGCAGATACGGAAAGGAATTGCGGTCGACCGGGCTGTTGACGCCGTCGCCGGTCATCCAGGGAGCCCACGCCCGGCAGACCTTGTCGAAGGCGCCCGGCACATAGGCGTCATGATTACCGGGAACCACCGAAACGTCCTGCGGCGACCCGAGCGTCTCAAGCCAGTGCTTCGCCATCTCGATCTCGCCGTCGAGCGCCAGGTTGACGAGATCGCCGGTGATGGCGAGATGATCGGGCGCGCTGGCCTTGATGTCGGCCACGAGGCTGTCGATCACCGCGTCATGCATATGGCGGCGGCGGTTGCGTTGCCAGTTGACGTAGCCCAGCACGCGCTTGGACGCGAGGTCGCGATAGGTTACATCGGGCAGCGGTCCCAGATGAGCATCGGAAATATGCGCGAGCCTGAACATGGCCCCTTCTTAAGCGACGCCGTCGAGGCTTTCCACTCACCGTTTGCTGTTCTCCCAAGCAGGTTCCGCAAAAGTGTCCCACGGTTTTGCGGCCAGAACCTGCGAAAAACGAGAAAGGCCAAGCAGATGTTCGTGGGACAACCCACGAACATCTGCTTGCGGATCGTTGCATGAACCGGCGCGCCGATCCGGAGGAGGCGTTCCGCCAGACCGGCTGGCCGGGGCTGCGGGCCAGGCTCTTCCATTTTTACTTTCTGCTGCGCCGCCCGATGACGCTCGGCGTGCGTGGCCTGGTTTATGACCGTGCCTCCAACGCCGTCTTCCTGATCCGCCATACCTACGTTCCGGGCTGGCAGTTGCCCGGCGGGGGCGTCGAGCCCGGCGAGACGCTCGAAGAAGCGCTGGCGCGCGAGCTGGCCGAGGAAGGCAATATCACCCTGACGGCCCCACCCGTGTTGAAATCAATGCATTTCAACCGCCGCTCCAGCAACCGCGACCATGTCGGCCTTTACCTGATCGAGGCCTTCAGCCAAACGGCGCCGAAACTGCCGGACCATGAGATCGCCGAGGCCGGCTTCTTCCCGCTCGATCGTTTGCCGGAGGACACGACCCCGGCGACAAGGAGACGGATAGCCGAGATTTTTGGGAGCCCGGCTGCATCGGCATATTGGTAGGCTTGCTTTGTCCTTGGCAGAGACTCTATGCTCTATTTCACGTGATTTGGGAGTTGGGGGATACAGTGAGCAACAGCAATGAGCCTTCCGTAAACCTCTGGCCTTATGTTGGGTACTATAGTTTGACGATGGTGGCGTTGACGATCGCGCTTGGTATTCTGGTGGTCGTTATCCCGACGCTTTCAAAGGAATTCGGCAAGGCTGCTGGATTCGCCATAAGTTTCGGATCCGCCAACGTTGCGTTATATAAATTCGTCAGAAGAAATGGCCGCTTGTTCAATCGCGGGGAATATTGGACGATAGTTCTGCTCTCCACCCTGGCAGCCTTTTTTATTTCGGCGCCGCTGGGTTGGCTGGCCATCGCAGGGGAAGCGAAGCAGCACGACCTGAGCAACGTTCCCCTGGCCGTCTGGCTTGGAAGCGTTCTGTTCGCTTTGCTGCTGACCTTTGGCTTGAACGCCGCCTGGTACTCGAGCCGATTTGGGAGAACTCTGCTGAAGGCCGAACTTGCCAGGCGAGCCCGCACCGACACCGAGGCGTTCCGCTAGAGCGGTTCTCCGTTTCACGGAAGCAGAGTACCGCTCTATCTCTTTGTTTCGACGCAACTCCGGGCGGAAAACCGCTCACACTTTTTCAGTAATTGCTCCTAGGTCAGGTCACGCCGCCTTCCTAAACCGCCCGCGATCATGCGGCGCGGCATAATCGAGCTCCGGCCCTACCGGAACAATTCCCGTCGGATTGATCGACCTGTGGCTGCCGTAATAATGCGCCTTGATGTGATGCAGGTTGACCGTGCCTGAAACACCCGGGACCTGGTAGAGGTCGCGCAGATAGTTCGACAGGTTCGGATAATCGGCGATACGGCGCAGATTGCATTTGAAATGGCCGACATAGACCGGATCGAAACGCACCAGCGTCGTGAACAGCCGCCAGTCCGCCTCGGTGATGTGTTCGCCGGTCAAATAGCGTTGCCGCGACAGCCGCTCCTCGATCGTATTAAGCGTCGAGAACAATTCACCGAATGCTTCCTCATAGGCTTTCTGCGTGGTGGCGAAGCCAGCGCGGTAGACGCCATTGTTGATCGACGGATAGACCAGCGCATTGATCCTGTCGATCTCCGCGCGCAGCGCCGGCGGATAGAAGTCGAGACCCGCATCGCCCCATTCGTCGAAAGCAGAGTTGAGCATCCGGATGATCTCGGAGGACTCGTTGTTGACGATCGTCTGTTCCTGCTTGTCCCACAGCACAGGCACCGTCACGCGGCCTGAATAGGCCGGATCGGCCTTGGTGTAGATCTGGTGCAGGAAATCGAGGCCGTAGAGCGTGTCGCCGGTTGCGCCGTCCTCGGCTTTGAAGGTCCAGCCGTTCTCGCCCATGAAGTGGTGCACCACGGATACCGAGATGAAGCCTTCCAGCCTCTTCAGTGCCCGGAAGATCAGCGTGCGGTGCGCCCACGGGCAGGCGAGCGAGACATAGAGATGGTAGCGGCCCGACTCCGCTTTGAAGCCACGCCTGCCGCCTTGCGCCGGCTTGCCGTCACGCGTGATCCAGTCGCGCCATTGCGACTCTCTTCGTATGAACCGTCCGCCGCTGTCGGTGTCGAACGGGCGGTCCTGCCATTTGCCTTCGATCAGCAATCCCATGCGGAAATCTCCCTGCGGTTCGCAATAATCTAGGCCGATAGCCGGGTTGGCGAAGCCCTTCGGCACTGAACAGTTCGTCAAATGACGGACCAGTTCGTCAAATGACACAAAGAAAGACAAAAAGCGCCAATTGCAGCGAAACAAAATTGGTGCTAGCGGAGGCGCCCATGTTCGACTTTGCCTCGATCCGGTTCGACCGACGACGAAAGGGCGCCCGCGCTTAAGAAGCGCTGACTGGCGAACGCTGCCGCTTTGCAGCAACCTTCCTCGCATACCGGAACGCAAAGACCATGAGCCTTGCCGACGTGAAATACCTGCCGGAAACCCCGGCGCATGATGCTGAAATCGAAGCCATCAACGACGAGGCCTTCGGCCCCGGCCGTTTCGTGCTAGCCGCCTACAAGATCCGCGAGGCGGGCGGGCATGACCGCTCAATGTCCTTCGTCGCCGTCAAGGACGGCACGGTGATCGCTTCCGTGCGCATGACGCGCGTGGCGGCGGGTGCCGGACGCGCCATGATGCTCGGCCCGCTTGCGGTGCGCCCCGCCTTCAAGAATCTCGGCATCGGCCGCAAGCTGGTCGCGATCGCGCTGGAGGCGGCCAGGAAGGCCGGCGCGCCCGCCGTCATTCTGGTTGGCGACGAGCCCTATTACGGACCGCTCGGCTTCAAGCGCTTTCCACGCGGGCAGATAACCATGCCTCGCCCTGTCGATCTCGACCGGCTGCTGCATCAAGAAATCAAGCCCGGCGCCGTCGCCCGCTTTGCCGGCGATGTCTGTCACGCCAACATGGCCAGGGTTGCCGAATTTGCCCCGGCCCTGGCGCGCACGACCGCCAGCGCGTCGCCATCGATCGATCCGGCTATTGCGGTTGCGCCTCCCTTGCGGGCTTCGTAGCATAGTCCAAAACCCTGGGAGGCTTGCATGAACCCGAACGGCCAGATCGCGATCGTCACCGGCGGCGGATCAGGCCTGGGTGAAGCGACGGCGCGCGCCTTGGCGAGCAAGGGCGCGCGTGTCGCAATCCTCGATATCGGCATCGAGCGCGCCGCCAAAGTCGCGGCCGATATCGGCGGCATCGCCGTCCAATGCGATGTCTCCAGTGGCGACAGCGCCACGGCCGCGATCGCCGAAGTGGCTGAAAAGCTTGGGCAGCCGCGCATCCTGGTCAATTGCGCCGGCATAGCCATCGGCGTGAAGACGATCGGCAAGGACGGGCCGCATCCGCTCGACCAGTACCGCAAGGTGATCGAGATCAACCTGATCGGCACCTTCAACATGATCCGCCTCGTCGCCGACCGGGCAGCGAAGCTCGACCCGCTCGCCGGCGGCGAGCGCGGCGTCATCGTCAACACCGCCTCCGTCGCCGCCTATGACGGCCAGATCGGCCAGGCTGCCTATTCGGCCTCCAAGGGCGGCGTCGTCGGCATGACACTGCCTGTGGCGCGCGATCTGGCGCGCTCCGGCATTCGCGTCTGCACCATCGCGCCCGGCATCTTCAAGACGCCGATGATGGCCGGCATGCCGCAGGAGGTGCAGGATTCGCTCGGCGCTTCCGTGCCCTTCCCGCCCCGGCTCGGCGAGCCGTCGGAATATGCGGCCCTTGCGCTGCACATCGTCGAGAACCAGATGCTGAACGGCGAGACCATCCGGCTCGACGGCGCCATCCGCATGGCGCCGAAATAAGCCGGATGACTGGCTCGCCGACAGGCGCCGGTGCTTCCACCGAAACGACCGGCCCGCTCGCCGGCGTGAAAGTCATCGAGATCGCCGGGCTCGGCCCGGTGCCACTTGCCGCCCTGATGTTGTCCGAGATGGGCGCCGAGGTGTTGCGCATCGAACGCGCCGATGCCGGCCAGCCGCTTCTAAGCCTGCCGGAAGCCTACGATCTCGACCGCCACGGCCGTTCCATCCTCAAGCTCGACCTGAAGCGTCCGGCCGGCGTGGAACTGTTGATGCGCCTTACAGCGGGCGCCGACTTGCTTGTCGAGGGCTTCCGCCCCGGCGTGATGGAGCGGCTCGGCCTCGGGCCCGACATCCTGCTGGAGCGCAATCCGGCGCTGATCTATGGCCGCCTGACCGGCTTCGGCCAAGACGGACCGCTGTCCGGGCGAGCCGGACACGACATCACCTATCTCGCCTATGCGGGTCTGTTGCATGCGATCGGAAGACGGGACGCAGCGCCGGTGCCACCGCTCAACCTCGTCGCCGATCAAGGCGGCGGCGCCATGATGCTGATCGCTGGCGTGCTCGCCGCCCTTTTCCAGCGCTCGCGTAGCGGAAAAGGCCAGGTGGTCGACGCCTCGATGATCGAAGGCGCCTCGATGCTGGCGGCGCCGATCCACGCCTATATGGCGGCGGGTCTGTGGAGCGACAGGCGCGGCGAGAACCTGCTCGATTCCGGTGCGCCATTTTACGACACCTATGAGACGGCGGACGCAAGGCACATTGCCGTCGGCTGCCTGGAACCGCGCTTCTTCGCCGAATTCGCCAGGCTGCTGCCGCTCGACGAGCGCTTTGTCGGCGGCCAGTACGACACGCCGCTATGGCCCGCGATGCGCGCCGCCATTGCCGGCCGGGTCATAGAGAAAACGCGCGACGAATGGGCCGAGTTTTTCGCCGCGACCGATGCCTGCGTGGCACCCGTGCTGTCGCTGGTCGAAGCCAGGCACCACCCGCACAATCGCGCCAGGCAAAGCTTTGTGCAGGCCGGCCGGCTCGAGCGCCCGGCACCTGCGCCGCGTTTCTCGCAAAGCCCGCAAACGCTTGCCGCAATACCAGCGAGCGCCAATCGCGACCCCGCCGGCATCTTGACCCGTTTCGGCTTGAGCGATGAGGAAATCGCAGCCCTTGCAAAAGCGGGTATACTCGGCCGATAAGCGGAGAATAGAAATCAACTTATCAAAGGTAAGCTTGTGGCCGAACCGAAAAAGGACGTCATTCGCGAGACCGACGCCGAGGCGATCAGACTGGCGAAAACCCTGATCCGCGCTGCGCGTTTCGGCGCGCTCGCGGTGATCGAGCCTGGCACGGGCGCGCCGCTCGCAAGCAGGGTTGGCGTCGCCACGGATATCGACAGCACACCGCTGATCCTGATCTCGATGCTGTCCGCGCACACCGGCGCATTGCTTGCCGATCCGCGCTGCTCGCTGCTGCTTGGCGAGCCCGGCAAGGGCGATCCGCTGGCGCATCCGCGCATCAGCCTGGCATGCCGGGCCGTGCGACTGGAGCGGGGGTCGGCCGACCAGATCCGCGCCGAACGGCGCTACCTCAACCGCAATCCGAAGGCGAAGCTCTATGCCGGGCTCGGTGACTTCTCGTTTTTCCGGCTTGAGCCCGGGTCGGCCAGCCTGAATGGCGGCTTCGGCAAGGCCTATCTTCTCGACCGCGACGATCTCATCACCGGCGGTGCCCTCGTCGAGGAACTGGCCGGCAGCGAGCAGGCAGCGCTTGACCACATGAATGGAGACCATCGCGACGCGCTTGCCCTTTATGCCCGCCATTTCGGCCACGCCGAGGGTGACGGCTGGATCGCCATCGGCTTCGATGCCGATGGCATGGATCTCGCCGCTTCGGACGCCACCTGCAGGGTCTTCTTTCCGCAGCCTCTGCGGAGCGCGGGCGAGTTGCGCCCGGTGCTGGTCGAGATGGCCAGGACGGCGCGCGTGGCAGAGCAAGAGCGATAGTTGATTGCGCGCTGATGAAAGCAACGCTTGAGATTTAGACGAAATGATCTACCTTTGTAGTGACGCTGATTCAGCAGCGCCAATCGACATCTGAACATTTGTGGATTCAAGCGCCATTGCCCCCTGGCGCCAGGATGAGCCAGGACCCTTGGGGGATCTATGATCTCGAATAAATTAATCGCCAATGCGGAATCGGCAGCCGCGTTTCTCACTCTCATGGGGAACGAAAAGCGCCTGTTGATCGTGGCCCATCTCATCGAGAACGAAATGTCGGTCGGCGCCATCGCCGAAAAGGTGCAGCTCAGCCAGTCCGCGCTGTCGCAGCATCTCGCCAAGCTGCGGGCCCTCGATCTCGTCGAGACCCGGCGCGACCGCCAGATGATCTATTATTCCTGCCGGTCCGAGGCGGTGCGCGAATTGCTGCGCATGCTGGAAGGTATTTTCGGCGACGGCGACCTTTCCCAGATGGCCTATCGGTTGCGCCGCGCCGGGGCTTGACCCGCGGCTCCTGTCGCTCATTACCTCGCTGACAAACCTTCGGTGAGGCACGCATGAACCTTATCCCTATAGACGATCCCCAGGACCCGCGCGTCGCCGCCTATCTCGACATCCGCGAGCGTGACCTCGTCGGCCGCCACGGCCGCTTCGTCGCAGAGGGCAAGGTGGTGCTGGACCTTCTGCTGTCGACGGGGCGCTTCGCCGCCGAATCGGCTCTTATCCTCGAAAACCGGCTGGCTGGCCTGCAGCCGATCCTGCGCAAGGCGCCTGCCGATTTCCCGGTCTATGTCGCCGGCGGCGAGGTCATGGACAAGATCGCCGGCTTCCACCTGCATCGCGGCATCCTCGCGATCGGCCTCCGTGGCGATCCGGCGCCCGCTGAAATTCTGGTGGAAAGCTTGCCTCGGCGCGCCTTGGCCGTCGTCCTGGTCGGCATCTCCAATCACGACAATATGGGTGCGATCTTCCGCAACGCCGCGGCCTTCGGCGCGAACGCGGTGCTGCTCGACCGGACCTGCTGCGATCCGCTCTACCGCAAGGCGATCCGCGTTTCGGTCGGCGCGGCGCTGAAAGTTCCCTTCGCGTCCTTCGCCGACACAGGAACCTTCACCGCGACGCTCGACCGGCTTGGCTTCAGCCAGTTCGCGCTCTCGCCGCGCGGCACCACCGATATCCGCGAGGCGGAGCGTTCACAGCGTCTGGCGCTCTATCTCGGCACTGAAGGCGAAGGCCTGCCACAAGACCTGCTTGCGCGGCTGCACACGGTGAGGATCAACATGGCGGAAGGTTTCGACAGCCTGAACGTTGCCGCCGCGTCAGCCATTGCCCTGCATCATTTTTCCGACCGGTAGGTAGCCCGACGAGCGATCCCGGGAGGCCCGATATCGCAACCGTCTTCCTCAGTTGGACGAGTCGGCCTTCTGCAAAGCCCTCACGCGGTCGGCAAGGCTGATGCCACGCCCCCCTTGTGGCCCGTCACTCGCCAAGGCCTTGGCAATGGGCGAATCCGGCCCGTCGAGTTTCATCGTCAGGTTGACAACCTCGGCCGCCAACTCGTTCATTTGCTCGCGTAGACCCGCGCTTGGGCGTGAATCGCCCGCCGCTTCGGGCATTGCCGTCGCCGAGGCGGCAAGATCGGTCTTCAGCCGCTTGTTTTCGCGTGCCAACGCCGCCAGCCTCGCCTCCAACCGCTCCCGATCGCCCTCGAGCTTGGCGATTGCCTTGTCGACATCGTCGCTTTGCGCATCGGCGCCGGCGGCCAGCCGAGCGATGCCGTTGGCAGCCGTAGTCTCCTTCGACCGTTCGCGCATCCGGGCGAGATCCTTCTCGCGCCGGTCGAGCTGTTCCTCGCGGTCGGCAAGCGTCGCCAGCAGCCGCTCGACCTTCTTGTCGAGTTCGGCCGTTTTCTTCTTCTCGGCCTTCAGCGCTTCGCGCGCAGCTTTGCTTTCCGAGGCGATTTCCTGGTTTCGCCTGTCCGCCTCCTTGCGCTGGCCTTTCAGCATCGCGATGTCGCTGGCGAGTTTTTCCAGCTCCGATTCGCGGGCAACCAGCTCGATCTGGCGGTTTGAGGACGAGAAGCTGGCATCGTCATACATCTGCTCGAGCTTTTGCAGCTCCAGCGCGCGCTTCTCCAACGCCCGCTCCGTCTGCGCGAGCTTTTCCGAGAGGCGGTGCAGATCCTCCTCGCGCTGCCTGAGCTCCGCATTTTTCGCCTGCAGATCGGAGAGTGCCTGGTTCTTGTCCCTCGTCTCGACCGCCAGCCCCTTCAGGGCCTCGCGCCCGCGGCCGATCTCGACGAGTTGCTCGGCAACCTTCTCTTGCAGATTCTTGACGGTTATCTCCAGCCGGCGCGTCGTCATGGCGTACTCCGCCCGCACCCGGTCCTTGTCAGCCTGGATTTCGGCCTGTGTCAGCGGCAGCGAGGCCTCAAGGCGCCGGCGGGTGAGCACGACGGCCCGCCGCCACACCGCCGGCGCGACAAGCGACACCAGGAAAACGGCGCAGAGGAAACCGAGTACGAAAAACAGAACCGACTGGACCAAGGCGTGCTATCCACTTTATGGAATGGAGCGGCAATCGCTGGATTGTGCCACCTTGGCATGGCGGAAATTCAACGCCGCGGCAAGGGCATGCCGCGGCGCGATCGACACTGTCCGAGCGATTGTGGCGGGCAGAACCCGATCAGAACGGGTTCCAGGTCGGCCTTTCGGTGAGCTTCAGATAGCCGAGATTGACGCCAAGGCGGGCGCCGACGCCGGTGCGGATTGGCACGAGCAGCACCCGGTTGCTCTGCAGGACGTTGAAGCCGACGCCGGCAATGACATAGGCAGAGCCGGCAACGCCGCCGAAGCGGTTATAGAGGCTGCTGATGTCGTCGAGATTATAGACCAGCATCATCACGCGCGATCCTTCGCCGCCGAAATCCCAGCCCAGCGACGGACCTTGCCAGAACACTTTATGGTCGCCGGCATTCTTGGTGTAGAGCGTCCCCTCGCCATAGGTGAGGCCGCCGATCAGGGCGCCGGAGCCCTCCTCGCCCAGCAGGTAGCCGTTTGGCAGGCCGTAGGAGGCAAAGATCTTCTCGACGACGGTGGCGAGGCCGCCCGACGTCTCGCCGAAGAATTTATGACCGGAATCGATGATTTCCTGAGCGGTGTACTGTTGGGCCCGCGACGCCGAGGTCGAAAGGATCAAAGCCCCCAGAAGTGCTATGGTCATGGTGAAGACACGGACGAATGTCCGGTCATAGTATCGGGAAAACATGCTTCCAATCTCCGTCAGGGAGCACTTTCGCCGACGCCTCGCATCCCTGCGGCTCTTGCCGGCCGTTCAGGATGGCTATCACGGGCAAACTATGCCGTAATCCTTTTTCAACCATTAAACTCTCACACGAAGATGGCGGTTCGAAGGCTGCGTTTCCCCTGCGGCGGCCGGTTTCCCCGTGCGAACACACCATTTTCGCCATCGACAATTGTGGATTTGTTGATGCGCGCTCGGGCGCTGTGTATTCAGAAAGCGTTGGAAATGAGCGTGATTCGTGTGGGCAGGCGCGAAAACGGTCGCTCGGCCATGAACATGTGACTTAAGCAGGGATTTCACCGATGGCCGAGCTTTTCACCCTTTCCGCGCCGGATCTCGCGGCGCTGCTTTGCAGCCGTGTCTGCCACGACATCATCTCGCCGGTCGGCGCGATCAACAACGGCCTGGAACTGCTCGATGAAGGCGGCGCCGACGAAGACGCCATGAAGCTCATTCGCCAAAGCGCTAAGAATGCCTCGGCGCGGCTGCAGTTCGCCCGCATTGCCTTCGGCGCCGCAGGCTCCGCCGGCATGATGATCGACACCGGCGATGCCGAGGCCGTGGCTATCGCCTTCCTGAAGAACGAAAAGCCGGAACTGGTATGGAACGGCCCGCGCGCGCTTCTGCCCAAGAACAAGGTCAAGCTGCTGCTCAACCTCATTCTCGTGGCCCATGCCGCCATACCGCGCGGCGGCAAGCTGGTGATCACGCTGGAAAATCTCGAAGCCGAGCCGCGTTTTTCGCTCTCGGCAAGCGGCCCCATGCTGCGCGTGCCGCCGAAATTCCTCGAACTGCATTCCGGCCACAAGCCGGAGGAGCCGATCGACGCCCATTCGGTGCAGCCTTACTACACGCTGCTCCTGGCGCGTGAGGCCAACATGACGATCTCGATCCATGCGACGCCCGAAGAGATCGTGCTGACGGCTGCCTAAGAAAACTGAAAGTATCTTTTATTGCTAATATTTGCGTTGGCAGTGCATATCGAGCAATGCCGGCCGCGATCAATGTAACGGCGCCGCGGGCGAAAACCGCGCGGCATGCCTGTTTGGAAAAACTTTACCTAACGGCTTTTCTGCTTCTTTACCAGATTGGGCTATGGTGCTCACGGTTACCCGGAGGCTGCCGGTTCGGCAGATGGCAAAGAGGATCCGGACATGAAGCGCTGCCTTTTCGTCGACGATTCGAGCGTCATCAGGAAGGTCGCAAAACGCATTCTTGGCGGCTCCAACATGATTGTCATGGAGGCCTCGAGCGGGCTTGAGGCCACCGAGATGTGCGCCGGCGACATGCCGGATGTCATCGTCATCGACGGCGGCCTCACCGATGTCCAGGCGGTGGACCTCATTCGCCGTATCCGCGCCATGGAAAGCCCCATCAAGCCGCAGATCCTGGTCTCGCTGGTGGAGGTCGATGTCGGGGCGATCATGCGTGCCAAGCGCGCCGGGGCCCAAGGCTATCTGCTGAAGCCCTTCAACCGGGCGCAATTGCTCGAAAGCTTCCGGGTCCTCAAGATAGCCGCCTGATTCGCCGAAGCCGTCTCAAACAAAAAACCCGGCCTGAGCCGGGTTTTTTGTTTGAGATCGCCTGAAACGCTCAGGCGCTGACGCGGATATCTTCCGGTTCGCGCAGCACATAGCCGCGGCCCCACACCGTCTCGATGTAGTTCTGGCCGCCGGACGCCGCGTCGAGCTTCTTGCGCAGCTTGCAGATGAAGACGTCAATGATCTTCAGTTCCGGTTCGTCCATGCCGCCATAGAGATGGTTGAGGAACATTTCCTTGGTCAGCGTCGTGCCCTTGCGCAGCGAGAGCAGCTCCAGCATCTGGTATTCCTTGCCGGTCAGGTGCACGCGCTGGCCGCCGACCTCGACCGTCTTGGCGTCGAGATTGACCACCAGGTCGCCGGTGGTGATGACCGACTGGGCATGGCCCTTGGAACGGCGCACGATGGCGTGGATACGCGCTACCAACTCGTCCTTGTGGAAAGGCTTGGTCATATAATCGTCGGCGCCGAAGCCGAGGCCGCGCACCTTGTCCTCGATGCCAGCCATGCCGGAGAGGATCAGGATCGGCGTCTTGACCTTGGAGAGGCGCAGCGTGCGCAGGACTTCGTATCCCGACATGTCGGGAAGATTGAGATCCAGAAGGATGATGTCGTAATCGTAGAGCTTGCCGAGGTCGACGCCTTCTTCGCCGAGATCGGTCGTGTAGACATTGAAGCTTTCCGATTTCAGCATCAGCTCGATGCTCTGTGCGGTTGCACTGTCATCTTCAATCAGCAGAACACGCATTTCATTCCCCTTTTCTGCTGCCGGATCGTGTCACGACCCGTCCGGGACCCGGAGCAGTGATTGCCTGAACAGAAGGTGCCACCGACTGGTTAACAAATCCTAATTTCGTGTCGTCCACGATACCAGATTTTTTAACCCCTTTCTACACCCACTTGAATCTAATAATGAATCACAGACCCAAACCGCTAATGCACCACGTTAATAAGTCAGCCTAAGTGACTCCAGAGACTCGCAGGCCCGGGCTTCCGCCGAGAGCCGGAATTTTTACCCGGCCTTAAGTCCTCGCCCGTATGATTAACAATGCCCGTAAACGAATGGTTACCGCCGGCAAAAATCTTTAGGGCTTTGTTTCCCATAGCCCAGGGAATGCCGGGGGAAACGGGCGGCGCTTGGGTCGTTCCAGGCGGACTGGGCGGTATGCAGGTGTGCGTTTGCGGAGTATCGAGTCATGAAGTCACGTGAAAACCTCGTTCGGCTGAAGCAGTTTCAGGTGAATGAGAAGCGGCGGCAGCTCTTGCAGCTGGACATGATGATCGCCGAGTTCGAGCGCATGGCCGTCGAGCTGGAAGCGCAGATCATCGCCGAAGAGAAAAAAGCCGGCATCACCGACATCAACCATTTCGCCTATCCGACCTTCGCCAAGGCGGCTCGTCTGCGCCGCGACAACCTCAGGAATTCACAAAGCGACCTCGCCCAGCAGCGAAGCACCGCCGAATCATTACTCGGCGAAGCTGAAGCGGAGCTTTCCAAGGCGGAGATGCTGGAATCGCGCGACACCAAGATCCGCGACGCCGACACGAGCGGCCGCAGCGCCATGATCGGCTGATCGCCGGCATAATTCGCAGTCATTGCGGGGATTATGCCGGCATCGTAGGAACCGGCGCCCGGTCGAATCAGCCTCTCCTACGGCTTCAGGACGCGGCAGCCACCTCGCCGTGATCCACCGATGCCCGCGCCCGGGCATCCTTGATTTCCGGTGCATGCTCTTCCGCCCAGGATCGGATCTGGCTGAGCAGCCCCGCCAGGTTCTGGCCAAGCTCGGTGAGCTCATACTCCACGCGCGGCGGAATGACGGGAAACACCTCACGCCGCACGAGACCGTCACGCTCCAGCACACGCAGTGTCTGCGTCAGCATTTTGGGCGTGATGCCTTCCATCTTGCGCGCCAGCTCGCCGTTGCGCAGCCGGCCGCGCCGCAATGCGCAGACGGTAAGATAAACCCATTTGCTGGCCAGCATCTCGAGCACGGTATGCGACGGGCAGGTGCGCCGGAACGCGTCGTAGCCGAGTGGGGAGCTGTCGTCACTATCCATGAGGTGCCTATATATAGAAAAGGTACATACTAGACAACAGAATATCACTATCCAAATGATAGCGGCATTACCAATCGAGCAGGAGGCTTCCATGCGTGCCGTTATCCAGAATGCTGTCGGCGGACCCGACGTCCTTTTCGTCGCCGAACAGCCCGATCCATCGCCCAAGCCCGGTGAAGTGCTCGTCCGCGTCAAGGCGGCGGGTATCAACCCGGTCGATGGCGTCGTGCGCGGCGGTTTCTACCCGTTGCTCGGCGAGCCGCCATTCATACTGGGCTGGGACATTTCAGGGACCGTCGCGGCGCTCGGCGCCGGCGTGACCGAGTTCAAAGTCGGCGACGACGTGTTCGGCATGCCCCACTTCCCCAAACAGGCCGGCGCCTATGCCGAGCTTGCAACGGCGCCGGTGGACGAGATTGCCGCCAAGCCTGCCGCCATCGACCATGCGCAGGCCGCGGCGCTGCCTCTGGCTGGGCTGACGGCCTGGCAAGGCCTCGTCCGCCATGGCGGCCTGCAGGCTGGGCAACGCGCGCTGATTCATGCCGGCGCCGGTGGCGTCGGCCATCTGGCGGTGCAGATCGCCAAGGCGCGCGGCGCCCATGTCATCGCCACCGCGAGCCCGGACAAAACGGATTTCGTCCGCTCGATCGGCGCCGATGAGGTCATTGACTACACCAAAGGCGATTTCACCGAACAGGTTCGCAACGTCGATCTGGTGCTCGACGGGATGGGCGGCGACCATGCCGACGGGTCGCTGAAAGTGGTGCGTGACGGCGGCGTTCTGGTGTCGCTGCTCGACGTTCGCGACGCCACCAGGACGAAGGCAAAAGAGCGAAACATCCGCGTTGAGCGCATGTCCGTGGTGCCGGATCGCGAAGGCCTCGTCGAACTCGCCAGGCTGGTCGATGCCGACAAGCTGGTGCCGCACGTGGCCAAGGCTTTCCCGCTCGACCAGGCGGAGGCCGCCCATGCCTTCCTTGCGACCCGACCGATCGGCAAGGTCGTGCTGACGGTCTGACCGGGGGGCGCTTCAAAAAGGCGAAAGGGCGCGGTGTCCCGCGCCCTTTGTTCGTTTCCGGCTGATAGCCTAGTGCCGGTATTGCTGGATCCGCGTGGTGCGCAGCCCGGCAAGGCCGTATTCGTCGATCGATGCCTGCCAGGAGAGGAATTCTTCGGTGGTGAGCTTGTAGCGCTGGCAGGCTTCTTCAAGGCTGAGCAGGCCGCCACGCACGGCTGCGACCACTTCCGCCTTGCGCCGGATAACCCAGCGCCGCGTGTTGGTCGGGGGCAGATCGGCGATCGTAAGAGGGCTGCCGTCGGGCCCAATAACATACTTGACTCTAGGTCTAACCAGATCGGTCATCGTACTCTCTACTAAAAACTCAAAGACCCAATCCCCGCCACAGTACCGCCACAGCTTTAAAAATTGCCTAAGCGAACCCTAATCACTAGGTAAGGATCGTGAACGCCCGGTTAGGATATCGTTTAGAATTTGAAACACTGGCTCTCCAGGCCCGATTTTGCCGGTAAACTCGTCCTGGGCCGCAAGCTGGCGCACACGTGGCGCTTGACCTATATTCCGGCCATTGGCATTGAGCGCCGCACAGTGAAAGCACCATGAACAGCCTCGATCTCCCTCGCCGCCCCGAAGAAACCCGCGTCGTCGTCGCGATGTCGGGCGGTGTCGATTCGTCGGTGGTCGCCGGCATTCTGAAGCGCGAAGGCTATGACGTCGTCGGCGTGACGCTGCAGCTTTACGATCACGGCGCGGCCACCCATCGCGCCGGTTCGTGCTGCGCCGGCCAGGACATCGACGACGCCCGCCGCGTCTCGGAGACACTCGGTATCCCGCATTACGTGCTCGACTACGAGGAGCGCTTCCGCAAGGCGGTCATCGATCCCTTTGCCGAGAGTTATGTTGCCGGCGAGACGCCGATCCCCTGCGTTTCCTGCAATCAGACGGTGAAGTTCGCCGATCTGCTCGCGACCGCCCAGGATCTCGGCGCCGACGCTTTGGCCACCGGCCATTATATCCGTTCGCGCGCCAATGGCGTGCATCGCGCGCTCTACCGGCCCGTCGATGCCGACCGCGACCAGAGCTATTTCCTGTTCGCCACCACGCAGGCGCAGATCGATTACCTGCGCTTCCCGCTTGGCGGCCTGTCGAAGCCGCAGGTTCGTGCCATTGCCGAGGAAATGGGGCTGACCGTCGCCGCCAAGCAGGACAGCCAGGACATCTGCTTCGTGCCGCAGGGCAAATATTCCGACATCATCGCCAAGCTGAAGCCGGCGGCAGCCAATCCCGGCGACATCGTCCATATCGACGGCCGCGTGCTCGGCCGCCACGAAGGCATCCTGCGCTACACGATCGGCCAGCGTCGCGGCATCGGCATCGCCTCCGGCGAGCCGCTCTATGTCGTCCATCTCGACGCCGACCGCGCGCGCGTCATCGTCGGTCCGCGCGAGGCGCTGGAGACGCACAAGATCTACCTGCGCAACATGAACTGGCTGGGCGACGGCGCGCTGTCCGACGTTCCGGCCGGCGGGATCGAGCTCTTCGCCAAGGTCCGCTCGACCAGGCCACCGCGCCCGGCCGTACTGCATCACCGCAACGGCGTGACGTCGGTCGAGCTGGCCGACGGCGAATCCGGCATCGCGCCCGGACAGGCCTGCGTGCTCTATTCCGACGATGGCAACGAGGCGCGGGTGTTCGGCGGCGGTTTCATCGAGCGTTCCGAGCGCGGCGCCGAGGCCGAGGCGATGCTGTCCAGGCTCGCGGCCAGGCCGGCGCAGATTCCGGCTGAATAGGATCGCGGCCTATCGGTCAGCCGACTTTCAGCTGCCCAACTTTTCAGAGAGATTGCGACTGCTTCGGTGTGGGCTCAGACCGACGAGCCGGTATGGATCACCGTGCCGGCGGTCAGGATGCGCAGCACCCTGATCGCTTCCTCGCCGTCGGTGCGCGGCTCGGCGCGCGTCTCGATGCACTGCATGAAATGGGCAAGCTCGCGCGTCAGCGGCATGCCCTCGCCGACGGCCACGTAGGAAGGCTCGTTGGCGGTGAAGGCCCACTGGCCGCTGTCCTGCCAGACCGCGTGCCGGTAGACGGCAAGCTTGCGCTCCCATGGCTCGACGTCGTCGAACACCGCCATCGCCTTGGTGCCGACGACCGTCAGGCGCCGCTCGCGATAGGGATTGAGGCGCGAGGCGAAGAGATGGCTGCGCAGGCCGTTCGGGAAACGCATATGCAGATGCGCGAAGTCGCTGAGATTGTCGAGCAGCGCCGCTCCCTCGCCTCTCACCTCGATCGGCTCGGTGCCGGTGATGGCCAGGATCATCGACAGGTCGTGCGGCGCAAGGTCCCACAACGCATCGTTTTCGGTATGGAACTTGCCAAGACCGAGCCGATGCGAGTGAATGTAGCGCACCTCGCCCAGCTCGCCATTGTCGATCAGCGCCTTCAGCGTCTCGAAAGCCGGGTGGAAGCGCAACACATGGCCGACCATGAACACGCGGGCCTTGCCCTTAGCCGCCTTCACCGCGCGCTCGGCGTCGGCGACTGTCAGCGCGATCGGCTTTTCCACCAGCACGTCCTTGCCGCTTTCGACCGCCCGCACCGCCGTGTCGGCATGAAACTGCGGCGGCAGCGCCATGACGATGGCGTCGATGTCGTTGCGCTCGAACAGTCTGTCCGGTTCGATCGCCAGGCAATCCTGCTCGCTGGCGAAACCTTCGGCGCGGGCGCGGTTGGCGTCGGAAACGGCATGCAGCGCGCCAAGCGCCTTGAGGGTGCGGATGTGGTTGCTGCCCCAGTATCCGCAACCGAGGACGGCGATGCGCGGCTTCATTCGCTCAAACTCTAGAATTTCATGGCCGAGACATAGCGACGTGCCCCGCCGAACTCAACCCCGTGACATGCCCTGAGTGTCTGTCCGGCAAAGCTTTTCTGGGACGAGAATATACGGGCTGGATTATGCCGGCATGTCGGCCTCATCCATGCTTGACAGGCTCACCCTCCCAACCTTATATCCGCGCGACCTTGGCGAACGCCTTGAGACATCCGTCCACTCGGGGACGGTTTTTTCGAGCCATTTGCCGCCCTGGCGGGGTAGCTCAGTTGGTTAGAGCACGGGAATCATAATCCTGGGGTCGGGGGTTCAAGTCCCTCTCCCGCTACCACCTTCCCCTACTCCTTTGACGCCGTGGAGGAAGGCGCTGTCGCCCAAGAGTGCCATCAGCCGACCAACGATTTCGACTTCAACTCGCGATTCTCGAGGATCTCGAAACACCGTCTTGCGCTCTTCGTTCAGCGTTGTTGATTGCGGTCCTGGTACGGCTGGTCAATGCCATGGCCCTTGGCCATGGCGTTGACCAGCCGCTCGATCTCCTGAGACAAGTCCTCCTCTACGGCTCGTCCCTCTCATCGCGCAAATTAGACACGACGCGGCGATTCTGTGACCTGCAGGCAGTGTCGGGACAGTCGCGGACGAGCCTGTCCTTGCCGTAACCCTTGGCCCACATGCGATTACGGTCTATGCCGCCGGCGGCAAGGTAGTCCATCACCGCATCGGCGCGCTTCTGCGACAGCGCCGTTTCGTTTGCGCCGGGATCGTCGGCGAAACCTTGCAGCTTGAGCATCCAGCGCGGATACTTTGCTAACCAGGCGATCTGGGTGTCGAGGGTGGTCTTGGCGACAGAATCGAGCGCGGCCGAACCTTGCGTGAAATAGGTGCGGCGGCCGACATTGAGGATAAAATCCTCCTCACTGCCCGGCTGTACGTTCTGAAAGGCGGCAATCTGGGCGTTGGTGACGTCGGGCGTGGGAGGGGCCAGCGTGCTGCTGGTCGAGCAGGATGCGGCCAGCACCAGCAGGCCGGCGGCGAGCACCCAGCGCGTGTTTTCAATCCTGCGGTTCATGAGGCGCCATCATTCGACAGAGGTGGAAGAGGGGGCCTGGTCGGCGATGTGCGGCAGGACCTCCACCGCGGTGCCGATCGGGCACCGCTGGTAAAGGTCGATTATGTCTTCCGGGAACATGCGGATGCAGCCGCTGGAAGCGTCGGTGCCGATACTCCATGGCTCCAGCGTGCCATGCAGGCGGTAGCCGATATCGGTGCCGTCGCGGTACAGATAGAGCGCACGCGGCCCGAGCGGATTGTTCGACGCACCGCCTGCGATCATGTCCGGTAGTTCCGGCCTGCGCTTACGCATTTCGGGGGGTGGGACCCATTGCGGCCACAGCGCGCGGCGCTCGATCGTCGCACGGCCGTACCATTTGAAGCCTTCCTTGCCGACGCCGACGCCGTAGCGGATGGCGGTCTTGTTTTCCATGATGAGGTAGAGGAAGTGGTGGCGGGTATCGACCACGACGGTGCCGACCGGCTCGCTGCTGAAATACTTGACGATCTGGCGATGCCATCTCTTGTCTATCTTGGCGAAGTTGGTCTTTCGATAGACGAAATTGTTGTCGATGGCGGTGCCGGCGAAAAAGGATTTTGCCGCCGCGGCTTGAACATTGCCGGTTGCACCGACCGCAACCAGCGCCAGGCCGCCGATCACGACACCCCTGCGTGATAGAACCATCGGCAATCCCCCATGCCTTAAGCCTAGCGAAACATAGTTTAGAATTATTTCGCCTCAAAGTGGAAAATGCTGCGGTCAACCGCACTTGGTGGAGCACTGCTGCCTCTAGTGGTGACGGCACCAGCTTCTCCATGCCCGTGGTAATTGGCCTGCCTGTGCTGATGGGGGCGGTAACTAGGACCTCTCCTCTTGGTGGAATACCCGATCCTGCTGCGGCGCGCGGGCCTTTCGAGTTTTGAGGCCCTGCTCGACGCATGCCATAAGCGGGCGCGCCCCATCGTCCCAATGCATTTCTAGGCCCAAAGCGAGGTTAATTGAATTCGCGCTGGCGGCGGCCTATACGTCGCCAATGGAAACCCTAGCCAGCGCCCAGAAAAACATAATTCCGCTGTCCGTTCGCCAGCCTCATGCCGGACGGGCTGCACCGTTCCTGCCGATGAGCCGCGCCGAGATGACGGCGCTGGGCTGGGATGAATGCGATATCGTGCTTGTCACAGGCGACGCCTATGTCGACCATCCGAGCTTCGGCATGGCGATCATCGGCCGCCTGCTCGAATCCCAGGGTTTTCGGGTCGGCATCATCTCGCAGCCCGACTGGCACTCGGCGGAGCCGTTCAAGGCGCTGGGCAGGCCGAGGCTGTTCTTTGGCGTGACCGGCGGCAACCTCGATTCCATGGTCAACCGCTATACGTCGGACCGGAAGCTCCGCCACGACGACGCCTATACGGCCGGCGGCGAAGGCGGCAAGCGGCCGGACCGCTGCACGATCGTGTACACGCAGCGCTGCCGCGAGGCCTACAAGGACGTGCCGGTGGTGCTGGGCGGCATCGAAGCCTCGCTGCGCCGCATCGCCCACTACGACTACTGGTCCGACAAGGTGCGCCGATCGATCCTGGCCGACGCCAAGGCCGATCTTTTGATCTACGGCAATGCCGAGCGCGCCGTCGTCGAGGTGGCAAACCGCCTTGCGGCCGGCGACACGCCACGCCAGCTCGATACCATCAGGGGCGTCGCCCTGTTCCGCCGCGTGCCCGAGCATTTCACGGAACTGCACGCCGACGATCTCGATTCCGCCGACGAGGGCGCCAGCCGCAAGCCCGGCGACACCGTGATCCGGCTGCCGTCGTTCGAGCAGGTCGAGGCCGATCGCGATGCCTATGCCCGCGCCTCGCGCGTGCTGCATCGCGAGGCCAATCCCGGCAACGCACGCCCGCTCGTCCAGCGCCATGGCGACCGCGACCTGTGGCTCAATCCGCCGCCCATCCCGCTGACCTCCGACGAGATGGACGCCGTCTACGACCTGCCTTACGCTCGCGCCCCGCACCCGTCCTATGGCGATGCCAAGATCCCCGCCTGGGACATGATCAAGTTCTCGGTGACGGTGATGCGCGGCTGCTTCGGCGGCTGCACCTTCTGCTCGATCACCGAGCATGAAGGCCGCATCATTCAAAACCGCTCCGAGGGCTCGATCCTGCGCGAGATCGAGAAGATCCGCGACAAGACCCCGGGCTTTACCGGCGTGATCTCCGATATCGGCGGGCCGACCGCCAATATGTATCGGATGGCCTGCAAGGACCCCAAGATCGAGGCGGCCTGCCGCCTGCCGTCGTGCGTGTTTCCCGATATCTGCCCCAACCTGAACACCTCGCATGACGACCTGATCCGGCTCTATCGCAAGGTCCGCGAGGTCAAGGGCGTCAAGAAGGTCATGGTCGCCTCTGGCGTGCGTTACGACCTGGCCGTCAAAAGCCCCGAATATGTCAAGGAACTGGTGACCCATCACGTCGGCGGCTATCTCAAGATCGCGCCCGAGCACACCGAGCGCGGGCCGCTCGACAAGATGATGAAGCCCGGCATCGGCACCTATGACCGCTTCAAGGAGATGTTCGACGCCGCCGCCAGGGAAGCCGGCAAGAAATACTATCTCATTCCGTATTTCATCGCCGCCCATCCCGGCACGACCGACGAGGACATGCTGCATTTGGCGCTCTGGTTGAAGAAGAACCGCTACCGCGCCGACCAGGTGCAGACCTTCCTGCCTTCGCCCATGGCCACGGCGACGGCCATGTACCATACCGGCGTCAACACGCTGAAAGGCGTGCGGCGCGGCGCGACCGACAAGGTCGAGACCGTTCGCGGCGGGCGGCAGCGCCGGCTGCACAAGGCCTTCCTGCGCTATCATGACCCCGACAATTGGCCGCTGCTGCGCGATGCGTTGAAGGAGATGGGCCGCGCCGACCTTATCGGCCCTCGGCCCGACCAGCTCGTGCCCGCCTACCAGCCGCCAGGAACCGGCAAGGCTGCCGCCACGAAGCGCCCCGTGCGACCCATCGGCAGAGGGCAGCGATTCACCACCAAGGGCGTAACCTTCCCAAAGAAATGAGCCGCTAAGGGCCGGTGACCTCTCTGCAACGCTCTGTCAGCATAGCTGATCTGCCGGGTGGCGATCCGAGCCACAAGCAGATCCGATTTCGCCGGTAGCTTGGCGCCTATCTCGGTCGTACACACGTTATGTGGTTGTTGCGCAAGGGCCGCCGTTTGAAGAGCGGGGATGTGGCTCTTCGGGCGGGACGGGGGGCGTCAATCGTCGTCAAGCGTCGCTGACGCCTGAGCTGCCGACCGTTCGAGTGTCGCCTCGAACAGCCCGGTCTTGTCGCCTACGGATGTGTGACGGAAAACTTCTGAAACTCCTTTCGGGCGCCGCACCCGACGTCTCGCGCCCCTGATGGAGGGTGTTGGCGGCGTCGTGATTGTCGCAAAGGATGTATCAAATCAGAAACAATCCTTTGATTGCTTGAAGGCCCGATGCGTTGGGAGCGACCATCGCCATTGCCTGGCTTGACAGTCCAAGATGGTCTTTCAACACCGCGTTGACGATCGAGCGGGCATCGGTGGTGACTGCCAAGTCGGTCCCCTCGTGGAGCTGATCTGCCGCCAATCCGGGCCAGCGACCCGCGATCCGCCCTCCGGCTATCGCACCACCCATCAAGAACGCTACGCTGGCACTGCCATGGTCGGTGCCGCCTTGGTCGTTGAAGTGGGCAGAGCGCCCGAATTCCGTAATGCCGAGCACAACGGTTTGACGCCAGATTCCGGCCGCCGCTTCCGAGAACGCGACGACACCGCGCGCCAATGTCCCAAGGGTCGCCGAAAGACGCTCTCCCTGAGCAACGTGGGTATCGATACCGTCCAACTGCAGCAGGGCCACGCGCGGGCCGTCCGGCCCGGACAGCGCCTGCCCCGCGGAGGTCGCCGCTGCGACAAAGCTTGCAGCACTCAGCGCATGTCGCCGCGCAAGCAATGTCTGCACCGCGTCTCCGGCTGAACCGGACGCCTCGCCGAGCCAAAGGCGGGCGAGGTCAAGTCCCGGATTGCCCAACACAAGATCGAATAGCGCGTCATTTGGCAGGCCGGCCGGCGCAGCACGCCACATTGGTTGCCTTCCCTGCGACAGCACCGAAGCGGCTCTTCCCGGCCAGCCAAAATCGCCGCCGTCGACATCGCCGTCGAACAGGACCCTCTGCGCGGCGTCATGCGATCTCCCGATATCCGGGATGCCCGTCGCGGGCAGGATCAGCAATTCGCCAGCCGAATAGAACCGAGCAAGAGGTTCCAGCGCCGGATGAAGTGCGAACAGCGGATCAAGCTTCACACCGAATGCGTCGTCGGAGGTGCCAAGTTCTCTCGCCCTGCCTCGTCCCCGCCGGAAATCCGGATCACCATGGGGCGGCAGCGCGGCCAGCGCATCAAGTCCGCCTCGAAGGTGGACGACCAGCAGCCGCGGGTGGCTGTCGCCGGCAAAAACTGCCGAAGCAAAGCCTGCGCTGGTCGCAAACAGCGAGGTAAGACCCAAACCCTGGAGGGCCGTGCGGCGCGTCAATTGCATTTCGGATAGTCCGGATCAGCGACGTCCGGCGTTCCGGCCGTCGAAAATCCAAGCTGATCGGCATTTGGGATCACGCCCTTTTTGATCGGGACCTCCGGCAAATTCGCAGTGGTCCGAGCCAACAGCCCCGCCAGGACTGGAGCGGCAAGAGACGTCCCCGAACAGATATTCTGTCTTAGCTTGTGATTGTTTGTACTCCGCCAAAGCACCTGGACGCCAACGCCGGGCTCGGACATGGCCGCGCCAAAAGCGCCGCCATTCCAAAGCACATCACACCACCCGTTTGAAACGGTGCTGCACACGCCAGTGCCGGTGCCGGTTGGGATATAAGTGCTGTCGGATGCCGAGACACTTTGGATGAAGCCTTGCGTCGGGTTTGGAGAAAAATATTCCGACGCATTGGCCGGGAAAAAGGACTCTACCCACGACGCCTCGTCACCTTCCCGCGCATTGCCCGCCGCAATCACGATGCGGACCTGCTTGTTTGCGATCTCAAACAGCAGCTTGTCCATCTGACCAAGCAGGTCCAATTGGCCACCCGTCTTCGCGGTCTCCATGAACTGCGTGCCCCAGCTGATGTTCAGGATTTGGCCGGCGGACGCATGATCACTAACATATTGTAGGGCGACAAGCGGCGGTCCGACGATCTTCGACTTCTCGCCTTCAAATGCCTTGACAATCTTGAGTGGCACCCCTGGGCTGACCCCAACGATGCCAAGGAATTGACCGCTTGTTGTACCTTGCACGCGCATTCCGCCAATGATGCCTGCGACCATCGTGCCGTGACCTTGAGTGTCTGGCGCGCCGGTGGTCGTGCTGCATGGGGTAACCATACAGTTGATCCGTTCCGAAATATTGAGAAGCCCTTTTGTGACGACGTCGTCGTCGACGCCGCTATCGATGATCCAGACCGCAGGCCCGCCGGTCGCAGGACTGGGCGACCCGATGACTCTGCAAACGCTCGGCGGCACGAGCTTGTCACCCGTCACAGGCTCTAGCCGACTGCGTGCTTCGCAACCGCCATCCGCGAACAGGCTTACTTCAAGTGAGTCCGGTTCCTGATACCCTTCCGACAGAAGCTTGTTCGCTTCCTCGTCGGTAAAGCTTCCAGTGACCAGGCTAAACCCCAGATCCGGCATGTCGACAGCTTGCAGGGCGTCCCCCGACGGATTGATTTTGTTCAGGCTGGTGATAACCGATGCAAATCTGTCCTTGTCCGCAAGTGGCGCGATGAATGTGTGTTGCGTTACTTGCGGCCCGCCGGGGTCTTCGTCCGCGTGCACGATTGTGGACGCGGAAATGGCGAGAAAAGTCACAAGCCAGGCGAACCTCATGGATCCCTACCGTCTGCTGGTCGACTGACTGGCAGCATGCTCCCAATAGCTCTTTCTGTCCACGGCAAAGCTTTGGAGGCGAACCGCTCGAGGGCTCTTCTTGCAGCCAAAGAAAAAGCAGCCTAGGTTGTTGTCGCACGCCTCAAAGCGCGGGGAGCAACGGTTGTGCCCAAGGTGAAACTCAAGCAGGGCCGACAGGCTCAGGAGATTGGCGCGACGCTCGTGGGAGCCTGGCTGAAGGCTTTGCCGCCCGCATTCACGGCGACCGTATCAGCGGTAGTCTCGACAAGCCCTTTACTTATAACCGTCGACATACCGAACGCATTCACGCTCAACGATGTCATAGCTGTGCGCACTGGGGATAAAAGCGGCAGCCTTCGAAGTGTGATGGTAGGGCAGATCACAGGCACTACAGGAAAAACTTTGCGTATTGTTGATCTTGGCGGTGTCGATATCGCCTACACAGGAAAAAGTTTGCTGAATGGCGTAGTGTCAAAAGTAAAGGACCTGAACAACCCAACTTTTCGCAACGAACTTACTATCGTGCTGGAGCAGATCGTCGACGCGAAAGTGAAACTGGCGTGCGATGCGCCAACGGAGCTGACTGTGGTCCTGCCGGCCCTGCCGGAAGGCGTTGTCACGCGAGAGGACCTGATAGATTACCTCGGGGCGTACCACAAAAACGCACAGGGTCGGCACTATCATGAAGAGCTTGCGTCCGCGGTCCTTTTCGGCTGCCGATAGTAAACTTCAAGATCAGTTCGGCAGCCCTGCGGCGAGCAGCCCCTTGAACAGCGCGGCCCGATCCTCCTCCAGGCGATAGGGCTCCTTGGCCACGAATCGACTGCAGGAAAAGCCGGGCGTACCCGCCAACACGCGAGCCGCGTACGATTTTGCATCGCTGTCCCGGCCAAGCGCCGAGCACGAAGCGGCCATGTAGGCCGTAACCCATGTCGGCATGGTCGACGAACGGCTCAAAGCGACCAATGCCGGCTCGGGCCGGCCCGCAATGAAGTGGACGATGCCGCGAAACGGCCAATACCAGGATGGTTCATACAGCGGATCGAGCACCTGCGCCCGCTCGAACCATTGCATGGCGCGATCCGGTTCGCCGCAAAATGTGTAGAGGGTGCCGAGATAGGAAACCTGCTCGGGATCGTTCGGATTGAGGTAGAGGGCCCGTGCGTAGAGTTGCGCGGCGACGTCGAAGTCTCGCAGGTGCAGCAGCACCCAGCCGAGAATGTTGAGGCAGACCGGATCGTTGGCGGAGAGCGCCACCGCCTTCTTGGCAATTTCATGCGCCTCGTCGAGCAGGGCGTCGGAAGATCCCATGTCGCGAAACCATTCCAACTGCTTGTAGTGAGCCAGCTTGGCATAGGCGCGCCCATAGGTCGGATCGAGGTCGATGGCGCGCTGATACCATTGCCTGGCTTCCGCTTCGCACGCGAGGTCGCCTAGCGGCAGGGCGTTGCCGCGCAGCACGCACTCATAGGCAGCAAGGTTGGCCGGCGGCTTGCGCCGTGCCTTCTCCGCACCCGCCGCCTTGAGGCGGCCGATAACTGTGCCCACGATCTTGCGGACCAGTTCGTCCTGCACATCGAATATGTCCTGATCGTCGCTGTCATAATGCTCTGCCCAAACATCACCGCCGGACGTGGCATCGACCAGTTCGCACGACAGGCGGATACGCCTCCCCATCCTGCGGATTCGCCCCGCAAGCTCGAAATCGAGTCCGATGTCCGAGACCAGCTTCGGCAGCTCCACATCCTTGAGCCGCATCGAGGTGTGATATGACGCGACGGAGAGCTGCGTGAACCGCGTCAGCTCGGTGATGACGTCTTCAGTGAACCCTTCGCTGAAGTACGGCTCCACGCCACCGGTGCTGACAAATGGGCGGACTAGGATCGACGGCGTGTTCGAGCTCGAAGTCTCGGCGCCGATCCTCGCAAAGGCGCCGTCGGGTCGGTGAATAAGCGAGTAGACGGCCACAGGTCGGGGAATGTTCTTGAGCAGAAAGTCACCGCAATATTCGAAGGGCAATTGCAGCCCTGAGCGGACCTCCTCATGCACTTTTGCCGAAAGGCAAATGCCTCCAGGAGCCGCGATCTGTTCAAGCCGTGCAGCCACGTTCACACCGTCGCCGAACACATCTCCGTCGCCGTCGACGATAATGTCGCCGAAATTTATGCCCATCCGAAGTGACAGACCGGGCGACCGCTCGGGGCTTGCGAGATAGGCCTGAATAGCCACCCCGCACCGCACCGCTTCGACCGCGCTGAGGAACTCCGCCACGATACCGTCGCCAGTGTTCTTTACGACGCGGCCGTCATGCCGATGAACGTAGCCTGGGAGCTCGTCGTGCATCAGCGCTCGGACGCGGGTAAACGTGCCTTCCTCGTCTTCCGCCATTTGTTGCGAATAGCCGACCACGTCCGCGACCACGATCGCAGTCAGCCGTCGCTTCAGGGTGCCGTTGCTTGCGATCAATCTAGGCTTTGGGGTCAATCCATACCTCGGGTCGAACGTACGAACCTACTTTAGCACATTTGCATGATGCTATCGCGCACGGCAGCGTGTAAACTGCGGCATGAAGAGCTTCGGGCGTGCGACCGTGCGCCAGAGCGAAATCCGCTCAGAAGCGCTCGCAATGCGAAAGATGCGCACACATTCGAGGTCTGCGTGGGGTCTAGTCTTCTCTATGGCCCGGTGGTGATCTCGGACCCATTGCTCGGCTGTCCTCTCACTGTGGCAGCAGGCCGCGTTCGCGCCGCCAAGGATGGCGATGAGAGCACTTACTTCGCGTCCGGTTGGGGCACGACAGTCGAGCAGGCGCTGCAAGGCTGCCTTTATGAGGCGGACGAAACCTACTTCGCCCAGATCATTCCCGAGGGGCGAATTCTGCGGTCGCGTGCCGATGCGATTCATGGTCGGGTCGTCGAGCCGCCCGGCATCCTTCTTTTCAGCGAAGAGCAATATGACCGCCGAGACGCCGCGAACCGACAGCCCCGCAATATGGTTCCGGCCCGCTGGGACAGATCCGCGCCCGAAGACTGGATCCTGAGTGATGACAGGCTCAGTACGGAGCAAGCCTGGGTGCCCGCGGGGCTGTGTTTTCTCGGCTATGATCCCGGTGGCAAGCAATCATCTTTGCCGGCTGCCGACTCGAACGGACTTGCGCTGGGCATCAACCCTGAGGACGCTGCGATGAGCGCCCTTCTCGAGCTGATCGAGCGAGATGGGACCTCCATCTGGTGGTACAATCGGCTTGTCCTGCCTCGAATCGATCCGAAGTCGATGGCAAGCAATACTATATCTTCATACGAGGATTGGCTTCGGCGCCAAGGTCGCGAATTGCGCCTTCTGCGACTTACGTTGGATTTGGCGGTGCCGATAGTTGCGGCAATCTCCAGCGATAATTCCGGCCGGGGTCCGGCGATGGGGTTTGCGGCAGGCGCATCGTGGTCGGCGGCTGCCACAAGGGCGCTTGGAGAGCTTGCTCAATGCGAAGCGAACCTTGCTCTGCTCTCCCGACAGGCGCAGCAACAGGGAACGGCCCGCTTTACGCCCGGGGCGCGGCAACTTTATCGCTGGCATCAAGAGACGGATCTTGGGCTGTATCCATATTTGCAGGGTGGGAATAGCGGCCCTGCCTGCGCAGATGAAGCGACACTCGACTACGCCTCATGCGTCAAACTCTGCCGCGAACGAGGCCTGGAAATACTCGCCGTCATCCTGATGCAGGATGAGCAGCGGTCCCTTGTCCGTATGTTCGCTCCGGGGTTGCGTTCGACCAAACCAAGGTTTGGTCCGGGCAGGCTCTATTCTGTTCCGGCCACGCTTGACCCCGGGCCTGCGAGCTCAATATGCCGAGACCCTTTCCCGTTTTAGCGCGAAGCCAAAAGCTGCTGCAAAGTTCAATTTGGGATCGAACACCGGAGGGCATACTCTACCGCTTCAGATTCCTTAAAGCGGCCATTCGGCTGTCGGCCCCAAAGCTGTCGTGTTCGTCACGGGTTCATCGACCCTTTTGTGGGATGAAGAGAAACCGTGTGGAGGAAAGACTAGTCCTCCTCTTGGTCCCTCAGTTCGCCAGACCATACGAGAGAATACGAGGGAAATGGGTCGGCGAACCACCCGCTAACATATTGATTTACTATAGAAAACGTCGACCCTCGGCGACTGACATGATCGTTATTCGCCTATGTGCTACGAGGCGGTTCGCCGAAATTAACTCAAGAGGCTGATCCGCTGCTGGGCGGCCGCCTTCACCTTCTACGGAATGGCTGCTTTGCGCCTTATGTTGGACGTCAAAGCCACGTCCAGCAACCTCCAAAAGCGGACATCGCCAGCGCCCGCGCCGGAACTTCGCGGCTGCGGACCCACTGAACAGTCTCAGCGAGCTTCGGCCACAGCTTAACCGGCGGTTGAAGCAATTGTTGGCAGACGGTCGGGAAGGCGTGACCGGGCCCATTCCTTTGGGCCGACAAACCACTAACACCAGAATTAGATCCGCTCTTGCGAGGCTGGACTATTAAAGACGAATACCTAAAAGACATTGAGCCCAAACCCGCCTCTTGAAGGAGGAGAAAAAATGAAACGCATCGAGATGGAGGTAAGCGGCGGCTGCCAGTGCGGCGCCGTGCGCTACCACGCAAGCGCTATACTCGCCAACGCGCATCTCTGCCATTGCCGCATGTGCCAGAAAGCCTCGGGCAACATATTCGCCGCGCTCGTCGCCGCGCCCGATGAGGCGCTCACCTGGACACGCGGCAAGCCGAGCATCTGGAAGAGCTCGGAGCTTGTCGAGCGCGGCTTCTGCGCCAATTGCGGCACGCCATTGTTCTTCCACCACCTCGAAAACGGTCGCACCAACCTGATGATTGGTTCGCTTGACGATCCGCACGCCTTCCCGCCGCTTGCCAATACCTGCACCGAGAACATGGTGGCATGGTTCGATACGATCACGGGCATAGAAAATACCGGTGCGACCGAAAGCAACGGAGCCGACTGGGCCGCGGCGATCAAGAAGAGCAACAACCAGCACCCTGATCACGATACCGCCTCATGGGTGGTGAGGAGGCGTGATAGCTGAGTCCTATTCCGGCGGTTGCCGGTGCGGCGCTGTCCATTGCCGCTAATTCGTGCCTCGCAACGGCCCCGTCAGCTTCCGGCCCATTCGGGTCATTCAAGAAATGGATCGCGAATGGCTATGGGCGGCCCCGCCTAGGAGCGCGGCTTCTCGCTGCATGATGGCGGCAAAGAAGCCGTCGGTATCGTGACGTGCTGGCGTCAGCGACAGATAGTCGGGATGGGCTGAATTCGTCAGCTGCGGCGCGGCCTCGCGCAGCGGCATGGCGCGAAAAGCGGGATGCGCCGCAAGGAATGCGGCCACCTGGTCCTCATTCTCCGCGGGAAGCATGGAGCATGTGGCGTAGACCAGCCTTCCGCCGGGCTTCACCAGACGCGCCGCGCTCGCCAAAATCCGCCCTTGCAGCGACACGAGCTTATCCAGGCCCTGTTCCTCCTGCGCGCGCCAGCGTGCATCGGGGTTGCGTCGCCAGGTGCCGGTGCCGCTGCATGGCGCGTCCACCAGCACGCGATCGAAACCGCCCTTGTGGCGCTTGATCCACCGATCCGTTTCGCTGGCCAGAAGCCGCGTCTCGATATTGTGCAATCCTGCCTGCCGGAAGCGCTCGGCGCCGCGCTTCAAACGGCCTTCCATGACGTCGCAGGCGACGACATAGCCCTTGTTGTTCATCTGCGCGGCGATGGCCAATGTCTTGCCGCCGGCTCCGGCGCAGAAATCGACAACGCGCTCGCCCGGTCGGGCATCGACCAGCATGGCGACAAGCTGCGAGCCCTCATCCTGAATCTCGACCTCACCGGTTCTGAGCATCGGCAGGCTGACCAGCGAGGGGCGCTCATGCACGCGAATGCCATAAGGAGCCATCGCTGACGCCTCCGCCCGCAAGCCAAGATCCTTCAGTGCGCCAAGCATGGCCTCGCGCGTCGACCTGATCGGATTGACGCGCAGGTCGAGCGGCGCCGGCGTCAGAAGCGCGGCCATCTCCTGCCCGAACGCCTCCCTGAAACGGCGCCGCAGCGGATCGGCCGCCCATGACGGGCATTCAAGGCGCACGTCTTCCGGCATGCCGGGATGGTCGATCGTGCATCCCTGCAATTTGACCAGCAGCGCGTGTTCCTGATCCTTCAGAGTAGCAGGGGCGAATTTGGCACCGTTGAACAAGCGTTTGATCTGATCGGCCGTCTTGCCTTCCTTCAGCATAAGCCATGCGAGCAGCCGGTTGCGGGGCATACCCTCGCGCCCATGCCTGGCCAGCCACCAGCCAAGCCGTGCATGGTGGCGCAGAAGCGCATAGAGCAACTCTAAAACCTGTCCACGGTCCTTGTCGTGGATATAGCGCCGGACCCGAAACCAGGCTGAGACGACAGCATCCGCGGGACGCGCGATGCTATCGACTTCATGCATAAGTTCGATTGTGGCTTGCAGGCGGGCGGCAGGGGTCACGGAACGATGATCAGGCTCGAAAACGCCGATATAGGCGATAATGCTGCCTTTGACCATTGTTCGCGCGTTCCCGCGCTCATCCCTTGCGTTGCTGCAGGATGTTGCCGCCATCCACGACGAGGACAGCGTCGTTGACGACAGCATAGCGCTTTGCCGTGAACGCAAGTTGCAGATCGGTCTCGTCGATGAGCGGCTGGCCCGCCTTGATCTGATCACCGGCATCCACGAGGCGCTCGACAATCTTGCCGGGCACGCGAAAACCGAGGTTGCTCTGCACTCTCGCCCCTACGATGCCAGTAAAGCTGCGCGCCGAGCCGGTGGCTTGCTCTCCCGTCACCAGTCTGACGATCGGAGGTTCCTGCCTCGGATCGGTAACGGCGGCTGCCTGCGTCCGATCGGAAAGTGCCACGAATCCCAGCGCCCCCTGACCCTGCGATCAGGATGCTGCCCAACACAATTGCGGGTCTCTTTTTCATGCCCATCGCCTCACGCTAAAATAGATTGCGTCCGAACTCTATATCTATTATAGATTACGAATGAAATCTAAAAATGGAGATCGATGATGCGGGTGAGTCGCACTCAGGCTGCCCAAAACCGCGAGACGGTGATCGACGTAGCAAGCCGCCTTTTCCGGGAGCACGGCTTTGACGGCATCGGCCTTAAGGATCTGATGAAGGGCGCTGGCCTGACCCAAGGCGCCTTTTACAAGCAATTCGCGTCAAAGGAGGACTTGGAGGCATTGGCGTCCAGGCGGGCGCTGGAGCACGCATCTCGTCGATGGTCGGACGCGGCCGCGAAAAATCCCAAGGACCCGCTTGGTGCAGTAATCGAGTTTTACCTCACCGCCGGACATCGCGAAGAAAGGATGGACGGCTGCCCGGTCGTGGCGCTGGGCTCGGATGCCGCCAGGCACGGCAGCGACGTGAAAGCGTCATTCGAAGCCGGGATCAGGGAATACCTTGGGCTGCTCGATGGGTGGGTTGGCGATGCCCACGGCGAGGATCCCGGTGAAAAGGCCATGGCCATTCTCTCGACGATGGTCGGTGCGGTCCTCCTTTCGCGGACCGTCAACGACAAGCAACTGTCGAAGCAGTTTCTGCACGCAGCAGCCGAGAGCATACAGGCGGGGCTGGCCGCTGGTCGCCAACGGGGATCGGCCCAATGACAATGGCTTCTACAACTAAGGGACGACGGATCCGACCGAATTTTCGGCGGCTATTTTCTCGGGCGTCTTGGCGCCACTGGCTGGAAGAATTGCGCCGGTTTGAGGAGGCGATCGACACCACCGAACTGGATCTCCTCGAAAGGCGAGTCAGAGGCCTCGAAGCGCAACTCTCGGAGTTGCGTGCAAGGGCGAGGCAGCCGTGAAGCTCACATTTTCGATTGCGAGCTTTTCGGTCGTTTGCACGCCGAGCGGCGAAACGGTCATCCAGCTCGGCTGGCTGCCGGAGCCGCGCCAGCCCCGAGCCGCGCCGGTTGGCATCGGAAGAGTGCTGGAATCGAAAGGAGAATAGATGCGGCGGATTGTTGTTACGGGCATGGGCGCGGTCACCCCCCTTGCCGCCAATGTCGAAACGTCCTGGTCGCGCCTCCTGGCCGGCCGCTCGGGCATCCGGAGGCTCGCCGACGAGGTTGTTGGAGATTTGCCTTCGAAGATCGGCGGCGTGGTTCCGACTCTGGAAGAAGATCCCGAAGCCGGCCTCGATGCCAATGCCTTCGTGGCTCCGAAGGACCAGCGCAGAATTGACCGCTTCATTCTCTTCGCTTTAGCCGCGGCGGAAGAGGCGCTGGCCCAGGCGAGATGGAAGCCGGGTTCGGAGAGCGATCGGGTTCGCACCGCGACGATCATCGCTTCAGGTGTCGGAGGTTTTCCGGCCATCACCGAGGCAGTGCGGACGGTCGACCAGCGCGGCGTTCGGCGTCTTTCGCCGTTCACGGTACCGTCTTTCCTGGTGAACCTCGCGGCTGGCCACATCTCGATCCGCTACGGCTTCAAAGGCCAGATCGGCGCACCGGTAACGGCATGCGCCGCCGGCATTCAGGCAATCGGCGATGCAGCTCGGATCATCCGCGCCGATGAAGCCGATATCGCCGTGTGCGGCGGCACTGAAGCTTGCATGAACGTAGTCAGTCTGGGCGGCTTTGCTGCTGCACGCTCGCTTTCGACCTCCTTCAACCACCGTCCCGATCAGGCCTCCCGTCCGTTCGACATGTCGCGCGACGGCTTCGTGATGGGCGAAGGCGCCGGCATCCTGGTCATCGAGGAATTGAGCCATGCGCTTGCGCGCGGCGCCACACCGCTCGCCGAGGTCGTCGGCTACGGAACGACTGCGGATGCACACCACGTCACTTCCGGCCCCGAGGACGGCGATGGCGCGCGCCGAGCCATGGAGATTGCAATCGCTCAGGCCGGGATTTCGCTGCCCGAGGTCCGTCATCTCAATGCCCATGCAACCTCCACGCCGGTGGGCGACCTTGGTGAGATCGAAGCGATCAAGAGCGTGTTCGGGCACGATTTCCGGATAGCCGTGAGCGGAACGAAGTCGGCGACCGGACATTTGCTCGGCGCTGCCGGCGGGCTTGGCGCGATCTTCACGATCCTGGCGCTCAGGGATCAGGTCGCACCGCCCACCCTCAATTTGACCACCCCTGATCCGGCAGGCGACGGAATAGACTTCGTGGCAAACAAGCCCCGGGCGATGGAGATGGACTACGCGATCGCCAACGGTTTCGGCTTCGGCGGGGTGAATGCCAGCGCGCTGTTCCGGCGCTGGGACGGACAGAGCGCGAACGGCTGAGTCGCTCCGGCTGATCCTTTCGGCCTTCCTGTTTCTCCAATCCAATCCAATCAAAGAAAGTGATCGCTATGAACAAAATCAATCCTGGCGTCGCAATCGTCACAGGGGCATCCTCCGGCATCGGGCACGTGACGGCCAAGGCCTTGCAGAACGCGGGCTTTCGCGTGTTCGGAACCAGCCGTCGCGCGGTCTCCAAAAAATCCGACGGGATTACGATGCTGACCTGCGACGTGACCGACGACGCGTCGGTGGCGAAGCTGGTCGACGAAGTGCTGGCCCAGGCGGGGCGCATCGACCTGCTTGTCAACAATGCCGGCATGGGCCTGCTTGGCGGCGCGGAGGAATCCTCGACCGCGCAGGCCCAGGCTCTGTTCGACGTGAACGTCTTCGGCGTCATACGGATGATCAACGCTGTGCTGCCGACAATGCGGCGGCAAGGAAACGGCAGAATCGTCAACTTGAGCTCGGTGCAGGGCTTCATCCCAGCTCCTTTTTTCGCGCTTTACTCGTCGACCAAACATGCCATTGAAGGTTATTCCGAATCGCTAGACCACGAACTGCGGCCGTTCGGAATTCGCGTCGCTTTGGTCGAGCCGGCCTATACCCGGACCTCGTTCGAAGACAATCTCGCCAGGCCCGACCAGTTGCTCGATATCTATGACGCCGCGCGCGCCAGCATGACTATAGCCGTGCGAACGGCTATGGAAAAAGGCGACACGCCCGAAGTGGTGGCCAGCACCGTTTTGGCGGCCGCGACTGATCCCACTCCGAAGAGGCGCTATGCGGCGGGAAAAATGGCGCGCCAGGTCAGCTTCCTGCGCCGTTTCGTCCCCGCATCCGCGTTCGACAACAGCCTGCGAAAGCAGCTCGGGCTGCCCATCTGAGACGGCATTGGTTTGCCCACGAAAGGACATCCACCCCGCTACCATTCCCGACATTTCTGGCTTTCGCGCTCGCGCTCATCCCTTGCGTTCCTGCAGGATGTTGCCGCCATCCACAACGAGGATGGCGCCGTTGACGTAGCTCGCCCCGTCGGATGCCAGGAACAACACGGCGGCCGCGACTTCCGCAGGACTGCCGGCGCGGCCGAGCGGCGTGTTGCGGGCGGCGGCGAGTTCCTCCGCCGTTGAGGCGCCGGTCGCGATCCAGCCCGGAGCGACGGCGTTGACGGTGACGCCGCTGCGGCCGACCTCCAGGGCAAGCGCATGCGTCAGCCCGACCATGCCGGCCTTGGCCGCGGAATAGGCGGCCTCGCCTTCGTTGGACACGTAAGGCCCGGTCACCGAGGCCATGTTGACGACGCGGCCATGGCCGCGCCGCACCATACCGGCCAGAAATCCGCGCGTGCTCAAGAATGCGGTCTTCAGGCTGACATCGATGCCGCGGTCCCAGTCGCTTTCGCTGAGATCGACAAATCGCCGCTGCAACGCCGGCTGCGCGACGGTCCCCATCCCGGCATTGTTGACCAGGATGTCGATTTCGCCGGCGTCGAAACGCAGCCGCTCGACATCGCCCGAAAGCGTCAGGTCGGCCACCAGGGCGCGAACATCGAGCCCTTCCGCCCGCAGTTCCTCTGCCCGTTGCTCGACCCGTGCGGACGAAGCGGTGATGACGACCGAAAGGCCGGCCTCGCCCAGCGCCCGCGCCGTCGCGATGCCGATGCCATCGCCGGCGCCCGCGCCGGTCACCAGCGCCTTGCGCGATTTGCCAAACACGATCATCTCCACTCCACGGCGCTCAGTAGCCGGCGCTGACGCCGAAATCGATCGAAAGCGCGGCCCCGGTGATCGGCGCCGCGCCCGGCTGGCAAAGATAGTGGATGAAGGAAGCAATCTCCTCCACCTGGATGAACCTTGCTTTTTCCCCTTGCGGATAGTGCCCCAGGAGCCGGCGCTTGTAGCCGTCGGGATCGTCTCCGCCATAGGTCCTGGCCTGGTATTCGATCATCGGCGTTGCCGTATCGCCGGGACACACCGCGTTGACCCTGATGCCTTGCGGGGCGAGTTCCAGGGCGAGCGCCTTGGTCAGAAGCACCAGCCCGCCCTTCGAAGCGCAATAGACGGATGCCCCGTTGTTGCCGACGATGCCTGCATCTGAGGCGATGTTGACGATCACGCCTTGCGCCGCCGCGAGATGCGGGATGGCCGCCGAGATCAGGAAGAACGCGCCCTTGAGATTGACGTCCAGCACGAGGTCCCACTGGTCTTCCGCGACCTCGTTAGCCGGCCCTTCGAGCCAGACTCCGGCGGCATTGACGAGGATGTCGATCGTGCCGCCCCAGTCCCTGGCCTTGCCCACCACGTCGCGGCAGGCGGCGACGGAGCGGATGTCGAGCGGCAGACCGATTGCGTCCGCCCCGGTCGCGGCAATCGTCGCCACGGCGGCGTCGAGCTTGGGACCGGGAAGATCGGCAAGCGCGATCAGCTCGCCGTCAGCGGCGAAGCGCAGCCCGGTCGCCAGACCCATGCCCCCGGCGCCGCCGGCAATCAGAACCGTCCTGCCAGCCATTCGACAACCTCCACGAAACGCAGTTAGGCAAAGGCAACCACGTCATTGGGCCATGTCGCATGGACCAGCCAGGCAAAACAATGATCTCAGCGCGTCGGTCGCCGCGTTCACCCCAGCTCGAGCGTCGTGATGCCGAAGACCATCGACAGGGTGTTGCCGGGCCTGCCGCCCTTGTACATGCGTGTCGTCGCAAAACCTGGAACCATGCCGGCGGCCTGGAGCATGGCGGTGAACGCAACCTGGCCGGCTGGCACGTCGATATGGAGTGCCTCATCGCCGGTCCTGTCCGACAGGCTCGCCAACAATGCCAAGGCCGACTCCGTCCCGTTTGCGAACAGCGGCCCGACCTTGAAACCTTCCCTGCACCGGCGCGCCACGCCGTAGCCGGCAAAGCCGGTTGATCCTCCCAGGAGCAGCGCGATCCTTGGCTGCCGCAGCCACTCGTGAAGGAAGGTTTCCCGCGGCACCGGAAAGCACTGGCTGTCGTAAGCGAATAGCCCGGCCATGTCGGGGGCCGTCACCGGCCGTATGTCGCCGCCGCCAGGCAATCCGGCAGGGCGGCCGCTGTGCCGAACGGTCTCATAGGCAGGCTGGAAACCCATGCGCTGGTAGTTGGCCCGCTGCTCGGCCACGCCATCGAGACCGACGATGCGGTTGCCGAGGCGCGCCATGCCGGCGTCCCAGACCGCTTTGCCATGGCCTTGGCCGCGCCGGTCGGGCCGGCAGATATAGAGGCCGATGAAGCCGAAATCCGGGCCATAGGCGACGGCTGAAATGCCGGCCACCATCTCGCCGCCGACAAAGGCGCCGATGAACCCTTCCGGATCGGCCATCCGCAAAGCGGCTGCATCACCGAGCCCTGGATTCCACCCCTCCTCCGCCGCCCAGTCGACAAGCGTTTCGACCTCACTGGCCGTCAGTGTCCGGATCGTTCTTGGCATCGTCTCATTCGGGCTGCTGGCATTGCCTTGGCAAGAAACCTCAAGCCGTCAGGATAGGCCGCCGCCTGCAGAACGCAAAGTCCTACGGAAGAGCTTCCGCGCCCTATTGACCGGCGCCGGCCTGTTCGGCCGACGCCCGCCCATATGGCTCACGCAGTCACTCTTTATCCGGGACGGAAATCCGGGCGCAAAGCGTTGCCACCGCCGATGCGCGCATCGGGCGCCAGACCCTGTCCTTGTTTCTTCTTTTCCGGGAAAGCGCTCCCCGCAGCCCCGATGGCGCGAACCCTGTGCCCGCTCGGCAATTCAGCGCAAGGTTGCGGACCGATTATTATTGGGACGGGTTTTGCGAACCGGTGCAGAGAGTTAGCTAGGAACGCAGCACCTCACCTGGCATGATCGTTCGTTGTTCCAATAGGCAACTGGACACAACCAGCGAAGATTGGGAATCTTCATTTGTCGTTGCGTGGAATCGCATGGAGTACCGCAGGAAATGCCGCTGAGTGCCGCAGAGATCGTCCGTCATCCGGCAGCGCTTCGCAGTGTGCAGGAACAGTCGCGCGCGCTCATCCATGTCTACGAAACGACCCCGCGGCTGGCCGCCGTCTTCGCCACCCAGCAGCGCTGGCTGCTCGCTCATGTCGGCCTGGCTCTGCATTTCCGGCGCGATCCCAACGATCGCCGCACCGAAATGACGATGGCGCGTTTCATCGAGGTCGTGCGACGCCATTCCGTGGCCAGCCGCAATACCGCCGAAGCCTTCGTCAAGGAGATGCTGCACTACAACATCGCCGAATATATTTCGGCCAGCGGTGATGGCCGCGCCCATCCCTTGCGGGTCACGGAGGGTACCGTCCAGACCTTCACCAGCTGGATCTATGCGCATCTGAGAACGCTCGACCATATTGATGGCGGAAACCGGCTTGAAACCTTCCTCGAGCGACCCGAGATGCTGCCCGCCCTGCAGCCCCTCATTGCCGACGGATTGCTGGCCAGCGACGGCGTGCGTGAACCTGGGCAGACTTTTTCATTGTTTATCTGGCTAAATAACGGCGGCATCGTCATGGACTGGCTGATGTCCGGCATCGATCCCGACGACATCCATCTCGACAGGATACCGACCGGCGTCATCTCAGTGAGTGAATTCGCGCACTGGCTGAAGCTCTCGCGCACCCACCTGGCGCGGAAGCTCCAGGATGCCGAGGCACTCGGCAGCATCGGCTGGGTCGGCCAGCGCGGCCATTCCGTGATGTGGGTCTCACGGCAGTTCTTCGACGAATACATGGCCGTCCAGGCAGCCAAGCTGGCTATCGTCGACGCGGCTTTCGCAGCCTGCATCTCAGCACCGCAAGGCCGCTGACCATAAGAACCCGGCGCGGCCTCCGCGCAAAACCCGCCCCACGGTGGCGGGCGCCGGCCAAAACTGCTATCCGCAACTTGCGAGACTACAGCATCTTTGGGTGGAAGCTGGGAGGGTGCTTTGACTTACGAGGACATTGCCGGTCACCCGGCACTGCATGCTTGTGTGCGCGCGCAAGCCATGGCGATGCAGCACGCCTATGAGGGAAATCCGCGGGCATCCTCGGTCTTTGCCACCCAGCAACGCTGGCTGATGGCCCATATCGGTCTTGCCTTGTATTTTCGCAGGGATCCCAGCGACTACCGGAAGGAACTGACGGCGGCGCGTTTTGTCGACGTCACCGTCCAGCACGCGGTGGCCAGCCGAAACACCGCCCATGCCTTCATCAAGGAAATGCAGCACTATAATTTCATCGAGGCCGGGCCGGCCGGCGAGGACGGCCGCATTCGTCCCCTGCACCTGCCCGCCATGACCTTGGAGCCGTTGATCGGCTGGATTCACATGCATCTCAGCACGCTTGATGCTCTTGACGGCGCGAACCGGTTGGAAACATTCCAGGCAAAGCCGCAGATGCTGGCCAAGTTGCAGCCGTTGATCGCGGACGGCCTGATTTCCTCCGTGCCGGTGCGTGAGCCGCAACAAACCTTTTCTCTGTTCACCTGGCTCAACAATGGCGGCGTCGTCATGGACTGGCTGATCGCCGGCGTCGACCCCCTGAATGCCGGTCAGGAGCGCATCCCGACCGGCGTGCTGTCGATCGGCGACTTCGCCAAATGGCTGAAACTGTCGCGCACCCACCTTGCGCGCAAACTGCGCGACGCCGAGGCGCTCGGCAGCGTCGGCTGGCTCGGGCAGCGCGGTCATTCCGTCATGTGGATCTCGAAGGAATTCTACGGCGAATACGTCACCGCGCAGGCGGTCAAGCTTGCCATCATCGACGCGGCCTTCGCCGCCAGCATGACGGTCAGCTGAACGTATCCGCTTTACTATCCGGCCTTCAGGATGGCGGAAAAGCGCGGATCGAAGGCCCGGCTGATCGGCTCGGCCGCTGCGCCCACGGCGATCGCCCAGGGATCGGTGCTGCCAAGCTGCAGCCGCGGCAGGCGCCTCACGGGGCGGTCAGCGATCGACGGCAGCAGCGGATGCATGGCCTGAAGCAGAAGCCTGGCCAACGCCTCGGGCGCGCTGCTGGTGAGGATGACGGTCTGCGGATCGAAGATCGTCTCGATTAGATGCACGCTCCAGCGCAGATCGGACGCAGCTCTTTCGACCCAGCCCAAGACCCTCGGGTCTTGCGCAAGCGCCAGCGCGCCGAGCTTCTCGTAAAGCCCCCTCTCGGCGGGGTCGAGGCCGAGATGCTGGTAGAGCGAGGCGAGCGAGGCGCGGTGCTCCAACGGCGTCGAGCCGGGGCCGGCCGGCGACAGCAGCGCCCTGCCGATCTCGCCGGCATTGCCGTTGCCGCCATTGTAAAGCTCGCCGTTCAGGATCAGCCCGGCGGCGATGCCGTAGCCGATATAAAGGCAGACCGCGTGATCGACGCCATGCGCGGCGCCGACGATGCGCTCCGCCGTGGCGCAGGCGGCGGCGTCGTTCTGCAGCCCGACATTCAGTCCGGTGCCGGCGGCAAGCGTCTCGAGCAGCGGGAATTGCTGCCAGGCGGGCATCATCCATTTGTCGTCGGATTCCTTCAGACCGAACGGCCCCGGCATGGCGACGCCAAGGCCGACCAGCCGCCGTTCGGACTGCGCGGAAATGCCGGCCAGTTCGCGCCTGACATCCGCGACGAGACCGAGGATGGTCTGGACGCCGGGAGACGGTTCATCGAGCGGCAGGTTGGCCTCGGCGCGTGCCATGACGTTGCCGACCAGATCGACCACCACCACCCGTGCCAAATGCCGGTCGATCTGCAGCCCGATGGCGAAGGCGCCTTCCGGCACCAGCCGATAGGGCGTGAAAGGCTGGCCCCTGCCCTTGCGCACTGCATCCAGCGCCACGACCAGGCCGTCCCGCTCGAGATCGTCGATGATGTTGGAAACCGCCTGCTTGGTCAGCTGCGTCGCGCGCGCCAGGTCGGCGCGCGACAGCGCGCCGTTGAGCCGCAGCGCCTCGATCATGACGCGGCGGTTATGCGCGCTGGTACCCTCCTGGTTGGTGCCGCTTTTGGCACGGATAGGGTTGATGTCGTGCACCGTCGTTTCCCCTCTTGACTCCATTAAAGGATTGATCGACTAATTAAGTCAAGCGAATTGACTTAATGGTGACGTTCGGACGGTTTCGAGAAAAAGACGGCATGGCTCAAAGCCGTCGCCGCCCCACCGTTCCGGCAGATCCGGTCACGCGCGGTACACATTCGAGGAAGCGGTACAGCCTCTGCCGCCTGCTCGCAGCTGTCGAAAATGGGAGAAAGACAAATGCTGAAAACGATTGGTAAGACACTTCTGGGCGCGGTGTTCGTTGGCGGACTGTTCGTCCCGCAGGCTTTCGCCGAGACCACATTGAACGCGCTCTTCATGGCGCAGGCCGCCTATAGCGAGGCGGATGTGCGCGCCATGACCGAGGCCTTCACCAAGGCCAATCCGGACATCAAGGTGAACCTCGAATTCGTTCCCTATGAAGGCTTGCACGACAAGACCGTGCTCGCTCAAGGGTCGGGCGGCGGCTACGACGTGGTGCTGTTCGACGTCATCTGGCCGGCCGAATATGCGACCAACAAAGTGCTGGTCGACGTCTCGTCGAAGATCACCGATGACATGAAGAAGGGCGTGCTGCCGGGCGCCTGGACCACCGTCCAGTATGACGGCAAATACTACGGCATGCCGTGGATCCTCGACACCAAATATCTGTTCTACAACAAGGAGATCCTGGAAAAGGCAGGCATCAAGGCGCCGCCGAAGACCTGGGAAGAGCTTGGCGAACAGGCCAAGATCATCCAGGACAAGGGCTTGCTGAAGACGCCGATCGCCTGGAGCTGGGCGCAGGCCGAAGCCGTGATCTGCGACTACACCACGCTGGTCAGCGCCTATGGCGGCGACTTCCTCAAGGACGGCAAGCCAGACTTCCAGAATGGCGGCGGCGCATCGGCGCTGAAATACATGGTCGACAGCTACAAGTCCGGCCTCACCAATCCGAACTCCAAGGAATTCCTCGAAGAGGACGTCCGCAAGGTGTTCGAGAACGGCGACGCCGCCTTCGCGCTCAACTGGACCTATATGTACAACATGGCCAACGATCCGAAGGATTCGAAGGTCGCCGGCAAGGTCGGTGTCGTGCCGGCGCCGGGCGTTGCCGGCACCAGCGAGGTCTCCGCCGTCAACGGCTCGATGGGCCTCGGCGTCACCGCCGTCTCGAAGCATCCGGACGAGGCCTGGAAGTACATCGAGTTCATGACCTCGCAGGCGACGCAGAACCAATATGCCAAGCTCTCGCTGCCGATATGGGCCTCGTCTTACGACGACCCGGCCGTCACCAAGGGCCAGGAGGAGCTGATCGCCACCGCCAAGCTCGGCCTCGCCGCAATGTATCCGCGCCCGACCACGCCGAAATACCAGCAACTCTCGACCGCCCTGCAGCAGGCCATCCAGGAATCGCTGCTCGGCCGGACGACGCCGGAAGACGCGCTGAAGACGGCCGCGCAGAACAGCGGCCTCTGATCTGACGTTCCTCGACGCGGGCGGCCTCATCGGAAGAGTGCCGCCCGTGCTGTTTCTGACCGGATGAAGGAAGAGAGGCGCCTCGGGATGTCAGGCACCTGGATGACGACGCGCGCGTGGCTTTTGATGCTGCCGCTTCTGGTGATCATGGTCGCCGTCATCGGCTGGCCATTGGTCGACACCGTCAGGCTTTCCTTCACCGACGCCCAGCTGGTCGGCACGGCGGGCAATTACGTCGGCTTCGACAACTACACGAACATGCTGACCAGCTCGAACTTCAGCCGCACGCTTATCACCACCACCTGGTTCGCGGTCGTCTCGGTCGCCGCCGAGATGGTGATCGGCGTGCTGGCGGCGCTGCTGCTCAACCAGGAATTCCGCGGCCGCGCGATACTGCGCGGGCTGATGATCCTGCCCTGGGCGCTGCCCACCGTCGTGAACGCGACGCTGTGGCGGCTGATCTACAATCCCGAATATGGCGCGCTGAACGCGGCGCTGACGCAGCTCCATCTCATCGACGACTACCGCTCCTGGCTGGGCGAACCCGGAACGGCACTTGCGGCGCTGATCGTCGCCGACTGCTGGAAGAATTTCCCCCTGGTTGCGCTGATCGCGCTTGCTGCCCTGCAGACGGTGCCGCGAGACATCACCGCTGCGGCACTGGTCGACGGCGCCGGCCCCTTCAACCGCTTTCGCTTCGTCATCCTGCCCTATCTCGCTGGCCCGCTGATGGTGGCGCTGGTGCTGCGCACCATCGAGGCCTTCAAGGTCTTCGACATCATCTGGGTAATGACCCGCGGCGGTCCGGCCAACAGCACACGCTCGCTGTCGATCCTGGTTTACCAGGAGGCCTTTTCCTTTCAGCGTGCCGGCTCGGGCGCCTCGCTGGCGCTGATCGTCACTTTGCTCGTCACCGTGCTCGCCGTTGCCTATGCGACGCTGGTGAGGAAGACCGCGGGGAGCGCCGCCTGATGGAACGCAAGAACCCGGTCTTCACCGCCTTCGTCTATCTCTGTGCCATCCTGCTTGCCGCCGTCATCCTGGCACCGCTTGCCTGGCTTTTCGTCATGAGCATATCGCCCGCCGCCGATCTTGCCGCCAAGCCGCTGCGCTGGTGGCCGCAAGCGGCCGACTTCTCCCGTTACGCGCAGCTTCTGTCTAGGGCCGAGAACAGCGCCGGCGCCGCCTTCACATCATCGCTGCGCAACAGCCTGGAGGTCGCCGGCATGGCGACGCTTGCCGCGATCCTGCTTGCCGTGCCGGCGGGCTGGGCGGTCTCGCGCACGCCTTCGGTCGGCTGGTCGTTGTCGATGGTGATCGCTACCTACATGCTGCCGCCCGTGGCGCTCTCTGTGCCGCTCTATATGGGCCTGTCCAATCTCGGCCTGCTCAACAACGTCTTTGGTCTGGCGCTGATCTATCTGACGATCCTCGCGCCCTTCACCACCTGGCTGATGAAATCGGGATTCGATTCCATCCCACGCGAGATCGAGGCCGCGGCGATGATCGATGGGGCCGGCCTGTTGCAGACCTGGCGCATCATCACCTTGCCGCTGGCCGCGCCCGTGGTGGCGACATCGGCGCTGTTTGCCGTGCTGCTGGCCTGGGACGAGTTCTTCTACGCCCTGCTTTTCACCTCGGACCAGCGGGCAAAGACGCTGACGGTCGCGATCGCCGATCTCGCCGGCGGCCGCGTCTCCGACTACGGACTGATCGCCACCGCCGGTGTGCTCGCGGCCTTGCCGCCGGTGCTGATCGGCCTCGTCATGCAACGCGCGCTGATCTCGGGCCTCACCAGCGGCGGCGTGAAAGGATAATGATGACTGAAGAGAAGAAACGCCCGGCAGGCCTCATCGCGATCGACCGCGAGATGTCGCGCCAGCATGAGGATGCGCTTGCCTCGTTCGCCAGCAATCAGGAGGTGGCAGCCAGGGTCGCCGCCTCGATCAGGCGCAACGGCCGGCTCGTCCTGCTCGGCATGGGTGCCTCGCATGCCGTCGCCCGCGCCGTCGAGCCGCTCTATCGCGCGCACGGCATCGATGCCATCGCGCTGCCGCTGTCGGAACAGCTTGGACAGAAGCTGCCGCTGGCCGGCAAGACCGTGATTGTAACTTCGCAGTCCGGCGAAAGTGCTGAGGTGTTGCGCTGGTTCGCCGAGACTGGCGATCGCACGGGGACCTTCGGCCTGACGCTGGAGGCCGGCTCTTTCCTCGGGCGCACGGTGCCCTGCCTCGTCGGCGCCGGCGGCACCGAGCTCGCCTTTGCCGCGACCCGCAGCCTGACCGTGACCTTCGCCCTGCATCTCGCCATCCTGGCCGCGCTTGGCGACGATCCCGCAGCGGCGCTGGCCGCGCTCAAGACTCCGGAAACGGTTGAGATCGATCCGGCGCTTGCAGCTCTCGGCAATGTGGCGACCGTGGTCACGTCGGGTCGCAGCCTGCAAGGCGTCGCCGAAGCGTTGGCGCTCGGCCTCACCGAACTGTCGCGCCTGCCTTGTTTTTCTCTCGAAGGCGGGCAGCTGCGCCATGGGCCGATGGAGATGCTCGGGCCGAAGATCGGCGTCGTCCTCTTTCGCGGCAAGGACGCGACCGCCGATCTCGTCACCGCGATGGCCCTGTCCGTCGTCGAAGCCGGCGCGCCGCTGATCGTCTTCGACGCCTCGGGCATGCCGCCGGTTGCGGGCGCCGTTACATTGAGGTTCAAGCCTGCCTCCGGGCTGGCAGCGGTCTTTGCCATGTTGCCGGTGGCGCAGCGCCTGATGATCGCCTTCGCCGACAGCCGCGTCGAGAATGCCGGAACGCCGGTGCGCACCACCAAGATCACGCGGAGCGAATGATGCGGCCGCTTGCGGTGATCGGCAACGTCAATGTCGACCTGATCGTCGGCCCGGTCGCGCCCTGGCCGAAGGCGGGCACCGAGACCGTCGTCGACCACGACGACCTGCGCGTCGGCGGCCAGGCCGGCAACACGGCGCTGGCCTGGCGGGCGTTGGGCATCGACTTCGAGATTGCCGCCAATCTCGGCGACGACCAGTTCGGCCGTTGGCTGCGCGAGGCGTTCGGGCACCGCGCGCAGAAATGGCCGGTTCGTCCCGAAGGCACGACACTGTCGGTCGGCATGACCCATCCCGATGGCGAGCGCACCTTCTTCACCACGCGCGGCCACTTGCCCCGCTTCAGCCTGGACGACGTGCTTTCGGTGCTCGACGGTGACCGGCTTGCCGGCGGCTATGCGCTGCTCAGCGGTTCCTTTCTCACCGACGACCTCACCCGCGACTACGGCGCGTTTTTCGACTGGGCCGAAGCGCATCGGATATCCGTCGCGCTCGACACCGGCTGGCCGATCGAAGGCTGGACCGAGACGAACTGCGCGGCGGCGCGTGGTTGGCTGTCGCACTGCGAGCTGGCCCTGTTCAACGAGGTCGAGACGACGACATTGGCCGGCCTGGCAAACCCGGCGGAAGCGGCGCGCAGGATCCGCGGCGGCATGAAGGCAGGGGCGACGGTCGTCGTCAAGCGGGGACCGGGCGGCGCGATCGCCATCGGCGCCGGCGGCGAACTCATTGAAGTGCCGGCGCCCAGCGTCACAGTCGTCGATACGATCGGCGCCGGCGACGTCTTCAACGCCGCCTTTCTGGCCGCGCTGGCTCAGGGCCGGCCGCTGAAGAACTGTCTGGCCGCCGCCATCAAGGTGGCGTCGCGCGCCATCTCAACCTTGCCCCGCGACTATGGCGGGCCGATCCAATTCGAGGATGCCGACCATGAGCGCGCTTGAAATCCGCGATGTCCGCAAGACTTACGGCAGCGTGGAGACGCTGAAAGGCATCGACATCGCGCTCGAGAACGGCGAGTTCCTGGTGCTGCTCGGCTCGTCCGGCTGCGGCAAGTCCACCTTGCTGAACATTATCGCGGGTCTCGCCGAGGCGACCAGCGGCGACGTTCTGATCGGCGGCCGGTCGGTGCTGGGCGTGCATCCGAAGAACCGCGACATCGCCATGGTCTTCCAGTCCTACGCGCTCTATCCGAACCTCACCGTCAGCCGCAACATCGGCTTTGGCCTGGAGATGCGCAAGGTTGCCGCCGCCGAGCGCGACAAGGCGGTGCGCGAAGCGGCGAAGCTCCTGCAGATCGAGAACCTGCTCGACCGAAAGCCCGGCCAGCTGTCCGGCGGCCAGCGCCAGCGCGTCGCCATCGGCCGGGCGCTGGTGCGCAAGCCGCAGGTCTTCCTATTCGACGAGCCGCTCTCCAATCTCGACGCCAAGCTGCGCCTGGAAATGCGCACCGAATTGAAGCGCCTGCATGAGATGCTGCGCACCACGGTCGTCTACGTCACCCACGACCAGATCGAGGCGATGACGCTGGCGACCCGCATCGCCGTCATGCGCGACGGCCGCATCGAGCAACTCGGCACACCGCAAGAAATCTACAACCACCCGGCGACGCTCTATGTCGCCGGCTTCGTTGGCGCCCCGGCGATGAACATGCTGGACGCCACCGTCGAGGACGGCAAGCTCGCCATCGCCGGCACGGACGCGCGGCTGGCCCTGCCGGACCGCTACGCCAACGTCGTCCGCGACGGTGCTTCGGTCGCGGCCGGGATCAGGCCCGAAGTGCTCCGCCTTGGGCCGGGCAGCGACGCCGACTTGTCGCTGCCCGTCGAGATCGACGTCGTCGAATTGACGGGACCGGAACAAGTCACGACTGCCCGGATCGGCGCGCAAAAGCTGACGGCGACCCTGCCACCGCAAGCCCGGATCGCGAAGGGGCAGCCATGCGCTTTCGTCTTCGACGCGGACGCGCTTCGTCTGTTCGATCCCGTGACCGGCAAGGCTTTCTGATGGAGCGGTATCAGGCGCCACGGTCGCGGCGCCTGCGCCTGTCCTCAGTCGATGTCGAACGACACGCCTTGCGCGAGCGGCAGCGCCTTGGAGAAGTTCACCGTGTTGGTGGCCCGGCGCATATAGGCCTTCCAGGCGTCCGAGCCGCTCTCGCGGCCGCCGCCCGTCTCCTTCTCGCCACCGAACGCCCCGCCGATCTCGGCGCCCGAAGTGCCGATATTGACGTTAGCGATACCGCAATCCGAGCCGTCGACACCGAGGAAGCGTTCCGATTCCTGCAAGTCGCGGGTGAAGATCGACGACGACAGGCCGGCGCCGACCGCGTTGTGCAGTTCGAGCGCCTCGTCGAAATCGGAATATTTCATCACATAGAGGATCGGCGCGAAGGTTTCTTCCGTCACCGGTGAAACCTGCTTGGGCATCTCGACCAGCGCCGGATGCACATAGTAGGCATCCGGATGGCCGTTCTCGACGCGCGTGCCGCCGGTCACCTTGCCGCCATGCGCCTCGGCTTCCTTCAGCGCCTTCTGCATACCGTCGAAGGCGGCCTTGTCGATCAGCGGACCGACCAGCGCCTTGCCTTCCAGCGGATTGCCGACCGAAACGGTCTGATAGGCCTTCTTCAGCCGCGGCAGCAGCGCGTCATAGACGCTGTCATGCACGAACAGGCGCCTCAGCGTCGTGCAGCGCTGGCCGGCGGTGCCCATGGCGCCGAAGGCGATGGCGCGCAGCGCCATGTCGAGATCGGCGGTGGGCGTCACGATGCCGGCATTGTTGCCGCCGAGCTCAAGCACCGCGCGGGCAAAGCGCTTGGCAAGCCTGGGACCGACCTCGCGGCCCATGCGGGTCGAGCCGGTGGCCGAGACCAGCGGCACCTTCGGATGGTCGACGAGCACCTCGCCGGCGACACGGTCGCCGATCAGCACCTGCAGCAGGCCGTCCGGCGCATCAGCGCCGAAGCGCTTTGCGGCGCGCTTGAAGATCGCCTCGCAGGCAAGCGCCGTCAGTGGCGTCTTTTCCGACGGCTTCCACACCACCGTATCGCCGCAAACGAAAGCGAGCGCCGCGTTCCACGACCAAACCGCGACCGGGAAGTTGAAGGCCGAGATGACACCGACGACGCCGAGCGGATGCCAGGTCTCCATCATGCGGTGTCCGGGACGCTCGGTTGCGATGGTGAGACCATACAATTGCCGGGAGAGGCCGACCGCGAAATCGCAGATGTCGATCATTTCCTGGACTTCGCCCAGACCCTCGGACGGGATCTTGCCGACCTCGATCGACACCAGCCGGCCGAGCTCATCCTTATGCGCGCGCAGTTCTTCGCCTAACAGCCGCACCAGTTCACCGCGCTTCGGGCCCGGCACCAGGCGCCAGGCCTGGAAGGCCTTGTGCGCGGCATCGATGGCCTTGCCCGCGTCGGCGGCCGAGATCGACTTGAGCGCCGCGATCTCTTCGCCCGTCACCGGGCTGCGCACGACGAGGTCGCCGCCGGAAAGCGCCTCCTTGGCGACGCCGAGTTTCTCAAGAAGTGAAGCCGTTTCCTTCGCTAATGTCATTTTTATCCCTTTCAGGTCCCGCCTCTCACAGGGTGGGAATGGAGCCATGCGCCATCTCTTTGGCGTGCCGTCGGGCACGCCTGGGCACTTTGATGGCGTGGCATTACTCGTTTCAGGGAAAAACCGCCACCCCGGCATGGTCCAAGGCCGGGTCGCGAAATTGGGCCAGATGCGCAAGCTAAGGCCAAGCCGTGTTGAAATTCAGGTCAGGCTGAGTCGAAGATGGTGGATTCCGAGAACCGGAGCGGAGCGTACTTAAAGTACGTGAGCACCGGAAGGCGCAGGAAGCCGCCATTTGCAGGCCAGCCTCACCTGAATCTCAACACGCCTCACCGAGCCTTCTGGAAAGAGGACTTCTCGGCGCTCTCCTTGATCAGCCGGTCGATATGCATGCGGATATGCGCCGCTTCCGCCGCGGTGTTAGCCAGTGCGATCGCGCGGTCGAAGGCGACACGCGCCTCCTCGTTGCGGCCAAGCTGCATCAAGAGCCCGCCCCTCAGCCCGAAGAAGTGGAAATAGCCCGAAAGCCGCTCTTCCAGCGGCTCGATCATTGCGAGTGCGGCTTCTGGGCCGCGCACCTTGCTCACCGCGACTGCGCGGTTCAGCGTCACCACCGGCGACGGCTGCATCTGCTCCAACAGGCCGTAAAGCAGGTCGATCTCGGTCCAGTCGGTGTCCTCGGCGACAGCCGCCCGCGCATGCAGCGCGGCAATTGCCGCCTGCACCTGGTAAGGGCCGGGCTTGCGGTGGCGCAGCGCCTTGTCGACCAGTGCGAGGCCTTCGTCGATCATCTTGCGGCTCCACAGCGAACGGTCCTGGTCCTCGAGCAGGACGATCTCGCCATTCTCGTCGAAACGCGCCGGCGCGCGTGCATGCTGCAGCAGAAGCAGTGCGGTCAACCCCATGATCTCCGGCTCGGCCTGGAACAGCCTGAGCAGCAGGCGCGCAAGGCGGATCGCTTCCTCGCAAAGCGGCGCCCGGGCCGGCGCCTCGCCGCCATTGCTCGAATAGCCTTCGTTGAAGATCAGATAGACCATCGCGGCGACAGCGGCGAGCCGCTCCGAGCGCTCGACGGCACCCGGCGTCTCGAACGGCACGCCGGCATCGGCGATGCGTGCCTTGGCGCGGGTGATGCGCTGCTCCATGGCGCTTTCGCCGACCAGGAAAGCCCGCGCGATCTGCTTGACGGTGAGGCCGGAAACGATGCGCAGCGCCACCGCGATCTGCTGTGTTGCCGGCAGATCCGGATGGCAGCAGATGAACAGGAGCCGCAGGATATCGTCGCGGTAATGCTCGCCGTCGAGCCGCTCGGCCATGTCGCTCTCGGCGTCTTCCAGATCGGAGATCTGGTCCTCTTCCGGCATCGCCGCCTGCTTGGCGCGCTTGCGCACGGCATCGATGCCGCTGTTGCGGCCGACGAAGATCAGCCAAGCCGCCGGATCGCGCGGCGGCCCGTTCTTCGGCCAGTTCTTGAGTGCCCTCAGGCATGCGTCCTGGAAAGCCTCTTCCGCGGCGTCGAGGTCGCGGAAGTAGCGCAGCAGCGCGCCCATCGCCTGCGGACGGGCGTTGCTGATCGCCGTGCTTATCCAGGCAAGGTCCGTCATACCGCGACCTTTGTCGGATTGAAGACCGAGACCGGCCGGATCTCATAGGAGCCGCCGCTCGGATTGACCTCGGAAAGCTCGCGGGCGAATTCAACGGCCTCGTCGAGGTGGCGGCATTCGAGCGTGTAGAAGCCTAGGAACTGCTCCTTGGTCTCGGCGAACGGGCCGTCGAGCACGACCGCTTCGCCCTTGACCTTTCTCAGGGTCGTCGCGGCAGTCGTCGGCAGAAGGCGCGCCACCGGGCCGAGCCGGCCGGCCTTGGCGTATTTGTCCTGGACATTGAGGAGCTTCGCCATGACCTCGTCATCCTGTTCCTTGCTCCACGAGCAAACAACGTCTTCGGAGGCGTAGCAGAGGATGGCGTAGAGCATGGCAGGTCCTTTCCGTATCAAAGGACGCGACACTAGGACCCTTCCCGACACGAGGTCGATAAAAAAATTTAGCTGCCGATCACGGACTTGGCTGTCTCTCCGACCCGACCGTCAGGCGCCATGCGCCTGCAGCCATCTGAGCACCAGCGTTTCTTCCTCATCGAGGCCGGATATCAGGCGTTTACGCTTGTTGGCCTCAGCCATTTCGTCAAGCAGGCGCCCTTCGCTCCAAGCCTCGAACACCAGCGGGTGGATGTAGCATTTGCGGCAGACGGCACGTGTATTGCCCAGCCGCTCGGCGACCTTGTCGACGATGCCGTTGATCACCCGCTTTTGCTGCGTCTTGCTGTCCGGTAGCTCGGTCCGCGCTAACAGCGACGCCGCATGGATGGTGCCGCCCCAGGTGCGAAAATGCTTGGAGCTGAATTCCGCCCCCGAAGCCTGGCGAATGTAGCGGTTGACGTCCTCCGAACGCACCGGCTGCCGGGCGCCATCCTCGTCCAGATATTGGAACAGTTTCTGCCCGGGCAGATCCTGGGCGCCGCGCACGATCTTGGCGATGCGCCGATCGGCCAGCTTCAGCTTCCATTCCTTGCCCGACTTGCCCTTGAAGGCGAAGCGCAGGCTGGAGCCGGTGATCTCGACATGACGGTCGCGCAGCGTGGTCAGCCCGAAACTCTTGTTGTCCTTTGCGTAGGCAGCGTTGCCGATGCGGATCATGGTGTTGTCGAGCAGCCAGACCACCGAGGCGACGACGCGCTCCAGCGGCAGCCCGTGCCGGCGCAGGTCGGCATCGATCTGCCGCCTGACCGCGGGCAGGCTTTCCGCGAAGGCGACGAGGCTGGAATATTTGACGCCGTCGCGCTCTTCGGTCCATTGCGGATGGTAACGGTACTGCTTGCGGCCGCGCTGGTCCCTGCCGGTTGCCTGGATATGGCCGTCCGGATCGGGCGAGATCCACACATCCGTCCAGGCCGGCGGAATGACAATCGCCCTGATGCGCGCAAACGTCGCTTCGTCGACGGCTTTGCCGTCGGGTCCCAGATAGGCGAATCCCGCGCCTTTCCGCAATCTGCGGATGCCGGGATCGGCATCGCTGACATAGTTGAGCGACGTGCTGTCGGCCGAGCTGCGAGCGCCGTTCCTCCGGGTTTCCTCGGCCCGCGCCGAACGGTCCGATGACGCTTGTGAATGCTGTAACATGCCGGCTCCGCGAAATGATCCGTAGATAAAGGCGCGCGCCGGTGACTTGTTCCAGAAGGGCGTCAGCCCTGGTGGTCGAGCGATAAATCCGCCATCCAGAGCCCGTCGTCGGCATGGGCGGGAAAGTAGCCTCCTACCGCTGTCCCAGAGCCTAAAGCCGATGTCGTCGGGAAACCAGGCGACGGCGAGGTCCGGCCTCTCGGCCATCAGGCGCGTTGCGGTTGGGCGGCCGGCGCCGAGAACCGACGCCGTAGCGAGATCTTCAATCGATAGCGTATGCAACGCCAGACGTCCGCGGCCGCCCGTGGCGCGGCCTCGGCCACCGTAAGGAATCTTGCCGCCTTGTCGAAATCGCCGCGCGCGTAATGAACGCGCGCGATCTTCAAGGCGACGAGGCCTTCCCTGATCTTGAGCGACCGCTCCGCGATGCCGCAGGACCCGAGCCGGCGCAGCGCCAAGCGCCATTCCAGAAAGCGCGCGGCGGATCTGACCATGAAACGATCGTCGGAGCGCTCCGCCGACACAAAATAGATGAATATGGGTTGGGTCACGATCGCAAGCGAAGCCCTGGCCATCACGCGCGCCCAGAACAGGGTGTCCTCGTCATAGGCAAGACCGGTCGCAAATCTTGTCTCGCCTATGAGCCGCCTCGACACCAACGCGCTGCCGACCGCGATCGACCGTATCCGTCCTTCGATATAGGCGCACGCATTGGCCGGTCCGCTTGCCGTGTAGCCGCCCGGCAGCTTGGTCGACCGCTCCCCGCCATCGACCCTGCGGCGGTAAGCGCCGACAGCCATGTCGGCCCCGGGTTGCGCCTTGGTGGCGGTCGCCAGCAACATACGCAAGCCGCCTTCCAGATGAAGGTCGTCGGCGTCGATCATGTAGATCCAGGGAAAGCGGGCTTGCTCCAGCGCCAGATTCCTGGAGCCGCCGGCGTCGCGGCAGTTCGACTTGATCACGCGCAGCGGCAAGGCAAGCCGCAACGCCGCTTCCACGGCGACGGCAGCGGTGTCGTCGGACGATGAATCGTCGACTAGAAGCACCTCGCCGATAACCGCTTTTTCCGACGCCAATCCCTATGCTCACGATATCGGTCGCGCCCGTGCTTGAGAAGCATCTATCCGGCGATCGGGATTGCCGTCACACTTTTTCCATGGCGACCGGAATGACGTCGACCGCCTGCTCGCCGACCTGGCCGCCGGTGGTCTTCAGCACGCCGACGATCGGCGCCACGTCGGAATAGTCGCGGCCATAGCCGACGGTGATATGGTCGTTGCTCGCCCGCATGCCGTTTGTCGGGTCGAATTCCTGCCAGCCGGCATCGCGCCCGCACCAGGCCTTCACCCAGGCATGCATGGCGTCCGCGCCTTCGAGCCTCGGCTTGCCCTTCGGCGGAATGGTGCGCAGGAAGCCGCTGACATAGCCCGCCGGAATGCCCAGCCCACGCAGGCCGGCGATCATGATATGGGAAAAATCCTGGCAGACGCCGCGCTTCAGCGCGAAGGCGTCGCTCGCCCGCGTCTGCACGGTCGTCGCCTTGCCGTCATAGGTGAAATCGCGATGGATGCGGTTGCAGAGATTAACGGCCGTGGCCACCGTCGAGCCGGCCAGGCTTTCCCGCGCATAGGCGGTGATCGCGGCATCGATGCCGACATGATCGCTGGCAGCGAGGAAATGATGCGGCGCGGACGGCGACAGGGAGCGGACCGAGCCGAGTTCCTCTTTGAGCCGCTGCAAATCTGGCGAAACGTCAAGCCCGGGTTCCGGACGCGACACCGACACACGCGCGCTCATCTTGATATCGAGGCCGTCATGGACATCGCGGAAGGCGATCGCGGTGACGTTGTTGCCGAAGAAATCGGAAAAATCCGTGCGCTCAGACGGGTTTGGCACGAAAGACAGCGAGGCGACCACGACGCGCTGCACGCCCGCAATCGTCGGCGGCAGCACCCGCACCTGATGCCGGCTACCACCGGCCGCGGCGTCATAGTCGTAGCTGAGGTGAAGCCTGATATCGTACAGCATGCTAACCAAAATAGGCTTTGGCGAGGCTGTTGTAGAGATTGCCGATCTCGGTCGCGAGATCATCCAGCACATCCGCCGTCATGTCCGATGGTTCCCTCACTGCGATTGCAGTGTTGAGCTGCAGGATTTCCTTGGCAGCGGGCGACATATGCCCCTCGCCACCGATCGAGGGCAGCATGCCGATCTCGGTTTTCAGCCGCTCGAGCTGGAACAGGACCGAACGCGGATTGAGCGGGTCGAGCGCCAGCAGGTCGATGACCGTGCGGCGCCCGGCCTGCACCGGATATTGCCGGCGGTGGGTCATGACGCTGTCGCCGATTTCCAGCATCATGTCGAGCGCGCCTTCCGGCGCCCCCTTCCTGGTCAGCCGGCTGAGCGTGCCCGCGATCTGGATGCCACGTTCCAGCCTGCGGCCGATCTCCAGGAACCGCCAGCCGGTGAAGCGATACATGTTCTCGTGCAGCAGGCCGGAGAAGCCGGCGAGTTTGCGCAAAAGGACAGTCATCGCCCGTGTCGCATCATCTCCGGGCGCGACCGTCTGCCCGAACTTGTGAACGGTCTTCGAAAGATCCTTGAGCGCCAGCCAGCCGTCGGGCGAAAAGCGGTCGCGTATCTGGCCGGCGCTGTAGACGGCGCTATCCAAGGTGCCGATCAATCCCAGCGGAATGGCTTGGTCCACCTCGATGCCGAACGGCTCCAGGTAGTCCCTGATATCGGCAAGCAGCGGCATATCCGGATCGGACGTCTCGGCAAGCCGTACGTGATAGGCGCGCAGCACGCGCACCGTGTCTTCCGAACGCTCTATATAGCGCCCGAGCCACGTCAGGTTCTCGGCCGCGCGGCTGGGCAGGCTGCCCGGCATGGTGCGGGTGAAACCCTCATGCTCCTGCGGCAGCAGCGTCTCGCGCTCGACCGGCCGGTCGCTGACCACCCAGACATCCGCCGCCTGGCCACCGCGCTGCATGGCGATCGCCGTCGGGTCGAGCGAGAAGCCGACACGGGCGAAACCGCCGGGCATTACCGCCCAGCCTTCCGGCGTGCGCGCCAGATAGACGCGCAGGCTGGCGGGTCGCGGCTCCAGCCGGCCGTCGACGAACACAGGGGTGGTCGACAGCGTCACCGCCTCCTGGCCGACGAAACCGGCGCCGTCCGCCTCGATCCGCGCGACGAGCTCGGCCCGCTCGCCAGCCGAGAGGGACGATCCGAGCCGGGTCGCGCCGTCATCCTCGAAGGCAAGCCTGGTCGACAGCGCCGGGCCGACGACCATGTGGTCTATGTTGGCCAGCACATGGGCGCGCTCGGCCTCCTGCCCGCACCACCAGGTGGCGATGCTCGGCAGCTTGAGACCATCGCCTTGCAGTTCCCGCGCGATCCTCGGCAGGAATGACAGCAGCGCCCGCGTTTCCATCAGCCCTGAGCCAAGCGCATTGACCGCCGACACCGTGCCGCGCCGGATCGCCTCGACCAGCCCCGGCGTGCCGATCTGCGATTCGGGCCTCAACTCCAGCGGATCGGCAAAGGCGGCATCGAGCCGCCGCCACAACACGCCGATCGGCACCAGGCCCGAAACCGTGCGCACCATCAGCCTGCCGCCGGAGACCGTCAGATCCTCGCCCTCCAGCAGCATGATGCCAAGATAGCGGGCGATATAAGCGTGCTCGTAATAGGTCTCGTTGAGCGGTCCCGGCGTCAGGATGGCGACGCGGCCGCCTGACTCCTTTGCCATGCCGTTCAGCGCATCGCGGAAGCGGCGGAAGAAGCCGGCAAGGCGATGCACATGCATCTCGCCATAGATGTCGGACAGCGCGCGCGTGGTGGCGACGCGGTTCTCAAGCGCAAAGCCTGCGCCCGACGGCGCCTGGGTGCGATCGCCCAGCACCCACCAACCACCGTCCGGGCCACGGCCGAGCTCGAAGGCGATCATGTGCAGAAAATGACCATTGGCGGGCCGGACGCCGGCGACCGGGCGCAGATATTCGGGGCTCGCCGCGATCAGCCCGGCCGGCAGGATGCCCTTCTCGATCAGCCGGTTCGGTCCATAGATATCGGCAAGGATCGCCTCGAACAGATCGGCGCGCTGCACCAGCCCGGCGCTGATCTCGGTCCATTCCTTCTCGTCGATGAGCAGCGGGACATGCGCCAGCGGCCATTCGCGCTCGTTGGCGCCAGCCTGTTCGTAGACGCGATAATAGACGCCGGCATCGCGCAGATACTGGTCGGCGCGGGCAAAACGCTGGCCAAGCCGCTCCGCTCCTAATCCGTCGAGCGCATCGATGAAGGAGCGCCAGGCCGGACGCGGGCTGCCCGACGCGTCGACCATTTCGTCCACGACGCCTTCGATCGGCCGGTAGCGTTCCAGCAGGCTCTGCGCCCGCGGCCTGCCGCCTGCCCGTTTCTGATTCCCCTTGGCCATTGTCGATCAGAGTCTCGCCGGCCGCCTGAGGTCAAGGGTCATCGGGAACTCTTCAGAGACTTCTTCGTCACGCAGCACATAGCCGCCCGGCGTATGGCCGCGCGGCTCGAAGCGGGCGAGGCGACGCGCCTCCGCCTCGTTGCCGTTGACCGGGAAGGTGTCGTAGTTGCGGCCCCCCGGATGCGCGACATGGTAGACGCAGCCGCCGACCGAGCGACCCGACCAGCGGTCATAGATGTCGAAGACCAGCGGCGTGTTGACCGGCAGGGCCGGATGCAGGCCGGAGGCCGGCTGCCAGGCCTTGAAGCGCACCCCGGCCACCGCGACCTCGCGGTTGTCGGTGATCTTCATCGGCACGATGCGGCCGTTGCAGACGATGGCGTGGCGCTCCGGATTGAGGCCCTCGGTCCGCACCTGCAGCCGCTCGACCGAGGAATCGACGAACCGGACAGTACCGCCGATGGCGCCCTGCTCCCCCATCACATGCCAGGGCTCCAGCGCCTGCCTGAGCTCCAGCTTGACGCCGGCATGCTGAACCTCGCCGCAGAACGGGAAGCGGAATTCGAGCTGGGCGGCGAACCATTCGGGGCGGAAGTCGAAGCCGTTGAGCTTCAAGTCGTCCAGTACGTCGAGGAAATCCGCCCAGACATAGTGCGGCAGCATGAAACGGTCATGCAGTGAGGTACCCCAGCGCACGAAGCGGCCATCGAGCGGATTCTTCCAGGTGCGGGCGATGATGGCGCGCACCAGCAATTGTTGCGCGAGGCTCATACGCGCATTGGGCGGCATTTCGAAGCCGCGGAACTCGACCAGCCCCAGCCTGCCGGTTGGCCCATCCGGAGAGAACAATTTGTCGATGCAGATTTCCGAACGGTGCGTGTTGCCGGTCACGTCGGTCAGGAGATTGCGGAACAACCGGTCGACCAGCCACGGCAAGGGTGCCGCGCCCTTGCCCGGATGCGGCACCTGCGCCAGCGCGATCTCCAGCTCATAAAGTGAATCGTGCCGCGCCTCGTCGAAGCGCGGCGCCTGGCTGGTCGGACCGATGAACAGGCCGGAAAACAGGTAGGACAGCGACGGATGCCGCTGCCATTGCAGCACCAGGCTCTTCAACAGGTCGGGCCGGCGCAGGAACGGGCTGTCATTCGGCGTCGCGCCGCCGACCACCACGTGGTTGCCGCCGCCGGTGCCGGTGTGGCGGCCGTCGATCATGAATTTGTCGGTGCCCAGCCGCGACTGCCTGGCTTCCTCGTAGATCGCCGTGGTGGTGGCGACGCATTCCTGCCAGCTGGCGGCCGGGTGGATGTTCACCTCGATGACGCCCGGATCCGGCGCCACGCGAATGACGTTGAGGCGCGGGTCGTGCGGCGGAGCGTAGCCCTCGATATGCACCGGCAGGCCGATCGCCTTGGCGGCGTTCTCCGCCGCCGCCACCAGTTCGAGATAATCCTCAAGCGCCTCGACCGGCGGCATGAACACGCACAGCCGGCCGTCACGCGGCTCGACGGTGAGCGCGGTCCGCACTGCCCCCCCGATCTCGGTCAGTTGCTGCTCGACGCGGTCCTGCTGGGCGGCGGCCGCCGTAAAGGAGGCCTCCGTCTGGCGCCGCGCCATCTCATCGGCACCGCCGGACTCAGCCGTGCCAGGCAGGATTTCGGCGCGCGTCGGCAGCGGGCCACGCGGCACGGAGGGGTCTACCGGCACGATGTAAGGGAATTGCGCCGGCGGCACGTAGGGCAGCGCGCCGAGCGGCAGGCGATAGCCGACCGGGGAATCGCCGGGCACCAGGAACAACCTCCCGCGCCGCGTCTTCCATTTCTCCGAGCGCCAGCGCTGCCCTGTGGCCTGGCTGTTCCAGCGCTGCACCGGCAGCACATAGCCGGACGGCTTGGTCAGCCCGCGCTCGAAGACGCGCGCCATGCGGCTGCGCTCTTCCGGGTCTTCCAGCTTGGAATTGGAAGGATCGACATTGTCCGGCAGCTTGCCTTCCTTGAGCAGCCATTCGCCCGGATCTTCATAGGCTTCGCTGACCATTTCCTTGTCGATGCCCAACTCGCCCGCGATCGCCTTGAGCAGGCTCTCGGCCTGCTCCGGTCCGATGGCCGCCTTGCCCGTCTCTCGCGCGATCAGCGACGGATCGCGCCAGACCGGCTCGCCATCGGTGCGCCAGTAGAGCGAGAAGGTCCAGCGCGGCAGGCTCTCGCCCGGATACCATTTGCCCTGGCCGTAATGCAGGAAACCGCCCGGCGCGAAGCGTTCGCGCAGCCGGCGGATCAGTTGGTCCGCCTTGTCGCGCTTGGTCGGGCCGACGGCCGCTGTGTTCCACTCGGCGGATTCGAAATCGTCGATCGACACGAAGGTCGGCTCGCCGCCCATGGTGAGGCGAACATCTCCGTCCACAAGCGCCGCATCAACCTTGTTGCCCAGCGCATCGAGCGCTTCCCAGCTCTCGTCGGAAAAGGGCTTGGTGATGCGCGGATGCTCGGCGATCCGGTCAACGCGCATGTCGAAGCCGAAATCGACATTGGCGAAGCTCGCCATGCCGGAGATCGGCGCCGCATTGCGGAAGTGCGGCGTCGCGGCGAGCGGCACATGGCTTTCGCCGGTGAGCAGGCCGGAGGTCGGGTCGAAACCGATCCAGCCGGCGCCGGGAATATAGACCTCGCACCACGCATGCAGGTCGGTGAAATCGACCGAGGTTCCAGGCGGTCCGTCGAGCGAAACCAGATCCGGCTTCAGCTGGATCAGATAACCGGAGACGAAACGCGCGGCGATGCCGAGATTCCTGAGGATCTGCACCAACAGCCAGCTCGAATCCCGGCACGAGCCCTTCGCCGCGGCGAGCGTCTCTTCCGGCGAATAGACGCCGGTTTCCATGCGCACGATGTAAGCGATCTCGCGTTGCAGCCGCGCATTGAGGTCGACCAGGAAATTGACGGTGTTCGTCGGGCTGCGGTCGATGCTTTCGAGGAATTTCGACAGAAGAGGCCCGGCCGGTTCCGGCGTGCGGTAGATGGCGAGGTCTTCCCTGATCTCCTCGGGATAATCGAACGGGAAGGTTTCGGCGCTTTCCTCGACGAAGAAATCGAATGGGTTGTAGACGGTCATGTCGGCGACGAGGTCGACCTCGATCTTCAATTCCGTCACCGGCTCCGGGAAGACGAAGCGGGCGAGGAAGTTGCCGTAAGGGTCTTGCTGTAGATTGACGAAGTGGTTCTTCGGCTCGACCTTCAGCGAATGGCTGAGCACCTTGGTGCGCGAATGCGGTGCCGGCTGCAGCCTGATCACCTGGGGACCAAGCACCACCGGCCGGTCGTATTTGTAATGGGTCAGGTGATGGACGGCTGCCAGAATTGCCATGGTACCCCGGAGTTCGGCGTTTCAATCCGCCGAACCCTGACATAGATGCTGGCCGTTTTCCAAGCAGAGATGTTGCGCTGCAACTAATTTAAGCAGCGTTGCCGGCTTAGAAAAACGCCTGGATGCCAGTCTGCGCCCGTCCGAGGATCAGCGCATGCACGTCATGCGTGCCCTCATAGGTGTTCACCGTCTCCAGGTTCTGCGCGTGGCGCATAACGTGGTAGCCGATCTGGATGCCGTTGCCGCCATGCATGTCCCGGGCCTGGCGGGCGATGTCGAGCGCCTTGCCGCAATTGTTGCGCTTGACGATCGAGATCATCTCCGGCGCCATCTTGCCTTCGTCCATCAACCGCCCGACCCGCAATGAGCCCTGCAGGCCGAGCGCGATCTCGGTCTGCATGTCGGCGAGCTTCTTCTGGAACAACTGCGTGCCGGCCAGCGGCTTGCCGAACTGTTTGCGATCGAGGCCATATTGCCGCGCCCGCTGCCAGCAATCCTCGGCCGCACCCATGGCGCCCCAGGAAATGCCGTAGCGCGCCCGATTGAGGCAGCCGAACGGACCGCCGAGGCCCCTGGCGTTGGGCAGCAGCGCCTCCTCGCCGACCTCGACACCCTCCATCACCACTTCGCCGGTGATCGACGCGCGCAGCGACAGCTTGCCGCCGATCTTCGGCGCCGAAAGCCCCTTCATGCCCTTTTCCAGCACGAAGCCGCGGATCTCGTCCTTGCCGTTCTCGCCCTTCAACTTCGCCCAGACGACGAAAACGTCGGCGATCGGTGCGTTGGAAATCCACATCTTGGAGCCGGAGAGCCTGTAGCCGTTCGCGGTCTTCTCGGCGCGCGTCTTCATGCCGCCCGGGTCGGAGCCGGCATCCGGCTCGGTGAGGCCGAAGCAGCCGATCCATTCGCCGGACGCCAGCTTCGGCAGGTATTTCTTGCGCTGCGCGTCCGAGCCATAGGCATGGATCGGATACATCACCAGCGACGACTGCACGCTCATCATCGAGCGATAGCCGGAATCGATGCGCTCGACTTCCCGCGCGACCAGCCCGTAGGTGACGTAATTGGCGCCGAGACCGCCATATTCTTCCGGAATGGTAATGCCGAGCAGACCCGCCTCGCCCATCTCGCGGAAGATAGACGGATCGGTCTTCTCGTCGGCATAGGCTTCCTCGATGCGCGGCGCCAGCTTGTCGGCGGCGAAGGCGGCTGCGCCGTCGCGCACCATGCGCTCGTCCTCGGACAACTGGTCCTCGATCAGGAAGGGGTCATTCCAGACGAACGCATTCTTGTCGGCGGCCATGGCCTCGGGCTCCCAGTATTTTTTGATGTGCCCGGCTTATCCGCCTGCGCCGGGGAAAAATCAAACGAAATTGCAGCAGGGATCAATGAGTATTAGTAATGGATCATGACTCTCCAACGCCGCCTCCTGCCCAACACGGCCGCCCTTGCCGCCTTCGAGGCGGTTGCACGTCTCGGTTCCTTCACCGCCGCCGCGCGCGAACTCGATTTGACCCAGGGCGCCGTCAGTCGCCAGATCAACCTGTTGGAAGAACAGTTCGGCCGCCGGCTGTTCGAACGCGACAGCCGCAATGTTCGACTGTCAGCCGCCGGCGAGATCTATGCCGAAGCGGTGCGCTCGGCGCTTGGCCAGTTGCGCGACGCAGCACTTGGATTGATGAGCAACCGGCATGGCGGCGTCCTCAACCTTGCCATCCTGCCGACCTTCGGCACGCGCTGGCTGATGCCGTTGATCCCGGATTTCGTCGCCCGGCACCCGGACATCACCATCAACTTCGCCACCCGCGTCGGACGGTTCGACTTTGGCCGTGAGCGGCTGGACGCCGCCATCCATCACGGCATGCCTGACTGGCCGGACGCCGAGAGCACGCTTTTGATGCGCGAAACCGTGATGCCGGTGGTTTCGCCCGAATTCCTCGCCACCCGCGACATCGCTACGCCGGCGGACATCAGCCGCCTGCCGCTGCTGCATATGGCGACCCGCCCCGGCGCCTGGAGCGAGTGGTTCGAAGAGCAGGGGCTCGAGGCGCCGACCGGGCCCGGCATGCAGTTCGAGCAGTTCGGCACGGTCGCCCAGGCCTGCATGGCGGGCCTCGGCGTGGCGCTGCTGCCCGAAATCCTGATTGCCGGCGAATTGCAGCGCGGCCAGCTGGTGCCGGCGCCCGGCAAGCCGATGCAAAGCCGCAGCGCCTATTACCTGGTCGTGCCCCACGATAAGCGCGGCCATCCGCCGGTCGCGACTTTTCGCGACTGGCTGCTGGGCCAGATCGCCAGGGAGCCGGCAGTGCTGGCGTGGTAGCTACTTGCGCTTCATCGCCTCGGCCAAAGCCGCGCCGAACGCGCCCTGCGAAGGCTTTTCCGGCTGGCGCTGCGGCGCCGGCGAACGCGGCGCGGGCTTGCCGCCGCCGTGATCGCGCTGACCGCCGCGAGGCGCGCCCTCGCCACCATCTTTTCGCATCGACAAGCCGATGCGCTTGCGCTTGATGTCGACATCGACGACGCGCACCTTCACTACATCGCCGGCCTTCACCACTTCATGCGCATCCTTGATGAAGCGGTCGGCAAGCTGCGAGACATGCACCAGCCCGTCCTGGTGCACGCCGATATCGACGAAGGCGCCGAAGGCGGCGACATTGGTGACGGTGCCTTCGAGCAGCATGCCGGGTTTCAGATCCTTGATGTCGTCGACGCCCTCAGCAAAAGTCGCGGTCTTGAAACCGGGGCGCGGGTCGCGTCCGGGCTTTTCCAGCTCGGCGATGATGTCGCGCACCGTCGGCAGGCCGAAACGCTCGTCGACGAAGACGCGCGGATCGAGCGCCTTGAGCGCAGCGCTGTCACCCATCAAAGCGCGCACGTCACGGCCGCAAGCGGCAACGATCTTCTTCGCCACACCATAGGCTTCCGGATGCACCGAGGACGCATCGAGCGGCTCCGCGCCATTCGGAATGCGCAGAAAACCCGCGCTTTGCTCGAAGGCGCGCGGCCCGAGCCGCGCCACCTTGAGCAGGTCCTTGCGGCTGGCAAACGGCCCAGCCGCATCGCGATGCGCGACGATCGCTTCGGCGAGCGACGGCCCAAGTCCCGATACGCGCGCCAAAAGCGGCGCCGAGGCCGTGTTGAGGTCGACGCCAACGGCGTTCACCGCATCCTCGACCACCGCTTCGAGCGTACGGCCGAGCCGGTACTGGTCGACATCGTGCTGATACTGCCCGACGCCGATCGATTTCGGCTCGATCTTGACCAGTTCGGCCAATGGGTCCTGAAGACGCCTGGCGATCGAAACCGCGCCGCGCAGCGAAACATCCAGGCCCGGAAACTCCGCCGCTGCCGTGGCCGACGCGGAATAGACCGAGGCGCCGGCTTCACTGACGATCACCTTGAGCGGCTTCGGTCCGGCACCGGCCGGCAGGTCCGACAGCATGTCGGTAACCAGCTTTTCGGTCTCGCGGCTGCCCGTGCCGTTGCCGATCGAGATCAGCTCCACCTTATGCTGGCGGACAAGCGCTGCGAGTTCGGCCTGCGTGCCGCGCAGATCGTTCTTCGGCGGGAAGGGATAGACCGTCGTGGTCGCCACCAGCTTGCCGGTGCCGTCGACCACCGCCACCTTGACGCCGGTACGTATGCCGGGGTCGAGCCCCATGGTCGGCCGCGAGCCGGCAGGGGCCGCAAGCAGCAGATCCTTCAGGTTGCGGGCAAAGACGTGGATCGCTTCTTCCTCGGCCCGCTCGCGCAAATCGCGCATCAGGTCAAGCGTCAGATGCAGCGACAGTTTTATCCGCCAGGTCCAGCCGGCGACCTCCATCAGCCATTTGTCACCCGGCAGGCTGCCGCCGATGGCATAGGCGTTGGCGATCATGCGCTCGACTGGTTTCACCGGCGATTGATCTTCGGCATCGACCTCGATGTCGAGCGACAGCACTTCTTCGTTGCGGCCGCGCAGCATCGCCAGAGCGCGGTGGCTGGGCACGCCCGCCCAGCGTTCGACATGGTCGAAATAGTCGGAAAATTTCGCGCCCGCTTCCTGCTTGCCGTCGACGACTTTCGCACGCAGGAAGGCGCGTTCCTTCATATAGGCGCGCAGCTTGCCGACCAGATCGGCATTCTCGGCGAACTGCTCCGACAGGATGTCGCGCGCGCCTTCGAGCGCCGCCTTGGCATCGGCCACCTCTTCCGTGACATAGGCGAGCGCCAGTTCGGCCGGCACTTTCGAGCGATCGGCGAGGATTGCCTCGGCCAGAGGTCCGAGCCCGCGCTCCCTGGCGATCTCGGCCTTGGTGCGTCGCTTCGGCTTATAGGGTAGATAGATGTCTTCCAGCTCCGCCTTGGTGCTTGCCGCCGCGATCTTGGCCTCCAGTTCCTCGGTCAGCTTGCCCTGCTCGCGGATGGAGCCGACGATCGTCTCGCGGCGCGCGTCGAGCTCACGCAGATAGGCAAGCCGCTCGGAAAGGTCGCGCAGTTGCGTGTCGTCGAGCCCGCCGGTGACTTCCTTGCGGTAACGCGCCACGAACGGCACCGTGGCGCCTTCATCCAGCAGCCCGATTGCCGCCGCCGCCTGCTCCGGCCGCGAACCGATCTCGGCCGCGATGATTGCTGCGATGCGCTTGATGTCCGATGCCATGCCGATCCCTGTCGAAAGAGCGGCGACCATAGGCTGGGAGGACCGCTACGCCAACCGCAACGGTTTCATCATGCGCCGAAGGTCCACAGAAAACAGCCCTTGGAGCCTATCTCGGGTTCAAACCATTTGGCTCAGCGCCTCGAGGAATGCCACGATGTCCACGTCGAGCTTGTCGTCCACCGGCTCCGGCTGCGACGACATCTTGGCGATGACCACTTCCGTCTTCGGATTGACGTAAAGCCACTGGCCATGGATGCCGATACCGCCGAAGGCGCCGCTGTCATGGCCGGTCTGGTACCATTTGTTGCGGTAGCGCCCTTTCGGGAACAGCAACACCATCGTGCCGCGCTGCCAGGCCTCATGGCTGCCGCCGGTGGCGACCGTGTCGCGCACCCAGGCTTCCGGCACGATGCGGCGGCCATTCGCCGTGCCGCCCTGCCGCATCATCTCGCCGATGCGGGCAAGGTCGCGCGGCGTCATCGACATGCCGCCGGCGGTACGCGCCGTGCCTTCCATGTCGACCGTCACCGACATCTCGCTTGCGGCGCCCAGCGGCAACCACAGCTTTTCGCGGAGCAACTCGGTCACACGCATGCCCGACGCCCGCTCGACCAGGATGCCGAGCACGTCCGAATTGGGCGAGCGGTAGCGATAGGTCTGTCCGTGCGGCCCAGCGAGCCGCTGGATCGTCATCAGGAATGCCGTGAGGCTCTCCGAGCCGCCGCCGGGGTTCCACAGCGTCGCGCGGCGGTACCGGGCAAAGGCGCTTTCCGGATCGAGATAAGCTTCCTCGAAATCGAGGCTGACCGTCATGTCGAGCACGTGGCGCACGCTGGCATCGCCATAGGCCGAGTCCTTGGCCTCAGGGATGTATTTTGTAACCGGCGCGTTTGGGTCGAACAGCCCCTCGCCTTCCAATATGCCGGCAAGAATCGCCGTCACCGACTTGCTGATCGAGAAGACGATATGGCGCTGGCCGAACGCCATGTTGGCCGCCGACCAGTCGCCCACCAGTTTGCCGCCCTTCAGGATCGTCAGCCCGTCCGTATCGGAGCGCTTCAAGAAGCTTTCGACGGTTTCACTGCCGGCGGCGAGCGAGATCTTCTCCGAGAGCAGTGCACCGAGCGATTTCGCCTGCTCCTCGCCGCCGGGCGCAGCGGCGACATGCGCGCTTGGCACCAGCTCGCCGACATTCTGGAACGACCATTGGCTGAACGGCCTCAGCCGCCAGTTGTCGAGCCGCACATCCTTGCGGGCAAAGCCATATCTGGTCTCGAACGCGGTCTTGCCGGTCACGATTTTCTCCCGGGTCTTTGTCTTGGATTTTCAGGCGAGAGCCGCGGCGATGGCGTGCACGGCCTTGAGCGTCGCCACCGAATAGGCTTTGTTGGTGAAATCCGGATAAGTCGAAAGCTTGACCACGACCATCCCGTGCTCCCAGTCGATATGGATCAACTGCCCGAACACGCCGCGGCACATCAGCGAGCGCGAGCGTGGGTCCTCGATCCAGAACTGGTTGCGATAGCTGCCCTCCGGTAGGCTTGGATTGAAATTCGGCCCATGCTTGCCACTGCGCGTCGACTCGATCCACTCGGCCGGGATCACGCCGCCGCCATCGGCGAGGATGAGCTGGCCAAAGCGGCCGTAATCGCGCAGCGTCGCATTGAAGCCGCCTTCGGCCAGCGCATAGCCGGCGCTGTCGACGGTGAAGCAGGCGCTTTCATCCGCGCCGAGCTTTTGCCAGAGCTCTTCCGAGACGAGCTGCGCCAGGCGCTTGGCGCTCACCCGCTCCATGATGAAGGCGAGCACGTCGGTCTCGATCGAGCGGTACTCGAACGCCTCGCCATGCGGACGCACCTGGTCCTTCAGCCGCAGGATCAGCTCGAACATATGCGAGGGCCACGCAAAGTCCGGATCGCTGCCCGGTGGGATCGGCTTCCAGCCTGTTGCGACGTCGACCTGGCCGATCTCGGAATAGCGATCGGTGTATTCCTCGGAAAAGCGCACGCCCGTCGTCATGTCGAGCACATGCTGCACGGTGGCGCCGGCCCAGCCGGTCTCACCGAGTTCCGGAAGATAGTCGGTGACGAGCTTTGCCGGATCGATCAAACCGCGCCCGACGAGGATACCGCACACCGACCCGGTGACCGACTTCGCCATCGACTGCGACAGGTGCAGCGTGCGCTCGTCCATGCCGTTGAAATAGCGCTCATAGGCGACCTTGCCGTCCTTCAGCACCAGGAAGCCGTCGGCATAGGTTTCGTCGAGCAGACCGGCGAGCGTCGTCGGCGCTCCGTTGCTGTCGACCACCGGCAATTCGTCGAGGTCCACCTCCGCCCGCTCCAGGCGACGGCGATGGCCGCTGCCGCGCCACACCTCGACCGTCGGCAGGAATTCGCGGATGTGCTGGAAGGCCCAGCGGTTCCATGGCGGCCTGTCCCAGTCGAGCTTCGGCGGCACCAGCCTGGGCGGCGAGCCCTGCATGATCGGCGGCCGCGGATCGGAGTTGCGATAGGAATCCATGACCAACTACCTGACAACATGAAAACGGACCCGTCGGCGCGTGCCGACGGGTCCGTTCAAGCAAGTGGCTACTTCTGCAGTTCGGTCCAGATTTTGGTGTAGATATCCTGGACTTCGGGAGCACACATCCGCTGGAATTCGCCACGCGGCTTGGCGTCGGCCGGAATGACCACTTCCGGAGCGTCCTTCATGTCGGCCGGCATGTATTTCTCCGAGCCGGTGATGGCATTGGCGTAGCGGTGGAAGGCCGAAAGACCGGCAGCGTTTTCCGGATCCATGATGAAGTTCTGGAACAGCTTGGCGTTCTCGACGTTCTTGGCTTCCTTAAGGACAACCACATTGTCGCTCCACAGGCCGAAGCCTTCCTTCGGATAATTGTAATGGATGGCCGGGTTGGCCAGCCGCTGGCGCAGCGCCGAGCCGTTCCAGTCGCTGGTGGCCTTGAAGTCGCCGGCGCCCATTTTTTCGATGGTGTTGTATTCCATGGCGATCCAGTTCGGCTTGGCGGCAACGAGCGTGTCACGCACCTTCTTCAAAATCGCTTTGTCGTCGGTGCATTGCTGGCCGCCGAGATATTTGATGGCCGCGAAAATGACATCGTTCATTTCTGGAACGACGTTGACCTTGCCCTTCAACTCGTCAGGAGTGTTGAAGATGATGCCCCAGGAATCGGCCGGCCCCTTATAGGCGTCGGTGTTCACGACCACGCCGATGGTGCCCCAGGCCCACGGCACCGAATATTTGCGGCCCGGGTCGAATTCGGGATTGGCCCATTCCGGCGCGACGTTCTTGAAGTTCTCCATCTTGCCGGGATCGGTCTCGAGCAGGAGACCCTCTTTGATCCAGATTGGAACAAAGGTCTGCGACGGCACCGCTATATCGAACCCGGTCCCGCCCTGGCGGACCTTGGCCAGCGCAGTGTCGTTGGAATCGTAGTCGGTGATGGTCACCTTGACGTTGTATTTCTGCTCGAACTTCTTGATCACGTCCGGACTGGTGTAGTTGCCCCAATTGTAGATGTTCAGGACACCGTCAGCGCGAACGACGCTTGTCGAAGCGAGCAATGTCAGCGCCATGGCGGTCGCTGCTGTCTTCCAGTTCATGCTTTGACTCCCATTGTCTGTTCAGTCTTGTTTCCTGCTGACGAAGAAAAACAACGTGACGATCGCGACCGAAAGCAGCAGGAAAGCGGTCGATATCGCGTTGATCTCGGGCGTTATTCCTCGGCGAATCTGGCCGAGCATGTAGGTGGGCAGCGTGTCCTGGCCGCCGGACTTGACGAATTCGGTGATGACGACGTCGTCGAGCGAGATGACGAAAGCCAGCATCAGCCCTGCCAGAATGCCGGGCCACAGCAGCGGCAGCGTGACGCGGCGAAAGGTCTGCCAGGGCGTCGCATAGAGATCTGCCGCGGCGCGTTCCAGCGTCAGGTCCATGTTTTCCAGCCTGGCCCGGATGGGCAGATAGGCGAAGGGAATGCAGAATGCCGTATGCGCCGCGATGAGATAGCCGAGGCCCGAGTAGCCGGTGAATATCTTGACGCGCGAGAAGAAGATCAGCAGCGCCACGCCGGTAACGATCTCCGGCACCATCAGAGGCTGGTTGATCGCCGCATATTTGAAGGTCAGGCCACGATACGGGGCCGTCCGCGTCGTCGCCAGCGCAGCCATCGTCGCGGCAATGGTTGCAAGCACGGCCGCGACGGAGCCGATCTGGAAGGACAGCAAGGTGGCATCGATGACCTGCGTGTTCTGCCACGCCGACTGAAACCATTTCAGCGAGAAGCCGCCCCATTCGGAGGTGGATGTCGCGGCGTTGAACGCATAGACGACCAGCACCACGATCGGCATGTAGAGAACCACGAAACAGGTCGTGGCGATGGCTGTGAAGCCGGGCTGGTGCTTGATGGAGAATTTAGCCATGGCGCACCTCGGTCCGTCCGGCGTTTCGAACGTAGGCGAGCAGCGCCACCATGACGATGATCATGACGGCAATCGACAGCGCCGAGCCAAGCGGCCAGTTGCGGCCCTGCCCGAACTGCAGCTCGATCAGGTTTGAAAGCATCATGTTCTTGCCGCCGCCCAGCACGACTGGCGTGACATAGGCGCCGATCGCCGGGATGAAGACGAGAATGGATCCCGCGATCACGCCAGGCTTGACCAGCGGAAAGATGATGCGCCGCAGTACCTGGAAACGATTGGCGTAAAGATCGTAGCCCGCCTCGACCAGCCGGAAGTCGAGCTTTTCCATGCTGGCATAGATGGGCAGCACCATCAGCGGCAGGTAGACATAGGCCATGCCAACCAGGATCGCGGTATCGGTGAACAGGATCTGGACCGGGGCCGAGACGATACCCGCCTTGATCAGGAGGGTGTTGATGATGCCCTCATTGCGGATGATCTGCAGCACCGCGAAGGTGCGGATGAGCAGGTTGGTCCAGAAGGGTATGGTGATCAGGAAAAGCCAGATGTCGCGCGTTTTCTCGCTGCGTGTAGCCATGAAATAGGCCGTGGGAAATCCAAGCGCCAAAGTGGCGATCGTCGTCACCACTGCAAGCTTGATGGAGCGCCAGAAGATGGTGATGTGGGCGGCCGCCAGCGAGAGGGTGTCGTCGAAGATGTCGCGTTCCATGAACACCGAAACCCAGGCCTCTGGCGAAAACTGCCATTTCACATCGCCGTAAGGACCGGGCGTCAGGAACGAATAGACGAGCACGATCAGCAACGGCCCCGTCGCCGCCACGAGGATGATCAGCAGCGCTGGCGCCGACAACAGCCAACGCGCGCGCACGTCGCTTTGCTCCGCTTCCTTCGCGACCTGTTCCGCGGTGGCCATCAGTCCCTCAGCACTTGCGCTGCGTCGTTGCCGATCGAGATGCCGACCGCGTCGCCGACCTCGAAGCCACAGCCGGCCGTGCGGGTGTTCTGCTGGCGGACGGTGAACGCCTCGCCGCTGTCCAACTGCACATGGATATGCGTGTCGGTGCCGAAATAGACGACGTTCGTGACGGAGCCCGACAGATCGCCCTTGCCCTTGACCAGCTTGGCGTGTTCCGGCCTGACCACCACGGTGGCGCTGTCTTTAGGCTGGAAGCCGTCGGCTACGGTTGCCTCGATGACGGCGCCGGATTTGAGCGTCGCTCGCGCCTTGCCGTTGCCCATGTCGGCGACGGCCGCGGTGAGGAAGTTCGTCTCGCCGATGAAGTCGGCGACGAAGCGCTCTGCCGGCTTGTCGTAGATGTCCCTGGGCGTGCCGACCTGCAGGATCTTGCCGGCCGACATCACTGCGATACGGTCGGACATGGTCAGCGCTTCTTCCTGGTCGTGGGTGACGAAGATGAAGGTGATGCCGGTCTCGTGCTGCAGCCGCTTCAACTCGATCTGCATTTCCTTGCGCAGCTTGTAGTCCAGCGCCGACAAAGGTTCGTCGAGCAGGAGCACCTTCGGCTGCGGCGCCAGCGCGCGGGCCAGCGCGACGCGCTGCTGCTGGCCGCCGGAAATCTGGCTGGTGCGGCGCGCCTTAAGCGCCTCCATCTTGACCAGCTTCAGCATCTGCGCGACGCGCGCCTCGATCTCGGCTTTCGGCTTGCCGAGCATCTCCAGCCCGAAGCCTATATTCTGCGCCACCGTCATATGCGGGAACAGCGCGTAGCTCTGGAAGACGGTGTTGACCGGGCGCTTGAAGGGTGGCAGCGGCGCGATATCCTGGCCGTGCAGCAGGATTTCGCCGGCGGTCGGGAAATCGAAGCCGGCAATCAATCTCAGCAGCGTCGTCTTTCCGCAGCCAGACGGCCCGAGCAGTGTGAAAAACTCATTTTCGCGGATCGACACCGATACCGTGTCGAGGGCGGCTACCTGGTTTTCACCGGTTCCAAAGACCTTGCGAACACCGCGAACTTCGATCGCGTTCTTACCCGGTTGTTCCGGCACGATTACCCCATTGAGAGAGCCTGCTCTTGTCGGCAGGTGTGTTCCTGTTTTGATTGTCACCATAAGCCGGGCGGCTTGGCAACTGCCGAGCAGTGACCGGTTGTGAGTGTCGACTTCAATTAAGCAATTCCTATGCCATCGTTAGGCTTGGTAGGTGATCTTCCCCCCGCAAATGGTGGTCACCGGATGCAAGGTGTGCAGCGCTTCCGGCGCCGTCGCCTCGATATCAGCCGACAAAACGACGATATCGCCGAGGTAGCCGGTTTTCAGACGACCCTTGCGGTCTTCCATGAACTCCGCATAGGCGCCCTCGACCGTGTAGCCCTCTATTGCTTCATGCAGGGAGAAGCTCTGGTCCGGCATCCCTTCTGCCCAAGGTTTGCGCATGACCGCCGCCTGGATGGACAGGATCGGATCGACTGGCGAGACCGGCCAGTCGGACGCGAACACCACGCGCGCGCCGGCATTTTTCAGCGTGCGCCAGGCATAGCTTAGCGGCCACTTGTCACGGCCGATGCGTGAGATCGTCGGCTCCATCGGGAAATTCAGCGCGCCCGGGGGGTGCGCCGGCTGCATCGAGGCGAGGACGCCGAGCTCGGCGAAGCGCGGCACGTCGGAGGCCGTGGTCACCTCGATATGCTCGATCCGGTGCCGGCTGTCGCGCCTGCCATTCCTCTTCGCGGCCGCCTGATAGCCGTCGAGCACCGCGCGCACGGCGCCGTCGCCGATCGAATGCACGGCGATCTGCAGGTCGCGCCTGTCGGCCTCGACCGCCACCTCGGCGAAATGCTCAGGCGAAAACAGCGGCTCGCCGCGCCAGCCCGGACGGTCGGCATAGTCGTCGACCATCACCGCCGTCCAGGAGTCCAGCACGCCGTCATAGAAGACCTTGACCATGCCGGACGACAGCCACTCGGACTTGTAGCTCGCGGCCATGCGCGAGGCTTTTTCCAGCATGTCCAGCGTCATGAAATTCTTGAAGTGGAACGGGATTTTGGTACGGCAAAGTAGCCGCCCTTCCTTTTCCAGCCCGGCCAGCAGCTCGAGCTGGTAGAGATTGCCGTCCATGTTCTGGATCGAGGTGATGCCGTGCTTGGCGCACCATTCAAGGCCGCGATGCATCAGGTCGCGATCGGCTGCCAGCTCCTTCACGGAAGGATAGGGATCCGGCTCGGCGCCTTCGAGGCCAAGCCGCGTCCGGTTCGCTCCGTAATGATCGAGGACCGGCCCGAACGCCTCGCCCTCGCGCAGTTCGCCGGCGGCAAGCCCGTCGGCGCCCATGACGACTTCGTTGCCCTGCCCGACCTGCCTGCCATGCAGCAGGCCGGCCTCTTCCAACGCCTTGGTGTTCGCCCACATCGTGTGATGGTCGGACGCCGACATGGCGAAGGGCCGGTCGGGAATGATGCGGTCGAGATCGTGGCGCGTCACCGGCTCAGGCAGGATGGCGTAGTCGACGCCGGCACCGATCAGAAGCCTGGCGTCCGGCCGTTTCGCGGCGAAATCCTGGATCGCGTCGCGCAACGCGTCGAAGCCGTGCACGCCCGCCAGATGCAGATTGTCGAGCTCGGCCGCGCCGCCGAAAAGGTGCATATGCGCCTCGATGAAGCCCGGCAGCACCGAGCCGCCCTGGGCGTCGACAACTTTCGTCGCCGGTCCTTTGAGCTCTTCGATGGAAGCGCGGTTGCCAATGGCGATGATGACGCCGTCCTTGACGGCAACAGCCTCAGCGGTGGGATTGTCATCGTCCATGGTCAGAACGCGGCCGTTGACGACCATCAGATCCGCACCACCACCCGCAACCGGCATCGCGACTCCACATTTTGCTGAGGGACCGACAACGCCACATCCAATGAGCAGCCGCTCCACCGGGGCGATGCCATGGGACAAAGTCGATGCCGATGCGCCGTCTTCGAAATTCCCCTTGTTATCGTTGAAGACAGCGTGGATAAAGAATGCGACTGTTTATTCGCGTTTGTCAACAGCCGGAATTTGGAATGTATAGTGGACTGCACCGCGCGCCGATGGTGAGGCCGGGCGGGGAACGGGGGCAACGAGCAGTGAAGCGCAGTCTCGACCGCAAGACCAAAATAGCGCTCGAACCGCGCAAGCAGCCGCGGCAGCAACGGTCGAGCAAGGTGGTCGACAGGATTCTCGACGCAGCGCTGATCCTGACCCGCGAGCAAGGAACCAAGACCCCGACGACGCTCGCCATCGCGCAGCGCGCGGGCCTATCAGTCGGTTCGGTCTACCAATATTTTCCCAACAAGGAAGCCATCCTTCTCGAACTCGGCAGGCGCTGGCTGTCGTCCTTTCCCGAGGTGATCGCCAAGCGCATCAAAGTCGCCCCACCCACCAACCGCGAAGAGTTTCGCCGCGAAGTGCGCAAGCTCTTTGTCGACACGTCCCGGATCTATCTCGACAACGCGACCCTGATGCCGGTGATCGAGGCGATCTCCGGCAACGCCGACCTGAGGCCGATCCAGGACGAATACGACAAGGACATCATCGCCCTCTACGCGGCCTGGTTGCAGCATGTGAACCCGGCCCTTGCGGAAAAGACCGCCAAGCGGCTGGGCCTGGTGATGATGGAGGTCGGGCACGCCTGCAGGCTTGTCGGACTGAAGCGGGATCGCAAGACATACGACCTCATCGAGGACGATGTGGAAGCCATGTGGCTGGCTCTCGTGACCCCCTATCTCAACCTCGACTGATTTCGCACCTCCAACCGATTTCGCACCTCCAGGGGAATTCTATGAAAACTGTCTATTCGCCGCTCCACGCCGGCCATTCAGGCCAGATGGAACTGGTCACGTCGGCTATCGTGCCGGGCTTCGAGAAACCGTCGCGGGCCGAATTCATCAGGGCGCGGGTGGAGAGCGAGAAGCTCGGGCCGATCATCGGGCCGGTCGAGCACGACCTCGCCGCCGCCAAGCGCGTGCATGAGGCCCACTATATCGATTTCCTGCCGAGGGTGTGGCCGGAATGGGTCGCTGCGGGTTTCAAGGGCTCGGCTATGGGCTTCACCTGGCCGACGCGCGGCCTGCGCGGCGACGTGCCGCCGAAGCGCGTCGACGCCCTGCTCGGTTACTATTCCTTCGATGCCGGCGCCACGTTCGTCGAAGGCACATGGGCGGCGATCAAATCGTCCTACGACGTCGCGCTGACCGCCGCAGCCCTGGTCAAAGGCGGAGAGAGGACGGCCTTCGCGCTCTGCCGCCCGCCCGGCCACCACGCGGGCGCAGCCTTCATGGGCGGCTACTGCTTCATCAACAACGCCGCAGTCGTCGCGCAATGGTTCCGCGACCAGGGCGCCAAACGCGTGTCGATCCTCGATGTCGACTACCACCACGGCAACGGCACGCAGGAGATCTTCTATCGCCGCGGCGACGTCCAGGTGCTCAACCTGCATGGCGATCCGATGGTCGAGTATCCCTTCTTCCTCGGCCACGCCGACGAGCGTGGCGAGGGCGACGGCGAAGGCTTCAACATCAACTACCCGATGCCCTTCGGCACCAGCTGGGACGGCTGGAGCGCCTCGCTGGAAGACGCCTGCGCCAAGCTCGCGGCCTACGCTCCCGACGTGGTCATCGTCTCGCTCGGCGTCGACACTTTCGAGAAGGATCCGATCAGCCAGTTCAAGCTGAAGAGCGAGGACTACCCCAAGATCGGCCAGCGCATCGCCAGGCTCGGCCTGCCGACGCTGTTCGTCATGGAAGGCGGCTATGCCGTGGAAGAGATCGGCATCAACGCCGTTGGCGTTCTGACCGGCTTCGAGGACCGCTAAGCCGTACCGGATCGAAGGCGCCCTCGGCTACAGCCGAGGGCGAATTTTCTTGCAGCCACGCCGGGAAACCATCGGCTCGGTTCGACTGTCAAATCCCCGCCTGGCAACGCGTAGATCGGCCGCTGAGTCGCAAAGCGAGTCCATCAGATTCGATTTTGTCAAATCGCGTTTGATGTCGGATTCATCTGCGGGTAGATTAGACCCGAATCAGCCGGTCCACGGGGGGCGCGGCGACCACCCAAAGTCTCAAGTTCCGGCGCCAGGCCGGCACCAGACGCGGACGGTTTCGCGTTCCCTAGAGGGATTCGGCGCGGTTGGGCGCCGTTCGCGCCCGTGGGTGTGTCTTCGTAAACGTGACGCGTTTCGGGGTCCGGCCGCTGGCTTCGCCAGCACCGGGCGCAAGGATCGATTCCGGCAAGAATCCAAGAATTAAAATGAGCAGTCCCGCCGCGCTTCTCCAACCCGATGCTTCAGGCCCGCGCCTGACGTCCCGCGGCGATCTCACCAGTTTCTTCATGCAGCTTGCCGCCGATATCGGCGCCGACAGCTACATGCTCGTCGCCATCGTGCATGACCAGGACCGCAACGATGCGCGCATCGTTTCCTCGAACTGGATCTTCGACGCCATAGAGCTGATCGGTAAGAGGCTGATCGCCAACCTCGCGCTGGGTCCCTTGACCGTGGCGCCGGGGGTGCGCCCCAAGCCATTGGTGGCGGCGCACGCACCCGAGGCCGGCGCATTGCTGACCGGCGAGGAGGCCCGCCTGCTCGACGTGCTGGGCCATGCTGAAATCTATTCGCTGAGGCTCAATGTCGGCCGGCAGCGCCTGTTCGTGCTGTTCTCGGCGGCCGAGGCGGACAAGATCGATCTGACCGCCCTGATGAAGGCGCAGCTCAAATGCTGCTACGCGCTTTCCAGCATTCCGCAGCTGATCGCGGCCGCGTCCATGCAGGATCCGCTGTCGGACCGCGAGCGCGAATGCCTGTTCTGGGTTTCGGAAGGCAAGACCACGGATGAGGTGGCCGTCATCCTCGGCGTCTCGTCGAACACCGTCAACAGCTACATCACGCACGCCATCCAGAAGTTCGCGGCCTCGAACCGCGCGATGGCGATCGCGACGGCGATCAGGAGCGGCATCATTTGAGGCGCGCAGAGGTCAGAGAGGCGGCGGCCGCCCTTTTCAACGATCAACGCAATCCGTTCGGCGCCTTCTCGCTCGGCTCGGAGACGCATCATGCGGTGACAATCCCGGACGCGGTGCGCCGCTGCCGCTGGATCGCCGTCGATATCAACGCCTCGGCCTTCGGCCTCTATTTCGTCAGCCCGTCGCCCGAGCGCGCGCGCCTGGTGGCGTGTTTCGATTCCGACTACCCCGGCACGGCGGTCGCGACCAAATTCATCTCCGGCGCCAATGGCGAGGACGTGGTGCGCCACAGCCGCATCTCGACGGCGCCGCGCTGGTGGGTCGACGGCATCGCCGGATCGCGGCAGGTCTTCCAGTCGCTCGCCTGGGCCGAGGAAGCCTCACCGCTGGCGCCCGGCACCAACGGCATCGCCTTTCCGGTGCATGCCGATCGCGGGCAATGCGGGCTGGTCGTTTTCCTGGGCTCGGAAATAGCCTTGTCGGACGAGACGCTCTGCGAGATCCACGCCCGCTCCTTCGCGCTGTTTGCCGCGGTCGCCCGCATCCGCCCCGGCGACGCCGGCCGGACGCGTTCGATGTCCAAGCGCGAGCTCGAATGCCTGAAGCTGACCGCGAACGGCAACACCAGCGAAGAGATCGCCAAGCTGCTCAAGCTCTCGGTGCACACAGCCAACCAGTATCTCACCCAGTCGACGCAGAAGCTCAACGCCGTCAACCGCAACCAGGCGGTCGCCAAGGCGTTGCGGCTCGGCCTGATCGAATAGCCGCATCAAGCCGGCGGCGCTGTGAGGCGCCGCCGCGAGCCTAGGCGACTGCAATCAGATTATCACGGGAAGGCGAGCGGCTCGGTCTTCCGGATACGAGCCTCGTCGATCGCATCCCCAAGCAAGGCAGTGTTGTGTTCGGGCGTCTCGCCGGGCTTCTCGAACGACACGTAATTGACCACCACGGACGGCCCGCGCTCGGTCAGCGTCAGCTGGAAATAGACCGTCACGCCGCGCGGCCGCAGCTCCAGATCGAGCACGATGCGCGGGCTGCCGCTCCAGTCGACATGAGCTTCGCCGCCATGGCCGAGCCGCAATGTGCCCGGCCGGAAGTAAAGTTCGGCGGCCGAATCCACCAGGTCCGACAGGCAGGCGAAATGCTCGAGCCGTATGAAGGCGATATAATCGGCAACGTCGATCAGCCTCAACTCGCCCACCACGGGCTCGATGGCGCTGGCGACGATCAGCTCGCGGGAGTTGGCATGTGGTTGCCGGTCCATGGATTAGCGGCGTCCGTTCATTGGGTTGCTTTGCGTGAGGCCTTCTTCGAGTAGACGATCCGCACCAACTCGGCGACCGCCTGATAGAATTGCGACGGGATCACGCTATCAACCGAAACTTGCTTGTACATGGAGCGCGCGAGCGCCACGTCCTCGAAGATCGGGATGTTGTTCTCCCTGGCGATCTCGCGGATCTTGAGCGCCACCAGGTCCTGCCCCTTGGCCAGCACGATCGGAGCGGAGTCCTCCTCGCGCACATATTTCAGCGCGATCGAATAGTGTGTCGGGTTGGCGATCACCAGCGTCGCGCGCGGCACCGCCGTCATCATGCGTTTGCGCGCCCGGTCGCGCGCCAGCGAGCGCAGCCGCGACTTGACGATCGGATCGCCTTCCGACTGCTTCAACTCGTCCTTGACTTCCTGCTTGGTCATGCGCAGGTCGCGCCGCCAGTGGAAACGCGACCAGACGATGTCGACCACCGCGATCAGGCCCATGACGAACACGATCGCCACCAGGATGTCGACGAAGATACCGCGGATGACCATGCCGAAGGACATCGGGTTGGTGATCATGCCGGCGAGCAGCTTGCGGTGATCTTCCGACAGCGTGAAGCTCAGCACCGCGATGGCGAAGCCGAGCTTGGCCAGCGATTTCAGGAATTCGACCCATCCCTGCACACCGAACATCCGGCTCCAGCCCTTGGCGATGGAGATGCGCGACAATTGTGGCCTGATCCGCTCGCCGACGATTTGCGGGAGGTTCTGGAAAACCGAAGCGCCGATGCCGGCGACCGTCATCAGCACCAGCAGGCTGACGACGGCGCGGCCGATTTCGGTCATCACCCGCCTGTAGAGCGAGATGACGTCGGTCTCGGTGTTCATCGGCCAGGCTTCCGGCTTTTCCAGGAATGTCGACAGGAACATGCCGAGATCGACGATCGCGTCCTTGGCGTAGAAGACGGCGAAAACCAGTATGGCGAGGAAGGACGCAAAGATCGCGGTCTCACGCGAATGGGGCAGCTTGCCCTGCTCGATCGTGTCGCGGATCTTCTTTTCTGTGGCTTCCTCGGTTTTGGAATCCTTGTCGACCGCTTCAGCCATTGCGTACTGACCGTGTCGCTATCGTCAAGCGGCTTCGGCAGCGGTGGCGGTCTGCATCGAAGGCAGCTCGAAAGCTCCTTCGCGCGACAGCCGGATCGCGGCGACCGATATGCGCTTGCGCGCCGCCATGATATCGGCGAGCGCAATGCCTTCCGATCCTTGTCCGAGTTCGGATTCGATCATGCGGCGCGAGCGCGCGCCGATCGCCGACAGCGCGGATTCGGCCAGTTCCGGCGAGGCGCCGCGCAACGCCAGTGTGACGATCTCGGTCGACAGCCCGTCGAACAGCAGAACCCGGGCTTTCTGCGGCAGCAGCGGCAGGTCGTCGAAGGCGAATAGCCGCGACTTGACGCCGGCGAGATCGGGCGTGCCGGCCTGCTCCAGGTCCTGCATGAGGTCGTCCAGTTCCGGCTTCGCCATCTCATTGAGCATGCTGGCGACGCGTTCCTGGCCGGCCGAGGTGTCCCTGCTTGCCTTCTGCGACAGCACGCTGACGCGCAATTGGTTCTCGACGATACGTGATGCGGCGTCCGGGACGTTGGCCATCGTCACCATGCGCTTGATGATCTGGCTGCGCATAGGCTTTTCGATGGCGAGCAGCACATTGGCGGCCGTCTGCGGCGCGAGCTTTGAAAGCACCATCGCCGAGGTCTGCGGATGTTCGCCTGCCAGGAAGGTGCCGAGCCGCGCCGGCTCGAGCTTTTCGAGGTCCGGCCAGATCGGCGCGGGTCCTTCCGCGACCGGCTCGAACTTCTTCTCGCCCATGATGGCGCTCATCTCCTCGGGCGACAGCGACTCGTTGAGGATCGTATCCATGCGATCGGCCGAATCGAGCAGGCCCGCGCCCTCGGTGAACTCGGCTTCGAATTCGGCGACGATGCGCTCCAGGTCAGCCTGCGGAATGGTGCGTAGCAGACGCGCTCCCTCGATCAGCGCCTTCAGCTCATCCTGCTTGAAAAATTTGAGCAGTCTGCTGGCCGCGGGCTTGCCCATTGCCACCAGTATGGCTGCCGCCTTTTGCGGACGTGTCAGCGCCAATGCCGTCGTCATGCGTATTGCCCTCGCTGCCTATTGGTCCGCCCGTCGAGCATTTTCAGGCGCTTTTCGTCGCCGCGATGATTTCGGTGAGCCTGATGCCGAAGCGCGTCGGATCGTTTTCCAGCACCGTGATCTCGCCGCGCGCGATCTTGCGGCCGTTGACCACAACGTCAACGGGCTCGCCGATGCGGCGATTGAGGGCAACCGTTGAACCCTTCTGCAGCGCCATCAACTCCGACACCGGCATCTCGGTGCTGCCGAGGATGATCTGCACGTCGACCGGAATGGTCATGATGATGGAGGAATTGGCGCCCGACCGCAGGGCGGCATCCGGGCGCGCTTCCTCTTCCCGCAGCACGCCGCGCAGTTCCTCGATGGCGCGGTCGAGCTGTTCGTCGGGCTGGTCGGGTTCGGCTTCCACCTTGGTTTTTGCCATCTGTCGTCTCCATAAATCCCGAGCCTGGCGTCAGCCCGGCATCAATCCGTCGATGAAATCTTGCCCGGCATCATGCGAATGGCTGACACGGACGGTGTAGTTCTGCCCAAGCTTCCCGAATTCGCAGACAAACAGGGTCTTGTCGCGAGCGCTGAGCTTGGCGTTGAGCTGCGCGTTCTCCTCGAATTCGATCACCTGGCCGGGCGCGAACGCGGCGAGATCGCCGAGCGTCAGCCTGGCAAGCGGCATCGTTGCCTCGAGCCGGACGGTGGAGCGCATCACCTCTTCGGAGAAGCGGGCTCGCCAGTCGAACTCCGTGGCCTCGCCATCCTTGCCCGGGGCGGCTTCGCCGTCGCGCGAGGTGAGCAGCAGGCGCTGCGGGATCATCACCGTGAGCATGCCGCTGTCGGACGGCGTGGAAAGGCCAAAGACGATGCGCACGGCTGCGCCGTCGCGCAGCACGCGCCGCCTTGCCTCGTTGCCGGCCATCGCCTTCGGCACCGGCAGGCGCAGGTCGAGCGAGCGTTTGCCGGATCCGTTGAGCGCCGTCGCGACCTCCTGGAACACGGTCGTCGCGACATCGGCTTCGATCTGCGACAGGTCGCGCTCGATCGGCGCGACCGGCTGATCGGGATCGCCGCCGAACAATGCGCTCACCATGACCGCGACCGCTTGCGCATCCATCACGAGCGTCATGGCGTCGGCCGAAGAAGGTGAGGAAACGATAGTCAGCGCAAAGGCATCGCCGGCGCGCGAGCGCGCCTCTGGAACGCGGCCGACCTCTACCGCTTGCAGGTCGACCGTCACCGGCGCGCCGAGCTCGCCGGCCAGCGCTTTCTGCAAGAGCGGCAGCGCCCGTTCGGCCATGCCGCGGCCGACGCCGATCACCTGCGCCGCCTCGCCGCTGTCGCCGACGAGACGTTCGATGATCAAGGCCCGCGTTTCTGACGGACTGCCCGGACTTGTCATGACGGCAAGCGGTCCTGTCTGGGATCGAGCATGCTCAGGCCGCCTTCTTCTCGGCGGCGCCGGCGTTCATGGTGCTCTGCTCGACGGCATCGATCGTCGGACGCTCATAGGAGGAGATGGTCTTGCGGCCGAACTCGATCGCCACCTGCGGCAGGGCGCCGTTCATATACGCAAGCAGCGTCTGCTTGACGATGATGTAGAGGCGATTCTTCTTTTCGCGCACCGTCTTGATCTTGGTGGCGACCGGACCGACCACCGCGTAGGACAGGAAGATGCCGAGGAAGGTTCCGACGAGCGCCGCGCCGATCAGGCCGCCGAGGATTTCCGGCGACTGGTCCAGCGCGCCCATCGCCTTCACCACGCCGAGCACGGCGGCCACGATGCCCAGTGCCGGCAGGCCGTCGCCGACCGCGACCATTGCGTGATAGGCCTTCAGCTTGTCGGTGCGGATCGTCTGGATCTCTTCGTCCATCAGCGCTTCGATCTCGTGCGAGCGGGCGTTGCCGATGATGATGATGCGGCAATAGTCGCAGATGAAATTCGTCAGGTCGTGGTTCTTCAGCACGGTCGGGAAAGCCTGGAAGATGGCGGACTCTTCCGGATTGTCTATATGCGCCTCGACCTCGCTGCGCGACTTGGAGCGCAGCTCGCGCATCAGGCTATGCAGCACGCCCAGCGTCTCGAGGTAATCGCGTTCCTTCGGCACCGCCTGCTTGAAGGCTTCGAGAATGCCCTTGCCGGTGTCCTTGACCGTCTTCATCGGGTTGGCGACGAGGAAGGTGCCGAGCGCCGCGCCGCAGATGACCACCGCTTCCCATGGCTGCAGCAGCACATGCAGATGGCCGCCCATGGCCATGAAGCCGCCGAGAACGCAGCCGAGCGTCACCACAAGTCCGATCAGAATGCCCACGACAGGTCCTTCCGCATGTCACATCGTGGATCAGGGATAGTCCCCGTGCCTTGTGTGAGGCTTGAATCGAAGGCTGCCGACGCGATTCAGCTTCGCGCAAGGAAGTGACGTTATTGTCCGGGGATAGCTTCGGCCGGAGGCGTGTCCTTGCTCAATACCTACACCAGCTATCAGTTGATTGCCAAAGACATCAGCAAGTCGATCACCCGCATCGAGCAACAGCCGACGGTCGATCGCGACACCCAATATTATCTGGCCAACATCACCAAGGTGAAATCGATCGACGATTTCGTCAACAATGACCGCCTGTTCAAATATGCCATGAAGGCCTACGGGCTGGAGAACATGGACTACGCCAAGGCCTTCATGGTCAAGGCGCTGAAAGAAGGCGTTTCCGATCCCGACAGCTTCGCCAACAAGCTGACCGACAAGCGCTATGCCCAGTTCGTCAAAGCTTTCAATTTCGCGGCGGACGGCGCCGATGCGACCGTCTACAACCCGGCGCAGCAGCTGGTGACGAAGAACTACGCCATCCAGGCCCAGATCGCCGGCCTCGACCCGAATTCGGACTATGTGAAGGGCGAGACGACCTACTATCTCGCCAACATCACCAAGGTGAAATCGGTCGACGATCTGATGTCGAACGACCGGCTCTACACTTATGCGCTGGCGGCGTACGGCCTGGATTCGGCGACCGAGGACAAGGACCTGATCAAGTCGGTCCTGCAAGGCGGCGTGCGCGATCCCGACAGCGTCGCCAACAAGCAGACCAACAAGGCCTATGCCGGGCTGGCCTCGGCCCTCAACTTCGAGCAGTACGGCGAAAACGCCACCACCTATGTTCAGGCGCAGCAGCCGACCGTCGACATGTACATGCGCCAGACGCTCGAGGAAGATGCCGGCAAGACGAATGAAGGCGTGCGGCTGGCGCTCTATTTCCAGCGCAAGGCGCCCGACATCACCAACTGGTACGACGTGCTGGCCGACACCGCTTTAGCCAGCGTGGTGCGCACCGCGCTCGGCCTGCCGGATTCCTTTGCCACCGCCGACATCGACAAACAGGCGCAGCTGTTCGGGCAGAAGCTCGACATCAAGGACTTCACCGATCCCGAAAAGCTCGGCAAGTTCCTGACCCGGTTCACCAGCATGTACGAGATCGCCCACCCGACCTCGACGGCCGTGACATCGGTCAGCGTGCTCTTTGCGCAGCCGACCACCATCGGCATCTCCACCGACCTGATGATGGCCATGCAGCAGTTGAAGTTCTGAGACGATCATGCAGGACAGCCTTTACGTCGCCCTTTCCTCACAGATCGCGCTCGAGCGCCGTCTCGACACCATCGCCGACAATGTCGCCAACGCCTCGACCATCGGCTTCCGCGCCACCGGCGTGAAATTCGAGGACGTCGTCTCCGGCACCGGGCCGAAGTCGGTCTCCTTCGCCTCTTCCGGCAAGACCTATCTTTCCGGCGCGCATGGCGCGCTGACCGAAACCGGCAACCCGTTCGACTTCGCGGTGCAGGGCGACGCCTGGTTCGCCATCGATACGCCCGCCGGCACCGTGATGACGCGTGACGGCCGTTTCTCCATGAACGAGAACGGCGAACTGATGTCGATCGAAGGCTATCCGGTGCTGGACGGCGGCGGCGCGCCGATCCAGCTCGATCCGCGCAACGGCCCGCCCAAGGCAGGCGCGGACGGCTCGCTGAGGCAGAACGACCAACTGGTCGGGGCCATCGGTCTCTACAATTTCGACCCCGGCGACAATTTCGTCCGCTACGGCAATTCGGGCATCGTTCCGGCGCGCACCCCCGAGCCTGTCACCGATCGCTCGGATGTCGGCATCGCGCAGGGATTTCTGGAAGAATCGAACGTCAACCCGGTGCTGGAAATGACCCGGCTGATCCAGGTTCAGCGCGCTTTCGAGAACACGGCGGCGCTGATGCGGCAGACCGATTCCTCCACCGACGACGCCATCAAGACGCTCGGCTCGAAGTGACGGCATGACGACCGGCTCGTCCCTGTTGCGCGCTTCCGAGAGCCCGGCGGATACCGGAAGAACGGACAGGCTGGCCGCCCTCGAACGCGTCTGGCGGCGGTTCGACGATCCGCAGACATTGCTTGCGCGCGGCGGCCGCATCGCCGAAATATCGCCGACGCATTACAAGGTCCGCGGTCTGTCCGGAATTGCGAGGCTCGGCGACATCGTGGAACAGCGCGGCAGGGCCGGCGCGCGGCGTGGCGAGATCGTCAAGATCGGCAGCGAAGAGGTGGTGGTCGCGCCCTTCGAACGCAGCGCCGATGCCGGCATCGGCGACGCCGTCTTCCGCCGCGGCCCGCTCACGGTCACGCCGCATGTCTCCTGGCGCGGGCGCGCCATCGATGCCTTGACCCGCGCCATCGACGGCGGCCCGCCACTGGTCAGGCCGAATGCGGCCGATGCCGCGCATGGCGCGACGCCGAGCGCCCTGTCGCGTCAGCGGGTCGACACCGGCTTCCTTACCGGCGTCAGGGTGATAGACATCTTCACCCCGCTCTGCTTCGGCCAGCGGCTCGGCATCTTCGCCGGTTCCGGCGTCGGCAAGTCGACGCTGCTTGCAATGCTGGCCGGCGCCGAGGCCTTCGATACCGTGGTCGTGGCGCTGATCGGCGAGCGTGGCCGCGAAGTGCGCGAATTTCTCGAGGACACGATCGGCGCCGACAGCATGGCCAAGACCGTGGCGGTCGTCGCCACCAGCGACGAAAGCGCCATGATGCGCCGCCGCGCGCCCGACACCGCCATGTGCGTGGCCGAGCATTTCCGCGACCAGGGCCATCGCGTGCTCCTTGTGCTGGATTCCATCACCCGCTTTGCGCATGCGCTGCGCGAGGTGGCGACCGGAACGGGCGAGCCGCCGGTGGCGCGCGGCTATCCGGCCTCCGTCTTCACCGACCTGCCGAAGCTGCTCGAACGCGCCGGTCCCGGCGCCGAAGGCAAGGGGTCGATCACCGCCATCATCTCAGTGCTGGTCGACGGCGACGACCACAACGATCCGGTTGCCGATTCGGTGCGCGGCATCCTCGACGGCCATGTCGTGCTCGACCGCGCGCTTGCCGAGCAGGGCCGCTATCCGCCGGTCAATCCGCTATCATCCATCTCGCGCCTTGCCGACAAGGCCTGGAGCCCGGAACAGCGCGTGCTGGTGACAAGGCTGAAATCGATGATCGCGCGCTTCGAGGATACGCGCGACATCCGTCTTCTGGGTGCTTACCAAAGCGGCGCCGATGCCGAGCTCGACAACGCGGTGCGCCAGGTGCCGCTGATCTATGAGGCGCTGACGCAATCGCCGAGGGACCGCGCATCGGCCGATCCGTTCGCCGACCTCGCCCGCCATCTCAAGGGGAAGCTGAATGGCGATCAAGGAGACTGAGCTCCAATACACCGAGCGCATGTTGCGCGATATGCTTGCGGAAGCCGAGGCGGCGGAGAGGGCCGAGGCCGACAAAGCAAGAATCGCCAAGGACGAAGCAGCGCGCGCCAAGGCTCAGAAGGCGACAGCTCTTTTGAGCCGGGCCGACAAGCCGGGTCTGCCGAGGGCATCCACCGCCGGGACCGCCGATGTCGCGCAGGCCAGCCGCGATTCTCTGCTCGACGGGCTTTTTCCACGCACCGAGTGGCCGCAGCCGCCGAAAGCCCAGTTCCCGCGCCTGATCGACAGAAGCGCCGACCGCCGCAGCGATTTCGTCATCGCCGCGCTCGGCATCACGCTCGGCCTAATCTGCGCGTTGTTTCCCTGGTACATATTCTTCAACCAGGAGCAGTTCGGCGTCCAGGCGATCAAGTTCGGCGGCAGCGGCAGCAATTCCGGACGCGAGGGCGGTGGCGTCGTGGCCGAACGCAGCGAGCCGCTGACGGCCAAGGAGGTTCCCAGTCCAGATATCGACCTTTTCGCCACCGGAACAGTGCAGGACGATCCTGCGCCGCCGCCCGGTGACCAGCCCTTCCCCGCCGCCGCTTCGGAATTCAAGATGGTGCATGTCGCCAACGGCCGCGCCATGATCGAGGACGACACTGGCCTGTGGCTCGTCCAGCGCGGCTCGGTGCTCCCCGATTCCAGCCGCGTCGCCTCGATCGAGCAGCTCGGCGGCAAGTGGGTGATCGTCACCAGCACCGACAAGGTGATCCCGCTCTCGAAGTAGCCGCGCCCCGGGGCAACCGCCCTCCCGCGCAAGGTCCGCGCAAGACTGGCCGCCTAGTCTGTGCGTACTTGCCCGGGAGATTCCCATGGAACCCGTAAACCTTTTCGATCTCGCCACACGCCAGTCGCAATGGCTGGCCGTGCGCCAGTCGGCGATCGCCTCCAACATCGCCAATGCCAACACGCCCGGCTACACGGCCAATGATGTCGAGCCGTTCGAAAAGGTCCTCGACCGGACCGCGGTGACGCTTGCCGCCACGCAGGCGGGCCATCTTGGCGCCGAAACGGCCAATGCCGGCTTCAACGTCAAGCCGGAGGATCCCAACGGCGCGATCATGCCGTCTAAGAACACGGTGGTGCTCGAGCAGGAGCTGATGAAAGCCGGCGAGGTCCGCCGCTCCTTCGAGCTCAACACGGCGATCGTCAAGGCCTTCCATTCGATGATGACGATGGTGGTGAAGAGCTGACCATGGATGCCCTCACTGCAGCCCTCAAAGTCGCGGCATCCGGCCTTGGCGCCCAGTCGGAGCGCCTGCGCGTGGTCTCGGAAAACCTCGCCAACGCGCAGTCGACAGGCAGCACCCCCGGCGCCGATCCCTATCGTCGCAAGACGATCACCTTCCAGTCCGAGGTCGACCGCGCGACCGGCGGCTCGCTGGTGGAAGTGAGCGCCATCAATCGCGATCCTTCGGACTTCCCGATCGAATTCCAGCCCGGCAACGAAGCCGCCGACGCCAAAGGGTACGTCAAGATGCCCAACGTCAACACGTTGGTCGAAATGGCCGACATGAGCGAGGCGAACCGCTCGTATGAAGCCAACCTGCAGGTCATCAAGCAGGCTCGCGATCTGATTTCCATGACCATCGACCTGATGAGGAACCAGTAATGATCGGCGGTATCGGGGCAATACAATTCAAGACGGCGGTTGACGGCGCGGAGTCGGCCTCACCGAACCTGCTGCAGGGCGGCGTCGGCACGCAGGCCAGCGAAAGCGTGGGCAGCAGCTTCGCCGAAGTCCTCAGCCAGGCCGCGACGAAAACCGTCAACACGCTGCAGGGCGCCGAGCAGATGTCGATACAGGCGCTCAAGGGCGACGCCGATACGCGCCAGGTTGTCGATGCGGTGCTGAGCGCCCAGCAGGCGCTGCAGACCACCATCGCCATCCGCGACAAGGTCGTCTCGGCCTACCTCGAAATCAGTCGCATGAGTATCTAGGACCGCGTCATGAAAGCACTTGCCATCGCCGCCACCGGCATGAATGCCCAGCAGACCAATCTGGAAGTCATCGCCAACAACATCGCCAACATCAATACCACCGGCTACAAGCGGGCGCGGGCCGAGTTCTCCGACCTGCTCTACCAGGTCGACCGCACGCAGGGCGTGCCCAATCGCTCCAACACGTCGCTGGTGCCGGAAGGCGTCTCGATCGGCCTTGGCGTCAAGACGACGGCGGTGCGCAACGTCCACACGCAGGGTGAGCTGGCCAGCACCGGCAACAGCTTCGACCTGGCGTTGACCGGCCGGGGCTGGTTCCAGATCGAGGGCGCCGACGGCGGCACGCTCTACAGCCGCGCCGGCGCCTTCAACACCAATGCCACCGGGCAGCTCGTGACGGTTGACGGCGCCAACGTCATCCCGGCCATCACCGTGCCGACCGACGCCGTCGAGGTGATCGTCAACAAAACCGGCCAGGTCTTTGCCCGTCTCCAGGGCCAGACCAATCTCCAGCTGCTCGGCCAGCTTCAGATCGCCAACTTCGCCAACGAGGCGGGCTTGGCGCCGCTCGGCGACAACCTCTTCCAGGAAACCGCCGCCTCGGGTCCGGCCAATGTCGGCGTACCCGGCGATCCCGGCTTCGCCACGATCCAGCAGGGCTACCTCGAATCCTCCAACGTCGATCCGGTCAAGGAAATCACCGAGCTGATCTCGGCGCAGCGCGCCTACGAAATGAACTCCAAGGTCATCCAGGCCGCCGACGACATGGCCTCGGTGGTCTCCAAGAACATCAGGTAACGGATGATGGCCGAGCCGATCTCCTCCGCACTGCGTCGCGCCGCGCTGGCCACCCTTCTGGTGGCCGCAGGCATGCCGGCTTTCGCGCAGGAAACGACCGGACAGTCGGCAAACCAGATCGCCGCCAGCCAGGCTGTCGGCGAGGCCGTGCTGATCCCCAACCGGGTCATCTATCCCGGCGAGACAATCGAGCCCGCCTCGCTCAAGCAGGTGACGCTCATCCCCGGCAAGCACAAGCCGGACGGCATGGCGACGCGCGCCGAGGAGCTTCAGGGCAAGGTTGCCAAACGCACGCTCCTGCCTGGCCGCTACATCCCGGTCGCCGCCATCCGCGACGCCTGGCTGGTCGAACAGGGCGCTTCCGTGCAGGTCTATTTCACCGCCGGCGCGCTGACCATTTCGGCGGCCGGCGTCACGCTGGAGCCGGGGGCTGCCGGCGACCAGATCAAGATCCGCAACGTCGACAGCGGCAAGATCATCTCCGGCACGGTGATGGCCGACGGCACCATCAAGGTCGGCGCTTCGTGATGCGCGCCTTTGCCTTCCTGCTGAGCACCGCCATCTGCCTTCAGCCGGCATTGGCGGACGGCCTGACGCCCAAGGCCAAGCGCGATCTGGCGCAGCAAAATGGCGGCGTCTACGACGATCCCGAATACGATCCCGCCACCACCCAGCGCATGTTCCGGGTCTCGACCGGGCCAAGCACGCTGCCGCCCGGACAGGTCGCCGCGCGCATCAAGGACATCGCCCAGCTGCAGAGCGCGCGCGACAACCAGCTCGTCGGCTACGGCCTGGTCATCGGCCTTGCCGGCACCGGCGACAGCCTGCGCAACTCGCCCTTCACCGAACAGTCGATCCGCGCCATGCTGGAGAACCTCGGCATCGCCACCGAAGGCGGCAGCGCGCGCGCCAAGAACGTGGCGGCCGTTATCGTCACCGCCAATATGCCGCCCTTCGTCCAGTCGGGCAGCCGCATCGACATCGACGTCTCCTCGATGGGCGACGCCACCTCGCTTGCCGGCGGCATGCTGGTGATGACGCCGCTGAAGGCAGCCGACGGCGAGATCTACGCGGTGGGCCAGGGTTCGGTGATCGTCGGCGGCTTCACCGCCAAGGGTCAGGCCGAGGAACTCACGCAGGGTGTGCCGACCGCGGGCCGCGTGCCGAACGGCGCCATCGTCGAGCGCGCGGTGCCGGCCGAGTTCGACGACCAGGGCGTATTGACGCTGCAATTGCGCAACCCCGATTTCTCGACCGCCATCCGCATCGCCGACGCCATCAACGACTACACATCGCAGCGTTTCGGCATGCGGGTCGCCGCCGAGCGCGAAGCCCGCACAGTGCAGATCAGGCGGCCGAAGAATGTCTCGGCCGCGCGCTTCTATGCCGAGATCGAAAATCTGGTCGTCGAGTCGGACGCCCCTGCCCGCGTCGTCATCGACGAACGCACCGGAACCATCGTGATCGGCAACAATGTCAGGATCTCGCGCGTGGCGATCAGCCACGGCACGCTCACCGTACGCATCACCGAAGCGCCGAAAGTGGTCCAGCCCGAGCCCTTCTCCAGGGGCCGAACCGCGATCGAGCCGTTCACCGCCATTGAAGCGAGCCGGCCCGAAGCGCGCGTTGCCGTGCTCGACGGTCCCGATCTCGAAACGCTTGTGTCCGGCCTTAATCGGCTCGGCGTGAAGCCCGACGGCATCATCGCCATCCTGCAAGGCATCAAATCGGCCGGCGCCCTGCAGGCCGACCTGGTTCTCCAATAGGCACGCCGATGATCGAGCCCCTCTCCTCGAAGACACACCGCCCCCTCACGATGATCGCCGCCGTGGCGGTGGCCACGCTTCTTGGCAGCGCTTCCGTCGGCGCGGAGGAAGTCCGGCAGGTGCTGCCCGGCGGACAGGCGCCGGTCCAGGCGGCCGAGGTCACGCGCGAGGGGGAACCGGCCGCGCCGGCCGCGCTCGCAGCCGGCGGGAAAACCCCTGACGAAAGCGAGGTCCAGCGCTTCTGCTCCAACATCGCCGACGCCGCGCGCGACCGCCGTTACGCCCTTCAGGCCGCGGAATTGAAGCAGCTGCAGGCCGGCATCGACCAGCGCATGAAAGCGCTGGAGGCAAAAAAGGCCGAATATGAAGAGTGGCTGAAGCGCCGCGAAGTATTCCTGGCACGCGCCGAGGACGGCGTCGTCAAGATCTATGCCGGCATGAAGCCGGACGCCGCCGCCGAAAGGCTGGCGATGGTCAATGCCGAGCTCGCGGCGGCCATCCTGATGAAGCTCGATTCGCGCAAGGCCGGCGTCATCTTGAACGAAATGGACCAGAAGGCGGCGGCGACGCTCACCGGCATCATGGCCAGCGCGGCGCGAAGGGTTGATCCGTCATGAAGTTGAAGTTCTTTGTCCTCGTCGCGGTTGTGGGGATATCCGGCTGCGGCACCAATTTCAAGGAGATCGGCCGGGAGCCTGCTATGTCACCCGTCGGTTCGGGTATCGGTGCCTCCGGTCCTTACAGCTATCCCGAGCCGCCGGCGTCGCGGCCGAGGAAATTCTCGCTGTGGGACGATCGCCAGAGCCGGCTCTTCACCGATCCGCGCGCGCTGCGCGCCGGTGACATCCTGACCGTGAACATCAAGCTGAACGACAGGGCCAATTTCAAGAACCAGAACGACCGCAGCCGCACCGCCGCGCGCAAGCTCGGCTATGACGTCACGCTCGGATGGGACGGCAAGAGCACCAGCGGCAAGGGCGACGCCGGCCTGAGTTCCAGCACCGAAACCAACGCCGACGGCGAGATCAAGCGTTCGGAAGACATCGAGCTCAACGTCGCCGCCGTCGTCACCGAGGTGCTGCCCAACGGCAATCTGCTGATCAGGGGCTCGCAGGAGGTCCGCGTCAACTACGAGCTTCGGGTCCTTACCATCGCCGGCATGGTGCGTCCGTCCGACATCGGCGCGGAAAACACCATTCCCTACGAGCGCATCGCCGAGGCGCGCATCTCTTATGGCGGTCGCGGCCGCGTGAGCGAGGTCCAGCAGCCGGCCTATGGCCAGCAGGTGCTCGACCAGGTTCTTCCTTTCTAGGGCCGGGAGAACGCCGTCATGGCCAATGTCGAGCAGGTCCAGCCCAAGAAGGGACCTTCCCTGGTGATCCAGCTCGCCATGCTTCTGGTCATGACGGGCGCGGCCATCGGCATGGGTTGGGTCTCCGGCGGCTATCTCAAGCAGGGCGAAACGCCGGCACCGGTGCCCGCGGCGCCGGCAAACGCCGGCGCGGCGGAGAAGCCTGGCGAGGCCGGCAAGCCGGCCGCCGGGCCGACGCTGGTGCAACTGGCGCCGATCACCACCAATCTCGCCTCGCCGTCCGACGTCTGGATCCGACTGGAGACATCGGTGCTTTACGATGCCCCGCAGCCGCCGGAAGTGACCGAGCAGATCCACCAGGATCTGCTCGCGTTCGTGCGCACGATCAAGCTGCATCAGATCGAAGGCGCCAGCGGCTACCAGCATCTCAAGGCCGATCTCGATGAGCGTGCGGCGTTGCGCAGCGGCGGCCATGTCAAACAGGTTCTCGTCAGGACGATGCTGCTCGAATGAGAAAGTTCCTCATAGCCACGGCGCTGATCGTCGTGACCACTTCCGTCGCCGCGGCTCAGCAGCTCGATCTCGGCGGCATCGGCAAGGCCGACGGCACGACCGTCGGCTATCTGATCCAGATGTTCGGCCTGCTCACCGTGCTTTCGGTGGCGCCGGGCCTACTCATCATGGTGACGAGCTTCACCCGCTTCGTCATCGCCTTCTCGATCCTGCGCGCCGGTATCGGCCTGCAGTCGACGCCGGCAAACCTGATCCTGATCTCGCTGTCGCTCTTCATGACCTTCTATGTCATGGCGCCGACCTTCGACCAGGCCTGGAACACCGGCGTGAAGCCGTTGATGGACAACAAGATCACCCAGGCCGAGGCGTTCGAGAAGATTTCCGGTCCGTTCCGCGACTTCATGCTGCACAATGTGCGCGACAAGGATTTCGACCTCTTCGCCGACCTCGCCCGCGAGCGCGGCCAGACCGTGTCGCGCGAGAGCGTCGACCTGCGCATCCTGGTGCCGGCCTTCATGATCTCGGAAATCCGGCGCGGCTTCGAGATCGGCTTCCTCATCGTCCTGCCGTTCCTCGTCATCGACCTCATCGTCGCCACCGTCACCATGGCGATGGGCATGATGATGCTGCCGCCGACGGTGGTATCGCTGCCGTTCAAGATCCTGTTTTTCGTGCTGATCGACGGCTGGAACCTGCTGGTCGGCAGCCTGGTGCGGTCCTTTACTTGACCTAACGTCAGAGGCGTTGATCAAACGGCCGATCGCACAGATCTCCGCAATATATTTTCGATTAACCCTCCGACTTAGGTCTTTGGTAGGGACTTGCCCGCATATTCCTCGCAGATGGCGGGTGATCGGGTTCCACAGATCATTGGCATGATGCCGCACCGTCATACCGGACATGCCGGTATGTCAAAAAAATCCGTGTAAAAATAGGGTACGAGTACCATGGCCAGTATCATGACCAACGCCTCGGCGTTGACCGCTCTGCAAAGCTTGAACGCCACCCAGAAAGCCCTTGACACCACCCAGTCCCGCATCTCGACGGGCTACCGCGTGTCGCAGGCTTCCGACAACGCCGCTTACTGGTCGATCGCCACCACGATGCGTTCCGACAACCAGGCCATGTCCACCGTTTCGGACGCGCTCGGCCTCGGCGCCTCGAAGGTCGACACCGCCTATACCGGCATGGACAGCGCGATCAAGACCATCAACCAGATCCAGCAGAAGCTGACCGCGTCCTACGGCCAGACCGATGCTTCGAAGGAAAAGACCCAGGTCGAAATCAAGGCTCTTCAGGACCAGCTGAAGGCCTATGCCGATGGCGCCACCTTCTCCGGCACCAACATGCTGTCGGTCAACAGCGGCGCCACCGCCACGGCTGCGGCCGACGTCAAGATCGTTTCGGCCTTCAACCGCGACGCCACCGGTTCGGTTTCCATCTCGACGATCGACGTCAAGGTGGACAGCATCAAGCTGTATGAGGCTGGCACCGCGGCGGGCGTGTCGAAGGGTATCCTCGACGCCGACCGCGTCGGTGCGACCGGCGCCGTCACCGCTACGGCGCAAAACCCGACCTTGGGTGCGGCAGCGGCGGCGGGCGACACCTATTCGGTCGCCACCCTGAAGATCTTCTCCGGCACCACCGCGGCCAGCGATACCCAGATTGCGGACATGATGAAGGTCGTCGACGCCGCGCTGAAGGACATGACGACCGCCGCGACCAAGCTCGGCGCCGCCAAGAGCTCGATCGACCTGCAGAAGACCTTCACCTCGAGCCTGATGGACTCCATCGACCGCGGCGTCGGCCAGCTCGTCGATGCCGACATGAACAAGGAATCTACCCGCCTCCAGGCCCTGCAGGTGCAGCAGCAGCTCGGCGTCCAGGCGCTGTCGATCGCCAACGGCGCGTCGCAGTCGATCCTGTCGCTCTTCCGCGGCTGATCGCTCTATACTGACCACGCCAAAGCATCGGGCCGCGCCAAAAGCGCGGCCCGATTTGCGTTTGCTCAAGGCTCGCGCAACCCTCGCTTCTTAACTTCTCAAAAGTCTACTTTTAACAGGCCATTAACCATATCGGGCTAGGTATGGTTAACCAATCACTTAGGTTGTCGAATCGGCCCGACCGGCACGATCGCGATCGATGGGCAGGCGCTGAACCCGGCCTGCGTGGCATGCCGGCTTTTGAGAAGGAGCGAGTTTCTTGGCGAGCATCATGACGAACGCTGCGGCGTTGACTGCACTTCAAAGTCTCAACGCCACCAACAAATCGCTCGAGCAGACGCAGGCCCGAATCTCGACCGGCTACCGGGTCTCCGAAGCCTCCGACAACGCCGCCTATTGGTCGATCGCCACCACGATGCGCTCCGACAACTCGGCGCTGTCGACGGTTCAGGACGCGCTCGGCCTCGGCGCCTCAAAGGTCGACACCGCCTATACCGGCATGAACAACGTCCTCTCGACCATCGGCCAGATCAAGACCAAGCTTTTGTCCGCTGTCGGCCAGTCGGGGGCCAACAAGGCAAAGACGCAGACCGAAATCACCTCACTGCAGGCGCAGATGAAATCCTTCGCCGACGCCGCCACCTTCTCCGGTTCGAATTATCTTTCGGTCACGTCCACGCAAGTCGCTGTCGCCAATGACGGCGTTCAGCCGAACGCCAAGATCGTCTCCTCGTTCAACCGTTCTTCGTCCGGCGCCATCTCGCTCGGCACCATCGACATCGACGTCGAAAGCACCAAGCTGTTCGATTCCGGCCTCGCCACCGCCGTCAAGAACCAGGGCATTCTCGACCGTCAGACCTCGGTATATTCCACCGCCGCGGACCAGTCGGCATATGACACGGCCTACGCGGCCGCGATCGCTGGCGGCGCCACCGACATCGCCGCCAACACCGCCGGCCAGGCGGCCGTGTCGGGCACGCCGGTCAAGATCGACAACGTCTCCGCCTTCAATCTCGACATCACGGCGGCGGGCGTGACCGACGACATCATCACGCAGATGGTGACCAAGATCGACAACGTCATGAGTCAGCTTACCGACGCCGCCACCGTGCTCGGCGCCGCCAAGAGTTCGATCGACCTGCAGAAGACCTTCACCCAGAGCCTGATGGACTCCATCGACCGCGGCGTCGGCCAACTCGTCGACGCCGACATGAACAAGGAATCGACCCGCCTGCAGGCGCTCCAAGTACAGCAGCAGCTCGGGATCCAGTCGCTGTCGATCGCCAACAGCTCATCGCAGTCGATCCTGCAGCTGTTCAAGAACGGCTAAGCCGCAAGATTATTCCCATCAGCGAAGGCCGCGCCTTAAAGCGCGGCCTTTTTCGTTGCTCGGGAAGACGCCGGATCGACGCTTCGCTCGCTCTTCAGCGGCAAGCCTATCATCCTCGCACAAGCTTCGCGGTCTAGTCTTCCGGCCGACAGTCGTGCTGGGAGCCGTTGAATCGTGCCGGAACAGATCCAGAGCATCATCGCGAATTTCAAAAGCTTCGGCGTGAGGCGTCTGGCGCTCATGGGCGGCATCACGGCCCTGGTCATGGCCGTCATCGGCATCGCCTCCGTCTATCTCAACCGACCGGCCTATGAGACGCTCTATGTCGGGCTCGAGCGCTCCGACGTGAATCAGATCGGCCTGGTGCTGGCCGATGCCGGCATCGGCTTCGATGTCGGCTCCGATGGCACCTCGGTGCTGGTGCCGGCCGGCACCACCGCGCAGGCGCGCATGCTGCTTGCCGAGAAGGGCCTGCCGACTAGCGCCAACGCCGGCTACGAGCTGTTCGACAATGTCGGCTCGCTGGGCCTGACCTCCTTCATGCAGCAGATCACCCGCGTGCGCGCTCTGGAAGGCGAGATCGCGCGCACCATCCAGTCGATTTCCGGCGTCAAGGCGGCGCGCGTTCACATCGTCATGTCCGAGCGCGCCAATTTCCGCCGCGACGAACAGGAGCCTTCCGCCTCGGTGGTCATCCGCTATGCCGGAAACGATGCCGAGAAGAGCGCCATGTCGATCCGCCACCTGGTCGCCGCGGCCGTTCCCGGCCTCTCCGCCGACAAGGTCACCGTGCTCGATTCCAACGGCAACCTCCTGGCCGCCGGCGACGACCCGTCCAACACGAGCGCGGCGCGCACGCTGGGCGTCGAGCAGACGGTCGAGGCGCAGATCGGCGACAACATCCGCCGGGCGTTGACCCCTTATCTCGGTCCCGACAATTTCCGCGCCAGCGTCAAGGCCGACGTCAACACGGACAGCCGCCAGACCGAGGAAACGATCTTCGATCCGAACTCGCGCGTCGAGCGTTCGGTGCAGTCGGTCAAGACCAATGAGGCCAGCAACCAGAAGCAGGCCTCGACCCCGACTAGCGTCGAGCAGAACCTGCCCGAGACGCAGACCACCAGCACCGAGGGACCGCAATCCTCCTCGCAGAACGATCGCAAGGAAGAGATCACCAACTACGAGATCAACTCCAAGAAGATCGCTACCGTCTCCAACGGCTACACGGTCAACAAGATGTCGATCGCGGTCGTCGTCAACCAGGATCGGCTGAAGACCATCCTTGGCAAGGACGCCACGCCGGACCAGATCGCCAAGCGCGTCGCCGATATCCAGAAGATGGTGGCCTCGGCGACCGGCTTCGACGACAAGCGCGGCGATATCATCGACGTGTCGGCCGTCGAGTTCATCAACGGCCTCGACGGCGAGCCGATCGATCAGCCGGGCATCCTTGCCTCGATCGGTACCTATACCGGCACGCTGATCAATGCCGGCGCCTTCATCGTTGTCGTTTTCCTGGTGGCCTTCTTCGGCCTGAAGCCGATGGCCACCGCGCTGACGGCATCGGCAAAACCCGCGGCCATTGCCGGCCCGAGCTTCGACGACGTGCAGCGCTCGCTGCCGACGCCCGATGCGCCGGTCGCCGCGATCACCGCCGAGACCCCGGCCGGTGCGCTCCCCGGCGCGCGCGCCGGCGCGACACCGCTCGACGATCTGCGCCAGAAAATCCGTCCGGCGCCCCAGGAGCGGCTTGCCCGCATGGTCGACCTCAACGAGGAGCGCACCGCGCAGATCCTGCGCAAATGGGCCGCGGCCCCGGAAGCCGTGGGTTAGGCCATGGCCTCGGCACTCTTCGATCTCCTGCCCGATTTTGGTTCGCGGACGCCGCGTCCCAACCAGGCGCCGACAGCCCGCGACGCCGAGCATATCCCGGCCGCGCCGGCGCCGCAGGCCGATATCGGCGTGCTGATTGCCGAGGCGGTGGCCGATGCGGAGGCGGCGCTCGAGGCACGCCTTGCGCTCGCCCATCAGTCGGTGCTCGACGCCGAGCGCCAGGCCAATGACGATGCTGCCAAGGCATTTCTTGAAAGCTTCGGCGGCGATCTCGGCGCGGCTGTCGCCACGAGGATCGACGCCATGGAGCGGCGCGTCGCCGAGCTTGCCGGCGCGACCGTCGCGCGCATCGTCGGCGGCCTGCTCAGCGACGACCTGCAGCAACGTTCGCTGCAGGCGCTTTCGCGCGTCATCGGCGCTGCGGTCGCCGACAGCGAGGCGGTGCGCATCGGTGTGCGGGGACCACTCTCGCTATTCGAGCCGCTGCAGGCGGCGCTCGGACCCCGCGCCGCCAATCTCGACTTCACCGAGGCGCCGGGCTTCGACCTGACCGTCACCATTGACGAAACGGTGTTCGAGACGCGTATCGCCGAGTGGTCGGCATCCTTGTCGGAAGTCCTGTCATGAGCGCCGTCGACCATGCCGAACCCCGGCACGAGATCATCATCGTCAAGCGCAATCACGACGGTCATGAGGATGGCCATCATGGCGGCGTGTGGAAGATCGCCTTCGCCGATTTCATGACCGCGATGATGTGTTTCTTCCTCGTCATGTGGCTGATCAACGCCGCCAACGAGCAGACCAAGGCAGCCGTCGCCAGCTACTTCAATCCGGTCGAGCTGATCGACCGCAATTCCAGCCGCAAGGGCCTGGAAGATCTCGGCGACGGCCCGAGCAAGGTCGGGCTGACCGCGGACAACCCGCAGCAAGGCGCGACCAAGGCAGGCGATGACGGCAAGGGCGGCGCCGGTTCCTCCGAACGCCGGCAGACCAAGCAAGGGGCGCAGGACACCCAGCTCTCGGATGAAAAGCTGTTCGCCGATCCTTACGCGGTGCTGGCCGAGATCGCCGCCGATACCGGCGTGCTGCAGAACGTCAGCGCCAAGGGCGAAGGCGGCGCCCAGACGTCCGGTCCGGCGACCGGTGCCTCAGGCGGCGAATCCTATCGCGATCCGTTCGCGCCGGATTTCTGGTCGCAGCAGGTGGCGGCGCCCGGCGCCGAGGCCACCGCCGAACGCGCCAAGATCGAGGGTGACCCGGCCAAGCCCGGCGAGAAGGTCGCAACCGTTGCGGTGCCGAAGGTGAAGGCCGTTCCGGCCGCACCCCCGCTCACGGCGGCACCACTCGAGCCGCTGGCAACCCCGGAAAAGACCGATGCGAAGGGCGGTCAGAAGGCCGCGCAGGGCGAGGCCGAGAAGCCGTCGAGTGAAGGCAACAAGACCGACAAGGCGCAGGGCGGAAAAGCCGAAGCCGACAAGCGCGAGGCCGCGGCCGGCGACGCCAAGGCCGAAGCGGCGGCGAAGGCGGAAAAGACCGAGCAGGAGCAAACCGTCGACAAGGAAAACAAGGCGCCAAGCAAAGCCGCCCTTCAGGAGGCCGCGGACATCAAGAAGGAACTCGCCAAGGCATTCCTGCCGGGCGAAAAGCTTGCCGACGGCGTCTCGGTCGAGGCCACCGACAAGGGCGTCGTCATCTCGATCACCGATCAGCTCGATTTCGGCATGTTCGAGATCGGCTCGGCCATGCCACGCCGCGAGCTGGTGCTGGCGATGGAAAAGATCGGCCACATCATCAACGAGAAGAAGGGCACGATCACCATCAGCGGGCACACCGACGCACGGCCGTTCCGCGGCGACACTTATGACAATTGGCGGCTATCCACCGCACGCGCCCATTCGGCCTATTACATGCTTGTGCGCGGCGGCGTCGACGAACGCCGCATCACCGAGGTCGCGGGCTTCGCCGACCGTCAGCCCAAGATCGCCTCCGATCCGATGGCGGCCGCGAACCGCCGCATCGAAATCCTGATGACGGCCGGCGGATGAAGGGCAGAACCGTCATCGGCGGCACTATTGCGCTGCTATTGCTTGCCGCGGGGCCGACATCGCCGGCCTTCGCGCAGGATGCGCTGCAGCCCTATCAGCTGGTGCGCTCGCTGCAGCTGATCCAGGACCGCATAGCCGGGGGCGACCATGCCGCGCTGCCGATGCAAGCAAAGCTTCTCGAAATGATCGACGCCCGCTTGCGCGATGCGAATGCCGAGGATTTCAAGGAGCCGAAGAATTTCCGCGCCTTGCTCGTCTATGGCATGAGCGGCGGCAATCCGGTGACGGTCGCGGCGGCGGCTTCCCGCGCGATCACCGATCCGCAAGGCCTCGCCATCGCCAAGGGCGTAGTCGCCTATCTCAACGGCCGGCCGGCCGAGGCGATCGAAACGCTGAAGCCGATCGATCCGATGAGCGTGCCCGCCGACATCGGCGCCTTCCTGGCGTTGGTCAAGGGCTCGCTGCTTGCAAGCGACGATCCTGTGCAGGCGCTCACCCTGCTGGATGAGGCGCGCCTGCTCAGCCCCGGCACCTTGGTCGAGGAGGCAGCGCTTCGCCGCTCCGTCGGCATCGCGGCCGCGCAAGGCGACGCCGCCCGTTTCGCGCTGGCTTCGACCCAGTATGTCGCGTCCTATCTCTATTCGCCTTACGCCAGCCAGTTCGCCGACGCCTTCGTTTCCGGCATCATGACGCTGCATATGGCGATCAGCCAGGACAAGATCGCCGACATCACATCGATGATGGATCCCGAGCGCGAAAAGGTGATCTATCTACGCATCGCGCGTCGCGCCGCGATCGACGGGATGACGGAACTCTCGGCTTTCGCCTCGGCCAAGGCGGAGCTGGGCCGCAACGGCAACGGCAACCAGAGCGACCCGCGCACCCAGCTCTATTCGAGCCTTTCCACCATGACGTCGGCCAATGTCGACGAGGTGCGGGCCAAGCTCGGCAAGATCGATCGCGCCAAGCTTTCGCAAAGCGACCGCGATCTGCTTGATGCGGCACAGGCTGTCGCCGGTGAAGTGGTGGCGCCGGTGAAAGCGACCGCCAAGGCCGAAGCCGCGGCGACAATCACCGCAAAACGTGACGACACGAAATCCCCCACCGATCCGGCTAATGCGGACTTGCCTCCGGTGGAAGGAGCGATGCCCGATCAGCCAGCGGTCGCTACCAGCGATCCGCCGCTCGCGGCGAGCGACCAGGCCAAGGACTCGCCACCCTCAGCTTCGCCGCCCCCTGCCCCGCAGCCAGCGCAAACAGCGGCTGAAACGCCGGCGCCCGCTCCTGTATCAGCTGGCGCCGTGCCGGTGGTGCAGGCATCTGCGCCGGCGGCGACGCCCGATGCGCAAGACCCTATCGATGCGGCGGTGACGAGCACGCGCCGCCAGCTAGACCAGATCGACCAGCTACTCGGAGCAGCCCCAAAATGACCAGCGTCAACCAGACCCTGCCGGGCTTTGCTTCGACCCAGTCCCAGCCCCGGCAGCACGCCGCCGGCGGCAAGGACAAGGATCAGAATTTCGGCGAGATGCTGCACCGGACGGAAAAGCCCGATCGGCCACAGGACAAGCACGCGACCATATTGCCGGACGCGCATCTGGCAAAGCGCTCAACGCCCAACAGCGGCAAGCAGGAGCCGGACCAGGATCCCCAAGGGAAAACCGGCTCGCAGAAAGCTGCGGGAAAGTCCACAAGGACCGCCGCCGCCCGGGCCGACGAGGCGAAGCCAACGACCGACAAAGATGCCGCGGCGCAAGTCAACGATTCCACACCGCTGCAGGACCGCCTGCCGTTGCAGATGGCGCTGAGCGACATGAAGCATTTCGCGCAATCGTCGGGCGCAGGCGGGAAGAGTCCTGACGGTGGAGAAGGTGCTGGCGAGCACGAAGCGCTGGAACTGCAACTGCGCATGGGCAAGCGCGCGACCGTCGGCAATTCCGTCGAGCCGCTGTCGCGGTCTGCCTGTTCGACGGCGACGGAAGAGTCCGGATCCGACTTTGGCCAGAAGCCGGTGAAGGCGGAAGCGGCCCTCGATATCACGGGCCGCCGCGATGCCAATGCGTTGCCGGTGCAAGGCGATGAGCCGCAGGCCGGCAGTTCGGTGCCGCCGCAAGGCTGGCGGCCGGCTTCCGCCTCCAAGGCCTCGCAACAGTCCCAGTCGGCCGCGCAGCAGGCTGCGACCAAGCCGTCTGCTTCCGCCGAGCGCATGGACGTCGTCAGTCAGCAGAGCTTCCCGGCTCCGGCGCAAAATCCGATCGGCCAGACGGCAACGGCGCTGGTTGAAGCGCTTGCCTCCGACAATGGCGTTCAGCAGGCCTTTGCAAGCGCCTCGGCAGGCTCCCAGACGACCAACTCTGTTGCCGTTCCGACACATGTGCTCAAGATCGAGCTCCACCCTTCGGAGCTCGGATCGGTCACCGCCAGCCTGCGGCTCTCGGGCGAGCAACTTTCGATTGAGATGAAGCCCGAGACGCACGAGGCATATCGCCGTCTCACCACCGACAGCGATGCCATCGTCAAGTCCATGCGAAGCCTCGGCTTCGATGTCGACAAGGTCACCATCCTGCAACCCTCGATAGCAGCGCATGCGGCCAGCCGCGCCGACGCAACCAGCGCAATGCCGATGTCGACGGGTCGCGATCAGCCCTCGTTCCAGCCTGGGAGCTCGGGCGGCAGCGGCGCGGGCGGCGACCGGCAACCCGGAAGGAACGACGGCAATGGCGCACAGGAATTCAGCCGCGCTGCTTCGCCTGTTCGCGAGCGCGCTGGCGACGATATGTATATCTAGTTTCGCTGCCGGCGCCGCCGACGCCGCCGCCAATCCCTGCGAGCCGGAGATCCTGCGCGCCGCCGATCGCTACGGCGTGCCGGCGGGCATCCTCTACGCGGTCGGCCTGACCGAGACCGGAAAGAAGGGCAGCCTTCAGCCTAACGCCATGAATATAGAAGGAAAAGCCATCTTTCCACGCAGCCGCGGCGAAGCGCTCGCCACGTTCGAGAACGCGCGACGCGAGGGCAAGACATTGATCGACCTCGGCTGCATGCAGATCAACCACCACTATCACGGTGATCATTTCCGCAGCGTCGACGACATGCTCGACCCGCACCAGAATGTCGACTACGCCGCGCGCTTCCTGGCCAGCCTGCACGCCCGGCATATGACCTGGTCGATGGCTGTCGCCCGCTACCATGCCGGCCCGGACAACGACCCGGCGCAGAAGGTCTATGTCTGCCGCGTCATCGCCAACATGGTCGCCACCGGCTTCGGCAAATGGACGCCGAATGCCAGCGCCTTCTGCAATCAGTAGTTGCTTATCCTCGGCGCCGATCGGCCTTCGTCAGCCTATGCGCCGGCGCCAATATTCGTCCGCCAAGAGTGGGGGCAAATACACCTGCACAACCGCTTTTATTACGGCTCCCAAAAAAACTCCCAAGAAAATAGCTACAAGAAATGATGGTTTTCCAGGATACGCCGGGCCGGGTACCCCTTTCCGCACGGGCCAGATGAGCTGATTCGGGGGCGGATCGATGATCGTAATCGTTGATGAGCGAGAGCTCGTAACAGAGGGCTACTCTTCACTTTTCGATCGCGAGGGCGTGGCCACGGCCGGCTTTGCGCCGGGTGAATTCGACGAGTGGGTGAGTTCCGCCGCCGACACCGATCTCAGATCCGTCAGAGCCTTTCTCATCGGCGACTGCCGTGATGGCGCGATATCGCCGCGCCAGATCCGCGACCGCACTGGCGCGCCGGTGATCGCGCTCAGCGAACACCATTCGCTCGAACATACGCTGCGGCTGTTCGAAAGCGGTGTCGATGACGTCGTGCGCAAGCCTGTCCATATCCGCGAGATCCTCGCCCGTATCACTGCCATCCGCCGACGCGGCTCCGAAGAGGCCGCCTACACCGAAGTCGGCTCGATGCGTATCTTCATGGACGGCCGCGATCCAGAGATCGACGGCGAGCCGCTGCCGCTGCCGCGGCGCGAGCGGCGCATCCTGGAATACCTGGCCAGCAACCGCGGCCGGCGCGTGACCAAGACGCAGGTCTTCAACGCCATCTACGGCATCTTCGACGAGGAGGTCGAAGAGAACGTGGTGGAGAGCCACATCTCGAAGCTGCGCAAGAAGCTGCGCGAGAAACTCGGCCGCGATCCGATCGATTCCAAACGGTTTCTCGGCTACAGGCTGGTGTTTTGATGGCCGCCCTAGAGCATGATCCCGAAAAGGTCCGCGAAAGCAAAAAGCGGGAACCGTTTTTCGGACAAAGATCATGCTCCAACAAAGAGTTTGGGCGTGATGGCGATTCAACGAAACGCCATCACGCCCAAGGCTCGTCCCGCGCCAGCCTCGCGCAAGACACGAGGCATAGTTTCATGGCCTCCTACCCAGGCACTGCGGAGATCCATCGATGAGCCTCTACGGAATGATGCGGACCGGCGTTTCCGGTATGAACGCGCAGGCCAACCGCTTGTCCACGGTGGCCGACAATATCGCCAACTCCGACACCACCGGCTACAAGCGCTCCTCGGCCGAGTTCTCGTCGCTGATCATGCCCGGCACCGGAGGCGCCTACAATTCCGGCGGCGTGACGACGACGATCCGCTCCGCCGTCAGCACGCAGGGCGTCATGACCTACACCACCTCGGTGTCCGACCTCGCCGTCAACGGCGACGGCTTCTTCGTCGTGCAGGATGCCGGCGGCACGCCCTACCTCACCCGCGCCGGTTCCTTCGTTCCGGACGCGCAAGGCCGGCTGGTCAATGCCGCGGGCTACCAGCTGATGGCATACGACTACGCCAACGGCGATCCGGCCGCGACCGCCAACGGCTTCGAGGGCCTGGTGCCGGTGCAGATCTCCGACCAGGCAATGACGGCGACGCCGAGCACGGATGGCACCTTCAGCGGTAACCTGCCGGCCGGCGCCACTCCGGTCGCGGCCGGCAGCCTGCCCTCCACCAACAGCGCTTCGGCGCAGTACACGTCGAAAACCTCGCTGGTCGCCTACGACAATCTCGGCAATAAGAAACTGCTCGACGTCTACTTCACCAACACCGGCGCGGGCACTTGGGAGGTCGCGGTCTTCGACCAGTCGAAGGCGACGCCGGGCACCTCCTTCCCCTATACTGGCGGCGCGCTGGGTACGGCCAACCTCACCTTCGACACCACCACCGGCAAGCTCACCGGCGCGACCACGGGCGTTTCCTTCACCGTTCCGGGAGGCCAGACCCTCAACCTCGATCTGTCCAAGCTGACCCAGCTCGGCACCGGCTTTACCGTCGCCGACGCCAAGGTCAACGGCAACGCGCCGAGCTCCATCCAGAAGGTCCAGATCGGCCAGGACGGCGTCATCTACGCGCAGTTCGCCGACGGCTCGACCAAGGCGCTCTATAAGATCCCGCTCGCCGACGTTCAGAGCCCCGACAACCTCACCGCCATGCCCGGCAACATCTATGTGGAGAGCACCGATTCCGGCGCGGTCCATATCGGCTTCGCCAATGAGGGCAAGCTCGGCTCCATCGTCTCCGGAGCGCTTGAAAATTCCAACGTCGATATCGCCGAGGAACTGACCAACATGATTGCGGCGCAGCGCAGCTACACCGCCAATTCCAAGGTCTTCCAGACCGGCTCGGACCTGATGGACGTCCTCGTCAACCTGAAGAGATAACCGACGGGCGCCGCCCGTGAAAGATCTGCATGTCGCTTTCCTCCGCACTAAGCATTGCCCAGTCGGCGCTTCTGGCCACGTCCAAGCAAACCAGCGTCGTATCGCGCAATGTGGCCGATGCGTCGAACCCCGACTATACCCGCCGCATCGCCGTGGTAACCAGCACGGCGCCCGGCGCCAGAATGGTGGAGATCCAGCGCACCGCGAATGAGCTACTGTTCCGCCAGAACCTTTCGGCTCTGTCGACGTCGAGCGGCCAAAGCACGCTTTATGACGGCATGGATCAGCTCGATCTCTCGGTCAACGGGGTCGACAACGCGTCGTCTCCCTCGACGGCCATCGCCAATTTGCAGAAGGCCCTGCAGCTCTACGCCACCACACCGTCGAACCAGAACCTCGGCACCAGTGTCGTCGACGCCGCCAAGCAGGTGGTGAATTCGCTGAACAGCGGCACCAAGGCGATCCAGGATTTCCGCACTCAGGCGGACAGCCAGATCGCCACTGCCGTCGACGACCTCAACTCGTTGCTCAGCCAGTTCCAGGACGCCAACAAGGCCGTCATCTCGGGCACCCGTTCCGGCACCGACGTGTCCGATGCGCTCGACCAGCGCGACGCGCTTTTGAAGAAGATTTCGGAATATGTCCCGATCTCGACCTTCACGCGCGGCGACAACGACATGGTCATCACCACCAAGGACGGCACGACGCTGTTCGAGACCGTGCCGCGTTCGGTGACCTTCACGCCTTCGTCCGGCTATTCGGCCGGCACGCCCGGCAACACGATCTACATCGACAACGTGCCGGTTTCGGCGGGCACCACCGACAACACCACCGCCGATGGCAAGCTGGCGGGCCTGTTGAAGCTGCGCGACGGCGTCGCCTCGACCATGCAGAGCCAGCTCGACGAAATCGCGCGCGGCCTTGTCACGGCATTTGCCGAGACCGCGCCGTCGCAGCCCAATGCGACCGGCCTGTTCACGTGGTCCGGTGCGCCGGCAATTCCGGCCGCCGGCACCCTGGTCAACGGCCTCGCCGGCTCGATCAGCATCAACGCCGCCTTCGATCCGAGCGCCGGCGGCAATCCCGCGCTGTTGCGCGACGGCGGCGCCAATGGCGCGGCCTATGTCGTCAACACCGGCGGCGCATCCTATGCGGACCTTTTGATCAGCTACGGCAACAAGCTTGATCAGCCGATGGCCTTCGACAGCTCAGCCGGCATCACCGTCAGCTCCGGCGTCTCCGACTACGCGGCCAATGCCAACGGCTGGTTCGAAGGCGTACGCCAGCAGGCCTCGACCAATGCCGACAACAAGCAGGCGCTGGCGGCACGCACCGCCGAGGCGCTGTCGAACGACACCGGCGTCAATGTCGATCAGGAGATGTCCCTGCTCCTCGACCTCGAGCACACCTATCAGGCATCGGCGCATATGATGAAGACGGTCGGCGACATGCTGGACTCCCTGTTGGCCGCGGTGGGATAATTCATGAGAGCGACCGGCGTTTCCTCAGCTGCCATTTCCAACGCGCTGCGTTATCAGCAGGCGAAGATGCAGGCCGATCTCGTCAAGGCGACGAAGGAGTCACAGACCGGCACAGTCGCCGATGTCGGCCTGGCGCTTGGCAGCCGCACGACCCAGGCAGTCACCTTCCAGCGCGATCTCGACCGGCTGAACGGCATTGTCGATTCCAACGCGCTCGTCACCGCGCGCCTGAAATCGACCCAGGATTCGCTCGGCCAGATCGCCAACACCGCGCAGAGCTTCCTGTCCGCGCTGACCAGCGGCGTGTCGGGCGACTCCTCGACCAGCATCCTGCAAACCGCCGGCGCCTCGGCGCTGCAGCAGATGACCGGCATCCTCAACACCAGCGTCAACGGCGAATATCTGTTTGCCGGCACCAACACAGACGTCAAGCCGATCGACGATTTCAATGCTGCCGGCTCGCCGGCCAAGGCTGCGTTCGATGCCGCCTTTACCAGCTATTTCGGCTTTTCCCAGACGGCCCCGGCGGCAGCCAACATCACCGCCGCGCAGATGGACAATTTCATCACCACGCAGGTCGAGCCGCAATTCCTGGGCTCCGGCTGGCAGGCCAACTGGTCGAGCGCCACCGACGAGCAGATCACCAGCCGCATTTCGCTCAACGAAACCACCCAGACCTCGGTCAGCGCCAACGAGGTGGGCATCCGCAAGCTCGCCATGGCGGCCGCCATGGTCAGCAGCCTGATGACCGGCAGCATCAGCGAGGCCGCGCAGAACGCGGTCGTCAGCCGCGCGCAGGCGCTGGTCGGCGAAGCCATAGGCGGCATTACCCAGGCACGGGCGGAAACGGGTATCGCGGAGCAGCGCGTGTCCGATGCCAGCGACCGCATGAAGACCCAGGTCGACCTCTTCGAGAAGCATATCGTCGATCTCGAAGGCGTCGATCCCGCGGAAGCAGCGACCCGCGTCGCCGACCTGACGCAGCATATCGAGACGTCCTTTGCCTTGACTGCGCGTCTACAGCAGCTCAGCCTGCTGAACTATCTGACCTGAACTCTCACACCGGAACGCCAGAGCGCCGACGATGTATCAATTCTCCTACGCAGACATCCAGACCGACTCCGTCGCCGACGCCAAGGACCGGGAGCGGCAGCTGCTGACCCGCTCGATCGACATGCTGGCGGCGGCGGCCGCGGTCGGCACCGACTCGATGGAGGCGGTCGAGGCGCTGCACTTCACCAACCGCATCTGGACCACATTCGTCGAGGATCTCGGCTCCAGCGACAACGCGCTCCCCAGGGAGCTGCGCGCCAACCTGATCTCCATCGGCCTGTGGCTGTTGCGCGAGACCGAAGACATCCGCCAGGGCCGCACCAACAATTTCGAAGGATTGATCGAGGTTTCCCAGATCATCCGAGACGGCATCCAATGACCAACACGTTGAAAATCTCGCTGAAGCCCAACGAGAAGATCTACATCAACGGCGCCGTCATCCGCGTCGACCGAAAGGTCACCATCGAGCTGATGAACGACGTGCAGTTCCTGCTCGAAAGCCATGTCCTCCAGGCCGACCAGGCCTCGACGCCGCTCAGGCAGCTTTATTTCATCGTCCAGATCATGCTGATCAATCCGTTGGGCGCCGCGGAAGCGCGCGACATGTTCCGCCGCTCGCTGCCGATGCTGATCGCAAGCTTCGACAACCAGGACATCTGCAAGGGCCTGAAGCAGATCGACCGCATGGTCGGCGAGGACGAGATCTACGAGGCGCTGAAGGCGATCCGCGCGCTCTATCCGCTCGAACGCAAGGCACTCGAGGGCGGTGACGAGATTCCTGAAGCACCGCGCGCATTGGCTGTAGGAGAATAAGATGCCCGTCGACATGACGACAACGATACCGGTTGGCGCCAACCAGGCCAGCCAGCAGACCTCGAAGACGGCGGTGGATTACCAGTCGTTCCTGAAGCTCTTGATCGCCGAGATGAAAAACCAGGATCCGACGAAGCCGATGGATTCGACGCAGTATGTCGCGCAGCTCGCCACCTTCTCCCAGGTCGAGCAGTCGGTGCAGACCAACACCAAGCTCGATCAGATCATGCAGTCCTCGGCATTGTCGCAGGCCGACGCGCTGATCGGCCGCTCGATAACCTCGGCCGACGGCAAGACCACCGGCACGGTGGCTTCGGTGACGCTCTCCAGCAACGGGTTGATCGCCGTGCTGCAGGACGGCACCAAGGTCCCGGTCGGCGCAGGCGTCTCGATCAAGCCGGCCGCCTAGCCGCACAGGGACAGTCCATGAACGAGGCCGACGCCCTCGATATCGTCCAGTACGCGGTGTGGACGGTTCTCACCGCTTCAGCTCCCGTGGTGCTTGTGGCGATGGTGGTCGGTATCGGCATCGCGCTCATCCAGGCGCTGACCCAGATCCAGGAAATCACGCTGACCTTCGTGCCGAAGATCGTCGCCATCTTGCTTGTGGTGGCGCTGACCGGCCCGTTCATCGGCAGCCAGATCTCGGCCTTCACCAACGTCATCTTCGAACGCATCGAACACGGTTTCTGACGCCTGATCACCATGCGCTCGGGCTTCGCGGGAGCAGCGAGACGACAGGCCCGGCCGAGGTCGAAGGCACGCAACAGCGAAAAGTTGGTCCAGACCGGCTAGATGCTTGGTTTAAAGCTTCGCCGACGCATTTTCGCCTTTGCCGTCCTGTTGTTGGGTCGCACTCTTTGGCGAGTCGCCGGCCGTTCCAGGCGCGGCGCGCATATACGGCGGACGAAGGCGCAACCATGATCGACGACGAGCCGGAAAGCGAACGCGTCTCCGCGCTGGCGCCGTTCCGGCACGGCATCTTCCGCGCCGTCTGGGCGGCCAGCCTGGTGTCGAATTTCGGCGGCCTGATCCAGGGCGTCGGCGCCGCCTGGATGATGACCACCATCGCCACCTCGTCCTATCAGGTGGCGCTGGTCCAGGCCTCGACCACCTTGCCGATCATGCTGTTCGCGCTCGTTGCCGGCGCCATCGCCGACAGCTTCAACCGCCGCAAGGTGATGCTGGTGGCGCAGACCTTCATGCTGGTCGTCTCGGCGCTGCTGACCTTGTTCACCTGGCTCGGCTGGATGACGCCGTGGACACTGCTTGCCTTCACCTTCTTGATCGACAGCGGCACGGCGCTGAACAGCCCGTCATGGCAGGCCTCGGTCGGCGACATGGTGCCGCGCGCCAAGGTGCCTGCGGCGGTCGCGCTCAACTCGCTGGGCTTCAACATCACCCGCAGCGTCGGCCCGGCGATCGGCGGCATCATCGTCGCCGTCGCGGGTGCTGCCGCTGCCTTCGCCGCCAACGCCATCAGTTATATCGGCCTGATCGTCGTCTTGTTCCGGTGGAGGCCGACCCTGCCCGAGCAGACCCTGCCGCGCGAGTCGCTGGGCGCGGCGATGGGGGCCGGCCTGCGCTATGTCGCCATGTCGCCCAACATCGCGAAAGTGCTGGTGCGAGGCTCGGCCTTCGGCTTCAGCGCCGGCGCGGTGCTGGCGCTGCTGCCGCTGGTGGCGCGCGACGTCGTCAAGGGCGACGCGCTGACCTATGGCATCATGCTCGGCGCCTTCGGCATCGGCGCGGTCGGCGGCGCGCTGATCAGCGTCAGGCTGCGGCAGCTGCTATCCAGCGAGGTGATGGTGCGCATGGCCTTTGCCGGCTTCGCGCTCTGCGCCTTCAACGCCGCCGTCAGCCACAATGCCTGGCAGACATCGGCGGGCTTGCTCATCGGCGGCGCCTGCTGGGTGATCGCGCTGTCGCATTTCAACGTCACGGTGCAGATGTCGACGCCGCGCTGGGTGGTCGGCCGCGTGCTGTCGATCTACCAGACGGCGACCTTCGGCGGCATCGCGCTGGGCAGCTGGATCTGGGGCGTCGTCGCCGATGCCCACGGCGCCGAGATTGCGCTGATCGCGGCGGCGATCACCATGCTTGCCGGCGCGGCGATCGGCTTTGTCCTGCCATTGCCGAAGCAGACGGTGCTCAACCTCGATCCGCTGAACCGCTTCAAAGAACCGATGCTTTCGCTCGACCTCAAGCCGCGCAGTGGCCCGATCGCCATCATGATCGAGTACATCATCCGCGAGCAGGACGTGCCGGAGTTCCTGGCGACCATGGCCGAGCGCGGCCGCATCCGCCGCCGTGACGGCGCGCGCAACTGGACGCTCGCGCGCGATCTCGAAAATCCCGACATCTGGATCGAGCACTACCACACGCCGACCTGGGTCGAGTATATCCGCCACAACCGGCGCGCCACCCATGCCGACGCCGTGGTCGGCGAGCGTATCCGCGCGCTGCACAGCGGCGAGAACCCGCCGCGCGTGCGCCGCATGATCGAGCGTCCGACCACCGCGGGCACGACGCTTGTCTCGCCGAAAGGCCCGATCGATCACTGATCTTCTGGCCGATCAGTGGCCCGTGATGCTGTCGGCCAGGGCGGCAAGCTTCGAGGTGTGCGCGAGTCCCGCGGCCTCGCGGTTGTCGGCAATGCGGTAGAGCTGGTACATCGAATGGACGCCCAGCCAGCGGAACGGCTCCGGCTCCCACGGCCGCACCTTGCGATTGACCCAGGGCAGCCGCGTCAGTTCGGTATCCTGGCCGAGCACGAGATCGGTCAGCGTGCGCCCCGACAGGTTGGAGCTCGACACGCCGAGCCCGACATAGCCGCCGGCCCAACCGATGCGCGTCGCGGGATCGAGGCCGACGGTCGTGCACCAGTCGCGCGGCACGCCGAGCACGCCGCACCAGGCATGATCGATGCGGCACCCGGTCGTCTGCGGCAAAAGCGTGGTCAGGATCGTGTGCAGCTGGTCGATCGTCGCCTGCTGTGTCTGCCCGTTGATGTCGGTGCACGAGCCATAGCGATAAGGCACGCCGCGCCCGCCCATGGTGATGCGACCCTCGCGGGTGCGCTGGGCATAGCAATAGGCATGCGCGGCATTGCCGAGCAGCTCATGCCCTTCCCAGCCAATCTTGCGCCAAAGCTCTTTCGGCAGCGGTTCGGTGACGATCTGCGCACTGTTGAGCGCTAGCCAGGTGCGCTCCTCTCCGGGAATGCCGGCGGTGAATCCTTCCGTCGCGCGGATGATGGTTTCGGCACGCACCGTGCCGCGATCCGTGGTGACGACGCCCTTGGCAATCGCAGTCACCGTCGTCTTCTCGTAGATCGAAACACCGAGACGGTCGACCGCCGCAGCCAGCCCCTGCACCAGCTTGGCCGGCTGCACACGCGCCTGGCCGTGGATGACGAAGCCGCCCAGGACATCCTTGACGTTGATACGGGCTCGTGTCGCTGCCCGGTCGAGCAGCTCGATGCGGTCGGGGTCGGCATCCCAGGAGCGGATCGTCTCGCATTCCTCGCGCACGCGTTCCAGCTGCGCCGGATTGGTGGCGACCGTCAGATTGTCGACGCGGCGGATGTCGGCATCGATGCCTTCTTGCGTCGCCACCCGGATCACCTCGTCGACGCAGCCGGCCATTGCCTTCTGCATGGCGGTGACGCCTTGGCGCGTCGAATTCTTCAGATATTTCTCGCGCGACCAGCCGAACCCGCCCGACAGCCAGCCGCCATTGCGCCCCGAGGCGCCGAAGCCGGCGAACTCGCGTTCGATGAGCACGATGCGCAGCGAGGGCTTGGCCTTCTTCAGGTAATAGGCGGTCCACAGTCCGGTATAGCCGGCGCCGACGATCGCGACATCCGCCTCGATGTCGCCGGGCAAGGGCGGGCGCGGCGCGGGCATTGCGCCCAGATCCGCATACCAGAACGAGATATCGCCGTTGCGCTTGACTTGCATGGGATGGCTTCCGGGAGTGATCGTCTTATTGGCCGGGCTGTCGATCGGGGTCAACCTTCGCCCGAGAGGTCGCGCCGCGCCTTGTCGAGCTCTTCCGCGTAGCGGCGCATCAGATGACTTTCGGTAAGCAGGCCGAGAACGATGCGCTCATCAAAGTCCTCGACCACGGCCAGTTCTTCGGCCCCGGTGCGCTGGAACGTCTCTGCGGCGGTCTGGACGTTCATCGAGGGCACCAGCACCGCGTCCTTGAACCGGGCGAGCACGCTGACCGGCGTGGTGCCCTCGGAAAGATCGCTGTGCAGTTCCGGCACCAGCAGCATGCCGACATATTGGTCGGCCTGCTCGACGGCGATAACACGCTGCGCCGAGCCGAGCGGGATCTCCTTGCGAAATTCGGCGAGCGTGGTCGAGGCGGGAATGGTGCGGACGTCCTTGCGCATCATCGAGCCGACGGTGAGGCTGCGCATCCAGCCGACGTCATGGGCGCTGCGGATCGTCTCGCCGCGCAGGTGGAAGCGCCAGGTCGAGAAGGAGTAGCCGAAGGTCTCGCGCACCAGGATCGCCGACATGATCGAAGCCGCCAGCACCACGCCGGTCAGCGTCAGGTCGTGGGTGGATTCCAGCGCCAGGAACGTCATGGTCAGTGGACCGCCGACGACGCCGACGGCAAGCGAGGTCATGCCGACGACGGCGGCGACCGCCGGATCGATGCCGGCCGAGGGCGCGGTGATAGCCATGACGCCGGCAAAGACCTTCCCGAGCAATGCGCCCAGGAACAGCGAGGCGAAAAACAGGCCGCCGCGGAAGCCGGAACCGAGCGAGATGGCGGAAGCCGCCAGCTTCATCACGAAGACGCTCGCCACCACCGGAAGTGCGTAATTCATGGCGAACTCGCGATGAAGCGCGCCGTGGCCGCTGGAAAGCACCTGCGGCGTGACCAGCCCGAGCAGGCCGACGAAGATGCCGCCGATGAAGGGCCTGACCGAGGCGTCGATCGACAGCCGCACGAAAAGCCGCTCGACAATGCTCACCAGATGCATGATCGCGATCGAGGCTGCCCCGCCAAGCAGCCCCAGCAGCAGGAACGGTACATATTCGCTGGCCGTCAGATTCGGCAGACCTGAGAGCTCCAGCGGAAACGGCACGCCGCCGAACACTTCCGCCGTCAGCGAGGCTGAGATCGCCGCCGCCATCACCGGCGCCACATTGGCGACGGAGTAGATGCCGATGATCAGCTCGAACCCGTAGAAGGCGCCGGTCAGCGGCGCGTCGAAGGCGGCCGCGATGGCGCCGGCCGCGCCGCAGCCGACCAGGATGCGGACGTCGTTGCGGCGCAGCCGGAAGGCACGCGCAAGTCGGGAAGCGATGCCGGAACCGATCTGCGTATAGCCGGCTTCCAAGCCGACCGAGGCGCCGAAACCGCTGGAAATCATCGTCTGCGCCACGATGATGAAAGTGTCGGTGAGCGACATGCGCCCGCCATAGAGCGCGTTGGCTTCGATCGGGTCGACCGGAGTGCGGAATTTGAATCGTCTGAGCCAGATCACAGAAAGGCCGATCAGAAGACCGCCGATGGCCGGGAACATCGCCTGCACCGGATCGGCGAGCGAGAACATCGCCGAAAGCCGGCCGCCCGGCTGCACGTCGAACAGCAGATAGTGCATGCCTTGCACCAGCGCACTCATGCCGGTGACCAGCGCGCCCGCGATGACGCCGACCATGCCGGCCATCAGCACGATCACAATACCGCGCGCCTCCAGCAGGGGGATCGAGCTGATCAGCACCGCGCGAAGCCGGCGGGCATAGACCTTTGGGTCGTTTCTGGCAGGCAACGGAGCGGCTCGCCGGTATGCGAAAGATAGGAACTGCCGTGCCTGATACGCGCGGCGGCTTTGCGTGGCAATCGCAATGCCGACCGCATGTGGCGCCATTTTGTCGGTGCGCGAAATAGTCTGCGTGCCTCGGACGATCAAGTCGGCACGCCGCCGTCCGTCTCGTATAGCGTGAGCCTGCGCTCGCCGATGCCGAGTTCCGCCCAGCTCGCGCGCCATTGCGCAATATGCGCGGACTTGAAATGCGCCTCGAGTGCGGCGCGGTCGCTCCAGGCCTCCGAAACATGGATGAGCCCGGCATCCAGCACATCCTGCGCGTAGGAATAGTGAAGGCAGCCGGGCTCGGCGCGGCTGGCCAGAATCATTCGCTGCATCGCCGGCTTTGCCTGCTCAAGCCTGTGGGGTGGCAGCCGGACCGTGCCGATGATCAGCAGCATGCGATTTCCTTCCGTTCGACGGGTCGAGGCGGCGTAGCCGCTCTCCCACCTTCGCGCAAGCTTGGCGGGTTACGGTCAAGGGCCTGCCCTGTGCGTGGCGGGTCTTGATTTGGGGACGACATGGCGATCAGCGAAACACTCCCGTCCGGCCTGGTGGCGAAGAACGGCCGCGACGTGTTCTTCGCGCTCGGCATCGTCGTCATCCTGGCGGTGCTGTTCCTGCCGATCCCCGCCTTCCTCATCGATATCGGCCTTGCCTTCTCGATCGCGCTTTCAGTGCTGATCCTGATGGTAGCCCTGTGGATCCAGCGGCCGCTCGATTTCTCGTCTTTCCCGACGGTCCTGCTGATCGCCACGATGCTGAGGCTGTCGCTCAACATCGCCACGACGCGCATGATCCTGTCGCATGGCAATGAGGGCACGCATGCCGCCGGCTATGTCATCTCAGGCTTTTCGAAGCTGGTAATGTCGAGCGACTTCGTCATCGGCCTCATCGTCTTCATGATCCTGATCGTGGTGAACTTCATCGTCATCACCAAGGGCGCCACCCGTATCGCCGAAGTCGGCGCGCGCTTCACCCTCGATGCCATCCCCGGCAAGCAGATGTCGATCGATGCCGACCTCTCCGCCGGCATGATCGACGAGAAAACGGCGCAGCTGCGCCGCCGCGAACTGGAGGAGGAATCCTCCTTCTTCGGCTCGATGGACGGCGCCTCGAAATTCGTGCGCGGCGACGCCATCGCCGGCCTGATCATCACCGCCATCAACATCGTCGGCGGCATCGCCATCGGCTACCTGCGCCACGGCATGGGCCTTGGCCAGGCGGCCGACGTCTTCATCAAGCTGTCGGTCGGCGACGGCCTCGTCACCCAGATCCCGGCGCTCATCGTCTCGCTCGCCGCCGGCATGCTCGTCTCCAAGGGCGGCACGCGCGGCTCGGCCAACCAGGCGGTGTTCGGCCAGCTCGGCGCGCATCCACGCGCGCTTTATGTCGCCGCCTCGCTGCTGGTCGTCCTCGGCCTGATGCCCGGCCTGCCGCTGTTCCCTTTCTTCGCGCTCGCCGGCGGCATGGCCAGCCTCGGCTACATCATCCCGCTGCGCCAAAGCCGCGCGCTTGCCGCCGCCGAAGCCCTGAAGACGCAGGAGAAGGCGAACAAGGTCGAGGAGGAGAAGAACTCGGTCAAAGCCTCGCTGGTCACCGCCGAGATCGAGCTTCTGATCGGCAAGCAGTTGTCGACCAGGCTGATGGTGGCGCATCAGGAACTGGTCTTCCGCATGTCGAAGATGCGCAAGAAATTCGCCCAGCAATACGGCTTCGTGGTGCCGGAAGTGCGCGTCGCCGACGACTTCGCCATTCCGCCGAAGAGCTACCAGATCAAGGTGCACGGCACGGTGGTCGCCGAATACCAGATGCGCGTCGGCGAGATCATGGTGCTGCTCGGCACGCGCGGCGTGCCCGAAATCCCCGGCGAGGAGATCCGCGAGCCGGCCTTCGGCATGCGCGCCTATTCGGTGCTCGAAACCTTCGCCGAGGACCTGAAGCGCGAGAACTTCACCTTCGCCGACAACATGTCGGTGCTGCTCACCCACCTGTCCGAGGTGATCCGCAACAACCTGCCGCAGCTTCTGTCCTACAAGGACATGAAGGCGCTGCTGGAGCGGCTCGACCCTGAATACCGCAAGCTCGCCGACGAGATCTGCACCTCGCATATCTCCTATCCCGGGCTGCAGGCGGTGCTGAAGCTGTTGCTCGCCGAGCGCGTGTCGATCCGCAATTTGCATCTGATCATCGAGGCCATCGCCGAGATCGCGCCGCATGTGCGCCGCACCGAGCAGATCGTCGAGCATGTGCGCATCCGCATGGCGCAGCAGATTTGCGGCGATCTGTCGGAAGGCGGCACGCTCAAGGTGCTGCGTCTCGGTAACCGCTGGGACCTCGCCTTCCACCAGAGCCTCAAGCGCGACGCCAAGGGCGAGGTGCGCGAGTTCGACATCGACCCGCGCCAGCTCGAGGAATTCGGCCAGGACGCCACCAAGGCGATCCGCAAGCATCTCGAGGCCGGCGAGCGCTTCGTGCTCGTCACCGCGCCGGACGCGCGCCCCTATGTGCGCATGATCATCGAGCGGCTGTTCACGACTTTGCCGGTGCTCAGCCACGTCGAGATCGCCAAGGGCGTCGAGATCAAGGTGCTCGGAACGATCTCGTGAACGCGCTCTCGCAAGGCGTCGTCATCGCCGCCTTCCTCGCCTTCTGCCGCATCGGCGCCTGCTTCATGCTGATGCCCGGCCTGTCGAGCGCCCGCGTGCCGCTGCAGGTCCGCCTGTTCGTGTCGATCGCCGCGACCGGCGGCCTGCTCGCCTTCCTGTGGGACCGCATCTACCCATTCGTCGATCCGCGCCCGCAGATCCTGGCGCCGATGATCGTCTCCGAGCTGCTGGTCGGCGGCCTGATCGGCGCCATGACCAGGCTCTATATGGAAGCGCTGCGTTTCATGGGCTCGGCCATCGCCACGCTGATCGGCTATGGCGGCTCTGGCGGGCCGGCGATCGAGGAGCCGGAGCCGCAGGCCGCACTTGCTGCCATCATCTCGTTCTCGGCGCTGCTTCTGCTCTTTGTCTTTGACTTCGACCACGAGATCGTCAAGGCGCTCGTCGCCTCCTACCAGGTCGCGCCGGTCAACGTGTTCTTCAATCCGCAGGCAGCGCTCGTCGACGTCACCGACACGGTGTCGGATGCCTTCTTCCTGGTCATTCGCCTCGGCAGCCCATTCGTCGCCTATGCCATCCTGGTCAATCTGACGATCGGGTTCGTCAACAAGCTGACACCGCAGATCCCGGTCTATTTCATCTCACTGCCCTTCGTCATCGCCGGCGGCATGATCATCTTCTATTTCGCCGTCGGCACCTTGCTGTCGCTGTTCGTCGACGGCTTCGTCGACCTCACGCTGGCGAGATAGGCGCCATGACCACGCGAACGGACCGCCTGAAGAAGCTGGTCAAGGTGCAGGAGCAACTGAAGGCGCTGCACGAGACCCGTCATGCCGGCTTCCTCGCCGCCGCCGTCAAGGCGGAAGCCGAGGCCAAGGAACTGATCGAGCATTTCGACGACGACAAATCGCTCGCCGGCCTCTTTCCCGCGCTCTACCACAAGCGCATCACCGATGCGCTCGGCCTGCAGCGACAGAACCTCGAAAATGCCCGCCAGGAAGTCTCGCTGATCGCCACCGCCACTGCGCGGACCAACATGGTCGAGCGCGCCTACAAGGATGTGCGCCGCCGCGACGAACGCGAACGCTCCGACCGCGAGCGGCTCGACCTGATCACGCAGAAACGGGCCGAGGAGTAGCTCAGTAACAACCCGAAGGCGACTCACGGACGACATCACGACCTCTGCTTTGCGCAGCATCTCGGACGCTGAACTCGAAATCCTCCTTACCTGAAGCCGCCATGGATTGCCGCTGACGTTGGCCAACGCGCTTGGGCGGCGAGCGATACTATTGTTCGAAAGGCTCTCCGAGCGAAGCCACGCCGTTGAGCTTAAGCAGACGCCGGTTCGAAGAAATGATGCCCAGCACGACGATTGTCACGATATAGGGCAGGCTCGATAGAAGTTGCGAAGAGACGTCCAGTCCGGTCGCCTGGGCCGCCAGGCTTGCCAGGGAGACGGCGCCGAAGAGGCAGGCGCCGAGAAAGATACGGCTGGTGAGCCAGGTGCCGAAGACGACGAGCGCGATCGCGATCCAGCCGCGCCCGGCAATCATGCCATCGGCCCAGAGCGGCGTGTAGACCACGGCCGCGTAGGCGCCGGCGAAACCCGCCAACACGCCGCCGAAGGCGACAGCGGCGAAGCGCACGGCGATCACCGGATAGCCGAGCGCATGGGCCGCCTTGGGATTCTCGCCGACGGCGCGAACGACAAGGCCGGTCTTGGTGTAGGCGAATATTGCCCAGATGGCGACGGTCGCAGCCAGCGAGAGCCACACGACGACGTCCTGGGCGAACAGGCCGCCGATGACCGGGATATCTGAGAGCCAGGGCAATGAAAGCTTCGGAAGGCCTTTGACCGTGAGGCTCTCATAGCTCTTGCCGAACAGCGCCGACAGGCCCTGGCCGAGTATGCCTATGGCGAGACCCGCCGCGACCTGGTTCGCGCGGAACCCCAGCGCGATGACGGCAAAGACAAGGGAAAGAGCCGCGCTGGCTAGGCCCGCGGCGAGGAAACCCAGGAGGTGGCCGCCGCCGTGATAGACGATGATGAAGGCGATGACCGCCCCCAAGGCCATCAGCCCTTCCACGCCGAGATTGAGGACGCCGGCCCGCTCGGCCACCATCTCGCCGAGCGCCGCCAAAAGGAACGGCGTGGCCGCCGCCAGCATTCCGGCGACGATGAACTCGAGGGCATTCATGGAGCGCTTCCTTGGGCGGCATGGCGCCATTCGAGCCGGTAGCGGACGAAGGCGATGGCGACGAGATAGGCGAGCAGCAGGCTGCCCTGGAAGACGCGGACCGCGGCGACCGGCAGATTTGCCGACACCATGGCGTTGTCGCCGCCGATATAGAGGGCCGCCATGAGCAGCGCGGAAAAAACGATGCCTATCGGATGAAGGCCACCGAGATAAGCGACGATGATGGCCGCATAGCCGTAGCCGGTCGAGATGGAGCGCTGCAACTGGCCGAGCGGCCCGGCCACCTCGGCCGCCCCGGCGAGGCCGGCCGCGAAGCCTCCGATCAGGAAGGAAATCCAGATTGCGCGGCCTTCGTTGAAGCCGGCGTATGCGGCCGCGCGCGGCGCCAGGCCGCCGACCTGCAGCTTGTAGCCGGCGAAACTCCTCTGCATGAACAGCCAGGCCGCGAGGGACAGCGCGCTGGCGATAAGCAGCGAGACGTTGACGCGGGTGCCGGGGATCAGGATCGGCACCATCGCGTCGTACTGGAACATGACCGACTGCGGAAAGTTGAAGCCGGCGGGGTCCTTCCAGGGGCCGAGTAGCAGGTAGTTGAGCAGTTGCGCGGCCACGAGCGCCAGCATCAGCGATACGAGAATCTCGTTCGCGTTGAGCCGCACGCGCCAGAACGCCGTGAGCGAAGCCCAAAGCGAGCCGCCCAGCGCACCGAGGAGGAGCATGGAGGGCCATATCCACTGCCCCGTCGCCTGCGGGAGCCAGATGGGAATGGCCGACGCGAAGATTGCGCCGAGGATGAATTGGCCCTCGGCGCCGATGTTGAAAACCTTGGCGCGAAAGCCGATCGCAAGCCCCTGCGCGATGAGCAGCAGCGGCCCCATCTTCAGCAGGACTTCCGAGAACGAAGCCCAGGACAGGAAAGGTTCGAGCAGCATCGCGTGGAAAACGGCTGCCGGATCGCGACCCATCAGAAGGTAGAGCCCGAAATTGAGCAGTGTCGCAAGACCCACCGCCACGGGCGGGGCGAGCAGCTTGATTGCAAGCGAGGCATGTTCGCGGCGAACCAGAACGGGAAGGAACCGCAGGGGCAGAGCGCTCATGCGGGAACCTTTTCGGCGGTCGTATGCGCACCGATCATATAGCGGCCGATCTCCTCGGGCCTGGTGTCGCGCGTCACCAGCGGCGGACTGAGCCGGCCCTGATGGATGACCTGGATGGAATCGCAGAGCTCGAACAGTTCCTCCAGTTCCTCCGAGATGACGAGAATGCCCATGCCTTCGTTGCGCAGGGCGACGAGGCGCCGGCGGATGGCGGCCGCTGCGCCGATGTCCACGCCCCAGGTGGGCTGCGCCACGAACAGCAATTTCGGCGACAGCATGATCTCGCGGCCGACGATGAACTTTTGCAGATTGCCGCCCGAAAGCGCCCCAGCCTCCGTTTCGGAGCCCGGCGTGCGTACGTCATACTGCCGGATGCATGCTTCGGTGAAAGCTTTCGCTCGGGGCGTGTCGACCAGGCCGCGTTTCAGGAGGCCGGAAGGGTGGGCGGTCAGCAGGCTATTGAGGACGAGCGACATTTCCGGCACCGCGCCGCGGCCCAGCCGCTCCTCGGGAACGAAGGCGAAACCCAGCCGGCGGCGAGCGGCCGCATCGAGCACGCCGACGTCTTTGCCCATCATGAAGATACGCTCGGACTTTTCCCGCGGCAGCACTGTCTCGCCCGAGATCAGCGCCGCGAGTTCGCTCTGGCCGTTGCCCGATATGCCGGCGATACCGAGGATCTCGCCTGCCCGGACCGTCAGGCTGACGTCGGAAAGCGTCACGGCAAAGGGATCGTCGGGCCGATGGTCGAGGCCAACGATTTCAAGGCGCTTCTCTCCGCCGGAATGGGCAACCGCCGGCATGGGCTGCGGCATGTCGCGGCCGATCATCATGCGGGCGAGGTCGTGCGCGTCGTAATCGCGCGGATCCACGTGGCCGGTGATGCGCCCGCTGCGCAGGATGGTCGCACGGTCGCAGACCGCGCGGATCTCCTCGAGCTTGTGCGAGATGAACAGGATTGAGACGCCGCCGTCGCGCAGCCGCCGCAACGTCTCGAACAGCTTGTCCACCGATTGCGGCGGCAGGACGGAAGTCGGCTCGTCAAGGATCAGGAGCTCCGGTCGGGTCATCAGGCAGCGGATGATTTCCACCCGCTGCCGCTCGCCGACCGAAAGCGCGTGCACATGGGCGAGCGGATCGACCTCCAGGCCGAAGTCGCGGCCGAGCTTGCGGATGCCTTGCGCAAGATCCGATTTGGCACCGGGCACGACCAGCCGGATGTTCTCGACGACCGTCAGCGTCTCGAACAAGGAGAAATGCTGGAACACCATGCCGATCCCCTTGCGCCTCGCATCCGCCGGGGACGCGAGGGCCAGGGGTTCTCCTTTCCAGCTCACCGATCCCGCGTCGGGCTGCTCGACGCCGTAGATCAGCTTCATTAGTGTCGACTTGCCCGCCCCGTTCTCTCCGAGGATCGCATGGATCGAGCGCGGAGCCACGTCCAGATCGATGTCTCGATTGGCACGGATCTGGCCGTAGCTCTTAGAGATGCCGCGCAGCGACAGAAGCGGGGCGGTCATGGTTACTTGGGTAGCGGCGTGGTGACACCCTTGACGTGCCAGTCCATGGCGACGATCTCGGCCTCCGCCATCGTCTTGCCGGCGGGGACGCCCTCGCTGCCGTCGGCCTTGGCGATCGGACCGGTAAAGGGCGAGAAGCTGCCGTCGGCGATCTTGGCTTCAACCGCCTTGATCTTGGCCATCATGTCGGCCGGAATGCCCGGGTTCCAGTCAACGACCTCGACAACCTTGTCGCCGACGCCCAGGAAAGCGTTGCCGCCCTTGAAGGTGCCGGCGAGGTGGGCGTCGACCGAGGCCTTGAAGAAGGGCGACCAGTCGGTCGCCACGCAGCCGAGATAGGTCTTGGGCGCGTATTTCTTCATCGACGAGTTGAGGTTGAAGGCGGGGACGCCGGCCTCCTCGCAGGCCGAAATGACGGACGGCGTATCCTGCGCGTTGGAGAAAATGACGTCGCACTTCTGCGCCAGCAGCGCCTTGGCGGCCTCCTGCTCCTTGGCCGGGTCGAACCAGGAATTGACCCATACGACCGAAACCTCGACATCGGGCTTAACCGCCTGCGCGCCCAAGGTGAAGGCGTTGATTGACGTGATCAGCTCGGGAATGGCGAAGGCGGAGACGGAACCGAGCTTGCCGGTCTTCGAAAGCGCGGCTGCGGCCATGCCCATCAGGTAGGTGCCCTGCGAATATTGGGCCGCGAAGGGCGAGAAGTTCGGCGCCACCTGGAAACCGGAAGCATGTAGCACGGTGACGTCGGGATTGCGCCGAGCGATCTGCAGGGCGCCGTTCTGGTATCCGAAGGAGCCGGCGATGAGGAACTTGTTCCCGTCGGCGACCGCCTTGTTCATGATGCGGTCGGCGTCGGGTCCCTCCTGTATGTTCTCGATGATGGTGACCTTCACCTTGTCGCCATAGGCTGCCTTGACCGGCTCGAGCCCGTCGGCGAGCGCGCGACCCCAGCCGACATCGCCGACCGGCGACGGGACCACCAGCGCGATGCCCAGCGGCTCGCCGGCGGCAAGCGCGCGGCTGCCCACCGCGGCAACGAGGCCGGAAGCGGCGGCGCCCTTCATCAATGTTCTGCGGGTAAGATTTATCAGCATGTCGGTTCCCCTTGCTTTTGGTTTTGGTTGCTAGAATTGCACGGTCGCGAGCGCCGCCTCGGCTTGCGCGAACATCCTGGCCTCGTCGAGCCCCGGGAATTCTCCCTTGGCCCAAACGACCCGGCCGTTGATCATGGTCATGTCGGTCGGCGCGCCGATGCCCACCTTGGTCAGCAGGCTCAGCGGATCATGCCGCGTGCCGACATAGTCCATGCGCCGGGTGTCGATGGCGAAGAGGTCGGCGGCCATGCCGGGCGCCAGCCTGCCGATGTCGCCGCGCCCGAGCAGCGCCGCACCCCCCGTCGTCGCATAGCCGAGAAAATCGGCCGGCGGCGGCACCGGATGGTCGCGCGTCGACGCCGCCAGACATTGCAGCATGTAGGCGGAATGGATGCAGTGCATTAGGTTGGAATTGTCGTTCGAGGCGGCGCCGTCGCAGCCCAGTCCGACACTGAGCCCGAGGGCCGACATCGCCGGTATGTCGGTGATCTCGGCGCCGACGAGATAGACCGGCTCAGGGCAATGCGAGACGCCGGTGCCGCTCGCCGCCATCTTGCGCAGCTCGTCGTGGGTGAGCTCCCAGCAATGGGCATAGAAGGCATCCGGCCCGCAGAAGCCGATCTCGGCGCAATAGTCGACCGTGCGCAGGCCGTGACGGGCCTGCATGACAGGGCTCTCGCCCTCGCCGACATGGGTGTGCATGCGCACGTTGCGGTCGCGCGCCAACGCCACCGATTCCACGAAGGTGTCGCGATAGCAGTTGACCGGCTGGCAGGGCGCGACGACGACCTGGCGCATGCCGAAGCGACCGGCATCATGGTAGACATCGATCAGCCGGGCGCAGTCGGCGACGAACTCGTCCGTCGTTTCCAGCATGGCGTCGGGGATAGTCGAGCCTTCCGATTTCGGCAGCGTGTTGCCGCCCCGTCCGGCATGGAAGCGCATGCCGAGTAGTTCGGCCGCTTCGAACTGCCGGTCGATCAGCCGTTTGCCGGCGTGACGCGGAAAACAGTATTGATGGTCGAAAGCCGTCGTGCAGCCGTGCTTTATCAACTCCGCCATCGCCGTGATCGACGCGTGGTAGAAGCATTCTTCGGTCAGCCGCGAGAAAATGGGGTAGATGCGGTCGAGCCATTCGATGACCGACAGCTTCGTCCAGTCCAGTTCGGCGCGGTTGCGCACGAAGCATTGAAAGAAGTGATGATGGGTGTTGACGAGGCCGGGATAGACAAACCAGCCGGCGGCGTCCTGCGCGACGGTGCCGCCAGGCAGTTCCCCCTTGTCGAGGCCTTCGCCGATGGCCCGTATCGCCGGGCCGTCGGTCAAGATATCGACATTGCGACGGACGCGCGGACCGTCGCCATCGTCGACGATGACCGTAGCGCAGCTCTTCAACAGATAACCTGGCATGTCAGGCTTCGCCGCCTTCAGGGACGGGCTCGGGTTTGAGCTCGTGCAGCCGGTGGATGCCGGGCATCTCGATGAAGCCGTCGATGGCGCGGATCGCCCGCGACCACAGCCGGATCGCGGGATAGGGATCGAGCAAAACGCCGCCGTCCGGCGCCAAGGCGACATAGGGAAAGCAGGCGATATCGGCGACCGTCGGCCGGTCCGACGCAAGGAAGCGCTGGCCGCGGATGCGCTGTTCGACGAGGCCGGCTTCCAGTTCCCGCAGGGCCGCCGTGCCCTGCGCGCGAAGCGCATCGATATTGCCCGGACGCAGCAGCATCTCGTGCAGGCGCGCCGCTCCCAGGCTGGCGGTCAGCCGATGCGAGAAGGAAAGCCATTGCTGGACGGTCGCCGCCGGTCTGGCCGCATCGTTGCAAAGCCATTGCGGCGCCGCCTTCGCGGCGAGGTAGACCAGCATGGCCGAGGATTCAGTCAGGACGAGGTCGCCATCCTCCAGGATCGGGATCGAGCCCGCCGGGTTGAGCGCCAGGAGTTCGGGGCCGCGATGCTCACCGCCGGGATGGAAGTCGACGGGGCGGATGTCGAGCGCCACACCGGTCAGCGCCGCCATCAGGCGCACCTTGTAGCAGCTCGGTGACAGGACGTAGTCGTAGAGCTTCATTGCGCCACCAGCTGCGCGCCGTAGGTGTAGCCGTGGCGTTTCAGCCAGCGCCTGTAGGCAACCGAGGTCAGGTCGGCCCGCGTGGGAATCTCCATGCCGGGATCGAGTGGCAGCAGCCCCGGGATCTGGTTTTCAAGGATCGACCGGTCCTGGACGAAGATCGTCTGCTGGAAATGGATCAGGTCGGTCATCGGCGTTTCGTCGTCGAACAGCGCCATCCATGGCCAGACGTCGCACAGGTCTTCGGCAAGCGGCTGCACGAAAAGGGTGATGACGTCCCATTCACCCGGGCGCGGCGGGCAGGTTTTGTAGAGGATCGAGCAGGTCGGCGCGGGCACGCGATACATGTATTGCGTGGTGATGCCGCCTTCCGCCGACTTGGCGGCCTGCGGCTGGTAGAACTGCACCTGGGTTGCCCATACCTCGTCTTCGTCCTCGCGGATCTCGACCTTGTAGTTCTGCACCTCCGTATGCGGCTCGGCTCCCAATATGTCGGTATGGACGAACGGAAAATGCGCGATGTCCAGGAAGTTCTCCACCGCGCGCAGCGGTGAGCAGCGCACGCGCACCACCCCGACATCGACGAGCCGGCGGCCGGGCTGGTCGGCCTCGGGGATCGCAAACAGCGGCTTTTGCGGATCGCCGAGCGACGCCCAGACATGGCCATAGCGGATACAGGCCGGCAGAACACGTCCGTTGCCGCCGGTGACCTTGGCGTTCCCGTCCTCGCCGAGCCTCACCTCGATCGGCTCGCCCATGAGGGCGGTCTTGCGTCCATGCGCATCGAGCTGGCTGGCAAGGCCGACCGGATACCATTCGTCGATCATCGCGTTGCGGGTCATCGGGCGGTCCCGCTGGCCGCAACATGCTCGGCCGCCCGCCGCAGCGCCTCGGCGGCCCTCGACGCGGCGATACGCTCGCTCGGATTGCTGTCCTCGTCCACCAGAACATGCATCAGCGTCCGCGCTTTCCCTTCGGGAGCAAGCAGCAGCCGCACGTTCCGGCCATCATGCGTATAGTCGAGCAGGCCTTCGCCGGCCTTCGTCCCGGCGGCCGACTCCAGCGCGGCGATGTCGGCCTCCACCACCATTGAGCGCAGGGGAGTAACTCCGTCGAACCGTGGCGGCCCGGCGGCTGGTTCGCCAACCGGAATCCAGATGATGCCGCCGCCATCCTCGACGGGCTGTGTCGCGACACGAATCGTGTCCGGCGGCGTCAGTGCCGGATGGGCCGGAATGCGTAGGCAGTTTCCCACCTGGGCATAGCTCCAGCCGTGATAGATGCAGGACAGGGTCTCACCGCGCACGAAGCCGTGGGAGAGGCGCATGCCGCGATGAGGGCATCTGTCGGCAAAGGCCGCCACACGGCCGGAGCGGCTTCGCCAAAGGGCAATCGGCCCGGCTGGGGATGGAGCTGGCATCACGGTTCCCGCAGGCAAGTCCGCGGAGAGGGCAACAGGCATCCAAGAGCCGGTCGGGTAGGGCGGCATACATCAACTTTCAAACGACACCAGCATGTTCCCGAGCACGGCTTAGCGGTCAAGGACATGCTAAAAGACCCGGTCACGTTTGCACAACATTTCCTCACTGGCAATAATGCCCAAAAAAGGTGCATGGCACCCTAGGGTAGGCAAGACCAGCGACTGGAAAACCTAGATCTCGATCGGCGCCCGGCGGATGGCCTCGACCCAGACATCGATTGGTCCAAGAGAGCATCCCATCTCCATCATGTCGATGAGCTCGGCCGGACCGGCAATGTCGAGTTCAATGCGGTCGGGACCGGCAAAGCATATTGCCTGCGCGAGCCCGAGCTTGGCGGCATGACGCTCGATCCACGGAAGGAAGGATGCCGCCTCGACATCGCCGAGGATCGTCATGCGCTCCCGCCAGGAATGGCGATTTTGCTCGCTCATAGAAGCCTCGGCAACGAAACAGACATATATCTATCTACATTTTGCGCAATCGCTGAAGCACCTTTGCGAGCGAGCTCTTGGGGCGCTACAGCGACCGTTCCCGGAGTCGTTTCGCGATGGCGGGATCGCAGCGGAATGACAGCTTTTTGTCCTCTCGTATCCGAATAAGACCATCCGCTACCGGCCTTAAGGGCGACATCAGAAACATCTGATTGGGGAACGCCACCCGTGGTGCGAAGCAGATAACCGATCCATACATCCGCATTTCGCCTCCCTTTTTCCGCAAGCCTGCCACAAGCTTCTTCAGTCATTGTGCAACTAACAATATCTGCAAAGGGCGGACGTTCTTGGCCATTTCCCCACCCAGCGACATCGTCATGGACGTTGCCCGCGCAGCGGAGCCGGCCGATGTCGAGGCCGCGCGCGCGGCGCTCCTCAGGCGCGCGGGTGGTGCGCCCGGTGCCTTCTCGGTCGATCCGTCCGCCACGGTCGATGCCGGCTCCGTGCTTTCTCGCGCCACGGCCGACAAGGCGGAAGCCGCCAATCCGGCGAAGAAGTTCCAGCGCTTCGAGGCGATGGTGCTGACGACCTTCATCCAGAACATGATGCCCAAGGACACCGAGGGCGTCTACGGCAAGGGCCTTGCCGGCGACATGTGGAAATCGCAGCTCGCCGAGAAGGTGGCTGATGTCATGGCCGCGCATGGCGGCATCGGCATCGCCAGATCGATGCTGGCCGACCACTATCTCGACGGCGAGCACAAGGTGCCGGTCGGCCCAGTTGCCGGCGGGCCGCAGAAAACCGAGATCGACCAGCAGACCAGGCTTTCGACCTCGATGCTCGAGGAGCTTGAGCGCAAGGCCGCACGGTCGATGACCGGCGACGAAACCACCATAAAAACGGACATCAAGATCTAGGGACCTACATGGCCGACGAAACGGACCTTTCCAACCTTCCCGCACGGACCAGCGCAGGGGAAGCGCCCGCCGCACGACCCGGCAACCTCGCCGCCATCATCGGCCGCATCGAGGAAGTCGTGGAGGAGGAGACCGCCGGCATCCGCAGCGGGACGGCTTATGACCTCAAGTCGTCGAACGCGCGCAAGAGCCGCTATCTCTACGAGCTGAACCGGGCGCTCAAGGGCGCCAACGAGATCGAATTCCTCGAGCAGCATCGCGAGGGCCTGCTGAGGCTGCGCCAGAAACTGGCGAAGAACGAGGCGGCGATCCTGGCCCATCTCAACGCCGTCAACGAGGTCGCCACGCTTCTGAGAAACGCCATCCAGCGCGCCGATACCGACGGCACCTATTCGGCCGGCGAGTTCGGAATGGCTCGAGCATGATCCCGAAAAGTGGAGGCCGGTTTTCGGACAAGATCATGCTCGCAGCAAATAGAACATGATAAAATTCATCGCCGCCGCGCTGTGGATCTGCACCGTGACGCTCGGCGCGGTCTTCTATTCCTTCCAGGCGGCAAGCCAGCGCGGCGCGGCCGAACCGCCGAAGCCGATGCTGGGCGGGCTCGACTACGTCAAGACCGATATGATCTCGGTGCCGCTGCTGCGCGACGGCAGGATCGATGGCTATTTCCTCACCAAGCTCGTCTACACGGTGGAGCCGGCGGAGATTAAGAAACTGTCGGTGCCCGCGCAGGCGCTGATGACCGACCAGGTCTATTCCTACCTCTATTCCAATCCCCAGATCGATTTCACCAAGAAGGAATCGATCGATCTCGACGCCTTCCGCAAGTCGATCCGCGACACCATCAACACCCGCATCGGCGTCGAGCTGGTGCACGACGTGCTGATCGACCAGGTCAATTTCCTCTCCAAGGACGATATCCGCGACAACGCGCTCCGCCGCCGCAGAGGCGCCGGCGAAACCGCGGCGGCGATGACCAAGGCGTTCAAGGCCGCGCCGGAGCATTGATTGCCCGACCAAGATTCGGCATGGATGTGCCTGAGCCTGCCTACCTGTGATGCGACTTGACGCATGGTGATCGCGTTGACGTTAACGTCAACTCGAAGCTATATGCGCCGGTGACATGCGACCACGCGCAGGCGTGGCGCGTCGCCCAGCGGCCGCGAGCCGGTGCGCGTCAACGCAACCAGTGAGGAGAACTGCCATGGGCGTTCAGGAGATTGCCGACAAGATCAGGTCGCGCGTGGCAAGCGCCGGTTTCGAGCATTCGGTCAAGTTCGATACCGGCAGCGACGGCGTCATCGTCATCGACGGCGCGACCGTCTCGACCACTGATGCGCCGACCGACTGCACCGTCAAGCTCTCGCTTGACGATCTGGACTCGCTGATTGCCGGCGACCTCAACCCGACCATGGCCTTCATGGCCGGCAAGCTCAAGGTCGAAGGCGACATGACCGTCGCCATGGCGCTCAGCCAGCTGCTCGGCTGATCGTTCGCAAAAAACAACGCCGCCCATCGGGCGACGTTGTTTTTTGTCGAATAGTGGGCGTCAGGCGACGAAGCCCTGGGCCTGTCCCTTGATCTTGCGGCCGGCGGCCTTGATCGTGCCCTTGGCGCCATCCAGCGCGCCGTCCTTCAGCTCCAGCGCCAGAAGCCGGTGCCGCTCATAGGGGCCAGGCATGGCAAGCGTTCCGGTGAGGTCGGCCGAGAAGCCGAACCGGCCGTAATAGGGGGCATCGCCGACGAGCAGCACTGCGCCGTGACCGAGCCGCGCGGCTTCGGCGACCGCGTGTCGCATCAGCGCCGAACCGATGCCGCCGCTCTTCAACCCCGGCTCGACCGCGAGCGGGCCGAGCAGGAGCGCCGGACCGCCCTCGCCCAGCCTGACATCCCAAAGCCGCACCGTGCCGACGACTGCGCCCGACGGATCGCGGGCGACGAAGGCCAGGCCTTCCGACGGCCGGCGGCCGCGCCGCAGCTTCTCGGACGACTTCTTCCTGCGGTTCGGTCCCATGGCCCGGTCGAGCAGGATTTCGCGCGCAATGACATCGTCGACGGCTTCGCCAACGATGACGAAGGCCGGCGCCTGGGCGGCCCCCTCGTCCGGCGCGCTGCGCGAGCCAGCCTGTGCCCGGAGGGCAAGGGAGGGCGCAAGCACTGCCGTCGAGCCATTCTCCCCCGCGGAGAAAAGCTCAGCCGACGGTCCGGACGAGGGGGCAATTTGGGTGGCCGCATTGGCCGATTTGATCAGGTATTCCATATCCGCGATCCTTCACGAGCGGAGATCTGTTCCACAAGCGAGCCCGGGCGGATGACCCGCCCGGGTTGATCTGAGCGGTTTCTTGCGAACTGCTCAGATCACGTAGGATCGGAGAGGCTCGAAGCCGTTGAACGCGACCGCCGAATAGGTGGTCGTGTAGGCTCCGGTGCCTTCGATCAGCACCTCGTCGCCGATGGTCAGCGACAAAGGCAGCGGATAAGGCGTCTTCTCATACATCACGTCGGCCGAATCGCAGGTCGGGCCGGCAAGCACGCAAGGCGCGGTCTCCGAGCCGTCATGGCGCGTGACGATCGGATAGCGGATCGCCTCGTCCATGGTCTCTGCGAGGCCGCCGAACTTGCCGATGTCGAGGAACACCCAGCGCACATTGTCGTTGTCGGCCTTCTTCGAGATAAGCACGACTTCCGACTTGATGACGCCCGCATTGCCGACCATGCCGCGGCCCGGCTCGATGATCGTCTCGGGCAGCGCGTTGCCGAAATGCTTGCGCAGCGCCGAGAAGATCGCCTGGCCATAGGCCTGCGCCACCGGCACGTCCTTCAGGTAACGGGTCGGGAAACCGCCGCCCATGTTGACCATCTTCAAGACGATGCCTTCGTCGGCCAGCGTCGCGAACACCTTCTTGGCGTCGCCGAGCGCGCGGTCCCAGGCCGTCAGATCGGTTTGCTGCGAGCCGACATGGAACGACACTCCATAGGCGTCGAGGCCGAGGCTCTTGGCATGGCGCAGCACGTCGACGGCCATCGCCGGCACGCAGCCGAACTTGCGCGACAGCGGCCACTCGGCGCCCTCGCCGTCGGTGAGCACGCGGCAGAACACACGCGAGCCGGGGGCGACGCGGGCGATCTTCTCGACCTCCTCGACGCAATCCACGGCGAACAGGCGGATGCCGAGCTGATAGGCGCGTGCGATGTCACGCTCCTTCTTGATGGTGTTGCCGAAGGAAATGCGGTCGGCCGGCGCGCCGGCATCCATCGCCATCTCAACCTCGGCAACCGATGCGGTGTCGAAGGACGAGCCCATCGCAGCAAGCAGGCGCAGGATTTCCGGCGCCGGGTTTGCTTTCACCGCATAGTAGATCTTGGAATCGGGCAACGCCTTCTCGAAGGCACGGAAATTGTCGCGCACGACATCGAGGTCGAGGACGAGGCAGGGGCCGTTCGGACGTCGGGTGGCGAGGAAGTCAAGGATGCGCTGGGTGGCCATCGGGGTCTCTCCATAACGCCTTGCGGCGCGCAATAAGGCTGCGAGACGCGGGCGCTCAGCCTCGCGAACACGCGGTGGACAAAGGCGGGACGGAAAATCCATGGAACCAGCCGGTGGAGACCCCGGAACCATGAAATGCCGTCTCGCGGCGGTGAACCTTGGCCTTGCCCGGCCTCGGTTCGCTTTGTCTGCCTTGGCTTGGATGGGAGACCCGTCCGCACTGCCGGCAATGAAGGTGTGCCTCTTTAGTAACCCCGGTCTTTGGACAACCGGAAGAGAACCAGAAAGGCCCGCACCGTCGTTGCTTCAAGGTGTCCTCGATCTTGTGGTTGGCCACTGACCGACTGGAGTGGTTGGCTCCAGTTACCTTACCGATTGCCCTCACCATTCGAGGATCGGCGGACACCCACAGGCACGTGCGACTTTGGGCAAGCGCGATATAGGAGCGAAGGGTTTCACAATCAATAAAAATCGTAAGCGCAGTTGTAAATTTTCTGGCATCGAACAATGTTTGTCCGACCGTATCCGGATATCGAACGATGCCAGGAACTCAAGGACCGCTTAACGCCTTCCTCGATCTGCGCCAAATGCCTGTGGCGAATGCGGAATTGGGCCCGCTCGCCGGCCTGCGTCTGGCCGTCAAGGACATCTACGACGTTGCCGGCTACCGCACCGGCTGCGGCAACCCGCAAAAATTCGAGGAAGCGCATGCCGCCTCGCGCACCGCGGCAGCGGTACAAACGATCCTCGATGCCGGCGCGCGATTCGTCGGCAAGACCCAGACCGACGAGCTGGCCTTCTCGCTGTTCGGCCAGAACGCGCATTTCCCGTACCCGGTCAATCCCGCCGCGCCCAAGCGCGTCACCGGCGGCTCCTCCTCCGGCTCGGCGGCCGCGGTTGCCGGCGGGCTGGCGAACATCGCCACCGGCTCCGACACCGGCGGTTCGATCCGCGCGCCGGCAAGCTTCTGCGGCCTGATCGGATTGCGCACCACGCATGGCCGCATCCCGCTCGAAGGCGCCATGAAGCTCGCCTCGAGCTTCGACACTTTCGGCTGGTTCGCCGACGACATCGAGACCTATGAGGCGGTCGGCAAGCTTTTGCTCGGCCGCGATCCGCACCAGCACCCGCTCACCCGGCCGCTGTCGATCCGCTGGCTGGATGCCTTCGTCATGGGCCCGGCGGAAGCCGAGCAATATGCGCGCATGAAGGCGCTGGCCGCTTCGGTCATAGGCCAGCCGGTGGAGACCGAATACGCCTTCGCCTCATTCCCTGACGAGCTCTACTGGTGCTTTCGCCGCTTGCAGGCCTTCGAGGCCTGGCGCGAGCATGGCGCCTGGATCTCGGCCGGCGGCCGCCTAAGCCCCGGCGTCGAGGAACGTTTCGGTTTCGGCCGCACCGTCGATGCCAGAACCGCCGCCACCGAAGCCGCGCGCCGACTGGCGTTCCGGGACGAGCTGGGCGCGTTGCTCGGCAATGACAGCTTCCTAGTCCTGCCCACCGTTCCCGGCGCCGCCCCGCTCGCCGCCAGCACGCCCGAACAGTTCCAGGCCTATCGCGAAAGGGCGCTGCATCTCTTATGCCTCTCCGGCCTCTCGGGCTTTCCGCAGATCACCTTGCCGATCGGCTCCGTCGACGGCGCACCCTTCGGCCTGTCGCTGCTGGGGCCTTCCGGCAGCGACGTTGCCCTGATACGGCTCGGCCGCAAGATTCTCGACGCGGCACGAAAGGTCTGACGATGGACACATTGACCCGCATGCGCGCCTTCATCGACGTGGTCGAGGCGGAAGGCTTTTCGGCCGCGGGTCGCAAGATCGGCCGTTCCAAGGCGCTGCTGTCGAAATACGTGCGCGAGCTGGAAGACGAGCTCGGCGCGCTGCTTTTGAACCGCACCACGCGCCAGTTCTCGCTCACCGAAGCCGGCCATACCTATTATCAGCGGGCCTCGGAAATCGTGCGCGAAGTCGACAGCCTCGCCGAGACGGTGCGCCAGTCTTCCGGCGACGTTCGCGGCAGGATCAAGCTGTCGGCCGCCCGCACCTTCGCCGACGCGCCGATCGGCCAGTCGCTGATCGACTTCACCAGGCAGCACCCCGACATCGTGCTCGACATCCATCTCGACGACCGCTTCGTCGACCTGGTCGAGGAAGGGTTCGATCTTGCCGTGCGCATCTCGCGACTGGAGAACTCTTCGCTCATCGCCAGGCGGCTGGCGCCGTTCTCGGTCAGGCTCTGCGCCTCGCCGGATCTGATCGCCAAGCATGGCGCGCCGACGCGGCCGCAGGACCTCGCCAACATGCCCTGCATCGTCGACACCAATGGCCGCTCGCTGGCCAACTGGCGCTTCAAGGGCGAGGGCGAGGAATCCATGAGCGTCGCCGTGTCAGGCCCAATCGAGGTCAACAGCCCGATCGTGGCAAGGGCCGCCGCGCTCTCGGGCCTCGGCTTTGCCATGCTGCCCGATTTCATCGCCGCTCCCGACGTCGCGTCCGGCAAGCTGGTCACAGCGCTCGACGATCGCCTCCTGTCGGGCACCGGCATCTTCGCCGTCTATCCGCACCGACGCTATCTGCCGGCCAAGGTGCGCGTCTTCGTCGACTTCCTGGTGCAGTGGTTCAGGACGCGCGACACCGCTTGATGACTTGTCGGCCGAACGTCCGCAGCGGCGGGCGTAAAGACGAAGCTGAAGCGGGCGTCCCAATTTCGCCCGCTTTATGTCAACCCTCGGGTTCGCTCCCTAGAGCAATTCCAGGAAAAGTGTGTAGCGGTTTTCCGTCCGGAATTGCGTAAAACAAAGTCAATGGAATCGCGGCACGGAATGCATCTGAAACGGCAAGCAACCATGCTGGCTTCGGCCCTTGCGGCCACATTAGCCTCGGTCGAGCAGGCCGAAGTGCACCCGCATGTCTTCGCCGAGGCCCGACTCGACGTCATCCTCAGCCAGGATCACCAAAGTGTGACGGCGTTGCGCCACGTTTGGCGCTTTGACGACCTGTTTTCGAGTACAGTGATGATGGAGTTCGACAAGAACTCCGATCTGAAACTTGACGACAAAGAGCTCAAGGAAGTGGCCGACACCGTCCATTCCTCGCTGGCCGAGTTCAACTACTTCCAGCTCGTCACCCAGGACGGCAAGGACGCGCCCATGGTGCCACCGCCGCACCTGATGGCGAACTTCGACAACGACCAGCTGATCATCCTGTTCGAGTCGCAGCCCAAGACGCCGATCAAGCTTGCCGGCAAGATCGATATCGGCGTCTACGATCCGACCTTCTACACCGCCATCGACTTCACCGACGACGCCAACCTTACCGTCGAAGGCCTGCCCTCGACCTGCACCAAGAAGGTCATCCGTCCCGATCCGGACGAGGCGATCAAGGAAAATCAGAAGACCCTGACGGAGGCGTTCTTCAACGATCCGACAGGCACCGACATGAGCAAGATATTCGCCACCAAGCTCGAGTTGAACTGCCCGCCGGAAGGATGATTTGGTGATGAAACCATCGCTGCGCGCAAGCAGGTTCCGCAAAAGTGTCCCACGGTTTTGCGAGCGGAGCCTGCGACAGACAACGGAATCCAGGCGGATATTGGTGGGGCATCCCACGAATATCCGCTTGGCGCTCGGCCTGCTGGCCGCCACCCTGGTGATCACCCACCTGCCCGCCGTCGCGCATGCGCAAAGCTCGCTCGGCATCGGCACCAATGACGGCATGGCGCCGACCACCACGGGTCCGTTCGCGCATGTCCTGATGTGGATCAATCTCAGGCAGCAGGAGTTCTACCATTCGCTGGCGGCCGCCATGAAGGCGATGCGCCAGGACGGCAGCAAGCTCTGGCTGCTGATCGGCCTGTCCTTCGCCTATGGCATCTTCCATGCCGCCGGTCCCGGCCACGGCAAGGCGGTGATCTCGTCCTACATGGTCGCCAACGAGTTCGCGCTGAAGCGAGGCATCATGCTCTCCTTCGTCTCAGCGCTGCTGCAGGGCCTGACGGCGGTGGTGGTCATGATGCTTGCCTATTTCGTGCTGCGCGGCACCGCGATCTCGATGACCGACGCCGCCTGGTTCCTGGAAATCTCGAGCTACGTGCTGGTAACGCTGTTCGGCGCCTGGCTGTTGTGGCGCAAGCTCGGTCCGTCGATCCTGCGCCTGTTGGGCAAAACCCCCGCCTACAGCCTGTCGGCCGCCCATGCCGGCCATTCGCATGGCGGGCATTCCCATGCCGGGCACGCGCACGCCCACGCGCATTCCCATGCGGGCCATTTCCACGCGCATGCGCATGCCGCGCATGCCCTGCACATGCATGACGATCATGATCATCATGACCATTCGCATGCCCACGCCCATGATCATGGCGCGCATGAGCACCACCATCACGCCGCGCACGACCACCACGACCATGGCCCGGGCGAAGTCTGCGAGACCTGCGGTCATTCGCACGCACCGGACCCGGCGATGCTGTCGGGCGATCGGTTCGACTGGCGCACAGCCTGGTCGGCGGTCGCCGCCGTCGGCATCCGCCCCTGCTCCGGCGCGCTGATCGTGCTGAGCTTCGCGCTGCTCAATGGGCTGTGGGTGGGCGGACTGCTGTCGGTGCTGGCGATGTCGATCGGCACCGCGATCACCGTGTCGGCGCTGGCGACGATCGCGGTGCTGGCCAAGAACTGGGCGGTCTATTTCGCCGGCGACGGCCGCATCGGCAACCGCATCCATTCCATCGTCGAGATCGGCGGCGCCGCCTTCATCTTCCTGGTCGGCCTGCTGCTGTTATCGGCCAGCCTGTCGGGCGGCGCCTGAACGCCGATTTTCGCCTCCCAGACGCTGGATGGCCGTTACGCTATCTTCCCATCGAGCTCATCCTCGATATGCGCGCGGATGATCTCGTCGAAGCTGCTTTCAGCTTTGAAGCCTAGCTCCCTCGCCCGCCTCGCCTCGAAACGCGTCGGCCAGCCTTTGACGATCGCCCAGATCGTCTCGTCAGGCTGCTCGCGGATCCGCTTCGCGACCTGAGCGCCGGCGATGCGCTCCAGCGCCTCGATCTGCTCGCCGACGGTGACGGCGACGCCAGGCATGGTGAGGTTGCGGCGTGGTCCGACCTTATCGCCGTCGATCTCGGCCGCATGGATTAGGAAGCCCACCGCCGAGCGCGGGCTGGCATGGGTGTGCAGAACCGAGCGCGGCACCGGCAGGACCGCCTCCTGCCCGGCGAGCGGCTCGCGGATGATGCCGGAGAAGAAGCTGGACGCCGCCTTGTTCGGCTTGCCGGGGCGAACGCAGATCGTCGGCAGCCGGATACCGATGCCGTCGAAGAAGCCGCGCCGCGTATAGTCGGCAAGCAGCGCTTCGCTCATCTGCTTCTGCGTGCCGTAGGAGGTGAGCGGCGTCGGATGGAACTCGTCCGGGATGACGTCGGGAAACGGCGCGCCGAACACGGCGATCGACGAGGTGAAGACCAGGCGCGGCGAAAATGCCCCCAGCCGCACCGCATCGAACAAGGCACGCGTGCCGTCGAGATTGACCCGGTAGCCGAGATCGAAATTGGCCTCCGCCTCCCCCGACACGATGCCGGCGAGATGGAAGATCACGTCCGGGCGCGGAGCCACGAGGGCCGCCATGGCGCCGGGCGCGGCAAGATCGCCGGTGTGGATCGCGACATCGACACCGGCGAGCGCCGGCGCCTGCGGCGGCACGATGTCGTGCAGGTCGAGCGCCGTTATCTTGCGCCCGCGCAAGGCACCATCCCTGGCCAGCCGCGCGATAAGCTTGCGGCCGACCATGCCGGCCGCGCCCGTGATCAGTATCCTCATCTTCAGAGACCTTTCTTGCGTTGGCTGCGTCCGCGCAGCCACAGGACGACGAACAGCCCGAGCACGAAGATCACGGCGACGATGGCCGCCAGGACCGTCGAGACCTTGCCCACCGCCAGCATGACGGCCGGCAGGAAATAGGCGGCGAGACCGAACACGAGCAGTATCACGGCCGCGGCGATCGCCGCTTTGCGAGTGTCACGATCCATCAGCAATCGTTCCTCGCTCCGAGGCTGCTCAGCGTGGTCATCACGGCGCGGTCAATGATAGTGCCGGCGGTCGGCAGGCGCGCCATGCGCATGGCCGTGATCGTGACGGTGGTCGTGCTCGTCATGGCTGTCGGCGCACTGGCCGAACTCGGGCTCGACCGTGGCATGATCGATGCCGTGCTTGGCGGCAAGCCGTTTCTTGATGGCACTTACCGCCACAAACGCATCCACGCCGTCGTTCAGGCAGGCATGCAACGTCGCCATGTTGGAGGTGCCGTCGAGCGACCAGACATGCATGTGGTGCACCTCGCGCACACCCTTGACCGAGCCTGCCAGGTCCTTGGCGATCAGGTCGCGGTCGAGGCTTGCCGGGACGCCTTCGAGCAGCACGTGCGCGGCCTCGCGCATCAGCGACCATGCCGTCGACAGGATGAGCAACGACACCAGCACCGACAGGATCGGATCGATCGGCGTCCAGCCCGTGGCGATGATGATGACGGCGGCGACGATCGCCGCGGCGGAGCCCAGCAGGTCGCCTAGCACATGCAGGATGGCGCCGCGCATGTTGAGGCTCTCGCGATCGCCGCCATGCAGCACGAAGAAGGAAGCGATGTTGACCAGCAGGCCTGCCACCGCCACCACCAGCATTGGTCCGCCCAGCACGGGCGCGGGCGCCATCAGCCGTCCCCAGGCTTCGTAGACGATCCACAGCGCGATGACGAAGATGGCGATGCCGTTGGTGTAGGCGACCAGCGTCTTCACCCGGGCGAAGCCATAGGTGAGGCGGCCGGTGGCGGGACGCCCTGTCAGGTGGAAGGCATACCAGGCAAGGCCGAGCGCGATCGCATCGGCCAGCATGTGGCCGGCATCGGCGACCAGCGCCAGCGAACCGGTCAGCCAGCCGCCCAGCGCCTCAGCGACCATGAAGCCCGCGGTCAGGCAGGTCGCGATCAGCACCCGCTTCTTGTCGGTCGAGCCATGCACATGGCCGGCACCATGGCTATGACCGGCCGAGCCGTGATCATGCGAAGCGTGCGCCATCGCCAAACTCCTATTTGCTGACCGTGATCTTATCCGAAAACCGGTTCCCACTTTTCGGAATCATGGTCTACGCGCCAAACTCGGCGCGAAATTCCTCAAGCCGCCGTTTCTGGCCGCCTTCGCTATCGAAATTCGCCGGATCGAGCCAAGCCTCATAGGCTTTGCGCAAGGCCGGCCACTCCTTGTCGATGATCGAATACCACGCCGTGTCGCGGTTTTCACCCTTGACCACAAGGTGCTGGCGGAAGATGCCTTCGAACTTGAAGCCGAAGCGCTCGGCGGCGCGTTTCGAGGGTTCGTTGCGGTTGTTGCATTTCCACTCGTAGCGGCGGTAGCCGAGATCGTCGAAGAGATATTTCGCAAACAGAAACTGCGCCTCGGTCGCCGCCGGCTTGCGCGAGATCAGCGGACCCCAATAGATGTTGCCGATTTCGCCGACGCCGTTATTGGCGTCGATGCGCATCAGCGTCTGGCGACCGGCGATCTTGCCGCTCGCCTTGTCGATGACGGTGAAGAACAACGGATCCTCGCTGGCTTCCGCCTTGTCGAGCCAGGGTTGGAAAGCGGCGCGGGTTTCCGGCGGATAATCGGGCAGCCAGGCGAAACGTCCGCCGACATCGGAAACCGACGATGCTTCGTAGAGCCCATCGCCATGCTTTGCCGCGCTCAACGGCTCGAGCCTGACGGTGCGTCCCTCGATCGCCTTGCGTTCCGGCCGCGGGCGCGGCTGCCAATTCTTCAGATCTTCCGACACCGGCCAACTCCAATCCGTTGACTTTTCCCAGCGGACGGTCACAAAAACGCTCGCTCACAGAAAGAACCACAGGGACGGGAAAAATGCTCCACACGATCGCGGCCTTCGACCGTCTCGGCGAGGAAAATGCCTTTGCGGTGCTGGCCAGGGCCACCGCGCTTGCCCATCAGGGCCGCGATATCGTCAACCTCGGCATCGGCCAGCCCGACTTCAAGACGCCGCAGCACATCGTCGAGGCGGCGATCAAGGCGCTGCGCGACGGACACCATGGCTACACGCCGGCAAACGGCCTCTTGGCCACCCGCGAAGCTGTCGTGCGCCGCACGCTCACCACCACCGGCGTCGAGGTCTCGCCCGAGAATGTGATGATCCTGCCCGGCGGCAAGCCGACCATGTTCTGCGCGATCCTGATGTTCGGCGAGGCAGGCACGGAGATCCTCTATCCCGATCCCGGCTTTCCGATCTATCGCTCAATGATCGAGTTCACCGGCGCCACGCCGGTGCCGGTGCCGATGCGCGAGGAGAACGGCTTTGCCTTCTCGGCCGACGAGACGCTGGCGCTGATCACGCCGAAGACCAGGCTGCTGATCCTCAACTCGCCCGCCAATCCGACCGGTGGCGTCACGCCGCGCGCCGAAATCGAGAAGCTGGTCAATGGACTGGAGAAGCACCCGCAGGTCGCCATCATGTCCGACGAGATCTACGACGTCATGACCTATGACGGCGAGACGCACTGCTCGCTGCTGAACTTTCCCGAGATCCGCGACCGTCTGATCGTGCTCAATGGCTGGTCGAAGACCTGGGCCATGACCGGCTGGCGCATGGGCTGGTCGATCTGGCCAAACGGCGACAAGGGCGCCCATCTCTATGACAAGGTGCGCAAGCTGGCGGTGAATTGCTGGTCCTGCGTCAACGCGCCCAGCCAGTTTGCCGGGATCGCCGCGATCGATGGCCCGCAGGACGATGTCGAGAAGATGATGCGTGCCTTCGACAACCGCCGCAAGATCGTGGTCGAAGGGCTGAACGCGCTCCCCGGCATCTCCTGCATCACGCCGAAGGGCGCCTTCTACGCCTTCCCCAACGTGTCGAAGACCGGCTGGAAGGCAAAGAAGCTTGCCTCCGCGCTGTTGGAGGATGCCGGCGTCGCGCTCATCGGCGGCCCCGATTTCGGCGTGCTCGGCGAAGGCTATATCCGGCTCTCCTACGCCAATTCCGAGGAAAACATCCTGCGCGCGCTGGAACGCATCGAGGCGTTCTTGACCAAGTGACCCGTCAGGCGCTTATCCGCGCCCGACGAACGGCATCTTCGTCGCCATCACCGTCATGAACAGCACGTTGGCATCGAGCGGCAGGCTGGCCATATGCAGCACCGCGTCGGCGACGCGCTGCACATCCATCACCGCTTCGGCGGCGATCGAGCCATTCGCCTGCGGCACGCCCACCGTCATCGGCTGCGCCATCTCGGTCAGCGCGTTGCCGATGTCGATCTGGCCGCAGGCGATGTCATAAGGGCGGCCGTCGAGCGCCAGCGTCTTGGTCAGTCCGGTGATCGCATGCTTGGTCGCTGTATAGGGCACGGAGCCCGGCCGCGGCGCATAGGCCGACACCGAGCCGTTGTTGATGATGCGGCCGCCCATCGGCTTTTGCCGGCGCATGGCGCCGAAGGCCGCGCGGGCGCACAGGAACGAGCCGGTGAGGTTGACGCCGACGACATCGTTCCAGACTTCGACCGGGATCTCGTCGATCAGCGTCGACTTGTAACCCATGCCGGCATTGTTGAAGAGCAGGTCGACTCGTCCGAACGCCGCGAGCACGGTCTCGAACATGTCGTCGACCTCGGCAGGCTTGCTGATGTCGCAGGCGATGGCCAATGCCTTGGCCTGCGTCTTTCCCGCCTCGGCGATCGCCTCTTCCAGCACTGTCTTGCGGCGACCGCAGAACACCGTGTTCCAGCCTGCCTGGAGCAGCGCCGTGGCGACGCTCTTGCCGATGCCGGTGCCGGCTCCAGTAACGATGGCGGTCTTCTCAGCTATGGCGGTCATCGTCGTCCTCCCGGTCATGCTCGGAAAGACGTGGCATCGCAAATGCCAGGGATCAAGGCAAGCCGCTGTTGGCGATAAAGAAAGGGGCCAACAAAAAGGGCGGTCATTGGCGACCGCCCCGATCTGAACCGCGCTTGGGAGGAGGAAAAGCCGGTCCGACTGATTAGAATGATGCGCTTGCTGGGTTAACGAGAGACTAACGACCGGCAAGGCGTCGCCGGATGGCGTTTACCAATGCCTATTCACCACGGCGAACCGGGCGCGCTCCCGGCCGGCACCTTCGCCGCTGAAACCGTCGCCTCGACATGATCGACCAAGGCGTCCGGCAAGCCGAGCCGGCCGGCCAGCAGGTCGAGATAGCCGCGCTCGGCACGCGTGTCGGGATCGATGGTCAGACGCGAGGCGGTGTAGAGCTCGAGCTTCTGCGCGTCCGTCTTGGCGTCGGCGACCAGCGTGTCGAGATCGAGCGGTCTATCGAGCTCGGCAAGCAGGAATTTTTCCGCTTCCGCACCGATACCGGCGAGCTTGAGCTTGTCGGCGATCTTCTTGCGCTCTTCGTCGTCGACATGGCCGTCGGCCTTCGCCGCAGAGATCATCGCCCGGACCAGCGTCAGCGTGAACTCGGCCTCGCCCTGCGGCGCCTGCGCGGGATCGAAAGCAGTATCGGCCGGCGGCGGGAGCAGTTCAGGCTCGCCGGACGCGGGCGCCTGCGCCGGCGCGTTGCCGGCCTTGTAATTCTGGTAGGCCTTGTAAGCGAGGCCGCCGATCGCCGCCAGGCCGCCGAGCTTGATGGCCGCGCCCGTCACCTGCCGGCCGGTGCCGGTGCCAAGCAGCACGGCGGCAAGCGCGCCGGCGGCAAGCGGATTGTCCTTCGCCATCTGCACCGCCTGCCCCGCCTTGTCGCGCACGGTCGAGCCGGTCCCAGGGATTTGCGAGCCGAGAAGGTCGTCGAGCAGCTTCTTGGGATCGAGCATCAATGCCTCCAGAATTGGCCCGGCCGAATACGCCCGGGCAGGGTTTCGGACCGGCAAGACGTAGGCCCCGCGCTCCGACATTACAATGACGACGCGGCTATTCGGTCGCAGGCCGCTCTAGCTGCCGACATGGCGCTTGCCGCCCCGCGCTTGCGCCAGTTCCACTTGGCGATGGCGTTCGGCGTAGCGCTCTCGATCCTCGTCGGAGCGCGTTTCAAGACAATGCGGACATGAGACGCCGGCGGTGAATTTCGGCGACAGCCGGTCCTCGACGGTCAGCGGATGCCGGCAGGCGCGGCAGAGCTCCGCTTCACCCTCCGCTAGCCCATGCGAGACGGATACGCGCTCGTCGAACACAAAACATTCGCCTTGCCACAGGCTCTCCTCGGCCGGCACGTCCTCCAGATATTTCAGGATGCCGCCCTTGAGATGGAAAACGTCTTTCAGGCCGAGCAACTTCACATAGGCCGTGGCCTTCTCGCAGCGAATGCCGCCGGTGCAGAACATCGCCACCTTGCGGCCTTCGAGCTCTTCACGGTGCTCTTCCACCCAGGCCGGGAACTCGCGGAAGCTGGTGGTCTTGGGATCGACCGCGCCCTTGAAGGTGCCGAGCGAGACTTCATAGGCGTTGCGCGTGTCGATGACGACGGTGCCGGCATCCGAGATCAGCGCGTTCCAGTCGGCCGGCGCGACATAGGTGCCGGCGCTGGTTGCCGGATCGATATCCTCGACACCCATGGTGACGATCTCGCGCTTCAACCGCACCTTCATGCGGTGGAATGGCATCTCTGTGGCGCTGCTGTATTTGACTTCCAGTCCGGCAAGGCCTTCGATGGCCTGGAGATGATCCATCAGCCCGGCGATCGCCTCCTCGCTGCCGGCGACGGTGCCGTTGATGCCTTCATGCGCGAGAAGCAGCGTGCCCTTGATGCCGCGCCGGCAGCAGAAGGCGGCGAGCGGCATGCGCAAGGCCTCGTAGTCGTCGAGCCGCGCGAATTTGTAGAGCGCCGCGACGCGGATGGGCTGAATTTCCTTTGTCGTCATGGCCATGCCACTAGACCGTGGTCAAAGCGGTTTCAAGGCAAAGGAAGTTCAGGCGGTGCATCATCCGCAGCGCGGCATCGCGACACGCCGGGCTTCGTGGACTTGAGCGAACCCTTCTGCTAATCGGTTTAAAGCAAAGAAATGGAGACCAGCACATGACCAGCAAGACCGAAAAGCTTCTGTCGCTTCTCAATGGTCAGCCGGTTATCCCGGTGCTCAAGATCGCCAATGTCGCGGACGCCGTACCGCTTGCCCGCGCTTTGTCGGGTGGCGGTTTGCGGGCCATCGAGATCACGCTGCGCACGGCCGACGCACTGGAAGCGATCCGCCGCGTCGCCGCCGAGGTCGAGGAGGCAATTGTCGGCGCCGGCACCATTCTCGACGCCAGGCAGTTCGACGAAGCGGCAAGCGCCGGCGCGAAGTTCATCGTCAGCCCTGGCATCACCAGCCAGCTTCTCGACGCGGCCAAGGACAGCCCCGTGCCGCTGCTGCCCGGCGCCATCACGCCCGGCGAGATCATGGCCGCGCGCGAGGCCGGCCTGCGCTTCCTGAAATTCTTCCCGGCCGAGCAGTCTGGCGGCATCGCTTCGCTGAAAGCTTTCGCCTCGCCGCTTGCCGACGTGAAATTCTGCCCGACCGGCGGCATCACAGCCAAAAATGCCGCCGACTATCTGAGCCTGCCCAACGTTATCTGCGTCGGCGGCTCCTGGGTTGCGCCCGACGATCTCATCAAGGCCGGCAATTGGAACGAGATCGAAGCGCTGGCGCGCGAAGCGAGCCAGCTCAAAAAGTAGCCAGCGCTTTCACCAGGGCAGCGCGCCGTTCTCATCGAAATAGCCGCCCGTCGGCCCGCCTGGCTCCAGCGTCGCCAGCCGCACGATGATCTCGGCCGCCTGCTGCACCGTGCGGCCGCCTCTGTGCGCGTTGAGATCCGTCGCGGTGTAGCCGGGAGCGGCTGCGTTGATCATGATGCCGCGCGGCGCGAGTTCCCGCGCGAACGCGAGCGTAATGGCATTGAGCGCGGTCTTCGAGCTGCCATAGCCCATGACATTGGGCGACTGGCTGTTGCCGGACGCCCGCGCCAGCGATCCGAGATAGCTGCTCACCATGACGATGCAGGCAGAGGGCGTTGCCACGAGCAGCGGCAGGAACGCCTGGGTAACCCGCACCGGCCCGAACACGTTGACGTCATAGGTGGCCTTCATATCCGCGATGTCCTCCTGGCTTGGCGACCGTTGGTAGCGGCCGTCCGCGTCGAGCGCGTCGACATAGCCGAGGGCGACGCCGGCATTGTTGACCAGTGCATCGAGACCGGACACACGCGCCGTCAGGACCTTGGCCGCGGCCGCCACGCTGTCGTCGCTGGCGACGTCGAGCGCGAGCCACTCGATGTCCAGCCCTTCGCCGCGCAACTCATGAGCCGCGGTCTCGCCACGCTCTGCGTCGCGAGCACCCAGCCATACCTTGTAATCCAGTTTCGCCAGTCGCCGGGCGGTCTCACGGCCGATGCCCTTGTTGGCGCCGGTCACCAGCGCGTTCTTTCTCGTCGTCATGTCCATGTCTCCTTCGAGACCTAGAGATGACGTCAACGGCCTTGCGTCGCGCGCCAAAAGCTCTCAGCCTCTTGCCTAATCCTCTCAGGTGCGCGTCCTCGCATCACCCAGGTGCGCGTCAGCGCCTCGCTTGGTTGCTTGGCCGCGATGGATCGGCAATGCTGAAACGATGAACGAAGCGCTTCAGGAATTGATCGCCATCGCCGGCCGCCATGCGCGCGGACGGCGCACGAAGACGGCCATTGCGCGCGTTACGATCGGCCGCAGCGAGGTTCCGACACCGCCGCTGCCCGAGCTTTGCCAGCCGACCACGCTGTTCGTGCTGCAGGGAACCAAAACGGTTCTGATCGGCGACCGCACGCTTGCCTACGGCGCCGGCAGCTATTTCGTCTATGCTGTCGAGACACCCGCCACCAGCCAGCTGATCGAGGCGAGCGTCGCGCAGCCTTACATGGCCGTCGCCTTCTCGATCGATACCGAGCTGATCGCCGGCCTGCTTATCGATCACGGACCGGCATTCGATGGCGACAGCTTCGTGACCAGCCACGTCGATGACGAGTTGCTCGATGCCTGGCGCCGGATGCTGCGGCTGCTCGACCGGCCGGCCGACATTCCGGTTCTCGCGCCCCTGCTCGAACGCGAGATCGCGTTCCGCCTGTTGCAGGGCCCGCAAGGCGAAAAGCTGCGTCAGCTGGCGCGCGCCGACGGCCGTCTGTCGCAGATCCGCCGCGCCACCGCGTGGATTCGCGCGCATTACAACGAGCCGATCAATGTGTCGCGACTGGCCGAACTCTCGCATATGAGCAACGCCGCCTTTCATCGCCACTTCAAGGCGGCGACGGCGATGAGCCCGATCCAGTATCAGAAGCAACTTCGCCTCTTGGAGGCGCGCCATCTGCTGATCGCGCAGCCCGGCAACGCCGCACAGGTCGCCTTCAGCGTCGGCTATGAAAGCGCCTCCCAGTTCAGTCGGGAATATGCGCGCCAGTTCGGCTTGCCGCCCGCGCGTGATGCCGCACGGCTGCTCGCCAGGGGCGAAGCGGCTGCGCTGGAAGTCGACTGAAACGGCTTGCGCCGTCCTTGGTTCCCGCTCATGGATTCGAACCACGATTCACGCCTTCAAAGGGCGCTGTCCTACCATTAGACGAAGCGGGAAAACCGACCGGTCAAATAGGCCTTCGCGAACGAAAAATAAAAAGCCGCATCGTCGTCCAACGCGGCTTTGGTCTCAGGCAGGATCGCTATTTCGTCTGGAAACGGGCGACCGACAGGAACTTGACCGCGTTGCCGCTGAAGCGGCTGGCATCTTGCATCTCGCCATCCGTTTGGAAGCCCGCTGTATACACCTCGCTCGGCGGCGTATGCACGATGTTATAGGCATAGCGCGGCGCTGTCGTCGGGTCGGAGACCGAAGCGATGTTGACGCCGCTGCCCAGTGCCCAGCGCGCGGCCTGCGGCGGCGTCGCCACCACCATGGCCTTCGGTCCCGGTTTCAGATCGTGGGCGGATGCCCTGGACTCCTTGGGCGTCGTCTTCACGCCGCCGCCGATCGCCTGTGCCGGATCGGCGCCTGCCGGAAGCGCGGCGATGGCCTGCCGCGGCGAGGCCGCATCGACGCCCGCCGGGTCGTTGAAAGCCGAGCGCGGTTCCGGTTGCGTCAACGACGCAAGCTGGTATTCGGCGCCGGCGCCGCCGGCCTCGACGGTTGCATTGGCTTGTTCGAGAACGGCCTTGACCTCGTCCTGCTTGCCGGGCTGTGGCCGGGCGGTCGGCAGCACGGAGAACGCGTCCGTCGCGCTCTTGTCCTGCGAAGCGGTTTCGGCCAGCGCCAGAAGCACGTTCTTATCCTTCGACGCCAGTTCGGCCGGCGTCGAGCGGTCGGGACGCCAAGTCGGCAGCGGAATATTGTTGACCGCCACCTGCGCCGGATCGGCGTTCGCGGCGTCCGTCGCGCTGGCTGTGCCGAAGGGCACCTTGTCCGGCACGGGTGCCTGCGCCGTCGAAACCGCCTGCTCCGTCGTCGCCGAGGCATCGGCCATGGCGAACGGCACGTTCTGCGGCGCCTGCTTGCCGACATCGACCTTCGGCCGCGGCGCGAAATCGGGCAGTGGGACTTCCTTGGGCGGCAGCGCGGCGATGATCGTCTCGGGCGTATCCTGCTGCGGCTCCGAATCGTCGGCGCTGTCATCCGCGACCTGCGGGACGTTGGCGCGCTTGGCATCCTTCGGCGAAACGATCGCGATGCCTGGAAGGTTGCTGTTGCGGGCCGTGGCGGCGCTGGCGACCTGGACCTGCGTCACGGCCTTCTGCTGCGGCGCCGGAGCGCTTTCATCGGCGTCGTCGTCGGCCTCGTCGGCCCCGCCGCCACGGAACCAGGCAAACAGGCCGCCGGACCGCTTGGTCGAGCCGCCGGCACTGGCGAGCTCGATATTGGGCGTGCCGGCCCCCTTGCGCGCCTGATAAGCGGCCAGAGCCTGCTCATAGCCAGGCAGCGGGCGGCCGTCGCTCGGCACATGCAGCGTCTTGCCATTGGGGAACAGGCTGACCAGTTCCTGACGGCTGATGCCCGGCCAGTGGCGCACATTGCCGACGTCCATGTGGACGAAGGGCGAGCCGGAGGTGGGATAATAGCCGACGCCGCCGCCCTGCATCTTGAGGCCGATGTTGCGCAGCTTCTTCAGCGGCACGCCGGGGATGTAGAAGTCCATCGCCTTGCCAAGCATGTGCTGGCTTTTCTCGGCGACACCGCGGCTGCGCGAACGCAGCATCGCGTTGGTCGACGGCGAGCGGTAACCGCAGACGACCTGGATGTAATCGGTCGCGCCGGCTTCGCGATAAGCTTCCCAGACGAGGTCGAGGAGCCGCGGGTCCATCTTCGTCGGCTCGTTGCGGCGCCAGTCGCGCAGGATGATATTGATCTTGCGCAGGCCTTCCGGATCGTAGCGACCATTGCGCTTATAGACGATCTCGGCCTTTTCATGCGTGTGCAGGTGATAGAGCTTGAGCGTGCGAACTTCCGCCCTGGCGCCTGACATCGCCGCGGACAGAAAGCCGACGGCCAAAATCACAAACGTCAGCCACCTCGGCCAGACGCTCATGTGAAAATGCCGCCCGTTTTTGTGTCGTTCGACTTTGTTCAAATCAAATGGCCTTGCAGGCTGCCGTTTGTCCCCGGACTTGACCAAACGGATGTGTCGCTTTCACATCCGAATATCGATCCTAATGGTTAATCATCGTTTATTGAAGCCGAAATGCGGTAACACCGTGGCGATATCCCGTCAAAAATGATGCACAGCATTTCGTGGTAAACCGCTGGTTTAGATCAAGAATCCGGCCCCGGCCAGAACACGATCTGTTACCGTTAGCGTTAATGCGTGATCCGCCGCAACCCTAACCGCTGAAAACCTTGGATTTTCAGTTCAAAAGCGACATTTTGACTCGGATTTTACGCGGGCAGGCTGGTTCGAGCCTTGCCAATCAGGAGGCGAGCCGGTCAACTCGACCCGCTTCAGGATCAATGCCATATTCCTTCAACTTGCGGTAGAGCGTCGAGCGGCCTATGCCCAATCGGCGGGCGACCTCGCTCATCTGACCGTTGTAATGATCGATCGCGAGCTTGATCATCTCGAGCTCGACGTCGGCCAGCGCCCGCACATTGCCGCGCTCATCGAGCGCCCGAAGCGTGCCGAAACGCGGCTGCAACGTGGCTGGCGCCTCACCTTCGGATGAGGCGGGCCCTGTTGCATGAGCAACGGTCTCGTCCGCCTGCGGAAACACATCCGCAATCGTCTCGGCGGTAGCGGATGCCGGTCCGGCTTCGAGATTGACCGTTCCTTCCACCTGCGCCCGGATTTGCGGGAATTCCTCTTCGGTCAGAACATCGCCCTCGGCCAGTACCGAGGCCCTGAACACCGCATTTTCGAGCTGCCGGATGTTGCCCGGCCAGTCATAAGCCTGCAGCATGGCAAGCGCTGACGGCGATATGCCGGCAAGGCGGCGGCGCGGATCAGCCGGGGCGACCTTTTCCATGAAATGCCGGACCAGGTAGGGAATGTCGTCGCGGCGGTCGCGCAGCGGCGGTACGAAGATTGGATAGACGTTCAGCCGGTAGAACAGGTCCTCGCGGAACTTGCCGTCCTTGACCTGCTGCAGAAGGTTCCGATGCGTGGCCGAGATCAGCCTTATATCGACCTTCATGGTCGAGCGGCCGCCGACCGGATCGACCTCGCCCTCCTGGACCGCGCGCAGCAGCTTGACCTGAACATCGAGCGGCAGGTCGCCGATCTCGTCGAGGAACAACGTGCCGGAATTCGCCTCGACGAATTTGCCGGTATGCTTCTCGGTGGCGCCGGTAAACGAGCCCTTCTCATGACCGAACAGGATCGATTCGACCAGATTGTCGGGAATGGCGCCGCAATTGACGGTGACGAAGGGTTTTGAGCGCCGGTCGCCGCCGCCCTGGATGGCGCGCGCCACCAATTCCTTGCCGACGCCTGACTCGCCCTCGATCAGGATCGGGATGTTGGAGACGGCCGCTTTCTGGCCGAGGCGTATGACCCGGTCCATTGCCGGGCTGCGCGCGATCATGTCCTTGAAGGTGAGATGACCGCCGCCGCGCCGCCGTGACGCGCGCTTCATCTCGTCCTCGACGGCCTCGACCTTGAGCGCGTTGGAGATCGCGGTCTGCAGCCTGTCGGGCGAGGCCGGCTTGACGACGAAGTCGAAGGCGCCGTGCCGCATCGCCGAGACGACGGTCTCGATGCCGCCTTGAGCCGTCTGCACGATGACGGGGACGTTGATGGCGCGCTCGCGCATCGCCTTCAGCACGCCGATCCCGTCGAGGCCCGGCATGACAAGATCGAGAATGACGACCGAGACCTCGCGGGCATTCGGTCCGTCGAGCACCTCGAGGCCGGCATTGCCGCTGTCGGTGACGATCGCTGTGTGGCCGAACTTTGTCAACGCGGCCTCGACCAGCCGGCGCTGCACCGGATCGTCATCGACTATGAGTATGGAACCTGTCATGACTGTTTGAGTTGTCCGCCCGAGAAAATCCCCATGGATCATCTTGGCACAGGGTTCTAAATAAGGTTTCAAAAAACCCGGTGAACGAATTCCTTAGGATTTGACCGGCTTTTCCTTTCCCTTTGATTCTGGCCCCTTGGTTCAAAAAAGGTATCGTTGATGCGCATGATGTTTGGTCAGCGGCTTGCGGCGTCGTCCGGACAGGGCGCGGCGGAGCTTGGCGACCTGCCGGAGTGGAATCTCGCCGACCTCTATTCCGGCATGGAAGCGCCGGAGTTGAAGCGCGACATCGCCAAGGCCGCCAGCGACGCTGTCGCCTTCGAAACCCGCTGGAAGGGCACGCTGGCCGCGGAAGCCGGGCGCGGCGCCGCCGGCCGGCTTGGCGAAGCGCTGCAAGCCTATGAGGCGCTCGAGGAACTGATCGGCCGCATCGTCTCCTATGCCGGCCTCGTCTATGCCGGCAACACCGCCGATCCGCAGCGCGCCAAGCTCTATGGCGACGTCCAGGAAAAGATGACGGATGCGAGCGCCCATCTTCTGTTCTTCGCGCTCGAGCTCAACCTGATCGACGACGCGGCGATCGAGAGCGCGATTGCCGCCGACAAGGCCTTCGGCCACTACCGGCCTTGGGTGCTCGACCTCAGGAAGGACAAGCCGTATCAGTTGGAGGACCGGGTCGAGCAGCTATTCCACGAAAAGTCGGTAACCGGGCGCGGCGCCTGGAACCGCCTGTTCGACGAGACGATGACCGACCTGCGCTTCGACATCGACGGCGAGGAGCTGACGCTGGAGCCGGCGCTTAACCGGTTACAGGATTCGGATGGCGAAGTGCGCCGCCGGGCCTCCGAGGCGCTGGCTTCGACCTTCCGCAAGAACCTGCGCACCTTCACGCTCATCACCAACACGCTCGCCAAGGACAAGGAAATCTCCGACCGCTGGCGTGGCTTCCAGGATATCGCCGACTCGCGCCACCTCGCCAACCGCGTCGAGCGCGGCGTGGTCGACGCGCTGGCCGCGGCCGTGCGCGAGGCCTATCCGCGGCTGTCCCACCGCTACTACGCGATGAAGGCGCGCTGGCTCGGCCTGGAGGTGATGAACCACTGGGACCGCAACGCGCCGCTGCCGGAGACGCCGCAGGCGGTGATCCCTTGGGACGACGCCAGGGACACGGTGCTCTCCGCCTATCAGCGCTTCTCGCCGGACATGGCCGAAATCGCGCGCGGCTTTTTCGATCGCAGATGGATCGATGCGCCGGTGCGGCCGGGGAAATCGCCCGGCGCCTTCGCCCATCCGACCGTGCCTTCGGCGCATCCTTACGTGCTGCTCAACTATATGGGCAAGCCGCGCGATGTGATGACGCTGGCGCATGAGCTCGGCCATGGCGTGCACCAGGTGCTGGCCGCCGGCCAGGGCGCGCTGATGGCCTCGACGCCGCTGACTTTGGCCGAGACAGCATCAGTCTTCGGCGAGATGCTGACCTTCCGCTCGCTGCTGGAGCAGACCGGCGACAAACGCGAGCGCAGGGCCATGCTCGCCCAGAAGGTCGAGGACATGATCAACACGGTCGTGCGCCAGATCGCCTTCTACGAGTTCGAGCGCAAGGTGCATGCCGAGCGCAGGAATGGCGAGTTGACCTCTGACAGGCTCGGCGAATTCTGGCTGGAGGTGCAGGCCGAGAGCCTGGGGCCGGCGATCAGGCTGCGCGAGGGCTACGAGGTCTTCTGGACCTACATCCCGCACTTCATCCACTCGCCCTTCTACGTCTATGCCTATGCCTTCGGCGACTGCCTGGTGAACTCGCTCTACGCCGTCTATCAGAATGCCGAGCGCGGCTTCCAGGAGAAGTATTTCGAGATGCTGCGAGCCGGTGGCACGAAGCACCACTCCGAGCTACTGGCGCCCTTCGGCCTCGATGCCACCGATCCCGCTTTCTGGCAGATCGGCCTCGGCGTGATCGGCTCGCTGATCGACGAGTTGGAGGCGCTCGACAAGTGACGGCAGTAACAGCGCGAGCATCGGCCTCAATAATTTAGCCGGAATGCATATTAGCAAGGCTCTATTCTTGCCCTAAATAGCGGTTCTTGAATAACTCTCCGGCGCATTTTCCAACTAGCTTTCGACAAGCCATATGATAGCGTCCGGCCCCAAGCTCAGCCGGACGCATCGCGCAGGCCAGAGATGGCCGGTCGCGGCGCCACGGCGGATGCGATGATGGCCGTCGGTCCGGACAAGACCGAACGCCGATGGCTCGATTGAAGCCGGCGGTTCCGACCACGGAACCTTGACGATCCTCGGCAAGCTCGCCTTTCCGGGCCTCGGCCGACAGATCGGACTGGAGAGTGAAATGAGCACTTTCTTCTACATGCTCCTGGCGTTCGTTGTGGGTATCCTGGTTGGCTGGTTCATCTGGGGCCGCCTGCGCGGCGAGCTCGACAGTCTGCGTGGCGACCTCGACCGCACGCGAAGCGAGCGCGACAGGCTGCGCGCCGGTACCGATCAGTTGAAGGCCGAGCTCGATGCCTGCGGCCGCGCCCGCGCCGATCTCGAAAGCCGGCTACGCAACACGCCGACCGCCAAAGCTGGCGCCGACAAGGCCGCCACGCCGGCGCCGGCGGCGCTGATGTCGACCCCGGCAGCTGCGACAAAGGCGGCGCCCGCGAAGCCGGCCGCTGCAAAGAAGCCGGCGCCAGCAAAGACCGCGGCTGCGGCGAAGCCGGCGGCCAGGGCCGCCGCGCCCAAGAAGGCGGCAGCCCCTGCGGCAAAGAAGGCTGCGGCGCCGAAGGCAGCGACAGGCAGGGCCGACAATCTGCGCCGCCTCATCGGCATCGGTCCGGTCAATGAAAAGCTGCTCAAGGCCCAGGGCGTCACCACCTACGCGCAGATCGCCGCCTGGACCGATGCCGACGTCAAGCGCATCGAAGAGGTGCTCAATTTCGACGGCCGCATCGCGCGCGAGAAATGGATCGAGCAGGCAAAATTGCTGGCTGCAGGTGACGAAGCGGAGTTTGCCAGGCAGTTTCCGACGGCTGGAACCGCAAGCAACACCTGAGCAACCAAGCTGGTTGGCGGCAAGGCGGCGTCCCCACGGGCGCCATCTTTGTTTTTGGGCCACGACCGCCTTTGCGCCGCCCGACGCCGCTCTCTCGATTGCACCTCGCCGGCCCCCCATATAGAGCGATCGACTGAATTGTCCGCTTTCAAGGCTCATGTCCCTGCCCGCAGCCATTTTCCGCAACGACGAGAGCGCGCGTCAGCTGGTGTTCGACCGCCCGCACGAGATCATTCTCGCGCGCACTGCGGAGGAGTTCCTGCCGGCGCTCGAGCGAGCTCAGGTCGCCTCCGACGCCGGCAAATGGCTGGCCGGTTATTTCTCCTACGAGGCCGGCTACCTGCTCGAGCCTAAGCTGGTGCCGCTGCTGCCCGAAGGCCGCCGCGCGCCGCTGGTTTGTCTTGGGGTCTTCGACGAGCCGCTCGAAGAGGCGGTGCCGCAAAATGCAGGGCTTGCCAGCAACGGTCCGATCTTCGATGCCAGGGCGACATGGTCGGCCGAGGACTATGCCGGCCGTTTCGCGCGCCTTCACGATCACATCCGCAAGGGCGATTGCTATCAGGGCAACCTCACATTCCCGGTCCAGGCGCAATGGTCTGGCGATCCGCTCGCCGCCTTCGACGCGCTGACCGGACGCCAGCCGGTGAAATATGGCGCGCTGGTCTCACTCGGCGATCCGATCGTCCTGTCGCGCTCGCCCGAATTGTTCTTCGAGATCGATGCCGAGGGCATGATCGAAACGCACCCGATGAAGGGCACCGCGCCGCGCGGCGCGACCAAGGCCGAGGACGCGCGGCTGAAGGCTTTCCTGCGCAACGACGAGAAGAACCAGGCTGAGAACCGGATGATCGTCGACCTGTTGCGCAACGACATCTCGCTGATCAGCGAGGTTGGCACGCTGGACGTGCCGGAACTGTTCCGCGTCGAGTCCTATCCGACCGTGCACCAGATGGTGAGCCGCGTGCGGGCGAAGCTCCTGCCCGACATCGGCATCCGCCAGGTCTTCGCCGCGCTGTTTCCCTGCGGCTCGATCACCGGCGCGCCGAAAATCCGCGCCATGGAAATTCTGCGTGAGCTGGAGGACGCACCGCGCGACGTCTATTGCGGCGCCATCGGCTGGATCGCGCCGGGCGGCAGGATGCGCTTTTCAGTGGCGATCCGCACCATCTCGCTCTTTGCCAATGGCGAGGCCGTCTACAATGTCGGCGGCGGCGTCGTCTTCGATTCCACCGCCGAGGAGGAGTATAAGGAGTGTCTGCTGAAAGCGCGCTTCGCGACGGGAACGGTGCCGGCTTCGAGCTGATCGAGACCATGCGCTGGGAGCCGGGCTCCGGCTTCCTGCGCTTCGAGCGGCACCTTGCCAGGCTTTATGCGTCCGCCGCCGAACTGGGCTTTGCCTGCGATCCCGCGTGGATCGGCGAAGTGCTTTCCGGCACCGTCAGCGGACACGGGACTGCCTTGCGCGTGCGCCTTGCCCTGCAGCGCAATGGCGAGGCGACAGCCGCCGCTCAAGCCTACGAACCGCTGCCCGCGGACAAGATCTGGCGGCTTCAGCTGGCGCGCATCCGCCTCGATTCAGGCAACATGCTGCTGCGCCATAAGACAAGCCGTCGCGAGACTTACCAGCATGCGCGCGCGGAATATCTCGCGACCCGCGCCGACGAAGTACTTTTGGCCAACGAGCGCGGCGAGCTCTGCGAGGGCACGATCACCAACCTCTTTGCCGATTTCGGCGAAGGCCCGCTCGCCACGCCCCGCCTCGACTGCGGCCTGCTGCCTGGAATATTGCGCGGCGCGCTTCTGGACGAAGGCCGCGCCGTGGAAGCGATCTACAGCTTCGACGATCTGAAGGCGGCGAAGGCGATCTTCGTCGGCAACTCGCTGCGCGGACTGATCCCGGCGCGGCTTGGCTGACCGGGCTGGAGACTGAACCTGGATAACACCCAAACAGGCATGACCGTTCGCCAGCCGACCCACACGCCCTATGACGGGTCCTCGAAACTCTTCACCATCGGGCTGAAGCCGCTCGAATTCGACCGCTGGATCGAGGTCGATGAATTTCTCCTGCCACATCTGGCCGAGAAGGAACGGCTCTATGCGGAAATGCCGGAAAAGGTCTTCGTCGAGGAAGGCGGCACCCGCGACGCTCAGCGCGAGGTGCTGGACCTGCTCGTTGCGCATCTTGCGGCGAACCATCCGCACACCCATCGCGGTGCAGGCTCTGACGTCGAGGTCGCCGGCCTTGGAAACACAACCGACAGGCTGCCCCCTGCCCTGCGCGAGGCACCGCTCGCAAGGGCCTCGCTGCTCGTGCAGGAAGACCTGATCCTGATGCGCCGCGACGAGCGCGGCTGGCGGCTTGCCGCCGGCTCGCTGTGCTTTCCCTCGTCCTGGTCGCTGCAGGAAAAATTCGGCAAGCCGCTGCAACACATCCACGAACCCGTGCCCGGCTTCGGACCCGGCACGCGACCGGCCGAGCTCATCAATCGCATGTTCGACGGGCTGCAGGGCCAGGCAGTCGAGCGCTTCAACTGGTCGATCCAGGCGGATGACAGGCTCTATCATCCGCTCTCCAACATCGAGCGTGTCGACCGCGCCACGAACCGCCCGAGCCGCTTCCCCGACGGCGACGTCAACGCCCATGCGTTCATCCGCGTCGAACGCCAGACGCTGCGCAAGCTACCTGTGTCGCGCGACATCCTCTTCACCATCCGCATCCACCTCGATCCGCTCAAAGCGCTTGATGCGCATCCGGACCGGGCAGCGCTGGCGGCCTCGTTCGCGCAGCAGCTCCTGGCCCTTGACCAGCAACAGCTCGACTACAAGGGCCTGACCGCCGACCGCGACCGGCTGGTCGAATTCCTCGGCGGCATGGCCGGATCGGCTTAACCACGCCACCAAGCCGGCTTGATCTGCGGTTGGCGATTTTCGCTGGTTTATGACAATGATCTGTGGTGTAGCGCTTGGCCGTCGGGCGAAAGGCGCCCGGTTTTGCGCGTGTTTGAAGGAGTGTGCGAAAAAATGGCGAATGAAAACTGGCCCGTTTACGGTGAAATCACCGGTCCTGTCGTGATGATCGGCTTCGGGTCGATCGGGCGGGGAACGCTGCCGCTGATCGAGCGCCATTTCAAGTTCGACAAGTCCCGCATGACTGTCATCGACCCGCTCGACACCGACCGCAAGCTGCTCGACGAGCGCGGCATCGCTTTCGTCCAGGAAGCGGTGACCGAGAAGAACTACAAGAAGCTGCTCACGCCGCTTCTGACCAACGGCAGCGGCCAGGGCTTTTGCGTCAACCTGTCGGTCGACACCGGCTCGGTCGATCTGATGAAATTGTGCCGCAAGCTCGGCGTGCTCTACATCGATACCGTCGTCGAGCCGTGGCTCGGCTTCTATTTCGACGCCACGGCCGACAATGCCAGCCGCTCCAACTACGCGCTGCGCGAGGCGATGATCAAGGAAAAGCATGACAAGCCGGGCGGCCCGACGGCGATCTCCACTTGCGGCGCGAACCCGGGCATGGTCTCGTGGTTCGTCAAAAAGGCGTTGGTCAACCTTGCCACCGATCTCGGTCTCGAGTTTTCGGAGCCCACGCAGGAAGACCGCGAGGGCTGGGCCAAATTGATGAAGAAGGCCGGGGTCAAGGGCATCCATATCGCCGAGCGCGACACCCAGCGCACCAAGAAGCCGAAGCCGATGGACGTGTTCTGGAACACCTGGTCGGTCGAGGGCTTCATCTCGGAAGGCCTGCAGCCGGCCGAGCTCGGCTGGGGCACGCATGAAAACTGGATGCCGAAAAACGGCAAGAAGCACAAGCACGGCTCCAAGGCGGCGATCTATCTCGAGCAGCCCGGCGCCAACACGCGCGTGCGCAGTTGGTGCCCGACGCCGGGCGCGCAATACGGCCTGCTGGTGACCCATAACGAGTCGATCTCGATCGCCGACTTCTTCACCGTGCGCTCGAAGAAGGGCAAGGTCCAATATCGCCCGACCTGCCACTACGCCTACCATCCCTGCAACGACGCCTTGCTGTCGCTGGACGAGATGTTCGGCGCCGCCGGCAAGCCGCAGCCGGTCCACCACGTGCTCGACGAGAACGAGCTGGTCGACGGCATCGACGAGCTCGGCGTGCTGCTCTACGGCCACGACAAGAACGCCTACTGGTATGGCTCGCAGCTGTCGCTGTCCGAGGCGCGCAAGCTCGCCCCCTATCAGAACGCCACCGGCCTGCAGGTCACGTCGGCGGTGCTTGCCGGCATGGTCTGGGCGCTGGAGAATCCGACAGCCGGCATCGTCGAAGCCGACGAGATGAACTACCGGCGCTGCCTCGAAGTCCAGTCGCCCTATCTCGGGCCGGTCAGAGGCTACTACACCGATTGGACGCCACTCGATAACCGGCCGGGTCTCTTCCCGGAGGATCTGGACAAGGATGATCCGTGGCAGTTCCGCAACATTCTGGTGCGATAGCAGGCAGGTTGACAACCCTCACCGCCTTGCAATCGCCCGGAAATCGGGCGATTGAAGGGAGCGGACTGAGGAGAGGATTTTCAAAAATGACCATTGCGCGCAAACTGCTTTCGGCGGGCGCCGCGGCAAGCCTGCTGGCTGCGGCCGCCTGCACCACCACCGGGCCTTCGGAACCACCGGCCTCTGCCGCGCCGAAGGGCGTCGAGGGCAACTGGATCGACGCCAAGGGCACGGGCCTGTCGACCTTCGCGGCCGGCAACTTCACCACGGTCGCCACCGACACAGGCCAGAAGCTGTCGGAAGGCAGCTACACCATGACCGGACCGACCTCGGTCGAGATCCACGGCACCTCGCTGATCCGCCAGACGCCGGTCAGCTTCAACTGCCTGATGGTCTCAATCAGCCAGCTCAACTGCACCAGCGCCAGCGGCCAGAATTTCGTGCTGACGCGTCGGGCCTGAGGCTCGCAGACATCCATCCGATAAGGACAGCGGCGCAAGCCGCCGTCCTTTTTCTATGCCGGCAAACATCTCCCTGATTTGTGCTTGCATCGGCCGGAACCCGATGTGAACATGACCCGGAGCTGACTGTTATTTTCCAGTCAAGCGCGCGCTTTAAGCACCTTGAAGTCAGCTTATCCGGGAGACGAAGATGAAGAAGATTGCCGCCATCCTAGCCCTGTCCGCCTCGACGCTTGGCCTGTCGGCCGGCGTATCTTTTGCCGACTACACGCTGAACATCCTGCATTTCAACGATTGGCACAGCCGCATCGAAGGCAACAACAAATACGAGTCCACCTGTTCGGCCGAAGAGGAGACCAAGGGCGAATGCATCGGCGGCGCCGGCCGGCTGATCACCGCGATCGCGCAAGAGCGCAAGAAGCTCGAAGGGCAGAACGTGCTCTTGCTCAATGCCGGCGACAGCTTCCAGGGCTCGCTGTTCTACACCACCTACAAGGGCGCCGTGGAAGAGGAGTTCCTCAACCAGATCAAGCCCGACGCGGTGACGCTCGGCAATCATGAATTCGACGACGGCGAGACCGCGCTTGTGCCGTACCTCGACAAGGCGAAGTTCCCGATCGTCAGCGCCAATGTCATGCCCAACGACAAGTCCGGGGCCGCCGGCAAGCTCAAGCCGTCGATCGTCGTCGAGGTCGGCGGCCAGAAGATCGGCATCATCGGCGCCGTCACCAACGACACGCCCGAGCTCGCCTCGCCCGGTCCGAACATCGCCATCGCCGACGACGTCAAGTCGATCACGGCGGAGGTCGAAAAGCTCAAGGCGCAGGGCATCAACAAGATCATCGCGGTCACCCATATCGGCTACAGGCGCGAGCGGGACGTTATCGCGAAAATCCCGGGCATCGACGTGGTGGTCGGCGGCCACAGCCATACGCTTCTGTCGAACACCGATCCGAAAGCCGAGGGGCCGTACCCGACGATGGTCGACAACCCCGACGGCTCCAAGGTGCCGGTGGTGCAGGCCGCGTCCTATTCGAAATATCTCGGCGAGTTCAAGGTCGTGTTCGACGACAACGGCGTCGTCAAGGAAGCCAGCGGCGCCCCGATCCATCTCGACAAGTCGATCACGCCCGATCCCGCCGTGGTTGCCCGCATCAAGGAACTTGGCGCGCCGATCGAGGCGCTGAAAAACGAGGAGGTGGCCGAGACCACCAAGGCGATCGACGGCAGCCGCGAGAATTGCCGGGCGCGCGAATGCGAGATGGGCAATCTCGTCTCCGACGCCATCCTCGACCGCACCAAGGGCCAGGGCGTCGAGATCGCCATCTCGAACGGCGGCGGCCTGCGCGCCTCGATCGACCAGGGCACGGTGACCATGGGCGAGGTGCTAACCGTACTGCCGTTCCAGAACACGCTGGCGACTTTCAAGATCTCGGGCAAGGACCTGGTCGCGGGCCTCGAAAGCGGTCTCAGCCAGATCGAGGACGGCGCCGGCCGTTTCCCGCAGATTGCCGGCCTGAAATACTCCTTCGATAAATCGGTCGCGCCCAATACCGGCCGCGTCAAATCGGTCGAGGTGATGGAGAACGGCGCCTGGGCGCCGATCAAACCGGACAAGCAGTATCTCGTCGCCACCAACAACTACGTCCGCCAGGGCGGCGACGGCTACAAGGTCTTCGCCGAGAAAGCGACGGACGCCTATGACTACGGCCCAGGCCTCGAGCAGGTGGTAGCCGATTATCTCGGCACGCATCGGCCCTACACGCCGAAGCTCGACGGCCGCATCACCGAGATTGCGGCAACGACGGCGGCAGCGGAACCCGCCAAGCCTGCGGAACCGGCGCCTGCCGCGACGGCGCCGGCACCCGCGGCGCAACCGGCAAAGCCGGCCGAGGCGGCGCCCGCGACCGGTGAATCCGCGATGCCGGCGCTGCCTTCCGGCTCGAGCGACATTGCCGGTACGCCACCAGCCGTTCCGGCCGAGACCGCGCCCGCGGCGCCCGCCGCGGAACCGGCAAAGCCAGCCGAGGCCGCCCCGGCAACGCCGGCCCCTGCCCCGACCGCCGAGCCGGCCAAGCCGGCGGAAGCCAAGCCCGCCGAGACCAGCCACACCGTCGCCGCTGGCGATACCTATTGGGACCTGGCCAAGAAAGCCTATGGCGACGCCACCAAGTGGAAACTCATCTCCGAGGCCAATAAGGACTATAAGCCGCGTCGCCTGCCGCTCGGGGCGACGCTGACCATTCCGCCGGCTGCGAAGTAACTTCCCGCCGGAACTACATCACAGCCGCCCGGGCGACCGGGCGGGTGTTCCTTTTCCAGGCCCGAACGCGATAAGGTGCGGCCAGACGCAGCATTGAAAACCGGCAGGGCATCGCTAGTTTCGCGGCGCTACCGGAGACCGTTCATGACGCTTGCCAGCCCCACCGATGCCAAAGCCGCCGAGGCTGTCGGTCCGCTGTCCGCCAAAGCCGCGCCTGTCAAACCGGGCAGGATCGGCATCATGCTGGTCAATCTCGGTACGCCCGACGGCACCGACTTCAAGCCGATGTGGCGGTATCTCAGGGAATTCCTCTCCGACCCGCGCGTCATCGAGCTCAACAAGGCGATCTGGTATCCGATCCTTTACGGGCTTGTGCTGACCACCCGTCCTAAAAAATCCGGCGCCAACTATGCCAGGATCTGGAACCGGGAGAAGAACGAGTCGCCGCTGCGCACATTCACCCGCGCTCAAAGTCAGAAGCTGGCAGCCGCGCTCACCGACCTGCCCGACGTGGTGGTCGACTGGGCAATGCGCTACGGCAATCCCTCGACGGCAAGCGTCGCTCAAAGACTGGTCGGGCAGGGCTGCGAGCGCATCCTGACCTTTCCGCTCTATCCGCAATATTCGGCGACGACGACGGCGACCGCCAACGACCAGTTGTTCCGCGCGCTGATGAAGATCAGGCATGCGCCGGCGATCCGCAGCGTGCCGCCCTATTATGACGAACCGGTCTATATCGAGGCGCTGGCACGTTCGATCGAGAAGCACCTGGCCACACTTGATTTCGAGCCGGAAGTGGTGATCACCTCCTATCACGGCATCCCCAAACCCTATTCCGACAAGGGCGATCCCTATCGGTCGCACTGCCTTGAAACGACGCGGCTGCTACGGGCGAGGCTCGGCTGGGGCGAGAACAAGCTCATCACCACTTTCCAGTCGCGTTTCGGCGCGCAGGAATGGCTGCAGCCCTATACCGACGTCACCGTCGAGAAGCTGGCCAAGGACGGCGTGAAATCGATCGCCATCGTCAATCCCGGCTTTTCCGTCGACTGCATCGAGACGCTGGACGAGATCGGCCGCGAGGCGGCCGAGACCTTCCATCACGCCGGCGGCAGGAATTTCGCCCATATCCCCTGCCTCAACGACAGCGCCGAGGGCATGGCCGTGGTCGAGGCGCTGGTGCGGCGCGAGCTTTCCGGCTGGGTGTGACCGGCTTCACTGTCGGGCCTGAAAGCGGTGCGCAAAACCCGCTGCTAACCAATATTAGCGATCACCTGATTGTAACGTTGCGGAAACACACTTAAGTGATTCCGTGAAGTCGGTGCCTATTGAGGGAGATACGAAATGGGCTTTAGCGGTTTCGATATTGCAATCATTGTCCTTGTTTTCCTTGTCATCATTCTTCTTTTCAAAGGCATCAAGACGGTGCCGCAAGGCTATAATTACACGGTGGAACGCTTCGGGCGGTACACCAAGACGCTGACCCCCGGCCTCAACATCATCAACCCCATCTTCGAGCGCATCGGCGCCAAGATGAACATGATGGAGCAGGTGCTGGATGTCCCCACGCAGGAGATCATCACCCGCGACAACGCCATCGTCGGCGTCGACGGCATCGCCTTCTTCCAGATTCTCAATGCGGCGCAGGCCGCCTACCAGGTTTCCGGCCTGCAGAACGCCATCTTGAACCTGACCATGACCAACATCCGTACCGTCATGGGTTCGATGGACCTCGACGAACTGCTGTCCAACCGCGACGCCATCAACGAGCGCCTGCTGCGTGTCGTCGATGAGGCGGCGCATCCCTGGGGCATCAAGATCACCCGCGTCGAGATCAAGGACATCAACCCGCCTGCCAACCTGATCGAGTCGATGGGCCGTCAGATGACCGCCGAGCGCAACAAGCGCGCCCAGATCCTCGCCGCCGAGGGCTTGAAGCAATCGCAGATCCTCGAGGCCGAGGGCCGTAGGGAAGCCGCCTTCCGCGACGCCGAGGCACGCGAGCGTTCTGCCGAAGCCGAAGCCAAGGCCACACAGGTGGTGTCGGAGGCAATCGCCAAGGGCGACGTTCAGGCGCTCAACTACTTTATCGCCCAGAAATACACCGAGGCGCTGACCAGGATTGGATCGGCCACCAACAGCAAGGTGGTGCTGATGCCGCTGGAGGCTTCGTCGCTGATCGGCACGCTCGGCGGCATCGGCGAGATAGCCCGCGAAGTTTTCAAGGGCGACGGCTCTTCCGGCACGCCGCGGCAAGGCTCGCGGCCGCCGGTCGTGCGGCAGACCGACAGCTGATCATCTAACTCTGTGGGAGACCATCAATGATCGACCGCATCGTTTCGGAACTCGGCCCGTGGAACTGGATGGTTCTCGGCATCGTGCTCCTGGTGATGGAAGTCGTGGCGCCCGGCGTGTTCATGCTGTGGATCGGCATCGCGGCCCTCATCATCGGCGCGATGTCGCTGACGATCTGGGACGCCGCCTTCTGGACCTGGCAGGTCCAGGTCCTTGCCTTCCTCGTGCTCGCCGTGGTCTCGGCCTATGTCGGCAGGCAGATCGCCGTTGGCCGACAGGGCAGCGTCGACCAGCCGCTGCTCAACCGCCGCGGCGCGCAGATGGTCGGCCGCACGGCGACATTGGCCGAGCCGATCAAGAACGGCCGCGGCCGCATCCGGCTGGGCGATACGCTCTGGCGCGTCTCCGGTCCCGACCTGCCGGTCGGCGCGCAGGTGCGCGTGACGGGAGCCGCGGATACCGATCTTGAGTTGACGGTCGAGGCAATTTAAGGCGAGAAAGATTGGGGTTTCAGGCCGGTTCAGCCTAAAATCCTCGGCGTTAAGCTGCACCGATACGCAGCAGATCGTGGAAGTGAACCACGCCCACCGGCATTTTGTTTTTGATCACGACCAGCGCGCCGATATTGTGCTCGTTGAGCATGGCGATCGCGGTGCCCGCGAGCGTCTGCGGATCGATCGTCTTGGGCGTGCGGGTCATGACCTCGTCGACGGTGACGTCGGCCAGGTTGCGGTGCAGATTGCGCGCGACGTCGCCATCGGTGACGATCCCGACCAGTTTGCCGCCGGCATCGACGATGCAGACGCAACCGACTTTCTTCTGCGACAGCGTCATCACCGCTTCCGGCATCTTGGTGCCGAGCAGGGCCAGCGGAATCTGGTCGCCAATCCGCATGATCTCCGAGACCAGTGTCAGATTGGCGCCGAGCTGCCCACCCGGGTGCAGAGTCCGGAAGTGATCGGGCGTGAAACCGCGCGCCTCGAGCAGGGCGATCGCCAGCGCATCCCCCATGACCAGTTGCAGAAGCGTCGACGTCGTCGGTGCCAGCCCGTGTGGACAGGCTTCCGGCACGATCGGCAGCAGCAAGACAACGTCCGCCGCTCGCGCCAGTGCAGAGTTCTCCCCGGAAGTGATGGCGATCAGCGGGATCGAGAACCGCCTCGAATAGGCGACGATACCCATCAGTTCCTTGGTCTCGCCCGACCACGACATGGCGATGATGGCGTCGTCCTTGGCGATCATGCCGAGATCGCCGTGATTGGCCTCCGCCGAATGGACGAAGAAGGCGGGCGTTCCGGTCGAGGCAAGCGTCGCGGCAATCTTGGAGCCGATATGGCCGCTCTTGCCGACGCCGGTGACGATGACGCGGCCTTCGATATGGGAAATCAGGTCGATGGCACGGGCGAACGGCTCGGCCAGCCCGTCCGCGAGCGCAGCGCCAAGCGCCGCGACACCGGCCTGCTCCGTCGCTACCGTTCTCAGCGCCGATTCGATCGCAGCCTGCCTGTCCGGCTGCCTTCTTTCTGGGGACCCCGCATGCATGGCAGAAGCCATTAGCGCCATGTCGCCCGCCTGTCCAACGGAATTGCCGGTTGCGCTCGTTTGCGGGCAGCACGGGCAGTCTGTCTCAACCCTCCGTTAACCATCCGCATTTACGGTTCGGTAAGTATGGCGCAACCGCGCCGCGCAAGCAGTGGTGACGATGTCCGGGGGCCAGCCTGAAACGAAAATAGGTCGAAGGGGCATCGCCGTTGCAGCACTGCTGTTGACGGCGAGCGCCATTGCAATGCTGCGCCCGGCGCCGGCATTTTCCCAGGAAACCGAGCTGCGCGGCGAGGTTTCCGAATCGGCGATCCTCGCCGACCAGCAGCGCAAGGCGAGGCAGTTGCGGGCGCAAGGATCGCAGGGCCAGAATGCGCCCGCGGCCGTGGCCGCCCAGGACACGGCACCGACGACGTACCAGCCGGCAAGCCCCGGCGCCGTTCCGGATGACGACCAGGCGGCCACAGCCGACAGCATCTTCGACCAGCCGCAGGCGACCGACGCCTCCCCGGCCGACACGACGGCGCCGGCAAAGTCGCGCCGGCCTTCGACGGCGAAGCGGCGCGCTCAGGACGCCAAGGCTGGCACTCAGGACACCAAGGCCGGCACCAAGACCGCCGACAAGAAAAAGGCCAAGAAGAAGCCGGGCGCGGCGACGGACAGCACGACCACGGCCGCGACCGCCGCCACCGGCAATCGGAACGACGACACCGCCACCGATGAGACGGATACCAATCGCCGCGCCGTCACCATCGATAGCGTCGACAGGCAGAAGCTCGACCCGGGCCAGGAGCGCACCGGTTCGATCGATGGGCAAAAGGTCAAGCCCGAGGACGATCTGTTCGCCGCCCCCGGTGTCAGGATCGGCACCTTTCTGTTCCGCCCGACGCTCGAGCAGGGTTTCACCGCGACGTCCAATGCCGATGCCAGCAGCACCGGCAAATCCGCCGTCCTGTCCGAGACGGCGCTGCGTTTCACCGCGACTTCCGACTGGCGCGAGAATTCGGCCTTGATCACCGGTTACGGCCAGTTCCGCAACACTGTTTCGGGCCAAAAGATCAACGACGCGCAGGGCCGCATCGAAGGCCAGCTCAATGTCGATCTCGACAACGAACTGCGCGCAATCGCCAAGCTAGGCTACGAGGCGGCGCCCGAATCGGCCTCTTCGCCGGACGCGATCGCTGGCGTCACCTCGCAGCCGTTGCGCCAGACCGTGGACGGCAGCCTCGGTCTCGAAAAGACTGTCGGCAAGATGCGTTACGCGCTGACCGGCGCTGTCTCGCATGATTTCTACGGGGACGCCGAGCTCTCCAACGGCACGACCGTGTCGCAGAAGGATCGCGACTCCACGCTCTACACGGCGACCTTGCGCACCGGCTATCAGATATCGCCGGCGCTGACGCCTTTCACAGAGGTCGAGGCCGGGCGGCGCATCTATGACTTGCGCGTCGACACCGATGGCTTCGAGCGATCCTCGACCAGGCTTGGCGCACGCGCCGGCCTCGAGCTCGACATGGGCGAGAAGCTGTCCGGCGAGTTTTCCGCCGGCTGGTTGCGCGAGGCCATTGACGACAGCCGCCTTCCGGCCGTGGCGGGCCCGAGCATCAATGCGGATCTCAAATGGTCGCCCGAGCGCGGCACCACCATCGGGCTCACCGGAAAGACCAATGTCGAAACCACGACGACGGCGGGTCAGAGCGGCGACATCCTTTACTCCGGCCGACTGACCGGCGAGCGGCAGATCCGCGCCAATCTGACGGCGAATACCGCGCTTGGCCTCGATTGGCGCGATTACACCGGCTCCGACGGCCACGACATGATCCTCAGCGCCGAAGCCGGCCTGACATGGTGGCTGAACCGCTATGCCGGCCTTACCACAAGGGTCAGGACGGAGAAGCTGACCAGCAACCTGCCCGGCCGCGACTACACCGCCAACAGCGTCTATCTTGGGCTGAAGGTTCAGCGGTGATGATTAGTGGCAATGGCCCAGGCCTATGCCGAGATTCAGGTCAGGCCGAGACGAGAACGGTAGGTTCCGAGAACCGGAGCGGAGCGTACTCAAAGTACGTGAGCACCGGAAGCGCAGGAACCTGCCGTTCGCAGACCGGCCTCACCTGAATATCGGCATAGGCTAGAACGCGGCGCCGCGGCGCTCCGCCGGCCGCACCTCGTCCAGCAGCGTGCGGATGACGCCGGCCATGCTTCCATTCATGTCACTGCGCCACAGCGCGAAGGCGACATTGGCCTCGACGAACCCTTCCGGCGAGCCGCAGTCGAAGGTGCGTCCTTTGTAATGATAGCCGTAGAAAGGCTGCTGCTTCTCCAGCTTCAGCATCGCGTCGGTCAGCTGGATCTCGTTGCCGGCGCCGCGTTCCTGGCTTTCCAAGATGCCGAAGATTTCCGGCTGCAGGATATAGCGGCCGTTGATGAAGAGGTTCGAGGGCGCCGTGCCCTGCTTCGGCTTTTCCACCATGCTCGTGATGCGGAAGCCGTGATGGGTGTCCTCGCCGCGGCCGACGATGCCGTATTTATGCGCTTCGGCCGGGTCGCATTCCTGCACGGCGATGATGTTGTTGCCGGTCTCGGCATAGAGTTCGACCATGTCCTTCATGCAGCTCTTTTCCGACTGCATGATCATGTCCGGCAAAAGCAGCGCGAAGGGTTCGTCGCCGACCAGCTCGCGGGCGCACCAGACGGCGTGGCCGAGACCCATCGGCACCTGCTGGCGTGTGAAGCTCGTCTGTCCCGGCGCCGGCTGCAGCCGCTGCAGTCGGGCGAGCTGGTCGTCCTTGCCGCGCTGGGCGAGCGTGTCATAGAGCTCGAACTGGACGTCGAAATGGTCCTCGATGACCGCCTTGTTGCGCCCGGTCACGAAGATGAAATGCTCGATGCCGGCCTCGCGCGCCTCATCGACCACATATTGGATGACCGGCCGGTCGACGACGGTCAGCATTTCCTTCGGAATGGCCTTGGTGGCCGGAAGAAACCGCGTGCCGAGGCCGGCGACCGGAAAAACTGCCTTGCGAACGCGCTTCATGCTGACACCCCTGCGTTTTCGGCCAATTATCCGCTCGGCGATGTGCTCCGCAATCCCCCCGGACATTTTCCCGGCGGATTCATTTTCACGCCGGAATCATTTTCGTGCCGGAATGTTGGACTACGAAACCGGCGAATTGAATGTGAGAGCTAAAAGCGGCGACACCTCTTTTCGTTCCCCGCGGCACCTATGGTAAACTAAATACTAACCCGGTTCGGCGTTGAATGATCCTTCCTGATTTGACGAAGGAGGAAATGATGTCGGTTCGAAACACGGCCAGGCGCCTGACGGCCCTCGCAACGGCTGCCGGCCTCACGCTGGCCTTGCTGATGCCCGCCGGACCCGCTTTCGCCGATGCCGGCTTTCGCCAGTGGGTTGCGGGCTTCCGCGCCACCGCCGTCGCGGGCGGCGTTTCGGGCGCTGTCTACGATCAGGCTATGAGAGGCATCGAGCCCGACCCGGTCGTTCTTGAAAAGGCCCAAACGCAGCCGGAATTCACCGCGCCCGCCTGGGATTATTTCGACAATCGCGTGCATGACCAGTCGGTGGCCAACGGCCAGGCGATGGCGAAGAAGTGGAAGCCGTGGCTCGATCGAATCGAGGCGCGGTTCGGTGTCGACCGCAACATCCTTCTGGCCATCTGGTCGATGGAATCGAACTATGGCGAGACGCTCAAGCGCGACGACATCATGCGCAACGTCGTCCGTTCACTGGCGACGCTTGCCTATGGCGATCCGAAACGTTCGAAATACGCCCGCACCCAGTTGATCGCGGCCTTGAAGATCCTGCAGACCGGCGACATCGACGAGAGCCATCTGATGGGTTCCTGGGCCGGCGCGATGGGCCAGACGCAGTTCATCCCGACCAGCTATCAGCGTTATGCGGTCGACATGGACGGCAACGGCAAGCGCGACATCTGGAATTCTATCCCCGACGCGCTGGCGACCTCCGCCAACCTGCTCAAGAAAAACGGCTGGCAGGCCGGCAAGACCTGGGGCTATGAGGTCACCATCCCGGCCGGCAAACTTCCTGGCGGAGCCAAGACGATCGCCCAGTGGCAGGCGCTCGGCGTCGTCAGGGCCAGCGGCAAGCCGTTCAAGAACCTGACCGACAAGGCGACGCTGAAGGTGCCCGACGGCAGGGGCGGCCCGGCCTTCCTGATGATCAGGAACTTCTCGGTCATCAAGGCCTACAACAACGCCGACAAATACGCTTTGGCCGTCGGCCTTCTGGCCGATGAGATCGCCGGCGGCTCCGGCCTGGTGCAGGACTGGCAGCGGCCTTTCACCAAGCTTAGCTTCGAAGAGCGGCAGGAGTTGCAGAAGCGGCTTTCCGAGCACGGCTATTATGAGGGCAAGTTCGACGGCAAGATCGGCGATGGCTCGAAAGCCGCCATCATGGCCTATCAGGCCAAGGTCGGCTTGACCCAGGATGGCTATCCGAGCATGGAAGTGCTCAAATGGCTCCGCAAGCAGTAGAGCCAGCGGAAGCGCCGGGCATCCTATAACAGACGGCACGGATGCTGGAGCGGCTTCACACCTGTGCGTGGCCTTGAGCCATGCGCCAAGGGATGGAGAGGTGTTTGGTTTCGGTCGCGCGTATCAGGCAGGGCATTCGCCGGGCGCCGATCCTGATTCTCGCCCTTGCCGTGCTTGCCGTCACCGCCGCCGGAGCCTTCCACACTCCCGCATTCGCGCAGGAACAGAGCCATGGCTGGTCGCTGCGCGACCTTCTGTTCCCGCGCCGCAGCGAACGCATCGAGCCGCCCTTCGAAGTCGAGAACCCGAGGCCGAAACCGAAGAAGAAAGCCAAACCGCGTCCGCCGGCGGAGCCGGAAACGCCGGTTGTCGAGAAGACGAACGACGCCCGCGTCGTGCTGGTGGTCGGCGATTTCCTGGCGGGCGGGCTCGCCGAAGGCCTGGACACCGCTTTTGCCGACAATCCCGCGGTCAGGATCGTCGCGCGCGCCAACGGTTCGTCCGGCTTCGTGCGCGACGACGTCTACAACTGGCCGGTCGAGATCAAGTCGCTGATCGAGACCGAGAAGCCGGCCGCCGTGATCGTCATGCTGGGCTCCAACGATCGGCAGCAGATGAAGGTCGGCGACGTGCGCGAGCAGCCGCGCTCGGAGAACTGGACCAAGGAATATGAGCGCCGCACCGAGGCGCTGGGCAAGGCCCTTGAGGACAGCAAAGTGCCGTTCCTGTGGGTCGGCATGCCGGCTTTCCGTGTGTCGAAGATGAACTCCGACATGCTTGCCTTCAACGACATCTATCACTCGGTCGCGCAAAGCCACGGCGGCGAGTTCGTCGATGTCTGGGACGGTTTCGTCGACGAGAGCGGCGCTTTCGTCACCTCCGGCCCCGACATCAACGGCCAGCCGGTGCGCCTGCGCTCCGACGACGGCATCAACGTCACCAAGGCCGGCAAGCGCAAGCTTGCCTTCTATACCGAAAAGCCGCTGGCCAAGATCCTCGGACTGGCGGCGCCCGGCAGCATCACCACCCTGTCGGCGCCGACGGGCGAGCCGGTCGAGGCGTCGAAGCCGTCCGCAGCGCCCGTCATCGTCGACCGCACCGCGCCGATGCTGCTCGGCGACCCGTCGCTCGACGGCGGCACGGAACTGCTTGGCGCAACCCAGCCGACCAGGGCCGATCCGAATCTACCCGGCGAAAAACTGATCGTCCAAGGCAAGGCGCCGGCGGCATCACCCGGCCGCGCCGACGATTTCACCTGGCCGCCGAAGCCACCGGCGACCGCCGCCGCTCAGCCGGGTACCGCCACGGGCGTCAATCAGTAGGTTGGTCGCAACGAGAACACCTGCGGCGAGCCGCAGGTGTGGAATTTCCAAACGGTCTCAGCGCGGCAGCACCGTCGATCCCATCAACGCCTCGTCGATCGAGCGGGCCGCCTGGCGGCCCTCGCGGATCGCCCATACCACCAGCGACTGCCCGCGGCGCACGTCGCCCGCGGCATAGAGCTTGTCGACGCTGGTCCGGTAGTCGCGGTCGTTCGCCGCGACATTGTTCGAGCGGCGGATGTCGGTGGCGACCTTGATCTTGCCGTCGAGCTCCTTCATCAGGCTGTCGCTCGCCGGTCCGGCAAAGCCGATGGCGATGAAGGCTAAGTCGGCGCGGATGACGAACTCGGTGCCGGCGATCGGCTTGCGCTTGTCGTCGACCTCGCAGCAGCGCACGCCGGTCAGCTGGCCATCCTCACCGATGAATTCGAGCGTCGCCACCTGGAATTCGCGCTCGGCGCCCTCGGCTTGCGAGGAGGACGTACGCATCTTGGTCGCCCAGTAGGGCCATACCGCGAGCTTGTCTTCCTTCTCGGGCGGCTGCGGGCGGATGTCGAGCTGCGTCACGCGCACCGCGCCCTGGCGAAACGCGGTGCCGATGCAGTCGGACGCGGTGTCGCCGCCGCCGACCACGACGACATGCTGGCCACCGGCGATGATCGGGTGCGAGGGCCAGGCCACCGACTGGATCGGTTCGCCGCCGACGCGACGGTTCTGCTGCACCAGATAGGGCATGGCGTCATAGACGCCGCTGAGGTCACTGCCCGGGATGCCGGCCGGCCGCGGCGTTTCGGAGCCGCCGCAATAGAGCACGGCGTCGAATTCCTCGATGAGATCGGCCACCTTCATGTCGACGCCGACATTGACGCCGCAATGGAAAGTGACGCCCTCGCCCTGCATCTGCTCGATGCGCCGGTCGATATAGTGCTTCTCGATCTTGAAGTCCGGAATGCCGTAGCGCATCAGCCCGCCCGGGCGGCTCTCGCGCTCATAGACATGCACGTCGTGGCCGGCGCGGCCGAGCTGCTGCGCCGCCGACATGCCGGCCGGGCCTGAACCGATGACGGCGACCCGCTTGCCGGTCTTCTTCTCCGGCGGATAAGGCCGGATATGGCCGGTCTCATAGGCCTTGTCGGCGATCGCCTGCTCGACCGTCTTGATGGCGACCGGTATGTCCTCGAGGTTCAGCGTGCAGGCTTCCTCGCAGGGCGCCGGGCAGATGCGGCCGGTGAACTCCGGGAAATTGTTGGTCGAATGCAGGTTGCGGATCGCGCTGCCCCAGTCGCCATTGTAGACGAGGTCGTTCCAGTCCGGGATCTGGTTGTGGATTGGGCAGCCGGTCGGCCCGTGGCAGAACGGAATGCCGCAATCCATGCAGCGCGCGGCCTGTTTTTCGACCTCCTTGTCCGACATCGGCAGCGTGAATTCGCGGAAATGCCGGATGCGGTCGGAGGCCGGCTGGTACTTGTGCACCTGCCGGTCGATCTCGAGAAAGCCTGTTACCTTGCCCATAGTCCAGTCCCTGCTGTCCGAAGGCACGCTTTTGTCGCGCACCCGTTAACCCCATAAGGCCGCCATGGCAACCGCACCTTGCTGGAGCATGACCTTCGCCGAAAACCGGTTCCCACTTTTCGGGGTCATGCTCTCGGGGTCAGGATTGTTGGTGAGGATGCCGGCCGGAAAGTCATCTCTCCGGCCTGCCCAACGCTTATTCCGCCGCCACGCTCATGCGCATGCGTTCCATCTCGATCAAGGCGCGGCGGTATTCCACCGGCATGATCTTGCGGAATTTCGGCCGGAAATTCTGCCAGTCGTCGAGGATCTCGCGGCCGCGCACCGAACCGGTGAAATGCACGTGGTTCGAGATCAGCTGGTAGAGCCGTTCCTCGTCATGGCTGGTCATGTCGCCGGACACGTCGACGCGGCCCTTATGGTCGAGATCGCCGCCATGATGGAGCAGTTTCTCCATCAGGTCGTCCTCTTCCGGAACCGGCTCGAGCTCGACCATCGCCATGTTGCAGCGCTCTGCGAAATCGCCCTTCTCGTCCAGCACATAGGCGACGCCGCCCGACATGCCGGCCGCGAAGTTGCGCCCGGTCTTGCCGAGCACGACGACGATGCCGCCGGTCATGTATTCGCAGCCATGGTCGCCGACGCCTTCGACGACAGCGGCCACGCCCGAATTGCGCACCGCGAAGCGCTCGCCGGCGACACCGGCGAAATAGGCCTCGCCTTCGGTCGCGCCGTAAAGCACCGTGTTGCCGACGATGATCGAGTCGGCAGCCACGATCTTGGCTTCTTCCGGCGGGCGGATGACGATGCGGCCGCCCGATAGGCCCTTGCCGACATAGTCGTTGCCGGCGCCGACCAGCTCGAACGAAACGCCCCGCGCGAGAAACGCGCCGAAGGACTGGCCTGCCGTGCCGGTGAGCTTCACCTGGATCGTATCCTCGCGCAGCCCCTTGTGCTTGAAGCGCTTGGCGACTTCGCCCGACAGCATCGCGCCGGCGGAGCGGTCGACATTGCGGATCGGCAGCTCGATGGTGACGGGCTGCCTGGCGTCGAGCGCCGGCTTCGCCAGTTCGATCAGCTTGCGGTCGAGCACGTCGTCGATCGGGTGCTTCTGCCGCTCGGTCCAATGCAGCGCCTCGTGCGGCGCTTCCGGTTTGAAGAACATCTTGGAGAAGTCGAGCCCGCGCGCCTTCCAGTGCTGGATGACGTCACGCTTCTCCAGAAGATCGGTGTCGCCGATGATCTGGTCGATATGGGTGTAGCCCATTTCGGCGAGCAGCGCCCGCACCTCTTCCGCCACGTAGAAGAAGAAGTTGATGACGTGCTCGGGCGTGCCCTTGAAACGCTTGCGCAGCACCGGATCCTGCGTCGCCACGCCGACCGGACAGGTGTTGAGATGGCACTTGCGCATCATGATGCAGCCGGCCGCGATTAGCGGCGCGGTCGAGAAGCCGAACTCGTCGGCGCCGAGCAGCGCGCCGATGATGACGTCGCGCCCGGTGCGCAACCCGCCGTCGACCTGCAATGCCACGCGGGAGCGCAGGCCGTTGAGCACCAGCGTCTGATGCGTTTCGGCAAGGCCCATTTCCCACGGGCTGCCGGCATGCTTGAGCGAGGTCAGCGGCGAAGCGCCGGTGCCGCCGTCATAGCCGGAGATGGTGATGTGGTCGGCGCGCGCCTTGGCGACTCCCGCCGCGACCGTGCCGACGCCGACTTCCGACACCAGCTTGACCGAGACGTCGGCCGCCGGGTTGACGTTCTTCAGATCGTAGATCAGCTGCGCCAGATCCTCGATCGAATAGATGTCGTGATGCGGCGGCGGCGAGATCAGGCCGACGCCGGGCGTCGAATGCCGGACCTTGGCGATGGTTGCATCGACCTTGTGTCCGGGCAGCTGTCCACCCTCGCCGGGCTTGGCGCCCTGCGCGACCTTGATCTGCATGACGTCGGAATTGACCAGATACTCCGCCGTGACGCCGAACCGTCCCGAAGCGACCTGCTTGATCGCCGAACGCTCCGGGTTCTTGCCGCCGCCGGGCAGCGGCAGATAGCGGTCGGCCTCTTCGCCGCCCTCGCCGGTGTTCGACTTGCCGCCGATCTGGTTCATGGCGCGCGCTAGCGTCGTGTGCGCTTCCCTGGAGATCGAGCCGAAGGACATGGCCCCGGTCGAGAAGCGCTTGACGATCTCGGCCGCCGGCATGACGTCCTCGAGCGCGACCTTCTTGCGGCCGGTTTCTTCGGCCAGCTTGATCTTGAACAGGCCGCGGATGGTTTGCGCCCGCGCGGTCGCGCTGTCGATCTGCGCCGAATAATCCTTGAATGTGTCCCACGAGCCCTGCCGCACGGCGTGCTGCAGGCTGGCGACCGCATCGGGCGACCACATATGCGCCTCGCCGCGCATGCGGTACATATATTCGCCGCCGACCTCGAGGCTGTTGCGCAGCACCGGATCGCTGCCGAAGGCGTCCGAGTGACGGCTGAGCGTCTCGGTGGCAATCTCGTCCAGGCCGACGCCTTCGATCAGCGTCGCCGTGCCGGTGAAATACTTCTCGACGAACTCCGACTTCAGCCCGATGGCGTCGAAAATCTGCGCGCCGCAATAGGACTGGTAAGTCGAGATGCCCATCTTGGACATCACCTTGAGGATGCCCTTGCCGATCGACTTGATGTAGCGCGAGACGACCTCATATTCGTCGACCTCAGCCGGCAGTTCGCCGCGCTTGTGCATGTCGAGCAGCGTATCGAAGGCAAGATACGGGTTGATCGCCTCGGCCCCATAGCCGGCGAGGCAGCAGAAATGATGCACCTCGCGCGGCTCGCCGGATTCGACGACGAGGCCGACCGACGTGCGCAGCCCCTTGCGGATCAGGTGGTGGTGCACCGCCGCCGTGGCCAGAAGGGCTGGAATGGCGATGCGGTCAGGCCCGACCTGTCGGTCCGATAGGATGATGATGTTGTAGCCGCCGGCGACCGCCGCCTCGGCGCGCTCGCAGAGCCGGTCGATGGCGCCCTGCATGCCGGCGGCGCCCTCGTTCGAGCCGTAGGTGATATCGATCGTCTTGGTGTCGAAACGGTCCTCGGTGTGGCCGATGGAGCGGATCTTCTCGAGATCGCCATTGGTCAGGATCGGCTGGCGCACTTCGAGCCGCTTGCGGCGCGACGTGCCGACGAGGTCGAAGATGTTCGGCCGCGGCCCGATGAACGACACCAGGCTCATCACCAGCTCCTCACGGATCGGGTCGATCGGCGGGTTGGTGACCTGGGCGAAGTTCTGCTTGAAATAGGTGTAGAGCAGCTTCGACTTGTCCGACATCGCCGAGATCGGTGTGTCGGTGCCCATCGAGCCGACCGCTTCCTGGCCGGTGGTGGCCATCGGCGCCATCAGAAGCTTGGTGTCTTCCTGCGTGTAGCCGAAGGATTGCTGGCGATCGAGCAGACTGACATCCTTGCGCAGCGCGCGCGGCTCGACCGGCTTCAAATCTTCCAGGATGAGCTGCGTGTTGGCGAGCCAGGTCTTGTAGGGGTGCCTGGTCGCGATCTCCGACTTGATTTCCTCGTCGGAGACGATGCGGCCCTTGGCGAGGTCGATCAGCAGCATGCGGCCGGGCTGCAGCCGCCACTTCTGCACGATCTTTTCCTCCGGCACCGGCAGCGCGCCGGCTTCCGAAGCCATGATGACCCGGTCGTCATCGGTCACGATGTAGCGCGCCGGACGCAAGCCGTTGCGGTCGAGCGTGGCACCGATCTGGCGGCCGTCGGTGAAGACCACCGCCGCCGGGCCGTCCCACGGTTCCATCAGCGCCGCATGGTATTCATAGAAAGCCTTGCGGTCGGCATCCATGAGCTTGTTGCCGGCCCAGGCTTCCGGGATCAGCATCATCATGGCGTGGGTGAGCGAATAGCCGCCCTGGAACAGGAACTCGAGCGCATTGTCGAAACACGCCGTGTCCGACTGACCCTCATAAGAGATCGGCCAGAGCTTCGAGATGTTGTTGCCGAACAGCTCGGAATCGACTGAGGCCTGGCGCGCCGCCATCCAGTTGTTGTTGCCGCGCACCGTGTTGATCTCGCCATTATGCGCGACCATGCGGTAGGGATGCGCCAGCTTCCACGACGGGAAGGTGTTGGTCGAGAAGCGCTGGTGGACCAGGATCAGCGCCGTTTCGAAGCGCGGATCCTTGAGGTCCTTGTAATAGGCGCCGACCTGGTAGGCCAGGAACATGCCCTTGTAGACGATGGTGCGCGCCGACAGCGACACGCAATAGGCGCCGATATCCTTGTTGTCGTTCTCGGCATAGATGCGGCCCGAGATCACCTTGCGCAGCAGATAGAGCCGCGCCTCATATTCCTCGTCGTCGGGAATGTCGGCCGTGCGGCCGATGAACACCTGCCGGTGGAACGGCTCCGACGCGACGATATCGGGCGCCTTCGACAGCGACGAATTGTCGACCGGCACGTCGCGGAAGCCGAGGAGCGGCAGCCCTTCCGACTGCGCCGATTCGGCGATGATCTCTTCGATATGGGCGCGCAGCGCGGCGTCCTGCGGCATGAACCAGTGGCCGACGCCGTATTGGCCGGCCGGCGGCAGTTCGACGCCCTTGGCCGCCATTTCCTCGCGGTAGAAGCCGTCAGGGATCTGCGCCAGCACGCCGGCGCCGTCGCCGACCAGCGGGTCGGCGCCGACCGCACCGCGATGGGTGAGGTTTTCCAGCATCGCCAGACCGTCCTCGACGATCCGGTGTGACTTCACGCCCTTCATGTTGGCGATGAAGCCGACGCCGCAGGCGTCATGCTCGTTGCGCGGATCGTAGAGGCCCTGCGCCGCCATGCCGTTGGCAGTTCGCAGCTCTTTGGTCAGGACGGTATTTTTAACGGCTGCCGCTTTCGTCTGCGCGGCCTGGCCGTCGATCGCAGATGGCGTCAGTTCCGTCATCGTCCTATCCTCCGTTCTCCACCTTGGCCCTGACTGTCTCAGGGCGCTGGTTTGCCTTGGGAAGCGCTATGCTTCCCCTTCATCCTGCTGCACGTCTCGCGAAATCCATCGAACCATACGGCTATACGCCCGGTTCGCATCCGGTATCGTACAGGCCAGAGCCGGGCCGTCTACCCGCCGCTCGCGACAATGGCCGGAATGGCATCGATGATACGCCAGTCCAGCCTGTTTTGTGCGACAAAATAAGACAGCACTACTGTCCTAAATTTTTTATGGCAGAAATCTGGCACCCGCACAAGACCGATTCACAAAAAACTTGCCGGCGTCGCGACACAAAATTTCGTGACAGCCGCAGGAAACGCAACCTTCAGTCCAAGCTTTTCAGGCAGCTCGGCTGGCTTTACTGCTTTGCCAAGGATTGGCCCTTGCGCTTCGCCAGCCGAAGCGGTCAAGTCCCGCCGCTTTTGCCAATCACGACATGGACCTCTCGATGTTCTTTGCATCCGACAACTGGGCGGGCGTACATCCCGATATTTCGGCCAACCTCTCGCGCCATGCCGCAGGCACGGCCACCGCCTATGGCGACGGCGATCTGGACCGCGCCGTCTATCGCCGCTTCAACGAGATCTTCGACCGCGAGGTCCAAGTCTTCTTCGTCGCGACCGGCACGGCGGCCAACGCGCTTTCGATGGCGGGGCTGAACCGTATCGGCGGCATCGCGCTTTGCCATTCCGAGGCGCATATGAATGTCGACGAGTTCGGCGCGATGGGTTCCTATACCGGCGGCGCACGCACGGCGCCGGTGCCGGGCCCGCTGGGACGCATGAACCCGGAGGCGCTCGACCGCACCATCAAGCGTTACTCCCGGGATCTGGCTCCCGCCGGTCAGCCGATGGCGGTCACCGTCACCCAGGCGACGGAGGTCGGCACGGTGTATAGCGTCGACGACGTCAAGGCGATCGCCGAGGTCAGCCGCCGCCACAAGCTGCCGCTGCACATGGACGGCGCGCGCTTCGCCAATGCGATCGCGGCAACCGGCGTCAGCCCGGCCGAAATGACCTGGAAGAGCGGCGTCGACCTCATCTCCTTCGGCGCCACCAAGAACGGCTGCTGGATGGCCGACGCGGTTGTGATCCTCAATCCGGACTTCGGCAAGGAATTGCGCCTGCTGCGCCAGCGCGCCGGACAGACCTTCTCCAAGGCCCGCTTCATCTCGGCTCAGTTCGAAGCCTATTTCACCGACGATCTGTGGCTGCGGATGGCCGGGCACGCCAATCAGATGGCCGCGCATCTGGCCGAGACGATCGAGGACGCGCCGGCCGGCAGGCTCGCCTGGCTGCCGCAGGCCAATGAGGTGTTCGCGATCCTCAACCGCGAGACTGCCGAGAAGCTGCAGGCGGCTGGAGCCAAATTCTATGAATGGGGCGTGCCGCAGGGTTTTGATGGCCATTTCGGCGACAATGAAGCGATCTACCGCTTCGTCGCCAGCTTCGCGACCACGACGCAGGAGATCGACCGTCTTGGTCAGTTGCTTGGCTGAACGACGGTCGAAGGCAACCGGATGACCAGACCACCTCTCGGCTCGACGATGCGGCTGATTCGCCCGGCGCCTAACGTGCTGGGCTTCTATGATGGTCGCGTCGAGGGCGTGCGCATCTGGTCGGACGAGCCGAATTGGCTCGACGACGGCGCCTATACGCTCGGCGTCTGCACCTACGCGATCGTCGACGGAGCGCAGGCGCTCGTCTACGACACGCATATATCCTTGGCTCATGCCCGCATCATCCGGCGAACGCTCGAAGAGATGGGCGTGACCTCTATCCGCGTCGTGCTCAGCCACTGGCATGACGACCATATTGCCGGCAATGAGGTATTCCAGGATTGCGAGATCATCGCCAATACCCTCACCGCCTCGGCGCTCGAACGCGGCCGGGCCGAGATCGAGGGCGGCAATCCGCCGATCAAGCCGCTGGTGCTGCCCAACAGGACGTTCGAGGACAGCCTCCGCCTGACGGTCGGAGCGATCCCGGTCGAACTGCGTCAGGTCGAAATCCACAGCCATGACGGCACCGTGCTGCTGATGCCTGACGCCGGCCTGCTTTTGGCCGGCGACACGCTGGAAGACTCCATCACTTATGTTTCAGAACCGGAACGCCTGGCGGCGCACTTGCTCGACCTCGAGCGCATGTCCGATTGGCAGTTCGAGCGGATCCTGCCCAACCACGGTTCGTTGGAAGCAATCGAAGCCGGCGGCTACGACAGAAGCCTCATCGCGGCGACCGAGGCTTATGTCCGAAAGTTGCTTGCCTGCCGGCACGACACCGACCTGGCCAAACAGGATCTGAGGACCTTCGGCGCCGACATATTTGCCACGACGGCGACCGAGTACTTCGTGCCATACGAAGCCGTTCACCGGCAGAATGTCGAGGCGGTGATCGCGGCAAATGGCCAATAGGTGCGTTGCAGCTGAGCAATCATCACCCGCCGCTGCCAGCTTTAAAAAGGCGGAAAGCCCTCTTGCCGATGGCACAATAAAAAGCGGCGCCTCTCGGCGCCGCTTCCGTCTCGGGAGTGAGACGTTGTCTGTGATGACCCCGCGAATTACGCAGCGGCCTTGGCTTCGATCTGCTTCGCCTTGTCCGAGGACTGGGTGATCGCGATCTTGCGCGGCTTCAGCTCCTCGGGAATGTTGCGCTTGAGGTCGACGAAGAGCAGGCCGTTCTTCAGCGTGGCGCCTTCCACTTCGACGTGGTCGGCAAGCTGGAAGCGGCGCTCGAAGGCGCGCGAGGCAATGCCGCGATAGAGCAGCTCGGAACCCTCGCCATTACCCTCTTCCTTGCGCTCGCCCTTGACGGTCAGCACGTTGCGGTGGGCTTCGATCGAAATCTCGTCTTCCGAGAAGCCGGCAACGGCCATCGAGATGCGATAGGCGTTCTCGCCGGTGCGCTCGATGTTGTAGGGCGGATAGGTCTGGGCGGTCTCGGGCTGGCCGAGCGTATCGAGCATGGTGAAAAGCCGGTCGAAACCGACGGTCGAACGATAAAGCGGGGAAAAATCAACGTGACGCATGATGTGTTCTCCTGTTGAGCAACATGGTTTGCGTATGGCCCGCTGCGAAACCCTCGAAAGGCGATCCGGATAGGCCAGCGACCCCGACAATCGGCGGCCGCAACCCTCATTTGGGAAGCTCAAAAACGCATTTCAAGGTGTTTTCGGCGGCCGCAATGCGGCCACGTTCATGAACGGTGGATGAACCGCCGCTTCGGCATCCGTTCAGCCGCTTGGCGCTAGGCTTTGGTCAAGTTCGAGCAATTCCAGGAAAAGCGTGACGCGGTTTCCGTCCGGAATTGCTCCAAGACAAAGAGACAAGCGGCGCCACTTTTCCCCGCCGCGACGAGGCCGAACCGGGTGCATCGTCCCTTCCTCCCGGATCGACAAAGGCCGGAAGTGCGCCGCAGGCACTTCCGGCCTTACCTTTGTGGCCCCCGCGTAAATCCCCGCAACACCTTTGCTTTTGCTGCCTGCCCGTCTATCACGATGGCGACCCCTAGCCTGTCCGGGCACGGAACAACCAACGACGCGCTGAATGACGGATATTTTCCATCACACCGAGGACAATCCCGCGCCGCAGAATGCGACGGGTGGCTTCTTCACCACGCGTGACCGCAAGAAGATCCGCTACGGCGTGTTTGCCGCCGTTACCCGTCCGCTGCAGGGCACCGTAGTTCTGCTGACCGGGCGCAACGAATGTATCGAGAAATATTTCGAGACCATCCGTAACCTCGCCGATCGCGGCTTCGGCGTCGCCATCCTCGACTGGCGCGGCCAGGGCGATTCCAGCCGCCTCTTGAAAAACCCCCAGCGCGGCTATGTCCGCAGCTTCCGCGACTATACGCGCGACCTCGAGCAGTTCTTCGAGGAGATCGTACTGCCCGACTGCCGGGGTCCCTATTACATCCTCGCCCACTCGACCGGGGCCGTGATCGCGCTGCTTGCCTCACCGTCGATGGTCAACCGCGTGCGGCGCATGGTGCTGCTGACGCCTTTCCTCGCCGTGCCCGATCTGCCGGTTTCGATAAGCACGGTGCGGCGCGTCTGCGCTGTCTTCTGCGCGCTGGGCCTCGGCCGGCTCTATGCCGCGCTCGGCCCACGGCCGAAATCGCCACCGCCTTTCGAGGTGAACAAGGTGACCTCGGACCCGGAGCGCTACAGGCGCAATGTCGGGATATACGAGGCCTGGCCGCAGCTCGCGCTCGGCGGCCCGACCATCCGCTGGCTGAAGGCCGCCGCCGCGGCCGCGGAGGCCGTCAGCGATCCGGATTTCATGGCAAGGGTCCAGGTGCCGATGCTGATCGTCGCCGCCGGAGCCGACCGGGTGGTCTCGACCAGGGCCGTGGAAGCCTATGCCAGGAAACTGCGCGTCGGCTCGCTGCTGATGATCGACGGGGCCGAGCACGAGTTGCTGCAGGAGAGGGACATCTATCGCGAGCAGCTTCTCGCCGCCTTCGACGCCTTCATTCCCGGCACCGGCGACGCTCCCTGATCGGCTTACCAGCGGGACGGGGCGCCGGTCACTCGACCGACCGTCGTCGCCGCCAGCCTCTTTCCGCTCGAACGTCGAGCACTAGGTAGCCTGTCCAGAAGTCGCGCACCAATCGACACAGGCCGAGGGAGCGGACGTGGACATCTCAAACCCTCTATCACGTCAAGGCCGCCGCCTGCTGCAGATCGGCATCGTCCTACTGCTGCTAACGTCTTTTGAAGGATTTGCGATCCCATACCTCGCCGCGCCCGGCTCGGACTGTCGGCCCATACGCTAGGCGGCCTGGAAAGCGTGCTGCTGCTTGCCTTGGGCCTTTTATGGCCCAGGCTCGATCTCGGCGTCGCGATGTCGAGGATCGCGTTCTGGTTCCTGATCTATTCGGCCTTGGCTATCCTGGCCGCCTATGTGATGGCCGGCCTCTGGGGCGCCGGCAACGAGACGATGCCGCTGGCGGCCGGTGCCTTCCATGGAAGCGCCTTTCAGGAGGCGGTGATCAAGGGCGTGGCCTATTCGTCCGCGCCGACCGGCCTCATCGCTTTCGCGCTCATCCTGTGGGGACTGCGCTTCGAGCGCGCTTGACCGTGACCGCTGCGGCGTTCAGGAACTGCGCAGCGGTTTCCGCTCACTGGCATTGGAGCAGGCACCTGGGCCACCGGATGCTCAGCCGCGCAATGCCGCCATCGCCGCCGCGTGCAGTTCCGGCGTCGCGGCCGCCAATATGTCGCCGCCCTTCTCGGCCGACCCGCCTTCGAAGGTGGTGATGACGCCGCCGGCCTTCTCGATGATCGGGATCAGCGCGACGATGTCGTAGGGTTTCAGGCCGGGATCGGCGACGATGTCGATGCTGCCTGCCGCCAGCATGGCGAAGGCATAGCAGTCGGTGCCATAGCGGGCGAGCTGGACCTTCGTCTCGAACTGGTCGTAGCGCTTGCGCGCATCACCCTTGAACAAGGCGGGTGTGGTCGTGAAGAGCGTCGCCCGCGCGAGGTCGGTCGTCTTGCGGGTGGCGAGCCTGCGCGGACCGCCGGGTCCTTCAAAATGCGACCCGGACGCGTTGGCATAAAACAGCTCGCCGGTGAAAGGCTGCGACATCATGCCGGCGACCGCCTCGCCATCGACGGTCAGCCCGACCAGCGTTCCCCAGACCGGGATGCCGGAAATGAAGGCGCGGGTGCCATCGATCGGATCGATCACCCAGACATGCCGGCTGCTGATGTTCTCGCTGCCATGCTCTTCGCCGAGGATGCCGTGCTCTGGAAATTCGGCGGAAATCAGCGCCCGGATCACGCGTTCGGCTTCGCGATCGGCCTCCGTTACCGGATCGAAGCTCCCCGCCTCCTTGTTGGTGACCGCGCCCTGGCTGCGGAAGCGCGGCAAGGTCTCCGCGGCGGCCGCATGCGCGATGCGCCGCATGAAATCGATGCTGATGTCCAAGTCGCTCTCCCCATTGCGGCCCTTGTCGGCCGCTGCTTCTTGCAGAACAGGCGCGCTGAGAACCCGTCAGATGCCCGTTTTCTGTTGCCTGAATGTCACATTCGAACCGCCGAAGCGGAGTTTCCACATCATATTGAATTAAAAAACCCCGATGTCGATTGACATTTGTGCGGCGCACAATAATTTTGTCATCGGACAGGTTTTCCTGTCCATGCCCTCCTTGGGCGTTTCCTCCCTAGACTTCGACCGTGTCGTGAAAACGATGCGGTCTTTTTTTCGAGCAATTCCCAGGAAAAGTGTGAAGCGGTTTTCCGTCCGGAATTGCGTATAAACAACTCGGCGCGCCGACCGCGCCGTCATTCGGCCGCAAGCGGCAAATCGACGAAATGATGGTCGGGCATCGACATCAGGTCGGCCGCGAAGCGGGTCAAGTCGTTGGCCAAAGCGTCGAAACCAGCCGATTTCCGGAACGTCCGCTCGTCCATGTAAAGCCCGCGATTGACCTCGATCTGCAGCGCATGCAGATGCCGCGCAGGCCTGCCATAGTGCTCGGTGATGAATCCGCCGGCATAAGGCTTGTTGTGCGCCACCGTATAGCCCATGCCGACAAGCAGGCTGATCGCCATTTCGGTGAGCGCCGGCGAGGCCGAGATGCCGAAGCGGTCGCCGATGATGAAGTCGGGCCGCACGCCATTGTCGCCGACCCGGATCGAGGCCGGCATCGAGTGGCAGTCGATCAGCACGGCATAGCCGAACCTGGCATGCGTTCTGGTGAGCAGCCGCTTCAGCGTCTCGTGATAAGGCTTGTACACCGCTTCGATGCGCCCGACGGCCTCGGAGAGCGGCAAGCGCCCGGGATAGATGTCGAGCCCTTCGCCGACCAGTTTCGGCACCGTGCCCAGCCCGCCGGCGACGCGCGCCGAGCGGATGTTGCAGAAGGACGGCACCGGCTCGGCGAACATGCGCGGATCGAGTTCCCAGGGCTCGCGGTTGACGTCGAGATAGGCGCGCGGAAAGTTGGCCGCCAGCAGCGGCGCGCCGAGCGGCACAGCGCCGCCGAAAAGCTCCTCGACATAGCAATCCTCCGACCGGCGGATGGCGTTGCGGTCGAGCCGCGCCATGGCCAGGAAACGCTCCGGATAGTGCCGGCCGCTATGCGGTGAATTGAAGAGGAAAGGAACGCGCTGTTCGGCGCCCGATCGGATTTCGAAGGGTGGAACGACCGAAAAATCCTCGGCTGCCGTTTTCAATTTGCACGAACCAGGAAACAGCACTGCATCATGAATTGAAATTGCCACCTTGCGTCCGGCATGTCCAGCATTTCAGGCGGCGAAACCGTGCCTCGAAGCGGATGTGGGATGCCCTTCATTCACTTGATGTTTACCGACGCATCCTCATATACAGGATGGTTAACGGCCTTGCCCGGCGGCAGGCTTGGGGCGGGTGATTCGGACGGGACATGATGGCACGCATTCTGCTGGCGGAAGACGATGACGATATGCGCCGCTTCCTCGTCAAGGCGCTGGAACGCGCCGGCTACCAGGTGAGCGATTTCGACAATGGCGCCAGCGCCTATGAGCGACTGCGCGAGGAGCCTTTCTCGCTGCTCCTGACCGACATCGTCATGCCGGAGATGGACGGCATCGAGCTTGCCCGCCGCGCCACCGAGATCGACCCGGACCTCAAGGTGATGTTCATCACCGGCTTTGCCGCGGTCGCGCTCAACCCTGATTCCAAGGCGCCCAAGGACGCTAAGGTGCTGTCGAAGCCCTTCCACCTGCGCGATCTCGTCAACGAGGTCGAGAAGATGCTGCAGGCGGCCTAAAGCATGTCTCCCGAAAGTGGTAACCGGTTTCGGGACGAAGACATGCGCAAAATCAAAAAGCTAAAGCGCATGGAGCGAATCTGCAAGATCGCGACGCGCTTTAAGCGCCTCCGGCCCGTATCGGGCCTTGCATCGGCAGGCACTTCGCCGATGCGACAAACGGAAGCCGTCTTTCCACATTCCCGCTATTGACGTGCCGGATCAAAAGTGGTGTATGCGCGGCGTCGGATGGGCGTGTAGCTCAGCGGGAGAGCACTGCATTGACATTGCAGGGGTCACAAGTTCAATCCTTGTCACGCCCACCATCCAACCAATAAGTCAGTCCCCGTCTGGCAACAGTATTCTCCGCAGCGCTGCCTACGGCAGTTACCCGAGATCCCCCTCGAACATCACGAGCACGCGATTCGACGCCTTGAGCGCGAAGCGCATGGCTTCCTCATAGGCGGGGTCGGCGTAGCAGGCCTTGGCGATCTCAAGCGACGGGAATTCCACCAGGACCATGCGCTTGGCGTCGCGCGCCTCGATCAGCAGAGGCGGCTGTTTCGTCGTGTTGGTTCGTGCCCGGTATTTTTCGCCGATCGGCTTCCAGAGCCGGCCGTATTCGGCCTGTGCCTCCTGGTCCGAAATCTCGGTTCCGACGATGAGCCAGTATCCCTTCACGCTGAAGCGCTCCCTTGATGATTGCGGCCCTGCACCATGAACGCGCCGCCGCTGATGTGCAACAAATGGCCTGTGGCAAACTTGCTCATGTCCAGGCGAGATAGAGTCAGGCAATGTCGACGTCTTCGGCCATTCCAAGGCGCAGCCAGGACGCAAGCCGCTGTTATTCGCCTGCCTCGGATCCATTTGCATTCCCGCTTAGCCCAATTCGCGGCGCGTCGATGAATGGAAACGTGGGCGGTCCTAATATAAGGCTACGCAAGGCCAGATTCGGGGGATCGTTCTAATTCCGACAAAGACCCAGCTCTTCGGTCAGCCGGCCATAGCAAGCGGACCGCCAACCGCCAGTCTCGGCCCATGAGTGCTGGCCGCAAAAAGCGCCCGGTCTGGTTGCGCGTCTATCGTGAGCTCCGGCGGGCGGGCCGATACGTCTGCGCGCCGCTTGCCACCCTGGCCCGGATACGCGAACAGGCGAAAAACAAGGCCGCTCGCAATCTCCTGATGCGACAGCGCATCGAGGCAGCTCGCAAGGCCTATGAGGCGTCGCAATCCGAGCCGGTGAAGGACAGCTTCATGCTCGTCCGCATCATCGGCAACGATCTGGAACCGCGCCACAGAAAGGGTCAGTCATACGACAATGTCCGGTTCATCCTGGACAACGAACCGGCCTTCCCGGACTGCGAGAAATTCTGGATCGTCAACCGTATCGTCGACCCCAACGAGCAAGCGCGCATCGTCGACCTGTTGCAAAGCCGCGGTCAAAGCTTTCAAGTAATCCCGTTCGAGCTCGAAGCCTATCGGCAAATTCCCTGGAACACAGAAGCGTTGGCAGCAAACGAATCCAGGTTTGCCAACGCCGGCAACCGGCCGGGTGGAGAGAATGCGTCGCGTTATGAAACGCATGTGCGGCGCTTCAAGAACCTCTATGTGATGAACAACAACGGTGCGCGCAACGCGGCGCTGGAGATTGCCCGCGCGCGTGCCAGGTGGCTGATGCCCTGGGACGGCAATTGCTATCTGACAGCGCCGGCCTTCCAGCAAATCCGGACGGCGACCGGGCAAAACCCTTATTTTCGCTATGTCGTCGTGCCGATGGCGCGCATCGTCGACAACGCGCTGCTCCTCGACGGGGGATTCACGCCGCAGGCGAACGAAGAGCCGCAGATCATTTTTCGCAGTGATACGGCCGAGCTCTTCGACGAAACATACGGCTATGGGCGACGGCCGAAGATCGAAATGCTGTGGCGGCTCGGCGTCCCGGGACCATGGGACCGGTTCCGCGACGACGCATGGGATTTCCCACGCGCTCGCCTTGCGGAGGATGCCGGGCTTTTCCAGAACGCAGGCTGGGTTGCCCGTTTGGATTCAGGGCGTGCGGATCTGGAAATCGGCCGTGCCGGTTTCCGCGCCCGGCTGGGCCAGCGCGACGAGGCGATCATCGGCATGCTCGACCGTTGCGATGCGAGCGCGATCGCCCGAAAGCTCGATCCCGCTCGCCTGGTCTATTATGACGAGGACAGGCTTGCCGCCGCGCGCCAGGGGCAAGACCTGCAGATCCAAAAGGAGCTGCGCGCCCATGCTGAGCAGGCGCTTCTGCGCGGTCCGTTCAGCGTCATGGACAAGAGCGGCCGTGCCCCGAGCGGCGACCCGCACGACTATTTCCAGCCGGCCCCCTATTGGTGGCCCGATCCGCGCAAGCCCGATGGCCTCCCCTTCATCCGGCGCGACGGCGAACATGCCCCCGGCACCGCATTGTATTCGGCGGGCAGCGAAGCCTACGACCGGACACGCCTGCAACGGGTTCTGGACGACACCACCGTGCTTGCCCTGGCGGCGACCGTGCTCGGCGAGCCGCGTTACGCAAGTCATGCCGCCGGGCTCGTCCGGACCTGGTTCGTGGACCCAGCGACCAGCATGAACCCGAATATGCGCTATGCGCAGGTGCGATGGGGCCACGACAACAATGAAGGTCCAGGATACGGCATCCTCGACCTTGCGGACCTCTACTTCTTTCTCGATGCCGTCAGGTTGGTCGAGCGAAGCGGTGCGTTGGACGCGCGCGACAGCCAGGCCTTCAGGGCTTGGCTCCGGTCATATTGCGAATGGCTGGATACCGCGCCGGCCGCGATTTTCGAATTCTACCGGCTGAACAACCACGGCGTTTTCTTCGACCTGCAGCGGGCGGCCATCGCGGCGTTCCTGGGTGACGGCGCGGCGCTTGCGAAAGCGGGGCTCTATGCCCGCGAACGGATAGCGGACCAGATCGCCGCCGACGGCCGCTTGCCTGAGGAACTGTCGCGCCCCCGCCCGAGGCACTACGCCCTATCTGCCTTGCAGGGCTGGACGGCGCTGGCGCGAGTCCTGTCCTCGGTCGGCGACGATCTCTGGGCGTACCGGGCGAAGGACGGACAGGGGCTGGTCGCGGCCCTGCGCTGGGCAGCGGCACATTCCGATACGCTTGCCACGATCCGCGGCGAAACATTCGATGGGGAGCGCATCCAGCCCTTGCTGGATGATCTGGCGCGGCATCATCCCGACCAAGCCGCGCCTGCAGGCTCGCAACCAGGAGCCGCGAAGCTGGTCTTCCATCCGGACTGCGCGATCCCGCCATTCTGGATCTGGCGGCGGGCTTGATTACTCATTTTGCTCCCGGACCGCGCCTTGCCGTTATGGCCGACCGGATCACCAGCTCATTCTCCTGAAAGAGCCTGTTGGCAGGCTCCGCCTGCAATGACAGGGCGGCCATCGCCAGCGCGGCCTCCGTTCTGCCCAGAGCCGCGTGAAGGATATGCGCAGCGCATGCGGCTGCATAGGCGTGGGAGGCCCTGCCCGCGGCAATATAGAGATCGAAGTCGTTCGCCATGACAAAGTCGCGCCATGAACGGCTGGTCAGCAGCTTCATGATCTCGGTCGGGACTTCGCCGGAAGCGTCGAACTCCTTGGTCATGAACCGCCTCAGGATCGCCTCGCCCGACGAATAATTCTTGTCGCGAAAATGGCTCGCCGCTATCTTCAGCGCATAGGCACCGTTGTGCGGATCGAGCGCCAGGGCCTTTTCCAGGATTTCCCTGGCCTCAGCCGGGCTGATCGCGTCTTCCAGCAGATAGAAGGCCCATTGGTAGCCAAACGCCGCCTCCAGCGGATGGTAGTCGGATTGCCGGGCTTTTAATTCCTCGAGGATCATGCCCGCCGCCCGGTGTCGATTGAACAGCGCCTTGGGTCTCAGGACCGGAGCGCCGCCCATCACCGAGGCGATGGTCGCGAACACGCTGCTCCCCGCGTAGATTTGCCGACACTGCGCCATCAGCGCCATCTCGAAAAATGCTCTGAGCGTCCCGTCGGCGAATTCATTCGCTCCGAAATCCTCGGTGAGGAAAGCGCCTGTCTCCGATTTCAGATAGGCGAGCATCGCCCGGTCCTGGCCGACAAGCAGGGTCGCAAGGCCCTTCGATGCAAGCTTCGACACGATCGCCCTGGCCAGCGGCGCGGGAATGGCCTTTTCGCCGAATTCCAGCCTTGAACGATAGGGGCCATAGACAATGTCGCCGCTGCGCAGATGGAGCGCCGCCATCGGGCGCGAGGCCCACCGCTTTTTGGCGGCGGCGATGGCGGCCGCCACGGGCGCGGAAAAGCCGAGCGCGGCGAACGCCTCATGTCTCCATCTGGCCCGCTTGCTGGCCGGCATCCTGGCCTTGAACCAGCCATGCCGGAGCGATTTCAGGATCTGAAAATCATTGCAGATCCAGCCTTGCAGATCGGATTGGGCGGCTTCTGCCTCGAGGCTCCTGCGGGTGAAACAGGTGCCCTCAAGGGTGGAGAACCGGGCCGCGTCTATCTCCTCTCCCAGCCAGTGCTTCTCGATGAAGCCGGCGGAAAACACATTGTCGACCCGGTCGACCGCGTGGAATTGCATGTCCGCGACGGATTGTCCGTTCCAAGTGAAGCCGAAACGGCATCCCAAATTGTCGGCGAGGCATTTTGCGTTGACGATCGCGACCAGACGCCCTCCGAGGCCATCCTCCCTGGTCGCCGCGAAGATCTTCGTGGAGAAATCACTCAAGCGTCTCAACCTTGCATGCCGGGCACATATTGCCGATGGCTGGATACCGCGCCCGCCGCGATATTGGAATTTCATTGGGGTGCGCGATCTCGCCATTCTGTATCTGTGGCGGCGGACCTGACTACCTCGCGCCAAGTCCACGCAGCCAGGCGATCCGCCATCTTGCCTTGGCGACCAGGCCGGACTGGGGCTTCCTGCCTTGCAGGATGCGTTGCCTGACCTTCCGCAGGATCGGGTCCGCCGGAGCGGCATTGACCGTCCGCTGCGCCATCGCCAGCGCCCTTTCCCGATCCGTCGCCGTTTGTTGGAGTATCCAGGCCGAACATGCCGCGGCATAGGGATAGCCTGCTTCGCCGGCGGCATGGAAGAACGCGAAATCCGCGGCATATGGATATCTGTCCGACATCATCTCTCCAAGCAGCCGCATGATCGTCACCGGTATTTTGCGGCGCGCCTGAAATTGCCGCGTCACCACGGACTTCAACATGGCCTCGCCCGAAGCGTAGTCGCGCTCGCGAAAATAGGCCGACGCCATCTTCAGCGGATAGGCATCATTGTCCGGATCGAGGGCGCGCGCCTTCTCCAGGATCTCGCGCGCCTGGCCGGGGGCAGCGGTCTGCTCGATGGCCAGGAACGCGGACTGGTAGCCGAAGGCGGCTTCGCGCGGATCGTAGTCCGCCTCGTGGTTCTTCAATTCGTTGAGAATGATCGCGGCTGCTCGCGGCGCGTCGTGGAGCGTGGTCGGGTACATGAGGGGCACATCCCCCATCAGCGACGCTATCTCGGCGTAGATGCTGCGTCCCGCGTAGATCTGCCGGCAGCGCGCCATCAGCGTCATCTCGAAGAACGCTTTCAGGGTCTCGTCCGCGAACGCGTCGGCGCCGAAATCGCTGGTCAGCATCGCCCCGGTCTCGGCCTTCAGATAGTCGAGCGTCGCGCGATGCTGCCCGATCAGCAGCGTCGCCATGCCCAATCGCGAAAGCTCCGAGACGATCGCCTTGGCAAGGGTCGCGGGAATGACCTTCCCGGCAAAGACAAGATTCGTACGATATTTGCCATGCACGATGTCGCCGCTGCGCAGGTGAAGCGCCGCCGTTGGACCCGGAAAACGGCTTTCATTGGCGCTGTCGATCGCTTCCTTGACTGCTGTTGAATAATTGAAGCTGCGCAACGTTGCTGACTGGCCGACGAGTTGCGTGGGTTCGCCGCGATAATGCGTCAGGATGCGGAAATCGTCGCAGATCCAGCCGCGCAGTTTCCTCTCCTTGGCGACCTCGCCCAGGCTGCGCCCGGCGAGAGCGGCCTCGTCGAGAATGCCGAAGCTGGACGTCTTGATCTTTCCGCCAAGCCAATGCCTTTCAATGAAATCAGGTGAAAAAATCCTGTCGGCGGCCTCGACGCTGTGGAACTTTTTTTCGCCCGCGCCCCTTCGGGCCCAGGTGAAGCCGAAGCGGTAACCAAAGGTGTCGGCAAGCGCCTTGGCGTTTACCATCGCCAGAAGGCGGCCGCCCAGCCCGTCGATCCTGGTGGCGGCGATCAGCGTCGAAGCGGGATCAGTCGGCGCCAAGACGGATGTCGCCCTTTTCGACATGTTCGAGAAACCACGCATAGGTCTGCTGCAATCCATCGCGCAGCGCGTATTTCGGACGCCAGCCGGTCGCGAACAGCCGCGACACATCCAGCAGCTTTCGCGCCATGCCGTCCGGCTTCGTCGGATCGAAGGTGATCTCGGCGCTCAGGCCGACGACCGAGACTATGGTCCGCGCAAGCTCGGCGATCGTGACGTCCTCGCCGCTGCCGACATTGACGTGGCTGTCGCCGGAATAATTCTTCAAAAGCCAGACAAAGGCGTCTGCGGCGTCGTCGACATGCAGGAACTCACGCATCGGCCGACCCGAACCCCATACCGGCAGGGTTTTTTGGCCGGCACGCCTGGCCTCATGCGCCTTCCGCATCAGCGCCGGCACGACATGGCTGCTGTCGAGGTCGAAATTGTCGCCCGGACCGTAAAGGTTGGTCGGCATGGCCGAGATGAAATTGACGCCATATTGCCGCCGGTAGGCCTGGCAGAGTTTCAACCCGGCGATCTTGGCGACGGCATACCATTCGTTGGTCGGTTCGAGCGGGCCGGTGAGCAGCGCGTCTTCCGGGATCGGCTGCGGCGCAAGTTTCGGATAGATGCAGGATGAGCCGAGGAACAGAAGTTTCTGCACCTCGCTGCGGAAAGCGGCCTCGATGACGTTGGTCTGCACGACGAGATTTTCGTAAAGAAAATCCACCGGGAAGCTGTCATTGGCAAGAATGCCGCCGACCTTGGCGGCCGCCATGATCACCGCATCGGGCCGCCGGTCCTCCATCCAGCGGCGCACGCCGGCCTGGTCGAGAAGGTCGAGCTCGCTCCGCGCGACGGTCAGGATCTCGCAATCCTCGCCCGCCAGACGGCGTACCAGCGCCGAGCCGACCATGCCGCGATGGCCGGCGACGAAAATACGCTTTCCCTTGAGATCGAAATTGTTGCCCATGGCGCGAATCCCTAAATGGAGCGACCGCTGCGCCATGCGCCGCCTGCGGCACGCGTCAGGTCGGTCCGAACCATCTCCGCCACCAGGTCCCTGAAGGTGACCGTGGCCGACCAGCCCAGAACGTTCCTTGCCTTGGTGGCGTCGCCAATCAGCGTGTCAACCTCGGTTGGCCGGAAATAGCGCGGATCGACCCGCACCAGCACCGTGCCCGAAGCTTCATCGATGCCGACTTCATCGACGCCCCCGCCTTGCCAGCGGATGGTTCGTCCGGTTTCAGCGAAGGCCAGCTCGACGAACTCGCGCACCGAATGGGTCTCGCCGGTCGCGAGCACGAAATCGTCCGGCTCACCATGTTGGAGGATGCGCCACATGCCCTCGACATAGTCACGCGCATGGCCCCAATCGCGCTGGGCATCGAGATTGCCGAGATAGAGCGTGTCCTGCAGCCCATTGTGGATCGAGGCCGCGGCGCGCGTGATCTTGCGGGTGACGAAGGTTTCGCCGCGCGTCGGGCTTTCATGGTTGAACAGGATGCCGTTTGACGCGAACAGGCCATAGGCTTGGCGATAATTGACCGTGATCCAGTAGGCATAAAGCTTGGCCGCCGCATAGGGCGAGCGCGGCCGGAAAGGCGTATTCTCGTTCTGTGGGGTTTCCGCCGCCTGGCCATAAAGCTCCGAGGTCGAGGCCTGATAGAAGCGCACCGATTTGTCGAGGCCGAGGATGCGGATTGCCTCGAGCAGCCTCAGCGTGCCCAAGGCATCGGCATTGGCGGTGTATTCAGGGGTTTCGAAACTCACCTGGACATGGCTTTGGGCGCCGAGATTGTAGATCTCGCTCGGCCTCGTCTCCTGCACGAGGCGGATCAGATTGGTCGCATCTGTGAGATCGCCATAATGCAGAAAGAAGCGCGCGCCGCTCTCATGCGGATCGACATACATGTCGTCGACACGCTCGGTGTTGAAGGAAGACGACCGGCGTTTGACGCCGTGGACGACATAGCCCTTTCCGAGCAACAGCTCAGCCAGATAGGCCCCGTCCTGTCCGGTCACGCCGGTGATAAGGGCGACTTTGCCTGCCCCAGCCACTTTGTCAGTCATTGCCTTGTTCGTCCGCGCCTATTTTCGGCAAACGAATACGATTTGTCGACGGAAGGCAAATCCCCGGGGGACGACTCAGAGGCCTGCTGTCGCCAGCAGGGTCTTCATCCTGGAGACGGCAAGGTCAGGGTTGGCCAGCAATCCGGCCTGATCGGCAAGGCGAAAGATGTCGGCGTAGTGGCATATGCCGCGCGCTGATTGCATGCCGCCCACCATGGTGAAATGGTCCTGATGCCCGTTCAGCCAGGCCATGAAGACGATGCCGGCCTTGTAGTATTCGGTCGGCGCCTCGAAGATTTTTCGCGACAGCGGCACGGTCGGCGCCATCAGCGCGTCATAGCCGGCACGATCGCCTTCGGCCAGCTTCGCCAGCGCGGCGTTGGCCACCGGCGCGATGGCGTCGAAGATGCCGAGCAGCGCGTGTGAGTGTCTTTTGCCGTCGCCGGCGATCAGCTCCGGATAGTTGAAATCATCGCCGGTGAACATCACGACGCCTTCTGGCAACCGGTCGCGCAGAAGCACTTCCTTGCCGGCGTCGAGCAGCGATATTTTTATGCCCTCGACCTTGTCCGCATGCCGCTCAATGATGGCGACGACCGTGTCGAGCGCCGCGTCGAAATCGTTGCTGCCCCAATAGCCCTTGAGCGCCGGATCGAACATGTCGCCCAGCCAGTGCAGGATCACCTTGCCCGATGCCTGGGAGAGCATCCGGTCATAGACGCGAAAATAATCGTCCGGCCCCTTGGCCACCGCCGCCAGCGCGCGGCTCGCCATCATGATCGCCTTGCCGCCCTCGCCTTCGATGAAGCCGAACTGCTCCTCATAGGCGCTGATGACGTCGTCAAGCGTTTTTGCTGCCGCCGGCGCCAGATGATCGGTTCCCGCCCCTGAAGCAAGGTCGGCGCCCGGCACTGTCCTGGCCTTGGCGATCGAGCGGCGGATCAGTTCCCTGGCGCTCGCCCAGTCGAAGCCCATGCCGCGCTGCGAGGTATCCATGGCTTCGGCGATGCGGAAGCCGAGCCGCCACAGATGATGGCGAAACGCCATAGTCTTGTCCCAGTCGACCGCTGGCCGCGACCACGGATTGGTCATCGCGATCGGATCGGCGACGACGTGGGCCGCGGCATAGGCGATGCGCGAAAAACACGCGCCTTCACTCGGCGCAACCGGTCTGCCGACGAGCCGGTACCTGATCCGGTCGCCGTTTTCCGCAGGCAAGATGATGTCCATCGAACTCTCCCGTTGCGGCTCCTATAACTGGAACGTTCCAATAAATCAAGAACCTTTATGATTCAAGAGATCCGAGCCGGCCGGCAGCTGCAGCGCGATGCGGAACCCCTTGCGCCGTCGAAAGATTTGAACCGCTCCTAACAATTTTTGGCTTCTCATCAGAATCACGATTGACTCTGATTTCGGACAGTGATTAGAACGTTCCAATAAATTCGTTCAAAAAACCGTGGAGGACGGGACGACGATGGCCAGCCGGGCCAAGGCGACGATCCTGGACATCGCCCGCGAGGCCGGCGTGTCCAAGTCGACGGTGTCGCTCGTGCTGCAAGGCAGCGGGCTGATCCGGCCTGAAACCGCGGTCAAGGTGCGCAAGGCAATCGAGGATGTCGGCTATGTCTACAACCGCGGCGCCGCCAATCTCCGCAAGGCCCATTCCAACGTCATCGGGATGGTGATCAACGATCTCACCAATCCCTTCTTCGCCGAGCTTGCCGTCGGCATGGAGCGCGTCTTCCAGGCGGCGGGCGTCGTGCCCTTCATCGCCAACACGGCGGAGAATCCGGTGCGCCAGGAAGAAGTGCTGAAATCGATGATGGAGCAGGGCGTCGCCGGCCTGATCGTCTCGCCAGCGCGCGGCACGACGCCTGGCGCTTTCCGACGTATCGAAGCGGCGGGCGTGCCCGTGGTGTTCGCCATGCGCAGGCTGCCCGAGAGCCGCATACCGGCAATCGCGCCCGACAACCATCGCGGCGCCTGTCTTGCCACCGAGCATCTGATCCGCAAGGGCCATCGCCGCCTTGCCTTCTTCGGCGGCTCGTCCGACCTCGTCGTCTATCAGGAGCGCCTGGGCGGTTTCCTCGAAGCCTGCGAGGCGTTCGCCATCCCTTTTGCCAACCGGACGATCGTCGAGGGCGAGACCAGCCGTAAGGGCGGCATGGCCTGCCTGGAGACGGCGCTGGCCATTTCCGAACCGCCGACAGCGGCCCTTTGCTTCAACGACGCGGTCGCCTTCGGCGTCATGCTTGCATTGCGCAAGCGCGGCCTGGAAGCTGGAACGGACTTTGCTGTCGTCGGCTTCGACGATGTCGCCGAGGCTGAGCACTACAGCCCGGCGCTGACCAGCGTCGCCGTCGACACGGCGGGCCTCGGCGAGCGCGCCGCTCACGTCATGCTGAAGATGATCCAGTCGCGCACCACGCGCGCCGAGGACCATATCGGCGCCGTCAGCCTGGTCGTGCGGGAAAGCAGCGGTCCGGACCGCAACAGCCAAGTGGGAGACGCGGCATGAGCGTGCGATGGGGACTGATCGGCGCCAGCACGATCGCCAAGCAATTCATGATCAATGCCATCCGCGCGCAGGCCGATGGCGAGGTCGCCGCCGTGATGAGCTCGAGCGCCGAGCGCGCCGAGGCTTACGCCCGTGAAAATAACATATCTGTCGCTGTCTCGACCCTCGATGCGCTGCTCAGCGAGGACATCGACGCAGTCTACATCTCGACCACCAACGAATTGCATCTTGAACAGGGTCTGGCCGCCATCAAGGCCGGCAAGCATGTGCTGTGCGAGAAGCCGCTGGCGCTGACCAGCGCCAATGCGCTCAAGATGGTCACCGCCGCTAAAGCGGCCGGAATCGTCTTCGGCACCAATCATCACCTGCGCAATGCCGGCACGCATCGCGCCATGCGCGAGGCGATTGCCAGCGGCCGTATCGGCAAGCCGATCGCCGCGCGCGTCTTCCACTCGGTCTTCCTGCCGGAAAACCTGCAAGGCTGGCGCATCACCAAGCCAGAAGCCGGCGGCGGTGTGGTGCTCGACATCACCGTGCACGACGCCGACACGCTGCGCTTCGTGCTCGGCGACGACCCGGTAGAGATCTCCGCTTTCACGCAATCCGCCGGCATGGCCGGCAGCGGGCTGGAAGACGGCGCCATGTGCCTCTGGCGCTTCAAGTCCGGCGTGATTGCCCAGTCGCATGAGGGCTTCACGACGAAATTCGCCGGCACCGGTTTTGAGCTGCACGGATCGGAAGGCTCGCTCATCGCCACCAATGTGATGACGCAGAAGCCGATCGGCTCGGTGCTGCTGCGCACAGCCGATGGCGAGGAAGAATTGAACTTCGACCGCGAGGACCTCTACACGCGTTCGCTGCGCCAGTTCCATGCCGCGATCCGCGGCGAAGGCCAGCCTGCCGCCACCGGCGACGACGGCATCTGGTCGCTGGCCTCGGCCGAAGCAGCACTTCAATCCGCGAAGACCGGCAAGGCCGTCGCTATCGACCCGCAACTTGGGAGCCTCGCGTGAGCAAGCTCGTCTCGGCGGCTTACGCCGCCAGCCTGATCAAGGACGGCATGGTCGTCTCGGTGTCGTCGTCGAGCGGCCTCGGCTGCCCGGACGCCGTGCTTGCCGCGATCGGCGAGCGCTTCGATGCGGAAGGCCATCCGAAGAATATCACCACGCTGCACCCGATCGCCGCCGGCGACATGTATGGCATAAAGGGCATCGACCATCTCGCCAAGCCCGGCCTGTTGAAGCGCACGCTGTGCGGCTCCTACCCGTCCGGTCCCTCCTCGTCCGAACCGCCACAGATCTGGAAGATGATTGGCGACAATTCGGTCGCCGCCTACAACGTGCCGTCGGGCATCCTGTTCGACATGCACCGCGAGGCCGCCGCCAAGCGTCCGGGCGTGCTGACCAAGGTCGGCCTCGACACCTTCGCCGATCCGCGTCATCAGGGCTGCGCCATGAATGCGGCGGCCAGCGAGCCGATCGTTTCGGTGCAGCAGTTCGACGGCGAGGAATGGCTCTATTTTCGCGCCATCGTGCCCCACATCTCGATCATCCGCGCCACTTCCGCCGACGAACGCGGCAACCTGACCTATGAGCATGAGGGCGCCTATCTGGGCGGCCTGGAGCAGGCATTGGCTGCCCGCAACAATGGCGGCATCGTCATCGCGCAGGTCAAGCGCGTCGTCGAGAACGGCACGCTGAAGCCGCATGACGTGCGCGTTCCCGGCGTGCTGGTCGACCATATCGTGGTGGCGCCTGATCAGTTGCAGACGACGCAGACGCCTTACGACCCGGCGATCTCGGGCGAGATCTTCCGGCCGCTGTCGACCTTCCGCACGCCCGAGATGAACATCCAGAAGGTGATCGCCCGCCGCGTCGCCATGGAGTTGCGTGACGGCATGGCCGTCAACATCGGCTTCGGCATCTCGGCCAATGTGCCGCGCATCCTCTTAGAGGAAGGCCAGCACGGCAAGGTCACCTGGGTGATCGAACAGGGCGCCGTCGGCGGCGTGCCGCTGCTCGACTTCAAATTCGGCTGCGCCTCCAACGCCGAGGCGATCATGCCCTCGCCGCACCAGTTCATCTATTTCCAGGCCGGCGGCTTCGACGCCTCGCTGCTCTCGTTCCTGCAAATCGACCGCCACGGCTCGGTCAATGTCTCGAAGCTTTCTGCAAGGCCACACGTCACTGCCGGCGCCGGCGGCTTCGTCGACATCACCTCGCGGGCGAAGAAGATCGTCTTCTCCGGCTTCTTCAATGCCGGCGCCAAGCTCTCGCTCGCCGACGGCGCTATCCGCATCGACCAGGAAGGCAAGGTCAAGAAGGTGGTCGAGGAGGTCGAGCATATCTCCTTCTCGGGAAAACGCGCCGTCGCGCAGGGGCAGGACATCACCTATGTCACCGAACGCTGCGTGATGAAGCTGACGCCGGACGGGCTTATGGTGACGGAACTGGCGCCCGGCATCGACCTCGAACGCGATGTGCTGACGCAGGCCGAGATCCCGCTCGCCGTCGCCAATGACCTCAAGGTGACGCCTGTTGCGCTCTATCAGGACCGGCCGATCGGTCTGTCGCTCAATGGCGGCGCCTCGCTTGGAGGCGCGCATGGCTGAACGCCTCGTCACCTTCGAAAGGGACGGCGCTGTCGGCATCGTCACGCTGCGCCGTCCAGAGAAATTCAACGCGCTTGATATCCCGATGCTGCGCGCGCTGGCAGCAGCGCTTGACGAAGCCGAACTGGCCGAGGGCGTGCGCGTCGTGCTCGTCCGTGGCGAAGGCAAGGGTTTTTGCGCGGGCGGCGACGTCGAGGCCTGGGGTGCGATGAGTGCCGCCGATTTTCAGGTGCAATGGGTGCGCTACGGCCACCGTGTCTTCGACCGGCTGGGGCGGCTCCGGCAGCCGACCATCGCGGTGCTCTCCGGCCATGCGCTGGGCGGCGGACTTGAACTGGCAGCGGCCTGCGATTTCCGCGTCGCCGAGACGCAGGTGAAGCTCGGCTTCCCCGAAACCTCGATCGGCGTCGTTCCCGGATGGTCGGGCACACAGCGCGCCGTGCGCCGCTTCAGTGCACAGATCGTGCGCCGGATGGCGATTGGTGGCGAGATTTTCCTGGCGGCCGATGCGCTCGCGCACGGCGTCGTCGATCGTGTCGTCGAAACCGGCAAGGCTTTCGACGAAGCCAGAAGCTGGGCCGAAAAGATCGCCGAGCGCGGGCCGCTGGCAACCGAGGCCGCCAAGCTGATGATCGGCGTTGCCGAAGGCGAGGAAGACGCCGCCGCGACCGAGGCGCTGGCCAGCGGCTTCATCGCGCTCACCGCCGACCTGAAAACCGGTGTCGGCGCCTTCAAGGCCAAGCAGAAGCCGGCCTTTTCGAGATCCTAGAGAAGAAACGATGAACGCACCGCTCAACATTGCCATGCCGGCCGAGGCCTCTCAGGCGCCGAAGGCCTACAAGCTGCTGATCGACGGCAAGCATGTCGACGCCCGCGACGGCCGCAGCATCGAGCGCGCCAGCCCCGGCCATGGTTTTGTGGTGTCCCGCTACGCGCAGGCGAATGCGGGTGAAGTAGAGGCCGCGGTCCAGGCCGCTCACAGAGCTTTCGAAATCGGCCCATGGCCGCGCATGAAGGCGTCGGAACGCGCCGCGGTTCTGCTGAAGACCGCTGACCTGATCGAGACTCGGCTGGAAGAGATCGCCCGCCTCGATGCGCTGGAGTCCGGCAAGCCGATCGCCCAGGCGCGCGGCGAGATCGGCGGCGCGATAGACATCTGGCGCTACGCCGCTTCGCTGGCCCGCACGCTGCATGGCGAGAGCTACGCCAATCTTGGCGACGATATGCTGGGCGTGGTGCTGCGCGAGCCGGTCGGCGTCGTGTCGATCATCACGCCGTGGAACTTCCCCTTCCTGATCGTCAGCCAGAAACTGCCTTTCGCTCTCGCCGCCGGCTGCACGGCGGTGGTCAAGCCGAGCGAGATGACGTCGGCCTCGACCTTCGTGCTCGGCGACATCCTGCTCGAAGCCGGGCTGCCGGCCGGTGTCGTCAACGTCCTTGCCGGCTTCGGCGCCGATGTCGGCGCGCCGATGGTCAGCCATCCGCTGGTCGAGATGGTTTCCTTCACCGGCTCGACCCGCGTCGGCAAGATGACCATGGCCGCCGCTTCCGCTTCGCTGAAGAAGGTGTCGATGGAACTCGGCGGCAAGAATGGCCAGATCGTCTTTCCCGATGCTGACCTCGAGGCTGCGGCTGATGCCGCTGTGTTCGGCGGCTTCTTCAACGCCGGCGAATGCTGCAATGCCGGCAGCCGCCTGATCGTGCACGAGGCGATCGCCGACGATTTCCTGGGCGCGGTCAAGTCGCTGGCCGACAAGGTCCGCGTCGGCGATCCGCTCGACGACCGCACCAAGGTCGGCGCCATGATCTCGGCCGACCATACGGCAAAGGTAGCCGGCTATGTTGCGGCGGCGCAAACCGACGGCGGCAACGTTTTTGCCGGCGGCGCCCGGCTTGTCTCCAATGCCGGCCAATATCTCGATCCGACCATCATCCGCAACGTTAGCGAGGATATGGCGATCGCGCGTGAGGAAGTATTCGGCCCGGTGCTGTCCGTGCTCACTTTTGAGACGATTGAGAGGGCATTGCACATTGCCAACAACACGCCCTATGGTCTGTCTGCAGGGGTGTGGAGCGCCAGCATCGACACCTGCATGTCGGTGGCGCGTGGTGTGCGTTCGGGGACGGTTTGGGTGAACACGTTCATGGAAGGTTACCCCGAGCTGCCTTTCGGGGGCTACAAGCAGTCCGGTCTGGGACGCGAACTCGGCAAACGCGCTGTCGAGGACTATACCGAAGAAAAGACTATCCAGTTTCATCGCGGCCAGCGCACCGGTTGGTGGGTCGGCTGAGTTGGGAGACGCCGGCGGACACCCGCCGGTTAAGTGAATGCAACAAGGGAGGTAGTACATGTTGCGCAAACTGCTTATCGGAACGGCTCTTGCGACGAGCTTTGCGTTCTCGGCGCACGCCGCGGATGTCAAGGAAGTGCAGATGCTGCATTGGTGGACGTCGGGCGGCGAAGCTGCTGCTCTGAACGTGCTGAAGCAGGATCTGGCCAAGGAAGGCTATGCCTGGAAGGACGTGCCGGTGGCCGGCGGCGGCGGCGACGCCGCCATGACCGCGCTGAAGGCCATGGTCGCGGCCGGCAACTATCCGACCGCCTCGCAGATGCTCGGCTACACCGTGCTCGACTACGCAGCCGCCGGCGTCATGGGCGACCTGACCGAGACCGCCAAGAAGGAAGGCTGGGACAAGTCGGTTCCGGCGGCCCTGCAGAAGTTCTCGGTCTATGACGGCAAGTGGGTTGCCGCTCCGGTCAACGTCCACTCCGTCAACTGGCTGTGGATCAACAAGGCGGTGATGGACAAGATCGGCGGCACCGAGCCGAAGACCTTCGACGACTTCATCGCCCTGCTCGACAAGGCCAAGGCTGCCGGCGTCATCCCGCTCGCTCTGGGCGGCCAGAACTGGCAGGAAGCCACGATGTTCGACTCCGTCGTGCTGTCGACTGGCGGACCGGAATTCTACAAGAAGGCGATGAACGACCTCGATGAGGCCTCGCTGAAGTCCGATACGATGAAGAAGTCGTTCGACAACCTCGCCAAGCTCGTCACCTATGTCGACCCGAACTTCTCGGGCCGCGACTGGAACCTCGCCACCGCCATGGTCATCAAGGGCGACGCGCTGGTTCAGGTTATGGGCGACTGGGCCAAGGGTGAGTTCCATGCCGCCAACAAGACCCCGGGCACCGACTTCCTCTGCTACCGTTTCCCGGGCACCGACGGCTCAGTGGTCTACAACTCCGACATGTTCGGCATGTTCAACGTTCCGGAAGACCGCAAGGCCGCCCAGGTGGCGCTGGCCACCGCGACCCTGTCGAAGAGCTTCCAGTCGGCCTTCAACGTGGTGAAGGGCTCTGTCCCGGCCCGCACCGACGTGCCGGACACCGACTTCGATGCTTGCGGCAAGAAAGGCATCGCCGACCTGAAGAAGGCCAATGAAGGCGGCACGCTGTTCGGCTCGCTGGCTCAGGGCTATGGCGCCCCGCCGGCCGTCGCCAATGCCTACAAGGACGTCGTGTCGAAGTTCGTCCATGGTCAGATCAAGTCCTCCGACGAAGCCGTGACCGAGCTGGTTAAGGCGATCGACGACGCCAAGTAAGGCGTTTTGGCATAGATTGACTTCCCCCGCTTCGGCGGGGGAGGTCTCCTGTCGAGACAATATCCGGGATTGCTTCCTGGTGTGCAGCGCGCGCCGGCCAATTCCCGCTAACCGGTACTGGATGAGCCGATGAGCACAGTTGCCGAAACCCAGATCAAGCTGACCCCGGAGCATGATGCCCATCCCGGTGCGTCGGTCCGGTCACGCCTGCAGGACCTGTTGCCGAAGATCGTTCTGGCGCCGAGCTTCGCGGCGACGATCGTCTTCGTCTACGGATTCATCCTCTGGACGATCTACCTGTCCTTCACCAATTCAAAGACGTTCCCGTCCTATGACATTACCGGCGCCCGCGCCTATCAGCGGCTGTGGCGCTGGACCTTCGAGAGCGACCCGCCATCGAGCTGGTACACCTCGATCACCAACATGGGCATCTTCGGCTTCCTCTACATCCTGATCTGCCTGGCGCTCGGCCTGTTCCTGGCCATCCTGCTCGACCAGAAGATCCGCGGCGAAGGCGTGCTGCGGCCGATCTATCTCTACCCGATGGCGCTCTCCTTCATCGTCACCGGCGTTGCCTGGAAATGGTTCCTCGACCCCGGCCTCGGCCTCGAGCAGACGCTGCATCAGTGGGGCTGGACGAGCTTCCACTTCGACTGGATCAAGAACAAGGATTTCGTCATCTACACGGTGGTGATCGCCGGCGTGTGGCAGGCTTCGGGCTTCATCATGGCGATGTTCCTGGCCGGGTTGCGCGGCATCGACGGCGAGATCATGAAGGCGGCGCAGATCGACGGCGCCACCACCTTCCAGCTCTACCGCCGCATCGTCATTCCGCTGCTGCGGCCCGTGTTTCTGTCGGCCTTCATCGTGCTCGCGCATCTGGCCATCAAGTCCTATGACCTGGTGGTGGCGCTGACCAGCGGCGGCCCCGGCGGCTCGGCCTGGCTGCCTTCAAACTTCATGTATGAGTTCACCTTCAAGCGCAACGAGATGGCGGTCGGCTCGGCGAGCGCGGTGATCATGCTGATGACCATCACGGCCATCATTGTTCCGTATCTCTATTCCGAGCTCAGGGAGAAGTCGCGATGAGCGCCATCACTTCACCCGCCCGCCAGGCTTCGAGCGGCATGCACGCCAGAACGATAAACCGCGTCATCATCTATGGGCTGCTGGCCCTGTTCGCGATCTTCTACCTGATGCCGCTATTCGTCATGCTGGTCACCTCGTTCAAGACCATGGACGAGATCCAGAACGGCAACATGCTGTCGCTGCCGCATGCGCCGACTTTCGCACCATGGGTAAAGGCGTGGAGCGAAGTTTGCTCGGGCCTGACCTGCGTCGGCATGAAGGGCTATTTCTGGAACTCCATCAAGATGGTGGTGCCGGCGGTGCTGATCTCGACGCTGCTTGGCGCGCTGAATGGCTACGTGCTGACCAAATGGCGCTTCCGCGGCCACACGCTGGTCTTCGCGATGATGCTGTTTGCTTGTTTCATCCCGTTCCAGTCGGTGCTGTTGCCGATGGCGACCATTCTCGGCAGCCTCGGACGCTTCGGCGTCACCTTGCAGAACGCCACCGGCTTCAATTTTGGCCTTGGCAATTCGACCGTCAATCTCGTCTTCGTCCACGTGGTCTACGGCCTTGGCTTCACCACGCTGTTCTTCCGCAACTATTACGAAGCTTTCCCGACCGAGTTGATCAAGGCGGCACAAGTCGACGGCGCCTCCTTCTTTCAGATATTTCGGCGCATCATGCTGCCCAATTCGCTGCCGATCATCGTTGTGACGGTGATCTACCAGTTCACCAACATCTGGAACGACTTCCTGTTCGCTTCCGCCTATGCCGGCTCCGGCGACGTGATGCCGATGACGGTGGCGCTGAACAATGTCGTCAACACTTCGACCGGCGTCGTCGAATACAATGTCAACATGGCGGCGGCGATGATCGCCGCGCTCCCCACCCTGATCGTCTATGTCGTCGCCGGCCGCTATTTCGTGCGCGGGCTGATGGCTGGCGCGGTCAAGGGCTGATCCCATTCGGAAGGAACGACCATGGCTTTTCTGGAAATTGATGGGCTGAAGAAGCGCTTCGGGAATGTCGAGATCCTGAAGGGCATCAATGTCGAGCTCGAAAAGGGCGGCTTTCTGGTGCTGGTCGGTCCGTCCGGCTGCGGCAAGTCCACGTTGCTCAACACCATTGCCGGTCTGGAAAACATCACCGAGGGCCAGATCCGCGTCGAGGGCCGGGCCATCAACGACCTGCATCCTTCGAAGCGCGACATCGCCATGGTGTTCCAGAGCTACGCGCTCTACCCGAACATGACGGTGGCGGGAAACATCGCCTTCGGCATGGAGATGCGCGGCGTGCCGGCGGCCGAACGCCAAGCGGCGATCGACAAAGTGGCGAAGATCCTGCAGATCGGCCATCTCCTGCAGCGCAAGCCAAGCCAGCTTTCCGGCGGCCAGCGCCAGCGCGTCGCCATGGGCCGGGCGCTGGTGCGCGACCCGAAGCTCTTCCTGTTCGACGAGCCGCTTTCCAATCTCGACGCCAAGCTGCGCGTCGACATGCGCATCGAGATCAAGCGCCTGCATGCGACCACCGGCACGACGATCGTCTATGTCACCCATGACCAGATCGAGGCTATGACCCTGGCGACCAAGATCGCCGTCATGCGCGACGGCGAGGTGCAGCAATTCGGCACCCCGGCTGAGATCTACAACAACCCGACCAACATCTTCGTTGCCGACTTCATGGGCTCCCCGGCAATGAACCTGATCCCAGCCAAGATCGACGCCAATGGCAGTGGACTCTCTGTCGTGCTCGACCGCGAGGCGCGCCAGCCGATCGTGCTGCCGATGCCCGGCGCGCCAGCTGGTCTGTCGGCCTTCAAGGACAAGCAGGTCATCTTCGGCGTTCGCCCCGAAGCGCTGACCGATCCGGAAGGTGCCGAGCGTAACGGATCCGAGATCGCTACCGCCGACTGCCACATCGAAGTGGTTGAGCCGGCGGGCTCGGACACCTTCGCCGTCACCAATCTCGGCGGCAAGGGCGTGGTGGCACGGCTGAGGGCGGATGCCAGGATCCAGCCCGGCACCAGCACGCCTCTGGCCTTCAACCTGAGCAAGGCGGTGTTCTTCGATCCGGCGACCGAAAAGCGCATTCTCTAGCGGCCATGAACCCGGATATCGTCATCATCGGCTCCGGCATCGGCGGCGCCACGATCGCCTCCGGCTTGGCCGGCAGCGGCGCCTCGATCCTTATCCTGGAGCGCGGCGAACCGCTGCCGGCGACGCCGCATGCGCGCTCGACGCGCTCGATCTTCCTCGACGAGCATTATCGGCCGAAGGAGATGTGGCGCGAGGCCGGTGGCGTGGCCTTCAATCCAGGCAATTACTACTATGTCGGCGGCAATTCGAAATTCTTCGGCGCGGTGCTGATCCGCTACCGCAAGGAAGATTTCTCCGAGCTCGAACATTTCGGCGGCGTATCGCCGGCCTGGCCATTTTCCTATGACGAATTCGAACCTTGGTATTCGAAGGCCGAGCAGCTGTTTCGAGTGCGCGGCACGCTCGGCGAAGATCCGACCGAGCCGTTCCATTCGCTTCCTTACGCTTTCAAGCCGGTGCCCGACGAGCCGCCGATCGCGCGCGCCCGCGCCCAACTGAAGGGCCTCGGCCTGCACCCTGCCTCGCTGCCGCTTGGCGTAGACATCGAGACCTGGCTGAAGGAAGGCAAGACCGGCTGGGACGCCTTCCCCAACACAGGCCAGGGCAAGATAGACGCGCAGACCGGCCCGTTGACCGAAGCGCTGAAGGACCCGGATATCCGCCTCGAAACCGGCGCCCATGTCGATTGGCTGGAAACCGCTCCGGACGGCAGATCGATCACTGCCATCCACTACACGCAAGATGGCGCGCAAAAGACGCTGTCGCCGAAGCTTGTCATCCTGTCGGCCGGCGCGATCAACTCGGCCGCGATCCTGCTGCGTTCGCCTTCCGCGAAAGGCAAGGGCCTCGCCAACAGCTCCGACCAGGTCGGGCGCAATTTCATGAACCACAATTCGAGCGCCATGCTGGCGATCGATCCGCGCCGCCGCAACGATAGCGTCTACCAGAAAACGCTGATGCTCAACGACTACTATCTGTCGGACGGCAAGGGCGGCAAGCCGCTGGGCAATGTGCAACTGCTCGGCAAGATCGACGGCAACATGCTCAAGGCCAATGTGAAGACGATGCCGAAATTGGTGCTCGACTTCATGGCCGGCCACGCGGTCGACTGGTACCTGATGTGCGAGGACCTGCCAGATCCCGAAAGCCGCATCATGGTCGACGGCAAGGAGATCGTCATGCAGTGGCGCCGCTCCAACATGCAGTCGCTCGAAAGCCTCACCAAGGTGATGCGCGAGAACCTGCGCGCCTGCGGCTATCCGATTGTGCTCTCGCGCCCTTTCGACAAGCGCACGCCCTCGCATCAATGCGGCACCGTGAAGATGGGCAACGATCCCGCCACCTCGCCGCTCGATCCCTTCTGCCGCGCCTACGACCACCGGAACCTGTTTGTTGTCGATGGCGGCTTCCTGCCCACGTCCGCCGCGGTCAACCCGGCGCTGTCGATCGCAGCGCAGGCGCTGCGGGTTGCTGACTACCTTCGCAAGACGGAGCTTGCCGCATGACCCGCCCGGCAGCCATCGTCACCGGCGGCGCGCGCGGCATAGGGCTCGCCTGCGCCGAGGCGCTGGCCGATGCCGGCTTCGACATCCTCGTCGCCGATCTGGCCGGGAAGCCCGCCGACGGACTAGCTGAAAAGATCACCGGGCGCGGCGCGAAGTTTGCCTATGCCGCTTGCGATATCGCCGATCTTACATGCCATTCGAAATTGGTCGAAACAACCATGCGCGCCTTCGGCCGCATCGATTGCCTGGTCAACAATGCCGGCATCGGCGCCGTCGTGCGCGGCGACCTGCTGGAGCTGAAGCCCGAGAATTTCGACCGCGCGCTGGATACCAATTTGCGCGGCACGGTGTTTCTCAGCCAGGCCGTCGCCAAGGCCATGCTGGCAACGCCCGCGGGGTCGGCCAGGTCGATCATCACCATCACCTCCGTCAGCGCCGCGATGGCCTCGCCGGAGCGCGCCGACTACTGCATCTCCAAGGCCGGCCTTTCAATGTGGGTGAAGAACCTGGCGCTGCGGCTGGCGGCCGAAAACATCGGCGTGTTCGAGGTGCGTCCGGGCATCATCCGCACCGATATGACCGCGAGCGTTTCCGCCAAATACAACGCGCTGATCGATGGCGGCCTGGTGCCGGCCAAACGCTGGGGCGAGGCCGGCGACATCAGCGCCGTCGTTGCAGTGCTGGCCTCCGGCAAATTCGGCTTTTCGACCGGATCGGTCATCGATGTCGACGGCGCGCTCTCGGTGCCACGCTTGTGAGGAACAATGGCTGACTACATCATTGTTGGCGCCGGTCCGGCCGGCTGCGTTCTCGCCAACCGGCTGAGCGAGGATCCGGGCAATTCCGTCCTGCTGCTCGAAGCCGGCGGCAAGGACTGGCATCCGCTGATCCACATGCCGGCGGGCTTCGCCAAGATGACCAAGGGCATCGCCTCCTGGGGCTGGTCGACCGTGCCGCAGAAACACATGAAGGACCGCGTCTTCTGGTACACGCAGGCCAAGGTCGTTGGCGGCGGCTCGTCGATCAATGCGCAGATCTACACGCGCGGCAACGCCCGCGACTACGACGCGTGGGAAAAGGAAGAGGGCCTGGCCGGCTGGGGCTATCGCGACGTGCTGCCCTATTTCAAGCGCGCCGAGAACAACCAGCGCTTCGCCAACGATTTCCATGGCGACCAGGGTCCGCTGGGCGTCTCCAACCCGATCTCGCCGCTGCCGATCTGCGAGGCCTATTTCCGCGCCGGCCAGGAAATGGGCATCCCCTTCAACGCGGATTTCAATGGTGCGAACCAGGAGGGCGTCGGCTATTACCAGCTGACCCAAAAGAACGCACGACGCTCATCCGCGTCGGTCGCCTATCTGAAGCCGATACGCGACCGCAAGAACCTGACGGTCAGGACAGATGTGCTGGTCACCCGCGTCGTCGTCGAGAAAGGCCGCGCCATCGGCGTCGAGGTGGTCGACAAACCGGGCGGCGAAAAGACGATCCTGCGCGCTGAACGCGAAGTCATCGTCTCCTCCGGCGCCATCGGCTCGCCCAAGCTCTTGATGCAATCGGGTATTGGTCCGGCCGATCATCTGAAATCGCTCGGCGTCACGCCTGTCCATGACCTGCCCGGCGTCGGCTCCAACATGCAGGACCATCTCGATCTGTTCGTCATCGCCGAATGCACCGGCGACTATACCTACGACAACTACGCCAAGCTGCACCGCACCATGTGGGCCGGGCTGCAATATCTGCTGTTCAAGAATGGACCCGTCGCCTCAAGCCTCTTCGAGACCGGCGGCTTCTGGTACGCCGACCCGACCGCCGCCTCGCCCGACATCCAGTTCCATCTCGGCCTCGGCTCCGGCATCGAGGCCGGCGTCGAGAAGCTGAAGAACCCGGGCGTTACGCTGAATTCGGCCTTCCTGCGTCCGCGTTCGCGTGGCACGGTGCGGCTGAAGAGCGCCGACCCGGCCGACCATCCGCTGATCGATCCGAACTATTGGTCCGACCCCTATGATCGCGACATGTCGATCAAGGGACTCAGGCTGGCGCGCGAGATCATGCGCCAGAAGGCGCTGCAACCTTATGTGCTGCGCGAAGTGCTGCCCGGCCCGAGCCTGCAAAGCGACGACGACCTCATCGACTATGCTTGCCGCACCTCCAAGACCGATCACCACCCTGTCGGCACCTGCCGCATGGGTCATGACGCGATGGCGGTGGTGACGCCCGATCTCAAGCTGCGCGGCATCGAGGGTTTGCGCGTCTGCGACGCCTCGGTGATGCCGCGCGTGCCCTCCTCCAACACCAACGCGCCGACCATCATGGTCGGTGAAAAAGGGGCCGACCTCATCCTCGGCCGCGAGCCACTGCCGCCGGCGGTGTTCAAGGGCAACCAGGCGGCATGAGGCATCAAAGATGATTCGGCATTGCGTCTTCGTCCGCTTTCGCGACGACGTTCCTGAAACCGAGCACGCGGCCATCCATGCCGATCTCGAAGCGCTGCGCGCCGTCATCGACGGCATGGGCAAGGTGGAGTTCAGCGCCAATGTCAGCCCGGAGCCGTTCGCGCGCGACTTCGGCCACGGCTTCACCATCGATTTCCGCGATGCCGCCGCCCACGACGCCTATCTCGTGCACGAGGCGCATCAGCGCGCCGGTGCCCGTCTGGTCGCTGCGCTCAAGGGCGGCACCGACGGGCTGATGGTCATCGATCTGGAGGTGACGCAAATGTGACCGCCCGCCGGCTTAAAACCGGCAGCTGCCCCGTTCTCTTTTGCCCGCAGCGGAACATATCGCTCCTTTTGGGGAATGCAAAAGGAGCACCGCCTTGAACCTCACCAGCGAGCAGAAGAAAACCGTAGTCGCATCCTTTCTGGGCTGGACGCTCGACGCCTTCGATTTCTTTCTTCTAACCTTCCTGCTCACCGATATTGCCGCTGAATTCCAGACTGATGTCCCGGCGGTCTCCAAGGCACTGTTCTTGACCTTGGCCACGCGCTTCATCGGCGCGTTCTTCTTCGGCATGCTTGCCGACAAATACGGCCGCAAGCCGATCCTGATGCTGAACATCGTCAGCTATTCGGTGATCGGTGCCTTGGCTGCCTTCTCGCCCAATCTCGGTATCTTCCTGGCGCTGCGTGCGCTGTTCGGCATTGCCATGGGCGGCGAATGGGGCCTTGGCAGCTCGCTTGCCATGGAATCCATTCCCCCAAGCGCCCGCGGCACGGTCTCCGGCATCCTCCAATGCGGCTATCCGGCCGGCTATCTGCTCGCCGCCGTCGTCTACGGACTGCTCTACGGCCAGAAGATCGGCGACTTCACTGTCGGCTGGCGCGCAATGTTCTTGCTTAGCTTCGCACCGGCGCTGATCGTGCTTTTCATCCGCTCGCACGTGCCGGAATCGCCCGCTTTCGTCGAGGCCCGCCAGCACGTGAAGCCGGGACTGCTCGAAACGCTGCAGAAGCACTGGGGCATCGCGCTCTATGCCGTGGTGCTGATGATGTTCTTCAACTTCTTCAGCCATGGCACGCAGGACCTCTATCCGACCTTCCTGAAGAAGCAGCACGGTTTCGACCCGCATACGGTGAGCTGGATCACCATCGTCGCCAATATCGGCGCCATCGTCGGCGGCCTGGCCTTCGGTGCCTTATCGGAGAAGATCGGCCGCATCAACGCAATCACGCTGGCCTGCCTGATCGCACTGCCGGCGCTCCCGCTTTGGGCCTTTTCGACCACTCCCTTCATGCTGGCGGCTGGCGCCTTCGTCATGCAGGTCGCCGTGCAGGGCGCCTGGGGCGTCATCCCGGTACATCTCAACGAGCTCTCGCCTGGCGCCGTGCGCGCGACGCTGCCCGGCTTCATCTACCAGGCCGGCAATCTGGCCGCTTCCTATGGCGGGCCTTACCAAGCCGGCATCGCCGAGGCGCCCGGCAGCAGCTATGGCTACGCGCTGGCGCTCTTTGCCGGCGTGGTCGCCGTCTGCATCATCGTCGCCATCCGCTTCAGCCCGGAGAAGCGCGGCCAGGTGATGACCGTGTTGGATCGCGAAGTCGGCGCAATTCCAGAAAAAGTGTGAGCGGTTTTCCGTCCGGAATTGCGCCAAGACAAAAAAGACATAGAGCGGTTTGCCGTTTCCGTGAAACGGCAGACCGCTCTATCCGAGCCTGAGTGCGACGACGCCGGCGACAATGCTGAGCGCGGCAGCACCGCGCCAGCCCGTCATCTTCTCGCCCAGCGCGAAGACCGAGATCATCATGGCGAAAAGGATCGAGGTCTCGCGCAGCGACGCGACCGAGGCGATTGGCGCCTTGGTCATTGCCCACATCACGATCCAGTAGGCCGCGCCGCTGAGCACGCCGGTGAACACCCCGGCCTTCCAGTCGCGCGCCAGCACGGGCAGCGATTGCGGTCCGCGAAAGGCAAGGCAAAGCACCAGCGCCCCGGCCGCATCGCAGACGAACAGCCAGGCCGCATAGCTTTGCGCGGTTGCCGCCAGCCGCGCGCCGCTGCCGTCGGAGAGCGTGTAGCTGGCGATGAAGATCGAGGTGCCGAGCGCGAAACCGACCGCCCGCAGATTGAAGCGTTCGAGATGGACGCCGCCGCGAAACGACATCACCAGCGTGCCCGCCGACAAAAGCACGATGCCGAGGATGGCGAGCGGTGCAGGAACCTCGCCGACCACGACCATGCCGCCAAGCGCCGAAAGCAGCGGCGCGGTGCCGCGCGCCAGCGGATAGGTCTGGGCGAAATCGCCGGCCTTGTAGGCGCCGATCAGGAATGTCCGGTAGCCCATGTGGAAGAAAACCGAGGCGAGGATGAATGGCCAGACCTCGGCCTTCGGCACTTCGACGAAGGGCAGCACCACGAGAGCCGCAAATCCCATGCCGAGCGTCATCAGCGTGATCGACAGGAAGCGATCGAGATGCACCTTGACCAACGCGTTCCAGATCGCATGCATGGCGGCCGCGGCAAGCACGGCGAGGAAGACGAAAATCGTCATGCCCGGTTCATCCGCCAGAAAGACCCGGCGTTTCCAGGTCGATGTCGATCCTGAGCGGGAAATGGTCGGAGGCCACTTCGCCGATATCGGCGCCGACCGAGCGCACGCGATCGGCCAGCATGCCGCCGACGAAACAATGGTCGAGCCGGCGCTTGGCGAGCCTGCCGTCGATGATCTTTTCGTGCGTGTGGAAGTCGGCCACGGGCTCGGCGGCGACGGCCGCGGCATCGACGAAACCGTCGCTATAGGCAGCGCCCCGATGGTACGGCGTGCTCCCGACGATGCGCCGGTACTCGGCACAACCCGGCTCCATGTTGAAATCGCCCAGCCAAATCGCCGCCAGCGGGTTTTCCGGTTCCGGCTGGCCGTTCGACCAGTTGCGCTGCGGCTCATCGTCGGCGCCGCTCCAGGGGCCGCCGTCGGACGGCGCATGGCGATGCTCGGCAAGCAGATAGTCGATCTGCTCCAGCCGCTCCTCGGCCGCGATATGGGCAAGATGCAGCGAAAGCACCCGCACCGGTCCCGCCGGCGTGCGGATCATGCATTCCAGCGCCGCGTTGCGGGTGTTGAGTGGCCTCACCGTCCGCCGCAGCGGCAGCGTGTGCAGGCGTGACCAGACGATCGGCAGCTTCGACAGCACCATCGTGCCGAACTGGCGCCGGCGGTTGACGACGCGGCCGTCGCGCGTCTCGCTGGCGTCCATGTCGAAGGCCGGGCCGTAGGCCCAGTAATAGTCGGGCAGCAGGCTGGACAGTTTCTCGGGCTGGTCGTCTTCATTGCTGCGCAGCCAATGCCGCTCGACTTCCTGCAGCGCGATGATGTCGGCGCCGTCCACCAGCCTGGCGGCGCGGGCGAGATCGTAGCGCCCGTCGCTGCCGTAGCCATACTGGATGTTGTAGCTGATCAGCTTCATTGATTAACCGGCTCACTTCTGATGACCGCAGTAGCGCCCAGCCCGCTGCGTTGCAATGGACCGCGGGGGCAAGTGGAATAGTCCACAATGGAAACCGACGGACCCAGCACCCTCTAATAGGTCGTCAGCGGCTGGAATGTCCCGGCTGGCGCGGCTGCCAGTTCCGCCCAGTCGATCTCTTCTTCCAGCCGATGATAGGCCTCGTCGCCGATCGTACCGTTGCTGCGCAACTCCTCGAGCGTGTCGCGCTGCCGCTTGATGGCGTAGAGGCGAAGCCGGTCGTATTCGGTCGCGGCTTGGGCGTGCTCCGGATCCTCGGCGATCCGCCGTTGCGCCTCGTATTGCTCGCGCACCACAGCTGCCGCGGCCGATGTCTTGCGGCTGAGCACGTCGAGCGCGGCCTCCATGACGGCGACGCGCGCCAGCGCCACCTCACGGTCGACGGTCGTATCGCGCGGAAAGTTGAGCCGGCGCAAAAGCGGCTTCAGCGTCATGCCCTGCAACACCAGCGTGCCGAGCACGACGGCGAAAGCAGCAAGCACGATCGGATCGCGGCCAGGGAAGCCGACAGGCAAGGCGACGGCGGCGACCAGCGTCACCAGCCCGCGCATACCGCACCAACCGACCAGCACGGCGCCGCGAAACGTCGGCGCGTCCAGCGGTTGGTCGCCGATGTCGACGCGAGCGAACCAGCGGATGACCGCCACGTAACCGGCCACCCAGACGAGGCGCGCCACGATGACCACGGCAAGTACCGTCGCGGCGAAGAGAAAGGCCTCGCCTTGCCCGTCTCCGGAAAGCCGGCCGATGATCGACCGCGCCTGCAGGCCCATCAGCACGAAAGCCAGCACGTTGAGCACGAAAACCGCCGACTCCCAGACCGAGTAGGTGCTGACCCGACGTCTGGGCGACATCCGGCGTGGTCCACCGCGCGCGAGGGTGATGGCATAGACGACGATGGTGATGATGGCCGAAAGGCCGAGCTTGTCGGCGATGATCCAGACGGCGAAAGTTCCGGCGAACTGCACCACTGTGCTGCTTGCCGCATCCTCGATGCGCGAGAAGGTGATCAGCGACAAGCGCCCGAACACATAGCCGGCGAAAACGCTGCCGATCGTCGCCAGCAAGATGACCGGAACCGCCTCTCGCCAAACGAGCGAACCGATAGCGGCCGCGACCGAGATCCGGTAGATCAGCAGCGCCGTGGCGTCGTTGAGCAGGCTCTCGCCCTGCAAGATGGCGGTGATGCGGTGCGGCACCTTGAACTGGTTAAGCACCGCGCTTGCCGCAACCGCATCCGGCGGCGCGACGATGGCGCCGAGCGCGATTGCCGCCGCGATCGGCAGGCCGCCCATCGTCCAGCCGACAAAAGCAACCACCACCGCCGTGAAGACGACAGCGCCGAGCGCCAGCAGGATCAGCGACAGCCGGTAGCGCTGGAGATCGCGCAGCGAGGTGTCGAAGGCGGCATCGAGGAGCACCGGAGCGATGAACAGCGCAAGCGCCAGTTCCGGGTCGATCTCGATCGTCGGCGCCCCCGGCACGAAGGCGATGCCGACACCAGCAAGCGCCAGCAGCGATGGATAGGGTATCTCCAACCGCCGCGACAGCGCCGTCAGCGCGACGGCGATCAGAAGCAGGACAAGGGTCAGTTCGAACAGGGCCATGGCTTATCGTAGCGGCGAAGCACGGCGCTTGGCAGTACCCTGAGACAAGGATGCTGTTGATTTATCCAGCGCGTCGATATTGCCCGGCTATGCGCGCATTGCGTTGGCCTGATGAGCTTCAGTCCAGTTGGTGAGGCTGTGCCGAGATTGCAGGCCGGCCTCACCTGAATATCGGTATAGCCTAGTGCAGAACCAGCATATCGCCCGACGAAAACGAGATATCCGCCTTGTCGCCGACGACCGGCGGCGGCGTCGTCGAATTGTTGAAGGTGTCGAGCGACACAGTGTTGCCGCCGATGCCGACACGCACGCGGATGACCGAGCCGAGGAAATGCACCTCGGCGATCTCGCCCGACAGGCTGGTGTCGTGGCCGGGCTGGCGCGCCAGCGAGATGGCCTCGGGGCGCAGCGCCAGCGACAGCGTATCGCCCGACTTCGAGCCATTGAGCTTGCCCTTCAGCGCAACCTCCTGGCTGTTCACGCGCACCCTGCCAGCGCCGGCATCGGTCACCGTGCCTTCGAGCACGTTGAGCGTGCCAACGAAATTGGCGACGAACTTGGTCGCCGGCCGGTTGTAGATCTCGAACGGCGTGCCGACCTGCTCGGCCTTGCCGCCATACATCACCGCGATGCGGTCGGAGATCGACAGCGCCTCTTCCTGGTCATGCGTGACGAAGATGGTGGTGATGTCGAGCTTCTTCTGGATCGAGCGGATTTCCTCGCGCAGCGACACGCGCACCTTGGCGTCGAGCGCCGACAGCGGCTCGTCGAGCAAAAGGAGCTTCGGTTTCGGCGCGATGGCGCGCGCGAGCGCGATGCGCTGCTGCTGGCCGCCGGAAAGCTGGTAGGGATAGCGGTCGGCCATCTGCGGCAGCTTGATGATGTCGAGCATCTCGGCGACCCGCCTGTCGGAATCCGCCTTGGGCATGCCGGCGACCTTGAGACCGAAGGCGATATTCTGCGCCACCGTCAGGTTCGGGAACAGCGCATAGGCCTGGAACACCATGCCGACATTGCGCTGGTTGGGCTTCAATCGGGTGATGTCCTTGCCGCCGACGACGATCTTGCCGGCTGACGGCTCCTCGAAGCCGGCGACCATGCGCAGCACCGTCGTCTTGCCGCAGCCGGACGGGCCGAGGAAGGAGACGAATTCGCCGGGTTCGACGTCGAGGCTGAAATCCTGCACCACGGTGTTGGTGCCGTAGGACTTTCGCACATGCTGGATGGACAGGAATGGCTCGGCCATGGCTTTTCTCTCAGGTCAATTCGGTCGGTTCGCCGATTTCGGCGCGAAACGGGACAGGATCTGGATCAGCGACATGCAGCCCCAGGTTATGGCGAAGGCGATGATGGCAAGTGCCGCCGGCTCATAGGCTCGGTTGGCGCCGATATTCTGCAGATAGGGCCCGAATGCCGGGCGGTTCAGCAGGCTCGCCATCGTGAATTCGCCGATGACGATCGCGAAGGTCAGGAAGGCGCCCGACAGCACCGCGATCAGGACATTGGGCAGAATAACGCGGGTTATGATCGTGGTCCAGCCGGCGCCGAGGATCTGCGCCGCTTCGGTCAGCGTCCTGACATCGATGGTGCGCAGGCCCGTATCGACGGCGCGGTACATATAGGGCAGCGCCAGCGTCGCGTAACCGATCACAAGCAGGGCGCTGGCGCCCAGATCGCTGGACAGGAATGGCAGCGGCGAGTTCGAGCCGTACATTCTGATGTAGCCGAACACGATGACGATGGCCGGAATGACCAGTGGCAGCAACGTGATGAACTCGACGATCGGCCTGATTTGAGGCAGGCGCAGCCGGATCCAGTAGGCCGCCGGCACCACGATCAGCACACCCAGGATGATCGTGAAGATCGCGGCGATAACCGAATACATGAAGGTCGCCTGGAAGCGCGGGTCGCCGAGCACGATCTGATAGGCGTCGAAGGAATGGACGCCGCGCCGCATGCGCATCGAAAACTCGAATGTCGCCAGCAGCGGAATGAAGAAATAGGCCGTGCCGATAGCGAAGACGACCCAGGCCCAGAATTTGCCCGACTTCATTTCAGCCACCTCTCGGAACGGGTCCGGAACCAGATGTAGAAGACATTCGCCAGCCCGGTGATGACAATCATGCCGAAGGCAATCGCATAGCCGAGTTGCTGATTGTGCAGCACGTCGCCGTTGATCTGCGAGTAGAGCTTGATGGGAACGATGTTGAGCTGCGGGCCGGAGAACGCATAGGCCGTCGCGATGGCGCCGAAAGCGTTGGCGAACAACAGGATGACGGTGCCGAGGAAACTCGGGAACAGAACCGGTATCACCACCATCCGCCAGAATTGCCACTGCGTGGCGCCGAGCGTGGCCGCGGCCTCGTTCCATTCCTTCTTCAAGCCGTCTATCGCCGGCACGATGATCACGATCATCAGCGGGATCTGGAAGAACAGATAGACCACGATGAGGCCCCAGGTGGTTAGGAAATTGAAACCCATCGCATAGATGTTCAGATTGAATATGTCGCGTAGCAGCACGGTCACGATGCCGACACGGCCCAGCGTCGCGATGAAGGCGAAGGCAAGCGGCAAGCCGGCAAAATTGGACGCGACGCCCGAGAAGGTCAGCGTCGCGGAACGGACCCAGCTTGGCAACCCGCCGCGCACAATAGCGATCGCTATCGCCAGCCCGGCAAACGCGCCGATGATGGCCGACCAGAAGCTGATCTTGATCGACACCCAATAGGAATTGCTGATGGAGGGATCGCTCACCAGTTGCAGGATATTGTCGAGCGTAAATGACCCATCGCCCCTCTGGAACGCGCCCAGCACGAGATAGAGCGTGGGCATAATCAGGAACATCAGGACGAAGACGAAGAAGGGCGCGACGCCGACCCATTGCATCGGAAAGCGAAATGCGGTCGCCTCGGATGGCGGCGCGGATTTGGTGGCAATCGACTGATTTGAAAGCGAGAGATCGGTCATGCGCCCGGTACCGTCTTCGAGAGAAAGCCGGGCGGCCAACAGGCCGCCCGGTCGATTTCAAGCCTTACTTGACGTTGGCGCCGACAGTGGCGTCCCAGTTCTTGCTGATGGCTTCCTTGGCCTTGGCCTGCTCGTCGAGCGACGGGAACACGGCCGCCGCATAGGACTCCGCTGGGGGCAGCTTGGCCAGCACGTCCGCCGGGATCTTGCCGTTCTTGGCGAGATCGTTGAAGCGGATCGGGTGGCAATAGCCCTTCAGCCAGCCGATCTGGCCTTCGTCGGAATAAAGGTATTCCAGCCACAGCTTGGCGGCATTCGGATGCGGCGCGAAGGCGCTGATCGCCTGCACGTAGACGCCGGCGACGACGCCCGTCTTCGGCACGATGACGTCGACGGGCGGGTTGCCCTTCAGCGTGTCGCGGCCGGCAAGGGCGTTGTAGTCCCAGGTGATCAGGATCGGCGTCTGGCCCTGGGCCAGCGTCGCGGACTTGCCGACGACCGGGACGAAATTGCCAGCGGCGTTGAGCTTCTTGAAGAAGTCGAGGCCGGCGGTTCCGGCGGCTTCGCCAGCGGCCGCGCCCGTCGAAAGGCCGGCGGCATAGACGCCCTGGATCGCCTGGTTCGAAGCGCGCGGATCACCGGCGAGCGCGACCGTGTTGGCGAATTCCGGCTTCTGCAGGTCAGCCCAGTCGGTAGGCGATTGCTTGACCAGGTCCTTGTTCACCTCGAAGGAAAGCACGCCGTAGTAGTCGCCCGTCCAGGCACCGTCAGCATCCTTGGCGCTGTCGGGGATCGAATCCCAGGTCGATACCTTGTAAGCTTGGATCAGGCCGTCTTTCTTGGCGGTCGGACCGAAGGACAGGCCGACGTCGATGACGTCAGGCGCCTGCGGGCCCTTGTTGTCCTTGTTGGCCTTGATCGCCTCGACCTCGTCGCCCGAGCCGGCGTCCGGGTTGAGTTCGTTAATCTTGATTTCCGGATATTTAGCCTTGAAAGCGTCGATCACTGCCCCGTAGCCGCACCAGTCATGCGGAAGCGCGATGACAGTGAGCTGGCCTTCTGCCTTCGCGGCCTTGACGAGATCGTCCATCGAAGCGGCGGACGAAATCACCGTCGACGCGAAGAGCGCCGCGGCCGAGAGGGAAAGCACTTTCCCCGTGAACTTGAACATGTGTTCTCTCCGTTGAACTGGCGCGCAGGGCGCCTGCGATGCGGGTATCGTTTTCGTGTGACAGCCAGATGAAGGCTTTTTGAAACCCGAGCCCCGCGGCACAAAAAGTTAACTCTTTTTAACGGACTGTAGCAATTAGCCCGCACTTAATTTTCCGGCTAATGGTTAGTCACCTTGTCTTTTGCCCTCTCCCTTCCCCTCTGGAACGCATCTTCATTCAACCCTCGGCATTGAAAGCCGGCTCTCAGACGGAACCGGCGATCGCATTTTCGAGCAGCGTCAGCGCCGCTTTCTTGGTGAGCTTCACCGGGTTTCCGCCGGCTGTCGGGTCGACCACCGCCATGTCGGCGATCAGCCCCTTGCGCTTCTTGTCCATGTCGAGGCCCTTGATCAGGCCGGGCAGCGCATGCGGCACCTTGAGCTCCTTGCGCAGCTTGATGATCGCCTTGGCGAAGCCGTCGAAGCCGCCCTTGATGCCGCAATAGGCGGCGAGCCGGGCGATGCGGTCCTCGATCGCCTCGCGGTTGAAGGCGAGCACATAGGGCATGAACACCGCATTGGTCATGCCGTGATGGGTGTCGTAGAGCGCGCCGATCGGGTGCGACAGCGAATGGATGGCCCCCAACCCCTTCTGGAAAGCGGTGGCGCCCATGGCCGCCGCGCTCATCATATGGGCGCGTGCGACGAGGTCCAAGCCGTTGGCGAAGGCCTTCGGCAGGTTCTCGAACACCAGCCTGATGCCTTCCACCGCGATGCCGTCGGCCATCGGATGATAGCCCGGCGCGCAATAGGCCTCCAGGCAGTGCGCAAGCGCGTCCATGCCGGTGCCGGCGGTGATGAAGGGCGGCATGCCGATCGACAGCTCCGGATCGGCAATGACGATTGCCGGCAGAAGCTTCGGATGGAAGATGACCTTCTTGGTGTGGGTCTCCTCATTGGTGATGACGCCGGCGCGGCCGACCTCGGACCCCGTGCCCGCCGTGGTCGGCACCGCGATGATCGGCGCAATCACGTCCGAATTGGCCCGGGTCCACCAGTCTCCCACATCCTCGAAATCCCATACAGGCCGGGTCTGTCCTGCCTGAAAGGCGATGAGCTTGCCGAGGTCGAGCGCGGAGCCGCCGCCGAAGGCGATGACGCCGTCATGCTTGCCCTTCTTGAACACCGCGATGCCGGCGGTGAGATTGGACTCGACCGGGTTCGGCCTCACCTCCGAGAAGACGCCATACGGGATCTTAGCATCGTCGAGGATCTTCAGCGTCGATGCGACGACCGGCAGCTTGGCCAGGCCCGGATCGGTGACGAAGAGCGGCCGCTTGATGCCCGTCGCATTGAGCACATCAGGCAATTCCTTGATGCGTCCGGCGCCGAAGCGGACGGTGGTGGGGTAGTTCCATTTGGAGATCAGCTTGGACATTTTCTGTCTTTCGAAAGGTCAGATCGTTTCGCGCAGGTGATAGGATTTCGGCCGGGTCAGATTGTCGTAGCCGATGGCCGAGAGCGCCGCGCCCTTGCCGGTGTCCTTGACGCCGGTCCAGACCAGCGCCGGATCGAGATAGTCGCAGCGGTTCATGAACACCGTGCCGGTCTCGACGCGGTCGCCGATGGTGATCGCCCGCTCGGTGTCGCGGGTCCAGATCGAGGCGGTTAGCCCATAGGGGCTGTCATTCATCAGCGCGATCGCCTCCTCGTCATTGCGCACCCTCATGATGCCGACGATCGGGCCGAAACTTTCCTCGCGCATGACGCTCATCTGGTGATCGACATTGGTCAGCACTTCCGGCGCCAGATAGGGCGAGCCCGGCTTGTCGTTCTCGACCTTCATGTTGATGTGTGCGGTCGCGCCCTTGCGCAGCGCCTCGGCCTTCTGCTCGCGGATAAGGTCGGCGAAGCGCGCCTGCGCCATCGGCCCCATGGTGGTCGCCTGCTCCAGCGGATTGCCGACGACATAGTTCCTGGTCTCGGCGATGAAGCCCTCGACGAACTCGTCATAGACCTTCTCATGCACATAGACGCGCTCGATGCCGCAGCAGCACTGGCCGGAATTGAAGAAAGCGCCGTCGACCAGATTGGCGACCGCATGATCCATCTTGGCGTCGGGGAGCACATAGGCCGGGTCCTTGCCGCCGAGTTCAAGGCCGAGCGTCATGAAGGTGCCGGCGGCTGCCTTCTCGATGGCGCGGCCGCCGCCGACCGATCCGGTGAAGTTGACATGATCGATCTTGCCCGAGCCGAGCAGCTTCTCGGTCTGGGCATGGTTCATGACCAGGTTCTGGAACAGGCCCTTGGGCAGGCCGGCCTTGTCGAAGGCCTGCTGGAAGCGCTCGCCGACCAGCAGCGTCTGCGCGGCATGCTTGAGGATGACGGCGCTGCCCACCATCAGCGCCGGCACGATGGTGTTGACGGCGGTGAGATAGGGATAGTTCCACGGCGCGATCACCAGCACGACGCCGAGCGGCACCTTTTTCACGTAGCGCCGAAAACCGTCCTTCGGATTGGAGGCCATGACCGGCTTGAGCGCCGCTTCGGCGATCTCGACCATGTAGTTGGTGCGTTCCTTGACGCCGCCGAACTCGCCGCCATAGCGCACCGGCCGCCCCATCTGCCAGGCGATCTCCGGCACGATCTCGTCGGTCATGGCGACCAGCGCCTCGAGCATCGCCAGCATGTATTTGCCGCGCTCGACGACCGGGGTCTCGGCCCATTTCTCCTGCGCCGCCCTGGCGCGCTCGACAGCAGCGTTGATCGCCTGGTCGGTTGCGACCGGACGCTCGGCATAGATCGAGCCATCGATGGGGGATTTCAGTTTGACCGTTTCCAATTACACACTCCTGAAGTTCACTCTTCCAAGACAGCTGTCGTGCCGAACCAGACGTCTCCGACGTCCGGATCGCGCATATCCTTCGACAGCCAAATCTTCACGACAGTCTCGATTATCTCTTCCGGCCCTGTTCCGTACTTGTGCTCTGCGACCCAGCTTTGGCCCCGTCCGGTTATCGGGATCGCTCCCTTTGCTAGGAGCCCCTTCAGCGCCTTCCGGGTGAAAGTCTCAAGGTCCTCGCCGTCAAGACCGAATTCGTGCCGCCCGACGGGAATAACCTGGCACAGACCGACGGCATCGATATCCAGTTCATTTGGAACAAGCGTAACCCATTCTGCTGCCGACATATCGTAGCGGCGATGGCGCTTGCTCCAATCCATCCTAGTATCGTTCAAAACCCCGGTGCAGCTCCCAATCCGTGATGCGGCGGTCGTATTCGAACTGCTCCCAGCGGGCGGTGTGCACATAGTGCTCGATGACGTCGTCGCCGAAGGCCTGCTTCAGCATCTTCGACTTGGCCAGCGTCTCGGTCGCGTCGCGCAGCGTCTTCGGGATCTCCGGCAGGCGCGAGGCCTGGTAGGCGTCGCCGACGAATGGCTTCTGCAGTTCCAGCTTCTCGTCGATGCCGGCGAGGCCGGACGCGATCAGCGCCGCGAAGGCGAGATAGGGATTGAGGTCGGCGCCGCCGATACGGCATTCCATGCGGATGCCTTTGGTGCCCTCGCCGCAAAGCCGAAAGCCGGCGGTACGGTTGTCCTCGCTCCACATGATCTTGGTCGGCGCGAAGGTGCCGGCCTGGAAGCGCTTGTAGGAATTGATGTAGGGCGCCAGGAACCAGGTGAACTCCTTGGCGTATTTGAGCTGCCCGGCCGCCCACTGCTGGCCAAGCGTGGACAGCGTCCAGTCAGCCTTCTTGTCGAAGAACAGCGGTGTCTTGCCGTCGGCGCTCCACAGCGAATTGTGGATGTGGCTGGAATTGCCGGCGAACCCGTAATTGTACTTGGCCATGAAGGAGATGGCCTTGCCTTCGGAATCGGCGATCTCCTTGGCGCCGTTCTTCAGGATGACGTGGCGGTCGGCCATGTCGAGCGCCTCGGCGTAGCGCACATTGATCTCTTCCTGGCCCGGGCCCCATTCGCCCTTGGAATTCTCGATCGGGATGCCGGCGGCTTCCATCTCGTTGCGAAGCCGGCGCATGACGCCTTCTTCCTTGGAAGTGATGCCGATCTGGTAGTCGCCGATATAAGGCGAAGCGCTATCGAGCCCCTGCCAATGCTTCTTGCGCGCGGAATCGTAGGTCTCGTTGAACAGGTAGAATTCGAGCTCGGAGGCGAAATAGCCGATATAGCCACGCTCCTGCAGGCGCTTGACCTGCTTCTTCAGGATCGCGCGGGGTGAGTGTCCAAGATCCTCATGCGTGTGATGATCGAGCACGTCGCAGATGACCAGCGCCGTCTTCTCCAGCCACGGAACGCGGCGCAGCGTCGACAGGTCCGGCTTCATGACGAAGTCGCCATAGCCCTTCGACCAGCTCGCCGCCTTGTAGCCGGGCACCGGCTCCATATCGATGTCGCAGGCCAAGAGATAGTTGCAGCCATGCGTCTCGCCATGCGCGGAATCGACGAAATACTGAGCCAGGAAGCGTTTTCCCGAGAGCCGGCCCTGCATGTCGACGATGCAGGCCAGCACCGTGTCGATCTCGCCATTCGAGACCGCCTTCTTCAACTGATCGAACGAGAAATTCCCGGCCATTCCCTAGCACCCTTAAGCTTGAAATTGATTGTCGAACAGACTCCCGGCCGGCTCGCGCCGGCCGGGATCTTATTGCTTGTCGTTAGTTCGCGGTTTGGCCGACGGCTTTTTCCGCGGCCGCGATCTCCGCGGCGCGACGGGCAATGTCGGCACCGATCGGCGGACCCTTGAAGCGGCGCGATTCGATACCGAACCAAAGGACAACCAGCAGGATGATCAGTCCGATGGCGTAGTTGATGAGGATGTCGAAGGGCGGCTGGATGCCGGCATACATCAGCACAAGAACGCCGAGCACGGTGATGATGGCGAAAGGCTTCGACCAGACGCCGAGACGGAACGGGCCGAACTCGGTCCAGGTCTTGCCTTCCGCAAGCAGGCCTGCCGCCACCGGCATGGCGTAGGAGACGTAGAGGAAGAGAGCGCAGCCTGCCGCCAGCGCCGCGAAAGCCGGCGAATAGAGCGTGGCGGCGATCGACAGCACGACGCCGAGCCAGATGGCGGGCACCGGCGTGCGCCAGGTCGGCGAAACCTGCTTCCACAAGGACGATCCCGGCAGGCCACCGTCACGCGAGAAGGCGAAGATCATGCGCGAGGTCGACGTCAGTCCGGCCAGCGCGCACAGATAGTTCGACAGCACAATGCAGATGCCGAGCAGATACTTCAGCCAGGTCGGCGCCGGCAGGTTGTTGAACAGGTTGAACCAGGCATTGCCGCCGTCCTTGGCGGTTGCCACCAGATCGGGGCTCGCCAGCACGAAGGACACCGCCATGACGAAGCCGAAAACGAGCGACCAGAAGACCGCGTGGATCATGCCTCTGGGCACAGCAACGCGGGCGTTGTGCGTTTCCTCGGCGGTGTGCGCCGAGGCGTCAAAGCCGGTGATCGTATAGAGCGGATACAGAAGGCCGATCAGGAACGCCACGAACGCCGTGCGGGCCGTCGGAACATAGCCACCGCCGAGGTCACCGGTCGTGTTGACGAAGGTCGTCAGCCGCGAAAGATCGAAGCCATGCGCGCCCCAGATCAGGAAGGTCAGCGTCAATACGACCGCGACAACGAGGATGAGGTAGCCCGAGAAGTCGGTCAGCATCGTCGTCGTCTTGATGCCGAGATGGTTGAACAGGCCCTGGGTGACAGTGATGATGACGACCGCCGTCGTCTGCTGCCAGAAGCCCCACGTCGATGTGTCCCAACCGAAGATCGGTCCCGCGACCAGTCCCTGGAACAGCAGGTAGACGCCGACATTGACCGAGGCGACGACGAAGATCAGGCCGAGCAGATTGATCCAGGCCGTCGCCCAGCCCCAGCCGCGCCCGCCAAGGATCGAGGACCAATGGTAGAGGCCGCCGGCGGTGGGATAGGCCGAGCCGATCTGGCCGAGCGAAGCCGCGACCACCAGCGCGAAGAGACCGCCGATGATCCAGCCGATGGTCGCCTCGAAGCCGCTGCCGGTGCCCATGGCCAGCGGGAATGACGTGATACCGCCGGCCAGAATGCAAATGATCGAGAAGGAAATGGCGAAGTTGGAGAAGCCGCTCATGCGGCGAGCCAATTCCTGGGCATAGCCCATGCTATGAAGGATTTTTACGTCCTCAGATTTGTCTGTGTGATCAGGTGCTGCCATTTGAAGTCCCCTTTTGATTTCTTAGCTGGCCGACTGTACTGACTTTCCCATTGCGCGTTGTCGGGAGCCCCTGGCCTCCTCGGGCTCCAGATTCGAAAATATGCCGGTGAGCAGATCCGCCCATTTCCGCTGCCCGGTCTCGCCGGCGATTTCGTCGTTGCGGATCTCGATCATCGCGCAGGGCAGGTCGCGCGAGCGCGCGTGCCGTTCCAGCGTGAAATAAACGCGGTCGGCCGGCGAATAGGGTTCGTTGACGCCGACGGTGACGCCGGCAAGCCGCTGCAGCGCCGATATCAGCGGCGCCGCCAGCCGGCGATCCTCGTCATGGATGATGCCGATATGCCAGGGCCGGCTTTTGCCCTTGTAAACCGGCGTGAAGGAGTGAACCGAGACCAGCCGCGTTTCCTGTCCGCGCGCCAGCCGCTCGTCGATGAGATTGGCAATCGTGTTGTGGAAAGGACGCCAGCACAGCTCGACCCGGGCGGCGCGCTGTTTCTCGGAAAGACCGGCATTGCCAGGAATGACTGTCGTCTCGCTGACCGGCGGCACCAGGTCCGGCGCGTCGAGCGGCCGGTTGCAGTCGATGACGAGGCGCGAGACGCGAGTTTCGACCAAGGGAGCATCCAACGCCTCGGCCATGCAGCTGGCGACGGGAAGCGCGCCCGGATCCCAGGCGATGTGGCGGGAAAGGTCTTCGGCCGGCAGGCCGAGCGTGCCGAATTCGGCGGGCAGGAAGTTCGAGGCGTGGTCGCAGGTGAAGACGAAGGGACTCGAGCCGCCAGGGTTGGTCACCCTTACGGTCTCCGACGGTGCAAGGCTGGCGGGCCGTGCTTTCTCCATACTGCCGTCCCCTTGGGAGCGCTGTATCTTATGTTACGTATTTTGCCTCATTGCGTCCCGGTGAATGATTTCATACAGTTTAAACGGCTTTGTCAAACGCGAATTCGGGAAAACGGCGGCGACAGGTCAACAGGCGGGGGAAAACCATGATTTCCAGCATTGCCGAACTGATCTCCGACCGCATCGGCACCATGCCGGCCGGCGAACGCCGCGCCGCCCAGACGCTGATCGCCAACTATCCTTTGACCGGGCTGAAGACCGTCGCCGAATTCTCAGCCGCGGCCGGCGTGTCCTCGCCAACGATCCTGCGCTTCGTCGCCAGGCTCGGCTTCCAGAACTACCCCGAATTCCAGTCGGCGCTGCAGGACGAACTGGCGGCGCAATTGCAGTCGCCCGCTTCGCGCACCCTCGACCCGAGCTCGGCCGGCGGCGCCGTCTCGCCGATGCTGGAGGCGACGCTCGACAATTTGCGCGAGACGTTCCGGCATCTCAGCGACAAGCAGCTCGCCGACATCGCCGCGCGGCTGGCCGAGCGGCGCGGCAAGACGTTCCTGATCGGCGGCCGCTTCACCGATCCGCTGGCGCGCTACATGGCCGCTCACCTCGCCATCATCCAGCCCGAGGTCTACCACCTTGCCGGCCAAGAGAGCATCTGGCGCGACCGGCTGATCGATATGGGCAAGCGCGACGTGCTGGTGATCTTCGACATCCGCCGCTACCAGGAGAGCCTCGTCCGCTTTGCCGAGAAGGCGCATCAGCGCGGCGTGCAGATCATTCTGTTCACCGACCAGTGGCTGTCGCCGATCGCCCGCTTTGCCCGCCATGTGATTGCCGGCCGCACCGCCGTGCCATCGGCCTGGGATTCGTCCGCCGCGCTCTTCGTCGTCGCCGAAACCCTGATCGGCGCCGTGACAAGGCAATTGGAAGCCGCCGGCGCCAAGCGAATCCGGGACCTCGAAAGCTTGCGATAAGATCTTCGGCCTTCGCGAAAATACAGCAGGGATTGGGGCCGAGACGGCAGTCCAGCTTCATGTTCCCGATATCTCGACATCATCGGGCTGGCCGACAGGGGCCCGCCTGCGCCATCGTCGCGCTGCCGCGTCCGGCATGAGCGGATCATGGATCAGGTCCCTACATCCAGCCGGCCGGGCAGCGAAATCCCTGGACTCACCCCAACAGCTTGCCTTCGATCGACCAGCGTGCCGCCAGGAAGTTCAGCACCGCCGCGATCACGACGCCGATGATCTTTGCCGGCCACACGCCGACGGCCCCTGCCAGGACGGCAATCGACAGACTGGAAACGCCGAGCGAAATCAACGCTCCCAGCGAGACGAAGCGCAGGAAGGAATGGTGCAGCCGGATGCCCGGGTCTCGCTCGAACGACCAGAACCGGTTCGCCACGAAGGAGAAGAGCACTGCGGCCAACCACGCGCCGACATTGGCGGCCAAGGCCGGCGCCGCGAGCTTGAGCAGCAGGAAGAATGCCGTGAGATCGATGCCGGTGTTGACCAGCCCGACCAGGGCGAAGCGGACGATCTTGTCGCCGGTCGAACGCTGCGGCTGGCCGGCACTGCTCATACGCCGCCGTCCATGACGCGGGCTCCGGCGCGGTCGAGGCTGATGCCGAAATCGTCTGAGATTAGGAAGCCAAATTCGACCTCACGCACACCTTGCATCGGGTCGCGCGAGCGCAAAATCTCATCGACATGGCCCGGATGGCACATGAACACGCCTTGTTCGGGCAAGCTATCGACGGCGGCGCGCAGCGTGGAGGCGAATTTCTCCGGCTGCCGCCAGTCATAGATTCCGGAAAGCGGCGTCATGACGCTGAAACCGGCCCGTTGCATCGATCTGTTGAAGCCGGCGGCCAGAGTGGCGACGGCCGCGATCTTGGCGTCCAGGGCGGCGAGACTGGGGGCGCCTCGCAGCGCCGGCTTGCGCGCGCTTTGTCCAAAACGCGCGAGCAGCCAGTTTCGGACCACGGGAAGAAAATGCACATGCTGGTGCCCGTCGATGTAATCGGGCGGGCCGCCCAGCGCCTCGACGAAGCGGCCATATTGCCCGTCGAGCTCGGCGTGAACGTCCCGTTCGTCGATACGCCCGCGCCGCACCGGCAGCGCAAGCGAAGCGAGCCCCGGCAGCTTGCCTTCCGGCGCCAGGCTGGACGGGCCGGTCGCAGCGATCTGATCGGTGAGGGTCAGATGCAGCCCGACGGCGCCTCGTCCGCGAAAGGGTCTCATGCGCGCCGCCGCCTCTTCCCATTCGGGAAAACCGGTCATGCATCCGGTTCCGGTCAGGCGCCCACGCTCGATGAGTTCCAGGATCGCGCTCGATACGCCCGGCGCCAGCCCGTAATCGTCGGCGATCAGGCGGATCGACCGGGTCATTTGCCGGGGGCAGCTTGCTCGACGGCATTGCCGTGGAGGACGTCGCGCACGATGTAGACGGGCCGGTCCTTGCTTTCGCTGAGCGTGACCCAGACATATTCGCCGATCAGGCCGAGCAGCGCCAGATTGAGCCCGCCCAAAAGCACGACGGCGACCATGAGGCTGGGATAGCCGGGCACGGCGATGCCGTAGAACAGCACCTCGAACAGCACCTTCACACCGTAGGCGACACCCGCAAACGCCGCCAGCAATCCAATGAGGCTGATGACGCGCAGCGGGATCACGGAAAACGAGGTGAACCCTTCGAGCGAGAAGGCGATCAGGTTGAACCTGCTCCATTTCGACGTGCCGCTGGCGCGGTTTTCCGGCGAGTAGAGCACCGCCTTCTGGCGGAAGCCGGCCCAGGCGAACAGGCCCTTGTTGAAGCGACGCTTGTCGCGCACGCTGGTCAGCGCACGCGCCACGGCGCCGCGCATGACGCGGAAATCCCCGGCATTCTCCGGAATATCGAAGCGCTGGCTACTGTTGATCAGCTTGTAGAAGAGCCGCGCCAGTTGGCTCCGCCGCCAGCTCCCCTCGCGCCGGTCGTTCTGCGCGTAGACGACATCGATCTCCGGATTCCCGACCAGTTCGCCGATCATCTTCAGGCTGATGTCCATGGAATGCTGGAGATCGGAATCCATGATCAGCACGACGTCGCCGCGGGAATGATCGAGACCGGCGAGCACCGCCGCTTCCTTGCCGAAATTGCGGCTGAGCCGGACGATCTCCCAGGAGCCCGACAATGCCGCTGCGAATATCTCGGCGCTGCCGTCGCGGCTGCCGTCATCGACGAGGATCTTGCGGACCGTCATGCCGAAACGCTCCGCCACTGCCGCTTCGAGCTTGTCGAGCAAACCGACGAAGGCAATCGCGGATTCGGCCTCGTTGAAGAACGGCGCGATGACGTCGAGCATCTTAGCCATGCGCGACGACTCCGGCGGCCGGCATTTTCTGCCTGCCTTGCGTCCCGAACCAGCCGATGAGCACGCCGGCAATGATGCTGATGCTGATCGGCCGGAACCACAGGTGGAAAAGATCGTGCAGCCGCGGATCGACGCTGGTTAGCCCAGTGACGAAGAGAAGCGTTGCCAAAAACCAGCGCATGGTCCCGGCTCCCTTCGCCTGCCACAGCAGGGCGATGGACAAGCCGGCGGGCACCGCCACCATGGCATAGGTGTTCTGCTCGACCCGCGGATTGAAGACGCACATATAGAACGCCGCGATAAGGAAGATGGCGAGGCCGCCAATGTCCGGGTCCAGCCTGCGGTCGAACTGGAGCACCAGCCAGAGCGTGAGCAGGCCAGCGACGACGCGCACGATCGTCATCACCGTTTCGGGAAGCGGCGTCCCAAACCGCGTGAAAGGCGCCGTGAAATCGGCCGGGATGAAGGGGCCGGTTGGATCGACAGTCATGGAAGTCAGCATCCGGAAGAAATCATGGTATTGCGCGTTGACGTAGTCGGGAGACGCAAAGCCGTAGGGGATAGCTAAAGCGAAAAGAACCGCCAGCGCCAGCACCGGTATCAGCCTGGGACGCAGCGCTCCGGCCAGCAGCAGCATGATGATCGCGGTCGGCTTGGCGATGACCGCAAGCGTGGCCCAGAAGAAGGTTTCGGCCCGCCGCCCCTCCAGTGCCGACAGCGTCAGCAACCAGCACGCCCCTGCGAGCAGGATCGTTGCCTGGCCGTTGCGAAGCGCTGCCAGCGCCACCGGCAAGGCAAGGAAAAGGCCGAAGGACAGCAGCCATGTCTGCTCCTGGCAGCCGAGCTTGCGCACCTGACGCATCGCCGCGAAGGTCAGCACCGAAAAGCCCAGTATGTGCCACAAAATATTGCCCAGATACGGCCCGAGCTTCAGCAGGGGAACATAGAGGACGGCGAAGGCGGGAGCGTACAAATATCCCATCGCGACTTCGACGTGGTACAGCGGTTGGCGGTCAAGGAAAGCTTCACTGCCATGCCTGTAGATATGGACCACCGAACGCGCATTGGGGGACCATAACGCAAGCCCAAGCACGACCAGAAACGATCCGACCCACAGCCAAAACCCCAAACGGTCGAAAACCGGCTTGGTTACCGTCATAGCACACCCCGCGTTCCGACCGGGACGGCTTTCCCATCGCCGCCAAGCCCTTCAGCGCCGGCGAGATATCACAACGAATTGAAATAGAACATCCAAGCGTGACTGTTGCCGGCGCGGGCAAAGGACGGCGGAACGCGGCATTTTTCCGCCGCCCTCTCGCCGATCACGGTTTTTTGTCCAAAGGCATTGCTCCGATCGGCGTCGGTTGCTTACGGCCTGATGAACACCTTTCCGTTGGGCTTGGCGAGCTCGGCCGGCAGCCGCGCCATCGCCTCGTCCAGAGGCACGACCGCCGTGACGTCGGTCGACCAGCGTCCGTCGGAAAAGCGCTTCTGCGCCTCCAGCACCGCCGGACCCAGCCTATCGCGGAACTGCCGCATCCATTCGGCCAGCCAGAAACCTTCGACGCGTTTGTGCTGGAAGATCAGCTGGCCGGGCTCGCGGATCACCGTCGGCTCGGCGTCGAGCCGGCCATAGACGATCCAGCGCGCGCGCTTCGGCATGGCGTTGAAGATTGCCGAAGCCAGCGGACCGGTGACCGCGTCGAGGAAGACGCGCGGCTGCTCGGCCTTCATCGCCTCGCGCAGCGCTGCCTCGAAATCCGTCGCCTTCTCGTTGAGCGCATGGGCGGCGCCGAGGTCCTTCAAAAGCGGGATCTGCTCATCGCGGCGCACGGTGACGATCGGCCGAAAACCTTCCTCCTTCGCCAGCCCGATGATCAGCTTGCAGAGCTGGCTGGCGCCGGCGGTCATGATGAAGGCCTTTTCGCCCTCCTGCTTGACGATGTCGAACATGGCCAAGGCGGTCAGCGGATTGACGATCATTGCGGCGCCGTCCTCGTCGCGCACCGTGTCGATGAGCGGGATGCAGGACGCGGCCTCGGCAACGGCATAGTCGGCCCAGGCGCCCCAATTTGTCACCCCGGTGGCGAAGGCAACACGCTTTCCCGCAAGGCTCCTCGCATAGGCGTCGTCGCCGGTGGCGACAACAGTGCCGACGCCCTCGAAGCCGGCCGGCCGGCCCTTGACCCGCGGCTGGCCGTACTGGCCCTTGATGAAGGCGATGTCGGACGGATTGATCGAGGCGAGGCTGACCTTGATCAGCGCCTGTGTCGGACCGGGCGCCGGCACCGCGATGCTGCCGGGCTGGAGATAAGGCTCCATCGCCTCCAGCGCGGCCGCCGAAGGCGTCCTTGTGTAGCCGTCGCCGACAAGCAGCAGGCCTTGCATTTGCGATGGAAGCGTCATGGCTGTCAGACCTTTTCCTGCGTGTATTTCTTCAGTTCCGCGCGCGCCACCTGCCGCCGGTGCACGGCGTCCGGCCCGTCGGCCAGCCTGAGCGTCCGCAGATGCGTCCAGGATCGGGCGAGCGGCGTGTCCTGGCTGATGCCTTGCGCGCCGAACATCTGCACCGCTTCGTCCGTGACCTTGAGCGCGACGCGGGGCGCCACGACCTTGATCTGGCTGATCCAGGGCGCGGCGGCGCGGGCATCGCCCTGGTCGATCATCCAAGCCGCCTTGAGGCACAAGAGCCGCGCCATCTCGATCTCCATGCGGCATTCGGCGATGATGTCGAAATTGGCGCCGAGCTTGGCCAGCGACTGGCCGAAGGCCTCGCGCCGCACCGAGCGCTGGCACAGCATCTCCAGCGCCATTTCGGCCTGGCCGATGGCGCGCATGCAGTGATGGATGCGGCCAGGCCCGAGCCGCCCCTGCGCGATCTCGAACCCCCTCCCCTCGCCGAGGATCAGGTCCGCCGCCGGCACCCGTACATTGTCGAACCTCAGATGCATATGGCCGTGCGGGGCGTCGTCGTCGCCATAGACCTGCATCGGCCGCAGCCTGGTGATACCCTTGCTGTCGGAAGGCACCAGGATCATCGAATGCCGGCGGTGCTGCGGCTCCTCGTCCGACCCGGTCCTGACCATGACGATGTAGATGGCGCAGCGCGGATCGCCGGCTCCGGAAGCCCACCATTTCTCACCGTTGAGCACATAATCGCCGCCCTGCCGCTCGCAGCGCATCGAAATATTCGTCGCGTCCGAGGACGCCACGTCAGGCTCGGTCATGAGATAGGCCGAACGGATTTTCCCCTCGAGCAGCGGTTCCAGCCAATCCCGCTTCTGCGCCTGCGAGCCGTAACGCTCCAGCACCTCCATATTGCCGGTGTCGGGCGCCGAGCAGTTGAAGGTTTCGGCGCCGAGATGCGCCTTGCCCATCTCCTCCGCCAGATAGGCGTATTCGACGGTGGAGAGGCCGTAGCCGCGTTTGGAATCGGTCAGCCAGAAGTTCCACAGGCCGCGCTCCCGCGCCGCCCTCTTCAAGCCTTCCAGGATCTCCGTCTGCCTGGCCGTATAGGCCCAGCGGTCGCCGTCCTTGCCGACTTCGGCGAGAAACTCTTCGCCCTGCGGCGCGATCTCGTCGCGTACCATCGCTGCCACACGCTGGTGGATCAGCTTCAGCCGCTCGGTCATGCCGAGATTCATATCCGCCATCGCTTCCGGCCTTTCCGAAGATAAATCTTTACCCGTGGCAAGGATGACCGTACTTCGGCTAGCCTTGTCAACGCGAGTTCTTGGGCGAGTCCCCGGCCGGGCAGGATGCGGAGGAATGCGATGAGCTATCTGGACAAGCTGTTCTCGGTCACCGGCAAGACCGCACTGGTGACCGGTGCGGCGACCGGAATCGGCCGCATGGTGGCGACCGGGCTGGTGCGCGCCGGTGCCCGGGTGATGATCGCCTCGCGCAAGGGCGAGGATTGCATGAAAGTCGCCAACGAATTGAACGCGCTCGGCGGCTCAGGCCAGGCCGAAGGCTTTGCCGGCGACGTGTCCAGCGAAGCGGGCATCGCCGCCCTCGTTGCCGAGGTCAAGGCGCGCACCGAGCGCCTGCACATCCTGGTGAACAATGCCGGCATTTCCTGGGGCGCGCCGCTGCAGGAGTTCCCTTACCACGCCTGGGCGAAGGTATTCGGCGTCAACGTAACCGCCGTCTTCCACCTGACCCGGGAGCTGTTGCCGCTGCTCGATGCCGCCGCCAGCGACGAGGACCCGGCCCGCGTGATCAATCTCGGCTCGGTGATGGGCACCCAGCCGCTGGCCGACGACGCCTACTCCTACACCGCCTCGAAGGCCGCGGTGCACCATCTGACGCGCACGCTGGCGAGCGAGTTCGCCGCCCGCCGCATCACCGTCAACGCTTTCGCCCCCGGTCCCTTCCAGAGCCGGATGACGGCCTTTGCCACCGCGACCGAGGAGCGGGCGAAACATGTTGGTAACCATGTTCCGCTCGGCCGCATCGGCGTGGCGGATGACATTGCCGGCGCAACGCTTTATTTGTGCAGCCGTGCCGGCAGCTATGTCACCGGCGCCATCCTGCCCATCGACGGCGGCCAGTCGGTGCAGCACGGAATGACATTGTTCAAGGAATAAGACGCCCGGTTTCAAGGAATCCGGGCGGGGTTCAAGGAATAAGACGCCCGGTCAATCAATCCGGGCGGGGGCGCGGAGGACATCAGCGTGGAACCGATCAGTCTCGATACGCTTCTGGCAAGCGTCGGCAAGGAGGTCGGCGTGTCGCCCTGGCGCACGGTGACGCAGCGCATGATCGACCAGTTCGCCGATGCCACCGACGACCACCAGTTTATCCATTGCGATCCGGAGCGCGCCGAGCGCGAAACGCCGTTCGGCGGCACCATCGCGCATGGCTTCCTGTCGCTGTCGCTTTTGTCGGCAATGACCTTCGAGACCATGCCGCCACTCGAAAACACCAAGATGGGCGTCAATCACGGCTTCGATACGCTGCGCTTTCTGGCGCCGGTAAAGACCGGCGCACGCATCCGCACCCGCTTCGTGCTGGCGGATGTGAAGGTGAGGCCGTCCGGCTGGGTGCAGACGGCGCATGACGTGACCATCGAAATCGAGGGTTCGAAAAAGCCGGCGCTGACTGCGCGCTGGCTGACGCTCACCTTGCTCGAGCGCCAGCCCGAGACCGCATGAGCGGCGACGCTAATACTTTAGACCTGGCGGCGCTTGCGCCTTATCTCGAAGCGCATGTCCCGGGTTTTGCCGGGCTTTCAGCGATCGAGAAATTCAAATCCGGGCAGTCCAATCCGACCTACCTCCTGACCGCTGCGAGCGGCCGCTACGTATTGCGCGCCAAGCCGCCGGGACAATTGCTGAAATCCGCGCATCAGGTCGATCGCGAGTTTCGGGTGATGCAGGCGCTTTCCGGGACGACGGTGCCGGTGCCGCGCATGCTGCATCTGTCAGGCGAGGATTCGCCGATCGGCCGCATGTTCTATGTCATGGAATATCTCGACGGCCGCATCTTCTGGGACCCGTCGCTGCCTGACGTTTCCGGCAATGACGGGCGCGTCGCGGTCTATGACGCTATGAACGCCACGCTCGCCGCCTTGCACGGTGTTGATGTAGAGGCCGTGGGCCTTGGCGATTTCGGCAGGCCGGGCAGCTATTTCGAGCGCCAGTTCGCCCGCTGGACCAGCCAGTATCGCGCCTCCGAAACCGAAACCATCGCCGATATGGATCGGCTGATCGCCTGGCTTGAGACGCATATGCCGGCCGATGATGGCCGCGTCTCGCTCGTCCATGGCGACTACCGGCTGGACAACATGATGTTCGCCAAGGAACAGCCCAAGGTCATCGCCGTGCTCGACTGGGAACTGTCGACGCTTGGCCATCCCTTTGCCGACCTCGCCTATCAATGCATGCAATGGCGGCTGCCGCATGCCTCGGGCTTTCGCGGCCTCGGCGGCATCGACCGCGCGGCGGCGGGCCTGCCTTCCGAGGAGGCCTATGTCGCCGCCTACTGCCGCCGGCGCGGCATCGAGGCGATCGGCGACTGGACCTTCTTCCTGGCCTTCTCCTTCTTTCGACTGGCGGCGATCTGCCAAGGCGTCTATCGCCGCGCGCTGGACGGCAATGCCTCCAACCCGGAGAAAGCCAAGACCTACGGCCAGGCGGTGAAACTGCTCGCCGAGCTCGCGGTGGAGCTGGTCGATAAGGAGCGCTGAGGATGGGCCGTTTCGAGAGCGCGACCGTGCTGATCACCGGTGCGACCGGCGGTCTCGGCAGTGGTGCGGCAAGAGCCTTCGCCGCCGAAGGTGCGCGGCTGGTGCTTTCCGATCTCGACGAGCCGGCGCTCGGCGGTTTTGCGGCGACGCTCGACGCCGAGACAGCGTGCCTTGCGGGCAACATCGCCGACGAAAGGCTGTCGGAGGATCTCGTGAAACTGGCCGTCGAGAAATTCGGTCGGCTCGACATCGCCGTCAACAATGCCGGCATCGTGCACAGCTTCGTGCGCCTGCCGCAGGTGACGTCCGAGGAAGCGCGCCGCGTGGTCGAGATCGATCTTCTCGGCGTCTTCTACGCCATGAAGCACCAGATCCCGCAGTTGGAGCGCCAGTTCAAGGACAGTGGCAAGGGCGGGGTCATCGTCAACATCGCGTCGGTCGCCGGCCTCTCCGGCGCGCCCAAGCTGTCGGTTTACGCTGCCGCCAAGCACGGCGTTGTCGGGCTAACGCGCTCGGCGGCGGTGGAATATGCCAGCAAGGGCATTCGCATCAATGCGGTCTGCCCCGCGCATACGAAAACCGCGATGGTCGACGGCTTCGTCCGCTTCAGTGGAACGCCCGAAGCCGAAGCGCTTGCTGAGCTCACCCGCGGCGTGCCGATGAAGCGTGTCGGTGAGGTCGACGAGATCACGACCGGCATCCTGTTCCTCGCCGACCCGGCCAATTCCTTCATGACCGGCCACACGCTGGCGCTCGACGGCGGCATTGGCGCCATCTAAGCATCCCGCGAAACGAAGCGTTAAGAGCGGACGCAGCGGAACCAGTTCGCTCTCTTGTCCGTTTCCGTACAGCGTATATAATTTTGTGAGGCAACCAATCACATAGGCAGGCAAGCATTGACGCTGAGCGTTCAGAAACGCCGCGAAAAACAGAAGGCAGAGCTTCGCTCGGAACTCGTCGCGGCGGCCCACAAGCTGGTTCAGGAAGAGGGCTATGAAGGCCTGACGATCCGCAAGCTGGCCAAACGCGTCGGCTATGCGCCGATGTCGGTCTATTCCTATTTCGCCGACAAGCAGGACATCCTCTTCGCGCTCGCCGAGGATGCGTTCGAGACGCTGGCGCGGCGCATCGAGGAACATCCCGCCGACGATCCGGTCGAGGCGCTCAAGGCGGTGATGACCGAGTACGCCGCCTTCGGCCTCGGCAACCCCAACGAATACCGCACCGTTTTCATGACCGAGAAGACCAAGCTGCCGGAAGGCCGCAGCTACGAGGACATGGAAGAGGGCAACCCGGCCATGAAGGTGCTGATCAAGCGGGTGGAGGCCTGCGTGGCCGCCGGCAAGCTCAAGGGCGACCCGCGCGCGATCGCCACCATGCTGTGGACCGTCGGCCATGGCACGATCTCACTGCTGATCACCTTTCCGTTTTATCCTTTCGGTGACCCCGAGGCCTATGTGAAGCGCATGTGCAATTTCATGGTGGCTTCGCTGTCGGGGCAGGACATTCCCCCGCTCACCGAAACACCGGTCGACTGCTGATCACTTCTGACGTGATCGAAGTCCCGGTCGCTTGATCCGTCGCAGCCAATTCCCATTTTCGAAAAAATTTTACGTACGCGTACAGAGTCCCTCTTGAATTCCGCCCCCGTCATCCGTATCTGTACGTCATGCCGTACATGTACGGAAATGCTGGAGACGGAAAATGAAGAAGACCATCCTCACCCTCGCCGCCGTGCTGGCTTTCTCGGGTGCCGCCTTTGCTGGCGCCGCCCAGCCGGCCAAGCATGCGCCTGCTGCCTGCATCCAGGCCAATGTGAAGCTTGATTGCAACGCGACCGGTTCGGTCGAAAAGGCTGACACCGCCAAGACCCAGCCGAAGAGCCCGAAGCTTGGCATCGACGTCAACCCGTGGTTCGTGCCCGGCCTGTAAGCGCTACTGGTAAGATTTCAAACGAAAACGGGCGGCACTTGGCCGCCCTTTTTCGTTTTGCCTGTTGCCCGAGCGATCTGCCTAGACTTATTTCTTGCGCGGTTTCGTTCCTGGTACGGCCTTAGCCGGCTTGGCGGGCGAGCCAGGGATGGCGCTGCTCGTGATCGACACCGGGTCGCTGGCCGGAAACGTATCCTCGAGACCTTCCTCGAGTTCCTCTTCCTCGATCTCGCGATGCCGTTCCTGCTCCAGCGAGCGGACAGCCACTGTCTTCTTGGGCGACTTCGGCGCTGGTTTGGATGGCATCGGCATCTCCCTCGCAAGCTGCGAAAACGGACAGGGCCGGCGATGGTTCCGGTTGCGCGGCTATCCGACAGCGTAGCGTGAAGATCAGTTCGCCGCGTCGCTTGCCGCTTCCGACAGCAGAGTAAAGACATAGTCCGAGAAGGAGCGCCAGCACTCCACACGGAACGCATCCGCAGCAGTGCGCAACAGCACGATCTCGGATTTACCGAGAATGGTGCGCGAGGCAGCACCGACCGGGAAGGCGTCGAGCGACAGGTCCTGCGGACAGCCCGAATTGACCGTCACCGCGGCCGCTGGTCCGGCAACTGAAATCCCGACATTGCGGTGCGAGATGCCGACCGCCGAATGCAGCGCCGAAATCTTGGCGCAGTCGGCGAGCGGATCGTTGCCTGCCTCGTCGATGATCATCCATTCGTCCGGGCCGAGCCACAGCGCCGTGCGTCCATCCTTCGTCGCCGAGCTCTTCGGCTTGACCGGCAGCGTCACGCCGAGCGCCTTGGAGAGCGCCGCGAGCGAAGCCTGCGGCGCGCGCAGCGAAATGCGCTCGGCCGGCGGCAGCATCTCCACTTTCACGCCCGGCGCCGACAGCGTGCGGCCCGCAAGTGCCGGCCGCCGTTCGACGGAAGCGGATGCAGCAGCGGCTTTTGTCTTGGCGGCAGCCTTAGCCATTGAGGCGTTCTCCCTTCTCGTCGACGAACACCATGCCGGTGACTTCCACCTCGATCGTGCCGTTCGGCATCGGCACATAGAGCGTCTGCCCCATGCGGTCGCGGCCGCCGGCAACCAGCGCCAGAGCGATCGAACGACCGCAATTCTCCGACCAGTAGCTGGAGGTGACGTGGCCGATCATCTTCATCGGAATAGGCTGTTTCGGATCGGCAACGATCTGCGCGCCTTCTTCCAGCACAACCTTCGGGTCCTTGGTCTTCAGGCCGACGAGCTGCTTGCGGCCCTTGGCCACCAGGTCCGATCGGGTCAGGCCGCGAATGCCGACGAAGTCGGTCTTCTTCTTGCCCACCGCCCAGTCGAGCCCGGCATCGTTCGGCGTCACCGTGCCGTCCGTGTCCTGGCCGACGATGATGTAGCCCTTCTCGGCGCGCAGCACGTGCATCGTTTCGGTGCCGTAGGCGACAGCACCATGCTTCTGGCCCTCGGCCCACAGCGCTTCCCACACCGCCTCGCCGTAATCGGCAGGCACATTGACCTCGAAACCGCGCTCGCCGGTGAAGGACATGCGGAACAGCCTTGTCGGCACGCCGCAGATCTTGCCCTCGCGCACCGACATATGCGGCATCGCCTCGTCCGACATGTCGATGCCTTCGACCAGCGGCGCGATAATGTCGCGCGACTTCGGCCCCTGCACCGCGATCACCGCCCATTGCTCGGTGATCGAGGTCAGCCAGACATTCAAGTGCGGGAACTCGGTCTGGAGGTAATCCTCCATGTGGTTCATGACGCGCGGCGCGCCGCCTGTCGTCGTCGTCACATGGAAGCGGTCCGGCGCAAGCCTGCCGACGACGCCGTCGTCATAGATGAAGCCGTCCTCGCGCAGCATGATGCCATAGCGGCAGCGGCCGGTTTCCAGCTTCTCCCACGGATTGGTGTAGAGCAGCTCCATGAACTTTGCTGCGTCCGGCCCGACCACCTCGATTTTGCCGAGCGTCGAGGCGTCGAACAGGCCGCCCACCTTGCGCACAGCCACGCATTCGCGATTGACGGCGGCATGCATGTCCTCGCCCGCCTTGGGGAAATACCAGGCGCGTTTCCAGTGGCCGACATCCTCGAACACCGCACCTTGCGAAGCGGCCCAGCCATGCGTCGCCGTGCGCCGGGTCGGGTCGAACAGCGCGCCGCGCGCGTGACCGACAATCGAACCGAAGGTCACCGGCGTGTAGGGTGCGCGAAAGGTGGTGAGGCCGACTTGCGGGATCGGCTTGCCGAGTTCCTCGGCGGCGATCGCCAGGCCGTGCATGTTCGACGTCTTGCCCTGGTCGGTCGCCATGCCGTTGGTGGTGAAGCGCTTGACGTGCTCGATCGAGCGCATGCCTTCATGCACCGCCTGGCGGATGTCCTTGGCGGTGACGTCGTTCTGGAAATCGACGAAAGCCTTGACCGTGGTGCCGGGCCCGGCGCCGGGCGCCGCGCCCAGCATGCCGCGCGAGCAGCTCTCGCCGGCATCGACCTTCGGCTTGGCGCTCTTCCCGGCCTTGCCGCCGGCTTCCTTCGCCGCCTTGGCGCCGGCCGCATAGGCCTCGTCGACCGTTGCGTCCAGCCCGTCGGTGCCGTTGCAGCCGCCGACCGACACGCAGTCCTGCGCATAGGTGCCGGGCACGAAGCGCTTGGTCTCGTCGTTGAAGGCAACCTTGCCGCGCGACTGCGAGAACAGATGCACCGATGGCGTCCAGCCGGCCGACATCAAGATGGCGTCGACCGGAACGGTGCGCTCACCGCCGCCATTCTTCGGCTGCACGGTCATCGAGGAGACGCGCAGCTTGCCGCCGGCGCTGATCACGGCGCGGCCGAAATTGATCTCAATGCCGAGCGCCCTCGCCTCGTCGATCACCGGTCCGGCCGGGTTGTCGCGCAGGTCGACGACGGCCGCGATGTTGACGCCGGCCTTCTTGAGGTCGATTGCCGCGGCATAAGCGGAGTCATTCGCCGTATAGACGCCGACATTCCTGCCGACCGCGACGCCATAGTGGTTGAGATAGGTGCGCGCCGCCGAAGCCAGCATCACGCCCGGACGGTCGTTGTTGGCGAACACCATATGCCGCTCGATGGCGCCGGTCGCGATCACGACGCGATTGGCGCGGACCTGCCACAGACGCTCGCGCGCCAATTCACGGCCCGGGCTCTTGAGATGGTCGCTGACCCGTTCGACCAGTCCGACGAAATTCTGCGCGTAGTAACCAAAAGCGGTGGTGCGCGACAGCACGCGCACATTGTCCATCGCCTTGAGCTTCGCGACCGCACCTTGAGCCCACGCAAAGCCGCCCTGGCCATCGATCCTGGCGCCGCTCTCGAAGCGCAGGCTGCCGCCGAATTCGGCCTGCTCGTCGGCGAGGATCACCCGCACGCCCGTTTCGGCGGCGGCAAGCGCTGCGGCAATGCCGGCGGCGCCGCCACCCAGCACCAGCACCTCGCAATGCGCATAGCGCGCGGCATAATGGTCCGGGTCCGGCTTCTCGGGCGAGACGCCGAGACCGGCGGCAGCGCGGATCTTCGGTTCGTAGAGATTCTTCCAGGCCGACTTCGGCCACATAAAGGTCTTGTAGTAGAAGCCGGCCGAGAACATCGGCGATGCAAGGTCGTTGACCGCGCCGATGTCGAAGGCGAGCGACGGCCAGCAGTTCTGCGAATTGGCGGTCAGCCCGTCATAAAGCTCCTGCACGGTCGCCCGCACATTCGGCGTCTTGCGCGCATCGTCGCGCACGATCTGCACCAGCGCGTTCGGTTCCTCCGCGCCGGCCGACAGGAAGCCGCGCGGCCGGTGATACTTGAACGAGCGGCCGACCAGATGCACGCCGTTGGCGAGCAGCGCCGAGGCGAGCGTATCGCCCTCGATGCCCGTGTAGGACTTGTCGTCGAAGCTGAAGGAGGCCGTCCTGGCCTGGCTGAGGCGACCGGCGCCGGAGATACGGAATGCGGCGGTCATTTCGCGGCTCCAGGCAGTTTCGCGGGCTTCGGCTCGCCGGCCTTGTAGGTCATGATGAACTTGTCGGTGACGGTGTCGCGCACCGCGTTGAAGAAGCGCGCGCAGCCATGGATGTGCCGCCAGCGCTCATAGATGACGCCCTTCGGATTCGCGCGGATGAAGAAGAATTTCTCGAAATCGTCGTCGCTCTCGGCGGCAATGTTCGTCGGCCGCGCGATATGCGCCTCGCCGGCATTGCGGAACTCGAGTTCAGGGCGCTCTTCCTCGCAATAGGGGCAGCGGATGAGAAGCATCTGGGTGATCCTAAAACTTGCCATGACCGACGCGCACGCCGGCCGGTTGATCGCAATGCGGCTGAGTGATCATCAGTGGGCCACCGCAGCCGCGGCGGCCTCGTCGATCAGACGTCCCGTACGGAAGCGCTCGAGCGTGAAGGGCGCGTTGATCGGGTGCGGGTCGTCCTTCGCGATCGTGTGCGCGAAGACATTGCCCGACCCGGGCGTTGCCTTGAAGCCGCCCGTGCCCCAGCCGCAATTGACGTAGAGGCCTTGCACCGGCGTCTTCGCCAGGATCGGCGAGCGGTCGGGGGTCACGTCGACGATGCCGCCCCAGGAGCGCAGCATCTTCATGCGGGTGAAGATCGGGAACATCTCGCAGATGGCGTCGAGCGTGTGCTGAAGAATGTGCAGGCCGCCGGTCTGCGAATAGGAGACGTACTGGTCGGTGCCGGCACCGATGACCAACTCGCCCTTGTCGGACTGCGAAATATAGGCGTGCACGGTGTTCGACATCACCACGCAGGGCACCACCGGCTTGATCGGCTCCGACACCAGCGCCTGCAGCGGATAGCTTTCGAGTGGCATGCGCACGCCGGCCATGTTCATGATGACCGACGAATGGCCGGCCGCGACCACGCCGATCTTCTTGGCGCCGATGAAGCCGCGCGTCGTCTCGACGCCGCTGACCGCGCCATTGGCCGCGCGCTTGATGCCGGTGACCTCGCAATTCTGGATGATGTGCACGCCGCGCGCCGAGGCGCCGCGCGCATAGCCCCAGGCGACCGCGTCGTGGCGCGCCGTGCCGCCGCGCCGCTGCAACGCCGCGCCCATCACCGGATAGCGCGCTTCCTTGGAGATGTTGAGCGGCGGACAGAATTCCTTCGCCTGTTCCGGCGTCAGCCATTCATTGTCGATGCCGTTGAGCCGATTGGCATGGATATGGCGCTTGAAGACCCGCACGTCATGGACGTTGTGCGCCAGCATCATGACGCCGCGCGCCGAATACATGACGTTGTAGTTGAGCTCCTGGCTGAGCCCGTCCCACAGCTTCAGCGCATGGTCATAGATGCCGGCGCTTTCGTCATAGAGATAGTTGGAGCGGATGATGGTGGTGTTGCGGCCGGTGTTGCCGCCGCCGAGCCAGCCTTTTTCCAGCACCGCGATGTTAGTGATGCCGTGCTCGGTCGCCAGATAATAGGCCGTCGCCAGACCGTGCCCGCCGGCGCCGACGATGATGACGTCATATTCCTTTTTCGGCTCAGGCGAGGTCCATTGCTCTTCCCAGCCCTTGTGGCCGCGCATCGCCTCGCGGGCAATGGCGAATACCGAGTATTTCTTCACGTTAAGCCTCGCGCCAAAAATCGCGGATATGGTCCGGGCCTCTCCCGTCACGCGAGGTGTATCACTAGCGAAACCGCGATGTCATCCTTGCGCTGTTTGCGACGGCGCTTGCCGCTTTGCGCCATGCCGAAAGGATGACATCCGGGCTGGTAGCCGCGGCGGCAATCAGCCATACCGGCTGTCCCGAGACCTGGAGGATGGATATGGGTAACGCTTGGTGGAATCTGACCTTGCGCTTTCTGCTGGAACTTGCGGCGCTGCTCGGGCTTGGCATGGCCGGCTGGAGCCTGTCCGAAGGGTGGTGGCGCTGGCTTCTCTCATTGGCCTTGCCGCTTATTGCAGCTGCGCTTTGGGGAACCTTCGCGGTTCCTGACGACCCAAGCCGGTCGGGCCGCGCACCGGTTCCTGTGCCGGGCGCGGCGCGGCTGGTGTTGGAACTCGTCATACTGTTCGGCGGCGCCGCTGGAATCTATCTGGCCGGTCACGCGGCCGCCGGCATTGCCATGGCTCTGCTGATCGCCCTCAGCTACGCCTTCTCGCTGGACCGGCTGGGTTGGCTGTTGCGGCAGTAGGGCCACAGCGCCTTTGCCGGTTTCGGGTGGCTCCGGCCTGTGCCATTTGCGACCAAGCATCCAACCGCCGGCCAGCTCGGCAGAAAAGGAAGGATGCAGAGACATGTTCACCCTGACAAACAAGGTTGCCATCGTCACCGGCGCCAGTTCCGGCATCGGCCGCGCCACGGCGAAGCTCTTCGCCGAGCAGGGCGCGAATCTCGTCGTCGCGGCGCGCCGCAAGCTCGAGCTCGACGCCCTCGTCGACGAGATCGAAGCGGCGGGCGGCACGGCGGCCGCACTTGCCGGCGATGTCCGGGACGAGGCCTATGCCAAGGCGCTGGTCGAGCTCGCTATTGTTCGTTTCGGCGGCCTCGACATCGCCTTCAACAATGCCGGCGCCGTCGGTGTGATGGAGCCCGTGCCCGACATGGCGCCGGCGACCTGGCACGAGACGATGGACACCAATCTGACCAGCGCCTATCTCGCCGCGAAGCATCAGATACCGGCCATGCTGGAGCGCGGCGGCGGCTCGCTGATCTTCACCTCGAGCTTCGTCGGTTACACCGCCGGCATGCCGGGCATGGCGGCCTATGCCGCGGCCAAGGCCGGACTGATCGGGCTGACGCAGGTGCTGGCCGCCGAATACGGTCCGAAGGGTCTGCGCGTCAACGCGCTGCTGCCCGGCGGCACCGATACGCCCGGCGCCACGACCACCACGCCCGAGGCGCGCGCTTTCGTCGAAGGTATCCATGCCTTGAAGCGGATGGCGCAGCCGGAGGAGATCGCCGGCTCCGCGCTCTACCTCGCCTCGGACGCCTCGAGCTTCACCACCGGTACGGCGCTGTTTGCCGATGGCGGCGTCTCCATCAACCGGACCTGACGCATTCGGCGGGCTGCAAATATGCTCGCCGTTGAAATCTCACGATATGGCCTTGCATTCCGGTTGAATTTCGCGATTTGCTTTCGGGCCGAAAACGGACCGGAACGATGCTGCTGATCAGAACCTATGTTGCCCAGAGCGCCATCGAGGGCGTCGGCGTCTTCGCCGCCGAGCCGATCCGAAAAGGCGCCTCGATCTGGCGGCTCGATCCCGATTTCGACCGGCTGATTCCGCAGGACAAATATGAGGCCGCGCCCCCGCATTTGAGGGAATTGCTCGACCGCTATGCCTATCCGAGCCCGGATAAGCCCGGCTTCATCGTCTATGAGGTCGACAATGGCCGCTTCATGAACCATGCCGAGCGGCCGAACACGGATTTCTCGCAATATGGCGGCGCCACCGCCATCCGCGACATCGCAGCCGGCGAGGAAATCACCTGCGACTACGGCGAATTCTTCCAAGATTTCGCGCACCTCCATCCGGTGGCGGCGGAAGGCTGAGTCGCAACCAGGCGCGGTGTTCCGGTTTTTGATCGCGTTCGCACAATCAGCGGTGGACAGGACAGCCTGATTCTGCTATCAGCCGCCACAATTCGCGGTGCAACTCGCCGCGGAGGCATCTCGGCTATGGCCGATTGCCTAACGATTTCAAACCCGAAGACAGGATTGCCCGTGCAGGTACTCGTCCGCGACAACAACGTTGATCAGGCGCTTCGCGCGCTGAAGAAGAAAATGCAGCGCGAAGGTATTTTCCGCGAAATGAAGATGCGCGGTCACTACGAGAAGCCGTCGGAGAAGCGTGCCCGCGAGAAGGCGGAAGCCGTGCGTCGCGCCCGCAAGCTGGCCCGCAAGCGCGCCCAGCGCGAAGGCCTGCTGCCGATGACCCCGCGTCCGGCTCCGGCCGGTGCTGGCGGCGCGCCGCGTTCGCCGCGCTCATAACGCCTATTTTTCGTCCTTTTCGAAGGATACCGAGGTGGCGCGATGCGGAATCGCCGCCACCTTTTTGTTTACAGATTCGAGCCGGTTCGGAGAGGGAACGGACTGACGGCGGCGCGGCAGTGAGGACAAAGATGAACGCTATTACCGTGGAGCGCAGAACCGCTTTTCGCGGCTTCGCCCTGACGGCAGCCCTTGTTTCGGGTCTGACGCTTGCAGCATGCCAGACGACGCCCACCGGCGAGTTCAACAACATCGACAAGGCGCAAGGCTCGAGCGAGAACATTTCCTCGCTTTCGGCGGTCATCCAGCGCAATCCGCAGGATCCGGAAGGCTACAATGTGCGCGGCTCGGCCTATGGCCGCGGCGGCCAGTACCAGGCGGCGCTGAAGGACTTCAACCAGGCCATTCAGCTCAATCCGAATTTCTACCAGGCCTATTCGAACCGCGCGCTGATCCAGCGCTTCCTCGGCAACCAGGAAGCAGCCCTCGCCGACTACAACCGCTCGATCCAGATCAACGCCAATTACGACGCCGCCTATATCGGTCGCGGCAATCTCTACCGTAAGGCGGGCCGCACCCAGGACGCCTTCAACGATTTTCAGAAGGCGATCCAGCTCGACACCACCGACGCGCGCGCCTACCACAATCGCGGCCTGATCTATCAGAGCCAGGGCCAGCACAAATTCGCCATCGAGGATTTCTCGACAGCGATCTCGCTGGCGCCGGACGCCGCCGAGCCCTACAACGGCCGCGGCCTCTCCTATCTGGCGATGGGCGACGAGGACAACGCCTTCTCCGACTTCAACATGGCCATCAAGCTCGACGGCAAGAATGCCGAGGCATGGGCCAACCAGGCGCTGATCTACGAAAAGCGCGGCGACAAGGTAAGGGCTGCCAAGTCCTATCGCGAGGCGGTCCACCTCGACCCGAACTACCAGCCGGCCAAGGACGGCCTGTCGCGCACCGGGGCCAACGCCAGCTGATTGCGAGCCGGCGTCTCATCGCGCCGGCCCTCGATATCGTTCCAATTGCCGCGCCGGGCGCAGGCAAATCGCAATCATTGCGTGTCAAGGTAGCGGGTGAAGCCGGCGAGCGCCGGTCATCCGCGAACACCGGACCGGCACCCGATGGATGAGAACGAGCACAGCATCCAGCGGCAGATCGCCTGGCTGGAAAAAGCCTCTCCCGACGATTGGCACCGGGCCGTGCTCGACTTCAACTGGGATTGGGATATCGACCCGCTGTTCTGGATCGCGCGCCAGCCGCAATGTGACAAGGCTACGGCCTTGACGATGTTCTGGCTGGGGCAGCCGGCCTGGTACCTTCTGATGGCCCTGGAGAACGGGGGATCGGACGCCAACCGGGACCCTGTCTGGGATATGCTGAAGCTCATCGCGCAGCGTATCAACGCCAGAAGCTATGTCCGTTCGAAGATCGCTTACGACGTGGACGATTTCACACTGCAGGATTTCGACGAGCTGGTCGAAAAGGCAGGGCAACTGGCCCACCCGCCGTTGGAGCCGCATCCGGATATGAAGCGCTCGCTTCGCGGCCGGCGGATCGTCAACGATATCGGCTTCTACGAGCGCTATCCCAAGGAATTCCATGGCACGCTGCTGATCGAGCTGCCGGATCAGGAGCCTCCGGAAAGCCGAGGCCCGCTCGACAGAATCCGGTCCGCATTCGGGCGTCTCTGGCTTCATTAAGCCTTGTTGAGCCTTCGCATCCCGGCACCGTTGCGCAATTATCACGCCTTGTTAACCGCTGATGACAACGCGTTAACCTTTGCCATGTTCGCGCCAAGTTTTCGGCGGAACGCTCGGCGCACCTCGCTCGTTTAAGCCGGGGCAAAATTTTCGCGAAAGGACCTTTCCAATGATCAAATCCCTTGCCTGTGCCGCTGCCGCGCTTGCCGCCACGGTCCTCGCTTCCCCGGTCAGCGCCGGCACGCTGCGGCTCGGCACGCTCGATTGCACTATCGATGGCGGCGTCGGCTATGTCATCACCTCGAACAAGGGCGTCGCTTGCACCTTCCGTCCCTATCATCACGGTCCGGCCGAGCAGTACACCGGCATGATCTCCAAGCTCGGCGTCGATCTCGGCCAGACGCATCAGGGCCAGCTCGTCTGGGCAGTGCTCGGCGCCACGCGCCATCATGAGGCGGGCGACCTCGCCGGCAGCTATTACGGCGTCAACGCCGAGGCCTCCGTCGTGACCGGTGGCGGCGCCAATCTCCTGGTCGGCGGCCTGGACGGCGCCTTCATGCTGGAGCCGCTCAGCGTCCAGGCGCAGACCGGCGTCAATCTGGCCGTCGCTGTGGCCTCGCTGGACCTCGTCCACTCCTACAAATAAGCGCTCGGCCGCTGACGACATCCGCCTATACGCGCGGCCCGGAACAGGACATTGTAGCCGTTCCGGGCCGCATGTTTTGGGGGGACGTATGTCGAGGATCATCGCCGCAGCCGCGATCGCGATCGTTGCACTAGTCGGACAGGCTCGAGCGGAGACCGGCGGCGTCGAGCTCGGCGTCTTGGATTGCGCCATCGGCGGCGGCACCGGCTTCTTCTTCGGCTCCAGCAAGGATCTGAGCTGCACCTTCACACCGGCCGACAAGACCTTCGCGCCGGAAGCCTATTTCGGCGCCGTCAACAAATACGGCCTCGACATCGGCACCACCACCTAGAGCGTGATGCGCTGGCTGGTGCTGACGCCCATGAACAACATCTATGCCCCGGGGGCGCTTGCCGGAGACTATGTCGGCGCCAGCGCCGAAGTGACCGCCGCGGTCGGCGCCGGCGCCAACCTCCTGGTCGGCGGCACCGGCAACGCCTTCACCCTGCAGCCGCTCAGCGTCCAGACTCAGACCGGCCTCAACATCGCCATCGGCGTCAGCCAATTCCAGCTGCGCAGCACCGCGAACTGACTGCCCGCGACAGGCGAAAAAATACCGCTTGAGCTCAACCGCGGTTGAGGTCCTAGAGACCGTACCCGATACAAATCGGGAGAGTTGATTTGAGGGCGAAATCAGAAAACAAGGTCGACTGGCGGGCGCTGTGGGCAAGCGGCGATCTGGCGCGCTTCTGCTTCATCAATCTCGGCATCCTGCTTTACGCCACCAACGAGACCATGGTGGCGACGGTGATGCCGGCGATGGTCGGCGAACTGGACGGCGTGCAACTGGTGGGCTGGTCGCTGGCGATCTATGAGCTTGGCGCCATCACAGCGGGCGCCGCGGCCGGACGGCTCGTCAGCTATGTCAGCCTGCGCAGCAACATGACGGTGGCCGCCCTGCTTTACGCGGCCGGCGCGCTCGTGAGCGCCGTTGCACCCTCGATGACCCAGTTCCTCGCCGGGCGGCTGATCGAAGGCCTTGGCGGCGGCGCGCTGGTGTCACTCGCCTTTGTCTCCGTCGAGCGCCTGTTCCCGCGCAACATCTGGCCGCAGCTATTCGGCGTGATGTCGGCGATCTGGGGCATCGCCGCCTTCAGCGGCCCGATGATCGGCGCCATCATGGTCGAGCTTCTGTCCTGGCGCTGGGCGGTCGGCGTCTTCGCGCTGGGCGGCATCGCGGTGGCAATTGCCAGCCTCGCCGTTCTCAACACCGCCGGCGCGTCGCGTCCGCCGGCCTCAAGCGGCGCCGCGCCGCCTTTCCCCTATGGCGCGCTCGCCTGCCTTGCCGTCAGCGTGGTCTTGATTGCGAGCGCCGGCGTCGACATCGCCCTGCTGCGCTCGTCGATCCTGCTTGCGCTTGGCCTGGTCGGTCTGGCGCTGTTTGTCCGGATCGACGCGCTGAAACCCCGGTCGCGGCTGTTCCCGTCAAATCTGTTTTCGTGGCGGTTTCCGGTCGGCACCGGCATGGCGATGGTCGCCGTCTTTTCGGTGGCGACCTGTTCCTTCGGCATATACGGGCCGCTGCTTCTCACCACGCTGCATGACATTCCGCTGCTGACCAGCGGCTACATCATCGCCGCCGAGTCGATCTCATGGTCGATCCTGTCGATCCTCGTCGCCAATGCTCCGCTGGAGCGCGAGCGGTCGATCGTCCTTGTCGGCGCGCTGATGATTGCCTGCGGCATTGCCGGCTTCGCCTATACGATCCCAGCCGGCTCGATCCCGCTGATCCTGTTCTGCGCCCTTTTGCAGGGCGGCGGTTTCGGCGTCGCCTGGCCGTTCCTGACCCGCATCATCGTCGCGTCGGCAGCGCCGGACGAGCAGACCATCGCCTCGGCCGCCGTGCCGACCATGCAGCGCATCGGCTATGCCGTAGGCGCGGCGGTCGCCGGCATCATCGCCAATGCCAGCGGCTTCTCGGAAGGGCCGAGCCGCGAATCCGCCGCGACCGTCGCCGGCTGGCTGTTCCTGGCCTTCATCCCGCTTGGCATTTTCGGCTGCCTGGCGGCTCTGCGGATATTTTCGACGGCGAGCCAGCCGGACTGGCGGCCGGATAGCAGGCCAGCGGCTGGCGCCGGCTCAAAGCGAGGGGAGAACCTTCCGGATGTGATCGGCAAACGCCTCGACCGCCGGTAATCGTTCCGCCTCGGCGAAGACGACCAGGATGCCGAGGCCGGGCAGCGCGGGAAGCGGGGCGCCGAGGATATGGAGATCGGGCGGCACGGCCTCCTCCGCCATCACGCTGATCGCCAGACCCGAGCGCGCGACGGCGATGAGCCCCGCCAGGCTGTTGCTGGCATAGGCTATCTTGTAGCGCAGCCCGGCGCGGGCCATGGCCTCGCAGGCACCCTTATGATCGATGGCGTTCGACGCAGCCAATGCCAGCGGCACGGTGTCGCCGAAATCGTAAAACTCCAGCGCGGGTCTGCTGCCTACCCAGACCAGGGCTTCCCTGCGCACCACATCCGGTGCATCGCCTTGATCGGGCGTGGAAACGAGCGCCAAGTCGATCTGGCGTGCGTTAAGAAGCGTGCGCAATTCGACTGTCGGCGCCGAAACCACCTTGATCTCGACGTCGGGATACATGGTGCCGAAACTCTTCAAGAGCGCCGGGAAGAACGCGCTCAGATAATCCTCGGGACTGCCGAAGATGATCGAGCCGTGCAGGCCCTTGTCGGAAAAGGCCGAGATCGCCTCGTCGTGGATCTTGAGGATGCGCTCGGCATAGACCAGAAATCGCTCGCCGCTGCCGGTCAGCCGCACGCCGCTGCCACTGCGATGAAACAGGCCCTGGCCAAGCGCTTCCTCCAGGCGCTGGATCTGCATGGTCACGGCGGATTGCGTGCGCCCGACCTGCACCGCCACGGCACTCAGCGTGCCCGAATGCGCGGCACGCACGAATGTCGACAAGAGCTTGAGATCGAGCGGAGCCTGCATATCAAATCCATTGATATCCGGATCCGACTACTATCAATTTTACTGCACCCGTGCCAGCCGCTATGTGTTGCCCGACGCCTCGATGGAGTTGGACGATGTCGAAGAATCTGGACCAGGGTTTCTGGAGTGCGGCGCGAAAGCATCTGATCCGCTATGGCGGCAGCTTCGAGCCGGCGATCATCGAGCGCGCGGCGGGATCGTTCGTCTACGACGCCGACGACCGGGCGATCCTCGATTTCACCTCCGGCCAGATGAGCGCGCTGCTTGGGCATTCCCATCCCCGGATCGTCTCGACCGTAAGCCGCCAGGTCGGGCAAGTCGCGCATTTGTTCAGCGGCATGCTGTCCCGTCCCGTCGTCGAGCTTGCCGAGCGCCTTGCGGCGCTGGCGCCGGGACTCGACCGGGTGCTGCTGTTGTCGACGGGCGCGGAATCGAACGAAGCCGCGATCCGGATGGCCAAGCTGGTCACCGGCAAGCACGAGATCGTCGCTTTTTCGAAGAGCTGGCACGGCATGACTGGTGTCGCGGCCTCCGCGACCTACAGCGCCGGCCGCAAGGGGTATGGACCGGCCGCCGTCGGCTCGCTCGCCATCCCGGCGCCGAACAGTTTTCGACCGCGTTTCAAGCATGCCGACGGTTCGCTGGATTGGCAGACCGAGCTCGACGATGCGTTCGATCTGGTCGACAGCCAGTCGACGGGCAGCCTGGCCGCCTTCGTCGCCGAACCGATCCTGTCGAGCGGCGGCATATTGGAATTGCCGCAGGGCTATCTGGCGTCGCTGCAAAAGAAATGCCGCGAACGCGGCATGCTTTTGATCCTCGACGAAGCGCAGACCGGCATCGGCCGCACCGGGCATATGTTCGCCTTCCAGCGTGACGGCGTCACCCCGGACATCCTTACGCTTTCCAAGACGATCGGCGCCGGCCTTCCGCTGTCGGCCGTCATGACGACGGCTGAGATCGAGGAAGAAGCGCACGCGAAAGGCTTCCTGTTCTACACCACCCATGTCTCCGACCCGTTGCCGGCGGCCGTCGGCCTGGCCGTGCTCGACGTGGTGGCGGAGGAAAAGCTGGTCGAGCGCGCCCGCCATCTCGGCGCGCGATTGTTCGATGGCCTCTCACGGCTCAAGCAGCGCTACGACTGCGTCGGCGACGTGCGCGGTCGTGGCCTCCTGCTCGGCGTCGAGATCGTCAAGGACGGCAGGGTTCCCGATCACCAGCTTGGCGCCGCCATTGCCGCGGAAGCATTTCGGCGCGGGCTGAGCATGAACATCGTCAAGCTCCCCGGCATGGGCGGCGTCTTCCGCATCGCGCCGCCGCTGACGATTTCCGAAGAGGACTTGGACCTCGGGCTGAAGATCATTGCTGAGGCGATCGAAGCCACCGTGAGCACGAACCGTCCAGGTATCGCCGCCGAATGAGGCTATTGGGGATGGCGTCGGCATCCAGGCGAGCCGAATCCATGTCGCTTCTAACAACTAGATGCTGCCGCTCGCCCGCGGATTGGCTACTGTGTGGAAAACCCACAGCAAGGATAGCCGATGTCCGCCGTACGGTACTTCGTCCATGATGTTCAGGAAGCGATTGCCTTCTACAAGGATGTCCTGGAGTTCGAACTCATAGCGCAATACGGACCCGCAATGGCCATCGTCAGGCACGGATCGCTGACATTGTGGCTTGCCGGCCCTCGCTCGTCGGCCGCGCAACCGACCGCCGAGGGGGAGACGCCTTCGGCCGGGGGCTGGAACCGAATTGTCCTGATCACCGAGGATCTGAAATCGCGCTTGCCCGGGATCGAAGCTGCCGGCTGCAAGATACGAGTGCCCTTGAGGACCGGCCCTGGCGGTTCGCAGCTCGTGATCCAGGACCCTTCCGGCAATTGCATCGAACTCTTCGAGGAAGGCTAAGCCCCGTTCTAAACGACGATGGCCAGCAGCCGCTCGGCGATGAGCGCGGCAAGCCGCGCCGCCACCTCGTCCTTGCCCATTTCGGGCCATTCCTCGACGCCGGTCCTGGAGACGATGCGCACCTTGTTGCGGTCCCCGCCCATCACGCCGGACGGGCCGATGCCGCTTTCATGCGAGACGTCGTTGGCGACGATGAAGTCGGCGCCCTTTTTCTTGAGCTTGGCCTCGGCATTGGCGATGAGGTCCTGGGTCTCGGCGGCGAAGCCGATCACGAGGCTCGGTCGCTGCGCATGATGGCCGACACCCGCAAGGATGTCCGGGTTCTCGACCATTTGCAGCGAAGGCGGCCCCTCGCCCGCCACCTTCTTGATCTTTTCGCCGGCGGCGCTCGCCGTGCGCCAGTCGGCGACCGCCGCGACAAAGACGGCCGCATCCGCCGGCAACAGGCTCTCCACCGCCTGCTTCATCTGAGCCGCGGTTTCGACATGCGTGGTCGCGACACCTGCCGGATCGGCGATGGTGACCGGACCGGAGACGAGCCGCACATCGGCGCCGAGCTTTGCCAGTGCGGCCGCGATGGCATGGCCCTGCTTGCCGGACGAGCGGTTGGCGATGTAGCGCACCGGATCGATCGGCTCGTGCGTCGGTCCCGAGGTGACGATGATCCTGCGGCCGGCAAGCGGCTTGAGCTTCTCGTCGAGCATCGCCTCGATCGCCGCGACGATGTCGAGCGGCTCGGCCATGCGGCCCTCGCCCGCTTCGTTGCTTTCGGCCATCTCGCCCTTGCCGGGACCGACAAAGGCGATGCCGTCCTTCTGCAGGATGGCGCGGTTGCGCCGCGTCGCTGGATGCGCCCACATTTTCGGGTTCATCGCCGGCGCCATCAGCACCTTCTTGTCGGTGGCCAGCAGCACCGTCGAGGCAAGGTCATTGGCATGGCCGTTGGCAAGCTTCGCCATCAGGTCGGCCGTGGTGGGCGCCACCACCAGCAGATCAGCCTCGCGCGACAGCCTTATATGGCCGACATCGTGCTCGTCATTGCGGTCGAATAATTGGGTGAAGACATGATCGGCCGAAAGCGCGCCGACCGACAGCGTGGTGACAAATTCCTGCGCGGCCGATGTCATGACCACCCGCACCGACGCGGCGCGTTCGCGCAGCCGGCGGATGAGCTCGAGCGATTTGTAGGCGGCGATGCCGCCGCTGATGATGAGCAGGATGCGCTTGCCCGACATCGAGCCTCGCGGGCCCGGCTTGCCGGCAATCGCGGCAGCCGGCAACGCCTGCTCGTGCGAGCCTGCCAGCGCGCGCAGCTTCTCCTCGATCTGGCCGATGCGGTCGGCCTGCCCCGCCCGGCCTTCGACCGCGGCGCGGATCATCGCCCGCGCCTGCTCCTCCATCGAGCAGCCATTTTCGGCCGCGAGCTGCCGCAGCAGGTCCTTGACCTCGCCATCGAGATTGCGGATCGTGATGCTGGCCATGTGATTGCACTCGCCCCAGATAGCGCATGCAATGATAGCAATGCAATCAAATGACGGCAAGCTGTCTGGCGGTCAGAGCAACTTCCACGCAATATAGACCAACGTCAGCGCGATCACCCACAGCGCCACGCGGCCGGAGCGGGTGTGGCGGGCTTCGGCCTTGCCGATGGCGCGCGCCGTCGCTTCGTCGAAGCGCAGGCCGTTTTCCGCCATCAGGTCGATCTCGCGCGACAGCCGGTCGGTGCGGGCTGCCAGGTCCGGCGCCTGCCTTGCCAGCGTCAACAATGCCTTGGCGCCGTCGCGCGCATCGGTGAGCAGCCCGCGCGGACCGAGATTGCCGGCGATCCAGTCGCCCACCACGGGCTCCGAAGTCTTCCACATGTTGAAGGCTGGATCGAGCGTGCGCGCGACGCCTTCCACCACCACCATGGTCTTCTGCAGCAGGATCAGCTCCGGCCGCGTCGCCATGTCGAACAGTTCGGTGACCTCGAACAGCAGGGTCAGAAGCTTGGCCATCGAAATCGTATCGGCCGACTGGCCGTGGATAGGCTCGCCGATGGCGCGGATGGCCTGCGCGAAGGCCGAGACATTGTGCTGGCGCGGCACGTAGCCCGCCTCGAAATGCACCTCGGCGACGCGCTGATAGTCGCGCACGATGAAGCCGTAGAGAATCTCGGCCAGGAAACGCCGCTCCTTCTTGCCGAGCCGTCCGGCGATGCCGAGATCGACGGCGACGATGGTGCCGTTCGCCTCGACGAACAGGTTGCCCGGATGCATGTCGGCATGGAAGAAGCCATCGCGCAGCGTGTGCCGCAGGAACGACTGGATGAGATTGGCGGCGATCGCCTTGAGGTCGTGACCGGCGGCGGCAAGGCCGGCGATGTCGTTCATCTTGACGCCGTCGATCCACTCCATGGTGAGCACGTCGCGGCCGGTCCGCTCCCAGTCGACCGCGGGCACGCGAAAACCCGGATCGTCCTTGGTGTTCTCGCCGAGTTCCGAAAGCGCCGCCGCCTCGAGCCGCAGATCCATCTCGACCCTGGTGGTCTGCGCCAGCGTCTGGGTCACCTCGACCGGGCGCAGGCGGCGCGACGATGGGATGTACCTCTCCTGCAGATGGGCGGCGAGGAAATAGCTTTCGAGATCGTGGAAGAAGCGCTGCCGCACGCCGGGTCGGATGACCTTCACCGCCACGCGCGAAGTGGCCCCCTCGCGCGCCACTTCCGCGCTGTGCACCTGCGCGATCGAGGCGGCAGCCACCGGTTCGCCGAAGGAGGCATAGAGATCGTCTATTCTGCGCCCGAGCGAGGCTTCGATCGCATGGATCGCCTCAGCCTTCGGGAAGGTGTGCATCTTGTCCTGCAACAGCGCGAGGTCCAGCGCCATGTCGTTGCCGACGACATCGGGCCTAGTTGCCAGGAACTGGCCGAGTTTCACGTAGGAGGGGCCAAGCCGCACCACCGCGCGCGCCAACCTGTCGCCGCGCTGATAGCTGAGCGCCCGGCGGCGGGTAAAAAGCCGCGCCACGCGCCAGCCGAATTTCGGCATGCCGGAGAGTTCCTCGCCCGGCAACGCCGCGACGACGCCCTCACGAACCAGCACCCAGCCGGCCCTTGTGAGCCTGAAGGCGGCGGCGAGGCTGCTCATTGCCCATCCTGATTCAAGAGGGCCTTGGTCAAAGGGGCCTGCTTCAAAGGATCCTGCCTCAAAGCTTCCAGCCGGAATGAAGGGCTGCGATGCCGCCTGAATAGTTGCGGAAAGTGACACGGCCGAAGCCGGCGCGGGTGATCATGGCCGCGAAATTCTGCTGATTGGGAAATTTGCGGATGGATTCGACGAGATAGGAATAGGGCTCGCTATCGCCGGTGACCGCCTTGCCGATCCTGGGAATGGCGTTGAACGACCACGCCTCATAGACCTTGTCGAGCAGCGGCATCTCGACCTCGGAGAATTCGAGGCAGAGCAATCGCCCGCCACGCTTCAGCACACGATAGGCTTCGGCAAGGGCGACCTCGATGCGTGGCACGTTGCGGATGCCGAAGGCGATCGTGTAGGCATCGAAGCTGTCGTCCCCGAAAGGCAGCTCTTCGGCATTGGCCTCGACGAAGTCGGTGTTTGCCGCAAGGCCCAGCCTCTCGGCGCGGTCGCGGCCGACGGCCAGCATTGAGCCATTGATGTCGAGCACCGTGGCATGGGCCTGACGCTGGCTGGCCTCGACGATGCGGAAGGCGATATCGCCGGTGCCGCCGGCGACATCGAGCACTCTCCAGCCCGGCCGTTTCGGCGGGTTCAGCCAGGCGACCATCGCGTCCTTCCACAAGCGATGCAACCCGGCTGACATCAGATCGTTCATGAGGTCGTATCGATTGGCCACCTTATGGAAGACGTCGTTGACGAGAGGCTGCTTCTCGCCCTCCCCCACCTTCCTGAAACCGTAGGAAGTTTCCATGCCGCCCGCGGCCGTGGTTCTCTCAACTGACATTATTTTGATCCGTCATAAAACCGGCGGGACCATAGCCGATCGATGGTGCCGACGCTATTGTCCAAGGCGCGGTTTTCGGCCGCGCTTTCAAAACCCGGCCGGGAAAGGCCTCGCATGATTTTCCGGCCAGAATCTGTGCGCGAACAGCATACCAGACGGGATGACCGCATGATTTTGAAGGCCGAATTGCACTGCCACATCGAAGGAGCGGCGGCCCCTGAGCTCGTCATCAGCCAGGCCCGCAAATATGGCAAGGACCCTTCGCCATACATCCAGGACGGCTCCTTCGTCTGGCACGACTTCACCTCGTTTCTCGCCGCTTACGACTTCGCTTCCGACCTGTTCCGCACCGAAGAGGACTACGCACGCCTCGCCGACCATTACCTGACCAGCCTGGCCCGCGACGGCGCCATCTATTCCGAGGTCTTCACCTCGCCAGACCACGCGATAAAGGCCGGCCTCTCGCCGAAAGCCTATACGGATGCGTTGGGCGAAGGCATGGCCCGCGCCAAAGCCAAGACCGGCATCGAGGGTCGCATGATCGTCACCGGCGTGCGCCATGTCGGGGTCGAGGCGATCGAGCAGGCCGCGCGCTTCGCGGCCCGCTGCGGCCATCCGCTGGTGACCGGTTTCGGCGTCGCCGGCGACGAGCGCATCGGCGACTTCGAGGACTATGTGCGCGCCTTCGAGATCGCGCGCGAGGCGGGCCTCGGCATCACCATCCATGCCGGCGAGCTGATGGGTTGGGAAAGCGTCAAGGCGGCTCTCGATCATATTCGCCCCTCCCGCATCGGCCATGGCGTGCGCGCCATCGAGAACCCGGACCTGGTCCGTCGCATCGCAGACCAGGGCGTAGTGCTGGAATGCTGCCCGGGCTCCAACATCGCGCTGAAAGTGTTCGACAGCTTCGCCGACCATCCATTTCCGGCGCTGCGCGCCGGCGGCTGCAAGGTGACGCTCAACTCCGACGACCCGCCCTATTTCTGGACCTCGCTGAAGCGCGAATACGATATCGCCGCCGAGCATTTCGCCATGAACGACAAGGCGCTCACCGCCATCACGAGAACGGCCATCGAGGCGGCTTTCGTCGACCGGAAGACCAAGGCGGTGCTGCTAGGGCGATTGGACGCGAAAGTGCGGTGAGTGAGTAGGGAGTAGTCGGCAGTCGGTAGTTGTGGATTTGGCGGAGCGCCCATAGAGCGGTTGAAGGCCGGAGCTTTCCCCGAGGCGAGGACTCGCAAATCGGCTCACTATTCACTACTCACTACTGACCACTACCCACTGCGAACCAGTCGGAGCACATCATGCAGGGCGTCACCGTCGTCGACCACCCGCTTGTCCAGCACAAGCTGACCATCATGCGCAAGAAGGAGACCTCGACGGCCGGCTTCCGGCGGCTGCTGCGCGAGATCTCGCTGCTTCTGGGCTATGAGGTGACCCGCAACCTCGAACTGACAACGACCATGATCGAGACGCCGATCGAGGAAATGGAGGCGCCGACGCTGGAAGGCAAGAAGCTGGTGTTCGCCTCGGTGCTGCGCGCCGGCAACGGCCTGCTCGAAGGCCTGCTCGACCTGGTGCCGGCGGCGCGCGTCGCCCATATCGGCCTCTACCGCGACCATGACACGCTGGAAGCGGTCGAATATTTCTTCAAGGCGCCGAGCGATCTTGCCGACCGGCTGGTGATCGTCGTCGATCCGATGCTGGCGACCGCCAATTCGGCGATCGCCGCGATCGACAAGCTGAAGGGGCGCGGCGCCACCAACATCCGGTTCCTCTGCCTGCTTGCCGCCCCGGAAGGCATCGAGCGTTTTACCAAGGCGCATCCGGACGTGCCGATCTTCACCGCCTCGATCGACCGCCAACTCAACGACAAGGGCTATATCATGCCCGGCCTCGGTGACGCCGGCGACCGCATGTACGGAACAAAGTGAGCGCATCCGTTTACCAAACGTTTACGCAACGGCACGCTTCCGGCACGCGTTAAAGCGGAAAACACCATGTCGATCTAAGGATGCGCCCTTCGGGAGCAATTCCAGAAAAAGTGTGAAGCGGTTTTCCGTTCGGAATTGCTCCAAAACAAAGGGATAGAGCGGTTCAACGTTTCCTTGAAACGGTGACACGCTCCAGGGGCATCCATGCTGCGCAAGCTTCTCATCCTTGGCATCTTTGCCGGAACCTCGGCTTCGATCCCGATCCTTTACCAGGCGAACCCGCATCTGGTGGACGGTCTGGTGCAATCGACAGTCGCCTCGCAGTCGGCAGCGCCGGAAGCGCAGCCGCAGGTCAATCTCGCTTCGGTCCCGGACAAACCGGCGGCGCCATTGCCGCTTGGCCGTCAGGTGCTTGTCAACGCCGATGCGCGCGGCCACTTCACGTCGCAGTTCAAGCTCAACGGCCGCCAGGTTGACGGCATGATCGACACCGGCGCGACGCTGGTCGCCATCAACACCTCGACGGCGCGCAGGATCGGTATCTCGCTCAACCCGTCCGATTTCAATCGTCAGGTGAGCACGGCCAACGGCGCTATCAAGGCCGCCGTGGTATCGCTCGACCATCTGCAGATCGGCAAGATCTCCGTCGACAACGTCCAGGCAATGGTGCTCGACGACAGGGCGCTGCAGACCAATCTGATCGGCATGAGCTTCCTGCAGCGCCTGCAGAAATACCAGGTCCAGGACGGCGCGCTGCTGCTGGTGCAGTAACCGGCTTTTACCGAGGCAGTATTCGCCTCAGCACGCTCTTCTCGGCGGGTGGCTTCGAAGCCCCGATCGTATATGCGGCACGCACGGCGGCGGCAGCCGCTTCGGCCTCCGCGTCGGTGCGGGCATGCACCAGCGCCAGCGGCTCGCCTGAGCGCGCCTCGGCGCCGACCGGCAACAGACGAGTCAAGCCGACGGCATGATCGATCTTGTCGTCCGGGTGGGTACGCCCGCCACCCAGCGCGACGACGGCAAGCCCGATCTCGCGCGTGGCAATGCCGGTGACGAACCCGTCCTGTCCCGACGTCGCGGCCAGTTCGACCGGCGCCGTCGGCAAATATTTTTCCGGGTTCTCGACGAAATCGGCCGGTCCGCCTAGCGCCGTCACCATGCGTCCGAAGACGGCGGCAGCCCGGCCGCCGGCAAGCGCCTCAGTGGCGCGCCTGATGCCGTCCTGGTTGGACGAGACCAGCCCCGCCGACTGCAGCATCTCGGCGGCCAGCGCCAGTGTCACATCCTCAAGCCTTCGGTCGCGATAGCGGCCGGTGAGGAAATCGGCGGCATTCTTCACCTCGACCGCGTTGCCGGCGGCCGAGGCCAGTGGCTCGTTCATGCCCGTCACCAGCGCCGACGCATTCAAGCCGGCGCCATTGGCGACCTCGACTAGGCTGTTCGCCAGGGCGACGGCGTCGCGGGACTTTTCCATGAAGGCGCCGTTGCCGACCTTGACGTCGAGCACCAGCGAGCCCAAGCCCGCGGCAAGCTTCTTCGACAGAATCGAAGCGGTGATCAGCGGTATCGATTCGACCGTGCCCGTCACGTCGCGGATCGCGTAGAGCCTGCGGTCTGCGGGCGCAAGATCGGCGGTCTGGCCGATGATGGCACAGCCGGTCTCGAGCACCGTCTTGCGGAAAAGCGTCACGTCGGGCTGGCTCGCATAGCCCGGAATGGCATCCATCTTGTCCAGCGTGCCACCGGTGTGGCCGAGGCCCCGGCCGGAGATCATCGGCACATAGGCGCCGCAAGCGGCGACGATCGGCGCCAGCATCAGCGAGACATTGTCGCCGACACCGCCCGTCGAATGCTTGTCGGTGACCGGCCCCGGCAGGTCGGACCAGTCGAGCACATCGCCGGAATCGCGCATCGCGAGCGTCAGCGCCACCGCTTCCTCGCGGCTCATGCCGTTCAGGAACACGGCCATGGCGAAAGCGCCGACCTGGCCCTCGGAGATGGTGCCGGCCGTCAGCCCTTTGACGAAACCCGCGATTTCGTCGGTCGAGAGCCTGTGGCCGTCGCGCTTGCGGCGGATGATCTCCTGCGGCAGCATCAGTCGGGCAGACCGTCCTGGAAGACGCGCCGCAGGATCGTCGCCAGCCGCGCCCCGCCGATCGGCGCCATGTCCTTGGTTTCCTGGTGCGAGAGCTCCGCTCCCGTCATCCCCGCCGCCAGGTTGGTGATGACCGAGCAGGCGGCGACCTTGAGGCCGAGGAAGCGGGCGAGGATGACTTCCGGCACGGTCGACATGCCGACCGCATTGGCGCCCATGACGCGCGCCATGCGGATCTCGGCCGGCGTCTCGAAGCATGGCCCGGAGAACCACATATAGACGCCCTGATGCAGCGCCGTGCCGGTCGCCTTCGCCGCCTTTTCGATCGCGCCGCGCAGGCCGGCATCATAGGCCTCGGTGAGGCCGACGAAGCGGCGGTCGCTCGGCTCGCCGATCAACGGGTTGGAGCCGGAGAAATTGATGTGGTCGTTGATCAGCATCACCGAACCCGGACCCATCTCGGGATCGACCGAGCCGGCGGCGTTGGTCAGGATCAGATGTGAGATGCCGATGCCGGCAAGCACCTCAAGTGCCGGACGCATCGCGGCGGCGTTGCCATGCTCGTAATAATGCGCGCGGCCGGACAGCATCAGCACCGGCGTGCCGGCGAAATGCCCGGCAACCACCTCGCCGGCATGGCCGGAAACGCCGCTGCGCGGAAAGCCAGGCAGCTCGGCGTAGGAGATGCGCCTGGCATCCTTGACCTGATCGACCAGCCCGCCGAGGCCCGATCCCAGCACGAGTGCCGCCGTGGGCGCCAGCCCGTCCAACTTTTCGACCAGATGATCCAGTGCTTCCATCATTTCAACATATCGCCTCTGAAGCCGAAAGGCAGCATGTCGCCCATGGTCACGGTCTCGGCCACCCCGGTGTCGTCGCAAAGATAAAGCTTGGTGTCCGGCCGGCAGAATTCCGCCAGCCGCTGCCGGCAGCCACCGCAAGGCGAGCATTTGGCCATACGTTCGGCAAATACAGCGATCTCCACGATCCTGCCGCCGCCGCCCATGACGTAGTGTCCGAGCGCCGTCGTTTCGGCGCACCAGCCTTCCGGATAAGACGCCACCTCGACGTTGGCGCCGGTGAAGACGCGCCCGTCCTCGGTGCGCAGTGCCGCGCCCACCGGGAATTTCGAATAAGGCGCATGGGCCTTGGCCATCGCCGTCTTCGCCGCCTCGAACAGATCATGCGACATCCGGTACTTCTCTCCCACGATCTTGTTCAAATGCCGGTCGGCGCCGGGCGAAATCCCGCCTCAGCGTTCCTTCACGTAAGGCACGCCGCCGGCACGCGGCGGAATGGCCTTGCCGATGAAGCCGGCGAGCAGGATCACGGTCAGCACATAGGGCAGCGCCTGCATGAATTGCGCGGGCACCTTGCCGATGACCGGCAGCGGTGAGCCCTGCAGGCGAATGGACGCCGCGTCGAGGAAGCCGAACAGCAGACAGGCGAACATGGCGTTGACCGGCCTCCATTTAGCGAAGATCAGCGCCGCCAGCGCGATATAGCCCTTGCCGGCGGTCATATCCTTCACGAAGCCGCCATTTTGCACCATCGATAGATAGGCTCCGGCAATACCTGTAAGGATGCCGGTGCAGATGAGCGCGCGATAGCGCAGCCAGGCGACCGAGATGCCGGCGGTATCGACGGCGGCCGGATTTTCGCCGACAGCGCGCATCCTGAGGCCGAAGCGGGTGCGATAGAGCACCCACCAGGTGAACGGCACCATCAGGAAGGCGATATAGACCAGAATGGAATGGCCGGAGATCAGCTCGGAATAGATCGGGCCGAGGATCGGCACATCTCTGACCGCGTCGGCGCCGGGCCAGACGATCGCCTCGAACCGTTCGCCCGGCTGCAGCGCCGGCGTGCGCCCGCCCTGCTGGAACCAGGCCTGGCCGAGCATGATCGTCGAGCCGGCGGCGATGAAATTGATCGCCACGCCGGAAACGATCTGGTTGCCGCGATGCGTGATCGAGGCGAAGCCGTGCACCATGGCAAAAGCGACCGACATGAGGATCGCCATGCCAAGGCCAATGAATGCCGAATGAAAGACCGCGGCCGCCGAGGCGCCGGCAAAGGCGCCGACCAGCATCTTGCCTTCCAGCCCGATGTCGAACACGCCGGCGCGCTCCGAATAGAGACCGGCAAGGCAAGCGAGCAGCAGCGGCACCGACAGGCGGATGGTGGAATCAAGGATCTGGACGATGGCGATGAAGATATCCATCTCAGGCGCCCTTTCCCTTGATCGCTTCCATGCCGACCGATTTGGGGCTGAACGAGGCGAAAATCGCCTGGATATAGGGCCGGAACATGTGCTCCAGCGCGCCGGCGAACAGAATCACCAGACCCTGGATGATGACGATCATGTCGCGGGTGATCGACGGCATCTCGAAGGAAAGCTCGGCGCCGCCCTGGTAGAGCATGCCGAACAGGATCGCCGCGAGCACGATGCCGACCGGATGCAGCCGGCCCATCAGCGCAACCGCGATGCCGACATAGCCGGCGCCCGAAACGAAATCGATCGCGACATTGTGCTGGTCGCCCATCACCGGGTTGAGCGCCATCATGCCGGCCAGCGCGCCCGAGATCATCATGGCGGTCAGCACGATGCGCGTTTCCGAGATGCCGGCATAGCGCGCCGCTTTCGGGCTGTGGCCATAGGTGCGCATCTCGTAGCCGAGCTTGGTGCGCCAAATCAAAAGCCAGACCAGGAAGGCCATGACCAGCGCCAGCAGAAAGCAGATGTTGAGCGGCGCCGAGCGGATCTTGGCGCCGAACAGCTCGATCACCCAGTTGAGCTTCGGCAGTTCCGCGCCGCCGACGAAATTGCGCGTCTGCGGCGCCTGCGAGCCGGCGGGCTTCAGCAGACCGACCAGCAGATAAACCATCGTCGAGGCCGCGATGAAGTTGAACATGATGGTGGTGATGACGATGTGCGAGCCGCGCTTGGCCTGCAGATAGGCGGGAATGAAGCCCCAGAGCGCGCCGAACGCGGCGGAGGCGACAATGGCAAGCGGGAACAGCAGCCACCAGGGCAGCGTGCTGTCCAGGCTCAGGCAGACCAGCGCAATGCCGAGGCCGCCTATATAAGCCTGCCCTTCGGTGCCGATGTTGAACAGGCTGCAATGCGCAGCCACCGCCACCGACAGGCCGGTGAAGATGAAGGTCGTGGCGTAGAACAGCGTGAACGCAATGCCCGTGCCCTTGCCGAAGGCGCCTTCGACAAGGATGACGGCGGCGCGAAACGGGTTCTCGCCCACCAGCACGACGACGAGGCCGGCGACGATGAAGGCCACGGAGAGGTTGATCAACGGAATCAACCCATAATCGGCCCAGGCCGGCAACTTTGCGTAGGGCGTGCTCATTCGGCGGCCTCCTGGTGTTCCACACCGGCCATCAGCAGGCCAAGCTCGCCTTCGGTCGCCTCCGGCCCGCGCTCGCCGACGACACGGCCGGCAAACATCACCAGGATGCGGTCGGAGAGCGAGCGGATCTCGTCGAGCTCGACCGACACCACCAGCACGGCCTTGCCCTGGTCGCGCATGGCGATCAGGCGCTTGTGGATGAATTCGATGGCGCCGACATCGACGCCGCGTGTCGGCTGGCCGACGATCAGCACGCCGGGGTCTTGCTCCATTTCCCGCGCCAGCACGATCTTCTGCTGGTTGCCGCCGGAGAAATTGGCTGTCTTGAGCCGCGGATTGCCGGGGCGGATGTCGTATTTCTCGATCTTGTCCTTCGCGTCGGCCATGATGGCGTCGACGTTGAGGAACAGCCCCTTCAGATAGCGCTCATCGTCGTGATAGCCGAGGATCGAATTCTCGTTCTCCTCGAAGGCGAGCACCAGCCCGACATGGTGCCGGTCCTCGGGCACATGCGCGAGACCGCGGTCGCGCAATTCGCCGGGATCGGCCTTGCCGGTGAGATCGATCGGCTTGCCGTCGAGCATCACCTCCCCGGACACCGCATGCCTGATGCCGGAGATCGCCTCCAGCAGCTCGGACTGGCCGTTGCCGGCTACGCCGGCGATACCAACGATCTCGCCGCCGCGCACATCGAAGGAGACGTTGTCGACCATGGTGACGCCGCGCGAATCCTTGACCGTCAGGTTCTTGACCGAAAGTTTTATCGCGCCGGCTTCCGACTGGCCCTTCTCGACCCTGAGCAACACGCGACGGCCGACCATCAGTTCGGCCAATTCGCCGACCGTGGTTTGCTTCGTCACCCTGGTGGCCACCATCGTGCCCTGGCGCATCACCGAGACCGTGTCGGTGATGGCCATGATCTCACGCAGCTTGTGCGTGATGAGCACGATCGTTTTTCCCTGGTCCTTCAATTGCTTGAGGATACGGAAAAGGTGATCGGCCTCGGCCGGCGTCAAAACCCCCGTCGGCTCGTCGAGGATCAGGATCTCGGCGCCGCGATAGAGCGCCTTGAGGATCTCGACGCGCTGCTGCAGGCCGACCGGCAGCTCTTCGATCACGGCGTCGGGATCGACCTCGAGGCCGTATTCGCGCTCCAGCCGGTCGAGCTCCGACCGCGCCTTGGCGATGCTGCTTTTCAACAGCGGATCGTTTTCGGCGCCAAGGATGACATTTTCCAGCACCGTGAAATTGTCGACCAGCATGAAATGCTGGTGCACCATGCCGATGCCGAGCGCGATGGCGTCGTTGGAAGTGTTGATCGCCACCGGCTTGCCGCCGACGCGGATTTCACCGCTGTCGGCCTGGTAGAAGCCGTAGAGGATCGACATCAGCGTCGACTTGCCGGCGCCGTTCTCGCCGACAATGCCGTGGATGGTGCCACGCGCGACTTCGAGGTTAATGTCACGGTTGGCGCGCACGGCGCCAAAGCTCTTGTTGATGCCTATGAGCTCGATTGCGGCTTGCGCCATGCAGCCTGTTCCCACTAATTTTTTTATCGCTTGGTCAAAATGCCTAGCATGATGCCCCGCTTATGCCAATCGGCCGTTCACTCTCGACAAATCCCCGCACGCTTGTCAATTTCGAACGTGGCCGGGGCCTCACATTCGCCCAAGCGTGTCGCATCTGAACGGTCTCATGCGACGCGCCATAGGTTGTTGTTTTATGCATGTCGTTGTCCCAAAACCGCTGCGCACTTTTGGGCGACATGCATTAATATGGCGAGGCTGCAATTCGCACCGTGGCGCTGGGAGCAAGTCCTCGGATGAATACACCCGCCGACCGGCTGACGACGCTGGAAATCCGCGCCGCCGAGCAGGAAAAGACGATCGAGGAACTGTCCGGCCAGATCGCCGAACAGTGGAAGGTGATTGAGCGCATGGAGCGCAAGCTAGCCGCCTTGACCGACCGGTTCCTTGAATTGGAGGAGCAGACCGCCCCAGATGTGCCGGTGACTAAGCCGCCGCATTGGTGAGGAGCATGGGGGAAGAGAGCCATGTCCAGTGAAAGCGACCGCGTCGCCCGAGCCGGCGACTATGTCTTCGGCCTGATGAACGACAGGGAGCGCGCCCGCGCCGAGCGCGACCTCGAGATCGATCCGGCCTTTCGCGACACGGTGCTCAAGCTCGCCGAGCGCTTGCGCGCCCTCGATCCCGACGGTTCGTCCAAGGAAGGACAGGACGCCCGCTGGAAGCTGGTCTCGCAACGGCTTGCCGAATTGCCGCAGATGCACAACCGGCTTGCCGGCCTAGCGGTGGCCGAGTCGGAACCGCCGCCAGTCGTCGTCCACCGACTGCAACGCAGGCCCTATGGCGTTGGCCTGCACGCCCTTGGCGGCAGGCTGGGGTTTGTGATTGCGCTTGCGCTGGTTGCCGCTTTTGCGCTCGGCTACCTCGCCGGCACACTATAGTTTTCTCGACATCAGCAGCATCGGGGCGCCGTCCTGTTCGAAGGTCTCGGCCGCCGACCAGCCGAGCGCTTCGTAGAAGCCGCGCGCCTGCCAGGTGTAGAGATAGAGCTTGCCAACACCGGCCGAAGCGGCATGGTCCTCGACGGCCCTGACCAGCGCCGTGCCGACGCCGCTGCGGCGATAGGCCTCCTCGACGATGAGGCCGGCCAGCCACGGCGTCAGATCGTGCGGTGAATCGATCTCGTCGCGCACGAGCAGGCAACTTCCGACCGGTTTGCCAAGATAGCGGGCAACGAAGGCCGCCTCGAATCCGCCGCCGGCGATCAGCCCGCGCAGCCCGGCCATGTCTTCGTCGAGTGTCCGGCCCGTGCCTTCAAAGAAGGCCTCGAGCCGAAGCCGTGCGATCGCTTCGACGTCGCCTTCGCGCATGGCCTCGATTGTCGGTTGCATCGCATCTCCAAAACGAAACCGCCGGGCGTTGGCCCGGCGGTTCAAAACCTTAACTCAACTGCCGATCAATAGGGGCACTTGTTGTCAGTGGTATAGTCGTGCACCTCGACCTTGCCGGAGATGATGTCGGCCTTGGCCTTTTCGACCGCGGCTTTCATCTCGTCGGTCACCAGCGCCTTGTTGTTGTCGTCCATGGCGTAGTCGACGCCGCCTTCCTTGAGGCCGAGATTTTGGACGCCGCCCTTGAAGGTAGCGTTCTTGCCATCCATGAAGGCGTTGTAGACGGCAACGTCGACGCGCTTCAGCATCGAGGTCAGCACCTTGCCGGGCTGCAGGCCGTTCTGGTTGGAATCGACGCCAACGCCGAGCTTGCCGGCATCGGCCGCAGCCTGCAGCACGCCGACGCCGGTGCCGCCGGCCGCCGCGTAGACCACGTCGGCGCCCTGATCGATCTGCGTCTTGGCGATCTCGCCGCCCTTGGCCGGGTCGTTCCAGGCCGCCGGCGTGTCGCCGGTCATGTTCTGGATGACGTCGGTCGCACCCGCCGACTTGGCGCCGCCGACATAGCCGCATTCGAACTTGCGGATCAGCGGGATGTCCATGCCGCCGACGAAGCCGACCTTCTTCGACTTCGACGCCATCGCCGCCAGGATGCCGACGAGGTAGGAGCCTTCATTCTCCTTGAACACCAGCGAACGGACATTGGGCAGGTCGACGGCGTCGTCGATGATGGCGAAGTTCAGGTCGGGATAGTCTTTCGCGACCGCTTTCAGGGCGTCTTCCCAGGCAAAACCGGCCATCACGATCGGGTTGCGGCCGTCCTCGGCGAAACGACGCAGCGCCTGCTCGCGCTGCGAGGCGTTGGAGACTTCGAATTCGACATAGGCGACGCCGGTCTCGGTCTTGAACTTCTCGGCGCCGTGATAGGCGGCCTCGTTGAAGGACTTGTCGAATTTGCCGCCCAGATCATAAAGGATGGCCGGCTGGACATCCGCGGCGAAAGCCGGAAGAACCATTGCGGTTGCGGCCAGAAGGCCGAGAACGATACGTTTCATGTGATCCACACCCTGTCGGTTATTTTTCCGTTTGCACCGCCTGCCCGCCCGGTTCTCCGGCAGGCAAGCGACGTCAGGCAGGAGTGTATGCCCCTCCCGCTCGCGGCCAATCTGGCACGGCGCGAAACAAAATTCACGTGGAATTTTGACCTGTTGGAAAAAGCGGTTTTCCGTCCGGAATTGTGCCAGAACAAAAGCTTCAGGGGCTTGGAGCGAATTCTGCGCCGCGGCGCTTGCGCCGGTAGCCGATGGCGTAGAGCAGGAAGGCAAGCAACGCGAACACCGCGAAGCCGGGTTGCGCAAGCACCCAGGCGATGATGCCGTCCCAGACCAGCGGGCTTGCCTTGGCGCGCACGTAGGTCTCGAAGGCCGCGCGGGTATCGGGCGAGACCGCCAGCCAGCTGGCGTTGAGCGGCGTCATCACCAGCGACGAACCGGCCACCGAGCGTGTCGTGTCGATCACCGCCATGATCACGGCAATCGACAGCGCAACCATGGCCGCCAGCCGAAAGATGAAACGCAACATGGACGCTCTCCCCGGGAAGCTCCTGTCTATCCCGCAACCGACATAGAGCCTGCACAGGTCCCGCGCAATCGCGATCCCATGAAATTAATGGGCCGGCGCCTGCCGGCGCCGGTTGACGCGCCAGACGGCGAAAAGGCCGCCGGCAATGGCTCCGACGATCAGGCCTCCCAGACCGACAAAGGCCGCGAAAAATCCGCAGGCGCCCTCGAAGCAGCTCATATGGGTCAGGTCCGCGATCAGCGAGCCGGCGAAGAATCCCGCGCAAGCGCCGACCGCACCGCCGATGATGATGCCGAGCAGCGCGGCAAGGATCGAGACGAAGACCGACGGCCGTTCGGTCTCCGGATTGGCGTAGACCGTCTCGGCGCCGCCGGTGCCGCGCAGGAGGTAGATGCAGAGCAGGCCGATGGCGATCTCGGCGACGGTGAAGCCCAGCGCCTCGGCCGAGAAGGCGAAGCCGTAAAACACATAGGCCTGACGCACCACGAGCCAGATGATGACGGCGATCTGCCAGATCGTGTAGTGGCGCGGGAACCGGGCCGAGCGGTTGAAGGCAAGGCCAAGCAGGTACAATCCCCACAAAATGGTGAGGACGCCGCCGACCAGGCCGCCATAGATGAGGAAGAATACGTTGTCCGGCAGGCTGAAGTCGCCGACCAGCCGCCAATTCGCTATCAGGCCATAGGCCGACAGGCCCATGACGATGACGAGCCAGCCTACCGGGATGAAGGAAAGCCCGCTGTCCGGCCGCCCCGCGGGCTGATGATCGATCGATGCCATCTCAGGACGGTGCCCCTTCGCCCAAGCAACTCCAGGAAAGTGCTGAGCCGCCTTCCGTCGGGAATTGCAAAACCGAACCGTCAATTCCAGGGAAAGCTCGCAACCGTTCCAACCGGGATTGCATGAAAACAAGGATTTAGCGCAGTCGACAGCCGGCCGGAGCCGAAGTCAAGCATCGCCGGCAGCGGCGAGCGGCCTGTGCACATCATTCGAACGCATCGCCCTTTCCACCCCTGCCTTCGCGCCATCCGCGGCAAAAGTCGCCACGATGCCGATATGGCTTGGCATTCGCTTTCGGATCGACTAGATGAGCCCCGCGCCTGTTTGCCTAGACGGCTAGCGGTGCAGGGAAGGGTTGCCTGCCGGTTGAAGGCACACCACATATCCGTGAAGGACTTCCCATGGGAGCATCTCCCCAACCCGCGCGGCGAAACCGGCCGGCGAGATGTCAAGGACGGAGAGGTGGCCGAGTGGTTGAAGGCGCACGCCTGGAAAGTGTGTTTACGGGAAACCGTAACGCGGGTTCGAATCCCGCTCTCTCCGCCATTAAATTTTCTAATAAATCAATGATTTCAGCCTCTTATATCATCCATTGAAGCGCTTCCAGATCGAAGCGACCTTAATCCGCGTAACAAACTGCCAAGAATCCGCCTAGTCCGCCATGGCATTGCTGAACGTCGAGGTGGTCAGCGTCCTGTTTGGGGCCGGAAGCCGTCTGGCTGCTTTGGAGTTAATGTGGGCGATTTCGGTAAGGTCATTCGAACCGACTGTCGCGATCGCGATCTATTTTATCCCATTGTCTGATGCTTTCCTCGATCCGAGGCGGCCTTGCGCACCCATGCTCGAGTGCGCGTGGCGACTCTGGAGAATGGCGGCGACGAGTCGCAGATAGCGCACGAATTCGAGCGAGAATGGTCCCATCCGGCATCGGTAAGGAAACTATGCTCGAACGCGCCTAGAATGGACATGTCGATCAATGCCAGAGCAAGCGCCGACCAGCGCTACTCCCGGCTCACACCGTCCTTGACCATGTAGCGGACGACAAGGGCTTACCTTGACCGCACTCGCCTGCGGGGCTTGCGCAACCCGTTCCAGCAAGGTTTCGACACAGGCCTCCGGGTCACGCATGTCGTCATCGTCTTGGTCCGTAGATGTGACACCGCTTCGCGTTCACCCGTCCCTTGCTCCGCTAGCAGATGGCCCGGAACCCTGTCGGGTGCCGCATTACGCAGTTCGCTTGCCGATAACTATTCCTGGAATTGACACGGCCAATCTTCAGGCCGGGTCAAGCCGGAAGGCAACTCGGTCCGGGCGTCTCCGCATGCCATGTTGAGCTGCCATTGGGACAGACCCGCCGATTTGGAAAGATCGAGGCCCTCGATACGGGTCAGAAAGAAAAAAGCGCCGTCAAAGTCTATCGCCTCGGTAAATGTCGCTCCTCGGAAGTCCGCCCGCGCGAGATTGGCAAACGAAAAGCGGCTGCCACTGATATCGGCGTCATGGAACTGCGCTCGTCCCAATTCCGCCTTTGTGAAATCAACATTGGTCAGATTGGCGTCCTGGAAATTCGAGCGCTGCACTTCGGCGCTCGTAAACACAGCGCCCTGCGCGTCCATATGGCTGAAGTCGGTCCTGTAGGCCTCGATTTTGTCGAACCGGGCGCCTTTGGCGATCGAGTCGGCTAGGGAAGCACGCACAAGCGTTGCCTTCTCAAAATTTGCCGCAAGGAGATTGCTGTTCCTGAGGTCGGTCGAAGTGAAATCAACACCGATCAGGTTCGCCCCGCTCAGGTCCTGTCCTTTTAGGATGAGAAGCTTTTTGTCACAGTCCTGCCAATTGACGCCGGGCGTCGCGGCTGCGTCGCAATTTTGAGCGGCGGTTGCGTTCTGCCAAGCAAATGCAATGCAAACCGCTAGAACCAAGCCGGATGTGACGTAAGCTCTGGTTCGTCTCAAAGTCATTGTTTCTGGACCTCGCCTACTCGCCGACCATCAACCTTACCACATCTGCTGACACTCGAGCCACGGTGACGAGCGCCGTCACATTTGGCGCATTTCTGCACAATTGCGGCTCGGAATTGCAGCCGACACTTTATTGGGCGTCGCTCATCTACCTCTCCAAAGCGGTGGTCGGACCAAGCTCACCCAGGCGAGCTTGAAGGCGACCCGCTGCCTTCTCCCCAAGTAAGCTGGTTTCTTCACTACTGTGTAAAGCCCGCACCATTGCAGCCATGAAATTGCGGGGAGTCCGCGCCGAAGTTCCCGCTGCATTGTGGACGTTAGCGCCGTGCTTCACAGGATTACCACTCTCGTGAACGAGCAATCGCTGACGGAGAATTTCTTCCCGGCCGGCGACAGTGATCCGCATCCAACTAAGGGCCGACTTCATGTCGCTGCGCTGCCCGAACGGCCTTGGCCAAGAGCCTCACGCTGGAGGCAATAGCGCTATCAGTGATACGTCCATAACCAACGAACAAACGACGCGGTCCCTCTGCCGTCTGTGAGTACCTGCCGAGCCCCTCGGTCGCCAATCCCCGTTCCCGCAGGCCAGAGACGATTTGGGTTTCGTCGGCCCGGGTAAGTTCGAAGGGCAATCGTAATGTCACGTGAAGACCTGCTGCCATGCCTTCGATTTCGAGTTCCGGGAGCTCTGCCGCAAGACAATCGAGAAGGTGCTTCCGACGGCCACGGTAGATCCGCCGCATTTTCCGCAAATGCCGATCGTACGCGCCCGTTTGAAGGAGATGGGCCAAAGCATCCTGTTCGATCCGGGGAGATCCCTCTTTCCACCGGCGCAGCTCGGCGTCCATAGGCCGCACCAATTCCGGCGGCACCACGAGCCAGCCAATCCGGAGTGCCGGAGCGAGCGTCTTGCTTGCAGTCCCGGCATATATGACGCGATCCGCTGCAAGACCCTGCAGCGCTCCGACCGGCGCTTGGTCGTACCGAAACTCGGCATCATAGTCGTCCTCGAGCACATAGCCATCATGTTGCGCGAGCCATCTGACGAGGCGCTGCCGGCGGCTTGCGCTGAGCACGCCGCCGATCGGAAATTGATGTGAGGGCGTGATCAATGCGCCTTCCGCACCCGTTGCGATAAGTTGATCGACATCGATTCCATGCTCATCGACTGGGATGGGCACCCTCTGGAGCCCCGCTTTGTCGACGGCGACCCAATCGCTGTAACCTGGATCCTCGACGGCGACCCTGCGAAGCCCGACGGCTCGCAGTACAAGGCAGGCCAATGCCCGTCCTTCTGTGAAGCCACTGGTGATGAAAATGTGAGATGGATCAGCGACGAGTCCCCGCACCCGGCCAAGATAGTCGGCGAGCGCTGATCGCAGCCTCGGGCTTCCGCGAAGATCCCCATAGCCAAGATCGTTGGCTGGGATGGCATTGAGCACAGTGCGTATGGCGCTGGCCCAAACTTTGCGCGGGAAGAGTCCAACATCCTATCGCCGGGCGGAGATCGTATCGGATCGGCTGTTCAGGCTTCTCCTCGAGCGGGGGGGCGACGCGCGCCGCCCCAGATGCGACGATCGGCCGAGCACCGTGCCGGACGATCAGGAAACCTTCAGCGGCCAGCTGCGCGTAAGCGTCGACGATAAGCGGCCGAGATATGCCCAGCTGGGCGGCAAGCGCGCGCGTCGAAGGAAGCACGACCCCTGGACGCAGACTGCCGGCGCGAATTTGCGCGAGCAGCCCCCGGCGCACTTGGTGTCCCAGGCTCTCTTTGCCCTGCCGGTCGATTTCCAGCGCCAAGTCGGCGGTCAAACTGGACAATAATTCTATCACCAAACTGGTCATGTTCCTTGTACCAGTAGCACGCTACACGGTAGCTCGTCACCCGCGAAGGAGAAGCGACATGGCCGTCACCGCAGTCACCATCCATTCGGACAGGGACGCTGGAGAGCCGATCTTCACGGCCGCGACGCTTGGAATGGCTGGCGTCATGTTTTCAGCGATGAGCAGCTTCTACCTGCTTCTGTCGGCGATCGCGGCGCATGCGGCGAGCCTTGGTGGGGCTGATGCTGCCGGGCATGCGACGGGTGCATTGATGGCGGCCACCATCGGCGGTGAAATTGCCGCGCCACGGATCATCGCTGCCTTCGGTCGCAAAATGTCGCTGGTGATGGCGCTTGGCCTGCTTGGGACCGCTTGCCTGCTGGCATTCCCCTCATCGCTTGCACTGCTTCTCCTCAATTGTCTTGTCCGCGGTGTCGCCCTCGGCGTGTTGCTGGTCGCCGCCTCTGGCATCTCGGCCAAGTTGGCACCTCCCTCGCGTCGGACAGAGGCAATGAGCCTCTATGGAGTCGCTTCTGCGGTTCCGGCAATCCTTGCGGTGCCGCTCGGCCCGTGGGTCCTCTCTCATCTAGGTCCGTCCGCGACAGCCTTGGGAGGCAGCGGCCTGGCGGTTATCGCACTCGCGGCCACCGCCATACTTCCGGTCGATATCAGCCGTGATGATGACGGCGACAACAGGATGCCGGCGTGGCGCCTCGTTGCCATCCCGGCGACGTCCTTGGCCTGCGGCGCAATCCTCGTCGGCGCTGCCGTCACCATTCTTCCACTGGCGCATCCCGAGGCGAGCAGTGGCGCGATCATGCTTGGACTGCTGGCCCAGGGTGCTGGCGCCACCTTCACCCGCTGGGCCTCTGCCCGGCACGTCGATCGCCATGGGCCAAAGGTTCCGACGGGTGCAGGCCTTGCGAGCTGCGCACTTGCTGCGGTCTGCCTGGCCCTCCCCAGCCAAGCCGCGATGCTTACCGGGATGCTGCTGAGCGGGATGGCCTTCGGCGTGCTGCAGAGCGCAACCGTTGCTGACGTCTTGTCGCGGGCCGCTCCCTCGCAACGGGATGGCGCGGGGGCCTTGTGGAACGTGGCCTATGATGCAGGCCTGGGAATCGGCGGACTGGCCGTCGCCGCACTTGCCACGTCGGTGGGCTTTAGCGCCGCATTCGCCGCGACCGCCGCCTTGTTCGCGCTCGTCATGCTGTTCGCTCTGAAGCCGAATGGGAGGATCGCCTAATGGTGAGACGCTATTGATGGCGCGCTGGGCGATAGAGGCGCCGGGTCCGCGTAACACCACCGCAACCACGCTGGAGCGCTGGGCCGAAGATGTCCTTCGGTGCATCGCGTCACGCCGCATGAACTGCCAGCCACTCATTGAACAGGAGGATTCCAGATGAGAAAGCTGATCGAAACTACGCTGATGTCGCTAGACGGGGTGGTCGGCTCGCCATGGGCCTGGACCGGGTCGTACTTTGACGCGGAGAGCCGCGGCCACGCGCTCGCCGCGCTGGACCGCTACGACGCATTCCTGTTCGGTCGCGTCACCTACGAGACTTTCGCGGCGACCTGGTCGCAGGTGAGGGACGACGCCTACCTCGACCGCATCAATGCGATGCCGAAGTACGTCGCCTCGACGACCCTGGGCGAGACGACCTGGAACGCCACGCTGCTCAAGGGCGACGTCGTCGAGGAGATCCGCCGCCTCAAGCAGCAGCCGGGCAAGGATCTTATCAAGTACGGAACCGGCAAGCTGGATCGAACGCTCCTGGAACACCATCTCGTCGACGAGATCCAGGTCTGGATCATCCCGGTCATCGTCGGGAAGGGGCAGCACCTCTACGACGCAATTGATCCAGCAAGCCTCAAGCTCAAGCTCGACGCGCAGAAGGTGTTCGGCAACGGCTCCGTCCTGCTGACCTATGTTCCGGATGAGGACCAGCAGGCCGGGCGGCTATCGAAGCGCTGGGCCCGCGCAACACCTACCCCACCACGCTGAAACGTGGGGCCGAAAGCGTCTGCATCACAGCTCGCAGCGCCACCCGCGTGTCTGGCATTATCGGGAGCGGCGCTATGTCTCAACGCCCTCGCACGCGACGGCAGCTTTCGGGAAGCGGCAATGCCGATTGGATGACCGACATCAGGCACAAAGCCGCGATTCAGAGAAACCCATTGGCAAACAACGGCTGTGGTAGTCGCTGAGAGTCGTCACTTTATAAAGAAATCAATATGTTAGCGGCTGGCTCACCAGCCCCATTCCCTTCGTATTCTCTCGTATGGTCTGGCGAACCTAAAGAGACTGACTTTGTGGCCAAGCAATCACATACAGTGGCAAACCCTCACAAGGAAAAACACGCCCACTCCATAAGGGATGACGAGAAGCCCGAGGGCGATCCAATAACCCGGCTGCGCCATTGCCGCGAAATCTGAAAGGAGCTGTTTCATCGGCACCGAACGATGCACGATCATCGTTGTTCCAAATGATAGCGGCCCGAGGGTATTTGACGCCCGCTTTTGCCGGCAATGGAACATGTTCTTGAACTTTCAGTTCGAGCCAGGATCAAGAAGCGGTGGAGATGTTTGATGGCTCCTCTAACGCCAGAGCAGGTAATGGCCGCCCGAGCCTTGTTGAACTGGCCGCGGGTGCGGCTTGGGGCAAAATGTGATTTGAGCGAAGCGAGCATTCGCGAATTCGAGCGTGGGCGCCATCTTCCCTCGCCAGAAAGGCTGCTTGCGATGCGCCAGGTATTTCAGGCCGCCGGCGTCGTGTTTTTCGGACAGGACTCCTCCGGCAAGCCGGTCGTTCGATTGCAGGCATCGAGAACCTCGCACGTCACCAATCTCGCCGAGGGCGAAGCAGGGATAATCGGCAACAGCGAAATGTGAGCACAGTTCAAGGAAGCTGCGCCAGTTGTTCGCGTGACAAACCGCGGTCGTTCGGCAGAAGCGGCGCAGGCGGACTGCCCAGATGACGCGACAAGGCTTCGACAGTTGGGCTGTAGCGTCCCCTGAGCGAGGCCAGTCGCTCCAAGCCGGGCGGTTTTGGGGTTCCGTAGCCTGCCCTTGCCGCACGTTCCAGGACCTGCTGCAGCACCTCTCTATCGGGTTCCGGGTGGTCGATGTCGAGCCGCAGCAATTTGCTCAGCTGGTCCGCAAGGTGAGTCCCTTCCTCACGCAGCAGGATAGCCTTGCCGCGCAGTTTCGGCTCATCGATCGCCTCAATGATGGCCGCAAGGTCCAATAACGCGGCGAGTGTGGCAGGCCACCCCGCAACCGTTTCCAGAGATCGGAAATAGATCAGGAACGGGTGCGCTGCATGGCTCTGCAGCACCTCGGCGCACCAGTCCCTGCCCTTTACGAGCACCTGTTCCAGCTCATCCTTGCAACCGAGTGAAGCATAGCGTTCCAGCAGCGCGACCGCGGATGGGGGATCGCCTGACGCAGTGGTGATCTTGAGGATACCGGAGTCACGCCTGCCGATGCTGGTCTGCACCTGAAGCAGGTAGGTGACGGCCATCGTCATGACCGACAGGCCGCAGAATCCCGCCGCGATGTTGACCCAACGGGCAGGACCGGTGGCGTCCGTTTCGCTGAGGCCGACCGTCACCAGGCTGCTGCCCGCGACGAATACCGCCTGTGAGAAAGTCGGGACCGCGGGCCGGTACGAACCGCTCAGCGCAGCCACCATCAGCCCGAAACCGAAAATGAGAAGCAGCATCCAGCCGGTGAAGGACGCTACCAGCACGAAAGGCGCGAACGCCGCCGGGATGGCGGCGCCGGGCCTGCGCGTATGGCGCAGCCCGAACAAACCGGCGAACACCATCCGGCTTGCAAGACGCAGGGACGCCCGGCTCTCGCCGGGCACAACGACTGTGTCAAAGACGTCGCGAAGCGTGAACCAGACCAGAAGGATGCCACCGACGAACTGCAGGATATCGACGAGCATCTCCTGTAACGACCAGATCGGTCTTGTGTTCAGAAATCCTGACCTTCCGCTGCATCGGACTCGCAGGGAAGCGGAAAGCGCTCATCTCAGCCCCGGAGACGGCAACATCGCAAACCGGCGACGGTTACAAACAGGTGTGCGTATCAAACAGCCGCGATCGGCTCTGTCCGATTCCTCTCTCGGTCCAGTTGCCTCCGCCAGTCAACCTCGTCAGTGCAGACCTTCCCCATGTTCGGGGAACAAAGCGGCCGATTGTCAGTTCGGTAACATCAACAAACGTTTTCAGGTCATGGCTCATCGTCGGTTTTTGTCACTAGCTCTGGGCCTCCTTGTCTTGGCGTTTGGCTCGATGCAGCAAGGCACTGCTCGGGCCCAGGCGCCCTGCCCGACCGATCACGACAAGCTGCTCTCGGCCTTGAAGGCCAATGTCAAGCCAAGCGGCGGCCCCGCCAATGGCGGCTTCGAGACCAATGAATGGGCAGCGATCGTTGCGCGCGACGGCACCATTTGCGCGGTTGCCTTCAGTGGACCGACGGTCGACGCGCAGTGGCCGGGCAGCCGGCTGATTGCGGCCGAGAAAGCGAACACGGCCAATGGGCTTAGCCTGACGAACATGGCGCTTTCGACAGCCAATCTTTATGCCGGGGTGCAGCCCGGAGGGCCGCTGTTCGGTCTGCAGGCCACCAACCCCGTCAACGGGGCAGCGGCTTACGCAGGCGACCCGAAAACGTTTGGGAGCGCCAGTGACCCGCTGGTCGGCAAGCCGATCGGAGGCCTCGTCGTGTTCGGCGGAGGCCTGGCTCTGTACGACGGCAAGGCCATTGTCGGTGGCCTCGGTGTCAGCGGCGATTCCTCTTGCGCCGATCATAATATTGCCTGGCGCGTTCGCGCAGCCCTCGGCTTCGACAAGGTTCCTGCGGGCGTCAATCCCAATCGCAAGGACGCCATCATCTACGATCTCGACCCCGGCGGAAAAAGCGCCTCCGGCTGGGGTCATCCGCTTTGCGCCGGCCACGAGGCCGACATTGCGGCGGAAATCGGTGCCGGCGTCGGAGGTTCGACGCCGAAATGAAGCAAGCAACGCAACTTGCAGCATTCTGCGGTGACCCGGTATGTACCGACCGCGCGCCGGCATCTCGAAAACATTTTGGCGTTCTTACTGCCACGCTGCTGGTCTGCGCGCCCTTGCTGACGGCCGCTTCACAGCCCCCGCCAGCACCTGCGATCTCTCCGCCTGCCACGGCCGCACCGCCCGATGACGGGCAATGGACGATGCCGGCCAAGAACTACGCCTCGACCCGCTATAGCGAGCTCGCCGAAATCAACGAGGGCAACGTCAAGAACCTGCAGGTCGCCTTCACTTTCTCGACCGGGGTGAACAAGGGCCAGGAAGCGGCGCCGCTGGTTATCGGCAACACAATGTATATCGTGACGCCATTTCCCAACATCGTCTACGCGCTCGACCTCTCCAAGCCCGGCGCGCCGATGAAATGGAAATACGAGCCCAACCCCGAACCGGCCGCGCAAGGGGTGGCCTGCTGCGACGTGGTCACCCGTGGCGCGGCCTTTGCGGACGGGCGCGTCTTCTTCAACACGCTCGACGGCCACACCATCGCGCTCGACGCGAACAGCGGCCAGCCGATCTGGAACGCCCATATCGCCAATATCAATATTGGCGAGACCATCACCATGGCGCCGCTGGTGGTGAAGGGCAAAGTGCTGGTCGGCAATTCCGGCGGCGAGATGGGCGTGCGCGGCTGGGTCAAGGCGCTCGACGCCGGCGACGGTCATGTCGTGTGGACGGCTTACAATACCGGCCCCGACAAGGAGGTGCTGATCGGACCCGACTTCAAGCCGCATTACGACATGGACAAGGGCAAGGACCTCGGCGTCACGACATGGCCGCCGGAAGCCTGGAAGATCGGTGGCGGCAACATGTGGGGTTGGATTTCCTACGATCCGGATCTCAACCTGATCTTCCACGGCACCGGTAATCCCGGTCCCTGGAATCCCGACTTGCGGCCCGGCGACAACAAATGGACGTCAGGCATCTTTGCCCGAGATGCCGATACCGGAGCGGCGAAATGGTTCTACCAGTGGACCCCGCACGATCTTCACGATTATGACGGCATCAACGAGCAGGTCCTGCTCGACATGAATTGGCAGGGTAAGCCGCGCAAGGTGCTCGTCCGCCCGGAACGCAACGGCTATCTTTACGTCCTCGACCGGACGACCGGCGAAGTCCTGTCCGCAAAACCTTATGGCCCCGTTAATTCCAGCAAGGGCGTCGACCTCAAGACCGGCCGCCTGATAGAAAACCCCGACAAGCTGACGGGTACCGGCAAGGTTGTCCGCGACATCTGCCCGACCGCCTCGGGCCTCAAGGACTGGCAGCCTTCCGCCTTTTCGCCGAAGACCGGCCTGCTCTACATCCCGCACAACAATCTGTGCATGGACGAAGAGGGCGTCGAGGTGAACTACATCGCCGGCACGCCCTATGTCGGAATGAACGTCCGCATGATCCCCGGGCCAGGCGGCAATCGCGGCGCCTTCACAGCTTGGGATATCGCCGCCGAAAAACCCGCCTGGAGCCTCAAGGAGAATTTCCCCGTGTGGAGCGGCGCGGTCGTGACCGCCGGCGATGTGGTCTTCTACGGAACGATGGAAGGCTGGTTCAAGGCGGTGAGCGCCAAGACCGGCGACCTGCTTTGGCAGTTCAAGACCTCGTCCGGCATCATCGGCCAACCCATCACCTATCGCGGCCCGGACGGCCACCAATATGTGGCCATCTTATCCGGCGTCGGCGGCTGGGCAGGCGCCATCGTGTCGGGCGACCTCGACCCGCGCGATGCCACGGCCGCGCTCGGGTTCGTCAATGTCATGAAGGACCTGAAGAACACGACCACGGCGGGAGGCACGCTTTATGTGTTCCGTCTGCCCTGATGTGCTCGGCTTGATCCACGGCGTGGCCGAGAAGCTGCTCACGCGCATGGCGCTCGGCATCGCCGCGCTCGCCTTGCTGATCCTGCCGGCGACGGCTGGCCCTCGTGAGCTCAGGGTCTGCGCCGACCCGAACAACTTACCTTTTTCCAACGCGGCCGGTCAGGGCTTCGAGAACAGGATCGCCGAGATCGTCGCCGACGATCTTGGCGCCAAGCTCACTTACACCTGGTGGGCGCAGCGCCGCGGCTTCGTGCGCAACACACTGAAGGCCGGGCTTTGCGATCTCGTGCCCGGCACGCCTGCCAATCTCGAAATGCTGCGCACCACCACGCCCTACTACCGGTCCTCCTATGTCTTCGTGACGCGCCAGGACGGCCCTGACGTGACCTCCTTCAACGACCCGCGGCTGCGCGGCCTGCGCATCGGCGTTCAGCTCATCGGCGACGACGGCGCCAACTCGCCTCCTGTCCGGGCGCTTGGCCGCCGCGGCATCGTCGGGCATCTCATCGGCTATCCCGTCTACGGCGATTACGCTGCTCCCAATCCGCCGGCGCGCATCGTCGATGCGGTGGCGAACGGCGAGATCGATCTCGCAGTGGTCTGGGGTCCGCTCGCCGGCTATTTCGCCCAGAAGCAGAAGGTGCCGCTGCGCATCACGCCGGTCACACCGCGCGTAGACGGCCCGCAACTGCCCATGATTTACGACATCTCAATGGGCGTGCGCCGCGAGGACGACGCGCTGCGTGGCGATGTGAACGCAGCCTTGGCCAGGCACAAGGCCGAGATAGACGCCTTGCTGGCTCAATATGGCGTGCCGCGCCTCGATGCCTCCGGGAGCCCAGTGCGATGAGGCCGGTCGTCGCGCTGCTCCTGTCCGCATCACTGGCCCTTGCTGCCTGCCAGCGCGAAGAGCGGGATACGCGCCCGCAATCGGCGCTCGGCTCAGGCGAGCAGCCGATCCCGGTGACAACGCTGGAACCTGGTGGGCAGCGGCCGTCCCCCGCGGACAACAAAGCGGCGAGCTTCGAGGCCAACGCCTTTCATCTGAGCGAAGGCAAGCGCCTGTTCGGCTGGTTCAACTGTTCGGGGTGCCATGCCAATGGCGGCGGCGGCATGGGCCCTGCGCTGATGGACGAGAAGTGGATCTATGGCAGCTCGATGGAAAGCATCCATGCCACGATCCGCGACGGCCGTCCGAACGGCATGCCGAGCTTCCGCGACAAGATCCCCGACGACCAGATCTGGGAGCTTGCGGCCTTCGTTCGCTCCTTGAGCGGGAATGCGCCCTCCTCAGCCGCGCCGTCGCGCAATGACGACATGATGGTGCATCCATCCGAAAACCGCATGCCGGATGCCGCCACGCTGGGGAAGTCGCCGTGAAACGCCTCGCATCGATTGCGTTAGCTACGGCAATCACCCTGTTGCTTCAGGGATGCGCAGGCTGGCAGTCGGCGCTCGACCCCAAAGGCCCGGCGGCGAGCGAACTCGCATGGCTGATCTGGTTTTTCACCGGGCTGTGCGCGGTGGTGTGGGCGCTGGTGATGATCGCCCTTGCCGTGCCACTGACGATGCGCTCGCGGCTGCATATCGACCCGCTCGTGCTCGACGCCGGCGCCGACAATCGCAAGCTGCGCGCGGTGATGATTGCCGTCGGGCTGACCGCCGTGATCCTGGTCGGGCTGACCTTGCTCAGCTTCTTCGCCAACAGGACGCTTGCGGCGATCGGCTCGGACGCCGCGCTGACCATTCGCGTCACCGGTCATCAATGGTGGTGGGAGGTGCGCTACGAGGATGCCACGCCGAGCCGCATCCTGACCACGGCGAACGAGATCCATATTCCCGCCGGCGAACCTGTGCGGCTTCTTCTCACCTCGACCGACGTTATCCACTCCTTCTGGGTTCCAAGCCTGTCCGGCAAGCTCGACCTCGTTCCCGGCCGAATGAATGTGCTCGACATTAAGGCCGACAAGCCCGGCGTCTACCGCGGCCAATGCGCCGAATTCTGCGGTGCGCAGCACGCGAATATGGGCACCTTCATCATCGCCGAGCCGCGCGCAAAGTTCGACGCCTGGTGGAACGACCAGTTGCAGCCGGCCGCGGCTCCAACGAGCGACGAGGCCAAGGCCGGCGAGAACCTCTTCCTGAAACGCCCCTGCGTGATGTGTCACAAGATCGGCGGCACGCCCGCGGGCGGAACGGTCGCGCCCGATCTCACCCATGTCGCCAGTCGGCAGACGCTTGCGGCCGGAACATTGGCGATGAGCCGCGGCAATCTCGCTGCCTGGATCGCCGACCCACAGGGCGTGAAGCCCGGCTCGCATATGCCGGTGGTCGATCTGAGCGGCGACGAGCTCAACGCCATCGTCGCCTATCTCGAGGGGCTGAAATGAGCAGCGCGGACCTCACCAGCGAACGTGATCTGCCGTCGGAGCGCGAAGCGTCCGCAAAAGGCGATATAGCACCCGAGCATGACGGGCCGCGCGACACCGGCATGGACGACGCCAGCCTGCATCACTGGCTTACGCGGACGTGGCGGACGCCTCCCGGCATCATCGGCGCGCTGTCGAGCGTCGATCACAAGGTCATCGCACGCCGTTACCTGATCACCGCTTTCCTTTTTCTGTGTCTGGGCGGGCTCAACGCCGTTGTCATGCGCATCCAGCTCTCGGGCCCGCAGCGCGGGCTCGTCGGTCCGGATCTCTATAATCAGCTGTTCACGATGCACGGCGTCACCATGATGTTCCTGTTCGCCGTGCCCATCGTACAGGCGACCGGCATCTATCTGGTCCCGTTGATGGTCGGCACCCGCAACATCGCCTTCCCCCGTCTCAACGCCTTCAGCTTTTGGATCTATGTCTCAGGCGGCCTCTTCGCCTGGGTGTCCTTCGCCCTTGCGATGGCGCCGGATGTCGGCTGGTTCGCCTATGTGCCGCTGTCCGGGCCGGAATACGGTCCAGGCAAGCGCGCCGACGTCTGGGCGCAGATGATCACCTATACCGAAGTGTCCTCGTTGGCAGTCGCCGTCGCAACCATCGTGACGGTGTTCAAGCAACGCGCGCCAGGCATGTCGTTGGACAAGATCCCGCTCTATGTCTGGGCCCTCCTGGTCACTTCCTTCGTCGTCGTCTTCGCGATGCCGGCGGTGATGATCACCTCGACGTTCCTGATCCTCGACCGGCTCGTCGGCACGCATATCTTCAACCCGGCCGAGGGCGGCGACGCGCTTCTGTTCCAGCACCTGTTCTGGTTTTTCGGCCATCCCGAAGTCTACATCATCTTCCTGCCGGCGACGGGCATGGTCTCGGCGATCATTCCTGCTTTCGCCCGCCGCCCGGCCTTCGGCCATCTCGGGCTGGTCCTGTCGCTGATCGCGGTCGGCTTCCTGTCGTTCGGCCTCTGGGTCCACCACATGTTCGCGACCGGGCTGCCGAAGCTTGGCGCGAGCTTCTTCACCGCGTCCAGCATGTTGATCGCCATCCCCAACGGCGTTCAGATCTTCTGCTGGCTGGCCACTCTGTGGGACGGCAGACCGGTGATCCGCACGCCGCTGCTGTTCGTCTTCGGCTTCTTCTTCACCTTCGTCATCGGCGGCCTCACCGGCGTCATGCTCGCCTCCGTGCCGCTCGACCTCCAGGTGCACGACACCTATTTCGTCGTCGCCCATTTCCACTATGTGCTGATCGGCGGCTCGGTCTTTCCGCTGCTCGCGGCCGCCTATTTCTGGTTCCCCAAAATCACCGGACGCATGATGAGCGAGCGCCTGGGACGCTGGCATTTCTGGCTGGCGATGATCGGCTTCAACACGGCTTTCTTCCCGATGCATATCGTCGGGCTGTGGGGCATGCCGCGCAGGGTCTACACCTATCCGGCCGAGCTCGGCTGGGGCAACATCAATCTCTTCATAAGCGCCGGCGCGGTGCTCTTCTTCCTGAGCTTCGTGCTGTTCGCCTTCAACTTGGTCCATGGCGCGCTAAGGGGCGCGACCGCTGGCGACAATCCCTGGGATGCCGGCACGCTTGAATGGGCGACGTCCTCACCACCACCCAGCTACAATTTCGCTCGCATTCCGGTCGTGACGAATGTCGAGCCGCTCTGGGCCGAACGCGGGGCGCTTCCCGTCGCGACCGGGCTTCGCGTCGACGTTCGCGAATTGCTCGTATCCACCGTGGCGGAAGCCTATCCCGACATCCGCGAAAAATCGGCGACGCCGTCGATCTGGCCGCTGTTGGCTGCGATCGCCGTCGGCGCCACCTTCCTCTACTCGATCTTCACGCCCTGGGCGATCGTCTGGGGGGCCGCGCCGATCGCCGTCACCCTGGTCGGCTGGTTCTGGCCCAAGGGCGATCCGGAGGACGAGGAATGAACCAGCGTCCTGCCATCGATCTTGCCGGTCTCCCGACCTTTGGACTTGGCCCACGCAGCCCGACGTGGTGGGGCACGCTCGGCTTCATGGCGCTGGAAGGCATGGGCTTCGCGCTGGCCGCCGGAGCCTACCTCTATCTCGCGACCTTGTGGCCCGACTGGCGCCTGAGCGCCCCGGCGCCCAATCATTGGCCGGGAACGATCGTGACGCTGCTTCTCATCGTCAGCCTGGTGCCCAACCACATCCTCAACCGCTACGCCAAGCAATGCTCCATGGGGCCGGTTCGGATCGGCATGGTGGTGATGTCGTTGCTCGGCCTCGCACCTTTTGTCGTGCGCTGGTTCGAGTTTCCGGCACTGAACATCTACTGGGACACGAACGCCTACGGCTCGATGCTCTGGGTGCTGCTTGGTCTCCACACCACGCATCTGATCACCGATGTCGGCGACACGATTGTCCTGACGGTGTTGATGTTCACGCATCATGGCTATAGCGGCCGTCGCTTCGGCGACGTCGGCGACAATGTCTTCTACTGGGACTTCGTGGTCCTGACATGGATTCCGATCTACCTGCTCATCTACTGGCTACCGAGGTTAGGCTGAGATGCGCGCGCTGCGGCTGGGCACGTCCTGGGGAGGTTTGTTGTCGGGGCCTCTGGCCTGGGCAATCTCAACGCAGTTGAACTACGCCCTCGTTCATTGGCAGTGCAATCGCCAGGTGCAGGTGGTGCTCCCGGTGGCGCTTTTGCTGGCGGTGTTTTCCCTGCTCGGCGGCACGCTGTCATGGCGGGCGAAGCGACAAGGCGGCGCGGCCTTCAAGCCGGAGCGCACGCGCAGCACCGAGCGTTTCGTCGCCGATCTGGGCATCCTCGCCGCATTGCTGTTCGCCCTCGTCATCATCATGCAGGGCAGCGCCGCCCTCATCCTCGACGAGTGCTTGCGATGAGCTTCGACGCCCTCTTCTCGACCTCGATCTGCTACGGCGCCGGTGCGCCGGAGGCCGGATGGACGTTGGCGTTTCCCATCACGCTTCCGTTGGCGGCGATAGCACTGATCTATGGGATCGGCGCGGGCCGTTTATGGCGTCGCAGCGGCAGAGGCCGTCCCGAACGGCTTCGCCAAGCTCTGTTGTTCGCGGCCGGGTGGAGCGTGCTGACCGTTGCGCTGGTGAGCCCGATCCATGCGCTAGGCGAGCGGGTGTTTTCTGCCCATATGATCGAGCACGAGTTGCTGATGGCCGTGGCGGCGCCGCTCCTTGTCGCCGCCTGGCCCGGCGCGGCCTTGATGTGGGGATTGCCCGCCACACTCCGCCGAGGAGCGGGAAAGCTCACCCATGGCAGGATGCTGCAGGGGGCCTGGACCTTCGCCGCTCGCCCGCTCAGCGCGACGATCCTCCATGGGATAGCGATCTGGATCTGGCATATTCCGATCCTGTTCGAGGCAGCGCTGCAGAAGGGCGCGCTGCACTATGCGCAGCACGCGAGTTTCCTCGGCACCGCCCTGCTGTTCTGGTCGGTGCTTCTGCCGCGCTCCGGGCGCCAGCAGACCTATGGTATCTCCGTCATGCATCTGTTCTTCACCTCGCTTCACACCGGCTTGCTCGGCGTGCTGCTGTTGGTCTCGCCAAGACTCTGGTATCCGGAGAATGCCTCCGGCGCTGCGCTCTGGCGCCTGAGCCCGGTCGAGGATCAGCAACTCGCCGGGCTGGTGATGTGGGTGCCGGCCGGGCTGATCTATGGCGGAGCCGCCTTGCTGCTTGCCGGCCTCTGGATAAGGAACAGCGGAACGAGGGAGGCGGCCCATGCGCTCCGACCTGGCTAGGCCGCTTGGCGGTGTCATCGTCGGGGTCGTGCTTCTGGCCATCGCGATCGCGGCGGCAAGCCTGTGGATCGACCGGCTTGGACGTGTCCAAAACGAGTCGGACGTGGCAACCGGGGGCATGGGCGCGCGCGCCATTCCGATCATGACCGGGAATGGCTGCTCCGGATGCCATACGATTCCCGGCGTGCCTGGGGCGCAAGGTCAGGTCGGGCCCCGACTCGACGGCAGCCTCGCCGGTCGCGTCTACATCGGCGGTGTGCTTGCCAACAACCCGGAGAACCTGGTCCGCTGGATCCGCTCGGCGCGGGAAATCAATCCGCACACCGCCATGCCCTCGACAAGGATCACCGAGCAGCAGGCGCGCGACATCGCGGCCTATCTCTATGCCCTCAGATGATCAGCCCTCGCCGCTACGCCGGGACCACAGGCCGCGACCGGGATCGTAGCCGGCCACCGCCGCCAGGAAGAATGCCACGAGACAGGCGACAACAACGAGCATGGAAACCATGTCGAACCGCAGGTAGAGCGCAAAGCGGATCAACTCGACCGCCGAGCTGAATGGATTCCAGGCGGCGATCGTCGCCAGCACCCGGCCGGCTTCAGCGAGGCGCCAGATCGGATAGAGCGCTGTCGAGGCGAAGAACATCGGGAAGATGACGAAATTCATCACGCCGGCGAAGTTTTCCATCTGAGTGGACATCGAGGAGACCAACAGACCGAACGCGCCGAGCATCAAGCCCGACAGCACGAGCGCCGGGAACACGGCGACATAGCCCAGGGCCGGCGGCCGCACGTCCCAGAAGCGCGCCACGAAAAGAAACAGATAGACGAGCGGCAGGCCGACAACCACGCTGGCCAGCAGGCGAGCGGCAAGCAGATACCAACGCGGCAGCGGAGCCGTCAGCAACAGGCGCATGCTGCCCATCTCGCGATCATAAACCATGGCCAACGAGCTCGCCATGGCATGAAACAGCAGCATCATGGCCGCCAGTCCAGGCACCACATAGACCTCGTAGAGAACATAGGTCTGGTAAGGCGGCGTGATCGACAGGCCGAGAACGGAGCGGAAGCCGGCCGCGAAAATCGCCAGCCAGACCAGCGGCCTCACCATTGCGGAGAAGAGGCGCGCGCGCTGCCGGAGCGAGCGCATCATTTCCCGCCGCAAGATGCCGTCGAGCGCCCTTAACGCGTGACGCACCTTCATGGCGACCCCGTCAGCAAGGCGAATGCTTCAGCGATGCTCCCTGCGCTGACCTCGGGCGCTATGCGATCCGCACGGCCAGCCCAGCATACCCTCCCCCGATCCAGCACCACGACATCATCGTCGGCCGCCACCTCTTCAAGAAAATGCGTCGCCCACAGCACGGCAATGCCACGCTCGCGGCAAAGCGCCCTTACATGGCGCCCGAGCGCGCGACGTCCCGGCACATCCAGCCCGGTGGTCGGCTCGTCGAGCAGCAGCAGACGCGGGCCGTGCATCAGCGCCCGCGCAATCTCCACACGCCGGCGCTGGCCGCCGGATAGCGCTCGGGTCCGATCATGGATCCGGTCCAGCACTTCGAGGCGGCTCAATTCCTCCCGTGAGCGCGCCTTGCTCAGTTCCGTCGGAAGTCCGTGCAGCGCGGCGTGGTAGCGCAGGTTCTCGCCCGCCGTCAGATCGAGATCGAGCGTCGGCAACTGGAAGACGACGCCCATTTGCGCGAGCGCGGCGGAGGGGTTCGCCTGCATCGCCATATCGAAGACGCGCACCAGCCCGGTGCGCGCGTAATAGAGACCGGTCACCAGCGAGAACAACGTCGTCTTACCGGCGCCGTTACGGCCAAGCAGGATACACATTCTGCCTTCAGCGACAGTGAACGAGACATTCTGGAGAACCTGCCGGTTTCCGAAACTGTGGCTCAGATTCTCGACGGCCAGGGCGTTCATGGGCCAATCACGACGCCCCATGGACCGCGCCCCCCCGGCAGCGATTTCACGACCTCCTGGTTCTCCAGGTCGATGAAGGAGATGTCGCCGGAGTTGCCGTTGGCGCTGATCAGTTGCTTCTGGTCGTCAGAGAGCGCGACATGCCAGGGTCGCTGGCCGACGAGATAGAGGCGCCTGACCGTGAATGTCTTCGTGTCGACCTCGGCAATCCTGTTGGCCGGGCCGAGCGCGACATAGGCAGTCGCGCCATCGCGTGACATCTCGATGCCGACCGCTTGCACGCCCTCACGCCGAATCCCCGGCACCTCGAACTCGGTCTTACCCGTTTGAGCGCGTGTCGCTGTGTCGAAGACCGTGACGGAGCCTCGGATTTCGGACGACACCCATAATTGCTTGCCATCCACCGAGAAAGCCGCAGCGCGCGGGCGCGTGTCGACGAGCAGATTGTCGATGAGTTCGAGCGTAGCGGCGTCGATGAGATGAATCATGCTCGTCGTCTCCGACGTGCAGGCGACGGTTCGGCCATCGCCGCTGACCGCCATGCCTTCCGGCTCGACGCCGACATCGACTGTGCCGATGATTTTGGCGCCAGCTATATCCACCACCGAGACCTGGTTGTCGTTCTCATTGGCGACGAAGAGCCGCTTGCCGTCCGGGTGCACGACAAAGAATTCCGGATCGGCGCCCGAAGGCAGTTGACCGACGACCTGCCGCTTGGCGAGATCGACCACGTCGATGCGGTTGTCGTCGCCTTCGGCAACGAAGAGCACCTTCTTGTCGACCGAAAGCGCCATTCCGCGCGGGCGCCGACCGACATCGATCGCCGCCTGCAGTGTCATGGTCGCACCGTCGACGACCGCAACGGTGTTGTCCTGCTCGTTGGAGACGTAAATCGTCTCGGCCGCCGCGGGAGGAACAAGGACCAACGCCAGCCCGAGCGCAATCAGAGTTTGCATGTGCTCTCCTCCAGGTCGACGCCCAGAGTATCGAGCGGCGTGCGCTGATGCAGAAAACCCGGTTGCGGCGAACTGGAAACGAGCAGCCGCGGGCCTGCGATCAGAATGGGCTGGCGCATCTGCCCGTCCCACGGACGGAAACTCAGCCCTTGCCCCTTGAAGCCGGCGAGCAGGAAATCGTCGCTGCGCAGATACTTTGCGATGGCAGTCGGATCGAGGCTGTGCAGCCGCGTTGCCGCCTCGCCGATGCTTCTGACCGCCAGCCAGGCAGCGTAGTCGCTGGGCAGCATCCAGCGTCCGGCCTGCTTGTGAAAGCGGTCCTGGAGTTGCGTGGCGCCCCATTCTTCGTCCACTGCGGTCCAGCCGGTCGCGACCAGCCCTTGCGTCCCGGCCACCGTCCTCGGCAAGGCGGTGCGCCCTTCGAGATAGGCGCCGAATTCATCGGCTTCATCGGCGACGACCAAAACATCGTAGTCGCCGACCTGCGTTGCGGCAGGGATCTCGGTCTGCAGCGTGACATGTCCAGTGTCGACGCGACCGTTGGCGGGCCGGAACGTCCAAGGTTTGTCGATGGTGATCTGCGCCCCGAAACGCGTCGCTGCCCGCCGAAAGGCCGCCGCCATGGCCAGGTCGCCGGGATGCGGACCAGTCAGCAGGAACCAGTGCTGCCAGCCTTTCCAGACCAGGTATTGCGCCAGGGCGTCGGCCAGCATGGCGCGGCTCGGAATGGTGTGCAGAACGTTTCTTCGGCAGTCCTCCTGACGCAGGCCGTCATCGGGGTCGCGGCTGTTGAAGAGCGTCATCTGCTCGGCACCAGGCGCTGCGCTCGCCTGCAGCAATTGCGCGGCATCGAGATCGGCAACGACGAAGCTGATGCCGGCGGCTGCGAATGCGTTGACAGCTTCGGCAGGTGCTTCGCCCGGCCTTAGAACCCTTTCTTGCAGACGAAATTGCTGGCCGAGAAAGCGGCCCGTGCCGGCGTCGTCAGCGATCCCCAGCCTGGCGCCCTGCAGGCCATCATCGGTCACGGCCTCGTCCAACGGCCCCAGGGGTAGAGGCAGTTTGCGCTGTTCGCCGAGATAGCCGATCACCATCGTCTGCGGCTCGGCAAGCGCGGGGAAGGCGATGGCGAGCAGACCGACAAACGCCAACGCCAGCCGCATCAGGCTCAGGTCGAGCAAGCCAAGTTGGATGTTCGAAATCGCCACGGGAACTCCAGGACCGCAGCGACCTAATGATTTTCAGCAAGGAATGTTCCTGGACTCGTGGAACCTCCGATTGTTCCTGCTTCCAAAGTCAGCGTTTCGCGCTGTCGCTGTCTGTATCCGCCCGCGCCAGGAACTGTTCCGTGACCTGCGGTAGGTTGCTCTTCAACCACTCGGCCATTGCTTCCTCCTCACGCAGGTTCTGTTCGCACACGCGGGAAATCTCGGCCTCGCCTGCGGCATTGGCCGCGGCGATGAGGATCGTGTAGGAGGCGATTTCCATATGTTCGAAAGTGTAGCTCGCCAGCGAGCCCTTCATGACTTCGTCGCCGGCAAACACACCGCTGATCGATTGCGCCGTGGCGGTCAGCTTGCCGCCGGCATCCTTCAGCATGGACGATCCTTCGTCGAGGCCGTCCAGGCACCGCTTCAGCCGCCTTGCCTGCTCTTTCGTCTCTTCCAGATGAGTGCGAATTCGCTCACTGAGCTGAGGGTAACTCTCAATCCGGCTCAATTGTCCCGACAGCATTGTCTCTGCCTGCTCCTCCATGGCGTGAGCGTCCCTCAACCATTGGACAAGCCATTCGCGCGATTCAGCCATTTAATGTCTCCGTCGATCTGACGCCGCCCGAACCGCCGGCGGCGTGCATTGTTCCTTGAACGTGAGTTCCGATTACGATTTCCGCGAGGAGAACGGATCGGAATCGGAGAGCTTCTGGCGCACCGACTCGTCGGTCTTGTCGGCCGTGGCTTTGACGACATCGCTAACCTTATCGGCCAGCGTCCCTTCGCCCGACGCCTGCCGCCCGGCCTCGTCGCTCGCGGTCTGGTAGGCTTCGGCCGCGACCTGCTTTGCGGCGTCGAGGCCTTCTTTCAAAGTCTCTTCGGCGCTTTCCCGAAGTCTCTCGCGATAGGCACCCAATCGCTCATCCTCGACTTCCGTGTGAGGCAGCATGGCGCCGATCGCAGCTCCGATGGCGAGGCCGACAGCCGCCGCAGCGAGAGGCTGGTCCTGAAGCAGATTGTGCGCGGACCGGCCGGCGCTTGTCGCCATATCGGCCGTGGCTGCCGCCGAGCTTGCGAGTGTGTCCACAGCGCTGCTTGCCATGTCCGACACTGTACCGGCTGCTTCGCTTGCCATTCCCGAGACAGTTGCGGTGGCTCCGCTGGCCGCTTCGCCAACAGAGTCGGCCGCATCCGAGACCCTGGAACCCATTCCCGCACCGAATGCTCCGTGATCGAGCCCGGGACCGCGCCGCGTCACGCCATCGGCACCAGCCGACGCGGTCGAAGCGCCGCTGCCCAACATCAGCCAGGCCAGGCCCGCGCCGATCACGGTCAGGGGCAACGGATTGTCCCGAACCTGGACCTTCAGGTTGTGGAGCATGTCGGAGCCTGTGCCATTCCTGAAAAGCCCCGTGAACTCGTCGAAGAGCTGGCCGGGGGTCATCTTGTCGCGAATGGAGTCGGCGGTCGCCACCACTCTTGCGCGCGTGGCTTCCGCCTCGCGTTCGAGCTCGGCTGCGGATTTGTCTGTCATCGCGCTTGTTCCTTGATCACGTTCACGTCACGCTTGAGCTGCTCCTGTGTGCGGTCCGGCGCGAGCTCAGCCGGCGCCATGCTTGCCATGCCCGTCCGCAACAGGATCACGCCCAGAACGGCAACCACTACGCCGACGAGCAAGGCGGACCACCCGGCGCCCAGGCCAAGCCGAGCCAGGGCGATGACAAGCGCCTGCAGCAACACCAAAAGCGCGGCGAGCAGGCATACCGCGCCGCCCAGCACCTCGACGGCGCCTGCGCCGGCCTTGGTCGCGCTCTCCGAGATTTCCGCCCTTAGGAGCCTGGCCTCCGTTTGAACGAGCCTGCTTACCTGTTGCGCCAGATCGGCGACCAATGTGCCGAGACTTGGATTATCCTGGGTGCTCATTTCTTCAACTCCGCTGCCTTCCCTGGCATGCCGCCGTCGGAACCCCAGTTGGCTGGAGATTTATCCCGGCCGGCGCTCGTTTCCGTGCCGGTTTGGCTGGGATATCCAGGCGTGGCCGCGCCCTGCGTCGTGCCGCGCGGCGAAGCCTTGATGAATCGGCCAAGCGCAAGCCCCGCCAGAACCGAACCGGCAAGGAGCGTTCCAGGATTCTGACGGCCAAAAGACTGGACGTCTTCGAGCACCTGCCCGAACGGCTTTTCCTTCAACGAGGAGGACAGCCTTTCCAGCCCGCTCGCCGCCTCCTGCATGAATTGCGAGGCCGCGCTCTGATCGCTCTCGGCCAGGTGATCGCTCGCGGCGCGCAGGGCGCCGCCGAAAGCAGACAGGCTCGATCCGATATCGCGCTGCGTCTGCTCGGCTTTTTCCGTGGCGGCCTGCTGGGCTTCGGCCGCATATGCCCCAGCCCTGCGGGCGACCTCGTCGCGGGCATCGTGGAGCGCTTCGCCGGCCCTTTGCGTTTCTTCCTGGATCCTGTCGGAAACTTCGTCCTTTGCCCTAGCAAAGTCGGCGGGCTCGCGGCCCCGATCGTTCTCGCGCTGCATGGTGCCTCCTAGTGAAAACCGAGGAAGGAAAGCACCGCGAGCACGACGACGATCAGGCCGATGAGATAGATAACACTGTTCATGGCGCAGCCTCCTCCATGCCAGTCCCAACTTCGCGCAGGCTGCTATGTTCCCCCGCACGGGCAGCTTTTTAGCAAATCGTCATTTACCCTCGGGCTGCGCCTTGAAAGCGGCAAGCTCCTCGTCGGGGCAGAGCAGTCTGGGGCGGGTCGGATCTGAAATATCGAGCTTGTTCCAGGGAATGCGATAAAGGCCTTCACGGCGCCGCAACGCGAAGAAATCGAGCAGCGCCGTGCCGATGGTTGAGGCGGACAAGCGCTCGAACGCAGCGAAGATCCCGACATGGAATTCGGTAACGACAAGGTCGCTGCCGTCCCGCTCGGCGATGATTTCCTCGATATAGCCGATGCTCCTGCCGTGCTCGGAGAACACGCGCCTGCCGGCAAGGTGATCGAGGTGCACGGTCGCCATGCTCACGCTCCCGGGATTCGACCGACCACATGTTCGCGCAGCCAGTCCTGCCAGGCGAAGATCCTGGTCCGGCGCACGTCGATGTCGAACTCGATATCGACGCCGATGTCGTGCACCTTGTTCCATGCGATCCGGTGCGGCCGTGCCTGCCGCCTGCCGCTGAGCCTTGCCGCGAGTTTCGCTGTCCAGCGTGCGGGCGCCGAGCCAAGCCGTCGCGCCAGCGCGATCGAGCCGAGTTCAACGGCAGTGACCCTGGGAGGCTTGCCGGGGCCGAGCTCGGCGACAATGCTATCCACCTTGCCGATCTTGACCTGCTCGCGATCGACGACCTGCTTGTCCAGTATGTCGCGCAGAAGCTGCATCATGTGCCTCCGAATATCTGCAGCGGAATGGTCACCACCGCCAGCACGAAGCCGAGCGCGATGACGAAGATCACGGCCGCGTTCGAAAACACGCCGTTGCGGTGCTGGCCGACATAGCGTTCGTCATTCAGCAGGAAAAGGAACGGCACGACCGTCAGCGGCAGGCTGGCCGCGGTCAGGGCCATCGAGAAGATGGTGAGCTTCAACGGGTCGAGGCCGAGCGCTATCGGAACGGCGGCGAGGAAGAGCGTCAGCGTGTAGACGAGGCTGAAGCCAGGATCGTCGCGCGGCTTGAGATCTTCACCCCAGTTCCAGCCGAACCCCTGCGCGAGAAGATACGCCTGCTGCAGAGCCACTTCCAGGGCGGCGCCGAAGCAGGCGATGGCCAGAGAAGCAACGAAAAGGACGAAACCCCAGAAGCCGAATATCGGGATCAGCATCAGCGGAAGCTGGTTGTAGTCGTCCACCTCGTTAACGCCATGAGCGCCCAGCACGAGCGCGGCCACGATCAGAACGCCGACGGAGATCGTGCCACCGAAACTCATGCCGAGACCGGCGATTGCTCGATTGGTACCAAGATAGCTCTTGTCCCACTCATCCTCGATCGCGCCCGAGGAATAGAACATGAAAAGGTAGGGCGAGATCGAGGCGCCGAGAATGCTGACGGTCATAAACCAGTATTTCGCCGTGTCGTGGTGCGGCAGGCTGGGCACGGCGCCGACAGCCACTTCTTTCCATTCAGGCCGAAGCATCACCGCCGCGACGACGAAGCAGAGCGTGACGAGGCCGAGCATCGACACCCCTTTCTCGATGAGGCCGAACGTGCCTTTCCACAGCAGCAGCCACGCCAGGAAAGCCACCGGCAAGGCCCACCACTGGAAGCTGATCCCAGTGGCAAGCTCGGCAGCAATGGCAACACCGCCGATCTCGGCGGAAAGCACCAGGAAGTTGACCAGCAAGACTGCAAGCAGCGGCCAGATGAACGCATTGAAGCCGAACCGTTCGCGGATGCCGTCGGCGATGGTGTGATGGCTGACCGCAGCGAAGCGACCGGCCATCTCGACCAGGAAGATGATGCAGATCGTGCCGAGCACGACCGCCCAGATGAGCTGGAAGCCGAACAGCGCGCCGGCCTGTGCTGCCGTCGCCATCGACCCGACCTCCAGGAATCCGCCGACGCTGGTGACGACACCGAGCGATATCTCCAACAGCTTCTTCATCGGCCGGGCGAGAAATACTGTCGATAGGCGGTGGCGAGATCGCCTTGCGCGGCGCGAAGCTCCTGTTGCGCCTGGCTGGCCTCGGCGTGCTGTTCGGCCTCGACCGCGTGCTTGGCCCGCTTTGCCGCGTTCGACAGCCGGCTGAGAGTCTCTGCCAGCGCGTCCCGCTTTGCCCGGTCGGACGGAGACGCCGATTCCACTTGCCGGCCGGCGTCGGCGAGTGTCTCGGCAAACGATTGCAAGGCGGATGATGCGTAGCGTGAGGGCGCGGCGCCAGCGAGCCAGGCATCACTCACCAGCACCGCCGCCTGCGCCGTCGAGGCTGCAAGCTTCGATTGCTGGTCGACGGTATCAGACGAGGAGCAGGAGGCAACCGCCAGCGCCAGCAGGGGCAGGAAGGCCCGAGACGGCCGGGCAACGGTGCGCAACATCTTCCCCTCGTTGCAATCGCTTGAAAATCACGATGATAAAGCCGCAGGCACGGGAAAGTTCCTCTGCGCTCGGGATTCGCGCAATCGAGGCTGGCCCGTGTCCATGCCCTGCCTAGCTTTGCAAAGTTGCCGCTGGCATAGGCATGCAACACCGCCGATTGCCTGCTGCAGGGCGCATGGCTGGTCCTCGTTGGGAGCGAGCCGAATCTCGGCGATGACATTGTCTGTGGACCACGGACCCTAATCAAACGGAGCCGCTTGGCTCCGCCCTGTCATCAACGCCGGCAAGTGCCGCAATCTTGTCGATCATGGCTAAGACCGCCTCAGGCCTGCTTTGATGCACCATGTGCCCGGCGTCCGGCACGATATCGACCAGCGCCTGGCTTATCTCGCCTTGCAGCCGCAGCGCTTCGGCCTTGGCATCGAACAGCTGATCGCCGGCGCCGGCAACTATACCGAAAGGGACAGCGATATCGGCGTATCGGCGATTTGGTAAAAGTGCCGATGCCAGCATCAGGAAGGATTCAGCGGAGATGGATCGCAGCTGCGAGGGCCGGCTCGCCAATCCTCTTGTCGTAGTCGCGAAAGGGATCGCGATCGTTGCCGGATGAAAAATCTTCTTCATCGCCCACCGCCAGTTCAGCCTGACCAGCGAAGGCAGCACAGCGTGGCGCAGCACCGTCCCGATCAGCGGAATCGCCGGCAGCGCGGAGACGGCAAGGGCCAGTCTCGGCGACGGGTAATGATAGCCGGCGACGACAACGACGCCGGCAACCGACCGGGGATGCCGGCGCGCCATTTCGATCGCCACCGCTGCCCCCCAGGAATGGCCGACAACCATGTAGCGCTCAATGCCGAGTTTCGCGACTGCGGCATCGATGAGGTCGGCCTGGGCAGCCGCGGTCCAGGGTCTGCCCGCTGGGCGTGGGCTCATGCCGAAGCCGGGCCTGTCGAAGGCAAGTACGCGATATCTGGCGGCGGCTCTGTCGAAGATGCCGCTTGTCGTGAAGTCTTCCGCCGAGGCGCCATTGCCGTGCAACAGCAGAAGCGGTTGCCCACTGCCCGCCTCCAGGAAATGCAGCTTCGTTCCCTGGAGATGGATGAAGCGCCCGAGCGGACGTACGGCCAACGCCCGTCGTGCAAGCTGACCATTGTACAGGGATAAGCCAACCGTTGCCGCCGCAAGCAACAGAAGCAGGTTCTTCCTGGACTTTGCCGTCATGGTTGGAATTTAGGCGGGGTTCGAAAGCAGGCGACTTTTGCAGTGGTGCGCTGCTTCCTATCAGGCCGACCCTTTCTGAGGCAGATCGGTCTCTTCCTCGGTTTGGTCGCGCAGGCCCTGGACCGCGGCTGCCCAGGCCGACCTCATCGATGCCGCAGTCGCGAAACTCGGCATTGAGCGCTTCATCCATCTCCAGGGAACGAAGCTGCATTTCCTGGAGGCGGGCAGTGGGCAACCGCTTCTGCTGTTGCACGGCAATGGCGCCTCGGCGGAAGACTTCACGACAAGCGGCATCTTCGACAGAGCCGCCGCCAGATATCGCGTACTTGCCTTCGACAGGCCCGGCTTCGGCATGAGCCCACGCCCAGCGGGCAGACTCTGCTCGGCCTCCTTCTTATCAGCCCCGCCCGACGGCTTTTGCCGGGCGAGCACGCGATCCACAACCTTGCGGGAGCCTTCAACCGGATCTTCTTGCGGCGAGTCCCTGTCCACTCCTGCTTGCTCGCCGATCCTGCCACTGCTTGGAGTGGATCGCACAGGATCGTCGTTTTGGCGCGATTTCGTCATTGAGGACGTTCTCCGCTTTGGTCGGATGTCTGCTGGCTTCCGGGCAGGTTGGAATTGGAAGCAGGGCCAAACCTCTGTGGCCGGCCTTTGTTCCGTGGGCGGCGGGATCAGCCTCGTTACCGCTCCGCAGCCGGGAGAAGCAACAGCTTCTCTGCAACAAATGTGATTGAGGCTGAACCGCTGCACTTCTACGAGTGCGGCAAGCGTCCGGTTGCCTCCTGCGTCCGTCTCGCGACAGAGGAACCATGACGCGCCACTCTCCACTTAGTCTTTTGGAATTCGAAGCGCTCACGCAGGCAGCGTCGAAAATATCGAAGGATTACGGCGGAACGCTGGAAAGCGTGGTAACCTCTTTGTTCGAAGCGCTGCGCGAAGGAGAGACCTGCCCAAAGTCGGTTCTGGACGCGGTAATTTCGACGCTAACCAAGGAGAACCGCTAGACTAGTCAGCCGGCTTGCCGGCTCCCTCGATATTATCCTGTTCAGGCTCGACAGCTTCGAGGGCATCGATGACAGGCGCCAGCGAATTCTCTTCATCGGGACTGGATTCCGACCCTCTGTTTTCCTCGCCGGTTTTGTCCAGTGCACGTTGGATGGCGTCTTCAATGTTGCCGACCTCCTGCTCGCGCACCTCGCGACCGTAGCCGGCGGCGTCGGCATCCTGCTCGAATTGCTGCGCCAGCATCGGAACGCTGATCTCTGTGTCGGTTGGCAAGTTGCCGACATTCTCTTCCAGCCAGCTGCGCAGGAATTCCTTTGTCGCGTTCATGGAGCATCTCCTCCTCGACGCGAGATAACCGGACGATGACGCCGATGTTCCCGTAAATCCTAAATTGAGGGGAGTGAACGGATCGCTGGACGGTTGGGAGTTTGAACATCCCGGCGAGGCACTTCATGGCTTGCCACGACAATAGCGCTTCACACGAACGAGACGGTCCCGCCTCGAGCAAAGTTTCAACCAGACAAATCCAGCGGGAACCCGCACTGCCCTCAGTCGTTCGCAGGCATGGCGACATTGCAGCTTCGAGAAGCGCTGACCAAGGTTGGCACGCTGACGTCCCGACCGGCGGCCTTTTTGATTTTGGGCGGCTACACTGTTGCTTGGTTTCTCTTCGAGCGGGAGACACTTGACTGGCACGGCGCCGCGACGCTGATCACCTGGGCAATGACGCTGTTTATTCAAAGGGCCGAGCATCGCGACACCCAAGCCCTGCAGGCGAAACTCGATGAGTTGATCAAGGCGAACGATAAGGCTCGCAACGAGATCGCCGAAATGGACGACAAGGAGCCGGAGGAAATCGAGCGAATGCGCGAGGTCGGACAAGGGGGAAGTTGACGTCTCTCGCCAGACCTTAATCGGATTGCGTTGGGATAGCACGATGCTAGCGATGATGAAACCCTTGGCGTGACGAGCCCGTTTGCGTCGGCCACCGCGACCGCGCTGACGCAACACCGCGATCTTGTCGGAACTTCGGGTCGTCGAGCGGATTAGGGAGAGTGCCGCAGGCACATCCCTACACCCAAGGAGGATCCAAAAAATGCCGAAGAAAGCTTCGACCGCGACCTCGAACGGCCTGGAAAGCTTGTTCCTGGACGGACTAAAAGACCTCTACTACGCGGAAAAGAAGATCCTGAAGGCTTTGCCAAAGCTGGCGAAAGCAGCGCAGTCCGAAAAGATAGGCGCCGCTTTCGAAAAGCACCTCAAGGAAACTGAAGACCAGGTGGATCGCCTGGAGCAAGTGTTCGACATGCTCGGCAAGCCGGCCAGGGGCAAGACCTGCCCGGCCATTGACGGCATCATCGAGGAGGGCTCGGAAATCCTCGAAGAGTACAAGGACGAGCCGGCGCTTGACGCAGGGCTGGTTGGCGCTGCCCAGGCGGTCGAGCACTATGAAATCGCGCGCTACGGCACGCTGATCGCATGGGCCGAACAGCTCGGTCTCAAGGATGCACTTCCGCTGCTCCGGCAGACTTTGAAGGAAGAGTCGGCAACCGACGAGGCGCTCAACGCTCTTGGTGAGAACGACGCCAATCAACGTGCTTTGCAGGCGGCCTAAGTGAACCACTTGGTCCGAGCGGCGGCCGTCGGTCCTTGTGGTTGCAGAAAGGAGAACTCGATGAAAAAGACCTGGAAAAAACCAACCATGTGTCAGGTGGCTGCGGGCTTCGAGATTTCGCGATACCTCCCTGCTGAAATCCGGCCGAAAAAGTAGCCCGTGAATTGCATGCCCCCTCAACGGGGCATGCAATTCTTTGCTATATCAGGAGACGCGGACGCAAATCGACCGCAGCCGCAAAAGTGGACGGGTCAGTTGGCCCGCTGGGCATGCATTGCCATGCGCGTGAAGATCATCGGATCTGCGGCGGGAGGCGGCTTTCCGCAATGGAACTGCAATTACCGCCTGAGCCGCGCGGCTCGCACCTGCATGCCCGGCGTGCAGTCGCGAACCCAATCATCCGTTGCCGCGTCGGCTGACGGGACAGGCTGGGTTCTGTTCAACGCATCGCCCGACATCCGCCAGCAGATTGCGCAAACGCCCGAGCTGCAGCCCGCGGCCGACGCACCGCTGCGTTCGACGCCCATCCGCGCTGTGGTGCTGACCAATGCCGACGTGGACCATGTCGCCGGCCTGCTCAGCCTGCGTGAGCGACAACCTTTCGCGATCTATGCCACTGCGCAGGTGCTGGCGACGCTGAAGGCTAATTCGATTTTCAATGTCCTCGATCCGGCAATCGTGCCACGGCGCCTGCTGGCGCCGACGCAAGAGATGGCGATCTGCGGCGCGGACGGCCACGCGACCGGCGTGGTCGTCAGCAGCTTTCCGGTGCCTGGCAAGGTCGCGCTCTATCTCGAGCAACGAGGCGATCCGGACGCCGATTTCAGCTCCGGCACGGGCGACACCATCGGCGTCCGCATCAGCGGGGCCGACGGTCGCGGCGCCGTCTTCTACGTTCCGGGCTGCGCGCGTATCGATGCCGCACTTCGCGAGCGCCTCGCCGGAGCCGCCTGCCTTCTGTTCGACGGTACCGTCTACACGGACGACGAGATGATCACGGCCGGGGTCGGCCAGAAAACCGGTGCACGCATGGGGCATATCGCAATGTCGGGAGAAGCGGGTTCGATCGCCGGTCTGGCCGATGTGAAGATCGGTCGCCGTATCTTCATCCACGTCAACAACACCAATCCTGTTCTGGACGAGAGTTCCGCCGCGCATGCGGCGGTCAAGGCGGCTGACTGGGAAGTCGCCGCCGATGGCATGGAGATGGAATTTTGAGCGATTTCCACGACGCGGCGCGAGACGGACTGTCGAAGAGCGAGCTTGAGGCCGTGCTGCGGCGGATCGGCGAAGAGCGCTATCACAACTGCCATCCTTTCCATCACAGAATGACCGCAGGCGCCCTGTCGAAGGCCGAGATGCAGGCCTGGGCGCTGAACCGCTATTGCTACCAGGCCGTGATTCCGCGCAAGGACGCTATGATCGTCGCACGTGCGACGGATCCGGCGTTCCGCGCCGCCTGGCGCAAGCGCATCGAGGACCATGACGGCGAGGACGGTTGGACCGGCGGCATCGCGCGCTGGCTGCATCTGGCGACCTCGCTCGGGCTCGATGCCGAATCCGTCAAGAGCGAAAGGCTGGCGCTGCCGGCGACCCGTTTCGCCGTCGGCGCCTACCTTTCTTTCTGCACCAACCGCACGTTGCTGGAAGCGGTCGCGTCATCGCTGACCGAGATGTTCTCGCCGACCATCATCGGCGAGCGGGTGCCGGCGATGCTGGCCAGATATGATTACATCACCGAGGATACGCTGACTTATTTCAGCCGGCGGCCCGAACAGGCATTGCGCGACGCCGACTTCGCGCTCGCCTATGTGCTGGCCCATGCGGACACGGCCGAACGCCAGCAGCAGGCGATCGATGCGCTGGTGTTCAAATGCGACATACTCTGGGTCATGCTCGATGCGCTCCAGCATGCCTATGCAGCGCCCGGAAACATACCGCCCGGCGCCTTCCGCCCGGAGGCGGCCTTATGACGGCGCTGCGCGAAAGAGCCATCGTGTCGTTGCGGTCGGCGCCATCGCTGCCCAGGCATGTGCGAATCCAGTACGACCCCGTGCGACGGGCCTTCGCCGTGCTTTCGCCGGAGAAGGTATTCTGGCCGAACGAGATCAGCCTCGACATACTGCGTCGCTGCGACGGGCAATCCACCGTCGAGCGCATCATCGCCGATCTTGTAGCCGACTACGACGCGGATCGGCAGGACGTGGCGGACGATGTCATCGCTTTCCTGCAGGAATGGTCGGACAAGCTTTTGGTGAAGCTATGAGCGAGCCCATTCTTCCTCCGATCGGCATGCTGGCGGAACTGACGCATCGCTGCCCGCTGCAGTGCCCCTATTGCTCCAATCCGCTCGAACTGCTGAAGGCCAACCGCGAGCTTGACACGCAGACCTGGCTAGATCTCTTCTCGCAGGCCGCCGATCTCGGTGTCCTGCAGGTGCATCTTTCCGGAGGCGAACCGACGCTGCGCCGCGACCTCGAGCAGTTGATCGCAGGGTGCTCGGCACGTGGCGTCTACACCAACCTCATCACCGCCGGCGTCGGCATTGCCGAAGGACGCATCGACGCCTTCGCCGAAGCCGGTCTCAACCACCTTCAACTGAGCTTCCAGGGCGCCCGTCCGGCGACCACCGACCGTGTCGGCAACCACCAGGGCAGCCACGAGAAGAAGTTGAAGACGGCACGCCGCGCTAGAGCGGCCGGGCTGCCTCTCACCATCAATGCGCCCATCCATCGCCACAACATTAAGGAAGTGCAGGAGTTCATCGACCTCGCCCTCTCCTTGGGCGCGGAGCGGCTCGAGATCGCCAATGTCCAATACGCCGGCTGGGCGCTCGCCAATCGCGATTTGCTGATGCCCGACCGTGCCGCCGTCGACCGGCAGGCCGACATCGTCGCGGCTGCCCAGGAACAGTTAGCCGGCATTATGAACATCGATCTCGTCACGCCCGACTATTTCGCCATCTATCCCAAGCCATGCATGGGCGGCTGGGCGCGCGATGCATTCATGGTGGCTCCCGACGGCACCGTGTTGCCGTGCCATGCCGCCCAGACGATCCCGTCGCTGCGCTTCGAGCGCTTCGGAGACCGCAGCCTTGCCGAAATCTGGATCGATTCACCGGCTTTCAACGCCTTCCGCGGCACCAAGTGGATGCGGGAGCCGTGCCGAAGCTGCGAGCGCCGCGAGATCGATTGGGGCGGCTGCCGGTGTCAGGCATTGGCGATTGTCGGCGATGCCGCCGCTACAGATCCAGCCTGCATCAAGTCGACAGCACACGGCCGTATGGCCGCCTTGGTCGACAAAACGCGGCGCAGCAATACCGCCGGAGACGATGCTTTCATGTATCGCCGGATGAGATCGTGAATTGATTTGGGCGACCTGCTCGTTCTGGTGACGACGGTATGCCGCCGCGCACCGCCTCGCTCGCAAATTGGCGGCGCAGCAATTCGGTCAGCTTCTGGCGTCGATCTCCGGGCATGTTCTTGAACCCGGTCAAATCCGATTTGTTCCTGTACTCGATCGCCAGGCTTGAGCTGTCTTGCCTCAGCGTCTCATCGGATGTCGAAGTCAGTCTCCAGGGACCGGCAAGCAAGCGACAGCGACCGGCGGTCCTAACAATCGTCACGCCCGAAGTCCCTATTGCGAAACTGCACAAGGCGCATATTGTCTGGCATGGTCGGGGTCTTAGTTGGCAGGACATGGGCCCTGGACGCGGTGCTGCGATAGGTGGATAGTCGAGGACTTGGTCGAACTTCAATAGAGCCGTCCGTGGGATAGAGCCAATGCAGCACGGGGCCATGAGTGATGCGGCCATGGGGCGAGGCCAGCGTGAGCCAGCCGACGGCGATGTTGTCCGCGAGCAAGCCGTCCTCTTTCGTCTCACCGACCGACTCTACCGAGCCAATAGCCTTGGCGAGATCTACGATGCGGCGCTGGACGCCATATGCGACGCCCTCGGATCGTCACGCGCCTCGATCCTGAGATTTGACAGCCACGGTGTCATGAGCTTCGTCGCTTGGCGCTCACTCTCTAAAGAATACCGCGAGGCAGTTAACGGTCACACGCCGTGGACGCGCGGGGAGCGCGATGCCGAGCCTATCTTTGTGGAGGATATTCGTCTCAGCGGTGAATCTCGGCAGATCATCGACACGGTCCTTGGCGAGGGAATCGAAGCGCTGGCATTTATCCCGCTTGCCAGCTCCCGCGAGCTCATCGGCAAGTTCATGGTCTACTATCCAGCACGCCATCGCTTCGCCGATCGTGAGCGCGAACTTGCGTTGACTATTGCCCGTCAGCTCGGGTTTGCGATCGAACGGGAGCGAGCGGAAACCAGTGCGACGCGACTGAGCGCGCTCGTCGAATCCTCGGATGATGCAATCATCGCGACCGATAGGGACGGCATCGTCACGGACTGGAACAGCGGCGCCGAGCGTCTCTATGGCTACGGCCGCAAGGAAATGGTCGGACGTTCGCTCATGTTGCTGATACCGCCCGATCGCCAGAACGAGGAGCGGGAGATTCTGGTGCGCATTCGCAATGGAGAGCATGCCGAGCATTTCGAGACCGTTCGCCTGCGCAAGGATGGCAGCAGCATTCCCATCTCTTTGACCGCTTCCCCAATCGCGGACGCGTCCGGCGCAATTATCGGTGTCTCCAAGATCGGCCGTGACATTTCGGAGCGGCTGCGCGCCCAGGAGCAGCGGGAGCTGCTGCTTCGCGAGATGGACCACCGCGTGAAGAACCTTTTTGCCATCGCAAGGACCATCGTCAATTTGAGCGCGCCAGCCGCTGAAACTCCGGCCGCGCTCGCCTCCACCGTTTCTGACCGACTCGGCGCCCTCGCGCGGGCGCATGCGCTGACGATGCTCCCCTCGACTGGCCCGTCTGTTCAGGTCGCGACGAGCCTACATGCATTGATCGCCGCAATCCTCGCGCCATACCGGCACGGAACTGACGAGCATCCCCGCTTCGCGATCAGTGGCATCGATATGCCGGTGCCTCCAGCGATGATCACGCCGCTTTCTCTCTTGCTACACGAATTCGCCACCAACGCTGCCAAACATGGCAGCCTCTCGACTGCCGCCGGCTCGATAGAGATCGCTTGCTCTAATAGGGACGGTAAGGTGACTGTCCAGTGGAGAGAGGTAGGAGGACCATCTCCGGTAGCAACCGAAGACGAAGGTTTCGGGAGCCGCTTGGTCCGCGCCGCCGCGAGTGAGCTTGGCGGAGTCGTGCGAGATTGGGACCCCACCGGAATTGTCCTTGCGATCACGATCGATAGTGAAAGATTCTCGGCCTGACGCCCGAGCCGCTTGTCATCGCAGCAGCCCATCGCTCTCAAAATCTTCCCAACCACGCAGTTTGGACTCCGAGCTTTCGTCTCGGCCATTCCTGGCATCCTGAGGCACCCTCTTCTGGGCACGCTTGATTGCCGCCTTTGCGGTGGCTCGCCGGCGGGATTCGGCGGCCGACACGGCGTCCTCTTCGCGCCAGATGGTGACCAGGTCGCGGTCGAGCACATCCTCGATGTGGCGCGGATCGAAAACGTGAAAGGTGATCTTCCTGGCCCGGCCGCGAAGCGTGACCGTTCTGGTCCCCGCGCTCCGTAGCCGACCGTCCTTCAGCCAGCGGTGCCGTTCGCCGGACGAGATCGTCAAGATATCCTCGACCTCACGCGGGATGACCGGCAGATCCTCGATGTCGCGCATGGCTTTGGACACGATGGCCGCTGCCGCTTCAACATCGGCATCCGAGTCCTCCGGCAGGCGCAAGGTGAGCACCCGGGATTCGATGTGGAGGAGTTTCCGAAGCTGCGCAGGCAAGCGAGCGCGGATCTCTAGGAAAATGCCCCTCGCCCGCACGGACGATCCGAGGGTCGCCGTCGGAGACAGCGGCCACTCAGCCATCAATTCGGCGGTCGGTTCGGTTTTTCGGCGCCCGGGCATATCCGATAAATAGGCCTCGCTGGGCTAAGCACAACGCTGATTCACGAGGCAACCAGTGCACTGCGGCGCCAGTGATCGCAGACAAGAGCATTCTGCCACGATTTGCCATCTGAGAACCCTCAATGGAGCGAATTGTGTATCAGCGAGTTAGGCTGGCTAAAGGGAAGAGACTGGATTGGACGGATGCCAGCATCGAAAAGCAACGGTCACTTCACGCCAACCAAACCGGCACCAGAAGGCCTTGCCCCTGCCCTGGCGCGAAACATTGAGGCGCTGATCGAGAGGCGGAAACGAGAAGCCACGGCCGCATCGCTGGAGGAGCGCGCGGCCGCAGCGATCAGCGGCTTCGCCGGAAGCATGGTGTTCGTCTACTTACACCTTGTCTTCTTCGGAACCTGGATCGCCCTCAATCTAGGGATGCTGAGCTTCATCAGACCTTGGGATCCGTCACTGGTCATCTTGGCCATGTTCGCCTCAGTCGAGGCCATCTTTCTCTCGACCTTCGTGCTCATCAATCAGAACCGAATGGCCGCGGAGGACAATTCCAGGGCAGACCTCGATCTGCAGGTCAGCCTGCTCAACGAGCACGAAACCACCAAGCTTATCAAGCTGGTGGAGGAGATTGCCAAGCGTCTGAACATTGATACCGACGCAGATCACGAGATCAAAGAACTCAAGCGCGATGTGGCGCCGGAGGCGGTTTTGGACAAGATCGAAGAAGTGTCCGACCGTCAGCCGCCCAAGTGACAGCTTCCCAGCGGCACTTGAAACTGAAGCGCTACTAAGGCGGGTCAATCAGAGGATAGGAGCATGTTCGACCACATCGGCTTCAACGTCGGGAATTTGGAAAAGTCGCTCGCCTTTTGAAGCGCTTCCAGATCGAAGCGACCTTAATCCGCGTAACAAACTGCCAAAATCCGCTTGGTCCGCCGGCTGACCTTCCAAAAAGGTGTTTGTTTTCAAAAAGTTCATTGTAGCCCTTGATGGCGACGGGTCAAAACAATGGTATGCAGCGATTTCGTGGGATAAAGACCCATTTTTCTGACTTTCCTTCGTATTTCAATTGCTTAGCAGAGACAGATTCGGACTCTTTGACCGGAACCGAAACCGCGCCCCCGACAGGGGGCATGGGGTCGCAAAGGCGCTGTGGTCAAGCCGATCTTGCGGCGAGAGGCAACCAGTGTCTGCCCTCCGCGTTGATCACCATATTCAGCCGCGAAGATTCGATGCCGCTCACCGCTTTCGCCTTGAATTGCACACTTAAGATGCCTCGGGACGACGATCAGTCCTCCACCGATCGAATGCTTGCCGAGCTGACCAAGGCCTTGGCGACACATGACGTCGAATGCGAAACGGCGCGTGCGCTCGCCCACAACATCAAGCCGGGCGTGCTCTCCGATATGGGCGAAGGCGACGACTGGCCGAAGCTGCGCAAACAGATCCTGGCCGCCGACATCTTCATCCTTGGCCTGCCAATCTGGATGGGGCAGCCGTCTAGCGTTGCCAAGCGCGTGATGGAGCGGATGGACGCTTTCCTGTCCGAGACCGACGACAGCGGACGCATGCCGGCCGCCGGCAAGGTCGCGCTGGTCGCGATCGTGGGCAATGAGGATGGCGCACATCACTGCCACGCCGAATGCTATCAGGCGCTCAACGATGTCGGATTCACCGTTCCCGCCAATGGCGGCGTGTACTGGGTCGGAGAAGCGATGGGTGACGTCAACTTCGTCGACCTTCCCGGGACACCGGAGAAAGTCGTCAGCATGATCAAAATGGCGGCCTCCAACGCTGCCCATCTGGCCGGGCTCTTCAAGACACAGAACTATGTCGGTGTCCCTGCCGGCGATTGATATCACTCGCTTATCGCCCGATTAGGGTCAGCCCGAACAGGATGACGAGCCAAAGCCTGGTGGCCGCGACAGCGAGCCGTGGCAACATGCCTGTCAGGTGCATGAACAGCATGGCGATCAGGATCGCCTTTGCGGCGGCGATCGCCAGGTTAAGGGCAACGTTGAAGCCGCCGAGATCGACGAAAATGAGCCGACTGTCAGCGCCAGCAGCGCGAGCAGCCCGAGATAACCAAAGGTGAGTTTGCGCAGTTCGCTCATCGGTTGATCAGATAAAGAACGGGGAACATGAACACCCAGATGATGTCGACGAAGTGCCGGTAGAGCCTATGGCCACGACCCGGCGCAGCCGGTTGGCTGGGCTGGCAGTCCGCCAGAACCCGATCATGCCGGCGATGACGACGATGCCGCTGATCAGGTGCGGCGCATGCAGCGGAATGTGGATCAGAGGAATGCCCGCGATGGGTAGCATCCACATGCCAAGGTGAGACATGGGTTTCGCCGCTGGTGAAAATAGCTGTGCGCTTTCACTCAAGCATGCTCAAACGAGCAACTGCTCGATCCTTATCGGCAGATCGCGGATACGCGTGCCGGTGGCGTGGTAGACCGCGTTGGCAACGGCAGCGGCCGTGCCGACATTGCCGAGTTCGCCAAGGCCTTTGACGCCAGCCGGGTTGACCGCATGGTCGACCTCCGGAACCAGGATCACCTGCAGGTCCTTGATGTCGGCGTTAACCGGCACAAGGTAGTCCTGCAGGTCGCGGTTCACATAGCGCGCGTAGCGCCTATCGACCTCGGTCGCCTCATGCAGCGCCTGACCGATGCCCCAGATCATGCCGCCCATCAACTGGCTGCGCGCCGTGCGCGTGTTCATGATGCGGCCGGCAGCGAACGCGCCGACAATGCGCGGCACGCGGATTTCCCTGGTGTAGCGGTTGATGCGGACTTCGACGAACTCGGCGCCGAAGGCGTATTTCACCGAATCCTCGTCCTGGTCGCCGCCGTGGAATTCCGGCGTGCCGGCATAGAGTTTCTTCAGCGCCTCGGGCGTCGCACCCTTGGGTGCGAACTCGGCATATTCCTCGATCGCACCGACCTGCATTGCTTTCAGCACGTCCTCTACCTTTGCCGACGCGCCGCTGTTCGCGACGATCTTTCCGCCGGCAAGTTCGAATTCCTCATTATGGGAGCCGGCCAGCGGACCGCCTTCTGCGGACGCGGCGGCAAACAGCTTGGCGCGGATGGCATCGCAGGCCTTGAGCACCGCCGAACACACGCTGGCCGTGGAGATCGACCCGCCCGAAACGGGAGCCGGAGGCAGGCTGCTGTCGCCCATTTCGACGCTGATCCTCTCGATGCTGACGCCGAGCCGCTCGGACGCCATCTGACCGGCCACCGTTCGCACGCCGGTGCCGATCTCGTGCGAACCGCATTGCAGCCGCACGTCGCCGTCGACCGTCAGGCGCACGCGCGCCGCGCATGGCGCGACGGCAGTCGGGTAGATCGCCGTCGCGCAGCCCATGCCGACCAGCCAGTCGCCGTCGCGCATCGCGCCGACCTTCGGATCGCGCCTGACCCAGCCGAAGGCGTCCGCCGCCTGGTCGTAACACTGGGTCAGCGAACGGCTGGAGAACGGCTTCTTGCCGATCGGCTCCGCCTTCGGTTCGTTGATGCGGCGGAACTCGACCGGGTCCATGCCGAGCGCCACCGCCATCTCGTCCATGGCGTTTTCAAGCGCATAGACATAAGGCGTCTCGGGCGGTGAACGCATGTAGCCCGGCGTGTTGCGGTCAGCCTGTACCAGCGAGACATGGGTCAGCACAGAGCCATAGTCATACATGCGGCCGGTGGCCGACGTGCCGCCCACGACATAGGCGTCCGGGCGAGACGTCACCTCCCAGCCTTCGTGGGCGAAAGCGGTGATGCGGCCGTCCTTGCCCGCTCCAATGCGGATGTGGTGCCGGGTTTCGGCCCGGTAGGTCTGCGTGCCGAAAGCCTGCATGCGGCTGGTCACGCAGCGCACCGGACGACCGAGGCGCTTAGCGGCCACGGCCACGATAGCGGTGCGCGGAGTCATCGGCCCCTTCGAGCCGAACGCGCCGCCGATGAACGGGCTGACGATACGCACCTTCCCGGGATCAATCTTCAACTGCCTGGCAAGCTCCACCTTCCAACCGGTCACGTTCTGCGAGGGCTCGTGAACGGTCAACTGTTCGCCTTCCCAGAAGGCGGTCGTTGAAAACAGCTCGATCGGGTTATGATGCTGGGTGGGCGTCGAGTAGCGCTGGTCGATCTTGACCGCGGCATCGGCATAGGCCGCATCGAAATCGCCTGCCTTCACATCTTCCTTGAACAGTGGGCTTTTTCCGGCGGCAGGGATGGTCGCAGTCCCGGGGCTGTCGAAAGTCGCAGTCGGCTTCTCTTCATCGTACTCGGCGCGGATCAGCTGTGCCGCTTCCTCGGCCGCCTCGAAAGTCTCGGCGACCGCAAGCGCTATGATCTGCCCGTCATGGAAGATCGTCCGGTCATGCAGCGGTCCGATAGACGTCGCGCCGGTATTGCCGAATTTCGGTTTGTCGACCTTGTCCATGTCGCCATAGGTGACGATGTCGAGCAGGCCGGGTACCGCACGAGCATCGTCGAGACGAAGCTTCGTCACCTTGCCCTTGGCAATGCTGCTGGTGGCCAGCGCGCCATAGGCGATGTTGGCGGTGGGCAGATCGGCGGGGTAATGCGCCTGCCCGGTGACTTTCAACCGCGCATCGACGCGCGGCAGCGGTTCGCCCTGATTTTCCTTGGGTCTCGGAGCAGCAGCGTCCATGGTCACACCTTCATGTCACGGGTTTCAAGCAGCGCGCGCACCAGCGTTCGCTTGCCGAGTTCGACCTTGAACGCATTGCGCTGGCGCGGTTGGGCTTCAGCGAAGGCGGCGTCGGCCGCCGCTTCTGCCGATGTCTCATCGAGCTTCTTGCCTTGCAGGCTTTGTTCGGCCGTGCTGGCACGCCAAGGCACTGTCGCCACACCGCCGAGCGCAATGCGCGCCTCGCGCACAGTCTCGCCATCGAGGTCAAGCGCGACGGCCGCCGAAGCCAGCGCAAAGGCATAGGATTCGCGGTCACGGATCTTCAGATAGAGCGAGCGCCGGCCCCACGGCAGAGCCGGCACCTCGATGGCGGTGATGATCTCGTCGGCGGCGAGATCAGTTTCGATATGAGGGGTGTCGCCGGGCCGCCGATGCAATTTGGCGAACGGTATTCTGCGCGCCCCGCGCGATCCCTCGGCATGAACCACGGCATCGAGCGCGATCAACGCCTGAGCGAAGTCGCCATGGTAGGTGGCGATGCAGGCTTCGCTGGCCCCCAGAACCGCATGCTGCCGGTTGAAGCCTAGCATCGCCGCGCAGCCGGAGCCAGGCATACGCTTGTTGCAAGCCCAGGACGTCTCGCGGAAATATTCGCAGCGCGTGCGTTGCAGGATGTTTCCGGCCAGGCTTGCCATGTTGCGGATCTGGCCGCTTGCCGCCAAACGCAAACTGTCGGCAATGACGGGATAGCGCTCCTCGACCTCGCGGTGATCCGCAGCCTCGCCCATGCGCACCAGGGCGCCGAAGCGGATGCCGTCATCGGTTACCCGGATTTGCCGCAGTCCAGACTCCTTGAGCCGGTTGAGATCAAGCAGGCGATTGGGCTCGGCGACGCCGAGCTTCATGTAGTCGGCAAGGTTGGTCCCCCCGGCGATGAACTGCGCATTTGCTCGCGTGGGTTGATCGTCGTTGGTCGCGAACCGGGACGCGATCGCGACCGCCGCGGAGATGTCGGCAGGCTGTTCATAGACAAAGGGCCGCATGTCAGGCTCCCTTCGTCTCTTCGCGTGCCTGCAGGATGGCGGCGACGATATTGGGATAGGCAGCGCAGCGGCAGATGTTGCCGCTCATATATTCGCGGATGTCGTTCTCGGATTCGGCATGACCTTCATTGACGCAGCCGATTGCCGACATGATCTGGCCCGGTGTGCAGTAGCCGCACTGAAAGGCATCATGATCGATAAAGGCCTGCTGCATCGGATGCAGCCTGCCGTCGCTTGAGGCGAGCCCTTCCACCGTCATGATGTCCTTGCCATCGTTCATCACGGCGAAGCTCAGACAAGACAGCAAGCGCTTGCCTTCGACCAGCACTGTGCAGGCGCCGCACTGGCCGTGGTCGCAGCCCTTTTTGGTGCCGGTGAGTCCGATATGGTCGCGCAGGGCGTCAAGCAGGCTGGTCCTGGTATCGAGCGAAAGTTCATAGGCCTGCTTGTTGATCCTGAGCGACGTCACGACCGGCTGCCTCAGTTTCGGCTCGGCTGTGACCGGCGTCGCGGCCTCGGCCCGTGAAGCCAGCAACGGCGCAGCCGCGGCCGCCGAGACCGTGCCTGCCATGAACTTTCTTCGGCTGAGGCTGAGACCATCGTTGAACGGGGCTGAGGGCTGTGACATGGGCTCGCTCCTGGCTAGCTGATGTCGTGCGCTAACCTCTCAACAGAGCCAATGTTCCAAATTGCCAGCCAAAGACTTCGCCACTTCACCGAAGCGTGACTTCGCCATCCGGAAATGGATCGGCTCCAGGTTTCGCCGCGGGTTGGAACATGCGTGCCGCCCGTGAGTTTTGCGCACGAACCGCCGCCGCATGCGAAGGGCATCATGAAATCGAAGCTGGTCACTGAAACCTCGGGACAGAGAATATTCGTGGTCGTGCTCGATCCGGGCGAGGAAGCCTTTGCGTCCCTCACCGCTTTCGCGGGGCAGAAGGGAATCACCGGCGCCTCGCTGACGGCGATCGGCGCTTTCGAAAGAGCAGCGGTTGGGTGGTTCGATTTCGGCTCGAAATCCTACCGCAGCATTCCGGTCGACGAGCAGTGCGAGGTGCTGAGCGCGATCGGCGACATTGCCGTCGACGACAGCGGCAAGCCAAGCCTGCATCTGCATGCGGTGCTGGGCCTGAGCGACGGATCCACCCGTGGCGGGCACCTACTGGAAGGCGTCGTGAAGCCGACACTCGAGGTCACGGTGACGGAATCGCCCGTCCATTTGCGGCGCACGAAACGACCGGGACTCGGCATCGCCCTGATCGATCTCGACGCGTGAAATCTGCGCTGCTGAAACCGCATTCTCGATCAAGCGTTCAAGCTTGATGGAAGAACCGGACGTCTTTACGCGAAACGCCGCGGTCGAGCGATACGGCGGATGCCTGTGCGGCAATATCCGTTATCGCCTGACGAGCGAGCCGCTCGTGCATTACTGCCATTGCGATATGTGTAGGCGGGCGACTGGCAGCGCCTTCGCCGTGCTTGGTTGGGCGCCTGTTGCCGATCTCTCATGGCTGACCACGGAACCAGCCTACCGCCGCTCCTCGCCGATCGCCCGGAGAAGCTTCTGCCGGTCCTGCGGCACGCCGCTTACCCTTGCCTATGACGCGAACCCGTACGAAGTCGCGATGCATATCGGGACCTTTGACGATCCGTCCGGGCTTGAGCCACGACACAATTACGGTTCTTCGCAGCGGCTCGGGTGGGTCTGCTGCGGCATCGACCTGCCGCATCATGACACGGAAGAACGATGGTAGCGGCGCACCGGAGCGACTTCCCGTTGCCGTTGGAGACGCCGCCGATGGAAGCGCGAACGGCGGAAGTGTTGGGAAATGGTCCCTGGCAATACGAGCCGAAATGGGATGGCTTCCGCTGCCTTGCCTTCAAGGACGGGAAGGCCGTCGATCTCAGGGCGTCACCGCCAGGCAATGGCTGCAAGGCGCCGGCCACGGCTCGACCGATGGTGTCGTCGCCAAGATGCTCAACGAGCCATATCGGCCGGGCGAGCGCGCGATGGTCAAGGTCAAGCGGCTGCGCACAGCCGATGCGTGGTCGGTGGCTTCCGCTATCTGAACGGCAAACGACAGGTTGGATCGCTGCTGCTCGGTCTCTACAACGATAAGGGGCAGCTCGATCATGTCGGCTTCACATCGACCATCGCCAATGAAGACCGCGCGGCGCTCACGGCGAAGCTCGAGGCGTTGCGAGGTGGGCTGGGCTTCACCGGCAAGGCACCGGGCGGCCTGAGCCGCTGGAGCACGGAGCGCAGCGGAGAATGGGAGCCGGTGAAGCCGGAACTGGTCGTCGAGGTTCGTTTCGACCATGTACCGGGGGACGCTTCCGGCATGGCACGACGTTACTGCGCGGGCGGACAAGGCGCCGCAGCAGTGCACGTTCGAGCAGATCGCGTAGCCCGGGGTGGCCAGTCCGGTCACGGCCATGGCATCCCGGCGGCTCATGTCTTGAACGCGAAGAGATTTGCATCTGCGTCCCCCCTCCCTGCGATGGATGCGCAAACGATCTCCGAAGCGATCTGTGAAAACGTGATTCCATTTCCGCCATAGCCCATCACCGCATGAACGCGCGGGTGCCCGGGCACGCTGCCGATAATCGGAAGTCCGGTGTCGGTGGCTCCGAACGAGCCGGTCCAGGCGAATTCCGCAGCCGTGTCGAGTCGCGGGAAAATTTTGCCGAGCTTCTCCTCAAGTCGGTCCGTCTTTTGCTCGGTCAGGGCGTCGCGCCGTTCCTCGTCCGTGAACTCCTCGTCTTCGCCCCCGCAGATTACGCGACCATCGGATGTCGCCCTGAGATAGAGATAAGGGTCCGAAGCTTCCCAGATCAGGGCGGCGAGCGGCCAGAGGTTTTCCGGCTGCGGCCGGGTGGCAATCGCCCATGTCGAGATGATGCGATGGCCGGTCCTTGGAACGATGTCGAGCAGCTCGTAGCCGGTCGCAAGGACAAGATGGCGAGCATGGATCCTCGGACCGTGGCGCGTCACCACCGTCACGCCGAGGCGATTGTCCTCGATCGCGATCACTTCCGCCAGCGCATAGAAACGCGCTTTGCGTTGCAACGCCCTCATAAGCAGTCCGGACGTCAATTTGCGTGGGTCGAGCGCCAGATTGCCATGGCTCAGAATCGCTGCGGCGCGGTCTATCCCGAAATCTTCTCTCAGCTTCTTTCGTGCCAGGAAGGACGCTTCAATGCCTGCTCCCCGACGCGCTTCCGTCTCGCGGCGCAGTTCCGACGCATCGAGCCGATCACCGGCCAGATAAAGCGACGGCGTTTCCGACGACCGGCAGCGGATATCAAGTTCCGCGATGCGCCCGCGCAGGTTGAGCAGCGACAGCCGCGAGCGCCGCCAGGCCTGCCGAGCGGCATCGCCTCCAATCATCCTGGACAGCCTTGTCAGCGGTTGATCGATCTCGAACTCGACGAGCGCCGTCGTCGCGGCCGTCGAGCCCTTCAACGGCCCACGCCTGTCGATGCAAATGACGGCGTGGCCGTCGCGGGTCAAGGCTTCGGCCATCATCGCGCCGCTGATGCCCATGCCGACGATCAGGACGTCGGTCTTTGCATCTCGGGTCAGGCGTTCCGCCGGCACCGTGGGTGAGCGATAGGCAGACCAGACAGGCGTGCCGCTTCTGAGATCGAGCTGGCGAGGCATGAAAGTTCCCGGTTCCGCACGATAAGTCACAGGGCGCCGTGCTGTTCCCGGGCAACCGCGCCAACCCTCCCTGATTGGATATGAAGCGGAACAACCGCTTCGGCGAAAGGTTCTTCACTCGAAGCTCAGCAATGGAGAACGCTATGGACCCGCGCGACAAACAGCGGCCGGCAAAGACCGACGAAACCGAAGCGCCGACCATCGAACAGCAGGACTGGGATGCTCTGGAGGGCGGCAGAATCCTGCCCGACAGCGTTGCGGTGAACGGTGACCCGCAGGATGATGCCGAAGCCGAAGGCGACCTTCAGGAAGAAGATGACGACAACCCCTACCAGGACAGCGATGAAGCCTTGCCTGATGACGAAGAAGAACGCGTCCTATCGAAGGACCCTTCCAAGGAAGGCAGCCGCTTCGACGAACTGTAAAGAGCGGCCCGTTCAGATTTCCAGCAGCGCGTAGGGACGGCCGCTCGGCTTCGTAATGTGCATGGCGACATTGTAGACTTTGGCGCCGCCGGGGGTCTGGCCTTCGAAGGTGCCTCGATGGGCATGGCCGTGCACGACCGCGCTCACCTTGAACCGGTCGATCGTTTCCGCAAGCCGGGATGATCCGAGGAATGGGAAGATTTCCGGCGGCTCGCCGGCGACCGTCTCCGCGATCGGCGCATAGTGCAGCACCACCAGCGTGCGCTTGGCGCGGACCTGCCGCATGGCGTTCTCGAGCCGCATGGCCTCGCTGACGCTCTCGGCCACCATGGCCTTGATCGCCGGCTCGCCGAAAGAGCCAAGCATTCTCGGGCCGAAGCCGCCGACAAAACCCTTGACCCCGACAAAGCCGACATCCATGAGCTCCGTCGCTTGCCCGTCCAGGAGATGGACACCGGCGTGACGGAGTGTCGCCGCGACCTGGTCGACGCAGCCGGATTCGTAATCGTGGTTGCCGAGCACCGCGACCACCGGAATCGAGCAGGCGCGCAAATCCTCTGCGAGAAGCTCGGCCTCCTTCGGCTTGCCGAGGTTGGTGAGGTCTCCGGTGAGCACCAGGACGTCTGCTTCGCGAGAAACCTCGCCGAACAGGTCGCGGTAGGAAGGTTGCGCATCTTCCTGAACATGCAGATCGCCCATCGCGGCGATCTTGACCTTGCCGTTGCCGTTCGTTTTGCGGTCCGTCTTGTTCTGTTCAGCCATCGCGGAATTCTCCAACGCCGCCGACGCCTGCGAAGCCCCATTCCTTGACGTCGATTTCGTAGTCGACCTGCGACAAAAGCCGGCCGCGGCAGATCTTCATCCGCGGCGCAGGCAGTTGCCGCTGCCTGGCGAGCCGGTCGAGCAGATTGTCAAGCAGCCAGTCGGGGATGTGGTCACGCTCGCTGGGATAGATCCATCTGAAATTCAGTAACTGCATCAGGAGCACCTCCCAGTGGGTGTCGAGATAGGACAGCAATCTTTGCCAGTCGATCTCCTCATGCGCTTTTAGAATCATATGGGCGATGTCGGCGCCGTCATGCCGGCCCCTGTCCTGGATGAAGCATTTCGACCAGATAAGCTCGGTCGGACCGATGATCCTGACCCGGCTGCCAAGCAGCTCGACCTGGCGGGCATGCTCCAGCCACTGATCCTCGACCTGCATGGTCCCATTGGCGGAAGCAAAGATCACGTCGAAGAAATGCGGGCCCTCGAAGACCTTGCCCAGCCAGCGGTCGTCCTCGATCTCGACAGCGTAGCCGATATCCTTGAAATGGGTGAGGATGCGTGGGCAGTCGCCGGGCTTGCAGAAGATGTCGAGGTCCTTGGTCTGGCGCACGACGCCCGTATAGGCGCTGACGGCGTAGGTCCCGGCAACCAGAAACGGAATGTCGGTGGCTGCGAGCTCGCGGATCGCATGCGTGTAGAACGCTTCCGCCTCCGCGCTCTTCAGCGTCGGCTCCGCCTTTGCATCGATAACCGGCAGCGTCGCCAGCACTCCCGGCAACTCGTCATTGGCCATCAACCGTTGCTCCGGCTTTCGATCGTCATTCCCATGTTTCGATAAACAGCGGTAATCCGGCGTTGTTCCGCGCTCTACGTCACGCTTTTTGTGACGAGCTTCGCCAGAACGGAGGCGCTAGTCGCCTTCCTCTCGGTACAGGCGTTCGGTTGCGCGGTCGCTCTCGCGCCGCTCCGCCGGTCCGCGGCGACGGCGGGTGAGGAGAACGTAGACGATCACGAGCAAGAGAATGAGCGGACCGCCCGCGACGACGATGAACCACAAGACGGTGCCTGACATTGATCTTCCTTCCCGGATCGAAGGCTATGCTCCCGCAAGCAGAGGCGCCGGTGGTGCGCTAACCGGTGAAAGGGTCAAATGTTCCGCAGTCGGAACGGCGTTACGGGGTTTTCGGCGGCTTGGGTTGGATCGGCAAGCCGTATTGACCAAGCTCGGAACCCTGACGCCGTGTTCTGCGGCGCTGGAACATAGTGGCGGCGCAAGGGTTGGAAATCAAAGCAAGATCAAGCCGAGTCCCACCGTCAAAACCCGTTATTGAGAATGTCGAAGCGACCATTGGCTGAGAACGTGTTCGTGTTCGGCACTTTGAAAAGAGGCTTTCCGCTCCACGATGAAGGCCTGTCCGGTGCGCGATTTATCGGTCCCTACCGGACCAAAAAGCGATATCCGATGCTGATCGCAGGGTCACGCTTCGCCCCGATGATGTTCAACGAGCCCGGAAGCGGTCTTCATGTCAGCGGCGAGCTTTATACCTTGGATGAAGGCGCTCTGGCGAAGCTCGATCGCATCGAGTCAATCGGCAAGCCCGGGAACTTTCGCATTCTGATTGAGATCGAACCTTTCGCGGACGGGCCAGGCACGCTGGCGCATGCCTACATGAAGTCTCGCAGCCTTGCTGATCCCATCCACTCCGGATTGCTCGATCGCTATGAGGATCGACGTTTCACCGAGGGGATTCTGTCGCCTGCAAGGCAAACGCCCGGTCCGCGACGTCCTGCGTGACACAGGAATGCAGGCCGGGCCCAGCCTAGGTGAGAGCACAGGAAAGGCGCCACGTGTGGCGCGCCAGGCTTTCGTCGCCGCCGCAAAAGATCCAAGGATTTTCCTCGGCGACCAGACCTGAGGTGGCGCTATTTCCGCCTGGCAATTGCTCGCCACGCCTTAAGCGTCCACGGCGCATCGCTCTTCGCCGGCAGCGCTACCCGGCCGCCGGCCGCGTCCTCTGTATCTAAGTCCAAGCGGTCATCAACTTTGGTTCGGCTGCACGTGAGGTTGAACTTTCCGGCCGGCGCAACGTTGGTGTGGCTGCAGCAGAGAGGACTTGCGATGAAGCCTATCGGGGATTGGAAGGACGCCTACGACCCGCAAATCTTTGCGGACAAATACGGCATCACCCTACAGCAGGCCAGGGCAGTCATCAGTTCCAACGGACCATCAAGGCATGGCTGCGATGTGGGGGCGATTGCATTCATCAGAGCTCTGGCGATGCGGGACGGCAGGCAGCCGTCGCGCCACCGTTCAAAAGCTTAGATCTGGAAATCCTAAGGGAACCGCAGTGGCCAAAAAAAGCGCTGGCGGTTTTGTGTTCCTCGTGAACGGCCACCCGCTATTGAGCTTCAGCGGCCCCAGCTGCGCGGTAGGCTTTTTCTCTCGCATCGCTCCGTGGCCACCCACCCGAAAGAATCTCCACCTGCCTCACATGCGTTAATGCGCGACCGCGGAACCGGCGCAATCATCTTCGGCAAGAAACAAAGCTCGGCTTAGGGAGGTTGCGGCGTGATCAAATATCATCCTGTTCGTCTGAACGAACTTATCGACCACTATATGGAAACGCGTTCCCCTCACCGATCTCCGGTGTCTGTGGCCGCGGCCACGAGGGCCATCTTGACCGTCATGCCAGATTGTTCGGTTGAAAGCCCTCAATTGAGCAACATGATCGCGCGATCGGCGGTCAAGCACGGCCATGCCGTGAGCTTCGATTTGATGACCGTCTAGTCTGGTATCAACCACTATCGATTGGCAGCGGCTTGCGCGTCATCTCCAGAAGGTGGCGCGCCAGTTCCGTTGCGTCGCAAGGTTTTTCGAACCTGCGAATCTCAGCAAAGCGCGGGGGAATGGTGGCGGCGTCGTAGCCGGTCGCGAACACGAATGGAATCCGCCTGTCCACGAGTGCGTCCGCCACGGCAAAGTCGATGGCGCCAGCCAGATCGAGGTCAAGTATGGCGGCATCGACGCAATCCAGGTCAAGGGAATTCAGGGCCTGATCGCTGGTCGCGAAGGGACCGATGACCGTCAGACCAAGCCCCGAGACGGCTTTTGTGATATCTTCAGCCAGAAAATACTCGTCTTCCATCACCAAAACACGAGCGCCGGCGACTTTCTCGTCCATGGCAAGCCTCCCGAAGGCAGCCATTTGAAACGTCTTACGCAGTCCTACATTAACATAGGTAAGGTCGCTGCCGCATCATTATGTGTATCACCGGGTCAAGAGGACTGGGATGAGGCGACCTCTGATCCGCAAGCTTGAGAAATTCACGCGGCTTTCGCAGGCCGATAAGGAGATGCTGGTCAGAATTGCGGCGCACCGTGTCCGGCGCTTCGCCGCGCGAGAAGACATCATCCACGAAGGCGAGAAGCCTGAATTCATCAATCTCATCAACGAGGGCTGGGCCTGCCGCTATAAGACCCTCGAAGACGGACGCCGGCAGATCATTGCTTTCTTCCTCCCCGGCGATCTGTGCGATCTCAACGTCTTCATCCTCAAGGAAATGGACCATTCGATCGGCGCGATCACGCCGGTCTCGGTCTCGGAGATTTCGCGCGCTGCCTTCGACGAGATGATGATCGGGCACCCGCGCATCACTCAGGCGCTGTGGTGGGAGACGCTGGTCGCGGCGGCGATCCAGCGCGAGTGGACGGTCAACCTCGGCCAGCGCGATGCGCTCGAGCGGATGGCGCATCTGTTGTGCGAGCTGTTCATCCGGCTGGAGGCCGCCGGCTGCACAAGCGACAGCAGTTGCGAATTTCCGTTGACGCAGACGGAACTGGGCGAAACGCTGGGCATGTCGACGGTTCACGTCAATCGTACGCTGCAGGAGCTGCGCGGTTCGAACCTCATTGTGCTGAAGGACAGGACACTGACCATTCCCAATCTCCAGGCATTGCAGGACGTCGCGCTGTTCAATCCCAATTATCTGCATCTCGATCGCGAGGGCAGGCATCTCGATGCCAACGAGGAGTGATGTCCAAGGGCCCGCCCAACAAGCCGCTTGAACCCGGTCTGGCAGATGTCAAAGCAGCACTGCACGGGCGCGCGCGTGCCGAGGACCACCTGAGCGAAAGCGAAGAGGTCCTGCGCGGTTTCGCGGACGCCACTTCCGACGTGCTCTGGGTCCGCAATGCAGACACGCTGCAGTGGGAATTTCTGGCGCCCGCCTTCGGCGCCATTTACGGGATGAGCCGCCAAAAGGCCTTGGCCGGCGACAACTTCGCCACCTGGATCGACCTTATCGTGCCCGAGGATCGCGAGCATGTGCTGGGCCAGATCGAGTGCATACGCGACGGCGAACGCGCAACCTTCGAATACCGAATATGCCGGCCGGCCGACAACGAGATACGCTGGCTGCGCGATTCCGGCTTTCCGATGCGCGATGCGGCGGGAAAGGTCGCTCATATCGGTGGCGTCGGCCAGGACATCACGCGCCAGAAACAAGCCGAGGAACAGCAGCAGGCTCGCTTCGCCGGATTGCAGCATCATACGCGCAACACGCTGGCCGTGATCCGGTCGATCGTGCGGCGTACGATGGAGAAAAGCGAATCCTTGGAGGAAGCCGCGGCTCACCTGGAAGGTCGCATCAACGCTTTCGCCCGCGTGCAGGTGGCGATCACACGCCACCCGTCGATCGAGATCAACCTGGCATCGATAGCCGCCGACGAATTGCTCGCCGCCGGGGGCCGCGAGGGCGACAACCTGACGATCGAGGGCCCGCCGTTGGCGCTCGCCCCCAAGGCCGCCGAGACGATCGGCCTGGCTATCCACGAATTGGCAACGAACGCGTTGAAATACGGCGCGCTTGCAAGCTCGAGCCGGAGTGGCCGCATCGATATCGAATGGCGTTTGGAGGAAGATCTGCTTCGCTTCGTATGGGCTGAGAGCGGTGTTGACGATCTGAAACAGACCGAACGGCGCGGCTTCGGATTCGAGGTGCTCGAGCGGACCTTACCTTATGAGCTCGGAGCGACGGTGGAGTTGCGGTTCGCTCCGAGCGGTCTCAATTTCACGGCTGCCATCCCGCTTCGCGCCCTTATCCCTCGGCAGCGGTAAGCGACCGGGAATGGGCAATTGCGGCGCAATTAAACGTCGCAGTGAGTGTCAGTTGCTCCGCAAATAGCCCGCCTCGTCCTCGTCTCTTTGGCGGCCCCCAAGCACTCCGGCGACTGCAGCGATGAACGCGCCGATCACCAGCGACAGCGCGCCAACCAGTGCAGCGGTAGCGCTCGCCTTGCGAGCTTTGTCGGCGGCGGCCTTGGCTTTGTTCTTGGCATCCTCGACCTGCGCCAGAACCTGGTCGACCCGCTTCTGCGCCTCAGCCTGAGGGAGGCCCGTGCGGGATGCCACGAGTTGGGCAAGATACGCCTTGTCTTCCGGGCTCATTTCGCCGTTCGCAGCGCTGATTGTCAGTATGCGTGCTGCCTGCGCTACGGTGTCCGCGTTGTTCTGGGGCGTCGTCGCCGCAGGTGCGGGAGCAGCTGCGTTGCCTGCCGGCCGGAAGAGCGCGTCCACGAAATAGCCGGCGAGATCATTGGCGGACGGCGTTCGCGCCGACGACGCTTGCGAAGCCGCACCGGCTGCAGCGCCGCTTAGCAAGCCGGTCGTCGCCTGGGCGCCTGTCCCGGCAATTCCGGACACCGCCGAGCCGAGGACCGTAGCCACCAGCAGCGTGGCCAGAGCCCAGGCCAGGAATCCATGCGCGGTGTCGCGGAAATACACCTCGTCGGTGTGGACGTTGACCCACTTCGTGCGAAGCCGCCCGGCGACGTAGCCGCCCAATGCGGACGACAGCCACTGCACGATGACGAGCCAAACCGCGGTCGACACCGCAAACGTCGTCAGGGACGGGCTTCCCCATGGCGGCATCATCGCCAAACCGAGTCCGGAACCGACAAGCATGAGGATGACGGTTAAAGTGGCTGCCGCGAAAGCGCCGGCCACGATCGGTCCCCAATTGACGGCGGAGGATGATGTCTCAATCGTTGCGGGTTGGTCCGCCGTGGAAAAGGTCATCGTCGGCTCCTAACGTGCAAAAAGCATCAAAAGGATGATGATCGGAATTGGAACGCCGAGCAGCCAGAGCAGAATACCTCGTCCCATTTCGTCCTCCTATAAGTAGTGTTCGAATGCTTGGATTTAATTCCTGGATCTCGCTTTCGTTCCGTCCGAACTACTTCTTTCAATCAGCTGTTTAAACTCAGGACATGACGCGAGCGCCATTACGGCCCGCCAACCTTGGACCCACGGAAGGCTCGCCCGCAAAGGGGATGAACGGGCGAGCCTTTCGATGGGACTCCTGACGCCCAAGACGGCGCATTCGGGACGCAGAACGCGCCGCCACCAACCGAACTGAGATTGCGGCGAGATGTTCCGAAAGACAGGAGCCAGCTATTCGGGCGCCGCCTCCCCTACTATCGCCAGCATTCGAGGATGGCCTCAACCGGCGCTACCTCGACATGGTGGGAGTACCGCTTGGTGAAGAGCTTCAGGATGTTCTCATAGGCCTCATCGGAGGCGCTGCAGATAGCGTCCTCCGCGAGGATCGTTCGATAGCCCAGATCGATAGATCCGAGCAGAGTCGCCAAAACGCACATATCGGCTTCACCGCCGCTGACGATCACTTCCTCGACGCCTTCGGACTGAAGCACGCCAGCCATTTCGCCGCTCAGCCACGGGGAATAGATCGGCTTGTCGAACACGCGCGCCGGTGGGACATGGACGGCAAGCTCGGGGAGAAGTTCGACCACCTCCTTGCCCGCCCTTGCGATTGTCATGTCCGCCCAATGCTCATAATATTGTCTCCATCGGCCGTGGCCCTCGCCCGGATTCCGCGCGGGGATGAACCTGGTGAAGATGGTGGCTTCGGGTCGCTTGCGGACCAGCCTCTGAACTTGTGGCAGGATCACGGGCAGCCATTCGACCGCCCAAGGCATGGGCGGCATGAACATCTGCTGCATATCCACGCAAATGTGGACGGCTTTCGCCGAGATCGGTGAGAGCGCGCTCAAGGCCATCACACCGCGGCGCGCTCGATATTGCCAGATGCAGTTCGCGTGTCGAATTCCTGTGTCAGGCTGGACTCTTTGATGCGACATGCCAGGGCACGCATTGCGCGTGCGACCGGATACATCTTGATGCGTTCGAACTCCCTCGCTTGCGCCTCGGCGAGGGCCGCGCATCGTTCGCGTTCGGCGATTTCAGGACAAAGATTTTCGGCAGTGTATTCCATGTTGGATTTCTCCATCGCGTTGTCTGCCGCTAAACTCCGATTAAAGTCCTCCGTTCCATCAAGGTAAGCGCTTGCCGTGCTTTTCGAAAAGCGCTCGCGCTGGCCGGCCTCGATTTGACAAGACACAATAACAAATGATGTTTTTTGGCCGTTCCTCGGCAAAATTTCTTTGAACGTTTCGCCCACTACAAGGTTTGTTGCCATTACCGGCATCGTCAAGAAGGGCGAGATCGTGGACGAGGATAAGCCGACCCTCGCTCTCCAATTTCGCCTGAGCCAGAGCCACGTAGTGGCCGACGCTGCCTGATTTGCCGTCCAGGCACCTTCGTGCCGAGCGGATTCAACCCAAATCCGCCCGGCCGGCCGGGCGATTCTATCGGGCCAAGGAAACGAAGTCCTTGGGGAACAAAGGGCCGGAATGGTGGTTCGGTGCCACCAAGACAAAGGAGCCTTGCCCCATGAGCATGCGGATATTCCTTATCCCATCGGCGACCGCCGCGCTGATGCTTGCCCTTCCTGCCTTCGCGGCCGAGGACGCGCAGACCTTCGTCAACAAGGCTGCAATCGGTGGGATGTTCGAAGTGGATTCGAGCAAGATTGCGCAGGACAATGCGAAGGATCAGCAGATCAAGGATTTCGCCAAGCGGATGATCGCCGATCACGGCGCCGCGAACGCCAAATTGCAGAAGATCGCCGGCGAGCAGAAGCTGCAGGTGTCGACGCAATCCGATGCCGAGCATAAGAGCGATCTGGAACGGCTGCAGGGCACGACAGCCTCGGTGGACCAGCCTTACGTCGAGATGCAGCGCAAGGCGCATGCGGACGCGGTTGGCCTGTTCGAGGCTTACGCCAAGGATGGAGACAATCCGGCCCTTAAATCCTTCGCGACGGAGACGCTGCCGACGCTGAAGATGCATCAGGACATGATCGAGAAGATCGCCGCCGCCAGCGCGAGCATGCCGGCGGTCAAATCGGCATCGACGCCCAAACCACCCGCTCCGGTCCCCGGCGCGAACAGCTTCACGGAAGCGCAGGCGAAAGAGCGCATCCAGGATGCCGGCTATGCGGACGTCTCCGCGCTCGCCAAGGACGAACAGGGAATCTGGCGCGGCCAGGCGACCAAGGACGGCAAGGGCATTGCCGTAGCGCTCGACTACCAGGGCAACGTGTTTGCCGGCCAACAATAGACAGGAGAACCGACATGCAAACGATCACCGCCCTGTTCGATGACTATGACGACGCCGCTGACGCCGTGGGCGAGCTGGAGTCCATCGGCGTTCCGTCATCCGACATCAGCATCATGGCCAACAATGCCCGCGGCTGGTACCGGAACACGCAATCTGCAGCAGCCGAGGATGCCGCCAGCGGCGCCGGCATCGGCGCGGTCGTGGGCGGCGCCGGCGGCCTGGCAACAGGCCTTGGCGCCATGGCCATACCGGGCGTCGGGCCGGTAGTCGCGGCCGGCTGGCTGGCGGCGACAGCCGCGGGCGCCGTCGCCGGGGCGATTGTCGGCGGCGCGGCCGGGCGCATTATCGGCAGCCTGACCGACGCCGGCGTGCCGGAGCAAGACGCGCATGTCTATGCCGAAGGCGTCCGCCGCGGCGGCACGCTGGTGACGGCTCGCGTCGAGGACGACCTCGCCTCGGAAGCCCGTGAAGTTCTCCGCAGCTCCGCGTCGGTCAACATCGCCGACCGCCGCAGCGAATACCAAGCGGACGGGTGGGCAGAATTCGATCCGGCTGCCGGCGATTATTCGGCTGACGATGTCGAGCGCGAGGCCGAGCGGCGGCGGCAAGCATGAGCGTGGTCGGCGCCAGCGGTGCAACGGCAAAGCCCGTCAGGAGTTCGGCATGAGACGGGTGCTTTTGCCGCTGCTACTGTTGCTGGTGGTCATGGCGCTTTGCTACTGGGCCTTCATTGAAGTCGACAGCGGCTCATCTTCGGCGCCATGGAAACGCACGCCCGAACAAAACCAGGGCGGGAATGCGCCGCAGGACACCTCGCCAGCAGCCGGCATCACGAAGAACCCTCAGGATGCCAGCAAGATGCCGGGCGTTCAATAACTGGCGATGTCCTCAGTTCCCTGATCGCTACTCGCGCGGGACGAATTTGTTGAAGCGGCTGGTGATGCCCTCTGCGGTCATGTCCTGGTGGACGAACGCCAGGTTGTTGTCGTCCAGGAATTTGAAGAAATCTTCCCATTCGATCGGCCTAAGATCCTCATCGCCCTCGCCGAAATCGACCCGCAGCGTCGCGGCCTTGCCCTGCGCCGCGACGACGGCAGGCCTGCCCTCGCGCGCCTCGATCCAGGCTCGAATCACTTCGTGATTTGAGGTCGTCATAGCCTCGCTCATCGCGGCCTCCTGTTGACGGTTCCCTCTCTCGAAAAAAACCCGGAAGACATCCCGCTTGTTCCCGTCGAGCCCGGTATCGGGAGGCTCGCCGCAACGGAACATCCGCATATGAAGAAGGCCCGCTGCCTGCATGCGGCAACGGGCCTTGGGCCTTGATGGGACCCTGGATCGCTGGAGGGAGGGCGATCATCTCCCGAACCGGCAGGCGCTCCAAATGTTCCGGTAAAATTCCTGCGCTGGTAACGGGTCGGATGAACACCTCAGAGTTTGACGGCATCTTCCCTCGCCCACAGCCGCAGCTTGCGGCAAGCCTCGACGAACGAGCGCGCGGAACCGCCGCCTGTGAGCTCGATGAGCCCCTCGTCCGCGTCGGCCGCCACGCCGGCGCTTGCCAGCAGAGGTCCGGCGCCCGCGACGAAGCCAATGAACTTCAGGTGCGCAAAGGCGTCGGACACGAAGTCCTTTGCCGCAGCATCCCTGGACAGCATCTCGGCGCCTTCCTGGGAAACGAGCAGCACGACCGTATCGAAAAGAACCGACGGTCCGCCGTCGATCATGTGGTTGGCTTCGATCCAGCTGCCATCGCCGGCTTCGACACCGCCCACCCGGCGCGCCACGATTTCCACCTTGGCGCCTTCCGCTTGCGCCGCATCCCTTATCGCTTGCAGAAGGCCGGAATCGATGCCGTCGCTGACGAGCACGCCGATCTTGCGACCCTTGAAGCTGTCCGGCCCGTTGTTGATGATGCTGAGCGCGGGCGACGGCTCGAGGTCATCGCGTGTCGGCACAGCCGCGTCGGCAGGCGCCGGCATTGTCTTGATGCCGAGCTTGTCGGCAACTGTGGTCGCCAGCGTCTCGTCGATGTTAAGCAGATGGGAGATCATCCGCTCGCGGATGACCGGCGTCTCGACCTTGCTCAGTTCGAATGTCAAAGCCATCGCGATGTGACGCTGCTCGGGCTCGGTCTGGCTGATGAAGAATTGGCGGGCCTGGCTGTAGTGATCGGCGAAGCTCTCCGCCCTTAGCCGGACCTTCTGCCCCTCCTCCGCATCGGCAAAGGACCGGAAGCCTTGGCTAGGCGACTCACGCGGGCCCTCGCCCCAGGAGTTCGGCTGATAGTTGGCGCGGCCGGCCGGGTTGCGCATCGCCATGTGACCATCCTGCTGGAAATGATGGAACGGGCATTTCGGCGCATTAATGGGAAGATGGGTGAAGTTGGGGCTGCCCAAGCGTTTGAGCTGCGTGTCGAGATAGGAGAAGTTGCGTCCCTGCAGCAGGGGATCGTTGGAGAAGTCGATGCCCGGCGGCACGTTCTGCGTCATGAAGGCGACCTGCTCGGTTTCGGCGAAGAAGTTCTGCGGCATGCGATCGAGAACAAGGCGGCCGACCGGCAACGGCTCGATGACCTCCTCGGGAATGATCTTGGTAGGATCGAGGATATCGAAGTCGAAACTGTCGGCGAAATCCTGGTCGAAGAGCTGCACGCACAGCTCCCACTCCGGAAAATCTCCTGACTGGACGGCGTTCCAGAGGTCGCGGCGGTGGAAATCGGGATCGGCGCCGTTGATCTTCACGGCCTCGTTCCAGACCACCGACTGCATGCCCAGCTTCGGCTTCCAGATGAATTTGACGAAGGTCGATTCATCCTTGGCGTTGACGAGACGGAACGTGTGCACGCCGAAGCCCTGCATGAACCGGAACGACCGGGGAATGGCGCGGTCGGACATGATCCACATTATCATGTGCATCGATTCCGGAGTCAGCGAGATAAAATCCCAGAAATTGTCGTGCGCGGATTGGGCCTGCGGAAATGCCCGGTCCGGCTCCTCCTTCACCGCATGGACCATATCCGGAAACCTGATCGCATCCTGGATGAAGAAGACCGGAATGTTGTTGCCGACGAGGTCCCAATTGCCCTCCTTGGTGTAGAGTTTCACGGCGAAACCCCGCACATCCCGCGCCAGGTCGAAAGACCCTTTGCTGCCGGCGACCGTCGAGAAACGGACGAAGGCGGGTGTCTTTTCGCCGGGCCGCTGGAAGATATCGGCTTTGGTGTACTTGGCGAGTGACTCGTAGGTCTCGAAGAAGCCATGGACTCCGTAGCCGCGCGCATGGACCACGCGCTCGGGGATGCGCTCATGATCGAAATGGAAGATCTTTTCGCGGAAATGAAAATCCTCGATCAGCGTGGGACCGCGTTCGCCGATCTTCAACGTGTTGTGGTCATCCGCAATCGGCGTGCCAAGCGCCGTCGTCTGCACCTCGACCTCGCCTTCGGCCACCTGATGCAGTTCGCCGCCATTGCCGCGGACAAGTTCCTGGTCGTGAATCTCAGCCACGGCTGTAGTGTCGGCCGGGGAAGCTTTCTTCGGCATTGTCGGTGTCCCTTGTGCTCGCTGAAATGATGTTGCCGAACGAGCAATCGGGGCGAATGTTCCAGCCGGTACAGCGGGGCATGTCCCGGCGTGAGCTATCTTGGAACGGCGTCCGATCCTTCCCCGGGCCCGCTTGCCTGGGAATGGTCCGGCGTTGCCCGCGAGGATGCACGGGCGAGCATGTCTCTCGGTGCCGGGATGCGAGATTTTCGGCGCCACCAGCGCGGCAGGAATTCGGCTATCAGGCTTTGAATAAGGCTCTTCATCCGATCGCCCATGGAAAGTTTCACAGGTGAACAGATGCCGGCCCCAATTGTTCCGGGTCGGCGCGATGTCGTCGGTTGAAAGTCAATTCGGACGGGACTTGCGCGCACGCAACGCGATCGCGGTGTCGAGCTTTCGCGCCAGTTCGACCATTCGGGAAGGCGCGTCCTGTTCTGCAAACGCATCCAAAGCCAGGGTTATCTCGCGCTCCACCCTCCTGGTGCGTGAAGACAACTCTTCTGGGCTGAGCACTTCATCAGCCTTCCGTGTCACTGCCTTGTCCTAACATAAGTTAACGCCAGCTATTAACTTATTGGCGGAGATAAGGTTCCCCGCCGGCGGTCTGCCAGAACGATGGGTTCTGTTGAAAGCTGTTCCACGTCGGTGCCAAGCGGCCGCCCAATGTGGTGCAACCGGTTTGTTCTGAGGCCATCAACCCACCTCGACCGGCAAGGGAACCAACGGCAACCTTGCTGGTTCGGGGGGCAACAGCGGAGCCTCGCCATGCCCAATGCAGCCGAAATCCTTGTCGACACCCTGATCGCCTGGAACGTCGAAGTCGTGTTCGGATTGCCCGGCGACGGCATCAACGGCGTCATGGAGGCGCTGCGCAAGAACCAGGACAAAATTTCTTTCGTTCAAGTGCGGCACGAGGAGTCGGCCGCGTTCATGGCTTGCGCCTACGCGAAATGGACAGGCAGGCTCGGCGTGTGCCTCGCAACGTCCGGACCCGGCGGCACCCATCTTCTCACCGGCCTCTACGACGCAAGGCTCGACCAGGCGCCGGTGCTGGCGATCACCGGCATGCAGTTCCATGACCTGATCGAGACTTTCACGCAGCAGGATGTCGATCTTACTCGCGTCTTCAACGACGTCAGCGTCTACAACGTCCAGGTCTCGGACGCTGCGCATATGGAGAACGTGGCGAGCCTCGCCTGCCGCACGGCGCTCGCCCGCAAGGGCGTCGCGCATCTTTCGATCGCCAGCGATATCCAGGAGCAGCCCGCCGACGCGGCCAAGCGATCCAAGCGCAACCGCCCGGCGCACACACCGCAGGACATGTTCGCCCCCCACTGCGTCGCGCAGGATGCGGAGTTGGACAAGGCAGCGGCCATTCTCAACGACGCCGGGCGCGTGGCGATCCTTGCGGGGCGCGGAGCGATCGGCGCGGCGGCTGAACTCGAGGAAACGGCGCGGCTGTTGCAGGCGCCGATCGCCAAGGCGTTGCTTGGCAAAGCCGTGCTGCCGGACGATCATCCCTACACCACGGGCGGCATCGGCATTCTGGGCACCTTGCCTTCGCAGGAGGCGATGGAGACGTGCGACGCCATCCTCATCGTCGGCTCGACCTTCCCTTACATCGAATATTATCCGCAGCCTGGCAAAGCGCGTGGCGTGCAGATCGATTGCGATGCGCAGCGCATCGGCCTGCGCTTCCCGGTCGAGGCCGGTCTGGTCGGCGACGCGGCCGAGACCTTGCGCGCCCTGAACAAGCGGCTGCAGCAGAAGGGCGACGGCGCATTTCTGGCGACCGCGCAGAACTCGATGCAGAAATGGCGCGAGATGATGCGGCAGTCCGAAGATGGCTTGGCCCATCCGCTCAAGCCGCAGCGCGTCGCGCGCGCCTTCGGCGAGCGCCTCGCCGAGAATACGGTGCTGGCGACCGATTCCGGCCAGAACACGGAACTTGCCGCGCGCCATGTCGATCTCCGCGCGGGACAGGCTTTCGGCGTTTCCGGCGCGCTCGCCTCCATGTCCTGCGGTTTGAGCTATGCCATCGCCGCTGGCATTGCCTTTCCCGGCCGTCCAGTCGCGGCGATCGTCGGCGATGGCGGTCTAGCCATGCAGCTCGGCGAGTTTTCCACGGCGGTGCGCTACGGTATCCCGCTGAAAGTGCTGGTCATCAAGAACAACATGCTGAATCAGATCGCCTGGGAGCAGATGATGTTCCTTGGCAACCCGCAATTCGGCTGCGAGCTGCAGCCGATCGATTTCGCCAAGGCCGCCGAGGCGATGGGCGGAAAAGGCTTCAGCATCGAGCGGGCGGAGGAGGTCGAGCGCGTGCTCGACCAGGCTTTCGCCACCAGTGGGCCGGTGATCATCGAGGCGCTCGTCGACGCCTATGAGCCGATGATGCCGCCGAAAATGCCGCTCGACTACGCCAAGAATTTTCGCAAGGCGCTGCCGCAGACTCCGGGTCGCGACCTTATTGAGGAAAACGTCGCCCGCGATCCTGCCAAGACGATGATGGAGGCTAGCGAATAGGACGGAGGACATTCACATGCTCGATCTTTCCCGCGAGCGTCGTCGGATGGTCGATGTGCATCTCAGCCGGCGCGGCATCCATGATCGGGAAATCCTGGCAGCGATGCGAGAGGTTCCGCGTGAAGTCTTCGTGAACCCAGGCTACGAGGAATTCGCCTACGAGGACGGACCGCTGCCGATCGCGGAAGGACAGACGATATCGCAGCCTTATATCGTTGCCTTCATGCTGGAGATGGCGGAAATCGGCCCAGGCGATCATGTGCTCGAGGTCGGCACAGGATCGGGCTATGCCGCCGCCGTGATGAGCCGCATCGTCGACCACGTCTACACGATCGAACGCCATGCGACACTGGCCGAGGACGCACGGCGACGCTTTCAAAAACTAGGCTACGGCAACATCGAAGTGCGGATCGGCGACGGCACCAGAGGCTGGCCCGAAGCCGCACCTTTCGACGCCATCGTGGTGGCCGCGAGCGGGCCGGGGGCGCCGCTGGCATTGCAGCAGCAGTTGGATGTCGGCGGCAGGTTGGTCATCCCGGTGGGCGACGATCCCGACGAGCAGCGGCTGCTCAAGGTGACACGCACCGGCGCATCGACCTACAGCGAGGAGGATTTCGGCGGGGTGCGCTTCGTCCCGTTGATCGGCGAACAGGGCTGGCGGGAGGAAAGCCGCCCAGCGACTGTCCGCACGACCCCGCAGGCGCGCACGCGCAGCCTGCCGGAGATGATCGCGGCGGCCGCCGAGCCGCTTTCCGACTTCGACGACCCTGCATTTGCCGAACCGTTCGACCGTTTCGCGGACCGGCGGATCGTCCTGCTCGGCGAATCCAGCCACGGCACCTCCGAATTCTACCGGGCGCGCGCGGCAATCACCAAAAGGCTGATCGAGAGGCACGGCTTCACCATCGTCGCGGTCGAGGCCGACTGGCCCGATGCAGCGGCCATCGACCGCTATGTCCGCGGCCGAGGCGCCTCGCCTGGCGCCGACCAGCCGTTCCAGCGCTTTCCAACCTGGATGTGGCGCAACACCGAGGTCGCGGCATTCGTGGAATGGCTGCGCGAGCACAATGACAAGGTCAAGGCACTGCAGCCGCAAGCAGGCTTTTATGGCCTTGACATCTACAACATGCGCGGTTCGATCGCCGCCGTCCTGGAGTATCTTGACCGCGTCGACCCGGAAGCGGCAAGGGTTGCGCGGGAGCGCTATGGCTGCCTGACGCCATGGCAGACCGAACCGTCGACCTACGGTCGTGCCGCGCTGACCAAGGGCTACCGCGAATGCGAGAAAGCGGTCCTCGAGCAGTGCCGCGACATGCTGGCGAGACAACTCGATCATGCCGGCCGGGACGGCGAGGAACTGTTCGACGCCGCGCAGAATGCCCGGCTCATCGCTTCGGCGGAGCAGTATTACCGCGCCATGTATTACGGCGGACCGCAATCCTGGAACCTGCGTGACACGCATATGTTCGAGACGCTGGGCCATGTGCTCGATGCGCAAAGCCCGAACGCGAAAGCCATCGTGTGGGCACACAATTCCCACATCGGCGATGCGCGTTACACCGAAATGGGAGTCTCGCGCGAGGAAGTGAATATCGGCCAGCTCTGCCGGCAGCGGTTCGGCGATGCCGCGGCGCTCATCGGCTTTGGCACCCACACCGGCACGGTCGCCGCGGCGACCGACTGGGACGGCGAGATGGAAGTCAAGTCGGTGCGGCCATCGCGCGAGGACAGCTACGAGCGGCTCTGCCACGACGCAGGCATCGAGCGATTCCTGCTTGACCTCGCACGCGACCCGAAGCTGCGCGACCGGCTGACCGAGAGCCGCCTGGAGCGCTTCATCGGCGTGATCTACCGGCCGGAAACCGAACTGCGCAGCCACTATGCCGACGCTTCGCTGGCGCGTCAGTTCGATGCCTTCGTCTGGTTCGATGAAACCAGCGCGGTCACGCCGCTCGGAGCCGAACACGCCGCGGAAGGCATGCCGGAAACTTATCCGTTCGGCGTCTGACGCCGGAACATTCTGCGCCGCTTCCGGTTCGAAGGGCATAACGAGGAACGACCATGAGCGGAAACCAACACCCGAAATCGAAAAAACCGAGCGATGCCGATATGAGCAATGATCCCGGCATTGGAACCTCCAAGGGTACCATCAAGGAAGGCGACGAGCTGGAGCATGGCGAGAACACAATCGAAGGTGATGTCGAGAACGACACCACCGACGCAGGTGGCATCAATCCCCGCCAGAAAATTCGAACGAATAAATAAGCTTCCTAGACCTTCGCAACCATTCTTACAAAACTGTATTGCGTATCTTCTTTGCTAGAGACGAAATTTATAAACGGTTGGGCGTTTTCGACAAGTTTTAGCGGAACATCCGGTTTGATTTCTTGTTGAACTATATCGCAATCAGGCGATCAACAGGAGATCCATCCATGATCAAACTTCTTTCCGCATCCGTTCTTGCAGTTGTCCTGGCGACTTCCGCGATGGCGCAAACGAGCGGCTCGGGCAACGGGGACGGCACCAACGGCACCGGCGCTACCACAGGCACCACTGGCACGGGCGGCGCAACGGGTACGGGCAACAGCAACGGCACGGTCGATCCAAACGCCACCAACAGCACGAACAGCACTAAGTCCAACGGCGCAAACGACCGGTGCAAGGACGCCGCCGGCAATGACATCGACAACAACACAGCCAGCGGCAATACGACGTCCAACATGCAGAACTGCAACAAGTAAGCTATCGGCCTCTTGCACGGCCTCGAGGGCCCGCCTTTGCGAGGGCGGGCTTTTTATCTTTCTGCCTTTCGGTCGAGCCGTTACAGATCACATCCCGCGGTCCGGAACGTAAAGGCAGAAAGAGCGCTGGGATCTGTTGTCGCCGCCCGGCTTGCATTCGTGGAAATATTCGTCACGCGATCGCTTGATGCGATGGTCGCTATAGGGGATCAGCTCGCCGGTCGAGAGCTGGTAACCGTATTTCGTCTCTTTCACATCCGAAGGCGGCGCCTGGTTGCAATCCACCCCGGCGCAGCAGGAAGGGTCATACTGCCAGCCTGCCGGCGCCTGGTGAGCCGATGCCGGAACACAAAGCAAGCTCACCAGGACACTTGACGTCAAAGCGAGCCATCCCCGCCGGCGGAGCGAACGTGGCCTATCGCCCGCTGCCCGTTCTCGCTGATGTTTGCTTGACGCTGTCGTGTTCATAGCCGATCCGTCGTGGTTGCGGAGGCTCCAGAGCCTCACAATCCGCCGCCGGATCGCCGGCGGCAGCAGTCCCCGAACTTAGAAGTCATAGGTATGTTCCACGACGTCGGCGCCGCCGTCATTCCTTCACATAGGCGCCGGGCTGACGGCCGCTCCTGGGCGCCTTGGCGTCCTTGGAATGCTCCGCGACTGCCGGGCCAGCGCCTGAACTCTTTTCGGTCGCGGGGCTTGGCGTCGGCTGCCGCGGCGGATTGCGGCCTTCCGACTGATGGGTCTTGTCCTCGACCTCGCCCTGTTTGCGGCTGAGGCCCGGATCGACGTGAGGTCTTTCGTTGCCGGCGGCGTCCTGCGAAAATTGGTCGCTCGGATCCGGATCGGAGTTCGCCGGATATTTTGTGGCACCTGTCTCGCGGCGGTTCTGATTGTTCATGGTTGGTCTCCATTTCTCATGGAGAAGTAACACCGGCGCGAAGGCGACGTTCCCGAACCGGCACAGCACACGGCAGCCAGGCTTCGAAGGAACAAATCTGCCGGCAATCACTTAGGCGCGGGCAGCGCCACATGTGGCGCGAAAGGAGGCTCGTCATGGACAGGGAAGAACGCATCAGGCAACGCGCTCACGAGATATGGGAGCGGGAAGGCCGTCCCGAGGGGCGCCAGCAGGAACACTGGGATCAGGCTGTCCAGGAGATCGAGTCGGAAGGCTCGGAGGCCGAGCGCGGTCCGGTGGCGCCCGATCCCGCGATTAGCGTCGGCTCGGATCCGGCCGCCAACAGGCCAGGCGGCTGAGGCCGTTGATGCGTCATATCACAATTGCGCTAGGTGTTCTGGTGATCGTCCTGGTCGCGCTCTGGGTTTGGGCTGGCCAGAAGGACGGGCGTCCGGCCGGTGGCGCCCAGCAGCCCTCGCCGCACGCTATCGACCAGAACGGCTGAGAAGATGGTTGCCTTCACCGCGTGGCGGTATCGCCGGGCTCATGGCGCCTTGCTTTGGCAGGAACGAGCCGGCCCGAGTTGGCGCGCAGGCCTCTGAAGAACTCCTCCACATAGGGCAGCAGTTCGAAGAGCACGATAACGATCATCACGACGGCAATATATGCCACCGGCAGTTGCTGATGTTTCCAGGTCAGGTCGAAGCGAGCCGTTTCCGGTCCGGCGCCGAACAGGGCCAGGAACTGGCGCCAATGCAGCGCCACGACGATGACCAGCCCCATCAGCGGGATCATCTCCAGGAAGCTGTGGACATGCTGCTCGATCGGGCCGACCGTCCGCGCCGTGGTCGCGTAGCGCACATCCCACATCGCCGTCGCTTCATGAACGAAGAAGGCGACGATCATTACGGCGATGACCAAGGCGTTCACCTCGAGGAACATCGCTGCAAGCAGCGGGATCCCCACCTCTGCGAACATCAGCAAATGGATCAGCGATTCCTTCGCACCTGTCGTGGATTCGATGTGAGTGGCGCGGTGGCAGAGCCAGTCGGCAAAGCCCGCGATCAGCCACACCGGCAAGATGAAATACATCAGGATGAGGACCATCGGATCGGCAAGCACGACTGATTCCTACCTGCCGCCATTGTTCGTGTCGCGCTTCAGCTTTGCCGCCTCGCGATAAAGCACCTCCGGATCGTTGCCGTATTTCAGGATCAGCGCCAGCGCCAATCCGCTTGCAATTCCCGCTCTCTGCGTCAGGTCGCGGACACGTTCGGCATTCTCACGCTCGTTGTCGTTCCTGGAAGCTTCGCCGTGCGATATCATGTTCATGGTTCCGAGCCGAGCTCCGCCTCATGCCGAACCGCAGGCCGGCGGAATGGTTCCATACCTGCCGGATCGGATCGAAGCGCATGCAGCGAACAGCCGGAACGGTTCACCTTTCGCTGCGTTCTAGCATCTGGCTTCCCTGCGACCTCATCGTCATGCGCGCCGGTATCGGCGCAGCAGGGTCTGCGGCTGCGAATGCGAGTTGACGGAGCTTGCGTGTGCGAAACCTCAGGGGACTTCGCCTCTTGATCGCGGAAGACGAGTGGCTGCTCGCCAGCGATCTGGCGACCTTCTTCGCCGACATGGGGGCCATCATTCTCGGGCCGGTGGCGACGGTGGAGCAGGCCGGACGGCACGCGAAAGCAGCCGAGGCCGCGATTCTGGACATCGACCTGCATGGCCGCAAGGTTTTCCCGGTTGCGGACGAACTGATGCGGCGCAACGTGCCCTTCGTGTTCTTCAGCGGATATGACGAGATCGCCATCCCCGAGCATTTGCGTTTTGCAAGCCGCCTGAGCAAGTCGTCGAACCGTGCCACCGTGATCGATGCGCTGTTCCCCCCGGAGCCCTGTACCCAGCCCATTGCGCGTCCGCCATCCACGGCGGAAGACGTCGTCGCGCTGCTGCCCAAGCTCCGGCTCACCGCGCGCCTGCTGCTGGACGATCCCGGCGCTTCCGATCGTCTTGTGGAGCATACTCTTGAGAGGGCGCTTGAGGATATCGACAACAGGCCCGCGGATTCGTCCATCGCCGACTGGCTGAACACGATCATGCGCAGGATGGCGCAGTTGCGCGGAGCCTCTCTTCTGCACTGACCATCGGCAGCCGAGCCGCCGGCGACCTGCGTTCGCCGGGCGACCGGTCTGTCTCAATGCGTGAAACGGCTTCTGAGCCAGCCGAGGATCGGGTTGCCTCTAATGATCCGGCGGACCCGGGCGGCGGCCCAGCTTGCCTGCATCGTCGCGCCGGTATGGCAGCTGCAGACGACATCATGCAATTGCCAATCGGAGAGTTCGAAGAAGCGCTTCGCCTCGCCATAGGTGTCCGACCGCAACCCGGCCGCGCGCAGCAGCGGATCGTCGAACGCAATCGCGAGCGCCGATCCGTCCGCCCGCACCCGTTCGCGAACCCCGGGATCGACATATTCGGTGCCAGTCAGCGCCGAGAGACAGCGCTGCGGATTGCGGTCGAGAAGTTCCGCCCACCGCTCGATCCGTTGCGTTCTCGTTGCAAGGGGAATCAATCCAAGCCGGTCGACGATCGCCACTGATTGAAGTTCGTAAGAGGTCTGATGCTTCATAGCTGTCTCCTGTGGTTCTTGGTGGCACATCCGCATCGCGGCGCGGCAAGTCATGCCGGACCTGAAGCCCACGCCTGCGAGGGACAGGCGCGGGCCGATCAGGTGTTGCCCACCCGTCTTCAACAGACGCCTGGCACGGCGTCTGAGGCGAACCCGAACTGCCAGCGATCTCCTATGTTCCACCCCTCTTCGGTAACGACAGACAGGCGCTGAATCAGCAGTAATGGAACATCCGCGCAGATTGCATTGTTAAAGACCTGACCGGTCGCTGAACCGCGATGGCGCCATATCCGGAACGGAACGGTTCTTACAGCCCAATCTGGAGGCTCGTCGCGGAATGGCCCGGTACCTGGCCCCATCGAACAACCACAACATCATCGTCATCGGCGCGTCGGCCGGCGGGATCGAACCGTTGAAGCGGATCGTCGGCGATCTGCCCGCCGATCTACCGGCCGCCGTGTTCGTCGCGGTGCATGTCGGCCAGGTCAGTTATCTGCCGCAGATCCTCGACCGCGCCGGCACGCTTGCAGCGCAGCCGGCCAGGAATGGGGAAACGTTCAGGAGGGGCTGCATCTATGTGGCGCCTCCCGGTTTCCATCTTCTCCTTCACGATGGCCATATGATGCTGCGGCGCGGTCCACGCGAAAACCTTGCCCGGCCGGCCATCGATCCGCTGTTCCGTTCGGCGGCGCTGAGCTACGGCGCCAGTGTCATCGGCGTGCTGCTGTCGGGCTCGCTCTCCGACGGCACCGTCGGATTAAGGGCCGTCAAGGCCGTCGGCGGGGTGGCGGTCGTCCAGCATCCTAACGACGCGCCGGTGCCGTCCATGGTGGAAAGCGCGCTGCGTTATGTCGAGATCGACCACTGCGTGCCCTCCGCGGAGCTCGGCGCCTTGCTGGCAAGGCTGGCGGCGGAGCCGGCCGGCGAAACCTTCGCGGCACCACCAACGGTCAGATTGGAAGCGGCGATCGCCGCGCAGGAGCATTCGACCATGAAAGAAGCGGATCGATTTGGCGAGTTGTCGGTGTTTACATGTCCGGAATGCCATGGACCGCTATGGGAGATCGAAGACGGTGACATGCTGCGCTATCGGTGCCATACCGGGCACGCTTTCACCGCCGACGCGGTCATGGAGGCGCAGGCGATCGAGACGGACGAGATGCTGTGGAGCCTGCTGCGCGCACATCAGCAGCGGGCGGAATTTGCCCGGCGCATGGCCGAGCGGGAGAAGATGCGGCATCGCGCCGAGCTTGCCAGTCAGTTCGGCGCGCGGGCGAAGGAATATGAAGCGGATGCCGCCGTTATCGAGCGCATCCTTGAGAGCAGGCGAGCACGGTTAAGCGGCAATGGCGCGGGCGGCGAAGAAGGCAAGCACACAGAGAGCGAGGGCTAGCGCGCGCGAAGCCGCAAAGCCGGCCGCTCCCTTCCCAATTATCGGCATTGGCGCATCGGCGGGCGGCATCGCAGCCCTGCAAAGGTTCTTCCACAGGTGCCGGCAGATAGCGGCTTTGCCTATGTGGTCATTCAGCACCTCGACGCCGAGCATGAAAGCGTGCTCACCAGCATCATCCGGCGCTCCACTGCGATCGAAACCCAAACCGCGGCCGAAGGCATGGAGATCGAGTCCGACAAGATCTACGTCACGCCTCCCGGTGTGTCGGTGACGCTGCGTGACCAGCGCTTTCAGGTGGCCAGGATGGCCGCGACGCGCGTCAGGCGCACGCCGGTCGACGATTTCTTCACCTCATCTGGCGGAGGAGCAGTCGAAGTCTGCGGCGGGCATCATCCTGTCCGGGACGGGCAGCGACGGCACGATCGGGCTCAGGACCATCAAGGAAACGCGGCGGCCTGACCTTGGCGCAAGAAAGTGCCGAATATGACGGCATGATGCGCAGCGCCGTCCAGAGTGCTTCTCGCGGAGGAAATGGCGGGCAAGGTGGTCGGCTATTTCCGCCACTCCAATCATACCGAAAGCGAACGCGACCGCCGCAAGCGCGATGTCGCCGAACAGCTTTCACGCATCGCGGCGCTGCTGCGCGTGCGGACCGGCCACGATTTCAGCGGTTACAAGGACAACTCGATCCTGCGGCGCATCCAGCGCCGCATGCAGGTACCGTAGATCGATGACCCGACCGCGTTCTACGAGCGGCTGCGCGACGAGCCGCAGCAGGTGGACCTTCTGTACCAGGCCTCTTGATCGGCGTCACCAGCTTCTTCCGCGACGAGCACGCCTTCGAGTCCTGGAAAGGCTGGTCATTCCCCGGCTGTTCGAGAGCCGCAAGCCCGACGAGACGATCCGCGTATGGGTGCCGGGCTACGCCACGGGCGAAGAGGCCTATTCGATCGCCAGCTCCTGAAGGAGAGCGCGCCGCGCGGCGCCGCCTCGCCCAATCTGCAGATCTTCGCCACCGACATCGACGCCATCGCCGCCCCTGGTCGACGTTTTGAGCCACAAGGAGGCCGAGGGCAGCCAGGAAAGGCTGCTACACGAGTTGCAGCACCGCGTGAAGAACATCCTGGCCACGATCACCGCGCTGACGTCGCGCATGGTGCGCACGCGGTTCCGCAAAGGCGACGCCGCGCCAGGCTGAAATGGGTTTTGGCTCGCTGCCTCGTCTATTGTTCGGCGCGATTCCCAACCAGCTGGCTCGCCAGTTCGACAAGATGCCGGATCGGCGCCGGCTTGGGCAGGTAGGGCGCGCCGTGAAAGATCGGCGACTGGAACTCCGGATCGTAGCCTGAATGGATGACGAAGGGCACGCCCGCCTCCTTGAGGCGGGCCGCGGCAACGCCTCGCTGGCCGTCAAGCAGCTGGATATCGATGATGGCAACGTCCGGCTTGTGATCGTCCAGCCAAGCCGCGGCTGCTCGCTCGGACGCCACGCAGGCCGCCTCGAAGCCGCGCTCCTTCAGGCCATTCGCCACGTCCGACGCGATCAAATATTCGTCTTCGATAATCAGCGCCAAGGGCGCACGCATTTCCACCTCCGTCAGCGTGTAATGCCCCTCCTCGGCCGAGGCTCGCGACAGGTCTCATCATGTCCCCGGGGGAAGCGCAGGGTGTGTTCCCGCGGATTGGTTGCGGCGCTGCCGAGGGGGTTTGGACCGGCCTGCTCCCTGTCGAGGGAAAGCTCGATCACGTCCGGGTCCGCCAACGCGGCGCGCGCCTCGAAAAGGCGAAGAAATTCAGGTCTGAGCCCATCGCCTCGTGAGCTTGCAAGCGCATGCAGTGACATGAGGGAGCGCATCATCATACCTTTCACAGACCCCGCCTTCCCTCACATCGCAGCGGTTGCCCTTTCCTGCCTTGCTTCTTCGAAATCGACAGACACGACGACGCTGCCGTCGCTGCCACGAACCCGAACCGCCCAGCCGTCCTGGCGGGATTCTGCCGCATCGTCGAGCAGATCGATCGCGGAGCGCAGCGCTTCGTGCCGGACAGCTTCCAGGTCGGGCAACTCGACGCCCTCAAGCCGTCTCACACTGCCATCCTCGCGATATTCGAATGTATACGGACCCTGGCTAGTATCGGTCGGCCTCTCGGTGCCCGGCCGGCCTGCGTCCACCTTTCCGTCCGGTCGGTCCCCTTCAGCCGGGTAGCCGAACGCCGCGCACTGAAGCATCATCTCCCTGGCGCGATCGACAAGCGCGGCATCGCCGAGCAACGGGTCGGACACGACCATGGTGACAGCGATGTTTTCCCCGCCCTCGCCAACAAAGTCGACTGTCACGCCTTTGGGATTTGCATGGATCGTCGTGTCGAGAACTTGCATTGCTGCCTCTGTGTCCTGGCATCGATAAAAAGCTCCCCTGATCCCGAAAGTTCCGTCCGAATTCAGGAATCGAATTCCGAAACCGGGGCCAACGCTCGCGCAGCGCCCGCGATGAGTGCGAAGGCTGCATTAATTCCATTGGTCCTTTGACGACCGGTTGGAACAGCGGGGCCGGATGCAGGTTTGGGGAACAAAGGAGACGCCGAATGCCACCCAACCAACGCACACCAGCCGAAGCGCGCGGCGAAATCCAGGCCGGCAGGGCGCAGGACAAGACCCCGGGCTTCGACCCGGCGGCAGCACCGCAGGAAGCGGACGCCGAGGCGGGCGATGTCCCGACCTCCGCTGCGCCGGCCGCGCCGCACAAACCGAACTTCACCAACCAGGCGAGTTTTGCCAACGCGATGCGACCTCCGGAGAACGCCCCAGGCCTTGAGCCGCGCAGGAACGGGCCGGTCCTGGTCATCGTGGCGCTGGTCGTCGTGGCCGCAGTCGCCTTTCTGTTTGCCGCAGCCTTCCGCTAACCGCGAAAGGGAACATCACTCCTCGTTCCGGGTTCGAAAGCGCGTTCGATAACGCAAGGAGGTTTTGCGATGCGGAGCTTGAAAAGTTTGTTTCGCCATCTGTGGCGGTGGAAAGCACGGTCCACAACGGACCCGTCTCCCGTGGACGCCATCGTGCGGCTGCTGCGCGACGCCGAAAAGCAGGGCGGGTCTCGGCGGCGTTTGAATTGAGGATTGCCCCTCGGGGGTGATGTCGCCGGATGAGCAAGCGGCCGCGGGGGGGGTCAATCCTCGTCAAAGATATGCTCGTGAATGATGCCAAGGATCTGGAGTTTCACCGTTTCCCGCGCTTCGGGCTTCACGAACGGCATCAGCAGATCGACCGTTTCCTCCACCCGTCGCGGCAGGTCGGCGCTCGGATCGCTCAGATAGCTTCCATGGGCATAGAGGTTTTCGGTCAGCTTCTTGTTCAGGTCGGCAAAGAGTCCCATCGCGATTGCTCCTTTGCCGATCCAACAGCCGAGCGCCCGCGCGGTTCCTTTGCGTGGAAGAGCAGGATGCAGGTCGTCGCGCCGATGTCACCTAGGCGGCACGTTGGCCGAACAGCATGCAGTTGCAGGGCCTCCCCCCAACCGCACGATGACACCAGCTTCTCGAGCTAGTTCTTCTGGTTGCGCTCGACGAATTTGTTGAAGCGGCTCGTTCCGCCTTTGCCAGCTTCATCCTGATGCAGGAAGGCGAGATCGTTCTCGTCGAAAATGCGGAAGAATTCGTCCCACTCGATCGGTTCCAGCGTGTCTTCGGGTTCTCCGAAATCGATGCGCAGGATGCCGCCCTCGCCTTTCGTACGCACGACGGCCGGCCGGCCGTCCCGTTCTTCCACCCATTTCCGGATCTCGTCGTGATTGGTGGTCGTCTTGGCCTCGGACATGGATTTCCCTTTCTCGCAGCGAGGATTGGTGAGCGGTCCTAACAGCAGCCAACAGCCAATGTTCCAGCGGACTGCGCAGCTGCAGATTGCACAGCCCTTGTCCAAGCTGCGGCGGGAACTTTGTTGAAGCAGGGAACAAACCTTTTGCCGCGCAGTTCGGGGCGCCGAAGCAAAATCCGCAAGGGAGTCATCGTGAAACGCGTATTGGTTACGGGAGGTTGCGGCTTCATCGGCCGCCACGTCGCCCAGGAGCTCACTAACCATGGCTATCAGGTGCGCCTGCTCGACGCGCTTGTCGATCAGGTGCACGGCGCCGAAGCCATCAATCTTCCGAGCGGAGCCGAGCTGATCAAGGGCGACGTGCGCGATCGGAATGCGGTCGCCGAGGCGGTTTCGGATGTCGACGCGGTCATCCACCTGGCGGCCGAGGTCGGCGTCGGCCAGTCCATGTACGAGATCGCCCGCTATGTCGGCACCAACGATCTCGGCACCGCGGTGCTGCTCGAGGCACTCATCAAGAAGCCGGTTGAACGGATCATCGTGGCGTCCTCCATGAGCATCTATGGCGAAGGCCTCTACCGAACTGCGGACGGCGAGCGGATCGACAATGCGCGACGCAAAGCCACCGACATTCGGGACGGCCTGTGGGATCTCAGATCGGCATCAGGCGAAACCCTGTCGCCGGTTCCGACCGACGAGGAGAAGCGGCCGGATCTCGCCTCGATCTATGCGCTGACCAAATACGCGCAGGAGCGCGCCGTGCTGATCTTCGGCCAGGCCTATGGCATCGACGCCGTGGCGCTGCGCCTCTTCAACGTCTTCGGCGCCGGACAGGCGCTTTCCAATCCCTATACCGGCGTTCTCGCCAACTTCGCCTCGCGCCTCGCCAGCGGCAAGCAGCCGACGATCTTCGAGGACGGCGAACAGAAGCGCGACTTCGTGCATGTGCGCGATGTCGCCGCCGCGTTCCGGCTGGCGCTTGAGCAACGCCAGGCCGCCGGGCATGCCATCAATATCGGCAGTGGCCACGCTTATTCGATCAGCGAAGTGGCCCGTCTTCTTGCCAAGGCGATGGGCATCCCCAAGCGCCCGCCTGAAATCCTGGGCAAGGCGCGCTCGGGCGACATCCGCAACTGCTTCGCCGACATTGCCAAGGCGCGCGAACTGCTTGGCTTCGAACCCAAGCATCGTCTGGAAAATTCGCTCGGCGAATTCGCCGCCTGGGTTCGCAACAGCGTCGTCGTCGACCGCGGCGCCGACATGCGGCGCGAGCTGGAAGAGCGGGGATTGGTCTCATGACCCAGACGCACCGTCATGCTCGCAAGGCGCCCGTGGCCGTTATCGGCGGCAGCGGTTTCATTGGCTCCAACCTGGCCGACAGCCTGTTGTCCGATGGCGAGAGGGTGCTGGTCGTCGACAATCTCAGCCGGCCAGGCGTCGATCAGAATCTCGACTGGCTGGCGCAGAAGCACGGCGATCGGCTGGTCGCCGAAATCGTCGACATACGCGATCTGAGCGCGTTGGCCACAGCGTTGGCGCCGGCCAAAGCGATTTTCCATCTGGCCGCTCAGACAGCGGTGACGACTAGCCTGACCGATCCTGCTGAAGACTTCGACATCAACCTCAAGGGCACGTTCAACGTGCTGGAAGTGGCCCGCGGCACCGGAATTCCCGTGGTCTTCGCCAGCACCAACAAGGTCTATGGCAGCCTGCCCCAGATCACGGTGCGGCAAGCCGACGATCACTATGCACCGTTCGACGACGAGGTGCGTACGAGCGGCGTCGATGAGAAGGTCGGCCTTGATTTCTGCACGCCATACGGCTGCTCGAAGGGTGCGGCCGATCAGTATGTGCTCGACTATTCCAAGTCCTATGGCTTGCCGACGGCGGTACTGCGTATGAGCTGCATCTACGGGCCGCGCCAGTTCGGCACCGAGGACCAGGGCTGGGTCGCGCATTTTGTTCTCAGCGCGCTGTCGGGCCGGCCGATTACGGTTTACGGCGACGGCAGGCAGGTGCGTGACATCTTGCATGTGTCCGATGCCGTGACTGCCTATCGCGGCGTGCTCGCCAGGATCGAGGACCTCAAGGGCCAGGCGTTCAATCTGGGCGGCGGCCCACGCAACGCGATCAGCCTGCGCGTGCTGCTGGCGGAGATCGCCGACATGACCGGCAGCGACATCGCGATCCGCCACGACAGCGAGCGCGTCGGCGATCAGCCCTTCTTCGTCGCCGACACGCGCAAGCTGCAAGCAGCGATCGGCTGGCAGGCGCATGTCCCATGGCGCGAGGGCGTCTGCGACCTCGCCAGCTGGCTGCTGCGGCATCGGCTCCAATCGCCTCCAGAAGCCACGAGGTACGTCGCATGAAAGTCGCCTTGGTCAATCCGTTCTGGACGTATGAGCACAGCATCTATTTCGGCTGCCGTCAGCCGCATCTGCCGCTGGAGCTCGGCTATTCGAAGGCAATGCTGGAAGCCGACGGGCACGACGTGCTGATGCTGGATGGACAATTGCAGACCCTCGACAACGCGGCGCTCGCCGAACGCGTCGCTGCCTTCGCGCCGGACATGACGGTGGTGACCACCGCGCCGACCTATCTGTTCTGGCGCTGCGCGCCGCCGGAGCTGCGCGTTCCCGGGGAATTTCTCGGCCATCTCGCCGGACGCGGTGGTCGAACCGTGGCGGTTGGACCGCATGGCTCGGCGACGCCGGCCCCGACCTTGCGCAAGCTCGGCGTCGATGTCGTCGTGCGCGGTGAATGCGAGGAGGTCGTGGCAGAGCTCGGACGGCAAGGCGACTGGAGCAAGGTTGCGCATACGGCCCGCCTCCAAGGCGGGGGTCTGACCTGCAACGGCGGCGTTCATGCCAGCCCGTTCGTCGATCATCCGGAGCTCACCTGGCCGTCCGATTGGATCGCGGCGCATGGCCATCACCACCACAGGTTCGATACCGTCCAGAAGGGCGCCGGCGCCGAGGTAGAGGCCTCGCGCGGCTGCCCCTACAATTGCAGCTTTTGCGCCAAGATCGATTTTCGCGATGCCTATCGGCGCAGGAAACACGACGCCGTCGTGGCCGAGATCGACGGGCTGATCGCGCAAGGGGTCGGCTACATCTATTTCATCGACGAGATCTTCCTGCCGCAGAAGGCGCTGCTGGAAGCGCTGGTCGATCGCGACGTCCAGTTCGGCGTCCAGACACGCATCGACCTGTGGAAGCCGGAACCGCTGGAACTGCTCGGCGCGGCCGGCTGCGTCTCGATCGAAGCCGGCCTCGAGAGCCTGACCGTCGAGGGCCGCGCGATGCTTGCCAAGCGCTGCCGGCTGGACACAGAGGATCTCGCTGCGCTTCTCATCGACGCCCGCCGCAACGTGCCTTTCGTCCAAGCCAATCTGATCGGCGTCGTCGAAGACGATCCGGCGCTGGTGGATTATTGGCGCAAGCACCTCATCGATCACGGCGTCTGGGCGAACGAGCCCGTGCCGCTCTATCCCTATCCGAGCTCTCCAAGCTACCGCGAACTCTGGGGCGAACCCGATGACCTCGCCTGGGAGCGCGCGCATGAGCACTACCTCGCCTCCTTCCGCTCCTTCAGCGACATCCAGGACCAGCGCCCGCATGCGCTGGCTGAGTTGGAGTCCTCATGCTGCAATCACTGATCCATTGTCCGCGGCGCATCCTGATGACGACCGACGCCGTCGGCGGGGTGTGGCGCTATTGCCTCGACCTGGCGCGCGAGCTGGCGGCCGGCGGCGACAGCATCGTGCTTGCCGGGCTAGGACCCGAACCTTCTCCGGAGCAAGCACGAGAGGCGCGGTCTTTCGCCACGCTGGTTTGGCTGAAATGCCCGCCGGACTGGTTGACGCGCGACGAAGACGATCTCCGCCGTTTGCCTGGCGAGTTGCAGACCCTTGCCGAGACCTATGCGATCGATCTCGTCCATCTCAATGCGCCGACGCAAGCGGCCGGGCTTGATCTCGCATGTCCTATCGTCGCGGTCTCGCATTCATGCGTGGCGACGTGGCTGCACGCGGTGCGCGGGCAGGCGCCGGCGGACGATTGGTCCTGGCAGCGAGATCGCAACAGGGCCGGATTCGATCGCGCCGACGTCGTCGTCGCTCCGAGCCGAAGCCATGCCGAGATGCTCCAAGCCTGCTACGGCGCGATCGCAGGGTTGGGCGTCGTGCATAATGGCGCCCTGCCAGGTCCGAGGCCGGGGCGGCGCGAGCCTTTTGTCTTCGCTGCCGCACGCTGGTGGGACGAGGGCAAGGATGCGGCATCGCTCGACGCCGCTGCCGCGCTCTGCGATTGGCCCGTTCAGGCCGCCGGTCCGCTCGCCGGCCCCGACGGACAGCGCGCCCGTTTCGACAACTGCGTCTCGCTCGGTTCAATCGACCACCGCGAGGTTCGTCGCCTGATGAGGCGAGCCGGCATCTTCGTTTCAACTTCCATCTACGAGCCTTTTGGGCTGGCCGCCTTGGAGGCCGCGCTTTCGGCCACGCCGCTGGTGCTCGCCGATATCGCGACCTACCGCGAGATCTGGGATGGCGCGGCCATGTTCTTCCATCCGCGCGATCCACATGCCCTGGCCGGCTGCATCGAGAACCTGTCCCGCGACGAAAGCTTGCGGCGCAAGCTCGGCAGGCGCGCCGCGCGGCAGGCACGCAACTTCTCGCTGGGCAAACAGGTGAGGATGATGCGTGACATCTACAACCAGGCGGCGCTGACCGCGGCGGGGTGTTGATCATGCGTTTTCTGTTCTACACCCATTCGGCGGTTTCCGACTGGAACCACGGCAACGCGCATTTCCAGCGCGGCATCATGCGCGAACTCGTCGCGCGCGGCCATGGGGTGGCCGCGCTGGAGCCCGCCGATGGCTGGAGCCGATCGAACCTGATCGCCGAGCAAGGCCCCTTCGCCGTCGAGCGCTTTCGCAAGGATTTTCCGGAGCTAATGGTGGCCGCCTACGACCCCGGCTTTGAGCACGAAGCGTGGCTCGCCGGCGCGGATGTCGTGATCGTCCACGAATGGACGGATAAAGATCTTGTCGCGCGTATCGGACGGGCGCGAGCCTACTGCAATTTCACACTCCTGTTCCATGACACCCATCACCGGGCCGTATCGGCGACTGAGGCGATCGCGGCGCTTCAGCTCGAGCATTATGACGGGGTGCTGGTCTTCGGCGAAGTGCTGCGGGAAAGCTATCTCCGCGCCGGCTGGGGCAGACGGGTCTTCACCTGGCATGAGGCGGCGGACGACCGGCTGTTCAAGCCGTTGCCCGAGATCGACCGTGAGTCTGATCTCGTCTGGATCGGCAATTGGGGCGACGACGAGCGCAGCGCCGAAATCGCCGAGTTCCTGATCGAGCCGGCAAGAGCGCTTGGACTGTTGGGAACCGTGCACGGCGTGCGCTATCCGGCGGATGCAATCACCGCGCTCGCGGATGCCGGCCTGCGCTATGAAGGCTGGATCGCCAATGCCGATGTGCCGAAGGCCTTCGCCCGGCATCGCGTCACCATGCACATCCCGCGCAGGCCCTATCGGGAGAGCCTGCCGGGCATTCCCACCATTCGCATGTTCGAGGCGCTGGCCTGCGGCATTCCGCTTGTGTCTGCGCCATGGGCGGATGTCGAGGGGCTGTTCCGCGCCGGAACGGATTTCCTCTTCGCCCGAAGCGGCGCCGAGATGAGAGGTCACCTCCGCGACGTCGTGAACGATCGCGAGCTTGCGGAAGCGCTGGCCGCATCGGGCTTGGAGACCATCCTGGCGCGGCACACATGCCGGCACCGCGCCGACGAATTGTTCGCCATCCTCGCCGCATGCGGCAATCGCGGCGCGACTGAAATCAAACCTGCAACGGAGGCCGCCGCATGAAAATAGCCTTTTACGGATCGAGCCTTCTGTCGTCCTACTGGAACGGCGCGGCCACCTATTATCGGGGCCTGCTCAAGGCGCTGTCGCAGCGCGGCTATGACATCGTCTTCTATGAGCCCGACGTCTATGACCGGCAGAAGCATCGTGACATCGAGGCGCCGGACTGGTGCAGCGTCGTTGTCTATGAGCCGACCCCGCACGCGCTGATGCAGGTTGCATCGCGCGCCGCGCAGGCGGACGTCGTGGTCAAGGCAAGCGGCGTCGGCTTCGAAGACGACGCGCTGCTGCATGCGGTTCTCGACAATGCCCGCCCAGACGCGCTGACCGTCTTCTGGGATGTCGACGCGCCGGCGACCCTAGGCGAGTTGCGCAACGACGCCGACCACCGGTTGCATGAGGCGCTGAAGAGGATCGGCATCGTGCTGACTTATGGCGGCGGCGACCCGGTCGTCTGGGATTATCGTGCGCTCGGCGCCGCGGAATGCGTGCCGATCTACAACGCGCTCGATCCTGAGACGCATCATCCCGTCGCCGCAAATCCGCGCTTAGCCTGCGACCTGGCCTTCCTCGGCAACCGGCTCCCCGACCGCGAGGCGCGCGTCGATGCCTTCTTCCTCGACCCGGCCCGTAGGCTCGGCGGCCAGCGCTTCCTGCTTGGCGGCTCCGGCTGGGGCGACAAGCCGCTGCCGGCGAACGTTTCGTGGCTGGGGCATGTCGGCACCAGCGATCACAACGCCTTCAACGTCACGCCGAAGGCCGTGCTCAACATCAGCCGCGACAGCATGGCGGCCAACGGGTTTTCGCCCGCGACACGCGTCTTCGAAGCAGCCGGGGCCGGCGCGTGCCTTCTGACCGACGCCTGGCTCGGCATCGAGTTGTTCCTGACCCCCGGCGAAGAAATTCTGGTCGCTCGCGACGGCGCCGATGTTGCCGAGATCATGCGCACGCTGACGCCGGAACGCGCGCAGGCGATCGGCGCGGCAGCGCTGCGGCGCGTTCTGGCGGAGCATACCTACACGCTGAGGGCTCGGCTGGTGGACGACATCTTCAAGGCGCATTTCGAGCGCCGCGCAATGGAGGCTGCGGAATGACGAAACCGCTCGACATCGTTTTCCTCGGACTTTCCCTATCTTCGTCCTGGGGCAACGGCCATGCGACGACTTTCAGGGGACTGCTGCGTGCGCTCAACGAGCTCGGCCATCGCGTCACCTTCCTCGAACGCGACGTCCCCTGGTACGCGCACCACCGGGACCTGCGCGACCCCGATTTCTGCGGCTTGCGCTATTACGAGACAGTCTCGGAGCTGCGCCGCAACCACCGGGAGGATCTGCAGCGCGCCGACGCCGTGGTGATAGGCTCCTTCGTGCCGGAAGGCAGGGCGATCATCGACGACCTTGCTTCGCTGTGCACGGGGCAGTTCTGCTTCTACGACATCGACACGCCGGTGACGCTGGCGCGGGTTGCCGAGGACGATTGCGACTATCTTGCCCGCCGGCAGATTCCCTATTTCGACGTCTATTTCTCCTTCACCGGGGGACCGATGCTGGAGCGGCTGAAGTCCGAGTTCGGCGCCAGCCGGGCGGAGGCGCTCTATTGCTCAGTCGATCCAACGCGACATCGTCGCACCAGACACGCCGTCGAATGGGACCTTGGCTATCTTGGCACCTATAGCGCAGATCGGCAGCCCTCATTGGAAGCGCTGCTTCTAGAGCCTGCGCGGCGCCTGCCGGACCGCCGCTTCGTCGTGGCCGGCTCGCAATATCCCTCCGACATCGCCTGGCCGGACAATGTGGAGCGGATCGAGCACCTGCCACCTTCCGAACATGCCGCCTTCTACAGCCGCCAGCGCTACACATTGAACCTTACGCGGGCTTCGATGATCGCGGCAGGATGGTCGCCCAGCGTGCGGCTTTTCGAGGCCGCTGCCTGCGGCACTCCCATCATAAGCGACCGCTGGCCTGGACTCGACGATTTCTTCCCGGTCCCGGCGATCGAGACGGCGTCCAATGCTGGAGATGTAGAAAAGATCCTCAGCGCCAAGTCCGATCGGGCAAGGCTCAACATGGCCAGACTGGCGCGCGAGGCGGTGCTTTCTAGACATACCGCCATGGCAAGGGCACGTGAATTCGTTTCGGCGCTGACGCCGTCTGTCGGGACGCGTCCGGCGGTCGATCTGGGCGTTGAAAGTGCAGCATGAGCGGCAGACAGGAGACCATCGAAATGCGGCGATCAAAAAGGGCTGAACAAACACGGACGGCGCTTGTTGCCGGCGGTGCCGGTTTCCTCGGCTCGCATTTGTGCGAGGCGCTGCTGCATGACGGCTATCGAGTGATCTGCGTCGACAATTTCCTCACCGGCAGAATGGAGAATATCAGTCCGCTGGTTGGCCAGGCGCGCTTTCGGCTGATCGAGCAGGACGTTTGCACCCCGCTGGAACTCGCTGAACCTGTCGATCGCGTTTTCAACCTGGCCTGCGCAGCATCGCCGCCTCGCTATCAAGCCGACCCGATCCACACGACGCGGACCTGTGTGATCGGGACTCTCAATCTTTTGGAGCTCGCCGCCAGCAACGGCGCCCGCTTCCTGCAGGCATCGACAAGCGAAGTCTATGGCGACCCGGAACGGCATCCGCAGCGCGAGGACTATGTCGGTCACGTCAACTGCACGGGACCGCGAGCCTGTTACGATGAGGGCAAGCGCGCCGCCGAAACGCTCTGCTTCGACTATCTGCGCGCGGAGATGGCCGATATTCGCGTCGCCCGAATCTTCAACACCTATGGGCCCAGGATGGACCCCGCCGATGGCCGCATCGTCTCCAACCTGGTCATGCAAGCAATCGAGAAGCGGCCGCTGACCATATTCGGCGACGGCCGGCAGACCCGCTCCTTCTGCTATGTCACAGATCTGGTCGAGGGATTGCGACGGCTGATGGATGTCGATCGCAATCCGCGCCAACCGGTCAATCTCGGCAATCCCGGGGAGTTTTCGGTCCTCGAACTGGCAAGACTGGTACGCGAACTGACCGGCACCAGATCGCCCGTGAAGTTCCTGCCTCTGCCTGAGGACGACCCGCGCCGCCGGCGCCCCGACATAGGCCGCGCAAAGGCACTTCTCGGCTGGTCGCCCCAGGTGCCTCTCAGGCAAGGCCTGATGCAGACGATCGTCTACTTTTCAGGGATGGACGATCTCGCGATCGACCCCGTCGCTGCAATCGACAGACCGGGTGGGGGAAAGCTGCAGAACCTGCAGCTCTGAAGCTGCGGCATCTTTTCACCTGGGCGGAACAACCAATCGATATTGCGGTTGGGAATGACAACCGCGATGGAGGACGAGCTGTGAAGCCGAAGCGATCAGTCAACGACATCGACCAGATGGCGGCGGCGGAAACCGCCGCGTTCCTGCGAAGAGCTTCCATCACTTATCTCGAGTGCTGCGTCAGTCTGATGATGACGCATTTGCGACGGGAGGAAGTGGCAAGCATCCTGGAGCAGGAAGCCGACATGCTGCGCAGGCTGGACTGACGCCTGCGGGCTTGGCCTTCAACAGCCCAGAAACCGGACAAGCCCGGCTTTGTAACGTTCGACTAGGCGCGTCGCACGCATCTGCTCTTGCTCCTCGGGCGATTGCCCAGCAATCGTCCAGAGGCCGAGTTGAAACGCGAGATAGCAAGGCTCCAAATAGTCGACCAAAGCCCGGTCGATTGATGTGACCCGCTCGATGCAGCCCACCAGATTCGAAAGCTCGGCGGCGCACAGGTCATACTCCACCCGCGCGCCGGCAATGTCCCATTCTATGCCCTGACAGCCGATAAGATCGTGCGAGCGACAATGATCGACCGCGTCCGTCTTGAGCAAAGTTCCATCGGGAAGGACCAGAAACTCCCAAGGGTGCAGCCGTCCGTCGATCTCGACCCGGCGCGTTGGACCCGATGATGGCTGACGGGCAAACCATGTTTGCAAGGCGTGCCCCGACGTCTCCCCCAGCGCTTCCTCGCAGTTTTGCACCGCCATGCCTGCAAGCTGGTCCAACGACGCGCCTGCCTCGTCAGTCTGCAGCCTGGCAGCGCGCCAGCCGAGGTAATGCCCAAGCCATTCAATCAGCAAATCCCTTGCCGATCCTGCCCGGTCCAGCCTGTCGGCATCGGGCCAGTGCTCGACCAGGAAACCGTGGCAGAGGCCGGCAGGCTGAGCGCCAAAGCCCGCTTCGTGGAGTGCCTTGGCCGTGCGCAGCTTGCGCTGTCCTGTCTCGCCAAGGCCCGCGAACTTGACCAGCCAGCGCTCGCCGGCGGACGAAGCCATGAATTTGCGCCGCTCGAACGCCGGGAATGCAGGCGGCCAGGCGCCCGTCGGCACAGAGAGACATTCGCGCCATGCCCCGCCTGAAATCTCATGAAGCTCAACATCGGCCTTGCCAAGCAGATGTCCTATCCAGTCCCGCAGCCGGGGGGCGATCGCGCCGTCGAACGCATCTTCGAATTTCGCGACATGGCTTTGGCATTGCGACAAGGCAGCGACGGTTTCGACGGCAGCTTGCGCGCCCGGCCCGCCGCGGTGGCTCGGGAAGAGATGAATGCGCTCCTGGTCGATGCCCTGCCGGCGCAGCCAGGCAATGACAGCATGAAAGGAGCTGCCGGAGAGGCCCGGACCTTCATCGACGATAGCAAATTCGGCTTGCGGCCTGTCGCGCCAAGTGTCCAGGAGTTCGGGCGCGGCGCTTATGTGCCGACAAAACGGATGGCCGATGGGCCGCACGCTGATAGGCGGCGGCGCATGCAGGGCGGCGGCGACCATCGCGGCGAGGCCGAGACCGATGCTCCGGATCCCGATGACGCATGTGTTTGCGTCGAGGCCGGACCGCTGCGCCGCAAGCAGATAGGTTTCCGGGTAGAGGGCGTACAACGCATATCCTTCAGCCGGGCCGGTGGTTATCGCGCTGCCGCAGTCGATGGCGGCAAGCTTCGCAAGCAGCGACGCATCGAGCGCTCCGCTTCTGGCAAATCCTTGTTGCCAGGAGCGCAGCACTTCCCGCGACAACTCGACGAGGATTTCCGAACAAAGGTTCTGCCCCGACGAACTGCTGTCTATGCCTGCGGTGTCGAATTCCTCATCGGCAAGGCCCTGCAGAAGTTCAGAGGCGGTTACGAAGAGATCGACCACAGCGGCGTGACGTTCGAGGCCGGCAGGCAGATCGCCAATCGCTCGAGCTGCGGCCAAGACAGCCTCCCGGAGCTGTTCTGCGCTATGCGTTCGCTTGTGGTCGCCGAAGACGATCATACGACTCCTGCCTGGCTGTCTGGCCGCCAACGCGAAGCGGCGCCTCTTTGATCCGCAATCAGGCTCACCAATTTTTCGTGGCGCGAAGGAACATTCGAGGCCGCTCCCGGTTCGGCGGCGAGGAACTTACCTCCAACTTAAAAGAGGCAGTGGTTTCGTGACATCGAAGAAAGTTCGTATCGGCATCGTCGGCGTAGGCAACTGCGCATCATCCCTTGTGCAAGGTCTCTCCTACTACCGCCACGCCAATGGCAACGAGCCGATCCCCGGACTGATGCATGCCGATCTCGGCGGCTACCATGTCGATGATATCGAGGTGGTCTGCGCCTTCGATGTCGCGGAAAACAAGGTTGGGCGCGATGTGGCGGAAGCGATCTACACCGCGCCCAACAACACCTTCCGTTTCGCTGATGTCGCGCCGACCGGCGTCCGTGTCGAGCGCGGCCCGACGCTCGACGGCATCGGCAAATATCTCCGCGATACGATCGAAGAGTCGGATGAACCGGTCGCAGACGTAACCGCGCGGCTCAAGGCAAGCGCGACCGAGGTGCTCATATGCTATCTTCCGGTCGGCTCAGAAGCGGCTGCGCATTTCTATGCAGAATGCGCACTCGATGCCGGCTGCGCCTTCGTCAATTGCATCCCCGTGTTCATCGCTTCGAGGCCGGAATGGCGCCGGCGCTTCGCGGAACGCAGCCTTCCCCTAGTCGGCGACGACATCAAGAGCCAGGTCGGCGCAACCATCGTGCACCGGCTGCTCGCCAATCTCTTCCGCGAGCGCGGCGTGCGCATCGATCGCACCTACCAGCTCAATTTCGGCGGCAACACCGACTTCCTCAACATGCTCGAGCGCGAGCGCCTGGAATCGAAGAAGATTTCGAAGACGCAGTCCGTCACCAGCCAGATCGACGTCCCGCTCGAGGCTGGCAACATTCATGTCGGCCCCAGTGACCATGTCCCGTGGCTGACCGACCGCAAATGGGCCTATATCCGGGTCGAGGGCACCACCTTCGGCGGCGTGCCGCTCAATGCCGAGCTGAAGCTGGAGGTCTGGGATTCGCCCAATTCGGCCGGCGTCGTCATCGACGCCGTCCGCTGCGCAAAGCTCGCGCTTGACCGCGGCATTGCCGGCGCGCTCACCGGCCCCAGCAGCTACTTCATGAAGTCGCCGCCGGAGCAGTTCACCGACGCGGAGGCTCGCCTGCGCACGCTCGCCTTCATCGCCGGTAATGACGAGCAGATGCTGGACGCCGCCGAATGACCACGACGTTCTTTCTCATCCGCCACGCGGCGCATGATCATGTCGGCTCGTATCTGGCCGGGCGGCTCAAGGGCGTTCGCCTCGGCGAAGCCGGCCAGGCGCAGGCGCTGCATCTGGCGCGGCGGATGGCGCGAGAGCCGCTCGCCGCGATCTTGAGCAGCCCGCGCGAACGCACGCTGGAAACAGCGAAGCCGATCGCCCTCGCTTGCGAGATTGAGAAGATCGCGATCTGCAACGAACTCGACGAGATCGACTTCGGCGAGTGGTCCGGAAAGACCTTCGAAGAACTGAACGGCGACGCAAGCTGGCGGCTTTGGAACGATCAGCGCCAGAGCGCCCGCACGCCGAGCGGCGAGACGATGCTGGATGTGCAGCACAGGATGATCGGCCTGATGGACGCGCTGCGCGAGAATGGACAGGGTCAGTGCATCGCGCTTGTAAGCCATGCCGATGTGATCAAGGCGGCTGTCTGCGCAATCCTCGGCCTGCCGCTCGGCGACTGCTTCCGCTTCGATATCGCGCCGGCCTCCATCACAACAGTCGTCCACGGCGACTGGGGTTCCAAGCTGATCCGCTTGAATGAATTCGCCTGACGGGAGCGGTAACCGATGCGCATGGTCATTTTCGGCCTCACCGTCACATCCTCGTGGGGCAATGGGCATGCCACGCTCTGGCGTGGACTGATCGGCGCGCTGGCACCGCTTGGCTGGTCGATCAGCTTCTTCGAGCGCGATACGCCTTATTATGCCGGCGCCAGGGACATCGACCGGCTGAGCGGCGGCGATGTCGTTCTCTATCCGGCTTGGGAGGATATCCGCCGGGAGGCCGAGACCGCGATACGGAAAGCCGACGTCGTCATCGTCACCTCCTATTGTCCCGATGCCGTCGAGGCCTCGCGGATCGCGAATGACAGCTGCCGGGGCCTGAAGGTGTTTTACGATCTCGACACGCCGGTGACGCTGGCAAGCATCGAGCGAGGTGATTACCCGGCCTATTTCGAGCCGAAGGGACTGCGCGATTTCGACCTGGTCCTGAGCTATACCGGAGGGCCGGCGATCGACACACTGAAGAGCATTCTTGGCGCGCGTCATGTCCTGCCGCTTTACGGCCATGTCGATCCTGACCGGCACCGGCCGGCGCAGCCTAGGTCCGAGTTCGCCGCCGACCTGTCTTATCTCGGGACCTATGCCGAGGACCGGCAGGCGGCCGTGGAAAGGCTGCTCGTCGATCCAGCGGCCCGACTGCCGAACCGCCGTTTCGTCATCGGCGGGGCGCAGTACCCGCAGGACTTCCCCTGGAGCAGCAACATCTATTTCGTCAGGCACCTGCCTCCCGCCGACCACCCGGCCTTCTTTTCCTCCTCGCGCCTGACGCTCAATGTCACCCGCGAGGCGATGGCGCGACAGGGCTGGTGCCCGTCAGGCCGTCTGTTCGAGGCGGCTGCGTGCGGCACCGCGATCATCTCCGACGACTGGGCCGGCCTCGACACCTTCTTCACGCCCGGCAGCGAGATTCTGTTGGCGCATGGCACCGGCGACGTCGTTGCGGCGCTTGACCTGCCGGAGAACGAGATCGCGACTCTCGGCCGCCGCGCCCGGGAGCGCGTCCTCGACGAGCATACCTCAGCGCATCGCGCCGCCGAACTCGACCGCATCCTGAACGACGCTTTTGCATCCCTGTCGAGGAGCACAATGGAGGAAGTCGTCTGATGTTGGGCATCGTGCCTGCCGCAGGCCGCGGCAGCCGCATTCAACCGCTTGGCTTTTCCAAGGAGCTGCTGCCGGTCGGCAGCCGGCTCGACGGTCAGATCGAGCGTCCATGCGCGGTGAGCGAATATCTGGTGCGGAGGATGGTCCGCAACGGTGTCGACCGCATCTGCTTCATCATCGGTTCGGGCAAGTCGGACATCCTCGAATATTATGCCGCCGGCTATGACAATGCCGCAGCGATCTTCGTGGCGCAGCCTTCTCCGGTTGGACTCTGTGACGCGATCTTCCGCGCGGCACCGCTTGTGACGCCGGAGGAAACGGTCCTGATCGGCCTGCCGGATACGATCTGGTTTCCTGAAGACGGCTTCTGCCGCCTGGCCGACGACCGGCTGTCCTTCCTGATGTTTCCGGTCGATCGCCCAGAACTGTTCGACGCCGTCGTCCTCGATGGGAACGGGCGGGTCGAGCAGATCCAGGTCAAGCAAGCTGACGCCGCAACAAACTGGGTCTGGGGCGCCTTCAAGATGCCGGGCCGTATCTTCCATCAACTGGCGGCGCTGTGGCGCCAGCGCGACGGCTTCGACGAGTATTTCGGCACACTGGTCAACGCTTATCTCGCCAGCGGAGGCGAAGCTTACGGCGTCAAGGCTGGGACGGCCTATGTGGATGTCGGTACTTTCAACGGCTATCGCACGGCGCTCAGGCTGCTCGAAGGCAACGATGCCGTCGACGATGGGACCCTACCGATATTCGCATCGCGGGACCGTTCGGGCGTGCCAACCGTTCCAGGCGAAGGAGCTTAGCCATGCTGCACTCCAGCACGGAAATACGTCGGCGCATCGACGCATTGGGGCCGTGGTTTCACAATATGGAGCTAGCGGGCGTGGAGACTGCCCCCGATCATTTCCTCGGCAACTACCCGCTGATCAAATGGCGCAAATTCGCAGATGCCATTCCAACTGATCTTTCGGGCAAGTCGGTGCTCGATATCGGCTGCAACGCCGGCTTCTACTCGATCGAAATGAAGAAACGCGGCGCCGATCGCGTTCTCGGAATCGACTTCGACCAAGCCTATCTCGCCCAGGCCCGCTTCGCCGCCGAGATCGCCGACTGCGACATCGAGTTCAGGGAACTGTCGGTCTACGACGTCGCATCACTCGGCGAGCGCTTCGACATCGTGCTGTTCATGGGCGTGCTTTACCACCTGCGCCACCCGCTGTTGGCGCTCGACCTGATCCGCGCGCATGTCGCGAGCGACCTGATGATCTTCCAGTCGATGCAGCGGGGCAGCGGTAAGGTCCTGTCGCTTGAGCAGAACTACCATTTCTGGACACGCGACCTCTTCGATCAGCCCGAATTTCCGAAACTGCATTTCATCGAGCATCGCTATGCGGATGACCCCACCAACTGGTGGATTCCGAACCGTGCCTGCACCGAAGCGATGCTGCGCAGCGCTGGTTTCGACATCCTGCTCCGCCCGGAAGACGAGGTCTATTTCTGTCGCGCGTCCGGCGAATCGACCGGCAGCGCCGCCGTCTATCCTTCGAAAGGAGAGACCAATGATTGAAGCTGCCATGATCTGGAACGAGCCCAACAACAAATCACACTGGGACCCGGAGCTCGATCCGGACTGGAGCCGTTTTGCCACAATGGCGATGCTGGCGGCCGATGCGATCGGCCGGGAGAATCCTGCCATTACAAGGGTGCTGGGCGGCATTTCGCCGATCGATGCCGGCTTCATGGTCCGGATGAAGGAATTCGGCGTGCTCGACCATGTCGACGCGGTCGCGGTGCATGGCTTCCCGCTGGATTGGAACCTTTGGCAAATCCACGAGTGGCCGCATAAGCTCGGAGAGATCGCGACGGTCGCCGACATTCCGGTGTGGGTCAGCGAAGTGGGCGTGTCGACCTTCGGCGCCGAGGAGGTACAAGTCTGGGGCTTACGTCGGACGGCGGAGCTTTTGCTCGGACTTGCGCCGCGCGTCCAGTGGTACAGCCTCTATGACCTGCCGCGTTCGTGGGAGGCGACGACGCGCCATCGGGAGGCGGAAGGTTCGTCCTACTACAGGCATTTCTACATGGGCCTGCTGCGCGAGGACGGCACGCCCAAGCCAGCGCTCGAGGAGTTCCTGCGCCACACTCCGCAAATGGGCCTGGTGCAGTGGTTCCATTACCAGGACCACCGGCTGCACGACGCTGTTGCCTGGATACAGCGTCTGGGTGTCACCCACCTGCGCACCGGCCTGTCCTGGGCCGACAGTTTTCGGCCGAATGCGCTCGACTGGTTCGACCACCAGATGGAAGCGCTGGCCGACTTTAACGTCACCGTCACCTTCTGCTTCACCCCGGAGCATCGGGGCCTGCAGCCGCATCACACCAGCCCGCCCCAAGTCCCTGAGGAATTCGCCGAGTTCTGCGCGGCGATGATCCGGCGCTACGCTCCCGCGATTGGCGACGACATGGCAGCAGCGCAACGTGTGTCGGCGGCATGGTGAGGCCTGGCTCGATCAGCGATGGCACTGACTGTCCTCAACGTCGCCTACTCCCTCGCGCCCGTCGGGCCAGATGCGGTCGGCGGCGCCGAGCAGGTGCTGTCGGCGCTGGATCGGGCGCTGGTTGAAAGAGGCCACCGTTCGGTTGTCGTCGCCTGCCACGGCTCAAGCACGGCCGGCGTCCTGGTGGAGACGCAAGCCGAAACAGGCGTGCTCGACGAGGAGGCGAAGAACCGGGCTCACCAAGCGCATCGCGATGCGATCGCGGCCGCCCGGGCGCGCTGGCCGATCGACGTCGTTCACCTCCACGGGATCGATTTCGACGCCTATCTGCCCTCCGACGGCCCAACCCTGGTGACTTTGCACCTGCCACTCGGTTGGTACCCACCCTCGGTGCTGGCGCCGTCACGCGAGGACTTGTGGCTGCATGCAGTCTCGCTGGCGCAGCACAGGACGGCGCCGGCAGGGTCGCGGCTTGCGAAGCCTATTCCAAACGGTGTTGATATCGAGGCGCTGAACCAGCCCCGGTCGCGGCGCAATTTCGCCCTGGTGCTCAGCCGCATCTGTCCCGAAAAGGGCATCCATCTCGCGATAGAGGCCGCCAAGCGCGCTGCCATGCCTCTGGCGATCGCCGGCCAGGTCTATCCATACGAGACCCATCTGCGCTATTTCGCCGACGAGGTCCGCCCTCGGCTCGATCGGCAGCGGCGCTTTCTTGGACCATTGGGCTTTCTGGCCAAGCGGCGGCTGCTCAACACTGCCTGCTGCCTTGTCATTCCCAGCCTTGCCCCCGAAACAAGCTCACTTGTCGCAATGGAGGCGCTCGCCTGCGGCACGCCGGTCATTGCTTTCCCGAATGGCGCGCTTCCCGATGTCGTCCAGCACGGCAAGACCGGATTCCTCGTCAATGACGTCGGCGAGATGGCAAAGGCCATTGTCGCTTCCGGAACCCTGGACCACGAGGCATGCCGGGCCGAGGCGCGCCGCCGCTTCTCGCTTGAGCGCATGATCATATCCTACATGGATGTTTACGAAGCGCTGGCAAAGCTTGGCACCCGCCGCGCCTTGCTGGGAACCGGCTGATGGGCGGTCTGCGCACCGAGATCATTAGTGATACGAGCGCATTCGAGGATCTGGAGCCGCATTGGTGGCAGCTCTGGCGGCAGAGCATCTCGGCCACGCCATTCCAGTCTCCTGCCTGGCTCATTCCGTGGTGGCAGACATTCGCGCCGGGGGACCTTGTGGCCATTGCAGTGTGGAGTGCAGACGCCCTCGTCGGCCTGGCACCGCTCTATGTCGAAAGGCATGATCACGGTCGGCGCCTGCTCCCCATCGGCATTTCGCTAAGCGACTACCTCGACATATTGTGCGCGCCGGAACTGGAGGCGAAGGTTGGCGCCGCCATTGCCGACGCGGTGCTCTCGCTCAGATGGTCGCAGTGGATCCTGCCTGACCTGGCGCCCGATGCCTTAGCGATGAGTCTCGACCTGCCGAATGTTGAAAAGCACCGAGCGATGGCACACGTCGCCTGTCCCGTGCTGCCGCTCGATTGCGATCGAACTCTGGCCGACTCGGTTCCTGCGAGGCGGCGGCGTCAGTTGCGCCGCGCCGAGCGGGCTGCCCGACGAAGAGGCGCCGTTATCGTCAACCGCAGCGAGTCCGATCTGCAGAGATTTCTCGACAGGCTCATCCGGCTGCATGGCGCACGCTGGGCCGGCCATGGCGGCGGCGTGCTGTCCGACATGGCTGTGGAGTTTCATCGCAGGGCACTGCCGCGGCTTGCCGATAGCGGCATGGCGCGATGCCTGACGATCCAGATCGGCGATGCCGTCGTAGGCGCCTATTATGGATTTCATCATCGCGATCGGGCCTATGCTTATCTCGGCGGGTTCGATCCGGCCTATGCCGACGAGAGCCCCGGCGCAATCCTGATCGGTCATGCCATCGCCGGGGCCGTCAGCGAGGGCGCGAGGGAGTTCGATTTCCTGCGCGGACGCGAAAGCTACAAATATGGCTGGGGCGCAAAAGACCGCTGGACAGCGCAGAAGGTCTGGATGCGGAGCGCGCCGCCGTGACCGCCGCGAGGCAAACCAGTGCGATTGCCAGGCGCCTGCTGGAGGATTGCATGGCCGATGGTCTCTCCGTCGACAACGCGCTGGCCAGATTGGCCGTCCATATCAATAAGACGACCAGCGCGACGCAATTGGCGGATATCGCCCTGGAGATGCGCCCGAGCCATGTCCCCCGGCAGTACTGGTTGGAAGAGATCGCCACGATGCTTCGTGACAAGGCCGACGCCTTTAACGCCGTCCGCAGGGCTGCTGCCTGCGTGTCGCATGATCTGCCGGACGGCGCGCCGGCTGCCGTGACGGTGGAGCGGCTGGCTGGCGGATTCGATCGGGCGGCGGCCATCTCCCCGGCGGCCAGCGTGCAACTGTCGTCGTTGGGCGACGAGGACAGGCTCTCGGCCACAACCGGCGAGATTGCCTTGTGGCTGGAACGGCAAGGCATGCTCGGTGCCCGCAAACACATGTTGGACATCGGCTGCGGCATCGGGCGCCTCGAACATGCGCTTGGCGCCATGGCGGGATCCATCGTCGGCATCGATATCTCGCCTGGGATGATCGCCATCGCGCGCCGGCGATGCGCCGGCGTCGCCAATGTGGAATTCCGCCTGACCTCTGGCTTAGATCTCGATGACTTTGCCGATCAAAGCTTCGACGACGTGTTTGCTCTCGACAGTTTTCCTTACCTGGTGCTTGCCGGCGTTGCCGAGCGGCATCTCGGCGAGATCGCGCGCGTGCTGCGGCCGGGAGGGATGGCGGCAATCCTCAACTATTCCTATCGGGCGTCACCGGACATCGATTCCCGCGATATCAACCGTCTTGCCAGTGCCTGTAGGATGGACGTCTTGGTCGACGGCGAAATGCCTTTCGGCAGTTGGGACGGCACGGCCTTCCTTATCCGCCGTCGCGGCGGAACATAACGCGCGGGCGGCAGTTCGGTCGCCGAACAGTTTCACGCAGGCAGACCAGGGAGACGAACAATGGCGACCGGCGGCAAGAAGCATATGGGCCGGGGCAGCCAGGGCAAGAGCTCTGGAACCGGGGCGAAGACGACGCTCGACAAGGACATGGTCGGCGAGAACGAGGTCCTGTCCAATCGGGACAAGAAGCAGCATACGGAGCAACGCGGTTTGGACGGCAATCGGATCAAATCCGATCAGTACCAGGACCACGCGGCGAACCGTCTTCCGAGGGAATAAGTGCAGGCCCGAGGATCGCCTTTGCCACGCAATCCGAAGACAGCTATCCGGGACCACCGCAACTTGCGGCGGGCGCCTTGCAAAGGCCGGTGGGGTATGTCTCAGTGAGATCTGAAGGGGTCTCTATTGTTAAGAGAATGCGATGTCTCGCAGGAGCCAGCGCGATCTTTGCGCCCAGGCGATCCAGAGCTTGGACCAGGAGATCGCATCCCTGTTGACCGCCATCGAGCGGGAGAAGGTCCCTGACCGGCTGACCAGGCTTGCACTCGAACTGCAGAACGCACTGATCGAAAAGCGCAATATGACGGCCGAGGGCGGTTGAAGACCTCCAGCAAGGATGCGTCCCTTCCTCCGAGAAGGCATTGGCAATGCCTGCTGTCGCTGTGCCAGCATGATCCGTGGAACATTAACATAAGTGAATCGTTGTAGCCGGTTAGGAGTCATCCCGATGGCGCAGGATGGCAGAACTCCGGAAGTGGACGAACTCGTTCGGCGTCTGGTCGCAACGACGGGCATCACCGAAACGCAGGCGCTTGAACTTATTTCGCTGCTCGGCCTGAATTGGGCCTCGTTGATGAGAGAGGCTAAAGTCATGATAGCAACTCAGCGCCGGTAGGCTGGCTAGAGCGTTTCACCGTTTCACGGAAACGCCCTATCTCCTTTTTCGCAATTCCGGACAAAAAAACCGCTCATGCTTTTCCCGGAATTGCTCTAGCGTCTCGCGCCTTCGGTATCCCAATGGTCGTCCGAAAATTGGCGCCGTCGCTCGATCAGCGCCTGCGGCGAGCTCTCCCCGAGGAACTCCAGAACACCGGCACGGGCACGATTGAGACGGCTTTTGACGGTGCCGACCGCGCAACCGCATATCTCAGCGGTCTCTTCGTAGCTTACGCCCAGCACGCCGATCAGCACCAGAACCTCACGCTGATGGGACGGCAGTTTCTGGATGGCTTGATGCACTTCCTTGCTTTGGACAGACCAATCCTGCGACGGTTCAGAAATCGGCCGGCTGGAGGCGCAGTCAAGCAGCCCGGGGGCCTCCCTGGCCGCGGCTTTGATGCGCGTGTAATGCGTGTTGCGCATGATCGTGAAGAGCCAGGACTTCAGGCGCGTGCCCGGCTCGAACTTGTCCAGGTTGGCAAGCCCCTTGGTCAATGTCTCCTGCACGAGATCGTCGGCGTCGTCGGGCACCCGACAGAACGTTCGCGCAAAAGCCCGCAAGGCAGGAATAAGATCGACGACGGAGATCTCACCGGCGCCAGGGTTCGACAAATTATGCTCTCTGGGTGACAATTTTCCAGGCCCAGCAACAGGAGTGGACGAGATGCAGACTAGGGAAAATGCCTGAGAAAAGGGAACGTTCCTGTTTTCCATCGCGCGGCCGAAACTTTTGACCAAGCGGCTCGACCGAGGGGAGCGGCAACATTCAATGGGTCGCTTCGATCCTCGGTTCCTCGATGTACCAAGGCACGGAAATGATCACGATGTCCGATCCGCCGAGCTCGAGCAGTTTGGCGTGCAGTCGGCGGGCGCGATGGGTATGCAGGATATACTGCCACCAGTTGGGCGGCACGACCTCCGGGAGCAGCACCGCAATGGTGCGGCCACCGAACTCGTCTCGCAGCACCCTGATCTCCTTCAGCAATGGCTCGTACATCAGCCGGTAGTCGGCATTGAGGAGAACCAGGCGGGGCGGGCGCAGGCCAGCCGCCCTCGCCGGCGCTTCCACATCCTTCGACCACCTCCCGCGAATTGCGCGCTCTTCGTCGCTCTCTTCACCCGACAGGCGCGCCACATGGACCGCAATGACATCTTTCGACAATTGAAAGGCAAAGCTGAGTGCCTTGTCGGCCATCCTGTTCCACTGCTGGGTCACGACGAGAACGACAGGCGGTTGAGTGTTGCCGAGATTGAGCTTTCCAGGCTCGCGCAAACCGGCCTCGAGATGGTCGTAATAGCGCCGCACCAGCCGCAGGAGGACGATCACCAGAGGAATGATGATTACCGTTATCCAGGCCCCTTCCCTGAATTTGGCGATGACGATCACGACGAGCGCCAAGCCGGTGATGGCGCCGCCGAGCGCATTGATGGCCAGATGCATACGATTGCCGGCCCGCTTCGGGCCCGTCCGCAGCGCCCTCACCCAATGCAGCACCATGCCGGTTTGCGACAGCGTGAAAGTCAGAAAGGCGCCGATGGCGAAGAGCGGGATCAGACGGTCGGTGATGCCGCCAAACACCACCACCAGCAGCCCCGTGGTGAAGCCGAGGTAAAGTATGCCGACAGAGAAAACCAGCCGGCGGCCGACCATTGCGAAGGGCTTGGGAAGATAGCCGTCTTCAGCCACCATGCGGCAAAGGCGGGGAAAGTCGACGAAGCTGGTGTTGGCTGAAAGCGCGAGCACGCAGAGCAGGCTTCCGATGGCGACGTAGTAGAAAATACCGTCGCCGACCACGGTATGCGCAAGCTGCGAAAGAACGCTCTGATAGCCGTCCTTCTCCTGGTCCATCGCGCCAATGCGATAGCGTGCCGAAAGGAAGGCGATACCGCCAAGCAGAAGCCCCAGGATCAGACAGATCGCCGCCAGCGTGCGGCGGCCGTGCCTGACGGGCGGATCCTTGAAGGCGGTCATACCGTTGCTGACCGCCTCGACGCCGGTCATCGCAGTGCAGCCGCTGGCGAAGGCGTGCATCAAAAGCAGCAGGCTCACGCTCGCGGTCGGCTGTGGCAGCGGCGGCGGCGGGATTGCCGGCGACGGCTGACCGCCTGAAAGGCTCGCCTTCCAGACGCCGATCGCAAGGATCGCCAGAAAGCTCGCTACGAAGAGATAGGTGGGCAAGGCGAACAGCCGGCCGGCATCAAGTGTGCCGCGCAGGTTGACGACGGTCACCAGGAGCAGGATGCCGAGGCAAAGCCAAAGCGTGTAGGCGTGCAGCGAGGGCAGCGCGGAAACCAGCGCGCCGACGCCTGCGGAGATGCCGACGGCGACGTTGAGCACATAATCGACCATCAGCGCAGAGGCGGCGAGCAGGCTGGCATTACGGCCAAGGTTTTCGCGCGAAACGATGTAGGCGCCGCCATTGCTGGGATAGGCCGCAATGGTCTGGCGGTAAGAAAGATAAAGGACGGCAAGCAGGCCGACTATGGCGCCCATGATCGGGCCGATATAGCCGAGGCCGGCCGCGCCGAGCGGGATCAGGACGGTGAGTGCCGCTTCCGGACCGTAAGCCGACGAACCCAGCCCATCGAGGCCCATGGCCGGCACGCCTTCGAAAACGCCGATCTTGCGCTGCGACTGTTCCTGATTGGCCAGCCGGCGGCCGAGAATCCATCCAAATATCGACATGTCGCGATCCCGAAACGTCTCCCGAAGAGCGCGGAGAGAAGAATGTTCCTCGACGATTCGAGCGCGCGGCTGGAGGCGTTTGACGCTTCAGCGGAGAAACCCGGGATCGGCTCGCCCCAACGACTCCCCTCGCGACCGGAACAGTCCAAGTCGCCTTAACGCGCCAAACGATTCGTGAACCGAAGCGTTCCGCAGAATATTTCGTGGTATTTTTGTTGGCTTTGCTGCCTGGGATTGGCAGTCAAAAGCTTGGAAACAAAGCGGAATTTCTTACGCTTGGATGCACCGTCACCTCTGTTCACCGAGGTTGCGCAGGAAAGTTTATCGCCCATCAATCGGTCGTGAGGGTGGGAATTCTGTTTGTAACATATCCACACTGAACGTTTTCTGTGTAACAAACTGCGTAACAATGAGCAGAAAAAATCAACAATTTCAATGTTATAGGCATAAAATCGAAAGACGCTCTCTCCGCCAGAAATTTGATAACTGAATGATTTCAAATAGTTAGTTAGCGCGATCGCGAGCCGCGGCTTCCAGCAGCCAATCGACGAAAAGCGCGGCGTCAGGATGCAGGTCTCTTCCGAGGGGCTCCAACAGGTGAAAGGCCTCCTCGATCGGAACTTCGAGATCGAATGGCGCGAACAGTCTGCCGGATTTCCGTTCTCGATTGGCAACCGACAACCGCCCGAGTGCCACGCCGCCACCTTCTGCCGCGATCTCGAACGCCGTTAGAGAGGTGTCGAGTTGCAAGCCTTGCCCGGGGTCGACAGTCTTTGCCTTGGCGGCATTCAGCCAGATCCCCCACCCTTCCTGATAGCCGAGCACATGCAGTAACCGGTGTTCCCGCAGATCGTCTGGCCGCTTCAGTGGTCGCGTATCGACGAGGCCAGGGGCGCAGAGAGGCGTAATGGTCTCCCATGTCAGACGGTGACTCCGCACGTTGCTCCAGCCGCCGGTGCCGTACTGAATGTCGAGATCGAAGACGTCCGTATCGAAGGCATCGTTCCAGACGCTTGAGATTATCCTGACATTCTTGTCGCGATTACGGTCCAGAAATTCCGGGAGACGGGGCGCCAGCCAATTGACCGCAAACGACACCGCGCATCGCACGGTCAGCTCCTTCGCTCGGCGTCCGCCGAACACCTCCCGGGTACCGATCGCCAGACGCTCGAATGCGTCGCGCACCTTCGGTAGATAGGCCTCCCCGGTCTTGGTCAGTTGCAGGCTGCGGGGGTGGCGGATGAACAGCTGATGCCGCAGGCTGAGCTCGAGCGATTTGACGTGCTTGGAGATGGCAGCCTGAGTGAGATTCAGCTCCTTGGCGGCATCGGTGAAGCTGAGGTGGCGCGCGGCGGCTTCGAAGGCGCGCAGCCAAATGAGTGGCGGCAGATTGAGCTGCATGAGGTCATCCCCAACCTATGTATAACAGAAACATGGTCATTGTCTGCGAAACGGTTGTTTGACGCAACACGCGCTGCCGAGACATTCAAAGCTCACCTGTGCCGGCGGGATGAAGGGAAGCCCCCACTTCCCGAAGCTCAGAGCCGTCCTCGATGAGGAAGGCGCCAGGTACCGCCGATAATGCAGCCCGAGGGATCCAATGTTCTCGTTCTTCCCAACTGCCCGCGTCCGTCCATCGCCCTTCTTTGAAGCCGCCGTCGCGGAAGGCATGGTGGCTGCGAATGTCTACAACCGCATGATCATGCCGACTTCGTTCGGCGACCCAGAGGGAGAATACTGGCGGCTGATCAACGGCGTCTCGCAATGGGATGTCGGTGTGGAACGCCAGGTGCAGCTCAAGGGACCGGACGCTGGACGGTTGGCACAAATCCTTTCGCCGCGCGATCTCTCGACCTGCAAAATTGGCCAAGGAAAATATGTGCCGCTTTGCAACCATCGCGGCACGATCATCAATGACCCGATCTTGTTGAAGCTCTCCGACGACCTCTATTGGTTTTCGATTGCGGACAGCGACATCTGGCTTTGGGCCAGTGCCATTGCGGCGGAACGCGGGCTGAACGTCGAGATAACCGAACCCGACGTCTCGCCCATGGCATTGCAGGGACCTAAGGCCGAGGATGTCGTAGCCCATGTCCTGGGCGATTGGGTGCGCGCGTTAAAGTACTTCTGGTTCAAGGAAACCGAGATCGAAGGCATTCCGATAGCGGTGCAGCGATCGGGATGGTCCAAACAAGGCGGATTTGAGATCTATCTGAGGGATGGGACGCAGGGCACAAAGCTCTGGAACATCTTCAAGGAAGCAGGCAGACCCTGGGGTATCGGCCCTGGCGCCCCGGCAACTGCGGAACGCACCGAGAGCGGACTCGTGTCGGTGGGAGGCGACACCGACGACGAAACCAATCCTTTCGAAGTTCGGCTCGGCAAGTATGTCGATCTCGGCGTTCCCGACGATGTTGTTGGGATCGGAGCACTTCGAAAGATTGAAGCCGAGGGACCGAAGCGGCATCAACTGGGTCTCATCTTCGATGCCTCAATGCCGGTGCCGTTTGGCGCCAAGCGTGAGGACATCACCTTCGACGGCACCAAGGTTGGCGTGATGACGCATTGCACATGGTCGCCCCGAATGAAGGCCAACATCGGATATGCCTTGATATCGGCCGAGGTGAACGCCGGAGCGACAGTCACCGTCAATCGCGCGAACGGTTCGATGGCCGCGCGGCTGGTGGAGCTTCCTTTCCTATGATTGACGAGGCGCCTTATCTCCGACCTCAGGCCCCCAACCACGTGCCGTTGACCCCGATCTCATTCCTCTACCGTACGGCTGATCTTTATCCTGATCGCCTGGCAATCATCGATGAGGAACGTCGCTTCACCTGGCTGGAGGTGCGCCGGCGCTGCGAGGCTCTGGCGGCGGGTTTGATCCGCTTGGGCGTTAGGCCAAGAGACGTCGTTTCGGTCCTTGCTCCCAACACGGCTGAAATGTTCGAGGCACACTTCGCCGTCGCGATGGCCGGCGCGGTCCTCAACACCATCAATATCCGGCTCGATGCCGAAACTGTAGCCGCAGGCTCGACGTCCACGCGGATCATGCGCAGCCGAGTAGGCGTTGAGGTCTCGCCTGTGAAGATCTGGCGCGAGGCCTCTCAGCTTTGTCCCAACGACGCCTCGCGCCCCCAGGCTCGAAGCTGTGCAAATCCGCCGTTAGCGAACACCTCGCGCCCGTCTAGGGGGCCTCAGGGCCGCCGGCTTGGCCAAGACATGGCCGAGGCCTGTCGGCCTCGGCGGAACGGAGCTCAGCTCCAGGCGTGCAGCGGCGGCTTCTCGCCGTTGAGGAAATACTTGCCGAGGATGGCGTATTTCCAGCGCACCGGATCGTGCAGCGTGTGGGTGCGGGCGTTGCGCCAATGCCGGTCGAGATTGTGCTCGGCAAGCGTCGAGCGCGTGCCGGCCAGCTCGAACAGTTTGTTCGTCGCCGCGATTGCGATCTCGGTTGACAGGATCTTGGCCTCGGCGGTGACGATCTGGGCATGCGCCACGGTTTCCGCAGTGGGTTCGGCAACGGCCCGGTCGATGGCATGGCCGGCCTTTTCCAGCAGCGCCTGAGCGGCGTGCAGGCGCAGCGTCAGGTCGCCGATGGCCTGGATCGTGTAGGGATCGTCCCAGGCATTGTCGACGCCGCTGTCGATCCAGGCGCGGCTCCTGGTCCGGACGAACGAGACCGTCTCCTCGATCGCGGCCTGCGCGATGCCGGTGTCGACCGCGACCTGGATGATCTGGAAGATCGCGCCGTCGGCGGTCGGCTTGTCGTAGCCTTTGTAGCCCGGCACCAGGTGTGTCTTCGGCACCTTGACGTTGTCGATGATGACGGTGCCCGACAGCGTCGTGCGTTGTCCGAAGCTCGACCAGTCGTCGATGACCGTCAGGCCGGGCGCGCCACGATCGGCGATCGCATACCAGGCGCGGCCCTCGTCATCGAGCGCCACGATCGGCACCAGATGGGCGAGCAGCGCACCGGAGGAATAAAATTTCTGGCCGTTGACGATGACATGATCGCCAGCGTCGGTGAACTTGGTCTCGAAATCGGCCGCGCGCTTGGAGCCGAATTCGGAAAAGGCATTGCCGAAGCGCGTGCCTTTCAGCACTTCGGCGAACAGCAGCGCCTGCTGGTCCTTGTCGGAGACCGTGCGGATGGCCGCGACGACGCCGAGATGGTTCTGCGCGATCTGGCCGATCGAGGAATCGGCAGCCGAGATGATCTCGATCACCTTGGCTAAAGTCGCGTAGGACACTTCCGGGCCACCGAACGCCTTGGGCACGTTGATCGACCACAGGCCGCTCTGCGAGAACTGGTCGAGTTCGGCCACCGGCCAGATCCGGTCACGGTCGCGCTTGGAAGAATCCTTGACAAACTCGGCCGCCAGCCGCTGCGCGACGGCAATCGCCTCGGCGTCGTCCTTGATGATGTGCGCGGGCTCGGCGGGTCTGGCTACCGGCGGCACGGCGGCCGCGGCCTTGTCGGTCTTGACGTTGGACACAGTCATTTCAGTCTCCTTCGGATTTTCGATTCAGACGACAGCATGGAGGTGGCTGGGCGGCGCGGCGGGCGGTGCCTTTTGCCCGAGGTAGAAGGCCCGGACATCCTCGCGCTGACGAAGGCTGGCGGCGGCGCCGGAGAGAACGGAGACACCGTTTTCGAGCACCGTGGCGTGATCGGCATATTTGAGCGCCACGGCCGAATTCTGCTCGGCGACCAGGATCGACAGGCCCGTCTCCTGATTGAGTTTCTTCAGCGCCAGGAAGATGTCTTGAACGATCAGCGGCGCAAGCCCCATCGACGGCTCGTCGAGAACCAGCAGGCGCGGCCGCGACATCAGCGCCCGGCCGATCGCGGTCATCTGCTGCTCGCCGCCCGAGGTCAGGCCGGCAAGCGTGCGGCGCTTTTCCCTGAGGCGGGGAAAGAAATCGTAGATACGCTCAAGATCCTGGCTGATCTCGCCACGCCGGCCGCTGCGGCCAATGCCCCCGGAAACCAGATTCTCCTCGACGGTGAGGCTCTTGAAGCAGTGACGCCCCTCCAGCACCTGGACGAGCCCGGCGCGCACGAGGTCGCCCGGCCTGCGGCAGGTGACCTCGCTGCCGTCGAACAGGATCGTGCCGGCATTGATCTGGCCGCGTTCGGCCGGAAGCAGGTTGGAGACCGCCTTCAGCGTCGTGCTCTTGCCGGCGCCATTGGCGCCGAGCAACGCCAGGATCTCGCCGCGCCGAAGCTCGAAGCTGACGCCGTGCAGCGCGGTGATGGCGTGGTTGTAGGTGGCATGGACATTGTCCACGACAAGGATGGCGTCATTGCCCGGCATCTCGTGTCTTTCCCGCTTTCTTGCAGAAGGATGGGGGGCGCCGGAGCTCGGTCCGGCGCCCGCTCGACCGGATCAGTTGGTGGCGGCTACCGCATCGGCATCCGCCGCGGTGCGCAGCTTGATGCCCTTCTCGGTCGCGTAGGCTTCCGCCGACTTCTCGATGATTGGCCTGAGCAATGCCCAGTCGGGCGCGATCCAGTCGGAGACGACGTTCCACTTCTTGCCGTCCCACTGCTGGAAGGTCACGTAGCCTTCGCCCTCGTGGTTGTCCCAGCTGACATTGATGGAGTGGAACAGGTCCTTGGCGCCGAGCGCCTCGACCTTGGCCGGATCGAGCTTGAGGTGCTCAAAACCCCAGCGCACCTCGTCGCCGGTCAGCGTGCGATGACCGAATTTCTCCTGCGCGATGCGGATCGCCTCGACATTGAGGATGCCGTTGACGATGCCGAGATTGTGGTAGACCGAGCCGATGCGCGACTTGTCCTCAAGGTTGCCCTTGCCGGCGCCGTAGACGGTCTTCACGATCTCCTGCACCACCGGATAGGTGTTGCCCGACGCCTGCGTGGTGATCGCGGTGTAGCCCTTGGCCGCTTCGCCGGCCGGGATGACATCCTCTTCCGAATTCGACCAGACATTGCCGATGATGTGGTCGACCGGATAGCCGACCTTGACCGCCGTCTTCAGCGCCACCGGGTTCATCACGCCCCAGCCGCGCAGCACGACAAAATCGGGCTTGGCGCGGCGGATCGTCAGCCACTGCGACTGCTGCTCGTTGCCGGGATGCGGCACCTCGATCTGCTGCACGGTGAAGCCGTATTTCTGCGCCAGCAATTCATAGATCGGGATCGTCTCCTTGCCGTAGGGCGAGCCGTGATAGAGCACGACGATCTTCTTGCCCTTCAGCTTGTCGATGCCGCCTTCCTTGGCCGCGATGTAGTTCACGATGCCGGAGGTTTCGCTGTAGGGGTTGAGCAATAGCGGGAACACGTAAGGGAACACGCGCCCGTCGGTGGAATCGGTGCGGCCGTGATTGACCGTGATCAGCGGCACCTTGTCGGCGGTGATGCGATCGATCATGGCATAGGCAATACCGACCGAGAGCGGGTTCCAGGCAGCCGCGCCGGCGTGGCTCTTCTGGCGCTCGTAGCATTCGACGCCGCGTTCGACCTCATACTGGGTCTCGCACTCGTCCCAGGTCAGCTTGACGCCGTTGACGCCGCCGTCGCGTGTGTTGATCAGATTGAGATAGTCGATGAAGCCGCCGAAGAAGCCGGTGCCGCCGGCCGCGTAGGGCCCGACGCGATAGCTCTGCAGCGGGAAATACTGCTCGTCGGCGTGGGCGGCCGGCAAGGCCACCGACACGGCAAGCGCCGCCGACAGCGCGAGCGCCTTGACTGTGCTGAGGAAGGTCATGGTTCGAGGTACTCCTGTAGGGGCCTTTGAATTGCCCTGGTTCATTTTCCGATTGTCTGCGTTGGTTGGAGAGCGTTGCTCCCAGACCGGCTCAGCTCGATTGCCAGGCGAGCAGCAGCCGTCTCCGGACCCTGTCCCACAGGGCGACCAGCCCGTCCGGTTCCAGGATCAGAAAGAGGATGATGAGGGCGCCGAGGACGATGCGCTGGCTCATGTCGAGCACGCCGGAATCGAACACGTCCCCGAGCAGGAAATTGCCGAGGCGCGACAGCGCCAGGGGAAAGACGACGATGAGCGCGGCACCCAGGAAAGCGCCTCGGATCGAAGCGAGCCCGCCAATGATGATGATGAACAGGATCTGGAACGAGCGGTCGAGATCGAAGCCGGCCGGCTCGACGGTCCTGAGATAGGCGAACGCCCAGATGACGCCGGCGACGCCGATGATGAAGGACGAGATGGCGAACGCCAAAAGCTTCGTCCTCAGCACCGGAATGCCGATGATGCGCGCCGCCGTCTCATTGTCGCGGATGGCGATGAAGTTGCGCCCGGTCTGCGACGAAACCAGCCGGTGAGCGAGAAAGGTGAGGACGACAACGACGGTAAGCGCGAAGAGGTATCGGCCGACCGCGCCGTCGAACTCGAGGCCCGCTATGGATAGCTTCGGCGCGTCGATTACGCCCGAGGCCGAGTCGTTGGAAAACCAGCTGAACTTGGTCAGCGCCCATTGCACGAAGAACTGCGCGGCAAGCGTCGAGACCGCCAGGTAGAAGCCGCGCAGGCGCAGGCTCGGCAGGCCGAAGACGATACCGATGGCGGCGGCGACAAGGCCGGAGATAATGATACTGGCGACAAGCGGCAGGCCTTCGACGCGCAGGTTGAAATTATAGGCGGCGAAGGCGCCCGCCGCCATGAACGCGGCACTGCCGAGCGATACCTGGCCGGCATAGCCGGTGAGGATGTTGAGCCCCACGCCCGCCAGGCTGAGCACCAGGAAGGGCAGCAGGATCGCCTCGAACAGATAGGAGCCGCCGGTCAGCGGCACGACGATATAGGCGATCGCGATGATGAGGAGCGGCGCCAGCCATTTCGGCAGGCCCGCGCCCTTGGTCAATTCGGCCGCCGACAATTCGGTTGCAATCGCGCTCATGCTCAGACCCTTTCGACAAGCTTCTGGCCGAACAGGCCGGACGGACGGATCAGGAGGAAAACGAGCGCCACGACATAGGCGAACCAGCTTTCGATGCCGCCGCCGAAATAGTCGCCGATATAGACCTCGGCGAGCTTTTCGCTGGCGCCGATCAGGAGCCCGCCGACAATGGCGCCGAGGATGGAATCGAAGCCGCCCAGCACCAGCACCGGAAGCGCCTTGAGCACCACCAGCGAGAGCGAGAACTGGACGCCGAGCCGCGCGCCCCACAGCAGCCCTGCCACCAGCGCAACGAGGCCGGCCGCGGCCCACACGCTGGCCCAGATCAAGGGCAGCTTAAGCCCAACGGCAAGGGCGGCGAACTGGTCGTCGGCGACAGCGCGGAAGCTTAAGCCGATGCGGGTGTAGCGGAAGAACAGCGACAACAAGAGCACCATGGCCGCGGCCACCGCGGCGGCGAAGATATCGAACTGACTGATCAGCACACCGCCGACGTCCAGCGGCACGTCCTCGATGCCGAGCTCGAGGCCGTGCACTTGCGTGCCCCAGATGAGCTGGGCGGCGCCCTCGATGATATAGGAGAGACCGAGCGTCGCCATGAACAGCGTGATCGGCGGCTTGTTGGTGAGCGGCCTCAGCACCGCGCGCTCGATGCCGATGCCGAGCGCCACCATGATGGCGAAGGTGACGGCCAAAGCCAGCGCGAAGGGAACGCCGCGCTCGACCAGGCTGACGAAGGTCAGAGCCGCGAACAGCAGCAGCGCCCCTTGGGCGAAGTTGAGCACGCCGGATGTCTTGTAGATCAGCACGAAGCCGATCGCGACCAGCGAGTACATGACGCCCGACAGCAGACCGCCGGTCAGGACCTCGAGGAAGAACTGGTAGTCGAAATCGCCGATCATATGCCCGCTCCGTCCTCATTGTCGGAGGCGACACCGAGATAGGCATCGATGACGCGCTGGTCGTTTCTGATCTCGTCGGGCGCGCCGTCGGCGATCTTGCGGCCGTAGTCGAGCACGGCGATGCGGTCGGAGAGCCCCATGACGACGCCGACATCGTGCTCGATCAGCACCACCGTGGTGGCGAAACGGTCGCGCGCGGCGCGTATATAGGCCGCCATCTCGTTCTTCTCGGTCGCGGTCATGCCGGCCATCGGCTCGTCGAGCAGCAACAGGCGCGGTTCGGCGACCAGCGCGCGGGCAAGCTCGACCCGCTTCTGCAGGCCGTAAGGCAGCGTGCCGGCCAACCGGTCGCGCACGCCGGTCAGCTGCAGGAATTCGAGGATCTGGTCGGCGCGGCCGCGCTGGTCGGCCTGCTCGCGACGCGATCGGCCAATCCCCAGAATCTGGCCGGCGAAATTCGATCTGGTCCTGTAGGCAATGCCGGATGCCACATTGTCGAGGACGTTGAGGCCTTTGAACAAAGCGAGGTTCTGGAAGGTACGGGCGACTCCAAGGCGCGCCAGCTGCTGTGTCGGAACCTGGGCGTAGCGCGCGCCATTGAGGTGGACACGGCCGCGATCGGCCCGATAGACACCGCTGATGACGTTGATCAGCGAGCTTTTGCCGGCGCCGTTCGGGCCGATGATCGCCCGTATCTCGCCGGGGGCGACGGACAGGTCGACGTCCGCCAACGCCACCACGCCGCCGAAGGCCAGGCCTATGCCTTCGAGCGAAAGAAGCGGCGCGGCGCCTTCGGCGACAGGTTGTTCAGGCTTGCCCTCAAGCGCCTGCGGCTTGCTTGCGGGCAGCCCCTGCGCATGGATTTCCGGCGCATAGGCCGAAGCCTCGATCGCCCCGAAGGCATGGCTGGATATCGGCATTCCATCGTCCCCAACTGCAGCGAAGGCGCGCACGGTCCCGGCCGCGCGCTCAATTGAGCGTGCGGTCATGATCGTCGGCTGGCCGGACGATCTCCGGCCAGCGGCTTGCTTTGTTATTCGGCGGCCAGCGCCGCCGCAGCTTCCGCGTTTTCCAGCTCGCGCACGAGCGGGATGACATGCTTGCCGAAATACTCGACCTCTTCCTGGAAATGCAGGAAGCCGAGCAGGATGAGATCGGCGCCTGCCCGCTTGAGGTCGACGATGCGTTCCGCGACCTGGCGCGGCGTGCCGATCAGGTTGGAGCGGAAGCCGTCATTGTACTGCACGAGATCATCGAAGGACGACTTCGCCCAGTTGCCCTCGCCTTCCGGCGAGGCCTTGCCGGCATTTTTGACCTCATGGCCGAAGGCATTGACGGCTTCCGGATTGGCCTTGGCGATGATCTCGGCAAGCACGGCCTTTGCCTCTTCCTCCGTCTCGCGCACTATGGCGAAGGCGTTGACGCCGACCTTGACCGAGTGGTTGTTGGCCTTGGCCTTTGCCTGGATGTCGTCGACCTGCTTGGCGATTTCGGTCGGCGTGTTGCCATTGGTGAAGTACCAGTCGGACACACGCGAAGCCATGTCGCGCGCGGCCCGCGACGAGCCGCCCTGGAAGATCTCGGGCAGCGGCTTCAGCGGCTTCGGCTTCAGCGAATACTGGTTGAAGCGGTAGAAATCGCCGCGGAAGGTAAAGCTGTCCTCGGTCCAGATGCCGCGCAGCGCGCGGATGAACTCTTCCGAGCGGCGATATCGCTCGTCATGGTCGAGCCAATGCTCGCCGATGGCGTGGAACTCGCCGCGGAACCAGCCGGAGACGAGGTTGATGGCGACGCGACCATCGGTGAGGTAGCTGATGGTGGCGAGCTGCTTTGCCGCCAGCGCCGGGTTCCACGGTCCGGGCAGGATCGCGGCGATGACCTTCAGCGTCTTGGTGGCGGCGAGCAGGTCGTGGCTGAACGATACCGACTCATGCTGCTCGTCGGCGCCATAGCCGGCGGTGAAGCGGATCTGGCTCAGCGCGTAGTCGAAGCCGGCCTGCTCGGCGATCTGCGCCAGCTTGCGGTTGTACTCGGGCGAATGATTGGTCCTCTGCTCGATGTTCGAGATGACCAGCCCGCCCGAGACGTTGGGCACCCAATAGGCGAATTTGACTGCGTCGCGATCATTCTGCGGCATGGAGATCTCCCGGTTTGGCCTGTCCCAACGATCGATCCGGCCGTGGCCGGAAGCTGTCGCTAATTTATTAGTCTACTGATTATATATACAAAGTAGGATTTTCCGTTTTCGCGATGCTGTCCGAACGGAAATACCAATTTTGCGCGCCCGCATTCGTCGCTGATTTTCACCGGGCGACCTCGATCGCCGACTGGACGCAGAGCTGGGCTTCTATCTGCGAGGCGACCGTCTGCGCGTGACGGGCCACTTCCGGCAGGCCCATCAATTCGCCGAAGGTGCCGCGCGCCAGCGGGCCAGCGACAAACAGGCGGCCGAGGGGCTCACCCTTCGGACCGACGGCACGGCTGTCCGGAGCGGTCTCTATCCCGAGTCCGTGGCGGTCGATCCGGATCAGGCCGGCATCGGCAAGTGAGCCTAGCGCCGGATTGGCGTGCAGCGCCTTGCCATGCGCCGGTCCTGTGGTGTTGATCACCGCGTCGAAATGCATAGTCTCGAATTGCCTTTGGCCGCGGCGGCGCAAAGTGACGGCCAGGCCGTCTCCATCGTCGTTTGAGGCCACAAGGCTCGCGGCGATATTGTCGAACGTGCCCTCGGCGCGGCGGCGATCCAGCACCGCCTCGACCTGCGGCGCGATTCTGAACCGGTGCACGTCCCAGAACGCGCGCAGCCGGCGCACCAGCCGGGTGCGCTCATCCGGACTGAGGGCGGACCACAGCAGCGGGCCTTGCAGCCGCAACTGATCGAAGACCGACTGCCAGTTGACGCCGCCGGTCTCCGCCGCCGCCAGCGTCGAACGAACCCGCTCAAGCAAAGCAAGGGAGGTCGTGGCGGGCCCCGACGTAAAATCGCCGAACGGCTCGCCGCGCACCAGAGGATGCCCGCGCGGGCGCAATCCATGACGCGACACGGCAAGGATGCGCCCGCGATGGCCGCGGCGGTCGAGCTCGGCGACAGTGTCGGCCGAGGTCAGGCCGGAGCCCACGATCAGCACCGACGCTTCCGGAGCGATGGAGCCGAGCGCGTTCCCGGAATAGACATCCGCGACAAAGCCCTCCGCATCGGCGATCGGCGCAAGCGCGGCCGGAACACCGGGCGACGGGTGCGTCATGGCGAGGACCACCATGTCGGCGGCGATCTGTTGATTGGAAGTGGTCACGATCCAACCATCGCCGTCGCACTTCACGGCACTGGCGTGGTCTCGAACATGGCAGATCGCTCCGGTCTCGACATAGGGCGCCAGATGCTCGGCAATATAGCGGCCAAAGACACGGCGCCTCGGAAAGATATCGCCGTTGCGCCACACCGCAACCGGATCGCGCTCGGCCTCGCCGTCATGCGCCAGCCAGCGCGAAAAATGCTCCGGCTCGTCCGGCGGCAGGCTCATCCGGGACGCCGGCACATTGACGCGGTGCGACGGCTCCTCGCTGGAATAGGCGAGCCCGCCGCCGAGGAACGGGCGCGGCTCGATGACGGTGATCAATGGCCGCGTGGACTGACGCGCCAGATGCCAGGCCAAGGCCGCGCCGCTGAAGCCGCCGCCGAGGATGACGACATGGCTTTGTGGCCGGGGCGGCAGCGCCTTCACGAGGCGCTGGCGAGCGATTTCGGACGATGGTCGCCGGCGATGGTCTCGCCGAACGGACCCGTGTTGACGGACGACCCGGCGGCCTTGACCGGATGCTCGGTCGGCAAATGCGGCAGGACCAGCTCGCCGAAGCGGTAGGCTTCCTCGAGATGCGGGTAGCCCGAGAGGATGAAGGTATCGATGCCAAGACGCCGGTATTCGTCGATGCGCTCGGCAATGGTGTCGGGATCGCCGACCAGCGCCGTGCCGGCGCCCCCGCGCACAAGGCCGACGCCGGCCCACAGGTTCGGCGCGATCTCGAGCTTCGAGCGGTCGCCGCCATGCAGCGCGCTCATGCGCGCCTGGCCGACCGAGTCCATGCGCGCAAAGACTTTCTGCGCCGAGGCGATGGTCGCGTCGTCGAGGCGGCTGATCAGCCTGTCAGCCGCCGCCCAGGCTTCCTTGGTGGTTTCGCGGGCGATGACGTGCAGGCGGATGCCGAAGGAGAGCTTGCGGCCGGCTTTTTCGGCAAGCTCGCGCACGCCGTCGAGCTTGCGCTCGACATCGGCCGGCGGCTCGCCCCAGGTCAGGTACTTGTCGATCTCCTGCGCCGCAACCGTCGAACCGGCATCCGACGAGCCGCCGAAATAGAGTGGCGGATAGGGCGTCTGCACCGGCGGGAACAGCAGGCGGCCATCCTCGATGCGGAAATGCTTGCCATGATGCTCGACCGTCTCGCCGCTCAGCAATCGCTTGTAGACCTGCAGGAATTCCTGCGTCACCTCATAGCGCTCGGCGTGCGACAGGAAGATGCCGTCGCCCTTGTTCTCCAGCGGGTCGCCGCCGGTGACCACGTTGATCAGCAGCCGACCGTTCGAGATGCGATCGAGCGTCGCGGTCATGCGCGCGGCAAGCGTCGGCGACTGCAGGCCCGGCCGCACCGCGACGAGGAAGCGTAGCCGCTTCGTCAGCGGCGCCAGCGCCGAGGCGATAACCCAGGAATCCTCGCAGGAGCGGCCGGTCGGCAACAGCACGCCGTAATAGCCGAGCGTATCGGCCGCCTGCGCCACCTGGGTGAGATAGTCGAGATCGACCGCCCTGCCGCCTTCCGACGTGCCGAGATAGCGGCTGTCGCCATGCGTCGGCAGGAACCACAGCACCTTGATGCGATCGGGGATTTCGGCAGCCATGTCCGTTCTTCTCAATGAGACCAAATTGAAATCTGACCAAAGGGCATGGTGACCAAAGCCATCTCCCGCGTCTATCGATTTCTCCTGAGGAATTGGGCTATTCGGCCGCGACCTGTCGACTGGCCGCGCGGCGCAGAAGCGCGTAACCCGCCTCCTCGATCGCCTGCGCGGCGCGTTTGCGGATCGCCTCGGACACCAGCACGCCGTCGGCGAAATCCTTGTCCGTCGCATAGACGGCCGTCGGCAAGGCAAGGGCCTCGAAGAAGCCGAACAGCGGCCGCAACTGA
>NZ_RZOY02000040.1 GCF_004022705.2 Mesorhizobium sp. M2D.F.Ca.ET.226.01.1.1
GAAGGTGGAGCGGCTCAACCAGGGTTTGATCCCGATTTTCGAACCGGGCCTCGAAAGCCTCGTCAAGGAAAACCACGCGGCCGGACGTATCCGCTTCACCACTGATGCGGCCGCGGCGGTCAGGCATGGCCAGATCCAGATGATCGCGGTCGGCACGCCGCCCGGCGAGGATGGCTCGGCGGATCTGAAATATGTGCTCGCCGTCGCTGAGACCATCGGCCGCGAGATGGACGGCGCCAAGATCGTCGTCGGCAAGTCGACCGTGCCGGTCGGCACGTGCGAAAAGGTGAAGGCCAGGATCGCCGAGACGTTGAAGAAGCGCGGCCGCGAGGACCTCACCTTCGACGTCGCCTCGAATCCGGAGTTCCTCAAGGAAGGCTCGGCGGTCGCCGATTGCATGAAGCCGGACCGCATCATCGTCGGCACGTCCAGCGAGGACACCGAGATGGTGATGCGCGAGCTCTATGCGCCGTTCAACCGCAACCACGAGAAGATGATCGTGATGGACGTGCGCAGCGCCGAATTCACCAAATACGCCGCCAACTGCATGCTGGCGACCAAGATCAGCTTCATGAACGAGATGGCCAATCTCGCCGAACAGCTGGGCGCCGACATCGAGGAGGTGCGCAAGGGCATCGGCTCGGATCCGCGCATCGGCTACCATTTCATCTATCCCGGCCTCGGCTATGGCGGCTCGTGCTTCCCGAAGGACGTGCGCGCGCTGATCAAGACCGCCGAGGGCGTCAAGTTCGACGCCAAATTGCTGCGCGCCGTCGAGGAGCGCAACAATGCGCAAAAGTCTGTCCTGTTCGACAAGGTCAACCACTATTTCAAGGGCGCGCTGAAGGGTAAGACCTTCGCCGTCTGGGGTCTGGCCTTCAAGCCCAACACCGACGACATGCGTGAGGCACCGTCGCGCACGCTGATGGAAGCGCTCTGGGCGGCCGGCGCCAAGGTCCAGGCCTATGATCCCGAGGCCATGCAGGAGTGCCAGGCGATCTACGGCCTGCGCGACGATCTCTTGCTCTGCGGCACCAAGGAGGCAGCACTTCGCGGCGCCGACGCGCTGTTGATCTGCACCGAATGGAAGAGCTTCCGCGCGCCGTCCTTCGACGCGCTCAAGGATGCGCTGACGACGCCGGTCATCTTCGACGGCCGCAACCTCTACGATCCCAAGGTGATCGCGCG
>NZ_RZOY02000041.1 GCF_004022705.2 Mesorhizobium sp. M2D.F.Ca.ET.226.01.1.1
GACAAAGGGCTGACCGGAGCGGTCGATCCGGAGGTCGACGCGGGCGTAGTCCCGGCACTGGCAGGCACGGAAGGTCGCAACCGCAATGTCCTGCAGCAAAGTTGCAAGGCTGCTCTCGACTTGCGCCGGACACATCCTGGGCAGCGCCGCGGCGTCCATGTACTTCACCTCCCAAGTCATGAGACGCGTTTGGCCGCCGCCGAAGTCATGCTCCACAGCTGGCAACACCTCTATCTCTCGGTTTCCGAGCAGCGCCACATGGATTTCTCGCCCATCTATGTATTCTTCCACGAGCGCATCCTGCGCATATTGCGTGATGATCATTTCCACTGCCTGCGTCAGCTTAGCGGGCTCATGTACGAGCTGCAAACCGAAGCTGTTGTCTTCGTGACGCGGCTTCACTACCACTGGGAATCGAAGACCCTCGGTGCTCTCGGTGCCGCTGCGCATGACGCGAAAGTTCGGCGTTGGCACGCCGCAACTGCGCATGAGCGTCTTGCTGATGACCTTATCGTCGGTCAGCCCATGCCCGAGCGGACTCGATCCGGTGTATGGAACACCGGCCATCTCAAGCATGGCAGGAACGTGGGTGAAACGGTACTCGCCTTGAATTCCCTCTGCCAAGTTGAATACTAACCCCGAAGGGCGGGCTTGCGGATCGGGTGGCATGAAGCCCTGGAGCGTGGCGAGCAGTTCTTTATCGCCTTCACACAGCAGAGTTTCGTGGCCGCCCTCTTGCAATGCCGCCATCACGCTTTTGGTTATCGCGCCGTAATGCGGCCAAGGCTGCGGCGGCTGCGGATAAGGCTGACCGAACCGGTTGATCACGCCCGTAAAATCACTGTTCCACACGACGGCTACCCGCATGAGCTACTCCTTTGATGTATGCCTTGCTGTCACGTGCATTCGTTCGGATCCGGATCTCTGTGGGAACAGCTCATCTTGACCGCACGCCTACACGAAGCCTCAAGCAATCGGCGTGCCACCGAACAGGTGGCGCGAAAAAGGGGGAAAAGCATGTGTTTCGCGCCGCGCCGGGGCATATTTGCGCCTCAATGTGTCGGGTTCCGCACGAAACGTGTCCCGTGGTGTAGATGATACGGGCGAGTGGCGAAGGCATCTTTCAGCCTGCGGTAGCTCGCGGCGGGCAGCGCCGTCGCGCC
>NZ_RZOY02000042.1 GCF_004022705.2 Mesorhizobium sp. M2D.F.Ca.ET.226.01.1.1
GTCGATCATGGCAAGACGTCGCTGACGGCGGCGATCACGAAGTATTTTGGCGAATACAAGCGCTATGACCAGATCGACGCGGCGCCGGAAGAGAAGGCGCGCGGCATCACGATCTCGACGGCCCACGTCGAGTATGAGACGGCCAACCGTCACTATGCCCACGTCGACTGCCCCGGCCACGCCGACTATGTGAAGAACATGATCACCGGTGCCGCGCAGATGGACGGCGCGATCCTGGTCGTGTCGGCCGCCGACGGCCCGATGCCGCAGACCCGCGAGCACATCCTGCTTGCCCGTCAGGTCGGCGTGCCCTCGATCGTGGTGTTCCTAAACAAGGTCGACCAGGTCGACGACGCCGAGCTGCTCGAGCTGGTCGAGCTCGAGGTTCGCGAGCTTTTGTCGAAGAACGAGTTCCCCGGCGACGACATTCCGATCGTCAAGGGCTCGGCGCTGGCCGCGCTTGAGGATTCGAACAAGACCATCGGCGAGGATGCCATCCGCGAGCTGATGGCTCAGGTCGACGCCTACATCCCGACCCCGGTTCGTCCGCTGGACAAGCCGTTCCTGATGCCGATCGAAGACGTGTTCTCGATCTCGGGCCGCGGCACGGTCGTGACCGGCCGCGTCGAGCGCGGCGTGGTCAAGGTTGGCGAGGAACTGGAGATCGTCGGCATCCGTCCGACCACCAAGACGACCTGCACGGGCGTGGAAATGTTCCGCAAGCTGCTCGACCAGGGCCAGGCCGGCGACAACATCGGCGCGCTGCTGCGCGGCGTCGACCGTGAAGGCGTCGAGCGCGGCCAGGTTCTGGCCAAGCCCGGTTCGGTGAAGCCGCACAAGAAGTTCGTGGCCGAAGCCTACATCCTGACCAAGGACGAGGGTGGCCGTCACACGCCGTTCTTCACCAACTACCGTCCGCAGTTCTACTTCCGCACGACGGACGTGACGGGCATCGTGACGCTGCCGGCCGGCACCGAGATGGTGATGCCCGGCGACAACATCACCGTCGACGTCGAGCTGATCGTGCCGATCGCGATGGAAGAGAAGCTGCGCTTCGCCATCCGTGAAGGCGGCCGCACCGTCGGTGCAGGCATCGTCGTCACCATCAA
>NZ_RZOY02000043.1 GCF_004022705.2 Mesorhizobium sp. M2D.F.Ca.ET.226.01.1.1
GGATGGGCTTCAGCGAGACGGTGCTGGTGACGGAAAAAGGCCCGGAACGCCTGACCACCATGGAGCGCAAGCTCTTCTCGCGTATATAAGCACTCCATTCAAGATGGCAAAGCACATGCGACCAGTCATAGGGATCGTCAGCAATTTCGACGTGGAAAAGGATGGTTACTTCTGTCTCGTCCACTATGTAAGCGCAATCGAAAAAGCCGGTGCGCTTCCAATCATCTTGCCGTATGTCAAAGAAGATGACGTGAGCGCGTTATTAGACCTCGTTTCTGGGCTCGTTCTTACTGGAGGTGGCGATTTTCCAACCGAACTTTACGGCGCGCCTCCGCACCCCGCTGTTCAACGGATGATCCCCGAGCGCGACGACTTCGAATTCGCGCTCGCCCGTTCAGCGTTCGATCGGCCCATGCCCGTTCTCGGCATCTGCCGAGGGATGCAGATTTTGAATGTTGTAGGCGGGGGTACGATCTATCCTCATACCTTAGATGAACTACAAAACGTAATCGATCATCGCGATGGCACCCCGTTGGATAAGACGGTTCACGAGGTTCAGTTGGAACGCGACACGCAGCTGTGGCGGCTCTGTGGAGCGCAATCATCGTCTTTCCGAGTAAACAGCTATCACCACCAGGCCATTAAACAGTTGGCTCCTGAATTCGTCGTTTCGGCGCGAGCTGACGATGGTGTCGTCGAGGCGATCGAGGCACCCGGCCGGCCATTCATGGTCGGCGTACAGTGGCACCCTGAGTGGATGTACGACAGTGAGCCCGCCTGTCGCAATTTGATCGATAACTTCGCAAGAGCCTGCAGTTCGATTGCAAGAGAACCTGCATGACGTGCGCCACCAGCACGCGCGTGCTGCCTCAGACGCAAAAAATTCCTTGAGGCGTTAACCGGCTGCGGCGCTAATAGCCGTCCCCCTGCACAACGTCAGCCTCCATTTTGGCAGGCATTTTATCGCCAAAGAAGCGGATATATTGGAGTATACCTCAGTGCGAGCCATATCTGAACTCGCCGAATTCGTTAGCAGCTATCCAGCAAGTGCACTGCCTGCGGCGACACGGCGTACAATTTCGTTGCTCATTTTAG
>NZ_RZOY02000044.1 GCF_004022705.2 Mesorhizobium sp. M2D.F.Ca.ET.226.01.1.1
CAGGGCTATCGCATATGGGTTAGGGCCTGGATGAGATAGTCGTCATTCCAGGCGCATTTCTTGATGCGGTGGCTGATTGGAACTTTGTCAGCATCTGCGGCCTGAAGGATGTTTCTGGCGATGCGGGTGATGAGTGCGGTGTTGGCAGGGGCATTGTCCTTGCGGGCACGGGATCGATCCTCATCCAGATGAACGTCGAGCATCCAATGCAGCCCGTTCTCGATCTGCCAATGGGCTCTCGTGAGTTCAAGCGCCTGCTGTGGCGACAGCAGAGTGGAAGCCATGAATAGTCGCGTCCGCGGCTTGGCCTGATCGCGCTGGCTGGTGATGCGGATGAAGGCTTCGTGGCCGGCCATCAGTGGCTTGGTGGCGGCCACGACCTCTGCCTGACGCCACTCGTCACGACCATGGCTGGTCTCGCTGCGCCCCGCCACAGCGGGGGCGGTTTCGGCCAGATGTTGTTTGGCATGAGCGAGCCAATGGCGTCGGTTTCCCTTGAGCGCCAGCAGATAGTTCCCGCCACCATCGGTGATGGCTTTTGCCATGCGCTTGTGGCAGTGAAGTGCGTCGGCTGTGACCATTCTGCCAGTAAGATCAATGAGTTCGATCACCTTGAGGGCGGCCTCGACCTCATTGTCTCCGTCGTCCGGCGACACCGCCGCCAAGCATAGCCGCGTCTCGGCGGCGAAGGCCGACACCGTCAGCGGCGGACTGGCCGCAAGGCCCTTCTCATAGGCTCGTCGCAGCGCCTTGCCATCGAGCGAGACCACCTCCTGGCAGGCACGCGCGAAGTCTGCGGCAAAGGCGGCGAAGGCTCGCCCGAACGCCTCCGGATCAAGTAGTCGCAACAGCCGCGAGAAGGTGTCATGGCTGGGTGCCACCTCGTACTCGATCAAGCGCGACAGTGCCTGCCTGCGCTCCTGTGCAAACAGCGAGAACTCTGTTGCCTTGCTTGCCCCGCAAAGGCTTGCGGCGATCATCATCACGATCAGGTCGCCAAGCCGATGCGTGGCGTTGCCAGCGCGCGGATCGGGCAGCGCGCCGAAATAGCTCTCAAGGCTCGAAATGGCAGTCTCTCCTCAATTCGACTGCCT
>NZ_RZOY02000045.1 GCF_004022705.2 Mesorhizobium sp. M2D.F.Ca.ET.226.01.1.1
CTAGCTGTGAGCTTTCGGGAGGTTGTCCATTCGGACCGGACCGAGGAGACTGGAGTTACCACGCTTCAGCATCCATCGGAGGATCCGAATGAACATCCATAAGAATGCCCGTCTCACACCGCTGCGTCGAGAGGAGATGGCGCTGTCGGTGATAGAAGGCGCTTTCTCCAAAGCCCATGCGGCGCGTGTCTACGGCGTGTCGGCCAAGATCGTGGCGCGCTGGGTCGAGCGCTACAAGTCCGAAGGGCGGGCCGGCATGATCGACCGTTCCTCGCGGCCCGCCCATATGCCGCAGGCCACCGCTGCGTTGATCGCCGAGCGCATCATGGCGCTGCGGCGGCAACGTTGGACCGGCAAGCACATCGCCCATGAGGTCGGCGTCTCGCCCGCCACCGTTAGCCGGGTTCTCAAGCGTGCCGGACTGTCGCGGTTGCGGGATATCGAACCGGCCGAGCCGATCCGACGCTACGAGCGCGAGCATCCTGGCGAGATGATCCATATCGATATCAAGAAGCTCGGTCGTTTCGAGCGCATCGGTCATCGCATTACCGGCAAGCGCACCGGCAATGCCAGCTCGCGCGGCAGCAGTTGGGAGTTCGTCCATGTCTGCATCGACGACGCCTCCCGCATCGCCTTCTCGCAGATCCTGCCCGACGAGAAAAAAGAAAGCGCCATCGCCTTCCTCAAGGCGGCGGTGGCCTACTACGCCAGCCTCGGCGTCACGATAGCCCGCGTCATGACCGACAACGGCTCCTGCTACAGATCAAAGGCCTTCGCCAAGGCCTGCCGCGATCTCGGCCTCAAGCACGTCAGGACAAGACCCTATACACCCAAGACCAATGGCAAGGCCGAGCGCTTCATCCAGACAGCACTGCGCGAATGGGCTTATGCCATCGCTTATCCGACTTCAGATCACCGCGCCGCAGAGTTGCCGGTCTGGCTGCACAGATACAATTGGCACCGTCCCCACGGGAGCCTAAAGTCCAAAACACCTATCAGTCGCCTCGCTCTAACCGAGGACAACCTGTTGAGGCTCCACA
>NZ_RZOY02000046.1 GCF_004022705.2 Mesorhizobium sp. M2D.F.Ca.ET.226.01.1.1
GGGTGGCGATGCGGCCTTAGGCCGGATGCTGGACGCACCTATGGCGTGATGGCGGCCCATCGGCGCATGTTGAAGGCGATCGCTGCCATCGTCACTTGGGCTGCGGCCTTGGCCAGTCCGACATAGCGGATCGTGGTCAGCTTCATGCGGTTCTTGAGCGTCGCGAAAGTGGTCTCCACCGCCGCTCGCCGTCTCGCGATCAGGCGATTGTAGCGCTTGAGCCGCTCGGGCAACGGATGGTGCTTGTTGGGCCGGCGGGCAATGCGAACCTTCTTGCCTTCGGCCTTCAATCGAGCACGACGGGCGTGGGTATCATAGGCGGCATCCGCCCACACCGTCTTCTCGTCGCCGCAGATCAACTCATCGGCCATCACCGTGTCGTTGACGTTGGCCGGTGTGGTGATCACCGTGCGGATCAAACCGGAGCCTTCGTCAACCCCGACATGGGCCTTGTAGCCGAAGGTGAGGCCGCGCTTGCCTTTGCGGGCGGTGACGCGGGCGTCCGTATCCTGCGACGGCCGATCCGCTGCCGGCGGCGCCGAGACCGCATCGATCAGCGTGGCATCCAGCATCGTGCCGCGCTTCAGGATCACGCCGGCCTTCTCCAACTGCCGGTCCAACCCGCCAAACAACTTCTCCATCAGCCCTTCGCCAACAAGCAGGTTGCGAAAGCGCGACAGCACCGTGTGATCGGGGATGCTCTCCTCAAGCCCGAGCCCGACAAAGCGCCGGAATGACAATCGATCGCCCAGCGCTTCCTCGAGCTCGCGATCCGATAGCCCATAGAGTGATTGCAGCAATAGCGCCTTGAAGAGTAACAACGGCGGCCAGGCCGCACGGCCCGCCCCGCCATCGCGTAGCGGGTTGAGCAGCTTCTCGAAGCGATACCACTTCACCAGACCGGACAGTCGATCGAGCGGCGAGGATCCACCTGCAAGCTTCTGGCCCAAAAA
>NZ_RZOY02000047.1 GCF_004022705.2 Mesorhizobium sp. M2D.F.Ca.ET.226.01.1.1
ACCGACAACGTCCTAAGCGCGGAACGAAATGGAGCCTGCAGTCAAGGTCTCTCTGTTCGTCAGCATGCCCTTGCTGCGTGACGTTGGTCAAGTCGTCGAACCAGGCGGCTTCCACCGGCAAGGGAAAAGGTCTCGTCCATAGCAAACACAGGGTCCGCACGAAGGCGGGCCCTCACCGTCCTCAACACGAGCTTCTGATCCAGGCGGAAGACCCGAACATTATCTACAGGGTCATCGAATCGATGCCCTCACGGCCCTAGCTGACAGAGGTTCTTCCACCTGGCACCCGCCCTTCAACGAAGGGCCGGTAGTCGGAACCACCTTTGACGACAGCGTGCACGACGCGGGCCATCTTGGCGGTAATAGCGGTCATTGCCTTGCGGCGTAGATCGGGATTGTCGCGATCCCGCGCAATGTAGCGTTCGAACTTATGACGGAAGCCATTCTCCCGCTGGCGGATGGCGACTTGTCCGGCGATCCACAGGGTGCGGCGCAGCCGAGCATTGCCGAATTTGGAAAGGCGGGTCTGGCCCCGATATTGGCCTGACTGCTGTGTCGAGAGGTTCAGCCCGCAGAACTTT
>NZ_RZOY02000048.1 GCF_004022705.2 Mesorhizobium sp. M2D.F.Ca.ET.226.01.1.1
CGCCTGCGCGGCGCGTTTGCGGATCGCCTCGGACACCAGCACGCCGTCGGCGAAATCCTTGTCCGTCGCATAGACGGCCGTCGGCAAGGCAAGGGCCTCGAAGAAGCCGAACAGCGGCCGCAACTGATGCTCGACGATCAGCGCATGCCGCTCGCCGCCGCCGGTGGCAAGCAACAGCACCGGCTTGCCTCTTAGCGCCGTCGGATCGAACAGGTCGAAGAAGTGCTTGAACAGCCCGGTGTAGCTGCCCTTGTAGGTCGGCGATCCGACCACCAGCACATCGGCGTTGACGACCTTGTCGAGAACATCGCGGCCCTGTTGATCGAGATCGCGCGCCCATCTGGCGCTGCCGAGCGAGGCTCCGACGTCCTCGATGTCATAAGTGCTTGCCGACAAATTGTTGCGGGCCGCGATATCCCGGACGACATGCTCGACAAAGCCGCGCGTCTTCGACGGCCGCGTGAAATTCCCGGAGAAACCGACGACGGTTGGATTGGGCATGTTGTGGCTCTCTCTCAGGATGTCGAGGCGGGCGTCCAATGTCTATAATTTTTATAGACTCTGGCT
>NZ_RZOY02000049.1 GCF_004022705.2 Mesorhizobium sp. M2D.F.Ca.ET.226.01.1.1
TCTGGCGGACCACCTCTACGCCGGCATACATAACGACTGTCAACGCGATCAGCAGACTTGAAACGGCAGCGATTGTAGGCGTGATCTCTTCCCGAATTCCCGACCACATCTTTATCGGTAAGGTGGTGGTATCCGGCCCGCTCACGAAGAGTGACAGCACCAACTCATCGGCAGATCCGTTGCGGAAATTGAAGCTGGAAACCTGCAAGCCATGCCCATGAAATTTCGCCCGCACAGCAAGTACCTGCCCCTTCCTAGCTCAGGAGAATCGCGGCGTCATCTTCGGCATATCGCCTGCCCCGTCGAGAGAGAGCAGCCAGAAGAGGCCCAAGGCCTGCTGCTTCGAGGTTGCCTATTGCCGAGAGGATCTCGTCCTGCCACCGCGGGTGAACGTTCTCTCTGCTGAGGCCCTTGAATTTCTCCCAAATCTGATCGGCCGATAAAGGGCGCAGGACATCCCCAAGTGGGTGTCGTACAATCATTTCTTCCGGCCCTTTCCCTTGATCCATGACAACGCGGGCTGGCGTTTCGGCTGGAAACGCCGAAGCGAAATCGGAGGACGCT
>NZ_RZOY02000004.1 GCF_004022705.2 Mesorhizobium sp. M2D.F.Ca.ET.226.01.1.1
GCTATGTCGGACTGGCCAAGGCCGCAGCCCAAGTGACGATGGCAGCGATCGCCTTCAACATGCGCCGATGGGCCGCCATCACGCCATAGGTGCGTCCAGCATCCGGCCTAAGGCCGCATCGCCACCCTCAAACTCCACCCCAAGAGCCAAAACAGAGCGAGACCTCACGGCCAAACCGCTCCGCGCGCTAGGTCGCGATGACTGCGCAACAGGCCCCTTGTGGGAGAAAGGTGGCCGCGAAGCGGCCGGATGAGGGGTGCTGGAAGGAACGAGGCGACGGCGGTTTGCCTGATGCACCGCTTGTAGCGAGCGTCTTCGCCAGGCTGGAGCACCCCTCATCCGTCTCGGCGCTGCGCGCCGAGCCACCTTCTCCCACAAGGGAGAAGGGAAAGCCTGCCCATCCTCTCAGCTTGACGCCCCTCTCACCGCCGCCCTAGCCTCGTCTCCACGCCAACAGGAGACCCACCCAAATGGCAGGCACGGTCGAAAGCGAGAAAATCGCCGTTTCCTTCAGCGGCAAGCGCTGCATCCATTCGCGCAATTGCGTGCTCGGCAACCCGCATGTCTTCGTGCCCAACGCGCCGGGCGAGTGGATCCACCCGGAAGCGGCCAGCGTCGAGCAGGTCGTGGCGCTGGCGGAGAACTGCCCGTCGGGCGCGATCACCTATCGTCGCAAGGATGGCGGGCCGCAGGAGAAGCCGCCGGTCGTCAACACGGTGCGTCTCAGGGAAAACGGCCCGCTGGCGGTGCATGCCGAGATCGTGCTCGGCGACGAGACCTTCTTCCGCGCCACGCTCTGCCGCTGCGGCCTGTCGCAGAACAAGCCGTTCTGCGACAACAGCCACATCAAGGCCGGCTTTTCCGCCACCGGCGAGCCGCCGCTGAAGGAAGCGCAGGTGCTGGAGGCCCGTGACGGCCCGCTGAAGGTCACGCCCACCGTCAACGGCCCGCTCAAGGTCGAAGGCAATGCCGAGATCGTCACCGGCACCGGACATACCATCGCGCGCACGACCAAGGTGTTTCTGTGCCGCTGTGGGCATTCGGCCAACAAGCCGTTCTGTGATGGGAGCCATAAGCGGGTGGGGTTTGTGGGGTAATCGAGGAGGCTGGCGCGACGGCCCCCTCTCTGCCCTGCCGGGCATCTCCCCCTCAAGGGGGGAGATTGGCAGTTTCGGCGCCGGCGACTCTTCTGCAACATTGGCGATTGGCGAAAGCCGGCGTGAATTTCGATCTCCCCCCTTGAGGGGGAGATGGCCGGCAGGCCAGAGAGGGGGGCCTCGTGCCGACGTCTCAATGAACGCCCCGACGCCCCCTGGCCCATCCCTCCCGTCTTTATCCGCCAGCCCGTATCGGCTAAGGGCACGCATCAAACTCTTTGCCCGGATCGCCGCCCAAAAATGACCGCCAAGCCTCACCCTCTCTTCCTCGGCATCGACACCGGCGGCACCTACACCGATGCGGTGCTGTGGTCGGAAGAGGGCAGCCCGAAGGGCAAGGTCTTGGCCAAGGCCAAGTCGCTCACCACGCGCCACGACCTTGCCGTCGGCATTTCCGGCGCGGTCGACGCGGTGCTGGAGACATCCGCCACCGATCCGGCCGCGATCAAGCTGGTCTCGATGTCGACGACTTTAGCCACCAACGCGCTGGTCGAAGGCCAGGGCGGGCGCGTGGCACTCATCATGATCGGCTTTTCCGAGGCCGACCTTGCCCGCGACGGGCTGAAGATGGCGCTCGGCACCGATCCGGTGGTGTTCTGCCCCGGCGGCCATGACGTGCACGGCAATGCGGCCAAGCTCGACCTCTCCGGCTTCGAGGCAGCGCTGCCGGAGCTTGGGCGTTCAGTGTCGGGCTTTGCCGTCTGCGCCTATTTCGCCACGCGCAATCCTGCGCATGAGCTCGCCGCCCGCGACCTGATCCGCGAAAAGACCGGCCTGCCGGTCACGGCCAGTCACGAATTGTCGGCCAAGCTCGGCGGCCCGCGCCGCGCGCTCACCACCTTGCTCAACGCCCGCCTCATCTCGATGATCGACCGTCTGGTCGCGGCCACCGAAGGCTTTCTCGCCAGGCGCGGCATCGCGGCGCCCCTGATGGTGGTGCGCGGCGACGGTGCGCTGGTCTCGGCGGCCTTCGCTCGCCAGCGGCCGATCGAGACCATTTTGTCCGGCCCGGCCGCCTCTCTTGTCGGCGCCCGCCACATGACCGGGCTGGACGACGCCATGGTGTCGGACATCGGCGGCACCACGACCGATGTCGCCGTGCTCGATGGCGGCCGGCCGCGGCTCGATCCGGAAGGCGCCACAGTGGGCGGCTTCCGCACCATGGTCGAGGCCGTCGCCATGCGCACCTTCGGCCTTGGCGGCGATTCCGAAGTGGCGCTGGAGGACGGGGCGCTCGACCCGAAAATCCTGCTCGGACCGCGCCGCCTGGTGCCGCTGGCGCTGGCCGGCATGGTGCATGGCGAGGCGATAATTGTCGAACTGGAAAGACAACTCCGCGCGAATAATCCCGGCCGCATGGATGGGCGCTTTGCCGTGCGCACCGGCGTGCCGGATCGCCTCGCCGCCGGCCTCACCGCGCCGGAAGCGAAGCTCTACGAGGCGATCGGCGCCACGCCGCTGGCGCTCGACCGGCTGCTTACCTCCAACGCCCAGAATGCCACGCTGAACCGGCTGGTCGCGCGCGGTCTCGTGCATATCTGCGGCTTCACGCCATCGGACGCCGCCCATGTCGTAGGAAAACAGTCGAACTGGGACGCCGCGACGGCCAGGCTCGGCGCCGAGCTGTTCTCGCGCCGCCGCGACGGCCGCGGCCAGGCGATTGCCGCGACGCCGGAAGCGATCGCGGAGCGCGTGCTCGTCACGCTGACCCGCTGGTCGGCCGAATACATCCTTGAAACCGCTTTCGCCGAGGACGGACTGGATGGCGCGGCGACAGTCGCGCATGCGCTGGTGCAGCGCGCCGTCGATGCCCATCCCGGCATCGCCCGCTTCACCGTCGCGCTCGATCGCCCGGTCATCGGCCTCGGCGCCTCGGCGCCGCTGCATTATGCCGGCCTGCCGCCGCTGATCGGCAATGGCTGCATCGTGCCGGAAGACACCGACGTCGCCAACGCGCTCGGCGCCGTGGTCGGCCAGGTGCGCGTCTCGGCCGAGGCCCGCGTCAGCCAGCCCAAGGAAGGCCTGTTCCGCCTCGCCTCGGGCCAGACGGTGCGCGACTTCACCGACGAGGCGAAGGCGATCGAGGCGGCGGAGACCGATGTGCGCGCGCTCGCCGCCCAGCGCGCGAAAGACGCCGGCACCGACAGCGCCGAGATCGACGTCGCCACCGAGTTCAAGGTCTCGACCATCGAAGGCCAGCGCATGTTCATCGAGGCGCATGTGGTTGCAGTGGCGTCGGGACGGCCGCGGATTGCGGTGTAGCACAGCCTCCCCCTTCCCCCCTTGTGGGGGAAGGTGTCGCCGAAGGCGACGGATGAGGGGTGTTCCAGGGAAAGCCAGCGTCTCACTCCGCTGGCACACCCCTCATCCGTCTCGGCGCTTGCGCGCCGATCCACCTTCTCCCACAAGGGGAGAAGGAGAAGGCCGCGCTCCCTACACCCTAAGCCGAATTGACCCCGCAACCCCAAACATGCCAAAGGCCCGGCGAGCTACCTATCTGGAGACGTGCTGATGACCGACCGCATCGAGATCGCCGGGTTGCGGATTGCCCGGGAGCTCCATGACTTCGTGGCCAAGGAAGCCGCGCCCGGCACCGGCATCGATCCGGAAAAATTCTGGGAGGGCGTTTCGGCGATCGTCCACGACCTAGCGCCGAAGAACCGCGCGCTGCTCGCCAAACGCGATGTTATGCAGGAAAAGCTCGACGGCTGGTATCGCGAAAACGGCGCGCCGATCGACATGGAGGCTTACAAGACCTTCCTGACAGAGATCGGCTATCTGGTGCCGGAAGGGCCGGCCTTCAGCGTCTCGACGGAGCATGTCGATCCCGAGATCGCCGTCGTGGCCGGGCCGCAGCTGGTCGTGCCGGTGATGAACGCGCGCTATGCGCTCAATGCCGCCAACGCCCGCTGGGGTTCGCTCTATGACGCGCTCTACGGCACCGACGCCATTCCCGAGACGGGCGGCGCCGAGAAGGGCAAGGGTTTCAACCCCGCGCGCGGCGCCAAGGTCATCGTCTGGGCAAAGGATTTCCTCGACCAGTCCGTGCCGCTCACCACCGGCAAATGGGCGGGGGTCAACGGGCTTTCGGTCGCCAATGGCGCGCTGAAACTCGGCGAGGGCGCCGGCGCCACGACGCTGGCCGACCCAAAACAGTTCGCCGGCTATCGCGGCGATGCCGAGAATCCCGAAGCCGTGCTGCTGGTCAAGAACGGCCTGCATATCGAGATCGTGATCGACCGTGCCAATCAGATCGGCAAGACCGATCCGGCCGGCATCGCCGATGTCATCCTGGAATCTGCCTTGACCACCATTCAGGACTGCGAGGATTCGGTCGCGGCCGTGGATGCCGAGGACAAGGTCGTCGTCTACCGCAACTGGCTCGGCCTGATGAAGGGCGACCTCGCGGAAGAAATCACCAAGGGCGGCAAGACCTTTGTCCGCAAGCTCAATTCGGACCGCCGCTACACGGCGCCGAATGGCGGCCAGCTGCTTTTGCCTGGCCGCTCACTGATGCTGGTCAGGAATGTCGGCCACCTCATGACCAACCCGGCGATCACCGACCGCGACGGAAACGAGGTGCCGGAAGGCATTATGGATGCCGCCATCACCGCGCTGATCGCGCTGCACGATGTCGGCGAGGGCGGCCGTGGCGCCAATTCCCGTGCCGGCTCGATGTATGTGGTGAAGCCGAAGATGCACGGGCCGGAAGAGGTCGCCTTCGCCGTCGAGATTTTCGACCGTGTCGAAGCCCTGCTCGGTATGGCGAAGAACACCATCAAGATGGGCATCATGGACGAGGAACGGCGCACCACCGTCAACCTCAAGGAGGCGATCCGCGCGGCGAGAGAACGCGTGGTGTTCATCAACACCGGCTTCCTCGACCGCACCGGCGATGAGATCCATACCTCGATGGAAGCCGGCCCGATGATCCGCAAGGGCGACATGAAGCAGGCCGCGTGGATCTCCGCCTATGAAGCCTGGAATGTCGATACGGGGCTGGAATGCGGGCTCGCCGGCCACGCCCAGATCGGCAAGGGCATGTGGGCGATGCCGGATCTGATGGCGGCGATGCTGGTTGAGAAGATCGCGCATCCCAAGGCCGGCGCCAACACCGCCTGGGTGCCGTCGCCGACGGCCGCCACGCTGCATGCCACGCATTATCACAAGGTCGATGTGCACGCCGTGCAGGCAGCGCTGAAGAGCCGGCCGAAGGCCAAGCTCGACGACATATTATCGGTACCGGTCGCGGTGCGGCCGAACTGGACGCCGGACGAGATCCAGCGCGAGCTCGACAACAATGCGCAGGGCATACTGGGCTATGTCGTGCGCTGGATCGACCAGGGCGTCGGCTGCTCGAAAGTGCCCGATATCAACGATGTCGGCCTGATGGAGGATCGCGCCACGCTGCGCATCTCCTCGCAGCACATCGCCAACTGGCTGCGCCACAAGGTGTGCTCGGAGATCCAGGTCAGGGATTCGCTGCAGCGCATGGCGGCGATCGTCGACCGCCAGAATGTCGGCGATCCGCTCTATAAGCCGATGGCGCCCAACTTCGACAATTCCATCGCCTTCCAGGCCGCCTGCGACCTGGTGTTCAAGGGGACCGCGCAGCCCAACGGCTATACGGAGCCGGTGCTGCATGCGCGGCGGCTGGAGCTGAAGGCGCGGGACAGGCAGGGCTCTGCCTGAGTCTGCCGGCTGGTCGACGGCTGCGGCCCTTACGCGCCTTTGACCGCCCGCGACAGGAAGACATCCGTGTGCCTGACATGCGGCGGGGTGTCGCGAAACGGCGCGCAGGGCCTGAAGCCGAATGCCTCGTACACGGTGATCGCGCTTTCCATATAAAAGGTGGTGTGGATCAGCACCGTGCGGGCCGGGCCTTTGTCGATCTCAGCCAGGACGGTGCCCATCAGCGCACGGCCTATGCCTTGCCCCCGGAAGGAAGCGTCGACGAAGAACCTGTGAAGCTCCACCGTGCCTTCGCCGAACGGATCGAAGGCGAGGCAGCCCGCCGGCAAGTCTCCGGAGCGGGCAACGAACGCCATGGCATCCGGCGCGCCGAATTGCGCGGCCAGCTTGGAGCCGCTGGTTTCGGGGTGAAAGAGGGCTCTCACATCCGCCGCCGAGACGCCGTGCGGCGCCGAAGCGTCGACATCCCACTGGGCGAGCTTGCGGCAGAGCCCTGCCAAGGTCTCGAAATCTTCGGCGCTGCGTGCCGGCAGAACTGAAATCATCCCTCGCCCCCGCGCGGATCCGCTCCATTCATACCACGCAGCTTTTCGGGGTGCGAATGCGAACGTGGTCAAAGATTCAAAGAGGAGCGGACGCCCATGCCTCGCCCCACAAATTTCTTGACGGATTGTGATATACCTACTAGTAGGTAGGCAACAACATCAAAGAAAGGTTGTCCGTCATGTCTGCACAAACAAGCTTTGAAAGCCCCGCGCGATCCTCAAACGCCTGGCTCAAAAGCTATTACTATCTGCGGTTCGCCGTATCGGCGGCCTGGGTCCTGGCGGCCTTCACCGTCGCCAAGACTGTGTCACCGCTCGCCGCCGTCATGCTGGTCGCCTACCCCTTGTGGGACGCGCTTGCGAATTATGTCGACGCGCAGCGCAGCGGCGGGCTCGGCCGCAACAGGTCGCAGCTGCTCAATTTCGTCGTCAGCATCATCACCGCGATTGCGGTCGCCATCGCGCTTGGCCACAGCATGAACGCGGTGCTCGCGGTCTATGGTGTCTGGGCCGCGATGTCCGGCGCGTTTCAGCTCCTGACGGCGGTTCGTCGCTGGAAGACCAACGGCGCTCAGTGGGCGATGATCCTGAGCGGTGCCCAATCGGCGCTGGCCGGCCTGTTCTTCGTCAAGATGGCCGGCGACACGGAGGCCATAAGCATCGCCAACGTGGCGCCTTATGCCGCTTTCGGCGCCTTCTACTTCCTCGTATCCGCCGTGTGGCTGTCGGTAAGCGATATCCTCCGCAAGTCGCCGCAGGCCGCGCGTTGAGATTTTCTCAGCCGGAGGTTAGGCAGGCCTATGGACAAGCCCTCGAACACCGCCGACGACATCCTGGCCGCCGCGCGACGCTTCATCGTCGCCGGCGGCTATAACGGCTTCAGCTACGCCGATATCGCCGAAGTGGTCGGTATCCGCAAGGCGAGCATCCATCATCATTTCCCGAGCAAGGTCGACCTCGTGCAAACCCTGGTCAGGCGCTACCTCGAGGAGGCCGTCACGGGCATGACGGAGCTGGAGCGCAATGTGCCCGAGCCGCCCGAGCTGCTTAGAACCTATGCCGGCTTCTGGGCCCAGTGCATCGAGGACGCGAGCCGGCCGTTTTGCGTGTGCGCGTTGCTGGCGAGCGAGCTTCCGGTCCTGCCGCCGGAAGTTGCCGCCGGAGTCCGGGCCTATTTCCAGTTTCTGTCGGGCTGGCTGACAGGCGTCATCGAGCGGGGCGCCGCGCAAGGCACGTTGACGATCGCCGCCGCGCCGCGCGTCGAGGCGGAGGCCTTCATGGCGACCGTGCACGGGGCGATGCTTTCCGCGCGGGCCTATGGCGATGTCTTGACCTTCGGCATGATCCTTGCGCCGACCCTGCAGAAGCTGATCCCGGCAACCGATTGACGTGAAATCGGTCAGGGCGGATCCGGCGTGCCTTCGGGCTCACGCCGCCTGCGCCATCCGCTCGGCGCTCATTCGGTAGGAGATCGCCTCGGCGAGATGGATGCGGCCGACGGTCTCGCTGGCGTCCAGATCGGCCAGCGTGCGCGCCACTTTGAGCACCCGGTGATAGGCTCGCGCCGAAAAGCCGAGCTTCTCGCTGGCGTCCTTGAGCAGTGTCAGGCCGGCCGTATCGGGCTTTGCGATCTCCTCGATGATCGAAGGCGGGCAATGCGCGTTGGTGGTGGCGCCGGCGCCGAGCTTTTCCAGCCGCTCGCGCTGCATGGCCCGCGCCCGGGCCACACGCTGCGCCACCGAAGCACTTGTCTCGGCCTTGTCCGGCCGGATCAGGTCGCCCGCCGAGACCGCCGGCACCTCGATCCGAAGGTCGATGCGGTCGAGCAGCGGACCGGAAATCCGCGCCTGGTATTCGGTGCGGCAGCGGTCGCCGCGCAGGCAGCGATAGCCGGGCTCTCCCGACATGCCGCAGCGGCACGGATTCATCGCCGCCACCAGCTGGATGCGCGCCGGATAGGTGACGCGGTGGTTGGCGCGCGCGATCATGCAGTCGCCCGTCTCTAGCGGCTGGCGCAATGCGTCTAGCGTCTGCGGCGAGAATTCCGGAAACTCGTCGAGGAACAGCACGCCGTGATGGGCGAGCGACACCTCGCCCGGCCGGACCCTCAGGCCTCCGCCGACCATCGCCGCCATCGAGGCGGAATGATGCGGGGCGCGGAACGGCCGCCGGTCGGTCAGCTTGCCCTCGCCGAGCTCGCCCGCCACGGAAGCGATCATGGAGACTTCCAAGAGTTCCTTCGGCGCCAGCGGCGGCAGGATCGAGGGCAGGCGCTGCGCCAGCATCGACTTGCCCGAACCCGGCGGCCCGACCATCAGCAGATTGTGGCCGCCGGCGGCCGCCACTTCCAGCGCCCGCTTGGCGCTTTCCTGGCCCTTGATGTCGGCGAGGTCCGGCAGGTCGCGCGCTGCCAGCTGGATGCCGGCTTCGGGCCGCGACAGCACTTGCGTGCCGCGAAAATGGTTGGCGATGGCGATCAGACTGCGCGGCGCCAATATGTCGAAATCCTTGCCCGCCCAGGCCGCTTCCGGTCCGCAGGCGAAGGGGCAGATCAGGCCCTTGCCTTCGGCATTGGCGCCGATCGCAGCCGGTAGCGCGCCGGCGACACCGGCGATGGTTCCGTCGAGCGACAATTCGCCGAGCACCACATAGCCGGTGAGCATATCGCCCGGTATGGCGCCGAGCGCCGCCATCAGCCCGAGCGCGATCGGCAGGTCGTAATGGCTGCCCTCCTTGGGAAGATCGGCCGGCGCAAGGTTCACCGTCACCTTCTTCGACGGCATCGAAAGGCCCGATGCATGCAGCGCCGCCTGCACGCGCTCGCGGCTCTCGGCCACCGCCTTGTCCGGCAGGCCGACGATCTGCATGCCGACTTTGCCCGGCCCGACCATCACCTGGACATCGACCGGTAAGGCCTCGATGCCCTGGAAAGCCACCGTGCGAACCCGCGCCACCATTTGTCCAAAACCCCCGGATACCGGCTCGCATGACCCTGCGATCAGGCCGCGAATGAAATCACGCTAGACAACCACAGATTTTCGCTTTGGGCAAGAACATTACGAGAACGTAGGCAACTCTGCGTCTCGTTCCCGCACGGCAGTCGAATGCTGCGGCGCCGACGGAATCTTCGAGAACATCCTACCCAGGCCTCGCAGGTGCGGCTTGGTAAATCGACGGCGATAGTAGTGAGTCGCCAGGGCGGAGGACCAGTATTTTCTGCGCAGGCCCATAAGGCCAAGGATCATCTTGCGCCTCCGGGCGGATTTCAAAATCAGCGTCCCCTCCGGGATATCCAATCCCGACAGGGTTCTGTAGAAATTGAAAACATCCGCAAAAGGCACGCGCCTGTAGCGCCAGGGCTTGGCCGATCCCGCATAGTGGATCACCTTGGGAAGCCGCCGTTCGATTTCCACATACCGCTCTGAAAAGAAATTCCATTCCCGGCCGAGGAAAAGAACGCGTCCGCGCACCACAGTATTCAAGGCTGTCTGATCTAGATATCGCGGCTTGGCGGTTTCGCGAAGCTTTGCGAAGACCCTGTCCGCAATGCCTTCCCTGCGCCAGGCGACGAGGTTCATCGCCAGAACGCCGGCATTTATATATTCATTCCGGGACGTTTCGGTGTCGTCGAGTTCCTCCTGCTCGACGAAGCCGTCAATCACGCCGGCGACCAGATTGTCGCCCAAGTCCGCCGACCAGAGCGCACTGAGATCGGATACCACCAGCGTATCTGCATCCATGTAGATGGCCTTGTCGCAACCAGGCAATATCTCGGGAATGAGTATTCGGGCATATGTGGCAGTCGTCAGCAGCTTGCCTCTTGTCGGCAGGTCGGAAATCCGCTTGGCGTCAGCTTGGATGAGCTGACAGTCAATTCCATTTCGTTCACAAAAACGGCGAAGCTCTGTCACGCTCGCAGGCTCTATTCCTGCGTCGATGACGACGAATTTCGCCTCGCGATTGTGAATCCAAGCAGAGAAGATGAATAAAAAAAGTCCGGGCACAAAGTTATTGTCGCTTGCCGTAACGATTATCACGAAACTGCGACTCCTCGAAAACGAGGGGCCAGGCCCTGCCGTGGCGGGTAGAGGGCAAGAGCGGTCCCGGTCATAGCCTGCACGTTGGCATTTCACCCCTCAAAATAGCCCATCGTCCACTCAATGCGCGGGCTCACCGTTGCCTCATCCGGCGACATCGAGGGCGCGATGCACGGAGCGCCACCTGCACTATGGAGAGAATTACCCCCGCTTGCCTTCCACGCAATCCCAGAACAGGCTGGCGATATCCGCGCCGCCGAAACGCTGCACTTCGCGCACGCCGGTGGGCGAGGTGACGTTGATCTCGGTCATGTAATCGCCGATCACGTCGATGCCGACGAGGATGAAGCCGCGTTCCCTGAGCGCCGGTCCGATGCGGGCGCAGATCTCGCGTTCGCGCTCGGTCAGCTCGGTTTTTTCGGCGCGACCGCCGACATGCATGTTGGAGCGGGAATCGTGCTCGGCCGGTACGCGGTTGATGGCGCCCACCGGCTCGCCGTCAATCAGGATGATGCGCTTGTCGCCCTTGCGCACGTCCTTGAGGTAGCGCTGCACGATATAGGGCTCGCGGAACAGCTGGCCGAACATCTCGAGCAGCGAGGCAAGGTTGCGGTCGGCCTCGTGCAGGTGGAAGATGCCGGCGCCGCCATTGCCGTAGAGCGGCTTGACGATGATGTCGCCGAATTGCTTGCGGAAGGCCGCCACTTCCTGGGGGTCCTTGGTGATCAGCGTCTCCGGCATCAGGTCCGGAAATTCGGTGACGAAGATCTTTTCCGGGCTGTTGCGCACCCAGGCCGGGTCGTTGACCACCAGCGTCTTCGGATGGATGCGCTCGAGGATATGCGTGGTGGTGATGTAGTTCATGTCGAAGGGCGGGTCCTGCCTGAGCAGCACCACGTCCATCTCGGAGAGATCGGTGCGCACCTTCTCGCCGAGCGAATAGTGGTTGCCCTTTTCGTCGCGCACCTGCATCTCCTCGACGCGCGCGAACACCTTGCCGCCCAGCATCGACAGGCGGTCGGGCGTGTAGTGGAACAGCTTGTGGCCGCGCCGCTGCGCCTCCAGCGACAGCGCGAAAGAGGTGTCGCCGGCAATCGACACGGTGGAGACATGATCCATCTGGACGGCGATTTTCAGCGGCATTTTCCTCTCCGGCGAACTCAGCCGCCGATATAAGGAAAACGAGGGCGTCTGCCAATCGTGCTTTGCTTGGTGCAGAAGCTCAGCGGTCGAAGACCAGCCTGGAATAGCCCAGAAACGAGAGCGCCATGGCGGCGGTCGAGGCGGCGGCTAGCGCCACGAGCGGCGGCAGGGTCGGCAGCGCGAACAGCACGGCGCAATAGACCAGGTAGTTGACGATGCCGGTGGCGATGCCGACCCCGCCATAGCGCGCGCCTTCCTGCGCCATGCCCCGGCTCGACGGCGCGAAGGTGAGATTGCGGTTGATCTGCCAGGTGACGCAGAGCGCGAACCCGATCGACAGCACGCGCGCCGAGAGCGCGCCGAGCGGCGTGGTGGACAACAGCAGCCAGAGCGCCGCAGCGTCGGCGACGAAGCCGACGCCGCCGGTAAGGGCGAAGCGGACGAGGCGGCTCACTATGCCGCTCGCGAGGCCTTGCCAGGCTCGCTCTTCGGTAGGGTCGGCCCTGATGCAGCGCGCTCGGCCCGGCCCGACGAGATCGACAGATAGAAGATACGCTTCTGCTCGGCCCGGCCGCGCGATACCGAATCGAGGATGAACCCGGTCATCATCGAGAGCATCGCCAGAAGCAGCATGCCGATCGACAGCACCCAGGTCGGCATGCGCGGCACCAGTCCCGTCTCGGCGAACTCCACCAGCACCGGGATCATCAGGCCGATGCTTGCCGCCAGGAAGAACAGCGCGAACGTACCGAAGAAGCGCAGCGGCTGCGTCTCCTTCACCAGCATGGCAAACATCCACAGGATCCTGGCCCCGTCGCGGAAGGTCGACAGCTTCGACGACGAGCCCTTCGGGCGGCGGCCGTAATCGAGCGCCATCTCGCTCACCGGCAGCTTGAGCTGCGAGGCATGCACCGACATCTCGGTCTCGATCTCGAAGCCGCTGGAGACAGCCGGGAAGCTCTTGACGAAGCGGCGCGAAAAGACCCGGTAGCCGGAGAAGATATCGGTGAAATCGGTTCCGAACAGGCCCTTGTAGAGCCGGTTGAAGATGCGGTTGCCGAAGGCGTGGCCGTTGCGGCCGGCATCGTCGGTCACGCCGCGCCTGGTGCCGACCACCATGTCGCAGCGCTCGGTCTGCAGCACGTTGATCAGCTGCGGCGCATCCTCCGGCGCATAGGTGCCGTCGCCATCGGCCATCACATAGATGTCGGCGTCGATGTCGGCGAACATGCGCCGCACCACATTGCCCTTGCCCTGGCGCGGCTCGCGCACCACGATCGCGCCGGCGGCGCGGGCTTTCAGCGCCGTGAGATCCTTGGAATTGTTGTCGTAAACATAGATCGCGGCCGACGGCAGGGTCTCGCGGAAGCGCTGCACGGCCTCGCCGATCGTCAGCTCTTCATTGTAGCAAGGCAGGAGCACGGCGATGACCGGCTCGTGGCGGACTGCATGCGGCATGTCTGGTCTCCGGACGCCCGACCAGCCTCAGGCCGTCCTTACGCCGGCCCCGTCGAGCCGTTTTACTATTTATTGAAGCCGTTAAGGCTAGGTTTAAGCCCATCCTTTCCCTTCAAAGGCCACGGCAATGGGCACAGCTGAGACCGGCGTCGCCACCTGGAAGTCCGACCTCATACTGGCGCTGCTGGCTGCCTTGCTCGCTCTTGCCATCGATGCTTGGTCCGGTTTTGGCCAACTGACCGATCCCGGCGGCGACAACGACAACATGCTGCGCCTTGTTGAGGTCCGCGACCTGCTTGCCGGCCAGGGTTGGTTCGACCTGCACCAATACCGCATGGGGCTGGAAGGCGGCTTCGTGATGCACTGGTCGAGGCTGGTCGACGCGCCGATCGCGGCCATCGTGCTTGTCGCCTCGGCGCTCACCGGCAGCAAGCAGCTTGGCGAGGACGTGGCGCAGGTGCTGTGGCCGGCGCTGCTCCTTTGGTCGACGTTGTTCTTCACCGCCCGCGCCGCGCGCAGCTTCGGCGGCGGCAGCGCGGTGCTGCCCGCCATCCTGATCGGTGGCGCCGGCTGTTATTTCATCGGCATCTACGATCCCGGCGCGCTCGATCACCACAACGTTCAGCTAATGCTCACCATGGCGAGCCTCGCTCTGCTGCTCGAGGCGCCTTCCCGGCGCTGGGCCGCGCTGTTTTCCGGCCTATGCGCCGCGCTGACGCTCGCCATCGGCATGGAGACCGTTCCTTATGTCGCCACCATCGGTGTTTGCGTGACGCTGCTGTTCGTCGCCGATGCGGATGGCGAGCGGGCGATCGCCTGGGATTTTGGCCTCGGCTTCGCTAGCGTCGCGGCGCTTGTCTTCGTCGCCACCATCCCGCCTTCCGCTTGGGGCGCTGCGCAATGCGACGCCTTCTCGGTCGCGCAATTCGCCGTCGCGGCCATCGCCGGCATCGGTTTGGCGGCGATTGCCTCCATCGAGCCCGCGGCCGGCAGCTGGCAGCGCAGGCTGGCGTCGGTGGCCGCGCTGGGCGTCATCCTCGGCGTGGTTGTAGTGGCGCTGTTCCCGCAATGCCTCGCCGCGCCTTATGCCTCCCTCGACCCGCGTCTCAAGGAATTGTGGCTCGACCACATCGACGAGGCCCAGTCGCTATTCACATTGCTTGTGCGCGATCCGACGCGCGTGGCGGCGCGTTACGCGACGCCGCTGGTGGCGATCATCCTGATGGCGCTGCGCTTCCGGCGCGGCGGCTGGCGCCGGCAGGACAGCCTCGTCGCGGCGCTGCTCATCGTCGCTTTCGTGGTCGCCGCCTGGCAGGTGCGCGGCACCACCTTCTCGATCGCCTTCGCGGTCATTCCGCTCGCGGCGTGGATCGCGAAATGGCGCGCCCGGGCCGAAGCCAGCCCGTCGCTCGGCGTGGCGCTGCGCCTGGCGGCCGTCTGGCTGGTCTCGATCAACCCGGTCTGGACCGGCGTTGCCGCCGCCGCCTCGGTGGCGTTCGATGAAGGCAAGGCTGTCGCCGACGGCGGCGCCATGGACAAGACCTGCGAGAAGAAGGCCACCTTCGCGCCGCTCGGCGCCATGGCCGGCACCACCGTGCTGACGATCTCCAATCTCGGGGCGCCGGTCCTCCTCTATGGCGGCCATCGCGTCTTTGCCGGCCCTTATCACCGCAACGTCGACGGCAACCTCATGGCGCTCGACGCCTTTCTCGGCTCGGCCGATGACGCGCGCGCGATCGTCGAGGCGCATCGTGTCGGCCTGGTCGCCATCTGCCCCGGCAATGTCGAAAGCCAGATCCTGACCCGGAAGGCGCCGCAAGGCTTCCTCGCCGGCCTGTTGCGCGGCAGCGTGCCGGACTGGCTCGAGCCGGTCAGCGCGACCAGGGGCGGCCCGCTCGAGCTCTACCGCGTCAGGCTAGCCGGCTGAAAGCAAATCTGAAGAACAGTGTCAGCGACTTATTGCGCGCGATTGCGCAAACGGAAATCAACTTCCAGGAAATGCGGTTCGACATTTCCATTAGAAATTGTGCATAAACGAAATATTTGGGGTAGATCAGCGATCCTCTTGAGAGCTGATCCGGCACCAGTGATGCGAGCAACCTTCAGGCCGAAGGAAAATCGTTTTTCCGATACTTTTCCTAAACGCTTTGATGCCAGTCTGGCCGAAAATACCGACATAAGAACAGAGGCATGATGCAAACGACGTTTGGCACCGGTCAGCCAGGCAAGGAAAACACGGATCTGGCCCTCACGGATTCGTTGACCGGGCTCGGCAACCATCGTCGCTTCTTCGACAAGGTCGATCGCCTGATCAGCGACCGCGCCGACGATCCCGCGCCCTTCACTGTCGGTATCCTCGACCTCGACGGCTTCAAGCCGATCAACGACTTGTTCGGCCATAAGGCCGGCGACGACATCCTGATCCAGGTGGCGATGCGGCTGCGCGCCTCGATGGACGGCTATTCCACCGTCTGCCGCATCGGCGCCGACGAGTTTGCCTATCTGTACCCGATGGTGTTCTCGGAGGAGCAGGCGGCCGAGAAATCGCGCATGCTGATCGAGATTCTGTCGGCGCCCTATGATGTCGGCGAGCGCACGGCGAGATTATCGGCCTCGGTCGGCTGCTCGCTGTTCTATTCCGGCGACGAGACCACCGAGATCCTGGTCAACAAGGCCGAGACCGCGCTCTACCATGCCAAGCGTTCGGGCCGCGGCCGCGTCGTCGTCTACACCCGCGAGATGGAAGAGGCGGCCAAACGCGTCACCCGCATCGAGCAGGCGCTGCGCCGCGCCGTCTCGGCCGGCGAGGTCGAGCCGCATTTCCAGCCCATCGTCGATTTGAACAGCCGCCGCACCATCGGCTTCGAGACCCTGGCGCGCTGGACCGACCGCGACCTCGGCGTCGTGCCGCCATCAGTCTTCATCCCGATCGCCGAGGAGCGCGGCATCATCGGCCCGCTGTCACAGCTGGTGCTGCGCAAGGCGACCGAAGCGGCGCGCAGCTGGCCGAAGGAGCTGTTCCTGTCCTTCAACCTTTCGCCGTCGCAGCTCGTCGACCAGAACACCGGCCTCCACATCCTCGCGATCCTCGACCGCACCGGTTTCGATCCGCGCCGGCTGGAGATCGAGATCACCGAGACCGGCCTGATGAACGATCCGGCCTCGGCCGAGAAGATCGTCGAGGATTTGCGCCGCGTCGGCATCCGCGTCTCGCTCGACGATTTCGGCACCGGCCAGTCCTCGCTCGGCCGGCTGCGCGAATTTCATTTCGACAAGCTCAAGATCGACCGCGCCTTCGTCTCCTCCATCCTCGACGACCGCCCGTCGGAGCACATCATCCGCGCCATCCTTGCCATGTGCGAGGGATTGGGCATGGATGTCGTCGCCGAAGGCATCGAGGACGAAGCGCAGGCCGATCGTCTCGTCCAGTTCGGTTGCGCCGGCGGGCAGGGCTACCTGTTCGGCAAGCCGGCCGATGCCGACGCCACGCTCGGCTATCTGCGCGATTCCTATCGTGGCGCGCTGCACGCCAAGGCGATCTGACAAGGTCTGTTGATATTCAGGCGAGGCCGGTCTGCGTGCAGACCTCATTTGTCGGACATAAGCTGCCAAAATCCGACGTTTCTCCCTTGCCCCCGCGCTTTGTCTGGCTAGGATGCGCGCCGGCCAAAGGGAGAGAAATCATGATGCCATCGGCGCGTTTCGCCGACCTCGACGGCGCCTCGGTGCTGATCACTGGCGGCGGCTCCGGCATCGGCGCGGCGCTGACCGAAGGCTTTATGCGGCAGGGGGCCAGGGTCGCTTTCATCGACATCGCCGAGAAGGCGAGCACGGCTCTTGCCGACCGGCTGGAGAAAGAGCTTGGCCGCCGCCCGCTTTACCTCAAGGCCGATCTGCGCGACATCGAGGCGTTGCGCGTCGCCGTGGCAAAGGCGGCCGAAGCGCATGGCGACGTCACGACGCTGGTCAACAATGCCGCGCTCGACGACCGCCACGCGGTCGAAGACGTCACGGTCGAGTACTGGGACCACAATCTCGCCATCAATCTGCGGCCGCATTTCTTCACCGCCCAGGCCGTGGCGCCCGGCATGAAGCGCGCCGGCGGCGGCTCGATCATCAACTTCACCTCGACCTCCTACCTGATCAACCACCCTGACATGCCGGCCTACACGGCGGCCAAGGCGGGCATACTCGGCCTGACCAAGGGCTTGGCCGGCAAGCTCGGCGACGATCGCATCCGCGTTAACGCGGTGGCGCCAGGCTGGGTCATCACCGATCGGCAGCGCGAGCTCTGGGTCACCGATCAAGGGCTCGCCGCCCATGTCGCCAAGCAGTGCATCAAGGACGTCATGCAGCCCGACGACATGGTGGGTACCGTGCTGTTCCTGGCGTCGGACGCCTCGCGCATGCTGACCGCCCAGATGCTGATCGTCGATGGAGGTTTCCTGTGAGCCCGGCACCAGCGGTCGCCGCGCTCGACTGGGGCACGACCAGGCTCAGGGCCTGGCTGCTCGACGCCAGCGGCAACGTGCTTGCCGAGCGGCGCGGCGACGACGGGCTGATCACCGCCCGCGAAAAAGGTTTTTCAAACGTGCTGGAAGGCCATCTGGCGGCCATGGGCGCGCCGGAAACGCTGCCGGTGATCATCTGCGGCATGGCCGGCTCTCGTCAGGGCTGGATCGAGGCGCCCTACGTCACCGTGCCGGCGCCGATCGGCGCCATTTTGCGCGGCGCTGCCCGCATCGAGGGATCGAGCCGCGACATCCGCATCGTGCCCGGCCTTGCCCAGCGCCTTGCCGACGCGCCCGATGTCATGCGCGGCGAGGAGACCCAGCTCGCCGGCGCCGGTTTGCCGGCAAAGGGGCGCCACCTCGTCTGCATGCCGGGCACGCATTCGAAATGGGTTTCGGTCGAGGATGGCGCGGTCGCGGGCTTTGGCACCTGGCCGACCGGCGAGCTCTATTCGGTGCTCGCCGCGCACTCGATCCTGAAACATTCGCTCGGCGAACATCCGGCACCGGTCGCCGCCGACAGCCCGTTCTTCCGCCAATGGTGCCAGCGTGCGCTGAGCGAGGGCGGCGACGTCACCTCAAAACTGTTCGCCATCCGCGCCGCCGGGTTATTGCAGGATTTGAAGCCGAACGAAGCGGCGGCATGCCTGTCCGGGCTGCTGATCGGCGGCGAGATCGCCTCGGCAAAGCGCCGCTATGGCGCAAGCGATGCGCCGGTGGTGCTGGTTGCCTCCGGCGCGCTGGCCGCGCTTTATGGCGCGGCGCTTGGCTTTGCCGGTCTTGCCTTCCGCACCGTCGACGCCGATGAAGCGGTGCGTGCCGGCCTCGTCGAGGCTGCACGCGAGAACGGCATGATTGGAGACGCCCAGTGAGCCAGACTGCACCCTTCCCGAAGCTCAAGCGCGGCCTTGTCGCCATCCTGCGCGGCCTGAAGCCGGCGGAAGCGATCTCAATGGGCCAGGCGCTGTTCGATGCCGGGATCGAGGCAATCGAGGTGCCGCTCAATTCTCCGGAGCCGTTTTCGTCGATCGCCAGGATCGTCGAGGTCCTTCCAAAGACCGCACTGATCGGCGCCGGCACGGTGCTGACCGCCACCGATGTCGATGCCTTGCATAGGGCCGGCGGGCGTTTGCTTGTCAGCCCCAACATCGATGCCGAGGTCATGGGCCGCGCGATGCAGCACGGCATGGTGACGATGCCCGGCGTGTTCACGCCCACCGAGGCTTTTCAGGCGATCCGACTCGGCGCTTCGGCGCTCAAATTCTTCCCGGCAAGCGTGCTTGGCGCCAGCGGCATTGCGGCGATCCGCGCGGTGTTGCCGGCAACGACGCCGATCGGCGCCGTCGGCGGCGTTTCCGACAAGGATTTTGCCGGCTACAAAGCCGTCGGTGTCAGCGTTTTCGGCCTGGGGTCGAGCCTCTACAAGCCGGGCGCCAGCGTTGAGGACGTGGCGCAACGCGCCCGCGCCGCGGTCGCGGCCTGGGACGAAGCCTTCGGAGGATGAGCATGGACGGCGTTTCGGTTTTTTCCGACCATATTTGCGAACTCGGCGAAGGCCCGAGCTATGATCCCGCCACCGACACGCTGTTCTGGTTCGACATCGTCAACGGCAAGCTCCTGGAAAAGCCGCTTGCCGGCGCGCTGAAGGTGCACGATCTCGGCGTCATGGCAAGCGCCATCGCCGTCATCGATGACGACCGCCAGCTCATCGCCACCGATATCGGCCTGCAGGTCCGGGACGTGAAAACCGGCAGGCTGACGCTGCACACGCCGATCGAGGCCGACAATCCGCTGACGCGCTCCAACGATTCCCGCGTCCATCCCTGCGGCGCGCTGTGGACCGGCACGATGGGCAAGGGCGAGGAGAAGGGCGCGGGTTCGATCTACTGGTTCTTCAAGGGCGAATTGCGCCGGCTATTTTCCGGCATCACCGTCTCGAATTCGATCTGTTTTTCCGAGGACGGCACGGTCGCCTACTACACCGACACAGCGACCGGGCTTCTGATGCGCGTCGCCTGCGATCCGGCGACCGGGTTGCCGGCAGGCGAAGTCAAAGTGTTCGTCGATCATCGCGCCTCGAAGGGCTATATCGACGGTTCGGTCGTCGACCGCGACGGGGTTCTGTGGAACGCCGTCTGGGGTGGCAAGGCGGTGAAGGCCTATGCGCCGGATGGCACGCTGCTGCGCGAGATCGCCGTGCCGGTGACGCAACCGTCCTGCCCGGCTTTTGTCGGCGCCAAGGGCGACCGCCTGGCCGTGACTTCGGCCTGGAGCGGCAAGGACGAAAAACAGCGCGCTCTCGATCCGCAGGCCGGCATGACTTTCCTGCTCGATATCCTGGTCAAAGGCCGCTTCGAGCCGCGCGTGCTGATCGCATAAGGCACTATCAGACAATCGCCTTAGTCCGGTCGATTTCCCGCAAGCCGGCCGCGGCGGCCATGCGATGGTAGCGCCTGATTTCGCCCGGAGCATTTGATGCCGCACAACACGCCGACGCTGGTTCTGGTCTACGAGCCGGAAAAGGCCTGTCTCGACCGCCTATCCGCCGATGGATACACCGCGGATCGTGCCCTGGAAATTTCGTCCTATCTGGCGCAGTCAACCGACCTTGCGCCCGAATTCAACCTGCTCGCCGCCGCCTGCGAGAAGCGAGGCCTCGCTTTCAAGCCTGTCGAGCTCGACGACGCGGCGCCGGTTCTGGCAAAGGCCGATCCCGCAACAACGCTGGTCTGGACGCTGACCGACGGCGTCGCCTATTTCCGTGGCGGCGCCTCGCCGGCACTTGCCCGCCTCAATGGGCTGCGCACCGTCGGCGCCGACGATTCCCTGTTCGCGCTCTGCCAGGACAAGCTGCGCTCGGGCGCGGTCTTGGGCGCGCTCGGCCTGCCGGTGCCGCAGGCCGGCCTGGCTCGCAATGGCGAATGGCTGGTCGAACCGCCGGGCTCGCTCAAGGGCTGGTTCGTCAAACCCAACCGGCTCGGCGCCAAGATCGGCATCTGGCCGGATTCGCGCATCACCGATCTCGGTCATGCGCTACAGCTTAGCCGGCGCGTCTTTTCCCACTACCGCGACGACGTCGTCGTCCAGCCCTATGTCGCAGGCCGCAACGTGCGCGCGAGTTTCCTTGGGCTGAAGCCCGAAACCGGCGTCGAGGCGCTCGGCATTTTCTTCGTCGATTCCGGCGGCGATTTTCAGACCATGGCCGACTCGATGGCGCTCTATGGCGAAACCGGCCAGGCGGCGAGGGATGCGGGCACCTATATGGAACCGGAGCTGGAGCAGGTCGGCGCCAGCCAGCCACACGCCGACCGGAAAATCCGCGTCATCGCGCAGAAGCTGATCAATGGTCTCGGCTTGCGGGACGTTTTTTCCGTCGATTTCAGGGTCGAGGCCGACGACACCGTCCACCTCATTGAATTCGAAGTCTGCCCTGGCCTGCCCTGCTTCGACTTTCGCGACTATTGCCGAAAACAGTGGGGGATGAGCCTTGCCGATGCGATCGCGCAGACGGCAGCCAACAGATTGCTCCGTTAGATTCCCTCGACCAGCACGATCTCGCCGTCGGCCACCTTCTGGCGGATGGCGGCGGCGCGCTGGTATTCCGGCGAGTGGTAGCAGTCATGCGCCGCCGCCAGCGATTCGAATTCGATGATGACGTTGCGGGCGCGGCCCGGCCCTTCGGCCTTCTCATGCTCGCCGCCGCGCGCCAGGAACTTCGCGCCGAAGCGGTCGAAGGCGAGCTTCGCGGCGGCGACATAGTCCTTGTAGCCCTCGGCATCGCGCACATCGACGCGGGCGATCCAATATCCCTTTGGCATTTTTCTTCTCCTTTTTTGTTGCCCCAACGAGGATTGGTCCTCAGGCCGATCGCATTTCAGCGAGGATCGCCTCGGCCGCGGCGCGGCGGTCCGGCGCCTTGACGATCGGCCGGCCGACGACGAGATGGCTGGACCCGTTGCGGATCGCTTGCGCGGGCGTCACCACGCGTTTCTGGTCGCCATGGTCGCTGCCCGACGGGCGGATGCCCGGCGTCACCACCGCCATGTCGGGGCCGACGATCCGGCGCACCGCTTCTGCCTCCTCCGCCGAGCAGACGATGCCGCCCATCCCGGCATGCAGCGCCTGCTCGGAGCGTCTGAGCACCAGCGTGTGCGGGTCGTATTCATAGCCGGCGTCGATCACGTCCTGCTCGTCCATCGAGGTCAGCACCGTCACGGCGAGCAGGCATAGCTCGCTGCCCTTGGCCGCCTCGACAGCCGCTCTCATGGTTTTGGGATAGGCGTGCAGCGTCAGCATCGAGACACCCATCTTGACGATGTTCTCCACGCCCTTGGCCACCGTGTTGTCGATGTCGAGCAGCTTCATGTCGAGGAACACTTTTGTGCCGCCGCTCGCCAATTCCCGCGCGAAATCGAGCCCGCCGGCGAAGGCGAGCTGGTAGCCGATCTTGTAAAAGGAAACGGCGCCTTCGAGCTCGCGCACGGCTCTCTCGGCTTCCTTCAGCGTCGGCAGATCCAGCCCGACGATCAGCCTGTCTCGCATCGTGTCGGCTTCCGCGAAATGCATCACGCCTCGATCCGGGTCGACAGCATGCGCGAGGTTTCGATCAGTGTACGGCATAGGCGCTCCATCGATTGGTGTAGTCTGTCGTCCCTGAATTGTCCGTCCTCGGCGAAGGCTTCGTCGGCCCCGGAGACCGAGCATTCCGGCGTGATCACCTCCATCTGGCAGCGCACCAGCACCGCGCGCAAATGGTTGATGCAGCGTATGCCGGCGAACTTGCCTTCCGAGGACGAGCAGAGCCCGACCGGCTTGCCGGCCAGGGGCCTGAACGTGCGGCTGCCCTCCCGGCGTATCCGGCTCACCCAGTCGATCGCGTTCTTGAGCAGCGGCGGGATCGAGCCGTTATATTCGGGTGTCGCGATCAAGAGCCCGTCATGCGCGGCGATTTGATGGCCAAGCCTGAGCGCGTTCTCGGGGATGCCTTTTTCCTTTTCGAGGTCCTCGTCCATGATCGGCAGCGGATAGTCGCCGAGCGAGATGCGCGTCACCTCCGCGCCCTGCATGGCGAGCTCCTTCTGCGCCACATCGGCGGTCCGGCCGCTGAAGGCGCCCGTCCGGACCGAACCGGCAAAGACGAGGATTCTTGGGATTACTGCCATCGGCCTGCTTCGCTAAGGGAGTAGGGGAGTAAGGGAATAGGGCAGTAGGGATAGTGCGGAAACTGAACGTTCATTCCCTATTCCCCTACTGCCTTACTCCCCTACTCCCTTATCCCTAATGCGCGCGCCGGTAGATCCACAGCTGCGTCGGCGGGATGTTGCGGATGATGAAATCGAAATGCTCGACCGTGTAGTCGCCGCGCCCGGCCGGGATCGGCGACAGCGGGCCGTAGGTCAGCTGCACGATCGGCCGTCCGTGCGGAATGCGGTCGAGCAGGCTTTCTATATAGGCGATGCGCTGGGCGACCGGGAAATTGAGCAACGGCACGCCGGACACGACCGAATCGAACACCATGTCGCGCTTGTCGCCGAGCGTGGCGTCGAGATTGAAGGCGTCGCCCTCGATGACGTTGACGCCCGGATAGAGCCCGCGCAGATGGCGTACGAAATCGGTCGAATATTCGACCGCGTAGAGGTCTTCCGGCTTCACGCCCAGGGCGAGGATAGCGCGGGTGATGACGCCGGTGCCGGGCCCGACTTCCAAGACCGGCAGGCCCGATTTCGGATTGACGATCGACGCCATCTTGCGTGCGGTGATGGAACTCGTGGGAACGATCGAGCCGACGGTTTTCGGCTTGTCGATCCAGCCTTTGAAGAACTTCAGCTCGTCGTCGAATTTTTCGGCCAGCGCTTTGCGCAACCCGGGACTACGTGCCATGCGAGCTCTCCTCAATGCTCCGCCCCCGATCCGCTACTTAGCAGGTGGGTGGGACAAGGCAAGGCGTCAAGCTGGCATAAGGTGTTGATGACGCTTGGGAAGCGTCCGCACCTCCCGATGCCGGTGCGAAATACGGGCACGGTCATCAGCCTTCGCCGAACGACTCGAAAAAGTCCTTCATGCGGGCGAAAAAGCCGCTCGATTGGGGCGAGTTGTCTTTCGAGGACAGCTGCTCGAACTCTTCCAGAAGCTCGCGCTGGCGGCGCGAAAGGTTCTGCGGCGTCTCGACCGCCGTCTGGATGTAGAGATCGCCGACATTGGGCTGGCGCAGCACCGGCATGCCCTTGCCCTTCAGCCGGAACTGGCGGCCGTTCTGCGTGCCTTCCGGCACTTTCACCTTGGTCTGGGTGCCGTCCAGCGTGGTGACCTCGAAGGAACCGCCTAGGGCGGCCGTCGTCATCGAGATCGGCACCTTGCAGTAGAGATCGGCGCCGTCGCGCTGGAAGAACTCGTGCGGCTTGACCGCCAGGAAAATGTAAAGGTCGCCGGACGGTCCGCCGCGCAGGCCGGCCTCGCCCTCATTGGCCAGCCGGATGCGGGTGCCGTCTTCGATGCCGGCCGGGATGTTGACCGACAGCGAGCGCTCCTCGGTGACGCGGCCCTGGCCGGCGCATTTCGGGCAGGGATCCTTGATCGTCTGGCCGCGGCCCTGGCATTGCGGGCAGGTGCGCTCGATGGAGAAGAAGCCTTGCGTGGCGCGCACCTTGCCATGGCCGTGGCACATCGAGCAGGTCACGGGCTGCGTGCCGGGCTTGGCGCCGCTGCCGGAGCATTCCGAGCAGGAGATCGAGGCAGGCACGCGGATCTGCGCCGTCTTGCCGGAGAAGGCTTCCTCCAGCGTGATTTCCATGTTGTAGCGCAGGTCGGCGCCGCGTTCGCGTCCGCCCGACGAGCGGCGCTGGCGACCGCCCATCATGTCGCCGAAAATATCCTCGAAGATGTCGGCGAAGCCGCCGGCGCCAAAGCCGTGCGCCGCGCCGTTCATGCCGCCCTGCTCGAAGGCGGCGTGGCCGAAACGGTCATAGGCGGCGCGCTTCTGCGGGTCCTTCAGCGTCTCGTACGCTTCGTTGATTTCCTTGAACTTGTGCTCGCAGGCATGGTCGCCGGGATTGCGGTCGGGATGGAACTGCATGGCGAGCTTGCGGAAAGCGCTCTTGAGTTCCTTGTCGTCGGCGCCTTTTTGCACGCCCAGCGTTTCGTAGAAATCAGCTTTCATTTTTTCCCGCTGTCCGGATGCTCAATGTCTTCAAGCATTGTTGGCGACGTTTGCCGGCATGGTCTTGGATTTAGGAGTGATGTTTCCCGGATGCTAGTGGCAAGCCGGGCCCGGTCCAGGTTTTTCCGTCACATTTTCGTCGGGGGTTGCAAAAAAGCCCGGCTTTGCGCCGGGCTTTTCGCATAATTTGCCGTCAGCCGGCTCAGGCCGACTTCTTCTTGTCGTCGTCTTCGTCGATTTCCTCGAAGTCGGCGTCGACCACGTCCGAATCCTTGGCGGCATCCGCCTTGGCGTCGGCTTCGGCCGCTTCCTTCTGCGAGGCTTCGTACATCGCCTGGCCGAGCTTCATCGAAGCTTCCGCGAGCGACTGCGACTTGGCCTCGATATCGGCCGCATCGTCGCCTTCCGCGGCGCTCTTCAGCGCGGCAATGGCGTCGGCGATCGCGGTGCGGTCAGCCTCCGAGACCTTGTCACCATACTCCTTGAGCGACTTCTCGGACGAATGCACCAGCGCTTCCGCCTGGTTGCGGGCCTCGACGAGGCCACGGCGCTTCTTGTCCGCCTCGGCATTGGCCTCGGCGTCTTTCACCATCTTCTCGATGTCGGCGTCGGACAGACCGCCCGAAGCCTGGATGCGGATCTGGTGCTCCTTGCCGGTGCCCTTGTCCTTGGCCGAGACGTTGACGATGCCGTTGGCGTCGATGTCGAAGGTGACCTCGATCTGCGGCACGCCGCGCGGGGCCGGCGGGATGCCGACCAGGTCGAACTGGCCGAGCAGCTTGTTGTCGGCCGCCATTTCGCGCTCGCCCTGGAAGACGCGGATCGTCACCGCCGACTGCGAATCCTCGGCAGTCGAGAAGGTCTGGCTCTTCTTGGTCGGGATCGTCGTGTTGCGCTCGATCAGTCGGGTGAACACGCCACCCAGCGTCTCGATGCCCAGCGACAGCGGCGTCACGTCGAGCAAGAGCACATCCTTGACGTCGCCCTGGAGCACGCCGGCCTGGATGGCGGCGCCGAGAGCGACGACCTCATCCGGATTGACGCCCTTGTGCGGCTCCTTGCCGAAGAACTGCTTCACGATCTCCTGGATCTTGGGCATGCGGGTCATGCCGCCGACCAGAACCACTTCGTCGATCTCGCCCGCCTTCAGGCCGGCATCCTTGAGCGCCGCCTTGCAGGGCTCGATCGTGCGCTGCACGAGGTCCTCGACCAGGCTTTCGAACTTCGCCCGGGTGAGCTTCATCGTCAGGTGCTTCGGACCGCTGGCGTCGGCAGTGATGAAGGGCAGGTTGATCTCGGTCTGCGTCGTCGACGACAGCTCGATCTTGGCCTTTTCCGCGGCTTCCTTGAGGCGCTGCAGGGCAAGCTTGTCGTTCTTCAGGTCGATGCCCTGTTCCTTCTTGAACTCCGCCGCCAGATATTCGACCAGGCGCATGTCGAAGTCCTCGCCGCCGAGGAAGGTGTCGCCATTGGTCGACTTCACCTCGAACACGCCGTCGCCGATTTCCAGCACCGAAATATCGAAGGTGCCGCCGCCAAGGTCATAGACGGCGATGGTCTTGCCGTCCTTCTTCTCCAGGCCATAGGCAAGTGCCGCGGCCGTCGGCTCGTTGATGATGCGCAGCACCTCGAGGCCGGCGATCCTGCCGGCGTCCTTGGTCGCCTGGCGCTGGGCGTCGTTGAAATAGGCCGGAACGGTGATGACCGCCTTCTCGACCTTCTCGCCGAGATAGGCTTCCGCCGTTTCCTTCATCTTCTGCAGGATCATGGCCGAGATCTGGCTGGGCGACTGCTTCTTGCCGCCGGCCTCGACCCACGCGTCGCCATTGTCGCCCTTGACGATCTTGTAGGGGACAAGCTTCTTGTCCTTCTCCGTCACCGGGTCGTCATAGCGGCGGCCGATCAGGCGCTTGACCGCGAAGATGGTGTTTTCCGGATTGGTGACCGCCTGGCGCTTGGCCGGCTGGCCGACGAGACGTTCGCCGTCATTCGAGATGGCGACGATGGAAGGCGTCGTGCGCGCGCCTTCAGCGTTCTCAATCACCTTGGGGTCCTTGCCATCCATGATGGCGATGCAGGAATTGGTGGTGCCGAGATCGATACCGATAACTTTTGCCATTGTTCTAGTCTCTCCTCTAAGCAGGCTCTCAGGACCCTTCAAAAGGCGTTCCGACGAAAGCCCCTGTTCACAAGAAATCCCGCCCCGGTCCCCGCTTTTCGGGGTCGGACGGCTTGGCGCGTATATAAGAACAGCCGACACGGGGCGCAAGCATTCTGCGCAAGGTGTCCATTGTCTCGACAGCGGCAGGGAGGCGACCCGCCGCATTTTGCGGCAGGGTCGGCGGGAGATCGCACTAACGCATTGTTCCGAATGACTTTTTTGGAATCGATGCCGCTGGCGCCGCACAGGTCGGGCATTTGGCGGGGGCAAGGCATGCCTTGGCGGGCGTGACTTTCGGTCGCGAAAGCGGCGGAAAATCAGGCTGCCGCCAGTATTTGGAATCTGGCGGCAGGCTGTTCAGATTGCCCGGCGCTCGGGCAAAACCTCTGCCGGCGCGTTCGCCTCGCAGGGGCTCCGGGCCTAGAGCCCGTTGTCCTTGAGGATCTTGGCGGCATTCTCCTTGGTGATCTTCTCCGTCGGCAGCGTGATGGTCTTCTCGACCTTCTCGCCGTTCAGGAACTTGATCGCCTGGCGCAGGCCCTCGGCCCCCGGCGTGACATAGGTGAAGGTCGCCGTCAGCTCGCCCTTGTTCACCATCTGCACGCCTTCATTGGGCAGGCCGTCGATGCCGATGAACTTGATGTCCTTTTCGCGGCCGACGTCCTTGGCCGCGAGATAGGCGCCATAGGCCATCGGATCGTTGTGGCCGTAGACGAGGTCGATCTTTTCGTTGGTCTTCAGCGCATTGGCCATGATGTTGTAGGCCTGGTCCTGCTTCCAGTCGCCCGACTGCTGGTCGAGCAGGTACTTGATGCCCGGCTCCTTGTCGGTGAATTCATGGAAGCCGTCATGGCGGTCATGCGCCGGCTGCGTGCCCATGCCGCCCCAGATCTCGACGACATTGCCGGCGGCCTTGCCCTTGCCGCCCAGGAGCTCGACAGCATATTCGCCGGCCGCCCGGCCGATCAGCTTGTTGTCGCCGCCGACGAACTGCGTGTAGTCCTTGGTGTCGACATTGCGGTCGAGCACGAAGACCGGAATCTTGGCGTCGATCGCCTGCTGCACCACGCCGGTGAGACCAGCCGATTCCTTCGGCGACACCAGCAGCGCGTCGACCTCCTGGCGGATCAGGTTCTCGACGTCGGCGACCTGCTTTTCGGTCTTGTCCTCGCCATCGGTGATGATCAGCTCGACTTCCGGATGCTTGGCGGCTTCGGCGATGATGTCCTTGTTGAACTGGGCGCGCCAGGGTTCGATTGTCGTCACCTGCGAGAAGCCGATCTTCCACTTCTTGTCCTGGGCAACGGCATGGTTGCCGGAAAAGAGCGCGGTGGTCGTAAGAAGTGCCGCCGCGAAAGTGGCGAGCTTCAGCATATCACGTCGTTTCATGGTCCTGTTTCCTCCAGATTATAGAGACGAGGTCTCCTGTGACGGCCGCTTGGCCGCGGCCGTTTCCTTTTGCGCCGCCCGTCTGCCGGGCAGGCGCAGATAGCTTAATATGTCGCCGGCATTGCGCTCCTGTACGAGCACGGTGCCGATGATGATCGCCCCCTTCAGCACCAGCTGAAGGTTCGAATTGATGTTGTGCAGCTGCAGGATGTTGGACAGCAGGCCGAAGATCAGCACGCCGCAGAAGGTGCCGATCAGGCTGCCGCGCCCGCCCATCAGGCTGGTGCCGCCGATGACCACGGCGGCGATGGCGTCGAGCTCCAGCCCGGCGCCGGCATCCGGCTTGCCTTGCCGGTATTGCGCCACGTAGAGCACCGCCGCGACGCCGGCGAGCAGGCCCGACACGGCATAGGTGGCAATCTTGACGCGCCCGGCCGCGATACCCGAAAGCCGCGCCGCCTCTTCATTGCCGCCGATGGCGTAGACATAACGGCCGAAGGGCGTGAAGCGCAGCACCGCGCCGTAGATCACAACCGCGCCGAGGAAGAAGAGGCCCGGCATCGGCACGACGCCGAATACCGGCGAGCGCAGGATCTCGAAGTCCTCGGTGGCGTTGGAGCCGGTATAGACCGGCAGCACGGCATTGTTCTGCCCGGCAGTCAGCCTGGCGATGCCGAGCGCCGTCACCATCATCGCCAGCGTCACGATGAAAGGCTGCAGGCGGCCGGCGACGATGATGAAGCCGTTGATGGTACCGAACAGGAGGCCGACGCAAGGCGCCACCAGAAGCACGCCGAGCACGCCGAACTTGGTCTCGACCTGCGGCAGCAAGTACCACAGCGAAAGGCAGCATAGAATGACGCCGACCACGCCCGGGATGACCAGTCCGCGCGTCGTGTCCAGCCGAGTGTCGCGCCCGGCGTCCGCGCCGGCGCGCGATTTCTGGATGTTGAGCAGGATGAAGCGGGTGACGAGCGCGCCGAGGCACAAGGCGACCAGCGCGGTCGTCGGCACGCCGAGCGCCGCCGAAGGCGTGACGCCCGGCACGGTCAGAAGCATGGCGCAGACCACCGAGCAGATCGCCATCAGCGATCCGACGGAAAGATCGATGCCGCCGGTCAGGATAACGGCGGTCATGCCGGTGGCGATCAGCCCTGTGGTCGACACCTGGCGCAGCACGTCGAGCAGGTTGCCGTAGGACAGGAAGATATTGTTGCCCTTGGAGCTGATTGGCGAGCCGAACACGCCGATCAGGAAGATGGCGATCAGCCCCCAGTAAAGCTTGGTGCGGGAGACAAGGCTGATGAGGTTCATGCGGCAGGTCTCGCAGTACGTCGCGGCGCGGCAAGCCGCATGATCGCCTCTTCGCTGGCTTCAGTGCGGGACAGGATGCCGCGCTGGCGGCCCTCCGCCATGACCAGGATGCGGTCGGCCAGATGCAGAAGCTCGGGCAGCTCGGAGCTGATCACGGCGATCGCCAGCCCGTCGCCGGCCAGCTTGAAGATGAGGTCGTAGATCTCGCGCTTGGCGCCGACATCGATGCCGCGCGTCGGCTCGTCGAGCAGAAGCACGCGCGGCCGCGTCGCCAGCCACTTGCCGATCACCACCTTCTGCTGATTGCCGCCGGACAGCGTGCCGGCGGCCTGCTCGATGCTTTCGCAGCGTATGCCCAGAGCGCTCACCGCCTGCCGCGCCAGACCCTGCTCGCCCGAGCGAGAGCGCAGCCCGAAGCGCGCCAGCGCGCCGACCAGCGGCAAGGCGACATTGTCGGTGATCGAGGCCGTGAGATGCAGCCCTTGCGTCTTGCGGTCCTCGGTGACCAAGGCAATGCCCAGCCGGCGGGCGTCGCGCGGCGAGCCGATCTCGACCGGCGTGCAGTCGAGCTTGATCTCGCCGCCAGTGCGGCCGTCGCTGGAGCCGAAGATCGCTTCCAGGATTTCGGTGCGGCCGGAACCCAGCAGCCCGCCTATGCCGAGGATTTCGCCGGCCGAAAGGTCGAAACTGACGTTCTCGATCACCGTGCGCCAGCCATGCCGGTCGGGCTTCGATAGCGACAGGTCCCTGACCGACAGCACCGCCTTGCCGCCGGGCCCGCGCTCGTGATCGGATGACGCCAGAAGGTCGCGCCCGACCATGGCCGAGATGATGGCGTCTTCGCCCAGCCCAGCCATGTCTTGCGTCAACACATGACGTCCGTCGCGCAGCACCGTCACCCGGCTCGCCAGATGCATGACCTCGTCGATCCGGTGCGAGATGTAGACGATGGCGACAAGGCTTTCGGCGAGCTGCCGGATGATGCGGAACAGCCGCTCGCATTCGGCCGGCGACAGCGCCGAGGTCGGCTCGTCCATGATCAGGATGCGCGCCGATTTCGACAACGCCTTGGCGATCTCCACCAGCTGCTGCTCGCCGACCCTGAGCTGGCCGACACGCGCCTCCGGATCGAGCTCGATGCCCAGCCGCTCAAGCAGCGTTTTTGCCGCGCGGCTGCTCGCCCTACGGTCCACCACCAGCCCGGCGATCAGCTTCTCGCGGCCGAGGAAGATGTTGTCGGCGACGCTGAGTTCCGGAACGAGGTTGAGCTCCTGGTGGATGATGGCGATGCCGGCGTCCTCGGCGTCGCGAACGCCGGCGAAACGGACCGCCTGATCGTCGATGGCGACAGTGCCTTCGTAGTCGGTATAGACGCCAGAGAGGATCTTCATCAGCGTCGACTTGCCGGCGCCGTTCTCGCCCATCAGCGCATGCACCTCGCCGGGCCTGAGGTCTAGGCTGACATCGGATAGCGCGGTGATGCCGCCAAACCGCTTGAAAATGCCGGTCGCGCTGAGGACGACGGTCGGACCGTCGGCCGTCACGTTTTCCGTCGTGATGGAGCCAGCGCGCTGCATGACAAAGGACGGCCTCCCTCCGTCGTCTTCGGCGGCGTGAACGCTAATCTAAACGTTTCGAACGTGTCAAGCGCCTATCTGTTCTCTGAGGATTGATGCATTTCAATTCTTGCGAAAAATGCCGGGATTACGTAGGCTTAGCCAGATAGGGGCGGCTAAACGTTTCGAAAATGACGGCGTCAGAGCGGAAAAAGCAGCGGAAATCCACGGCGCCGACCATGCTGCATGTGGCGGAGGCGGCGCGCGTGTCCGTGGCCACGGTCTCCGCACTGCTCAACGGCACGGCGACCGTTAGTCCCGAGCTGACCCAGCGCATCGAGCAGGCGATCCGCGACATCGGTTACAAGCGCAATGCCATTGCCCGCAGCTTGAAGATGGGCACCACGCGCACCATCGGCCTCACTGTGCCGCACATCACCAATCCGTTCTTCACCGATGTCGTTTCGGTCATCCAGCAGGCCTTCGACCGCGCCGGCTATGCCGTCATGCTGTGCTGCACCGACGAGGATTTGAACACGCAGGATGAGCAGATCCGCCTGCTGCTCGACCGCATGGTCGACGGGCTGATCGTGGCGCGCGTCGGCGACGGCGGCATTCTGAAAGGCATCGTCGAGGACACCAACGTGCCGGTGGTGCTGCTCGATCGTCTCTGCGAAGGCGTCGACACCGACGCGGTTGTGCTGGACAACCAGCGCGCCGTGTTCGACGCCGTCACCTATCTGATCCATCTCGGCCACCGCCGCATCGGCTACATCACCGGCACGTCTGACATATCCCCCATGCATGGCCGCATGATCGGTTATCGCGAGGCGCTGCAGGCGGCTGGCCTGCCGGTGGCGGAGGAGCTTATACGCTCCGGCAATTTCCACGAGATCGACGGCTATAACGCCACCATGCAGCTTTTGTCGCTGCACGACCGGCCAAGCGCGATCTTCTCGGCCAACAACCCGATGGTGATCGGCACCATGAAGGCGATCCGCGACATCGGTCTGTCGTGCCCCGAGGACATTTCGGTCGCCTGCTTCGACGATTTTCCGTGGTCCGACGTGTTCGTGCCGCAACTGACAACCGTGGCGCAGCCGGTGCAGGCTATCGGCGAGCAGGCGGCGAATCTCCTGCTCGACCGGCTGGCCGGCAACCGCGACGCGCCGCCGCGCAAGCTGGTACTCAAGGGCCGGCTGATGATCCGCAATTCCTGCCGCCCGCTCGGCGCGGTCGTTCAGAGCGTCAGCGCGTAGGCAAGAAGGAACTCTGGCAGAGCAGCTGCAGCGTGCGGAAGATGCGCCTGCCGCCGGCAATCACTTGCGTGCCCTCGCCGACCACCGTCTTCGGATCGGCCTTGAGCACCGTGCCGCCGGCCTCTTCGACCAGCAGCATGCCGGCCAGGCAATCCCAGGCGTTCATATGCTCCTCCGCATAGCCGAGCAGCCGGCCGGACGCCGCATAGGCAAGCATCAGAGCGCCGGAAGCATTGCGGTAGAAGACGCCGCCTTCGGCCATAATCCTGCCGATGAGCACGACGACATGCTCAGTCGCGGCGCGGTTGGAGAGCCCGGTGCCGACCGAGCCCTCGGAAAGCGACGCTGCATTGCTGGCCTTGATCGGCTTGCCGTTGAGAAAGGCGCCGCCGCCGAGGCGACCGTAGAACGTCTCGTCGGTCGAGGGTTCATGGATGACGCCGACAACCGTCTCGCCCTCCCTGGCGCAGGCGATCACCACGCACCAGGCGGGAATGCCGCGCACGAAATTGGCGGTGCCGTCGATCGGGTCGATCACCCAGACATGACCGCTCTTTCCAGTCACGGCCGCGTGCTCCTCGCCGACGATGCCGTCGTCCGGATAGGCTGCGGCGATGGCCGCTCGGATGAACAGCTCGACCTGGCGGTCGCCCTTGGAAACCAGGTCCTGATGGCCCTTGCTCTCGACGGCCAGGTTGTCGAGGTCGCGAAAATATTTCAGCCCCAGCTCGCCGGCGCGGCGCGCCAGGTCGATAGCAAAATGCATACGGTCGTCGAGATCGTCGGTCACTGAAAGGCTCTCTGTAAGGGAGGGCGCCCGTGCCCTTAGCAGAGGAATATGTCAGGCAAAAGCGACGCACACGATCACGCCGCCTTCGACATCGATTTGTGCACGTCGGCGAGTATCTCGTAGGAGCGCAAGCGCGCCGCGTGATCGAAGATCTGCGCCGTCACCATCAATTCGTCGGCGCCGGTGCGGCGGACGAAAGCGTCGATGCCCTGGCGCACCGTCTCCGGCGAACCGACGACGGCGCAGGACAGTGCCTGGGCAAGCATGGTTTTCGCCATCGGGTCGAGATCGCGGTCGTAATTTTCGACCGGCGGCGGCAATTGCCCGGGCCGGCCGCTGCGCAGGTTGACGAAGGCCTGCTGCAGCGAGCTGAACAAGAGCTTCGCCTCGGCATCCGTCGGAGCGGCGGAGACGTTGAGGCCGAGCATGACATAGGGCTTGTCGAGCTGCGCCGACGGCTGGAAGCGCGTGCGATAGACCTCCAGCGCATGGTCGAGCTCGGCCGGCGCGAAATGCGAGGCGAAGGCGTAAGGCAGGCCGAGAAGCGCGGCGAGCTGCGCGCCATAGAGGCTGGAGCCGAGGATCCAGACCGGCACCGTCTGGCCCTCGCCAGGCACGGCGCGGATGCGCTGGCCGTCCTCGGCCGGCTGGAAATAGCCCATCAGTTCGACCACGTCCTGCGGGAAATTGTCGGCGGACTCCAGATTGCGCCGCAGCGCCCGCGCGGTCAGCATGTCGGTGCCCGGCGCGCGGCCGAGACCAAGGTCGATGCGGCCTGGAAAAAGCGCCGCCAGCGTGCCGAACTGCTCCGCGATCACCAGCGGCGCGTGGTTGGGCAGCATGATGCCGCCGGCGCCGACGCGGATCGTCTTGGTGCCGCCCGCGACATGGGCGATCACGACGGACGTCGCGGCGCTCGCGATGCCCGGCATGTTGTGGTGCTCGGCCAGCCAGTAGCGCTTGTAGCCCAGGCGCTCGGCATGGCGGGCGAGGTCGAGCGAATTGGCCAGCGACTGCGAAGCGGTGCTGCCTTGGGTGATCGGCGACAGGTCGAGAACCGAAAGGGCGGTCATTGGTCAGGTCTCCACGATGCATTTTTCCTTGAGCCTCGCCTCGAAGGTGGCGCGGTTGGGAATAACGATGGCGAGCTGGTTCTCCAGTACGTCGGCGAGCTCGGCGGTCGTCGCTATCTCGCGCTGCTCGCTGCGGCCGCCGGCATGATGCGTCGACAGCCGGTTGTTGCGCAGCGCATAGCGCCGGTCGGGCAAAGCGAGCGCCGCCACCAAGGTCGAGAGAAAGTGCGAACTCGGATGGGTCGACAGAAAATGGCTGGCGACCCGGTAGTCGACCTCGAAGGCCTGGCTCATGTCGAAGCGGTAGAGCGTGCGCCAGTTATCGGCGATATTGGCACCGCCGATATTGGCCTGCAGGAAAAAATGGTCGCCGCGCTCGACGACGCGGAAGGTCTCGTGCGGCGTTTGTTGCTCCAGTCCTGGCTCGAGCAGCAACGGCGCCGTCAGCGTCAAGCCGCCGAAGCCGACATCGGCAATGTAGGTGCGGCCGCCAAGCTCGACGCGCAACAGCATATGGCTGCGCGCGGTGATAGCGTCGTCCGGCTGGCCCCAGAGCACACGGGCGGCGAGCCCACCGACCGTGAAACCCAGCGCCTTCAGCGCATGCATGAAGATCAGATTGTGCTCGAAGCAATAGCCGCCGCGGCCCTGGCGAAAAATCTTGTCCTGCAGCGAGCCGACGTCCAGCCCGACCGAAACGCCCATCAAGGCGTCGATGTTCTCAAACGGGATCGTCCGGGGGTGGGCCGCGTGCAGCGCCTGCAGAGTGGCGAGCGAAGCGTCGGTCGGGCCGCCATAACCGACGCGGGCGAAATAGCCATCGAGATCGAAGTCGCTCATTAAGGGCAGGTCCGGCTTGACCGGTCCGATATAGGCACTGGTCACGGGTGTCGCAAACAATGGGCGAGGTTTGAGATTGGGCCAGCGTTTCAGGATTTGTGATTGTTTTCGGTGGGCTCTTCCTCGATCGCCATGGACTGCTGCGCGGCCAGGAAATTGCCGAACGGGCTCAGGCTTTCGAAATGATCGCAGAAAACCTTGATGACGACCAGCAGCGGCACCGCCATCAGCGCCCCGACGAAGCCCCATAGCCAGGACCAGAAGGCGATGGCGATGAAGATCGCCACCGCGTTGATCTCGAGGCGCCGCCCGACCACCATTGGCGTCACGAACTGGCCTTCGATGACGTCGCACAGCACCACGAAGGCCGGCGCCAGCAACGCATAGGCGATGGTGTCGAAGCTGATCAACGCAATGACGGCGACGATCAGGATGGTCATCAGCGCTCCGATATAGGGCAGGAAATTGAGCAATGCCGCCATCGCCCCCCAGACCAGCGGGTTGGGCATGCCTAGCCCCCAAAGGCCGAGCCCGATCACCGTGCCGAGGCTTACGTTGATGATGGAGACCGTTAGCAGATAGTGCGAAATCTCGCGCTCGACGTCATAGACGACGCGCAGCGCCCGCTTCTTCTGCGTCATGCTGGCGAAGGATTGGACGATCTTCTCGTAGAACAGCGTGCCGGAGGCGAGCAAAAACAGCGACAGCACGAAGACGATGGTGATCGCGGTGCCGGCTTCCACGATGTTGCTAGCCGCCGAGGACAGCATGCCGGACGGCGCCACCGCGACCCGCTGCACGCCCGGCTCCTGCGAGGTCTCGGTCAGCGCTTCCAGCTGATGCGCGAGATCCATCGCCCGTTCGAGCGGCCGCCTGAACGGCGCCAGCCGCTCGGTCAGCTGCTGGCCGATCGAATAGGAGTTGTTGATGAGGTCGATGACAGGGCCGCTGAGCAGATAGCCGGCGGCGGCGAAGATGACGATCGACAGCAGCACCAAAAGCGTCGCCGAAACCACTTCCGGCATCCCGTGTTTTTTCAGGAAGCGCACGATCGGCGTCAGCGTCAGCGCCAGCAGGAAAGCAAGCATCACCGGCATGAAGAAGGCGCGGGCGAAATAGAGCGCGGCGGCCGTCATCAGAATGAAGATCCCGATCACCAGCGACCGCATCACGCGCATATCCGCTCTGGCATCGCCACGTGAGTCAGGGCTTTCGGCAGCGCTTGCGCCCGAAGCGATCTGTTCGGCTTTCATCGGTTCCCTTGCAAGCCGCCAGCCGACAATGAACGCATGGCGGCGGGCCTGCGCTCGAAACGCGGGAGTTCCCGGCAAGGTTCCAAGAGCCGGCCTTCCCGGCATCCGAAGGCCGGTTTCGAGCGGCCGCTCGTCAGGCAGCCGGCGCTGGTGCCGTCTTGGCCGTCTCCTTGCGCACGAGCGGCGCCACCTTGGTGCCGTAGAGCTCGATCGCCTTCATGATCTTGGCGTGCGGCATCGTGCCGATCGCCATCTGCAGGAGGAAGCGGTCGTTGTTGAAGATCTTGTGCTGGGCGACAATCTTTTCCGCCACTTGCTCGGGGTTGCCGACGAAAAGAGCCCCGCTGGGCCCCCGCGCGTGATCGAAATGCGCGCGCGAGGTCGGGCCCCAGCCGCGCTCGCGGCCGATGCGGTTCATCACCTCGGCCTGTGGCCCGTAGAAATCGTCGGCCGCCTGCTCGGTCGTCTCCGCAATGAAGCCGTGCACGTTGATGCTGGTGGCGAGGCTGGTCGGGTCGGTGCCCGCCCGGCGCGCCGCCTCGCGATAGATATCGAACAGCGGCGCGAACCGCGCCGGTTCGCCGCCGATGATGGCTAAAGCCAGCGGCAGGCCGAGCACGCCGGCGCGGGCGGCGGATTGCGGCGTGCCGCCGATGGCGATCCAGATCGGCAGCTTTTCCTGGAACGGACGCGGATAGACGCCTCGGCCGTTGATCGGCGCGCGCAGCTTGCCCTGCCACGTCACTTTCACCTGGTCGCGGATGGCGAGCAAGAGGTCGAGCTTCTCGGCGAAGAGCTCGTCATAGTCTTCCAGATTATAGCCGAACAGCGGAAAGGATTCGATGAAGGAGCCGCGCCCGGCCATGATCTCGGCGCGGCCGTTGGACAGAAGGTCGAGCGTTGCGAATTGCTGGAAGACGCGCACCGGATCGTCGGAGGAAAGCACGGTGACCGCACTGGTGAGGCGGATATTCTTGGTGCGCTCGGCCGCCGCGGCAAGCGCCACGACCGGCGCGGAGGCGGCATAGTCGGGGCGGTGATGCTCGCCGAGCCCGAACACGTCGAGGCCGACCTGGTCGGCCAGCTCGATTTCCTCGATGAGGTTGCGCAGCCGCTCATGCGGACCGATGGCGCCGAGATCCGGCTCCGGGCTGACGTCGGCGAAAGTGTAGAGACCGAGTTCCATCTGATTGCGTCCTGAACCTGTTCGTGTGGGCTTTTGCCCGTTGGTGCTCTAGGTAGCCGTATGCCTTGCCGCCCGCCAGAGGCGCGATCGGTGAACAATGCATCGCGCATCGCGGGGCCGTATCCCTGCGGCAACAAGCCCGGTTTTTTCATGGCTGGCATACCGTTTTGACGCTTGAACTCGGCGCTTTCACGCGTATGTAAGCGTCGCGAATAGACTGCAGGGAAGTACACTTGGCTATCTACAGGGAAAAAGACATTTTCGAGCGGCGCAATGCCGCGAACGAGGCAAAGAAGGCGCTGCTCGCGCGCTTCAAGGCAAAGCCGGCGGCGGATGATCCCGCTGTGCTGGCGCGCCAGGCCGAACGTAAGGCGATCCTTGAGGCCCGCGCCATCCGCGAAGCGGAGAAGGCAAGGCTGAAGCAGGAGAAGCTGGCTCGCGAAGCGGCAGAGAAGGCCGAGCGCGAAGCCGCCGCCGAAGCTGCGCGTATCGCCGCCGAAGAGGCTGCTGCCGCCGAGGCTAAAATCCGCGAGGCCGAGGAAGCAGAGCGCATCGCGCTCGAGCTTGCCGACGAGGCCGCGCGTAAAGCCAAGCGTGACGCACGCTACGCCGCCCGCAAGGCCCGCGTCGGCAGGACGCCTCCGGGCTTCTCCGCCCGCTAAGTTCGGGTTCGTTGGAAAAAATTGTCAGGGTCGCCAAAAGCGGCCCTGAACGCATTTGTGCTGTCAGCTTTAATTTAGGCTACCAGCTTCAGCCCGACGATGCCGCAGACGATCAGGCCGATGCAGGCCAGCCGGACGACTGTCGCAGGTTCGCCGAGCAGCCAGATGCCGAGCAGTGCCGTGCCGACGGTGCCGATGCCGGTCCATACGGCATAGGCCGTACCTACAGGCAGCTCCTTCAGCGCCAGGCCGAGCAGGCCGAGGCTGACGATCATCGAGGCGACGGTGAGAGGGGTCGGCAGCGGCTTGGAGAAGCCGTCTGTATATTTGAGGCCGATCGCCCAGCCGATCTCGAACAGGCCGGCGAAAAAGAGAAAAATCCACGACATCAAAACACTCCGTCATTCCGGCATCGGTTGGGATGCTCGGGTGGCGGGTCGTCCCGGCCGGTTTTTCGGGGAAGCGAGGTCGTCCTCGCCCCTTGATATGGGAGTGCCCTGTCCCTCGATCAACAAAACACCGGCAGCACTGTCGTGCCGCCGGTTCAGATTCTGCAGAGAGCCGGATCGACCGAATTCGGCCGCTTACTTTTCCTTGATGCGCATCGCCTTGACCGGCGGCGCCTTCGGAGCCGGGGCCGCGGCGGGCTTCTTGGCGTCCTTCTTCGGCTTGCGGGCTTCCTTGCCTGCCTTCATCGCGCCTTTTGCCATGATTCGCTCCTCCGATTGTGGGCAGTCCGAGTGAAACAAGAGAAATGACGGACTGCAAGAGCCAGTGCGGCTTTGCTAAGCCGGCCGGCCGGCTGTCAACCGATTTTGCGGCCGCGACGCCAGTTCGAAACCTCGCACGGACTGGCGCATTGTCTGTAGAGCTTAGCCGGGCGGGCCGCTAAGCTCGCGCGCGGGGCAAGCCGGGGATCGCATGGCAGGACATAGCGGATCGAGACGGGTGATCTACGCCGCGCTCGCCGGCAATCTGGCGATCGCGGTCACCAAATTCGTGGCGGCAGCCTTCACCGGCTCGTCCGCCATGCTGTCGGAAGGTGTGCATTCGCTGGTCGACACCGGCAATGGCACGCTGCTCCTCTACGGCATGCACCGTGCCGCGCGGCCACCTGACCGCGCACATCCGCTCGGTCACGGGCGCGAGCTCTATTTCTGGAGTTTCATCGTCGCGCTTCTGGTGTTCGCGCTCGGCGCCGGCATTTCCTTCTATGAAGGCGTCATCCACATCATGGCGCCCGAACCTGTCGTCAACGCCAGGGTCAATTACATCGTGCTCGGCCTTTCGTTCCTGTTCGAGGGCAGCTCATGGCTGGTGGCGCTGAGGGAGTTCCGCCAGCAGAAGGGCAAGCAGGGCTGGTTCGAGGCCGTGCAGTCGAGCAAGGATCCGAGCATCTACACCGTGCTGTTCGAGGATAGCGCCGCGCTGCTTGGCCTTGTCGTCGCCTTCGCCGGCATCCTGTCGGCGCAACTCCTGGAAAGGCCGGAGCTCGACGGCGTCGGCTCTCTCGGCATTTCAGTCATTCTGGGGGCGACGGCGGTTTTCCTGGCGCGCGAAAGCAAGGGCCTGCTTCTGGGTGAACCGGCGTCGCCCGAGGTCCAGAAGAAGGTTCTGGCGATCGTCCAGCAGGACCCGGCGGTGCAGCGGGCGAACGGCATATTGAGCGTCCATGTCGGTCCGGAGGAGATCGTTGCTGGCTTGAGCATCGAATTCGAGGATCACCTCACCGCGCCCGAGATCGAAGCCTGCGTCGAGCGGCTGGAGGCACGGCTGAAAAAGGAGATGCCGCAAATCTCCAGGCTCTTCGTCAAGCCGCAGGCCACTGGCACATGGGAGCGGCGGCGCAAGGCCATGGCCGAGGCTTCGGACGAGAGTTAGGTTGAACGGGAGCGAAGTTTGTGAGGAGCACAGCCTATGAAGATCGACGGCGGATGCCATTGCGGCGCGATCACCTATGAGGCGGAGGTCGATCCGGAAAAGACCTCGATCTGCCACTGCACCGACTGCCAGCAACTGACCGGCACGGCCTTTCGCGTAACCGTTCCGGCGCCGGAAAGCGACTACAGGATCACCAGCGGGACACCCAAGGTCTACATCAAGACAGGGTCGAGCGGCGCCAAACGAGCGCAGGGTTTTTGTGGTGAGTGCGGATCGCATCTCTATGCGACGTCAGTCGGCGATGGGCCCAAAATTTATGGCATCAGGGTCGGCACAGCGCGCCAGCGTGAGGATCTCGTTCCGAGAAGACAGGTCTGGCACCGCTCGGCGTTGCATTGGCTACCGGAATTTGAAGGCATGACGACGATCGAGGAGCAGTAGGATCTGCCGAATCGGCCGATGGGCAAGGACCTACTCGTCGCCCTCGACGACCCGCAGCCTGAGCTGTCCCGTCTTTGAATCGGCCACCCGCGCGCCGGCTTCCGCCTTAACGGGACCGCCGCGCGGCGTCTCGGTTTCGCCCTCGGCGAACTCCAGCGCCTCGATCTTCTGGCCGCGCTTGGTGACCTTCGACGTCGAGACCAGAATGTCGTCGATGTCCTTCGCCGCCTGGCCGAAATGCGTCTGCAGCCGGCGCACCCGCTCGTCAACCCTGGCCACATCCTCCATCAGCCGGATGACCTCGCCCTGGATCAGATGCGCCTGCTCGCGCATGCGGGCATCCTTGAGGATCGCCTGGATCACCTGGATCGACAGCATCAGGAGCGAGGGCGAGACGATGACGACGCGAGCGCGATGAGCCTTCTGCACCACCGCCTCGAAATTCTCGTGGATCTCGGCGAACACCGATTCAGACGGCACGAACATGAAGGCGGTGTCCTGCGTCTCGCCCTGCAACAGGTATTTTTCCGCGATATCGCGGATATGCACCTCGATGTCGCGCCGGAACGCCTGCGCCGCCACCTTCTGCATGTCGGCGCCTTCGGCGGCGCGGATGGCGTTCCAGGCTTCCAGTGGGAATTTCGCGTCGATGGCCAGCATCGGCGCGCCGTTCGGCATCCGCACCAGGCAGTCGGGCCGGCTGCCGTTGGAGAGGCTGGCCTGGAATTCATAGGCGCCGTGCGGCAGGCCGTCGGCGATGATCGCTTCCATGCGCGACTGGCCGAAGGCGCCCCGCGTCTGCTTGTTGGAGAGGATCGCCTGCAACTGCACGACCTGGCCGGCCAAAGACTGGATGTTGCCTTGCGCGGTGTCGATCACCGCCAGCCGCTCCTGCAGCTTGGCCAGGCTTTCATGCGTCGACTTGGTCTGCTCGGCCATGGTCTGGCCGAGACGGCCGGTCATGGCGTCGAGCCGCTGCCCCAGCGACTGTGTAAGCTCCGCCTGCCTGGCGCCGAACACCTCGGCGATCGCGCCCATGCGCCCATGCATCTCGGCCTGCGCCTGCAGGACGTCGGCAATGCGCGCCTCGGTGTCACGGGCATGGTCCGCGGCCTCGGCCGCGGCAATCGCCCGCGCCTTGCCCGCCCGCCACAAGGCGACGGCCAGCGCCACAAACAGCGCCACCAGCAGCAATGCGCCGAAACTCAGCGCCTGGCCGAGCGTGATCGTGGTGGCGCCGAGCCGCGCAATGGGTTGCGAAAGGATGGAGGTCATGTCGTTCATGGAAGGCAGCATAACCGATTCGGCCGCGTGGCACAGATCAAAACGTGAACAGGGCAATTGCGCACCGGTTGACGCTTCTCAAGCGAGGTCTTAGGTGAGACGCCATGTCGATCAAGCCGCTCATCATCCTTCCCGATCCCATCCTGCGCCAGGTTTCCAAGCCGGTGGAGCGCGTCGACGCCGACCTGCGCAAGCTCGCCGACGATATGCTGGAGACCATGTATGACGCGCCGGGCATCGGCCTTGCGGCGATCCAGGTCGGCGAGCCGCGACGGCTTCTGGTCATCGATCTCGCCAAGGAAGGGGAGGAGCCTCAGCCGCATGTCTTCATCAATCCGGAAGTGCTCGAGAGTTCCGACCAGCGTTCGGTCTATGAGGAAGGCTGCCTCTCGATCCCCGACTATTATGCCGAGGTCGAGCGCCCGGCTTCGGTGCGGGTAAAATATCTCGACCGCGACGGCAAATTGCAGGAGTTGCAGGCGGAAGGCCTGATGGCCACCTGCCTGCAGCACGAGATCGACCATCTCAACGGCGTGCTGTTCATCGACCACATTTCGAAGCTGAAGCGCGACATGGTGGTGCGGAAATTCAAGAAGCTCGCCAAGGACAAGGCGCCGGGCAAGATGGTGGGCTAAGGGCCGTTTCGGCCGCGCGAGCACCTGAGCCTACCGCAAAACAGGATCGCAGGACCTCATGCCGCTTCGCGTCATCTTCATGGGCACGCCGGATTTTTCCGTGCCGACCTTGCGCGCCATCGCCGAGGCCGGCCACGAGATCGTGGCCGTTTACACGCAGCCGCCGCGCGCCGCCGGCCGGCGCGGGCTGGAGCTGACGCCCTCGCCGGTGCAGCGCGAGGCCGAGCGGCTGGGGCTCGAGGTGCGCACGCCGGCATCGTTGAAAAGTGAGGCCGAACAGCAGGCTTTCGCCGCCTTGCGGGCCGATGTCGCGGTCGTCGTCGCTTACGGCCTGCTGCTGCCGAAAGCGGTCCTGGAGGCGACAAGGCTCGGCTGCCTCAACGGCCATGCCTCGCTTTTGCCACGCTGGCGTGGTGCTGCTCCCATTCAACGCGCCATCATGGCCGGTGATGCCGAAACCGGCATGATAATCATGAAGATGGAAGAAGGTTTGGACACCGGGCCGGTGGCATTGGTTGAAAAAGTGGCCATCGCACCCGATATGACGGCCGGCGAATTGCATGACCGCCTGATGGCTGAAGGCGCTTCGCTGATGGTGCGGGCGCTCGCGCAGTTGGGGATAAATTGTCTGACATTTACCCCGCAGGCGACGGAAGGGGTGACCTACGCCCGAAAGATCGATAAATCGGAGACACGCGTAGACTGGACGCGGCCTTCTGGCGAAGTCCACAATCACATTCGCGGCCTCTCGCCCTTCCCGGGCGCGTGGTGCGAGGTCGAAATTGGCGGCCGCATGGAGCGGCTGAAACTGCTTCGCTCGACGCTCTCGGATGGCGTCGGCGAGTCGGGAGGAATTCTCGATGACCGGCTGACGGTCGCCTGCGGGTCGGGCGCGGTCAGACTGGTCGAAGTTCAACGGGCGGGCGGAAAGCCTGCCGCCGCGCAGGAGTTCTTGCGCGGAGCCAAGATCGAAAAAGGAACGAAACTGACATGAGCATGATGTCGATACGCGCGGCGACGCCGCGGGATCGCGAGGCCATCCGCCTCGTCGAAGAGCATGCCTTTGGCCAGCAGGCGGAAGCCGGCCTGGTCGACGCGCTGGTCACCGGCGGCGACGCCGTCGTCGAGCTGGTGGCTGAAGAAGACGGCCAGGTCGTCGGCCACATCCTGTTTTCCAGGCTTTACGTGCAGAATGGCGGCAAGCGTTTCGCGGCCGTCGCGCTGGCGCCGCTGGCGGTCGAACCCTCCTTCCATGGCACCGGCATCGGCGGCGCGCTGATCCGTGAGGCGCATGTCCGCCTCAAGGAAGCGGGCGAGACGCTGGGCGTTGTTCTGGGCGATCCGGTCTATTACGGCCGCTTCGGCTACACCCATGACCGAGCCGCAAAGTTCGAGAGCGAGTATCAGGGCGAGGCGCTGCAGGCTCTGGCCTGGGGCGACGCGCCCGAGACCGGCAGACTGGTCTACGCTTCCGCCTTCACCGCTTTAGCCGCCTAGGCCAGGGCGAAAGCACAAGCTGGCATGCCGCGTTTTCGGCTCGATATCGAATATGACGGCAGCCAGTTCGCCGGTTGGCAGCATCAGGCCGACCAGCCCTCGGTGCAGCAGGCGATCGAGCAGGCGATCGAGAAGTTTTGCGGTGAAGACGTAAGAATACGTGCCGCCGGCCGCACCGATGCCGGCGTGCACGCCACCGCGCAGGTCGCCCATGTCGACCTCGCCAGGGACTGGCCTGGCGACAAGGTGCGCGACGCCGTGAACGCCCATTTGCAAGCGGCCGGGGCGCGTGTCGCCATCCTCAAGGCGGGAGTCGTCGCCGACGGCTTCGACGCGCGCTTTTCCGCCACCGGCCGCCACTACCTCTACCGGATACTCAACCGCCGGGCGCCCTCGGCGCTGGAAAAGGGCAAGGTCTGGTGGGTGCCGAAGCGGCTCGACGCCGAGGCCATGCATGAGGCGGCGAAAGTGCTGCTCGGCAAACATGACTTCACCACCTTCCGCTCCACCCAGTGCCAGGCCGAAAACCCGGTCCGCACACTTGACCGCCTCGATGTCCACCGCAATGGCGATTTCATCGAGGTGCGGACCTCGGCGCGCTCCTTCCTCCACAACCAGGTGCGCTCGATGGTCGGCTCCTTGCGCCGTATCGGCGACGGCTCCTGGGGCGCAGTCGATCTCAAGGCGGCGCTCGAAGCGCGCGATCGCGCCGCCTGCGGCCAGGTTGCCCCGCCCGACGGGCTCTTCCTCGTCGGCGTAGATTATGCGGCGTCGACACAAGAGGCAACCGCCACGGGCGACGACACCACGACCTAGCCCTTCATGCCATCAGGGAAGTCGATGCCGAGCAGTGCCTGCAGGCCGAACAGGACGAGCAGCGAAGCAACGAACATGCCGACAAAGACGGCGGTGCCTACGGCGGCACCCTTGCCGATCGATGCATTGGTCATGCGCCAGGTCAGCACCATCGACAGCGCGAACAGGAACAACGACACAAGGCTGTTGACGTCGCTGGTGGGGGGCAGGAAGAGCCTGAGCAGCGCCGAGGGCAGCATGAGCCAGGCGATGATCGCCGAGGCCCAGTTGGACGCGACCACATAATGGACGAAACGGCCGCCGATGCCGGCGCGCGGCGCGACCAGCGCCAGCGCCACCAGCGGCAGCACCCAGGAGCCGAGATCGACCGTCGCCAGCCTGATCAGCATGCCGAGGCGCCCGGCGAAGGCATCGGGGTCGCCGATCTCATTGGCGATCCCGACCCAGCCGACGATCAGCGCCGGCGCCGCCACGACAATGGCAAAGAAGGAATTCCAGAAACCGTCCGCCGAAAGGTCGAGCAGCCGCAGCCCGTCGGCCTTGCCGAACATCAGCCGCCAGGCTCCGGCCAGCGAAGCATAGGTTTCGTCCGCCGATAGCATGGTCACGAAAGGCCCCGTCCGAACCAGTCTTCGATGAAGCGTTCGTAGATTTGCGTCAGCGTCTCGAGGTCGGCAAGCGCGACGCGCTCGTCCACCATATGCATGGTCTTGCCGACCAGCCCGAACTCGACCACCGGGCAATAATCCTTGATGAAGCGCGCGTCCGACGTGCCGCCGGAGGTGGAGAGCGCCGGCGTCTTGCCGACCACCGCCTTGACCGAGCTGCTCAGCGTGTCGATCAGCTTGTCGTCGCGGGTGAGGAAGACATGGCTCGGCCGGTCGCGCCAGACAAGATCGTAGTCGACCGGCGTCTTCTTGCCCGGCCGGTATTTTTTGCGCCGGGCGGCCTGGTCGAGCCGGTTGTGGATCTCGGCCTGGACCGTTTCGGCGGTCCACGTGTCGTTGAAGCGGATGTTGAAGGTGGCGGTCGCCTTGGCCGGTATCACGTTGGTCGCCGGGTTGCCGACGTCGATTGACGTCACTTCGAGATTGGTCGGCTGGAAATCCCTGGTTCCCTTGTCGAACACCGGATGCAGCAGCGCGTCGACGAGGCTCATCAGCCCGCGCACCGGGTTGTCGGCAAGCTGCGGATAGGCGGCATGGCCCTGGCGTCCATTCACGGTCACGCTGCCCGACAGCGAGCCGCGCCGGCCGATCTTGATCATGTCGCCGAGCGCATCCGGATTGGTCGGTTCGCCGACGATCGAGGCGTCCCACTTCTCGCCCTTGGCCACCGCCCAGTCGAGCAGCTTGGTGGTGCCGTTGATGGCCGGACCTTCCTCGTCGCCGGTGATGAGCAGGGAGACCGAACCTTTCGGCCCGCCATTTTTCGCGACATGGCGCGCTACGGCAGCGACGAAGCAGGCAATGCCGCCCTTCATGTCCACGGCGCCGCGGCCATACATCTGGCCATCGGCGATCTCGGCGGCGAAAGGCGGATGCGTCCATGCCGACTCGTCGCCCACCGGTACGACGTCGGTATGGCCGGCAAACATCAAATGCGGGCCGTTGCCCGAGCGCCGCGCATAGAGGTTTTCGATGTCCGGCGTGCCGTCTTCCGAGAAGACTGGACGTTCGACCGAGAAGCCGAGTGGCCTCAGCATACCCTCCAGTGCGGCGAGCGCGCCGCCTTCGGCGGGCGTTACGGAAGGGCAGCGGATCAGGGCGGCGAGGTTCTGGGCGGGGTCCGTAGGCAATGTCATGGGCAAAGCGATAGTCGAAAGTGTTTGTCGTGTCACGGTGGCAGATGATCGCCGGTGATGCCGCCGACAATATGGTTTTCACCAGGTATAGTTGCGGGCCAAGCGGGGACGAATGCATGGCCAGCGAAGCAAGCACCATCGCGATTGCCGGCGCCGGCAGCATCGGCTGCTATGTCGGCGGTTGCCTGGCGCTCGCCGGACGCAAGGTTGTCTTCCTCGGCCGCGGCCGCGTCGTCGAGGCCATGCGCCAAAGCGGGTTGCGCGTCAGCGATCTCGACGGCCGCGACCGCCGTGTCGAGGCGAAAGCGATTTCGGCCACCGACGATCCGGCGATCGCTTTGCGCGAGGCAGACGTCGTCCTGGTGACGGTGAAGGGCGGCGCAACCGAGGAGATGGCCGGACTGATTGCTGCCAACGGACGCCCGGATGCGGTTGTGGTCAGCCTTCAGAACGGCGTCGACAATGCCGACAGGTTGCGCGCCGGGCTTCCCGGCCGGCGGGTGCTGACCGGCATGGTGATGTTCAACGTCGTCCAATCGCCCGACGGCGAAGCACCGTTTCGCGTGCATCGCGCCAGCCAGGGCGAGGTGATGATCGACCAGGGCGTCGATGGCCTTGCCGACCTGCTCGATGTCGACGGGCTTCCTGTCGAAGCGCGCGCCGACATGAAGGCGGTGCAGTGGAGCAAACTGCTGATGAACCTCAACAATGCGCTGGTTGCGCTCTCCGACCTGCCGCTGGCGAGGCAACTGGCCGATCGCCGTTGGCGCGTCATCCAGGCCGCCCAGATCGACGAGGCGCTCGCCGCGATGAACGCGTCGGGCATAGTGCCGGCGCGCATCGCCAGCCTGCCGCCGGCGCTGCTGCCGAAAGTGCTGCGGCTCCCCGACTGGCTGTTCGGGCTTCTCGCGCGCCGCATGCTGGCGATCGACCCCGAAGCGCGCTCGTCGATGTGGGACGATCTCAAACGCGGCCGTCCGACCGAGATCGACGAATTGCAGGGCGCCGTCATTCGCCTGGCCAGGCAAACCGGCGTGCCGACGCCGGTCAACGAACGTGTCACGGCGCTGGTGCGTCAGGCCGAAGCGGAAAAGCGCGGTCCGCCTGGTCTCAGACCGGAAGCGGTCAGCGCTCGATCAGCGTGATCTTCTGCCAGATCTTGCGCGACAGGTTGGAGCTCAGGTTCTCGATGTCGTTGACCCCGTCGATGACCACATCGTCATTGACCGACTGCGCGAACAGCGCCGCGACCTTGCCGGTGATCGACAGCATCTCCGAGCAATAGTCGAGGTAGCGCGCAAGGTCGGCGGCGTTGGTGATGCGCTGCGGCGAATGCGCGGTCGGCTTGAAGTCGGCCGACAGCGCCGCCGGATCCTTGGTCAGTTGATGCATGTCGATGACATGAATCAGCGAGCGCAGCCCGTGCAGCTGGCGGAACACCTTCTTGCGTTTGATCCGCTCCTCGGTGCGCACCAGCGCCAGCAAACCGAGCACGGCGAGGATGACGGTGTTGATCGTCGCCTCGATGCCTTGCATCGACTGCACGGCGTCGTCGGCGCCGGAGATGCGGTCGAGCGGCAGGATGGTGCCGACAAACAGGAACACCGCCACGCCGGCGGCGAAGGCGGCGATGATGACGCCGCGCAGCCACCAGATCGGCGCCTCCAATGCCTTGGCGGCCTTGGCCAGGTCCCGCGACAGCGACACCAGCTCGCCCGCGACGCCGCGCAGGCCTGCTTCCGGAAAACGCTCGCCGATCCGCCCCTCCAGCCTTTCGGCCGTTTCGATGATCAGTTGCGGATCGAGCGCGCGGTAGCGCATCGCGGCCTCAGGAATCGCCTGGCGCGTTGGTGCGCCTGCCGTATCGGTTCGGCCCCGGGTCGCTACGGAAACACGCGAGGATGACGAGCAGAATAGGGCCGATAACCAGCGAGATCAGCGCAAAATAGGTCGGCTTGCCGAAATCATGGAAGCGTTTCGCCGTCACCGCGAACGTGGCCCAGGCCGAGATCAGCAGCACGCCCCAGCATATCATCGCCCAGTTCTGGCTGGCGGAGGAATTCAGCTCCACCCGCGCGAACTGGTAGAACGGAAAAAACTGGACAAGCACCAGCAGAACGCCAGCCAGCGCATAGGCGACCGGGCTCAGTCGCCCTGAAAGGCTGAAGAACAGCCAGAGGAATTGCGATCTTTCAGACAATCGGATCCGCTCCGTTGTGGAGGATCAATCGCGCAGCAATTCGTTGATCGAGGTCTTGGACCGGGTCTTGGCGTCCACGCGCTTGACGATCACGGCGCAGTAGAGGCTCGGGCCCGGTTCGCCATTGGGCAGCGGCTTGCCCGGCAGCGATCCGGCGACAACCACCGAATTCGGCGGCACCTCGCCATAGAAAACCTCGCCGGTGGAACGGTCGACGATCTTGGTCGACTGCCCGATGAACACGCCCATGCCGAGCACCGAGCCTTCGCGCACGATGCAGCCTTCGACCACTTCGGAGCGCGCGCCGATGAAGCAATTGTCCTCGATGATGGTCGGGCCGGCCTGCATCGGTTCCAGCACGCCGCCAATGCCGACGCCGCCGGAAAGATGCACGTTCTTGCCGATCTGGGCGCAGGAGCCGACCGAAGCCCAGGTATCGACCATGGTGCCCGAATCGACATAGGCGCCGACATTGACGAAGGACGGCATCAGCACGGCGCCCGGCGCGACATAGGCCGAGCGGCGCACGATGGAGGACGGCACGGCGCGGAAGCCGGCCTTCTCGAAGTCGACCGCGCCCCAGCCGTCGAACTTCGACGGCACCTTGTCCCACCACACCGCCTGGCCGGGGCCACCCTTGATGATCTCCATGGGATTCAGCCGGAAGGAGAGCAGCACCGCCTTCTTCAGCCACTGGTTGACCTGCCACTTGCCGTCATCCTGGCGCTCGGCGACGCGAGCGACGCCGCGATCGAGCAGGTCGAGCGCCGCCTGGATGGCCTCGCGCGTCTCGCCGCGCGTCGCGGTCGAAATCGTGTCGCGCTCCTCGAAGGCCTTTTCGATGGTCTTTTCGAGGCTCGCCAGATCAGGCTTCGACATGATTTCGCTCCATTACCAAGCTGTTAAGGGGCTACGCCTTAACCTGTTTAAAAGTCGCGCGGACCCTATGTTAAGGCTTAATGAGGGTCAATCGCGCCAGCGTCACGGGACGGCGCAAGTAAGGGAATTGGACGGGTGGATTCGATGACTCCCATGGAAAAGGCGGGCTGGACGCCACTGCCGCATTCGGACGAGGACCTGGAACGCTCGAAAAGCGTGCCGGATACCCCGCAGACACGCGCCGAAACCTACCGGCTGGCCTGGAACGATCCCGACTTCATGACGCGGCGCGAACTGCGCGCAGTACGGCTGCAGCTAGAGCTTTTGAAGCCGGAAATGATCCTGGCCGAACGCGGCATCCGCTCGACCGTGATCCTGTTCGGTGGCGCCCGCCTGCCGGAACCCGGCGGCGAGGCCTGGGCGGCCAAGAACGAGACGCAGAAGAAGAACCTCGAGGCGAACAGCAAATATTACGAGGAAGCGCGCAAATTCGCCCGTCTGTGCTCGCGGCAGTCGGCCACCTCCTACTATCGCGAGTATGTCGTCGTCACCGGCGGCGGGCCCGGCGTCATGGAGGCGGGCAACCGCGGCGCCGACGATGTCGGCGCGCCGTCGATCGGCTTGAACATCGTGCTGCCGCACGAGCAGGCGCCCAACGCCTATGTCACGCCGGAGCTCTGCTTCAACTTCCACTACTTCGCCATCCGCAAGATGCATTTCGTCATGCGGGCGAAGGCGGTCGCGGTGTTTCCGGGCGGCTTCGGCACCATGGACGAGTTCTTCGAGACGCTGACGCTGATCCAGACGGGGCGCATGGAGCGCGTGCCGGTGATCCTGTTCGGCAAGGCGTTCTGGCAAAGGGCGATCGATCTCGATTTCCTCGCAGAGCAGGGCACAATCTCGCCCGGCGATCAGGACATCATCGATTTCGTCGACACCGCCGAGGAAGCCTGGGAGATCATCCGCCGCTTCTACAAGTTGGGGGATTAGGAACTGATGAATTGAAGAACTGAAGAATTGAGGAAAAAGGACGTCCGGATCGTTCGTCTGTTCTCCAGTTCTTCAATTCCTCTATTCGGGACGGCATCCCGGCTCGGTCCGCTTATACCGGCAGCTCGACCAGCCAGCCATTCGAGTGCGCGAAGCGCACGATGGCCGCCCGTGAGCGGAGCTCGAGCTTCTCGGTCGCCCTGGTGCGATAGGTCTCGATCGTCTTTATGCTGAGGTTGAGCCGGGACGAGATTTCCTTGTTGCTGTAGCCGAGCGCCACCAGCTGGATGACCGACCGCTCCCGTTCGCTGAGATTGCCGGGATCGCCCTGTGGGGCGCTGCGCGGGCTGAGCAGGCGCGCCGCAAGCGCCGGATCGACATAGTTGTCGCCGGCCAGCACGCAACGGATTGCCTGCAGCAGATCCGTAGCGGTCGACCGCTTGACCACGAAGCCGCGCCCGCCGGCCGCAAGCACCTGGCGCAGGCAGCCGGGGTCCTCATGCGCCGTCAGCGCTATGCAGCTGACCTCGGGAAAGCGCTCGCCGAGCCGCTCGATCAGCGTTACTCCGTTGACGCCCGGGAGCGATATGTCGACCACGGCGACATCGGGCAGCACCTTGCCGATCCCTTCGAGGGCGTCGTCGGCATTCCCGGCAAGCCCGACGATCGTCAGATCGGCCTGGCTGTTGATCATCGCGCCGACCCCGGAAAGGATGATCGGGTGGTCATCGACCACAAATATCCGCCTGCAGCACACCTTTAAAACCTCCATCAGTCGATGAAAGAGCCCTTCACCTGGAAGAGGCCCTCTTGTTCTTGATGGTCTAGGCAACTGCCCCGCCTCATGCGGGACGCCCGTCTGTCTCGGCAAGCCGCGAGGCGGCCGCTGCGGGTAAAGCCATCCCCCGCCTAACCCCTGATGCCCGGACTATAAGCTGGGACTAAAGTCCGGGATGTGCGGCGCTTCACGTAACCTTACGTTTACGGAAGAAGTCATTTCCGGCTTGATCACATTGATCGTGCGAAAACTGTCTTTCAGCCGGCGAGCGGCGCATCGGCATAGAGGGTGGTCCCCTTGCCCTTGGCGGTCTCAACCGACAATTTGCCGCCCACCAGCGCAAGGCGCTCTCTCATTCCGGCAAGCCCCAGATGGCCCGGACCGGGCTCGGCGCCGCCATCGAAGCCGCGGCCATCGTCCTCGATCGTCAGGCGCATCCGATCGTCCTGGATATGCGCCGTGACGCTTACGCGGCTCGGCGCGGCATGTTTGCCGATATTGGTGAGAGCCTCCTGCGCAATCCGGTAAAGCGTGAGCGCGACTTCGGCGGGCAGCGGGCTTGAAAGGGCTTCGAGGTCCATCTCGCATTGAATGCCGAGCTGGCCGCAAAGCACGCTGGCCAGGTCCTCGACCGAGGCTCGCAGGCCGAGACGATCGAGATCCGCGGGTCTAAGGCTCCAGGCGGCGTCATGCACCCGGGCGCTAAGCCGGTCGACAAGCATGGCGGCGCGCGCGAGACGCGTGTCCATCTCATGCGAATCGGCGCGAACGATGTGCAATTCGAGCGCGATGCTGGCCAGCATCTGGCCCAGATCGTCATGCAGCTCGCGCGACAGGCGCAGGCGCTGCTCTTCCTGTGCGGCAATCAAACGCCGCGCCAGCCGACGGCGCAGGGCCTTGTCGTCCTTGCCAGCAGTCATACCCACCCACATCAACCTTTCTCTTCCCATTGCCGCCGCGGGGGTCGCAAGCCACCTGCGGGTCGGCGAGAAAAGGCATGAATGTCCGCGCAATATACACCCGCCAGACGCGGTTGTGCCTGTCAGTTTTTTCCCGATCTCTTCGAATTTTCCTGACAGGAGCATCAGCAGAAAAACCGGCAGGGCCTGCCGATCAGCCCGAATGTCTCAGCGTCGCTTCTCGGCGCATCCTTTTTGCGTCCTCCCGGTCATCTTGAACTGGCTGGGAAGCTCAACGCAAACCAAGGAGAACGTCATGAGAAAGATCATCCTGGCCGCGGCTGTCCTGGCGGCTCTGACTGGCACGGCATCCGCAGTGTCCATCGGTAGCGGCAACGGCAACGGCAACGGCAATGTCGGCGTCGGCAACGGCAACGGCAACGGCAATGCCAATACCGGCGCCTTCAACGGCAACTTCAACGGCAACGGCAATTTTGGCATCGGCAACGGCAACGGGAACGGCAATGCCAACATGGGCGCCTTCAACGGCAACTACAACGGCAACCTGAATGCCGGCATCGCCAACGGCAACGGCAACGGCAACGCCAACTTCGGCCTCGGCAACGGCAACGTGAACGGCAACGCCAACTTCGGCCTCGGGAACGGCAATGCCAACGGCAACGGCAACTGGGGCGCCGGCAACGGCAACTACAACGGCAACGCGAACCACTAGGCGCCGCCGAAACAGCCAGCGTCGCTCTAACTTGGAAAGACGCTGACGTCTCTGGGACCGCCGAGCCACGCGCCCGTCCCCCGCGCAAGGCTATCGCGACATGTCGCCGGCGGTCCCAGTCCCCTTTTCAGCAAAGCCCTTTCGAAGCCAGCCATGGAAGGAGTTCGCACATGAAACGCTATGTCATACCGGCGCTATGCCTAGGACTGTTGAGTGCAACCGCGGCGAGGGCCGACGGCACGACCGGCAGCCAGGCCTTCAGCATGTCTCGCGTCCAGCAAAGCGTTGGCCAATATGGCCAGTATATCGGTTCGAATGTCAGGAGCATGAACCCGCTCGGCAACTTCGGCGGCAATGTCGGCTACAAGAACAGCGGCACCGGCAATGTCGGCGCCTTCAACAGCGGTACCGGCAATGTCGGCTCGTTCAACGGCAACGCCAACACGTCCTCGACCAGCGGCAACGGCAATATCGGCGCGTTCAACGGCAACGGCAACACCGGCGAATATGACGGCAACGGCAACATCGGTGCCGGCAACGGCAACTTCAATGGCGGCTCGTTCAACGGCAACGGCAATGTCGGCGCCTTCAACGGCAACTTCAACGGCCGGGGAAACCGATGACCGGCCTGAAACCATTTGGATCCGCCCGGGCTGACAACCGGCGAGTGGCGGCGCGGTTGCTTGATGGAAATGGCCTCGCGGTCGGCACTTTGCTTGCCGCGATGCTGGTCGCCGACGCATCGACCCTGGTCAGGATTGCCGACCTTCCGATCGGCGTCGCCAATGGCCTTGGCAACACCGGCAGTTTCAACGGCAACGGGAATTCCGGCAACTTCAACGGCAATGGCAATCGCGGCAATTTCAATGGCAACGGCAATGCCGGGAGCTTCAGCGGCAACTTCAATGCCGGCAACTTCAACGGTAACGCCAATTGCGGCGACGGCTTCGGCAACGGCTATTCGTCCGACGGCAATGGCAACGGCAAGGCAGCCGCCGGCGCTCCGGATTGGTGCCGGTTCCTGAAGGATCTGAATGGCCGATTGGGACTGCCGCCAGGGACGATTCCGGATTTCGATTAGGGTTCCGTCATAGGTCCTGCCGTTCGCGCCAACGGAACCCCGTTGCGTGCGGACGGCGTACCGGCAACCCGGGCTTATTCAGGCCACGACTTCGACGATCGCCGTCAGGAAGCCGGCGAGATCGTCGGTGACGAAATCGACGTCGTCTTCGTTTGCCGGGTCGCGTTCCCAAATCTCCGAAAAGGTCGGTTCGAAATTGCGCGGCACCACCAGCACCGTCGTCATGCCGAGCGTTTTCGGAACGGCCAGATTGCGCGCCAGATCCTCGAACATCACAGCGTTGTGCCCGGTCACAGAGTGCAATTCGGCAAAGCGCTCGTAAGTCTGGCGCTCGGGCTTGGGATTGAGCCCCGCCGCGACGATGTCGAAGATGGCGTCGAAATGCTCCAATATGCCGAGCTGGCGCGCGGTGCGCTCGGCATGCCGGCGGTCGCCATTGGTGAAGATGAATTTGCGTCCGGGAAGCTGGCGGATCGCCGCGCCCAGCACCGGATCCGGCACCAGCCTCGAATAGTCGATGTCGTGCACCTTCTCGAGAAAATCGTCGGGATCGATGCCGTGCCGCTTCATCAGTCCGTTCAGCGTCGTGCCGTATTCGAGGTAGAGCTCCTTCTGCAGCTTGCGCGCCTCGTCACGCGAAAGCGTCAGCAGCTCGCCGACATAGGCGGTCATCTTGACGTCGATCTGCGCGAACAGATTCGAGTGATGCGGATAGAGCGTGTTATCGAGGTCGAACACCCAGTCCGTGACGTGGGCAAAGCGGGCGGGATCGGGTGTCGTTGTCATAGGTTTCTTATGGCATGCCGACGCCGGACTTATCCACAACTTATACGCGTCGCGAAGTGTGAAAATGGCGTCTCACTTCAAATTTTAGATGTCCCGGAAAGGTCGCCTTTAACGCTTGCTGGCACACAAGCTTTCCGCTGGGAGCAAGTGATGAGTCGCATATTTCTGAGGGCCGCTGCCGTGGCGTTCGCTTCGGTCGCTGCTTCGCTTTTGTTGACCCTGATTGTCGTTCCGGCAATGGGCTTTCCGATGAGCCGCAGCGTCTGGCTGGCGTCGACGGTTTGCCCGCTCGTGCTCGCCTGGGCAGCCAGCGCCAGCAGCTTCTGGCAGAGCGACCGGCTGCAGAATGCGCATCGCGAGCTTGCCCGCGCCCACGCGCAACTCGCCGCCGCGCACAGGCGCTTGTCGGAGAAGGCAAGCCGCGACGACATGACCGGCATGCTCAACCGCGAAACCTTCTTTGCCGCGCTCGACGGTTCGCGCCGTAAGAGCGATCGTGGCGCGCTGCTGATCATCGATGCCGACCACTTCAAGCGGATCAACGACAGCTACGGTCATCTGACGGGAGACGAAGCGCTGCTGCTGATCGCCGGCGCCATCGAACGCGGTATTCGCAGTGGCGACGTGCTCGGCCGCATCGGCGGCGAGGAGTTCGCGGCCTTCCTGGTCGGCGCCACGGAAGTTGAAGCCAAGCATGTCGCCGAGCGTATTCGACGCGAGGTAGAGCTGATCCGTTTTCGCCCTGCCGACGAACGCACCGTGCCACTCACCGTGTCGATCGGCGGCATAACCTGCGGCGAGAGCGCGACCGTTTCCGATCTGATGCGTGCCGCCGATCGCAGGCTCTACGAGGCGAAGAACCGGGGCCGCAACCTCTCAATTCTCGACCGCGAGCTTCCGGAAGCGGCATGAGGCTTTGCCATCGGCGTTAGGAAGGCCCTAACCATGTCCATATTCAACCGCGCTAAACTTCCGGATGTAACGCCGTTTTCACCTGGGTTTGACACGGAATTGGCCTCCCCGGAGGCATCTGTGCCGTTCAGGAACGGCATCCGTGGATCGAGGCCCCTATCGAAAGGCGTTGTCATGGGCAGTTTCATGAAAAGAATGTCGCGCCGCGCCATCGTGCAGGCGCTGATGGCGCTGCCCACGCTGTCGCTGTTCCGCAACCAACCGGCCGTGGCCGAGCCCGACGAAATCGTCGAGGTCAATGGTTGGATCCTGCGGCGGAGCGACCTTGCATGATCTTCGACAGCTACGAAGCCTATAAGCAGGCCGGCTTCAAGCCCAAGGCCTGCATTCTTGGCTCCGGCCCGGCCGGCACGACGATCGCCAGGAAGCTCGACGCTGCCGGCATTCCGGTCGTCGTCCTCGAGGCGGGTTCGCGCGAATTCAGCGACGAGTCGCAGGATTTCTACCGCGGCAAGACGGTCGGCGATTTCTATTTCGACCTCGACATCACCAGGCTGCGCTTCATGGGCGGCTCGTCCAACCACTGGGCCGGCTGGTGCCGCGTGCTCGACAAGCAGGATTTCGAGCCCAAGGCTTGGGCGCCGGACACCGGCTGGCCGATCAGCCGCGCCGACATCGAGCCCTATCTGGCGGAAGTCCACGACATCCTCGAGCTTCCCGATTTCCGCCCCGACGTGCCGGTTTCGGACGACATACGCTGGGTGCAATTGATCAAGAGCCCGGCGGTGCGTTTCAGCGAAAAATTCGCCGACGAGCTCGACCGGAGCAGGAACATCGCCGTCGTGCTCAACACCTACGCGACCGAGCTTACCGGCGACGGCAAGCGCGTTACCGGCGCGAAGCTGTGGTCGAACGGGCAGGACGCCGGCACCTTCGGCGCGGACTATTTCGTCACCTGCACCGGCGGGCTGGAGAACTCGCGGCTGCTGTTGTGGTCGAACCAGCGTTCGAATGGCGGCGTGGTGCCGAATGCGGCGGCGCTCGGCCGCTACTGGATGGAGCATCCGACCTTCGAGGGCGGCAATGCCATCCTCGCCAACTACTCGGAGTTCGAGGTCGACGGTTCGAACGAAGCCTTCTTCTCGCCGACGCTTGCCGCGATGGAGCGGCTGCAGATCATGAATTTCGGCATCCGCCTGATCGAGTCGCCCTATCCGAACGTCAAGAAGCTGATCGCCGACCTCGCCTGCACCGCGCCCAATATGGCGGAGTGGATGTCGTCGCAGCTCGACCAGCGGCTGCGCTGCGCCGCCCAACTCTACGTCGCCTGGGAACAGGCGCCGCTTGCCTCGAACCAGATCGAGCTGTCGAAGACCGATGTCGATCACGCCGGCGTGCCGCGCATCGAACTGCACTGGAAGAAGTCGCCGCTGGAGCGGCGGACCTTGCTGGAGGGCTTGAGGCTTTTCGGCACCACCATGGCGCAGAAGAATCTCGGCCGCGTCCGCATCGACGACTGGATCAGCAATGGCGGCGATTACCCGACCAATGAGGAAACGGCCGGCCACCACCATATGGGCGGCACCCGCATGGGCACCGATGTGCTGAAGAGCGTCGTCGACGCCAATTGCAAGGTGCATGGCATGGACAATCTCTATGTCGGCGGCTCCTCTGTGTTCTGCACCTCCGGCCAGTGCAACCCGACCACCACCATCACCGCGCTCGCCTGCCGGTTGGGCGAGCATCTCGGCAAAGTGATCGCCGTCTGATCGCACGAAGAGCAGACGGCGCCGGCGCCTGGATTGGCAACCGGCGCCGCCTCGGCGCGCCTTTGGGTGAAATTGCGATCGCTCTACAGCCCGAATATCGCGATGCGCGCCAGAACAGCCGCGGCGGCGAGCGCCACCAGCAGGATGCCGAGGTCGATGGGCGAACCCCAGCCGTACCATTCCATCGCCAGCTTGGCGTATTTGTATTCCTCGGCCGGGGTCATCGGCGCGCGGGTGGAGGTTTCGAACATTGCATGTCTCCGTGTTGGCGGCCGCTTCTGGCTCTTGCGTTGCGGGAGTCGCGGTCGCATATTGCTATTCTCGTCTTAATGTTAGACAGATTGATAGTTAGATGGTCGAAATAAATTCGTCAAGCACGAAACGCGCCGAAATGACCCGGAACGTCGGCCTTGCCGTCATGCGCTGGCAGGACGCCACTCAGGCCTACGACGAAGCGGTGGGGGCGCGGCTGGGCCTGATCGCGGCCGAGCGGCATTGCCTGGGGCTGCTCCATGCCGGGCCGCAATCGGCGGGCGCCGTGGCAGCTGCGACCGGACTGACGCCGGCGGCGGTGACGGCCCTGATCGACAGGCTGGAGGCGCGCGGCTACGTCACCCGGACCCGCAGCATGCAGGACAGGCGCAAGGTGGTGATCGAGGCGACCGCGCTGACCAGGGAGTTGTCGGAGCGCTATTACGGCACCATCGCGCGGGAGGGCGAGAAGGTGGTGGCGAGCTTCAGCGATGCCGAGCTCGCAACCGTGCTGCGCTTCATCAATGCAGCTCTGGACCTGCAGAGCGAGCAGCTCGCCAGGATCAAGGCCGAGCCCGATAACAGCTGATGTTCCGCGAAAAGCTCAAAGCGGCTCAGACGCCTGCCGGCAACTGAACCGCCCTGAATGTCGGTTGGGCGAAAACCGACCTCAGACCGTCGCCGGATCGAGCGCCGGCTGACCCTTGAACCGAGCCACGATGCCGGCAAGGTCGCGATTGGCGAAGGCATCGCGCAGCGCATCGAAGGACGGCAGCACGAAATAGGCGCGCTGGAACTTGTCGATCTCATAGCCGGTGCGCATCACTGTCTCGAGGTCGAACGGCACATGGTGGGCATCCTTGCTCTCGACCGCGAACTGCAGCTCGGTGAAGGACGACATCAGCCCGGCGCCGAAAGCCTTCAGCGGCTGGCCGGGCTCCTGGATGAGGCCGTATTCGGCGCTGTACCAGTAAAGCCTGGTGATCATCTCGTCGCCGCCGAGCGCAATCACGTCCTCGGCCTTCTCGCCATACATCTGCATGAAGTCGGCGAACACCGGCTGGGTCAGGATCGGCACGTGGCCGAAGAAATCGTGGAACATGTCCGGCTCGACGATGTAGTCGAGCTCTTGTCTCGTCCGCAGCCAGTTGGTGACCGGGAAGCGCCGGTTGGCGAGATGATCGAAGAATGGGCCGGCCGGGATGAGGCCAGGCACCGCGACGATCTCCCATCCGGTCAGCTTGTTGAGCTTTTCGCTGACCGCGTCGAAATCCGGAATCCTGTCGAGCAACCCAAGCGTCGCGACGCCGTCCAGATAGGAACGATGCGCGAGCTTCCTGGTCAGCTTCGTCTGGCGGTCGCATAGCGTGCGCCACACCGCCTGTTCCTCGGCCGAATAGCCGTAACCTTGGGCCACGGTGAAATCGCTGCGGCACACCGAATAGTCGCCACGAAGACCCTGCGCCGCGCATTCGGCGGCGTAATCGGCAACGCTGATCGTCATCGTTTCCTCCTCGAAGATCGTGATCCGTGGATAGTGAGGGAAGTGTAGGAGCGATCGCTGAGGCAAATCAGCCCTTGTTTGTAGCTCGTCCGTTGATTTTGAGGTAAAATCACTCCGAACAACGGGAAATCGAGAAGACATGCCTCAATTCGACGATTTCGAGATAAAGATGCTCGACATCCTGCAGCGCGATGGGCGCAAGCCTGTGTCGGAGCTGGCGCAGGAGATCGGCCTGTCGACCACGCCATGCGCGCGCCGCTTCGAGGCGCTGCAGGAAACCGGCATCATCAAGGGCTTTGCCGCCGTGCTCAGCCGCCGCGCCGTCGGCCTGACGGTCGAAGTGTTCATCCAGGTGCGGCTGGTCAGCCACAGCGACGGCTCGCCCGAAAGTTTCATAGCCGCCGTGCAACGCATGGACGAAGTCTCGTCCTGCTGGACGATGACCGGCGACCACGATTTCCTGCTGCATGTCATGGTGCCGTCGGTGGACGATCTGAACGCCTTCGTCATGCACCGGTTGATGCGGCTGCCCGGCGTGCGCGACGTACACACCCAGCTGGTGCTGCAGAACATCAAGGGCCCCGGCCACGTGCCGCTCAGCCATCTGCGGCGCTGAAGCAATTCCAGGAAAAGTGTGAAGCGGTTTTCCGTCCGGAATTGCTTCAAAACAAAGTTCTCCCGAAAAGCTGCTTGGAAACTGCTGAACCGCGCCAAGGCGGCTTCGACATCGGCAATTAGCACAGGCGGACCAACATGGAGGTCCGCCTTGAACATCGTGCTGATTAATCCGCCGCACACGGCCATCGGCAGCCGCGTGCCCGACGATCATTTGCCGCCGCTCGGACTTTTGGCGATCGGCGGTCCGCTGATCGATTCCGGCCATCAGGTTCGCCTGGTCGATGCCGAATTCGGACCGATGCCGCTTCCTGTGCTGGTCGACGATGCTCTCGGCGGCGATCCGGATTTCATCCTGATCGGCCATTCCGGCTCGACCTCGGTGCATCCGACGGCCTTGAAGATCGCTGAAACGATCAAGGCCCGCGCGCCGGGCGTCATTATCATCTATGGCGGCGTCTTTCAGACCTACCACTGGCGCGACATCCTGACCGCGACCGACGTCTTCGACTTCATCGTGCGCGGCGAGGGCGAGGCGACCGCGACGGCGCTGGTCGAGGCGATAGAAATGCGCCAGCCGGTGGGAAGTGTCGCAGGCATCGCCTATCGCGACGACCTTGGCCGCGCCGTCGCCACGCAAGCTGCGATGACCATTGCCGATCTCGATGCCTATCACGTCGGCTGGGAGCTGATCGACCATCGCCGCTACTCCTATTGGGGCGGCAAGCGGGCGGTGGTCATGCAGTTCTCGCGCGGTTGTCCGCATCTGTGCAACTATTGCGGCCAGCGCGGTTTCTGGACCCGCTGGCGGCATCGCGACCCGGTGAAATTCGCCCAAGAAATCGCCTGGCTGCATCGCGAGCACGGCGTCGAGCTGATCAACCTTGCCGACGAGAATCCGACCTCCTCGAAGAAAGCCTGGCGCGCCTTCCTCGATGCCATGATCGCCGAGAACGTGCCGGTGCTGATCGTCGGCTCGACACGCGCCGACGACATCGTGCGCGACGCCGACAGCCTGCATCTCTACCGCAAGGCGGGCGTCATCCGTTGGCTGCTCGGCATGGAGAACACCGACGAGGAAACCTTGTCGCTGATCCGCAAGGGCGGCAGCACCAAATCCGATCGCGAGGCGATCCGGCTGCTGCGCCAACACGGCATCCTGTCGATGGCGACCTGGGTCGCCGGCTTCGAGGACGAAACCCTGCGCGACCTGTGGCGCGGCTTCCGCCAACTTATCGCCTATGATCCCGACCAGATCCAGGCGCTCTACGTCACGCCGCATCGCTGGACGCCGTTCTTCCGCATCGCCAGCGACCGCAAAGTGATCCAGAAGGACGTCCGTCTCTGGGATTACAAGCACCAGGTGCTGGCGATGACCCGGCTGAAACCCTGGATGCTGTTCTTCGCCGTCAAGCTGATCGAAGTCGCGGTGCAGTCGCGGCCGAAGGCGTTGGCGCGGATTCTTTTCCACCCCGATCCCGAGCAACGGCATTCGATGCGCTGGTACACGAAGATGGGCCGCCGCGTATGGTTCCGCGAGGTCTGGGGGTTTCTTGCCCGCGACCGCCGCGTCACCGATGGCTCGACCCTCGCCGAATTCTGGGGCGCGCCGCAGGACGCCGAGGAGGAATCGATGATCGTCCGGCGGCCGGCCGGAAAGCCGGTCGTGCCTGTCAACGAAGAACAGAGAAGATTAGCCGGCTGATTGCGGCGGTTCAAACGGCGAACTCGCCTGCTCTTGTTTACGGAACGATCAGCGTGCCGGCGCCGTGCTCGGTGAAGAGCTCCAGCAGCACGGAATGCGGTGTCTTGCCGTTGAGGATGACGACGCCCTCGACGCCGCGCTCGATCGCCTCGATGCAGGTCTCGACCTTCGGGATCATGCCGCCCGACACCGTGCCGTCCTTGATCAGCGCCTTGGCTTCGGCCACCGTCAGCTCGTCGATCAGCTTCTTGTTCTTGTCGAGCACGCCGGGCACGTCGGTGAGGAAGAGCAGGCGCGAGGCGCGGCACGCGCCGGCAATCGCTCCGGCAAACGTGTCGGCGTTGATGTTGTAGGTGTGGCCGTCGCGGCCGGGCGCGACGGGCGCCAGCACCGGGATCATCTCCGAACGCGCAAGGAGATCGAGCAGTGTGCGGTCGACCTCGACCGGCTCGCCGACGAAGCCGAGATCCAGCACCCGCTCGATGTTGGAGTCAGGATCAATCATGGTCTTGCGCGCCTTTTCGGCGAACACCATGTTGCCGTCCTTGCCGCAAAGCCCGATCGCCCATTCGCCTTCGGCGTTGATCAGCGCCACGATTTCCTTGTTGATCGAACCGGCCAGCACCATCTCGACGATCTCGACCGTCTTCTGGTCGGTGACGCGGAGTCCCCCCTCGAACTTGGATTCGATGCCCATCTTGTTGAGCATCGCGCCGATCTGCGGCCCGCCGCCATGCACGACGATCGGGTTGACGCCGGACTGTTTCAGAAGCGCGATGTCGCGGGCGAACGCCTTGCCGAGCTCATGGTCGCCCATGGCATGGCCGCCATATTTCACCACCACGGTCTTGTTCTCGTAGCGCTGCATGTAAGGCAGCGCGCGTGAGAGCAGCGCGGCCTGCATTTCGGCGGTGGCGGCGATGTCCGTCATCGGTATCGATCCCAGCTAGCTTGATTGGCGGCCTCTTAGCGGGAATTGCCGCAGGCCGCAAACGGCTTTGCGGTCACAATAACGAAATCGTGCGGGGATGTTCTAATGCATGTCGCCCAAAAGTGCGCGCAGCGGTTTTGGGACAACGACATGCACAAAAAAAGCGAACCTAAGGCGCATCGCATGAGGCCGTTCAGACGCGACGCGCTTTAGGCCGGCACCTTGAGCGGCGCTCGCCGTTTCAGCCATCCCGAAAGCTTCTCCATCTGCGCGGCGAAGGACAACAGCGTCTCCTCGTCGCCCGGCCGGCCGGCGGCCTGGATGCCGAGCGGCAGGCCGTCGGCGGTAACATGCACCGGCAGCGCGATCGACGGCTGGCCGCTGACATTCTGGATCGCCGGCCAGTGCGTGAACCACAGGCTCTTGTCCATCAGCTGGCCGAAGAACGACTTGATCTTGAGCAGGCCGGTGAGATGCAATTTGTCGAGCAGGTTCTCGATGAATTCGTCGGCGCCCTTGGGGTCCATCGAACCGCAGGCCAAAGGCGGATGCGCGATGATCGGCATCAACACGGCGTCGTAGCGCGCGGTCTCTTCGATCAGCCGCCGCGCCGTGGCGTTGAGACGCTGCACGCCCTCATAGACCTCGCCGGCGGACAACATTTCGCCCAGACGTCCAAGCACGCGCGTCGCGCGCTCGACCTCGCCGGTCACCGGCCGGCCGACGCGCTCAGCCTCCGAACGCATCGTGCCGGCGACCGCCGAGGCCACCGTCTTGCAGAAGTCGGCCATGAAGTCGCGGCCGATGAAAGGCAGGTCGATCTCCTCCACCGTGTGTCCGCCCTCGCGCGCCAGCGCCACCGCGGTGTCGAGCGCCTGAAGCGTCTCGGCCGAGATCGGCAGGCCGAGCGGCGACTTGCGGTAGACGGCGAGGCTGAGCTTGCCCGGCTCGCGCGCCGCCGCCACCGCGAAGAAGCCTTTCGGTTCCCGCGCCGCGTAAGGCGAGAGCGGATCGACGCCATGCGTCAGGTCGAGCAGAAGCGCGGTGTCGCGCACCGAGCGGCTGACGGCGTGGTCGACGACCATGCCGTACCAGCTTTCGCTGGTCAGCGGCGTCAGCGGCACGCGGCCGCGCGAGGTCTTCAAGCCCACCAGCCCGCTGCAGGCCGAGGGCACCCGGATCGAGCCGCCGCCGTCGGAAGCGTGCGCCGCCGGAACCACGCCGGCCGCCACCAGCGCCGCTGCGCCGCCGGACGAGCCGCCCGTGGTGTGGCCCGTGTTCCAGGGGTTGCGGGTGATGCCGAAGCGGGCCGACTCCGTCATCAACCGCAGCCCGTGCTCGGGCGAGGTGCTGGTGGCAATCGGGATCAGGCCGGCGGCGAGATGGCGCTCGACCATCACCGAGTTGAAATCGGCGGTGAAGGGTGAAATGCGGCTGCCGCCATGGATCGGCACGCCCTTGAGGCCGATGCCGAGATCCTTGAGCGCGAACGGCACGCCGGCCAGCGGCAATGTGCGGTCGACGGTCTGGGCCCGCGCCCGCGCGGCGTCGTAAAGCGGCGTGGCGATGGCGTTGATGTCGGGCCTTGTCGCCTCGGCCCGCGCGATCGCCGCATCGACCAGCTCCTGTGGCGCGATTTCGCCCCGATGCACGAGCTCGCCAAGCCCCGTCGCATCCTGCTCCCAAAGCGCGCGCTCGATTGACATCCGCACCCCCGATTTTTGGAAAGGCTAGAGCAATTCCAGGAAAAGTGTGAGCGGTTTTCCGTCCGGAATTGCGTCAAGACAAGGAGGAGGGAGACAGAGCGGTTGGCCGTTTTGGCGAAACGGTGAAACGCTCTAGCAGTGGCCGATTTCCTTGGCAACGACCGAGTGCACAGCACGTTCGGCACCCGTTGCAAATAAGTTGCAATCTTCTAATTTGCCGCCATGGCGCCGCAGGACATCAGCAAGCTGATCGTCCGGACTTCGATGAAGGACCGGGCTGCGTTCGATCTGCTCTACAAGCAGACCAGCGCGAAACTTTTCGGCGTTTGCCTTCGTGTCTTGAACGACAGGGGTGATGCGGAAGAGGCGCTGCAGGAGGTCTTCGTCAAGATTTGGACGAAGGCGGATCGTTTCGCGGTTTCCGATCTGAGCCCGATTTCCTGGCTGGTGGCCATTGCGCGCAACCATGCGATCGATCGCATCCGGGCGCGGCGCAGTCCTTCTGCCAACATCGATACGGCTCTCGACGTCGCTGACCCGACGCCAGGACCCGAGGCTATGGCTGTGGCGGGCGGCGAGACCGAACGCATCTATCATTGCCTCGACGAATTGGAGAAAGACCGGGCGGCGGCCGTCCGGGGTGCCTATTTGAGCGGCGAAAGCTATGCCGAGCTGGCGGAGCGCTTCAAGGTTCCGCTGAACACGATGCGGACTTGGCTGCGGCGAAGCCTGCTCAAACTGAGAGAATGCCTGGAAAGATGACGCTGGCGGAAGACAACGGACCGGAACGTGGAGGCGACGACCTGCTCGCCGCCGAATACGTTCTCGGCGTTCTGCCGGCCGACGAACGCCAGATCGCGTCCCGTCGCATCGATACCGAGACGGCGTTCGCCCGCCTGGTCGATGCCTGGGAGGTCCATTTCGCGCCGATGGCGGCCGCCTATGCCGCGGTCGAGCCTCCGGCTTCGGTCAAGGTCGCGATCGACCGCAGCCTGTTCGCATCGTCCGCTTCCACCTCCGCCGCGCCCAGCACCAGCCTCTGGTCGAGCCTTGCTTTCTGGCGTGGCCTCGCCGCCGCTGCCATTGCTGCTTTGGCAGTCTACGTCGCCCTGCCTTTCGTCAATCCGCCGGTCACGCAGCCTCAGACCAGGTTGGTCGCCTCACTGGCCGCCGACAACAGCCCTGTCAAATACCTCGCCGTCTATGACGCCGCCCGCCATGAGGTCGGCCTGTCGCTGGTCTCCGGCGAGCGTAGCGCCGGCAAGGACTTCGAGCTGTGGATGATCGAGGGCAAGAACGCGCCGGTGTCGATGGGCGTCATCCCCGCCGGCCAGACCGCGCGCATGGCCGTTACTCCGGCTGTCCAGCAGAAGCTCGCGCAAGGCGCTGTGCTCGCCGTCAGCCTCGAGCCTGCGGGCGGTTCGCCGACCGGCCAGCCGACCGGTCCGGTGGTCGCAGCGGGTGACCTGAAGGGCATCTGACGACGGCCACTTCGGCATAATCACGTCCATAGAGACCAATCGAAGTCTATCTTCTTCCAGTCGCAGGCCGGGAAAGTCTGCTGCCGTAATCAGTCGCACGAACGAAAATAAATCGCACCAAGAAAAAATTTGGACGGCCGTGAAACTAACTTTTCGGCGTGCCCGTATCTCATCGCGTTCCCAAGGACGGGAAAAACAACCAGAGGAGACTGACACAATGCGTAAACTCGCCACCCTTTTGCTCGCCTCTACGCTCGGCCTTTCCGTGATCGGCGCCGTTGCCTATGCCAATCCGATGGTCGGCGGCGCGCCGATGTATGCCAAGAAGAACATCATCGAGAACGCCGTCAATTCGAAGGACCACACCACGCTGGTCGCCGCGGTCAAGGCCGCCGGCCTGGTCGACACGCTGCAGGGCGCCGGTCCGTTCACCGTCTTCGCGCCGACCAACGAAGCTTTCGCCGCGCTGCCCCCAGGCACGGTCGATACGCTGCTCAAGCCCGAGAATAAGGGCAAGCTGACCAAGGTGCTGACCTGCCATGTCGTCGCCGCCAAGGCGCTGGCCGCCGATGTCGCCAAGATGGCCAAGGCCGATGGCGGCGCCCACCAGGTCAAGACGGTCGGCGGCTGCGAGCTGACGCTTAAGGCGCAGAAGGGCAAGGTCACCGTCACCGACGAGAACGGCAATGTCGCCCACGTCACCATCGCCGATGTCCGCCAGTCGAACGGCGTCATCCACGTCATCGACAAGGTTCTCTTGCCGAAGATGTAACAAAGCGGGCCTGGCCGGCGAAGACATTGCTGAGCGCCGGCCGCTTCGTTCAAGACCCGCGCCGCCGGCAAGGGTGCGCTCCGCGTCGCGCCGCAAGGGCGGCGCGGAGCAGCATGCTCAAAACAACAACGGATAGGGCGTCACCGGCTTTTGATTTCCGGGCGGTGTTCTATCTTGGCAAAATGCGTCAGGAGGAACGGCCATGAACCGTCGCGATTTTCTCTGGAGCGGCGCCGCCGCCACCGCTCTCATCGTCGGAACCGGGGCGATGCTGCGCGCCGGCGGACCGAAGCCTGCTCTCGCCGCCGAGACCTTCGAGGTCACCAAAACCGACGCCGAATGGCACGCCATCCTTTCCGACGAGGCCTTCGACGTGCTGCGCAAGCAGGGCACCGAATATCCCGGCACCAGCCCGCTGCTCAACGAACACCGCAAGGGCATTTTCGCCTGCGCCGGCTGCGACCTACCGGTCTATCCGTCGGAGACGAAATTCGATTCCGGCACCGGTTGGCCGAGCTTTTGGCAGGAGATCCCCAAGGCTATCGGCGAGACCGTCGACCGCTCGCTCGGCATGACGCGCACCGAAGTTCACTGCCGCCGCTGCGGCGGTCATCTCGGCCACGTCTTCGACGACGGTCCGCCGCCCACCGGCCTGCGTCACTGCATCAACGGCGTGGCGCTGAGCTTCAAGCCGGCCGCCGCCTGAGCGGCCTCCATCCTCTCGAAAAGAAATGACCCCGGAAATCGTCGCCGATTTCCGGGGTCACGTGTTGAGGTAGCCAGGCGGGGGTTCCGGCTCCTCAATGACCTCCGCCGCCACCGCCGCCCTGCTGGCCCGGCTTGTTGATGAACAGCACGAAAAATCCAAGTGAGGCGAACAGCACGGTCAGCATCATGAACACGTCCATGAAGGACAAGAGCGCCGCCTGCTGATGCACCATGCCGGACAGTTTCGAGATCGCGGCGCTGCCCGCGTCGAGGCCGGCGGTCTGTCCGAAGTTCAGCGTCATGTTCTGCAGCTTGGTCAGCGCGGCCTGGCTGCCCCACTGCACATGCTCGGAAAGCCGTGCATAGTGGAAGGCGTTGCGGTCGATCAGCACCGTGTTGATGACCGCAAGGCCGACGGCGCCTCCGAGATTGCGGGTCAGGTTGAACAGGCCTGATGCATTCTTCAGCCGTTCCGGCGGCAAGGTGCCCAGCGCAATGTTGTTGATCGGCACCATGCACAGCATCATCGAGCAGCCGCGCAGGATCTGCGGGATCAGCAGCTCATAGAAATCCCAGTCGGCGGTGAGATGCGTCATCCACCAGGTGCCCGTGGCGAAGCCGACGAAGCCGATCATCATCATCAGCCTGAGATCGATCTTGTTCGACAGAATGCCGGCAACGGGCGCGGTGAAGAACATCGCCATGCCGCTGACGAACAGCGCCTCGCCGATCATCATCGAATCGTAACCGCGGATACGGCCGAGGAACACCGGATAGAGATAGGTCAACCCGTAGAGGCCGATGCCGACGACGAAGGAGAACAGCGAGCCGAAGGCGAAGTTGACGTTGCTGAAGGCCCTGAGATCGACGATCGGTTCCTCGGCGGTGAAGACGCGCCAGAAGAAGATGATGCCGCCGATGGTCATGACGATGGCGCAGGCAAAGACTGCCGGCTCCTGCAGCCAGTCATGGTTCGGGCCTTCCTCCAGCACATATTCCATGCAGCCGAGGAAGGCGGCCATGCCGATCAGGCCCCACCAGTCGAACTTTGAGAACAGCTTGAGGTTGGGCTTGTCGAAATCGATCAGCGACCACGCCGCCGTCGCCACCAGAATGCCGGGCACGACATTGATCAGGAACAGCCAGTGCCAGGACATGGCGTGGCTGATGTAGCCGCCCACCGTCGGGCCGATCGTCGGCGCAAGCGTCGCCACCAGGCCGATCATCGGCGAGACGACGGCGCGCTTGGAGGGCGGGAAGATGGTAAAGGCGGCCGCGAAGACGCTGGGGATCATGCCGCCGCCGATGAAACCCTGGATGGCGCGGTAGACGATCATCTGGTCGATGTTGGTGGCGGTGGCGGCCAGCGCGCTGGCCGCGGTGAAGCCGGCCGCGGCAGTGGTGAACAGCACGCGCGTCGACAGCATGCGGCTGAGGAAACCCGACAGCGGGATCATCACCACCTCGGCGATCAGATAGGCGGTCTGCACCCACGGGATCTCGTCGGAACTGGCGCTCAAGCCCGCCTGGATTTCGGCAAGCGAGGCCGAGACGATCTGGATGTCGAGGATCGCCATGAACATGCCGAACACCATCGCCAGGAAGGCGACGACGCGGCGCACCGGCATATGGTCCGCGGGCAGCGCCGGCCCGGCAGCTGCCGGACGTGCGGGGATTGATCCTGCGGTAATGGTTGCGGTTGCCATCTCATGGCCTCCCTATGCACTCCCAGGACATGCGCGTGGCGGTCCCGGATTGCGTCGAAACGAATAAAGCAGGCTGGGCGGCTCGGCGCTCAAATGGCCACCGAACCGCCCCCCGATTGTTTAGTTGGTGGTCGAGGCCGGCGCCGTGCGGCTGTCGACCGCGACGACGACGCTCAGGCCCGCGCGCAGCTTGCCGGTCTTCAGGACGTCGGCCGGCACGTCGATGCGCACCGGCACGCGCTGCACCACCTTGGTGAAGTTGCCGGTGGCGTTTTCCGGCGGCAGCAGCGAGAACACCGCGCCCGAAGCCGGCGCTAGCGAAGAGACAGTGCCTTCGAAGGTCTGGCCGTCGATGGCGTCCACCGTGATGCGCACCTTCTCGCCGGGCACCATGCGGCCAAGCTGCGTCTCCTTGAAGTTGCCGACGATGTAGAGCTTGTCCATCGGCACGACGACGGCGAGCTTCTGGCCGGGGCTGACGAGGTCGCCTTGTTCGACCGAGCGGTTGCCGACGACGCCGTCATATGGCGCCTTCAGCACGGTGAAGGACAGGTCGCGCTTGGCCTTGTCGCGGGTGAGCTGCAGCGAGGCAAGCGTCGAGGCCGATTCCGCCCGCTGGGCCTCCAGCACGCCGATATTGGCCTGCGCCGCGGCGATCTGCGCATCGGCGCCGACGAGCGCCGCCTTGGCCTGGTCGAGCGCAGTCTGCGCGTCGTCGAGCTGCGCCTGCGTGCCGACATGGGTCTTGAGCAGCTGCGCGGCACGATCCTGGGCGCGCGCTGCATTGTCGGCGGCGGCCTGGTCGGCGATCTTCTGCGCCTGGGCCTGCGACAGCGAAGCCTGGGCTGCCTTGGTCTGGGCATCGATGCGGTCGAGCGTCTTTGCCAGCGTCGCGATCTGCGCTTCGGCCTGGCCGACGGCGATCTTGTAGTCGCCATTGTCGATGACGAACAGCGGATCGCCGGCTTTGACCTGCTGGTTCTCGCTCACCAGCACCTTGTCGATATAACCGGAGATTTTCGGCGACACGAACGACATATCGGCCTGGACATAGGCGTCGTCGGTGGCGATCATGAAGCGGCCGTCGGTCCAGTAGTTATAGCCATACCAGGAACCGGCGCCGAGCAGGGCTAGACCGATGATCGGCAAAAGGAACGAGCGCACCGAGCGCTTCTTCTTGGCGGGTGCTTCAGCCGCAGGCGGCGCAACCGGGGTGACCGGCTGGGCGGGGACTTCCGGCGCTTCGGTCGACGGCTGGACCTTGGCATTGGGAAACGTGCGGACTTCGGCGGTAGCGGGCGCGTTCGAGGACATGGTAATCTCTCTAGGATTGTCAGTCAGACTGAACCGTTCGGTTCGAATTGGTGATTGACATAGCGCGGAAACGGGACCATATCAAGAGGAAATCGAACCGGGTGGTTCGAAATATTTTCTAAGGAACGACTTCCATGGTCGACACGACAGCGGACAGCGATCTGCTCGACTTGCGCAAGGGCCGTCCGGCGGCAGGACAGGACCCGGTCAAGCGCGCCCAGATTATCGAAGGCGCGCGCCGCGTCTTCATAGACAAGGGCTTTGAAGCCGCCTCGATGAACGACATCACGCGCGAGGCCGGCGTCTCCAAGGGCACGATCTACGTCTATTTCGAAAACAAGGAAGAGCTGTTCGAGGCTCTCATCGAGGAAGAGCGCGGCACCATCTTCAAGAACATGTATGAGGTGCTCGATCATTTCGAGGACCTGCGCAAGACGCTGGTGAAGTTTGGAACGGGGCTGTCGATCAAGATCACCTCGGCCAAGGTCATCCAGGCGCAGCGCACCGTGGTCGGCGCCGCCGACCGGATACCCGAGCTTGGCGCGCGCTTCTACGAGCGCGGCCCGAAACGTGGCCACGACAAGGTCATGTCCTTTCTCAACGAAGCCGTCGCACGCGGTCTGCTGGAGATCGCCGATGTCGATCTCGCCGCCTATCAGTTCACGGAGCTTTGCCTGGCAGGTCTGTTCCGCCAGTGCATCTTTTCCTACCGCACCAAGGCGCCGAGCCAGGCGGAGATCGAGCACATCGTGACCTCCGGCGTCGATGTGTTTCTCAAGGCTTACGGCACGGAAAAATTCTTCGCCGAGGAACGGGCTTCTGCATCGGCCTGATCGTGGCGGCCCGCGAAGTCCGTTGCGGGTAGCGCAAGCCCTGAGAATTCGCGCCCGCGACTTGAAAACTTCGCCGTATCGCGGCTGGCCTCACATGCCGTGAAGACCTGTCTGACGGCCTTTTTCAAACGTCGATCGGCATCGTCCGCGGGCGCTTTCGGAAGGACCTGTTAACCATCGCTTTCTATGTCTCGGGAGACGTTCAACCGGCGAGTCTCGAGTATGACATCCATGCGCTTTCCCCGTGCCAATCTCTCCGGCGATTCCGCCTATCAAGGCGACAGCGATCACCGCGCGGACGGGCGTCGTGGCGGGGTTCCACAGGCGCAAGCCGGTCAAGTGGTGACGTTGCGCTCCTCGATCCAGGCCGAATCGAACCCCGCTCGCGGCGCGTCGCTCGATTCGGCCGATGGCGGGGAGTTCGGCCGCCCGGCCTGGCAGGATTATTTCTTCCTGGCGCCGAATGTGCGTTTCACCCGCACGCCGGACACCGATCTCGCCAGGCGAGCCCCGCCGGCTGAAAATGCCGACCAGGCAAAGGCAACCGTCCGTGAGCCCGTCCGCCCCGCGCCGCCGGCCCCGGCAGCGATCAATCCAGTCCGGCCGACGCCAGCAGGCGCCGCCGCGGTCACGCCGCCGCAAGTCAAACCGGTCCGCGCAGCTCCTGCTGTCGTCCCTATTGCCCCCGCCGCTCCGGTTGTGCCGCCCCAAGTGGCCGCCGCTCCGATGCCAAAGCCACGCTCGACCGGATTGCGCTGGTCCTATCTCTCGGACCATGCCTTTTTCGAGTTCGGCATGCCCTTCCTCGCCGAGCGCCTGGCACGGGCGAAGGCGAACGAAACGGGGCAGGCGCCCGCCGCTCCGGCGCAGCCGCCCGTCAATCCTGTGCCGACTCATCGTCCAGCGGCGGTCCAACCGATCCAGCCCCGTGCCGCCTTCCTGGGTGAAGCGACGTCATTTTACCGGGTCATCGAATGGCGCTCAGACGCGGTGGACTCAAGCCCTGTTGCGACGGCGGTACCGGCTCCGGCCGCCCCCCAGCCGACAACTGTCGACGCCATGCCGATCTCAACCCCGGCTAGCGCGAGGAAAACCAGGCAGGCACCCTCGTTGCCCATGGCCGGCGAGGTCGTGCCGTTGCCGGCGTCCGTCGGCTACGAGCTTCCCTCGGAAGATCTTTTGCAGATGCCGCCGGAAGGCCAGGGCTTCTACATGTCGCAGGAGCGCATGGAGCAGAATGCCGACCTGCTGGAAAGCGTGCTGGAGGATTTTGGCGTCAAGGGCGAGATCATCCATGTCCGCCCCGGTCCGGTCGTCACGCTCTACGAGTTCGAGCCGGCGCCGGGCGTGAAGTCCAGCCGCGTCATCGGGTTGGCCGACGACATCGCCCGTTCCATGTCGGCGATCTCGGCGCGCGTCGCCGTGGTGCCGGGCCGCAATGTCATCGGCATCGAGCTGCCCAACGAAACCCGCGAGACGGTCTATTTCCGCGAGCTGATCGGATCGGCCGGCTTCCGCAACACGTCCTGCAAGCTGGCGCTCGGCCTCGGCAAGACGATCGGCGGCGAGCCGGTCATCGCCGAGCTCGCCAAGATGCCGCATCTGCTGGTGGCGGGCACCACCGGCTCCGGCAAGTCGGTCGCCATCAACACCATGATCCTGTCGCTGCTCTACCGGATGAAGCCGGAGGAATGCCGCCTCATCATGGTCGACCCCAAGATGCTGGAACTCTCCGTCTATGACGGCATCCCGCATCTGCTTACCCCGGTCGTCACCGATCCGAAGAAGGCGGTCACGGCGCTCAAATGGGCGGTTCGCGAGATGGAGGACCGCTACCGCAAGATGGCGCGCCTCGGCGTGCGCAACATCGACGGCTACAACCAGCGCGCTGGCAGCGCCCGCGACAAGGGCGAGGTCGTGACCATGCAGGTGCAGGTGGGCTTCGAGAAGGGCACGGGCGAGCCGCTGTTCGAGGAACGCACGATCGACCTCGCGCCGATGCCTTATATCGTCATCATCGTCGACGAGATGGCCGACCTGATGATGGTCGCCGGCAAGGAGATCGAAGGCGCCATCCAGCGGCTGGCGCAGATGGCGCGCGCCGCCGGCATCCATCTGATCATGGCGACGCAACGCCCGTCGGTCGACGTCATCACCGGCACGATCAAGGCGAACTTCCCGACCCGCATCTCCTTCCAGGTGACGTCCAAGATCGACAGCCGCACCATTCTCGGCGAGCAGGGCGCCGAGCAGTTGCTCGGCCAGGGCGATATGCTGCACATGGCCGGCGGCGGCCGCATTTCGCGCGTGCACGGCCCCTTCGTTTCAGACCTGGAGGTCGAGCACGTCGTGGCGCATCTGAAGGCGCAAGGCCGTCCCGAATATCTCGACACCGTCACCGCCGACGAGGAAGAGGTTGAGGAAGCTGCGGACACCGGTCCGGTCTTCGACAAGGGTTCGATCGCCGAGGAGGACGGCGACGCCCTCTATGAGGAAGCGATCAAAGTGGTCAAGCGCGACAAGAAATGCTCGACCTCCTATATCCAGCGCCGCCTCGGCGTCGGCTACAACCGCGCAGCCTCGCTGGTCGAGCGCATGGAAAAGGAAGGTCTGGTCGGCGCCCCCAACCATGTCGGCAAGCGCGAGATCCTCACCGGCCGGCGCGATCGCGAGCCGGAGCGCGACGAGACGGACTGATCCCTGATGGAATCTGGTGGGCGGCGTCAGCCGCCGTTCGCCACCAGGGCGATGGCCGCGCGCAATTCGTCCAGCCCCGCGGCTTTCTCCGACGAGGTGGCAAGGACCACCGGAAAAGCCGCCGGCCGTTTCTTGATCTTGGCCAGCGTCTCCTCGATCAGCCTCGGCACGCCGGCGGCCTTGATCTTGTCAGTCTTGGTCAGCACCACCTGGTAGGACACCGCGGCCTTGTCGAGCAGCGTCAGCACTTCCTCGTCCTTGGCCTTGACGCCGTGGCGGGCGTCGATCAGCACATAGACGCGCTTCAGCGTCACGCGGCCCTGCAGATATTCGTAGATGAGTTTCGTCCACTCATCGACCTTGTCCTTCGGCGCGCTGGCGTAGCCGTAGCCTGGCATGTCGACCAGCGCCATCGGCGGCAGGTCGGCGCCCTCGCCGGAAAAACCGTCCGGCACGAAATAGTTGAGCTCCTGCGTGCGCCCCGGCGTGTTGGACGTGCGCGCCAGCCCCTTGTGACCGACCAGCGCGTTGATCAGCGACGACTTGCCGACATTGGAGCGGCCGGCAAAGGCGATCTCCGGCGGCCCTTCCGGCGGCAGGAATTTCATCGACGGCACGCCGCGGATGAAAATCCAGCCGCGTGTGAACAGCTCCGGGCTGATCGCCGTGTCGTTCGTGCTCTTGTCGGGCGCGCTCAAGCCGCAGCCTCCAGCTTTGAGATGTCGGCGCCGCGAATGGCGTTGAGGTTGCGGCTGATCTTGTCGACCGGCCAGTCCCACCAGGCCGCCTTCAAAAGCCGCCGCACCGTGAATTCGTCAAAGCGCATCTTCACTATCCTTGCCCCATTGCCGGCGACGATCGCATAAGGCGGCACGTCATGCGTGACAACCGATTTCGCAGCGACGATGGCGCCGTGGCCGATATCGACGCCCGGCATGATCACCGCGTCCATGCCGATCCAGGAAAGGGCGCTGTCGAAGCCGCTGCTCTGGTAGACCTGGACGTTCGACGCGCCGGGCGGCAGCGAGAAGCTCCCCTCGACGATTTTCTGCTCGCCGGCCGTCGTGCGGAGAGCCCAGCTGAAGGTGCAGAATTGCGGCGCCGCCTTGGGTTGCACATGGCTGCAATTGAGCTGCGCGCCGCCGAGCATAGCCGCTCCGCCGCAGCTCACCGCGTCCTTTGCCGCGGCCGGAAAAGCGTATCCCGTCAGCAGCGCCAGCATGGTGATCTTGAGCCGGTTCATCGTGTTGTCCTTGCCGCGATAGAGGCCGGTCCGGCCGGGTTCTGGCCCATGCGATATTTTTGGCAAGCGGCTTAGTCGGTCTTGCGCTGCGCGTCCAGCAGGATTATGTGCATGATGATAATAAGCATGCTCACGAAAGATTGTCGCCGACTCGCCGACCTCCCATGCCCACCTCGTCCAGTATCAGCTTCGTGCTGCACGACGCCGCGCGCCTTTTCGGAACACGCTTGACCTATTGCAATCTGCTCGAGACCTGCGCCCAGCCGGCCGTCGACCGGGAGAAAGTCCATGTCTGAAGGAACCTCATCCAGAAAGCCCGCCGACCAGGAAGGCGAAAGAGTAAGTGACCAAGTCATTCGCCTGGACAGCCAGCGCGAGCAAAGGCGCGGCAACCCGCCTGTCGTCGAGGACGATGAGCTGGAAGCGCCCGTGGCGCCGGAGCCGGCGAAGCTGGAGGCGCCCTCGGCGCAACCGAAGCCGGCTTCAGTCACCGTAGCTCCGCCGGCTCCCGCCCAACCGCGCCGCAGCCTGATGCGGCCGATCCTGTTTGCGTTGCTTCCCGTCGCGCTGGTGGCCGGCGGCTACTACTATGTGGTCGGCGGCCAGGTCATGACCACCGACAACGCCTATATCCAGGCGCAGTCGCTCGGCGTTTCCACCGACGTCTCCGGCACCGTCGACGAGATCGATGTGCACGACAACCAGGCGGTGAAGAAGGGCGACGTGCTCTTTCGGCTGCGGCCGGCCTCGTTCGAGACGGCGCTTGCGGGCGCCGAGGCGCAGCTCGGCACGGTGCGCAACCAGGTGCTGACGCTGCAGGCGAGCTACAAGCAGTCGCTGGCCTCGATCGACCAGGCCGAGGCCGACATCCCCTATTACGAGTCCGCCTTCCAGCGGCAGCAGGACCTGCTCAAGACCTCGACCGCCTCCAAGGCGACCTTCGACAGCGCCCAGCACGACCTCGTCGCCGCTCGCCAGAAGGTGACGGTCGCCAAGGCACAGGCGCAGGCGATGCTTGCCCAGCTCGGCGGCGACGCCAGCCAGCCGGTCGAGAAGAACCCCTTCTACCTGCAGGCCCTGTCGGCGGTGGACGATGCGCAGCGCAACTTGAACGTCAAGGCGCCGTTCGACGGCATCGTCACCAATGTCGACGCGCTGCAGGTGGGAAAGTATCTGCCGGCCTCGCAGCCCGCCTTCAGCCTGGTGTCGTCGACCGACATCTGGATCGCGGCCGAGCCCAAGGAAACCGAGCTCACCTATGTGCGGCCCGGCCAGAAGGCGACGATCAGCATTGACGGCTATCCGGGCGAGGTCTGGCACGGCACGGTCGGCTCGATCAGCCCGGCGTCGTCGTCGAGCTTCTCGCTGCTCCCGGCGCAGAACACTAGCGGAAACTGGGTCAAGGTCGTGCAGCGCATCCCGATGCGGGTGACGATCGATGATCAGGACGGCAAGCCGCCGCTGCGCGGCGGCATGAGCGCCGTGGTCGACATCGACACCGGCCATGCGCGCGGCCTGCCCGACTTCGTCACCGACCTCCTCAAGCGTTTCGGACAAAAGTCATGACCACCGCTTCCGCGACAGGCGCGCCCGTGGTCGCCAATCGCGGCGCCATCACCGCTTGCGTGATCCTGGCGGTCATCATGCAGGCGCTGGACACCACCATCGCCAATGTCGCGCTGCCCTATATCCAGGGCAGCGTCTCGGCGAGCGCCGACCAGATCAACTGGGTGCTCACCTCCTATATCGTCGCCGCCGCGGTGATGACGCCGCCGTCAGGCTATCTCGCCAACCGCTTCGGCCGCAAGCGTATCCTTCTGGTAGCGATCACCGGCTTCGTCGTCGCTTCCGTGTTGTGCGGCTTTGCCCAGTCGCTGCCGCAGATCGTCGGCTTCCGCCTGCTGCAGGGTCTGTTCGGCGCCGCCCTCGTGCCGCTGTCGCAGTCGATCCTGCTCGATATCTACAGCGCCGAGGAGCGCGGCTCGGCCATGGCGCTGTTCGGCGTCTCGGTCATGGTCGGGCCGGTGCTCGGCCCGGTCATCGGCGGCTGGCTGACCGAAAACGTGTCCTGGCGCTGGGTCTTCTACATCAACGTGCCGATCGGCATGCTGGCCTTCGCCGGCGTCTCGATGTTCGTCCAGGAAACCAAGCTCGACCTCAAGGCGCGGCTGGACTGGCTGGGCTTCGGCATGCTCAGCCTCGCCATCGCCTCGCTGCAGATGTTCCTCGACCGCGGCGAGCAGCTCAACTGGTTCTCCTCGGTGGAAATCATCGTCGAGGCGCTGGTCTGCGCGTCGGCCTTCTACATCTTCATCATCCACATCTTCACCGCGCGCGACACCTTCGTGAACCCGCGGCTGTTCCTCGACCGCAACTTCGCCGTCGGCATGATCTTCATCTTCATCATCGGCATCACCTATCTCGCCTCGCTGGCGCTGATGACGCCCTATCTGCAGACGCTGATGGGCTATCCGGTGGTCACCGCCGGCATCGTCATGGGGCCGCGCGGCCTCGGCACCATGGTCTGCATGTTCCTCGTCGGCCGTCTGGTCGGCAAGGTCGACACGCGCTGGCTGCTGTTCATCGGCCTCGCGATCACCGCCTGGGCGATGTACGACATGACCGGCTGGACGCCGGACGTCTCGCAATGGACCATCATCAGCACCGGCTTCGTCCAGGGCGCGGGGCTCGGCTTCCTATTCGTGCCGCTCACCACAATCACATTCGCCACGCTGGCGCCGGAGCGGCGCGCCGAGGGCACAGGCCTTTTCAATCTGTCGCGCAACATCGGCTCCAGCGTCGGCATCTCGGTGGTCACGGCGCTGCTGACGCAGAACCAGCAGATCAATCACGCCAACATCGCCACCTATGTGACACCCTACAACCCGGCCTTCGGCGATCCGGCGATCTCCCGGGCGTTGAGCCCTTACAGCGCCGCCGGCCGCGCCGCGCTCGACGGCCTGGTCACGCTGCAGGCGACGATCATCTCCTATGTCGACGACTTCAAGCTGATGATGATCCTGTCGCTCGTCGCCATCCCGCTGGTGCTTCTGCTGCGCAAGCCATCCACGCCGGCCAAGGTCGATCACAGCGCGGCCATGGAATAAAGGACCGGGATCCCGCCGCCCGCGGGACCCCGGCCTGCCGGACGACCTCCCAAACACCGGCGTCGCTGCGCCGGAAGCCGTCCGGCCATTTTTGGGGAGGACTGAAATCATACGAATCGAGCCAGCGCGGAGTTTCACCAACCCCGACAATTTGCCGAAAATTATTCCCGTCGCCAGCGAATCGAGCGGGCAACAAAAAACCCCGGCCAATGAAGGCCGGGGTTTTGGTTGTAACTCGATGTGCCGGCTATTCCGCCGGTGATGGTTTCTTGCGGAACATCGCCGCCAGATTGTCCCACAATTCGATCTTGGCGCCCTGGCGCTTCATGATCACGCCCTGCTGCAGGATCGACAGCGTGTTGTTCCAGGCCCAGTAGATGACGAGGCCGGCCGGGAACGAGCCCATCATGAAGGTGAAGATCACCGGCATCCAGGTGAAGATCGCCGCCTGCGTCGGGTCCGGCGGTGCCGGGTTCATGCGCATCTGCAGGAACATGGTGATGCCCATGACCACCGCCCAGGCGCCCATATGCGGCAGGAAGGCGGGCGCCGCGAACGGCAGCAGGCCGAACAGGTTGAAGATCGACGTCGGATCGGGCGCAGCAAGGTCGTGGATCCAGCCGAAGAACGGTGCATGCCGCATCTCGATGGTGATGTAGAGCACCTTGTAGAGCGAGAAGAAGACCGGGATCTGCAGCGCCACCGGCCAGCAGCCGGCGAGCGGATTGATCTTCTCGGTCTTGTAGAGCTCCATCATCGCCTGCTGCTGCTTCATCTTGTCGTCCGCGTATTTCTCGCGGATCTCGATCATCTTCGGCTGCACCTTCTTCATGTTCGCCATCGACGCGTAGGACTTGTTGGCGAGCGGGAAGAAGATGGCCTTGACGATGACGGTCGTGGCGAGGATCGCCAGGCCGAAATTGCCGAAGAATTTGTAGAGCGTGTCGATCAGCCAGAACATCGGCTTGGTGATGAAATAGAACCAGCCCCAGTCGATCAGCAAGTTGAACTGGCGAATGTGACGGTCAGCCTCATAAGCGTTGATCTTGGCGACTTCCTTGGCGCCGGCGAACACCTCTGTCTCGACGGTCGCCGACTGGCCGGCCCCGATGTTGATCGGGTCGGTGAGGAAGTCGGACTGATAGCGATGGCGCCCGTCCTCGAAATAGGCATAGCGCGGCTGGAAGGGCTGCTTCTCGGTCGGCACCAGGGTGACGGCCCAGTATTTGTCGGTGATGCCGAGCCAGCCGTCGGTCGACTTGCCGGGCTTGACTTCCTTGTCCTTTTCGATGGCCGCGTATTTGTATTGGGCCAGCCCCTCGGTGCCGGTGACGCCGATCAGGCCTTCATGCAGCACATAGGTGCTGGCGACGGCAGGCTTGTCGTAGCGCGTGACGCGCCCATAGTTGAACAGGCTGACGGCGGCGCTGCCCGAATTCTGCACCGTGTCGGAGACAGTGAACATGTAATCATTGTCGACCGAGATGGTGCGCTTGAACGTCAGGCCCTTGTCGTTGGTATAGGTCAGCGTGACCGGCGTCGACGGGGTCAGCGTCGGGTTGCCTTCGGCGGTCCACACCGTGTCCGAGCTGGGCACGGCACCTGTCTTGTCGGTGCCGACGAAACCGATCTCGGCGAAATAGCCGGAGGGCAACGCCTGTGGGTTGAGAAGCTGGATCTCGGGCGAGTTCTTGTCAACCGTCTCGGTGTAGTGCTTGAGCCTCAGGTCATCGAGGCGCGCGCCGGTCAGGTTGATCGAACCCTCGAGGCTGGGCGTGTCGATCTTGATGCGCTTGCTCGCGGCAACAGCCTGGTCCCGGCTGGCCGCCGTCACCGTATCGCCTCCGGGCGCATTGGGGATGGCGCCAGCGGTGGGAGCCGGCGTTCCGGCGGCGCCGGGATTGCTCCCCTGCGCTTCCTTCTTCTGCGCTTCGACGCGCTGCTGCTCGATGCGCGCCTGCTCGCGCTGCTGCTCCATCTTGGGGTTCATGTAGAACACCTGCCAGAGCGTCAGGATCAGCACCGACAGCGCGATGGTGATGAAGAAATTGCGGTTGTTTTCCATCGAAAGCCCTTGGCCTATCGTGTTCCGCGCAGCCGGCGGGAAAGCTCGGCCTTCAACTGGCCGAACGGAATGGCAAGCACGTCTTCACGCCCCACGATGACATAGTCATTGCCGGGCGCCATGTCATCGGCGGCATGAACGCGCACGGCTTCCCGCAGCCGCCGCCGGACGCGGTTGCGCACCACGGCGTTGCCGACCTTCTTGGTGACGGTGTAGCCGACGCGCGGCGCAAGATCATCGCCGCGGTCGAGAACTTCAACGAGAAAAAGCCGTCCGCGGCGTTTTTCGCCGCCGCGCACAGCCAGGAAATCCGCGCGTTTCAGAAGCCGCCCGGGAGCTTGTCCCTTTGGCTTGCCGGTTGCGGGCAACGATCTCGTCTTTCGTTCAGGCACTGAGCCGCTTGCGGCCGCGGTTGCGGCGGGCAGCAACGACGCCACGGCCACCCTTGGTGGCCATGCGGGCACGGAAACCATGCCGGCGCTTACGGACGAGCTTGGACGGTTGGTAGGTACGCTTCATTTGTTTTAATACCGCGGGGTGCGGCCCTTCTTGATTCTGTCACTCTGTAACAGGAGCTTTGCCGGGCCGGCTTAGGCGCGATCGAAACCGCGCCGGGACGAATGGCCCGAGCGTGAGCGGGCTTATAGAAAGAAGGTTTTTGGAAGTCAATCCAGCGTGGCCGCCGGACATTTTTTCGCGGGACCAAGGTTGAAATTGGCAAAAAGGCTCCAAATCGCATAATCTTGGCCGTTCAAGGCTTCGTGAAGACCGCGTCATGACGAGTGAAGCTCTGTCCACCGATGAAAAGGCAAGGCCGCCGGCGAATTCGACGCGCCGGGTGCCGCTGTCGCGCGGCCTGTCGACCAAGCTCCTGCTGCTCACCATCGCCTTCGTGCTCCTGGCCGAAATCCTGATCTTCCTGCCCTGGATCGCCAGTTACCGGGTCAACTGGCTGAAGGAGCGGCTGAGCACCGCCGCCGCCGTGTCGATCGTTTTGTTGCAGGGCGAGCCCAACTCGCTATCGCACAACGCCCAGAACGACGTGCTGATGGCGATCGGCGCCAAGGCGATCGCCGTGCGCGATGGCGGGGTGTCGCGGCTGCTCGTCGTTTCCGACATGCCTCCGCAGGTCGACGAGCATATCGACATCGCCAATGTCGGCCTGGTCAATGGCATGACCGGCGCGCTCGACACCTTGTTCTTCGGCGGCAAGCGCATGCTGCGCGTGTTCGGCCCGGTCGGCGATAGCGACAAGGAGTTCGAGCTGATCATGCCGGATTACCGGCTGCGCGACGCCATGCTCAGATATTCGCGCAACGTCGCCGTTGTCTCGCTGCTCATCTCGCTGTTCACCGCCATGCTGGTCTACGCGGCAATCGACCTGATCATGATCGGGCCGATCCGCACCATGACGCGCTCGATCCTGTCCTTCTCCGAGCAGCCCGACGATCCCGGCCGCATCATCTCGCCGACGGAGCGATCCGACGAGATCGGCGTGGCCGAGCGCGAGCTGGCGCAGATGCAGGACCGGCTGCAGAAGATGCTGTCGGAGCAGAAGCATCTCGCCGATCTCGGCCTCGCCGTATCCAAGATCAATCACGACATGCGCAACATCCTGGCTTCCGCGCAGCTGATGTCGGACCGCCTGCGCCTGGTGAAGGACCCGACCGTGCAGTCCTTCGCGCCGAAACTTGTGCGCGCGCTCGACCGCGCGGTGTCCTATTCCGAAGGCGTGCTTCACTATGGCCGCACGCAGGAGCCGGCGCCGTCACGCCGGCGGCTGAGACTCCGCCAGCTGGTCGACGACGTGCACGGCCTGCTCGATATCGAGGAAGGCATCGAATTCATCAACGCCGTCGAGCATGCCTTCGAGGTCGACGCCGATTCCGACCATCTCTTCCGCGTGCTCACCAATCTCTGCCGCAACGCCATTCAGGCGATGGCCGCCGACACGGAGAGCGCGGTGGTGCGCCGGCTGGCGGTCGCGGCCGAGCGCCAAGGCAGCGTCAGCCGCATCACCGTCACCGACACCGGCCCCGGCCTGCCGCCCAAGGCGCGCGAGAACCTGTTCGCCGCCTTCCGCGGTTCGGCGCGCAGCGGCGGCACCGGGCTTGGCCTGGCGATCGCCCACGAGCTGATCCGCGCCCATGGCGGCACGGTCGAGCTCGTCGAATCGATCGGCGGCCGCACCGTCTTCGCTGTCACGATTCCCGACCAGCCGGTCAGGCTCGATCAAGCGCGCGGAAGTTTGCGCCGCCCGGCTTGAAGTGTTCCCCGTCGGGCTCAGCCCTGACCCAAGTCGCGCCACACCTCGACACGGGCAAAGACCGCCTGCGACAAAACTTTTGCCGGATCGGCTTGCAATTCTCAAATTCAGTCGTTAGGGAACACTCCACATCGCGGCCGGCCGTCTCGACCGGATCGCGGGGCTTGTGTCACACACGGCCTGTTGCGCGCCCGTAGCTCAGCTGGATAGAGCACCAGACTACGAATCTGGGGGTCAGGAGTTCGAATCTCTTCGGGCGCGCCATTTCGGTAAATGCCTCATGGTGCTCTTCAAGCAGTCTACCTTCACAGCAACCGGCATAAAGTCGCTCTGCTGGCGCGGCGATGAACTCGTCGATTGGGTCGGTGGCGGACGCTCCTTCGCCGCCGACGGCACTGAGCGCGACCCAAGTGTAAACTACGCCTACCGTTTCGACGCCGCGACTGCATCGCCTGATGGGCGCTATGCCGTGATCTACGAAAGGCTCGGAACCAAGGGGCTTCTGCTTCGCAAAGGACGGATTCTTCGTGAGCTCAACCGCAGCTTCTATCAAGCCGAGGCCTACGAATATCCGATTGCCCTTTTCAATGGCCCCGACGGCCGCGTTCTTCTCGCCCATTGCCCCAAGGACTATTGCCGCATCGACTTTGAGGAAGCCGAGACTGGTCGGCTGCTTACCGAATCGGCGGATCGCAAGCCGTCCGACTTCTTCCACTCACGATTGACGGTAAGCCCTGGCGGGACGCGGCTGCTCAGCGCCGGTTGGGTCTGGCATCCGCTAAGCCTCGTGAAGTCGTTCGATGTTGCGGAGGCGCTAACGACTCCTAGCCATCTCGACAACGGCCAGGGTCTTCCCGCGCCGTCCAACCCGGGATTGGTCGAAGAGAACTCCGCCTGCTGGCTCGACGATCGTCGTGTCGCGGTGGCGGCCTCGACAGAATACCAGGAAGACGATGTCGGGGATGACGGCGAGCCGCGCCTGCGACCGCTTGGATTGGCCGTCTTCGACGTGACCCAGCAAACCTGCATCCGGTCGTTCCAACTGGAGGAACAGGCCGGAACGATCTTCCCGGTCGGCGAAAACTTTGTTCTTTCGCTGTATAAACATCCGAAGCTGATCAGCCTTGCGACCGGCAATGTCGTCCATGTGTGGACGGAGCTTCGATCAGGCCTTCAGGACAACAGCATTATGTGGGGCCTCGATGACGATGCGATGCCTCCGCCCATGGCATTCGAAGCCTCGACCCGCCGGGTCGCAATTGTGAACGGCGATACCGTCACCCGTATCGAGTTCGATCTCGCTGGGAACTGATGGTGGCCTGTCCCTTCCCGCCGTCAGAGGGCAAGGCGCCATCCGAAACCGCTATTTCAGCGGTAGAAACAGCTCCACGATGATTTCAGGTGCCGGCGCCTGTGGGCGAAGGACAGCCGCCGCTGGCAATAGATCGGGAAGTCGCGTGCTTCCTCTGCATCAGCGGCCCCAACAAGGATCTCGCCCGGGTCACCAGGCCCGGGCAACTCGACAAAGTTCAATCATGTCTGCCTTGCGCGTTTATCCCGGCCGCTTTCATTGTGATGCCTTCGTAGCAGCCTTCTCGATCAGCCGCGCCACGGGCTCAGGGTGCGACACCATCACCACATGCGAGGCGCCCTTGATGACCACGGTACCCTGTGAGTGGGCCCGAGCAGCCATGAATGCCAAGGCTTCGGCCGGTATGTTCTTGTCGCCGTCTCCATAGATGAACCAGCTCGGAACCTTCTTCCACGCCGCTTCAGTTTGGACTTCGTTCAGCGCGGCTTCCTCGATAGGCCTCTGCGCCGCGGCCATAAGCCTGGCTTCGGCTTTGGGGACGTCGGCGGCGAACTGCTCGTGGAACTTGTCCTGCTGGATGTAGAGGTCCTTCCCACCGCTTGACAGGGTGACCGGCGGCGCGAGGGTCGGACCGAGCGAGCTGCCGGGAAATTTGCCGGCGAGCTGCGCGGCTGTTTCGCCCGCATCCGGCGCGAAGGCCGCGACATAGACCAGCGCCTTGACGGTCGCATGGCCGTCAACCGCTTCGCTGATGACCGAGCCGCCGTAGGAATGCCCAACGAGGACGACAGGCGATTTGATGGAGCCAAGGATGTCGGCGACGTAGCCGGCGTCATTTTTGACGCCACGCAACGGATTGGCGACAGCCACGACCGGATAGCCATCCTTCTCCAGGATTTTGACGACGCCGTTCCAGCTCGACGAATCCGCGAACGCGCCGTGAACCAGGACGATGGTGGGTTTGTCGGCCTGCGCGTACGCATTGCCGAGAAAGGCGCTGGTGATCGCCAAGGCTGCAAACAGTATTTTCATCTGAATGTCCTTCGTGAATGTTTTCGTCTGAACGTGTTCATGATTGAACTACGGCGCGAGCCGCGTGAAGACGTAATCGTGACCCTGAACGCGCGCCTCATGGCAGGCGAAGCAGGTCTGGTGCCGAGCTTCATCGACCGGCTTGCCGTCGACGAACCTGCCGAAGCCCCATCCGCCAGTAGCCGCGTATTTCTTCGAGTCCTTGACCATGACCTGGACCGTCGTCGCCGCGCCGGGAACGGAAGCGGGTTCGAACTCGGCCGATTGCACCCGTTTCCACGCGAGCTTGACCAGGACAGTGCCGTCCGGAAACGGCAGCCTGCCAGCCTGGTATGCTTCGATCGCAACCCTGTTCGCGACGACTGCGCGAAGCTCGTTCAGCGGGTCCGCTTCGAGTGCCGGCGCGACCAGTTCCCACCCGCGGTAGCCCGCGGGGATCGTCACGCCGTAGATCGGGGAGGCATTGGTCGTGTCCGGACCCGCACCGGCTTCACGCGTAGCCCACGCCCCTGCAGCCAATATCGCTGCCAGCCCGGCCAAGGCGATACCAAAGCGTCTCATCGCAATCTTCCTTCTGCCGAGCGGTCAGAGCCGGTCGACGTCGATGACTGCCTGAGCGAAAGCCTGGGGGGCTTCCTGCGGCAGGTTGTGGCCGATGCCGCCCGTGATCAGCCGGTGCTCGTATTTGCCGGAAAATCTCTTGGCGTAGGCGCCGGGGTCCGGATGCGGCGCTCCGTTGGCATCGCCTTCCATTGTGATCGTGGGAACGCCGATCATCGGAAAGGTGGCGAGCTTTTTCTCGATCTCGTCGTATTTGGGTTCGCCTGCGGCGAGGCCGAGACGCCAACGGTAATTGTGGATGACGACGTCGACATGGTCCGGATTGGCGAAGGCTGCCGCGCTGCGCGCGAAAGTGGCGTCGTCGAACTTCCACTGCGGGGAGGCGAGCCGCCAGATCAGCTTGGCGAAGTCGTCCGTGTTTTTCGCATAGCCTGCACGGCCGCGCTCGGTGGCAAAATAGAACTGATACCACCATTGGAGCTCAACCTGCGGCGGTAGCGGCGCCACGTTGGCGGCCTGACTGCCGATCAGATATCCACTGACGGACACCATGGCCTTGCAGCGCTCCGGCCAGAGCGCGGCAACGATATTGGCGGTCCGCCCTCCCCAGTCGTAGCCCGCGACGACCGCCTTCTGAATCCCGAGGGCATCCATCAAGGCGATGATGTCGACGGCGACCGCCGCCTGCTGGCCGTTTCGGACAGTGGCGTCCGAAAGGAAGCGCGTCGTGCCGTACCCGCGCAGATACGGCACGATCACGCGGTAACCCGCATCCGCAAGCAGCGGTACGACGTCGATATAGCTGTAGATGTCATAGGGCCAGCCATGCAGAAGGATGACTGGGGGGCCGTCCGAAGGGCCGTCCTCGGCATATCCAACGTTCAGCAGGCCCGCGTCGATTTGCTTCAGCGATGCAAATGAAGTCCGCGGCTTTATGGAGCCCGAGGCGATGGTTTTCGGTTCGCCCCCTTGTGCGCTCGCACCACTGATCGCGCCGAGTTGCGCAACCGCCAAGGTCGCGGCGGCGATGCCGAACAGGCGCCGGCGGGAATGGTCGATCTCTTCCGGAGTTCTGAATGCATTCATTGGTGCACCGCCTTGCTGTGAGGTTTGGTCAGGTCCAACCGACAGTCGGGACCGAGCTAGATCAGGCTAATTTCGACATCGATGTTGCCACGTGTGGCCTTCGAGTAGGGACAGGTCTGATGGGCCGCGTCGACGACCGCTCGCGCGACGTCGGGGTCGAGACCCGGCAGGCTCACATTGAGGCGCGCGTTGAGGAAGTATGCACCTTCATCAACGTTCAGATCCACCTCAGCGTCGATTGCTGTGCCGGCAGGCAGCACGACGTTCATCTTACGGGCGGCGATCGCCATCGCTCCCTCGAAGCAGGCCGACCAGCCGGCCGCAAACAGCTGTTCGGGATTGGTGCCGCTGCCCTGGCCTCCGGGTGTCGATAGCCGGATATCCAGCCTCCCGTCGGAGCTGCGGGACGCCCCCTCCCGACCACCGGTAGTGCGGACTTTGCCGGTGTAGAGCCGTTTTGCTTGTGCGGTCATGTCATTGTTCCTTGCTGGAAGCTTGGCTGCTTCGACACATAGACAGACGTCGCCCGGCTGGCCCGTTATGGGTTATGAGGAGGTGTTAGTGCTCACCAGCAGGAGCAAGTCCTGAAGCAGAGTTACCGTTACGTCCCGCCATCGGTCGTCGCCCGGCGCGACGAATCCGTCCTCAGCGGAGGCCTTCTGCGAGCCAGGAGCTTCCCTTACTCAGTCGAAGGATGATTCCATGACACGGTCAGAGCCGCGGACGGCGACGTGATATCGTTTGGTCCTTTCACTCTGGTTGCGAACGAACGGCTCCTCCTGCGCCAGGGTGCGCCGGTTGATCTAGGCGCACGCGCCTTCGACATCCTGACCATTTTAGCTGCCCGCCCAAACGAGGTCGTCAGCAAGAAGGATCTGCTGGCTCATGTCTGGCCCGATGTCACTGTGGAGGAGGGCAGCCTGCGATTTCATATGGCCAACCTGCGAAAAGCCTTGGGCGACGGCAAGGACGGCGCGCGCTACATCGCTACCCTGGCCGGACGAGGCTACTGCTTTGTGGCACCGATCTCGCGATCGGGCAGTCGAATCGATGTGCACAGCGAAGTCGCCGCCAGCCATCACGCCAATCTACCAAGCCGGCTCATTCGGATGGTGGGGCGGGCCGATGATGCCATGGCGCTTTCAACCCAGCTCATTGCCACGCGCTTCGTCACAATCGTTGGCACGGGTGGGGTCGGCAAGACCACTGTTGCGGTGGCGGTGGGACATGATCTGATCGAGGTGTTCGATGGCGTCGTGGCTTTCGTCGATCTAGGCGCGCTCAGCGATCCCAGCCTGGTCGCGACAACAGTGGCCTCGACGCTCGGGTTGTCACCACAGTCCGACGACGCCATCTCCGAGCTGATCGCCTATCTCGCGGGGCGGCGGACCCTTCTGATCCTCGATACCTGCGAGCATGTCATCGATGCGGCTGCAGACCTGGCAACCCGCATCTTCGCCAACACGCCGCAGACCCACATCCTCGCGACGAGTCGTGAGCCGCTCCTGGTCGAAGGGGAGCACGTCTACAAGCTGGCGCCGCTGGCATGTCCGCCGGACGATCCGGAACTCACGGTGTCGGTTGCGCAGGGCTTCCCCGCATCCCAGCTGTTCGTGGAACGTGCCGCGGCGAGCGGCGCTCGCCTCGATCTTGACGACGCGGATGCCAAGGTCGTGGCCAACATATGCCGGAAGCTTGACGGCATGCCGCTCGCGATCGAGCTGGCGGCCGGACGGGTTGCGAGCTACGGCCTTCATAAGACCGCGGCCCTTCTCGACGAGCGGCTTACCCTGCTGTGGCCGGGGCAGCGCACCGCCCCGCCGCGCCAGAAGACCCTCCAGGCCACTTTGGACTGGAGCTTCGGGCTTCTGTCCGAGTTCGAGCGTCTGGTGCTTCGCCGGCTCGCCGTGTTCGTCGGCCACTTTTCGATTGAGGCCGCTCTGGCGATCGTGACGAGCCCCATCGCTGACGAGACTCTGGTGTTTGGTGCCCTCGACAGCCTCGTAGCCAAGTCGATGATCGCGACAAGACCGGCCGGCGCAACAATGCGTTATCGGCTGCTCGATACGACGCGGGCCTATGCTCTCCAGCTCGAAGTCCACGATGCCGAGCTGACGGAGCTGGCCGTCCGCCACGTCACCTACCATCTGCGATGGCTGGAGGAGACTGGAACTGAATGGCCGACCTTGTCGAGCGCGGCGCAGCGCGCTCTTCACCTCGCCGGCATAGCGAATGTGCGAGCGGCCCTGGAATGGTGCTTCGGGGCTAGCGGGAACGCCCAGCTCGGCATCCGGCTTGCCGCTGCCGCAGCTCCAGTCTTCCTGTCGATGTCCCTGCTCACCGAATGCCACCGCTGGGCTGCACGGGCAATTCTCGCTTTGGACAACAGCACGCGTGGAGGGCCCGACGAGATGCGCCTTCAGGCGGCCTCGGGTGTATCCCTGATGTTCACGCGCGGAGGACAGGACGCTGCACGCGCGGCATTGAACAGAAGCTTCGCCATTGCCGAAGAGCGAGGCAATGCGCTCGATCAGCTCCAGGTTTTGGGCCCATTGCAGATGTTCCACTTGCGCACAGGAGGGTTCAGGACGGCGCTCAGCTATGCGGAGCGCTGCTCCGTCATCGCCGGCACCATCAAGGACTCCGTGTCCACGATATTGGCGCACTCGTTGATGGGAATCTCGCTCCATCTGAACGGGGAGCATGGCCGTGCGCGGACTGCGCTCGAGGAGGCGCTGCGATACGGCCCTCGTTCTGACCGGACGACGACGAACTATCTCGGCTTTGACGGCAGAATTCTCGCCGACGCGATTCTGGCCAGGACACTCTGGCTGCAAGGCTACCCGGATCGGGCGGTGGAGCGTGCGCTGCTGACAGTCAAGGATGCGGAAACCGTGGACCATCCGCTAACGCTCTCCATCGCTCTGGTCTGGGCAGTTTCCGTGTTGGTCTGGGTCGGTGATTTCGACCGCGCGGAGGAGCACATCAATCGTCTTTTCTCCTGCGCCGAGCTGCACTCGCTCAGGCCTTACCTCACGGTCGGGCGAGGCTTCCAAGGAGAACTCGCCATTCGACGAGGCGATGCAGAAAGCGGGGTTCGGAGCTTGCAACGCGTTCTTCAGGACCTTCACGCGGCCCCATACGAACTGCTCACAACGCCGCTCAGCATCGCGCTCGTTCAAGGCTTCGCCGCAACGGGCCGTTTCGCGGAAGCCCTCGCACTGGTCAACGAGACGATCCGATCGGTCGAGACAAATGGGGATCTTTGCTATATGCCGGAGTTGCTGCGGTGGAAGGCAAACCTCGTCCGCGAGACGAAGCCGGGTGCTGATGACGAGGCGGAATTGCATCTCAGGCGGTCGCTCGAAATGAGCCGCGGTCATGGTGCACGGGGTTGGGAGCTGCGCGCCGCGATGGACCTGGCTGCCCTTCTGGCAGCCCGCAGCCAATACGAAAGCGCCCGAGCTTTACTTCAACCGCTGTTGGAGCGTTTCGCGGAGGGCTTGGATACGGCTGATCTGAAGTCTGCTGCACGCCTGCTGGCGACGCTGCGTTAGAGATGGCAGTTCACCTTTCCGTGAAACGCTGAACTGCTCCAGGCTTTACATCTCTTTTTCCCACCAGCCGCGGGTGTTCACGTTGGTGGCGCCGGCAAGAGCTTCCAACTGTGCGATGTCGTCGCTGGTGAGCGCGATGCTGCTGGCCCGGACCAGACCATCGACATGATAGGGCTTGGTGACGCCGACGATTGGCGTCGTGCTCTTGGCGATGGCCCAGGCTGTCGCGACATCGGGCGCTGCGGCGCCCTGGCTCTGCCCGATCGAGGCGAGCTTGTCCGTCAGCGCCTTCAACTGAGGCAGCATGTCATTGTAAGTTTCCGCCCGGCTGCTGCCTTCCGGCAGCGGGTTTTCCGGGCTGTACTTGCCGGTCAAGGCGCCCTGTTCGAGCACCATATAGGCGAAGAACGGGATGGCCCGGTTGCGGCAGTAGTCCAGGATGCCGGCATCCTCGGAGCTGCGGTAGAGGAGGCTATAGTGGTTCTGGACGGCTTCGACCCGGAACCCGGCTTCTCCAAGGATCTGGTTGGCGAGCTCGATTTCGCTCAAATTGTGATTCGAGACGCCGACATGCTTGACCTTCCCGCTCCTCAGCAACGGGATCAGGCGCGGCGTCCATCGCGCTACATCCGCTGGATTGTGAATCCAGTAGAGATCGATGTAGTCGGTGCCGAGGCGCGCCAGGCTCTGCTCCAGCATGTCCGCCACCGGATCGTCGCCGGTCCCCGCGGCCTGCGGGGTGAACTTGGTGGAGAGCTGGTAGTCGCCGCGGGCGTAGCGTTTCAGGACCTCCCCGAGCACGGTCTCTGAACGGCCCATGCCGTATACCGCGGCGGTGTCCCATAGGGTGAAGCCGGCCGCATGGGCTTTGTCCGCGACCTCTTCCAGGCTAGCCCGAGTGAGGGGGCTGCCGAAATAGCCATCGCCGGTCTCGCCGCTGTCGCCCCAAGCCCAGGTCCCCAGTGCGATCGTGGGGATCTTCAGATTGTCGATAGTCATGTTCGCTCCATACTTGCTCTGCAGCCAGGTTTGCTGTGACCCAGGCGCTGCCGACACTATGATAGGCGACGACGCCGGACCTTAGCCCGATGCGCCGGGATTGCTGCCTAATCCTCCGGAAGCCGCGGTTCGCATTGCCGCGTTTCCGCACGCGTGCGATGGTGCGATCCATGGAAACATTGACCGAAATCGCGGCCGTGATTGCCCGGCACGTCTCGAAGGATGGCTTCCACGCCGCTCCCATCGAACGCGTGACGCTTGCACGATCCTCCACGGTGACGATGCCGATGCCGAATGTCTACCGGCCGCAGCTGTGCCTCGTCGCGCAGGGGCAAAAGGAGGTAACGCTTGGCGACCGCGTGTTCAGCTATGCACCGGGCCGCTATGGGATCGTGACCTACGACCTGCCGGTGACGGGCCAGGTAGTCGAGGCGACGCCTGACAAGCCCTATCTCTGCCTGTTCCTGGATTTCGATCCGGTGATGCTGGGGCAGTTGGCGTTGCGCGTGCCGGCGCCGCCGGGAGCGCCCTCTCCGCCCATAGGCAAGACGGTGTCCGACGCCTCCGCCGGTTTGCTCGACGCGGTCCTGCGCCTGCTGCGCCTGCTCGAAGATCCGGCGGCGCTGCCCGTGCTCGGGCCGCTTGCCGAGCAGGAAGTTCTCTATCGCCTGCTTGCCGGTCCGGACGGCGCCAGGATGCGCCACATCACCTCCAGCCAGGGTCGGGTGGCCCAGGTCGGCCGCGCCATCGCCTGGATCGGGCAGAACTTCCGGGAACGGTTCAGCATCGATCGGCTTGCAGCGGAAGTAGGCATGAGTCCGTCGAGCCTGCACGAGCATTTTCGCGCCGTGACGGCGATGACGCCGCTGCAATTCCAGAAGCAGCTAAGGCTTCAGGATGCGCGCAGCCTGATGCTGGTCCAGGACATCGACGCCACGACCGCGGCCTTCCAGGTGGGTTACGAAAGCCCGACGCAGTTCAGTCGCGAATATCGCCGCCACTTTGGCGAGCCGCCGGCCCGCGACATAGCCCGCTTGCGCGCTTCGCCGGGCTTGGCAGTGGTCGCCTGAGATCAGCCTACTGCGGTCTCATTTCCAAAAACCGATTGCGAAATAAAAGCAGTAAGGTTAACCTGAACCGATTGCACAACGCAATCGGATTGCGCGGATGCCATGTGAGGAACGGCTATGGCCAAGCTTGTCTTCGGAATGAACCAGTCGCTGGACGGCTACGTCGATCATACGGAGTTTGGGCCAAGCCCCACGCTCTTCCGCCATTTCATCGAGGATGTGCGGCGAAAAGCGGGGAGCGTCTACGGTCGCCGCATGTATGAGACCATGCGTTACTGGGACGACGATCATCCTGAATGGGATGCCGATCGACAGGCCTTCGCGGCGGCGTGGCGGAACCAGCCGAAATGGGTCGTCTCGCGTACGTTGCAATCGGTCGGCCCCAACGCCCGCCTCGTTGGAGATGACCTTGAGAGCGCGATGCGCAAGCTGAAGGCCGAGCGCGACGGCGAGATTGCTGTTGCCGGCCCGGATCTGGCCCGGAGCCTCACCGACCTCGGCTTGATTGATGAGTATCGGATCTACCTGCACCCGGTCGTGCTTGGCCGCGGAAAGCCGTATTTCGCCGGACCCCGGCCGCCGCTGCGCCTCATGGCCAATGACCGGATCGACGAGAATGTGATCAGGCTGAGCTATGCTCCTGCCTGATCTCGCGAGATGCGCCCGCGCCGGGAAGCAGCCCCCGCGTGTCATTACAGGAGCGCTCTATTCCCCTCGACGCCACCGTCTGTCGAGGCGAAAATGAGGTGCCGGGACGCGGCGGAAAATTGGTAAGAATCTCAGCCCACCTGTGGTGCCGTTTGGGCCTGCAAGAGCAGCCGGCGTTCGAACTCCCACAAAAGGACCGGGCAGGCTAGAAGAGCCGCCGCGCCGAGGCCGAGGGCCGCGCCGGCACTGCCCGTCCAAAGCGCAAGCTTGCCGCCGAGCCAGGGCGCGACCAGCATCGTGGCGTAGTAGACCGTATAGAACAGGCCCATTCCCAGCGCGCGTGTCGCCGGCGCCAACGCCCGCGCCGGCAGGCTCATGATCGCTCCGGCTGGGAGCCCGCAGACCAGGCCGAGCACAACCACTGTGGGCAGCACCGCTGAACCGCGCCAAAACAGGAGGACCAAAGCCGCGAAGGCGAGACAGCTTGTCGCCAGCATGGTGTTGCGGCTCCTGGTCTGGTCCGCGAGATAGCCTCCGAGCGGAACCGAAAGAGCCGCGAGCCACAGCACGATGCTGACAGCCTGGCCTGCGGCGGCGGTCGACCAGCCGCGCTCGACCAGCATCGACGGACCGAAGCTGAAGATCATGGCGAAGCCGACATTGTAGAAGGCCCATATCAAGCCTGCCAGCAGCACGGCCCAGACTGCCGGTTTCGCGAGCTGCGAGCCTTCCGCTGAAGCCGGAGCGGCGGCGGTTCCGGGTGGCCGGTACAGGAACCCCACCAGCGCGAGCGCCGCGGCGATGAGCGCCATCACCGCGACCTGCGTCCCCGCTATGCCGAATTGCGCCTGTATCAACGGCAGGCCGGCGAGCGTGAGGGCGATGCCCAGGGGCCATGAGTTGATGAAGATCGCCATCGCTGTGGCGATCCTCCGGCCCGCGAACCAGTCGACGACCATCTTGGTCATCAGCACGTTCAGCAACACGCCTCCGACCCCGGAGATCAGCCGTCCCGCGATCTGCGCGCTCCAGGCACTCGAGACGAAAAGCAGCATCTCGCCCGCCAGCATCATTACCAGGCCGGCGAGCACGCTTGCCCTGTCGCCGAAGCGCCTGCCGATCGCGCCGCCGGGAAGCGCGATCGCAACGCCTGGGGCGAAATACAGGCCGATGAGCAAGCCGATGTCGGCGAGGTTCGAATCGAGCGCCTTGCCCAGTTCCGGCGCAACGGCCGCTATGCTCTGGAATTGCACCGCCATCGCGGCGCGGGCGACGAAGAGAACGGCAAGGATCGTCCAGCGGCTGCGCATCACGATCGGGCCCTGTGCGACAGGAGTGCCGGCCGGTGCATCGGTCGGATAGTGCTACTTTCGCCCGGCCCGCGACGGCCGGCGTTCCGGCGCTGCGTGCAAGCCAGCTCCAGCCTTGGCCCTATGGCCGAACTGCCCCCTGCCATCTTTTGCCCCACCGGATCGGCCGCCGCCCGCTACGGCCGGCCTACTTGCGCAATAGAGCTTTTCGGGTTTGCGGCCCGGACCTGTCTTCAAAATCCTAGCATGGCTCGGCTCGGACTGAAATGCGATTGCCGAGCTCGTCGCCTCCGGGGGCTGCGCCTCGCTCTGCAATCGGCACATCGTCATCGTGCCGGGCAACGGACGGTCGCCGTTACCAGCCCACAATTCGACACCGACTCAGTAGCCTGAAATCTCCTCGGTTGCCCCACCAAGCAGCCTGACATTGAGCCGGCCGCCGGTGAACAGCATGTCGTCCAGGGCCTCGGCGAGATCACTGGAGGTCACGGCCTCTCCGTCGCCCTGCATGATGCTGGTCTGCGCGGCGCGGCGCATCAGTTCCTTGATGAAGGCTGCGCTGACGCCCTTCGTGCGCGCCACCGCCTCGCTCACAATCTCGTCGGGAAGTTTCAGCCCGCCGCCATAGAGGCGCACCAGTTTTTCCCGGCAGACGTCGTCCGGCAGCGGCACCTCGATGGCCTGGTCGATACGTCCCGGCCGCCCCGTGAGCGCCCCTTCCAGCTGTTCGGGTCGATTGGTGGTCAGCACGAACAGGATGTCGGCATTGTCCTTCAATCCGTCCATCTCGTTGAGCAGCGTGTTGAGGAGGGATTCTTCGCATGGACTGCCCATCGTCTCGCGGTCGCGGGCGATGAGATCCACGTCCTCGATCACCACCGTTGTCGGCTGCAGCAGGCGCGCCAACGTCATGTATTGCGACAGAAGACCCATCTGCCCCGCCGTTATGATCAGCGTCGTGTGGCCGGGGAGATTGGCGGCGAGGTAGCGGATGGTGTGCGTCTTCCCGGTCCCCGGAGGGCCGTAGAGCAGGATGCCCTTGCGGGTGGATTGCCCAAGCCGCCGCAGCGCCTCCCGGCTTTCGATGAATCGGATCACGTTGCGGTCGAGAAGCCTCAAAGTCTGTTCCGGCAGGATGACCGCGTCGCGCTGCACCTGCGGCAGCCGATGCACCATCACGCCTTTGGAGCGGCCCTGATAGTCGCCTTCCGTTTCGAGCGAGAGAACCTTGCCGCGATAGGAGCGCGCGGCGTTGATGGCAGCCTCCAACTGCGCAAAGCAGCGGTCCACCAGCGCCACGCCGGCCTCGCCGGCCGGCACGGCGATCTCGACGCAGGTTCCGGCTTCGCGGCCATATTCCCGGTGAAAGGACAATACCACCGCGTAGTGCAGGTCGCCGTCGCGGTTGAGCCATAAGCCGTTGTTGAGGCACTTGACCGGCTCACTTTCGCCGATATCGACCTCCTGGAATTGCGCCGCCGAGATGGTGACGGCGTATTGTCCGTCCTTTGTCAACGCGGCATAGGTCAGCGTCTCATAGCGGTGCTGCTCGTATAGGCCGAAGAAGCGAATGGGCGAGGCCGAGAACAATTTGTCGAGCGCCACCTGCACGTCGGCGCGCATATGGCCGGGAAACTGGCGCGAGGTCGCAATGATCTCGTCATGTGCCAGCCCCGAAAAATGCCAGGCGATTGCCTCGTGAGCGTATTTGAACTTCCTGTCGCGTGAATCCTGTGTCGGATGGCCGATGGCGGCCGCGGCTCCGTCGGAAGTCGCGGTGACGCGAAGAGAAACCTGTGTCGGCCGGCCAGTGGGGGCTACGGCATCGGTTCCTCCGCCGGTTGCCACGGTGATGCAAAGCGGATGACCGGCCGCTCTGATGCGCTGCTCAGCCGTCTCCAGCATCGCCTTCGCGACCGCGGATGGATAGCTGCCGCACACGGCCTCTCCCTGTTGCGATATCGTCGCGGTCAAGGCTTCGGCCTCCGCCTGAGATCGGCTGAACACCGAGCGGATGAGATCGACGACAAACGCCCACGGCGTCTGGTCGTCATTATGAATGACAAGTTGTAGTGAATCGTCGGATGTGTGGCGCATTGTAACGGCTCACTTTCCCAGACTGCTTTGGGCCGGCAATAATTTTGCAATATCGCATGATTTGTTAATAGATCGCCGGTCGAAAGCCTCGAAATTGTTCGAATGGCCGTCTCAATGGTGGGCAGAGGACTAGGCATTCTCGCGGGGCTTCTTTTGGGGCATCACTTTCTCGACGGCCAAAGCGAATAACGTCATCGCGGCCATCTTTCATATCGAAACAAGGTTCGGCCCGTGGTGAAGGCCTAAGGATTCCTCGACAGGCCGCCGGATCAGTTGTGCTTCAAGAATTCCCGAACGGCGCTGATTGTCGGTCCGGGAGCCTCTTCCATCAGCCAGTGCCCTGACTCGGGGATGACGACCTCGGTCACTTTGGTGGCGGCGTTGCGCATCACGACCGCCTCTGTCTCGCCAAAGGATTTCGCGCCGCCGACGGCGAGCACAGGCATCGGCAATTTCTTGGCCAGGGCAGCCTGGTTGTCGACTGCGTCCTTACGAATCGATCGGAACTGGGCGAAGGCGGCGCGCATGGCGCCGGGCCTTGCATAGAGTTTCGCGTAGTGCCGGCGGGTCGCCTCGTCGATTTTCGCCGGCGTGCCCGCGAAGTCGTTCCAGAACCTGTCGAGATAGATGCGTTCGCGGCCGCGCACGAGGCGCTCCATGTCGGGACCGCCGAAGTCGAAATGCCACAGCCTTGGATCCCGTACGATATCGTTCCAGGGCGGAATGCCCGGCACCGGCGCATCCATGACGACAAGCTTCTCTGTCTTTTCAGGATAACGGGCCGCGTAGGCGTAAGCGACCATCGTGCCGATATCGTGTCCGATGATGTCGGCGTTCCCGATGCCCAGATGATCGAGCACGGCCCGGATGTCGGCGGCCTGGTTCCATTTTTCGTAGCCGCTCTCCGGGATCGAGGAAAGCCCCATGCCGCGCAGATCGGGAACGATGACGGTATGATCCGTGGCAAGGTCGAGAGCCAGCGGCTTCCACATGTCGCCGGTGTCGCCAAATCCGTGGATCAGCACCACGGCCGGCCCCGATCCGCCGATGCGCGCATAGATTTTGGCGCCGTTCGCGGTCACCATTTCCGTGTGGAAACCCGGAAAGGTGCCGCCTTCCGCGTGAGCAGTCATCGGCGCTGACATTGCCAGGAACAACGAGAGCGCCATCACCTTGCCGAGCATCTTTCCTCTCACCATCTCACCTCATAGGATCCGAAATGTAGAACGATCATTCTACATTAGGCAAGCACTGTTATGAAGGCGAGTCGGAGAGTTGATATGGGAGCAGGACGACCACGCGAGTTCGACATCGATCAGGCGCTCGACCGTGCGGTGCAGCTCTTCTGGCGCCATGGCTACGAGGGGACTTCAATTGCCGACCTCACCGAAGCGCTCGGCATCACCCGCGCCAGCCTCTACGCCGCCTTCGGCAGCAAGGAGGCCTTGTTCCAGCGCGTCATGGATCGCTATGAGAGCCGGGCCGGCGGTTACAGGCAGGCGGCCCAGCAAGCCTCCGCCCTTGAGGACGCAATCAGACTCCTGATGACCGGGCCTGTCGAGCTGCACGGAGACAGCCGCAATCCGCAAGGCTGTCTGGGCGTCCAAGGAGCGCTGTCTGTCAGCCCGATTTCGCAGGCGGTCAGAGGCGATTTGGCCGCTCGGCGTCGCCGCGGGGAGGCAGGCATTCTAAAACGACTGCAGCGCGCACAGGCTGAGGGCGAGTTGCCGGCCAGCGCGCAACCCGCGGATCTCGCCCGGTACCTTTCCGCGCTGATATACGGAATGGCGATATTGTCGGCTGATGGGGCGAACAAGAAGGAATTGGAAGCTGTCGCGGATATCGCTTTTCGGGGCTGGCCGAACGTTCGTTAGGCGACGGCGATTGTATGAACCCGTAGCGGCATAGGAACACTGCCGCGACTCGTGGCCTAGGACACCTCTCCTGCCCAGACGGCATTCCAACCGCTTGTCCGGCGGAAGTGTCCGTTGACATATATGCAAAACAGATATATGTAATTTGCATATTAGGGTATGCGATGAACGAGACCGATCTCCTCAAAGACTACGACCCGAGCGCCTTCCAGCGGCCGTCGGTGGCGGTCGACCTTGTGCTGCTCGGCATCCGCGCAGGCCGGCCGACCGTGCTGCTGGTCAAGCGCGATCAGCTTCCGCATGCGGGGCGCTGGGCGCTGCCGGGCGGTTTCGTCGGCATCGACGAGTCCCTCGACGCGGCCGCCGCGCGCGTGCTGCGCGAAAAAGCTGGAATGGCCGAGGCGCATCTCGAACAGCTCTACACGTTCGGCGCGGTGGATCGCGATCCGCGCATGCGCATCATCAGCGTCGCCTATCTGGCGCTGCTCACGGAGCGGGTCTTCGACGCGGCGCTCGCCGCGAAGCCCGCGCTGCTGCCGGCCGCGATCCATGTGCCCTGGGCCGGAGAGAGCGGTGGGCCGGTCGATGTGCTTGCGCCTCAAGGCGAAAAACTGACGCTCGCCTTCGATCATGCCGCCATCCTGGCGATGGCTATGCTCAGGCTGCGCGGCAAGCTCGATTATTCCGATGTCGCCTTCGCGCTGCTGCCCGAACTCTTCACATTGCGGCAGCTGCAAGACGTGCATGAGGCGATCCTGGGCACGTCGCTCAACAAGCCGGCCTTCCGCCGGCGCCAGCTCGACAGAGGATGGCTCGCGGCAACCGGCGCATATGAATCGGGCGCCGCTTTCCGCCCAGCTGAGCTTTATCGTTTCCAACCTTCCACGGCCGATTGAGGGAGAGACCACCATGGCCACCATTCGCAGTTTCGGCTTCATCGCCCAGCTTCGCAGTGAGGCAAGCAGCCACGTCATCCGCCACCGCAACGGCCGGGCGATCGAAAGCGGCCGCGGCCTGGTCTTCTGGTTCGTGCCCGAGACCGCCAGCATCGCCGAGCTGCCGATGGACGACCGCGAGATGACGCTCTTCGTCAAGGGCCGCAGCCAGGATTTCCAGACCGTCGCCGTGCAGGGCACGATCGGCTGGCATGTCGTCGATCCGGCGCGGCTCGCCGAGCGCGTCGATTTCAGCATCGATCTCAGGACCGGCAAGCTGCGCGGCGAACCGATCGAAAAAATCCAGGCCCGCATTGCCGGCATCGCCAACCAGGCGGTGCAGCAATATCTCGGCCAGGCCCCGGTGCGCACGCTGCTCGATGCCGGCCCGGCGCCCTTGCGCGAGCGGCTGCAGGCCCTGGTCGCGACCGATCCAGCGCTGACCGACATCGGCGTCGCTGCCGTGGCGGTCAGGCTCACCAATCTGACGCCGACCAGCGAGCTCGAGCGTGCCCTGCAGACACCGACCTTCGAGGCGCTGCAGCAGAAGGCCGATGAGGCGACTTTCCAGCGCCGAGCGCTTGCCGTCGAGAAGGAGCGCGCCATTGCCGAGAACGAGCTGGCGAACAAGACCGAGCTGGCGCGGCGCGAGAAGCTCCTGATTGCCGAAGAGGCGGAGAACGCCCGCAACCGCGCCGCCGGCGCAGCCGAAGCCCAGCAGATCGAAGCCGGTGCCGAGGCCGAGCGTATCCGCGCCATCGAAGGCGCCAAGGTGGAAGCCGAACGGCAGCACATCGCCATCTATCGCGATTTGCCGCCCGCGATCCTGCTTGGCCTTGCCGCGCAGCAGTTTGCCGGCAAGCTGGACAAGATCGAGCACGTCAACGTCACGCCCGACCTGCTTGCCACGCTGCTTGGCGAGTTCCGCAAGGGTCAGGCGGTGATCGAGGCCCGGTGAGGGAACGGACATGGCCGCGAACCGACCCCGCGCGGTCTTCGTGACGCGCGAGACCGACTACGAGCTGCTGATCGCGCGTCACGCGACGCGCGGCCAGGCCCGCTTCTTCCTCGAGACGCGCGGCCAGCGGCTGGAGGACGTCGAGGCCCGGCACGACCGCTTCCACGCGGTGCTGGGCACGGCCCGCGCCGCGGTGCCCGCCGACTGGCGGCAAACCCTGGTGACGCGCGCCGACCTCAACCGCTTCCTGTTCGCGCCCGACGACGTCATTGTCGCCGTCGGGCAGGACGGCCTGGTTGCCAACGTCGCCAAATATCTGAACGGCCAGCCGGTGCTGGGCGTCAATCCGGCGCCGGATCTCTATGATGGCGTCCTGGTGCGCGTCGGCATCGGCAGGCTGGCAAAACTGCTTGTCGCCAGCACCGCCGGCGATGTCGACATGGAATCGCGCACCATGGTCCAGGCCGAGCTCGAAGCGGGTGAGATGCTTCTCGCCCTCAACGAGATCTTCGTCGGCCATCGCAGCCACCAGTCGGCCCGCTACCGCATCGAGGCGGAAGGCGAGGCGGAGGATCACACCTCCAGCGGTCTCATCGTCGCCTCCGGCACCGGTGCGACCGGCTGGGCGCGCTCGATCATGGAAGCGACGCATCTGGAGCTGTCGCTCGGCCGCGAGGAACATGCGGTCGGCTTCTGGGTGCGCGAGCCCTTCCCGAGCATCGCCACCGCCACGAAACTGCGTGCCGGAAAGATCGCCGAAAAACCGCTCTTTATCACCTCGCGGATGAACGAGGGCGGCGTGATTTTCGCCGACGGCATCGAGCAGGATTTTATCGCCTTCGACTGGGGCAGGCAGGTGCGTCTGTCGCCGGCGTCAAGGGTGCTGCGCCTGGTCGTCGACCGGTAGGGCCGGGAGGCGCAGCGCCCGCCACTCAGCTCCTGGCAGCACCGGTCTTCCCGTTGGCGCCGTCGAGCAGCGCGATCAATCCCTTGAGGATCTCGATCGGCCGCGGCGGGCATCCCGGAATGTGCAGGTCGACAGGCACCACGTCCGACACGCCACCGACCACAGCGTAGCTGCCGGCGAAACAGCCGCCATCCTTGGCGCAATCGCCCAATGCAACCACCCATTTCGGGTTGGGTGTCGCCTCATAAGTCCGCTTCAGCGCCTCGCGCATGTTCTTGGTGACCGGCCCGGTGACCATCAGAACGTCGGCATGGCGCGGCGAGGCGACGAAGCGGAAGCCGAAGCGCTCTATGTCGTAAAAGGCATTGTTGAGCGCGTGCATCTCCAGCTCGCAGCCATTGCAGGACCCGGCGTCGACCGCGCGGATCGACAGGCTCCGGCCGAGTTTCCTGCGAGCCATGCCGTCGAGCGCGAGCGCCAGCTCGTCGACGGCAGCATTGCTGGCTCGTGGCGGGCGTTCCGTCAGGGGCGGGCGGATCAGGCTTTCGAAGAGCAGTTTTCGCATGGTTTTACAGGTCGTGGCCGGAATAGGAGCAGTTGAACGATTTGTTGCAGAGCGGGAAATCGGCGACGATGTTGCCTTCGATCGCCGCTTCCAGCAGCGGCCACTGGAACCATGATGGGTCGCGCAAGTGGCAGCGCTCGATCAGGCCGTCCTCGCCGATGCGCAGCCAGGCAAGGATGTCGCCGCGAAAACCCTCGACCAGCGCCATGCCCTCGCGCGGCCCCTCTGGCGCTGCGGCCTCGACGAGGGTCGGGCCGGCGGGCAGCCGCCCGAGAATCTGCTCGACCAGCGACAGGCTTTGCTCGACCTCCCGCACGCGGATCCAGACGCGCGCGTTGACGTCGCCCTCCTGCAGCACCGGCACATCGAAGGTAAGCTGGTCATAGGGGGCGTAAGCAAGATCGCGCCGCGCGTCGAAATCGCGGCCGGAAGCCCGGCCCACATAGCCGCCGGCGGCATATTGCCGGGCAAGCTCGCCCTTGAGCCGGCCCGTCGCCACCGTCCGGTCCTGCAGCGAGGCGGTATTGTCGTAGAGTTCCACCAGATGCGGGAAGCGCCGCCGGATCTCCGCGACCAGCGATCGGATGGCATCCGTCCCCGCCTCGTTCGGATCGCTTGCCGTGCCGCCGGGCAGGATGCGGTCGCGCATCAGGCGATGGCCGAAGGCGGTATCGGCGGCGCGCAAAACGCGCTCGCGCAACACGCCGCAATGCGCGTGCATGATCGCGAAGGCGGCGTCGTTGCAGATGGCGCCGATGTCGCCGAGGTGATTGGCCAGGCGCTCCAGCTCGGCCATCAGCGCCCGCAGCCAGATCGCACGCGGCGGCGGCGCGACGCCGAGCGCCGCCTCGACCGCGCGGGCGAAGGCCAGCGAATAGGCGACCGTACTGTCGCCTGACGTCCTGCCCGCCAGCTTGGCGGCACGTTCGATGGGCGCTCCCGCCATCAGGCTTTCAATGCCCTTGTGAACATAACCCAGCCGCTCCTCCAGCCGCACCACCGTTTCGCCGCCCGCCGTGAAGCGAAAATGCCCCGGCTCGATAATGCCGGCATGCACCGGCCCGACCGGAATCTGGTGGAGGTTCTCGCCCTCCGCCGTCAGGAAGCGGTAGGAGGGGGCGACCGCCGGCACGCCGGGCCGCGCCGTCAGCGGGTGGCTGATGCCCCACTGGCCATGGTCGAGCCAGCGCCTTGTATCGGGAAGGCCTTGCGGCGCCAGCCCGAAAAGATCCGCCCCGGCGCGTTCCAGCCGCAGGGCCGGCGGGTGATACTGGCCGATCGACGGGTAGCGGCCGCCTCGGCAGTCCAGGCTGATCACGCCGATGCCCTGCGCTTCGTCGAGGAGCGCCATGTGCACTTTGCCCGGCTCTCCCCACAGGCCGAGCAGGCTCCAGCGTCCGGCGACTAGCTGCTCGACGGCGAGGTTCCAGGCCTTCGGGGCGACCACAGCGCGCCGCCAGGGCGCGTGATGTTCGACCTGGCGGTCGGCCTCGATGAGATCGGCGAGCGCGGGCATGTTTTTCCTGCTCATGCGCCTACCCCAGGATCCCGGCGACATGCTGGAACCACGCCACCAGCGGCGCCGGCAGGTAGATGCCGGCGGCAAACACCAAAGCGAGGTGCGAATACATCGGCACATAGGACGCCTCGACCGGCGCCATGCCGCCGCGCGGCTCGCCAAAGGCGACGCCGGTCAGCCGCAGCAGCAGCGCCCCGAAGGCGATGAGCAGCCCGAACACCAGCGGGATCGCCAGCCACGGATGCCTGGCGAAGGTCGAGCTGACGACCAGGAACTCGCTCATGAAGATGCCGAGTGGCGGCAGGCCGGCGATGGCGACGACGCCGATCACCAGCGCCCAGCCAAGCCCGGGATGGCTTTCGGTCAGGCCCCTGATCTCGGAGATACGCTGCGTGCCCTTGACCTGCGCGATATGGCCGACGGCGAAGAAGATCGCCGATTTGGTCAGGCTGTGCATGACCATGTGCAGCAGGCCGGCGAAGTTGGCGAGCGGACCGCCCATGCCGAAGGCGAAGACGATGATGCCCATGTGCTCGATCGACGAATAAGCGAACAGGCGTTTGATGTCGCGGCGGCGGTAGAGCATGAAGGCCGCGAAAATCAGCGAGGTCAGTCCCATCGTGACCATCAGCGGCCCCGGCCCGATCGCTTCGGGGCTCGCGGCAAGCAGAAGCTTGAAGCGCAGCAGGGCGTAGAGTGCGACGTTGAGCAGCAGGCCCGACAGCACCGCCGAGATCGGCGTCGGGCCCTCGGCATGCGCATCGGGCAGCCACGCATGCAAGGGGGCAAGGCCGACCTTCGTGCCGTAGCCGAGCAGCAGGAAGATGAAAGCGACGCTGAGCAGAGCGGGGTCGAAACGCGCCGCCTTTTCGATCAGCACCGACCAGACCATGGCATTGGTCCCCTCGCCGACGACTGGCTGCGCGGCCATGTAGACAAGGATGGTGCCGAACAGGGCCAGCGCGATGCCGACGCTGCCGAGGATGAAATACTTCCAGGCCGCCTCCAGCGCCTCATGCGTGCGGTAGATGCCGACCATCAGCACGGTGGTCAGCGTGGCGAGTTCCACCGCGACCCACATCAGGCCGATATTGTTCGACACGAAGGCCAGGTTCATGCCGAACATCATGATCTGGTACATCGCGTGGTAGAAGCGCAGGTTCGGCGCGGTCAGCCGGCCGGTATCGAGTTCATGTGCGATATAGGACGCGCTGAACACGCTGGTAGTGAAGCCGACGAATGTGTTGAGCACGATGAAGACGATGTTGAGGTCGTCGACCAGCAGATATTGTCCCGGCGCCGGTCGCTCGGTGACGAACAGCGACAGCGCCGCGAGCAAGGTGAGCAGGCTGGCAATGACGTTCACGAGGGCCGTCATCTTGTAGTTCGGCAAGGCCGCCAGGATGGCAGCGGCGGCGGCCGGAATGAAAAGGATCGCGGCCACGGCGTCGAAGGAAAATGCGCTCACCGGCGTTCTCCCCGGTAGTCGTCGAGCGCGCCGATATCGACCGAATCGAACCGTTCGCGGATGCGGAACAGGAAGACGCCGATGACGATGAAGGCGATCAGGATCGAGAAGGCGACGCTGATCTCGACGACCAGCGGCATGCCCTTGGCGCCGGTGGCGGCCAGCACCAGGCCGTTCTCCAGTGACATGAAGCCGACGACCTGGCTGACGGCGTTGCGCCTTGTCACCATCACCAGCAGCCCCAAAAGGATGATCGACAGCGCGAAGGCGAGATCCTCGCGGGCGAGCGGGTCGGCCTCCGGCGTCACCCGAAGCATCAGCACCATGGAGAGCGTCACCAGCCCGATGCCGGCAAGCATGGTCGGGCCGATGCCGACGGCTGTCTCGATGTCGCGGTGGATGCCGAGCCGCTGGATGATGCGATGCAGGCCGACGGGAATGACGATCGCCTTAAAGACCAGCGCTATCGCCGCGGTGATGTAAAGATGATGCGCGTCCTGGATATAGGCCTGCCAGGCCACCGACAGCGCCAGCACGACCGCATGCAGCGCAAAGACGTTGATCAGCGCGAACAGGCGATCCTGGTAGAGCATCATGAAGGAGATCAGCACCAGGCTGCCGGCGAGCAGATGGGCGATGTCGAAGGTAAGACCGTTCATCACAGGCTCCGCGAGACGAACAGCAAAAGCGTGCCGAGCAGCGCCAGCATCAGCGCCGCGCCCAGGAAGTCGGGCACGCGGAAGACACGCATCTTGGCGACGGCCGTCTCGAACACGGCAAGCAGGATGGCAAGCACGGCCAGCTTGCCGAGATAGGCGGCAGCGCCGACGGCCAGCGATTTCGGCCCCGCGCCCGCGCTCTCCAGCCCCCAGGGCAGGAAGACGCAGGAGATCAGCGACATGTAGAGCAGGAGCTTGAGAAAGCTGGCGAGCTCGATCATCGCCAGATGACGGCCGGAATATTCCAGGATCATCGCCTCATGCACCATGGTGAGCTCCAGATGCGTGGCCGGATTGTCGACCGGAATGCGCGCATTCTCGGCGATCGCCACCATCACCAGGGCGATCAGCGACATGCCGAGCGACACCCGCAAACCGACCTCGGGCGAGCCCATGAAGGCGGCGACCGTCGAAAGCTGCGTGGCGCCGGCCACCAGCGCCAGGCTGAAGACGATGAGCAGCATCGCCGGTTCGGCGAGCGACGCGATCATCACCTCGCGGCTGGCGCCGATGCCGCCGAAGCTGGTGCCGACATCCATTCCGGCCAGCGCCTGGAAGAACCGCGCGCTGCCGAGCAGCGCCACGATGACGATCAGATCGGCGGCCCAGCTGAACTCAAGGCCGGTGGCGAAGGTCGGAACGAGCGCCGCCGCGACCCAAGTGGCGGCGAAGATCAGGTAGGGGGTCACCCGGAACAGCCAGGACGCATTGTCGGCCAGCACGACCTCCTTGCGCATCAGCCTGGCGAGGTCGCGATAGGGTTGGATCACCGAAGGTCCCTGCCGCCTGACCAGCCTGGCCTTCACCTTGCGCACGAAGCCGATCAGGAGCGGGGCCAGCAAAAGCACCGAAAACATCTGCGCGCCCTGCACGGCCAGCTCGAAGATCACGGCCATAGCGCAAGCACCAGAAGCAGGATGACGAGGTAGAGGAAGACCAGCGTCAGGTAGCGGCGGATTGTCAGGAACTGCAGGTGGTTCAGCCGCTCGGTGGCGAAATCGATCGCGCCGGTGATCGGCTGGTAGAAAATCTCCCAGGCCAGATCGTGCATGTCCACCTTGAGGCGCGCCGGTTCGAGGGCGCCCGGCGCCGGAATGTCCACCGTCTCGCGCGCCCTGAACGCGAAGCCGCCGAAGACGCGGCGAATGGGCTGCGCGAAGCTGACGGCCGTGTATTGCGCGGCGGGCACCGCGTCCACGAAGCCGCACCCCCATGCGATGCCCCGGCGCACGGCATGCGAGGCGAAGCGGTGGATGAAGAAGGCCGCGAGCGACGCCGAGATGGTGATGAAGGCGAACACCAGCAGGCCGTTATAGGAGCTGCGGCTCTCGGCGATCGGCACGATCGACAGCCAGGGCTCAGCTATCTGCACCGGCATGCGGTCGCCGACGAGCGAGAGCGCCACCGGCGACAGGCCGTCGATGACGAAGCCGGGCAGGATGCCGGCGAGCAGGCAGAAGGCGGCAAGCACGGCCATCGCCGCCAGCGACCAGCGGTCGACCTCATGCGCCCGCTCCACCGCCGCCGAGCGCGCCCGGCCAAGGAAGGTGATGCCGAATGCCTTGACGAAGCAGGCCGCGGCAAGTGCGGCCGACAGCGCCAGCATGCCGCCCACAGCCGGCACGATGACCTTCAGCCCCCATTGCGGCAGCTCGGGGCTGCGCAATATGGCCTGGAAGACCAGCCATTCGGAGGCAAAGCCGTTGAAGGGCGGCAGCGCCGAGATCGACACGCAGCCGACGAGGAAGACGAAGCTGGTCACCGGCAGGCGATGGATGAGACCGCCGAGCTTTTCCATGTCGCGTTCGCCGGTCGCCGTCAGCACGGCGCCGGCGCCGAAGAACAGCAGGCTCTTGAAGAAGGAATGGTTCAGCACGTGGAAAAGCGCCGCGGTGAAGGCCAGCGCGGCCGCCGACGGCATGGCGTTCGCCTTGAAGGCCAGCGCAAGGCCGAGGCTGGCGAAGATGACGCCGATATTCTCGATGGTCGAATAGGCAAGCAGCCGCTTGAGGTCCTTTTCCATCAGCGCATGCAGGATGCCGAGCACCGCCGTCACGCCGCCGATGAGGATGACCGCGACGCCGGACCACCATGCCGGCTCGCCAAGCAGGTCGAACACCACCCGGATGAAGCCGTAGATGGCGACCTTCGTCATGATGCCGCTCATCAGCGCCGAGACGTGGCTGGGTGCCGCCGGATGGGCAAGCGGCAGCCAGGCGTGCAGCGGCACGAGGCCGGCCTTGGAGCCGGCGCCGAGCAGCATGAGGACGAGCACCGCGCCGGCGGCGAAGGGTCCGGGATGCGCCGTCCGCATCGCGTCGAACGCATAGGTTCCCGCCGGCCCCGCCAGCAGGCCGAAGGCAAGCAGCAGCGCCAGCGTGCCGAAGCTTGCCATCACCAGGTAGATATAGCCGGCGCGCCTGTTGGCCTCGTCGCGGTGATGCGCCATGACCAGCGCCCAGGAGGCGAGCGACATGAACTCCCAGCACAACAGGAAGCTGAAAGCGTCGTTGGCGAGCACGACGAGGTTCATGCCGGCGAGGAACGCCGGATAGAACGGCAGCACGCGACGTGGCGTGGCCTCATGCCGGCCGTAGCCAAGACCGTAGAGGCTGGTGATGGAGCCGCCCAGGTTGACGACGACGAGGAAGAACGCAGACAGGCCGTCGAGACGGAACCGGGCGCCGGTCCAGGGCAGGCCGAGCGGCAAGGTGACGGCGGACACTTCGCCGGGATTGCCGGCGAGATGCCCGGCAACCGTCGCGAGCAGCGCGGCTGAAATGAAGAGCGCCGCGCCATAGACCAGACGCGTCGCGGCGGCGAGCCGGCTGATGGCAGCAGCCAGTATGGCTGTCGCCAGAAGCGCGGCAGGGCCGCACAGCAGAAGGGCGACGGTCGACATCACGGCAGGCTCCCGCCGAGCTCGGGGTCGCCGGTTTCGCCCGCCTTGGCCGGATCGAAACCAGCCTTCAGCCGTACGCCGCGACCGCCGCCTTGGCTGGCCGCGCCTTCGCCGATCAGTTCGATGCCGGCCGCCTCGAGCGCCGCGATCAGCTTCATCAGCGAATCGACATTGCCCCGGATGATCGAACTGCTGGCTTCCATGCGCTGGATCGTCGGCACCGACAGGCCGGACAATTCTGCAAGCCGGCGTTGATCGATGCCGAGCAGCGATCTGGCGGCGCGCAATTGCGGTGCGGTTATCACCGGCGACTCTCTCGTTCAGTTCTGAAATATGAGGTCTCGGTGCTGTAGCCTACATAAAAACGTTCTATCGTCAAGGATTGATGTCTCAAACATCTATGTTGATGGTACGACAGTGCGGGCGGTAGGCGCAGAAGCCCCGCCCAGATACCACGCCCGGCCAATCAAGCCGGCGTTTAAAGTGCCGCGATGCGGAAGGGCTTCAGCGCTCCGACGCCGTGTAGGCTATCGCCAGGATGTGTGGAGAAGCGGCAAAGCGCACGGTCAGGCGCTGGCCAAATGAAGTGACCGCTTCGCCCTTTTCGAAATCGACCGCGATGTCCTCGAATCCCAGCACGCGACCGTCGAGCGGAAACGATGCCTTGTAGGCAGCCTCCTTGACCGCGAACAGGATGCGGTCGCCCAGATTTGGATCGAGATCGCCCAGGCGATCCTCCGGTGCGGCAACCACGGCCCGGAGGTCGTGAGGCAATGGCAAGGCGGGTTCGATGTCGACACCGACGCTCTTCAGCGCGTCGGATCGCGCGGCGACCGCCACGGCCATCTCGTCGTCATGCGCGATCGAGCCGACAATTCCGGCCGGCCAGACCGGGTTGCCCGACTGGCCGCGCAATATCGCGGGTTCCCTGCATTCCAGGCGCCGCAGCAATTCGTGCGCGATGTGGCGGCCCGCCCCCGTGGCGGCGCGCGCGCCGGGTTCGCGGGTGGCCATCGAGGCATTTTCCTCCGGCAGCAAATATTGCTCGTCGCCGGCTTGGATGCGACGGCAGCCGACGACGAGGCAGGATGGCGCGAGGCCGGCCAATGCCTGCTCGACGGCGCGTTCGATGCCTGCTGACGTGCCTTGCGGCCGGGTGCTCAAGGCTCTACCCGCCCAGTTCGAGCACGGCAATCATCTCGCCGTCCTCGTCCAGTCCCTGCTCGACGAAACCGAAGCCGGCATAAAGCCGGCGCGCCGCCTCGTTCCCCGGGTCATAGCAGATCGTGACGCAGCGGATGTGGCTGAGCTTCGCAATCTCTTCCAGCGCCTTGGCGACGGCGGCGCGGCCAAGGCCTTTGCCCTGATCGCGACGGTCGATCATGAAGCGATAGATGATCGCTTCGTCATCGTCCTCGGGCGCGCTGTACATCAGAAATCCGACGACGCGCCCAGCGGCAACCACGGCACGGGCGATCGCCTCGTCATCCTGCCTGGCCTCCGCCAGCGATTCGGCATTGGAGGCAACGAATCCCTGCTGCCGCGGCAACAGTTCGAGCGCCAGGATCGCCGCCCGGTTGCCCTTGCCGACGGGTTCCAGCGCAACCGGCTGATCGCTGATGCCGGCGGAACGCGTCACGGGGCGTGACCGATTTCCATCGCGCGCGCGTCGATCGGCGTCACGACGCCGTAAAGCTTCGCCGGGTTGCCGCGCCAGACCGTGTTCGGCTCCAGCACCTCGCCCTTCATGACGAAGCAGTCGACGTCGGCCACGGATCCCTCGCCCATCACCACCGCGTAATGAACGAAGGAGGACGGCGCCAGCGTGCAGCCATTGCCGATGCGGATGTAATCAGACTTGAACGCGCCTTCCTCGAGCGAGTGCGGCTGGATCACGCAGCCTTCGTTGAGCGTCACGTCGTCGCCGATCTCCACCAGCGACCGCTCGGTGATGATGCAGCCGCCGTCATAGAGGCGCAACCCGACCTTCACGCCCAGCATGCGCAGGATGATCGGCCGGAACGGGGTGCCGGTGAACAGGCCCATGATCGGCGAATCGGACAGCTTCCAGTGACGTTCGTGCCGCCAGAAGACAGGGTCGTAGATTGTCGCCATCCTGGGCTTCAGACGGCGGAAGCCGAGGCTGGCGCGCTCCAGGAAGATGTAGAACGGGATGCCGATCGCCGTGGTCAGCATCACCGCCGCGAACATCGCTGTCTGCCCCCATTCGGTATAGTAGTTGAGCGCGCGGTCCCAGATGGCGAGCGTCAGGAACAGGATCAGCCACTGCGCGGCCACGAACATCAGCGCGGTGACGAGATTGTGCAGGTTCTTCAGCGGCAGGCGACGGCTGCGCTCCTTGTCGGAGATCAATCCGAGAAGCTCCTTGTCGCGATTAACCATGCGCGGAATCTCGAACGGCGGCGAACCTAGAAGCCCTACATTCTCGCGCATCGGGCCGTCCACCGGCACGTGCACCTTGGTGCCGAGCAGGCAATTGTCGCCGACGCGGGAATCCGGTGAATAGATGATGTTGTTGCCGAAGAAGTTGCGTTCGCCGACCCGCGTATGTTCGAGCCGGAAGGAGTTGGCCGACTTCTGCATGTTGACCATGAACAGGCCGTCCGACACCATCGTATGCGAGCCGATCTCGCTCAGCTGCGGGTTTTCATGCCGCTGGTTCGTGCCGAAATTCGACCCGGTCTGATCCACCTTGTTCAGCCGCCACCCTATGGCGCGCAGGTAATATATGATGGCCGAACTGTCGCCGAACAGCACGTTCAGCAGCCGCACATTGCTGATCAGCTCCAGCATGGTTTGCAGCCAGTAGTGGAAGCCGTAGAGCGAATAGTTCCGGCCGGGCTTCAGCATGAGGTTGAACAGCCGCGGCACGATGGCCGCCAGCAGAACCCCGCCGATGATGAAGCCCGCCACCGTGACCGTGGTGCCGATCGCCACGACGCCGATGGTCTCATCATAGTCGTCGCCGACATTTTCCCAGTAGCTGTGGAACAGAAGCGGGAACGGTGTGACGATGGCAAACAAGATGAAGAGCTGGATCGCCTCGTAGATGACGCGGCGCGCCCTGGACAGCGGCACGTTGGGGACGGTGCAGTAATTCGCATCGGTAGGGATCGCCGGCGATCCATGCCACCGCTCGCCGGCAGGCACGGCCTGTCCGCGATGCAGCGACGAGGCGTGGCCGAGCTGGGCGCCGTCGCCCATGCGGGTGTCGATGTCGAGCGTCGATCCGACGCCGACAAAGGCGTTGTTGCCGATATTGACCGGCCCGGTATGGATATAGCCCGCCTGCGCGCGGAACCCGAGGATCGTCGAGTCCTTGCGCAGGATCGAGTTGTCGCCGATGGCGATCAGGTCGGTGCAGACCGGAACCGCCCTGCACTCGACGACGGTGCGGCTGCCGAGCCGCGCGCCGAGCAGGCGCAGATAGAGGCTGTAGAGCGGGCTGCCGCGGAACAGCACGACCGGAGCGCTGCGGACCAGCGTCTTCACGATCCAGAAGCGGTAGTAACGCCAGCCCCAGATCGGAAAGGTTTCGGCCTTCCAGCGGCCGACCAGCAGCCATTTGGCGGCGATGGCAAAGCCGCTCAACCCGAAGAACACCCCGGCCGATAGGACGACGCAGCGCATATAGAGAACCGGCGCGTCGTCCAGCGCATCATAGACCCAGTCGAGGCCGTCATTGATCAGCCAGAGCGCGGCATACCAGTAAGCCGCGTAAAAGATCAGCTGGCCGAAGCCCGTGGCCCAGATGGCAAGATTGGAGGCCCGATGCGTCAGCATGGGTTCGCTCGCGGCAACCGCTGCCATCTGCGGCGCCCGCAGGTAATCGGCGAGCTTCGCCACCGTCGGATGCAGGTAGATGTCGCGCATCGACGTCGTCGACCAGGCCTTGCGCGACCGGATGCGCGCGCAGAACCGCGCCATCAACAGCGAGTTCGCGCCGAGATCGTCGAAGAAGTGATCCTCGATCGAGATATCCTCGAACTTCAGCACGTCCTGCAGCGTGTCGACGAGGAACTTCTCGTCCTCGTTGCGCGGGTCGATCATCGCATGGCCAGCGGCCACGCGGGCGCTCGTCGGCTTCGGCAGCTTCCGCAAATCGACCTTGTTGGAGACGGTCATCGGGATCGCGGGCAGCTGTTCCAGATAGGCCGGAACCATGTAGTCGGGCAGCCGCCGCTTGAGCTCCTGCACCAGCACGGTGCGGTCCACGCCGTCGCCGCCGCTCTTGGGGGAGTAGTAGCCGACCAGCTCCGTGCGCTCGGGCTCGATCTCCCAGGTCGTCACCGCCGCCTGCGCGATGCCCGGCTGATCCAGCAGCACGGCCTCGATCTCGCCAAGCTCGATGCGGTAGCCGCGGATCTTCACCTGCGTGTCGATGCGGCCGTGATATTCGATATCGCCATTGTCGTTGATGCGGCCAAGGTCGCCCGTCCGGTAGATGCGGCCGTTGGGATTGTTCGGCAGGCCGATGAAATCGTTGATGAAGCGCTGCTCGGTCAGTTCCGGCCGGTTGAGGTAGCCGACCGCCACGCCCATGCCGCCGATGCAGACCTCGCCTAGCTGGTCGCCGGAGAGCACTTCCGGCTTTTCAGGATCGAGAATGGCGATCGAATAGGTCGGCAGCGGCTTGCCGATGGTCACCGGTTCGTCCGGGGTCAGCAGGGCCATCGTCGCGGTGACCGTCGCTTCGGTTGGTCCATAGGTGTTGAGGATCTTGCGGCCCGGTTTTGCCCAGCGGGCAACGAGCTTCTGCGAGCAGGCCTCGCCGCCAACCAGGATTGTGCGCAGGCTTGGCGCGTCGCTCTCGATCGACGACAGCAGCGTCGGGCTGCAGGCCATGCAGGTGATGTTGTGCTCGCGCAGGAAGCTCGCCAGCTCCTCGCCGACCAGCGGCTGCTGGCCCGGCGCCGGCACCACGGTGGCGCCGGCGGCAAACGGCACCCAGATCTCCTCCGAGGAGAAGTCGAAGGCGATCGTCATGCCTTGGTAAACACGGTCGCCCGGCTGGTAGCCGTAGGACGCCGCCGCGACGCGGATGAAGTTGCAAAAACTCTGATGCGTGATGACCACGCCCTTTGGCTTGCCCGTGGTGCCCGAGGTGTAGAGGATGTAGCAGGTCTGATCCTGGGCGCCGTCCGGCAAGGGCGCCGTTTCCGGCTGGAGCGCGATTTCGGACTCCGCCGAATCGATCGAGATATGCGGAACGGGCAGGCGCGCCACGCGCGCCGCATAGCCGGAAACGCTGATCACCATCGTGACGTTGGCATCCTCGATGATCATCACCATGCGTTCTTCGGGAAACGCGGTGGCCAAAGGCACGAATGCCGCTCCGGCCTTCATGACGGCAAGCACGGCGATATAGGTTTCGGCGGAGCGGTCGAGCAACAGGCCGATCCGGTCGCCTGGCTTGACGCCGCGCTCTATCAACAGATGGGCGAACTGGTTGGCGCGGCTGTTCAGCTCGCGATACGACCAGGGCCGGCCGCCGGAAATGACCGCTGGCGCCGCGTCGAAGCGGCTCGCCAGGTCGCCGAAGAAGCGGTCGAGCCGCTCATGCGGCTCGCCTTTCTGGATGAAATCGGCGCCGATCAGGATCTGCTCGCGCGCCGGCGCTGCGGTCGCTGTTTTGGCTTGGCGGGAATTCTGCTTGGCGGGCTTGGTGGCTTCGTTGAGAGACATTGGGAACCTCGCGGGCTCGTATCCGCCCGCAATACGTGACTGGTGAAAAGACGAAAACTAACGACGTCCGGCCAGGTGCCCTCTTCGTGGACGGTGAAATGATCGTACCGCGGCGTATGGGACTGGGAACTGGCCAACTTCAAGCAGGCCTATGCTGCCGCACTGATGGCCGATCCGTGACGATCGCGCAACTTCACGATGATTTGATTGGGCCGCGTTTCACGCGGCGATCAAACGGCGATGGGACGGATGTCGGCATTCTCGAGGCAGTAGGGCGCATAACGGAAATCCCGGATTCCCACGACCTCGCCGTTGCGCCAGTCCAGGAGCATGAAACCGCGCACCGCATTGTCCGCCTGCGGGTTGCGGATCAGGATCGCCGGACGTCCCTCGACAAAGCCGAGCGACAGCGCCCAGTCGACGGCGCGGTCGTAATTGCTGAAATAGGTAGAGGCCTGCTTCTTGCCGCTGAGCCGGGTGCGGTTGACCACCTCGAGTTCGATGTCCTCGGCGATCAGCGCCCTGACGGCGTCGAAGTCACGGGCGTTGAAAAGATCGACATAGCGGCGCAGGCGACGCTCTTCTTCCGGGTCGAGCTTCGGCATGGCGGCTTCGTCCGGCGCGGCCGCCAGCGCCTTCAGCTCGGCCCGGCCGCGATGCAGCGCCGCCTTGGTTGCCGCCAAGGTAGCACCGGTCACCTCGCAGGTCTCGGCGAGGCTGAGGCCGAGCACGTCGGTCAGGATCACGGCGGCGCGCTGCGCAAGGGTGAGCCGCATGAAGGTGCGCAGGCTTGTTGCCGCAGCAAGCCTTGCCTCGGCGCTGGCCGACAGGTCCTCTATTGCCGTCATGTCGGCCTCTATCGCTCGGGTGCGCTCGCGCTGGCGGCGACGCAGATGATCCTGCGCCGCGTTGTGGGCGATGCGAAACAGCCACTGCTCGGGGCGCTCGACCAATGCGCCGTCGCTATGCGCCGCAAGCGCCTTCACGATCGCCTCCTGAACGATGTCCTCGCCCTCGATCGTCGAACCGGCCATGCGGGCGGCATAGCGATGCAGTTTGGGCCGCAGGTCGATGAGCATCGCGTCGAGCGCCGTGCGGTCATTTTTCGCTATGCCCATCGTTTCCATTCTCGCATCGGCGGGGTGGCTCATGGAGGCCGCACCTGTCAGGCCGGCAGGATTTCCTCTGTGCTGGCCAGCATACGATAGTTGCCGACGATTTTTACCGGCGATCTGGTGAGAGGTGTGGAGCGACGTCCGGCGTGATCGGCGCTGAAGGCCTTGAAGGCGGTAAGCCCGGTAAGGCCGTCGCCGTCCTGGCTGACAAGATGGACGAACTCGCCATTCTCCAGTTCCAGAACGAGGTAGCGCACGGATTGCGGCTTCGTTTCGTCGAGCGCCTGGAACACCTTTTCAACCATCGTGCGGTTCTCGGCGATGCTTTCATCCTTCACGCCGTAGCGGATGAGATTGTAGGTCATGGTCATCTCCTTCGATGGGTTGTGAAGAAAAGACGTTTCGTCTGGTCGAAAAGATTCTCGTCCGCCCGAGAATCTTTTTGCCCGCTTCCGTCGTCTTTCATGCGTCGAGGCCGCATCGGCGGCCTCCGCGATGAGGAGAGACATCATGCATATCCAGTTTGCCGAGCTGCCGGTATTCGATTAGGACCGCGCCAAGGCGTTCTACACCAACAATCTTGCCTGCCAGGTGATTGCCGACCAGCGGATGGCCGACAGCGGCTGGCGCTGGGTGGAATTGGCCCTTCCGCACGCGGTCACCAACCTGCATTTCATCAGCCGGGCGGATGCCTCGCCGAGCGAGGATCCGGTGATGGTCCTGGTCGACGACAATGTCGAGGCAACGGTCGCATCCCTCAGGGCGAAGGGCGTCGAGATCGTCAGCGAGCCGCAGGAAGCGCCATGGCAGCCCGGCCGCATGATCGCCGAGTTCCACGACAGCGAAGGCAACCGCATGATGCTGGCAAGCCGGTAGTGCAGTGGCCTGGTCGCCTGATTGCCGGTCAGGCGACCGCCTTTGCCGCCGCCCTTCCGGCGCTGCGGCCTGAAAAGATGCAGCCGCCCAGAAAAGTGCCTTCGAGCGCCGCATAGCCATGCACTCCGCCGCCGCCGAAGCCGGCGACTTCGCCCACGGCGTATAGTCCTGGCACCGGCTGTCCGGCGGCGTCGAGAACCCGGCTGTCGAGATCGGTCTCAAGCCCGCCCAGCGTCTTGCGGGTGAGCACGTTGAGGCGCACCGCGATTAGCGGGCCGTTCGCCGGATCGAGCATCTTGTGCGGCTTTGCCGTGCGGATCAGCCTGTCGCCGAGATAGGTGCGCGCGCCACGCAGCGCCGTGATCTGCGCATCCTTGGAGAACGGATTGTCGAGCTGCATGTCGCGGGCGCGGATCTCGCGCTCGACCTGGGCGACGTCCAGCAGCGGCTCGCCACCGGCCAGCGCATTCATGCGCGCCACCAGCTTCGAAAGATCGGCCTCGACGATAAAGTCCTCGCCCTTTTCCATGAAGGCTTTCACCGGGCCGGGAATGCCCGACGTCGCGCGGCCCAGCACCTGCCGCCAGCTTTTGCCGGTGAGGTCGGGGTTCTGCTCCGAGCCCGACAGCGCGAACTCCTTCTGGATGATCTTCTTGGTCAAGATGAACCAGGAATAGTCGAAGCCGGTGCTCATGATGTGGTTGAGCGTGGCGAGCGTATCGAAGCCCGGATAGAGCGGCACCGGCAGCCTTTTGCCCCGCGCATCGAGCCAGAGCGAGGAGGGGCCGGGCAGGATGCGGATTGCATGCTCGGTCCAGATCGGCGCCCAGTTCTTGATCCCCTCGACATAATGCCACATGCGGTCGCGGTTGATGACCCTGCCCCCGGCGGCTTCGGTGATCGCCAGCATGCGCCCGTCGACATGGTCGGGCACGCCGGTGATCATCCGCTTCGGCGGCGCGCCCAGGCGATCAGGCCAGTTCTTGCGCACCAGCTCATGATTGGCGCCGATGCCGCCGGACGCAACGATTACTGCCTGCGCGCTAAGCGCGAACTCGCCAGCCACGTTGCGCGTGCTCTTGCGGCCGCGCTCGACGCTGCTCGGCTCGAGTACGTCGCCGCGCACCCCGGTCACCGTCTTGCGGGTGCGGATGATCTCGTTGACCCGATGACGAAACCTGAACTGCACGATCCCGCGCTTTTGCGCCTCGCGCACGCGCATCACAAAGGGTTCGAGCACGCCGGGCCCGGTGCCCCAGGTGACGTGGAAGCGCGGCACCGAATTGCCGTGGCCGACGGCATTGCCGCCGCCGCGTTCTGCCCAGCCGACGACGGGGAAGAATTTCAGCCCGCGTTCCATCAGCCAGGAGCGCTTCTCGCCGGCGGCGAAGCCGACATAGGCCTCCGCCCATTTGCGCGGCCAGAAATCCTCTGGACGGTCGAAGGCGGCGGTGCCCATCCAGTCCTCGAGCGCGAGATCGTGCGAATCGCGGATGCGCATGCGCCGCTGCTCAGGCGAATCGACCAGGAAAAGCCCGCCGAACGACCAGAAGGCCTGGCCGCCCAGCGACTGCTCCGGCTCCTGGTCGACGATGATGATTTTCTTGCCGGCCTCCGCCAGTTCGGCAGCGGCGACGAGGCCCGCCAGCCCGGCGCCGACAATGATCACGTCCGCGTCAGCCATTTTTCCTCCCAGAATGAGCCGGCAAACTTATTGCGAAGCCTACGCAATTCCAGGAAAACTGTGACGCGGTTTTCCGTCCGGAATTGCGTAAAAGCAAAAATCTTTAGACCGTCTCCCAGCCGTCCTTCTCGCCGGCGCGGAAGATGGCGTCGATGACCTTCTGGTTGAGCACCGATTCCTCCAGCGTGAAGACGCGCTCCTTGCTGCCCTGGGCGGCGCGCACGAAGGCCTCGCATTCCAGCCGGTACTGCTGCGTGCCGGGGAAGCGGAACACCTGCGCCTCGGTGTGGTTCTGGTTGTGCAGCTCGATGCGGTGGTGCTCGTAGAGCCCGGCATTGAACGGGCCGAAGACTTCGATGAACCCTTTTTCGCCGTGGAACACCATCACCTGGCGCGCCGCCATCTGCGTCGACAGATAGAAGGACAGCTCGAAGTCGCCGAAATCGGCGCGGATCGAGGAATAGATGTCGGTGCCGAAGGTCTTGTCGCGCTCGATCGTCGCCTGCACGCGGATCGGTTCCCTGCCGGTCGAAAACCGCGTCGACACTGTCGGATAGACGCCGATGTCGGGCAGCGCGCCGCCGCCGAGATCGAGCTGGTTGCGCATGTTCTTTGGGTCGACATTGTAATAGGAGAACGCGCCCTGCACATGCCGCAGCCGGCCGATGGCGCCGGCGGCGATGAGGTCGCGCACCTTGATCCATTGCGGGTGGTAGGTGACCATGAAGGCCTCGCAGACCAGCACCTTCTTCTCGTCGCGCAGCTTGATCAGCGGCGGGATGTCCTTGGCGTCGAGCGCGAGAGGCTTTTCCACCAGCACATGTTTTCCGGCTTCGATCGCCTTCGCCGTCCATTCGACATGCTGCGAGGTGGGCAGCGGGATGTAGACGCCGTCGACGTCCGGGGAGGCAAGCAGTTCCTCATAGGAGCCGAAAGCATGGCGGGCGCCGAAACGCTCGCCCAGGGCCTTGGCCTTCGAGAGGTCACGGCTGGCGATCGCCGACAGCACGCCGTTTTCCGAATCCACGATTGCCGGCAAAAGCTGCTCGCGGCCGATCTTCGCCGTCGACAGAACACCCCATCGGAACATCACGCTTCTCCATGTCGGTTACATCATGGAGGTGTGCCCCAATTCCGGAGAAAAGCCAATCGCAGAGGCTCCGTGCAGCTTAGCGCATGCATTGTCCAATGCAGCGCTGGTCGACCCCCACTCCGTCTCGGCTTCGCCGAGTCACCTCTCCCCCGATCGACGGGGTAGAGGAAAGACACCAAGCTTTTTGCCGTCGACGCCTGTGCGGCAACGCTCCCGTCCTTTCCCTCCGGAGGGGGGAAAGGTGGCGCTGCGAAGCAGCGACGGATTGGGGGAACCACGTGGCAATCAAACCTCGGCCCGATCGGTCAGTTACAGAACATGAGTTCGTTGCGCAGCCCGGCTTTGCCGGGGGCGAGGAAATGGCGCTCAGCCCCTTCTCCCCGTCAGCGTCATGTCGAAATCGACGACATTGGAGTAGAGCGGCGTGCCGACATCCATGCCGTAGCGCGACCGCAGCACCTTGCCGGTGACGTGGAATTTGATCGTGCCGGATTTAAGCCCCCCGAGCTCGGCGGTGAACTTTTCCGGGAACGTCTTGCCGCGCGCGGTCAGCCGGCCGGTCACAACCGCCGTCGTGTCGCCGGTGCGGGTGATGCTGGTCGAGCGGAACTGGATCTCTGGATTGTTGGCGGCGTCGAACACCGCGTCGGAGCGGAGGAAGGCGTCGATGCGGCCCTGCCCGGTGCCGACGCTCTCGGGATAGATGGTGAGGTCGACCTTGGAGCGGCCGACATCGCTATTGTCGATGCGGATCGTGCCCTTGAAGCGGCCGAAGGCGCCGTCGAAGCCGCCGCCGCCGGCTTTGCCGATGGTGAAGCGGATCGACGAGCCCGAAGGGCTGATCGTGTAGCTGCCGGCGGCGTCGCTGAGGGCAACCGCCGCGTATACTGGCATGGCAAGGCAAGCGGCAAAAGCCGCCACTCCGAGGATGCGCGCGTTCATGGGGATGGTCCTTTTCGTGAGACAGCGCATTGCTGTCATCTCGCCCCGTCAACGAATGACCGGCCCGCTCTATTCCCCGCTTGACGAAGGTGTGATGATGCGCGTGAGCACAGCATCGCGCAACAGGAAATGATGGCGTAAAGCAGCCGCGATGTGCAGCGCTACCAGCGCGATGCCGGCATAGGCGAGATACCAATGCGCGGACGTCCAAAAGCTCTCCGAGGCGTCTGACTCGGTCAGCGGCAAATTGGGCATCACGAACAGGTTGAACGGCATGGTCGGGATTTCCAGCGTCGAGACCGAGACCAGCGCCCAGCCGGAGAGCGGCAGCGCGACCTGGAACGCATAGAGCGCGAAATGCGCCAGCGGCGCGGTTCTGCGCTCCAATGTCCCGACCGAAGCCGGCAAGGCCGGCGCCGCGTTGCCGAGCCGCCAGGCGATGCGCAGGATGATCAGGCCGAGCAGCAGGAACCCGAAGGATTTGTGCAGCTGAATCAGTTCGAAGGACGTCCGTTGGCTTTCGATCCGCACCATAACGTAGCCGAGGACGAATTGGCCGATGAAGATGATGCCGATCAGCCAGTGGAGGACGATCATCGCCCAGCCATAGCGGGTAGGGGTGTTCGTGATGGATGTCTGCATGGTGAGAAGAACGTCGCTGGGATGGGCTTTCTTCCGAGGCCTTACCCTCCCCCTGTGGGGGGGTCGATCCGCATAGCGAATCGGAGTGGGGGCTCGTAGGGCGCTACGCCCCCCGGCTCGCAATCTCCGCTTCGCTACGCTTGCAAGCCGACCCTCCCCACAAGGGGAAGGGTGGGTTCACCCGCTCACCTTGAAGAAATCCACGAACGCCCTGAGCGCCGGCCGCATCTGCCGGCGGCTGGGATAATAGACGAAGAAACCCTCGAAGGACGGGCACCAGTCCTCCAGCACGCGGATCAGCCTGCCGTCGGCGAGCGGCGCCCGGACATAGGGCTCGAAGACGAAGGCAAGCCCGGCGCCGTCGACCGCCGCCTGGGCAATCAGATGGTCCTCGTCGAGGATCAGCGGCCCCTGCGCCGCGATCTCGATCTCCTCGCCGTCCTTCTCGAATTCCCAGCGGTAGAGGATGCCGCTGGAAAAGCGGAACCGGATGCAGCGATGCTCGGCGAGGTCACGCGGATGGCGCGGTTTCGGCATGGAGGCGAAATAGGACGGCGCGGCGACCACCGCGCCGCGGAGGTCGGGCCCGATGCGCACCGCGATCATGTCGCGCTGCAGGCTTTCGCCGAGCCGCACGCCGGCATCGAAGCCGCCTTCGACCACATCGGTGAAGCGATCCTCGATGACGATCTCCAGCACGATATCGGGATAGGCCGCGGCAAAGGCGCCGAGCCTGGGCGTGAGCGTCAGGTGGGCTGCCGTGCGCGGCACGGTCAACCGCAGATTGCCCGCCGGCCGGTCGCGCGCCTCGACCGCTGTCTCCAGCGCCAGGTCGATCTCGGACAGCGCCGGCCGCAGCCGTTCGAGCAGTTGCGCGCCTTCTTCGGTCGGCCCGACGCTGCGCGTGCTGCGCGCCAAGAGCCGCACGCCGAGCCGCGCTTCCAGGCTCGACACCGCGTGACTCACGGCCGAGGGCGCGATGCCGAGCTCGCGCGCGGCGCCGCGAAAGCTGGCGCATTGGGCGACCGTGGCAAGCACGGCGAGCTGCGAGAGGTTGGTGCGGTTCATTGATCTATATTCTAGAACAAGCCGTGCAAAAGAGCCATGATTATCGAACGGATTGCAAGGCCTTATCTCCTGCCCATCGCAACAAGGAGATGCGCCATGCAAACCCGCAAACTCGGAACTGAACTCGAAGTCTTTCCCGTCGGCCTCGGCTGCATGGGCATGAGCTTCGCTTATGGCGGTCAGCCGGAGGCGGAAGCCATCGCCACGTTGCGTCGCGCCGTGGAAATCGGCGTGACCTTCTTCGACACGGCCGAAGTCTATGGTCCGTTCGAGAACGAAATCCTGGTCGGCAAGGCGCTGAAGCCGGTGCGCGACAAGGTGACAATTGCCACCAAATTCGGCTTCAAGATCCTCGACGAAGGCACCGGCATCGACCGCATGGCGGGCGTCGACAGCCGCCCCGAGCACGTCAAGGCGGTGGCGGAAGCCTCGCTCAAGAGGCTCGATACTGACGTGATCGACCTCTACTACCAGCACCGCGTCGATCCGAACGTGCCGATCGAGGACGCGGTCGGCGCCATGGCCGAGCTGGTGCGCGAGGGCAAGGTGCGCGCGCTGGGCTTGTCGGAGGTGAGTGCTGCCACTTTGCGCCGGGCGCATGCCGTGCATCCGATCGCCGCCGTGCAGAGCGAATATTCGCTGTGGAGCCGCGATCCGGAGGACGAGATACTCGCCGTCTGCCGCGAGCTTGGCATCGGTTTCGTCCCCTACAGCCCGCTCGGCCGCGGCCTGCTCACCGGCACGCTCAGCAAGCCCGACGCGCTCGGCGCCGGCGACTGGCGCCTGACCCTGCCGCGCTTCCAGGCCGAGGCGATGGAGGCCAACAACGCCGTCATCGCGATGCTGGAGAAGATGGCGGCCGAGAAGGGCGTGACGCCGGCGCAGCTTGCGCTCGCCTGGGTGCTGCACCAGGGCGACTTTATTGTCCCTACCCCCGGCGCGCGGAAGATCCGCCACTTGGAGCAGAACACGGCGGCTGCGGGCATTGAGCTGAGTGCTGCAGAGGTCGCGTCGATCGGCGACGCGCTGTCGCCCGACAAGGTGGTCGGCAAGCGCTATACGGAGGAATTGCTGGCGCTGGTGAATGGGTGAGTGGAAAGGGGCGCTTCGGCGCCTCTTTTGTTGAAAGGCCGGCGCCTCGCGCCGACTTATTTTATTCTGCGCCCTTACCAAGGCAGCACGCTAATCTCAGGCCAACACTCCCGCGCCCTTCTCCCCTTCGCCTCATGCGTCCGCTGATTATCCAGCGCCCTGTTCGGCGTGATGCGAAACGAAAAGACGTCATCGAGTCCGAACGGCGCCACCAACTCCAACGCCCCGTCAGCACCGAACCGCACCCCAACCGCATGCGTCTTCGACGCAAAATAGCTGACGGATTCGCTCGAACTCGCATATCTCGGACATTCCTGCCCGAACTTCTGCGGATACCACAGATGCACCCGCGCCTGGTTACGCACCTCGACCGGCAACGGCAGCCCCTCGAAATGCGTCGATGCCCGGCGGATCACCGCATCTTCGGCCTCGTAGGAAAGGTCGGAATCGTCGAAATAGAACAGGTCGACATCCTTGATGCCGTAACCCGGCGGCTTGCAGGTCAGATGGTTCCAGACGCTGTTGTAGAGCGCGCCCGAAACCACCAGCCAGTCCGGCAGTGCAAGCGCCCGCACCCGCGCCAGCGTTTCGCCAAGCAGCGGATCAGCCGCGACGATGGCAAGGAACGCCGCGCGCTGATCTTCGAAGGGCAGACCGGAATAGCGGAGATGGCTCATCGCCCTTTGGAGGACGATTCGCCGCCTGCCGGCAATGCATTAGGCGCGCAGCACGCCGCCCGTCTGCTTGTTGACGTTCTCGACGATGCGTTTTGCGAGCGCCTCGAAATCCTCGTCGGTCAGCGTCTTTTCGACCGGCTGGATCGAGACCTCGATGGCGATCGACTTCTTGGCTTCGCCGAGCGAGGCGCCCTCGAAGACATCGAACACCGAAACGCCGGTGACCAGCTTCTTGCCTGCGGCCAAGGCTGCCCGCACCAGCGTGCCGGCTTCTACCGTCCGGTCGACGACGAAGGCGAAATCGCGCTTCACCGCCTGGAAGGGCGAGAGTTCCAGTTTCGGCTTGGTGCGCGTCGGTTTGGCCTTCGGCTCCGGCACGGCGTCGACGAAAACCTCGAAGCCGCAGAGCGGACCCGAGACGTCAAGCGTTTCCAGCGTCTTCGGATGGAATTCGCCGAAGGTGCCGAGCACGGTCTTGGGGCCGAGCTTGATCGTGCCGGAGCGTCCCGGATGGTACCAGGCCGGGCCGCCGGGCTCGATCTGCAGCCGGTCGACCGGCGCGCCGCAGGCTTCGAGCGCCGCGATCGCGTCCGCCTTGGCGTCGAACACGCCGACCGGTCCGGCATTGCCGGCCCAGCTGCGGCCCGAACCTTCGAGCTTGGCGGTGCCGCGCCTGACGCCGGCGGCAACGCGCCGCTGCTGGTCGGCCGCATCCCCCTCATAGGTGCCCGATACCTCGAAAAGCGCCACGTCGCCGATGCCCTTGTCGGCATTGCGCTGCGCGGCCGCGATCAGCCCGGGCAATAACGAGGGCCGCATGTCGGACATGTCGGCGGCGATCGGGTTGGCGAGCTTCAGCGACGTCTGGCCGCCGCCGAACAGCTCGGCGTGCTTTGCCGGGATGAACGACCAGGTGACGGCCTCCATCATGCCGCGCACGGCCAGCGCGCGCTTGGCCGCGCGGGTGCGCACCTGCAGCGTGGTCAGGATCTTGCCGTTGACGGCGTCATGCGAGGTGAGCGGCTGCGGCGCAATGTTGTCGACGCCGTGGATGCGCATCACTTCCTCGACCAGGTCGGCCTTGCCGTCGATGTCCGGCCGCCAGGACGGCACCTTCACCTTGACGACGTCGCCCGAGCCCTGCGGCTCGAAGCCGAGACGAGTCAGGATACCGAGTGCTTCTTCCCTCGACACCTCGATGCCGGTCAGCCGCTTCACTTCCGACAGCGGGAAGGACACGACCATCGGCTTGTGGCCGGCATAACCGGCAACCTCCATTTCGGACGGCGTGCCGCCGCAGAAGTCGAGCACCAGCCTGGTCGCGAGCTCCACACCCGGCACCATGAATTCGGGATCGACACCGCGCTCGAAACGGTAGCGCGCATCGCTTATGATGCCGAGCGCGCGGCCGGTGCGGGCCGTGGTGATCGGGTCCCAGAGCGCCGATTCGATCAGCACGTCGGTGGTGTTCTCGTCGCAGCCGGAATGCTCGCCGCCCATGATGCCGGCAATCGATTCGACGCCATTGTCATCGGCAATCACGCACATTTCGGGCGTCAGCGTGTATTCGCGGCCATCGAGCGCCAGCACCTTCTCGCCGACCCTGGCGCGCCGCACCACGAGGTTACCGGCGACCTTGGCGGCGTCGAACACATGCAGCGGCCGGCCGCGGTCGAAGGTGACGTAATTGGTGATGTCGACCAGCGCGCTGATCGGGCGAAGCCCGATGGCGATCAGCCGCTGCTGCAGCCATTTCGGCGACGGACCGTTCTTGACGCCCTTGACCAGCCTGAGCGCGAAGCCCGGGCAAAGCTCCGGCGCCTCGATCGTGACCTTGACCGGGCACAGGCCTTCGCCGGCATGCGGCATGATCGCGCCGCCGGTGAGCCGGCCGAGCCCGCTCGCCGCGAGGTCGCGCGCAATGCCGTAGACGCTGGTCGCATCCGGCCGGTTCGGCGTCAAATTGATCTCGATGACCGGATCGTCGAGATGCGCATAAGCCGCGAAGCTGGTGCCGACCGGCGCGTCCTCAGGCAGATCGATGATGCCGTTATGCTCATCGGAGATCTCCAGCTCGCGCTCCGAGCACATCATGCCATGGCTCTCGACACCGCGGATCTTGCCGACCGAGAGCGTCACGGCGATGCCCGGAACATAAGTGCCGGGCGCCGCGAAGGCGCCGATCAGGCCGGCGCGGGCATTCGGTGCGCCGCACACCACTTGCACCGGCGGCTTGCCGTTGCCGGTGTCGACGGTCAGCACGCGCAGCCGGTCGGCGTCGGGATGCTGCACCGCCGTCAGCACCTTGGCGATGACGAAGGGCTTCAGGCCAGCCTTGTCATCGACATGTTCGACTTCGAGGCCGATGGCGGTCAGCCGCTCGACGATCTGGGCAAGCGAGGCGTCGGTCTCGAGATGGTCCTTGAGCCAGGAGAGCGTGAATTTCATGACTGTGTTCCGTCGGGTCTTTGTTCTTCGGGCCGGGGTACGCTGGTCTTCAGATGTCTCGGCAGATCGTCCGGCATGTGTAGGAAGGGCAGTTGCTCGCGCACATGGGCATGCAGCGTCGGCTTGAAATAAGCCGGCATGTCCATGGCGCCGAGCATGAAATAGATCCGGTTGTCGAGCCGCTTGTCGGTATATGCGATCGGCGAGCCGCAGGTGCCGCAGAAGGACCGCTCCACCGGACCGTTGCGGTAGCTTTTCAGCGACTTGCCGTTGAGCGCGACCTGGTCGGCCAGGAAGCCGACAAAGGCCGACACCGGCGCCCCACTGGCACGCCGGCAGTCGCCGCAATGGCAATAGCTGATATGGTGCGGCTCGGCGGAAGCCTCGAACCGCACCGCGCCGCAACGGCAGCCGCCGGTGTGTGGTGCCGTCATGCAGACAGCCCCCCGAACAATGTCGGCAGGTCGAGTGGCCTGAACCCGTAATGCGACAGCCAGCGTACATCCGCGTCGAAGAAGGCGCGCAGGTCCGGCATGCCGTATTTCAGCATGGCGATGCGGTCGATGCCCATGCCCCAGGCAAAGCCCTGATATTCGTCGGGATCGAGCCCGCCGGCGCGCAGCACGTTCGGATGCACCATGCCGCAGCCCAGGATCTCCATCCAGTCGGTGCCTTCGCCGAAGCGCACTTCGCCGGGACGCGAGCGGTCGCACTGGATGTCGACCTCGAGGCTGGGCTCGGTGAACGGGAAGAAGGACGGCCGGAAGCGCATCTTGACCGAAGGCACCTCGAAGAAGGCCTTGCAGAACTCCTCCAGCACCCACTTCATGTTGGCGACATTGGCCGATTTGTCGACCACCAGCCCTTCGACCTGATGGAACATCGGCGAGTGCGTGGCGTCCGAATCCTGCCGGTAGGTCTTGCCGGGGATGACGATGCGGATAGGCGGCTTCTGCTTCTCCATGGTGCGGATCTGCACGGGCGAGGTGTGCGTGCGCAACAGCTTGCGCTCGCCCTTCTCGTCCGGCTGGAAGAAGAAGGTGTCGTGCATCTCGCGCGCCGGATGTCCTTCCGGGAAATTCAGCGCCGTGAAATTGTAATAGTCGGTCTCGATATCCGGGCCTTCGGCGATCGAGAAGCCGAGATCGCCGAAGATCGCCGCGATCTCGTCGATCACCTGGCTGATCGGATGGATGCGGCCGCGCTCGGCCGGCGACTGGCGCACCGGCAGCGTCACGTCGACCGTCTCGGCCGCGAGCCGCGCGGCGACGGCCACATCCTTGAGCTCCGCCTTGCGCGCGCTGAGCGCTTCGGTGACACGGTTCTTGAGGCCGTTGATCGCCGGGCCCTTAACCTGCCGCTCCTCGGCGCTCATTGCGCCCAGCGTCTTCAGCATTTCTGAGACCGAGCCCTTCTTGCCCAGCGCCGCGACGCGCACCGCCTCGATTGAGGCCTCGTCGGCCGCGGCCGCTATGTCGGCCATCAGCGAAGCTTCAAGGGTTTCAAGATTTCCAGCGGTGGCGTTCACGGCGAAACTCTCTCGATCGGGCGACCACCGAAATCCGGTGCGTCGCCATTTTGGTTACATCGGGCATAAGAAAAACCCGCGCCAGCCGTGCCAGCGCGGGTTCCCCAAATCAGTCCTAAAAAATGCTTGGGAAGCGCTGGCTTAGGCGACAGCGCTCTCAAAAGCATTCGGCGTGGTGTTCTTCAGATATTCGAGCGCAACCTTGGCCTTGGCTACCAGCGCGGCGAAAGCCTGCGGCTCGTGGATGGCCATGTCCGAAAGGATCTTGCGGTCGATCTCGATGCCGGCCTTGTTGAGGCCGTCGATGAAGCGGCCATAGGTCAGGCCGTGCTCATGCACCGCCGCGTTGATGCGCTGGATCCACAGCGCACGGAACGAGCGCTTGCGGTTCTTGCGGTCGCGGTAGGCGTACTGCAGCGACTTCTCCACCGCCTGCTTGGCGATGCGGATGGTGTTCTTGCGGCGGCCGTAGAAGCCCTTGGCGGCTTTCAGGACCTTCTTGTGCTTGGCGTGGGCGGTAACGCCTCTCTTTACGCGTGCCATGTCATGATCTCCTTAAAACGTGTCCAAGCCGAGGGATTAGAGGCCGTTCGGCAGAAAATTCTTGATGACCTTCTTGCCGTCCGGTTCAGCCAGAACCATCGTGCCGCGGGCATCGCGAATGAACTTGTTGGAACGCTTGATCATGCCGTGGCGCTTGCCGGCGGCAGCCGACAGCACCTTGCCGGTGGCAGTAATCTTGAACCGCTTCTTGGCGGCCGATTTGGTCTTCATCTTGGGCATTTTGCTACTCCGTATTGGTGGCGCACCATCGCGCTTCTTTTATCGCTCCGGGCCGACCAAAGCCCGAAAAGCAAATGAAACCGCCACGGCATGCCCTGCCGGGCGGTTTTCTTGGAACGGCGGTCCTATAGATCAAAGACGGCGCGGGTGCAACACCTCAGAAGATGTGACGCGCTGTCCTCGATCAGGGCAAGGTGAACCACACCGGCAACACTCCCGTTTGCTGCATGCCGTCGATCAGCTCGAAAGCCGGCAGCGCCACCAGGAACACCAGCCCGTCGAGCAGCGTGTTCAACAAGAGGCGCGGCTTGAAGCTGCCGGTATCGCCTTCCTGGTAGAGCGAGAGGTTCGGGAAGAAGCGCGGCACCCTCGCCAAATAGGCCGCGTACGCGGCACCGAGCACCCCCTTCAGATACCGCTCCTCGCGCAGGATGACGATGTGGAACGCGCCGGCGCACAGCAACGCAAAGAGAATGATGCCTGAAAACGAGCCGATCTGCGCTCCGACGCCGGCGGCCGCCACGGTCGAGAACAGATAGAGCGGGTTGCGGGTGATAGAATATGGCCCGCCGGTGACCACTTCGGACGATTTGCGCCCGCCGATATAGAGCGTCGACCACAAGCGCCCGACAATGCCGAGAAAGATCAGCAGCACGCCGAACATCTCGATCGATTCATGCACCGGCGTGTCCGGCGGGAAGGTCGACTGCCCAAACAGAAGTGCCGCAAACAGCACCACGACCAGCACGGCAAGCACGATCCGGCGCATATATTGGTAACCGCCCAACCCTTTGTTGTGGTTGTCGGCAGGGATCTTCACTTCATCGACCATGACCCATCCGATCGCGTTTTGCTCGCGATCGAGGAACTCGATCGGCGAGTGGCGATCGGATTGAAAACAGGCGCCCCGCCGATCGTCGGGACGCCGTGCCCGGCAATTCGGGCGGATTTTAGAGCGGGATGAAACGCAGCCCGGCAACTCGCGAAAGCGTGATGGACGCGACGGTGTCGGCGGCCGCGCCTTCCCGATCAGCGCGGCGCCAGGACCATCATCATCTGGCGGCCTTCGAGCTTCGGCTCCGCCTCGACCTTGGCGATGGTGGCCACTTCCTCGCGCACCTTGTTCAGAAGCTGCATGCCGAGCTCCATATGCGCCATCTCGCGGCCACGGAAGCGCAGCGTCAGCTTGACCTTGTCGCCTTCCTCGAAGAAGCGGCGCACCGCCTTCATCTTGGTGTCGTAGTCATGGCTGTCGATGTTCGGGCGCATCTTGATCTCCTTGATCTCGATGACCTTCTGGTTCTTGCGCGCTTCGGCCGCCTTCTTCTGGTTGGCGTATTTCAGCTTGCCGAGATCGAGGATCTTGACGACGGGGGGCTGCGCGTTGGGCGATATCTCGACGAGATCGAGCCCGGCCTCCTCGGCCAGCAGCAGCGCTTCGTTGATGGAAACTTCGCCGCGGTTCTGGCCTTCGGCGTCGATAAGCTGGACCCGGGGAACCCGGATGTCTCGGTTTGAGCGCGGCCCGTCCTTGGTGGGTGCCGCTGCTTTGAAAGGTCTGCGAATGGTCGTGGTCTCCTCGGCCGTTTCGTTCAGGGTTTCTGTGGTTTCAAAATAGGTGGACGCGCCTATGTGGTGAGCGCGGGGCGGGAGTCAATAGCATAGCCGCGCCGGAAAATCACCTGCTGCATGGCAATTGTCTGCACCAAGCAAAGAAACGCCGCGAGCACTTTTCGTTGAACCACCGCTTGTGTCAAAAGACCGGCCGAGAGGAATAAGCCCATGGCCGCCAGCGCTCCGGTTTTCATCGATGTGGACGGATCGAACATCGCCGTCCGGCAGGTAAAGGGCTCAGCACCCGGCGTGGTCTGGCTCGGCGGCTACAAGTCCGACATGCTTGGCACAAAAGCCGAGGCGCTTGCCGCCTGGGCCGGCGGCGAGGGTCGCGCCTATCTGCGCCACGACTATTCCGGCCATGGTGAATCGGGCGGCGAATTTGCCGACGGGACGATCTCCAGATGGCTGACGCAGAGCCTTGCGGTCTTTCGCCGTTTCAGCAAGGGCAAGCAGATCCTGGTCGGCTCCTCGATGGGCGCCTGGATCGCGCTGCGCATGGTGCAGGAACTGCGCAAGGCGGGCAACGCAAGGGTTGCCGGTCTTGTGCTCCTCGCCCCGGCGCCGGATTTCACCGTCGAGTTGATCGAGCCGGTGCTGACCGACGCGCAGCGGCAGGATTTGCAGGAAAAAGGCTTCTTCGCCGAGCCGTCCGATTATTCGGACCAGCCCTTTATATACACGCGCGCGCTGATCGAGGACGGCCGCGCCAACCGGGTGATGACCGGCCCGATCGACACGCATTGTCCGGTGCATATCCTGCAGGGCCTGGCTGACCCGGACGTGCCGTCGGGCCACGCGCTGAAGCTCGCCTCCATGCTGCCCGCCGACGACGTGACGCTGTCGCTCATTCCGGACGGCGACCATCGCCTGTCCCGTCCCGAGGATCTCGACCTGCTGAAGCGCGCCGTCGGCGAAATGGTCAGGCGGGCCGCCTGACCATGCGCGTTTCGATCCCGATATCCGCCTTCGTCGCGGCGATCGTCGGCTTCGGCGGGACTTTGGCCATCGTCATTGCCGCCGCCAAGGCGGTCGGCGCAACGCAGGTCGAGACCGCGAGCGGCGTAACGGCGATCTGCCTTGCGATGGCGATCGAATGCCTGTGGCTGTCCTGGCGCACGAAAATGCCTGTCATCACCGCCTGGTCGACGCCGGGTCTGGCGCTGGTCGCCGCCTCCAGCGGCTTCACCATGCCCGAAGCCGTCGGCGCCTTCATCGTCACCGGCGTCCTTTTGATCGCCACCGGCCTGTTCAAGCCGTTGACCAGGCTGATCGCGCGCATACCGGCCTCCGTCGCCTCCGGCATGCTGGCCGGTATCGTCGTCACCTTCGCCATCAATGCGGTGAAGGCCATTCCGGCCGATCCCCGGCTCATTTTGCCGCTGATCGCGGCGTTTTTCATCATCCGCCTTTTCAATCCGTCGTTGTCGGTGCTGGCGGTTCTGGTCGGCGGCGGGCTCGCCGCCTTCCTCACCGGCCGTGTCGGTGGCCTGCCGGCGCCGGAACTGTCGACGCTGACGCTGGTGGCTCCAAGCTTCACGGCCAAGGCAATCGTCGGCTTGGCGCTGCCGCTCTACCTCGTCACCATGGCCTCGCAGAACCTCTCCGGCCTCGCCGTGCTGCGCGCGGCGGGCTACCACCCCGAACCTGCACCATTGATCGGCGTCACCGGCCTGTTTTCGCTGTTGTCGGCGCCGTTCGGCGCCGCCACCACCAACCTGGCGGCCATCTCGGCGGCAATCTGCACCGGCCCCGACGTGCATCCCGACCCTGCCGAACGCTGGAAGACGGGGCCGTTCTATGCGCTGGCCTATCTGATCTTCGCCATCTTCGGCGCTTCGCTGGTGGCGATCTTCGCCGTCCTGCCGCAGAGCCTGATCGTGCTGGTCGCCGGGCTGGCGCTGATGGCGTCCTTGGCCAACGCCTTGTCGATCGCGCTCAGGGACGAGGCCGAGCGCATGCCCGCCACCATCACCTTTGCCGTCACCGCCTCCGGCCTCACGCTCTTCGGCGTCGGCGCGGCATTCTGGGGCCTTGTCGCCGGCTTGGCAGTGCTTTTCCTCGATAAACTCAAAAAGCGATAATCATTTCAGATGCTTCGCCGGTTTTGGCCGGGTTTGTCTTGAATAGCCTATTTCGCCTTCCCATTTCGATTCCACGCAGCCGCTCTGGCTGTCTCCAACGGAAGGATTGGGAGAAATGAACACGAGTGCATTGATCCGTCCGGCCTGGACGCCGGCCACCATCGCGCTGATGGTCATCGGCTTCATGGTGTTCTGGCCGCTCGGCTTCGCCATGCTCGCCTATATCATCTGGGGCGACCGGCTCGAGGGCTTCAAGCGCGACGTCAACCGCGCCACCGACGGCATCTTCGCCGGTTGCCGCCGCAGTTCCGACAAGGCGGCCCGCTGGGGCCACGGCTCGGCCCACACCGGCAATGTCGCCTTCGACGACTGGCGCGAGAAGGAGCTCGAACGCCTGGCCGAGGAGCGCCGCAAGCTCGACGAGATGCTGACCGAGTTCGACGATTACGCCCGCGAACTGCGCCGCGCCAAGGACCAGGACGAATTTGATCGCTTCATGGCCCAGCGCAACAAGCATACCGCGCCGACAACCACCACCGAGCCGGGCGACAAGCCCGCTTCCAAGCGCGGCAAGGGTACGAACCTGCTCGACGACTGAGATCCTGCGACAGGTCTTAGGCTGATAGAACGGCGTCGCGTCTTGCGGCGCCGTTTCTTTTTTGTTCTCTTTGTAGCACCCTCCACTGGTCGTTTTTTTCGAATCGCGTATCGTCCAGCCATGACCCTCGGCTTCTTTCGCAATCTGACCAAGCCAAAGCCCACGCCTGTCGTGGAGCGCGAACATTGCGTCGCCGGGCGAACATTGCCGCTGAAAATCGTCGAGAGCGCCAGGGCCCGGCGGCTCACCTTGCGCATCGATTCCGGCGGCCAGGGCCTGCGCGTCACCGTGCCGCCCGGCCTGCGCCGCGGCGAGGTGGAGAAATTCCTCGATCGCCACCAGGACTGGCTGGAGCAGCGCCTGGCCAAGGTGCCGACGCGCCCCCAGGTGCGGCCCGGCATAAAAATCCCGATCCGCGGCGTGCCGCACCGCATCGTGCATGAGCCGTCGAAGCGCGGCACCGTCACCGTCTTGCGCGACGAACGCGGCCCGCTGTTGGTCGTCCATGGCGAGCGCATCCATCTGCCGCGCCGCATCGCCGATTACCTCAAGCGCGAGGCCAAGAAGGAGATCGAGAAACTGGTGGTCAAGCACACCGAGGCGATCGGCAAGCGCGCCAAGGCGATAAGGTACAAGGATACCTCCAGCCGCTGGGGGTCATGCACCTCGGAGGGCAATCTCTCCTTCTCCTGGCGCATCATGATGGCGCCGCCGGCGGTGATAAACTACCTGGTGGCGCATGAGGTGGCGCATCTCAAGGAGATGAACCACGGCCCGAAATTCTGGAAATTGTGCGAAAAGCTCTGCCCCGATACGGACCGCTGCAAGGACTGGCTGAAGCGCAATGGCGGCGCGCTGCAGGCGATTGTGTTTGAATAGCGCCGGCCGGCCCGCTCAATCATCATTTGCCGCGTTCAACTCCTCAGGCCGCAATCCTTCCTCGATATGCGGCCAGGGCAGAAAATCCCGATCGAACGCGTCGCTGCCGAAATACTCCAACGCCCGGTGCGCCTCGGCGCCGTTGAATGCGGCCTTGTCCATCAGATGCACGATCACCTCGCGCGCCTGCGCGATCTTCTGCCTGAGTTCGACGATGGTCTGGTCGGCCATGACTGTCTGCTCCCGCCTGTGCTTCCTATATCAAGGTAGTGTTTTCCGCAGAGCCGGCAACAGCATGCTTTTTCTCGACTCTCGCGGCTTTTCGTGCCAAGCCCGGCCCATGACGCTCGACATCAAGATCTGCGGATTGAAGACCGACGCCGCGATGGCGGCCGCCCTTGCCGGCGGCGCCAGCCATGTCGGGTTTATTTTCTTCCCGAAGAGCCCGCGTTACGTCGAGCCGGCCGAGGCCGGCCGCCTGCGCGTGGCGGCGCGCGGCAAGGCCCTGGCGGTCGCCGTCACCGTCGATGCCGACGATGAGTTCTTGGATAACATCGTCGCGAAAATGCAGCCGGACATGCTGCAGCTGCACGGTTCGGAAACGCCCGAGCGCGTGGCGGAACTCAAGGCCCGTTACGGCCTGCCGGTCATGAAGGTGTTCTCCGTCAGCGAGGCAGCCGATCTCGAGCGGATAAAGCCATTCGCAGGTATCGCCGATCGCTTCATGTTCGATGCCAAGCCGCCCAAGGGGTCCCAACTGCCGGGCGGCAACGGCGTTGCCTTCGACTGGCGCGTCCTTGCCGGCCTTGACGCCGGGCTCGATTACATGCTTTCCGGAGGGCTCAACGCCGCCAATATCGGCGATGCCCTGAGACTGGCCAACCCTCCCGGAATAGATGTTTCGTCCGGCGTGGAAAGCGCTCCGGGCGTCAAGGATCCGGCGCTGATCGAGCAGTTTTTCCGGGCCGTCAGGGCCGCGCGCGACGACCGCGCCGCCTGAACACAACCAAAATCAGGAGATCGGCGATGAACAAGCCGGCTATGCCCAATTCCTTCCGCACCGGACCCGACGAGCAGGGCATGTTCGGCATTTTCGGCGGCCGTTTCGTCGCCGAGACGCTGATGCCGCTGATCCTCGATCTCGAGGAGCAGTGGAACAAGGCCAAGAACGATCCGGAGTTCAAGGCCGAGCTGCAGAACCTGTCGACCCACTATGCCGGGCGGCCCTCAAAGCTCTATTTCGCGGAAGGGCTGACGAAACATCTCGGCGGCGCCAAGGTTTATTTCAAGCGCGAGGACCTCAACCACACCGGCTCGCACAAGATCAACAATTGCCTCGGCCAGATCCTGCTGGCCAAGCGCATGGGCAAGAAGCGCATCATCGCCGAGACGGGCGCCGGCCAGCATGGCGTCGCCTCGGCCACCGTCGCGGCGCGTTTCGGCTATCCTTGCGTCGTCTACATGGGCGCCACCGACGTCGCCCGCCAGAGCCCGAATGTGTTCCGCATGAAGCTGCTCGGGGCCGAGGTGCGGCCGGTCACCGCCGGCCACGGCACGCTGAAGGACGCCATGAACGAGGCCCTGCGTGACTGGGTCACCAATGTCGAGGACACCTATTATCTCATCGGCACCGCCGCCGGCCCGCATCCCTATCCGGAGCTGGTGCGTGACTTCCAGTCGGTGATCGGCTCAGAGGCCCGCGCCCAGATGCTGGAGCAGGAAGGCCGGCTGCCCGACGTCATCATCGCCGCCGTCGGCGGCGGCTCCAACGCCATTGGCCTCTTCCATCCTTTCCTTGACGACAAGGACGTCCGCATCATCGGCGTCGAAGCCGGTGGGCGCGGCCTCGACGGCGTCGAGCACTGTGCCTCGATGAATGCCGGCAAGCCCGGCGTGCTGCACGGCAATCGCACCTACCTCTTGCAGAACGCCGACGGTCAGATCCTCGATGGCCATTCGATCTCGGCCGGCCTCGACTATCCGGGCGTCGGTCCGGAGCACTCCTGGCTGCGCGATTCCGGCCGTGTCCAGTATGAGCCGATCCTCGATGACGAGGCGCTGGAAGCCTTCCAGCTCACCACGCGGGTCGAAGGCATCATCCCGGCGCTGGAATCGGCGCATGCCATCGCCCATGCGATGAAGATCGTGCCGAAGATGGACAAGGACCAGCTGGTGATCGTCAACCTGTCCGGCCGCGGCGACAAGGACGTGCATACGGTGGCAAAGATGCTGGGCATGGAGATCTGACAATGACCACCCGCATCGACCGCCGCATGGCGAAGCTCAAAGCCGAAGGGCGCCCGGCTCTGGTCACCTACATCATGGGTGGCGACCCCGACTATGACACCTCGCTGTCGATCATGAAGGCGCTGCCCGTCTCCGGCAGCGACATCATCGAGCTCGGCATGCCCTTCTCCGACCCGATGGCCGACGGTCCGGCCATCCAGGCGGCGGGGCTTCGGGCGCTGAAGGGCGGCCATACCCTGGCCAGGACGCTGAAGATGGCGTCGGATTTCCGCGCCGGCGACGACGAGACGCCGATCGTGCTGATGGGCTATTACAATCCGATCTACATCTATGGCGTCGATCGCTTCCTCGCGGATGCAAAGGCCAGCGGCATCGACGGCCTGATCGTCGTCGACCTGCCGCCGGAGATGGACGAGGAGCTCTGCATTCCGGCGCTGAAGGCTGGCGTCAACTTCATCCGCCTGGCAACGCCGACCACCGACGACAAGCGCCTGCCCAAGGTTTTGGAAAACACCTCCGGCTTCGTCTATTACGTCTCGATGACCGGCATCACCGGCTCGGCGCTGGCCGACACCGCCAAGGTTTCGGCGGCGGTCACCCGGATCAAAGGCCACACCGCGCTGCCGGTCTGCGTCGGCTTCGGCGTCAAGACCGCCGAGCAGGCGCGTGTCATCGGCGCCTCGGCCGACGGCGTTGTGGTCGGCACGGCGATCGTAAACGCGATCGCCAATGTGCTTGGGCCGAAGGGGGAGAAGACCGCCGATCCGGCCGAAGCTGTCGCCACTTTGGTCAGCGGCCTTGCCCAGGGCGTCCGAGCGGCGCGCCTTGCCGCCGCCGAATAGCCTGACTATTTCTCGCCAAGCAGTTCCGGACGGAAAATCGCCACAGACTTTTCCTGGAATTGCGTGAAGTCCTTTCCAGGACGGGAGCCGAAGCCATGAACTGGATCACCAATTACGTCCGCCCGAAGATCAACTCGATGCTCGGCCGGCGCACCGACATGCCGGAAAACCTCTGGATCAAGGATCCCGAGACCGGCGAGATGATCTTCCACAAGGATCTCGAATCCAACCAGTTCGTCATCCCGGCCTCCGGCCATCACATGAAGATCTCGGCCAAGGAGCGGCTGCGGTATTTCTTCGACGACGGCAAATACGAAGTGCTGGAAAATCCCAGGGTCGTCCAGGATCCGCTGAAGTTCCGCGACGAGAAGCGCTACACCGATCGCCTAAAGGAAGCGAAGGCCAAGACCAGCCTCGAGGATGCGATCCTCAACGGCGCCGGCACCATCGACGGGTTGCCGGTCATCGTCACCGTGCAGGACTTCGCCTTCATGGGCGGCTCGCTCGGCATGGCCGCCGGCGAAGCCATCGTGCATGCCTTCGAGGTCGCGCTACAGCGCAAGCGGCCGCTGATCCTGTTCGCGGCCTCCGGCGGCGCCCGCATGCAGGAAGGCATCCTGTCGCTGATGCAGTTGCCGCGCACCACGGTCGGCGTCGACCGGCTCAAGGAAGCCGGCCTGCCCTATATCGTGGTGCTCACCAACCCGACCACCGGCGGCGTCACCGCCTCCTACGCCATGCTGGGCGATGTCCACATTGCCGAGCCCGGCGCGCTGATCGGCTTTGCCGGGCCGCGCGTCATCGAGCAGACCATTCGCGAAAAGCTGCCCGACGGCTTCCAGCGCGCCGAATATCTGATGGAGCACGGCATGGTCGACATGGTCGTGTCGCGTCTCGAGATGCGCCAGACCATCGCGCGGCTGCTGAAGATGCTGCTCAAGATGCCGCAAGCCGAGAAGCCGCTTGAGCCGGAGATCCTGCCGCCGGCGATCGTCAACGCGGAGACTCGGCCGCAAGCCTGACTCGATATCGGCGTGGCGCGACATCCTTCGCCGCGAACCGCGATTTGCGCCGCCCGTTGCGTGCTGTAGCCTCTGATTTGCGCATGGCCGCTCCGAAACCGATTCCCCGGTTCGGAGGCATGCGTTAGGATTCCGCCATGACAACGCTATCCGCCGACCGCGAAATCGAACATTTGATGACGCTGCATCCGAAAGGCTTCGATCTTTCGCTGGACCGCGTCACGCGGCTTCTCGAACGCCTCGGCAACCCGCAGGACCGGCTGCCGCCGGTCATCCACATCGCCGGGACCAATGGCAAGGGCTCCTGCGCCGCCTTCTCGCGCGCGCTGCTGGAAGCGGCCGGCCATCTCGTCCATGTCCACACCTCGCCGCATCTGGTGAACTGGCATGAGCGATACCGGCTGGCGGCCGAAGGCGGCGGCAAGCTCGTCGAAGACGATATTTTCGCCGAGGCCATCGCGCGCGTCGCGGAGGCCAATGGCGGCCAGAAGATCACCGTCTTCGAGATCCTCACCGCCGTCACCTTCATCCTGTTTTCGGAACACCCGGCGGAGGCGGCCATCATCGAGGTCGGCCTCGGCGGCCGCTTCGACGCCACCAATGTCGTCAAGCGGCCGGCGGTTTCGGTGATCATGCCGATTTCGATGGACCACGAAGCCTATCTCGGCGACCGTGTCGAGCTGATCGCCGCGGAGAAGGCAGGCATCATGAAACGCGGCTGCCCGGTGGTGATCGGCGCACAGGAAAGCGACACCGCGCTTCAGGTGCTGATCGAGACGGCCGAACGGCTGGATTGCCCGACCGTGATCTACGGCCAGGACTTCCTTGCCTTCGAGGAAAACGGCCGCATGGTCTATCAGGATGAGGACGGGCTGATGGACCTGCCTTCGCCGCGCCTGCCCGGGCGCCACCAGTTTGCCAACGCCGCGGCGGCGATCGCCGCCGTCAAGGCGGCTGGATTCGAGATCAGCCACCGCGCCACCGAAAAGGCGATGACCCATGTGGCCTGGCCGGCAAGGATGCAGAAGCTGACCCAGGGCAAGCTGGTCGACCTTGCACCGAAGGGCGCGGAAATCTGGCTGGACGGCGGCCACAATCCCGGTGCCGGCATCGTCATCGCCGAGGCGCTGGCCGAGCAGGAGGAGAAGAACCCGAGGCCGCTGGTCCTGATCTCCGGCATGATCAACACCAAGGACCAGACCGGCTATTTCAGCGCCTTCAAAGGGCTTGCCCGCCATGTCTACACCGTGCCGGTGAGCAACAGCGACGCCGGCGTGCCGAACGACGAGTTGGCTTTGCGTGCCGAAGAGGCCGGCCTGTCGGCCGAGCCGGTCAGCTCCGTCGCCAGCGCGCTGATGCTGCTGCGCGACTCCTGGGACGGCCCGGCACCGCGGATTCTCATCGGCGGCTCGCTCTACTTCGCCGGCGCCGTGCTGGCCGAGAACGGCACACCGCCGACCTGAGGCCAGGTCAAGACGGCGCTGCGGATTTCGGCGGGGGCCGAAAGGAACCGGCCATGATCAAGGTGAAGCAGCTCGCCCATGTCTGCATTTTCGCGCATGACCTGGAAGCGACGCGCGACTTCTACCGGGATGTGCTCGGCATGGACACAAGGTTCAATTTCCTGCGCGACGGCGGGATTTTCGGCTTCTATCTCGACTGCGGCGGCCGCAGCCATGTCGAGGTGTTCGAGAAGACCGAGGCCAGCTATGGCGATCGCAACCAGATCAACCATTTCTGCCTTGAAGTGGAGGACATCGACGCGGCCATCGCCCATATCCGGTCGAAAGGGGTCGAGGTCACGCCGAAGAAGCTTGCCTGCGACGACACTTTTCAAGCCTGGATCGCCGACCCCAATGGCGTGAAGATCGAGCTGTTCGAATACACCGGCAAAAGCGCGCAGTTTGCTGGCGGCGACCGCGTCGCAGACTGGTGACTAGGGGTGGGAAGCTACTTCAGCTCGATCTCTATAAAAGCGTATTCGCCGTCATTGGCGTTGATGACGTCGTGCTCGACGCCTTCCCTGCGGAAATAGGGCGCGCCTTGCTTCATCTCGGCGAAGGATTCGCCATCCTTGGTCACCAGCTTCACCTTGCCGTCCATCAGCGGCACCACGACATAGTCGTGGCCGTGGCGATGCCAGCCTGTGTTGGCGCCCGGCGCGAAGCGGTACTCGGTGACGATCACCCGCTCATTGTCGACGTGAACTGTGGCCTTGGCTGTTCCGGTCATGGAGCTCTCCTTTCCCTTGAGAAAAGAAGATGAAAGGCTCCGGCGTCAGGGCCAGTGCGACTCCAGCGATGGCGCCAAGAAAAAGCCCGGCGCAATGGCCGGGCTCGTTCTCAAAACATCCGGATTGGCTCAGGCGAGGCTGCCGTTGATCCAGTGCGACAGCGCGGTCTTCGGCGCGGCGCCCACCTTCATGTCAGCGACCTCGCCACCCTTGAAGATCATCAGCGTCGGGATCGAGCGCACGCCAAACTGCGCGGCCAACTCGGGGTTCTCGTCGATGTTGAGCTTGGCGATCTTGACCTTCCCGCCGAGCTCCTTGGCGATCTCTTCCAGCGACGGGCCGATCATTTTGCACGGACCGCACCATTCCGCCCAGAAATCCACCACGACCGGCTCCTTGGCGTTGAGCACATCGGCCTGGAAATTGCCATTGTCGACCTTGACGGTGGCCATGCTGAAATCCTTTCGAAAACTCGGGTTGCACCAAATGTGGTGGTTGTGGCGGCGATGTTCAAGCAGTTCTTGTGTCACGCTGTCGTGAGTCGGGCAAGGGCATCGTCCATGACCCTTGCCGGCAGCTCGATTAGGCGCGGCGCCTCGGTGAACAGCAGCGCCGCCGTCACCTCGCGGCCCGGATAGAGCGGCTGGAGCAGCGCGCGGTAGAGCGCAAGCTGCAGCACGTAAGCCGGCGGCACCTCGGCCAGGGTCCCGGGCGGCGGCCGGTTGGTCTTGTAGTCGACGATCGAGACTCTTTCTGGCGTGACCGCCAGCCGGTCGATCTTGCCGGAGATCGAGCGCAGCTTGCCCTTCACGTCGAGACTCCCCATGACCGCGACTTCGGCGCGCGAGGATGGCGCGAACAACGGGCCGAAGCGGCTGTCGGACAGGATCGACAGCACCGCCGCAAGCGCCTTGTCGCGCTCGCCGTCCGGCCAATCGGCGCCGGCGCGCGCCAGGTAGCGCTCGGCCGCGTCTCCCCTTTCCGCCTCGGCGATGCCGGGCAGCACCTGCAGCAATTTGTGCAGAGCAAGGCCGCGCACGACCGCGAAGCCGGGCTCGGCGACGGCATCCAGCACCGGCGAGCGTGTGTCGGGCGCAGCTTCCTTCGCCTCATCGATCAACGCCGAGGCGCCGGAAGGCGAAAGCGGCCGCGGCAGCTTCTCATAGAGCGGCAGTGGCCGGAACAGGCTTTCGGGCAGCGGCGCGGTGTGTTCGAAGGGTCCCGCCTCGTCCACGCCGGACAGCGCTACCGGCGGCAGCTTCGTCATATGGAAACGATGCACGGCCACATCGGGAGTCGCGGGATGCCGGCGTTCGGCACTCTCGGGCGCGCCCAGCAAGGCCCGGCTGACGATCGAATGCCACGTGCCGGGGCTGGGCTGTCGCTTGCCGTGATAGCCGCAGACGACCAGCCGGTCCTCGGCGCGCGTCATGCCGACATAGAGCAGCCGCCGGTATTCATCATCCGCCAGTTCGCGCGCCCGGGCGGAGGCCGCGCGCGAGACCCCATTGGCGACATCGCTGGCCGAGCGCCACAGATATCCCTTGCCTTTCCATTGCGTCCCCGAGCTCTCGAATGGCATCAGCCGCGGCAGATGCTGATCGCTGAACGGCGCCGAGCCGCCATCGACGAGGAAGACGACCGGTGCTTCGAGACCCTTGGCGGCGTGCACGGTCATGACGCGGACCTCGTCGCGCGTCTGGTCCATCTCGCGCTTGATCTCGGGGCCGGCATTTTCCAGTGTCGACAGGAAGGATTCCAGCCCCGGCAGTCCGGTGCGTTCCTCGGCCAGGCAGAAGCTCAGGAATTCGTCGAGGATATCGCCGGCCTCGGGTCCCAGCCGCGCCGTCATCTTGCGGCGCAGGCCGTCGCGCGCCAACGCGGCGGCGTAGAATTCGAACACCGGCTTGAACGCCACTTCGTTCGCCCAGTCATCGAGCCGGCTAACGACGGCGGCGAGGGCCACATCTTCGGCCGCATGCTGCCGCAGCGAGGCAATCAGCGACTGGCCCTTCGGTCGCTCGCCGGCAAGCGCCAGCAGCGTTTCCTCGGGGACTTCGAAGATCGGACTGCGCAGGACAGCGGCCAGCGACAGGTCGTCCTCCGGCTGGATCAGGAAATGCCCGAGCGCGATCAGGTCCTGCACGGCGATATGGCCGGGCAGGCTCAGCCTGTCGGCGCCGGCAACCGGGATCTGGCGGTTCTTCAGGCTGCGCGACAGCGCATGGACGAAGCGGTCGCGCTTGCGCACCAGGACGAGGATATCGCCGGCAGTCAGTTTCCGGCCCTTGCCTTCGATGATTTCGCCGTTGCGCAGCCAGGTCTGGATGGTCGTCGCCACGTGTTCGGCAACCCGCACCGCGGGCGCGCTGGCATGGTTGACTGGCAAGGTCCAGTCGTCCGGCTCCTCGACCATCTCGGCGCCGACCGACGGCCATACCTCGACATAGCCCGGCGCATCATTGCGGATCGCCTTGTGGCTCAGCGGATCGGGATCGTGGCTGATGCCGCGCCGCACGCCCGGATCGGCAAAGACGCGGTCGACCGCGGCCAGCACGTCGTCGCTCGAGCGGAAAGACCAGGTGAGCTTGAGATTGGCGAAGGCGGCTTCCGCGTCGCGAACGCGGCCGGCAAACAACAGCCGGCTTTCGGCAAAGGAATCAGGTGCTGCGCCCTGGAAGGAATAGATCGACTGCTTCTCGTCACCGACGGCAAACACCGTGCGCCTGACTTCTTCACGCTGGCCGAGCCCGGCGAAGAACTCCTCCGTCAGCTTCTTCACCACTTCCCACTGGTCCGGGCTGGTGTCCTGCGCCTCGTCGAGCAGGATGTGATCGATGCCCTGGTCGAGCTTGAACTGCACCCAAGGCCCGGCATCGGGCCGCGACAAGAGGCTGACCGTGCGGGTGATCAGGTCGTTGAAGTCGAGGAAGCCGCGGCCGCGCTTCAACTGCTCATAGCGCGCGATCAGCCAGCCGGCGACGGTGAGTGCCGCCGCTGTCCCTTCCAGCATGCGGAACAGCGCCAGCTGGTCGGTAACGTCGAGGATCGCCTTGGCCGCCGCAAGGTAGCGTTCCGGCAGATCCGGCAGCCGGTCGACCAGCGCCTTCTTGAAGATCTTGGGCGGGTCGTAGGGGTCGCCGTCGGCCTTGAGAAAGGCCTTTGCCAGCAGCCGCAGCCGGCGGATCGGGTCGGCTTCGGCGAAAGCGCCCCGTGCATAAGGGAGGACGTTGTTCAGCACCTGCCGCGCGTCGGCGGCTTCGGCGGCCTGCGCGAATTCGGCGAACTCGCGGGGAGCGAAGCCGGACAGCGGCCACAGCGAAGCGGCGATGCCCTCGGCCGTCTGTCCGGGCCTGAAACCGAATTCGGCGAAGAGCGGCCGGAAGCCCCGATCCTTGCCAAGCTTGGCGATGAAGCCGCGCAGTTCGTCGCGTTTGCCGACGATTTCGGCAAGCAATGAATCGAGCCCGAACTCGCCGCCGCGTTCCAAAACGGTGGCGAAGGCTTCCGCCAGGCCCTCGACGCCGGCGCCCGCCCCCGAGATCATATCGCGCCGGGCATCCGCGAACAGCGACGCCTCCATCTGCGGGTCGAGCATCTCGAAATGCGCCGGGATGTTGGCTTCGAGCGGGAACTGGTGCAGCACGGATTCGCAGAAGGCATGGATGGTCTGGATCTTCAGGCCGCCCGGCGTCTCCAACGCCTCGGCGAACAGGCGGCGCGCGCGCCGCATCAAATCGCGGTCGGCGCGGCGGCCGTCGAGCGCGGCGATCCGCGCGCCAAGCTCGGTATCCGGGAGCGCCGTCCATTCCGACAAGGTCGAAAACACTCGGTTCGACATGTTGGCGGCGGCGGCGCGCGTATAGGTCAGGCACAGGATCTTCGACGGATCGGTGCCGTTGAGCAAAAGCCGGATGACGCGCTGCGCCAGGACATGCGTCTTGCCCGAGCCGGCATTGGCCGACACCCAGGCGGAATAGGCGGGATCCGAGGCGCGCGCCTGGCTGGCGGCGGTATCGGAGGGGATCGGATATTTCATCCTTCCGCCTCGTCTTCTCTGGCGCCGCCGGCCGACCATTCGAGCACGCGCGCAAGATGGTCGTAATCGCCGTCGGCTTCGCCCTCGCGGAAGGGAAGGGCGCGCGACAGATAGCCGGTGGCCGGATCGGCGTAATGGAAAAGCAGCCGCTCCAGCCGCGCCCAGGCTTCCTCGGAAAGGTCGTTGGCGGTGCGCGGCTTGCGGTTGTATTCGAGGATCGATTCCTCGAACACCTCGCCATTCGGCTTCAGCCGTACGAAGGCCAGCTGCGAGGGCTCGCGAATGCCGAGCTCCTTGAAGGCGCCGCGCCTGAGCAAGGCGCCTTCCAGGGCAAGCTGCGGCGACAGCAGCGTGTGCGCCTGCGCTTTCGAGGGCGAGGAGCCGGTCTTGTAGTCGAGAATGTCGGCCATACCGCCGGCAAGCAGGTCCACGCGGTCGGCATAGCCGGAAAGGGTCACGCCGGTGCGGCCGACCACCGTCTTTTCGGCGCGCTCCTCGGCATAGCGGCGGGCAACGGCATCGGCGCGGCCATGTTCCCATTCGATGATGTTTTCGGCGAGTTTTTCGAAACGCGGCCACCAGACAGCCTCGATATCCGGCGGGAGCTTGGCCTCGGCAAAGCAGAGACGGCCGGCGTCGATGAGACTCGACAGCGCGTTCGGCGCCCTTGGATCTTCCACCTGCCGCGAGAACAAATGCAGGATCTCGTGGAACAGCGTGCCGCGTTCGGCGGCGCCCGGATCGCGGATCAGCGGCTCCAGCGGCATCAGGCCGAGGATGCGCCGCGCATAGACCGCGTAAGGGTCGCGGCGCAGCGTCTCGATCTCGGTGACCGAGAAATGCCGCGGTCGCTGGCTGAGCGGTGGCTTGGGCTGCGGGCGGGGGGCGAAATCCTTCCTCTCGCCGGCATCGAGCGCGCGTGCCCAGGCAAGCAGCGCGTCGCCGCGCCTGCGCAATATCGTCGCCGGCTCCTTGCCGATGAAGGTCACCATGCGCTGCAACCAGCGCGACGGCACTGCCGGCGCATCGCCGGAGCGCGCCGGACGCGTCAGCACGACCTCTGTCGTACCCATCCCCATCTGGAAATCATGCGCGGCAAGGCCGATGCGTCGCTCCGGCGGCTCGAGGTTGATGCCGGTTTTCATCAGGCGCGACATGAAGCGGTCGCTCTCGGGCTTGCGCGGCCAGACCCCTTCATTGAGACCGCCGATGACAAGCGTGTCGACGTTCTGCAATCGGGCTTCCAGCGCGCCCCAGATGGCGATGTTGCGGTCGGTGCCTTGCGCCGGCTTCACCGTCTCCGGCGCGATCAGCGCCTCCATCACGTCGGGCCATTCCGAAGCGGCGAAGGTGAAGGGCGAGGATGCGGCGATCAGTCCGCGCAGCAGGTCGGCGAGTTTTTCGCCGGCGTCGCCGGCATAGAGGTCGACGAGGCTGCCATCGGCGGCGCGGCCCAGATCCTCCAGCGCGACGACGCTGGCGCGCGTCAGTGTCGCGATATCGGCGTCCTTCTCGTCGCGCATCGCGGTGAGCGGCGAAAGCGCATTGGTAAGGCGGCTAAGCACGCCCTGCGCCTGCTCGATGCCACGCACGGACAGGCGCGAGAACCAGAAAGGCTGCCTTGTGTCGCCGCTCAGCTCCGTGAGCCTCGTCTCGAAAAGTTCGCCGAGCAATGCGACATCAGGCCGGCCCGTGCCACCGCGCAGCGCTACCAGCTCGATCAGCTCGGCCGCCTTGCGCACGCTCCGACGTTCGAGGCCGAGCCCGAGCAGCGGATGCTTGAGCAAGGCAAGCAGGCCGACCGGATCGCCGGGCCGGAACGCGGCGCTCAGCGCCAACCTGAGCAGGCTGGCGGCCGGCGTATTGGTGAGCGGCGCGCCGCCGGAATCGTCGGCGACGACGCCGAAACGCAGAAGCTCGGCCGAAACCCGCCGAGCCAGCGCCCGGTCGCCGGTGACGAGCGCCGCGCGCTTGCCTGGTGTCTCGACGGCGCGCTTCAGCGCGATGGCGATTGCCGCGGCTTCGTCGCGCTCGTTCGCCGCTTCCACCAGCGTCATGCCGGCCAGCGCCTGCTCGATGTCATCAGCCGAAAAGCGCGGTCGCGTCTCGGTCCAGTATTCGGTGGTTTCGGCCGGCCGCAGCGCCTCGCCGACAAGGGCGGCGCGCAACGCGAGCGGCGGTGGCGCGGCGACGATGTCCTCGACATCGCGGCGCGAAATGCCGATGCCGCCGATCCGCTTGGCGAGGCCGTATTGCGGATGGCCGAGCGTTGACGGACGCGCGCCGGGCGCCGTGATCGTCGCGAAGGATGCGTCGTCCAGTCCGCGGTCGAGCCCGGGCAGCACGACGGCGCCGTTGGGCAGGCCGGCGATCACGCCAAGCAGTTCGGCCGTGGCGGGAATGGAACCCGTCGAACCGGCGGCGATAACCGGCCCGGCCGGCGGATTGCGCTTCAGCCGCGCCGCCTCCAGCCGGATCTGCGCGCTGCGATGCGCGGCCGGATTGGAGCGGTTGCGCTCCTTGAGCAGTTCCGGCCAGTTGTCGGTGACGATGCCAAGGAAATCGAGCGTCACCTGCCACCATCCGGCGAGGTTGCCGGTGACCAGCGTCGCAAGCTTCGTCCAATCCGCGCCTTCGGTCTCGATCTCGTCCATCAGCCGGGCGAGGTCGCGCGCCAGCCAGATGGCGTCGGCGGCCGAGGTCGGCACGACGAATTCCTCGTTGAACCGCTCCCGTACATGCGCCGGCAGGCTTTCCTTCCAGGCGCGCACCAAAGGCGCCAGCAACAACAGCCGTTCCTGTACCGCGATCGGCGGCGCAAGCTCGATGGCCGGCGCCGCCTCGGCGTCGAAGGCCGCCTCGTCCTCGTCGAACTCGCCGAGCGGCCGCACCGTCGGCAGGATGGCCGACCGCTTGCCGAGTGCCTCCACGAAGGCGCCGCGCAAGGCCCGTGCCGCGCGCCGCGTCGGCACATAGACGGTGGCGTCGGCCAACGCCAGCGGATCGCCGTCGAAGCGGTAGCCGGGAATCAGCCGGCCGTCGAGCAATGCCTCCGCCAGCGTCGGCAGGAACGGCGCTCCGGGCGGGATGGAAAGGACGCGGCGCGCGCCGCTCATACCGCCTTCGCTAGCGCGCCGGCAACGGCCGCCTCGGCGGCGGAAATGGCGTCCGGCGTGCCGACGGTGATCCAGCGTCCATGCATCTCCATGCCGAACAGGCGCCCGGCGGCGATCGCCTTGTCGAAATAGACGTTGAGCGAATGCGAGCCGGTTGGCGCGTCCTTGAATATCCGCGGATGGATGATGGCAGCACCCGAATAGATCAGGCCCGCCGGATCGCCCTTCGAGCGCGTGAGCGCGCCGTCGGGCGCCACCAGGAAGTCGGTGCCGACGCAGTGCCCGGTCGCTGAGTCGAGATCGGTAAGCATCAGCAGAATATCCATTCTGGCGGCGTCCCATGCAAGGGCAAGACGCTCGAGGCTGGGTTTGCCGCTGTCGATCCAGAATGTGTCGGCGTTGATGATGTAGAAGGGTTCGCTGCCCAGAAGCGGCAGAGCCTTGACGATGCCGCCCGCCGATTCCAGCAGGGCCTCGCGCTCGTCGGAGATGACGATCTTCGGCGCTTTGCGGCCGGCGACATGGGCGACGATCTGCTCGGGCAGATAGTGCACATTGACGACAGCCTTGGCGATACCGGCGGCCTCAAGGCTGTCCAACCCCCAGTCGAGCAAGGTCTTGCCGGCTATCTTCACCAGCGGCTTCGGCATGGTGTCGGTGATCGGCCGCATGCGCTTGCCAAGCCCCGCCGCCAGCACCATCGCGGTCTTCGGCGTCATGGTTGGGGGCTTCATGGGGCCCGTTCCTCGAGCAGGCCGTGGGCCATGTAGAATTCCTTCAGGCTGGCCAGCGCCGGATGCGCCAGCGCCCGCCTCAGATAATCGCGGATGCGCGGCAGGTGTTTCAGATAGTAAGGCTTGCCGTCGCGCTTTTCGAGCCGCACGAAGATACCGAGGATCTTCGAATTGCGCTGCGCCGCCATGATCGCATAGGCCTCGGCGAAGCCGGCCTCGTCGAAAGCGCCGGCCGCTCGGCGCGCCGCGACATAGGCCGCGACCGTCCCTCGCTCGATCTCCGGCGAGACGGTGACGCGCGCATCCATGGCCAAGGAGGCGACGTCATAGGCTGCTGGGCCGATCAACGCGTCTTGGACGTCGACGATGCCGAGCCGGTCGAGGCCGGATCGCTCCGCGCGCCAGATGATGTTGGGCGAATGGAAGTCGCGCAGCATCAGCGTGTATTCGCTGCCCGCGAGGCGATCGAGAAGTTCATTCCATACCTTGTGGTAGCCCGCCCGCAATTCGTTCTCGGGCGGTTCGCCCGTGATCCAGGGCACATACCAGTCGACCAGAAGATCGGCCTCGATCAGCATGGCGTCCCGATCGAAAGGCGGCACGTCGTGGAACACACCGGGCGCTGCTTCGATGCGCGCGGGCCAGGTCTTGCCATGCATCATGGCCAGCAGTTCCGCTGCCGCCTCATAGCGCTCGGCGATCGGCTGGCCGTCGCTGCCCAAAAAATCTTCCGAGCCGAGATGTTCGAGGAGCAGAAAACCCTGGTCGAGGTCCTGGGCGTGGATCACCGGCACGCTGACTCCGGCGGCGAGCAGCGCCTTGTCGATGGCGACGAAGGCGGCGACGGACTGCGCCGTATGGGCAATCGCCGCATAGGGTTTGCCGTCACGCACCGGCGGGCCGAGCACCAGGCGCGGCGAGTTCATCAGCACCCGCGGCGCCTGGCCGGGCAGCGAGACGATCTCGTAGGAGCGGGCGGAAGCGTCGCCGACGAAATGGCGGCGGCTGGCTTCGCCCCAGCCGGCGGAGGCCAGGAAATCGCGCATGGCCAGCGATCGCGCCACGCGCTCGAAGACCGGTCCCTCGCCCGACAGCCTCGCCACGCGGCCTTCGCCATGTTCGGCGAGGTCGACCCATAGCGCGTTTGCCGGCAGTCGGTCGCCGGCCCGTTCCGGCCATTCGATGAGCGCTGCGCCCTGGCCCAGCGCATCGTCGAGGCCGAGCTCGTCGAGTTCGTCGGGCGCCGACAGCCGATAGAGGTCGAAATGGTGGACGGGAACGCGCGTCTCGTAGCTCTGTACCAGCGTGAAGGTCGGGCTCGGCACTTCGAGATTAGCGTCGTCGGCGAGCGCCCGGATCAACGCGCGGGCCAGCGTCGACTTGCCGGCGCCGAGATCGCCTCTCAGCGCGATCGCATCGCCGGCGCCCAAGGCCATGGCGAGGTCCTCGCCAAGCCTTGCCGTTGCCGCCTCGTCGGCGAGAAGACGCTCAAGCACCATCCCTGTCATATAGGCCGCGCTACTCGGCCGCGTCGCGGATGCCCGCCGGCGTGTCCGGGATTCCGGAAGGCTTGTCCGGGAAGGTGCAGATCACCGTGGTGCCCTTGTCCTGGCCGGTCTCGATGCGCACGGCTCCGCCGTGCAGCTCGACGAAGCTCTTGACGATCGAGAGCCCCAGCCCTGCGCCGCGCCGCCGCCCGCCATTGGCCCGCGGCTCGAAGCGGCGGAAGACCGATTCCAGCACGTCCGGCGGCATGCCGGGGCCGTCATCATGCACCGAGAATTCGACGCCGTCGGCCTGACGGCGGCAGGTCAGCCGGATTGTGCTGGCCTCCGGCGCGTAGTTCGCCGCGTTGCTGAGCAGGTTGTAGAGGATCTGGCGGATGCGGGTCTCGTCGCCATGGAAGCTTGCCGGCGCCCCGGCTGCGTCGATCTCGAGCTTGATTTGATGCTCGTCCAGCCGGTCGGCGACCAGTTCGGCGGCCGCGGCGATCGTCCGGTCGATGTTCATTTCGGAGATGTCGAGCTGCATGATGCCGGCATCGACGGTCGCCAGGTCGAGGATATCGTTGACGATGGTGAGCAGCACCGATGACGACGAGCCGACATGCTCGACATATTCGCGCTGCTTCGGCGTCAGCGGCCCGGTCGTGGGCAGCGACAGAAGCTCGGTGAAGCCGATGATGTTGGTCAGCGGCGAGCGCAGCTCATAGGACACGTGCTGCACGAATTCGTTCTTCAGCTGGTCGGATTTCTCCAGCGCCTCGTTCCTGTCTTTCAGCGCCCGTTCGACATTGACGGTGTCGGTGACGTCGACGAAGGTTATCATCACCTGGCCGTTGGGCAGGTGGATCACCGCGTAGCTCAGCACCGTGCCGTTGACCAGCTCGATCTGGCCGCGGCGGTCGCGGCGCTCGTCGTCGAAGCCAGTGACCGCGGCAACGAAGCCACCCCACGGGCTGTTCGCGGCCCGCTGGTCGCACAGGTCGCGGATCGCCGAGACATGGACGTTCGGCTTGACCGCTTCGACCGTCAGTCCCCACAGCGCGACGAAGGCCGGATTGGACAGGCGCAGCCGCCCGTCCGGACCGAACACGACCACGCCTTCGGCGAGATTGTCCAGCGTCTCGCCCTGCACCCGCACGGCGGTCTGGTAGCGGCTTTCGAGGTCCATCTTCTCGGTCAGGTTCTCGAACACCCAGGTGACGCCGCCTTTCGGCTGCGGGTTCGCCACGACGCGGATCGTCTTGCCGTCCGGCAGATGCCACCAGTGCTCCTGCGATTCGACGGCGCGATAGGCGCTGAGCAGGTTTTCCTTCCAGCGCCGCCATTCCGGCTGCTCGGCGATCTTGCCTTCTGAGCGCAGCCGGTCGAGCAGCAGCGTGTTGGAAGGAGCGCTGAGCAGGAAGCCCGAGTCGAGGCCCCACAGCTTCTGGAAGGCCTGGTTGAAGAAGCGCAGCTTCTCATCGGTGTCGAAGATCGCCACCGCGGTGTTCAGCTGGTCGAGCGTGTCGGCATGGCTGCGCACGGTCCGCTCATATTCGGCGCGGATCGTCTCGACCGCGCTGGTGTCGCAGGCAAGGCCGGCCGAGCCGTCGGCGCCGGCGAAGTCGGTGACCGCGAACATGCGGCGGTCGCCCTCGATCACGGTGGAAAGCGTCTGTTCGAACACCGGGCGCGACTTGTGCTGCTCGGCGATCTGCTCGCGCGCCTGGCCGCCAAGGAATTCCTTGGCGTCGCGCACGGCCGCGGCCGGGCTTGCCGCCTCCACCGCCTCGGCATAGGCGCGGTTGACCCACTGCAGTCGGCCGTCCGCCGCCCGCAGCCACGCCGGCATCTTCAACGCGTCGAGCAGGCCGACCATGGTGTCGTACTCGGCGCTGAGCCGCTGGTTTTCGATCTTCAGCCTGGCCTGGCTGCGCAGCGTCTCCGACAGCGACACGAAGCGCACCAAGACATGCGCCGCGCTCTTGCGGCCGTGCACTTCCAGCGGCACGCCGGCCTGCGTCTCGATGACGAGATCGAAGGCTTTCGCCTGTTCGCGCAGCGCGGCTACCGCGTGCTCCAACGCCGCCGCCGAACGCGGCATAAGCCAGCGGCCGAAGGCCAGGAAAGCCGACCTGTCGTCCGGCGCGCCGCTTTCCAGCGGCAGGCTGCCGATCAGTTCGGCCTTCTTGTTGTCCGTGGTCCAGACGATCAGGCGCTGGTCGCGCAGATTGAGCAGCGCCTCGGAACGCTGCAGCGCCGCGTTAACGTCCGCGATGCGGGACCTGAGCTGGACATTCTGCGAAGCGGTGCGGGCGCGCTCGCGAATCAGGAAGATGGCGGAGACAAGTGCGGCGCCCATCACGCCGACGAACATGGCGAGCTGCATGACCTCGACGGCGCTCACCGGCGCTGCGGCCTTTCCCGGGATGCTGGTCTCTGCGTGGGCGGCAAAGGCTAGCAGCGTACTGGCTAGCGCCGAAGTGGCAAGCAGCAAGGCCTGCCGCGCGCCGTCGCGAAAACCGCCGCCTTTCACGGCAAGGCCGGCCTCGTTCGAATCCTCATGGCCGCCGGAGACGGCCTTTCCCGCGCGTGGCGGGTAATCCCCCGGCATGTCTTGGTCCTCTTCGCCGCTTGAATGCAAGACCGCCCTGAATGCGTCCCCGGCCCATCCTGTCCCCGGACCGCGAATCACAACAATAACGCCTGCCGGAATCGGCGTGAAGAATCATTGGCGCAAAAAATAATGCCGGGCGGAAAGTCAACCACCCGGCTTCAATATCTGGTAGATAATTTCGCTTTGGTTAATAGCGGTAGTGTTCCGGCTTGTACGGGCCCTGCGGCGTCACGCCGATATAGGCGGCCTGTTCGCCGGACAGCTCGGTCAGCTTGGCGCCGAGCTTGTCGAGATGCAGCCGCGCCACCTTCTCATCGAGATGCTTGGGCAGCACATAGACTTGGTTTTGATACTGGCCGTGCTTGGTGAAAAGCTCGATCTGCGCCAGCACCTGGTTGGTGAACGAGGCCGACATGACGAAGCTCGGATGACCGGTGGCGTTGCCGAGGTTGAGCAGGCGTCCCTCCGACAGAAGGATCATCCGCTTGCCGTCCGGGAAGGTGATCAGGTCGACCTGCGGCTTGACGTTGGTCCATTTCAGGTTGCGTAGCGCCGCCACCTGGATCTCGTTGTCGAAGTGGCCGATATTGCCGACGATCACCATGTCCTTCATCGACCGCATATGGTCGAGCGTGACGACGTCCTTGTTGCCGGTGGTGGTGATGACGATGTCGGCCGTCGGTGCCGCGTCTTCCAGCGTGACCACCTCATAGCCGTCCATCGCCGCCTGCAGCGCGCAGATCGGGTCAACTTCGGTGACCTTGACGCGGGCACCGGCGCCGCGCAGCGAAGCCGACGAGCCCTTGCCGACGTCGCCATAGCCGCAAACCACCGCGACCTTGCCCGCCATCATCGTATCGGTGCCGCGGCGGATGCCGTCGACCAGCGATTCCTTGCAGCCATATTTGTTGTCGAATTTCGACTTGGTGACGGAGTCGTTGACGTTGATCGCCGGGAAGGGCAGCAGGCCCTTCTTCTGCAGCTGGTAGAGGCGGTTCACGCCGGTGGTGGTCTCCTCGGTGACCCCACGGATCGCTTCCCGCTGCTTGGTGAAGAAGCCGGGCGAGGCCTTCAGGCGCTTCTTGATCTGGGCAAACAGGATCTCTTCCTCCTCGCTGCCGGGATTGGACAGCACGTCCTCGCCGGCCTCGGCGCGAGCGCCGAGCAGGATGTACATGGTGGCGTCGCCGCCGTCGTCGAGGATCATGTTGGAGGTGCCGCCATCGGTCCACTGGAAGATGCGGTCGGTGTAGTCCCAATAGTCCTCCAGCGACTCGCCCTTGATGGCGAACACCGGAATGCCTGCCTCGGCGATCGCTGCCGCCGCATGGTCCTGCGTCGAGAAGATGTTGCAGGAGGCCCAGCGGATATCGGCGCCCAGCGCCTTCAGCGTCTCGATCAGAACCGCCGTCTGGATGGTCATGTGCAGCGAGCCGGTGATGCGCGCGCCCTTGAGAGGCTGCTTGGCGCCGAACTCCTCGCGGCAGGCCATCAGGCCCGGCATTTCGGTTTCGGCGATCTCGATCTCCTTGCGGCCCCAGCCGGCAAGCGAGATGTCGGCGACCACATAGTCCTTGCTACCTGTCATGGCAGTGCTCCGGTGTGATTTATCTCAAGAAACGCGCTGGCGCCGGGAAGGCGCATGGGTGGGCGCGGTTACCGGCCTGACTAGCAGATCGGTCGCTGGACGACAATGGGATATAAAGAAATCTTTATGCGCGCATGTCCCTGGCGCGCGAAATGCGAAGCTTTGAGGACTAGATTTCCTCGCCGAAACGCGAGGCGACCAGCTGTTCCAGCGCGTCCATCGCCGGCACGGCTTCCGGGCCACTGGCGATGACGCGGATCGAATAGCCTGGGCTCGCCGCCAGCATCATCAGCCCCATGATCGATGTGCCGCCGACCTTCACGCCGTCCTTCTCGACATGGATGGTGGCGTCGAAGCCGCTGGCGACCTGGACGAACTTGGCCGAAGCGCGCGCATGCAGGCCGCGCTGATTGATGATCGGGAATTCCCGCACCACCTCGTCCGTCTGCGGCGCCGATGCGTTCATTTGCTGCTTAGGAGCTGGCTGGCGACGTTGATGTATTTACGGCCCGCCGCCTGCGCTTCGTCGAGCGCGGCGGCCATGTTGTCGCCCTTGCGGATCGAGGAGAGCTTGATCAGCATCGGCAGGTTCATGCCGGCGATGACTTCGGTGCGGCCGGATTCCATCACCGAGATAGCGAGGTTGGAGGGCGTGCCGCCGAACATGTCGGTAAGCACGATGACGCCGGCTCCGGTGTCGACGCGCGCAACCGCGTCGACAATGTCGGCCCGGCGCTGCTCCATGTCGTCGTCGGCGCCGATCGCCACGGTTTCGAAATTGTCTTGCGGCCCGACGACATGCTCTACGGCATGCCGGAACTCGGTGGCGAGTTGACCGTGCGTCACGAGCACGAGTCCGATCATTCTCTGGTGGCTCCCGTCATCGCCGCTTCACAGGCGTATCTTATGTTCGCCAGCCATTCCAGGCGGCGGGAGCGCTATCTTGTCGACGCGCGGCCGGTTGACAAGCCCAAAATTGCGGCGGCCCGGGCCATTTTGACGCATCGCAACAAAAAACCCGGGATGGATCATGAAAAAGGCTGGATCGACAGCCGCGCCATCACCGCCGGCACGGCGGAGGCTGCGTTGCGATCGGCAAGATCGATGCGTGGCACAGGACGGCCCGCGATCGGCTCGCTGATATCTTCCTGGAAACGGGCCATTTCTTCCTTCGGCACGAGCCGGATATGCAGGTCGATGACACCGGCCGGCTCGAACGGCAGCGGGCATGGCATGAAGCCTGGCACTTCGGCGAGTCCGGCGATGGTGGCCGGCGCGCGGCAGATCAACCGCCCGCCATGCGGCGCGGCAAGCAGCCTGTCGTCGCTGATCAGACATGAAAACAGTCCGCGTGCCCGGCAATGGTCAATGAGCGTCAGCGCCAGTGTCGTCTTGCCGGCGCCCGACGGCCCCGTGATCAGGACGCCGCGATCGCCGATAAGGATCGCCGTTCCATGGATGTTTTCAGGCCTTACGGCAGGGTCGGACATGCCGGTCAGATCAGCCTTCCGCCGGCAGCGTCACCACGAAGCGCGCGCCCTTGATCTCGCCGGGCTTGGTGCCTGGGATGTTTTCCGCCGTCAGTGTGCCGCCATGCGCCTCGACGATCTGGCGGCTGATCGACAGCCCGAGGCCGGAATTCTGGCCGAACGCCTCGCCGGCCGGCCGATCGGTGTAGAAGCGCTCGAAGATGCGGTCGATGTTCTCGGCCCGGATACCCGGGCCGTTGTCGTCGACGGTGACGATGTTGAACTTGCCCGCGCGCGCCAATGAGATCGCTATGTGGCCGTGCTCGTCGGGCACGAAGGAGCGCGCGTTCTCGATCAGGTTGGTGATGACCTGGCCGATCCTCAGATCGTGGCCGACAACGAAATAGCCCTTGGCGCCGGCCGGCAGCTTGGCGACCTTGAGCTCGATCTCGACCGCCTTCTTGTTACGCGTGGTCTCGCGCGAGACCGCGACCAGATCGGTGATGAACTTCTTCAGGTCCACGGTTCCGGCATCCTCACGCGCGAGCTCCGCGTCGAGACGGGAGGCGTCGGAGATGTCGGTGATCAGCCGGTCGAGCCGCTTTACGTCGTGCTGGATGATCTCCATCAGACGCGCGCGAGACGTGTCGTTCTTCGCCAAAGGCAGCGTCTCGACAGCGCTGCGCAGCGATGTCAGCGGGTTCTTCAACTCATGCGACACGTCGGCGGCGAAACTTTCGATCGCCTCGATCCTGGCGTAGAGCGCATTCGTCATGTCGCGCACGGCAATCGATAGGTTGCCGATCTCGTCCTGCCGGTCGGAGAAATCGGGGATCTCCTCGCGGCTCTTGACGCCGCGGCGCACCCTGACGGCGGCCGCGGACAGCCGCCTGAGCGGATTGGCGATGGTGGACGCGAGCAGCATCGACAGGATCGCGGTGACCAGCGCCGCGACGCCGAACACGCGCAGGATCGCCTTGCGCTCGGCCGCGACAATCTTGTCGATGTCGCCGCCTTCCGTGGACAGCATCAGCACACCCAGCACGGCGCGAAAACGCTGGATCGGCACCGCGACGGAGACGATCTGCTCACCCTGCTCGCTCACCCGCACGATGGTCGAAGGGCTGCCGGTCAGCGCCTTGACCACTTCCGGGAAAGCAGCGCCATTGCCGCCGGGCTGCTCGTGATAGACCGGAAGGTCCTTGTTGCGGAAGAAATCGAAGACGAACTTCTCGACCCGCTCCACAATGCCGGGCTGTTCGTCGTCGACTGGCGGCAGGTCGTAGCGCAGGATCTGGCCACGCGAATAGAGATGGCGCGAATCGAGCAACAAGTTGGCATCGCGGTCATAGATGCGGGCGCGCGTGCGCGTCGGCGAGATCAGCCGTCTCAGCACCGGCGCGACGCGCTCGGGATTGATCGGGAAGTCGAGATTGTCGAGCTGGTCCGACCCAGGCCCCAGGCTTTCGCCGGCCTGCAGCTCCAAGAGCTTTTCCGGATCGATGCTGATCGAATCGGTCTCGACGGTCGCCGAAGCCGCGATCGCGCCGGCGATGATCTCGCCTTGCGTCATCAGGCTTTCGACTCGCGCGTCGATCAGCCCGTCGCGGAAGGTGTTGAGGTAGAGGATGCCGGTGACCAGCACGGCGAGGCCGGCCAGATTGAGGAACAGGATGCGCCGCGTCAGGCTGGAGAAGATATGATGGCCGAGAAACCGGCGCATCGGCACCGTGAATTTCGAGACGAAGGCGGGCACGATCCGCGACGGGCGCCTTGCCGCGCCCGCCCTTCTGCCTCGCTCTACTTGCACTGCCATCGACTAGCAGCTCCCGGTCCGTTCCTGTGCATGTCTACCCGTTTGGGCGACATGCATTACCTTAAGCTTCGCGGAACCGGTACCCGACTCCGTAAAGGGTTTCGATCATCTCGAAGTCGTCGTCGACGGCCTTGAACTTCTTGCGCAGCCGCTTGATGTGGCTGTCGATGGTGCGGTCATCGACATAGACCTGCTCATCATAGGCCGAATCCATCAGCGCATCACGGCTTTTTACCACACCGGGGCGCTGCGCCAGCGAATGCAGGATGAGGAACTCGGTTACCGTCAGCGTCACCGGTTCGCCCTTCCAGGTGCAGGTGTGCCGCTCCTGGTCCATCACCAACTGGCCGCGTTCGAGCGAGCGGGCCTGCTGGGCGGGTGCCTTGGCCGCCGCTTCGCGGGCGCTGGTCCGGCGCAGCACCGCGCGCACGCGCTCGACCAGGAGGCGCTGCGAGAACGGTTTGCGGATGAAATCGTCGGCGCCCATCTTGAGGCCGAACAATTCGTCGATCTCGTCGTCCTTCGACGTCAGGAAGATGACCGGCAGATCCGACTTCTGCCGCATGCGGCGCAACAGCTCCATGCCGTCCATGCGGGGCATCTTGATGTCGAGGATGGCAAGATTCGGCGGCCGCGCCGCCAGGCCTTCCAGCGCCGACGCACCGTCCGTGTAGGTTTCGACCCGATAGCCCTCGGACTCGAGCGCGATCGACACCGAAGTCAGAATGTTGCGGTCGTCGTCGACAAGCGCGATTGTTGCCATTTCAAGCGGCTCCCTCATGAGCTGTCCCTTCTGTCGTCGAGAAGGGGCTTTTGCAGGACAAATTGGGTACAAAATGTGGCACGGGCCCGGTCCGAAGTCACGGGCGGCCTGCCGCTACACACGATCGTACCCTGTATTGGGATTGGGCGAAGCAAGTCTGCCAATCCTTTGGGCAACCTCTGCGTTTTTTGCACATATAAACGATTTAAACAACTTTCAAATTTTTTAAATCGATTAATGATTTGATATCATTTAGCTTTTCTGGTTCTGAACCTGGCGGCCCCAGCGCGGGCTGCGGGAAATCACCGTCAGATGCGGCCAAATCCAGAGAGGAAATTTGATGTCGGAAGCCGGCAAACGCAACCCCGACTGCGCAATTGACGCGATCGGCCTTAAGACCACGGGCATGGTTCGCTATAATTTCGGCGCGGCCGACCTCTACGAGGAAGCGATCCGGCGCGGCGAGGCGAGATTGACGGCGCAGGGCGCCCTGGTCGCCGAGACCGGCCAGCACACCGGGCGTTCGCCGAAGGACAAATTCGTTGTACGCGACAGCGCCACGGAGCCGCATGTCTGGTGGGACAACAACAAGGCGATCTCGCCGGTCCAGTTCGAGGCGCTGCTTGCCGATTTCAAGGCGCATGCGACCGGCATGGACCTCTACGTGCAGGACCTCGTCGGCGGCGCTGACGCCGATCTCAGGCTGCCGGTCCGCGTCGTCACCGAATTTGCCTGGCATTCGCTGTTCATCCGCAATCTTTTGATCCGCCCGCAAGCCGCGGAGCTCGAGCGCTTCCTGCCGGAAATGACGATCATCGACCTGCCCTCCTTCCGCGCCGACCCGGCGCGTCATGGCACCCGCACGGAAACGGTGATCGCGGTCGATCTCACCCGCAAGATCGTGCTGATCGGCGGCACCTCCTATGCCGGCGAGATGAAGAAGTCGGTGTTCACCATGCTGAACTATCTGCTGCCGGTGAAGGGCGTGATGCCGATGCACTGCTCGGCCAATGAGGGGCCGGACGGCGATGCGGCGGTCTTCTTCGGCCTGTCCGGCACCGGCAAGACAACCCTTTCCGCGGACCCGTCGCGCACGCTGATCGGCGATGACGAGCATGGTTGGGGTCCGCACGGCATCTTCAATTTCGAAGGCGGCTGCTACGCCAAGACGATTCGGCTTTCGGCCGAGGCCGAGCCGGAAATCTTCGCCACCACGCAGCGCTTCGGCACGGTGCTGGAGAACGTCGTGCTCGATCCCGGCCGCGCTCCGGATTTCAACGACGGCAGCCTGACCGAGAACACGCGCTGCGCCTACCCGCTGGATTTCATCCCCAATGCATCGAAGACCGGCCGCGCCGGTCACCCGAAGAACATCATCATGCTGACCGCCGACGCTTTCGGCGTGATGCCGCCGATCGCCAGGCTGACGCCGGCGCAGGCCATGTACCACTTCCTGTCCGGCTACACCGCCAAGGTCGCCGGCACGGAAAAGGGCGTCACCGAGCCGGAGGCGACGTTCTCGACCTGCTTCGGCGCGCCCTTCATGCCGCGCCATCCGTCCGAATACGGCAACCTGCTGCGCGAGCTGATCGCCGAGCACAAGGTCGACTGCTGGCTGGTCAATACCGGCTGGACCGGCGGCGCCTACGGCACCGGCCGCCGCATGCCGATCAAGGTGACGCGCGCTCTTCTGGGCGCCGCGCTCGACGGTTCGCTGAAATCGGCCGAGTTCCGCACCGACGCCAATTTCGGCTTCGAGGTGCCGGTGGCGGTTCCAGGCGTCGACGGCGCCATTCTCGACCCGCGTTCGACCTGGACGGACAAGGTTGGTTACGATCGCCAGGCCTCGAAGCTGGTCAATATGTTCGCTGCCAATTTCGAGAAGTTCGAACGCCATGTCGACGCGACCATCCTTGGTGCCGCGCCGCGACTGCAGGAAGCGGCGGAATAGCCGCTGCCTCGATGGCCTTGCCTTCCGGGCCCGGCTCATGCCGGGCCTTTTCTTTTTGCGACCATCGCGGCATGAGTGCATGCATGGCGAGCGACGACGACATCATCATCAGTGGCGAAGCAATTATCCACCCGGGCGACTTGCACGAGGATTTCATCCGCTCGTCCGGTCCCGGCGGCCAGAACGTCAACAAGGTGGCGACCGCCGTGCAACTGCGCTTCGACGCGGCAAACGCTTCGGGCCTGAGCGAGCGGGTGCGCATGCGCGCCCTCAAGCTTGCCGGCCAGCGGGCCACCAAGGACGGCGTCATCGTCATCGAGGCCGGCCGCTTCCGCACCCAGGAGCAGAACCGCACCGACGCGCGGGCGCGTCTGACGGCGTTGATCGCCAAGGCGGCCGAGCCGCCACCGCCGCCGCGCAAGAAGACGAAGCCCTCCAAGGGCGCCGTGGAGCGCCGCCTCAAGAGCAAGGCAGGCCGGTCGACGGTGAAAAAGCTGCGCGGCCGCGTCGAAAACGAGTGAGAGCCGTACCCCGAGGAGAGACGGCGGCTTTCGGGTCGCCGTTTTCTTTTGCCGGTGGCATGCTTGGCCCAGTCAACAGGATGGACTCATGCTCGTTTTGCCGAAAGGCGTCCGCCATATGCCGGGTTACCTGGCGCGCCCCGCTCAGGAGGCGTTGGTCGAGGAGATCAGGCGCGTCGTGCAGGCAGCACCCCTTTACGTTCCGGCCATGCCGCGCACCGGCAAGGAGATGAGCGTGCGCATGACCAATTGCGGCGCGCTTGGCTGGGTGACCGACAGGGAGCGCGGCTATCGCTACCAGCCGACGCACCCCGTCACGGGCGAGCCCTGGCCGCCGATCCCGGAAGCGTTGCTGCAATTGTGGCGCGAGGTCTCGGCCTACCCGCATCCGCCCGAGGCCTGCCTGGTCAACTTCTATTCGGCGGACGCCAAAATGGGCCTGCATCAGGACCGCGACGAGAAGGATTTCGCCGCCCCCGTGGTGTCGGTCTCGCTCGGCGACGACTGCCTGTTCCGCGTTGGCCAGAACATGCGCGAAGGCGGCACGAAATCGTTCAGGCTGAAGAGCGGCGACGTCGTCGTGCTGGGCGGCGATGGTCGCCTCTGCTTCCATGGCGTCGACCGTATCTACCCCTCGACGTCGGCGCTCCTGAAGAATGGCGGCCGCATCAATCTGACGCTTCGGCGGGTGACGGTGCCCGGCTGACGCGCGCATCGCGGAGAAGCACCCGCACGGTCTCGTCCTCGGCGACCGGGCGGTAATCCTGAAGGAAGCGAACATAATCCTGGCGCCGGGATAAAGCCTCGGTCAGGGTTGAACCAGCTTTTTGAACGATGATGACGGCCGGGCGTTTCATCTCCAGCTCTGCGAGCTTGCCGTCTATGTAACGGTCGGCAACCTGCCGGTAGCGGCCTGTGGCCTCTTGATCTCCGCTTCGTTCTGCGATCGCCGAAAGATAAAGGGCGAATTCGCCAAGCCAGTCGCTGCAATAGGCGGAGATCCATATCCCGCCGAGCATGCGCGTCAACGGGTGACCGGCCGCGATATCGGAGCCGACAAGGGCGACAGTCGGCTGCTGCACCGCAACCCTGACCGCGGCCACAAGATTGGCCGTCGGTTTCTGTGTTTTCATAAATGGAAAGGCGGTGGCTGCGACGAGAGCGGCCAGCAGCACCTTGCGGCCGGGGTCCATTGCCTTGCCTGGCAACGATCCCGCTTTCGGATCGATCTGTGCACCCCTCGCCAGCAGCGCCGCCAACACCAGGCTGAACGCCGGAAATGCATGATAGGGCCAGCCTTTGGCCTGGTAGATCAACGGCGCCGTCGCCGCCAGCGAAGCGAGCGTGAGCACGGCGACCAACGGCGACAGCGGCAGCCTTGGTCGAACAAAACGCAGCATCAGCAGCGAGATCAAGTATATTGGGCCGTAGCTCATCAGCACTGCGGGACGGTTCCCCAGCCGCATATAGGTGTCGGCCAGCACCGGATAGACGATGCTGATGAATTGCGGATAGAAATACAGCACCGTCAGAAGGTAGGCGATGCAGGCTACACCGATCACCCAATATTCAGGGGCGAACAGCGGCCAGATCGAGCGACGACGCCACGCCACATAGAGGGCGGGAACGAGAACGACCAGGGCGTAGTAGGGCTTCACCATCACCAGGACGCTGCCGCCAAGTCCAGCAAGCATCGCCACCGGCAGGCTCGGCGTGCGGCCCTCGATCGGTGCCGCGCGCCAGGCCATCAGCACCAGCAAGGGCAGCAACAGCGCGACCCCCAGATGCTCCCGCTCGCTGAAGGCATTGCCCGGGAAAATCACAAGCAGGGCCAGGAACAGCGGCAACATTGGAAACAGCGCGCGGTTCTCGGCAAGGCCGGCCTGTCTGGCGATCAGCGCGGCAAAGCCCAATCCTGCCAGGCAGATCGCATAGCTGTAGACATGAACCGCCACTTCCGGCGACATGCCGATCCTGTACGCGAGCGCCACGGCCGGCATGAACATCCAAGGCGTGAAAGGTGGATTGACTTCGAAAACGTCGACATAAAGCCGTGATCCGGCAAGCATCTGCTCGCACATGGTGATCGCCCAACTCGTGTCGGGTATGATGCCCCATCGCATCTGCCAGGGAATGGCGGCTGCCAGCACCAGCAGGCAAAGGATCACGGTCCATGCCTGCGTGTTGCGCACCTCGCCGACCGGCGCATCTGCTGTCGGTCTGTCGAGGACGACGGTCATCGGCTCCGTCCTTCGGGACAGAGGGGACTGTTGGCGCTCGAGGGGCCGCCCCCGACGAAGACAAATTTGCGCAAGACCACGAAGTTCAGAAGCGGCACCAGAATGGAAGCCAGCGCCACCGGCACCGAGGACGGGAGTCCGGCGAGATCGGCGAGAATCGTGGCCAGCCCGACGGAGAGAAGGAATCCGGCGCCGGTTGCGCAGACGAAGCGGACGATTTCGAAGCCAACCGCTCCGTCGGACATGAACGTCACGAAGCGATGCCCGCAATAGGAAAAAACGGCCCCGGCGCCGTAGGCGACGACCGAGCCGACCGCCGCCGGCAGGCCGAAACTGTCCGAGAGGGCCAGCGTCCCCACGGCATAGATCAAGGTCGACAGGCCGCCGATCGCGGCAAACCGCAGGATACGCGCTGGCTCTGAACGACCCATCGCCCAGGACCAGAATGGATGCCTGACCGGGGCCATCCCCTCGGCAGCGGCAAACGCGCTTTCGGATTTCAGAGCCTGCCGCAAGTCAGCCGAGCCGCCGTTCGCGGGCCGCGGGCACATCCTTTGATGCTTCGGCGTTTCGCATCGCGGCAACGGCTTCCTCAAAGCCGGTCAGGCGGTCGACGACGTAAAGCGGGCGCCGCTTCACCTCGGCGTGGATGCCGCCGACATAGAGGCCGATAATGCCGGTCATGAAGAGATTGATGCCGGACAGGAAGGAGATGATCACCACGGTCGACGTCCAGCCATGGACGACGCTGCTGACGAAAAGCCAGGAAAACAGGGCATAGACGCCGAGCAGGGCGGCAAAGCCGGAGATGGCCAGCCCCGCCCACAGCGCCAGCCGCAGCGGCTTGTCGGAAAAGCTGACGATGCCGTGCACTGCCAGCCGCACCATCTTCCAGAACGGGTATTTGGTTTCGCCCGCCGCCCGTTCGGGCCGTTCGAACGACACAGCCGTCTGCTTGAAACCCATCCAGCCGAACATACCGCGCACGAAGCGGTCGCGCTCGGGCATCTGCTTGAACGTGTCCAGCGCCTTGCGCCCGACCAGGCGGAAATCGCCGACGTCGCGCGGGATGTCGACCGAGGTCATATGTTCGAGCACGCGGTAGAACAGCTTGGCGGTGATCCGTTTGAACAGCGTTTCGCCCTCGCGCTTGGTGCGGCGGGCATAGACGATCTCGTAGCCCTCCTTCCATTTGGCGACGAGGTCGAGCACCACTTCGGGCGGATCCTGCAAGTCGGCATCCATGACGATCACGGCGTCGCCGGCAGCCGCGTCCATGCCGGCGGTGATCGCGATCTGGTGGCCGAAATTGCGCGACAGCTCGATCAGCCGGAAGCGCGGATCCGAAGCGGCCATGCCGCGCAGGAAGATGACGCTTGTATCGCGGCTGCCGTCGTCGACGAAGATCGCCTCGGCGCTGTCGTCGAGCTTGTCGAGCAAGGCCGTGATCCGCCGGACAAGCAGCGGCAGCACCGCCTCTTCATTGAAGATCGGGATGACCAGTGAATAGACCGGGGCCTTGCGGCCAGCGGCATTGCCCGCATTGATCACCGGTTGCCTCCCGACACCCGCTGGAGTTTGGCTGGCAACGCTAGTCGGGATTGCCTAAGGCGCCGTTAAGGAATCACAACTTCCGCAGCGCCACTTCCTCGATCAGGTGGTTGGCGCCCTTGCGCAGGATGAGGTCGGCCCGCGCCCTGGTCGGCAGGATGTTCTCGCGCAGGTTCTTCAGGTTGATGTTGGCCCAGAGCCCCTCGGCGATGGCCCGCGCGGCATCCTCGGAAAGCTGCGAATAACGGTGGAAGAAGGAGTCCGGATTGCGGAAGGCGGTCTCGCGCAGCCGCATGAAACGCTGGATGTACCACTGGTGGATCAGCTTCTCGTCGGCATCGATATAGATGGCGAAATCGAAGAAGTCGGACAGGAACGGCACGATCTTGCCGTCCTTCGGCAGCTTGCCCGGCTGCAGGACGTTGATGCCTTCGAAGATCAGGATGTCGGGACGGTCGATGGTGACGAACTCGCCGGGAATGACGTCATAGGTCAGGTGCGAATAGACCGGCGCGCTGACGCTGCTCTGCGCCGACTTGATGCCGGACAGGAACCTCAGCAGCGCGCCGACATCGTAGCTCTCGGGAAACCCCTTGCGCTCCATGAGGTTCTCGCGGCGCAGGATCTCGTTCGGCAGCAGGAAACCGTCGGTGGTGATGAGATCGACCTTCGGGCTCGAAGGCCAGCGCGCCAGAAGCTCCTTCAGCACGCGCGCCGTGGTCGATTTGCCGACCGCGACCGAGCCGGCGATGCCGATGATGAAAGGTGTCTTGACGACGTCCTGCGCATTGAAGAAGGCCTGCCGCTGGCGAAACAAGAGCTGGCTTGCCTCGACATGGGCCGACAGCAGCCGCGACAGCGACAGATAGATGCGCTTGACCTCTTCGAGGTCGACCGGGTCGTTGAGCGAGCGCAGCCGGTCGATCTCGTCGCCGGTCAGCGTCAGCGGCGTGTCGGCGCGGAACTGCGACCATTGCTCGGCCGAGAAGAAACGATAGGGGGAATATTTCTCGGTAGGAGCAAGCTGGTCCATCGAGTTTCCTGCCTCCTAAAGCATGATGCCGAAAAGTGTGAAGCGGTTTTCGGGCGACATCACGCTTTATCCGCCTCTTTCAGCCCTTGGGCCGCGACGCCTTTTCGGCAATCCCCGAACGGCCGGTGCGGCCCTCGAGCTCCTTGAGCACATCGTCCAGCGGAACGCCCGCGATGCCGAGGACGACTAGCCAATGATATAGGAGATCGGCGCTTTCCGAAACGAGCGCCCGCCTGTCGCCGCGGACGGCGGCGATCACGGTCTCGACCGCTTCCTCGCCGAGCTTCTGCGACGCCTTTTCGATGCCCTTGGCGAACAGCTTCGCCGTCCACGAGTCCGGGTCGCCGGAATGGGCGCGATGATGGATGATCTGTTCCAGCTCGGCGAGCGAAAAGTCTGCCATAACAGTCGTTTATGCTCGTTCGACGGGTGAGTCCAGCCGCATCGGCAGCCCGGCTTCTGCCATATGCGCCTTGGCCTCGGCGATCGTGTAGGTGCCGAAATGGAAGATCGAAGCGGCAAGCACGGCGCCCGCATGGCCGTCGCGGATGCCTTCGACCAGGTGATCGAGCGTGCCGACGCCGCCCGATGCGATCACCGGCACGCGCACCGCGTCGGCGATCGCGCGCGTCAGCGCGATATCGTAGCCGGCCTTGGTGCCGTCGCGGTCCATCGAGGTCAGCAGGATCTCGCCGGCGCCGCGCTCGACCATCCTTCTGGCGAAATCGACGGCGTCGATGCCGGTCTTCTCGCGCCCGCCATGGGTGAAGATCTCCCAGCGGTCAGCCTCGCCGGCCGCCGACACCTTCTTGGCGTCGATGGCGACGACGATGCACTGATTGCCGAACTTGTCGGCGGCTTCCGCGACGAAATCCGGGTTCTTCACCGCCGCCGTGTTGATCGACACCTTGTCGGCGCCGGCCAGAAGCAGCTTGCGGATATCGGCCACCTGGCGCACGCCGCCGCCGACGGTGAGCGGCATGAAGCATTGCTCGGCCGTGCGGGCGACGACGTCGAAGATCGTCTCGCGATTGTCCGACGAAGCGGTGATGTCGAGGAAGCAGAGCTCGTCGGCGCCGGCCGCGTCATAGGCCTTGGCCGCCTCGACCGGATCGCCGGCATCGACGAGATCGACGAAATTGACGCCCTTGACCACGCGGCCGTTGTTGACGTCGAGGCAAGGGATGACACGGGCCTTCAGCATCACTTGCCTTCCAGCGTCGAGAGCAGGTCGACCACCAGCTCGCCGACCAACGGCGGCACATCGCCCTTGGGGTCGAAGGCCGGATCGTAGGCCGAAATGGTCAGCCCGGCGATGCTGAGCGGACCGGCAAGGCCGCACATGGCGGTGCGCACCTGTTCGGGCGCCGGGCCGCCAGGCGTGGTGTAGCGGTTGGCCTGCAGCTTTTCGGGGTCATGCACGTCGAGGTCGACATGCATGTGCACCCGCTTGGCGCCATCGGTCTTCAGTCTCTGCGCCGCGCTCTTCCAGTCCGGGCATTCGGTCCGGATGATCGGCAGCTTCTCCAGCAGTTCCTTTTCCGCGCTGTCGAGGTCGCGCGCGTTGACCAGAACGCTGCGCGACGGATCGACCGGCTTGAAGCCGGGGATCTGGTTCGCCATCCGCCGCCAGCACAGACCGAGCACGGTGGCCAGCGCCATGCCGTCGAGGAAACCGGTGGTGGTGGTCTCCGGCGTGTTGAGATCGCCATGCTGGTCGGCCCAGATGATGGCGTCGGCGCCCGCGCCGGCCACGGCGCCGGCGCTGGTCAGGCAGTTGCCGGCCAGCACGATCGGAAACCGCTTCTTGTCCAGCGCCATGCGGACTTCGCCCGAAACGGCGTTGCAGACGGCAAAGCCGGTGCCGATCTCGCGTTCGTCTTCGTCCTCGACCACCTTGCCGATGTCGGTCACGTCGACATCGTGCCCGGCGAGCTTCAGCGCCTCGGCCAGCCCGCCGGAAATCAGCGCGTCCGGTCCCTGGCCGCAGCCGCTGTGAAAATGGCCGCTGTCATAGGATGCCAGGATGATCGAAATGTTCACGGTCTTGCCTCCGCCCTCTCGCCGCGCAGGATCGCCAGCGCCTCGGCCGGCTCGATACGCCCGTCATATAGGGCGCGCCCCGAGATCGCGCCTTCGAGCTTCTGCGCGTCGGGCATCGTCATACGCACGATGTCGGCGATCGAGGCGAGGCCACCGGACGCGATCACCGGGATCGACACCGCCTCGGCAAGACTGATCGTCGAATCCCAGTTGATGCCGGTCAGCACGCCGTCGCGGTCGATGTCGGTGTAGATGATGGCGGCCACGCCCGCGCCTTCGAACTTCTTCGCCAGCTCGATGACGCCGAGCTCGGAGGCCTCGGCCCAGCCTTCGACGGCGACCTTGCCGCCCTTGGCGTCGATGCCGACGGCGACCTTGCCCGGGAAAGCCTTGCAGGCCTGCCTGACCAGCTCCGGCTCGCGCACGGCGACCGTGCCCAGGATGACGCGGGCAAGGCCGCGATCCAGCCAGTCCTCGATCTGCGGCAAGGTGCGGATGCCGCCGCCGAGCTGCACCGGGTTTTTCGTCGCCTTCAGGATGGCGCCGACCGCGGCGCTGTTGACGCTCTGGCCCTTGAAGGCGCCGTTGAGGTCGACGACATGCAGCCACTCAAAGCCCTGGTCCTCGAAGGCCTTGGCCTGGGCAGCCGGATCGTCGTTGTAGATGGTGGCGGTGGCCATGTCGCCGTGTTTCAGGCGCACGCATTTGCCGTCCTTGAGATCGATAGCGGGAAACAGGATCACGGTCAGGTACCCTCGACGATGACGAAATGGCCGGTCGAAGCGGCGAGCCGGTATTTCGACGCCTCCTGGTACTCGGGTGATTGGTAGCACGCTACCGCCGTGTCATAGGAATCGAACTCCACCACCACATGGCGATTGCCCGTCGGCGCCTCGGGATTTTCATAGCGGCCCGCCCGCACGATGAACTTCGCGCCATATTTCGCAAAGGCCTTGGCGTTGGCCTCGATGTATTTTTTGTAGATGTCCTGGTCGCGCACATCGATCAGCGCGATCCAATAGCCCTTCTTGGTCGTCATCAGGGCCTCCATTTCAGGAAATTGGTGATCAGCGCCAGGCCGAGCGCCTGGCTCTTCTCGGGATGGAACTGCGTGCCGGCAAGGTTGTCGCGCGCAACCGCAGCCGTCACCGTGCCGCCATAGTCGGCGGTCGCCACGATCTCGGCCGGATTCTTCGCATCCAGGTGGTAGGAATGGACGAAATAGGCATGCAGCCCCTTCGGACCCGTCTCGATGCCGGAAAACAGCGGGTGCTTGCGCGAAAGCTCGATCGTGTTCCAGCCGATCTGCGGGATCTTCAGCGCCGGATCGGACGGCGTGATCTCCTTGACGTCGCCGGCGATCCAGCCGAGGCCCTTGGTGACGGTCTTCTCCAACCCGCGTTCCGACATCAGCTGCATGCCGACGCAGATGCCGAGGAACGGCCGTCCCTTGCGCAGAGCCGCCTCTTCCACCGCCTCCCACATGCCGTTGACGGCATGGAGGCCGGCGGCGCAATCGGCATAGGCGCCGACGCCCGGCAGCACGATGCGGTCGGCGCTGCGCACACGCTCCGCATCGGCCGTGAGCTCGATCGTCGCGGCAATGCCGGCCTCATGCGCTGCGCGCTCGAAGGCCTTGGTGGCCGAGCGAAGATTGCCCGAGCCGTAGTCGATAATGGCTACTCGCATATCAGGGCCTTCCAGGCGTATGGGTCAATCCCAGCGCCATGCCGGTCTGCGGCGGCCGCGCCAGCGACGCGTCCGGCACGATGCGCGGCATCGGCGCCGGCTCTTCCGCATGGTCATCGACCTCCGCCGCATAGCGTATCTCGGCGTCGCCGAGATTGTCGGCGGCGACCACCCCCCATTCGCGGCAGCCACGCCGGCGCAGCGCCGCCATGCGCAGGGCCTGGCCTTCGAACCCGACATAGAGCGAGACCAGCAGCGACAGCATCGATCCGGCCCATTCGAGCCCGAGCCTCTCGCCGATCGCCGACAGCACCGCCATGACGACGAAGGCCAGCACGGCCTCGATCCACAGCCGGTTCCAGGCGAGCCAGAGCGGCGAGAACAGGAAGCCGAGCCAGGTGAAGCTGTCGCGCACGAAACGGATGTCCTCGGCTTTGTCGCCCGACGGCGGCTCCATCACGACATAGATCGCCATAGCCTATCCTTTCAGCGATCCCTTGGTGGAGGGCACCGCGTCGGGCTGGCGCGGGTCGGGCTCAAGCGCGGCGCGCAGCGCGCGCGCCACCGCCTTGAAGCAGGTTTCGGCGATGTGGTGGTTGTTGGCCCCGTAATGGTTGGCCACATGCAAGGTGATGCCGGCATTCTGCGCCAGCGCCTGGAAGAATTCGCGCACCAGTTCGGTGTCGAACGTGCCGATCTTCGGCGACGAGAAGGCGACGTTCCAGACCAGGAAAGGGCGGCCGGAGACATCGATCGCCGCCCTGGTCAGCGTCTCGTCCATGGCGAGATCGACCGAGGCGTAGCGCATGATGCCGCGCCGCTCGCCCAGCGCCTTGCTCAAGGCCTGGCCGATCGCGATGCCGGTGTCCTCGACCGTGTGGTGGTCGTCGATATGCAGGTCGCCCTTGGCCTTGATCGTCATGTCGATCAGCGAATGCCGCGACAGCTGGTCGAGCATATGGTCGAAGAAGCCGACGCCGGTCGAAATGTCGGCCTTGCCCTTGCCGTCGACATGGACCGAAACGGAAATCTCGGTTTCCCTGGTCTTGCGGCTGACTTCGGCGGAACGCGTCATCGTCGTGTCCTTGTTGCCCCGCGCGGAGGCTTCGGGCTTGAAAACGAGAGCCTTCTATCAGCATGATCCGGCGATTGCCAGTTGCCATTCCGGTCGCTATCGGCCTAGGTCCGGAGCGGTTTGCAATCGTTAGCCTCATGCATACATATGGCCGATCAAAGTCACTCGTACCGCGCCAATCGCCTTTCAAGGGATAGCGCGCATCGGAGCAAGAAATGTCGAATGAACTTACCATGCACGCCACGACCATCGTCAGCGTGCGCAAGGGCAACAAGGTTGTGATCGCCGGGGATGGCCAGGTCAGCCTTGGCCAGACGATCATGAAGGGCAATGCGCGCAAGGTGCGCCGCATCGGCAAGGACGGCAGCGTCATTGCCGGGTTCGCTGGCGCTACCGCCGATGCCTTCACCCTGTTGGAGCGGCTCGAAGCCAAGCTCGAACAATATCCGGACCAGCTCACCCGCGCCTGCGTCGAGCTCGCCAAGGACTGGCGCACCGACCGCTATCTGCGCCGGCTGGAAGCCATGATGCTCGTCGCCGACAAGTCCGTCTCGCTGGCGCTGACCGGCAATGGCGACGTGCTGGAACCCGAGCATGGTGTCATGGCCATCGGTTCCGGCGGCAATTACGCGCTGGCCGCGGCCCGCGCGCTGATCGACACCGACAAGGATGCCGAGGAGATCGCCCGCAAGGCGATGCAGATCGCGTCCGACATCTGCGTCTACACCAACAACAATTTCGTCGTCGAAACGCTCGATGCCGCGTGAGGTCCATGATCGGGGAGAGGATCATGGCCGACCAGGAGCATAGCTACGATTTTCGGCCGGTCACCGAAAAGGACCTGCCGTTGATCGCCCAATGGCTGCGCGAGCCGCATGTCGCTGAGTGGTGGGACGATCCGGAAAAGGAAATCTCCGAGATCCGCGAGCATATCGATTCGGTCTCGGTGGAGCCGCTGATCGTCGAGCTCGACGGCAGGCCGATCGCCTATCTGCAGAGCTACGACCCGCATATGGAGGACGACCATCCCTACGCCGACCAGCCTTTCGGCACGTTGGGCGTCGATCTCACGATCGGCCCGCCGGAGCTGGTCGGCGTCGGCCATGGCTCGGCCATCGTGCGCCAGTTCGTCGAGGAGCTGTTCGAGGAAGGCGCACCGCGCGTCATCATCGATCCGCATCACGACAATGGCCGCGCCATCCGTGCCTATGAGAAGGCCGGCTTCAGGTCGATCGGGCGCAGGCATTCGCAATATGGGGACGTCGTGCTGATGGCCGTCGATGCGGCCGAGGACGACGAAAATCTGGGGGACTGAGGCAATGACCGCATCCGGAGAGGATAAGACGCTTTCGGCCTATGAGGACAGCTGGCGCATGGGCCTGCTGCTCGTGCTCGCCCTGATCATCTTTCAGGCGGGTGCCTTGTACGGCATGGGCCATCCGCCGATCTGCACCTGCGGCTACGTCAAGCTCTGGCATGGCGTGGTCAACAGCTCGGAGAATTCCCAGCACATCGCCGACTGGTACACCTTCTCGCACATCATCCACGGGTTCCTGTTCTATTGTCTGGCCTGGGCACTGTTCCCGCGCTCGCCGGTAGGCTTAAGGCTCGCCTTTGCCGTCTTCATCGAGGGCGGCTGGGAGCTTTTGGAAAACAGCCCGTTCATCATCGACCGCTACCGCGCCGGCACCATCTCGCTCAACTATTACGGCGATTCGATCATCAACTCGGTGTCCGACACGCTGTTCATGGCGCTGGGATTTGTGATGGCGCGAAAGCTACCTATATGGGTGATCATTGCCCTGGCGCTCATCTTCGAGCTCGGCACGGGCTACATCATCCGGGACAATCTGACGCTCAACGTGATCATGCTGCTGCATCCGTTCGAGTCCATCAAGCAGTGGCAAAGTGGAATTTGAGTAATATGAGCACCTTTTCTCCCCGTGAAATCGTTTCGGAACTCGACCGCTTCATCATCGGCCAGAAGGACGCCAAGCGCGCCGTGGCCATTGCCTTGCGCAACCGCTGGCGCCGCCAGCAGCTGGAAGGCCAGATGCGCGAAGAGGTGATGCCGAAGAACATCCTGATGATCGGCCCGACCGGCGTCGGCAAGACCGAGATCTCGCGCCGCCTGGCGCGGCTCGCCGGCGCACCCTTCGTCAAGGTCGAAGCCACAAAATTCACCGAGGTCGGCTATGTCGGCCGCGATGTCGAGCAGATCGTGCGCGACCTCGTCGAGGTTGCCATCGGCCTGACGCGCGAGAAGATGCGCGAGGACGTCACCGCCCGCGCCCAGATCAATGCCGAGGAACGCGTGCTTGAAGCCCTCGTCGGCAAGACGGCGAGCCCGGCCACGCGCGACAGTTTCCGCAAGAAGCTGCGTGACGGCGAGCTCGACGACAAGGAGATCGAGATCGAGGTGGCCGACACCGGCACCGGCGGCATGCCCGGCTTCGAGATTCCCGGCATGCCCGGCGCGAATGTCGGCGTCCTCAACATCAACGACGTGCTGTCGAAGGCGATGGGCGGCCGCAGGACGAAGACCCGCAAGACCACGGTGCGCGATTCCTACGCGCTGCTGGTAAACGACGAGTCCGACAAGCTGCTCGACCAGGACGAGGTGGTGCGCCGGGCACTGGAATCGGCCGAAAATGACGGCATTGTCTTCCTCGACGAGATAGACAAGATCGCGGCTAGGAGTGACATTTCGGGCGGCCCGTCGCGCGAGGGCGTGCAGCGAGACCTGCTGCCGCTGGTCGAAGGCACGACGGTTGCGACCAAATACGGGCCGATCAAGACCGACCATATATTGTTCATCGCGTCCGGCGCCTTTCACGTTTCCAAGCCGTCCGACCTTTTGCCGGAGCTGCAGGGCCGCCTGCCGATCCGCGTCGAGCTGCGCGCGCTGGAGAAGTCGGATTTCGTCCGCATCCTCACCGAGACCGAGGCTAGCCTCATCAAGCAGTATATCGCGCTGATGAAGACCGAAGGCGTCGAGCTGACCTTCACCGACGACGCGATCGATTCGCTCGCGGGCATCGCCGTCGACCTCAACGCCAGCGTCGAGAACATCGGCGCCCGGCGCCTGCAGACGGTGATGGAGCGCGTGCTGGACGAGATTTCCTACGATGCGCCGGACCGCAACGGCACGGCGGTCACTATCGACGCCGCTTATGTCGAGAAGCATGTCGGCGACCTGTCGCGCAACACCGACCTGTCGCGCTTCATCCTCTAGGCTCCGCTGCCGGCGGCAGCACTCCTTCCCCTCGCTCGTCGCGCGGATGGGATGGATATCTGCCGCATCGGAGCGGATCTTGATTGAAGCCTGTCTCACTGCTATCATTGTGCTCAATGAGAGCATGAGGAGCGCATGGCCGGAAATCTACACGTCCGCAATCTGGATGACGACTTGATCGCCAAGCTGAAGATGCGTGCCGCCCGGCATGGGCGCTCGGCTGAGGCCGAGCATCGTGAAATCCTTAGACAGGCGCTGGAAAAGGAGAGCGAGCCCTCGTTCGATGAGCTGGCCGCCCAGCTGCGGCGGCTCACTGCGCAGCGAAAGCAGACACCTTCCGAAGTGCTGCTGCGCGAAGGACGTGACGAACGGTGACGGAAACGCTCGTCGTCGACGCCAGCATCGCGGTCAAATGGGTGGTCGAGGAGGAGGGTACGCCTCTGGCGCTTGGCTTGCGGCATGGTCGACGCTTCGCAGCGCCGGAACTGCTGATCGTTGAGTGCGCCAACATTCTCTGGAAAAAGGTCCAGCGCAGTGAAGTCAGTCGCGAAGAGGCGAAGATGGCCGCAAGCTTGCTGGAACGCGGCGATATCGAATTGTTCGGCATGCGGGGATTGCTTGCCAAAGCGACCGAGCTGGCGACGGTTATCGGTCATCCGGCCTATGACTGCATGTATGTCTGCCTTGCGATGAGCCGAAACTGTCGCTTTGTGACCGCGGATGAGCGCCTGGTCCGAGTGCTGCACCAGAAGGCTCCCCGTGAAATCGCCAATCTCTGCGTGACCTTGGAGCAGCTCTCAGCCGGTTCGAATTAATGCCGTCGATCGATGCCCGCCGGTTCTTGTCAGGCGGCAACGCAACGGCGCCTCACCACGGTCCCTTACCTCAAACCTGCAGTGTGGCCAGATGGTACCATCTGGCCAGGTTTCGATCCGGTTTGACAGCGCCTTCTCTCGACTCTGTCGTGCGCTTTTCCTAGTTTGCCGCGAATTCAAAGGCGGCGGCATGAAGAAATATATCCTGCTTTTTCTAGGCATCGCTTTGGCGGCGGCGGTGACGATCGCCGATGCCGCGACCTTGGTGCCTCCGGGCAACCGCAACAGCGTGCAGCCGGATATTCCGGGCGCGTCGAGCCGGCGCACCCAGGCAACCAACACCACCTTCCAGGCCAAGTACCGGAAAGTCTACGCGTTGCTGCAGAACGATGCCGAGCTGCGCGGCAAGATCAGGAAGGTGGCGGCTGCCTACGGCATCGATCCGATGCATATCGTCGGCGCCATCGTTGGCGAGCATACCTACAATGTCGACGCCTACGACCGGCTGCAGACCTATTACGTCAAGGCGATGTCCTATCTGTCGAGCAAGTTGACCTTTGCCTATGATGGCGAGGATGTCAGCGATTTCGTCCAGCGCCCGGAATTCAAGAAATGCGCCGGCATGGACGACAGCTACGATCTGTGGGAATGCCGCGAGCAGGTCTGGAACCATGCCTTCCGCGGCAAGAGTGTCGGCGGCGAGGATTTCCCCAACGACCGCTTCGGCGCCACCTTCTTCCAGCCCTATTATGCCGGCCAGACTTTCGGCCTCGGCCAGCTGAACCCGCTGACGGCGCTGCAGATGAGCGACCTGGTGCACAAGGTCTCGGGCCTGCCCGAGCTCAACGTGAACGACCCCAACACGGTCTACAAGACCATTATGGATCCGGACCTGACGCTGCCCTACGTCGCCGCGACCATCAAAAAATCCATCGACGCCTACCGGACCATTGCCGGCTTCGACATCTCGAAAAATCCGGGCCTGACCGCCACGCTCTACAATGTCGGCAATCCCGAACAGCGCGCCTATGCGCTGAAGGCCGAGAACGACAAGCGCCGCGCCGCCGGCGAACCGGAAAAGCTGCCCGAGGAGAATTATTATGGCTGGCTGGTCAACGACAAGCTCGATGAGCTGAAGGCGCTGTTCTAGGGCGCCCTTAGCCAGTCGCTCGGTGACCCTCCGAGGCGAGATACGCCTCGAATTGGCGCATTTCCTCGGGGGCCGCCTCCACGATGTGGCGCGGCTCCGGATAGGCGCCGGACTGGATGTCGTCGGCATATTCGCGGAAGGCGGCGATGCGCTCGTTCTGGAGGCGATCGAACTCCGCCCCGAAGTCCCGGTAGCGCTTGGCATGGCGCGGATAGTGCCCGCGATTGGAGCCAAGCACGTCTTCCGAGAATAGATATTGCGCGTCGCAGCCCGTGCCCGCGCCCATCGAGATCATGATCAGCGGCGTGCGCATCGAGATCGCGGCGGCGACACCTGCCGGCACCACCTCGATTTCGGCCGCGAAGGCTCCGGCCGCTTCGAGGTCCTTGACCTGCCTCCACACCAAGGCAGCGCTTTCAGCGGTCTTGCCGACCGCCTTGAAGCCACCCGTCCAGGTCGCATGCGCCGGGATCAGGCCGACATGGCCGCAGACCGGAATGAGCTCGTCGCGCAGTCGGCGAATCGTCTGCAGGCTGGCCGAGCAATAGATGGCGTCGGCGCTTGCCGCGCGCAGCCTGACTGCCATGCGCAGGATCTCGTTCGTGGTGGCGCCCAGTTTCATGCGTTCATCGCCGGGAATGGCAAAGCATGTGGGCGCGGCGTCGCGAAAGCGCGGGTCGAGCATCACATCATACGGGACCGAGATGAGGTCGATACCGGCGCGTTCGGCGGCCTCGGCCTCTTCAAGCGAAAAGACGCGCAGCTTCGAAAGCTGGCGCTTACCCTTCAACGACTGCAAATCGGCTACGGTCAGTCTGCTGCGTGCCATATCTCTTGATCCCTCAATGCCGGTTGGAGGCGAACTACGCCGCGAGCAGCGATTTCAGCTTGACCGCCTGCGAGCCCAGCGCTTCAGGCGATGGTGTCGCCCGTTTGGCGATCAGCATTTCCGCCAGGCGGATATCGCGCGCCACCGCATTGCCGGGGCCGATGCCGCTGGCGGCGACCAGCCTGCCGTTCTCGGCGAGATGGAACAGGATGAAGGCACTGTCGTCGAGGTCGCGCCGTACCACCGAGCGGCCCTCGTCCGAAAGTCCGGCGATCTGCAGGGTCAGACCATACTGATCCGACCAGAACCACGGCACGGCGGCATGCGCCTCATCGGCGCCCAGCATGTTCCTGGCGGCCAAAGCGCCCTGTTCCTGCGCGTTGCGCCAGGCTTCCAGCCGTACCCGCCGGCCGCCATAGACGGCGAGCGGGAACGAGCAGCAATCGCCGGCGGCGAAGATATCCGGGTCGGCGGTGCGCAGATGCTCGTCGACGGCGATACCGTTGTCGATGGCGAGCCCCGCCTCAGCGGCAAGCGCCGCCACCGGCACGGCGCCGATGCCGATCACCGCCAGATCGGCCATGATGTTCTGGCCGTCGGCCAGCGTGATGGTGACCTTCGCGCCTTTGTCGGCAATCGCCGCGATTCCCTGGCCGGTGCGGATCGAAACGCCTTCGGCCTCATGCGCCTCGTGGATCACCTCTGCGATCTCGGCCGGCACGCCGCGCATCAGGATGCGCGGCTGCGCCTCGATGACCGTGACGGCGGCGCCAAGCTTGCGTGCTGAGGCCGCCAATTCGAGGCCGATGAAGCCGCCACCGATGATGGCGACGCGGTTTCCGGCGCTGAGATGGGCGCGGATGGCAAGCGCATCGTTGAAGGTTCTGAGATAAACGCAGCGTCCGCCCAGCCCCGGCAGCGGCAGCTTGCGCGGCACGGACCCGGTCGCCAGCAGCAGTTTGTCATAGGGAACGGAAGAACCGTCCGACAGCTGCACGGCGCGTGCGGCGCGGTCGATCGCGACGGCCCGGATGGAATGGATGTGCCGGATCGAGCGCTCGGCCAAAAACTCTTCGCTGGCGATCGCCTTGATGACCGGCGCCTCGCTGGCCATCGCTTCCTTCGACAGCGGCGGCCGCTCATAAGGCAGATGCGGCTCGTCGCCGATAAGCGTCACCGGTCCTTCAAAACCGAGATCGCGCAGCGTAAGCGCTGCCCGCCCCCCGCATTCGCCGGCGCCGATGATCACCATTCCTCCCGTCATTGTCGTCACCCGACCTGAATGAGGACTTTGCCGGCGTCGACCTTGACCGGATAGGTTTTCAGGTTGACGCAGACCGGCGCGCCGCGGGCGTCGCCGGTCTTGTAGTTGAAGCGGCCATTGTGCTTGGGGCATTCGATGATGTCGTCCATCACCAGCCCGTCGGCCAGATGCACCTTTTCGTGCGTGCACAGGCCGTCTGTCGCGAAATATTCGTCGTCCGGGCTGCGATAGATGGCGAAGGTGCGGCCGGCATGGTCGAACCGCATTACGTCCTCTTCGTCGATATCCCCGGCCGCGCAGGCCTCGACCCAGTCGCTCATTTCTTTCTCCTGAAATTCGTGGTCAGCTGGTCGGGCCACTCACTCGGCCCCGGCCGCCACCGGGTTGTCGCTGTGCAGGTCTTCCCGATAGGGCTTCGCCGTTGGCGGCAGCGCGCGTTTGAGGAAATAATCCTCGTTGCGCAGCTGGCGCAGGAAAGCCGGAGTCATTTCGCGATAGCCGGCCAGGATCGATGGCGTCGGCGCAGGCAGATCGTGCTTGATCATCTCATGCAGCTTCGGCAGCGCATGATAGGGCACCATCGGGAACATGTGATGCTCCACATGATAGTTCATGTTCCAGTAGATGAACCGGCTGATCGGGTTCATCAGCACCGTGCGGCTGTTGAGGCGGTGGTCGATGACATTGTCGGCGAGGCCGCCATGTTGCAGCAGGCCGGTCATCACATGGTGCCAGGCGCCGTAGAGGCGGGGCAGGCCGACAAGCATCAGCGGCAGCCACGAATGCAGATAGAGCGCCAAGGCGATGGTCGCGATGTAGATGGCGAGCCAGATGCGGGCTATGCGGATCGCCTTCGGTTGCTCCTGCTCGGGAATGAAGGTCTTTTCCGCCGCGCTGATGACGCCGGCGGCGTTGCGGACCATGTCGGTCATCGCATGCCAGGCGTCGACGATGCCGAAGAAGTTCAGCACGACCCGCAGCAAATCCGGCGGCCGCATGACGGCGATCTCCGGGTCGCGGCCGACGATGATGGTGTCGGTGTGGTGACGCGTATGGCTCCAGCGCCATGTCACCGGGTTGCGCATGATCATGAAGCAGGCGAGCTGGTAGACGGCGTCGTTCATCCACTGCGTGCGGAAGGCCGTGCCATGGCCGCATTCGTGCCAGCGGGAATCGGTCGAGGAGCCGTAGAGCGTGCCATAGACGAAGAGGAACGGCACACACCACCAGCTGCCCCAGAACCAGATGCCGCCCGCGGCGCTGACCATGAAAGCGGCGAGCCAGATGATGGTGTCGCGGATCGCCGGCTGGTCGGAGCGCTGCATCAGCTCCTTCATCTGCTTGCGCGGGATGTCGGTGTGGTACCACTCGGCCGCGGCAAGCCCGTTCTCGACCGCGAGCCTGGCGTCCCGCCCGGTCAGGCTGTAGTCGCGCGGCGACGCGGCCGAAGAGCTGATTGCCGTCATAGAGGTTCCTCCGCCAGCGCACTGGCGAACCGCTCCGACCATGCGGAGCTCGCGCATCGCTGACTTTCGACTTCAGCATAGTCGCAGGGACTGATAGTCTCAACATCACAAAGATAGTTTCTATCATTTCATATCAGAATGGATTATCCTAAGTCGGGTTAGGCGATGGAGCGTCATTGATGGTAAAGCGGCCGACAATTACCGATCTTGCGCGCGTCTCGGGCGTCAGTGTCGCCACGGTCGACCGGGTGCTGAACAGCCGCCTGCCCGTGCGCAAGGAAACCGCGCGCCGCGTCTACGACGCCGCCACCGAGATCGGCTATCACGCCGCCGGGCTGATCAAGCAGCGCATGCGCCAGGAATTGCCGGAATATAGGCTCGGCTTCCTGCTGCTCAGGGGCAACGATGTCTTCTATGGCGATTTCGCCAGGGAGCTTGAACTGGCGGTCGCACAGTCGCAGCGCTTTCGCGGCGTCGCGACGATCGACTTCGCCGCTTCGCTGGCGCCCGACGAGATTGCCGCCCAGATGCGCAGGCTGGCGGCGAAATCGCGGTCCATCGCCGTCGTCGGTCCGGATCATCCGAACCTGACGGCGGTCGTCGAGACGCTGAAGGCGAGGGGGCAGCCGGTCTTCTCGCTGCTGTCCGACTTTGCCGCCGGCATCCGCGAGGGCTATGTCGGGCTCGACAACCGCAAGGTCGGGCGGAGCGCCGCATGGATGATCGCCAAGGCTGCCAGGAAGCCCGGCAAGGTGGCGCTTTTCGTCGGCAGCCATCGCTTCCACGGCCATGAGCTGCGCGAGATCGGTTTCCGCTCTTTCTTCCGCGAGCATGCGCCGGACTTCACCGTGATGGAGACGCTGGTCAACCTCGAGGCCAATGACGTGACGCATGACGCCATGCTCGACATTCTGGCGCGCCATCCCGACCTTGCCGGCTGCTACGTCGCCGGCGGCGGCATGGAGGGCGCGGTCTCGGCGCTGCGGACGGCGAACCCGGCCGAGATGCCGGTCGTGATCTGCAACGAGATCAACGCCGTCTCGCGCGCGGCGCTGGCCGACAACATCCTCACCATGGTGATCTCGACGCCGCTCGCCGCGCTGTGCCGCGAACTCGTCGGGCTGATGGCGCATGCCATCGAAAGCGGCGCCGCCAATGCGCCGGGGCAGACCTTCCTGCCCTTCGATATCTATCTGCCGGAAAACATCTAGGCGCCAAGCGCATAGTCGATGTGATGCAATCTATCAGGCTGATGGATTCTTTCATCGCGGTTCATTCGGATTCTGGCGCAAGTTTCGACGAATTTGGTCTTCGTCACGTCGATGGTGATCGAAAAACCGGCTGCTGCGGTCGGAATCGCCCTTGACGTTTCCCAAACGAAATGGAATAAATATTTCACTAACTAGGCCTTTTGGTTCTTTCGTTCCGGAGTACCTGTTCGAGCGGAGGAAGAGGCGTTCCATTCGAATGGCGACGCCAGATGGCCGCAGGGAGAGATTCTCCGGGCAAACCGGAGATTCCGGTTCAATAGGTGCAGCCGGACACCAAGTGGAGGAGAGATAAAATGAAGAAACTGCTTTTGGGCGTCGCGCTTTCGGCGCTGATGTGTTCATCCGCCTTCGCCGCCAAGATCGGCGTTTCGATGGCCCTTTTCGACGACAACTTCCTCACCGTCCTGCGCAACGGCATGATCGCGCAGGCCAAGGGCATGAGCGGCGTCGAGCTTCAGGTCGAGGACGCGCAGAACGACGTGGCCAAGCAGCTCGACCAGATCAAGAACTTCGCCGCCTCGGGCGTCGACGCCATCATCGTCAACCCGGTCGACACTTCGGCCACCCAGGCGATGTCGGACGCGGCCGCCGCGGCCAAGATCCCGCTGGTGTATGTCAACCGCGAGCCGGTCAACGTCGACAAGCTGCCCGACAACCAGGCCTTCGTCGCTTCGAACGAGGCCGAGTCCGGCACGCTCGAGACCAAGGAAGCCTGCCGCCTGCTCAAGGAAGCCGGCAAGAAGGAGGCCAATGTCTATGTGATCATGGGCGAGCTTTCCAATCAGGCCGCCGTACAGCGCACCAAGGACATCGAGGAAGTCATCGCCACGCCTGATTGCAGCTTCATCAAGATCATCGACAAGCAGACCTCGAACTGGAAGCGCGACGAGGCGCAGAACCTGATGACCAACTGGCTGTCGTCCGGCAAGGCGTTCGACGGCGTCATCGCCAACAACGACGAAAGCGCCATCGGCGCCATCCAGGCGATGAAGGCCGCCAACATCGACATGAAGTCTGTCGTGGTCGGCGGCGTCGACGCCACCCAGGACGCGCTGGCCGCGATGCAGGCGGGCGATCTCGACGTCACGGTCTTCCAGGACGCCGCCGGTCAGGGTGCCGGCGCGCTCGACGCCGCGCTGAAGCTCGCCAAGGGCGAGAAGGTGGAACACAAGGTCTATATCCCGTTCCAGCTCGTCACCCCGGCGAACATCGACAAGTTCTTGAAGAAGAACTGAGCTGCGCCAACGCAATTCCGGGAAAAGTGCGTAGCGGTTTTCCATACGAAATTGCGTGAAGACAAGCCGCGGAGTGGTGCCGCGACGCATCGGACTGGCTGAATAGGCTGCTGATCAAGCGACGCCGCTCTGTTCCTCTCCCGCCCGATCGGGCGGGAGAACGGGCGCGGTCATTCGGAGGAAAAGACGTGTCACAGACATCGCATGGCATTGGCGGGCTGAGCTACGACGCCAAGAAGCGCCCATGGCCGGCCGAGTTCAACGTATTCCTGGCGCTGGTCATCCTGGTCGGCGCATTCGAGCTGATCGGGCGTGTCTTCCTCGGCGACAGCTTCCTGTTCAACACCCGCGAGAACGTCTCTGGGATCTTCAACGAGCAACGCCTGCAGATCATTATCCTGCAGGTGTCGATCGTCGGCATCATCGCCATCGGCGTCACCCAGGTGATCATCTGCGGCGGCATCGACCTTTCCTCGGGCTCCGTGGTCGGCGCCACGGCCATGATCGCCATGAGCTTCGCGCAAGTCGCGACCGTCAACGGCAACCCCAACCCCAAGGCGATGTTCATCGATTATGGCTGGACCGACCTGCCGGTCATCGTGCCGCTGCTGGTCGCGATCGGCTGCGGCCTGATCGCCGGCCTGATCAACGGTCTGCTGATCGCCTACACCCGCATTCCGCCCTTCATCGCCACGCTCGGCATGATGGTGACAGCCCGCGGCATCGCCAAATGGTGGTCGAAGGGCCAGCCTATCTCGTTCCCGACCGACAGCTTCGCCGCCATCGGCAAGGGCCTGATGCCGGTCGTCATCTTCATCTCGCTGGCGATCCTGTTCCAGCTCATCCTGACCTACACGAAATACGGCAAGCACTGCTACGCCATCGGCTCCAACGAGGACGCCGCGCGCATGTCCGGCATCAAGATCGCCAACCACAAGGTGCTGGTCTACGCCATCGCCAGCATCCTCGCTTCGCTCGCCGCGGTGGTGTTGTCCTCCAAGAACCTCACAGCGCAAGCCGGCATGGGCGTTATGTATGAGCTGGACGCCATTGCCATGGCGGTCATCGGCGGCGTTTCGCTGTCGGGCGGCCGCGGCTCGATCGTCGGAACCGTGATCGGCTCGTTGATCTTCGGCGTCATCATTTCCGGCTTCACCTTCCTGCGCCTCGACGCCTACTATCAGGAGATGGTCAAGGGCGTGATCATCGTCGGCGCGGTCGTTCTCGATCAATGGCGCCAGCGTCGCCGGGCGATAGGAGCTTGAACATGTCCGACATCGTTCTGAAGACCGAAAACCTCACCAAGCATTATGGCGGCGTGCACGCGCTGCAGGAGGCGAATTTCGAGCTGCGCAAGGGCGAGCATGTCGCCATCATGGGCGACAACGGTGCCGGCAAGTCGACCTTCGTGCGCCAGATCACCGGCGTCGAGCAGCGCACCGACGGCAAGATCTGGTTCGACGGCAAGGAGGTGAATTTCTCCGGCCCCATCGAAGCGCGCGAGGCAGGCATCGAGACCGTGTTCCAGAACCTTGCCCTGGCCGACGATCTCGACGTGCCGTCCAACCTGTTCCTCGGCCGTGAGAAGGTGCTGTTCAATCTCGGGCCATTCTCGATCCTTGACCGCAAGGCGATGCGCAAGGCGACTGAGGCGGCGCTTGTCCGCACCGCGGTGAAGATCCCGAACCTCTCCAGCACCATCCGTCACATGTCGGGCGGCCAGCGCCAGTGCGTGGCGATCGCCAGGACGGCGACCTTCGCCTCCAAGCTGATCATCATGGACGAGCCGACGGCGGCGCTCGGCGTGCAGGAGACAGCGCAGGTCGAAAACATCATCCGTACGCTGAAGGAGAACGGCGAGCCGCTGATCCTGGTCAGCCACAACATGCGCCAGGTGTTCGACCTGGTCGACCGCATCGTCGTCTTCCGCCGCGGCAAGATCGTCGCCAATCTGCGCAAGCAGGATACCGATGGCAACGATATCGTCGCCTACATCACCGGCGCCAAGACCGGACAGGCCGAGCTACAGGCCGCCTGACCGGCGCCACGACAGGAACAACCAATCGTCCGCGCCGAGAGGCGCGGACCGCCTATAAAACCCACCTCGAAGGACATTCCATGACACTCCGCTTCGCTCTTCTCGGCGCCGGCCGTATCGGCAAGGTGCATGCCCGCGCCGTCGGCTCCAACCCCCAGGCCGAACTTGTGGCCGTGGCCGATGCGTTCGAGAAAGCGGCGACGGAGCTCGCCTCCGCCTATGGCGCCGAAGTGCGCACGATCGAGGCAATCGAACAGGCCAAGGACATCGACGCCGTCATCATCTGTACGCCGACCGACACCCATGCCGATCTCATCGAGCGCTTCGCCAAGGCCGGCAAGGCGATCTTCTGCGAGAAGCCGATCGATCTTTCCGTCGAGCGCGTCGAAAAGTGCCTGGCGGTGGTCGAGAAGACCAAGGCCACGCTGATGGTGGGTTTCAACCGCCGCTTCGATCCGCATTTCGCCGCTGTCCGCAAGGCGATCGACGACGGCGCCATCGGCACCGTCGAGATGGTCACCATCACGTCCCGCGACCCAGGCGCCCCGCCGCTCGACTACATCGCCCGCTCCGGCGGCATTTTTCGCGATATGACCATCCATGATTTCGACATGGCGCGTTTCCTGCTGGGCGAAGAGCCCGTCGCCGTCAGCGCGCATGCTTCGGTGCTTGTGGACAAGAAAATCGGCGAAGCCGGCGATTTCGACTCGGTCAGCGTCATCCTCGAGACCGCATCCGGCAAGCAGGCCGTCATCTCCAACTCGCGCCGCGCCACCTATGGTTATGACCAGCGCATCGAGGTGCATGGCTCGAAGGGCATGGTCGCGGCCGAGAACCAGCGGCCGGTCTCGATCGAGCTTGCCAACGACAAAGGCTACACCCGCCCGCCGCTGCACGACTTTTTCATGACCCGCTACATCGACGCCTATGCCAACGAGATTGCTGCCTTCATAGCTGCCGCGACTGCGGGCAAGAAGGCGGCGCCGAGCGGCAAGGACGGGCTGGTCGCGCTGAAGCTGGCGGATGCGGCGCTGAAGTCGGCCAAGACGGGCAAGACGGTCCGCGTCGATTGAACGTTTGACCTAGATTACTGGAGCAAAACGATGAGCGGTTTGGCCGGTCGCAATTCTGAAACGCGCGCCATCGTCACCGGTGGCGCGCAGGGCATCGGCTTCGCTGTCGCCGAGGCCTTGGCGGACGAGGGCTGCTGCGCGCTGGCGCTGATCGGCCGCTCGCAGGAAAAGGGCGACAAGGCGGTGGCAGTGCTGAAGAAGAATGGCGTCGACGCCATCTTCATCAGCGCCGATGTCGCCAAGGTGGCCGATTGCAAGCGCGCCGTGGCAACGGCGCTTGGCCATTTCGGCACGCTGAACGCTTTGGTCAACGCCGCCGCCACTTCCGCGCGGGGATCGTTGGTCGAGACGACTGAAGAGCTCTTTGATCAGATCTTCGACACCAATGTGCGCGGCCCCTTCTTCCTGATGCAGGGCCTTGTCGCCCATCTGCTCGAACGCAAGGCGCCGGGCTCGATCGTCAACGTGCTGTCGATGTCGGCGCATGCCGGCCAGTCCTTCCTGACGCCCTATTCGACCAGCAAGGGCGCGCTGATGACGCTGACCAAGAATGTCGCCAGCGCCTACCGGAAGAACCGCATCCGCTGCAACGCCGTGCTGCCTGGATGGATGGACACCGAGGGCGAGGACATCGTGCAGAAGAAGTGGCACGACGCGCCCGACGACTGGCTGGCAAAGGCCGAGGCCGCGCAGCCGATGGGCCAGCTGGTGAAGCCGGCACAGCTTGCCCGGCTGATCACCTATATGGTCAGCCCGCAGGCCGGCGTCATGACGGGATCGCTGGTCGACTACGATCAGAACATAGCCGGCGTGATCGGGGAGTAATTCAGTACAGCTGAGGTCCTGTTGCAGCGGCGTTGCGATTCCCATATATAGTCATGATGGTCATACTAGTCATGAGAATGCGATGCTAACGTCACCCAAAGACGCCAACTGGACGGTCGCCGGGGCAAAAGCCCGCCTCTCCGAGGTCATCGAGCGCGCGCAGTTTTCACCGCAGACGATCACCAAAAACGGCAAGCCAAGCGTGGTCGTCGTCTCAGCGGAGGAATGGCAGCGAAAGACCGCACGTAAAGGCACGCTTGCGGAGTTCCTGCTGGACTCGCCGCTGCGTGGCGCCGATATCGACCTGGAGCGGCAACGCGACCAACCGCGCGATCTGCCGCTGTGAGGCTGCTACTCGATACGAATGTGCTGTCCGAGGTGACGAGGCCGGCGCCGGACACGCGCGTTCTGGAGTGGTTGAACGGGCTCGACGAGGACCGCTCCTTCATCAGTGTTGTGTCGATCGCCGAGATCCGGCGCGGCGTCGCCCTCATGGATGAGGGCCGCAAACGCGAGGCACTGGCTGAATGGCTTGCCCACGATCTGCCGCGGCGCTTTGAGCAGAGGGTTTTGCCCGTGGACGAGGCCGTTGCCTTTGCTTGGGGCGACCTAATGGGCCTTGCCAAGCGGCGCGGTCGCGGTCTGTCCTCGATGGATGGGATGATCGCAGCCACCGCGATTGCGCAGCAGCTTACCTTGGCAACGCGCAACACGAGGGATTTCGAAGGCTTTGGAATCGAACTCTTCGATCCCTGGACCGCATGACCAGCGCGCTGCCGTAGTCACAAGAGAACGTCTCGATGCACCCGTACTGGATCACGATAAGCCGTCATCTTGGCGTCGGCGTCACTGCGCGATCGGAAGGCGACGCGCTGCAACTCGTCGCGCTTGCCTTCCCATCCAAAAAAGCGGTCAGCATCGAGATCATCAAGGATATGAACGATCTCGATCAGAATCACGTGCTACCCAATTTGGGTGGGGCCAACTGGCTTCGGCGTGGCATCTGGTTTCCCCAGGGCTACGAGTACATTGCAAGCTGAGACAATGCGTAGCCTCATCGGGTACGTGACAACCGCCTTCGCATCGACTATATGAGCCGCATGATCCACCTGACCGCCTCGTTTTGGTACTTTTATTACAGCTCGCTGGCGGCGGGAGGATTGCGCTCGATCTGAAAACTCCAGATCAAAATCCGACAAGCCGCCAGACCTGGCGGCTTTTTTGTTTCAGCCGGCAGGTCTCCTAAACCAGGAGCAGAAAGCCGTGTTGACCACCACAGACGACCTTCGGGTCAAGGAACTCAAAGTACTGACCACGCCGGACGAGGTGATGCGCGAGATACCGCGCTCACTGACGGCGACGCGCACCGTTGCCGCTTCGCGCAACGCCATCCATTCCATCCTGACCGGGGTCGACGATCGACTTGTTGTCATCGTCGGCCCTTGTTCGATCCACGATCCGGTCGCCGCCGTGGACTACGCCAGCCGTCTGGCGGCGCTGCGCGAGGCCCTGGCCGACCGGCTCGAGATCGTCATGCGCGTCTATTTTGAGAAGCCGCGCACCACGGTCGGCTGGAAGGGTCTCATCAACGATCCCGATCTCGACGGCAGCTTCAACATCGACAAGGGCTTGCGCATGGCGCGCAACGTGCTGTCGGCCGTCAATAATCTCGGCCTGCCGGCGGCGACCGAGTTCCTCGACATGACGACGCCGCAATACATCGCCGACCTCGTCGCCTGGGGCGCCATCGGCGCGCGCACCACCGAAAGCCAGATCCACCGCGAGCTGGCGTCCGGCCTGTCCTGCCCGGTCGGCTTCAAGAACGGCACCGACGGCAATCTCAGGATCGCCGGCGAAGCGGTGAAGTCCGCCGCCCAACCGCATCATTTCATGGCGGTGACCAAGGGCGGCCGCAGCGCGATCGCGGCGACCACCGGCAATGAGGATTGCCATGTCATCCTGCGCGGCGGCATCCAGCCGAATTACGATGCTGCAAGCGTCGATGCCGCTGCTGCCGAGCTCGGCCGCATCGGTGTCGCGCCGCGGCTGATGATCGATGTTAGCCACGCCAACTCCGGCAAGAAGCCGGAGAACCAGCCCAAGGTCGCGGCCGACGTGGCGGGCCAGGTCGCGGCGGGCGACGAACGCATCATCGGCGTCATGATCGAGAGCAATCTCGTTGCCGGCCGACAGGATGTCGTGCCCGGCAAGCCGCTCGTCTACGGCCAGAGCATCACCGATGGCTGCATCGACTGGGCGACCACCGAGACCGTGCTGCACGGCCTTGCCGGTGCCGTCGAATGGCGCCGGTCGGCGAAGCGCGAGATGCTCGCCAGCCGTCAGGGCGCGGCCTGACGCCTCTTCCTTCCCCCTTGTGGGGTGAGAAGCGGTCCGCATAGCGGACGAAAAGCCAATTGCTTGGCTTTTCGAGCTTCGAACGCCCTGAGCCTGCGAAGGGCCGGGTGGTGGAATGCCGCGAAGCGGCAAGACGGATGAAGGGTATTCGTGGGGTGCGGCGTGTCTCCTTGTCAGGGATTCACGCCGCGCTCAACCCTTCCCAGGCCGTGAAGATCGAAACCGCGAACAGCAGCAATCCTGCCGCGCGGCCTGCAAATATGGTCGCCTTCGGATTGTCGACCAGCAGCCCCCGGCTCCGCCCGGCGGTGACGGCGAGCCCGCCATAGATCGCCGCCTGCGTGGCGATCGTCAGCAATCCCATGATGGACGTCTGCATCCAGATCGGACCGTAAGCCGGCTTAAGGAATTGCGGATAGACGGCGATGATGAAGAGATAGGCCTTCGGATTGATCAGGCAGGTGAGCATGCCTTGCCGAAACGCCTTCCAGGCCGAGCGGCTCCCTGCGGGGCCGTCGTCACCGACGGTGATCGAGCTGCGCATCAGCGAGATCCCGATATAGGCCATGTAGGCGGCGCCCGCGACCAGCAGCGGCGTAAACAGCATCGGCACGAAATGCATGAGCAGGCCGACGCCGATCGCACCGTTCACCGTATGCACCGCGCCGCCGAGCATGATGCCGGCGGTCGCCGCGAGACCTCGATTGCTGCCGCCCGTCAGCGCATTGGCCAGCACGAACAGCATATCCATGCCCGGCACGGCGATGATGCCGAACAGAAGCACGAAGAACAGCCAGAGATTTTCGCTATAGCTCATGTCAGTTGCCGGTCACCTCACCTGCGAGCGCTCAAAGGAACCTGTTGATTTTCAAGCGCGTAGGCCGCCCTATAGGTCACCCCAACTGACGGGGGTGTGTCAGTTGCGTTTCGTTCGGATGGAAAAATGCGCAAGGCCTCGCGCCTGTTCGAGATCATCCAGATCCTGCGGCTGGCCAGGAAGCCGGTGACGGCGGCGACGATCGCCGAGCGGCTGGAGGTGACGGTGCGCTCGGTCTATCGCGACATCGCCGCCCTGCAGGCGATGCGCGTGCCGATCGAGGGCGGGCGCGGCATCGGCTATATATTGCGCCCCGGTTTCGACCTGCCGCCGCTGATGTTTTCCATCGAGGAGATGGAAGCGATCGTCTTGTCGCTGGCGCTGCTCGAACGCACTGGCGACGACGGGCTCAAGCAGGCCGCGAAACGCGTCGGCGCCAAGATCGCCGGCGCCGTGCCGCCGCCCCTGCGGCAGACCCTCGACGCCAACGCGCTGCATGCCTGGGGTTTCGCCGCGCCTTCGGCCTCCGCGGTCGACCTCGCGCTGGTCCGTCGAACCATCCGCGATGAGGAGAAACTCGCTTTGTCCTATCGCGACGAGGCGGGACGGGCGACGGAGCGCATAATCCGTCCGGTCGCGCTGATCTACTATGCCGAGACCGCCAACATCGTGGCCTGGTGCGAATTGCGCCAGGCCATCCGCAATTTCCGCAGCGACCGCATCGAGGACTGCCGGCCGGCAGGCCTGTGGTTCAAGGGCGAGGGCGACCGGCTGCGGCAGGTCTGGGTCGACGGCTGGGAGATCAATGCCTCGGCCGCTGGCAACTGACGCGGCGATAGCTTTCGGTGGGCCAATGGTTCCGTCGCTGCCCGGCCTGGCCACCGCGACCTCAACGCACGAAGCCGCGACAGGCCCAGGCGACATTGGCGAAGGATCGCGGGCCATCGGGCCGGCCGGCCTGATAGGCGTCGCGCACGGCGGCCTCGACGCGCTCTCGCTCGGCCGCGTCCAGCGTGGTCATGTATTTGCCGAGTGGGCCTTCGCCGGCGCCGATCGGGCCCCAGAAGTCACCGAAATCCGCGTAGTCCATGCGGATCATCAGCTCGGCTTCGCTGACATCTGCAAGGCCTTGCTCGACAAAGGTCCGCTTCATCTCGCCCGGCTGCATCATCGGCTGGAAGCAGTAGCGGCTGCGCATCTGGCGCCCGCTTTCGCTGAGCGCGGCAATCGTGTCGATCATCATGCGCATGCCAGTCATGCCGCCATAATGGTCCCAGACGACGGCCGCAACCACGCCGCCTGGCCGCGTCACCCGGCGCATCTCGGCCACCGCCTTGCCGGCCTCCGGCACGAAGTGCAGCACCAGCAGCGCCAGTGCGCGATCGAACGCATTGCCGGCGAAAGGCAGCGCCGTGGCGTCGGCCTGGCTGATGGTGACGCGCGGATCGGTGTTTTTCCCCGTCGCCGCCGCGACGAAGACCGGGGAAAAATCGATGGCCTGGATTTCCGCGAGATCGGCCGATTTCGCCAGCTCGAAGGTCAGGCTCCCGGTGCCGCAGCCGACATCGAGGATTTTTTCGCCCGCGGCCAGACCGGCGAAGTCGATGAACTTGGGCGCGAGCCTGCGGCTCCAGCGCCCCATGAGTTGCTCATAACCGGACGCAGCATGGACGGTGAAGGTGGACGTCATCGGAGCCTCCGTTCATAAGCGTAGGCTAAACGACGGCGCAATTGCTGCATAGGCGCCAGGCAATTTCGTGGTAGGTATAAGGATAGCGTGATGTGCGTCAACGTTTATGTGGGCGACGTCACGCGGGCCGCTTATTTGCGGATGTTCACCTAGTGGAGGGGCTCTGCGAACGCGCCCAGGCGGGCCTGCGGACCATGCGCGCACGAAGTTCTTCCGACGGCTTATTCGGAGCATCTAGCAGAGCAAGAAATTCTTGATGCGTCTCGGCATCAAGAAGGAAGGTGCGCTGATCGAGAATGGTCTCCTCGGCCTGCTTGCGGGCGCTGTCCAGAACGAACTCCGACAATCCCATCCCGCGCAAATTTGCGGCGCGGCTAAGGATGGCCTTCGTCTCCGCCGGTGCCCGAATCTGAATGACATCCTTTTGTGCTGTATTCTTTCGGGACTTCATCCTGCTGCTCTCTTCACGTCCGCCACGCTTTCCCGCTCCACCAGCGGACATTCCAGCTTGGTGATCGGGTAGCGACCGCGGCCGGGCGCCGGCGGCGTTTCTAACTGCTCGATCGCCCATTGGCCCATCGCCAGATGCGGCAGGATCGAGGTCGTCAGCGGCGGGAAGAGATGGCGGGCGATCTCCTCGTCGTCATAGCCGACCACGGAAATGTCCTGAGGGATATGCAGGCCGGCTTCCTTGAGCGCTTCGTAGCAGCCGATCGCCGTGCGGTCGTTCTGGCAGAAAATGGCGGTCGGACGCTCCTTGAGCCCGAGCAGCTTCACCGTCGCGGCGTAGCCGGCGCTGGCCGACCAGTCGCCCTCGACCACCAACTCCGGATCGAAGGGAATGTCGGCGGTGGCCAGAGCGCGGCGGTAACCCTTGAGCCGATCCTGCGCGGCCTGCATCCAAGGCTCGCCGGTGATGGTGGCGATGCGGCGATGGCCATGGCTGATCAGATGCCTGGTGGCGCTCTGGCCGCCGGCGATCTCGGAGGGCACCACGGCCGGGAAGGCATAGTCGGCGGTGTAGCAGTTGAGCAGGATGACCGGGATCTCGAGGCTGTAGAGGAAATCCGGCGCGGTGATCTCGCGCGTGAAGATGGTCATATAGATCAGCGCCGAGATGCCGAGCCGCGTCAGTGCCTGGATGGCGCGCGGCTCCATCACCGAATCACCCATGGTCTGCGCCACGAGGAGCACGTTGCCGGCATTCCAGGAGGCCTGCCGCGCGCCCTCGATCGCGACGACTGCCTCGGGGCTGGTGGCGAGCTGGTCGACCGCGAAGCCGATGACGCCATCCAGGCCTTCGAACGGCGTCACCGGCGGCCGTAGCGCCGAGAACACCGGTGGCGAATAGCCCAGCGCTTTGGCCGCCTCGATAACCCGGTCGCGTGTCTGTTGCGACAGCCTGATGCCTGGCGAATTGTTGAGCACGAACGACACCGTCGCCTGCGAGCACCCGGCGGCGCGCGCAATGTCGGTCATGGTGACGCGGCCCTTGGGCTTGGTGGCCGGCTTGCGGCGCCTGGAAGCCCCGGGAGGATCGCGCAGTTCCGTCGGTTCACTCATGGTCGTTTCCCAAACCCAGCCGGCTCTAGAGCAAAGGCGGCGGCAACGGCAAGATGGTCGAGGTCGATACGTCTATCGGAATCGCCAAAGCTAATAGATATTAGCATGCACGGCACACAAGCCGCCAAGCCTGCTGCATCACGACAAAAGCTTGGCGACAAGGTCAGCGATGCTGACAATTACTGGGTTTTCTTGCGCGACTGCAGGCCTTGCCGCGCTCGCTCTCCTCACTCCCGGCGCGTCTTTCGACCAGCGTCTCCTCCGCTCCGAAATCGCGCCTCTTGGCTTCATAACTAATACTATTTACTAATAGCCGTAAGCGTTCTACTGTCAACTCGCCGTAACCGTCCGGACGTCGGATCGGTGCCGGCAAGTGCGAAGGATGTTCCCTCGAGATTCGGCGGCATCGCCGCATCGGGTTCGCATCCATCTCACGAAAATGTCAGACAAATCGGACTATTTACGAACGCCACATGAGTGTCTAGTGTCTCGACCGCGGCCGGATCGGCACTGTTCTTAAGTCGGCGGACCTTTACGCCACACCCTTGAGGAGGAGGGTTATCCGGGCCGCAGCCGAGACATCATCGACGAGTTCTACAAGGGAGGTTGAACTATGAATTCCATGATCCGTAACGCATCTGTCGCCGCGGCGGCTTTGCTGATCGGGCTTACGGCCACGGCGGTTGCCCGCGCGGACGACAAGCCGACGCTGGCCTTCGTCGTCAACGGTGCGTCAGACTTCTGGAAGGCGGCGGAGGCCGGCGTGAAGAAGGCGCAGGGCGAATTGCCCGACTACAATCTCGAGCTCAAATATCCGGAACAGTCCTCGGTGGCCATTCAGCAGCGGCTGATGGACGATCTGGTGACGGCAGGCGTCAAGGGCATCATGGTCTCGGCCGTCGATCCCAAGACCTCGACCGACGGGCTGAACAAGATCGCGTCGGAAACCGCGCTGTTCACCACCGACTCGGATGCGCCGCAGACCAAGCGCGTCGCCTATATCGGCTCGTCCAATGTCGATGCCGGCAAGCAGGCGGCCGAGATCGCCAAGAAGGCGATGCCGAACGGCGGCAAGTGCCTGGGCTTTGTCGGCCTGCTCGGCGCCGACAACGCCAAGGAACGCATCCAGGGCATGAAGGACGGGCTCGCCGGCAGCAAGATCGAGCTCGTCGACGTGCGCGGCGACGATATCGACCAGGCGCGCGCCAAGAAGAATGTCGAGGACGCGCTGGTCGCCAGCCCCGACATCACCTGCATGGTCGGCTTCTACTCCTACAACACGCCGCGAATCTATGAAGCGCTGCGCGACGCCGGCAAGCTCGGGCAGATCACCGTCGTCGGCTTCGACGACGATCCGATCACGCTGGGCGGCGTCAAGGAAGGCACCGTCGCCGCGACCGTGGTGCAGCAGCCCTTCGAATGGGCCTATCAGGGCATGAAGCTGATGGCCTCCTATCTCAAGGGCGACAAGTCGGGCATCCCGGCCAACAACCTGATCATCATCCCAACCAAGATCATCGGCAAGGATGACGTCGACACCTACGCCGCCAATCTGAAGGCGATGCAGGGCAAGTAAGCTCAAAATAGTTGCGCCGGCTCAAGGGTCCACCTTGAGCCGGCGTTCGTATTGACGGACCCGCCAAGGCCCGTCAGTCTGTGGCCCACCGGCTGCTATCAGGCGTGATGACCTCTACCGACACCACTCACCCAATCACCGCTCCGTTCCTGAGCCTTGAGGCCGTGCGCAAGACCTATCCGGGTGTTGTGGCGCTGGACAGGTTTTCGATGGAAGTCCGTTCCGGCGAGGTCATCGGCCTGGTCGGCGAAAACGGCGCCGGCAAATCGACGCTGATGAAGATCCTTGGCGGCGTGACGCGGCCGGACAGCGGCACCGTCACCGTCGACGGCGCGGCGCATGACGGCCTGACCGTCGAACAGAGCATCGGTTCCGGCATCGCCTTCGTGCACCAGGAACTCAACCTCTTCGAAAATCTCGATGTCGCGGCCAACATCTTCTTCGGCCGCGAGCCGCTGCGCGCCGGGCCGCTGAAGCTGGTCGACCGCGCGAAATTGCGCGAAATGGTGGCGCCACTCCTGAAGCGCGTCGGCGCCAATTTCTCGGCGGACGCGCCGGTCGCCTCGCTGTCACTCGCCCAGCAGCAGATGGTCGAGATCGCCAAGGCGCTGTCGATCAAGGCCCGCCTTGTGATCCTCGACGAGCCGACCTCCAGCCTGCCGATCGCCGAGACGGAAAAGCTGCTCGACGTCATCAAGGGACTTAAGGCGCAGGGCATCAGCGTCATCTTCATCTCGCATCGGTTGCACGAGATCGAGCGCGTCGCCGACCATGTCGTGGTGCTGCGCGACGGCACGCTGGCCGGCACGCTGGCGAAGGCTGAGATCAATCACGACGAGATGGTCAGGCTGATGATCGGCCGCATGCTGAAGGAGCGCGAGAAGGCGGGCGAGGCCACGCGGGCTCCAGGCAGCGTGGCACTGTCAGCCAATGCCCTGCGCACCAGCACCTATCCGGATCGGCCGGTCAGCCTGGAGCTGAGGCGCGCGGAGATTCTCGGCCTCGCCGGTCTGGTCGGCTCCGGCCGCACCGAGCTTGCACGCGTGCTGTTCGGCATCGACGAGCGGCTCGGCGGCAGCGTCACCCTCGACGGCAAGCCGCTTAATGTCGGCTCGGCCGCGGACGCGGTGGCGAACGGCATTTTCCTGGTGCCGGAAGACCGCAAGCTGACCGGCATATTGCTCGACCTGTCGATCGCGCAGAACATTTCGCTGCCCAACCTGCCGGCGCATGCGAAGCGTTCGCTGGTGTCGGCCAATGCCGAGCTGGCGACGGCCGAAAAGCAGAAAAAGAACCTCGGCATCAAGGCGCCGTCGGTCCTGACCCGCACCGGCACGCTGTCTGGCGGCAACCAGCAGAAGGTGGTTCTGGCCAAATGGCTTGCGATGAACCCCAAGGTGATGATCCTGGACGAGCCGACGCGTGGCATCGACATCGGCGCCAAGGCCGAAATCTACGGGTTGATGCGGGCGCTGGCCGATGCCGGCGTCGCGGTGCTGATGATCTCCAGCGACATGGAAGAGGTGATCGGCGTCTCCGACCGCATCGCGGTCATGCATGAGGGGCAGATCTCCGGCATCCTCGAAAAGGACGATTTCAGCCAGGAGAACGTGCTGTTGCTGGCGGTCGGCAAGAAGCCGAAATTGCTGCAAGCGGCGGGAGGAGTTGAATGAGCAAGAAAGATCTCGGCCTGCTGGTGCTGATCCTGGTGGTCGGCGCGGTAGTGACGGCCATCAATCCGCGCTTCCTCTTGCCGATCAACCTCGCCAACACCTCCAACCTGATTGGCCTGTTTGGAATCCTTTCCATCGGCCAGGCCTTCGTCATCATCACTGGTGGCATCGAGCTCTCCGTCGGCTCGCTGGTCGCGCTGCTCGGCACGCTGTTCATCGACTTCATCGCCGTGCGCGAGTTGGACTGGCCCCTGGCCTTCGCGATGATCATCCTGCTCGGCGCCATCATCGGCTTCGTCCATGGCTGGCTGATCACGCGGCTCAAATTGCAGCCCTTCGTGGTGACGCTCTGCGGCCTGCTCATCTATCGCGGCGTGGCGCGCTTCTACACCGCCGACGGCACGGCAGGCTTCGCCTTCGGCCAGAATTTCCCGGATCTCGAATTCCTGACGGCCGGCCGTTCGGGCGGCGTGCCGAACAGCTTCATCGCGCTGATCATCATCGCCATCGTCATGTGGGTGGTGCTGCACCGCTCGGTGTTCGGCCGCTATCTCTATGCCATCGGCAAGAATGAGGAAGCGGCGAAATATTCGGGCATCCGCACCGGCCGCATCGTGATTGCGGCCTATGTCATCTGCGGCGTGCTGACGGCGCTGTCGGCCATCTATTTCGCCATGTACACGCGCTCGATCTCGCCGGCCAGCCACGGCCAGTTCTACGAGCTCTACGCCATCGCGGCGGCAGTGCTCGGCGGCTTCTCGTTGCGCGGCGGCGAGGGCTCGCTGGTCGGTGTCATCCTCGGCACCGTGCTGCTGCAGGAGCTGCAGAACCTCGTCAATCTGCTCGGCATTCCGTCATCGCTCAACTTCGCGGTGATGGGCGGCGTGATCCTGATCGGCGTGCTGGTCGACCAGCAATGGGGCGTCTTCCGCGCCCGGCGCCGCATGATCGAAGCGACGCGCCAGAACGTTGCGGGCGCGCCGGCGGAGTAGGCTCGCCCTTCCGCTCAGGGCTCTGATTGGGCCGATGCTCGCGGGGGAAGCCGCTGGGCACGTCCGGATTCACGGACGGATTGCAACAACACGTGAACCGGAAAACAGCCCTTGTCGCAGAATTGGGGCTGGGCTAAGCAATTGGTATCTGAGGGTTCCAAGAACAAAAAATGGGAGAAAGTATCGTGACATCATCACGTTGGATCGCGCTGGCCGCGCTGGCATTGACCTGTTCGACGCCTGCAATGGCCAAGGACTGGAAGACCGTTTCGGTCGCCATGGAAGGCTCCTATGCCCCTTGGAACCAGACTGATGCCAGCGGCAAGATCGTCGGCTTCGAGGTCGACATCCTCAACGACGTCTGCGCCCGCGCGAAGCTCGAATGCAACATCGTGGCGCAGGACTGGGACGGCGTCATCCCCGGCCTCACGGCAGGCAAGTTCGACATTGTCATGGACGGCATGTCGATCACCGAGGAGCGCATGAAGACGATCGACTTCTCGATCCCCTACGCGTCCTCGCCGGTGGCTTTCCTTGCCGACAAGAACGGCCCGCTGGCCAACATGTCCAACAGCGGCAAGATGATCGATCTGTCGAAGGACGACGCCGAGTCCAAGGCGGCGCTCGACACGCTGCGCAAGGAACTCACCGGCAAGAATCTCGGCCTGCAGGTTTCGACCACCGAGGCGACCTTTGCCGACAAGTATCTCAAGGACGTCGCCAACGTCCATGAATACAAGACCACCGACGAGCACGACCTCGACCTGATGGCCGGCCGTATCGATGTCGCCTTCGCCGACACCACCTACTTCCTCGGCACGCTGGCCAAGCCCGATGCCAAGGACCTGGAATTCGTCGGACCGCAGTTCAAGGGTGGCCCGATCCTCGGACCGGGCATTGGCGCTGCCTTCCGCAAGACCGACAAGGACCTGCAGGACATCTACAACAAGGCGCTCAAGGCCGCCATCGATGACGGCTCGGTGTCGAAATACAGCCTGCAGTGGTTCAAGATCGACATTACCAAGTAATGTCGCGACGGGAGCAGCCAAGCCTGCTCCCGTTGTTGCATTGAGACAAGCAACCGTCGCCGGGAGGGAAGGCGTACGTGGAGTTTCTCAGCGATCTGCAGGCGCAGTTTTCGACGGCCTATGAGCTGCTGGCCGCCGGCTGGGGCGTGCAACTGCTCTGGGGCATCGCCTGGACGCTCGCCGTCACTGTCGTCTCGATGCTGATCGGCGCGATTCTGGGGTCGCTGGTGGCGGCGGCCAAGCTTTCGCCTCGCGGCGGACTGAAGTTTATCGGCGAGAGCTACACCACCGTCTTCCGCGGCGAACCGGAACTCCTGATCATCTACCTGTTCTACTATGGCGGCACGCAGGTCCTGACCGGCGTGGCGCGGTCGACCGGATCGATAGGCTCGACCGATATTCTGAACATGCCGAGCTTCCTCGGCGGCGTGCTTGCGGTCGGCATCATTTCCGGCGCCTACCAGGCCGAGGTTTTTCGCGGCTCGTTCCTGGCGATCCATCGAGGCGAGCTGGAGGCGGCGCGCGCCTACGGAATGTCGGCCTGGCTGCGCTTTCGCCTCGTGATCGTGCCGCAGGTGCTGCGTCTCGCAGTGCCGGGGCTGGGCAATGTCTGGCAGCTGACCATCAAGGATTCGGCTTTGATCTCGGTCACCGGTGTTGCCGAGCTGATGCTGACGGCGAACAAGGCGGCGCGCTCGACGCACCATTCGCTGCTTTTCTACACGGTCGCCGGCATCCTTTATTTGGTCATGACCTCGGTCTCGACGCCGATCTTCGAGAAGGCCGAGCGTTACACCTCGCGCAGTTTCACGCGGCCGAAGTGAGAGGTGGCGGTGGCTTTCGACTTCTACCTTTCAACCATGTGGAGCGTGCTCAAGGCGCTGCCGCTGACGCTCGAGATCTGGTTCTTCGGCATCGCCTTCGGGCTCCTCATCGCCACCGGCCTGACCTGGCTGCGGGCTTCCGGCTACAAACTGGGTGAATATTTCACCCGCGCCTATGTCTTCATCTTCCGTGGCTCGCCGCTGCTGGTGCAGCTCTACCTGATTTATTTCGGGCTCTCCCAGTTCGATTTCGTCCGCCACAGCCCGGTATTGTGGCCGATCCTGCGCGATCCGATGTATTGCACGATCGTCGCCATGGCCTTGAACACGGCCGCTTATGAGAGCGAGATTTTCCGCGGCGCGCTGCGGGCGGTGCCGGTCGGGCAGATCGAAGCGGCCAAGGCGTTCGGCATGTCGGCGTTCACCCGTTTCCGCCTCGTCACGCTGCCGATCGCGCTGCGGTTGGCGCTGCCCGCCTATTCGACCGAAATCATCCTCATGACTAAGGCCACCGCGCTCGCCTCCGTGGTCACGATCATGGAGATGATGGGAACCGCGCAGAAGATCCAGCACGACACGTTCCGGCCGATCGAAGTGCTGACCTGCGCCGGCGTGATCTACCTGCTGCTCAACCTGTCGATCGCCCGGATCTTCGCCTGGGTCGAATACCGGCTTTCGCCGCATCTGCGTCCCCCGCCCGAGCAGAGCCAGCAAATCAGACCTGTACCGGAGGTGTTGTGATGTCGGCAAATGTCGCCGCTGCCGCGAAGGCAACGCCGCCCCCGGAGGACAAGTCGGCCATCAGCGTCAGGGACATGCGCAAATGCTTCGGCGATCATGAGGTGCTCAAGGGCATTTCGCTCGAAGCCCACAAGGGTGACGTCATTTCCATCCTCGGCTCGTCGGGTTCTGGCAAGAGCACGATGCTGCGCTGTATCAATCTCCTCGAAACTCCGGACTCCGGCGAAGTGCGCGTAGACGGCGAGCTCATCCGGATGAAGCAGGGGCGGGATGGCCGCCAGATGCCGGCCGATATCCGCCAGGTGGAGCGCATCCGCGCCAACCTCGCCATGGTGTTCCAGAGCTTCAATCTGTGGTCTCATATGACCGTGCTCGAGAACCTGGTCGCGGCGCCGACGCATGTGCTCAAGCGCCCGCGGGCGGAATGCCTGGAACAGGCCGAGATATTGCTGAAGCGCGTCGGCATATGGGAGCGCCGCAATTATTATCCCCCGCACATGTCGGGCGGTCAGCAGCAGCGCGCGGCAATCGCGCGGGCGCTGGCGATGAATCCCAAGGTGATGCTGTTCGACGAACCGACATCCGCGCTCGATCCGGAACTGGTCGGCGAGGTGCTGCGCGTCATGCGCTCGCTCGCCGAGGAGGGGCGCACCATGCTGGTCGTCACCCATGAGATGGGTTTTGCCCGCGACGTGTCGAGCAAGGTGATGTTCCTGCACAAGGGCGAGGTGGATTCGGTCGGCGAACCGAAGGAGATGTTCGCCAGGCCGCCGACGCCGCAGTTCAAGCAGTTCATCGCCAACTTCAACAAGTGAAGCGCCGTCCCCTTCTCCCCCTGTGGGAGAAGGTGGCCGCGAAGCGGCCGGATGAGGGGTGCTGGAAGAAACGAGGCGCTGAAGAATAGGATGCGTCCAGCGCTCATTTCTTCATCGTAGCGATCCTTCCAACACCCCTCATCCGTCTCGGCGCTGCGCGCCGATCCACCTTCTCCCACAAGGGGAGAAGGGGAAGCCCTTAGATCATGTCCGACAGGTCCGAGAACGCCATCGCCTTGCGTAGCACCTCGGCGAAGCGTTCGCCGGCGATGTCCTTGTCGCCGCTGTTGTCGATCGAGGTCACGTGCGGTCCCGTCAGCTTGACGCTCGTGCTGCGCGCCAGGCGGGCCAGCACTTCGCCGCGCGATTCACGGCCGCGCGCCGCCAGCCGTTGGGCGAGGATCTCCGGCGTGGCGGTGATCTCGACCACGGCCAGGTTGGCGTAGCGTTCGCGCAGCGCCGGGATGACCGCGCGGGACACGTTGGCGACCGCCACATGGCCGTTCGCCACAGCCCAGTCGACGTCGGCCGGCAGGCCATAGCGCAGGCCGTGCGCGTCCCAGCACAGCGAGAAGGCGCCGTCGGCTTCCGCTTCGGCGAAAGCGGCGTCGGCAAGCGTATCGTGGTCCTCGCTCGCCGCGTCGCTCGGCCTTGTGATGACGCGGCGCACGAATTCCAGCCGGCTCTCGCCGGCAAAGCGCTGCTTGGCGTAGCCGATCACCGTATCCTTGCCGGCGCCGCTCGGGCCGACCACCGCGACGAAGACGCCGTTGCGGATCGGCAGGCTCTCCGCCAGCTCGCGCTCGATCAAGGCCGAGACCATCATGCGACCCGGCGGCCCTGGCGCCAAACGGTGCGCACCACCGGCACATGGTCGTCGACGCGCACCCGCACCAGGTCGGCGCGGCGACCGGGCTCGATGACGCCGCGGTCGGAAAGGCCGATCGCCTCGGCCGGGTTCTTCGTCACCATGGCGACGGCCTGCGGCAGCGAGATGCCCTCGACGACATCGCCGAGGAAGAAGGCCGACTGGATCAGGCTGAAGGGAATGTAGTCGGACGACAGGATGTCGAGCAGGCCTTCGGCGGCCAGCGTGCGCGCCGAGACGTTGCCGGAATGCGAAGCGCCGCGCATTACGTTCGGCGCGCCCATCAGCACGCCCAGGCCGGCTGCCTTGGAGGCCTTGGCGGCTTCTTCCGTCGTCGGGAACTCGGCGACGCGCACACCTTGTTCGATCGCCTCGTCGACATGGCCGGCGGTGGCGTCGTCATGGCTCGCCAGCACGATGCCGCGTTCATGGCAGGCAGCCGAGATGAACACGCGGTTCGGGCCGGAATTACGGGCCGATTCGCCCATCCGCTTCTCGCAGAATTTCTTGAAATCCTGATCGGTCAGCTTCAGCTTGCGCTGGTAGTAATAGGCATAGGTTTCGAGGTTGACGAACTGGCGCTGTCCCGGCGCATGGTCCATCAGCGAGGCGAGCTTCACCCTTTCGTCGGTCTCGAAATTGGTGAAGGCCTTGAGGCAGTCCGGCGCCGAAACCTCGCAGCGCAGATGGATGAAATGATCGGCGCGCAGGCGATCCTCGCGCACGCTGTCCTCGATCGCGTCGGCAAGCTTGCGGATGTCGTCGGAGGTGAGATCGGCATCCTCGTCCATGCCGACGCGCAAGGCGTCGAGAACCGTGGTGATGCCGGCGGTCGCGACTTGGGCGTCATGGGCAAGCACGGCAGCGATCGGGTTCCAGCGCACCTTCGGGCGCGGCGCGTAATGGCCTTCGAGGTGGTCGGTGTGCAACTCGACGAGACCCGGGATGATGTAGTCGCCGCCCATGTCCTCGCCGGTGCGGGCGGCACCCGGCTCGACGGCGGCAATCAGGCCATCGCGCAACAGGAGCGAGCCCTCGACGATTTCGTCGGGCAGCACGATGCGGGCATTGGTGAGAACGGTTTCGGCGGTCATCTCGGACGGTCCTATCTCAAGCGGCGGTCAATCAAATCAGGCGGTCATATCAAGCGGTCTTGCGGGCCGGGCGACGACCGAGCGCATGGTGGGAAAGCACCATGAACGGGGCGCCGGGCTCGTTTTCGACGAACAAGGTCAACCCGTCCACCGGCACCGGCTGCCGCAGCACGTCGGCGAACAGGCCATCGATCGCCGCGCGAAGACGCGGGCTTTCCTGCGGTCCGACGCGCCCCGACAGCGTCATGTGGAAGCGGAACGTGTCGAAGACGTAAGGATAGCCCCATTGGCAGAGGTTGCGGAATTCGTCCGGTTTCAGCGCATCAGGGCTGCGGCGTTCGATCTCGGCCTCGGTCAGCGGCGCGCGGAAGCGATCGAAGGCGCGCACCACCTCGCCGGCGAAATTGTTGAGCGGCGCAAACTGCGTCTCCGGCACCAGCGCGAAGAAGCTGTCAATCTGGCCGAGGACGAGACGCGGAACGACGACCGGCGGCGTCGCTTCGGCAAAGGCGTCGAGCGCGGCGCGCAGCGAGGCTTCCGTTTCGCTTGGCGCCAGCCTGAACGGCGCCTTCAGCGTCGCATGGAACCCGTAACGCCTGGCGGAAGCGGTGTGGAAGGCCACTTCCGCCGCCGACAGATCACCCACGGCCTCGACCGGCCGCGTCGCCGCGCCAAACGGATCGCGGCCCAGCCAATTGGCGGCAATGCGCGCCAGAGCCTCGTCCTGCCTCGGGGTGTAATAGATGGCGTAGCGCATGAACGTTCCTCATCAAAGCGCGCTGCGCCCGAAGGAGTATGCGACGCGCTTCAAGTCACTGTTTTTGGCAAGTCGGGTCCCAAAAACGCATCAGCGCTTGCGGCGACATGCATCAGACCCGCTGCCATAGGTGATTTCCATGACGGATTGACGAAGCTTTCATGGGTTTTCGAAGGCAAGTCCAGCCGCACCGTCGTTAGCCGACGATTTTTCCCGGCTGGACCAACGGCTTCGCCGGCCTGCTAGGGTGTGTTGAGATGGTCAGGCCGAGTCGAAAATGGTGGCTTCCGAGAACCGGAGCGGAGCGTACTTAAAGTACGTGAGCACCGGACGCGCAGGAAACCCCCATTTGCAGGCCGGCATCACCTGAATATCAACACATCCTGATCAGGCCTTCATCAGCCATTCATGCTCGGCCGCGTTGTGGAATTTCCACGTCCGCTTCGGTCCGGCCATGACGTTGAGATAATAGAGATCGTAGCCGTGGCAGGCCGCGCAGGGGTGATAGCCCTTCGGCACCAGCACGACATCGCCGTCCTCGATCGCCATCGCTTCATCCAGCTCGCGCACGCCGTTGCGGTCGGCGTCGGTGTAGACGCGCTGGAAGGCAAAGCCCTGCGGCGGGTTGAGGCGATGATAGTAGGTTTCCTCGAGATAGGATTCGGCCGGCAGATTGTCCTGGTCGTGCTTGTGCGGCGGATAGCTGGAGGTGTGGCCGCCCGGCGTAATGACCTCGACCACCAGCAGCGAATCCGCCGGCTTGCCCTCGGGCAGGATGTTGGTGACGTAGCGCGTGTTGGTGCCCTTGCCGCGCACCTCCTGGCCGAGATCGTCAGGCCCGATGACGCGCACTGGCAGGCCGCCACTCAAGCCCGGCGCCGAGCAGACGGCGAGCTCCAGTTCGGTGTCGGCGGTCACCGACCAGTCCGTGCCTTGCGGCACATAGACCGACCACGGTTTGCCCTCGAAGGGCGACATGCGCTCGCCGAGCAGGCCGAGTTCCTTGCCGCCGGCCGAGGCCTTGCCCTTGCCGGTGACGAAGACCAGGCAGACCTCGCGGTCGCCCATCTTGCCGGACACCGTCTCGCCCGCTTTGAGCCGATGCAGGTCGAAACCGACATAGGTCCAGCCGGCGCTTTGCGGGGTGACATGAGCAACGTGGCCGTGGCCCTTGTCGGCCTTGACGAGCAGTTTCGACATGCGAGGCTCCTTGGATTATTCCTTCGGCTCGGCCGGAGGCTTTGCCTCCTCGACCGGCTTGTAGAGATAGAAGAACTGCCACACCGCGTAACAGGCGAAGCCCAGCGCGATGACGCCCCAGAACGGCGTGCCGGACGCAAACTCGATCACCGACCAGATGAGGCAGACGGCGACGACGACGATGCGTCGCCACAGCGGCCGAAAGAAGGGGTGCTCATAGTCTTTCATCACGCCAATCCAGGATCTTGCCCAAAGCACAACGGATAAACCGCGCGCCCCAGTGAATCCACCGTTCAGGCCGGAAAACCCTGCGTCTCCACCGTATAGCCGGCGGCCGTCATCACCCGCATCAGTTCCTTGTGGCCGACCTGCGCCATCTTCAGCGGCGGGTTCTTCTTTGGATCCTGCTCGGCCTCGACCACGAACCAGCCCTCATAACCGTAATCGGCGAAGCGCTGGACGATGGCGCCGAAATCGAGCGAGCCGTCGCCCGGCACGGTGAAGGCGCCAAGCGCCACCGCGTCGAGGAAGGACTGTTTCGACCGGTCGAGCCCGTCGATTACGCCCATACGCACGTCCTTCACATGCACGTGGTTGATGCGCTTGTGGTGGTTGTCGATGGCGCGCAGCACGTCGCCGCCGGCAAAGGCGAGATGGCCGGCGTCAAGCAACAGCGGAATGCCTTCGCCGGAATGGTGCATGAAGGAATCGAGCTCCGGCTCGGTCTCGACCACCGCCGCCATGTGGTGGTGGTAGGAGAGCGGCATGCCCTGCTCCGCGCACCACTCGCCGAATTCGGTGACGCGACGGCCATAGGTCTTCATCTCGTCGCCGGTCAGTTTCGGCTTGGTGGCCAAGGGCTTGGAGCGGTCACCCTGGATGGAACGGCCGACCTCGCCATAGACGATGCAGGGCGCGTTGACCGCCTTGAACAGGTCGATCATCGGCTGGATGCGGTCCTTGTTTTTCGCCAGATCCTCGTTGACCAGCGTGCCGGAGAACCAGCCGCCGCAAAGCGTAACGTCGGCTGCTTTCAAGATCGGCAGCATCACGGAGGGATCATCGGGAAAGCGGCGCCCCTTTTCCATGCCGGTGAAGCCCGCCGAGCGCGACTGGCGCAGGCATTCCTCCAGCGACACGTCATCGCTCAATTCCACGAGATCGTCATTCCACCATGCGATGGGGGACATGCCCAGTTTGGCTTTCAAGTCGTCACTCCAAATTTCAGTTCGTTGCGAGGCCGCTTCAGCCCTGACGGCCGACCACGGCTTCCTCGTATTTCTTGCGCGCGGCGTTGACCTGGGGCCGCGACGAGACTTCCGGCACGGCGACATCCCACCAATGGCCGCCGGCCTCTGTCGACGCAAGCGGATCGGTATCGATGACCAGCACGGTGGTCTTGTCGTTCTTCTTCGCCTTGGCCAGAGCCGACTCCAGCTCGGCGATCGAGGCCACCTTCTCGGCATTGGCACCCATGCTTGCCGCATGCGCGGCGAAGTCGACATCGGGCAGCACCTCGTGGCGCGCGTCCTTCAGGAGATTGTTGAAGTTGGCGCCGCCGGTCGCCATCTGCAGCCGGTTGATGCAGCCATAGCCGCGATTGTCGAGCAGCACGATGGTGAGCTTCAGGCCCAGCATTACCGAGGTGGCGATCTCGGAATTGAGCATCAGATAGGAGCCGTCGCCGACCATGACGACGACCTCCTGGTCGGGTTTCGCCATCTTGACGCCGAGTCCGCCGGCGATCTCGTAACCCATGGTCGAGAAGCCGTATTCGGCATGGTAGGAACCGGGCGCGCCAGCCTGCCAGAGCTTGTGCAATTCGCCGGGAAGGCCGCCGGCGGCATGCAGCAGGGTGACGCCGGAGCCCATGGCGCGCTGCACGGCGCCGATCACCTGCGCATCGGAAGGGTAGGCAGCATTGGTCGAAGCAGTCACCTTGGCCGCCGCGGCCTGCCATTCCGTCTTGCCGTTCAGCGCATTGTCGGTCCACGCGGCGGGCGCCTTCCAGCCCTTCAGCGCGGCGGCAAGCTCGGCGAGCCCTTCGGCCGCGTCGGCGACCAGCGGCAGCGCCCAGTGCTTGCCGGCGTCGAAGACCTGCGTGTTCAGCCCGACAATGGTGCGGCCGGCATTCTTGAACAATGCCCAGGAGCCGGTGGTGAAGTCCTGCAGGCGGGTGCCGACCGCAAGCACGACGTCGGCCTCCTCCGCCAGCCGGTTGGCGGCGGACGTGCCGGTGACGCCGACCGCCGCCATGTTGAGCGGATGATCGTCGGGCAGCGAGGATTTGCCGCCCTGCGTCTCGCAGACCGGAATGCCGGCGCCCTGCACCAGCTTGGCGAGCTCATCCGAGGCCTGCGAATAGAGGACGCCGCCGCCGGCGATCACCAGCGGCTTCTTCGCCCCCTTCAGCGCTACGACGGCTGCCGCCAGCTCGTTGCGGTCCGGGCGCAGCCGGCGCGGCGTCCAGAGGCGCTCGGCGAACAGGCTTTCGGGATAGTCATAGGCTTCGGCCTGCACGTCCTGGCAGAGCGACAGCGTCACAGGCCCGCATTCGGCCGGGTCAGTCAGCACCTGCATGGCGCGGTTCAGCGCCGGGATGATCTGCTCCGGCCGCGTGATGCGATCGAAATAGCGCGATACAGGACGGAAGCAGTCGTTGACGCTCGCCGTGCCGTCGGAGAAATCCTCCGCCTGTTGCAGCACCGGGTCTGGCAGGCGGTTGGCGAAGACATCGCCGGGCAAAAACAGGACAGGCAACCGGTTCACATGCGCGAGTGCCGCCGCCGTCACCATGTTCAGCGCGCCGGGGCCGATCGAGGTGGTCGCGGCCATGAAGCGGCGGCGGAAATTGGCTTTGCCATAAGCGATCGCCGCATGCGCCATCGCCTGCTCGTTATGGGCGCGGAAGGTCGGCAGCTCATCGCGGACCTGATAAAGCGCCTCGCCGATGCCGGCGACGTTGCCGTGACCGAAGATCGCCCAGACGCCGCCGAAGATCGGCACGGTTTTGCCGTCGATGACGGTCATCTGGCGGGACAGAAAGCGGGTCACAGCCTGCGCCATCGTCAGGCGAACGGTCTTGCTCATTGGTCGTTTCCTCCGGCTTTCGTTGGCGCCGTTCTCTTATGCTGCCCGTGTTCTTATGCTGCTTTACGGCCGCGCGCGGCAAGCCACGCCTCGGTCAATTGCTCGAAGCGCGCGGCCATGTCGGCGATGGCCTCTTCATCCGACATCTTGCCGGCCAGCCATTGTTCTGCGGCGTTGATGAAGATGGTGCGACCGACGGCGAATCCCTTGACGATCGGTGCATTGCTGGTTGCGGCAAAGGCCGCGACCAGCTCGTCCTGCGGCGCCTCCAGCCCGAGCAGCACGACGCCGCGGCACCACGGATCGTTCTTGACGATCACCTGTTCGATCTTGGCCCAGGCGCCTGCCGAAGCCTGCGGCTCCAGCTTCCACCAGTCGGGCTTGATGCCCAGCGCATAGAGCTCTTCCAGCGCGCGCGGAATGGTGGTGTCGTCGAGCTTGCCGTGCTTGCCGGCGATGATCTCGACCAGCAGTTCTCGGCCGACTTTCCGCGCCGCCTCGAACAAAGCTCTGATCTTCTGCTGCTGCTCCGCCTTCAATGCCTCAGGGTCGTCCGGATGGTAGAAGCACAGGCACTTGATGCAATGGTCGACCGGCCATTCGGTAAGCTGCGAGCCGATATCCTGCGAGAATTCGAAGCGCAGCGGCCGCGATCCGGGCAATTCGACTGGGCGGCCGAGCCAGGCGAAAGGATGGCGGGCGAATTCGAACATCGCGTCGCGGCCATATTTCTCATCGATCAGCATGCCGTAGCCGTTGCGGCCGGCGGCGACCTTGGCCGCCGCCTTGACGGTCAGCACCTTGAAACCGGGGATGCGCGCGGCATCAGCGCCGACTCTCGCCGCGACGTCCTCCAACTGAACGCGGTGGTCGCAGGCCAGCGCCATCAGCGAGGGAATGTCGCGCCTGCGCGTCGTCGCCCAATGGATATGGTTGATCGCCTCGTCTTTGCGCAGCGCCAGATGCTTGCTGCCGTGCTTTAAAAAGAACTGCAGCTCCTCGAAAGTCGGATATTCCGGCGCGCAGAGCAGGCGCGACACGGCAAAGGCGCCGCAGGCATTGGCCCAGGTCGCGGCGGTGGCAAAACTCTCGCCGCCCAGCCAGCCGCGCAGGAAGCCCGACATGAAGGCGTCGCCGGCGCCGAGCACATTATAGACCTCGATCGGAAAACCCTTGCCGACAATGCCGTCCTCGAGATCGTCGCTGATCGGCCCGTCATAGACGATGCAGCCCTTGGCGCCGCGCTTCAGCACGATCGTGGCCGAGGACAGCGCGCGGATCGTCTTCAGCGCGCTCAGGCAATCGTCGGCTCCGGAAGCGATCATGATCTCTTCCTCGGTGCCGACGATGAGATCGCAATCCGGCAGCACAGTTTTCAGCTGCGCCGAGACGCGGTCGGATTTGACGTAGCGCTCGAAACCCTCGGCATGCCCGGCAAGGCCCCAGAGGTTCGGACGATAGTCGATGTCGAAGATGACCTTGCCGCCCTTCGCCTTCATCAGGCGGATCGCCTTGCGCTGCGCGGCATCCGAGTTGGGGCGGGAAAAATGCGTACCAGTGACGACGACCGAACGCGCCGAGGCGATGAAGGCTTCGTCGATATCTTCTTCCGCGAGCGCCATATCGGCGCAGTCGGAGCGGTAGAAAATCATCGGCGAGACGCCTTCGCTCTCGACCGAGAGCAGCACCAGCGCCGTTAGCCGCTCCTTGTCGGTCTTCAAGCCGTCGACCGACACGCCCTCGCGCCGAAGCTGCTCGCGGATGAAGCGGCCCATCTGCTCGTCGCCGACGCGCGTCAGCAGCGCCGAACGCAGGCCGAGCCTCGCCGTGCCGACGGAAATATTGGCCGGGCAGCCGCCCACCGACTTGGCGAAAGAGGTGATGTCCTCCAGCCGCGAGCCGATCTGCTGGCCATAGAGATCGACCGAGGCGCGGCCGATGGTGATGACGTCGAGCGGCGGGTATTTCCCTTCCACGGCTTCGCCCATTCGAACCTCCCATCGGCCTTGTTGTGCAGAGCAGCGTCGTTTTGGACAGCACGCGCCAGCGGCAGCGTGGTATCGCCAATATGAAATATTAATTCCAATCTATAGTCAATATGGAATGAGTGTTCCCAAGGCGAAAAGCGCTCGTCGGCGAGGCTCAGCCCTTGCGCCTGCGGCCGGTTTCGCGGCGCTTCTCGCCGACGGCGACGGTCAGCGCCATGGCCAGCGCCATGGTCGCCGAGATCGAGCGGAAGCCGCCGAAATCGGCCTCGGAGACTTCGAACCAGATCTTGGCGAATTGCGCCAGCGGCGAGAAGGACGAGTCGGTGATCGCGACGATCGGCACGCCCTGTTCGGCGATCGCACGCGTCTCCTCGATGGTCGCGGGCGCGTAAGGCGAGAAGCTGATGGCGATGACGGCGTCGCGCGGCGTGGCGAAGCCGATCATTTCGGCGTTCAGCCCGGCGGCCGATTCCACCAGCTGGTTGCGGATCTTCAGCTTGCCCAGCGCATAGGCGATGTAGGACGCGACCGGATAGGAGCGGCGCTTGGCCAGCACATAGATGGTCTCGGCTTTCGCCAGGAGCGCGATCGCCTCTTCGAAATGCGCATCGTTCAACGCACGCGAAATGTCGCTGAGCGAGGTGCTGGCGGCGGCGACGAAGCCGTCGAAGATTGCCCGGTGGCCGGCGCCTTCCTCCGCCTTGGCGCGCAGTGCAGCCAGTCTTTCGTCATAGGAGGAGTTGCGCTCGCGCAGGCGCTCGCGGAAAACCTGCTGCAGGCTGGTGAAGCCGTCGAAGCCGAGCTGCTGGGCAAAACGGATCAGCGTCGAGGGCTGCACGCCGGCCGAGGCGGCTATGCTCGCCGCCGTGCCGAAGGCGATGTCGTCGGGGTTGTCGAGCGCATAGGCGGCGATCTGCGCGATACGCTTGGGCAGGCTCGCGCGCCTGTCCAGGATCGTCGCGCGCAGCGTTTCGAAATCGCGAGGCACCCGTTCGTCCATCGTCGCTCCGTCCGCGCCCATAGGGTTTGTCCCTCTCCTGCCTCATCATAGCGAGTTCGCGCAAGAACACCATAAAAAATGATTTGTATGTTCCATTCGCAGCCAAAATGGACTAATTCATCCATACCAATTTTTCCTGCGTCTCGGAGACAATCGACATGGTCGGAGTGGGCCTCATCGGCACGGGCTTCATGGGCAAGTGCCACGCCATCGCCTGGAACGCGGTCGGCACCGTCTTTCCCGACGTCGACAAGCCGAAATTGGTGCATCTGGGCGAGGTGAATGACGAACTTGCGCGGCGCAAGGCCGGCGAGTTCGGCTTCGCCAAAGGCTCCGGCGACTGGCGCGCCGTGGTCAACGATCCGGAGGTCGACGTCGTCTCGCTGACCACGCCCAACCAGTTCCATCCGGAAATGGCGATCGCCATCCTCGAAGCCGGAAAGCATCTGTGGTGCGAGAAGCCGATGGCGCCGAGCTTTGTCGAGGCCGAGGCGATGGCAAAGGCCGCCAGGGCATCCGGCAGGGTCGCGGTGCTCGGTTACAACTACATCCAGAACCCGGCCATCCGTCACATTGGCGCGCTGCTCGAGGAGAAGATCATCGGCGACGTCAACCTCGTGCGCATTGAGATGGACGAGGATTTCATGGCCGACCCGGAGGCGCTGTTCTTCTGGAAGCACGAGGCTTCGTCCGGCTACGGCGCGCTCGACGATTTCGCGGTGCATCCGCTGTCGCTGATCAAGGCACTGTTCGGCCGTGTTTCCCGCGTCATGTGCGACATGGTGAAACCCTATGCCGACCGCAAGACTGCTTCCGGCGGCCACCGCGCCGTCGAGACCTATGATATCGCCAGCGTCTTGATGCATCTCGAGAACGGCGTTGCCGGCACGCTGCTGGTCAACCGTTCGGCCTGGGGCCGCAAGGGCCGCATTGCCATCCAGATTTTCGGCTCGAAAGGCTCGATCCTTTACGACCAGGAGCGGATGAACGAATTCCAGCTCTACCTCACCGCCGACCGGCCGACCGAGCAGGGTTACCGCACCATCCTGGTGGCGCCGCACCACAAGCCCTACGATTCCTTCCTGCCGGCACCCGGCCACGGCCTCGGTTTCAACGACCTCAAGATGATCGAATGCCGCGAGCTTTTGATGCGCATCGCCGGCAAGCCGGCCAGGATCATCGACTTCGACGAAGGACTCGAGATCGAGCGCACCGTGCATGCGATGGCGCGCTCGTTCCAGGAGCAGCGCTGGGTCGATGTGCGATAAGTCAGCGGAGCGCTGAGAGCCCCGCAACAGCCGGCGCCACTGGCGGCATCGGCCTATGCCGACCGGCGGCTCGGACTGGCCAGCCTCAAGCCAGGTTGATGGCGACATTGCGCAGCAACGCCACGGACTTGCGCATGCCTTCCATCGGCGACAGCATCATGTCCTCGTGCTCGATCGAGAGCACGTCGTCGTAATCGGCCTGCTTCAGCGCGGTGCAGAACTGGCGCCACCAGGTCTCGCCATGGCCGTAGCCCAGCGTGATGTAGTTCCAAGCCCTTTCAGCATAGTGGTTCGGCGGACGGGCATCGAGCACGCCGTCGATGCCCGCCGGTATCGGCTCGACGCGTGTGTCCTTGGCGTGGACGTAGTAGATCGCCGAGCCAAGCTTGCGCACGGCGGCGATGGGATCGGCGCCCATCCACATCGGATGGCTCGGATCGTAGTTCGCGCCGACCGTCTCGCCGACGGCCTCGCGCAGCCGGAACAGCGTCTGAACATTGTAGACGGCCTGATGGCCGTGCAGTTCCAGGCACAATTTGCCGATGCCGAGATTGTTCGCGAACGCAACGAGATCGCGCCAGTAAGGGATGATGCATTCGTCCCACTGGTAGCGCTGGATGTCGGCGCATTCGGGCGGCCAGTCGGTGATGATCCAGTTGGGGTTGGCATCGCCCGGGCCGCCGGGCAGGCCGGACATCATCACCACGCGGTCGATGCCCATCAGGCTCGCCAGCCGGATCGTATCCTCGGTCACCTGGCGGTGCTGCTTGCCTTGCGGCCCCGGATGCAGCGGATTGCCCGAGCAGTTGAGCGCCGCGATCGTCAGCCCGTGGTCGCGGACCTTGGCGACGAATTCGCCGCGGGTCGCAGCACTTTCCAGCATCGCCGCCAGGTCGATATGCGGCGCGGACGACCAGTTGCCGCAGGCGAACTCCAGCGTCTCCAGTCCGAGCTCGGCCGAGGCGCGCAGCATCTCGTCGAAGGACAGGTTGCCCAGGCTGTCGGTGATCATGCCGATCTTCATTGTCGGAACTCCTGGTTGACTTCAGACCATCCGCTCAGAGTTTTACCGGCTCGAATCGGCCGGACCGGGCCGACGCGAGGGCCGCCTCGCAAAGGATCATCGCCTTGCGGCCGTCACTCGCGGTGACCGCCGGCTTCCTGCCGGTTTCGACGCAGGTGATGAAGTGGTCGATCTCGGCGGCGTAGGACTCCGCATAGCGTTCGACGAAGAAGTAGTAAGGCTTGTCGCGCGAAATGCCCTTGCCGCCATACATTTCCACCGAGGTCGGCAGCCGGTTGCCGGCCTGCAGCATGCCGTCGGCGCCATGCACCTCGATGCGCTGGTCATAACCATAGGCGGCCCTGACGCTGTTGTTGATGTGGCATTGCCGGCCCGACGCCGTTCGCAGGATGAACATCGCGGTGTCGTAGTCGCCGAGCTTCCTGTATTGCGGCGCGACCAGCGAGGAGCCGGTCGCGAACAGCTCGACCGGCTCCTCGCCCAGCATGTTCCGCGCCATGTCGAAGTCGTGGATGGTCATCTCGCGAAAGACGCCGCCGCCTCCAGCCAGTGCCTCCTCGGTTTCCGGTTCGGGGTCGCGGCTGGTGATAATGACCTGCTCGACGGCGCCGATCTCGCCACCGTCGAGGCGCTCCTTCAGCGCCCGGAAGCTCGGATCGAAGCGGCGGTTGAAACCGATCTGGAACGGAACGCCGGCCTTCGCGACCGCGGCCAGGCACTCGTCCGTGCGCTTGAGGTCGAGATCGATAGGCTTCTCGCAGAAGATCGCCTTGCCTTTTGCCGCCGCGGCCATGGCGAGCTCCGCATGGGTGCGCGTCGCCGAGGCGATGAACACCATCTTCACCGCCGGATCGTTCATCACCGTTTCGGTGTCGGCGATCTCGGCGTCGGTAACGGCCGCGACCATCTCAGCCGCCTCGCGATTGGGATCGACGATGTAGCGCAGCCGCACCTTTGGGTGGCGCGCGAGATTTCCGGCATGCACACGGCCGATCAGCCCCACTCCGAACAGACAGACATCCATCATGCGTTCGACTTTCCTATCGGGCCGCGCCTTGGCGGAACGGCCGTTTCAGTGTTGCCTCGCGGCATTCATTTCACCGCGCCCATGGTCAGCCCGCGCACCAGGTGGCGCTGCACCAGGAGCGCGAAGAAGACGATCGGCAGCGCGCCGATGACGCCGGCCGCCGACATCGAGGCCCAGTCGGTGTCGATGCGCCCGATCAGCGTCGCGGTGCCGCGCGGCATGGTCATGGCGCGCGGCGTCGCCGTCAGCGCCAGCGCGAAGAGGAACTCGTTGAAGGTGACCAGCACGGCGAAGATGGCGGTGGCCGCGAGCCCCGGCGCCGCCAGCGGCAGCGTGATGCGGCGGAAGGCGCCGAAGCGCGAATCGCCGTCGACCATCGCGGCCTCCTCGAGATCGACGGGAATCTCGCGGAAGAAGCTCTCCATCATCCAGACGCAGAAGGTGACGTTGAAGGCGGTGTAGGTGGCGATCAGCCCGAGCCAGCTGTCGAGCAGGCCGAGGCTGAGCATCAGGAGGTAGACGGGTATCAGGATGACGACCGGCGGAATGATACGCAGCGTGAGCAGGAAAAGGCCGACCTTGCGCTCCGCCGCAAAAGGCAGGCGGAACCTGGCGATCGCATAGGCGCCCATCGCTCCGACGGCGAGCGCGATGGCGACAGAGAAGAAGGTCACCACCAGCGAGTTCGTCAGGTAGGAGCCGAACTGCTTTTCGGTGAACAGTCGCACGTAGTTGTCGAGCGTCGGCACATGCGGGTAGAGCGTGCCTTCCTGGGTGATCTCGCGGTTCGATTTGAGCGAGGTCGAGACCAGCCAGTAGATCGGCAACAGCACGACGGCCAGCACGAAGATGGTGGTGAGGATGCGCGCCAGGCGGGTGCTCATGACGCGTCGACCCTGCGCAGGAGCCTGATGGCGCTGAAGGCGAGCGCGAGCACGACAAGGCCGATCGTCACGAACAGCGCCGCCGCATATCCGGTCTGCTGGAACTTGAAAGCGGTGTCGTAGCCATAGATCGAGATCAGCCTTGTCGCTTCGCCCGGCCCGCCACGCGTCAGCACGAAGACCTGGTCGAAGGTGCCGAACGCATCGATGGTCCTGAGCACGATCGCCACCGCCAGCACCGGCCGCATCATCGGGAAGGTGAGGTCGGCAAAGACGCGCCAGGCGCCGGCGCCGTCGACGCGCGCCGCCTCGAACGGCTCGTGCGGCAGCGACTGCAGCCCGGCGAGCAGGATCAGGAACATCAGCGGCGTCCATTCCCAGACGTCGAGCACGACGAGGCCGATGAACGCGTTGAGCGGATTGCCGAGGATCTGCACCGCGCCGCCGCCCATCGCCTCCGACAGCGCCGTCAGCATGCCGGCATCGCTGGCGTAGATCAGGCGAAAGACGATGGCGACGACGACCGGCGTGACCACCATCGGGATGATCAGCACGGTCCTCAGCAGCCGGATGCCGCGGAATTCGTGCAGGCAAAACAGGGCCAGCGCGAAGCCCAGCACCGCCTCGAACGACACCGACAGCGCGACGAACTTCACCGTGACCCAGAGCGAATTCAGGAACTGCGCGTCGCTCCACAGATGCATATAGTTCTGCAGGCCGACATCGGCGATCGGCGAGCCGTAGCGATAGGCTTTTGCGCTAGCGCGCAGCCCATCCCAGAGCGGATAAACCAGCACGCCGAGCACGATCATCAGCCCCGGCGCCAGCATCAGATAGGGGAGGGCGAGGTCGAGCCCCGCCCCCTGCAGGCGATATTTGCGCGCCTGCGTGCCGCTTGGCATCAGTAGTAACCGGCCGTGGTCAGGTAGTCCTTGACCTGCTTGGCCGCCGTGTCGAGCGCAGCACCCCCGCCGGAGCCAGCCTGCAGCGCCTTGTTGAGCTCGATGCCGAGCAATTCCTCGACCTTGGCCCAGTCGGGCGTGCGCGGCCTGGGCAGCGCGCCGGCGTCGAGCTGCTGCAGCGCGACCGGGATCAGCCGGTTGCCGGGCTTGGCGATGCCGAAGGCGCTGCGCTTGACGGGAATAGAGCCCGCTTCCGAGAGCTTCGCCTGGGTCTCCGCGCTGACATACCATTTCAGGAACTCGATCGAGTTCGCCTTGTTGGGCGCCGATTTCGGCACGCCGGCGATGAAGATGCCCATCTGCGCGATTGCCTTCTCCTTTTTCGGCACGACGCCGAAATCGAGCTTGCCGGCCACCTTGGTCTGCGCCGGATCGTCGGCCTTCAGCGCATTGCCCGAATACTGGATGATGGCACCGGCATCGCCGCCGAGGATCGCCGCGCCCTCCTGGTCGGAATCGAACTCGACCACGCCGCTCGCCGTGTTCTGCTTCATCGTGCCGACGAAGAAATCGGCCGAAGCCTTGCCTTCGGCCGAATTGAAGATCGGGTTCCACTTGTCGTCGAAGAAGGACCCGCCGAACGACAGGAAGATCGGGTACCAGCTGGTGACGATCGGGTTGCCGGTGACGCCGCGGAAGACGACCGGATACTTGATCTTGCCGGCGGCCACGCCTTCCTTGCCCTTGGCGATCACCTCGTCCCAGGTCTTGGGCGCGCCGCCGGTGAAGACGTCGTTGCGGTAGGTGAGCGTCTGCAGGTCGCCGACGAACGGTACGCAGATCAGCGTCGGCTTGGCGTTCTCGAAACCCTTGACGCGCGGCCCCTGCTGCGGCGGCCAGTAGCCCATGTCGATCATCGAGCCGATCCAGTCCTTGTCGGAGGCGTCGATGCCGCCGGCGCCGAGGTCCTCGAGCACATTGGCGGCGCCGAACTGCGGCACCCACGGATCGTCGAGCAGATAGAGGTCATACTGGCCGGCGCCGCTTTGGGCATCGGCGAACCACTTCTCCAGCGTCACGCCGTACTCGTCCTCGAGGAACTCGATGTCGAAGCCCTTTTCCTTGGCCAGCGGGATGATCTTTTCCTTGAACGGCGTCAGGCCGCCATCGGCGAAGGCGCCGATGATCACCTTCTTGCCGGCTGCCTTGGCGGGCATCGGCAGGCCGAGCGTGGTCAGGGCCGTGCTGGCCAAGGCGAGGCCGAGCCCGCCCTTGATGACGGAGCGGCGAGTAAGTCTGCTGGAATGCATCATGTCACTCTCCCATTGTTGTTGACCCTGTGGACGGCGGTGAGGCCGGCCGAATTGAAGAAACAGGCGTTCGCCGGGTCGAAGGCGACGCCGATGCTTTCACCCACCACACCCCGGAAATCGCGGCCGGCCCGGACCGAGACATTGCCGCCGTCGAGGCGGACATTGACCAGCGTCTCGTTGCCCATCGGTTCGACGACATAGATTTCGCCGGGCAGCGCGCCCGGAGCGTCCGATGGAGCAACGCTGCAATCTTCGGGCCTGAGCCCGATCTCGACGATCTCGGCCAGCCGGCATGCGGTGAGCCGCGTCCGCTCGAGCACAACGATCTTGCCGCCCGCCATCACGCCTTGCTCGGAGAGCGCCACGGGCAGGATGTTCATTGGCGGATTGCCGACGAAGGTGGCGACGAAGCGGTTGGCCGGGCGGTCGTAGATGTCGATGGGCGGCGCCATCTGCTGCAGCTCGCCGCCATGCATGACGGCGACGAGGTCGGCCATGGTGAGCGCCTCGACCTGGTCGTGGGTGACATAGATGGTGGTGGCGCTGAGCCGCTGGCAAAGGCGCTTGATCTCGCCGCGCATGGTGAGCCTCAGCCGCGCGTCGAGATTGGAGAGCGGCTCGTCCATCAGGAAGGCCGCCGGGTCGCGCACAATGGCGCGCGCCAGCGCCACGCGCTGCCGCTGGCCGCCGGAGAGCTGGCGCGGCCGGCGGTCGAGCAGATGGCCGATTTCGAGGATGGCGGCGACCTCGCCGATCTTGGTCTTGCGCTCGGCGTCCGGCGTGCCGCGGATCCACAGCGGATAGCCGATGTTCTCGGCCACCGTCATCTGCGGATAGAGCGCATAGCTCTGGAACACCATGGCGATGTCGCGGTCGCGCGGCTGCAGCCGGGTGACGTCGCGCTCGCCGATGAACACCTTGCCGGATGTCGGCATGTCGAGCCCGGCCAGGATGCGCAGCGCCGTTGTCTTGCCACAGCCCGACGGACCGAGGAGGGCAAGGAATTTGTGGTCCGGCACGGCAAGGTCGAGCGATCGCAGCACGTTGAGCGCGCCGAAATTCTTGACCACGTTTTTGTACAGAACCGAACTCATCGCCCTCCCCGGCGCCCCCGCTCGTCTCACCCCTTCCGCTCGTGCACGTAGAAGCCCGCGCCCTCGGCCAGCCGCTTCAGATTGCGATACCCCATCGTCGCGTAGGTCAAGGGGTGCGCCTTCGCCGGGTCCTGCTCGGCCTCCACCACCAGCCAGCCGGAATAGCCCTGGCCGGCGAGGATTTTCAGCAGCGTCGGATAGTCGATCGCGCCGTCGCCGGGCACCGTGAAAATGCCTTCCATCACCGCGCCCATGAAGCTCATGTCGGTGTCGCGCGCCTTTTTCAGCACCGCCGGGCGCACGTCCTTGCAGTGCACATGCACGACACGGTTCACATGCCGGCGCAAAAGCTGATCCGGATCGCCGCCGGAGAAGGCGCAGTGCCCTGTGTCGTAGAGCAGCCCGACCGCCTCGCCAGTGCTGTGCATCAGCCTGTCGATCTCCTGGTCGGTCTCGACGATCGTGCCCATGTGATGGTGGAAGGCCATGCCGACGCCGAAATCGACAAAACGTTCGGCGAGCCTTGTGATCTTGGCGCCATAGGCCTTCCACTCGCCGTCCATCAGCTTCGGCCGCTGCGAGATCGGATCGTGGATGGCGCCATGCCGGCCGCGCGAGGTATCGGCATAGACGACATGCCTGGCGTCGAGGTCCCTGAGCAGCGTCAGATGCGGCCGGATCGCCTCGAACTCCTCATCCGCATCCTTCTCGCAGATGCGCCCGTCATACCAGCCGGAGACCAACGCCAGCCCGTAATGGTCGAGGATGGGCCGAAGCGTGCGGCTGTCGCGCGGGAACTTGCCGCCCAGCTCGGTTCCCGCGTAACCGGCTTCCGCGGTTTCGCTGAGGCACGTCTCGAGCGGCGTATCGCCGCCCAGTTCCGGCACGTCGTCATTGGTCCAGGTGATCGGATTGATGCCAAGTCGAACTGTCGTCATTGCGCGCTTTCCGCCCCGCAGCGGCCGGCTGCGGGGTTAATGGTCCCGGGAGGAGATGGCTGTGGTCGGCGGGATGCAAACCCCGCCCGTTTTCGCGCGGCCGGACGCCCTCCCGGTGTCTTGGCCAACCTGTCTTTACGTCGACGTCTTACCCCAACGTCACAGGGCGAAGTCTACCCCGCGCTGTCTCCCTCGCGAGGGCCAGTTGTCGGGAAAATGAAGGAACCAGTTTGTGTCGGGAGGCGGCTGTGGCAGGATGGGGGATGGATAGTCTCGAAATCGCGGATCGTCGGCGCGAGGCCCCCCTCTCTGCCCTGCCGGGCATCTCCCCCTCAGGGGGGGAGATCAGATGTCACGCCGGCTTTCGCCAATTGCCAACGTTGCAGAAAGGGGCGATGCGCCTGAACTGCCAATCTCCCCCCTTGAGGGGGAGATGTCCGGCAGGACAGAGAGGGGGGCGAAGGAACTCGAGGTCGGAAGCCAAGTTCCTCGCCCCCACGAAGTGGGGGAGAGGTGGCTCGGCGAAGCCGAGACGGAGAGGGGGAGCGCCGTATGCGATTGCTCTCCGCCGCTGGGTCAAGAGCGCACACCCGCACCTCCCATCCAACCCCAGGGCGCGGTGAAAATGCGCCCGCACCCCAAACCCCAAGCCTTCCCCCTCGACATGCTCGCCGTGAACCGCGCCAGCCCCGAGCACCTGTCGCGCCAGCTCTATCATGGCCTCGTCGCCATCATCCGCAGCCGCGCGCTGCCGCCGGGCTCCGAACTGCCCTCCACCCGCGCGCTGGCCGCCGAGCTCGGCCTTGGCCGCAACACCATCGTCGCTGCCTACGACCAGCTCGTCACCGAAGGCTATCTCGCCAACCGCCAGGGCGCCCGCCCGGTCATCGTCGACCTACCCGAAGGCCCTCGCGAGACATTCGCCGAAGCCCCGCCCGTGCCGCTGCGGTCACCCTCGCTGCGCGGCCAGCAGCTGCTCAGCCAGCCCTACCATCACGGCAGACCTGGGCATGTCGCCTTCCACCCCGGCATGCCGGATGCGCAGAGCTTTCCCTTCGGCGTCTGGGGCCGGCTGGTGGCGCGCCGCGCCAGCCATGGCGGCGAGACCCTGTTCGGCACCTATGACGTCACCGGCCACCCGGCGCTGAAGGAGGCGATCGCCGGTTATCTCTATTCCGCGCGCGGCGTGCGCTGCAGGCCGGAGCAGATCGTCGTCACCACCGGGGCGCAGGCCGCCTTCGATCTTCTGGCACGCCTGCTGCTCGACCCCGGCCACACGGTGTGGATGGAAGAGCCCGGCTATTACGGCGCCAAGGCCGCCTTCATCGTGGCCGGCGCAAGGATCCTGCCCATCCCGGTCGACCAGGAGCGCGGCTGGTATCTCGATCCGCCGGACCCGTTGCCCCGCCTCATCTATGTGACGCCGGCCTGCCAGCATCCGCTCGGCATCACCATGCGCATGGAGGAGCGGCTGCGCCTGCTCGACATCGCCGAGACCGCCAATGCCTGGGTGATCGAGGACGATTTCGACGGCGAATACCGTTTTCAGGGCCGCCCCGTGCCGGCGATCCAGAGCATGGACCGCTCCGGCCGCGTCATCTATGTCGGCACCTTCGCCAAGCTTCTGTTCCCGGCGCTGCGCATCGGCTTCATGGTGCTGCCGCCGGAACTGGCCGGCCGCATCGTCAACGCGCTCTCCACCACCGGCCAGTTCGCGCCGCTGCTGCTGCAGGCCGCGCTCGCCGATTTCATCACCGAAGGCCATATGAACCGGCACCTGAAGCGCATGCGCCGCATCTACGCCCAGCGCCGCCAGCTCTTCCGCGACATCGTCACCGAGCGCCTGCGCGACGAGATCACGCTCTCCCCCACTGAGGCCGGCATCCAGGTGGTGGGCTATCTCAAGGAAGGCATCGACGACATCAGGGTCAGCCAGGCGGCGGCGAAAAGGGCGATCAACGTCTCGCCGCTGTCGAAATATTTTCAAGATACGGCGCCGACCCAGGGGCTGGTGCTGGGCTACGCGGCATGTGATGCCGCGCAGACGCGGGACGGGGTGGAGAGGTTGGCGCAGGCGATAGCGGAGGTGCTGGGGTGAGGCTTCGGCTGTCCAGAAAACTATATTGAACCGCCTGACATTGGGCACGCTGGAGGAGATGAAACTGGGCGTTGCTATGTTACTTTGGCGCCTATCAATTCTAAACGCTCACCACTGAACGCACGTTCGGTCGGGCACAAATGTCACCGTCGTCGCCGGGCATTGTGCAGCGGCGGAACATTCGAAACGGAGGCTCAAATGCCAGTTGTCCAGGAAGAAGAACCTTCGGCCGCGGTTCACTCATATCCTGAGGAAATCAAGTCGGTTTTTGACCTGCGTTTGGGTAAGCATGTGACCTTGCAAGGCAGTGCCAGGATAACGCCCGCAGGCGTGATCAGCGCCGGAATCGCGGCGGCCGCTATGATGCTTGCGCTGGGTTATCTTGCTTCGTCGGGCAGGCGTCGCAGGCAATAAGGTGGGATGCCCGGCTTTTTTGGCGCACCCGACAAAATGAAACTGGGCACCGCTATGTCATTGCAGGTGCTATATGATTCGTAGTGAAGCGGCGTGTGCCAGAGCTTGCGCAATAGTGGTGAAAGCGAAAGTTGGTTTAGCTCTGCGGCACGATACCTAAGTGGAGCACCCACATTTCACGATAGCAGAAGTTGGGGTCGGCAATCAGGCGCTCCGGCTCATCGCCTATTGCCTTCCATTGAAGATGATCCGCTTCTGGCAAATCGCACGTCCGGGCGAGCCCGGATAGGAACTTGAGATCGTTCCGGATGTAGTCACGCTCCACTGGCCTGAGCGGCTGGCGGCGCTCTGCCAGCGTTGTGGTGGCGGAGACGTTTTAGAGCCCCGTCGCCCGAAACCAGGCCGCCAAGCGAGTTCCCCTCATGGCGCCGGAAAGCTGTACATCATCGGATAGCGAGTCGAGCAGACGCCAAGTCAGTTTGGGATCGAGCGGCTGAAACTGCCAAACCGAGATATCGACCTCCTTCACAGCAACAAGCCCACCCGGTTTCACGACGCGGCAGAACTCCTCCATTGCCTTGGTAAGTTGGTCGCCGCTTAGATATTGCGTAGCGTTTGCGCTCCAAAGCGCGTCGAACGTGCCCGTCTCATACGGCAGCGCGGTCATGTCACCGGTTCGCGCGCTTATTGGACAGGCAAACTGCCGGCTTGCGATCAAATCTTCGATTGCCTCAACATTTTCTGGCGCCAGATCGAGAGCCTCGACGCGCCCCTCGGCACCCAGCAAGTCCGCCATTAAAGGCAGGAAGACCCCATTCCCTGCGCCTGCGTCCAGCACTGACCAACCGGGTTGGATACCGGCGGCCCGCAGGGTGGCATCATACTCGTCCTTAAGTGCAAGGTAATGAACATCAAGATGTCCACTACCGCTGAGCTTGTGCCCAGCCGATGTGATTTGCTCGGAATTCGAGACGTTCCTCATTTGCCAATCGAGCCCTAGCTCCGGATAGCGACAGTTTCCCCGAATGCGGCATCAATGATGACACCTACCGCGAGGTACATCAATTTACCCTGGAAATAAGCGCCTAGAATTCCTTAGCTCTCAATCCCTCGAGAACGCGCCACCGACTCAAACCCAAAGCAATGATTCAACAAAAATTGGGCGCTCGTCCAACTGTGTATCAAACCCAACACCAAAATGACCAATCCCTGACCAGGACTGAAAAAGCCATCACATCATAAGCTAGGACAGGGATGGATTGGCGCACCCGACAAGATTCGAACTTGTGACCTCTGCCTTCGGAGGGCAGCGCTCTATCCAGCTGAGCTACGGGTGCTTCCCGGGCAACCGGAAAACGAACCGGCCGGTAAGCCGGCCAGCCACGGCTTCTTAGCGGAAGCCGATGCGGGCTTCAACGGGCAATTCGGCTGGCGGCGGCTTGATGGGGTCGATTGTGTAACCGAGAGGCTGTCGGAGATGGCGCTCCCCTCTCCGTCTCGGCTTTGCCGGGCCACCATTCCGGGGCGAGCCACGGGTCTCGCCCGTCCTTCGGACCCCCACTTCGTGGGGCGAGGAACTACCCCTCCACCCCCACCTTCGCCGTCTTGCGCCGCACCGCCCGTGTCGCGCGCTTCACCTTCTTGGCGCTGGTCAGCTCGTGCATGGCGTCCAGCTGCATCTGCTGCATTTCGGCCAGCCGCTGCCATTGGCGCGAGATCAGGTAGTCGAGCTTTTCGTGTAGGTGCCGCACTTCGAGCTCCGCCTTGAGGTTCACCCGGTAGTCGTTGAAGGAGCGCAGCCGGTCTTTGGCTTCCTGGCGCTTCTGGCTCATCATGATCACCGGCGCCTGGATGGCGGCGATGCAGGAGAGCAGGAGGTTGAGCAGGATGAACGGGTAGGGGTCGAAGGCCTTCGATTCGCCCTGCACGAGGTTGAGGCCGATCCAGATCAGCAGCACCGCCGCGAACGAGATCAGGAACCACCAGCTGCCGCCGAATTCGGCCATGCCGTCGGAAACGCGGTCGGCGAAGGAGCGGTGCTCCTCGAATTCCTCTTCGGAGTTTTCCGAAATCGTGTCCTGCCTGGCGATCGATTCCACCACCTGGCGGTCGAGCTCGGAGAATTCGCCATGCTCCTGCTGCAGCAGCTCCTCCATGTAGCGCATGCGGTAGCGGCCGAGCTCCGCACGGCTGATGCGGGCGCCGCGCGGCAGGTCGGGATGGTCGGAGCGGATGCGGTCGGCAAGGCTGGGCCTCAGATCGTCGATGCGCACAAGGTCGCGCTTGCGAAACTTCCGCCCCGATATCGCCGAGGGCTTTTTCTTCGGCTTGATCCTGGCGGCGCCGGGCACATGCGGTTCGGATTGCGGTTCCGAATCCGGCACTTCCGGTGCTTCGAGAACCTCGTCCAGCGCTTCCTGCGCATCCTCCGGCACGGTGGCCGCCTCGAAATATTCGCCGGCGGTGTCGTTCTCTGTGTCGGCTTGCTTTTGCGCGGATGCTTTCGGGTCGCCTGCCATGGCCAATGCTCCTGTCTTTGCGGCTACGATACGCCAAGCCGGCGCGGCATATCCATGCTGAGTGTGAATGTCATGTGACAGAACAAGTTCTTGTGAACGGGCGGGCGTTGTATTCTTCGCCGACCTTCGCCCTGCAATCGCATAGGTCGGCGCCGCCCCTCATCCGGCCGCTACGCGGCCACCTTCTCCCCGGTAGGGAGAAGAGGGAAGCGCCGCCGCTGACAATCTCCTCTCCCCACCGTGGAATGGTCAGCCGAGCGAAGCGGAGGCTGGGTGAGGGGGAGCGCCGTCGGCGATTTCCCGCCACCCCTGGAGCAATCATCTCCGCCGCCTGGTCTTGATCCAGATCAAGCTGGCCCCTGTGGCGGGCCTGATAGGCTGACTATATCGAAACCAGGTCTGATCGTTCAGGCTCCCGCCACCTGGCGCGCGCTTCGCGCCCGCGAAACGAGGGATCGTCATCATGTACAAGAAAATCCTGATCGCCACCGATGGCTCGGAGCTCGCCGGTAAGGGCGTCGCCCATGGCCTGGAACTCGCCAAGGGCCTCGGCGCCTCCGTCACCTTCCTCAATGTCTCCGAAGCCTTCCCGGCGCTCGCCTGGGGCGGCGCCATGGCCGGCTATGTCGCCGCCGACGAGCTGACCAACTACGAGGAAAACGCCCGCAAATACGGCCGCGAGGTGCTGGACAAGTGCAAGGCAGAGGCCGATGCGAAGGGCGTCGCCGCGAAGGGCCTGCATGTCGAGAACAAGGCGCCCGCCGAGGCGATCCTCGAAGTCGCCGCCAGTGAAGGCTCCGACCTCATCGTCATGGCCTCGCACGGCCGCCGCGGCATCGGTCGCCTGGTGCTGGGCAGCCAGACGGCGGAAGTGGTGTCGCTGACGAAGATCCCGGTGCTGGTGGTCAGGTAGAACTAGGGCCGACGCCTCCGCGCTTCGTCATTCTAGGGCGGAGCGACGCGAAGCGGCGCGCAGACCCTAGAATCCATGCCGTTACGCCGGCCGGGGAATGCAGCGGTCCAGAAAGAGGCTGTCTACGCTGATGCTCCGGTGCGAGGTCTCCACCGTGGCATAGCTCACTGGTCACGGAATGGATTCTAGGGTCTTCGCGCGTCGCTTCGCTCCTTGCTCCGCCCTAGAATGACGAAGCCGCCAGAGCTTTCGCCCGCCGCCCTACTGCGCCGGCGGCAGCAGCGGCGAATTGGACGAGGCCAGATCCGGCGACGGCAGATCGGACGCCGGCAGACCCGGCAGCGAAGAATCGGCCGGCAAACCGGTCGCCGTCATGTCGGGCGGCGGCGACGCCGGCTGCTGCCCGGAGTACATCAGCTTGGGTTGAGAGGCGTCGGCGATCGTCGGCCCGAGGCTGCGCTGGATCAGCTGCTCGACATGGTCGTTGCGCTGTCGGGCGCTGTCGGCGCCCATCACCACCACGATCAGATGCCGCCCGTCCGCATTGTAGGAGGTGACGATGTTGTAGCCGGAGGCACGGATGTAGCCGGTCTTGATGCCGTCGACGCCGTGCACGCGTCCCAGCATGTCGTTATGGCCGCGCACCAGCCGGCCGCGGAACATGAAGTCGCTCTCGGAAAAATAGTGGAAATGCTGCGGGAAGCGATGCTCGAGCGCCATGCCCAGCACCGCCATGTCGCGTGCTGTCGTCACCTGCGCGTCGTCCGGCAGGCCGCAGGCGTTGCGGAAACTGGTGCCGGTCATGCCGAGCGAGCGCGCCTTGGCGGTCATCATGGCGGCGAACTGGTCCTCCGAGCCGCCGCCCAGATATTCGCCCACCGCCACCGCCACGTCGTTCGCCGACTTCACCACCATGGCGCGGATGGCGGAATCGACGTCGATCGTCTCGCCGCGCCGGAAGCGGAGCTTGGTCGGCGGCTGCGAGGCGGCATGCGCGGAAACCGGGATCTGCGTCTCTTTGGTTACCCGGCCGCTCTCCATCGCCTCGAACAGCATGTAGAGCGTCATCATCTTTGTCAGCGACGCCGGATAGCGCTGCGCCCGCGAATTGACCTCGAACAAGGTCTTGCCGGTCGGGGCGTCGACCACGATCGCCGCGTATTTCTGCGGCTGCGCGGGAACGGTCAGCACGCTTTCCGGCGGCGCGACAGTCGTGCAGCCGGCGACCAGCGCGAGAAGTGCCAAAACGGCGATCAGTGTTTGCAGGAGAGGAATGGGACGGGACAAGATGGTTCTAAAGCTGTTGCTGAGATGCGGCGAAGCTAACGTAACCCATATGCCGCGTCCAACTGGTTAACGCCCATAACAACGCATTTGCCCAGGTTTCGTGGGGCGCGCTGCCGCCGAAGCTGCCAATCTCCCCCCTCGCCAATCGCCGGCGTTGCAGGACGCCCATTTCATCGCTTTTGCCATCCCCACCCCCTTGCCGCTATGATGCGCGCGGCTTGGATTCTGGGGGGAATGGCATGTCGGAAATCGCCGCGGGTACGACCTCGTTGCTCAGGGCATCGCTCAGCCGCACCGGCAAATGGGCGGCGAGCTTCGCCTTTGTCAGCGGCGCGGTCGGCGACGTGCTCAATCCGCTCGGACCCTTTGCCGCCTACATTGCGCTGGTCGCGGCCGTGGCGGCCATCATCATTGCCATCGCCATGGTGCTGCGCCTGGTGCTGGCGGCAAAAGCCATGCCGGCGCTGATCTTCGCCACCAGTGCGGCGGCCATCGCCGGCGGCGTCTACGGCATCCAGCAGGAAACCAGCTCGCAGAACGGCGTCATCGCCAACCTCGTGCCCGCGGTCGCCCAGTTGCAGCAATCGCTGGGCATCGTCTCGGAAAAGGTGGCGAAGATCGAAAAGACGGTCACCGAGACGCAGAAGACCGTCGAAGAGGTCAAGAAGTCGACCGACACGGTTGCCAAGACGGCGCAGGACATCGCTTCCGCGCAGCAACAACAGGCGGCGCAGGGCGCCGAGACGCAAAAGACCGTGGAAGCGGTGAAGCAGACCACCGATACGGTGGCGCAGAAGACCGAGCAGATCGCCTCCGCCCAGCAGCAGCAGGCGGCCCAGGGCGCCGAGACGCAGAAGACCGTCGAGGCGGTCAAGCAGACCACCGACACCTTGGCCGCCGGCCAGCAACAGCAGCAGGCGCAGGCTGAAAAGCTGCAGGCGACCACCGAGCAGATCGCTGCTTCGATCGACACCATCGCCAAGGGCTTCGCGCAGCTCTCCGCGCAGGGCGGCGCGATCGCCGATCCCAAGCGGCCGGACGAGTTCTACCACAATGCCCGCGTCTACGAGCTTGCCGGCGACATGCTCAACGCCCGCCGCTCCTATCTCGCCTTTGCCGGCTTCGATGTCGACGCCATCGATCCCTATACGCGCTTTGCCACGCTGCTCCGGGTCCAGGACGGCAAGGCCGGCGCCCGCGAAGTGTTTGGACAGCTTGCCGAAAAGGCCAAGGCGCCGTCGATCAAGCTCGTTCACCTCTTGCAGTTCGACGATGCCCAGCGCCTCGACAAGCTCAACGCTTTCCTGGCGGCCAATCCGGATTACGCGCCGGCTTACTTCCTCCTGGCGCAGGAATTTTCCGAGGACCGCCTCGGCAGCCAGACACTCGCCGACAAGCGCAGCGAGGCGCAGGCGCTGACCAAGTTCGTCTCCTATGAGAAGGATGGCGGCCTGCTCAAATATTTCGTCGACCAGACGCAACTGGCCGACTGGCTGGATCGCAGCCGCAGCCGGCTGACGGCACTTGGCGACGTGCTCGACCCGTCGCGCTTCGTGCCGACGCTGACGCCGATGCGATCCAACGCCGGCTGGTCGATGACGATCTCGCTGCCCGAGCCGGCGACGGCGATTTCCTGGCGTCTCGGCGATTCCGGTCCGTTCACCGACACCGGGGTGATGGCGATGAACGACCAGCGCACCGGCAAGCCGATGCCCAATCCGAGCTTCGAGCTGCCGGACAGCACCGCGGCCACCACCATCGCCATCAAATATCTCGACATCAGGGGCCGCGAGACCGGCCCGTTCGACATCCGCTTCGATCCGAATGGCGCGCTGCAGCAGGAGAACAAGCAGATTCTCGACCAGTTCTGGACCTCGTGGATCGCTTTCGATTCCGGCGGCAATCACGGCCTAGTCTACTTCACCCAGATGCTGTCCTACCGCTGCGCCATCAAGGCGGTGCATTACAGCCTGAACGGCACCGCGCTCGACAAGGAGATCAAGATGCCGCCCTGCGACACCAAGGACCCGTATGCCGTTCCGTCCGACTACCAGCCCTATTTCAAGGTGAAGGACGACGTGAGGTCGATGGCGGTGCAGGTGACCTACACGGACGGCACCAAGTCGCCGGTGCGGGAGTATAAAAGGCAGTAGCGGCCCACCCCCTTGTGGGGAGGGTCGATCCGCATCGCGGATCGGGGTGGGGGTCGAAAGGACTCTTTTTGTCAGACCCCCTCCCGTCGACCGGTCTCCGCTTCGCTCCGACCGCTCGCCGAACCTCCCCACAAGGGGGACGGTGAGGAACTGATGCAAAATGCCGACCGCACCGCTTGCACGGAAGGCACCCGACAGGCTTCTCTGTCGCGCTAAAAGATTCGCGGGATAGCACAATGGACACCGTCACCATCAACGCAAAGGGCATCTCGGTTTCGCTCGATCTTGCCGTCGGGCATATCGCCGCCATGCAGGTCGAAATCGACGGCCATATCCTGAAGCCGCTGCATCGCGCACCCTGGGTCGGCGCGCCGCGCGGGACATTGCCCGCCAACCTCCCCGAAGGCACCGTCCGCCTCTCCGGCGATTTCCTCTGCGCACCCTTCTCCACCAGCGATGTCGAGCCCGCGCCCCTGCATGGCTGGCCGGCCAACAGCGAATGGGACGTCGTCGAGAACGGCGCCATTGCCGGCGGATGGCGGGCCGTCTTCCGGCTGCGCCGCAAGGTGATGGGCGCGACCGTCGACAAGGTTTTTACCCTGCGTGACGGCCACCCCTTCCTCTACCAGGAGCACATCTTTTCCGGCGGCTCCGGCGCCATCTCCGTCGCCCATCATCCGATGACGGCGATGCAGGACGGCGGCCGGCTCGCCTTTTCGCCGAAACGCGTGGCGGTCACGCCCGCCACGCCGCTGGAGCCCGATCCGGCGCGCGGCCGCTTCATGCTGGCCTATCCGGCGCGCGCCACCGATCTCGCCCATTTTCCGCTTGCGGCCGGTGGCACCACGGATCTCACTGACTATCGTGCGGAGGACAAACGCGAGGATTTCATCACGCTGGTCGAGGCCGATCACGGCGGCCCGGGCTGGACGGCGATTGCGCGGCGTGCCGAACAGGATCTGGTGCTGGTGCTGAAGAACCCGGCCGAACTGCCGGTCACCATGCTGTGGTTCTCCAATGGCGGCCGCGATTACGCGCCGTGGAGCAGCCGCCATCTCGGCGTGCTCGGCATCGAGGATGGCCGCGCCGCAGTCGGCCACGCCGCGTCGCTCGGCGACAACTGGCTGAAGCATGAAGGCGTGGCGACGGCTTTCGCGCTGGCCGAAGGCCACTCGGTCTCGTTCCGCCATGTCATCGGCGCGGTTCCGTTCGCCGAGACCGAGGCGCTGGGCGACATCGAAGCCACGCCTGATCGCTTGCGCATCCGTGCTGTTGATAGTTCGCAAAAACACGTCCCGTATGATGCCGAGTTCCTGCGCATCGGGCGCTCGGTGCCGGCCTGAGCGCTCGCGGCCATTCCCGGTTTGAAATTTCCACTCGCACCCGCCAAGATACGGGCCGCAACCTTACCGGGGGAGAGGCGCCGATGTCCAAGATCGCCCATATCACAGCCGCCATCTTCAAGCGCGCCGGCAAGGCCAAGCGCTTTGTTGTCGCTATCGCCGGTCCGCCCGGCTCCGGCAAGTCGACCCTGTCCGCTGCGCTGCATGAGCTTTTGCCCGAGGGCAGTTCCGAGGTCGTGCCGATGGACGGCTTCCATTATGACGACATCATCCTCAACCGCCGCGGCTTGCGCCCTCGCAAGGGCGCGCCGGAAACCTTCGATTTCGCCGGCTTCGAGACGCTGTTGAAGCGCATCCGCTCCGGCGAGCCGGACATCGCCATCCCGGTCTTCGATCGCACCATAGAATTGTCGCGCGCGGCGGCTGAAATCGTTTCCGCCGACACCAAGTTCATTTTGGTCGAGGGCAATTATCTGCTCCTCGATGAGGAGCCGTGGTCACGGCTGGCGCCGTTGTTCGATTTCACCATTTTCGTCGACGTCCCGCGCAATGAGCTCGAGCGCCGGCTGATGGAGCGCTGGCGAGAGCATGGCAAGTCCGATGAGGACGCCCGCGCCTGGATCGCCTCCAACGACATGCCCAACATCGAACGGGTGCTGGCGCGGCGCCGGCCGGCCGATCTGGTCATTGGTCAATGACCATGGTCATTAGTTAATGACCCGGGTGATTGGTTAACCTGCTCAATTTTCAATATTTTCCGGCGGGAACTTTAAGGTTTTCACGCCGTTATGACTCTATCCCGAATTGTCCGGCGACGGAGCAATTCCAAGAGGGGGCGCAACGCTTTCCGTCCGGAATTGCGAAAGAAAACAAGCAGGAGCCGTCAGATGGCAACCAACAGCAGAAAACCCGTGGCCAAGAAAACCAGGGCCACCCAATCCAGAGCGACGCAGGCCAAGGCCGGAGCCGGCCCAGCGACCGCCGAGCGGTCGAAAGACGCCAAGCCGGCCTTTGGCAAGGCGGCGCCGAAGAAAGTGACGCCTGGCGCGGCTCACAAGGCAGCGGTCCACAAGGTCGCGGCCAAGAGCGCGAAGCATCCGAAGCCCGCGGCCAAGACGTCTGGTCCGATCCGCGCCGTGGCCAGCGTCGCGACAGGGGCGGTCGTCGCTACTGCGCGGCTTGCGGCCTCCGTGTTCAACCGTGGTGGCGCCAAGGCCAAGGCGAAATAGGCCCTTAAGGTTTACGCGATGCCGCACGGCAGGCTGCGGCGAAGTCGCTGCGCCCGACCATTACGCCTTTCCTGAAATAGCTTTTAGCCCCTTGCCGGAATGGTGAGGCCGCGCTTCACCGCCGGCCGTTCCAGGCCACGCTCCAGCCATGCGGCGACGGTCGGGAAATCATCGAAGCCGACCAGTTCGCGCGCCTCGTAGAAGCCGATCAAATTGCGCACCCACCCCACCATCGACACGTCGGCGATGGTGTAGTCGTCGTCCATGATCCACTTGCGGCCCTTCAGCCGCGTTTCCAGCACGCCGATCAGCCGCCGCGACTCGTCGCGATAGCGCTCCAGCGGACGCTTGTCGGCGATTTCGCGTCCGGCGAATTTGTGGAAGAAGCCGACCTGTCCGAAGATCGGGCCGATCGCCGCCATCTGGAAGAACACCCACTGGATCGTCTCGTAGCGCCGTGCCGGATCGGCGGGGATGAGTTTGCCGGTCTTGTCGGCCAGATAGAGCAGGATGGCGCCCGATTCGAACAGGCCGATCGGCTTGCCGCCAGGACCGTCCGGGTCGATGATCGCCGGTATCTTGCCGTTCGGGTTGAGCGACAGGAATTCCGGCGTCCAGCTCTCATTTTTGCCGATATCGACATAGTGCGGCTCGTAAGCCAGGCCGATTTCCTCCAGCGCGATCGAAACCTTCACGCCATTGGGCGTCGTGGCGGAGTAAAGCTGCAGGCGCTCGGGGTGCTTGGCCGGCCAGCGCTTGGCGATCGGAAAGGCGGACAGGTCGGTCATCGGAAACTCCGGACAGGGATCGGCGCCGGCGGCGCTGATGGCGGGTGAGGAAGAATTAGGTCCGTGGCCGGTTGGGATCAATACAGCAGCCACAGGCGGCCGATGCACAAACAGTCAACCGGGGCTGTGATCAGACCGCCTTGAAGGCCAGCACCGCATTGGTGCCGCCGAAGGCAAAGCTGTTGCTGAGCGCCGCGCGCACCTTGCGCTCGCGCGCCGTGTTCGGCGTCACGTCAAGATCGCATTCCGGATCCGGCTCGCGATAATTGGCGGTTGGCGGCACAATGCCGTCGCGGATCGCCATCACGCAGGCGACCATTTCCAGCCCGCCGGAAGCGCCGAGGCAATGCGCATGCATCGACTTGGTCGAGGACACCGAAAGCGAACGGGCATGCTCGCCGAAGACGCGCTTGATCGCCGCGGTCTCGATCTGGTCGTTGGCCTTGGTGCCGGTGCCGTGCGCGTTGAGGTAGTCGACATCTTCCGGATTGAGCCCGGCATCGGCCAGGCAGAAGCGCATCGCCGCTTCCGGCCCTTCGACAGTCGGCGCGACGATGTCGGAGGCATCGGCCGAGAGCCCGACGCCGGCGATCTCGGCCAGGATGGTGGCGCCGCGCGCCACGGCGTGATCATAGCTTTCCAGCACCGCCATGCCGGCGCCTTCGCCGAGCGAAAGGCCCTGGCGGTCGGCCGAGAAGGGCCGGCAGGTATCGGGCGAAAGCACCCTGAGCGCTTCCCAGCCCTTGAGCACGCCCCACACCAGCGGCGCCTCGGTGCCGCCCGCGACCATCACGTCGGCCCGGCCGAGCCGGATCTGGTCGACCGCCGAGGAAATCGCGTGGTTGGCCGACGAGCAGGCCGAGGTGACGCCGAAGACCGGTCCGCGCAGGCCGAGATTCATGCTCACCTGGCCGGCTGCCGCGCCCGGCATCACCTTCGGTACGGTGAAGATGGCGGCGCGGTTGCGCCCTTCGACCAGGATTGCGCGATAATTTTCCTCGATGGTCTCGAAACCGGCGACGCCGACGCCGACGATCGCGCCCATCCGGTAGGTGTTGTCGGCATGAGCCGTCAATCCGGACTGCCGCATGGCTTCGCGGGCCGCGATCACCGCCAGCAGGCTGAAGCGGTCCATCGACACCAGCTGCTTGCGGTCGATGCCGTGGTCCGGCCATGCCTTGACCTCTGAGCCGACCTTGACCTTCAGATCATGCAGCGACGAATTTTCCATCGTGCCGATGGCCGAGCGGCCGGCGCGCATGGAGTCCCACATCGCCGGCACATCGTTGCCGAGCCCGCAAATTCCGCCAATGCCGGTGATGACGACGCGTTTTTGCATGCAGTCAGGCTTTTTTCGCGATCAGTTCGCGAACCGCCTCGACCATGTCGCCGACGTTCTTGAGATTGCTCCAGGCGTCGACCGTGTTCATCTCGATCTCGATGCCGTATTTTTCCTCGAGATCGAAGATGATCTCCGTCAACTCCAGCGAATGGATGCCAAGCGTGCCGAGATCGGTGCTGGTGGTGATCTCCTCGCCGCCTGTATCGGCATGCGCTTTGATCTTTTCGATGATCTCGGTCGTCAGCTGGTCAGCCATTCGGTTTCTTCCCTGTCGTTTCCCGACGCCAACTGATCAGCGCCCCTTTTTTGATCCCCGGGTCCAACAAACGCCGTGCCCTTACCTCGCCAGACACCGCGCGACCGCTCCAGGGTGGCTTCCCTCTATAGAAACCGAAACGATGTCAAGCAACAAGCGATATATCGACAAAGCCGCTGGAGTGCTTAACCTGGGCTCGTGGACATGATCGAGAACACCTTGACACCGCAATCTGCCTCTCTCCTGGCAGACGCGCCCTTGCCTGCCGCGCAACGTGTTGCCGGTCTGGGGAGGCTTTTCTGCGGCAAAAGCGGCGGCCGCACGCGTTTGCGGCGGCTTTATCAGGACGGATCGGCCAAAATCCGCCTGCCGGCGGTGCAAGGCGATCCGCTTGAGGCGGTGCTGATTAACACGGCGGGTGGGCTGACCGGCGGCGACCGTCTCGGCTGGACGATCGAGGTTGACGCCGACGCCTCTGCCTCCATCACCACCCAGGCCTGCGAGAAGGTCTATCGCGCCGCCGCCGACAGGGCCGAGACGAGCGTTGGCCTGAGGGTCGGTTCGGGCGGCCGTATCGCCTGGCTGCCGCAGGAAACCATCGTTTTCGACAATGCCGCCTTCGCCCGCACGCTGGATGTCGAGCTCGCCGAGGATGCCGAGGCATTGGTGCTGGAAGCGACGCTGTTCGGCCGGCTTGCCATGGGCGAGCGCACGGTCAACGGCAATTTCCATGACCGCTGGCGGATCCGCCAGGGCGGCGCGCTGGTCCATACGGAGGATTTCCGGGTCGGCCCGGACATCGCGGCAACGCTTCAGCGGCCGGCGGCGACCGGCGGTGGGCTTGCCGTCGCCACGCTGCTGCTCGTTTCGCCACAGGCGGAAAGCATGCTGGAGCAGGCACGCGCCATCATCGGTGACCCCACCACCGATGGCTCGGGCGGCGCCAGCTTCTGGCGCGTCGGCCGATCTGGCAAGCTTCTTGCGAGGCTTTGCGCCGGCGACGGCTACCAGCTGCGCAAACGGCTGGTTCCGCTCGTCGAACTGCTCAATGGGCAGGCGGGCCTGCCCAAATTGTGGTCACTCTGATCTTGAACACCGGGACTTTGCATGAACCTGACGCCGCGTGAAAAAGACAAGCTGCTCATCGCCATGGCGGCGATGGTGGCGCGCAAGCGGCTGGAGCGTGGCGTCAAGCTCAACCATCCGGAAGCCATCGCCCTGATCACCGACTTCGTCGTCGAAGGTGCCCGCGACGGCCGCCCGGTCGCCGAGCTGATGGAAGCCGGCGCCCATGTCATCACCCGCGCCCAGGTCATGGACGGCATCGCCGAGATGATCCACGACGTCCAGGTCGAGGCGACGTTTCCCGACGGCACCAAATTGGTGACCGTGCATGAACCGATCCGCTGAGGACGGACCGATGCTGGCATTGCGACCCAATTGCGAGTGCTGCGACAAGGATCTGCCGCCGGATGCGGTCGATGCGCTGATCTGCACCTTCGAATGCACCTTCTGCGCCGACTGCGTCGAAACTGTGCTAGCCGGCGTCTGCCCCAATTGCGGTGGCAATTTCGCGCCGCGGCCGATCCGGCCGGCGGCCAAGCTCTCGAAATATCCGCCATCGACCAAACGCGTGCTCAAGGCCGAAGGCTGCGGCCCGCGCAAGGCCGCCTGATCAAGTTAATTGGGAAGGGTAGAAAAATGATCTCCGCTTCGACGAAACGCAGCACGCTGGCGGCCATTCTGTTGCTTGCCGCCGCGATGCCCGCCTACGCTCATGTCGGCGTCGGCACGACCTCTTCCTTCGCCGCGGGTTTCGCGCATCCGCTGTCCGGCCTCGACCATATGGCGGTCATGCTCGCCGTCGGCTTGTGGGCCGCGATGAAGGGCGGCAGGGCGGTCTGGGCCTGGCCGCTCGCCTTCCTCGGCGTGATGCTGGTCGGTGGTGGGCTCGGCATGCTGCATATGCCCCTGCCTTTCGTCGAGCCGGGCATCCTTGCTTCGGTCGTGGCGCTCGGCCTGCTGGTGGCGCTGGCCATCGACCTGCCGGTCTCGGCCGGCGTCGCCATCATCGGCCTGCTCGCGCTGTTTCATGGTCATGCCCATGGCACCGAAGTGCCGGAAAACGCCGGCGGCCTCGACTATATGGCCGGCTTTGCCGCCGCCACGGTGCTGCTCCATGCCATCGGCATTGCTGCCGGTCTCGGGCTAGGCCTGCGCTACCGCAGCCTGGCGCGTGCCGCCGGCGCCGCCTGCGCGGCGGTCGGCATCGGCCTTGCTTTCGGCGTGCTGTGAGCGACGCGATGATCCCGGGTGAAATTATCGCCGCCAAAGGCGACATGGAACTCAACAAGGGTCGGCCGACCGTCACGCTCAAGGTCGCCAACAGCGGCGACCGTCCGGTCCAGGTCGGCAGCCACTATCACTTCTTCGAGACCAATGAGGGCCTGAAATTCGACCGCGAACGGGCGCGCGGCATGCGCCTCGACATCGCAGCCGGCACCGCCATGCGCTTCGAGCCGGGGCAGGAGCGCGACGTCACGCTGGTGCCGCTGGGCGGCAAGCGCGAGGTCTACGGCTTTCAGCAGAAGGTGATGGGCAAGCTGTGACGTCAGCCGCCGCGCTCAAATCACTTCGGCGGCTTGGCGGCGGCGTAGATGACGATCTTGCCGGGACCGTCGAACTCCACCGCCAGCACGTCCTCGGCCAGCACGCGCCGCGAATCGATCGCGTTGAAAAGGAGCGCGTTCGCCTCGATCTCCTGGCGCAGTTCGGCGACATCGTCCTTATGCTGCTTCACCTTGTTCTCGATGGCCGGCGGCGGCCCGCCTTCGCTGCGCGCCGCGTCGGTCAGGAACACGATATCGACCGTGTCGAGCTTGGTGGTCTTGCGCACCGTGCCGATATTTTCGCGGGTGCGGTCGATCGCCGTGATGACCTTTCCGGCCTCGGCTTGCGAGGAGGTCTCTTCCTGCCGGATTGTCGAACCGACAATGACCGATACGGGCTTGTCATTGGTCAGGGGCTGGGCAGGGAAGGCAGACTGGGGCGTGGCCAGAACAAGCCCGGCGACAACGACCGCCGGGATGTATCTTCCAAGGCGAGGGGCATTCGCCATCGCTCGCTCCTGATTGAACTCGTGACGGGTCGAAAGAAGCGAAACGATCCTGCCTGGCCTGAGGTTCCCTTCAAAAGGTGGTCGGCGGACCGCAGGGCGGCCCGCCAGGGCAGGCAATCAGCTTGCCTTCTTGGTGATCAGCGTCAGCGCGCCATTGGGCTGCATGCTGGCGGCGATCACCTGCGCCGAGCTGACGCCCTTGGCTTCGAGCGCGGATTTCACCTTCGGCGTCGCGTCGATCGACTTGCGCAAGGTCTGCAGGCCGGCATCGCCGCGCTGCGCCACGATCTGGTTGACCTGCGCCTGCGTGTCCTTGGGCAGCTCGGTGATGTCGACGATGTTGACGCTCTGGATCGCGGGCACTCCGGGCTGGGTTTTTGGCGTGGCCTGTGCGGGTGCGGGCGCCGCCGGGCTGGGCTGTGGCGTCGGCTGCTGCTGGGCGCCGGCAGTGCCCGCCATCATCATCAGGGTGGCGGCCGCGGCGAAGAAAATCGTTTTGCGCATGGATGTTCCTTCCATTGGTTTGCAAACGGTCGTTTTGGGCTGACTCGCGCACCTCAACCGCCAAATGGGAGCGCAAGGTGTCGCCGAACGGGTCATTGCGTGACCATTGGATGGCGACAATGTGCAGCCCGCGCTCAAACAACCGTATTTTTGGCAACCTGAATTTCGGGAGCAATCGCTGATGGCCAAGATAACCCGCGCCGCCTATGCGCAGATGTATGGACCGACGGTCGGCGACAAGGTGCGCCTCGCCGACACCGAGCTGTTCGTCGAGGTCGAGAAGGACCTCACCGTTTACGGCGAGGAAGTGAAATTCGGTGGCGGCAAAGTCATCCGCGACGGCATGGGCCAGAGCCAGGTCACGAGGGCTGGCGGCGCCGTCGACACCGTCATCACCAATGCGCTGGTCGTCGATGCGCTGGCCGGCATCGTCAAGGCCGATATCGGCCTGAAGGACGGCCGCATCGCCGCGATCGGCAAGGCCGGCAATCCCGACACGCAGGACGGCGTCACCATCATCATCGGTCCGGGCACCGAGATCATCGCCGGCGAGGGCAAGATCCTGACAGCCGGCGGCTTCGACGCCCATATCCACTTCATCTGCCCGCAGCAGATCGAGGAAGCGCTGATGAGCGGCATTACCACGATGCTGGGCGGCGGCACCGGTCCGGCGCATGGAACTTTAGCCACCACCTGTACGCCGGGCCCTTGGCATATGGCGCGTATGATCCAGTCCTTCGACGCCTTCCCGATGAATATCGGCCTGTCCGGCAAGGGCAATGCCTCGCGACCGGCAGCGCTTGAGGAGATGGTGCTGGCCGGCGCCTGCTCGCTGAAGCTGCATGAGGATTGGGGCACGACCCCGGCGGCGATCGATTGCTGCCTGTCGGTCGCCGACGATTACGACGTGCAGGTGATGATCCACACCGACACGCTGAACGAATCGGGCTTCGTCGAGAACACCGTGGCGGCTATTCAAGGCCGCACCATCCATGCCTTCCACACCGAGGGCGCGGGCGGCGGCCATGCACCTGATATCATCAAGGTATGCGGCCTGCCCAACGTCATCCCGTCCTCGACCAATCCGACAAGGCCTTACACCGTCAACACGCTGGCCGAGCATCTCGACATGCTGATGGTGTGCCATCATCTGTCGCCGTCGATCCCGGAAGACATCGCCTTCGCCGAAAGCCGCATCCGCAAGGAAACGATCGCGGCCGAAGACATCCTGCACGATATCGGCGCCTTCTCGATCATCTCCTCCGACAGCCAGGCCATGGGCCGTGTCGGCGAGGTGGCCATCCGCTGCTGGCAGACCGCCGACAAGATGAAGCGCCAGCGCGGGTCGCTGCCGCAGGAGACCGGCGACAACGACAATTTCCGCGTCCGCCGCTACATCGCCAAATACACCATCAATCCGGCCATCGCGCACGGCCTGTCGAAAGAGATCGGCTCGATCACCGTCGGCAAGCGCGCCGATCTTGTGCTGTGGAATCCGGCCTTCTTCGGCGTGAAACCCGAAATGGTGCTGGTCGGCGGCTCGATTGCGGCGGCGCCCATGGGCGACCCGAACGCCTCGATCCCGACGCCGCAGCCGATGCATTACCGGCCGATGTTCGGCGCCTATGGCAAGGCGCTGACCAACTCCTCGGTGACCTTCGTCTCCAAGGCCGCCTTCGATGCCGGCTTGCAGGACAGGCTGGGTGTCGACAAGGCGATGGTCGCGGTCGAGAACACGCGCGGCGGCATAGGCAAGCATTCCATGGTGCTCAACGACGCCACGCCGCATGTCGAGGTGGATCCGGAGACCTATGAAGTGCGCGCCGACGGCGAGCTGTTGACCTGCGAACCGGCAACCGTGCTGCCAATGGCGCAACGGTATTTTCTGTTTTGATGCCGAAAGGCGGGGTTGGCATACCCGCGATTGGCTTGAGACCGAAAACAGCGCATGATGTGATCATGAACAAGATCCAGATACAGCGCCGGCATAAGTCTACACCCTACGAGACCGACTATGCTCAGTGGTGCGCCGAGCAGGGCGCACTATTGCGCGAAGGGCGTCTCGCCGACCTCGATCGCGAGAATCTTGCCGAGGAGATCGAGAGCTTCGGGCGGAGCGACAAAAGGGAAATTGCGAGCAGGCTTGGTACTTTGGTCCTTCACTTGCTGAAATGGGAGTTTCAGCCTGAGCAGCGCAAAACGGGTTGGTTGCTGACAATTCGGGAGCAACGGCTTCGGATTGAGGGCCTGCTTGATGAAAGTCCGAGCCTCAGAAAATATCCTGCGCAGGTGCTCGATCGAGAGTTCAAGATATCACGATTAAAGGCATTGGACGAAACAGGCCTGAGGGATCGGGATTCCCGCATATCCGCATCGTCATGGGCGTGGTGATCGGCCTCGGCGTCACGCGTCTGTTGTCAGGAACCGCCCGTATCGTCCAGCACCCCGGCCAATACCGGCTCTACGCGGTGCATCTCGCCTGGGTCGCCTCGGTGCTGTTGATGCTGGCGCATTTCTGGTGGTGGGAGTTCGGACTCTACGCCATCGAGAACTGGACCTTCGGCAAATATCTTTTCATCATCTTCTACGCCATCACGCTGTTCCTGCTCTGCGCGCTGCTGTTCCCGGATTCGATGCTCGATTACACCAGCTACGAGGACTATTTTTACTCGCGCCGCGCCTGGTTTTTCGGGCTGCTTGGCGCGACCTATCTGCTCGACGTCATCGACACGCTGCTGAAAGGCCCGGAGCATTTCGCCCGCTTCGGCAACGAATATCTGGTCCGCACGCCGGTCTTCGTGGCGCTCTGCTTGGTGGCAATCCTAGTGCGCGACAAACGTTTCCACACCGCCTTCGTCGCGGCCGCGCTGATCTATCAGATGTCCTTTATCCTGCGGCTCTTCGACACCATCGTCTGAGTGCCGTTGGGTTGGTGCGCGAGATGGTCTAGGGTCCCCGAAATGCAGGTCTCAACCATCTACAAGGCCGTCGGATCGCGCGGCTCCCGTGTCAGCCGGGTGCTCTGGATGCTGGAGGAGCTCGGGCAGCCCTACGAGTTCGTCGAGGTCAAGTTGCGCTCGCCGGAAGCCTATGCGCTGAACCCGTCCGGCAAGGTGCCGATCCTGATCGACGGCGACCTCGAGATCACGGATTCGGCGGCGATCTGCGTCTATCTGGCTGACAAGCACGCCGACAAAGGCATGGGCGCCAATCCCGGCCTTGCCGGCCGCGCCGAGATGGATTCCTGGATGCATTTCGCCCAGAGCGAACTGGAAGCGCCGCTGTGGAACAAGCTGCGCCACCGCTTTCTGCTGCCCAAAGACGTCCGCGTCGATGTCGGTCCGGCCGCCGTCTATGATTTCGCCTCGGAGGTGAAATCGCTGGATCGCCGGCTTGGCGACAAGTCCTATGCGCTTGGCGACCGCTTCTCCGCCGTTGACGTCTTGCTCGGCGACATGGGCGGCTGGGCGCGGGCCGGCCGTTTCCCAATCGAATCCGACCGGATAAATGCCTATTTCGACCGCGTGCTGTCGCGACCTGCTCGCGCCCGCGCTCAAGCCAATGGCGGAGCCATGAAATGAAGCTGAACATCAATACCGATTTCACCAAATTTCCCCGTGCCGTTTCAGTGGTGCCAGCGGGCGAAGCTGGCTCGGCTGCGCCCTATGACAAGGCCGTGCTGCCGCATGACGAGCGGCATCTGCGCCGCCGCGCCATCGAGACGGCAGCCGGTGACAAGGTGCTGGTCGACCTGCCGGAGCCGATGGCTTTGGCCAATGGCGACCGGCTGGTACTTGAAGACGGCCGCCAGCTCGAGATCGTCGCGGCGCCGGAGGAGGTCTACGATATCCGCGCCCGTAACGCCGTTCACCTCGCCGAGCTTGCCTGGCACATCGGCAATCGTCACCTCGCGGCGGCGATCGAGGCCGACCGCATCCTCATCCTGCGCGACCATGTCATCAAGGCGATGCTTGAAGGCCTCGGCGCCACGGTGAACGAGGTTTCGCAACCGTTCAGTCCTGTGCGCGGCGCCTATTCCGGGCACAATCACGGCCATTCGCATGATCATCACGGTCATGACCACGATCATGATGATCACGATCATGACCATCACCACCACGAACATGGTCACCACCATCATCATGACTGAGCAGTCTTCCGGCGTCGCGCTTTTGCGGCTGATGGCCTGGCTGTCGCCGGCCTTTCCGGTCGGCGGATTTTCCTACAGCCACGGCCTGGAACGCGCCGTCCAAGACGGACTGATCGCCGATCGCGAAGATCTTGCCGCTTGGCTGGAGACGCTGGTCGGTATGGGCTCGGGTTGGAACGACGCCGTGCTCTTCGCCGAAAGCTGGCGTCGCGCGCGCGGCGGCAGCGATCTCGCGGAAGTCGCCGTGCTGGCCGAGGCGCTCGCCGGCTCGCAGGAACGTCATATCGAGACAATGCTCCAAGGCGCGGCCTTTCTCAAAGCGGCTTCCGCCTGGCCGTCCCCTGTGCTGCAGCGTTTGCCGGCCGATTGCCCCTATTGCGTTGCGATCGGCGCCGTTGCCGGCAGCGGCGGCATCGACCTTTCGCAGGCTCTGTCCGCCTTTCTGCAGGCCTTCTTCTCCAACCTGGTGCAGGCGGCGATCAGGCTCGGCGTCGTTGGCCAAACCGACGCGGTCGCATTGTTAGCCGGCTTTGAGTCCTTGGCCATCGCCACGGCTGCCCGAGCTGCCACCTCCAGCCTCGACGATCTCGGCGGCGCGGCCTTCATGTCCGACATAGCGGCGATGCGGCACGAAACCCAATATTCGCGGCTGTTTCGCTCATGATCGTGCTTGCCTTCATTCTCTCCTTTGTCCTGCTCGTGATCACCACGCTGCATGTCTATTGGGGCATAGGCGGCATCTGGCCGGGCACGGACCAGGCGTCCTGCGCCCGCGCCGTCGTCGGCTTCCGCGGCATCGATGAGATGCCATCGTCATTTGCGAGTTTTGCTGTCGCCGCTTGCCTTGCGCTCGCGACGCTCTGGCCGCTGGCGCTGGCTGGCGTCTTTGCGACGCCCTTTCCACGGGAAGGTCTTGCCGCAACGGCGCTGATGATCGCCCTCGTCTTTCTCGGCCGCGGCATCGCCGGCTTCACGCCCTGGTGGCGCCGGATCGCGTCCGAACAACCTTTCGCGCGGCTCGACCAGCGCCTCTATTCGCCGCTCTGCCTGCTGATCGGGCTGGGCTTCGCAATCCTTGCCATCACGGAGTTTCCGGCATGACGTCCAAAAACGGTCCTCTTCGCATCGGCATCGGCGGCCCCGTCGGCTCCGGCAAGACGACGCTCACCGAAAAGCTTTGCAAGGCGCTGCGCGACGATTTTTCCATCGCCGTCGTCACCAACGACATCTACACCAAGGAGGATGCGATGATGCTCGCGCGGCTACAGGCATTGCCCGAAGAGCGCATCGTCGGCGTCGAGACCGGCGGCTGCCCGCACACCGCCATTCGCGAGGACGCTTCGATCAACCTGCGGGCGATCGCCGATTTGAACAAAAAGTTCCCCGACCTCGACATCATCTTCATCGAGTCGGGCGGCGACAATCTCGCCGCCACCTTTTCCCCCGACCTTGCCGATCTGACGCTTTATGTCATCTCGGTCTGCCAGGGCGAGGAGATCCCGCGCAAGGGCGGGCCGGCAATCACCCGCTCCGATTTCCTCATCATCAACAAGATCGACCTGGCGCCCTATGTGAACGTCAACCTCGATGTGATGGAGAGCGATGCCGGCCGCATGCGCGGCAAGCGGCCCTTCGGCTTCACCGACCTCTCGCGCGGCAAGGGCCTCAAGGAGGTGATCGACTTCATCGTCGAGCAGGGTGGGCTGCAGTCGGCGCGTCCGGCGGCCTGAGTCGCTGACCTACCAGTTTGCGGTTGCTGGTCGGGGCTGGGTTCGGCATTCTCTGGAGCAATTCCAGGAAAAGTGCGTAGCGGTTTTCCGTCCGGAATTGCGCAAAACAAGACCAAACCGGAGGATTTTCGATGAGCCTTGCCCGCCTGCACAAGGAACCGCTGAGCAACCTGCCCTATTATGAGGAACGGGTCGATCTCGCTGCCGCCTTCCGCTGGACCGCGCGGCTCAACATGCATGAGGCGGTGGCCAACCATTTCTCGCTGTCGGTCAACGAGGACGGCACCAAGTTCCTGATGAACCCGAACCAGGTGCATTTCTCTCGCATCAAGGCGAGCGACCTGCTTCTGATCGACGCCAACGATCCCGAAACGCTGTCCGGCCCCAACGCGCCCGATCCGACCGCCTGGGGCCTGCATGGCGCCATCCATCGCAACGTCCCGCATGCGCGCTGCGCCATGCATGTCCATTCGATCCATGCCACCGTGCTCGCCTCGCTGGCCGACTCGACGCTGCCGCCGGTCGACCAGAACTCCGCCATGTTCTTCAATCGCCACGTCGTCGACGCCAATTATGGCGGGCTGGCCTTCGAGGAGGAGGGCGAGCGCTGCTCGCAGCTTCTCACCGACCCCAAGGTCAAGGTGATGGTCATGGGCAATCACGGCGTCATGGTCATCGGCGACTCCGTCGCCGACACCTTCAACCGCATGTTCTATTTCGAACGCGCTGCCGAGACCTACATCAAGGCGCTGTGGACCGGCCGTCCATTGCGCACGCTCTCCGACGAGATCGCCGAAAAGACCGCGCGCGAAATGGACGATTACCCCGGCCAGGCCGAGCGCCATCTGGCCGAGCTGAAGGCGATCCTCGACGAGGAAGAGCCGGTCTATCGGAACTGATCTTCCTTCTCCGTTCATGGGGAGAAGGTGCCAGTAGGTGGATGAGGGCGGCGCCGACGCTCGCTGATTAGAGCCCCAACTGCGCCCGCAATTCCTCAGCGCTGTTGATCACAATCGCGCCCGGCGGTCCCGCCATCGGCGCTTCCGGCCAGAAGATCGTCCTCATGCCCGCCGCCAGCCCCGCCATCGCGCCGGTCACGCTGTCGTCGACCGCGAACGCCTCCGCCGGATCGACGCCGGCCAGATAGGCGGCGCGCAGGAACGGCTCGGGAAGCGGCTTGCCGTCGATCACGTCGTTGCGGCTCACCGTGCGCATGCCCGGATAGATAAGGCCGACGGCGGTGAGATTGGCATCGACGATCAGCCGGTCGGAGTTGGACACCACCGCCTGCTCGACGCCCAGCGCGCGCAATTCGTTGAACACTTCGATCGCGCCGGGGCGCGGCTTCAGCGTTTCGGCCAGCGGCAGGTAGTGATCGTATTTGCGCACGATCCACTCGTCGAAAGGCAGGTCGAGTCCGAACTCGTCGCGCAGCATCTCGTAGACCGGCCATGCGGCGACGCCCAGCACGCGCTCATGCAGGTCGACCGGCGGCGCAACCCCGACGCTGCGCAGCGCCGCCACAAGCGCTGCCTCATGCAGCGGCTCGCTGTCGACCAGCGTTCCGTCCATATCCCAGAAAACGGCTTTCGGCGTCATGCGAGGCTCCCTTCGCCGATCCCCTTAATCGGTTTCCCGGTCGAGATAAACCGTTCTGCCGGCAAATGGCTGCCAGCGCGACGAATTGGTCCTTCGCAGATTGGGGACACTTCCAAGCAATTGCCCTTTCGATAGACAATTGCGCGTTGGCATAATCGCTGTAAGCTATGGCGCCCGTTTCAACGTTGCGCGGGCTGGGAGGCAGGACGTGAATTCGCGGCAGGAAACCGGCAATACCAGGTTGGACGACGCCGCGCGCGCCGGCTGGCTCTATTATGTTGCCGGCAACACGCAGGACCAGATCGCCGCCAAGCTTGGCATTTCCAGGCAGACGGCGCAGCGGCTGGTGTCGCTTGCGATGTCGGAGGGCCTGATCAAGGTGCGGGTCGATCATCCGATCGCCAATTGCCTCGACCTCGCCGCCAGGCTGCGCTCGCGTTTCGCGCTCGACCTTGTCGAAGTGGTGCCGAGCGATCCGACATCGAGTTCGACGACGATCGGCATCGCCGAGGCCGCGGCCGCCGAGATCGAACGCCGGCTGCGTTCGGAAGCCCCCATCGTCATGGCGATCGGCACCGGGCGCACGCTGAAGGCGGCGATCGAGCAGCTGCCGCCGATGGACTGCCCGCAGCATAAGGTCGTGTCCTTGACCGGCAACATCTCGCCCGACGGCTCGGCCGCCTTCTACAACGTCATCTTCACCATGGCCGATCGCGTCAAGGCGCGGTCCTTCCCGATGCCGCTGCCGGTTATCGCCTCCTCGCCGCAAGAGCGCGAGATGCTGCTCAAGCAGCCGATGATCCAGCCGACCCTGGCATTGGCGGCCGAGGCTGACGTCACCTTTGTCGGTATCGGCGATCTCGGCCCGAAGGCGCCGCTCTATGAGGACGGCTTCATCTCGGAAGCCGAGTTGAAGGCGCTGCAGAAGGCCGGCGGCATTGCCGAGATCGTCGGCTGGGTGTTCGATCGCGAAGGCCGCATGATCGAAGGCATCACCAACGACCGCGTCTCATCCGCCGCCCTGCCGTCACGCGAGAAGTCGCTGGTCATCGCCTTGGCCATGGGCGAACGCAAGCTGCCGGGCATACTGGCCGCCGTCAACCGCCGCCTGGTCAATGGCCTCATCACCGATGAACGCACGGCGGCGGCGCTGCTCGCCGGCTGACTGCCGATAAAAATGGAGCCGCCTATTGCGACGGCCCGCGCGGATCGTTGCCGTCAAGGAATCCCATGTCGCGCTGCAGATGCGGCGACAGCTCCCGGATATCGACATAGCCACGCCGCTGGCGAGCAAGCCGCGAAAATTCGCGAATAAGCAGGGAAAACCAGCCTTGCGCCCGAGTGGAAACGAGTTTTTCTTGAGCCGTAACCATGATCGTCAGCCTCGCAATGCTTGAACTGGATTGATCGTCGACCCCAAATATCGGGCTGGCGGCCTGCCGCTTCCAATTAAACCTCGATCATGACCCATAAGGAGGTTTTATGCCCGATCTGAGCTCCGCGCAGCTTGCGCCGCTGCCGCCGCTGCAGGCGATCCGGGTGTTCGAGGCGGTGGCAAGACACCTGTCCTTCACCAAGGCGGCGCAAGAACTGGGCATGACCCAGGCGGCGGCGAGCTACCAGATCAAGGTGCTCGAGGAGCGCATCGGCGCACCGCTGTTCCTGCGCAGGCCGAAGCAGATCGAGTTGACCGAGCCCGGCCAGCGCCTGGCGCCCGCCGTCAGCGAGGCCTTCGCCATCCTGGGCCAGGCCTATGCCGCGGCGCGCGGCGGCGCCGACGGCCTGCTCTGCGTCACCACCGTGCTGACCTTCGCCTCGAACTGGCTGGCGCAGCATCTGGGCTCGTTCCAGCTTGCGCATCCCGCACTTGCCGTGCGGCTCGACACGTCGGCCCGCCTGACCGATTTCGCACGCGAGGATGTCGATCTCGCCATCCGCTCCGGCGGCGGCAAATGGCCGGGCCTGGAAGCCCACAAACTGCTCGATGCCGATTTCACGCCGATGCTGAGCCCGAAGCTCGCGGCGAGCATCGGCGGCGTCAAGGAACCGGCGGACCTGTTGCGCCTGCCGATCCTCGATCCCGGCGATATCTGGTGGACGCAATGGTTCGAGGCCGCCGGCGTCACCGGACACGACCTTGCCAAGCGGCCCGGCTCCAGCATGGGCGCGCAGGCCTATGAGGCGAACGCGGCAATGGCCGGCCATGGCGTGGCGATCCTAACCAGGGCCCTGTTCAAGAACGAGATCGCCGACGGCCGTCTGGTCCAGCCTTTCGATCTCGTGGGTGATGACGGCCATGCCTATTGGCTGGTCTATCCGACGGCGCGCCGCAACGTGCCGAAGATCCGCGCTTTCCGCGACTGGATCCTGGCCGAGATCGCTTGCCCGTAGGCTAATCGCCTCTAGCTACCTTCTTCGAAGATACCGATCGGCGTCGCCGGACCGGGTCACGTAGCGTCATTTCTGCTGCGCTGCAGCATCGATTCCGCCTTGACATAAATCACACTAGGTGAGTAATTGCTCAGAGCCAAGGCAAATGCTCAACTTGGTTTATGGGAGGAATTTGATGAAACTTCGCACGCTCACCCTGGGCCTGTTGTCGGCCAGCGCTCTTGCTTTCGCCGCGCATGCCGAATCCATCACCATCGCCACCGTCAACAATGGCGATATGGTCCGCATGCAGAAGCTGACGGACGACTTCACCAAGGCTAACCCCGACATCCAGCTCAACTGGGTCACGCTTGAAGAGAACGTGCTGCGCGAGCGCGTGACCACCGACATCGCCACCAAAGGCGGTCAGTACGACGTCATGACCATCGGCACCTACGAGGTTCCGATCTGGGCCAAGCAGAGCTGGCTCCTGCCGCTCGACAAGCTCGGCGACGATTACGACGTCAAGGACATCATCCCGGCCATCGCCGGCGGTCTTTCCGTCGACGGCAAGCTCTATGCCGCGCCCTTCTACGGCGAAAGCTCCTTCGTCATGTACCGCAAGGACCTGATGGAGAAGGCCGGCCTGAAGATGCCCGATGCGCCGACCTGGGACTTCATCAAGCAGGCCGCCGACAAGATGACCGACCGCGCCAACGGCGTGAACGGCGTCTGCCTGCGCGGCAAGGCCGGCTGGGGCGAGAACATGGCCTTCCTCACCGCCATGTCGAACTCCTTCGGCGCCCGCTGGTTCGACGAGAACTGGAAGCCGCAGTTCGACCAGCCCGAGTGGAAGAAGACGCTGCAGTTCTACGTCGACCTGATGAAGGCCGACGGTCCGGAAGGCGCCTCGTCCAACGGCTTCAATGAAAACCTGGCGCTCTTCCAGCAGGGCAAGTGCGGCATGTGGATCGACGCCACCGTCGCGGCTTCCTTCGTCTCGGACCCGAAGGCTTCCAAGGTCGCCGACAAGGTCGGCTATGCGCTGGCGCCCGACAACGGTCTCGGCAAGCGCGGCAACTGGCTATGGGCATGGTCGCTGGCGGTCCCCGCCGGCACCAAGAAGGCCGATGCCGCCGAGAAGTTCGTCTCCTGGGCAACCAGCAAGCACTATGCCGAGCTGGTCGCCTCGAAGGAAGGTTGGGCCAACGTTCCTCCGGGCACGCGCTCCTCGCTCTATGCCAATGCGGAGTACCAGAAGGCGGCGCCTTTCGCGAAAATGACGCTGGACTCCATCAATGCCGCCGATCCGACGCATCCGACCGTCAAGCCGGTGCCTTATGTCGGCGTGCAGTTCGTCGCCATTCCTGAATTCCAGGGCCTTGGCACCACCGTCGGCCAGCTCTTCTCGGCGGCCCTTGCCGGCCAGTCGAGCGTCGACGATGCGCTGAAGCAGGCCCAGGACGCAGCCACTGCGGCGATGACCGAGGGCGGCTACATCAAGTAAGGCTCCTCCCGGTGCCGAATGCCGGTCGCGCATCATGACCGGCAGGTGGCCGCCCGAAACCCAGTTCGGGCGGCCACTTTTCAAAACCGGGAAAATACTGGCTCAACTTTGAAAATCCGGCTGACCTTGGGAGGGTGACCGTCATGGCTACTCAGCAAACCCGTTCGCTTGCCCGTTTCATGATGGCGCCATCGGTGGTCCTGCTGTTTATCTGGATGATTGTGCCGCTGGCTGTCACGCTGTGGTTCTCGTTCCAGCAGTATAATCCGCTGAATCCGATGCGCGACGGCTTCGTCGGCTTCTCCAACTACGCGCTGTTCTATTCAAACCCGGCCTTCCTCTATTCGATCCTCAACACGCTTACCATCGTCGTCAGCGTGCTGATCATCACGGTGATCGGCGGCATCCTTTTGGCCATGCTGCTCGATCAGCCGATCTGGGGCCAGGGGATCGTGCGCATCCTGGTCATCTCGCCCTTCTTCGTCATGCCGCCGGTGGCGGCGCTGGTCTGGAAGAACATGATCATGCACCCGCAATACGGCGTCTTCGCCGATATTGCCCGCTTCTTCGGGGCCGAGCCGATAGACTGGTTCGGCCAGCACCCGCTGACCGCGATCATCCTCATCGTCGCCTGGCAATGGTTGCCCTTCGCGACGCTGATCCTGCTCACCTCGCTGCAGTCGCTCGACGGCGAGCAGAAAGAGGCGGCCGAGATGGACGGCGCAGGCTTCCTCAGTCGCTTCTGGTATCTGACGCTGCCGCATATGTCGCGCGCCATCACCGTCGTCATCCTGATCCAGACGATTTTCCTGCTCTCGGTCTATGCCGAGATCCTGGTCACCACCAATGGCGGCCCGGGCTACGCCTCCACCAACCTGCCCTTCCTCGTCTACCAGAAGGCGTTGCTGGAATTCAAAATCGGCCAGGCGTCAGCCGGCGGTGTGATCGCCGTCATTCTCGCCAACATCGTTGCCTTCTTCGCCATGCGCGCGGTCGGCAAGAACCTCGACAAATAGGGAGGACAAGATGGCCCGCGCAGTCACCACCCAGCACAAGACCATCGCCACGGCCGCGGCCTGGATCGTCGCCCTGCTGATCTTCTTTCCGATCCTTTACACGATCATCACCTCGTTCAAGTCGGAGCAGGAGGCGATCCAGGGCTTCGCCTTGATCCCGTCCGGCACCACGGAAAGCTATGCCGAGGTGCAGGCGCAGAGCGGTTACTTCAAGTTCTTCCTGAATTCGGTGATCCTGTCGGTCGGCTCGACGCTGCTCGCCATCCTCATCGCGGTCCCGGCGGCATGGTCGATGGCCTTCTCGCCGACCAAGCGGACCAAGGACATCCTGATGTGGATGCTCTCCACCAAGATGATGCCGGCCGTCGCGGTGCTGTTCCCGATCTACCTGATCTTCCGCGACACCGGCCTGCTCGACAGCCGCATCGGCCTCACCGTCATGCTGATGCTGATCAACCTGCCGATCGTGGTCTGGATGCTCTACACCTACTTCCGCGAGATCCCGGGCGAGATCCTCGAAGCGGCGCGCATGGACGGCGCCTCGCTGTGGAACGAGATCATCTACGTGCTGACGCCGATGGCCGTTCCTGGCATCGCCTCGACCATGCTGTTGAACATCATCCTGGCCTGGAACGAGGCGTTCTGGACCATCCGGCTCACCACGACCGACGCGGCACCGCTCACCGCCTTCATCAGCTCCTTCTCCAGCCCGCAAGGCTTGTTCTGGGCCAAGCTTTCGGCCGCCTCGACGCTGGCGATCGCGCCGATCCTGATCATGGGCTGGTTCAGCCAGAAGCAGCTCGTGCGCGGCCTGACATTTGGTGCCGTGAAGTAAGAACGCCCAAGCGGCGGACGACGAAGACTATCCCCGGGAGGAAACCATGGGAAACATCACGCTCAAGAACGTCTCCAAGTCCTTCGGGTCGACGACGATCATTCCGAACATCGACCTCAACATCGAGGATGGCGAGTTCGTGGTGTTCGTCGGCCCGTCGGGTTGCGGCAAGTCCACGCTGCTCAGGCTGATCGCGGGGCTTGAGGACACCAGCGGCGGCACCATCAGCATCGATGGCCGCGACGTCACCCGCGAGGCGCCGGCCAAGCGTAAGCTCGCCATGGTGTTCCAGTCCTACGCGCTCTATCCGCATATGACGGTCGCCAAGAACATCGCCTTTCCGCTGAAGATGGCCGGTGAGGACCAGGCGACCATCGACAAGAAGGTGAAGGACGCCGCGCGCGTGCTCAACCTCACCAACTATCTCGAGCGCCGCCCGGGCCAACTCTCGGGCGGCCAGCGCCAGCGCGTCGCCATCGGCCGCGCCATCGTGCGCCAGCCTTCGGCCTTCCTGTTCGACGAGCCGCTGTCCAATCTCGACGCGGCACTTCGCGGCACGATGCGCCTTGAGATCAGCGAACTGCACCATCAGCTGAAGACGACGATGATCTACGTCACCCACGACCAGGTCGAAGCCATGACCATGGCCGACAAGATCGTCGTGCTTAACGCCGGCAACATCGAGCAGGTCGGCTCGCCGATGGAGCTTTACAAAACGCCGAAGAACCTCTTCGTCGCCGGCTTCATCGGCTCGCCCAAGATGAACATGATCGAAGGCGCGCCGGCTGAGAAATACGGCGCCAAGACCATTGGCATCCGCCCCGAGCATCTCAACATCTCGACCTCGGCCGGCGACTGGAAGGCGACGGTCGGCGTTGCTGAGCATCTCGGCTCCGACACCTTCCTGCACGTCCAGGCGGACGGCATAGGCACCGTCAATGTCCGCGCCGACGGCGAGGTCGCGGTCAAGCACGGCGACACCGTCTACCTGACCCCGGACAGGACCAAGCTGCATCGCTTCGGCGCCGACGGCAGGGCATTGGCGCAGTGAGGTTGAAAGGCAAATCGGCGCTGATCACCGGGTCGGCGCGCGGCATCGGCAAGGCCTTCGCCGAAGCCTATGCGCGCGAAGGTGCGACGGTGGCGATTGCCGACATCGACCTGGCAGCGGCGGAAGCGACGGCGCAAGCCATCGGCTCCGCCGCTTACGCGGTCCGGCTCGACGTCACCGACCAGTCCTCCATCGAGGCGGCGGTCAAGGCCGTCGAGGAGAAGACTGGCGGTCTAGACGTGCTGATCAACAATGCCGCGATCTTCGACCTGGCGCCGATCGTCGAGATAACCAGGGCGAGCTACGAAAAGCTGCTCGCGGTCAATGTCGCTGGCACGCTGTTCACGCTGCAGGCGGCCGCCCGCTCGATGATCGCGCGTGGCCAGGGCGGCAGGATCATCAATATGGCGAGCCAGGCCGGCCGCCGCGGCGAGCCGCTGGTCGCGGTCTATTGCGCCACCAAGGCTGCCGTCATCTCGCTCACCCAGTCGGCCGGGCTCGATCTGATCAAGCATCGCATCAACGTCAACGGCATCGCGCCGGGCGTCGTCGACAGCGACATGTGGGACCAGGTCGACGCGCTGTTCGCCAAATACGAGAACCGACCGAAAGGCGAGAAGAAGCGCCTGGTCGGCGAGGGCGTTCCCTATGGCCGCATGGGCAAGCCGGAGGACCTCGCCGGCATGGCCGTTTTCCTCGCCAGCGACGAGGCCGAATACATTGTCGCCCAGACCTATAACGTCGATGGCGGGCAATGGATGAGTTGAACGGTTGAGGGGGAAGGCGCTTCTCTCTTTCCTCCGGAGAAGACGCCACGGGGCAGGTGAGGGGCAGCGGACTGGAACACCAGGCGCCGCCCCTCACCCTCGCTCCCCAGGAGGCGGAACAGTCGGGGCTGCGGATCGGCCAAAGGGTAAAATGAGATGACCGTGAAACTCTCTTCCTCCAACCTAGCCAAGCTGCCGGCCAAGGTCGCCGGTCCGAAATACGACCGCTCGGCGCTCAAGGCGGGCATTGTCCATTTCGGCGTCGGCAACTTCCACCGCTCGCACCAGGCCGTCTATCTCGACGATCTGTTCGGCACCGGCGAGGGGCATGACTGGGCGCTGATCGGCGCCGGCGTGTTCGAGGGCGAGAAGATCGGCCGCTCCAAGCTGCAGGAACAGGACTGGCTGACCACCGTTGTCGAGCAGGACCGGGGTCACATGAGCGCCCGGGTCACCGGCGCCATGATCGATTTCCTGACGCCTGGCGATGCCGCCGCGGTGATCGATCAACTGGCCGATCCGGCGATCAAGATCGTGTCGCTGACCATCACCGAAGGCGGCTATTTCATCGACCCGGCCTCCGGCAAGTTCAATCCGGCCCATCCCGACATCGTTGCCGATGCGCAGCCGGGTGCCGTGCCGAAGACCGTTTTCGGCATCATCCTGGCCGGCCTGCTGCGCCGGCGCGCTGACGGGATCGTGCCCTTCACCGTCATGTCCTGCGACAACATCCCCCACAACGGCCACGTCACCTCCGACGGCGTCATAGGCCTCGCCCGGCTGATCGACGAGGACCTGGCAAAATGGTTGGAGGACAAGGTCGCCTTCCCGAATGGCATGGTCGACCGCATCACGCCGGCCACCACCGACCGCGAGCGCAAGATCCTCGCCGAGGATTTCGGTCTGGAGGATAACTGGCCGGTATTCTGCGAGCCGTTCAAGCAATGGGTGCTGGAGGATCACTTCACCGACGGCCGCCCGGCGCTGGAAAAGGTCGGCGTGCAGTTCGTCAAGGACGTCTCGCCCTACGAGCTGATGAAGATCCGTATCCTCAACGGTGGCCACGCAACAATAGCCTATCCGGCCGGGCTGATGGACATCCATTTCGTCCATGAAGGCATGCAGGAGCCGCTGGTGCGCGCCTTCCTGTCGAAGCTCGAGCATGACGAGATCATCCCGACCGTACCGCCGGTGCCCAACACCGATCTGGAGGACTATTACCAGCTGATCGAGCGCCGTTTTTCCAATCCGAAGATCGGCGACACCATCCGCCGGCTATGCCTCGACGGCTCCAACCGCCAGCCGAAATTCATCATTCCGACGATCGCCGACCGGCTGAAGGCGGGCAAGGGCGTCGCCGGCCTCGCGCTGGAATCGGCCTTGTGGTGCCGCTATTGCTTCGGCACCACCGACAGCGGCGCCGTCATCGAGCCGAACGATCCGAACTGGGACCGCATGCAGGCCACCGCGAAAGCGGCGAAAGGCGATCCGAGGGCCTGGCTGGCGATGGAGGACATCTATGGCGATGTCGGCCGCTCGTCCGCCTTCGCCGAAGCCTTCGCCCACGCCTTGAAGGTCCTGTGGGCGAACGGCGCGCGTGAAACTTTGACGCGCTATCTCGCCGGCAAGCTCTGACGCCCACTGGAAGCAGATCGCGATGCGGCCGGAACTGGTCATCTTCGACTGTGACGGCGTGCTGGTCGACAGCGAGGCTCTTTCGGTCTCGGCGCTCCTCGGCATGATCGAGCTCGCCGGCGGCACGGTGAGCGAGGACGCCGCCTACGAGCATTTCCTGGGCAAGAGCATGAAAAGCGTGCGCGAGATCCTCGGCCGCGACTTTGGCCTGGAGATCAGCGACCAGCATCTGACCGCCATGCGCGTCGACCTGATGCGCAAATTCCGCGAGGAACTGAAGCCGATCCCGGGCGTCAGGGACGTGCTGCCGAAGCTCGGCTTGCCATGTTGTGTCGCCTCGTCCGGCACGCTGGAGCGCATCCGCTACGCGCTTGACGTCACCGGTCTGCTGCCCCTGCTGGAGCCGCATCTCTTCAGCGCCACCATGGTCAAGCGCGGCAAGCCGGAGCCCGACCTTTTCCTGCATGCCGCAGCCTCGATGCGCGCGCATCCGCGCCGCTGCCTGGTCGTTGAGGACAGCCCCGCCGGCGTCGTCGCGGCGCGCTCCGCCGGCATGCGCGTCCTTGCTTTCACCGGCGGCTCGCATGCCTCCAGTCCCGCCCTCAAGGCGCGGCTTGCGTCGACGGAACCGGACTTTATATTCGCTGACATGCTGCAATTGCCCGATCTGATTGCAGGCCTGGGAGCGAGAGAAAAAGCATCTTGACGAAGAATTTCGTTTGCGCGGTCGATGTTGGCACCGGGAGCGCTCGCGCGGGCATTCTCGACGCACGCGGCAACCTGCTCGGCCGGGCCGATCATCCGATCGCCATGCACCAGCCCAAGCCCGATCATGCGGAGCATGATTCGGAAGACATCTGGTCGGCGGTGTGCAAGTCCGTGCGCGCCGCCCTCGAGAAATCCGGGGTCGCCGGTGGCGATGTCGCCGGCATCTCTTTCGACGCGACCTGTTCGCTCGTGGCGCGCGACAGGCCAGGCGGCCAGATCAGCGTCTCGGTCACCGGCGAGAAGCGCTGGGACACAGTTGTCTGGCTCGATCACCGCGCCATCGCCGAGGCCGATGAATGCACGGCAAGCGGCCATGCCGTGCTCGACTATATCGGCGGCGTGATGTCGCCGGAGATGGCGACGCCGAAGCTGATGTGGCTGAAGCGTCATCTGACGAACACATGGAATGAAGCCGGCTATCTGTTCGACCTCGCCGATTTCCTGACCTGGAAGGCGTCAGGCTCGCTCGCCCGCTCGCAATGCACGCTGACGGCGAAATGGACTTACCTCGCCCATGAGGAAAAAGGCTGGCGGCGCGACTTCTTCCAGCTTGTCGGGCTCGATGATCTGTTCGAGCACGGCAATCTGCCGGAAAAGGCCAGCCCCGTCGGCACCGATATCGGCCCGCTGACCGCCGCGGCCGCCGCCGAACTCGGCTTGACCGAAAAATGCCGGGTTGGCGCCGGCGTCATCGACGCCTATGCCGGCGCGCTCGGCGTGTTGGGCGGCTTTGCCGGTGACGAGAAAGGCATCAGCCGGCACCTGGCGCTGATTGCCGGCACATCGTCCTGCGTCATGGCGATGTCACCCGACCCGCAGCCCTTTGCCGGCGTCTGGGGTCCCTATTTCGGGGCGGCCTTGCCGAGGCTGTGGCTGTCGGAAGGCGGCCAGTCGGCCACCGGCGCGCTGCTCGACCATATCATCCGCTGGCATGGCGCCGGCGGCGAGCCGGACGCGGCCATGCACATGAAGATCGCCCGGCGCGTCGCCGAGCTGCGCGCCGAGGACGGCGAAGCGCTGGCGGCAAGGCTGCATGTGCTGCCCGATTTCCACGGCAACCGTTCGCCGCTCGCCGATCCGCACGCGGTCGGCGTCATCAGCGGCCTGACGCTCGATTCCTCCTTCGACAGCCTGTGCAAGCTCTACTGGCGCACCGCCGTCGGCATCGCGCTCGGCGTGCGCCATGTGCTCGAAGCGCTGAACGAGAACGGTTATCTGATCGACACGCTGCATGTCACCGGCGGCCACACCAAGAACCCGCTGTTGATGGAGCTCTATGCCGACGCTACCGGCTGCACCGTGGTCGAACCGCTGGCCGACGAGGCGGTGCTGCTCGGCACCGGCATGGTGGCGGCGACGGCCGCCGGGCTCTATCCCGATCTCAACGCAGCCTGCGTTGCCATGCAGCAGGGCGGCAGGACGCGCGCGCCCAACAAGGAAGCCGGCGCCCGCTTCGACCGCGACTACCGCATCTTCCTCGAAATGCACCGCCAGCGGCAGATACTCGACGCGATCAGCTGATCTACTGCTTTCGCAGCGACTTGCCGGTCTCCGCGTCGAACAGATGGATGCTCTCTTCCTCGAAGCTGTAGCGTACCGGCGCCCTCTGTTCCGGGCATTCGCGGGCCGGCACCAGCGCGCTGACCTCCTTGCCGCCGGAGCCGAACGTCACCAGCGCGTCATTGCCATGGAACTCGATGAGGTCGGCGGTGCCCTGCAGGATATTGCCTGCGCTTCCGTTTGCCGTCTTGAGATCCGGAGGCCGGATGCCGAGCACCACGCGATCGCCATGGTTGAGATGGAAGCCGCTGCCTTCCAGCGATAGCACCGTTCCGGCGCCGGTCAGCGTCCAGCCATCGCCCTTCCGCGCCACTGTGGCCTCGATGAAATTCATGTTCGGCGTGCCGATGAAGCCGGCTACGAACTGGTTGCCGGGGCGCCGATAGATCTCCGCCGGCGACCCGACCTGCTCGATCACGCCGTCCTTCAGCAGCACGATGCGGTCGGCCAGCGTCATCGCTTCCAACTGGTCGTGCGTGACATAGACGGTGGTGGTCTTCAGCGACTGGTGCAGCCGGGCGATCTCGACCCGCATATGGTTGCGCAGCTTGGCGTCGAGATTGGAGAGCGGCTCGTCGAACAGGAACACCTTCGGCGTCTTGATCATGGCGCGCGCGATCGCCACGCGCTGCTGCTGACCGCCGGAAAGCTCGGTCGGCTTGCGGCCGAGATAGGGCTCCAGCCCAAGCGTCCTGGAGACAGCCTCGACCCGCTTCTTGATCTCGGCCGCCGGCACCTTCTGACGCTTCAGTCCGAAGGCGATGTTGTCGAAGATCGTCATATGCGGATAGAGCGCATAATTCTGGAACACCATGGCGATGCCGCGATCGCCTGGCTCGAGATCGTTGACCACCTTGCCGCCGATCGACACCTCGCCGCCGCTGATGTCCTCCAGGCCGGCCAGCATTCTGAGCAGCGTGGACTTGCCGCAGCCGGACGGGCCGAGGAACACGACGAATTCATGCTCCTCGATCGCCAAGTTGAGATCGCGGATGACGCTCGTGGCGCCGTAGGCCTTGTCGACATGGGAGCAAACGATGGCGGACATGCCTTATCCCTTCTCGCCGGTCAGCAGGATCTGCAGCTTGACGTCCTGCGGCCTGGCTTGCGCCGCGCGCTCGAACGCCTTGATGCTCTCGGAGAAATCATAGGTGCCAGTGATCAGCGGCTTGAGGTCGACCTTGCCGGAGGCGATGAGCTGCAAAGCGCGGTCGAAGATGTTGGCGTAGCGGAACACGGTCTCGATACGCACTTCCTTGGAGATCGCCGCCGGCACATTGAGCTCGACCGTTTCCACTGGCAGGCCAACCAGCACCACGGCGCCGCCCGGTCGCACAATGTCGAACAGGTTGGCGAAGGCCTTGGGGCTGCCGCTCGCCTCGAACACGATGTCGGCGCCCCAATTGTCCGTCGCGGCCGCAACGGCGTCGACCAGCGGCTGTTCGCCGATATTGACCGGCACGATGCCCGGATACTGGCCGGCGATCTCAAGCTTAGGCGCTGAAAAGTCTGAAATGAGCACCTTGGAGCAGCCGCCGGCCAGCGCCGCCAGCGCGATCATGATGCCGATCGGGCCGCAGCCGACGACCACGGCGACATCGCCCGGTACGATCCTGGCGCGCGCCGCCGCCTGCATGCCGATGGCGAAGGGCTCCACCATCGCGCCCTCGGCGAAGGAGACGTTGTCCGGCAGCTTGTAGGTGAAAGCAGCGGGGTGAACGGCGTAAGGCGCCAGCACTCCATGCACCGGCGGCGTGGCCCAGAAGCGGACATCCGGATCGACATTGTAGATGCCGAGCTTCGTCGCGCGCGACGCAAGGTTCGGCACGCCCGGCTCCATGCAAACGCGGTCGCCGACCTTCAGGCTGGTGACATTGGCGCCGACCTCGACGATCGTTCCCGAGGCCTCATGGCCGAGCACCATGGGCTGGCGCACGATGTAGCTGCCGATAGAGCCATGCGTGTAATAATGCACGTCGCTGCCGCAGACGCCGACCGTGTGGATGGCGATCCTGACGTCATCCGGTCCGACGTCTTGCGGCAACGCGATCTCGCGCAGCGACAGTTCGCCTTTTTTCTCAAGCACCAGTGCTCGCATCGGGTAAGCCTCACTTCAACTTTTCTTTTGCCGGAAAACGGAATTCAGGAAGCTGCTCAAAACGCCGAGGAACAGCAGCGGCGGCAGCGACAGGAGCACGACCGAGGCGTTGAGGATGCCCCAAGGCACGTTCATGCCTTGCTGCGAGAGTTCGGACGCGACGATCGGCAGCGTCTTGGCGTTGGAGCTCGACAGCATCAGCGCGATCAGGAACTCGTTCCAGACCAGCACGAAGCTGAAGGCGATGGCGCCGATCAGCGAGCGCGCCGCGACCGGAAGCGCGATCCGCCAGAACACCGAATAGGCCCCGTAGCCATCGACGAAGGCCGCCTCCTCGATCTCCTTCGGCACGCCCTGGAAAGCCGGGATCGCAAGCCACATGATCACCGAGTTGGTAAGCAGCGAGTATGTGACGATGAGTGCGGGCAGCGTGTCGTAGAGTCCGACCTGCAGCCAGATCACCATCAGCGGGATGGCCACCGCCACCGGCGGCAGGAAGCGCAGCGAAAGCACAAAGAACTGGATGTCGCCGGCAAAGCGGTTGGGATAGCGCGCCACCGCATAGGCCGCCGGCAGGCCGAGCACGATGCCGATCAGCACCGCCGAGCCGCAGGCGACGACCGAGTTGTAGAGGCCGGTCAGCACGCTGTCGCGGCCGAGGATATAGCTGATGTTGGCGAGTGTCGGCGTGAAGACCACCTTCGGCACGCGCGTGATGATGTCGACATTGTTCTTGAGCGCGTTGAGCGTCGTCCACACCAGCGGGAAAACGGCGAGGAACCCGGCCAGCGCCAGGAGGGCCTTGGCGATCAGGCGGCCCGGTCTCAATCGATATGGCTTCATGCCTGCACCCGCTTCCACAGCATGGTGAAGGTGATGACGGTCGCGATCATCATCAGAACCGCCATGGCAGAGGCGTAGGAGACCTTGCCGGACTCGATGAAGCCTTGCGAGAAGGCGTACATGTCGAGCGTCTCGGTCGCCACGCCCGGCCCGCCGCGCGTCATCACATAGATCAGGTCGAAGGAGCGCAGCGACTCGATCATTTTGACGAACATCAGGCTGATCAGCGGCGCCTTCAGCATCGGCAAGGTGACATAGGCATGGATCTGCCAGCGCTTGGCGTGGTCGAGCCTGGCCGCCTCGATCGGCTGCGGCGGCAAGGTTTCCAGCAGCTTCAGCACGATGACGGCGAAGAACAGCCCCCATTGCCAGACATCGACCGAAGCGACGGCGAAGAGCGCGGTGCCGGCCTTGGACAGCGGATCGAAGATCAGCCCGCCGGTGACCAGGCGGTAGGGATAGGTGGCGATGCCGTAGAGCGGGTGATAGGCGAACTTCCAGACGAAGGCGGCCGAAACGCGCGGCAAAAGCACCGGGATGATGAACAAGAGGCAGTAGAAATTGCGCAGGCGCGAGCCGGAGACCTCGAACATCAGCACGCCGAGTCCGATCGCCACTGCCATGGTCGCGACGACGGTGACGATCTCCCACTTTACCGAGACCCAGACCGCGTTGAGGAAGCGGCGATCGGCAAAAAGGTCGGCGAAGTTCGAGAGCCAGACCCAGGAATAGCCGGGCGCACTCAGCTCGCGGTTCTGCAGCGCGATCACGATGGCGTAGAGCGTCGGCACCATCGACAGCACCAGAAGGATGGCGAGCGTCGGCACAAGAAAAGTGACGGGCAGGGAAGAGCGGCGGCGCATCGGCCTGTCCTTGATTGTTTTGGCTTCCGGGCATGAAACCCGCGGCGCCGGTCCCGGCATTCCTTCGAATGCGGTGAACCGCGCGCCGCGGGCGGGAGGATTACTTCTTCTTCGCCAGCTCGTTGGCATAGGCCTCGAGCTCGCTGAGGCCGCCCTTGATGTCGGTGCGCGTGCCGGTGACCAACTCCTCCAGGATGATGCCCCAGCGGTCGCCGAGATCGGGCCAGCGTGGATCCTGCCAGAAGTTCACCGCCGTCACCTTGCCGGTGTCGGCCAGCGCCTTGCCGAGATCGGCGCCGTAGATGTCGGCGAATTCCTTGCTGGAGAGGATGCTCGTGCGGTTCAGCTCGCCGAACTGGTGGGCGTCGAGCCGGCGCTTCTCGTTTTCTTTGGACGTCGCCCAGGCAATGAACAGGCCGGCGCATTTCTTTGCCGCGTCATCCGCATTGGCCTTGGTGCCGATGGCGAGTCCGTGGCCGTAGCCGCCTCCCGGCAGCGGCGAAGGCGGCGGCAGGAAGCCGACCTTGCCGACCACCTGCGAGGTCTTCGGATCCACCGCCATGCCCGACAGCGGCGTCGATTCGACCAGGATGGCGACCTGGCCGGAGAGGAAGGCGCCGGTCGATTCATCCCAGCTGCCGGTCTGCGTGCCGGGCGCCGAGTCCTTGAACAGCTTCAGATAGGTTTCCGTCGCCTTGACGGCCGCGTCCGAATTGAACGCCGGCTTGTCGCCGTCGAACCACTTGCCGCCATAGGCCTTGAAGAACGGCATCCAGCGCCAGACATTGGCGCCCGAGCCGCGCGCGCCGCGCAGCGCGATGCCGTAGATGCCCTTGTCGGCATTGGTCAGCTTCGGCACGTCGGCGATCAATTCGTCCAGCGTCTTCGGCGGCTGGATGCCGGCGGCTTCCAGCACGTCCTTGCGATAGACCATAAGGTCGCCGCCGCCGGTGAGCGGCGCGAACCACACCTTGCCGTCATAGGTGGCGACCTTCTGGCGGCCCGGATCGAAATCGGCGAAGTCATATTCAGCCGGATAATAATCGGTCAGCGGCGCGATCCAGCCCGAGGACGCGAACAGCGCCACATTGGCCTCGTCGACATAGTAGACGTTGTAGTTGCCCACGGTGGAAGCGTCGGCGCGCGACTTGGCGCGACGGTCGTTCTCGTTGAGGTAATCGATCTGGAACGAGGCGCCGGAGAGCTTCTTGAACTCATCCTTGGAGTCCTCCAGAAGCGTCAGGCCGTCGCGTGGCTGCGCCAGCACCTTGACCGGCGCCGAGCAGGCCGGCGCCTGGGCAAGTGCTGCGGTTGACACGGAAGCGGTAAGCACGAACGCTGCGCCGAGGCTGGCAGCGAGCCGATTTGAATTCATTGGTTTTTCTCCTCCAGGAACACTCGCGGAAGCGGCAAATCCTCGGGCTAAGCGACCCTCACCGTCGCCTTGCGGACCTGCCACCCGTCACCAAAATGAGCAGTTGGAAGAGGCGAGGCTAGAAGCCCCGTTGCAGTAGACCTGTACTTTTATGCATTGTGCGGCGCAAAAAACGTAGCCGTTCGAGTCTACTCGTCACACGAGTATCAGTAACTCTTGCGAAGCTCGTTTTCGGCCTTGATCAAGCCCGCAGCGTCAACCGCTGCCGCGACAGCTTGCGGTAAGATGACGGCGTCATCTTGTGCTTGCGTAGGAAGGCGCGGTTGAAGTTCGAGATGTTCATATAGCCGACCTGGAAGCAGATGTCGGTGATCGGGATCTCGGTGTCGGCGAGCAGCTTGCAGGCCTGCCAGAGTCTGAGCTTGGCGACATGGTCGCTGAAGGAGTTGCCGGTGTTTTTCTGGAAGAAGCGCGAGAACGTGCTTTCGCTCATGCCGGCCAATGCCGCCACCTCCGGCAGCTTCAAATCCTCGGCGAAATGCTGGAACAGGTAGGTCAGCGAGCGCTGGATGATGTCCAGCGATTCCGCATCGAGAAGCGGCGAAAAGTCCGGCGACGACAACAGCGCGTATTCGTCGGTGGTGGCCAGGAGGTCGAGCAGTTCGAGGAACAGGCGAAACCTTCCCAGCCCCTGCACCTCGCCCATCCGTTCCATCAGTTCGGCGCCGTCGAGCGCCGTCTGGCCATGGAAGACCGCGCCGCGCAGCGAGCGCTCCAGGAACGGCTCCAGCTCGCGCAATTCCGGCAGCAGCCCCGACGAACCGCGCAGCCGTTCGGGATCGAACTGCAGCACGATATCACGGCCCTCGATCAGCTCGCCCGGCTGCACCGCCGTCACCCAGTCATGTGGTAGCCCGCCGCCGACGATGGTCAGGTAGCCCGGCCCGAACTCGCCGATATGATCGCCGACCAGCACCACGCCGGACGATTTCCTCAGCAGGTGGATCTCGTATTCCGGGTGGAAATTCCAGACATTGCGCTCCCAAGGATAATCGTCCAGCCGCCACAGGAAACTCTCGCTCGCCTCCGTCACGATATGCTCGAAGGCGGGCGCCGTGCGCGGGATCGCGGCCGTGTTCTTTCTGCGCCTGAACGGCATCCATTCCTCCCGGCATGGCGCGCTGGCTGCGCATGCCAAGCGCCATCCGTAGCAGCCCGCGGGCAGCAAATGAAAGAGGCGTCGCGGAATCCGGGCTCCGCCTGGATCAATCGCTGACCCGGCCTCCTCCCTTGCCAACATGTCGTTTTTCATCCACAAGGCGACGCAAATGGCGCCATTTTGCGCCGTTGCTGTACGGCTTCCGGCCCATTTTGCCGACGCGCCGTGTTCTGAAAGAGCGGAACAATGTCTGCGATCGAAACCGGCGCCCTCGCGCCGGAAAACCTTTGGCGTCAGGAAATCAGGGCGACGATCGCGCTCGCCTGGCCGATGGTGCTGACCAATCTCGGCCAGACCGCGATGACCGCGACCGACGTCATGATGATGGGCCGACTGGGGCCGGATACGCTGGCCGCCGGCGCGCTCGGCTCCAACCTTTACTTCATGCCGCTGATCTTCGGCCTCGGCCTGATGCTGGCGACCTCGCCGATGATGGCGACCGAGCTCGGCCGCCGCCGTCATTCGGTGCGCGACCTGCGCCGCACCGTGCGCCAGGGCCTGTGGCTGGCGATCCTGATTTCGATCCCGATCTGGCTCTTCCTCTGGCATGGCGAACAGGTGCTCTTGGCCATGGGCCAGAAGCCGGAACTCGCGCATCAGGCCGGCATCTATCTGCGCTGGCTGCAATGGGCGGTGCTGCCCTTCTACTTCTATATCGTGCTGCGCTCCTTCATCTCGGCGCTGGAGCGGCCGGGCTGGGCGCTGATCATCGTTTTCGTGGCGGTCGCCTGCAACGCCTTCTTCAACTGGGTGTTCATGTTCGGCAATCTCGGCGTCAAGCCGATGGGCATTGCCGGCTCGGGCCTCGCCACCACTTTGTCCAGCACGCTGATGTTCACCGGCCTGGCGGCCGTGGTGATGCTCGAGAAGAAATTCCGCCGCTACCGCCTGTTCGGCCGCTTCTGGCGCGCCGACTGGCCGCGTTTCCGCGGGTTGCTCAGGCTCGGCCTGCCGATCGCCGGCATCCTCGCCTTCGAGGTGACGATCTTCAACGCGGCAGCGCTCCTGATGGGCCTGATCGACGCGGATTCGTTGGCCGCCCACGCCATCGCCACCCAGATCGCCTCGATCTCCTTCATGGTGCCGCTCGGCCTCAACCAGGCGGTCACCGTGCGCGTCGGCCTGGCGCATGGCGCCGGCAATCCGGAAGGCGTGTCGCGCGCCGGCTGGACGGCCTTCGTCATCGGCGTATCCTTCATGGCACTGATGGGGCTGGTGATGATCCTTTGGCCGCATGTGCTGATCAGTGCCTTCATCGACCTTGCCGATCCGGCCAATGCCAGGGTGATCACACTTGCCGTGTCTTTCCTGGTGTTTGCAGCACTTTTCCAGATCTTCGACGGCGCCCAGGCGGTGGCCGCCGGCATGCTGCGCGGCCTGCACGACACCAAGGTGCCGATGATCTACGCCGCGATCGGCTATTGGGGCGTCGGCCTGCCGCTCGGCGTGCTGCTCGCCTTCCATTTCGGCTTCAACGGCGTCGGCGTCTGGATCGGCTTGGCGACGGGCCTGGCTGTCGTGGCGGGCCTGCTCCTGGTGCGCTGGCTCAGGCGCGACCGCATCGCGCCGCAGCTCGCCTTCGGGCATTGAGGCGCGCCGCCTGAATTTTGTTGTGCGCGTCGTACTTTGATGCTGCCTATTGTTTCAGCACGGCGAGAAAATCCGGCACGTCCTTGAGCGCCGCGGCGCGAGCGGCCGGGTTTAGGCCCGCATGAGCAACACCGTCGCCATTGGCGCTGTAGGCCAGCCCGTGCAGTTCGTGGAGCTTCTGCGCCTCGTTGTCGAAATCATGGTAGGCGCCGGGATAGAGGATCAGCTTCACCTTGTCGTGGTTGGCGTCGGCCAATGTCTTGCACGGCGCGGCCGGCGTCCAGTCGTCCGCGTCGCCCATCACGATGAGCAGCGGCACGCGCGTCGCCCAACCGCCCTTGTCGGCGATGGCGGTGCAGCCCGGGTAGAAGGCCACGGCCGCGCGAAAGTCCGGCGAGCCAGCCTTTGGCCTGTTCTTCGGCCGTACCGTGTAAAGCACGCTCGAGCCGCCATTCGACCAGCCGAGCAAGCCGATGGCGTCCGGCTTCACAAAGCGCAGCGTCTGCAGATAGCGGCGGGCGGCATTGGCATCCTCGACCCGTTCCCGATATGGCTCGACCTCGCGATCATCATTCCGGCATTGCGGGCCGAGGTCGCGCGAGCCGTAGCTGTCGGGAAAGATCACGACGTAGCCGAGCGCGGCGAGCCGCTGACCCCAATCGGCATGGCGCGGGCTGAGCTCCGCGTCGTTCTTACGGCTCCACAGGCCGCTACAGCCATGCATCGCGACGATCGCCGGAAATGGTCCTTGTCCCCGCGGCTTGAACAGCATGGCGTCCAGCTTCGCGGGCTGGTTCTCACCGTCGGCCGGAATGATGACGCTTTCCGGTGTCTGCTCGGCGGCCATGACTGGCTGGGCGAGCCATAGGACGAATTGGCCTGCGAGAGCGACAAGATGTTTCGCCTGCATCGCCGCCCGCCCTTCTCCATCTCTTTGTTTTTACGCAATTCCGGAGGGAAAACCGCGCACACTTTTCCTGGAATTGCTCTTGAAGCCGCGACGCGGAGAGTGGCGCTCGCCCCGGCCCGCTGCAAATCACAGTTGCGTGGCAAATGACTACCGCGCAGCTGTGCGCTCAAGCCGCCGTGCGTATTGCGTCAGCGGAAAACACATGACGAAGAAGATCAGCGCCACCAGCCCGTAGACCTTGAACGGCTCGAAGGTCGCGTTGTTGATGGCGTTTGAGGTTCGCACCAGCTCCTCGAAGCCGATGATTGAGGTCAGCGCCGTCGATTTGATCAATTGCACCAGGAAGCCGACCGTCGGCGCGCGGGTGATGGCGAAGGCCTGCGGCAGGATAATCAGCCTGAGTTCCTGCAGATAGTGCAGCCCGAGGCTGGCGCCGGCGTCCCACTGGCCGCGCGGCAGCGCGTCGACGCCGCTGCGCCAGATTTCGGCAAGATAGGCGCTGGCGAAGAAGGTCAGCCCGAGCACCGCCGCCGTCCACGGCTCGATGCGCAGTCCGAGCATCGGCAGGCCGAAGAACATCAGGAAGAGCTGCATCAGGAGCGGCGTGCCCTGGAACAGCGCGATATAGCCGGACGCAATCGGCTTCACCCATTTGTTCTTGGCGATGCGGAAGAACAGCACCACCAGCCCGACCAGCGCGCCGCCGATGAAGGCGGCGAGCGACAAAAGCACCGTCCAGCGCGCGGCGAGCAAGAGGTTGCGGACGATGTCCCAGAAGGTGAATTCGATCATGACACGCCTGCTCCGAGCGCCCGGCGTCCGCCGACAACGAGCAGCCGGCGCAGTCCCATCGACAGGCCGAGATAGACCATCGTCACCACGAAATAGGTCTCGAAGGCGCGGAACGTGCGGGCCTGCAGCATGTCGGCCTCGTAGGTCAGCTCGCGCACCGCGATCTGCGACACCACGGCCGATTCCAGCATCATGATCACGATCTGGCTGGTCAGCGCCGGATAGATCACCTTCAGCGCCTGCGGCAGCACGATCTTGACGAACACCTGGCGCGGCCTGAGGCCAAGGGCGAGGGCCGCCTCCGTCTGTCCGCGCGGCACGGCGTCGAGCCCGGCGCCGACGATCTCGATCGTATAGGCCGCCATGTTGAGCGTCATCGCCAGCATCGCGGCCAGGATCGGATCGAGCCTGACGCCGAGGCTGGGCAGGCCGAAGAAGATGAAGAACAACTGCACCAGGAACGGCGTGTTGCGCATCACCTCGACATAGACGCCGATCGCCAGCTGCAGCGGCTTGGGGCCGTTTCTTTTGCCGGCGGCGCCCAGGATGCCGAGGAAGGTTCCGGCGAACGTCGTGACGGCGATCAGAAGCAGCGTCATCGCCGCGCCGCGCGCAATCACGCCCGCCGCACCCGCAAGCCAGCCGAAGTCGAGGCTGTAGCCCATGGCGATTGACCTTGTTGGAGGCGCCTGACCTAGAACAATTCCAGGAAAAGTGTGAAGCGGTTTTCCGTCCGGAATTGCGTGAAAACAGAGAGGAGAGCGGTTCGGCGCCCGTTACGGCGCCGAACCGATCGGTATCAATCCTTAAGATTGTCGGGGTTGAGGGGCGTCTTCAGCCAGGCCTTCGAGCTCTCGTCCAGCTTGCCGTCGACGAGCATCTTGGCGACCGCGTCGTTGACAGCCTTCTTCAGCCGCTCCTCGTTCTTGTTGAGGCCGATATGCGAGGGCGAGGTGAGCAGTTGGAATTTCTGCTCAGGCTGCAGCGCGTCCTGCTTGGCCAGCACCTGGGCGCCGACATCGTTGCCGACCACCATCAGCTGTGTCTGGCCGGAGATGAAGGCCTGGATGACGGAGTTGTAGTTGTCGAAGCGGCGGATGTCGGCCGAAGCCGGCGCGGCTTCGGTCAGCGAGGTGTCCTCCAGCGTGCCGCGATTGACCGCGATCGACTTGTCGGCGAGGTCTTCCTTGCCTTTCACGGCCGTTGCTTTCGGCCCGATGACAGCAATGTAATAGGGCGCATAGGCGGCGGCGAAGTCGATGACCTGCTCGCGTTCCTTGGAATAGCCGACGCTCATCAAGATATCGACGCGCTTGTCGGTGAGATACGGGATGCGGTTCTGGCCGGTGACGCTGACCAGGTTGAGCTTCACCTTGAGCGAATCGGCGATCGCCTGCGCCACGTCGATGTCATAGCCCTTGATGCTCATATCGGCGCTGGCCGAGGAGAAGGGCGGGAAGTCCGAGAAGATGCCGACATTGATGGCGCCGGCCTTGGTGATGTTGTCGACGGCGTCGGCCTTGGCCTGGGTGGCGAGGCCGGCGGTGCCGAGCATCATGGCTGCCGCGATGGCGGATTTCAGTGCATTGCGAAGAGTCATGGTTATTCCCCTGCTGGAAGCTTGTTGTTGAAACCGGCCGCCGGCTCCAGCGCGACGGCCGTATTGGCTTGAGCAATTCCAGAAATGCGGGACGCGGTTTTCCGTCCGGAATTGCCCGATAGATAGACTTCAGCCTTTCTTGATCGCCGGGCTGAACACCATCAGGCTCAGGATCTCGAACAGAACCTGGGCGCCGACATGGGCGGTGTTGGTGGTGGAGTCGTATTGCGGCGCCACCTCGACGACGTCGCCGCCGACGATGTTGAGGCCCTTCAGGCCGCGCAGCAGCTCTAGCACCTCGCGCGTCGTCAGGCCGCCCACTTCCGGCGTGCCCGTGCCCGGCGCGAAGGCCGGATCGATGCTGTCGACATCGAAGGAGATGTAGGTCGGCCCGTCGCCGACAATCTTGCGCGCCTTCTCGATGATCGCCGGAATGCCGAGCCCGGTCACCTCCTCGGCATGCACAACCGTCATGCCGGACTCGTAGGTGAACTCCCACAGATATTCGGCCGAGCCGCGAATGCCGATCTGGATGGTGCGCGACGGATCGAGCACGCCGTCCAGCACCGCGTTGCGGAACGGCCCGCCATGGTGGAACTTGGTCATGTCGAACAGCCCGCTGGTGTCGCAATGGGCATCGATATGGATCATGCCGACCGGTGCCTTCTTGCCGACCGCCTTCAGGATCGGATGGCTGATCGAATGGTCGCCGCCGACCGAGAGCGGCAGCACGCCGGCATCGACGATCTGGTTGGTGCGCTTTTCGATGTCCTCATGGCTGATCTCCAGCCGGTAGCGGCTGCGGAACGGCGTGTCGCCGATGTCGGCGACGCGAAGCTCATGCGTTGGCGCGCATTCCAGAACATGATTGTAAGGGCCGATGCGTTCGATGGCGCGCAGCGCCCGCGGCCCGAACCGCGAGCCGGGACGGTTGGTGACGCCGAGATCCATCGGCACGCCGATCATCGCCACCTGCAGGTCGCCGAAGTCCGGGTTCTCGGCGGCGATCTCGCGGTAAGGCGCGGCGAGGAAGGTCGGGATGCCGGAATAGGGGGCGAGCCGCGTGCCCGACTTGTTGAAGATCTTGTCGGCGACCTTGCGGAATTTCGGGTCGAACATCTCGCCGCCATGGCTCTCGCCATATTTGCGGCGCAACGCTTCGAGCTTGCCGCGATCGTAACCCATGTCCGGTCCTCCTCTGCTTGCTGCCGCACGGACGATTTGCCAAGCCAGCCTGTTGCCCGGCTGGATCGTTGCCGCTGTTCCTGCGGATTTCACGTCTCTTGAAAGCTGTTCCGGACAAAAGTGTCGGGCAGCGGCATTGAAAAATCAATTGATATTGTTAGGGTCTTTGCTGTGAGAAAATCTCACATAGTAGGAGCCTTTCATGGCCAAGCGCCTGCCGCCGCTGAACCCGCTGCGCGCCTTCGAAGCCACGGCGCGCCACGCCTCGCTCACCAAGGCGGCGGGTGAGCTGAACGTAACGCACGGCGCCGTCAGTCACCAGATCAAGGCGCTTGAGCAGTCGCTTGGCGTAAAGCTCTTCGAACGGACAGGCCAGCGCGTCAAGCTGACGCCGCATGGCGCCGAATTCCTGCCGGCCGTTTCCGCTGCCTTCGAAGGCATCGCCGCCGCCACGCAGCGCATGACGCGCCCGGCAAGCGCCGGCGCGCTCTCGGTGTCCTGTGTGCCGGCGCTGCTGCTGCTTTGGATGACGCCGCGGCTCGGCTCGTTTACCGCGCAATATCCCGACATCCAGCTGACCCTGATCCCATCCAACGATCCCAAGGACATCCGCGCCGCCGATATCGATGTCTGCGTGCATTATGGCGACGGCGGCTGGAGCGATTGCTGGATGCGTAAATGGTCCGGGCTGGAACTCTTTCCGGTGGTCAGCCCGACGCTGATCAACAATCGGCCGATCCGTGGCGTGCGCGACCTTGCCGACCACGTCTTCCTGCATGGCGACGACGGCCGCGAATGGCACACCTGGCTCGCCGCAGCCGACGCGCTGGACCTCGCGCGCGGCCGCCGCCACCATCTGGGCGACGCGCGCATGGCGACGGAGGCTGCCGTGCACGGCCATGGCGTGGCGCTCGGCGATTCCGTCACGGCGCGCGCTCTACTTGCCAGGGGTATGCTCGTCGCGCCCTTCACGCTCTCGGTGCCGGCGGTCGACGATTTCTACGTCGTCTGCCGTAACGAGATGCGCTCGGCGCCCATCGTCCAGCTCTTTATCGATTGGCTGTTCGCCGAGAAGGAGCAGGACGAGGGCCGCGCCGACGCGCCGGTGGCCGGCCGCGTGCCCAGCCGCAGGAAACGGCCCGCCCTCAAGGTGATAGGCGCCAGAGCGATTCCAGGAAAAGTGTAAAATGGTTCAGGCCGGCGTCCCGAGGGCTGGACTTGCATAGCTGCTTTTTGTCGGGCCAGCTTGCGAAGCGGGGAGCGCGTTCGAAAATACAATGCTAAGAGGCATTCCCGCGGCTAGCGAGCAACGAAAGCGCATTGAGACATGGCAAAGACCGATATAGCGCGGCGCGTCTACAACCACACCTGGAAGCTGGATCCGATCGTCCGCAGCCTGCTGGACACCGACTTCTACAAGCTGCTGATGCTGCAGATGATCTGGGGCATGTATCCCAAGGTCGATGCCACCTTCTCGCTGATCAACCGCACAACCTCGGTGCGTCTCGCCGACGAGATCGACGAAGGTGAATTGCGCGACCAACTCGACCATGCCCGCACCTTGCGCTTTTCCAAGAAGGAAATGATCTGGCTCGGCGGCAACAATTTCTATGGCCGCAAGCAGATCTTCGAACCGGAATTCCTGGCATGGCTGGAGGATTTCAGGCTTCCGGAATACGAGCTTTCGCGGCGTGATGGCCAGTTCGAGCTCTCCTTCGGCGGCCCGTGGATGTACACCACGCTCTGGGAAATCCCGGCCTTGGCCATCATCAACGAGCTGCGCTCGCGGGCGGCGATGCGCTCCTTCGGGCCGTTCGCGCTCGACGTGCTTTATGCCCGCGCCAAGGCCAAGATGTGGGCCAAGACCGAGCGGCTGAAGGCGCTTCCCGGCATCCGCATTTCCGATTTCGGCACCAGGCGCCGCCACTCCTTCCTCTGGCAGCGCTGGTGCGTCGAGGCGCTGAAGGAAGGCATCGGCGAAGCCTTCACCGGCACCTCCAACGTGCTCCTGGCCATGGACAACGACCTGGAGGCGCTCGGCACCAACGCGCATGAATTGCCGATGGTGTTTGCGGCGCTTGCCAATTCCGAAGAAGAGCTTCGCGAGGCGCCCTACAAGGTGCTGCAGGACTGGCAGCGCTACTACGGCGGCAATCTTTTGATCGTGCTGCCCGATGCCTTCGGCACGGATTCCTTCCTGCGCGATGCGCCGGACTGGGTCGCCGACTGGACCGGCTTCCGCCCCGACAGCGCGCCGCCGATCGAGGGTGGCGAAAAAATCATCGACTGGTGGCGCAAGAAAGGCAAGGACCCCAAGCAGAAGCTGCTCATCTTCTCCGACGGTCTGGAGGTCGAGACCATCGAGGAAACCTACCGGCATTTCCGCGGCAAAGTGCGCATGTCCTTCGGCTGGGGCACCAACCTCACCAACGATTTCGAAGGCTGCGCGCCGACCGAGACCGACAGCCTCGATGCGATCTCGCTGGTCTGCAAGGTGACGGAAGCCAATGGCCGGCCGGCGGTGAAGCTGTCCGACAACCCCGCCAAGGCGACCGGGGATGAGAGGGAGACCAAGCGGTATCTGAGGATATTTGGCGAGAAGGGGCGGGTGGAGCAGCTGGTGAAGGTGTGAGGGTCGTTGGCTAACTGACGTCGTCACGCGGGACAGCAAAGTTGGACAAGCCGAGTTCCTTCGCGCCCCCCTCTGTCCTGCCGGACATCTCCCCCACAAGGGGGGAGATTGACCCGTCACCGCCGGTTTCGCCAACCTTCAACGCCGAAAGCGGAGAGCCGGCGCCCGAACCGCCAATCTCCCCCCTTGTGGGGGAGATGTCCGGCAGGACAGAGGGGGGCGCCGTAGAACGCCAACCATGCAGGTTGGCCTTTCTTGCAACGGCCTTGGCAGCCGCTCTCCCCACCCCAGCCTTCGCTCACGCCTCCGACCGTGGCCACGTCCTGCTCCTCCCAACCGGCTACTACATCGCTGGCGGCGCGCTTGCCGTGGCCGTCAGCTTCCTCGTCCTCGCACTGCTGCCGCCCGCTGCCCTCAACAATTTCTGGCGCAAGCGCCTGCCGCTGTTCACATTCGGCGACGCTCCACGCACCGTCATCAGCTTGATTTCCTTTGCCGGCTTCGCGCTGCTCGTCGCCGCCGGCCTCTTCGGCAGCCGAGACCCACTCTCCAACCCTCTCCCCCTGGTGATCTGGACGCTCCTCTGGGCTGGCTTCACGCTGTTGCAGGGCGTGTTCGGCGACCTCTGGTCGTGGCTCAATCCGTGGTATGGACCTTGGCGCGTCGTAACCCGGCTCGTTGGTGAACGGCGGAGCGAGAGCCAGCCATCACGGCTGCGCGGTTGGCTCGGCTACTGGCCGGCCTTCATCCTGTTCTTCGCCTTCGCCTGGTTCGAGCTGATCGATCCAGCTCCCGACGACCCTACCCGCCTGGCCTTCGCCGCCGGCATCTGCTGGCTGGCGAGCTTCATCGCGATGCTCATCTTCGGCTATGGCATCTGGAGCAAGCGCGGCGAATTCCTGACCGTCTTTTTCTCGATAATCGCCCGCTTCGCGCCGTTCGATCGCCATGACGGCCGCCTGTCCCTCTGCTGGCCCGGCGCCAAATTGCTCGCCGCCGAGCCGCTGCCGTTGAGTGGCAAGGCTTTCCTTTTGCTGGCCCTGTCGTCGGTCTCTTTCGACGGGCTGTCGAAAACTTTCTTTTGGCTCGGCCTGTTCGGCGTCAACCCGCTGGAATATCCCGGCCGCACCGCGCTGATCGGCATCGGCAGTTTTGGCCTCGTGCTGACTTTCGTCCTGCTTGCGGTCGTGTTCGGTTTGACCATCTTTCTTGGCCAGCGCCTCGCAGGCGACAAACATTCTTTCGGCGAGGCGGCCGGCCTGCTGGTCTGGTCGATCGTGCCGATCGCGCTTGCCTACCACATCGCGCATTACCTCACCGTGCTTCTGGTCGACGGCCAGTACGCGCTGGTCGCCCTCTCCGATCCCTTCGCGCTCGGCTGGAACCTTTTCGGCACCACCAATCGGATGGTCGAGGCCGGCGTCGTCGCCGGCGCCCAGTCGGCCTGGTGGCTGTGGAACATCCAGGCCGGCGTCATCATCGCCGGCCATGTGCTGGCCGTGCTCGTCGCGCATGGCCTTGCCTGGCGGCTCCATCGGCAGCCATCGCGCGCGGCGCTCAGCCAATTACCACTCACCTTCCTGATGATCGCCTACACGATCTTCGGCCTTTGGTTGCTTGCCACGCCGACCGCCGGATGACACAAAAGCGTGGCAACAATGCCGTCGGGTAAAGCTCGCTTGCCAGGCCAGGGCTTTGGTGATTTAGTTTGTACACATGCAATTTTCCCATCCTTCGGAAGGGGATGGATTAGCCGCCTTATCGCTGGTCAAAACTGAAAAAACAGGGGAACGGACATGGCTGACAAGAACGGATTTTTCGACCTCTCCAAGACGACGCTGTCGCGCCGCACCGCGCTGAAGGGCATCGCCGTCGGGGCCGGCCTTGCGCTGGCGCCGGGCTTCGTCCGCTACAGCCAGGCGCAGAGCTCGGCGCCGATCAAGATCGGCTTCCAGTCGCACCGCACCGGCATCGGCGCCGCCTATGGCCGCTGGTACGAAAAGACCAGCGCCGCCGCCGTCAAGGCGATCAACGATGCCGGCGGCATCAGTGGCCGCAAGGTCGAGCTTGTCATCGAGGATGACGGCACCGATCCGGCGCGCGGCGCCGAGGTGGTCAACAAATTCGCCAAGCAACACAAGACCGACATCGCCTTCGGCACCTTGTTCTCGCATGTCGTGATCGGCTCGGCGCCCGCGGCCGGCGAGAACAAGATCCCCTATTTCGTGGTCAGCGAAGGCCATCACGTCGCCTCGACCAAACTCAACCGCTACGTCTTCCAGCCCGGCATCACCGACGTGAAGAGCCAGATCCAGTCGATGGCGCCGTGGATCGCCGCGAACGCCGGCAAGAAGGTGACGCAGATCTTCCCCGACTTCGCCTTCGGCTACGACCATCGCGACTACCTGCCGCCGGCGCTGAAGGCGCAGGGCGCCGACGTGATCGCCCAGATCGCCATTCCGCCGACGGAATCGTCCTTCACCAAATACTTCCCGCAGATCCCGGCCGAGACCGAGGTGATCTACCATGTCATGGTCGGCCCGGCCGTGCTCACCTTCGTCAAGGAGCTCGGCGAGTTCTACGGCTCGAACCGGCCGCAGCTTTTCGGCTTTATGGATTCACTCGAGGCTACCGACATCAACAGCCCCGGCCTCGAATTCCTCGACGGAAGCCATTTCTGGGAAGGTTCGCCGCGCTACGCGCAGGCTGACGACTCTGCTGCGCAAAAAGCCTACCGTGCCGCCGTCGGCATCGACGACAATGGTGCTGCCGTCGGCGATCCCAAGGACGTCTCCACGGCCTCGCATATGTTCGGCTGCTGGGAAACGCTCTACGTCGTCAAGAAGGCGATGGAAGATGCCGGCTACAAGGGACCCGAAGATCGCGCCAAGCTGGTCGAGGCGACCGAGGCGCTGAAGGAATTCGCCGAAGGGCCGGAACATCCGCAGGGCCCGAAAACCTTCAACGGCAAAATCCACCAGTGTTTCGGCATCCAGAACATCTCCAAGGTCGAAGGCGGCAAACTCAAGGTCGTCCACAAGACCAAGATCGAGGACGGCCTCTACGAGCCGGAAGGGGACTATACGAAGCAGGCGCTGTAGGTTCATTCCAACCAGCGTGAGCGCCCAGGCCCCCCTCTCTGTCCTGCCGGACATCTCCGCCTCAAGGGGGGAGATCAGCAGCTCGTGCGAAGGCGGCCATTTATCGCCCTTTGCGATTGGCGAAAGCGCTAGGGACAGCCAATCTCCCCCCTTGCGGGGGGTGAGGAGCGGTCCGCGCAGCGGACGGAAAGCCAATTGCTTGGCTTTCCGAGCGACGAACGCCCGGAGCGATAGCGAAGGGCCGGACTCGGCAGGGCAGAGAGGGGTGCGCTCGGCACCTGCCTGCGTGTAGCATGCACTTCGGCCCCCACCTCCTCCTCGCCGCCCTCGAAGGCCTGGTCACCTCCGCCGTGCTGGCGCTGACGGCGCTTGGGCTGTCGCTGGTGTTCGGCGTCATGCGCATCGTCAATGTCGCGCATGGCGAGTTCTTCATGCTGGGCGCGGTGCTCGCCTGGGCGATCTCGACGGCGATTTCCGGCCACCCGGCCATCGGCTTCGTGGCAGCACTTGTGATCGCGCCCTTGCTCGTCGGGCTGGCCGCGTTTCTCGCCGAATGGCTGGTGCTGCGGCGGCTGAAATACAACCCCGAAAGCACCATCGTCGCCACCATCGGCATGCTCTACATCATCCAGCAGCTGGCGCTGACCTTCTACGGCCCCGAGGCGCGCCCGGTGGAGCCGCCCTTCAGCTACCGCATCCTTCTGCCCTGGTTCGGCTATTCCGGCTACAAGCTGTCGGTGGTCGCCGCTTCCGCCGTGCTGCTCGTGATCACCTGGCTGGTGCTGACCCGCACCAAGATCGGCTTGATCATGCGCGCCACCCAATATGACCGTGAGACGGCGCAGGCCTTCGGCATCCCGGTCGAGCGCGTCTATGCCGGCGTCTTCGCCGTCGGCGCCATGCTGGCCGCGATCGCCGCGGTGCTGATCGTGCCGATCAGCCAGGCGCATTACCTGATGGGCCAGGACCCGCTGCTTCTGTCCTTCATCGTCGTCATCATCGGCGGTCTCGGTTCCCTGCGCGGCACCGTTGTCGCCGCCATCCTGATCGGCCTCTCCGACGGCATCATCTCGATGTTCTTCTCGCCGACCTTGGCCAAGATCATCGCCACGCTGGTCGTCGCCATGGTGCTGGTGTTCCGGCCGCAAGGCCTGTTCGGGACCACGCCGCGATGAGGGATGCTTCGCCGGCAAAGACCTACGCGCTGCATATCGGCGTCATCGCGCTTCTGTTCGCGCTGAACTTCGTCCTGCCGGATTACCATCAGGGCCTATTCGCACGCATCATGGCGCTCGCAGTCTTTGCCATGGGCTACAATCTGCTCTTCGGCTATGTCGGCCTGCTCAGCCTCGGCCATGCGATGTTCTTCTCGGCCGGCCTCTATGGCGCGGGCTTGACCGTCTACCATCTCGGCTGGGGCGTGCCGGAAGCCTTCATTGCCGGGGTCGCCTGCGGCGCGCTGCTCGCCTTAATCGTCGGCCTGCTGGCGCTGCGCACCGCGGGTGTGGCGTTCATGATCGTCACCATGATGTTCGCGCAAGTTTTCTATCTGCTCATCCTCTATTTCGCGACCTGGACCGGCGGCGACCAGGGCCTGGTGATCCAGCAGGCATCGCGGGTGTTTTCGATCGGCGGCACTTCGTTCGATCTCACCGATCCGACCGTGCGCTACATGAGCGCGCTGGCGCTGTTCGCGATCGTGCTGCTCGTCACATTGGCCGTCGTCCGCTCCCGCTTCGGCCGCGTGCTGGTCGCCATCCGCGAGAACGAGGAGCGGACAAAGATGCTGGGCTACGACACGGTCGCCAACAAGCTCGCGGCCGTCGTTGCCTCCGGCGCCATCTGCGCGGCTTCCGGTGCGGCCTATGCCTTGCTGTTCGGCTATGTCGGATCGAATTTCGCGTCGATCCAATATTCGATCCTGCCGCTGCTCTGGGTGCTGCTCGGCGGCGCCGCGGCGACGCTCGGGCCGCTGATCGGCACCCTGTTCATGTACTATGTCACCGACATCACCAGCGGCTTCACCTCGGCCTATCTGCTGATCGTCGGCGTCGCTCTGATCCTGCTCGTCCTGTTTGCCCCGAAGGGCATTATGGGCAGCATCCGCGAGCGCTGGTTGCGATGGCTGACATGATGCCGCTGCTCACCACCAAGGGTCTGTCGCGAAATTTCGGCGGCCTGCGCGCCGTCGACGGCGTCGACTTCGCGCTGATGCCGGGCGAGATCCGCGCCATCATCGGCCCCAACGGCGCCGGCAAGACCACCTTCGTCAGCCTGCTCTCGGGCCGCATCCGGCCGTCTTCCGGCATTGTCGTCTTCGACGGCGCCGACATCACCACCATGCCGGCCTACCAGAGGGTTCGCCTCGGCGTTGCCTACACCTTTCAGATCACCAGCGTCTTCGCCAATCTTACGGCCTTCGACAATGTCGCGCTGCCGGTACAGCGTACCCTCACTGACGGTCGCTCGAAGGGGCAGGTCAGGAGCGGCGTCATGGCGGCGCTGGAGCGCACCGGCCTCGCCGACCGCGCCGGCACGCTGGCCGGGCAATTGTCCTACGGCCACCAACGGCTGCTCGAAGTGGCGATGGGCTTGGCCTTGAAGCCGCGTTTGCTGATCCTCGACGAGCCGACGCAGGGACTTGCCGACAGCGAGATCGACAATTTCATCACGCTGGTGCGCGAGATCGCCAGGGACGCCACGGTGCTTTTGATCGAGCACAACATGCCGGTCGTCATGCAGCTTGCCGACCGCATCACCGTCTTCAATTTCGGGAGGATTCTCGCCGAGGGTACGCCGGAGCAGATCCGCGCCAACGCCGAGGTGCAGGGCGCCTATCTCGGAGCGACCCATGACTAGCACGGGATTGCTCGCCATTTCCGGACTCGACTGCTTCTACGGCGAAGTCCAGGTGCTGTACGGCCTCGACCTCGTGCTCAACAAGGGCGAGGTGCTTTGCCTGTTCGGCCGCAACGGCGCCGGCAAGACGACGACGCTGAAGGCGATCATGGGGCTGGTCCCGGCAGCAAGCGGCTCGATCAAGCTGGACGGCAAGGAACTGACCGGGCTTGCCGCGCATTACGTGCCCAAGGCCGGCGTCGCCTATGTGCCGCAAGGCCGGCGGTTGTTCGCGGAGATGAGCGTGGCGGAAAATATCGAGATCGGCCTGATGGCGCGCGGCAAGGGCCGGGACGTGCGGGAAAACGTGCTGGACCTCTTCCCGCTGTTACGCCAGCGTTTGAAGCAACGCTCCGGCACCCTGTCCGGCGGCGAGCAGCAGATGCTGGCCATGGCCCGCGCGCTCTGCCTCGAGCCGCAAGTGCTGTTGCTGGACGAGCCGACCGAAGGGCTGATGCCATCGATGATCGCCAAGATCCGCGAGACGGTGGCGAAGCTGCGCGATCTAGGTGTGTCGACCATCCTGGTCGAGCAGCGTGTCGACGCGGTCCTTTCGGTCGCCGATCGCGTCTCCTTCATCGAGAACGGCCGCAACCGCGAGACGGTCGATGTCGAGGCCTTGCGCGCCGACCCGTCCGCGGTTCGGCGCTACGTCGGGGTAGGCTGACTTGGGAAACTAGACATCCAGCACCCCGACCGCTTTCGCGCGTGCAAATGCCAGGCCGGCCAGTGCGAGATCGCCAACCGCCATGCCGCGGAACGCGAAAGCCGTTCGCTCGCTTTCGCTCTGACGACCCGGCACATCGCCGCTGACCAAACCCGTCAAATCGCCGCCAACGAGCTCGGGCCTCACCATCGGCTTGCTCATCGTCGCCTCCTGCACCAGGTCGTCTATGACGATGCGATCGAAGATAGCCATTGTTTCAGCCTGCCAGGGCAGGGCCAGATCGGTCGTGGTCAGGAAGGCCCCGCCCTTCAGCCAATACGCATCCAAAAATGGAGCGGGCTGAGGCACCAAAGTGACTGTCGTCACCACGATGTCGGCGGGCTCGATCGCCTCCTTCGCGGTATCGCAGGGTATTGCGGTCAGGCCGCGCATCTCGGCCAGTCGACACAAGGCGTCACGATTGCCTTTGCCCCGGCCGAAGGCGCGGATCTCCCGCAGCGGAAAAAGATCGGCCAGGACCTCGAGATGACCGCGCGCTTGAACGCCGCATCCGATGAACGCGACACAGGCCGAGTCTGCCAGAGCCAGACGTCTGGCCGCCACGGCGCTCAGGCCGGCGGTGCGCTTCGCGGTCACCCAATTGCCGTCGACCACGGCTAGCGGCAGACCCGTCTCAGCGTCGAGAAGGGTGACCAGCGAGTTCAGGGTTGGAAGTCCGCGTTCGGCGTTGCGGGGGTTGACCACCAGCGACTTGGTCGCCAGCACCCGGGGCTCGGTCGCGACACCGAGAGTCGCCATGATGTAGCGGTTGTCGCCCGGCAGAACCACCGCCTTCGGCGCGCACCATACCTCGCCTCGCCTTTGACCGACGATCTGCCGCTCGATTTCGTCGACCATGTCGGGCGTGGAAATCGTCAGGCTATCCAGGAATTCGCCTGACAGATAGGGCAGGCTCCCGGCTTGGATGGTCATTGTCGCCCCAGCTTCGATTACGCGTTCCTCGGTTCAGCGTTCAATCGATCCCGCACCTCTCCTCGCTCATAGCAGAAATTGCCGGCCACGCATACGCAAGCCCGATCGGCTCCATGCCGCCGGCTGAGAGATACCGGCTTCGAAGCCGATGGCGCTGACTCACCCGAAAAACAAAAACCCGGCGATCAAAAATGTCGGGATCAGCACAACGCCCGACCAAGCCATGTAGCCGAAGAAGCCCGGCATCTTCACCCCGCGATGCCTGGCGATGGCGAAGACCATGAAGTTGGGCGCATTGCCGATATAGGTGTTGGCGCCCATGAACACGGCACCCGCCGAGATCGCGGCCAGCGTCGAGGCGGCCTCCGTCATCAGGTGCCTGGCGTCGCCACCGGCCAGCTCGAAGAACACCAGATAGGTCGGCGCATTGTCCAGGAAGGATGACAGCGCCCCGGTCAGCCAGAAATAGGCGAGATCATTGGGCTGGCCGTCGGCGGAGGTGACCAGCGCCACCAGCGGCGCCAGCGCGCCGTCATGGCCGGCCCTGAGGATGGCGATGACAGGAACGATGCAGATGAAGATGCCGGCAAACAACTTCGCTACTTCGGCGATCGGCCCCCAGGTGAAGCCGTTGGCTTCCCTGTGGCTCTTGTACGAGACCTTCAGTGAGAGGAAGGCCAGCGCCAGGATGATGGCGTCGCGTACCAGGTTCTGCCGCTCGAGTCCGACACCCAGCACGGAAACGCCGATGCCCGGCTTCCAACTGGCGGAAAGCAGGATCGCGCCGATCACGCCGGCAAGCAGCGGCAGATTGGCCAGCCCCCGCAGCCGCACCTTGGTATCGGGTGTCGGGTCCTTGATCTTCGGCATGCCGCCCTCGCGGCGGTGCAGGATGACGTCGATCGCGAGAAAGACAGCCAGCACGAGGCCGCCGACGAAGAGCGTGTCGGGCAGGATGTGTACCGTCGTCCAGAAGAAATCGACGCCGCGCAGGAAGCCGACGAACAAAGGCGGGTCGCCAAGCGGCGTCAGCGAACCGCCGATGTTGGAGACCAGGAAAATGAAGAAGATCACCACATGGGCGTTGAACGGCCGGTTGTCGTTGGCGCGCAGCATCGGCCGGATCAGGATCATCGAGGCGCCGGTCGTGCCGATGACCGAGGCAAGCAGCGCGCCGATGAGCAGCAGGCCGGCGTTGACGAGCGGCGTGCCGTGGATGTTGCCGGCAAGCAGGATGCCGCCCGAGATGGTGTAGAGCGCGAACAACAGGATGATGAAGGACAGATATTCGGTGAGCAGCGTGTGCAGTACCGTTTCGCCGGCCGTCGGAATGCCGAAGGCGATCGCCAGCGGAACGACCACCAGCGCCGCCCAGCCGGCGGCAATCTTGCCGTAGTGATGTTCCCAAAGATGCGGGAAAAGCAGCGGCCCCGTCGCGATCGACAAGAGCAGGCCGGCAAAGGGCAGCGCCCACCAGAGCGACATGGCGGCGCCGGGCAGTTCGTGGATTTCAGCGGCGAAAGCCGATTGCGGAAAAGCAAGAATGAGTGGGGCAGCGATGCCCGCCGCCAGCACTTTCGCAAACGTGGTGAAGCCCCCTCGCTGCCTCATCGTGGCGTTAATCCGCCGAATGGTCTTCGAGCGTCACGCCGGCTTCGCGCATGCGCTTCAGCATCGCCTCGACCGAGCCGTTGAGGTCGATGCCGCGGCAGGCGTCGAGCCGCACCGTCGTTTTGAAATCCTGCTTCGCCGCGTCGAGCGCCGAGAAGGCCACGCAGAAATCGGTGGCAAGCCCGACCAGCGTGATCGTGTCGATGCCGCGTTCCTTCAGGTAGCCACCAAGGCCGGTCGGCGTCGTGTGGTCGTTCTCGAAGAAGGCCGAATAGGAGTCGATCGCTGCGCGGAATCCCTTGCGGATCACCAGCTCCGCCTTGGTCCAGGCGAGCCCGGAATGGAAATCGGAACCGAGGCTGCCCTGGATGCAATGATCCGGCCACAAGGTCTGCGGCCCATAGGGCATCTCTATGGTTTCGAAGGCCTGTTTGCCCGGAAGGCTGGAGGCGAAGCTCGAATGTCCGGCCGGGTGCCAGTCCTGCGTCAGGATCACATGGTCGGTCCGCCGGATCAGGTCGTTGACCAACGGCACGATCTCGTCGCCGCCGGCCACCGCCAGCGCGCCGCCGGGGCAAAAGTCGTTCTGCAGGTCGATGACGATGAGCGCTTCTTCGGCCATGCGGTCCCCTCTCGTTTGGAGCCCCTCGTATCGGCTTGAGGCTCCAGTCCAAAGGCCGCTGACGCGACCGGACACGGAACCTTGACCAGATGGCCGGCGTCGTCAACCTCCAAGGCTATAACAAATGCGTTCAGGCCGGCGCGCCGCCGCAACGGCACGAACTCTTGCTTTGACAATTCCAGCCCGCCTGATATCATTTGCATACGAATGAATTTGACCGGTGTGAAACCGGCAGAAAGCCCAAAGCCAAGTGCTTTGGGAGGGCCAAGTGGGAATGGTCCGTTTCTGGGAAGGTTCTGGAAGGCAGAGCGTGATCCGTTACGCGAAACCCACCATGGTCGACGAGGCGCTCGCTCTGCTTGGCGAGGACCGCTGGCGCATTCTCGCCGGCGGCACGGATTTCTATCCGGCGCAGGGCGCGAAACCTTTTCGCGACAACATCCTCGACATCAATGGTCTCGCGGCGCTGCGCGGCATCGAAGAGACGGACGAATACTGGCGCATCGGCGCCCGCACCACCTGGACTGACATTGTCCACCAAAAACTACCGGCGGCCTTCGACGCGCTGAAAGCGGCCGCGCGCGAGGTTGGCTCGGTCCAGATCCAGAACGTCGCCTCGGTCGCCGGCAACCTCTGCAACGCCTCACCCGCGGCCGATGGCGTGCCGGCGTTGCTGGCGCTCGACGCCGATGTCGAGTTGCGGTCGGTGAAAGCCGTTCGCTATCCACCGCTCGGCGCGTTCATCCTCGGCAATCGACGCACGGCGCTGGAGCCAGGCGAGTTGGTCACCGCCATCCGCGTGCCGAAGCGTTCCGCGACTGGCACGTCGGCCTTCGTCAAGCTTGGCGCGCGACGCTACCTCGTCATCTCGATCGCCATGGCGGCGGCGCGGCTCGTGATCGAGGACGGGGTGGTCGCCGATGCGGCGATTGCTGTCGGCGCGTGCTCCGCCGTCGCCCGCCGCCTTACCGGCGTTGAGGCGGCTCTGCGCGGCCAGCCGGTCAGCGCGGCGCTTGCCGATGCGGTTCTGGCTGCGCCGATCGATGAGCTGTCGCCGATTGCCGATGTGCGCGGCAGCGCCGAATACCGAGGGCATGCAGCGCGCGAGATCGTAGTGCGCGCGGTGCGTGCCGCAGTCGGCCTGGACGAAGGCAAGGTGGCGGCATGAGCATGGCCCAGTCCGGCATGGAACGCGCCGACATTGCCTTCGAGGTCAACGGTGCCGCCGTCCGAGTCTCGGTGCCGCCGGTGCGGCGGCTGTCGCAGGTGTTGCGCGACGAGTTGCGGCTGACCGGCACCAAGGTCGGCTGCGACGCCGGCGATTGTGGCGCCTGCACGGTGTTGGTCGACGGCGATCCGGTCTGCGCCTGCCTGGTGCCGGCGGCATCCGTCACCGGCGCTTCCGTCACCACCGTCGAAGGCCTTGCCAGCGGCAGGCTTTCGGCCCTCCAAGCCTCGTTCCTCGAACATGGCGCCGCGCAATGCGGCATCTGCACGCCCGGCCTGCTGGTCGCGGCCACCGCGCTTCTGGAGCGCAACCCGACACCAAGCGAGGCCGAGACGCAGGACGCACTGGGCGGCGTGCTCTGCCGCTGCACCGGCTACAGGAAAATCGTCGCGGCAGTGATGCAGGCCTCGCGGCACATGAACGGCATTGACCTTCGCCTGCCGGAAGTGGGCCACGCTGTCGGCGCCTCGCCGATCCGCCTCGACGGCCTGCCGAAGGTCAATGGCACCGAAAAGTTTGGCGGCGATTCCTTTCCGGCCGACGCGCTGGCGGTGCTGGTGGTCCGCTCGCCGTATTATCATGCCGGCTTCAACTTCGGCGATCTCGACGCCTGGACAAGCGCGCACCCCGGAATTGTCGGTGTTTTCACCGCCAGGGACATTCCCGGCAAGAACTGCTTCGGCGTCATCGGCCCGTTTGCCGACCAGCCGGCTTTGGCTGAAGGCTTTGTCCGTCTGCGCGGCGAGGCGGTGGCGCTTGTGGCGGGGGAGCGCGAGGCGATCCTCGATCTCGACCTGACGGATTTTCCGATCACCTGGACCGAGTTGCCGCATGTGTTGCAGCCGGGCGAGGCGAAGGCTGAAGGTGCCGCGCTGATCCACAGCCATCGCCCGGCCAACCTGCTCACCTCCGGCTATGTCGAGCGCGGCGATCCCGAGGGCGCGCTTGCCCGCGCAGCCGTCACAGCGTCCGGTTCCATCGAAACCTCCTTTGTCGAGCATGCCTATATCGAGCCGGAAGCCGGCTACGCCTATATGGACGGCGACACGCTGGTCGTCGTTGCCTGCACCCAGGCGCCCTATATGGACCGCGACGATACGGCCAAGGTGCTCGGCCTTCCTGTCGAGAAAGTCCGCATCGTGCCGACGGCCACGGGCGGCGGCTTCGGCTCGAAGCTTGATGTCTCACTGCAGCCGCTCATTGGCCTTGTGGCGATGAAGACGGGCCGCCCGGCAGCGCTCGCCTACACCCGCAATGAATCGATGATGTCGACCACCAAGCGCCATCCGGCCGAGATGAAGGCGACCATCGGCACCGATGCCGAAGGCCGCATCACCGGCATGGTCTTCGAGGGCGACTTCAACACCGGCGCCTATGCCAGCTGGGGGCCGACGGTGGCCAATCGCGTACCGGTGCACGCCTCCGGCCCCTATGCCACGCCGAACTACCGCGCGATCGGCTACGCCATTCACACCAACGGCCCGATCGCCGGCGCCTTCCGCGGCTTCGGCGTGCCGCAGGCGACGATCATGCAGGAGACGCTCTATGACGAGCTCGCCGGCAAGCTCGGTATGGACCGTCTGGATTTCCGCCTGAAGAACTGCCTGCGCGACGGCTGCGAAACGGTCACCGGCCAGCGCCTGGAATCGGGCGTCGGCATCGGCGAATGCCTGGAGCAGCTTCAGCCGCACTGGGCGCGCGCACTGGCCGACGCGGAAGTTTTTAACGCCACCAACACGGCTAGCAGGCGCGGCGTCGGCGTTGCCTCCTGCTGGTATGGCTGCGGCAACACCTCGCTGCCCAATCCCTCCACCATTAAGGTCGGCATCTCGGCCTCGGGCGACGTGATCCTGCATCAGGGCGCGGTCGATATCGGCCAGGGCTCCAACACGGTCATCACCCAAATCTGCGCCGACGCGCTCGGCTTGCCGCTGGACAGATTCCGGCTGAAGAGCGCCGACACCGCCATCACACCCGACGCCGGCAAAACATCCGCCTCGCGCCAGACTTTTGTAACGGGCAAGGCTGCGGAAAAGGCTGGCCGGGCTTTGCGCGAGAAAATCCTGCGCTTTGCCAACGTCTCCGATCAAGCGACGATCGTGCTCGACGGTGCGAACCTATCCATCCGCGAAGGTGACGCGGCGCGGCGCATCGATCTGTCCGAGCTGAAGGCCGATGCCGACGGCCTGGTCTTCGTCGCCGTGGAAACCTACGACCCGCCGACGCTGCCGCTCGACGCCAAGGGCCAGGGCAAGCCCTACGCCGTCTATGGCTACGGCGCGCAGATCGCCGAGCTCGAAGTCGATCTCAAGCTTGGCACCGTGAAGCTGATCAAGATCACTGCCGCGCATGATGTCGGCAAAGCGATCAACCCGGTGCTGGTCGAAGGCCAGATCGAGGGTGGCATCGCGCAGGGCATCGGCATGGCGCTGATGGAGGAATACATCCCCGGCCGCACCGAGAACCTGCACGACTATCTCATCCCGACCATCGGCGATGTGCCGCCGGTCGAGCATATTCTGGTCGAGGTTCCGGATCCGGAAGGACCCTTCGGCGCCAAGGGCCTGGGCGAGCATGTGCTGATCCCGACGGCGCCGGCGATCCTCAACGCCATACGCCACGCCACTGGCGTCCTTGTCACCAAGGTGCCGGCGACGCCGAGCCGCATCCTGGCGGCGATCCGTGAAAAGGAGGCGCGCCGATGAGCGAGCTTGCCGAACGTTTCGAAACCCATGATCCCGGCGAGAAGCAGGTGGCGGAAAAGATCCGCTGCGATGCCTGTCCGGTCATGTGCTACATCGCCGACGGCCGCACCGGCGCCTGCGACCGCTACGGCAATGTCGGCGGCCGCATCGTGCGCATGGACCCGCTGACCATCCTCGACCACGCGGCCGAGACCGGAGGCGCGGTGGTGCCTTTCGTCGCCGAGGGCGAAGCCTGGAATGGCGAGCTGGTCAACACCGGCCGCCGCTTCGTGACGGCGATCGGCGCCGGCACGACGTATCCGGATTACAAGCCGGCGCCCTTCATTGTCAGCCAGGAGGTCGAGGGTGTCGATCTCGTCACCGTCGTCACCGAGGGCATCTTCTCCTACTGCGGCGTCAAGGTGAAGATCGACACCGATCGCCATATCGGCGACGAGACGGCGACCGTGCGCTCGCAAGGCGAGGCGATCGGCCATGTGACGACCGGCGAATATGGCTCGCAGATGCTGTCGCTCGGCGGCGTCCATCACCTGACCGGCGGCTCCAAGCAGGAAGGCCGCGCCACTTGCGACGCGCTGCTCAATCTGTGCAATCGCAAGCCGGTCGAGCTCGCCATCGACGGCGGCGCGACGGTCATCGTCGAAGCCGGCAAACCGCCGGTTATCGACGGCAAGGTCGAGCATCGCATGCGCGTCGGCTGCGGCTCGGCCACCATCGGCATGTTCGCGACGCAATGGCGCGGTCTCGTCGACGAGGTGGTGGTGGTCGATGATCACATCACCGGCGTCGTCTCCGAGCACCAGGCCGGCAAGGTGCTGGGCTGGGAAGACACCGGCATAAAGATCATCGGCCGCCGCTCGACGCCGGGCCGCTACTTCAAGGTGTCGGAGCCCGGCCTCGGCTGGGGCGGCACCACGATCTCAGACCCGCTGTCGATCCTCGGTGACTGGAACGCCAAGAAGGGGGCGCGTCCCGGCCTGTCGCTGCTGATGGTTTCGACCACCGGCGAGCAGTTCGCTTATTACGAGCTCGACGACGAGCTGAAGCCGGTCCAGAAGCCATTTCCCGAGCGGCTTCAAAAGTCCGTCGGCCTGATCGAGGACAATTGCGAGCCGGCGCTCTGCACGGTTCTGTTCATCGGCGGCGCCGGCGGTTCACTGCGCGCCGGCGTTACCGAAAACCCCGTCAATCTCACCCGCTCGGTGCAGGGCCTGAAAACCTACGTGACGGTGGGAGGCGCGCCGGTCTATGTCTGGCCGGGCGGCGGCATCACGCTGATGGTCGACGTGACCCGCGTGCCGGAAGGCGCCTTCGGCTATGTGCCGACGCCGGCGCTGGTCGCGCCGATCGAATTCACCATGCGCCGCGACGACTATGTCCGGCTGGGCGGCTATGAAAACGAGATCCGCAGCGTCGCGGACATCCTCGCCAAGGGCGGCGAGTATCTCAACGCGCGCCGCGGCACCGGCGCGCCGGTCAACAACCCCTGGCCGCCGCTGGCGCAGTTGCGGCGTGCGGCGGCGAACGGGGCCGGGTGATGAACGGCCCACAGGCGCATTGGCTTGCCGACGGCAGGCGGCTCCATCTCAACCACGGGCCGATCGACCTCATCGTCGAAGCCTTTGGCTCTGACGACGAGCGTCGCGCCGCCTACGGGCAGGCGGTCACGCGCTTCCAGACGATCCTGATCGAGCTGGTCAAGGAGTTGCCCGAGTTGCGCCTGCCCGCCTTCTTCCTGGCGCCGCGCGATTTCGCCGGCCCGACGGCGCGCCGCATGGAAGCAGCCGTCATGCCGCTGGCGGAGTGCTTCATCACGCCGATGGCCGCCGTCGCCGGTTCGGTAGCCGACGAAATTCTTGCCGCGATGCTCTCCGGCCGCCGGCTCGACCGCGCCTACGTCAACAATGGCGGCGATTGCGCCCTCTATCTCGACGGGGACCAGTCGATGACGGTGGCGATTGCCGGCACCGGCAATGGCATGGCCGATCGCGTCGGCATCCGCGCCGAGGATGGCGTGCGCGGTGTTGCCACCAGCGGCTGGCGCGGCCGGTCGTTTTCGCTGGGCATCGCCGATGCCGTCACCGTTCTCGCGCCGACCGGCGCCGAGGCCGATGCGGCGGCAACGCTGATTGCCAACGCGGTCGACCTGCCCGGTCACCCTGCCATCGAGCGCGCTCCGGCGCGCGACCTGGCGCCCGACAGCGATCTCGGAGAGCAACTGGTGACGCAGAGCGTCGGCACGCTTTCGCCGGGCGAGGTTGCCCGGGCGCTGGACAAGGGCCTCGCGGTCGCCGAAGATTTTCGCCGGCGCGGCCTGATTGCCGCCTCGGCGCTGTTTCTGGCGGGCGAAGCCCGCATCAGTGGTTCCGTGGCGCTCGCCGCGCCCAATAAGCATCCCCTGGAGGACTTTGCCCATGCCTGACTTTCCGATCCGCAAGGTCGCGGTCCTGACTGAAGAGATTTTTCACGACGGCGGTCCCGTGGCGAAAGAGCCGCGCCTGCGCGCCGCCGCGCTCGCCGTGGTCAAGAACCCCTTTGCCGGCCGCTATGTCGAGGATTTGCAGGGCGCGATGGAGGATTTGAAGCCGCTGGGTCTCCTGCTCTCCGACAGGCTGATCGCGGCGCTCGGCGGCGACGTGAAGAAGATCGACGGCTACGGCAAGGGCGCCATAGTCGGCTCCGCTGGCGAGCTGGAGCACGGCGCCCTGTGGCATGTGCCCGGTGGCTATGCCATGCGCGAGCGGCTCGGCGACGCCAAGGCCATCGTGCCGTCGGCCAAGAAGGTCGGCGCTTTCGGTTCCAGGCTAGACGTGCCGCTCGGCCACATCAACGCCGCCTATGTGCGCAGCCATTTCGACGCCATGGAGGTCGGCATCAGCGACGGGCCGCGTGCCGACGAAATCCTGTTCTGCCTCGCCATGACCTGCGGCCCGCGCATTCATAACCGCATGGGCGGCCTGGCGGCAGCGGACATCAAGGCATGGGATGGCCTCAGATGAGCGGCGAGGACAATCTGCTGCGGCTGGTCGAGGCCGAGGAGGCCGACGAGAACAACTACCATCTGCAGGATCAGGTCGGCTTCATCCTGCGCAAGGCGCATCAGCGCCACGTCTCGATCTTCGCTTCCCACATCGCCGACCTGACGCCGCCGCAATTCGCCGCTTTGGCCAAGCTCTACGACATCGGCGAGACCTCCCAGAACCAGCTCGGCACGCTGATCGCCATGGACGCCGCCACCGTGAAGGGCGTCATCGACCGGCTGAAGGCGCGCGGCCTTGTCGAGGTCTCCAAGCACGAGGTGGACAAGAGGCGGCTGCTGGTCAATCTGACGCCGGAAGGCCGCGAGGCGATCGAACGGCTGATCCCGCTTGCGCGGGCCATCACCGAGGAGACGCTGGCGCCCCTGACGACCAAGGAAGCCGCGACCTTCCTGCGGCTGCTGGCGAAGCTGGCTTAGAGCGTCCTCGGTCAATAGCCAGCTCAAGCGATCCTTCGCGCCCCCCTCTGTCCTGCCGGACATCTCCCCCACGAGGGGGAGATTGGCGGTTTCGGCGCTGGCATCTTTCTCCGACGCTGGTGATTGGCGAAGGCGGCCGTGACGTCTGATCTCCCCCCTTGTGGGGGAGATGGCCGGCAGGCCAGAGGGGGCGCCGTCCCGCCGGCGTCTCTATCCCTGCTTCTCAGGCGTCGCGGCCCGGTCGATCGCCGATGCCATTCGCCGAAGGAACCCCAAACATCTCCCTGGCCTGCTCGGCCGTATAGTAGCCGAGCCGGACATCCTCGGCGACCTGCTTCGGATCGCGCTGGCTGGGATCGCCATAGCCGCCGCCGCCCGGCGTGCCGACGCGCACGCGGTCGCCGGCCTTGAGCGCGATGTCCTGCTCTTTGGAAAGATGCGGCGGCACATGCGCTTCGCCGCCCCGGAAGACGGTCACGCTGTTCGGCGCGCCGTCCTTGCCGCCGAGCGCGCCCTGCGGCCCGAAACGGCCGTGATCCATGACAAAGGACGCGCGCGCCTCGCCACGCAGGATCTCGACCTCATAGGCAAGCCCGAAGCCGCCGCGATGTTTTCCCGCGCCGCCGGAGCCTTCACGCAGCGCATAGTGCCGGTAGAGCACCGGAAAGGCTTGCTCCATGATCTCGACCGGCGGCGATTTCGAAATGCCGATGGTCGAGCAGCCATTGCTCAAGCCGTCATGGCTGGCATTGCCGCCATAGCCGCCGCCGGAGATCTGGTACATGACATAGTCGCGCCCGCGCGCCGGATCGTTGCCGCCGAGCGCGAAATTGCCGCTGGAGCCGGCGGGTGCGGCCGTCACCTTCTCGGGCAGCGCCTGCACCATCGCCGCGAACACGGCTTCCGCGATGCGCTGCGAGACCTCGGCAGCGCAACCCGAGACCGGGCGCGGGTATTTGGCGTCAAGGAACGTGCCCTCCGGTCCCTTGACCTTGAGCGGCTCGAAGGCGCCGGCGCTGATCGGCACCTCCGGGAAGATGTGACGCATGGCGAGATAGACGGACGACAAGGTGGTCGCCAGCACGCTGTTCATCGGCCCGGCGCAGGGCTTTGACGAGCCGGCAAAGTCGAAGGTCAGCGTATCGCCCTTTTTCTCGACGGCGAGATTGATGGTCAGTGGCTCGTTCACCACGCCGTCGGAATCGACGAAGGCCTGCGAGCGGTAGACCCCGTCGGGGATCACTCCGATCGAGGCGCGCATCTGCTCGGCGGCGCGGCGGCGCAGTTCCGCGATCGCTTCGACGACGGTTTGGTCACCGTAACGATCCAGGATTTCATTGAGCCTGTCCTGGCCGATCAGTAGCGCCGCGGCCTGCGCGCGGATGTCGCCGATGCGCTGGTCGGCGACGCGGATGTTCGAGCAGATGATGGCGTAGATCTCCGGATCGAGCACTCCCTTCTTGAACAGTTTCACCGGTGGCAGCCGCAGGCCTTCCTGCTCGACGGCGGTGGCCGAAGCGGAAAAACCGCCCGGCACCGAGCCGCCGATATCCGGCCAGTGGCCAGTGTTGGAAAGCCAGCAAAAGATTTTCCCATTTCGATAGACCGGCATGACGAAACGCACATCCATCAGATGCGTGCCGCCGAGATAGGGGTCGTTGACGATATAGATGTCGCCGGGCTCAGGAGCCAGGCAGCGTCCGTCGGCGATCATCTCGATGACCGTCCTGGTCGAATATTGCATGACGCCGACGAACACCGGCAGGCCCTGGCTGCCCTGCGCGATCAGCGAGCCGTCGACGGCCGAGTAGATGCCGTCCGAGCGGTCGTTGGCTTCCGCGATGACCGGCGAGAAGGCTGCGCGGGAGAAGGTCAGGTCCATCTCGTCGCAGACCTGCTGCAGCGCTGCCTGCAGCACCGAAAGCGTGATCGTGTCGAGCTTTGCCATCTCAAGCCTCGCCGATGTCGATGATGATATTGCCGTCCGCGTCCGAGCGCGCATGGTCGCCGGGCTCCAGCACGGTGGTGGCATCCATTTGTTCCAGGATCGCCGGACCCTCGATCACGGCGTCGAGCGGCAGCCTTTCACGCGCATAGACCGGTGTGTCATGCCAGGTGCCGTGATACCAGACCGGCCGGATCTCGCGCCGCGCCTCCTCGAGCGTTGCCGCGCGGCCAGCAGGGTCGATCAGCCGCGACAGGTCGATCTGCGGCCGCACGCCGGTGACCGACGTGTTGAGGTTGACGAGGTTGGCGCGGATTTCCGGCAGCTCGACTTTGAAGCGGGCGAAATAGGCCTTTTCGAACAATTGCTGCAGCGTTTCTCGTGAAACCGAGGACGACGGCAGCGGCACGTTGATGATATGCGTCTGGCCGACAAACTGCATGTCGGCCGAATGCGTCACGCGGATCGCGTCCGGTTTCACCGCTTCCTTGGCAATCAGCGCCTCGCCTTCGTTACGGTGCCGTTCCAATACCTCGCGAAGCGAAGCTTCATCGAGCGCGCCCACCGGTATGTTGATTGTGTTGACGAAGTCATGCCGCATATCGGCGACGACGCAGCCCAGCGCATTGGTGATCCCGGGTCGCGCCGGCACCAGAACACGCGGCAGGCCGAGCTCGCGGGCAAGCGCTGTCGCATGCAGCGGCCCGGCGCCGCCAAAGGCGAACAGCGCGAAATCGCGCGGATCATGGCCGCGCGACACCGAAACCATGCGGATCGCGCCAGCCATCTTCATGTTGCCGAGCCGCAGAACGGCGCCCGCGGCCTCGACGCCGGAAAGGCCGGTGCGCTTGCCGATCTTCTCCTCGAAAATCCCAGTCACGCGCTCGACGGTGACCGGATTGTCGACCGCGAGCAGCTTCTTCGGCGCCAGGCGCCCGAGCACCAGATTGGCGTCGGTGATGGTTGGTTCCGCACCGCCGCGCCCGTAGCAGATCGGGCCGGGATTGGCGCCGGCGCTTTCCGGGCCGATCTGGATCAGCCCCGCCGCGTCGACTCGTGCGATCGAGCCGCCGCCGGCGCCGACCGTATGCACCGCCACCATGGGCACATGGATCGGCATCGCATATTCGATCTCGATCTCGTTCGACACGGCGGGCTCGGCATTGCGGATCAATGCCACGTCAGTGGAGGTGCCGCCCATATCGTAGGTTACGAGGTTTCCGAAGCCGGCGCGCTTGCCCGTGTAAGCGGCCGCGATCACGCCGGAAGCCGGGCCGGACATCACCGTCTTGGCCGATTCCAGCGTGACGAAACGGGCCGAGATCATGCCGCCATTGCCGTTCATGATCAGGAAGTCGCGGGCGTAGCCTTTTGCCGCCAATTCCTTGCGCAGCCGCTCGACATAGCGCTCCAGGATCGGCTGCACCGAGGCGTTGACCGCCGCCGTCACGCCGCGCTCGAACTCGCGCGCTTCCGACAGCAGCGCATGCCCGGTAGTAATGTGCCCGTTCGGCCAGATCTCCGCCGCGATCTCGGCGCCGCGCTGCTCATGCGCCGGGTTGGCGTAGGAATGCAGGAAGTGGATGACCAGCGACTCGCAGCCGGCGTCGAGCAGCTTTTTCACCGCGTCGCGCATCTCGGCTTCGTCGAGTTGAATGCGCACCGCGCCGGAGGCCTCAACCCGTTCCGACACTTCCAGCCGAAGGTCGCGCGGAATGACCGGCACGAAAGTCCCCGTCATGCCATAGGGCTGGGGCCGCGTACGCCTTCCCAATTCGATCACGTCGCGAAAGCCGCGCGTGGTGATCATGCCGGTCCGCGCCAACCGCCGCTCCAGCACGGCGTTGGTGGTGGTCGTCGTGCCATGCACGATGAGGTCGATGGCGTCGACCGGAAAGCCGGTCGCGCCGAGCGCCGAAACCACGCCAAACGCCTGATTTTCCACCGTGGTCGGCGTCTTGGCGATGTGCACCTTGCCGCCCGCCTTGCCGTCGATCAAAAGCAGATCGGTGAAGGTTCCGCCCACATCGATGCCGGCTACAACACTTCCCGCCGACGCGGAAAATTTCTCATCCATTGTCGAAACCCGAAATGCCCGAACTAAGGATATGCCTCGGTTTGGAAAGGCGTTTTACGTCACCATCTTGACGTCGAGATCATTTGTATACTAATAAATTCCGGACACAAGAGCTTACCGCTTGGCAGTGTGCAGAAGGCGCGCCGGAACTTGATCGTTCGGGCGAGCAGGAGAAAGTTTGGCGCCAGCGCGTTCCGTCTGGGCCGGAAAGTTGGGTTTGATGAACACGACATCCGCGTTGAAGATCGCCGGCTCGAAGCCGCTGCAGTTCCCGATCCCGGCCAATGTCTATGCCGAGACCGTGGTGTCGGTAAAGCATTACACCGACCGGCTGTTCTCCTTCCGCATCACCCGGCCGCAGTCGCTGCGTTTCCGCTCGGGCGAGTTCGTCATGATCGGCCTGCCCAATGCCGAAAAGCCGATCTTCCGCGCCTATTCGGTCGCAAGCCCCGCCTGGGACGACGAGCTCGAATTCTTCTCGATCAAGGTGCCGGACGGCCCGCTGACCTCGGAGCTGCAGAAAATCCAGGTCGGCGACACCGTCATCATGCGCCAGAAGTCCACCGGCACGCTGGTGCTCGACGCGCTGACGCCTGCCAAGCGCGTGGTCATGATCTCGACCGGCACCGGCATCGCGCCCTTCGCCAGCCTGCTGCGCGACCCCGACACCTATGAGAAGTTCGACGAGGTCATCCTCACCCACACCTGCCGCGACAATGCCGAGTTGACTTACGGCCAGGAACTGGTGGCGGCACTCGAGAACGACCCGCTGATCGGCGAGCTGACCGGCGGCCGCGTTACGCTCTACAATTCGACCACCCGCGAGGAATCGGCGCGCATGGGCCGCATCACCGCGCTGATCGGCTCCGGAAAATTCTATTCCGACGTCGGCATCGACAAGCTCAACCCCGAGACCGATCGCATCATGATCTGCGGCTCGATGCACATGCTGAAAGACGTCAAGGAACTCGCCGAAAGCCTCGGCTTCCGGGAAGGCTCCTTGAGCCATCCGGCCAGCTTCGTCGTCGAGCGCGCCTTCGTCGGCTGAGGCGCGCCGCAGTCCGCCAACATCGGCGCTTTGACCATACGGTCAAAAATCGGCTGCTTTTGCCGCCTTTTTCCGCTATGACGCTTTTGAAGGACTCGTGAAGCATCGCTTCGCGGGCTATCTTTGTGCCTGTCGGCCAACGACGCGCATGAAGGTATGAAGCGCAACGGCGCTGAAACGAAAGGGCAGGAGATGAGCAGCACGATCCGCGAGGCAGGCGCTGGCGCGCCCAAAATTATGCCATTGCCGGCGCGCGCCGCCGCCAACACGCCTGTGCCGCTGGAGCATGGCATCGCCCGCAACCCCGGCATGAAGCTCGATCTCGGCTTCCTGGAATCGGTGCGCAGCGTCAACCGTTCGGCGCTGGAGCGCCGTGTCGCGACGCTGACCAAGCGACGCTCAATCAAGGCCGACAACCAGGCTGCCTGGCTGCTGCGCGCCATTGCCTGCATGGACCTCACCACGCTGAACTCCAACGACACGGACGAGCGCGTGCGCCGGCTCTGCGCCAAGGCGATCAATCCGCTCCGCCGGGATATCGTCGAGGGTCTCGGTATCTCAGGCGAGACCATCCGCCCGGCGGCGGTCTGCGTCTACCACCCCTTCGTCGCCGCGGCGGTCGATGCAGTGCGCGGCACCGGCATCCATGTCGCCGCCGTCTCCACCGCCTTCCCGCACGGCCTTGCGCCGCTGTCGACCCGCCTGCAGGAGATCGAGGCCTCGGTCAAGGACGGCGCCGACGAGATCGACGTCGTCATTCCGCGCGGGCTGGTCTACGGCGCCAAATGGCGTGAGCTGTTCAACGAGATCGTCGCCATGCGCGCCGCCTGCGGCGATGCGCATTTGAAAGTCATCCTGGGCACTGGCGATCTCGCCACTTTGCGCAACGTCATGCTCGCCTCCATGGTGGCGATGATGGCGGGCGCCGATTTCATCAAGACGTCGACCGGCAAGGAGAGCGTCAACGCCACGCTGCCCGTCGGCCTTGCCATGGTGCGGGCCATCCGCGCCTATTTCGAGGAGACCGGCTACCTGATCGGCTTCAAGCCGGCGGGCGGCATTTCGACAGCGAAAGTCTCGCTCGACTGGCTGGTGCTGATGAAGGAAGAACTCGGCCGGCCCTGGCTCGAACCGGACCTGTTCCGCTTCGGCGCGTCCAGCCTGCTCACCGACATCGAACGCCAGCTCGAACATCACTTGACCGGCCACTATTCTGCCAACCATCGCCACGCGATGGCGTGAGGCACCCACGCTCCCCCTTGTAGGGAGGGTCGCCGCGCAGCGGCGGGGTGGGGTCGTAAAGCCAGATCTGTCTGCCCAATGAACCGAACCATCAGCCACTTCCCCCCACACCGATCGGCTCTGCCGATCGACCCTCCCCACAAGGGGGAGGGTAAAGGAGGCACCCCATGAACATTCTCGAACGCTATCACGCCATGGAGTACGGCCCGGCGCCGGAAGCCCGCAACGAGGCCGACGCCTGGCTTGCAGGACGCGACTTCTCAAAGGCGCTGTTCATCGATGGCGCCTGGAAGGCGGCGGCCAGCGGCAAGACTTTCGAGACCAGCGAGCCGTCCTCCGGCAAGCTTCTGGCCAAGATCTCGGATGCCGGCGCCGCCGACATCGATGCGGCGGTCCAGGCAGCCACCAAGGCACTGCCGAAATGGTCGGCTTCCTCGGGCTATGCCCGCGCCAAAGTGCTCTACGCCATCGGACGCGCCATGCAGCGCCACCAGCGCCTGTTCGCGGTGCTGGAATCGATCGACAACGGCAAGCCGATCCGCGAAAGCCGCGACATCGATGTGCCGCTGGCGATCCGCCATTTCATCCATCATGCCGGCTGGGCGCAGACGCTGGAGAAGGACTTTCCCGACCATAAGCCGGCCGGCGTCGTCGGCCAGGTCATCCCTTGGAATTTCCCGCTGCTGATGCTGGCCTGGAAGATCGCGCCGGCATTGGCCGCCGGCTGTACGGTGGTGCTGAAGCCGGCCGAATTCACCCCGCTCACCGCCATGTTGTTCGCCGAGATCTGCGAGCGCGGCGGCGTGCCGAAAGGCGTCGTCAACATCGTCCAGGGCGGGCCTGAGGCGGGCGCAGCCATCGTCAACCACCCCGGCGTGCAGAAGATCGCCTTCACCGGCTCGTCGGAAGTCGGCAAGATCATCCGCAAGGCGACGGCCGGGTCCGGCAAGAAACTGTCGCTGGAGCTGGGCGGCAAGTCGGCCTTCATCGTCTTCGAGGATGCCGATCTCGACAGCGCCGTCGAAGGCCTGGTCGACGGCATCTGGTTCAACCAGGGCCAGGTCTGCTGCGCCGGCTCGCGCCTCCTGGTGCAGGAAGGCATTGCCGAGGCTTTCATCGCCAAGGTCAAGGTCAGGATGAGCCGGCTGCGCGTCGGCAGCCCGCTCGACAAGAACACCGATATCGGCCCGCTGGTCGATCGCACCCAGCTCGACCGCGTCAAGGGCCTGATTGCCGAAGGCGCGAAGCAGGGCGCCGTCTGCTGGCAGCCGGACGCCGCGCTGCCGTCCTCCGGCTATTATCATTTGCCGACGCTGGCGACGTCTGTTTCGCCGGCTAACATTCTGGCGCAGGAAGAGGTGTTCGGCCCGGTGCTGGCGACGATGAGCTTCCGCAACACCGAGGAAGCGATCGAGCTCGCCAACAATACGCGCTATGGCCTTGCCGCTTCGGTATGGAGCGAGAACATCAACCTCGCGCTGCATGTCGCGCCGCAATTGAAGGCCGGCGTGGTGTGGGTCAACGGCACCAACATGTTCGACGCCGCCTGCGGCTTCGGCGGCTATCGCGAGAGCGGCTTCGGCCGTGAAGGCGGCCGTGAAGGCATGTTCGAATATCTGGCGGCAAAGCTCCCCGTCGGCCCGATTGTCAAACCGGCTGCGGCCGGCTCGGCCCAGCCGGTCGAACAGGCTGACGGCACGGCGATCGACCGCACGGCAAAACTGTTCATCGGCGGCAAGCAAGTGCGGCCCGACGGCAACTATTCTCTGGCTGTAGCGACTGCCAAGGGCAAGCTGGCCGGTGAAGTCGGCCTCGGCAACCGCAAGGACATCCGCGACGCCGTCGCCGCTGCCCGCGCCTGCAAGGCTTGGCCGGAGGCGACCGCCTATAACCGCAGCCAGGTGCTCTACTATTTCGCCGAGAACCTGTCCGGCCGCGCCGACGAGTTTGCCACGCGCCTTATCCAGCTGACCGGCGTCGGCGCTAAGGCGGCGCGCGAAGAGGTCGAGCAGTCCATCGAGCGGCTGTTCCTCTATGCCGGCCTCACCGACAAGTTCGAGGGCCGTGTCCATCAGCCGCCGGCCCGTGTTGTGACATTGGCGCTGCATGAGCCGGTCGGCGTCGTCGGCATCGTCGCGCCGGACAACCAGCCCCTGCTCAATTTCGTCTCGCTGGTCGCGCCGGCGCTGGCCATGGGCAACACCGTCGTGGCCGTCCCGTCCGAGCGGCATCCGCTTTTGGCCACCGACCTCTACCAGGTGATCGAATATTCCGACTTGCCTGCCGGCGCCATCAACATCGTCACCGGCCGTAGCGCCGAGCTCGCCGGCGTGCTGGCCAAGCATGACGATGTCGATGGGCTCTGGGTGTTCGCCGATGCCGACACCTGCGCCAAGGCGGAGGCCGATTCCATAGGCAACCTCAAGCGCGTCTGGAGCGGCAACGGCCGTACGCTCGACTGGGCGTCGGACGGGGCCGCCGGCGATGCCTTCCTGCGCCGTGCCATCGAGGTCAAGAACGTCTGGGTGCCCTACGGCGATTGATCGCTTTCATTGCGCCGGCATGCCTGAATGGTCCAGGGCAGCGGAACTTGTTGCCCGGTTGTCATACAAGCCTTGCACTCCGGCAGGCTATATGTATTAAAGCGCTGTCGCGAAGGTGACCGCGTTCGGGCTTGACGCTTGCGCGCGTGTTCTTTAACGAGAAAAAACATCTTTATCTGTGAAGCCGGCCGCACGATCCCGGCCGTCTGGCATACGACTCCGCGGTCGGCCATCGATAGGATGGGCGCACTAAAAGCAATTCCGGGAAAGTGTGAGCGGTTTTCCGCCCGGAATTGCGTTAAACAAGGAGATGGAGCAGTTCGCCGTTTCCGCGAAACGGTGAAACGCTCCAGGCAGGCGAGGAGACAAGCGTGGCGGATCTGACAGGCAAGGTGGTCGTCATCACGGCTGCGGCCCAGGGCATCGGCAAAGCAAGCGCGCTGGCTTTCGCCAGAGCGGGCGCCACCGTCCATGCGACAGACATCAACGAGCCGCTGCTTGCCGAGTTAGCCAAGACCGCCGGCGTCAAAACCCGCAAGCTCGACGTGTTGAACGACGAGGCGGTGAAGACCGCTTTCACAGAGATCGGGCGCGTCGATGTTCTGTTCAACTGCGCCGGCTTCGTCCATGCCGGCTCGATTCTCGAAATGAAGGACGAGGATCTCGACTTCGCGCTCAACCTCAACGTCCGCGCCATGATCCGCACCATCCGCGCCGTGCTGCCGGGCATGCTGGAGCGCGGCGACGGCTCGATCATCAACATGGCCTCGCTGGCAAGCTCGCAGAAGGGCGTGCCGAACCGCTTTGCCTATGGCCTGACCAAGGCCGCGGTCATCGGCCTCACCAAGGCGGTCGCCGCCGATTATGTCGCCAAGGGCATCCGCTGCAACGCCATCTGCCCGGGCACGGTCGAAAGCCCGTCGCTGCAGGACCGCATGCATGCCCAGGGCGATTATGAGGCGGCCCGCGCGGCCTTCATCGCCCGCCAGCCAATGGGCAGGCTCGGCACGCCGGAGGAGATCGCCGATCTCGCCGTCTATCTGGCCGGCGCCACCTACACGTCGGGCCAAGCGTACAATATCGACGGCGGCTGGTCGATTTGACGGAGAACTGAACAGGATTGACGGCTGAACGGGAAGACAGCACCCGATCCCCGCGTTTGGTGGATCGAAGCGTCTGAAAATCCGCTCGCCTAGCCGGCTCGAAAAGATGGCGCGCTTGCCGCCGGTGGGGCCGACGACTACGGTCCGCTGGTTTTGACGGGATTTGTGAAAACGGCCGCTGGCCGCAAGGTGGAGAAGTAAGATGAAGTTGTTGCGCTATGGCGAAGTTGGCGCCGAAAAGCCCGGCCTGCTCGATGCGGATGGGACGATCCGCGACCTTTCCGCTCATGTCGCCGATATCGCCGGCACGACGCTTCATCCGGCCTCGCTGGAGATGCTCTCGAAGCTCGATCCGAAGTCGCTGCCGGCGGTTTCCGGCAAGCCGCGCCTGGGCGCCTGCGTCGCCGGCACGGGCAAATTCATCTGCATCGGCCTCAACTATTCCGACCATGCCGCCGAGACCGGCGCCACCGTGCCGCCGGAGCCGATCATCTTCATGAAGGCAAGCTCCGCCATCGTCGGGCCAGATGACGACGTGCTGATCCCGCGCGGCTCTGAAAAGACCGACTGGGAGGTCGAGCTGGCAGTCATTATCGGCAAGACGGCGAAATATGTCTCAGAAGACGACGCGCTGGATTATGTCGCCGGCTACGCCGTCGCGCATGACGTTTCCGAGCGCGCCTTCCAGGCCGAGCGTCAGGGCCAGTGGACCAAGGGCAAGTCCTGCGACACCTTCGGTCCGACCGGCCCGTGGCTGGTAACCAAGGACGAGATCGCCGATCCGCAGAACCTGAAGATGTGGCTGACCGTCAACGGCAAGACCATGCAGAACGGCTCGACCAAGACCATGGTCTTTGGCGTGAAATATCTGGTCTCCTATCTCAGCCAGTTCATGTCGCTGCATCCCGGCGACATCATCTCCACCGGCACCCCGCCCGGCGTCGGGCTGGGCATGAAGCCGCAGGTGTTTTTGAAGGCAGGCGACGTGGTGGAGCTCGGCATCGAAGGGCTCGGCCAGCAGAAGCAGACTTTTAGGGCGGACGAGTAGCGCAGACGCCTCCTTCCCCCCTTGTGGGGGAAGGTGGCCGCGAAGCGGCCGGATGAGGGGTGTTGGAAGGATCTCGGCGCAAGCAGGATTAAGCGGCTCGGGATCCTTCAGTCCTTGAGGTCGCATTCCGCTGGAGCACCCCTCATCCGTCTCGGCGCTGCGCGCCGATCCACCTTCTCCCACAGGGGGAGAAGGGAAAGCCGGTGCTATCTCAGCACCTTCCCATCCACCCCGAACCGGTACGTCTTCGCCGCATCCGGCGTGGCATAAAGCGTCGAGCCCGGCTCGGCATTGTAGACGCCGAAGATGCGCACGGTGATCAGCCCGGCCTTCTCGCAATCGAGATAGAGGTTGGTGTCGGCGCCGAGATGCTCGGCATGCACCACCGTGCCCTTCCAGGCGCCGGACTTCGTGTCCACCGTCAGATGTTCCGGCCGCACACCGATGGTCTTGGCCGTCTCGCCCAGTCTGGCGCCGTCGATGAAGTTCATCTTCGGCGAGCCGATAAAGCCGGCGACGAACTCGTTGGCCGGCGAATTGTAGAGCTCCATCGGGCTGCCGATCTGCTCGATGCGGCCGGCATTGAGCACGACGATCTTGTCGGCCAGCGTCATCGCCTCGACCTGGTCGTGGGTGACGTAGATCATTGTCGCCTTCAGCCGCCGGTGCAGCTGCGCGATCTCCAGGCGGGTGTTGACGCGCAGCGCCGCATCGAGGTTCGACAGCGGCTCGTCGAAGAGAAAAAGCTTCGGCTCGCGCACCACGGCGCGGCCGATGGCGACGCGCTGGCGCTGCCCGCCCGACAGTTCCGCCGGACGGCGTTCAAGATAGGGTTCGAGCGACAACATGGCCGAAGCGATTTTGATGCGGCGCTCGATCTCGGCGGCCGGCGTGCCGGCCTGCTTCAGGCCCAGCGCCATGTTGTTCTTCACCGTCAGATGCGGATAGAGCGCGTAGGTCTGAAACACCATGGCGATGCCGCGCTTGGCCGGAGGCGTGACCGAGACATCGGCGCCGTCGATCAGCACGTGGCCGGAGGTCGAGTCTTCCAGCCCGGCGATGACCCGCAGCAACGTCGATTTTCCGCAGCCGGACGGGCCGACGAAGACGACGAACTCGCCGTCATTGACCTGCAGGTCGATCCCCTTCAGCACCTCAACCGGCCCGAAAGCCTTCTTCACATTCTCGATCTTCAGCGAGCCCACGGCTTCGTTCCTGTTCTAGAGTTTGACGGCGTTGCCGCTGCGCACGCTCTCGTCGGCAGCGAGGCAGACGGCGAGCGACTTCACGGCATCGTCCATGTGGCGGGTGAGGTCGATATTTTCGCGGATGGCCTTGAGCAGGAAAGCCTGCTCCAGGTCGCAGAGCTCCTGGTGGCCCGGCTCGCCCTCCATCGACAGCAACTGGTCTTCCTTGGCGAACTTGCCGTCCGGCCCGGTTGCAGCACTATGCAGCCGGATGGTCGAGGTTTTGGTGTGGGTGTCGATGTCGTCGGACTTCACGCCCTCCTTCATCACGATGGACACGCAGCCCCTGGGCGACATCACGTCCTTCACGAAGAAGGCGGTCTCCGAAATCATCGGCCCCCAGCCAGCTTCGTACCAGCCGACCGAGCCGTCATCGAACAGCACCTGCAGGTGGCCGTAATTGTACATCGACGGCGCCACCTCATCGCTGAGCCGCACCCCCATGCCGCGCACCTCGACGGGCTTCGCGTCGGTGATCTGCAGCATCACGTCGAGATAATGCACACCGCAGTCGACGATCGGCGAGGTGGTCTGCATCAGCTGCTTGTGCGTCCCCCAGGTGTGGCCGGAGGACTGCTGGTTGAGGTTCATGCGGAAAACGTACGGACCGCCGAGCTTGCGCGCCTCGGCGATCAGCCGCACCCAGGACGGGTGGTGGCGCAATATATAGCCGATCACCAGCTTCTTGCCGTTGGCCTTGGCGGCATCGACGACGCGTTGCGCATCCATCACCGTCGTTGCCAGCGGCTTTTCGACGAAGACATGGCAGCCGGCCTCCAAGGCCCGCACCGCATAGTCGGCATGGCTGTCGGAATAGGTGGCGATCGCAGCCACATCCGGCTTCTCGTCACGCAGCGCATCCTCAAAGGAGCGCCTGATGCCGTAACGCCCAAGCCCGTCCGGCAGCGGCACGTCGGAACGGTTGACGAACGCGGCGATCTCGAAGCCCGGATTGGTGTGATAGGCCAGCGCATGGCTGCGGCCCATATTGCCGAGCCCGGCGACGACGACGCGAAGAGGTTTATCGCTCACAGACTGCTCCACTTTCTCTTGAGACGGTGTCACCCCACCCGGCGCTTCGCGCCGACCTCCCCATCAAGGGGAGGTAGGGCGTCGGCGCGAACGTACCCATCGCCGAGGGAGTTGCTCCGAACTCAAACCAGCGGCTGTCGAGAATAGGGCGGCGACCTCCTACCTCCCCTCGATGGTGAGGTCGGCGCGCAGCGCCGGGCGGGGTGAAGCGCAGCCCTGTGGAGAGTTGGCTACTACGGCTCACTTCACCGCTCCCGACGTGATGCCGCGGATCAGCTGCCGCGAGAAGATGACATAGAGGATGAGCACTGGCAGGATCGCCAGCGACAGCGCCGCCAGGATCGCGTTCCAGTTGGTGACGAACTGGCCAAGGAAGAGCTGCGCGCCGAGCGTCACTGTCTTGGTCTCTTCCGACGGTGCCAGGATCAGCGGGAACCACAGATCGTTCCAGATCGGGATCATGGTGAAGACGGCGACCGTCGCCATCGCCGGCCGCACCAGCGGCAGCACCAGCCGGAAGAAGATCGTGTATTCCGACAGCCCGTCGATGCGGCCGGCATTCTTCAGGTCGTCGGACACCTGTTTCATGAATTCCGACAGGATGAAGATCGCCAGCGGCAGGCCTTGCGCGGTGTAGACCAGGATCAGCGCCGTCAGCGTGTTGACCAATCCGGTCGCCACCATCAGCTGCAGGATGGCGACAGTGCCGAGCCGGATCGGGATCATGATGCCCAGCGCCAGATAAAGCCCCATCAGCGTGTTGCCGCGGAAGCGGTATTCCGACAGCGCGAAGGCAGCCATCGCGCCGAACAAAAGCACGAAGAACAGCGAGGCGACGGTGACGACCAGGCTGTTCTGGAAATAGTGGAAGAAGTCGCCCTGGCCGAACACGGTGGTGTAGCCGATCAGGTCGAAGGTCTTCGGCGTCGGCGGTGTCAGCGGCGCGCCGAAGATGCCCGCGCGCGACTTGAACGAGTTCACGATGACCAGGATCACCGGGAACAGCGCGATCACCGTGTAGGTCAAAAGGATCGCATGCGCGCCGATGGTACGGGGGAGCGAACGGGTGGCTGTGCTCATGGCGCGCCTCAGAACTGGTAGCGACGCAGGCGCGTCTGCACGAGGAACAGGTAGACGCAGACGCCGCCCAAGATGATCAAGAACATGATCGTGGCGATCGCGGCGCCCATATTGGGGTCGCCGACCTGCAGCTGGAAGCCGAAGAAGGCGCGGTAAAGGAAGGTGCCGAGGATGTCAGTCGAATAGTTCGGCCCCGCCAGCGCGCCTTGCGCGGTGTAGATCAGGTCGAAGGCGTTGAAATTGCCGACGAAGGTCAGGATCGAGATGATGCCGATCGAAGGCAGGATCAGCGGCAGCTTGATTTTCCAGAACTGTGCCATGCCGGTGACGCCGTCGCACTCGGCCGCCTCGATCACCTCGTCGGGGATCGACAGCAGCGCGGCATAGATCAGCATCATCGGGATGCCGACGAACTGCCACACCGAGACCAGGCTGAGCGCGGTCAGCGCGTATTGCTCCTTGCCGAGCCATGCCGTGAAAAAGCTCTTCAATCCGACGAAGTCCATCAGATGCGGTGCCACGCCCCAGATCGGCGACAGGATCAGCTTCCAGGCGAAGCCGACAATGACGAAGGACAGGATCGTCGGCACGAAGATCGCGGTGCGGTAGAAGGCGGCGAAGCGCAGCCTGGGGCTGGAAAGAAGTGCGGCCAGCAGGATGCCGATCGGGTTCTGCACCAGCATGTGGATGATGAAGAACCAGACATTGTTCCTCAGCGCATTCCAGAAATTCACCGACCAGTTCGGATCGCCGAACAGCGTGCCGAAATTTCCCAGCCCGACGAAGACCTGGTGCTGCTCGATGTTGCGGAAGAGGGACAGCTGGAGGGTGCCGAACAGCGGCAGGATCATGATTGCGGTGTAGACCAGCACCGCCGGCGCCAGGAAGACGCCGACATGCCAGCGGATCGGTCTTTTCGGTCGCGTTTCTTCAGCCATGGTTTCGGTGTCCATGAGTTCGGTTCCCCGCCGTCTCTGGGTTCCAGTTCGGTGATGCTAGCTGATGCCTCGATGCACGGCCTGGCTGTCCCCTCCGGGGGTTAGACAAGGCCAGCGACAGATCGGCTCCGTCTTCCCCGCGAGATCGAGGGTAAGACCGGGAGGCGGCGCCGACAATCGCTATCTGGAACTGTTTGAATGCCGGCCGGGCGCGCGCCCGGCCGGCATCCCAACAATGCTGTTACTTCGCCGGCTTGTACCAGCTGTCGAGACCGGTCTGCAGCTTCTTGGCTGCGGCCTCCGGCGTGTCGGTGCCGTTGATCACGTTGGCCGATTCAACCCAGGTCTCATTCTCGAGGTTCGGCGTGCCGCGCGACAGGATCTGGTAGGTCGAGCGGATCGTCGACTTGCACTTGCCGCGCCAGGAGACGAATTCCTGCGCCAGCGGGTCCGCCATCTTCACCGGCGTGCTGTTCAGGCTGAAGAAGCCCGGCAGCGCGTTGGCATAGATGGTGGCGAAGTCCGGCGAAGCGACCCACGACAGGAACTTCTTGGCCTCTTCAGGATGCTTCGAAGCCGCGTTCAGGCCCATGCCGATATCGGTATGGTCGGAGATGTAGCAGGTGTCGCCGGCCTTCTGCACCGGCGGCGGGAAGGCACCCATCTTGAACTGCGCCTGGGTGTTGAACAGGCCGATTTCCCACGAGCCGGCCGGGTAGATGGCGGCGCGGCCGAGCGTGAACAGGTTCTGGCTGTCCGGATAGGTCTGCGCCTCGAAGCCGTCGCCGAGATAGGGCTTCCACTTGGCCAGTTCCTTGAAAGGCGCGACCCATTGCGGATCGGTCAGCTTTTGCTCGCCCTTGATCAGCGCCTGGCGGCCTTCCTCGCCCTTCCAGTAGTTCGGGCCGATGTTCTGGTAGCCCATGGTCGCGGCTTCCCAGAGGTCCTTGGTGCCCATCGCCATCGGGATGTAGGTGCCGTCGGCCTTGATCTTGTCGAGCACAGCGTAGAACTCTTCGTTCGTGGTCGGCACTTTGAGGCCGAGCTTGTCGAAGGCGTCCTTGTTGTAGATGAAGCCGTGGATGACCGAGGCCATCGGCACGCAGAAGCTCGACTTGCCGTCGTCGGTCTGCCAGGCGGCCTTGGCGACCGGCGAGAAGTTGTCCATGCCGGGCAGCGAGCTGATGTCGGCAAGGTTGCCCTTCTTGAACAGCTCGAGCGACTTGTCGAAGGGGCGGCAGGTGATCAGGTCACCGGCCGAGCCGGCGGCGAGCTTGGCGCCAAGCGCCGCGTCATACTCGGTCGGAGCCGAAGGCGCGAACACCACCTTGATGCCGGGGTTCTTGGCTTCGAAGGCCGGGATCAGCTTGTCCTTCCAGATGGTCAGGTCGTCGCCGCGCCAGCTTTCGATGTTGAGCGTCACGTCCTCGGCCAGCGCGATTCCCGTGGTGCCGATGATGCTGGTGCCGAGCAGAAGGGCCGTCAGTAGTTTGGTCTTCATCTTCAGTCTCCCTGTTGACCTTTTTCAGGTTCGGTTTTGATGAGAACAGAGGCTCAGCGCCCCTTGCTCCCCTCGCAAGCCCGTTTCACCCCGATGGAAATCGGGATGAAATAGGCCCTACTTCCTTGTTCGGGCATGATCTTTTCCGAAAAGCGGATTCCACTTTTCGGGATCATGCCCCAGCGCGGAAAGCGCCGGCCGAAGTTTTTGGCCGGTTCCTTCCAGTATCTTCTCGGCCGCGTTGGCGCTGGCGGCGCCTGCGGCGAGCAGAATGGCTGTTTTAACAACACCGCCGCTCTCCTCGAGCAGTCGGGCGGCATCGTCGCGGTTCTTGCCGCTGATGGCGGCGACCATGCGCACGGCACGGTCGCGCAGCTTGATGTTGTCGGCAGAGAGGTTGACCATGTAGCCGTCATGGACATGGCCGAGATGGATGGCGGCAAGCGTCGACAGCATGTTGAGCGCGATCTTCTGCGCGGTGCCCGCGCCCATGCGCGTCGAGCCGGCGATCAGCTCCGGCGGCGTTTCAAGCAGGATGGCCACATCGGCTTGTTTGAACAGCGCGGCGCCCCGGTTGTTGGCAATGGCGATGGTCGCGGCGCCCCGGCTGCGCGCGTCTTCGAGCGCCCGAACGGCGTAAGGCGTGGACCCGCTGGCGGAGATGGCGATCAGGCAGTCGCCCGCGCCGATAGCGGCCGCAGCGACAGCCCCCGACGCTTCCTCGGTGTCGTCCTCCGGTCCGCCGGCCAGCGTGCGGAAGGCCTCGTCGCCGCCGGCGATCAGGATGGCGATGCGATCACGCGCAATGCCGAACGTGCCGGGCAGTTCCAGCGCATCGGCCACCGCCATCAGTCCGGAGCTGCCGGCGGCCGCGTAGGCGAGCTTGCCGCCATTCTTCAGTTGTTTGGCTATGAGTTCGGCCGCTGCGGCAATTGCCGGAATGGCGCCGTGCACGGCCTTGCTGGCCTCGATCTGGGCATTGGCCAGGAACGCCAGAATGGTTTCCGGGGCCTGGACATCCAGCCCCTCGGCATTCTGGTGGAGCGCTTCGGTGCGCGTCTCAGCCATCCATTTTCCTCCAACTGAACGAACAATACCAAAAAAATACCACTTGTCCACACGCATTAACGAATTTTGGAGGGTTGAACTCGCTTGCCGGCAAATTAGCTTGGGTTTTCAATAAAATACGCCTTAATCTTTTTGAAACCGAAATTAACTCTTGGCTATTGGTATTTTATTGGTATTATCCGGGCGGAGGAGAAAATCGCGTGGAATTTGTGCTTGGCATCGATGGCGGCGGCACCAGTTGCAGGGCGGCCCTTGCGACCGTCGACGGCGTTGTCGTCGGCCGCGCCAAGAGCGGTGCCGCCAACATCCGCACCGATCTGACCGGCGCCCGCGCCAACATCGTCGAGGCGGCCAGGCAGGCTTTCCTCGCAGCCGGCGCGGATCCGGAGCTGATCCCGAACACGCCTGCCATTCTCGGCCTCGCCGGCGCCAATGTCGGCACTTACCGGCAGCAGCTCGAGGCAATCCTGCCCTTCAGCCAAAGCCGCGTCGAAACCGATGCCGAGATCGCGCTCGAGGGCGCGGTCGGGCCTCGTGACGGCGCCATGGCCATTTTGGGCACCGGCACCGCCTATATGGCGCGCAAGGGCGGAAAATCGCGCGCCATCGGCGGCTGGGGTTTCCAGGTCGGCGACCAGGGCAGCGGCGCGCGCATCGGCCGTGACCTGCTGGAGCAGACGCTGCTCGCCTATGATGGCATCCGTCCGGGCTCGCCGCTGACCGACGCCATGCTCGCCGTCTTCCGCAACAATCCAGAAGACGTGGTCGAATTCACCACCAACGCCAAGCCCGGCGATTTTGGCGGCTTCGCGCCAAAAGTCTTCGAGCATGCTGAAAAGGGCGATCTCGTCGCCAACTGGATTCTCGCCACGGCGGTGGCCGATGTCGAGGCCTCGCTCGGCGCGCTCGATCTTTCCGATGACGCTCCGCTTTGCCTGCTCGGCGGGCTGGCGCCGCTTTACGCGCCGCGCCTGTCGGCGCGCTATCAGGCGCAGCTCAAGGCTCCGCTCGACGATGCGCTCGGCGGCGCCGTACAGATGGCCGTGCGCGTCTTCACCAAGAGTTCGGAGGCGCCGCGATGAGCGCCGCCGACCAGATCTTCGCCATGCTGAAAGAATCCTCGCAGAGCGGCGCGCCGCTTTATCTGCAGCTGCGGAAAAGCATCGAGGAAGCGGTCAATCGCGGCCTGATCGGTCCCGGCGACGCGCTGCCGTCCGAGCGCGACATCGCCAGCAAGGCCGACATCTCGCGCGTCACCGTGCGCAAGGCGGTGCAGGACCTGGTCAAGGGCGGCATCCTGGTCCAGCGTCATGGCTCCGGGACCTTCGTCGCGCAGCGCATGGAGCGCGTCGAGCAGTCGCTGTCGCGGCTCACCTCCTTCACCGAGGACATGGCGCGCCGCGGCATGAGCGTGCGCTCGGTCTGGCTCGACCGCGGGCTTTATGCGCCCTCGCCGGAGGAGATGATGGTGTTGGGCCTGTCCTCGACCGAACTGGTGGCGCGCGTCGCGCGCCTGCGCATCGCGAACGACACGCCGCTGGCGATCGAGCGCGCGGCTCTGTCGGCCAGTGTGCTGCCTGACCCCGAAGCGATAGGCTCCTCGCTTTATGCGGCGCTGGGCACGACCGGCAATCGCCCGGTACGCGCCGTGCAGCGCATCTCCGCCACCAATCTGGGCGACGCCGATGCGCGCCTCCTGGAAGTGCCCTCGGGGGTTGCCGGTCTGCAGATCGAGCGCATTTCTTATCTGGCGAGCGGCAAGGTGATCGAGTTCACCCGCTCGGTCTACAGGGGCGACGCCTATGATTTCGTCGCGGAACTCCGGCTGACCGGGCCGGGAGAGGAGATCCGGCCATGATCGCCAACACCACCCATATGCGGCGCGAGATCGATGAGATCCCGGAAGCCGCCGCCCGTCTTCTCGATGGCTCGGCTTCGGTTCTGGCCGAGGCCGGTCGTGGCCTGCGCGAGCGTGATCCGCATTTCGTCGTCACCGTGGCGCGCGGCTCGTCCGACCATGCCGCCACCTTCATGAAATATGCCGTCGAGCTGACGGCGGGGCTTGCGGTCGCCTCCGTTGGGCCCTCCATCGCGTCCATTTACGGCGCCAAGCTCAGGCTGCGCGGCTCTGCCTGCCTGGCGATCTCGCAGTCGGGCAAGAGCCCCGACATCGTCGCCATGGCCGAAACGGCGCGAGCCGGCGGCGCGCTCACCGTCGCCATCACCAACACGGCCGACTCTCCGCTGGCGAGGGCTTCCGATTACGCCATCGATATCCTCGCGGGGCCGGAACGCTCCGTCGCTGCCACCAAGACTTTCGTCAATTCGGCCGTCGCCGGCCTTGCGTTGATGGCGCACGCCACCGACGACCAGCCGTTGCTCAAGGCGCTCGCCGGCTTGCCCGGCCATTTCGAGAAGGCGATCGCCTGCGACTGGATGGCGCTCGCCGGTGCTTTGGAAAGCCCGCAATCGCTGTTCATCCTCGGCCGCGGCCCGTCCTTCGCGATCGCCAGCGAAGCGGCGCTGAAATTCAAGGAAACCTGTGCCATGCATGCCGAAGCCTATAGCGCCGCGGAGGTCATGCATGGCCCGCTGGCGCTGGTCGGCCCGGATTTCCCGGTTCTGGCGCTTGCCGCGCGCGATGCCTCCGAACCTTCGATCGCGGAGGCCGCCGACGGCCTGACGGCCAAAGGCGCCGCCGCCTTCATCACTTCCGACAAGGCGAAGGCCGCCAGGCTTCTGCCGCATGTCGCCACCGGCCATCCACTGACCGATCCCCTGCCGCTGATCGTGTCCTTCTACGGCTTCGTCGAGGCGTTCGCCCGCCATCGCGGCCTCGACCCCGATACGCCGCGCAATTTGCGCAAGGTGACGGAAACCGTATGAGCGACCGTTTCGCACTCACCGGCGCCCGTATCTTCGACGGCGCCGACTGGCACGACAACGCCGCCCTCGTCGTCAAGGACGACCTGGTCGAGGCCATCCTGCCTGCCGGGGCAATCCCGTCAGGCGTGACGGCGGTCGAGACCGGCGGCGGCCTGCTGGTACCCGGTTTCGTCGACATCCAGGTCAATGGCGGCGGCGGCGTCATGCTCAACGACCATCCCGATGTCGCCTCGATCGAAGCCATCTGCCGCGCGCACGCGCCCTTCGGCACCACGGCGCTGCTGGTGACGCTGATCACCGACACGCCGGCGATCACCGCGGCCGCCGTTGCCGCCGGCGCCGAGGCGGCCCGGGAAAAGGTGCCGGGTTTCCTCGGCCTGCATCTGGAGGGGCCGCATCTCTCGATCGCCCGCAAGGGCGCGCATGATCCGGCGTTGATCCGGCCGATGACCGATGCCGATCAGGCGGCGCTGATCGCGGCGCGCAGACAGCTCCCCGCGCTGCTCACCACCATCGCGCCGGAATCGGTCCAGCCCGGTCGCGTCACGGCGCTCGCCAAGGCCGGCGTCGTCGTCAGCCTCGGCCATTCCGATACCGATTATGCGACGGCCAGCGCCTTCGCCGGGGCCGGCGCCACGGTGGTCACGCACCTTTTCAACGCCATGAGCCAGATCGGCAACCGCGAGCCGGGTCTGGCGGGCGCTGCGATCGACACCGGCGGCTTGTACGCCGGCATCATCGCCGATGGCATCCATGTCCATCCGGCAACGATGATGCTTGCGCTGCGCGGCAAGCAGGGGCCGGGCAAGATCGTTCTCGTCACCGACGCCATGGCGACGATCGGCACCGACATGACATCCTTCACGCTGAATGGCCGCACCATCTATCGCAAGGACGGCAGCCTCAGGCTTGCCGACGGCACACTGGCCGGCGCCGACCTCGACATGATTTCGGCCGTGCGCTACGTCCATCGCGTCGTCGGGCTGGAGCTCGACGAGGCCCTGCGCATGGCTTCGCTTTATCCGGCCGAAGCGATCGGCCAGGCGCACCGCCTCGGCCGCTTCGCCAACGGGACAGCTGCCGACATCGTTGGGCTGTCGGAGGGGCTGGATGTGAAGAACGTCTGGATCGGCGGCGAGAAGGTGTTTGCCAGCTGAGATTTCAGTGCCGCAGCAGTGGAGAAGCTTTTGAGACGCTGGCGGGACAGCACCCCCCTCTGTCCTGCCGGACATCTCCCCCGCAAGAGGGGAGATTGGCAGCTTCCGCGCCTTGCTCAATCCTGCGACGTCGGTGATTGGCGAAAGCCGCGGTGACGTCGATCTCCCCCCTTGCGGGGGAGATGGCCGGCAGGCCAGAGGGGGGTGCGAAGGATCGCAACCGATCCACCGGTGCATCGCCTTCGCCGCCGAGAAGCCATCCAGCGTCAGCCGGCTCCGGCGTAGATGTCCTTATACGTCTCGCGCAGCACGTTCTTCTGCACCTTGCCCATCGTGTTGCGCGGCAGTTCCTCGACGAAGATCACCTGCTTCGGATGCTTGTATTTCGCCAGCCGTCCGGCAATGGCGGCAGCAATGTCGACCGCTTGAATCGACGACCCCGGCTTGCGCACCACCACGGCCGTGACGCCTTCGCCGAAATCCGGATGCGCGATGCCGATCACCGCGCTTTCGGCCACGCCGTCGAGCGCGTCGATCTCGCTCTCGATCTCCTTCGGATAGACATTGTAGCCGCCCGAGATGATCAGGTCCTTGCCGCGTCCGACGATGTGGACATAGCCGTCAGTGTCGACCAGCCCGAGGTCGCCGGTGATGAAGAAGCCGTCATCGCGGAATTCGGCCTTGGTCTTCTCAGGCATGCGCCAATAGCCGGCAAAGACGTTCGGGCCCTTGACCTCGATCATGCCGATCTCGCCCTGGGGCAGCGGCTTAGCCGTCTCGGGATCGGTGATGCGCAGCGAGACGCCGGGCAGGGGGAAGCCGACCGTGCCGGCGCGCCGCTCGCCGTCATAGGGGTTCGACGTGTTCATGTTGGTCTCGGTCATGCCGTAGCGCTCGAGGATGGCGTGGCCGGCGCGCTCGCGCCAGGCCTTGTGCGTCTCGGCGAGCAGCGGCGCCGAGCCTGAGATGAAGAGCCGAATGGTCTTCGCCGCCTCGCGCGTCAGGCCGTCCTGCTGCAACAGTCGGACATAGAAGGTCGGAACGCCCATCAAGGCCGTTGCGCGCGGCATCAGCGACAGGATGCGCGCGGGATAGAATTTCTGCTCGAAGAACATCTTCGCGCCGGCCATCAGGATGACGTTGGTGGCGACGAACAGGCCGTGCGTATGGAAGATCGGCAGCGCGTGGATCAGCACGTCGTCGGCGCCGAAGCGCCATTGCTCGACCAGCACGCGGGCGTTCGAGGCGAGGTTCTCGTGGCTGAGCATCGCGCCCTTGGAGCGGCCGGTCGTGCCGGAGGTGTAGAGGATGGCGGCGAGATCGTCCGGCCCACGCGCGACGTCGCTGAACTCCGTCGCCTGCCGCGAAGCCTGGCTGGCCAGCGTTCCCTGGCCGTCGCGGCCGAGCGTGAGCACAGTGGCGCCGATCGACGCTGCAAGCGGCTCGATGCCGGACAGGCGGTCCGGATCGCACACGATCAGCCTCGGCTCGGCGTCGCGGAAGAAATAGTCGAGTTCCGGCAGCGTGTAGGCGGTGTTGAGCGGCAGGAAGACCGCGCCCGCGCGCAGGGACGCTAGATAAAGCAGCGCCGCCTCCGGGCTCTTCTCGACCTGGACCGCGACGCGGTCGCCAGGTTCGACGCCGGCCTGCGCTAGCGCATGCGCCAGCTGCGCCGACCTCGCCAGCATGTCCCCATAGGTGATCGAACGGCCGTCATCCGTCTCCATCAGCAGCCGCTCAGGCGCCGGCATGCGGGAACGGAAGGCGTCGAACAGATGATTGGTCATGAAGCGTCCTCAGGGCGCGCCGAAGCCGAATGGCACATGCGTTGCGCTCGCCTGAGCGAATACCAGATTTGGCGGCCGGAGCAAAAACCGCGGCGCGGTTTTCAGTCGCTATCTGCGGCGTGCCTTGGCAAGGCCGGCCTTCGGGTCATAACCCTGGGCGAAGCGTTCCATGCACATCGCCGCGGTGAGGCGGTAATGATTGAGAAGCGCTTCGACAGCGCCGTCGGCGTCCCCGTCCAGCATGCGCTCGGCAATGATGCGGTGCTCGCCGATTTCATCGCGCCCTGTGCCCGGAGCATTTTGCGAGATCAGGCGGTAGCGCGACGCCTGGTCGGAAAGCTGATCGCAGAAGCCGATAAGCCAGTGCGACCCGCACGCCGCGATCAGCGCCCGGTGGAAGGCGCGGTGCAGCTTCTCCCATTCCGGATTGTTGGTTGTCGGGTCTTCGGGCAGGCGCCGCTCGGCGCGCGCCAGGCGGTGCAGGGCCAGCACCAGCTGTTCCTCCCATTCGGCGGTGCGATGGGCAATCGATTCGCGTAGCGCCCGCTCCTCGAGCCAGCAGCGCGTCCGTGTCAACTCCTCCAGTTCCGTGGCGCTGACCGGCATGAGGAAGAAGCCGCGCTGGTCGTGCCGCCCGAGCAGGCCTTCGGCGGCGAGGCGGTTGAGCGCCTCGCGCACCGGCGACGCGCCCGCGCCATAACGCGAGACCACCCATTCGACGCGCAGCTTGCTCTCGGCCTCCAGGGCGCCGCGCAAAAGGTCGTCGCGGAGTTGTTGGTAGACCGAGCTGGCCAGGGTGCTCTTTGCACCCTTGCCTTCGCCCGGTAAGGCGATTCCGTTTGTCAATCGAGCTCCCATTGCTTGCCTCTGCTTAGTCAGGGCCCCTCGGCGAAGCAATCTCCCGTACATGTATCATACAGCCGGGCAATGGCGCCTCAAAGCGGAAGATGACGATATTCGACTTTAAGGCAAGGCGGACGGTCTATTGATTGGATCAAGTAGAATCTCGACAAAAAAGCTGATATTTCCCGCGCCGCTTCATATATTGAACAGTCGTTCAATCGCTGCCGCGATTGTGCAACTCCCGCGAGAAGTGGGGACAGTTATGCGTTTAACTGGCGGCCCTGTCGGCGGCCGTTCGAATTGCTTCAATGTTGGCTCTATAGGCTTCGACGCTGCCGCCCTTGAAGACGGCGGCGCCCGCCACCAGCACGCTGGCGCCGGCCGCGGTCACCAGCGGCGCCGTTTCCGCCGAGACGCCGCCGTCGATCTCGATGCGGATCGGCCGGTGGCCGATGAGCGCCTTCACCCGCCTCACCTTGTCGACGATAGCCGGGATGAAGGCCTGCCCGCCGAAACCCGGATTGACGGTCATGATCAGGATCAGGTCGAGCCGGTCGAGCACATATTCGATCGCCGTTTCCGGCGTCGCCGGATTGAGCGCGACGCCGGCCTTCTTGCCGAGGCCTTTGATGGTCTGCAGCGAGCGGTCGAGATGCGGCCCGGCTTCGGCATGCACCGTCATGCCGTCGCAGCCGGCTTCGGCGAAGGCAGCCAGGTAAGGGTCGGCCGGCGAAATCATCAGGTGGCAGTCGAAGAAGGCCTTGGTGCGGTTGCGGATCGACTTGATCACCGGCGGGCCGAAAGTGATATTGGGCACGAAATGGCCATCCATCACATCGAGATGGATCCAGTCGGCGCCGGCCGCCGCGACTGCCTCGACCTCATCGCCCAGCTTCGAAAAATCAGATGCCAGCACCGATGGCGCGATCAGGGTTTTTTTCGTCATGGGTAGGCTCGCCTTTTTCTCAGACGCGAATGTCAGGACTGCCTAGAGCATTTTGCAGCCAAGTGGACAAGAAAAACCCGCCGGATCGCTCCGGCGGGTCTTCGTCTTCAGCCGCCCAGAATTACGGCTTGAAGTTCTGGATGTTGGCGCCGTTCGGATCTTGAATGATCCTTCGCGGCTGGCGCTGCGGCACAAGCTGCTGCAGCACGTTCGGGTTGAGCAGGATGCCGGGATTGATCTCGATTCCCGGCCGCCTGCGGATCGGCGTGCAGTCCGGGAACAGTCCGGTCGTGCCGACCGGGCATCGCCGCCTGATCAGCACCGGCTGGCACTGGCCGTCGATGAAGCGTGAGCCCGGCGCGCATTCCTGCGGCGGCTTGCGGCAGGCACCGTCGCGGATTTCGGTCCCGCGCGGGCATACGCAGTCGCCCCGCTTGTTGTGGACCTGGCCGCGGATGGTGCACTGCTCCTGGCTTGGCTTCGGCCGCACACAGGCCTTGCCCCGCACTTCCAGTCCGTCCGGGCAGGCGCAGTTGCCGTCGGCGTCGCGCAGCTGGCCGCGGATCGGGCACTGCCTGGACACGGTCGGCCGGCAGGCGCCGTCACGCACCTCCGTGCCGCGCGGACAGACGCAATCGCCGTCGCCGTTGCGGAACTGGCCACGGATGCGACACTGGGCAGGCGGCTCCTTGTCAGGCACGCAGGCCCTGGCCAGCCGGTCGAGATGTGTGCCATCCGGGCAGGTGCAGCCATTTCCGTCCGACGTCGGCACGGCGCCGCGCACCGTGCATTTCGGCGGGATGACCTGGCACACGCCGTTCACCAGCTCGCCGCGGCGGCAGACGCAATTGCCGTCCTGGTCGCGGTACTGGCCGGGATGCAGCGTGCACTGCGGCTCCTGCGGCTCTTCGCCCCGCACGCACTTGCCGTTCTCCAGATCGGTACCGCGCGGGCAGACGCAACGTCCGTCGGCGGTCCGGATCTGGCCCTGCAGCAGGACACAGCGCGGCGGTGGCGGTAGCGGCAGGAGTTTGGTGCCTCCCCCGCCAGTGCACTGCCCATTGCGGAAGGTGGTGCCCTCCGGGCAGACGCAGCGGCCGGCCGAGTTGAGCACCAGCCCATACGAGCACTGGTTCTTCACCTCATGCCTGATGGTGAAGGGGTGGCACGCATAGGCCTTGCCGCGATTGCCCTGGATGTTGGTCGCATCACGCGACAGCACCTCGCCACCTTCGACCGGCGTGTTCGGAGAAAGCACGCCGACGCAGTTCTGCCCGTTGACCGAACCCTGCAGGTTGGCGAGACGCCCATCCTCGGGAAGGATCACGGTGACATGATGGCTGTGGCTTTCGCCGGCGCCCAGCGTCAGATTGGCGATGCAGGATGCCGGCAGCGTCGTCGGCTCCGGCGAGCAGCCGAAAGGCGGGTCGACCGAGGTGATCTGAACGCCTTCCAGGCGGCCGAGGCCCTCGACACCGACCGCATCGCCGATGCGGACCGGACCGGAGAAAGCGTTCGGTCCATCGTTCGTGATGGTGATCTCGAACGAGCAGGGCGCACCTGGCTGGCACTCGGCGTCGCCGGTCTTCTCGACACGGATGGTGGAAGTGCCGCCGCCCTTCGCGCAGGCCTGGCCGATCGGGTAGACGATGTCGTCGCCCGGCGCCGGCCCGAAGCTGCCGCGCGCGCAGTTCTCGAATTCGCCATTGCCGCTCACCGTCACGTCGAAGTGCCTGGAGGTTCCAGGCGTGATCACGGCGCCTGGAATCTGGCACGACAGCGCGTTGGCGGGCGCCGGTCCGCAAGCCCATTCCGCGCCGTCAGGGGTGACGGTCAGGATCTGGACGGGCGCGCCGCCCGACACCAGGGTCGCGGCATCGCTGACCCGCACCGGGCCGGTGGGGGCGGCAGTGCCGGCATTGCTGACCGTGATCCGGCAGGAAACAGCAGCGGCACCGGCGAGCGACCCGTCGCACGTCTTGATGATGCGCAGGCCGGGCTGGCCGCCATTCGGATGGCGGATGCGCTCGGTCGCGCAGGCCTTGTTGTTGGCGAGGTCGACCTCGCCGGGAATGCCTTTCACCTCGGCGCAGTTCTCGACCGTGTCCGGCCGGTAGTTTGCCGGCATCACCGCCTTGACGACGATCGGCGTCGAGGCGCCCGGAGGCAGCGAGATGCCGGCATTGTTGCAGCGGAACTGTCCAGGCCCGTTCGGTCCGCAGATCCAGGGCGGGCTCGGCCCGAAGGTCGACGAGCTCGGCGCGCCACCGGGATAGCTGTCGATCACCGTCAGCGGCCCGTTATAGGTGTTGGTGCCGTTGTTGATGATGTCGATCACGAAGTAGCAGACGCCGTCCGGTGTGCAGACCGGGATGCGGGCGCGCTTCTTCAGGATCAGGTCGACCTTTTTCTCGACCGGAGGCTGGCACTGCGGATCGCGATCGCCACGGCGGCAGATCGGGATCGAGGCGCAGCCGCGGTCGTTGAGCTGGCTGCCGAACAACGGCTTGCCGCTGGCGCCGTAATTGTAGGCGGCGCAGTTGCGCAGCACGCTGCCCTGCCAGCCTCCGGCCGGCTTGAAGCCGAGCTTGAGGTTGACGGAAGCGCCGGGGTTGAGCGTCGTGACCGGATAGGTGCAGGTCATCGGCGTCGTGCCTGGCACGCAGACCCATGGCGCATTCGGCCCGGAGGTGAGCACGGAGCCGGCCGGCAGCGTCACCTCGTCGAGCACGATCTTGCCGTTATAGGGCGCGTCGCCGACATTGGTGACGGTGATGGTGAAGTCGCAGCCGCCGGCCATCGTGCAACGCGGCACGTCGGCATGCTTTTCGACCTTGAGGTCAGGTTCCTTGTTTTTCGGTGGGCATCTGAGGTCACGCGGGATGACGATGTCGATGACCTGCGTGCAGCAGAGCCCCCAGCCTTCCTTCGGCCCGGCATAGGTCTCGATGCCAGTGACGATGAGGTGGATGGCCTCGCCGGGCGAGGCGCCGATGATCTTCCAGTTCAGCACGCCGCCGCCGACCGGCACTTTCTGGGTGTCGGGAGCGATGATGACGCCGGGGGTGGTCGTCGACACCTGCACCCATTTGCCGCCCATCTCGGGTGCGACAGGCATGTGGTAGATGAAGGCGCCGCCGCCTGGCACGCAATCGACCGTGCCACGCTCGACCTTGAAGCATTCCTTGCTCGGAGGCGGAGGCGGCGGGTTGCATTTGGTCGGGTCGATCCTGATCGAGGTTTTCACCCCGGTGAGGAAATCGCCGTCGTCGGGCTTGTTCGGATCCTGCGAGGGGATGGTCGTTGCCGGCCCGGCCCGCAGCGAAACCTTGATCTCTCCCTGGTTGTCGACCATCACCGGCACGGGAAACGTCGCATTGTCTATCTTGGCGGTGATGCGGAAGGTTATGACGCGCTCGTTCGCAGCACCCGCGCCATCGAGGTTGGCAGCGCTGATGCGGAAGTTGGAAACGCTCGCCGTGTCGTTCGCGCCGGCCGACATGCTGATTGAAGCAGCCGGCAGCGGTCCGCCGGAGGCGCTGGTTCCGTCGCCGGCGACATCGACGCTGACGATCTCCAGCCCGTGGGGCACCTGGTCCCTGAAATCGAGCCTTGTCGCTTTGAGCAAGGCCGCCACGCTTGGCCGGTCGAAGTCCTGCGGGTCGCCGTGGATGCCGAAGCTCAGGACATATTCGACCGTATCGCAGCTTCTCTGGCCGCCTTTCTTGGTGAAGAAGGGTACGATCCGCGCAAGTTCCGCGTTGATGCCACGTGACGCCGGTTTGACGGCCTGATTGGTCGCGGCCGGAGCCTGGTCCTGGGCGAGCGCCGGCAGAGCCGGCATCATGGCGACCGCGATACCGGCCGCCATCAGCCAGCGCGCGCCGCGCCTGGCATATGACAGGGGTTTCATGATCGTCTCCATGACGGTTTTGCGCGAGGCGAAGCGGGAATGGGCGAGGTCGCTCATCTTTCCCTCCTTGGCGCTTCGCAGTCGACGGCTGGCGTTCTGAGCGGCAGCGTCATCTTGCAGCAAGGGTAGTAGCCACCCCTGGCCTGATCGGACTTGCGGTAGAAGCAGAGGCCGACATTGACGGTGTCGCCAGGATAGTGGCCGGTGATGTCGATCGTGTAGGGCTTGCCCGGAACGTGCGACATGGGGGTTGTCACCCCGACGCCGGGCGTCCTGGACTGCGCCTTGATCGAATCGCCGCCAAAGCCGGCATGGTCATGGAGAGTGAGTTCGGCCTGGAGTCCGCGCGGCGTGCAGTAATAGTGCACGTCCTCGACGTCCACGCAGGGTGGCAGGTTGCCGGGCGGCGGGAAGTCGGGCGGATAGAACGGGGGCAGATAGCCGCCGGGGATTTCCTCATAATAGCCGGCGCGGCCCTCGCACGGGCGCCAGACCCTGACGTCGCCGACATGGCCCTCGACTTCGGGGTCTTCGAAAAAACCGTCGAAATCGACGAACCAGGAGCTGAAAGGCGGTACGTTGGCCGGCTTGACCAGCGCGCTCGGCGTCAACTGCACGCCATGCACGGCAAATGGCCCGCCGGCGGCAAGCCGCTCGGCAAGCTCGGGGTTGTCGCGCAGCTTGTCGCCCGTGTTGACGACGGTGTCGGTGCACACAGATGTGTCCAGATTGCCGTCGGCGTCGTAGCCATATTGCAGGTCTACGCCGCCGGCCGACTGGCGGTTGCCTTGCGGGAAGCCGACCGCATATTCCTGCGGCACCTCGACCCAGACAGACTTCGTCGCCGGATCATCCGGGTCCTCACGCCAGTAGCGGATCAGCTCGCCTTTGCCGGAATCGGCGAAGCGGCTGTAATCGTGCCGGTTTTCGACCGGGCCGCGCTGGGCGAGATACATGAAGCCCTTGTTGTCGAAGGCGATGTCGGTGACGGCAGAGTCCTTGTCGGCCTTGACCGTCAGTTCCCAGCGCGGATCGCCGGCGAAGCTGCCGTCGCGCGCAATGCCGACCGACCAGATCTCGGACTTTTCGCCGACCGAATAATAGAGCCGGCCGCCATGATAGGAGACCGCCCAGACGCGGCGCTCGTCCTGCGTATAGCCCCAGGTCTCGGGGTCTTCGGTGTCGAAGGCCGCGCCCTGTATATCCATGACGGCGCCGTCGTCGGCGACCGGGGCAAGCCCGTGTGCCGGACGCCCGGCAACGCCATGGTCGAATGTATCGATCAGATGGCCATTGGCGTCGATGCGGTGGATCAGACCGGTGTCCAGATCGGAAGCGAAGAACTGGCGGTGGATCGGGTCGAAGGCGAGGTTGCCGATGCCCGGCCCGCTGTTGGTGTCGATGTCGGCGAATTTGGCGACCGCGCCCGTGATGCCGTCGATCTTCCAGATCGTGCCTGGACCGCCGCCATTTTCGGTGCCGAATTGGCCGTCCATGAAAATGGCGCCGGCGGCGCCGCGGCGCTGTCGCTCCGGACGCCCGTCGCTGTCGGCGTCCGGTGTCACGATCTCGACGCCGTGCAGCGAGGTCGCAGCCGCGTAGAGGTTGGGGATGCCCGACGGCACACCATCGCGCACGCCGTCATCATAGGTGAGGCCGAACACCTCGCCGACCTGCCCGGCGCTCACCTCGAAGGGTGGCGGCGTGTTGACGAGTTGGCCCGAGGCCGGGCCGCCGAGATGCGAGACGTCGAAGATGCGCAAGGATGCGCGCGAGGTGTCGATGAAGGTCTCGTCGACCGGATCGACGCCAGGCGGCAGGCCCTGATCGAAACCGGGAATGACCGTGCCGGGAAAGCCGGTGATCGCCATCGAGCCGGGATAGATGATCTGCGTTTCCTGCGCCTTCGCCACGCCGCCGAGCCAGAGGCCGCCGGACAACGCCAGAGCAAGGATCCCGCTGCTTGCTGTGATTGCGCGGCGCAAACGGCCACGATGAGAACGCACGAACGAGCCGTGAGCGCCAGACATTGAACTCCCCCCGAAGCCGCTGGGAGTAACGTCCGTTCCTGCCGCGCCAACCGGGGCAAGGCGCGGCGTTACGGCACGTTGTTCCCCGATCGAATTGTCTGCTTTCGTCTGCGTGACGATACGCCTGCTCCTGGGCAGGGTCAACGGAATCAGCCGGAAGCCCAGCGCGTCGACCCCTTCCCGAAGGCGGTGATCGCGCCGGACTCCCGTTGCTCCCGGAGACTGTGGAGTCTCTGGGTTTCTGGTCATTGCGGCTTTCCCTTTCCGGGCCGCATCATTGCGGCGCCTGGCCGTCAGTCGCGGGCCGGAGCGGAAAGGTTCATCGAAAGCGACGGCTGGAACTGTTCGCCATTTCACAGAAGCGGCGAACCGTCAGATTTTTCTATCTCACGCAAAAAAAAGACGAAAAACGCTGGACGTTTCTCCTGCCATGGCTGCCTCAGGCGGCGGGTTGGTGAACGATCACCGTATCCACTCGCCTCGGCCGAGCGCCGACACCGCGTCGACGATGCGGGTAAAGCTGGCGCGTGCCCGGCCGACGGCATGACGGGCTCTGAGGTAACCGTGCACGAGGCCGGGCTCTTCCAGCCAATATGCCCGCCCGCCGGCCGCGACGATGCGGTCACGATAGGCCTCGCCGTCGGAAGAGAGCGGGTCGCATTCGGCGGTGATCAGCACCGTCGGTGGCAGGTTTGCGAAATCGCCATCGGCGAGCGGGTAGAGCGTGATGTCGCCGGTCATATCGACGCCGCCGGTGCGGATATGCTTGTAGAAGTCGAGGTCGCGCACCGTCAGCATCGGCGCCTCGGCATGGGTGATGTACGAGCCGCGTGAGCGGTCGCCGCCGAGACCGGGATAGATCAGCACCTGACCGATCGGCTTCTTGGCATGGCCGCGCGTCGCATGCGCCACCGCGGCGCAGAGATTGCCGCCGGCGCTGTCGCCGCAAAGCAGGACAGGGCGGTCATAGGTCTTGGCGGCCCATTCGAAGGCGTCCATGGCGTCGTCGAAGGCGGCCGGATGCATATGCTCCGGCACAAGCCGGTAATCGAGCGAGACCACCTCGAAACCGGTGCGGGCGCACAGCTCGGCGCAGACATCATCATGGCTGTCCAGCCCGCCAAGGATGAAGCCGCCGCCGTGGATATAGAGCACCATGGCTGCATTGTCGGGCTCCGCGTTGCGGTAGATGCGGATCGGGATGCCGTCGGCGATGCTTGTCGTTTCCGCCGTCACGCCTTGCGGATAGCCGGCAAAGAACTCCCGGCACATCCGGTCATAGATCGCGCGCTGCTCTTCGATTGTGTAGTCGATCGTATCCGGCGGATAGTAGGAATTGGTCTTCTCGATGAAGGCCCAGGTCTCGGCGTCGATCAGCGTTTTGTAGTCGGTCATAGGGCCTGGCGCCGTCATCTCCGTAGGGTCACCTACCCTTCCACACCGGATCGCGCTTTTCCGCGAACGCCCGGAACCCTTCCATATTATCCTCGGACCCATAGAGCGTATCGACGGTCGGCAGCTGCCGACGCGTCACCTTGTTCATCGCGTCCTGGAAGGTCAGCGCCTCGGCAACCCGTGCCGTCTCCTTGATCGAGGCGAAGACCAGCGGCGGGCCGCTGGCCAAAAGCCTTGCGATCTCCCAGACCCGCTCTTCGAGCTTCTCCTTCGGCAGCACTTCGTTGACCAAGCCCCAGCGATGCGCCTCGGCGACGTCCATCCAGCGGCCGGTGAACAGGAGGTCCATGGCGATGTGGTAGGGAATGCGCTTCGGCAGCTTGATCGTCGCGGCGTCGGCCAGCGTACCGGCGCGGATCTCGGGCAGCGCGAAGGAGGAATGGTCCGAGGCGTAGATGAGGTCGCAGGACAGCGCCAACTCGAAGCCGCCGCCCACCGCCATGCCGTTGACGCAGGCGATCACCGGCTTGTTCAGGTCACGCAACTCCTGCAGGCCGGCGAAGCCGCCGACGCCATAGTCGCCGTCCACCGCGTCGCCGGCCGCGGCGGCCTTCAAATCCCAGCCGGCGCTGAAGAACTTGTCGCCGGCCGTCTTGACGATGGCGACGCGCAATTCCGGATCGTCGCGGAACGCCTTGAAGGTCTCGCCCATCAGCCGCGACGTCTTCAGGTCGATGGCGTTGGCCTTCGGCCGGTCGAGCGTCACCTCGAGGATCGCGCCCTCGCGGCGGGTGGTGATGACGTCAGGCATTCTTCTTTTCTCCAAGCACCAGCAGGGCATCCGCGATCCACGCGCCCTTTCCTTCGGCGCAGACGATCAGCGGGTTGATGTCGAGTTCCTCGATCTCGCCTTCGTTCTTCTGCACGAAGTCGGCAATGCCGGCGATGGCATCGATGGCGGCCGCGACATCGGCTTTCGGCCGGCCGCGATAGCCTTCGAGGAGAGGATAGAGCTTGAGCCCACGCAATGCCGCCTCGATATCGTCCCGTGTCGCCGGCAACATGAGCGTCACGCTGTCGCGCAACAGCTCGACCAGCACGCCGCCGGTGCCGAGCGTCATCACCACGCCGAACATCGGGTCGCGGGTGAAGCCGACGATCAGCTCGGCGACGCCGTCGCGCACCATGCGTTCGGCGTAAAGCCCCGTGCCGAGCGGCAGCAGGTCATGCGCCGCGGCGCTGACGGATTCGGCGTCCTTGAGGTTCAGCCTGACGGCGCCGACTTCCGACTTGTGCGTCACGCCGAGCGCCTTGAGAGCGACCGGGAAGCCGAGCGTCATGGAGGAGATCACCGCCTCGACAGCATTGGAAGCACGCTCGCCCTTCGGCACCGGCAGGCCGGCCTTGATCAGCTTTTCCTTGGCTTCGGCCTCGTCCGGCGTGACGCGCGTCGCTTCGGACGCTCCCGCCGCTGTGGTGTCGACCGGCTGCGCCTGCGGCTCGCGCCAGGCCCAGCCGATGAAGGCCGCGGCCTGGGCGGCATCCATGGCTTCCGAGATGCCGAACAACGGCACCATGCCGCGCGCCATAAGCCCGGCGGTATATTCCTCGGGCAGGTTCTCCGGCAGCGAGGACACGATCGCGCCTTGCGCCTTGTTGGTCTTCAGCGCCGCCTCGAAGGCGCGCAGCGTCGTCCACCAGTCGACGTCGGAACAGCGATCGGGGCGCGGGAAGTCGAGCACCAGCATGTTCAAGTCGAAGCCGCCCGACACCATGGCGGTGAAGGTGGCGGTCATCGCCGGCTCGTTGTTCCAGATGAAGGTGTGGTAGTCGAGCGGATTGGCGACCGCGACCAGCGGTCCGAGCGTCGATTTCACATGCGCGCGGTGCTCGGCGGTCAGCGTCGGGAAATGCACCCAGCGCCCTTCGGCGCTGTCGGCCATCACCGAAGCCTCGCCGCCCGAGCAGCTCATCGACGAGAGCCTGTAGCCGGGCAGCGGCCCGGTGACGTGCAGGAGCTTCAGCGCCTCGATGAACGCGGGTATGGAATCGACGCGCGCGATGCCCAGGCGCTTCAGGAAAGCGCCGGAGGCGGCATCCGAGCCCGCGAGCGAGGCGGTGTGCGACACCGTCGCCTGCCGCGCCTGTTCGGACCGCCCCACCTTCATGGCGATGATCGGCTTTCTCAGCTCGCGCGCCCGTGCCGCCAGCTTCTCAAAGCCGGCGACCGAGTCGAAGGCTTCGATATGCATGCCGAGCGAGGTGACGCGCTCGTCCTCGATCAGGCCGAGCGCCATTTCGGAGAGCCCGGTCTGCGCCTGGTTGCCGGCCGTCATCAGGAAGGCGATCGGCAGGCCGCGCTTCTGCATCGTCATGTTGATGGCGATGTTGGAGGATTGGGTGATGATGGCCACGCCCTTGCCGCCCTCGGGCAGCCTTATGCCGCCATGCTGGTCGGGCCACAACAGCGCGCCGTCGGCATAGTTGATCAGGCCGTAGCAGTTCGGGCCGATGATCGGCATCTCACCGGCTGCGGCGACGAGTTCGGCCTGCAGCCGCTCGCCATCCTCGTCATAGGCCTCGGTTTCAAGGAAGCCCGCGGCGAAACAGACGGCGCCGCCGGCGCCGCGCTCGGCCAGCGCCTTGATCACCTCGATGGTGAGATGCCGGTTGACACCGACGAAGGCGGCGTCCGGGGCACCGGGCAGGTCGGCGACGGAGCGGTAGGCCTTGCGGCCGGCGACCTCCTCCTTGGTCGGATGCACCGGCCAGATTTCGCCGGCAAATCCCATCTTGATCGATTGCGCCACGACAGCGGCGGCCTGCGCCCCGCCGAACACGGCGATCGATTTCGGGCGCAGGAGACGTTCGAGTTTATGCATGGTCATCTTTTCGTTTGAGCATGATCCCGTCCAAAGCCGGATCCCAGCTTTGGCGCATCATGCTCTAAGCTCCGAACGGACGCAGCAGCGCCCGCGAAATAATATGTCGCTGAATCTCCGACGTACCTTCCCAGATGCGCTCGACGCGCGCGTCCCGCCAGATGCGCTCCAGCGGCAGGTCGTCCATCAGCCCCATGCCGCCATGGATCTGGATGGCTTCGTCGGCGACATAGGCCAGCATTTCCGTGGCCTTCAGCTTGGCCATCGCCATGTCCTGGTCGGTGACGGTGCCCTGATCGTACTTCCAGCCGGCTTCGAACACCATCAAATCGGCGGCCTTCAGCTCCGTCGCCATGTCGGCGAGCTTGAAGGAAACGCCCTGGAACTTGCCGATCTGCTGGCCGAACTGCTGGCGCTGCGCGGCATATTCGATGGCATGCGAGAGCGCCCGTTCGGCCCGGCCAAGACAGGTTGCGCCGACCTGAAGCCGCGTGGCGCCAAGCCAGGAGTTGGCGACATCGAAGCCTTTATGCACTTCGCCCAGCACCTGGCTCGCCGGCAGCCGGCAGTCGTCGAATTCGAGGATCGAGTTGGTGTAGCCGCGATGTGAGACGTTGCGGTAGCCGTCGCGCACCGAAAAACCCTTTGTGCCCTTGTCGACGAAGAAGGCGGTGATCTTCTTGCGCTTGCCGCGCGGCGAATCCTCTTCGCCCGAGGCCATGAAGACGATGGCGAAATCGGCGAGATCGGCATGCGAGATGAAGTGCTTGGTGCCGTTGAGCACCCAGTCGGAGCCGTCCTGAACGGCGGTCGCCTTCATGCCGCGCAGGTCGGAGCCGGCGCCCGGCTCGGTCATCGCAAGACAATCCCATTTCTCGCCGCGGATGCAGGGAAAGAGGTATTTCTCGCGCTGCTCCGGCGTGCCGGCGAGCAGGATGTTGGAGGGACGCGCCACGCAGGTCCAGTGCAGTGCGTAATTGGCGCGGCCGAGCTCCTTCTCGTAGAGCAGCCAGCTCACCGTATCGAGGCCGGCGCCGCCGACATCGGCCGGCATGTTGGCCGCGTAGAGGCCGGCTTCGATCGCCTTCGCCTTCAGCTCGTCGATCAGATCGCGGCGCAGCTCGCCGGTGCGCTCCACCTCGCGCTCATGTGGGTAAAGCTCGTTCTCGACGAAGGCACGCGTCGTCTCGACGATGAGTTTTTGTTCCTCGGAAAGACCGAAATCCATGGCTCAGCCCTTCTTCTTGCCGCTCTTCTTCTTCGGCTTCTCGACCTTCACCGCCTTGGCCGGTTTCGCGGCCTTTTCCGGCTTCGCGGCCTTCTTCGCCGGCTTGGCCGCTTCGGCCTTGGCCGTAACCTTGCCGGAAACCTTCTTCGCCGCCAGCTTGGCGAGCTGCCGGGTATAATCCTTGTGCAGCGCGCCAGCGCCCCAGCCCTTGCCCTTGTTCTGCTTCGACAGCGCTTCCATGATCGCGACCAGATTGTCGTCGCGGATACGCTCCAATTCGCGGATCGACAGGCCGTGCGCCTGCTCGTCCGATTGGGTGGCGATCAGGTCGACCAGCTCGTCGTTGAATTCCGGCACGTCCATCAGCTTGGTCCAGGGCCATTTCAGGCAAGGCCCGAACTGCGCCATAAAGTGGCGCATGCCGGCCTCGCCGCCGGCGACCCGATAGACCTGGAACATGCCCATCTGCGCCCAGCGCAGGCCGAAGGAATAGCGCATGATGTCGTCGAGTTCCTCGACGGTGCAGATGCCGTCCTTGACCAGCCACAGCGCCTCGCGCCAGGCGGCTTCGAGCAGGCGGTCGCCGACGAAGGCCTCGATCTCCTTGCGCACCACCACCGGCTTCATGCCGATCGAGGCATAGATCTCCTTGGCGACCTCGATGGCTTCCGGGAAAGTCTGCTGGCCGCCGACGATCTCGACCAGCGGCAGAAGATAGACCGGGTTGAACGGATGGCCGACGACCAGCCGCTCCGGATGCTTCTTCATCGCCACCTGCATGTCCGTCGGCTTGATGCCGGAGGTGGAGGAACCGACGATGGCGTTGGCCGGCGCATGCGTGTCGATCTCGGCCAGCACCTTGTGCTTGAGGTCCAGCCGCTCCGGCACGCTCTCCTGGATGAAATCGGCATCGGCGACCGCCTCGGCGATGGTCTTGGCATAGGTCAGCTTGCCTTCCTTGGGCAGGCCGCCCGGCAGCATCTGCTTGTAGGCGCGACGCGCGCCCTTCATCACTTCGCCAACCTTGCGCGACGCTTCCGGATCCGGATCGAAGATCGAGACGTCGATGCCGTTCAAGAGCAGCCGCGCCACCCAGCCCGCGCCGATGACACCGCCGCCGATGGCGGCCGCCTTGTTGATGATGCTCATGGTCAGGCTCCGGTTCTGGTCTTGGCTGTTTCAGGGTTGGTGAGGGCCACGCGCTCGCCAGTGCGGATCACCGCCGGGTCGTAGGCCTTGCGGGCGAAGACTTCGAGCACGAAGGGCCGGAAGAACTCGATCGGCAAAGTCTCGTAGTCGGGATCGAAGCTCGACTGGTCCCAGCGCTCGCAGAACTGGTCGCAATCGTCGAAATAGGCATGGCCGGCGAAGCGGTCGCGTGCGTGCCGGTTGCCGCCGAGGTGATGCGCGTAATAGAGGCGCTGGAAGTCGCCGTGCTTTTCGACGACCCAGGTGCATTGCTCGCGCACGAAGGGCTTCAGGATCGTCGCGGCATATTCGTCGTGGTTGTAGGGCGCGTAGATGTCGCCGATATCGTGCAGCAGCGCGCAAACGATCCAGTCGGTATCGGCCCCGTCCTGCCAGGCGCGCGTCGCCGCCTGCAGCGAATGACCGAGCCGGGTGATCTTGTAGCCGGACAGGCCTTCGTCGAGCTGAACCAGCGCGTCGAGCAGCCGCTCGCCGGTCTTGGCGGCGTAGTCGATCTCATGGGCGGTCAGGAATTCGTAGTCTTCCTTGTCGCCGTCCTTCATCGCGGTGAATTTGACGGTAGCCATCTGGAGCTCCGCTTTACGCCGCGGCTGCGATCGGCGCCCGCTTGGTCAGGTTGAGCTTCTTGCGCACTTCCTCTGGCCCGAGGATCCGGGCGCCGAGATTGGTGACGATGCTGGCCGCGCGCTCGACCAGCTGCGCGTTGGTCGCCAGAACGCCCTTGTCGAGCCAGAGATTGTCCTCCAGGCCGACGCGGACATTGCCGCCGGCAAGCACCGCGGCCGCGGCATAGGCCATCTGGTTGCGGCCGATCGAGAAGGCCGACCAGTTCCAGGTCGACGGCACGTTGTTGACCATCGCCATGAAGGTGTTGAGGTCGTCCGGCGCGCCCCACGGCACACCCATGCAGAGCTGCACCAGCGCGTCCGCGTTGAGCACCTTCTCCTCGACCAGCTGCTTGGCGAACCACAGATGCCCGGTGTCGAAGGCCTCGATCTCCGGCTTGACGCCCAACGCCGTCATCATGCCGCCCATGGCGCGCAGCATGCCGGGCGTGTTGGTCATGACATAGTCGGCCTCAGCGAAATTCATCGTGCCGCAATCCAGCGTGCAGATCTCCGGCAGGCACTGGCGCACATGCTCCATGCGGTTGGTGGCGCCGCCCATGTCGGTGCCCTTCTCGTTCAGCGGCAGCGGCGCCTCTGGCGAGCCGAACACCATGTCGCCGCCCATGCCGGCGGTGAGGTTCAGCACCACGTCGACATTGGCCTCGCGGATGCGATCGGTCACTTCGCGGTAGAGCTGCACGTCGCGCCTGGGCTTGCCGGTCTCGGGGTCGCGCACATGGCAGTGGACGATCGCGGCGCCCGCCTTGGCCGCGTCGATCGCCGAATCGGCGATCTGCTTGGGCGAGCGCGGCACATGGGGGCTGCGGTCCTGCGTGCCGCCGGAGCCAGTCACGGCACAGGTAATGAAAACCTCACGGTTCATCGCAAGCGGCATCGTCTATCCTCCCAGGGTCGATCGGCCGTGCATGCGCCAAAAGAGGAAGCCTGTTGGGCTATGCACGGGACGGATACAGAATGACCGACTTGCCGGAAACTGTTTTGCGTTTTACGAAGCACTCATGATCAAAAGCGAAAAGCCGACCATCTTTCGGCCCGAGCGCGAAACCCTCAAGGTGACGTTCCTTGTGTTTTCCGGCTCGTCGATCATGTGCGTCGCCTCGGCGGTCGACCCGTTGCGCGCCGCCAACCGCATCTCGGGCGAGACGCTGTTCGATTTCAAGCTGGTCTCGGTCACCGGCGAGGCGCCGGTCACCACTTGCGGCCTGCCGGTTGCGGTCAGCGGCCGCTTCGACGCCGCCGAGCCGACCGACATGCTGGTCGTCGTCGCCGGCTTCGGCACGCAGAATTATGCCACCTCGGCGCTGCTCGCCGGTCTGCGTCGCGCGGCGCGCGCGGCCCGCGCCTGCGGCGGTGTCGAGGCCGGTACCTGGCTGGTGGCGCGCGCCGGCCTGCTCGAAGGCCGCAGCGCCACCACCCATTGGGAGGACATGGAGGATTTCTCCGCCGCCTTTCCCGGCGTCGATGTGCGACCGGACCGCTATGTCATCGACGGTCCGGTCTTCACGTCCGGCGGCGCCTCGCCGACCTTCGACCTGATGCTGCATCTGGTTCGCACCAGGCTCGGCATGGCAGCGGCGCTCGATGTGGCGAGCGTGTTCATCTACGACCAGGCGCGCGCCGCGACCGACGCGCAGCCGCTGGTCTCGCTCGGCCGTCTCGACGGCTACGATCCACGCCTCGCCCAGGCGATCCGGCTGATGGAAGCGCATGTCGATCAGCCGCTCACCATCGACGCCGTGGCCAAACGCGCCGGCGTGACGGCGCGGACGCTGGAAAGCATCTTCCGCAAGTCGATCGGCGAGACGCCGGGCGCCTACTATCTGAGGCTGCGCCTCGGCGCAGCCCGCCGCCTAGTGGTCGACACGCGAATTGCCATGGCGGACATCGCCGGGCGTACCGGCTTTTCGTCCGCAGCAGCGTTTTCCAGGGCGTTTTCCAGAGCTTTCGGCGAGGCGCCGGTCAGACTGCGGCGCGGCTAGTGCATGTCGCCCAAAAGTGCGCAGCGGTTTTGGGGTCACGACATGCATCAAACAAAGATTACAGCGCGTCCCTCGAGGCCGCTTCGGCGCGACGCGCTTTAAGTATCCACTCGGTTGCCGCCGTGAGATCGTCGACGATCGCGGTCGGAGCCGGATCGAAGCGCGCTTCATCGCCCGGACGGTATTTGCCGGCGCGCACCAGCAGGGCCGCGCCAAGCCCGGCGTTGAGCGCCCCGGCGACATCGCTCTCCGCATCGTCGCCGACCATAACCGCGTCGGCCGCCGGGCAGTCCAGGTCCGCAAGCGCCGAGAGAAAGAAATCCGGCGACGGCTTGCCGAGCACCACGGGGCTTCGGCCGCTGGCGAATTCAAGCGCCGCGACGAAGGCGCCGGCGTCGAGGCTGAGCAGCCCGTCGGCATCCCTGAAAGTGCGGTTGACGGCAAGCGCCACGAAATCGGCGCCGGCAACCAGTTCGCGGAAAGCGCGGTTGAGGCTGGCATGGTCGAAGCCCTCGCCCGCATCGCCGACGACGACGGCTCGGCCGCTCCCGCCTTCCAGCCCGGCAAACTCGACCTCGAGGTCGGGATGGACGAGCAGATGCGGTTGGCAGCCATGCCTGCGTAGCCATTCGACCGCGGCACGCGCCGGCGTCAGCAGTTCCTCGTCCGCGACGTCGATACCCATTCCGCCGAGCTGCGCGATGATTGCGCTGCGCGGCGAGCGGGTCGTATTGCTGACGAAGCGGAGCGGCAGGCCGGCATTGCGCAGGTGTTCAATGGCCTCAGCGGCACCTGTTATCGGGGTGTCGCCATCATAGACGACACCCAGGAGATCCAGGAGCACCGCGCGTATCATCGCTGAAAGATGGAGAAACAGTCTCCGTTCGTCAAACCAGAGAAGATTCGGGCCAGGGAAGATTCGGGCCAAGAAGGCTCAGGCCGCGGAAGAATCAGGCAGCGTCGCGGCCTTCGCCGACAAGGCGCGAGCGCATGCTCTTGGCCAGCGCCGTCTCGAGCCGCGCGGCGACCGCGCGATCCCATTCATTTGTCTTGCTGGCGCCGTCTTTCGAATGCGGCAGCGCCATCAGCCGGTCGATGATCGAGCCAGCCTCGCTGGGAGAGAGCAGGGCGTCGATTTCGCGTTCGTGCTGCATACGTTTCGCCTCCTTCTTTCCTTCCCGCCACTGAAGCCATGTTTATACGAAATCCGTGACGGCTGTTTGAAGGCAAGAACGAGGTCATTGAGGGGCAGCGCGGGCAAAGTTTTGTCAGCCGCCTGCAAATCGCGGCAACGCGATTCCCGGCGCACTTTTGCGCTGTGATAAGAGAATGCCGCGGCGGCTTGTTGACCGCACACGGCAGATTTCAGTGTTCCGATCGGATGTCAGACGTAGCGGTTGACGATGTTTTCGAGCAGCTCCTGCCGGCCGGAGCGCGGCTGCGGTTCGATCTTCTTCTTCACCACGCGTTCGGCGATTTCCTCCAGCGTGCGCTTGCCCGCAAGCATCGCCTTGCCTTCGGCGGTGTTCCAGCCGGCATAGCGTTCGGCGAGCGGACCGGACAGGGCCTTGTCCTCGATCATCTTCGCCGCCGCCTTCAGGCCGCGCGCGCAGGCATCCATGCCCCCGATATGGCCGATCAGGAGATCGTCCGGGTCGAGCGACTGCCGCCGGAGCTTGGCGTCGAAATTGGTGCCGCCGGTCTTGAAGCCGCCGCCCTGCAGCACCTGGTAATAGGCCAACGCCATTTCCGGCACATTGTTGGGGAACTGGTCGGTGTCCCAGCCCGACTGGTAGTCGTTGCGGTTCATGTCGATCGAGCCGAAGATGCCCAGCGCATTCGCCAGAGCAAGCTCGTGCTCGAAGGAATGGCCGGCAAGGATCGCATGGCCCTGCTCGATGTTGAGCTTGACCTCCTTCTCCAGCCCGAAGCGCTTAAGGAAGCCATACACAGTGGCGACGTCATAGTCGTACTGGTGTTTTGTGGGCTCCTGTGGCTTCGGCTCGATCAGGACCGTGCCCTTGAAACCAATCTTGTGCTTGTAGTCGACGACGAGATTGAGGAAGCGGCCGGCCTGCTCCTGCTCGCGGGCAAGGTCGGTGTTGAGCAAGGTCTCATAGCCCTCGCGCCCGCCCCACAGCACATAGTTCTCGCCCTTCAGCTTCTTGGTGACGTCGATGCATTTCTTCACCGTCGCCGCCGCATAGGCAAACACATCCGGATCGGGATTGGTGGCCGCGCCCGACATGAAGCGGCGATGCGAGAACAGGTTCGCCGTGCCCCAGAGCAGCTTGACCCCGGTCTCTTTCATTTTGTCGGCGAAATAGTCGGTGATCTCGTCGAGGCGCGCCGCACTCTCGGAGAAATCCTTGCCTTCCGGGCGCACATCGGCGTCGTGGAAGCAGAAATAGGGAGCGCCGAGCAGCGAGAACATCTCGAAGGCAACGTCGGCCTTGAGCTTGGCCAACTCCATCGTGTCGATGCCGCCCGGCTTGGCGAACCAAGGCCGGTCGAAGGTCTGGCCGCCGAACGGGTCGCCGCCCGGCCAGGCGAAGGAATGCCAGTAGGCGACGGCGAAGCGCAGATGGTCTTCCAGCCGCTTGCCGGCAACGACCTCGTCCGGATTGTAGAAACGGTAGGCCAGCGGATTGGTCGAATCCGGCCCCTCGTATTTGATCTTTTTGATGTCGCCGAAAAATCCGCTGCTCATAGTTTCCTTCCTCTCCGGGGGGCATTCGCCCGATTACCTCAGGCGTAATTGGTTTCGCTCTTTCGCGGGGCCAAAACGGTCAGGTCGAAACGATCCAACGAAGGAACACGACCATGACCGACCTCAACATGATCGCCCGCAACTACATTGCCGCCTGGAACGAGGCGGACGCGACCCGCCGCAAGGTGCTGCTCGAAGCGGCCTTCACCAAGGACGTCGCCTATCGCGACCCGGTCATGCAAGGCGACGGCCATGACGGCATCGCGGCACTGATCGACGGCGTGCAGCAGCGCTTCGCCGGCTTCCGGTTTTCGCTGAAGGGCGAGCCGGACGGTTTCGCCGACCGCATCCGCTTTTCGTGGAATCTTGGGCCGGAAGGCACGGAGTCGGTCATTGAAGGCACCGACATCGGCGTCATCGAGAACGGGCGGTTGAAGAGTGTTACCGGGTTTTTGGACAAGGTGCCGGCGCAACAAGGCTAGCTGGGGAGGTGGGGTGCGAGACCCCCCTCTCTGGCCTGCCTGCTCCGGCCCTTCGCTATCGCTCCGGGCGTTCGTCGTTCGGAAAGCCAAGCAGTTGGCTTTCCGTCCGCTGCGCGGGCCTCTCCTCACCCCCCTCAAGGCGGGAGATCGGCTGTCACTCCGGCCTTCGCCAATCGCCAGCGTCGTAGGAATGAGCGAGGCGCCCCAACTGCCAATCTCCCCCCTTGAGGGGGAGATGCCCGGCAGGGCAGAGAGGGGGGCCTCGCGCCCACTCACGCAGTTACAGCCCTTATCGCCGGATAGAGCGCGCGATACCTTTGATAGGCATCAGCAAAAGCCCCACCAAGCCCCGCATCCGGCTCAATCGTCGCATCTGTCGCCGGCGCGGTGCACACCGCCAGCGGATCGGTCCCAGTCGCGGCGATCAACCCAAGCCTTGCCGCGCCAAACGCCGCGCCGAAGTCGCCGTCGGCGGGAATGTCGACCGGCACCTGCAATGCCGTCGCAATCGCCTTCAGCCAGTAGCGTGAGCGCGAGCCGCCGCCGATCGCGGTCACCCGGCTCAATGTCGTGCCGGCCGTCTTCAGCGCTTCGAGGCTGTCACGGAACGCAAAGGCGACGCCTTCCAGCACCGCCTGCGTCAGCACGGCACGGCTGGATTCATGCCCGAGCCCGGTGAAGGAGCCGCGAATGGCGGAGTCGTTGTGCGGCGTGCGCTCGCCCGACAGGTAAGGCAGGAAGGAGACGCCCGCCGGCGCCTTGAGCGCGTCGCCGAGCTCGCCGGTCAGCTCGCCGGCGCCTTTGCCGGTGACCTCCGACAGCCAATTGAGCGAATCGGTGGCTGACAGAATGACGCCCATCTGGTGCCAGGTCTCGGGCAGCGCATGGCAGAACGTGTGCACCGCACTTTCGGGATTGGGCAGGTAGGAGGCGTTGGCGGCGAAGAGCACGCCTGACGTGCCGAGCGACACGAAAGCATGCCCGGCGCCGACCGTGCCCATGCCGCAAGCCGAGGCCGCATTGTCGCCGGCGCCGCCGGCAACCGGAATCCCGGCCGCGATGCCCCATTTCGATGCCAGCTCGCCGCGCAAGGCGCCTGCCTTGGCCGTGCCTTCCACCAGCGACGGCATGTGCTTTTCGTCGAGCGACGTCGCCGCCAGCAGTTCGGGCGCCCAGCGCCGCTTGCCGACATCGAGCCAGGAGGTGCCGGCCGAATCCGACATTTCCGAGATACGCTCGCCGGTCAGCCAGAGCCGCAAATAGTCCTTGGGCAGCAGGACCTTCGTCACCTTGGCAAAAATCGCAGGCTCGTTGTTCTTCACCCAGCCGAGCTTCGGGGCGGTGAAGCCCGGGAAAACGATGTTGCCTGTGAGCTTGCGGAAGCGCGGATCGGCATCGAGCGCGGCGGCCTCGGCATGGCTGCGCGTGTCGTTCCAAAGGATGCAGGGGCGCAGCACCTTGTCCGAGGCGTCGAGCAGGGTGGCGCCATGCATCTGGCCGGAAAGGCCGATGCCCTTGACCGCGGCAAGCTCCTTCGGGTGCGAAGCCTTGAGTTCGGAAATCGCCGTCTGGCAGGCCTCGATCCAATGCGCCGGGTCCTGCTCCGACCAGCCCGGATGCGGCCGCGAGATGTCAAGCGAACCATGGCCGGAACCGATGACCTTCTGGCCATCATCGATCAGCAGCGCCTTGACGCCCGAAGTGCCCAGGTCGAGGCCGAGATACATGATTTCCTCCCATTGCCATTAATTTTTTCGGATCTCGAAAAAATCTGGCTTGGCCAGTTCTTAGGACAAGATCCGCTGCGGGTCAATTCTCAGACAAATCGGATGCCCGCCGCAGGAACAACGCCGACAGCGGACTGTCGGGCCGGGCCAGCTGCCGTTCGGCGGTCAATGCCCGCGCCAGCGCCTTATCGTCGGCGCGCAGGGCGGCCTCGAGCAGCGTCAGGTCGATCACGTCGCGCTGCGCATGGCTGCCGCCGAACCGATGCGCGATCGAGCGAATCGGCCGGATCAGGCGTGCCGTCTCGTCGTAGTTGCCTTGGCCAAAGGCCTGGATGGCAAGCGTCAGCGGGTGGCCGACGTCGCGCGTGAACGCGGCATTGTCGTCAGTGCCGCGCATCGCCTCACGCTGCACCTCGATCAGCGTTTTCGCCGGCGCTTCCAGCCCGGCGCCGACAAAGGCCATCATCGCATGGGCGTCGTTGAAGGCGTAGTTGCCGGCGGCGGCCTTCGGGATCCAGTTGGCGGCGAGCGCCGCCCAGCGGTCGCCGACATCGACGCCGCCGAGATGGAGACGCCACAGGATCGCCGAGGCGTCGACCATATTGAGCGCCAATGTCGAGCGTTTTCCATAGATCGGCCCGTCATAGAGCCGGAGCACCTCGCCGGTTTCGCCAAGATCGTAGTGGAACAGCGCCAGATGCCACCAATTGTGGATCTGCAGGAAACTCTCCTTCGTCCACGCCTCCGGATTGGCGCGCATCCAGGCGATGCCCTCTCTTTGCCGGCTCTGCATTTCCATAACATGCGCCACCGCGTGCTGCGCCCAGCCGTCGCGCGGCTCGATCTCGACGGCCTGCCGCCCAAAGGACTCGGCGCGGGCATAATCGCCCATCTCCTCAAGCCCGAAGGCCTGCATGCCGAGAATGGCGTGGTAGCCCGGCATGTCCTTTTGCCAGGCCGGCAGCGCCCGGCCGATGCGGTCGCGCAACATGCGCGCGTTACCGGTGAAGAAATCGATCTGATGTCCGGTCTGCAGCGCCAGCGCATCGAGTGGGAAGTCGACGGCGATGTCCTCGAGGATGCGGGCGGCTTCATGCCATCGCCCTTCGGCGAGATGGCCAAGCGCTGCGACATGCGCCGCTTCGCGCGCGCTCGCCGCCAGCGGCAGCGCCGCTTCGTAACTGGACCGTGCAACCGCCGACGCGTCGCGCTCCGTGGCGAGGCCGAACAGGTAGCCCTTGAAGACATGCGCCATGACGAAGGCCGGGTCGTCGGCAATGGCGCGGTCGATCGATCCGACCGGATCGCCGATGAAGCACTGCAGCTCATGCACCGCCTTGACGTAGGACGAGAAGCCGACTTCGGTTGCGCCTGAATAGTTCAGCCCGAATGCATCCTTCATCATTATGTCCTCGCTGTCGGGCAATTTTGCGATCGGGATGCGATCCTAGGGCAGCCAACCGCGCAGACATAGCCTCGCAGTTGCCTCGCTTTGGCCAGTCCTAGTTCCCCGACCGCATCGCCACCGTGGCGATGCCGGCGCCGACCAGCAGCGTGCCGCCGGTGCGATTGAAGATGCGGATCGCCTTCGGGTTGCGCACGATCGCGCGGGCCCTCGATGCGACCAGCGCGTAGCCGAAAGCGTTGGCGAAGGCCAAGGTCAGGAAGGTCGTCTCGAAGATCAGCATCTGCGCCCAGAAGTCGGCGTGCCGGTCGAGGAACTGCGGCAGGAAGGCGACGAAGAAGGTAATGCTTTTCGGATTCAGCGCCGTCACCAGCCAGGCATGCGCCATCATCCGTGCCGCCGACACCGCGTCGGTACGCGGTTCGGCCTTCAGCGCGCCGCCGGCGCGGAACAGCTTGATACCGAGATAGATCAGATAGCCGGCGCCGATCACCTTCAAGATGGTGAACACCGTCGCCGAAGCCGCGAGCAACGCGCCGATGCCAAGCATCGACAGCGTCATGGCAGTGAAGTCGCCCAGCGCGACGCCCATTGCCATCGGCAGCGCGGTGCGCCAGCCCTGGCCCAACGCATAGGAGACGACCAAAAGGATCGTCGGGCCCGGAATGACGAGAAGGATCGAAGAGGCGGCGGCGAAGGCAGCCCAGTTTTCGAAGGACATTTCCCTGCTCCTTGAGCGCAAAGAACAGGATAAATCCTGGGGTCGGCGGGAATGTAAAGAGGCCGTTGGAAAAATCTTCAACGGCTCGACCGGCTGGCCCATCGGCCGCCGCAACGATCCGTTAGGGTTAAGCCGGACCAACGCCCTTTCACCCTTTTTCAACCATGACTGGCGAAAATGCGATTATCCGGCCGGACCGTGCTTCCCGCCGGCAGCGTAGGGTTTGGTGTATGCGCGAGTTGCCGCAAAGTCTGACGCCGCCTTCCAACGGCGCCGCAATCGATACCGAAATTCAGCTTTCCCGCCGCGCCGTGCTTTCGGGCGCAGGCGCCATCGCGCTGCTCGGTTTTGCCGGCTGCAGCACCACCGACACGCTCGACCTGCCGCAAATGCAGCTCGACAACACCGTCACCGGTTCCGTGCCGCCCATGCGCCCGGCGATCAGCGTCGACAAGAACATCACCGGCCCCGATGTGATGTATGCCTCGTTGACCGATGGCGGCTTCCAGGTGCCGGCCGTGCCGTGGCAGAAGGTCAAGCCGCGATTCCGCCGCCAGATCGTCGTCGATAAGACTGGCGAGGCGCCCGGAACCATCGTCGTCCACCTGCAGGAGCGCATGCTCTATCTTGTCCAGCCGGGCGGCGATGCCATCCGCTACGGCGTCGGCATCGGCAAGGACGGCTTTCGCTGGTCTGGCCGCGCCAACATCCAGTATGGCCGCGAATGGCCGGTCTGGACGCCGCCGCCGGAAATGATCCAGCGCAAGCCGGAACTGGTGAAATGGCAGGGCGGACAGCCCGGCGGCCTGACCAATCCGCTCGGCGCCCGGGCGCTCTACATCTACCAGAACGGCAGGGACACCGGCTACCGCATTCACGGCTCGCCCGAATGGTGGAGCATCGGCCAGGCGATGTCCTCGGGCTGCGTGCGTCTGATCAACCAGGACATCATCGACCTCTACAGCCGCGTCGCCAAGAAGAACCCGGTCGTCGTCGTCTGATCTTTTTCAGGCGACCTGTCCGGTCGCCATCTTCGAGATCCCGTTTCTTCCGTTGCGCGATGCCGCAAGACAGGCGAAGGTGCCCTGAATCCTTCGCTTCGGGAGAGATCAAGCATGGCTGGAACCTTCGTCATCGCGCAGGGCGGCGGCCCCACCGCCGTCATCAACCAGACCGTCGTCGGCGCGACGCTGGAAATCCGCAAGCGTCATCCCGGCGCCAAGGTGCTTGGCTCGATCCATGGCGTGCGCGGCATCCGCGACGGCAATTATGTCGATCTCTCCGCCATTCCCGAGGACCGGCTGCGGCTGATCGCCGGCACGCCGAGCGCAGCCCTGGGCTCGACCCGCGACAAGCCGGACGCCGCCTATTGCGAGATCATACTCAACGGCCTGAAAAAGGCCGGCGCCGACGCCTTCATCTATATCGGCGGCAACGACACCTCGGGCACGCAGCAGATCCTGACCGATGCCGCCGGCGGCTCGATCGCCTTCGTGCATGCGCCAAAAACCATCGACAACGACCTCGAGGAGAACGACCACACGCCGGGCTTCATCTCGGCGGCCGAATTCGTCGCCGGCGCCTTTCTCTCGGTCGATCTCGATTTCCGCGCTTTGCCCGGCATCTATGTCGGTATCGTCATGGGCCGGCACGCCGGCTTCCTCACCGCCGCCGCTGCCGCCTGGCAGCTCGATCCCGACAGCGGGCCGCATCTGATCTATGTGCCGGAGCGCGCCTTCTCGGCGAAGCGCTTCATCGATGAAGTGCGCGAAAAGCTGGATCGCCACAAGCGCTGCATCGTCGCCGTATCGGAAGGCGTCAGCACCGCCGACGGCAAGGCACTGGTCGAGAGCCTGGTGCCGCCGGAGAAGCTCGAGCGCGACCAGCACGGCAACGTCAAGCTGTCGGGCAGCGACCTGCCGGCGGCGCTCGAGCGTGCATTGGCAGAAGGCCTGCCGGGCAAGCGTGCCCGGGTCGACGCACTGGGTTACATGCCGCGCGGCTATGTCGGCGCCATTAGCGCCGTCGATGCCCAGGAAGCCTTCGATGCCGGCGCCTTCGCGGTCGCCGTCGCTGGCGAAGGCGGCGGTTCGGTGGCGATCCAGTACGACGGGTCGAAGAGCGTGCTGAAGAAGGTGCCGCTGAAGGCGGTGGCCGGCAAGACCCGCCATATGCCGGACGATTTCATGCAGCCGGACGTCAACCAGCTTTCGGAAGCCGGCATGACCTATCTGAAGCGGCTGGTGCCGGAGAAATATAAGGTCGGGAAGCCGTTCGTCTGATGGGCGAGCTTGTTGTCGGCGACTGGTTCGGCAAGGCTGTTGTCGATGCCAGGACGACGATGCTGACCGAGCCCTTCGTGCATGATTTCGTGCGCGCCAATATGTGGCATCTGAAGGGGCGCGACGCCGACCTTCTGGTCGACACCGGCATGGGCATCTGCCCGCTGGCGCCTCAGATCGACACGCCGACCGGCAAGCCGCTCATCGTCGTCGCCACGCACATCCATCTCGACCATGTCGGCTCGCTGCATGAATTTCCGCTGCGCATGGGGCCGAGGATGAGCGCGGCTCAGTTCCACGGCATGGATGATGCCGTCACCTACGCCTACATGTTCCACAATCTCGACGGCGCCGTCTCGAAACTGCCGGCGCCGGACTGGAAGGCGGCCGACTATCGGATTCCGTCCGCGCCGCTGACCCGTGCGCTCGACGAAGGCGACGTCGTCGATCTCGGCGACAGGCAATTCCGCGTGCTGCATCTGCCCGGGCATTCGCCGGATTCGATCGGGCTCTTCGACGAGGCTGATGGCCTCTTCTTCGCCGGCGACGCCATCTATGACGGCATGCTGATCGACGATCTGCCGGATTCAGACCGCAGGGCCTATTGCCGCACCATGCAGCGCCTGCTCGACCTGCCGATCCGCATCGGCCTTGGCGGCCACGGCCCGATCTTCGATGCCGCCCGCATGCGCGCAATGGCCTCGTCCTACCTGCGCCGGCGCGAGCGGTTCGTAAGCGGTCTCTGAATTAAATCTTCGTAAGGTCATCCAAAGGCCCTGATTCAGGCCATTCCGCATCCTAAATCTTGATTGTCGATCCGGCCGGCTGCCATGTGCGGCGAGGCAGGCATTCCCGGTCGCCGACACGTCGACGGGCGCTCCTCCAGAAGCGCCTGCGGCGCTGGATCAACCTCTCGCCCGGACAGAAACGACCATGTCACCATTAAGCATTCTTCGCAGACATCGCGTCGCCGCCCTGCTGGGCGCCGCGCTGATCATTTCGCCCGTCGTCGTCTCCTCTGCCGAAAGCAACGCCGGCCTCAGCACCGTGGCCGCGACGACGCAGACCCCTGTCGCTGGCATCACGGCCCCGAACGGCTCTTTCGCGCCGGTCATCGCCGTCACCAAGCCGGCTGTCGTCACCATCACCTCGATCATGAAGACGCAGCCACAGGCGGGTGATGACGGTTCGCCCCTCGGCGGCAATGTGCCATTCGACCAGTTCTTCCAACAGTTCTTCGGCGACCAGGGCATGCCGATGCCGCGGACGCCGCCGCAGCAGCAGGGGCCGCGCGCCGAGGCGCTCGGCTCCGGCTTCATTGTCGGCGCCGACGGCACCATCGTCACCAACAATCACGTCATCGATGGCGCAAGGTCGATCAAGGTGACGCTCGACGACGGCACCGAGCTTCCGGCCAAGCTCGTCGGCCATGACGCCAAAAACGATCTGGCGGTGCTCAAGATCAAGGCCGACAAGCCGCTGCCGACCGTCAAATGGGGCGATTCCAGCAAGCTGATGACCGGCGACCAGGTGCTGGCGATCGGCAATCCGTTCGGCATCGGCACCACGGTCACCGCTGGCATCGTTTCGGCGCGCGGCCGCGACCTGCATAGCGGGCCATTCGACGATTTCATCCAGATCGACGCGCCGATCAATCATGGCAATTCCGGCGGCCCGCTGGTCGACGTCAATGGCAATGTCATCGGCATCAACACCGCGATCTATTCGCCCAATGGCGGCAGCGTCGGTGTCGGCTTCGCCATCCCGTCGGACCAGGCCCAGAAGGTCATCGCCAAGCTGATGAAGGGCGGCGACATCGAGTACGGCTATCTGGGAGTTCAGATCCAGCCGGTCACGCCGGATGTTGCCGGCGCCATTGGCCTCGACCACCTTGCCGGAGCCTTGGTCTCGTCGGTCACGCCGGGCTCGCCTGCGGCCAAGGCGGGCATTGAAGTCGGGGATGTGATCACCGGCTTTGGCGGCAAAGAGATCAAGGATACGAAGGACCTGTCGCGCGCCGTGGCGGATGTCCCGCCCGGCAGCAAGGAAACGGTCGACGTCTGGCGTAAGGGCAAAGCGGTTCAGGTCTCCGCAGACGTCGGTCGCAACACCGACGATGTGAAGACCGCCTCGAATGGCGAGGGCGGCAAGCCGTCAGCGGGCCAAGGCGTGCCGTCGCTCGGCCTCGGGCTGACCGATATCACTCCCGATATCCGGCAAGAGCTCAACCTTGCCGACAACCAGCACGGTGCCGTGATCGAGCGTGTCAATCCGGATAAGGCGGCTTCGGCAGCGGGCCTCCAGCCGGGGGATGTCATCGTCGGCGTCGACCAGACGCCCGTAAAGAACGCCAGACAGGCGAACCAGGCGATCGCCGAGGCAGCCAAATCGGGCAAGAAGTCGGTGCTGTTGCTTGTCGATCGCGGCGACCAGCAGATCTTCGTCGCCGTACCCTTCGCCGCCGGCTGAGAATGACCTGAGACCTGCCGGTATCGCCGGCAGGTCTCTCTTGAGATTTCTGTTGCCCCGTGGGACGTCTTCGAGAACACTGCAGTCCGGTTGCACAGGAGCGTCTCGATGGTGACCCGTGGCTTCTTTTCCGGACGGCGTCCTCCATCCGACACTGACGCGCGCATTCCGCCCGGCCAGTATCTGGAGCAGGGTTTTCCCGTGCTTTCGGCAGGGCCGACGCCGCGCGTGCGTACCGAGGACTGGTCCTTCACCCTCAAGCAGGGGCCAAAGCCGATCAAGAAATGGAACTGGGCCGAGTTCAACGCCTTGCCGCAAAGCAAGATGACGCGAGACATCCATTGCGTGACCGCCTGGACCAAGTTCAACACGCCCTGGCAGGGCATCATGATCGACGACATCCTCGCCGACGCCGGCATCGAGCCGCCGACCGCCTACACGCTGGCGCTGTCCTTTGACGGCTATTCCACCAATGTGCCGACCAAGGACCTCGTCACAGGCAAGGCTATGGTGGCGCTGCTCTATGAGGGCAAGCCGATCACGCCGGACCATGGCGGGCCGGCGCGGCTCCTGGTGCCGCATCTCTATTTCTGGAAATCGGCCAAATGGGTGAACGGGCTGCAGTTCACCGAGCGCGACGAGCCGGGCTTCTGGGAGCTGCGCGGCTATCATATGTATGGCGACCCCTGGCGCGAGCAGCGCTATTCCAGCGACCCGTGAGGGGACGATCGGTGAGCAGCAATCGATGAGTGCCGAGCCGTCGCCGCAATCGCCGTGGCAGGCCGCCACGATCACCCGCATCGAAAAACGCACGCCGCGCGTCACCAGCTTCTGGTTCCAGCCGTCGCGGCCCTTCACCCATCTGGCGGGACAGCATGTGGATGTCAGGCTGACGGCGCCGGACGGCTATCAGGCGCGCCGCTCCTATTCCATCGCCTCGGCGCCGGAAGCAGGCGCAGCCGTCGAGCTGGCGATCGAGCGGCTGGACGACGGCGAGGTCTCGCCTTTCTTCCACGATGTGGCCGCGGTCGGCGACGAGATCGAACTGCGCGGACCGCTGGGCGGCCATTTCATCTGGGAGGAGAGCGACGGCGGGCCGATCCTTCTGATTGGCGGCGGCTCCGGCGTCGTGCCGCTGATGGCGATGGCGCGCCATCGCACGCTACGCAATGCGGCGGTGCCCGTTGCGCTGGTCTTTTCGGCGCGGGTCTGGGACGAGGTGATCTTCCGCGACGAGCTGATCGGCCTCGACGACCGGCTTGACGGGTTCAGCCTAGTACTGACGCTGACCCGCGAACAGGCCAGGCGACCTTCCGACTATTCCCGGCGCGTCGACGCCCGCATGATGGCGCAGGCCATTGAGCGCCTGCCCAAGGCGCCGAGGCTCGCCTATGTCTGCGGCTCGAATGCGTTCGTCTCGGCGGCTGCCCAGGCGCTGATAGACGCCGATGTCCCGGCAGGGATTATCCGCACCGAACGTTATGGGGTTTGAGACGAATCCTCTTTCAGCTCCTGTCTCAGCCGGTTCTGGAAAATTTGGCCGAAACGATCTGGAACGGCAGCGCGCCGTAAGTGGCGACGGCCTGCTCATTGTCCCAGACGCGGAACTGCCGTGACGGCCGCGCCTCCAGCACCAGGGCCTGTCCCGCCTGGTTCAACTTCACCTTGCCGCGAAAGCGCAGCAGCCGTTCTCCGCCGGAACGGCTAAGCGCCATCGAGCGTAGCCGGGCGACATGCCGGTCGCCCGCGTTGAGCTCCATCTCGATGCGGCGCCGGACCGGGGGAACAGCGATGCGCACGATGAGATCGAGCATCATCTCGCCGGCATCGCCTGGCAGCTCGTCCAGGCTCTGCGAGAGCACGAAGGCGGCAGGCCCGCCAGCCGCCTTTGCCGCCAGCGGCTTGCCGCGCCACACTATGTCCGGCTCGGACTGCTTCAGCCGGCCTTTCTTGCGCTGCAGGCGAAGTTGCTTGGCAAGGCCGCGCGACAGCCAGGTCAGCGCGCCGAAATCGGTACGCGGCTTGGCCTGCAGCACGGATGACAGGCGCGCCGCGCCGCGCCGGTCGGCCATATCGACAACCTGGGCGAGGACCGCTTCCGGCACCGCGATGCCGATCTCCAGCGCCAGATAAGAGAGCGCCACCGCCGCGGCGACGGCGAGGCCGCGCCTGGCGACGACGTCGAGGAATATGTCCCAGTCGACATTGCCGCCTTGGATGGCCACGGTGCAGTCGACCAGCCAGTCGCTGTGCGTATGCGCGTCGAGGCCGCCATGCGCGATGGCGAGCGCAATGCGGTCGGCTGGCGAAGGCACGACCACTTTGACGTCGCTGAATTCGGCGGCGATCGCGCGGTGCCAGATCGCGAGGTCGTCCTCGGCGCTCTGCTGCGAGCCGTCATAGGCGAGCTGATGCAGATCGATGTCGCCGTAATTGCCCTTGAAGAAATTCATCGAGCGCAGCGACGCCAACCGTGTCCGCAGATATTGCGGGGAAACGCCGGTGGCTATCTGCCAGTCGCGGTCGCGCAGCACATCGAAAGCCGGCTGCATGTCGTCGGGCCGCACCAGGATATCGATGTCGTGCGCCACGCGTCCGCGCTGCGCGGCGGCATCGAGCGCGTTGCGGCTGGCGCCCTTGATCAGCATCACCTTGCAGCCGGCATCGACCATCGCCTTCAAGGCGGGCTCTGCCTCGCGCATCGCCATGCGCGACTTGGTCCACAGCATCTTCTGCAGGCCGACCAGGCGCGGATAGGCGGCCTGGCCGGCAAGCTTGCGTCCGAACCTGTCGGAAATCGCCGCGAGCAGCCGGTGTTCCCGGAAGGAGACATGATCGATGTCGTTTTCGTCCAGCCAGCCGGCGGCGCAAAGGCGTGCCGCCTCCTCGTCGGGCAGAAGCGCGGCCTTGAGCAGCCGGTCCAGCGATCCGGTCGGCCAGGACCAGCCATAGTCGGGAAAACGCCTGCCGATGCGACGGATCTTCGCCATCAGCTGGAGCTGGCCTTGCTCTGCGCCCGTCGCAGCATGGCCAGGCGCGCCACTTCCAGGTAACCGCGGTCGCGTGTCGCGTCGCGCCCATAGGACAGGCTTCCTGGCCTGATGCGCCGCAGCGTCAGGACCTCGTCGATCATGTCGAGGACAAAGCCGGCCTCGCGAGCCCGGGCGATCCAGTCGATCATCTCGCCGCGACCACCTGGCGGATCGATCATCGGGCCGATGCTCTGGGCCACCTCCCGGCGAATCAGCATCGTCGAGCGTGACCAGCCGGGCGTTGCGGTCGGGGCCATTGCGTCGGGCTCTCCGTCGCGGAAACTGCGTATATGGGTGAAGACCCCGGAGGTGCCGGGAAGCCGTTCGAGATGGGCAAGCTGCGCCGCGATCTTCCCCGGCAGCCAGAGGTCGTCGGCATCGAGCGTGGCAATGAAGGGCGTCGACAGCTGGGCGATGCCGCGCGTGGTCGCGCTGCCCGGCCCGGCATTGTCCTGGCGCAAGAGCTTGAGCGGCAAGTCGATGCCGCTGATCGCTGCGGCGAGATCATCGGTCGAGCCGTCATCGACCACCACGACCAGTTCGGGCCGCAGCGTCTGCGCCGCCACCGAGCGCAGCGTCTCCGCGATCGTTGCGCTGGCGTTGCAGGCCGGAATGACGACGCCATATGTGCCCATCAGTTGAACTGCCAGTCCGCGAGTTTTTTCAGTTCGAAGATGCCTTCGATCGGCTTCAGCGACGGGTCGGCCCTGCGGCGCTTCATGGATTTATAGACGGCGCGCATGAATTCGCGAGACTGGACGTCCTGCTGCCTTGTCATGTTGCCGGCATGTCGCCGGTAATAAAGCGCCAGCGTGTCCGGCAGCACATAGCGCGGGCCGATCTCGAAACTGCGCAGCAGGAAGTCCGTATCCTCGGCCTGGATGAAATCCTCGTCGAAACCGCCGATCTGGTCGACCAGACCGCGCGAGAAGATCGCGGCCGAGAGATGAATGCCGCGAACGGTGATGCTGTTGCTGTCGGAGGTCGGCTCCAGCGTCTCCTCGTCGATCCTGTCGACTAGCATCATCCTGGAATAGGTGAGCTCGAGGGAGGGGTCCTTCCGGAAAAGGTTCAGATCCGCCTCGAAGCGCCCGGCCGGCGAGATGTCGTCCGAATCGAGAAAGGACACCAGTTCGGTCTCCGGCCTGAGCTGCCTGAGCCCGCTGTTGCGCGCCCGCGTCACGCCCATGTTTTCCTGCTGGAATAGCCGGATGCAGGGCGCTTCGTCCATCATCGCGCGCACGGCTTCGGCCGAGCCGTCCCTGGAGCCGTCATCGATCACGATGATGTCGAGCTCGGCCGCATTTCGTTGCCGAAGCAGCGAGCGCAGCGCTGCGCCGACATAGGACTCGCGATTGTGCACGGGCATGATGACGCTCAGCCGCATCCGTGACCCCAAATCACCCAAGCAGACCCCATTGTGCCCGGCATTCACATCATTTGCCACTCGGGCGGGCTCTTCAGCTCGAAAATACCCTGCACGCCGCGCAGCGACGGATCCGCCCGGCGACGCCGCATCGATTTGTGAATGGCCCTCAAATGATTGCGGAGCCTGCTGGCGTGTTCCTTGGTTACGTTGTCCGTGTGGCGACGGTAGTAGATGGCGACGCTGTCCAGCAGCTGATAGGTCGGACCGCTTTCGAACACACGCAGCAAATAATCCGTGTCCTCGGCCTGTTCGAACTCCTCGTCGAAATCACCGATGCGTTCGACCAGCGCACGGCTGAACAAGGCGGTCGTCAACGAGATTCCTCGAAACGTCATGACACGGCTGTCGGGTGTCGGCTCCAACCGCGCGTCATCGATCCGATCCACCATGGTCATCAGCGAATAGGCGAGCTCGAGGCCAGGCTCGGCTTCGAAGCGGGCAAGATCGGCCTTGAAGCGCCCGGCAAGTGAAATGTCGTCGGAATCGAGGAAGGACACGAAGCCGGCATCCGCGGGCAATTGCCGCAGCCCGGCGTTACGCGCCTTGGCGACGCCCAGATGGCGCTGCTGAAACAGGCGGATGCAAGGGTGCTCGCGCATCATCGAACGCACCGCTTCAGCGGAGCCGTCGCCCGAGCCGTCATCGACGACAATGATGTCGAGGTCGGCAGCGTCACTCTGCCTGACCAACGAGCGCAATGCCGCCACGACGTAGCGTTCGCGGTTGAAGACGGGCATGATCACGCTCAGTTTCATCAGGCGCCCCGTGCGAGAAAATCCCTAACAGCGCCGGCGATCTCGTTGGGACCCGTCCCGAGGGAAAGCCTGTAGCAGGGCAGGAAGCGCGTGAGATCGCTGAAGAACCGAAAGCCGCTTTCCCGCTCGCCGGGCATCTGCGCGATGCCGGACGGCGCCAGCGCGATCATGGCGTCCTTGCGAGATATCGGCACGATCGAACTCGTCTTGCTGTCGCCGACATGTGGCACCATCAACGCGAAAATGTCCAGACTTGCACGTACCGGCCTGGGCGCGATCTCGTTAATGTGAAAGACGCGCTTGCCTTGCCAGTTGAGCGGCCGTGCAGGCCCCAGCCGCCCTTCCAGGCCAAGCCGCGCGAATCCCTTGGGATCCTGCTTCAGCGTCGAAAAAAGCGGTCGCGCCCTTACACCGTCGTCGAGGTCGATCAGCACATAATCGTCGCCGACGCTGTCCAGCCCGTTCAGCAGGCCGGCAACGACGGTGCCCGATTTGCCCGCGCCCCCGGCGCCGGCCAGCAGCACGCCCTTGCCATCGAGACCCAGCGTGCCGGCATGGGTGAGTCGCATGCCCCGCGCGGCATATTCCCAGTGCAGGAAGGCACGTAGCGGCGCGCCGGGCTCCCAGGGCGGAAAGGCGTCGGCCGACCGCATCAGCTGGACGCCGACACGCCGCTCAGGATCGTAAATCTGCCAGAAATCCAGGTCGTGGAAATGATGGCCACGCAGCCCTGCCTCGGCGAGCTTTTGGGCAAAGCCGTGCTCGGTGAAATGCGCATCGCCCCAGCTTGCCGGTTCCGGCATGCCGTCGATGCCCGGATGGCCGATGAAGATGCGGCATTGACGGGAATCCCGCGGATCGCCCTTGGCTTCAATGAAAGCTTGGCCAAGGGCATCCGCGAGCGCGCCGCGATCGAGATGCGCCACCAATTCCAGCCCGGGCAGGCGGACGGTTCGTTGGACCGGAAATTGCCCGGCCGCGCCTTCGGCGGCGGTAATGAGAAAGCGGGCATAGTCCGGCAAAGTCTCGAGCGTCACACGTGGCATGGCCTGTTCCAGCCTGGCTCGGCCTGTCGCCAGCCGATCAGGAAACCTGCTTGACGGCGGGCCAACCAAGCGGTTCCTCGACCTCATGGATCGGGTCGACGATGATGAGGTCGGCAAGGTCGTCATGGACGCTGACGTTGAGCGGTTCGCTTGCCGCCGCCAGCGCCGCCGGCAAGTCGTCGGACGACGGAAGCGGCGTTGCGCTGGAAGGCGCCAACAGGCCCAACTCGACCAGCTGCGCGATGAATGCCTCGAGGGCGGCGGCGTCGATCGCGGCGGCACCCGCGGCCGATTGGATCAGCGCTTCGGTGCCGACCCCCGAGGACAGTGCCTGCCAGACCTTGCTGCCGGAATCGGAAAAGCCGAAATACTTGCCGTTGGAAAGGTCGAGCACGACGGCTTCGCCGTCGAAGGATTCAAAAACGATGTCCTTGCTCGCAACGGCGTAGACGTCGGAAAGAGGCATGTTCTTGACCCCGCTGCAATTTAAGCCGGCCGCCGCCGGTCGCATCATTGCCTGACCCCTCGACAACGCCTGTAAACACTCGGCTCCTGCTTGGCAAGGCAAAGGCGGATCCGCCTCCCGCCGACCATTTGGAGGATCGGTTCGTCGGTCAGGCCTCGATTCAAGCACCGATAATAGGGGGATCGCGCCACCTTCCTGGGCCAAAACGCGTCTGAGCCGGATCCCGGATCGACCATCCGGGCAGGGGGTAGGACGGTTAATAGTATCGAAAAGTGACTATTAGGAGATTCTAAAGTCGAACCGAACGGTTCGTTTCTGTTGACGATGCGTGCAGGACGCTGTGAACATTGGCGGCCTGATACACTTGGTGAGCTAAGCTGGCATTTCATATAACTAATTGAAATAATTATAGAAAAAAATGATCGTAGGCATGCTTATGAAAATTTCAAGACCTGGATTCATAGTCCAGACGGAAAAACTTCGTGATTGGAATCCGGCGATTGGCTCACTCACATCCGCGCTGTCCGAACGACGCGATTTCATTCCCAAGACACGCCGCTAGACGGACCGAATAAAGATACTGGAGTGACAAAAATGAAAAAGATTGTTCTCACTGCCGCCGCCCTTCTGGCCATTTCCGGCAGTGCCTTCGCAGGCAGCGACAATTACAACGCGCAGGCTGCAAATCCGCAGGCCGCCACGGTTGACTCGTCCTACACGGCCTCGGTCCGCAAGACGGAGCCGGCCGCGCAGAACCCCGTCAAGACGGGCGCCGATCACAGCCTCTTCGGCAACAACTAACTGCCGATTTCGGACCGGCGGCGGGAGAGCCCGCCGCCTCGGTCCGACAAAAGATTCAGGAGTACCTAAAATGAAGAAGATCATCCTTGCCTCCGCGGCCCTGATCGCTGTTTCCACGGCTGCTTTTGCCGGCAGCGACAACTACAACAACAGCGGCGTCAACCAGCCGGCCCCTGCCGTCGACACCACGCGCACTTCGTCGATCGGCACAGACTCTCCGGTCTACAAGCTACTGAACTCGGGCGACGCGCAGAAGTCGGCGCCGCAGGGCAGCGACCGCGACCACTTCGGCAATCGTTAACAGCCGACCGTGATTTAAAACAGGAGCGGCGGGCCGAGGCCCGCCGCTTTTTGTTTGCCGTGACGGCTTTGTCCGCTCAGGCTGCCTTCGCTTCTTCGCGATGCAGCGTGAAGGAGTGGCCGTCCGCGTCGAATATGTGCAGGTCGCCGCCGGCGGCGTTGAGCCGCAGCGTTTCGCCGCGCTTGACCTCGACATTGCCCGGCAGCTTGGCGACCAGCGGCAGGTCTGCGCGGCCGATATCGATATAGAGGAGCTGAACCTCGCCGAGCTGCTCGATATAGTCGACCTTGCCCTCGAAGAGGTAATCGGAACCGGTAGCGATCAAGAGGTCCTCCGGCCGCACGCCGAAGCTCACTGCCGCGCCATTGGCCGAGGCTGGCGTGGCGATCGGCACCGTCGCCTTGCGGCCGCCGACATGGCTGACCACGGTCGGGTTGCCGGCCTTCTCGATCTTGGCGGGGAGGATATTCATCGCCGGCGAGCCGATGAACTGGGCAACGAACAAATTGCCTGGGCGCTTGTACAGCTCCATCGGCGTGCCGACCTGCTCGATGCGGCCTTCCTTCAGCACCACGATGCGGTCCGCCAGCGTCATCGCCTCGACCTGGTCGTGGGTGACGTAGATCATCGTCGTGTTCGGCATCGATTCTTTCAGCTTGGCGATCTCGATGCGGGTGGCGACGCGAAGCGCTGCGTCAAGGTTCGACAGCGGCTCGTCGAACAGGAACACTTTCGGGTTGCGCACGATGGCGCGGCCGATGGCGACGCGCTGGCGCTGGCCGCCGGACATCGCCTTGGGCAGGCGGTCGAGATATTTGGTCAGCTGCAGGATTTCCGCCGCCTGCCGCACCCGCTTGTCGATCTCTGCCTTGCTTTCCTTGCCGATCTTCATCGAGAAGGCCATGTTGTCGTAGACCGTCATGTGCGGATAAAGCGCATAAGACTGGAACACCATGGCGATGCCGCGCTTCGATGGCGGCACGTCGTTCACCACCTCGCCATCGATCTTCAATTCGCCCCCGGTGATCTCCTCGAGCCCTGCGATCGACCGCAGCAAGGTAGACTTGCCGCAGCCCGACGGTCCGACGAAGACGATGAACTCGCCCGATTTGATGTCGAGGTCGATGCCATGGAGAATGTTGAGGTTGCCGTATGACTTCTTCACCTGGTTCAGCGTGACATCGGCCATGTTTGTCTCCTCCCGTTGATTGCTGTCTCAGAAGTTCAGTCGATGCGCCCGAACCAGGCGCCGTAACCGCCGAGGCGGACCGGCCCGCTGCCAGTCTGTCCCGAAAAACCATGCCCCGGCAAGGCTTGCAGCGCGCCCTGGCCGAGATTGATCTCGGCGGGTTTGCTGCCGAGGTTGAAGGCGCAGACGATCCGCTCATTGCCCTCGCGGCGCGTGAAGGCGACGGTGTCGCCATCGCTTGCGATGAAGTCGATATCGCCCTTGGCCAGCGCCGGGTGCTGGCGACGGAAAGCGAGGAAGCGGCGGTAGTGCTCGAGCAATGAGCTTGCGTCGCCCTGCTGCACGTTGACGGCCAGCGATAGGTGCTTGCCCGGCACCGGCAGCCAGGGTTTCGCGGCCGAGAAGCCGCCATTCTTGGCAGCCGCTTCCCACACCATCGGCGTGCGGCAGCCGTCGCGGCCCTTGAATTCCGGCCAGAAGCGGATGCCGTAGGGATCCTGCAGGTCCTCGAATTTCAGCTCCGCCTCGCCCAGTCCGAGCTCCTCGCCCTGATAGATGCAGACCGAACCGCGCAGCGACATCAACAACGCCGAGATCACCTTGAGATAGGCGGTCGGATCCGCCTCGTTGGCGGCCCAGCGCGATGCCACGCGCATCACGTCATGATTGGAGAAGGCCCAGCACGACCAGCCGTCGCTGGCGACGGTGCCGAAAGCCTCCAGCACGGCGCGCACTTTCGCCGCGCTGATTTTTTCTGGCGCCAGGAAGTCGAAGGAATAGCACATATGGACGCGCTTGCCGTCGGCGGTGTAGGCGGCGACCACTTCAAGGCCGCGCTGGGAATCGCCGACTTCGCCGACCGCCGCCTGCGCCGGATATTCGTCGAGCAGCGCGCGAAAACGCTCGAGGAAGCCGAGATTCTCCGGGCGGCTCTTGTCGTAGATATGGTCCTGATAGTTGTAGGGATTGACCGCGGGCGCGGTCTGGTCGTTGCGCTCTTCGAGTGGCAGCGGCGGGTTGTCCTCCAGCCCCTGGCTATGGAAATAGAAATTGATCGTATCGAGCCGAAAGCCGTCGACGCCGCGCTCCAGCCAGAAGCGGGTGATGTCGAGCAGCGCGTCTTGGACTTCCCGGTTGTGGAAGTTGAGGTCCGGCTGCTCGGCCAGGAAATTATGCATGTAATATTGCTGGCGGCTGGTGTCCCACTGCCAGGCCGAACCGCCGAAGATCGATAGCCAGTTGTTGGGCGGCGTGCCATCGGGCTTGGCGTCCGCCCACACATACCAGTCGGCCTTGGGATTGCTGCGGCTGGAACGGCTTTCCTTGAACCACGGGTGGATGTCGGCGGTGTGCGACAGCACCTCGTCGATCATTACCTTGAGCCCCAGCCGGTGCGCCTCCGTCACCAGCGCGTCGAAATCGGCCAGCGTGCCGAACATCGGATCGACATCGCAATAATCCGACACGTCGTAGCCAAAGTCCTTCATCGGCGATTTGAAGAAGGGCGAGATCCATATGGCGTCGACGCCGAGCGAGGCGATGTAGGGCAGGCGCCGCACAATGCCTTTCAAGTCGCCGATGCCGTCGTCGTTCGAGTCCTGGTAGGAGCGCGGATAGATCTGGTAGATCACCGCGCCCCGCCACCAGTCGCGGTCGATGGCAGGGTCTGGTCTCGAAGTCGCCTTCAAAGCCGATTGCATTGTCTCAACCTCCTTTCACCGAGCCGGCAAGCAGCCCGCGGACAAAATAGCGCTGCAGCGAGAAGAACACGGTCAGCGGCACGATGATGGTGATAAAGGCCGATGTCGTGAGGATCTCCCAATTGCCACCTCTCGAGCCGAGCAGCGCGTTGAGCTTGGCCGTCAGCACGATCTGATCGGGCGCCGTGCCGAGGAAAACCATCGCCACCAGAAGATCGTTCCATACCCACAGGAATTGGAAGATGGCGAAGGACGCCAGCACCGGGAAGGACAGCGGCAGCACGATCTTGACGAAGATCTCGAAATCGCTGGCGCCGTCGATGCGCGCCGATTCCATGATCTCGCGCGGCAGGCCGGCAATGTAGCTCCTGAGCAGGTAGATGGCGAAGGGCAGGCCGAAGCCGGTATGCGCCAGCCAGATGCCGAGATAGGTCTTCGACGGCACGCCAAAGAAAGTGCCGACGCCGTTATAGAGCTTCAGCAGCGGGATGAGCGACATCTGCAACGGTACGACAAGGAGGCCGATGATGACGGCGATCAGAAGCGCACGGCCCGGAAACCGCATCCACGCAAGCGCATAGGCCGCGAAGGCTGCGATCAGGATCGGGATCACCGTCGAGGGGATGGTCACCGTCAGCGAGTTCATGAACGAGCGGCCGATACCCTCGGCAAACAGCACCGCATCGTAATTCTCGGTGGTGAATTTCGGCGGCGCCGAGGACGCATAATAGACGCGCTGGCCACGATCGCCTTCGAAGGCCTTTGGCGAAGACAACACGAAGCTGCCGTCGCTATTGACCTGCAGCGACACCCCGTCGCCGAGATCGGCCGCTGTGCCTGCCTTGTACTGCGTCGGCGCCGCCGCCTTGGTTCCGAAGGCGCTGATCGCGCGCTTGGCGCCGTCGCCGAAGATGTTGCCCTCGATGACGTATTTGCCATCCTTCTGGGTCTGGGCGGAGGCAGCCGGCAGACGCGCGGCCTCGGTCTGGCTCGAGCTTGCGAAGGAATTCCACCAGCCCGAGGCGATGATCTGGTCCTTGTCGCGAAGCGACGAGACGAGGATGCCGAGTGTCGGGATGGTCCAGATGACGACGAAGACCAGCACGGCGATATGAACGCCGAAGCGGCTGACGAAGGACTTTCCGGTGGACGCGGCCATCTCAATGCCCTCCCGTCTCTTTGTTGGCCTGGCGGATGTTCCAGATCATGATCGGGATGACCGCGATCATGATGATGATGGCGATCGTGGCGCCGCGGCCGAAATCGCCGCCGCCGCGGAACATCCAGTCGAACATCAGATTGGCCAGCACCTGGGTGTTCCATTGGCCGTTGGTCATGGTCAGCACGATGTCGAACACTTTCAGCACCAGGATGGTGATGGTGGTCCAGACGACCGCGATGGTGCCCCAGATTTGCGGCACCATGATCTTCCAGAAGATCTGGAACGGGTTGGCGCCGTCGATAACCGCCGCTTCCAGGGTCTCTTCCGGGATGCCGCGCAGCGCCGACGACAGGATCACCATGGCAAAGCCGGTCTGGATCCAGATCAGGATGATCATCAGAAAGAAATTGTTCCAGAGCGGCAGCGAGATCCACACCTGCGGTTGGCCGCCGAAATATTGGATGATGGCATTGAGCAGGCCGATCTGCACCTGGCCCTCGCCGCGATACTCGTAGATGAATTTCCAGATCACGCTGGCGCCGACGAAGGAGATCGCCAGCGGCAAAAATATCAGGCTCTTGGCGATCGTGCCCCACCAGATCTTGTCGGTGAGCACGGCGATGATCAGGCCGAGGAAGGTGCAGGCCGCCGGCACCACCGCCAGCCACAGGATGTTGTTGAAGATCGAGTTGCGGAAATCATGGTCGCCGAAGGCCCATTGGTAATTGGCGAGGCCGACGAAGTTTTCGCCGCCGCGGTCGAGGAAGGAGAGCCGCAGCGTCTCGACCACCGGATAGATCAGGTAGATGGTCAGGATGATCATCGCCGGGCCGACGAACAGCCAGGGCCGCACCAGGCCCTGACGGCGCAAATTGTCGACGGCGGCGCTGCCGGAGACGCCGCGCGACGGGAAGACGAGATCGAGCAGTTTGTTGGCGCCCCAGAAATAGGCGACACAGCCGCCGACGCCGATGATGATGACGAAAATGGCCGAGAAAATCTGAGCCGCCATGGGTCCCTCTCCCTGCGCATGACCGGCCAGGCAATGCTGGCGGCCGCATGCACCGACTTTATGAGTTATTCGGAACAATCGAGACGCGAAGGCTTCCGGCGTGCGCCGCCGGTCGGATCCGGGCCGTAGCCCGGATCCAGGTGGAGGATGAGGAAGATTTCAGGCCGCGCGCGGCGGCCTGCGCGCCGGCTGCCTACTTGATGGCATCCCAGCTCTTCTGGATGTCGGCGGCGACGTCCTGGGCGGACTTGCCGCCGACCAGGTCGATCATGCCGGTCCAGAAGGAGCCCGCGCCGACCTTGCCGGGCATCAGGTCGGAGCCGTCGAACCGCACCGTGGTGGCTCCGACGAGGATCTCGCCCTGCTTCTTCAGCGCGTCGCTGCCATAGGCGTCCTTGTTGGCCGACTTGAACGGGGTGACGAAGCTCTTCTGCGCCATCCACAATTCATGCGCGAGCGGCATCTGCAGGAACTTGATGAACTCGCGCGAGGCCTTGGAGTCCTTGGTGATCATCACCAGCGTTCCGGCCACTTCCAGCGGCGTGCCCAGTTCCGGCTTGGAGGCATAGGGCGGATAGGGGAAGAAGTCCGCATCCTGGCCGAGCTTCACGTTCTCCGGGAAGAAGGAAGGAATGAACGACGCCTGATGGTGCATGTAGCACTTGGGCGGAACGGTAAAGAGACCTTTCGGGCTGTCGCGGAAGTCGGTCGCTGCGACGGCCTTGGCGCCGCCATCGACCATCTTGTCGTCGGTCGCGATCTTACCGAAGATGTCGAGGGCGTTGACCACGGCCGGGTCGGTGAACGGGATCTCGTTCTTCGTCCATTTGTCGTAGACCTCCGGCGGCTGCGTGCGCAGCATGATGTCCTCGACCCAGTCGGTCGCCGGCCAGCCGGTGGCGCCGCCCGAACCCAGTCCGATGCACCATGGCTTGCCGCCGTCGGCGACGATCTTCTTCTCGAGGTCGGCCAGTTCCTCCTGGGTCTTCGGAACTTTGTAACCGGCCTCCTGGAAATTATCCGGCGAGTACCAGACCAGACCCTTCACGTCGATCTTGTAGGGAAAGGCATAGAAGCCCGGCTTGCCGTCCTTGCCCGTATAGGTGCCGAGCTTGGCCCAGGAGTCGCCGGCGGCATAATTTTCCTTGATCCAGGCGGCGACGTCGTCGCCCAGTGGGGTCAGCACGCCCTTAGAAGCGAGATCCTGGATCAGGCCAGGCTGCGGCAGGACAGCGATATTGGGCGGGCTGCCGGCCTGGGTGTCGATGACGATCTGCTGCTCATAATTCTCGGACGAGGAATATTTCACCTCCGCGCCGGTGGCTTCCTGGAAATAGTCGAGGACCGAACGCACAAGCGTCTCGTCCTCGCCGCGCCACGGCCCGAAGATGGTCAGCGTCTCGCCCTTGAGATCGACCTTCTTGAGGTCGTCGTAATTCGCCCAGTGAAATTTCGAATCTTCGCCCGGCTTGAATTTCAGTTCGGCATGTGCCGGCAGGCCAAGGGTGAGCGCAGCAAACGCAGCACCCAAGAGAAGCATTTTCTTCATCGCAGTCCTCCCAGTGTTGAGACAGTTCGGACGAAACCTCCATTTCGTCCGCCGACGCCCACGGAACTGTGACTCAGCGAGAAGGCAACCGCAACCTTTCGAAGAGCGTTCCAAAGCGCTTTGGCTCGTTTGATCTCGCCATTGAATCGTCATGAAGTCAAGGGGCTTGCTCCATTAATCGATTTAAATGACAACGAAGCAGCGAAGAAAGTGCGGTGCAGCATGCTTTTTTGGCGCTGCAATAGCAGTTTTTGCTTCAAAGCGGGCTAATGCACCTCTAAGGTCATCTTGCTGGCGATAGCGTCGGCCATCATCGGATCGATTAAAATTGAAAGCGCTTTGAGGCTGGAGGGCCTCCGATGAACCTCAAGCAGCTGTCGCATATGCTGTCGCTTTCGCAGACCACGGTCAGCCGGGCGCTGAACGGCTACCCCGAAGTCAGCGAGGAAACCCGGCGGCGGGTGATGGACGCCGCCAAGCGCCACGGCTACCGGCCGAACCCATCCGCTCGGCGCCTCGCCACCGGCAAGTCGGGCATGATCGGCTATGTGTTGCCGACGGGTGCATCCGTCGACATCGATCCGCATTTCGTCGAATTCCTCTCCGGCCTCGGCGATTACGCCCGCTCGCACGAGCTCGATCTGGTGCTCTCGCCGGCCGATGCCGACGACGAGGAGACCACCTACCGGCGTATCGTCGCCAACCGGCAGGTGGATGCCGTCTACCTCTCCGCGCCGAGGCCGGCGGACAAGCGGCTGGCGCTGGTCAACAAATTGGGCATCCCCTTCATCGTCCACGGCCGCAGCGAAGGCTTCGATTTCGACTATCCCTATCTCGACATCGACAATGAGGGCGCCTTTCACGAGGCGGGGCGGCTGCTCGTCCAGCTCGGCCACAAGCGCCTCGCGCTGATCAACGGCAACGACCGCGAGACCTTCGCCATCCACCGCGAGCGTGGCATGCGCCGGGCGCTTGCCGCGAGCGGGCTGATGCTTGGCGAGCGCCACGTCTGCTCGCTCACCATGACCGAGGAGAATGGCTACCGCGCCGCCCGCCGCCTACTCGAGGACAGCGAGCCGCCGACGGCGATCGCCTGCTCCAGTCTGATCATGGCGCTCGGCGTCGTGCGCGCCGTGCGCGACCTTGGTCTCACCATCCCTGGCGACCTGTCGCTGGTCGCGCATGACGACGTTTTTCCCTGGCTGCGGCCAGAGAATTTCCCGGTGCCGCTGTCGACCACGCGCTCCTCGATCCGCCTCGCCGGCGCCCGCGTCGCCGAACGGCTGGCCGCGCGGATATCGGGGCTGGAAGAGGGGGCTCGCGGCGAGGTCTGGCCCGTCGATCTGGTGGTGCGGGGATCGGTGGCGGGGGCGCCGGTCTAAGGTCAGATTCACCAGCCGGACCGTGGGCGCGCTCAGCTGAAAAGACGAGCGCGCGATGGATCGGTCGCAGACTAAGCCAATTTTTGCCTGCCAGGCCCCACCTTATTGTAAGACGTTCAAATTTGAGCTTCCGCACTCATGCTTTGTCGAGAGTATCTCCTGTAGTCTCTAGCCCTTCTGCGCCAAAAGTTGGCCGTTCAAAGCGCCGCCGGCAACGATGACGACGAATAGGAGAACGCAATGACCCGCACTCACGTTGAACGTCTTGAAGAGTTCAGGGAAATCCTGGTCGCGACTCGACGCGAAGGCGTCCGAAATGTGCACCACACTCGCGACGCGATGCGGGCAAGTGGCTTTCAGATCGGAGACAGCGATGGCTCAAGCTACGGCGCGCAACTGAAGGCGCTTCAAGAGCAAATTGAGGCGATCGATCGCGCCATCGAAGACGAGAAGCGGTTGGCCTTGGTTCTCGAGGGTGCGGTGCAATCCCGCCGGCCGACCAAGCCGAGAATCGTGAAGGGTGGATAGAGCCAACTACGGCCGCTGGTGAAGCTGGGCTTCCAAGGGGGCAGGATCCAACAGCTTCACCGGCCGCCTCCTTCATGGGCTGCATCAACTCCCGTGGGACAACGGTCCGCCAGCACCTGCTCCTGATCCTGGACGGTGACAACCGGTAAGGCAGAACCGTCAACAGCCCTCCAGAGTAGCCGTTTGCCCACTTTCCCGTTCACCGAAGCGGATCCAATCCAACATCCAGGGCCGCCGCCGAAGACTTCGGAGGTGGTGATTGTCGGTGGCGGCATCATCGGCGTGACGACGGCGCTTTTCCTCGCCTCTCGGAACATTCCGGTGACGCTGTTGGAAAAAGGCCGGGTCGCGGCCGAGCAGTCCTCGCGAAATTGGGGCTGGATCAGAAAGCAGGGACGGGACGCGGATGAGCTGCCGATCGTCATCGAGGCCATTCGCCTGTGGCGGCAACTGGCCGAGGAATGCGGCGAAGACATTGGACTCACCCAGACAGGCGTGACCTACCTGGCGAACGCCGACAAGGACATGGCCGGCTTCGAAGCGTTCATGAAGATCGCCGCGGCCCATGACGTCGACACGCGTCTCCTGGGTGCGGACGAAACCGCGAAACTCATCACCGGCATGTCGCGAAAGTTCAAGGGCGCGATGACGACGCCCTCGGATATGCGCGCGGAGCCTTGGCTGGCGGTGCCTGCGCTGGCCAGGCTAGCCGTGCGAAAAGGCGCCAGGATCGTGGAGAACTGCGCCGCGCGCACCCTCGAAATCGCGGCCGGCAGGATCAAGGGCGTGTGGACCGAGGCGGGATATATCGAGACCTCCACAGTGCTGGTCGCCGGCGGCGCCTGGTCTTCCCTGTTCCTGGCGAGGCACGGCGTGTCCATCCCCCAGCTCAGCGTCCGGGTAACCACAGCCGCAACGGAGCCCTTGCCTGAAATCTATGCGGGCGCGGCCGCCGACAACCATATCGCTTTTAGGCGCAGGCAGGATGGTGGATACACGCTCGCCGCGGGCGGCAGCCACTTGCTTTACCTGGGGCCTGACGCTTTCCGGCACTTCACCCAATATCTTCCCGCCCTCAGGGACAACCCGTTCGGAACGCGCTATTTCCCGTTCGCTCCATCGGGCTACCCCGATGGCTGGTCGACGCCGCGCGACTGGGCGCCGGATTCCCAAAGTCCGTTCGAGAGAATGCGGGTGCTCAACCCAGCCCCTGAGCCGGCAAAGCTTCGTTCGATCGAGCGCAATTTCAAGCAGCTTTTCCCACAGTTCGAGCAAGCCCGCTTGAAGGCCGGCTGGGGTGGCATGATCGACGCCATGCCCGACGTCGTCCCGGTGGTGGATCGAGTGGGTGCGGTCGGCGGTCTTTTCGTCGCGACCGGAATGAGCGGCCACGGCTTCGGCATCGGGCCTGGCATGGGCCGCGTGGTTTCCGACATGATCCAGGGAAACGAAACCGGGCACGACCTCAGCCGCTTTCGGCTGCCGCGCTTCCATGATGGAAGCCCGGTACGGTTGGGTCCGGCGCTTTGAAGCTGCTGATCTCCCCCCTCGCCGGGGAGATGGCCGGCAGGCCAGAGTGGAGGTGCTGTGCCGCCTACACAACAGATATGAGCGGCGGCTACTTCGCCGCCTCGGCCGCCTTCGTGTCGATCAGCCCATAGCCGAAATCATTGTCCCGCCCCTTGGGCCCGAGATCCTTGGCGGTTGCCGCCAGCGCCTTCTCGATGTCGTCGGCCGAGCGGTCGGGCGCGGCATGAATCAGATTGGCGATGGCGCCGCTGACGATGGCCGCCGCGAAGGACGTGCCGGTCACCACGTCGGAGCCGGCGCCGCTTGGCGCCAGCATTTCGACGCCCGGCGCCGAGATGAAGACATAGGCGCCGCGATTGGCTTGCGGCATCAAGCCGTCCTTGGCGTCGGTGGCGGTGACGGCAATGACGCCGTCGAAGGCGGCCGGATAGCCATAGGGCGCTTTCGGGCCGTTGTTGCCGGCGGCCGCCACCAGCACCATGCCCTGCGCCCGCGCATTGCGGCAGGCGGTGCCGAGCAGGTCGTTCTTCGGGCCGACGAAGCTCATATTGATGATGCGCACGTCTTGGCTTGCCGCCCAGTCGAGCGCCGACAGGATGACGTCCATGGTCGACTTGCCGCCTTCGAAGGCGCGCGCGTGATAGATTTTCGCGCCCGGCGCCATGCCTTCCAGCGGACCAACACCGGCGATCAGCCCGTCGACCGAGGTGCCGTGGTCGCGCTTCTCGATCGGCACGTTGGGCATGGCGTCATATTGCGCGGCGATCACACCCTTGAGCGCCGGGTTGGTGTCGTCGATGCCGGTGTCGATGACGGCGACGCGCACATTCTCGCCGCTCGCCTGTTTCGAATCGAGCGCGATGCGGTCGAAGGCGTAGTTCACGATGCCGGCCGCCTGCTGCAGCGTGTAGACGTGGTTGGGCTCGCGCCGCTGCGTGCGGCCGTCTGCGGCAAGCTGCGCCAGCACCACGCCGACAGGCCGCCCGTCGGTGATGCCGAAGCGCACCAGCGTCGAGCCGAGCAGCCGCGACTGGCGCTGCGAGCGAACCTGCAGGCCGAAGGAATTGGCGATCTGCTGCACCACGCCGGCATCGCCGGCGACGGTCACCAGCACCTCGTCTGGCACGAATTCGCCGGTGATCGCGCGTAGCGGCTCGGCCAGGTTGAGGCCTTGCGGCACCGTGACGGGCCCGCTCGGGGTCGGCGGTGGTGCTGGCGTGTTGGCAGGACTGTTCGATGACGATGTTCCGCCGGAAGGCGCAGGCGTTTGCGGAGCGGCGCTTGCCGGCGGGTTCGGAAACAGGTCGACGATCAGCGCCGGCAGGAATACCGCGCCGCCCGCGGCCGTGCCGTTACCCGGCACGCCACCGTTGTTCTTTGCGCCACCGCCCGTGTCACAGCCGGCGCCCGCGGCCGTCGTGCGATTCAGGCAGTCGACCTGCTTTTGCGTCAGGTTCGGATCATTGGTTTGCGCAAACGCAGGCGCGGCGACAAACGCCGCCGCAAGGAGCGCAGTTTTGAGAATGACCGCCTTAGCCGCCATCGACCGGTTTCCTTCCCTGGATCACAGCATCCGCGAAAGGCTGGGCGGCAACGAGGCCGACTATCTTGTCGTAGTCGGCCGCGGTGCTGGCCGGGATCGTCAGGTGAAAGACGCCATCGGCGGTCGGCCCGCCCGCGATCTTCAGCCCGTTCTGGCCGAGGAAGCTGGTGATATCCGACATCTTGGCGTCAGCCTTGAACTTGACCAGGGCGAAGGGCAGCTTCGCCAGGTCGTCCTGGGTGCCGGCCACCTCGAAGTCGTTACCCTTGCCGCCTGGTTGTTCGAAGGACTGCACCAAAACGAGCGCAAGCAGCGCTGCCGCAGCCGCCCAGGCGACACCGGCCGGCATGGCCGTCACCCGGCCGAAAACCTTGGCGAGCCAGGACTGACCGGCAGGCGCGCGCGCCGGACCCGCTTGGGCGTCGAGCGCCTTGGCGAAGCGCGACAGCGCATCCGCCGGCGGGCGGATCGCCTCGTTGGCGGCGGCGGTGCCGGAGAATTCGGCTTCCGCCTCGCCAAGTGCTGCTAGAGCCGCAGGGTCGGTGGCCAGCCATTCCTCGACGGCCTCCAGCTCGGCGCCTTCCAGCGAGCCGTTCAGGTAGAACGGCAGCAGCGTTTCCATCTCGTCGCGGCGCGACATCTTTTCAGCGGCGCTCATGGCCACCCCCTGTCGTAACCGGCGGCCTTGAGGGCTTCGCCGAGTTTTTTGCGGGCGTAGAACATCCTGGTCTTGACGGTCGCGACCGGAACCTCGAGCACTTCGCCGATCTCGGTCACCGACTGGCCATGGTAATAGGCAAGGTCGATCACCGTGCGATGTTCTTCCGGCAAGGCATCGACGAAGCGGCGCAAGGCGGCGGCCTTGTCTTCCTTCATGGTGACGACTTCCGGTGTGTCGGCGCTGTCTGGAACCTGCGCCGCATCGTCGTCGTCGATCCAGTCTTCCTTCTTCTTGCGCAGCAAGGACAGCGCCTTGAAGCGGGCGATGCCGAGCAGCCACGTGGAAACTTCAGAGCGGCCCTCGAAGCTGGGCGCCTGTTTCCACAGCTCGAGAAAAACCTCGTTTGCGATATCGTCGGCCATCATTTCCGATCCCGTCTGGCGCGCCACGAAGCGGTAGATCCGCGCGTGGTGACGCATGAACAGGAGCCGAACGGCGGCCCGGTCGCCTTTCGCGACCCGGTCTACAAGCGCGCGATCGGTTTCCGTCGCCGCATTCATGGCCGGTCGAGCCGCCTGGCTCCTCGAAGCTCTGTCGCTGATCGGTCCAAAAAGGTTCACCCTCCGCCAAGGATTTCTTTGAGGCTAACCGAAGAGAGGGGAGGTTGCCAGTAGGCAGGGCGCCCCCTTCTCCCCTTGTGGGAGAAGGTGTCGCCGAAGGCGACGGATGAGGGGTGCTCCAGGGAAAGCCAGCGTCTCACTCCGCTGGAACACCCCTGATCCGTCTCGGCGCTGCGCGCCGATCCACCTTCTCCCCCAAGGGGAGAAGGAGAGGCCGCGCCTACCCCAAAAACACTTTCGCCCTCATCGTCTCGGGGATCTCAACCCCAAGCCGGCTCAACACCGTCGGCGCGAGCTGCAGCTGGTCGAGCAGCGTGTCGGCCTCGGGCCCTTTCGCCGGCCCGAAATAATAGAGCGCGAAATCCTGCATCTCGTCGTCATGGCCGCCGTGATGGCCGCGATCCGTCTGACCGTGGTCGGCGGTGACGATCACTTCATAGCCGGCTTGACGCCAGCCGGGCAGGAAGGCGGCCAACATGCCGTCCATCGCGTAGCAGGCATGGTCCATCTCGATACAGTCATGGCCGAAGCGATGGCCCATCGAATCCAGCGTGCAGGTGTGCAGGATGCCGTAGTCGATGCCATGGCGCTTGACCAGCATGGTCAGCGTCGCGAACAGGTCGACATCGCTCGGCGTCATCTGGTTCTTGAGATTGTAACCGGTCATGCTGTGGAAGCGGCCATGCGTGATCGGCCCGTTTGGATCGTCGAACTCCAAATCCTCGACAAGGTCGAACGGAAAGCTGCGGAAGAATTCCGACCAGTAGGAATGAGTGACCGCGCCTGTCTTGCCGCCGGCCCTGCTGACCTCCGAGAAGATGTCCGGCTGGGTGACGCGAAAACGGTTCTCGTTGGAAAGGATGCCGTGCACTTGCGGCGCGACTCCGGTGTGGATCGAGGCGTAGCAGCAGGCCGATGTCGACGGCAGCACCGAACGCATCTTCCACACCTGCGCCTCGCCCGACTGCGCCCAGCCCTCGAGATTGCCCATCAGCCGGCGCCAGTTCCGGTAAGGCACGCCGTCGAGGATGATGAGCAGCAATTTGGATTTGAGCGCCACGGGGCGGGCTCCATGCGGTTATGCGGTAGGGGATCTGCATCGAGGCCTGGCCGGTCCGGCCAAGCCTCAGAAGTGCGCAGAGCAGGACGCCAGCTCAACCCACGTAGTCCGGCGTGACGCGCTAGTTGCCGGCGCTCTCCATGCGCCGCCCAGCGATCGCCTTCTCCAGCCAGCCGATCTCCATTTCGGGGACCGATGACAACAGCAGGTCCGTATAGGCGTCGAAAGGTGGCGTCAGCACCTTGCTCTTGGAGCCGTAGCGCACCACCTCGCCGCGATACATCACCGCGATCGAATCGGCGATCGACTTCACCGTCGCCAGGTCGTGGGTGATGAAGAGATACGCGACCTTCTCCACCTGCTGCAGATTGAGCAGGAGCTTGAGAATACCGTTGGCGACCAGCGGATCGAGCGCCGAGGTCACCTCGTCGCAGATGATCAGCTTCGGCTTGGCGGCGAGCGAGCGGGCGATGCAGACGCGTTGCTTCTGGCCGCCCGAGAGCTCGGCCGGGTAGCGGTCGATGAAGCCCTTTCCCATCTCGATCTCGTCGAGCAACTCGTTAACGCGTTTGTCGCGCTCGCGGCCTTTCATGCCGAAATAGAACTCAAGTGGCCGGCCGATGATGGTGCCGACCGTCTGGCGCGGGTTCATCGCCACGTCGGCCATCTGGTAGATCATCTGCAGCTGGCGCAGGTCTTCCTTCGGCCGGTCGGAAAGCTTGTTGCCGAGCGTGCGGCCGTCGAAGACGACGCTGCCCTGCTCGGGCGGCAACAGGCCGGTGATGGCGCGCGCCAGCGTCGACTTGCCGGAGCCGCTTTCGCCTACCACGGCCAGCGTCTGTCCGGGAAAGATGTCGACCGAGACGTTCTTCAGCACCTTGACGTGACCGCCGCCATAGGCGGCCGTCACATTCTTCACCGACAGCATCGGCGTCGTGCCTGGCTGCTGCTCGCGATGCTCGATCTCGTGCACCGAAACCAGTGCGTTGGTGTATTCCTGGCGCGGTTCCTTGATGATCTGCCTCGTGCCGCCCCATTCGACCAGCCGGCCATGGCGCAGCACCATGATCTCGTCCGACACCTGGGCGACGACGGCAAGATCGTGGGTGATGTACAAAGCCGCCACATGCGTGTCGCGGATGGCGTCCTTGATCGCCGCCAGCACGTCGATCTGCGTCGTCACGTCGAGGGCTGTGGTCGGCTCGTCAAAGACGATCAGGTCGGGTTCCGAGCACAGCGCCATCGCCGTCATCACGCGCTGCAGCTGGCCGCCGGAGACTTGGTGCGGGAAGCGCTCGCCAATGATTTCAGGGTTGGGCAGGCTGAGCTTCTTGAACAGCGCGACCGCGCGTTTCTCGGCTTCGGCCCTGGTCGCGGTGCCGTGCAGAAGCGAGGCCTCCACCACCTGGTCCATCAGCCGGTGCGCCGGATTGAAGGCGGCGGCCGCCGACTGCGCGACATAGCAGACCTCGCGGCCGCGCAATTTGCGGAAACCTTCCTTGCCGCCCTTCAAGATGTCGCGGCCGTTGAGGATGACCTCGCCGCCGGTGATGCGCACGCCGCCGCGCCCATAGCCCATGGACGACAAGCCGATGGTCGACTTGCCGGCGCCGGACTCGCCGATCAGGCCGAGCACCTTGCCCTTTTCCAGCGTCAGCGAGACGTCGTGGACCAGCGTGATCGTCTTCGGCGCCTCGCCCGGCGGATAGACCGTCGCCTCGATGCGCAGGTTGCGGATGTCGAGGAGCAGGCCCGACTTTGCTTTGCCATCAGCCATCAGCCGCGCCCTCCCTTGAGGCTGGTCGTGCGGTTGAGCACCCAGTCGGCGACGAGATTGACCGAGATCGCAAGTGCTGCGATCGCCGCGGCCGGGATCAGCGCCGCCGGAATGCCGAACACGATGCCGTCCTTGTTTTCCTTCACCATGCCGCCCCAGTCGGCGTCCGGCGGCTGCACGCCGAGGCCGAGGAAGGACAGAGTTGACAGGAACAGCACGGCATAGATGAAGCGCAGGCCGAGTTCCGAGACCAGCGGCGACAGCGCGTTGGGCAGGATCTCGCGGAAGATGATCCAGCCGCTGCCTTCGCCGCGCAACTTCGCCGCCTCGACATAATCCATGACGTTGATGTCGACGGCCACCGCGCGTGACAGGCGATAGACGCGGGTCGAATCGAGAATGCCCATCACCAGGATCAGCGTGACCAGGTTCGACGGCAGCACCGAAAGCACCACCAGGCCCATGATCAGCGTTGGGATCGACATCAGCAGGTCGACCAGACGCGACAGGATGGTGTCGTACCAGCCGCCGAACACCGCCGCCGAGAAGCCGAGAATGGCGCCCAACGAGAAGGACAGCGCCGTTGCCAGCACCGCGATGAACAGCGTGATGCGGGCGCCGTAGATCATGCGCGACAACAGATCGCGGCCAAGATTGTCGGTGCCTAGCCAGTGGGCCGACGACATCACGTCCCACGGAGTTTCACTGACAATCTCGGCATTGCCATAAGGCGCGATCAAGGGCGCGAAGACGGCCATCAGCACGAACAGGCTCGTCAGCACAATGCCGATCAGTGATGCGATGGGGATGCGTCTGATATCGAGCATATCCGCCGCCCCCTTACTTTGGATGCCTGAGTCGCGGATTGGCGACGATCGCCGCAATGTCCGCGATGATGTTGAGGCTGATGTAGACGGCCGCGAAGATCAGGCCGACGGCCTGCACCACGGGCACGTCGCGCTTGGTGACATGGTCGACGAGATACTGCCCCATGCCCGGATAGACGAAGATCACCTCGACCACGACGACGCCGACGACGAGGTAGGCAAGGTTGAGCATGACGACGTTGATGATCGGCGCGATCGCGTTCGGGAAGGCATGCTTGCGAATGACCGCGAAGGCCGAGAGGCCCTTGAGCTCCGCCGTCTCGACATAGGCCGACTGCATGACGTTGAGGATCGCCGCGCGTGTCATGCGCATCATATGGGCGAGCACCACAAGCGTCAGGGCCGCCGCCGGCAGCGCGATTGCCTGGAGGCGTTCGCCGAGAGGCATTCCTTCGTAGACGGTGGAGATCGCGGGGAACCACTGGTTCTCGACCGCGAAGTAGAAGACCAGCAGATAGCCGATGAAGAACTCCGGGAAAGATGTCGAGGCGAGCGCGACGCCGGAGATCAGCTTGTCGACCCAGCCATTGCGGTAGCGGACCGCGATCAGGCCAAGCGTGATTGCCAGCGGGATCGCCACGATCGCTGCCCAGAAAGCCAGGAACAGTGTGTTCCACAGCCGTTCCTTGATCGATGTCGCGATGTCCTGTCCGCTCGACATGGCGGTGCCGAGATCGCCGGTCAGCACGCCGCCCAGCCAATGGAAATAACGGATATAGGCGGGCTGATTGAGCCCGAGCTGCTCGCGCAGATTGGCGAGCGACTCCGGCGTCGCCGATTGTCCGAGTATGGCTTGCGCGACGTCGCCGGGCAGGATCTGCGTACCGGCGAAGATCAGGACCGAAACGGCCAACAGCAGGAGGATGCCCAGCGCGATGCGCTGGGCCACCAGTTTCACGATGGGTGAGGACATCTCCGCAAGGCCGTGCTCAGGCTTCCAGCCAGCACTTCGCCAGGGCGTAGCCGTTGCACAGTTCCTGATGCGGATCCTCCACCCAGCCTGCCACCTTGGGGCCTGTCGCGTCGATGAACTGGTTGAACATCGGCAGGATCAGGCCGCCTTCGTCGCGCACCATGACAGCCATGTCGTGGTACATCGCCTTGCGCTTGGCCTCGTCGAGCTCGGCGCGCGCCGCCAGCACCATCTTGTCGAAGTCCGGACGCTTGAAGCGCGTGTCGTTCCAGTCGGCCGACGACAGGTAGGCGGTCGAGTACATCTGGTCCTGGGTCGAGCGGCCGCCCCAGTAGGAGGCGCAGAAGGGTTGCTTGTTCCACACCTCGTTCCAGTAGCCGTCGCCGGGCTCGCGCTTGATCTCAAGCTTGATGCCGGCCTTGGCCGCGCTCTGCTGGTAGAGCTGGGCCGCGTCCACGGCGCCGGGGAAGGCGACGTCCGAGGTCCGGAGCAGGATCGAGCCGTCGTGGCCCGACTTCTTGTAGTGGAACTTGGCCTTGTCCGGATCGTATTTGCGCTGCTCGATCTCGGTGAACAGCGGGTAGGAGGCGTTGATCGGGAAGTCGTTGCCGAGCGAGCCGTAGCCGCGCAGCACCTTGTTCAGCATCTCCTCGCGGTTGATCGCCAGCTTCAGCGCCATCCTGAGGTCGTTGTTGTCGAATGGCGCCGTGTTGCAATGCATGATGAACACGTAGTGGCCGGGACCGGAGTGGTTGCGGATGGTGACGCCCTTCACGCGCTTGATCAGGTCGACGATCTTCGGCTCGACGCGGTTGATCATGTTGACCTGGCCGCCCTGCAGGGCCGCCGTGCGCGCCGTCGCGTCGTTGATGACGACGACTTCGACCTGGTCGGCATGGCCCATCTTGTCGCCCTGCCAGTAATTGGCGAAGCGCTCGCCGACATGGCGCACGCCGGGCTCGTTGACCTTGACCTTGTAGGGGCCGGCGCCGATGCCGGCGTCAGGCTTGTCCTTACCGCCATTCGGCTGGACGATCAGGTGGTAGTCGCTCAGCAGGTAGGGCAGGTCGGCGTTCGGCTCCTTGAGCGTCAGCACCACTTCCTTGCCGCTGGCCTTGATGGTGTCGATGCCCTTCATGTAGCCCAGCGCGCCAGACTTCGACTTCTCGTCCGAATGGCGCTCGAGCGTCGCGGCAACGTCCTCGGCGGTCACCGTCTTACCGTTGTGGAATTCGACGCCGTCGCGGATCTTCAGCGTCCAGACCTTGGCGTCGTCCGAAGAGCCGATTTCCTCGGCGATGCGGTTCTCGAGCTTGCCCTCGGGCGACAGCTCGACGATCATTTCGCCCCAGCATTTGCCGAAGGCGAACGGCACCTGCGTCATCATCAGCGCCGGGTCGAGGCTGTTGGTGGATTCACCGCCGACCAGGCCGGCCTTCAGTATGCCGCCCTTGACCGGGCCGGCAGCGCGGGCCGCGCTCGAAAGCAGCGAATTGGCGAAGGGAGCGGAGATGCCGAGCGCCGCGGCGCGGCCCAGAAAATCGCGACGGCTGAGCTTTCCGGCGGCGACACGACGGCTGAGATAGTCGAGTTCGTTGGTCATTGTAGGTTCCTCACTCTGATGGTTCGACCTTATGGTCGTTTCTTGCTTCTTGAGGAGATAATGACCGCAACGGAAAGCTGTAAGCAAGACCGATTGCGACATGCCGTGGCGTAAATGGCGCGTCGCATTTGGACCAATCCTGCCAGCGCCTCAGACGAGGGCGCGAGGGATTATCTGCTCGAAATCGCGTTCAAAAACGAGATTCGCGCCCTCATAGGCTTCGATTCTGGCGCCAAGGATAAAATTTTGCGCGTCGCAGCGCATGTCGGCGACGGTTTCGGTCCGCACCGACCACTCATTGCGCGAGAAACTCTGTGTCCAGTGCGTGCTGCCTGCGGCTGACAACGGATCATCTGGATGGATCACCCATTTCTCCCTGACGATACTGCCATGGACGAGCCCGTGGTCGAGGTCGCGCACCTCGCCGAAATCGTCGGTGATGGAGAGGGTTACGGTGCCGGTCTTCTCGTCGCGGTCGATATGCCGTTCCGAACTGGTTGGCCGAACGGTCTCGGTCGCCCAGGGCGTCGCGCCTTCCGGTTGGGGGAAGGAAACCTCGTCGCCCTTTGCCAGCGGGCGCAGCGGCAGCTTCAGCGTCGCCTTTGCGACATCGAGCCGGACGGGTTCCGGCGAGGGCCAGATCATCGGCCAGTAAGCTGTCGAAACGGCGATGCGCAATTTGTGGCCGGCCGGCACCCGGTAGGCGCACTGGTCGAGCACGACGCGTGTCGAAACGGTCTCGCCGGGGATCAGTACTTGCGGGAATTCATGCGAGTAGCGGTGGGTGAGATTGAGCACGCCGTAGGAAATCAGCTCCGAGGCGCCGTCGGGGTGTACGTCGCAGAGGCGCACCGCGATGTTGGCCTGAGGCCGATCGGAGGCAAGCCGAATTTCGAGCTCCGGCGCGCCGACGATGTCGATCGCCTCGGTGAGTTCCGGTTGGTCGAAGCATACCGACAGCGCATCGTCGGGACGCTGGTCGCCCGGCAGTTCCGGTCCGAAGGTGAAGGGGAAATACTCGCCGCCGGCAAGTCCGCAGGTCTGCGGCGAGGCGACGATGGAGGGCTTGGCGCCGTCGGCAATAAGCTCGATCGCCTCAACCTTGATGTTGGAAGACGGCCATTGCTGTTCCGCCACCCAACGGCCCGGCCGCTCCGGATGCCAGCGCGCCGGCCGCACGCTGTCCATGACATAGACGCGGTAGTCCGGATCGGCCTCGACGCCGGTTTCCACGCCCTTCAGCCAGCGGTCCCACCAGCGCAGCGCTTCCTGCAGGAAGCCGATGGCCGGCTGAGGCCCGGCATAATGCGGGTATTTGTGGATCCAGGGGCCGACGATGCCCTTCACCGGCGCCTGGATGTTGGTGACGAGATTGGAGATCGTGTTGCGGTAGCCGTCATGCCAGCCGCCGATCGACAGCACGGCGGCTTTCACCGCTGAAAAATCCTCGCAAATCGAGCCTCGCTTCCAATAGGCGTCGCGATGCTGGTGGCTGAGCCACAGCGGTGCCAGGAAAGGCTGGTTCTCCAGCCGGCTGAGCCACAGGTCGCGCCAGTGGTTGCCGCCGGCAATCAACGGGTCCGGCGGCCGCGACGAATAGGAGAGCATCGTCGAGGCCCAGCCGAAATTTTCGAGCAGCAAGCAGCCGCCCTTGTAGTGGATGTCGTCGGCATAGCGGTCGACGGTCGAGCACAGGCTGATCACCGCCTTCAGCGCCGGCGGCTGTTTGGCCGCCACCTGCAGGCAGTTGAAGCCGCCCCAGGAAATGCCCATCATGCCGGCATTGCCGTTGCACCAGGGCTGCGCGGCCGCCCAGGCAATGACGTCGCAGGCGTCCTGCAACTCCTGCTCAGAATATTCGTCGTCCATCAGCCCTTCGGAATCGCCATTGCCGCGCATGTCGACGCGGATCGAAGCGTAGCCATGCCCGGCGAAATAGGGATGGGTGAGCTGGTCGCGAAAGATGGTGCCGTCACGCTTGCGGTAGGGCAGGTGCTCAAGGATCGCCGGCACCGGATTGTCGGCGGCGTCCTCCGGCATCCAGATGCGCGCCGACAGCCGGCAGCCGTCCGGCATGACGATGCCCATATCGGGAATTTCGATGACTTTTCGAGGGAATTCGGTGACGGTTTTCATGGCGAGCACATGATGGAGCCCGCGCCGGTGCGTCGTGGGCCAGCCGGCGAAATCGGCTGGTCAATCCGCGTCAGTTCAGCGGAATGTCGTTCTCGGCCTTGCTCGCCTGGTAAGCGTCGGACAGCTCGTCGTAGCGCTCCGAAATCCTGCCGATGCGCGCCTCCAGCCGCTTGCGCTCGGCGTCCGGCAATGCGCGCACCAGACGGCGGATCGAGAAGCTTTTCCAATAGGCGTTCTCGGCATTGTAGCCCCCTGGGTCTAGCGTGAAGACCTCCTTCAGGATCTTGAGGTCATGCGGTATGGCAAAGCTGTCGCGCGAATCCTCGTGGCTGAAGAGATAGTAGAAATTGTCGAAGCCGGTCCAGGTGATCGCCGACAGGCAGAGCGAGCAGGGCTCGTGCGTGGCGACGAACAGTGCGTCCCTGGTGTCGACGCGCTCGGCCTTCGGAATTTCGTAGAAACGCTTCAGGCAATGCACCTCGCCATGCCAGAGCGGGTTTTCCATCTCGTTGTTGGTTTCGGCCAGCACCAGCGACCGGTCATCTTTCCGCAGGATCGCTGCGCCGAACAGCTTGTTGCCGTGGGCGACGCCTTCAGCGGTCTTTGGCACGATGTCGTGCTCGATCACATCGAGCAGGCGGTCGATCAGCGAAACGTCGGTCATGGCAAAGGCTTTCAAGGAAGGTGGATCTCGTAAGGATGCGAGAAATAGAATTCCTCGAGATTGGAGCCGTCGCCGCCACGGTCGACGATGACGAAATCCTGTTCCTCGCCGATCGGCGTCAGCACGCCGTGCCACAGGTTGCGGCGGTAGTTGATGCCTTGTCCGGGGCCGGCGAGAAAGGCGTGCGGTTCGCCTGGACCGTCCTTGGCGTCATGGCACACGATCACGAGGAATGGCCGCGGCGACAGCGGGATGAAAGCCTGGCTGCCAAGCGGATGGCGCTCGACCATGGTGAGTTTGAGCGGCATCTCGTAGGGCGTTCCGCGCACCATCGAGATCAGCACCCGCGCATTCGGCCCCACGGCTTCCGCGGTGGCCAGGTCGTGATAGCGCATCGCCTTGCCGCCGTTGATCGGGTAGCGGTTGTCGCCGTCCATGTCGATGACGTCGCCGAACGGCGCGAAGTCTTCACGCGTCAGCGGCCGGGCGACGATACGGGTCACCGCGCCAGACCCCCAAATGCGCCGCCAAGCTTGGCGTGACGGTTGACGTCCTTGTAGAGCAGATAGCGGAAATTCTCCGGGCCGCCGGCATAGCAGGCCTGCGGGCAGAAAGCGCGCAGCCACATGAAATCGCCGGCCTCGACCTCGACCCAGTCCTGGTTGAGGCGGTAGACCGCCTTGCCTTCGAGCACATAGAGTCCGTGCTCCATGACATGGGTTTCGGCGAAGGGAATGACCGCGCCCGGTTTCAGCGTGACGATGGTGACATGCATGTCGTGGCGCATGTCGGCCGGATCGACGAAGCGGGTCGTTGCCCAGCGCCCTTCAGTGCCCGGCATCGGGCTCGGCGCCACCTCCTGGTCGCTCAAGAAGAAGGCTTCCGGCACGTCGATACCGTCGACCGCCTCATAGGCCTTACGGATCCAGTGGAAGCGGACGGCGGCGCTGCTTTCATTGCGTATCGTCCAGCCGCTCGCCGGCGGCAGGAAGGCGAAGCCGCCGGGGGCAAGCACATGCTTTTTGCCGGCTAGCGATACGGTGATCTCGCCTTCCACGACGAACAGCACGCCCTCGGCGCCGGCGTCGAGTTCGGGCCGGTCGCTGCCGCCGCCTGGCAGAACCTCGACGATGTACTGCGAAAAAGTCTCGGCGAAGCCCGAGAGCGGCCTTGCGATGATCCAGGCCCTGGTCCTGTCCCAGAACGGCAGCGGGCTGGTGACGATGTCCTGCATCACACCCTTGGGGATGACGGCATAGGCCTCGGTGAAGACGGCGCGGCCGGTCAACAGCTCGTTCTGGCCGGGATGGCCGCCCTGCGGCGCATAATAGGTTCGCTCGGCAGTCTTGATCATATCCATGGGGTCCTGGCCTCAGAGCAATTCCAGGAAAAGTGTGAAGCGGTTAGGGTCGGCGACTTCACCGTAACTTTCCGTCCGGAATTGCGTAAAACAAACATCAGAGTGGGAGCATGTCTTTCAGGCGAAGCAGCGCGATGCGCTCGACCTGTTTGCAGGCGGTTTCGAGCTCGACGCCGCGGCTGTTGCCGATGCGTGCTTCGAACTCCGCCAGAATTTCGTCCTTGGTCTTGCCCTTGACGGCGATGATGAAGGGAAAGCCGAAAGTGGTGACGTAGGCGGCGTTGAGTTTCGAGAACAGCTCGCGCTCCTTGTCGGTCAGCGCGTCCAGCCCGGCGGAAGCCTGTTCCCTGGTCGATTCCGGCGTCAGGCGCTTGGCCGCCGCCAGCTTGCCGGCGAGGTCCGGATGGGCGTTGAGCACGGAAAGTCGCTCGGCTTCGCTCGCCGCGCGGAAGATGCGGCAGAGCGCGTTGTGCAGGCCGCCGGCACTGTCATGCGCCGGGCCGAGCTCCAATTCGTAGGCTCGCTCGGCGATCCACGGCGAATGCTCGAACACGCCGCCGAAGGCATGCACGAATTCCTCGAATTCCATCCGCGACGGCCGCAACGCCGGCGCCTCGTAAGGATGCGTCTCGCGCCAGTGCCTGGCGATGTCGATGCGCCGCGTCAGCCACACCTTGTCATGCGACTTCACATAGTCGACGAAGCGCTTCAGCGCCGCCACGCGGCCCGGACGGCCGACCAACCGGCAATGCAGGCCGATATTCATCATGCGCGGCCGGCCCGCCTTGCCTTCGGCATAGAGCGTGTCGAAACTGTCCTTCAGATAGGCGAAGAACTGATCGCCCGAATTGAACCCCTGCGGCGTCGCGAAGCGCATGTCGTTGGCGTCGAGCGTATAGGGGATGACGAGCTGCGGCTTCTCCAGCCCGTCGCGGTCGAACCAGTAGGGCAGCTCGTCGTCATAGGTGTCGGAGACATAGTCGAAGCCACCTTCCTCGGCGACCAGCCGCACCGTGTTGACCGAGGTACGGCCGGTGTACCAGCCGGTCGGCCGCGCGCCGGTCACCTCGTAATGCAGCTTGATCGTCTCTTCGAGGTCGCGCCGCTCGTCCTCGGCTGCGTGGTCGCGATAGTCGATCCATTTCAGCCCGTGCGAGGCGATCTCCCAGCCTGCCTCCTGCATCGCCGTCACCTGGTCGGGCGAGCGGGCGAGCGCGGTGGCGACGCCGTAGCAGGTCACCGGCACCTCAGCTTCCGTGAACAGCCGGTAGAGCCGCCAAAAGCCGGCCCGCGCCCCATATTCATAGATCGATTCCATGTTCCAGTGGCGCTGGCCGACCCAGGGCGCCGCGCCGACGATTTCGGACAGGAAGGCCTCGGAAGCCTTGTCGCCATGCAGCACGCAATTCTCGCCGCCTTCCTCGTAGTTGACGACGAACTGCACTGCGACGTGTGCGCCGCCCGGCCATTTCGGGTCCGGCGGATTGGCCCCATAACCGCGCATGTCCCGTTCGTAACGCATTGCCGCTCCTGCCCGATTGTTGCGTTGAAGATATCGAAAGGAGTGCTGCTGCATTCCCCCGAAAATTTTTGAAAGTGCTTTTTGCCGCACTCCGCTCGACCCGGGCTTATGCATCGCCTTTAATTGGCGCACAATTGACTTGAAAACGTTGAACTGCACCGACACGGGAGGCCGCCAGTGGCAGAAACGTCGAAAGCCGATGGCGGGCGCCTGACGACCCATGTGCTCGACACCGCGACCGGCAGGCCGGCAAAGGGCCTGTCGATCGAGCTCTTCCGCATCGAAGGCCAGAGCCGCACGCATCTCAAGACCGTCGCCACCAACGCTGACGGCCGCTGCGATGCGCCGCTCTTGGCTGGCGCCGATTTCCGCATAGGCCAATATGAGCTGGTTTTTGCCGCCGGCGACTATTTGCGCGGGCAAGGCACCAGCCTGCCTGAGCCTGCCTTCATCGACATCGTGCCGATCCGCTTCGGCATGGCGGAGCAGCGGCACTATCACGTCCCGCTCTTGATTTCGCCTTATGGCTACTCGACCTATCGGGGGAGTTGAGACATGGCCGATACCAAGATCCGCAACGAGATCCGCTTTATTCTTAATGACGCCGACGTCGCGCTCGGTGACGTCGCACCCGATGCGACGCTGCTCGATTGGCTGCGGCTCAACCGTTCGCTGCGCGGCACCAAGGAAGGCTGCGCCGAAGGCGATTGCGGCGCCTGCACCGTGCTGGTCGGCAAGCTCTCCTCCGAAGGCCTGGTCTACGAAAGCGTCAACGCCTGCATCCGCTTCATGGGCTCGCTCGACGGCACCCATGTCGTGACGGTCGAACATCTGCGCGGCAATGGCGAAAAACTGCATCCGGTGCAGCAGGCGATGGTCGATTTCCATGGCTCGCAATGCGGCTTCTGCACGCCGGGCTTCATCATGTCGCTCTACGCGCTCTGGATGAGGACGCCCGATCCGTCCAACGCCGCGATCGAAAAGGCGCTGCAGGGCAATCTCTGCCGCTGCACCGGCTACGAGGCGATCATGCGCGCGGCGCACGCTATTTCGAGCTATGGCAAGGCGGCCAAGGATCCGCTGGCTCTGGAACGCAAGGATATCACCGCGCGGCTGAAAGCATTGCGCGATGGCGCCAGGATCGAGATCGGGTCCGGCAAGGCGCGGCTGATCGTGCCGGCCGGCGTCGACGATTTCGCGGCCGTGCTCGAAAAGGAGCCGGGCGCCACCATCGTCGCCGGCTCGACGGATGTCGGTCTTTGGGTCACCAAGCACATGCGCGACATCTCGCCGGCGGTCTTTATCGGCGGTCTCGACGGCTTGCGCACGATGTCGGAGAAGGACGGCGTCATCACCATCGGCGCCGGCGTCACCTACACCGAAGCCTTCGAGATGCTGTCGAAACGCATCCCGGCACTCGGACCGCTGGTCGACCGCATCGGCGGCGAGCAGGTGCGCAACATGGGAACGATCGGCGGCAACATCGCCAACGGCTCGCCGATCGGCGACACGCCGCCGCCGCTGATCGCGCTCGGCGCGCAGCTCACCCTGCGCAAGGGCAAGAAGCGCCGCACGATCCCGCTCGAAACCTTCTTCATCGCCTATGGCAAGCAGGATCGTCAGCCCGGCGAATTCGTCGAGGCAGTCCACGTGCCCGTGGCGGCGCAGGGCGCAAAGTTTGCCGTCTACAAAGTCACCAAGCGCCGCGACGAGGACATCACCGCGACGCTCGGGGCTTTCTATCTGACTCTGGCAAAAGACGGCACGGTTGCCGACATCCGCATCGCCTATGGCGGCATGGCGGCGACGCCGAAACGCGCTGTTGCCGTCGAGAAGGCTCTGATCGGCAAGGCCTGGAACGAAGCGACGGTGGAAGCCGCGATGGCCGAATACGCCAACGATTTCACGCCGCTCACCGACATGCGGGCAAGCGCCGAATACCGGGCGTTGGCGGCGAAGAACCTTCTGCTGCGCTTCTTTGTCGAGACCACCGGCACCAAGGCGCCGTTACAGGTCTCCCGCTACGAGGTTGCCTGATGACCAAGCACGTCCCCAACCTCAAGGCACAGAAGATATCGGGCGGCGTCGCCAGCGACCAGCGCCACGATTCCGCGCACAAGCATGTCTGCGGCACGGCGGTCTATATCGACGACATGCCGGAGCCGGCCGGCACGCTGCATGGCTGTCTTGGCCTGTCCGCCGCGACGCATGCGACGATCACCAAGATGGACCTCTCGGGGGTGCGCGCCGCTCCCGGCGTCGTCGACGTGCTGACGGCCAAGGACGTTCCGGGAGAAAACGACATTTCACCCACCGGCCGCCATGACGAGCCGGTGCTCGCCGACGGCAAGGTCGAGTTCTACGGCCAGCCGATCTTCTGTGTCATTGCCGAGACACGCGAACAGGCCCGCCGCGCCACCAGGCTGGCCAAGGTCGAATACAAGCAGCTGCCCTTCGTCACAGACATCGGCGCGCTCGACCCGCGCAAGGACAAGCTGGTCACGCCGCCATTGACGCTGAAGCGCGGCGATGCGGCGGCGGCGATCAAGGCGGCCCCGCGCAAGCTCAAGGGCAAGATGCGCCTCGGCGGCCAGGAGCACTTCTATCTCGAAGGCCATATCGCCATGGCCGTCCCCGGCGAGGACCAGGACGTCACCATCTATTCCTCGACCCAGCATCCGAGCGAAGTCCAGCATATGGTGAGCCATGCGCTGGGTATCCCGAGCAACGCCATCACGGTCGAAATCCGCCGCATGGGCGGCGGCTTCGGCGGCAAGGAAACGCAGGGCAACCAGTTCGCTGCGCTCGCCGCCATCGCCGCCAAGCGTCACCATCGCGCGGTCAAGATCCGGCCGGACCGCGACGACGACATGACCGCGACCGGCAAGCGGCACGATTTCCTGATCGACTACGAGGTCGGCTTCGACGACGACGGCAACATCCTTGGCGTCGACTTCATGTTTGCCGCGCGCTGCGGCTTTTCGTCGGACCTCTCCGGCCCTGTCACCGACCGCGCGCTGTTCCACTGCGACAACACCTATTTCTGGCCGGCGGTGCACGCCCAGTCGGCGCCGCTCTACACCAACACGGTCTCCAACACCGCCTTTCGCGGTTTCGGCGGCCCGCAAGGCATGATCGGCGCCGAGCGCGTCATCGACGAGGTGGCCTTTGCGCTCGGCAAGGACCCGCTCGAGATCCGCAAGAAGAATTTCTACGGCACCAGCGACCGGAACATCACGCCCTATCACCAGACGGTCGAGGACAATGTCATCCAGCGCATCATCGCCGAGCTGGAGGCGAGCTCGAACTACGCGCGGCGTCGGCGCGAGATCAGCGCCTTCAACAACAACAGCCGCTTCATCAAGCGTGGGCTGGCGCTGACCCCGGTCAAGTTCGGCATCTCCTTCACCGCCACGCACTACAACCAGGCCGGCGCGCTGGTGCATGTCTACACTGACGGCTCGGTGCATCTGAACCATGGCGGCACCGAGATGGGGCAGGGCCTCTATCTCAAGGTGGCGCAGGTGGTCGCGGAGGAGTTTCAGATCGACCTCGACCAGGTCAAGGTCACCGCGACGACCACCGGCAAGGTGCCGAACACCTCGGCCACCGCTGCATCCTCGGGCTCCGACCTCAATGGCATGGCGGCGCAGAACGCCGCCCGCCAGATCAAGGACCGGCTGACCAATTTCGCCTCGGAAAAGTACCAGGTACCGCGAGACCAGGTGCTGTTCCTGCCCAACCGGGTTCGCATCGGCAACCAGGAGATACCCTTCGGCGATCTGGTCAAGCAGGCCTATATGGCCCGCATCCAGCTTTCGGCGGCCGGCTTCTACAAGACGCCGAAGATTCACTGGAACCGCGACAAGGGCGAGGGCCGCCCCTTCTACTACTTCGCCTATGGCGCCTCCTGCTCGGAAGTCTCGGTCGACACGCTGACCGGCGAATATGTGGTCGAGCGCACCGACATCCTGCATGAGACGGGCCGCTCGCTGAACCGCGCCATCGACCTCGGCCAGGTCGAGGGCGGCTTCATCCAGGGCATGGGCTGGCTGACCACCGAGGAATTGTGGTGGGACGACAAGGGCCGGCTGCGCACCCATGCGCCGTCGACCTACAAGATCCCGCTCGCCTCCGACCGGCCGAAGATCTTCAACGTCACTCTGGCCGACTGGTCAGAAGCGAACGAGCCGACCGTGCATCGCTCCAAGGCCGTCGGCGAGCCGCCTTTCCCGCTCGGCATGTCGGTTCTGCATGCGCTCTCCGATGCTGTCGCGAGCGTCGCGGATCACAGGATCTGCCCGCGCCTCGATGCGCCGGCGACGCCGGAACGGGTGCTGATGGCGATCGAGCGATTGAAGCGGGAAGCCGTACAGCCGGCTTGAATCTGCCTAAACGTGCAAATCGAGGCGCAAAACGCTATATTTCCAGGATGGAAATGCAGACGATGAACTCGAAAGTGCAAGGTTTGAAGGCGTTCCTCGGCCAAACCGGCCGCGTTGCGCTCGTCGAGGTCGCGGCCACCAAGGGCTCGACCCCGCGTGAGGCCGGCGCCTTCATGTTTGTCTCGGCATCGGCTATTTTCGGCACGATCGGCGGCGGCCAGCTCGAATATATGGCGATCGACAAGGCACGGCAGATGCTCTCCCCCCGTGAGGGGGGTGAGAAGCGTTCGGCCGAAGGCCGAGAAAAAGCCAATGATTTGGCTTTTTCAGCGACGAACGCCCGGAGCCATAGCGAAGGGCCAGCCGCGAAGCGGCCAGAGGGGGTCGCCTCGGAAGGCACCACCAAGGCGTCGAGCACTGTCGCAGCGACCCCACCCGACGGCTTCGCCTGCACCCTCCCCTCAAGGGGGAGGGAAGCTCGCATCGAGGTCGACGAGGTCTGCGCCACGCTCGACGTTCCGCTCGGGCCGGAGATCGGCCAATGCTGCGGCGGCCGCGTCGAGGTGCTGATCCGCCTCGTCGATGGGGCGCTTGAACAGCAGCTGATTGCCAACGCTCAATCGGAAGAGGCGCGTCTGCCGCATGTCTATCTCTTCGGCGGCGGCCATGTCGGCCAGGCGCTGGCCGCGTCGCTGGCGCTGCTGCCGATCCGTGTCGTCGTCGTCGAAACGCGCGCCGAGGCGCTGGAAGGCATGCCCGAAGCGGTCGAGACGCGGCTGACGCCGATGCCCGAGGCCGTGGTGCGCGAAGCGCCGGCCGGGTCTGCCTTCGCCATCCTCACCCACGACCATGCGCTGGATTTCCTGATCGTCGCCGAGGCGCTGAAGCGCGACGACACAGCCTATGTCGGCATGATCGGCTCGAAGACCAAGAAGGCGACCTTCAGGAACTGGTTCCTGAAGTCTGCCGAGGGCAACGAGGCCGAATTCAGCCGCCTTGTCTCGCCGATCGGCGGCAGCGCCGTGAAGGACAAGCGTCCGCCGGTGATCGCAGCACTTGCGGCCGCCGAGATCATGACGGCGCTAGCGGCGCACGCCGTGGAGGCGCCATGCTCAGCCGGGGCCGAAAGGGCGATGGCTGGTTGATCCAACCAGCCCTGTTGCGAGAACCGGCAAGCTGCTTGGCTATCCCTTTTGCTGCGTGTGCGCTTCGGGGCCAAAGTTCGTTCCGTCCCGACGAGCGATATGACTGCCGCTCACAGCTGATCGTCGCTTTCTTCGTTTCCCAAACGCGATCGAACCGTGTTTTCTGCGCGCCTGACGAACACACGCAGTGAACACGGGTGAACGACATGGACGTATTGCGCATAGCGGCATTTTCAGACGGGAACAGAGGCGGCAATCCCGCCGGGGTGGTGATCGGCGAGACCTTGCCGGATGCGGCTGACATGCAGCGCGTCGCGGCCGACGTCGGCTTTTCCGAAACCGCCTTCGCGGCGCCCGCCGGCGATGGCTGGCGCGTACGCTACTTTTCACCGGAATCGGAAGTGCCTTTCTGCGGCCACGCCACCATCGCGCTGGGCGCGGCGCTGGTCAGGAAGTTCGGCAACGGGGCCTTCGCGCTGACCCTCAACCAGGCGAACATCACCGTCGAAGGTTTTTGCGACGGCGCCAACGTCGCTGCTGCCCTGCAGTCGCCGCCGACGCGCAGCGGGCCGGCTTCGTCGGAACTGGCCGGCGAGGCATTGGCGCTGCTCGGCTACCAGCCGGGCGATCTCGATCCCGCCATTCCGCCGGCGCTCATCCACGGCGGCGCCGACCATCTCTTGCTGGCGCTGAAGTCACGCGAGGCGCTGGCCGCCATGGCCTATGACCTGAAGCAGGGCCAGTCCTTCATGCGCCGCGAAGGTTTGGTTACCATCCTGCTCGCTTATGCCGAGACGCCGCGCCTGTTCCACACCCGCAATCCATTCGCCTCCGGCGGTGTTTATGAGGATCCGGCAACGGGGGCGGCAACCGCCGCCTTTGCCGGCTATCTGCGGGACCTCGGCTGGCCGCATGGCGGCGCGATCGACATCGTCCAGGGCGAGGACATGGGCATGCGCTCGAGGCTTCATGCCGATATTCCGCCGGCGCCGGGAAGCTCGATCAGGGTGTCTGGAACAGCCCGCCTGATGGATGCGCGGGCTGCGGCGGCTTAAACCGGCCGCTTCAGGCCGAGATGCTCGCGCAGCGTCCGGCCTTCATAGTCCTCGCGGAACAGGCCGCGACGCTGCAGTTCCGGCACGACCAGCATCGCGAAGGCGTCGAGCTCGCCCGGGAACCAGGAAGGCATGACGTTGAAACCGTCGGCCGCGCCGCCTTCGAAACGCGCCTGCAATTCGTCGGCAATCTGTTCGGCCGTGCCGACGACACGCCAATGGCCGCGTGCGCCGGCAAAGTAACGGGCAAGCTCGCGGATCGACAGGCCGTCGCGGCGCGCCTGCTCGATGACCAGCGCCTGCCGGCTTTTCATGCCTTCGCTCTCGGGCAGTTCGGGCAGCGGTCCGTCGATCGGGTAGCGGCCGAGATCGGAGATGCTGAGATAGCTGGAGAGCAGCGCCACGCCGACATCGTCGGGGATCAGTTCCTGCAGCGCATCGTATTTGGCCTGCGCCTCGGCTTTCGTCGCCGCCACGATCGGCGCCACGCCGGGCATGATCTTGATGTCGTCCGGCTGGCGGCCGTAGGCGGCGAGCCGTCCTTTGAGATCGTCATAAAAGGCCTTGGCCTCATCGAAGGTTTGCGCCGCCGAGAACACGACGTCCGCAGTGCGCGCGGCAAGATCCTTGCCGTCGTCCGAGGCGCCCGCCTGCACCATCACCGGCGCGCGCTGCGGCGAGGGCGGTATGTCGAGCGGATCGCGCACCGAGAAGCTCTCGCCGTCATGGCCGGCTGGCTTGCGGTGCCAGAGCCCGGTGACCACCGTGGCGAACTCGCGCGCCCGAGCATAGCGGTCGGCATGCGGCTTGAGGCCCGTCGCGCCGAAATTCGCGGCCTCGATTGGGCTCGCCGAGGTCACCAGGTTCCAGCCGGCCCGGCCGCCGCTCAGATTATCGAGCGAGGCGAACATACGCGCCAGCCCATAGGGCTCGTTGTAGCTGGTCGATGCTGTCGACACGAGGCCGATGCGCTCGGTCTGCACGGCAAGCGCCGAAAGCAGGCTGATCGGCTCGAATCCAATCGAGCGCGAGGTCTGGCTGGCAATGTTTACATTGGCTTCGCGCAGGCCGGCGGCGTCCTCGCAGAACACCATGTCGAACTTCGCCGCTTCGGCGGTCCGCGCCAGCGTGATGTAATGGTCGATGTCGATACCGGCCGTCACATGCGCGTCCGGGTGACGCCAGGCGGCGATGTGATGGCCGGTCGCCCACAGGAACAGGCCGAGCTTCATCTGGCGCGCGCTCATGGCTTGCGATCCTCACTCAACCCAAGGCGATCGCGCAGCGTCTTTCCCGGTTTTGCCTTGGCAAATCCGTGTCGCTCGAGGTCCGGCAGCAATCGCTCGACAAAATCCTCCAAGGCGGCAGCCCGAGGCTGCACATTCAGAACGATGCCGTCGCTGCCCGATGAGAGGCAAAGTTTCTCCAGATGACGGCCGTCATATTCCGGCCGCGCATCGGCCATCGCCAGCACCTTGATCGTCGTCGGGTCGCGCCCCGCTTCGTGCGCCCTTCGTTTGATTTCATCGCTGGTCGCTTTCGCGTCAGACGGTTCACGCTTGTCCAACAACACGGCATCGACGCGGCGGCTGGCAAAATCGAGTTCGGTTTCCGGGAGGCCGGACATCACCAACACTGGCACGTCTTGCGGTGAACGGGCGACATTGAGCGGCCCGCGCACCGAAAAGAATTCGCCGGTGAAGTTCATCGGATGCATCCTGTCGGGATCGTGGAAACGGCCCGATGCCTTGTCGAACAGCAGCGCGTCGTGTTCCCAACTGACCCACAAGAGCCGTACGATGTTGATGAACTCCTTGGCGCGACGGCGGAAATCGTCGTCGGAAAAACCTTCCGACCGACTGAAATTCGCTGCTTCGCGCGGGTTCTGCCGCAGCGTCGCGTTCCAGCCGACGCGGCCATGGCTGATGATGTCGAGCGAAGCAAAACGGCGTGCCAGATTGTAGGGCTGGTGCATGAGCGTGGAGGCGCTGGCGACGAGGCCGATCTTTTCGGTCACCGTCGACAGCGCGGCGATGAGCGTGGTCGCTTCGAATGGGCTGGTCGACGGTTCATCGGCGGAGTCGGAAATGATGACCATGTCAACGCCCGCCGCTTCCGCCTTCTGCACAAAGGCGCTGATTTGGCCGAAGTCCAGGATGTCGTGTCCGTTGGCGGCAGCGATGTCGAGCGAAATGGCGAGATGCATTGTGCGGTCCATTCGGCTGCCTTTAAAATCGGGCAACCGTCTGGCCACCAACCTAGGCCGCTCTTCGCGCAAGGCAACGGGATCGAGTGGGCCACGAGGCTGTCACATGCCGGCCAGCCTTCGCCTGCGTCGAGGCAGAGGTCTTGACGGTCCCAATGTCGCGTGCAACGTGCTTCGGCGATTAGCCTGAACGCCCATCGCGGTCGTCATTCTATGGCGGAGCAAGGAGCGAAGCGACGCGGCGGAGAACCATAGAATCCATTCCGTGACTTCGAAGCGCCGCCCAACGATGCAGAATTCTGCTCCGGTGCATCACGATTAAGGCCACGGAATGGCAACTGTGTTCATGCGAATGCGGTTATGTCGCGAATGATAGCGTTGAGGACGACCAGGAGCTCGACGGCGATGATGGCCAGTTTCTTGGACCCCGAGCGGGCAGCAAGCGCTGTGTAGAAGGTCTTGAAGCGCTCACAGGCTCTGATGGCGGTGAGGGCTGCCATGTAGAGGGCGCGGCGCACGCGTGATCGCCCGCCCTGGATCTGGCTCCTGCGGTTGAGCTTGCCGCTCTTGTTGTCGAACGGGGCAAGGCCGACGAGCGCGGCGATCGCCTTGGGTGAGCGCTGGCCGAGCTCGGGCAGGAGCGCCAGCAAAGAGAGCGCGCCGCCCTTGGAGGCACCGGGCACGGAGACCATCAGCGCATGGTCGCGGGCGGTGTCCTGGTTTTGACGAATGACTGCGGCAATCTGGCTCTCGAACGCCTTGATGCGCGTGTCGAGGTCGGCGATCAGGTCTTCAAGGCTGGTGATGACGATCTCCTCGAAGGCCTCGCTGAGTTGCTTCTTCAGCGTTGCCCGCATCCCGACCAGTTGATCGCGGTGGCCAGCAAGCGATTGAAGCTGCTCGACTTCTTCGCTCGGCGCCGGCTCGGCCTCAGGGTTATAGCGGCGGCCGTAGCCGCTCAGCATCCTGGCATCGAGAGGATCGGTCTTGGCGCGCCGTCGCGTCGACTTCGAATAGTGGTGGGTGTGCGCCGGGTTGTGCCGCGAGAATGGCACGCCGGCCTTGGCCAGCGCATGGCGCAGCAGCCGGTCATGCACGCCTGTCGCCTCCATGACGACGAAGTCCCGACTGGGATCAAGGCCCGCCACATAGGCCGCGATCGCATCGGCCTGGTTATCGATGCGCCGAAGACGACCGCTTGTCTCATCAAAAAAGTCGAGCCACTGCTTGGAGATGTCGCAGCCGACATAGTTCTGGGCTATCATGTCCACGCCTCTTCCTGTGGTGCGGGGTCTGCTTCGAACAGCCCCGTGCAACTGTTCAGGTTGATGGTTCACCGGTGGGAAGGGACCGGGCCATGCCACGGCCTGTCCGAAAGGACGACCAGGATCCACTCGGTCTCCTTCCCACCTCAACCATACACCGAAACCAACACACAGGATCCTCGGGTCTGCGCTCCGCTTCGCGTCGCTCCGCCCGTGGATGAAGAAGTTCGCGGGCTTCGGCCAATCCCGAGGCAAAGCCAGCGCTACTTCCCGGCCAAAATATCCCTGATCAGCCGCTGGCAGCGTTCGGCCATGAAGTCGAGCAGCAGCCGCACCTTCGGATCCTGCAGCTTCTTGTGCGGATAGACGGCCGCGAGCTGCACCGGCGTCGGCGGCGTCTTGGCCAGGATCACCTTTAGCCGCTGGTCGCGGATGAAGGGCTCGACCTCGAAGCGCGGCTTGTTGATGATGCCACGCCCCGACAGCGCCCAACCGGTCAGCACATCGCCGTCGTCGGTGTCGTAGGGACCGTGCACTTCGAATTTCTGCACGCCGTTCGGCGTCTGCAGCGCCCAGACGAATTCGCGCGTGCCGGCATAGCGCAGCATCAGGCAGTCATGCTTCTTGCCGACCAGTTCCTGCGGTTCGGCGGGCTCGCCGCGTGTTTCCAGGTATTTCGGCGCCGCCACCAGCACGCGCTCGCATTCCAAGACGCCGCGCATGCGCAGGCTGGAATCCTCGATGATTCCGAGTCGGAAGGCGACGTCGATGCCTTCCTTCATGATGTCGACATTGTGGTCGGAGAGCCTGAGCCGCACCTCGATATCGGGATATTTGTCATGGAAGTCGGGGATACCGGAGGCGATCAGCCGCCGGCCGAGACCGAGCGGCGCCATCACCCGGATCGTGCCGCGCGGCTGGCCGGAAAGTGCCGCGACCGCGGCTTCCGCCTCGGTGATCGCGTCCAGCACCTGCTTGGCGCCGGTATAGAACACCGTGCCGTGCTCGGTCGGCATCAACTGCCTTGTCGTGCGGTTGAACAATCGCACGCCAAGGTGCTTTTCCAGTTCCTTGATGCGGTTCGAGGCGACCGCCGGCGAAAGGCGCATGTCCCTGCCCGCCGCCGACAGATTGCCGAGCTCAACGACGCGGACGAAGACGGCGATGTTGTCGAGATAGGCCATGCGGCGGCTTCCGTGGCTTTCATGCGGCTGCGTGGGGCAACTCTAGTATTTTTTATTTTTTTTTGAAAGTCATCGCGCACCTCGCCTCTTTTCGTTTGCGCCGCAGCCCGTAAAGTCGCGTAATCGGCAGGGACGATCTCAATGATGGATTTCGCGATTTTCTGGGACTGGCTGAGCTTCGCCGTCCGCTGGCTGCATGTCATCACCGGCATCGCCTGGATCGGCTCGTCCTTCTATTTCGTCGCGCTCGATCTCGGCCTGCGCCAGCGTCCCGGCCTGCCTGCCGGCGCTTTCGGCGAAGAGTGGCAGGTGCATGGCGGCGGCTTCTACCACATCCAGAAATACCTGGTGGCGCCGGCCGAAATGCCGGAGCATTTGACCTGGTTCAAATGGGAATCCTACGCCACCTGGCTGTCGGGCTTCGCCATGCTGTGCGTGGTCTACTATGCCGGCGCCGATCTGTTCCTGATCGATCCCAACGTGCTCAACATCTCGGTGCCGGTCGGCATACTTTTGTCCCTGGCCACCATCGGCATCGGCTGGATCGTCTATGACCTGCTCTGCCGCTCGCCGCTCGGCAAAAGCGACACCGGGCTGATGCTGGTGCTCTATTGTGTGCTGGTGTTCATCGCCTGGGGGCTCACCCATCTCTTCACCGGCCGCGCCGCCTTTCTGCATCTGGGCGCCATCACCGCCACGATTATGTCGGCCAATGTCTTCATGGTCATCATCCCGAACCAGAAGATCGTCGTCGCCGACCTGATCGCTGGCCGCAAGCCGGACCCGAAATACGGCAAGATCGCCAAGCAGCGCTCGCTGCACAACAACTACCTGACCTTGCCGGTCCTGTTCCTGATGCTGTCGAACCACTACCCGCTGGCGTTTGGGACGCAGTTCAACTGGGTCATCGCCTCGCTGGTCTTCATCATCGGGGTGCTGATCCGGCATTACTTCAACACGGTGCACGCCAGGAAGGGCAATCCGACCTGGACCTGGCTGGGCGCGGCCGTGCTGTTCATAATCATCATCTGGCTGTCGACCGTGCCGAAAGTGCTGACCGGCGAGCCGAAAACCTCTGCCGCCTCCGTTGCCGCGCAGGTCTTTATCGCCTCGGCGCATTTCCCGGCGGTGCGCGACACCGTGCTCGGCCGCTGCTCCATGTGCCATTCCGAGGAGCCGGTGTATGAAGGCATCTACCATGCGCCTAAGGGCGTGCTGCTCGACACCGATGCTCGCATCGCCGAGCATGCCCGCGAGATTTATATTCAGGCCGGCCGGGCGCATGCCATGCCGCCCGCCAATGTCAGCCACATAACCGACCAGGAACGCGCCCTTCTCGTCGCCTGGTTCGAAGGCGCCGGAAAGTAAGCATGACCTCAAAGCTTCTACGCGGGCGCACGCTGTCCTTCCTGCGTTGGCCCGAAACGGTCGATGACCACTCCGCCTGGCGTTACGAGGAGGATGGCGCCCTGCTGATCGACGACGGCAAGATCATTGCCGCCGGTTCCTATGCCGACGTCCTGAAGAAGGCCGGCGCAGGCGTCGAGACGATCGACCATCGCCCGCATCTCATCCTGCCGGGCTTCCTCGATGCGCACGTCCATGTGCCGCAGATGCAGATCATCGCCTCCTACGGCGCCGAGCTGCTCGACTGGCTGAACAAATACACGTTTCCCGAAGAGTCGAAATTCCAGAACGCGCAGCACGGGCGCCGCATCGCGCGGCTCTTCCTCGACGAAATGCTGCGCCACGGCACGACGACAGTCGCCGCCTACTGCTCCGTGCACAGATCGTCAGCGGAAGCCTTCTTCGCCGAGTCGCACGAGCGCAACATGCTCAACATCGCCGGCAAGGTGATGATGGACCGCAACGCGCCGGACGGCGTGCTCGACACGCCGAAGACGAGTTACGATGACAGCAAGGCGCTGATCGCCGAATGGCACGGTAAGGGCCGCCAACTCTATGCCATCACCCCTCGCTTCGCGATCACGTCTACCCCCGAGCAGATGGAGATGGCCGGCGCGCTCTGCCGCGAATATCCCGACCTCCACATGCAGACGCATCTGTCGGAAAACCACGCCGAGATCGCCTTCACCCAGGAGCTCTACCCCTGGTCGCGCGACTACACCGACGTCTACGAGCATTACGGGCTGCTCAGTAAAAAGAGCCTGTTCGGCCACTGCATCCATCTGTCCGAGCGCGAGGCCGACGCGCTGTCGCAGTCGGGCTCCGTGGCGGTGTTCTGCCCGACCTCCAATCTCTTCCTCGGCTCCGGCCTGTTCGACTACCAGCGCTACCGCCGGCGCGAGGCACCGTTGCGCATCGCGGCCGCCACCGATGTCGGCGGCGGCACCAACTATTCGATGCTGCGCACCATGGACGAGGGCTACAAGGTGATCGCGCTGAACGGCGAGAAGCTGAACCCGTTCCAGTCCTTCTGGCAGCTGACACGCGGCAACGCCGAGGCGCTGTCGGTGGTGAACAAGGTCGGCACGCTGGATGAAGGCACCGACGCCGACATCGTCGTGCTCGACGCCCGTTCCACACCGGGCATGCGGCTCAGGATGGAGACGGTCGAGACGCTGGCCGAGGAACTCTTCCTGCTGCAAACGCTGGGCGACGACCGAGCAATGCGCGAGGTCTATGTGGCGGGGCGGCCGGCGAAGAGCGCGATTGTGGCATGAGCTTTGAGGCGCTCTTGGCTTGACCCGGCGTCAGTCATCGGCCAAAGCGTGCGTCGACGCTGACAGGGGAACGCCATGGCCACCGCCGACGACATCGCTCTGATCAAGAAACAGGAAGCCACGTTGGTCTTTCCGGCCTTCGATGAGGCCGTCGCCTTCAAGATCGGCTCCGCCATCAGGGACCGGGCTCTGAAGGAAGATCTCCCGATCATCGTCGACATCAGAACCTTCGACCGGCCGCTCTTCTATGCCGCCATGCCAGGCTCCAACGCCTCCAATCCCGATTGGGCGCGGCGCAAGATCAATGTCGTGAAGCGCTATTTGATTAGCACCTACCGTCTTGTCCTGGAGCAGCAGCGGCCCGACCGCACCTTCAAGGTCGGCGAGGGGCTGGATATCGCCGACTATGTGCTCGCCGGCGGTGGCTTCCCTGTCACGGTGAAGGGCGTCGGTGTCATCGCCGTCATCGCCGTTTCGGGCCTGCCCGAGCGCGAGGATCATGGCGTCGTCGTCGATGCGCTCTGCGCCCATCTCGGCATCGATGCAAGCAAGCTCGCGCTGCCGCCGGAAGAAAAATGATCGACCCGAAAACCTTTCTCATCTCGATCTTCAACGCCGCCGTCGCGGCCGCCGATCCGGAAAAGACGATCCGCAATCATTTGCCGGCGAAGCCGAAGGGCCGCACCATCGTGATCGGCGCCGGCAAGGGCTCGGCGCAGATGGCGGCGGCCTTCGAGAAAGTCTGGGACGGACCAATCAACGGCCTCGTCGTCACCCGTTACGGCTATGGCGCGAAATGCGAGCGCATCGAAATCATCGAGGCGGCGCACCCGGTGCCGGATGGCGCCGGCCTCGAAGCCTCGCGCCGGCTGCTGGAGAAGGTGCGGGCTCTGACCGCCGACGATCTGGTCGTGGCGCTGATTTCCGGCGGCGGCTCGGCCCTGCTGCCGTCACCCGCTCCCGGCCTGACGCTTGCCGACGAGATTGCCGTCAACGAGGCGTTGCTCGCCTCCGGTGCGCCGATCGCGGCGATGAACACCATCCGCAAGCATGTCTCGACCATCAAGGGCGGGCGCCTTGCCGCCGCGGCGCATCCGGCGCGCGTGGTGTCGCTGGTCGTCTCCGATATCCCCGGCGACAATCCGGCATTGGTCGCCTCGGGGCCGACCGTTCCCGACACTGGCAGCCGCGAGGACGCACTGGCTTCGATAGCCGCCTATGGCATGAAGCTGCCGGCCTCGGTGATGGCGCACATCAATTCGCCGGCCGCCGACGCGCCGCGTCCTAACGATTTGCGCTTTGCCGGCAACGAGGTGCACCTGACCGCCTCTGCCGGCGTGTCGCTGGAAGCCGCCGCCGCCGAAGCGAAGCGGCAAGGCATCGAAGCCGTGATTCTGTCGGACGCGATCGAGGGCGAGGCCCGCGAGGTCGGCGGCGTCCACGCCGCGATCGCCCGCGAAGTGGCGACACGCAACCGGCCGTTCGCCAAGCCCGTGCTGATCCTGTCCGGCGGCGAGACGACGGTGACGCTGCGGGCAAAAGGCAAGGGCGGCCGCAACTCCGAATTCCTGCTCGCCTTCGCCATCGGGATCGATGGCATCGATGGCATCCATGCTTTGGCCGCCGATACTGATGGCATCGACGGCTCCGAGAACAATGCAGGCGCCTTCGCCGACGGCTCCATAGTGTCGCGCATGCGCGCGGCAGGTATCGATGCCAAGGCAATGCTCGCCGGCAACAACGCCTGGACGGCATTCAATGCGGTTGGAGATTTGTTCGTGCCGGGTCCGACCGGGACGAATGTGAATGATCTGAGGGCCATTCTCGTCCGGTAGCGCAATAAGCGCTGACGTCGTCATTCCAGGGCGAAGCAGGAGCGAAGCTTTGAGACGCTGGCGGGACAGCGCCCCCTCTGTCCTGCCGGACATCTCCCCCACAAGGGGGGAGATCAGCCGTCGCCGCTGCTTTCGCCAATCTCCCACGTTGCGCCAATCTCCAGCGCCGCAGAAGTAAGCGAGAGTCCGAAACTGCCAATCTCCCCCCTTGTGGGGGAGATGTCCGGCAGGACAGAGGGGGGGCGTGAAGGAACGCTACAAATCTCACTTTGCGTTCCTTTCGTTTCAAGCCGCCATCAACCCCCTCACCTTCCGCATATCCCTTAAAAACCGCTCCCGCTCCGCTTCCTTGTCCGCCGGCTCGCGGATGCGGAGGATGAGGGATGGATGGATGGTGATGAACACCCGCAGGCCGTCGTCGCGTTCGATCACATTGCCACGCATCTTCAAGATCGGCACCGCCTTGCCGAGGAGCGCCTGTGCGGCGGTCGCGCCAAGCGCTACGGCAACGTGTGGCTTGATCAGGTCGAGCTCCTTGTCCAGCCACCAGCGACAGGCCTGGATCTCGCCGGCATTGGGCTTCGAATGGATGCGTCGCTTGCCCCGCGGCTCGAATTTGAAATGCTTGACCGCATTGGTCACATAGACCTTGCGGCGGTCGATCGCGGCGTCGTCCAATATGCTGTCGAACACCCTGCCCGCCGGCCCGACGAACGGCTTGCCGGCCAAGTCCTCCTGGTCGCCCGGCTGTTCGCCGACGAAGATCACCTCGGCATTCTCCGGTCCTTCACCGAACACCGTCTGCGTCGCATTGCGCCAGAGCGGGCAGCGGCGGCAGCCTTTTGCCGCCTCGCGCGCCGCGCCGATGGAGGTGGCATCGTCTCCTACGGTCGGCTCTGGCTCCAGCCCAGGGACACGCCTGGCCGGATGCTTCGCGTCACGCTGCAAGGCCGTTGTTGACGGTATTGTTGCCATCGTTCTGTCTCGCCCACTTCAAACTTGAAATGGGCGAGCATGGCGATGGTTCCGCTCACACCTCGTGCAGGTAGAGGTGATAATCCAATTCGCTGACGGTGCGCGCGACGCGCAGATACTCCGCCTGCTTGATCGCCACGAAGGTCCGGTGCAGGTCGGCGCCGAGTGCCGATTTCAGGAAATCCGAGGCGCGGGCCGCCTCGATCGCGGCGCGCCAGTCGGCCGGCATGGTCGATTTCCCGGTCGCCTGCTCGTAGCCGTTGCCGGTTGTCTCGGGACCTGGGTCCAGCTTCTCGTCGAGACCCTTGACGATGCCGGCCAGCACCGTCGCCGCCACCAGATAGGGGTTGGCGTCGACGCCCGACGGCCGATGCTCGATGCGGCGGTTCCTGGCGTCGCCCGCCGGCACGCGCAGCGCCACCGAGCGGTTGTTGACGCCCCATGTCGGCGCCACGGGCGCGTAGGATTGCGAGACGAAGCGGCGCCAGGAATTGGCGTGCGGCGCAAACACCAGCATCGATTCCGCCATGGTGTGGATCAACCCGCCAAGCGCGTTGAGCAGGATCGGCGACCATTTTTCGCCGGCGGCCTCGGTGAAGACGTTTTTGCCGGCGTCGTCCTGCAGCGAGACGTGGAAATGCATGCCCGAACCGGCATAGGCCTCGATGGGCTTGGCCATGAAACAGGCGGTGACGCCGTGCCGGCGCGCCTGGGCTCTCACCAGCCGCTTCAGCATGACGAGGTCGTCGGCTGCCCGCATCACGTCCTTGCGGTAGTTGAGCGTCAGCTCGTACTGGCCGGGAGCGTATTCGGAAATGACGGTCTCGGCCGGAATGCCTTGCGCCTTGGCCGCGGCGTAGATGTCGGAAAACAGCGGCTCCATGCCGTGCAGGTGGTCGACCGAATAGACTTCGGTCTTCGCAGAACGGCGGCCGTCGAGCACCGCGCGGGCGGGCTGCACCTTGCCGTCAGCGTCGCGGTCATTGGACAGCAGGAAAAACTCCAGCTCGAAGGCGCCGGCCGGATGCAGGCCGCGCGCCGCCAGCAGCTCCACCTGCCTTGCCAGCACCAGCCGCGGATCGGAGGTCATCGGCTGGCCGTCGAGATGGTGCATGGACATCAGAACCTGGCCGCGCGGCGGGTTGGTGCCGTGCAGCGGGACCAACGTGCCGGGGATCGGCCAGGCCCGCAGATCGCCGTCGCCGGTATCCCACACCAGCCCGGTCTCGTGCACGTCCTCGCCGGTGATGTCGAGGCCGAGGATCGAGATCGGCAGGTGCCTTCCGTTCTCGAAAATGCCCATCAGCTCGTGCCGGCGCACGATCTTGCCGCGGCCGATGCCGTTGGCGTCGGTGAGTACGATGTCGAACGCCTCGATCTCGGGATGCGCGTCGAGAAAGGCCTTTGCCTCGGCGGGCGTCGAGCCGGAAGGGGAGGTGGCAACGGCGTTCGGATTGTCCATCGCCGCTTTTCTCATGCCGTAAGCCTGGCCGCAACCGCGGCGAAGGCGGCGATCAGCCGGCTCACTTGCGCCGCTGTCGTCGCCGGCGAAATCAGCATCATGTTGTGGAACGGCGCGATCAGCACGCCGCGATTGACCAGCGCCACATGAACGGCGGCTTCCAGCTCCGGCGCATGCGCCTTCTCCGCCTCGCCACCATTCTTCAGCGGCCCGGGCGCGCAGATGAACTCCACGCGCGCGCCGACCCGCGCGACATGCCAGGGCAGCTTGTTTCGCTCAATGACGGCGGAGAGCCCCGCATCGAGCCGGCGCGCCAGCCGGTCCATATGGGCATAGGCTTCCTCGGTCATGACCCCTTCCAGCGTGGCGCGCATCGCCGCGAATTGCAGCGGATTGGCCGACAGCGTCGTGCCCATGCCGGAATAGCCTGGCTCCTTGGTGCGGTTATAAGCGCCGTAGCGGGTGGCGACCTCCTCGCTCATGCCCCAGATGCTCGCCGGGACGCCGCCCGCCACCGGCTTGCCGAGCACGAACAGGTCCGGCTCCAGACCGTGCTTGCGCGTGTAGCCGCCGGGACCGGTCGAAATCGTGTGCGTCTCATCGATCAAAAGCAGCGTGCCGGCCGATCGGGTCAAACGCCGCATCGCGTCGTGAAAGCCGGGTTGCGGCAGCACCATGCAGGAATTGGTCAGAACCGGCTCGGTGATGACGCAGGCAACGTCGCGGTCGGCCAGAGCGGCCTCGAGGGCGGCGACATCGTTGAACTCGACGATCTTGGTCGCCCGCGTGAGATCGCGAAACTCGCCGGCCAGCCCCGGCCGGTTCACCGGCCTGCCGTCGATCAGCCGCACCATCGTCTCGTCGACCGAGCCGTGGTAGCAGCCGTTGAAGACCAGGATCTTTTCGCGGCCCGTCACGGCGCGGGCGACGCGCAGCGCGAAGCGGTTGGCGTCGGTGGCGGTGGTGGCGATCTGCCAATAGGGCAGCCCAAAGCGCTGCTGCAACAGCGTGCCGATCGCCAACGCATCCTCGCTGGGCAGCATGTAGGTCAGGCCCCGCGCCGCCTGCCTGCGGATGGCGCGCGCGACGGCCGGCGGCGAATGGCCGAGCATCGAGCCGGTGTCGCCCAAGCAGAAATCGTCGAGCTTGTTGCCGTCGATGTCGGTGATGGTGGCGCCTTTGGCGCCGTCGACCAGGATCGGAAACGGTGTCGGCCAGTCGGTCATCCAGTGCATCGGCACGCCGCCGAGGAAGCCGGCAATGCCGTTGCCAAGCTTCGCCTCGGAGTTCGGCCGCGCCTTGCGGAAGGCCGCCGCCTCCGCTTCGCGCAATTCGGCGATGCGGGCGACGTCGATGCCGCCGATGGAATTCCTGGAACTGTCCGATGCCTGCATGAAAACCCCTGTGTTTCGCGCGGCACTCTGCCCATGGCTTGGCAAAACTGCAATTGGCCGGGGCGGGGCGGACGTTGGATCAGGCAGTAGGGGAGTAGGGGAGTAGGGGAGTAGGGGAGTAGGGGAGTAGGGGAGTAGGGGAGTAGGGGAGTAGGGGAGTAGGGGAGTAGGGGAGTAGGGGAGTAGGGGAGTAGGGGAGTAGGGGCCTTATTCCCCTATTCCCCTATGCAGTGATATCGATGACGCCGCAATCGCCGGCAGCGCTTCCGAACACGATGCGGCGCTCTTCCTTATCCCACATCATCGCGGTGATGGCGCCCTTGCCGGGGCGGCGCAGCAGCACTTCCTTGGCATCGGCGAAGCGGGCCGCGATCACCATGCCGTCCTCATAGCCGATGGCCACGACGTCCTGGCTGGGATGGCAGGCGACGCAGGTCACCATCGTGTTGCCGCGCGTGCCGAGCTCCAGCGGCGCCTTGCCCATGGGTCCGTCTTTACTGGCGAACGGCCACACAATCGCAGCCGGCGCGCCCGAGCTCGCCAGCCATTTGCCCTTCACGCTCCAGGACAGGCTCTTCACCTTGCTGGGATAGCCGCTCATGCGCATGTGCTTGCCGTCGGCCAGCTTCCAGCCATGCAGCGCGTTTTCCTGCATGGTGGTGACCAGGAACGCCCCATCCGGCGAGAAAGTGATGCCGGTATGGGCGCCGGCCCATTCGAGCTCGACGGGCTTGCCCTCGGCGGCAGGGAAATGCAGCGTCGCGCCATTGTAACGGGCGACGCCGAACCGAATGCCCTTGGGCGAGAAGGCGAGCCCCTCCACCGAGCGCGGATGGGCGAATTCCTTGATCTTGCCGTCGGCGAACCGCACGAAGGCGGTTTTGCCGGAGGCATAGGCGATCGCCCCCTGCGGTCCGGCAGTGACGCTGGTCACCCATTTCCTCCCGGCGCTGGCCAACTCGCTCACCGCGCCGCCGGCCTTGACGGCAAACACCTTGCCGTCCTCACCACCGGTGATCAGCCGGCCGTTGGCCGCGTCATGAAAGGCGGCAAGCAGGCCGTCATTGGCCTGCACCGTCTTTTGCCCGTTGTCCAGGCGATGGACCGCGCCATCGGCCAAAGCGAAATGCGGCACGTCGTCGAGGAAGACGGCGGCGACGCAATGGCCTTCGAGATCAAGTGGGGCGACTGTAGGCATTGTAGAAGGTCCATCCGGAATAACGTCGGCACCGCTGGGTGCGACCTTGCCTTCTCCCCTTGTGGGAGAAGGTGGATCGGCGCGCAGCGCCGAGACGGTTGAGGGGTGGGTGACGGATTGCCGTCCTTGCCAAGCTGGAGCACCCCTCATCCGACCTCGCTTCGCGAGGCCACCTTCTCCCACAAGGGGAGAAGGAAAGAAGGGGGCAGCGCTAGCGTCTGAAGGTCAGGAAATCAAGCCGCCTGGCAGGCTTCAAAACTCTTGCGCAGTCGCTCGGCGTCGAGATCCCGGCCGATGAAGACCAGGCGGCTCTCGTGCTTTTCGCCGTCCTTCCAGGCGCGCTGGTGATCACCTTCGAGGATCATATGCACGCCCTGCAGCACATAGCGGTCCTCGTCGCCCCTGAGCGCGATGATGCCCTTCAGCCGCAGGATGTTCGGCCCTTCCATCTGGGTCACCTTCTCGATCCAGGGGAAGAACTTCTTCGGGTCCATCTCGCCGCCGCGCAGCGACACCGACTTCACCGTCACGTCGTGGATGTCGGAAGCATGGTGGTGATGATGGTCGTGCCCGTCATGATCATGATGGTGGTCGTGATCATGGTCATGGTCATGATCGAGGTCGTGCGCCTCGAGGAAATGCGGATCGTTCTCCAGCGCCCGCGACAGGTCGAAGGCGCCGCGGTCGAGCACTTCCTCGAGCGCCACGCCGGACCGCTGCGTGCGATGGATTTTTGCCGCCGGGTTGATGGCGCGAACCGTCGCCTCGACCTTTTCGAGCTCTTCCGGTGTGACGAGATCGGTCTTGTTCAGCACCACGACGTCGGCGAAGGCGATCTGGTCCTCGGCTTCCTTGGAATCCTTGAGCCGCAGCGGCAAATGCTTGGCGTCGACCAGCGCCACCACCGCGTCGAGCTTGGTCTTGGTGCGCACGTCGTCATCCATGAAGAAGGTCTGCGCCACCGGCACTGGGTCCGCGAGACCCGTGGTCTCGACGACGATGGCGTCGAAGCGGCCCGGACGGCGCATCAGGCCCTCGACGACACGGATCAGGTCGCCGCGCACCGTGCAGCACACGCAGCCATTGTTCATCTCGTAGATTTCCTCGTCGGATTCGACGATCAGGTCGTTGTCGATGCCGATCTCGCCGAACTCGTTGACGATGACGGCGTAACGCTTGCCGTGGTTCTCCGACAGGATGCGGTTGAGCAGCGTCGTCTTGCCCGCGCCGAGATAGCCGGTGAGAACGGTTACGGGGATTTGCGTCTGTGCATCGCTCATGGCTTGCCTCGAAAATCTTGGATTTGTCGGCCTCATATAGGATGGCGCGGCGGCTTTTGCACGTCGCAAACCGCTGGGCCAGCTGACAGCCCTTTTTGGTGTCCGCCGAGGCGGAAAATTCTCGCCAAAGCGCGGCGCCGACGGAGCTGCTTGTCAGGTTCCGGTTGGCTCGATGCCGCGCTGCTGTGAATCTCGCCGGTCCAAAAGTCGTTTGTCATCTAACTGAAATAAACATCTGGCATCACCTGCGCGGGCACCGCAATGCTTGCCGGCAAAGCTTTCTGCAAGCCGGACTCTTTAAATCGTCATTTGCCAGCCGCCGCGCAGCCTCTATGCTGTCCGGGCCGGTTCGGCCGAAGAGGGAATGACCATGGCCAAGGCGGACAAGACAGCGACAATGAGCCGGCTGCATTCGGCGGCGCGGCTGGCGCGAACGGCGCTCGCGGCGCGGCTTCTGGCGCACGGCTTCTACGCGGGCCAGGATCAGATCATGCTGGCGCTCGATCGCGAGGACGGCCAGACCCCCGGCAACCTCGCCGGCCGGCTGGGCGTGCGCCCGCCGACTATCACCAAAACCATCAACCGGCTGCAGGCGCAGGGTTTCCTGGAAAAGCGCGCCTCCTCGGCCGATGCCCGCCAGGCGCATATCTTCCTCACCGAGTCCGGCCGCGAAACCATCCGCGCCATCGAAAAGTCGGTCAAGAAGACCGAAAAGCAGGCGCTGAAGGGCCTCGACAAAAAGGACCAGAAGGCGCTGTTCAAGCTGCTGGCCCGCATCGAGGCCAATCTGTCGAACGAAGACCTGGTCCTCATCGACGACGACGCGGAATTGGACGAAGCGTGACAAAGCGCGACGCGCAGCGTCGTCGCTCCACGCACCGGCTTAGCATTGTAGGCGCGACGCGCAGCGTCGTGGCCTAAAGCGCACTCAAAACTCGGCGGCTTAGCGGAAAGGGCGACGCGGCGCGTCGCGCTTACCCCGCACCAGCGTCGCCCAGCGCCCCGGCGTAACCCCGAACGCCTTCTTGAAATGCCGGTTGAAATGGCTCTGATCGCTGAACCCGGCGCCGGCGGCGATCTCCGCCAATGACTGCCCTTCGGCGATCATGCGCCGTGCCCTTTGCAGCCGGCGCATCAACAGGAAGCGGTGCGGACTGGTCGAGTAGGTCGCGCGGAAATGCCGCGACAGCGCATAACGATCGAGGCCGGTGACAGCTTCCAACTCATCCGAGCGCACCGGCCGCTCGGCATTCTCTTCCAGATAGTCGCGGGCGAGCGCTGCGGCGCGCCATGCGGTCTTGCCCGCTGATTTTGCCGGATGTCCGGCGTGGCGCCTCAATTGTTGCGCCAGCTGCGCAACGAAATCCGCCACGAACAGATCGCCGAGCTCTTCGTTCAGCGGCGTCAGCGCCGAGAGCAGCGTGTCGCGCAAGCCAGCGTCGCTGACCACGGCGTCGCGGACGAAAGGCAGCGGCTCGCCGCCGAGGCAATCGAGCAGCAGGGACGGCTCCAGGTAAAGGATCCTGTAGCGCAGCCCATCCTCGGTGCCGGCGCCGCCATCGTGCAATTCGTCTGGATGCAGCACGATCACCTGGCCGGGCAGGCTGTGTTGCAGCGCGCCGCGATAATGGAAGCGCTGCACGCCGTTGAGCGTCACGCCGATGGCGTAGGTGTCGTGCCGGTGCAGGTCGAAGGCGTTGCCATGGAAATGCGCTTCGATGCGCTCCAGGCCAAGGCCGCCCGGCGCCGCAACGATGCGGTCCCCGCCCCCATCCGCGCACGAACGTTCAAGACCTTCCAGCGTTTCGCCGCTTAGACCCAGCGCCATCGCCTCATCCATGCCCGTCACGGGCCATCCCTGGAGTCTCCATCTTGGTATTCGATTCGAAAATTGCAATTGTTCTGCGCGACGATCTGCCTGTGTGGCAGAAGCTCAACGTCACGGCGTTCCTGACCAGCGGTATCGTGGCACAGTTCCCCGAGATCATCGGCGAGGCCTATCGCGACCGCGCCGGAAACACCTACAACCCCATGTCGATCCAGCCGGTCATCGTCCTGTCGGCCGATGGGGCGACGCTGGGCGCGATCCATCGCCGGTCATTGGAGCGGGGCGCCACGACATCCGCTTATATCGAGGAGATGTTCGCGACCGGCCACGACATCGCCAACCGCGCCGTCTTCGCCGAATTCGCTCCGGACGACGCCAAGATCGTCGGCATCGCGCTGCGCGCCGAAAAGAAGCTGGTCGACAAGATCACCAAGGGCGCCCGCATGCATGGCTGAACCAGGTCGAGCCTGTCGGCCCCCGACGGCAGCGGACTAAGCCTGCAGCGGTCGCTTATTGGGCCAGTCGCTTTTGGCTTGCCGGCCAGCGACGATTGCCGCAGAAGGGTGACGGTATCTTCCCTCCGGCCCGACCTTGACCATTTCCAAAACCAGCGATGACAGCGCAACGCCGCCCGCGGCGATGCTTTTGATGCTTTGCGTCTATGTCTGCTTCACCTTTCTCGATACCTCGAGTAAATATCTGGTGCTGGCCGGCGTCTCGGCGCTGATCGTCGCCTGGGCTCGTTTCACCGTCCACGTCTTGCTCGTCGGCGTCTTCCTGCGCGGCTGGCGCGAGCCGGTGCGCTTTCGCGCCAAGAACCTGCCGGCGCATATCTTGCGCGGCTGCCTGCTCTTCGGCTCGACCATGTTCAACATCCTGGCGCTGAAGACGCTGCAGCTGGCCGAGACCACCTCAATCTATTTCTTCGGCCCGATGGTGATCACCGCGCTTGCCGGTCCGCTGCTCGGCGAATGGGCCGGCTGGCGGCGCTGGCTGGCGATCCTCACCGGCTTTATCGGCGTGCTCGTCATCACCCGGCCCGGCGTGGGCGTGTTCGGCATCGGCCATCTCTTCGCGCTGGGCTCGATGCTGTCGAACAGTTTTTATGTCATCATGACCCGGCGCATGTCGTCGACCGAGACGTCCGAGAGCCTGATTCTGTTCTCGGCCTTGGCGCCGGCGGTGCTGCTCTTGCCCACACTGCCCTTCTCGCATGCGCTGCCGCAGGACCGCTGGCACTGGATCATTCTTTTGATGCTGGGCGTTTTCGGCGCCGGTGGCCACTATCTGCTGGTGCAGGCGTATCGCCTCGCCACCACGACGGCACTTGCGCCTTACCCCTATTCGCAAATGGTGTGGATGATCATTTCCGGCTGGGTGATCTTCCACCAGTTCCCGGATCGCTGGACGCTGCTGGGCGCGGCCATCATCGTTGCCAGCGGTCTTTACATCATCCACCGCGAGCACCGGCTGCGCCTGCGCAACCTCGCGACTGTGGATACAGAAGCCGAGACTCTGGCGAAAAAACTTTGAATTGCTCCTGATCGATGGCATAAGGCCGCATTTAAAAAATTTAAAGACGTGGTTGCGAAGACCCTAGAGTCGGATGATTTCAGGTCTAACCTGAAATCTGAATCCGACTCTAGAATCAAAAAGATAGAGCATGATGTCGTCCGAAAACCGCTGAACACTTTTCGGCATCATGCTCTGGGGAGCGAAGGGCACTGGCACAGAAGATCAAGCTTTCGACGATCGCGGATGCGCTCGGCGTTTCCACGGCAACGGTGTCCCTGGCGCTGCGCGACAGCCCGCTGGTGGCGGGCGCAACGCGCGAGCGCATCAAGGAACACGCCCGCGCCATCGGCTATATCTACAACCGCCGCGCCGCCTCGCTGCGCACCTCGCGCTCCGGCATCGTCGGCGTCGTCGTGCACGACATCATGAACCCGTTCTTCGCCGAGATCCTGCGCTCGATCGAAAGCGAGCTCGACCGCAGCCGCCAGACCTTCATTCTCTCCAACCACTACGATCAGCTCGAAAAGCAGCGCACCTTCATCGACACGCTGCTGCAGCTCGGCGCAGACGGCGTGATCATGTCGCCGGCCATCGGCACGCCGGCCGAGGACATCATCATGGCCGAGGAAAACGGCCTGCCGGCGGTGCTGATCGCGCGCACCGTCGCCGGCGCCGACGTGCCGGTGTTCCGCGGCGACGACGCCTATGGCACCGCGCTTGCCACCAATCACCTGATCTCGCTCGGCCACAAGCGCATCGCCATGATCGGCGGCACCGACCAGACCTCGACCGGCCGCGACCGTTACCAGGGCTATGTCAACGCCATGGAAGCGGCCGGGCTGGAAGTCAGGCCGTCCTGGCGCATTCCCGGGCCACGCACCAAGCAGGCGGGCTTCGAGGCCGCGGGACAGTTTCTGGCGCTGAAGGACAAGCCGACCGCGGCCTGCTGCTGGAATGATCTGGTCGCGATCGGGCTGATGAACGGCATCGCGCGCGCCGGCCTCGTGCCGGGCGTCGATATTTCGGTCACCGGCTATGACGATCTCGAGGAAGCGGCGATCGCGACGCCGGCGCTGACCACAGTATGGAACGGCCAGCGCGAGGTCGGCCGCCGCGCTGCCAGCGCCCTGCTCGACAAATTGAACGGGCAGGCGGTGCGGCCCTCGCAGGAATTGATCAAGCCGGAACTGCATGTGCGGCAGTCGACCGGCAAGCCGGTGGAGCGTGCATGACCAAGGCTGGGGAAGCGTTGCCGGTCGCCATTCTGGTGCCGGGCAATTTCAACGACCATGCCATCGGCAGGATCGACAAGGCATTCAGGCGTGTACGGATCGAGCGCGCCGATCCTGCGCTGGTAACGGACGAGATGCGCAAGACCGTGCGCGGCATCGCTTCCTTCGGGGGCATCGACGCCGCGATGATCGACGCCCTGCCCAATCTCGAAATCATCGCCAATTTCGGCGTCGGCTATGATTCGGTCGATGCCCGCCACGCAGCGACGCGCGGCGTCATGGTCACCAACACGCCCGACGTGCTGACCGAAGAGGTCGCCGACACCACGATCGGCCTGCTGATCAACACCGTGCGGGAGCTCTATGCCGCCGAGAAATATCTGCGCGACGGCGACTGGGTAAAGCACGGCAACTATCGTTTGAGCCGGCTTACCTTGCGCGGCCGCCATGTCGGCATTTTCGGCATGGGCCGCATCGGTCTTGCGGTCGCCCGTCGCGTTGAAGCCTTCGGCCTGCCGATCGCCTACCACAACCGTCGCAAGGTCGAAGGCTTGACCTACGAATATCATGCGACGTTGAAAGGCCTTGCCGAAGCTGTCGATACGCTGATCTGCATTGCTCCCGGCGGCGCCGCCACCGAGAAGGCGATCAGCGCGGAGGTCCTGTCGGCGCTGGGCTCGAATGGCGTCCTGGTCAACATCGGCCGTGGCTCGACAGTGGACGAGGCAGCATTGGCGTTTGCCCTCAAGAACGGCACCATCGCCGCCGCCGGGCTCGACGTCTTTGCCGACGAGCCGAACGTGCCGGAGGCGCTGCTTGAAGCTTCCAACACTTCGCTTCTGCCGCATGTTGGCTCCGCCTCGCAGCACACCCGCCGCGCCATGGCGGATCTCTGCGTCGACAACCTCGTCACCTGGTTCACCGAGCGCCGGCCGCTGACGCCGGTTCCGGAGACTGTCAACGTCAAGGCGCGGACTTAGCATCTTCGCCGCATTCATTAATGCTTTTGCCGTGCTTTAACGCCCGCTTAACCCTTCGAAATCATTTTCCACAATTGCGTAAGTATGGAGAAGCAGGGTGAAACTTGTAGCGGGTTTGGTTGCCTCGGTCGCGCTGTTCGGAGGCACGCATTTCCTGCACGGCGGCCACGATGGAAGCGCGGCACCTCAGACGGCTCCGTCAAGCGACTATCAGCTGACCGCCAATGGTGACGAAGCTGGGTGCGCCGTCCATCGCGGCGCCGAGATATCCAACGGCCTGTCCCTGCTCAACGTTGCCCCGAACTGCCGCAAGCTGATGCCAGGCATCGAGCGCGTGAAATTCTGGCGTGAGCAGGCGGACGGCTCGGTCGCTTTCAGCGAGAACGGCGTCGATCCGATCGTTACCTTCGGCGTTGCCGATGGCGACGGCTACGAATCCTACGCGCCGGCCGCGCCGCTTCTGGCGCTGAACAACGACAGCAACAACTGAGCTTAAGTGAGGGTTATTCCGCCGCGGCGCGGGCGCCGGCCTTCGCCGCCGCGTGCAGGCGCACGGCATCGCCGAAAGCCTTGAAAATCTTGGCGGAATTGCTGTCCGATTTCACCCAGTATTCGGGGTGCCATTGCACGCCGACAGCGAAGGCGCGCGCGTCCTTGACCGAGACCGCCTCGATCGTGCCATCGGTGGCCAAAGCCTCGACCTGCAGTTTCGGACCGAGCCGATCGATCCCCTGCCGGTGCAGCGAGTTGACCTTGATCTCGCCAGCGCCGAACACGCCGGCAAGGCAGGTGCCCGGCTTGATCGAGATCGTCTGGTGGATGGCGAAGCGTTCGTCCTGATTTTCGCTCACCGGCGCGCGGTGGTCGAGCGAGCCTTCACGCTCCTGGATCTCGGTGCCGAGCGAGCCGCCCAGCGCCACGTTCAGTTCCTGGATGCCGCGGCAGATGGCAAGCAGCGGCACGCCGCGCTCGAGCGCCTTGCGGATCAGCGGCAGCGTGGTCGAATCGCGCGCCTGATCGTAGGGACCGTTGGCCTCGCTTGGGTCGCCATCATAAAGTGAGGGATGCACGTTGGATTTCGAACCCGTCAGCATGACGCCGTCGACAGACGACAGCAATTCGTCGAGGTCGAGCCGGTCGCCGAAGGACGGCACCAGCAGCGGGAACACGCCAGCGCCGGTGACCGCCGCTTCCAGATATTGCTGGGGGGCTGCATGCCAGGTGTAGTTGTCGAACTGGCGGACGTCGGTTGCGACTGCGACGAGCGGCTGCTGCATTTTGGGTTTGGATTCCTTTTGAGAGCTAAGGAGTTAATCTGCCTACAAAATAGGCGATCTGAAGGCGGTTTGCCATGGCAAGTTTCGCCGCCTCGCATGGGCCAGGGCGGATAGCGTTAGACTATAGTTGCACATTGCCCGCGATGCTGGACTCGACATCTTGCCGGTGTATTGTTTCGCGCAACCGGCCAACGCAGCGAGGCCATAGGTCGGTCAACTGATCCGCAAGGGAGGAAACTGCATGGATCGTCGTTCATTCATCCGCAAGGCCGGTGCGTCCGGCGTCGGTGCTGCGGCAGCGGCCGCTGCACTTGCCACGCCGGCGATAGCCCAGTCCAATCCGAAGGTGACCTGGCGGCTGGCATCGTCCTTCCCGAAATCGCTCGACACGATCTATGGCGGCGCCGAAGTCTTCTCCAAGATGCTGTCGGAGGCGACCGACGGCAATTTCCAGGTCCAGGTCTTCGCCTCGGGCGAACTCGTGCCCGGCCTGCAGGCCGCCGACGCCACCACGGCCGGCACCGTCGAGGCCTGCCATACGGTGGCATATTATTACTGGGGCAAGGACCCCACCTGGGCGCTGGGCGCCGCCGTGCCCTTCTCGCTCAACGCGCGCGGCATGAATGCCTGGCATTACCATGGCGGCGGTATCGATCTCTTCAACGAATTCCTTGCCACGCAAGGGCTGTTCGGTCTGCCCGGCGGCAACACCGGCGTCCAGATGGGCGGCTGGTTCCGCAAGCAGATCAACACCGTCGCCGATCTGTCGGGCCTGAAGATGCGCATCGGCGGTTTTGCCGGCAAAGTGGTGCAGAAGCTCGGGGTGGTGCCGCAGCAGATCGCCGGCGGCGACATCTACCCGGCGCTGGAGAAGGGCACGATCGACGCCGCCGAATGGGTTGGCCCCTATGACGACGAGAAGCTCGGCTTCTACAAGGTCGCTCCCTATTACTATTACCCCGGCTGGTGGGAAGGCGGCCCGACCGTCCATTTGATGTTCAACAAGGCCAAGTACGAGGAATTGCCGCCGGCCTATAAGTCGCTGGTGCACACGGCCGCGCAGGCTGCCGACGCCAACATGCTGCAGAAATATGACTACCTGAACCCGGCTGCCGTGAGACGGCTGGTTGCCGGCGGCGCCAAACTGGCCCCGTTCAGCCAGGAGATCATGGCGGCCTGTTTCGAGAAGGCCAACGAGGTCTATGCCGAGATGGAATCCAACAACGCGCCGTTCAAGAAGATCTGGGAATCGATCAAGGGCTTCCGCAAGGAGCACTATCTCTGGGCCCAGGTCGCCGAATACAATTACGACACTTTCATGATGGTGCAGCAGCGCAACGGTAAGCTATAGGAGGCGATTAGCCCCTTCTCCCGTCTCTATACGGGGAGAAGGTCCCGGCAGGGGGATGAGGGGCGGCGCCCACCTCGGCCATTGAGTCGCCCTGGGCTTAAGTGCAGGGCCGAAGCGCCAACCTCAAACCTTACCCATCCAGCATTGCGCCGCCCCTCACCTGCCTGCCGGCATCCTCTCCCCGTATAGTGACGGGGAGAGGGGAGCTGTCGCCGGCGGTTTCGCCAGGCGCCAACGTCGCAAGACTGAACTTCAGCTTCGGCCCGGCACCACCAATACCTTAACCTCGCCCGGCGCCGGCGGATTGGCGATCACCTCCGGCGCCTCTTCCAGGCTGACCTCTCTCGAGATCAGCCTGTCGACCTCAATTGCGCCCAACGCAATCAACTGCGCGGCCCGCCCATGCGTGAAGGGATTGAGGAAGGAGCCCAGCACCTTCAACTCCCTGAACAAAAGATCGAACGGCTCGATCTCCACCTTCAAGCCTTGCGGCACGACGCCGACGATGACGACGGTACCGCCGGCCCGAGCCACGCGCATCGATTGCTCGACCGTATCGCGCACGCCGGCGCATTCCAGCACGACGTCGACGCCACCGGGCACCAGACCATTCGGCCCGGCGATGGCCGCGATAGGATCGCCGGCGCCTGGATCGATCGTCGCGGTCGCGCCGAGCTTCTCAGCCAACGCCCGGCGCGAGGCCTGCCTGGTCGACAGGATGATGGTTGTCGCCCCCGCGAGCTTCGCCAGTTGCACGACGAGCAGGCCGATGACGCCGCCGCCGAGCACAACGACCGACGCGCCCGGCCGGATCGCCGCGAGGTCGACGCCGTGCAGGCAGCAGGCCAGCGGCTCGCAGAAGGCGCCATGCGTCGGTTTTAGATTCGGGGGCAGTCGGAAGGCCTGCCTGTACGGCATCAGCACATAGTCGGCGAAACCGCCGTCACGATGGATGCCGATGGCGCACAAATTGCTGCAGAGGTTGACGCGGCCGGCATGGCAGTGAGCGCAGCGCCGGCAGGCGATGTTGGGATCGCCGGTGACGCGGTCGCCGACCGCGATGCCGGACACCGCCTCGCCGACGGCTTCGACGATGCCGGAGAACTCGTGGCCGAGCGTCACAGGCGGCGTGCAGGGGAACTCGCCATGGAAAAGGTGCCGGTCGGTGCCGCATACGCCGCAGGCCTCGATGCGCACGAGAACATCTTCGGGCCCGGGAACGGGTTTTGGGACCTCTCGCGCCGCGATCTTGCCTACCGCTTCCAGTCGCACGGCTTTCATGGCGATCACCTCAGAGCAATTTCAGGAAAGGCGGTTCCGTCCGAAATTGCGTCAAAACAAAGAGATAGGGCATTTCGCCGTTTCTGTGAAACGGTGAAATGCCTCAGTTGAACTTGGGCGGTTGCGAGAGGTCCGGCGCCGGCGTGGCCGGCTTAGCCGGCGCATCGCCGAAATTCGGCGGCTGCGACAGGTCCGGCGTGGCGGGTGCCGCCGGCGCGCTGCCATTGGCGGGAGCCGCGCCATTGTTCGCCGGCGGTGTGCCGAGCGGCGAAAGGGACGGCATGTCGGGCAGCTTGAGGTCGATGGTGCTGGGTTCGACCGCTTGCCCCTTGTAGCGCATCACCATTTGCGGGAAGGCGATGGTGAGGCCGATCATGATCACCTGGATGCAGACGAACGGCACGGCGCCCCAATAGATCTGCCCGGTGGTGACCGGCGCGATCTTCTTGCCGGTGATCCGGTCGAGGTATGGCACGCGGGCCGCGACCGAGCGCAGGTAGAACAGCGCGAAGCCGAAGGGCGGATGCATGAAGGACGTCTGCATGTTGACGCCGAGCAGCACGCCGAACCAGATCAGGTCGATGCCGAGCTTGTCGGCGGCGGGCGCCAGCAGCGGCACGATGATGAAGGCGAGCTCGAAGAAATCGAGGAAGAAGGCGAGCACGAAGACCAGGATGTTGACGCCGATCAGGAAGCCGACCTCGCCGCCGGGCAGCGAGGTCAACAGATGCTCCACCCAGATATGGCCATTGACGCCGTAGAAAGTGAGCGAGAATACGCGCGCGCCGATCAGGATGAACAGCACGAAGGACGAGAGCCGCGTCGTCGAGGCCAGCGCCTGCTTGATGACGTCGAACGACAGCCGCCCCTTTGCCGCGGCCATAATCAACGCGCCAACCGAACCCATCGCGCCCCCCTCGGTCGGCGTGGCGATGCCGAGGAAGATGGTGCCGAGCACGAGGAAGATCAGCGCCAGCGGCGGGATGAGCACAATCACCACCTGCTGCGCCAGCTTCGACATCATGTTGATGTGCAGCCGCTGGTCGGCAATCGCCACAATGTAGATGACGATCACGCCGACGGCGGCGCCCAGGATGTCCGCGTTGTCGCCATGCGCCGGCGCGAGGTACCGATAGGCCGCATAGGAGATCGCGCCTGCGACCAGCAGCGCCACGATCAGCGAGATCACGCCGTGGCCGAGCGTGCGGGCTTCGAGCGGCAATGCCGGCATTGAATTCGGCCGGACGATCGACATGATCAGGATGTAGAGCATGTAGATGCCGGTGAGCACGAGGCCGGGGATCAGCGCGCCGGCATACATGTCGCCGACCGAGCGTCCGAGCTGGTCGGCCAGCACGATCAGCACCAGCGAGGGCGGAATGATCTGGGCAAGCGTCCCGGAGGCGGCGATGACGCCGGAGGCGAGCCTCCGGTCATAGCCGTAACGCAGCATGATAGGCAGCGAGATCAGGCCCATGGCGATGACGGAGGCTGCGACCACGCCGGTCGTGGCGGCAAGCAGCGCGCCGACGAAGATAACCGCATAGGCAAGACCGCCGCGGATCGGGCCGAACAGCTGGCCGACGGTGTCGAGCAGGTCCTCGGCCATGCCGGATCGCTCGAGAACAATGCCCATGAAGGTGAAGAAGGGAATTGCCAGCAGCGTGTCGTTGGACATCACCCTGGTGCCGTAGAAATTGTCGGGCAACGCGTGCAGCAGCGGCCAGGCGAGGTTGATCGATCCGCCGGAGTAGGGCGACAAAAGCACGCCGAAGAAGAAGAACAGCAAGCCGTTGGCGGCGAGCGAGAAGGCTACGGGGTAGCCGATCAACAGGAAGATGATCAGCGAGGCGAACATGATCGGCGCCACGTTCTGCGCGATGAATTCGATCACGAGCGCACCTCACCGGCGATCGCCTTGGCTTCCTCGGCCAGCGCCTCGGCCTCGAGCTTGGCCTGGTCATGCGCCGAGATGAAGGGATTGGGATCCTCCATGTCGCCGCGCATGATAGCGATTTTCTTGATGATCTCGGACACGCCTTGCAGGGCGAGCAGGAAGAAGCCGACCAGCAGGATCGCCTTCGCCGGCCATACGATCAGGCCGCCGGCATTGGTGGACATCTCGCCGCTGCGGAAGGAGAGCGACACATAGGGCACGAAATAGATCACCATCAGCACCACGAAGGGCATTAGGAAGAGGAGGTGGCCGAGCAGATCGATCCAGTGCTGCAGGCGCCGCGAGAACATGCCGTAGACGATGTCGATGCGGATATGGTCGTTCTGCTTCAGCGTGTAGGCGGCGGCCAGCATGAAGGCGGCGCCGAACAGATACCATTGCAGCTCCAACCAGGCATTGGAGGAGATGTCGAACACCTTGCGGATGACGGCATTGCCGGCGCTCACCAGGATCGCAAGCAGGATCAGCCAGGAGATCCAGCGGCCGATGAATTCATTGATGCGGTCGATCGTCCTGGAAAGAGCGAGAAGCCCTGCCATGCATATCCTCCCTGATCATGCAGCGCGCCCGATTCCCCCCCCGGTGTCGCGCCGCTTGGCCCAACGATATGCAGTGCGTGGTCCGGCAGGTCAACACGACAAGCATCGACAAACGATGACAACGGCGAAAAGCCGCCGGTTCACCAACCAAAGTCTGATGGGGTCAGGCGATCTTGGCCTGGTCGCGCCCGGCGCCGATCAGCACCAGCATGACGACGAGGAACAGGTATATCCAGGCGTCGCGCCATTCGAGCGGGAAGTAGCCGGCCCAGAGCGATTCCGCCATGCCGAAGGCTGCGGCGCCAAGGGCCGCCTTGAGCGGCGACAGATAGCCGCCGACCGCCGTCACGAACAGGATCTTGAGGCCGTAGACCAGCCCGGTGCCGAAGCTGACATTGCCGTAATAGAGACCGGCAAGCACGCCGGCCAGGGCAGCGCAGAAGCCGCCAAACAGCACGGCGCGGCGGAACACGGCGGTGACGTCGACGCCGCACATCGCCGCCGCCTTCGGATCGTCGGAGACGGCCCGCCAGGCACGGCCGAAGCTCGAGTGGGAAAACAGCCAGGCCGCCAGCGCCACCAGTGTGACGACCCCCGCGCAGTCCAGCAACTGGATGACGGTGAGCGTGACCTTGAAGCCATCGGCCTCGGCGAAAATGACCGGGGTGGCGAGCATCGGCGGCAGCCACAGGTCGTGCGTGTCGGCGGCGATGCGGCTGGCCTCCGACAGGAAGATCAAGATGCCGAGTGTCGTCACCACGATCGCGTTGGGCGAACGGTCGGCGAGCCGTTCGAAGACGCTGCGCGACAGCACATGGCTGATCAGCGCGGCGTAAAGCACGGCGGCGGCCGCGCCGAGCGCCACCGCGGCGGCGAGCGTCAGCCACAGCGCCTGGTAGCCGAAGGCGGCGGTCAGGATCATCGTCTGGCCGCAGAAGGCGAACAGCGCACCATGGGCCAGGTTGGTGCGGTGCAGGATGCCGTTGGTCAGCACATAGCCGAAGGCGAGCAGCGCATAGAGCGCGCCCGAATGCAGCCCGTTCAGTACCTGCTGGAAGAAATAGAGCATGCGGCATCCCCTACAGCGCCGCGCGCCCTTCCGGCGCGCAAAGGACGCTGTAGCACTTTGATTTTGCGCACGACCCTTTCCAAAAATCGTTCGATTTTCGGGGTCGTGTGCAGGCGGCATGATCCGACCCGCTCGAAAACTTGCACTCGGAATCTAACTTGTCAAATGCGTTTTATCGGTTAGATTTCAGGTCATGACAGTCTCCTGGACGCCGCATCGCTTCACCGGCGGTATCCTTGCGCTCGACACAGCGAACACCGTGGTGCTGCGCAACGATCCGCAAAGGACCTTCGACCGGTTCGACGATCCGGCCGAGATCGCCCGGTTTGCCGAGGCGGCAAGCGGCTTTCGCGCCACCGAGCTCGGCGGTCGGCCGCTGAAGGCCCCGGAGCCTGGTGAGATAAAGCCAACTGTCATCTCGATTCGCGAGGCGACCGATCGCCTGTTTCGCCACGCCGTGTCGAACTGCGCGGTCGCGACCGACCACCTGCCGGAATTCCTGACGGCCTGCGCCGACGGGCTTTCCGGCAGCGCGACCGAGATCGGGACGCCGGGCCAGCCTTTCGGCGATCCGCGAACGCCGATTGCCTTCGAGGCGGCCTTGGCCGTCTCGGCGCTGTCGCTGTTGCGCGACGAAACGGTGGCGAGGCTCAGGATCTGTCCCAATTGCAGCTGGCTGTTCGTCGACCGCAGCCGCAACGCCAGCCGCCTCTGGTGCGACATGGCCGTCTGCGGCAACCGCCAGAAGGCAAACCGCTATTACCGCCGCCGTACGGCGGCAAGGGAGGTCAGCAATGTTTAGAAAATTATCGCGCTCGGCGCTGGTCGGCGCCGCCTTGATCGCCGCAGTCGCGCTTGGCGCCTGCCGCGACACCGGCAAGGACCAGCTTTTCGTCATTTCCGGCAAGCTGTTCGAGTTCAACTACCGGCTCGCCATCGCCACCTATGTCATTACGCTGAAACCGCTGCGGCCGATGGTCGACGGCCAGGTCGCGGTCGTCAGCTTCCAGAACCCTGCCGGCGGCGACCCGCTCGTCGTCAACCAGAAGATCTGGCCGAAGCTGCCCCACATCACGCTGACCAGCCCGCCGCTCACCTGCGTGGTCAAGGACAAGCCCTATTCCGTCTCGATCCGCATCCAGGATTCCAACGGCACGCTGCTGCAAAGCATCGACACCACCATGACCTCGTCCGAGGACCAGACGATGCTGCCGGACCGGCCGCTGGTCATCGGCCCGAAATACGAGCTCAATCCGGACCTTGCCGGCCATCCCGACGGCAAGCTGCCCGGCGAGCAGAAGCCGGATTGCTCGAAGGCCACCTGAGGCCAGTGTGCCGACGCGAAATTTTTGTTCTTCACGAAGCGGTTAGCATGATCTTGCATGCGCGGCCGGCCACTCGCCAGACCGTTTGTTGCGTGTTATCTGGCCCCTGCGATTTTGTTTGACCTCACCGCCAAGGGAAGAAAGACTGCGGCGTCCCACTCCGACGTTGGCCGCTTTTTCGAAAGCGCCGCCGCAGAGGAATTGCCTGATGACGCTGCACGACGTCGCGCTCGACGACAAGTTCGACCTTGGCAAGGAGCGCGTCTTCCTTTCCGGCGCGCAGGCTGTCGTGCGCATGCTTTTGATGCAGCGCGAGCGCGACCGCCGCGCCGGCCTCAACACCGCGGGCTTCGTTTCCGGCTATCGCGGCTCGCCGCTGGGCGGCCTCGACATGCAGCTGTGGCGGGCGAAAAAGCAGCTCGCGCAGGCCGACATCGTCTTCCAGCCTGGCCTCAACGAGGAACTCGCCGCCACTGCCTGCTGGGGCTCGCAGCAGACAGAATTGCTGGGCGAGGGCACGCATGACGGAGTCTTTTCGGTCTGGTACGGCAAGGGACCCGGCGTCGACCGTTCCGGCGACGTCTTCCGTCACGCCAATCTGGCAGGCTCCTCGAAGCATGGCGGTGTGCTGGCCCTGATGGGCGACGACCACATGGCCGAATCTTCGACCAATGCGCACGCCACCGAATTCCTGTTCGTCGATACCATGGTGCCGATCCTCAATCCGGCCGGCGTCCAGGAGATCATCGACTATGGCCTTTACGGTTTTGCCATGTCGCGTTTCGCCGGCACCTGGGCGGCGATCAAATGCGTCAAGGACAACATCGAATCGACGGCTTCGGTCGACGCCTCGATCGAGCGGCTCGGCATCGTCATTCCCGAATTCGACATGCCGCCGGGCGGCCTCAACATCCGCCATGAGATCGACATGCTCGGCCAGGAAGAGCGGCTGCATGAGCATAAGCGCGCCGCCGCTTCCGCCTTCATCCACGCCAACGGGCTGAACCGCATCGTCTATTCCGGCGGCCGCAATCCCAAGCTCGGCGTCATCACCATCGGCAAGAGCTATCTCGACGTCCGCCAGGCGCTGGAGGATATCGGCATCGACGAAGCTGCCGCCAACCGCATCGGCATCCGCCTGTTCAAGGTCGGCTGCCCGTGGCCACTGGATTTCCAGCATATCGCCGAGTTCGCGCGCGGCCTCGACACCATTGTCGTCGTCGAGGAGAAGCGCTCTCTGATCGAGGTCCAGTTGCGCGAGAGCCTCTACGGCACGGCCACGCAGCCGGTGATCGTCGGCAAGAAGGACGAGCGCGGCGACTGGCTGTTTCCGGCCAAGGGCGCGCTCGATCCGAACGAGATCGCCATCGCCCTCGGCGAACGGATCCTGCGCACCATCGGCCCCTCGGAAGAGATCGCCGCGCGGGTGGCGAAGCTGCGCCAGTTCCAGGCGATGCTCGCCGACACGCTCGATATCGGTTCGCGCACGCCCTTCTTCTGCTCCGGCTGCCCGCATAATTCCTCGACCAAGGTGCCGGACGGCTCGCTCGCCGCCGCCGGCATCGGCTGCCATTTCATGGCGCTGTGGATGGACAGGAACACCGTCGGTTTCACCGCCATGGGCGGCGAGGGCGCGCAATGGGTCGGCCAGGCCCCGTTCTCCAAGCGCGAGCATATCTTCCAGAATCTCGGCGACGGCACCTATAACCACTCCGGCGTGCTGGCGATCCGCTTCGCGCTGTCGAGCGAAGCCAACATCACCTACAAGATCCTTTACAACGATGCGGTGGCAATGACCGGCGGCCAGCCGCATGAGGGTGGTTTGACGGTCGACATGATCACCAGACAAGTGCGCGCCGAGGGCGTCAACCGCATCGCCGTCGTTACCGACGAGCCGGACAAATATGCCGGCAAGGCCGATTTCCCGGCCGGCATCACCATCCATCACCGCGACGATCTCGACCTCGTCCAGCGCGAATTGCGGGAGGTGAAGGGCGTTTCCGTTCTCATCTATGACCAGACTTGCGCCGCCGAAAAGCGCCGGCGCCGCAAGCGCGGCACCTTCCCCGATCCCGACAAGCGCGTCTTCATCAACGAGCTGGTCTGTGAAGGCTGCGGCGATTGCGGCGTGCAGTCGAACTGCGTTTCTATCCAGCCGGTCGAGACGGAATTCGGCCGCAAGCGCCGCATCGACCAGTCGAGCTGCAACAAGGATTTTTCCTGCCTCAACGGCTTCTGCCCGTCTTTTGTCACCGTGCATGGCGGCAAGATCAGGAAGGCCGAAGGCATCGCCGGCAAGGCCGATCCGCTGGACGGCGTGCCCGCGCCGTCCGAATTCCGCCTGGGCGGGCACGGCTGGGCGGCGATCATCGACGGCGTCGGCGGCACCGGCGTCGTCACCGTCGGCGCGGTGCTCGGCATGGCCGCGCATCTGGAAGGCAAGGGCTGCGGCATGATCGACATGGCGGGCCTTGCCCAGAAGGGCGGCTCGGTCTTCACCCATGTCCGCATCGCCCCGACGCCCGAGGACATCCACGCCATTCGCGTTTCGGCCGGCAAGGCCGACCTCGTGCTGGGCTGCGACCTCGTCGTCTCCGGCGCCAAGAAGGTGCTGGGCGCGGTGCGCGAGGGCCACACGATCTTCCTCGCCAACACAGCCGAGATCATGCCTGGCGAATTCACCCGCTCCGCGGACTTCTCGCTGCCGGTCGAGCGGCTGAAGAAGGCGATCCGGGCTGCGGCTGGCGATGACAAGGCTCACTTCTTCGACGCCACCCGCACGGCGACCGCGCTGTTCGGCAATTCGCTCGGCGCCAACATGTTCATGCTCGGCTTCGCCTTCCAGCATGGCGGCCTGCCGCTTTCGGCCGAAGCCGTTGAAAAGGCGATAGAATTGAACGGCGAAGCGGTGGCAATGAATGTCGCGGCCTTCCGCTGGGGCCGCCGCGCCGCGCACCAGCCCGATTTCGTGCGTGGCCTGGTCGCCCAAACCGGCAAGCCGGCGTCGAAACCGGCCGAAACGCTGGACGAGGTCATCGCCCGCCGCGTCGCTTTCCTCACCGCCTATCAGAATGCCCCTTACGCCAGGCGCTACGCCGACCGCGTGGCGGCGTTGCGTGCCGCTGAAACCAGGGCCGTGCCTGGCTCTACGCCGGTGACCGAAGCGGTCGTGAAAAACCTCTTCAAGCTGATGGCGATCAAGGACGAGTATGAGGTGGCGCGGCTCTACACCGACGGCTCTTTCGCCGCTGACCTCGCCAAGCAATTCCAGAGCTACGAGAAGCTCGAATTCCATCTTGCGCCGCCGATCCTCGGCCGGCGCGGCAAGGACGGTAGCCCAAGGAAATCGAGTTTCGGACCGTGGATGATGAAGGGCTTTCGGCTGCTGGCGGCGTTGAAGGGCCTGCGCGGCACCGCGTTCGATCTCTTCGGCTACACGGCCGAGCGGCGCATGGAGCGGCAGCTGCTCAAACAATACGAGGCCGATCTCGACCTTATTGCCGGCGCGCTGGCGCCGGGAAGGGTCGAGGCGGCGACCGCTCTGGCCTCCGTGCCGGCGCTCATCCGTGGCTACGGCCATGTCCGGCAGGCCAGCGCCGGGAAAGCCGCGGGCGAGCGCGCGCGCTTGATCGAGCGTCTGGCTCAGGCTCCGGCACAGCCGGCGCTTCGCGCGGCGGAGTGATCGCGCCGGGCGCGCCCGGTGGCGCGCCAAATTGCCGAATTTCCCAGTCTGGCCCGCCGGTCTCAACCCTCTGCAACCGGAGTCAAGTGCTGTTCTAAGCCTTTCTTAAGGCCGGTATGGCATGACAAGGCGCAGTGTTGGGCCAACGGCATGGGTAGAACAAAGACCGAAAACATCCCCGCGGATGTTTACATCCAGTTTGTGCGGTCGTTGTTCGACAACGCCCACATGCTGGTGATCGGTGGCGTTTGCTACTGGATCCTGGGCTTCATGATCTATTGGCGGACGGACAATCCGCTGTTCCTGGCCTTTTCTTTCGGGCTGCTCTCCATCAGTCTTTTCCGTTACTTGGGCATACGCGGCTTCCTGAAAGCAGGTGGTTCCATCGCCAATGTCGAAGAGGCGAGGCGGTGGGAGCGCAACTATATCCTCAAGGGCAGCCTGCAGGGTCTTGGGCTCGGTTCGCTGTGCTTCATATCGATCTACATCTATCCCGATCCGTTCGCCGAACTGGCCGCGACGTCGCTGACCATCGCGACCCTGGTCACGGTCGTCGGCCGCAACTACGGCTCGCCGCAGATGGTGCGGATTTTCTCCGTGACCTTCATCGGTCCGGCGGCGCTGGGACTCCTGCTTCGCATGGATTTCCCCTCGGTCCTGCTTGGCCTGATGATCATCCCGCTGACCTTCATCACCATCAACAGCGCCGACCACGTCCGCAACGTGCTGTTCTCAGCCGTCATCGGCCATAAGCAGGCCGGGAACCTGACGCGCCGGTTCGATCGCGCGCTCAACACCATGTCGCACGGCCTGGTCATGCTGGGCCCTGACGGCCGCGTCGCTGTGGCCAATGCCGAGGCTGCCCGCCTGATGTCGCTGAAATCGGGCGATGCCTTGCTTGGACGCTCGATCCACGGCCTTTTGATGCGCGGCGTCGCCGGCGGCATGCTGGCGCCGAAAGACTGCCGCTACATCGAAGCACAGCTGACCCGCGCGCTTCGCGAAGGCCGGGACCGCAAGGTGCTGGTCTCGCTCGCCAACGGCCAGCACTACGAATTCTCCGCCCGCGAAGGCAGCCAGGAGCTCGGCGTCATCACCTTCGAGGACGTGACGGCCCGCGTCGAGGCGGAGGAGAAGATCCGCTTCATGGCGCGCTATGACAATCTGACCGGCCTGCCGAACCGCGCCTATTTCCATGAGCTGGTCGGCGAGGCCATGGCCTCCGGCGACCAGGAGCGGCTCTGCGGCCTCGCGGTACTCGATCTCGACGACTTCAAGAGCGTCAACGACACGCTCGGCCATCCGGTCGGCGACGGACTGATCTACGCCGTGGCCGAACGTCTCGCCGCGATCGCCGGACCGGGCATCACCGTCAGCCGCTTCGGCGGCGACGAGTTCATGGTCTTCTTCGACCGGGTCGAGGATGAGAGCCATCTCAGCACCCTGCTCGACGAGATCTTCGCGGACCTGCAGGGCGAGGTGGACGTCGCCGGCCACGGGTTGCGCATCCAGACCAGCGGCGGCGCGGTGCTGTCCAAGGTCAAGGACACCGACGCGGACGCCATGATCGTCAAGGCCGACCTTGCCCTCTACAAGGCCAAGGAGCTCGGCAAGAACAGCTGGCGGCTGTTCGAGGCCGCCATGGACGCCGCCTTCCGCAATCGCCAGCTGATGAAGGCCGATCTGCGCAATGCCGTGCAGGCAAGGGAACTGCGCGTCGTCTATCAGCCGATCGTGGCCGTCGACAACATGCGCATCGCCAGTTGCGAGGCGCTCTGCCGTTGGGACCACCCCGATCTCGGCCCGGTCTCGCCCAGCGTCTTCATCCCGCTCGCCGAGGAGATGGGCATCGTTTCCGACATCAGCACTTTTGTGCTGGAGGCCGCCTGCGCCGAATGCGCCAAATGGCCGGCGCAGACCAGCGTGTCGGTCAACCTGTCGGCCAAGGATTTCCGCAGCCGCGACATCGTCCAGAAGGTCAGGGACGCCCTGGCCAAGTCGGGCCTGGCGGCGCACCGGCTCGAAATCGAGGTTACCGAGACCGCCTTGCTCGACGACAAGTCGCTGACGCGCGAGTCGATCGAGGAATTGAAGGCGCTTGGCGTGCGCATCGCACTCGACGATTTCGGCACCGGCTACTCCAGCCTGAGCTACCTTCACAAGCTGCCGCTCGACAAGATCAAGATCGACCGCTCCTTCCTGGTCGACGTCAACCAGAACCGCCAGTCGCTCGATCTTTTGAAGGGCATCGTCAGCCTGTCCCGGACGCTGGGTCTTTCCGTGACCATCGAAGGCGTCGAGACCTTCGAACAGCTGAAGACCCTGGTCCATTCGGTCAAGCCGGATTTCGTGCAAGGCTTTCTCTTCGGCGCCGCGCTCAGCGCGTCGGGCATCGAGACGATGTCGAGCGTCACATGGCCGTTTGCGGCGGACCTGCGCATCGCAGGGTAAACGGCTAGCCAGCTAAGAAAATTGCAAAGCGGCTCTCCATCAGGAAATTGCGTCGGAAAGCAGCGATTTCCGGATAGCTTGAATGCGCATCTTCGACGGCAGAGAGAGCGGTCCGGCATTCTCAAGAAACGCCACGCTACGGTGTAGTCTAAACCCGTTACGGTTGGGCGCTTTCAAGTTCTGATTTCAAAATGACCTTGCCAGGCCGTCGTCTGGTTGGGTCGGGCGACGGCCCGTGGTGGTATTTGCTTTTCCCCGCGCACGATATGCCAATGGCACGCCTATTAAGGTTAACAACCGGTAAATCAGCGACCGCGAATTTTCAGCTTGTGTCTCATTTCAACTCGAATAGCCTTATTCACAGGCGGAATTCGAGGACGGACAATCATGGAAGCTGCGGCGAAGGGTGCGTCGGCTGGCGCCAGCTCAAAGGCTGACTCCCTGCTCAACCGAACCATGATGCAGCTTCTGGAGCATGTCGAATATCGCCTCATTACCGGGGGCGAGGATCTCGAAGCGATCTACCGGCTCCGCTATCAATCCTACGTCAAATCCGGCATGTGCGGCCCGATCGCCAGCGGTATGTTCGAGGATCGCTGGGACAATCTGCCCAATTCCTACCGGTTCGGCGTCTATTGCTATGGCGAATTGGTCAGCACATTGCGCTTTCATTATATTTCCAGCGAGCAGCCATACTCGCCTTCGATCGACGCCTATCCTGAAGTCTTGCTGCCACGGCTCGCCCGCGGCGAAACCTTTATCGACGGAACCCGCTTCGCGACCGATCCCGACGCCGCGCCAGCGCCTGGCGTGCTGCCTTTCCTGACGCTTCGGATCGCCATGGTGGCCTCCAACTATTTCGGCCAGGACTCGGTGCTGACGCCGGTCAAGGTCGAGCATTCTCATTTCTACGCCCGGTTCTTCAATGCCGTGCAGAGGAGCGAGGCCAAGCAGTTCCCAGGCGTTCTCGCCCCGATCGCGCTGTTCGAGATCCCGGCCGGCGAGAATATGCGCCGCACGCTCGAACGGTTCCCCTTCTACCATTCGACGCTGACGGAGCAGCGGCTGATGTTCGGCAATCCAGCGATCAACCGGCTGACGCCCCTCTCCATCGTGCCGACGGCGAAATATTATCGCGCCGCTGCCTGAAGCGAGGCCATGAACCTTTCGCCGGCTGCGGCGTTAGCAAGCAATTCCAGGAAAAGTGTGAGCGGTTTTCCGGCCGGAATTGCGTCAAAACAAGCTTCGCAGCTTTGCCCGGCAGGCAAATAGCCCCTGTCGCTGGAAAGGAGCCGTCCATGACCATCCATTCGTTCGCGCTGACGCCACTGATCTCGCTGATCGCCGGCGTGCTGATCCTGGTGATGCCGCGGCTCCTCAACTACATCGTCGCGCTCTACCTGATCGTCGTCGGCCTGCTTGGCCTGTTCCCGCATCTCGCCAGCTGAATGAACCGCTCAGCCGGCGAAGAAACGCAGGGCTGCGGCGACAATCGCTTCGGGCGCGTCTTCCTGCATGAGGTGCCCTGAGCCCGGGATGAGCGTCAAGCTGCAGTCCGGCAGCGTGGCCGCGAGCTTCGCGCCGCTCTGCGGCGGGATCCAGCGGTCCTCCTCACCCCACAGCAAGGCCACCGGGCAGCGGAACGTACCATAGAGCGGTTCGACTTCGTCGGTGAAACGCTGATCCATCTGCGCGATCTGCCGATAGAAGGCGGGCTGGCCGACCGGTCCGGTCCATGGTGTGATATAGGGCTGCAGGTGAGCCTCCGACAAAGGCTTGGCCGCAGCGCCGGTAATATACGCCTTCAGGATCGCCGCTTGGATGTAGTCCGGCACGCTGGCGAAAGCCGGTTCGTGGCGCAAGACATGCTGGACGAAGGGTGAGCCCCAGGGCCGAACCGCCACCGGATCGACCAACAATAACCTTTCATAATTGCAGCCGTCGATCAGATGCGCGCGCAAGGCGGTGGCGCCGCCGAAATCATGGGCGATGACGTTCGGCCGGTCGAGCTTCCAGAACTCCAGCATCGCCGCCAGGGCTTTGTTCTGGATGCCCAGCGAGACGTCCTGGCCTTCCCGTTTCTCGGACTGGCCATATCCCGGCAGATCGTAAAAGTAGAGCGTGTGGTCACGCGCGAGTTCAGGGGCAACGCGGTGCCAGACATGCGAGGAAAAAGGCGTTCCATGGACGAGCACAATCGCGGGGCCGGAGCCGACCGCGCCCCAGGCGATCATGGTGCCGTTCCAGTCAAATCTCTGCGTCGGCAAAATCATGGCGGTTCCTCCGGGCGGCAACGATAGTCTCCTCCCGTCGCGCGGGAAAACGCGAAATGGTCAAAGCATATTGAGAAAGGCTGACCGGCTCGCCAGGCGCTGGCCGCTGTCCGCAGCGAAAAGCGGTTTCAACTTTCATTTGAGGCTGTTGTCGCGGCCCGTGCGGCAATAGCGCCATTGCTCTTGGTTCGGCTTTTCGCTATGTGCCTCGAAGGCTTTTTCGAAGGGGTACTTTCATGGCTGATCACTCGCCGACCGGTCCTGTCGAGCTAGGCGCCCAGATGGACTATGCCGAGCACGACCGTACCTACAAGGCCTTCCTTGGCCTTGCCAAATACGGCTCGCTGGTCTGCGCCGCCATCCTCATCGCGATGGCCTTCGGATTCTTCGTCGGCGGCTTCTTCTCGGGCCTCATCGTGTTCATCCTGATCATGGCCGTCGGCGCTCTCATTCTGCGGTAGATTTCCCAAGCCCATTGCTCTCGACGTCACCGGACGTCCCGGCCGACGCCTTGCGCAATCAAGGTTCCAGCCGAAAGGATCATCCGGTGGGACAAGTCGTATTCATCCCTCGTGAGATTGACCCGAACGAGCCGCGCGTCGCGGCCTCGCCGGAGACGGTCAAGCGCCTGGCCGGTCTCGGCTTCGATGTCATCGTCGAAAAGGGCGCCGGCCTCGGCTCCCGCATCCCTGATCAGGATTTCGCTGCCGTCGGCGCCATGATCGGAACGGCGTCTGATGCCAAGAAAGCCGATGTCGTGCTGAAGGTGCGCCGGCCAACGGATGCGGAACTGAAGGGCTACAAGTCGGGCGCTGCCGTCATCGCCATCATGGATCCCTACGGCAACGATGCCGCCGTGGCCGCAATGGCCAAGGCTGGCATCACCGCCTTCTCCATGGAATTCATGCCGCGCATCACCCGCGCGCAGGTGATGGACGTGCTGTCCTCGCAGGCCAATCTTGCCGGCTACCAGGCGGTGATCGACGCGGCCGCCGAATATGACCGCGCGCTGCCGATGATGATGACGGCGGCGGGCACGGTGCCGGCGGCAAAAACCTTCATCATGGGCGTCGGTGTCGCCGGCCTGCAGGCGATCGCCACGGCGCGCCGCCTTGGCGCCGTCGTCACCGCCACCGACGTGCGCCCTGCGGTCAAGGAGCAGGTGCAGTCGCTCGGCGCCAAGTTCCTGGCGGTCGAGGACGAGGAGTTCAAGGCGGCCGAGACCGCCGGCGGCTACGCCAAGGAAATGTCGAAGGAATATCAGGCCAAGCAGGCGGCGTTGACGGCCGAGCACATCGCCAAGCAGGACATCGTCATCACCACCGCGCTGATCCCCGGCCGTCCGGCGCCAAAGCTGGTCTCGGCCGCCATGGTTGCCTCGATGAAGCCGGGTTCGGTGATCGTCGATCTCGCCGTCGAGCGCGGCGGCAATGTCGAGGGCGCGGTGCCGGGCAAAGTCATGACGACCGAGAACGGCGTCAAGATCGTCGGCCATCTCAACGTGCCGGGCCGCGTCGCGGCATCGGCCTCGCTGCTCTATGCCAAGAACGTTTACGCCTTCCTCGAGACGATGGTCGACAAGGCGACGAAGCAGCTTGCCATCAAGCGCGACGACGAGCTGGTCAAGGCGACGATGCTGACCGACGGCGGCAATGTCGTGCATCCGGCCTTCGCCAAGGCGGCGCAAGAGCCGCGTACCGAGCCGGCGGCCATTCCGGCGACGACCATGGTTGCCGATGCCTCGGTCAAGCCTGCCGCCAAGAAAGCCGCGACGAGGAAACCCGCCACGGCCAAGTCGCCCTCGTCCAAGCCAGAAGGGACCGCGTGATGGACGCCTTGCAGAAAGCCCTCGACCAGCTCGACCAGGCGACCGCCGCCGTTCGCCTCGCGGTGCAGGATCTTGCCAACGCGCCCGCTGGCGAGGCGGCCGGCAATGCCGCGCATGCGCTTTCGGGTGGCGCCATCGATCCCTTCGTCTTCCGCTTCGCTATCTTCGTGCTGGCGATCTTCGTCGGCTATTATGTCGTGTGGTCGGTGACCCCGGCGCTGCACACGCCGCTGATGGCCGTCACCAACGCCATTTCCTCGGTCATCGTCGTCGGCGCGCTGCTTGCCGTCGGCATTGCCGCTTCCGGCCTTGCGGCGGGCTTCGGCTTCGTCGCCCTGGTGCTGGTCTCGGTCAACATCTTCGGCGGCTTCCTCGTCACTCAGCGCATGCTGGCCATGTACAAGAAGAAGGAAAAGTGACGTGAACGCCAACTTCGCTTCCTTCCTCTATCTGGTCTCCGGCATTCTGTTCATCCTGGCGCTGCGCGGCCTGTCGCATCCGACCACGAGCCGCCAGGGCAATCTCTACGGCATGATCGGCATGGGTATTGCCATCGCCACTACACTGGCGCTGGCGACCCCTTCCGTCGGCCGTTTCGGCCTGATCGTGCTGGGTCTCGCCGTCGGCGGCGGTGTCGGCGCCTATGTGGCCCGCCGCATCGCCATGACCTCGATGCCGCAGCTCGTCGCCGCGTTCCACTCGCTCGTTGGCTTCGCCGCCGTCATGGTGGCCGCAGCCGCCATCTACGCGCCGGAAAGCTTCGGCATCGGCACCGCCGGCGACATCCACGCCCAGGCGCTGGTCGAGATGAGCCTAGGCGTTGCCATCGGCGCCATCACTTTCACGGGCTCCGTCATCGCCTTCCTGAAGCTCGACGGCCGCATGTCCGGCAAGCCGATCATGATCGGCGGCCGCCACCTGATCAACATCGCGCTCGGCGTGGCACTTGTGGTGCTGATCGTTCTCCTGGTCACCACCGAGTCCAAGCTCGTCTTCTGGCTGATCGTCGCCGCCTCGCTGGTGCTCGGCGTGCTGCTGATCATTCCGATCGGCGGCGCCGACATGCCGGTCGTGGTGTCCATGCTGAACTCCTATTCCGGCTGGGCGGCAGCTGCACTTGGCTTCACCCTCGGCAACCTGGCGCTGATCATCACCGGCGCGTTGGTCGGCTCCTCCGGCGCGATCCTGTCCTACATCATGTGCAAGGGCATGAACCGGTCTTTCATCTCGGTCATCCTCGGCGGCTTCGGCGGCGAGACGGCCGTGGCGGCGGACGACGGCATCGAGCGCACGGTCAAGCAGGGCTCGGCCGACGATGCCGCCTATCTGATGATGAACGCGCAGAAGGTCATCATCGTGCCGGGCTACGGCATGGCCGTCGCCCAGGCGCAGCACGCGCTGCGCGAGATGGCCGACAAGCTCAAGGCCAATGGCGTCGAGGTCAAATACGCCATACATCCGGTGGCGGGCCGCATGCCCGGGCACATGAATGTGCTGCTTGCAGAGGCCAATGTGCCCTATGACGAGGTGTTCGAGCTCGAGGACATCAACTCCGAATTCGCGCAGGCCGACGTCGCCTATGTCATCGGCGCCAACGACGTCACCAACCCGTCAGCGCGCGACGACAAGTCCTCGCCCATCTACGGCATGCCGATCCTCGACGTCGACAAGGCCCGCACCTGCCTGTTCGTCAAGCGCTCGCTGGGCTCAGGCTATGCCGGCATCGACAACACGCTGTTCTACAAGGACGGCACCATGATGCTGCTCGGCGACGCCAAGAAGATGACCGAGGAAATCGTCAAGGCCATGGATCACTGAGCCTTATAGCAGGCTTCAAAAAGAAAGGCCCGGCAGAGACGCCGGGCCTTTCTTTTTGAGTGTGTAGGTGCGCTCAGATATCCAGATTCGCCACCGACAGCGCGTTGTCCTGGATGAACTCGCGCCGCGGCTCCACCTCGTCGCCCATCAGGCGCGAGAACAGCGAGTCGGCGTCGGTCGCGTCGTTGACCTTGACCTGCAGCAGCGAGCGCACATTCGGGTCGAGCGTGGTTTCCCAAAGCTGCTCGGCATTCATCTCGCCGAGGCCCTTGTAGCGCTGCATGGTGAGGCCCTTGCGGCCGGACGCGAACACCGCGTTGAGCAGCGCCAGCGGCCCCGAAAGCAGCTCCGAGGTTTCCTTGCGGCGCAACGTGGGCTGCTCGCCATAGACTTCCGACAGCCGCGCCGCGTAGCGGTCGAGCTGGCGCGCGTCGGCCGAGTTGATCAGCCCGGCGTCGAGCTGCACCACATCCTTCACGCCGCGCACCGTGCGTTCGAAGACATAGCCGCCGGAGCCGTCATTGGAGGTCGACAGCCGGCCGGTCCAGCCGCGCTCTGTTTCCTCGGCGATCATGTCCAGCCGCTTGGCGACGCGCTCGGCCATGGCGTTGGCGCGGCCGAGATCGGCAAGCACGTCGGCATTGAGCGCGCCCGCGATCGCCGCCTGCTCGACGACGCTGCGGTTGTAGCGCGTGTGCAACCCGTTGATCAGCTGGCGCACCGCAAGCGCGTCGTCGACGGAGCTCCGCAAATCCTGTCCGGTGCGGACCTCGCCGGAGGCGAGCACCAGCGACGCCTCGTCCAGCCCGGACTCGATCAGATACTCCTCATAGGCGCTTTCGTCCTTGAGATATTGCGAGCTCTTGCCCCGCGTCACTTTGTAGAGCGGCGGCTGGGCGATGTAGAGATGGCCGCGCTCGATCAGCTCCGGCATCTGCCGGAAGAAGAAGGTGAGCAACAGCGTGCGGATGTGGGCGCCGTCGACGTCGGCGTCCGTCATCAGGATGATCTTGTGATAGCGCAGCTTGTCGGCGTTGAACTCGTCCTTGCCGATCGAGGTGCCGAGCGCGGTGATCAGCGTGCCGATCATGTCGGAGGAGAGCATGCGGTCGAAGCGCGCCCGCTCGACATTGAGGATCTTGCCGCGCAGCGGCAGAATCGCCTGGTTCTGGCGCGAGCGCCCGCCCTTGGCCGAGCCGCCGGCGGAGTCACCCTCGACGATGAAGATTTCCGACTTCGCCGGATCGCGCTCCTGGCAGTCGGCAAGCTTGCCGGGCAGCGAGGTGACGCCGAGCGTGCTCTTGCGGGTGATGTCGCGCGCCTTGCGCGCGGCTTCGCGCGCCGCGGCCGCCTGGATCACCTTCTCGACCACGACCCGGCCTTCGCTCGGATGCTCTTCCAGCCAGGTGCCGAGCGCCTCGTTGACCAGGCTCTCCACCACCGGGCGGACCTCGGACGAGACCAGCTTGTCCTTGGTCTGCGAGGAGAATTTCGGGTCCGGCACCTTGACCGAGAGAACCGCGGTCAGGCCTTCGCGGCAGTCGTCGCCGGTCAGCGAAACCTTTTCCTTCTTGGTCTGGCCGGAAGATTCGCCATAGCCGGTGATCTGCCGGGTCAGCGCGGCGCGGAAGCCGGCCAGATGCGTGCCGCCGTCGCGCTGCGGGATGTTGTTTGTGAAGGCCAGCACATTCTCGTGGTAGCTGTCGTTCCACCACATCGCGACTTCGACGGTGATGCCGTCGCGCTCGGCACGGATGGCGATCGGCGCCTCGATCAACGGCTTCTTCACCCGGTCGAGATATTTGACGAACTCTTCCAGCCCGCCGTCATAATGCAGTTCGTGGCGCACCAGATCGGCATGGCGCGCATCGGTCAGCACGATGCGCACGCCGGAATTGAGGAAGGCGAGCTCGCGCAGCCGGTGCTCCAGCGTGTTGTAGTCGAACTCGACCATGGTGAAGGTCTCGGCCGACGGGAAGAAGGTGATCTCCGAGCCGCTGCGGCCTTCATAGGTGCCGGGCTGCTTGTTTTGCTCGTACGTGCCGGTCACCTTCAACGGCGCGTCGGCATTGCCATGCGTGAAGCTCATCTCGAAGATCTCGCCATTGCGGCGGATCTTGAGCTTCAGCCAAGCGGAAAGCGCGTTGACCACCGAGACGCCGACGCCGTGCAGGCCGCCGGACACCTTATAGGAGTTCTGGTCGAATTTGCCGCCGGCATGCAGCTGCGTCATGATCACTTCGGCCGCCGACACGCCCTCCGAGGGGTGGATATCGGTAGGAATCCCGCGCCCATTGTCGATGACGGTGACGGAACCGTCGGGGTTGAGCGTCACCGAAACGAGGTCGGCGTGGCCGGCCAGCGCCTCGTCGATGGCGTTGTCCACCACCTCATAGACCATGTGATGCAGGCCCGAGCCGTCATCGGTGTCGCCGATATACATGCCCGGCCGCTTGCGCACGGCATCCAACCCCTTCAAAACCTTGATGGAATCGGCGCCGTACTCGGCTTCCGCGCCATTGGCGCTTTCGGTCTGATCGCTCATGAAAACCTGTTTGATTGATGCTGCTGATACAGCGCGGAAAAATGGTCCCGAATCGCGCCGTTTTGATGTCCTAGATATAGGCGCAAATGCCCGATTTTCCAAGGTTTGCGGGCATTTTGCCGGCTTGAGGTCAAGGCCTTCCACGCCCGGCGCGAATGCGGTCCGCCAGCATCCCACCCAGAAGGGTCGATGAGACGCATAGGCCGCGCCTAAGCGCAGCCTGATAGGTGCCTTCGGAAGGGGGATCTCGAGCCTATTCGACGGCACGCAGCTCTTTCAGCGCCGCGCTCCAGCGGAACAGCTCGTCCAGCATCGTCTTTGCGCCTCCCAGCACCTGCTCGCTGGGATGGTAGGCCCGCTTCTCATCAAGCAGGCTCGCATAGGCCGGCAGCGCCACCCCTTCCGGGATCGGCATGACGCCGACCGAGGTGAGCAGCGGCTTCAGCGATTGCGCGGCGCGCAACCCGCCGGAAACGCCGCCATAGCTGAAGATCGCCGCCGGCTTGTAGCGCCATTCATGCAACAGATAGTCGATGGCGTTCACAATCGCCGGCGCCACGAAGTAATTATACTCGGGCGCCACGAACACGAAGGCGTCGGCGGTGTCGATCGCCTTCGACCACGCCTTGGTGTGGTCGTTCTCATATTTGCGCAGGCGCGGATGATGCGGCTCATCGAGCATCGGCAGGTCGAACGCAGCGATGTCGGTCAGCACCGGCTCGAACTTGCCGTGCTCGCGCGCAAAGCCTGCGAGCCATTCGCCGAAAATCGGCCCGGCGCGCCCCGGCCGGGTGCTGCCGATGATGATGTCCAGACGGTGCTTCACTGTGCGGCTCCTTGCTTAGCGGTATCCGTTGGTGACTAACGTAAGCGGCCGCCTGCAACAAGCATGCTTTTGCAGGTGTAAGTCACATTCCGGCGAGACGGAGTGGCTGCGATATGCCGCTCGGTCACATGGACGGCCGCTCCGTCCGGCACTACATTTGCCGCAGTCAGCGGAGCATGCCTCATGGACACCAAGCCCGCCCCCTTCGTGCCGCCGGCGCCGAAGCCGCGCACTGAGCCGCCTTCGACGCTGGAGATGATGCGCATCGTCTATCGCAACCCGCTCGAATTGTGGGGCGAGCACACCTATAACCAGCCATGGATTGCGGCGAACGGGGTCGGTGGACATCTGATCGTCGCCAACGATCCCGGTCTCATCCGCCATGTGCTGATCGACAATGCCAGGAACTACAAGATGGCGACGGTGCGCCAGCTGATCCTGCGCCCGATCCTGCGTGACGGGCTGCTCACCGCCGAGGGCGAGGTCTGGAAGCGTTCGCGTAAGGCCATGGCGCCGGTTTTTACGCCGCGCCACATCTTCGGCTTCGCCGCGCCGATGCTGAAGCGCACGCTGGAATTCGTCACCCGCTACGAGGCGGGCGGCATGTCCGACATCGCCCACGACATGACGCTGCTCACCTATGACATCCTGGCCGAGACGTTGTTTTCGGGCGAGATTGCGGGTGAGTCGGGCAGCTTCGCCAAGGAGATCGACCGCCTGTTCGAGACAATGGGCCGCGTCGATCCGCTCGACCTGCTGCGTGCGCCGGAATGGCTGCCGCGTCTGACCCGCATTCGCGGCCGCAGGACCATGGCCTATTTCCGCAACATCGTCGCCAACACTGTGAAGATGCGCGAGGAGCGGATGAAGCGCGACCCCGATGGCGTGCCGCAGGACTTTCTCACGCTTCTTCTCAGGGCCGAGGGGCCGGACGGGCTGACGCGCGCGGAAGTCGAGGACAACATCATCACCTTCATCGGTGCCGGCCATGAGACGACCGCGCGGGCGCTGGGCTGGACGATCTATTGCCTGGCCGAGGCGCCTTGGGAACGCGACAAGGTCGAGCAGGAGATCGACGTGGTGCTGGCGCGCGAGCCCGATCCGACCAAATGGCTGGACGCCATGCCGTTCACCCGCGCCGTTTTCGAGGAGGCGCTCAGGCTCTATCCGCCGGCGCCCTCGATCAACCGCGAGCCGATCGAGCCGGAGACCTGGAACGGTCTCTATATCCCGAAATACGCCGCCGTGCTGGTGATGCCCTGGGTCGTGCACCGCCACAGAAAACTCTGGGACAGGCCGAACGCCTTCATGCCGGAGCGTTTCCATCCGGAAAACCGCGACAAGATCGACCGCTTTCAGTATCTGCCTTTCGGCGCAGGGCCGCGCGTCTGCATTGGGGCCAGTTTCGCCATGCAGGAGGCGATCATCGCTTTGGCGATCCTGCTGTCGCGCTTCCGCTTCGACGCGACATCTGAAACGCGGCCATGGCCGGTGCAGAAGCTGACCACGCAGCCGCAGGGCGGCCTGCCGATGCAGGTTTCGCGTCGCGGCTGAGGATTGGTTAGACTAGCGATCGGCGATCGGCCGGCGCTGCTGGAACTGGCCCGCGGCGCGGAAGCGCCAGAGATAGCTGGGCAGGATCGTTGCGATCGCCTGCGGCTGGATGCCGAGGCCAGTGATCGTCCTGCTGTCCTTTTCGGCGGCTTCGGAGACGACGTTGTGCGCGCGCAGCTGCAGCACCTGGTCCTTGGTCAGCAACGGATTGGGCAGCAACTGAAGGATCGATGCCTGCAGGTTCGCCACCCACCAAGGCACAGGCACCAGAAGCCGCCTGCGGTCGATCACCGCAAGCATCTCCTCCATGCATTCCCTGAATGTCAGCACCTGTGGACCCCCGAGCTCATAGATCTGGCCGCCCTTGACCTTGCCGTCGACCGAGCGCGCGATCGCCTCGGCGACGTCGCCGACATAGACCGGCTGGAATTTTGTCTGCCCGCCGCCAATCAGCGGCAGCACAGGCGAGATGCGCGCCATGCCGGCGAAGCGGTTAAAGAAGCTGTCCTCCGGCCCGAAATTGATCGACGGCCGAAAGATCACCGCATCCCCGATCGTCTCGAATACCGCTTTCTCGCCGAGTGCCTTGGTGCGGGCATAGCCTGAAGCAGAGTGCAAATCGGCGCCGAGCGCCGAAATGTGGGTGAGACCGGCGCCGACCGAACGCGCGGCTTCGGCGACGGCGCGCGCGCCGAAATCATGCACGGCGCCGAATTTCTGGCGGCCGGTCTCATGCAGGATGGCGACGAGGTTGACGACATGGTCGGCGCCTTGCACGGCGCGGTCGATCGACCAGCGCACACGCACATTGGCCTGCACCGGCTGGATCTGGCCGACATTGCCGAGCGGCTGCACATGGCCGGCAAGGTCGGGCCGCCGGCAGGCGACCCGGATGCGGTAGCCGCGCTTGGCCAGCGCCCGCACGACATGGCGACCGACGAAGCCCGAGCCGCCGAAGACGACGACGAGCTTGGGGGTCTGCAGGATTTCGGTCATGACTGGCTCCGCGCGCGAATGCTTGGCTGAAGCCGTTTCTTAATCCGTTTCTCGCCAAAGGCAAAGAGCGACCGGAAGTCGCCGTCGGCTTGTTTTTGAACTTGCCCGAAATGCCGCTCCGCCGCGTTTTTGGAGAAACAGAAAACCCCGCCGAAGCGGGGTTTTCCGGGCAGTGTCCACGCCGAAACAGGGTCCAACGAGGCGGCCTGACCTGAGACGGTAACAAGGTGGCGTGAAGCAAGCACGCCCCGCCCCCGCCCTGAAGGCCCGGCGCGGCGCCGCCAACCGCGAGCCGGACGAAGCCAACCAAGCGGCTCGCGGCATGGGGTGCCGCGGATGGGTCGCTGCAAGGCGGAAAAAGGTTCAACCGCGCCGGAAAGATCAGGCCGAATAACGCTCGGCGAATTCCGAAATGCGCTGCACCACCGCCTTGGACGTGGTGATGCCGCGTGCCTTTGCCTTCTCGGCGGCCTCGGCGCGGGAACGGCCGGGGATATGCACGCCATAGCGCCGTCGCAGCCGGTCGAGCTGGTCCTTCATGCGCTTCTCGAAATCCGGATCGAGCAGCCTGGGCTCGATGGCCAGAACAAAAAGGCCGGTGCCGGGGCTGTCCGGTCCGCCGGTGAACCAGGGCGCATCAAGCGACCAGTTGGCGCCGGAAATGCCGGCGGCCAGCACCTCGACCATCAGCGCGATGTTGGCGCCGCGCTGGCCGCCGAAGGCGAGCATCGCCCCCTTCATTGCCGCCGCCGGATCGGTGGTCGGATTGCCGCTGGCATCCAGCGCCCAGCCCTCGGGGATTTTCTTGCCGTCCTCGGCCGCCTTGCGGATGTTGACGAAGGCGGTGGCGCTCGACGACTGGTCGATGATGAGCGGCGGTCCGTCGGCGGCGGGCGAGGCGAAGGACATCGGGTTGGTGCAATAGACCGGCTTGACCGAGCCAGAGCCTGCCAGCACCGCCGGCCCGTTGGTGGCGGCGAAGGAGACCAGACCCTGTTCGGCCAGCCGTCCGGTGAAATAGCCGAGCGCGCCGCAGGTGTAGGCGTTCTTCTGCGAGAAGATCGAGACGCCGAACAGTTTTGCTGCCTTGACCAGGTCGTCGATGGTGCGGTCGAAACCGGTATGGGCAAGTCCGCCGCGCGCATCGGAAAGATAGACGGCGAGCGCCGGCCTTGTGATCACCGGATCGGCATTGCCGTCGATGCGGCCGGCTTCGAGCGCTTCAAGATAGTCGATGAAATGCGACAGCCCCACCGTCGACAGGCCTTCGGCCTCGGCCGCGACGATCGAGGCGGTAAGCGACTGCGCCGCTTCTTCGTTAGCGCCGGCGCCAAGCGCCGCCATCCGGCATAGGCCTGTTGCCTGGTCGAGAGTGAGTTGCATGGTGGCTGTCCTAAGGGGGTAGGGGAATAGGGAAGTAGGGGGAAATTGTGGAGCGAATAGCGAATGGGGATGGAAATGTGAATGCGCATCGCGCTGAACACTCCCCTACTCCCCTACTCCCCTACTCCCCTACTATCCGATCTTCACCGGAATCCGAGCCTCGATCCGGCTGAAGACGAAAACCAGGATGCCGGTGATCGTCATATAGATCAGCGCCAGAAGCAGCAAAGGCTCATAGGTCAGATAGGTGTCCTGGCGCACCTTGGAGGAGACGGCGAAGATGTCGATGACGCTGATCGTCGCCACCAGCGGCGTCGACTTCAACTGCAGCACGGTCTCGCCGGTCAAGGTCGGCAGGGCGCGGTAGAAGGCTTGCGGCAGCCAGATGCGGCGGAAGATCTTCCAGCGGCTCATGCCGAAGGCGCGGGCAGCTTCGAGCTGGCCTCTAGGCACGCCGGCGAAGGCGCCGCGCATCACCTCGCCCTCATAGCCGGCGAAGGAGAAGGTCAGCGCCACCACGCCATATGGCCAGGCCTGCCTGAGATACGGCCAAAGCCACGATTCACGGATCCACGGATATTGCGGGAAGATCGAACCCAGCCCGTAATAGAGCAGCCAGAGCTGCAGGAGCAGGGGCGTTCCCCGGATGATGGTGCAGAAGACCTTTGCCGGCGCCGAGAACCAGATCGGTCCGCCGGCCTGCGCGAGCCCCAGCGGCACTGCAAGCGCAAAGCCCAGCGCGCAGGTGACGGCGAGGATCCAAAGCGCCCGCCAGATGCCCATCAGGCCCATTGCCCAATATTGCGGCAGCCAGTCCCAGCGCATAAAGAAGATCGCGCAGAGCGCCAGCCCCAAAGCTATCAGGATCAGCACGATGCGATGCGGCTTGAGCCAGAGCGAGGCGCGCGCCGCCACATTGATCGCGGTTGCCTCGGACATCAGCGCGCCTCCTTGACGGAAGGCATGCCGCGCCGCGACCGCGCCTCGACCCGGCCGATGACCAGGTTGGAGAAGAGCGTCACCGCCAGGTAAAGCACGCCGGCCGCGAGATAGAAGATCAGATAGGCTTTGGTGACGCCTGCCGCCTGGCGCGTCGCCAGCGTCAGTTCGAAGAAGCCGACGACGGCGAGCAGCGCGGTATCCTTGGTGGCGATCAGCCACAGATTGGCAAGGCCAGGAATGGCGAAGGGCAGCATCGCCGGCAGGGTTATGCGCCTGAGCATCAGGCCGGGCGGCATGCCATAGGCGCGGGCGGCCTCGATCTGGCCCTGCGGGATGGCGAGGATCGCGCCGCGGATGACCTCGGTCGAATAGGCGCCCTGGACGAAACCCAGCACGAAAATGCCGGCCGCCAGTCCGCTGATGTCGACACGGCTGTAGCCCATCGCCGCCAGCACCTGGTTGATGAGATCGGTGCCTGCGTAGTAGAGCAGCAGGATCAGCACCAGTTCCGGCACCGCGCGCACCACTGTGGTGTAGACGGCAAGCAGATCGCGCGTCACCGGCCCGCCGTAGAGCTTGCCGAAGGCGCCGGCGGTGCCGATCAGGAGGCCGAGGCAGGTGGCGCCGATGGCGATCTCGAGCGAATGCAGCAACCCGACCAGAAGCGTGCCGCCCCAGCCGGGCGCCACGGGTGACAAGAGTTCGAAAATGCCGGCCGCGGCGGCCGGAAGAAAGGCGTCGATCAGCTTCGCCCCCGGAGTGCTGGCAAGCCACTGAAGCCAAGGTCAGCAGCAGGCGTGCGTGGCAAGGATCGGGCATGGCGCGGACGCCATGCCTTCACTCATTTGCGAGACGGTTCAGTTCGACTGCGGAGCGCCGCCATAGATGTCGAAGTCGAAATACTTCTTCGAGATCTCGTCATATTTGCCGTTGGCGCGGATCGCCTTGATGCCGGCATTGATCTTTTCCTTGAGCGCGGTGTCTTCCTTGCGCACGCCGGCGCCGACGCCCGGTCCCAGCACCTCGTCGTCCGGGGCCACCATGCCCTTGAGATCGCAGCAGGCCTTGCCCTGGTCCGACTTCAGGAATTCGCCGAGCGCGATGGAATCGGCCTGCACGGCATCGAGACGGCCGGCCGCGAGATCGTTGTTGGCTTCGTCCTGCGTCTGGTATTCTTTGATCTCCTGCGCGCCGGTGAAATGCTTCTTGGCGTAGACGGCATGCACCGTCGACACCTGCACGCCGATCACCTTGCCCTTGAGGTCGCCGGGCGTTGCGCCGAATTTCTGGTCCTTCGGCCCGATGATGGCGGTTGGCGTGTTATAGTACTTGTCCGAGAAGTCGATCGTCTTCTCGCGCTCGGCGGTGATCGACATCGAAGAGACGATAAGGTCGATCTTCTTGGTGGTCAGCGCCGGAATGATACCGTCCCAGGCGACCGGGGTGATGACGCAGTCGAGCTTCTCTTCGGCGCAGACGGCGTCGATGAAGTCGATTTCCCAGCCAACCCATTTGCCGCTGGCGTCGGGCGAGGTGAAGGGCGGGTAAGGCTCGGCGGCGACGCCGATCTTGACTTGCTCGGCCTTGGCCACGCCACCCATCGCCGCGACGCCGAGAAGCAGCGCGGCGGCGAAGGTCTTGAGAACAGTCTTCATGTCAGGACTCCCAGTTTGTTGTTGTTCCCGGTTTTTCGCTCCGCTTGATGCCAGCCTGCTAGCCGACATTGCGGAGGAATTGTTTGAGCCTTTCGGATTTGGGCGCGCCGAACAGCTGTTCGGGCGGACCTTCCTCTTCGACCAGCCCGTTGTAGAGGTAGACGACATGCGTCGCGACCTCGCGGGCGAACTTCATTTCATGCGTCACCAGCACCATGGTGCGCCCCTCGCGCGCCAGGTCGCCGATCACTTTCAACACCTCGCCGACCAACTCCGGATCGAGCGCCGAAGTCGGCTCGTCGAACAACATGACGCGCGGATTGATCGCCAGCGCCCGGGCGATCGCGGCGCGCTGCTGCTGCCCGCCGGAGAGGAAAGCAGGATAGACGTCGCGCTTCTCCGCCAGCCCGACGCGGGCGAGCAGCTTCTCGGCCTGGGCGATCGCCTGATCGCGCTTGACGCCGAGCACATGCACCGGAACCTCGATGACGTTCTCGATCAGCGTCATGTGGCTCCACAGATTGAAATTCTGGAACACCATGCCGAGTCGGGAGCGGATGCGCTCGATCTGCTTGCGGTCGGCCGGAACGGTGTGGCCGTGGCTGTCGGCCTTGAGCTTGATCTCCTCGCCATTGACCCGGATGATGCCGCTGGTCGGGTTTTCAAGGCAGTTTATGCAGCGCAGTAGCGTCGACTTGCCGGAGCCGGAACCGCCGATGATGGCGACCACCTCGCCGTCGCGCGCCGACAGCGAAACGCCTTTCAGCACGTGCAACTGGCCGAACTTCTTGTGCAGGTTTTCGACATGGATGGCTTCGGCGGCGCTGCTTTGCGCCTCGCCGGATCGGGCTGCGGCAGCACCCGCCACGCTCACCGGGCGACCTCTTTATGGTCGAAGGCAGTTCGTCGAACGTCCATCCGGCTAATCAACATACGCTGCACTGCCCACTCCAGACCTCAGCATGGACCCGACAGCGCGAGCCCGTCAATCCCGCGCATTACGGCACTTGCGGCGTTGTTGTGCAAGTGTATAAATAGCCCTTCATGAAATTTTTTCGCTTTTTTTCATCTTAGAAGGGCATCGATGAGCGCTTTCGGATCACAGTCCATGGCGGCACCGCTACGGCGCGTGCTGATGCGTTCGGCGGCCAACGCCATGCGCGATGCCGACAGGGGTGCCTGGCACTATGGCCCGGGGTTCAACCCGGCGAAAGCGGCCTCGCAGCACGCTGCCCTCGCCGGGTTGGTGGCCGCGTCCGGCGCCGAGATCGAATGGATCGAAGACGGTGCCGATGGTCTCGCGGATTCGGTGTTCACGCACGACCCGTCGCTGATGACCGACCGCGGCGCGCTGATCCTGTCCATGGGCAAGCCGTTGCGCGCCAAGGAGCCCTCGCTGCATGAGGAAACCTACAAAAGACTGAGCATTCCGATCCTTGGCCGCGTCGAGGCGCCTGGCCAGGTCGAGGGCGGCGACTGCGTCTGGGTGGATGCCCGCACGCTGGCCATCGGGCGCGGTGTTCGCACCAACCAGGAAGGCATCCAGCAGGTTGCCAACCTGCTGACGCCGCTCGGCATCTCCGTCTACGGCTTCGACCTGCCGCTGTGGCAGGGCGAAGAGGCGTGCCTGCATCTGATGTCGGTGATCAGCCCACTGGCCGATGACCTTGCGCTGGTCTATTCGCCGCTTTTGCCGGCCCCGTTCTATCAGATGCTGAAGGCGCGCGGCATCCGTCTGGTCGAAGGCGACGCCGGAGAGTTCGCCGCTTCCAACGGCCTGAGCCTGAACGTGCTGCCGACCAGCCCACACAAGGTTATTGCCGTTGCCGGCTTTCCCAACACCAAAGCCGCAATGGAAGCCGCAGGCTGCACGGTCGAGATATTCGAGGCGGATGCGCTCTGCATCGCCTGTGAAGGCGGGCCGACATGTCTGACGCGGCCGATCCTGCGCCAATGAATGCGCGCCGCAAGTTTCGTCGCGAGGGCGAGGAGCGGCGGCGGCAGGACCTGATCGATGCGACCCTGGACAGCGTGGCCGAACATGGCCTGCAGGGCGCCACCGTGCGCACCATCGCCTTGCGCGCCGGCGTTACCGCCGGGCTGATCCGGCACTATTTCCCCGGCAAGGAAGATCTCCTGCACGAAGCCTATGCGGCACTCATGGGCCGCATGACCGAGCAGGCGAAGGCGGCCTTGCTCATGGAAGATGCCTCGCCGCGCCAGCGGCTTGCCGCTTTCGTCACCGCCAACCTCAACGCGCCTATCATCGACCAGCGGGTGTTCTCGCTCTGGGCAACCTTCATCGGCCGCGCCGGCGCGGATCCGACGCTCGCCCGCGCCCACCGCGAAGGCTATCTCGGCTTTCGCAACGAGGTGGAAGCGGTCGTCGCAGAAGTGCTAACCGCCGAACGGCGCAAGCCGGACGCGGCTGAGCTGCGCCGCCACGCCATCGCGATCAACGCCATCATCGACGGGCTTTGGATCGAAGGCTGCCTGGCCGGCGAGATGTTCTCGCCTGGCGAATTGGCGACGATCGGCATCAAAGCCATAGAGGCCGAGCTCGGCCTTGCGCCGGAAAAGCAATTCCAGGAAAAGTGAGAAGCGGTCAGGTTCGGCCACTTCGCCGTAACTTTCCGTCCGGAATTGCGTAAGAAACAACAGATAGAGCGGGCCGCTGCTTCCATGAAACAGCGACCCGCTCTAACGGGAGAAGACCAATGACCACCATCGGCGAAGCGCTGATCACCTTGCTCGAAGCGCATGGCGTCGACACCGTCTTCGGCATTCCGGGCGTGCATACGGTCGAGCTCTATCGCGGCCTGGCGCGTTCGAAGATCCGCCATGTCACGCCGCGCCACGAGCAGGGCGCCGGCTTCATGGCCGATGGCTATGCGCGCGCCGGCGGCCGGCCGGGCGTCGCCTTCGTCATCACCGGACCGGGGCTGACCAACACCATCACCGCCATGGGCCAGGCGCGCGCCGATTCGGTGCCGATGCTGGTCATCTCCGGCGTCAACGCCACCGATACGCTGGGCAAGGGGCTGGGCTTCCTGCATGAGCTGCCCGACCAGCGCGGCATGATGGAGAAGGTGGCGCTGTCTTCCGAGCGCGTCACCGAGGCCGGACAATTGCCGGGTGCACTCGCCCGCGCCTTCGCGCTGTTCTCGTCGGCGCGGCCGGGACCGATCCATATCGAGATCCCCACCGACGTCATGGTCAAGCCAGCGGACGGCATCGCGGCGGCGCTGAGCAATGCCGCGCCGCCCGCGCCGGATGCGGTGGCGATTGCCGAAGCGGCGAAGTTGATCAAGGCCGCCCGCCGCCCGTTGCTCCTCTCAGGCGGCGGCGCCAGGAAGGCCAGCGCGGCGTTGCGGCGCCTGGCCGAGGCGCTTGGCGCTCCGGTCGTCGAAACCGCAAATGCCCGCGGCCTGTTGCATGGCCATCCGCTTTGCGTGCCGGCCAGCCCCAGCCTCAAGGCGGTGCGCGCACTGATGGCGGACGCCGATCTGGTGATCGCGGCCGGCACCGAATTCGGCCCGACCGACTATGACGGCTATGGCGACGGCGGCTTCGTGCTGCCGAAAAACCTGATCCGCATCGACATCGGCGCCGACCAGATCGCGCGCCGTCCGGTGACGGTCGGCATCCAGGCCGATTGCGCCGAGGGGATCGAGGCCTTGCTCGTGGCAATCGGTCCCGGTCATCCTGCGGTGAAGGACGGCGAAATCCGCGCGGCGGCGGGGCGAGAGGCGGCTCTGGCCGAGTTGAAGCCGGAACATCTGGCGCAGGTGCGCGCGGTGGAAATGATCCGCGACGCGCTGCCCGGCGCCATCATAGTCGGCGATTCGACCCAGCCGATCTATGCCGCCAACCTCTATTACGACCACGATCGCCCCGGCGGCTGGTTCAATGCCGCGACCGGCTTCGGCGCGCTGGGCTACGGCCCGCCGGCGGCGATCGGCGCGGCACTTGCCGTTCCGCAAGTGCCCGTGGTGTGCCTCACCGGCGACGGCGGCTTCCAGTTCACCTTGCCGGAGATCGGCGCAGCGCTCGATGCGGGGACGCCGGTGATCTTCGTCGTCTGGAACAATCGCGGCTATCGCGAGATCGAGACTTCGATGCTCGATGTCGGCGTCGAGCCGGTCGGCGTCTCGCCGGCGCCGCCGGATTTCTGCAAGCTGGCCGAGGCCTATGGCATCGCGGCCGAGCGGTTGACCGGGACCGCTGATCTGGCCGGGGCGCTGAAGCGCGCGCGGGCGGCCGGCAAGCCGCGCGTTATCGAGATTTCGGTGGATTGACCTTCATGGCACCATCGGGGGACGACGGCCCGGATAGCGCCTTTTTCACAGAACCGCCATTCGACGATCTGCTCAGGCGCGGTCACCTGGCCCCCTTGCGCTGGGCGGCGTCTTCGCCTGCCTTGCCCTGGCCGTTGCGCAAGCGCGCCGCCAAAACCCACATGAACCTGGCTCGGCGCCAGGACTGGCGCGCCCGGAACGCCGCTGTCGATCACTCGCGATGGTGCTCGACCAGCACGCCGGAAGGCGGGTTGGGGCCGATCTGGCAATATTGGGCGCAAGGCCTCGCCAACGCGCCGCCCTTGGTGAAGGCCTGCATGCGCTCGGTGCAACGCCACAAGGGCGACCGCGATCTCATCGTCCTCGATGACACCACCGTGACAAACTATGTCGATCTGCCGGGTCATATCTGGGACAAGCGCCGGCGTCAGCTGATGAACAGCCAGCACTTCTCCAATTTCATCCGCCTCGGCCTGCTGTTGCAGCACGGCGGCACTTGGCTCGACGCCACCATTCTGCTCAGGCAACCGGTTCCTCGCCAGATCGAAAGCGAGGATTTTTACATCCTGCGCGAAACCAACCGCACGCCGCGGCTTGTGGAGACCTGGTTCATCCATGCGCGCAAGGGACACCCGCTGGTCGAGACGGTGATTCATGGCCTTGCCGACTACTGGGTCAAATACGATCGGCTTCTCGAGTATTTCATGTTTCCGCATCACATTGAGGCTTCTCTGTTGCTGCACCGGAAGTTGAGGCAGGGCTTCCTGAACATGCCGCAGGTTGGCGCCGACAGGCCGCATGAGTTGCAATGGCAGCTCTTGAAGCCTTTCGACGAAGTAAAGCATCGCGCCATGTATGACGGCTTCTGGCTGCACAAGCTCAGCCACAAGTCCCAGCGTCCGCAGACGGACGAGCGTCTGCTTTGGGATGCCATCCTGGACGGCTGGCCGCTGGTCTGAGGTGCCGGGTTGACGCATCGATTGCCCGGAGCGCAGGACACATGCAAAGACGCTGCGCCAGCCATGTCGATATTTCAATTGAGTGACAACACGAAAGGCGCCACGTTCGAGCCTGGGGCGGCATAACCCAAGATATAACTATAAAAATATGACAGGAGCAGTCACAGTATGACGGAAACGCTGAATGGCAGGCATATCGTGGTGACGGGCGGCACTGGGGCGCTCGGCGGCGCGGTTGTCGGCAGGTTGCTCGAGCAGGGCGCGATCTGCCACGTGCCAAATGCCCACGCGGCAGCCCCGCCGCATTTCCCCTATGCAGCCCATGCCAGCGTGCATCTGGCGCACAATGTCGACCTGTCGGATTCCGCCAAGGTCGAGGCCTTCTACCACCAGGTGCCCGAGCTCTGGGCCTCGATCCACCTTGCCGGCGGCTTCACTATGGCGCCGGTCGAAAAGATCGAGTCCGCTTCCTTCGCCGAAATGATGGACACCAATGCCCGCACCGCCTTCCTGTGCAGCCGTGCCGCGGTGCGCTCGATGCTGGCGTCCAATACCGCCGGCCGCATCGTCAACGTCAGCGCGCGGGCGGCGCTGGAACCGCGCAAGGGTTCGGGCATGGTCGCCTATACGGCGAGCAAGGCGGCGGTCGCGGCCATGACGGTGGCGATGGCCGAGGAGTTGAAGCACAAGGGCATCCTGGTCAATGCCGTGGCCCCCTCGACGCTCGACACGCAGGCCAATCGCGAAGCCATGCCGGACGCCGATTTCAGCAAATGGGTCAGCCTTGAGGCCGCGGCCGAAGCGATCGCCTATCTCGCCTCGCCCGCCAACCAGGCGATGAGCGGCACGCTGGTCCCGCTCTACGGCCGCGCCTGAACTCCGTAAAATCATTCGCAAAGAAAAACCCCGCCGGATCGCTCCGGCGGGGTTTTTGTTGTTCGTCAGTTGAAGAGGCTTGGCTTAGTTGCCCTGCTTCTTCAGCGCAGCGCCCAGGATATCGCCCAGCGAGGCGCCGGAGTCGGTCGAGCCGTACTGGGCGACCGCTTCCTTTTCCTCGGCGATTTCCAGCGCCTTGATCGAGACCTGCAGCTTGCGGGTCTTCTTGTCGAAGGCGATGACGCGGGCATCGACCTTCTGGCCGACGGTGAAGCGCTCGGGGCGCTGCTCGTCGCGGTCGCGCGAAAGGTCGGAACGCTTGATGAAGGTCTCGATGCCGCTGTCGACCAGCCGCACGTCCAGACCGCCATCCTTCACGCCGATGACCTCGCAGGTGACGACGGCGTTCTTGCGCAGTTCGCCGCTGCTGGCCGCTTCGCCGACCGTGTCACGAGCCAGCTGCTTGATGCCGAGCGAGATGCGCTCCTTCTCGATGTCGACGTCGAGCACCTGCGCCTTGACCATGTCGCCGCGATTGTACTCTTCGATGACCTGCTCGCCCGGACGGGTCCAGTCGAGGTCGGACAGATGCACCATGCCGTCCACGTCGCCTTCGAGGCCGATGAACAGGCCGAACTCGGTCTTGTTCTTGACCTCGCCCTCGACCTGGCTGCCGACCGGATGGTTGCGCGCGAAGGCTTCCCACGGATTCTCCAGCGTCTGCTTGAGACCGAGCGAGATGCGGCGCTTGGCCGGATCAACCTCGAGCACGACCACGTCGACTTCCTGGGTCGTCGACAGGATCTTGCCGGGGTGGACGTTCTTCTTCGTCCACGACATTTCCGAAACGTGGATGAGGCCCTCGATGCCCGGCTCCAGCTCGACGAACGCGCCGTAGTCGGTGATGTTGGTGACGGTGCCCTTGATCTTCTTGCCGATCGGGAACTTGGTGCCGATATCCGACCACGGATCCGACTCGAGCTGCTTCATGCCGAGCGAGATGCGGTGGGTTTCCTGGTTGATGCGGATGATCTGCACCTTGACGGTCTGGCCGATGTTGAGGATCTCGGTCGGATGGTTGACGCGGCGCCAGGCCATGTCGGTGACATGCAGCAGGCCGTCGATGCCGCCGAGGTCGACGAACGCACCGTAATCGGTGATGTTCTTGACCACGCCTTCGACCACCTGGCCTTCCTCGAGGTTCTGCACGATTTCCGAACGCTGTTCGGCGCGGCTCTCTTCGAGCACGGTGCGGCGCGACACCACGATGTTGCCGCGGCGGCGATCCATCTTGAGGATCTCGAAGGGCTGCGGGTTGTGCATCAGCGGGGTGACGTCGCGGATCGGGCGGATATCGACCTGGCTGCGCGGCAGGAACGCCACGGCGCCGTCGAGGTCGACGGTGAAGCCGCCCTTGACCTGGTTGAAGATGACGCCTTCGACGCGCTCACCCTTGGTGAACTTCTCTTCGAGACGGACCCAGCTCTCTTCGCGGCGAGCCTTCTCGCGCGACAGCATGGCTTCGCCAAGCGCGTTCTCGATGCGCTCGACATAGACTTCGACGGTATCGCCGACCTTGAGGGAGGAGTCCTTGCCCTTGGCGCCGAATTCCTTCAGCGGCACGCGGCCTTCGACCTTCAGGCCGACATCGATGATGGCCATGTCCTTTTCGATCGCGGTGATCGTGCCCCGGACAACCTGGCCCTCGCCGGAATGGCCGGCGGTGAATGATTCTTCGAGCATGCTCGCGAAATCGTCGCGAGACGGATTAGCTACTGACATTGTTTCTCCTGGAATACCCCGCATTTCGAGCGGAGCGGGCGCCGTGGGTTAGCGTTGCGTTGAGCCTGCCGGCGTTCCGGGCTGAAGAGCCCTTGGCCGCTTCTCGAGCGGCAAGTCCGGCGCATGAAGAATGCTGGCAGGCTGGTTCTTGCCCGATATGGGTATTTTCGCCGCCGACGGCAATCGAAAAACGCTTAGTCAGGCCTTGTTTCTTTTGGTGAGGGCCTCGTCAACGATCGCCATCACCGCCAGAAACGCGGCCTCTATAGCCATTTCGCTCGTATCAAGCAAGTGCGCGTCTACCGCCGGCTTCAGCGGCGAGTCGGCTCTGCCCATGTCGCGCTCGTCGCGGCGCTCGATATCGGCGAGGATGGTGGCGAAATCGGCGCTGCCGCCCATGCTCTCGATCTCGGCCAGCCGGCGCCTAGCCCGCACCTCAGCGCTCGCCGTGACATAGAGCTTGATGTCGGCGTCGGGACACACGACGGTGCCGATGTCACGGCCATCGAGTACCGCGCCCGGTGGCGCCTTGGCGAAAGCGCGCTGCTTCTCGACCAGGATGCGCCGGACTGTCGGGATGACGGCGACCTTCGAGGCCGCTTCGCCCACCGCATGCGCCGAAAGCACCGTCCGGTCGAGGTTGGAGAGATCGACCTGCCGCGCCGCGGTTTCGGCCGCCGAGACATTGTCGAGCGGCAGGCCAAGCTCGAGCAGTTTGTGGGCAACGGCGCGATAGGTGAGGCCGGTGTCCAACAGGTTCAGGCGGTAGTGATCGGCGAGCCGGCGAGCCAGCGTGCCCTTGCCCGCGCCTGCGGGACCGTCGATGGCGATGGTGAAGGTGCGGGTCATTGGCGGACCGATGTGATCGAAGGTCGCGATGAATATGACGAGCGCCGCGTTCCTTCACACCCCCCTCTGTCCTGCCGGACTGTCCGGCAGGACAGAGGAGGGTGCTGTCCCGCCAGCGTCTCAGTTCGGCCCCAACCCATCGCCGTCACTCGATCTCCGCGCCCAGTCCCTTCATCAGTCCCATGAATTCCGGAAAGCTCGTCGCGATCATGTTGGCGTCGTCGATGGTCACTGGCTTCTCTGTCGCTAGCCCCATGACGAGGAAACTCATGGCGATGCGGTGGTCGAGATGCGTCTTCACCACTGTGTCCTGGCCGTTCGGATGAGCGCCCAGTCCCTTGCCGCCCGGCCTGCCGCGCACCGCAAGCGATGCCTCGCCCTCGGTGCAGTCGGCGCCGTTGAGCTTCAGCCCGTTGGCGACCGCCGCCAGCCGGTCGGATTCCTTGACGCGCAATTCCTCCAGTCCCTGCATCAGCGTTTCGCCCTCGGCGAAGCTCGCCGCGACCGCCAGCACCGGATATTCGTCGATCATCGACGGCGCGCGCTCCGGCGGCACCACCACGCCTTTCAGCTCGGAGAAGCACACGCGCAGGTCCGCCACATCCTCGCCGCCGGCAGTGCGCGGATTGAGGATGTCGATCTTGCCGCCCATTTCCTGCAGCGTCAGCAGCAGGCCGGTGCGGGTCGGGTTCATCAGCACGTTTTCGATCACGATATCCGAGCCCGGCACGATGAGCGCGGCGACCAACGGGAAGCCGGCGGAAGAGGGGTCGCCGGGCACGGCGATCGTCTGTCCGGTGAGCTTGCCCTGGCCTTCGATGAAGATGTGGCGCACGCCGCGCTCATCGGTCTCGACGGTCAGGTTGGCGCCAAAACCCTTCAGCATCTTCTCGGTATGGTCACGCGTCATCACCGGCTCGATCACGGTGGTGATGCCGGGCGTGTTGAGGCCGGCAAGCAGCACCGCCGACTTCACCTGGGCCGACGCCATCGGCACGCGATAGGTGATGGGCGCGGCATGCTTCGGCCCGCGCAGCGTGATCGGCATGCGATCGCCCGGCGCCGCCTTCAGCACCTGCACGCCCATCTGCCGCAGCGGGTCGAGCACGCGGCCCATCGGCCGGCCGGAAAGCGAGGCGTCGCCGATAAAGGTGGTCTCCATGTCATAGGTGCCGACCAACCCCATTGTCAGCCGAGAACCGGTGCCGGCATTGCCGAAATCGAGCGGGCCTTCCGGCTGCAGCAATGCGCCGTTGCCGGTGCCGCGGATCACCCATTCGGCGCCGTTCTTTTCGATATGCGCGCCCATCGCCTTCATGGCGGCGCCCGTGCGCATCACGTCCTCACCCTCGAGCAGGCCGGTGATGCGGGTTTCGCCGGAAGCGAGACCGCCGAACATGAAGGAGCGGTGCGAGATCGATTTGTCGCCCGGCACGCGCGCGGTGCCGGCAAGGGCAGGGGATTTGCGGGCCGTGGCTGGTTTAGCGGCGGCGGAATGAGACATTTTGTCTTCCAAATGAAATGCCGGCTGGCCGGCCCGGTTCGTCATGATGCGGCGGTCTCGTATCACGGCGCGCGGCAATGGTCATCCCCTTGGCGCAAGCCTTTGAAAAGCGGGTTTTGCGCACATGTCTTTTGGCTTTGACAGCACGGAAAACTGCGGTTATGGGGACCATTCTTTTTTTGACGAGGCCTGACGTGGCAAAAGCTGAACTTGGCACCAAGCGTGTCGACCCCGAAACGGGTCGGAAATTCTACGACCTGAACAAAGACCCTATCGTCTCGCCCTATACCGGCAAGAGCTATCCGCGCTCTTATTTCGAGGAAGGCAAGATCTCCGCCCTCGAAGAGGATGAAGAGGTCGCCGACAAGGAGCTGGACGGCGACGAGGAAGAAGGCGCCGAAGTCGTCTCGCTGGAAGACGCGGACGAGGAGGCCAAGGGCGGCGGCGACGATCTTCCCGATCTCGGCGACGACGAGGATGACGACGTCGATCTCGGCGACGACGAGGACGATACCTTCCTTGCCGACGAAGAAGAAGAGGACGACGACGTCTCCGACATGATCGGCGTCGGCGACGACGAGGACGAGGTCTGATCGGATCGTTTGCCGGCGATTTTCGCCTGTGACGAAAAAGCGGCTTTTGCAGGCTTGATCTTGTCCGAAGGCGGCGCTAGAAGCCGCCAGCACTAAACGACGGCGCGGTTCCGACTGCGCCGGATCTCTTCGCCGGAAACGGCGCCGGCTGACTGCCGGGAGTGGGGCCATAGCTCAGTTGGGAGAGCGCTTGAATGGCATTCAAGAGGTCGTCGGTTCGATTCCGATTGGCTCCACCAAACAGTCATTCTGAGCAGATTTCTTAGCTGGCAGAATTCTCACCGCTGTTCACGCTTATCTGCGCGGCGCTCGAGCCCTTATGTGGGGCCTGGACGCCAAGGGGCATTTTGCGGCTGGTACGGGCCCGACGCAGAATCCTGTCTGCATGCCTGCTCCCCATTCTGCGGCTACGGCTAACCGTGCTCAGCGCGGGTTCTGGCTGCCTTTCGCGCAGCCGCCGATCGTCCGGCGGCGCCTTTGGTCTGCCCGGCTTTCCTGGCCGCCGCCGACCGCTCTTCGGCCGTGCGGCCGGATGCGGCGCTCTTGGCCTGCCGCGACAGGGCCTTGCGGGAGGCGGTGCTTTTCGGCTCGCCCTCGAGCACCTTCGACACCGCCTTCGAGACCTTCGGCTGGCGCTTCGGCTTCCGTTCGCCCTGGCCTGCCTCGTAAGCGTATTTGGCGCTCTTGCGCGTGCTCTCCTTGACGTCGCCTTTCTTGGGCGGCGGCAGGTCGACGCCCGCGCGGCGCGCCTCCGAAAGGCCGATGGCGATCGCCTGCTTGGTGGAGCGGGCGCCGTGCTTGCCTTTGCGGACCTTGTCGATTTCCGCGTGAACGAATTCACCGGCCTGCGTGCTTGGCGATTTGCCTTCGCGCTTGTCCTTGCGTGCCTTTTCGATGGTTTTCTTGTCCGGCATTGTTTTTCTCCTTGTTCGAGCGGGGCATGATCGAATGCCGACAGGCCGTTGCGGATCGCGCGTCAGCGGTTTTCATAGGTGCCGACAAGGTCGGCGGTGGCGATCATGTGCGGCCCCGCATGGGCCAGAAGGTCGGCGATTGCCGTTTCTCCGCCGGGTTCCAGCGTCTCCACGTCGAGCGCTGAAAGGCGGAAGTGATAGTGATGGACACCGTGCCCTTTTGGCGGCTGGGGACCGTCATAATGGGCATTGCCGAAGTCGTTCACGCCTTGGCGGAAACTTTCCGGTCCGGCGGCGCCTTCCGGCAGGCTGTCCCGGCCGGCGGGGATGTCATAGACCGCCCAATGGCGAAACATGCCGCGCGGCGCATCGGGATCCTCAACGACAAGCAGGAAGCTTCTGGTCCCGGCCGGAGCGTTCTTCCATTGCAGCGGAGGAGACAAGTTGCCTCCGTTACGGACATAGCGCTCGGGAATGGCCTGCCCGTTTTCAAAGGCTGGACTCTCAAGCGTGAAAGCCATGGCTGGAACTCCGTGCTCTTATCGCGTTCTTCGGAAGGAAATTCGCGAACGATCTCTGCTCGGATCGTTGGTGCCCGATCGCTGCTGGCTTCTTGGAAACGCGGGGCATTGGCGGGAGTTCCAGCATCACGCCCCCGCAACGAAACCCGGCGGATGCGCGCAAGCGGAGCTATCGTCCCTGGAAAAGTCGCCCCGACGGAAGCGACGCAGGTCGTGTCGCGCCAGGTACGAAGGACCGCGCCCGAGGAAATCCCTATGCCGGTCGCCGCAACTAGGCTAAGGGCTTCCTGTCAGAGGGATGCTTATGAGAATTCCGGTTTTGAGTGGGACACTGGCGCGGGGACGGGTTCGATCCGGACTGCTTGCGCGATCAAGCAGTCTCTTGCTGACGCTGGGCCTTGTGGCCACGCTTGCTGCTTGCCAGTCGACTCCGGACACGCAGCCCGTTGCTGGCTCGCAACCTGTTGCTGGTTCGCAACTTGTTGCTGACCCGCAACCCGCTCCGGCCGCCGCTCCCGCTCCGGCCTTGTCGAATTCGGCGGTGCTGGATCAGGGCATCGCGGTCGTTCCGCCCGCCAAGGGCGTCCCTGCCAGATATGCCGCGTTCTCCGGCATATGGGCGGGGCAGCTCAACGGTATGTATGACGGCAAGCTGGCCGTGCTGACGGTGTCCTCGGGCGGGCAGGTGACGGTCAGCTACGCGTGGGGCGATCTGGCCGACAACAAGCCGGGCGTCGCCGACGGCTCCGGCAGGATTTCCGGCAACACATTGAAGCTCGGGCGCCTGCCGAACGGCGCCGACATTACCGCCACGATGGTGTCGCAAGGGACGCTCAGAGTAACCTACAGCCTTGCCGGCCAGACCTATAGCGGTTCGTTCACCCGAGCCGGTCAATAAGCACCAGCATTGATTTGGCGTCGACGCGATCGCACGCACATCCGCGTCGCGATGTCGATCGCGCTGCCCGTCAACCGGCCGCTCGTCTCGTCGCACACGAGAATTCGAGAGGCGGCCGAAGGTCTGACCGGCCGAAAACAGGTGCCTTTGAGGCTGCCGAAAATTACAAGACAGGCGCTCTGCATCCATTCCGTGCCAGCGGGCTCCTTTGCGATGCAGCCGCCAAAATTTCACCGATCGTCGCTTGCAAGGGAAACCCATATGTGAAAATATTATTCACAAAAGAAAACTGACGAGAGGAAAGCGACCATGCATCTCGCCATCCGGCATCGTGCCCGGAACCGCCTCGCAGACCGTGCCGGTAGCCCCCGGAGCGAGGCATGAGCGAATTCTCGCCGACCATCGGCGTCGCCTCGACGCATCCGGCCGACATGCCTGAGGCGCATGCCGAGATCCCGGTATGGAATTCCGAAAACTGGTTCTACGAGGACTGGCAGCCCGGTCACAAAATCCGCTCGCTCCGCCGCACCATCGCCGAAGGCGAAAGCCATGTGTTCAATGCGCTGGTGCTGGATATCCATCCTTATGTGCAGGACCAGATGTTCGCCGAAAAGGATGGCATTTTCGGCAAGCGGCTGGTGGCCGGCGCCTTCGTCTTTTCGGCCGGTCTCGGCCTCGTCGCCACCAACTGCGTCAACGCCTTCTCCTATGGCTACGACAAGCTTCGCTTCATCAAGCCGGTCTTCATCGGCGACACCATCTATTCGATCCGCACCAACCTCGACAAAAAGCCGCGCTACCAGGACATGGGCCTGATCCGCGCCAGCTATGAGGTCTTCAAGGGTGAAGGAGAGCTGGTGCTCTACTGCGAGCATCTGCAGACGGTGAAGTACAAGAACCCAGCCGACTTCGTCGGCAAGACAGAGAAATGAACCGTGGCCGCTGACAACGAACTTCCGCTGACCGGCCTCGTCGTCGTCGACATGAGCCAGTTCCTGTCGGGACCTTATTGCTCTCTGCGCCTGCTCGACCTTGGCGCGCGCGTCATCAAGATCGAGCGGCCGGACGGCGGGGATCTGTCGCGCCGGCTCTATCTCAGCGACACCGAGATCGGCGGCGATTCCACCATCTTCCATGCCATCAACCGCGGCAAGGAAAGCCTCGCCGTCGATCTCAAGAACGAGGCCGATCTCGCCGCGCTGCGCGGCCTGGTTGCCAAGGCGGACGTGCTGATCCAGAATTTCCGGCCAGGCGTCATCGAACGGCTCGGCCTAGACTATGAGCATGTGCGAGCGATCAATCCCCGGCTCGTCTACGCCTCGATCAGCGGCTATGGCGAGGACGGCCCCTGGGTGAAGCGGCCCGGGCAGGATCTCCTGGCGCAGGCGCGCTCCGGCGTGATGTGGCTGAACGGCGACGAGGAGCAGGGCCCGGTGCCGCTCGGCCTGGCCATCGCCGACATGCTGGCGGGCGCGGCCAGCGCGCAAGGCATCCTGGCAAAACTGGTGCGGCGCGGCATCACCGGTGAGGGCGGCCATGTCGAGACCAGCCTGCTCGAGGCGCTGATCGACTTCCAGTTCGAGGTGCTGACCACACATCTCAACGACGGCCGCCGCCTGCCGAAGCGCTCATCCTTCCGCAGCGCGCATGCCTATCTGTCCGCGCCTTACGGGGTCTATCAGGCCAAGGACGGCTATCTGGCGATTGCCATGACGCCGATCCCGAACCTCGCTGATCTCCTCGAATTGCCCGCGCTCGATCTATTCCGCGACAAGCCGGCGACCTGGTTCACCGCCCGCGACGAGATCAAGGCGATCATCGCCAAACGCATCGCGGAAAAAACCATCGACGAATGGCTGGCCATCCTCGAACCCGCCGATGTGTGGTGCGCCAAGGTGCTGACCTGGCCGGAGCTGATGGAAAATGACGGCTTCAAGACGCTCGACATGCTGCAGACCGTAACGCGCGAGGACGATGTCTCGATCCTCACCACGCGTTCGCCGCTGCGCGTCGACGGCGCGCGGGCCAAGGGCGATCGGGCGGCGCCCCGCATCGGCGAGCACAGCGAAAAAATCCGCGCGGAGTTTGGCCTGTGATCCGGCTGAAAGGGATGACCTGGAGCCACCCGCGCGGGTACGACCCGATGGTGGCGTGTTCGGCGCTGTGGAAGGACAAGGCCGGCGTCTCGGTCGAATGGGAAAGGCGATCGCTGCAGGATTTCGAGTCCTTCCCTGTCGAGGAGCTCGCCCGCGCTTACGACCTGATAGTCATCGATCATCCGCATGTCGGCCAGATCACCGCCGAAAAATGCCTGGCGTCGCTCGATGTGCCCGGACGGGAGGCCGAACGGGAGGCGCTGGCGAGGGGAAGCGTCGGAAAGTCCTATCCGAGCTACAATTGGCAAGGCCGGCAATGGGCGTTCCCGATCGATGCGGCGACGCAGGTGCAGGCCTGGCGCCCCGACCTGATCGGGGCCGCGCCGACGATCTGGACCGAAGTGCTGGCGCTTGCCGAGCAAGGCCGCGTGCTTTTGCCACTCAGGCCGCCGCATTCGCTGATGTGCTTTTACACCCTTGCGGCCGAGCTCGGCCGGCCCTGCGCGGTCGACGGACGGCGCGATCTGGTCGACCAAGAGACCGGCGAAACCGCCTTCGAGATGCTGCGCGAGATCGCGGCGTTGATCGATCCCGCATGCCTGACGATGGATCCGATCGCCGTCTTCGAGAAAATGGCCGAACCCGACTCGCGCATCGCCTGCGCGCCGCTGATCTACGGCTATGTCCCCTATGCGGTCGCCGGCTTCCGGCCGCATCGTCTCGGCTTCGCCGACATGCCGGTCGCCGGTGGCGACAGCCCGATCGGCTCGGCGCTCGGCGGCACTGGCATTGCCGTTTCCGCCTTTTCGACCGAGCGCGAAGCGGCGATCGACTTCGCCTACTGGATCGCCCGCGGGGACGTGCAGCGCGGCCCTTACGCCGCCGCCGGCGGCCAGCCCGGCCATGCCGCGGCCTGGGAGGACGACGCCGTCAACGCCGCGACCGGCAACTTCTATCGCGACACAAGGGCAACGCTCGAAGGCGCCTGGGTGCGGCCGCGCCATGACGGCTACATGGCGTTCCAGCAGCAGGCCTCCGATCGCATTAACGAAGGCCTTGCCGGCGGGCAGGGCGCCCGCCGTGTCGTGGCCGACATCAATCGCTTGTTCAAAGAGAGTTTGGCGCCGGCTGCCGGCTAGATCCAGCGCACCAAAAGCTAATCCAACCGCCAGAGCCGGCGCGCATTGCCGGAAAGCAGACGCGTCCGCTCGGAGTTGCTTGCTCCGGCGAGCAGCGCGTGCGTGGCGGCAATCCAGGTCGTCAGCCCGCCGCCCAGCGTGCAGACCGGCCAGTCGCTGCCCCAGATCACCCGGTCCCAGCCGAAGCATCGGATCGTATGCTCGACATAAGGCTTGAGCGTCTCGACCGTCCAGGTCGCCGGATCGGTATAGGCGACGACGCCGGAGATCTTGGCTGTGACGTTGGGCCGCTTGGCGATCGCTCCCATACGCTCGCGCCACGGATGCTCGGCCTTGGCCTTGATGTCAGGCACGCCGCAATGGTCGAGCACAAACTGGACGTCGGGCGCGAGATCGGCGAGCGCGATCGCCTTCGGGATCTGGTGCGGCAACACGACGAGGTCGAATGTCAGGCCGGTGCCGGCCAGCCGCTTGATGTTCTGGCGAAACAGCGCTCCCTCCGACACATCATCGGGAATGACATGCAGCACGCGCCGGAAACCCTTGACGAACGGCTCGGCCTTGACCGTCTCCAGATAGGCTTCGAAACCGGCCTCTTCGGGACGGCAGGACGCGATCGCGCCCCTGAGCAGGCTGCCCGCCCGGCCGGCGAGCGACTTCACATAAGCGGTCTCGGCGGCGATATCGGCGGAGTCAACATCGACCTCCATATGCAGCACGCCATCAATGCCTGAGCGCCGCGCATCGGCGGCATATTCCTCGTAGGAGAAGTCGCGGTTCAGGGCCGGCACGCCGACCAGCCACGGATAGCGGAGCGCGCCCTGGTCGATGAGGTGCAGATGCGTGTCGATGATCATGGCTGCGTCTCCTCCCGTTGTGCCGGACAATATCCCGCCTAAAAATCCATTATTCAAATAAGAAATTAAGACGATTGCGCCACATCGGACCCGGCGAGCTGCGAGAGCCTTGCGGCGGCGTCCTGCAAGTGCCGAATCGTCAGCGTGATATCCGGTGCCGAAGGCGCGTTGACGAGGGTGATATAGGGAATGGTCAGCGCCGCGATGGCCCTGCCGTCGGGTCCGAGCACCGGCGTCGAGAGATTGTAGACGCCGGCGGTCTGCAGCGAGGCCATCATCTCGTAGCCGCGGTCGCGCACCTGGTCGAGGCGGGCGAAGAACTCCGGCGTCAAATTGAGCTGTTCGGTGCTCTGCAGATGCTCGGCGATCATCATCTTGCGCTCTTCGGGCGAGCGGAAGGCAAGCAGCACATGACCGGAGCCGGTGTCGAACAGGCTGATATGCGAGCCAACCCGGATCGAGATTCCCCAGTAGCGCGGCGCTTCCTGCTGCGCGATAACCACGGCGGCGCCGCGGTCGAACACCACCAATTGATTGGCCTGCCATGATGTTTCAGCTAATTCGCGCATGATCGGCGTCGCATAGGACACCAGCCGGCGCACCGGCGCGTGCAATTGGGCAAGGCCGAAAAGCTTGAGCGTCAACGAATAGCGGTCGCCGTCGATCTTAGTGACATAGCCGCGCCGCACCAGCCGGTCGAGCATGCGGTAGAACTCGTTCGGGCTGCGGTCGAGCCGCTTGGCGATCTCGGCCTGCGTCAGCCCGCCGTCGACGCTCGAAAGCAGCTCGAGGATATCCAGGCCCTTGTCGAGCGCCGGCGCGCGGTAGCGGTCCCCGTCTTCGTCTTCTGCCACGAGCCCCTCCAGTGAATTTCGATCTGCATATATGCATGAACTTCATTCCGCTGGAAGCACAATCGCCTTGACCCGGGAATAAAAATGCTATTTGCATATGAATGAAGCTTGGGCGATCGGCTGCGCATTCGGCCGGCCGTAGCCGCGAGCCGTTGGGAGGAGAACATGATGAGACTGCTTCTGGGCATTTCCGCCGGCCTGGCCGGCTTGCTGTTGGGGGGCACGGCGTTTTCGGCCGATCTGCCCGGCAAATTTCCGGGCGTGACGATCGACGCCAAGCTGATCGGCGGCCAGCAATATGAGAAGCTCTACGAGCGCATTCCCGAGTGGGAGAAGTTGACCGGCGCCAAGGTCAACATCCTGTCGAAGAAGAACCACTTCGATCTCGACAAGGAGATCAAGTCTGACATCGCCTCCAACTCGATCACCTGGTGCGTCGGCTCCAACCACACCTCGTTCGCGCCGCAATATCCGGGCATCTACACCGATCTCGCCAAGTTGCTGCCGAAGGAAGAGATCGATGCCTTCGTTCCGGCCAACATCGCCGCCGGGACGCTGGACGGCAAGCTGGTGATGCTGCCGCGCGCCCAGTTCGACGTCTCGGCGCTCTACTACCAGAAGAGCCTGTACCAGGACGAAGCCAAGAAGAAGGCCTACAAGGACAAATTCGGTGAGGAGCTCGCCCCGCCGGACACGTTCGACGAGATGGCGCAGCAGGCCGAGTTCTTCGCCAGCCCGCCGGATTTTTACGGCACCCAATATGCCGGCAAGGAAGAGGCGATCAACGGCCGCTTCTACGAGATGGTGGTCGCCGACGGCGGCGAGTATCTCGACAAGGACGGCAAGCCGGCCTTCAACTCCGAGGCCGGCGTCAAGGCGCTCGACTGGTTCGTCAAACTCTACAAGGCCAAGGCGGTTCCGGCCGGCACCACCAACTATCTGTGGGACGATCTCGGCCAGGGCTTTGCTTCGGGCACCGTGGCGATCAACCTCGACTGGCCGGGCTGGGCCGGCTTCTTCAATGACCCGAAGTCGTCCAAGGTCGCCGGCAATGTCGGCGTCAAGGTGCAGCCCAAGGGCTTGTCCGGCAAGCGCTCCGGCTGGTCCGGCGCGCATGGCTTCTCGGTCACCGAGAACTGCGCCAACAAGGAAGCCGCGGCTTCGCTGGTCTGGTGGCTGACCAACGAGGACAGCCAGAAGCTGGAAGCCGCCGCCGGCCCGCTGCCCACCCGCACCAAGGTGTGGGAATGGGACCTCGAGCAGGCGAAGTCCGATCCTTACAAGACCGAAGTGCTGCAGGCCTTCCAGGAAGCCGCCAAGAACGCCTTCCCGGTGCCGCAGACGCCGGAATGGATCGAGATCTCCAACGCCGTCTATCCCGAGCTGCAGGCCGCCATCCTCGGCGACAAGACGTCGAAGCAGGCGCTCGACGATGCCGCCGCGAAGGCAACGCAGATCCTCCAGGACGCGGGCAAGCTCTAGGCCGCCTCGCCCCGCAACCGCCTCCCTGTCAACCGGGGAGGCGGCCGCGTAGCCTCGCGGAATATGCCATCCTCGGTTTCGACCGGGGTTGGATCACTTCACCTCGCTGACAGGATCCCGATGAAGGGCTTCAAGCTATCCGCGCCGATTCTCCTGCTGCTGCCGGCCTTCGCCGTGCTAGCGGCGGTGGTGCTCGTGCCGCTGCTGCTCTCGCTCTATTCCAGCTTCACGCCCTTCCGCCTCACCCGCCCCGAGACCTTCTTCGTGCTGATCGGCTTCAGGAACTATGTCTCGATACTGAGCAATCCGGATTTCTGGTACGCCTTCGGCAGGACGGTGCTTCTGCTCACCATCGCGCTCAATCTCGAAATGCTGCTCGGCCTTGGCCTGGCCATGCTGGTCGAGAAGGCGACTCGCGGTCAGCGCATCCTGCGCACGCTGATGATGTTCCCGATGATGTTCTCGCCGATCCTGGTCGGCTTCCAGTTCAAGTTCATGTTCAATGACAATATCGGCCTGGTGAACAACGCGCTGCAGTCTCTCGGCATCACGCAGGACGCCATCCCGTGGCTGATCGAAAGCCATCTCGCCTTCACCGCCATCACCATCGCCGAGATCTGGTCGTCGACCTCGATTTTCGCCATCCTGATTCTGGCCGGCCTGCTTGCCATGCCGAAGGAGCCGATCGAGGCGGCGCGCGTCGACGGCTGCACGCCCTGGCAGACCTTCCGCTATGTGACATGGCCGTTCGTCATGCCCTTCGCCTACATCGCCATGACGATCCGCTCGCTCGACGTCGCGCGCGCCTATGACATCGTCAAGATCATGACCGATGGCGGCCCGGCCGGCCGCACCGAGCTGTTGTGGACACTGGTCGGACGCACGGCCTACAGCGATGCCCGCATGGGGCTTGCCAACGCCATGGCCTATTTCTCGATCCTGCTGTCGATCGCCTTCACCGTCTATTTCTACAACAAGCTCGCCGCGGCGCGCGCGCAGATCGGCGCGGAGTGGTGACGATGGACGAGAACGCCTCCGCCCGCCTCACCCGCCGCGCGCTGACCGTCGCGCATCGCGTCGGCCTGTTCCTGGCCATGCTCCTGATCTGCCTGCCGGGCATCTGGATCGTGCTGTCGTCGCTCAGGCCGACCGTCGAGATCATGGCCAAGCCGCCGGTCTGGATCCCGCAGCAGCTCTCCTTCGACGCCTACATCGCCATGTTCAGCGGCATCGGCAAGGGCGGCATCCCGGTGCTCGACTATTTCCGCAACTCGCTGATCATCTCGGTTTCCTCGACGCTGATCGCGGTGGCCATCGGCATGGCCGGCGGCTATGCCTTCGCGCGCTACCGCTTCCGCGGCAAGTCAGGCATGTTCCTCGGCCTGATGCTGACCCGCACCGTTCCCGGCATCGCCATGTCGCTGCCGCTCTTCTTCGTCTATGCGCGGCTCGGCATCATTGACACGCATTTCGGCATGATCCTCGCCTATGTGGCGCTGAACATCCCCTTTACCATCTGGCTGATCGACGGCTTCTTCCGCCAGGTGCCGAAGGATTTGGCCGAAGCCGCGCAAATTGACGGCTGCACGCGCTGGCAGGCCTTCTGGCAGGTCGAATTCCCGCTGGCGCGGCCCGGCATCGCCTCGGCCGCCATTTTCGCTTTCCTCACCTGCTGGAACGAGTTCGCGCTGGCCTCGCAGCTGACCCGTTCCGTCAATTCCAAAACGCTGCCCGTCGGGCTGCTCGACTACACGGCCGAGTTCACCATCGACTGGCGCGGCATGTGCGCGCTGGCCGTGGTGATGATCATCCCGGCGCTGACCCTCACCTACATCGTCCAGAAACACCTCGTCGGCGGCCTGACCTCCGGCGCGGTGAAAGGTTGAACTGCATGGCAACGGTTTCGCTGAAAAGGCTCACCAAGCGCTACGGCAATATGGAGATCGTGCACGGCATCGATCTCGAGATCGCCGACCGCGAGTTCATCGCGCTGGTCGGCCCCTCCGGCTGCGGCAAATCGACGACGTTGCGCATGATCGCGGGCCTCGAGGATATCAGCGGCGGCACCATCGATATCGGCGGCCGCGTGGTCAACGACCTGCCGCCGCGCTCGCGCAACATCTCGATGGTGTTCCAGTCCTACGCGCTCTATCCGCATATGACGGTGCGCGAGAATCTCGGCTTCTCGCTCAAGATCGCGGGCGCGGCCAAGGACGACATGGACCGGCGGGTCGCCGAGGCCTCCGCCATCCTCGGCCTCGACGAACTGCTTGAGCGCCGCCCCTCGCAGCTTTCCGGCGGCCAGCGCCAGCGCGTCGCCATGGGCCGCGCCATCGTGCGTGATCCCGATGTCTTTCTGTTCGACGAGCCGCTCTCCAACCTCGACGCCAAGCTGCGCACGCAAATGCGCACCGAGATCAAGAAGCTGCACGCCAAGGTGAAGTCGACGGTCATCTATGTCACCCACGACCAGGTCGAGGCGATGACGCTGGCCGACCGCATCGTCATCATGCGCTCCGGTTACATCGAGCAGGTCGGCACGCCGGACGAGGTGTTCAGCCGGCCCGCCACCCGCTTCGTTGCCGGCTTCATCGGCTCGCCGCCGATGAATTTGCACGAGGCGACGGTGAGCGACAGCAAGCTTGTCTTCAGCGGCGGCGACAGCCTGCCTCTGCCCGGACAGTTCAAGTCGAAGACTGCGGCCGGCGACAAGGTCGTGTTCGGCATCCGCCCCGACGATTTCTACCCCACCGGCCACGGCCTGAGTTCCGGCGGCGAGACCGAAGTCCACCGCGTCGAGCTGCCGGTCAGCATCACCGAGCCGCTCGGCAACGAGACGCTGGTCTTTGCCGAGTTCAACGGCGCCGACTGGGTCTCGCGCATGCTCAATCCCAAGCCGCTGAAAGCCGGCGACAGGATCGGCATGAGTTTTGACTTGAGCCGTGCGCACCTGTTCTCCGCCGAAACCGGCAAGTCGCTGAGGAACTGACATGGCGAAAATCGAGAAAATCGAATTGCGCATGGTCGACCTCATGCCGAAGGTGAAGCGCACCGATGCCATTCAGAGCTTCGTCAGCCAGGAAACGCCGATCGTCACTGTCACCGATGCCGACGGCGCGTCGGGCACCGGCTACAGCTACACGATCGGCACTGGCGGCTCTTCGGTCATGCGGCTTCTGGCCGATCATCTGGCGCCGTGCCTGATCGGCCGCGACGCCGATCAGATCGAAGCGATCTGGCACGATCTCGAATTTGCCACCCACGCCACCACCATCGGCGCCATCACCGCGATCGCGCTGGCCGCGATCGACACGGCGCTTTGGGACCTGCGGGCGAGAAAACAGAACCTGCCGCTCTGGAAGCTCGCCGGCGGCGCCAAGGACCGCTGCCCGCTCTACACGACAGAAGGCGGCTGGCTGCATATCGAGAAGCAGGCTTTGGTCGATGACGCGCTCGAGGCAAAGGCCAAGGGTTTTACTGGCTCGAAGGTCAAGATCGGCAAGCCGCATGGCTCCGAGGATTTTTCGCGGCTGTCGGCGGTGCGCAGGGCGGTCGGCGACGGCTACGAGATCATGACCGACTGCAACCAGGGTTTTTCCGTCGACGAAGCGATCCGCCGCGCCGAGCGGCTGCGCGAGCTCGACCTTGCCTGGATCGAGGAGCCGCTGCCGGCCGACGACATAGATGGCCATGTGCGGCTGTCGAATTCGACCGCGACGCCGATCGCCGTCGGCGAGTCGCTCTATTCGATCAGGCACTTCCGCGAGTACATGCAGAAAGGCGGCGCCAACATCATCCAGGTCGATGTCGGCCGCATCGGCGGCATCACACCCTGGCTGAAAGTCGCCCATGCGGCGGAGGCCTTCGACATGCCGGTCTGCCCGCATTTCCTGATGGAGTTGCATGTCAGCCTGGTCTGCGCCATCCAGAACGGCAAATATGTCGAGTATATTCCGCAGCTCGATGAGTTGACGGGCGCCAAGATGCGCATCGAGGATGGCCATGCGCTGGCGCCTAGCGAGCCGGGCATCGGCATCGACTGGAACTGGGACGCCGTGAAGGCAAGAAGCATCGCCGAATTCACCACGGCGATCGTGAAATAGGGAGGCGGATATGCAGCGCATGGGCATGGTGCTTGGGTTGAAACCCGAGAAGGTCGAGGAATATGTCCGCCTTCACGCCGCCGTCTGGCCGGACGTGCTGACCACGATCTCGGCCTGCAACATCAAGAACTACTCGATCTACCTGAAGCGGCCGGAGAACCTGCTGTTCTCCTATTTCGAATATCACGGCACCGACTACGCCGCCGACATGGCCAAGATGGCGGCCGATCCCAAGACGCAGGAATGGTGGTCGGTCTGCATGCCCTGTCAGGAGCCGCTGGAAACGCGCAAGGAGGGCGAATGGTGGGCGATGATGGACGAGGTCTTCCATTATGACTGATGCCTTCGATCCGGCATCGCTGTCGCAGTCCTGGCCGAAGCCGTCGAAGCCGCGCCCGATCGTCACCTTCGGCGCCGGCTCGATCGTCGGCGACGCGCATTTTCCTGCCTACCGCAAGGGCGGTTTCCCGATTTCCGGCCTCTACGACCCGGACCAGGCGAAGGCGCAGAAGCTCGCCGAGACCTGGGGCGTGACGGCGTTCCGCTCGGTCGAGGAGGCCGCGGCGGTGCAGGACGCGATCTTCGACCTCGCCACGCCGCCCGGCCGGCACGCCGAGGTGCTTAAGGCGCTGCCCGACGGCGCCGTGGCGCTGATCCAGAAGCCTATGGGCAATTATCTCGGTGAGGCGACGGAGATCCTCGAAATCTGCCGCGCTAAGCAGCTCAAGGCCGCGGTCAACTTCCAGCTCCGCTTCGCGCCGATGATGCTGGCGCTGAAGGACGCAATCGCCAAGGGCTGGCTGGGCGAGGTCGTCGATTTCGATGCGCTTCTGGCGCTCGACACACCCTGGCAGCTGTGGGAATTCCTGCTCAAGGCGCCGCGCGTTGAGATCGCCATGCATTCGATCCACTATCTCGACCTGATCCGCCAACTGTTGGGCGACCCCAAGGGTGTCCATGCGAAAACGCTCGGCCATCCCAATCACAAGGTCGCGCAGACCCGCACCAGCGCCATCCTCGACTATGGCGAGACGGTGCGCTGCGCGCTGTCGATCAACCACGACCACAAGTTCGGGCGCCGGCATCAGGCCTGCGAATTCCGCATCTGCGGCACCGAGGGCGCCGCCTATGTCAAGCTCGGCCTCAACCTCGACTATCCGCGCGGCGAACCGGACATTCTGGAAATCCATCCCAAGGGCGGCTCGGAGTGGGTCCCCGTCCCCCTCGCCGGCGAATGGTTCCCCGATGCCTTTGTCGGCCGCATGGCCAATGTCCAGCGCTTCGCATCCGGCGAGGACGCCGAGCTGGTCAGCTCCGTCGAGGATGCCTGGCACACCATGGCGCTGGTCGAAGCCGCCTATAAATCGAGCGCCGCGCCGGCGACGCCGCTCGCCGCAAAGCCGTAGGGCACGAGATGGAACAGGTCATCTATTTCGAGGACTACGAGATCGGCTCGTCGCGGCTCACCAGCGGCCGCACCATCACCGAGACCGATTTCGTCGTCCATGCCGGCCACACCGGCGATTTCTTCCCGCACCACATGGATGCCGAGTTCATGAAGACGACGCCCTTCGGCCAGCGCATCGCGCATGGCACGCTGGTCTTCTCGGTCGGCGTCGGCCTGACGGCGAGCGTCATCAACCCGGTCGCCTTCTCCTACGGCTATGACCGGCTGCGCTTCATCAAGCCGGTCTTCATCGGCGACACGATCCGCACGCGCACGACGATCGCGGCAAAAGAGGATGATCCGAAACGGCCAAACGCCGGACGCGTCATTGAGCGTGTCGAGGTTTTGAACCAGCGCGACGAGGTCGTGCTGGCGGCCGACCACATCTACATTGTCGAGCGACGGCCCGGCTGAAAGACGGAGACAAAGGACATGGCGGATATTACAGGCAAGGTCGTGGTCGTCACGGCGGCGGCGCAAGGCATCGGACTGGCAAGCGCGCTGGCTTTCGCGAAAGCGGGCGCCATCGTCCACGCCACCGACATCAACGAGGCGGCCCTGGCCGACCTCGCCAAGACGCCTGGCATTTCGCCGCGAAAACTCGACGTGCTGAACGACGAGGCGGTGAAGGCCGCCTTCGCCGAGATCGGTCGCGTCGATGCGCTGTTCAACTGCGCCGGCTTCGTCCATGCGGGCTCGATCCTGGAGATGAAGGACGAGGATCTCGACTTCGCCCTCAATCTCAATGTGCGTGCCATGATCCGCACCATCCGCGCCGTGCTGCCCGGCATGCTGGAGCGCGGCGATGGCGCGATCATCAACATGTCCTCGGTTGCCGGCGCACCCAAGGGCGTGCCGAACCGCTTTGCTTACGGCGTGACCAAGGCCGCCGTTATCGGCCTGACCAAATCGATCGCCGCCGACTACGTCGCCAAAGGCATACGCTGCAACGCCATCTGCCCGGGCACGGTCGAGAGCCCTTCGCTGCAGGGCCGCATGCAGGCGCAAGGCGACTATGAGGCGGCGCGCGCAGCCTTCATTGCCCGCCAGCCGATGGGCAGGATCGGCACGCCGGAGGAGATCGCCGATCTCGCCGTCTACCTGGCTGGCGCCACCTATACGACTGGGCAGGCCTACAACATCGACGGCGGCTGGTCGATCTGAGGCCTGTCCGGCGATCCAATGACGAGGCAGGCCAGCACGAGGCAGCAATGACGAAAATCACGGACCTCAGAACCTTCGACCTGCGCTTCCCGACGTCGCAAAGCCTCGACGGCTCGGACGCGATGAATCCGGACCCGGATTACTCGGCCGCCTATGTCATCCTGGACACCGATGTCCCGTCGCTGAAAGGCCATGGGCTCACCTTCACCATCGGCCGCGGCAACGAGATCTGCTGCGCGGCGATCGAGGCGCTGCGCCATCTGGTCGTCGGGCTTGACCTCGACTGGGTCAGAGAGGATCCCGGCCGTTTCTGGCATCATGTGACCGGCGACAGCCAGTTGCGCTGGATCGGCCCGGACAAGGGCGCCATGCATCTCGCCGTCGGCGCGGTGGTCAATGCCGTCTGGGATCTCTGGGCGAAGGAAGCCGGCAAGCCGGTCTGGCGCCTGGTCGCCGAGATGAGCCCGGAAGAGATCGTCAGGATCGTCGACTTCCGCTATCTCACCGACGCCATCACGCCGGCCGAGGCGCTTGAGATTTTGAAGAAGGCCGAGGCCGGCAAGGCCGAGCGAATCGCCACGCTCGAGCGCGAAGGCTATGCCTGCTACACCACTTCGGCCGGCTGGCTCGGCTATCCCGACGACAAGCTCAGGCGCCTTTGCCAGGAGGCGGTCGACGACGGCTTCAATCACATCAAGCTGAAGGTCGGCCGCGACCGCGCCGACGACATCCGCCGCCTGAGCATCGCCCGCGAGGTGATCGGTCCCGACCGCTACCTGATGATCGACGCCAACCAGGTCTGGGAGGTGGACCAGGCGATCGACTGGCTGAAGGACCTCGCCTTCGCCAAGCCCTTCTTCATCGAGGAACCGACCAGTCCCGACGACGTCGCCGGCCATGCCAAGATCCGCAAGGCTGTCGCGCCGATCAAGGTCGCGACCGGCGAGATGTGCCAGAACCGCATCATGTTCAAGCAGTTCATCGCCGGCGGCGCGATCGACGTCGTGCAGATCGATTCCTGCCGCATGGGCGGACTGAACGAAGTGCTGGCCGTGCTTCTGATAGCCGCCAAGTTCGGCCTGCCGGTCTGGCCGCATGCCGGCGGCGTCGGCTTGTGCGAATATGTCCAGCATCTGTCGATGATCGACTATGTCTCGGTGTCAGGCACGAAGGACGGCCGGGTGGTCGAATATGTCGACCACCTGCACGAGCATTTCCTTGAGCCCTGCGTCATCCGCGATGCCGCCTATATGCCGCCCCAGGCGCCGGGCTTTTCGATCGAGATGAAGGCGAAGTCGATCGAGGATTACCTGTATCGCTCCTGACGTCGGTGCCCGTGACCGCAATGGTGTCGCTGGGCCGACCAGCCGCGAATCGGCTATGCCTGTCGCCTATGCAGGAGACTTCCCTCTACGAGCCAGTGAAGCGGTTCCTTGAGAGCATGGATTTCGCCGTCAAGGGCGAGATCGGCGGCTGCGACGTGGTAGGCCTGCGCGATGGCGAGCCGCCGGTTGTCGTCATCTGCGAGTTGAAGCTGCAATTCAATCTCGAGCTGATCCTGCAAGCCGTCGACCGCGCGGCGGCGTGTGACGAAGTGTGGCTCGCCGCCTATATGTCCGCGCGCGGCAAGGGCCGCGAGCATGATCGCCGGTTTCGAGCGCTTTGCCGCCGCCTTGGTTTCGGCCTGTTGGGTGTCGGCAAGAAGGGCGAGGTGGAGCTGTTGCTCAGTCCCGCCGCCTTGCCGCCGCGCCGGGATCCCAGGCGGCGCTCACGCTTGGTCGAGGAGCATCACCGCCGCAAGGGCGATCCATCCATCGGCGGCAGCACGCGCAAGAAACCGATCATGACCGCCTATCGGCAGGAGGCGCTCGCCTGCGCCGCCGCCATGGCCGACGGCCCGAAACGGCCGCGCGACCTCAAGACGCTTTCGCCACGCGCCGCGAGCATCCTTCTGCACAATCACTATGGCTGGTTCGCCAGAGCCGAGCGCGGCGTCTATGCGCTGACCGAAGCCGGCCTTGCGGCGATTGGACCTTTGCCGGCGGCGCTATAAGCTTTCGCACCACGGAATCTTTGCCAGTTCAGCACCCGGCGCCGGTCTACCATTCGGCAAATGAGCCGTCCTTGGGGCGCCAGACCGGGTTGCGCCATCGGTGTCCTTCCTTGGTGCGCTCCTTCACGCAGTCCTCGACCCGGACCGTCGGGATTGGCGACATAGCCATCCTCAACACGGCCTTGTTGGCCCGCTCAGAAGCGCTCACGGTAGTCGCGCGGGTTGGTGCCGAGGACGCGTAGAAAGCCGCGCCGCATCGTTTCCTCGGAACCGAAGCCGCAGCGCCGGGCCGTCTGGCCGACCGTTTGTCCCCGCTCCAGCATCCGCCGTGCTGCTTCGATCCGGATCTCCTCGACGGCGCGGGCGGGTGTGCGCCCGGTCGCCTCCTGGTAGAGCCGCGAGAAACTGCGCCGGCTCATATTGGCGCGGTCGGCCAATTGCTCCAGCGAAAGGTCGGCGCTGAGATTGTCCAGGATCCATCCATGCAGCCGGTCGAAGCGCCCGTCGCCTTCCTGCAGCTTGAGTGTCTGGCTGAACTGCGCCTGGCCGCCGGGACGCTTCAGGAAGACCACCAGCTCACGCGCCACCGCAAGCGCCATGCGCCGGCCAAGGTCGGCCTCGACGAAGGAAAGCGCGAGATCAATGCCCGCCGTCACGCCGGCCGAGGTCCACACATTGCCGTCGCGAATGAAGATCGGGTCGGGGTCTAGCCGAACCGCCGGAAAACGCCGGGTGAACTCCGCACAGCGTCCCCAATGCGTAACCGCGCGGCGGCCGTCGAGCAGGCCGGCCTCAGCCAGCAGCATGGCGCCGCTGCAGACGGAAGCCGTTCGCGTGGCATCGCGCGAGCGGCCGATGATCCACTGGATCAGCTCAGCCTCCTCGCAGGCCGCGTTGACGCCCCAGCCGCCGGGCACGATCACCGTGTCGATCTCTGTCCCGTGCGCAGGCAGCGCCGCTGCCTCCAATACCAGGCCGGACGATGTCCTGATCCGCGGCGAAGCGGCGACGACAACGACCTCATAGGCGGCCGCTTCGCCGGCTTGTGTCCTGAAGTCGTTGGCGCTGGCGAAAACCTGAAGCGGGCCGCTGACATCGAGGAGCTGGATGTCGGGATAGGCGAGGATTTCGATGCGGCGCATGGCTTTGGCCTGAAACGAGGGATGATTGGCGATCGGGCCAAAGCATGATGCCGTAGATTGCCCGAAGTCAACCTGCCCCAAGTCAACTGTGGAGATTTCCATGAGCCTCCGTTTCGGCATTCTCGTATTTCCCAATGTCCAGCAACTCGACCTCACCGGGCCTTATGAGGTTATGGCAACGGTCAAGGGCGCGGAGGTGGAACTGATCTGGAAGGATCGCAACCCGGTGACGTCCTCGACGCGCCTTTCCCTGACACCGACGGCGACCTTCGAGGATTGCCCGCCGCTCGACGTGCTGTGCGTTCCAGGCGGTGGCGGCGTCAACGCGCTGCTCGAGGACAAGGCGGTTCTCGATTTCGTCTGGGAGCGCGCGGCGCAGGCGCGCTACATCACCTCGGTGTGCAGCGGCGCCCTGGTGCTTGGCGCTGCCGGACTGCTCAAGGGTAAGCGCGCCACCACGCACTGGTATGCCCACGATTTCCTTGAAGAGTTCGGCGCGGTCCCCGTCGATGCGCGGATCGTCGAGGACGGCAGGCTGATCACCGCCGGTGGCGTCACCTCGGGGATCGATTTCGGCCTGGCGCTCGTCGCAAGACTGCTCGGCCAGGCGGAAGCCGAGATCGTGCAACTCTCGCTCGAATATGCGCCGGCGCCGCCCTTCCGCTCCGGCACGCCGGCCGAGGCTTCGCCTTCTGTCCTGGCGGAGGCCAAGGAGCGGCTTTCGGGTTCGAGGCGGGTTCGCGAGGAGATGTTCGCGCGCTGGCGCGAAGAACGCGCATCGGCCATGCCGGCGCGCATCCGCGCGTGATACGACAGGCCCGAATGGCGAAAATCCGCGTCGTTCGGCCCAGCTTCGTTTCGACTGTTGACTCGTCTTTCCGCTTATGCACAAATTGGTTGGACCATTGAACCACTTTAGGCGCAGCCGGATTGACCGATCTTTTGCCCCCGATCCAGACGACGGCCCGCGATGACGCGGTGCTGAAGGCGTTGGCGGGGTTCGTGCGGCAGGAGGCTCTGGGGCCGGGTGAAAAGCTGCCGACCGAGCGCATCCTGGCCGAGCGTCTCAAGGTCAGCCGCAATACGGTGCGCGAGGCCCTCACCCGCTGGGAGGGGCTCGGTCTGGTCGAGCGGCGCCAGGGGTCTGGCACCTATCTCAAAGCCGCCGTCTCGCCCGACATGCTGCACATGCCGCTGACACTCGCCGGCGGTAACGACTTCGCCGGCCTGATGGCGACGCTGGAGATCCGCCGCGCGCTGGAGGCGGAGGCGGCCGCGCTCTGCGCCATCCGTGCCGGCAAGGCCGAGCTCGCCGAGATAGAGCGCAAGCTCGACCTCATGGAGGAGGCCTTCCAGACCCGCGACGGCATGTCCTCGGAGGAGGACTGGGAGTTTCACCAGGCGGTGTTCCGCGCCTCCGGCAACCCGCTCTTCGAGCAGATCATCGCCGCCATGTACGAGATGTTCCACCGCTTCTGGGAACATCCGCTCGGCGTGCGCGATTTCGGCCATGCCAGCTTTCCCTATCACCGCACCATCTTCAATTGCATCGCCGCGCGCGACCCCGAAGGCGCCCGCACCGAAGCGCTGAAGCTCATCGCCACCGTCGAGGACGATCTGAAGCGCGGCGCCGCCAACCTCAAACTTTCGGACCGCAGATGAACGAGCAGCCCAACACTTTCGACCCGGCCTCCCTGGCCAGCGACTATCTCGGCGAGGCGGCGACGCTGCTGGCGCATGACGATCCGTTCCCCGGCGGCGCCGTGGTGCCGCCAATTTACCAGACCTCGCTCTTCACCTTCGCCAACTATGCCGACATGGCCGACACCTTTGCCGGCAGAAGAAAGCAGCCGATCTATTCGCGCGGCGACAATCCGACGGTGATGGAGTTCGAGGCGCGCGTGGCGGCGCTCGAAGGGGCCGAAGCCGCGCGCGGCTTCTCCAGCGGCATGGCGGCCATCAGCGCGACCGTCCTCGCCTTCGTCGGCGCCGGCGAGCGCATGGTCGTCGTGCGCAATTGCTATGGCGATGCCTACCGGCTGTTCGAGCGGCTGTTCCCGCGCCTTCATATCAAGGTCGACTATGTCGACGGCTCCGATCCAGACGCGGTCGCCGCCGCACTTCCCGGCGCCAAGCTGCTCTACCTCGAAAGCCCGACCTCGATGATGTTCGAGCTGCAGGATATCGCGCATCTTGCCCGGCTGGCGAAGGAACAGGGCATCGTCACCACCATCGACAATTCCTGGGCCTCGCCGGTGTTCCAGAAGCCGATCACGCATGGCGTCGACCTGGTCCTGCATTCGGCCTCGAAATATCTGAGCGGCCACAGCGACACCGTCGCCGGCGTGGTTGCGGGTTCGGCCGCCCACATCAAGCACATCAACGAGCAGACTTATTCCCAGCTCGGCGGTAAGCTGTCGCCCTTTGAAGGCTGGCTGTTGCTGCGCGGCCTGCGCACGCTGCCGCTGCGCCTGCCGCACCACATGAAGAGCGGACTCATCCTCGCCGAGCGGCTGAAGGCGCATGGCAAGGTCGAGCGCGTCAATCATCCCGCCTATTCCAACCATCCCGGCAAGAAGACCTTAGCCGGCTATGCCGGGCTGTTCTCTTTCGAGGTTACCGAGGACGTCGACATCCCGGCTTTCGTCGATGCGCTGAAATTCTTCCGCATCGGTGTCAGCTGGGGCGGCCATGAAAGCCTGGTCGTGCCGGCAAAGGCCTCGCTCGAGCAGACGCCGGGCATCAATTCGATGGCGCGCTTCAGCGTCAGCCCCCGAACCATCCGCTTCAATGTCGGATTGGAAAATGTCGAGGACCTCTGGGCCGACATCGCTCAGGCCTTCGACAAGTCAAAAAAATAAACGGATCAAAATGGGAGTCCTGAAGATGAAAAGACTGACCTTCATGCTTGCCGCCGTTGCCGGCCTGGCGATCTCTGCCAGCGGTGCGCTGGCCGACACCACCATCAAGCTGGTCGAGGTCATCACCAGCCCGCCGCGCACCGAATTCCTGAACAAGCAGATCGCCGAATTCGAGAGCGCCAATCCCGGCATCAAGGTGGAGGTGGTCTCGCTGCCCTGGGGCCAGGCCTTCGAAAAGTTCCTCACCATGGTGCAGGCCGGCGACACGCCCGACGTCGTCGAGATGCCGGAACGCTGGATGGGTCTCTACGCCAATAACGGCCAGCTCGAGGACCTCGGCCCCTATATGGCCAAGTGGGACGACGCCAAGACGCTCGGCGAGCGCGCCAAGCAGTTCGGCTCGACCGTCAACAACACCCAGTTCATGATCCCCTACGGTTATTATGTGAACGCGCTGTTCTGGAACAAGAAGCTGTTCAAGGAAGCTGGCCTCGATCGTCCGCCGGCAACGCTGGACGAGTTCGTCGACTTCTCCAAGAAGATCTCGGCCATCCCCGGCAAATATGGCTACTGCCTGCGCGGCGGCCCCGGCGCCTTCAACGGCATGCACATGTTCATGAACATCGCCGACGGCAAGGGCGGCTACTTCACCGACGATGGCACCTCGACCATCAATGACGAGGGGTCGGTGAAAGGCCTGCAGATGCTGGCTGACATGTACAAGAACGGCCTGGCCCCAAAGGACGCCGTGAGCTGGGGCTTCAACGAAACGGTCACCGGTTTCTATTCCGGCACTTGCGCCATGCTAAACCAGGATCCCGACGCGCTGCTCGGCATCGCCGACAAGATGAGCGCCGACGATTTCGCCGTCGCGCCGCTTCCGGTGGGTCCGAGCGGCAAATCCTATCCGACGCTGGGCTATGCCGGCTGGGCGATGTTCGCCAACTCGCAGCACAAGGACGAGACCTGGAAGCTGATGGCGACGCTGCTGTCGCCCAAGGACAATCTGGAATGGGCCAAGGAAGTCGGTGTCATTCCGATCCACAACGGCGCCGACCAGGACGCGCATTTCAAGACCGAGCAGTTCAAGGGCTGGTTCACCGAACTCAGCGACAGCTCCAAATATGAAATGGTGACGCCGCCGACGCATCTGGAAAACCTTGGCAACTTCGTCGACCAGGTGGCCATCAAGAACTTCCAGGAAGTGCTGCTCGGCCAGAAGCCGGCCAAGCAGGTGGCCGACGAATGGGCCGCGTTCCTGACCAAGGAGCAGAAGGACTGGCTGGCCAAGAACAAGAAGTGAGCGCGGGCTCTCTTCCTTCTCCCCGTTCACGGGGAGAAGGTGGCCCGAAGGGCCGGATGAGGGGCAGCGCTGAGTTCTGAAAGCTAGCACCGCCCCTCATCTGCCTGCCCGTCCTTCGCAGCAGCAGCGCCGCTGCTACGGGGGAACCGGCACCTTCTCCCCGAAAACGAGGAGAAGGTGGCTGTTGCCGCGCCGCCCCAATCGTCCAACGCGAGCACCGTATGACCTACGCAGTGTCCGAAATCCAATCCGCCGCCCGGCCGCGAAAGCAACGGCTGAGCAAGGCTGCGATCGAGCCATGGCTTTATCTTTCGCCGGCTATCGTCCTCTTGGTCCTAGTGCTTCTGGTGCCGCTGATCATCGGCATCAGCTATTCCTTCCGCAAATTCTCGGCCTTCAAGTCGCAATATGTCGGCCTTGCTCAGTACCAGGCGATGCTTTCCGACCAGGTGCTCGGCCAGGCGCTGATCAACACGCTGTGGTGGACGGTCGCCAGCCTCTTCTTCCAGTTCTTCCTTGGGCTGGGTCTGGCCCTGCTGCTCGACAAACCTTTCTACGGCCGCAAGGTCGTGCAGGCCGTGGTGTTCCTGCCCTGGGCCGTGCCGTCCTTCCTCTCTGGCCTCACCTGGGCCTGGCTGTTCAACCCGATCATTGGACCGCTGCCGCACTGGCTGTTCGCGCTCGGGCTGAAGGCCGAGCCGACCAATGTGCTCTCCGACCCCGCCACCGCCATGTGGGGGCCGATCGTCGCCAACATCTGGTTCGGCATTCCCTTCTTCGCCATCACGCTGCTCGCGGCGCTGAAGTCGATCCCCTCCGAATTGCATGAGGCGGCGGCCATCGACGGCGCTTCGCCCTGGCAGCGCTTCACCAAGGTGACGCTGCCTTTCCTGGCGCCGACCATCGTCATCACCGTCATGCTGCGCACCATCTGGATCGCCACCTTCGCCGACCTCATCTTCGTCATGACCGAGGGCGGGCCTGCCGGCTCGACCAGCACTGTGCCGGTCTACATCTATGTCAGCGCCTTCAAGTCGCTGGACAAAGGCTACGCCTCGGCGGTGGCAGTGCTGCTCCTGGTGCTGTTGATCGCCTATGCCATCGGCCTGATCGCCATCCGCCGCACGCTGGTGAGGCACGTCTGATGATCGCTGGTCGCTCCGTCTCCTCGCGCATTTTCGGCGGCATTGGGCTCTACGCGGCCATATCCGCTTACGTGATCTTCGCGCTGTTTCCGATCTTCTGGACGCTGAAGATCTCGGTGACGCCCGAGCGTCTGCTCTATTCCGAGGGCATCACCTTCTGGCCGTCTGAGACGACGCTCAAGAACTTCGCCACTGTGCTCGAAGCCTCCGACTTCCCGCGCTATTTCCTGAACAGCGTCATCGTCTCAGTGTCGACGGCCGCGTTTGTCACCGTCATCGCCACGCTTGCCGGCTACGCCATGTCGCGCTTCACCTTCCGCGGCAAGGCGACGCTGGCGATCCTGCTGCTGCTCACCCAGACCTTCCCGCTGGTCATGGTCATCCCGCCAATCTACCGCATCATGGGCGATCTGGGCCTCACCAACAGCCTGATCGGCCTGATCATCATCTACACCGCCTTCAACACCGCCTTCGCCACCTTCCTCATGCAATCCTTCTTCGACGGCATTCCGAAGGACCTGGAGGAAGCCGCGATGATCGACGGCTGCACGCGCGCTCAAGCGATGCGCCGGGTCATCGTGCCGCTCACTCTGCCCGGCATGGGCGCGACACTCGGCTTCGTCTTCACCGCCGCCTGGAGCGAATTGCTGTTCGCGCTGATGCTCATCTCCAGCGACGAGCAGAAGACCTTTGCCGTCGGTCTGCTCACCTTCATCGGCAAGTTCGCCGTCGACTGGGGGCAGATGATGGCGGCCTCCATCCTGGCGCTGATCCCGGTCTGCGTCTTCTTCGCCTTTCTGCAACGATATCTCGTCACCGGCCTCACCGCCGGCGCGGTCAAAGGATAAAAGATGGCTTCCGTCACGCTGCAAAATGTCGAAAAGGATTATGGCGCGCTGCGCATCCTGCACGGCGTCGATCTCGAGATCGCCGATGGCGAGTTCGTCGTCCTGGTCGGTCCGTCCGGCTGTGGCAAGTCCACGCTGCTGCGCATGATCGCCGGCCTCGAGGAGGTCACCGGCGGCCAGATCCATATCGGCGAGCGGCTGGTCAACGATGTGGCGCCCAAGGACCGCGACATCGCCATGGTGTTCCAGTCCTACGCGCTCTATCCGCATATGGATGTGTCTTCGAACATGGGCTTCAGCCTGATGCTGAAGAAAGCCGAGAAGACGACGATCGATGACCGCGTGGGCGCTGCCGCCAAGCGGCTTGGTCTCGACGCCTATCTCGGCCGCTTGCCGCGCCAGCTCTCCGGCGGCCAGCGCCAACGCGTCGCCATGGGCCGCGCCATCGTGCGCGATCCGAAAGTCTTCCTGTTCGATGAGCCGCTCTCCAATCTCGACGCCAAATTGCGCGTCCATATGCGCGCCGAGATCAAGGCGCTGCACCAGCAGCTCAAGACCACGTCGGTCTATGTCACGCATGATCAGGTCGAGGCCATGACCATGGCCGACCGCATCGTCGTCATGCATGACGGCTATGTCCAGCAGGTCGGCCATCCGCTGGAGCTCTACGACCGGCCTGCCAATACGTTCGTCGCCGGCTTCATCGGCTCGCCGGGCATGAACTTTTTGCCGGCAAAGGTCGCCAAGGGTGGCAAGGTGGACGCGGTGCTTGCCGACGGCCAAAAGCTCAGGTTGCCGGACGGTTTGCCACTGAGCGATGACGATGCGCTCACCATCGGGCTACGGCCCGAGCACATCAAGCTGGTCGACGACGGCGCACTGAAAGCCGAGGTCGAGGTGGTCGAGCCGCTCGGCCTGTCGACGCAATTCTATGTCAAGCTGGCCAACCAGCAGATCTGCGTCTTCGTCATGGGCCGCAGCGACGTGAAGCCGGGCGACACGATTCGGCTGGCCGCCGATCCCGCGGCGCTGCATCTCTTCGATCCGGCGAGCGGAAACCGGATCGGTTAGCTGGCCAGCAGCGCATCCGTTCGCCAGCAGGCGATCAGATGGCCGTCGCCTACATCGGCGGCGGACGGTTCCGCTTCCCGGCATCCGGGCCGCGCCAAGGGACAGCGGCCGGCGAATGCGCACCCGCTATTAGAAGTGATCTCGGCCGCGGTCTCCGCTTGGACCGAAACTGCCGCAGCCTCGTCCGAAGACGCTGCCAGCAGCAGCTTCGTGTAGGGGTGGTTGGGTCCGTGAAAGACCTGTTCGGACGTGCCGGTCTCGACCAGCCGGCCGCGATAGAGCACGCCGATCCTGTCGGCCATGTAGCGCACCACCCTGAGGTCGTGGCTGATGAACAGATAGGTCGTGTCCCTGTCGCGCTGCAGGTCGTTGAGCAGGTTAAGTACCGTCGCCTGCACCGAGACGTCGAGCGCCGAGGTCGGCTCGTCCAGCACCACCACTTTCGGCGCGCCGGCGAAGGCTCGCGCGATCGTCGCCCTCTGCCGCTGGCCGCGGGACAATGAGCGTGGCGTCTGTTCTGCGGTCGTGTCGGCCAGCCGGACGGAGCGGAGCAGGTCGCCGACGCGGTTCTTCGCATCGATCCGACCAAGGCCGGCAAGCCGCCGCAGCGGCCGGCTGATGATCCGCCCGATCCGGTGGCGCGGGTTGAGCGTGCGGTCCGGCGACTGGAAGACCATTTGCACGTCGCGCCACTCGCCCTGTACGCGGCGTTCGGCGCGCGGCGCGACGGTCCTGCCGAACAGCTCGACGGATCCTTGGCTCGGCGTCTGTAGCCCGGTGACGATCCTTGCCAGCGTCGATTTGCCGGAGCCGGATTCACCGATCAGGCCGAAGGTCTCGCCCTGCTCGATGCTGAGGTCGACTTTGTGCAGCACCTCTTGGTCGCCAAAGGAATGACTGATGTTCTTGCAGGCGATGGCGACCTGCCCGCTTCTTTGGTCGGAATCTCTTTGATCGGGAGCAGCCGCGATCGCCTCGGGCCGACCGCGAACGGTCGCGCCGGTCTCGGCCAGTCGCCCGTCCCGCTTGGTGAAATTGAGCGCCGGAATCGAGGCGATCAGCGCCTGCCGCGCATTGGTTCGGCACCGATCATCTCGGCCGCTATGTGCTCTCCCGGATCGTCGTCGGCTCGCGCGACATCCTTTTGGTGGCGCCGCTCGCGACATTGGGCGGTGTCGCCGCCGGCACCGTCATTGGTCTGGTGCTCGGCTATTTCGACGGCCTGGTCGATGCGATCGGCGCACGGCTGCTCGACACGATGATGGCCTTTCCGTTCATCGTGCTCGTCACCATGACGCTGGTCGCGCTCGGGCCCTCGAACCTCACCGTCATCCTGGTGATCGCCATTGCCTATGCGCCGCTGGTGGCAAGGACCGTGCGCGCCGCGGTGCGCGAGCAGAAGGAACGCGAATATGTCAGCGCCGCCCGTCTCGGCGGCGAGAATGCCTTCGCCATCATGGTGCTGGAGATCCTGCCCAACATCAGGGAGACGATCCTCATCGAGCTCGTCACAAGGCTGGGTTATGCCTTCTTCTCGATAGCTACGCTGAGCTTTCTCGGCCTCGGCATCCAGCCGTCCTCGGCCGACTGGGGCCTGGCGGTCGCCGAAGGCTATGGTTTCCTGACCGGCGGCAAATGGTGGGTCGTGGTGTTCAATTCAGTGGCGATCGTCTCGCTGGTCATGGCGACCAACCTCATCGCTCAAGGTGTCGGTGCCTTCGAGAATGTCGAGCGGTGAATTGCGGTTCTTGAGGGCCTCGCTCTAGACTCCTGTTGATTCGTCTAGAGCATGATCCCGAAAAGTGGGAACCGGTTTTCGGAAAAGATCATGCTCCTACAGAGAACTGGATCAGGATGGCGTTTCAACGAAACGCCATCCTGATCCAGACAGGAAAAGGCATGAGCAAGGCCCTCGGCACATTCTCACTGGTCACCGTTTTGAGCGCCTTGCTGATGGCGCTGTCATTGGCCGTGGCGAGGCACGGATACCCCTACGGCGCGTTCGGCGTGAAGCGCCTCGACGGCGTCGCCGACGCCGGCTCCTTCCTGGCCATCGCCGCCATCTACTTCTTCGGCGCGATGCTGATGATGATCCTGCCGATCCGCGCCGCCGGCATCGTGCTCACCCACGCCGCCGACGCGGTGTTCTGGGCGACGATCATGCTGTTCGCGACGATTGTCGGTTCGCTCGTCGCCAGATGGGCGTTCGGCCAGCATGAGGTGCTTTGGGCGCTTTTCAACTGGCGTTTCCTGTTCGTGGCAGTGATCGTGGCGGCGCATCTCACCATGAACGAGCTGCGCCGCAACATCCTGCTCAGAAGCCTGTTCTTCGTCATCTTCGGCGCGGTCACGCTCGCCTGCCTGTTCTGGTCGTTTTCGGCCTGAGCAATTCCAGGAAAAGTGCGCAGCGGTTTTCCGTCCGGAATTGCATCAAACAAGGGGATAGAGCGGTTCGCCGTTTCCCTGAAACGAGAACGCTCTAGGTTTAAGATCGCGGGTAGACCTCCTCCCGGACAATGACTATATCATTTGTCTGACAATTGACCGGCCGATGGCCGCCGCGACCCAAAACTCAAGGAAACAAGATGACTGTGCTGCGCAAGAACCTTATCGACGGCGAGTGGCTTGGCGAGGCCGGCTCGCGCAACATCAACCCGTCGAACACCAACGATGTCGTGGGCGAATACGCTTCGGCAGGCCCGGAGGAAGCCAAGCAGGCCATCGCCGCCGCCAAGGCGGCCTTTCCGGCCTGGTCGCGCTCAGGTCCGCTGGCCCGTCACGCCGTGCTGAAGAAGACCTCTGACGAGATCATGGCGCGCAAGGACGAGATCGGCCGGTCGCTGGCGCGTGAAGAAGGCAAGACGCTGGCCGAGGGCGTCGGCGAGACGATCCGCGCCGCGCAGATATTCGACTTCTTCGCCGGTGAAACGCTGCGCCTGTCGGGCGAGATGGTGCCGAGCGTGCGGCCCGGCGTCGGCGTCGAGATGACGCGCGAAGGCGTCGGCGTCGTCGGCATCATCACGCCGTGGAATTTCCCCATCGCCATTCCCGCCTGGAAGATCGCCCCGGCGCTTGCCTACGGCAACACCATCGTCTTCAAACCGGCTGAGCTGGTGCCTGAGAGCGCCTGGACCATCGTCGACATCCTGCATCGCGCCGGCCTGCCCAAGGGCGTGCTCAACCTCGTCATGGGCAAGGGCTCGGTGGTCGGCCAGGCGATGCTCGACAGCCCCGACGTCAACGCCATCTCCTTCACCGGCTCCGTCGGCACGGGCAAGCGCGTCGCCGCCGCAAGCGTCGAGCACATGCGCAAGTTCCAGCTCGAGATGGGCGGCAAGAACCCGCTCGTCGTGCTCGACGATGCTGACCTCGCGGTCGCCGTCGACTGCGCCGTCAACGGCGCCTATTTCTCGACCGGGCAGCGCTGCACCGCGTCCTCGCGCCTGATCGTCACTAATGGCATCCACGACCGTTTCGTCGACGCCGTGAAGGAGCGGCTGGACAAGCTCGTCATCGGCGATGCGCTGGACGCCAAGACCCAGATCGGTCCGGTCGTCGACCAGACCCAGCTCAAGCAGGACGAAGACTATATCGCCATCGGTCGCCAGGAAGGCGCCGAACTCGCCTTCGGCGGCGACCGGCTGGAGCGCGGCACGCCCGGCTTCTATCTGCAGCCGGCGCTGTTCGTCGGTTCCACCAATGCCATGCGCATCTCGCGCGAGGAGATCTTTGGCCCTGTCGCCAACGTCATCCGCGTCAAGGATTATGACGAGGCGCTGGCCGTCGCCAACGACACGCCGTTCGGCCTCACCTCGGGCATCTGCACGACCAGCCTGAAGCATGCGACGCATTTCAAGCGCAATTCCGAAGCCGGCATGGTGATGGTCAACCTGCCGACGGCGGGCGTTGACTTCCACGTGCCGTTCGGCGGCCGCAAGGGCTCGAGCTACGGTCCGCGCGAGCAGGGCCGCTACGCGATGGAGTTCTACACCACGGTGAAGACGGCCTATACGTTCGCCGGCTAAAGGAATTCCAGGAAAGTGTGAGCGGTTAGGCTCGGTGACTTTGCCGTAGCTTCCGTTCGGAATTGCGTAAAAACAAGGGGATAGGGCGTTTCAACGTTTCTGTGAAACGGTGAAACGCCCTAGTCCAATCCGGGAGGGATCGATGCGCGTGGCCGACATGACATGGCTCAACCCGCCGCCGCACCACGTGTTCGGCGACGGCACGCTCACCGTTCGCACCGGCAAGGAAACCGACTTCTGGCGCGAGACCTTCTACGGCTTCTGGCGCGACAACGGCCATTTTCTCTACCGGCCCGTTGAGGGTGACTTCACCGCCGAGGTCACCGTCAAAGGGGACTACAAGGTGCTCTACGATCAGGCGGGGCTGATGCTGCGCCTGAGCGAAACGCACTGGATCAAGGCCGGCATAGAATACACCGACGGCCTGGCCTACTTGTCGGTGGTCGTCACCAACGACACCTCGGACTGGTCGCTGGTTGCCATCGCCGCCGGCAAGGACGGTGTCAGGATCCGCCTGACCCGCCACGCCGAGGCGATCCGCATCCAGTATCTCGGCGCCTCGGATGGCCACTGGAAGCCGGTGCGGCTGGCCTATTTCCCGATCTCGAAGTCGGTCGATGTCGGCATGATGTGCTGCTCGCCGCAGCGCGAGGGTTTCGAGGCGACATTTTCCGGCTTCACCGTCGGGCCGGCGATTTCGCGGGATCTGCACGCCTGAACCTCCGGGCAAAGGCAGCTATGCTTTCGCAACCGTCGGGAAAGGCGTAAGACGATGCGTCGTCTTACCCGAAGAGCCTGATGCCGTTAAACGCCCCGCTGATCCTCTTCTGGACGCGCTACTTCAACAAGCTCGTCGACATCGCGGCAATACCGCGATGCTCCGTGCCCGTCGAATGGACCAACGACCGGCGGCGGCTTGCCGAGGCCGACGCGGTGGTCTTCCATCTGCCGAATTTTCCCGAAGCCGGCGATGCTTACAAGTATCCTGGCCAGCTCTGGGTTGCATGGTCGATGGAGAGCGTCGTCAACTATCCCGTGATGGCCGATGCGGCCTTCATGCGGCACTTCGACGTCGCCATGACCTATGAAGCCGAGGCGGACGTCTGGAGGCCTTATCTGCCGCAAGCAAGCTGGTGGGAAGCCGCCCGCCACGTGCCGATGCCGCCTAAAGCCCGAGCGCGCGCCGGCGGTGCATTTCCAGTCATCGAGCCTCAACAAGAGCGGGCGTGACACATTCATCGCCGAACTGTCCCGGCACATCGCGGTCGATTGCTACGGCCGCTACCGGCCCAACCGCGAGATCATAGGCCCTGATCTCGGCCGACAGACCAAGCTCGAGACCATTGGCCGCTATCATTTCTGCCTGGCGCTTGAGAACTCGATCGCGCCCGACTACGTCACCGAGAAGATGTTCGATCCGCTTGCCGCCGGCACGGTGCCGGTCTATCTCGGCGCGCCCAATGCCGTCGCGTTCGTTCCCCACAATTCCTTTATCGACGCCGCATCCTTCAGCACACCGGCGGAACTCGCGGCCTATCTTCGCCATCTCATCGAAACACCCCAGGCCTATGCAGCCTATCTTGCCTGGCGATCGAGCCCGCTGCCCGAGAAACTGGCAGCCCGAGTTGCCAGCCTTGACACGCCTCCGCTCTGTCGGCTCGCTCGGCTCGTCACTCAGCGCCTGACGCAGCACGGCCCGGGCCAACCGCCTAGCAAACCTTCGCTGCCGTTTGGTGGCAAGGCGTTTCTGCGCACCAGATTGCGCCGTTGGCTGGCTGCCCGCAGCGGCAGGCAGATGTAACGGGCGTTACCACGGCACGTGCAGGATTTCGAGCTTGGGTAGGCCGACCGGCCGGATACCAAGGTCGTTGGCCAGCATACCGAAAGCCTCCGTCTCGATCAGGTCGCGATAGGGGATCTCCGGAAAGCCAAGCCCGCCGCGGTGCAAGGCCGCGTCGACGAGAAGCATGGTGCCGCCGACCCCGTCGAGGCCGATGCTGTCGAGATGCCTGACGTCACTGAGATGAAGACGGCCATAGGAATTAGCCGGAGGTTGATAGAGGCCCCCGCGTATCTGACGATAATAGCGATAATCCTTCTCCTTGCGCGCGCTGACGAAGCTGTTGAGGTCGAAGCTGTCGCCGCCGGCGATCTTGACGCAGTTCGGGACCACGATGCGATTCCCCCTTTCCATAAGCCGGCTCAAGATATCGCGGGGAAATCGCCACACGTCGATATCGACCCACAACGCCCAATCGTCGCTCGCGTCGAGGCCGTGGTCGATCAGGTGGTTTCGCACCTTCGCGATGGCGCCGCGCCTCATGCGCTGCAGGCCTCGCTTGGCGCGCTTCATCCGGTCGAGTCGCAGGCCTGTCTGCTTCTGCAGCAGGATCACGTCCCGATAAATGCGGGTCAGCGGCGCGACGGCTTGCTGCAACCGCTCCCAGCTTCCGTCCACGCTGTCGCCCTCGCAAAAGACCAGCTTGATCCTGTCCTTAGCATAGTCGAGCGCGCCGACGGCATCGAGGAAGGGCTGGATATGATCGGCCGCGTCGCGCAGCGGCACCAGGATGGCGATGTTGCGGCCTGACGGGGCCGGTGCCGCGATGGCCGCCGGGCTCACGCCCCGCTTGGCGGCTGCTTCGCTCAGATGGGCGCCGCGCGTCAGATGATGCCAGGACCGGTAGGCATGCGTGCGGATCTTGTCTCGCCAACCCGGCGCCGGGGCGCGTGTCCACCATGTGCCCGCCCAATGGTGGACCGACAGCGTCGGTGTCCCACCGTCGCCGCTGCGCCCGGCCGAGTCGACCGGCGCGAACAGCGCCGAAGGGTGGAGGGCGAAGGCGGATTGGTCGCCGTAGCTGAGCTGGGCCGAAGTCATCACGCAGGGGCCGGTCGCGTCGATGGCTTCCTTGGCGTGGGCGAGCCCCGGCAGGAAAGACAGGAGGTGAAGCCAGAAGGGATGGCCGGGTGGGCTGGCGATCGTGCCGTTGAACAGCAGATAGGGCAGCCGGCGGAAATCGCCCTGCACCCGTGCATGCGTGTCCGGTTCCTTGCAAAAAACGATCCGATCCTCGCTGGCCAGTGGATCGAACGGAGCCACGCATTCGCAGTCGATATCGGCGTAGACCCCGCCGAAATGATGCAGGAGCAGGTACCGTCCGGCGTCCGCCCTCAGCACGCCGCTCTCGTAGTTGCAAAAGGTCGGCAGGAAGTCGGGATAGTGCCGCGCGACGAACTCGAGCAGCTGACGATCGTTCCAGAACATCATCGTCCAGTCCGGATGGTGCCGCTTCCAGCTCTCGATATAAGCCTGGAATCGGATGGGGATCTGGTCGGTCTTCCAGGTCTGGTGCAGGATCTTGGGGATCATCGAAGGCTCGTTGTGCAGCGGTTCATCGGCTGGCGCCGTCCAGTCCCAGGCCATGGCGAACAGCGTCGCGGATCGCCTGAGGTCCGAAGCGGGACCATGCGGTATCGTAGGCGCGGGCGCGCAGCCGGGCCATGCGGGCAGGGTCGGAACAGAGTGCGACCGTCAGGTCGGCAAGTCCTTCGTCGGTGTCGGACAGCAGCAAGTCTTCGCCGCCGGAGACGTCGAGCCCTTCCGCCGCGAGCGGCGTCGCGATCACCGGCACGCCCGCGGCCATCGCTTCCAGGATCTTGATGCGCGTGCCGCCCCCGGTCCTGAGCGGGACGATGCAGAGATGCGCTGCCGACAGCAGGGGGCCGACATCGTCGGGGTTTTCGATCAGCACGACGCTGTCGAGTTCCGACAGGGCCCGCACGGCTCGATCGGGCGAACGGCCGGCAAGGACGAGCCGCGCGCTTGGCAACGCCTGCCGCACACGCGGCAGGATGATGCGGGCCAGACGTTCAGCGGCATCGATGTTGGGATGGTAGCCGAGATGGCCGACAAAGAGGATCACCGGAAATCCATCGGAGGTACCGGGCGATGGTGGCAGCGTCCTGGGCGACTCTTGGGCGCGGGGAATCCCGTTCGGCACGATATCGACCGGCGTTTCATGCGTGATTATCGTCTTGAGTCGCTCGCGGTCCAGCTTCGAGCAAACCCAGATGCGGTCGACGATCGTCGCCGCCCTCCGCTCCAACTGCCTTATCTCTGGCGACACGGCCGACGGGGCATTGCCGGGCGTCTGGGCCGCGAGATCGGACTCGACATTGTGCATGTCGAGAATGAGCCGACTGGTCAGCGGCCGCAGAGGCTGCAGTAGCTTGAACAGCGGAACGCTTTCGACGACGATCGTGTCCGGACGGAACTCGCGCGCCAGCGCTTTGAGGCGGGCGAGCGCCGGACGCGGGATCCGGTTCTCGCCTTTGATCCGGCGCCAGCCGAGCGAATGCGATCGCTTGTCGGCTTCCGTGGTCAATGAAACCACGCGGATGCCGCGGCCGGGTGGCTGCGTCGAGCCGGCAGGCCTCACCGAGGCAAGGCGGACCGGCCCGATTGCGGCGGCCGCGACGGCATTGCCGAAGGTCCTGAGATCGGCGCCGGAGGCGGGCGGATAGGCCGGGTCGAAGCTGACGATCAGCGTGCGCCGTGGCGCCGCTGAACCGGCGGCTGTGTCCGGCCGGATCCCAGCCAGCCGCCCGAACCGGATCCTGGCCCGGTATTGGGCCGCTTTCCAGCTGCGGCCAAGTTCCCGATGCGCCTTGACCGCGCGCATCATGCCAGCGGCATCCACAAACATCCCGTGCTTGACGAGCTGGCGCGCGATGCGCTGCGCTATCCAGGCCTTTCGCCATTGCAACGCGTCCCGCTCGATGCCGGCGGCCGCGAGGCTGTCGAGTTCGCGCGCTATGGCGAGGAACGTCTTGCGCGGCGCGGTGATGAAGCGGCGTGCCATCCGTTCCTCGTCATGGTGGTAGAGGAGCACCGGCGTGTCGATGGCGACGATTTCGGCGCGCGCCAGCAGCGCCGCCCAGTAGCAGGTATCCTCGTCGAGCCCGATCGTTTCCGGAAAGCGAATGCCGGCTGTCGCCCAATCGGCCACCAGCGCGCTTCCCATCGCGATCGGCCACAGCTCGTTGCGCAGGTATCGGCGTGTGTTCTGCCGCCTGTCGGGGACATAGCCATGCGGCGTCTTGAGCTTGTCCGGCCGGCCCTTCGCGCGCCGTATACTGGCCCCGACGGCAAGGCCGGCGCCAGGCTGGCCTGCGAGCGCCGAGCCCAGCAGCGACAGGCTGCCGGGCATCACCTCGTCGTCGGCGTCGAGAAAGAAGATGGAAGTGCCGCTTGCCCGCTCGATCCCGAGATTGCGCGCGGCACCCGCGCTGCCAAGACGAACGCTCACCACATCCAGCGGCAAGCCAAGGCGGCGCGCGCTCTCCATCGCCACCTCGGCCGTGCGGTCATCCGAGCCGTCGTCGATAACCAGGATCTCGCGGATAACCGGCCTGTCGGCGGTCAGGCTGCCGAGCGCCGCGTCCAGCGTCGCGGCCGCATTCCTTGCCGGGATGACGACGGTTATGTCGGCCGCCATGCGCTCAATCGCTCATTGCCGTTCGAAGAAGCCGCGCTTGAGCAGGCGGTCGTAGTGGTGCTTGAGCAGCGACACCGGGCGCAGCGAAAGACTGCCCAGGTCATCGACGAGTTGCGGCTCGATATCGAATGGCGACTGGTTTTCGAGCCAGCTGTAGGAGGAGCCGTCCCGAAGCACTGAAGGACAGCCCACCACATAGCCGCCGAGCGCCTTGACGTGGCCGACCCGCCGCAGGCCGAAATGCAGGCTGGAAGAGACCATTGGCTCCCGCGCTCTCAGATAGACGTGAAATCCGCTGGGCGATTTCGCTAGCGGCGTGCCGCTCGCAATTGCCTTGTGATCGGCCTGCCAGGCACGGTAGCCGGCGTCGTCATCGAAATCGAGGATCATCAGGTTGGAAAATCCTCCCAATATGCCGACATTGCCGGCAAAGCCGCGAAACCAGCGTGCAATGTCGCCGCTGTCCGGCGGCTTCTGTGCCAGCTGGAAGGTGATCGAGGTGAAGGCCAGTTCCTTCAGGTCCTTGCGCAACGTCTGCAGATGCAGCGGATCATACTCCATGGCCGCGAGGTCAAGATGCTTGCCGCCGGCACGCAGCGGCAGGCAGATATAGCCGCGCTCCCGCAGCCTCAAAGCATAATCGGTCAGCACCTCAGGCTGCATGCGCCAGTTTTAGCCCTACCAAACCCACGGCCGATCTTCGTTAGCCAACAGCGCGGTCGTCAAGCCATTCATTGAGAACCATCCCAGCCCCGCGCGTCGTTTTGCGGGGCTAGCTTTCCATCCGGTGCTGGAAGAACTGTAGGAACAATTCGCGCTCGGTGGTGATGTCGAGCTTGTCATAGATGCGCCGGCGGTGGTTCTTCACCGTGCCGGCGGTGATGCCGAGCCGCTTGGCGATGTTGGCGGTCGGGTGGCCGGCGAGGATCAACTGCACCAGCTCGCGCTCGCGCAGCGACAGCTCCGGCCACAGGTTTTCCGGAATGCTCGGCTTCTGCTGCGGCGAAGCGCCGGGACCGCTCGGCGCCGAGGTACGCGAAAAGTCTGAGCCGCGCGCCTTGATGTCCAGCGCATGCAACGCGTCGAACACCGGCAGCCTCTCTTCCAGCAGAGCGATTTCGTTGTCCCTGAAAGCACTGGTCGAGCGGTCGAGGAAGATGCCGAGGCACCAGTCGCCGCCGTCGGCGAGCATGATGCCGACCTCGTCGCAGATCTCCGACTGCGCGAGGAAGCCGGCTATGTATTGGCCGCGCTTGGCCTCCTCGTCGGCCAGGCTCTTGAGCGGCATGATGCCGAGCCGGCGCTGGCTGCGCCACGACGCGTAGAAGGGATCGAAGACGTAGTAACTGTCGAGATAGCGCCGCACCATCTCGTCCGAGAAGCGCCGGTGCTTGACGAATTCCGGTGTCCTAGTCGCCGAATAGCGCGTCACCGTCACCAGGTCATGCGCGATGTCCGCCCCGATCAGGTCGATCAAGCAGTCGACATGCCGGTCGGTGCCGGTGGCGGCGATCGCCCTGGCCAGCGGCGCCCAGATAGTGCCCATGCGCATGCCCTTTTCTCGGCGAACCCGGCCCAAGCGTCATTGTGTCTTTAGGCATATGGCGCGATCCCGCTCCGGGAATCTAGCCTGTGGTCATTCTCGGCAAGGGAAAGCGACCCGTGGACCAGATCACCACCAACCCAATCGTCATCGGCATCGACGCTGGCGGCACCATGACCGATACGATCCTTGTCGATCAGGACGGTCACTTCAAGATCGGCAAATCGGCGACCACGCCGAAGAATGAGGCGGAAGGTTTCCTCGCCTCGGCGGAGGATGCGGCGGATGCCTGGGGCATCTCACTGCAGGACCTGTTCTCGGGCGTCAACGTGGTGCTCTATTCCGGCACCGGCATGCTGAACACGCTGTTGTCGCGCACCGGCCGCAAGCTTGGGCTGATCACCACCAAAGGCCTCGAGGACATGATCCTGATGGGCCGCGGCCTGCAGGCCTGGGCCGACTACTCCTATGCCGACCGCCTGCATGCCGTCACCCATCACCATCCCGATCCGCTGGTGCCGCGCCGCCGCACGCATGGCGTCACCGAGCGTATCGACCAGTTCGGCGACATCATCCTGCCGCTCTACGAGCACGAGGTGCATGCGGCCGCGAAGAAGCTGATCGCCGACACAGTCGAGGCGATCTGCATCATGACCGTGTTCTCACATGTCAATCCGGCGCACGAGAAGCGCATCGCCGAGATCTGCCGCGAGGAGATCGCCGCTGCCGGCGCCGACATCCTGGTCTACACCAGCCACGAGGTGCGTCCCGTCATCCGCGAGCAGTCGCGGCTGAACTCGGTGCTGATCGAGGCCTACGCCACCTCGCGCGGCCGCAAGCAGTTGAAGGGCATCGAGGACGTCTCGAAGAAATACGGCTTCAAATATGGCGTGCAGACGCTGCTCTCCTTCGGCGGCCTGACCTCGATCAATCACCCGCGCCTGCACGAGACGATGATCTCCGGCCCGATTGGCGGCATCCTGGGCGCTGCCTATGTCGGCAAGCTGATCGGCAACGACTCGCTGATCTGCTCGGATATGGGCGGCACCTCCTTCGACATGGGCGTCATCACGCGCGGCCAGACGCGGATCGAGAACGAGCCGCTGATGGACCGCTTCAAGCTCAACGTGCCGACGCTGCATCTCGACACGATCGGCGCCGGCGCCGGCATGATCCTGAAGGTCGACCCGCTGACCAGGAAAGTCTCGCTCGGACCGGAAAGCGCCGGCTCCGATCCCGGACCGATCTGCTTCGCCAAGGGCGGCACCGAACCGACCATCGCCGACTGCGACGCTATTCTCGGCCGCCTCAACCCGCATTATTTCCTCGGCGGCAAGGTCGTGCTGCAGGTGGAAAAGGCGCGAAAGGCCTTCGAGGAGAAATGCGCCCGCGTGCTCGGCGTTGGCGTCGAGGAAGCCGCCGAAGGCATGATCGACATGCTGGAGGCCGATGCCAACAACGCGCTGCGCCGCGTCATTTCCGGGCAGGGAATCCATCCGTCGGAATTTACGCTTTTGTCCTACGGCGGCTCCGGCCCGCTGCATCTGGCCGGCTGCTCGCGGGGCATCGGCTTCAAGGACATCATCACCTTCCAGTTCGCCGCAGCCTTCTCGGCCTTCGGCTGCACCACTGCCGATTTCATGCGCCGGCATTCGGTGTCGACGCAGATCGACATGGGCGCGCGGGCCAGCGACGACGAGCTGCAGGCTTTCGGCGCGAAGGTCACGAGCGTCTGGGATGACCTGACCAAGGCGGCGGTCGACGAAATGGTCGCCGACGGTCACGCGCTCTCCAAGATCAAGACCGTGCCGTTCCTGATGATGCGCTACACCGGCCAGCTCGAGGACGTCGAGGTGATGGCGCCGCTGTCAGCCATCGGCTCGGCCGACGACATGCGCAAGGTCATCGCCGAATTCGAGGCGGTCTATGCTAAGGTCAACCACCGCGTTTCGCGCTATGGCGAGGCCGGCTTCTCGATCACCGAGCTTGGGCTGATCGCCACCGCCGACAAGGTCAAGCCCATGCTGGTCAAGCGGCCACTCGGCAAGTCCGATCCGGCTTCGGCCCACAAGGGCGTGCGCGAGGCCTATGTCGCCGGCCGCTGGCACAAGGCCAACCTCTACGAGATGGACCTGCTCCAGCCCGGCCATGAGGTGATCGGGCCGGCCATCATCGAACACCCGGCGACGACGCTCGTCGTCCACCCGCAGGATCGCGTCCATGTCGATGAATGGACGCTGCTGCACTACACCCACGCTTGAGAAGGGCGAACGCCATGCTGGACAAACCCGCCTCCGCCCTGCGCATCCGCGAAAGGCTGATCGAATCCGAACGGCTGATGGAAGAGACCGGCTGCTATGATGGCATCACGGAACTTCAACTGCGCAACCAGGATCCGCTGAAGTTCGAGACGCTGCACACCAAATTGCGCGCCTACTGCGTCTCGGCGCGCGAGATGGCGCGGCGCATCTCGGCTTCGCCCGGCGTGCGCGAGGTCGGCGAAATGGTCGTCGCCATCTACACGCCGGAAGGCGACGCCATCGCGCTCTCCAACGGCATCATGGTGCATGTGCACACGATGAGCCGCTTCATCAAATGGATGATCCGCAACGGCTACGAGGAGAACCCGCAGATCCGCGACGGCGACATCTTCGCCAACAACGATGCCTTCATCGGCACCGTCCAGGTGCCTGATGTGATGGACGTGGTGCCGATCTTCCACTCGGGCAAGCTCGTTGGCTGGGCGGGCGCAGTCTGCCACGAGCTCGAAGCCGGCGGCATCACGCCGGGCGGCGACGTGGCGCTCGCCCAGGAGCGCTTCACCGAGGGCCTGTTCGTCTGCGCCGAGAAGGTCGGCGAGAATGACGAGCTCAGGCGCGACTATGTCATCCGCTGCGAGCGCAATCTCCGCATGCCGATCTACTGGGTGCTGGACGAGAAGGCCAAGGTCGCTTCCTGCATCGACATGCGCGAAAGCGTCAAGGCGCTGATCGACGAGATCGGCCTCGACTACTGGATGCAGGTGTCGAAGGAGTTCATCGAGGAGGGCCGCCGCGCTCAGCTCGCTCGCACACGCCAGCTCACCGTGCCCGGCATCTATCGCGGCCACACCTTCTACGGCCACGTCACCGCCGGCAAGCCGGGCTATCAGCCGCTCGGCGATCCCGACTGGCTCTACAACATCCCGATCGAGATGGAGATCACCTGCGACGGCAAGATCATCATGGACTTCGAGGGCACGCAGCCTTGGGGCTACCATTCGATGAACTGCACGCCGGCCGGCATGGATGGCGGCATGTTCGTGACGCTGACCCAGCACATGAACTTCGAGGGCCTGGTCAATGACGGCGCCTGGATGGCCACCGAGCTGAAGCTGCCGCACGGCACCTGGACCAACCCCGACAACGAGATGGTGGCGACCGCTACGTCCTGGGCGCTGCTGCTGCCGGCCTATGGCGTCTTCCAGCGGCTGCTCTCGCGTTCGTTCATCGCCCGCGGCTTCGTCGAGGAGGCCTTTGTCGGTCAGGTCAACAGCCCAATGATCGAGATGGGCGGCACCAGCCAATACGGCACGCCCTTCGGCATGGCGCATTTCGAATGCGCCGCCGCCGGCTCGGGCGCGCTGGCCATCAAGGACGGGCTGGACACCGCCTATGTCGGCTGGAACCCGGAATCCGACATGGGCAATATCGAGATCTGGGAACAGAACATGCCGATGCTCTATATCGGCCGGTCCATCGTCCCCAACTCGGGCGGCGCCGGCAAATATCGCGGCGGCTGTTCCTTCCTATCGACCTGGCTGGTCTCGAAGACCGATCATCTCAGGCTGGTCACCTCCGAGCACTCCTCGCGCGTGTTCGACAATGGCGGTCTCTGCGGCGGCTATCCCGCGCCGACCTGCCAGAAGCATCGCGCGGTCCGCGACTCGAACATCTTCGAGCTGGCCGAAAATGGCGCGCCGCTGGCGCATCATACCGGCACCAATCCATATCGCTCGGAGTTGGAGGTGCGACTGGAAGGCGAGCATGTCACGCTGGAAGGGCCCTACATCACCGCGCCGCACAAGACGGGCGACGTCTTTACCCATTCCTACAATGGCGGCGGCGGCTTCGGCGACGTGCTGGAGCGGGATCCGATCAAGACCGCGTGGGATGTCGAGAACGGCTTCCTCACGAGGCAAGCCGCTGAAGGCATCTTCGGCATCGTACTCGATGAGGACGAGGAAGGTTTTCCGGTCGCCAATCTGGAAGCCACCAAGCGCCATCGCGCCGAGATGCGGGCGAAGCGCCTGGCGCGTGCAAAACCGGTTTCGGAGTGGATCGCCAAGGAGCGCCAACGTGTGAAAGCGGCCGATTTCGCGCCCGAGGTGAAGAAGATGTACGCCAGCGCGATCAACCTGTCGTCGCGCTTCGCAAAAGACTTTTCGACCTTCTGGGATGTTGATGCCAAATCGACCTTCGGCGCGGAGTAAGGACCATGACCTCATACAGCAAGGAAGTCATCGCCGATCTGGTTGCCGGCACGCTGCCCTGGCCGCAGACGCGCCGTATCATGAGCGCCTACAAGGACGACGATCGTTTCTTCAAATATGTCGCGGTGCTGCAGGAGCGCGTCGGCTGGAAGGATCCGATCCTGCTGCCCGTCGGCGACCATCTTTTCATCTGCCAGAGCGGCAACGAGCGCGTGACGAAATGCGAGTGCGGCCACTCCTTCGGAGACTATCGCAAGAACTGGAAACTGAAGGCCGCGATCATCGTGCGCGACAGCGAGGAGACGCTGCGCGAGATCTACCCAAACAGCGACCTGCCGGACCCGGACTGGATGGAGATCCGCGAGTTCATCTGCCCGCAATGCGGCACGCTTCATGAGGTCGAGGCGGCGGCGCCCGGCTATCCGATCGTGCATGATTTCGAGCCCGACCTCGAAGGTTTCTATCGCGACTGGCTGGGCAAGCCGCTGGAGCCATTAGACAAGGGAGGCTGATGCCGCAATGGGCCGCGTCGCAGGCAAGGTGGCGCTCGTAACCGGGGCCGGGCTGGGCCTCGGCCGGGCGTCGTCGCTCTTGCTCGCGACGGAAGGCGCCAGGCTGGTCGTCAGCGACGTCGACGAGGGCCTCGCCGGCGATACGGCGGCGGAGATCGTCAAGGCAGGCGGCGAGGCATTGGCGCTACGTCACGATGTCTCGAAGCCCGAAGACTGGTCCACCGTCATGGCGGTGGTCGAGCAAAAATTCGGACGGCTCGACGTGCTGGTCAACAATGCCGGCATTGCCATCGCCAAAAACATCGAGGACACGTCGCTTGAAGAGTGGCGGCGCACCATGGCGGTCAATCTCGATGGCGTGTTCCTCGGCTGCCAGGAGGGCGTCAAGCTGATGAAGAAATCCGGCGGCGGATCGATTATCAATCTCTCCTCCATCGACGGCATCATCGGCGAGGCGGACCTAGCCGCCTACTGCGCCTCCAAGGGCGGCGTGCGCACCCTGACTAAGGCGGTCGCCGTGCATTGCGCCGAGCGGCGCTACGGCATCCGCTGCAATTCCATCCATCCTGGCTACATCTGGACGCCGCAGACCGAGAACTATCTGCGCGACCTGGGCACGCTCGAGCAGGAGAAGGCCAAGGCGCTGTCGCGCCATCCGATCGGCTTCCTCGGCGAGCCCAACGACATCGCCTACATGGTCCTCTATCTGGCCTCGGATGAATCGAAATTCGTCACCGGCTCCGAAATGGTCGTCGACGGAGGCTATCTTGCAGTGTGAATACGGAGACCGCTTGCGATGACCAACCTAACCGGCAGAAGTGCCATCGTCACCGGCGGCTTTTCCGGCATGGGCTTTGCCATCGCGACGGCACTCGCCAAAGCCGGCGCCAATGTCGCCGTCGGCTCCTACGTGGCGCCGCCGCAGGCGGGCAGGGCGGACGCCGCCTATTATCCCGGCGCCGACGAGGTCGAGCGTGTGCGGTCGGCCCTGGCCTCCCACGGCACCAGGGTGCATGCCGCGCATCTCGACGTGCGCGACAGCGCGCTCACCGACCTCTTCTTTACCGAAGCGCAGGCGGCGATCGGCCCGGCCGACATCCTCGTCAACGCTGCCGGCACCACCGCCGAACAGCCGGTCTGCGGCCATTCCGACGCGCTTTGGGACAAGATCGTCGACACCAACCTCACCGGGGCGTTCCGTACGACCCGCGCGGTCCTGCCCGGCATGATCGAGCGCGGCTGGGGCCGCATCGTCAACATCGGCTCGACCGCCGCTTCCGTCGGCTGGAAGGACAATCCGGCCTACTGCGCCTCCAAGGCCGGCCTGCTCGGCCTCACGCGCTGCGTCGCGCTCGAAGGCGCTGCGCACGGCGTCACCTGCGTCATGATCAGCCCGACCTGGGTCGAAACCGAATTGATGCGCCGCAACGTGGCGCAGGTCGTCGAGCGCGAAGGCAAGGGCCGCAGCGCCGAGGAACTGATGGATGAATTCAGGAAAGGCAATCCGCAAGGCCGCATGATGCAGCCGGAGGAGATCGCGGCGCTCGCGGTGTTCCTTTGCTCGGATCTCGCCAAGGGGATCACCATGGAAAACATCCAGATCACCGGCGGAGCCTTATGGTGAAACCCGCGCCGGCATGGAGCGCTTGCAACCGCTCGCAGCCGGCGAGGCATCCTGAAACGTCACGCCGCCTGCAACTGAAGCCTTTTCAGCTTCGACACCACGGCCGCGCCAAGCATCTTTTCCGAATATTCGACCAGCAGCGCCCGCGCCTCCAGATGCGAAATGGCTTCGTCCGAATGGCCGCGCCGCAGCCAGAAGCCGTCGAGCATGGCGGCAAAGCCGCGCACGAAATGGTCGATCTCCTCTCTCGACCACAGCGGCGACAGTGCCGAGCCGATATTCGAGCGCAAGCGCTTGTAGAACAGCTCCTGCAGCCGGGCGTAACGCGGGTTGTGCGCGGCTTCTGCATAGAACGACACCCAGGCATTGGCCGTGTTGCGCTCGAACTTTTCTTCCGGGAAATTGCCGTCGACGATCGCCGTCAGGCGATCCCACCTTGTCTCGGCCTGGCGCAGATTGACCACCACCGCGTCCATCAGGACACGGTTGGCGTAGCGCACCATCTCGAACAGCACCTGGTCCTTGTCCTTGAAGTAGTAGGTCAGGATGCCTTGCGACATGCCGGCTTCGTGGCAGATGCGGGTTGTCGTCAGGCCCTTCAGCCCGTCGCGCAGGAAGATGCGGTGCGCCGCTTCGATCAGCTCAACCCGCCTGATGTCCTCGATGCGAGTTCGTTGTTTCTTCGTCCTGGTCGCCATGGGTTTCGTATATCCAGCGAAAATTTTGTACGCCCTAACAAATTTTTGTATTGTCATATGATTTTGGCAGGCCTAGGCTGCGAAGGCAAGCAGGTGCCGGACGGACTATCGATGACGTCGCACACACAAATGATGCGGGCCGCGGTCCTAGGCAGCTACGGCGAGCCGCTCGAGGTCACCAGCGTGCCGCGTCCCGTCGCCGGCCCCGGTCAAATATTGGTGCGGCTGCAGTCCTGCGGCGTCTGCCACACCGATGTGCATATCTGGCGTGGCGAGAGCGTTCCGCCGCACGCCCCGTCGCCCTTCGTCATGGGCCATGAGGGCATCGGTCGCGTCGAGGCGATCGGCGAGGGCGTCGGCGGCTGGTCGCTCGGCGACCGGGCCGGTGTGCCCTGGATCCACGACACCTGCCGCCGCTGCGACGAATGCCTGGATGGCTACGAATCCTTCTGCCAGTACCATCGCGCGCACGGCTTGAACGTGCCCGGCGCCTTTGCCGAATATGTCGTCTGCGACGCCGGCTTCGCGGTGGCGCTCCCCGAAACCATCGACCCTGTAACCACCGCGCCGGTGATGTGCGCCGGCATCACTGCCTATGGCGCGGTGAAGCGGGCCGGCTTGAAAGCCGGCGAAAAATGCATCGTCTTCGGCTGCGGCGGCCTTGGCCTCTATGCGGTGCAGATCGCCAGCCGGCTCGGCGTCGATGTGCTCGTGGTCGACCGCGATCCGGCGAAGCTGGACGTCGCCCGCCGCTACGGCGCGGCGGAAACCGAAATCGCCGACAGCGGTCTGCCCTCGCGACTGGCGGCGAAGGACGAAAAATACCACGCCTGCATCAACTTCGCGCCAACCACCGCGACATGGGACGCGATGATCGCGGGCATCCGGCCGCGCGGCAGGATCATCGCCGCCGCCATGGTGTTCCAGCCGGTGCCGCTCATCCAGGAATGGCTGACGGCCACCGGCGTCGTCATCACCGGCACCAGCGTCGGCACAAGGCAGGAAATGCGCGAACTGGTCGCCATGCACGCAAAGCAGCCGCTTGAAACGACGATCGAGATCATCGGGCTCGAAGAGGTGTCGGACGCGCTTGTCTCCCTCGAACAGGGCCGGTCGAAAGGGAGGTACGTCATCAGCTTTGCGGACTAAGGACTGTTCCAGGCGGCCAGGGGAGTGGCGCGCGGAAAGAGGCTAGCGGCAGCCTCGCCACCAAGGATGAACCTGAACCATAACATCCAGACAGGGGAAGCGATCATGCCGAATAGAATTAACAGACTGAGAAATGCAGGAATCGGCCTGGCTCTGGCGCTTGCCGCCACGACGCCCGGCCTCAGCGCCGAGCTCGGCGCCAAAGACGAGCCGATAAAGCTTGCCATGCTCGAATGGACCGGCGCGCACGTCTCCACCCACATCGCCGGACACCTTCTCGAAAAGCTCGGCTACAAGGTCGAATATGTGACGGCCGGCAATTTCCCGCAGTTTTCGGGTCTCGCCGACGGCTCGCTCAGCGCCTCGGTCGAGGTGTGGATGAACAATGTCGGCGACATCTATCCAAAGACGCTCGCCGCCAAGCAGATCGAGGATATCGGCAAGCTCGACCTGAAGACGCGCGAGGGCTGGATCTATCCGAAATATATGGAGACGGTCTGCCCTGGCCTGCCGGACTGGACCGCGCTCAACAAGCCGGAATGCGTGCAGGCATTGGCGACGCCCGAGACGGCGCCCAACGGCCGCTTCCTGGATTACCCGGCCGACTGGGGCTCGCGGGCCGCCACCATCCTTGCCGACAACAACATGCCTTACACCGCGGTTCCCTCCGGTTCCGAAGGCGCGCTGGTCGCGGAGCTTGAAGCCGCGGAGGCCGCCAAGAAGCCGCTGGTGATGATGTTCTGGGGCCCGCATTATGCGCTCGCCGAAAACGACGTCGGCTGGGTCACCATGCCGCCCTGCAAGGAGCAGACCAACGAGCATTGCATAACGCCGCCCGATGTCGACAAGATCGTCTGGTCGGGCTTCGGCGCCAAGTGGCCGGCGGCCGACGCCTTCCTCAAGGCCTTCAAGATGGACGCCGGCGAGCAGGAAAAGATGATGCTGGCCGTCGACAAGCAAGGCAAGGACCTCGACACGGTCGTCAAGGATTGGATCGACAAGAACGAGGCAGTGTGGAAACCCTGGCTCGACGCCGCCAAGGGCTGATCGGCCGCTATGCCTGGTAGAGGCTGAAAGCAATCGATGCCCGGCTCCCGGCACGTGGAGCCGGGCGAGCAATTCGCATGGATGGCATCCCTATGAACGCCGCCCCACGACCGATCAAGCTCGCTTGCCGCAATGTCTGGAAGGTCTACGGCCGGCGCCCCGCCTATTATTTCGACTCGCGCGGCTATGTGATCGACCCCGATGCGCTGGCCGAGCGCCTGCGCGCCGAAGCGCATCTGCCGGCCGTGGTCGATGCCAGCTTCGAGGTGGCGACCGGCGAGATCTTCGTCATCATGGGCCTGTCCGGCTCCGGCAAATCCACCTTGGTGCGCTGCCTGTCGCGCCTCGTCGAACCGAGCGCCGGCGAAGTCCTGCTCGACGGCAAGAACCTGCTCGCCGCCAGCGGCAAGGAGCTGATCGAACTGCGCCGTCACGCCATGGGCATGGTGTTCCAGAATTTCGGTCTGTTGCCGCATCTCACCGTCCTCGACAATGTCGCCTTCCCGCTGAAGATCCAGGGCAAGCCGGCGAAGGAGCGCGAAACGCGTGCCCGCGAGATGATCGCGCTTGTCGGGCTCGAAGGCCGCGAGGCGTCCTTTCCGCACCAGCTTTCCGGCGGCCAGCAGCAGCGCGTCGGCATCGCCCGTTCGCTCGCGGTCGGGCCGGAGCTCTGGTTCCTCGACGAGCCGTTCTCGGCGCTCGATCCGCTGATCCGCAAGCAGATGCAGGATGAATTCCTGCGCCTGCAGCGCATGCTCAAGAAGACCATCATCTTCATCACCCACGATATCGCCGAGGCCTTCCGCCTGGCCGACCGGCTGGCGATCATGCGGGCGGGCAAGATCGTGCAGATCGGCCGCCCGGCCGACATCGTGCTCAACCCGGCCGACGACTATGTCGCGCAGTTCACCGAGGACATGCCGCTGCTGCGCGTCATCACGGCCGGTGACATCGCGACGCCCGCCAATGGAGCGGCACTCCCGGAATGCAACATCGCCGCCGAGACCAGTCTCGAAGCGCTGATCCCGCAACTCGCCTCAGGCATCGGCGCCTTCGCCGTTGCTGGCGACGGCGATGGTCCGCCGGCGGTGCTCAGCGCCGGCGCGGTGCTCGCCGTGCTGGAGCGCGAGCAGGCGAGGCGCACCCGCGAATGACCGCGCCGGCCGCAATCGCACCACCCCCGCGAAGGCTTGCCATCGCGCCGGCCCTTCTGCCCTGGTGCGGCTTGGGCGTGCTGACCGTGCTTTGCCTGTTTCTCAAAACCGAGCTTCCCTGGCTGGTCAATTTCCCCAAGGAATGGACGCTGCCGCTGGCCTCCTACATAACCGCCGTGACCGACGCGGTCGTAGCCGTCATCCAGCCTGGATTCCGGGCGCTCTCCGCTTTGCTCGACGCGCCCATGCGCGGCGCGCGCCTGGCGCTCGCCTGGCTGCCCTGGCCGGCGGTCATGCTGGCTGTCGCCGCCATCGCGCTGAAGTCGCGCGGCGAAAGGCTGGCGATCTTCGCGCTCGCCGCGCTCGCCTATATCCTGCTCGCCGGCTACTGGCTGCAGAGCATGAACACGCTTGCGCTGGTGCTGCTGGCGGTGCCGATCTCGACCGTGCTCGGCTTCCTGCTCGGCGTGCTTGGCTATGCCCGTCCGCGCCTGCGTCCGGTGCTCAGCGGCGCGCTTGATCTGATGCAAACGGTGCCGGCTTTCGCCTATCTCATCCCGCTGCTCTTGCTGTTCGGTTTCGGGCCGGTGGTCGGGCTGATCGCCTCGGCGGTCTACTCGACGCCGCCGATGGTGCGCAACACAATGCTCGGCCTTGATCGTGTGCCGGCGGCAATCAGCGAGGCCGGGCTGATGAGTGGCTGCACGCGCCGCCAGCAATTCTGGCAGGTCGAGGTGCCGACGGCGTTGCCGCAGCTTCTTGTTGGCTTCAACCAGACGACCATGGCCGCGCTGTCGATGGTCATCGTCGCCGCAATCATCGGCGGCTTCGAGGACATCGGCTGGGAGGTCCTGTCCTCCATGCGCAAGGCCGAATTCGGCCAGAGCATCCTCTCCGGCCTGGTCATCGCGCTGCTCGCCATCCTCATCGACCGCCTCACCATCGGCTTTGCCAAGCCGCCGGAGACAGGGCCGACGCGCGTCATGCGCTGGACGACGCCGCGCCGGCTGGTTCTGTCGCTGGCGGTTGCGCTTGCCTTCGCTGTCGTTATCCGCCTTGCCGCGCCGGACGCGACATTCCTGCCCGAAACCGCGCTGCGCACCGAAATGGGCGGCGTCAACCAGCGGCTGCTCGGGATCGTCCGCGACTATGCCTGGTTCTTCGATGGCGTCCGCAACGCCGTCCTTTATTGTTTGCTGCTACCGATGCGGGTCGGCATTTCAGGCGCGGCCACGCCGGCTATCTGGGGCTTTGCGCTGTCGCCGACGATGGCGGCGGTCTATTTCGTCTTGGTCCTGGCCTTGGCCGGGCTGGCGATGCGACGCTTCGGTGGGCGGGGAGCTTTGGCGGTGCTGGCCGCTGGCGTCATCCTTTACACCGGTTTTCTCGGCCTGCCCTGGCCGGTCTTCATCCTCGCCGTTTCACTTCTTGCCGGGCAGGTAGCCGGCTATCGCCTTGGCCTGTTTGCCCTTGCCGGCTTCGTCCTGATTCTCGTCAACGGACTATGGCCGCAACTGGTGCAGTCGCTCTATCTTTGCACGTTGGCAGTGCTGCTTTGCCTGTTGGTCGGCGGCATGCTCGGCGTCTGGGCAGCGCATAGCGACCGCGTCTCGCGCATCCTGAAGCCGATCTGCGACGCGTTGCAGACCATGCCGCAATTCGTCTTCCTCATCCCGGCGCTGATGTTCTTCAAGGTCGGCGAGTTCACGGCGCTGATCGCCATCATGCTCTACGCCATCGTGCCGCCGATCCGCTATGTCGAGCACGGGCTGAGACATGTGCGCGCCGATGTGGTCGAGGCGGTCGAGCAGATGGGCGCCACACCGTTGCAGACGTTGCTGCAGGCCAAGCTGCCGCTGGCGCTCCCCGTGGTCATGCTCGGCCTCAACCAGACCATCATGGCGGCGCTCTCGATGCTGGCGATCGCCGCTCTTGTCGGCACGCGCGATCTTGGCCAGGCAGTCTATGTCGCGCTCGGCAAGGCCGATGCCGGCATGGGCCTCATCGCCGGCCTGTCGATCGCCTTCCTGGCGATCCTGGCCGACCGGCTCATCCAGGCCGCCGTCGCGCGCTCGTCGGCAGCCTAGAGCGGTTCCAGAAGACCCTTAGACCGGCGCCGGCATGCGACCATTGGCATGCCTCTCGTCTTCTGTGGGAATGGCCGCCCTGCGGCGCCGGAACGCCGGCAACGGGTTCAGCGTGAACAGGCCGTAATAGACGATGAAGGACGCCATGAAGTAAGGGCCGAGCATCTCGACCTCGAAGAAGGAGCGGATCAGCATCAGCCCGATCGCGCCGGCAAGCACCACCGAATCGGCGCTCCAGTCGCCGAACACAACTTTCGAGATGTGGCCGTAGAAAGCGCGCAGGATGACCAGCGCCAGCAGGGTGACGCCGATGAAGCCGATCTCGACCAGCGTCTCGACATAGGTGTTGTGGAAGTGGAAGCCGGAGCGGGTCGAGATATAGAATTCCGCCCACAGCCGCTCCGGATCGGCAAAGCCCTGCACCCAGTAGGCGGCGTAACCATAGCCGAGCAGCGGATGCTGCTGCGCCGCTTCCCAGCCCTGCTCCCAGAGATAGGTGCGGCCGGTGAGCGTCGAATCCTTGCCGAAGATGCCGAGCACGACATCCAGCAGGCCGAGGTTGAGCGCCGCGACCACGCCCGTCACCAGCGCGCCGGCGCCGACGATGAACAGCACGCGGCGATAACGCAGCGACAAGACCTTGGCCGCGGTGAGCAGCATCACGATGCCGATCACCGCCGGCAGCGAAGCCACCGACGTCGCCGAATGGGCGATTGCCAGTAGGTAGACCGACAAAAGCATGATCGGCGCGGTCCACACGAAGCCCAGCCAGTTGCGCCGGTAGAAGACCACAAAGGCAAGGCAGAAGAAGATGCCGAGCGAAGAGAAGAAGCCGATCTGGTTCTTGGAGCCGAAGGCGCCGACGAAATTGACCGTGCCGTCGAGCGTGTCGAGCGCGTAACCGCCGACTCCCAGTGAATAGAGCAGAACGAAGAAGATGCCGATCAGCGAACCGACCACCAGCGTGCGCGCACTGATGGTGCGCGCCGCGACATAGGCGCAGACGATATGCGAGGAATATTGCACCGCCGCGCGCGCGCTGATGCCCGCCGCCTGCGACCAGAAAACGGAGAGGCAGACATAGGTCGCAAGCAAGAGGGGCAGCCAGGCGCTAGATAGCTTCCAGGTGAAGCGCCGGTAGTCGACGAAGAGCAGCGGCAGCCAGACGGCGTAATAGGCGAGGATCAGGATCTGGCCGAAATTGGGCGAGTAGGCGAAGGCGATCGTCGAGACCGCGACGGCGAAAGTGCCGTAGGTCTCGTTGCGATCGGGATCGATCAGAATGGACTTCGGAATCATCATGCGGATTTTGTCCGTTGAGTCCTTCTCTAAGCCACGGCCCGGGCGCGCTGCATCTGCCTTTGCAGGAAGCGCCGCACCGGCTCGTCATAGATGCGCGTGGCAGCGTCGGCGATGACGATGACCGAGGCCGCCATCAAGATCCCGAACCAGGGATGATGCGCGAATGGATCGATCGAGAAAGCCTTGCCGGCTCCGGCGATGATCATCAGCATCGGCGTGTGGATGATGTAGATCGGATAGGAAATCCGACCGAGCCAGCCGTAAAAGCCAGACAGAAGCTGCGCCGTCGGCGCCATCGCGCCGGTCATCACCATGATCGGGAAGACGATGACGATCGCGGCAAGGTCGTAGACGACGCGCGCTCCGCCGGCCGGCGCAATGGCGAAGACGATGAGCGTGAGCAGGATCGCGCCTTCGACCCATACGCCGCGCCGCAGAAAGCCAAGGCTGCCCTGCCAGCGCGCAATCGAGCGGCAGAGCAGAACGCCGAGGAAGAACGAGAAGATCACGCGCGGCAGGCCGCTCAGGATCGTCTTGCCGGTCATGCCGAAGTCGAGCGTGCCGGCGAGCACCGAGGCGACGACGAGCAAGACGAGGCCGACGGCGACGATCCCCGTCAGCACGCGCCGCGACAGCAGGAAGAAGACCGCGACATAGGCGATGTTGACGATGAGCTCGAAGAACAGCGACCACGAAGCGGGATTGAGCGGAAAGATCGTGTGATAGGCATCGCTGACCAGCGGTATGAAGAACATGCCGGTCGTCAGCTGCATGCCGATCTCGGACAGCGGCATGTATTCCGCCGGCATCAGCCTGTTCTTGACCAGCAGGTAGAAGAAGCCGAGCAGCGTGCCTGCGAGATAGAGCGGATAAAGCCGGATCAGGCGGATGGCCAGGAACGTGCCGAAGCCCATGCCGTTCTCGATCTTGCGGTCATAGGCATGCGCGATGACGAAGCCGCTGAGCAGGAAGAACAGGTCGACCGCCAGATAGCTCGACGGCAGCACCTTGCCGTCGGCCAGGAACGGCGAGAAGTGGTACAGCATGACGCTGATCGCCGCCACGCCGCGGATGGCGTCGAGGTTCAGATAGACGTGACGCGGGGCTGCGGGCTGCATTTTATGCCTTCAAGCGGTCCAAAACAGATCGCCCGCCCGCGCCGTGACGCGAACGAGCCTGATGTATTCCTCCCGCCTCCGTTCCTCGATTCGCTTCGCGCAATCCGGCCAGGCGGCGCTACTGGCTGGCGGTCGGCGCCAGCTTCACCTTGATCACGTCGCCCGGCAGGATAGGCGTGTCTTCCTTGGCTTCGACCTCGCTGGTCTTGCCGTCGGCAACCCGCACCAGCGAATAGAGCAGCGTCGGTTCCTGGCCGCTGGTAAGCGACGCCGCCGTCGCCGGGTCCGATGCCTGCGCGATCAGGCCCTTCTGCATGCCGGCCTTCAACGTCGCCTCGTTCAGATCCGCCTCGGCCTGCTGACGATTGGCGGTCAGCGTGGAACTCAGCGAGTTCCTCGCATCGATGGCGTCCTGCTCGGCCTTGCTGATCGACTGCTTGGCGGTGAGGATGGCCGTCTCGTAGTCCAGGATCTTGCCCTGCAGGTCGGTGACTGACTGCTGCGAGGACAGCAATCGCGCGTTGGCGACCAGGCCTTTCTGCGCCAGCGGGCCAATGCTCTCGGCCTGCTTCTCGGCCAGATCGACCTGCTTCTGCTGATTCGCGATCTTTTTCTGCAGCGATTCGATTTCGGCCTGCAGGACACCCTTCAGATCATCGAGCTTATCAAGCTTCAGCTTCAGGGACTTCTGGTCAGAGACCAGGATAGCCGTTTCATCGGCGACGATGGTCGCCAGCCTCGGATCACTCTCGATTTCCTTGGGCACCTCGAAGGTCGTTTGTCCGGCGAGATCAGCGTCGATCCTGGCGCGCTTGACGAGCAGGCGGATACGCTGATCGTCAACGATATCGTAGCTGCCCTTGGCGGTGATGAGATCCTTGGCGAGCTGGGGGCCATAGTCTGCATTGCGCCGGATGCCGCCGGCAATGCTCACAGCCTTGAGCACGGTCAAGTCGGGCACGAAGGGAAACTGGCCGGGATTCTGGACTTCACCCGAAATGTAGAAGGGCCGGAACTGCGCCATCTCGACCGAGGCTTCCGGCTTGTCGGGCAGCGCCAGCTTGCGCTGGAGCGCGAGCCCTATCGCCGAAGCGATCTCGGCCGTCGTCTTGCCGGCGGCCTGCAGGCTGCCGACGAACGGCACCGAGAGCGTCCCGCCCGGGCCAACCGAATATTCGCCATTGATGGCCGACCAGTCTCGGAAGGTGCCGTCGACCGTCTGCCATTCGGCAACGCGAATGTTGAGCTTGTCCTGCGGGCCGAGCTGGTAATCGCCGGCGGCCGCCAGATGCGGCATGGCCAGGGACGCTGCAAGCAAGATGCCCGCGAAGCGGGCAGGGGCTTTGGATATGAGACTGCAGGCGAAAGGCAGTCCGAAGAGGTATTTTGTCAAATGAACGTTTCCGATCCGCTTTGGCCCCATCCGCCCGATGAGATCACTGCCGGATGCCCGCCCCGCCTTCGCGGGGCAGGCCCGTCGGTCAATAACTGCCGCGCGACATCCACACGGCAGGAACAGTCTTGAAGATGATGCGAATGTCCTGGAACATCGACCAGTTCTCGACATAGTGGCGGTCGAAGGCGACGCGCGTGTCATAGGACACGTCGTTGCGCCCGCTCACCTGCCACAGCCCGGTGAGGCCGGGACGCGACTTCAGATAGTAGACCGCCGCACTGCCATAAATCTCCAGCTCGTCGCGCACGACCGGGCGCGGGCCGACAAGGCTCATATCACCCTGCAGGATGTTGAGGATTTGCGGCAGCTCGTCGAGACTGAGCTTGCGAAGCACCTGGCCGACGCGGGTGACGCGCGGATCGTTCTTCAGCTTGCGCGTCGCGATCCATTCGGCATTGGCTTCCGGATTGGCAGCCAGATACGCGGCAAGCACGCGCTCGCCATCCGTCACCATGGTGCGGAATTTGAGGCAGGAGAAAATCCTGCCGCCACGGCCGATACGCTTGTGGCCGTAGAAGATCGGACCGTTGTCCGAAAGCTTGACCAGCAGCGCAACCATCAGGAAAAGCGGGCTGAGCAGAATCAGGCCCGCGACCGAACCGGCGATATCGAAACTGCGTTTGAGCAGACCACCGATTGGGGGTGGAAAATCAACGCCGACCTGCGCAAAACCCGCATTAGCCGACTTGGCGACGTCCCTCATGCAGAAGCTCCATACGTTGAACGGATGGTTTACGGCAAGATATCAAAAAAATGCTGCAGCGCAACACACAATTTCCCATCCCGCTGAAATGTTCACGTCATGAATTGACTAAATATTAAACGCGGCTTGCCCAAATTTTCGCCTTTGTGGCGTGTTTGTGACAAGGTGAGGGAAAACCAGGAAAATGTAGTCTACCTTTTGGGCCATTTTTGGACATTGCATTCTTTGCTGCAGAAGAAACGCGGTTGCATGCCGCTGGCAGCACTCGCACAGGTAAGTTATTCGGGTAAAATACTAATCAAAGTCGTGGGTTTTACTAGGGCTGCAGAGGCCCCGTTGAATAGCTGACGGCACCGGAGTGTGCGACGCACCATGCCAGAGTCGATCTCGTAAAAACGTTGGAAACCATACCTGTCGGGCCTTGCTGCAGACCCCTCGCCTTAATAGAGTCGCAAATTGTTCCTGTCATAGTCTGCATGGGTAAGGAAGGCCGGAAGCAACCGGCCGGATTGGGCAGCCATAAAAAGCTCTTTGGCGCAACGGGGAGTTACGCGGGTGGGTAAGTCGCAGCTTCTGCATGCTCGTATCGGTTGAGGGGCCGGCGATCATGTCTCTGCCAAAATTCATCATAGGCATGATGTTCGCTCTCGCGATCGTCATCGGCTGGTCGTATTTCGACGGCGCATCGCCCGGCACCATCCTCCTTCGCGCCATCATCTGCGCCGCCATCATCCAGGCGGGTTATTTCCTTCTGGTCTTTGCCATGATCGGCAAGGCAACGCCGACTTCGGCCGACAAGATCCGCGAAGCCGAGCGCGGGGCAATCCTGAACAAGGTCGCTGACGGCGAAAAGCTAAGCGCCAGACGCAGCCTCCACTGATCGTTCGGCTGGTGCCGGGACCAGTCCCGTTTCGACCGATGGCGCGCTTGCGCGCTCGGCTTGCTCGCCGGACAGCATCCTGGCAAGGCGGCTGCCGGCCTTTGCCTTGAGCCGCTGGTATTGCCCGACCTCGACGATGCGCCCGTTCTCGATGGCCACGACCCAGTCGGCAAAGGCGATCATCGATGGCCGGTGCGCGATCGTCAAAATTGTCATCTGGCCGCGCAGCGCCTCGATCGATTGAGCGATCAGCGACTGATTCTGCCAGTCGAGCGCGCTCGTCGCTTCGTCGAGGATAAGCAGCGACGGTTCGCGCAGCAGCGCCCGCGCCAAGGCGATGCGTTGCCGCTCGCCGCCGGAAAGCCGGACGCCGCGGTCGCCCACCACCGTCTCCAGCCGCAATGCCAGCCGCTCGACGAAATCGGCTGCATGGGCGTTGCGCAGCGCCGTCCAGAGCGCATCGTCGCTGGCCCCGGGCGCGGCAAGGCGCAGATTGGCGGCGATGGTGTCGTGCAGCAGGAACACGTCCTGCGGAACATAGGCGACCCTATCGCGCCAGGCCCTGCGATTTTGTGCCGTGATTTCCACGCCGTCGGCCAGGATGCGGCCATTGGTGGGTTCGAGCAGGCCGAGCAGCATGTCGGCGATCGTGCTCTTGCCTGAACCGGAAGGGCCGATCAGCGCCGTCACCTTGCCGGCCGGCAGGCCGAAGGTGATATCGCTGACCACCGGTCTTCCGTCGCCCTCGCCATAGGCGAACGACACATCGCGGATGTTGAGGCCGTTGTCGAGCGACAGTTTTGCGCCCTGCTCGGCCATGTTCTCTTCCGGCTCGCGTTCGGCATCGAAGCGGGCCTGGAGGCTTTGCATCGAAGCGTAGGCCGGCAGGTTGATCAGCACCTGCTGGGTTTGCAACTGCATGTCCATGAAGCGCGGCGCGACCCGCATGAAGACCAGAAGCAGCACGACGATCTCCGCCAGCGACAGGTGGAAGCGAACCAGCGCGATATAGATGAACAGGCTGAGCCCGATGACGCTCGCCACCTGGAACAGGGCGGTGCCGAGCGAGGAGTTGCGGACAAAGGCGATGTTGTCGGCCTTCATCCTGTCCAGCGTCGCGCCGAGCTCGGCAAAGTAGCTTGCCTCGACATTCAGGCTTTTTGCCACCTTGATGCCGCCGATGAACTCGGAGACCGTATGATACTGGTCCTGGCGATTGCCGGTCAGCGTGCGGCCATAGGCGCTGGCGCGCGCCCGGAACGGCCGCAGCGCGACCAGCAGCACCAGGCCGACGAGCATGGCGAAGGACGTCATCACCGGCGAGATGAACAGCGATACGACGAGATAGCCGGTCAGCAGCAGCGTCGCCTGGGTCAGCATCAGCAGCGAGAAGGCGGCCACCTGCACGCGGTCGACGTCGCCGTTCAGCGCATGGTCGAGATCGGAGCTGCGGATGCGGGTGAAGACCCCCCAGCGCGCCTTGCCGATGCTTTCGAACAGGTTCATGCGCACGCGGTTGACGAAATCATAGAGCAGCCGCGCCATGTAGACCGACTTGAAGCGGTTGAACGTCGCCTGCAGCGCCACCAAAGTGACAAGCAGGCAAAGCACCGCGGCCAGCGACAGCGTTCCGCCGGGCACCAGCCAATGCAAGGCCTCCGGCACCCGTACCGCATAATCCTGCTCGGCCTTGCCGATCAGGCGCAGCAGCGGAACGAGCAGCAGGATCGACATGCCTTCGGTGAGACTCCCGAGGATCAGGAAGGTCAGCGCCGTCGCCGTGCGCCGCCCGCCGACATGCGCCATCATGGCGCCGAAGCCGGCGACGTCCCGAAACAGCGACAGGCGAAGCTTGGAGGACCAGCCCATGTCGCGGCTCACCTCGTCCCCGACACCAGATCGGCTTCGATCGCGGCGACCGCTTCATCGATCCGGTCGAGCCCGGTGGGCACTTCGAGGCGGCCGACGCCGACCTGCCCGGCAATTAGCGCGCATTGGCGAAGATGCGCGGCGGCGACATCGTCCGGCAGCGCCTGTCGGCCGAACCGCGTGATATAGGAGAATTTAAGGATCGCCGGCAGCGCGGCGGTGCCGGTCATTGGCGAGATCGCCGCCCGCTCGCCGCGCTCGAGCATATAGAGGCGCGATACCGGAACGGCTTCGGCGGCAAATCCGTCGCGCAGCCGATGCTGTGCCTTGTCGATTTGCGGATGCACTTGCGGCCGCACGTCCGCCTGATCGAGGCGGATGGCGCCGGCTGCATCTGCGGCGAGTTTGAGCTGCGGAAATCCGGGCAGGATCATCGGCCGGTCCGGATCGGACAAATCCAGCGCCACGACATCGTCGCTCAAGAGCCGATGGCCGGCGCGGATCATCGCGCCCGCCGTCGTCGACTTGCCGGCGCCCTTGTCGCCCATGAAGATCACGCTCTTGCCGCCGACGGCAATGGCGCTGGCATGCAGCACGAGCAACCCGCGCTGATGCAGGGCAAGCGCCATCACCGGCCCGAGCAGCGGAAAGGCGAGCAGCGGATCGTCGATCCCCGGCGCTGGATCGACGTCGATCCGACTGGCGGCGCTGATCATGAAGCTGCCGACCGCCTGCCATGCAAGATATTGCCGCGTCGGCTCAAAGCGAAAAGCCGTGGCGCCCTGCGGCGCGGCCTCGGGAAAGTCGACCGGCCCAACCGCGATTTCGAGGTCCGGCGCCGCCGGCGTCGTCGGCTCCAGTTCCGGCAGGGCCACCTCCGAGCTGACGATCAGCCCGTAGGCCTTGTAGAAATGGCGGACGCGTGCGCTGGGCGTTTCGGTGTCGGGCTTTGGCCGCGCAAGGGAAGCGATCGGAAGATTCATGCCGGGCTTCCCTGGACTTGCCGCAGCCACAGCGACAGCGACACGGAGCGCCAGACATGCTGGACATCCGGCAGCGTCGCTTGCTCAGGCCGGCGCAGAATGCGGTCATAGACCGCGTTCACTTCCGGCAGATTGACATAGGGCGCGATCCGCTCGCTGTCCGATATTAGCAGTCGGTCCAGAAGCTCGCGGTGGTTGCCGAGCATGCCATTGACCAGGCTGGCGGTGAAATCGATCTTGTCGCGCCGCCATTGCACCGCCGGCGGCAGAACACCTTGCATGGCCCGGCGCAGCACATGGCGGCCGAAGCCGTCCTTGAGCTTTTCCTCGCCCGGCAGCGACAGGCAGAATTCGACGAGCGGCTTGTCCCAGAACGGATAGCGGGGCTCGACGCCGAAATTGGCGGCGGCCTTGTCGAGCACTTCGAAGGCATGCGGCACCAGCCCGCTGGAGAGCAGCCAGCGATGCGTCAGCGCTTCGCTGGCGCGGACGGCGGTGGGCATGTAGCCGCTGCGATGAAAACGCTCGGCAAGATCGGTTCGCCTGGCGAGATCCGGATTGACCACACCCGCCCAGGCGATCCGCCGCGCTGGCGACGGCCCGTGCCGCATCCTCCCGACAAGGCGTTTGGCCATCGCCCTCATCCTGGCGATTCGCCAGGCCGGCCCATAGATGGTCAGGAACTTGAAATAGAGGGAAAGCATGCCTTCGCCATAGGTGTTGGCGGCGCTGCGCAATTCGCGCCACAACTCCAGCCACCTGCCGGCATTTGCGAGCTCGTGCAGATGCCCATGGCCCTGCGAGACGACCTCGTCGCCGCCATGCCCGTCGAGAAGCACCCTGACGCCCTTGGCGCCAGCCGTGCGGTAAAGGTCACGCGTCAAGGACAAGCCGGGCGCCAGGAACGTGCCTTCCTGCTCTTCCAGGATGCGCTCGAGCTCCGCGAAGGGCGCGTAATTGCCGACAGCGATTAGCGTGGCGTCGAGCGGATTGCCGTCGAGCACGGCATCGATGAACGGCTTCTCGTCCATCGACGAACCCTTGTCGAAGACCAGCGAGAAGGTCCTGAGCTTCAGGTTGCGCTTGGCCGCCGCGCGAAGACCCGCAACGCAAGCGATCGAGGACGAATCGAGGCCGCCGCTCAGCATGGCGCCGATGGCCTGCGTGCCGCGCATCCGATTCTCCACCGATTGCGCGAAAAGGTGCCTGAATTCTTCGGCTGCGTCGCGGCGCGCCGGCCGCTGCGACGGCTCGATCTGCCAGTAGCGCCGCAGCACCACCTGATGGTCCGCGACGATCATGCTGTGCCGCGCCGGCAGGCGGAAGATTTCAGCGTAGGGTGTCGCCTGCGGATCATCCGGCAAGCCGGCGAGGAAGCCGGAAATCTGATGCTCGCTGAGGCGTCTGCCGACGCCGTCCAGCGCCAGGATCGGCCTCATCTCCGAGGCGAACGCGAAGCGCCCGTCGGTCGAATGGTAGTAGAAGGGTTTGACGCCGAAGTGGTCGCGCGCGCAAAACAGCGCCTGGCGCTCGCTGTCCCATATCGCGAAAACGAAATCGCCTTGAAGATAGGTCGGACAAGCCTCGCCCCATTTGAGGTAGGCTCGCATGATAAGCACCGCGTCGGCGATCGACCGGTCGCGTGAGCCCAGCCGCGCCAGAAGCTCGTCGCGATTGTCCAGCCTGCAATCGGCGGTGATGGCGAGCCTGCCGCCGGCCATCGTCAGCGGGCCGGGGCCATCCTCACCGGTCGTGTCGAGCCAGGCGTGGCCGAGCGCCACGCTGCCGTCCGTCCACCATGAGCTGCCGTCACGGGCGCGGTGGCGCATGTGCGAAAGCATCTCTTGGATATCGCCGGTCGCGGCGGGCCGGCCGTTGTCGCTATGCACAATTCCGGCGACGCCGCTCATCGGTCACGACCCATGGTCGACGAGATGGGCAAATCCGTTGATCGAGCCGCCAAGCACGATGTGGTTGCCGCTCATCAGCCAGGCATGCGCCTTGAGCTCGCTGCCCGTTCCCTTTTCGATGCCGATGCTGATTTTCGAGGCGCTGCCCTGGCGGGCGAGCAGATATTGCCCGGCCAGCGCCTGGGTGAGGCAGGTGGCGCCCGGCACGAACCGCGCTGCGGCGGCTACGCCCCAGGCGACGCGCCGCAGGTCGCCGACGCTGGCATCGCGTTTGGCATCCAGCCTTGTCACCAGGGCGCGGACACGGTTGTAGGAGGAGAGCGCCAACGCGAGCCGCACCGCGCTCACCACCGTCAGGCAGTGCGCCAGAAACAGCATCTCCCGTCCGCTCAGCGAGCGGAGCCTAGACCAGTTCCTCACTGTGGAGCCTCGCAAGCCCTGCTTCGGTCAGCCCCTTCAGCAAGCCTTCGACATCGGCCTTGCAGCGCTCGGCATCGACATTGTAGCGCGCAAGCACGGCGCTGCGGACATCGAGGATCGATCGCGGCTCCTGGATCTGCTCCCAGATAAAGGCGCCGACGCTGTTCAGGCTGTAATAGACGTTGGATTTGAGGTGGAGCAGCGCCAGTCCGGCGCCGAATTCGCAAGCCACCGCCTCGCTGGTCGCGACCACGCGGTCATGGTCCGAAGGGTTCCAGTGCATCCTAAAACCTCGTTGCTGGGTCCGCCGCGCCCTTATGCTTTTACCCTGGATCGGTTGCCGCGATCCCGGGGGCAGGAAGCCGGGGGACAACGCCCCCCGGCTCACCTTTTGGAGGACATCCGGAGCCCCAACCTAGACACCCGGATGCACCTGTAAGCTTTAGGAGAACGTCAGCTCGCCGATCGGCGTGTGCGCGGGAAAGCTCGCATCCAGCGCCGTCGTGCCAGCACCGCCCTGCGTGATCGTTTCAATCGAACCGTGAACCGTCAGGCTGGGGGTCTCGTACTCATGCTTTTCAACATTCTGTTCCATTTTACTCTCCACTTAAGGACTGGAAGCGGCTGCAGAATGCCGCCAGCATATTGCTATGCTGCAATGCAATTGCTGCATGGCAACATTCATGAGTCAAGCGTGATTCACCAAGCATTAATCAATTCTTGGTTGCGCTCGTTTTCGTTGGCGATCAAGCCTTGAGGAACGCTATCGTACCCCCCAACCAAGCTGGAATTCAACCGCAGGTCATCGCCGTTCAACTAAGCGTTTGATTTATTTATGATAATTTTCTGAATAAGAAAGCCGTTTCGCAATTGCGAAGTATTTGCTGCAGGAAATCGCCGTTTTACGGCCCGCCGGAGCATCTCCGAAGTTGTCTTCAAAAGTGATTGCACGTGAGCTCATTTTGAAAGCTGGGGTTGCATAAAAGAAGCGTCTCCGGCCGCACCATAGGCGATTGCGATAATTTTTTCGGTGTTTTTCTTCGCAGTTGCGATATAAACGCCTCGGGCGGCATTTTGCGGAGAACGACATCGGGCATGGCGATGCAGGATGGCTCGTATGAAAGGCTGCGTGCCGCCGGCTGTGCCGATGAAGTCGCCTATGTGCAGGCCTGTCTGAGGCTGTTTTTCGCGCAGGGTGCCAACGACGTCGACGATACCATCGCCAGCCGGGCCGACATGCCTGTGTCGGCAATCCCGGCGGCCCCGGCCCCGGAAATCTCCGCGGCCGATGTCGCCGACATCGCCAGGCTGAACAAGGTCGGCGTCTTCCTGCTCAAGGCGCTCCAGCGGGCGCCGGCCGAGGCGAACCCTCACGGTTTGCTTGGCTGGCTCGACGGCTACCGCCGGCGCACCATGGCGATGAATGTCGCCTGCCTTGGCGATTCGATAGCGATAGACCGCGTGCTGCGCGAAAGGCGGGTCGACTTTGTCTTCCTCAAGGGGCCGCTGCAGCAGCATCTGCTCTATGGCGACCATTTCATGAAGCCTTCCGGCGATGTCGACATACTGGTTTCGCCGGCGAGCTTCGCCGCGGCCCGCGAGGCATTGCGCATGATCGGCTACGAAATTGCCGGCAAGTCGCGTTCGGTCTGGTGGGTACGCTTCCTCGGCGAGCAGCATATGGTTCGCGAGGATGGCGCGAGGTCCTCGACGGTCGACCTCCACCACCGGCTGCAGCAGCCGGGTTCGCCGAGCCCGCGCGACACGGACGGCTTCCTGCGCCGCAAGCGTGAAGTCGAGGTGGCCGGCGCCGCCATGCCGATCACCTCGGCGGCCGACACCTTGCTCTTGTCCTCGATCAGCGTCGCCAAGGCCTTCTTCAATCGCGAGCCTTGCGCCGGCTATGTCTGCGATGTCAGGGCCAGCGCCAGCCGTCTGAGCGAAGCCGAGGAGCAGATGGTGCTCGACCACGCCGCCGGACAGGGTCTGACCGACACGCTGCTTTTGGGATTGCGCGCCGCCGACGTGCTGCTTGGCGCCGCCGGCACGCTGCTTTCGCGGCGCGCCGCCCGCATTCTGGCGCGCATCGACAATGCCGATCTCTTCCACATGGTGGTTGCGCCGTGGCTGGCATCGCTGCGCTGGCCGCAGCGCCGCCATGTGCTTTGGGAACTGTGCGGCCGCGAGCCGGTCCGGTACCTGGCCGAAGCCGGTTGGGCGGCCTCCGCCGACCTCAGCCGGCGCATCTTCGAGCGCCCGGTCCCTGTCGGGCCCGCGCGCGGCGACATTATCAAGATCACGGGCGGGGCAGCCACTCATGCAAGCGAAAGGTGAACCCATGCCCGTGACGAAGCCCATGACGAGCCAGGGGGTCTGCGTCATCATCGCCGCACGCAATGCGGCGCGCACGATACCCGCCGCCATCGCTTCGGCGCTGCGCCAGCCGGAAGTCGCCGAAGTCGTCGTGGTCGACGACGCTTCCACCGACGACACCCGGGATGTGGCTTTGGCCGCCGACGACGGCAGCGGCCGGCTTGCCGTCATCCGTTTCGACGTCAATCGCGGTCCGTCTTCCGCCCGCAACGCCGCCATCCGGACTTCCAGGTCGCCCTTCATCAGCATTCTCGATGCCGACGATTTCTTCCTCGAGGGCCGCTTTCGCAGGCTCTTCGCCAGCACAGACTGGGATTTCGCCGCCGACAACATCATGCTGATTCGCGATGATGCCGCGACCGACCTCGCCAAGGTTACCGCACCCGCTTTCGCGGCCGATCCGGAATTTCTCGATTTCGAGCGCTTCATCGACGGCAACATCTCGCGCCGCCGCGTCCGGCGCGGCGAGCTCGGCTTCCTCAAGCCGGTGATCAGCCGGGCCTTTCTTGAGCAGCATGGACTGACTTACGATGAAAGCCTGCGTCTTGGCGAAGATTACGAGCTCTATGCGCGCGCCGTCGCCTGCGGGGCGCGGTTCAAGATCATCAAGTCCTGCGGCTATGGCGCGATCGTGCGCGCCGATTCGCTGAGTGGCCGCCACAGGACGCAGGATCTGAAGCGTCTTGCCGATGCCGATCTGGCGCTGCTTCAGATCGACAGCCTTCCCGAGAGCTCGAAGGCCGCGTTGCGGCGCCACGAGCGGCATGTCCGCGACAAATACCGGCTGCGCAACTTCCTCGACGTCAAAGCCGAGCGCGGCCTGGCGTCGGCCGCGGCTTACGCCTTCGCCAGCCAGTCGAATCTGATCCCGATCGTTCGCGGCGTCGCCAACGACAAGCTCGATGCGCTGTTCCGCCGCACCGGGATTGCTGCACGCCAGCAAATTCCGCCGATGCGCTTCCTGATGACGGCAACCAGTGCCGCAAACGAGTGATGCCCATCGTCTCCGAAGCCACCGGCCCTCAAAAAATCCGCATTCGCAAAACTATGATATTGCCTAGTCGCTGCGGTGATGGCAGTCTATGTTGCAAGGCAGCAATTTCGAAAGGCCGATAGGATGGCTTCGATTTTTGGCTTCAGATCCCGGGATCCGGCTCGCGACCGGAACACCGATCTTCAGCGTTTCGATCGGCTGGCGAAGCTGTTCGACCAGGTCGCGGCCGAGATCGAGGCGGAGAAAATCGGGCTGGAGAATCGTTATAAGTCGACGGCCGCCAACGCGGCGTTCCTGGTCGAGGCGATGGAGAATGGTTCGGCGTCGGCCAGCAAGGGATCGGATGTCAGCGCGATGACGAGTTCGATCCTGAACTGCGAGCGACGCATTGCGGAGCTGGCTCGTCAGAAAGGGCTGATCAAGGAGCTGCGTCATTCGCTCGACGCGATCGTCGAGGATGGTTCCGAACGGTCAGCTGCGCAGAACGCGGCAAGAGGCTGACGGCACCTTAAGGTGCCGTCATCGGTACGAGACACAAGAGGAGTTCAAGAGGGCGCAGGATCAGAATCGGCTCGCTCACGCGGGCCAAGGATGACTTTGGGTTGGGCGGACAACACAAAGGTGAGTTTGTTATGAACGCAGATCCCAGCAACACCTCCATCGTGGAGGCTTGCGCATTGTCGCATACGCCACGGAATGGATTGAAAAGCCTGCGGCTCGGTGTGTTCGGCGCCCTGTTTGCGATCGCGGCAACGCTAATGGCGAGCCTGCATCCCGTGCACGCGGAGGAGGCGCAACAGGACGTGCAAAGCGCGCCGTCCTTCGTCGACAATTTCTCGAATTTCGACCGGTCCCGCTGGTTCGTCTCGGACGGCTGGACCAATGGCGCCCATCAGAACTGCACCTGGTCGAAGGATCTCGTACGGCTCTCCGACGGCGTGCTTTCGCTGGGCTTTGAAAAGCGCAAACTGAAGGACCGCGAGTTCGCCTGCGCCGAGATCCAGACCAAGCAGCGCTACGGTTACGGTGTCTACGAGGCGCGGATGAAGACTGGTACCGGCTCCGGCCTCAACGCCGCTTTCTTCTCCTATATCGGCCCGCAGGACAAACAGCCTTGGGATGAGATCGATTTCGAGGTCCTCACCAAGGACCCGTCGAAGGTGCAGGTCAACAGCTACATCCAGGGCAAGCCGAAGAACGGCAAGCTGGTCGACGTCGAAGGCGGCGCCGACAAGGGCTTCAACGATTATGGCTTCGTCTGGGAGAAGGACCGGCTGCGCTGGTACGTAAACGGCAAACTCGTCCATGAAGTGACCAATCCGGACGAACTGCCGAAGCATTCGCAGAAAATTTTCTTCAGCCTCTGGGGAAGCGACAAGCTGACCAACTGGATGGGCGCCTTCACCGATCCCGGCAGCAAGGTGACCATGGAGGTCAAGCGCGTCGCCTTTACCGCTCTGGGCCAGCCATGCCAGTTCCCGGAATCGCTGGCATGCAGCATAAGTAACAGCAACTAGGGCATGATCCCGAACCGAAACTGGTTTTTCGGGTAAGATCAAGCCGAACCAACTGGGCCGTTAGGCCTGGGGGACATCTGAACCGGCCGGACCGCTTTTGTGGCCCGGCCTTTGACAGGAATAGAACCGAATGAATTTGACGGTGTTTGGGATTGGCTATGTCGGTCTCGTCCAGGCGGCGGTGCTTGCCGAGGTTGGCCACGAGGTGGTGTGCGTCGATATCGACGAGACGAAGGTGGAGCGGCTCAACCAGGGTTTGATCCCGATTTTCGAACCGGGCCTCGAAAGCCTCGTCAAGGAAAACCACGCGGCCGGACGTATCCGCTTCACCACTGATGCGGCCGCGGCGGTCAGGCAT
>NZ_RZOY02000050.1 GCF_004022705.2 Mesorhizobium sp. M2D.F.Ca.ET.226.01.1.1
GAGCACCACCAGCATCCCCCACTGGATGACCATCGCTATGATGATCAGGATAAGGAACAGGCCGAACAGCGACCAGCGATTGCCCTTGGTGAGGACGCGGCTGCGCGACATCGAGCCGAACACGCCGAGCCGCTCCTGTATCAGAACCGGAACCGCCATCGACCAGCCCAGCCACAGGATGATGCCGGGCACGATCAGCAACACCAGGCCGATGCCCGCGCCGACCGCGTCGGCTGGCTCGCGCGGCCTGTAAGGCCGGCCGCCGACGGTCATCTGTCCCGACAGCAACGGATCGAGGCCGACGATGGCGCGGGCCACTTCCGTGCGCCCGGCGCCGACCAGGCCGCCAAGCCCGACGATCTCGCCCGCCCGCACCTCGAAGCTGATCTCTTCGACGCGGCGCGTGGTGACGCCATCGAGCGCCAGCCGGACCGGCCCCAGCGCGCGTTCCTTTCGG
>NZ_RZOY02000051.1 GCF_004022705.2 Mesorhizobium sp. M2D.F.Ca.ET.226.01.1.1
TTGGCGATCTTGATTTCGCCGTTCTTCACCACCGCCCGCTGCTCGCCGGCGCCGACCGCCAGGATCGTCGCATGCGGCGGGTTGATGACGGCGGCAAAATCCTTGATGCCGAACATGCCGAGATTGGACACCGCCGTGGTGCCGCCCTGATACTCCTCCGGCTTCAGCTTGCGGCTGCGGGCGCGGCTGGCGAGATCCTTCATCTCGTTGGAGATGGTCGACAGCGTCTTTTCGTCCGCTTTGCGGATGATCGGGGTGATCAGGCCGCCGGGGATCGAGACGGCGACACCGACATCGGCATGCTTGTGCTTGACCATCGCACTGTCGGTCCACGACGCATTGGCATCCGGTACGGCCATCAGCGCCATCGCCATGGCCTTGATCACCATGTCGTTGACCGAAAGCTTGTAGGCGGGAACCTCGCCTTTGTCGGTCTTCTTCATCGGTGC
>NZ_RZOY02000052.1 GCF_004022705.2 Mesorhizobium sp. M2D.F.Ca.ET.226.01.1.1
CGCCTGAAGAAGCGTGCTGAAAAATAGGATCGATACGAGGCTCAGCAGAAAACGTGTCATTGGCGTGATTTAGCGCTTCCTCAGATAGCATCCAGACTGAACAAGGCCGCCGACAAAGAAAAAGAACTGCCAATTTTGCGCGCCGCGGAGGGCTTGCACATAAGAGCATCGTCGATCCGCTGATATCGCCGCAATGCGATCATTGCCGATCGACGCACGCGCTTCATGAGACGCTGTTGAAGACGGTTCGGGATCTCTCAGGGTTGAGCGATAGCCCGGTCTGCTTTTCATCTTGTGACACAGGATTCGGGCAGGCCGGGCCATACACCAGCATTGAGGGTTGCCGGAGCCCGTTACACTGCGCGTTGTCTGGCCACGTCGCAAGGTATGCCTTTGAGGAGGGTGGCCCCGCGCTCGCCTAAGCCGGC
>NZ_RZOY02000053.1 GCF_004022705.2 Mesorhizobium sp. M2D.F.Ca.ET.226.01.1.1
CAGCCGGCAGCGATTGCCGGGGCCATCTTGCGGGCAAGCATTGCATTCGGGAAGTTCCACGGCGTGATGGCCCCAACAACTCCGATGGGCTGCTTGATCACGATGATGCGCTTATCCGGCTGATGACCTGGAATGGTGTCGCCGTAGACTCGCTTTGCTTCCTCACCGAACCACTCGACGTAGGATGCACCATAAAGAATCTCTCCCTTCGCCTCCGTCCATGGTTTCCCCATCTCTAGGGTGAGGATAGTGGCAAGATCATCGACATTCGATACTATGAGGTCGTACAGTTTTCGCAGGACTGCGGCGCGCTCCTTACCCGTCCTTTTCGCCCAGTTCTTTTGGGCAACATAGGCCGCCTCAATCGCCGACTTGACCTCCTCTTCACCGAGATCTGGAAGGGTTGCAAGGACTTCGC
>NZ_RZOY02000054.1 GCF_004022705.2 Mesorhizobium sp. M2D.F.Ca.ET.226.01.1.1
CGGCAACGTCACCGGTCACGTCAAGGCGGACATTCCGCTGCAATCCGGGGTCGACACCTCGAAGCTCGACTGGCTGGTATCGCTCGACTACACGGGCCTGTCTCTGGCCAAGCCCTTCGAGGGCCAGACGGTGAGCGATGCCGACGGTTCGGTCACCATCGACCCCGAAAAGGCTGTCATATCAGCAAAGGCATCGCTGAACGGCATTCCGGCCGAACTCGACCTTGTCGAACCGCTGGAAGATGGCGGACCGGCGCGCAGCCGCAAAGTGGCCCTGGTGCTCGACGACAAGATCCGCGCGGCGGCCATGCCGGGGCTATCGCCATTGCTTGCCGGGACCATAAAGGTCGCGATCGACAAGAGTGGCGACGGCGACCAGAACGTCTCGGCCGACCTGACCAACGCCAGGCTGGATATT
>NZ_RZOY02000055.1 GCF_004022705.2 Mesorhizobium sp. M2D.F.Ca.ET.226.01.1.1
GAGCAGGCGGCGATCACTGTGGCACCCCTTTTGCCCGACGGGCCGTCGGTGGTCACCACATGCACATGGCCGGCAAAATGCGCCATCGCATCACGATAGGCCTGTGGCCCGATGTCATTGATCTTCAGCACGCGATGATCCACCTGTAAAAAACCAGCCCGTTATATATGGCGGCATATAGCATGCCACAAGTTGCCTAGCATGGGCGAAGCGCTTGACCGCAATCCTGAAATTCGCGTGTTGCACCGACCTTAGCCAGCCTTTAGGTCTTTGCTGGAATAGTGCCGAACCATACTCCCGGCACGGAGGACCTCTTCGCCCGACTGCGCCTTCTCACGATGACTTTAGCCGCTCTGCTTTCGCTGGCCGCGAGCGTCCACGCCGAGACGCTGGTTGGCGTCGC
>NZ_RZOY02000056.1 GCF_004022705.2 Mesorhizobium sp. M2D.F.Ca.ET.226.01.1.1
GCGGTTTTCCGTCCGGAATTGCGAAAACAGACCAACGCAGGAAGGAAAGGCAAGCATTCAACCGAGGGAGGAAGACAATGCAACGCCGTCAGTTTCTTGCATCCGCAGCCATCGCCGCCACGCTTTTCACCGTGGCTCCATCCTTCGCCGCCGATACCGCGCAATCGGTGGTCGAGGCCTATGTCGCCGCCTGGAATGCGCATGACTCGGCCAAGGCCGCCGGCTACTTCGCCGACGACGTCAGCTACTACGACGCTTCCGTCGGCAAGCCGGTCACGGGTCGGGAGGCCGCCAAGACCGGTGTGATCGACAATTTCCTCAAGGCCGTTCCCGACGCTGTCTGGACGATGAAGGGCGTCCCCGTGATCGAGGGCGACCGCGTCGCGTTCGAGTGGGAGTTCTC
>NZ_RZOY02000057.1 GCF_004022705.2 Mesorhizobium sp. M2D.F.Ca.ET.226.01.1.1
AGCCGCTTCCTCGAACATCCTGGGATTGAGGATGGGCACGGCGTTGAGCGCGACGCCGTGGCGGTCGTAATGGGCGATGCGCCGCAGATACGTGGCGGTAAGCTCGACGCTGGTGACGGTGCCGTCCTCAAGCGCGCTGCGCAGATCGGCGATCGAGGCTTCTACGAGGTGGAGGGTGGGCATGATTGGCCTTCGCATTGCTATGGCCGCGGCGATCGAAAGTCTCGCTCCGGCACCCCCCCTCTGCCCCACTGGGCATCTCGCCCGCAAGGGGGAGATTGGCTGGACGCCGCCTTTCGCCAATCACGGCGACAGGCTCACAGCGTCTTGCTGTCGAGCAGGCCGTTTTGTTTCATGAGCTCGATATAGGTCTTGGCTTGGGCGTTGCCGTGTTCC
>NZ_RZOY02000058.1 GCF_004022705.2 Mesorhizobium sp. M2D.F.Ca.ET.226.01.1.1
TCTTCTCAGTCCCGCTCGACAGATAATAGCGGTTGAAGGCGGCGTTGTCATTGGAGATGGTGGCCTCGCCGGTCGAGAAATAATAGGATGAATCGTCGGCGCCACCATCCGCTCCATCAATGATCGCAGTCCCGCTCGACAAATGATAAAAGCCGCCATTGATGCCGTCCAGGTCGAGCGACACATTGCCCGAAGACAGATAGATCGACGTCTCGTTGCCGGAGCCGCTGACACTCACCGAAACGTCCATCCCGTCGCGCAGGGTGAGCGTGGAGGGGCCTGAACCGGCCACATAGGTCAGCCGCACCTCATCGACGCCGGCCAGAACCGACGGTCCATTCAGGTCGAAGCTGCCGTTCCCAAACAGCGCCAGAACGTCATAGCCACCCC
>NZ_RZOY02000059.1 GCF_004022705.2 Mesorhizobium sp. M2D.F.Ca.ET.226.01.1.1
GCCCATCTTGCCAGGCGCGACCGACCCACTCGCCCGATAGCGCTGCGACCACTTCACCGCCGACGACACCGCTATGCCGAAACGAGCCGCAACCGTGCGGCAGCTCTCACCAGCCGCGATCGCCACAACAACACGCTCACGAAGATCATTCGAAAGAGGTCGCGTCATCCGATGCTGGCCTCCGATCCAGCCAGCATCTTGAATCACAAAATCAGCCTCTCCGGAATCTGGAGGCTTCTGTGAGGTCCGCGGGCACGACGGAGCGGCCGGGTTGGCTGTCGGACCTCATTGCAAGCCGGATTGAACGGAGCCGCGGGCAGGACTGGCGCTATGGGGATTGTAGCCCGGATCTGTGGCCGGGATAGTCTTCGCCAGAATGATCAAGGGCC
>NZ_RZOY02000005.1 GCF_004022705.2 Mesorhizobium sp. M2D.F.Ca.ET.226.01.1.1
GCGCGCTGAAGCTCAAGGAGATCTCCTACATCCACGCCGAGGGCTATGCCGGCGGCGAGCTCAAGCACGGGCCGATCGCGCTGATCGACGAGAACATGCCGGTGATCGTGATTGCGCCGCATGACCGCATTTTCGAAAAGACCGTGTCGAACATGCAGGAAGTGTCGGCGCGCGGCGGCAAGATCATCCTGATCACCGACGCCAGGGGCGCCGCGCAGGCCGGCATCAAGACGATGGAGACGATCATCCTGCCCGAGGTGCCGGAGATCATCGCGCCGATCATCTACGCGCTGCCGATCCAGATGCTGGCCTATTTCACGGCCGTCTTCATGGGCACCGACGTCGACCAGCCGCGCAATCTGGCGAAATCGGTGACGGTGGAATAGCGGGCTATGCCGCGTTCATAACAGGGCATTCTTTAAAAACTTCGCAGTTCCAAACCGGCTCGCGGTTCATTAATCTTGCGACGCAACATGCGCCGCGGTGAGCCCCATGTCCGACGCCCTGAAGACCTCTGGCATGACCCGGCTGAGGAACTATTTCCTGACCGGCTTCGTCGTCTGCGCGCCGCTGGCGATCACGGCCTATATCGCCTGGTCGCTGATCGGCTGGGTCGATTCCTGGGTGAAGCCTTATATCCCGGCCCGCTACAATCCCGATACCTACCTGCCGTTTCCGGTTCCAGGCTTCGGGCTGATTGTGGCGCTTATCCTGATCACGCTGATCGGCTTCCTGACGGCCAACATTGTCGGCCGCGCCATCGTCAATTTCGGCGAGCGGCTGCTTGGCCGCATGCCGCTGGTGCGCGGCATCTATGGCTCGCTGAAGCAGATCTTCGAGACGGTGCTGTCGAACAAGGGCGACATGTTCCGCCAGGTCGGGCTGGTCGAATATCCCCGCAAGGGCGTCTGGTCGCTGGTCTTCGTCGCCAGCGAGAAGGAAACCGAGATCAACCAGAAGCTCGACCAGGAAGGTGATCCGCTGATCGCGGTGTTCATGCCTTGCACGCCGAACCCGACCACCGGCTTCCTGATGTATGTGCATAAGTCCGAGATCGTGTTGCTCGACATGTCGATCGAGGACGGCGCCAAGCTGATCGTGTCGGCCGGCATGGTGGCGCCGGAGGCCAAGGCCAAGCTGGTGACGCTGAATGGCGAGCCTCTTGAGGGGCCGCTCGCCAATCCGGCGCTCGGCGCTCAGCCGGCGCGCAGCAGCCGCACCGCCTCGTCGCGGCCGAACAGGTAAAGCAACAAGCGCAGCGCCTCGCCGCGTTCGGATTGCAGTTCCGGATCGCGCGACAGGATCAATCTGGCGTCGTCACGCGCGGCTTCGAGCAGATCGGCGTGGAATTCCAGCCGCGCCACCTGGAAGCCGGGCGTGCCTGATTGGCGGGTGCCCAGCAACTCGCCTTCGCCGCGCAGTTTCAGGTCTTCCTCGGCGATGCGGAAGCCATCCTCGGTCTCGCGCATCACCGAGAGCCGGCGTTTCGCGGTCTCGCCGAGCGGCTCCTTGTAAAGGAGCACGCATGACGAAGGCTTGTCGCCCCGCCCGACGCGGCCGCGCAATTGGTGCAACTGAGCCAGGCCGAAGCGCTCGGCATGCTCGATGACCATGATTGTTGCGTCCGGCACGTCGACGCCGACCTCGATGACCGTGGTGGCGATGAGGATGCGCGTCTCGCCTTGCTTGAAGGCACGCATCGCCTCGTCCTTCTCCGCGCCCTTCATGCGGCCGTGCACGAGTCCTGTCCGGTCGCCGAACAGCGGTTTCAGCGAAGCAAAGCGATCCTCCGCCGACATTAGTTTTATTTCCTCGGATTCCTCGACCAGCGGGCAGATCCAGTAGATCTTCTGGCCTTCGGTGACAGCATCGCGCATACGCCCAACCAGCTCGTCCAGCCGTTCCATCGGCAAGGTCACGGTGCGGATCGGCTGGCGGCCGGCAGGCTTTTCAGTGAGCTTCGACACGTCCATGTCGCCGAAGGCGGTCAGCACCAGCGTGCGGGGGATGGGGGTGGCCGTCATCACCAGCATGTCCGGCGCGTCGCCCTTGGCGGTGATGGCGAGGCGCTGGTGGACGCCAAAGCGGTGCTGCTCGTCGACGACGGCCAGCACGAGATCGTGGAACGTCACCGTTTCCTGGAACAACGCATGCGTGCCGACCACGATGTCGATCGTACCGCTGGCAAGACCCTCCAGCGTCTCGACGCGCTCGCGCCCTTTTTCGCGACCGGTCAGGATGGCGAGGCGCAGGCCGGCTTTTTCCGCCAGCGGCGCGATTGTCGCCATATGCTGGCGCGCCAGGATTTCGGTCGGCGCCATCAGCGCCGCCTGGCCTCCGGCCTCTACGGCGCGCGCCATGGCAAACAGTGCCACCACCGTTTTGCCAGAACCGACGTCGCCCTGCAGCAGGCGCAGCATGCGTTCGGGGTCGGCGAGATCGGCGTTGATCTCGCCGAGCGCGAATTCCTGGCTGGGCGTGAGTTTGTAGGGCAGGGCGGCGCGCAGTTTCTCAACGATGTTGCCATCGCCGGTGAGCGGCCGGCCCGAAAGGCGGCGGATTCTCGCTCGCACCAGCGCCAGCGACACCTGGCCGGCCAGCAGCTCGTCATAGGCAAGGCGGCGCCAGGCCGAACCCTCGACGGCAACGTCGATCGGGTCCTTCGGATAATGGATGCGGGCGAGCGCGTCGCCGAAGGCTGGGAAGGTATGGCGGCGCATGAAGGCGTCATCCTGCCACTCCGGCAGTTCCGGCAGGCGGCCGATCGCTTGGCCGATGGCGCGGCGCAGCACCTTTGCCGACAGGCCGGCGGTGAGCGGATACACCGGCTCGACCAGCGGCAGGCCCTCGGCCTCGTCGATCGGCGCGATATGGTCGGGATGGACCATGGTGGGACGGCCGTTGAACCATTCCATACGGCCGGAGATCACGACGCGCTCGCCCTCGGGAAGCATCTTCTGCAGATAGGCGGCATGGGCATGGAAGAAGGTCAGCGCGACCTCGCCGGTGTCGTCATGGGCATAGACCCGGTACGGCACCGACCTGTTGCCGCGCGGCGGTGGCTGGTGGCGGTCGACGCGCACCTCGAGCGTGACGATCTGGCCCTCGGCCGACAGCGCGATGCCCGGCCGGTTTCGGCGGTCGATCACTGTGTTGGGCAGCACGAACAAAAGGTCGGCTGCGCGCGCGGCGCGATCGCCAAGGTCGGCCGGCACCACGCGCTCGATCAGCAAGCCGACCTTCGGGCCGACGCCGGCGAGCGAGGTGATCGGGACGAACAAGGGATCGAGGATGGAAGGACGCATCGTGTCAGCTTATGTCGCGAGCGCCGCAGCGCAAAGGCTGACACCGCTCTCTATCCACGCTATATGCGCCGCTTCAACAGGGATGCGGCGCCATGACCGGAACACTGCGACCAAGCGAGGGGCTTGACCCCCGTCGCCGCAAGCTTTTGTTCCGCTCCTGGCATCGCGGCATGCGCGAGATGGACCTGATCCTCGGTTCCTTCGCCGACGCCGAGATCGGCGCCTTGACCGGCGACGAAATCGACCAATATGAGAGACTTCTCGAAATTCCCGACACAGATTTTTTCCCGATGGTCACCGGCGAGCGCCCGGTTCCGCCCGATATCGATTGCGCGGTGCTGCAAAAGATCCTGGCGTCGCGCCGAACCATGACATTTTGAAAAACGCATATTCATGAGCCTCATCCCCACAATCGGCCTGCCGAAGGGCCGTGTCGGCCAGTTCACCGTCGACGGCGTCGCCGACGGCTATGAAGCCTTTGCCCTGGTGCAGGCGGTGCAAGAGATCGCGCCTGACAAGCCGGTGTTGTTCGTCGCGCGCGACGGCCAGCGGCTGCCGGCAATCATCGAGGCGCTTGCCTTCGCGGCGCCCGGCCTGCCGGTGCTGGAGCTGCCGGCCTGGGACTGCCTGCCTTACGACCGGGTGTCGCCCGGCGCCGATGCCGCGGCGCGGCGGCTCGACGCGCTTTCGGCGATGATCGCGCTGGCGAAAAAGCCGCATCGCGCGGTGATCCTCACCACCGCCAACGCGCTCCTGCAGCGCGTTCCGCCGGCCGAGCTGATCGAGGCGCAGACTTTCCACGCCAGGCCCGGCAACCAGATCGACATGAACGCGCTGATCGCGCGGTTGGAGACGTCCGGCTTCGAGCGCGTGCCGACGGTGCGCGGGCTCGGCGAATTCGCGGTGCGCGGCGGCATCCTCGATCTTTTCGCGCCCGGCTGGAGCGAAGCGCTCAGGCTCGACTTCTTCGGCGACACGCTGGAATCGATCCGTGTCTTCGACGTCGCCACCCAGCGCACCACCGGTCAGCGCAAATCGATGTCGCTGCAGGCGATGAGCGAGGTGGCGCTGACGCCCGAAACGATCAGCCGCTTCCGCCGCTCCTACATCGAAGCTTTTGGCGCACCGTCGCGTGACGACGCACTCTATGCCGCCGTCAGCGAAGGCAGGCGCTTTGCCGGCATGGAGCACTGGCTGCCGTTCTTCTACGAGCGGCTGGAGACGGTGTTCGACTATCTGCCGGATGCGCCTGTCGTGTTCGACCATCTGGCGCATGAGGCGCTGGCCGAACGGCACACACTGATCCTCGATCACTATGAGGCAAGGCGGAAGCAGGCGGACAGCGCGCTGAAGGACGCTGTGCCCTACAAGCCGGTGGCGCCGGACCTGCTTTATCTGTCGCCGGAGAATCTCAAATCCTCGCTCGGTCCGCGCGAAGATATCGACTTCACCGTCTTCGATGCCCCCGATGTCGGAGGCAAAAAGGTCTTCCATGCCGGCTCGCGGCATGGTCGGAGCTTCGCCGAGGAACGCGCCGACCCGAACATCAATGTCTTCGACGTGGTGGCGAAGCACATTGCCGATGAGCGCGCCGCGCGTCGCCGCGTCGTCGTCGCCGGCTGGACGGAGGGCTCGCTCGACCGGCTCGGCCAGATTCTGGCCGAACACCATCTCGGCAATCTGAAGCCGGTCGCGACGCTTGCCGAGGTCGAAAAGCTCGAACCGGAGCAGGCGGCTCTTGCCGTTTTGCCGCTCGAATCCGGTTTCGAGACCGACGAGATGGTGATCGTCGCCGAGCAGGATATCCTCGGCGACAGGCTGATCCGGCGTTCCAAGCGCAAGAAGAAGGCTTCCGATTTCATCGCCGAGGCCTCGTCGCTGTTTGCCGGCGATATCGTCGTCCACGCCGACCACGGCATCGGCCGCTTCATCGGCTTGCGCACCATCGAGGCGATCGGCGCGCCGCATGACTGTCTCGAAATCCACTATGCAGGCGACGACCGGCTCTTCCTGCCGGTCGAGAATATCGAGCTCCTGTCGCGCTACGGCTCGGATTCGACCGAAGCGACGCTCGACAAGCTGGGCGGCGGCGCATGGCAGGCGCGCAAGGCGCGGCTGAAGCGGCGCCTGCTCGACATGGCCGGGCAATTGATCCGTATCGCCGCCGAGCGGCAGATGCGTTCCGCGCCCGCCATGATCCCGGCCGAGGGACTCTATGGCGAGTTCGCCGCGCGTTTCCCCTATGAGGAAACCGACGACCAGCAGACGGCGATCGATTCCGTCATGGGCGACCTCGGCGCCGGTAAGCCGATGGACCGGCTGATCTGCGGCGATGTCGGCTTCGGCAAGACCGAAGTGGCGCTGCGCGCCGCTTTTATCGCGGCGATGGAAGGGTTTCAGGTCGCGGTCGTGGTGCCGACCACGCTTCTGTCGCGCCAGCATTTCAAGACCTTCTCGCAGCGCTTTTCCGGCCTGCCGATCCGCATTGCTCAAGCCTCGCGTCTGGTCGGCGCCAAGGAACTGGCCGAAACCAAGAAGGGCATTGCCGAGGGCACGATCGACATCGTCGTCGGCACGCACGCGCTGCTCGGCAGCTCGATCTCGTTCAAGAATCTCGGGCTCTTGATCATCGACGAGGAGCAGCATTTCGGCGTCAAGCACAAGGAGCGGCTGAAGGAGCTGAAGAACGACGTGCATGTGCTCACGCTGTCGGCGACGCCTATCCCGCGCACGCTGCAGCTGGCGCTGACCGGCGTGCGCGAACTGTCGCTGATCGCCACGCCGCCGGTCGACCGCATGGCGGTGCGCACCTTCATCTCGCCCTTCGATCCGCTGGTCATCCGCGAGACGCTGCTGCGCGAGCGCTATCGCGGCGGCCACTCCTTCTATGTCGTGCCGCGCATCAGCGATCTGGCCGAAATCCATGATTTCCTGAAGGAATCCGTGCCGGAGCTGAAGGTGGCGGTCGCGCATGGCCAGATGCCGCCGGGGGAACTCGACGACATCATGAACGCCTTCTATGACGGCCAGTACGACGTGCTCCTGTCGACCACCATCGTCGAATCCGGTCTCGACATCCCGACGGCCAACACGCTGATTATCCATCGCGCCGACATGTTCGGCCTCGCCCAGCTTTACCAGCTGCGCGGCCGCGTCGGCCGCTCGAAGGTGCGCGCCTATGCGCTGTTCACGCTGCCGGCCAATCGCAAGCTCACCGATACGGCAGAGCGCCGGCTGAAGGTGCTGCAGTCGCTCGACACGCTCGGTGCCGGCTTCCAACTCGCCAGCCATGACCTCGACATTCGCGGGGCCGGCAATCTTCTGGGCGAAGAGCAGTCGGGCCACATCAAGGAGGTCGGTTTCGAGCTTTACCAGCAGATGCTGGAGGAGGCCGTCGCCGAGGTGAAGGACACCGGCGAGGTTCAGGACGGCGGCTGGTCGCCGCAGATCGCGGTCGGCACCGCCGTGATGATACCGGAAAGCTATGTGCCGGACCTGCAGCTCAGGATGGCGCTCTATCGCCGCCTCGGCGATCTCGAAACCACCGAGGAGATCGACGGTTTCGGTGCAGAGCTGATCGACCGCTTCGGACCGCTGCCGGAGGAGGTGACGCATCTGTTGAAGATCGTCTTCATCAAGGCGCTCTGCCGCAAGGCCAATGTCGAGAAGCTAGACGCCGGCCCCAAGGGCGTCGTAATCCATTTCCGCAAGCGCGAATTCCCCAATCCGGTCGGGCTGGTCAAGTTCATCGGCGAGCAGGGCTCGCTGGCCAAGATCAGAGCCGACCACAGCGTCGTCTTCATGCGCGACTGGCCGAATGCGGAGAAGCGGCTGGCAGGGTCGGCGGTGGTGATGACGCAACTGGCCCGGCTGGTCGACAAGGCGGCGTAACAGCATCGTCACGAAGTTCCAATCGCACAGGACCATTCGCCACCACTGAAAAACCCGGCTAGAATAGGCAATCGGCTTCGTGTAAGGAGCCGCGACCTCGTAATGAGGATGGAGCGGCGTGCAAGCGCGCTCGCCGGTTTGTTTTGACGCAATTCCGATGGAAATTTCAGACCTTTCCCGGAGTTGCTCCTAAAGGGCGTTTGGGTGCAGCGATGACGAAATGGTCGCCGAATTCGTGGAGAGCAAAGCCGATCAAGCAGGTTCCGGCCTATCCGGATCCTGCGGCGCTCAAGGCCACGGAAGCCCAGCTTGCCACCTTCCCGCCGCTGGTTTTTGCCGGTGAGGCGCGCAAGCTGAAGAAGCAACTGGCGGCGGTCGCCGCCGGTGAGGCATTCCTGCTCCAGGGTGGCGATTGCGCGGAAAGCTTTGCCGAGCATGGCGCCGACAACATCCGCGACTTCTTCCGTGTCTTCCTGCAGATGTCGGTGGTGCTCACCTTCGCCGGCGCGCAGCCGGTGGTGAAGGTCGGCCGCGTCGCCGGCCAGTTCGCCAAGCCGCGTTCGTCCGACAACGAGACCAAGGCCGGCGTGACGCTGCCCAGCTACCGTGGCGACATCATCAACGGCATCGAGTTCGACGCCAAGTCGCGCATTCCGGACCCGGCGCGCCAGGAGATGGCTTATCGCCAGTCGGCCGCGACGCTCAACCTTCTGCGCGCCTTCGCGCAGGGCGGCTATGCCAGCCTGGAGAATGTGCATCGCTGGATGCTCGGCTTCGTCGCCGACAGCCCGCAGGGTGAGAAATACGAGTCTCTGGCCAACCGCATCACCGAGACGATGGAGTTCATGCGTGCGGTGGGCATCACGTCGGAAACCAATTTCGCGTTGCGCGAGACCGATTTCTACACCAGCCACGAGGCGCTGCTGCTCGGCTACGAGGAGGCGCTGACGCGCGTCGACTCGACCTCGGGCGACTGGTACGCGACCTCGGGCCACATGATCTGGATCGGCGACCGCACCCGCCAGCCCGACCATGCGCATGTCGAATATTGCCGCGGCATCAAGAATCCGCTCGGCCTGAAATGCGGGCCGTCGCTGACCCCGGACGGCCTGCTGGAGCTCATCGACCTGCTCAATCCCGAGAACGAGCCGGGACGGCTGACGCTGATCGCCCGTTTCGGCTCCGACAAGGTCGCCGAGCACCTGCCGAAGCTGGTGCGGGCGGTGAAGAAGGAAGGCCGCAGCGTCGTGTGGTCATCCGACCCGATGCACGGCAACACGATCGAGGCGGCCGGCTACAAGACGCGGCCTTTCGACCGCATCCTCAAGGAAGTGCAGACCTTCTTCGAGGTGCATCGCTCCGAGGGCACGCATCCGGGCGGCATCCATGTCGAGATGACCGGCAAGAACGTCACCGAATGCACGGGCGGCGCCCGTGCGATCACCGCGGAAGACCTGCAGGACCGGTATCACACCCATTGCGACCCGCGGCTCAACGCCGATCAGGCGATCGAGCTCGCCTTCCTGGTCTCGGATCTGCTCAAGAAGAGCCATCCGGTGCAGCACAAGCAAGCCGCCAACGCCTGAGCGAGGCCCGGACGCCCGTCATTGGGGGCGCTGGCGGTGATGCCGGCGCCTTTTCAATTCAGCTGGGCGGGTTCAATTGGGACTGCTGTCATTCCGGATCGGGCGGTCCAGCCGGGTCGCTTGGGAAACTGGCTCTGCCGGGAGGGATGACGGCGAAGCTGATCTCGATCGGCCGCCGTTTGAGCGACCACTGGAAAAGCGCCGTTTTAACCGGCAGGCCGGCAATCCACGCCTGCTGCAGCGGCGTGAGTTGCCAGCCTGTTGGCCATACCAGCAGCATGCCCTGGTCCCGCAGGCGCTGGTCCGTGATCCAAGGGGCAAGGCGCCTATCGAGGTTCGTGAAGATGGAGGGTTGGTCCGCAGCTTCCAGCCCGGCAAGCTGGGCCGCGCCGTCCTCGCCGCCGACAATGCCAAGCGGTCCGGGCACCGTCTCATGCCAGATCGCCTCGGCTGTCTGCGAGATCGATCGCGCCGGCCAGCACATCGGCTGCAGACGGCCGAGGACGTTGCAGCCTGTCCAGCGGGTAACCGCATAGGCGCTCGATACGCCGACCACGCAAAGCAGCGCCAGCAGTGTCAGCCGGCGCAATTCCGCGGGTCCCAGTCGCTGGCCCAGAAGCCCGATCGCCAGGGCCCCGACGAGATTGTACATCGTCGCGCCCCAGGACTCGCCGGTGCCGGTAAACAGCGAGGCGACCATGATCAGGAGCGCCGGCCCCAGACCCATCCATGCCAGGTAGACAACCGCGCGCCGCTCGGGGGCGGGGTGGGCCTGTACGGGTTCTCGCGTGGGGTCGGCCTGCCGTCGCAGCAGGCCGGAAAGGGCAAGAACGATAGGAAGAACGGCGAGCCCGGCAAGCTGAACGCCGATATAGTAGAGCCGGGCGCGATTGGCGAGCACCCAGGCGTTGCGATGCTCGGCATAGGTCAACGGCATGAAGTCGAGGCGGACAAGCTCAACCGCCAGCGGCGCCGCGACGCCGAGAAAAACCGCGAGGCCGAGCCATGGCCATGGGGTGGCGAGCCGGCTTCGGGCACGGCTGTCGTACAAGATCCAGATGCCGCCGAAGACGAGCAGCAAAGCTGTCGACAACTTGGCATAGAGCCCCAGGCCGGAAACGAGGCCGAGGGCGAGCCACCAGCCCGGCCGCCCGTCGCGCGCCGAGCGCCACAGCAGCCATGAGATTGCGGCCCAGAAGGGCATCTGCGCGTAGTCATGGTTGAATTGCGGGGTAGGCCAGCCGAAGAAGTAGATCGAGGGCATCAACAGCACAGCAGCGAGCGCGCGGGTCGAGCCCATGATGTCGCGCGCAAGCAGATAGACCAGAACGAACGTCGTCGAGATCATCAATTGCGACAGCGTGTATTGCGGCCAGCGAAACGAGCCCGTCAGAAGATGGCTGATCTCGAGCAGCCAGCAAGGCAGTTGCGGGTGCTTGTAGGTCAACAGCACCCATTCGCGGCCCCACATGAACCCCTCGACGACGTCGCGAGGCGGTCCGACATTGACGATCGCCGGCATGAGGGTCCAGCAAGCGATCTGGGTCAGGCATAAAAGCGCCAGCAATCGCCATGGGTGTCGGACCAAGCCGTTCCACACGGAAGGCAGGTTGCCTTCCGCCGCGCCCGTTGCGGGCCAAAGTTGAACGGATTCACTGCTTCTCGACATGCGGGCCTAAAATCACACCGGAGGATTGCTGAACAGTCCGATAGCAAAAGCTTACGAAAATGTATTCTTCCGCAACATTGTAAAACCAAGATTGCGATGGAACCGGTCGCCGGCGCTTCGGGCGGACCGGTCACTCGATCGTTGCCGCAGCCGGCCTGCGGCGCCGCGGTTCCAGCAATACAGGTTCCTCCATGCGCCACCAGCACGCCGTCATCCACCACCGTGGGCTCGACTTCTGGTCGGCGCGCGCGGCGGTTCTCGTCATCATCTGCCTGCAGCTTCTGGTCATCAACAACCTGTCTTTCGGTCCGCGCTGGCTGGCCCCGGCGGTCGAGGCGGCGCTGCTCTTGCCACTATCGATCGCGACGGCCTGGACGCAAATGCAGACGCGCACGGCCGTCGACCACGAGCATTGGTACGCGATCGGCCAACTCCGCCTCTATATCCGCCGCACGGCATTGGTGATGACCGGCGTGATCAGCATCATGAATTGCGGATCGCTGGTCTTGCTGGTGCGGGCCCTGCTTGAGGGGCATGCCGGCGCCGGCACGACGCTCCTCATCGATGCGCTCAACATCTGGGTCACCAACGTGATCGTCTTTGCGCTTTGGTTCTGGAGCACCGACCGGGGCGGCCCGCCGACTTGCGGCCTGGTCAAGCGGGCGCAGGCGGACTTCCTGTTCCCGCAAATGACGCTGCCCGACCGCGAGACCCAGGGCTGGCTGCCGGGTTTCGTCGACTATGTCTTCCTGGCTTTCACCAATGCTACGGCGTTCTCGCCGACCGACACCTTGCCGCTCACTCAGCGCGCCAAGTTGCTGATGATGGCAGAAGCGATGATCTCGCTGTTGACGATCGCGCTGGTGGCCGCGCGTGCGGTCAACATTCTGGCGTAGGTTTCAGATGAGGTCGGCCCGTCATGAACCTCGCTAGAGTTTTCCGGGTTCAGTGGCCGCGCTCCCAGCGCATGCCGGTCAGCCGAGGATCAGCAAAGGCGGTGCGTGAGAATTCGAGCCGCTTGTCGGGGAATTCGCAAATCGCCTGCAGGCCGAACGAGCCGATGCGGATGCGCCAGGTCTGCGGCTCCAGCGGCTTTGCCTTGGCAAAGCCCTTGCATGTCAAAAGCGCGATGTTGGCGCCCTTGGGATCGCGCACCGAGCGATAGCGGATCGCCTGCAGCTCGGCCTCGCGCGCGACGTCAGCGATCGCCTGACAGGCGGTGTAGTCTGTCGCGTGCGCCCAGGCCTTCTCGTCGCGATCGAGCGGCGGCCGGGTCAGATCGATCGCGCTGTCGCATTTGATCGCCGCGGCAAAGGCGGTGTATTCGGCCGCGTCGTTCGGCCATTGCGTCGCCGGCGATTCCGCGAAGAACAGCAAGCGGTAGAAGGCCATTTCGGCCACCGCCGTCAGCACCGTCTCGGCGGCATAGTAGACGCCTTTGGTCTTGCCGGCGCGGCGGAAGCGTGAGCCGTGCGGGTAGACGGAGCCATAGCGAAAGGGCGTCGCCAAAAGATAATGCAGATGGCGGCATTCCATCGGGATCCGCGGCTTGGTGTCCTCGATGAGGTCTTCCAGCAGCGCCTGCTCGTCGAGCGTGTCGACGAGCTTGAGGGTCGAAACGCGGTGTTGCGCCTCGACCATCCGCCAGTATTTGCCTTCGAGCCTGGCGGCCTCAGACGAGAGCGCGGCGGGAGTCCAGGTAGGCAATGACATCGACAAGTCCGGAAATCGTCAGGATTTTTTCGAGCGGCGTGCCATCGAGCGTGGTGTTGGGGTTCTTCAGCCATGCCCGGGCAACTGTCTCGTCGCCGCCAACAATGGCGTCAAGCGAGCGGAACAGGCGGACGAACAGCACCGCCAGCTCGAACGGCTTGGTACCGCGTTCAAGCAGGAATTCCTGCTTGCGCATGCGCGAGACCGTCGCTTCCGACACGCCGATGACCAAAGCGAGTGTCCTGGCGGTGATGTCGAGCAGGTCGGCCGCGCGCAGCGTGGCCTTGGTGATGACGGCGTTTTCGGCCGCCGCCGCGGCCGCGACTGGACGTTGCATGAGCGCACCCTTTCATTTCTGTGGAAAATATAGTCCACAAAAATTCATCTGGAAAGGGTCGTGTCAGTCTTTCTTGTAGAGCAGCCAGCCCTTGCCGGCCCGGTTGGCCGTGGCCGAGTGCCTTGTCACGCGGTTGCGGCCGCCGACCTTGGAGCGGTAAAGCGCCCGGTCCGCCTTGGTGTAGAGGTCTTCGGGGCTCTCCGCCTCCGATGCCATGCACACGCCTAGCGATACGGTGACGGTGCCGTAGTTGATGCCGGTCTGGCTGCTGGTGAAGGGGGTCTGCTCGATCAGGGCGCGGATGCGCTCGGCGATCTCGCAGGTGGCGTCCTCACTGGCGCCTTCGACGATCAGCGCAAATTCTTCGCCGCCGGTGCGCGCGACGAACATGTCGTGGCGGACGCTGGACTGGAAGATCTCGGCGATGATCTGCAGGATCCTGTCGCCGACTGGGTGGCCGTAGCGATCGTTTATGTCCTTGAAATGATCGATATCGGCCAGGATCAGGGCGTTGAACAGGATGCCACGATTGCTGTTGTAGATCCGGGTGATCTCCTTGTCGAAGGCGCGGCGGTTCCACAACTGCGTCAGCGGATCCGTGTCGGCAAGCCGCTTGTATTCTTCCAGCTTCGACTTGACGCTTTCAAGCTCCGCCGTCTTTTCGTTGAGCGTGCTGGAGATCTGGCGGTTGTGATCGAGCGTCGAATTGGTGGCGGCTGACATGGCCCCCGCAATCTTTTGCAGCAGTTCCTGCGAAAGCAGGCTGCGATTGCTCAAGCCGCTCGAGGTCTCGTCGAGGATTCGGCCGTATTTCTCGATATGGGTGCGCTCGTTGCGCAGCAGCGCGGCTATGTCCTCCAATTCCTTGGCGATCATATCGCGAGCGTGCTCGACGATGGCGGGGCCGTGGTGCTGCGGGAAAAAGGTGCGGCCGATACGGTCGAGATCATCCTGGGTCGGCCGGTTGCTCAACGAGACGACGGCAACGCTGAGCTCGTGATTGCTGCCGCTGAGCGCCTCGTAAAAAATCTCGTAGTTGCGCGGCATGCCGAGCACGCCCAACTGGCGCATCGTCGCCACGACCTGGCTGGCAATGTCGGCGTTTCTGTCAGTTGGAATGGCTGCCGGTTGCATATCGTCTTCACTGTCCCTTCAGTGCGACCGGAGACCTGCCACCGCCGGGAGTCGCTCACGCGGGGATTTGAATCGGAATTGCGAATGCGACGGCGCGTCCCCTCACGACCTCCGCTTGTGGGAACCATAAATGCAGTTGCGCTAAAGTTTCCTTAATGGCCCGCATTTCCTCATTGTCGTTGCTACCACAGGCTGTAGGCCGGTGCAGACGCAGCTTTTGAAACACGTCGCTTCGGTGTCGCATTTGCCTGTGCCCGGCCGCTGCAAAACTGGAATTCTATTTCGATCGGGAAGATGAATCCGAGGGAGACCGGAATGGGCGACAACCACGGTGGATCGTGTCTGTGCGGGGCGGTGCGTTTCAAGACGAGCGGCCCGTTGCGCGGCGTCGTCTATTGCCACTGCTCGCAATGCCGGCGGCAAACCGGCCATTTCGTCGCGGCCACCGCCTCCAGGGATGCCGATGTCGTCATAGAGGGAGCAGACGGGCTCACCTGGTACGGCGCCTCCGACGTGGCGAAGCGCGGCTTCTGCCGCACCTGCGGCTCGCTGCTCTTCTGGAAGCACAACGAGTTGGACACAATCTCCATCATGGCCGGCGCCTTCGAAAGGCCGAGCGGCCTGTCGGCGGAAAGCCACATCTTCGTCGGCGACAAGGGCGACTACTATTCGATCGAGGACGGGCTGCCGCAATTCGAAAAATCGGCACCGTCGATAAAGGTCGCGGACGGATGAATTTTGCGGTGGCTGCCTTATTCCATTGATCCCGCCGTTGCGATATCCCCTGCCGGTGACTCGCAAAGGGGCAGAGGCATGCAGCGGCTGATCGATGCTTTCGTCAATTCAGTTCGGGCCTTCCGCAAATTGGCCGCACACGAAAAGGCATTCCAGCAGGAACTGCTGTTGCTTGCGCTTGCCCTGCCGGCCGGCTGGTTCATTTCGATCTCCTGGCGCGGCTATGCCCTTTTGATCGGCGCAGTTCTGCTGTTGATCATGGTCGAAGTGCTTAACACGGGCATCGAGGCGGCCTGCGACGCGATCTCGCGCGAATTCCACATCGATATCCAGCTTGCCAAGGACTGCGGTTCGCTGGCGGTGCTGATTTCGATCGTGATCGCCGGCGGCGTCTGGGGCATCGCCGTCATCGAACGCCTTACCGGCGCGCCGATCTGATCCCCGCGGACCGCTTCGGCGATCAGGATCCAGCCTGATCTTCCCTGGCGCGTTCGCGCCCGGCAAAGTGATGGCCGACCAGCCAGGCAATGACTGCGACTACGACGCCAACGCCAAGGGCGATGAGCAGGCGCTCATGGCGTGCAAACGCCTGGCCCACCATTTCCTCCGCGCCGAGACCGAAGACATAGCCGATGCCGCTGAACAGGGCCGCCCAGACCGCTGAAGAGATGGCGTTCAGGACAACGAAACGGGGCATTGGCACCGTCGACAGGCCGGCTGCGATGCCGCCGACCAGACGCATGCCGTAGATGTAGCGGTTGGTCAGCACAAAAATGTTGGGATGAGTATTGAGCAGGCGATAGGCGCGGCTGAAGCCTGGCCGCCTGCGCAGCCTTCTTACATAGCGATGCTCGGCGAAGCTGCGGCCGAGGGTGAAGAAGAACGTGTCGCCGGCGAACGCGCCGATGAAGGCGGCGAGGAAAGTCTGCCACAGCACGAAGACATGCTGATGGGCAAAGAAGCCGCCAAGGATCGCGGCACTTTCGCCTTCGGCCACACAGCCCAGGAAGACCGCGATCAGCCCATATTGCTCGATGAGGTGATGGATGGTCTCGTTCATTCTGTTGCGGGCCGCGCCGACAGTTTTTCGTCGATACGCTTGATCTGTTCGGCCATGCGCAGGATTTCGTCGCGCATGCCGATGATCTCGCTGTGGCGCAGTTCGTCGAGCTTTTCATGCAGGGCCATGATCTCGATCTCGGCCTTCAGATTGACTTCATAGTCATGCGCCGCGTCGATGCGGTCGCGCTCGGTCTGGCGATTCTGCGACATCATGATCACCGGCGCCTGGATCGCCGCAAGCATCGACAGCACGAGGTTGAGGAAGATGAAGGGATAGGGGTCGAAGGCGTCGCGCGTGAGCAGCCAGGCGTTGCCGGCAGTCCAAAGAACAAGAAAGCCCAGGAAGCCGAGGATGAAGGACCAGGAACCGCCAATCCTGGCGATCGTGTCGGCGACGCGGTCGCCATAGGTCTCGTGGAAGGCGACGGCCTTGTTGGTGTCGCGCGTGATGGTGGTGCGCTCGAGCGTCGACTGAAGCACGCGGCTCTCAAGCGGGCCGAGACCTTCCGGCTTTCGCTTGAGCAAACGGTTCGCCATGTCCTCGACGATCTTGTTCATTGGTCCTCTCCTTCGCCCGGCATCGACTAGACGTAGAGGCTGCCGGGCCAGACGTGAAGTGCTAGATTGCGGCGAACAGGCGAGGACAAAGATGCTCGATTTCCAGAAAATTCATGCACGGGCGGCAAAGCGAAAGGGAGGCGAGGCGGTGCTGGCGCCGCTGCTTGGTCCTGCGCCCGACAATAAGGCTGTGGCGAAAGTCCCCGACGATCGCATTCTCTCCACCATGGCCGAGCGCATCTTCGCCGCAGGCTTCGTGTGGCGCGTCATCGAGCAGAAATGGCCGGGTTTCGAGGAGGCCTTCCTCGGCTTCGAGCCGAAGCGGCTTCTGTTCCAGCCGGACGATTTCTGGCACGAACTGGCCTCCGACAGCCGCATCGTGCGCAACCCCCAGAAGATCAAATCGGTGCGTGACAATGCGGCTTTCGTCGATCGCGTCTCGAAGGAGCATGGCAGCTTCGGCAAGTTCATTGCCGGGTGGCCCGCGGACGATCAGGTCGGCCTGACCGCCTATCTCGCCAAGCATGGCAGCCGGCTGGGCGGCAACACCGGACAGTATTTCCTGCGCTGGCTCGAATGGGACACGTTCGTCGCCTCCACCGACATGGCGGCAGCCTTGCGCGATGCCGGCCTCGATATCGCCGAGAACCCGACCTCGAAGCGGGATCTCGACAAGATCCAGGCGCAGATCAACCAGTGGTCGGCCGAGACCGGCCTGCCGCGCCGCCACATATCGCGGATCCTGGCGATGTCGATCGGCGAGAACCGGTCGGTCGAGGCGCTGCGCGAGTATATGGGCGACTAGGCCGAGCGCTCGGCCAAGCAGGACCGAGCTCAATCGGGATACGATCGACATCCGTCGATCGATCCTATTTGGCCCAAGCAATGGCCATTGCGGGGCGATTTCTGCCACGCTACATCCGTTCCATGACCAAGACCGCTCCCGATATCCTGCGCATCGCCGTTGCCCAGCTCAATCCGACTGTCGGCGACGTCGCCGGCAATCTGGCGAAGGCGCGCGAAGCGAGGGCGGACGCGGCGCGGCAGGGTGCCGATCTGGTGCTCTATACCGAGCTCTTCCTCGCCGGTTATCCGCCGGAGGACCTGGTGCTGAAGCCTTCCTTCCTGAAGGCCTGCGAGAAAGCTGCCGAGGATTTCGCCAGGGACACCGCCGATGGTGGGCCCGGCGTCATCATCGGCACGCCGCTCAAGCGCAAGAGCGGCACGCATAATTCCATCGTCTTCGCCGATGCCGGCAAGATCATCGCCGAACGCTACAAGCTCGATCTGCCGAACTACGGCGAGTTCGACGAGAAGCGCGTCTTCCAAGCCGGGCCGGAGTTGCAGGGGCCGATCAATTTCCGCGGCGTACGCATCGGCGTCCCCATCTGCGAGGACATCTGGGGCGATATCGCGGTCTGCGAGACGCTGGCCGAAAGCGGCGCCGAGATCCTTCTGGTGCCGAACGGCTCGCCCTATTACCGCGCCAAGATCGACGTCCGCCACCAGGTCGTCATCCGGCAGGTCATCGAAACCGGCCTGCCGATGATCTATGCCAACCAGCTCGGCGGCCAGGACGAGTTGATCTTCGACGGGGCTTCCTTCGCCATCGGCGCCGACAAGACGCTTGCCTTCCAGATGAGCCAGTTCGAGGACGCGGTCGACGTCACCACCTGGAAAAGAAAGGGAGACACCTGGGTCTGCTCGGAAGGCCCGATGTCGAAGATCCCCGACCGCGAGGAGGCCGACTACCGCGCCTGCATGCTCGGCCTGCGAGACTACGTCAACAAGAACGGTTTCAAGAACGTCGTGCTCGGTCTCTCCGGCGGCATCGACTCGGCGATCTGCGCGGCTTTAGCCGTCGATGCACTCGGCGAAGAGCGGTTGCGCACCGTGATGATGCCCTATCGCTACACGTCGAAAGATTCGCTGAAGGACGCCGAGGACTGCGCGCGCGCGCTCGGCTGCCGCTACGACATCGTGCCGATCTCCGAGCCGGTCGAAGGCTTCAGGCACGCGCTGACGCAGCTCTTCGAAGGCACCCAGGAAGGCATCACCGAGGAAAACCTGCAAAGCCGCGCCCGCGGCACCATCCTGATGGCGATCTCGAACAAGTTCGGCTCGATGGTCGTCACCACCGGCAACAAGAGCGAGATGTCGGTCGGCTACGCTACACTTTACGGCGACATGAATGGCGGCTTCAATCCGATCAAGGACCTCTACAAGATGCAGGTCTATGCGCTTTCGCGCTGGCGCAACGCGCATGTGCCGCCGGGTGCGCTTGGGCCCTCGGGCGAGGTCATCCCGAAGAACATCATCGACAAGGCACCGTCGGCGGAACTGCGCGAAAACCAGACCGACCAGGATTCGCTGCCGCCCTATCCGGTGCTGGACGACATTCTCGAGTGCCTGGTGGAGAACGAGATGAGCGTCGACGACATCGTCGCGCGCGGCCATGACCGGGCGACGGTCACGCGTGTCGAGCACCTGCTCTACATTGCCGAATACAAACGCCGGCAGGCAGCGCCCGGCGTGAAGATCACGCGCAAGAATTTCGGCCGCGACCGCCGCTACCCGATCACCAACCGGTTCCGGGATCGTCTCTAATCCTGAGCATGGTGTCGTCCGAAAGCCGCTTCACACTTTTCGGCACCATGCTCAACGTTCAGATCGCGGCAGCGGCGCATGCAAGACATTGAAATCAGCTTCGACCCGTCGCGGATCGATTTCCGGGCGACCTCCGACCAGCTCATGCAAAGCTATTGGGGCGCGTCCCGAACCGACGAGGCGCATCGCCGCGCCTTCGACAACTCGCTTTGCGTCGCCGCCTATCTGGACGGCAAGCAGGTCGGGTTCGCCCGAGCGATCACCGACTACACCGTCTTTGCCTATGTTGCCGACGTCATCATCTGGCCCGAGCATCGCGGGCGGGGGATCGGCAAGCGGCTCGTCCAGGCGCTGATCAATCACCCTGAAGTCGGCACGGTGACGCATTGGAGCCTTTCGACCGACGACGCCCACAGCCTCTACGAGAAGCTCTGATTCAAGGCGTCGACCGACGGACGCTACATGCGGCTGGATCGCAACCCGGCAGCTTGAGGGCTTAAAAGCGTCGCGTTGAAACGGATTCAGGTGACGCGCTTTAAGTCTTTGTTTTGACGCATGTCGTCGTCCCAGAACCGCCGCGCGGCTCTGGGCAACACGCATATGCCCGCACAACCCGCCGTTGTTGCAAATCCGTCGCAGTGGTTGGGCCAGATGGCGTTTTGACGATAGGCCGGCTTGGCGATCGGGTGACGCCTCCCTATAAGAGCTTCTCCGCGATTCCCTTCCGGGAGGACCGTATGGCAGGATTTGACACCGTTACGCGAGGCCGCAAAGCCTAGGTCGCTCGGGCTGTCCGAAGACTTTTCGGGGAGCCGGACGCAGGACAGGCATTTGCCGCTGCCGGTCGCTGCCTTTGGGCGGACGGCCTGCCATGCTGAACCTCCCGTTTTCCTATGCGCCGCAAGGCCCGGACGCGGGTTTTCCAATTTGATTTTACCGGGACCGGGCTCTTTCGCGCCCGGATGACATTATGGCTCGTTTCAAGATCGACCTGCGCGCCGGCGCCTTTCGTAGCGTGCTTGGCTTTGCCTTCAACCACTGGCGCCGTCAGCCGTGGCGGCTTTCGCTCATCATGGGCGCGTTCCTGCTTTCGACGCTGGCCGACGTGCTGACACCCTTCTATTCCGGCCGCCTGGTCGACGCGGTCGCCAGCGGCGCTGGAACCGACGCGCTCGCATGGAATGCGGCGATAGCGGCGTTCTCGACCCTGATGGCGCTGGCCCTGGCAGGCGTCATGCTGCGCAATGTCGCTTTCCTGTGGATCGTCGAGCTGACGCTGAAGATGATGTCGGACATTGCCGCCGATGCCTTCCATCGGGTGCAGCGCTTCTCGACGGACTGGCATGCCAACAGCTTCGCCGGGTCGACGGTGCGCAAGATCACGCGCGGCATGTGGGCGTTGGACCTTCTCAACGACACGATCCTGATCGCGCTGTTGCCGTCGCTCGTGATGCTCGTCGGCTCGACGCTGCTGCTCGGCTGGTTCTGGCCGCTGATGGGGGCCGTGGTGGCGGCCGGTTCGGTGCTGTTCATTGCGGTCACGACGAAGCTGTCGCTCGGCTATGTCGCGCCCGCCGCACGGCTTGCCAACAGCTGGGACACGCGGCTGGGCGGCTCGCTGGCCGACGCAGTGAGCTGCAATGCCGTCGTCAAGGGTTTCGGCGCGGAAGCCAACGAGGAAGCGCGGCTGGCACGCGTCGTCGCCAAATGGCGGCTGCGCACCGGCCGCACCTGGATGCGCGGCACCGCCAACGGCTCCACGCAAGGCGTTCTGCTGCTTGTCATGCGCGCCGCGGTGATCGGCCTTGCCCTCATCTTGTGGGCGTGGGGCCAGGCGAGCGCCGGCGATGTCGCCTTCGTGCTGACCTCGTTCTTCGTGCTGCATGGCTATTTGCGCGACATCGGCACGCATATCCGCAACCTGCAACGCTCGATCAACGACATGGAGGAACTGGTCGACTTCCAGTCCGAGCCACTCGGCATCGAGGACCGGCCCGGCGCGCGGCCGATCCGGATCACCGATGGGCGCATCGCCTTCGACAAGGTGACGTTCCACTACGGCAATCACAGGCTGCCGCTCTACCGCGATTTCTCGGTCGAGATCGCGGCCGGTGAACGCATCGGGCTGGTCGGGCATTCGGGCTCGGGCAAGACGACCTTCGTCAAGCTGATCCAACGCCTCTATGACGTGAATGCGGGGCGGATACTGATCGATGGGCAGGACATCTCGCAGGTCGCGCAGGCGTCGCTGCGCAGCCAGATCGCCATCGTCCAGCAGGAACCGATCCTGTTCCACCGCTCGCTGGCCGAGAACATCGCCTATGCGAGGCCGGGGGCCAGCCAGGCCGAAATCGAGCATGCGGCGAAGCTTGCCAGCGCGCACGACTTCATCGCCAACCTGCCCAAGGGCTACGGAACCCTGGTCGGCGAGCGCGGCGTGAAGCTGTCGGGCGGCGAGCGTCAGCGCGTGGCGATCGCGCGCGCCTTCCTGGCCGATGCGCGCATCCTGATCCTCGACGAGGCGACGTCGAGCCTCGATTCTGAATCGGAGGTGCTGATCCAGAAGGCGATGGAGCGGCTGATGGTCGGGCGCACGACGCTGGTCATCGCGCACCGGCTCTCGACGGTGCGGGCGCTCGACCGTCTGCTGGTTTTCGATCGCGGCCGTATAGCCGAGGAAGGTTCGCATGACGAACTGATCCGGCTCAATGGCGGCATCTACCGCCGGCTGTTCGAGCGTCAGGCGCTCGAATTGACCAAGGGGCTCGTCGGCTGAGAAAGGACAGCGCCCGTCGTCGGCCGGGCGCTGTCAGCTGTCCGGTGCCGCGTGGATCCGCGTTCGCAAGGCGCACCCTCGGATGCGGCCCAGGCAATCCGAAATTGCAACCGCGCTCGCGTTATGCGGCAGGCGTCGTGCAAGGCGCTATTCAAATTCCTTTCTACTTGTCGAGTTTTGAGTCTTTCATTCGCAGCATCGGTAAAAATAAATTCGTCAAAGCAACGGCTTACGTGAATTTACAGAAAAGCAAATCCGATGGGGTAGATGCTGCTCTGCTGGAGATTTGTTTCGTAGCAATGCCGATCACAGGAGATCTCCTTTGCGAGCCGCAGGATTTCGCCGGTGCAGTGGGCCTCGCATAGGCACTCATGATGGACCTTGATTCCGCAAATGCCGGTCCGCAAAAGATCGCTGCCCCGTCGGTAGTGGACTCTCAACACGGCTCGGTTCGCCCGCTTGCCGTCGGAGATCTCGATCAGGTCGCCGCACTCTTCCTGACGAAGTTTCGCCACCGTCGTCGCCACCGATACCGCGCGATCGCGCGCACGGCGGAATATATGAGGGCACTTTATCTCGGCGGCGGTGAGAGCAAAGCTCTCGTCCAGATCAACCCGCAGGGTCGCCTGGGTGGGTTCATGGGCGTTCTGAACGCCCGCTATGAGCTCAACGCAACGGCATTGAACGCCGCTATCATCGGTCCCTTCATGACCGACTCCGCCATCGATCACGGCTGGGCCGGGCCGCAATTGCTGCGTTCTCTGCATCAAGGCCAATTCGATCTATACCTCACGGATTCGGCCAATCGGACGTCCTTGGCCTTCGCCCGGCCGATGAAGTATCAACTGCTGCCGGTGCATTGTCTGGAATGGACCTGTGTTTTCCGGCCGGGCGCCATGGCCGCCGCCATGTTGCACCGTAAATGGCCTGCACTGCCTCGCCTGGCGCTCGATCCCTGCGCGCGAGCGTTCGACGCGCTTACAAGAAAAAGGTCCGAGCTCTCGGCTCAGCATCCGTCTTCACATCGGGTCCATCGCGAGTCGATCGACGCCGCGCGGTTCGCGGAGCGGCTGCCAATGCTCATGTCCGACTATGCTCTTCGGCCGAGCTGGAAGGACGGCGAGTTGCCGCGACTGCTTACGCTGGCGGCCGAGAAGCAGGCCGACGGGCCGCTTCATTTCGGCGGGACTTACGACGAAGCCGGCAGGACGCTTGGGTGCTATGCCTTTTACGGCCAACCCGGCGGCATCGCGAACCTGTTGCAAATCCAGGGGTCCGGATCCCATTGGGGCGCGACACTCGATGCCCTTATCGCGGCTGCGCGGGAGATGGGCTGCGTGGGCATCACCGGGCAGACGCAGAGCCGGTTCATGCCCCAGCTCTTCAACCATAAGGATGTCTTTTTCCGCTATGCCGGGGGCACGATGGTCCGCTCGCGCATCGCCGAAGTCGCGGAAGCGGTCCGCACCGGCGACATCTTCATCGGCGGGTTGATGGGCGACCGCTGGACCCGGCTCAGCTCCGACGATTTCGGCCGCATCTGACGGTCGCCGAGACCGACCGCTACGCATTTTCCGGAAATGTTGAATCAGGCGAACTTGTGCGGTGCGGCACAGAAGCCGGCAATGATCTGGCAAAGGTCCGGCTCGTTGATCATTTCGACCGCCTCGGTCGCGCCAACCCATTTGCGCGTTCGCGCGCGCTTCTCTTTCCAGCGATCCGCGACGCGGTCGACATGCAGCGGAAAGACCAGCACTTCGCAAGGCACTTCCTCGCCTGAGCCGAGGACTTTGGCATAGAAATAGCGGCCGGCTTCAAGATGCGAGACGGTGCCGCGCAATCCGGCTTCCTCGCCTGCTTCACGGGCCGCGGCCTGGCAAAGCGCCTCCCTGGCCTCCGGCCACCCCTTGGGCAGCACCCAGCGTCCGGTGTCACGGCTGGTGATCAGCATGATCTCGACGCCGTCTTTGCCCTCGCGCCAAGGCAAGGCGGCAACTTGCAGGCGGCATGGCGCCGTGCCGAAAAGTCTTCTGACTCTTTCGGTCATAGCACTATGCGTTGTAGGCCTCGTCAACATTGAAGAAAGCTGCCCCAGCCTCCAGAATCGTTTGCCACCTTACGAATCTACGGCGGATTTTGAGCTTTAAAAGTAAAAAACTTCACTCCGTCGGAAAATCCCACCAGAAAAAGTCAGTTCGCAAATAGTTGCATCCATTGGCGCGGTTACACGACGCGCCTTTGAGGCAGGTTCTCCGGAAGATTTGAGCGCCGCTCAGCCGGCGTGATCGTCCGCGATAGGCTTCTGGTAGGTGAAGCCCATGTCCCAGGGAAAGTAGATCCAGGTATCCTGGCTGACCTCGGTGACGAATGTATCGACCAGCGGCCGGCCCTTCGGCTTGGCATAGACGGTCGCGAAATGCGCCTTCGGCATCATGGCGCGCACGATGCCGGCCGTCTTGCCGGTATCGGTCAGGTCGTCGATGATGAGCACACCGGCCCCGTCATCGGCGAGCAACGGCGGCGAAATCTCCTTGAGAACCTGCAACTGCCCCTGGCTCGTATAGTCGTGATAGGAAGCGACGCATACCGTCTCGATGACCCGGATGCCGAGCTCTCGCGCGATGATGGCCGCTGGCACCAGGCCACCGCGGGTGATGCAGACGATCGCTTTCCACTGTCCCTTGCTGGCGCCGGAAAGCCGCCAGGACAGCGCGCGGGCGTCGCGGTGGAATTGGTCCCAAGAGACGGGAAAGGCTTTTTCGGGAAGGGACATGGCTCGCGCACTCCGCAAGCGCGCCGCGGCGCGCAAAAACAATGGAATGCACGCGGAATTAGCCGGAAAGCGCCAGGCTTGGCAAGGGCAGCGTCTGGCGATGGCTGTGAACTTGAAGCGCGCCGGACGAAATCAGGGGACGCGGTTGCTACCGCGACAGGAAAGCCGCCACGTTCGTCGTGCGCAGCACCGTGCGCGTGACGCCGCCGAACAGAAGCTGCCGCAGCCAGGAATGGCTGTAGGCGCCAAGCACCAGAAGATCGGCGCCGCATTCCGTTATGCGGGCCTGGATGAGATCGTCGACGGAGGATCCATCGGATTTCTGCACGCAGACGCTGACATTGGCGCCGTGTCGCGACAGCGCCGCGGCGATCTCGGCACCGGCGGCTTCCGGCGATTCATCCAGCGTCTCCGGCGGGTCGATGACGAGAATGTCCGTCTTGTCGGCCTCGGCGATGAAGGGCAGGGCGTCAAAAGCGGCGCGCGCCGCTTCCTTGCTGCCGTTCCAGGCAAGCAGCACACGTCTGAAGGTCGTGATCAGCGGCCCGGCATGGGGCACGACCAGCACCGGCCGGCCGGCATCATAGACCAGTGTGTCGACGTCGGCGCTCGGGTCGCCGCCGGTATCGCGCTGCGCGGCGATGATCAGATCGGCGGCGCGCACGCTCGTTATGCCGGTCAGCGCGCTGTCGCCGGAGAAGCTTTCCAGGCTTCGCCATTCGAAGGACAGGCCGGATTCCTCGACCCGCCTCAGGAAATACGCCTGCAGCTTGTCGGCGCGTTCCTTGTTCATCTCGGCCGAGACCTGCAGGAATTCGGTGTCCGGAAAGCCGGTGGCCGAGGTGTAGGGAACGGGCAACGCCTCGGCATGGATGCCGACGAGATGACTCTCGAACCTTTCGGCAAGCGGAATGGCGCAATCGAGAACGCGCTCGGCATCCTGCTCGTTCTGCAAAATGGCGACGATTGTCCTGAAACGCATGACCGGTCCCTCAATTGTTTGCGCTACGCGTGGGCGCAGCAAGGGAACGCCTCAGCGCGTTGACTGGTTCCAGCCGAACGCCGGTCAGCCCGCCTTGGCGAAGCCCGCCACCATCGCCTCGACGTCCTTGCGCGCTGCCTCGAGCGCTTCCTCGCTGCGAGCGCGCACCACGAGCTCGGTCCAGAACTTGCCGTCGCCATATTTGGGATAGGAGCCGATGATGGTGTCGGGATGCGCCTTCTGGATGTCGGCCAGCGGCCCACCGACCAGGCCCTCGCCGAAGGGGCAGTGCACGGTGGCCGACAGCATCTTCGTGCCGGCCTTGAGCGTCGGCACGACATTGTCGAGCATGGCCTGGAAGATCGACGGCACGCCGGCCATGACATGGACATTGCCGATGCGGAAGCCCGGCGCGACGGAGACGGGGTTGTCGATATGGTCGGCGCCGCGCGGCATGCGCGCCATGCGCTTGCGCGCTTCGGTGAATTCGATGCCGCGCTGGGCATAGCTCGCCTCCAGCAAGGCATAGGCCTTGGCGTCGTATTCGCAGGGCACGCCGAAGGCCTTGGCCATGGAATCGGCGGTGATGTCGTCATGCGTGGGGCCGATGCCGCCGGTCGTGAAGACGTAGGTATAGCGGGCGCGCACGGCATTCACCGCCGCAACGATCTCATCCTCCTCGTCGGGGACGATGCGCACTTCCTTCAAGTCGATGCCGATCGCCGTCATGATGTCGGCGAGGTGGCCGATATTCTTGTCCTTGGTGCGGCCGGAGAGGATTTCGTCGCCGATGACGAGCATGGCGGCGGTGACGATTTCAGGCATGGCGGGCTCCGGCATCGAGGTCGCCTGAGATAACGCGGGCCGCGGCCGGCCGCAATGCGAAAGCCTGACGCTCGTGCTTGTGGCGGCGCTCGTTGCGGATATGGTGCGGTCCGTCAGTTCCGGATCAAAATATGCTGATATCGATTGTCTTGTGGCTGTTCGCCGGCCTGGTCGTTGCGGCGGCCCTTATCTTGTTCGCCCTGATGCTTGCAACTTGGCGGATCGCCGCAAAGGCCGAAAGACTAGTGCCGGCTTGCGGCAAATTCGTCGACATCGGTGGCAATCGCATCCACTATGTGGAAGAAGGCGAGGGCCGGCCGATTGTCTTTCTGCATGGGCTCGGCGCCCAGCTCCATCATTTCCGCCACACGTTGTTCGGGCGCTTCGGCGCCGGCTATCGACTGATCGCGCTCGACCGACCGGGCTCCGGCTATTCGGTTCGCGCAAGCAGCGCGACCGGCCGGCTGCCCGAACAGGCGGAAATCGTGCTGCGATTCATCGAGGAACTGCGCCTGGAGCGGCCCCTGATCGTCGGCCATTCGCTTGGCGGAGCGATAGCGCTTGCGCTGGCGACCGAGCATCCGGCAGCGATTTCCGGCATCGCGCTGCTCTCGCCGCTGACGCATCAGGAAGCGAGGGCGCGTCAGGGATTTGACCTGCTCTATGTTCCGTCACGGCTGCTGCGCCGCGCTCTGGCTCATACGCTGGCGATACCGCTGAGCCTTCTTTACGCGCAGCCGACAATGAAATTCATTTTCGCGCCGCAAACGGTTCCCGCGGACTACATGATCGCCGGCGGCGGGTGGCTCGGGTTGCGCCCGTCTCACTATTTTGCCACCTCCACCGACGTCGTTGCGGTGGAGCAGGATCTTGGCCGCATCGAACGGCGCTATGGCGAGATGGCGATGCCGGTTGGAATTCTGTTCGGCAGCGCCGACCGTGTCATTGGCGAGCCCGTCCATGGCGAGCCGATGCTGGACAAGATCCAAGGGCTCGATTTCGAGCGGATCGAAGGTCTCGGCCATATGCCGCAATTCGTCGAACACGAACGGGTCGTCGCCTTTATCCAGCGCATTGCCATGCGCGCCTTCGCGGCGTGACCTGACTTTTGGCGAGAGTTGCGCGGTTCTGCCGGTATCGAGCCTTCGCTGGCTCACGGAGTCGTCACACGAACGTGTCCAATGCCTTGGTCCATCGTGATTTTCCGGCCGGAACCTTTGCCTTGAACCTGAGGTTTCGTTCACGTCGCCGACCCAAGCGGCGACGAACCACAACGGAGACTCCAATGCTTAGGAAATTCATAGCGGCTTCGGCGCTCGTATTGGCCATGAGTGGCGCGGCGATGGCGCAGTCGTCCAACGACTGGTCGTGGTGGCACAGCGACCGCTCAACGTCGAGCGAGCGGCCGATCGATCGGACCACCACGGGCAGCATTGCGGGCGGTGACTCCTCCGGCCTCAACACCCTCGGCAATACCGGTGCCATTGGTCCATGCGCCGACAGCACGCCTGGCCCGGACGCCAATTCGCGACAGAACGTCAACGACCAGTACTGCGGAAAATAGCGAGGCACAGTCGCCGGCGGCCGGCGTGAGCCTACGGGCTTCGCCGGTCGCGGGGGCGATCCCGCTCTCAAAGAGCGTCGCGATCTTTCAGATTCGCTCCATGCGCTTTAGCTTTTTGATTTTGCGCATGCCTTCGTCCCGAAACCGATTATCACTTTCGGGAGACATGCTTTAGGGTGTGTTGATATTCAGGTGATGCCGGCCTGCAAATGACGGTTTCCTGCGCTTCCGGTGCTCACGTATTTTAAGTACGCTCCGCTCCGGTTCTCGGAACCCGCCATTCGACTCGGCGTGACTGACCTGAATCTCAACACACCCTAGTCGGATACTTCGGTCTGCGGGCGGTCGCGGCCGTCGGCCAGTTCATCGTGCCACTTGCCTTCGGCATCCTCATACTGGATGCCATCCGTGGCGCCGGCAACCTGCTGCTCGGCCGAGGCGATTTCGGCCGCGCGCAGCGCCTCTTGGTGCGTGCGGAAAGTCTCCGAAAATGTCGAGCCGACCTTGTAGGCCCAGCCGCCATCATGTTCGACGATCTTGTAAGTCAGCTTCGCCATGAAATCCTCCGGTTGAGAAGTCCGCTAGTGCGTCTCACGTTTCACGGAAACGGTGAAACGCCCTATCTTCTTGTTATACGCAATTCCGGACGGAAATCCGCTCACACTTTTCCTGGAATTGCTTAATGCAGCTTTCCGTCGGGCAGCCTATCTTCGGGGACCAGCACTTCCGATTCCTTGGCTGCTTCGACGAGGGCGCGACGCGCGTCCGCTGTCGAACGATAACCTTCCAGCGCTTTGAGGCAAGTGTCGAGCGCATTACGATGCCGCTCGCCGCGATTGAGCGGCCAAACGGTCATCAGGCACTCGGCGGCCTCGCGGGTGCTGCTTATCTGGCGATATTTGCCGACATGGCCGAGCTCGACCACCACCGGCTTTTCAAAGGGCTTGTTGTCCATCATGGCCGGAACGTAAAACGGCCAAATTGGTTGCAGTTGTGGCGCGGGTCCTGCGCCCAAACGTCTCAGGACCCGCTCATCTTCCGGTTGTTTTGACGCAATTCCGGACGGAAGGCTACGGCGAAGTCGCCGAGCCTAACCGGGTCGCGCTTTTTCTGGAATTGCTCTAGCTGGCAGCCTTCATCCAATGCCGCATCGTCGTCACCGAACGCGCCAGTTGCGGCGCCGGATGGATTTCCTCGCCGAAGGCAGCCGCGGCGCGCCAGCCCCAGCGCGGGTCGGCGAGGAATGCGCGCGCCAGCGCCACCATGTCGGCGCGGCCATCGGCGACGATCGCCTCGGCCTGGCTCGGATCGTCGATCAGCCCCACGGCGCGTGTCGGAATGCCGGCGCCGTTGCGCACGGCTTCCGCCAGATGCACCTGGTAGCCGGGGCCGGGCGGCACCTGCTGCAGGGGCGAGTTACCGCCGCTGGAACAGCAGATATAGGCGATGCCATCGGCCTTCAGCGCCTTGGCCACCTCGATCGCGCCCTCGACGTCGAAACCGCCGTCGACCCATTCCTTCACCGAGAGGCGCGCGCCCAGCATCATGGACGGGGCGGCCTTCCTCACTGCCCTGGCGATTTCGACCGCAAAGCGCATGCGGTTTTCGAGCGACCCGCCCCAGCGGTCGGTCCGCTGGTTGGAGAGCGGCGAGAGGAACTGGAAGATCAGATAGCCATGCGCGGCGTGCAGTTCGGCAAAATCGAAGCCGGCGCGTTCGGCGCGCACGGCCGCTTGCGCAAAACGCCCAATGAGCTCCAGGATCTCGTCCTCCTCCAACGCGTGCGGCACATTCCAGCCCGTGTCGTAGGCTATGGCCGAGGCAGAAACGGTCTGCCAGGGATCTTCGCCCGGCTGCAGCGGACCGCCGCCTTCCCAGGGTCTGCGGTTGGAGGCCTTGCGGCCGGCATGGGCAAGCTGGACTCCGAACTTCGTACCGGGCGCGGCGACGCGCCTGGCGGCATCGAGCGTGCGCTTGGCGGCCGCCTCATTGTCGTCCGAATAGAGGCCGAGGCAGCCATGCGAGATGCGTCCGCGCCGCTCGACGTCGGTCATCTCGACGGTCACCATGCCAGCGCCCGACATTGCCAGGTTCATCCAGTGATACAGATGCCAGTCGCTGGCCGAGCCGTCCTCGGCCGAATACTGGCACATGGGGGCGACCGCGATACGGTTGGGGAAGGTGAGGCCGCCGAGGGTGATCGGCTGGAAAAGCGATGACGTCATGAATGGGCTCCTGGGAGAGATACCGCTATCTAGTCAGCCGCTACGCGTCGCGCCAGACACGAGCCGGTGAAACTCCCTCTGGACCAGTCGGTTTCCGGGATTGCGCGGGTCATCGTTCGCCGTTACCCCTTTGCGGCCAATACGGAGGTCGTCATGGAAGATCGCGTTCGCATCCGTTCGGAAGAGGTTCTTTCGGACGACTGGGCCGTGCTGAAGAAGACAGTGCTCGATTATCGCCGCCGCGACGGGCGATGGGAGACGCAGACTCGCCAGACCTACGATCGCGGCGACGGCGCGGTCATCCTGCCGTTCGACCCTGAGCGCCAGACGGTGCTCCTGGTGCGGCAGTTCCGCTTCCCGGCTTACGCCGTGGGCCATCGCGAGCCGCTGATCGAGGCCTGCGCCGGCCTGCTCGACGAAAACGATCCCGAAACCGCTATCCGCAAGGAAGCGGAGGAGGAACTGGGTTACCACCTCAAGGACGTCGAGCGGCTGTTTTCGCCGTTCATGAGCCCGGGCAGCGTGACGGAGCGGCTGTGGTTCTTCACCGCGCGCTATTCGCCGGCCGACCGCATTTCCGACGGCGGCGGCTCACCAGAGGAAGGCGAGGACATCGAGGTTCTGGAAATGCCGTTGGACGAGGCGCTGGCCGGCATCGCCGACGGCCGCATCGTCGATGCCAAGACGATCATCCTGATCCAGCATCTGAAGCTCAATCCGATCAAGGTTTGAGCCTGTCTTCGGCTACAATGCTTCGGCGTTGGTGGCCTGCCACCCGAAGCTCCCCTTCGCCAAGGCTTCGGAGGACTTGTCGAAGAGCGAAGGGTGGTGCGGACGACGGGAATCGAACCCGTACGATCAGAGATCGAGGGATTTTAAGTCCCTTGCGTCTACCAATTCCGCCACGTCCGCGCGCCGCGATTTCAAGCACTTAAGGCGGTTCCGATCTACCCCTGAGGTCAAATTGGCACCGAGACCCTTCCGCGCCCGTTCTCATCGCAACCTCGATCGCCGCTGCCGCGCCTTCGTCCGACTTCTTGAAGACGTGGGCGTAGACCGATAGCGTGACCACGGCGACGCATGCCCTAACCGACGGCTGATTGCAACAAACATCGAGGCCGCCAGCAATCAGGGCGGAGGCGTGGGTGTGACGCATATAGTGAAAGCGGACCTTGGGAATGTCGGGGGCAGGGGCCATCCTTGCCGGCTTTCCGTACCGGTCGATCGCATCGCGCCATGCGCCAGAGACGCGACACGGCGCTACCAGGCCGGGCGGCAATCGTCGTTGCCGCGAACAACTACCCAAGCGTTGCCACGCTCAGCAACGTCACCGAGAACTTGACGCTGACGGCTCAATCGCGGTGCCGAGCAGACCGAAGGCTGAAGCGCTAATTGATCCTGACGAGACCTTGGAAGTTCTCGGTCTCGATCCACCGGTGCTTCAACTTGGCAGAGTAGACCCCGCCGTTTGCCATGCTGTCCCAAACGAAGAACGCCGCAACGGCGGCGACGATCAGCAGAACCGGTCGCATTGCGGAACCTACGCGGCGAGCGGAGCGGCTTTGATGCCACCGTGCGCACGCATCCGCAGTACCAGCAGCCGCGTCGCTGCGAATGGAGCCAAAACGATAAACGTCATCGCTATGCTTACGGCGACTGAGGCGAGGCAGATCCCACCGGGGGCGTAGCAAACGGCTTCCATGATCTAATCACCTTCCCTTTCCAATCCGCAATAGGGAAGGCCAACCGAGATTGTGGGCCGGCCTTCCCGCCGTACCTAGAACCAATCCTTTGCCTGTAGGGTTTCGGAGTCAAAGGAAAATTAGCAATTCGTTAACTGTGACTTGCTTGGAACCATCACGCCGCTCTGCGCATAGGTCACTGAACCATAAGGAGAATTTTGCCAATTAACTTTGAGCTGAATATGCGGACGTTAAGCCATGAATGACGGGCTAAAGGTCTGGCCCTAAAATATAGCCAGTTATTCGCGTCGCTCATGCTGCGCTTACCTGATCAGGTTGGCACAGGTGGCTGCGGGGGAAGGATTGGAGACGCGCAGTTCGCGGACGCACGACTGATATGGCCCGAAATAGATGAACATGGCGGCGGCGATCACGATCGCCGCTGCAATTATCAAGGCGCCCTTGATCGTGGAGTTCATCTCGCGCGTCCGTAGCGTGCCGCTGGATGATCGTGGCATCCAAAGCCGGCGCTTGGCAATCGGCCGCGGCTGTTGCCGCATTGAAAGAAAACTCGCTGGGCGAGGCGCCGCCACCTCAAAGCCCGACGAGCCTAAAAACTGATCGGAATACCGCGCATTTCGGCGGGGTTCTCGGCCTAAAGTGGTCGCCCGACACCTTTGCCAATGTGACGTATCTTACAGTTGTAGACGATCATTTCTACAACTGATCAGTGCAAAGCATTGGCATGCCTGTTTGGGTTGGGATGCTTGGCTAATTCCACGAGACCCTGACAAGGCCTTGGAAGTTCTCCACTTGGTCAGCCGTTTTCATTAGCGCAATTCGATAAGCACTCTTGTTTGCCAAACCGTCCCAGACAAAGAATGCGGCAACCGCGGCAGCGATCAGAAGGATCGGTCGCATCGGAACCTCCCTCAAAGTCCCCGTACTCGCCGACCTATTATGATCCTGTCAGCCCCCTAATACAAGTAAATGCTAATATATTGATATGCCTGGTTCGAGCCGAGCAGCGTCGCCGACATATCGTTAGTGGCTGGCCAGACCATCGTCGCGCGTGCGGATTTAATATTAGCGATGTGTAAAATGCAAAGCTCGGCAAACCGGTCTCATTAGCCTTTGGCTGCCAGTATCGAGCCGGCTTTGATGGTGGAACCATGCGTGGGCCAGGCTGGATCCGGGGGCTACGGGAGGAGGAGGCGCGGCAGCTCCGCCGCGAGATCGAGCGGCTCGAGCGCGATCTGATCAAAGCCGCCAATTCGAAAGCCAAATACAGCCTGCACGACGTCGCCCACACGCTGCGCTGGCAGAAAGCCCGGCTCCAGCGATTGGAGGAATGCCTCGCCGCGATGCCGGCCGGAAAGATCGCTTCGGACGGGTCCTGATCGGCCCGATTGCCTTGCGTCGAGGCTTAACCACTACCGGTCCCGCGCTTGCGGAGCAGGGGCGCATTGGAAAGTGGCGCGATCGCGGAATTACGGTTTGCGAGGATGCCGTTAGGTTAACCCACAAGGCGGCTCGATCCGCCGAGGCCGGCGTCTATCAGGCCCCTACCCATTTCCCCGCCCCCTGCGGGCGCCGGCCACCTGATTTCCAAAAGATCTCCGAGATAAAGGGCATCGCCGCGACAGCGGCAAGCCTCAGAATTTGTAACTGAAATTCACGCCGAGCGTCTGCAGCTTCACGTCCTGGTCGCGGTCGGTGAAAGTGTCTTGAGCATCGAAATGCTCCTTTCCGAAATCATAGTAGCGGTATTGCGCGCCGACGACGACATTGTTGGTCAACGCATAGTCGACGCCGGCGCCGAGCGTCCAGCCGGTGCTGGTGCGGGTTTGGGCAGAGACCGTGCCTGCCGTCTGTGAAGTCTCGATGCCGGCAAAAGCGATGCCGCCAATGCCGTAGAGCAGCACGCGATCCATGGCGTAGCCTGCCTTGGCATTGATCGATCCGAACCATTTCACGTCGGTGCCGAATGTATTTGCCGGGCCGGCCTCGGCGGAGCCGTCGATCGAGGCGTGGTTGAGATCGGCCTCGGCGCCGAGCACGGCCTGATCGAACTGCCAGAGTCCCGCGACATGGCCGCCGACGAAACCGCCGTCGATGTCGGGCTTGACCGATCCGCCATCGACCGTGATGTCGGACCGGCCCCAACCATAGCCGGCCTGCATGCCGGCGTAGTAACCGGTCCAGTCGAAGCCGGGCGCCGTCATCGGCAGATCGGCACCCATGTCCGCTGCCCAGGCAGACCCGGACAGCAGGGCAAGAAAGCCGGCACTGGCGAGCGTCAACCGACGCATCGAGCACTCCGAAATGGCGGTTCCGAAAGACACTTTCGTCGCAACCTAGCTCCAATCGCCGCGAAACGGAATTGCAAGCCTGCAACAGTGGTTTACGTCGGTGGATTGCGGACGCGGTCTTGCAGGTCGCGCCGCTTCTCCTCGGGCGAGGCCAGCCGGCCAAAAGCGTATTCGGCGAGCAGAGAGCCCGCGATAAAGATCGCGATCGGAACGACCCATGCCCAGAACGAATGCAAGGCGAAGAAGGCCAGGCCGGCCAAGGCTGCCGACACCACGAGGATCGCGAACCTGATCGTCTGCGCCATCAACTGCCGATCCGGATGATCAAAGGGGCGGGCTATTCTTCATGCCCGCCCGGACTGTTTATTTGGCATCGATGAAATCGAGCGCCGCCTGGCTGTATTCGTCCGGCGCCTGCAGCATGGCGAAATGGCTGGCGTTGGGCAGAATGATCAGCTTCGCGCCCGGTATGACAGAGGCCATATATTCCGTATGCTCGCGCTTGATCGCCTCGTCATGGTCGCCGGCGACGATCGCGGTCGGCGTGGTGATCTTGCCGAGCTGCTCCTTGGTCCAGGCTGGCTGCGATTCCCACATATGACTGATCTGCGCGACGAAGGCGTCATACTGGTCAGGCGTCTTCGACATTTTCTTGTAGTCGCGCCCGGAACGCTCGATGTAGGCGGCGAAGGTCTTGTTGGTCAGGACGCCGGGGTCGACGCCGTCGGTGGTGACGTTGGCGGCCTGCGCGAAGAGCCTCGTCAGCCGCTCGGGATGATGAAGCGCGATGTCGATGCCGATGATGCCGCCGTCGCTCCAGCCGACCAGGGCGGTCTTGTCGACCTTGAGGAAATCCAGCAGCGCCAGATAATCCGAGGCCATGAGGTCGTAGCCATAGGGCTCGTCGGTGCGGGTCGAACGGCCGTGGCCGCGGCTGTCGGCAACGATCACCTTGTGGGTCTTGGAGAGGGTCGCCACCTGGCTCGCCCAGATATCAGCATGGCCGAGGCCGCCATGGATGAGCAGCACCGGGTCGCCCGTGCCGAACACGGCGTAGTACATCTGGATGCCGTTGACGGGCGCGTAGCCGCTTTCGTCGGGTTTGGGCATCGCCGCCGGCTCCGGCAGGGTCTGCCAGCGCTCCTCGGCCATGGCCAGCGCGGTCGATGCGATGAACAAAAGGACGGTGGCGAACGCTTTCCAGAAACGGGTCATCCTTCCCCTCCGACGGTTCGTTTCGGCAACCAGCATCGCCTTTCGCCTGGAATAGTCAACAAGCGTGGGTTTGCGTCTGAGGCCAAACGGAGGCTCTGGCTCCGCGCGCCGACATTTGCCACAGTGGCTTATGCAGAGGACTCGCCCATGACGAACGCCAAGCCGACAAGCGCCGCAAAGCCAAAGCCCTGGACGGAGGTGGCGACACATCTGGTCGATGTCGCGATGGGCCGAAAGCCCGCCGATCTGGTCATCCGCAACGGGCGCTGGGTGAATGTCCATTCGGGCGAGATCATCCCCGGCACCGATATCGCGATCGCGGCCGGCCGCTTTGCCTATTGCGGGCCGAACGCCAGCCACGCCATTGGGGAGAGGACCAAGGTCGTCGATGCCGGCGGACGCTATCTGGTGCCCGGCCTGTGCGACGCGCACATGCATGTCGAAAGCGGCATGGTGACGGTGACCGAGTTCTGCCGGGCGGTAGTCCCGCATGGCACCACCTCGATGTTCATCGATCCGCACGAGATCGCTAATGTGCTCGGATTGCTGGGCGTGCGCCTGATGCATGACGAGGCGGTTGCGATGCCGATCAACGTGCATGTGCAGATGCCGTCCTGCGTGCCGTCGGCGCCGGGACTGGAGCATGCCGGCGCCGAATTGACGGTGGCCGATGTGGCCGAGGCGATGAGCTGGGAAAACATCATCGGGCTTGGCGAGGTGATGAATTTTCCGGGCGTCGTCGCCAACAATCCGGTGATGTCGGGCGAGATCGCCGAGACGGTCAAAGCCGGCAAGACGGTGGGCGGGCACTATGCGTCACCCGATCTCGGCCTGCCGTTCCACGGCTATGTCGCGGGAGGCGCCGAGGACGATCACGAAGGCACGCGCGCCGAGGACGCGATCGCGCGCGTGCGCCAGGGCATGAAGGCGATGCTGAGGCTGGGTTCTGCCTGGTACGACGTCGCGGCACAGATCAAGGCGGTGACCGAAAGCGGCGTTGATCCGCGCAACTTCATCCTGTGCACCGATGACAGCCATTCCGGCACGCTGGTGCATGAAGGCCATATGGACCGGGTGGTGCGGCATGCCGTCCAACAGGGCCTGAAGCCGGTGACGGCGATCCAGATGGCGACGCTCAACACCGCCCAACATTTTAAACTGGAGCGCGAGATCGGCTCGATCGCGCCGGGACGGCTGGCCGACCTGCTGATCGTTTCCGATCTTGCTGAGATGCGGATCGACGAGGTCTATGGTCGGGGTGTGAGGCTGGCCAAGGCCGGCAAGCTCGAAATCGAAATTCCGGTCTATGACTATCCCAAATCCGCGAAGAACACCGTCAAGCTTGGCAAGACGCTCGCCGCGTCGGACTTCGATATCGCCGCTCCCCAGGGCGCCAATGAGGTGCGGGCGCGGGTGATCGGCGTGATCGAGAACCAGGCCCCGACACGGGCGCTGGAGGCCGACCTGCCGGTCGAGGACGGGCTGGTCGCCATGGATCGCCGCAACGACATCTGCCAGATCGCCCTGGTGGAGCGGCATCGCGGCACGGGCGGTGTCACCAACGCCTTGGTCTCCGGTTTCGGCTATGTGGAGGACTGCGCGATGGCCTCGAGCGTCGCGCATGACGCGCATCACATCATCGTCGTCGGCACCAACAAGGAGGATATGGCGCTTGCGGTCAACCGCCTGGGCGAGGTGGGCGGCGGCGTGGTGCTCTACTCCAAGGGCAAGGAACTGGCGCTGGTCGAAATGCCGATCGCCGGCCTGATGTCAGACGAGCGCGCCGAGATCGTCGCGGCCAAGGCGGAGCAACTCACCGAGGCGATGCGCAAGGTCGGCTGCTCGCTCAACAACGCCTATATGCAGCACTCGCTGCTTGCGCTGGTCGTCATTCCGGAGCTCAGAATCTCGGATGTCGGCCTGGTCGACGTGACGACGTTCCAGAAGGTCGATCTGTTCGTATAGGGTGTAGCCCGGCGCCTGTTTACTCGCCGCCGGTGGCTATGGTCAGCACCTTGAACGGCGTGGTGATGACCACTTCGGCGACCGATCCCACAGCTTTGCCGAGCCCCTGGCCGATATTGTCCAACCCGGCTCCCTGAGGTTCGCCCGCTCGCAGGGCTGCCGGCGTGCGCAGCCGGTCGCCGAGCAATTGCACCAGGATGGGGTTATCGGCGAATTTGGCATGGTTCAAGCCGCCGTCGCCGCCCTTGGTCTTGGTAAGGTCGACCACGACCACGCCATAGCTCGCGAGGTCGGCGGCGTTGCCGTAGTCGCCGACGCGCGGCTTATCGCCGGAGATGAAGCTCGACAGCTTGAGCGCCCGGTCGTCGCCCGAAAGCAGGATGGCGAAGGGCTTGTCGGGCTTGCCGTAACGGATCATCTGCTTCTTGAAGACGTCGACGTCGATATCGGGCGAGGCGAGGACGACATAGCCGAGCTTGCCGCCGAGATCGCGGTCGCCGGTGATGGCAAGCTGACGCAGCGCTTCCATCGTCAGCCAGGTGCCCATCGAATGGGCTATGATGTCGATGCTCTTGACGCGCGTTTTGGCGAGCATCCTGAGCGTCGCCTCAAGGTCGTCGCGCGCGGCGTTGGCGCTGTCCTTGTCGTAGATATAGCCCGTCGTCTTGCCGCTCGATGCCCAGGAGAACAGCACCGGCGTTCCGGGATATTTCGTATCATGCGCGATCTGCGTCAGCCTGAAGACGCCGTCGTCGAAACCGTTATTGAAGCCGTGCACGAAAACCAGGGCGCGGTCGCCGTTTATGGCGATGTTGGAGCCGACCGCCTTGGCGAACTGCTGTGCGTCGCCGTACTGGACGACATCGGTGGCGGTAAATTGCTTGGCTGGATTGCTGTCGGCGGAGCCCTTGGCGCGCTCGATGGCTCCGACCTGGTGGATCTTCGGAACAGTGACGTCGACCAGCGCATAACTGGTGGTCAGCGAACGATCACCGTCGAACACCTGGCGAGGGTCCTTGGTCGCCTTCTGGCGGGTCGTGGCGACGAAGATCTCGTGCTTGGCGGCGATGTCGGAGGCCGGCGCCGTAACCGGCTTGCGGTTGAGAAGGTCATGCGCGCTTTGGCCGGCGCAGCCGCTGACGGCAAGCGCAAGTGCAATGCCAAGCACGATCCTAACACGCAAGATCACCCGGGATCCCCCAAGGGCGGCAAACCTCTCCGACTATTCCGATAAAGCCAGAGGGCGGCCGGGTCCAGTTCTAAGTCAGAAACCGCGCCGATACGATTACTGCGTGGCCAACTGGCGGATGCGGTCGGTCACGTCGCGGTCGCTGGCAAAGCCGTCGTCCTCTCGCAGTCGCTGCCCGATCATCTGCACCATCATCGGATTGTCGGCGAATTTGGTGTGATTGAAGCTGTCGGCACCCTTGATCTTGGAGAGGTCGACGACCGTGACGCCATAGGAGGCGAGGTCGGCGGCATCCCTGTAGTCGCCCACGCGCGGCCGCGAGCCGGCGATCAGGCCGGAGAGCCGCAGCGCCCGGTCGTCATCCGACAGGAGCAGGATGAACGGCTTGTCCGGTTTGCCGTAGCGGCGCATCTGGCTCTTGAAGACGTCGACATCGATGTCGGGCGAGGCGAGCACCACGTCGCCGAGCTTGCCGCTGAGATCGCGGTCGCCGGTGATGGCGAGCTGGCGCAGCGTCTCCATCGTCACCCAGGTTCCCATCGAATGGGCGACGATATCGATGCGCCGGGCGCCGGTCTGCGCCAGCATCCGCAGCGTCACTTCCAGCTGGTCGCGGGCGGCGGCGGCGCTTTCCTTATCGTAGACATAATCGGTGGTCTTGGCGCCGGAAGCCCAGGAGAACAGCACCGGCGTGCCCGGATAGCCGGAATCGTGGACGATCTGGGTCAGCCGGTAGACGGCGTCGTCGAAGCCGGTGTTGTAGCCGTGTACGAAGACCATGACACGGCCGCCGCGGGCGTCGATGTCGGTGTTGAGCGCGCTGACGAATTTCGGCTGCGCGTCGTAGCCGACGACTTCCGAGGCCATGAAATACTTCGTCGGGTCGTCCGATTTGCCGCGCGAGCGGCGCTCGATCTGGCCGGTCTGGTGAACTGGCGGGACGGTGACGTTGACCCGGGCATAGTTGAGCGTCGCCGAGCGTTCGCCGTCGAAGACCTTGTTCGGGTCGTCGGAGCGCTTGCGTGTGGTGGCGATGAAGATCGAATGGTTGCCGGCGATCTCGGTTGCCTGCGTCGGTACGACGACGCTGCCCAGGATTTCCTGCGTCTGGTGGCCCGCGCAGCCGGCCATAAGCAGGGCAAGGGCAAGGATCACAATTGTCTTCAACCGCACTTCGACACTTTCACTGGCAATTCCACTCCGGCCGCGATTGGCCGGCCACCTTCGCGAAAATCTCCCGGACAGCCGAAGTGCGGCTAAAGTAAGTCGTGTCCAGCGGAAATTGGTTCAGCACGGGGCGACGGTGATCCTACTGTTGCGCGAAAGCCAAAAGGGCGGCAGGAAGGTTTGCCGGCACGGGCCGCGGCCATCCTGGAGCGCGCCGGCGGGCTCGAAAATGAGGGACTTGTGGTGAACAGCTTTTCCGCCCGCGTTGCCGTAGCTGCTGAAGCGATCCGCGGAATTTTTCCGGAAACGCCGCTGCAGGAAAACGACTATCTCTCGAAGAAGACACGCGCCCACATCCTTCTGAAGCGCGAGGACCTGACGCCGGTGCGCTCCTACAAGATTAGGGGCGCTTTCAACTTCTTCCGCAAGGCGCTCGCCGCCGGCAACAATGCCGAACTGTTCGTCTGCGCCTCGGCCGGCAACCATGCGCAGGGTTTTGCCTTCGTCTGCCGGCATTTCGGCAAAAAGGGCGTCGTGTTCATGCCGGTGACGACGCCGCAGCAGAAGATCGACAAGACGCGGCTGTTCGGCGGCGAATTCGTCGAGATCAGGCTGGTCGGCGACTTCTTCGACGATTGCTACCGCGCCGCCTTCGAATTCACCGAAAGCGCCGGCGCGCATATGGTGCCGCCCTTCGACCACAAGGACATCATCGAGGGACAGGCGACAGTGGCCTTCGAGATCGCGGCGCAGATGCCGGGCGGGCGCGTGCCCGACATCATCATGCTGCCGGTCGGCGGTGGCGGTCTGGCCGCCGGTGTCACTCACTATTTCGCCGACCAGCATCGCGACCCGCGCTTCGTGTTTTGCGAGCCGGCCGGCGCGCCGAGCCTCAGCGAGAGCCTTGCCAGCGGCAAGCGGGTCAGGCTCGCCAAGGTCGACAATTTCGTCGACGGCGCCGCGGTGGCCGAAATCGGCCGCGAGCCGCTGCGCCATCTCAAGGATTTCACCGTCGACGCGGTGCGGCTGGTTCCGGAAAACCGGCTCTGCGCCACCATGATCGAGATGCTGAATGTCGAGGGCGTCGTGCTGGAGCCGGCCGGGGCGCTGGCGATCGACGCGCTGAAGGATTTTTCGCGTAAGGAAATCAGGGGCAAGACGATCGTCGCGGTCGTCTCAGGCGGCAATTTCGATTTCGAGCGTCTGCCGGACGTGAAGGAGCGGGCGCTGCGCTTCGAGGGGCTGAAAAAGTATTTCATCATCCGCTTCCCGCAGCGGCCTGGCGCGCTGCGCGATTTCCTCGAAATGCTCGGTCCCGACGACGACATCGCCCGCTTCGAATACCTGAAAAAGTCGGCGCGCAATTTCGGCTCGGTGCTGATCGGCATCGAGACCAAGGACAGGCGCAATTTCGACCTGCTGAAGGCCAATTTCGACGCCGAGGGCGTGCAATATCAGGACATTACCGACAACGAGACGCTGGCGGGGTTCATCATATGAGCACAAAAGGGACTGTCTTCGTCGCGCTGTTTTCCGGCATCAATGTCGGCCGCAACCGCATCGTCAAAATGGCGGAGCTGAAAGCCTTCTTCGAAAGCCTCGGCTTCAGCGATGTCGCGACCTATGTGCAGAGCGGCAATGTTGTATTCAGCGCGAAGAAGGGGAACGCGGCGGCGCTGACCAAGGAGCTCGAAGCGGCCTTCGAAAAGAAATGGGGTTTTCATTCGCGCATCATGGTGCGCGATGCCGGCTGGTTCGAGCGGCTGGTGAAGGACAATCCTTATCCAGAGGTCGCAGGCGAACCGACCAAGCTGCACGCCTACGCGCTGGAGCGCGAGCCGACCGCCGAGGAGACGCAGCGGCTCGCGGATAAATGCACCGGTCCGGAGCAGTTCAAGATCAAGGGCGACGTGCTTTACCTGCACGCGCCGGACGGACTCGGAAAGTCGGTGTTCGCCAACCTGATCCCGCGCACGCTGAAGGTGCCGGGCACGGCACGCAACTGGCGCAGCGTGCTGGCGTTGCTCGACATGGCCGGGAAGGCGGGCGGCTGATCGAAGGATTGTCAGGCGGCCTTTTGCCAGTCGAAGCTCAATTCCTCACGGAAGGCGAAGCGCTTGATGTGGTCGGCCACCACCGACTCGAGCCGCTCCAGCGACGCGGTATCATCGGCGGCGAGGGCGATGTGCAGCGCATGATCGTCGGCGTCCATCACCGTGCGGCCGAGCGAAAGCTGGATCGCGCCGTGCTGGGGGTCGAACTCGACCGGGAATTTGTGCGACCAGTGTTTGCAGAGCTGCTGCAGGTAGCGGCTGGCATGTTCGGTGGCGACATCGGCGCGGCTGGTCAGCATGGAATTCTCCTGGCGGATGAAGAAACGCCAGCCGGATGAGGCTGGCGCCAATGGCAGATAGATAAGCAGGGCCTGGCGAAACGCCAGCGGCCGCGGGTCAAATCGGCATGGGACCGCCGTCGTTACCAGACGCCCGTGTTGGGCATCGAGGCCCAGGGCTCGGCCTTCGCCTTTGCCGGGCCTTTCTGCAGCAGCTCGATCGAGATGCCGTCCGGCGAACGGATGAAGGCCATGTTGCCGTCGCGCGGCGGACGATTGATGGTCACGCCATTGTCCATCAGCTTCTGGCAGGTGGCATAGATATCGTCGACCTCATAGGCGAGGTGGCCGAAATTGCGGCCGCCCTTATAGTCTTCCGGGTCCCAATTGTAGGTCAGTTCGACCAGCGGCGCCTTCTCATTGATGCCGCTCTGCTCGTCTTCCGGCGCAGCGAGGAAGATCAGCGTGTAGCGGCCCTGCTCGTTTTCGTAGCGGCGGACTTCCTTCAGACCGAGCTTGTTGCAGTAGAAATCGAGCGACTGGTCGATATCGGCGACGCGGACCATTGTGTGGAGATAGCGCATATCGGTTTCCTCGGAGCGTTGCGTTGCGGCGCACCATAGGAGCCGTCCGATCAAAGGGCAATCGTCGGACATATCCGCGCAACGGGTCGATTTCAGGCTGGATTGCCGCTCACTCGGCGATGCCGGCAAACAACATTTCGGCCTTTCCGGTGTTCAACGGTGAAAAAAGGCACGTCAGCCCTTGCACACCCCGGAAGCCGCAGTGTTAAGCTGAGATCAAGAATCAGTTGCAGTTCAGTTGAAAAAAGGGGGCATTCTTATGGGGGAAAAAGCCTCTTTCACGAGGCGGGACGGAAGCCTTGACGACGCCTTGCAGCGGGACAATGGCGGCGATGCCGCCGAGTTTGTCGAAATCGCCGGCGCTATCAAATGGTTCGACGTGGCCAAGGGCTACGGCTTCATTCTTCCGGACGATGGTGTCTCGGGTGATATCCTCCTCCATGTGACTTGTCTTCGAAGGGACGGCTTCCAGACGGCGCTCGAAGGCGCTCGGGTCGTGTGCCTGGTGAAACAGGGCGACCGGGGCCTGCAGGCTTTCCGCGTCCTTTCGATGGATGCCTCCACGGCTGTCCATCCGGCGGAGCAGGAACAGCGCACGCACGTCACCGTGACCGCGGAGAGCGGCCTCGAGCGGGCGCTGGTCAAGTGGTTCAACCGCACCAAGGGTTTCGGCTTCCTGACGCGAGGCGAGGGAACCGAAGATATCTTCGTCCACATGGAGACCCTGCGGCGCTACGGCATAACCGAGCTCAGGCCCGGCCAGGTCGTGCTCGTCCGCTTCGGGCGCGGCGACAAAGGCCTTATGGCCGCCGAAATCCACCCCGATATGGGAACCTTGTCGGTCTCGCATTAAAGGGCTCTCGACGCGATCGGGCCGTCCCTTTGCCGAGGCGCGGCCCTATTGTCCGAAAACCGGTTCCACTTGTCCGGATCATGGTTTAGGACAGGCGCGAACGAGGTACCCTTCATGGCTCATCGCAATTGGCTGACCGCGGGCGCGCTCTGCGCCGCCATTGTTTTCGCCGCCTTTTGCAGCGCCTTGAAACCAGGCCTGGCGGACGCCATGCTGTTGGCGACCGATCGCACGCCGCTGGTGGTGGCGACCGGTTCGGGCGAGCGTTCCTTCTCCATCGAGATCGCCGATACATCCGCCGAGCGCGAGGCGGGGCTGATGTTTCGCCGGACCATGGCCGACGATCACGGCATGCTGTTCGTGTTCGAGAAAACCGGCGAGGTGGATTTCTGGATGAAGAACACGCCGATAGCGCTCGACCTTCTCTTTGTCGGCCAGGACGGCAGGATCAAGGCCATCAAGCGTGGCGAGCCCGAATCCGAAGCGATCATCTCGCCCGGACAGCCCGTGCGTTTCGTGCTCGAGCTGAAGGCAGGCACGGCGGCCAAGGACGGCATCAAGGAAGGCGACCTCTTGCGCCATCCGGCCATCGGTTCCAACTGAGAAGCAGTTCTGCCGATGCAATTCTTTTCGCATGACGGTTTTGAACTTGCCTTCCTCGATCGCCAGCCGGCATCGGGGCAGGGCGATCCCGTCCTGATGATCCACGGCTTTGCCTCCAGCCATTATGTCAACTGGGTTTCGCCGGGCTGGTTCAAGACGCTGAACGACGCGGGTTACCGGGCGATCGCCTTTGACCATCGCGGCCATGGCTCGTCGACCAAGAGCTATGACGAGGCCGATTACACGCCGGAAAAGATGGCTTCCGACGCGGCCGCGCTGCTCGATCATCTCAGCATCGAGCGGGCGCATGTCATGGGCTATTCGATGGGCGCGCGGGTCTCGGCTTTCCTGGCGCTCTCCGATCCGCAGAGGGTGGCGACGCTGGTGTTCGGCGGCTTGGGCATCGGCATGGCCGACGGCGTCGGCGACTGGGATCCGATCGCGGAGGCGCTGCTGGCGGAGGATCCCTCTCAAACCACGCATCCGCGCGGCCGTTCCTTCCGCGCTTTCGCCGACCAGACGCGCAGCGACCGGCGCGCGCTCGCGGCCTGCATCGCAAAGTCACGCGAGCTGCTGAGTGAGGACGATATGGCGCGCATCGCCCAGCCGACGCTGATCGCCGTCGGCACCAAGGACGACATCGGCGGCTCGCCGGACGAGCTTGCCGCCTTGATGCCCAATGCCAGGGCATTCCACATCGAGGGCCGCGACCACATGCTCGCCGTCGGCGACAAGAGCTTCAAGCAGCGCGTGCTCGAGTTCTACGCCGAAAACCCGCTCTAAGCGCGGGGCAGGCGCCCCGTACCGTCATGGTCGATCTTCTCGTCACCTATATGGAGATGCTCGCGCCGCCCCAAGGCGCGCCGTGTGCGTCACCTCTGCCCGGCGCCAGCGTGGCGCGTGAAACGCTTGATCTTTCCGACTACCTCGATCTCTACCGCGCGGTCGGCGGACCGGTGCAATGGGATCAGCGTCTGCGCATGCGCGAGGCCGAACTCGAAACGCTGCTTGCCAGCACCTCGACGCATCTCCACGTGCTGCGCGTCGATGGTGAAGTCGCTGGCTTCTGCGAGTTCAACGAGGTTGGCCAACCGTCAATCGAGCTTGTGCATTTCGGCCTGGTTCGGCTTTTCAGGGGAAGCGGCTGGGGCCGTTCCTGCTCGCCCGGGCCGTGCGCATGGCGTGGTCGCATCGGCCGCAACGGCTTTGGCTTCACACCGATACCCATGACCACCCGGCTGCCCAATCGGTCTATGGACGCGCCGGCTTCAAGGCCTATGCGCGACGGATGGAGACCTTTCCGGATTAAGCAGTCCCGCTTTCCAGCGCCGCGAGCGATCGTTCGATGTTCTGTCTCGCCTTCGCCTCGAAGCGCAGCCGGAACTCGGTTGTGTAGAAAATGTGCGGGCGGGCGAGGAAACTCTTCAGCACGGCCGAGCGGCCGGCGCGCCACATCGGCTCCTCCACCCAGCCATATTCCAGCCGGACCGCCTTCTCATAAGCGTCGAACACCGCGGGTTCGGCGCCGAGGATCGCAAGATCCATGTCGAGCAAAAGGGCCGCATCGTTGAGCGCACCCTCGTCGCGCAAAGGCGGCAGCTGGTGCGTGGCGGTGGCGTTGATCATGGCCGCGATGCGGGCGATGCGATGGGGACTGGCGCGCCCGGCGAGCTTTTTTTCGGCCAGCTCGGCGCTTTTAGCCTCGTTATCCTTGGCTCGGCTGTCATAGATGGCATCGTGGAACCAGATCGCGGCTTCAACGGCCTGTGGATCATCGAGGAGGTGCCGATATTCGCTTGCCAGCGCCAGCATCGCCTGGATGTGGGCGAGGCTGTGGTAGTGCCGATCCCCGGCTTGGTAGAGTACGGAAAGCTCTTTTTTCAGCGCTTCGTCGATCAAGGATTCTTGCATGGCTGACCTTCCCAGGGAGCACCGCGTGGCGCGGCGCAGGGGGAATGTCGCCCAGGGCCGCCTCAAAGGCCAGCCGGCATCGGCAAACGGTTGACCAAACGACATTACGGCTGGAAGCTGCCTCGTCACTCAAACCGGAGGAGTTTGGCATGACCGGCACCGAGAAAGCGAAACCAGGCACGATCGACATGAAGCTGGAGGCAGTCGTCATCTCCGTCTCGGATGTCGATCGGTCCAAGAATTTCTATGCTGGCTTGGGCTGGAGGCTCGATGCCGACTTTGTGGTCGGCGACACGTTCCGTGTCGTGCAGTTCACCCCGCCGGGTTCGCCTTGTTCGATCCACTTCGGCACCGGCCTGACATCGGCCGCGCCCGGTTCGGCAAAAGTGCTTTATCTGATTGTAACCGACATCGAAGCGGCTCGGGCGGAACTGGTGGCGCGCGGCGTCGAGGCAAGCGAGGTGTTTCATCGAAACGGCCCCGGCCAGCCGGCGATCAAGGGCAGGCATCCGGAGGGGCGCAGCTATTCCTCGTTCGTCACCTTCAGCGATCCGGACGGCAATGGCTGGCTGCTGCAGGAGATCACCCAGCGGCTGCCCGGCCGTGTCGATTCCAAGGACACGGTCTTCACCTCGGTGACCGGCCTTGCCTCAGCGCTGCGGCGGGCGGCAGCGGCGCATGGCGAGCATGAGAAGCGCACGGGCGGCCAGTACGACACAAACTGGCCCGACTGGTATGCCGCTTACATGGTGGCGGAGCAGGCTGGAACGACGCTGCCGGAATAGGCTCTGACGCCAATTACCGGGCTGAGAATGCGAAAATGCGGCGATTTCGAGCGCGATCCCGATCAAGGGTTCGTTTTCCATCGTCGCTTGAATTTGCGTGAACCAGGTCCATTTGACAAAGCACTAAGGAAAATTGAGTTCAACCGTGCTATGATCTGGCCTATATGTGCCGCCGGAGAATGAGCAAGGCCGGAGAGCGTCGATGAACAGCATTACGATTGCCCGCCCCAGCATGGTGCAGCCGGTCGATCCGATCTGGCGATCGATCCGCGATGAGGCGATGGAAGCGGTCAACCGCGATCCGCTGCTCGCGGCGTTCCTTTATGCGACCGTCCTCAACCAGGAGAGCCTGGAGGAAACGGTCATTCACCGGCTGGCTGAGCGCCTCGATCACCAGGATATCGGCTCCGACCTCATCCGCCAGACCTTCAAGGCCATGCTGGCAGACGATCCGGAGTGGAGCACGACGGTTCGTGTCGACATCCAGGCCTATTACGACCGCGACCCGGCCTGCGACCGTTTCATCATGCCGGTGCTCTATTTCAAGGGATTTCACGCCATTCAGACGCACCGCCTGGCGCACTGGCTGTGGAACCAGGGCCGTCGGGACTTCGCGCTCTACTTGCAGAGCCGGTCGTCCTCGGTGTTCCAGACCGACATCAATCCCGCCGCGCGCATCGGCAAGGGCATCTTCATCGACCACGCCACCGGCCTCGTCGTCGGCGAGACAGCGGTCATCGAGGATGACGTGTCGATCCTGCACGGGGTGACGCTGGGCGGCACCGGGAAGGCCAATGGCGACCGCCATCCGAAGATCCGCCGCGGCGTGCTGATCGGCGCCGGCGCCAAGATTCTCGGCAATATCGAGGTTGGTCACTGCTCGAAGATCGCTGCCGGCTCGGTGGTGCTCTCGCCCGTTCCGCACAACAAGACGGTCGCCGGCGTGCCCGCGCGCGTCGTGGGCGAAACGGGCTGCGACCAGCCTTCGCGGCAGATGGACCAGCTCCTGCCGTCGCAAAGCATGGACCACGTGGTCAGCTTCGACATCTGAGCTCAGCTGTCGTCGGGAATCGCCGAAATCCGGCTGACCGGTCTCTGCCGACTTGTCCTATGCAATTGTGCCGGCTTGCCTTTACATGGCCATTGTTGGCGTGTCAGAAGCGCGTTCCAACGAACAAGGCCGACATTTCGGAGAAGACTTTTGAAGCCTGACGAAATCAGAAAGCTGGACGCCTATTTCAAACGCGTTTTCCAGAATCCCAAGCTGCAGGTCAAGGCGCGCCCGCGCAAGGAAGACTCGGCCGAGGTCTATGTCGGCGACGAGTTCCTCGGCATCGTCTTCAAGGACGAGGACGACGGCGACTATAATTTCTCGATGGCCATTCTCGACATCGATCTGGCCTAAGCCAGCAATTCATCCGGCCGGGACGCGCGACAGCGCCACCCGGCCGACCACGATCTCCGGGCGAAAAGCCGCCTAATCCTGGCAGTGCCGCGGGATTTGCACCCGCCGCCAGCTGGTCGAGCCTTCCCGAACCACCACCCGGCGTGCCACTGTCCCATATGAAGGCGGGATTTCCCGCACGCGTACTTGCTCTGGCCGAACCAGCACTTCGTGGGCGACGCCTTCATATTCCGCCGGCAGGACGACACGCCGGACGCGTTCCGGGCTGACCACGACGGTTTCGGCGACGCGGGCATAGCGAGCCTTGCGCCATACCTTGCACAGCACCTTGCGGCCATGGATGACGCGCCATTTTCAGGCATAGCCGCCGCCGTCGTCGACCCTGACTGTGTGGTAGAGCGTGCGGGTGACCGCCGGGACGGTCTCATAGGTGACGCGCGGCGGCGCAATCTGCTCCACGCCCTGGTAGGTGCCGTAAATCGGCGCGTCATAGTCGACCACCTGGCCGCCTGGGCTCACCATCACATCCTCATAGACGGTGTCGTAAAGCGCCGGCCGGTGGCTCGGCTCGTAGCATTCGAGCGCGCGGCCGCCGGCGGCGGTTTCGGAGACGGTGGCAAGCATCGCGACGGCTGCCAGCGACGCAGAGCTTTTGCGGATCATGACATTCCCCCGTTGAAAAAGGACGCCTTCTCAACGCAGGACTGTAGCGGAAGGTCCGCGGGCGGACAGCGATTCCAAGGCTTTGCGTTAAGCGGCGCGGTTAAGGAATTGCTACCTTGCGGACCGCTGAGATGGGCCGACAGGGGCCGAGCGCGTCTCGCGGGATCAAATCGTGCGTGTTTCACGGGCCGCAGCGCTTTACTCGACTTAACCAGGTGGCTAGGAGAGGCGGCCTTGCGCTAGGGTGAGCCGGCATCCTATTTAAATCGTAACCGATCCAGAACGATTCCGCGCGGCTGCCGACATATGACCGTGCCGGAATTTCTCTCCAACAAGGGTAGTCCATGAAGAACCCCGTTGAAACTTACATGAACCTCGTTCCGATGGTCGTCGAGCAGACCAATCGCGGCGAGCGCGCCTATGACATCTTCTCGCGCCTGTTGAAGGAACGCATCATCTTCATCACCGGCCCGGTCGAGGATGGGATGGCGACGCTGGTTTGTGCACAGCTTTTGTTCCTCGAGGCGGAGAACCCCAAAAAGGAAATTAACCTCTATATCAATTCGCCGGGCGGCGTCGTGACCTCGGGCATGGCGATCTACGACACCATGCAGTTCATCAAGCCGGCGGTGTCGACGCTTTGCATCGGCCAGGCCGCCTCGATGGGTTCGCTGCTTCTGACCGCCGGCCACAAGGACATGCGTTTTGCCACGCCGAACGCCCGGATCATGGTCCACCAGCCCTCCGGCGGCTTCCAGGGTCAGGCTTCGGACATCGAACGTCATGCGCAGGACATCATCAAGCTGAAGCGCCGCCTGAACGAGGTCTATGTCAAGCACACCGGCAAGAGCTATGACGAGATCGAAAGGACGCTCGACCGCGACCACTTCATGACTGCGGACGAGGCCAAGGACTTTGGTCTGATCGACAAGGTCATATCGAGCCGCGAAGCGGCCGAGGCAGTCGCTGTTTCGGCCTGACATCGACAGCAAATGACAGCATAACGCGGTTTTGGCGCGCCTTGCGGCATTTCGGCCACATTTGGCTGTTCCCTCAGGCGTTGGGATTGCCTACGTTAAGGCTATGTTGATTTTCGACGGCTTAGCTTTGCATGGGGTTGCAGCGAATCATTGCCGCGTTTTCTGATTTCGTGTTTCGTACGGAATGCGCTGTGTGAGCCGGGACACTGGCGGTGGCGGATTCCCGCGATAGATTGGTGAGACGTCACTCGAGCCAGACCACCGGCGGGCGTTGGTGAAAGGACAGAAAAATGAGCAAGGTCGGCAATAATAGCGGTGACTCAAAGAACACGCTTTACTGCTCGTTTTGCGGCAAGAGCCAGCACGAAGTCCGCAAGCTGATCGCCGGTCCGACCGTCTTCATCTGCGACGAGTGCGTCGAGCTCTGCATGGACATCATCCGCGAGGAGAACAAGACCTCGATGGTGAAGTCGCGCGAGGGCGTGCCGACCCCGCAGGAGATCCTCAAGGTCCTCGACGACTATGTCATCGGTCAGCCCTATGCCAAGCGCGTGCTGTCGGTGGCGGTCCACAACCACTACAAGCGCCTTGCGCATGCCGGCAAGAACAACGACGTCGAGCTGGCGAAGTCGAACATCCTTTTGATCGGCCCGACCGGCTGCGGCAAGACGCTTCTTGCCCAGACGCTCGCCCGCATCATCGACGTGCCCTTCACCATGGCCGATGCCACAACGCTGACGGAGGCCGGTTACGTCGGCGAGGACGTCGAAAACATTATCCTCAAGCTGCTGCAGTCGGCCGACTACAATGTCGAGCGCGCCCAGCGCGGCATCGTCTATATCGACGAAATCGATAAGATTTCGCGCAAGTCGGACAATCCCTCGATAACCCGCGACGTGTCGGGCGAGGGCGTGCAGCAGGCGCTGCTCAAGATCATGGAAGGCACGGTTGCCTCCGTGCCGCCACAGGGCGGCCGCAAGCATCCGCAGCAGGAATTCCTGCAGGTCGACACCGCCAACATCCTGTTCATCTGCGGCGGCGCCTTCGCGGGCCTCGACAAGATCATCTCGGACCGGGGCCGCAAGACCTCGATCGGCTTCGGCGCGACCGTTGCCTCGCCCGAGGATCGGCGCACCGGCGACCTGTTCCGCCAGGTCGAGCCCGAAGATCTGCTGAAATTCGGCCTGATCCCGGAATTCGTCGGCCGTCTGCCGGTTCTGGCGACCCTTGAAGACCTCGACGAGCCGGCGCTGATCCAGATCCTGACCGAGCCGAAGAACGCGCTGGTCAAGCAGTATCAGCGGCTGTTCGAGATGGAGAATGTCGACCTGACGTTCCATGAGAACGCGTTGTCGGCGATCGCCAAGCGCGCGATCGAGCGCAAGACCGGCGCGCGCGGCCTTCGCTCGATCATGGAAGCGATCCTGCTCGACACGATGTTCGAGCTTCCCGCGCTGGAAGGCGTGCGCGAAGTGGTGATTTCGGAAGAGGTGGTGTCCGGCAATGCGAGACCGCTCTACATCTATTCCGAGCAGAAGGAAAAGAAGGGCAATGTCAGCGCCTGAAATGGCGTTTGGCCCACAATTTTCGTGGAACGGCGCCTTCGCGGCGCCGTTTTGCTGTGAGAGGCGTGAGGCTACGCGATGGAACGGATCGAGAGCCCGTGTTAACCCTTGATCTTTGCCCCGGCTGCATCCACCTAACAGCAGAAGGCCGAGGCGCCGAATTCTGTGCTGTAAAACTCCCGTCACAAACGGTGGTAGGCGGAACGACACTCGGTCGTTAATATGAGATTCGCGGTTGGCTAAAATAAGCGGCCGCGACATGAAAGGTTGGACAATGGCCAAGATATCCAAGGCTTCCGGCGACGGCGTTTTCGCAGTCCTCCCACTGCGCGATATCGTCGTGTTCCCGCATATGATCGTTCCGCTCTTCGTGGGCCGTGAAAAGTCGATCAAGGCGCTGGAAGAGGTTATGGGTCAGGAAAAGCAGATCCTGCTTGCCACCCAGATGAATGCAGCGGACGACGATCCTGAGCCTGATGCGATTTTCGACATCGGCACGCTCGCCAATGTGCTGCAGCTCTTGAAGCTTCCCGACGGCACCGTGAAGGTGCTGGTCGAGGGCGCCTCGCGCGCCAAGATCGTTTCGTTCACCGATCGCGCCGACTTCCATGAGGCTCGCGCCACGGCGCTGGCTGAACCGGAAGAGGAAGAGGTCGAGATCGAGGCGCTTGCCCGCTCGGTCGTCACCGACTTCGAGAATTACGTCAAGCTGAACAAGAAGATCTCGCCCGAAGTGGTGGGCGCCGCCAGCCAGATCGACGACTATTCCAAGCTCGCCGATACGGTTGCGTCGCATCTCGCCATCAAGATCCCCGAGAAGCAGGAGATGCTCGCCACGCTTTCCGTCAAGGAGCGTCTGGAGAAGGCGATGGGCTTCATGGAAGCCGAGATCTCCGTGCTCCAGGTGGAGAAGCGCATCCGCTCGCGCGTCAAGCGCCAGATGGAGAAGACGCAGCGCGAGTACTACCTCAACGAGCAGATGAAGGCGATCCAGAAGGAGCTCGGCGAGGGCGAGGACGGTCGCGACGAGGCCGCCGAGATCGAAGCGCGCATCAAGAAGACCAAGCTCTCCAAGGAGGCCCGCGAGAAGGCGGAGGCCGAACTGAAGAAGCTGCGTTCGATGTCGCCGATGTCGGCTGAATCGACGGTGGTGCGCAACTATCTCGACTGGCTGCTGTCGATTCCGTGGGGCAAGAACTCCAAGGTCAAGCAGGACCTCAACTATGCGCAGGACGTGCTCGACGCCGATCATTTCGGCCTCGACAAGGTCAAGGAGCGCATCGTCGAGTATCTCGCCGTGCAAAGCCGCCAGAAGAAGCTGAAGGGGCCGATCCTGTGCCTCGTCGGCCCGCCCGGCGTCGGCAAGACCTCGCTCGGCAAGTCGATCGCCAAGGCGACCGGCCGCGAGTTCATCCGCATGGCGCTCGGCGGCGTGCGCGACGAGGCCGAGATCCGCGGCCACCGGCGCACCTATATCGGCTCGATGCCCGGCAAGGTCATCCAGTCGATGAAGAAGGCCAAGAAGTCCAACCCGCTCTTCCTGCTCGACGAGATCGACAAGATGGGCCAGGACTTCCGCGGCGATCCGTCATCGGCCCTGCTCGAGGTGCTCGATCCCGAGCAGAACTCGACGTTCATGGACCATTACCTCGAGGTCGAATACGACCTGTCGAGCGTGATGTTCGTGACGACGGCGAACACGCTGAACATCCCTGCGCCCTTGATGGACCGCATGGAGATCATCCGCATCGCCGGCTACACCGAGGACGAGAAGATCGAGATCGCCAAGCGTCACCTGATGCCCAAGGTGATCCGCGACCATGCGCTTCAGCCGAACGAATTCTCGGTCGGCGAGGACGCGATCCGCGGCATCATCCAGACCTATACGCGGGAAGCCGGTGTGCGCAGCCTTGAGCGCGAGCTGATGAAGCTCGGCCGCAAGGCGGTGACCGAAATCCTGCGGACGAAGAAGAAGACGGTGAAGATCACGGCGGATAACCTCCCGGATTATCTCGGCGTGCCGCGCTTCCGCTTCGGCCAGGTCGAGGCCGATGATCAGGTCGGCGTGGTGACGGGTCTTGCCTGGACGGAAGTCGGCGGCGAGCTGCTGACGGTCGAAGGCGTCATGATGCCCGGCAAGGGCCGCATGACGGTGACCGGCAATCTGCGCGACGTGATGAAGGAATCGATCTCGGCGGCGGCGTCCTACGTCCGCTCGCGGGCACTCGATTTCGGCATCGAGCCGCCGCTGTTCGACAAGCGTGACATCCACGTCCACTTGCCGGAAGGCGCGACCCCGAAGGACGGCCCGTCCGCAGGTGCTGCCATGGCCACGGCCATCGTGTCGGTGCTGACGGGCATCCCGGTCCGGGCCGATGTGGCGATGACCGGCGAGATCACGCTGCGTGGCCGTATCCTGCCGATCGGCGGCCTGAAGGAGAAGCTGCTCGCGGCACTGCGCGGCGGCATCAAGAAGGTCCTGATCCCGGAAGAGAACGTCAAGGATCTGGCGGAGATTCCGGACAATGTGAAGAACGGCATGGAGATCGTCCCGGTCTCGCGGGTGGGCGAGGTGCTTGCACATGCGCTCACCAGGATGCCTGAGCCGATCGAGTGGGTCGAGCCGGTCAATGCGCCGGCTCCGGTCGACAGCGGCGACGATGCCGGAAAGTCGCTCGCGCACTAACAAAAGTTAACAGTGCAGTGCACAAAGAGAGAGCCGGGCTTCGAGCCCGGCTTTTTCATGTGAAAAAAGTCACGAAAAAATGCAAAAAAGCCCGGAATTCCGCGGTTTTCGGCTTGGGTTCCGGAACGCTTCTTTCTAAAGTCCGTTTCCTGCCGGATGAGTCGTAAGTTCCGGTTTTCTCATGGAAGGGAATTTTTATGAACAAGAACGAACTGGTGTCCGCTGTCGCTGACTCCGCAAGCATTTCGAAGGCTGATGCTCAGTCCGCCGTCGATGCGGTGTTCTCCGTGATCACTGGCGAACTCAAGAAGGGCGGCGATGTCCGGCTTGTCGGCTTCGGAAATTTCACCGTGTCAAAACGCGCTGCTTCGACCGGCCGCAACCCGCAGACCGGCGCGGAAGTGAAGATTCCGGCGCGTACCGTGCCGAAGTTCTCGGCCGGCAAGGGCCTCAAGGACGCGGTCAACTAAGACCTTTTTTCTTTAAGAGCAGAAAAGCCGGGCTTGCCCGGCTTTTCTTTTTTGCGGTTGACAGCAGGGCAGCTCAGGCCGTCGGCGCGTCGGCGCGCATCAGGCGTTCCTGCTTCAGATCCGCCCACAGCGCCGGCGGTATATTGGTGTCGAGCAGCGCTCGGTTGCTTTCGACTTCGGCCGGCCGCTGGCCGCCGGGGATCACCGACATCACCGAAGGATGCTGAAGCGGGAACTGCAGCGCCGCCTCGATCAGGCGTACGCCATGCCGCTTGCAGACGGCCTCGATGCGCGCCACGCGATCCAGGATCTCTTTCGGCGCCTCGCTGTAATTGTAGAACGCGCCGGGCTTCGGCCCGGTCGCAAGCACGCCGGAATTGTAGGGGCCGCCCAGCACGATGCCGATGCCGCGTTTCTGGCAAAGCGGCAGGAAGCTCTCAAGCGCCTCCTGTTCGAGCAGCGTGTAGCGGCCGGCAAGCAGGAACAGGTCGAAGTCGCCGCGCTGGGCGAGCGTCTGGGCGACCTGCCACTCGTTGATGCCGCCGCCGAAGGCCTTGATCACGCCCTGGTCGCGCAGCGAAAGCAGCCCGTAATAGCCCGACGACATGAACTCCTCGATGCGGGCATCGGAGGCTTCCTTGCTGCCATGGGTGAAGATGTCGACGTCGTGGACGAAGAGAATGTCGATGCGGTCGACGCCGAGGCGCTCCAGTGAGGCCTCGAAGGAGCGCATGACGCCGTCATAGGAATAGTCGTAAACTTCGCGGCGCGACGGCGTGTCGAAGAACTTGCCGATGCCGGTGCGCTGGTCCGGCGGGGCGACGCGCATGATGCGGCCGACTTTGCTCGACAGGACATAGTCGTCGCGCTTCCTGCCGCGCAAGAATGGATTCAGGCGGGTTTCCGACAGGCCGAGCCCGTAGAGCGGGGCCGTATCGTAGTAACGGCAGCCCGCCTTCCACGCCGCCTCTAGCGTAGCATTGGCGTCCTCGTCGGAGATGGCGCGGTAGAGATTGCCGAGCGGCGCGCTGCCGAAGCCGAGCTCGGTGAAGGTGATGCCGCCATTGCCGATGCGGTCGAAATGCCGTGTCTTCATGTCTGACGATGTCCCGGAGTGATTTGTCTGACATGACACTATCACGCTGGTGGCCCAGCAAAAGTGCCGAGGCTCGTTGGACAGCGATTTTCGCGGTGGTAGCATGAACAAAAACAAGCCTTTCGCTGTGGCGAGCCGCGAATTCGTAGCGCGTAGCCAGTCCTCGGCAGACAGGGTGAGCCGTCATGACCAAGGCCGGATCCGGAATGTTCGCGACGGCGCTGGACGAGCTTGGCGCGGTGCTGGCGCGCACGGATGAAACCCGGATCGACGCCGCCTGCGAAATGCTTGCCGGCGCCGGCAAGATCGCCGTCTATGGCTGCGGCCGCGAGGCGCTGCAGGTGAAGGGTTTTGCCATGCGGCTCTACCATCTCGGCCTGCCGGTGTCGGTCGTCGGCGACATGACCACGCCGCCGCTGGGAAAGGGTGATGTGTTCCTGGCGAGTTCAGGACCCGGCGAGACCACCACGGTGCTGACCTTGATGCGGGTCGCCCGCGCGGCCGGCGCGAAGGTGCTGCTGTTGACGGCCGAACCGGCAGGCAGCGCGGCAAAGCTCGCCGACTTCACCCTGCTCATCCCGGCGCAGACGATGGCCAGCGATCAGGGCGCGGCAAGAACCTCGGTGCTACCGATGGGCTCGCTGTTCGAAGGCGCGCTGTTCCTTTTGTTCGAAATCATGGTGCTCAAGCTCAAGGCGTTGACCAATGCCACGCCGGAGGCGATGCGCGCCAGGCATACCAATATGGAGTAGGGGATGCGCTACGAGCTGATGCTGCCGCACCAGATCCGCCGGGCGATCGAGGAGAACTGGCCGGTCGTGCTGCCGCTTGGCGTGCTCGAATACCATGGCGAGCACATGGCGGTCGGCATGGACACGCTGGCCGTCATCAAGACGGTGGAGCTGATCGAGAGGGAGAGGGATATCGTCATCCTGCCGCCTTTCTATTACGGCGCGGCAAGCTACGCGGTGGCGGCTCCGGAGGGCAGCGGCTCGGTGCAGGTCGGCGGCCCTGCGCTTTCGCCTTTCGCGGAGGAATTGTTCTACGGGCTGCTGCGCGTCGGCTTCCGCAACATCCATGCCATCATCCACCACCAGACCGAGAATTTCGCCGCCGGCATGCCGACCGATCTCGCCTTCAAGACTGCCGGACGGCAGGCGATCTTCCGCTTCCTGGAGAAGGAGCGCGGCGAGGGCTGGTGGGGTTCGAATACCATGGCGGACTATTATACCGGCCATGCGCAGGGCGAAAATGTCTTCAACTGGGTGCAGGTGCATCCCCTGATGCCGCCGACGATGAATGGCAAATACCCGTTCGACCATGCGGGGATCGGCGAGACCTCGCTGATGCTGGCGCTATGCCCCGAGGCCGTTGACGAGACGCATTACGCCGACAACACCGGCTGGTACACGAAAAGTGCTTCGGAAGCCTCGGCGGGTCTCGGCAAGATCGGCGTCGCCATGATCCTCGGCCATTTGCGATCGATCCTGGTGCGATAGCGCGGCTCTTCCTTCTCCCCTTGTGGGAGAAGGTGGATCGGCGCGTAGAGCCGAGACGGATGAGGGGTGTTCCAGCGGAGTGAGACGTCGGCGTTCTCTGGAGCACCCCTCATCCGTCGCCTTCGGCGACACCTTCTCCCACAAGGGGAGAAGGAAAGGGCCATCCTATTTCACCGAGCCGGCCGTCATGCCCATGATCAGGTAACGCTCGAGCGCGATGCCGATGATCGCCAGCGGCGCGATAGCGGCGGTGGCAAGGGCTGCCATCGACCACCAGTTGATGCCTTGCGAGCCGGTCTGGCTCGCCACCATCACCGGAATGGTCTTTGCATCCGTCGATGTCAGAAGGGCGGCGAAGAAATACTCGTTCCAGCACAGCACCATCGCCAGGATGAAGGCGGCGACCATGCCGGGCAGCGCGATCGGCATGACGATGCGGAAGAAGGCGCCCCAGATCGACAGCCCGTCGACCAAGGCCGCTTCCTCCAGCTCGACCGGGATCGAATTGAACTGGTCGCGCATGATCCAGATGACGATCGGCAGCACCATCAGCGTGTAGAGCAGCACCAGGCCGATGCGGGTGTCGAGGAGCGCCACCTCCCGGTAGAGCACCAGGAAGGGCAACGCCAGCACGACCGGCGGCAGGATCAACTGCGACAGGAAGAAGAAGGAGATGTCCTCGTTCTTGAACCAGGCGAAGTGATAGCGGTAGCGGGTCAGGCCATAGGCAGCGAGGCTGCCGATGATGATGGCGAGGCCCGATGCGCCGACCGAGGTGATGACCGAGTTCATGAAGCGCTTGAGGAACTCGTCGCGCACGGTCGACGTCTGGGAGATCGAATCCGGCGACAGGCCGAGCGAGCGCCAGCCCTTCCAGTCAGGTGTAAAGTCGACGAAGGGAATGAGATGGCCTTGCGTGACATCGACCGCCGATTTGAACGAGGTGGTGATCGTCCAATAGATCGGGAACAGGCAGACGAAGGACCAGAACACCAGCGCGCCATAGATGAAGACGCGGTTGGCGAGGAAAGCCGCCGGCGAGCGGATTTCGGAGACGGTATAGTCGGTGGTTTGGACGCTCATGATGCCGCTCAGTTGACGTTGCGCACGAAGCGACTGGCGAATTTCAACAGCCAGGTCACGAACACGACGATGATGACGAGATAGGCCATGGCGAGCATGGTGCCGTAGCCGACATTCGAGCGGTCGCGATATTCGCGATAGATGAAGCTCGACACGGAATCCGTCGCGCCGCCAGGCCCGCCCGAAGTCAAGGTGATGATGATGTCGGCAAGCTTCAGCTTGAAGATGATGCGCAGGATCACCGCCGTCACCGACACCGGCAGCATCAGCGGAAAGGTAACCTGCCAGAATGTCTGCCACGCTGTCGCGCCGTCGACGCGGGCGGCTTCAAGCACCTCGCGCGACATCGCCTGCAGGCCGGCAAGCAGCATGATCATCATGAACGGGATGAAGGTCCAGGCGTCGAGCATCATGATCGAGATGCGCGCCGTGATCGGATCGGAGAAGAAGGCGGGATTGTCCCAGCCGAGATGACGCGCCAGCGTTGCCGCCGGTCCGAACCGGTATTCCATCAGCGATTTGCCGACCATCCAGGACACCGCGACCGGGGACAGCATCAGCGGCAGCAGGAAGACGACGCGGAAGAACTTTCGCGCCTTGATCTGCGCGTTGAGCAGCAGCGCCAGGCCGAAGGCGATGACATATTCGACCAGCACCGCAAGCACATAGAGAACCATGTTGACCAGCGCGTTGCGGTAGTATGGATCGGCCAGCATCTGCCAGAAATTGTCGAGGCCGTTGAACCTGCGTCCGGCAAAGGAACTGAGGTTCCAGTCGGTCAGCGCGATGTAGAAACCGAACAGCGTCGGGAAGATCACCATGGCGATGGTGAAGAGCAGCGCCGGCAGGAGGAACAGCGCGCGCTGCCCGTCCTCGCCGCGCGTCAGCACCTGCCAGGCGCCAAGCGCAACGCCCCACAGGACATAAGCATAGACGACCGGGCGCCAGGTGTCGAAACCGACCGTGTCGACTTCGGTCTTGTAGAGGATCTGCATCACGATCGCCGCCAGCAGCACGAGCGTCGCGGCAGCCAACAGTGCCCAGCCGAGGCGCTTGCGGCCGGGCGGGATCAAATCGGCCGCTGTGGAATTTGCCGGCCACGCATTGGCGGTCGAAGTCTGGTCAGCCACGCCTGTCGCCTCTTGCTCAACCCACCGGCCAGAGCCGGTCAACATACGGCCCGGCGACGACTGTCGCCGGGCCGCGACTTCTCTTGAGACAGCCTACATGCCGAGCGCGGCTTTGTAGAGCTTGATCTGCTTTTCGCGGCCGATCTGGTCGGTCAGTTTCTCCCAGGCGGCAGCGATGGCATCCGCACCTTCTTGCGCCTTCATCTTGCCGGCGAAAGTGTTGGCCAGGATGTCCTCGGCGGCGCTGTAGTACTGGAAGATGCCAGGAATGCGCGGCTCGATCGCGGCGTTCGGATGGTTGTAAGAGTCGCCCTCCGACTTCAGATATGAGCTGATGAATCCCTCGTCATAGCCTGCCGCCACCCATTCCGGAATGTTGAAATGGGAGTTGCGGTAGGGCTGGAAGCCCGATGGATAGGCCGCGCACCACAGCGACAAATCCTTGCCGCCGAGATGAGCCGCCGCCGACCACGCGGCTTTCTTCTTCTTCTCATCGCTGTCAACGCGGGCCATGACATAGACACCCCAGCCCAGATAGGCGCAGTTCGGCGCATAATTCGGGCCGCTGGCAAGCTTGTCCCACTTGCCGGTCTTGGAATTGTAGACGTCGTCGGAGCCAGGCAGGATCGAGAAGCCGGTGACGTCGCCGACGACCGAGGAGTCATTGGTCTTGACGTTCGAGCCGACGTCACCCCACCACGGGATCATCGAGCCGGTGCCTGCCAGGAACTGCTGGAAGGCAGTCGTGTTCGGGTCGGCGTTGATTTGATCTTTCGGCTCGGAAGGCAGCGCATCGATCACGTCCTGGATGGCGCGCACCCAGGCGGGATTGTTGATGCGCGGCTTCATCGTGTCGGCGTCGAACAGCCAGGCCTTGTCATCTGGATGCTTGGCATAGGCCGAGGCGCGGCTGCCGAGGAAGTAGAAGCCGAAACCGCCCCAGGGCTTGGGCGCGTCGAGATAGCCATAGACGTCCTGGCCCTTGAACTTCTTGCCCTTGAGGAACTTGGTCACGGCCTGCACCTGCTGCCATGTCTTCGGCACGCCCCATTCCGTCAGGCCCGCCTTGTCGCCGCTGTCGGCCTTCCAGGCTGACGCCAACTCAGAGTCGGCGAACACGTCGGTGCGGTAGTTGAAGTTGTGCGTGTCGCCGTCGATGGTCACGCGATACTGCTTGCCGTTCCATGTGCCGACCGGAGGCTTCAGATAGGCCACCAGGTCATCCATATCGATCTGCTTCCTGACCCAGTCCGGCATCTCGGAAGTCAGCCCCTTGCCGCAGACGTCGCCTTCGAAGGGCGCACCCATCTCGACGATATCGAAGTCGATTGTATTGGTGGCTATCGCCTGCTGCAGGCGCGGATTGTAGTCGGCCTGGGCTAGGTCGATCCAGTTGATCTTGGCGCCCGTATAGGCTTCCCATGGCTTCAGGAAGCCACGGAACAGCACGTTGTGCAGGTTCTGGTTGTTGAGACCCATGAAGGTGAGCTCGACACCGGCGAACTCGCCTTGCTTGACGTTGGCCTTGGTTGCTTCCAGGCAAAGTTCGCCGACTTTCTGGAAATCGGCATCCGTCGGCTGGCCTTTGCCGACGCCCGGGATCTGCAGGATTTTCGCGCGCAGATCATCTGCGGCAGCAGCCGGCTTCGTCAGCGCACCGAGTCCGGCGCCTGACGCCGCGGCGAGCGCGGCCATGCTGGCCGCACCTTTCAGCACATCGCGGCGGGTCGCCCCGGCGCGTACCAGTTTTTCGTAAAGATCGACTCTCATAGCAAGGTTCCTCCCAGAACTTCAGTCGTGAATTGATTTTGCCAATCTCTCGGACGCCGAGACGTCTGCGGTTCTCCTATACCATAGGTGGACGTGGGACCCCACCCTGCGTCGCCTGGAGCTCCGATTCCCGGACAAGGACCGGCTGTCGGATTGGCACTGGTCACTATTCGCGTAATCGATTACCTTGTCAACAACAATGACTTTTTACCTATAAGATACCGACTTGCCCTCGCCGTGGGCAATGGCTAGCTTCACCAAAAACGACGAAGGGGAGACGATGGCTCAAGTCGCAATCAGCAGTGTGGCCAAGGCATTCGGAATGGTCAAGGTGCTGCATGAGGTCAGCGTCGACATTGCCGACGGCCAGTTCGTCGTGCTGGTCGGTCCGTCGGGGTGCGGCAAGTCCACGCTGCTCAGGATGGTGGCCGGGTTGGAGACCGTCTCCGGCGGCACGATCTCGATCGGCGACCGCGTCGTCAACAATCTGCCGCCGGCGAAGCGCGACATCGCGATGGTGTTCCAGAACTACGCGCTCTATCCGCACAAGACGGTGGAGCAGAACATGGCTTTCGCGCTGAAGCTGCGCGGCACCGACCCGGCCATCGTCGCCGAGCGGGTCAAGCGCGCCGCCGACATCCTCGACCTCGCGCCCTATCTCAAGCGCTATCCGCGCCAGCTTTCCGGCGGCCAGCGCCAGCGCGTCGCCATGGGCCGCGCCATCGTGCGCAATCCGCAGGTGTTCCTGTTCGACGAGCCGCTGTCCAACCTCGACGCCAAGCTGCGCGTGCAGATGCGCACCGAGATCAAGGAGCTGCACCAGCGGCTGAAGACGACCACCATCTACGTCACCCATGACCAGATCGAGGCCATGACCATGGCCGACAAGATTGTGGTGATGCGCGACGGCCGCATCGAGCAGGTCGGCGCGCCGCTGGAACTGTTCGACCGGCCGGCAAACCTTTTCGTCGCCGGTTTCATAGGCTCGCCTTCGATGAACCTGCTCAAGGGCACCGTGAGGAAGGGCGAAAGGCCGGTCGTCGACATTGCCGGCACGGCGTTTCCGATGCCCGCCAACAGTGCCGGCGAGGACGGTCAGGCCGTCGTCTACGGCGTACGCCCGGAGCACCTGGAGATCCATCCTGATGGCGTCGCCGCCAACATCTCCGTTGTCGAGCCGACCGGCTCGGAGACTCTGGTGTTCGTGCGCTTCGGCGAGGGGGAGATGGTGGCGCTGTTTCGCGAGCGCCACGACTTCAAACCGGGCGACACGCTGAAGCTCAGGCCCCGTCTCGACCAGGTCCACCTCTTCGACGCTGGAACCGGCAAGCGTCTTTAGAGCTTTACGCGATTCCGGACGGAAAACCGCTCACACTCTTCCTGGAATTGCTCCAGACCGCACACAGACTTCCAAGAGGGAACCATGCTCAAAGGAATCAATCCGCTGCTCAATGCCGATGTGCTCCACGCGCTGCGGGCAATGGGTCATGGCGACGACCTGATCATCGCCGACACCAACTTCCCGTCTGATTCCGTGGCGCGGCAGACCGTGCTCGGCAAGCTGCTGCGCATCGATGCGCCGGCGGCGGACGTGGTGAAGGCGGTGCTGTCGCTCTATCCGCTGGACACGTTCGTCAACGACGCGGCCGCGCGCATGGAGATCGTGGGCAAGCCGAACGAAATCCCCCCGGTGCAAAAGGAGGTCCAGAAGGAGATCGACGCGGCCGAGGGCAAGCCCTGGCCGATGATCTCGATCGAGCGCTATGCCTTTTACGAGCGCTCGAAGAAGGCCTATTGCGTGATCCAGACAGGCGAGCGCCGTTTCTACGGCTGCTTCGCCTTCCGCAAGGGTGTCGTGCCGCCGGATGCGGAGTAGGACCATGGCCACCGGCAAGCCTGTCGTGATCCTGGGTGTGTTCGTCGCCGACACCGCCTATCGCGCCGATCGCCAGCCGCGCATGGGCGAGACGATTCTCGGCAACTCCTTCAAGCTCGGCCCCGGCGGCAAGGGCTCGAACCAGGCGGTCGCGGCCGGCAAGCTCGGCGCCGACATCACCTTCCTGACGAGGCTCGGCGTCGATGCCTTCGCCGACATGGCCAAGCAGACCTGGAAGGCTGCCGGCGTGAAGAGCGCGGTCATCGACACGCCCGACAGCTATACGGGTGCTGCCTATATCTTCATCGAGGAAGGGACCGGCAACAACGCCATCATCGTCAGCCCGGGTGCGGCGATGCTCATCTCGCCCGACGACATCGAGGCCCATGCCGGCCTGATCCGCTCCGCCGGCGTCTTCGTCACCCAGCTCGAGCAGCCGATCGACGCGGCATTGAAGGCGCTGCAAATCGCGCGCGGGGCAGGGGTGACGACCATCCTCAACCCGGCGCCCGCCGCAAGCCTGCCGGACCGCATCTACACGCTCTGCGACTATGTCACGCCCAATGAGACGGAAGCCGAAGGGCTGACCGGCATCAAGGTGTCGTCGGTCGACGACGCCCGCCGCGCCGCCGACGCTCTGCTGGCCAAGGGCGTCGGAGCCGTCATCGTGACGCTTGGCGAGAAGGGCGCGTTGCTCCACACCAAGAGCCGTTCCGACCATGTCGGCGCGGTCAATGCAGGCCAGGTGGTCGAGACGACGGGTGCGGGCGATGCGTTCAATGGCGGCCTTGCCGCGGCTCTCGCAAAAGGCGTCGAGCCGCTGGAGGCCGTGCGCTTTGCCTGCGCGGTCGCGGGCATTTCGGTGACACGTCCCGGCACTGCGCCGTCAATGCCTACGCTTGGCGAGGTCGAGGCGCTTCTCGCCAAGGCCTGACGCCTGGCACCGCTTTCGCGGCTTTGTTAGCGGCTCCTCAATCTGGAACGCAACGGAGGCGAGCGCGTTCATTGTCCTGTCGGCGAGGCCGATTTGGAACGATAGGATGAAAAAGCCTTACAAGAAGCCCAGGCTCACGAAGCGGCAGAAGCTCACCGAACGGACGGCCCAGATTGTCGCTTCCGGCGTCGTTCTGGGCGAATGATTCCCTGAATCAGTTGGATAGCGCTATAAAATCCTGCTGGTCAGCTCCAGCATCGTGGTTGCGCCTTGCTCGCTGCCCGGCATATGCACCACGCGCAGGACGCGAAGGTCCTTGCTCGATCCATCCACCGGAATCGACACGCTTTCACCGACCCGTGGCAATTCCTGGAAGGCAAGTTCGTCGACATCCCTGGCGTCATCAATCGAAATGCGGCATCTCACAGCCATCTTGATCTCCCGTCATTTTTGCCCGTGGGCTGAACGAGACAAGATTGGAATGGTTCCCGGACAAAGGCGCCGCAACGCGCCGGCTTTGCCGGTGATCCGCGCGGTTGGGAGAAGAAGCGCGGCATCTGGCACGCGGTGCTCAAGGCAATACTGCCGGAATGTGCATCCGTCTTTGCCTCTAAGGGGGCCCGACAGTCGCCGTTTGGGTGTGCGGCTGTGACTGTCGGGCCTAGCCGGCCGTTGTGAGCCAGCCAGCTAATCACCACTTATATCAGCTATTGCTAAAATTATATCATGCAAACGGCTGAAAAACTCTTTCGGTTACCAAAATAGCCAGGGTAACAGCCCATCATGGCGCCGATTGCAGCGATGTAGACGGGAACAATCATCGTTGAGGCGATAGACAGCGAAGGGCGACCGGCAGTCGAGTCTCCGATGCGCTGACGCGCCGCGCTCAGTGCAACAGCCAGAAACCCGCGTCAAAGCAAGCTCCGCAAGTCGAATTTTTCCGGTGATCCCGTAAGATGTCGGTGCCGACGCCCAAGTGTATACATATCCTGGTCGCGGTCATTTCTTCACCGACGGAGAGCTTCCGGATTTCGATCCGGCCGGCACCGACCCCAGCGGCTGGGGCGACGAGGCAGCCGGCCGGTCGATCGTGGTGACAGAGGATTGACGGTGCCGCTTCTGTTTCAGGAACACGAACGTCTGCCGGCCCTGGCAACGTCAGCGGGACGCACCCCAGCTGCCGCCTCGTAGTTCGGCCGGCGCTGCTTTTTCAAGCGTCGCCGGCCATGTGGTCCGTCAGGCCCGCCGCAGGCAGCTGTCAGAATTTATAGGCGATGCCGATCCTGACCTCATTGGTCTTGACGTGTTCGTGCTCAACAAACGCAGAGTCTGTAGTGGTGGTGGCGGTCGTCACCTTGCCGAAATCGGTGTATCGATAGTCGACTTGAGCAAACCAGTTTTTGTTGATGGCGTACGCGACACCAGCACCGAGGGTCCAGCCAGCCTTAACTTGAGACTTTGAGTCCGTAGCGGGGCCATCTTCGAATTTGGTGTGAATATCCCCGAGGGCCAAGCCGCCGGTCACGTATGGCATCCAATTGTCTATGGCGTAGCCCAAGCGGCCGCGCAGAGAGCCTTGAGCGTCGACATGGGTGTTGTCGTCCGTTCCGAACGGCCAGTTGGGGTTGTGGCCCACGATCCCGGAGGCCTCAATGTCGCCTTCGACGCCGCCAACGATGTTGCCCCACTGCATGTTATAGCCGGCAAATAGGCCGCCGGTCACGCCGCGAACCTTGAAGCTATCGGAATAGTCCGTTCCGCCGCCGGTTAGCAGTTCATCATGGATGTGGTCGCGTCCCCAGGCATAGCCGATCTGTCCGCCAATATACCCACCGCTCCAGTCATAGGTTGAGGCGACCGGGAGTTCGTTCACGACATCCGCCGCCATGGCGGAGGTAAGAGTGGCGCCCAGCATCGCCGCTGCCAGAATGTATCTCATTGCGAGTCCCCGCTATCCAAATTGGCCAGAAGATAGCAGAAGAGTTGCCAAAGGGGTTCTCGTCGAAACGCTAGGTTGCATGTTTTCCTGCGAAGTTGCACTTCGGCAACACATCGCTCGACTGGCGCGCGGCGCTCAGCGCAAGAGCCGGAAACCCGCGTCAAAGCAAGCTCCGCAAGTCGAATTTTCCGGTTGATCCCGTAAGGGAATGGCGCGAGTGACGGGGCTCGAACCCGCGACCTCCGGCGTGACAGGCCGGCACTCTAACCGACTGAGCTACACCCGCGCACTGACGAGCACTGTCAGGCGTGTTCGTCGTTGGGGCGCTGGATAAGGGGTTCGTTTGCGGGTGTCAAGCGCGGCATCGAAGCATAACAGCAATCAGGAGAAGGTTTTTTGACAGCGGCGCCCAGGCTGGGGAAAACCGCACCGTCAGGGGCGCGCCGTCCGTTCATTTGGCCTTGCGAATGCGGCCCTAACTGCTTAAAGGTCCGCGCTCAAGCGGGCGATTAGCTCAGTTGGTAGAGCGCTTCGTTTACACCGAAGATGTCGGCGGTTCGAGCCCGTCATCGCCCACCAGCCTGCCGAACAAAGCTGAAACGGAACGCGGCAGCGGCCCTTGCCAGGGCCGCCACCTTATCGAGAGGCGGGCTACTACTGCCTGACGTAGCAGCGTTTTTGGGCGCCCGGAGCGGGATCGTCGCCAAAGGAGTCGTTGCTGCAGTCGACGCCGTTCCTGAAGACGTCCTGCGTGTACCGGCCGCGTGCGCCGTATCTGACCACCGCACGGCCGCTGAAATCGCAGAAGTCGCCCTCCCTGGCGCAGGCGACCCATTCGCCGCGGTCCGGGCGTGAGCCGTAATCGTTGTCGCCGTAATTGTCGTCGCCGTAGTCGTTGTCGCCGCCATAACCGCCGCGACCGCGCGCAACGTAATAGCAGGCCTTTTCTCGGCCGGGGGCAGGGTCACCGAAAACGCGATTTGAGCAAGGCACGGCCCGACGGTCGAAAAACCGGGAGGTCACTCGACCGCGGGCGCCAAAGACCACTTGCGTGGGGTAGGGCAAGCGGCAGATGCCGCCCTCACTCGCGCATCGCCGCAGCTGTTGAGCCGAGGCGGTGGCGGGGAAAAGGGCTGTGGCGGCCGCAGCCAGGCCAATGAGGCAAATGACTGCAAACGCCATTCGGATCAAGGCAGTTGGGGTTCTCGACACGATTTTGTCCTCCATGCGATTTCAAGCAAACCGCATCCTACCGCAGCCCGGTTGAATAGGCGATGAACGAGCCGGTCGTTGCAAGAGCGGCCGTCGCCAACCTCGTCGCGAGGGAAAGGGCGTCGCCGAAGAGGTAACGAATCAAGGCGGCGTCAGGCGGAAATCCTGGCCTTCCGGCAGGAGTTGGCCGCCATCGACGACAATCGTCGTGCCGGTGATGTAGCCGGCGTCGTCAGAGGCCAGGAACAGGAAGGCGTTGGCGACGTCGCGCGGCGTGCCGAGCCGCCCGAGCGGCACGGCATCCTCCATGCTCTTGATGAAGGCGGCGTCGCGATGCAGCTTCATGCCTTCGGTCAGGATGTTGCCGGGCTCGACGCCGTTGACGGTGATGCCATAGCCGGAAAACTCCAGCGCCGCGGCGCGGATGAAGCCGTTGATGCCGGCTTTGCTGGCGGAGTAGTGGCCGTGGCCGGGGCTGCTCACCTGCGGGCCGGTGATCGAGGATGTGAAGAGCATGCGGCCGCTCTGCTGTGCCTTCATTGGCGGCAGCGCGGCACGCGCGGTGTTGAAGCTGCCGCGCAGGTTGACCGCCATGACGCGGTCCCAGTCCTCTGGGCTGGTGTTCTCGATCAACTGCCAAGGATAGATGCCGGCGTTCTGGACGATGATGTCGAGGCGGCCGTGCCGCTCCAGCGCCAATGCCACGACGGCTTCAGCATCAGCCATTTTCGAAATGTCAGTGTGAATGAAGGCGGCGCCAAGCTCGTCGGCGCTCGCCTTGCCTGCCTCGGCTTCGCTGTCGGCAAGCACCAGCCTTGCGCCTTCCTCGGCAAAGCGCTCAGCAATGCCCTTGCCGATACCGCGCGCGGCGCCGACGATCGCCGCCACCTTGCCTTCAATGCGTCCGGTCATGCGAGCCGCCTTTCATGCCAGTTTTTGGCGAATGGTTTGCTTGAAAGCGTCGAGCAGCACGGCCGCCAGCACCAAGAGGCCGTGGATGACCTGGGTGAAATTGGCCGGCAGGCCCATGAGATTGATGGCGGTGTTGATGGCCGACAGAAGCAGCACGCCGGCATAGACCCCAGGCAGCGTGCCGACGCCGCCCTTCAGGCTGACGCCGCCGATGACGACGGCGGCAAACGCGTTGAAGAGGAGGCCGACGCCCAGATTGGCGGTGGCGCCGGATGTGCGGATGGCAAGCAGCCATCCGGCAAGCCCGGCGATGGCGCCGGCGAGCACGAAGGCGATGATCAGGTTGCGGTTGACGCGGATGCCGGCGCGGAAGGTCGCGGTCTCGTTGCCGCCGATCATCACCAGATGCCGGCCGAACGGCGTCTTGGCCAGAATCAGCGAGAAGGCCCCGAAGCAGCCGATGGCGATCCATGCGGTGAGCGGCAGACCGGTGAGTCGCTGGATGCCGAACCAGCGGATGGCCGGCGCCAGGTCCTGCGCCGAGCGTCCGCCGGAAACGACGAGCACCAGGCCGCGCACCCAGATGTAGGAGGCGAGCGTGATGATGAAGGCGCTCATCTTCAATCTGACGATGAGGAAGCCGTTGATGACGCCGATGACGGCGCCAACGGCAAGCGCGATGGCGAGCGACACCGGCACCATCAGCCAGTCGGGATGCAATTGCAGGCCAAGGCCGATGCCGGACGAGCAGAACATGATGCCGACCGCCATGGCGCTGAGCGCGGCGACCGATTCGACCGACAGGTCCATGTGGCCGGCGATGATGACCAGCGCCAGGCCGATCGACATGACGCCCAGCACGCTGGACGCCTCGATGATGTTGGCGAAGATGCCGAGCTGGGCGAAATTGGGAATGAAGATCGAAAACACCGCCAGCACGAAGACCAGCATGAACCAGACGAGATTGTCGAGCACGAGCTCGAGACTATGGCGGGTGCGTGGGCTCATCGGATGATCCGGTTGGGGCCGATCAGATTGGCATTAGGACAGGATTCGCGGGCACTGCGGACGCGCCGGGAGGCTCCGGGCCGCGATGGCCCGGAGCTCCGTCGGAAAGCCTATTCGACGGCCTTCACCGTATCCGTCGGCGGCTTCTGGTTGCCCCAGAAGGCGGGATTGTCGACGTTTGCCTTGGTGATCGCGGCGCCCGGGATCTTGATGTTCGGGCCCCAGGCTTCCTTGGTCACCACCGACTTCAGGCCGAGCACGTCATAGTCGCCGGGCTTGATCTCCTGCTTGTTGGCGACCTTGTCCATGAACATGGCGACGGCGGCGGCTTGCGCGTAAAGCGGCTGCTCGACCTCGACATTCAGCCAGCCCTTGCGGATCAGGTCGAGGCCGACCGGCGCGCCGTTCGAGCTCATCAGCATCACGTCGCCCGGCTTCTTGCCGGCGGCTTCGAGCGAGGCGACCGCGGCGACGGAAAGATGGGCGGCATGGCTGAAGATCAGGTCGATGTCGGGATTGGCCAGCATCTGGTCGGCGACGATGGTGCCGGCATTGCTCGCTTCCCACTGCATGGCCGGCAGCGAGATGATCTTGACGTCCGGAAACGCCTTCATCTTCTCCTCGAAACCCTTCTGGATATCGAGCGTATAAGGGTCGCCCGGATCGCCGAGCACCTGCAGGACCTTGCCTTTGACCGCGCCGTTCTTGGCCTTCAACAGCGCCTCGGCCTGGTCGGCCGCGATGTGGCCGATCTCGACCGTGCCGGCGACCGAGGTGAAATCGGAAGGCGTCGCGGTGATCTGGCGGTCGAACTCGACCACCGGGATGCCGGCCGCGCGGGCGGCTTCAACAGATGGCTTCAAGGCGTTGAAATCGACCGCCGCGAGGATGATCGCCTTGGGCTTCAGCGCGATCACGTCATTCATCTGCGATTGCTGGGCGTCGGTCTTGTTGTCGGCGTTCAGCGTTTTCAGTTCGTAGCCGACCTGCTTCAGGAACAGCTCCAGCGCGCTCACCGAGCCGGTCTGGAATTCATCGAGTAATGTCGGGACAAGGTAGTAGACGGTACCCTTGGACTGGGCGAATGCCGGCGTCAGCGAGGCAATGGCCAGTGCCAGGATACCGAAGACAGAAAGTAGCAGTCGCTTCATGTCGTTCGCTCCTCTTCTCGCCGGACCCCTCATTGTTCTCGGCCCGCCGGTCCGGCACCGGCGAGCGTCTCCCCGGTGATCATGTTGATCACCGCGTCGGGACTTGTCTTGTTGCGGGCAACGTCGCCCGCCACGACGCCCTGGCGGATCACCACGATCCGGTCGGCGACCTGGAAGGCCTGCTGCATGATGTGGGTGATGATGACGACGCCGATGCCCTGGCTTGCCACCTGGCGGATCATGTCGAGGCCGCGGCGGGTCTGTTCGACGCCGAGCGCGGCGAAGGGCTCGTCGAGCAGCACCAGCTTGCCGCCCCAGTGGACGAAGCGGTTGAGCTCGATCGCCTGCCGCTGGCCGCCCGAGAGATGCTCGACCTTGGTGCGTAGCGAGGGAATGCGCGTGCCGGCATTGGCCAGCGCCTTGCCGACCACCGCCTCCATGGCGCGCTCGTCGAGGACCGGAACGCCCAGCACCTTGCGTGTGATCTCGCGGCCCATGAAGAAGTTGGCGACCACATCGACATTGGTGCAGAGCGAGAGGTCCTGGTAGACGGTCTCGATGCCGGCGGCCTTGGCCTCGGCCGGAGATCTGGCGAGGAATTCCTTGCCTTCGAACAGCATGCGGCCGGACGTCGGTTCGAGCCCGCCGGCGATGATCTTGACCAGCGTCGACTTGCCGGCGCCGTTGTCGCCGAGCAGCGCCACGACCTCGCCGCGCCCGATCGAAAAGCTGATGCCGCGCAACGCCTGTATGGCGCCGTAGTTCTTGGTGACGTTGTCGAGGACCAGCAGGGGTTCGCTCATGCAGCGACGTCTCCGCCTTTCAGAAAATCGCCCTCGCGCTGCCGCTTGGCGGTGAAGATCTGGCCGAAGCGCGGGGAAAGCACACCCGAAACGGCAAGCGCCGCCGCCCCACGCAGCACGGCGTGCTGGCCGCCTTGCGCCACCAGAATGCGTGACGTGGTGCGATCCTTGCGGGCGGAGACCGAGTTCAGGAGCGGCTCGGCCGATGCCGCCAATCGTTCGAGCAGGGCAGTCCAGGCCAGCCCGCCGAGCACGATCGTTTCAGGATCGAAGAGGTTCTCGATGATGGCGATCGCGTTGCGGAAGACCGGTGCGACTTCGGCCACCCAGCCGGCATCGTCGCCGCTCCAGCGGCTGCGCGCGTCCAGCGAGATGTAGCGCTCGAGGCAACCGCGATTGCCGCACGGGCATGGCTCGCCGCCAGGAACAACCGGGATATGGCCGATCTCACCGGCGTTGCCCCAGGCGCCCCGCAGTACGGCGCCGTCGTGCAGCATGGCGCCGCCAAGTCCGACGCCGAAATAGAGATAATAATATTCGGAATGTTTTGTGCCGAGTCCATAGAGGCGCTCGCCCATCGCGGCGGCGGCCATGTCGTTTTCGAAGAAGGCCGGCAGGCCGGTGGCCGCCGTCAGCCGCTCGCGCAGCGGAACGTCCTGCCACCCGGCCATGGTGGTGGGGCCGACGAAGCTCATGGGCTCAACGCCGAACGGTCCCGGAAGCGCCATGCCGATGCCGATGACACGGCCGCCCGTGCGGCGTGCCGTCATTTCGGCAACCATGGTGCCGATCGCCTCGAAAGCGTCGTCAGGGGCGGCGTTGGACGCCTCGCGATGGGTGCTGTCGACCACATCGCCGCTGAGGTTGATCAGCGCCGCGTCGATGCCGAGCGGAGTGAGGTGGATGCCGATGGCATAACCGCCTTCCGGATTGATGCGCAGCGTCGCCGGCGGCAGCCCACGCCCCTTCGGCTCCTCGCGAACCGACAGGATGTAACCCTGCTCCTCCAGTTCCCGCACGATGGTCGACACGGTCTGGACGGTGAGGCCAACATGCTGGGCAATATCGCCGCGAGCGATGGGGCCGAAGCGGCGGATGGATTCGAGCACGATGCGCCGGTTGTACGGCCGCCCGAACTCCTGATTGGTGCCCCGCAATGCCATGCCTTGCGCTCCCAGATCAGCGGAAGACTTGCAGAGAAGATTTATTCAGTCAAATGGAATTCAAAAATTTTTGGATGCGCTGCAACAGATGCCGGTCGCGAGCGCCTTTTCGCAGCGGCAAGCCTTCAGCACATGGAATCAGCGGGGAAGATGGAAGCGGTCTGCGACTCATGGAGTCGCTAACCGCTCCAAGCCTTTGTTTTTGCAGAATGCCGATTGGGTGCGCTGCGCACTTTTCCTAATAACGGATCACCCGCCGCTCGATCAGCACGACGATGCAGAACAACGCGATCGACAGCGACGACGACAGTACGATCGCCGCATAGAGGCGGTCGGACTGGTAGTTGAATGTCGCCTGGATGATCAGCGCGCCAAGTCCCTTGTCCGAGCCGATCCATTCGCCGACGATGGCGCCGATGATGGCGGTAGCCGAGGCAATCCTGAGCGAGGAGAACAGCATCGGCAGCGCGCGCGGCAGCCGCAGGCCCCAGAAAATCTCCGAGCGCGTCGCTGACAGCACGCGGAACAGCTCGTGCTCGTTGTCGCCGGCCGAATCGAGACCGCGGATCATGTTCACCAGCGTCGGGAAGAAGCAGATCACCGCGGCGATGACGATCTTCGGCGTCATGCCGATACCGAAGATCAGGATGATGATCGGCGACAGCGCCAGGATCGGAATGGTGTTGAAGAACAGCACGATCGGAAAATAGGCGGCCTGCAGGATGCGGCTGTGCACGAAGAGCACGGCGAGCAGCACGGCGGCCAGATTGCCGATGACGAAGCCGGCCAGCGCCTCGATCAAGGTCGGCCTCAGATTGTCGATGAGAAGGGCAAAATTCCTTTGGAACACGCCGAAGATCGCCGTCGGGGTCGGCACGATATAGGCCGGCACGCCGAGCAGCGGCAGAAGGTATTGCCAGGCAATCAGGATCGAAGCCGCGCCGAGAGCCGGCAGCGCAATCGCCATTTGCGGGGAGAGCGGCGCCTGTCTCACGACGCGCGCTCCAGCGCCGTGCGCAGATCGGCCATGGCGGCGACAATTGAAGGATCCTCGCGCTTGCAGCGATTGCCTTCCTGCTTGAAGGGCCGCATGTCGAGGTCCTTGACGACGCGTCCGGGATTGGCGGCCAGCACGATGACGCGCTCACCGAGATAGGCGGCTTCGGCGATCGAATGCGTGACGAAGAGGATGGTCGTGCCGGTGCGTCGCCAGAGCGCCAGAAGCTCGTCGTTCAATCGGTCGCGCGTGATCTCGTCCAGCGCGCCGAAGGGTTCGTCCATCAAAAGCAGTTTCGGTTCGCCGATCAGGGCGCGCGCAATCGCCACGCGCTGGCGCTGGCCGCCGGAGAGCTGGTGTGGCAGGCGCTCCCTGAGGCCGCCGAGGCCCATGAGCTCCAGCAACTCCGTGCTGCGGTCCTCGATCTTGCGGGTCAGGCTGCGCTGACCGACGCCGAGCGGCAGGCGCACATTGTCGAGCACCGTGCGCCAGGGCAGGAGGGTCGAATCCTGGAAGACGAAGCCGACATCGCGGCGCGAGCGCACCGTATGCGGCGTTTCGCCAAGCACGCTGATTGAGCCGCCCAGCGGGTCGAGCAGGTCGGCAACCACCCTGAGCAAGGTCGACTTGCCGCAACCGGACGGGCCAAGGATCGACAGGAGGGAGCCGGCCGCGACGGTCAGGTCGAGGCCGGAGAGCACTTTGACGGCCGCCTGCCGGCCGCCATAGCCGACATCCAGCTGTCGCGCTTCAATCGCGTCTGGCATCACGCTGCGGGCGCGTCGAGCTTGGGCCGGTCGGCGGCCGAGAGCTCCAGGATGTTGGTGGTATAGACATCTTTGGCGGCTGGGCGCCCGTTCGGATACTGGCCGACCTTGTCGAGCAGCGTCAGTTGGTCCTCGATCGAGGCCGGATCGAACGTGCCCCAGCCGTCCTTGGCGGTCGCGCCGTCGAAGGAAAGCTTCAGCACCAGATTGATGGTCTTTTCCTCCCAGCCGAGATCCATTTCGGGATAGGCAGCGACCATCTTTTTCACGGCTTCCTGCGGGTTGGCATGCACCCAGCCCCAGCCCTTGCCGACGGCGCCGATGAATTTTGCCAGCGTGTCGGCATTCTCATCGATTGCCTTGTCGGTGGCAAAATAGACGTCCGCATAGGAGCTCAGCCCAAGATCGCGCGTCAGCAGGTCGATGCGGTCGTCGCCGACGACGCTCAGCGCCTGCGTGTTGGTGATCCAGCCGCCGATGGCGTCGACATCGCCGCGCACCAGGGGCGCCTTGTCGAAGCCGACATTGACGATGGTGACCTCCGACGGGTCGATGCCGTTCTTGGCCAGTATTTCGTCGATGACGAAGCGCGCCGTCGGCTGGATGCCGATCTTCTTGCCCTTGAGGTCGGCAACACCGCGGATCGGCTTGGCCGGCTTGGAGGTCAGCGCGTAGGGACCGGTACGGAACCCGCAGGCAATGATCTTCACCGGCACGCCGCTGGCGCGCGCGGCGTAGAGTTGCGGCGTTTCGGAAAACTGGCCGAGCTGCGCCGAGCCGGAGACGACCGGCGGCACGGTCGAGGCGTTCGGGCCGCCGGGGCTGAACTCGACCTCCAGCCCGGCATCCTTGAAATAGCCGTTGGCGACGGCCGCGATGTCGCCGATCTGTCCGTTGGACATCAGCCAGTCATACTGGATGACGACCTTGCCGGCGGCTCTAGCGCCCGGCGTCAGCAATAGCTGCATGCCGGCGGACACAGCGGCCACGGCCACCATGCCGCCTTTCACGAAAGCGCGACGATTCAATTCGAAGTCCCTGTTCCCACTCATTTTTCGCTCCTGTTGCAGACTTTCTCGTCTCTTCTTCAGGCGCCGCCCCTTCCGGCACGGCGTCGTTTACGGCTGTTCGTCGTGATAGTCGCCAGGGCCGCCGTCGAGCCAGGCGTAAAGCTCCCAAAGTGTGTCGTCCGGATCGGTGAAATAGGCGCAGCGCGCATTCCAGACGTAGTCTTCGGGCGGGCCGTAGAAGGGCACGCCCCTGGCGCTCAATTCGCCATGCAGCCGGTCGATGTCGGCCGGCGTGTCGAGTTGGACGGCGACGCAGACCTTGTGCGCGTGGCGCGGCGACTTCAGGTTGGAGACGCCGGTATGACGGTTGATGTGATCGAGTTCCCAGGCGGCGAGCGTCACGCCCTGACCATGGAAGTCGGCAAAGCCTTCGGCGCGCCGGCGCAGGCGAAAACCGAGTTTTCCGACGTAGAAATCGACCGTCCTTTCGATGTTTTCCACCAGCAGGCAGACGTCGGAGATGCGGGTGATTTCTGCCGGCATGGCTATTTCGCTCCGCTGGTTTTCTGGAGCGGCAGTTTGACGCCGACGCGGTTGGCGGCGCCGATTATGTGCGCGCGCATCGCCGCTTCCGCAGCCTCCGGATCGCCCGCCACCAGCGCGTCATAGATGCGCACATGCTCGCCGACATTGATCTCGACGAGATCGTGCAGCGGGTTGGTCATGCGCGCGTAGTGGATCGACTGGCGGATCTGCTCGCAGACGAAGGAAATGAAGGTGTGGATGTAGCTGTTGCCGGTGGCGCGCGCGATTTCGCGATGGAACAAAAGGTCGGCGTCGATGCTGCCTTCCTCCCAGCGCTCCTCGCCGCCCATGCGGTCGAGCGCCGCCTTGATCGAATCGAGATGTTCCTGCCCGCGCCGCGCCGCGGCAAGCGACGCCGATTCAGCTTCGAGGATGCAGCGCAACTCGAACAGCCGCTCCATATTGTGCGTATCTTTCAGCGCCTCGCGGTCGATGCGGATCGCGGCCCGCTGCTCCGGAGCCAGCACGAAGGCGCCGATCCCTTGCCGCGCCTCGATCATGCCGTCGGCCCTAAGTTGCGCGATCGCTTCGCGCACCACATTGCGGCTGACGCCGAATTTTTCCGAAAGCTCCTGCTCCGTGGGCAGGCGGGCGCCGGTATTCAGCTCACCGGATTCGATCTCGCGGCTGAGGAAGGCTGCGACCCGGTGCGGCAAGGTCTCGACGGTGCCGATGGCGGCCAGTCTTTGCTTCATGGAAAAGTCTCCGTCACGGGCAACAGGCAGCCAGGATTCATCAAGCTCTTGGGGTCGAGGGCGTTCTTCAGTGCCATGACCAGGCCGCGATGCGTCGGCGAGAGCCCGGCCCAGAATTCCCGGACGCGGCTGCGGCCGATACCATGCTCGGCGCTGATCGAGCCGCCGAGGCCGACGGCTATGTCGTAGAGTCCAGCAGTTATCGAAGCGCCCTGTATGCGGGCTTCATGCATGGCAAGCTCCAGCGGCGGCAGCACGTTGAAATGGATGTTGCCGTCACCGGCATGGCCGTAGGCGAGTGGAATCCAGCCCGGATGGTCATTCGCGACGAAGCGGCGGGCTTGCTCGATCAGGGCAGGGATGTCGGAAATCTTTACCGACAGGTCGGTGCGCACATGGTAGCCGCGCTTGGCCTGGCCTTCGACCAGGCCTTCGCGGATCGCCCAGAAACTCCTTGCCTGCGCGCTGCTGGCCGCAAGAACCGCGTCGGTCACCAGCCCTTTTTCCATGGCATCGGCGAGGAAGCCGGCCAACAGGCCATTGAGATCGATGCCCGGCCCGGAGGACAGTTCGATCAGCACCTGCACGGGCGCCGAGACTGGTGCGGCCATACCGGGATCGATCAGCCGGGCAAGCTCGATGCATTCGCCGCCGATGATCTCGAAGGCCGAGATCAGGTCGGAGCAGGCCCGGCGCGTGCGGTTGAACAACTGGATGGCAGCTTCGAAGGAAGCGAGGCCGAGATAGGCTGTTTCTGTCTGAGCCGGCTTTGGAAAGAGCTTCACCTCGACACCCGTGATGATGCCCAGCGTGCCTTCCGAGCCGATGAAAAGCTGCTTCAGGTCGTAGCCGCTGTTGTTCTTGCGCAGGCCGGAGAAGCCGTTCCACAGTTCGCCATCCGCAAGCACGACTTCCAGCCCGAGGATCAGGTCGCGGGCCATGCCATAGCGCAGCACGTTGACGCCGCCGGCATTGCTCGCCGCATTGCCGCCGATCTGGCAGCTGCCTTGCGCGCCAAGCGCCAGCGGGAACAGGCAATCTTGCGCCTGGCATGCGTCCTTGATCGCCTGCAGCACGCAGCCGGCATCGGCCTTCAATGCAAAGTTCTCAATGTCGATTTGCCGGATGGAGTTCAGCCGCTCCAGGCTGAGGACGACCAGACCGGCACCTGCGCCGTCGATCGCCCCCGAGACCAGACCGGTATTCCCGCCCTGCGGAATGACGCCGAGTCCAAGCTCGCTGCACAGGCGCATCAGGGCCTGGACCGCGCCGACCGAGCCGGGCCGCAGCACAGCAAGGGCATCGCCCTGATAGTCGCCCGCCCAGTCGCCCAGATATTTCGCCATGCCGGCCGGCTCGATGGCAATGCCGTTCTGTCCGACCGCGCCTTCGAGGGCGCTGAGGATTGCCGGTGAGAGGCGGTGAACGGTCATTGAAAATCATGTCTGGATATCGGGTGATACATATCATCCTACAACTTAGCTCGAGTCAACTGTTGTGATGAAACATTGCGCCGCCCGGATCGAGGGGATGGCGACGTTGCGGTCAAGAAAGATCGGGCCTCAATGGGTAGGCCCTGCCTCTGCGCCATCCTGGCCGATTGCCGGCCTATCAAACGACGGCAATGGTGCCGCAAGGTAGGGCGGCCCGTCCTCGACCAGATCGATCCGGCAAGGAGAAAAGATGATTGAACTGCCTTTTGCCCGCGAAGAATACCGGCAGCGGCTCGGAAAAATCCGCGCCGAGATGGCCACGCGCGGCATCGAACTCCTGATCGTCAACGACGTCGCCAATCAGCATTACATCACCGGCTATGATGGCTGGTCGTTCTACACGCCGCAGGTTGTGCTTGTTCCCATCGAGGATGCCGAGCCGGTCTGGATCGGACGCGCCATGGATGCGGCAGGCGGGCTGCTGACGGCGTGGATGAAGCCGGAAAACGTGGTTGGCTTCCCGGAAGATCACGTCCAGCACGCCGACCGGCATCCGATGGACTGGATCGCGGCCTGGATCGTCGCCAAGGGCTGGGGTAACCGTTCCGTCGGCATCGAGCTCGAAGCCTATTATTTTTCGCCGAAGGCGCATGCGCGGCTCGTCGCCGGACTGCCCAACGCGAAATGGCACGATGCCGATCTGCTCGTGAACTGGATCCGCGCGGTGAAGTCGGCGCCGGAAATTGACTATCTGCGCAAGGCGTCGATGCTGGCGCAAGCGGCGGTCGCGCGCGCCTACGACGTCATCGCGCCGGGTGTGCGCGAATGCGACGCGATCGCCGAAATCCAGGCGGCGCAGATCGGAGGCAGTCCGGATTTCGCCGGCGACATCACAGCGCTGCCGCCAACGATCCTGGGCGGTGAGAACGCTTCGGCGCCGCACATCATGTGGAGCGACAGGCGGTTCGGGAAGGACGAAACGATCGCACTGGAACTGGCCGGCGTCTGCCGCCGCTATGCCGCCGGGCTTGCCAGGACCATGCAGCTCGGCAAGACGCCGGCTCGCGTCGCGGACACCGCAAAGGCGGTGATCGAAGGCATGGATGCGGTTCTCGACACGGTTCGTCCGGGCACGAGCGCCGAAGCGGTCGAAGCCGCCTGGCGCAAGGTCATCGCGCGCCACGGGCTGAAGAAGGAATCGCGGATTGGCTATTCGATCGGCGTTGCCTATCCGCCGGATTGGGGCGAGCACACGATCAGCCTGCGGCCTGGCGACAAGACGGTGCTGCAACCCGGCAATGTCCTTCATTCCATCCTGGGCATGTGGATGGACGGCTGGGGCATCGAGATCAGCGAGACCATTCTGGTGACCGAAACCGGCAACGAGACGCTGACGAAGTTCCCGCGGGACATCCATGTCAAAGCCTGACCGACCGACTGGAGCGCTGGATACCGCTCCCGACATCGATGCCGGCTCGGTATCCGCAACGAAGAGGTTGGATCAGTCTATCCGCTACATCACGCCAGGTTCCGTGTCGCCGGTGTCGGATCAGCCGGTTAAAGATATTGCGCGACTTTCTTGCCGACGGTCAGGAAACGCAGCGGGTCGACCGCCTCGCCATCGTGGCGCACCTCGTAGTGAAGGTGCGGGCCCGTGGAGCGGCCGCTGCTGCCTGTCTTGCCGATAATGTCGCCGGCGGCAAGCTTCTGACCGACGGCGACATCGATTTCGCTCAAATGGCCGTAGCGTGTCGCGAAACCGTTGCCGTGGTCGACCTCGACCATGCGGCCGTAGCCGCCGGCCCAGCCGGCCCTGGTGACGACGCCGGCCGCGGTGACCTTGGCCGGCATGCCGATCGGCGCCCTGAAGTCCATTCCGGTGTGCAGCGCGGCGGTGCCAAGGATGGGGTCGGTGCGCACACCGAACGGGCTCGTCACCGTACGACCGGGGGCGGGGTTGGTGAGCGGCAGCTTGCGCGCCTCTTTCTTAACCTCGTCCAGCGCGTCGAGCGCTTCGTCCAACTCCTTGACCTTGCTATCGAAAACCATCGCGGGATCAAGCGGAACCAGTGGGCCGCCGACATCGCTCTTGTTGAGCTCGCTGTCGACCGGCAAGCCCGCCGCTTCCAGCGCCTGCGTGATGGCGTCGGCATTCTTGTAGGCGCTGTCGGCAAGCGTGGTGATGCGCGAAAGCTGCTGGTTCTCGATGGATTTCAGCGACGCATTGATCGAGACGAACAGCTTGTCGGCGCGATCGGCTGCCGTTTCGCCGTCAAGCGGATCGGACCTTGTCGACCAGAGCGAGAAGGGTCTGGTGTCGCCGGCGCTCAAGGATGCGACGCAATAGGTCGGTGCCTGCGAAAGGCTGCCGGTGACCTCTGCGTGTTCGTCGGGCTTGGGCGTTGCCGCGCTCGTTGCCGGCGCGTCGCCGACTTCGTTTTCGGCGCGCTCGAGAATCGGACCGAGCCGCCCGTGGCGCTCGCTGAGCTGGGTCTGCCTGGCCAGCAGCTCGCTGACCTTGGTTTCCATCAATTGCTGGTCGAGAAGCTGGCGGCTGGTGATGCGGTCGACCTGAGCGCGCAGCGCCGAGATCCGGTCCTCATAGGCTTGCTGCATGCGCGCCTGCCTGGCCGTGGTGGCGCCGATCAAATCGTCGCGCAGCACAAGGTAGGAGGTGGCGAGCAGGTAGCCGATGGCGATCGCGGCCAGAGCCGAGCCGATGAAGGCGGCAAGCCAGGGTCGGATCGTGAAGTGCCTTATTTCGTTGCCCCGGGCGATAATGACCGTGTGGGGCTCCTTGCGCCTGCCGAAAACCGCTGACTGACCGGTTGATTTCACGGGACCGAGCTTTCGTTACGACACCAACGACTGCTCGGAATTACACATTATTAGGGTTAATAAAGTTTTGCAGGCCGCAATGTTTGCGCGTAACCAATTCGCGCATTGCGGGTGATGGGTTGTCTGCCGCCTCAAAGCGCCCGCACGGCCTCGAGCACCTCTTCGGCATGGCCCTTGACGCGAACCTGATGCCAGATGCGGGCGATGCGGCCGTCCTTGCCGATCAGGAAGGTAGCGCGCTCGACACCCATATATTTGCGTCCGTACATCGTCTTCTCGACCCACAGATGGTAGGCCTCGATGACTTTTCGCTCCTCGTCGGCGACCAGATCGACGGTGAGAGCGTGTTTTGCCTTGAATTTGTCGTGTTTCTTTACGCTATCCGGTGACAGCCCGATCACCACGGCGCCGGCCTTCTCGAACTCCGGTTTCAACTGCGAGAAGTCGATCGCCTCATGGGTGCAACTCGTGGTGTCGTCCTGCGGATAGAAGTACAGTACAACGGGCTTGCCCCGGAGCGCGGCCAGGCTGAGAGAGCGGCCGCCGTCACGCGGAAGATCGAATTGGGGTGCTGCGTCGCCCACTTCGAGATCAGCCATGTCGATGCCCTTGTTTGCGGTTACGCGCGGGAAGTCATCGATATAACGTGAAGCGAGGATTCGTCCACGACGAGTTCGTCACAACGGAATATTGCTTGGATCAGGAAGAACCGCAGCACGAGAAGATCAGGTTCAGGCGTGACGAGATCACCGACCTGGCGAGGCTTCCGTCCGCGTGCGGTGCGCCGCCGCTCGGCCGGGCGACGGTGCGTCGCCGCTTCCGTCTCCTCGGGCGCGTATTTGCCGGGCTTTGCGCGCTGCTGCTCCTGGCGGCGGCCGGCGTCTATGTCCTCGGTGCTTCGGGCATCGGTACGGAACGGCTTCGGGCCGAGGCTGAGACAGCCATCGAGAAGCTGGCCGGCGTCGATGTCAACGTCACAGTCGGCGCGGCGCGGCTGACGCTCGACGGATCGAGCTTCGTCGCCCTTCAGGTCAGCGATGTCAGCCTGAAAACGGCCGACGGCAAGCCGATGGCCGATGTCGGCCGCGTCCGTTTCGGCATGCGCCTGCTGCCGCTGCTTTCTGGCGACGTCCGGCTGACCAGCGCTAGATTTTCAGACGCGCATATCGTGGTGGCCGCCATGCCTTCCGGCGGCGGCGACTGGACGGCGGCGCTGCGCAACGGGGATGGCCTCGTCGATCCGGAGAAAATCTCGGCGGCGATGTTCGGAGGCGTCAATGACGCACTCGATGCGGTGCGCGAGGACTCGATACGCCAAATCGATCTGCGCAATGTCGCGTTCGAACTGCCGGACACCGGGCCGGTCAAGCTCGTGACCGTCACCTCGGCGAGTGTCGCGCAGACCGGCATGGGACGCATGCAGTTCTCCTACGATGCCGATGTCGACGGCCGGCATGCGACTTTGACTGCCACCGCGACCCGCGATGCGACGGCAAGGCGGATCGCGTCGCTGGACGCCAATCTCGCGATTGCCGGCGCCCCCGGTGAGGGGAGTTCGACCGGTGCTGCTCCCGCGGCCGACGGCGCGAAGCTGGGTTCGATCGCGTTGAAGCTCTCGGGCTCGGAAGCGTCCGGCGACAACCCGTCCCGCCTGGCGGTTTCGCTGTCGCTGACCGGTTCGGTGCTCGACCTTGACGAACGCGGCCTGATGCCGGCCGACGTCGATGCCGATGCCACGCTCGTGGCCGGTTCGAACAAGATCTCGATCGACCGGCTGGCGATAAAGACCGGCCGCTCCAGCTTCGACTTCGCCGGATCAATCGGCCCAAAGCCGGCAGTCGCTGGGGAGGAATCCGCCTACCGCTATGACCTTACCAGCGACGGCTCGACGCTGGCGCCTTCGGACTCGCCGGAACCGGCGCTTCAGTTCGTGGCGCGTCTCGCGGGCGTCTACCAGCCGAAGAGCCGCAAGCTCGTCGCCGAGCAGATCGGCGTCCGGTCTGGCGGATCGGGCGAGGTGCTGGGCGCGGCCACGGTCGCCTTCACCGACAACGGCCCTCCAGGCGTGTCGCTGTCGCTCAACGTCCACGACATGCCGGTCTCGCATGTCAAGCAATTGTGGCCATGGTTCTCGGCCCGCAACGCCCGGCTCTGGGTGCTGGGCAATCTGTTCGGCGGCACGGTGACCGACGCCAACCTGCAGTTCCAGGTCGCGCCGGGACGCCTGGGCAACGGCGTGCCGCTTTCCGGCGACGAAGTGTTCGGCCGTTTCCAGATCAACGGCTCGCGTTTCGATACCGCCGGACGCATCCCGCCGGTCCGCGACGCCGTCGGCGTCGTTGCGTTTCACGGCAACGATGTCGACATCACGCTCTCCTCGGGCAGTGTCTATATGCCGAGCGGCCGCACCGTGGCGGCGAGTGCCGGGACACTGACGATCAAGAACGCCAACCGCCCGATCGTGGTCGGCGGGCTCGACATCGACGTCGCGGGTGAGGCCGCGGCCATCGCCGAGCTCGCCTCCTACGAGCCGATCAATGCCATGCGCCATGTCGGACTGGCGCCGGAAGATCTGTCCGGCACTGTCACCGGCCACGTCAGGGCGGACATCCCGCTGACAAAAGGCATGGACACCTCCACACTCGATTGGCTGGTGTCGCTCGACTACAAGGATTTGTCTCTCGCCAAGCCGTTTGAAGACCAGACGGTGACCGAGGCCGACGGCTCCATCACGGTTGGGCCGAAGCAGGCGGTGATTTCGGCCGATGCGAAGCTCAACGGCATTCCGGCCGAGCTCGATCTGGTCGAGCCGCTCGCCGATGACGGGCCGGCGCGCAGCCGCAAGGTCACGCTGATACTCGACGACAAGTCGCGTAACGCCAGCATGCCCGGCCTGTCGGGCCTGCTTTCGGGAACCATCAAGGTGGCGATCGACAAGAGCGGCGAGGGCGCACAGCAGGTTTCGGCCGACCTGACCAGCGCCAGGCTCGACATTCCCTGGGCGGGCTGGAGCAAGGGTGCCGGCATTCCTGCCAAGGTCGCTTTCAACATGGCGAAGTCCGGCAGCACCACCACGCTGTCGGATTTCGCTCTCGACGGAAAAAGCTTTTCGATCGACGGCAACGTGACGCTGGTCAACGGCGGGTTGTCCGCGGCCCGCTTCAGCAAGGTTGCGTTGAACCGAGGCGACGACATTGCCATTTCGGTCAAGCGCGCCGGCAAAAGCTACGCCGTCGATGTCAGCGGTGCATCGCTCGACGCCCGCTCGCTGATCAAGCAGTTCACCTCCGATGTCGACACTGCAACCAAGGGCGCCGGCAGCGATGCGATTTCGGTGAGCGCCGATGTGGGGTCGCTGACCGGGTTCCATGACGAGGTGATTTCCAACCTGAAGCTCGAATACAGCGCCGCCGGATCGCGCGTGAACGGTCTCAACGTCACCGCCGCGGCCAGCTCGGGTGCCGCGATCGCGATCAACAACACGACCAGCGAAGGCGGCCGCGTGCTCAGGGTGAAGTCGGCCGATGCCGGCGCGATCCTGCGTTTCCTCAACGTCTACGAACATATGGAGGGCGGCGCGATCACGCTGTCGCTTTCCGGCGCCGCCGACGGGCCGATGAAGGGACAGGTGGATGCCAGCAATTTCTATGTGGTCAACGAGCCCAAGCTGGCCTCGATCGTGTCGACGACGCCGGCCGGCGATACGCGCAGCCTGAACGAGGCCGTCAAAGGCAAGATCGACACGTCCAGGGTGCAGTTCGAGCGCGGCTTCGCCGAAATCGAAAAGGGGTCCGGCTACCTGAAACTGGCAAACGGCCTGCTGAGAGGCCCGCGCATCGGCACGACCTTCCAGGGCACGCTCTACGATCCGAACAACAATATGGACATGACCGGCACCTTCATGCCGGTCTATGGGCTGAACCGCATCTTCGGCGAATTGCCGCTGTTCGGGCCGTTGCTCGGCAACGGGCGCGACCGCGGCCTGATCGGCGTCACCTACCGCCTGCGCGGCAACGCCAACAAGCCGACGCTCAACATCAATCCGCTATCGGTCGTGGCGCCCGGAATATTCCGCTCGATCTTCGAGTACAGATAATCTGGAAAGGCGGCCAAGAAGGCCGCGATCGATCAGACCGGCCGCACCAGCACGTGCTTTTTCTTGCCGAGCGAGAGCTTCACGACGCCTTCCGGACCGAGGTCCTGAAGCGTGACGACGCGCCGGTCGTCGGTCAGGGGCTGGTCGTTGACGCGCACGGCGCCGCCCTGGATGTGGCGGCGCGCTTCGCCGTTCGAGCCGGCCAGCCCGGCTGTGACGAACAGCGCCAGGATGCCGATTCCGGCTTCGAGGTCCGATTTGGCGACTTCGACGCTGGGCAGCGTGTCGGCGAGCGCGCCTTCCTCGAAGGTCTTGCGCGCGGTTTCGCTCGCCGTCTCGGCCGCCTCACGGCCGTGCAGCATGGCGGTGATCTCGGTGGCGAGGATCTTTTTCGCTTCGTTGATCTCCGAGCCGCCGAGCTTTTCCAGCCGCGCCACTTCGTCCAGCGGCAGCGTCGTGTAGAGCTTCAGGAAGCGGCCGACATCGGCGTCCTCGGTGTTGCGCCAGTATTGCCAGAACTCGTAAGGCGAGAGCATGTCGCCGTCGAGCCAGACCGCGCCCGAGGCGGACTTGCCCATCTTGGCGCCGGACGAGGTGGTGAGCAGCGGCGTGGTCATGGCGAAGAGCTGCACGCCCTCCATGCGGTGGCCGAGGTCGATGCCGTTGACGATGTTGCCCCACTGGTCCGAGCCGCCCATCTGCAGCCGGCAGCCGACGCGCTTATAGAGCTCGACGAAGTCATAGGCCTGCAGGATCATGTAGTTGAATTCGAGGAAGGACAGCGACTGCTCGCGGTCGAGCCTCAGCTTCACGCTGTCGAAGGCGAGCATGCGATTGACGGAGAAATGCCGGCCGACATCGCGCAGGAAGTTGACGTAGTTGATCTGCATCAGCCAGTCGGCATTGTTGACCATGACCGCGTCGCCGGGGCCGCTGCCGAACTTCAGGTAAGGCGCGAAATTGCGGCGGATGCCGACGAGATTGTCCTCGATGTCCTGTGGGGTGAGCAGCTTACGGGCTTCGTCCTTGAAGGACGGGTCGCCGATCATCGAGGTGCCGCCGCCCATCAGCGCGATCGGCCGATGGCCGGTCTGCTGCAGCCAGTGCAGCATCATGATCTGGATCAGCGATCCGGCATGCAGACTCCGGGCCGTGGCGTCGAAGCCGATATAGGCGCTTACCGTTTCCTTGGCGAAAAGCTGGTCGAGGGCGGATTCATCCGAAATCTGGTGGATGAAACCGCGCTCGTTCATGATGCGCAGGAAATCGGATTTGAAGGCGTACATTTTCTCTTCCTGGAGGTCGCCGGGCGCGAAGGCCAAGCTGGATATGAAGGCGCGCGTTTAGCATTCAACCGCCGTTAGCAAAAGTGGTTTCCCGTCCGCGTCCAATTGCGCGGGACGCGGCGCATCCTTGCTTCGCCCATCTTGCTGGCGTAATGAGGCGCCGCGCATCAAAGACATGGAGCATCATGTCGTCCGAAAACCGCTTCGCACTTTTCGGCATCATGCTCTAGACAAGGCGCCCAAGCGCCGCCCGGGGCCATCCCGCAGTTTAGATCGGACGAGCTCCCGCGATGAACAGGAACTACATTCTCCTCTTTCTGTTCAGCATCGTCATGACCGTCAGCGGGCTGGCCAGCCTGCCGCCGGTCGACCGCGACGAATCCCGCTTCGTCCAGTCGACCAAGCAGATGGTCGAGACGGGCGACTATGTCGACATCCGCCTGCAGGACGTCACGCGCTACAAGAAGCCGATCGGCATCTACTGGCTGCAGTCGGCGGCCGTCGCGCTGAGCGGCGAGGGGCGGGCGGCGCCGATCTGGGTCTATCGCCTGGTCTCGATGCTGGGCATCGCGATCGCCGTGGCCGGCATCGGCTGGACCGGGACAAAACTCTTCGGCGCCAATGCCGGGCTCGCCGCCGGCCTGATGATGGCGGCGATCTTCGCCACTGCCTTCGAGGGGCGCGACGCCAAGACCGACGCCATGCTTCTGGCCTGCTGCGTGCTGGCGCAAGGCGCGCTGGCGCAGGTCTATCTGGCGGCAAAGCGCAACGAACCGGTTCCCGGGCACCTGTCGTGGATCTTCTGGATCGCGCAAGGGTTGGGCATCCTCATCAAGGGACCGGTTGCGCCGCTCTTGTCTCTGTTGACGGCCGCGGCGCTCTTTGCCTTCGACCGCGATTGGCGCTGGCTCTTGAAGCTCAAGCTCGTGCGTGGCGTGGCGATCGTGCTCGTCATCGTCCTGCCGTGGCTGATCCTCATCACCTGGAAGAGCGGCGGCGCCTTCTTCCAGGAGGCGGTCGGCAAGGACATGCTGAACAAGGTGGCGCAGGGCGAGGAATCGCACGGCCTGCCGCCCGGTTTCTATATGCTGACCTATTCGCTGTTCATGTGGCCGTTCGGGCTGATCGCGGTCGGCGCCGGACTGCAGGCGATCAATCGTTTTTGGGACGATCCGCGCCTGCGCTTCTGCCTGGCCTGGTACATCCCGTTCTGGCTGGTCTTCGAGGCGATCCCGACCAAGCTGCCGCATTACGTGATGCCGGCCTATCCGGGCATGGCGCTGCTGATCGGCTGGCTGCTGACCTTGCCGGCGGACCAGGCCAACGCGCCGCTGAAGCGCTGGCAGACATGGCTGTGGTGGGCGACAGCTTTCGGCGTCGTCGTCGTGTCGGTCGGCCTTGCCGTCGTCTGCGTGGGCGCGCCGCTTTATCTCACCAGGACCTTCTCCTGGTGGAGCGTGCCTGCGGCGATCGCCGCGCTGGTCACCGGCTATCTTGCCTTTCCCCGGCAATTGCAGGTGCCGCTTGGCCGCATCGCCGCAATTGCGGTCGGCGCAGGCATCACCTTCAGCCTGCTGTTCGGCGTCATCGCGCCGTCGCTGAAGCCAATCTGGCTGAGCCCGGCCGTCAAGGCCGCGGTCGAGGCCAACCGTCCCTGCGATACCACGGTGCTTGCCTCGGCGCGGTTCGAGGAGCCGAGCCTCGTCTTCCTGGTCGGCACCAAAACCGTGCTTACCGATGTGGAAGGCGTGGCGCGGCATCTGCTCTCCGATCCGTCCTGTGCCCTCGGCCTCGCGCCGATCAAGGACGAGCAGAAGTTGACCGATGTGCTGGCTGCCCAAGGCAAGTCGGCCAAGCGGCTGACAGAGATCGATGGCATCAACTATTCGTCAGGAGACAAGCTCGCGCTCGGGCTTTACCGGGTGGCGCCGTGATGAATAGCCTCGGGCATCGAATGCCCTTATAGACTTTGCGCCAAAGCCATGTCCGCCGCGCCCCTTGCCCTCTACCGCCGCTCGCTCGGCAATTTCCGCGACACGATGTCGATCGTGAAGCGGCGCTTTGCCGTGCGCCCGGCGCGCTATCCGCGAATTCTATGGAGCGTCTGGCTCATAGCCTGGGCGCTGCTCACCGTGGCGATCTTCCTGCGTCTCGACGCCGCCGCTGGCGAGATGCGCGGCGAGTGGTCAGCCGGCTTCGTGCGCTTCACCGATTTCTTCACGCAGTTTGGTCTGGGCGGCTGGTATCTTATTCCGGCGGCGATCTGCCTTGTCGCCGCCAATCTGACGGATTGGCGCGGCCTGTCCCGGCAAGGCCGGATGCTCGTCTACAACTGGACGTGTTTCGCCTTCCTGGTGCTTTGCGCCGTCGGCCTGTCCGGTCTGGCGGTCAATGTGCTTAAATACGGCATCGGCCGCGCCCGGCCGCTTTATTTCAACGATTTCGGTGTGCTGTCGCTGCATCCATTCGCCATGGATGCGCGCTTCGCCGGCTTTCCCTCCGGCCATGCCACGACGATGGGCGCGGTTTTCGGCATCCTGCTGCTGATGTTCCCGCGGTGCTGGTATGTCGCTCTGGCGGTCACCGCCTGCATTGCCTCGACCCGCGTCTTCGTCGGCGCGCACTATCCAAGCGACACGGTTGCGGGCTTCGGCCTGGGGCTGGCATTCGCGGTGGTCTCGGGTCTGGTGTTTGCCAGGCTGGGTTTCATCTTCGGTCAGACAAGCGCGAAGCTGCCGGTGCGCAAGCGGACATTCCGGCTGATACCATCCCGCGCGGCGAGGGGCAGGGCTTCGATGGCCGACCGGATCGAGGGTGGCGAAGTCGGCGCCGATGGGACGCCGACCCGTTAAAGCTCTTGGCCGGGCAGCTTTCCGCGCTTAGCGCAGGCGCTTTGGCCGCGGATCTGCGAGCTCGCCCGCCAGGCGCCGGTCGAGATAGTCGGCGCATTCATGGATCAGCAACTCGGCGTCATTGGCGAAGAAATGGTTGGCGCCGGGCAGCGTCTTCTGGGTGATGGTGATGCCCTTTTGCGTGTGCAGCTTGTCGACCAGCCCTTGCACGTCCTTGGGCGGCGCCACCTTGTCGGCATCGCCATGGATGATCAGGCCGGATGACGGGCAGGGCGCCAGGAACGAGAAATCATAGGTGTTGGGCTGCGGCGCGACCGAGATGAAGCCTTCGATCTCGGGCCGGCGCATGAGAAGCTGCATGCCGATCCACGAGCCGAAGGAATAGCCAGCAACCCAGCAGCTCTTCGAATCCGGATGCAGCGACTGCACCCAGTCGAGTGCCGCGGCCGCGTCCGACAATTCGCCGGTGCCGTGGTCGAACTCGCCCTGGCTGCGGCCGATGCCGCGGAAGTTGAAGCGCAGCACGGTGAAATCGCGCTTCTGGAACATATAGAAGAGGTCGTAGACGATCTTGTTGTTCATCGTGCCGCCAAATTGCGGGTGCGGGTGCAGCACGATGGCGATCGGGGCGCTCTTTTCCTTCGAGGGCTGATAGCGTCCCTCCAGGCGACCAGCCGGACCGGCGAAAATGACCTCAGGCATAAAATACTCCACGTGGTATACGAAGGCGCTTGCCTGGAACTCTTCTGGCCCAGCTCTCCTACGGCCATGCCCTCTGTGGCCTTGACGCAGGGCGAGCGTCTTCCTAGAAGCTAGTTTAGAATTGTTCAAAACTGGGAGGCCGAAACCGCATGGTTCGGTCGCCCGCGCCGCAAGCCGGGTAAATAGGACGGCTTGCCTTGCAATTTCAAGGAAATAACGCGCTATCCTCGCGGGATAGTTGGCGGAAGGACGAACTGAGCGAAAATGGCCGCAACCCGCGCCTATCTCGACTACAACGCCAGCGCGCCGCTCATTGCGGAAGCGCGGGCGGCGATGGTTGCCGCGCTCGATGCCGCCAACCCGTCGTCGGTCCACACCGAGGGCCGCGCTTCGCGCCGGCTGGTCGAGGATGCGCGCCGCGACGTGGCGCGGCTGGTCAACGCCAGGCCGGAGCACGTCGTCTTCACCTCCGGCGCCACCGAAGCCGCTTCAACGCTGCTTACGCCTGACTGGCAGATGGGGCGCGGCGCGATCCGCATGAGCCACCTCTATGTTTCCGAGGCCGACCATCCCTGCATCCTGAATGGCGGGCGGTTTGCCGCGACACAGGTAACGAAGATAGGCGTCGACCGGAACGGCATTGCCGATCTCGAGGCCCTTGCCACCGCGCTCGCCGCGCATGACAAGGGCGCCGGCCTGCCGCTGGTGGCGATCCATGCCGCCAACAACGAGACCGGCGTTGTCCAGCCGGTCAAGCGTATCGCCGAAATCGTCAAGGCCGCCGGCGGGGTTCTGGTCGTCGACGCCGTGCAGGCTGCCGGCCGGATTCCGCTCGATATGTCAGCTCCTTATGCCGATTATCTGATCCTGTCGTCGCACAAGATCGGCGGCCCCAAGGGCGTCGGCGCGATCGTCGCCGCGTCCGACCTGATGATGCCGCGGCCGCTGGTCAGTGGCGGCGGCCAGGAGAAGGGTCATCGCGCCGGTACGGAAAACGTCGCCGGGGTCCCCGGTTTCGGCGCCGCCGCGCGGGCAGCGCTCGCGGGCCTGGACGACATCGATGCCATTGCGCGACGCCGCGACGAGATCGAGGCGATCGTGACGGAATTGGCGCCGGACGCGGAAATATTCGGAAATGGCGCTCAGAGGCTTGCCAACACGACATTCTTCGCTATTCCCGGCGTCAAGGCCGAGACGGCGCAGATCGCTTTCGATCTTGCCGGCGTCGCGCTGTCGGCGGGCTCGGCCTGCTCGTCGGGAAAAGTCGGGCCAAGCCATGTGCTGAAGGCGATGGGCCATGGCGACAGCCTGGGCGCCTTGCGGGTCTCGATCGGCCCTGCGACCGGCGCCGAGGACATCGCGGCCTTCCGGGCGGCGCTGGCCGGCATCGTCGCCCGCCGCGCGGGTAAGGAACAAGCCGCCTGACGGTGGCAAAGACGAATTCAGGCCTCGTGGCCTGGTAGAGCCGTGCGTTTTGTCCTGGCCGGGTGAATTTCCGGTGGACACGCACTATATGGAACTTACTCCGCTGCGCATCCCTGCCGGGATGTGATCACAGCGGTGCCATAGTTTGAAAACTGTCGGGCCTTGACCCCGGCGTGGATGGAGAACGCTTATGCCTGCTGTGCAGGAGACGATCGATCGGGTTCGAAAGATCGACGTCGACCAGTATAAATACGGATTCCAGACAGAGATCGAGATGGACAAGGCCCCCAAGGGCCTGAGCGAAGACATTATTCGCTTCATCTCGTCCAAGAAGGATGAGCCTGACTGGATGCTGGAATGGCGTCTGGAGGCCTATCGGCGCTGGGTGACGCTGGAAGAGCCGACCTGGGCGCGCGTCCACTATCCGAAGATCAACTTCCAGGACATCCACTACTACGCCGCGCCAAAGAGCACGCCGGGGCCGAAGTCGCTGAGCGAAGTCGACCCTGAACTGCTCAAGGTCTACGAAAAGCTCGGCATTCCGCTCAAGGAGCAGGAGATCCTGGCCGGCGTGCAGAAGACCGTGACGGCGGACGAGGAAGCAGAGATAGGCGACAACGTCTACAAGTCCGGCCGCGTCGCGGTCGACGCCGTGTTCGATTCCGTTTCGGTGGTCACCACCTTCAAGGAAGAGCTCGCTAAGGCGGGCGTCATCTTCTGCTCGATCTCAGAGGCGATCCGCGAGCATCCGGAGCTGGTGAAGAAGTATCTGGGCTCGGTCGTGCCGACCTCGGACAATTTCTACGCGACAATGAATTCGGCCGTGTTCACCGACGGCTCGTTCGTCTTCGTGCCGAAGGGCGTGCGCTGCCCGATGGAGCTGTCGACCTATTTCCGCATCAACGAGAAGAACACCGGCCAGTTCGAACGCACGCTGATCATCGCCGAGGAGGGGGCTTACGTCTCCTATCTCGAAGGCTGCACGGCGCCGCAGCGCGACGAGAACCAGCTGCATGCCGCGGTGGTCGAGCTGATCGCGCTCGACGACGCCGAGATCAAATATTCGACGGTGCAGAACTGGTACCCCGGCGACGCCGAGGGCAAGGGCGGCATCTACAATTTCGTCACCAAGCGCGGCGATTGCCGCGGCGACCGCTCGAAGATTTCGTGGACGCAGGTCGAGACCGGCTCGGCGATCACCTGGAAATATCCGAGCTGCATCCTGCGCGGCGACGATTCCAGCGGCGAGTTCTATTCGATCGCGGTCTCGAACGGCTACCAGCAGGTCGATAGCGGCACCAAGATGATCCATCTCGGCAAGAACACGTCGAGCCGCATCATCTCCAAGGGCATCGCCGCCGGGTTCTCACAGAACACCTATCGCGGCCAGGTCTCGGCGCACCGCAAGGCGGCCAACGCGCGCAACTTCACCAATTGCGATTCACTACTGATCGGCGACCAGTGCGGCGCGCACACCGTGCCCTACATGGAAGCCAAGAACGCGACGGCGAAATTCGAGCACGAGGCGACGACGTCCAAGATCTCCGAGGACCAGAAGTTCTACGTCATGCAGCGCGGCATCCCCGAGGAAGAGGCGATCGCGCTGATCGTCAACGGCTTCGTCAAGGACGTCATCCAGCAGCTGCCGATGGAGTTCGCCGTCGAGGCGCAGAAGCTGATCGGCATCAGCCTCGAGGGCTCGGTCGGCTGACCGGACAAGATATTCAGGAAAGAAAATATGCTTGAAATCAGAAACCTTCACGCCCGCATCGTCGATGACGGCACCGAGATCATCCGCGGCCTGAACCTGACGGTGAAAGCCGGCGAGGTCGCCGCTATCATGGGGCCGAACGGCTCGGGCAAGTCGACGCTGTCCTATATCCTGGCTGGCCGCGAGGACTATGAGGTGACCGAGGGCGACATCCTCTATAACGGCCAGTCAATCCTCGAAATGGACCCGGCCGAGCGCGCCACCGCTGGCATCTTCCTCGCCTTCCAGTATCCGATGGAGATACCGGGCGTGGCGACGATGGAATTCCTGAAAGTGGCGATGAACGAGCAGCGCAAGGCGCGCGGCGAGGAACCGCTGAAAGTGCCGGAGTTCCTGAAGCGCGTGAAGGAAGCCGCAGCCACGCTCAACATGGACATCAACATGCTGAAGCGCCCGCTCAATGTCGGCTTCTCCGGCGGCGAGAAGAAGCGCGCCGAGATCCTGCAGATGAAGCTCTTGGAGCCGAAGCTCTGCGTGCTCGACGAGACCGATTCCGGCCTCGACATCGATGCGCTGAAGATCGTCTCCGACGGCGTCAACGCGCTGCGTTCGCCGGACCGCGCCATCGTCGTCATCACCCACTACCAGCGCCTGCTCGAGCACATCGTGCCTGATACGGTGCACGTGCTCTACAAGGGCCAGGTTATCAAGTCTGGCGACAAGTCGCTGGCGCTCGATCTCGAGGCCAATGGCTATGCCGGCGTGATCGGCGAAGCCGCGTGAGATGGGAGCAGTCGAGGCGAAAGTCATGAACATGCACGCACAGCCCCAGCGGACCTTGGCCGAGACGGCGCTGATCGATGCCTTCGGCGAGCGGCTCTCGCTGCTGCCCGGCGACGGCGCGGTGATGACCAAGCGCGACGACGCGATCGAGGCGATCAAGCACGGCCTGCCGACGCGCCGCATCGAATCCTGGCACTATACGGACCTGCGCCGGCTGCTGACCAAGGTGCCGGCTTTCGAGGCCGGCGCGGTCGGGAAGGCGCTTGCGCCGGTTCTTGAAGGCTCGGCCGTGCTACCGGTGCTGAACGGCGTCTCGAACGCCAAGCTGCCGGAGATCGAAGGCGTCACCGTGCAACGCCTTTCGGAGAAGCTGACCGACGGCAGCATCGCGCCGGGGCTCGACCGCTATGGCGACGACGATGCGATCGGCGCGCTGAATACGGCCTTCGTCGCCGACGGTTATTTTGTCGACATTGCCGACGGCACCGAGCTGGAAAAGCCGATCGAATTGCAGAACCTGCAGGCCGGCGGCCAGTCGCATGTGCGGCTGCTGACGCGGGTCGGTGGCGGCGCCAAAGCGATTGTAGTCGAGCGCCAGACGGGCGAGGGCGACGAGGCACTTGTCAGCTCGGTCAGCCAACTCGTGGTCGGTGACGGCGCGGAGGTGACCTGGCTGATCGTGCAGGAGCAGCCGGACACGGCAACGCATCTCGCCCAGTTCAAGGCGCATATCGGCAAGGACGCCAAGCTGACGCTGTTCGTGATGAATGCAGGCGGCAAGCTGGTTCGGCAGGAGGTCGTCGTCAGGACGACGGGCGAGGGCGCCGACTTCAAATTGCGCGGCATTAACCTTCTGGCCGGCGACACGCACACCGACACCACCATGGTGCTCGACCACGCCGTGCCGCATACGACCTCGACGGAAGTGATGCGCAACGTGGTGACCGGCAAGGCGCGCGGCGTCTTCCAGGGCCGCATCAACGTGCATCAATATGCGCAGAAGACCAACGCGAAGATGGCCTGCAACACGCTATTGCTGTCGGACGATGGCGAGTTCTCGACCAAGCCGGAGCTGGAGATCTTCGCCGACGACGTCGTCTGCGGCCATGGCGCGACGGTCACCGAGATCGACCACAACCACCTGTTCTACCTGATGGCGCGCGGCATCGACGAGAAGAGTGCTCGGGGTCTCCTGGTGAAGGCGTTCGTCGCTGAGGTGATCGAAGAACTGGACGACGAAGCGCTGGTTGAGGCGCTGGAAGTGCGGCTCGACGGCTGGTTTTCGACGCACGGGTAGCGGCGTAGGGCGCAGGCCCCTCATCCGGCCGCTTCGCGGCCACCTTCTCCCCGAGGGGAGAAGAGGCAGGTGCGACGTTGGTGACCTCCTCTCCCCACCGGGGAGAGGGTGGCCGGAGCGAAGCGGAGGTCGGGTGAGGGGGAGCCACTTTGGAAGGTTGATTGCTGTGGACCAGAAGATCGAAACCACTCCCTACGACGTCGAGGCGATCCGCCGCGACTTCCCGATCCTGTCGCGCCAGGTTTACGGCAAGCCGCTGATCTATCTCGACAACGGCGCTTCGGCGCAGAAGCCGCAGGTGGTGCTCGACACGATCCAGCATGCCTATTCCCAGGAATACGCCAACGTGCATCGCGGCCTGCATTTCCTGTCGAACGCCGCGACCGACGCCTATGAGAAGGCGCGGGAGTCGGTGCGCCGCTTCCTCAATGCGCCGAGCACCGACAATATCGTCTTCACCTCCAACACCACCTCGGCGATCAACACGGTCGCCTATGGCTGGGGCATGCCGCGGATCGGCGAGGGCGACGAGATCGTGCTCTCGATCATGGAGCACCATTCCAACATCGTGCCGTGGCATTTTATCCGCGAGCGGCAGGGCGCCAAGCTTGTCTGGGTGCCGGTCGACGATCTCGGCGTGTTTCACATCGAGGAATTCGAGAAGCGGCTGACCGACCGCACAAAACTCGTCGCCATCACGCAGATGTCCAACGCGCTGGGCACGGTGACGCCGATCAAGGAGATCGTGCGCATCGCGCATGCGCGTGGAATTCCTGTCCTGGTCGACGGCAGCCAGAGCGCGGTGCACATGCCGATCGACGTGCAGGACCTCGATTGCGATTTCTTCGTCTTCACCGGCCACAAGGTCTACGGCCCGTCGGGCATCGGCGTGCTCTACGGCAAGAAGGACAGGCTGGAAGAGATGCGGCCCTTCATGGGCGGCGGCGAGATGATCGAGGAGGTGACGGAAGACATCGTGACCTACAACGAGCCGCCGCACCGCTTCGAGGCCGGCACGCCGCCGATCGTGCAGGCAATCGGGCTAGGTGCCGCGCTCGACTATATGGAAAAAATCGGCCGCGAACGCATCGCGGCGCATGAGGCGGATCTCAAGACTTACGCGCATGAGCGGCTGCGCGCCATCAATTCGCTGCGCATCTTCGGCGACGCGCCCGGCAAGGGCGCCATCATCTCGTTCGAATTGCAAGGTATCCACGCGCATGACGTGTCGATGGTGATCGACCGGCAGGGTGTTGCTGTCCGCGCCGGCACCCATTGCGCCCAGCCGCTGTTGAAACGCTTCGGCGTCACCTCCACATGCAGGGCATCGTTCGGCATGTATAATACCAGGGCCGAAGTCGACGCTTTGGCCGAGGCGCTGGAAAAGGCGCGAAAGTTCTTCGGGTGACGATGATGGACGATGTGAGCACAACCGCAGAGACCGCGCCCGAGACGGCCGCGAACGGCATCGTCTCGGCTTCGGCGATCCCCGCCGACGAGCTGGCGCGGCTGACCGACGATATCGTCTCGGCGCTGAAGACGGTCTACGATCCGGAAATCCCGGCCGATATCTATGAGCTCGGCCTCGTCTACAAGATCGACATCGAGGACGACCGCTCGGTCAAGATCGACATGACTTTGACCGCGCCTGGCTGCCCGGTGGCCGGCGAAATGCCTGGATGGGTCGAGAACGCCGTCGGCGCCGTCGAGGGCGTTTCCGGCGTCGAGGTCTCAATGGTGTTCGATCCGCCGTGGACGCCGGACCGCATGTCGGAAGAGGCGCAGGTGGCGGTCGGGTGGTATTGAGGCCGATACCCTTGCGCCAGTGGTAAAACTTCACCATTTTAGGTGAGAGTCATTCGGCAGGCCTTGAACCTGCAGGGAATGGAGAAGGAAAAACATGGGACGTTTCGCCGTCATCACGATGACCGACAAGGCCGCTGATCGCGTGCGCGAGATCGTGGCTGCGCGCGACAACGCGCATGGCATCCGCCTCGGCATCAAGAAGGGCGGCTGCGCCGGCATGGAGTACACGGTCGACCTGGTGACCGAGCCGAACCCCAAGGACGACCATATCGAACGTGACGGCGCGCATGTCTATGTCGCGCCCGAAGCCGCGCTTTTCCTGTTCGGCACCGAGATGGATTTCGAGCAGACGACGCTGCGCACCGGTTTCACCTTCAAGAATCCGAACCAGAGCTCGGCCTGCGGCTGCGGCGAATCCGTTGAATTGAAGCCCGCCGACCTCAAGGCGCTGGCCGAGGCGCGGGCTTCGGCCTGAGGAATTCCTGGCACGCTGCCTTAGTCCGGCAGTGCGGCGATTACGACAAGCTCCACCACAAGGTCTGGTTGCGCCAGGGCGGCGACGCCGATCACCTCCGATGGTGGTGGGTTGTTGTAGCTGCAGTGCTTCGGGCAATGTTCGGCAAAGAATTCATCTAATACGTCCAGACGGAAATTGGGTGAGCTGAGGACGCCGCCCGACGGAAAGGGTCCTTTGACGTAGAACGTCACCTTGACCAGATGGTCGAGCGAGCTGCCAAGCTCCTCCAGATCCGCTTTGATATTGGCAAGGATAGCGCGCCATTGCGTGGCCGGATCGCCGATCGCGCCGCCCTGGTGTTTCGACGGGTCGTAATCGTCGACGGTGGCGGTGTTGCCGCAGAGAAAAACATAACCTTTTGCGTCGCTGACTACCGTGCCTTTGCCCCAGGGCATCAGGCGGTCACCTTTGAATTTCTTGTGTGTCGTGAGGTTCACTTCGGCCTCCTGAAGCAAGCTTATTATTTGACGCAATTCCGGACGGAAAACCGCTCACACTTTTCCTGAAATTGCTCTAATCGACCCACATCCCAGTCCGCTTATGCCAATCGGCGATCGATTCTTCTGGATAGACCTCGAAGACTTTGTCCTTCTTTCCAATCACCGGCTCGACCCAGTTCGCCTTGTATTTCAGCATCAGATGCACCTTTTCCGGCGGCGTCGGCAGGTCAGTGTCGATCGCCGAGGCGAAGGGATGCACGAGCTCCGGCCAGGTCGGGTCGTAGAGCCAGAGGGCCGCGCCGCATTTTCGGCAGAAATTGCGCTCGCCGGTCGAGACCTCGCAATGCGGATGCTCGTCATCCTCGATCTCGGCGCGGTAGACGCCGAGGCTGCGCTTGCCCCTGATTTTCAAAGTCTCGTAGTCGGCGCCGAGATTGATGGCGAAACCGCCGCCGCCCTGCTGCTTGCGGCAGATGGAACAGTAGCAGAGCATGAACGGCACCGGCGTGTGGCTTTGCACCTCGAAGTGGACGGCGCCGCAGCGGCAGGAGCCTTTGAGCAGGACAGGCATGGTGGGAACTCCGTTTCCAGGTCTCAACCTGTCAGCATGCTTTTGGTTGCGGCGATGACAAGGCCGATGACGGATGAGATGATCACGGCATGGACAATGAACGCCTTGAGGAACTGTTCGAAAGCCTGGGGCCGATCAGCATCCGCAAGCTGTTCGGCGGCAAGGGCATCTATTGCGACGGCGTCATCGTCGCGGTCGTCGTGCGCGGCGAGTTGATGCTGAAGGCGGATGAGGAGAGTGCGCCGGACTTCGAGGCAGCGGGCTGCAGGCAGTGGACGTATACGGGCTCGCGCCACGGCAAGGCAGTGGCGATGCCTTATTGGAGCGTGCCGGACGAGGCCTTCGACGATCCCGACGAGATGGCGATATGGGCGCGGCGCGCTTATGAGGCGGGACGAAGGGCGGGGAAGTGACACTTAGAAATGCTGGAGGGACAGCACCCCCCTCTGGCCTGCCGGCCATCTCCACCGCAAGGGGGGAGATTAGTAGCTCTGCCGCCGGCTCTCGCCTTCAACGCTTGCGATTGGCGAAAGCGGCGGCGACGTCCAATCTCCCCCCTTGCGGGGGAGATGGCCGGCAGGCCAGAGGGGGGTGTGAAGGAACTCGGCCGTTGCGGTTGGCGGGGGCTGCCGTCCCTACAGCGCCTTCGCGATCTCCGCCGCCAGCCGGGCATTGTTCTCGACCAGCGCGATGTTGGTCTTGAGGCTGCGGCCGCCGGTCAGCTCAAGGATCTTCGACAGAAGGAACGGCGTCACCGCCTTGCCGGTGACATTCTGCGCCTCCGCCGCTTTCTGCGCGGCCTGGATGTAGCCATCCATCTCGGCCGCCGGTATCTCGTCATTCTGCGGCACCGGATTGGCGACCAGGATGCCGCCGCCCAAGCCCAGCGCTTGGCGCGTGCGGTAGAAATGGGCGATGTCCTCAGGTGCATTGAGCGTCAGCGGCGCGCGGAAGGGCGATTGCCTGGACCAGAAGGCGGGCATCGTCTCGCAGCCATGGCCGATGACCGGCACACCGCGCGTTTCCAGCACTTCCAGCGTCTTTTCGATGTCGAGGATCGCCTTGGCGCCGGCCGAGACGACGATGACCGGCGTGCGCGCCAGCTCGTCGAGATCGGCCGAGATGTCGAAGCTTTTCTCCGCGCCCTTGTGGACGCCGCCGATGCCGCCGGTGGCAAACACTTTTATGCCGGCCATATGGGCGGCGATCATGGTGGCGGCCACCGTGGTGCCGCCGGTGCGCGCCTGCGCCACGGCAAAGCCGATATCGGCGCGCGACAGCTTCATGGCGTCGCCGGTCATGGCGAGCGATTCGCGTTCGCCGTCGGAGAGCCCGATCTTGATGCGGCCGTCGACGACCGCGATCGTCGCCGGCACCGCGCCGCCATCGATGATGATCTGCTCGACCTTGGCCGCCATCGCGCCATTGTCGGGGTAGGGCATCCCGTGGGTGATGATGGTCGATTCCAGCGCCACCACGGGCCGGCCGGCGGCAAGCGCCTTAGCCACGGGCGGATGGATGTCGATGAAAGGGCGAGCGGTCTCGGGCGTCATGGCTGTCTCCGGCAAGGAGGAACTGGATGGTTGGTGGCCCTATGCCACCTCCTGTGCCTCCCGCACAAGGGCAAGCGCCTGCGTGAAATTGGCGGTCGTGAAGGACGGCACGGCCTCGGCGCTTTCGATGGCGAGCATGGCCGCCGCGAGGCCTTCGCGCAGCGCGACGCGCAGCGGCAGGCCACGCAGCATTGCGGCGACGGTCGCGCCGGTCAGCGCGTCGCCGGCCCCGGTGACATCGGCGATCCGGCGTGGCGTGGGCGGGTCGATTTCAAAGGCGCCGGTGTCGTCGAAGCCCAGCACCGGAGCGCTGCCGGCGGTTACCACGCCGGCATTCAGGCCGGCCTGCCTGAGCTGGCGGACAAGGGTTTGCCCGGACGGCTCGGCGCCAACCAGCGCGGCGGCTTCGCGGCGGTTCATGAAAAGCAGCGACAGATCGGCGAGCAACGGCGCCAGACGAACCACCTTGGCCGGCGAGACGGCGATGGCGAAGACCGGCCGGCCGCCGGCGAGCGCCACCAGACGTTCCAGCGCGACCGTCGGCAGGTTGGCGTCGCACAGGATCGCGTCGGCGGCAGCGATTGCCTCTCGCACCTTGGCGCGCCTTATCTGCTTGGGAAAGGCGAGGTCATAAAGCGCCATATCGGCCAGCCCGACGATCAATTCGCCGTCGGCGTCGATCATGGCCGTGTAGCTTGGCGTCACGCGGTCGAGGAACACCACGGAGAGGTCAACTATTCCGGCGTTGTCGATCGCTGTGGCGACGGTGTCGGCTGCCGCGTCGCCGCCGCGCACCGAAATCAGCGAGGCCGACACGCCGCGCTTCACCACGCTGCGCAACGCGTTGAAGACAACGCCGCCGACGTCCTCGCGCATCATGCCGGGATTGGAGGCGGCGGGCACATAGGTTCCCGAGACCTGGCCGCGCCGGTCGATATGAGCGCCGCCCAGCGCCAGGATTTTTGGGGATGTCGGCATTATGGGTCGGTGACTTTCGTTGATCGTGCGGCTGCGCACACTAGGTTTCCTGGCATCGCCCCGCAATCGGGGCCGCGATTCGGGACAGGCGGATATCGAAATCTCTTCTGGACCAGTGGTTCTGGTTTGCACTAGCCCTGGTGAGACAAAAGTAGAACAAATCCAGATATTGGTTGATTTTCAGATATTTGTTGCCCCTTGCCAAATGAGAACAAAAAAGGTACAAAACGGCAGGGATCACGGATTGTCCGGCCTTCATTGACGACCAAGGGGTGATGTATCATGGCTCAGAATACTTTGCGGCTTGTAGAGGATAAGGCAGTGGACAAATCAAAGGCTCTGGATGCGGCGCTGTCGCAAATCGAGCGCGCTTTCGGCAAGGGCTCGATCATGCGGCTCGGCGCCAATGAGCAGGTGGTCGAGATCGAAACCGTGCCGACGGGCTCGCTCGGCCTCGACATCGCCCTCGGCGTCGGCGGCCTGCCGCGGGGCCGCATCATCGAGATCTATGGGCCGGAAAGCTCGGGCAAGACGACGCTTGCGCTGCACACGGTGGCGGAAGCGCAGAAGAAGGGCGGTATCTGCGCCTTCGTCGATGCCGAGCACGCGCTCGATCCGGTCTATGCCCGCAAGCTCGGCGTCGACCTCGAAAACCTTTTGATCTCGCAGCCCGACACCGGCGAGCAGGCGCTGGAAATCTGCGACACGCTGGTGCGCTCCGGCGCCATCGACGTGCTGGTGGTCGATTCGGTCGCGGCACTGACGCCGCGCGCCGAAATCGAAGGCGAGATGGGCGATGCGCTGCCTGGTCTTCAAGCTCGTTTGATGAGCCAGGCGCTCCGCAAGCTGACCGCCTCGATCTCGCGTTCCAACACCATGGTCATCTTCATCAACCAGATCCGCATGAAGATCGGCGTCATGTTCGGTTCGCCCGAGACGACCACCGGCGGCAACGCGCTGAAATTCTACGCCTCGGTGCGCCTCGACATCCGCCGCATCGGCTCGGTCAAGGACCGCGACGAGGTCGTCGGCAACCAGACCCGCGTTAAGGTGGTCAAGAACAAGCTGGCCCCGCCCTTCAAGGTGGTCGAGTTCGACATCATGTATGGCGAAGGCGTGTCGAAGACCGGCGAACTGATCGATCTCGGCGTCAAGGCCGGCGTCATCGAGAAGTCGGGCGCCTGGTTCTCCTATAATTCGCAACGCCTCGGTCAGGGTCGCGAGAATGCGAAACTGTTCCTGCGCGACAATCCGGACACGGCGCGCGAAGTCGAGCTGGCGCTGCGCCAGAATGCCGGCCTGATCGCCGAGAAATTCCTCGAGAATGGCGGCTCCGAAGGCGGCGACGACGGTTTCGAGGACGAAGCCGGCGCCGTGTAGGGCCGGTTCGTTCCAGGAAGATCGCACGGTTTCCTGTTTGGGATTGGGGCAAGGAAATTAGTCGGCTTAGCCGGAGTTCGGCCACAATCCTGGTTTATCGGTATATGCTTATGTAATCGAGTTCTTGAGTACTGCGTACCCGAACCGCCGGCCTTCGTGCCGGCGGTTTTGCGTTTTGCGGGCTGCGCTCAGTTGCCGGTCGCGGGCCGATTGGCCCAAAGCGCATCGCGCCGCAATGATTTCGGGCGATGCGCCTTGAGTCTTTGTTTGGGCATGTCGTTTTCCCAAAACCGCCACGCACTTTTGGGCAACATGCCTGTTTCCGTGTTTCTGGACAGGCTCAAGAGCTATCGCTAAAAGGCCCGTCTATCTTCTGAAACACCAAAAGCCCATTTGCCGCCGGCAGCGCCGGCGGTTCTTGCGAAAAAGGCAGTATGCAATGAGTGGCGTGAACGACATCCGGTCGACATTCCTCGACTACTTCCGCAAGGAGGGTCACGAGATCGTCGCCTCCAGCCCGCTGGTGCCGCGCAACGATCCGACGCTGATGTTCACAAACGCCGGCATGGTGCAGTTCAAGAATGTCTTCACCGGCCTCGAGAAGCGCCCCTATTCGCGGGCCTCGACAGCGCAGAAAAGCGTGCGCGCCGGCGGCAAGCATAACGACCTCGACAATGTCGGCTACACGGCGCGCCATCTCACCTTCTTCGAGATGCTCGGCAATTTCTCGTTCGGCGACTATTTCAAGGAGCGCGCGATCGAGCTGGCCTGGAACCTGATCACCAAGGGTTTCGGCCTGAACAAGGACAAGTTGCTGGTCACCGTCTATCACACCGACGACGAGGCCGCGGGCTATTGGAAAAAGATCGCCGGCTTCTCCGACGACCGCATCATCCGGATTCCTACCTCGGACAATTTCTGGGCGATGGGCGACACCGGCCCGTGCGGCCCGTGTTCGGAAATCTTCATCGATCGCGGCGAGCATATCTGGGGCGGCCCACCCGGCAGCCCGGAGGAAAACGGCGACCGGTTCCTCGAATTCTGGAACCTGGTGTTCATGCAGTATGAGCAGGTGACGAAGGAAGAGCGCATCGACCTGCCGCGTCCCTCGATCGACACCGGCATGGGCCTGGAGCGCATGGCGTCGATCCTGCAGGGTGTCGACAGCGTCTTCGAGACCGACCTGTTCAAGCATCTGATCGACGCCGCGTCCTCGGCGCTCGGCCAAGGGCCGAGCCAGGAGAACGTGGCTTCGTATCGCGTCATCGCGGATCATCTGCGCTCGTCCTCCTTCCTGGTGGCCGACGGCGTGCTGCCCTCCAATGAAGGCCGCGGCTATGTGCTGCGCCGCATCATGCGCCGCGCCATGCGCCACGCGCAGTTGCTCGGCGCCAAGGAGCCCTTGATGTGGCAGCTGGTGCCGGCGTTGGTGCGCGAGATGGGCCAGGCCTATCCCGAGCTGGTGCGCGGCGAGGCGCTGATCACCGAAACGCTGAAGCTGGAGGAGACTCGTTTCCGTAAGACGCTGGTGCGCGGCCTCGGCCTGCTTTCGGACGCGACGGCGACCCTGCATGCCGGCGACATGCTGGACGGCGAGACGGCGTTCAAGCTCTACGATACCTATGGCTTCCCGCTCGACCTGACGCAGGATGCGCTGCGCCAGCGCAGCATCTCGGTCGATATCGCCGGCTTCACCAACGCGATGGAGAGGCAGAAGGCCGAGGCGCGCGCGCATTGGGCGGGCTCGGGCGAAGCCGCGACCGAGACGGTGTGGTTTTCGGTGCGCGAAGAGACCGGCGCAACCGAATTCCTCGGCTACGAGACTGAAGCTGCGGAAGGCATCGTCCAGGCGCTGGTCAAGGACGGCAAGACGATCGACACCGCCTCTCAGGGCGACGCGGTCGCCGTGGTCGTCAACCAGACGCCGTTCTATGGCGAGTCCGGCGGCCAGATGGGCGACACCGGCGTGATTTCCGGCGACGGCTTCTCGATCGAGATTTCCGACACGCAGAAGAAGGCGGACGGCCTCTTCGTGCATCTCGGCAAGGTCGCGAGCGGCACGGTGAAGACTGGCGCGGCTGTCGAGCTCAAGGTCGACCACGCGCGCCGCTCGAAGCTGCGCGCCAACCACTCCGCGACGCATCTCATCCACGAGGCGCTGCGCGAGGTGCTGGGCACCCATGTCGCGCAGAAGGGCTCGCTGGTCGCCCCAGACCGTCTGCGCTTCGACATTTCGCACAACAAGCCGATCTCCGCGGAAGACCTTGAAGAGGTCGAGCGCATGGCGAATGAGATCGTCGTGCAGAACAGCCCGGTGACGACGCGGCTGATGTCGGTCGACGATGCGATCGCCGAGGGCGCGATGGCGCTGTTCGGCGAAAAGTACGGCGATGAGGTTCGTGTCGTGTCGATGGGCACCGGCCTGCATGGCGCCAAGGCTAACCGTCCTTATTCGGTCGAGCTCTGCGGCGGCACGCATGTGAAATCGACAGGCGATATCGGCCTGGTGCGCATCCTGTCGGACAGCGCGGTGGCGGCCGGCGTGCGGCGCATCGAGGCGTTGACCGGCGAAGCGGCGCGCAAGCATCTCGACGAACAGGACAAGCGCCTGAAGGCGGCCGCGGCGACCCTGAAAATTGCGCCGGCGGATGTCCCGGCTCGCGTCGAGACGCTGCTCGAGGAGCGCAAGAAGCTCGAAAAGGAGCTGACCGAGGCGCGTAAGAAACTGGCGCTGGGCGGCGGCTCGGCCGTGGCCGATGCCCCGGCCGCGAACGAGACCGTTGCCGGCGTCGGCTTCCTCGGCAAGGCGGTCAGCGGCGTGGCGCCGAAGGACCTGAAGCCGCTCGCCGATGCCGGTAAGAAGACGCTTGGCTCCGGCGTGGTGGTCTTTGTCGGCGCCGGCGAGGACAACAAGGCAAGCGTGGTCGTCGGCGTCACCGACGATCTGACCGGCCGCTTCAGCGCCGTGGATCTGGTCCGCGTCGCCTCCGCCGCGCTTGGCGGGCAGGGCGGCGGCGGCCGGCCCGACATGGCGCAGGCCGGCGGCCCGGACGCTTCCAAGGCCAACGACGCGATCGCTGCGGTGAAGGCGGCGCTGGAGGCAGCCTGAAGCTGAATAGATTGGCCCCGTCAGGCATGCCATTCTGCTATGCGAGCTTGGCGGAGAGCGTGTGCGCATCACCGGGCGGGCAAAGACCTTCATGAAGGCGAAAATCTACCTTCCCGACTGAACGAAACCTTCAGCCGGTCGTGCCTCCGCGGGCTGTTCGCGAGTGATCAAAGGAAGCCTTGGCCGCCCGTGTATTTCTGGCGCAGGCGCCGGTAAAGCCAGCTGAAGTAGGGGTGGTTTCGCCTGCGGTGCAGAAAGACGGTTTGGCCGAAAGGCGTCTCGCTCGTCGGCGCCGATGGATCGTGCCACTTCTGCGAAGGGTTGCGAAAAATGGCGGCGCCCCGCTGTCGGGCAAGGATCGTCAGCACCGATTGATCGTGCCGATGCTCGACAAAGCCGGGCAGGTTGGGATGTCCATGAATGTTCGGCATATCGGTCAGGCGAACCTCGCTCGCCATGGCCGTCGCCAGGAGCGTCAGGAAAGCCCTCGCCTCTGGCCCTGCGCGGTAAAGCTGCATGCCCGCCCATAGCTGCGGCAGCGACCAGAATTCTTCCCGGTCGGCATCCATTTCGACAAAGCAGTCGCGCTTGGTCCAGATGCTCTGCAGAAGCGGCCCGCTCATCCTGAACAGGCACACCGGATGCTGCCTGGAAAGCGCGATCATCGGCGCGGGGTCGGCGATGAAAGTTAGCGCCGCATCGCTGTAGAGGACCGGCGTGCCGTCCGGCACGCGGTTCATCATGTCCAGGGTGATGAAAGGCTTCCACAGCCAGTAGCCGGCGCCGCGGGGCTGCGCCATGATCGACGGATATCTTTGCGCGAGGTCGACCAGCACCGGGTGGTGCGGCGTATAGAGATGGCTGTCGAGGCCGAAGCGGCGCGCGCTCTTCAGCAGCAACTTGCCGGCTTGCGAGAGGTTCGGCGTCGCATAGCTGACATGGACGGCGCGCATCAGCCCGCCTTTTCGGTCTTGGCAAAGCTCGGCCGTCCGGCTATCCGCGCATGCCAATCCTGGATATCCGTAAACCGTGCCAGAAGATCGCGCCCTTGTGCGACCTTGACGAAATAGGCGACGATCGGCGCCGCGTGCAGGTCCGCCAGCGTCAGCTGGTCGCCGAGCAGCCAAGGGCCCTTTGCCTTCAGCGAGGTCAGCACCTTGAGCACCGTCTCAGCCTGATTGAGGCCGCCGGCAATCAACGCCCAATCCGGCTCAGCCTTCTCCAGCCGCTCTACAGCCACGTCCCAGACCATGGCGCGATAGCCATAGGCGTCGAGCATGCCGGTGATCTGGCCCATCCTGGCACGGCCGCGGGCGTCGGCCGGCTGCAGGGCCGGACCGGGGAAGGCTTCGTCGACATAGCGTGCAATTGCACCTGTCTCGAACAGGCGGAAACCGTCATGCTCGAAGGCCGGGATGCGGCCGAACGGGTGAAGCTCCAGATACCAGGCCGGTATGCCTTCGGCGGCGAAGATATCGAGCGGCACGAGCTCGTAGTCGACGCCTTTTTCCTGCAACGCCATCCGCGCGATGCGCACATAGACGCTGTAGTCGGCGCCGTAGAGGGTTGGCTGGGCCATTTTACTTACCCCTAGAAAAGACGAAGGCTCCTTTCAGAGCCTTCGACATTACCGGGATTAGGCTTTACCCCATGGCCTTCTGCAGATTCTCGTCGATCTTGTCGAGGAAGCCGGTGGTCGAGAGCCAGGGCTGGTCGGGGCCGATCAGCAGCGACAGGTCCTTGGTCATGAAGCCGGCCTCGACGGTCTGGATGCAGACCTTCTCCAGCGTCTCGGCGAAGCGCTTCAAATCGGCATTGTCGTCGAGCTTGGCGCGGTGGGCGAGGCCGCGCGTCCAGGCGAAGATCGAAGCGATCGAATTGGTCGAGGTTTCCTCGCCCTTCTGGTGCTGGCGATAGTGGCGGGTGACGGTGCCGTGCGCGGCTTCCGCTTCCACCGTCTTGCCGTCTGGCGTCATCAGCACCGAAGTCATCAGGCCGAGCGAGCCGAAGCCTTGCGCCACCGTGTCCGACTGCACGTCGCCGTCATAGTTCTTGCAGGCCCAGACATAGCCGCCCGACCATTTCAGGCTGGAAGCGACCATGTCGTCGATCAGGCGGTGTTCGTACCAGAGCTTCCGCGCCTTGAACTCGGCCTCGAACTCCTTCTCGTACACCTCCTGGAAGATGTCCTTGAAGCGACCGTCATAGGCTTTGAGGATGGTGTTCTTGGTCGACAGATAGACCGGGAAATTGCGCAGCAGGCCGTAGTTCAGCGAGGCGCGGGCGAACTCACGGATCGACTCGTCGACATTGTACATGGCCATGGCCACGCCGGCGCCCGGCGCATCATAGACCTCATGCTCGATCACCTGGCCGTCCTCACCGACGAACTTGATCGTCAGCTTGCCCTTGCCCGGGAAGCGGAAGTCGGTGGCGCGGTACTGGTCGCCGAACGCATGACGGCCGACGACGATCGGCTTGGTCCAGCCCGGCACCAGGCGCGGCACGTTCTTCATGATGATCGGCTCGCGGAAGATGGTGCCGCCGAGGATGTTGCGGATGGTGCCGTTGGGCGACTTCCACATCTTCTTCAGCTTGAATTCCTCGACCCGCGCTTCGTCGGGGGTGATCGTCGCGCATTTCACGCCGACGCCCCATCTCTTGATGGCGTTGGCCGAGTCGATCGTCACCTGGTCGTTGGTGGCGTCGCGGTGCTCGATGCCGAGGTCGTAATATTCAAGCTTCAGGTCGAGATAGGGGTGGATCAGCTTGTCCTTGATGAACTGCCAGATGATGCGGGTCATCTCGTCGCCGTCGAGTTCGACGACCGGGTTCGCCACCTTGATCTTCGCCATGGAAAGAATGCCTCGTTGCTGGGGAACTGAACGGCCTTGCCCGCATGGTTTCGGCCGGGGATGCCGAGCGTATATCAAAGGCTTTTTCAGCGCGCAAACCGCGATACGCGCCTTGGCGGACGCAGCACCGCTGTTGTGAATGCTTCATTTTCCGGACCGGATGTGGCAGGGGACGCCGAAACGCCGCAAACACCGGTTACCCACTGCCCATGCCAGCCATCGAAGATACCACCAACACCGCCTCCGCCGGACCGGCGATCATCCTGGTCGAGCCGCAGCTCGGCGAGAATATCGGCATGGTCGCACGGGCGATGGCTAATTTCGGCCTGTCCGAGCTCAGGCTCGTTAACCCGCGCGACGGCTGGCCGAGCGAGAAGGCGCGCGCGGCCGCCAGCCGCGCCGATCATGTCATCGACGGCACCAGGGTTTTCGACGATCTGGCCTCGGCCGTCGCCGATCTCAACTTTGTCTTCGCCACGACGGCGCGCGAGCGCGACGGCTTCAAGCCCGTGCGCGGGCCGGTCGAAGCGGGCAGGGCACTCAGGGCGCGCACTGAGGCCGGGCTGCGCACTGGCATCCTGTTCGGCCGCGAACGCTTCGGCCTCTATAATGACGAGGTCGGGCTCGCCGACGAGATTGTCACCTTCCCGGTCGACCCCGGCTTTTCCTCGCTCAACATCGCCCAAGCGGTGCTGCTGATGTCCTATGAGTGGATGAAGTCCGGCCTTGCCGAGGAAACCCAGACCAATTTCTCCGGGCCGGAGCTGGTGCCGGCGACCAAGGAGCAACTGCACAGCCTGTTCGCCTATCTGGAAAACGCGCTGGAAGCGCGCGGTTACTTCCGCCCGGAAGAAAAGAAACCGAAGATGGTCGACAATCTGCGCGCCGTGCTGACGCGCGCGGGTTTTGCCGAGCCCGAGCTCAAGGTGCTGCGCGGCATCATCTCCTCGCTCGACCGGTTCTCGCCGGCCATGCCGCGCGGCGACGGCTCGCCCGGGGACGACCCGAGACGATTGCCGGCCGGCGTGCGTAGTCGTGTCAAAGACGAAGAAAGTTAAAATCGATAAGCTGTGAGCGTTTGAAGTAACCGAATTTTATTCGGTTGTGCGTCATCCTTGCTGCAATAGTGGGGGTGGCACATGTTTACGTCCAATATTGGTCGACTGCGCTTTTTCCTTTACTCTGTTGGTCTCACCGTGGCCGAAACGGTGGTGATCGTTATCTGCATTGTCAGCACGATCGGCTTTGAGGGGCTGCTCAATTCGGCGCCCGGTCCGTCACGTCAAGGCATGGCGGGCGCGGTCCTCATCGCTTCCCTCATCTTTGTCGCGGTGCGCGGCAACCTCGCCGCTTGCCGCACCCGCGACGCCAACGGGCGCCGCTGGATCCTGTGGGCCTACATCGCCCTTTCCGCCGTCTACGCGCTTCTGCAGGCGGGCGTGCTGCTGGTCGTCAAATTCGGCGATCCCGAGAGCATTCCCGGCGGGCTGAACCTGCTTGGGCTTTCAATATTCGGCCTCTGGTGCACGATCCTGTGGGCGAAGCCTGTCGCGGGCAGCAACATCGACGAACTGACGGATGTCTTCGAGTTCGATGGCCCGCTGCCGGCATCGACACGCCCCGGACGCGCCGCGGCGCCGGCCACTTCGTCACGAGCCGCCGTTCCCGCCGCTTCAACCGCTCGCGTCCCGCCGGCGCCGCAGCCTTTCGGCAGGCCGCGCCCGGCCGGCTTCGGCAAGCGCGGCGTATGAGCGAGTCCAAGAGATAGCTGCGCAAAAGCTGCTCGCATTCGCCTCTTCAAGACCACGATCATTCGCGATAGAAGCGCCTGCGGTCCAATCACGGACCTGCCGCCTCTCTTTGTTTTGACGCAATTCCGGACGGAAACCGTTTCACACTTTTCCTGGAATTGCTCTATGACCGGATGACAATGAGCGATCGATCAAGCCAGCGCCCGATCCTGATGTTCGATTCCGGCGTTGGCGGGCTGACCGTGCTGCGCGAGGCGCGCGTGCTGATGCCCGACCGCCGCTTTGTCTACGTCGCCGACGATGCGGCATTTCCTTACGGCGCCTGGGAGGAACCGGCGCTCAAGGACCACATCCTCACGCTGTTCGGCAAGCTGCTCGACCGGCTGCGGCCGGCGATCTCGGTGATTGCCTGCAACACTGCATCGACCCTGGTGATCGAGGTGCTGCGCGAAAAATTCCCTGGACATCCGTTTGTCGGCACGGTGCCGGCGATCAAGCCGGCCGCCGAGCGCACGCGATCCGGCCTCGTCTCCGTGCTGGCGACGCCGGGCACGGTGAAGCGTCAGTATACGCGCGACCTGATCAGCAAATGGGCACAGAAATGCCATGTGCGCCTGGTCGGTAGCGATCGGCTGGCGGGGCTCGCCGAGATCTATATGCGCCAGGGTTTCGTCGACGAAGAAGCCGTGCGCGCCGAAATCGCGCCCTGCTTCATCGAGCGCGAGGGCAATCGCACCGACATCGTCGTGCTCGCCTGCACGCACTATCCGTTTCTGGTCAACCGCATGCGCAAGACCGCCCCCTGGCCGGTCGACTGGATTGATCCCGCCGAGGCGATCGCGCGGCGCGCGATGTCGCTGCTCGAGCCTGTCGGGGAGACGTCGGGCGAAAGCGAGCCCGATCTTGCCGTCTTCACTTCCGGCAAGGTGGATTTCGCAACGAGGCGGCTGATCCAAGGGTTTGGTCTTACCGCGCGCTAACGCGCGGGTTCGAAGACGATGCTGCGCTGATCCGGATCGGCCGAGACCAGCTTCAGCTTGAGCGCGTCGCCCTGCCTGAGGCCGGAAGCCTTGACGTTGGCGACGACAGCCATGTCGGCAAGCTGCACGCGCACGCCATGATCGACGAAGTCGGTGACGACGGCCTTGAACGTCTCCCCCTCATGTCCCCTGAGCATCACCGCCTCGGCAAGGTCGATAGCCGCGTGGTTGATCTGCGAAGCGCGGGCGTCCGAGCGCCCCATCACCTTCGGCAATCTGGCGAATGCGTCGCTGACTGCCTGCGGCACGGGCTGGCCGTTGGCGATTGCCAGCGCGCAGCGCACGACGTAGCGGTCGGCCAGCCGCCTGAGCGGCGCGGTTGCGTGGGCATAGGTGGCGGCCATCGCCTCGTGCCAGGGGATCACGCCCTCTTGATAGGGCTGGTAGGACGCGCCATTGCCTGCACGGCGGATTTCCAGCATCAGCGCCGCCTGTTTCGGATCGGTCGGATCGAGCGTGCGCTGATAATCTCGCAAGCTGGTGGAGTCCGGCCAGGACAGGCCGAGCGCCTGAGCCGCGTTGCGCAGTCTCTGCACCTTGGAAGCGTCCGGCCCGGACATCACTCGGAACAGCCCGGTCTTATGCGCCAGCATGGCGTCGGCAATCGCCATATTGGCGGCCAGTGAAAGTGCTGCATTGTCCTGCTCGGATTGCAGCAGCGGCCTGAACGAAAGCCGGAACGTGCCGTCGGCGAGCTCTTCCACCTCCTGCTCTGGCGGATCGACGCGCGAAGCGCCGCGGCGCTCTTCGTTTGCCGCCATGCGTCGCGCCAATTCGGCGAAGCCAGCGGGAACATCCGAGGCCTGCACGCTGTCATAGGCAAGCTTCGCTCGGCTTTGGATGATGGCCCGCTCCGCGCCATCCAATTTCACCGCTCCGTCCCCGGCGACCCGAACCGCGAAAACGACCGCGGGACGCGGGCCGGCAGGCAACAGGCTCGCCGCGGCCTCGGCAAGCACCGGCGGGTAGAGCCCGGCCTTGCCGTCCGGCAGGTAGAGCGTCTGGCCCCGGTTCCAGGCTTCGAGATCGACCGCGTCGCCGTCATCGACGAACCAGGTCACGTCGGCAATGGCGTAGTGCAGGAGAAGATCGCCGCCGCTCGTCTCGATCGAGAACGCCTGGTCGAGATCGGTCGAACTCGCCGGATCGAGCGTGACGAAGGGCATCGCCGTGCGATCGGCATGCTGGCCAGGCGCACGCCTGGCAGCCGCCTGTGCCGCGGCCACCACCCCAGGCGGAAATCCATCCGGCACGTGGAATTCGGTGCGGATTTTCGTGAGGCCGACGGCAAGCGCTTGTGAAGGGTCGGTCAGCGATTTCATGCAATCGTCCTACACTGGCGTTCCAACCCCGGGAAGGCTGACGACCGGAATCGCCAAAGCCGGTGGGTCTGACGGCCCACGGCAAGAAGGCCGAGAAACGGAGCCGCCGTCGCTGGAACTGGCACCGAAGCGCAGCGTTTCTACTCTATCTGATTTACGCAATTCCTGACGGAAAACCGCTTCACACTTTTCCTGGAATTGCTCCCCAGCAAAGGAGAAACCGCCATGCCCGCCACATCACAGGCCCAGCAAAAAGCCGCCGGCGCAGCGCTTTCCGCCAAACGCGGTGAGATCAAGAAAAGTGAGCTCAAAGGCGCTTCGCGCGAGATGTACGAATCGATGAGCGAGAAGCAGCTCGAGGAATTCGCCGAGACCAAGCGCAAGGGCCTTCCCGGCAAGAAGTGATAGATCGCGAGGTCGAACGAAAGAGCCTGCGGCGCCGGCGGTGGGCTCGTCAATCCCTCGCTGCAAAACACCCTAAAGCGCGTCGCGATCTTTCAGATTCGCTGCATGCGCTTCAGTGTTTTGATTTGCGCATGTCTTTGTCCCGAAACCCACTTTCGGGAGACATGCTTTAGCGGCGCCACCAGCAGTGCTTGGTCTTATAGCGGACGACGTAGCGGTGGCCGTGACGCCAGACTACTCTTTTCTTCACCACGACGCGGCAGACCTGCATGTGGCCATGCCAATGCCTGGCCAGGGCCGGTTCAGGCGTCATGACCGCCATCGATCCGGCCAAAACAGCGGCGCCGGTGAGGGTAAGGAAGAACTTCTTCATGGGAATTCGGACTCCTCTGTTCCAGTCCCTTCATTGAGTATAAGGCGGGTTTGCGTCCAAGGTGGCCAGCTCCGCCCCGATGCCGTCGGGTGCAACTTGCCGCCACATCCAGCGCCGCATGCAAGGAATGGTATAGGGTTGCCCTTGATGCCGCCAGCCACAAGCTTGACAGCGGTTAAATCTGTGTTTAACAGGCCCACCAACACCGGGTGGCGACGCCCGGTGGTTTCTTTTGACGTGTCCCGTGGGCTTTCCGTCGCTTTGCGTGGAAAGCCCTGTCAGGTCTCGAAAACGGAGGCCAGAGGAGGGCGCGTTTCCTTCGCCCGGAGCCATGGGGTTCCGGGTATATTGTTTTGAAAGGGAATGCGATGAGCAAGCGCGAATCCGCGAAATACAAGATCGACCGCCGTCTCGGCGAAAACATCTGGGGCCGCCCGAAGTCCCCGGTCAACAAGCGTGAATATGGCCCCGGCCAGCACGGCCAGCGCCGCAAGGGCAAGCTTTCCGACTTTGGCCTGCAGCTGCGCGCCAAGCAGAAGCTGAAGGGTCACTATGGCGACGTTTCGGAAAAGCAGTTCCGCAAGGTCTATGAAGAGGCCAATCGCCGCAAGGGCGACACCTCCGAGAACCTGATCGGTCTGCTGGAGTCGCGCCTCGACGCGATTGTCTATCGCGCCAAGTTCGTGCCGACGATCTTTGCCGCCCGCCAGTTCGTCAACCACGGCCACGTCAACGTCAACGGCAAGCGTACCAACATCGGTTCGTATCGCTGCAAGCCGGGCGACGTGATCGAGGTGCGCGAGAAGTCGAAGCAGCTCGTCATCGTGCTGGAGTCGGTTGCTCTCGCCGAGCGCGACGTGCCGGACTACATCGAAGCCGACCACAACAAGATGACCGCGACCTTCGCGCGCGTTCCGGGCCTGTCGGACGTTCCGTTCGCCGTGCAGATGGAACCGAACCTGGTCGTCGAATTCTACTCGCGCTGATCGACATCAATCAGCCGCAACATCCAAGGCCGCCTTTCGGGGCGGCCTTTTCTTTATCGGCCGCGTCCGGTAAGCCGGGCGGCAACGAGACCCGTGGGGCATCAGCGCCATGAACATGCTGCCAGATGGCAAAACGCTCGAGCCGATCGACGACGAGACCGAGGGCGGCTTCCATCCGCTGTTTCGCGACGTGCCGTCCTCGGTCGAGTTCAACAAGCTGCGCAAGCGGCTGCTGAGGCTGACGCGCCAGGCGATCGAGGACTTTGCCATGGTCAAGCCCGGCGAGCGCTGGCTGGTGGCGCTTTCCGGCGGCAAGGATTCTTACGGCCTGCTGGCGTTGCTGCTCGACCTCAAATGGCGCGGGTTGCTGCCGGTAAAGCTGCTCGCATGCAATCTCGACCAGGGCCAGCCGAACTTCCCGAAGCACATCCTGCCCGACTATCTCAACGCCAACGGCATCGCGCACCGCATCGAATATCAGGACACCTATTCGGTGGTGACCGACAAATTGCCCGAAGGCAGCACCTATTGCTCGCTGTGCTCGCGGCTGCGGCGTGGCCATCTCTACCGGATCGCGCGGGAGGAGGGGTGTTCGGCGCTGGTGCTCGGCCATCACCGCGAAGATATCCTCGAGACCTTCTTCATGAACCTGTTCCATGGCGGACGTCTTGCCGCCATGCCGCCGAAGCTTCTCAATGACGAGGGCGACGTCATGGTGCTGCGGCCGCTCGCCTATAGCGCCGAGGCCGATCTCGAAAGATTCGCCAACGCGATGAAATTCCCGATCATTCCCTGCGACCTGTGCGGCAGCCAGGAAGGGCTGCAGCGCAACGCCATGAAGGCGATGCTCGACGACATCGAGAAGCGCATGCCGGGCCGCAAGGATACGATGATCCGCGCCATGACCAATGTGCGGCCCTCGCATCTGCTGGACAGGAAGCTGTTCGACTTCGCGGGGCTCGACGCAGCACGAGACAATTCCGATGAAATTTGACGACCGTTCGATCGACTGGCTGGCCGAGCTTCTCGCCGACGCCGCCAGGAGCGAAATCATGCCCCGCTTCCGCCGGCTGGGCGAAGGCGACGTCCGCCAGAAGACTTCCGCCGCGGACCTCGTGACGGAAGCGGATGTGAATGCTGAAAGGCTGATCACCGCCAGGCTGCACGAGCGCTATCCCGACGCCATGGTGGTCGGCGAGGAGGCCTGCTCCGACAATCCGGCGCTGCTTGGCGGCCTCGGCGATGCCGAGCTTGCCTTCGTCATCGATCCGGTCGACGGCACCTTCAACTTCGCCTCCGGCGTGCCGTTGTTCGGCGTCATGGCCGGCGTCGTCGTCAATGGCGAGACCGTCGCGGGCATCATCCACGATCCGGTCGGCAAGGACTGGCTGATCGGCGCCAAGGGCGCCGGCAGCCATATCCGCCACGCGCATGGCGCGCTGGAGAAGGTTCGTGTCGCGGCGCCGGTGCCGATGTCGCAGATGACCGGCTCGGTGTCCTGGCAGTTTCTCGCGGAGCCCGAACGCTCGCGGCTCGCTCGCAACCAGACCAAGACGCTGTCGCAATTTGCCTATCGCTGCGCCGCGCATGAGTACCGGCTGCTGGCCAGCGGCCACGCCCATTTCGTCCTCTACAACAAGCTGATGCCCTGGGATCATCTGGCCGGCGCGTTGATCCATCAGGAAGCGGGCGGCCATGCCGCGCGCGTCGACGGCAGCGCCTATCTGCCGTCGCATGTCGATGGCGGATTGCTTGTCGCGCCTGACAAGCAAAGCTGGGACGAGTTGCGCCGCGAACTCTGGGCCGATTAGGATTGGCTCCCTTGTGAAGGCAGGTCGACCTGTTCTGTTACTTCATCGAAGGTCCGGGATGCGCGCGAACTTCCGCCATGCGATGGCCGCCGTTGCCTGCGCCGCTTTCATGAACGCGAGTTGCGGGCAAGCCTTGGCGCAGAAGCGCGCCTGCGGCAGACGCCAGCCGGTCAACACCATAGCGGCAATGTTCGATGCCATTTACGCTTGCTGGCAGCCGCCACCGGGGACCGGCGGCCTGGCGCCGACGTTGCGGTTCTCGCTTCGCCGGAACGGAACGCTTATCGGCAAGCCTCGCGCCACTTTCTCGAAACTCGGGCCGAACGACAGTTTGAACAGAGCTTTCGTCGCTTCCGTGCTCGAGGCGCTTGAAAAGGCCTTGCCGGTGCCTTTCACCGACAGCATGGGCGGCGCGATCGCGGGGCGTTTGCTTTCCCCGCACTTTGCGGCAGCGGAGGAAGGCAGATCCTAACTGGGCGCTTTCCCGGGTCTCACACCGGCGGGTTGTGAGGTTGGAACAGCCGACCGCCTTCGGCGATCAGGATCATCAGCAAGGCGGCGACCGAGACGCTGCAGAAGCCCGCGGCCAGAGGTGTGACCGTACCGTTATAGGCCTGGCCGATCAGCGTGCCGAGGATGCCGCCGAGAAAGGTCTGCATGAAGCCGAGGATGGATGACGCGGTGCCGGCGAGCGCGCCGAGCGGTTCCATGGCAAGGGCGTTGAAATTCGCGCCGAGACAGCCGAACGGCACCATCGCGCCGGCAAAGAATGCGATGAACAGCCAGAGCGGCATTTGCATCTCCAGCGAGACGACAAGCCATGTCAGGCTGATTGCGAGGAACAGCAGCAGCGCGCTTTGCGACAGGCGGCGCATGCCGATCCGGCCAACGAGGCGCGCGTTGAGGAAGTTCGAGAAGGCGAGCACGCCGGCGACGCCGGCGAAGATCAGCGGGAACAGCTCGCCGACATGGAAGACATCGAGATAGATCTGCTGCGCCGAATTGATGAAGCCGAACATGGCGCCGAAGATGAAGGTGCTGGCAAAGGCATAGCAAACCGCGACGCGGTTGGTGAGCACGATGCGGAAGCCGCCGACGATCGCGTTGAGGGTCAGTGCCCGGCGGTATTCCGGATGCAGCGTCTCCGGCAGGCGCAGCAGCGACCATGCCGACACGATCAGCGCGCCGATGGCCATGGTGACGAAGATCCAGTGCCAGGTGGCGAACAGCATGATGAACTGGCCGATGCCAGGCGCGACGACGGGGATCGCCATGAACACCATGAAGATCAGCGACATCACCTCGGCCATGCGGCGACCCTCGAACGTGTCGCGCACGATCGAGACGGCGATAACGCGTGTCGCCGCGGCGCCGATGCCTTGCACGGTACGGCAGGCGAGCAGGACCGCAAAGGTGGGCGCGACGGCGGCGGCGGCAACCGCCGCGACATAGATGATCAGGCCGGCGACCAGCGGCGCCCGGCGGCCGAAACGATCGGAGATCGGGCCGAAGAAAAGCTGCCCGGTGCCGAAGCCGAGAATATAGGCTGTGATGACGTATTGGCGGTGGTTTTCGTTTTCGACGCCGAGCGAGGCGCCGATCTGCTGCAGTGCCGGCAACATGATGTCGATGGCCAAGGAATTGAGCGCCATGAGCGCCGCGCAGAGCGCAATGAATTCCCAGCGCGGAATGGGCAAGCTGCCTGCCCGTTGCGACGCTTCTACCTGCTTGTCCACGGCAAAGTCCGATCTTTCAAACGAACAAGCGCCGGCTAGCCGGCGCGCTCGTTCGTTTCATTCCCGAGATACGGGTTCATAGTTGCCGAGGTGGGGGCAGCCCCGGGCGATGCTTGCCGGCCGGAGGGTTGGTCTCCGCGCCGGCAAGCAAAATTGAAAATCAAGCGGCGCCTTTAACGCTGACACCCTTTTCGACCAGGAAGTCCTGCAACTCGCCGGCCTGGAACATTTCGCGCACGATATCGCAACCGCCGACGAATTCGCCCTTCACGTAGAGCTGCGGGATCGTCGGCCAGTTCGAATAATCCTTGATGCCCTGGCGCAGTTCGGCCGAGTCGAGCACGTTCACGCCTTTGTAGTCAGCCCCGATATAGTCGAGGATTTGCACTACCTGGCCGGAGAAGCCGCATTGCGGGAAACCGGGCGTGCCCTTCATGAAGAGCACGACGTCGTTGCTCTTCACTTCATTGTCGATGTAGTCGTTGATGCCGGTCATGGAGGATCCTTTCACGCCTGTGGGAGTCAGGCTCGAAGCATGTCCTTCAAATAGACCCATAGGGTGGCTGAAACAAGACGTTAGCCGCGACGCTACCGCGATGGCGCAAGGGATAACGCGAATTTGGGCCAAGCCCTAAGTGGCGTAGCGCTCAGTCCGGAACGCTGGTCTGCAGCGCCAGCGCGTGCAGCACGCCGCCCATATTGCCCTTCAGCGCGTCATAGACCATCTGGTGCTGCTGGACCCGGCTCTTGCCCCGAAAGCTTTCGGCAACGACCTCGGCCGCGTAATGGTCGCCGTCGCCGGCCAGATCGCGGATCGTCACCTTGGCGTCCGGAATGCCTTCCTTGATCAGTTTTTCGATGTCGTGGGCATCCATTGCCATGGCAAAATCCTGTTTCAAGCGGGCACGCTATGTGACTCGGGCTGAGCCTAAAGCGTTTCCGGCCCGGATTGAAGCCTAAGGGTTGTCCCGCTCGGAATGAACCAGGCCGTCTTCGCTAATGTCGTCGCGCGTCGAATAGGCGCGGCCGAGGCTGAAGACCAGCACGTAGAGCGGGATGTTTAACAACAGGATGACGATGGGAAGATAGCTCGCCATCTGCCATGCGGTTGAGAAAAAGCGCTGACCGTAGCCGTCGCAGGTCAAGGACGAGCCGTATTCCCAGACCGCCCCGATCACCGCGGCGACTATGAAGAGCTTGATGCAGGTCGCGATGTGCCTTGCCCGCGTCGGCTCCGGAGAAAGCCTGTTCCACAACACAAGGCAGGCGATCGGAACCGCGTAGATCAGGTTCTGCGCGATGAGCATCGGCAGCGTGCCGTTGGCAGCGGCCAGGAACTCGGCGCGGGTTTCCAGCCGCGGGCAGACCTCACTTGAGGTCGTCGACAGCAGGAACAAGGCAAAGGGCCCGAGAAACCAGCAGAAGAACAGGGATGGCCAGAAGACGACTGCAACCAGCGCCTTCGCGGTCAGCCTCGTCAACTGGCCTGGTCCATGAAGCGCGGGAACCAGCCCTCATGGGCGGTCTTCAGCTCGCTGACCGGGATCGGCCGTGTCCCGCCCAGCTTCAATTCGTGTCCGCCTGTGGTGCCGATCCAGGGCGCGAAGATGCCGAGCTTGCTTTGCTCCTCGCGGATCCTGTCCCATTCGCCGCTTTGCGGGTCGATCGAAAGCGTCAGCAGATAGCGGCCCTGATCCTCGCCGAACCAGACCGGGATCGGATCGGCGCCGGTGAGACCGGGGATGGCGGCGCCGATGCCGGAGGCCATCGCCATTTCGGCGAGCGCCACCGCGAGGCCGCCGTCGGAGACGTCGTGGGCGGCGGTGACGATGCCCGAAGCGATCAGCGAGCGCACATGGTCGCCGACGCGCTTCTCATGCGCGAGATCGACCGGCGGCGGCGGACCGTCGGCGCGGCCGTGGATGTCGCGCATATAGACGGACTGGCCGAGATGGCTGCCCCAGCTCGGAGGCGCGCCGACCAGCACGATCATCTGGCCTTCGGCGGCAAAGCCGATGCGTGCCATCTTCGACCAGTCAGCGATCAGCCCGACGCCGCCGATGGTCGGCGTCGGCAAGATGCCGCGGCCATTGGTTTCGTTGTAGAGCGAGACATTGCCGGAGACGATCGGGAAGCCGAGCGCGCGGCAGGCGTCGCCTATGCCTTTCACGGCGCCAACGAACTGGCCCATGATCTCAGGCCGCTCAGGATTGCCGAAATTGAGGTTGTCGGTGGCGGCGAGCGGCAGCGCGCCGGTGGCGGTCAGGTTGCGCCAGCATTCGGCCACCGCCTGCTTGCCGCCCTCGTAAGGATCGGCCTCGCAATAGCGCGGCGTGACGTCGGAGGAGAAGGCGAGCGCCTTGGTCGGGTGGCCTTCGACGCGCACGACGCCGGCATCGCCACCGGGAAGCTGCAGCGAATTGCCCTGGATCAGCGTGTCATACTGCTCCCACACCCAGCGGCGGGAAGAGAGGTCCGGCCCGCCGAGCATTTTCAGCAGCGCGTCCGCGACGTCGGCCTTCGGCGCATCGTTGGCGGCGAGCGGCGCGGGCTTCTTCGCCTCGACCCAGGAGCGGTCATATTCCGGCGCCTGGTCGCCCAGTTCCTTGATCGGCAGGTTGGCGACCTCGTCGCCCTGATGGATGACGCGGAAGCGCAGATCGTCGGTGGTCCTGCCGACAATGGCAAAGTCGAGACCCCATTTGCGGAAGATCGCCTCGGCTTCCTCTTCCTTCTCGGGGCGCAGCACCATCAGCATGCGCTCCTGGCTTTCCGACAGCATCATCTCGTAGGCGCTCATGCGCTCCTCGCGCACCGGTACCTGGTCGAGGTCGAGCTCGATGCCGAGATCGCCCTTGGCGCCCATCTCGACGGCCGAGCAGGTGAGCCCGGCCGCGCCCATATCCTGGATGGCGATGACAGCGCCCGACGCCATCAGCTCGAGGCAGGCTTCCAGCAGGCATTTTTCGGTGAAGGGATCGCCGACCTGCACGGTCGGGCGCTTCTCCTCGATCTTGTCGTCGAACTCGGCCGAGGCCATGGTGGCGCCCCCGACGCCGTCACGCCCTGTCTTGGCGCCGAGATAGACCACCGGCAGGCCGGCGCCCTTGGCTTGCGACAGGAAGATGGCGTTGGTCTTGGCGAGCCCCGCCGCAAAGGCGTTGACCAGGATGTTGCCGTTGTAGCGGGCGTCGAAATTGACCTCGCCGCCGACGGTCGGCACGCCGAAGGAATTGCCATAGCCGCCGACGCCCGAAACCACGCCGGCGACGAGATGCCGGGTCTTGGGATGGTCCGGCGCGCCGAAGCGCAGCGCGTTCATCGCCGCAACCGGCCTTGCACCCATGGTGAAGACGTCGCGCAGGATGCCGCCGACGCCGGTCGCCGCGCCCTGATAGGGTTCGATGTAGGACGGGTGGTTATGGCTCTCCATCTTGAAGACCACGCAGTCGCCGTCGCCGATATCGACCACGCCGGCATTCTCGCCCGGGCCCTGGATGACCTGCGGACCGCTGGTCGGCAGGGTGCGCAGCCATTTCTTGGAGGACTTGTAGGAGCAGTGCTCGTTCCACATCGCAGAGAAGATGCCGAGCTCGGTGAAGCTGGGCTCGCGGCCGACCAGATCCAGGATGCGCTGGTATTCGTCGGGCTTCAGTCCATGCGCGGCGACGAGCTCAGGGGTGATCGGCACGGAATTGGAAATGGTCATGAGCGGCGATTTTTGTCCGTGAGAGAGGGGAGTTTTCGAGTCCTCCTCTTATCGCAAGCTTTTCGCGCGATACACCCCATCGGACAACGAAAATGCCGGAAAACTGCCCCTGCCGGTGATGCTCAGCCCGGGTCTGTGGGCTTGGTCAGGAAAAACTGTCGTAGCCGGCGCGGCCTTCGTCGAGCAAGCGGCGAATGACGGCGACGCCATCGGCGACATCCTTGCTCTGGCGCGGTTGCGATACGCCAAAGCGCACGCCGTGAAAGACCTGCTCGGAACGGCCGGCCTTGAACTCGTCCTCGTCGTCGATGAGCACGCCCTGCGCCAGGCAGGCATTCTTGAAAGTGCCGGACAGCCACGGGTCCGGCAAGGTCAGCCAGACGAAGGGCACGTTATCCCTTGCCTTGAAGTCGAATCCCGCCATAACGTCGCGCACGATAGCGAGGCGGGCCTGAATTTCGGCAATGCAGCGCTTGCGGATTTCGCCCGCCTGGCCCGACATCACCAGCCTCGTACCGACCTCGGCCAGCAGGAAGGGCAGGCCGCCGGTCATCATCTTGTGGGCGACGCGGATGCGATGGCGGTAGGCCGGCGGGCAGGAGAGCCAACCGCCGCGCACGCCTGCCGCGACCGACTTCGACAGGCCACCGGCGACGATCGTACGCTCGGGCGCATATTCGGCCAGCAGCGGCGTCGGGTCGTCGGTGAGCTCGCCGTAAAGATCGTCCTCGATCAGCGCGACATTGTATTCGCGCGCAATCTTTGCGATCGCCTGGCGCCGCTCCGCCGACAGCGTCACCAGCGTCGGATTCTTCGCGGTCGGCATCAGGAATATCACTTTTGGATGTTTCTGCGCGCAGACGTGCTCGAAATCATCGGGGTCGATGCCGTTGTCGTCAGTCAAGACCAGCGCGATGCGGCGCCCGATCAGCCCGGCGCTGCGCGCGATCTGCGAATAGGTGAGATGCTCGAAAACCACGTAGTCGCCGGGCATGGTCAGCGCCGCGATCGCCGCCATGACCGCGGCATGGGTGCCCAGCGTAGGGACGATCGAATCGGGCAAGGGGCGGAAAGCGTTGCGCGAAAGCCAGCGGCTGCCCGCCTCGTACCAGCGCTCGGGAAAATCACGCGTGTAGCTCGAAATGTCGTGCGGGTGTTCCTGCGCCGTGCGCGCCAGGATGTCTGCAATCACCGCGCCCTGGCCGACATCGGGCGCGGCGGTGCTGTCGAAGCGCAGCTTGCCGCTCGGGGCGTCGATTGGGCGCGTGCCTTGCAAGCCCGGTTCGACCTCGGGTTTCGGCGTTTCGGCGCGCTGGGCGAGCACATAGGTGCCGCGACCGACCTCACCGCTTACCAGGCCACGTTCGCGCAGCAACTGATAGGCCCTGCCGATCGTGCCGACCGTCGTGCCGATATCGTAGGCGAGGTCGCGCTGCGGCGGCAGTTTTGCACCGGCATCGATGACGCCCTTATCGATATCTGACTCAATGCTGTCAGCAAGGCGCTGATAAAGCGGACCGGAGCCAGTGGAAAGGTCAGGGAGCCAATTTGTCATGGTGACAATTTTCTATATTGCACCGCGTGATGAGTCAATCCATATCGAACCCGCGATTGCAAGGTACAATCGAGACAAGGCAGAACGACAATGGATACAATCGAGACAATTCGCCATGCCGGGCCGGCTTTTGGTGCACAGGCCGATCTGCTGATTCAGCGCGGCTTCGTCGGTCGCGTGCTGGTCGTGCTCCGTTCTCTCGCACGGCAGATCAACCGCATGCTGGACCGCCGGCGTGGTCGCTTGGCACTGCTGGAGATGACGGACGAGCAGCTCAAGGATATCGGCATCTCGCGCTGCGACGCCCATCGCGAAGGCATCAGGGCATTCTGGGAGTGATGCCTATCGGCGGCTCGATTGGACGCGGGCCGCGGGCTTTCCTCGCAACCGGCCGATGCCGTGATCGACGAGTACGGCAAGCACGCTCAATCCGATGAACAGGGCAGTCACACCCGAGGCCGAAATGGCGACGCTCGCCGCGCCGTTCTTGGCCACGTCCAGGAACGGGTAGGGCACTTCGCCGGCGAAGGGCGCGCGTATCAGCGCATAGGCGAGATAGGCGAGCGGATAGACCATCCACCAGGAGATATCGCGCCAGCGCGTGCTGCCGTCTGCGCCTGCAATGAGCCACCACGTGACGAAGATAAACGGCGTGACATAGTGGAGCAGGATGTCGCAAAGCAGGAACAGGCCCTGCGGCTGCCAGAGCTTCGACAGCACAGTCACGTAAACGACAAAGACCAGTGTGATGGCGACGGCGATACCGGCGCGCAGGCGCTGGCTGGCAAAAGCGGGAAACCAGGCGTAGCCGGCGGGTGACAGCAGCGAAGCATGCACCATCACAGCCGCGATGTTGGTCAAGATGGTGAAGAAGCTGAAGAGAAAGACGATCGAGCTGAGGAGGCTGCGCCCTGCCGCCATCGCCGCCGGAATGGTGATCGCGGCCTGCAGGACGAGCCCGATCAGCCCGATGACCAGTCCCGCCATTTGCAGGAACCGGCCCATGGCGACCTCAGGCGGCTGCCGCGCAGGACGGGTTGCCGGCCTGCCAGCGGGCGATGTCGGAACCGATGCGCGCGCCGAGCGGCTCGTTCATCAGCGGACCGAACACATCGACGCGGCTGGAATTGCCCTGCGCCTGCACGACCAGCAGCGGCTTGCCGCCATAATGCTTGGCGGGCACCAGCAGGAAGCGCGGCGTGCCGCTGTAAGAATTGAGCTCATTGGCCATCTGGTAGGCTTTGAAGGCCGGATCCTTGCTGGCGATCCAGCATTTATGCGCCGAGATGGCGACCTGTTCCATGGCCAGCAGCGAGGCGCTTTTGCCTGATGGAACCGGCGTCGTCTTGGGGCTGGATTGGCAGGAAGCCAGGGCAAGCCCGGCGGCCACGAGAGCAAGGCGAGCAATCGTCGGTCTCATGGTCAGTCCGCCCCCCGCGTTCCGATAGATTTTGAAGATCAAGCCGCGATGCCGAGTGCGCTTTCAAACAGCGCCCGCCCGTCATTGCCGCCATGCGCCGCCTCGATCAGGTTCTCCGGATGCGGCATCAGGCCGAGCACGTTGCCCTTGTCGTTGACGATGCCGGCGATGTCGTTCATCGAGCCGTTGGGGTTGGTGCCGTCGGCATAGCGGAACACCACCTGGCCTTCGCCTTCGAGACGGGCGAGCGTCTCGACATCGGCGAAATAATTGCCGTCGTGATGCGCCACGGGCGAGCGGATCACCTGTCCGGGCTGGTAGCGGCGCGTGAACATGGTGTTGGCGTTGGCGATCTCGAGCTTGATCTGCCGGCAGACGAATTTCAGCGAGGCGTTGCGCATCAAGGCGCCGGGCAGCAGTCCCGCCTCGACCAGGATCTGGAAGCCGTTGCAGACACCGATGACGGTGACACCCTTGGCCGCCTTTTCGGCGACCGCCCGCATCACCGGCATGCGCGCCGCGATCGCGCCGCAGCGCAGATAGTCACCGAAGGAGAAGCCGCCGGGAATGGCGATCAGGTCGACATCGGGGATTTCGGTGTCGGTCTGCCACACCGTCGCCGGCGCCTGGCCGGAAATCTTGGTCAGCGCCGCGATCATATCGCGGTCGCGGTTGAGGCCAGGCAGGAGGACGACGGCTGATTTCATTGTCAGGCGATCTCCACCGCGTAGTTCTCAATCACCGTGTTCGCCAGAAGCTTGTCGCACATGGCCTTGAGATCGGCTTCGGCCTTGGCCTTATCGGTCCCGGTGAGCTCGATGTCGAACACCTTGCCCTGGCGCACCTGGCCGACGCCGTCAAAGCCCAGCCCGGAAAGTGCGTGCTCGATCGCCTTGCCCTGGGGGTCGAGAACGCCGTTCTTGAGGGTCACGGTGATGCGGGCTTTCATCGATACTCCTGGGCAGATGGTCGTTTGGGAAAGGGGCCCGCCATCGTCCTGCAGGCCCGTCACTATTCAGTGCTTCAGGCCTTTGGGCGCCTCGGAAGAGGCGACGAGCACTGGACCCGTCGGGCGCGGCGGCTCGTTCTCGTTGATGATGCCGAGACGGCGGGCAACCTCCTGATAGGCTTCGACCAGGCCGCCCATGTCGCGGCGGAAGCGGTCCTTGTCGAGCTTGTCCTGGGTGGCGACGTCCCACAGCCGGCAGGAATCCGGCGAGATTTCGTCGGCGACGACGATGCGCATCATGTCGCCCTCGAACAGGCGGCCGCACTCGATCTTGAAGTCGACGAGCTGGATGCCGACACCAAGGAACAGGCCGGAGAGGAAGTCGTTGACGCGGATGGCCAAGGCCATGATGTCGTCGATTTCCTGCGGGCTCGCCCAGCCGAAGGCGGTGATGTGCTCTTCCGACACCATCGGATCGTCGAGCGCGTCGGCCTTGTAGTAGAACTCGATGATCGAGCGCGGCAGCACAGTGCCTTCCTCGATGCCGAGACGCTTGGACAGCGAGCCGGCGGCGACATTGCGCACGACGACCTCGAGCGGGATGATCTCGACTTCCTTGATCAACTGCTCGCGCATGTTGAGCCGGCGGATGAAGTGGGTCGGAATGCCCATGCGGTTCAAGTGGTTGAAGATGTGCTCGGAAATGCGGTTGTTGAGCACGCCCTTGCCATCGACCACTTCGTGTTTCTTCTTGTTGAAGGCGGTGGCGTCGTCCTTGAAGAACTGGATCAGCGTCCCCGGCTCAGGTCCCTCATAGAGGATCTTGGCCTTGCCTTCGTAAATGCGGCGGCGATTTTTCATCTGATTTTTTCTCTGGATCTGCGGCAGGCGGCAAGTGACCGGTTCCTGTCCGTCTGCCTAAATTAGTATGGCGACGGCGGCGTTCAATGCCGGTGTTATCGCAATCGCCCTGTTTGCTCAATCGCCAAATCCCGCGAATCAACCGCTTTCGGGATCGAAATGCCGCAGCGCAGCATGCGACGAAGCATATTGACCGGCTCGCGGCCTTTTGATTTGTGCTTGCCCATCACACATATTCACCGCGAACGCGAATCGGATTGATCGGAGGGACGTCATGAGCAGCATGAAAGACCGCGAAGAGGGCTTTGAGCGCAAATTCGTCTTCGACGAGGAACTTCGCTTCAAGGCCGCGGCGCGTCGCAACAAGGCGCTCGGCCTCTGGGCTGCTGAAAAGCTTGGCAAATCCGGCGACGATGCGGAAGCCTACGCCAAAGAGGTGGTGGTCTCGGATATCGAGGAAGCCGGCGATCATGACGTCTTCCGCAAGATCCGCCAGGATTTCGATGCCGCCGGCGTCAATCAGTCCGACCATCAGATCCGCCGCACCATGGATGAATTGATGGCGCAGGCGATCGAGCAGATCAAGAACAGCTGAGGCTGGACGAGCAGGATGTCGCCCGAAAGCCGCTTCACGCTTTTCGGCATCATGCTCTATCTCTTTGTTTTTAGGCAATTCCGGGCGGAAAACCGCTACACACTTTTCCAGGAATTGCTCTGACTGGACCAATCGACCGCCCGGTCTAGCCGGGCGGTTTTTCTTTGCCTTGCCGCCGTTTCCGGCTGAAACTGCGGATTGTTAACAAGGAAAGTTCCGATGTCGCTCAAGTCCCGCCTGGCCGCCGACGAAACGCTGTTCACGGCCTGGTCCGGCGTGCCGGACGTGCTGACGGTCGAAATCATCGCCAAGCAAGGCTTTGATGCCGTCACCCTCGACATGCAGCATGGCGGCCACCACGAGGACAGCGTGCTGCGCGGACTGGTGCCGGTGCTCGCCGCCAGCAAGCCGGCGCTGGTGCGCATTCCGGTCGGCCGCTTCGACATGGCGAGCCGCGCGCTCGATTTCGGCGCCGAGGCGGTGATCGCGCCGATGGTGAACTCCGTGGCCGACGCGAGGCAGTTCGCCGCCGCGATGAAATATCCGCCGCTGGGCGAGCGCTCCTGGGGGCCGACCTACGCGTTCCCGCGCCACGGTAAGGGCGACCACGCCGAATGGCTGCGCGATTCCAACCAGCGCACCATGGCTTTCGCGATGGTCGAGACGCGGGCGGCATTCGAGGCGCTGGACGGCATTTTGGACACGCCCGGCATCGACGGCATCTTCGTCGGCCCGTCGGATTTCTCGATCGCCTGGTCGAACGGCACCACCGTCAATTCGACGCTGGAAAGCATGATGGAGACGGTGGCGTCGATCGCCGAGCGGACGCGCAAGGCCGGAAAGCATGCCGCCATCTACGTCATCGAGCCGGCAATCGCCGGCCGCGTCGTGTCGATGGGCTACCGGCTGCTTGCCATGGGCTCCGACCACACGCTGATTTCGCTTGGCGCCAAGACGCTGCTGAAGAGCATGCGGGATTCGATCGGCGCCTAACGCGGCGCTGAACTCAAGGCTCTTTCAGCTCCGTCAGGAATTTGGCGAAAGTCATCGAGCCCTCCGGCCATGGGCCGAAGCCTGCATCCTGGTTGAGATGGCCGGCCTCGCCGGCATCGATGAACAGCGATCCCCAGGCGGCGGCAATGTCCTCGGCGACGTCGAAGGCGCAGAACGGATCGTTGCGGCTGGCAATCACGATCGACGGAAAGGGCAGCGGGTCGCGGGAATAGGGGCCGAAGGTCATCAGATGCCGTGGCCTGATTTCAGGATTGGAGACATCCGGCGGCGCCACGAAGAAGGCGCCCGCGATGGGCTTCCTGAATTGCGGGATGGCCTGCACCGCCGCCGCGACGCCAAGCGAGTGCGCGACGAGCACCACCGGCCGCTCGGCTTCGTTGACGGCGTTCGCCACGCTTGCCGTCCAATCCTCGCGCACCGGCTTCGTCCATTCCGTCTGCTCGACCCGGCGCGCCGTCGACAGTTTCGACTGCCAGCGCGTCTGCCAATGTTCGGGGCCGGAATTGGTGTAGCCCGGCACGATCAGAATATCTGCGTCTTTGACTTTCATCGCGCCGATGTAGCGAGTGGCCTTCTCGCCCGCAACCCCGTCGGAAATATCGGCATGGCCGCAACTGTGAACAACCTGTTCGATTCTTGCTGTCTTGTGTGAACGATCGCAATCGACGATTTGCAGAGGGAACAAGGAACAAGAGCTGGCGGCCTGGAAAATCCCATATCGGGAGGCGCTGCCCGAATGGAGAGCTTGATGAGCGAACTGCCTTTTGCCGCGACCACCCCGGTCAGCGTGTCGCGTGTCGGGTTGAAGGCGCGCGACGCCGAGAGCCTGGCCGCCTATTACCGCGCCGTTGTCGGCTTGCAGGAACTGAGCCGCGCCGACGGCGCGATCACCCTTGGCGCAGCCAACCGCCCGCTGCTGGTGCTCGAACAGGATGCTTCGGCCAAGCCCGACGATCCGCGCAGCGCCGGCCTTTTCCATACCGCTTTCCTCCTGCCGTCACGCGCTGATCTCGGCCGCTGGATCAACCACGCCGCCGCCAACCGCATCGGCATTGAGGGCGCCTCCGACCACTTGGTCAGCGAAGCGCTGTATCTGACCGATCCGGAAGGCAATGGCATCGAAATCTATGCCGACCGCCGCCCCCAGGACTGGAAATGGAACGGCGACAAGATCGCCATGGCCACCGAGCGGCTGAACCTGCCGGCGGTGGTCGGCAGTGTGCCCGCGGACGACGCCGGCTGGCAGCGCGCGCCGGAAAACACCATCGTCGGCCATGTGCATCTGCGCGTCGGCCGGCCGGAAGACGCGGAAGCCTGGTGGCATGGCGAGTTCGGCTTCGACACCGTCGCCAAATATGGCGGCCAGGCGGTGTTCCTGTCGTCCGGCCATTATCATCATCATATCGGCGCCAATGCTTGGCAAAGCGCCGGCGCCGGCCGCCGCGATCCGTCCCGCTCGGGCCTCGCCTGGGTCGAGATGCGCTCGGACAATGTGAAGGCCGAGACGAGCCGCGAGGATCCGTGGGGCACGGTGATCAGGACTGTGCCCGGGAAGGCTTGAGCCAGCGTTGGCGACAGCCGCTTTCTCCCGTTTACGGGGAGAAATGCCCGGCAGGGCAATGAGGGGCAGCGCCGAGGTTGCGTGATTGTCTCTTCAGCCGCAGAGCCCATGGGGCGATGATCGCCAAAGTCGGCGCCGCCCCTCATCCGCCCTTCGGGCACCTTCTCCCCGTGAAGCGGGGAGAAGGAAACTCAAGCTTCTCCGAACACCCGCTTGAAGATCGTGTCGACATGCTTGGTGTGGTAGCCGAGATCGAATTTCTCGCGGATTTCGGCTTCGGAAAGGGCGGCCGTCACGTCCTTGTCGGCCAGCAATTCCTCGAGGAAATCGGCGCCGTGCTCCCACACTTTCATGGCGTTGCGCTGCACCAGCCGATAGGAATCCTCGCGTGACAGGCCGGCCTGGGTCAGCGCCAGAAGCACGCGCTGCGAATGCACCAGCCCGCGGAACTTGTTGAGGTTCTTCTCCATATTCTCGGGATAGACGAGCAGCTTGTCGATGACGCCGGTGAGGCGCGCCAGCGCGAAATCCAGCGTCACCGTCGCGTCTGGCCCGATCATGCGCTCGACCGAGGAATGCGAAATGTCGCGCTCATGCCACAGCGCCACGTCCTCCATCGCAGGCATGGCATAGGCGCGCACCATACGGGCGAGGCCGGTGAGGTTTTCGGTCAGGACCGGGTTGCGCTTGTGCGGCATCGCCGACGAGCCCTTTTGGCCCGGCGAGAAATACTCTTCCGCCTCCAGCACTTCGGTGCGCTGCAGATGGCGGATCTCAATGGCGAGGCGTTCGACCGACGAGGCGATGACGCCAAGCGTGGCAAAGAACATGGCGTGCCGGTCGCGCGGGATCACCTGAGTGGATACCGGCTCAGGCTTCAGCCCGAGTTTTTCCGCCACATGCTCTTCGACATAGGGCTCGATGTTGGCGAAGGTGCCGACGGCGCCAGAGATCGCACATGTCGCGATATCCTCCCGCGCGTTCAGCAGCCGCTCGCGGCAGCGCGAGAATTCGGCATAGGCCTGCGCCAGCTTGACGCCGAAGGTGGTCGGCTCGGCATGGATGCCGTGGCTGCGGCCAATGGTGACGGTATCCTTGTGCTCGAAGGCGCGGCGCTTCAGGGCCGCAAGCAAGGCGTCGATGTCGGCAAGCAGGATGTCGCTGGCGCGCGTCAATTGCACGGCAAGGCAGGTGTCGAGCACGTCCGACGATGTCATGCCCTGGTGGATGAAGCGGGCGTCCGGTCCGACGAACTCTGCGAGATGAGTCAGGAAAGCGATGACATCATGCTTGGTGACGCGTTCGATCTCGTCGATCTTGGCGACATCGAATTTGGCCGCGCCGCCTTTTTCCCAGATCGTCCTTGCCGCTTCTTTCGGGATGACACCCAGTTCAGCCAGCGCATCGCAGGCATGCGCCTCGATCTCGAACCAGATGCGGAAGCGGGTTTCGGGCGACCAGATGGCGACCATTTCCGGTCGGGAATAGCGAGGGATCATCCGTTTTCTAAGTCCTGCCTGGAGAAGTGTTGGCCGCGTCCTAACAGAGGCAGGCCCGATGCTCAACGCCGCTGCCGCGCAAACCAGACGCTCGCTGCCACCAGTGCGGCAAAACCCAGCGGAAAATAGAGCCGCAAGCCCAGCACGACGAACTGGTAGAGCGGTCAGCATGGTGAAGGCGAATACGCGCCGCGCGATGCATCCAATCCGGCGTTCATTTGTTATTGTCGGCCCTCTCGCATCCGAAAGGGCAAATCCCATCCAGCGGAGGACCAGCATGAGCACCGACATCAGCAAGGTACGCGGACATATGGAAGTGATCGGCGCCGATGGCGTCCATATCGGCACCGTCGACAAGGTCGAAGGTGATCGGATCAAGCTGACCAAGGCCGACAGCGGCATGGGCTCGCATAAGGGACATCACCATTACATTTCGCTCGCCCTGGTCGCGGAGATCGACGGGCAGAAGGTATGGCTTTCGGCGAATTCGGATGTCGCCGTCACCTTCGAGGAAGAAAAATCCGATCCAACCTGATCTTGTTTTTGAGCATTTTCGGACGGAAAACACTTTTCCTGGAATTGCTCCAGTCAGCGCGACGACCAGACAGGGAACAAATCGCCGTCGGCGGGCGTCGCGGCATAAACGCCTCGGCTGATGGCCCGTGCCATGGTTGCGCCGGCGGCCGCGAACAGGTCGATCGCGGCATCGGCGCCGAGCTCGATGCCGCTGCTTCCGGTCGCCAGGGCGAAGACGAGATCGCCATCCGCCGGCGTATGCGTCGGCCAGATGGCGCGGGCGAAGCCGTCATGTGCTGAAATCGCCAACCGCTTGGCCGCGGCCTTGGTCAGGATTGCGTCGGTAGCGATGACGGCGATGGTGGTGTTGGAGCCCTCGGCCTCGCCGCCGACCTGCCTGTCGCGGTATTTCAGCAGGATCTTCCGGGCGTCTTGCGGCATAGGCTCGGGATAGCCCAAGCCACCGAACTCGTCGCCGATCTCGAAGGGTGCCGCCCAGAAATGACGGCCGCGGCCGACCGTCACCGAGCCGGTCGGGTTGACGGCGGCGAGCGCGCCGATTGTGACGCCGCTGTCGAGCAACGTCGAGGCGGAGCCCAGGCCGCCCTTCAATCCGGAGGTCAGCGCGCCGGTGCCGGTGCCTGCCGTGCCGATGGCGAAATCCGCTGTTGCCGCCTGCACGGCCTGGTAACCGAGTTCGCGATAGGGCGGATAACGGCCCCAATTCTTGTCGCCGCCATTGCGCAAGTCGAACAGGATCGCGGCCGGCACGATCGGCACGCGAAAACCGCCCACCTCGACACCGATGTTGTTCTCGCGCAGCGCCGCCTGGACGCCAGACGCGGCATCGAGGCCAAACGCCGAGCCGCCGGACAGCACGACGGCATGGATCGCGGCGATCGAATTCTGCGGCTCGAGCAGGTCGGTCTCGCGCGTCCCTGGCGCGCCGCCCAGCACCTGGACGCCGGCCACGGCAGGCTCATCGCAAAGCACCACCGTGACGCCGGATTTCAGCCTGGCGTCGGCGGCATTGCCGACGCGCAAGCCGGCGACGTCGGTGATAAGGTTGCGCGGTCCGGTGCGGAACATCACTTGTCCTCCAGCGGCACGAAATGCGTGCCGTCGAAGCGATAGACACGGAACGTGTTCTGGCTGAGATCGCCCTTGTCGTCGAAGCGGATGGTGCCGATCGCGGTGGTGAAATCATGGCCGGTCAGCGCCTCGCCAAGCGGCTTGCCGGCGCTTTCCGCATCAGCAGTCGCGGCCTTGGCGATCTCGACCGCCGCATAGGCCGGCAGCGTGTAGCCGTCCGGCACGATGGTCTTCGCACCAAAAGCCTGCACGATTTTGGGGTCGGCGATCTCCGACCATTCCGGCGGTGCGATCATCAGCGTGCCAACGGCGTAGGGGACGTCCCCCTGCGGCGTGCGGAGGTTTTCGCCACCGGCGAAGGTGATGCCGGCATTGAGCTGGGCGGCATCGCGGCCCATGATCGCGAGGTCGTCGCCGTCGCCGCCGGCAAACACCTTTGTCGCGCCGGCCTTCTTCAAACGGCCGACCAGACCGATCTGGTTGTCGAGCTGCGGCCGGAACGTGTCGACGAAGACCGGCTTCAGCGCCGCCTGCTCGGCGGCGGCGCGAAACGTCTCGGCCATCTCGCGGCCGTAGATGGTGCCGTCATCGACAATGGCGAACAGGTCGTCGCGCCAGAGTTGGGTGAGCTTCGCGGCAACCGCATTGCGCTCATCGTCGCCGCGCGGGCCGAGCCGGTAGACCGGCCAGCCGGTCTTGGCGCGTCGGTCGGTCAGGCTTTCGGTGCGCACGCCGACCGTGATCACCGGAATGTTGGCGTCTTTCAGGATCGGCAGCGCGGCCTCGATCGCCTCGGTGCAGAGAAAGCCGACGACTATATTGACCTTGGCGTCGACGAATTCCTTTGCCGCCGCGGCGCCGCCCTCGGCCGTGCAGGCATCGTCGGCGGTCTTGATCGCAAGGCCGTTCGCCTCCGCTGCCAGGGCTGCGCCAGCCTCGACCTGCTTGCCGAGGATCGCCGACGGACCGGAGAGCGGCGCCGCAACGCCGACCAGCGTCTCGGCGTCGGCGTTCGCGGCCAGCGACAGCCAGAGCAGCACGGCTGATGTCGTCGTGAGAAGACGCATTCGGGCTAAGAGATCCTCCATGCCGGGAATACAGTCCCGACACTATTCCAAGAAATGCCTAAAGGCTGGCTAAGCGCCGCGCAACACGCGAATTTGCGGATTGCGGTCAAGCACTTCGCCTATGCCAGGCAGCTTGTGACGTGCAATATGCCGCCATATATAACGGGCTTGTCCAGACAGGTGGATTATCGGTTGCTGAAGATCAACGACATCGGGCCGCAGCACTATCGCGATGCGATGGCGCATTTTGCCGGCCATGTTCATGTGGTGACGACGGACGGGCCGGGCGGCAAGCGCGGCGCGACGGTCATCGCCGCCTGCTCGGTTTCGGACACGCCGCCGATAGTGCTGGTCTGCCTCAACCGCGAGAACGCCAAGAACGAGGCGTTCGTCAAAAACGGCAAGTTCGCGCTGAACACGCTCGCCTCGGACCAGGAAGCCGTGTCGGTCGGCTTTTCCGGCGTCACCGGCCTGCCGGTGGAGGAGCGCTTTGCGCTCGCCGAGTGGGACGTGATATCGACCGGCGCGCCGACGCTGAAGGGCGCGCTTGCCGTGTTCGATTGCGAGATCATCGACACCAAGGACCTGGCCACCCACCGTGTGCTTTTTGGCAAGGTGACAGGCCTGCGCATCGGCGATAATTTGCGGCCGCTGATCTACCACAACCGCGGCTATCATTTTCTTTGAAACGGGCGAGCGGGATCCACGGAGACAAGATGACCGCGCCGCGGCCCGCGCCGAAATCGATCGACGAAACGCTCGAACTTTTGACCGGCGCGGACTATGTCGCGGACCGTTCGCTGGCGACGGTGCTGTTCCTTTCGCTGCGCATGAAGCGGCCCTTGTTCCTCGAGGGCGAGGCGGGCGTCGGCAAGACCGAGATCGCCAAGGTGCTGGCCGACGCGCTGGGACGCCGGCTGATCCGCCTGCAATGCTATGAAGGGCTCGACGTCTCCTCGGCCGTCTATGAGTGGAATTACGCCGCGCAGATGATCGAGATCCGCATGGAGGAGGCGGCGGGCAAGGTCGTGCGCTCCGACATGGAGCGCAACGTCTTTTCCGAAAAATACCTGATCCGTCGCCCGGTGCTCGACGCGCTGACCGGCAAGGCGGGCGCCGCGCCGGTGTTCCTGATCGACGAACTCGATCGCACGGACGAGGCGTTCGAGGCGTTTCTGCTGGAAATCCTGTCGGACTTCCAGGTTACCGTGCCGGAGCTCGGCACGATCAAGGCGGAAGAGCCACCGATCGTAATCATCACCACAAACCGCACGCGCGAGATCCATGACGCGCTGAAGCGGCGCTGCCTCTATCACTGGGTCGACTATCCGAATGCCGAGCGCGAGTTGGAGATCGTGCGGCGCAAGGTGCCGCAGGCGAACCGCCGGCTGTCGGCGGAGGTGGTGTCCTTCATCCAGAAGCTGCGCCAGGTCGAGCTGTTCAAGGCGCCCGGCGTTGCCGAAACAATCGATTGGGCCGGCGCTCTGACCGAGCTCGACAAGGTGGCGCTCGATCCCGAGACCGTGTCCGACACGATCGGCGTCCTTCTCAAATACCAGGACGACATCGCCCGCATCGGCGAAGGCGAGGGCCGGCGCATCCTCAATGAGGTGAAGGCCGAGCTTTCGGCGGCGGAGTAGGCGCGATGCCCGTGCCGAGCCCGGAACCCAGAGAGGCGACCGCCGATGGGCGCATCGCCGACAACATCGTCTATTTCGCTCGGGCGCTGCGCAAGGCAGGCATGCGCGTCGGCCCGGCCTCGGTGAAGGACGCCATCGAGGCAGTCCTTGCCGCCGGCATCGGCTCGCGCGACGATTTTTACTGGACGCTGCATGCGGTGCTGGTCTCGCGGCACGAGGACCATCCGGTCTTCGACGAGGCCTTCCGTCTGTTCTGGAAATCGCGCGAGCTGATCGAGAAGCTGCTGGCGATGTTTTCGCCGGTTGCGCCGGACACAAGCGAAAAGCAGAAGCCCCGGACGGCGGAAAACCGCGTCAGCCAGGCGATGTTCGAGGGCCATCAGAAGAACCAGCCTGTGCGCGAAGTGCCCGAGATCGAGATCGACGCGCGGCTGACCTTTTCCGGCAATGAGGTGCTGCGGGCCAAGGATTTTGCCCAGATGGACGCCGGCGAGATGGCGGAGGCCAAGAAGGCGATCGCGGCCTTGCGGCTGCCCTTCGACCTTGTCCGCACGCGGCGCTTCAAGGTGGACGCGCAGGGGCGCCGCATCGATCCGCGCGCCATGATGCGCTCGGCCGCGCGCACCGGCGGCGAGCTTGTCCTGCCGAAATTCCGCTCGCAGCGCGAAGTGCATCCGCCGCTGGTCGTGCTGGCCGACATTTCAGGCTCGATGAGCCAGTACACGCGCATCTTCCTGCATTTCCTGCATGCGCTGACCGAGAAGCGCCGGCGCGTGCATGCCTTCGTCTTCGGCACGCGGCTGACCAACCTGACCCGCCAGATGCGCCACCGCGATCCCGACGAGGCGTTGGCCGAATGCTCGGCCGCGGTGCAGGACTGGTCGGGCGGCACCCGAATCGGCGACACGCTCGCCGAGTTCAACCGGCTGTGGTCGCGGCGCGTGTTGGGGCAGGGCGCCGTCGTGCTTCTCATCACCGACGGGCTGGAGCGCGACGACGTCACCGGCCTGTCGGAGGAGATGGAGCGGCTGCATAAATCCTGCTGGCAGTTGATCTGGCTCAATCCGCTTTTGCGCTTCGACGGCTTCGAGGCGCGGGCCCGCGGCGTCAAGGCGATGCTGCCGCATGTCGACGAGTTCCGCGCGGTGCATAATCTGGACGCGCTGGCCGATCTTTGCGCCTCGCTCGACCAGCGGCCGGCGGCTTCGGTCGATCCGCGCCGCTGGCTGCGAACTGGCGACAGGCGCGCGGCGTAGCCATATGTTTTGCAGCCATATATTTCTTGGGAATGTTCCCCGGGAAAAACCGACTTTGTGAGAAGCGGAGATGGATGAGAGCATTTATCTCGATGAGGCCCGCGATCCGCTGATCATCGCGGAGGGCTGGATGAAGGAGGGCAAGGATGTCGCCATCGCGACCGTGGTCGAGACCTGGGGTTCGGCGCCGCGTCCGGTCGGCAGCCATCTTGTCATCGACGCCGAAGGGAACTTCCATGGCTCTGTCTCGGGCGGCTGTGTCGAGGGCGCCGTAGTGACCGAGGCGATCGACGTGATCGGCTCGGGCAAGGCCAGGATGCTGGAGTTCGGCGTTGCCGACGAAACCGCCTGGCAGGTGGGCCTTTCCTGTGGCGGCCGCATCAAGGTCTATGTCGAACGTCTGGGCTGATCATTCATGGATCCATACGTTCTCAAGACGCTGAACGAGGAACGCCGCTCCCGCCGCGCCGCGGTGCTTGTCACCGATCTCGGCGACGGGCGGGACCGCATCGTGCGCGAGGGCGACCCTGTCGCGGGCGATCTCGGAACGGCGATCACCAATGCGTTCCGCACCGGCAATTCGAGGTCGGTGGAGGCGGAAGGGCGGACTTTCTTCCTCAATGCGCATCTGCCGCGCCCGCGCCTCGTGGTGATTGGTGCCGTGCATATCAGCCAGGCGCTGGCGCCGATGGCCAGGATCGCCGGCTATCCGGTCGAGATCATCGATCCGCGCACCGCTTTCGCCACGCCGGAACGCTTTCCCGATGTCACGCTGCATGCCGAATGGCCGGAGGATGTGCTGAAGCGCGCGCCGCTCGACAGCTACACCGCGCTTGCCGCCGTCACCCATGATCCGAAGATCGACGATTTCGCGCTGAAAGCGGCGCTCGATGCCCGGTGCTTCTATGTGGGGGCGCTCGGCAGCCGCAAGACCCACGCCAAGCGTGTCGAACGCCTGCTGGCGCTCGGCGCAGGCGCCGATCAGATCGCCCGCATCCATGCGCCGATCGGCCTCGATATTGGTGCCGCCAGCCCGGCCGAGATCGCTGTCGCCGTCCTTGCGCAGACCATTCACGCCTTCCGCTCGCGCGGTCTCGAAGCCAAAGGCGCCGTGGCGTGAAATTCGGGCCGGTTCCGATTGATGAAGCGGAAGGCGCGGTGCTGGCGCATGCGACCGCCGCCGGGGAAAAACGGTTCCGAAAGGCGCACCGGCTGAGCGGCGAGGATGTCGCGGCGCTCAAGGCGGCGGGCATCGGTGAAGTCGTTGCGGCGGTTCTCGCCAAGGACGATCTCGGCGAGGATGCCGCCGCCGCAAAGATTGCCGCCGGCATGAGCCACCGCAATATCGAGGTGAAGCCGGCGGCGACCGGACGGGTGAACCTGCATGCGGCGGCCGCTGGCGTCTTCACCGTCGATGCCGCGATGATCGACGCCATCAACGCCGTCGATCCGGCCATCACCATCGCGACTCTGGCGCAGTACGCGCCGGTCGAGCAGGACCAGATGGTGGCAACGGTGAAGATCATTCCTTTCGCCGTCGCCGCAAGCCTGGTCGACAGGGTGGTGAAGATCTGCGCCGGCCGCGAGATCTTTGCCGTCAACACCTATCGCCCGAGCAATGTCGGCGTTATCCAGACTGTGCTTCCCGGCATCAAGCCCAGCGTGCTCGACAAGACGCTGCGCGTCACCGAGGCGCGGCTGGCGCGCTCAGGCGGCCGGCTGACGGCCGAGCGGCGCACGCCGCATGAGGTGGCGCCGGTCGCGGCGGCCGCATCCGCGCTGGCGCGCGACAATGACATGGTGGTGATCTTCGGCGCGTCGGCGATGAGTGATTTCGCCGATGTCGTGCCGGCCGCGATCGAACGCGCAGGCGGTACCGTCATCCGCGCGGGCATGCCGGTCGATCCCGGCAATCTCCTGGTGCTGGGAACACTGGACGGCAAGCGCGTCGTCGGCGCGCCTGGCTGCGCGCGCAGCCCGAAGGAGAACGGCTTCGACTGGGTGCTCGATCGCCTGATTGCCGGGCTCGATGTAACGGCGGGCGATATTGCCGGCATGGGCGTCGGCGGGCTTCTGATGGAAATCCCGACCAGGCCGCAGCCGCGGGAACCGGCGCCGCAGCCGGCAAGGTCGGCGGCGAAAGTCGATATCGTGCTTCTGGCCGCCGGCCGTTCGAGCCGCATGGGCGGGCCGAACAAGCTTCTCGCACTGTTCGACGGCGAGCCGTTGGTGCGCCGCACCGCCGCCCGGGCGTTGGGCTCGAAGGCGGCCAGCACCATCGTCGTCACCGGCCATCAGCGCGAGCGCGTGCGTTCCGCGCTAGCCGGCCTCGAGGTGAAACTCGCCGACAATCCGGATTTCGCCGATGGTCTCGCATCGTCGTTGAAAGCAGGCATTGCCAAAGTCGCGCCCGACGCGGCGGGCGCGATGATCGTGCTCGGCGACATGCCGGGCGTTTCGTCGAAGGACCTCGACAGCCTGATCGACGCGTTCCGCCGCTCCGGTGGTCATGCCGTGGTGCGCGCCTCGCACCAGGGCAAGCGCGGCAACCCGGTGCTTTTGCCGCGATCGCTTTTCGCGGCGGTTGCACAACTTGAGGGCGATACCGGCGCGCGCCATCTGGTCGAAGCCGAGGGTCTCGACGTCATCGATGTCGAGATCGGGCAGGGCGCCTCGATCGATGTCGATACGCGCGAGGCGGTGGAAGGCGCGGGCGGCGTCCTGCAGGATTGACAAACCGAAGCTGAATTTCGCATGCCTCTCGGCATGTCTTTCCGCTTCCTCTTCGCCCTGCTCGTTGCAACCGGTCTTGCCGTCCAGGCTGCTCATAGCCAGACGCTTTCGCTAAAACCGTTCAAGGACGACCTCTTCGCCTATCCGGCGGCGCTGTCCACCGGCGATAACGGTGCCTACACGGTGCTCGACTATCATGAGATGCGCGACATCAACCAGCGCGACGAGGTACCGGAAAAGCGTGTGCGCGCCCAATATACCGACCCCGGCGTGCGCAAGGTGCAGCAGGATCTGATGCTGAAGTCCGATGCCGGCGATATCAGGCACGTCGCGGTCGGCAAGACGCAAGGCGCTTCGATCATCGTGCTCTACCTGCATGGGCAGGGCGGCAGCCGCAAGCAGGGCGTCGACGACTTCACCTTCGGCGGCAATTTCAACCGCATCAAGAACCTGATGGCCGCGAACAACGGCCTCTATTTATCGCCGGATTTTCCCGATTTCGGCGACAAGGGCGCGGCACAGGTGGCCGCGTTGATCGATCACTATGCGCAGCAATCGCCGGGCGCGAAGATCTTCGTCGCCTGCGGCTCGATGGGCGGCATGATCTGCTGGAAGCTTGCCGCGCGAAATGACACGGGCGGCCGCATCAATGGCCTGCTGCTGCTCGGTTCGCTCTGGGACGACAGCTTTTTGACCAGCCCTGCCTTCAAGCGCCGCGTGCCGGTGTTCTTCGGACAAGGCAGCCATGACGTGGTTTTTCCGGTGGAGAAACAGGAAGCCTTCTTCCGCTCGATCCTCGCCAGGAAGTCATATCCGACCCGGTTCGTGCGCTTCGAGACCGGCACGCATGGCACGCCGATCCGCATGGTCGATTGGCGCGGCACGCTGAACTGGATGCTGACGAAGGCGCCCTGAAGCGCGTCGCATCTGAACCGCTGCGCACTTTTGCGCGACATGCATTAATGCTCGGTGTCAGGGCGCGGTGTTGTAATCGATGATCGTCTGCGGATTGATTTCGCCGTCGTAAGACGCATCGACGTCGTACTGGACGAGCGAGAAATCGCCGTTGCGGAACAGATAGGTTCCCGATGACGAGGCATCGCCGACACCGCGCCATTTGTCGGATGTGGTGATGGTTTTTGTGTTCTCGTCATAGTCCGAGTTGGTCGCCCAGCCGCTGGTCTTGAAACCGATGATGTGGATCGACTCGACCTTGCCTTCGCTGTTGTTGTTCTCATAGCGGATGTCGAGTTCCGGCTCGGTGAACTGCAATTGGGTCACGCCGTTGACATCGTCGGCGATGTAATAGACCGCGGTTTCGTTATAAGCGGCCATCGAACAGAAGAAGCGGAACAGCCGCGTCTCGCGCTCCGGATCGCTGGGCTGAGCGTCCTTGTCCTTGTAATGGATGGAATGAGCCTCGGGCTCGCCGATCGGCTTACCGTCCGGATTCTCCTTGTCGCACTGGCCGCCATAGGTGGCGAGAAACGCCTTCTTGGCCTGCTCCAGCGCTTCGTCCCTCTGCGGTGGCGGGGGGCCGTCGCCACAGCTTGCTGGCACGGCGCTGTCGAAATCCTCGGTCGACGGCTTAAGCGCGCCCTTGTCGATGAAGATCGGCTGGAAGGGCGGCTCCTGGATCTGCGCATTGACCTGGCGCACCGTGTAGCAGCCGGCGAAAACCTTGGCCTCGCCCTTCTTGTCGGTCGCCTGGATGGCGACCGGTACACTGTAATAGATGCTGCCGGCGGCACCTTCTTCCGATACGGCGCCTGTCTTGACGTCGACAGCGTCGGTGCCGTCGTAACCCTTGACGAAGGTGTTGAAATCCTTTGCCGGCTTAGTATCGCCGAAATATCCCCAGGCGCGTGCGAATTCGTGGCGATTGATGGCGCTGTAGAGCGAGCGGATGACTGCGTCGGCCGTGGACCTGTCATCGATATAGGGGGCGTCGGCTGCGAGCGCCGACTGGCCGATACTGATGAGAGAGAACAAGGCAGCCGCAGCGAGAAGGACAAGTCTCATCGGGAATCTCCGCTCGATAACGAAAATACTACCATCGCGATTGCGGCGGCGCGGTGACGCGGAGGCATGAACGCTTGAAGAATCGTGGCCGGAGGCGCTAGGTCACGGCCCGCGGCGCTGGGGCCGCCTTGGGAGATTACCCGTGACCATTTCCATGTACGACATATCAGTGGGCGTCTTTTCCGCTCGGCTGAAGGCGCTGGCCAGCGTGCTGACGGCGGCGGAGCAGAATGCCGGCGAGCGCAAGATCGATCCGCAGGTGTTTCTGACGGCGCGGCTGGCGCCCGACATGTTCGCTTTGACGAGGCAGGTCCAGATCGCCACCGACCATGCCAAGGGCGCGCCGTCGCGGCTCGCCGGCCGCGAGGTGCCGAGATACGAGGACAATGAAGCGAGCTTCGCCGAGCTGCAGGCTCGAATCGCCAAGACGCTCGATCTTCTGGCGTCATTCTCGACGGCCGATCTGGAAGGATCAGAGGACAGGGCGGTCCAGGTGAGGCTCGGCGGGCGCGAAACCACGCTGCCCGGCCTGCAGTACCTGCTGCATGTGGCAATGCCGAATTTCTACTTCCACATCACCACGGCCTACGACATCCTGCGCCACAATGGCGTGCCGCTTGGCAAGCAGACTTTCCTCGGAAATCGCTGACTTTTGAACGGCTTGGAGGTTTCCCAGCAGCCCGGGAAACCTCTTTGGTTCAGCTCAGTTCAGCGGATCGACATTTCGCGCGCGATGCGTGGAAAATCCGCTGGCTTGATGCCGATATCGGCGCGGTCGGTGTTGCTCATCGCGTTCAGAAGCGCGAGCGCCGCGCGGTAACGCTGGTGTTCCTGCGGCCTTGGCCGTGCGAACATTTCAGTGAAGAACCCCATGACTCAATAGCCCCTATTGGTCCTCCCGACCTCAGAATATAATCGATTTGCTAAAATTGTGCAGTGCAGCAATTGCATGGCTGCTATGCCGAACAAATTTTTTCCGCCGATATTGATTTTTCGTGAAACTTTTCGGCAGGCTTAACCGTAGGCACCATGCCGGCTCATGGCTGGCTTTTTCCTCGCCACTCCTGGCGACCTTGCCGGACTGCACGAGATGCAGTCCGGCTTTTTATTCGATGTGGCCGGAGTCTTTTCGGGGTCTAAAACCGGCAATTGTTAAATATCGCCAGAATTCATTTTTAACGAGAGCGTCCTATGTTCAGCGGCATCAATGCATGCCGTCACCACAGGAGGAGGCTGAGATCGGCACCGGGAACAAGCTCGATTTCGCTTCGTTGCTCGACGACCTGATCGTCGCTTCGGAGAAAGGCGAGGAAGAGGGCGCCCGGCCGTCCATCCCATTCGACTATCTGTCGGTTGCCGACGAACTGCATTCCGGCCGCATCAAGGTCGCCGGTGAAAGCGTCGCCGCCGAATACCGCGAGGCTGGCGCCGACCTCGCAGCGGAGTTCGCGGCGCTTCTCGACCAGGCGAAACTGGCGCTCGCCGGCGAAGAGCACCGGCCGGAGGAAAAGCTGCCGCCGATCGATCCCGAAGCGATCGCCGGCGAGCTCGGCCTCGACCGTCCGGCCAAGAATGCCGATTTCGGCCGCATTCGCCGCAACTTCGCCTTTGTCAACCACCCGGACCGGGTCGCGCCGCATCTGCGCCAGCGCGCCATGATCCGCATGCAGGTTGCCAACATGCTGATCGATGAGGCGAAGCGGCGGGCTTTGGCAGCCACCCGTCGATAACAGTCACGCAAAAGTCGAAGACAGCGGGCTTGGAGAACCCCAAGCCTTTGCTTTATGCTTGGCTTTCCTCCCCGCGCCGCCGCGCAAACCTTCCGCCGGAGACATTTCATGCAAAAACGCCGCCTCGGTCGGACCGATCTTTTTGTTTCGCAAATCTGCCTCGGCTCGATGACTTGGGGTCAGCAGAACACCGAGGCCGAAGGCCATGCGCAGATGGATCTGGCTTTCTCGCGCGGGGTGAATTTCATCGACACGGCCGAGCTTTACTCGATTCCGCCCAAGGCGGAGACGCAGGGGCGGACCGAAAGGATCATCGGCAGCTGGATGAAGGCCAACCGCAACCGCGACAAGGTCATCCTTGCCTCGAAGGTGGTCGGCCGCACCGCCAACACATGGTTCCGGGGCGACCGTCCGTCGAAGCTGGTGCGCGCCGATATTTTCGACGCGGTCGAGAAATCGCTGGCAAAGCTCGGCACCAACTATATCGACCTCTATCAGATCCACTGGCCGGACCGGGACATTCCGTGGGGCTCGAATCCGACACGCGTCGGGGCGCCGGCGCGCCGGGCCGACGCCGCACCTGTGCCTGATGGCGAGACGCCAATTGCCGAGACGCTCGCCGTCTTCGAGGAACTGGTGAAAGCCGGAAAGATCCGCCATCTCGGCCTCTCGAACGAAAGCTCCTGGGGCGTCATGCGCTTTGTCTTCGAGGCCGAGAAGGGGACCGGCCCACGCGTCGCGTCGCTGCAGAACGCCTACAACCTCGTCAACCGCACTTTCGAGGTGAACCTCGCCGAGGTTTGCGAGCGCGAGCAGATCGGGTTCCTTCCCTATTCGCCGCTGGCCCAGGGCTACCTCACCGGCAAATACAATCATGGCGCGCGGCCGCAAGGTTCGCGCTCGCAGCTCTTCAATCGCGGCCAGCGCTACGAGACGCCGAATGCGGCGGAGGTGCTGCTGGAATATACCGAGCTGGCGCGCTCCTTCGGCATGGAGCCAGCGCTGTTTGCCAACGCCTATGTGACGAGCCGGCCCTTCGTGACCTCGAACATCGTCGGCGCGACCAGCGTCGCGCAGCTCGATATGGCGCTGTCCTCGGCCGACGTCACCTGGACGGAGGAGATGCAAAAAGCGGTCGACGCCGTCCACCAGCGCGTCGGCAATCCGTGCCCGTGATCGGAAATCGTTGAGGAAAGACAAGGGGAGGGAGACGATGGCAGATTTTCCGATCGAGGCCGTGCGCGGCAAATTTCCGGCACTTTCGCTGACCGACAAAGGGCGCCGCCGCATCTATCTCGACAATCCCGCCGGCACGCAGGTGCCGCAAGCGGTGGCGGATGCGGTGTCGCACTGCCTGCTCTCCACCAATGCTAACCTCGGCGGCTTCTTCGAGACCACGGTCGCGGCGCAGCGGGTGGTCGATGGAGCGCATGCCGCGATGGCCGATTTCCTCAACGCCGCCAGCCCCGAAGAAATCGTCATCGGCGCCAATATGACGACGCTGACATATCACATGTCGCGCACGCTCGGCCGCACGATGAAGGCCGGCGACGAGATCATCGTCACGCGCATGGACCATGAGGGCAATGTCTCGCCCTGGCTGCAGCTTGCCGAGGATCTCGGTCTTGTCGTGCGCTTCCTGCCCTTCGACGAGCAGAGCTGGCAGGTCGAGGAGGCAGCTCTCAAAGCGCTGCTTTCGGACAAGACGCGGCTCGTCGCGCTGAATTACGCCTCGAACCTCACCGGCTCGATCAACCGGGTGAAAGCGCTGACTGCAATCGCCAAGAAGGCCGGGGCGCTGGTCTATGTCGATGCCGTGCAGTTGGCGCCGCACGGGCTGATCGACGTGCAGGCGCTCGGCTGCGATTTCCTGATCTGCTCGGCCTATAAATTCTTCGGGCCGCATATGGGCATATTGTGGGGGCGCCGCGACGTTGTCGACGGTCTCAGGCCTTACAAATGCCGTTGCTCGTCCAACGGGTTGCCGGAGCGGTTCGCGCTTGGCACGCCGCAGATCGAGCTGATGGCCGGGCTGACGGCGGCAGTCGACTATTTTGCCGATCTCGGCGCCGCTGCCGGCGAGGGCGGATTGCGCCGGCAGCGGATCGCCAAGGCCTTCGAGGTGTCGATCGCCTACGAGAATGCGCTGGCCCGGCAATTGATCGAAGGTCTCTCAGATATCGAGGGTCTGATCATCCGCGGCATCACCGATCCGGAACGCCTTGCCGAGCGGGTGCCGACCGTTTCCTTCACGGTCGAGGGCATCGCGCCGGAAACGATCGTGCGGCAGATGAATGCCGAAAACATCTTCCTGTGGTCGGGCCACAATTACGCGTGGGAGATCGTCCATCAGCTGGGCATCCCGGCCGAGCAGGGCGTCGTGCGCATCGGCATTGCGCATTACAATACGGCAGCCGAGATCGAGGAGACGCTGGAAAGCGTGCACCGCGTGATCGCTATGCTGCGGCAGCAACGTTCCTGAGTTAGTCCTTCTTGCTGCCGAAACCGGTCAGGAAAGCGGTGAGATTGTCGCCGAGCGCATCGCAGAGATAGCCGCCTTCCTGGACGATGACGGTCGGCAGGCCAAGCCCGGCAATCGCTTCGCCGATGCGCGAGAAGCCGGGCGTCGTCACCGAAAGTCCGCCGAACGGATCGCCTTCGAACGCGTCGAGGCCCAGCGCCACGACCAGCGCTTCCGGCGCGAAGGCACGGATGCGCTGGAAGGCTGCGGCAAGCGCCTCGAGAAAGGCCGCGTCGCCGGATTTGCGCGGCAGCGGCAGGTTAAGATTGTAGCCGAGGCCGGGGCCTTCGCCACGCTCGTCCGCATAGCCCCAGAAGAAGGGGTAGAAGCGCACCGGATCGGCGTGCAGCGAGACGGTCAGCACATCGGGGCGGGCGTAGAAGATGCCTTGCGTGCCGTTGCCATGGTGCAGGTCGACATCGAGGATGGCGACGCGCGCGGCTTGTCTACGCAGCACCTGCGCCGCGACCGCCGAATTGTTGATGAAGCAGAAGCCGCCGGCCACGTCCACGAAAGCATGGTGGCCCGGCGGGCGGCAGAGCGCATAGGCCGAAGGCGCGCCCGCCATCACCTCCTCAGTGGCTTCCACCGCACTCCAGGCGCTCCACAGCGCGCTGTTCCAGGTCTCGGCCGAGATCGGGCAAGCAGTGTCGGCCATATGGTAGCCGGCCTGGCCGCCCGCCGAGGCGGGGTACGAGCCATTGCGAGCGATTGGATGGATGTTCGGGATGACTTCCGCCGAGGCGCCCTCAATGCGCTGCCAGCGCGAAAAAATGTGCTCGAGGAAGTCGAGATACTCGGGCGTGTGCACCGCCGCGATCGGGCCAAGCCCATGATTTTTTGGACCTTCCACCGTCAAGCCGGCCGATCTTGCGCCGGCTAATAATCGTTCGATTCGCTCCGGCTTTTCCGGGTTGGGCTGCGGGGCGCCGCTGGACAGGAAAGCTCTGGGATCGTGGCGTTTCTGCTCTTCGGCGTAGAAAGCTTTCATCGTCATTCCTCCCCGTCGGCAAAGGCGAAGAAAGCGTCGCCGACGATCTTCTGCACCTGCTCGTAACTCGACCAGCCGATGCCCAGTCTTTCGTAGAAGGCCTTGGCCGTTTCGTTGTCGGTGTCGACGGAGAGCCTTAGATAAACGCCGCCGGCGGCGCGGCACTCTTTGGCGACGCGCCGCAGCAGTTTTTCGCCGATGCGGCGGCCGCGGAAGCGATCCTCGACATAAAGGTCCTGCACATAGACGCCCGGACGGCCCATCCAGGTCGAGAAGATCGGGAAATGCAGGCAAAGCCCGGCGAATTCGCCGCTGACCTCGGCGATGAGCGTCGCGAAGGCAGGTTTTTCGCCGAAGCCGTAGCGGCGGAGATCGTCGGCGGTGGATTTGATCTCCTGATGTGCGCCGATATGGGTGCTGAGACGGAGCAGGGCGGCGTAGATCACTTCGACGTCGTCGATGGTGCCGGGGCGGAGCAGAAAGTCGGTGGCCTGCTGCCGCATCGGTCAGCCCGCATGTCCGGCGGTGTTGGAGCCAGTCAACAAATCGTCAAGCTCGCCGATCCTGTCTTCGGAAAAGACACGGATACCGTTTTCCTCGAGCAGCGCGGTGGTCGTGCCTTGGCCAGCCACGCGGGCCCCTGAAAAGCTCCCGTCATAAATAAAACTGCTGCCACAGGATGGGCTGCCATCCGTCAATACGGCATAGCGGCATCCGGTTTCCCGGGCGAGGTCGAGCGCCATCTGCCCGGCTTCGCGGTAAAGGTGGGTGACATCGCTGCCGGTTTGCTCGATCACTCTGCCATGGCCCTGCAGGACCGCATGGCCGTCAACCGCGCCCTGAATTTCCGCCGGCGGACGCGGCGTCGAAAAACCTGCCGCAACCTCTGGACAGATCTGCACGATCCGGCCTTCCGACTGCCACCGTGCCAATACGGGATGGTGGTCGAGCCGAAACGAGCCGTTGTAGCGCACCTTGCTGCCGAGCAGGCAGGTCGAGACAAGCACTCTCTCCATATCGGCTCCTCCTTGGCGAGGGCTCAGTGATTGACCGGCAGGTCAAGTTCGGCGGCCAGGGCCTCCAGCGTATCGCCAAGCACCGCGATAATCTCGCCAATCTGTTCGCGGGTTGTGATCAAAGGCGGGCAGACCATGAAATTATCACTCACCGGCCCGCCGCGCACGCGCCGCGAGTAGATGATGAGTCCGCGCTCGAAGGCCAGATCGATGAGCCGCAAATTGGCGTTGAGATTCTGTGGCAATGGTGTCCTGGTCAAGGTGTCGGCATAGAGCTCCGCGCCCATGAACAGCCCCTTGCCCCGCACGTCGGCAATGAAAGGAAAGCGACCCGACAACGCTTCGAGTTCGCCCCTCAGCACTTCGCCCATGACCGCGGAATTCTCGACCAGGCCAAGGCGGTCGACTTCGCCGAGAACGGCAACGCCGGCCGCGCAGGCGACGGGGTTACCGCCATAGGTGTGGCCATGCAGGAAGCCGCCGGCCGCAACGACCGGCCCGACGATCCTCTCTGTCGCGGCAAGCGCCCCCAAGGGCGCATAACCGGAGCTCAACCCTTTCGACAGTGCGACGATATCCGGCCGGCAGCTCCAATGGTCGCCGCCCAGGAACTCGCCGGTGCGTCCGATGCCGGTCATCACCTCGTCGTGGATCAGCAGGATGCCGTAGCGGTCGCAGATCTCGCGGATCCGGACAAAATAGCTGTCGGGCGGCACCAGTGCGGCGGTCGCCGCGCCGCCAATCGGCTCCATGATGAAGGCCAGGACGCTTTCGGGGCCTTGCTCCAGGATTTTTTCCTCAAGCATATCGGCGTAGCGGATGCCGCGCTCTTCCAGCGACAGATTATCTTGGTCGCGATGGACAAACGGGGCCGGCACCAACGGCATCGGCCTTCCGAGCGGGTCGAATGTCTTGGTCAGCACATCGTCGCCGGTGACGGCAAGCGTGCCGAGCGTGATGCCGTGATAAGAGGGCATGCGACCGATGATTTTCCAGCGCTTCTCCTGGCCTGTCGCGACCGCCCATTGGCGCGCGAGCTTGAGGCAGGCCTCGACCGCCTCGGAACCGCCGGAAACGAGATAAATGCGTTCGAGCCCGTTCGGAAGCCGATCGGCAAGCTCCCGCGCCAGCGCGACGGCCTGTTCGTTCTCGAATTGAAAGATGTAGGCGAAGCTAACGCGGTCGAGCTGCCGCTTCATCGCATCGATGACGTTGCTATTGCCGTGACCGACATTGACGTTGACCGCGCCGCTCGACCCATCGATGTAGCGGCGGCCGCTCTTGTCCCACAAATAGATGCCGTCGGCGCGATCCACCATCGGCTGGGGCCGGCGTGTGAAGTGGAATAGGTTCGGCCGGCTGACGGTTTCGACGGACTGCGCAGTGCTCATAGGCCCCTCTCGTCGCGGCCGAGATAGCGGTCGAGAACATTTTTGGTCACGCGTTCGACCATCGCGTCCTGCCTTAGCAGGCCGGCGACCCATTCGCAGCTTCCGGCGTGGAACACCTCGCCCTTGCCGCGCGGGAAATTGACGATCATGCCGTTGCCGCGCTTGACCTTGTCGAGATTGGCGTCGCTTGCCTCGCCGAACAAGGTCTCGGCGGTGAAGCGGCCATCCTCGTCGGTGAGGAACTGGTCCTCGATCGGGATATCGGCGCTTTCCTCGACCTGGCTCGCCATGCCGACGGCCAGCACGTGCAGGCCGTCCGGCGCGCCGCTCTGCGCCGTCGGGTAGGGCAGGCCGCTGCGAATCTCGAAATCGAGCCCGTCGACCTCATAGCCATAGACATGGCTGTCGGCGCCAAGCAGGTCGCCATAGTAGATGCCGGTGCCGGCAAAGGCCCAATGCTCGGGACGGTAGACGGGAAAGCCGCGCACGCCGCGCGGCGCGCAGCCGCCCCAGCCGGCATAGACGCCCCTGGTGGCGTTGAGCCCGAAGGTTGCGCTGCCCGGGCGGCCGATCTCGGGTGCTTCCCAGGAGTTGGTGGCGCGGGTGACGTCGCCGGCGCGATAGGCGGGATCTTCCGCCCGCGCCTTGTATTTGTAGCAGACCTGGCGGCGGCCCTCGTCCTCCAGTCTCGTCTGCCACATGAAATTGCCGGCGAACCGCGCCGCATGGCCGCCATGCTCGACGTAATTGTCGACAGCGTCGCGCATCTCCCAGGTCCAGTATTCGTCATGGCCGACGAAGACGACACAGTCATAGCCGTTGAGAATCTCGGGCGAAAAATGGAGTTCGTGCTGGCTCGCCAGGTCGATCTGATAGCCGACGCGCTCGGCGAAGCGGAAGAAATGGCTGTCATAGCTTGCCCAGCCGGAAGAGGCGTATTTCTTCGAATGTCCCGTGGCGAACGCCCATTCCATATGCGGATAGCGCGGCACGGTTTTCGGCAGCACGGCGACTTCCAGCGGCACGCGCGGCGCCTCCTTGGGCAGCACCACGAAGCCGCGGCACCAGGGGCGCTGCGTCGATACCATGGTGGCGTACTGATCGCGCTTCGGGCCGGTGATGCCCTGATAGTGGTTCGAACCGCCCCAGGTGTTGTAGGCGAGCCAGGTGCCGGTCGCGGCGACCTGCAGCAGGCGGCCGGGTTTTTTGCCGGGCAGCGGCGCGACGATAAAGAGGTGGTGGCTGTGGATCGGCCTGCCGTCGCGACCTTCCGCCGAAAGCGTGACCCGATAGCCGCCGGATGGCCAGTCGTCGCCGACGCGGAACTCAAACGACGCTTCCCAGCCGCAGCCTTCGACCGAGCATTGGTCGGGCGTGTGCTGCCAGCGTGCCGACAGGCCGGTCCTTTCGAAGATATTGGTCTCGGTGGCACCGTCGCGGATGATGGCGATGCCGAATTGCGGCGCCGTCGAGCTCACATGGAGCGTCACCGTCTCGCCCGGACGGTAGGAAAAGCGGTCGCTGTAGCCCCAGATTTCACCTCGCTCACCATCCATGCCCGGCCATTCGTAATAATGGCCGCGCACCGCCTCGCGGCGCTGTTCGGGCGTCAGCCCGAAATCGGGAAATTCGGTGGGCAGTTGCGTCAAGGAACACCTGAGATCACGAAGCCGTCATTGAGACCATCGGCCGGCCAAGCGTCAAATGGAAAGCATCGGGCCAGCAGGCGCTTGCGCTTGGCGATATCCGGCAAACGGACTATTTCAACTTCGGGCGACGTTCCAACGCCGGGAGCCGACATGCTGCGGGTACAAAAGGTCAAGGTCGACGACATCTACGTGCCGACGGCGCGGCGCAAGACGCTGCATCCCGAAACCGTGCGCCATCTTGCCGAGGACATACTGGAGAACGGCATGAAGACGCCGATCCAGGTGCGGCATGACGGCAAGCGCCACATACTGGTCGAGGGGCTGCACCGGCTAGAAGCCGCCAAATGGCTGGGCGAGACGATGATTGACGCCTATCTCGTCCAGGCCAAGCGCCATTGATCTGGTCGGTGCCCATCACCTCAACCGATCGCATCCGATCAATGTTTTTTGTTTGACCCAATCATGCCGGCCACTACCTTGCCGGCATTTCCTCTAAACGGGTGTCGGTGATGACGAAATATGAGGGCGGGTGCCTGTGCGGCGCGGTGCGTTACAAGGCCGAGGTCGCGCCGATCAACGAGCGCGTCTGCCATTGCCGGATCTGCCAGAAGGCAATCGGCGCGGCCTTCAATGCCCGCCTGCTCTTCCGCATCGACGATGTGACCATCGAGGGGCCGGTGGCGACGATCAATTCCACGCCTGACCTCCAGCGCGGCTTTTGCCCGGTCTGTGGCACGACGATGTTCTCGCGGCGCGATTCCAGGGGCATTCTCGGCGTCACATCCGGCTCGCTCGACGACCCGTCGCTATTCAAGCCCGACATGCATTTCTGGACCGGCTCGAAGCAACCCTGGCTGATGCTCGACGACGGCCTGCCGCAATATGAAGGCACGCCGCCGGCGTAGCACTTTTCCTTCTCCCCTTGTGGGAGAAGGAAACCGAGCGAAGCTCGGTCGGATGAGGGGTGCTCCAGGGAAAGCCAGCGTCTCACTCCGCTGGAACACCCCTCAACCGTCTCGGCGCTATCGCGCCGGTCCACCTTCTCCCACAAGGGGAGAAGGAAGAATGCCTGCACAAAAATTTCATCTTCGATTCACGAGATAGCCGGCAAAGCGTCATTGGCGGGCCATCATTGGCTGCCTATCTAAGCGTCATGCGGGCAGGCATCGAGGAGGCGACGGATGAGCGAGAGCATCAACACCCTGGACGAGCTTTTGAACGACCCGATGATCCAGCTCGTGATGGCGCGCGACCGCGTGCGCCCGGCCGAGTTGCGCCTGCTTCTGGAACAGGCGCGCGACAGGGCCGGCGACGATTCCCGCATCGACCAGGCTTCGGTGCCGCCCGCGCATGTCGTGGCAAGAAGCTGCCTTAGGCAGTGGCTGTACCGCTGAGGCAGCTCAAGAGCGTTTCACCGTTTCAAGGAAAGGGCAAACCGCTCTATCTTTTTGCTTTGACGCAATTCCTGACGGAAAAACCGCTCACACTTTTCCTGGAATTGCTGGAAAAATGGTCAGCTCGAATACGCAGGCAGGTAAGCGTAGTGGTTGCGTAGATAGGCGAGCTTGAAGCCTAGCCGATCGTAGTTGCGATAGGCCGGTCCGTCGCGGTCGGGGAGCGGCGCCTCGATATCGGCGACAAACAGCTTCGCGCCGGCGGCGATGCCGTCGCGAACCAGCCGCTCCCCAAGCATGGCATCAAGATCGAAGCTCGGCGCCATGATGCCGGGCACCGGCGCGTCGATGCCGCTCCAGGCGGCGCCGTCAGGGCCGATGAAAAGCGAGCGCACCGCGGCGACCGCGCCCTTGCGTTTCAGCATGTAGTGATGCCAGCCCTTACGGCCGACAAGCGCCGTCAGCCACGGCGTGGTGGGAAGCCTGTATTTGCCATCGATGAAAGAAGCCCAATCCGAAGCTGTCCCGGGCGTGACCTCCTCGACCCCCAGATCGTCGACCGGGATGAGTGGGTCGGCCGGGAAGAGCGGTTCGGCCGCCAGCGGCGTCGCGTCGCGGAAAATGCGTTCCCAGCCGCCCTGGTGCTGCAGGCCGCGCGCTTCCAGCCAGCACCTCAGTCGCGACGGCTCGGTGTGCGGATTGGTATAGAACCACGGCCGCCTGATGCCGGCATCGCGGTAATGCGCGAGCAGCGCGTCGAGCTGAGCCTCTGACACCGGGCTGTCGACACCGATGTTCTTCACGCAGTTGAAATGGATGAACGGGATTGTCGTGCAGGTGGTCCAGACGAGGTCGCCGTCCCTTGAGATCGACAGCCCGTGTCGCGCAGCGAAATCCTTGGGCGCCGCCTCGTAGAGATCGAGCCAGGCAGCGACTTCGGCGTGCTCGATGGCACGGCTTATCTCGCGCGATACCTCCTCGATCGCGATTTCCGGGACATGCGTTTGCGGCGGCGCGACGGGCTCGAGTTCCGAGAGGGCGGCAGTCGACATGATGATGTTCCTCCGATTGCCTTACAGTGTAAGATTAGCACAGAATAATATGACGACGCCGGTTGTCAAGCAGGATTAGCGGCACCTTACAAATCCGTGAGTTGGAATCACGCTATCGTGAGGCTAAGCCTGTCCTAGGGCTTTCGAATGACGATTCACTTTTGCCCCGGGCAAGGGCCGGGGCGCTGGGAAAAGGATTGAGATGACCGACGTCTGCACTCAAGGGTTGGATACCGGCTTTGTCGGCCTGGGTTATGCCAAGGTGGCGTTCCTGGGCATCGTGCAGGGCATCACCGAATTGTTGCCGATCTCGTCGACGGCGCATATGCGCATCGTGCCGGCCGTGCTCGGCTGGCAGGATCCCGGATCGGCCTTCTCCGCCGCCATGCAGCTGGCGGCGCTGGCGGCGGTGGTCAGCTATTTCTGGAGCGATGTCAGGGACGTTGTGTTCGGCTCGCTGTCGGCGATCTCGCGCCGCGATTTCAGCGACCGCTATTTCCGCCTCGCGACCAGCATCGTGCTTGCCACCGTGCCGATCATCATAGCGGGCCTCGCGCTTTCCGGCGTCCTCAACGCCTGCAACTCGCCTTTGCGCGGTCTGGTGGTCATTGGCTGGGCCTGTATCGCCATGGCGATCCTCTTGGCGCTCGCCGAGATCTTCGCCAGCCACAAGCTCGTGCTGCGCCAGGCATCGATCCTTGACGCGCTGCTGGTGGGCGTCGCCCAGGTCGGCGCGCTTATTCCGGGCGTCTCGCGCTCGGGCTCGACGCTGACGGCGGCGATGGGGCTGGGTTTCGCCCGGCCCGAGGCGGCGCGGCTTTCCTTCCTGCTCGGCATTCCCGCAATCGCGCTCGCAGGCCTGAAGGAGATCTGGGAGCTGCACAAGGTGCATCTCGACGCGCATGGCTGGTCGGTCCTGGCCGTCGGCCTGATCGTCGCCTCGATCTCGGCCTTCTTCGCCATTTGGGGGCTGATGCGGGTGCTCGAACGCTTTTCTGCCTGGCCGTTCGTCATCTATCGCGGCCTGCTCGGCGTGGTGCTGCTGATCAGCGTCGCCGCCGGCTGGCTCACCTAGAGGCCTTCCGTTATCCGCTATATCGACAGTTGATCCTCGGGTGGGCTGATGGATCTCGTGACCCTGCTGCAATCGGTACCCTTGCTGGTGACGCTGGTGAAATCGGCGGTGCCCGCGGCCGTCGGCGCCGGGATGGGCCTTGGCCAATGGCTGGCGGCGCTGCCGCCCTGCCGCAACCAGACTTTCGAGAACGCGACCTATCTCGTCTGCGAGACCGATCCGAAGCATTTTTCCATCGAGCTGTTCTGGAAGAACAAGGATGGCGAACTCTACCGGTCGCTGCACAATTTGCGCAGCGCGCAGCAGGCGGCCGGGCGCACCATGCTCTTCGGCATCAATGCCGGCATGTATCATCCCGACCTCGCGCCGGTCGGGCTCTATGTCGAACGCGGCGAACAGGTCACCCCGGCCAAGACCGGATCGGGAACCGGCAATTTCTCCATGCAGCCCAACGGCATCTTCTACCTCAGCGCCGGCAAGGCCGGCGTGCGTGCGACCAAGGACTATCTGAAGCGACCGCCGCTTGTCGACTACGCCACGCAGTCCGGGCCGATGCTGGTCATCGACGGCAAGCTGCATCCGAAATTCCAGGCCGACGGCACCTCGCGCAAGATCCGCGACGGCGTGGGCGTGCGCGCCGATGGCGTGGCGGTCTTCGCGATATCGGACGATGCCGTGACCTTTCACGAATTCGCGCGGCTGTTCCGCGACCAGCTCGGCTGCCCGAACGCGCTTTTCCTCGATGGTTCGATTTCGAGCCTCTATGCACCCGCGATCGGCCGCAATGACGATTTCTGGAATCTCGGGCCGATGATCGGCGTGTTCAGGCGCTGACCGGCAACCTCTTCGGCAACCGTCGCGAATCGCCCGGTCCGATCAAAGGTAAATTTTGATTCAAACTTTGTTGGTAATTTCTCGTTAGGAATGGCCTGATTGTCCGGCGGCGCCGTTCCTGCCTTCGGTCTGTTTTGTATTGCGTACAGGTCAAGATGCGGATTTCAGGGGTCGTCGGTTTCCTATTTGCATCGCTTTGCCTTGCCGGCTGCTCGTCCACGTCGGGCGTCGATGCCATGCAGATGCCGTCCAGCGAGACGACGAGCTCGGTTGTGCGGCCGAGCGCTTCGGTGCCGAAGGGCGTGAGGACCGCCGCGACGGAGAAAACCGTCGAGACCGCGTCGATGTCGGGCGCTTCACGTTTCAAGCCGCCGGCGCCGCTGCTCGACGAGGGGAATGCCAGCCCGGACGCGGGCGCCAGCGACGAGAATTCGCGCCTTGGCGACGAGAACTCGCGCCCGTTCGGTCTTGCCGAGGAGGAGACGGTGAACTTCCCGCCGCAGGGTCTCCCGGACAGCGTCGAGCCGCCGGTGCAGGAGGCCGCGCTTGTCTCGCCGCCGAAGCGGTTGTCGCGCGCGGCGCCCGCCATGCTTGCCGGCCCGGTCACCCGCTATGCGTTCCGCGACGCCAAGCCGATCAATTTCGGCCGCGCCTCGCCGCGCCATCTGGCCGTGCACGGCGTCGACGTGTCGCGCTGGCAGGGCGACATCAACTGGGGCAAGCTGCGCGCCCAGGGCGCCAACTTCGCCTATATCAAGGCGACCGACGGCGGCGACCATCTCGACCCGATGTTCATGAAGAACTGGCGTAACGCCGATGCCGCGGGGCTGAAGCGGGGCGCCTATCATTTCTTCTACTGGTGCCGCACCGCCGGCGAGCAGGCCGACTGGTTCATCCGCAACGTGCCGAAGGTCGACGGCGCGCTGCCGCCGGTCATCGACGTCGAGTGGAACGGCGACTCTTCGTGCACACGCAAGCCGTCGCGCGAAAAAGTGCTGGAGAAGATGCAGGTGTTCATGGACAAGCTTGAGCGCCATTACGGCCAGCGCCCCATCATCTACACCAGCCCTGACTTCTATCGCGACAATTTGCGCGGCGCCTTCCCGGACTACCCGTTCTGGCTGCGCGCGGTGGCGGCGCATCCCTCGAAGGTCTATCCGGGCCGCAAATGGCTGTTCTGGCAGTATTCCGGCTCCGGCCTGTCGCATGGCGTCACGGGACGCATCGACCTCAACGTCTTCCGCGGCGACGAGCGGCAATGGCGCGCATGGCTGGGCGGCGGCGGGCAGATGATGGCCGACGCGGATTGAGCGCGTCTTTACCTTCTCCCCTTGCGGGAGAAGGTGGCCGCGAAGCGGCCGGATGAGGGGTGTTCCAGCTTGACGGAAACCTTTGCCAGCTGGGGGTACTGCAGCAAGGATCGCTAGCGTCTCACTCCGCTGGAACACTTCTCATCCGTCTCGGCGCTAACGCGCCGATCCACCTTCTCCCGCAAGGGGAGAAGGAGAGGGCGCGCTTCACTCGTGCGCCTCAACATACTTCGCCACGGCTTCGGGCTCGGGTACCTCAAACCCGTCAGCGCGCAGGCCTTCGATGTGAAAGCGCATTGCTTCACGGATTGCGATCTTCACATCCGCCGTCGTGGCGCCGGTTGGAATGCAGCCCGGCAGGTCCGGCACATATGCAGAAAACTTGTCTCCGGCTTTTTCGATGATCACAGCATAAAGCATTGCACTATGTCCTTGCCTACCAGTCGAGGCTCAGGCCTTCGCCGCCTCGTTGATCATCGCCTCGATGTTATAACCATCGGGATCGAGCACGAAGCAGGCGTAGTAGTGCTCCGCATAATCCGGCCGCGGACCGGGCGCGCCATTGTCGGTGGCGCCCGCCTCGAGCGCCGCACGATGAAACGCATCGACCTCCGCCTTGCTCTTCACCCGGAAGGCGACATGCAGATGGGTGAGCGGCGGTGTCTCACCCGTGCTCTGGATCTCGAACAGGCAGCCATTGCCGACATCGAAGGCCCAGAAGATGCCTTCCTTGCCGAAGGCGAGGCTGTAGCCCAGGGGGGCAAAAGCCTTTTCGTAGAAGAGCTTGCTCTTACCCAGGTCGCTCACTTCGATGGTGATGTGGTCGATCATCTTGTGCTCGGTGATCGTCTACGCAAATCGGCCCGATCTTGCGACCGGGCCGATAATGTTACGTCTAGGTTTCAGATATCAGCTGCACCCGCTCGTGCTTCCACACGTGTCGCACTTCTCGCAAGTGCCGTTCCGCACCATGGTGAAGTTGTGGCACTCGGAGCATTCGTTGCCGGTGTAGCCCTGTAGCAGCGACTGCTGGCGCCTTGTCGCGGCGAGCTTCTTCGCCTCGGCCGCTTCGTTGGCGGCGGCATCGGTGAAGAGCGCCTCCGCGCCACCGGCGGCTTCGGCTTCCTGTTCCACCATTTCCTCGGCCAGTTCCCTGGCGCGCTCCTCATAGTCGCGCTTGTAGGCGAGCGCTTCGTCGCTGGCCGGCTTCAGCGCCAGCACGTTGGAGCCGGCGAAGGCGGTCGGTGCGGCGCGGGCAGGGGCCGTCGTCGGGGCCGAGCCGCCAAAACCCTTCGGGTCTGAACCGGCAGCCGAGACCAGCTTCACCGGCGAGGCGCCGCGATAGAGGCCCTTGGAGAAGGGCGTCGCCTTGCCTTCGGTGATGCCGCGGCCGAGCGCCGTCTTGTCGAAGTCCGACTGGTCGACATGGGCGAGGTCGTGGCGGCCGAGATAGGAGACCGCAAGCTCGCGGAACACGTAGTCGAGGATCGACGTGGCATTCTTGATCGCGTCGTTGCCCTGCACCATGCCGGCCGGCTCGAATTTGGTGAAGGTGAAGGCCTCGACATATTCGTCGAGCGGCACGCCATATTGCAGGCCGAGCGAGATGGCGATGGCAAAGTTGTTCATCATGGCGCGGAAGGCAGCACCTTCCTTGTGCATGTCGATGAAGATCTCGCCGAGACGCCCGTCGTCGAACTCGCCGGTCCGGAGATACACCTTGTGGCCGCCGACGACGGCCTTCTGCGTATAACCCTTGCGGCGGTTCGGCAGTTTTTCGCGGTCGCGGTAGAGACGTTCCACCACGCGCTCGACGATCTTTTCCGTCACCTGCACGGCGCGCTGCGCGGCGGGCGCTGCGATCAGCTGCTCGACCGCCTCGTCCTCGTCCTCCTCGCCATCGGCGAGCAGCGAGGCATTGAGCGGCTGCGACAGCTTCGAGCCGTCGCGATAAAGCGCGTTCGCCTTCAGCGCCAGCTTCCAGGACAGCATGTAGGCGTTCTTCGCGTCCTCGACGGTCGCCTCGTTCGGCATGTTGATGGTTTTGGAAATGGCGCCCGAGATGAAGGGCTGGGCCGCCGCCATCATCAGGATGTGGCTCTGGATCGACAGCGAGCGCTTGCCGATCTTGCCGCAGGGGCTGGCGCAGTCGAACACCGGCAGGTGCTCGGCCTTGAGGAAGGGCGCGCCTTCGAGTGTCATGGCGCCGCAGACATGGATGTTGGCGACGTCAATGTCCTTCTTCGAGAAGCCCAGCGCCGGCAGCATCTCGAACGAGACGTCGCCGAGTTGCTCGTCGGTGAAGCCGAACGTGTCCTTCACCCAGTCGGCGCCGAGTGTCCATTGGTTGAACACGAACTTGATGTCGAAGGCCGACTTCAGCGCCGCGTTCAGCGCCGCGATCTTCTCGTCGGTGAAGCCCTTGGTCTTGAGCGAGGACGGGTTGATGCCGGGCGCCTGGTTGAGGTTGCCGTGGCCGACGGCGTAGGCCTCGATCTCGGCGATCTGGCTCTCGGAATAGCCCAGCGTGCGCAGCGCTTCCGGCACGGCGCGGTTGATGATCTTGAAGTAGCCGCCGCCGGCGAGCTTCTTGAACTTCACCAGGGCGAAGTCGGGCTCGATGCCGGTGGTGTCGCAATCCATGACCAAGCCGATCGTGCCGGTCGGCGCAATCACGGTCGCCTGCGCGTTGCGGTAGCCGTGCTCCTCGCCGAGCTCGATAGCGCGGTCCCAGGCGGCGCGGGCATGCTCGGCGAGCGCCGGCTGCTTCAGGTCGGAGGCGACCAGCGGCACCGGGTTGACGGCGAGCTTCTCGTAGCCGTCCTTGTCGCCGTAAGCCGCGCGGCGATGGTTGCGCATGACGCGCAGCATGTTCTGGGCGTTGCGGTCATAGTCCGGGAAGGCGCCGAGCTCGGCGGCCATTTCGGCCGAGGTCGAGTAGGCGACGCCGGTCATGATAGCGGTGAGCGCGGCGCAGATGGCGCGGCCCTCGTTGGAGTCATAGGGGATGCCCGAGGTCATCAGCAGGCCGCCGATATTGGCGTAGCCGAGGCCGAGCGTGCGGTAGTCGTAGGAAAGCTTGGCGATCTCCTTCGACGGGAACTGCGCCATCATCACCGAGATTTCGAGCACGACGGTCCACAGCCGAACGGTGTGCTCATAAGCGGCGATGTCGATCGTGCCGTCCTCCTTGCGGTAGGGTAGAAGGTTGATCGAGGCGAGGTTGCAGGCCGTGTCATCGAGGAACATGTATTCCGAGCACGGGTTCGAGGCCCGGATCGCACCGGCGGAGGCGCAGGTGTGCCAGTCGTTCATCGTCGTGTTGAAGTGCAGGCCCGGGTCAGCCGACGCCCAGGCGGCGTAGCCGATCTTTTCCCAGAGATCGCGCGCCTTCAGCGTCTTCAGCACCTTGCCGTCCTTGCGGGCGGTGAGCTGCCAGTCGCCGTCGGCTTCCACGGCACGCAGGAAATTATCCTTCAGCGACACCGAATTGTTGGAGTTCTGGCCGGAGACGGTGAGGTAGGCGTCCGAATCCCAGTCGGTGTCGTAGGTCTTGAACGACATCGAGGTGTAGCCCTGGCGGGCGAACTGGATGACGCGGTAGATGTAGTTCTCCGGCACGGCGTCCTTCTTGGCCGCCTTGATCTCGCGCTTCAGCGCGGTGTTCAGCGCCGGGTCGAAGCAGTCGTCGTCATGGCCTTCGCAATTGACGCAGGCCTTCATGATGGCTTCGAGGTGCTTCTTGACGATCTTCGAGCCGGTCACCAGCGAGGCGACCTTCTGCTCCTCATTGACCTTCCAGTCGATGAAGTCCTCGATATCCGGGTGGTCGGCGTCGACGATGACCATCTTTGCGGCGCGGCGCGTCGTGCCGCCCGACTTGATGGCGCCCGCCGCGCGGTCGCCGATCTTGAGGAAGCTCATCAGGCCGGACGAGCGGCCGCCGCCGGAAAGCTTCTCGCCTTCGCCGCGCAGCATGGAGAAGTTCGAGCCGGTGCCGGAGCCGTATTTGAACAGGCGCGCCTCACGCACCCATAAATCCATGATGCCGCCCTCGTTGACGAGATCGTCCTGCACGCTCTGGATGAAGCAGGCATGCGGTTGCGGATGCTCGTAGGCCGACTTCGACTTGGTCAGCTTGCCGGTGAAGGGATCGACATAGAAGTGGCCCTGGCTCGGGCCGTCGATGCCATAGGCCCAGTGCAGGCCGGTGTTGAACCACTGCGGCGAGTTCGGCGCAACGCGCTGGGTGGCGAGCATATAGGCCAGCTCGTCGCGGAAGGCGCGCGCGTCTTCCTCGGACTTGAAGTAGCCGCCCTTCCAGCCCCAATAGGTCCAGGTGCCGGACAGACGGTCGAAGACCTGGCGAGCGTCGGTTTCCGAACCGTAGCGCTCTGCCTCGGGCAGCTTGGCAAGCTCGGCCTCGTCGGCGATCGAGCGCCACAGGAAGGAGGGAACGTCGTTCTCCTCGACCTTCTTCAGCCGCGCCGGCACGCCGGCCTTGCGGAAATACTTCTGGGCCAGGATGTCGGCCGCGACCTGGCTGAACTGAGCCGGCACGTCAATGTTGTCCAGGCGGAACACCACCGAGCCGTCGGGATTCTTGATCTCCGACAGGGCCTTGCGAAATTCGATCTCCGCATAGGCTGACTGATCCGGCTTGGTGAAGCGACGCTCGATGCGCATTGGTCCGATCCCTTTGTGTCTACATATAGCGCCTTTCCCCGGGGATTTCTGCCCCACATGGCGAAAAGCGCAGCCCGCCGTTTGCCGGCATCACGGGCGACGCCGACATTCTCCTCGTCGCGGGCGCCACCAAGCAGACAAGCAAACGCCTTTCCAGGCGCTTACCCAGGTTGCCGGCCGACCCGCGGGTCCCTCAAGACTGAAACTTTTGTCGATTCCCTCGATAGAGGGAGCTTCACACTATCTAGCGTCGAGCCTGCCTGCAAACACTAAATATAGTGTTAACAGATCATTTTTTCCAGACCGACAATTCTCCCTTTCGCCCACCCAAGCCCCTACGACCCCAACGCTTCCGCCGGCCTCGTGAACAGGCGGAAATTCGGGCAAAACGCACAAAATCCGGGAAAAAAGACCGGCCTCAAAACTCTCCGGTCGCGCCCGCAACAGGAGCGCATGGCCTATAAAAAGCGACTCGTTCCGACCCGTCAAGGATTCGTTTGCGTAGCTTTTATGACCCCAACATCTTGTGTGTCACACATGTGGATAACGGGGACATGAGAAGCCCGGCTTCGCAGGCACTTGACGCGGTTTGTCAGCCTGCCGCGAAGCGTGCTGGGCCGGCGGCTTTTCATTTTAGCTGGCTTGCACTATCTGTTGCGTTCGCGCGGGGGGCGCGCTTGTCAACACCAAAAGCATCCGTTACGCCCCGCTCATGACAGTCACCGTACGTTTTGCCCCATCGCCGACCGGCCGCATCCATATCGGCAATGCGCGCACGGCCCTGTTCAACTGGCTTTTCGCCATGAACAACAAGGGACGCTTCATCCAGCGCTTCGACGACACCGACATTGCCCGCTCGAGGCAGGAATACGCCGATTCCATTCTTTACGACCTGCATTGGCTGGGCATTTTCCCGGATGTCACCGAATACCAGTCGCGCCGCTTCGAGATCTATGACGCGGCGGTTGAGCGGCTGAAGGCGGCGCGGGTGCTCTATGCCTGCTACGAGACGCCGGAAGAGCTCGACCTGCGCCGCAAGGTGCGCCGCACGCGCGGGCTGCCGCCGGTCTATGGCCGTGAGGCGCTGACGCTGACGCCGGAACAGGTGGCCGAATACCAGTCGGACGGACGCAAGCCGCACTGGCGCTTCCTTTTGCCGAATTTCACCAGCGATCCGCTGCAGCCGGAGCGCACCGACGTGCATTGGAACGACCTGGTGCGCGGCGAAGAGACGGTCGATCTCGCCTCGCTGTCGGACCCTGTGCTGGTGCGCGAGGACGGCACCTATCTCTACACGCTGCCTTCGGTGGTCGACGATATCGAGATGGGCGTCAGCCATATCATTCGCGGCGACGACCATGTCACCAACACCGGCGTGCAGATTGCGATCTTCAAGGCGCTCGGCGCCGAGCCGCCGGTCTTCGGCCACCACAATCTGCTCACCACGACCACGGGCGAGGGGCTGTCTAAGCGCACCGGCGCGCTGTCGATCGAAAGCCTGCGCGAGGACGGCATCGAGCCGATGGCGGTCGCTTCGCTGGCAGTGCTCGTCGGCACCTCGGAGAATGTCACGGCCGCGCATGACCTCGCCGAGCTTGCGGGCCATTTCGACCCGGCGGCGACCTCCAAGTCCGCCTCCAAGTTCGATCCGGACGAGCTTTTCGTGCTCAACCGCACGCTGATCCATCACATGCCGTTCGAGGAAGCGCGCGATCGGCTGATGGTGCTGGGCATTTCCGGCGACAAGGCAGAGCCGTTCTGGATGGCGGTGCGCGGCAATCTCGACCGCCTGTCGGACGCGCTCGCCTGGTGGCGTATCCTGAGCGACGGCCCGCAAGAGCCGGCGGAATTTTCCGGCGAGGACCGCGACTTCCTCAATCAAGCGTTCGACGTGCTGCCGGAGGAGCCGTGGAACGGCACGGTCTGGAAGGACTGGACCGGCAAGATCAAGGAAGCGACCGGGCGCAAGGGCAAGCCGCTGTTCATGCCGCTGCGGCTGGCGCTCACTGGGCGGACTTCGGGGCCGGAGCTTTCAGATCTATTGCCGCTGATGGGTCGGGAAGGAACGCTGGCCCGACGACCCTGACCTTGCGCTGATCCGGCGGCAGCATCGAGACCGGCGACACCGGTACCTTGGTGGTCAGCCGCCTGATCGCGTCCTGGTCGAGCCCGCCTTTGGCGTTGGCAAGCGTTTCCGGGTCCGCGCCCGGATCGGGCTTGGTCGCCGGCATGGGGATGAAGGGCGTCGCCCCGCTCTCCGGCTGAGACTGTTCGGGATTGGGCGGGTTGCCGCCGATGATCGTGAAATTGCCATTGCCGGCTTGCGCGTTGCAGCCGCAACTCGGCGGCCGCGAATAATTGGCCTGCTTGTAGAGATAGGCGGTCGGCAGCTCGCTGTAGGGTTGACCGGTGACCGACGAGGTCATCGACCCGGAATCGTCGTCCATTCCGCGCGAATAGAAGACCTGCATCTCGGTGCCCGGGCAGCTCGATTCGCAATTCTTCTGGTCGCGCTCGAAGTCGCCCGCGGAGGCGGCGTTGGACATCGGGAAGAAATAACCGTCGCACGTGCGCACGCACATTGTGTGGAATTCGCCGCCAAGGCGCGGCAGGTCCATGCCGTCCGGCTGGTTGATGACGCGACGGATGTTGCGCACGCTCGGATCATCGAGCGGCACATCCGCCATATCCGGGCTGTCGGGAGCCTCCGGTGTTTCGAGTTGCTGATCCTGGCGGCCGAAAAGCTGCTCGAACAGATTGCCGCCGCCATTGTCGCGGGAGGCCTCCTCAAGCGGCGCAGGGCGAGGCGCGATCTCGTCGCCGCGGCAGCCATTGGCATCGAGCGCCGCCAGGATGCGGCCGCGGTCGCGCCGCGTGCCGCCGCCGGACAGCCGCTCGCGCTTGGCCTGAAGCGTGTCAAGATTGGCGTTCATGCGCTGGATCGAGGCATTGATCGCCGCGCATTGACTGACATTGCGCGAAAACAGCGTGAAGCCGCAGCCGGCATCGCTTGCCCGGCCGCGAGCCTTGGCAAGCTGCTCGCGCTGGCGCGCGATCGCATCGTCATATTTGCGGACGAGGCCGGGGCCTCCGCCGCCGCCGCGCGCGGCCGCGAGTTCTGCTTCGAGCTGCCGACACGTACGCGAAGTGGCTTGGGATTCGGTCGCGGCAAGGGCTGTAGCTGTAAGCGCCGCAAGCAGCGCCACAAGATGCGTCAGCTTCAGCCCTCCGCCCTTCATGTGCCCAGACCCAGCTCACCAGTCTGTCGGGATGCTACCGGATTCCCGGTTAACCGTTCCCTCAAATTTACAGCCAAAGGCGACCTTGATCACAGCCAAAGGCGATCTTGAACAAAATGGTCCGAGCGGTGCTGGCGCCGCTGCACGGAGCAGGCGAGGCCTCCTGTGCATGAAAGTTGCACGAGAAAGGAGCAAAAAAGACGTATTCGGCTTCGAAAATCTTCTGGCTCCAGCGATGCCGAGGCCAAAGTTGATCGCGATCACCCGTCGAACCGCACTACAACTCGGCCTCTTGTGCGCGGCGATGCCCGCCGCCATGGCCGCTAAACCGCGGGCCTTGCCAGACTGGCCTGGCAGGCTGGTCGATGCCGCGCGTGAGCAGATCGGCGTCACCACGCTCTACGATCCGACCTATACCCGTATTCCTTATCCCGGCGGCGATGTCGCTAAGGACCGCGGTGTGTGTACGGATGTCGTGATCCGCGCCTATCGGCACGCCTTCAAGCTCGATCTGCAAAGGCTGGTGCATGAGGACATGGCGGCCAATTTCGCCGCCTATCCGAAGGCTTGGGGCATGAAATCGACGGACACCAACATCGATCACCGCCGCGTGCCCAATCTCGCCGTGTTCTTCGAACGGCGAGGCGCTTCCCTGGCCGTCAGCGAGGACTCCGCCGACTATCAGCCGGGCGATCTCGTCACGCAGATGCTGCCCGGCAACCTGACGCATATCGCCATCGTCTCGTCCAACCGCTCAACCGAGGCGCCGGAGCGGCCGATGGTCATCCACAATATCGGCTGGGGGGCCCGTGAGGAGGACACACTGTTCGCCTTCAGGCATCTGGGCCATTTCCGCTTCGCGCCAATCTGAGCAACAAACTCAGATCGGAGCGAGCGCCTGCGCCTTGTGCGCCGCCTCGACGACAGCAAGCGCGGTCATGTTGACGACGCCGCGCGAGGTCACCGACGGCGTCAAGATGTGCGCCGGCTTGTCGGTACCGAGCAGGATCGGCCCGACATGCAGCGCGTCCATCATGGCGCGCAAAGCCGTCAGCGTGATGTTGGCCGAATCGAGGTTCGGGAACACCAGCAGGTTGGCCTCGCCCTTCAGCCGCGAGTGCGGATAGACGCGCTGGCGCAGATGTTCCGAGATCGCCGTGTCGGCATGCATCTCGCCGTCGCACTGCAAGTCGGGCGCGATGCGGCCGAGGATTTCGGCCGCCCGGCGCATCTTCAGCGCGCTTGGAGAATCGCGCGAGCCGAAATCCGAATGCGACAGGAGTGCGGCCTTCGGCTCGATGCCGAAGCGCTGGATCTCCTCCGCCGCCAGCACCGTCATTTCGGCGATCTCCTCCGCCGTCGGATCGACCGACACATGGGTGTCGGTCAGGAAGATGATGCCGCGCTGCGAGATCAGCATCGACAGCGTCGAGAGGTCCCGGTCCTTGATGCCCGCGCGGGGGCCAATGATAAGGCTGACATTGCGCAGATGCCGCTCGAAGCGGCCTTCGAGGCCGCAGACCATGGCATCGGCGTCGCCGCGCTTCAGCGCCAGTGCCGCGATCACCGTGTTGTCGGTGCGCACCATGGTGCGGGCGGCTTCCGTCGTCACGCCGCGGCGGCCGGCAAGCTCGATCAGGAGGTCGACATAGTGGCGGTAGCGCGGATCGTCTTCCGGATTGATCAGGGCAAAATCTACACCCGGCCGGATGCGCAGGCCGTAACGCTTCAGGCGGACTTCCACGACATGCGGGCGGCCGATCAGGGTCGGCTCGGCGATGCCTTCCTCCAGCACAACCTGCGCCGCGCGCAGCACGCGCTCGTCCTCGCCGTCGGCATAGATGACGCGCTTGGCGCTCGAGGCCTTGGCCGAGGAGAACACCGGCTTCATCACCAGGCCGGAGCGGAAGACGAACCGGTTGAGCTTGTCGATATAGGCGGTGAAGTCGGCGATCGGCCGCGTCGCGACGCCGGTGTCGCAGGCGGCCTTCGCCACCGCCGGCGCGATGCGCAGGATGAGGCGCGGATCGAAGGGCGAGGGGATCAAGAAATCGGGGCCGAACATCGGCGTCTCGCCGGAATAGGCGCGCGCCGCGACATCCGAAGGCTCCTCGCGGGCAAGGGCGGCGATCGCCCTGACCGCAGCCATCTTCATTTCCTCGTTGATGGCGCTCGCGCCGCAATCGAGCGCGCCACGGAAGATGTAAGGAAAGCACAGCACATTGTTGACTTGATTGGGAAAATCGGAACGCCCGGTGCAGATCATGGCGTCCGGTCGGGCGGCCCGCGCCACCTCCGGCATGATCTCGGGATTCGGGTTGGCCAAAGCCAGGATCAGCGGCTTCAGCGCCATGTGCTGGAGCAGCTCCGGCTTCAGAACGCCGGCAGCGGAAAGGCCGAGGAAGACATCGGCGCCGGGAATGACATCGGCCAGCGTGCGCGCCTCGGTGTCCTTCACATAGGCGTCCTTCCAGCGATCCATTTCCTCGACGCGGCCCTTGTGGGCGACGCCGAAGCGGTCGGTGACCCAGATGTTTTCGACCCTGGCGCCGAGCGAGACGAGAAGGTTGAGGCAGGCGAGTGCGGCGGCACCCGCGCCGGAGGTGACGATCTTGATGTCGGAAATCGTCTTGCCGGCCAGTTCCAGCCCGTTGAGCACCGCGGCGGCGACGATGATCGCGGTGCCATGCTGGTCGTCGTGGAAAACCGGAATGCGCATGCGGGCTTTCAGCCGCTCCTCGACCTCGAAACATTCCGGCGCCTTGATGTCCTCGAGGTTGATGCCGCCGAAGGTCGGTTCGAGCGCTGCGACGGTTTCGACCATGCGCTCGATTCCGGGCGCGTCGATCTCGATGTCGAAGACGTCGATGCCGGCGAATTTCTTGAACAGCACCGCCTTGCCTTCCATCACCGGCTTGGAGGCGAGCGGGCCGATATTGCCGAGCCCAAGCACGGCCGAGCCGTTGGAGACGACGCCGACAAGATTGGCGCGCGCGGTGTAGTCGGCGGCGGTGGCCGGATCGTCGCGGATCTCCAGGCAGGGCGCCGCCACGCCGGGCGAATAGGCAAGCGCCAGGTCGCGCTGGTTGCCGAGTGGTTTTGTGGCCTGGATCTCGAGCTTGCCCGGCGTCGGATACTTGTGGAAGAAGAGGGCGGCCTCGTCGAGGTCCGACCGAGCCGGTTTCTTGTTCTCGCCGTCCATTGCGGCCCCTCCCTGCGATACTGGTTTGGAGCCTTTTAGCATGCGCCCGGGATTTTTCGCGACCGCAAATCGCAGGCTCCGGCTTCACAATGCCGGAGCGGAAATAATCTACCGATTCCAGCTGGTTGGCTGGAGAGCTTCAGGCGATGCTCAGAACGCGCTGACGTAGAGGCCGCCATCGACCGGGATGTTCTGGCCGGTCAGGTAGCCGGCATGGACCGAACAGAGGAAGGCGCAGATCTGGCCGAACTCCTCCGGCGTGCCGAGGCGCTTTGCCGGTACGTCGGCGCTGATGCGGGCCTTGCGCGCGGCAGCGGCGGCGGGATCCTCCGGCATTCCGGCCTCATGCGGGCCGCGCAGCCGGTCGGTGTCGAGCTTGCCGGGCAGGAGGCTGTTGATGGTGACGTTGCGGTCGATCACCGTGCGGGCCACGCCGGCCAGGAACGAGGTCAGGCCGGCGCGCGCGCCGGACGACAGGTCGAGGCCGGGGATCGGCACATAGACCGACAGGGAGGTGATGTTGACGATGCGGCCGAAGCCGCGCTTGGCCATGCCGTCGATCACCGCCTGGATGAGCTCGATCGGCGTCACCATGTTCTGCGTCACGCCCTCGAGGATTTTTGCCCGGTCGAGCTCGCGGAAATCGCGCAGCGGCGGACCGCCATTGTTGTTGACCAGGATGTCCGGATCGGGGCAAGCGGCAAGGATCGCCTTCTGCACGTCCGGCTTCGACACGTCGCCGGGAACCTCGATCACCTTGACCCCGAACCGGTCGCGGATCTCCTTGGCGGTCCTGGCCACCAGCTCGGCGTTGCGGCCGTTGACAACGAGATCGACGCCGGCTTCGGCCAGCGCCATGGCGCAGCCGCGCCCTAGTCCCTTGCTCGAGGCGCAGACGATGGCCTTCTTGCCGCGAATGCCGAGATCCATGGTGATTTTCTCCTGAATGCGTTGCGCGCAGGCTAGCGCCTGGGCTGGACCAACCGCAACCGTCATACGGTTGTTGCATGAATCGGGGCATAGGCACGCGAAAGCAAAGGTGAAATCGCGATGTCAGGCCCAGAGCCCCGCACTTTCCGCGCCCTGTTCATTTCCGACGTGCATCTCGGCTCGAAGGCGGCCAAGGCCGATTTCCTGATCGACTTCCTGCGTTATCACGACGCCGATATCATCTACCTGGTCGGCGATATCGTCGACGGCTGGCGGCTGCGGCGCAGCTGGCATTGGCCGCAAAGCCACAATGACGTGGTGCAGAAACTGCTGCGCAAGGCGCGCAAGGGCGCCTCGATCACCTATATCGCCGGCAATCATGACGAATTCGCCCGCCAGTTCCAGGGCGTGCATTTCGGCGGCATCGTCGTTGCCGATCGAGCCATCCACGAAACCGCCGACGGCCGGCGCCTGCTGGTCATCCATGGCGACCAGTTCGACACGGTGGTGCACAACCAGCGCTGGCTCGCCTATCTGGGCGACTATGCCTATGACACCGCGATGCTGATCAACCGGGTGGTGACGAAGCTGCGCCACCTGCTCGGCCTGCCTTATTGGTCGTTCTCGTCCTGGGCCAAGGTCAAGGTGAAGAAGGCGGTGAATTTCATCGGCTCGTTCCAGACGGTGCTTTCGGAAGAGGCGCGGCGCTCGCATGTCAACGGTGTGATCTGCGGCCACATCCATCATGCCGCCATCGAGAACTATGGCGAGGTGCAGTACATCAACACCGGCGACTGGGTCGAAAGCTGCACGGCGGTGGTCGAGCATTTCGACGGCCGCATGGAGATCCTGACCTGGGCGCATGTACTGCCCGAGGCGTCAGCCGGCAACGAAGCGCTGGTGCCGGTCGACATCATCGACCTCAAGGGCAGGGCGGCGCAGGCGGCCTGAGAGGCTGACTGAAAAAGAAACTGGATGATTTCGGTTGTCGCGGTCAGCCCGACATCGTCAAGCCCTTGTCGAGCCGGGTTATGCAGACCTTCCTTGGAGGCGGCTGCGGTCATGCAAAGTGGCTGCCTGGTTGCCAGACTCAACGTCGAGTTGACTACCCAACGTAGGGCCAGTTGCGAACTCGGCGTAGGCAAAACTAGTCGCGCCGAAAACTGAGGATGCCCCTTCCTATCGGATTTCCTGGATTCGGCATCCAGGCCGTAAAGACGTGGAGCGTATCTCCATCAAGCTTATAGAATCGTTCCTGCTCACTGCCGTTCCAGGCTTCGTTGCAAGATGAGTCGATCTTTGTAATAAACCTATCCTCATCTATTCTATACCGTCCGGAATAGGCCATCAAAGTACGGAAAAGTGCCGCCAGTTTCTCATCTGTATTCCCTGGCTCCCGCGCTGTTGCCGTAACCAGGACTATCATTCGCCCATCGGAGCCGAAAATAAGATAGCCATTGGGGTTGGCGCCCCCACGGTTGACTACGTTCCTTTGAATCCCGAGCCTCGGTTTCGAAAGAAACCAACCGCCAGGAACCGTGGAGTTTGGCGTCGCGCTCAGACAAATTCGCCCCTGCATTGTTTGCCAAAAAGTACCCTCCTGCCGAGGATAGGGCATGTTGCCATGCAAATTGCAAAGCACCATCAAATTCGTGGGATGCGCATTACGCATTATCAGCGCGCGGCGTTGCATCATGCAAGCGATCTGACCGACACGGTTTGCCCGCGCCTGCCCAGCTCGCTGTCTTGATTACATTGGCATAACAGGTGTTTCGCTCGCTCTTGCATTGCTCATCAACAGCTTTGCCCTTGATCGATTGGTCCAGACGGTTCCGCCGCGCATTGCCGCATGTTAGGGATCGAGACCCGTTGCACAGACGTCGACTGCAACGTAATTGGATCGATTCATGTCGCTGCCGCCCCTGTCGCCTGAGCAACTCGTCAAGCCCAGACATTTCGAAATGCGCATGAGCCTGATCTTCGCGACCTTGTTCGTGTCGCAGGGCACGCATCTGCCTTACTTTCCGCTCTGGCTGCAGGCGAAAGGCTTCCATGCCGAACAGATCGCCGTGATCCTGGCGGCGCCGATGTTCCTGCGCGTGGTGACGACTCCGATGCTGACGGCGCTTGCCGACCGGGCGAAGGACCGCGCCAATGTGTATATCGTGCTGGTCGCCGCCTCGATGGTCATCTCGGCCGGCTATTTCCTGCCGGCCACCTACGCGGTCGTGCTTGCCGTCTCGCTGCTGCTCACCATCGTCTGGACGCCGCATTCGCCGATGGCCGATTCGCTGGCGCTGTCGGGAGTGCGCCGTTTCGGCTCGAACTATACCAGTATGCGCAAATGGGGCTCGATTTCCTATCTCTGCGCCAATGTCCTGGGCGGCTTCATCCTGGCGGCTACCGGGCCTCAGGCCGTTCCGGTGATCATTTGCGTGGCGCTTGGCGCGGCGCTCGTCGCGGGGCTGTGGGCGCCGCGCATGGGGCGGCCGCGCAAGGCCTCACCGCTGTCGGCCACCGAGATCCAGCACAAGGCGCCCAGCCTGTTCAACGCCTATTTCCTCTATTTCACGCTCGGCGTCGGCATCATCACCGCCAGCCACGCCTTTCTCTACGGCTTCGTATCGATCTACTGGAAGTCGATCGGCATCAGCGATTCCGTCGTTGGCCTGCTATGGGCCTGGGGCGTGGTATCCGAAGTTTGCATGTTCCTGTTTTTCAACCGCATTTTCGCTTCCGTATCGGTCGCCCGGGTGATGGTGATCGCCGGTATCGGCTCGATCGTGCGCTGGATCGCCTTTCCACTGGTCTGGCCACTTGGGCTTGGCGTCGGCGGCTTCTTCGTCGTGCAGTCGCTGCATTCGGTCTCGGTCGCGATGGTGCTGATCGGCCTGCAGAAGATGATCGGCGAAACAGTTTCCGAAGAGCGGACAGGGGCAGCGCAGGGCATTGCCTATTTCTTCAACGGCTTCTTCATGGCGGCGGTGACGCTTGTTTCCGGTCCGCTCTATGACCGTCTTGGCGTCGACGGCTTCTGGGCGATGATCCCGATCGCGATCATCGGCATGGCGCTGATCGGTCTCGCCGCGCGCTCAGCCCCAAAGCGCGCGCTCAGGGGGTGAAACGAGCGAGCCCTGGTAGACGAGGCCCGGCTCGCGATCGCGCGCGAGCAGCAGCGGACCGTCGAGATCGACGAAGTCGGCATCCTGCGCCAGCAGCACGGCCGGCGCCATGGCGAGCGAGGTGCCGACCATGCAGCCCACCATGATGCCGAAGCCGAGGTCGCGTGCGCGGTCGCGCAATGTCAACGCCTCCGTCAGGCCGCCCGTCTTGTCGAGCTTGATGTTGACGGCGTCGTAGAGGCCGACCAGCGAATCGAGGCCACTCGTTTCATGCACACTTTCGTCAGCGCAGATCGGAACCGGATGCGCGATCCGGCCCAGAATAGTGTCCTTGCCTGCCGGCAGCGGCTGTTCGACGAGCGTGACGCCGTGCTGTGCGGAGAAGGCTAGGTTCTCCTCGATAGTCTCGTCCGTCCAGCCCTCATTGGCATCGAGGATGATGCGGCTGTCGGGAGCGGCTTCTCTCACCGCGCGGATCCTCGCCATGTCGTTGTCGCCGCCGATCTTGACCTTGAGCAGAGGTCGCCCGGCATTGGCGCGCGCCTGCGCCGCCATGGCCTCCGGTTCGGCCAGCGACAGTGTGTAGGCCGTTTCCAGCGGCTTGGCCGCAACGGCGCAGATCGCCGCCGCAACAGGCGTGCCGGTCAGCTTGGCTTCCAGGTCCCAAAGCGCGCAGTCGATGGCGTTTCGCGCCGCGCCGGCAGGCATTGCCGCGCGCAGGGCGGTACGGTCGAGGCCGGTCACGATCGGATAGCGCATGGCCTCGATGGCCGCGCGTACACCCTCCATGGTCTCGCCATAGCGCCTGTAAGGCACGCACTCGCCGCGCCCGGAACGTCCCCCGTCGGTGATCGTTACGGTGATGACTTCGGCCTCGGTTTTGGATCCGCGTGAGATGGTGAAGGTACCGGCGATCGGGAATCGCTCCATTTCGACCGAAATGACACGCGCCATAATTTTCTTCTCCGGCTGTGCGACACCGGTCTGCCGGCAAATCGACACGCCAGTCCCGTCACGCTAAACAGGACGCCATGTTGACCATCCGCAAACGCGACGCAAGCAGCGAGTCCGCCGGGAACGGCGAGCACCGGCCGCGCGTTGCCGTTGGCGAGGAAGGCGGGGTGCTGGGCTGCGCGTTTTCAGGCGTGTGGACGACGCGCACCGTGGCGCTGATCGATGCAGATATGCGCAAGATCGAGCAGAGAAGCGGCGCAAAGCAGCTGATGCTCGACCTTTCCCACATCGAAAAGATGGACACGGCCGGCGCCTGGCTGATCGACCGGCTGGCCAGCGCCTTCGAGAAGAAAGGCGTCGAGGTTCATCTGCAGGGACAGAGCGAGATCGCCTCGATCTTGCTCGGCGCCGTCGGCGACGCGGTCCGCCGCGAGCCCGAATCGGGACCTGCCGGGCCGCCCAACATCATCCTGCGCGCGCTGGAGCTGGTTGGCCGGCGGGTCTATGAGATGCGCGACGACTTCTTCGCTTCGATGAACATCCTCGGCGCCACGATCCGCGGCGCGCAGATGAAACTCGGCCGCGGCCACGCGGTCAACCCGGCCGCTATCTTCAACCAGATCGATCGCATGGGCGTCGGCGCGATACCGGTGGTGGTGCTGATGTCGGCCATCGTCGGCGCCATCGTGGCCCAGCAGGGCGCCTACCAGCTCAGCTATTTCGGCGCCAACATCTTCGTCGTCGACCTCGTCGGCGTGCTGATCCTGCGCGAGCTCGGCGTGCTGATGACGGCGATCATGCTCGCCGGCCGGTCAGGCAGCGCCATAACCGCCGAGATCGGCTCGATGAAGATGCGCGAGGAGGTCGACGCGCTGAAGGTGATCGGCCTCAACCCGATCGGCGTGCTGGTCTTTCCGCGGCTCGTCGCGCTGGTGATCGGGCTGCCATGCCTTACCATCATCGCCAATTTTGCAGCACTTGCCGGCGGCATCGTCGCCGCCTGGCTCTATTCCGACATCCCACCGGCCGCGTTCATCGACCGGCTGCGTGTCGCCATCGATCTCAGCACCATCTTTGCCGGCCTGATCAAGGCGCCGTTCATGGCCCTGATCATCGGCATCATCGCGTCGGTCGAGGGCATGAAGGTCGGCGGCAGCGCCGAGTCGCTCGGCTTGCACGTCACCGCTTCGGTGGTGAAATCGATCTTCGTCGTCATCATCCTCGACGGGCTTTTCGCCATGTTCTACGCAGCGATCGGGTTCTGAGATGGCGAACGGCGGCGCGGCAACTGAGGAAGCCACAGACGACGACGAAATCGTGCTTTCGGTTCGCGACGTCACTGTCGCCATCGATGACAAGGTGATCCTCGACAAGCTTTCGCTGGACATCACGCGCGGGGAAATCCTCGGCTTCGTCGGCGCCTCGGGCGCCGGCAAGTCGGTGCTGTTGCGCACCATACTGGGGCTGATGCCGAAGCAGTCGGGGACGATCAGCCTGTTCGGCGTCGATGTCGACAAGGCGAGCGACTTAGACCGCCAGCGCATCGATATGCGGCTCGGCGTGCTGTTCCAGCATGGCGCGCTGTTTTCGGCGCTGACGGTGCTGGAGAACGTGCAGGTGCCGATGCGTGAATATCTGGACCTGCCCAAGGCGCTGATGGACGAGCTCGCCATGCTCAAGATCGAGCTGGTCGGTTTGCCGCCAGACGCCGCGCAGAAATTTCCCTCCGAGCTTTCCGGCGGCATGATCAAGCGCGCGGCGTTGGCGCGTGCGCTGGCGCTCGATCCCGACATCGTATTTCTCGACGAGCCGACCTCCGGGCTCGATCCGATCAGCGCCGCCGAATTCGACGAGCTGGTCGTCAAGCTGCGCGACACGATGGATCTGACCGTCTACATGGTCACGCACGATCTCGACACGCTGTTCACCGCCTGCGACCACGTTGCGGTGCTCGGCAAGAAGAAGGTGCTGGTCGAAGGCACGATCGACGACATGCTGAAGAGCGATGAGCCGTGGGTGAAATCCTATTTCCGCGGAAAACGCGCCCGGCAACTTGATCTTGCGGCGCGCGCATAGCGATAAGTGAGGCGATGGAAACAAGAGCCAACTACGTAATTGTCGGCATCTTCACGCTGGGCGCGATCCTGGCGGCCTTCGCCTTCGTCTATTGGACGGCCGCGATCGGAGACCGGGGCGAAACAGCGATGCTGCGCGTGCGCATCCCGGGCTCGGCCTCCGGCCTCAGCCGCGGCAGCCTGGTGCTGTTCAATGGCGTCAGGGTGGGCGACGTGAAGAACGTCTATATCGATGGCGACGATCCGACCGTCGCCATCGCCGACACCGAAATCGCCCGCTGGACGCCGATCACCAAGTCGACGCAGGCCGACATCGGACTTACCGGCCTCAGCGGCCAGGCCAATATCGAGCTCAAGGGTGCCGACCCTAAGGAAGCCAGGCTGCTCGACGAGGCGGAGAAGGAAGGCAGGGTCGCCGAGATCGTCGCCAACCCATCCGCGGTCACCAACCTTTTGCAGACGGCGCAGAACATCTTTACGCGCGCCGACAAGGTGCTTAGCGAGCTCGAAGGCTTCACCAAGGACGTTCGCGGCCCGCTGACGCAGACGGTCAAGAACGTCGAGACCTTCTCGAACGCGCTGGCCAAGAATTCCGACGGTATCGACAAGTTCTTGTCGGCGGTGAGCTCGCTTTCGGACCAACTGAAGAATGTCTCGGGGCGGCTCGACAGCACGCTGAAAGCCGCCGAAGGCCTGCTCAATTCCGTCGACAAGGATCAGATCAAGAGCATCGTGGCCAATGTCGATACGGTGACGGCGAACCTGAAGGAGACCTCGAAGCAGTTCGATACGGTCATCGACAACGTCAACACGGCGGTCGGCTCGATCAACGATTTCGCCAAGCAGACTCAAGGGACGCTGGCCAAGGTCAATGGCGTGCTCGATGGCATCGATCCGGCCGATGTCAAGGCCGCCTTGGCCAATATCCAGAAGGCCAGCGCCAGCGCCGACAAGGCGGCATCCGACATCGCCAGGGTCACCGACAAGATCGCCAACCGCTCCGACGACATCAACGACACGATCAAGAATGCCCGCCAGCTGGCGCAGCGGCTCAACGATGCCTCGGTTCGCGTCGATGGCATCCTGGCCAAGGTCGACAATCTCCTTGGATCCGGCGAAGCCAACGGCGTGATGGCCGATGCCAGGGCGACGCTGAAATCCTTCAAGCAGGTGGCCGACACGCTGAACTCCCGCCTCGGCACCATCGTCGACAACCTGTCGCGCTTCTCGGGCTCGGGGTTGCAGAATGTGGAAGCGCTGGTGCAGGACAGCCGCAGGTCCATCAACCGAATCGAGGAGGCGGTTACCGATCTCAGCCGCAATCCACAGCGCATTCTGTCTGGCGGCGAAGGCGAGGTCCGGCAGTTCGATGGAAGGGCACGGCGTTGACTTCGGCCGCCGCGACCGCCAAGAAAATAAACCGCGAATGCGGGTTGATCGGGGACAACGGGGATCACGCGTGAAGTCGGTCAGGGTGGTGGCGGGTAGTTTGAGATCATCCGCGGCGGCATTGCTGGTGCTTGCGGTTGCCGGCTGTGCAGCCCTGGGCGGCAAGCCGCCGCCGCTAGACACGTTTGAATTGTCCGCCCCGTCGGTCGACGTGCATGCTCACAGCCGTCGCCAGATTCTGATCGCTCAGCCATCCGCGCTCAAGGCGTTGGACAGCCAGAACATCGTCATCAGGCCCTCCGACCAGTCGATCCAGTTCCTGAAGGGCGCGCAATGGGCGGACAGGCTGCCGCTGATCGTGCAGGCGAGGCTGGGCGAGACCTTCCAGCGCTCTGGCAGCTTCGCCGGCGTCGGCAAGCCGGGCGAGGGGCTGGCGATCGACTACCAGATCATCGTCGAGGTGCGTTCCTTCGAAGTGCGCGTCAATGGCGGCGAGCATGCCGATGTCGACCTGTTCGTGCGCATCCTGAACGACCGCAACGGCGAGGTGCGCGCCTCGAAGAACTTCACCGCGAGCGCGCCGGTCTCCGGCAGCGGCAATGCCGCCTATGTCGCCGCGCTGGACAGCGCCTTTGGCCAGGCGGCAAAGGATATCGTCCGCTGGACGGACTCAACGATCTGAACGACTCGGCCAAGCTACAAATCAATTCATGGACATGAAAAAGGCGGGCCGAAGCCCGCCTTTTCGGTTCCGAACTGCCCGGCGCCTCAGTGCAGACGGCCGCTGGCGTGGGCCAGCATGGTGTAGACCTTGCCGGTGTCGGACGTCAGATAGGTCTGCGCCATGATGTTGTCGCGGTCGTTGCGCGAGACATCCTTGAGCAGCTTTTCGAAATCCTCGCAGTAGCGATCGACCGCGGCGCGGAATTCCGCCTCGGCCTGATATTTGCGGCGGATCTCGTCGAAGGTCTGCTGGCCCTTCAGCGTGTAGAGGCGACGGGTGAACACGTCGCGTTCGCCGCGACGGTAGCGGTTCCAAAGCTCGATCGAAGCGTCGTGATCGATCGCCCGGGCGATATCGACGGAGAGCGAGTTGAGCGACTCCATGACATGCAGCGGCGAGCGCTGGGCAGGCGTCGCGCGCGGCGCTTCGGCCGGCGCCGCCGGCCTCAGCTCTTCCTCACGCGAGGCGTTGGTCAGCAGGTCGCGCACCCAGCCGCCCTGCGTGGGCTTGCCGTTCGGCTCGCGGCGCGGCGCTTCGGCCGGACGTTCGAGATCGAGCGTGCCGCGCAGCGTGGTCTCGGCAAGCGGCGCCTGCGGAGCGCGAGGCGCCGGTTGCGGCTGTGGCTGAGGCTGCGGAGCCGGCGGACGGCGCAGCGGCGGTTCGGCGGCGCGGGCCGGCGCCTGCTGCGGAGCAGGGCGCAGACCGCGCGGTTCACCCTGCTCGCTCGAACCGCTGCGGCCGGATTTCGCAACGATATCCGACAGTTCCTTGAGCGCATTGATCTGCTCGGAGACGGCGCGGCGGATGGCCGAAGTCGATTCCTTGGCCTCTTCCGGCATCTCGATGACGCCCTTCTTCAGTTCGGCGCGGGTCAGGTCGAGCTCGCTCTTGATCGAGCTCGCGGTGCGGCGCATCTCCTCGGTGGCGTCGGCGAAGCGACGCGTTGCCGAATCGACGACCTCGGCGATCGCCGTGCGGATCTTTTCCGCCGACTCCATCGTGCGGCCTTCCGCGGTCTGCATCGTCTGGCCGACGAGGCTTTCGAAGGAACGCATCACCTTTTCGAGGTCTTCCGACTTCTTGACCAGGCCCACGGCGAGGTCTTCCAGCGAGGACTGACGCTCCAGCGTGTGCTCGAGGTTGCTCTGCGCGGAGCTGAGCAAATTCGAGGCGCTGGAGAGCAGCCGGCTGTGCTCGTCGAACTTGGTCGCGATCGAGGCCACCTCGCGCAGCGTCGCCGACGACAGGTCGGTGAGCCGCGTCGTGTTGGAATCGACCAGACGCGCCGAGCTGGCGAAGGTCTGGGCGGCCTTCTCGGTGGTCGAGGCGAAGCTCTGCGTGCTGCCCGAGAGCCGTTCCTCGACCTGGCCGAGGTTGACGGCGGCCTGCTCGATGAGCTGGCCGAGCTGCGCGCTGGAGGTCGTCATGCGGCCGATGAGATCGGCCACGCTGTCGGCGAGCGAGGAACGCGCGCCTTCGACGGCCGAGAGCGTCTCGGCGGTGCGGCCGGCCAGTGCGTTGACGAGGGCCGCGTTTTCGCTGCGCAGCTTCTCGGTCGCCCGCTCGGTGACTTCTTCCATGCTGCGCTGCAGCTCCGAGCCGCCCTGGGCGAAGCGCTCGACCAAAGGCCTGGCCGTCTCGTCGAGGATCTTGGCCATTTCGGCGGAGCGGGCGGCAAGCATGGTGTTGAGCTCGCGCGTGTTCGAGCCGATGGTCTTGGCCGCCTCGTTGGTGCTCTGGCCGATATGCTGGCCGACCGCCGTGAAGGTCTCGGCAATGACATTGGCGCGCGAGATCAGCTGGGCCTCGGCGCTGGAGACCTGCTCGTTGAGCTTCTGGCCCATCGTTTCGGCGGTGTAGGCGAGGCGGTTTTCCACGCTCGCAACCTGGTCCTCGACGCGGGCGGCGGCGGCCGCGGCACTCGCGGCAAGCCGCTCGTCGGCGCCGGCCAACGCCTGCTCGATTTCGCGGGCGTGGACGGCGAGTTCCTGACCGGTCTGGCGGGCGCGGTCGGCAACACGCTGCTCGGTCGCGGCGAAGGCGCCGACGATCGTGTCGGCATGCTCGCCAATGGTCGAGCTCGTCGAAGCGATGCGCGACACCAGGCGGTTGTCGGCTTCATCGAAGATGCGGCCGATTTCGCTGGCGCGGGCCGAAAGCGCTTCCGAGCCCTCGGCAATGCGCGCCATGAGCTGCTGGTCGGCGCCGTCGAAGATGCGACCGAGATCGGAGGCACGGGCGGCCAGCGCTTCGGCCGACTCGCTGATGCGCATCGAGAGCCGCTCGTCCGCGCCCTCGAAGTTGCGCAGGATGTCGCCGGCACGCGAGGCAAGCGACTGGGCGGTCTCGACGGCGCGGGCAACCAGCTTCTGGTCGGCCGCGTCGAAGGTGTTGGCGATCTCGCCGGCGCGCGTGGCCAGCTTGTCGGCTGTTTCCTCGGCACGGGCCATCAGCGAGTTCGATGCGTCGTCGGCGCGCGCCATCAGCATGTTGGACGTGTCCTGGGCACGTTCGTGCAGACGCCGGTCCGCCGCTTCGAAGGCCTGGGCGACATCCTCGGCCCTGGCAAGCAGCGCCGCGGACGTCTGCTCGGCGCGCTCGGCGATCTTGCGGTCGGCGTCGCTGAAGGCGGCTCCGGCCTGCTCGTGCAGCGTGCTGGTGACTTCCATGACCTTGTCGCGCAGCGCGCCCGCCACGAAGACAGCGGTCTTTTCCAGCACGCCGCGGACATTGTCGACACCGGTGGACAGCGCACGCTCCATGGTGCCCGCGCGCTCCTCGATGACGCCGGTCTGCCGGCTGAAGGCCTGCTCGATCTTCTCGACATCGGCGGCGATCGCCGCCGAGATGTCGTTGCTCCTGGCAGCGATCTGGTCGATATGGCCGGAGACCGAACGATCGACCTCCTTGCGCGCATCGGCGAGCTTGACGAGATCGTCCTCCAGGGCGCGGGCCAGCATGTTGCGACCCTCGGACAGCTTGCCGACATGGCCGGCGATGACGTCGTCGATCTCGGAACGGCTCTCCGTCAGCTTCTGCAGGTCCGCTTCGAGCGCGCGCCTGAGGATATCGCGGCCTTCGGCGAGCTTCTCGACCTGGCCCGCCACCAGGCCATCGATGCCGGAACGGCTTTCGGCCAGTTTGGCGAGGTCGGCCTCAAGGGCGCGCGTCAGCACATCGCGACCTTCGGCGAGCTTCTCGACCTGGCCGGCGACAAGGCCGTCGATCGACGCGCGGCTTTCGGCGAGCTTGGCAAGGTCGGCTTCCAGCGCGCGCTTGAGGATGTCGCGGCCTTCAGCGAGCTTTTCGACCTGGCCCGCAACCAGCCCGTCAATGCTGGAACGGCTTTCGGCCAGCTTCGCGAGATCGTCTTCCAGCGCCTTGGACAGCGTCGCGCGGTTCTGCGACAGCTGGTCGGCATGGGTCTGCATGAGGCCGCTGGCATTGGCCATATCGGCTTCGAGCGCACGCGAGAGCTCGGCGCGGTGGTCGGTGATCTTCTGCGAATGATCGACGACCGCGCCCTGGATGGTGTTGAGGTCGGCTTCCAGTGCGCGCTTGAGGATATCGCGGCCCTCGGCGAGCTTCTCGACCTGGCCGGCGACCAGCCCATCGATGCTGGAACGGCTTTCGGCGAGCTTGGCGAGATCGTCCTCGAGCGACTTGGACAGCACCGAACGGTCCTGAACGAGCCGGTTCTGATGCGCGGCAACGGCGCCGCTGACATTCTGAAGGTCATCCTCCAGGGCTCTCGACAGGGCCGACCGATCTTGCGCCAGCTTGTTCTGATGATCGGCAATGGCGCCGCTGACAGCCTGCAGGTCGGTTTCGAGTGCTTTCGACAACTGCGCGCGATCCTCGAGCACCCTGTCCGAATGTCCCGCGATGGCACCCTTGATGGTGTTGATGTCGGCTTCCAGGGCCCGCCGGAGAATATCGCGGCCTTCGGCGAGCTTCTCGACCTGGCCGGCCACGAGGCCGTCGATCGAGGCGCGGCTTTCTGCCAGCTTATTGAGATCGGCCTCCAGCGTCTGCGACAGCAGGCTGCGATCCTCGGCGAGCTTGCCGGCATGGCTGTCGATCAGGCCGCGGATGCCGCTCAGATCGCTTTCAAGCGCTCGGCTGAGTTCACCACGATCCTCGGCGAGCTTGGTCGAGTGGGTCTCGATCAGGTTCCTGATGCCGATAATGTCGGTTTCGAGCGCCTTGGCGAGCACGGCACGGCCTTCGGCAATCTTCTCGACCTGACCGGCGACGAGGCCGTCGACCGCGGCGCGGCTGTCGGCGAGCTTGCCGAGATCAGCCTCCAGGGCGCGCGCCAGGATGTTGCGTCCCTCGGCCAGCTTGCCGACATGGCCGGCGACCATTTCATCAATCATCGTACGGGCTTGGACGAGCCTGCCGGAGTCTTCGTTCAGGACCTGAGACAGGCGATTGCGGCCTTCCTCGAGTTGCTCAAGATGGCTGCCGAGCGACGCATCGATGGCGGCGCGCGACTCGTTCACCTTGCGCAGGTCTTCCTCCAGCGCGCGCGAGATCAGGCCGCGGCCTTCCGCCAGCTTCTGCACCTGGTTGGTGACGGCGGCATCAATTTCAGCGCGGCCTTCGGCGAATTTCGCCAGGTCTTCCTGCATGGCGGCGGCCATGCGCTCGCGGCTCTCGGAAAGCGAGCGGCTGTGGTTCTCGACGGCTTCCTCGATGCCGACGCGGGCGTTGGCAAGCCGCTGGATGTCGGCATCGAAGGAGCGCGACACCACATGCCGGGCCGCTTCCATGCGGCCAGCGAAGTCGGTGGCGCGGGCTTCGAGCATGGAGGAGGTCGAGGAGATGATGTCGGCCATGTCGGCGCCGATCTGGGTCTTGCCCTGATCGATCATCGCCGACAGCGTGTCCTTGCTTTCGGCGAAGGCGTGGGCGATTTCCTTCGCACGCTCCACCATCGTCTCGTTGATCTGGCGCGCGCGCGCCTCGAGGGCGGCGTTGAGCTTCTGCGTGCCGGTGTCGAGCGCCTCGGCACGGGTCTGGAATTCGCTGATCAGCGCTTGGCCGCGTTCGGCCAGCGTCCGTTCGATGCCGCTGAGGCTCGCCTCGAATTCGGAGTTCAGCGTGCGGGCAGCGCCGCCGAGAAGAGAGACCATCCCATTCGTGCGGTCGTCAAGCAGGTCGGTCAGCGAGCGGGTGAGGCCGTCGGTGGTGTCGGTCAGCTTGGCGATGCGGGTGTCGAGCAGGCTGGCGAAGGCCTCGCCGGACGTCGAAAGCCGGTCGGTGATGTTGTCCAGGCGCGATTCGACTGAATCGAAGATCGACGTCGAGCTTTCATTGATGCGATCGATCAGCGTGTCGCCGGAATTGTTGATCGTCATCGACAGCTTGGTCGACGCGTTGAGGATGGAGTCGCGAATGATGTCGCTGGCCGCGCCGATCTCATCGCGCAGCGTCTCGTGCGCGCTGGCGATCGAGGCGCGAACGCGCTCGGCATGGGTGACGACGGCCTCGCGCTCGCTGCCGAGACCATCGACCAGCGAACGGATGCGGGCCTCGTTTTCGGAATAGGAGCGTTCGATCTGGCTGACTTCGCCATGCACGAGCGTTTCGAGCTCCACCGCGCGGGCGAGAGTCCGCTCGATGCCTTCGCCCATCGCCGCCACCTCGCGGCGAACAGCCTGGCCGATCATCATGACGCGGTCCTGGGCGAGGTTTTCGGGCTCCGCCAGGCGGAAGGCGACTTCAGTCATCGATTGTGCGGCGATGCGCATTTCCTGCGCGCGCCGGATCATGGCGGCGAACGCCCAGAACAGGATGACCGGAACGATCGCGGCAACCGCCAGGCCGATCAGTTCGGGACGGGCGAAGAACTGGTCGAAGGTGCGGATCTTCCAGATGCCCGAGCCGAACAGCAGGTTGGCCAGGCCGCCGGCGCCGGCGATCCAGGCCAGCGAGATGAACGCGATCACCCAGTAGACGGTGCTCGATGCACGGCGGTTGAGGCCGTGCAGCAGCGTCTTGTAATCCTTCTGGCGGTCATCATTGGCGGGCGTGAAGCCGGCGGGCGGAGAAAAACCGGCCGGCTGCGCATTGCGCGGTTCAACAGGGCGCAACTCGGCCGGCTTGGGGGGCTGAGGGGCGCTTGCCGGCTCCGTCCGCTGGCTGCGACCTTCGCGCGCCAGTTCGTCGGCTGCCGCCGAGATCTGCGCTTCGAGGTCCTCCATCGACGCCGCCATATCGAGGCCGCCGTCGTCGCCGTTAAGGTCAAGGTCGAGCGCCTTTTCCAGTTCCGCGGCTACGTCGCTGTCGAGAGACTTCGTCGTCGTTGGTTTCTTAGCCATGCCTTCGCTACCCTGTACTAGCTGCCGCGGGACTTATGATTATGGCCTGATTCTGGCCCGATTCTGGCTTGTATACCCCGCGCAGGAGGCTGAAAAATGGACCTCCGTATCGTAATGACACACGGGGGTAAAGAAAACATGCATTCCGGGCGATACGTAAAACTTTAAATATAAGGTTAACGCAAGCGTGATCCGGACGCCTCTGTGACAACATTTTTCACCTGCAACCGTTAACCCGTTGGCGACTGGAGTCGCCTATCTTCTTGGGCGCGTCTGCCCACTTTATATGGAGTTGCAGTGCGTATGCGTGGCGAAAGTGGAATTGCGTTTTCGATGCCGGGGGGCGATGCCTCCGGAACGGTTGGAGCCCGGCCTGTGGATCTCGGCCATCTGGCACGTCAGACAATGGGTGACCGCGACCTCGAACGGGAAGTGCTGGCGTTGTTCGTGCATCAGTCGCTGTCGGTTCGCGACCAGATCGCGGACGCCGACGCCAGGCAAAGGGTGCTCCTGGCGCACGGCCTGAAGGGCTCGGCACGCGGCATCGGCGCCTTTGCGGTCGCCGACTGCGCGGCGGTCATCGAAAAGCAGCCGGAAGACCTCCGGGCGCTGAAGCGTCTCGGCACGCTGATCGAGGAAGTGCGCGACTTCATCGCCGGCATCAGCCGCTAGCATCTGCCTTTTTTGAAAAACGTCATTTCGTGGCGCTTTCGCGCCGCAGTTGACTTGTCCGGCGGAGTGATTATCTCGGCTGCGACTCCTCAGGTGACTTTAATGACCAAGCTGACTTACATCGCCCATGACGGGACCCGGTTTGACGTGGATGCCGAAAACGGCTCGACGGTCATGGAAAACGCCATCCGCAACGCGGTGCCCGGCATCGAAGCCGAATGCGGCGGCGCCTGCGCCTGCGCGACCTGCCATGTCTATGTCGACGAAGCCTGGACGGCCGAGGTCGGCGAGCCGGAGGCGATGGAGGAAGACATGCTGGACTTCGCCTATGACGTCCAGCCGAACTCGCGCCTTTCCTGCCAGATCAAGGTGCGCGACGCGCTCGACGGCCTGGTCGTGCGCGTCCCCGAACGCCAAGGCTAAAGCCTTCCTTCCAGTTTTCTTCATGCTGGCTGCTTGGCAGCAGGCCAGCGCTCATGCAGTCTCGCACCATTCCCAATGGGGCGCAGCGCATGACCGATACCATCAAGACGGACGTTGTCATTGTCGGGGCGGGGCCGGTCGGCCTGTTCGCCGTGTTCGAGCTCGGCCTTCTCGACATGAAATGCCATCTGATCGACATTCTCGACCGTCCCGGCGGCCAATGCGCCGAGCTCTATCCGGAAAAGCCGATCTACGACATTCCGGGTTGGCCGATGATCTCCGCGCAGGGCCTGGTCGACAAGCTGATGGAGCAGATCCATCCGTTCAAGCCGGAGTTCACCTTCAACCGCATGGTCGCGAGCCTTGAAAGGCTGGAGGACGGCAGTTTCCGCGTCGCTACCGACGAGGGCGAGGTGTTCGAAGCCAAGGTAGTGGTGATCGCCGCCGGCGGCGGCTCCTTCCAGCCCAAGCGCCCGCCCATTCCGGGCATCGAGGCCTATGAAGGCAAAAGCGTCTTTTATTCCGTGAGGCGCATGGAGGAATTCCGCGGCCATGATCTGGTCATCGTCGGCGGCGGCGACTCCGCGCTCGACTGGACGCTCAACCTGCAGCCGATCGCCAAAAGCGTGACGCTGGTCCATCGCCGCCCGGAATTCCGTGCCGCGCCCGACAGCGTCAACAAGATGTATGCCATGCAGGAGATGAAGCAGCTCGAATTCCTGGTCGGTCAGGTCAGCGGCCTTGCCGGCGCCGATGGCCAGCTGTCGTCAGCAACCATCAAGGGCGGCCCGGATGGCGACGTGGAGGTGCCGTGCACCCGCATGCTGCCGTTCTTCGGCCTGACCATGAAGCTTGGGCCGATCGCCGAATGGGGGCTCAACCTGCATGAAAACCTGATCCCAGTCGATACCGAGAAGTTTCAGACGTCGATCCCGGGCATCTTTGCCATCGGCGACATCAACTGGTATCCGGGCAAGCTCAAGCTGATCCTGTCGGGCTTCCACGAGGTGGCGCTGATGTCGCAGGCGGCCAAGCGCATCGTCAGCCCCGGCGAGCGCATTGTCTTCCAGTACACCACCTCGTCGACCAGCTTGCAGAAGAAGCTCGGCGTCCACGACTGAGGTATGTTGGTATGAGGCGGCTGCACCTGATACTCAACACACTCGGAGAGATCTATTCCGCAAGCACCGGCGCGGCGTGCTCGTCGTGGCCGCGCAGTTCCTTTTCCGGCATGAGCGCCAGCACGATCAGCGCAAGGACAAGCGTGATGCCGGTGGTGAGGAAGATCATCACAAACGGCAGCGCCGATGACAGTTCGATATGCGTCGCGGAGCCCTCGGACGACAGCGGCAAGCCGTAGCCGAGCGCCACGGCGCCAAGGATCGCCACGCCGAGCGCGCCGCCCAGCGTCCGCAGGAAGGTCAGCACCCCGGTCGCCACGCCAAGGTGAGCGCGGTCGACGGCGTTCTGGACCGAGACGGTGGCGACCGGGAAGGTCGTTCCGCTTCCCAGGCCCGTGAGCGTGGTCAGGATCAAAACCTCGAACAGGGATGCGTGTGCCGCAATGGCACTGAGCACGCCAATGCAGACGATGGCCAGGCCGACGCCGATCATGGCAATGCGCTTGTAGTGGACGAAACGCGGGATCATGCGGCCGCTGAAAGTGGCGCCGGCGACAGTGCCGAGCAGAAGGCCGAGCATGGCGGTACCGGATTGGCTGACTGAAAGCCCGACCACCGACTGCAGGTAGACCGGCAGGTAAACCGAGGCGCCGATGTTTGCCGCCTGTAGCAGGAACATCGACAGCGTGCCGGCGAGCACGATCGGGTTGCCGAGCACTTCGAGCGAGATCAAAGGCTCGGCCGCCCTGAGCAGCCTCAGCGCGAAGCAGGCCCAGAACACGACCGAGCAGGCCACCAGCCCAAGGATTTCGCGGGAGAACCAGGGATAGGCGCTGCCACCCCAGTTGAGCGCCAGGAGCAGCAGCGACGTCGCGACAACCAGCAGCACGGCGCCCAATCCGTCGATGCTATGGTTCTTGGCCGCGATCGGCAGCTTCCTCAGCGGGTTGTTGATGATGGCCATGGCCAGGAAGCCGATCGGCAGGTTGATCCAGAAGATCAGCGACCAGTGCAGGTGTTCGGCGAAGACGCCGCCGAGCAGCGGACCGGCGACGCTGGCGACCGCCCAGGTGCCGGCGATCCAGGCGGCGTAGCGCGCGCGCTCGCGCGGCGGCACGAGATCGCCGATGACCGTCTGGGCCAGCGCGAAGAGACCGCCGCCGCCGGCGCCCTGGATGGCGCGGCCGATGACCAGCACCAGCATGTTGGGCGCCAGAGCGCTGACCAGCGATCCGAGCAGGAAGATCAGGATCGCGGCATAGATGACGGGACGGCGTCCGTGGACATCGGAAATCTTGCCGTAGAGCGGCGCCATCGCGGTCGCGGTCAGAAGATAGCCGGTGACGATCCATGGCAGATATTCGGCATGGCCGAGCGCGCGTGCGATCGTCGGCAGGGCAGGGGCGACGATGGTCTGGTCAAGGGCCGCCAGCAGCATCGACAGCAGCACGCCGCCGATGATGGCGTTCTTCTCGCTCTCGCTCATCGGCGCGGCTTTCGGCGCCATCGTCTCGACGGTCTGGTCCATGCGTCATTTCTTTCAAAGGCTGGTGCTCGGCGCGCCAAGAGGGCTTTGGCCGGTAGCGCCTGTCATTTCCATCGCGGACAGGGTTCTGGGCGTTTCGAACCGCTATATGTCGTTCGATATAGGCCGATTTCGACCGCCGCTCGAAAGTTTTTGCCGTCTGGCATCATGTTTGGGCGAAATTGGCCCCGGATCCGGCTTGCTCGAGGTCAAGCTTGCTCGAGGTCAAGGCGGCGGCAATCGGCCGGCCTCGACGCGCTCCATCCGGTAGCGCATCAGCCGCAGGATTCGGCTCTCGAAATTGGCGCCCTCGACCCTGTCGAAGCGCACCTGGTCCTGATCGTGACTGGCGAGCTCTGCCGCCTGGACCGCCGCAGCCTTGGCCTTCGCCTGCTCGCAGGTCCTTTGCGGGGGGATGGCTTTCAGCGCGTCCTCGAGCAGGCGCGCATGGTTCTTGGCGATCTCGACATGGCGCTCCTCATGCCGTTTGATGTCGGCCGAGAGCGTGTCCCAGAACAGCCTGACGTCGGGTTCGGATTTGCGCGGGCGCCGCCATTCCGGGAGGATCACCTTGACCTTCACGGTGACGGCCGCGTCGGCGACGCGGCAGGACTGCGCGCTCTGGGCGTAGCTGATGCGTGTCGTAAAGGCCATCTGCGTGGCGCCGGGATGGCGCGACCCGGTGCTCTTCACCTCCGGGCCGTTTTTCGACAGCTGGTTCTGGATATCGTCGAGCGTGCGGCCGCCGACGCTGAAATAGCTGTAGGTCTTCACCAGATTCGCCGCGCCCGCCGGCATGGCGATCAGAGCAAGCATTATGGCGCCAAGCAGGGATCGGTTCATCATATTGCCTCTTCACGCACCTTGCTTTAGGGCCGTCGCCAGCGCAACGGAATTGATTTCGCGCGGATCACGCATGGTTGATGGACAATGACGACAAGGCGATGGCAGCTGGCGCATGGACGCTATCTCGACCTCGGTCCGAAGGCAGTCGTCGTCGGCATCCTCAATGTGACGCCCGATAGTTTTTCGGACGGCGGCCTCTTCATCGCGCCTGAAAAGGCCCTGGAACAGGCGCGCCGCATGGTGGAAGAAGGCGCCGCGGTCATCGATGTCGGCGGGGAATCGACGCGGCCGGGTTTCGCACCGATCACCGCTGAAGAAGAGCAGGGCCGCGTGCTGCCGGTCATCGCCGCGCTCGGCGCTTCCGGCGCGGCGCTGATTTCGGTCGACACCTATCGCGAGGATACGGCGCGGCGCGCGGTCGCCGCCGGCGCCCATATCGTCAACGACGTGTGGGGGCTGCAGCGCGAGCCTGGGATCGCGCGCGTCGCAGCCGAGACCGGCGCCGGGCTTATCATCATGCATACCGGGCGCGAGCGGCAGAAGCTGCCCGACGTGATCGAGGATCAGTTCCTGTTCCTGCGCAAATCGCTGGAGATCGCGCGCGCCGCCAATGTCGCCGACAGCCAGATCGTGCTCGATGCCGGCTTCGGCTTCGCCAAGGAGACGGCGGAGGAGAATCTCGACCTGATGGCGCGGTTTTCAGAGCTTCAGGCGCTCGGCTATCCGCTGATGGCCGGAACATCGCGCAAGCGCTTCATCGGCAACGCCACCGGGCGCGAGCCTGGCGAACGCGCGGCCGGCACGGCGGCCACCAGCGTCATCCTGCGCTTGAAAGGCGCCGACCTGTTTCGCGTCCACGATGTCGCAATCAACGTGGACGCGCTGGCGCTGACCGATGCTATGCTTCAACGCGAAACCGAGCTTCCTCGCGGACACTGATGATGTACGTCATACGCATGAAGAACTGCGCCTTCTTCGCCCGCCATGGCGTGCTGGACGAGGAGGAGACGCTTGGCCAGCGCTTCTATGTCGATGCCGAGCTGACCGTCGAGCCCAGCCGTCCGCTGACCGAGGATTCCATCGAGGACACCGTCAATTATGGCGTCGCCTTCGCGGTCATCGAGAAGATCGTGACGGGACATCGCCGCTTCCTGATCGAAGCGCTGGCGTTGGAAGTCGCGAAGGCGCTGACGGCACGGTTCTCGCAGATCAGGAAGGCCGCGATCACCGTGCGCAAGCCGAACGCCCCGGTGCCGGGCGTGCTCGATTATGTCGAGGTGACCGTTGTCTGGCCAGAATAGCGTCGTCTATCTCAGTCTCGGCGGCAATCTCGGCGATCCGGCGAAGTCCATGGGCGCGGCGTTGCGCATACTGGACGGCGACGACGCGACGCACGTCACCGCCGTCTCCTCGCTCTATCGCACGCCGCCTTGGGGCAAGCTCGACCAGCCCGATTTCCTCAATGCCGCCGCCGCGATCGAGACGGCGCTCTCGCCGCGCGCGCTGCTCGACCTTTGCCTCGACGTCGAGAGGCGGCTGAAACGCGTGCGCGAGGAGCGCTGGGGGCCGCGCCTGATCGACATCGACATCCTGGTGTTCGGCGACCGGGTGATCCACGAGACCGGGCTCGAAGTGCCGCATCCGCGCATGCTGGAGCGCGCCTTCGTGCTGGCGCCATTGGCCGAGATCGCGCCCGGACTATCGATCGGCGGCAGGAGCGTTTCGGAACGGCTCGGCGCCGTCGATAGGTCCGGTATCGAGCGGCTGCCCTCGGGCCGGGAATGGTGGCTCGGCTAAGATCGGCCGGTTAGCCGGAGAAGCCGCCGCTGTCCAGGAAGGCCTGTTCGTCGGCCGTCGTTGCGCGGCCAAGCATCCGGTTGCGATGCGGAAAGCGTCCGAAGCGCCGGATGATTTCCAGATGCTCTTCGGCGTATTTCAGATATTCGGGCGCGTTGGCGGTCGTGAGCTGCACCGACCGCTTCTGGTCGGCCAGCGCCTCGGAATGCTCGAAGGGCAGATAGAGGAAGACGCGCAGAGCTTCTTCGAGGTTCAGGTCATGCCCGGCGGCGATTGCCTTGTCGGCGAAATGCCTCGCCAGCGGGTCGGTCGCGTACATATGGCCGGTGCCGCGGAAGCAGTTGCGCGGGAACTGGTCGAGCAGGATCATCAGCGCCAGCGATCCTTCGGCATGCGCGTTCCAGTCGTCGCATTCGCGCCGGGCCGCCGCATAATGAAGCTCCAGGAAGCGGTTGCGGAAATCCGTGTCGAAGGCGTCGCTCTTCTCGAACCAGGCATCCTCGCCTGCATCGCGCCAGAATTTGGTGACGGAAAGCGCCCGCGGATCGAGCTCTGCCATGCCTTGCCCCTCAGTTGTTGGTCTCTGCCTTGTTCAGCACAACAGCGGTCTCCTGGTTCAGCGCCCGGCCGGCGCGGCGCGGCTGCGTCAGCGGCGTCGGGATCGGTGTGCCGATATTGCCTTTGAGGAAACGTTGGCCGGCGCGCACGCCCTCGGCCAGTTGCGTCTCGAAGCGCGCTTCGTCGCGGCGCCGGACATCCTCGATGACCTCGGCGACTTCCTCCGGATCGACGCCAAGCGACTCCAGCGCGGAGCCGCCGAAGACCAGCGCCGATTCGAACGTCTCGCGCAGCTGATAGTCGACACCGGCGCGCACGAGCTGCAGCGCGGTACCGCGGTCGAAGGCGCGCGCCAGGATGGTGACCAGCGGGAATTCTGCCTTGATCAGCTGCACGATGCGCACGGCGGCGTCCGGCTTGTCGACGCAGATCAGCACCGCGCGAGCGCGCCCAGCGCCAGCCGCATGCAGGATGTCCAGCCTCGTGCCGTCGCCGTAATAGACCTTGAAGCCGAAATCGGCGGCGGCCTGGATCATCTCCACCTCATTGTCGATGATCGAGACGTCCATCCCGCGCAGCAAAAGCGGCTGGCTGGCGATCTGGCCGAAACGGCCGAAACCGATGATCAGCACGCTGCCGGTGAGGCCGTCGGCGATATCGACACCGTCGAGGGACTGCTCGTCGCGTGGGGTCAGGTAACGCAGCGCCACGATCGCCAAGGGCGTCAGCACCATCGAGATGATGATGATGGCGGTCAGTGTCGCGTTGGCCCGGCCATCGATGATGCCGACCGCGGCGGCGGAGGAATACAGCACGAAGGCGAACTCGCCGCCCTGCGCCATGAAGACGGCGCGTTCGAGCGCCTCGCGATGGCCACTCTTCAGGATGCGCGCGACGAGGTAGATGCCGAGCGCCTTCATGACCACGTAGGCCACGACGTAGATGGCGACGAGCCGCCAGTTCTGGGCGACGACGCCAAGGTCGAGCGACATGCCGACAGCAAGGAAGAACAGGCCGAGCAGGATGCCGCGGAATGGCTCGATGTCGGCTTCAAGCTGGTGGCGGAAGGTCGATTCCGACAGGAGCACGCCGGCGAGGAAGGCGCCCATCGCCATCGAGAGGCCGGAGAGTTGCATGGCCAGGGCCGATCCCAGCACCACCAGCAAGGCCGCGGCGGTCATGACTTCGCGGGCGCGGGCGTCCGCCAGGATGCGGAAGAGCGGATTGAGCAGATAACGGCCGGCCACGACCAGCCCGACGATCGCGGCAATGCCGATGCCGACTTCGGTCAGCCGCTCCGACAGGCTGGTCTCCGCGCCGCCAGGCGCGAGGAACGCGACCAGCGCCAGCAGCGGCACGATCATCAGGTCCTCTAGCAGCAGGATGGAGACGATGCGCTGGCCTTTCGGCGTGGCGATCTCGCCGCGCTCCTCGAGCAATTGCATGACGATCGCGGTCGAGGTCAGCACGAAGCCGGCGCCGGCAACGAAGGACTGCGCGATGGGAAAGCCTCCAGCCAATCCGACGAGCGTGAGCAGGACCGCGCAAACGCCGACCTGGAGGGCGCCCAATCCAAAGATCTCGCGACGCAGGCTCCAGAGCCGCGACGGCTGCATTTCGAGACCGATGATGAACAGGAACATGACGACGCCGAGCTCGGCGACGTGGAGGATCGATTCCGATTCGGAAAAGACGCGCAGGCCGAACGGGCCGATGACCACGCCGGCGGCGAGGTATCCGAGGATCGAGCCCAGCCCCATACGTTTGAAGATCGGCACGGCGACGACGCCAGCGGCGAGCAACGCCACCACCTGCACCAGATCGCTGCTCGACGCTTCAGCTGCCATGCCTGCCATCCTGTTGCTCTAAAGCGCGTCGCCTGAAAAAGATTCAGGTAACGCGCTTTAGGTCTTTGCTTGATGCATGTCGTTGTCGCAGAACCGCTGCACACTTCTGGGCGACGTGCATTAGAAGCACTCCTTGCATGCACCGGGAGCGGGAAGCAAGGGCCGCAGGACTGACTGGAAGGGTAGGGTGCCGTCGAAGCAGCCTTCGCTTGCCTGCCGGACGTTCGGCATCTATAATGGCCAAATGCCTGACTATTCGTCCCGCCCGCCTTCAAATATCCCGATGGATGCGCTCAGCGAAGTCCTGCAAGACTTTCACTTGAGCGGAGTCAACTATGGCCGCTGCGAACTCCGACATCCATGGAGCATCGCCTTTCCGCAACAGAAGCTGCTTCGCTTTCACTTTGTCGGCCAGGGTCCGTGCTGGATTTATACCGAAGCGGAAGGATGGCAGGAGTTGCGCGATGGTGATCTGGCGCTGCTGCCGCAAGGCATTGCCCATCGGCTGGCCAGTGCGCCGGACGTTGTCGGCGACTCGCTGGAGGGTTGCCAGGTGACCAAGGTGGGAAGCAATGTCTGTGAGGTGGTGCGGGAAGGGACGGGCGCGACAAGCACCCTCTTCTGCGGCTCCATGGCTTTGGGCGTCTGTGCGCTCAATCCACTGATCACGTTGATGCCGCCGATCATCAAAGGGTGCGACGTGGCCGGCAATGACCCGATCGTCGGTCCTTTGCTGGCGGCTATGACGGCTGAGGCCGCGCAACCGCAGATGGGCAGCGCCACTATCTTGTCGCGCATGGCGGACTTGCTGACAGCCCGGCTCATACGCTGCTGGGTCAATTGCACTGGAGCCTCGACCACCGGTTGGCTCGCCGCCATCCGCGACCCTCATATCGGCCGCGCGCTGGCAGCCATGCACCGAGACCCCGGCCATAGCTGGACCTTGGAAAGCCTTGCCGGCCTGGCCGGCCAATCGCGCTCGATTTTCGCCGAGCGCTTCAGCGCTGTGTTGGGGGAAGGCGCCGCGCACTATCTCGCTCGTCTGCGTATGCAGCTTGCCCGCGAGCTGCTCGGGCAAAACGGCCTGTCGGTTGCCGAGGTCGCTACCCGTCTGGGCTATGATAGCGAAGCATCCTTCGCGCGCGCGTTCAAGCGCATCACAAATGTCTCGCCAGGCGTTGTGCGCCGCACAATTTCCGGACGAACTGACATAAATTTCGGATTTTGAGATACATATCATCCGAAGGGACTCGTCTATTTAAGACCTCCAGGACCTTGGAGATCTTTCAGTGACAGACACAACATTAGAGCTTGAAGACGCGGCGATAGATCTCGATGCCGCCGCGCCAACCACGTGGACCGCAGCCACCTGGTTCTCGGTCATTTCATTGGCGGCCACTAGCTTTGCCCTGGTGTCAGCCGAATTCCTGCCCTCTGGCCTGCTGACGCCGATGGCGCGCGATCTCGGCATCAGCGAAGGAACGGCCGGACAGGTCGTCACCGCCACCGCTTCGGTCGGTGCCGTGACGGCCATGTTGAGCAATGTTCTCATCGGCCGATTGAACCGCAAGACGGTGCTGGTTGGCCTCAGCGCCCTGGCGGTCGGCTCCAACCTCCTTGCAGCGCTGGCGCCCAATTTCTGGTTGTTGCTGTTGGGCCGGGCCGGGCTCGGAATCGCTCTCAGCGCCTTCTGGGCACTCTCGGTTGCCGTCGTGGCCAGGCTGGTTGGCGCCAATGCGACAGGTCGGGGCATGGGCATCGTCACCCTCGGCGTCTCGCTTGCCACCATTGCCGCACCATCGGCGGGTGCGTTGATCAGCGACTGGCTGGGATGGCGCAGCGCCATGGCCTTGACAGCGGGGCTGGCCGTGATTGCCATGCTGCTGCAGTTGCTAAGCCTGCCAACCTTGCCCGCGACGGCCAGCAATAGCCTTGCGGATGTATTTCGGCTGACACGGCGGCGTGGCATTCAACTCGGCATGCTGGCCATCCTTTTGCTGATGACAGGGCATTTTGCCGGCTCGGTCTATGTGCGCCCCTTCCTCGAACATGTGACGCTCCTGGCAACAGGGCCAATTGCCCTGGCCCTGCTCGGATTTGGCATCGCCGCCGTGATCGGCAACGTTGCCGGTGGCCGCATGGCCGACGCCAACATCCGTATGGCTCTCGTAGGCACCGCGGCGCTGATGGCGTTTGCCGCGCTGGCATTGGTGCTTTGGGGCGTGCACATCGCAGTTGCCTTCGCATTCGTCACGCTTTGGGGCTTGGCATTCGGCATGGCGCCGGTGGTGCTGCCGACCAATCTGTCGCGCGCGGCACCTGATGCGCTGGAAGCGGCGGGCAGCCTGATGGTCGTCTCTTTCCAGGTTGCCATCACCACCGGCGCGGTTGTCGGCGGCTATGTCGTGGACACCTACGGTGCCTCGGGGCCCTTGACCCTTACCGTCGTCCTTGCCGCATCGACAGTTATGCTGGCGCTGCTGCAGCCTCGCAGGTGAACTTCGCTCCAGACCTAGAGCGTCTCACCGTTTCACGAAAACGATGAGACGCCGCTCTATCTCTTTGTTTTTACGCAATCCCGAACGAAAGGTTACGGCGAGGTCGCCGACCCTAAACGCTTCACACTTTTCCTGGAATTGCTCTGAAGCGCGTCGCGCCTGAGCGGCCTCATGCGACGCGCTTTGGGTTGTTTTTATGCGGCCTCAAATCCGGAACGCCGCGATATTGCAGCCTGGTTACACAAGTTTATGCGACCCGGTCGTTGCGTGCCGCCACAATCAGCGGTTAAGGCACGCTTGGCTCTGGCCTTTGGGCTTCGGCCATTGGAGGCGGCTGCGATGGGCGGCCGCCTTTTTTGAGGAGAGGACTGACATGAAGAAGTTTTTGCTCGTTGCCGTCGGTGTTGCGGCGCTGGCCGGTTCGGCTTGTTCCAAGGGGCCGGAATGCACGCAGGAGATGGCCGCCAAGAAGGCGCAGGACATGGCCGCCGCGCTTCAGGCGGCGATCACCAAGGATCCGAGCAAGGCCGCCGACCTGACCGCCAAGGTGCAGGCCGTGACGACGAAGTATCAGGGCGCGACGACGCTCGACGAAGCCTGCAAGGCCTATGACGAGCTGACCGCCACCATCAAGGGTTGAGCTCAACCGTAGAGAGGTGCGAAGGCGGTGGCCAAGCGGCCGCCGCCTTTTTTGTTTGCGGACGTCGCTGCGCCAGATCAGTTCTTGGCGATGGCGCCGACTTCGACGGAGTCGATCCGCTTCAGGTTCATACCGATCACCGGCACCAGCTGGTTGTCGACGCGCACGGCCACAGTCACGGTCATGGAATTGTCGTCGGGCACGCGGGCCTGCATGACGCCGTTCAGCTGCTTGCGGTTGATGGTGAAGACGACCTTCTGGGCGTCGACGACGTTGCCGCCGACAATATCCATGCCGCTGCCGGTCGAGCCGCCCATGAAGCTGCCCTTGTAGCCGTCGCGTCCCTTGCGCTCGACGGTCGCCGACATCTTCTGCGTGAACACGCCGACCCGGCAGTTGCCGTCAAGCGTCATGCCGATTTTTGCGTCAGGCGTCGAGCCGTTGAAATCGCAGGTGAATTTGGTGCCCTTGTACTTGCCGGCGATGATCTCGCCAGGGCCGACCCATCTGCCTTCGACCGAATGGAAGAACTGCTTGTCCGGGTCTGCGCCAAAAGCCTTTTCGACGAGGCCGAGCGGTGCGGCAATTGCAACCGTCGCGGGCAGGACGCAGGACAGGATTACGCTTCTCATGGACGACACCCGGCACGACAGAGTCTGTTCTTGAAACCTGTCTGACCATGGCGAAGATTGGTTAATGCTTCGTCACTGGAGGTGGCTTTCGCGTTTACCCTATCGGTCCGCCTGATCGTCCTTTTTTGCCGCGAAGGACGTCAGCGCCGAGAGGAAATCGCCGAGGCCTGGGCGCTTCACGGCGATGAACGGCAACGGGCGTGCGGTTTCCATCGCGGCGATGCCGATGCGGGCCGTCATCATGCCATTGACGACGCCTTCGCCGAGCTTTGCCGAGAGTTTCGCGGCAAGCCCATGGCCGACGATCTGCTGCACGAAACTGTCGCCGACTGCGATCGAGCCGGTTACCGCCAGGTGCGCGAGCACGCCGCGCGCCAGCCGGAAGAAGCCGAGCGTGCCGGGACGGCCACCATAAAGCTCGGAGAGCCGGCGGATCAGTCGCCCGGCCTCAAATACGACATAGGCAATGTCGACCAGCGCGCGGGGGCTGATGGCCGTGATGAGGGAGACGCGCTTGGCGGCCTCCAGAATCATGATTTTTGCGCGCGCATCGAGAGGCGACAGGATCTCGGTCTCGGCCAGCCGCACCAGATTGGCGCCGTCGATGATCTCGCCGCGCAGCTCGGCGAGCGAACGCCGGCCGGCGGCGGTCTCGGGTGTTGCGGCGACGAAGGCCGAGAGCTCGTCGACGAGGGCGCGCGCTGCCTTGGGATCGTCGCGCGCCACGGCATCCAGGGCGCGCTTCTGCATCTTTTCGACTTCGGCAAGGCGGGCGATGGCAAGGAATTCGCGGATGAGGATGACGAGCAGCGAGAGCAGCGCGATCGCCGCCATGCCGGCCGCCAGCCAGCCGAGCCATTCGGCGCGCGCGAACAGGTCACGGATCAACTGGTCGGCCCAGAGGCCGACCGCCAGTGAGAGGAGCACGCTAAGGGCGCCGAAAAACAGCCGGGCCAGCAGCGAGCGCTTTCTCGGCGCCGTCGCCGGCGGCGGGACCGCGGCCTCGATGTCCGGTTCGTCGAAGACGTCGACCTCCGAGGGGATGACGACCGCCATATCGGTTCGCGCGGCGCGCGGCTTACGCGCGGGCTGATCCTCGGCGACGCGGCGTTGCGGCCTCGATTCCATCTCGGGCTCGATGCGAAAGGCCGCCGGTTTGCGAGGCGCGGTCATGCCAGATGATCTCCGATCAGGAACTGCAGCGCGCGGTCGAGCCGGATATGCGGCAAGGACAGCGTGACGCCTTCGGCGGTGCGTTCCAGCTTCGGCGGGCGGAACCGCACGAAGCGGATCGCCGGCTCGGCGGCGTCCGGCTGCGACACGCACACGTCGAACACGGCATCGACCTTTTCCGGCAAATCGCCCGGGAATATGGCGGTTTCGGCCTTTCCGTCGAACGTCTCGCCGTTGATCGTCTCGCCCTTCAGCGGGGTGCCGATGATCACCGGCAGCGTCTCGCGACCCTGCTTCACCGTACCTTCGCGGGTCGAGCGAACCGCGGCCATGGCAACGACATCGACAGCGGCGCCGCTGAAATTTGCCCGGGCAACGGCGCGGTCGGTCAGCCGGCGCACGATCGCCTGCAGCCGGTCATGGCTTTCATGGTGCAGATGGTCCGCCTTGGTCGCGGCCACCAGGATGCGGTCGATGCGGCGCGAGAAGAAGTCGGTGAGGAAATTGCCCCGTCCGGGCCGGAAGCAGGCCAGGATCTCGGTGACGGCGCGCTCCAGATCGGCCATGGCAGCCGGGCCGGCATTGAGCGCCTGCATGGCGTCGATCAGCACGATCTGCCGGTCGAGGCGGGTGATGTGCTCGCGAAAGAACGGTTTGACGACATGCGTCTTATAGGCCTCGTAGCGGCGCTCCATCATCGCCTGCAGTGATCCGGAGCGCGGCCGGCCTTGCGACAGCATCATCAGCGGCGCGAAGGTGAGGGCCGGCGAGCCTTCGAGGTCGCCCGGCATCAGGAAGCGGCCGGGCGGCAGCGTCGACAGCGCCCGCTCGTCGAGCTTACAGGCCTTGAGATAGGCGGCAAAGCTCTCGGCCAGCCGCCGTGCCGTCATCTCGTCGCCGTCCGTCTCGGGATTGACGGTGGAGGCCAGCTCTCGCCAGGCCTGCGACAGTTCGGAGCGGACGGGCAGGGCGGCCAGCTCGACCGCCTCGCGCGAAAAATCGGCGAAGGATTTGCCGAGCAGCGGCAGGTCGAGCAGCCATTCGCCGGGATAGTCCACGATATCCACGGATAGCTTTCCGGCTGAGAACAGCCGGTTCCAGCCGGAAGCTGACTCATATTCGATGGTGAGCCGCAGTTCTGAGATGGCGCGCGTGGAGTCCGGCCAGACGCGGTCGTTCACCAAAGCCGCGACATGGTCCTCGTACTGGAAACGCGGAACGGCATCGTCCGGCTGCTCCTCGAGGAAGGCGCGGGCGATGCGGCCGGATTTCTGCGCCTCGAACAGCGGCAGGCGTCCGCCATGGACGAGGTTGTGGACGAGGGCGGAGATGAACACCGTCTTGCCGGCGCGGGACAGGCCGGTGACGCCTAGACGCAATGATGGGGAGAAGAGCCCGGCGGCGCGGCCCGACAACGTGTCGAGCGCAATCCTTGCTTCATCCGTGAAGGTGGTCAGCGATGATGCCAAATCGGGCCTCTGGTTGCGCGTCAGCGCCCGATATAAGCGTCGGGCCGGGTTTTTGAAATGGTCTCAGAGGTCGGCGGGCGTGAGAAAGGCTTCGAGATAGCCGTTGCCTTGCGCTGCCTCGGCGAGGTTGCCGGGAAAGCGCACCACGGCGAGGCCGGAGGTCGGAAAACCATGGTTCATCATGCCGCGCGCCGGCTCCTCGCCATCACCAGATACCGCCATGGCCAGGTCTTCGGTCATGGGATTGTGGCCGATGACCAGAAGGGAGTCGGCGCCGCCATTCCTGCGAATGATGTCGAGATAGCCGGCCGCATCCTCGCTATAGAGCGTGTCGAAGAACAGGACCCGGCCGGTGTCGGTGCGCCCCGCCAGGCCTTCCAGCGTCTGCCTGGCCCGTTTTGCGTTCGAGCAGAGGGTCACGTCCGGCACGTAACTGCGGACCCGCATGGCTTCTCCGATCGCTTCGGCGTCGGCCATGCCCGATTCGTCGAGCGGGCGGTCGAAATCGCGCACGCCGGGCATTGCCCAGCCGGCTTTGGCATGCCTCAACAGGTAAAGCCTACTCAATCGGACCCCCATGATGAAAGCGCGATTAGTCACCAGAACCACGTCATGCACAATGGCCGGCGGCAGCAACTGCAACGAATCATGTGCGAATTCGTTTTCTGGCGTTGAAACAACGTTGTCGCGCAGGTTGCCGATGCGAGACTAACAATTGCGTGAAACTCTCGCCGATAGCGCTTGTGTAGCCTTCGGTCCCCGAATATATAGGCGCCAAATTTGGGGTTGTTGGGTGAGTCGAATGAACGACATCGTTACCGCCGATTACGTACCCTCCGAAGACGAGCCGTTCATGAATGAACGGCAAAAATCGTACTTCCGCCAGAAGCTAATCACTTGGAAGAACGACATTCTCCGCGAAGCGCGCGAAACCCTCGAAATCCTGCAGCAGGAAAACGCCAACCACCCCGACCTTGCCGATCGCGCCTCCTCAGAAACCGACCGCGCCATCGAATTGCGCGCCCGCGACCGCCAGCGCAAGCTCATCTCGAAAATCGACTCCGCGCTCCAGCGCATCGACGAAGGCACCTACGGCTATTGCGAGGAAACCGGAGAGCCGATCGCGCTGAAGCGGCTTGATGCGCGCCCGATCGCAACGCTATCGATCGAGGCGCAGGAGCGTCACGAGCGCCGCGAGAAGGTCTACCGCGACGACTGACGCGAGCTGGACAGGGCAAAGAGCATCGAAATGGCCGGATTTCCGGCCATTTTTGTTTTTCGACGTCAAGCGTGGAGAATAGCTGACCCGCCGGCAGTTGCCGTTGGGTCAGCGCTTGTGGCTGCCCAGTTCGCCCAGAAGCCTGGTCATCTCGTCGTCGAGCGAAGGCTTGGCCGCTGGCTTGTTTGCCGCCGGCGGCTGGGAATGCTGATCGTCGAGAGAGGTCTCGAGTTCGTGCATCAGCGTGTCGTCGATGGAATCGTTCGAGGGCGGCGGCGGATACCTGGTACTGCCGTTCGTCGCTCCGTAGCTCGGCAGCGGCATGACCTTGGCCGTCGGCTGGCTCGGCGCCGCCGGCTTCGGCGCGGGAGCGGGCGCCGGCGCGCGTGGACGCGCGGCGGCGGCCGGCTGGGCGGTGGACGGCGGTGTCGACCTGGCGGGCGCAGGTGCGGGCGCGGGTACCGGTTGCGGGGCGCGCGGGCGCTGCGCGACCTGCTGCTGGCCGCTGTCGCCGGTCAGCGCGGGCCGGCGCGGCGCGGCCAGCCTGATATCGCGTTCGACCACGACATCGGTCGGTCCGCCGATCAGGATCAGGTGCTCGATGTCGTCGCGGCGCACCAGAACAAGCCTGCGATGACTGTCGACGGCGGTGGCGTCCATGACCGCAAGGCGCGTCTTGCGGTTCCTGCCGCCGGCCACGAACGTGCCGAAGGTCAGGTTGCGCACCACCTTGATGACCAGTAGGACGACGACAAGCAAAATGAGGGCTGCAAACGTCCACAGGATTGCAGCGACATAACCCGGACCCGCCACGCTATCCAGCCACTGCAGCATCGGTGCACCCAATCGCCTCTTGAGGTGAGGCGACACTAGACCGCGGTGGCCGCCCGCCGCAAGTTCACATCACCCATCGTGAACAGTTTGAAACATGAATCGTTGATTTTATCGGACATTTGCCGCCGGGGCCTTTTCCGCTACAGGAGAATGTGATTCAACCGGCCGTCCGCGCCCATCGGACACCGGAATCATGAGCAGGGGGAACATGGCCAAGGAAGCGCGCGGCGATTTCTATCCGGTACCGATCGTCGACCAGAACACGCGTCCGGGCGCCGTCACCAGGCTCATCGTCTTCATCGTCGTGCTGACCGGCGCCGCGATCGTCTTCGGACTGTTCCGCGAGCGGCTCGGCGATCCTTTCCTGCTCGGCATGCTCGGCGTGCTTGCCATGATCGGCGTCGGCTTTCTGTTCGCGACAGCGATCGGCTTCGTGCAGATTGCGCCACGCTCGACCGGCGACGAATTGTCGAAAGCCTTCGTCGACTCAATGTCGCAGGGGCTTTTGGTCACCGACACCAAGGGTCGCGTCGTCTATGCCAACCGCGCCTATGCCGACATGACGGGTGCCGCCTCGGCCGCCGATCTCAAAACGGTCGAAGGGCTGCTGTCGGATGTTCCCGAGGCGTCGATGACGATCTATCGGCTTGCGTCGGGCCTGCGCGACGGCCAGGCCGGCGACGGCGAGTTCCGGCTGGCGCAGTCGATCAAGCCGGGCGTCGAACCCGGCGCGCGCTGGTATCGGGCGCGTGCCCGCGCCTTCAGCATGCCCGGGCAAAGGCTGCCGATGCTGGCGTGGCAGCTCGCCGACATTTCGCAGGAACGAGCCGAGCAGGAGCGCTTCTTCCTCGACCTGCAGAAGGCCATCGACCATCTCGACCACGCGCCGGCTGGATTCTTTTCGGCCGACCAGGAAGGCCGCGTCACCTATATCAACGCCACCCTTGCCGAGTGGCTGGGCATCGATCTTGCCAGTTTCACGCCGGGCGCTATCACGCTGCCGGAAATCATCGCCGGCGACGGCATGGCGCTGGTCCGCTCGGTCAAGGCCGATCCCGGCACCACGCGCAACGCCGTCATCGATCTCGACCTCACCACCATGAGCGGCCAGGCGCTGCCGGTGCGCTTCATGCACCGGGTTTCGGCAAGCCGCGAAGGCGTGAACGGTCCGACCCGCACGATCGTGCTCAACCGCACCCAGGGCGAGGACGCCTCCGCGGAACTCAGGGCTTCCGAGGTCCGCTTCACCCGCTTCTTCAATTCGACGCCGATGGCGATTGCCGGCGTCGATGCGAACGGGCGCATCCTGCGCACCAATGCGCCGTTCCTGCAGCTGTTTTCGTCCGTGGTCGACCGCGACGCCGTCGACCGGCGGGTGCGGTTCGAGACCATCGTCCACGAACGCGACCGGCCGGGTTTCGCGGCAGCCTTCGAAAAGGCCCGGCAGCGGCAGGCCAATATCGAGCCGATCGACTCCGTGCTGCCCGGCAATGAGGAGCGCCATATCCGCTTCTACGTCAACGCCGTCGCCGACAGCGCCGGCGGCGAAGGCGCCGAGGAATCGGCGATCGTCTACGCGGTCGAGACCACCGAGCAGAAGGCGCTCGAGGGCCAGATGGCGCAGAGCCAGAAGATGCAGGCGGTCGGCCAACTCGCCGGCGGCATCGCGCATGACTTCAACAATGTGCTGACCGCCATCATCATGGCGTCGGATCTTCTGTTGACCAACCACCGCCCGTCGGATCCGTCCTTCCCCGACATCATGAACATCAAGCAGAACGCCAACCGGGCAGCGTCGCTGGTGCGGCAGTTGCTGGCCTTCTCGCGCAAGCAGACGCTGCGGCCGGAAGTGCTCAACCTGACCGATGTCCTGGCCGATCTCAGGATGCTGCTTGCCCGCCTGGTCGGCAACGACATCAAGCTGAAGATCGACCACGGCCGCGACCTGTGGCCGGTCAAGGTCGATATCGGCCAGTTCGAGCAGGTGGTGGTCAATCTCGCCGTCAATGCGCGCGACGCCATGCCGAGCGGTGGCGATCTCACGGTGCGCACCCGCAACGTCACCGCCGACGAGTGCAAATCCTTCGCCTATCGCGAGTTGACGCCGGCGGATTACGTGCTGGTCGACGTCGAGGACACCGGCAGCGGCATCGCGCCCGACGTGCTGAAGAAGATTTTCGAGCCCTTCTTCACGACCAAGGAAGTGGGCAAGGGCACCGGCCTCGGTCTGTCTATGGTCTATGGCATCATCAAGCAGACCGGCGGCTTCATCTTCTGCGACTCCGAAGTCGGCAAGGGCACGGTGTTCCGCATCTTCCTGCCGCGTCACATCGCCGAGGCGAAGAAGCAGGCCGAGCCTGGCGAAGCCCCGGCGACCGCGGCGACGGTTCCGGCCAAGCCGACCGATACGGCGAAAGATCTTTCCGGCTCGGCCACCGTGCTTCTGGTCGAGGACGAAGACGCCGTGCGCATGGGCGGCGTTAGGGCGCTGACCTCGCGCGGCTACACCGTCCACGAGGCGTCGTCGGGCGTCGAGGCGCTGGAAGTCTTCGAGGCGCTCGGCGGCAAGGTCGATATCGTAGTGTCCGACGTAGTGATGCCCGAGATGGACGGGCCGACATTGCTCGGCGAGCTGCGCAAGCGCCAGCCGGACATCAAGTTCGTGTTCGTTTCGGGCTATGCCGAGGACGCCTTTGCCAAGAACCTGCCGGCCGACGCGCATTTCGGCTTCCTGCCGAAACCGTTCTCCCTCAAGCAACTGGCGACGATCGTCAAGGACGTGCTGGAATCGTAGGGCGGTTCGTCGTTCACTGAGAATCGCTCTATTCTTTTGTTTTTGACGCAATTTCCTGGAATTGCTTGTAAAACAGCTACTGCTTGCACATTGCGGCGGCCCTGCCATGATGGCAACTGGATAGGTCTATCATGGGGTGGTAGCGCGTGACGCCGCATATCGAGGCGGGCAAGGGTGATTATGCCGAAACGGTGCTGTTGCCGGGTGACCCCGAGCGCGCACGATGGATGGCGGAGACCTTTCTCGATGCACCACGCTGCGTGAACCGTCGAAGGGGCGCGCTGGGCTTCACCGGCCGGTTTCGTGGCAAGCCGGTCAGCATCCAGGCGACCGGCATCGGCGCTTCGTCCTTCCTGATCTATGCCCATGAGTTGCTCGACTATCATGGCGTGAAAACGCTGATCCGCACCGGCACTTGCGGCGGCTTATCGGAGGACGCGCCGCTGCGCGGCATCGTGATCTCCAGCGAGGTGCGGGCCGAGGGCGCAACCAGCGGGCAGGTATTTGGACTTTACCGGCCGGCGGGACCGGACCGGGCGCTCCATGCGCTGGCGCTGCAACGCGCGGCCGATCTCGGCATCGCCTGCAGCGCTGGGCTGACGATCTGCAGCGACGTGTTCCACCATCCCGATGGCCGAGCGCGGTTCGACGAGCCAAGGGCGCTCGGAGCGCTGGCGGTCGATATGGAGACCAGCGCGCTCTACCGTATATCGGCGCATTTCGGCGCGCGCGCTCTTTCGCTGCTCACCGTCGTCGATCATATCGTCACCGACGAGGAGACCGACTATTCGGAACGCCAGGCGCTTTTCACCGACATGGCCCGGCTGGCGCTCGAAGTCGCGGCAGGGAGTTAGGCGGCCTCCCGCTTCAGCGCAGCCTGCTGCTCGGAGCCGGGCGGTGGGCGCTCTTGAGGAGATCACGGTGCCTAAGGCACTTCGGCAACATTGGGATGACATGGAGAGCGCTATTTCGGGTCACTGCCCGGGCCCGCGCGTCCGCTATCCGCCGACAGCTATTTCTTGGTGCAGGTCGAGGCCGTGAAGGCGCCGTTCTGCTGCTTCATGATGATATCGAAGGAGGGGCCGCTCGGGTCATCCAGCGTCGCCTGGGTCATCGAGATCGAATTGCCGCCGCTGGTGTAGCCGCCGAGCGGACCAAGCCAGGCGATCTCGCCATTGGCGTTCATCTGGTAGTTGTAGGCCTGCGGCGCGGCGCCGAAGGTATCCGGGCCGCTGTAGAGGCTGCCCTTGATGGTGATGACGCCGAGGTCGAGGAACAGTCCCAGCAGATAGACCTCGCAGTGATAAGCGCCGTCGGGCAGCTTGCCGTCGGTGAAATCGGCGCGCGCGCCGCCGGCGGTGGTAAGCAGAAGCAGGAAACTCAGGATGAAGCGTGAGGCCATAGTGTCTCTCATTTGCGCGGCGACCTTGCCGCATTTAGCGTGCGGGCCGCAACAGGGCCGATCGAGGTCGCGTTCAATTCAGATGAAAGTTTAGGCACTTTCATCATTTGGGCAAAATCTAGGCAGGGCTGCGTAAACTTTTCTCAATCCTGTCGCAGTGCAGCAGCGGTCAAAATTTGCGAATGCTCATATAAGCGCCTGTAATTATTGAATTATTCCGAAATTTTTCTTGACCAATTTCCGTCTGGCACGTCGCTTGCACAGTTACGTTGCGGTGCAAAACAACCAGCTTGGGAGTGTGTCATATGAGGGGTAACTTCGCGAAAATAACAAAAATTCTGTCCGCCGGCGTCGTCGCGGCCGGCCTGCTGGCATCGGCTTCCGCCAGGGCGGCTGAAGACACGATCAAGGTCGGCATCCTCCATTCGCTGTCGGGGACCATGGCGATTTCGGAGACGACGCTGAAAGACGCCATGCTGATGCTGATCGAGGAGCAGAATGCGAAGGGCGGTCTGCTCGGCAAGAAGCTCGAGGCCGTCGTCGTCGATCCGGCGTCCAATTGGCCGCTGTTCGCCGAAAAGGCGCGCGAGCTGATTTCGAAGGACAAGGTCGCGGCTGTGTTCGGCTGCTGGACCTCGGTGTCGCGCAAATCGGTGCTGCCAGTGTTCTCCGAGCTCGATAACATCCTGTTCTATCCCGTCCAATATGAGGGCGAGGAAAGCGAGCGCAACGTGTTCTACACCGGTGCGGCTCCGAACCAGCAGGCCATCCCTGCCGTCGACTATCTGATGAGCAAGGATGGCGGCTCGGTGAAGCGTTGGGTGCTGGAAGGCACCGACTACGTCTATCCGCGCACCACAAACAAGATCCTCGAAGCCTATCTGAAGTCCAAGGGCGTGCCGGCCGAGGACATCATGATCAACTACACGCCGTTCGGCTTCTCCGACTGGCAGACCGAAGTTTCGGCGATCAAGAAGTTCGGCTCGGCCGGCAAGAAGACCGCTGTCGTCTCGACCGTCAACGGTGACGCCAACGTGCCGTTCTACAAGGAACTCGGCAACCAGGGCATCAAGGCCGAGGACATCCCGGTCATGGCCTTCTCCGTTGGCGAGGAAGAGCTCGCCGGTCTCGACACCAAGCCGCTGGTCGGCCATCTCGCCGCCTGGAACTATTTCGAGAGCGTCAACACGCCCGAGAACAAGAAGTTCATCGCCGACTGGCACAAGTTCATCAAGAACAACAAGCGCACCACCAACGACCCGATGGAAGCTCACTATATCGGCTTCAACATGTGGGTGAAGGCGGTCGAAAAGGCCGGCACCACCGATCCGGACAAGGTCATCGACGCGATGGTCGGCGTTTCGGTGCCGAACCTGACCGGCGGCTATTCGACGATGATGCCGAACCACCACATTACGAAGCCGGTGCTGATCGGTGAAATCCAGGCCAATGGCCAGTTCCAGACGGTCTCGAAGACGCCCGGCCTGGTGATGGGCGACGAATGGTCCGACTACCTGCCAGATTCCAAGGACCTGATTTCCGATTGGCGCGCGCCGCTCAGCTGCGGCAACTTCAATGTCAAAACCGGCAAGTGCGGCGGCAAGGGCACCAACTGATCCTTCCCGGGCTGGACCCTCAGGTCCATGCCTAAGACTGCGCGCGTCCGGACGGTTTCCTCCACCGTCCGGACGTCCATTAAACCCTCAAGGCTCATCAAAGACCGATGAAGATCTTCCGTGCGATTGGCCTCACGCTTTTGTTCCTGCTGACGACGCTGTCGTCCTCGGGCGCTGCGGAAGCCGATCTGCGTGCCATCATCGCCAAATTCGCGACAGCTGCGGACTTTTCCGAGACTGGAGTTATCGTTCGCGAGTTGACAGCCACAGGCGATCCGGCTGTCGAACGGCCGCTTGCTGCATTGGCGGAAGGCAATCTTTACATTCGCGCCGCCGACTCGATGGTGTTTGTCGGCAAGGAAGGGAGCGACAGCATCCAGCTTTTCGACCCGCTGAGCGGCGAGGCGGCGGGCGAGGCTTCCGCAGATGACTTAACCCAGATCGGCGTCAACAACACCTTGCGCCGCACCATCCGCGATGCATTGGGCACGCTGACGCTTGGTTCCAAGGACCCGACTGTCCGCATCGCCGCCGCCGACACTATGTTCAAGACACCTGATGCGGCCAACATCGAGCCGCTCGACGCAGCGATCGCCGGTGAAGCCGTGGCGAGCGTCAAGGCTTTGCTGGAGCAGGCGCGTGCTGCTTCCATACTGGTTTCGGACAAGCCCGATGCGGACAAGCTCGCCGCAATCGCCTTGATCGGGGCGCGCGGCGACCGCGACGCGCTCTCGCTCCTCACCTCCGTTGAGGCCAACGCCTCCGGAGCAGTCAAGGAAGCGGCGACGGCCGCAATCGCGAGTATCAATTCGACGCTTGCCCTGTGGGATGCCGGCCAGAACATCTGGTACGGCATCTCGCTCGGATCTGTGCTGCTGCTGGCAGCGATCGGGCTTGCCATCACCTTCGGCGTGATGGGCGTCATCAACATGGCCCATGGCGAGATGGTGATGCTCGGCGCCTACACCACTTTCGTCGTCCAGCAGGTGATCCGCGCCTCGTTCCCCGGCCTGTTCGACTGGTCGCTGGTCATCGCGCTGCCGCTCGCTTTTCTGGTTGCGGCGCTGGTCGGACTTGCCATCGAACGCGGCATCATCCGCTTCCTATATGGGCGGCCGCTGGAGACGCTTCTGGCCACCTGGGGCGTCTCGCTGATCCTGCAGCAGGCCGTGCGCACCATCTTCGGGCCGACCAACCAGGAGGTGGGCAATCCGTCCTGGATGTCGGGCTCGTTCGGTATCGGACAACTGGCCATCACCTGGAACCGGCTTTGGATCCTGGTGTTCGCGCTGCTCGTGTTCGGCGTGCTGCTCTACGTCATGAAGCGCACGCCTTGGGGGCTGCAGATGCGCGCCGTCACCGCCAACCGCCGCATGGCAGCTTCGATGGGCATCAAGACGCCATGGGTCGACGCGCTGACCTTCGCGCTGGGCTCGGGCATCGCCGGGATCGCCGGTGTGGCGCTCAGCCAGATCGATAATGTCTCGCCCAATCTAGGCCGCGGCTACATCATCGACAGTTTCATGGTCGTTGTCTTCGGCGGCGTCGGCAATTTGTGGGGCACGCTGGTCGGCGCCTTCTCGCTCGGCATCGTCAACAAGTTCCTCGAGCCCTATGCCGGCGCCGTGCTGGGCAAGATCGTCGTCCTGGTGCTGATCATCCTGTTCATCCAAAAGCGCCCGCGCGGCCTGTTCGCGCTCAAGGGCAGGGCGGTGGAGGCATGATCACGCAACGCTTCTTCGGCGCCGACCACCGCATCGCGATCGCCATCTTCATGTTGCTCGCGGCTGCCGTCATCGTGCCGCTGCTCAACCTCGCGGTCTCGCCGCGAAGCGCCTTCTACATCCCGCCTTATATCGTGGCGCTGACGGGCAAATATCTCTGCTACGCGCTGCTGGCGCTCGCGCTCGACCTGGTGTGGGGCTATTGCGGCATCCTTTCGCTCGGCCACGGCGCCTTCTTCGCGCTCGGCGGCTATGCGATGGGCATGTATCTAATGCGCCAGATCGGCTCGCGCGGCGTCTACGGCAATCCGATCCTGCCCGACTTCATGGTGTTCCTGAACTACAAGGAGCTACCCTGGTTCTGGTACGGTTTCGACCATTTCTGGTTCGCGGCGCTGATGGTGCTGGCCGTGCCCGGCCTGCTCGCTTTCGTCTTCGGCTGGTTCGCCTTCCGCAGCCGCGTCACCGGCGTCTATCTGTCGATCATCACCCAGGCGATGACCTATGCGCTGCTGCTTGCCTTCTTCCGCAACGACATGGGGTTCGGCGGCAATAACGGCCTGACCGATTTCAAGGACATACTCGGCTTCAACGTCCAGGCCGACGCGACGCGTTCGGCGCTGTTTACCGCCAGCGCCGTGACGCTTGCGCTTGCCGTCTTCGTCACCGCGGCGATCGTGCGCTCCAAATACGGCAAGCTGCTGATGGCTGTGCGCGATGCCGAGAGCCGTACCCGTTTCCTCGGCTGGCGGGCGGAGAACGTGAAGCTCTTCGCCTTCACTGTCTCTGCGGTCATGGCCGGCATTGCCGGCGCGCTCTACGTGCCGCAGGTCGGCATCATCAACCCTGGCGAATTCGATCCGGCCAACTCGATCGAGGTGGTGATCTGGACCGCGGTCGGCGGGCGCGGCACCATCGTCGGGCCGATCATCGGCGCGCTGCTCGTCAATGCCGGCAAATCCTGGTTCACCGGCGTGCTGCCGGAATTCTGGCTGTTCGCGCTGGGCGGTCTGTTCGTCGCCGTCACGCTGTTGCTGCCCAAAGGCATCGTCGGCATGTGGGACAGTTGGCGCGGCAGGGCAAAGGCGCTGCGCGCGGCCTCGCTTGCCGCCGAAACCGGCGCCGATCCAGAGGCGCCGGAGCCGAAGATCGTTCGCTCGGCGGCAAGGACGCCGGGTGCCTGGTCGGCCACCAGCACCGAACCGCAGCCGGCGGAGTGAGCGAGCATGAGCAAGTCGAACACAATCCTTTATCTCGACGGCGTGTCGGTCTCCTTCGACGGCTTTCGCGCCATCAACAATCTGTCACTGGTGCTGGACAAGGGCGAGATGCGGGCGATCATCGGACCCAACGGCGCCGGCAAGACGACGATGATGGACATCGTCACCGGCAAGACACGGCCGGACGAGGGCGAGGTGTTCTTCGACGGCCAGGTGGATCTCACCCGCCACGACGAGGCCGAGATCGCCATGATGGGTATCGGCAGAAAATTCCAGAAGCCGACCGTCTTCGAGAGCCACAGCGTCGAAGACAACCTCATGCTGGCGCTGAAGGGGCCGCGCTCGATCCTCCCGGCGCTGTTTCATCGCCGCTCGCCAGCGGAGACGCGGCGCATCGACGACATCCTCGGCATCATCCGTCTGGGCGACAAGCGGGACGAGCTCGCCGCCAATCTCAGCCACGGCCAGAAGCAATGGCTGGAGATCGGCATGCTGCTCGCGCAGGACCCGAAACTCTTGCTCGTCGACGAGCCGGTCGCAGGCATGACCGACGCCGAGACCGAGGAGACAGCGCGCCTGCTCAAGGACATCGCCCGCGATCATTCGGTGGTCGTCGTCGAGCACGATATGCATTTCGTGCGCGAGCTCGGCGTCAAGGTCACCTGCCTGCATGAGGGCTCGGTGCTGTCCGAAGGCACGCTCGATTTCGTCTCGGCGGATGAGCGCGTCGTCGAAGTGTATCTGGGACGGTGAGCATGGTCTGGCGGGTTCCGTTCTACCGTTTCGATTTCGCGTTCCTGAAGCGCTGGAGAAGGGGCTGATCATGCTCGAAGTCTCCAATGCCACGCTTCACTATGGCGCCGCCCAGGCGCTGCGCGGCGTGTCGCTGAAGGCAGGCGCAGGCAAGATCACCTGCGTGCTCGGCCGCAACGGCGTCGGCAAGACCAGTTTGATGAGATCGATCGTCGGCCATCACCGGCTGACGAGCGGAAGCGTTGCCTTCGAGGGGAAGGCGCTCGACCGGAGCGCGGCGTATGATCGCGCCCGGTCGGGCATCGCATTCGTGCCGCAGGGCCGGGAGGTGTTCCCGCTGCTGACGGTGCGCGAGAATCTGGAATCCGGCTTCGCGCCGCTCAGGCGCGCGGACCGTAATGTACCAGCGCATGTTTTCGAGCTGTTTCCGGTCCTGAAGCAAATGCTCGGCCGCCGCGGCGGCGACCTTTCCGGCGGGCAGCAGCAGCAACTCGCCATCGGCCGCGCGCTGGTGATGCGGCCGAAGCTCCTGGTGCTCGACGAGCCGACTGAAGGCATCCAGCCTTCGATCATCAAGGATATCGGCCGCGCCATCCGCTACCTGCGCGACCAGGCCGGGATCGCCGTGCTTTTGGTCGAGCAGTATCTCGACTTCTGCCGCGAGCTTGCCGACGAGGTCAACATCATGGATCGCGGCCAGATCGTGCATACGGGGCCGGCTGAGGATCTCGATCGGGCGGATGTGAGGAAATTCCTGACAGTCTAACCGCGTCGTCGTCATCCTTGGGCGAAGCAAGGAGCGAAGACCATTCGTTCCGTGACGTTGGCCGAAGAGTGCTGCGCTACAGAATAGTTTCTTTGTGCGGCGTCATTCCAAATTCTGCACCGTCAGTGACGCTCGGAAGTAACGGAATGGATCCTGGGGTCTTCGCTCCGCTTCGTGTCGCTGCGCCCAAGGATGACGAAGTTGTTGAGCGCTCTGGCGCGCTCAATACCTCGTGCTAGTCTTTTCTTGGCCTTGGTGAGTCGGCCGCTTTCCGTACCAGTCGCCAATAAGGGGGGAAGGCGCGCGGACATCGCCCGCAAGTTCCACGCAAGCAAGCCTGCTTAGCTTCCCCCGCAGTGATTGTCGGTCAATGCGTCCAAGAAGAATCTTGCCAGGGGACGGCGATGGAACGTTTTGTCGAGGACTATCAGAAGCGGCGCCTCACAGAGCGCGTCGACATCATGACCGCGATCAACATCCTGATGTCGCAAGGCTATGACGAGGAGCATCTCCTCGATGAAATCACCAAGGTTTTCTACGTCGATCTCGATACCTTCAACGACGTGATCGCACACCATTGAGAGTTTGCATGCGGCGGTGAAATTCAACCGGCGCGGCGGAAGTCCAGAACGCGGTTGCGGCCGCCGCGCTTGGCGGCATAGAGCGCCTTGTCGGCGGCGCTGAGCACCTTGTCGAAGCTCATGCCTTCGCTGCTGCCGAAGGCGAAGCCGGCGCTCACCGTGCAGCGCAACGTCCCGGTCTCGGTCTCAACTGTGCGCGCGGCGAACGTCGTCCTGACGCTTTCGGCCGTGGCCTCGGCCGTCTCGGGCAAGCTGCGCTTCAACACCATGGCGAATTCCTCGCCGCCCATGCGGGCGACGGAGTCGTTCGGGCGCAGGCTGCTTGACAGCACTTCGGCAAAGGCCTTCAGCACCTCGTCGCCGGCGGCGTGGCCAAACTGGTCGTTGATCGCCTTGAAGCCGTCGAGGTCGAACACCACAACCGCGGTGAAGGCGCCGACGGGTGTCCTGCCGTGCAGGTCGAACAGCGCGCGGCGGTTGAGCAGTCCGGTAAGCGCATCGGTCTGGGCTTCGCGCTGATGATGGCGGGCGAGCCGCCCCTGGTTCAGCGCCAGTGACAATGCGCCGATACCGGTCATCGAGGCGATGACGATGACGAGGCTCAGATCCTCGGCCCAGTTGCTCGGCGCGTGACCGAGGACCATTTTGCCGTCCCATGCCAGCACCGCCGCGCATAGCACGAAGGATACGGCAGTCAGCGAGTAGAGCAGCGCCACGCCGATGAGATGGACGGGCGCCTCTGCGCGGCCGCGCCAATATTCGTACGCGGTGCCGAACAGCAGCAGCGCGGCCAGGGCGTTCTCCAGCATGAAGCCCAGTCCGTCATAGCCGAGCGCCATCGGCGGCAGCGCCAGCGCAAAGGAGCAGCCGGCGCCAAGCGCGATCAGCGGCACCGGCGAGCGTCTCGTCCTGTATTGATGGGCGGCGCCCAGCATGACCGAGAAGCCGAACAGAAGCAGCGCCAGCGTCAGCACGCCGAGGGCGTTTCCAGGTGCTTTGATATAGGCGTCATAGACAAAGACTTCGACCACCACGGCCAGCACGCTGATCGCCCAGGTCAAAAGGAACCTGTCGGAACGTGCGGCCAGCCAGGTTCCAAACAGCGTGAGGCTGAGGCAAGCGGCGGAGAAGCCGACGGCCAGAAGCAATGAGTTGTAGTCGAGCAGCATGCACGCGTCCTTGCCGGCGCCGGGCTTCTGCAACCTGGCGTAGGTGCATTAGTGCAGCATGGAAGTATCGATTACGTTACGATAGGCGCGAAGATGCGAGGATTCCTGCGTTATAGGATCATTACCGACAATAGCAGGATAAAGCCCATCGCCATCATCACCAGACCCGGCCAATTCTGCGACAGGCCGAGGAAACCGAGCCCGCGCCGCCGTGGCTCCAATGTCGGGCCCGATGTTGCCAGGTTCGGCGCCGGACGAGGTGCTGGATCGCTCAGTCGTCCGCGCCTCAGAGTGGCGCCTGCCATGTACACGACGCCTGCAATGGTAAGCAAGGCACCGAGGATGACGATCATCTTTCCTCGCTCCTTTCCGACGCTGCGGGACTTGGCAAGCGTTTTGCGAGGTGGCTGCGTTCCGTTCCAACCTTCGGCACCTGTTGCGACTTCGCAGCGGTCTCCTACGGTCGGCGGCTGGGACAGAACGGTCAAGACGGCCGGCAGGTTCCGACAAGCCGACGGCCGATTGGCGTCGCGTGGCGCGCCGAACAAAACTCTGGCGTTTGAACTACGGCCGCTGCGGAGGTCCGCAGCTCTAGGCTGTCACCCGCTTCATCAGCGCCATGGCGCCGAACGGCGCGCGCACCTTGCCTTCGGTGATGAAGTAGGCGAACACGTCGCGCGGCTTGATCGGCGCATCGGTCTTGGGATCGGCACGCGGCAGGTCGGCGGGCTGCGTGCCCTCCGCCCAGGTCTTCGCGCGTGCCGCCCATTCGTCCAGGCCTTTCGGCGTGTAGCAGTCGGGATTGTCGTCGCTACCGGTCTGCAATCGCGCATAGACGAAGTCGCCGGTGACGTCGGCGATCGCCGGATATTTGGCGTGGTCGGCATAGACGATCGCGGCGTTGTATTTACGCGCCAATGCGGGGAATTCCGGCACGATGAAGCTGTCGTGGCGTACCTCCAGCGCGTGGCGCAAGGCAACGCCGTCCTGCTTCTCGGGCAGAAGTTTGAGGAAGGCCTCGAAATCGTCGGCGTCGAATTTCTTGGTCGGCGCGAACTGCCACAGGATCGGGCCGAGCTTCTCGCCGAGCGCGGCGATGCCGGAGCCGAGGAAGCGCATAATCGATTCGCCGGCCTCGCCGAGCACCCGGCGGTTGGTGACGAAGCGGTTGCCCTTGAGCGAAAAGACGAAACCGTCCGGCACGTCATTGGCCCATTTCACGAAGGTCGGTTCCTTGAAGCTCGAATAATAGGTGCCGTTGATCTCGATAGTCGGCACCTGGCGGCTGGCGTAATGCAGCTGCTTGGCCTTGGCGAGTTTCTCCGGATAGAAGGAAGTGTCCCAGGGCTCGAAAGTCCAGCCGCCCATGCCCGAGCGGATCGTTCCTTGGCTCATTGTCTTCCTCCTCCGCGTTTCAAGATGTGGTCAGGCCGCTTTGCTGACCGGCTTGGCCATGTCGACCAGGACCCATCCTGGCCGGTACGGATTGGCGCGGCGACCCGTTTCGCGAAAACCGTAGGCCGCATAGAGCGCGATGTTCCGCTCCATGCGCGAATTGGTGTAGAGCCGAACCTCCGGCACGCCCCATGATCGCGCTTGATCCTCGGCGAAATCGAGCAATTTGATACCGAGTTTTCTGCCCTGGAAAGCCGGCGCGACGGCGACGCTGAAGATCAGCGCGTGGTCGGGATGCCGTTCGAGGACAATCAGCCCTGCCAGTTCGGCGCCTTCTTCCAGAAGCCAGATCTCGCCGCGCTCGATGCGCGGCTTGTAGTCCTCGGTCACAGGGATCGGCGGCGCGCCGAGCAGGGCGGTGTAGGGGTCATAGGCCGTCGTGGTTACAGCGACAATGGCGCAGAGATCGTCGGGGCGGGCGATTCTGGGCTTCATGGCAAGCTTCCTGCTAGCGAGGCGCGCGGTCGGAGCCAACCAAGGATCCGTCGCCTTTTCCGGACGAGGATCGTGTTAGGGACGGTCATAATCCGCCCAAAGAGCCAGTTGCGGATCACCAAGTCGCCAACCTTGCCATGTTCTCTCAGCCAGCTTTGAAAGGCGGTGACTGCATCACTGCCGTCCAGCACGATCACCATCAGCCAGATGTTGCTCGCGCCGACCCTGCGGCCATCCCAGCGCAAGACTGCTTCGCGCCAGCGCTTGCGCAAATGGTCAAAAACGAACTCCGGATCGTCCGTGTAAAATCGAAAGACGTTGTTGGCCATCGGCAGGCTTACGCTCCTGACAAACTTGTCCCGGTGGCCGCCGAAACGACCTTCTCCATACCCGCCGCGATCGCCGTGACGGCATCGCGACTTGCCTCGCCAAGATCGTGACGATCCGCCAGCCAACGCGCATCGTTATAGGACAGCCAGACCTTGCCTTGCTCGTCTTCCCAGGCCAACGCCTTGATCGGCAGGTCGATGCCCGCAAGCTGCCGGTCCTGCATCAGTGGCGTGCCGCCCTTCGGGTGACCGAAGATCAGCAATTCTGTCGGACGAAGCGCGGCACCGACTTCCTGCGCGCCGGCGGCATGGTCGATCCGTGCGAAGACGCGCAATCCGGCGCCGGTGACGGTCTCGACCAGCCGGTCGATGGTTTCACCCACGCCGAAGCGGCTTTCAATGGAGATCAGGCCCCTCCCTGCCATCACTCCGCCGCTTCGCGCTTGCCCCCGGGGCGGCGCTCCAGAAGCTCTTTCAGGAACTGGCCGGTGTAGCTGCGCTTTTCGCGTACGATGGCTTCCGGGGTGCCGGAGGCGACGAGCTCGCCGCCGCCGTCGCCGCCTTCGGGGCCGAGGTCGAGCACCCAATCTGCAGTCTTGATCACCTCGAGGTTGTGCTCGATGACCACCACCGTGTTGCCCTGGTCAACCAGCTCGTGCAGCACCTCGAGCAGCTTGGCGACGTCGTGGAAGTGCAGGCCGGTGGTCGGCTCGTCGAGGATGTAGAGCGTCTTGCCCGTCGCCTTGCGCGACAGTTCCTTGGCGAGCTTGATGCGCTGCGCCTCGCCGCCCGAAAGCGTCGTCGCCTGCTGGCCGATATGGATATAGCCCAGCCCAACCTGCTTCAGCGTCTCCAGCTTGTCGCGCACGCCGGGCACCGCCGAGAAGAACTCGACGCCTTCCTCGACCGTCATGTCGAGCACGTCGGCGATCGACTTGCCCTTGAACAGAACGTCGAGCGTCTCGCGGTTGTAGCGCTTGCCGTGGCAGACGTCGCAGGTGACGTAGACGTCGGGCAGGAAGTGCATCTCGATCTTGATCACGCCGTCGCCCTGGCAGGCCTCGCAGCGGCCACCCTTGACGTTGAAGGAGAAACGGCCCGGCTGGTAGCCGCGCGCCTTGGCTTCCGGCAAGCCGGCGAACCAGTCGCGGATCGGCGTGAAGGCGCCGGTATAGGTCGCCGGGTTGGAACGCGGCGTGCGGCCAATCGGCGACTGGTCGATGTCGATGACCTTGTCGAGGAACTCCAGCCCTTCGATGCGGTCATGCTCGGCCGGATGCTCGCGCGAACCCATGATGCGGCGCGAGGCCGCCTTGAACAGCGTCTCGATCAGGAAGGTCGACTTGCCGCCGCCCGACACGCCGGTGACCGCAGTGAAAGTGCCGAGCGGGATTTCCGCCGTGACGTTCTTCAGATTGTTGCCGCGCGCGCCGACCACCTTGATGCGCCGGTTCTTCTTTGCCTCGCGCCGCGCGGACGGCGTCGCCACTTCCAATTCGCCCGACAGGTACTTGCCGGTGATCGAGGCGGGCGTCGCCATGATCTGCTGCGGCGTGCCCTGGGCGATGATCTGGCCGCCATGGATGCCGGCAGCCGGACCGATGTCGACGACGTAGTCGGCATGCAGGATGGCGTCCTCGTCATGCTCGACGACGATCACGGTATTGCCGATGTCGCGCAGGTGCTTGAGCGTGTCGAGCAGGCGCGCATTGTCGCGCTGGTGCAGGCCGATCGACGGCTCGTCCAGCACATAGAGCACTCCGGTGAGGCCTGAGCCGATCTGCGAGGCGAGACGAATGCGCTGGCTTTCGCCGCCCGACAGCGTGCCGGAGTTGCGCGACAATGTCAGATAGTCGAGGCCGACATCGTTCAGGAAGCGCAGCCGCTCGCGGATCTCCTTAAGCACGCGCACCGCAATCTCGTTCTGCTTCTCGTTCAACTGCGCCGGCAGATCGGTGAACCACTGATCGGCCTTGCGGATCGACAGCTCGGTCACTTCGCCGATGTGCTTGCCGCCGATCTTCACGGCCAGCGCCTCCGGCTTTAGGCGATAGCCGTTGCAGGCGGGGCAGGGTGTGGCCGACATGAAGCGCTCGATCTCCTCGCGCATCCAGGCTGATTCCGTTTCCTTCCAGCGCCGGTCGAGATTGGGGATCACGCCCTCGAAGGTCTTGGTGGTCTTATAGGAACGCAGGCCGTCATCATACTGGAAGGTGATCTCGCGCTCGCCGGTGCCGTGCAGCACGGCTTCTTTCGCCTCGGCGCTCAGATCCCTGAACTTGTCGCCGAGCTTGAAGCCATAGGCTTTGCCCAACGCTTCCAGCGTCTGCGCGTAATAGGGCGAGGTCGATTTCGCCCACGGGCTGATGGCGCCGTCGCGCAGCGATACATTCTCGTCCGGCACGACGAGGTTGGGATCGATGGCGCGCTGGCTGCCGAGACCATCGCAGGTCGGGCAGGCGCCGAACGGGTTGTTGAAGGAGAACAGCCTGGGCTCGATCTCGGGAATGGTGAAGCCGGACACCGGGCAAGCAAACTTTTCCGAGAACAGGATGCGCTCATGCGTCTCGTTCTTCGACTTGTTGACCGAGTCCTCGCCGGTCAGGCTGGCGTCGAGCGGCCGGTCGGCGAACTCGGCCACCGCGAGGCCATCGGCGAGCTTCAGCGCGGTCTCCATCGAGTCCGCAAGCCTGGTCGCCAGATCGCCGCGCACGACGATGCGGTCGACGACGACGTCGATGTCGTGCTTGTACTTCTTGTCCAGCGCCGGCACGTCGGCGATCTCGTAGAAGGTGCCGTCGACCTTGACGCGCTGGAAACCCTTCTTCTGCAGCTCCAGCAGTTCCTTGCGGTATTCGCCCTTGCGGCCGCGCACGATCGGCGCCAGCAGGAACAGGCGGGTGCCTTCGTCCAGCGCCAGCACGCGGTCGACCATCTGGCTGACCGTCTGGCTCTCGATCGGCAGGCCGGTGGCCGGCGAATAGGGGATGCCGACACGCGCGAAGAGCAGGCGCATGTAGTCGTAGATTTCCGTGACGGTGCCGACCGTCGAGCGCGGGTTGCGCGAGGTGGTCTTCTGCTCGATCGAGATGGCGGGCGACAGGCCGTCGATCTGGTCGACGTCCGGCTTCTGCATCATCTCCAGGAACTGGCGGGCATAGGCCGACAGGCTCTCGACATAGCGGCGCTGGCCCTCGGCATAGATGGTGTCGAAAGCGAGCGACGACTTGCCGGATCCTGACAGTCCAGTCATGACGATCAGGCTGTCGCGCGGCAGGTCGAGATCGACGTTCTTGAGATTGTGTTCGCGCGCCCCGCGAATGGAAAGGTATTTATGGTCGGCCATCGCCGGTCGCCGCCTCAGATCTGGAATTTGCTGGATTGGGCGGGTTTGTCCCGGCCATCCCCTATGTAGGTATTTTCGCCGTCACGTCGAGAGACGCCACAAATCTCGACGCAAGACGCCAATCATGGGTTTAACCGCCTTTCGTGCGAGCCGGCAAGCGGAAAGAACAAAGGCCGAACACGCTCCTGACAAAGCGCTGTGGAAATAGGTGGGCGCTGCAAAACAGTCGCTATGGGCGCTGCAAAACAATCGCCGCATGCGCTGTGAAAACAGATGCGACAGCCGCCCGCCGGTTTGATCCACAGAGACGCTGGACTTACCTGGACGTAAACTCCACGAGATCACATTTTTTCGTAACCGGCTATTCAACGGTTGACGCCAGCGACTCACGGGAGCAGTCTCAAAGGCGTCAACGAAGCCGGCCGTCTTTCGATGGCCTCGCCGCCCAACAGGCGGATAGCGATTAGCGCTTCGAACGACATTGTCGCAACGGACCCAGGAGCGGAGCATGACGCCACCGGACAGTCCCTTGAGGCTCCACACGGAGATGGAGCCGCGGCAGGCATAAGTGCCAGGGCAGACTTGAAACGCCAGCCCGACAAACCGTGACTTGCCGAATCCCAACAATCAGAGACCATAGTCGGATCGTCGGCTGAACGCCGCGTTGCATCCGAAACAGAACGCCGGCAGTCCACTCCCGGCTAAAGTTGGATTTCAGATCCATGAAGCCCCATCCGTCTGCAAAGCAGGGATGGGGCTTACATTTTGTCGTTCCGACAAATTCTGATCAGTGGCTCGGAACCTTGGTGCCGCCCGTCGCCATGTCGATGGTGATGCTGCCGCCGATCCTGACATCGGTATTGCCGATCTTGAACGAGCCGTCGCTGCCGGCGGGCTCAGGGTCGTCCGGTTCCGGCTGTGGCGCCGGCTTGGCGATGCGGTAGTCGCCGCCGACGCCGGGCAGTTTCTGCGACCGGCTGTCGTCGGCAAGCGCGGTGCCCGCCAGCAGCGCGCCGGCAAGCGCCGCGAGGGCAATGCACACATATCTGGTTTGTAGCGGCTTGATCATTGCGCGAACTATAGGGGCGCGGGCCTGACGATGCCAGACGTGGCCAATCAATTCGCCGCGCGTCCGGCTCGAGACGTCAGGCCGCCTTCTTGCGAGTGTCGTAGACGTGGTCGACGAGACCCCATTCCTTCGCTTCCGCGGCGCTCATGAAATAGTCGCGGTCGAGCGTGCGCTCGACCTCTTCGTAGGTGCGCCCGCAATGCCTGGCATAGAGCTCGGTCATGTGCTGCTTGGTGCGCACGATGTCCTCGGCATGGCGCTGGATGTCGGAGGCCTGGCCCTGGAAACCGCCGAGCGGCTGATGCAACACGATCCTCGTGTTGGGCAACGCGATGCGCCGCCCCGGCGTGCCGGCCATCAGCAGGAAGGAACCCATCGACGCGGCGAAGCCCATGCAGACCGTCGAGACCGGGCAGGAGATGTATTGCATCGTGTCGTAGATGGCGAAGCCGCTGGTGACCATGCCGCCCGGCGAGTTGATGTAGAGCGAGATCTCCTTGTCCGGATGATCGGACTCCAGCGACAGCAATTGCGCGCAGACCAGCGCCGAAACGTTGTCGTTGATCTCGCCATTGATGAAGACAATGCGCTCGCGCAGCAGCCGCGAAAAGATATCGAAGGAACGTTCGCCGCGGCTCGACTGTTCGATGACCATCGGCACCAGATTGGCAATGCTCATGACGGGTTTCCTCGGTCCTTTTTTTGATCAGGCGGCGCGCAGCATCATGCAAGGCGCATTGGCCGCGACCGGGTTCTTGCGGGCATAAAGCGAGAGCCTGCAACCGGCGCCGGCAATGGCAATGGCAGGCTCGGCCACCGGCACGAAACCGTCATGGACGATGCGCAAATGCGTGCCGCCGGAGGCGGTTCGCGCCAGCGTAAAGGTGACGATGCTGTCGAAAGCGGGAAGCTGGTCCGCGTCCTTCGCGCCGGGCCGCTCGCGCCAGGAATAGCGCAGCAGCTTGCCAGGCTCGGCCTTGAGCACCTCGCATTCGATCGGCCTATCCGCTGCGGCAAAGGCGAAGCGGCGGCCGGCTTCCGCCTTGATGTCGTTCGGCATCAGCCAGGCGGCGAGCAATTCCGGCTCGGTCAGTGCCCGCCAGACTTTTTCGGGCGGATCGGGAAGGTCGCATTCGAAGCTGAGCGGCGCCTCGTTGGCCGTCGGGTTTCCGGTTGCCGTCATTGGTCCATTCCCTTCAGAACCGTCTTCAACTTCTCGATGCGCTCCGGCCAGAAGGCGCGGTAGCGTTCGACCCAGCCGAGCAGCGGATCGAGCCCTTGCGGATCGGCGCGGTAATAGGCGTTGCGGCCGGCGCGCCGCTCGACCACCAGACCGGCGCCGCGCAGCACGGCAAGGTGCTGCGAGACCGCAGGCTGCGACACGCTCATGCCGGCGCGCAACTCGGTCACCGTCATCTCGCTGGCGGTCAGGCGCTCGTAAACGGCACGTCGCGTCGGGTCGGCGAGCGCCCGGAAAATCTCTGCTTCGATCATGACCAAAGCATAAGTCGATACTTATTGATTTGGCAAGCATCTATTTGATCGCCATATCCAAATATGCGTTCGAGCACGGCTTTTGCTGACATTCCTTGACAGAGAGGGCGGTTATGTCTAGAACGAAAAGAGAACAAAAACCTTGTGGGAAAAGCCAGCCTTTGCGGGCATGGGCGGCCCGCAGGCTGTAAGGTGAGCGACTTAAAATTTGTTTCGGATGAGCGCGGAGAAGTACGATGGCGGGTAGCGTCAACAAGGTCATTCTGGTCGGCAATCTCGGGGCGGACCCTGAAATCCGCCGCCTGAATTCCGGTGATCCGGTCGTCAACATCCGCATCGCCACGTCGGAAAGCTGGCGCGACAAGAATTCGGGCGAGCGCAAGGAAAAGACCGAGTGGCACAATGTCGTCATCTTCAACGACCAGATCGCCAAGGTGGCGGAGCAGTATTTGAAGAAGGGCATGAAGGTCTATGTCGAGGGCCAGTTGCAGACCCGCAAATGGCAGGACCAGACCGGCAATGATCGCTACACGACCGAGGTGGTGCTGCAGAAATTCCGTGGCGAATTGCAGATGCTCGACGCGCGCGGCGAGGGCGGCGGCGGACAGGTCGGCAATTATTCCGGCAGCAGCGGCCGCGGCTCGGATTTCGGCCAGTCCGGCCCGAATGAAGGTTTCAGCCGTGGCGGCGGCGGTGGTTCCCGGGGCGGCGGTGGCGGCGGCTCGTCGCGCGAGCTGGACGACGAGATCCCGTTCTAAGAGCTTTGCATTGATCGTTTGAGGGGAAGGCGCGATGTCGCTCGGACCGCTTCTGTCGGCGCCTCCTCCCATTCCATGGCATGCCTTCGCGGCCTTCGCCGCTTTAGCCATCGGCGGCGCCCAGCTGGCGCTGCCGAAGGGCACGATGCGTCACCGCGCGCTGGGTTACACATGGGCGGCGCTGATGCTGGTCATCGCCATATCGAGCTTCTGGATCCAGCAGATCCGGCTCATCGGTCCGTTCAGCCCGATCCATCTGTTGTCGATCCTGGTGCTGGTCACCGTGCCGCTGGCGGTCTGGCATGCGCGCAACCACCATGTGGCGAAGCATCGCAAGGTGATGATCTCGCTCTATGTCTTCGCATTAATCGGCGCGGGCGTCTTCACGCTGCTGCCGGGGCGCATTATGCACGCCGTCGTGTTTGGTCAGTAAGCGGCTGGAATTTCTCAAGGAAGATTATCGTGAAAGCACGCATCAAATGGGTCGAGGAACGCACCTTTGTCGGCGAATCCGGCAGCGGCCATAAGGTCGTGCTGGGCACGGCGCGTCGACCGGATGGTCACACGCCCGGACCGAGCCCGATGGAACTGGTGCTGATCGGCACCGGCGGCTGCTCGGCCTATGACGTCGTCCACATCCTCGAAAAGGGCCGCGAGGCGATCGAGGACTGCGTGGTCGAGCTCGACGCCGACCGGGCCGAGACCGACCCAAAAGTGTTCACCCGCATCCACATGCATTTCATCGTCAAGGGCCACGCGCTGTCGCACGACAAGGTGGAACGGGCGATCGATCTGTCGATCGAGAAATATTGCTCGGCCTCCGCGATGATGGCGAAGACGGCGACGCTCACGCATGATTTCGAGGTGGTCGAGACGGTGGCGAAGTAGGGCAGTAGGGCAGTAGGGCAGTAGGGCAGTAGGGCAGTAGGGCAGTAGGGCAGTAGGGTGCGCTGCTCGCGGCCGATCAGCTAAGCCGCCATCAGCGCCCGGACGCCGTCGGCCACGAACTGCACGGCAAGCGCCGCCAGGATGACGCCGAGCAGGCGCGTCAGGATCGAGCGGCCGGTCTGGCCGAGGATGCGGTCGATGCGCTCCGACAGCACGAACACCAGATAGGTGATAACGAGGCAGAGGAAGATGATGCCGACCAGCGCGGCTTGAGCGGCAAAGCCCTCGAAATGTCCCGATAAGAGGACGGTCGCCGAGATCGCGCCCGGGCCGGCGATCAGCGGGATCGCCAGCGGGAAGGCGGCGATGTTGTGGATCATGTCCTTGGTGATGGCGACGTCGCCGATCTTCTCCTTGCGATCCTGGCGGCGCTCGAACACCATTTCGAAGGCGATGAAGAACAACAGGAAACCGCCGGCGACGCGGAAGGCCGGCAGCGTGATGCCGAACACCGACAGGATCGAGGCGCCGGCAATCGCAAACAGCGCCATCACCAGGAAGCCGATCACCGAGGCGCGCACCGAGACCTGCTGGCGCTCCTCGCGGTTCATGCCGCGCGTCACGGCGAGGAAGAGCGGCGCCAGTCCCGGCGGGTCGATGGTCACCAGAATGGTGACGAAGGCATTGAACAGGCTGTCGAAACTCGGCATCGCTGGTCCCCTCCCGCCGGGCGAGGCCCAGACTCCGCAATTGGTAGAGCAAAGCCCGTGCGGTGGGAACAGGCGCGAAGGGAAATCGGCCGGCTATTCGGCCTTGCTGCAATAGGCTTCCAGCCGATAGCCGTCCGGATCGATGACGAACGCGGCGTAGTAATTATCGCCATAGGCCGCTCGCAGTCCGGGCTGGCCATTGTCCTTGCCGCCCTCACGCAATGCCGCCGCATGGAAGGCGTCGACGCTAGCGCGCGTCGGTGCCGAAAAGCAGAAGTGCAGGCCGGAGTCCGCATCGGGCTGCACCGGTCGCCCGGCGTCGTTCACCCAAAGCTGGACCGCCTGAGCCCCGTAACCGAGGGAGCCGGGCGACGCGCTGAGGCAGGAATAGCCGAGCGGCTTCAGCGCGACATCGTAGAAGCGTTTCGAAGCGCCGGCATCGCGAACGCCGATCGAGACATGGTCGAGCATTGTTTCCTCCATGATTGCAATTGGTTGTCTGCTCAGGCTGGAGTCGCGCGCCGGGCCAGGAATTCGACCTCCATGCGCCAGGTCGCGCCGCCATCATGCGAGCGCTCGCCGAGCCAGCGGAACGAGTGTTCGGTGATGCGTGAAAAGCTCCAGCGCACCGACGCGCCGGTGCCGTCGGCGCCGACCTGGACGATCGTGTCGTCCTCGGCGCGGCCGAGCTGCCGGCTGTAGTACTGATTGCGCGGATCGCTCCAGAAGATGTGCCAGGCATCCGCGCCGGGGTCGTAGACGCGCAATGTCGTGCCGTAGAAGGTCCACGGTCCGAGTGATGGCGAGGGACCGGCGTCGCGCGCGGGCAGGATCCATACGTCCTGTACCGCCTTGCCTTCCAGGACCCAGCCGAAATGCACCTCGCCGCGGCCCGTCAGTCTGGTCCCATCATCCAGGATGCGTGTGGCATCGAACGTCCAGGCGCCGATGAAGCGGCCGTAGAGCTTCAGCTTTTCGGCGAGATCCGGATTGGGTTTACCGCTGTGCAGGGCTTCGGCAAAAGATTCAATCATGGCTGCTGCCTCGTTTGTCAGGAGAGGGCAAGCAGTAACGGCATTGCAGGGTTCTGCGCTTGGGAAAAATTGCTATCTTTCAGTGATGGCGACGGCTGACGAAAATCTTGCTTCGGGACCTGGTTGGCAGGTGTCCGACGTGATCTGCACCGCCCGCGCCGGCGACAGGCCATTTGAGGAACAGCATCGCAGTTTTTGCGTCGCCGCGGTGACCAGGGGCACCTTCCGCTACCGCACGCGTCAGGGCACGGCGATGCTGGCGCCAGGCGCCATCCTGCTCGGCAATCCCGGCACCTGCTACGAATGCGGGCACGAGCACGGCGCTGGCGACCGCTGCCTCTCCTTCCATTTTTCGCCGGCCTATCTGGAGCGCGTCGTGACTGAACTGCCGGGGGCGAAGCGGCTCGGCTTCGCCGATCCGCGCCTGCCGCCCTTGCCGGGGCTGGCGCCGGTGCTGGCCGAGGCGGAGGCCGCGCGGGAGACGGGCGACAGTGAAGCGTTCGAGGAACTCGGCCTGCGCATTGCCGGCGCGGCGATCGCGGCTGCCGCCGGTCCTTCCAGAACGGCACGCACACCCAGCCGCCGCGACCAGAAACGGGTTGCGGAGGCCGTGCGCCTTATCGAGCTCAATGCCGAGCGGCCGCTGTCGCTGAGCGAGCTTGCCGACGGCACGGCGACCAGCCCGTATCATTTCCTGCGCATTTTCCGGCAGGTTGCCGGCATGACGCCCTACCAGTTCCTGCTCAGGACAAGGCTGCACCGGGCCGCCGTGCGGCTGCGCAGCTCGGACGCGGCGATCTCGACGATCGCCTTCGATGCCGGCTTCAACGACCTGTCGACCTTCAATCGCCGATTCCGGCGCGAGATGGGGCAAGCGCCGGGCGCCTACCGCGCCCGCCGATAGATATCGCCATCGTCAATCGTCCGTCGGTCCGCACCAGCCAGGCAGATAGTCCGCGTCCTTGCTCTTGGCGAGCGTCAGGGCGTCCTTCATCGCCTTGTCGAAATTCTTCTCGACTGCATTGCGTTCGATGCGTCGGCGCAGGAAATCGGCCCAGATGAATTCGCTGAACGGCGTCGTGTCCTTGGCGTAGCCGCCCAGGCGGCGCAGCTCGCCCGCCACGCTGCGGTAGGGGTCATCGACCAGCTCGCCGATCGTCTTCGGAATCGCCGAATAATCGCGACGCCGGCCATTCTCATCGAACGGGTGCATCCAGCCGCGATTGTCGAGCACGAAGAAAAACGCGTCCTTGTCGAGCGCGGACAGGTCGCTGATCACCGTCACGAGCACGTCCTTGACCCCTTCCTCGAGCAGGGCTCGGGCGAGATGATGGTGATCGGTGACGTAGTTGCGGTTTTTGGGACCGAGCACCACCGGCACCATGTGCTTGCCGAGAAAGGCGCCGGTCTTGTTCTTGGCGTCCTGCGTCCGGATCATCTGGCGCTTCAACGCAACTTCCCGCATGCCGACTGTTATCTGGGTCGGCCTCAATTCCTCGACGGGGACCGGGCTGACGATGGGTTCTCGCGGGTCGATCATGGCACGCTATCCTGTCCTTGCTGCTGTGGTTTCCCCGGACCAAGTGTTTTGATCGCCGCGTCGACGCTGTGGAATATCCGCTCTGTGCCAACAATTTCAGCGATGCCGAACCGCTTGAGCGCCGCCTGGGCGCGCAGCGATTCCATGCGGGCGATAGCAAAGACCGCGCCTTTGTCGCGACAATGGCGGATGGTCTCGATCAGCGCCTGGGCGGCGGTATAGTCGATCTCGACGATGTTGCTGGCCTCCAGCACCACCAGCTTCACGTCCTCGCTCCTGGCGTCGATCAGGTCGGCGAGGCCGCGCTTGAAGCGGTCGGCGTTGACGAAGGAAAGCGGCGCCTGGAACGCCGCCACCAGCACGCCGGGGTGCTGCGCGCCCGCGCTCGAACTGCTCGGCGGCCACCAAACTGAGGTGCCCGGCACCTGCGCCAGTTCGATCGGCTCCGTGCGCGTCGAGCCCCAGATGCCGTAGAGCAGCGACAGGCCGATACCGATGGCGACGCCGGTTTCGATCGGCAGGACGACGATCGCGATCATGGTGATCAGGATCAGCGCGAACTCGACCGGCGCCTGGCGATAGACCTTGGCGAAGACCTGCCAGCGCAGGATGTGCTGGGCCACGAACATCAGCACGCCGGCAAGCGCGGCCTGTGGCACATTGGCAAGCAGGCTGCCGCCGAAGGCACCGAGCGCCAGCACGATGGCCGCCGCGATCAGGCCCGACAGCTGGGAGCGACCGCCTGTCTGGGCGACGATGGCCGTGCGCGGCGGGCTGGCGTTCACGGCAAAGGCGCCGAACAGACCGGCCACGATGCTGCCGGCGCCGACGCCGACGAAATCGCGGTTGACGTCGGGCGCTTCGCCGTTCCGCGGCGCGAAGGAGCGGCTGGTGGCCGCTGTCTGCACCATGACCACGATGGCGATCAGCAGCGCGAGCGGGACAAGCGCCTGAGCGTCCTGGAAGTCGGCCATCGGCACGCCGGGAGCCGGCAGGCCGTTCGGCAGGGCGCCGAGCACTTCGACGCCCCGGTTCTTCAAGTCGAAGCCGATGACCGCAAGCGTCGCCAGGACCATGCCGATCAAGGCCGCCGGGATTCGGGCGCTGACATGCTCGGAGACGAAGACAATCGCGAACACGCCGAGCCCGAGCGCAAGGCTCCACGGATTGGTGAGGCGGAGATTGGCGGCGATCTCGCCGACGCGCCGCACCGTCTCGCCGCTTTCGGCCGGCAGGCCAAGCAAGGAGGGCAGTTGCGAGACGATGATATGGACGGAAATGCCGGCGAGGAAACCGGTCGTGACCGGCACGGACAGGAGATCGGCAATCCAGCCAAGACGGAAAATGCCACTGAGCGCCACCAGCAGCCCCACCATCAGCGCCAGCATGGCCGCGAGCGCCAGGTAATGCGGCGAGCCAGCGGTTGCGATCAGCGCCAGGCCGCCGGCGAACAAGGGCGTGATCGTCGAATCCGCGCCGGCCGACAAATGGCGGTTGGCGCCCAACAGCGCGAGGGCCACCGAGCCGGCGACGAAGGCGAAGAAGCCGATCTCCGGCGCGAAGCCGCCGAGGCGCGCCGTCGCCATCTGTTCGGGAATGGCAATCGCCGCGAGTGTCACGCCGGCCGCCAGGTCGCCATTGAGGTCTTTTGTCGTCCAGCCGCTCAAGGCGCGCAGGGGTAACCAGGAGTTCGCCGCGACTGCCGTGCCCGTCTCAGGGTGACGATCCATTGCCGGCCTATGCCCCTTCAACCGCGACTTCGGGGCGAAATGCACTGTGGCCATATCGTCGCAATCTGCGGTATCCTTTTGAAATTACCACGAAAATTGTCTCTGGAAAAGTCCGGCCAAGGTTGGAGTTTCGGCGAAGCTTCCTATATAAGCATGCAGTGATTCCCGACTGGATTGTGACCTGACTTGACCGACCAGAAGACACCGCGCGGGCCGGATGGCGGCCCCACCGGCATCGAGCCGATTTCGATCATCGAGGAGATGCAGCGCTCCTATCTCGATTACGCCATGAGCGTGATCGTCAGCCGCGCGCTGCCCGATGTGCGCGACGGCCTGAAGCCCGTGCATCGCCGCATCCTCTACGCCTCGCATGAGAGCGGCTACCATTGGAACCGCAAATATGTGAAATCGGCGCGCCCGGTGGCCGACGTGATGGGTAAATACCATCCGCATGGCGACGCCTCGATCTATGACGCCCTGGTGCGCATGGCGCAGGACTGGTCGCTGCGCGTGCCGCTGATCGACGGTCAGGGCAATTTCGGCTCGATCGATGGCGATCCGCCGGCGGCGATGCGCTACACCGAGTCCAGGCTGACCAAGGTCGCGCATGAGCTCCTGGAGGACATCGACAAGGAAACCGTTGATTTCCAGGACACTTACGACGCCTCTGGCAGCGAGCCCAAGGTGCTGCCGGCGCGTTTCCCGAACCTTCTGGTCAACGGCTCCGGCGGCATCGCCGTCGGCATGGCCACCAACATCCCGCCGCACAATCTCAGCGAAGTCTGCAACGGCGCCATCGCCATCATCGACAATCCGGCGATCGACCTGACGGCGCTGATGGAGATCGTGCCTGGCCCGGATTTCCCGACTGGCGGCATCGTGCTTGGCCGTTCCGGCATCTACAATGCCTATTCGACGGGCCGCGGCTCGATCGTCATGCGCGGCCGCGTCAACATCGAGCAGCGCGGCAATGACCGCGAGTCCATCGTCGTCACCGAGATCCCCTATCAGGTGAACAAGGCCTCGATGATCGAGAAGATGGCCGAACTGGTGCGTGACAAGCGCATCGAGGGCATCTCCGACATCCGCGACGAGAGCGACCGCCAGGGCTACCGCGTCGTCATCGAGTTGAAGCGCGAGGCCGTGGCCGACGTCGTCCTCAACCAGCTCTACCGCTTCACGCCGCTGCAGACCTCGTTCGGCGCCAACATGGTGGCGCTCAACGGCGGCAAGCCGGAAGTGCTGACGCTGATCGACATGCTGAAGGCCTTTGTCAGCTTCCGCGAGGAAGTCGTCAGCCGCCGCACGAAGTACCTGCTGCGCAAGGCGCGTGAGCGGGCCCATGTGCTGGTCGGTCTGGCGATTGCCGTCGCCAATATCGATGAGGTGATCAAGCTCATCCGCACGGCGCCCGATCCGCAGACGGCGCGCGAGCAGTTGATGGAACGGCGCTGGCCGTCGCACGACGTCGCGCCGCTGATCAAGCTGATCGACGATCCGCGCCATCGCATCAACGAGGACGGCACCTACAATCTCTCCGAGGAGCAGGCCCGCGCCATCCTCGACCTGCGCCTGCAGCGCCTGACCGCGCTCGGCCGCGACGAGATCGCCGACGAGTTGAACAAGATCGGCGCCGAAATCGTTGATTTCCTGGATATTTTGTCTTCCCGCGCCCGCATCCAGCAGATCGTCAAGGACGAGCTGGTCGCGGTCCGGGACGAGTTCGGCACGCCGCGCCGCACCGAGCTGACCGATGGCGGTTCGGATATGGAAGACGAGGACCTGATCCAGCGCGAGGACATGGTCGTCACCGTCAGCCACTCCGGCTATATCAAGCGCGTGCCGCTGTCGCTCTACCGGGCGCAGCGCCGCGGCGGCAAGGGCCGCTCCGGCATGTCGACCAAGGAAGAGGATTTCGTCACCCGGTTGTTCGTGGCCAACACGCATACGCCGGTGCTGTTCTTCTCCTCGCGCGGCATCGTCTACAAGGAAAAGGTCTGGCGGCTGCCGATCGGCAACCCGCAATCGCGCGGCAAGGCGCTGATCAACATGCTGCCGCTCGAGCAGGGCGAGCGCATCACCACGATCATGCCGCTGCCCGAGGACGAGAGCAGCTGGGGCGAGCTCGACGTGATGTTCGCCACCACGCGCGGCACCGTGCGCCGCAACAAGCTGTCCGATTTCATCCAGGTCAACCGCAACGGCAAGATCGCCATGAAGCTGGAGGAAGAGGGCGACGAGATCCTCGGCGTCGAGACCTGCACCGACAATGACGACGTGCTTTTGACTGCGAATTCAGGTCAGTGCATCCGTTTCCCGGTCTCCGACGTGCGCGTCTTCCAGAGCCGCAATTCCGTCGGCGTGCGCGGCATCACCATGGCCGAGACCGACCGCATCATCTCGATGTCGATCATCGAGAATGTCGATGCGTCGCCCGCAGAGCGCGCCGCCTATCTGAAACGCGCAGCGGCCGAGCGCCGCCTAGCCGCCGGCGCTGCCGGCGACGAAGAGGAGATTGCGCTCACCAATGAGGAGGTCGGCGAGGAAGCCGAACTTTCCGAGGAGCGCTACGAGTTCCTCAAGGCGCATGAACGGCTTGTGCTGACGGTGACCGAATATGGCTACGGCAAGCGCTCGTCGTCCTACGATTTCCGCCTGACGGGGCGGGGCGGCAAGGGCATTCGCGCCACCGACGTGTCGAAGACGGCCGAGATCGGCCGCCTGGTCGCGACCTTCCCGGTCGGCAATGACGATCAGATCATGCTGGTTTCGGACGGCGGCACGGTCATCCGTGTGCCGGTCAACGGCATCCGTTTCGCCAGCCGCGCCACCAAGGGCGTGACGATTTTCAACACGGCCGAAGGCGAGAAGGTTGTCTCGGTTGAGCGGATTTCGGAACCGCAGTCGGACGAAGAGGCGGAAGAAGCGCCGTCTGACGAGGCTGGCAGCGGCGATACGGGTGAGAGCGTATAAGGTTCGGCTCAGGCTTCGCCGGCCCGTTGGGCCGGTGCGGTCTTGGCAGGATCAGTGGCGACGATAGACGTTGCGACGAGCGAAACCATCAAGCCGCCTGGTGTTGGCCTTGACGCGTACCCGCGCTGCTTCCTGATGCAACCCGAACGCGGTCGCGATGAGCATCACGATGGTCATTGCTGCGGCAAGCATGTAGATCAGCATTTGCGTGTTCTCCTGCGCTTACAACGGATAAAATGGTGATTTGGTTTCACCTCTTGAAGCGGCAACCTAGTGAACGCTGCGTGAAACGTTCGTGATTGTCGCATTCATCTGTCGTTCATCGGCGTGAGAAGGTTCACGCATGCCGGCGATTAATCGGATTTGCCTTCCGTACGCCCGCCCGCTAGAAGCCTGCCATGACCGAACGCACCGCCCTCTACGCCGGCTCCTTCGACCCGCTGACCAATGGCCATCTCGATGTGCTGAAAGCCTCGCTGGCGGTGGCCGACACCGTTTATGCGGCAATCGGCATCCATCCCGGCAAGAAGCCATTGTTTTCGTTCGAGGAACGCGTGAAGCTGATCGAGGCCTCGACCAAGGCCGAGTTTGGCAAGGACAGCGGCCGCATCAAGGTCGTTTCCTTCGACGGGCTGGTCATTGAGGCAGCGCGGAAGAACGGCGCCTCGATCATGATCCGGGGCCTGCGCGACGGCACCGACCTGGATTATGAGATGCAGATGGCCGGCATGAACGAGACGATGGCGCCGGCATTGCAGACGGTTTTTCTGCCCGCCAGCCCTTCGGTGCGCACCATTACCGCCACACTCGTGCGCCAGATTGCGTCGATGGGCGGCGACATCCGCCCATTCGTGCCGACGGCTGTTGCCGGCGCGCTCATCGCCAAGTTCACCAAATAGGCCTTTCCGGAGATATCCATGCAGCTGAAGAAGCTCGCTTCGTTCCTTGTCGTGTTCGCCGGCCTTTTCGCGGCATCCCTTTTCTCGGTATCAGGGCCGGCCGTCGCCGCCGACAAGGAAAACACCATGATCATCACGCTGAAGGATGGCGATGTGACCATCGCGCTGCGCCCCGATCTGGCGCCCAAGCATGTCGCGCAGATCAAGAAGCTGGTGCGTGACGGCGCCTATGACAATGTCGCCTTCCACCGCGTCATCGACGGCTTCATGGCGCAGACCGGCGACGTGAAGTTCGGCAACATGAAGAAGGGTTTCAACCCCGAAGCCGTCGGCACCGGCGGTTCCGACCTGCCCGACCTGCCGGCCGAATTCTCGCAGAGCGAGCAGTTCACCCGCGGCGTGGTCGGCATGGCCCGTTCGCAGGATCCGAACTCGGCCAACTCGCAGTTCTTCATCATGTTCGCGCCGGCGCCGAACCTCGATGGCCAGTACACCATCGTCGGAAAGGTGGTCGGCGGTATGGACCTCGTCGGCAAGATCAAGAAGGGCGACGAGGCCGACAACGGAACCGTCACCGACCCCGACAGCATGATCAAGGTTCGCATCGCCGCCGACGGCAAATAACACCCCTCAATTTTCAAAAAGGATTTCTGACATGGCTGAGATCAAGGACCGCGAGAACGCGCTCATCATGGAAACGACCAAGGGCCAGGTCGTCATCGAAATGTATCCCGAGCTGGCGCCGGGCCACGTCGCCCGCATCAAGGAGCTGGCGCGGGAAGGCGCCTATGACGGCGTGGTGTTCCACCGCGTCATCGACGGCTTCATGGCGCAGACCGGCGACGTCAAGTTCGGCAATTCCTCCAAGCCGACCTATGCGCCGTCACGCGCGGGCATGGGCGGGTCGGACAAGCCTGACCTCAAGGCCGAGTTCTCAAACGCCAATCACGGCCGCGGCGCCTGCTCGATGGCGCGCGCCCAGAACCCGAATTCGGCGAATTCGCAGTTTTTCATCTGCTTCGATGACGCTGCCTTCCTCAACCGCCAGTACACGGTCTGGGGCCAAGTCATCGAAGGCATGGAGAATGTCGACAAGATCAAGCGCGGCGAGCCGGTGCAGGATCCCGACAAGATCGTGTCGCTGAAGGTCGCGGCAGACGTCAAGTAAAGGCGGAACATGATGGGCGCAGTCTGGTCCCTGCTTGGCATCTTGTCCGGTGCCTTTATCGCCGTCCAGGCGCCGATCAATTCGCAGCTGGCGCGCGGCCTCGGCCTTCCCGTGGCCGCCGCCGCGTTCTCCTTCCTGTCGGGCGCCATCGTCCTTGGCATCATTGCCTTCGCCGTGGTGCGGCTGCAGGGTATCTCGCTCGACTGGAAGGCGCCGGCCCCCTGGCTGTTCATCGCCGGCGGCATGCTCGGCGGCTTCTATGTCACGCTGTCGACCATCCTCACGCCGCGCATCGGCGCGGCGGCGCTTATGGCCTTCCTGGTCGCCGGGCAGCTGCTCGCCGGCATGCTGATCGATCGCGCCGGCTTCCTTGGCGTGGCGGTGCGCGAAATCTCGTTTGGCCGCGTCGCCGGCGCCGTGCTGCTTCTTGCCGGGGCGCTGCTCATCCGGCTGTTCTGATGCGTGTCGACCTGTTCGACTTCGACCTGCCGGAGGAGCGCATTGCGCTTCGCCCGGCGGAACCGCGCGACAGCGCCAGGCTGCTGGTCGTCAAGCCAGGCGAGATGCTGCAGGACCGGATCGTCAGCGAATTGCCGTCGATGCTTCGCGAAGGCGACGTGCTGGTGTTCAACGACACCAAAGTCATCCCGGCGCAGTTGAAAGGCATGCGCAAGCGCGGCGATGCGGTGGCGCAGGTCGAGGCGACGCTGCATATGCGCGTGGCGCCGGACCGCTGGCAGGCCTTCATGCGGCCGGGCAAGCGCGTCGCCGCCGGCGACCGTATCCATTTCGGCCATGACCAGAACTCCTGCTTCCTCGGCCAGCTCGACGCCAGGGTGCTCGAGAAAGGCGAGGCGGGCGAAGCGCTGCTCGGCTTCGACCTTTCCGGGCCGTTCCTCGATGAGGCGCTGCATGCCGTCGGCCACATTCCGCTGCCGCCCTATATCGCCTCGAAGCGCGACGATGACGAGCGCGACCGCACCGACTACCAGACCATCTATGCCAGGGAAGAGGGCGCCGTCGCTGCCCCCACTGCCGGGCTGCATTTCACCCCGGCGCTGTTTGCCGCGCTCGACGCCAAGGGCATCGAGCGCCGCTTCGTCACGCTGCATGTCGGCGCCGGCACTTTCCTGCCGGTGAAGGCCGACGACACGGCCGACCACAAGATGCATGCCGAGACGGGCTCGGTAAGCCCGGAGACGGCGGCGGCGCTTAACGCGGCCAAGGCGCGGGGAGGGCGGATCATCTGCGTCGGCACGACATCGCTGCGCCTGCTGGAGAGCGCTGCGCGCGACGACGGCAGGATAGAGCCCTGGTCCGGACCGACCGACATCTTCATCACGCCCGGCTACCGCTTCCGCACAGCCGACATGCTGATGACCAATTTCCATCTGCCGCGCTCGACGCTGTTCATGCTGGTCTCTGCCTTCAGCGGGCTGGAGACGATGCGCTCGGCCTATGCGCATGCCATTGAGAGCCGCTACAGATTCTACTCCTATGGCGACGCCAGCCTGCTTTATCGAGCGGAGACGTGCGATGGACGATGATCTCGACGGCATGGACCGCGATAGGCTGATCGCGGAAGTGAAGAAGTTGCGCGCCGGCATCCGCGCGCATCGCGATGCGACCGGACACGATCTGTGCTGGCATCACCCGGATCTCTGGGAGCTTTTGCCGGAAAAGACCGAGCCTGCGATCGCCGTGCCGCCATGGCCGAAATTCATGCGCGGCTGCATCCGCTATCGGCAGTCGCTCGACGAGCAGGCGCCAGGCACGCCGGTGCACGACAAGGAATTCAATGGCTGAGACTTTTTCTTTCAAGGTGCTGGCCAGCGACGGCAAGGCCAGGCGCGGCCTTGTCTCGATGCCGCGCGGCGAAATCCGCACGCCGGCCTTCATGCCGGTCGGCACCGGCGGCACCGTCAAGGCCATGTATATGGACCAGGTGCGCGGCGTCGGCGCCGACATCATTTTGGGCAACACCTACCACCTGATGCTGCGTCCGGGCGCCGAACGTGTGGCAAGGCTTGGCGGCCTGCACGAGTTCGCGCGCTGGCCGCATCCGATCCTGACCGACAGCGGCGGCTTCCAGGTCATGTCGCTGTCCAAGCTCAGGAAGCTCACCGAACAGGGCGTCACCTTCCGCTCGCATATCGACGGCGCGCCCTACGAAATGTCGCCGGAGCGGTCGATCGAGATCCAGGGGCTGCTCGATTCCGACATCCAGATGCAGCTCGACGAATGTACAGCACTGCCGGCCAAGCCGAAGGAGATCGAGCGCGCCATGGAACTGTCGCTGCGCTGGGCAGAGCGCTGCAAGACGGCCTTCGGCGACCAGCCGGGCAAGGCGATGTTCGGCATCGTCCAGGGCGGCGACAGCGCGCCGATGCGCGTGCGTTCGGCGCAGGCGCTCAAGGCGATGGACCTGAAGGGCTATGCCGTCGGCGGGCTGGCGGTCGGCGAACCGCAATCGGTGATGCTGGAGATGCTCGACATCACCTGCCCGGAACTGCCGGCGAACAAGCCGCGCTACCTGATGGGCGTCGGAACGCCCGACGATATCCTGAAATCGGTTGCGCGCGGCATCGACATGTTCGACTGCGTGATGCCCACGCGCGCCGGCCGCCATGGCCTCGCCTACACGCGGCGCGGCAAGGTCAATCTCAGGAATGCCCGCCACGCCGACGATCCGCGGCCGCTCGACGAGGAAAGCGACTGCCCGGCGGCGCGCGACTATTCGCGCGCTTATCTGCATCACCTGGTGCGCTCGCAGGAGTCGCTCGGCGCCATGCTTTTGACCTGGAACAACCTGTCCTACTATCAGAAACTGATGCAGGACATCCGGGCGGCTATCGAGGCGCAGGCTTTTGAAGCGCGCGCCGCCGAGATCACCGAGGGCTGGGCGAGGGGCGATATCCCGGCGATCTAGCTGTTGGTCCTGCCGATTGACGGACGTTCTGCCATAGAGCAGGGTCATGTCTCGGGGATCAGCCATGGCTGTGACATTCGACTTTGCCGGCAAGACGGCGATCGTGACCGGTGGATCGAGGGGCATCGGCAAGGCCGTCGCCACGCAGCTGGCGCGGTCGGGATGCGACGTCTGGATATGGGATGCCGATCCAGCGCCAGTCGACGGAGCCCGCAGCCAGACGGTCGATGTAACCAAGGCAGGCGATATCGGAAATGCCCTGAGCGAAGTGATCGCCCAGAGCGGCCGGGTCGATATTCTCGTCAACAATGCGGGCTATCTCGGCCCATATCGCAGCTTCGAAGCCTTCGAGCCGGCCGAGTGGCAGCGCATCATCGGAGTCAATCTCATCGGGACGTTCGAGGTTACCCACCAGGTTCTGCCGGTGATGCGCAAGGCCGGCACAGGCCGTATCGTCAATATGGGATCTCTGGCAGGCAAGGAGGGGTTACCGAAGCTGGCCGCCTATTCGGCGGCGAGCGCGGGCATCATCTCCTTCACCAAAGCCTTGTCGCGCGAAGTGAACGACACCGATATTCGAGTCAATTGTGTCGCGCCCGGGCCGATCGATACCGAGCTTATCAGGCGACTTGGCAATGAAGTCGTCAGCGACATGATCGGTGCCAGTCCGCTGAAGCGCCTTGGGGCCGTGGAGGAGGTCGCGGCGCTGGTGCTCTGGCTTTGCTCCGATGCCGTCAGTTTCAACACAGGCGCGGTATTCGACATGTCGGGCGGCAGGGCACGCTACTGAAAAGCTGCTTTATGTGCTGACCGAGGTCGAGGCGCGCAGGCTGCAGCCGGTGATCTTGAAACTGCCGTCCGCCTGCTGCTGCAGAGTATAGACCGCCTCGTAGTCCTTGCCGTCCGGTCCGACGATCAGCACCTGCTGGATAATCGAACCCGGTCCGGTCTCTTCGACCTTGCCGAAGGAATAGGATTGCGGCTTGCGCACCGGCGCGTAGCCGTTCGTCACCATGTTCATGAAGGTGTCGACGGTGGGGAAGATCTGCTTCACATTCGGCGCGGCGAAACTGTAGGCGGCGGCGCCGTCATTGGCGATGAAAGCCTTCAGCTGGCTGTCGATGACCGTTTGCGCGGCCTTGATCTCGGCATCGCCCGCAAAGGCGAGCGAAACCAGGAACATTGGAATGAATGCGAATGCGAACAGTGCGCGGCGCATGATGTGCCTCCCGTAATTCGCTTGGCGAACGCAATCTAACATACGCAGCGCGGGTTGGCGTGGTTTCACCCGGCTGAGAAGATTTTGCTTTCACGAGCTACGAGGCAGTGATTGACGCCTCCTCAGGGCCTGTGCCCCGTAATGCTTGAAAGCGGGGCGGCAGTCTGCCACAAGGGCCGCTTACTTGCGTCGAAGGCTGGCAGGACCGGGCAATGAAGGCATTTTTCGTGCAGATTAAATGCGATCTGGGCAAGTCCTATGAGGTCGCAAGCGCGCTCGCCGATGCCGAGATCGCCTCCGAGATCTACTCGACCGCCGGCAATTTCGACCTGCTCGCCAAATTCTATATCGACGACGAGGAAGACGTCGGCCACTTCGTCAACGAGCGGGTACAGATTCTGCCGGGAATCAAGGACACCTTCACCATCGTCACCTTCCGGGCGTTCTGACCGGCCGGGCGATGCCCCGCCGGCAAGCAGCGGCTGACCCGACCTTGCCGCCTGTGCCTTAAATTTAGGCAATTTGCATAGAGTGGCCGTCACGGCCTCCTAAATCATCGATTGCGCTTGATTTTCTCCGGCGAGGCCAGTGAAATGGCCTCATAGGGGAGTACACGATTGGCAGCGTTCGACGAAATGCTTCCGGAAGTTTCCGGATTGAGAAGACCTTATGAGGCTTACGATCGCTGGCTGAAGGAGCAGGATCCAGCCAGGCTTACCGAGAAAATGCAGGACGCCGAGCGCGTCTTCCGCAAGACCGGCATTACCTTTGCCGTCTACGGCGAGCAGGAGGCTTCCGAGCGGCTGATTCCCTTCGATATCGTGCCGCGTATCCTTTCCGGCCAGGAATGGCGCCGGCTGACGCAAGGCATCGAGCAGCGCGTGCAGGCGCTGAATGCGTTTCTCGATGACATCTACCACCGCCAGGAGATCCTGCGTGCCGGGCGCGTGCCCAAGGACCTGGTGGCGAAGAACGAGGCCTTCCTGCCCGAGATGATCGGTGTCAGGCCGCCGGCCGGCGTCTACACCCATATCATCGGCGTCGACATCGTGCGCATCTCCGAGAACGAGTTCTACGTTCTGGAGGACAATGCCCGCACGCCGTCGGGTGTCTCCTATATGCTGGAGAACCGCGAGACGATGATGCAGCTCTTTCCGGAGCTGTTCCAGAAGATCAAGGTGCGACCGGTCGAGAACTACCCGCAGCTTCTGCGCCAGTCGTTGGCAGCGGTGCGGCCGCAAAGCACCAAGGGTGCGCCGACCATCGCGGTGCTGACGCCGGGTTCCTACAACTCGGCCTATTTCGAGCACGCCTTCCTCGCCGATCAGATGGGCGTGCAGCTCGTCGAGGGGCAGGATCTGCGCGTCGTCGACGGCCACGTCGCGATGCGCACGACCGAAGGCTACAAGCAGATCGACGTGCTCTACCGGCGCGTCGACGACGCCTTCCTCGATCCGCTGACCTTCCGCCCGGATTCCGCGCTTGGCGTGCCCGGCATCATGGATGTCTACCGCGCCGGCAATATTACCATCGCCAACGCGCCGGGCACCGGAATTGCCGACGACAAGGCGATCTATTCATACATGCCGGAGATCGTCGAATTCTACACCGGCCGCAAGGCTATCCTCGGCAATATCCCGACCTGGCGCTGCTCGGAGCCGGACAGCCTCAAATATGTGCTCGAGCACATCCATGAACTCGTCATCAAGGAAGTGCACGGCTCCGGCGGCTACGGCATGCTGGTCGGCCCGGCGGCGACCAAGAAGGAATGCCAGGAGTTCGCCAAGAAGCTGCAGGCAAAACCTTCCAATTACATCGCCCAGCCGACGTTGGCGCTGTCGACCTGCCCGATCCTGACCGAGAAGGGCCTGTCGCCGCGCCATGTCGACCTGAGGCCGTATGTGCTGGTCTCGGATCGCATCCAGATCGTGCCGGGTGGCCTCACGCGTGTCGCCCTCAAAGAGGGTTCTCTGGTGGTCAATTCCTCACAGGGCGGCGGCACCAAAGACACTTGGGTATTGGATGATTGAATGAGTGAGTAGGGAATAGGCAGTAGTCAGTAGTCAGCAGTGAAGTATAGGGGACAGGGAAATGCCATATTCCGTTGAGATTCAAATGCTTACTATTCCCTACTCACTATTCCCTACTCACTAGCCCGAAGGGCGTTCCCATGCTTCTTGGCCGCACCGCCAACGGTCTTTACTGGATGAACCGCTATATCGAGCGGGCCGAAAACATGGCGCGCCTGGTCGATGCCGGATTGCGCATGGCGCTGACCCGCACGCAGAGCGCGTCGGAGGAGTGGAATTCGGTGCTGCTCAGCGCCGGATCCGACGTCGCCTTCAGCCAGAAATACCAGGACTACACCGCCGCCAACGTCTCCGACTTCCTGTTGCGCGACACCTCGAACCCGTCGAGCACGATGTCGTCGATCGAGACGGCGCGCAACAATGCCCGCATGGTGCGCACGGCGCTGACGCGGGAGACCTGGGAGAGCATCAACGAAGCCTGGATGTCGCTGAAGCGCATGCTGGCGAGGCCGATCGACGAACGCGACCTGCCAACGGTGCTCGACGCCATCAAGCGCGAGACGGCGCTGATCCGCGGCTCGTTCTACGGCACGATGCTGCGCAACGAGATTTTCGATTTCTCGCAGCTCGGAACCTATGTCGAACGCGCCGACAACACGGCGCGCATCCTCGACGTGAAATATTATGTGCTCTTACCTTCGCTGTCCTGGGTCGGCTCGACGCTGGACAACTACCAATGGGAGTCGATCCTGCGCTCGGTGTCGGCGCACCGCTCCTATCGCTGGGTTTATGAAGCCGACTATAAGCCGACGAATATTGCCGACTATCTTATCCTTAATGTGCGCATGCCGCGGTCGCTGACCTTCTGCTACCGCTTCCTCGGCGAGCATCTGAAATTCCTCGCCGACGACTACGGCGAGCGCCATGCATGCCACGGCACGGCCGAGAGGACCCAGGCGATGCTCAAGCGGGGCTCGATCAAGGACATATTCGATCACGGCCTGCACGAGTTCCTGGCCGAGTTCATTCGCGATAACACTAGGCTGGGTGACGAGATCGCCCAGGATTACCGGTTCTACTGAGTAAGCTGAGGGCGGGCGTTATGCGGCTCAAGATCTCCCATCGCACCGAGTACCATTACGACGCGCCGGTGCAGTATCTGCTGCAAAGGCTGCGCTTGCTGCCTTCCAGCGGGCGCACGCAGACCGTCGACTCATGGGCGATCAAGGTGGAAGGCGCGCGCGAGGAGGTTCGCTTTACCGACCATTTCGGCAACGAGACGCGGCTGTTGAGCGCCGAGAGCGGCCACAGCACGATCGTCGTCGAGGCGGCGGGCGAGGTGACGACGCATGACACGGCGGGCGTAACGGGTCCGCATCAGGGCTACGCGCCGCTTTGGCTGTTCGCACAGCAAACCCCGCTCACCGCCGCCGGCAAGGGGATACGTGAATTGGCCGGCACGGTCGGGCAGGGCACCGAAATCGAGCGGCTGCACGCGCTGATGGGCGCGATCCGCGAACGTGTTGCCTACAGACCGGGCACGACCAGCGTCGTAACGCCGGCGGAGGAGGCGCTGGCGCTGAAATCCGGCGTGTGCCAGGACCACAGCCACATCTTCATCGCCGCGGCAGGCGTCCTTGGCTTTCCCGCCCGCTATATCAGCGGCTATCTGATGATGGATGCAACTGTCGAGCAGGCGGCGAGCCATGCCTGGGCCGAGGCCTATGTCGTCGGGCTCGGCTGGGTTGCCTTCGATCCCGCAAACGGGATCTCTCCCGACGAACGCTACGTGCGGGTGGCGATGGGTCGCGACTATCGCGATGCCTCGCCGGTGTCGGGGATACTGCTGGGACAGGCGCAAGAGAAGCTTGCCGTCACCGTCACGGTAGAGCAGTAATTTCCGACGGGATTCGCTGCTAAAGAAGAATCATGACCTATTGCGTCGGCCTCAAGATCGATCGCGGGCTCGTGTTCATGTCGGACACGCGCACCAATGCCGGCATGGATTCGATCTCGACCTTCAAGAAGATGCACATCTGGGAAGAGCCGGGCGAACGCGTCATCGTGCTGATGTCTGCAGGCAACCTTGCCACCACGCAAGCCGTGGTCAGCCTGCTCGACGAACGAAACAAGACCGTTAGTGACCGCCATCCCAAGCTGCTCGAGACGCCGTCCATGTACCAGACGGTGCGGCTGGTCGGCGACACGGTCAAGGAAGTCATCGAACATGCCTCGCCGAACGGCGACAAAGCGGATTCCTACTTCAATGCCTCCTTCATCCTGGGCGGCCAGATCAAGGGCAGCCCGCCCAGGCTGTTCATGATCTACCCGGAAGGCAATTTCATCGAGTCGACCGACGACACTCCTTTCTTCCAGATCGGCGAGACGAAATACGGCAAGCCGATCATCATCCGTGCCTATGACCGGACAATGGGCCTTGCCGAGACGGTGAAGCTGCTTCTGGTGTCGTTCGATTCGACGCTGAAATCCAACCTCTCGGTCGGGCTGCCGCTCGATCTGCTGTTCCTGGAACAGGACAGCTTCAAGGTCGGGCTCAACAGGCGCATCGGCCACGACGATCCCTATTACCGCACCGTCTCTGATGGCTGGTCGAGCGCCTTGAAGGCGGCCTTTGCCAGCCTGCCGGACTTCCCCGGTTAGGGGCCGCATTCGCGGTCGGTTGCGTGCTTATAATTAACATGTTAATTAATATCAAAAGCTAGCTTGCCGGCCGCATTGAGGCTGGGCTCGGGAGGATAGATGGACAACGAGATGTTCCGCGACTGGTCGAGGCGGGCGGCCGATTGGGGTGTCGATTACCGCGCTGGCCTGCGCGACCGCCCCGTGCGGCCGGCCATCGCGCCGGGCGAGATCTTCAGGAGCATCGAGGCCTCGCCACCCGAATTGCCCGAACCGATGGAAAAGATCTTCGCCGATTTCGAAGCCAAGATCGTGCCGGGCATGACGCATTGGCAGCATCCGCGCTTCTTCGCCTATTTCCCCGCCAATGCGGCGCCGGTCTCGGTCGTGGCGGAATATCTGGTCTCGGCGATGGCCGCGCAATGCATGCTGTGGCAGACCTCGCCGGCGGCGACCGAACTCGAGATGCGCATCGTCGACTGGATGCGCCAGGCGCTCGGCCTGCCGGAAGGCTTTTCCGGCGTCATCCAGGATTCGGCTTCGTCGGCGACGCTTGCCGCGGTGCTTACCATGCGGGAGCGGGCGCTCGACTGGCAGGGCAACAAAAAGGGCCTGGTCGGGCAGGGCAAGCTGCGCGTCTATTCCTCAGACCAGGTCCATACCTCGATCGACCGCGCCATCTGGGTTTCCGGCATCGGCGAGGACAACCTCGTCCGCATCCCGGTCAGCGGCCGCTTCCGCGCCATGGATACCGCGGCGCTGGAGGCCGCGATCATCGCCGATCGCAATGCCGGCCTGCTGCCGGCCGGCATAATCGCCTGCGTCGGCGGCACCAGCACCGGCGGAACGGACGACATCGAGGCGGTGGCCGCAGTCGCGAAGCGGCATGGGCTTTACCTGCATGTCGACGCCGCTTGGGCCGGATCGGCGATGATCTGCCCGGAATACCGGCATTTCTGGGCCGGAGTCGAAGGCGCCGATTCCATCGTCTTCAACCCACATAAGTGGCTGGGCGCGCAATTCGACTGTTCCATCCAGTTCGTGCGCCAGCCGGAAGACCTGGTGCGCACGCTGGCCATCAAGCCGGATTATCTGAAGACGCGCGGCCATGACGGCATCATCAACTATTCCGAATGGTCGGTGCCGCTCGGCCGCCGCTTCCGCGCGCTGAAACTCTGGTTCCTGGTGCGCGCCCATGGCCTCGAAGGCCTGCGCAATATGATCCGCAACCACGTCGCCTGGAGCGAGGGACTCGCCGTGCGGCTCGGCAAGGAAGCGGATTTCGAGCTCGTCAGCGAGCCGATGCTGTCGCTGTTTTCGTTCCGGCACCGGGCGCCGTCGGGCACTGATCCGGACGAGCACAATCTGCGCCTGGTCGACGCGATCAACACCGATGGCCGGATCTATCTCACGCAGACGCGGGTCGACGGGCGGGTCGCCATCCGTTTCCAGGCGGGCCAGTTCGAATCGACGGCCGCGGATGTCGATGCGGCCTTCAATGTCATCCGCGAATGTGCAAGATCGCTCGCATCCTGAGATAGCTGCCGAAACGCGGCCGGGGGAGAAGATCGTGACTGCCCGCGAAGAGACAGCGCAAAACCTGACCGGTGTCTGGAACGGCCGCTATTTCTATCCGCGCGAACTGGCGCCGGTCTCCTTCGTCGCGACACTGTTCGAGACGACATCCGGCTTGACGGGAACGACGCACGAACCGGCCGGTCTGGCCACCAGCGCCTTGCGCTATGCACCTTGGAGGGACGACGCGACGGCAGCGCGGTCGCTTTCGTCAAGACCTACACCAATGCCGGATCGAACGCGCACCCGATCGACTACAGCGGCCGCCTGAATGGCGATGCCACTGAGATCGAAGGCATTTGGCGCATCCGCGGGAACTGGTCCGGCAAGTTCCTGATGATCCGCGCACCGGGCAAGGCCGTTTCGGTCGAACGCAAGGTGGCGCAGCGCGTCTGATACCCGATACCAGTGGCGTTTTGCTTGCGCTCGTCCTCGAATTCATTAGCCGGCCGCTTGCCTTTTCTACGCTTTCGTTTTTCGGTATAGACGAGAAAAACGAAAACGGGAGAACGCGCGATGTTTCTTTCGCCGCGCCATGCAGAAATCATCCAGATGGCGAAAGACCACGGCCGGGTTCTTGTCGATGACCTGGCCACGCATTTCAATGTAACGCCGCAGACTATCCGCAAGGACCTCAACGATCTATGCGATCAGCGCCTGCTCACCCGCATCCATGGTGGCGCGCTGTTTCCGTCCGGCATCGAGAACATGGAGTATGAGGCGCGACGCAAGATTGCCGCCGACGAAAAGGAGGCGATCGGCGGCGCGGCGGCGCGGCTGATCCCGGACAATGCCTCGCTGTTCATCAATATCGGCACCACCACCGAGGCCGTCAGCAAGTCGCTGCTCGACCATAACGGGCTTATGGTCATTACCAATAACATCAATGTTGCCAATAGGATGCGCATCTATCCTTCGATAGAGGTGGTGATCGCCGGTGGCGTCGTGCGCGGCTCCGACGGCGGCATCGTCGGTGAAGCGGCCGTCGATTTCATCCGCCAGTTCAAGGTCGATTACGCGGTGATCGGCGCCTCGGCGATAGACCATGACGGCGCGCTGCTCGACTTCGATTTTCGCGAGGTGAAGGTCGCCCAGGCCATTATCGCCAATGCCCGTCACGTCATTCTGGTCTCCGACCGGACCAAGTTCGAGCGCACCGCGCCGGTTCGGATCGGACATCTTTCGCAGGTGAACACCTTCATCACCGATCGTTGCGAAATCCCGTCGATCCGCCGGATTTGCGAGGAGACCGAGGTTCGGCTGATCGAGACGTCGCTCGAATAGGCCCAAATCACGGCTGTTTCACACAGCTTCGATATTTCGTTTGACATTCGCTTTGAGTTCGAAATAATTCCGTCACGGTTTCGTAAAACACAAAAATGGTGCAATGCGAAATCGTTGGAGGAAACTTTGGACGCATCTCCGATCCATGACATCTTCGTCATCGGCGGCGGCATCAATGGCTGCGGCATAGCCCGCGACGCCGTTGGTCGCGGATTTTCGGTCTTCTTGGCAGAGATGAACGATCTCGCCAGCGGAACCTCGTCTGGCTCGACCAAGCTCATCCATGGCGGCCTGCGCTATCTCGAATTCTACGAGTTCCGCCTGGTGCGCGAAGCGCTGATGGAGCGCGAGGTTCTATGGAAGAACGCGCCGCACATCATCTGGCCGATGCGCTTCGTTTTGCCTTACGCCAAGGGCCTCAGGCCCGCCTGGCTGATCCGGCTTGGGCTGTTCCTCTACGACCATATCGGCGGGCGCAAGCTGCTGCCGGCGACGAAGACGCTGGACATGGGCAACGACCCCGCCGGCAAGCCGCTGAAGCCATTGTTTCAGAAGGCTTTCGAATATTCCGATGGTTGGGTGAACGACGCGCGCCTCGTGGCGTTGAACGCCCGCGATGCCGCCGACCGCGGCGCCATTATCCGCACCCGCACCAAGGTCGTCAGCGCGCGGCGCGACGGTTCGATCTGGACCGTCAAGCTGCAGAACGTGCTCACCGGTGAAACCGAAGAGGTTCGCGCCCGGCTTCTGGTCAACGCAGCCGGGCCTTGGGTCGATCACGTGCTGCAGACCGCCGTCGGCCAGAACGAAGTCCACAATGTCCGCCTCGTGCAGGGCAGCCACATCGTGATAGCCAAGAAGTTCGACGATCCGCGTGCCTATTTCTTCCAGAACAAGGATGGCCGCATCATCTTCGCCATTCCCTACGAGGAAGAGTTCACGCTGATCGGCACCACCGATCGCGATTATCCCGGCGATCCGCATGAGGTGAAGATCTCCGATACCGAGATCGATTATTTGTGCGCCGCGGCAAGCGAGTATTTCGCGCAGCCCGTGAAGCGCTCCGACATCGTCTGGACCTATTCGGCGGTGCGCCCGCTCTATGACGACGGCGCCTCCAAGGCGCAGGAGGCGACGCGCGACTATGTGCTGAAGGCCGAGGGCGGGGAGGGCGCGGCCCCGTTGGTCAACGCCTTCGGCGGTAAGATCACGACCTTCCGCCGGCTGGCGGAATCGATGCTGGAGAAGATCGAAGGGTTCCTCGGCAAGCGCGGCAAGCCGTGGACACATGACGCACCGCTGCCGGGCGGCGATTTTCCCGCGACGGGTTTCGATGCCCAGGTCGCCAGGCTGAAGAACACCTATCCGTTCCTCGACCAGCGGCTGGCGCGCCGCCTCACCCGGCTTTACGGCACGCGCGCGCAAAAGCTGCTCGGGCTCGCCAAGTCGAATGCCGATCTCGGCCGCAACTTCGGCGCCGATCTTTTCGAGGCGGAAGTCCGCTATCTCGTCGAGAACGAATGGGCGGTCACCGCCGAGGACGTGTTGTGGCGCCGCACCAAGCGCGGCCTGCATTTGAGCCGCGAGCAGGCGGCGGCGCTGGAGGAATTCATGCGCGGACTGGGAAACCGTCACGTCGCGGCGGCGGAATGAGGATCGGCCGCTGATGCGCAAGGCCTGGGAGGAGGCGTGATGCTGGAACTGAGGAATGTGACGAAGACGGTCGGCGCGCAGGAGCAAATCCGCGACGTGTCGCTGACGCTTCAGCACGGTTCGCTGAACGTCCTGCTGGGGCCGACGCTTTCCGGCAAGACCAGCCTGATGCGGCTGATGGCCGGCCTCGATGCGCCGACTTCCGGCTCGGTCTGGTTCGACGGCAAGGACGTGACCGGGCAGCCGGTGCAGAAGCGCAACGTCGCCATGGTCTACCAGCAGTTCATCAACTACCCGGCGATGACCGTCTACGAAAACATCGCCTCGCCGCTTCGCGTGGCAGGCGTCGAGCAGGCCAGGATCGACAAGGAAGTGCGCAACGCGGCGGCGCTTTTGAAGCTGACGCCCTATCTCGACCGCACGCCGCTCAACCTCTCGGGCGGCCAGCAGCAGCGCACGGCGCTTGCCCGCGCCATCGTCAAGAATGCCAGCCTTGTGCTGCTCGACGAGCCTTTGGCCAATCTCGACTACAAGCTGCGCGAGGAATTGCGCGCCGAATTGCCGAAGATCTTTGCCGCTGCCGGCACCATCTTCGTCTATGCCACCACCGAACCGCATGAAGCGCTGCTGCTGAGCGGCAACACGGCGACACTTTCGGAGGGCCGCGTCACCCAGTTCGGGCCGACCGTCGAGGTGTTCCGCAAGCCGGTCGACCTGGTGACGGCAAGGACGTTTGCCGATCCGCCTCTCAACACCATCGTGCTGTCCAAGAAAGGATCGGACTTCCTGCTCGAAGGCGGCGTGAAGCTGCCGGTGCCGCCCGAGCTCGCCGGCATTGCGGACGCGAGCTACACGATCGGCTTCCAGCCGCATCATCTGTCGCTGGAGCGGCCGAACGCGAGCGCCGTACCGGTCAGGGCGAAAGTCACCATCACCGAGATCACCGGCTCGGAAAGTTTCGTCCATCTCGACTTCGCCGATGCGCGCTGGGTGATGCTCGCGCATGGCATCCTCGACTTCGAGGTCGATGACGAGATCGAGGTGTTCATAGACCCACGCCACATCATGGTTTTCGACCAGAACGGCCGCGCCGTGACGGCATCGAAGCTGGCGGCTTGAGGAGCATCAGATGGCGCGCATCGAGGTCAATCACATCCGCCACTCCTACCTGCCCAACCCGCAGAAGGATTCCGATTTCGCGCTGAAGGAGGTGCACCACACCTTCGAGGATGGCGGCGCCTATGCGCTGCTCGGACCGTCCGGTTGCGGCAAGACGACCTTGCTCAACATCATCTCGGGACTACTGCATCCCTCGCACGGCCAGCTTTTGTTCAATGGCCGCGATGTGACCAAGCTGTCGACGCAGGAGCGCAACATCGCGCAGGTGTTCCAGTTCCCGGTCATCTACGACACCATGACCGTCTACGACAATCTGGCCTTCCCGCTGCGCAATCGCCGCGTGCCGGAGACGGACGTCGACCGCAAGGTCCGCGAGACGCTCGACATGATCGATCTCACCTCGCTGGCGAAGAAGAAGGCGCGCGGCCTCACCGCCGACCAGAAGCAGAAGATCTCGCTTGGACGCGGCCTGGTGCGCTCCGACGTCAATGCCATCCTGTTCGACGAGCCGCTCACCGTCATCGATCCGCATATGAAATGGGTGCTGCGCTCGCAGTTGAAGCAGCTGCATCGCCGCTTCGGCTACACCATGGTCTATGTCACGCACGACCAGACCGAGGCGCTGACCTTCGCCGACCGCGTCGTGGTCATGTATGACGGAGAGATCGTCCAGATCGGCACGCCGGCGGAGCTCTTCGAGCGCCCGCGCCACACTTTCGTCGGCTATTTCATCGGCTCGCCGGGCATGAACGTGCTGCCGGTTGCGCTCGAGGGCCGGACGGCAAAGCTCGGCGCGCAGCGTATCGAGCTGCCCGGCGTGCCCAAGGCCGACAACGGCGCCGTCGAACTCGGCATCCGTCCCGAATATGTGGGGCTCGGCCGTGAAGGCATGGCGGTGCAGGTGAGCAAGGTCGAGGATGTCGGGCGCCACAAGGTCGTTCGCGCCAACCTCGAAGGCAAGGAGATCGCGGCCGTCATCGGCGAGGACGACGAGGTTCCGGCCGACCCGAAAGTCCGCTTCGATCCTGCCGGCATCAACATCTATGCCGATTCCTGGCGCGTCGAGATGGGGGCCTAGATGGACAAGACCTGGAACAACAAGGCCTGGTTCCTTGTCCTGCCGGTGCTGGTGCTGGTGGCGTTTTCGGCCGTCATCCCGCTGATGACCGTCGTCAATTATTCGGTGCAGGATACGTTCGGCAACAACGTCTTCTTCTGGGCCGGCACCGAATGGTTCGAGGACCTGCTGCACTCCAATCGCTTCTGGGAAGCGATGGTGCGCAACCTGATCTTCTCCTTCATCATCCTGGCGATCGAAGTGCCACTCGGCATCTTCATTGCGCTCAACATGCCTAAGAAGGGCTGGGGCGTGCCGGTCTGCCTGGTGCTGATGGCGCTGCCGCTGCTGGTTCCGTGGAACGTTGTCGGCACCATCTGGCAGGTCTTCGGCCGCAACGACATCGGCCTGCTCGGCTACTACGTCAACGCGCTCGGCATCGACTACAACTACGTCCAGGACCCGTTCGATGCCTGGGTCACCGTCATCATCATGGATGTCTGGCACTGGACCAGCCTGGTCGTGCTGCTTTGCTATGCCGGCCTGGTTTCCATTCCCGACGCCTTCTACCAGGCGGCCAAGATCGACGGCGCGTCGCGCTGGGCGGTGTTCCGCTACATCCAACTGCCGAAGATGCAGCGCGTGCTGCTGATCGCCGTGCTGCTACGCTTCATGGACTCGTTCATGATCTACACCGAGCCCTTCGTCGTCACCGGCGGCGGTCCCGGCAATTCGACGACCTTCCTGTCGATCGACCTCGTCAAGACGGCGCTCGGCCAGTTCGACCTCGGACCGGCGGCGGCGATGTCGCTGGTCTACTTCCTGATCATCCTGTTGTTGTCATGGGTGTTCTACACCGTGATGACCAACTACGACGCGGAGCGCTGAGATGGCGGGCGCCAACGAGACGACACGCGTGAGCGAAGCGGCGGTCACCGAAGTGGGCAGTGCGCTATCTCAGGACGAGGTGGCGAAGCTGATGCGCCGCCGCGGCGAGGAATCGCGCTGGTGGTGGATCGTGCCGACGATCTACATCATCGTGCTTCTCTTACCGATTTACTGGCTCATCAATATGAGCTTCAAGACCAACCAGGAGATCGTGTCCTCGCTGACGCTGTTTCCGCACGAGCCGACGCTGCGCAACTACAAAATCATCTTCACCGATGCGTCCTGGTATTCGGGCTACATCAATTCAATCACCTATGTGGTTATGAACATGGTGATCTCGGTGACCGTGGCGCTGCCGGCGGCCTACGCCTTCTCGCGCTACCGCTTCCTCGGCGACAAGCACCTGTTCTTCTGGCTGCTGACCAACCGCATGGCGCCGCCGGCGGTGTTCGCGCTGCCGTTCTTCCAGCTCTATTCCGCCTTCGGGCTCATCGACACGCATATCGCGGTGGCGCTGGCGCACTGTCTGTTCAACGTGCCGCTGGCGGTGTGGATCCTCGAAGGCTTCATGTCGGGCGTGCCGAAGGAGATCGACGAGACCGCCTATATCGACGGCTATTCCTTCCCGCGCTTCTTCGTGAAGATCTTCATGCCGCTGATCGCGAGCGGCATCGGCGTCGCCTGCTTCTTCTGCTTCATGTTCTCTTGGGTGGAACTGCTGATCGCGCGCACGCTGACCACGACCGACGCCAAGCCGATCGCCGCCACTATGACGCGCACCGTCTCGGCCGCCGGCATGGACTGGGGCCTGCTCGCCGCCGCCGGCGTGCTGACGCTGATCCCCGGCGCTTTGGTCATCTGGTTCGTCCGTAACTACATCGCCAAGGGCTTCGCCCTGGGGAGGGTGTGATCCATGAATCTCGACTTCTCCTGGATGGCGTGGACCTGGCCGACGGCGGCCTTCTTCATCATCATCGTGCTGATGCTGTTCGGCATGGGCGTGTGGGAATATGTCTCGCCCGGCGGCAATCCGCGCGTCGGCGTACTGCGCTTCGAGACGACGCGCGGCGACCGCCTCTTCGTTTCGCTGCTCGGCAGCGCCTTCATCCATCTCGCTTGGCTGGGTCTGGTTGGACCCAACCTGTGGTGGGCTCTCGCTCTCTCCGTGATCTACGCCATTGGCGTGTTCCGATACGTATAGAGGGGGAAAAGCCGGAGCGGCCGCGTGCTGGCGGCCGCACCGGATCGCACTTGCAACCTAAGACTGGAGGAGACACATGCGACGGCAATTTCTAACATCAACAACCGCCCTTGTCCTATTGCTCGGCGCCGGCCACGCCTACGCCGGGATGGACGAGGCAAAAGCCTTTCTGGACAAGGAGATAGGTCCATTGTCGACGCTTTCACGCGCCGACCAGGAAAAGGAAATGCAGTGGTTCGTCGACGCCGCCAAGCCGTTCGCCGGCATGGAAATCAAGGTCGTGTCGGAAACCCTGACAACGCACCAGTACGAGTCGCAGACGCTGGCGCCGGCCTTCACCGCCATCACCGGCATCAAGGTCACGCATGATGTCATCCAGGAGGGCGACGTCGTCGAGAAGATCCAGACCCAGATGCAGACCGGCCAGAACCTCTATGACGGCTGGGTCAACGACTCCGACCTGATCGGCACGCACTGGCGTTATCAGCAGGCGCGCAACCTGACCGACTGGATGGCCGGCGAGGGCAAGGACGTCACAGATCCGATGCTCGACGTCGACGACTTCATCGGCAAATCCTTCACCACCGCGCCGGACGGCAAGCTCTACCAGCTGCCCGACCAGCAGTTCGCCAACCTCTACTGGTTCCGCTACGACTGGTTCAACGACGAGAAGAACAAGGCGGACTTCAAGGCCAAGTATGGCTACGACCTCGGCGTGCCGGTCAACTGGTCGGCCTATGAGGACATCGCCCAGTTCTTCACCGGCCGCGAGATCGACGGCAAAAAGGTCTTCGGCCACATGGACTACGGCAAGAAGGACCCGTCGCTCGGCTGGCGCTTCACCGATGCGTGGCTGTCGATGGCCGGCAATGGCGACAAGGGCATCCCGAACGGCAAGCCGGTCGACGAATGGGGCATCAAGGTCGACGAGAATTCGCGTCCCGTCGGTTCGTGCTCCGCGCGCGGCGGCGACACCAACGCTCCGGCCTCTGTCTATGCCATCCAGAAGTATCTGGATTGGCTGAAGGCCTATGCACCGCCGGAAGCGCAGGGCATGACCTTCTCCGAATCGGGTCCGGTTCCCTCGCAGGGCAACATCGCCCAGCAGATCTTCTGGTACACCGCCTTCACCGCCGACATGGCCAAGCCCGGCCTGCCGGTCGTGAACGACGACGGCACGCCGAAATGGCGCGTCGCGCCGTCGCCGCACGGTGTCTACTGGAAGGACGGAATGAAGCTCGGCTACCAGGACGCCGGTTCGTGGACGCTGCTGAAGTCGACCCCGACCGACCGCGCCAAGGCCGCCTGGCTCTATGCGCAGTTCGTCGTCTCGAAGACGGTCGACGTGAAGAAGAGCCAGGTCGGTCTGACCTTCATCCGCGACTCCACCATCCACGACAAGAGCTTCACCGAACGGGCGCCGAAGCTCGGCGGCCTGATCGAGTTCTACCGCTCGCCGGCGCGCGTGCAGTGGACCCCGACCGGCACCAACGTCCCGGACTATCCGAAGCTGGCGCAGCTCTGGTGGCAGAACATCGGCGATGCGTCGTCCGGTGCGAAGACCCCGCAGGAAGCGATGGACTCGCTCTGCGCAGACCAGGAGAAGGTGCTCTCTCGCCTCGAGAAATCGGGCGTCCAGGGCGACATCGGACCGAAGATGGCCGAAGAGCACGATCTCGAATACTGGAACAAGGACGCCGTCTCGAAGGGCAACCTTGCGCCGCAGCTCAAGGTCGAGAACGAGAAGGACAAGCCGATCACCATCAACTACGACGAGCTGGTGAAGAGCTGGCAGAAGTAGGGCTGTCGATGCGGGCGTTCGCGCCCGTGTGAAATAGGGGGAGGCGGCGCATTGCCGTCTCCCCTGTTTGTATCAAGGCGGAGGAAGCCAAATGAGCGGTTTTGTGCTGGCGATCGACCAGGGAACGACCTCGACCCGGGCGATCCTGTTCGACGACAAGATGAAAGTAGCCGGCGCCGGTCAGCAGGAATTCGCGCAGCATTATCCGGCCTCCGGCTGGGTCGAGCATGATTCGGAAGACATCTGGACGAGCGTCGTCGCAACGGTGAAGGCGGCGCTGAAATCGGCAGGCCGCACGGCATCGGATGTGGCCGCCATCGGCATCACCAATCAGCGCGAGACGGTCGTGATCTGGGACAAAGCGACCGGCAAGCCGATCCACAATGCGATCGTCTGGCAGGACCGCCGCACGGGGCCGCTCTGCCAGAAGCTGAAGAAGCAGGGGTTGGAAAAGAAATTCACCCGCAAGACCGGCCTGCTGCTCGATCCCTATTTCTCCGGCACCAAGATCGCCTGGATGCTGGACAAGGTGAAAGGCGCGCGCAAGCGCGCCGAGAGAGGCGAGTTGCTTGCCGGCACGATCGACAGTTTCCTGATCTGGCGGCTGACCGGCGGCAAGGTGCACGCAACCGACGCGACAAACGCCTCGCGCACATTGGTCTACAACATCGAGAAGAATGTCTGGGATGAGGAGCTGCTCTCGATCCTGAACATACCGGCCGCGATCCTGCCTGAGGTGAAGGACTGCGCCGACGATTTCGGCGTCACCGAAAAGAGCCTGTTTGGCGCCGAGATGAAAATACTCGGCGTCGCCGGCGACCAGCACGCGGCGACCATCGGCCAGGCCTGTTTCGAGCCGGGTATGATGAAATCGACCTATGGTACAGGCTGCTTCGCATTGCTCAACACCGGCGCCGACCTGGTGAGGTCTAAGAACCGGCTGCTCACCACCATCGCCCATCGGCTTAATGGCAAGACCACCTACGCGCTGGAAGGCTCGATCTTCATTGCGGGCGCCGCCGTGCAGTGGCTGCGCGACGGCATCAAGGTGATCGGCAAGGCCGAGCAGAGCGGCGCCCTGGCGGCGAGCGCCGACCCGGCGCAGCAGGTCTATCTGGTGCCGGCCTTTGTCGGTCTCGGCGCGCCGCATTGGGACGCGGAGGCGCGCGGCGCGATCTTCGGCCTGACCCGCAACTCAGGCCCGGCCGAGTTCGCGCGCGCGGCACTCGAATCGGTCGCCTTCCAGACGCGTGACCTGCTCGACGCGATGCGCAAGGACTGGAAGGGCGCTTCCGCCAAGACGGTGCTTCGCGTCGACGGCGGCATGGTCGCTTCCGACTGGACGATGCAGCGGCTAGCAGACATCCTCGACGCGCCGGTCGACCGCCCGACCATCCTGGAGACGACCGCGTTGGGGGCGGCCTGGCTTGCCGGATCGAAGGCTGGCGTCTGGCCAAAAGCAAAGGATTTCGCCAAGAGCTGGGCGCTCGAACGGCGCTTCAAGCCTGAGATGGATGCAGCAACGCGCTCGGCGAAGCTCGCTGGCTGGCGCGATGCGGTGCGCAGGACGCTGAGTACGCAGTAACGATCACTGGACCGGGGAAGAATGCAACCGGATTGGTATGCTGCTTGGCGCGATGAGGCCTTTGAACAGCTCGCCGCCAAGAACGCACGCCCTGGAGCAGGATTTCCGCCTCGGCCACTGGATGCGCTACAACTACGACCTGGCGGCCGGAAAGCTGATTTTCTCCGACAAAGCGGGCGCCAAGGTTATCTCGGAAATCCAGATTGCGGGCTCTACCAGTGCCAAAGCGGGCAATTGGCTCTGGGCTTGGGCCAATTCGAACTTACCGGGCGATCTTGTCGGCGACGCGGAACTGGTGCGGACGTTCGGGGTGAAAAAGGGCGTGGACGACCTGGCCCAGGCCTACGTAGACGATACGAGCGGCGATTTGGATGCGCTCGGTTGGGAACTGACGGCAGCGATGGTTCGCGTTTGCAACGCGCTTGGAGCTTATCGCTCCTCGCGGGGTGAGGGCGGCGCTCTCTATCTGGTCTTCAAGAACATACGATGGGCGAACTGACACAGTCCTTCGCCGCGAGACATAGCGAGAGAGCCCGTGCCTCTCGAGGCGCGGGCTCGGTCAACGACCAAAATAGGTGCTTTCCGCAATTCCGGACGGAAAACCGCTACGCGCTTTTCCTGGAATTGCTTTGACCGGAGGCCGTCAGTAGGGCGATCTGCACTGCTGACGCGGGCCGTTGTTGGGCTGGAAGGTGTTGTCCGAGGCGCGATACGAGCGGTAGTGGTCGTAGCACCACCGCACATGCGCATCGCCGCGATAGACGCGGTTGTTCTCGCTGTTGACGATAGCGCCGGTGATCAGCGCGCCGGTGGCGAAGGCGGCCAGCGGGAACCAATAGTCGCCATGACGCCGATAGCCATGGCGGTATTCGCGATAGCCGCGATGGCCATTCCAATACATGCCGTCATTGCGCGAGAAACGCTGACCGCCGCGCCAATGGTTATGCCGCCAGCGGAAGTCGCGCTCCGCGACCGTCTGGACGTCGGACGAGGCCGGCGAAGCCTGTGGGACGAACAGCTGAGCGGCATTGGCGGGCACCGCCGCAGCCGCGGCGAACGAAACCGACAAGGTGGCGGCAAGCAAGCCCGAGACGATGTTTTTCATTGGTCTTCTCCTTGAAAGGGTGGTTGACGTCCCTGTAGCGGAGCAACGGGAAATGAATGCGCCGGTTCCCATTTTAATCTCAACCCATTGTTATTTAAGGGAGTTCTGAAATATCCAGGCAAATGAGAGCAGGCGGTGGTCCAGGCAAACGCACGCCGCGCCACCGCCCGCCAATCCGCCAAAAGCCTCGAAAAACTCTGGCCGCAGACCTTTTTTTTTCCGGTTGACCGGCCGCGGCACTCTCCCTATGTTCCGCGCAATTTCGAGGGCGGCGTTTATGAGCCCGCGGGAGCGCGTAGCTCAGCCGGTAGAGCAACTGACTTTTAATCAGTAGGTCATGGGTTCGAATCCCATCGCGCTCACCAAAAACATCATAAAATCAAGGGTTTGCGAAAGGTGAGGGCGGGTTTCTGTGTCCGCAGAATTTCGTGTCCGCACTATGTCCGGAAAAATGAAAAGGCCCGGAAGCCTAAGCCGCCGGGCCAAGATCTACGGGGATGCTCTGGAGGAGCCTAGCTTAACACCGTCCAGTGTGTGGCGCGCATCACAGGTTCGCGATGCAAAAGCCCGGCCACTACTGAATGCAGGAACCGGGCGGGTAATGCCTGGAGTCGTAGCAAGACGGCGAGACGAGAATGAACCCATCATCGTCTACCCGGATCGGGATCATGCCGAAGCAGTTCCGATACCAATGGTGGAACGGGATCACGATCATCTCATTGCCGGCTGGCGCTGGTGTCGCCAACTTGGCAACTCCAGAAACGGCGCCAAGAGGTTTCATAGACCTTGCCCTCCCTCGATGAGGCCGGGGCAGTCGTAATCAGCGGGATCAAACTCTCGCTCGTCATCGCCCTGTGGCTCGTCGATAATGTCCCCGCCGTGCTCGTCCTCTAGCTCCCGATCATCGTCCATGCTGCCGCGCTTATCGCCCTGCCAAGCGACGGTGCCGCGCGGCCCACGCTCTCCCCAGCCAAGCCATGGCTCGGCGTCGGCGCCGTCCTCCAGATCTTCGGAATCGGCCTCCATCACGTCGAGCGCGGTGATGAGAGCTGTGGCCTTGTCGAACAGGGCGTTGAGTTCCTTTTCGATGGCCTGCCGCCATGTGCGAGCATCCATCCCCTTCGGACAGGCGAAGGGCCTCAGTGTCGAGACGTGCGCGTTCATTGCTGCTTCTCCCGCTCGACGTGCTCTATGATGTTGTTTCCAGCCCTGTGGAGGGCATTGGAGAGGCGGAGCAGTCTTATTGCGAGGTGAAGGCGCCCAAGGCGCGTGCGTAAGGCTGCTGCCAGGAGCAACAGCACGATTGCTGCATAGGTCATGGTGGTTCTCTGGATTTGCCGGCTTGTCACGGCCGGTTGCCAGCGGGCAGCACTGGCGCCGGGAGTGTGACAACATGGCCAGAGACCATGCGCGACGGCCTTCCCCTTTCGGGTCTTGTATTGCCGCCGCTCTCCCGGCATAGTGTGCCGGTTCGCGCCGACGGCAAATCGGCACGTTCTTTTCGTTGGTCGAACTTGATCCCGGCAAGGATCGCCTCGCCCAACGCTCTGGTTGCCTAGGCCCGGCAAAGGCCATCAGCGGGAGTTGTCACGCTCCGCTGTGCACGATGCCCCCAATCGGTTAACAATTCAAGCACGCCCTGCGAGGGGCGGAGCTATTGCAGGAGCGCGGCTCTGGGACTATCGATGCCAGCTCAAAGTCAGACGGCGGAATAACCAGAAATGCTTCCTTTTGATCCGTTTAGGCGCATTGAGCGATCGATACGCCGCGTGCGGGACGCAGTGTTAGTCCGTCCGGCATCCAATATGTGGGCTGTTCAGCGAGAGGTGTCGAAACAATACCCGATGCTCGTGCAAGACTTCGGCGATCACCGAATGGTTTTTGACCCGAACGATGATCCGATTGGGAAGGCCATTCTGGAACTCGGCAGTTGGCACCGTCCGCAGTTCGAAAGCATCTTGGCGGCACTCAGGGAGGGCGGCCGGCTAACAGATGCAAAGACATTTCTTGACGTAGGCGCCAACATCGGGACACAGACCATTTACGCCCTGGCCTCGGGCTTGTTTTCACGCGCGATAGCCATCGAGCCTGATGCCGCGAACGCTCGAACTTTGCAGATGAACGCTCTCCTGAATGGATACGAGGATCGCGTTGACATTGTGCGGGCCGCTGCCGGCGCTGAGATGGGGACGCTCTATTTGAACGGGCACGCGACCAACAGCGGCGGCCACAAAGTCACGAATGCGCCGAACGGCGGTAAGTCGGTTCCCGTGAAGGTCGTGACCATTGAATCCGTTTTGCGCGACCGGCAACTTGACCCATCTGATCTCGGGTTGGTGTGGATCGATGTAGAGGGGTTTGAGGCTGAAGCCGTGGCCGGAATGTCGCCCGTCATAGAACGCGCTATCCCGCTTTGCATCGAATTCAACGCCCATGTCTACGGACGGACCAAATCTCGCGAGTTCTTCAGCTACCTGGCCGAGCACTACGCTGTGGCCGCCGTCGTATCGGATCGACAAATCAAATTTCGCTCCATCGCCGAGCTAGTCACGCCCGAAACGGCTGCCGACATTCTCTTTGCCTAAAAGATCAGGCAGCCCTCTGGCTAGGATTCCGCAGCGCATCGAGCGCAGCATCCGCCGTGTCACGCGTGATCCTGTAGCGCTTCATCAGTGCGGCGCGGTAATCGACATGATGATGGTCATGGCCAAGGTAACGCCGCCAGGCCAAGAGAAAGAGGCTCATCCGGTCGAGCATTTCATCATCGAACATTAGTGAGCCAGTGAGTTGACGATTGCGGGAGTCCCACCCTGGCGCATGATTGCAGCCAGGAGCGCGTTGGTTGACGGGTTAGACATGCCTGCGGCCAACTGGTTGCCGAGATAGCCCTGGCCGAGACGGCTCATCAGAGCTGCGCCCGCGCCCTTCTTCAATGCCATGCCAGCGGCAGCGCCCGCCAAGGCGCTTTCCCAGTCACCGCCCTCCCGGTATCCATAAGCGCCGCCTACCAGCGATGGACCGAGCAGGCCAACGGTGTGAGCTGCAATCCTTGCCGCCGTGCCGGAATTGGGCAGCGGTGTCATGACGGCCTGTCCAGCCTTTGCGAGGTCCGTGTAATCGCTCGCACCTGTAGCGAACCGGCCAGCGTTGCCGCTCGATGCAGCCATGCGCAGCCGTGCCGGTGAGATGACACCAAGCCCCGCATCCTCGCCGCCGCCAAGGGACGCCTTCTGAAGAACCTTCATATTTCCATACTGGCTTCGGAGCGTCTGCCACGCCTGTTGCTCGTCTGCCGGGATGGATCTTCCCATCGCGTCATCAAGCGCGTTCCTGAGGCCACGAAACGCATCTGCGATCGTCTGGTTTGTGGTCGAGTTGGCCGCCGAAGATAGGTCGCTGCGGATGGTCTGATATTCGGGGCCGGGCAGCGTGCCACCGTTGGCGCGAATGCGCTGGACGAGATCGGTAGCCAGGTTTTCGACAATCGGCTTCTGCTGGGGCTCCAGGAGGCGGCCGTAGCGGTTAACCGTGGTTCCGATGTCCTGCACTAGCTGGTTATCAGCGACGAGCGTGTTGCGGCTCGACATATCCTGAAAAGCCTGCCCTAGCGTGCCCTGGAGAGATGCCAGGTTATCCGCCGTGGCAAGGCCCGAGCCGCCGGCCTTCTGCATCGCAGCGTCGGTGAATGCGGCATTCTGCTGTTTCATCAGCCTAGAGGCCTTGGAGCCGCCCAACTCGCTTTCTGCGTATCGGAGCCCATCGTTCCCGGTGCGCTGCCCCGCAGTGACCGGCACGCCTTCCTGAGCCAGCAGATTAACAGCGGCCTCACGCTCGGGAGAGGATGCAAAGGGGCTTATGAGCTTGCTGATGCCCTTAGTGATGGCGGTCGATAGGAACGGGGCAACGCCGCCAGCAACGGCGCCGGTTCCTGCACCAATAGCGCCACCCTTCAGCCTATCGGCTAGGTCTCCGTTGGCCGAGCCTGCACCATAGGCTCCGCCATACAGACCGCCGTCGATAGCTGAATTGAGCGCTACCCTGCCCAGGCCAACACCAGCACGGCCAGCGTTCACGCCAAGGCTGGGGGCACCCAGCGCCGCTTGCGCCACGCCGCCGCCGATCTGGCCGGCGAGATAAGAGCCGGGATTCTGTGACTGTGCGGCGCTCTGGTTATGGCGGATTTCCTGTAAGATTTGATCGCGCGGGATGCCTGTAAGGAGGCTTGTCGGGTAGGATGCCAATTCATCGCCGAAACCGAAGGTCATGGTGTCGGCGGCACCCATGGTGGCTGAGCCCATACGGCCATAATCGTTCGGGGAGAAGGCTGGAACGCCAACGGGTTGCCCGGTGTTCGGATCGGCGGCGGGCATCTGCGGAATCCCGAACGCAGCCGCATATGGGCCAGCTGCAACACGAGCCTTCGCCTGAGAGATATAACTCTGCACCCGAGCTTGATCGGCCGCTGCCATGGCGCGCTGTTTTTCAATAGACCATGATTGCGGCTGTTGCTGATAGTCCTGCCAGGGCAAGCGCGGCTGCTGCGCGTCAGGCAAATCGCCAAAAGGAGACCGCTGCTGTTGCTGGTAGTCTTCCCAGGGCTTCCGCAGCACATTGGCGGGGTTGTTGGGGTCGTTCGCAGCACGTTGAGCAGCCTCCGCTTCCGCCCGAGCCTTGGCTTCCGCCTCCGCTTCCGCCATGGCGCGCAACTGCGCCAGGCTGAGACCCTGAGGATTGTTGTCGATCGGCGTGAGCGTAGGCATCAGATGTTATCCTCCCATCCAAGGACAGCCAGTGCCGAAGCGGGAGCGGCGCTTGCATAATAGATGTTCGTGCTCTCAAGGAAGAATTCGCCTTGGACTGTGCTGTAAATGCCGATGGCTTCACCGCCATTTTTGACGGCGGCCTGTAGCGGCGGAGGGTTAGACGAGGATGTTGCCGCGCCATAACTGTTATTAGGGGCCGCAATGATGTAAGTCGTCGGCCCAGACGAGAAACCGGACAATGCCACTCTGATCGTAGAGGCAGTCGCTGGAACAAGGGTGCCAACCGCAACGGCAGTCCAAGTAGGCGTTGTCGGGCTTCCGCTGGTTCCCGATGCGGCAATCAAAGTGGTCGTTGGGTTGGTCCCCACGACGATCTGCGCCCGCCGATCGTACTGGATCTTGAACCGCAGTTTTGCGCCGCTGTCGTAATAGACCGCGCCGACACGGGCTTTGAACGTGTAGCCGCTTGGCATCGTCGGGGCGGTCGAGCTGAGGGACAGTAGGGCCGCAACTGTAGTGCCGTTGTAAATGACCCACTCATAATACCAGTTGGAAGCGGTGATCGAGCCGGTATCGAGGCCATTCGCACCAGACGTGCCAGTGGCGTAGGAAACGCTGACTGAAGTGGCCCGGAAGGGAACGCCCGATCCATCTTCGAGAACCAATTGGTCGGCGGTAATCGTCCCGGCCGTGACAGAGGACGTTACGATCTTCAGGTTTTTGCGCGAAGCATTGGTCGGGGCGCTCGTTGTCGCCAACTTGCCCGCAAGGCCGGTGTTCAGTGCCGATGTCGTTGCAAGCGGCGAGATGGCAGCGGCAACGAACGCGGTTGTAGCCACAGACGTGTCGTTATCGCCGGGTGCGGCGGTGGGCGCCGTTGGGTTGCCCGTCATTGCCGGGCTCGCAAGCGTCTTGTTGCTGAGTGTCTGGGTGCTGCTGAGCGTGACAAGGTTCGGCACGTCAACAACAGGATTGATGAGCATCCATGCGCCGGCCGCGCTGTTGAAGGACGTTCCATAGCAGAGATTAGCGATGCAGCCGGCCTTCAGAGCGCCGGCCGGCGGATCGGTCTCACCGCTGGCCGCCATGATGCGAATGGCTTTGTTACCGAGGCCGTTCGCGTTGAGCGTCACGCCGCCGGCAGCATTGTCGGACGCGATACGGAGGCCCAGTTGCAGATTGTTGGCATACGCCGTGAAGGCGGAGTTGGCCGTGACAGTGATGGCGTTAGCCGTGCCGCCTACAGCAAGAGCGCCACCTGTATCGGCAAGGAACTCGGCTTCGCGGCCCATTATCTGGCGCATGGAGTCGTTCACGGCAGAGGGCGGCATCCCTTCTGCTGCGTCAATGTTGCCGTCAGCGCTGCCGTTCGAAGCGGCCGTTGTAGACCATGACCAGATTGAGCCAGTCATGCCGCTATACCTCCTGAAGTGGCCTCAGTAGCGTCAGCCGTCCGAAAATCGTCGATGATCCGTACCGCCCACTCGCGCGCCTCACTGCCGGCGTCGGGATACCGCGCTTGACGACCCGGCCTAACATCCCGCTCTGCGGTCGCTTGTGCGATTTCAGCCGCCCGATCGAGAAACCCGGTTCCAACCCATTCCCGCAGTGCGGAGATGATGGCGGAATGGGCGTAGGCTTCGATTTCCAGGGCCTCGATGCGCCCGCGTAGAATCTCAATCTCGGTCACTTCGAATTCTCCTTAGACACTCATTCCGGGTTCGTAGGCCAGTGCGATCGCCCCGTTCACGGGCTCGCTATCCATCAATTTTCGGTGGATGCGGACGAACTCTTCGGCGCCCTGATCCCAAGGGGTTCCGATGCCGCGAATCCAATTCCTGAGGATCTTCGCCTCAGCTGCGGTCAATGCGGGGTTCCCAAGCAATGGCGCCGCCTGCGCCACCATATGCTGATGGCGCAGCATCTCCTTGCGCCACTCTGCGCTGCCAGGCGTCGGCGGGGCGCTGGCCGCCCTGAGGCGGTCCAAGGCTTCCTGCGCCCGCTGGCGCTCGGATTCCGTGGCGCCGGCGTCTCGGGCCAATGCGGCCAGTTTTTCGGCTTTGGTGGTCACGCGGCTGCCTCCGAGAAATCGGCGTTTCGCGACGCTCTCAGAAGGATTTCGCGGACTCGGTGGTCCATCAGGTGCGCCTGTGCCGTTCCTTTGGCGATCGCACCGATATCCTGCTCGGAGAAACCCGCGTCCCGCAGCGTCTCGATCAGGGTTTCCGGGTCCTCGCTGCCGGCGGCGATCTGCAACACTTGCAAGACACGCGGGTCTGACACGGAGATCATAGCGGCGGGCATACTTGCCAACGCCGCCGCCTCATCCCGGCTCATGACCGCGAGAAGCAGGGCCGCCATCCGGTCCGAGTCGTTATCGTCAAGATCGGGGTTCCTGGCCTGAAATTCCTGGTCCTCGACCTCGACCACGCGGTTCCATGCCTGAAGGCGGGCGCCGTACAGGCGTTCCGCGATGCGGCCAAATTCTTCGGTCCGGTCCTGGGCTTGGAGCAACAACCCGAAGCGGTGGGCATCGAGCCGCATAACTGCGTTGCGGTCGGCAACCACGTCCGGGAATGCCTCCGCAGCGGCGTATACGAACTGCCAGAGTTGGCTTTCGAGGGTCGCCAGGTCGGCGTTTGCTCGCTGGAGGGCGATCCCTGCGTTCGTCGCCTCGATTTCGTAGGTGGTCGCGGGGGCAGTGAATGGCTCTGGCGACCGGGCAACACCATCTTGGGCGCCGCCGGCAAGAAGCTCGGTGGCTTCTTGCTTCGTCAAAGCACTGCCTCGGGCCTGTGGGCGGCGACCCAACAGCATATCGACGCCTTGTGCGGGGGTGAGCCTGCCCTGGACCTTTTTCGGCTGCTGCTGCACCAGCAATTGAGCCGCTTCGCCGATATCGAGGCGGCTCTTGCCATCATCGCGAATCTTGGCGCGGTGTTTTTTACGGTTCGGCCGCTCGGTCTCGACCAACTCCTGTGCAGCATCGCTGATCCGCGAGATACGCGTGCCCTTGTCGAATGCGACGACGTTGTTGGTGGTATCGAAATCGCGGGACTCGCTGGACGGAAAGCCAACTGCTCCAGTCGGGTCGGCAAGCAGCGCGGTAGCTTCAGCGAGGGTCAGGTTGCTCATTTGCTTTTGGCTCCTTTGGGGCCGTGTTCGTCAGTCCACCACTTTGCCGCGCGGCTTAGGGCTCGGCGGCGAGCGTTTGGCCGGCTGGCCTTGGTAATGGCTGGGATGAGCCTGGGCATGCGACGGACCCCTTACGGCCTGTCGCAGCGAGGCTGCGTGATAGGTGCCCGACGGGGCGGCTCGTTTTGCCATTTCAGTTGTCCTTTCGTTGCTCAAATCGCCGGGAAACCGCCGGTTCGGTGCTGCGCCATGACTGGATTTTGCCGCCGCGATGCTCGATGCGTTCCCGGCATTCGGCATCAACAGGATCATGGTCGTTGGCGGCTTGGCGGTCCGCGAGCCATTCGAGCGTTTCGACGAGATTGCGGGTCATACGATCGACCTCGCAAAAGCCGCCTTCCGCTCGTCGCGCCGCTGTTTTTCCAGTTCTGCGGCAGTGAGACGCTTGATCGTCACGGTCTTCGGCGGATCGGCCGGCAATGTCGGCATGGCCTGATCCAGCATCTGCTTTTTTGCAGTCTCGCATTCGCACCGCGTTGTGGGCGCATCGACAACTGGCACAATGCGTTCCACGCCACAGGCGACGCATCTCATCCGGTAGGACGACAGCTTTTCGACCGGCGTCATCGTGCCGAAAATGACCCCCATCATCTGATGATCCATCGCTCTCGATCCTTTCTAGACGATGCTTCTGATCAGCCGCTCGCGGCGTTCTTCAGCGAGGTTTTCGAGCTTTTGAATCTGCTCGCGGCTCGGGCCGGCCTCATCAGCCAAGGCCAGGACACCTGCGACGGCGTTTGCCAGGTCGTCCCGGCCATTACGGGTGTGGTCAACGATGTCTCGGCCGGAACTGCTAGTGCGGCGCTCAAGGCTGGTGAACTGCTGGACAAGTCGGTCGCTGTCCAAAAGAACAGCCTCGCCGGCCATCAGCATCGGCAGGGCAGAGAGGTAGATTTCGCTCCGATTCAGCTCTGAATGCCGGTAGGAGACGCCGTGGCGGCTGTAGGCGCTGGAAACCCACTCAGCGGCGTACTTGTCGCCGAAAACGGTGGTCAGCCGGTACTGGCTGAGGAGCTGACAAACGGCCCTTGTGGTGTCTTCGGGGTCGCAAGGCGCCCGGAACTCCCGCATCGCATCGAGAATCGTCCTATGGCCTTCCTTGTGGCCAATGGCAACGCAATAGCTGTCCGAAACACCCCCGGAAGGGTCGGCAAAGGCGACGTAGCGGTGGCTGTAGTCGAATGGCCTCTCATATGTGCCGGCTTCGACGCAGGCCCTAACCCGCTCGTAGGGCACGAACGACGCGATGTCGTCGCGCCAGATGCTCAGATATTCCGACTTGGCGGCATCGGGGTCACGCTCGACTGCCTTGTCGATTACCTTCTGAGGTAACGTCTCGTTGAAGTCCTTGGAGGAGCCGAACGACACAAGCACCTGGGGATCGCCATCGGCCCCGTAATTGCGCCTGTAGGCCTCCCATAGCTCGCCCTTCTTGCCGTAGACGCTGGAGCACATGATCAGCGGTCCGCGCGTGGTTATGAGGGCAGGCCTCAGAGCGGCCAGGATCTCACGATCGGGGTTCGAACTGGTCTCGTCCGAGAACCAGAAGGCGCACTCGTCCGCGACCGCCGCAATGGCCGTGATGCCGCGAATGGACCGGAAGTTGGCAGGCCTGATTTCGAGATCGACGCCGTTCTTGAGCGAGATGGTTTCAGCGGTAGTGTTCTCGACCAGGCGCTTGAGGGCCTTGATGTCGGTGAAGGCGGCATTGGCATGACGGAAGGCGATCTTGGCGGTCCGCTGGCTCTGGGCAAGGAAGGGTAGGACGCCACGGTCGCCACGGCTGAGCACGTCGGACCAGTCGCAGAGAGCCGCGAGATAGGTGGACAGCGTACCCACGGCAGTCGTCTTGCCAGAGCGGCGGCCGGAGATGCAGACCAGTTCCTCGACCGGGCCATCAGGCAGCGTGTCACGGCCTGTCCTGGCCTCGTACAGCGCCATTTCCTCGTCATTGAGCGGTTCGCCCATCGAGGCAATGAGGATCGCGCGCCAGGCGTCCCAGGACTTGCCGGGAAGGAGCGTTCCTAGCAGTCGATCGTCAGAGAGCGCTTCGCGGATCGAGTAGATTTGCCTCATGCTGCCTCGCGCTTCTGGCGAGCCACGGCCATGAGGTCGATGGTGTCGCCGTCCTTCTGCTTCCGCTCGATGCCGAGGTCGGTGAGCAGGCGCCGCAGCGTGTTGGAAAGCGTGCTGTAGAGGTTGAGGTCTGCCGGATCGGCCGGACCAACAGAGAAGCGGGCTTCGAGCTGTTCTAGCTGCACCTCAAGCGTGGAAGCGCGGCGGATGATGCTGCGCTGGGCTTCAGAGAGGAACGGTGAGCCGCCAGCGTCGGCCGCGTGCTCGGACACCAGATCACGGAAACGCCTCGCCCACGGGCCGCGCTCGTCGCCACCTTCGGCGAAGAGGGCGTTACCGTTCGTCACACGGCTGCGAACAGTCGGTGATGGCTTGGCGGTCGTGATGCTCTGTGCCTGCATGTTCCCGTCGATCTGTTGCGGATACTGTGCGGACACAGTTCGCCTGTTCGACTGGAAAAGCAAACAAAATCAAGATGATTGTCATGATTTGTCTACTGATAACAAATCAGTTCCAATCTTTTCCTGTTTGTCGATAGGCTCAGTGCGAAGCTTGCCAGACGGTTCGATGGCGCTTCGAAACAGAGGCAGAAAAAGTTCGGATTCTGGTGCGAACCTGAACAAGGTTCACCAATAGTCATTTTGCCCGTGACAGAGCGTGACAGAGCGTGACACGTCACGGTGCGTCACGGTGGAGGGAAAGCGTGACGTGACGTGACATGTGTCTATAGACATGTCACGGTGTCACGCCTCCAGCCGCTACCCTGCACACTTCCAGACATGATCATCGTAGAAGGCGATGTGCCCGCCGTTGTGCAGCGCCTTCTTGGCTCGGTAGAAGCCTTGCCGCTTGGTGTCGGCTGTATCCCCCGGGGAGAGCAGATAGACGTACTTCCGCCATTGATCGATATGCACCACCTTGCAAGGCGGCCAGTCCTCTCCGAACTGCATCACGCCATGTGCAGCGATCGCATCATCAAGCGCGTTGAGCGCGGCCCGATTCTCGCCGGAGAGTTTCTTGGGCTTGGCCGCGCTCTTCGTTACCGACGCGTCGATTTCGGGAACAAGGGTGCCGTGCGACTGCACCAGCCGGAAGCCCCAGGAGCCGCTGCTGTCGGCGTCCTTGTGCCTCTCCACCGTCAAGGTTGCGGTCATGGCTTCCTTGTCGCCTTCGACCCTGAGGCGCGTATCGAACGAGCCCCAGAAATGGGTATGCATGCGGGCTCGGGTTTCGTCCTGCCAGCCTGTATGTGCCACCGTCAGGATCGAGGCGCCAGTTTCGCGGAGGATGCGCTGGATACCATGCACCCACGCCCGGGCTGTCTTGTCTTCGATCTCAGAGCCGGCCATGGAACCGCCGAAGATGTCGATGACGACCAGGGCGAAGAAGTCCTGCTTCATCCTGGCAATTAGCGCCGTCACGTCGTCGGCAACATCTAGCCGGATCTCCTTCGGGTAAAGGAATGCACGCCTGTTCTCTTCCTCGATGCGGTGGTGATCGTACCATCCCGGGATACGCAGCCGGCCGACGCCATTGGCGCCTTCAGTGGCGACGAAAAGCACGCCGCCGTGACTGACTTCGTTGTCGTGCCAGTCCTGGCCAGTATCGACGCTGAGGCCGATATCGATTGCCAGGAAAGACTTGAAGGCGTTCGACTTGCCGAACATCACGGCAGTGGAACGCTTCTGGATGAGCCCATGAACGAGCCATTCCGGCTCCGGCAAGTTGCACATGTCGTAGTAGGAAAGGAACTCCATCAGTAGCTCCTTTTCGCCATACGGCGCCATTCAACAGCGGCGCGCTCAATGTGAGACGGTTCCGGCTGTGGCACTGGACGCCACGGCCTGTCATGGAACGAGGCCACGATCCCGGCGACATAGCTGTAAGACCTAGCGGTCGGATCGTGTTCGCAGCCCGCGTCGTCGAAGCGGAGCACGGCGCATTGAAGGTGATTGCGTGCCGCCGTGAGATGCCGGACGGCAGCGCCAATGTGCATGTCCTCGATGCTTGGGATGTTAGGGCGGATCGTCATGCGCGGCCTCCATAGGCAAGGCCGGCAGTCACTAGGGCTAGCGGCAGCGACATCGGACAGCGCTTGATGATGCGACATGCTTGCAGAAGACGGATGTCTTCGGCTATTGTCGGGTTCTTGGATGGATTGGTATCGACTTCGCGAAGCTCGCCCTGGCCGGCGGGCTTTCGCATTTCAGGAGGCATCCACATAGGCGCCTCCCATCGTCTCCGCTGCGAAACGGGCCAGTAATGCGGCCTCTGCCCTGCCGTGGTCCTTCTTGCGGCCGAAATGGGCGCTGGAGGGCCATAGGCGGATTGCCAGGGCTCTAGCCTTCTCCTTGTCACTGTCGAGCCGGAAATGCTTCTTCCATCGGCCTGGGGTAACAAGGTGCGTCGGGATGCCGAGAGCCGCCACAACGCCGCGCGCCATGCCGTAGGACATGCCGAATTTGAACGTCGAGCTTACGCCCTGCTTAGGCATCGCGCCGACTTGCTCAATGATTGCCATCGTGGGCGAAAACTGGACGATGGAGCGACCAAGCTCCGCCGCATCGATCTCGCCGGCCACAAGAGGAACGTCGCTGACGGCAATAAGGTCGGGCCGGGAAGGGAAATAGAAGCTGATGGCGCCGGATGCGCCTGGGTCGATGCCCATGATGCAAGTCACGTCAGTCATGCCGCCACCCTCCGCTTGTTCGGAGAGCGTTCCTTGGATTCAAGCCATGCCTTGACGCTGGTGATCCGGTACAGGATGCGGCCACCAACTTGAACGTAGGGAATTCCGTCCGGCATGTCCTGCCAGCGGCACACAGTGCGAGGGGTGATGTTCAGTTCGGCCGCGAGCTGGTCGCGGGTAAGATATTCGTCAAGAAGCTTTGTCATCGGATGTCCTTCCATTGGTTGGAACGACACCCAATTGACCTATTTTTTCAGCGCATAAGAGAAGCAAAAGACGCAGAACCTTCTGCGTCAAATCTCATCGAGCGCCCGGCGTAGCGTGTCCATGCTGATGGCCGTTTCGAGACGCTGGTTTACCTCAGCCAGGAGCGCCGCTCGTTTCCCTTGGAGTATGCTCGCCGGGAGGGCGCGCAATACAGCCTTAGCTGCCTCGCGCTGATCGGGGGGGCGGTTGCTGACCTTTGCAGCCGTTGCGACCTTCGGCACAACCTTCGGCCCGACGCCCATCAGACCATCAATCCAGGCGTAGAGACTTTCCTTATTGATGATGCCGAGGCCTACAGGGTCTGTCCCCATGGTCAACACCTGCCTATTCCCGATTGCCATGGCAAGGAGGGATCCAGACCTCCACGACTGCGCGTTGCCAGTGCGCGCCGTGACTGCGGCCTCTGCCTCATCTCTCGAAATCCACTCAGCCATGGAGGTTCCTCACGTCGGCACCCTTGTCCTCGGGCTTGGCCGTTACGATCGCGCCGACGCGTTCGGTGGCCTGCCGTAGCGGATCGTCCATAAGATGGCTGTAGCGGGCCGTGGTGGCCGGCTGTGAGTGTCCGAGCAATGCACCGATGATCGGCAGGGAAAGGCCTGCGCTAGCCAGGACAGAGGCATAGGTGTGGCGTAGGTCGTGGATGCGGGCAGACGGTGTCACCACGATCTTTTCACCCACGGTTTCGGCGGTGACGATGCCGGCGGCGATACACACGTCCCGCCACTCGTTCTTGATCTCGACGCGGTGGTCGGAGCCACGGCCGGGGAACACATAGACGGCATCGTCCTTGGCCTTCTCGCGAAGCTCGGTCAGCAGCAGCCGGGCAGGGGCGGAGAGGGGAACGCGGTGCAGGGTCTTCTGCTTCGTGGTCGAGCCCGGCTTGGTCCACACGCCGGCAGTGAGGTCGAATTGCTCCCACTTCGCCGCCTGGACTTCGCCACGGCGCGCGCCAGTGAGAAGCAGAAGGCGGAAGATGTTAGCTGCCTGTTGGTCCTCTAACGTGGTCAGAGCCTCCGTGAGCTTCACCAGTTCGGCCGGCGACAAATAGCGGTGACGCTTTTGCTCATCGTTGCGCTCGATCCCCTTGGCCGGGTTGTCGGTGCGCCACTTCCACTTGATCGCTAGCCCGAACATCTTGGACAGCACCGCAACCGTCCGGTTGGCCAGATAGGGTGCGTCCTTAGAAATCTTCCGATGCAGGCTGTCGATGTCTGTAAACTCAACCTCGATAACCTTCTTGTGGCCAAGAGGCTTTCGGAGGCGCTTGTCGATCAGAGCCTTATAGTCCCGCGCCGTCGAATCGCGTTTCTTGGGCAGGTGCTCTTTCTCGAAACGGTCGAAGAGATCAGCCATCGTCTTGGCATCACGCGCGTTCTTCAGCTCGCCCATCGGATCAAAGCCGACATCGATCCGTTTTTTGAGATCCTTGGCTTCCTCGCGGGCGGGGCTGCATTTCCAATCGGAGCAGGAGCCGATTGTAAACCGCCGCTCCAGGCCGGTGCGCGTGCGATAGTTCAGAATGAAGGATTTGGCACCCGCAGCGGTGACGCGAACACCGAAGCCCTTCACTTCATCGTCGTAGGTGATCCTGTTGCCGGTGGCCGGCGTCGGCAGTTTTTTGATTTCGGGGTCGCTAAGCTTCATGGTTCCGTGTCCGCACTGTGTCCGTCAAATCAACGGGCTTCCATAGGCGGGCATTGTCGCATAGTGTCCTGATTTGTCAAAAGATGTCACTTACGAATCAACAGCTTAATGGGCGGACACGGGGATTATTGAACATCTTCAATGGCTTGCTGAAATGGCGAAGAATGAACTTTTAATCAGTAGGTCATGGGTTCGAATCCCATCGCGCTCACCAAAAAATCTAAGTAAATCAGTAACTTGTGAGATGTGAGGGCGATTTTTGTGTCCGCTCGGATTTAGCATCCGCAGTGTCCGCAAACTGAGGAGGACTCTTGGATTGGGTCAAGGTCGGGTCTCTGGTCGCAACCGTTCTGGCGCTGGGGCTGTCGGTTCACTTCTGGCGGCGGCAATTTCGCCCGATCGTGACAGCTATGGTTAAGACCCATAAAGGCGGCAACGTCGGCATCGCGTACAACCTTGTAGTGCTTAATTCAGGATCGATTCCAGCACGTGACATATGGTTTGAGGTCGCTGACACTCGCGCACTCGACGCAGCCTTTGCGCTCGGCGCCCAGGAAGCTGACAAGAAAAGCGGAGCCGAGTTCCCAATCCGCATTCATTAACAAAGGCTGGTTCGGCCAAGATTATACCGAAGAAACGAAGCTAAGGATTGTCGACAGCGACACGTTCACTGGCTTCATGAGGGGATGAAAGGGCCCGGAAGCCGAAAAGCCGCCGGGCGCTCCCTCGTATTTTAGCAAAATGTGAAACAAAGCGATTTCACTGGCGTTGAAGCTCCGAAAAGGAGCTTCGAGCATGGACTCGTCTACAGCAGCCGTCATGGTTTTGCTTTTGTGCAGCCAAGGCGATGCATCGGTCTGCAAACCGGTCAATACGGCTTCGTCTCGCGTGTTCTCATCCCTCAGCGAATGCCGTTCTTCGTTGGCAAAAGAGCTAGCGCGGGCTCCCAGCGGAAGAATGGTCGGCCGATGCCAAGTCGTCGATCCGATCGTCACAGGCTCGCTGCCAGCCGGCTACACGACAGTTATCGTTTCGCGTGGCGGGAAGGCTGCGACGTATGTTGTACCGCATAATGAAAAGCCCGCCACCCATTGAGGCAGCGGGCTAACTTTCCGCCTTGGGTCGAAATCAGGTGCCACGTCTGCGTCCCCGTCAATCGGAACAAAAAAGCTATGCACGGCGGTTTCCTTGCCGAAGGGACCGCAATTTGGGTTGCGGATACGGTGGACGTATTGAACTTGGAATTGGCCAGGGCCAGGCAGCGCGTCAAGCGCGCTGAGATTTCGCTCAATCACGCAAAAGAACGCTGGACGAGGAATGCGGCGTCGGGATCGATCTTGTGCCGTACGACCGCATAAGGTCGGAACAGCAGCGGGTTGCGGAGGCCAGGAAGCGGCTGGTGAAGATCGCTTCGACTGCCTCAGCCTGACGGTGTGACTTCCCCGAGACAAAGGTGATCCTGCCGCGTTGCCTTGTTCCTGGACAGGGTCATGGTTAAACTCCGGCCTCCGAGGGAGGCTCCAGGATGGCACTTGACCTTTCGGTAGAGACCACGTCCCGCAAAGCGACGCCGCCCGGCCGATATCTCTTCGGTCCGGTCGCCGACTTCCTTATGCTCGGCGGCAGCGCGTTTGTGATTCTGCCTGTGCTGTTTTTCGTGCCGCGCGACTATGAAGGGCCGTTGGCCGCGACGATGGTTGTCGTGGCTTATCTGGTGAACTATCCGCACTTCGCCCATTCCTATCAGATTTTCTATCGCAATTTCGGCCGCAAGGCGCGTGGCGACGGGTACGACAGGAGCCTGCAGCTTCGCTACATTTTCGCCGGCGTCATCGTGCCGGTGATCATGGCCTTGTTCTTCGTCTATGGCGCGGCGACGTCGAACACGCGGCTGCTCGGATTGGCGGCCAATGCGATGTTCTTCTTCGTCGGCTGGCATTACGTCAAGCAGGGCTACGGCATGCTGATGGTTGACGCCGTGCTGAAGCGCAAATTCTTCGATAGCCGGGACAGGAAGGTGCTGCTGGTCAACAGCTACGCGGTCTGGATCCTGGCTTGGCTGCAGACGAATACGGCGGTCACGCAGGGGCAGTATTACGGCCTGCAATATTACACCTTCGCGGCGCCATCTTGGATAACCGACATCGCCGTGCTGGCGGCCGTCGGATCGACGGCGGCGACGCTTCTGATGCTGGTCAACCGCTGGCGAAAAAACGGCGGCGGCCTGCCTTACAATGGCATCGTGGCCTATGTCGCCTCGCTCTATCTCTGGATCCTGATCGCCAGGGTAAACCCGCTCTGGCTGCTGGTGGTGCCGGCGCTCCACTCGCTGCAATATCTGGCCGTGGTCTGGCGCTATCAGACCAATGTCGAGCGCGACGTCTCGGATGCCGCGAGCGACCCGGAACCGAAAATCCTGTCGGTGCTCGGGCCTCGCTACCGGCTGCGTGTCCTGGGATTCATCATCGGCGGCGGCGCGCTCGGCTATCTCGGCTTCTGGCTGATCCCGTTCGTGCTGACCGCGCTGATCCCCTACGACAGCCAGGTCCTCGGTTCGTCGCTGTTTTTCTTCATCGTGCTGATCTTCATCAACGTGCACCACTACTTCCTCGACAACGTGATGTGGCGCCGCGGCAATCCGGAAGTGTCCAAATATTTGTTCCGTTAGAGCAATTCCAGGAAAAGTGTGTAACGGTTTTCCGTCCGGAATTGCGTAGAAAGAAACACTTAGAGCGGTTCGGCGATTCCGTGAAACGCTGAACTGCTCTAGCGAAATTCGGGCCGGCGGGCGACGCCGAGGTCACGCGATCAGCGACACATTCCCACCCGTGTGACGCTCCAGCCGCCCGGCGAGGTCGAGCTCCAAAAGCACCATCGCGATTTGCGCGGCGCTTAAGCCTGTGTGGCGGATGATATCGTCTATGCCTGTCGGCGTCGGCCCGAGCGCTTCCAGCACATCGGCGCGCTCGTTTTCGCAGGGCGGCGGCATGGCCGACATGTCGGGTGCCTCGGCAAGCGGCGCGGTTCTTGGAGGGCGGGTGCCGGCAAGCGGCGCCAGGGCGCCCAGCACGTCTGCGGCTTCGGTGACCAGCGTAACGCCATCCTTGAGCAGCGCGTTGCAGCCGGCGGCGCGCGGGTCGAGCGGCGAGCCGGGCACGGCGAAGACCAGCCGGCCCATTTCGTTGGCGAGGCGTGCGCTGATCAGCGAGCCGGAACGTTGCGCGCCTTCGACCACCACCAGGCCGAGCGCCATGCCGGCGACGAGGCGGTTGCGGCGCGGGAAATCCTGGGCGCGCGGCTGCCAGGCGAAGGGCATTTCCGAAACGATGGCGCCGCCGCGGTCGGCAATCTCGTCGCACAGGCCGGCATTTTCGGGCGGATAGGGGACATCGAGCCCGCCGGCCAGCACGCCGACCGTGCCGGTCGAAACGCTGCCCTTGTGCGCGGCCGTGTCGATGCCGCGCGCCAGGCCGGAAACGATGGCGTAGCCTTCGCTGCCCAGATCGGCCGCCAGCATGCGCGCCATCTTGATGCCGGCAAGCGAAGCATTGCGGGCGCCGACAATCGCCACCGCCGGCAAGCGGAAGACCGCGCCTTCGCCTTTCACCGCCAGCAGCGGCGGCGGGTTGTCCAAGGTCTTCAGCAAGGGCGGATAATCGGCCTCGCCGATACCGACGAAGCGGGCGCCGGCACGGCGGGCGGTGTCCAGCTCGGCTTCTGCCTCGGCGACGGAGGGGATGCGGACGATGCGATTGGCGCCGCCGGAAATCATTAATTCGGGCAGCATTTCGAGCGCGGCTTCGGCCGAGCCGAAGCGGTTGATCAGTTCGCGAAAGGAAGCCGGGCCGACATTCGGCGTGCGGATGAGGCGGAGCCAGGCAAGCCGCTGCCGGTCGCTGAGGCGCGGGCCGGCCGTCGGCGCGCTCATCCCTTCGCTCCGATCTTGCCTTCGGTGCCGGCCAGCAGCCGCGAGATGTTGGCGCGGTGCTTGGCAATCACGATCAGGCTCATCACGGCGAACAGGCCTGCGATCTGCGGCGTGCTGATGAAATAGAGCGCGATCGGCACGACCACCGCGGCCGCCAATGCCGCCAGTGAGGAATAGCGGAACAGGAAGGCCATCGCGAGCCAGACGACGGCGAAGACGAGCATGCCCTGCCAGGCAAGGCCGATCAAAACGCCGAGATAGGTTGCGACGCCCTTGCCACCCTTGAAGCCGAGCCAGACTGGGAAGAGATGGCCGAGGAAGGCGCCAAAGCCGGCCAGAAGCCCATAGTCCGGCCAAAAATGGCCGGCGACCAGGGCTGCAGCGGTGCCCTTCAGCGCGTCGAGCAGCAGCGTTGCTGCGGCGAGACCTTTGTTGCCCGTCCTCAGCACATTGGTCGCGCCGATATTGCCGGAGCCGATCTTGCGGACATCACCGAGACCGGCAGCACGGGTGATCAGGAGCCCGAACGGGATCGAGCCGAGCAGATAGCCGAAGATGAGCGCGATCGCGTAACCCATTGTTTCCCCCATATTCCTGTCGCCTAGGTGCTCGCCCCAGGATTGACGCACTGTGCGTGATGCAACCATAGTTTGCAAGAGCTGGCGCTGGTCAAGCATCAGTTGGGCATAATGGTAGAGTCGAGAGGGTTCGCCAAGCAACTCTGTGCCTGGCAGACTTGGCAGCGCTCAATGTGTCGGGTGGTCTACGCGGAAAACACCGTGCGGCCCGCAACCATCGTTTGCAGAATCTTGCCCTGCAGCCGCGCGCCTTCGAAGCAGGTGTTCTTCGAGCGCGAACGAAGGCCGCCTTCGCTGACGATCCACGGCTCGTCGAGATCGACGACGGCGAGATCGGCCGGCGCGCCCGGCTGGAGCGTGCCGCCCGGCAGGCCGAACAATCTTGCCGGCGTCGTGGACAGCGTCTCGATCAACCGGAGCAGCGGCACGTCGCCATTGTGGTAGAGCCGAAGCGCCGCGCCAAGCAGCGTCTCCAGCCCGATCGCGCCGGCGGCGGCATCCGCGAAGGGCAGGCGCTTGGTGTCGACGTCCTGCGGATCGTGCGAGGAGACGATGATGTCGATCGTGCCGTCCTTGATCGCTTCGATCATCGCCAACCGATCGTCCTCGGCGCGCAAGGGCGGGGTCAGCCGGAAGAAGGTGCGATATTCGCCGACATCGTTCTCGTTGAGCGACAGATTGTGGATGGCGACACCGGCCGTGACGTTGGCGCCGTCCGTCTTTGCCCGGTTCACCGCGCCGGCGGCCATCGCCGACGAGATTTTTGCCGCGTGATAGGCGCCGCCGGTCAGCCGGGCCAATGCCAGGTCGCGTTCGAGGGGGATGAGCTCCGCCTCGCGCGGGATGCCCGAGAGGCCGAGCCAGCTTGCGTAGAGGCCTTCGTTCATCACGCCGGACGAGGCGAGGTTCGCATCCTGGGTTTCGTGCGCGATCACACCGCCGAAATCGCGCGCGTAGGTAAGCGCGCGGCGCATCACCAGCGCATTGGAAATCGTGTGGCGGCCGTCGGTATAGGCGACGGCGCCAGCTTCGCGCAGCAGGCCGAATTCGGTCATCTCGCGGCCTTCGAGGCCCTTGGTGATGGCGGCCGCCGGGAAGATGTTGATGCTTGCCGTGTCTTTTGCCGTGCGCAGCACGAATTCGACCAGCGCCACATTGTCGATCACCGGATCGGTGTCCGGCATCATGACGATGGACGTGACGCCACCTGCCGCCGCCGCGACACTTGCCGAGGCGATGGTCTCGCGATGCTCGCCGCCCGGTTCGCCGATGAAGACGCGCGCGTCGACAAGGCCTGGGATGATCGTCTTGCCGGCGCAGTCGACCACGGTGGCGCCTTCCGGCACACCCTGGTTGAGCGCGGACTTGCCGGCCGCTGCGATCTTGCGACCGTCGACGATGACGCTGCCGATCTCGTCCACGCCGCGCGACGGGTCGACGATATGCGCCTTGCTGAAGACGGTCACGCTCATGCGCCGCGTCCCTCGTGGTTGCGGCGCGGGTCGAGCAGCGCTTCCATGACCGCCATGCGCACGGCGACCCCCATCTCCACCTGTTCCTGGATGACGCTTTGCGGTCCGTCGGCGATTTCGGAGGCGATCTCGACGCCGCGATTCATCGGGCCGGGATGCATGACCAAGGCATCGTCCTTGGCGGCCTTCAACTTTTCAGCATCGAGGCCGAAATAGCGGAAATACTCGCGGATTGACGGCACGAAGGCGCCTTCCATGCGCTCGCGCTGCAGGCGCAGCATCATCACCACGTCGGCATCCTTCAGCCCTTCGGCCATCGAGCGCGCGACGATGACGCCCATCCTCTCGATGCCGGACGGCAGCAGCGTCGAGGGCGCGACGACGCGCACCTGCGCGCCGAGTGCGTTGAGCAGCATGATGTTGGAGCGGGCGACGCGCGAATGCAGGATGTCGCCGCAGATCGCCACGATCAGCTTCGACAGCGGCCCCTTGGCGCGGCGGATGGTCAGCGCGTCGAGCAGGGCCTGCGTCGGGTGCTCATGCGCGCCGTCCCCCGCATTGACCACCGAGCAGCCGACCTTCTGGGCCAGAAGCGCAGCCGCGCCCGCCGACTGGTGGCGGATGATAAGGATGTCCGGGCGCATGGCGTTGAGCGACATGGCCGTGTCGATCAGCGTCTCGCCCTTCTTCACCGAGGAGCTTGCCACCGACATGTTCATGACGTCGGCGCCAAGCCTTTTCCCGGCCAGCTCAAAGGAGGACTGCGTGCGCGTCGAGGCCTCATAGAACAGGTTGATCTGGGTGCGGCCGCGCAGCGTCGAGGTCTTCTTTTCCGGCTGGCGCGAGATCGCCACGGCCTGGTCGGCGCGATCGAGCAGCAGCTCGATGTCGGCGGGGGAAAGATCGCGGATGCCCAGAAGATGGCGGTGGGGAAAGAGCGGCAGGGACGAAGCGTCGGTCATCTCAAGGCGCTGCTATAGGGTGCGCTCCGGCCTGCCGCAAGCGCCAGCTTTGGATTGCGGGCGTTCTCCCCGGTATTTTCGTCGCGCGCCTTGTCAGGCTTGGGCTATAAGGCCCAATGGCTTCGGATTCGCGACCGCAGCCTTGAAAAGGTAAGGACCTCTCGGCCGACTTGAGGATTGGGCAACTGAAGGATTGGGCGTGACCGACGAGGTGATCAACCAGCCGCCGCCATTGACGGGTGGCAATGCGTGGCGGGGCGATCCTTTGCTCATCCAGCTCGCCGAGCGTTTTTCCGATCCCGTGCGCAAGGATCTCGACGGGCTCGGCAAGTTCGTGATGACGCAGGAGGCGCAGGAGCTCGCCCGCCTCGCCAACACCGACACGCCGAAATTGCGCACGCATGACCGCCAGGGCCGGCGCCTCGACCTGGTCGAATTTCATCCGGCCTATCACGCCTTGATGCGCCGCTCGGTCGCCGGCGGCCTGCATTCTTCCGTGTGGGAGAACGGCGATGCCGAGATCGGCCGCCGCCATCAGGTGCGGGCTGCGCGCTTCTATCTGACCGCCGAGCTCGAGACCGGGCATCTGTGCCCCATCACCATGACCAGCGCTTCGCTGGCGGCGCTGATGGCGAGCCCGAAGCTTTTCCGCGAATGGGCGCCGCGCGTGACGACGCGCAAATACGACCAGACGCAAAAGCCGCCGGTGCAAAAGACCGGGCTGACGCTCGGCATGGGCATGACCGAGAAGCAGGGCGGCACCGATGTGCGCGCCAACACCACAAGGGCCGAGCGCACGGGAAGCGGCTTCTACCGGTTGACCGGCCACAAATGGTTCATGTCGGCGCCGATGTCGGATGCCTTCCTGGTGCTCGGACAGGCGCCGGAGGGACTGTCCTGCTTCCTCGTTCCGCGCATCCTGGGCGACGGTTCCGGCAATGGCTTCCGCTTCCAGCGCCTGAAGGACAAGCTCGGCAACCGCTCGAACGCCTCGTCTGAGGTGGAGTTCGTCAACGCGATCGGCGAGATGGTTGGCGATCCGGGCGCCGGCGTCAAAACGATCATGGACATGGTGACGCTAACCAGGCTCGATTGTGCGGTCGCGTCGTCGGCGCTGATGCGGGCGGGGCTGGCCGAGGCCGTTCATCATACGCGCCATCGCCAGGTCTTCGGCTCAAACCTCATCGACCAGCCGCTGATGCAGCGAGTCCTAGCCGACATGGCGCTCGACGTCGCCGCGGCCACGGCGCTGTCATTCCGGCTGGCGCGCTCTTTCGACGAGGCGGCAAGCGATCGCGGCGAGGCGGCTTTTGCCCGCGCCATGACGCCTGTCGTCAAATACTGGGTCTGCAAGATCGCGCCGGCGCTGCTCTACGAGGCGATGGAATGCCTCGGCGGCAACGGTTATGTGGAGGAAGCGCCGCTTGCCCGCTACTACCGCGAGGCGCCGGTCAACGCGATCTGGGAAGGTTCCGGCAATGTCATGGCGCTCGACGTGCTGCGGGTGCTCGGCCGCGCGCCTGGACTGTTCGAGGAGGTGCTGGCCGGCATCGACCGCGATCTCGGCACCGGGGGCCGCGGCACCATCGGTGTGTTGAAGGCGGCCATGCAGGTGGCGGCGACCGACCAGGGCTCGGCGCGGCTGCTCACCGAACAACTCGCGCTGTCCGCGGCCGCCGCGGAGCTTCGCCGGCTGGGGGCAGGGCGCATTGCCGACGCCTTCGTTGAGACGCGCCTCGGCGGCCAGTGGCGCACCACCTACGGCATGCTCGATTCGCGCCACGACGCGCGCATGATCGTCGACACGCTCTATCCGCCGGTGACCTGATCCAGGTCTAGATCAAGAGATAGAGCCTGGTGTCGTCCGAAAACCGCTTCACACTTTTCGGCATCATGCTCGAAAGGCCGAATTGACGGCCTGTGGATGACTGTTAACCTTAACAAATGGTTTCCGTTGCAGCGGGCCTTTGCAAAGCCCAATCTCCGCCTGCTGGAGTAGGGAAAGGTTAACCATGATCTCCCGGACTCCCCAAACGGGAAGCGCATGCGGCACGTGTTGAGCTCAGTTCTTGCCTTGCATTGGGCGGCGGTTTTCGCGCTGCTTGCCTTTATTTGCATGGACGGCAGCCGCGGCATAGCGGCGGCGCTTGGCGTGCTTGGTCTTTCCATCCCGGGCGGCCGGTTTCCCGAGCTTGACAATCTTGCCGTGGTCGCGCCGCTTTCGATCGCGCTGTTGACCGTCGCGGTGTTGTTCTGCTGGGCCTTCGTCGAAACGCTGCTGAACGCGGCGGCAAGGCCGGATGCGGGCGAGGGCGTGGCGCGGATCGCCTTCATCTGCGCTTCTTTCCTGCTTTCGCTGATCCTCGTCGGCGGCGTGGCGCAAGGCATCGACGGCCTGTTCATGATCGTTGCCATCCAGATGACGGCGCTGCTTGCCTCCTATGTCGCGGTGACGGCCGAACGCCGCTCCAGCCTTGCCGCGATGACATTGCCCGAAGGCGACGTTCACACCGCCTCGCGCATGGCAATGAGCGCCGCGCACAGTTCGCTTCTCTCCCGGATATCCGGCCGTCCGGAAAACAAGCCCGGAGGCAGCCGCTGATGCGCACGATATTTACGCTCTGGGCTGCTCCGATGGCCATCTTCTGGGGATGGTTCTTCTTGTCGGCCAACGACATGAATTTCGGCTACGCGATGCTGAGCCGACAGGTGCACGACTTCGCCTTCCAGCTCTATGGACAGATGCTTGGCGTCGATCCGGCTATCATTCCGGGCATGGTGGCGCGGACCTGCATTTTCGACTTTTTCCTGCTCATGGGCCTATGGGCGTTTCGCCGCCGGCGCGAAATCACCGAATGGATCAGGCAGCGCCGGCAAGGCGCGATCAGCGAGGATCGCCTGAGCCGAGCGACTGAAGCCGGTCCAACGCTCCCTGCAGAATAAAGGCGGCAGCCGCCGAATCGATCTTGCCGGCGCGCTTCCTGCGCGAAAAATCCATCTCGATCAGCGCGCGTTCCGCAGCCACCGTCGACAGCCGCTCGTCCCACAGCACAAAGGGCAGGTCGCAAAGCGTCGCCATGTTGCGGGCGAAGGCGCGCGATTTCTGGGCTCGAGGCCCTTCAGAGCCGTCCATGTTGACGGGAAGGCCGAGCACGATGGCGCCGACATTGTCCTTCTCGAGCTGAGCGAGCAACTGGGCGGCATCGAGCGAAAACTTCTTGCGCAGGATGACGGGGCGGGGATGAGCGAAGGACAACCCGCGATCGGAAACCGCTACGCCGATCGTCTTGTCGCCGAGATCCAGGCCGGCGAGCGCGCGGCCGCCGGCAAGATGTCCCGGCAATTCCTCGATTGAAATAACGGCCACCGGCTTCCTCTGACATCGGGGCGTCACACAACCTTTTGACGGTGAGGAACGCCGCGCTACTTTCAATTTGTCGCCAGCGTTCTATCTTCCGGCAACGGAAAAATCGAGGAAAGCATTCATGAAACTGACCTGGTACGGACATTCGGCATTCCGCGTCGAGACCAATGGCGCCACCATTCTCATAGACCCCTATCTGGTCGGCAACCCGTCCTGGAGCGGCGGCTGGGAAGGACCGGCGGAAGGCGCGACCCATGTGCTCTTGACCCACGGCCATAACGACCATGTCAGCGGCGCGATCGAAGTGCTGAAGAAAAGCGGCGCCATGCTGGTCGCCAATTTCGAGATCTGCATGTATCTTGTCGGCCAGGGTGTCAGCGGCGAAAAGATCAATCCGGGCAATATCGGCGGCACCGTCGATTGCGGGCCGTTCACCACCACCTTCGTCCAGGCGCTGCATTCGTCCTCTTTCGGCGGCGAAGGCGGCACGAACACCTATCTGGGCAATCCGGGCGGTCTTGTCCTGCATTTTCCGGAAGACAAGACACTCTACCACATGGGCGACACCGACATTTTTTCCGACATGGGGCTGATCAACGAACTGCACGAACCGAAGATCGGCATCGTGCCGATCGGCGATCGCTTCACCATGGGTGGCGCGGTGGCGGCCCTTGCCTGCCGCCGCTTTTTCGGCTTCGACACCGTCATTCCCTGCCATTTCGGTACCTTCTCGATGATCGACCAGACCGCCGACAAGTTCGTCGCCGGCATGGAAGGCTCGGGCGTCAAGGTGGCGTTGCCGGAGATCGGCAAGGCGATCACGATCTAGCTTTCTGCATCGGGAATCTGGAACAAAACCAGAGCCTTGAGGGAGTTTCTATGCATTTCGGTGCTGGTCGCGGCAACGCCCGCGCCGGCGAGTGCGCACTCCGGCAACAGCGGCTGATATTTTCGCTGCGACCGCGTGGCGATGCCCGCGTGGCGATCGGCCACCGCACACGATCGTCGACCATCATCCATGTTGCGCGGCAAGCGCCGCGCCGCTATAGCCCGCACTGGTTTTCCCGAGGCGAAAAGAACATGTCCGTTGATCTTCAAACCGTGAAGCGCGTCGCGCACCTTGCCCGTATCGCGGTGAGCGAGGAGGATGCCGAGCGCATGACCGGCGAATTGAACGCCATCCTTGGCTTCGTCGAGCAACTGAACGAGGTTGATGTCACGGGCGTCGAGCCGATGACCTCGGTCACGCCGATGGAGATGAAGAAGCGCCAGGATGTCGTCACCGACGGCAACAAGCCCGCCGACATCGTTGCCAATGCGCCGGCGACGGATGAGAACTTTTTCCTCGTGCCGAAGGTGGTGGAGTAGGTCGTGGCTGTCGAGATCGCCGTCGAGACGCCTTTGCAGGACGACGTGCGCGCGCTGGTCGCAGAACTCAACGCCGCGTTGCTCGAACTGACGCCGCCCGAGCATTGCTATCACCTCACCGTCGAGCAGATGGCGGGCTCGGATACGACCGTGTTCATCGCCCGCGACAACGGTATTGCCGTCGGCTGCGGCGCGCTGAAGCGCCATGACGAGGCGACCGGCGAGGTCAAGCGCATGTATACGCGGCCTTCGCATCGCGGCCAAAAGATCGGCGCCGAGATCGTCGGACGGGTCGAGGCGCTGGCCCGGCAGGAAGGGCTGACGCGCCTGGTGCTCGAAACCGGCGATCGGCATCCCGCCGCCTGGACCGTCTATGAGCGCGCCGGATTCACGCGTTGCGGACCGGTGCTGGATTATCCCGACTCCGAATGGTCGGTGTTTTACGAAAAGAGCCTTGCCTGATGAGCGATCTCACACATCTCACCATTTCCGAGGCCCGCGCCAAGCTGCGCGGCAAGGAGATCTCCGCGGCCGAGATCACCGAGGCCTATTTAGCGGCGATCGAGCGCGCCAATCCGGTGCTGAATGCCTATGTAACTGTCACCGCCGACAAGGCGCGCGACATGGCAAAGAATTCTGATGCCAAGCTCGCCAAGGGCGAGGCCGGCGCGCTGGAGGGCGTTCCGCTCGGCATCAAGGACCTGTTCGCTACCGAAGGCGTCCACACCCAGGCCTGCAGCCATGTGCTGGACGGCTTCAAGCCGCGCTATGAATCGACCGTGACCGCCAATCTGTGGGCCGATGGCGCGGTGATGCTCGGCAAGCTCAACATGGACGAGTTCGCCATGGGCTCGTCCAACGAAACCTCCTATTACGGCCCGGTCATCAATCCTTGGCGCCGCTCGCGTGTCGATACGGTCGTCATGCCGACGACGCATCAGGGCGATGGCGGCTTCGTCTCCGCCGGCGGCACCAGAACGCAGCGTACGCTCGACAACGCCCAGTTGGTGCCGGGCGGCTCCTCCGGCGGCTCGGCATCGTCCGTGGCCGCTTTCCTGTGCGCCGGCGCCACCGCCACCGACACCGGCGGCTCGATCCGCCAGCCGGCTGCCTTCACCGGCACGGTCGGCATCAAGCCGACCTACGGGCGCTGCTCGCGCTGGGGCATCGTCGCCTTTGCTTCCTCGCTCGACCAGGCCGGGCCGATCGCGCGCGACGTGCGCGATGCCGCGATCCTGTTGAAGTCGATGGCCTCGGTCGATCCCAAGGACACGACCTCCGTCGACCGCCCGGTACCGGACTATGAAGCGGCGATCGGCAGGCCGATCAAGGGCATGAAGGTCGGCATTCCGAAGGAATACCGCGTCGACGGCATGCCGCAAGACATCGAGGCGCTCTGGCAGAAAGGCATTGCCTGGCTGAAGGATGCCGGCGCCGAGATCGTCGACATCTCGCTGCCGCACACCAAATATGCGTTGCCGGCTTACTACATCGTGGCGCCCGCCGAGGCGTCTTCGAACCTCGCCCGCTATGACGGCGTGCGCTACGGCCTGCGCGTGCCCGGCAAGGACATCATCGACATGTACGAGAAGACGCGCGCCGCCGGTTTCGGCCGCGAGGTCAAGCGCCGCATCATGATCGGCACCTATGTGCTGTCGGCCGGCTATTACGATGCCTATTATCTGCAGGCCCAGAAGGTGCGCACGCTGATCAAGCGCGACTTCGAAAACGTCTTTGCCGCCGGCGTCGATGTCATCCTGACCCCTGCAACCCCGTCGGCGGCCTTCGGCATCGCCGACGAGGATATGGCCTCCGATCCGGTCAAGATGTACCTCAATGACATCTTCACCGTGACTGTGAACATGGCCGGCCTTCCGGGCATTTCCGTGCCGGCCGGCCTCGACGGCAAGGGCCTGCCGCTTGGCCTGCAGCTCATCGGCCGCCCGTTCGACGAGGAAACGCTGTTCCAGACGGCCAACGTCATCGAGCAGGCAGCGGGCAAATTTCAGCCGGAGAAGTGGTGGTAGGGTCATACCTCATCTGACAATGGGGTGAGGGATGTTCTACAATCTTTCGAAAGTCTTCTGGTTCTTCGGCCAACCGATCAACCTGGCGATCTTCCTGCTGCTTGCCGGCCTGTTGGCAGCGCTGTTCCGCCGCCGACGGCTGGCAGCGACGGTCAGCGTGCTCGGCATCGCGATCCTGGTTCTTTCGGCCTGGACGTCGGTCGGCGCGATGATGCTGACGCAGCTGGAAGAACGCTTTCCGAGGCCGCCATTGCCTGAAAAGGTCGACGGCATCGTCGTGCTTGGCGGCGGCTTCGAGGGCGCCATCAATCTGGCGCGCGGCGGTTATGAGCTGAACAGCGGCGGCGACCGCATGGTGGAAACGGCGATCCTCGCTCGCCGCTTCCCGCAGGCGAAGATCGTCGTGTCCGGCGGCAACGGTTCGCTTTTCCTTGATGGCGAGGGCGACGCCGACACGGCGCCGCGCCTGCTTGGCGCGCTCGGCGTTTCGGCCGATCGCCTGATCCTCGAGGATAAATCGCGCAATACCTACGAGAACGCTGTCTTCTCGCGAAAGCTTGTCGAGCCGAAGCCGGGCGAGACCTGGTTGCTGGTGACCTCGGCCTTCCACATGCCGCGCGCCAAGGCGCTGTTCGACAAAGCGGGCTTCCCGACCATTGCGTGGCCGGTCGATTATCGCACATCGGGCAGGGAAGGCGTCGGCTTCTACAGCGACAATCCCGTCGATTCGATGCAGGCGACCACCATTGCGGTCCGCGAGTGGATCGGGCTTTTCGCCTATAGGCTCTCCGGCAAGATCGATCAGTTCTTTCCCAGGCCGGGCGGCTGACCGAGCACCGCCTGCCGCGCCGCGGAGAAGAACTGGCGGCGCACCAGCACGGCCAGAAGCACCACCGTCGACATCACGAAGACGACCGGGTCGACGAACCAGCCGAGATAGCCGATCGAGAAGAAGACGGCGCGCAGGCCGGAATTGAAGTGCTTGCCGGCGAGCACGTTCATGCGCGTCGCCCGCCACACCGCCGTTTCGCTGACCGGATTGCGTGAAGCCGGGCCATGCGGCGTCGGCACCGCGCCGATCAGGATCGAGCAATAGTTGAACAGCCGGTAGGCCCAGCCGAATTTGAAGAAGGCGAAGGCGAGAATCAGCACTAGGCCGAACACCTTGGTCTGGAAGGCTTCGCGCGAGGAAGCCGCGCCGAAGGGCAGGTCGGCCAGAACCTGCAGCACGCGGTCGGAGGCGCCGAGCAGGGCAAAGCAGCCGCCGAGCGCGATCAGGGAGGAGGAGGCGAAGAAAGCGGTGCCTTGCTGCAGGCCGCTCATGATGGCGGTGTCGACAATGCGGATTTCGCGCTCGGCCATATTGCGCATCCAGGCTTCGCGCTGGGCGTTCATCGCGGTCGTCAGGGACACGCGGCTGATCAGCTTGCCGTCGGAGGCGAGCGTATGCAGCACCCAGGCGACCAGGAAGAAGGTCAAAGCCGTCAGATCTGCCATTGAGAGGTGGAGTGAGTCGCCCATGCGTTCTTGTAACACAGGCCGAGCCGGCACTTCGACGGGCGCCGCAACTGCCGGAGGGGCAATGTCGCTGGCGGAGCAAACAAGGTCGGCAGCCGCCGCGCCGCGACATGCAAAACAGCGGAAACATCCAGGGAATTCCTATATGTAAGTTTCTGACCGGCCCTCAGGAGACAACGGCCCCGTGTTCCTTTCGGTTTTCGACCTGTTCAAGATCGGCATCGGCCCTTCGAGCTCGCACACGATGGGGCCGATGACGGCCGCGCGCCGTTTCCTCGACGAGATCCTGGCCGGCGACTGGCCGCGGCCCTCGGGCGTCAAGGTCGACCGCATCGGCGCCAGCCTGCATGGATCGCTTGCCTACACCGGCATCGGCCATGGTTCCGACCGCGCTGTGATCCTCGGCCTGGCAGGCCAGACGCCGCAGACGGTCGATCCAGACGAGGCTGACGGCATCGTCGCCCGCATCAGCGCGGAGAAGCGGATTTCGCCGCCCGGGCATCCGACCTATCGCTTCGATCCCGCCAAGGACCTCGTGCTCGACCGCAAGACGCCGCTGACCGGCCATGCCAACGGCATGGCCTTCTATGCCTATGATGCTTCCGACCGGCTGCTGCTTAAGCGCATCTATTATTCGATCGGCGGCGGCTTCGTCGTTTCCGAGGAAGAGCTGCAGCGCATGAAGTCCAAGGGCTCGGTGACGACCGAGGGCAAGAAGGTGCCGTACCCGTTCAAGAACGCCGTCGAAATGCTGGCGATGGCGGCCAAGAGCGGGCTTTCGATCGCGGAGATGAAGCGCGCCAACGAAGAAAGACACATGTCGCGCGAGGAGCTCGATGCGGGGCTGGACGCGATCTGGAGCGCGATGAAGGGCTGCATCGACCGCGGCCTGTCGCAGGACGGCATCATGCCGGGCGGGCTGAAGGTGCGCCGCCGCGCGCGGCAGCTGCACGACAAGCTGCAGGAACAGTGGCAGCAGAACAGGCCCAACCCCTTACTCGCCAATGACTGGCTGTCGATCTACGCCATGGCAGTCAATGAAGAGAATGCCGCAGGCGGGCGCGTCGTGACGGCGCCGACCAATGGCGCCGCCGGCACGCTGCCGGCGGTGTTGCGTTACTGGCTGCATTTCCATCCCGAAGCGGATCAGCCGAGCATCCGCGACTTCCTGCTGACAGCCGCCGCCGTCGGCGGCATCATCAAATCGAACGCGTCGATCTCGGGCGCAGAGGTCGGCTGCCAGGGCGAGGTGGGTTCTGCTTCGGCAATGGCCGCCGCCGGCCTGTGCGCTGTCATGGGCGGCACGCCAGAGCAGGTCGAGAACGCTGCCGAGATCGCGCTCGAGCATCATCTCGGCATGACGTGCGATCCGGTCGGCGGCCTGGTGCAGGTGCCTTGCATCGAGCGCAATGCGTTGGGCGCGGTGAAGGCAGTGACGGCCGCCTCTTTGGCCATCAAGGGTGACGGCACGCATTTCGTGCCGCTGGACGCCGCGATCGAGACCATGCGCCAGACCGGCCTGGACATGAACGAGAAGTACAAGGAAACCAGCCTCGGCGGGCTCGCAGTTAACGTCGTCGAGTGCTGAGGTCTTGCCGAGACTCCAGGCTGGCCTGTGGAGAAGTCGCTCGAGGCGTTGACGCGTCAACCCTTGCGGCTAAATCTTGGGGCATGTCACTCAATCTCATCAAACTATGCGTCGGCTGCGACAGCGTCGAGGATCTCGAAGAGTGGATTGCCTTCCGCCTCGACGAGCGGCGCCGCGCCGGAGAGCCGGCCGAGCACTGGCACACCACCCGCATGGTGCCGACGCGCGGCAGCGAGATCACGGATGGCGGATCGCTTTATTGGGTGATCAAGGGCAGCGTCCAATGCCGGCAGTTGATCACCGAGATACGGCCCTTCACCGATAGTGAAGGCATCGGCCGCTGCCATCTGGTGCTCGATCCCGAGGTCGTGCGCACCGACTGGCAGCCGCGCCGCGCTTTCCAGGGTTGGCGCTATCTGAAGCCTGCCGACGCTCCCGCCGATCTCGGCAAGGGCAGGGCGGCGCTCGCTGAAATGCCGCCGAAGCTCAGGCTGGAACTGGCCGAGCTCGGCCTCCTGTAGCGCGGCCGCGTCTGGCCGAGGCACTGGCCCTTCGGCTCGTCCAGCGTGGGGCTTGCAAGCGCCGGACCTACGTCCCATCCTATTTCTTATGCTCAGTCATCCGTATGGCAGCGCAAACCGATGGGTGTGATCCTCGCATTGGCGGCAGTCCTTGTGGTGCTTTTCGGCGCCGCGGTGCTTTTTGTGCGCGCGGATGCGGCAAGGATGGCGGATAGCCTCAGGTCGCTTGGGCCGGCCTTGCTTGGCCTGGTCGGCGCGCCGATGCTGATCTTCGGCCGCAGCCTTATCGGCGGGTTGCTTCTGCTTGCGGCGCTGGCCTGGGTCGGGTGGATACGCACGCGGCGGCCTCCGGCCCGTGCGGCTGCCTCCAAGCACTCGACGGTGCGCACCGCCGCACTCGAAATGGACCTCGACCATGACAGCGGCAAGCTCGAGGGACTTGTCCTGGCCGGGCGTTATGAAGGCAAGATGCTTGGCGCGATGGGGCTGACGGATCTGCGCCAGCTTCATGGCGAGCTCAATCCGGATCCGGAGAGCCGCCAGCTTCTAGAGACGTATCTTGACGGCCGTTTTCCCGTCTGGCGCAAGGACGCGCAGCCGCACAGTGGCGACGGGCTGAGTGTTGCGCCAGGTGCGGGCGCCATGACTAAGGAGGAGGCCTACAAGGTCCTTGGTCTTGAAGCGGGGGCTGCCGCGGCGGATATCCGCAAGGCGCACCGCCGCCTGATGCAGCGCCTGAACGCCGATGTCGGCGGCACGTCTGTCCTGGCGGCGCGGATCAATGAAGCCAAGGACGTCCTGCTCTCCAATCACGACTAGTCTCCTTCGACGCTGAACTTTTTCGGGAGCTTCAAACACCGACTACTGCTGGACGGCGTAGCACGAGATTTTCTTCCGCTTGAGCGCATCGCAGGCCTTCCAGGCCGCGTCCTTCGAGCCGAAGCCGCCAAAGCGGGCGCGATAGTAGGTGGTGCCGTCCTTGTCGAAAGCGACGGTGAAGCCAGAGGCATCCGCCAGAACCTTCGGCGCCTGCTTGGCAGTCTGGTCGAGCAGGGTCTCGGCTCCCGCCTTCGTCGGCGAGGAAGCGACCTGCACCACCCAGCCCGAAGGCACCGACGATGTCTTGACCGGGTCGACCGCCGGCGCGGCGGGCGCTGGCTCAACATAGGCGGTGACGACCTGGGGCGAGGTCTCCTCGGCTTTGGGAGCCGCCGCCATGGCGGCCACGGCAACCGTCTTCACCTTATTGACCTTGATGACGGGCTTGGTTTCTTCGGCGGCCTGCTGGGTGTCGTCCTCAACGTCATCAGCCGAGGCAACGACGGCATCATCCGTTGCCGGTGCGGCGTCCGGCGTCGGCGCGTCTCGCTTGGGCAGGAAGACCTTGGCCAGCGTCTTGACCGGATTGTCGTTGCCTTTGGCGATGAGATCGCCACCACCACGCGTCGAGGCGCGCGGCAGATAGGTGTTGATCAGCGCAGCCATCTGGTTGTCGCGGCTGCGGCCGGAGGCGCCACCCATCACCACCGCGACCAGGCGGCGGTCGCCATCGGCGACGGAGGAGACGAGATTGTAGCCTGAGGCGCGGGTGTAGCCTGTCTTGATGCCGTCAACGCCCTTGATGCGGCCAAGCAGTCGGTTGTGGCCGTTGATGCGCTGGCGGCCATACAGGAAGGAGCGCTGCGAGAAATAGCCGTAATATTGCGGGTAGTGTTCACGCAGCGCGATGCCAAGCATCGCCATGTCATGAGCCGTGGTGAACTGACCCGGGTCGGGCAGGCCGTTGGCATTGCGGAACACGGTGGCGTTCATGCCGAGCTGGCGCGCCTTGGCCGTCATCATGCGGGCGAAATTTTCTTCGCTGCCGCCAAGCATTTCGCCGAGCGCGGTCGCCGAGTCGTTGGCGGATTTCGTCACGATCGACAGGATCGCGGTCTCCACCGGCACCGAGCCGCCGGCGCGAACGCCAAGCTTGGTCGGCGCCTCGGACGAGGCATGGGCTGAAAACGGAACCGGCGTGTTCTTGCTGATCCTGCCCTTCGCCAGCGCTTCGAAGGTGAGGTAGAGCGTCATCATCTTGGTGAGCGAAGCCGGATAACGCCGGCCATTGGCGTCGGCCGAATAGAGCACCTTGCCGGTCTTGGCGTCGACGACAATGGCCGAGGACCTTGCAGCCATCGCCGATGCTACATCCGCAACGACAACTGTCACCGCGAGCGCCGCGATCATAATTGCCTTGAGGGAAAAAGATTTGGAGACAAGCCCCGACAACGCCTGACGCACCGCTACTACCCTGAAATTTTCGTTGCCCCGGAGGCGGCTAGAAGTGCCTGCCTCACTTCTGGCCAAGCTATCGCGCCCAGCGTTACCAATCCGTTTATGGTAACCGCCGCGTTCACCATTTTTCGGCAAATCGAGCTTCTCTTTAATCGAATTTTACCGGCCGACGGTGCCTGGAACCCTGTGCAAGCCAACGGATTCTTGACTTTTGTGCATCGCACAATATATTGAGGTGCATTGCACAAGGGCGCCCGGGGCCAAAAGGGCGTTTCAACCAAGGGAAGAATGAAATGACCCAGACCTATGAGGACTTCTCGAAATACGGCAAGGAATTTGCCGACACAGGGCTGAAGAGCTTTGCCTCGCTCACCAAGGGCGCGCAGGCGATTGCCACCGAAGCCGGCGAATACACCAAGAAGAGCTTCGAGGCCGGCAGCGCCGTCGTCGAGAAGCTGTTCGCGGCCAAGTCGATCGAGAAGGCCATCGAGATCCAGACCGATTACGCCAAGCAGAGCTATGAGAGCTTCGTGGCCGAGGCCAGCAAGATCGGCAATCTCTATGCCGAGCTCGCCAAGGAAGCTTACAAGCCGTTCGAATCGGTCGTCGCCAAGGCGAAGTAATTTCGCCCGATCACAGCCGATACGGCCCACCGGCCTGCGGAAAGGACCCGGTCGCGGAAACGCGGCCGGGTTTTTTCATGGAAGATCGCAACCCTATGCACGTTGCCGCATTCACGATTGAGAAATTCGCTGAGGTTTGCCCACCTAGCCATATTGTCAGCTAAACAGAAGGGCTTAAAATCGTCCATCGAGAACCTACATGTTGAACTCGCATGAGGATTCGAAAAGGCTGGACTACGTGACGATCGGTTTGACTGCCACGGCAGGCGTGGTGCGAATGCAAAGTGACGGCGACCGCAACGATCCCGGTCGCGGCACCGCTGTCATCACGCGCACCAAAACCAAGACCAAGAAGCCTAGTCTTTACCGGGTCCTCATTCTGAACGACGACTACACTCCCATGGAGTTCGTCGTTCACGTCCTGGAGCGTTTTTTCCAAAAGGACCGCGAGGCCGCCACGCGCATCATGCTTCATGTTCACAATCATGGAGTGGGCGAGTGCGGTGTCTACACATTCGAGGTGGCCGAGACCAAAGTGTCCCAGGTCATGGATTTCGCCCGACAGAATCAGCATCCGCTGCAATGCGTGATGGAGAAGAAGTGAGGTAACATGCCGGCTTTCTCCCAAGGCCTGGAAAAGGCGCTACATCAGGCGCTGACATTCGCCAACGAGCGGCATCACGAGTATGCGACGCTCGAACATCTGCTGCTTGCCCTGATCGACGACACCGAGGCGGCCGCCGTCATGCGCGCCTGCAACGTCGATCTCGATGAGCTCAAGCACACGGTTCTCACCTATATCGACACCGAGCTCGACAACCTGGTCACCGGTTACGACGAGGATTCCAAGCCGACCGCCGGCTTCCAGCGCGTCATCCAGCGCGCCGTGATCCACGTGCAGTCGTCTGGCCGCGAGGAAGTGTCCGGCGCCAACGTGCTCGTCGCCATCTTTGCCGAGCGCGAAAGCCATGCCGCCTATTTCCTGCAGGAACAGCAGATGACCCGCTACGACGCGGTCAACTACATCTCGCATGGCATTGCCAAGCGTCCGGGCGCTTCGGAATCGCGCACCCCGCGCGGCGCCGAGGACGAGCAGGGCGGCCAGAACGGCGCCGAGCCGCAGGAGGAAAACGGCAAGAAGAAGCAGCAGGACGCGCTGACAGCCTACTGCGTCAACCTCAACAACAAGGCGCGGGCCGGCAAGATCGACCCGCTGATCGGCCGCGACAGCGAGATCAACCGCACCATCCAGGTGCTGTGCCGCCGCTCCAAGAACAATCCGCTCTATGTCGGCGACCCGGGCGTCGGCAAGACGGCGATCGCCGAGGGGCTGGCCAAGCGCATCGTCGAAGACGATGTGCCGGAAGTGCTGCAGGATGCCACCATCTTCGCGCTCGACATGGGCACGTTGTTGGCCGGCACCCGCTATCGCGGCGACTTCGAGGAGCGGCTGAAGCAAGTGGTGAAGGAGCTCGAGGACTATCCGGGCGCGGTGCTGTTCATCGACGAGATCCACACCGTGATCGGTGCGGGCGCCACATCCGGCGGCGCCATGGATGCATCGAACCTCCTGAAGCCGGCGCTGTCGTCCGGCGCCATCCGCTGCATCGGCTCGACCACCTATAAGGAGTTCCGCCAGTTCTTCGAGAAGGACCGCGCGCTTGTACGGCGCTTCCAGAAGATCGACGTCAACGAGCCGACCATCGAGGACGCCATCGAGATCATGAAGGGCCTGAAGCCCTATTTCGAGGAGTTCCACAAGGTTCGCTACACGAGCGAGGCGATCAAGGCCTCGGTCGAGCTGTCGGCGCGCTACATCAACGACCGCAAGCTGCCGGACAAGGCGATCGACGTGATCGACGAGACCGGCGCCTCGCAGATGCTGGTGCCGGAGGCCAAGCGCAAGAAGACGATCGGCATCAAGGAGATCGAGGCGACGATCGCCACCATGGCGCGCATCCCGCCGAAGACGGTCTCTGCGGATGACGAGAAGGTGCTGCAGGGTCTCGATGTCGAGCTGAAGCGCGTCGTCTACGGCCAGGATACGGCCATCACCGCGCTGACCTCGGCGATCAAGCTGGCGCGCGCCGGCCTGCGTGAACCGGAGAAGCCGATCGGCTCCTACCTGTTCTCGGGTCCGACCGGCGTCGGCAAGACGGAAGTGGCCAAGCAGCTTGCCGCCTCGCTCGGCGTCGAGCTGATCCGCTTCGATATGTCGGAATATATGGAGCGCCACACCGTCTCGCGGCTGATCGGCGCGCCTCCCGGCTATGTCGGCTTCGACCAGGGCGGCTTGCTCACGGACGGCGTCGACCAGCATCCGCACTGCGTGCTGCTGCTCGACGAAGTTGAAAAGGCGCATCCGGACCTGTTCAACATCCTGTTGCAGGTGATGGACCATGGCAAGCTGACCGACCATAACGGCAAGCAGATCGACTTCCGCAACGTGATCCTGATCATGACCACCAATGCGGGTGCGTCGGATGCGCAGCGCGCGGCGATCGGCTTCGGCTCGACCAAGCGCGAAGGCGACGACGTCGAGGCGATCAACCGGCTGTTCACGCCGGAGTTCCGCAACCGCCTAGACGCGATCATCCCGTTCGGTTCGCTGCCGGTGCCGGTGATCCATCAGGTGGTGCAGAAGTTCGTCATGCAGCTCGAGGCCCAGCTCTCCGAGCGTGGCGTCACCTTCGACCTGTCGCAGGACGCGATCGCCTGGCTGGCCGACAAGGGATATGACGAGCGCATGGGCGCGCGGCCGCTCGGCCGCGTCATCCAGGAGCACATCAAGAAGCCGCTCGCGGACGAAGTGCTGTTCGGCAAGCTCAAGAAGGGCGGCACCGTGCGCGTCACCGTCGAGAAGAAGGAAACCGGCGAGTCCGGCCTGAAGCTCGAGTCGCTCGCCGACGAGTCGCCGGTGCAGCCGAAGAAGGAAGAGCCGGAAGACGCGCCGAAGCCGAAAAAGGCAGTGGCCAAGAGGCCTGCGCCCAAGAAGGCCGTGGCGCAGAAGCCGGAGCCGAAAGGCAAGGACGGCAACAAGCGCAGCCTTGTGCCGCAACTGCCGCGCAAGAGCTGATAGGCCTTATCCCGAATTGCAGAAAAGCCCCGGCGACGGGGCTTTTTTGTTGCGAGGGAGAACGTGAAAATGCCGCACGGATCTTGCCGGCGTTTTCGGGCAGGGGTTGTGGTTGCCCGCGTGGCCGATGTCCTCCAACCGCCAATAGATTTTCCTGGATCAATGGAAAGACGATGCGCCGCTTTCGGTGCGGTCGCATCCCGTGGCCGCGCATGCTATGGCCGGCATATGTCGACTTGGACCTCGGACGCCACAGCGCTTCGTTCCATCTGGTTCCTGCGTGGTGTCCGCGCGGCCTTTTCCCTGCCTGGCCTGATCCTCGTCAGCTCGTTCATTGGCTTTGCCGCCTTGGCGAAAGACGCCGGGGTCACGGCCACACAGGCCGCTTTCATGACCGGAACGGTGTGGGCGCTGCCATCCATGGTCGTGCTGGTGGGCGCGATTGCGTCGGGAGCGGCGCTGCCGGCGGCAATCCTCGCCGTCACGTTGTCGGCGATACGTCTGATGCCGATGGTGATGGCGCTAGCACCCGAGATGCGCGCCGGGAAAACCCGGCAATGCGTGCTCTATCTCCTGGCGCATTTCGTGGCCGTGACCTCCTGGGTGCTGGCCATGGAGCGCCTCAAGCGCGTCCCGCCTCACATGCGTACGACTTACTATGCCGGCCTCGGCGGCACGCTGGTGACGACGAATGTCATCGTCGTGACCGTCGTCTATGCGGTGGCGGATGCGCTGCCGTCCGCCGTTTCGGCGGCGTTGCTGATGTTGACGCCGATGTATTTCCTGACCTCGTTGTGGGGGTCCGCACGCGAACGGGCAGGGCACGTGGCAATGGTCCTGGGTCTCGTCCTCGGACCGGTCTTCCACATAGTGTTGCCGCAGATCGATTTGCTGGTTGCCGGACTGATCGGCGGCACGGTCGCCTATGGCTCGCAATTGTGGCGGCGCAAGGTGCGCGCGGCGTGAGTTACTTTTCCAGCGGCGCCTGGTGGTGGCCATACCTGTTCATTCTCGTCGCCGGTTTCGCCGCGACGGATATCTGGCGCTTCCTCGGTGTCTATCTTAGCGGCAAGCTTTCCGAAGATTCAGACCTGCTGGTACTGGTTCGCACCATGGCGACGGCGCTTGTTGCCGCCGTCATCGGCAACCTGATTGTCTTTCCAGGCGGCGCGCTTGCGCACACTTCGCTTGGCTTGAGGATAGCGGCGGCGGCCCTAGGTTTCGTCGCCTATCTGGTGGCGGGAAAGCGCATGGTCGTCGGCATCGCCACAGCCGAGTTTCTGCTGCTGGCGGGACTTTGTCTGAACTTTTGATTTCGGCCCATCTCAGCCCGCCAGAGCCGCCCGGATCTTGCCGGCATTCTCGGCCAGCACCTCCGGCCTCTCCATCTGGCCGGAATGCGGCTTCAGCGGCACGCCTTCGAAGCGCGGCACGACGTGGACATGGAGATGGTAGACGGTCTGTCCCGAAGCCGGCTCGTTGAACTGCATGATGGTGACGCCGTCGGCATCGAAAGCCTTTTTCACCGCCACGGCCACCTTCTGCACGACCGCAAACAGCGGAGCGAACGTTGCCGGATCGGCGTCGAGCATGTTGCGAGACGGCGCCTTCGGCACGACCAGCGTGTGGCCCGTGCCTTGCGGCATCACGTCCATGAAGGCGACGACGGCGTCGTCCTCATAGACGCGGTGCGATGGAATCTCGCCGCGCAGGATTTTCGCGAAGATGTTGCCGGGATCATAGGCTTCAGCCATGGCGGGACGCTCCCAATTGCATTCGCCGTCCGGTGTAGCGAAGCCGCATCCGAGCGGCAAGGCGATTGGCGCGATCTGCCGGCAAGCCGCCTTTTTCGCTGCCCAAGATTATTCGTGAAGATCTTTGCGGAACGGCGTGTGCTCCTCGAGATATTCGCCCATACGCTCGACCTCGCGCCGCTCGCGCCTGAGGTAATCGGCAACGGCGTTGCGCAGGCCGGGATGCGAGATGTAGTGCGCCGAATGCATGGTCACCGGCCGATAGCCGCGCGCCAACTTGTGCTCACCTTGTGCGCCGGCTTCCACCACCTTGAGCTTGCGCTCGATGGCGAAGTCGATCGCCTGATGGTAGCAGACCTCGAAATGCAGGAAAGGGTGGTCCTCGATGCAGCCCCAGTTGCGGCCGTACAGCGCGTCGGAACCGATGAAGTTGATGGCGCCGGCGATGTAGCGGCCATTGCGCTTTGCCATCACCAGAAGGATGTCGTCGGCCATGCGTTCGCCGATCAGCGAGAAGAACTGGCGGTTGAGGTAGGGCCGGCCCCATTTGCGGCCGCCGGTATCCATGTAAAAGGCGAAGAAATCGTCCCAGGCTTTTTCGGTGATGTCCTTGCCGGTCAGCCAGTCGATCGAGATGCCGTCGGCGAGCGCCTCGCGACGTTCCTTCTTCATCGCCTTGCGCTTGCGCGAGGCCAGCGTGGCGAGGAAGTCGTCATAGGTCGAAAAGCCTTCGTTGAAGAAATGGAACTGCTGGTCGGTGCGATGCAGGAAGCCGGCCGCTTCCAGCGTCGCGACATCGGGCTCGTTGGCGAAGGTGACGTGCGCGGATGAGACGCCGAGCTTGTCGGTCACGAGCTTCAGGCCCTCCGCCAGGCCTGCCCGCACCGCGCCTTCACTCTCGCCTTTGCTGACCAGCAGGCGAGGGCCGGTGACCGGGGTGAACGGCACCGAGCATTGCAGCTTGGGATAGTAGCGGCCGCCGGCGCGCTCGAAGGCGTCCGACCAGCCGTGGTCGAAGACATATTCGCCCTGGCTGTGCGATTTGAGATAGCAGGGAACGGCCCCAAGCAGCCTGCCTTGCGCGGTTTCCAACCTGAGATGATGACCTTGCCAGCCGGTGCGCCGGATGGCGCAGCCGGAGTCCTCCAAGGCGCTTAGAAAAGCGAATGAAACCAGTGGGTTGTAGCCATTTTCTTTGTCGTTGCGCGTGGTTCCGGCAAAGCCGTTCCATTCCTCGCAGGTGAACGCGCCGATGCCCGCCGCGACGCGGATCGCATAGTCCGCGTTCGCTTCTTGTCCATCATCGTCGTCGCCTTGATCCATGGGGCTTATTTAAGCTCCGCCCGGGCCGCTACAAGTCACGTTTGAGGCACTTCGGATTTCAGGTCGTTTCGATTCTGGAATCATCTGCCTCTAGGCGACTTTCACCAGATCTGGCTCAAAGCCCTCGAAGGTCATCTGGTCGGCATATTTGAAGGTGAGGTCGACCGCCGGCTGGTCATGCACGGTCCAGGTGATGACAGGCATTTTGAGCTTCTCGCGGACGAAGCTGACGAAGGGGTTCGGCAGATCGCCGGCGGCATAGGAGGTGAAGGCGAGGTCGTGCGCCAGCATGGCGAAATGCGCTTCGATCAACTGGTTGTCCCTGCCGTAAGCGGTTAGCCCGCCGGGGATGCCCGGCGCGTCCTTGGCGAAATCGCGGATCAGCCAGTGATCGAACGACATGATCGCGACCTTGCCCTTGTAGGGCTTGAGCAGCCGGCCGACGCTTGCAACAAGGCCCGTGTCGTGGCCGGGTACACCTTTCAGCTCGACAACCAGCGGCACGCGGCCGTCGATCAGGTCGAGCGCTTCCTGCAACGTCGGCACATGGTCCTTGGTCCCGCCGATCCTCAGCGTCGCCAGCTCGGCCGCGGTGCGTTGCCAGACGAACCCGTCCTGGCCGGTCAGCCGTTTCAGGTCGCCGTCATGGATGATGACCGGGACGCCGTCCGACGAGATATGCACGTCACATTCGATGGCATAGCCGCGCTCGGCCGCCGCGGCGAAAGCCGACAGCGTGTTTTCCCAGCGCGTCTTGTTCATGTCGTGAAAACCGCGATGGGCGACAGGCCGCGCGATCAGCCAAGACAGGTCGGTCATTTCACGCCTCACTCGACTTCGAAGATCGCTTCGATCTCGACCGCGGCATTGAGCGGCAGCGAGGCGGTGCCGACAGCGGAGCGGGCATGCTTGCCGCGCTCGCCGAGGGCCGCGACCAGAAAGTCGGAGGCGCCGTTGGCGACCAGATGCTGCTCGACGAAATCCGGCGCGGAAGCGACGAAGACGGTGATCTTGACCAGCCGGCGGATCTTCTCGAGATCGCCCAGGGCAGCCTTGGCCTGCGCCAGGATGTTGATGGCGCAGTATTTCGCGCCCTCCTTGCCGGCGGCCGTGTCGATGTCGCGGCCGAGCAGCCCGCTTGCCTGCAGCTTGCCGTCCTTCAATGGCAGCTGGCCGGCGGTGAACAGCATGTTGCCGGTGCGGCAATAGGGCACGTAGTTGGCGGCAGGCGCGGCGGCGGCCGGAATGGTCACGCCGAGATCGCTTAGCCGCTTTTCGATTGTTTCGCTCATTGGTTTTCCCTATTGCTGGAAGACGCCGCGTTGGCCGGGCCGAAATTGCTATTTTTGCCTCGCTTCCGCCACGACTTTTTTTAAGCTGGACTATCTTTCCCTGCGGCCTGCCCATGACCGCGACGATCGGAGCAACGTATGCGCGCAACGCGCCTTTTCCTCGCCGCCGCCTGCATCTCGGCGGCGTATCCGATGGCGCCGGCCTTTGCGGTGCCGGCGTTGCAGGCGCATCGCGCCGTCTACGATCTGACGCTCAACAAAGCGTCCGACCGTTCGGGCATCACCGGCATCACCGGCCGCATGGTCTATGAGTTCAACGGCTCGGCCTGCGAAGGTTATACGGTCAAGTTCCGCTTCGTTACCCAGATCGTCACCAACGACAACACCAGGCTGACCGACCAGCAGACGACGACTTTCGAGGACGCCGAAGGCAAGACCTTTTCCTTCGTGACCAAATCCTTCGTCGACCAGAACCTCGACAAGGAGGTGAGAGGCACCGCCACCAGGGAGGCGAAGGGCCTCAAGGTTGATATCGACAAGCCGGAGAAGAGCAGCCTCGAGCTCGCGGCCACGCAGTTCCCGACCCAGCATCTGGTCGAGCTGATCGGCAAGGCCGAGAATGGTGAGAACTTCTACCAGACCAATCTGTTCGACGGCTCCGAGGACGCCAACAAGGTGATGGCCACTACCGTCATCGTCGGCAAGAAGACTGATGCCGACAAGACGGATCCGGAAGCGCCGGCGCTAGCCAAGCTCGCCTCGGACAAATATTGGCCGGTCGACATCGCCTATTTCGACGATACCGACAAAAGCGGCGAGGAGGTGCCGGAGTACCGGATCAGCTTCAAGCTGCACGAGAACGGCATCACCCGCGACCTCGTCATGGACTATGGCGACTTCTCGATGACCGGCAAGCTGGTGAACCTGTCGCTGTTCGACCAGACCAAGCCTTGCCCGGCTTCGAAATAGCGATTCCCGACGATCGGCGACCCGGCTTGTGGGCCCGGCCTCAAGGCGCCATGTGTGAGGCTTACCAAGTGCGGCGAGCCTGATGGCAGTCTATGTCGATGCGGCGATCTGGAAATGGGCCGGCCACCGCTGGTGCCACCTGCTTGCCGACGAGGTCGATGAACTGCATCGCTTCGCCGCCGAACTTGGCGTCAAACGCTCGTCCTACCAGGGGCCGCCCAAGACGTCGGCGCCGCACTACGATATAACCGGCTTCGAGCGCGACCGCGCGGTGCGGCTCGGGGCCGTCGAATGCAGCCGCGAGGAGATCGTGACGGTCTTCCGCCGTGTGCGGGTGCCGAATGGGAAGGTGAGACGATGACGGTGACGGCGTTCCTGGCCTATTGCGTCGCAATCACATTGGCAGCCGCCACGCCCGGACCGGCGATGTTCGCGGTCATCACCAATGGTCTGTCACGTGGGTTTTTGCGCGCTTTCATAGCCGGTGTAGGGGTCGCCGCGGGTGACGCCGTGCTGGTCACCCTGGCGCTGCTCGGACTGGTGGCGCTTGCCCAAACCTTCGAATGGATTTTTCTTTTGCTGAAATACGCGGGCGCCGCGTACCTCGTCTTTCTCGGGATCAGGATGTGGCGAGCCGCCGCCAAGCAACCGGACGAATCTCCTCGGTCGCAGGCGCGGCTGTCGCGGTCCTTCATTCTCGGCGCCTCCATTGCGCTCGGCAATCCGAAGGGGATTCTCTTCCACGCCTCCATCATGCCACTGATCTTGAACCTCGACACCATGACCTTTGCCGATGGCCTGCTCGTGGTGCTTGTCGTGATCAGCGTGAATGTCATTACGATGGGCATCTACGCCGCGATGGCCGGCCGGGCAGCCGGGTGGTTCAACACCCCGAGGCGCATGCGCCTGATGAACAGGTTCGCCGGCGGTGCGATGATCGGCACCGGTGCGCTGATTGCCGCACGTTGAGCCGCGCAGCGATGCACGGCTTGCGTTTGCCGGACTTCCCCTCTATATGCGCGCTCATTCCACACACGGACTTTGGTGTCTGCCCGGGAGAAATCCGGCTGAAACCTCCGGTGGCATTAGGACATCCCGTCCGAAATGCCTGTGTCCGTGGAGGCCAACCGGAAAGGAACTAAAGAATGGCTCTGCCAGATTTCAGCATGCGCCAGCTTTTGGAAGCTGGTGTTCACTTCGGCCACCAGACCCATCGCTGGAACCCGAAGATGGCGCCCTACATCTATGGCGCCCGCAACAACATCCACATCATCGACCTGTCGCAGACGGTGCCGCTGCTGCACCAGGCGCTCAAGCAGGTGTCCGACACCGTCGCCAAGGGCGGCCGCGTGCTGTTCGTCGGCACCAAGCGCCAGGCGTCCGACATCGTCGCCGACGCCGCGCAGCGTTCGGCTCAGTACTATGTCAACTCGCGTTGGCTGGGCGGCATGCTGACCAACTGGAAGACGATCTCGAACTCGATCCAGCGCCTGCGCAAGCTCGACGAGACGCTGGCCGGCGAGGCCCAGGGCCTCACCAAGAAGGAGCGCTTGAACCTCGATCGTGAGCGCGAGAAGCTCAACAAGGCTCTCGGCGGTATCAAGGACATGGGCTCGACCCCGGACCTGATGTTCGTCATCGACACCAACAAGGAAGCGATCGCCATCCTCGAGGCCAAGCGCCTCGGCATTCCGGTCGTGGCCATCATCGATTCGAACTGCGACCCGGACAAGATTGATTTCCCGATCCCCGGCAACGATGACGCGGCGCGCGCCATCCAGCTCTATTGCGATCTGATCGCCAAGGCCGCCATCGACGGCATCGCCCGCCAACAGGGCGCGCTCGGCGTCGACATCGGCGCTTCGGCCGAGGCTCCGGTCGAGCCGGCACTCGACGCTCCGGCCACCGAAGCTCCGGAAGCTTGATAAGGAAGGCCGGGTTCCGGCCTTCCTCTTTCCAATAAATTGGCGCGCTAAAGCGCTTCTGCCGAGCGCATCACCCGAGTCCCGGTTGGGGCGTCGGCGCATTTGAAACAAAGAGGCGACAATGACGATTTCGGCTGCACAGGTCAAAGAACTCCGCGACTTGACCGGCGCGGGCATGATGGACTGCAAGGCGGCGTTGAACGAGACCAACGGCAACATGGAAGAGGCCGTCGACTGGCTGCGCAAGAAGGGTATCTCCAAGGCCGACAAGAAGGCCGGGCGCACCGCCGCCGAGGGCCTGATCGGCGTCGATGCCGGCGTGCGTGAAGCGGCCATTGTCGAGGTCAATTCCGAAACCGACTTCGTCGCCCGCAACGAGCAGTTCCAGGAACTGGTCCGCAATGTCGCGAAGGTCGCGCTCGCCTATGGCACGACCGAAGCGGTTGCCGCCGCCAAGTATCCGGGTTCCGACAAGACGGTCACCGAGACCGTCAAGGACGCGGTCGGCACGATCGGCGAGAACATCAACTTCCGCCGTTCGGCGAAGCTCACCGTGCCGCATGGCGCGGTGGCGACCTATGTCCACAACGCGGTTGCCGACGGCCTCGGCAAGCTCGGCGTGCTGGTGGCGATCGAGACCACCGGCAACGAGCATGCGGCCAACGCCTTTGCCCGCCAGGTCGCGATGCATGTCGCCGCCAGCAACCCGGTCGCGCTGAGCGCCGAGGAAGTCGATCCGGCGCTGGTCGAGCGCGAAAAGGCGATCTTCTCCGACCAGGCGCGCCAGTCCGGCAAGCCGGAAGCCATTATCGAGAAGATGGTCGAGGGCCGCCTGCGCAAGTTCTATGAAGAGGTCGTGCTTTTGAAGCAGGCCTTCGTGCTCAATCCCGACATCACCGTCGAGAAGGCACTGAAGGATGCCGAGAAGGAGATCGGCGCTCCGGCCAAGATCACCGCTTACCTGCGCTTCGCGCTCGGTGAAGGCATCGAGAAGGAAACGACCGATTTCGCGGCGGAAGTCGCGGCCGCGGTCAAGAAATAGCCTCTGATCCGGGGGAGCGCGCGGCGCTTCCTTAAGGTGAAGGGCTCACGAGCTCAGGCAACTCGGCCGGGTGTCCGCATGGATGTCCGGCCGATTTCTTGTGCGGTGTCGATAAAGGCCCTCAGCTTAGGCGCCGTCGAAGCGCGGCGCGGGAAGTAGAGGAAGAGGCCTGGCTCCTCGATCGCCGTCTGCGGCAGGATCTGGGTGAGGCGCCCGGCCGCGAGATCGGCCCGCACCAGCGGCTCGAAGACGTAGGCGAGCCCGACGCCGGCCAACGCCAGGTCGATGGCGCCAAGCGAATCCGTGACGACGGCCGTGCCGCGTGTCTCGACGACGACATCCTTGCCGTTGTCGTTCAGATCCCAGCGGTATAGCGCGCCGGATCGGACCAGCCGATAGCCTATGCAGTTGTGATTGGCGAGATCGGCCACGTCGCGCGGACGGCCGCGCTTTCCGATATAGGCAGGCGAGGCGACGACAACGGCCTTGAACGGCGGCGTCATCCTGACGGTCACCATGTCCTGCGCGATCATCTCACCCAGCCGAATGCCGGCGTCAAAACCTTCGCCGACAATATCGATAAGTCCCTGGTCGGCAACGATCTCGACCGTCACATCGGGGTAGCGTTCGGCCATGGCCGCGACCACCGGCGTGACTGCCAGGGGGATCGCTATGTTGGAGGCGTTGATCCTGAGCAGGCCGGCCGGCCTTCCCTTGATAGCGCGGATCCGGTCCATCCGCTCGGCAATGTCCTGGAGCGCTGGGGCCGCCGTCTCCACCAGCGCCTTGCCCGCTTCCGTCAGCGAAACGCTGCGCGTCGTGCGGGCGAAGAGCGGCTGGCCGACGCGCTCTTCCATCAGCCGCACCGCATGGCTGACCGCCGACGGGCTCATGCCGAGCTCAGCCGCGGCGAGCGCAAAGCCGCCGCGACGCGCCACGGCGACGACAACTGGCAGATGTGTGAGCAGATCGCGATCCATTCATGAACGATATCGCATAGTCCATGCGAACAATGCAATCTTCTCGATGTCTGCACCCTGACCTACGTTGTCCACCAACACGGTGTTGAGCCGTCACCTGAGGAGAACAGACATGAACGCCTTGAGACACGTAACTTTCGTCGCAGGCATGGCGCTGGCGCCGGTCGATGCCGGCGGCGCCGAACCGGCCGGCTGGCAGGCTCTTGCCGACGAGCGCGCGGTGATCCGCATCGCCGACGCCATCGACCGGGCGGTGGATGCGCAGGACTGGAAACTCGCCCGCAGCTATTTCGCCGACCGCGTCACCGCCGATTTCAGCAGCCTGTCCGGTCAGCCCGCGGCCAACATTGCCTCTGACGATCTGATCGGCGCCTGGGCGGGCAACCTCAAGGGCAGCAAGACCAGCCTCCATCTGCGCACCAACCATCACGTCATGCTCGAGGCCAATGCCGCGACTGTCCATTCCAACGGCTATGCCTGGAACCGGATGGAAGGCAATGGCGACCCGCTCTGGGAGGTCTGGGGCACCTATGAGCACCACCTGACGCGCTCGGCGTCTGGCTGGAAGGTCGACGGCTTCACCTTCCGCATGACGCATGAGCGCGGCAACCCATGGGTCAAGGCGACCCCCGGCCAGTGACGGTCGGCAAATTTCTCGGATCAGCATCGGAGAACCACCATGACCATGAGCTATTACACGCTTGGCAACAGTGGCCTGCGCGTCAGCCGGCTGGCGCTCGGCACCATGACCTTCGGCACCGAATGGGGCTGGGGAACAGACAGGGACACTGCCCGCGCGATCTTCGACGCCTATGTCGAAGCGGGCGGCAACTTCTTCGATACGGCCGACCTCTACACCGGCGGCACCAGCGAGACCTGGCTCGGCGAGTTCGTCGCCGAGCGCGGCCTGCGCGACAAGGCGGTGATCGCTACCAAATTCACCTTCAACGCGGAGCCGGGCAACCCCAACGCCGGCGGCAATGGCCGCAAGAACATCATGCGGGCGGTCGACGCCTCGCTGAAGCGGCTCGGCACCGACTATATCGACCTTTACCTGCTGCATGTCTGGGACAGGATCACTCCGGCTGAGGAGGTGCTGCGCACGCTGGATGACCTCGTTCGCGCCGGCAAGGTGCGCCATATCGGCCTTTCCGACGTGCCGGCCTGGTATGCCAGCCGCGCCCAGGCGGTCGCCGAACTGCGTTGCTACGAGCCGGTCTCGGCGCTGCAACTGGAATATTCGCTGGTCGAACGCACGATCGAACATGAATACGTGCCGTTCGCCACGCACCATGGCGCCGGCATCATGGTGTGGAGCCCGCTGGCCAGTGGGCTGCTCAGCGGAAAATACAAGCCGACGCAAGACGGCAATGCCGGGAGACTCGACGGTTTCCGCAACACCACGCATCCCGGCTTCCAGAAGTTCAGCGACCGCAACTGGGCGATCGTGGCGGAGCTCGAGAAGGTGGCCGCCGAGCTTGGCCGCAGCATGGCTCAGGTCGCGCTCAACTGGGTGGCGACGCAGCCCGGCATCGCCTCGGTCATTCTCGGGGCGACGAAGCTCTCACAACTGCAGGACAATCTCGGCGCGCTCGATTTTTCGATTCCCGCCGAGCTTCGCGAACGGCTGGAAAAGGTCAGCGCCGCGCCGGCACCGTTCCCGCACTCCTATTTTGGGCCCGATATCCAGGTCCGTGTGACGGGAGGCGCCGTGACCGGCGACAAGCCGGCCGGCTATTCGCCTCCGGTCGTGATCGACGGCAAGGCGGTCAGCATCTCAAGCAACTGATTGAAAAGGGCAACTGATTGAAAAAGGGCAATTGATCACAAGGCGGAACTGACCGAGAAAGCCTGGAATTTTGCGCAAGGGCGCGGCGTGACATCGCCGCGCCCTTCGTGTATCGGGTCAACCCGTCATGACAGCATCGCCGGACGAAGCGGGGGCGGGTTTAGCCTCCAAAATTGCCGCGCCGAGATTCCGAGGAACAAGATGACGGAAAAGCCCCTCTATCGACGTGTCGTGCTGAAAGCTTCGGGTGAAGCGTTGATGGGAGAGCAGCATTTCGGCATCGACGTTTCGGTGGTCGACCGCATCGCAGCCGACATTGCCGAGGCGCGCGCGCTGGGCGTCGAAGTGGGCGTCGTCATCGGCGGCGGCAACATCTTTCGCGGCGTCGCGGTGGCTTCCAAGGGCGGCGACCGCGTCACCGGCGACCACATGGGCATGCTCGCCACCGTCATCAATTCGCTGGCGCTGCGCACCTCGCTGAACAAGATCGGCGTCGATGCGGTCGTCCTCTCGGCGATCGCCATGCCGGAACTGTGCGAGAGTTTTTCCCAGCGCCAGGCGACCGCCTATATGAACCAGGGCAAGGTGGTCATCTTCGCCGGCGGCACCGGCAACCCGTTTTTCACCACCGATTCGGCCGCGGCGCTTCGCGCCGCGGAGATCGGCGCCGACGCGCTGTTCAAGGGCACGCAGGTCGACGGGGTCTATTCGGCCGATCCCAAGAAGGACCCGGACGCGGTCCGCTTCGACCGCATCAGCCACGCGGAAGTCATCAAACGCGGGCTGGCGATCATGGATACGGCCGCGATTGCACTTGCGCGCGAAAACAACATTCCGATAATCGTCTATTCGATCCACGAAAAAGGTGGTTTCGGCGACATTTTGAGGGGCGGCGGCCATTGCACGGTCGTCGCGGACAAATAATCGGGGCCGGGATCCGCTAAATGGCTACGGAGCCGTGGACGGGATAACGACACAATCATTGAACCCGGCGAACGGGTCGAGGAGATGATCATGAGTGGCGAGTACGAAGACCTGAAGCGACGCATGGACGGGGCGATCGCCGCCTTCAAGCACGATCTGGCTTCGCTGCGCACCGGGCGAGCCTCCAGCAACCTGCTCGATGCCGTCCAGGTGCAAGCCTACGGCACGGCGATGCCGATCAACCAGGTGGCTAACGTGTCGGTGCCGGAGCCGCGCATGATTTCGGTGTCGGTCTGGGACAAGTCCATGGTCAGCGCCGTCGATCGCGCCATCCGCGAAGCCAATCTGGGCTTCAACCCGATCGTCGACGGCACCACGCTGAGGATTCCGCTGCCGGAACTCAACGAGCAGCGCCGTAAGGAACTGGTCAAGATTTCGCATGGTTATGCCGAGAACGCGCGTGTCGCGGTCCGCCATGTCCGCCGCGACGGGATGGATTTCCTCAAGAAGGCTGAGAAGGATGGCACCATCAGCGAGGACGATCAGCGCAAGCGGTCCGACCAGGTTCAGAAGCTGACCGACGAGATGATCAGCAGCATCGATCACCTGCTTTCCGATAAGGAAGCTGAAATCATGCAGGTTTAGGGTCGGGTTTTCCGGCTCGAAAGCGAGATTATGGCAACGCCCGCGCATGTCGCGATCATCATGGATGGAAATGGACGCTGGGCAAAGGCGCGCGGCCTGCCGCGCCTTGCCGGCCACCGCGCCGGTGTCGAGGCCTTGCGCAAGACGGTCCGCGCCGCGCCCGAGCTCGGCATTTCCCACCTGACCGTCTACGCCTTTTCCTCGGAGAACTGGTCGCGCCCGAAATCCGAGGTCAGCGACCTCATGGGCCTGTTGAAGCTGTTCATCCGCCGCGATCTTGCCGAACTGCATCAGAACGGCGTGCGGGTGAGGGTCATTGGCGACAGGCAGGGGTTGCAGCCCGACATCAGGGGCCTGTTGCAGGAAGCCGAATCGCTGACCGCCGGCAATGAGTCGCTGACGCTCATCATCGCCTTCAACTATGGCGGCCGCGACGAGATCGTGCGTACAGCCCGCAAGCTGGCGGAGGCCGTCGCGCGCGGCGACATGGCGGGCGAGGCGATCACGGCGGAGAGCTTTGCCGCTGCTCTCGATACCCAGGGCATTCCCGACCCTGAGCTGGTGATCCGGACCAGCGGCGAGCTCAGGCTGTCGAACTTCCTTCTGTGGCAGGCCGCCTATAGCGAGCTGGTCTTCCTGCCCTGCTATTGGCCGGACTTCAGCCGGGAGCACCTGGCTGACGCCTTGCGCGACTTTGCCGGCCGTGAACGACGCTTTGGCGGGCTTGCCGCCCGCGATGTCGCGCTTTAGGCGCCGCCGCGAATGAGCAACCTCCAGCAGCGCGTCATCTCGGCAATCATGATGGCGGCTCTGACGCTTGCCGTGACCTGGCTTGGCGGGCTGCCGTTTCGCTTGTTCTGCGCAGGAATCGCTGCGCTGATCTTCTATGAATGGACGCGCATGTCGCGTCCTGGGAACGGTACGGCGCTTGGCTTTCTGCCGGAAGCGCTGATCCTGATCTTCATCGGCGCGCTGATTGCAGGCCTTCCGGCCATATGGCTGCTGCTGCTTTTCGCGATCCTCGTGGCCGGCGCTGCTATCGCCACTCGCATCCGGGGAGCTGCGCTGTGGGAGGCCTGCGGACTGGCCTACGCGGCTCTTTCCGGCTTTTCGCTCGCTTATTTGCGCGATGGCAATCATTCCGGCCTGATCGCGATTCTCTTCCTGTTCGCCGTAGTCTGGGCAACTGACATAGCGGCCTATTTCGTCGGGCGCGCGGTCGGCGGCCCGAAACTTGCGCCGTCGATCTCGCCTGGCAAGACGCAGAGCGGCGCGCTGGGTGGCGCGGCTGGCGGCGTTGTCGCCGGACTTTTGCTCGCAATCGGGGCAGGCGCCGGCAATCTCGTTCAGCTCGGTCTGGTCGCGTTGGCGCTCTCGATCGTTTCGCAGATCGGCGACCTATTCGAATCATGGGTCAAGCGCCGGCACGGCGCCAAGGATTCGAGCAACCTCATTCCTGGCCATGGCGGCGTTATGGATAGGGTGGACGGCCTTGTCGCGGCCGCGTTGGCGCTGTACGTCATCGGCTGGGTCGCGGCGGGCGCCGACCATCCGGCATTGGGGCTGTTTCCGAACTGAACAACGTTGCGGCAAGGCGAAAATCGGCACCCGCCACGGATTCGCCCGGATTGATGCCACAGTCGCGGCGGAGTGTCGCCTGCGGGCGAATTTGAGGGCATGACTTGAACGACATCTTTCACGCCGTCTTCAGCACACAAGGCTTCGTCCTTGGCACGCTCGTGCCGTTTCTGTTCGTGCTGACCGTGGTCGTGTTCGTCCACGAGATGGGGCACTATCTGATCGGCCGCTGGTGCGGCATCGGCGTGAAGGCCTTTTCCATCGGTTTCGGCCCCGAGCTGTTCGGATTCAACGATCGCCGCGGCACGCGCTGGAAACTCTGCGCCATTCCGCTCGGCGGCTACGTCAAATTCGTCGGCGACATGAACGCGACGTCGAGCCAGCCGAGCGCCGAGGAGATCGAATCGCTCACTGAAGCCGAGCGCGAGGTCGCCTTCCACACGCAGCCGATCTGGAAGCGCGCCGCGACCGTCGTTGCCGGGCCGCTGTTCAATTTCTTGCTGACGATTGCCGTGTTCGCGGTGCTGTTTTCCCTCTATGGCCGCCCGGTCCTGGAGCCGACCGTGGCCCAAGTCACCGCCGGCAGCCCGGCAGAGAAGGCGGGCATTCAGCCAGGCGACCGATTCGTCAAAGTCGACGGCAGCAAGGTGGAGACTTTCGCCGATGTGCAGCGGCTGGTTTCGGGCCGGGCAGGCGACGCCATCACCTTCACCATGCTGCGCGACGGCAAGGAGATCGAGGTGACGGCGACGCCGCAGCCCATGGAGCAGCAGGATGCGCTGGGCAACAAGGTCAAGGTCGCGGTCATCGGCGTCGTCAACAACGCCGAACTCGGCCAGCCGCGCCTGGTCTCCTATACGCCGGCCGGCGCCGTTGTGGCGGCGGTCGAGGAAACCGGGCACGTCATCCAGCGCACCGGCCAGTTCTTGCAGCGCTTTGCGCTTGGACGCGAGGACAAATGCCAGCTTGGCGGCCCGATCAAGATCGCCAAGATGTCCGGTCAGGCGGCAAAGCTGGGCTTCGAGTGGCTGGTGCAGCTTGTTGCATTTCTGTCAGTCGGGATAGGATTTCTCAATCTCCTGCCGATTCCCCCTCTCGACGGCGGCCACCTGTTGTTCTACGGCGTGGAGGCCGTCATAAGGCGGCCCGTTTCGGAGCGAATGATGGAGATGGCCTATCGGACCGGGCTGTTCCTGGTGCTCGGTTTCATGGGCTTCGTTTTTTGGAATGATCTGTTTGGGTGCTGAAATCATGAAGAAATTTGGCTTCAGCCCCACCCATATTGAGATGCCGTTTACCATGCGTGGGGATATGCGTGACGCGAAAGCCACGCGGTACGGTTAAGTAAATACAAATTAACCGGGAGCCTTGCGTGTAGGGAAAATCCGGTTAATACGGTAAGGGAAAATACCGCACGTCCGGTTTTCTCGCCGTGGGGACTACGAGAAAAAGGTACAAAAGCCCGATGAAGGCAGCATCCAAGTTTCTGAGCGCCGCTTCCGCGGCGGCTTTGTCCGCCGCTCTGGTCGTGCCAGGCGCGCTCGCAGTGCAGTTCGCTGCAACGTCGGTGGCCGAGGCCGCGGTCGTTTCGCGCGTTGAGGTCAGCGGCAACCAGCGCGTCGATGCCGAGACCATCCGCAATTACATTACGATCAAGCCGGGCAAGCCTTTCTCCAGCTCCGATATCGACGACGCCGTCAAGGCGCTGTTCGGCACCGGGCTGTTCTCGGACGTTCAGATCAACCAGGTCGGTTCGAGCCTGGTGGTCAAGGTTTCCGAGTACAAGGTCGTCAACCAGGTCCTGTTCCAGGGCAATAAGAAGATCAAGGACAACGCGCTTCAGATGGGTATCCAGCTGAAGCCGCGCGCGACCTTCTCGCAGCAGGCGCTGGACGCCGATGTCGAGGCGATCAAGACGGCCTACAAGCGTATCGGCCGCGACGACGCCGCCGTGACCACGCAGATCATGGATCTCGGCGACAACCGCGTGAACGTGGTCTTCAACATCAACGAAGGTGGCCGCACCCAGATCGCGGCGATCAACTTCGTCGGCAACCACGCTTATTCCAGCCGCCGCCTGTCGGATGTCATCAACACCAAGCGGTCGTCCTGGCTGTCCTTCGTGCTGCGCGACGACGTCTATGACGAGGACAAGCTGCGCGCCGACCAGGAGCTGCTGCGCCGCTTCTACTACAATCACGGCTATGCCGACTTCCAGGTCGTCTCGGCCGTTGGCGAGCTCGACGACGCCACCAACAAATACACGGTCACCATCACCGTGCAGGAAGGCGACCGCTACACGTTCGGCGACGTCAGCGTGGAAAGCACCATTCCGGAAGTCGACTCGAAATCGCTGGAATCCGTGGTCGAAACCCACAAGGGCGATGTCTACAACGCCAAGGACGTCGAGGATTCGATCGTCGCCTTGACAGAGAAGGTCGCGGGTTCGGGCTACGCTTTCGCCCAGGTGACACCGCGCGGCGACCGCAATTTCGAGAACCACACCATTTCGGTGGTCTACACCATCGACCAGGGAACCAAGGCCTATATTGAGCGCATCGAAATCCGCGGCAACGACCGCACGCGTGACTATGTCATCCGTCGCGAATTCGATGTCAGTGAAGGCGATGCCTTCAACCAGGTTCTCATCCAGCGCGCAAAGAAGCGGCTCGAAGGACTTGATTACTTCCAGTCTGTCGACATTTCGACGGTTCCTGGCTCGGCGCCTGACCAAGTCGTGCTGGTCGTGACCGTGGTCGAGAAGTCGACCGGCGAGTTCTCTGTCGGTGCCGGCTATTCGACCGGCGGCGACACGCCCGGCCCGTCGGTCGAAGGTTCGGTCACCGAGCGCAACTTCCTCGGCCGTGGCCAGTACATCAAGCTATCAGCCGGTGGCGGCAGGCATTCACGCGACTATGCCGTTTCCTTCACCGAGCCTTACTTCCTCGGCCGACGCATTGCGGCGGGTTTCGATATCTACAAGTCGACCCGCGAGTACGACCACTACGACACCAACACTACGGGCGCGACTATTCGTTTTGGCCTGCCGATCACCGACAGCATCTCGACCCAGCTGGCCTACAACATCTCCCAAGAGAAGTATTCTCTCGCGGATGGATGTGTGGATTCCACCGGGGCCTATGATCCAACCAAGTGCACCATTTCCACGGCAATTCTTAATGGCATTGCCGAAAGCCCATGGCTCAAGTCTTCCGTCAGCCTGGGGGTAGTCTACAACACTATCGACGACATGAAGAACCCGCATGAGGGTCTTTATGTCACCGGTACTACCGAATTTGCCGGCCTCGGTGGCGATGCCAAGTGGGTGAAGGTGACCGGGCGCGGCAGCGTTTACCAGACCTTGTCGGAACAGCTGGACCTGGTTGGCTTGGTTTCCGGCGGCGCCGGCTATATAGCGGGCTATGGCAGCAACGATCTGCGTATCTTTGACTACTTCCAGAGCAACGATCGAATGATCCGCGGTTTCGAGTATGGCGGTATCGGCCCCGTAGCTACTGGGGGCAGTGGCGACCATCTCGGTGGCACGACTTACTTCAATGCCTCCGCCGAAGCCCAGTTCCCGTTGCCGGTCATCCCGGAAAGCTTCGGATTGCGCGGTGCTGTGTTTGCTGATGCAGCAACGCTTTATGGCAACAAGCTTGCCGGTGTCGACCCGTCTTCAGAAGGCATGAAACTGCGCGCCTCGGTCGGTCTCGGTCTGATGTGGGCTTCGCCGTTCGGTCCGATCCGCATCGACTATGCGATCCCGGTCAAGAAAGAGTCGACCGACAACGTGCAGGAATTCAACTTCGGTATTGCGACCCGCTTCTGATTTCGTGGTTGCGAGTCCGGGCCAGCTGACGGCCCGGACTAGACTGATCCGACCCAGCTGGATATTGCTTCTGGAATGACCGATCCGGTGTTCTTCGCGCCTTCACGCCGGTATACGGCCGGCGAGGTCGCGAATCTGACCGGCGCCAGCCTGCTCGATTCCGCTCAGGCCGAAATTGCCATCGAGGCATTGGCTCCGGCCAATGAGGGTGGCAACGGCGCGCTCGTCTTTGTCGACGGCAAGCGCAATTTCGCCTTGATGCCGTCGCTCAGGGCGGCGGCGGTCCTGTGCCCCGCCGATTTTGCCAGCAAGGCGCCGCCGGGCATGGCGGTGCTAATGCATCCCCGCCCGCAACAGGCATTCGCGATGGTTGGACGCCTGCTGTTTCCGCACGCCGCTACACCGGGACCGATGACCGGAGAAACCGGGATTTCGGCGCACGCATTTGTCGATCCATCCGCGCGTATCGAGGAAGGGGCGATTATCGAGGCGGGCGCCGTGATCGGTCCGGGCGCATCCATCGGCAGCGGCACGGTCATTGCGCCGCATGCCGTCGTTGGCCGTTCCTGCCAGATCGGCCGCGACGGCTATATAGGGCCCGGCGCGAGCATCCAATACGCACTCCTCGGCAATCGCGTCATCATCCATGGCGGCGCCAGGATCGGCCAGGACGGTTTCGGCTTCGTCGGCGGCGCCAAGGGGCCAGAACGGGTGCCGCAGATCGGCCGCGTCATCATCCAGGACGACGTGGAGATCGGCTCCAATTCGACTGTAGACCGCGGCGCGATGTCCGATACCATCATCGGCCAGGGTACCAAGATCGACAATCTGGTGCAGATCGCCCACAATGTTCGCATCGGCCGCAATTGCATTATAGCCGGGCTTTCGGGTATTTCCGGTTCCGTCGTCGTCGGCGATAACGTCACCATGGGTGGCGGTGTCGGTCTTGCCGATCATTTGACCATCGGGCCAGGAGCCAAGCTTGCTGCGAGAAGTGGATTCATGAACAACGTGCCGGCAGGCGAGGTCTGGGGAGGTTACCCGGCACAGCCGATGGCGGAAGCCATGCGCGAGATAGCGATGCTGCGCAAGATGGCCAGGACGCGCAAGCAAGGCGACGGAAATGGCTGATATGGTGGCAACGACACTCGAGGCGGTCGACATCATGGGGCTGATGAAGCTCCTGCCGCACCGCTATCCGTTCCTGCTGATCGATCGCATCGTCGACATCGACGGCGACGAGTCCGCGGTCGGCATCAAGAACGTGACCATCAACGAGCCACATTTCCAGGGCCATTTTCCCCAGCAACCGGTCATGCCCGGCGTGCTCATCATCGAGGCCATGGCTCAGACCGCCGGCGCGATCTGCATTCGCACCCTCAACGCGGAAAAGCCGTCCCTTGTTTATTTCATGACCATAGACAATGCGAAATTCCGCAAACCGGTGGTTCCGGGCGATCAGCTCAGGATCCACGTCAAGAAGATCAAGAAGCGCGGCAACCTGTTGAAATTCGCCTGCGAGGCGATGGTTGACGGCGCGAAAGCCGCCGAAGCGGAGGTTTCCGCCATGATGATTACCGAATGACGATTTGAAATGCTCATGAAAGTCGCGACTACCATCCATCCTTCCTCGATCGTCGAGGAAGGAGCCCGGCTCGGCGAAGGCGTCCGTATCGGACCCTTCTGCCATGTCGGCGCCGACGTAATCATCGGCGATCGCGTCGAAACGGTCAGCCATGTGTCGGTAATGGGGGCCACCACTATCGGGGCCGGAACGAAAGTCTATCCGATGGCGACGCTCGGCGCGCCGCCGCAGAACACCAAGCACAAGGGCGGCCGCACGACGCTTATCATCGGTGAAAACTGCACCATCCGCGAAGGCGTCACCATGCATGTTGGCACGGATTCCAGCCGCGGCGAGACCACGGTCGGCGACAACGGCAATTTCCTCGCCTATGCGCACATCGCCCATGATTGCGTCGTCGGCAAGAACGCCACTTTCGCCAATGGTGCAACGCTCGGCGGCCATTGCGAGATAGGCGACAACGTCTATATCGGCGGCCTGACCGCCGTTCACCAGTTCGTGCGCATTGGCGACAACGCTTTCATCGGCGGCTGCTCGGCGGTTGTCGGCGATATCATTCCCTATGCGATCGCTGCGGGCAATCGCGCCAAGCTGCGCGGCCTGAACATCATCGGGCTCAAGCGCTCCGGCCTGCCGCGCTCGGACATCTACCTGCTGCGCAACGCTTACAAGGCGATTTTCGATCGTTCCCGTACTGTCGGCGAGAATGTAGAACTCGCCAAGGCCGAGTTCACAGGGTCGCCGACGGCCATGAAGATCATCGATTTCATCACCAGTCGCGGCAAACGGCACTTTGCCGTCCCATCGCTCAAGGGTGGCGACGACGACGACAATGGCGATGACGAGGGCTGAGCCCGCAACGACGCGGTTTTCACTCGCGCCGGGCTCCAGGGTCGGCATCATCGCCGGTGGCGGAAGCCTGCCCGTCGAAATCGCCGACGGCCTCGTCAGGCATGGTTTTGTGCCTTTCATCATCATCGCCGAGGGCGAGGTCGACCGCGAGGCTGACTTTGCCGCCTACGACCAGGAAAGGCTTGCGCTGGAAGATATCGGGTTGCTGTTCCCCTTGCTGAAGCGTCAGGGCATCACGCATCTGGTGCTGGCCGGCGAGATCAAGCGCAGGCCGCGGCTCAGCAAGATAAGGCCGACACTTGGCCTGCTCGCGATCATTCCCTTAGTGATCAGAGCCTTGCGGCGCGGCGACGATGGCCTGCTTAAGCTGTTGACTCGAGCGCTCGAAGCACGAGGCGTCAAGGTCGTCGGCGCGCATGAAGTCGTGCCGGAACTGACAGCCGGCGAAGGTGCGTTGACGGCGGCCGAGCCAAATCAATCGGACTGGCGCGACATCGAGGCCGCGCGCAAGGCAGCCAAAGCCATTGGCGCTCTCGATATCGGCCAGGCGGCGATCGCGATCGGAGGTCGAGCCGTCGCGTTGGAAGGCATTGAGGGCACCGCCGGCCTGCTCGACAGAACGCGGGAATTGCGCGGCCACGGCAGGTTGGCCGGCAAGGCGCGCGGCGTGCTGGTCAAATGCGCCAAGCCGGGCCAGGAATTGCGCGCCGACTTGCCCTCCATCGGTCCGCAGACGGTCGAGGCCGCGCATGCGGCGGGCCTTGCCGGCATAGCCGTCGAGGCCGGACGCTCACTCATCCTGGAAGGCCCGGCCACGCTTGTGCGCGCCAACGCGCTTGGTCTGTTCATTGTTGGTCTGCCTTCGACGGAGCAGGGCAATGGGGAGCCGGCTAATGGCCGCTGACAAGCCGCTCAAGCTCGCAATCGTGGCGGGCGAAGAATCCGGCGATCTGCTCGGCGCCGATATCGTGCGGGCGCTCGAGCGTACGACCGGCCGCAAGGTTCAGCTCGTCGGCATCGGCGGCAGGCACCTGCAGCAATTGGGACTGGCGCCGCTCTTCGACGGCAGCGAGATCGCATTGATGGGTTTCAGCGCGGTGCTGCGCGACCTGCCGCGGCTGATGCGCCGCATCAGCCAGACGGCGGCGACGATCGCGGCCGAGCGGCCTGACTGCCTGGTCACCATCGACAGTCCGGATTTTTCGCTGCGCGTCGCCAAGAAGGTCCGCGCCGCGGCACCGTCAATCCCGATCGTCCATTATGTCTGCCCAAGCGTATGGGCCTGGCGGCCGGGCAGGGCGGTGGCGATGAAGCCCTATGTCGACCACATTCTCTGCATCCTGCCGTTCGAGGTGAAGGCGCTTGCCCGCCTCGGTGGGCCGCCCGGCACTTATGTCGGTCACCGGCTGACGCGGGATCCGGGCGTGCTTGCCGCCGCCAAGGCGCAGGGCCAGCCGCGCGACCTTGCCGACGATCGCGTCAAGACGGTGCTGGTGCTGCCCGGCTCGCGCCGCGGCGAGGTCCGCCGGCTCATGGAACCCTTCGGCAAGGCGATGTCGGCACTGCGCCAGCGCGGCCATCGCCTGCGCCTGCTGTTGCCGACGGTGCCGCATGTCGCCGAACTGGTGAAGGCGTCGGTCGCAAGCTGGGACGATAAGCCGGAAATCATCTCCGAGCCGGAACGCAAATGGCAGGCTTTCGGGAAAGCCGATGCCGCACTGATTGCGTCCGGAACGGTGTCGCTCGAGCTGGCGCTGGCCGGCGTGCCGATGGTTTCCTGCTACAAGCTCGATCCGATCGCGCGCCAGCTTCTGCAGCATCTGGTCACGACATGGTCGGCGCTGCTGCCCAATTTGATCTCCGACCGCGCGCTGGTTCCGGAATTCTACGACCAGTATGTCCGGCCGGAGAACCTTGCCCGGCAACTGGAAGCCTTGCTTACTGACACCGGCATGCGCGCCTGGCAAAAGGCGGGCTTTGCCGAGATCGCCCGGCGCATGGCGACCGAGCGGCCCTCCGGCGATATCGCCGCCGAGGTGGTGATGGGGTGCATCAAGAGAGCGAACAGGGAGTAGTCAGTAGTGAGTAGTTTGGAGCGATAGCTCACTACTCACTACTGACTTTTTCTTTTCTCTACTCACTCAACGCTTAGCAATCGGCACGTAGTCGCGTTCCGTGGCGCCGGTGTAGAGCTGGCGCGGACGGCCGATCTTCTGGTGCGGATCCTCGATCATTTCCTTCCACTGCGCGATCCAGCCGACGGTACGGGCAACCGCGAACAGCACGGTGAACATGGTGGTGGGGAAGCCCAGCGCCTTCAGCGTGATGCCGGAATAGAAGTCGACATTCGGATAGAGCTTCTTTTCGATGAAGTAGGCGTCGGTCAGCGCGATCTTCTCCAGCTCCATCGCGATGTCGAGCAGCGGATCGTCCTTGATGCCGAGCTCGCCCAGCACCTCATGCGCGGTCTTCTGCATGATCTTGGCGCGCGGATCGTAGTTCTTGTAGACGCGATGGCCGAAGCCCATCAGCCGGAACGGATCGTTCTTGTCCTTGGCGCGGGCAATGAACTCCGGAATGTGATCGACATGGCCGATCTCACCCAGCATGTTCAGCGCCGCCTCGTTGGCGCCGCCATGCGCCGGGCCCCACAGGCAGGCGATGCCGGCGGCGATGCAGGCGAAGGGATTGGCGCCTGACGAGCCGGCGAGGCGAACGGTCGAGGTCGAGGCGTTCTGCTCATGGTCGGCGTGCAGGATGAAGATGCGCTCCATGGCGCGTGCCAGCACAGGGTTGATTTTGTACTCCTCGCACGGCACGGCGAAGCACATATGCAGGAAGTTGGCCGCGAAGCCGAGATCGTTCTTCGGATAAATGAAGGGCTGGCCGATGTGGTATTTATAGGCCATTGCCGCGATCGTCGGCATCTTGGCGATCAGGCGCATCGAGGCGACCATGCGCTGATACGGGTCGGAGATGTCGGTCGAGTCGTGATAGAAGGCCGACAGCGCTCCAACCACGCCGCACATGACGGCCATCGGATGCGCGTCGCGGCGGAAGCCGGTGAAGAAGCGCGACATCTGCTCATGCACCATGGTGTGGCGGGTCACGCGGTAATCGAAATCCTCCTTCTGCGCCTTCGTCGGGAGCTCGCCGTAGAGCAGCAGGTAGCAGACCTCGAGGAAGTCGCCGTGTTCGGCAAGCTGGTCTATCGGATAGCCGCGATGCAGCAGGATGCCCGCATCGCCGTCGATGAAGGTGATCGCCGACTCGCAGCTTGCGGTTGAGGTGAAGCCCGGATCGTAGGTGAAGGCGCCGGTCGTGCTGTAGAGCGCGCCGATGTCGATGACGTCTGGTCCGGTCGAGCCGCTTCGCACCTTGAATTCGTGCGTCTTGCCGGCGAGTTCGAGCCTGGCGGTCGACCCTTCCGCCTTGCTGCCGGGTTCCAGTTTTGTCGCAGCTTCGCTCATTCTCAAACTCCTTTTGTATCCCTCATGCCGGCAAGGCAATTCCTGCAAGCGGCACGTCGAAGTCACCGGAATGCGCGAACTCGCCACCGCATTTTAGGAGGTGCGTGCCAGATTGGGCCAAGGCCTAATGTTGCACTGCGAAACACACCTTTCAATGCCAATCTTCTTGGGCCAGTTCGCTCCTAATCGATTTGATCTCCAATGCGCGCCAGGCTTTCCTGGCGTCCCAGCACGGCAAGCACGTCGAACACGCCGGGCGAGGTGCTGCGGCCCGTCAGCGCAGCCCGCAGTGGTTGGGCCACGGCGCCGAGCTTGTGCCCGCCGGCCTGCGCGAACTCGCGGATCGAAGCCTCCGCCGAGGCTGCGTTCCACTCGCCTTGGACGGAAGACAATGCGCCATGCGCGCCGCGCAAGATCGCGCGCGCATCAGCGCTGAGCAGGCCGGCCGCCTTCTCGTCCAGCGGCAACGGCCGCTCGGCGAACAGGAAGGCCGCGCCGTCGACCAGCTCGACCAGAGTCTTGGCCCGCTCCTTGAGGCCGGGCATCGCGGCAAGCAGCTGCGCCTTGCGCCTGTCGTCGAGCTTCGCGGCAAGCGCCGGGCCGCCTTCCAGATAGGGCAGGGTAGCGACGAAGATGTCGAACAGCGCGTGATCGTCCATCTTGCGCATATGGACACCATTCAGCGCCTCGAGCTTGGCGAAGTCGAAGCGGGCCGCGCCCTTGTTGACGTCGCCAATGTCGAACCAGGCGACCATGTCCGCGATGGACATCACCTCGTCGTCGCCATGGCTCCAGCCGAGCCTTGCCAGATAGTTGAGCAGGGCCTCCGGCAGATAGCCCATGGCGCGATAGGCCTCGACGCCGAGCGCGCCGTGGCGCTTCGACAGCTTGGCGCCGTCGGCCCCATGGATCAGCGGGATGTGCGACATAGACGGCACTGCCCAGCCCATGGCGTTGTAGATCACCGTCTGGCGCGCCGCATTGGTCAGGTGATCGTCGCCACGGATGATGTGCGTGACGCCCATGTCGTGGTCGTCGACGACGACGGCATGCATATAGGTCGGATTGCCGTCCGAACGCAGGATGATGAAGTCGTCGAGGTCCTTGTTCGGGAAGCGCACCTCGCCCTGCACGCGATCCTGCACGACGGTCTCGCCCTCGGTCGGCGCCTTGATGCGGATCGCGCCCCTGACGCCTGCCGGCGCCTCGGATGGGTTGCGGTCGCGCCACTGGCCGTTGTAACGCGGCGGCAGGCCTTTGGCGCGGGCGGCCTCGCGCATGGCATCGAGTTCCGCCGGCGTCTCGTAGGCATAGTAGGCCTTGCCCAGCCGCACCAACTCCTCGGCCACCTCGCGATGGCGCGGGGCGCGCTCGAACTGCGACACGGCTTCGCCATCCCAGGAGAGGCCGAGCCAGGTCAGTCCGTCGAGTATGGCAGCCGTGGCGGCCTCGGTGGAGCGTTCGCGATCGGTGTCCTCGATGCGCAGCAGCATCGTGCCGCCGGTATGCTTGGCATAGAGCCAGTTGAACAGCGCTGTGCGTGCCCCGCCAATATGCAGGTAGCCGGTGGGCGAGGGGGCAAAACGGGTGACGACCTTGTCGGACATGGAACTCTCGAAGAAGCACTGAAAAAATGTATGTTTCGCGCGGACTTTCGCGCTTTGCGCGTTCATGTAGCATAGGCGGTCTGGGGCGCAAGGGGCAGACCCGATGGCTGGACGTGGCCGGGGTGCGGGAGAGGGCGAGGGAATTACAGCTGGCGTCAGCGAACGCCTGATGTTTACCCATGCGGATCCCACCGGGGAAGTCCCGCTTTCGCTTCGGGAACTCCGTTCACCAGCCGGGCTATCGCCGCCCAGTGGCGGTGCGCTGCAGCCAGCCTCGCCAACAGGCACCGTAGGCCGAATCCGCAAACAGCTTGGCCGCGCTTCGCTTCCTGCGTTGCGCCGAAGCGTTGCGGTCGCCGCCGCCACCGAGATGGACCGCGGCATCGGCTTCCTTTTGATGCCGGTGTTTCTGGCCGCCGGCGTCATCTATTACTTCTCGCTGAGCACCGAGCCCGATCTCTACCGGCCGCTTGCGGCGGTGGCCCTGATGGCCGTCTGCGCGGCGGTGTCGCGTTCCTGGCAGAGAACGCATCTTGTCTTCATGGCCACGCTTTTCTGCGCGCTCGGCTTTCTCGCGGCCAAGGTGGAGACCTGGCGGATGGCGACGCCGATGCTGGGGTCCGAAATCCAGACCCGGCTGACCGGCCGCCTCGTCACCGCCGAGGCGATGGCCAATGGCCGTGTGCGGCTGACCATCGATCTCATGTCCACGGAGCATCCGACGCTGCGCTACGCGCCGGATCGCGTCAGGGTTTCGGCGCGCAGGATCCCGCCCGGCATGACGGCCGGGTCGATGCGGACCGGCTATGTCAAGCTGCTGCCGCCGACCGGCCCGGTTCGGCCGGACAGCTACGACTTTTCCTTCGACAGCTATTTTAGCGGCATAGGCGGCAGCGGTTTTTTCCTGGGCGATCCAAAGCTGTTAGCTCCGGCTTCGACGGCGCCAACGGGGGCACCCTTCGGCGCACGCGTCGCGTCTGCCGTGGAAAATGCGCGCGAAGGGATCGCCGGTCACATCAGGAACAGTATCGGTGGTTCCGAAGGCGAAATCGCGGCGGCGCTGATCGTCGGCGTGCGCGCCGGCATTCCGGACGAAATCAACGAGTCGATGCGGCGCACCGGCATCTATCACATCATCTCGATCTCCGGCCTGCACATGGCGCTGGTCGCCGGCACGATCATGTTCCTGCTGCGAGGCGCTTTCGCGCTGTTTCCGGATTTCTCGTCGCGCCGGCCGGTGAAGAAATATGCCGCGGCGATCGCGCTTGCCTCGATCGCCGCCTACCTCGTCATCTCCGGCATCGTGGTGGCGGCCGAGCGAAGCTTCATCATGCTCGCCGTGATGCTGGTCGCCGTGCTCTTCGATCGCGCGGCGTTGACGATGCGCAACCTGGCGATCTCGGCGATCGCCGTCATCCTTGTCTCGCCGCACGAAGTGGTCGGCCCGAGCTTCCAGATGTCCTTCGCGGCCACCGCCGCGCTGGTCGGCGCCTATGCCGGCTTTGCCGATTATCGCGCCGGCAAAGCGACCGCGCCGCCGGCAAAGCGTTCGTTCCTCGGATACCTGTCGCGAAAACTGGCGGTTGGCGTGGGTGGCGCCGCAGTAACCTCGCTCATCGCGGGCAGCGCGACATTGCTGTTTGCGATCTGGCACTTTCAGCGCGTGTCGCCGCTCAGCCTGCTGGCCAACCTGGCGGTGATGCCTATCGTCTCGCTGATCGTCATGCCGTTCGCCGTGTTGAGCGCGCTCGCCATGCCCTTCGGCTTCGACGGTCCCTTCCTCTATGTGATGGGCAAGGGCCTGACAGCGATGATTGCCATTTCGGCATGGATTTCCGAGCGCTCGCCGGTCGATGCCGTGGGATTGATCTCGATCCAGTCGGTGCTGCTGGCGACAATCGCGCTCGTCATCGCGACCATGGCCACCACCTGGCTAAGGCTCGCCGCTGTTCCCTTCGCTCTCGCCGCGCTGCTGGCGATCCCGCATGTGCGCACGCCGGATGTGCTGATCTCGGAGGACGCGCATCTGGTGGCGATGCCGATCGGCGGGGGCGAGCTTGCCGTCAACCGCGAACGCTCCAACGAGTTCACCACCGACAATTGGAAGCGGGCGCTGAAGGCCGAGGCAATCGTGCCGCCCGAGACATTCGCCAAGGATGCTCTCGATATCGCCGACCCGGTCGACCTGCCGCCAGGCTCGCCCTTCTATTGCACCGGCGACCTCTGCATTGGCCGGCATCCTTCCGGCGCGATCGTCGCGCTCGCCGAAAACCGCGACAGCGCACGAGCGGCCTGCGGCTTTGCCGACCTTATCGTCATCAATGACGCCACGGCCTATAATCCCTGTTGGGATCCGCGCGTGCTGGTGGTCACCAAGCGCCAACTGGCGCGTGACGGCAGTGCCGCCGTCTTCTTCGATCCGCAATCGGCGACCGCGCGAGCAGCCATCCAATATGCCGTCGAAGAGCCATACCGGCCCTGGCACGAACAGCGCAACTACACACGTGAGGCGAGGGGACTGCCGCCTTATGAAAAGCCCGACAGGGCCAAGCCCTCGCAGCCGGATCAGTAGCGGCGGATTAGTCCGACGAGCTTGCCCTGCACCTTGACCCGATCCGGCCCGAAGATGCGGGTCTCATAGGCCGGGTTGGCGGCTTCCAGCGCGATCGAGGCGCCTTTGCGGCGGAAGCGCTTGAGCGTTGCCTCCTCGTCATCGACCAGCGCCACCACGATCTCGCCCGGGCTTGCCGTGTTGGCATTACGGATGATGACAGTGTCGCCGTCGAAGATGCCGGCCTCGATCATCGAGTCGCCCTTGACCTCCAGCGCATAGTGTTCGCCGCCCATGATCATATCCGGCGGCACGGTGATCGAATGCGTCTGATGCTGGATGGCGTCGATCGGCACACCGGCGGCGATGCGTCCCATCACCGGAATGGATACGGCGGAAACGGCGTCGTCGTCATTGCTGGGTGTCGGCGTACGCGAGGGCGCTGCCGGCTTCACCTGGCGGCTTAGATTGCCCTGGCCGCCTTGAATGACGCTCGGCGAAAACTTCTTCGCGGCATTCAGGCCGGGGGCAATCGAGTCGGGTAGGCGCAAGACCTCCAACGCGCGCGCCCGGTTCGGCAGCCGGCGAATGAAGCCGCGTTCTTCCAGCGCCGTGATCAGCCGATGGATACCGGACTTCGAGGCAAGGTCGAGCGCTTCCTTCATCTCGTCGAAGGATGGAGGAATCCCGCTCTCCTTCAGACGTTCATGGATGAACATCAGGAGTTCATGTTGTTTGCGCGTCAGCATCGGCGACCCCCACGGGTTCTGAAACCAGAATCGGAAAAACAAACCCAGAACAAACACTATCTGTTCCAGTTGTGTTCCGCAACCGTTTAAAGTTTAATGAATTTCTTAAGGCTGCCGAAAGAATGTTGCATCGGACGGTGCCCGGCCGCCGCTGGCTGGGCTGTGTCATTGATTCCGCTCGATTTTGCAATTCTCCTTAAGCTGAAATTCACAGCCGACACCGCCGGAGGTGCTGAAGGGATCCCGTCAGCTGACCTATTCATGTACCGCACCGTGAACGAAACGAACCCAAAATGCCAACCTTGGCCATGATTCCGATCCTCAGCCCTTGCCGTCTATGGACCAGGTAACACAGGACAAAAGGTTCTTGCCGTGCCGCGGACGGTGATGAGACAACCGCCTCGGTCGCCTGAGGATGTAGCGGCCTGGTTCGAAGCGGAGGCGGTAGCACAATGAGGGGAATTCCCGATCTTGCCGAGGTCGAGGCAATGGATGCCGCGGACCCGTTGCGCGCCCTGCGCGATCGCTTCGTTCTGCCGGAAGGGGTGATTTACCTCGACGGCAATTCGCTGGGCGCTGCTTCGATCAATGTCTTCAAGGAGATCGAGACGGCCGCAAAGCAGGAATGGGCGCGGGACCTCATCCGCGCCTGGAATACCGCCGGCTGGTTCGACATGCCTGTCCAGCTGGGCGACCGGCTCGGGCGTCTGATCGGCGCCGCGCCTGGCCAGACGGTGGTATGCGACACCACTTCGATCAACATCTACAAGGTCCTGCATGCGGCGCTCGCGATGCGGCCGGACCGGTCGGTGATCGTTGCCGAGGGCGACAGCTTCCCGACCGACCTCTACATGGCGGAAGGAGTGGCTTCGACGCGGCCCGGCACGGTGCTGCGGCTCGAAGGCGTCGATGCGCCGACGATCGAAGACCTGATCGACGACCATGTCGCCGTCATCCTGGTCAATCACGTCAACTATAAATCCGGACGGCTGCGCTACATGGCCGCCCTGACCCGCAAGGCCCACGACGCCGGTGCGCTGATCGTCTGGGACCTCTGCCACACGGCCGGCGCCGTGCCGGTCGATCTCGACGGCTCGAATGCCGATTTCGCCATCGGCTGCACCTACAAATATCTCAATGGCGGGCCGGGCGCGCCGGCCTTCATCTATGCCGCGACCCGCCACCATGGCGACATTAGCCAGCCGCTGAGCGGCTGGTGGGGGCATGCCAGGCCGTTCGCGTTCGAACAGGGTTATGCCGCCGGTTCAGGCATCCGGCGGTTCCTGTGCGGAACGCAGCCGGTGCTGTCGATGCGGGCGCTGAAAGGTTCGCTGGATCTCTGGGACGAAGTCGACATGACGGCCGTGCGCGAGAAAAGCGTCGCGCTGACGGACCTGTTCATCCGGCTTGTCGAAGCCAGATGCGACGCTTTCGGTCTCGAGCTGGAAAGCCCGCGCAACGGCGCCGAACGCGGCAGCCAGGTGTCGTTCGCCCATCCGCATGGCTACCAGGTGATGCGCGCCTTGATCGAGCGCGGCGTGATCGGCGATTTCCGCGCGCCGTCGACCGTCCGTTTCGGCTTCACGCCGCTCTATGTCGGCTACCGGGATGTCTGGCACGCCGTCGAGGTGCTGGAAGACATCCTGCGCACAGGCGCCTGGCAAGAGGCCCGCTATGCGGTCAAGGAAGCCGTCACCTGAAGCGAGCGCTCAATGGGTCTTTTTCCGCGCGCAGACGGAAGCGCTGGATCTTGCCGGTCTGTGTCTTGGGCAGGGCAGCGATGAATTTCACTGACCGCGGGTATTTATAGGGCGCGATCGTCGCCTTGACGTGATCCTGGAGGCGCTTGACGGTCGTGGCATCCGCCGCCGTGCCCGGCACCAGCACGACATGCGCCTCAACAATCTGGCCGCGTTCGGCGTCCTCGGCGCCGATGACGGCGCATTCGGCGACATCCGGATGCGACAGCAGCGCTGCTTCCACCTCCGGTCCGGCGATGTTGTAGCCGGCGCTGACGATCATGTCGTCGGAGCGGGCGGCGAAATGGAAGAAGCCGTCCTCGTCCTGCACGAAGGTGTCGCCCGTCAGGTTCCAGCCGTCACGGACATAGTCCTTCTGGCGGTCGTCGGCCATGTAACGGCAGCCCGTCGGGCCGCGCACGGCCAGCCTGCCCGTCGCGCCGCGCGGCAACTCATGCATCTCGTCGTCTACGATGCGCGCCTCGTAGCCGCCCACCGGCTTGCCGGTCGAAGCCGGCTTCCTGTCGTCGAAGCGATTGGAGATGAAAATGTGCAGCATCTCGGTGGCGCCGATGCCGTCCAGGATCGGCTTGCCGGTCTTTCGCGTCCATTCTTCGAAGACGGGGGCGGGTAGTGTCTCGCCAGCCGAAACGGCAACGCGCAGCGACGACAGGTCGGCGCCTTCGTCCATGGCCTTCAGCATCGCCCTGTAGGCCGTCGGGGCAGTGAAGGAAATGGTCGCCCTGTAGGTCTCGATGATGGCGATCATGTTGGGCGGCGTCGCCTGCTCCAGCAGCGTCGCGGCAGCGCCGAAGCGCAGTGGAAAGATGGCGAGCCCGCCGAGGCCGAAGGTGAAGGCCAGCGGCGGCGAACCGACGAAAATGTCGTCGGGCGTCACCTGCAGAATCTCGCGGGCATAGGCGTCGGCGATGATCATCAGGTCGCGATGGAAGTGCATGGTCGCCTTCGGCACGCCGGTCGTTCCCGATGTGAAGCCCAGCAGCGCGACGTCGTCGCGGCCGGTCTCGACGGCCTTGAAAGTGACGGGCTTGTCGAGCGCCGCGCGATCGAGTTCCGCATCATGGTTGGCGGTGCCGTCAAAGCCGATGACCTGTTTGAGGAAGGCGCTGTCCTTGGCGCAGGCCGTCATCTCGTCCATCAGCCTGGTGTCGCAAAGGGCTATGCCGATTTCCGCCTTGTCGACGATCTTGGCGAGCTCGCCGGCGCGCAGTATCGGCATGGTGTTGACGACGACGGCGCCGACCTTGGTGGCGGCCAGCCAGCAGGCGACCATGGCGGGGTTGTTCGCCGAACGGATCAGCACACGGTTGCCCGGCTTCACGCCATAGTTTTCGACCAGCGCATGGGCCAGCCTGTTCGTCCAGTCCGACAGTTCCTTGTAGGTGCGGCGACGGCCATTGCCGATCAGCGCGGTGCGATCGCCGAAACCCTTTTCGACCAGCCTGTCGGTCAGTTCGACGCCGGCGTTGAGACGCTCGGGATAGTCAAAGCCGTCGAGGAGAAAGTCCGGCCACTGTTCCGGCGGCGGCAGGTTAGCGCGGGTGAACGTGTCGCTGTGCGCTGAGGGTCCAAGCATGTTGCCGCAATCCTCCCTGCTTTCCGGGAGGTTTGCCGCCATCCGGCCACAGCCTTTCGTGCGACGCCAGCTGAGGGGCGAGCGGGTGCAGGCTTTGGCTTTTCAGCAGACCTCCCATTGTCGGCTGTCGTCAGGCAGGATCGCATCAGGTGCAATTTGTTTCAAGCCTAAAATGTTTTTACTCGCAGCATTGACGCGATCTCCGCAGCCGGCCATTGCTGGGTCAACCTGAATGTCCTGGGAGGGGCTGTTGGTCGACCATCGGATCACGGATTGGGACAATGCCTACGCAAACGGCGCGAACATCGCCGGCAGCGACCGCTGGCCGGCTGCCTGGGACGGTCCGGCGCAGGCATTTCGCGAAAAGCTGTTGGCGCAGGGCAGAGCGCGGCTCGACATCGTCTATGGCGAGGCGCCGCGCAACCGGTTCGATCTCTTTCTCCCACCGGCCGCGCCGAAGGGGCTCGTGGTGTTCATCCACGGCGGCTACTGGATGGAGTCGCACAAGAACTCCTGGTCGCATCTGGCCGCAGGTGCCGTCGGTCGCGGCTTCGCCGTCGCCATGCCTTCCTATACGCTTTGCCCGCAGATCAGGATCAGCGGCATCGTCACTGAAGTCGCGGCCGCGATCGGCAACGCGGCAGCCATGGTCGATGGCCCGCTGATGCTGAGCGGGCATTCGGCCGGCGGACATCTCGCCAGCCGCATGGTGACCGTGACATCGCCGCTAGCGTCCGATGTGGCGCGGCGCATTCGCAAGGTCGTTTCGATCTCAGGCCTGCAGGACCTTCGGCCGCTGATGTCCACCGCGCTGAACCAGACCCTGAGCATCGACGAGACGGAAGCTTTGGGCGAAAGCCCGGCATTGCTGCGGCCTATGCAGGGAGCCCACATCACCTGTTGGGCCGGGGGCGGCGAGCGTTCGGAATTTCTTCGCCAGAGTGCGCTGCTCGCCAATATCTGGATTGGGCTCGGCGCCGCCACCGATTTAGTGGTCGAGCCGGACCGGCATCATTTCGACGTTGTGGATGGCCTCGCCGATCCGGATCATGCGCTGACCCGCAGGCTGGTCGACGAATAGCTTAAGACTAAGCAGACCTATTACCGCAGCATCAGCACGCTGCATTCGGCGCCGGCTTCCGCGGCCGGAGCGAAGGGCTCGCGCACGATCAGGCCGTTGGCGTCGGCCAGCATTCTAAGCATCGAGGAATCCTGGATGCCGAAGGGCGTCGCGACCAGCGTGCCGGCGTCATCGCGCACCACGGCGCGCACGTAGTCCTGCCTGAGATCGTTAGCCTGCATCGCGGTTCCCAGCCGGGCCCTTCGCACGTCCTGCTTAAGATCGCGGCCGCCCAGCCGGGCGAGCAGCGGCTTGAGGAAGAGCTGCGAGCACACGATGCTTGCCACCGGATTGCCGGGCAGGCCGATGCAGCGGACATTGCCAAGCCGGCCAAACATCAGCGGTTTGCCGGGGCGCATGGCGATCTTCCAGAAGTCGAGCGTCATGCCTTCGCCGGTGAGCACGTCATGGATCAGGTCGTGGTCACCCACTGAGGCGCCGCCGAGGGTGACGATGACGTCGGCGCTCGCCTCGACCGCTTTCCGGACAAGCGCGGCGATCGCCTCCTTGCGGTCGGCGGCGATGCCGAGATCGAGCGCGCGCGCGCCGACGGATTGCGCAGCGGCGGCAACGCCATAGGCGTTGGAGGAGATGATCTGGTCGGGGCCAAGGGTGCTGCCCGGCGGCAGCAATTCGTCGCCGGTGGCGATGATGGCGACCAGCGGGCGCCGCACGACATTCAGGCTCGGGTGGTTGGCCGATGCCGCAAGCGAGAGCGCCGCCGCATCGAGCACGCGACCCTTGTCCAGCAGCACGTCGCCCTCGCCGAAATCGAGGCCGCGGCGACGGATATTGCGTCCTGGTACGGTCGGTTCCGTGACTTCGATCTTGCGGTTGCCGAGGTCGCGGACGTTTTCCTGGATGACGATGGTGTCGGCGCCTTCAGGCAGCGGCGCGCCGGTGAAGATGCGCACAGCCTGGCCTTCGCCGACGGTTCCTGAAAAGCCGCGCCCGGCAGGTGCAGTGCCTATCACCTCCAACTGCGCTGGAGCTGAGGCAACATCGGCGGAACGCGCGGCATAGCCGTCCATGGCCGATGCGTTGAAGGGCGGCTGCGTGCGCAGCGCCGCAACCGGCTCCGCCAGGACCCTATCGGCCGCTTGCGCGAGCGGAATGCTTTCACCGGGCAACGGTGCTGCGCCGTCGAGCAGGCGTTCGAGCGCTTCGGCGACTGGAACCAACGGCATCAGGAATCGGCCTTGTAGTCGCCCGACTTGCCGCCGGTCTTCTCGACCAGCCTTATGCCGGAAATCACCATGCCGCGGTCCACCGCCTTGGCCATGTCGTAGATGGTGAGGCAAGCGACCGAGGCGGCGGTCAGCGCCTCCATCTCTACCCCCGTCTTGCCGGTGACGCGGGCGAGCGCCGTGACCTTCAGGCCAGGCAACGCACGATCAGGTTCGATCTCGACGGCCACTTTGGTCAGAAGCAGCGGATGGCAAAGCGGGATCAGCTCATGCGTCTTCTTCGCTGCCATGATCCCGGCGATGCGGGCGGTGCCCAGCACATCGCCCTTCTTGGCGTCGCCGGCCAGAATCATCTCCAACGTTTCGGGCCGCATGGTGACGAAACCTTCGGCGATCGCCGTGCGGGTCGTCTCGGCCTTGTCGCCGACATCGACCATGTTGGCTTCGCCCTTGGCGCCGAGATGGGTGAGTGCCATGCTCAGACGGCCTCAGTTGCTGCCTTGCCCGTCAGCAGAAGCTCGGTCGCCGCGGCCACGTCTGCCTGCCGCATCAGGCTCTCGCCGACGAGGAAAGTACCGATCTTGCTCTTCTCCAGCCGGCGACAATCCTGATGGGTGAAGATACCGCTTTCGCTGACCAGCAGCCTGTCGGCAGGCACCATGGCCGCCAGCCGCTCCGAAACATCGAGGCTGGTCTCGAAGGTTCTCAAATCGCGGTTGTTGATGCCGATCAGCCGCGACGACAAGGTAAGCGCGCGCTGCATTTCCCTTTCGTCATGCACCTCGATCAGCGCGTCCATGCCAAGCTCGAAGGCGGTCGCTTCCAATTCCCTGGCCAACGCGTCGTCGACGCTAGCCATGATGATCAGGATCGCATCGGCGGCCCAGGCGCGCGCCTCATAGACCTGGTAGGGATCGAACAGGAAATCCTTGCGCAGAGCCGGCAGGCGCACCGCCGCCCGCGCGGCCGTCAGGAATTCCGGCGCCCCCTGGAAGGATGGCGCATCGGTCAGCACCGATAGGCAGGCAGCACCACCTTTCTGATAGGCTTTTGCCAACGCGGGGGGATCGAAATCGGCGCGGATCAGGCCCTTGGAGGGGCTCGCCTTCTTGATTTCGGCGATCAGCGCGAAGTTGCCGGACCTGCGCTTTGCCTCCAGCGCCGCGAGAAAGCCGCGCGGCGCGTCCGCGTCCTTCGCACGCGCCTTGATTTCGGCCAGAGGCACGCGCGCCTTTGCCGCGGCGATCTCTTCGCGCTTGTAGGCTTCGATCTTGCGCAGGATGTCCGACAAGGCCTTATCCGTTCGAAATCTCGACGAGCTTGTCCAGTACGCCAAGCGCGCGGCCACTGTCGATGGCTTGCGCCGCCGCGGCGATGCCGTCGGCAAGCGTCGTTACCTTGCCGGCCACGACAAGCCCGGCGCCGGCATTCATCAGCACCGTGTCGCGATAAGCGCCGGCGCCGCCGCCCAGCATGTCGCGCAGTTCCTTGGCGTTGTAGGCCGCGTCGCCCCCGCGCAGTTCTTCCTTGGTGTGCCGCTTCAGGCCGACGGCTTCCGGCGTCAAGGTGAAGCTGCGGATCTCGCCGCCGGCAAGCTCCGCCACCTGGGTCTCGCCCGTGGTGGTGATCTCGTCATAGCCATCGCCATGGACAACCCAGGCATGATCGGCGCCCAGCGCCTTCAGCGTCTCGGCCACCGGCATGATCCACTCCGGCAGGAAGACGCCGACCATCTGGCGGCTGACGCCGGCGGGGTTCGACAGCGGTCCGAGCAGGTTGAAGATGGTGCGCGTGCCGAGCTCGACGCGGGTCGGCCCGACATGCTTCATCGCCGGGTGGTGCGCCGGCGCGAACATGAAGCCGACGCCGGCCTCGCCGATGCAACGGCCGATCATTTCCGGCGAAATGTCTATTTTGACCCCCAGCGCCGTCAGCACGTCGGCCGAGCCGGTCAGCGAGGAGAGGCCGCGATTGCCATGCTTTGCGACGGGCACGCCGGCCGCGGCGATGACAAAGGCCGACGCCGTCGAAATGTTGACCGAGTGCGAATTGTCGCCGCCTGTGCCGACGATGTCGATCGCGCCGTGCGGCGCCTCGACGCGCAGCATCTTGGCGCGCATCGTGGCGACCGCGCCGGATATCTCGCTCACCGTCTCGCCACGCACCCGCAGCGCCATCAGGAAGCCGCCGATCTGGCCGGGCGTCGCGTCGCCAGACATGATGATGTCGAAGGCCTCGCGGGCTTCCTCGAAAGACAGCGCGGTGCCGGTGGCGACCTTGGCGATGTGTGTCTTCAGCGCGCTCATCGTGTCTGTGCTTGCGAAACGGCGTTCGGATCGATGCGGACGTTGTATTGCGACTGCAGCTGCGCCACCAACTGGTCGAGCAGATCATCGGACATGCCGGCGCCGAAGGATTTCTGCGCGTCGTCCGGCACCGAGCTGCCATCGGCGCCCGCCGGCTCGAAGACCTCGGCGACCTTGAACAGGATCTGACCGTCGCCGGTGGGCGAGGGGATCAGACCGGTGCCGCCTTCGCCGACGCCGAACATGGCCGCAGCACCCTCCTTGCCGAAATCGGCATCGTCGGCTTCGCGCTTCAGGCCGCGCTTGGTCTGTTTCTCGAGCTTGAGTTCGCCGGCGATGACGTCGAGTGTGGTGCCGGCCTTGAGGCGCTTCTCCAGCTCCTCAGCCTTCGCGTCGAGCCGCTTGTTGGTCTCGGCCTCCGACCAGTCGGCCGCGACCTTCTTGCGGACTTCATCCAGCGTGCGGTCGCGCGCCGGCGTTATCGACTGCACCTCGTAGAAGACAAAGCCATTGTCCGTGGTAGTCAGGCCCTCATTCTCGGTATTGGGCTCGGCCGCGAACACCGACTTAATGAGGTCCGCCGATTCCGGCAGGTCCTTGACGATCGTGCCGTCCGGCCGCAGGCCGGTGCGATCAATGGCGTCGATGGTGACGACCTTGAGCTTCAGCTTGTCGGCGGCCTGGGCGAGCGAGGCGCCCGAAGCGCGGGTGTCCTCATAGCTGTCATGCACGTCGAGCAGGATGCGGCTTGCTTCGCCGAGCGCCAGGTCCTTGCGGATCTGATCGGACACTTCGGAAAGCGGCTTCACGACCTGCGGCTTGATCTCGGTGACGCGCAGAAGCACGGGGCCGAAGGCGCCCTGGACGACCGGGCTTACCTCGTTGACATTGAGCGAGAAGGCCGCATCGGCGACCGCCTTGTCGGCGATCTTGTCCCTTGCCAGCGTGCCGAGCAGCGTATCGGCCTGCGTCTTGCCTTCGGCGGTGACGAGCTTGTCGAAGGTAGCGCCCGCCTTCAGCGAATCGTAGGCGGCCTTGGCCGCGTCCGGCGTCTTGAACACCAGCTGCTCGATGGTGCGGGTCTCGGGCATCGTGTAGCGCGCGACATTCTTCTTGTAGTCGTCGCTGACTTGCTGGTCGGTCACCGCGGACGGGTCCATGATGTCCTGCGGCTCAAGCCGGACATAGGAGAACTTGCGGTATTCCGGCGCCGCGTAGTTCTTCTTGTTGGCGTCGAAATAGCTGTTGAGGGCGCTGTCGGACGGCGCCTCGATCGGCTGCACCAGTGTCTTGGGCAGCACGAGATAGTCGATCGTGCGATCCTCGCCGCGATAGAGCGAGACCGCCTTCAGGAAGGTCTGCGGCACCTTGAGGCCGTCGGAGATCGCCTCGACGATCTGCTGGCGCACAGCCACCTGCGAGCGGTTCTTGAGATAGTCCTCCGGCCGCATGCCGAGCTGGCGCAGCAGATACTCGAAGGTCCGGCGATCGAACTGGCCGCTGGGACCCTTGAAGGCGGGATCCTCGCGCGTCAGTTCGGCCAGCCGGTCCTTGGAAAGGCCGAGTCCGAGCTTGCGCGCCTGCTCGTCGAGCACGGCGCCCGACACGAGCTGCGCCAGCACCTGGTTGTCGACACCGAGCAGCTTGGCCTGTTCGTGGGTGACGCGCTGGCCATATTGCTGCGACAGCATGCTGACTTGGCGATCATAGGCGAGGCGATATTCGTTGATCGAGACCTCCGTGCCGCCGGCAGTGATCACCGGGTGATGACCACCCAGTATGCCACCCACCATGCGCGTGGTGGCGCCCCAGGCAAGGAAGCTCACCACCAGCAACGACAGCAACGCCTTGGCGACCCAGGTACCCGCCGCGCTTCTCAACAAACCAAGCATGCATACTTCCGATTTATGCGCATTTTCGCGTGCGCCGAGTCTGAAACAAGCGCAATAGCGCCCTTCCGGTCCACTGTCGATTGCTTTGTGACCTGATTTTGGTAGTGAGGGCGCTGCTTAATGTCGCTCGGAGAATGCGTCCCATGACCCCTGGAATCCGCCCGCTTGTTGCCGGCAACTGGAAAATGAACGGCACCAGCGCCTCTCTCGCCGAGCTGCGGTCGATCGGCAACGGCTTCATGAGCGGGCTCGATGCCGAGACCGAGGCTGTGGTCTGTGTGCCGGCGACGTTGCTCCAGCGCGCAGCCGAGATCCTGTCGCGCACGCCCGTCCGGGCCGGCGGCGAGGATTGCCATGCCAAGGAGAGCGGTGCCTTCACCGGCGAGATTTCGGCCGAGATGCTCAAGGACGCCGGCGCAAGCCATGTCATTGTCGGTCATTCCGAGCGCCGCGAACTGTTCGGCGAGGACGATGCGACGGTCAACGCCAAGGCCTCTGCGGCCTGGCGGGCGGGGCTGGTGGCCATCATCTGCATCGGCGAGACGCGCGCCGAGCGCGAGTCGGGCGCCACACTCGATATATTGTCGCGCCAGCTCGAAGGCTCGGTTCCGACAAGCGCCACCGTGGCGAACACCATTGTTGCGTACGAGCCGGTCTGGGCCATCGGTACCGGCCTGACCCCCACCGCTGCCGACGTGGCCGAGGCGCATGCCCATATCCGCCGCAAGCTGACCGGATTGCTTGGCGACGCCGCGGCGAAGATGCGCATTCTTTATGGCGGCTCGGTCAAGCCTTCCAATGCGGTGGAACTGCTCGGCGTCGAGAATGTCGACGGCGCGCTGGTCGGCGGCGCCAGCCTCAAGGCGGCCGACTTCCTGGCCATCGCGGAAGCTTACATGAACATCGCTTCCTAGGCTCGCACGACATAAATCGTTGCAATGGCCGCATTGGCTCCCATATTCCCGGCCACGGGCTTGGAAATGCCGCCAAAGCATTGTAAGGAGCCGCCTCCAAAACACCGGTCACATGCGCGGTCGCGCAAGACCTCGCCAGGATAAATTATGGAAACCGTACTGATCGTCATCCATCTCATGGTCGTGCTCGCCCTTGTCGGCGTGGTGCTGCTGCAGCGCTCCGAAGGCGGCGGCCTGGGCATCGGCGGCGGTTCCGGTTTCATGACGGCGCGCGGCGCCGCCAACGCGCTGACCCGCGCCACCGCGATCCTCGCGGCGGCCTTCTTCGTGACCTCGCTGGCGCTTTCGATCATTGCCCGCTACGGCGAAAAGCCCATCGATATCCTCGACCGTCCGGCGACGTCGAGCCAGGGCAGCGGCGTGCTCAACCAACTGCCGGGTTCCAATGGACCGGTGGGCACCTCCAAGCCTGCGGCTCCGGCCGGCGGCACGGCTCCCGCGACCCCGTCGAGCGGCACGGCGACCACCACGCCGCTTGCCAACGGCACCACCGCGCCGGCTCCGGCTCGGGCCACAACGCCTGCTCCGGCTGCGCCGGCGCCGGCCACTAACGGCGTCACCTTGCCGGTCACCCCGCAGGTCCCGAACCAGTAGCCAGCCAAGGACCGGTCCGCGATCTGTGGTTCTTTGAACACAGTCGCGGCAAATGCGCGTCGGATCACAAAGATTCAACTGGGCGTAGCGCCTGCCTCAGCTTGAGGCGGTGACGGCTAATCGATTATAGATTGCGCGCGGCACATTATCGGCGTCCTTGGGGGGCGCCGGGCGACGCCGTGGGCAACTTGCTTTTGAACAATCGGATCTTCGCCATGCAGCTTCGCAGCTTCATCCTTCTGGGAGTCTGTGCCGTCCTCGGTATGGGTTCCGCGGCCATTGCCGGACCGGCAAACCTGGCCACTTCCCCGTCGGTCGAGACAACCGACGCTATTCCAATCGTCGCCACCAAGAGCGACGCATCGCAGCTGAAGCTTCTCAAGAAGAAGAAAAACCCGACCTCGGGCGATCTTGCACAGATCAGCAAGCTCGAGGCCAAGATCGCCGTTAACAAGGAATCCGCCAAGGAAAAGGCGCTCGAAGCTCGCAAGCTGGCGATGCGCGAAGCGGCCAAGGCCAAGGCCGACGCAGCGCGCCAGGAATGGCTCGCCAAGAAGGGCGGCAGCGACGCTTCGACTGAAGTCGCAGACGCCACGCCGGCCAAGAAGACCACCAAGATCATCGCGCCGCTGGACCCGATAGCGCCGCTCGCTCCGGTCAAGACCGAAGAGCCGATCCCGGCCGAGGCCATGAACATCACCGCCACCGGCAACAATGGCGAGTTGCGCAGCGAGCAGCCCGGGCAGAAGCAAACGAGCAGCGGCGGGCTGTTCGCAGGCCTGTTCGGCGGTGCCTCGGTGTCTTCGATCAGCTATCTGCCAGAGACCCGCGCACTTGATTCGGCGCTCGCCAGGAAGGACGCCAAGCGGCCGTTCAAGGTGAAACCCGAATTCGTGCCGCAGGATGTCACGTTCACCGGCTATGAGCCGGGCACCATCGTCATCGACACCAGTGCCCGCCGCCTCTACCTCGTCGAGTCGTTTTCCACCGCGCGGCGCTATGCGATCGCCGTCGGGCGCGAAGGCCTGCAGTTCAAGGGCACGGTGGCGGTCGGCGACAAGCAGGAGTGGCCGCGCTGGATCCCGACGCTCGATATGCAGAAGCGCGAGCCGAAGCACTATGGCCAGTACAAGGACGGCATGCCCGGCGGCGGCGAGAACCCGCTCGGCGCGCGCGCCATCTACCTCTATGACGGCAAGAAGGACACGCATCTGCGCATCCACGGCACGATCGCGCCGCAGTCGATCGGAACCAGCGCTTCGAATGGCTGCTTCCGCATGATCAATGAGCACGTCATGGATCTCTACAGCCGCGTCAAGATCGGCACTAAGGTCGTTATTATCTAACGATTTTCATCATACTGCCGAAAGGGCCGGCACCGCCGGCCCTTTTGTTTTGAGTTTCTGTTTTGACGGAAGTCGTTCTCCCAAACTGCTTAGCACCTTTGGGTGACGTGTTTCGCAAAAGCCCCTGGCGGGCACCGGCGCCATTTTGGGAAAAAGCCTTCGCGGCGGTTTTTTCTCTGGCGGAATCAATCAGGCCGCGTTAAGCGATGACTCCCATGGCGCGATATGTATTCATCACAGGCGGCGTGGTTTCCTCACTCGGAAAAGGCATCGCCGCAGCAGCTCTTGGGGCTCTTCTGCAGGCGCGAGGCTATCGCGCGCGGATCAAAAAGCTCGATCCCTATCTCAATGTCGACCCCGGGACGATGTCGCCGTACCAGCACGGCGAAGTGTTCGTGACCGATGACGGCGCCGAGACCGATCTCGATCTCGGCCATTACGAGCGCTTCACCGGGCGCTCGGCGAACCAGCAGGACAACATCACCACCGGCCGCATCTACAAGAACATCATCGAGCGCGAGCGGCGCGGCGACTATCTTGGCGCCACCGTGCAGGTGATTCCGCACGTCACCGACGAGATCAAGCATTTCGTGCTCGACGGCAATGACGACTACGACTTCGTGCTGTGCGAGATCGGCGGCACCGTCGGCGATATCGAGGCGATGCCGTTCCTGGAAGCCATACGCCAGCTCGGCAACGACCTGCCGCGCAACAATGCGGTCTATGTGCATCTGACGCTGATGCCCTACATCCCGACCGCCGGCGAATTGAAGACCAAGCCGACGCAGCATTCGGTCAAGGAATTGCGCGGCATCGGCATCGCGCCGGACATACTCCTGGTGCGCGCCGACCGGCCGATCCCGAAGGAAGAGCGCCGGAAGCTGTCGCTGTTCTGCAACGTGCGCGAAAGCGCCGTCATCCAGGCGCTCGACGTGCCGCACATCTATGACGTGCCGATGGCCTATCATCAGGAGGGGCTCGATTCGGAAGTGCTGGCCGCCTTCGGCATCGACCCGGCGCCGAAGCCGCGCATGGAGCCCTGGCAGGCGCTGTCCAAGCGCATCCACAATCCGGAAGGCGAAGTGACCATCGCCGTCGTCGGCAAATACACCGGCCTCAAGGATGCCTATAAATCGCTGATCGAAGCGCTGTCGCATGGCGGCCTGGCCAACCACGTCAAGGTCAAGCTCGACTGGATCGAGAGCGAGATATTCGAGAAGGAAGATCCGGCGCCGTGGCTGGAAAAGGTGCATGGCATCCTCGTTCCCGGTGGCTTTGGCGAGCGCGGCTCCGAGGGCAAGATCCTGGCCGCCAAGTTCGCGCGTGAGCGGAAAGTGCCTTATTTCGGCATCTGCTTCGGCATGCAGATGGCCTGCATCGAGGCGGCACGTTCGCTGGCTGGTGTCGATCACGCCTCGTCGACTGAGTTCGGCCCGACGGATGAGCCCGTCGTCGGCTTGATGACCGAATGGCTGAAGGGGAACATGCTTGAGAAGCGCCGCGCCACCGGCGACCTCGGCGGCACCATGCGGCTCGGCGCCTACCAGGCCGAGCTCGCCAAGGGCTCGAAGATCGCGGACATCTATGGCGACACGCAGATTTCCGAGCGCCACCGGCACCGTTACGAAGTCAACATCGACTACAAGCAGCGGCTGGAGGATTGCGGCCTGGTCTTTGCCGGCATGTCGCCCGACGGCGTGCTGCCGGAGACGGTCGAATATCCCGACCATCCGTGGTTCATCGGCGTGCAGTATCACCCCGAACTGAAGAGCCGGCCGCTCGAACCGCACCCGCTGTTCGCCAGCTTTATTTCGGCGGCGGTGGACCAGTCGCGCCTCGTCTGAACCATCGGCTGGCGACCAGCGATGCAGACCTATGTTGCGTTGCTTTACAGCATTGGCCTCGGCGAAGGCCGGCGCCTCGTCATGTCGGATTTCAAGGCGATGGCCGAAGGTCTCGGCTTCAACAATGTCCGCACGCTTGTGTCGACCGGCAACCTGATCTTCGAGGCGCGGGCAAACGAACTTTCGATGCTCGAGCGACGGTTGGAAAAGGCCTTCCAAAAAACCTTCGGCCGTCATGTCGACATCATCGTGCGCGGCGCCGAGGATTGGTTGAAGCTTGCGGCTTCCAATCCATTCCCCGCCGAGTCGGCTGAAGCCGGCGACCAGGTCGCTGTTCGAGTGATGCGCCTACCTGTCGCCGACGAAGCCTTGTCGGGACTTCAGGCCCGCGCCGCCGACGACGAGAAGGTGCTTTTGGTCGGCGGCGACATCTGGCTGGTCTTCTCGCGCGAGCGGCCGAGCTCGCGGCTGCTCGCCGCCGCCAATCACAAGCGGCTGGGCGTCGGCACGTCGCGCAACTGGAACACCGTGCGCAGGCTGGCAGAGATGGTAGGCGGGGCCTTCCCTTCTCCCCCTGTGGGAGAAGGTGGCCGCGAGGCGGCCGGATGAGGGGTGTTCCAGGGAAAGCCAACGCCTCACTCCGCTGGAACACCCCTCATCCGTCTCGGCGCTATCGCGCCGATCCACGTTCTCCCACAAGGGGAGAAGGGGAAAGTGCGCTCAGGCTTTAGCCACCTTTGCACCCGCGCCCAGCGCCATGGTGCGCAGGACGTAGTAGACGGCGCCCGCGATCGCCACGCCGAAGAACCAGCCATAGACACCCCACCAGGCCGGCAGCCAGTTGGTGAAGTTGGGCAGGATCGACGAGAAGATCGCGCCGATGCCCGCGGCGATGAAGGCGTTGACATGCCAGCCGCTCTGGAAGCGGAATTCGCCGTCCTCGCGGTAGAGCGCTTCGACATCGACCTCGCTTTTGCGGATCAGGTAATAGTCGACCATCATCACCCCGAAGATCGGCCCCATCGTAGCGCCAATGATGCCGACGAAGTGTGCTGCGCTGCCTTCCCACGGCGCGAAGGGATAGAGCACCAGCGCGATCAATGCCGCGATGTAGCCGCCCTTCTTGAAGTCGATCTGGCGCGGGAAGACGTTGGAGAAGTCGAACGCCGGCGAGACGAAATTCGCGACAACGTTGATGCCGAGCGTCGCGACCGCGAAGGTGAGCGCGGCAAGGGCGGCCAGGAACCAGCTGTCGAACTTGGCCGAGATCTGGTCGGGATGGAGCAGCACCTCGTGGTAGACGTCGTAGGCGGCGATGGTGGTGACGCCGGCGACCAGCGAGAACAGGACCAGATTGACCGGCAGGCCCCAGATGTTGCCCTTGCGCAGCGCGGCATTGTCCGGCGCGTAGCGGGCGAAGTCGCAGAAATTGAGGTAGAGCGCCGAGAAATAGGTCACCCAGATCGCGGCGGCACCGAACAGCGCGGTCCAAGATCCCGGATCGCCCGGAATGCCGGCATCGGCGGTCTTGTCGCGCAGCACATCCATCGGGATGTCGCTGGTGAAAGCGAAGCTGCCCGACTTCACGCAGAGATAGATGGCAAGCAGCAGCATCATCACCCAAACGGCGGGACCGGCCCAATCCTGGAAGCGGCGCACTGTCTCCATGCCCTTCTGGATGATCAGCAGCTGCAGCGCCCAGATGACGACGAAGCAGATCACCTCGAGGGTCGAGTGTCCCAGAAGATGCGAGCTCTTGTTGAATTCGTCGAACCATTGCAGGCGCGTCAGCAGCGCCACGATCGCGCCCGACGCCGCGGCCGTTTGCGCGCCATACCAGAAGCAGGCGACGATCGCGCGCACCAGTGCCGGAACATTGGCGCCCCAGATACCGAAGGAGGCGCGGGCCAGCACGGGGTAGGGCACGCCGGTCTTCACGCCGGCATAGCCGACCATGTTCATCAGCGCATAGATGATCAGCGAGCCGATGCCGATGGCGATGATGAAGTTGACGAAGCCGCCGCAGAACAGGAACAGGCTGGCCGCAAGATAGTAGCCCCAAAGGCTGTGGACGTCCGAGGTCCAGACGTTGAAGATCGAAAACGGTCCCCAGTTCCTGACCGTTGCCGGTGCCAGATCCTCATTGTAGAGGTCGGGCGATGCGCCTTGAATGGTCATTGCAAGTGTTCCCCTTGTTGCAAACGCACCCTCACGCGTTTGACCTCAGAGGTTAAGCCTGACGCCGGGGAACCGGCAAGCAACCCATTTGCCGGCTTTCGCCTTAAAGATATTCAATGAGAATCGCCATTATCCGCCGGCTTTGAGCCTGCATGCGTTGAGTCGCCGGGGCATTTCGCGCAGGCCGGCGGTTGCGAACTTTTTCCGACAGCAACCAAATTTGTTTGGAACCGATCGAAAGGACGTGCGTTTAATGGAGTTCGGCTGCGCTGCGGCCGACCGGGAGGATAACTATGGATCGCTTGCATTTCTTTACCCCAGTGCGAATTGCGCGTGGGCAGGGATACCCTGTGGAGGAAGTCGATAGCGTCTCCGAGGCGATGGTGTTCCTGCGGAAATGGCCAACGGGAAGACGCGGCCCGGTTTATCAATGCGCCCTGAATTGCTGTGCGGCGGCCATGTCGGGCAAGATGTCGGCTGAGGAAGCGAGGAAAGCCTTTGTCGGCTTTGCCCGCATCACCCGGCTGCTCGACGACGATATGGCGCTGCCGCTTGGTAGTGCATCGATGGACAACATCTACGCGCTGCGGCGCTAGGCCAAAAAAACCTCTTGAAATCAACGTTCTGCGTCGGCAACGGCGCAGCACATTAGCTGTTGCTTGGTTTCCGGATATCTCACGGGGTCGGATCTGGAGGCGATATTTTGACTCGCCAAGAGCGCCGTCCCGCTCGCTGCTGATTCCTAGAAGCCAACGCTTTCAAAACAGCAAAAGCGTTGAAAATACTTATTCGATTTCCGCGCGAAGTATCTTTAAACCTGTTTGCGCTATTCCTACGTCATCTATTGTTATGTCTATCAAGGCAACACCGATGTAACATCGCTTACGGCTGCGCTTGTCCTAACGGGGGACTCGGGACGCGCGGTCACTTCCCACGCAATGAGCAGCCCAAACGTTTCGACACGCCCTTAGTGCGTCGAGCGTGTGGGTGCGCGATCTCCCCGCTTTGTCGATCAACACCAACCGGGTGGCCGTCGGGTGGATCAACCCGTGCGCCCCATAGGAGACAAGAGATGGACGTCCTGCAATATCTCGACCCGATCAAATGGACGGCGATCGAGGTAGCCGTGCTGGTCATCGTGCTGGCGATCCTGTTCCGGTGGAGCGGCGTGGTCCGCTACATCCCAAACGACAGGCTCGGCATCCTGGAAAAACTATGGAGTTTTCGCGGCTCCGTCAGCAATGGCTTCATAGCGCTCAACCGCGAGGCAGGCTACCAGCCGGAAGTCGTGCGCGGCGGCCTGCACTTCTTCATGCCGTTCCAGTATTCGATGCATCGCGCCAATCTCGTGACCATCCCGCAGGGTCAGATCGGCTACGTCTTTGCCCGTGATGGCAAGCCGCTGCCTCCGACGCAGACACTTGCTTCCAACACCGACGCCGATGATTTCCAGGATGTGCGCGGCTTTCTCGAAAAAGGCGGACAGAAAGGGCCGCAACGCAAGATCTTGCGTGAAGGCACCTATGCCATCAATCTCGCACAATTCATCGTGCTCACCGCCCAGTCGATCTATGCCGTCAATCTGAGCTCGTCGGAACAAAACCTTTTTACCAATATGTCCAGCATGATCTCGGAGCGGGGCGGCTTCGAGCCAGTCGTCATCCATAATGCCGAGGACATGATCGGCATCGTCACCATCCATGACGGTCCGGCCTTGCCGGACGGCGAGATCATCGCACCGACCGTCGCCAACGATCCGAGCGACCCGAACTTCCACAACAATTTCCAGGACCCGGAGAAGTTTCTCAATGCCGGTGGCTACCGTGGCCGGCAGCTGCAGGTGTTGGCCGACGGCAGCTACTTCCTCAATCGCATTTTCGCGACCGTCGAACTGGTCGAGAAGACGATCATTGACGTCGGCACGGTGGGTGTCGTCGTTTCCTATAACGGCCGCCACGGCACGGACATATCCGGGCAGGCATACCGCCACGGCGAACTGGTCGAAGTCGGCGCGCGCGGTGTCTGGTCGACGCCGCTGCTGCCGGGCAAGTATGCGTTCAATACCTATGCCGGCAATATCGTCACCGTGCCGACCACCAACTTCGTGCTCAAGTGGACGAAGGAGCAGTTTGGCGAACACAGGCTGGACGAGAATCTGTCCGAAGTCTCCTTGATCACCAAGGATGCGTTCGAGCCTGTGCTGCCGCTCTCCGTCGTCGTGCATATCGACTATATGAAGGCGCCGCTCGTGGTGCAGCGTTTCGGTGACATCAAGCGGCTGGTCGAACAAACGCTCGATCCGATGGTTTCCGCGTACTTCAAGAATATCGCCCAGACAAAGACGCTGATCCAGCTCTTGCAGGAGCGCAGCGATATCCAGCGCAAGTCGGGCGAGGAGATGCGCGAGAAATTCAACTCCTACAGTCTCGAGCTGCAGGAAGTGTTGATTGGTACGCCCCGTGCCGCCGATGGCCAGAACAGCATAGAGCAGATCCTGATCCAATTGCGCGAGCGTCAGATTGCGGTCGAAAAGGTCGAGACTTACAAACTGCAGGAGAGGGCGGCCACTCAGGAACGCACGTTGCGTGAGAAGGAGGCGCTCGCCGAACAGCAAGCCAAGATCACGACGTCGGCACTTACCATCGAGATCAGTGAGAACGAGGGTAAGGCGCAACTCGCCCGCACCCGTCAGGAAGCGGAAACCATTCAGGTAACCGCCAAGGCAGAGGCAGAGAAGGTGCGCCTCTCGGGCCAGGGCGAGGCCGACATGATCAAGGCTGTCGCGCTTGCCGATGCCGAACGCATCAAGGCGACCGGTTTTGCGGAGGCCGAGAAGGTGCGCGCCATCGGTCTGGCGGAGGCCGAGGCCACCGAGAAGAAGGTCGCGGCCTTCGGCGGTCCGGACTATCAGCTCAACTCGCAGGTTCTCATGCGCTTCGCCGAGGCGATCGAGAATGGCAGGCTGCCGCTCGTGCCGCAGATCCAGATCGGCGCCAATGGCGGCGAGAAGGGAGCCGCCAATGGCCTTGTCGAAATGATGCTTTCGATGCTCGTCGCCGACCGGGTTGGACGGCAAAACCTGCCGGATGCGATCCCGGCACCTGCTGAGGAGGAATGATCGAGAATGGGCCGGCTCGACCGGCCCATTCTTCGCCCTGCCGACTATGGGGGAGGCCCTCATGCCGGTCGATCCGTCCACCCAACCGGGGCGAGTTGCGCCGGACTGTCAGCCGGACGTCAACAGACCATCAAGGATGAGGCGCCAAGCGCATGTGCTTTGGTATCAGAAACTCCTCGCGCCGGCGGACGTCGGTTCGCGTTCTAGCATCGTGACTCAGGGTTCGCGGATGCTTTCGTCGAAACCACGCAGGAGCGGATAGAGGAAATATGACAAGATCGTGCGGTCGCCCGCCTTGATCTCCGCGGTCACTCGTTCTCACGATTGAGCCGCCGATTGTCCTATTCGGAGGCTTTTCTGCCGACAATATTGGGCGCTCTATCGCGAGCGTTCGCTGCGATGTCCGTGGCCTTACAGTCTGACGCCGTGTCGGATTTTGATGTTTCTTGCCGCTGTATTTCAGCATCGGTAATGCACTGCGGGCCGAGTCCGCCTGGACGGCGTTCTGAAGCCACATTACCCCAACAAGGACGCCGGCCGCTTTACGCCTTTTGAAGGTAGAACCCGTTGTCGCACTGGTGCGGCGGCGACAACGGGTCTGCCCTTTCTAGTTCGCTTGGCAGGTCTGGTGGCACACAGCCTTGCAGCTCACATTCTGGGATATTGATTCGAAATGCGCAGTAGCAAAGAGGTCCGGGTTTCAAGCGCATTGGTCCTAACGCTGGCCAGGAGCATGGGGCAAGGCGCCTGTTTAGCGTTGGGTCGCCCAGCTAGGGGAGGGGCCGATAATCCATCCGATGCCATCGCGGCGGAGATCTGCCCCGCGCCGCGCCATCTCGGCCGCCTTCAGGCCGCCTACCAGCCTGCGGATCGTGGGATACCAACCGAGAATCTCTGACGATACGCCGAGCTGACCTCGCGGCGGCTTTCGCGGCGGCCAGACGCGAAGACCGAAATACCGAGCGGCCAGGCGGTCGATCTCACCGCTGAATTGAATGAGCAGACTTCCATGAGCGGCTTCGGATACCCGGGCAAGGCCGTTGATATCCATCGATGGTTTTGCCGCCGGCCGCAATGCGACTACCACAGCGTCCCACATTTCCGGCAACAGCATTTGGGCATGAGCATACACTGTCACTCTGGCACCTTGCTCGATCAGGGCATCTCGTATGTAGCGCCCGCAGGGGGTGTCGCACAGGACGGCGATTCTTGCATTGGCGGCGTTTATCCCTGCATCGCGCAACAGTCGACAGCACAGCCGGGCTAAATCGGGAAGCAAGTTTATGGTCGGATGCTCAAGATTTGGAGCGGCGACTTTGATTTGCATCTCGCTGCAGGCATTTAAGTCCACAATTTCTGGAGAGAGTTCCCACGGCTCGGCCATTAGAGCCACGACCGAATTTGGGCGGAGGTATTCGACAGTCGACCGTGATATTGGCCGTGTACGGGGGCAACTCACAAGAATGTCGACATGATTCCATTGGTGAGGATGGATTCGCCGCATTATCTCCAGTCGCGCCGAACGCCCAGCATGAGTGGCGAGGTCCAGAGCGTCCCAAGAGGTAGCCGGACTTCTGGCGTGCTTCTTTCGCTCGACTGCAAGCGCGAACACGCTTCGGGCGCCGGCGAGCGCCGCCGCGGTTGCCGCGATTGCCTCTGAGCCAAACCCGGCACCAGTAGCCACCACTTGTCCATCGAGATCGAGCTGAAACTTTCCGATGCACTCGCGAATGGCGTCAATGACGGACGCGCGGTCGACTTCGGTATCACGACCAGTATCTTCGTCCGACTGTGAGGTGCCGTTCAACGGGGCCCCCATATCGGGGCGGGTCCGCTCGCGAAGTGCACTCTCCGTGAGGTTTGACCGATAATGTTGAGCTGACTAGCGGTTGTTTGTAATTGTTCGCGCGCTCGCCGTGCTGGTGTAATCCCACCAGTTTTTCGAAGGGGTAGCGACAGGCAAGATCGCTTGATTTGTGACAAAAACGTGTACCACATTGTCGACCGATTACCTCGTCTCGAGTGGGGCCTCCAGCCAAACAGGCACCCCTCACATGGGCTTCGACAGGAGCATATGCATCGACCGTCTCCTTCAGCCCAAGGACCAGGCAGCCTTTCGAACCACAAATCCCTCGGCAAATCCCTCCTTGGCACGGCATTCCATCCCGCGCAGCCGCGCAAGCCCACGAAACGTCTCTGCGTCAAACCAGTCCTTGGACCGCTGGCTGCCGAAATGGGCGAGGAGCAACTCGGTTTTGCGCCGCATCTGGGCTTCCGACAACGGCATGTAGAAGTTTGGCTGGCCTAAGTCGCCATCCCACTTCGGGACTTCGTATTCGAGTATAAGGTGGTCTCGAAAAAGGTTCCAAGTGATCTTGTTTACTTGGCGATGATCCTGATGCGCGTCATCGCGGCGATGGGTGAAGATCAGATCAGGTTTGACACTTCTCGCCTGAAGCGCAAGCCATTCCTTGATCTCTCGCTCTTGGCTCGGAAAGTAGCTGTCATCGAAGTCGGCAATCGTGATGACAGGATGTGCGACCCCGTCCAGAAAACTATGCGCCGATGCGCGAGCCTCGTCAGTACGGATACCTCGTCCGCTCAGTACAAGCCAATGCACGTCAAGCTTCGCGCCGCCGGCAACAAGCGAAAGCAGCGTTCCTCCGGCACCGATCTCGATGTCGTCGGAATGGGCGCCAAGGCAAAGAACGCACAGGCTCTCCTGTGTCCCTGCGAACGACAGCGTTCTCATCACCTGGTGACCGTGAGTCCAATCTGGCCGCTCCGCTCGCGCATCCGGCGGTTCCAGGGCATGTTGCCCTTTTCAACCATGTCCTCGAGCACCTGCCAATCACGCAACGTATCCATGGCGCGCCAGAAGCCGTCATGCTTGTATGCCATCAGTTTATCGGCTTCAATCAGCCTTCTGAAAGGCTCGAGGACGAGTTCTTCGCCTTCCCGCATGAAATCGAAGATTTCTGGCCTGAACAGAAAATACCCGCCGTTGATCCAGATATCTGAGCTCGTTGAGCTGCGGAACTCACGAACGCGGCCGTCCTCCGCAATATCGGCAAAGTGATAGGTAACCGGCGGGGGTACTGCGAGGAAGCAGGCAAGCTTTCCGCTCTCGCGGAACTTGCGCTCCATGTCGCTGAGGTCAACATCCGTGAGCCCGTCGCTATAGTTCGCAAGGAACATATCCTCGTCCCGGACCAGGTCACGTGCTGCCCAGAGCCGTTCTCCGATGTTGCGCCAGATGCCGGTGTCAATGAGTGTGACCTGCCAGTCCTTGTGGCTGTCGTTCAAGAGCCTGACTTCGCGACCGTCGCCAGTGACCACGCAATCAGCGAACATTTGCGGCCGGCTGTTGAGAAAGAAATCCTTGACGACGTTCGCCTTGTAGCCAAGGCAGAGGATAAATTCCTCATGTCCGTAGTCGCTGTAATATTGCATCACATGGCGCAGGATGGGCTGCGGACCGAGCGGGATCATCGGCTTGGGTATTGCTTCAGAATAGTCGCGGATGCGGGTTCCAAGCCCGCCGCAGAAAAGAACTACTTTCATGGCAGGCACTCCGCAGGATCGATAACCTCGGCGAAGGGGATTGGGACCACGAATTTCGCACCCCACGCCGCTACGTGCGACATCTGTCTTATGATCTCGTCCTTCAGGTTCCATGGCAGAATTAGGATATAGTCCGGCTTGGCCTCCTCGATGGCCTCGACCGGCCTGATGGGAATGTGCATCCCAGGCGTGAAGCGTCCGTGCTTATACGGATTGCGGTCGACCGTGAATTCCAAGAAGTCGGTGCCGATCCCGCAATAGTTAAGAAGGGTATTACCCTTGCCGGGCGCCCCATAGCCGCAGATCGTCTTGCCTTCGTTCTTCGCCGAAATCAAGAAGCTGAGTAGGGCGCGCTTAGCGCCGTAGGCCCGCTCGGCGAATGACGTGTAGGTCTTCATCTGCGTGAGGCCGCCGGTCGCCTCTCGCTCGAGCAATCCAGCCACAGCTGGCGCCGGGCGATGGACGCTCTCAACCCGCGCCAAATATACTCGCAGCGAGCCTCCGTGCGTGGGCAGTTCCTCTACGTCGAAGATCTTGAGGCCGTGCCTGGCGGCCATCACGTCGATCGTCGTGAGCGAGAAATATGAGAAATGCTCGTGGTAGATCGTGTCGAACTGGTTTTCATCGATGAGTCGCTCGATGTGCGGGAATTCGAGGGTGACCACACCCTGGGGCTTGAGGAGTAGCGCGATGCCTCCAACGAAGTCGTTGAGGTCTGGGACCTGGGCCAGAACATTGTTGCCGACGATGAGATCGGCCTGTTTGCCTTCGTTGATGAGTTCGCGCGCCAGGCGTACGCCGAAGAAGTCGATACGCGTCGGCACGCCCTTGGCGATTGCGGCTTGCGCTACATTCACCGCGGGTTCGATGCCGAGTGTCGGAACACCTAGTGGCTGGAAGTGCTGCAGCAGATAACCGTCATTACTGGCAAGTTCGACTGCCAGGGTGTCTTCTCCAAGCCCGAAACGCGCCGCGGCATATTCGCAATAGCGTTTCGCGTGCTCGACCCAACTCGTAGAATACGACGAAAAATATGCGTACTCGGTGAATATCTCTTGCGGAGTAATATGCTCGGGCAGCTGCACAAGGAAGCATTCCTCGCAAACCATCACGTGAAGCGGATAATAAGCCTCGACGTTGCCCAGATGGTCTGGCGGTATGAAGCTTTCGCAGGGAGGCGACATTCCCAGATCGACAAATGTATGATGAAGAGGCGCTGCACAGAGTCGGCAACGTCGCCCGAGAGCGACATCCACGTGTTGGCGGTGCGCGTCAGCTGTGTGAAAATTCATAGATCTACCCAGATTTAGCTACAGTGAGCTTGAACCAGTCAGCCAGAGCCACCGACTTGGCATTCTGAGAGATGGGTTAGTCAAATCGAATAAGGCTCAACCCAGGATGATCCGGAATAGGTACGCGAACGCCCTTTCTGATCATGTATTCTTGAGTGGACGGCATTTTGTGTCGAGCCACTGCAAGTATGGCTTTGCTGCGACGCATCGCCGGCAGTGTAAGCTGAGGATCGTCGAGAGGAGCTTCGCGTGCGTTTTCATCCGTCTTCGCTTAGCGGGCCGAGATTGGTCGAGCCGGAACCGATCTGGGATGAGCGTGGGTTTTTTAGCCGCACCTTCTGTGTTTCCGAGTTTTCCGACCACGGGCTGACCACCAGCTTCGTCCAGCACAGCATGTCCTACTCGCGGCACAAGCACACCTTGCGCGGCATGCATTTCCAGCATCCACCCCACGCTGAGGTAAAGCTGGTCAGTTGTATTGCAGGCTCTATTTATGACGTCATTGTCGATCTGCGTCCGCAATCGCCGAGCTATCTGAAATGGGAGGGATTTGAGCTGACGGCCAGCAACCGCCGCATGCTCTACATCCCCTGTGGCTTTGCCCATGGTTTTCAGACACTCGGGCCTGACTCGACAGTGAGCTACATGATCTCCGAGTTCTATACGCCGGCGGCGGCGAGAGGCTTACGATACGATGATCCACGCCTGGCGATCGACTGGCCTGCCCCGCCCAGCATATTGTCGGATCGCGACAGGCATTGGCCGCTGCTTGAAGCCGACGCGCGCCGTCCTGTACTACAGAACTGACAGCAACCCGTGTTCGCGCAAAAGCCGGGCCGCAGCAGCGATTTCAGCGAAGGGCAGTCCCGACCGCTCGGCTATCGCAAGCAACGAATTGCTGCCGTCCGCCAAGTTGAGAACCCATAGCATTGGCATGGCCCCGTGGTTGGAGGCGTGAAGGCCCCCAAGCGCTGTGTATAAGCCGCGCCTGCCAAGCTGGGGTTCGCCCATGGGGCTAAGATTGACAGGAACCCAGTCCTCCTCGACGACGTCGATTACTTCCATGAGCATATCGTATGAATGCGCCAGATGCTCAGCGCGAATGAAGCTAAGATCGTCGGCGGAGGTGTGATATTGCGGAAAGGTGCCGTGGGCACCGCGTTGGAACAAGCCGACCGGCATGTTGAAACCGGGCGAGCAGAACTGGCGTTCGTCGTAGCCATATGGACTGAAGTCGATCACCTTGGCAAATTGGCCCGAGAGATGGGAAAGAACATGTGCCATCGCCCGATCGATGAAGGCATCACCGCGTCGGCTGCGTTTGTAAGTTGGTCCCTCACCGTCGCCGACGCACGAGACTACGAGCCCATGCTCGATCCGTGAGACGTTGTCCACATTGGCCGCGAGCCACGCCAAGGAACCGATAGTGCCCGGAATGAAAAGGAAGCGATAGCTATAGCGTGTCTGACGCGCGCGCAGCTTTCGTGCCAGAACCGTCAGCAAAGCCAGGCCCGAGCAATTGTCGTTCGCCATCGAGGGATGGCAGATATGGGTGGTCAGCAGAAACTCGCGGTCGCTTGTGCCGGTGTGGAGATACTCCCCGTATGTCAGCGCACCTTGTCTAAGTTCGCTGTCGATGTGAACGCGATAGCGCCTTTCCGAAAGGGACATCAGGAGGTTGTGGGACATGCAGAACCCCCAGCGTTCCTCATAATAGGATGTCCGGTAGGGGATAAGATCAGGTTGCTCCGGTATTGTGAAAACGTGTTCCTTCAACTCGGCCAGGCTCACCACCTTGTCGACTGGAATACTGTAATTCAGGACATGAAGATTGGAGCGTCGGAAGTCGACGATCCGCGCACCGTTTTCGTCGTCGATATAGGCATCCCGGATGATCCATTCCTTTGGGATAGCCCAATCAAGTACCGGCGTCCCGGTTGCAACCTCATGCACCTCGATCGGCAGTCGCCGTGACAACACGCCCAGCGTATCGCGAACGCCAGGGCCCGTGATGCTGCGGGCTATCGGGAAAAGCTCTGTGGCAAGCTCGTAGATCTCCTCGCCCAGTCGGGCAGAAGTATTCACCAGCTGTTGAGCGCCATCATCCATATCGCCGTCGTTATTGCAGCACCGAGGCCGGAATTTTTGCCTGGCTGTGCGCCACGCGGCGTAGATCGTGGCCAAGAACGCCAGTCGCTATCAGGTGCTTGATATGACCGATCCGCTGATAGCGTGGACCTTCGAACTCTCCGGCAGTCAGTCGCGACGACTTGAGCACGCCGAGAAGTTGCTCTGCTCCGCTCCGAGCATTGTGACGTGGCAAGGCGTCAGGTAGCACGCGAGCAAGCTTGCTGAAGTCGACACGATACGACCGCTTGTCCGGCCCGGCGTCGCTGGCGAAGGTGAGTTGGCAGCCGGGGACGACTTCGGTGACGACGTGGGCGATATCCCGTATCCGGTAGTTGTGCTCAGTTGATCCGACATTGAAGGCTTGGTTCCAAACCGCATGGGTCGGCACTGCAAGACCTGCGATAAAGGCTCGGCATATATCCTCTACATGCACAAGCGGTCGCCAAGGCGTTCCGTCCGATTTCAGATAGAGCAGCTTTTCCGAAACGGCCCATGCCATGAGATTGTTGAGCACAATGTCGAAACGTAAGCGCGGCGAAACGCCATAGGCAGTCGCAGGCCGGAAGTAGACCGGGCAGAAGTCGCCGTCGGCGAGCGCCGAAATGTCCCGCTCCGCCAAAACCTTGGATTGTCCGTAGGCGGTTACGGGATTGAGAGCGCCTGTCTCATCGATCAGGTCGTTCTCGGAAACCCCATAATTGCTGCAGGAGGAAGCGAAAAGGAAGCGTCGCACTCCGGCTTCCTTGGCGACACGCGCCACGTGAACGCTCGCTCGATGATTGATCGCGAAAGTGATGTCGGGATTGAGATTGCCCAGCGGGTCGTTCGAAAGCGCCGCAAGGTGGATGACAGCGTCCACGTTGACGAAGTCTTGGGGGCTCGCGTCGCGGACGTCTTTGCATATGCTCGGAACACTTGTGAGCTTTCCAGCCGGGGCAAAGGTGCAACGCTCGTACAGATTGGCATCATAGCCTATGACGTCATGCCCCGCAGCGATCAGCATGGGCACCATCACTGAGCCGATATAGCCTTGATGGCCCGTCACCAGAACTCGCATTGTTCCTCCTGCAGAAAGTATGGCGCTCCCCGACCTTCGCACAATTTTGCCACAAGGCGACTGACCCAATCGGATGAAGGACTTACAACCGTCGGTCACACGGACAACATTCTGCGCATTGACTGCGAATAATATCCGCTACCTTCCTGGTGATGATCAGCTGCGGGATCTAGGGCAACGAGCCGGATCGCGCCGCAAATCGCCGGGACGCAGAATTCCCGGGACGGTCTTCGAAACTAGTTCAAACGGGCAGCGACTAATCACAATTGATGGTGGCACCTGCGATGTGGAGGGGTGCCGCGGACCGAGCGCGACCCGTAAGCTGGCCAAATCTCGAGTGTAATCTGGCGTAGGAACCCCCACGGGCCTCGGTTCGCACGTCGTTTGTCTGCAGGAGTTCGAAGCTGGAGGAACTGAAAGGAAAATCTCTGCGGGGCGCGTTTGCCAAGCTTTGCGGCCAAGGGATTTCCTTTGTTCTGCGACTCGGCTTCGTCGCGGTGATAGCGCGCCTGCTGGAGCCTGCAGATTTCGGACTGGTCGCCATGGTGACCGTGGTCACCAGCTTCTTCGACCTGTTCACCACCGCCGGGCTCTCGGCCGCTACGGTTCAAAAGCCCGATCTCAGCAACGAATATGTATCGACCCTCTTTTGGGTGAATGTGGCCGTCGGCTGCACTCTTGCAGTGCTCACCGTCCTGGCCGCGCCTTTCCTCGTCGCGTTCTATCAAGAGCCTCGCCTTCTTGGGGTGACCTCCGGGCTGGCGGCCGGCTTCCTGTTCAATGCCGCGGGTGTGCAGCATCTCGCACTTCTTCAACGCTCGCTGCGCTACGGGGCCCTGGCTGTCATAGAGACAGTTGCCCAGGTGGCCAGCATTGCTATCGGGCTTGGAATGGCGCTTTACGGCTGTGCCTATTGGTCGCTGGTTGGAGCCGCAATCGCCCAACCAGCGACAGCGACCCTTCTTATGTGGCTTTCGATCTCATGGCGACCGGGGAAGCCGGGAAGGCTTTCCGATGTTCGGTCCATGCTGAGGTTCGGGGCTACCATCACGTTCAACAATGTTGTCGTCCATCTGGCCTATAATTTCGACAAGCTGATGATCGGGCGCTATTTGGGAGCCGACGCTTTAGGCATCTATGGTCGAGGCTATCAGCTCATCAATATACCCAACACTACGTTGCTGTCGGCAATCGGTGGAGTGGCCTTTTCCGGCTTGTCCAGGCTGCAGGAGGATCCAGTGCGCTGCAGAGCGTATTTCCTGAAGGGATACACGCTCGTCAACAGTCTTACCCTGCCAACTACAATGTTTTGTGCAATGTTCTCGGACGAGATCATCGCCGTCGTCCTCGGGCACAAGTGGCACGCCGTGGCGCCTATATTCCGCTTACTCGCGCCTACGATCCTGGTTTTCGGGATCATCAATCCGACAGGATGGTTCCTCCAGTCGACGGGTCTCCAGGGACGCAGCCTGAAGATGGCGTACGCCATCGCCATACTCGTTTGCTCGGCCGTCATCATAGGTCTCCCCTATGGCGCCAGCGGTGTGGCGCTCGGCGTTTCGGCGGCTATGACCTTGTGGGTGGTGCCGCACATCTTCTGGTGCGCGAAGGGAACGCTTCTGTCGCCTTTCGATCTTTTTGCCGCGATCTGGCGGCCATTAGTGGCCAGTGTCGTCGCGATCGGTGCTGGATTGCAGGTGGCGTTCTACCTAGGACCTTCGTCGCCGCTCCTTCGGCTTTTGATGGGCGGGATGGTCATGGGTGCGGTCTATTCCTGTCTGCTCCTCTTCGTCCTGGGTCAAAAGAAATTCTATGCGGATGTCCTGGCAGCGTTGAGACCTGCTTCACCGGATCGAATTGCCGATACGTCCGCTAATCTTGGAGTAAGCAGATGAGCGAAAATATTCCGCGGCTCAGCATCGGCCTCGCCGTAAGGAATGGAAAAGGCTGGGTGGAGAATTGCATTGAATCCATCCTTGGCCAGGATTTCGAGGACTTCGAGCTCGTCGTTTGCGACAATGCGTCCGACGACGGAACGATAGAAACGCTTGCAAACTATGCCCGGGCCGACGGTCGCGTCCGACTGAACGTCAACCCTTCGAACATTGGGCTCCATCAGAACATGAACCGCGTGTTGCGGCTTGCGCGTGGCACATTCTTCCGCTGGATCAGCGCCGATGATTGGCTCGAGCCGGGGTATCTTTCGAAATGCGTGAAGACGCTTGAAGACCGACCTGATGCTATTGGCCTGACCACCGGCTTCACCCTTTACTCGCCCGAGGGGGTGGCGAGATGGAAGCACTACCGGGGGGAATTCCCAAGCTCCGGCGACGCAGCCCAGCGCTTTGAAAGGATGTTGTGGTTCTACCATGCCGGCGACGCCATATATGACCCGATCTACGGCTTGTTCCGACGCTCCCGGCTCCTGGAAACGGGCATGCTTCGCCGCTCTGAGCAGGCAGACTGGCTGATATGCGCGGAACTGGCGCTTATGGGGCCTATCATTCACATCCCCGATCGACTGGCGAACCGCACGCAGAAGCCGCGTCGCGGCCTGGACCGAGTGGCATTTCGCCGGCGCCTTGACCCCAACCGAAGCGAAGACCTCAGAACCTGGCCTTCCCGCACCTGTCGTGATCTTCGCGATATCGTTGGGGCAGCACAGCTTACCGAGGATCAGTTGCGTCGATGCGAAGTCGCGCTTCGCCGCTTCTGGGCGAAGGAAACAATCAGAGCCGGACGGGCGCAATTCTCAGATTCAAGGCATTTGCTGGTCAGGCTCCTGCGTGGAAACAAGGCGCGCTTCCTGTCGTCGACGCCTGTCAGTCAAGACTAGGAACCGGCGATGGTGCGCAGACATCGAGGTCGACCGAGATGGTCCACCAAAATCCAGAGATCACTGACCTCAAGGTTCTGATCACGGGCGGGGGTGGCTTCCTTGGCTCCCATCTATGCCAATGGTTGCTTGGACTTGGCTGCGAGGTCCACGCGACGTCACGCATCGAACGAGAGAGAGACGGTCGCGGACCGATCTGGTGGCGAGCCGACATGGCTGATCTCTCGATGGCTCGTAGCGTTGTCGCCGCAGTGAAGCCCGACATCGTCTATCATCTTGCCGGCTCGGTTGGCGCGAGCCCCGACCTTGAATTGGTGGTGCCGACTTACCAAAGTCTGTTGACCAGCACGCTCAACGTTCTGCTGGCCGGAACGGAGGCCTGCAGCGGCCGCATTATCCTGAGCGGCTCGTTTACCGAGCCCCAGCCCAGTCTTGTGCATCCCACTCCACATTCGCCCTATGCAGCGGCGAAATGGGCGGCGTCTGGCTACGGGCGCATGTTCAACATTCTCTTCCAGGCACCGGTGGTCATTCTTCAGCCATTCATGGTCTACGGACCGCGCCAGGCACCTGCCAAGCTAATACCGACGGTAATCAAGTCGCTGCTTGGCGACACCGCACCCAAAGTGACCAGCGGCAAGCGACGGGCTGACTGGGTTTATGTGGACGACGTGATCGACGGGTTTGTTTTGGCGGCGACGACAAAGGGAATCGAGGGGGCCACAATCGATCTCGGATCTGGCCGCCTCGTCTCCATTCGCGAAATCGTCGAGAGGATTGTTGCAATCGTCGGCTCCGCACCCTCTCCCATCTTCGGCGCGGTGCCCGACCGGCCGGCCGAAAACGAGGTGATCGCCGATACAGAGTTTGCTCGCGCGCGGCTCGGCTGGACGGCGAAAACCTCGCTCGACGAGGGTCTGCGTCGAACGGTGCATTGGTACCGCGATGGCGCTATAGCGGCCGTAATCGCGCAAGCCCTCAGCCAACTACTCCTTCTGAATAACTGGGACGAGCTCAGCGCACTTTTGTAGGCGTTTGCGCGGCGCCGGACGGGCCAAATAATGGGTGCAAGTGGGCGTCGCAGCCTCTCTTTCGTCAACACGGTCCGGTGTGTTTGCAATGGATATGTCGCCGATCGCCAGTTTGGAGACAGCAAGGGAGTTTATAGCCAGTCCTTCCGGACGTTCCTTCGTTTCGTACCGCTCGGTCGCCCCGCTGGCCATCATAGCGGATACGTTGGCCATCACCGCCGCGTGCGCCGTCTGGAGCTTCCAATCGGAGGGAAGCGGGGGCGAGGTGGCGATGCTCACACTCGGCATCGCGCCCATTGCCTCCGCACTGTTCGTATGTTCGACAAAACTGGCCGGTCTCTACCAGCCTTCGACAATTCTTTCGGAAAACATGCCCTTCCACGTCGTTGCCTTGCTGTGGCTATGCACGGCGGCGCTCGTTGGCGTAAGCGACTTTGCCCTGGGCAAGGAGGTCGATCCGGAAAATGGAGTTGCCTTGGCGGTCTATGGACTGATCTTACTTTTGGCTCATCGGATGTGCTGGCGACTGTTTATCCGCAGAGGTTCTGCAAAAGGAACCACGGCTGGCCGCAAAGCGGTTTTGATTCACCAGGGTACTTCACTCGAGGCCGACGCGGCTCCGGAATTGCAGCAGTATGGAATCCACATCGAATATAGATTGAACCTCGGAGCGCCGGATGACGAAGCGCAGATCAGGCAGCGGATCGAGCTAGCGGTCGCGATTGCGCAGAACTCGGATGTCGATGAGATACTCATAGCGGCCGATGTTCAAGACTGGCAGCGGCTCAAACCCCATCTAAGACTCCTGCGCCAGCTTCCATTGCCCGTCTCGCTGATTGCACGGGACTGGTTAGCAGATTTTGTGAAGCAGCCGGCTCAGATAGTGGGATCGGCGGCTCTCGTCGAACTGCAGCACCCGCCGCTCACCATAGTCCAGCGAGCGGCCAAGAGGCTCATCGACATTTTCATCTCAACGGCCGCATTGGCGCTGCTTTGGCCTTTCATGATGTTAATAGCCGTGATGATCCAAATTGACACGCAGGGTCCTGTGTTGTTCCGGCAGACCCGGATCGGCTTCAACGGCAAAGCCTTCAAGATATTCAAATTCAGGACCATGAATGTCCTGGAAGACGGCCCTGGAATTCAGCAAGCAACTTCCGAAGATAAACGCACGACGACGTTCGGCCGTTGGCTTCGCCGAACCAGCATAGATGAACTGCCGCAATTGCTTAACGTTCTCATGGGGGACATGTCGGTCGTTGGACCGAGACCGCATGCAGTTTCGCATGACGGCGAATTCGGTCGGGCGATCGCCAACTATGCCTTTCGCCGTCAAATGAAGCCGGGCATTACAGGCTGGGCACAGGTAAGCGGGTTTCGCGGCGCGACACCGGAAGTCGACCTGATGACGAACCGGATCCAGATGGACATGCTCTACATTGAGAGGTGGAGTATCTGGCTGGACATTCGCATAATCCTGCAAACCCCGTTTGCCGTTTTGCGGGGGCTAAATGCTTATTAAGCGCAATCCGGAAAGCGTTAGCAATTATTCATTCGAAACAAAGGGATAGACCGGTTCGCCGTTTCCGTGAGAAGGGTGAGTGCTCCAGAGTGCGTCGCGCTGAAGCGGGTTAAGGCGATGCTCTTCAAGTCTTTGTTTTGAACCATCTCAATCCCAGAACAGCGGTACACTTCTGGGCAACATGCTCTAGATGCGACGACAGCAGGGCGCAGCAGTTACCAAACAGATTTGCGAGCATGCGAGAGATTGGAGCGCAGCCGCCCTAGATAAGAGTTCCGGAGCGCTAAATCCTTAGGAATGTCCTTCCATTGCCATGAACGGTCCAGCGTGTTGCGCGGCTTCAGCCAAGATTCCTTGGTTGCGAAGCCACGGCCCGATGTGTAGACGCGGCTGTAGCCTTCAGTTTTCAGCTTTTTCAGAACGCGCCGATCATAACGGCCAAAGGGAACACTGGCCTCGCCAATCTCGCAACCACAGATGTCTTCCAGCTTGAGCTTGGCATCCACTGTTTCGACGTGCAACCGAGCATCATCGAGCTTGCACCAGTCAAGATGGTGCATCCCGTGACTCCCTATCCGCATACCCTCATGCAGAAGTTGCCTGATGGCGGGCGCGCTTAGATATCCGCGGGTCCCCACTCGCCCCGCGCAAACAAAAAACGACGCTGTGAGGTTCCTTTCCAGAAGGGCAGGCAATGCAATATCGAGGTCGCTTTCATTGCCGTCGTCAAAGGTGATGAGGACAGGGTAGTCGCTCATAGCTGCAGAGACTTTGTTCAGCGCGGCAAAAAAGGGATCCGCATCCCACCAGAAATCCAGTTCGGCCTTCTCGATACCGGGCGGGGCAATGCCTATGCCGTGGAAGTTGATGAAATGCTCTTTCGATTCAGCCACACTTGGTTCCTACAACCGCTTTTCAATCTTTAACACTCAGGCAGTCCAAATGATAATCTGCGCGTCCTAGGCGCATTGTACGACCACGAGTTCGGATATTGTTCAGGGCGACCTGAGTATGCGCTTGTTGTGTTCGTACCTCAACCGACTGGGGGTCTCCCCAGCATCATCCGATCGGGCAAGTTGATATACAATTCGGTTTTTCCGGGGTTGGCTGCGAACTCACCCACCATTCGACCATGCTCAACGAGTATCTTACCCAAAAAGGAGTGGTCACTTCGCTCAAGGGATAGCTCATCAATTCAACCGGAGTCGCAACAATGGGATTGTTTGGGCCAAGCGACCTTCGCCTATCTCGAAGAGGGTGCGGAGCGACGTCAATGAGAATAGCTGTTTTCGGACTCGGCTATGTGGGATTTACCACCCTATGTTGCTTGGCCCACGAGGGCCACGAAGTACTCGGATTCGATGTCAATGCCCGCAAGGTCGCCGGCCTCAATTGCGGCATTGCACCGATCGTGGAGCCGGGACTTGCCGAAATGCTGCTGCGCGGACTCGCAGACCATCGCATCTCTGCTTTCACGGACGTTGAAGGCAGGCTCGAGAGCTGCGATATCGCAATTGTTTGTGTCGGCACGCCCAGCGGGCCGGACGGAGCTCACGACCTAAGGTTTGTTACTGAGGTCTCGAAGGAAATAGCCCTTTACTTGGGAAATGGTCGCACAAGGCCGCTCAGTGTCGTCTACCGCTCAACGATAAGGCCGGGGACGATGGAAGGCCTAATCGCTCCCATATTCGCAAAGGTTCTGGTCGACAGACCGGGTTGCGTACAACTTGTCTATTGCCCGGAGTTTCTTAGAGAGTCCTCAGCCGTCAACGACTATTTCCGACCCCCGAAGATCGTTATCGGCACGTCGGGCGGTGAGCCAAATCCGGTCATCGACGAGCTGTTTGCCGGGATCGAAGGACCGCGCTTCGTGACGCGTTTCGCCGAAGCCGAGATGACTAAGTTTGTCGACAACAGCTGGCATGCGATGAAGGTCGCGTTCGCCAACGAGATCGCTCGGATCGGCCTTCAACTCGACGTCGACACGTCGAAGGTGCATGAGATCTTTGTTTCTGATACGAAGCTGAACATCTCCCCATATTATCTCAGGCCGGGCGGCGCGTTCGGTGGCTCGTGTCTGCCCAAAGATGTTCGAGCATTGCAGAGCATCGTGGCGGACAGCGGAGTCAATACACCTTTGATCGACTCGCTCCTGCGTTCTAATGACGCCCATAAATACTGTCTGTACCAACTCGCCACAAAGGGTCTGAAGCCGGGAGCATCGGTGCTGCTGGCAGGCTTGGCCTTTAAGGCGGGGACGGACGACCTGAGAGAAAGCCCCAACATCGACCTTGCGCGCAGCTTGCTGAGAGGACGCTACAGGTTGTCCATATTCGATCCCGCCATCGACGCCGGCAAGCTGGTTGGTGCCAATTTGGGCTATGCCTGGTCTTGGTTTCCGCAGTTTGCGAGTTTGCTGGTAAGCAAAAGGCAGGCAGAAGCTCGGCGTTATGACCGGGTGATTTTCGCAAACCGTACGGCGGCTATGCTTTCCTTGTCGAAAGCGCAGAGCGTGATCGATCTCAATGCACTGTCGGATGGCGCAAACAAGCCGCCAGCCCCTCCGGCATCCCAGACGGAGGCTGCACCTTTGGGTGACGCCGCGCTGCCTTTCGACGTCAGGGGCACTGCGGCCTGAGGGAGAGAGAGATGTCCGCCATTTCGGTGTTTGGTGCCGAACAAACTCGATCTGGCAGTCTTTCTGCCCGCAAAGTCTTGATGATTGTGGAGAACTTGCCAGTGCCGTTCGACCGGCGCGTTTGGCAGGAAGCGCGGGCATTGCGTGATGCCGGCGCGGAGGTTTCCATCATTTGTCCCGTCGGCGTGGGGGCGGAAGAGCGTGAAGAGACGCTGGAGGGCATTCGCGTCTACCGGCATGACTTGCCGGTCGAAGCCAAAGGCGCATCGGAGTTCCTCCTCGAATACGGCGCGGCGCTCTGGCACGAAACCCGCTTGGCATGGAAAATCCTGTTCAGGCATGGGTTTGAAACCATCCATGCTTGCAATCCGCCGGACCTGATTTTTCTCGTCGCACTGCCGTTCAAGATGCTTGGGAAGCGTTTCATTTTCGACCATCACGACATAAATCCCGAGCTCTACGAGGCCAAGTTCGGCAAGCGCGGTCGGCTCTGGCGGCTCCTATGCCTGTTCGAATGGATAACATTCAAATGCGCCGACGTGGTCATTTCGACCAATGAGAGCTACCGAAGGATCGCGCTTACCCGCGGCAGGAAGCGCGCCGGCGACGTGTTCGTGGTGCGGTCAGGCCCGGATCTGACACGCTTGAGAACCGATTGCCCTGACCCCAGCCTGAAACAGGGGCGCAAGTTTCTCGTGGGCTATGTCGGGGTGATGGGGGAGCAAGAGGGCATCGACCTACTTCTGCGTAGCGTCGAACATCTCGTTCACGAGCGAGGCCGACAGGATGTCCAGTTCGTTCTGGTCGGTGGTGGCCCGCAACTGGGCAACCTCAAGGAGTACTGTCAAAGTCTGGGGCTGAATGACTATGTCACTTTCACCGGTCGGGTTCCCGACGACATGCTCTTCACGGTACTTTCGACCGCCGATGTGTGCGTCAATCCGGATCGCGTCAATCCGATGAACGACAAGTCCACCATGAACAAGATTCTGGAGTACATGGCTTTCGGCAAACCGATCGTGCAGTTCGACGTTACTGAGGGGCGCTTCTCAGCGGACAGGGCCTCTCTCTACGCCCGTCCCGATGATCCGATCGACTTTGCCGACAAGATTGAATGGTTGCTTGGTAGCCCAGAACAGCGCAAGGTCATGGGTGATTTCGGTCGCGATCGTTTGCAGCGGGAACTTGCGTGGAGCTATCAAGTGCCGAACCTAATCGCCGCATATCAACGAGCCAGGTCAACCGATTAAGCAAGCCATAAGCCGTTTTCCTGCCGGAGTGCTCAGGCGCGATTCCATTTGTCGACGATGCGCGAGGCATTCGCGCCGAATGCAAGAGCCAGCATCACCTTGCATCGGTAAAGGCGAACCAGGACGACGCCGCACATCGCAAGCATCCGCGCCCTTGGGCCTTCGATGCGATCGGAGAAGCCGATTCGAAACAATTCTGCTGCGGGCGAAAGCGCAACCGCGAAACTGCGCAGGATCCAGCGCGCCCGCCAGCCTGGAGCGGTGCGCACCCGATTGAAATCGTGAGCGACGTGCCGTTCCCATTTTGCGGCGATCTCAGCAAGATTCCGGCGAGCGGGATGGAATACGATCATCTGCTTGCGGTAGTGGGTGCGGAAGCCTTTGCGGAGCGCGCGCTGCCCCCAGTCCCGATCTTCCGCAATTTCGATCCCGCCGAACGGTCCAACCGCAGCCAGAATTTGTTTGCGCACCGCCAGATTGCCGGTCCCGGTATATCCCTGCTTTGCAATGTATTCGCGCATTCGGTAGGCAAAGACGCTTTCGTAAGCTTCAAGTAGGGTAGGTCGGTGTGCGTCCTGACGCGCAATCCTGACGTCGCCGCCTATGATGCCGATATCTTCCCTTTCTGCAAAGCAGCGTTCTATTTCATAAAGCCAATCGGGATGGGCGATGCAGTCGGCGTCGATGAATGCCAGCGTTTCGCCGCTCGCATGGGCTGCGCCGCGGTTCCGCGCTGGCCCTGGACCGGGTGTGCGCTCGAGAAGGAGCGTGACAGCGGGAAAGGAGGCGCAAAGGTCACTCGGTATTTGTCGCGATCCGTTGTCGACAACGATGATTTCGACTTTTTGCTGCGGCGGCCGCTGCGCCTGCAAGGATGCGAGACAGCGCCCGAGCATTTCTTGCTGGTCAAGATGTGGGATAATGACGGTGATCATTTCGCGGTCCTCGTGGACTGCTCCAAGTCCGTTGCGGCAGCTCTTTCCTCGAGCGCTTGAAGTGAACAGCCGACCAGCGCGATGCAGAGAGCCATGAAGATCATACGTCGCGGGACGTATGCATCCAGTCGGCCAACGGGTTAGCAATGCGCATCTTTTGTTCAGATATGTTCCGAACTGGCCTGGACAGATGATGACCCATTGCTCAGACGGCGCCCCGAAGCGGGTTGCGGGTGGTTACTGGGGTCCGAAACGTGGTGGCGAGCTGTTCAGGGACGGATTATCTTTCATGGAAACGGACGTTTGGCGTGCCCAAGAGCGGCATTTTCGCCGCCCGCAAGGCTGGCGCAGTCCATCTCTTGATCATTGATTGCCTCAAATGATCCGCAGCGCGCCGATCGAGGGGTCTTCTCTGGTTGTCTCGGCAAGTGATTCATGGCGGGATTTTGCGGCTATCTGGCCGACCATGGCCAATCGGGGCTCGGCTCGCGCCTTCGTTTTCCAGACGGTCGATTTCCTAGATGTTTGGTGCGACACAATCGGGCCGGCGCGCGGCACTCGACCGTTGTTCATTGCGGTCGTAGATGAGCACGGTACTCCTCACGCGCTTTTGCCGCTTGGCATCGAGAAGCGCAGATCCGGCTTGAGGATCCTGTCGTTCTTGGACGGTGGCGTCAGCGACTACAATGCGCCGGTCCTGTTTCCGCACGTCAAAGACTGGCGTCCTTCATTCGTCTCCAAATTGTGGGATGCAATAGCAAGGATTGCACCCCCTTTCGACATCGCAGTCATCGAAAAGATGCCGGAGCGCGTGTTCGACATCGACAATCCGCTGACTCCCTTGATCACGGCTCGCTATCCCCACAGCGGGTACGTCATGCGCTTGCCCAGCAGTGTCGACGAGTTCGTCTCCGAGCGTCTTCCGCGAGCCCAGGACACGCGGCGCAAGCTTCGCAAGCTTTGTGAGCGCGGGACAGTCGCCTTCAGGATCGCGAGCACGTCCGCCGAACGCGACGAGATGCTCGAAGCGATGATGAGGCAGAAGTCGCGACGCTATCTCGAAACGACGGGGGTCGATGGTATGGAGCGACCTGGCTATCGTGCCTTTTTTCGGCAGGCCGCGCTCGAGCTTGCCCCACGAGGCCACGTCCATATTTCGTCGTTGAATTTGGGCGGAACGGTCCTGGCGGTGCACTGGGGATACCAGGACGATAGCAGATTTTACTACATGATGCCGAGTTTCGAAGCGGGCGAATGGGTTCGTTTCTCGCCCGGTCGTCACTTGCTCAACCATCTGATTGAGTGGGCGATAGAAGCTGGCATGAAGGAGTTCGATCAAGGTCTTGGCAATGAAGATTACAAGACGGAGTATTGCGATGCTGCGATACCACTCCACCAGATCGAGATACCGAGAACGATGCGTGGTCAGGTCGATCTATTGCTGCGCAGGTCAAAGATGTCCCTGCGTGGTACTCTTTTGTGGCATTCGCTCAAGAGCCTGCGTACCGTTTGGCGCATGCGCAAATCCCGAGTAGTTAAGGACTGCGCACAGTGACGAACCATCTGCAATCGTTGGGGTCTTTATTGCCAGTCCTTAGACCATGATATCTGACCGCGCCGGCATGCTGGAAGCAGACGGCCGCCGCGTGCCTGTTAGTGCAGAGCCTTGGCCTGCTGGCACTAACGCGGCTGACTCCCGGCCGCGAGCGACCTGTCGCGCTCGCTTGATTGTCGTTCCTGCGTGAAAGCAGCTACCTCATCAATGGACGGCGACAATCGATTTGGTTATCCCCAGAACCCGCTCCTTGAAGAGGTCAGAGCGAGGAAAGTGATATCTCATCTCGGTCTGTGACAGGAGCTCAATCTCCAGTACATCCTTGACGGCTTGTCCTTGGTCTGGCCGGGACGGTGATAGAGGCCAGCGCCGGATCAATTTGGCTCGGGCTGCCTGGGGCAGGAATTGCAGGCCCGGGAAGAGGTAATGCGGCTCAATTGGGAAATACCGATAAGGGGTCTGCACCCAATGATGGGGTGCCAAAGCGTGGATGACTGAAGCCAGGTCGGCACGGCGCGCGTGCCCACCCACGTGTTCGATCAAGGAATTCGAATACACAATGTCAAATTCCATGGCTCGAATTTCAGCGGGCGGATCGCAGGCGTCGCCTTGCACGACTCGGATCGTTGCAGTCCTGCTCGTCTGGGGTAGGAGATTGACTACGGTCACCCATTTGGGGCGAACCGGACTTCTCTCCCAATGAACTACCGTTCCGCCGAGATCGACCACCCGCATTCGTTCTATGTCGGGGAAGCGCCGCTGGAATTCCGCCCAACGCCTCTTTCGCAAAGTCGTCGCTATCGATCGCTGTTCTCGTGGATCGGTGATGAATTGGCGCAACTGCAGCATTTCACTCATCAGACTGCCTGCCCTCCATTGCGCCCTGTTTTCCTGCGGGAGGGGAGGGCGACCCGTCAAATTGACGCTATCTTAGCTGACCTAGCGGCGAATGGAGCAACTTCGGAAGTCGCGCTGATTATTCATTGTGCTGAACCAACTATCACGAAAGAATAACCCAGCGCTCCGACAACTGAGCGCGATCGGATGCCTTCACCCTCCACATCAGCCCATGGAAGGTGATTCAATTTTGGCGAGTTGCGAGCCGGATGCCGCAAAGCCATTGATCCCTGGTGCCGGGCATTCGCAGCAACAAGACAGTTGTAGGGAGATCTGGGAGTCGCCCACCGTCCATCGTAACGTGCTGCTGGCAACGACATCGTCGGGTAGGTTCATCATCAATGACGAGCGCCTCGCGAGTATTGGTCTTACCACTATCGGCGCGCCGGCTCTCTCGCTTTTGGGTAGCAATCCCCCACCGTCTCTTTGTGTACGATGCTCTCTCGACACTTTGGACCGGGAATTTGGAGCTGACCCGAGTGGACGCGGCTTCAAGTCGATGTCGCCGCCACTAGCCTTTGAGGAACGAACAACCATGCAGAAACCAGCGAACGGAGGCTCGTTACGGCCTGGCGATGTCGTTGAGGTGCGCTCCCCGGCTGAGATCGTCGCGACGCTTGACAAGGATAGCGCCCTGCACGGGACCGTATTCATGCCGGAGATGATGGCATATGTCGGCCAACGCTTTACGGTGTCGCGGCGCGTCGACAAAGTCTGTAACATGGTTGACGAAAGTGGCTCTCGTCGAATGCGCGGGACCGTCTATCTTGAGGATCTGCGTTGCGACGGGTCAGGCCACGGTGGCTGTCAGGCGGGTTGCCGTATTTACTGGAAAGAGGAATGGCTGACTAAAGTAGGTCACAATTCCGCTGATCCCGTGGGCGACAGGATGGCCGCTTCAGCCGAGCTCGAGCGGGTTGCCGGCGCTGCTACCCGCCCGGCCAACCCCGTGGATCAAAGCGGAGCGCAGCTCTGGCGGTGCCAAGCGACTGACGCTCTAAAGGCATCCGAGCCCGTGAAGCGGCGGGATATTGGTCAGTATTGGCGCGAACTGACGAATGGTAACTTCAACCCGATCCGTTTCGCAGCCCTGTTGGTCCGAGCATTGATGATGGACATTCTCCATCATGTCGGACTAATAAGGACGCTCCCGCTGCAAGGTCCTAGTAAGTCTGGCTCCAAGCGCGAGATGCTTGGACTGCAGCCTGGTGAGCTTGTACGGGTACGGTCTCCGCAGGAAATCGCGGCCACCCTCGACCATCGCGGCGAAAGTAGCGGCCTCTCCTTTGATCGTGAGATGCTTCCCTATTGCGGTCGCACTTTCCGCGTGAAGACTGCCGTGCAGCGGATCGTCGACGAGAGAACGGGTCGCATGCTGAAGATTCCTAAAGACTGCATCATCTTGGATGGTGTCGCTTGCTCAGGCGAACGCAGCGTCAACGGTCGATGGTTTTGTCCGCGCGCGATCTATCCGTTCTGGCGGGAATCCTGGCTCACCAGGGCCGACGACACCGCCGACGAGCCCACTGAACAGTCATGCCACCGTTAGAATGGCGTGGGGTTTTTTCGCAATAGACACTGATGCACCTCTCTTCGACAAGGCGAGGATGTGGATGAATTCCGGGATCAAGAGTCGCACAACTCGTGGGGGAAATGCGACGTCAAACCGACAGTCGCCCGTTCCCGCTACGTTCGTACTCCTTTCGTTTCTGGCTGCCATCACTGGCCGCTCTGTTGGCCCGATTAGGTAGTTGCGCGCGCTATATCCCCCGCGCAAACTTCTGCCACGAAGCATGTCATCAGGCAGCCCAATGATCCCAAATGTTCTCGGTTGGAACATGCGCGGCCGAACCCTGGAAAGTCGGCTGGCTGAAACGGGGTCTGTGGGACCGGGCTTCGATGAAGTTCGGTTGGCTGCGGCGACCACGGTGCTTCTGCATCATGCCCACGGTTCAATCTACGATGCGAAGGCAGATCCCCTCTTCGCCTTCAGCGGGGGATTTCTGCATTTCGGCCTTCTCGCGGTTCTTGTTTTCTTTGCAATCAGCGGCTTTCTGGTGGCCCCAGGCCTGGTCAAGTCGGGCAAGGTAACCGACTATGCGATAAGCCGGGTGCTCAGGATTTTTCCAGCCCTCATTGTCGTGGTGATCTCCACCATGATCCTGCTTGGTCCGATTCTGACAACTCTGCCGCTGCAGGAGTATTTCTCGGACTACTTCCGCTTGCTACTCTATACCAAGAACATTCTTACGCTCACTTACGATTTCCTCCCCGGGGTGCAGTTACCGGACGGCCATCCCGCAATTGTAAACGGCGCCCTCTGGACGCTGCATTTCGAAGTCTTATCCTATATTGCACTGGCGGTTATGAGCTTGATTGGCATCTTGGGGCGACCAAGGCTTGTATTGGTCGTGTTCCTTGTTGTCTATGTCCTTTATGTGGGGAACGGAGTCTTTCCGGCCGTTGCCGAACGATTGTCTGGTCGCCTTGTTACCTTTATCAGCCTCTTCGTCTATTTTGCCTCCGGCGTCGTTCTCTCCACTTTCCGGCGGACAATACCCTACTCGGCTGCTTTGGCGGGTTTCGCGTTCCTCATCTTGATAGCTTCGCTTGCGTATGGAGAAGGTATCGTCGCGGCGCCGCTTTGTGTGCCATATCTCGTGGTCTTCGCTGGGCTGTCGAACCTGCCGGGGCGCTCCTTCGTCAGGCGCGATCTCTCTTACGGAGTTTATCTGATCCACGGGCCGGTTCTTTGCGGCCTCGGCATCAGTTATCCCGGGATACGGTCGTGGCTATTCGTGGCTTTGGTGGCGACGATCATGACGCTGCCGTTGTCGTATCTCTCTTCCATCTTTGTCGAACAGCCAGCTCTGGCCAGGAAAAAGATTGTTGCCCGGTGGATTGGCGGCCGGCTTCACTTAATCCAGTCGACCATGGTTCGACTCGTTCGGGTGCAGGACATTGGCACGTGAGCAGCCTTGCCGACCAACCGGGGTATTGGAGCCCCAAAATCAAAAGTCCCAACCGCTTTGCGGGCTTTGGCGAGCGCTTCGAATCCACCAATCAATTTTCGCCAAGCGGTCCGGCTGCATTGTCAGGGAAGACTACCTTCTGGCCGGTATGGGTGTTTCTTATCTCGCTTGCAATACCTTGGGTTTTCTACCTCGGGCCGCTTCGGCTCTCGGTCTATCGCCTTGTGCTCTTAGCGTTGATAGTGCCTAGCGTTGTTCGATTGCTCTCAGGCAAAGCCGGGCGGATAAGGGTTGCGGATATCGCGATCCTGATGCTTGCGGTTTGGTCGGTGATCGGTCTCGTTGCAAATCACGGATTGACCGTGGGGCTCCAATCTGCCGGGATTCTGTTTTTAGAGACTGTCGGTCCATATATGCTTGCGCGGAGCTGGGTCCGCGACGCTGACGACTTTCAAAACGCCGTTCGCGTCTTGTTCTGGATCGTCGTGGCTTTGATGCCCTTCGCCATAGTCGAGTGCCTTGGGGGCGGTAATCTCCTACTCAAGGCATTCAGTGTCGTCTTGTCGGTCAATGATTATCCGACTGTTGAACGGTTAGGACACACCCGAGTTATCTCTGTATTCGATCATCCAATTCTGTTCGGATTGAACGTAGGAAGCATCCTTGCTCTCACTTACCTTGTTCTTGGCTACAAGCAATCCGCAGTTCACCGGAATTTCAAGGTCGCTCTGATCGTCGTGACGGCGGCCACCTCCTTATCGAGTGGTCCAATCGCAGGCATGGCCGCGCAGGTTTTTCTGCTTCTCTGGAATGTTTTGTTGCGGGCGAATAGGCATCGCTGGAAAATTCTCATCGGCGGGGTGTTTGTTCTGGTCGTTGGGGCTCAGATCTTCTCCAACCGATCTGCGATTTCGATTGTGACACAAATGATAGTGCTGGACCCGCAAACATATTGGTATCGACGATTGATCTGGGAGTATGGCTCCACGAGCGTGCTGAACCACCCCATCTTCGGCATCGGCATGAACGATTGGGATCGCCCCGGATGGATGCCGAACGCCACCATAGACAATTTCTGGCTTGTCGAAGCAATGCGTTTTGGCATCGCTGCCCCGATCCTCTTGCTGCTGGCAGGGCTCTCGACTGGCATTGCCATGACTCTCAGAAAAAATTTTGACGAAAGGGTCGATCATTTTCAAACAGCCTACCTGATCACACTGGGCTTCCTGTTCTTCATCGGATGGACAGTTCATTTCTGGAACAGCACCTATGTTCTAGCCCTGTTTCTTCTGGGAAGTGGGGTATGGATACTTGATGCCAAATCCGCGCAAAACGAGCCGGCGGACACGGATGCCTCTCCTGCGGCATCTCCCCTGCGGACGGAGATGGGCTCCAGAAGGCGTGAAATATTCGCCGCCTTTCCGCCGGACGCGAGAGACGAACAACCATTGCGTCAAGCGACGCGACTTTCGCGGGGGTCGAAGGCGTGAAAAAGATCGGGAACGAAGCCATGGCGGGAATCGGCAACGAAGAGGCGTGGCAACCAGGACGTGAACGCCTGTCGGTGGTAACGGTGACGTATAACAGTAGCCGGCATCTGAACGCATTCCTCGATTCGCTTCAGACGGGGCTCGACGGAATCCAAGACTTTGAAATTGTCATTGCGGACAATGCGTCCAGCGACGATAGCATTGCCATAGCACTTTCTCACCCCGTCCGACCGAGAGTTGTCAGCGTTGGGTGGAATTCGGGTTACGCCGGGGGGATCAACGCGGCGGTCGCCACAATTGGAAGAGACTCGACCCTGCTCGTGTTGAACCCGGATGTGCGTCTACTGTCCGGTGCTGCCCGATTGCTTGTAGATCGGCTGGCGGATCCCACCGTAGGCGTGGCCGTGCCAAAAATCCTTGATGAGGATGGCAGGCTCACGCATTCTCTACGACGCGAGCCGTCAGTGAGGACGGCATGGACCGATGCTGTTCTGGGAGGGGGGGCACTTGGGGCGTGGGTCGGAACAGGCGAGAAGATCAGCGATCCAACGCGATATACGGCCGATGGATTCGCTGATTGGGCTGAAGGCTCGGCAATGGCAATCTCGGCGCGAGCGCGCAAGCTCGTGGGAGACTGGGATGAGTCATTCTTTCTCTACAGCGAGGAAGTTGATTATATGCGCAGAGTCCGCGCCGCTGGGCTATCAATCGCATACGTATCAGGAGCAGAAGTAATCCACATCGGTGGAGAATCTGGAACCAACCCATTCCTCTCTGCGCTGTTGACGCGCAACCGGGTCCAATACTATCGGCGCCATCACGGCTTTGCCTTGTCGGCGCTGTTTCAATTGGCTGTGGTATTGGGAGAGGGAGTTCGCGTGGGCATGGGGCCTACACATTTGGCAGCCCTTTGGGCGGCACTCACCGCACTGTAGTCCCGCGGCCAACCTATTGATTATCGTTGCTGCTATTGTGTTTGCCCGCCGGTCTGGGGGCTGGTTGCAGGCTGGGGCGTAGCCGGATCGACGATGTCCTGCATCGAAGCGGCTACGAAAACCTTCACCACATCGCCAGGCGCGAGGGGTGTCGTCTCTGATGCCTTCATCTCTTTTGGGCCCTGCCGCTCTTGGCGAACAATGACCAGTTTCAGGTCGGAATTGCCGTCGGACCCGGCGCCCGGTGCGACGGTGCTGTCGGCCATCAGGAGCTGGCGTGTCGTGTATTCTCGCGATCTCACCTCCGCGAGCTCGCTCTGCGCGTCCCGCAGTTGCGTCGCAACCTCCGTCTGGCGCTGGTCGCTAACGCTGAACTCCTGGCGTGTCGCCTCGCTGAGACCTTGCCGCGCACGCATCGCATCGATGTCCCCTTGCGCATGTTCTGCTCGCATTTGTCCGAGCACACGCCTTAGTTCTGACCATCGAGATGACGGGACTATGCCTTGCTCGACAAGCTTGGTGATCTTGGCGACCTCTGTTTCTGTTTGGGTGATTTCATCGCCGGTGTCCTTGCCCTTGGTCGTCAACATATCCAATTCGTGCGTATACATGTCACGTAGATCGGAGAGTTTCTCAACTTGCCGCGTCTTCTCATTGGCACGCGCAGTGAACAAGCTGCGTTCCAGTGCCATTATCTGATCGACAAGGTCGCGAGCATCGGCGCCCGTCAATTCGGCCGGAAAGTGGATTTCGGCATCTCCGCCCAGTTCGGCCTGCAGCCTGGCGATACGGCCGAGCAGCCGCAACTTGTTGGTGCGGATCGTGGTCAGTTCGCCAAGCAGACTGATGCCGCTCTGTCCGACTTTCTCAGGCGGCGGTCGATAGCGGCCGCCGGCCAAGGCCACCGCCTGCAAGACAGTCAGATCCGGCTTGAATTGATAAGCGCCAGGCGTGGCGACCGCTCCGACGACATAGATCGACGGATACTGAGCAATTTCGATCGACACATCCGGCGGGGAGATTAGGCCCATCTTGTCATGCAGCGCCGCCGAAATCTGGGCGGCGACCTCGGTGCTTGTTTTCCCGCCCACATCGAGCGAACCGACGACCGGCAACGCTATCGTCCCTTGACCGGATACGAGAAAATCGCCGCTGAGAGCTTCCCATCGCTGGTATTCGCCTTTCGAAGGATTCCACTGGATGATCGAGATGTGGATCTTGGTTTGCGCGGCGAGCCGATAGTCGTCGGCCTGAGCCCCAGAACAAAACCACGAATGCGCGGCGCCGGCGAGCAGGGCCACCGCAAACCTACCGCGCAGAAGGCGGGAAATTGGGTTTGAAGACACTCTTCCTCCTCACCGCGGGCGCACCAAAGCGGAACGTTGCAATGACGTTGCGATCAACCCAGAATAGGTCCCAGGCAAATCCGAGGGAATGCGGGAATAGGACCGAGTCGATGGCCAAAAGGAGAAGATGGCTGGTCGAAAGACGCATACTTTCTAGGTCAGCTCGACCTTAGGAAGTGCTTCCACCGATGGGATCGCCAAGCGAATCTTGCTGGCACGCAACGAGTGTGCCGGCGCTGTTGTTTCGCCGTCGACATGTGCAAGGAACCTTTGACGGCGAGTCGGTTAATGAACAGCCAAGATTTCCGTTTTTACGCCTCGCTCTATGTTCAGCGGCTGCGCTACCTAACCATCCCGGTTGCGATTGCGACGGCTTTCGGATTGGCGGTAGCGCTCTTGCTTCAGCCGGTATACCGGTCGGTAGCCAAGATTCTGGTCGAGCCACCTCGTATATCGACAGATCTGGCCCGTTCATCGGTCACAGCGGATCCCATCCAGCAACTGCAAGTTCTTGAGCAGCAACTCACGACAAGGGCCAGCCTACTAGGATTGGCCCAGAAGTTTGCGATTTTTCCCAAAGCCCATCTCCCCGATGACGATGTCGTCGCACAAATGCTCGCAAGGACCAGGATCGAGCCGGCTGTCCTGAACAATCTGGGTAGCGGCAGCGGGGCCATTGCATTTACGATTTCGTTCGACGCGGCCGACCCGGTTCTCGCCGCTGATGTCGCCAATGCCTATGCAAACGCCATGCTCGAAGCGAACGAGCGCGGGCGCAAGGCGATGGCAGACGATACGCATGAATTCTTCAAGCGCGAGGTGGATCGCCTGGGTGCGGCGTTGAAAGACGCACAGGAAGCGGTTCTGAGCTTCAAACTGGACCATAGGGAGGCTCTGCCTGACAGCCTCGAGTTCCGCCGCATGCAGCAAAGAGCCTACGAAGAAAGGCTGGGTCAAATTCAACGCGAGATCATCTCCGTTCAGCAAAAGCGTTCGACGATTCAACAGATATCGGCTTCAGGGGGGCAGGGGGCACTGGCTGATGATCAGCAACTGACCGAGTTGCGGCGTTCGCTTGCCGAGCAGGAAACCATCTTCAACGATGGCAGTGCGAACCTTGTGGCGTTGCGGACCCGGGTTGCCGATCTCGAGAAACGCATTTCTGAAAAGGGCAAGGCTGTCACAGATGTCTCGCGCGCCGTCGGGATGTCCCCTGAGCTTCGTCTGCAGTTGGCCGACGCTGAGGGGCAGCTCTCGTTGATTACACAGGAGAAGGAGGCCATTGGGCCTCTGCTTGACGACCTGAAGCGGTCAATCGCCGACACAGAAATGAACTCTACCAAACTCCGCGCGCTCGAGCAGAATTACGAGGCAGTCCAGACGCAGTACAACGATGCAGTCGCCAGGCTAGCGAACGCATCTACCGGACAACGTATCGAAAAAGAGGCAGTTGGCCAAAAGCTGTCGCTCATCGAGCCGGCGACCCCGCCAGAAAAACGTATCTGGCCCAAACGGCAGGCTATCGTCCTTGGAAGTTTCGGGGCAGGCATCGCATTGAGCTTCGGCATCTTCGCGCTGACGGAAGTCTTTTTCCCAACCATTCGCCGTCCTGCCGATCTTGCAGCCGTGTTCCGGGGGCAGCCTTTTGCCACCATCCCCTATATTGCGGCCGATAGCCGGAAACCTGCGCATAACAAGCATCTGGGCGCAATGGCCCTTGTACTGCTTGTGGGCAGTGGTCCGATCTTCCTGCTTGTAGATTTTCACCCGTCCGCAAATGTCGGGGTGAACGGTGCGATCTCGAAGTAGCCAACGGCCCACTCAAAGGAAATTGATACGTGCCGCAGGAGACCAGAACATGCCGGCAAAGGTGAAACTCCAGCCCGCGGCGCATGCGTCCTTGGAAGTCGTCGCACAGCAATCCATCGTATCGGTTGAGGACCAATGGGCGGGACTTGAACTTGTGGAACTCGATGGCGATCGGGCTCGCGAGGCCCGGCTCGTTACATTCGCGCCCGAGGAACCTGCTCAAGCCAGCTTTGATGTGTTGCGCACCAAGGTCGTCAGGTGTCTCAACGTCAACAACTGGACCACTGTGGCGATAACCTCACCGGAGCCCGAATCCGGAAAGTCGGTCGTGGCCGCCAACCTGGCGTTCAGCCTCGCGAATCTGCAGAGTTGCAGGGTCGTTCTTCTAGATCTGAATCTTCGGCAGCCTCAGATCAGTTCGATACTGGGTCTCGGCATGGCCCGGCCTACGGAGAGTTTTTTGCAAGGGCGATCTTCCATCAAAAGCACTTTCGTGCGCTATGGCGACAATCTTGCCGTGAGCGCCGGTTCGCACGGCATTACCCATTCGGCCGAACTGCTTCAAAGCCAATCCGCTCGCACGGCGATGATACAACTCCATGACAGGCTTTGCCCCACGGTGGTTATCGTCGACCTGCCTGCAGTTCTTGGCAGCGACGACGTTCTGGCGTTCTTGCCCAACATTGACTGCACGTTACTTGTGGCGGGCGCCGGAACGACCACAATGGCAAAGATCCGGTGTTGTGAACAGGAAATCGCAGGCGAGACCAACCTCCTAGGGATTGTTCTGAACAAATGCCGATACGGACGCGATGGGGGCTACTACTGAGCGCCCAGCGGGTTCGCATTTCTCGAGCACGTTCGCGGCAGGGCCATTTTGCGTCCTGTCGCGGTCGCTGACGTCAATAGGCGTGCGAAATCAAAATTATTAGATCGCTCTACCACTTTCGTTCGGGAGCCCTCGAGTTTTCTCGGATGACAATGATCCTTTTTTAGATATGCTTGCGATTACTGGAAAAGGGGGAAGCAATGGCAAAGTTTATCGCGCCTGCCGCAATTGCATTATTTTTTACGCTCTTGGACACTCTCCCAGGTCATGCGCTGGCTTCATGGTACCCATCAGGCGATCGGGGTGGGGACACGAGCCGATCCGCACCAGGTCCTGTGATCGGCATAGGCTTTCCGGCGCTGGCTGCCTTCGGCGGCTATGTGTGGTACCGCCGTTGGCGGCGTGGCAAATGATCGGCACAGCCCCGACCGATGGCCGCTGAGCCACACCCCACATGGGCGTCTTACGCAGGCAAATCTACTGCGGTGTGGTGGCCACGGGATTTGCAAACGGAGCAAGCGATCGCGTCGCGGAGGCGCTTGCCCGTGACGGTCCGATTTCGGCGCTGCTGGAAATGTTCGGTGTCAGCCTCGTGGTTTGGCTGGCGCTGGGCATAACCTTCTGGCTTCTTTTGGATTCCGAGCCTGAGCCTGCTCGCCGATCGGATTTCGCCTTTGCCGGTATGGCGGGCTTTGCATTCCTGGTCCCCTTGCCGCAGCTGAGCTGGTTGGCACTGGCTGGCGTGGCTGCGTACCTGGCCCTGACGTCGCAAGACGGGACCATGCGCAGAGCCGCAGTCGTGTTGGGAGCCATAACGGTACCGATGTTCTGGGCCCGGATAGCCTTTGCGGTCGTCGGTGGCCCTGTCCTTGCAATCGACGCAAAAATGGTTGGCTGGATTGTTGGCACCGGCGGAGCAGGCAATATGGTGCCGTTCGCGGATGGTTCCGGCGTAGTTTTCCTCCTGCCGGCCTGCTCGTCGCTCACGAACCTGTCGTTGGCTCTTCTCTGCGGCGTGATGATCGTTAAATTCTACGGTCTGAATTGGTCGAGGCCGGTCGTTCGCGCCGTAATCGCCGCCTGTCTTGCGACAGTCGCTATCAACTTGGCCCGGATTAGCCTCATTGGTCTTATGCCGGCTTACTATGACGTAATACACGGAAGAGTGGGCGTCTCGCTGGCGGAATGGACGACGAACCTCGCGGTGATGGCGATCTATGCCGGAGCTTTGCAGTCCGATGAACAGATCCACGCTTAGACTTACCGTCGGCCTTTTCGTGACCTTGAGCGTCAGTCTAAAGGTGCTTGGCGGTGGTATCGGTCAAAGCGCCACAGCGGACCATCCGGCGAACGAAGACATCGCTGCGCTGCTTCGCGCCAACGGATTTGCCTTCACTTTGTCGGCGCCGAACACCGACCCTCAATGGTTCTACGCGACGAAGGAAAGGTGCCAGCTGCAAATCGCAGATGTCTCACCCCAGGGCTGGCACCAATCGATGCTCGACTGGCAGGCAAGGGGTCGAGTGCTGCTTTATTCAGTCGAAGGGAAACTCTACGAACATCAGCCGGTTCTGGTGCCGATGATGCACCACTACATCGGCAGGGCCTTGCGGTATACTGGCATTAAAACGCGCCCGGTGGTGGCAAGGGCTATTATCATCGGCCCGCGATGTTCACTCCTCCCAATCGCTGCGGCTGATCTCGAGCGTCTTTCCTAGATCGACCAAAATCAATCTCGGTGCTGAGCTTGATCCATCCGACCAACTTTTGAGGTAAGGCCGTTTCTAGCTTCACATAATGGACAGGTTCCTAACTGCGCACGAAATTGTGAAAATGACTTTCGTCTTAGCTTTATGGCTCATGACTGACTCAGGACAGATCCAATGCAGGTCATGTTATATATCTTGGCTGTATGGTTCGGCCTTGGAGCGTTGGCGGGGTTGGCCCTGCTTGGGACATCCATCGTCTTTCGGCGCTCTGAATTGCCATCCGCCCGGCCGTAACGGGGCAAACGCACGATAGCGATTATTTGGTCGATAGCGCATGTGCGGGTCCGCATCGGTGCACATGGTTTGGCGATAGCTTTGAGCGCTGGGCTGACCAGCCGATATGCTCGGCTGGTCAGCTTCAGGCCTGTTGACGCAGTTCTGCGGGAAACTGCTACATCAGATCTCTGAGTTTGTAAGCGACCTCCGTTCGGTTCGTCGCCTTGAGTTTCTTCATGATATTGCGGATATGAACCTTGACGGTGCTCTCGCATAGATTGAGCTCGTAGGCGATGATCTTGTTCGCCTTGCCTTTGCGCAAAGCTTCGACGACCGCAGCTTCCTTGCTCGTAAAGACGCCAGCCAGTGGCTTAGGCGAACTCTCCGCTGCACGGATTGTTTCTCGAAGAGCAAGCACGGCATTTGCTGGTACGAAGATACCGCCCGCCCGAGCGAGGCTGATCGCCTCTGCCGCCACCTTCACCGAAACATTAGTCGGAATATAACCGCGGGCGCCGCTTTCCAGAGCTGTCAAAATGTCGGCCGGAGCCTCTGAATCCGCCACGACAATGACTGGGACGGCGCCGATCAATGCTATGAACTCTTGCAGCTCGGATCTTACGATCGGGTCGGTTATGTTTTTCCCGTTAAGGATGGCTAGGATCGCCGAGGCTTCGGCCTGCAAGTCCTGCAGCTCCAAGAAAGACCCGACCGCTCTCACCTGTACGACCGGATCAATAGAGAGGAGGCTACTTGCTAGACACTCCCGTTCGAGGATTCGCTTATCAACGATGACGACCAGGCTGTCGCCGCGATGACCTTCTTGAGTTTCGGCCAAACTAGCGCCGCCAAGATGCAGCGCGGGATCGTTCTGGTCCACCTCTATAGACTTACCCCAATGCCCGCCAGGTAGAGGTTGATTCATCGTACCTACTCCATTTTACTCTATCGCTGTTGTTGTCTCCATACGTTATCCGGGCCCTACGACCCACCGCACCAACTGCTCGGCTAGAATTGCCAGGAAGACAGATCTTTAATCCGTATCATCCCGGAGGATGATCCCCACCACGGCTTCCGTCCACAAACCCCAACCTGCAGCTGTATCTTACGAAGTTGTGGATAACTCCGCATTAAGAATCTGCACCATTAGAGTTAGTTAAAAAGCGGTAGAGTTAACCCACACCCATGCCTCACAAATTGGCCGCCTGTGGGGTTGGCGCGCCGATATTTCAATGACTTCGTGAATGACGGCCCCCGATGCTCAACTCGTGTCAGGAAGCCAGAAAGCCGACCGCTTGGTCAATTCGACCGGAAGCCAGCGGTTGCAAATTGGCCGATGCGACGATGTAGGCGATACTTCCTGCAGTTACGTGCCTCGCAGAACAGGCGCATGCGGCGCCAAAGTTTTGGTTCGAAGCCGGCCTGCCGGGATCACCATCGCTGGCGCCGACGGGCAATATAGTCGCGCGCCTACTCAAGGGCGAACAGCTTTTTTGAAGCTCAGGCCTTACGGCGTGGGAACTGCCACACCGCATTGTGCAAGACCCTGACGCCGCGAGCGGGCCAATTCATCCTTCAGACCATGCAGCGTCAGTTGCGGCGTCTCACGCGGACGGGCCACGATGAAAGCACGGTGCGCTCCGGAACCCTCTTGCGATGTCCACGCATCTTGCCAGGCGCTCTCGAGCCAGTCGCCCGATGACGCTGCAACAACTTCACCGCCGCCGAAACCGAAATGCCGAACCGCTTGGCGGCCGGCCGGCGGCTCTCAACACTCAAACTCCGCTACGACCCGTTCGTGGAGATCGTCCGAATGAGGCCGCGTGATCAGATGCTGGCCTCCAATCCGGCCAGCTGTACCGGTCTAAGGTCGGGGCTGGCGCGACCCTGCTGGAGTGATTTGGTGCTACGGCTGGATCGCACAGCCTAACATTTGGCAAGGACATCGGGCAGTGCGATCGGACAGCTCACGCTGGCGGCTTGCCTGCGCCGAGCATCCCCCTTCATCCGGTTGGACTCGTCCAGCGGGAAGTGGAGGGCCTTAAGGAGTGCCCTGATTTCCTGTCGTGCCATCAAGTGCGACATCGTCGGCTCGGTTCGAAGCACCTGGTTCTCGAAATCATCCAGCGCGGTAACCCCAATGGTAAAGAACTCGCGAAAGGCGACGCGCTCGGAAATGCCGGCAGTGACCCGAAAGCCTAGGTCTGCTGAAAGTTGGCGCAGGCAACTGTCGATTTTGCGCTCGTTGCGAGACGCAAGCGTGGACATGCGGTTGCGGACCACGACCCAATCGAGACTTACGTCCTCTGAATAAAGGCGGCTCCTGCGGGCATCTAGCACCACTAAGGCGTATTGTGAGTATCCCAGGATCTCATGGGAGAGCGGGTCGACCCTGGCAAGCACGTCGAAATCGAGGAACGAATCGTTCATCGGTGAAATCAGCGTGTCTGCCATGCGGTGGGCCACTCGACTGAGGACTGTGTTCGCGCCGGGCGTGTCGATGACAACAAAATCGTGGCTGGCCGCGATTGAGGCGAGACCCTCCTTGAGCTCTCTTACCAGAACGCTGTTGACATCTGCGGCTTCTGCCCGTCCGACAGGCGACACATGAAAATGGTGCGGCACAGGCAGGGTGATTCCCTTAAACCGTGCCCAGCGACGACGGTTGTCGACGTAGCGTGTCAGCGAAAGCTGGCGTTCGTCAAGATCAACCGTCGCAACGTTGTGACCGGAATCGATCAACGCGATCGCAATGTGCATTGCGGTCGTGGTCTTGCCGGACCCGCCCTTTTCATTACCGCAGACGATAACACGCCCATTAGCGCGCCGCCGACCGTTCGATGTCCAGGCACCGGCCCTCATCTCACATCCCTTATTGCCGACTGGATCTGATTGACGGCATCCGAATTTGCTCAGCCTCGGCCGGCGCGTCGCTATGACGATAACGTGTGGTCAGGCGTAAACCCTTGCGAGACCGCTGTTTTCGGCTTCCGGCTTCGCGAATGCCTCGACTAGACCCTCCGTCTTGTCGAGATACTGGATCAACGCAGTTACGAGGTGGTAGAAGATACTTGCCGGGACCTCGGTCGCGGCGGCTCGCCCCTTTTCATCAATCCTGTCGATCCACAGGCCCACTGGCGCGGGATCGATATGCCACCTGAACAGGCGGGCAACGCGGGCTTCTATCTCAGGCTTTAGGTCTGGTCCGCCGACGCCGTCGAGCGCGCAGGCCGCTTTCACCGCCTCGCATTGTGGCCAACTGCGCGAAAAGCGATCGAGAGGAATTCCATTCCGCGACACAGCCGCATAAGCCAGACCGGTGGCCCGGTTCAATCCACTTGATATTGCCGAGGAGTAGAGTTTTCTCGCGAGAGGTACCAAGTCTTTCTGGCCGCTTAGCAGCGAAAAGTCCACCAGCAGGGATGCCCATTCGAAATGATGTCCGGGTTCTGTCCACTGGCCATCAGTACCCGGCAAAGGTTGCCAGTCGGGGTCGAAGCGCTCCCCCAGGGTCCAACTCTCCGCGTCGAAGAAATGACAGCGGAAGAGATCGATGACGCGTGCTGCTCTGCGCAAATACGACCGCTCTCCCGTGACGTTGTACCAAGCGAGAAATGCTTCGAGCATGTGCATATGAGGATTCGAGTTCCGCACAGCTTTCCCGCCTGGGGTCTCAAGAAAGCCGTTTAAACTGGCATCTTCCAGGTGAGTGTCAATAAAATCGAGCGTCTCATCGGCGAGCCGCAAGGCCTCGGGGTGGCCGCATCGATGCGCATGAGCAAGTGCCAGCAACACGCAAGAATGGTCGTAGGTATCCTCCTCCGGGTCACTCACACTTCCGCTAGGCTGAAGGGCGCGAACCCACCCACCGCGGTTGGTACGACCGTGACTGGCTATGAATTTGATGCCATGATCGAGAAGTTCATCGGCAGGTCCCGTCCAACCCCGTTCCTTGGCCACTGCGAAAGCGTAGATTTGACGCGCCATGGTTCGCATTCGCTTCGGTTTGCCAAGCGGCTTGCCATCGAAACTCAGTGCCTCGTGGAAGCCGCCGTGCACATAATCGACCCCCATCGTGGACCACAGCGGGAGGGTTTCATCAAATAGCCAGTGCTTGACGCGCTTGCGCCATGATCCGCTGATGATGACGCGATCTTCCGAGGGGGTGAGCTTCGTCTCGAGGCGTCCGCTCTTCTCCAACTGCTCCACGACCTTCCTGACGTTCTGGCTATGACTGACAGGGGCAACAAACACTGCGTCGGCAGTCGCCACCACCGCGGCATCTTTCATCCCAATGACAGTCAGCAGCCTGCCTTGGCTTCTCAGATAACAACTGTCGCAATCCATCGCGACAACATCGCCCACCATCACATTGCCATCGCGGTCGGTTGGGCTCGCATCGAGCAGTGATTGCCACGATCCAAGATCGCTCCAGCCGAACGTAGCCGCGACCATGGTGATCTCGCGCGCCTTCTCCACCACCGCGTAGTCGATCGAGACAGAAGGAATGGCCTCATACAAGCTCCGGGGCATATAGGTTCCCGACACATCGGTGCGCGCGGCTCGAAAGGCCCTCTCGGCCGTCTCCCAAATATCCGGCCGAAATTCGAGAAGCGCGCGCCGCATGGTTTCGGCACGAAAAAGGAAAATACCGGCATTCCAATAGAATCGCCCCGAAGAAAGGTAATGTTGAGCCGTTTCAGCGTCAGGCTTTTCCACGAAACGCGACACCGCAGCCACTACGCCACCGTCTGGCGCCACCTCAATGTACCCGTATCCGGTTTCGGGGTGTGTCGGCTTGATGCCGAATATGACGATGTTGCCGCGCTCGGCAGCGAATCTGCCTGACTCGACCGTTTCCCAGAATTTGAGTTCAGTCGATATCTCGTGATCCGAAGGGACCACAAGCAGAAGCGTGTCATGGCCGTATTCGTAAATAGTTATCAGCGTCGCCAGGGCTACGGCCGCCGCGGTATTGCGGCCGACGGGCTCGAAAATCGGTCTGCCGCCATTCAAACCCAGTGGAACAATGTCGGAAAGAATTCGATCGGCATGTCTTTCCGACGCGATCAGTTGGATCGGAGTGTCGCCAGTCGGCCGCGCCTTCAGGCGTCGCACCGTCTTCACAAGCATCGACCCGTCGCCGGAAAGATCATGAAATTGCTTGGGATTGTCTTCACGCGAAAGGGGCCACAGCCTGGAACCCACGCCTCCGCTCATGACGAAACTTACGATCCGGTCCGGCATGGTGCAGCGCTCTCCATAACTCGGTCGTGAGCTCCCCGGTGGGGATCGATCCCGAAAACAATGGATGCGCGCTGCAAAGATGTCTTTGCGGCCCGCATTCCGCCTATTCTAGTAGCCTGTCAGCACCCGAGCCCGTAGTGAATTCGGATAATTGTGTTGCCTGCTTGGGAGGCCATCATCGGATAAGATCGCCAAAAGGATGAGGTGGCATTTAAGGTCTGTTGAAAAGCATTCGTCACCTCGAACCCCGTCGGAACCAGTTAATCTCCTTCTGAAATGCCCAGGTTCACGGGCATGGCCATAGGGCGAAAAGCAACGGGGCCTTGGAGCTCGCAAGCCTTTGCACACGCTCCAGAGCCAAGCCATCGCTGGGTGACGGTTTGTTTTCCATTCAGCGTGCCGGATTTCGCAACCAAACATCGTGATCCGCCTGGCCAGGCGCAATCAGATAGGATTGGCGAACGGGTCTACGTTCCCGGACCCTGCGACATTGCTGGCGCTGTCAATGTCGATAAAGCCATAAACGCCGCGCTGGATAATGTTGTTTGTGATTGTTATTCCAGAAATCGTGCCGTTTGGCTTCGCCCCATCGACATAAACCGTGAACACGGGCAGCGAGATGTTTGGACCAGTCCCGGACGCTTTGCCTAATAGTTGATTGTGATTGACCTTGACCCCATCTATCGAACCGAAGTCGTTGGTAATCCACACGTCTGCATTGTCACGTCCGATGATAGTGTTGTTCTCAATCAAGACGTTCGCCTGCACCTTCGGATGCCCACCCAGTTGGATACCATCATAGTGTGGGTCAGCGCCGCCTGCTTGCAGGTCATGGATATAGTTGCCCTTTATGACCACGTTGGATCCCGGCGTGATACCGTTCTCGTAGCCAGAGATGTTGTTCCCGATCAGAGTCGAGCCAGATATGTCACTGGTGTCGATGCCGTAGGAGCCGCCGGTCTTACCCTGGCCTGTAATCGTGCAGCGTTCGACCGTTAGGCCATCGGCACCCTCGTAAGCGTAGATTGGATGCCACCCATCGAAATTTATTCGGGAGTTACGGATCGTGACGCCTTTGGCCCTCACTTCGATGTAGGTATTGATGATCTTGTTCTCGATAACTGTCCCGGCGACGGTAATGACGTTCGGTCCCGTGTAGATAGTCAGGACAGTTCCTGCCGGCACACCCGTGTTTGTGGCGTCGGGCCAATTATTTCCGTCGGAAAGGGGGAGAAGGCTCCGCGCCAATACGAGCCCCGCTCCGCTCCAATGCGAAGCAGCGCCAGTTTGGAAAACAATCGAGAGAGCGACAAGCGGAACGAATCTCGAGCTGTACATTCGCCTGCAGTTCCTTTTTGGACGTCCCATCGCCCGAACGAAATTCGACGTCAGAGGCGGCCCGGCCCGGGGCGGGGTTGGCACCCGGGCCGAGCCTAACCGGCATAGGCGTTGGGTGGCATAAGAACGCCGGCTACGACCTATAATACGCCGGTCCGAAATCCAATCCGCCCTGCAGAAGGAGGTATGCCTCTTATATCGGTACATCCTAAAGGGTACCTCAGGGGGGCCTGGGCACCGCTAATCCGTCCGTCATGTCTCGTTTCGGGCCAGCGATGTTGGCACCGGTTTTGCGTCGAAGACATTGGCCGCTCCATAACGGGGAGCGCGCAAGTTGAACAGGCAGCCGGGATGGTAAAGGAAGGCACTGCGGACCCCACTCATGTCACATTCTTGACAAAGGTGGTGATCGATTTCTGCGCGAAGCATCAGATCGTTCGCATCGATCACCGCGAACAGGTGGCGGGTAGAGTGATGAGCCTCTTCGAACGGGGCGTGATCGATCCCGATCAGATTTCAATTGCCCTGGAAGAGGATAGGGCTGTGTCTCGCCTTCGCCGGTTTGTCTATCGGCTACCACGCTCTGACGATCGGCAAGATCCGAAGCTCGAGGGCTGAACCATTCCATGCCGTGTCATTGGCTTGCTGGCCACATATCGAGTCAGTCTTGCGTGACACAAAGCAAATCGCGGGGAGTGTGTCGGTCGAGCGGCCTGGCCGATCCCTCGTTCAGGCGTTTGTCGGCGATAATCATGCATTCGGCGCCGTAGCCGGTCTCGCTAGGCAGGCCGGTGATGTCCCGCTTGGTCAGGAATGGCCGGTGGGGTTGTTAAGGCCGCCCTCATGGGCAGCCGTGCCAACGAGCGCGGCGAGTGTGAACAGGCGATCCATCGAAGCCGGATCGAGCACAAGTGGCTCCAGGGTTGGCCGCACGCCATGTATCTCGACAAGCTAATGGCCGCATCGATAAGGCCTTCTACCACCCCGGTAGTCAGCACGGTGGCGAATCGAACAGACGCGACTGCTTCGCGAGATGGAGCGCCAGGTGGCAGGCGTGCTGGAAATGGAACGGTGGCGCCGATTTCCTGAGGGCCGGAATGACTGACTGGCTGATGCTTTCAGAGACCAAGCGTCCAGTCGGCTCGTGGCATCCTGATCGGCCGGTCAGGCTCGACCGACACAGCTTCGATCACCTCGGCCGCTGCCTTCAGAACCAGATCTGCGGAGCGCTCGACCTCATCGAGCCGCCTCATAATCCGGAGGCGGAGACGCACGAGCTGGTGAACCTCGGCACGCCTGTCGCCAATAGTCAAAGCTTCAAAACGCAAAACAGCTACTCGAATCGCGATACACGCGGCTATCGTCGCTCAGATCGGTTGCGCGAGCGAGATCGCCATACGACGAAGCGCCTTCCACCTTTGAAGTATGGCGAGCGCGCCTGAGGACTAAAGCCCGAGCGTTTCTCCCGCGTCCAGCCTTGTGAAATCTCTCATCGGCCGACGCGTGGCCGATGCAAGCTCATCGCGCACTTCTTCGACCATGTCGATCGCAGCCGAAGGACCCGGCGCGCGAGCATTGCCGTCCCGGCATCGCCAAACAACTGGTGGTGAGGGATAGACGCTGGATCGAAATCGGCGATCTGCATGAGGGTCGCTCCTCAGTGTGCTGTCGGCGCGATCTTGAGCAGCCGACGTCGGGGTGCTTTCGCCCGTGCCTGGCCGTTTCGTACCCGGCTGCAAGCAAGGCCGACCGGCGAGGCTGTCGTCCTCGTCGGCATGGCCGTGGCCTGCTTCACGGAGAGTTCAGCCCGCTTGGCGCGCTGCCCGGAGCATCCGTAGGCGTTCGAGCGGAGACCGCAAGGGCTCGGAATGGGTGGTCACGTTCTCCGCACTTCGAGCAGGCATTGCCATCCTGATCGGGGAAACATGGCCACCATGAAGGGCGAAGACGGCTCCCTCTCTTCTGTGAGCACTATGCCTACAATCCGGCGCAATCGATCGCCTTGTGATTCGATATTCTCTCCGCCTGACAGATCGCCGAAGTGGCAGACGGCTTCAACACTCTGGTCTGCGACAGAGCGGCTATAGCCATCGGTGGTACATCACACAAACTAACTATGTAGCACTCTACCGCTCACTGTTTCGGTCCTTGGACGTGCGGCGATGATATTGGAACATGATCCGTTGAGGACTGAATCGACTGGTGCGTCGCGTTCACCAGGGGTCTTCACCGCCAGGGGGTGCAATGACGGTAGTCGGCCAGTCGATCGTGGATTTCGCCGTTATAGGGGCTGGCCCGTATGGTCTGTCCGCCGCTGCAAATATTGGTGCGAGTGATTCCAGTATTAGGATCTTCGGACGGCCTCTTCAGACTTGGACCGACACCATGCCTGCCGGCATGAAACTTAAATCCGATGGCTTCGCATCCAACCTGTCGGCGCCCGCTCCCGGATCGAGCCTAGCCGAGTTTTGCCGCGATAGGGACATTCCCTACCACGATACCGAACACCCGGTATCGCTCAAGACTTTCGTTGCGTACGGTCTGGAATTTCAGCGAAGGTTTGTACCCCATCTCGAGACCTCAGATGTACAGCATGTCGAGCAATGGGGCGACGGGTTCAGGCTGACGGTCGGAGAAGGCCAGACTTTCCTCGCCCGACGCGTAGTTTTGGCGGTGGGCGTAACGCATTTCAGAGTGATGCCGAAACAATTGATGGACCTGCCTGCCTCGTTGGTCAGCCACAGCGCCGACTGTAGCCATGTGGATCGGTTCGCTGGGCGCCGCGTCGCCATCTTGGGGGCGGGCGCCTCCGCGATCGATCTGGCCGCAGCCTTGATTGACGTAGGGGCCGCCACGACAATTGTGGCGCGAGCGGGTAGCATTCGTTTCAATTCGGAGCCAACCGGAAGTCGGCCGAGACTGCTGAGCCAGTTCATAAATCCTAGATCCCCGCTGGGTCCGGGTTGGCGATCCCGTTTTGCGTCCAGTATGCCGCAGGCGTACCGCCACTTGCCGGACCGCTTGCGGCTGGCCATCTTGCATCGCCATCTCGGTCCCCGATCAGCATGGTATCTGCGTGACAAAGTGCTCGGCGGTGCCAAGATCTTTCTCGCGCAACACATTGAAGGAGTTGGATCAACCGGCGATCATGTCTGTCTAAAGCTGCGCGGCGAATCGGGCTCGTTGAAGAGCCTTGAAGTCGACCACGTGATCGCTGCGACCGGTTATTGGCCTCAAATCGAGCGCCTTCATTTTCTCGACAAGAGATTGCGGCAAGCCATCCGGCATTCGGAAGGCGTGCCGATCCTGTCACAGTATTTCGAGACTTCGGTTGCTGGACTTTACGCCACAGGATTGATGGCTGCCGGGAGTTTCGGTCCCTTGATGCGTTTTGTTGCAGGCGCGGATTATACGGCTCGACGAATTTGCAGGCATTTGGAGATGGCCCGGGGGAGCCGGCATACTCTCGTAGCAGGCGCCACGGTGCCACAAGCAATCCGACCATGAATTACACCGGCACTCTCGAGTTCGAAGATGGTCTAACCTTGGCGATCGACGGAGCTCGAGTGGCGGAGTCGCCGTTGGAGCTCTTGCGCGATGGCGCCGGCGACCAGTTTGTATTCCTCTTTCCAGGAACAGGAGGCGAGGCTTGCGAACTGGCGCCTTTGGCTGAACGACTAACCGCGCCCGGGCGTATTTTCGGCCTTTCCTATTTGCCCGAGAGCGAAAGTGCCGAAGCCGTTAATCGCCAGGCGACCTATGCCGTCGCTGCCTTGCGCCGCATTCAGCCGCATGGCCCCTATCGGCTGGTCGGCTATTCATTCGGCGCCCTCGTTGCTGTGGAGGCGGCACGGCAGTTGAGGCGGGCGGGTGAGTGGTTGGAGCCGCCGATCCTAATCGATGCATTTTACGATCAGAAGTTCTGGCCTGCGAAGGCTTGGTGGATCGGGCAAGCACGTCGAACCGGAACACACCTCGTTCAAATCCGCCGGCAACCGCCGGCTATGGCCCTGAGAGAGTTTGCCTTCCGAGCCGGGCGGCTAGCGCAACGGTTCTGGTCGAGATGGCAGGAATTGCCGCCAGTATATACCACCAGCGAAACGACCATTGCTGCCGCCAACATCGCCGCGTTGCGCGCCTACGCCCCTTCGCATTATCCGGGTGCACTCGCGCTCGTGGAGGCTGCCGAAACGACGATGTTTGGCTGCCGTCCGTCAGACCTCTGGCGGCCGCTGAGTAGGAAAATCGTTGTCGAGGATATAACCGGCGATCACCATGACCTCGTGCGCAATCCGACATCGCTTAAACTCCTGGGACGTGCGGTTGACAGGCACTTGGCGCAATCAGAAGGGCAACAGCCTCTTGCTCTCATAGTCACTACCTTTCGGTGGCCGGCGACCGCAGGCCTCGCCGAGTCCCTCACTCGCGCCGGGTTTCGGGTAGCAGCGCTTTGTCCGCGGCGGCATCCCATGCGTCGTCAGTCAAATTCGGTATTGTATCGTCTGCCATGGCTGCATCCCGAGCGCACTTTAAAGTCGCTGATTGAGTGCAGTGATCCGGATCTGATCCTTCCCTGTGATGAGCCTGCCTTGGATCTGGTGCGCGGTAGTGGTGGCGGCGGATCGGATATCTCTCGCTCGGAAATGATCGACATCGCGCTCGCGACTGGAGTCGACGCGCCGCCGATGCGGCGTGTCGACAACCTTGCCGAGCTCGACAAATGGATCGAAGAACACGGATTTCCGGTCGTGCTAAAAACGGACGGAAGTTGGGGCGGCAGAGGAGTGGCAATCGTAAACAACCGGCCAGCGGCTGTCCGTGAATGGCGGCGCCTTGCGCGTGGTCCGAGTCCACTCGGCATCATAAAACGCGCTATCGTCAACGGGAATCCTAATGGCCTGCGGAACCTGTGGCATCGCCGCAGACCTTGCATAAATGCGCAGGTCTACGTTGCGGGACGAGATGCTAACGTTGCCCTCGCGGTTAAAGACGGGAGCGTTTTGGCGGCAGTGGCTGTGGAGGTTTTGGAGACCAAGTGCAAAAACGGGCCGGCCACGATCGTGCGCGTGATCGAACATCCTGGGATTGTTACGGCTGCGACCAAGATCATGGAAAAGCTGCGTTTGACGGGACTCGTCGGGATAGATTTCATTCTCGATGCTGAGGGTGTCGCGCATCTGATCGAAGTCAACGCCCGCGTGACTCCCACCTGTCGTTTGGCACTCGGCACCGGCCGAGACCCGGTCACGGCGCTGCGCAGTTTGTTCCCAGGCGGAGCAACACCTGCTGCGGTGCCGAATTCCACTGGAAGTATAATCGATCTCGCCGCGCTAGACTGAGTGCGAGTGAGCAGACATTTTCCCGTTGTCGAACGCGTGCTCCCGCGTTCTCGTTGACCACGGCGCTCTGTGACCCTTCACGCGGCAATGTGCTATTGGCGAGGAAGCGCGTCTGCGAGCTAAGCCGATGGACGAGGTGGTGCGCCCCATGGCGGTTTGTTCTCATACCCGATGACGCGCAAAGACCGCGGGCCGAACTGTTCCGAGAGGCATCTCGCGAGATAAGCCCATTCTCCACTATGGAGAGTTTTCAGGCCAGCAGACAAGGCTTTCCGCGGCGCGTGTATTGTCGCGGTCATTGCGCGAATCGCCCATGCCCATTTCGTAGTTTCCGAGTTCGACCAGTGGGTATCAGTTCGAGCCCGCACTTCAAAATATCCTCCTCTCGGCTAACGCCCTTCTATTCCATGCCATCATCGTCAATGGCAAAAAAGTCCGCGCAAAGTGTTGCATTTCGCTGCTCGGCACAGAACACCTTGTCGGCTTTGTAGTCATCGGCTCGGCGACGGCTCGCGCGGTATCCCGGAGGCAAACCAATCCGAAATCCTCTCCGCGTGGGATGGACCGGCCGATTGACGATTGATGCGGATGAGCCGTTCGCGATCGAGAGCCCAAAATTGCATTTCCCCGGGTGTAGTTGGAGCGGATCGAGGGCGGCGGACTTGGAGCGGCGAGGGGGGTTGCCTACATCGCACATGTCGTCGATATGGAGGTCGACGAGTTCGCCGAAAGTTTTAAGGCGCTCTACACGGGACTTGGTCGGCGTCTCGCCGCGGTCGACTTCGCGTTCGGTTTGGGTCGCCCTTTGGCAGGTTTCCAAGATTTGATGTTAAAGAAAAAATGGCGAAAAATCAATATAATAGAGTGGCCGTAGCACCAATGATGGATTGGACGGACCGACATTGCCGGTTCTTCCACCGCCAGTTGACGCGCCGCGCGTTGCTCTACACCGAGATGGTTGTGGCCGATGCCGTGATCCACGGCGCGCGCGAACGATTGCTCGGTTTCGACGATGTCGAGCATCCGGTGGCGCTGCAGCTTGGCGGATCGGATCCGGCAAAGCTCGCCGAAGCATCGCGGATCGGCGAAGCCTTCGGCTATGACGAGATCAACTTGAATGTCGGCTGCCCGTCCGACCGCGTCCGGTCGGGGACGTTCGGCGCCTGCCTGATGAAGACGCCGGACCTGGTCGCCGAGTGCGTCGCGGCCATGAAAGCTTCGGCGAAAATCCCCGTCACGGTCAAATGCCGCATCGGCGTCGACGATCAGGACCCGGAGCCCGCTCTCGATACGCTCGCCGACGGCGTATTCGCCGCCGGCGCCGATGCGCTCTGGGTGCATGCCCGCAAGGCCTGGCTGGAGGGGCTGAGCCCCAAGGAGAACCGCGACATCCCGCCGCTCGACTACCCGCGTGTCTACCGGCTGAAGGCCAGCAAGCCGGACCAATTCATCGGCATCAACGGTGGCATCCAGTCGCTCGCCGAGGCGGCGGCGCATCTTTCCCATGTCGATGGCGTGATGCTCGGCCGCGCCGCCTATCATACGCCGGGCATCCTTACCGGCGTCGATGCTGCCTTCCACGGCGAGGCGCCTGCCGCCTTCGACTATCCGGCGCTGATCGACGCCATGGCCGGTTACGCCGCGCGCCATATCGAGCGGGGCGGGCGGCTCGGCCACATCACCCGCCATATGGTCGGACTGTTCCACGGTCTGCCCGGTGCGCGCCGCTTCCGGCAGATCCTGTCCACCGACGCCAACAAGCCCGGCGCCGGGCCTGAGGTTTTGAGGACTGCTTTCGCTGCGATCGATTTCGCGGCGGCGGAGGCCGAGGCGGCCTGACTTGATCCGATTAATCCCGCAAAATCATGCGGTCGCCGCGCACGTCGAAGCCCGACAATGAGCTGATGAAGTTCATGCCGAGCAGGCTTTGCTCCAGCATGCCGGGCGCGGCGACCATCACCGTCATGTCCTTGCGCACGATGCCTCCGATCGCCACCTGGTCGGTCTTGACCGTTGCCGCGCGTGCCATGCCGTTGGCCGTGGAGACGTCCACGCTGTAGCTGAGCGCCGCCGGGTTGAAACCCGCGGCTTGAGCATCTTCGGACGTCAGCACGGTGCTGGTCGCGCCGGTGTCGACCACGGCGCGCACCGGCGTGCCGTCGACCAGGATGCGGGCTTCGAAATGGCCGTTGTCGGCTTTGTCGAGGGTGACCGTCGGCCGGCCGTTCTCCAAGCCCAGGGCCAGCGGGCTGCCCGGGACAAGGCCGGCAGTCATGCGGCTTGCGACGTCCTGCAACTCGTAGCGGTACTGGTAGCCGGCGATCAGCATGAGCACGAATGCGGCCCAGACGCCGAGATTGCGCGCCATGTCGCCCAGCGGGCGACCGGAGCGGAGCAGGCTCGCGCCGATCACCATGACCAGCACGCCGACCCAGATCAGTCCGCCGAAATCGTTGTTGTTCATGCCGAAGGTGTGGCCGGCGGAATTGTTGAGCATGAGCAGCACCAGGCCGACGCCGATCACTGCCATGACGATCCAGAACAGCCGGTTCATCGGTTCTTTCTCACAAAACGCCGCGTTCGCGCGCCATGCGGGTACGCCTTGTTTCGCGGCGCGGCCGCCGCTCGACCGTTTCCAGCCGCGCCGGCAGCTCCGTCATCACAGCTCGGCGCGTTTCAGGGGTCATCGTCAGCCAGGTGGAAATCTCGTCGCGCGTGCGCCCGCAACCGAAGCAGAAGCCGGTTTTCATGTCTATCGAACAGACCAGGATGCAAGGGGATTCGATGGCGGTCATGCTGTTCTCTTTGCTTTCTTCCACATGGTGCAACCGCCGGAGCAATGCAAGCCCTCCGCAATGCGTCGCAAGGCAACGCGTTCGCGGCATCGCAAGGGCGGTTGTGCCGGTTCGAGAACGCGGCTATGCCGCTTGCGACTTTCCGCAATGAGCCGCGACGAGATAAATGACCGCTAAGCCTTTCGACGATTTTCGGAACCTCCTGGCGGCTCTGCCGCCTGCCGACGACGCGGCGGGCGCCCGTGTCCGCGTGCTTTTCGCCAAGGCGGCGAAGCCAAAGGAATCGCTCGGACGGATCGAGGACATCGCGGCCTGGGTTGCTGTCTGGAGCGGGCGTGCGCCGGCGATCAACCGGCCGCTGGTAGCCATCTTCGCCGGCAATCACGGCGCGGTGCGGCACGGCATTTCGCCGCGCCCGGTGGCTGCGACCGCGAACGAAGTCGAGCTCTGCGCCGCGGGCGGAGCCGCGATCAACCAGGTCTGCATCGCCAACGATCTCGGCCTGAAGGTCTTCGACCTGGCATTGGACATTCCCACGGGCGATATCACCGAGGAAGCCGCGCTCGACGAGCGCGGCTGCGCTGCCACCATGGCCTTCGGCATGGAGGCAGTCGCCGGCGGCGCCGACCTTCTGTGCCTGGGCGATCTCGGGGTCGGCAACTCGACGATCGCCGCCGCGCTTTGCGCCGCGCTGTTCGGCGGCAAGGGCGCCGACTGGGTTGGGCCCGGGTCGGGCGCGGATTCCGCGATGGTCGCACGCAAGGCGGAGGTCGTGGATCGGTCGCTGGCGTTTCACGGCTCCGGTCTCGGCGATCCGCTCGAGGCCTTGCGACGGATCGGCGGGCGTGAGTTCGCGGCGATCTGCGGCGCCATCCTCGCGGCGCGCATGGAGAAGATTCCCGTCCTGCTCGACGGTTTCGCGGCGACCGCGGCGGCTGCTGTCCTCCATGCGGCCAATCCCGCCACGCTCGATCATTGCCTGCTTGCAAGCCTGTCGTCCGAGCCTGGCCATGCCAAGGCGGCCGAAGCGCTCGGATTGCTGCCGCTGCTTGATTTCGGCATCGGCCATGGCGAAGGGGTGGGGGCTGCTCTCGCTGCCGGTATCGTCAAGGCGGCAGCGCTGACCAGCTCGGGCATGGCGATGACCGTCCGGTCATAAAGGCTCGAGAGGTTGCCTCAGCGGCGCGCACGCGCGGCGACAGTCTTGGTCGGCAAGGCCGGCAGCTCTTCCATCACCCGGCTCAGCGGGAAGATGGCGATCGCCTCGGTGCCTTCGCGCAGCTTGGAATGAAGCTCGAATTCGCCGCCATGCATGGCGAGCAGACCCTGTACGATGGGCAGGCCGAGGCCGGTTCCCTGTTCGGCGCTCTTGATGGCGATCGAGCCCTGGCCAAAGGCCGAAAGCACCACCGGGATTTCCTCTTCCGGTATGCCCGGGCCATTGTCCTTGACCGAAATGTACTGGCCGCCGCCCGCCGTCCAGCCGACGCGCACACGCACTTCGCCGCCGGACGGAGTGAACTTGATCGAATTGGACAGAAGGTTGAGCGTGATCTGCCGCACCGCGCGCTCGTCGGCGAAGAGGCGCGGCAAGGTCTCCTCGAACTCCTGGACGATGCGGATGTCCTTGTTGCGGGCGCGCAGCTCCATCATGTGGCAGCAATCCTCGACGATCGTCAAAAGCACCACCGGCTCCTCATTGAGCTGGTAGCGGCCGGCCTCGATGCGCGACAGATCGAGGATCTCGTTGATCAGGTCGAGCAAATGCTGGCCGGACTCATGCACGTCATGGGCATAGTCGCGGTAGGTCGGATTGTTCATCGGCCCCAGCACTTCATTGGCCATCACTTCGGAGAAGCCGAGGATGGCGTTGAGCGGCGTCCTGAGCTCGTGGCTCATCGAGGCGAGGAAGCGCGACTTCGCCAGATTGGCGTCCTCGGCGCGGCGCCTTGCCTCGTCCGACATCGATTTCGCCGTCTCCACCTCGGCGATCAGCGCGTCCTTCTCCGAGCGGAAGGAGAGCAGCATCAAGGAGGCCTGGTTGAGGTGACGCGCGAAATAGCCGAAGAAAGGAAGCGCCGCGATCAGAAGTGCCGCCATCGTGGCTTCGATCGGCGTCCACTGGCGCACGATCGTGTAGGCATAGACGGCTACGGGAATGGCGAAAGTCGCGAGCAGAGCGCCCCCAAGCGAGGAGGCCAGGACCGCCGTCGTCGCCATCGCGATCAGGAGCACCATCGCCTTGGCCACGTAGAACTGGTCGACCTGGCATGTATCGCAGCCGATCCAGGCGAACCACGCCCAGCCAAGGCCGCACAGGAAATGGCCGATCAGGAAGTCGCGGCGTGTCTGCGTCGGATCAAGCTCGGCTGCTTCGGTTCGCTCCACTCGCCGCGCCATGAAAGCGACGATCGCGTAGCAAAGCAGCGTCGCGAGCGCCCAGATGGTGATCTGGCTGTCCAGGCCCGCCAGCCAGCCGATGGCCGCCACGGCAAGCACGAGCAGCGGGATCGCGACCGCGCTGACCACCATGGCGCGCGCATGCAGCTTCAGCAGTTCGCGGTCGAAGTCGAGGCTGCCGGCCTGTTGCGAAAGGCGGTCGCGCGTCTTGCGCACCGCGCGCGCCACATCGCTGTTGCGGTGCGGTTTACGGCGGTCCACAATGAATTTATCCGCTGTGTTCGAGCGTAGCAAAGGCATACGGATTTCAATTTCTGCGCGCAGCGATTTTCAGTTCGTTAAGCTACGTTCGAATGATTAAGAGACTGTTTGCCATATGAGCCGTTTCGGGCCGCGAGGACCGCGCCGGCGTTACGCGGCAAGCCCGCCGCGCAGCCTCTGGCGCAAGCTGCTGGACTACGGACTGGCTGCCCTTATCCTCGGACTGCTGATCCTGGTGGCAGCCAGACTCGATCGCTTTGAGAGGCGTACGGAGCAGGGCACTGCGATCATCAATGACGGCGATTCGATCACGCTCGGGGCCGAGCGCGTTCGCATGCGCGGTATCGATGCGCCGGAATATCTGCAGAACTGCCGGCAGAACGGCGCCGACTATGCCTGCGGCAAGCTGGCGCGGCAGTCGCTGGTCAAGCTCATCGGCGGCAGGCCGGTATCCTGTAGCGGTTGGCAGCGCGACCGCTACGGGCGGCTCCTCGGCGATTGCAGGGCAGGCGACACCGATCTCAACCGTGCCCAGGTGCAGGCTGGATGGGCGGTCGCCTTCGGCGATTTCGAGACCGAGGAAGCGGCGGCGAGAGCAGCCAAGGTCGGCATCTGGGCAGGCACTTTCGAGGAGCCGCGGGACTGGCGCGACAGCCATCACGATGCGCCGGTCGAGCGCAAGCACGGCATGCTGGCCTCGGTCGGCGACGTGTTGCGCGAATTCATTCGCTTCTGGTGATGGATGGAGCCGCGCCCTATGATCGGCGAAGAAACCGGGAGGATGGAATGAACCTGTTCGACGGCGGCCGAGCGCCCAATCCCAGACGTGTTCGCGTCTTCCTCGCCGAAAAGGGGCTGACGGTTCCGCTGGTGCCTGTCGACATGGGCGCGCTGGAGCATCGCGGCGACGAAGTGGCGCGGCGCAACCCGCTGCGGCGGCTGCCGGTGCTCGAGCTCGATGACGGCACCGTCATCACCGAATCGATCGCGATCTGCCGCTATTTCGAGGAATTGCACCCCGAGCCAGCGTTGTTCGGCAGGGGCGCGCTCGGCAAGGCAAAAGTCGAGATGTGGCAAAGACGCCTGGAGCTGAACCTCATGGTAAGCGTCGCCGCCGCGTTCCGGCACATCCATCCGGCGATGAAGGAGTGGGAAGTACCGCAAATCCCGGAATGGGGCGAGGCCAACAAGCCGAAGGCGATCGAATTCCTGCATCTCCTCGACCAAGAACTGGCGCAGCGCGAATTCGCCGCCGGCGATGACTATTCCGTCGCCGACATTACCGGCATGATCGCTATCGATTTCATGAAACCAGCCCGCATCAAGGTACCGGAGGAGTGCACTAATGTGCTGCGCTGGTATGCCGCCCTTACAAGCCGGCCGAGCGCATCGGCCTGAACGACGCTATTGGACAATCCGCCGGATATGAGCGAAGCGCTGGAGCGCCTTACCGCGAGGGTGCGGACCTGTCGCATTTGCGCGGACCATCCGATTGGTCGGCCGTTGCCGCATGAGCCTCGACCGGTGCTGAGACCGTCTTCGAGCGCGCGCATCCTGCTCGCCAGCCAGGCGCCGGGGACGAAAGTTCATATATCCGGCATGCCGTTCACCGACGCCTCGGGAGATCGCCTCAGAAGCTGGCTCGGCGTCAGCAGCGAAGAGTTCTACGACACCGAAAAATTCGCCATCGTGCCGATGGGCTTTTGTTTTCCCGGACAGGACGCCAAGGGCGGCGACCTGCCGCCGCGCCGCGAATGCGCGCCGGCCTGGCGGGCTCAGCTGATGGCGCTGATGCCGCAGATCGACCTGGTGCTGACCATCGGCGGCTACGCCCAGGCCTGGCATATGGGCACGACCCGTGGGGCGTCCTTGACGGACACCGTGAGGAACTGGCGCGCCGTCTGGGATGCGCCGGTCACTCCAAAAGTGCTGCCACTGCCGCATCCGTCGTGGCGGAACACCGGCTGGCTGAAGAAGAATCCCTGGTTTGAAATGGATTTGCTGCCCTTCCTGAGGTCGGAAATCCGCTATCGCATCAATTAGCGATCTCGCAAGATATCACTCGCTTTTGTGGCCTTTGGCAGAATTTCTTTCTTGTGAAAGGCTCCAATAAAAGGGATTATAGCCAAACTATTCCCCTGGAGCTTCCCATGGATCGCCTTGATAGAAAAATTCTCCGCCTCCTGCAGGAGGACGCCACGCTGGCGGTCGCCGACGTCGCCAAGAAGGTCGGCCTGTCGACCACGCCGTGCTGGCGGCGCATCCAGAAGCTCGAGGAAGAGGGCGTCATCAAGCGGCGCGTCGCCATCCTCGACCATGAGAAGGTCAATGTGCGCGTCACCGTCTTCGTGTCGATCCGCACCAATTCGCACAGCCATGAATGGCTGCGTCGCTTCTCAGAGGTCATCCAGGAATTTCCGGAGGTGGTCGAGTTCTACCGCATGAGCGGCGACGTCGATTACCTGCTGCGCGTGGTGGTGCCCGATATCGCCGCCTACGATGCCTTCTACAAGCGGCTGATCGCCAAGATCGAGATTCGCGACGTGTCGTCGTCCTTCGCCATGGAGCAGATCAAGTACACGACGGAAATTCCGCTCGACTACATGGTGCTGGATAAGGAGTCGGGCGCGAACGCTGCGTGAGCGATGGCGAGGTGGCTATGAGCCCCCGGGTTACTCTCGGCGGTCTCGCTTTTCACGAAATTTCAAAAAATACCCAAACGCGATATCGGCAAGAATGACGGACGCCGCCACATAGAAGAAATACTTCTGGTAGTGACTGTGTATGAAGTTAAATATACGGAGCCCGACAAAGGCACTGGCAAACCATATTAAGGGGCGAGGGCCAAATGATTTCCGAAAAAGCTGCAGCATGAAATTGCCATCGGCCTGCTGAAAATTTCGCTCGCCGAGCTTATCGTCGCACTTTTGGAATTGCAACTTATTGTGGCATATGCCTCGCGGATATCTCTGGCGTAGTTGTTGCAATTACGCTTAGTTCTTCTTCTTGTTGAGGAAACTCCACGGCGAGTTAACCGGTAGGGTGACCGTGTCCGGCACGGTGTCGACGCTCGCTACCTCCGCCTTGCGCACGGTATAGCCAGACTGGACGATCGAGACGCCGTCGAGAATGAAGAGCTGACTCTTCTCCAGGCCGGGCTTCAGCACGCCGGTGACGGCGACCGGCTCATAGGCCTCTTTCATCGTGTAGGGACGCGCCGGCGTGACCAGCACAATCTGGTTCGGCGGCGGTGTCGGCATGTGGCTGCAGGCGCCTGCCCACGGCACCAGCAGGAATTGGTAGACAAGGTCGCCATCGCGGTCGACCGGCAATGCATAGCCGGCTAATTGTATCGTCTTGTGCTGAAGATTGAACGACAGAGTCTCGCCGCGGTCGGGCAGTTTTGCCGCGATCATCGGCAGGTTCGCGTCCTCGGCAATCGCCTGCGTAGCGGGCCGCAGATCCTTCCAGAGGATATGCGCAACATCGGCCGCGGCATCGGCTCCGGTGGCGGCGAGGAGGAGCGCGGCTGTCAGGGTCGCGCATGATTTGAAACGCTTGATCATGGTCGCTCCATCCTCCGCCGGCTGATTTGCGGAATCGAGTCAAAGCGTCGTGACCGATCCGGGTTCATCGGCTGAGCCGCATCACATGCCGGCGCGTACCGGCGGTGCCGACCTCACGAAAACCCCGCGCGACGAACATCTCGCGAAATCCCATGAAGCGATAGCTTGGCGCAGCCTCGTCGACGGGATAGGCCTCGACGATGCGAGCACCTTTGGCGAAAGCATGATCGATCGCGGCATCGAGCAGGGGGGACGCCAGTCTGCGGCCGCGCAGAGCCCTCGGGACATAGAAGCAAACGATCGACCATATGCCGGTCTCGCTGTCGTCCTGCTGCTTCGACAGTTTCCGGTAGGTCTCGCGCGGCGCGACCGAGCACCAGCCGGCAGGCTTACCGTTCAACTCCGCGATGATGCCCACGGGAGTGCCGGCATCGATGCGCGCCATCATCATACGCTTCTTCTCGTCATTCTCAATGTGCTCGCGGCTGGAGTGGCGCCAGGCCATGCACCAGCAATATTTCGGCGCGCCGGGCTGTTCGAACAGGTCTTCGAAATGGCCACGCGTGTCTCGCGTCACCTCGACGAAGCGGATGCCGGCAAGGTCAAGTTTCTGCGGCGGCGAGCCTTGCGAGTTGTTTGGCATCCGTCAGTTCCTTCACCGCATCCTTGCCGATCCAACGCGCCGTCCTATCGGACGATGCCGCCAATCTCTCCGCCAGCGCAAGGGCAGGGGCGTGCAAGCTCATCGAGCGCTTGCCGATCTGCCGTAGCGCCCAATTGATCGCCTTGCGGACGAAATTGCGCGGATCGCGGGCATGTTTCTCGATAAGCGGCAGACAGGCAAGGAAGGTCGCGTCCGGCTCTTTCTTCAGATGCACCGCGCTCCAGGCAAGCATGGCAAAGGCGGTGCGGCGGACGAATTCGCGTTCGTCTTCAGCGAATTCGTCGATCAGATCGCGCCAAAACGGTGTTTCGGCAAATAGGTCGGCAACAGTGTCGACGATCTCCCAGCTGTCGAAATCCGCGGCCCAGCGCCGGCATATGGCGATGTCGACCTTCTTCGGCTCGCCGGTGAAGGCGGCCATGAGTCGCGCTTCGCGGATGCCGCTGTCCCACAGCAGCAACGACCGTCCGTGGTTCTTTTTCAGCCTGCGCGCCAGCGGCCGCAATTGCGAATTGCCGACGCCAAGCGCATTTGCGGTGTTGATGCCGAAACGCGCCATGCCTGCACGGTTCTCCTCCGTGCCGATCGAGCGCAAATGCGTGACGATATCGTCAGCGCTCCAACTCGGATCGGGCAGGGGCATCGTGATGCTTAGCGCTCCAGGCGCGCAAGCAGCGAGGACGTGTCCCAGCGCTTGCCGCCCATGTCCTGCACATCCTTGTAGAACTGGTCGATAAGCGCCGTGATCGGCAGCTTGGCGCCGTTGCGGTTGGCCTCGGCCAGGCAGATGCCGAGGTCCTTACGCATCCAGTCGACGGCGAAGCCGAAATCATATTTGCCGGCATTCATCGTCTTGTGGCGATTCTCCATCTGCCAGGAGCCGGCGGCGCCCTTGGAGATCACCTCAACAACCTTTTCGATGTCAAGGCCGGCCTTCTTGCCGAAATGGATGCCTTCGGCCAGCCCCTGGACGAGGCCCGCGATGCAGATTTGGTTGATCATTTTGGTCAGTTGGCCGGCGCCGGCCGATCCCATCAACCCGACCATGCGGGCGTAGGCGTCGATGACGGGCCTCGCCTTGTCGAAGGCCGACTGCTCGCCGCCAACCATGACGGTCAGCACGCCGTTTTCTGCGCCGGCCTGGCCGCCCGATACCGGCGCGTCGAGGAAGAAGAAGCCGGATTTGCGCGCGGCTTCGTCGAGCTCGCGCGCGACCTCTGCCGAGGCGGTGGTGTTGTCGATGAAGACGGCGCCCTTCTTCATCGCGGCGAAGGCGCCGTTCGCACCTGTGGTCACCGAGCGCAAATCATCGTCGTTGCCGACACACGAGAAGACGAAGTCCTTGCCCTCGGCTGCTTCAGCCGGCGTCAGCGCCAGTCTGCCGCCATGCTGGGCCACCCACTGCTCGGCCTTGGCCTTGGTACGGTTATAGACGGTGACGTCGTGGCCGCCCTTGTTCCTGAGATGCCCGGCCATCGGGTAGCCCATGACGCCAAGACCGAGAAATGCAACCGAAGCCATAGACCTGCCTTCCAACAAAACAGAGATTTCAGTGCCGGAACGTCTAGGCCATGCAGCGAATTCGTCAAGGCGCGGCAGCCCGCATCGACTGGCACAGACCTGTCCGGCTTCTAGCGATGCAGGTGGATGGTGATCCGGCGCTCGATCCATTCGACGCCGTGGCGCAAGATCTCGACCATCACCAGATAGACGATCGCCACCCAGATATAGGCCTGGATGTCGAAGGATTTCGCGTAGGCGAGCTTGGCGTTGCCCATCAGGTCGTAGACCGTGATGATGGCGACGATGGCCGAGGCCTTGATCATCAGGATGAGCTCGTTGCCGTAGGGCCTGAGCGCGACGATGATCGCCTGCGGCAGCACCACTTTGCGCAGGGTCTGTAGTTTGTGCAGGCCGAGCGAGGCCGCACCTTCCCATTGGCCGCGCGGCACGCTTTCGATGGCGCCGCGCAGGATTTCGGCCTGATAGGCGGCGGTGTTGAGTGAGAAGGCGAAGACGCCGCAGTAGAAGGCTTCGCGGAAGAACCACCACAGCCCGACCGTTTCCAGTTCGGGCCGGAACGAGCCGATGCCGTAATAGACAAGGTAGGTCTGCACGAGCAGCGGCGTGCCGCGGAAGAAATAGACATAGCAATAGGCAAGCCCGGACAGGATCCGGTTCCTCGACATGCGGCCATAGGCGACCGGCAGCGAGAAGATGGCGCCGAGGATCATTGAAATGCTCACCAGCGACAGGGTGGTTCCCAGGCCCTGCAGATAGGCCGGCGCGTAACGGGCGAAGAACTCGGGATTCCAAGCGTAGATGAGATAGGCAACAATGCCGAGACCGAAGAGGATCCATACGCCGACCAGCGCATAGCCGACGATGCGTGCGCGCGGCCAGCCGCGCGCCAGGGGCGGCGGCTTGTCTACGACGACAGCCTGGCTGACGCTCATCGCACCGCCCTCCGTCCGAGACGTTGCAGGATGTAGCCGGTGGCGATCGAAGACAGGATGGCCAGCGCCAGGAAGATCAGCGCCGCCACGCTGTAGAACAGGAAGGCATGCTTGGTGACGCGCGCCGCCACGCCCGATTGGCGTAGCGTTTCGGCGAGGTTGACGACCGAAACCAGGGAGGTGTCCTTGAGCAGGCTCAGCCAGCAGTTCTCGAGGCCGGGGAAGGCAATGCGGATCAGCTGCGGCAGAATGATCAGCCGCATCGTCTGCCATTTCGACAGGCCGATGGCGTAGCCGCCTTCATACTGGCCTTTGGGAATGGCACGGAACGCCGAGAGGAAGACCTCGCTGGCATAGGACGAGAAGATCAGCGACAGCACGATCATGCCGGCGATGAAGCTGTTGACGTCGATGGTCGCGGCCGGATTGAACAGACGCACGACATATTGCAGCAGAAGCGGCATGCCGAAGAAGAACAGGAACAGCGTCACCAGTTCCGGCAGACCGCGAAAAACAGTGGTGTAGATGTTTGCGGCGAGCCGCAACGAGGGCTCTTCATGCTGCTTGGCGAAGGCGACGAAAAAGCCGATCGTCAGGCCGATCGGCAGTGTGGCAAGCGCCAGCACGATGGTGACCACAACGCCAGACGCAATGTCGTCACTCCAGCCATCCGGTCCCCAGCTGAGAAGTGTCCAAATGCTTTGGGCCGGCATTGACGGGTCGTGTCTCCGTGGCGATCCCGGAAGGAGAAAAGGGCGGCGAGGGGTGCCCCACCGCCCTTGGCTGACTTATCAGGATTCGGCGCCGTAGACGTCGAACTTGAAGTACTTGTCGTTGATTTCCTTGTACTTTCCGTTCTTGCGGATGGTGTCGATCGCTTCGTTCAGCTTGTTGACCAGATCGGTCTCGCCCTTGCGTACGGCAATGCCGGCGCCCGGTCCGAAGATCTCGACCGGCTGCGGTGAGGGCTGGCCGAGGATCTTGCAGCAGGCGCCGTCCGGCGAATCCAGCCATTGCTGCAGCACGACGATGTCGTCCTCGATGGCGTCGAGGCGGCCATTGGCGAGGTCGGCCTGCTCCTCGGGGCTGCTCGGATAACCCTTGATGGTGCTGTCGGTGTAGGTCTTCGAGGCATAGTTGTAGTGCGTGGTCGTGGTGGCGACGCCGATGTTCTTGCCGGCGAGGTCTTCCTTGGTCACGCCCTTGAGCGGCGAATCCTTCGGCACGGCGATGGCCGACGGGGTGTTGTAGTATTTGTGGGTGAAGTCGACCTTTTGCTGACGCTCGGGCGTGATCGACATCGAGGCGACGATGGCGTCGAACTTGCCGGCCTGCAGCGCCGGGATGATGCCGTCCCAATCCTGCGCGACGAAGGTGCACTTCACCTTCATTTCGTCGCAGAGCGCCTTGGCGATGTCGATGTCGAAGCCGACCAGCTGGCCGTCCGAGGTCAGGTTGTTGAAGGGCGGGTACGCGCCTTCGGTGCCGATCCTCAGGGTCTTTTCCTGAGCCTGGGCGGCGCCGAGTGTCAGCAGCGCGGCCGAAGCGGCAAGCGCGATACGCAGTGCAATACGCATGATAATCCTCTCATATTGTCATGGCCGCTGTCCCGTGCGGCTCTTGTGGGCGGTCGTTTCCCGACCGTCCGCTGGAGCGGATACTCCCACTCTTTGCGAGAAAAAAGCAACTGCAAATCAACGGCAAACGACAATCGCCATCTGCCGCAACGTTACTTGGTTTGAGCGACGAGACCCGTAATCTGCTCGATAAAGTCGGCTATGGATTTTGTATCGTCGAGGTCGAAAACCGGCAGTTTTTCACCTTCGAGCGCGAAGTCGGCGGCGACCGCGACAATGTTTGGATCGTTGGCCGAAAGCGGCGTCCGGTCCTTGGCCTCGAGCCGTCTTGCCTCGATCTTGTTATGCGCCTCGCGCTTGTAGCCTTCGACCAGCACGATGTCGGCGGGCGCCAGCCGCGCCAGGATGTCAGGCAGCGTCGGCTCGTACTCGCCTCGCAATTCGTGCATCAGCGCCCAGCGTCGGCCGGATACGATCGCAACCTCCGTCGCGCCCGCCTGCCGGTGGCGAAAGCTGTCGGTACCGGGCTTGTCGATGTCGAAATCATGATGGGCATGCTTCACCGTCGAAACCGTCCAGCCGCGCGCCACCAGCTCGGTGACTAGCTTTTCGGTCAAAGTCGTCTTGCCGGAATTCTTCCAGCCGGTGATGCCGAATACGCGTCTCATGGCCGAAGGCTTTGCAACAGACGCTCCGCCGCCGCAAGGTCGTCCGGCGTGTTGACGTTGAAGAACGGGTCGATCTTTTGGCCGCCAGCCTCAATCAGGGGGAACTCGACCTGCACATAGCCATGGCGCTCTATGAAGGCGGAGACCCGCCGGTTGTCCTCGTCGACCAGGAAATGGCGCAAGGCGTCGCGCAGGCCGAGCGGCCAGAGCGCGAAGGTCGGGTGCCATCTGCCGTCCGAGCTGGTGACGGCGATCGCGCCGGGCCGGTCGTGAACTGCCGCGACCAGGCGCTCGACGAGGTTGTCGGGGAAGAACGGCGTGTCGCCGGCGGCGCTCATCAGCCATCGGCGGCCTGCTTGCCCGGATGCCCATTCGAGACCGGCGAGAATGCCCGCCAGCGGGCCGGCGTAGCCTGGCACCGTGTCTTCGATCACCGGCAGGCCCATGGCGGCGAATCGCGCGGGATCGCCATTCGCGTTAAGCCCCAGGGTCGCGACCTGCGGCTTCAATCGCGCCGCGACATGATCGAGCAGCCGGACTTTCCCCAATGAGAGCAGGGGCTTGTCGCCGCCGCCCATCCGGCGTGACTGGCCGCCGGCCAGAATGATCCCTGCAACGCTTCGGTCCATCGGGCTTATATGCCGTCCGGCGCCATGTCGGGTCCAGCGCTTTCAGCGGCCGGCTGCCGCCGGCCGACGAGGCGTTCGCGGTAGAGTGCATAGAGGCCGGAGCCGATGATGATGGCGGCGCCGACGATCATCGGCGGGTCGGGGATGTCAGCGAAAATCACAAGGCCGAGCAGGATCGACCACAGGAGGGCGGTGTAGCGGAACGGCGCTATGAAGGAGATATCGCCCGAGCGCATCGCCATGATGATGAATTGATAGCCGATCAGCACCAGCACCGCTGCCAGCGCCAACAGCGCGGTCGCCTTGCCGCTCATCGGCGTCCAGCCACCCATAGGCGACAACAGCAGCGCGCCCAGGACCGTCATGGCAAGCGCCGTCGCCGTCGACACCAGCATGGTCGGGATCGCCTGCGGGATGCGCTTGGTGGAGAGATCGCGCACGGCGCAGCAGGCAACGCTGGTCAATGCCAGCAGCGAATAGACGCTGAAGCCCTCGAAGCCTGGCCGCACGATGATCATCACGCCGGCGAAGCCGACGGCAATGGCGAGCCAGCGCCGCCAGCCGACGCCTTCGCCGAAGAACAGCGCGGCGCCCATGGTCACCGCCAGCGGCAGGGCCTGCAGCACGGCCGAGACGTTGGCGATCGGCAAATGCGCAAGCGCGATCAGGAACGACACGGTGGCGCCGGCTTCGCCTGCCACGCGCGTCGCCACCATCGGCTGCAGCATGGCTGAGGGATTGGCCAGCGCGCCACGCCGCCAGGCCAGCAGGCCGACGAACAGCGACGCGAAGGCGCCACGCACCAGCATGACCTGCGCCATATTCATCGATTCGGAAGAGAATTTGGTGATCGCGTCGTTCAAGGTGAAGCCGACCATGGCCACGATCATGAACAGCGCGCCGCGCAGATTTGGCGAGAGAGGCAAAGGCGTTTCCGGATTCTTTTTCTAGATCAAGCCGTAGCAGGCGACCGGCAAACAGCAACGCTAAAGAAATAGGCCACGGATTTTCCGCGGCCCATTTATCATTCGACCAGTGGTTTCAGCGTTATTTTTTCGGTGTGAGCGTCTCGGTGCCGTTGCCGTTCTTGCCGGCGATGGTCCACAAGCCGTTCAGCGTGCCGTCTTCCTCCACTTTGTAGACGACAAGGCCGATCTCCTTGCCCATTGCGTAGCCGGCGGAGAAGGCATCGTCGTTACGCATACAGATACCGTCCGAAGTCGAGCCGCCGGTTTCCCAGTGGATCGTGCAGGTCGTGTCGCTGGTCAGCGTGATGGTGGCCTCGCCATCATATTTCGAGCCGTCGAAGTTGGTGCCGGCGACGGTATAGGTGCCCCCGATCGATTGAGCGGCGGCCGGTATGGAAGCAATCCCAAGTATTGCAAGTGAAAGTATGAACGTGCGCATGGCACTCCCCCTGAGAGCGAAAATCGCGCCCGAAGGCTAGGCCGGAAAAGGCTTGCGGTAAATCGCGCGGAAGCTGGCGCGGGCGCTTTATTTTCGACGCGGCGAGGCTGCCTCAAGGGCCGCGCAAGCTCTTGGCGATGGCGCCGGCCAATGGATCATATTTCGCCTTGAGCGCGAGAGGATACTCGATAAAGACGGTGCGGATGACGCCGTCCTTGCCGAACAGGCGGCGCTCGTAAAAGATCTTGCCGTCCTTGGTGCCGGACAGCACCGCCCAGTTCTTGCCCGTCTTGCTGTACGTGACCTTGTAGCCGGGCTCGGTGCTGGATGTTTCCTCATCGACGAAACTCCGCGGCGTTTCGTCGATGAGATTGTTGATGCCGGAACAGGTCAGCTCGGCCCCGTCGGCGCTGAGCCATTGCTGGCCGTCACCGTTTTCCGGCTCCGGCATCGGGTTGTTGAAGACTTCGTCGGGGAATGTGCAGGACTGGCCGAACCGCGCATTCACGTAGGTGAAGGGCTTGGCGATTGCCGTTGTGGTTATGATTACCGACAGGACCAAGATAGCCGCCAGTGACGGCCAGCCGATACGCTGATGACGTTGCATGATACCCCCTTGGTCGACGACCGGAGGCGATCATGCATCATGCGAGAGAAAAAATCAGCCGCCGGTGACGCTCATATGCCGTGACACCGACGGGCGGCTGGTGCGGCGGTCGATGATGAAATCATGGCCCTTCGGCTTGCGGCCGATGGCCTCGTCGATCGCCGCGTCGAGCAGCTCGTTACCCTCGGAGGCGCGCAACGGCGCCCGGAGGTCCGCGGCGTCCTCCTGGCCAAGGCACATATAGAGCGTGCCGGTGCAGGTCAGGCGAACGCGGTTGCAGCTTTCGCAAAAATTATGCGTCATCGGTGTGATGAAGCCGAGCCGGCCGCCGGTCTCGGCGACATGGACATAGCGGGCAGGGCCGCCGGTCTTGTAAGGAATGTCGGTGAGCGTGAACTGGCGTCCCAGCGAGGCGCGCAGCAGCGACAACGGCAGATACTGGTCGGTGCGGTCAGCCTCGATCTCGCCCATCGGCATCGTTTCGATGAGGGTGAGGTCCATGCCGCGGCCATGCGCCCAGCGCATCAGTTCGGGGATCTCGGCATCGTTGAAGTCACGCAGCGCGACCGCGTTGAGCTTGACCTTCAGCCCGGCCTTCTGCGCGGCATCGATGCCTTCCATCACCTTGCCGAGATTGCCCCAGCGCGTGATCTGGTGGAATTTTTCGGCATCGAGCGTATCGAGCGAAACATTGATGCGCTTGACGCCGCAGTCGGCGAGCTCGGTGGCGAAGCGCGACAGCTGCGAGCCGTTGGTGGTCAGCGTCAGCTCCTCCAGCGCGCCACTTTCCAGATGCCGCGACAGCTGGCGCACCAGATGCATGATGTTCTTGCGCACCAGCGGCTCGCCGCCAGTCAGTCTGAGCTTCTTCACGCCTTTTTCGATGAAGACGGTGCAGAGCCGGTCAAGCTCCTCGAGCGACAGCAGGTCCTTCTTCGGCAGGAAGGTCATGTCCTCGGCCATGCAATAGGTGCAGCGGAAATCGCAGCGGTCCGTGACCGACACGCGCAGATAGCTGATCGCGCGACCGAAAGGGTCGATCATGTTACGACCAAGGGGGTCGATCATGTCCATTCGCAAGCGTTTCCCGTAGCCTGAGCGGCGTCGTTATATGCAGCTATGTGATACGATCCAATGCCGCATTCAAGATAGAAGGTCTTGATCTTTGGTAACATTCCCCGACCGACATCGAATGTCGGCAGTCCTCAAATGGCTTTGCGCATCGCGCGAAGCGGCGTAGGGAAGGGCGAAATCCAAAACGGGACCTATCATGACCGCGCCGAAGGAACTCAGGGTCTCAAAGGACCGCAAGCTGCTGACCGTGACCTTTCCGGGTCATCAGCCCTTCGAGCTTCCTGCGGAACTCCTGCGCGTGGCCTCGCCATCGGCGGAGGTGCAGGGCCATTCGCCGGAGCAGCGGGTGACGGTGCCCGGCAAGCGCAATGTCACGATCCTCAAGATCGATCCGGTCGGCAATTATGCGGTGCGCATCACCTTCGACGATTTCCATGACACCGGCATCTTCACCTGGACCTACCTGCACACGCTCGGCCACGAAAAGGACGAGCGCTGGAACGCCTATCTTGCCGAGTTGGCCGAGAAGGGACTGAGCCGGGATCGCTAGCCTGGCGTGGCGATCCAATTTCGGCAACCGGCTGTCGTCAAGGCGTCATGGACATGGAGTAGCGCCGGCAAAAGGTCAGGAGGCGAAGAAGATGTCGCGCATTACATCCGTCGAACAGCTAGAGACCCTCTACGGGCTGCCGGGCGAGGCCTCGATCGTCAAGGAACTCGACCATGTGATTCCCGAATATGCCGCTTTTATCGAGGCCTCGCCCTTCGTGGCGCTGGCGACCAGCGGACCGGACGGGCTCGACTGCTCGCCGCGCGGCGATCTCGCCGGCTTCGTGCGCCTCGTCGACGAGAAGACGCTGATGATGCCGGACAGGCGCGGCAACAACCGTGCCGATTCGCTGAAGAACATCATTCGCGATCCACGCGTCGGGCTGCTCTTTCTTGTGCCGGGCTCGGGCACGACGCTGCGCGTCAACGGCCTCGCGCATATCACCACCGATGCCGAGCTTTGCGCGTCCTTCATGGTCGACGGCAAGCCGGCCCGCTCGGTCACCGTCATCGATGTCGACACGGTCTATTTCCAATGCGCCCGCGCCATCGTGCGCTCTGATCTCTGGAATCCGGCCAGGCATGTCGACCCGAAGTCGCTGCCGACGCCCGGCCAGATCCTCGAGGTCACCAGCCACAGGAACATCGACGGCCAGAAGTACGACCAGGAATGGCCGGAGCGGGCGAAGAAGACGATGTGGTGATCGGGAAGCCGGTTCAGGCTTCCTTCAGCACGTCGGCGATCTTGCGCATCTGCTCGCCGATCATGTCGCATTGTTCCGGCGTCGACTGGCTCATCGCCTTCTCGATCAGCGCCATATGAACTTTCAGCGCCTTCATCAGCAGCGCTTCGCCGGCCTCGGTGAGGTTCAGCCGCAGCACGCGCTTGTCCTTCTCGTCGCCTTCGCGGCGCAGCAGGCCGCGCCCCTCGAGTTGCGGCAAGAGCATGGTGATGTTGGAGCGGCCGACCAGAAGCTTGCGGGCAAGGTCGTGCTGCGACATGCCGGGATGGCGGTAGAGGTTCATCAGCACGTCGAGCTGCGCCGGCTTGAGGTCGAGCGGCGCCAGCTTCACGGCAAGCGTGCGCTCCAGCACATGGCAGGCGCGCGCCACCGCCACCCAGTTGCGAAAACGCGGGTTGTCCCAGGGCAGCTCTTGCTTAATGTTCATGTTTGAACTATTATGTTCATGCTTGAACGAATGGATGGACTGCCAATATGGCATCATTTGGAATGAAGGTCATCCGGGGCGTTTTCGGCGCGGCCGAGCATGTCGCGCCGCGTCTCAGCGGCCGTGCCGCGTTCGAATTGTTTTGCCGCACACCCAATGCCAAATCCTTGAGTGACGGCGAGCGTCGGGCCGTCGAACGGGCTTCAGCCTTCATGGCCGAGGCGCGCCGCCACCGGCTGAAGACCAGGACGGATTGCGTGGCCGTGCACGAATTCCGGCCAGAACCGGGCAGGGAATCGCGGGGCACGGTGCTCGTCATCCATGGCTGGCGTTCGCGCACCGAATATATGCGCGCTTTGATCGAAGGGTTTCGTGGCGCCGGATACAAGGTCGTCTCGCTCGACCTGCCCGGACACGGTCATTCGCTCGGCCGCCATCTCAACATGGTGAATGCGGTGGATGCGGCGCGTGTTGCCGGCGAATGGTTCGGCCCCTTTGCCGCCGTCGTCGGCCACTCCTTCGGCGGCGCGATTGCCGCCAATGCCGTCGCGGCTTCGGTCAAGGGCATGCCACCGCTTAAGGCGCAAAATCTGGTGCTGATCGCAGCGCCGAGCTCGATGCCGGCGATCTTCGATGATTTCAGCGACATGATGAATGTTGGGCCGCGTTCCCGCGTCGCCATGGCGGATCGGGTGAAACATCTGTCGGGCCGGCCGCTGAGCGAATTCACCGGCGATCGCCAACTTGCGGAGGCGCCGGTGCCGACGCTGATCATCCACGCGCCGGACGATCGCGAGGTGCATGCAGACCACGCAAAACGTTACGCGGGCGCCGGCGGGCATGTCCATCTGCATTGGGCCGAAGGGCTCGGCCACCGCCGTATCCTCGCCGACAAGGATGTCGTTGCGCGCGCGGTGGGTTTCGTGACCGGGCAGCACGAAACGACACTGCACTGAGTAGCTTCTAATCTGTCTTCTTTTTCCGCCCCGGCTCTACGGGTAGCCCGGCCGCTTTCCACGCAGTGTAGCCGCCAAGGATGTGCTTGACCGGTGTCAAGCCCATGTCCTGCGCGGTCTTGGTGGCTAAAGCCGAGCGCCAGCCGCCGGCGCAGAAGAAGACGAAGGTCTTGCCTGAGGCGAAGAACGGCTTGTGGTAGGGGCTTTCGGGATCGATCCAGAATTCCAGCATGCCGCGCGTCACATGCTTGGCTCCAGGGATATTGCCGTCGCGCTCGACCTCGCGGGGGTCGCGCAGGTCGACGAAGATCGTGTCGTCGTCCTCCAAAAATCCCGCGGCCTCCTCCGGCGACACGACCTCGATCTCGGCATTCGCCTCGTCGAGAAGCTGGCGATACCCTTTCTTCACGGCAGACCCTCCAGGCCACGGTTGCTGCGGCCGCCGAAATTTCGACCACAAAGCCTTGCGTTTGTCACGTGGATCAGGCGAGGGCGCCGCCAACGTCTGATTGTTTTCGAGGCCGGGGCGATCGCTGCTTCGGGTCTCACAATGATGTGAAACTGTTCTGCAACACGGCTTCGAAAATTTATGGAAGCTTAACGAAAACGGTATGAATCAGTATAGTCACGTCATACATCCGCCATGCGGAGGGCGGGACCGTCCAGCGGCGCGGAACGGGAACCGGTCACAACCGGTGCGGGTGAAGCATGAAAATTTTCGGAAACAAAAAGGCCCTCGCGCCGATCGCGATCGCGGCGACGCTTGCCTTCGGGCAGCAACCGGCGAATGCGCAAGGGCTGTTCGACATGTTGTTCGGCGGCGGCATCCGGCACAACCCACAAGGCGAATTTCCACCGCCTCCAAAGCAGCGCAAAATACGGCCAGGCACGCTGGACGGCGAGGGTGGCGGCGCCAGGATCAGCAGCCCGACCTACAATACCTACAGGGCCGATAAGCTCGTTCGCGTCGACTTCAAGTCGCTGTTGCCGGCACCGCCACCGGCGACGGCGCAGGATGCCGTCTTCATGCCGTCTGTGACGGCCACTGCGTTTCGCGATGCAGTTTCCGGCTTGAGCGACTACGAGCTTTTCGCCGAACCCGACGTCGCCAAGGCGCTGATCGCCTATTATTCGGCCAATCCGGATTTCATCTGGGTGAGCGACAACGCGCCCAACAGCAGGGCGCAGGATGCCGTGCGGGTGCTTGGCGAGGCAGCGAGCTATGGCCTGACGCCCGCCGACTATTCCGTCGATATTCCGGCCGCCGTGGCTTCCGCCACACCGCAAGACCGGACCAAGGAACTGGTCCGCTTCGAAATGGCGCTGTCGGCGCGCGTGCTGCGCTATGCGCAGGACGCCCAGAGCGGCCGCGTCGATCCCAACCGGATGACGGGCTATTATGATTTTCCCGCCAAGCCATTCGATCTGGAAGGCGCGCTGAAGACGCTGGCGCACACTCAGGAAGTCCGCACCTATCTCGAATCGCGGCATCCGCAGAACGCCGAGTACCAGGCGCTGCGCGTCGAGCTGGAGGCGCTCGAAGCCAGCGAGGAAAACGAAATCGTCGTCGATCCGAAGCTGCGGCTGAAACCTGGCGAGAGTAGCCCGGAACTGCCTAAATTGTTGACGCTGATTTCCCGCAATCTCAACGATGAGATGGGCGGCAACTATGGCGAAGTGCTCGCCAGGCTGGGCAAGAGCGAGCTCTACGAGCCTGAGCTGGTGCCGGTGATCAAGGCGGTGCAGCAGCGTGCCGGCATGAAGGGCGACGGCGTTATCGGCCCGCGCACGGTGGCATTGTTTGTCGGCTCGTCGAAGGCCGACAGGATCGGGAAGGTCAAGGTGGCGCTCGAGGAGCTGCGCTGGATGCCGTCCGATCTAGGCAGCCCGCGCGTCTTCATCAACCAGCCCGCCTTCACCTCCAGCTATATCGACAATGGCGAGGAGAAGCTGAAGACCCGCGTCGTCATCGGTCGGGTCACCAACCAGACCGCGTTCTTCTACAACCAGATCAAGCAGGTCGACTTCCACCCTTATTGGGGCGTGCCGCAGTCGATCATCGTCAACGAGATGCTGCCGAGACTGCGCAGCGATCCGGGCTATCTAGACCGGGCCGGCTATGAGGTGACGGATTCGCGCGGCAGGCAGATCCCGTCGTCGGAGGTGGACTGGGGCGCCTACGGCTCCAAGATCCCGTTCAGCGTGCGGCAGCAGCCAAGCGAGGCCAACGCGCTGGGCGAGTTGAAGATCCTCTTCCCAAACAAGCACGCGATCTACATGCATGACACGCCGCAGAAGTCGTTCTTCGCGCGCGACATGCGGGCGCTCAGCCATGGCTGCATTCGGCTGCAGGATCCGCGCGGCATGGCGGCCGCGGTGCTCGGCACCACCGTCGACGATGTCGCCGAGAAACTGAAGCACGGCCATTCGACCGAAAATGTCACGCGCGTCATTCCGGTCTATGTCGCCTATTTCACGGCATGGCCGGACTTGTCCGGCAAGGTAGCATATTTCGACGACGTCTATGACCGCGATTCAAAACTGATGCAGGCGCTCGACGCGACCGAAGCGGTGCGCACGCCGTCCAGCTGAGCTGGTTATTTCAAGCATTTCTGAAAGGAGGGCTAAGGCGAAGCCGCCGAGCCAAACCGCTCACACTTTTCCTGGAATTGCCTTGATGAGCGGCTGGCGGAAGCCTGCGTCGCGTCCGGCGATCAGCCAGTAGATCAGGCCGGCCACCAGGCCCGCGCCGCCGATGATACCCATGTCGGCCCAGCGCTCCGGATCGTCGGTCGCGTCTGGCCAGATCAGCATGAAGCCTCCGGTCGCTGCAGCGGCGCCGAACAGCATGTGCAGCCAGAAGCTCCGCAACGAAAAGAACTCGGCGATCAAGGCGAAGACCAGCGTCTGCGCTCCCGTCAGGATGATCGTCAGGAAGTAGACGAACATGCCGAGCGGCGGCACCACCAGAACGGCAATGGGCGTGAATTCCATAAGCCCGAAGTAAGCTGGCGCGTTGGGCAGCGAGCTCAATACCGCGTAGATCACCACCACCGCGATCAAGCCGACCAGCACCGCGACCAGATAGCCGACGAGCACCATCAGGATGCGCTTCAGGACGTAACCGATCATTGCCATGCACCCCCGTGCCCGCAATCATGACGGGCAGTCAGCCACCAAAGTTGTGTGGATGCAAGGTCAGCGGGTCGCACCTGGCCCAAGCGCGCGTGTGCCAAAGCGCGTCGCGATCTTTCAGATTCGCTCCATCCTGAAACCGGTTCCCACTTTCGGGAGACATGCTTCAGGCCTCAAGCGCCGCCACACAGATGCTGGGAGTCGGGCAGCGCCCATGTGCCTTTGTTGGCGAGGTCGACGGCGTAGTAGACCTTGCCGCGCACATCGTCTTTCGGACAATCGCGCGGGATCACGATCAGGCACATGACGACCGGATCGCCAACCTTGGAACTCGCCAGTCCCGGCTCGCGGTCATAGGAAACCGCCGTGCCGCCATTGGCAAAGCTGGCCGCGCTGCCGGCTTCCGGGGGGGCGGCTTCCAGCGGGTCGTCGCCCAGCCTCGTGGTCAGCGCCTTGATGTGGGTGAAACCGCATTTGCCGATCGACGCGGGCAGGGGCTGATCAGTCGGCTGCGGCGTCTTTGCCGCGAGGTCGAGCGCCTTCTTGCCAATCAGCGCGATGTTGTAGTCCTGCACCCATGACGGCGCATTGCCGTAGGTCTGCAGCGCATTGTTCTGCGCGCTGACGATGCAGGCCGCGTCGGTCCTGCAGGCATTCCTGTCGGCGACCAGTCCCCTGGCGATCTTGCGCTTGTCGCCACCGAAGGCCGGCTCGAAACCGCTATAGGCCTTGGTGACCAAAGCATCGATGGCCGACATTTGCGGGTCGGCGCAGATCGCCTTCTCGGCCGGCAGTTGCGCCTTGCGGCAATCGAAGGACGGGCCGTCCGCACGCGCCAGGCCGGACGGTCCAGCCATCGATGCGGCCACAAACACGGCAGTTGTCCAGATATGAAGCCGCATATTGTCCTCCGCCTGGCGTTTTCGAAGAACAAGTTTATGCCGGATGCAAGCCCGACGGAATGGCGGGCAGGCAAAGCGAATGCGGCCCTATTTGGGCTCGCCGGTCACGGGGTCGTAGGTGATTTGGACCTTGGCCTTGTCGGTCGTGTAATAGGTGATGGTGTAGCCGTCGCTATCCCAGTCGACTTCCTTCACATAACGGAAATCGGTGCGGTGCTCGACCTTGGCAACGATTTCCGAGAGTTTCTTGGCATTTTGCGGCGGCATTGGCTGATCGTCCGCCGCCAATGCCGGTCCGCCGGCGAGGATGGCCGCGATACTGGTTGCTAGAACAACAGTGCGCATGAGAGCCCTCAAATCTCGTATTGGCCAGATCTCGTATCGGCGCCAGATCTCGAGCCGACCTAAGTGCCGTCAGAAACTCGCACACGGGCTGGTTGGTTCCGAAGCGCTAAAATAACGTTTTGAGGCGTTGCCTCGATGCGGCCGATTTTGACGCGGCAGCGGCCTCGCCTGTACCGCCTGGCGGCGAAAGATTCCGTGATTTCAATGAGTAGCGGTGGGATGCGGATGAGTTCTTTGATGTAACGGATGGCTAACCATGCGCCGGACGGAGAGTTCGTCATATTAGCTGTTCGTGGTAGAGCTTTCGGCAAGACCCTGATAGAATTCTGGTCATAACAGGGTGGCAACAGTGCGCCGGGCCCGCCGAGGATTTCCGTCGGCGGCCGGCGACGTGTTTTTTCGAGCGCTAGCCGCCTGTTCTGATTTGGAAGCGGGGACTGGGGGCTCGATCATGGCTGAACGGAATTATACCCGTCAGCTTGCGACAATCATTTCAATCGACGCCGTTGGATTCTCTCGACTGATGGGCATCGACGACGAGTTGGCTGTCGCCGCCTTCGAGGAGAGGCGCGACATCATCGCCGGCAGCTGCGGCGCCTTTGGCGGGCGCACCTTCGGCGATGCGGGTGACAGCATCATGGCCGAGTTCGGCAATCCGATCGAAGCCTTGCGGGCGGCCTTCGATTTTCAAGCGCGGATCGCGGCGCTGAATGCCGCGGTCGCCGAGGATATGCGCATGCCGTTTCGCGCCGGGATCAACACCGGCGACGTCATTGTGCGCGAAGGCCGTCTTTATGGCGACGACGTCAATATCGCCGCCCGGCTGCAGGAATTCGCGCCGCATGACGGTGTCGCGATCTCGGCGACGACATGGCACCATGTGAGGGACAAGACGGCAGCGGTTTTCACCGATCTCGGCGAGTTCAGCCTGAAGAACATCGCCCTGCCGGTGCATGTCCTGATCGCCGGCCGCGGCGGCAACGGACCGGCCGCTGCTGCTTCCTTCGCTTCGATCCCTAGCGCGCCCGGCCATTACAGGCCGGTCCCCAAGGGGCCCCCGGCAATCGCGGTGCTGCCGTTCCAGGGCAACGGAAGCGAACCCGACGCCGGCTATATGGCGGACGGTATCGCCGAGGACATCATCTACGGTCTTTCCAATACGCGCTGGCTATCGGTCATCGCCAAGGGTTCCAGTTTCCAGTTTCGCGACGACAGCCTGGGCACCAAGCTCATCGGCAACGCGCTTGGCGCGCGCTACATCGTCAGCGGCACGTTGGCGCGCTCGGACAGGCAGATCCGCCTCAACGCGTCGCTCACCGACACCTCGAACGGGCGCCTGGTCTGGTCGCAGCGCTTCGACCGCGACCTGGTCGACATCTTCAGCCTGCGCGACCAGATCGGCAGCGAGATCGTTTCCATCCTCGACAAGGAGGTCGATCGCGCCGAGCAGGCGCGCACCTTCCAGGTCCCGTGGGAAAGCCTCGAGACCTGGCAACTGGTCAGGCGCGGCCGCTGGCACATGAACAGGCGCACGCGGCGCGATACCGAAATCGCCCTCGACTTCTTCGACAAGGGCTATCGCGACGACCCGAATTCAAGCGCCGTGCTGAACGAGCTCGCATGGTGGTACTTCTGGCGGGCATGGCTGCGTTTCGGCGACAGCGACGATCTGGAAAAGGTAGAGACGCTGGCGCGCAAGGCGCTTCTGATGGACAGCCTCGATGCCCGCCCGCATGCCTATCTCGGCGCGGCCGACATCATGCGCGGCCTGCCGGCGCAGGCGGCCGAGCACCTTGCCGAGGCAATCCACATCAATCCGAGCTTCGCTTTCGCCCGCTCGGCGATGGGCAGCGCGCATCTTTTGCTTGGCGATGCGACCAGCGCGATACCGTTCTTTCTCGATACCGAGCGGTTGAGCCCGTTCGACCTCTATCGCTTCCACAATCTGGGGGAACTAGCCGCGGCTTATTGCTTCGTCGAGGACTGGCCGGCCGCGATCGCCACCGCGGAGCGCTCGCTCAACCTGTCACCGAGCTATTTTTACGCCAGGTTCCTGAAGATAGGCGCGCTGATGAAAAGCGGCCGGCGCGACGAGGCGGCGCACGAGCTTGCCATTTTCATGACCAGGCATCCCGATTTTTCCGAGCAGAGAATACGCTGGATACCGTTCGTCGACCCGTCCCGGAACAATTTCCTGATCGCCAATTTCGATCGGGCCAAGTCTCTCGCGTGATCGCCAGGGTAGACAACAAGTGACTGTGAACGAATTCACATACGCCGCACCAATGCAAACCTAGGCCAGATAGATGCCGGCATTGTATTGACGTGGACAGCCGGGGGGCTCGAACGCGCATGATCACATTGAAGTACTTCGCCGCTGTCCTGGCCGCACAGAAAAGCCAGCGCCCGGTCGCCGACATGCCGCCGTTCGACATCAATCGCCTGCGTTCCAAGAGCGGCATTGCTTCACGTATTGCCGGCCTGTTTCTCGGCGATCCGCGCTGGCTGCTGGCGCTGCTGCGCCGTTTCAAGCCGAATGTCGGCTTCGGTAACTTTCTGCTCGTCACCAAGGGCGCGGATGTTCGCGACATATTGGAGCGCGGCGATGAGTTCGAGACGCCCTACGGGCCGGAAATGGCCGAGCTGGCCCGAGGCTCGAATTTCATCCTCGGCATGCAGGACGGCGCTGCATACCGGCAGATGAAATCGGCGGTGCTGAGCGCGTTCCCGCCGGCGGAAGTCGAAGCCGCCGTCAGGCCGATCGCCGAGCGCCATTCGCGCGACATCATGACCCGCGCCAGTCCGGGCTTCGATGCCATCGCCGGATTGATGAAGATCGTCCCGGTGCGCATCTGCCGCGATTATTTCGGCCTCGAGATCGACGATGAAACCGAGTTCGCCGATTGGTCGATCGCGCTCAGCGCGCTGTTCTTTTCCGATCCGACGGCAAACCCCACCACGCGCCAGCTTGCCGTGGTCGCCGGAGACCGGCTGATCAAAGTCATAGACCGTTCGATCGCCGCCATCAGGGAACGGACAGGCAAGGACGACCGGCCGCTGGCCCGCCTGGTCGCGCTGATGGACCAGGGGCGTCTATCGCTGCCCGACATTCATTCCATCATGCTGGGCATGGTCGCCGGCTTCGTGCCGACCAATGTGCTCGCCGGCGGCAATTGCTTGGACGTCATCCTGTCGCGAACCGATGCGCGGCAGGCGGTGGATGAGGCCATCGCCGCGGGCGATACCGGCAAGCTCGATCGGGCAATCATGGAAGCCATGCGCTTCAAGCCGATCTGGATCGGGCCCTGGCGCTATACCAGGCGTGACGCAGTGATCGGCAAGGGCACACGTCGCGAGCGCCTGGTGAAGGCGGGAACGGTGGTGATGCCTGCGACGCTTTCAGCCATGTTCGATCCGGAGATCGTGCAGCGGCCGAACGAGTTCGATACGTCGCGCCCGCATCGCGACTACATGGTTTTCGGTTACGGCATCCATCTGTGCATCGGCGCCGAGATTGCCCGCACCCAGATCGGCGAATGCGTTCGCGCGCTGTTCAGCAAGCCGAAGCTTGCCCGCGCCCGGGGCAGGACCGGCAAGATGGTCGATGTCGGCGCCTATCCGGCGAACCTCAAGGTCGATTTCGAACGCTCCGCGCTTTGTCGCACCACCGACCAGTCGATGGTGACGGTGGTCTGTCCGATTACCCGCTCGATGCCGCTCGATGTCGTGCGCGGCAAGATCGAGGACCTCGGCAATCCGCCTGCCGGCGAGATCCGCGAGGCGCTCGACAAGGTCGGCACCATCCATTTCACCAGCCTGGCCGTTGCCGCCACCGGCAAGGACGAGAAATCCGGTCTTGAGTCCGGTGCGCTGGTGCTCGAAATCTCCGGTGACGGCAGCGCCGATGACGTCATTGCCGCCATCGCGCAGGCGATCGGCCAGCGGTTGCGGCCGATCTTCAGGGATGTGTGCGGTCTGCCCGACGGCGGGACCCTGGAGGACTTCCTCAAGAAGCACAACATCGAGATATCGCCTTCCTTCGGCAGCACCGCCGGATTGGTTTTCGCCGGCACGCCCGGACATTCCGTGCGCCGCATCCTCGCGGAGGCCAAGCTTGCCGACAGCGTGCGCGAGATCGCTGAGAAACCGCGCGCCGGCACTGGCAATGCCCCGGACGTGCTTGCCGAAGCGCGTCAGCATGTCAGGTGCCTCGGGCAGTTCAACTGGGCGTTCGAGCCCGCTGAAAGCCTCCTGGAAAGGCCGCCCGGCAATTGGAAGCGCGCTTTCACGACGACGCTGCTGGTGCCGCCGGTTTTCGCGACGGTTGCAATCATTCTGGCTGCTTCCTGGTATATGACCTATCATCTGGTGTTCGGCAGGCCCGTCGATCTAAGCCACGTCACGCTTACCGGTGTTGCCGTGGCCGTAACCTCGCTCGTGCTGGCCTTGGCCGGATTGCTGATTTTCGCGGCGCTGCTGGCGCTTCTGGGCCTGCGGGCGTTGCAGCGCCTCGATGACAACGACCAGCCGGAAAACACTTCGATCGCGCCAAAGGATCTGGACAGGATTCTTGCCCGCGAGGACCTCGCCGCCCAAAACCATCTGACGGCGATCTCGACGATGAAGGCGGGCATCTTGCGGCGGCTGGCGCTCAGGTTTTCCTTCTACCTGATCTCGATTGCGGCGCAGAAAGTGTTCAAGCCGGGTTTTCTCGCCAACATCAACACCATTCATTTCGCCCGATGGGTACTTTTGCCCGGTACCGACAGGCTGGTGTTCTTCTCCAACTATGGCGGCAGCTGGGAAAGCTACCTGGAAGACTTCATCGCCAAGGCATCCGAAGGCCTGACCGGGGTTTGGAGCAATACAGTGGGTTATCCGCGCACGCGCTGGCTATTCCTCGACGGTGCGCGCGACGGTGACCGCTTCAAGCGCTGGGCGAGGCGCCAGCAAGTGCCGACGCTTTTCTGGTACTCGGCCTATCCGCATCTCAACACCGCGCGCATTCGCATCAATTCGCGGATCAGGCGCGGCATTGCGTCCGCCACCGGCAACGAGGCTCGCGATTGGCTGAGCCTGTTCGGCTCCTTGCCGCGCCCTCAGGCGCGACCGGAGGATGCGGCCGGCCCGGCCGTGCCCACACCCACCCCTATCGAAGAGCTGGAATCCGGAGAAATCCAGTCAATCTTCTTCGGGCCGTTCGGCGCGCTCGGTCATGCGCATATGCTTGCGGTCCAGGTGCCGGAAGGCTTGCCGGCAACCAAGCGCAAGGCGTGGCTGGACTTCGTGATGGGCAAGACAAGTTTCGGCGACGGCGTGCCCGCCGGGCGAGCCATGACCGTGGCTTTCGGCCCCTGCGGCCTGCGCCGCCTCGGGCTGGAAGGCGGTGTCGACGACAACCCGCTCGACACGTTTCCGGTGGCCTTCCGCCAAGGCATGGGCACCCCGGAGCGCAGCCGCATCCTCGACGATACCGGTCGCGATGGCCCATCGACATGGCAGTGGGGCGCACCCGACACGCGGGTTGATGCCATCATCGTCTGTTATGCCGAGGCGCCGGCCACGCTGAAAACCGAGGTCGCCGCAGTGAAGCGACAGACGGCGGGCGCGGGAATGTCGCTGGTTGCCGAGCTGCCGCTCATCGTCAAGCGGGAGCCGAAAAAGGATGGCGCGGCCGCTGACGAGCCTGGAAAGAACGGCGATGGCACGAGCCATGGCAAGCCGGGACGCCTTCGCGCGTATGAGCATTTCGGTTTCGTCGATGGCGTCTCGCAACCGATCGTCAGAGGCACGGCACGCGCCAACAGAGGTGCGGCCCCGATGCATCTGGTGGCGCCTGGCGAGTTCCTGTTCGGCTATCGCGACGAGCATGGCTTCTATCCGGCATCCCCCTCGGTCAAGGCGGCGCAGGACCGCACCGGCATCCTGTCGCAGGTGCGGCGTAACCGCCAAGTCCCGGGGCAGCCGCCACCGCCGCGCGACTTCGGCCGCAATGGCTCGTTCCTGGTCGTGCGCCAGTTCGAGCAGCATGTCGAATTGTTCGACGATTTTTGCCGCAAGGCCGCCATGCAGGCCGCCGGCGAAACGGGCGACCCGGCCATCACCCCGCGCTGGATCGCGGCGAAAATGCTCGGCCGCTGGCAGGACGGCAGCTCGCTGGTGCGCAATCCGAACGGCCGCCCAGGTCGCGGCGCCGATAATGATTTCGCGCTCGGCGCGGAAGACCCGCAAGGGCATGCGTGTCCGCTCGGCTCACATATCCGCCGCTCGAACCCACGCGATTCGCTCGGCGAGGATCGCGAAACGCAGATCAGGATCGGCAAACGCCACCGCATCCTGCGCGTCGGCCGCACCTATGAGAAGAAGGAGAAGGGCGGCAGGACCGAGAAAGGCCTGCTGTTCATGTGCCTCAACGCTGACATCGAGCGCCAGTACGAGTTCATCCAGCAGACCTGGGTCTCGTCGAGCTCGTTCCAAGGGCTTGTCGACGAGAAGGATCCGACGATCGGCTCGCGCAAGAGCGGTGGCCGGTTTTCTATCCCGTCGTGGGAAAAGGTGACCGTGATCAAGGACATACCGCAGTTCGTCACGACCAGGGGCGGCGGTTATTTCTTCATGCCGAGCCGCTCGGCGCTGCGCTACCTGATCTCGCGGCTCTGAGCGGGAGCCGCTCGAAAGCGGTCCGTCGTTTGGAGAAAGATGGGCCGCACTGCTGTTTCAGGGCAATTGCGGCGGGAAGCTGCGGCGAAGTCGCCGAGGTTAGGCACGGCGAGTCGCCGAGCTTAGCTACGGCGAAGTCGCCGAGCTTGATAGTTCAGTCGTCATCCTGCGAGTCGGCGATGTGGTTCAGCGCGGCTGCATTGATGATGCGCAGCCCGCCGCGCTTGATGGCGATCATTTGCCGGTTGCGCCAGTCGTTGAGCGTCTTGTTGACCGATTCGCGCGTCGCCCCGAGGAACTCACCGAGCTCCGATTGCGAAATCGGAATCCATCCGGCGGAGTCAGCCATGACGCTGCTCAGGAACACCAGCCGCTTCGCCAGCCGGGCCTCGATGCCGAAAAAGGCCTGGTCGCCCAACTCGCCGCTGACCCAGCGCAGCCGAGCGCACAGCAATTCGATCATCGCACGCGCAAGAGGCGGGTTTTTCTCAATACGGTCAAAGAGTTGTGTGCGGCTCAGCGAAACCAGCTCGCATGCCGTGAGGCAGATGGCGGTTGCGGTGCGCGGGCGACCGTCGAGCGCGCCGATCTCGCCGACAAGGCTGCGCGACAGCTCGATATTGGCCACCAGCTTCTGCCCGCCCGGCGAATAGATCGAAATCTCGACGGTGCCGCTCATGACGCCATAGATGCGGTCGGAGGCATCCTCCTGGACGAACAGGTGCTGGCCGGCGGCATAGCGCTCCAGCTTGCAGCCGCCGAACAGCAGATCGAACTGGCGCGGATCAATGCGCGCCAGGCGCGGCAGGTTCCTGTCGTCCGCGCCGTTTGTAGCCATGATACGATTCCGCCTCTCGTTGAGCGGAAATTGTATGACAAGTGCGTGCTCGATCAAAGTGTCGTCTCCTTCTGTGGTGGCTGACCGAGTTCGGCGGGCGGGTGACGGAGGTTCAAATGTCACGCCTGTCGCGTCGAAATCGGGCGAGCCGGCAAACTATCAGGAGACCGGGCGCACTGGCGGTTACGGGCCGATCCGTCGAGAACGCCGTCCGCGCGCTGGGTGGGAGGTGCCCATACGCGCAGACAGCAAATCTGAAAATGGCTAGGTGATCAAATTCCTTCTTGAAAACCGCATCCATTGCAGTCCGGAAGCCGTCGTCGGACACTGTAGATCAGCTCAGGCCGTTGGCGCCGCCGTTGCCATATCTGCGCGCAAATCCGGCTTGGCGTATGTGAAGGCACTCACAGATATGCGGGCCGGGCAGAGCGATTGTTATCTTAGAAATTTGTGGTTCATGCCTCGATGGCTCTTTGCTTCGAAAGACTTCGGCATGATTGCCTAGTCGGCAAAGAGATCAGTCGAAGCATGGCCGGAGCCCTGGCTTGACTGGAGCGAACGGTCGGCGCCATGGTTCTGTAGGGGGAGGGGCATCGCCATGGCAGTCGCGAAGGGACTCCTTGTCAAGGTTCGTGGCGACGGCGCAGGGCTCTCGGTGCGAGGCGGATCACCCCGGATCGGGGGGATCGAAGCCGAGCCGATTCTTTCTCTCCCGCCAGGCATCGGCGCAAGTCCGGCCGCGGCAGCGGACCGTGGCGCCACCTGGTTGCGGCTGGCCGCGGATGCCGCCGCTTCAGACAATCCCTGGGATCACGCCCACGACATCGTCGCGCAGACCCCCGCGCTGGCGGCCGCGGGCGCCGAAGTGCTCGCGATCGAGCCCGATATCCTGCAGCAGTGGGATTACAAGGATAGCGGTGGCGATCGCGGCATGGCGGCAAGCGCGGCTCCGGCATGCACTTTTGACGAACAGGATCCGAGCGGTGGGCAGGCGACGATATCGGGTCGGGTCGCATGGAATGCCGCGCCGGACTTCAGCCAGTTCAAGGCCGCGCGCGAAAGGGTCGGCGCCAAGCTGGCCAACATCACCATTGCTCATCTCGACACTGGTTTCGATCCCGGCCACCAGACCCTTCCTTCCGGGCTTCTCACAGCGCAGCAGCGCAATTTCGTCGACGATGGAACCGGTCCGAACAATGCGACCGACCATGCTCCGGCCGGCACGCTGACCAGCAACCGCGGCCACGGCACCGGCACGCTCAGCCTGCTTGCCGGCAATAAGCTCGACGGGACCTCGCCGCACTGGCCGGGCTTCAGCGATTTCGTCGGCGGGGCGCCGCTGGCGAAAATCCTGCCGGTGCGGATCGCCGACTGGGTGGTGCGGCTGACCACCGGCACCATGGTGCAAGGCATCGACTATGCGCGCCAGCAGGGTGCGCAGGTGTTGTCGATGAGCATGGGTGGGCTGGCCTCGCAGGCGCTGGTGGACGCCGTCAACCTTGCCTATGAGCACGGAGTGGTCATGGTCACCGCGGCGGGCAACAATTTTACCGTCACGCCCAGCAGCATCGTCTACCCCGCGCGCTACAACCGGGTGCTGGCCGCCTGCGGCGTGATGGGCGACGGTCGCGCCTATTCGGGTCTCGCTCTTGGCACCATGCAGGGCAATTACGGGCCGGCCTCGAAGATGGCCACGGCGCTTGGGGCCTACACGCCGAACGTCCCCTGGGCCGAGATCGATTGCCGTAAGGTGGTCGACATGGACGGCAGCGGCACCTCCGCCGCGACCCCGCAGGTCGCCGCCGCTGCCGCTCTGTGGCTCGCCGAGCATTGGGACGTGGTGAAGACCTATCCTCAGCCGTGGATGCGCATCGAGGCGGTGCGCAAGGCGCTGTTCGCCAAGGCCTTGAAATCGACCGCCAAAATGAATGCGGCGGAGACAAAGGAGAAGATCGGGCAGGGCGTGCTGCGTGCTCTCGACGCGCTGGATTTCCAGCCGCCGGTGGCGGCAAGCCTGACCAAGCTCCCTGCGGCCACCTACACATGGAGCTGGCTGGACCTCTTGACCGGCGGCAATTCGTTGGTGGCACCGCCGCCGGCGACGCTTCGGCAGCGAATGATGTTCGCGCTTGAACTGACGCAGATGGCGCAGCACACGGTTGCCATCGAACAGGCGATCGCCGACCCGGATGCCGATCCAGACAAAGTCTCGACCGCGGCGCGCAACCGCTACCTCGAGGCGGCGCTCGATCAGGGCAATCCGTCAAAGCCGCTGAGGGCGTTCCTGGAAGACTGGCTCGGGCGGCCAGGCGCGACAGCGGTTGCTGCCGCGCTCATCTCGACCCCCAGGCCGGTTGTCAAACGCAAGCCGCGACTGCCGCCACCGCCACAGCGCCGTCTGCGCATCTATGCGCTCGATCCGTCCATCGCCAAGCAACTGGATTCGGTTTCCGTCTACCAGGCGACGCTTTCCGTGCCCTGGGACGACAAGCCGTTGACCGAGGCAGCGCTGCGGCCCGGGCCGATCGGCGAATATCTGGAGGTGATCGACGTCGATCCGGCGTCGGATAGGTTCTACGACCCAGTCGACCTCAACGACAAGCAGTTGCTGGCCCAGGACGGGCTGACGCCCTCCGAGGGTAATCCGAAGTTCCACCAACAAATGGTCTATGCGGTCGCCATGACGACGATCGGCCATTTCGAACGGGCGCTCGGCCGGCGCGCGCTTTGGGCGTCGCATTACGCCGATCATCCCGGTCGCTTGGGCGGAATGGAGACAAAGGCCTATTATGTACCGCGCCTTCGCATCTACCCGCACGCGCTGCGCGCCGAGAATGCCTACTACAGCCCGGAAAAGAAGGCACTGCTGTTCGGCTACTTTCCGGCAACGGGCAAGGATGGCGATGTCACCACACCCGGTACGACGGTGTTTTCCTGTCTGTCCAACGACATCGTCGCGCATGAGATGTCGCATGCGCTGCTCGACGGGCTGTATCGCCACTTTCAGGAAGCGTCGAACGCCGACGTGCCGGCCTTTCATGAGGCATTTGCCGACATTGTCGCGCTTTTCCAGCACTTCACGCTCAAGGAACTGGTCAGCTTCACCATCGGCAAGGCAAAGGGAACCCTGTCGGCGGCGTCGCTGCTGTCGGGTATCGCCAGGCAGTTCGGCGAGGGCAGCGGGATGGCCGGACCACTGCGCGAATATAGCGGCGCCGACCTGTCCGGCAATCTCGACTACTATACGACCTTCGAAGCGCATGACCGTGGGTCGATCCTGGTGTTCGCGGTCTACAAGGCGTTCGAGGCTATCGTTACGCGACGCACCGAGGATCTGATCCAGCTGGCCACCGGAGGAACCGGCGTTCTGCCGGCAGGCGTGCTGCATCCCGGCCTTGTCGACCGCCTCACCGACGAAACGACGAAAATCGCGAAACAGATGCTCACCATGTGCATCCGCGCGCTCGACTATTGTCCAGCGGTGGACATCACCTTCGGAGAGTATCTACGCGCCCTGATCACTGCCGATCGCGACGCCTATCCTGACGATCCGCTGCATTATCGCCTGGCGTTCATCGAATCATTTCGCAAGTTGAAGCTTCTACCGCGCGACGTGCGCACCATCTCCGAGGAGACGCTGGCGTGGAGCGCGCCGGTCAATGTCGATTCCTCGCCCGACTGGCTGAAGAAATGCCTTCGCGGAATCGATCTCAGCTGGGATCAGGAACTGAAGCGTTCGAAGATTTTCGAGCTCAATGAAACGAACCGCTTTGCCCTCTGGAAGTCGATGCGGGATGCTTTCATCGGGCATCCGGACCGCCTCGAGCAATTCGGCCTGCTTTGCGACCTGCCGCGCTATGACGAAGACGGTATGATGAAGCACGAAGCAAGGAACGGCGAGACGACGTTCGACATCTACGGTGTTCGCCCTACCCGACGCGTGGCGCCCGACGGTTCGTTCCGCATCGAGGTGATTGCCGCCGTTCAACAGCGGGTTCCTGTTGGTCTTGACGGCGCGCTGCTGCTCAAAGGGGTGGCAAAAAAAGGCGACGAATTCTTCTGGTTCCGGGGTGGCGCGACGATCATCATCGATCCGCGCAAAGGGCATGAGGAAATCCGCTACGCAATCATCAAGAACACTGGAAGCGCGGATCGGCGGAAGCGGCAGACCGCGACCGTGACGGCGAATTATCTTTCACCACTCAGGGCGCTCTACTTCGGCGGCGAGACGTCCGAACCGTTCGCGATGCTGCACGCCAACGACGGAGACGACGACCATGTCTAGAAAGCCAGCGACACGCGCCAAAGCCAAGGCGGCAACCGCTTCCGCGTCCAGACAGGCACCACTCACCGTGCGCCATTACTGCCAGGGCATTGGCGACTGCCATTTGCTGACCTTCAAGACTCCGGAGGGCCAACCTTTTCGCATCCTGATTGATTGCGGCATCCATGTATCGATCACGGGTGGCCCGGCACTCGTTGGCGATATCGTTACGAATCTCAAGATGGAGACAGGGGGCATCATCGATATCCTCGTCGTCACCCATGAACATTGGGATCATGTCTCGGGGTTCCTGACCGCGAATGATCTGTTCAAGACCTTCACGATCGGCGAAGTGTGGATGGCCTGGACGGAGAATCCTGCCGATGCGGAGGCGGTGGAACTGGACAAGTTCAAGGGCCAGGCGCTGGCCGCCCTGCAAGGCGCTGGGCAGCAGCTCGAGGGGATGCAAGGCCTCAACCCGTATATGGAAAGGGTGCGTGACGGATTGCAGGCCGTGCTGGGCTTTCAATTCGGCGCCGCAGGCCAGCGCGTGCGCTCGGCTCGCGACGCGGCGGCGAAACTGTGCGCAAAAGCGCCACGCTATTTCGAACCCGGCGGGCCACCGACGTCGATTCCGCAACTGCCCGGCCTCCAGATCTACGTGCTCGGCCCGCCGCGCGACAAGGCGGCGTTGCGGCTGGAAGAGCAGGCCGGTGCCATGTTCCCGCTGGCGAGCGGCGGCCCGTTCACCCGGGCCTTGGCTAGCGGCCTTGAGTCAAACAAGACAAGCGACCCTGGCTTTATCGATGAACTCAGCCCTTTCGAGCACAGCATTGGCACCCCGCTCTCTGTGGCTTTGAGTGGAGAGGCCGACGACTCGGCTGTCGAGTATGTCCGCAAGCACTATTCGGAGCCGATCGCGCATATCGCGCCGCAGGAAAGTCCGGATCAGTCCTGGCGGCGTATCGACGCCGACTGGATGGGGATCGCCGCCGACCTCGCCATGCAACTCGATCGCGGCGTCAACAACACCAGCCTGGTGCTTGCCTTCGAATTCATCGACAGCGGCCGGGTGTTCCTGTTCCCGGGCGACGCCCAGATCGGCAACTGGCTGAGCTGGAAGGACCTGAAATGGCAGGTGGGGCAGGGCACCGTCACCTCAGCCGATCTTCTGGCGCGCACCGTCTATCTCAAGGTCGCCCATCATGGCAGTCAGAACGCCACCCCGCAGAAGCAGGGTTTTGACCTACTGACGAGTGGTGACTTGTCGGCCTTCATCCCCACCAACAAGGCCGATGCGGTGAAAGTGCACTGGGGCGAGATGCCCTATGACGGCATCCTGACCGCGCTCGAGACAAAGACCAAGGGCCGCGTCATCCGCGCCGACGATCCGTGGCTGGCCGAAAAGAACGGGAAACCCGCCTTTGCTTCGCCGTCCGGCTCCGTCCAGGCGGTGCGCAGCGCGCCGCGCGATCCGGCACGCGGACCGGGCGGATTGTGGGTTGAAGTGGACTTGGCTTGAGAAGCGCCGACTTCGCCGGGCCGATTGCGGAAAACTGAAAACCGATTTATGGAGCGAGCGGCTGAATGAGGGCGGCCATCCATTTTCGTTTTGACAGGTCGCCTCATGCCCGATGCCTTCTCCCGCGTCATCGCCTTCCTTGCCGTGGTCACCGCCTTGTTGTTTGCTGGACTGCATTTCCACCAAGGCCACATCATCGCCACGCTCTATTTCATGACCGGCGCCGTTCTGATGACGGCCGTGACAGGCATGAATGTGAGGCGAGGGCTGATCTAGCACGCTGTGCGATTGACGTTTGGCGGCCTTGGAAGATCGTCGGCAGATCGCCTTGACTTCGAGAGCCTGCCTCCCTTATATCGCGGCTCGCTTCGGCCTTCGGGCAACGAGCGGGCGATTAGCTCAGCGGGAGAGCACACCCTTCACACGGGTGGGGTCGCAGGTTCAATCCCTGCATCGCCCACCATCCAACCTTCTGAAAAGGCTGGATGACCTGACAAGATTCGCAAAATCCAGCTGGATGTGCCTACGGGTTCAGCGCGCCGCCGCGATTAGCCGCTCGGCAAGGTCCGGCGTCAGCGTGTCGAAATGCGAGATCACCAGGGTCGGTTCGAATTCGCGCACATGGCGGTCGGTATAGCCGAAATCGACTGCGACCACCGGAATGCCAGCCGCCTTGGCGGTGTCTATGTCGGTTTGCGAATCGCCGACCATCAAAGCGTTTTCCGGATCGCCGCCGGCCAGCAGTATCGTCTCGGTGAGGTGGCGCGGGTCGGGCTTGCGGAACGCGAACGTGTCCTGGCCGCAGATCGCGGCAAAATATTTCGACAGGCCGAGCGCGCCGATCAGCGCCACGGAATTGGCCTCGTATTTGTTGGTGCAGACCGCCATCAGATAGCCGGCGGCCTGAAAGCGTTCGAGCGCCGCGATCACGCCGGGGTACGGGCGCGACTTGCCGGGGATGTTCAGCGTGTAATGGTCGAGGAACAGCTGAAGCAGCCGGTCATGCTCTTCGGCCACCAGCGCCTTGTTTTGCGCGGTATGCGCGCGTTCGATCATGACGCGGCCGCCATGGCCGACGAAGCGCCTGAAGCCGGCTTCGTCGACCGCGGCGAGATCGCTTGCCGCAAGGCTGTGATTGAGGCTGTCGAGCAGGTCTGGCGCGGTGTCGACCAGCGTCCCGTCGAGGTCAAAAACGATGATCGGGCGGGTCATGGGCGGTCCTGCAACGGTTGAGTTGCCGCAGCCGATACAGGCTGGGCCGGGTTCAAGCAAGAAGCCTCGATCGGTCCACAGCCGAGCCTTTTGATGGCCTTTGACGGGACAGGCAAAAATGCTAGGAGGCGCGCGAAACCGGCGAAATCGAGGCTCCGCATGGATGCAAGGCAGTTGAAGGTCGAAGCCGCGCGGGCAGCGCTTGCCCATGTCGGCGACGGCATGCGGCTCGGCATCGGCACCGGCACCACGGCCGAAGAGTTCGTGCGGCTGCTGGCCGAGAAGGTCGCGACCGGCCTCAAGGTCATCGGCGTGCCGACCTCGGAGCGCACCGCGGCACTCTGCCGCGAGCTCGGCGTGCCGCTGTCGACGCTGGAAGAGACGCCCGAACTCGACCTCACCATCGACGGCGCTGACGAGGTCGATCCTGATCTGACCCTGATCAAGGGCGGCGGCGGCGCGCTGCTGCGCGAAAAGATCGTCGCCGCGGCTTCCCAGCGCATGATCGTTATCGCCGACAAATCCAAGATGGTTGAGACCCTCGGCCGCTTCCCGCTGCCGATCGAGGTCAACAAATTCGGTCTGCGCGCCACCGAGATCGCGATTGGCGCGGCCGCTACCGGCCTCGGCCTTTCCGGCCCGGTTACATTGAGGATGACGCAGGGCCAGCCATTTGTTACAGACGGCGGCCACTTTATCCTCGATGCATCTTTTGGCCGCATTCCGGATACAAGAGCGCTTTCGAATGCTCTCTTCGCCATTCCAGGCGTTGTCGAGCACGGTCTTTTCATCGGGCTGGCGTCAACGGCCATCATCGCCGGCGGCGACGGCATCCAAACCGTCCATGCCGCCCGAAAACCAGGGAGTTCTATCGACCATGATGTTGCATAAGCGGGTTCGCCGCCTTTCGATGTTTCTGGCGGCCTCGGCCGTCCTTGCGCTGTCCGCGCCGGTGTTTGCGCAGGATGTCAGCGAATCGCACCTGAAGGCCGCGCGCGCGGCTGTCGCCGCGATCCATGCCACGGACTCGTTCGACAACATCCTGCCGCAGGCGGCTGCCGCGCTGGAGTCGCAGCTCATCCAGAAGAACCCCGACATGCAGGAGCTGATCGGCAAGACCGTGACCGAGAAGGCGCTTGGCTTGGCGTCACGGCGCGCCGACCTCGAAAAGGAGGCAGCGCTTGCCTATGCCAAGGTGTTCTCCGAGAAAGACCTCAACGATATCGCAACCTTCTACAGTTCCGATGCCGGCAAGAAGCTGCTGGACAGCGGCCCCGCGGTGACGCGCGACCTCGTGAAGGCCGCCGACATCTGGCAGAACGGCGTTGCCCGTGATCTGGCCCAGCAGGTCGGCGAGACGCTTGCCGCCGCCGCCAAGGCCGCGGCGCCGGCAGCGCCGGCTCCGGATGCCACCGCGCCCGCCGACGGTTCGGCGCCGGCCGATGGCTCGGCTCCCGCCGACAATTCGGCGAACTGATCGGCTTCAAATCGGCCGGTCGACGCTGGACCACAAAGCCCGGGTTTGCCCGGGCTTTTCTTTTGCCTTTTTGCAGCCTACCTGTGACCCGTCTTTCTCATCCGCAGGAGCCCATCGCGATGGCCGGTTATGACTATGATCTGTTCGTCATCGGCGGCGGCTCGGGCGGAGTAAGGGCGGCCCGGGTGGCGGCGGCTCTCGGCAAGCGCATCGCCATCGCGGAGGAATACCGATATGGCGGCACCTGCGTCATCCGCGGCTGCGTGCCGAAGAAGCTCTATGTCTACGCCTCGCAATTTCCCGAACATTTTGTCGATGCCGCCGGCTATGGCTGGACGGTGCCCGAGGCAAGCTTCGACTGGCCGACGCTGGTCGCCAACAAGGACAAGGAGATCGCGCGGCTCGAGGCGATCTACAAGCGCAACGTCGAAGGCGCGGGCGGCGAGACGTTTCACTCGCGCGCCGTTCTGGTCGATCCGCACCACATCTATCTGCAAGCCGAGGACCGCACCGTCAGCGCCGACCAGATCCTGATCGCCACCGGCGGACGACCGGCGCCGCATCCGGCACTGTCGGGGCACGAATACTGCATCTTCTCCAACGAGGCCTTCGATCTCAAGCAATTGCCGAAGGCGATCATGATCGAGGGCGGCGGCTATATCGCCGTCGAATTCGCGAACATTTTCCATGGCCTGGGCGTCGACACCACGCTGGTCTACCGCGGTCAGGAAATCCTCAGCCGTTTCGACATGGATCTGCGCCGCTCGCTGCACGAGACGATGGAGAAGAAGGGGATCAAAATCCTCTGCCCCGCGGTTTCGGAATGGGTGCGCAAGACCCCCGAGGGCAGGCTCGACGTGCTGCTGTCCTCCGGCCAGACGCTGACGGTCGACCAGGTGATGCTGGCGATCGGGCGTATCCCCAATACCGAGAATATGGGCCTGGAAGGCGTCGGCATCGAACTGAGCAAGACGGGCGCGATCGTGGTCGACCAATATTCGCGCACCAACCTCGACAACATCTGGGCGATCGGCGATGTCACCCATCGCGTGCAACTGACGCCGGTCGCGATCCACGAGGCGATGTGCTTCATCGAGACCGCCTTCAAGAACAACCCGACCGCGCCGGACCACGACACTATTCCGACGGCGGTATTCTCGCAGCCGGAGATCGGCACGGTTGGCCTGTCGGAAGACGACGCGGTCAAGCGCTTCTCCGACGTCGAGATCTATCGAGCATCCTTCCGCCCGATGCGGCATACGCTGTCCGGCCGCGACGAAAAGATGCTGATGAAGCTGGTGGTCGACGGCTCGACGAGGAAGGTGCTCGGCGCCCATATATTGGGGCCGGATGCCGGCGAGATGGCACAGCTTCTCGGCATCCCGTTGAAGGCGGGGCTAACCAAGGATGATTTCGACCGCACCATGGCCGTGCATCCGACCGCGGCCGAGGAACTGGTGACGATGTACAAGCCGAGCTATCGCGTGAAGAACGGCGAACGCGTCTGATCGCCGCGTGGCATCCGCCGGCGATGCCAGCGGCTGCCAGCATGGCTCTGGATCGTTTCACCGTCTCACGGAACGGTGAAACGATCTATCTCTTTGTTTTGTCGCAATTTCCAGGCGGAAAACCGCTCACACTTTTCCTGAAATTGCTCTAAAGCAACGTGCCGCGCAGGATCACCAGCGCCACCGAGAAGTAGATGACCAGCCCGGTGACATCGACCAGCGTGGCGACGAACGGCGCAGACGCGCTCGCCGGGTCGAAGCCGATGCGCTTCAGCGCGAAGGGCAGCATCGATCCCGACAGCGAGCCGAAGGTGACGATGCCGATCAGCGCCGCCCCCACCGTCGCCGCGATCAGCATCCAGTGCGGACCGTAGTCGTAGAAGCCGAAGTACTGCCACAGCGCGATGCGGCAGATACCGACAATGCCGAGGATTGAGCCGAGCACCATCCCGGTCGGCAGCTCACGCAGTGCCACCCGCCACCAGTCGCGCAGACCGATCTCGCGCAGCGCCAGGGCGCGGATGACGAGCGATGTCGCCTGCGAGCCGGAATTGCCGCCGGAGCTCATGATCAGCGGGATGAAAAGCGTCAGCACTATCGCCTTCTCCAGCTCGCCCTCGTAGCTCTGCATGGCGTTGGCCGTCAGCATCTCGCTGAGGAACAGCGCGCAGAGCCAGCCGGCCCGCTTCTGGATCATGGCGAGGAAGCTCATCTTCATGTAGGGCTCGTCGAGCGCCTCCATGCCGCCGAAGCGATGCACGTCCTCGGTCGTCTCCTCGACCATCGTATCGATGATGTCGTCGATGGTGACGATGCCGAGGATCTTGCCCTGATCCACGACCGGTAGGGCAAGCAGGTCGTATTTGGAGATCGTCTGCGCCAGCGTCTCGCGATCGGTGAGCGGCGTCACCGTCACCGGCATGCGATCAGGCGCCACCGACAGGATCGAATCCTCCGGGTTGCCCGTGATCAACCGGCGCAACCCGGTCGAACGCAGCAGGAGCTGCGTCTCCGGGTCGACGATGTAGATGGCGTAGATGGTTTCGCGCGTGCGCTCGACCTTGCGGACGTAGTCGAGCGTGCGGCCGACGGTCCAATCCGAAGGGACGCTGACGAACTCCGTCGTCATGATCGAGGCGGCGCTGCCTTCCGGATGTCCCAGGATGGAGAGCAGGGTCGCGCGCAGCGGCGGGGCCAAAGCGCCGAGCAGCTCCGAGCGGGCCGGTTCATCAAGCTCGCGCAGGATATCTGCCGCGCGGTCGACCGACATGGCGGTCAGGAGCTTGCTCGCCTTCGGCCGTGGCAGGGCCTCCGCGAGTTCGGGCGCTGCTTCGAGTTCGGGTTGGTCGAAAATCTCGACCAGCCGCTCGAACGGCACGGCGCAGAGCAGCTCGATGGCTGTCTCGCGGGGTTCGTGATTGAGGGCGTCGACGACGTCGGCGACGTGATCGTTGGCAAGAACACGGGCGACGGCGACGGCTTCGTCGTCCAATACAGGTGCGAATTCGTTCATGGCTCACTCCTTGCCGTCCGGCAGGACGTGAGCCGTCAGGTCACGTCAGGGCGGACGGCGATTGCGTTCGACTGTGACTGTCGCCAGGCATGGCGGGTTGACCTTTCTGCTCGCGGGGTAGCGCATGACCCCGAAAATCGACTTCGATTTCGGAAAGGATCATGCGTAATTCTAGGTTTCTACAGCGTCCTTTACGCGTCCGAAGGACGCGTGGCGCTGTAGTTGGAAATCAGCGAGCGCGCGCAACATAGGAGCGGTTTTTGCCGAGTCAATCGCGAGGGACGCCGAAAACGGATGCGGGCAGGCCGGATCGCGAGACTGTGATCGAGGACAGCTCAAGCCGGGCCACAGCCGCCGGTCAAAAGGCTTGGTATGACTGCTATTTCTGCTTCATCCGGCGAAAGCGCAGCCATTTGTCCTCGGTCGGCCGCGGCGGCTGGACGAGGATGGTGGTGAGCTCGCGCGGCAGGCTGGGGGCGAGCGGCTTCTTGGTGGCGACGCCATCGGCGATCGCGACCACGCTGTGGTAGAATTCCTCGCCGGCAAGCGAGCGCGGCGGCACCGCTTCGTGCATGACGCTGATGACGGTGACGTTCGGACAATTGTCCTTGATCGCCTGGTGGAAGGCGATCTTGCCTTCGGGGTCGAGCGCCCCGGTCGCCTCGTCGAGGAAGAGAAGTCCGGGCTGCTGCAGGATGATGCGCGCGACCACCAGCTTCTGCTTCTGGCCACCCGAAAGCACCTGGTCCCAGATCTTGCCTTCGCGGCTCTCGTCGGCGAGATGCTCGATGAAGTCGCCGAGGCCGGCCTTATGCAGGGCGGCTGCAACTTGCATGTCGCCGTGGTCGTGTTCGGAACCCGGTAGGCAAACGAGCTGCTTCAGCGAAACCTGCTGCAGCTTGACCTCCTGCGCGGCATAGAAACTCGTCACGCTTTCCGGGAACACGATGGTGCCGCGCCCATAGGGCCAAAGGCCATTGATCGCCTTTATCAGCGAGGTCTTGCCGCAGCCGGACTCACCCTTGAGGAAGGTCCATTCGCCGCGGCGGAAGCGGAGGTTCGCGGCGCTGAGGAAAGGTGTGGCATCCTCACCCTGATGTGCGAGCTCGAGCTTCTGGATGGTGAGGCCGAAGACAGGATTCTGGGTGGCATAGCTGAAGTCGGAGCGGCCGGTCTGCTGGTAGAATTCCCGCGGGTGCTGGACGTTCTCGATGGCGTTGGCGAGCTCGGTCACGCGCTGGCTGTTGGCTCTGAGCGTTGCGATCGCCGGCATCACATGGATGAACCATGAGCACTGGCTGATCAGCTGGGCGACCATTTCAGAGCCGGTGATGTAGCCTTTGTAGTCCAGGCGGTTGTGGATGAACGACAAAAGGCCTGGCGCGTAGGCAACGATGCGCGCGCCGACGAAATTGTAGATCAGCTCGAACGAGGTGTAGCTGGTGTTGACGATGTTCAGCCGGCTCCATGTCTTGTCGATATCGACATAGAGCCTGTCATGCATCGACTTCTGCACGCCCTCGCCATGCGAGGCGGCAACGTGGAAGCTGCGGCGCAGGAATGTAATCAGTTCGCTGCGGTAGCTGCCCTCGGCCTGCTGCATGCGGACATTGAGCCGCTCGAGCAAGCGCCCGAGCTTGACCGCGAGCCAGGTGTTCAGCGGCACGTAGATGGCGACGGCAAGGAAAGCCAGCACCGCTGTGCCGTAGCCGCCCAGGAATTCCAGGCCTTTGACCTCGACCGAGGACCCGATCAGGTTTTCGCCGATAAAATAGAGCGACGTCGCGACGCCCAGCACGCCCATGGCAAGCCCGATGGCTCCGCCGGTCATGTCCTTGATCGATTCCTGGATGCGCTGGTCGATATTGTCGGGAGCGACGATGCCGCCGGCCGCCGAACCATGCTGGGCATGGAAATGGGTATGGTTGCCGTCGAGCAGGGCCTGGTTGAACTGGTTGTTCAGCCAACCGCGCCATTTGCGGTGCAGGGTCGTTGAAACGAGGTTGCGCACGCCGGTGAAGCCGGCATCCTTCAGGATCACCAGCAGCACAAGTATGCCGGCGTTGGTCAGGATGGTCTGGAGCGGATGGGTGTTGGCGGCATCGTGGAGGAAGGCGATCGAATTGCCGAGTTCGCCCAACGCCACGGCAAACCAAACGCCGGCCTTGCTGGAGAGAGCGGTTAGGGCCGCGATGACGAAGGTGAGCGTCCAGGCTTCCTTCCACCGGTCGGAGAACCAGTAGGCTCGCATCAGCCCCCAGAATGTACGCATCGACGATACCGGCGTCAGGGACGAGGTCTTTGCCTCGCTGGATGTTTGCTCCGGTACTGTACGTCGCGGTCTACCGACCCCAGTCACGATCCCGCCCAAACCTTTCTAGTTTTGTTACACAGGGTAACACCAATTGATCATTTTCCATTAATTTTCTGCCGGGAAATGTGAACAGGGTTACCCGCCGTGGCGCGAAGGCAACAGAACGGCCGAGCCGAGGAGCCGCTCACCAAGCTGATTTCGACTTTCATTCCAGCGCGTTAAGGCGATTGCGCCAACCGGCGGCCACTTTCCCTTAGGGAAGCTAAAAACACGGGTTTGTGAACGAAAAACAGGTGCCGATCTGCCGAAATGGCTACGGCGAGGTCACCGGAATGCCCGAAAATTTACCGTCCGCGAGCTCTTCAGGCTTGCCCGATTCGTCTTTTCCAGAGGCGCTGAAATGGCCAGAGACGGTCCTGCTCGCGGCGTCGTATTTGTCGATGACGATCTCGCCGCTCCCGAAGCGGACATGGCCGACCATGGCGCCGGAATCGAGAATGTTGAAGTTGGCGCTGTTCGCGGCGGAGCCGGTCTTGAGCGGATAGCTGCCGGCAAAGTCGTTGGGATCTTTCAGCACCAGCATCGAATTGAAGGTCATGGTGGGTGAGCCTTGCTCGGTTCCCGAGAGATTCAGCATCGGCTTGCCGGCCATCTGCATCATCTGGGCCAGGGTGAAAGACGCCGTCCAAGGTTTGCCTGCGAAGGTTGCCGACATTACGGCTTCCTCGGCGGACACGTGCTGCCAGGCCAGCGGAAGCCCCAAAGCGAAAGGCAAGGACAGCAGCAGCAACGCGCGATGTCTGGCCGCCATATGGTCTCCTCAAAATCAATCAAACCCTTGGAGTTTCTAGCTCAGCGCCGTGTTCCGAGCGATTCACCAGATCGTGTTCGGGCAGCCGGATGGCATTTGACAAGGCGGCTTCCTGGGTCGAACCTACCTGGCGATGGTTGATGTCGAAGGGGGATGACATGCCTGCACGGATAGTTGCCGCCGCGCTGCTTGCTGGTTTCACCTGTCTGTCGGCGGCGCATGCCGGGAACCAGAGCATTCCAGCCAGCGCCGAGGGCCAGATCGAATTCAATACGCCGTCCGGCAATATCGGCTGCATCTATACACCGAAGGGCGGCACCAGCACTTACCAGCCGCGAGACGGTGGGCCGGAGCTTTCCTGCTCGCGCGTCGAGCCGAGCTACGTCACGGTGATATTGGGCCCCAAAGGCCCGGCGACACTGATCAAGAATCCCGGCGAGCAAGGCTGTTGCGGTGACGTGACCAAGCTCGGCTACGGCAATAGCTGGAGCCAGGGGCCGTTTTCCTGCCAGTCGTCGACGAAGGGACTGAGCTGCACGGGCAGCAATGGCCACGGCTTCTTCCTGAGCAAGGCCAAGGCGACCGCGAAGTAGCAGCGCAATTCAAACGGAACTGCGCACAAGGAACACTCAGCCCGCGGCGGTTTCCAGCTCGCCGCGCGCCTTGGCTTGAGCCACCTGGCGGATGGCGTCGGCAAGCGTGTCGGCGTCCTGCGCGCCCATCACCGCATATTTGCCCTCGAGCAGGAAGCAGGGCACGCCGGTGATGCCCATGCGCGAGGCGGTGGCAATCTCGTTGCGGACGGCCTCGACGTCGGCATCGGTCGGCAGCAGCGTCTCGACCACCGATGCATCCATGCCGGCTTCGCCGGCGGCCTCGGCCAGCACCGCGAGGTCGCCGATATTGACGCCTTCCTCGAAATTCAGCTGGAAGAGGCGGCGCACCAGCCGGCTCTGCACGTCCTCGCCGGCGGCGCCCGCCCAGCGGATGACGCGATGAGCGTCGAGCGTGTTGGCCGCGACCTTGATGGCGCCGAAGGCGAAGTGGATTCCCTCGGCTTCGCCGAGCGGCTCGATGCGCGCGTGGATCTGGTGGATGCGCTCCTCACTGCCGAATTTGCCGAGCATGTATTGGCGGCGATCCATGCCGCCCGCCGGGATGGTCGGATCGAGCTGGAAGGGCCGCCAGCGGACATGCACGTCGATGTCACTTGCAGAGGCTATGGCCTTGTCCAGCCGCTTCTGGCCGATGAAGCACCAGGGACAGACGACATCGGACACCACATCGACGGTGATGGAGTTCTCGGCACTCATGCTCGTCTCCTGTTTGGTCCTGATTGGGGCTGGGCTTGCGTCAGTTGGGCTTTCGCCACCAGGTCGGCAGCTGATAGCCGAATATGGGGGTTTTTTGCGGATGTTCCAGATAGGTCCAGTAAGCCAGCCACTGCTGCGTGTTGTATTGCATCGGCACGATGTAGTTGCCGGAGATCAGCAGCCGGTCGAGAACGCGGACCGCGGCGACATAGTCTTCCTTGGTGCGGGCATTCAGCATCGCGTCGATCGCCGCGTCGATCGCCGGATCGGCTACGCCGGCCAGATTGAACGATCCTTCCGTTTTCGCGGCGACCGATCCCCAGCGGCCAAGCTGCTCGCTGCCGGGCGACAATGAGTTGCTGAAGCCGCTGGTGCCGATCAGCACCTCGAAGTCGTAACGCTGCTTGCGCGACTGGATCTGGTCGCCATCGAGCGTGCGGATGCCAACACCAATGCCGATCTTCTCCAGCGTGCGCTGGTAGATGGCTGCCAGCCGCTCTTCATCCTGCGACGACGTCAGGATCTCGAAGCCGAAGGGCTTTCCATGCGCGTCGAGCATCTTGCCGTCCTGCACGTGGAAGCCCACACTCTTAAGCAAGTCGAACGCTGCTTTGAGCACCTTGCGGTCCTGGCCCGAGCCGTCGGTAACCGGCGGCCGCCAGGTGCCGTCCATGACGTCGGCGGGCACGCGGCCGGGGTAGGCGGCAAGCAGCGCCTTTTCGCGATCATCGGCCGGATGGCCAAGCGCTGAAAGCTCGGAATTCTGCCAATAGCTCATGGTGCGGTTGAACTTGCCGCCGAACAGATTCTTGTTCGCCCATTCGAAGTCATAGAGCATCCCGAGCGCGCGCCGCACGACCGGGTCGGCGAATTTCGGCAGCCTGGTGTTGAACAGGAAGCCGGTCACCACCGGAGGGATGCCGGTGTTGAAATACTCTTCCTTCACTTCGCCCCTGCGGAAGGCCGGAAAATCGATGTCGCGCTCGCGCTTGACCGGATCGGTCTCGTCATCGAGGGCGCAGATGCCTTTCTTGAACGCCTCCGTCTTTGCGTTGGCGTTGAGAAAATACTCGATGGTGATCTGGTCGAAATTGTCGAAGCCGCGCTTCGAGGGCACGTCCTTGCCCCAGTAATCCGGATTGCGCTTGAAGACGATGCGCTGCCCCGGCTGCACCTTGTCCACAGTGTAGGGCCCGCTGCCGATCAACGGCTTCAGCGTGGTCTTGTCGAACGTATCCTTGTCGAAGGCGTGCTTGGGGACGATCGGCGTCAGCGCGACAATCAGCGGGAATTCGCGATTGGCCTTGTCGTTGAAGGTGAATTTCACGCTGTGGTCACCGGTCTTTTCCAGCTTAGCGATCATGCTCATGCGGTCGCTGTAGGGTGGGCGACCCTTGTCCTTGAAGACGTCATAGGTGAACAGCACGTCCTCCGGCATCACCGGCTGGCCGTCCGACCATTTTGCATTGGGGTTAAGGTGAAACTCGATCGACTTGCGCTCCGGATCCATGTCGGCGCCGTCGGCCAGCAGTCCGTAAAGGCTGAAGGGCTCGTCGTAGTTGCGCTGCATCAGCGGCTCGAAGACGAGATTGCCGTAAACGGTATCGATCATGCCGCGCGCGGTGGTGCGAAGGCTTTTCAGGATGAACGGATTGAGGTTGTCGAATGAGCCGACGACGCAATAGGTGACGTTTCCGCCTTTCGGCGCGTCCGGATTGACGTAGTCGAAATGCTGATAATCGGGTGGCAGCGCCGGCTCGCCTTGCATGGCTATGCCGTGCTTCGGCTCCGACTGCGCCGAAAGGAGCGAAAGAGCCAGAAACGAGGTCGCGGCGATCAGCCGAACGAGAACGCGGTCCATGACCGTCTCCTTGCGGGGCGGCTTTTGTGATTCGGCACGCACCGTAGAGCATTTCGTCCCCCGATTGAATCGGCGCGCCAACGGGAATCGGGTTCAGCTGGCGCATCGCCAATCGAGGCTCGCCCTTGGGGACATGAGGCCACGAAGAAATCGCGGAAACCGGGCTGGATTCGGCGCCCCTGGCAGTGTAACACGCGCTCCGAAGTCATCCTGTTGCCTCATTTGGGCAACAGGTAGCTGGACCACACGGCACGAAGAAGCCGGTCCCCGGGATCATTTGAGAGGAAAGTGCACCATATGACGATCAACGCGTACCGCCTTTCGGTGCTGGCCGCAGGCGTGGTCGGCGTTCTGGGCGCCGGGCTTTTCACCGCCTCGGCTCAGCAGCAGCCGCAGATCCCTCAGGGTTGGTTCAAGGCCTGCACCAAGCAGGAAGATGTCGACATCTGCAATGTCCAGAACATCGTCACCGCCGGCAATGGCCAGCTCGTCACCGGCGTCAGCATGATCGAGCTCAAGGGCAAGGTGAACCGCAAGGTCTTCCAGGTCACGGTCCCGACCGGCCGTCTTATTCCTCCGGGCATCGGCCTGCAGATCGATGGCGGCAAAGCGCAGAAGCTTGATTATGTGATCTGCTTCCCGGATCGTTGTGTCGCCGAAGTGCCGCTGACGGACCAGCTCGTGGCGTCTTTCAAGAAGGGTCAGGCGATCTCGCTGACCTCGATCAACTTCCAGAACCAGCCGAACCCGATCAAGATCGCGCTGACCGGCTTCAGCGGCGCCTATGACGGCCCGCCGCTGCAGCAGTCGGACATCGAGGACCGGCAGAAGAAGCTGCAGGACTTCGTCGCCAAGAACAACCAGGACTTCGCCAAGAAGCTGAAGGACGAGCAGGACAAGGCCAAGACCGCGAACTGATCGCGCAAGCGCCGTCCAGAAAACAAAAAAGCGGGGCAATTTGCCCCGCTTTTTTGTTGTCGCCTTCAATGCTTCGAATGGCGCTTCGGCTCGTAGCGGCCGTCCGGCAGCTTGTCGAACATCTCGCCGATCTGCGGATGCCGCACCGGCTCGCCAGACCGGTCCTCGAGCAGGTTCTGCTCGGACACATAGGCAATGTATTCCGTATCCGAATTCTCCGCGAGAAGGTGGTAGAAAGGCTGGTCCTTGCGCGGACGCACGTCGGCGGGAATAGCTTCGTACCATTCCTCGGTGTTGGCGAATTCGGGATCGACGTCGAAGATCACGCCACGGAACGGAAAGAGCCGATGGCGAACCACTTGCCCAATCGAGAACTTGGCCGTTTTCATCGCACTCACCATTGGGCGTCCCTGCTCGACGCAAAACGCCCCTAACATCTTGAAATTACGCGCTACGCCGCCAAAAATCGACCCCGACTTTCGGGCTGTTGCCTATTTGGCGCAGGTGCTGCCTCAATTCAATGCCGCAGTCCATGCCGCAAGCCACGGATGGGCCGCGCGTAAGGTTTCGCGGGCGGCGTAGAAGACGCCGCGAGTGACTTCTAATGCTCGGCCGGTTTGCGCAGGCCGCCGGCAAGCGCACGAAAACCGCTGCCGGGCCGCAATCCCTCGCGCATAAAGAAGGCGCGCAGCGGGGCGAAGCTGCCTAGCGCGCTGAGACCGGCGCTGCGCGCCAGCTGGGCCGGCAGCATATCGGACAGCAGCGACATGTTGAGCAGGTTCACCGCGCCGCTGCGCGCCCATATATCGGGCCTGCGCCTGGTGTCGTAGGCGGCAAGTGCCTTGCGCGACCCGGGATCGTCACGGTTTTCGGCCGCGATTCCAATCAGATCATCGATATCCCTGATACCAAGGTTGAGGCCTTGCGCCCCGATCGGCGGAAACACATGTGCCGCCTCGCCGACGAGCGCGACGCGGTTTTGAGCGAAGCGGCCGGGCGAGGCCGCGGACAAAGGATAGACCTGGCGGCCGGGTTCGACCGAGACACGGCCAAGCATCGACTGCATTTGCTCCTCGACGCGCGCCGACAAGGTTGCGTCGTCGAGCGCCGCAAGCTCCTGCGCCGTTTCCGGCTTCACCACCCAGACAAGGCTCGAACGCTTGCCTGGCAGCGGCACCTGCGTGAACGGTCCCGTTTCGGTATGGAATTCGGTCGAAACGAAGCCGTGGTCGCTGCGGTGGCCGAAATTGAGGACCAGCGCGGACTGCGGATAGGGCCGCGCGGAGGCGCGAATGCCGGCGGCTTCCCGGGCCGGCGACAGGCGCCCGTCGGCGGCGACGGCCAGGGAGGCGGAGATTTCGCTGCCATCGGCCAGCCGGGCATGGGCCCGATCGGTCTCAAGGCGCCACGATTCAACAATGGATTTCAGCCAATTGATGCCGCGATGCGATGAGACGGCCTTGGCGAGGACAGGGATAAGAACCTTGTTCGGCAGGTTGAGCCCGAACTGTTCCTCGCCAATCTCGCTGGCGCGAAACGTCACGGTCGGACTGCGGATCAGCCGCCGGGTGGCGTCGACGATGTGCATCACCTTGAGCGCCGCCGCCTGCGGCTTGAGTTCGGCTAGCACCCCCAGCCGGTCGAGGACTTTCAGGGCCGGATTCATGAGCGCCGTGGTGCGGCCGTCACCGCTGCTGGCGTCCGGGCCGACCAGCGTCACGTCAAAGCCTGCGTCGGCAAAGCCGAGCGCCGCGATCAGGCCGGCCGGACCGCCGCCGGCAACCAGAATGCGGGCTTTGTCGTTATGCTCCACGCCAGGCTTCCACGATGAGAGGCCACCCGTCAGGCCTTTGTATGGATATAGGTCAGACCGGCCGGCTTGATCAACGCGGCGATTCAGCCCATTCGATGGCCATGAGCGGCGAGCAGCATGATTTCAGCCATCTCGATCGCGCCGGCCGCGCGACGGCTGGCGTGGCGCGCAGCCCACGCCTCGCGGTCATGCTGACGATCGGCATCGGCATCGCCTTTGCCTGGTTGCTTCTCGGCGCGATGGCGATTCGCGGCGCTGAAAGCCGCCTGGTCGGGGCGCCCGGCGACATGCTGCTGAAAAACCTGCCTGGCCTCCCGCTGCCGGTTTTCCTGGACCGGTTCTTCGCTCTTTGCCTTGCGCCGGCGCCACTTGCCAGCCCGGCCGGCCTGCAAGCGCCGGCGCTCGTGCTGATGTGGTTCCTGATGGCCGTGGCGACGATGTTGCCGTCGGCCGCGCCGCTGATCCGCACCTATTGCGAAATCGCCGACACGGCGAGGATCAAGGGGGAGCCCGCCGTTCATCCGCTGGTGCTCGTCGCTGGATACCTCGCGACATGGTTTGGCGCATCCGTGGCTTTCGCGGCGTTGACGCTCGCGGTCTACGCCTTTGCCAATTCCGGCCGGATGCTCGATCCAGCCGTCGGGCTTGCCGGCGCCGCCGCGCTGCTCGTCGCCGGTCTCTATCAGTTCAGCGGCCTGAAACAGGCATGCTTGGAAAAGTGCCGCAACCCGTTCTCGATCCTGTTCGCCAACTGGAGCGCGAAACCGGGCCGCATTTTCCGCCTGGGGCTGGAGCAGGGTGTGTGGTGCCTCGGCTGCTGCTGGGCGCTGATGCTGGTGATGTTTGCCGTCGGCGCGATGAACGTCTTCTGGATGGCGCTGATCGGCCTGTTCACCCTGATCGAGAAACAGACCACCGGCAGGGTGGCCAGCCGGGTTGCCGGTGCGATACTGCTTGTGTGGGCGGCTGCCCTTCTATTAGTTTCGGCGTAAGGGGAGAATTCGATGACCGACCAAAGCTGGGCGATGAAAGGGGAGCTGGTACTCTCCTGCAATTGCACGGTTTTCTGTCCTTGCGTGCTGTCGCTCGGCAGTCATCCGCCGACGGAAGGCTACTGCCAGACCTGGGCGGGCTTTCGCATCGATGCCGGCCATTTCGGCGAGGTCGACCTTTCGGCCCTCAATCTCGGGCTGATCATGGAAATCCCCGGCTATATGAGCCGCGGTAACTGGACCGCCGGCCTGTTTATCGACAAGCGGGCGTCGGTCTATGCGGTCAAGGCGCTGACCAAGATCTTCACCGGCAAGGCCGGCGGCACCACCTCGCTGCTGTCGATCCTCGTCGGGAAATTCCTCGGCGTCGAGCAGGTGCCGATCACCTATGAGACGCGCGACAAGACGCGCGTCTTCCAGATACCGAAGATCATCGACGGCGCGGTGACGCCGATTGCTGGCAAGGACCGCGAGAAGGATACAGTGATCACCAATTCCGAATATTGGATCGCGCCGGAAATCATCGTGGCGAAGTCCGACAAGAGCAAGATGCGCGCCTTCGGCCGCAACTGGAATTTCGCCGGCCGCTCGGCCGAAATCTGCAAGCTGGACTGGCGGGGACCGTGAGCAAGAACACAGCAGCCCGCAAAGCAGCCAAGAAGATCGCGGAGCGGCTCCCGCTGCCGAAGAAGAAGGTGACGTGGCCGCAGGCGCGCGCTTTCTCGGTGCATCTGCTCACCGCGTCGGGCTCGTTTCTGGCCTTCCTGTCGCTGGTCGCCGCCAGCGAGGAGCGCTGGACCTCGATGTTTTGGTGGCTGGGCCTGGCACTGTTCGTCGACGGCATCGACGGGCCGATCGCCCGCAAGCTCGAGGTCAAGGAAATCCTGCCGACGTGGTCGGGGGAATTGCTCGACAACATCATCGACTACGTCACCTACGTGCTCATTCCGGCCTTCGCGCTCTATCAGCGCGGCTTCATGGGCGAGAACCTGTCCTTCCTGTCGGCCGCCATCATCGTCGTCTCCAGCGCGATCTACTATGCCGACACCGGCATGAAGACGAAGGAGAACTTCTTCAAAGGCTTTCCGGTCGTCTGGAACATGGTGGTGTTCACGCTTTTCGTGATCGAGCCGGGGCAGTGGGTGTCTTTCGCCGTGGTGGTGGTGGCCGGCATTTTGACCTTCCTGCCGATCAATTTCATCCATCCGGTGCGGGTGGTGAGGTTGCGGCCGGTCAATCTCGGCATGACGCTTTTGTGGTGCGCCTTCGGCGCGCTGGCGCTGGCGCAGGCAGCCCTTGCCGCCTTCTATGACAAGATCGGCGTGCTCGGCGAACAGGTCAGCGATTTCACCAAGATCGGTATCACGATCACGGGCCTCTATCTCGCCTGCATCGGGGGCATCATGCAGATGTTCCCCAACCTTGGCGCCAAGAAGTCCTGAGCCTGGATCAGGTTAAGAGTTGGTTGAAGCGTCATGCTGACCTAGCTGTCTATAGACGCATGGTCTGTCTGGATCATGCTTCAGTGTTGTTCCCGACCCAAGGGAGTTGAGCGATGTCCAAGGCAATCCGCATCCACGCCCATGGCGGCCCCGAAGTGCTGACCTACGAGGATGCCGATCCCGGCCAGCCGGGCGAAGGACAGATCCTCGTCCGGCATACGGCGATCGGCCTCAACTTCATAGACATCTACCACCGTTCCGGGCTCTATCCGCCGCCCGGCGGCTTTCCGCTGATCCCGGGCGGCGAGGCGGCCGGCGTGGTGCTGGCGCTGGGCGCCGGCGTCGACTGGCTGAAGCCGGGCGATCGCGTTGCCTACGCGGTCAATGTCGGCGCCTACAGCGAGCAACGGGTGATCGCCGCCGACCGTGTGGTGAAAGTGCCCGACGGCATCAGCGACGAGCAGGCAGCGGCAATGATGCTGAAAGGCATGACGGCCGAGTATCTCCTGCGCCGCACCTATCCGGTGAAAGCCGGCGACACGATCCTCTACCATGCGGCCGCGGGTGGCGTCGGCCTGATCCTCGGCCAATGGGCGAAGCATCTCGGCGCGACGGTGATCGGCACCGCGAGCTCCAAGGACAAGATCGAGCTCGCGAGAGCACATGGCTTTGACCATGTCATCAACTACAAGGAACAGGATTTCGTCGCCGCTGTTTCGGCCCTGACGCAGGGCCGCAAATGCGATGTCGTCTACGACTCCGTCGGCGCGGACACTTTTCCAGCATCGCTAGACTGCCTGCGGCCGCTCGGCACGTTCGCCAGCTTCGGCCAGTCTTCCGGGGCGATCCCGCCTTTCTCCATGTCGATCCTGGCGCAGAAGGGCTCGCTCTTTGTCACGCGTCCGACGCTCTTCGTCTACAACGCCAGGCGCGAGGACATGGTGAAGTCGGCGGAAGCGTTGTTCGACGTGGTCAAGAGCGGCGCCGTGAAGATCGTGATCAACCAGCGCTATGCGCTGAAGGACGCGGCGAAGGCACAGGCGGATCTCGAGGCCCGTAAGACGACGGGAACGACCGTTCTCATTCCCTGAAACTGGAGCAAATGATGTAGCGCTAAAACCGCTTCACGTTTTTCGGCATCATCCTCGAACCGGCTGCCTTGTTCTTCAGCGATTTGCCGTGCCCGAAGGCACGGCTTGTTTGAAAAGCGCTGCGGATTTGCCGTTGTTCTCAAGAGGTCTATCTTAGCCCTTGAGTTTCCGCTGAAATTCTTGAAGCTCTTTCAAGTTGGGTGCTGCTTTCCGATGGGAGCCGGCCGCGCATACCATGATCGCGGGAACACAGAACATATCCGGGATACTGGATGGGAGGCACTGTGAGTGCAAATCATGACAGGGCGAACCTGCTCGAGGTTCGTGGCCTTACGAAGACCTTTGGCACGCTGACCGCGTGCGATCACATCGATCTCAACATCGCAAAAGGCGAGATCCACGCGCTGCTCGGCGAAAACGGCGCCGGCAAGTCGACGCTGGTCAAGATGCTGTTCGGATCGCTCGAGCCGAACTCGGGTGAGATCTTCTGGGACGGCAAGCCTGTCAAGATCACCAGCCCGGGCGTGGCCAAGAAGCTGGGCATCGGCATGGTGTTCCAACACTTCTCGCTGTTCGAGGCGCTGACGGCGGCCGAGAACATCGCGCTTTCGCTCAATGATGGTTCGCCAATCAGCACCATTGCCGCCAAGGCAAGGGCGCTGTCCTTCAGCTATGGCCTGCCGCTCGATCCGGACTCGCTGGTCGGGGACCTCTCCGTCGGCGAACGCCAGCGCATCGAGATCATCCGCTGCCTGTTGCAGACGCCGCAGCTCATCATCCTCGACGAGCCGACCTCGGTGCTGACGCCGCAGGAGGCCGACAAGCTGTTCGAGACGCTCGAGCGGCTGCGCTCAGAGGGCAAATCGATCCTCTACATTTCGCATCGGCTGGAAGAGGTCAAACGCATCTGCGACCGCGCCACGGTGCTGCGCCACGGCAAGGTTGTCGGCCATTGCAATCCGCGTGAGGAGACGGCCGCGTCGCTCGCCCGCATGATGGTCGGCAGCGAGGTGAAGGCCGTGGTGCGCGCGCCGGCGGAAGGCATCGAAACCGCGCCGGCGCTGCTGGAAATCCGCGGCCTCAGCCGCAAACCTGCGACGCCCTTCGCCATTCCGCTCAAGAACATCAACCTCACAGTGCGCGCCGGCGAAGTGATCGGCATCGCCGGTGTTGCCGGCAACGGCCAGGGCGAATTCTTCGAATCCGTCTCCGGCGAGGTGCTGCAGCAGGATGCCGGTTCCGTGCGCATCCGCGGCAAGGATGCCGGCGCTATCTCCATCACCGGACGCCGCCTGATGGGCGCTGCCTTCGTGCCGGAAGAGCGCCTCGGTCACGGCGCGGCGCCGCGCATGAAGCTCTCGGAGAACCTTTTGCTGTCGCGCCATGCCACCGATGGCAAGGCCTTTGTCGGCTCGGGCGGCATGGTCAAGAACGGTTCCGTCTACAGCGCCGCCCAGCGCATCATCACGGCCATGGACGTGCGCAAGAGCGCGCCCGATCCTGAAGCGGCCGCACTGTCGGGCGGCAATCTGCAGAAATTCATTGTCGGCCGCGAGCTCGACCGCAAGCCGAGCGTCATGGTCGTCAACCAGCCGACCTGGGGCGTCGACGCAGGTGCGGCAGCGCATATCCGCCAGGCGCTGATCGAGCTTGCCCGCAGCGGTTCGGCGGTGCTGGTCATCAGCCAGGACCTCGATGAGTTGTTCGAACTTTCGGACGCGATCGCCGTCATGCACAACGGCGAACTGTCGAAACCGCTGCCGATCGCCGAGGCGACTTTCGAGAAGATCGGCCTGTTGATGGGCGGCGCAGAGCCCGGCCACGCCGAACACGGAATGGAGGTGGCATGATGCGCATCGAACTGGTCAAACGCCCGCAGCGCTCGGCGCTGTTCTCCATGCTGTCGCCCTTCATCGCCTTCGCGCTGACGATCATTGCCGGCGCCATTATGTTCGCATTGCTCGGCGTCAATCCGCTGGATGCATTCAACATCTATTTCATCCAGCCGATCAGCGAAGTCTGGCAATTGCACGAGCTGGCCATCAAGGCGGCGCCCCTCATCCTGATCGCGGTCGGGCTGTCGGTCTGCTACAAGGCCAACATCTGGAACATTGGTGCCGAAGGCCAGTTCATTTTCGGAGCGATCTTCGGCTCGATCATCCCGGTGCTGTTCCCGCAATTCGAAGGCCCGTTCGTGATCCCGCTGATGCTGTTGCTGGGCATGATCGGCGGTGCGCTCTACGCGTCGATCCCGGCGTTTTTGAAGACACGCTTCAGCACCAATGAGATCCTCACCAGCCTGATGCTGGTCTATGTCGCGCAGCTCTTCCTGGACTGGCTGGTGCGCGGCCCATGGCGCGATCCGCAGGGCCACGGTTTTCCGCAGACCATCCAGTTCGGCGACTGGGCGGTGCTGCCTCAGCTGATGCCCGATGACGGCCGCGCCAATTGGGGTTTCGTCTTCGCGCTGGTTGCCGCCGTGGCGATCTGGCTGATGATGAGCCGCATGCTGAAAGGTTTCGAGGTGCGCGTGCTGGGTTCCAGCCCGAGGGCAGGGCGCTTCGCCGGCTTCGGCTTCAACAGGATGGTGTTCTTCACCTTCCTCCTGTCCGGCGCGCTGGCCGGCCTGGCGGGCATTTCGGAAGTGTCCGGTGCCATCGGCCAGTTGCAGCCGGTGATCTCGCCCGGTTACGGCTTCACCGCCATCATCGTCGCCTTCCTTGGCAGGCTCAATCCGCTGGGCATCGTGGCCGCGGGTCTCGTCCTGGCGCTGACCTATCTCGGCGGCGAAGCGGTGCAGACCGCGCTCGGCATTTCCGACAAGGTGGCGCGCGTCTTCCAGGGCATGCTTTTGTTCTTCGTCCTCGGCTGCGACACGCTCATCCACTACCGCATCCGCCTGATCGGCCTGGCGCTGACGAACGGTGCTGCGAAACTCGAAGCAGCGCCCAAGCTCGAGGAGGCCCGCTGATGGACATCACCATCAACATCCTTTTGACCATCGCGACCGCGGCGACGCCGCTGCTGATCGCAGCGATCGGCGAGCTTGTGGTCGAGCGCTCCGGCGTTCTCAATCTGGGCGTCGAAGGCATGATGATCATGGGTGCCGTTGGCGGCTTCGGCGCCGGATACCTCACCGGGTCGCCCTGGATCGGCCTGCTTGCCGCAATCATCGTCGGCGCGCTGTTCTCGCTGCTCTTCGCCGTCATGACGCTGTCGCTTGCGACCAACCAGGTGGCGACCGGCCTGTCGCTGACGCTGCTCGGCCTCGGCCTGTCGGGCATGATCGGCACCAGCTTCGTCGGCCAGCCGGGCGTGCGACTGCCCAATCTCGATATCCCAGGGCTCAGCTCCATCCCGGTGGTGGGCAAGCTGATCTTCGGCCAGGATCCGGTGTTCTACATCTCGATCGCATTGACCGCGGCCGTCATGTGGTTCCTGTTCAGGACGCGCACCGGGCTTACGCTGCGCTCGATCGGCGACAGCCACACCTCCGCGCATGCGCTCGGCATCAAGGTGATCCGCTACCGCTATCTCGCCGTGATCTTCGGCGGCGCCTGCGCCGGTCTTGCCGGCGGCCACCTGTCGCTGGTCTACACGCCGCAATGGGTCGAGAACATGAGCGCGGGCCGCGGCTGGATCGCGCTGGCGCTGGTGGTGTTCGCGTCCTGGCGTCCGTGGCGGGTGCTGGCCGGCGCCTATATCTTCGGCGCGGTGTGGATCGGCCAGCTTCATGCACAGGCTTTTGGCATTCCGGTGCCGTCGCAGTTTCTTTCTTCGCTGCCCTATCTGGCAACCATCGTGGTTCTCGTTCTAATCTCGCGCAACAAGCGGCTGACGATGATGAACACGCCGGCTTCGTTGGGGCAGCCATTCGTTCCGGATCGTTGACGACAACAAAAAGACGGGAAGCTCCAAGGCTTAACTCAGAGAGGTAACACTATGAAAAAACTGCTTATTGCGTTGATGACAACTGTCGCGGCCCTGTCGGTCGTGGCAACCGCCGAGGCGGCCGACAAGCTGAAGGCTTGCTGGGTCTATACTGGCCCGATCGGCGACTTCGGCTATTCCTACCAGCACGACCAGGGCCGGCTCCAGGTCGAGAAGGCGCTCGGCGACAAGGTCGAGACCGCCTATCTCGAAAACGTTTCGGAAGGCCCCGACGCCGACCGTGCCTTCGAGCGCCTGGCGCGCGAGAAGTGCAAGATCATCTTCGGCACTTCCTTCGGGTTCATGGACGCCGAGGTGAAGGTCGCCAAGAAATTTCCCAAGGTGATGTTCGAGCATGCCACCGGTTACAAGACCGGCAAGAATCTCGGCATCTACAACGCCCGCTTCTATGAAGGCCGCTACGTGCTCGGCCAGATCGCGGCCAAGGAATCGAAAAAGGGCCTTGCCGGCTACATTGTCTCCTTCCCGATCCCGGAAGTGGTGATGGGCATCAACTCCTTCATCCTGGGCGCGCAGTCGGTCAATCCCGACTTCAAGGTGAAGATCGTGTGGGTGAACTCCTGGTTCGATCCGGGCAAGGAAGCCGACGCCGCCAAAGCGCTGTTCGACCAGGGCGCCGACATCATCGTCCAGCACACCGACTCGACCGCCGCGCTGCAGGTCGCCGAGGAGCGCAAGCTGCACGGCTTCGGCCAGTCCTCCGACATGATCAAGTTCGCGCCGAACGCGCAGCTGACCGCGCTCACGGACGAATGGGGCCCGTATTATATCAGCCGCGTCAAGGCGGCGCTCGACGGCACCTGGAAGCCGGACAATGTGTGGCTCGGCATCAAGGACGGCGCGGTCAAGCTCGCGCCCTTCACCAACATGCCCGACGACGTCAAGGCGATGGCAGAGGCGACCACAAAGAAGATCGCCGGCGGCTGGAACCCCTTCACCGGCCCGGTGTCCAAGCAGGACGGCACGCCATGGCTGAAGGACGGCGAGGTCGCCGACGACGGCACGCTGCTCGGCATGAATTTCTACGTAAAGGGCATCGACGACAAGCTGCCGCAATAGGCGGCTACGGCATTTCGGACCGGAGAGGGCGCCGCAGAGCGCCCTCTTTCGTTTGCAAGATCGATTGGCAGACTTTTTTGCGCGTTGGACGGGAGCTGGACCCGATTTTTGCCAGCCGGCTAAAGATCGTTCAGCGGCCTTGCGTGTCGAGTATTTAAAGTCAACTTCGCTTCATATTTTATGAATTCGGCATTTTACAAGGCAAGTGCAGTATTGTTGGCGGTTGCGTAATCGCTTTCACATACACCGCCGGCCTCTACTTCCATGTTGATTGCGCAACTTAGACGAAACCAGCTGGCGTGACAGAGCGCCCGCAGAAGGGGGTCTTATGCAATTGAACAAGAAGCTTCTGGCAATCATCGGGAAACGCTTTCCCGCCATCTACGACGTCATCCCGCGCGGACCACAGGGTGTGCTTGCGCGGGTCGCACTCAATCCGCAGCCGCTGCCGCCGCATGAACTGGGCGCCGCGGTCGCCGAGGAATTTGTCCGCTACTTGTGGGTGGCCGAGCGGGGCGGGCTCGATATGAAGGCTCTGGTGAGCGATCTCGACGACTGGTGCCCCACGCGGCCGAAGATCCCGAAGCTGCCGCCGTGGTGGGGACCGTTTCCGCCTGAGCCGGAGCCGCGCCCGGAGTGGTTCGTCGACTACCATCTGGGGTTTGCCGCTCGGCTGTCGGCGGTCGAACGCGGCACGCGCCTCGACGAGACTCTCGGTCAGGTCATCGACCGTTCGCTCGCAGCAATCGAGACGGTGAAGCTCTGACGAGGCGCCGAAAAAGCTGAGGGCTGTCAAAAGAATCCAGGGGCGCCGCAGGGCGCCCTTTTCCATTCAAGACGTCTGCTGTCGCGCAGGTATCAGACCGCCGAGCCGTAGAGATCGTAAGCGTCCGCGCGGTCGATCTTGACCGTGACGATCTCACCGGCGCGCAGCGGACGCCGCGACTGGATGTGAACCGAGCCGTCGATCTCCGGCGCATCATATTTGGTGCGGCCCTTGGCGGACGTGCCATGCGCCTCATCGATCAGCACCGGCAGGCGCTTGCCGACCTTCTTGGCCAACTGCGCGGCGGAAATCTTCTGCTGGCGCTGCATGAAACGATGCCAGCGCGCTTCCTTGACCTCCTGCGGCACCTGCTCGAGACCGAGGTCGTTGGAGCGCGCGCCCTTGACCGGCTCGTATTTGAAGCAGCCGGCGCGGTCGATTTTCGCCTCGTCCAGCCAGTCGAGCAGCATTTGGAAATCGTCTTCCGTCTCGCCGGGGAAGCCGACGATGAAGGTCGAACGGATGGCAAGATCCGGGCAGACCTCGCGCCAGCCGCGGATGCGGTCCAGCGTCTTCTCGCCATGCGCGGGGCGGCGCATGGTCTTCAGCACCTGCGGCGAGGCGTGCTGGAAGGGAATGTCGAGATAGGGAAGGATTTTTCCCTCCGCCATCAGCGGGATGACGTCGGCGACATGCGGATAGGGATACACGTAATGCATGCGTATCCAGATTCCGAGCTTGCCGAGCTCCTCGGCGAGGTCGAGGAATTTCGCCCGCACCTCGCGGTCGCCGAACATCGAGGTCTGGTACTTGATGTCTATGCCGTAGGCGCTGGTGTCCTGCGAGATGACGAGGATTTCCTTGACGCCGGCCTTGGTGAGTTTTTCCGCCTCGCGCAGCACGTCGGCGGCAGGCCGCGAGACGAGATCGCCGCGAAGTGCGGGAATGATGCAGAAGGTGCAGCGGTTGTTGCAGCCTTCGGAAATCTTCAGATAGGCGTAGTGGCGCGGCGTCAGCTTCACGCCTTGCGGCGGCAGGAGGTCGATATAGGGATCGTGTCTCGGCGGCGCGGCCTCATGCACCGCGGCCATCACGCTCTCATAGGCTTGGGGACCGGTGATCGCCAGCACATTGGGATGTTTTTCGCGGATGACCTCCGGCTCGGCGCCGAGGCAGCCGGTGACGATGACGCGGCCGTTTTCGGAAAGGGCAGAGCCGATGGCGTTGAGCGACTCGTCGCGCGCGGAATCGAGGAAGCCGCAGGTGTTGACCACGACAAGGTCGGCGCCATCATGCTTGCGCGCAATCTCGTAACCTTCGGCGCGCAGACGAGTGATGATGCGCTCGGAATCGACGAGCGCTTTCGGACATCCAAGACTGACGAAACTGACGCGTGGGGCGGACATAAACGTGCTTCCAGGAGATGAGAGCGAGATCGAGGGTTGAGCCTCAGGCTCTGAAGATCTACAGAGGACGGCTTTGAGCCGTTTCGCGCGGCGCAATAGCACGCTTCGGCCGAGAAGCAAACCTGCCCGTCGACCAGAGCAGGAAGCAATCTGGCCGCAGCCCTGGTGGAACGTCAGTGGCCGTCCGATCCGAACCAGGGCGCCAGGAAGGCGAAATGGTCGGGAAACTGCTGCACGGCGCCGCCCAGAAGCATGTTCACCGCGACGTAAAGGATGATCAGCAGGCCGATATAGGCAATCCAGCGATATCTGTGCAGCAGGCGTGCGACAAAGGAGGCGGCAAAGCCCATCAGCGCGATCGACAGAGCCAAGCCGATGATCAGCACGGTCGGGTGTTTCATGGCCGCGCCGGCGACGGCCAGCACGTTATCGAGCGACATCGAGACGTCGGCGATCACGATCTGCCAGGCGGCCTGCGAGAAGGTCTTGCGTAGTGCCTTGCCGGCGACCTTGCCGTCCTGGTTGTAGTCGCCGTTCGACAGCGCTTCGGTCGCGTCGCGCTCATCCTCGTGGCTGACGCGCAGCTCTCGCCACATCTTCCAGCATACCCACAAAAGCAGAAGTCCGCCGGCAATGAGCAGCATCGGGCCGATGCTCAGCAACCATTGCGTGATCAGGGCAAAGATTATGCGCAGGACGGTAGCCGCCGCGATGCCGACGAGGATGGCTCGTTTGCGCTGATCCGCCGGGAGTCCGGCGGCCGCCAGGCCGATCACGATTGCGTTGTCGCCGGCGAGCGCGAGATCGATTGCAACAACCTGGATGAGGGCTGAAAGGCCCGCGGCAGTGAATATTTCCATAGACTAGAAATCCTTGCCTGAAATGAGCGTCGCCTTTAGCCAGACGGCCCTAAAGGCATGGTCCGGCGGCGTCAAGACGCGAGCTTGGACATCGCCGCAAAACGATACCCATTGCTCAAGCTCTTACGGATTTCGGGTGGCCGCCGTCCCTGGCGGGCGGGCGGAAAACTAGTCGTAGAGATTATATTTGGCCCAATCGGCTTCCGGGATCTCGTCGCCGATCTTGTAGAGGAACTGCAGCACTTCCATATGGTCCGGCGCGGTCTGGCATTTGAACTTCAGCCGATACCACTGACCTTTGCTGCGGAAGGCTGCGCCGGAGCTTTTGATGGCGTCGGCGCTCATCTGCGGCGTGGCGAAGGCATAGGCCACGACGCGATCGGCCTTATAATTGTGATCGTCGTGACTGATCCGATCGAGCACCTCGGCGTCGCACCGCTGCTCGAGGCGGGTTTCGGGATCGAGTTTCATCAGACCGGCGCGCAACGCATTGTCCATCGCCTTGGCCGGCAAGACCAGCGTCAGCGACGCCAGAACCATCAGGCAGAGCTTTTTCATGGGCGCGACAAGCAGCATATTTTGTCAGAGAAATCAAATAACGCCGCTTCACCAACGGTTGACCGCCATGGATGCCCGGAGCGCTTCGGTCCAGGAACTGGTAAAGCGACTCGGCCCGGATCACGGCTCTATGCATTGGGACCTGGTGAAGGTGATCTTCTGCCACGAATGCCGTGCCGCCGGCCGCGATGACCGAAATCTTCAGTTCACCAACCATGCGATGACGCCAGAGCAGCGGAAGGGCTGGACACCTTGCCCGTGATGTTTAGCTGACCGCGTTCTCCAGCAATCTTGTAGCGACCGGCCGGCTGTCCTGCGGGTCTGAATAGGCGCGATCGATGCCTTGCACGGTAACGGCGAATGTCCCGTTCTCGGTCCTGCCAATGAAGCCCTTTGCCTTCAGGTACCAAAGGTGAAACTCAAGATGCTCGCGTGGGCAACCTGACAATCGCTCAAGCTCTTCATCTCCGATACCTGGGTTGTTTACGTCTTGTCGGCGCCTCGCGCAAAGCAGCGATAACACTCTCGCCTGGACGATTGAATCTTTCTCGACCACCTGAGGATCGCTTGCTTCCTGAGTCAACTCACGGCTCTGGCTCAGATATTGTCCGTATAAAATGTCGTACTGCGCGCGAGTGGCGGGATCTCTGAGCGTGTTGTGCGCCTCCACGAGGTCGCCAAAGCGCCGTTCATCGCCAGTCTCGCGATTGTCTGGGTGGTAGCGTTTAGCGAAGTATCGGAATATTCGCTCTATGGTTTCCGCTGTCGCCCTCGGGCTGATTTCCAGCAGTTCGTAATAGTCAACGAATGTCATCGTGGTGCTTCCCCAAGCCACCACCCCCAAGATACATTCGCGCAGGCCCCAAGTGCGAGCAAGCGACCAGGACATTAATTCCACCGAATAGTTAATTTCCAAGTGGAGCGGCTTAATCGCGTCGGGGAGAAGCTGCAGAGGCGCTCGAAGTGGATGCCATGGAGGAGTGAAGCATATGTTTAGGCTATCCCAGTCTTTGGCCCGGCGGCTTCGGCTCCCGGGCCTTTCATGTCCGGTTAGGGCAAAAGTTATGGCACAGCCGGAAAACGCCGCTTAAGTAATTGAGTTTATTAGAATTGTGGCGGAGGGAGTGTCCATAAAATGGATGCTGCCAAGTATCTGTTTTAGCTTCATCTTTTTTGGTGCGGTGCGACAAAATACCCGGCTCAATATCCGGCCGGCGTTTAAACGGCCTCACGGCCAGCCCTTCCGCTTGGCACCCGCCTTTTGGCGGGCCGTCGTACGCGTTTACTACATCAGCCTATTCGCGCTGACCTTGCGTGAGCGGAGGCCGCACATATATGCGGCTCAGCCGGATGCCGCCCGGCCAAAATCTCCGGCAAAAGGAACATCGAATGGCAGATACCAAGAATTACACATTCTACAGGACCAAGGCTGGCCATCGGCTGGCTGTCGAAACCGGCAAGCTTCCTGACCAGTTCAACACGGACGAATTGGTGAAGCTCCGGGAGATGAACGAGAATGACACGCCGAAGGCCACGCGGGACGCCGTCGCTGCCAAGGGGTTCGAACTCACCAAGCCCGATAAGCCGACCTTCACCTATACGGAAGGAACGCCACCGCCTGTGAAGCGCTAAACTCGGCAGCGAACGCTAAAGCCCGGCCAGAGAAATCGAGTTAGATAAGGCATTCGTTCATGGCCTGCACAAGGTCGTCGTGGCTTTTCAGCTCGGCGAGAATGTCTCGGATCGAACGCGTTTCCACATTGCCATCTGCGTCGCGGCCGAATGGGATTACGGTATCCATGTCGATGGCGCCAGAGCGCTGGCCAAGCTCGATCATTTCACCGGAGCCGAACTGACCGGCCGGTGGCCTGGTCGGCTGCGGTGCGGCGCCTTCCGCCACCGCCTTGGGCGGCTCGGGCGGGATGATCCGCACCTTGGGACCGTCCCCGGCGCTCGCCTTGGCAAGCTCCCGCTCGATCGCGTCTGACGGGGAAGGTGAGCGCGTTTGACCTACGGGGCCAAGGCCACTGTCGACACTGCCGAGTGCCGTCGATTTCTTCGCGCCGGCACCGTTCGCGAAGTCGGCCACGATCTTCGACCGCTGGAGCCGCAGCGTGTCAGCGGCGTTGCCAATGTCCTGGCGACGGGCGACAAGCGCCTGCAAATTGGCATTGGCGGCTTCGCCACTGGCCAGCGCGGTTTCCGCCTGGGCCTTGTCGCGGCTGAGCTGGCCAAGGGAGCGCTTGTCGGTGGTGTCCGCGATCTGCGCGTTTAGATCAGCCAACTTTGCACGTTTGCGGAAAATCTCGTCGGCCGGGATGGCACTTTCCTGCCTCGCCTGTATCTGCGTGTCGAGCTCCGCTGCGGCCTTGCCAGTCTCGCCGATGCGGGCCGTAAGCTCGGCCAGCTGGCGGTTTGTGTTGGCAACCGCGCTGGCATCAACGCCGTTCGGCAGTCGATCGAGCAGCCTGGACAGAGGCGCCGACGTGCCGCCGAAAAGCTCGTCGCTTTCACGGCTGGCAAGCGCTGCCGGCGAGAGCGACGGCGGCGATGACGCCAAGCCGGGCAGGTTCAACGGCGTATCCCGCCGCAGCGCGTCGAGCACCTGACCGGTATGGGTGCCTTCGGCAATGCGGCTGGTGCCATAGGGAGAGGGGCCGATTGCCTCGCCGGCCTCGTGCGCCAGCGCCGCCGACGCGATGTCGGGGGCAGCGGCGCCGAAGCGCTTGGCGATAGCGCGGAGGCCCGCGGCAGCCCCTTCGCCGCCAAGGTGCAGCACGCCAGCGCCAAGGCCGGCCGCCGCGATCTGCACCGCTTCATCCTCTGGGGTGAGGGCATCCTTGCCTAGCAAGAGCCGCTGCGTGTCGGCGGAGCCCGATATAAGCTCACCGGCCTCGGCCACGGAGTTCATGCCAATCTGTGCGCCGACCCGGGCCAGGATCGTCTTGCCGGCGCCGCCAAGCGCAAGCGTCGCCATATTGATTGGATCACGCGGCGTCATCGAGCCGACGACGCTGCCGGCGATGTCGCCCACGACGCCCATATCCGTCGCGCGGCCGGCCACGTCGAGCGCGTCGGCTTCCTTCTGCCGCGCATTCAACTGCACCTGCTTGAACATCTGCTCGTATGTGAGCAGTCCGTGCTGCTGCGCCAGCTCGTCGTATTTGACGATCTGCGCCTCGGCCTTGGTGCGGTACTCCTGGCGCATGGTGTCGTTCACGGTGTCGTCACCAGCGATGTAGTGCATGAAGTCCTGCTGATACGGGCCGGTAGCGCTCGATGGCGGATAGAAGGCGCCGGGAAACACTGCCGGGAGCCGCGTGCCCGTCGCCTTGTAGAGGGCGTCGAGCTGCGTCTGTTCCAGATTGGACATGTCCTGCTGAGCGGCGAACGCGGAGTGTGCATGGTACATGTCCGAAACTGCGGCCATGAAGTTGGCGGCAAAGCCGGTCTGCGGGCCGGCGGTGATGCCGTCAGCCGCAGTCGGCAGGATGTTAGGGTCGGGCTGGCCGTCAAAGAAACTCATGGGGGATTTCCCTTCACTGGAAACGCTGTGGTGCGGCGGGGTGCACGATGTTGAAGGTGGAGGCTAGGATTTCGGCGGCGCGCGCATCGAAGGCCGCTTTTGCCCAAGCGAGCCGCTCCTCATAGTCGCGCCGCGCCTCCGCAAGAGCCTTGGCCGTTTTCCGATCAAGCAGGCTCATGGCCGCATGTCCTGTGGCAAGAGGGGGTAGACTTCGCTCATCACGGCCGATCCGCGCGGATCGCCGCCCATTGAGAGCGCGAAGGCATTCTGGAAGCGATGGGCCAAGATGCGGTCTATCCGCTTGACCGCCGCGGCTACTTTGGCTCGGCGATGCAACAGCGCGTATCCCGCTGTCTTAGCCGCAGCATAGCCAGCGTGTCGCGCTGCTTCGCTGGCGTTGCGACCGTTGGCGTAATAGCGGGCCAGGAACTCGACTTGTTGCGGAGTGAGGTCGGCCAGGATAGTCCAAATCGGACCAAGGCCCGCGATCACGGGCGGCAACTCGGGAAAGCTGATAGGGGGCGAAGCGAGCATATCAGTAACTGGCTGTCACGGAGGGCTGAGCGTGTCCTTGTCGAGGACTGGCTTCTGTTCTTGGGGCCGCGTTGCCACGGTCTGAGTGCTAGGCTTTGTGGTCGACTTGGTGCTGGTCTGGTTTGCCATTTGCGTTACCTTTCATGCTGCTGGGGTGACGGTTTGGCCGGAGGGGCGGCCGATGGCCGACGCTCCCCCTGGCGCTTCTGCTGGAGCTGCTTCGATTTCGCCTCGAACCTCTTGGCGTCGGAGCGGTTTGAATGCCATGTGGTGCGCTTGCTCACGAGCGGCCTCCGAGATCGCGATAGATGCCAAGGCGGCCCGCGACGCCGGCACTCTCAGCGGCCTCCAGTGACGCGTTTTGGCGCTGACGCTCCACCTCATCGGCTGCCACCTGCGCGGGCTTGTCCCTGGCGGCGATCAATTCCAGGCCCCTGCGCTCGGCGAGGCGGGCTTGGTGTTGTGGATGACGAACGTCGAGCAGCACGTCGCCCACGGCCTTATCGGCATTCAGGGCGGCTAGGCGAGCGCGCGCCTCGGCGGGTGTTCCAGGCAGCATGGGGCTGCCATCGTTGGCCATAAGGAGGTTGGAGCCCTGGAACTGGCTCGGGATCACTGTGTCGGTCATTAGAACCACCCTTGTATGCCGCCCAGGCGACGGGGCGCCGGGTCTGAATTGATCTTTTCGCCAGCGGCTTCCGCATTTGCCGCCGCGACCGTCGACTTGCGCTCCTGATCGGCACGGCGAGCAACTTCTGCCTCCGCCGCTGCCGTCGCGCGGCGGCGCACAATCTCCGCCTTCATGGCAGCGTCGGCTTCGGCCAGCTCTGCTTTCGAGCGATTATCCGGCGCCGGCTGGCCAAGGGTGGCCGCGAGCGGGTCGCGCAACAGGATGTGTTGGTCTCGGCGTGCCATGTGTCAGACCTCCAGCCTTGAGACGAGTTCGGCGCCAGAGCGCTGAACACGTTCGGAGATCGTCGCCAAGTTGGAGCGACCTTGATCATCGAGCCGGCCTTTTGGATTGAAGGTGAAGAGGAAGCCGAACGCGCCGCAGGCCCGCAGTGAGGCGTCGATGCCGACGCGGATGCTTTCGTGGCCATCGACCGCCGCGCGGGGCAGCCCGACTGTGGAAGCTGCCACCTGCAAATCGGTGGTCGCGGCGCTGAGTTCGTTGGCCGCCGCTGCCAACTTGGCGATAAGATCGTCGACGCGCTGTGCGGCCTTCAACTGGAGGCCCACCTGGGCGCGGAAAGCGTCGACCTTCGCGGCACGCTCGGCTGCGGCGCGGGCTGCTTCGGTTTCGGCCGCGATAGCGGCGCGGCGCTCATGCAGCGCGGCCAGATGTTCCTCACTGAAAGCCTGATCGGCGGAAAGCTCGGCCAGTTGACTGCGCAGTTCGCGGGCCTTGGCGTCGGTGCCGTTGGAAATGAGCCGGTCGCGAATGCTGGTGCGGAGCTGCTTGACCTTTGATGCCAGGGCGATGGCGCCCGATCGTGCCTTCTCGATACTGGCGTCAAGCCCTTCAAGGGTCGTGAATTGGTCGGACATCGGCGTCACTCCTCGCTGCCGGCTTCGGCCAGGGCTTCAAGGATGGCTTCCGCCTCCACGAGATCGGCATTCAGCCGTGCGAAGCGCTCAGGGCTCTGGAACTGCGCCAGCTCGGCTTTGAGGTGATTGACGCGGTTCGCCGCGTCGGCGGTTTCGATAGGCACGAATTCATCCTTTCGGGTCGGCGCGCGCATGGCGCGCGAAAAAAAGTTATGCATCTATTGTAACACAGGAATATTGGCGACATGAAGGCGGTTACTGCATCGATACAGTATAGATATAAATAGCAATTGTTTGATGTAGCTCGATACGCATCGATTTCTCAGTATAGGCAGCGGAAAAATCTTAGCCGGGCGCGAGGCGCGGTTGCGTGAGGAAGGGCTAGGGTTGGCCGCCCGCGCGAGGGCCGCCGGAGAGCCTGGTAGGAGTTGCCCGCGCGCGAGGCCGGCTGGTGGTGCCTGGTCGGCTTGAAGGTGGGAGGACCGTGGGCGGGGAAGGGCAGCGGCGGCCCGCGCGCGAGGCGGCGAAATTTCTCACGCGACCCCAGCGCGATTTATCTACGGGGGTATGCAGGTTTGCCGGGTCGAGTTCGATTTCTTGGCCCCACCCCCAGGGTACTCTCCCGCTCCTCGATAAGCATTCCTTGCCGAATATTACAATTGTTGCAGTTACTGATTGACAACTTGGTGGTTAGATTATCGCATCGCGGTACGAAACTATCAGTATTTACAGCATTTATATTTTCGGTATGATCATATCACCTTGGCGCAATCAAGCAGCCGAGCCAACACACGGAGTAAATTATGCGCATCGGTCACATCGAATTGAGTTTTGGCGTCGAGCCCCGCGAAAATGCCTGGCTGTTCGGCAGCAGCTTTCCCTATGGTTTCAACGTCAATCGGCAATACCGCGAAGCGCTGTTGCAGCTCGGCCGTCGCAGTTGGCTGTTGACTTGGTAAGCCGTCGACCGCCTCGCCGGATCGTCAAGCCCCGCTTCGGCGGGGCTTTGTCGCGTTTCAGGAGCGTTGACGCTGTACCTAATTCTCAAGTATAATGTACAGATGTTCGGCTCAACGCCTTGCAGGTCAAGGCTTAAGATCAAGAGAATGATCACGGCAGTTGCTTATCTGCGTACCTCGTCGCGGACCAATGTCGACGGGGATAGCGCGCCGCGGCAGCGACAGGCGATCGGGGAATATGCCAGAGGTCACGGGATAGAGGTCGTCCGGGAATTCCACGACGCGGCAGTGAGTGGCGCGGACCCGATCGACACGCGGCCTGGCTTCCAAGCGCTGCTAGAATATCTCGCCGGCAATGGCGCCAGGGTGATCTTGATCGAGAACGCCAGCCGGTTCGCGCGTGACCTTGCGGTGCAGCTGGCGGGCCACAAGCTGCTACAACGGCTGGGCTATGAGCTGATCCCGGTCGACGCCCCTAACCACTTCACTGACGACACGCCGACCGCCGCAATGGTCCGCCAGATACTAGGGGCTGTAAGCGAGTTCGAGAAGGCTCAATTGGTGGCGAAGCTGCGCGGCGCGCGGGACAGGGCTTCCAAGGCCGCAGGGCGGCGTGTGGAGGGCAACCACGGCTATCGCGTGTCGAGCCCCGACTTGATCCGGGAAGCCAAGCGGTTGGCCCGCAAGAGCCCGAAAACGGGATCGCGGCGGAGCTTGCGGGAGATAGCGGCAGAGCTGGCGAAGCTCGGACATGTTACTGCGTCCGGGCAACCGTTTTCGGCTTCCCAAGTGCAGCGGTTGATTGATGTGGGATAAAGGCTTGGCGATGGGACAGAATAGATGGACTTCCCGCCTCAGACATGAGATTTCGATTGCGGCTCGTTGTTGGGCCGGAAACGCTGAGGTTGCGAAATGGTTGATCTGAATTTTAGCCCTGAACAACGGCTCATTATTGCTCTGCTTTGCGACTTGTACAAAGAGCCGGCAAAACGGGAGCTCGATCCTGGTTTTATTATGGAGGCGATCTACGGCGGCCACGACTGGGCAATTGACTGGCAATATGGCGGGGTATTCCCCGAGCGGTCGGACAAGCGCAGCGACGTGTCGTACGTCGTCGACGTGCTGGATATGTGGACGTTTATCGAGCGCGGCTTTGACACGTTGGATGCTGCCGGCAAGGCCAAGGTGCAGGCCGGTGTGGCGCACATCGGCCAGGGGCCGAAGTTCCTCGGCTTCGATGGGAACAACGAAACCACTTCGATCGGCATCGCAAACATGCTCGTTGACAAGATGGGGCGCTTCGCGGCGTTCAAGGGTCGCGACTTGAACTCGCACAGTCCTACCGAGGATCGCTACCGGCAGATGTTGGACAGGTGGCTGCCGATCCGGCCAGGCCTACATGCGCGCGAGCTTAACGCCGACGAGATCATTCACATCTTGTCGCGGTAATAAGCCCGACCCAACGGTTTAGACATTCCATTTCGTCGAAAAACGGAATGCCCGTTCCTGCACGTGCGCGGTATGCGGTTTAAATCAGGGTGAGGTTTTATAGCCAGTGCTATACTTTGGGCTTCTCGGGCTCTCCGCCCTTCCGCGGCTTCGCCGTCTCGGTTGCACGCTACCGCGCCTATTCCTCCTTCGCCGCGCTGTCGACCTCTTGTTGCCGAAGCGGCGATTTTGAACTCGACAGCCACGGTTAGGGGCGGACGTAGCGCCCGGCACCCAGCCGGGGGCGCGTGCGGAACGCCCCCAGGGGGTATGGGGGATATGCACGCGCAACGTTCCGCAGTCGTTCCGCAAGCGTTCGTAGCTCTCTAAGCCACTGTGCCGTAACGGTTTTCTGCCTTGACCGCGAAATGGATGCGGAACGCCTGCTGAACGCGTTCCGCAGAGCGTTCGTAGTTAGATTTAGATCCGTTTTCATAGCTTTACATCGATGTGCAGAACGCCATTCAGGGCGTTCCGCATAGTTGAAATCAGGCCGCATCGGCGATCGGCGCCGGTCCTGCGGCGAGCTGCCTTTGAACCCTGGTCCCTGTTCCGACAGTGGCCACGTGGATTTTGTCCTCGGCGAAAAGCTGGTTCATCGCATCTTTGAAGCGGTCCTTGCTTACGGCGTGCGGGCGGCTCTTGTCATCGGCGAACACGCTCGGGGCGTAGTTGCGGCCCGGCTTGTCGCTGACGATCCGCTTCGATTTCGCGTAAGCGTCCAAAAGCTCAAGGAACATTTCCTCTGCCTGGCGCGCGTCATCGCCCTTGGCCTCCGCCGTCTTGATGCCGCCCTCGAAAACGCCGTTCACCCACCGCAGATTTATAGTCGAACCGACAGGCCCGTTGTTCACCTTTTTGGTCGTGAGGACGCGGCTGTCCGTATCATTGGGATCGTCGCGGAACATCGACAATCGCGAGCGGACGGAATTGTGCCACGCCGTCGAGCCCGATGACCCGGAGGCTGCGTTGATGCCGCCAGTGTCGAGGCCGGCGCGGCTCGGGTGCGCATTGACGATAAGGGCGAGCTCGTGAGCGCTGGCCGGCGCGCGAAGCTGATGGATGAAAGCGCGCGCCTGGCTGCGGACGTTCTCATTGCCTGAGAACACATCGGACAGGGTGTCGAGCACGACAAGGGCCGGCTTGAAGGTGTCGATCCTGGCGACAAGCTTGCGCCAGAGTTTTGTCGGCTTGATCCTCTCGGCGTCCCTGGCGACTGCCAGCTCCGGGTCTTCGCCCACGAGAGAAACGATCTCCAGGCCGGCGGCTTTAAGCTCGCTGATGGAAACGCCTTCACGGCTGGCGACACTGGCAAGGCGGTTGTGCAGCACCTTGGCATTATCCTCCGCCGTTATGTAGATGACGCGGCCCCGCCGCACCGGAAGCCCGAACCATACGCGGCCAAGGACGCTAGAGGCGGCGAGCTGCAACATTGTCAGGCTCTTGCCGACACTGCCGTCGCCGTAGAACATCGTAACGTCGTCGCCCGGCACCCAATCCTTGACGTGCCACGGCAGTTCCGGCACCGGCATGCCGGACATCGCGTCGAGGTCGAGGGTGCATCTTGCCAGGACATCATCGTCCCGCTTGCCGTCGTTGTCGTTGGCCGCCTCGGCGAGCGAGTTTAGGTCCGAGAAATCATCCGGCAGCACGTCGAACTGCACGGCCACACTGTCGGCGCCGAATGCATTCTCGCAGCCGTCGTACCACTCGGGCATCTTCTTCTCCAATTCGTCCCGCTCCCAAGGATAGTGCGGCAGGCGCGGATTGATTTCCTGGTCGAACAACGCGATGGCCGTGGAGGTCGTGATGCCGAAGTCCGAAAGCTTGCGCGCCAGGTTCATCGCGTTGTTATAGCCGTCGATGTCCTGCGCCTCGGCCAGGTAGTCGCGGGCGGCAGCGATGTCGGTCGGATCGTCGCCGGGAACATCCGCGGCCATGCGCGGCTTTGCAGCCGTATAGGCATTGGCAATGAGGTCGATGATCGGCTGGGGCAGGGGAAGGCGGGTGCCACCATTGGCTGTGACGCGGTAGACGCCGCCGGCCGGCGTCACAGAGCCTTCGCCGACGACATAGCCGCCCCTGGACTTCACATCGACGCCAGGTGCTAGGATGCTGCTGCTGCTTTTCACGGGATCACCGGTGAAGCGATAATGCTTCGACCCGCTCGGCGTCTGGATTGTCTCCGTCTCATCGAGATAGTGAGCGTGGTCGCCCAGCCAGGTGCGCAGATTGGCATCGCCGTCGATGCCCGGCTTCTGGTCGGTGTCGAAGACGACCCAGCCCGACGCCTCGGTCGCTATGCCGATGCCAAGCCCAGGACGGGCAAAGAAACGAGCGATCCGCTCATGCTCGCCCGTGGCTTTCTCCGGCCAGCCTTTCACCGCCGGCACCTTGCGGGCTTTACCGCTGGTATCCTTGATGAAACGCATCGGGAAGACGCGACCGCCCTGCTTGGCGATGTCCAGAGCGAGCCGCCTGGTGTGCTTAGCCAGCGCCTCCGGGGAGAGCTTGCTGGCAGGAGAAACCGGTTGCGATTTGCTATCGGAAGCTTGAACTTTCGATGCAGATGCATTAATCTCTTGGGTAGGCATTTTCGTACTTTCTGTCTCGGCCCGGATCGCTGTTTTCCTCGGCAGCTCCGGGCCTTTCTATTTCAGGGACGGGTTTGCTTCGCCTCCGTCCAATGTGCGGCCTTCACTCCAAGCCAATGAACCTCAGATAGAATTTGTTCGTCCGATCATCCGTCGACCTGGCGAAGTGCTGCTGCCAGTGCCGCGGCAACTCGGCGAAGCCGTTGCGACGCGTGACGCCTACTGCGCCCGCCGCGATGGCTGCCGCCTCGCGAGACGCGCCCGTGGCATCGACGGAGCGCCGGAGAGCATCGACGGCAACCGGGCCGCCGCGCAGCCTTTCGATCAGCAGCATGCCTGCCTCGGTCACCTGGTCCTCCAGGCTGGCCGCGGCCACATTCGGACGGGGCTGTGGCTGCTCCAGGGGGCGAAGCTGATGCTGGGGCGCGGTTGTCGTTTGATGCGGCCGAAGACGCGCAGACGCCGCCGCGAACGATATGACCTGACCCATTTATGCAGCCTCCTTTTTGTCGGTAATGCCTATGGCCGGCTGAGCTTCCATGCCGATCTGCCACATGTAGAATTTGCTCTGCGCCTCCTCTGTGATCGCCGCGATGGCCGCGTCCTCTGCCGCGATCACAGCGTCGATCGCCGCACGCTCTGCGGACCACTTCGCAAGGTCGATCGCTTCGAAAATGGGGCCGTTCTTTTTCGGCGGGAACAAGCGCTGCCTGACAGCCTTCCGCCGGTCCTGCCGCGCCCGATGCTCGCGCATATTGTCGGCGCTCCAGGCCAACTCCTCGCGGTCGTAGCCAGGGCAATGGCGCTCCAGGGCGACAGTGATGGCGGCCAGGAATTGTTCAACATCGACCCAAGTCTTATCGACCATGTGGAGGGGCCAATCGTAGTGGCCAGTGCCCTGGCCGCTGCCGCGGCGCTCCTCCAGCCGATCGGCCGCGATGAAGTACCAGCCATCGCCGGTCATCCCGTCGCCGGTCACGACCCACTGGCCGCTGTGATACGGTTTCTGTTTCATGCTGCATTCCTTTCTGTTGAGGCCAGTGTCCAGGTCCATTCGCCGTCGCTGTTCCGGGCCGCGATGATGCCGTTGATCGGCTTGAACCGTGCCCGCAGCACGTGGCGCCACTTATGGCCGGACTGTATGGCGCTGCGCAGTATGCTCGGGAGGCTCATAGGCTTGGCGTTGTCGACGAGGTAACCGACAAGCCACAGCTCGGCGGCTGCTACCTCGGCCGCCGTGATGTCGGGGGCGGGGCTCATGCCGCCACCGCCTCGGCCACCTTGGCCAGGTAGCGATCGAGCTTCCAGACCATCAGGTCTGACATGCGGTAGCCTGAGTGGCCCGCGACCTTTGTTACCCTCGGCCCGCGGCCTTGGGATTTGAGGTTGTAGAGGGTGTTGGGGTGCTTGAAGCCAAGGTAAATCAGTGCTTCCTTGTGGCCCAGCAGAGGATCACCCTCGTCGGTGAAGATGTGAGGTGCCACGGTCGGCGCTCCTTACACGGGTCTGCCGAAGCGCGTAACCGCTTCGGCAGTGCGTTTAAACGATGTGTGGGGGTCCTATCCGATAAGGCAGCGCTCTTTGACCCACTGCGGTCGTCGGCGGCTGGCGGGATAGGTGGCCAGGTGTTCGCCTTGCTCCCTGAATTTTAGGGCACAATTAGATTATCAAATCACGGCAGTGGAAACAATAGCGATCTGCGCGGTGTTGTTTTGTCTATAGTATCTGTTTCGGAAAATACTTCTAAATTTACCATCATCTGGCGCGTTATCAGGCACGCCATACTGCCATCACATTGACAATGCTGCAGAAAACCATTTCACGCCGCCGCTGGTCGCACGCTGGCCGTAAAATAGCGCTGGCGATGGGCCTTCCCTTTGTTCGATCTTCCGCTAATCCTTTTGTGCCGCGATGTGGGGGTTGAGCCAATGGCGCTGGGCTACGAGCATTACGTCAAACTCGTAAGGGGTAGGGAACGGCAACTCAAAAAGCACTCTGCCCAGATCGGCCGGATGTGCACCCTTTGGAGCAGTTTGGAGTTAGACGTTGCGGTCTTCCTCACCATAATTGTCTCTTTCCCCGATGCACCTAGCAAAAATGCCCTCATGGGATTGATGGAATTTAGAGATAAGCTGCATGCGCTTTTAGCTCTAGGCTTCGACAAAAAGCCGGACGACGGCTGGTACGACGAACTCGCCGATGTCATCAACCAAATTAACAACCCCATCCGACTGGAGCGCAATCGAATGGTCCACGATTTCTGGTACAGTTTTTCGCCAGAAGTTGGCGACGCTGAAATCAAGCGGGTCCAGATCAAACCGAAGGTCGTCAATGTACAGTCGAGGACCAAAAGGCTTGTGCTTGCCGACATGAAGCCCGTAAGTGCCACAGAAATTGCTCAGCTTTGCGACAAGATAATCGATGCTCACGCCAAGCTGTTGGTGCTCCAACACCGATACGAATGGCGCGGATCGCCTGGAGGGAAGGGAGGGGCTGATGCCGCGTGAAGGAAGCTATTTTTCCGCCGTTGCCGGTCGCGCGCTGGTCGCCAACGCCCGCGTTCCATTTGATCGGCCCCGGTAAAGGGGTTAAAATACCGCTATGCATCCATTTGGAACCGACCGAGAGCTTGCCGAGAGCGCTCTACGCCTCATCGGTCGCACTCGTGCCGAAGTCGCAGAAGCTAAGGCTGTGGTTGAGCAGTCGCGGCGGGCGCTCGAACGATCCAGCACGCGCCTACTTCGATCCCGCCCCAAACCAGCGAACGAAAGCCGCGTCCTTGCCGGTGATTTCCTTCACCGCCCTTAGCAGGGCCTCATGCAGATCGCCCAAGGCGCGGTAGTGGTCGCATTGCGTCGATATCAGCGGGGAAACGATGCTCAATCTCGACCTCTGAAAGCTGCTTTGGCTTGTTGCGTCTGACCATTGCGACCTCTCGCGAGAAATCGCCCCATCTAGGATAATAATCCTACATCGCCGCGTCGGTGTCTAGCGTGTTTAGACGCAACCCAGGCCGCGCTATATCGCGATGTCAATGTCCAGTAGCGAAGGTCGATCTAGCGTCAGTCAGCGGCAGTTTCTGGTTTAGGCTGGGCGCTCTTTTTCTGTCCTGTAGCTTCGTTATCTTTTCCGAAGGCATACCCCAGCGCCGCCGCAATGATGGTTGAAGCCTCGCCGGTGAGCTTGCCGTTGAGAGCGAGGAGACCAGCAACTGGTATCGAGATAGCAATCACGGTGAACCGGATATATTGCCAGCCTATGCCCTTGCTGCCCTTGAGCCGGTACCACAATCCGAGACCGATCACTAACGGTACTGAGAAAGCCAGAATTATCGAGATCGTACCCGAGACCCAATCCACATACGCCTCCCAAGCATTTCCCGGGTCAGCATATCGGAATAATCTGGTGCGACAACGTGTTCGCGGCGTGGCCTTAGCGTCTCGGCCCGGCGAGCAGATCGATAGCTGGCGCTGCACCCTCCAGGAGCAAGTCCGCCCACTCTTGCGCCAATTCCCGCCGCCGCTCCAGATGCTGGGCGCGGTTGTAGGCTGCCTCCACCTTGTCTTTCGGGACGTGGGCAAGCATGAGGTCCAACACCGGCTTGTCGACGGGGAAGCGCTCATTCATCAAGCTGGAAAAGGTCGACCGCCAGCCATGCGGAACGTGGTGGCCGTTGTAGCCGGCGCGATTGAGCAGGTAGCCCATCGCGTTCTCGCTCATCGGCTTGTGCGCGTGGCGAGCGTTGGGGAAGGCGAGGGGGCCGCGCCCGGTGAGCACGCGCAGCGCGTCGATCGCCTCCACGGTCTGCTTAGCCAGTGGCACCAGGAAGTCCCTAGCCTCGTCGTCCTTGTGCTGTAGCCGGAGCTTCATCCGCTCGGCGGGGATGTGCCAGAGCGGCTTGTGCGCGTCGAGGCCAGCCCACTCCGCCCAAGGCGTTGTCGCCAGCGTGCCAGGGCGCACGACAGTCAGCGCCAGGATGCGCAGCGCGAGCTTGGTGACGGGGTGCGACGGCTGCGCCTCCGCCTTGGCCAGCATTTCCTTGGCCGCCTCCAGATTGGTGATCGCCGGCTGCCGCCCTTTCTTCAAAGGCGCCATTGCCCCCTTGACGATGGCCGCCGGGTCGTTCGAGGCGCGGCCGGAGGCGATAGCATAGACGAAGATCGCCGAAACGCGCTGGCGGATGCGCCGAGCCGTCTCTTTCGCCCCGCGCTTCTCGATCGGCCGCAGCATCGCCAAGACTTCCGGCGCCGTGATTTCGGCGATCGGCAGGCTACCGATGATCGGGAACACCTCTTGCTCCAGGCTGTCGAGCACGTCTGCCGCGTGACGCTCGACCCATTGTGGCTTTTGCAGCTCATACCACTCACGGCCGATCGCTTCGAACGTGTTTGCCGTGCTCTGCACGTTGGCCAGCTTGGTGCGCTTTTTCACGACGCCAGGGTCGCGGCCGGTCTTCACAGTTGCGCGTGCTTCGTCTCGGGCAGCGCGCGCCGCAGCCAGGGTCAGGGCCGGCGGGCGGTCGCCGTAGTTGCCGAGAGTGAGCAGCTTCTCTTTGCCGCCGATCTCATATCGGTAGCGCCAGGATTTCAGGCCGGCAGGGCTGACGAATAGGTGCAGGCCGCCGCCGTCGACAAGCTTGTAAGGTTTGTCGGCTGGCTTGGCGCCGCGGCACTGCGCGTCGGTGAGCTTGGGCATATCGTCCTCCGAACCCCGGAATACCCGGTTCTTGCGGAGACGCTACCCGGTTTCATACCCGGCCGCAACGTCGATTGACTTCCAACGAAACCGATGGTTTTTCACGCCGATCGCTGGAAAGGTGAGTATTTTCAGCCGTTTGGAGTATCGATGCTAAACTAAATCGATGGCCACCTGGCGGAGGGAGTGGGATTCGAACCCACGGTGAACTTGCGCCCACGCCGGTTTTCAAGACCGGTGCCTTAAACCGCTCGGCCATCCCTCCATCGTGATTTTTCACGAGGCGCGCTTCGTTCCACCGACCGCAAAGCCGTGCCGGCAGGAACGTGAGCGCTCCATGCTCTAGTGCGCCGTGCGAAGATCTGTCAATCGCAGGAACGGTCCAATCATTGCTCGGGGGAACCGGGGCGGGCGGCTGGACGCCGGTTGATGCATTGACAATGCAGCCCAGAGGCTGCCAGTCTAAACGCGCTGGTACTTCCAAAAAGGGGAGATTATGAAGAAAATCTATGAGAAGCCTGTTCTGACGAAGCGCGAGAAGCTCTCGCAAGTCGTCGCCAACGGGTCGATACCGCGATAACAGTGGAAATTCGGTCCGACGCTTAAACGGTTTGACGGAGCGGCGCGGAAATCCACCGCCACCGCCGAGCCGCTCAAACAGCACTGCTTCTCAGCCCGCGCCATAATCTCGCCCTGTTGTGGCCATAATCGATTAACATCGTGATAAACAATTCCTGTGCACAAAGGGATTGGGGATCAAGGTGTTGCTGGCATTGGCGGACCTCTGGCTCCGTCGAATGGCAGGACGATAGGGGACAATCGAAAACATGCAGACTTCGGCGCGCCCGCGTCTTCGTCGCGCTTCTGCTTTCGCCCTGTGCGCCCTTTCGGGCCTGCTGCTGGCTGCCTGCGCCTCACAACCCGAGCCGAAGGGGATGGTCTACAAGAAGGCCCGCTCCAAGGAATATTTCGCCGAATCCGAATATGGCGTGAAGGCAAGCCCGCGCGTCCAGTTCATGCGCCGTGGCGGCGGCCGCGACCAGCTCGGCAAACCCTACCAGGTTCGCGGCAAGTGGTATTATCCGAAGGAAGACAAGAAGGGCTTCACCAAGGTCGGGCTGGCCTCCTGGTATGGCGATGCGTTTCATGGGCGTTTGACCGCCAATGGCGAAGTCTATGACATGACGCATCTGACGGCGGCGCATCCGACGATGCCGCTGCCGAGCTATGCCCGCGTCACTAATCTGGAGACCGGCAGTTCCGTGATCGTTCGTGTCAACGACCGCGGTCCCTATCATGAAGGCCGCATCATCGACGTCTCCGAGCGCGCGGCGCAGATGCTCGACTATGACAAGGTCGGCACGGCCAGGGTGAAGGTCGAATATGTCGGCCGCGCGCCGCTCGACGGCGATGATGATCAGTATCTGGTGGCCTCCTACCGCCCGGGCAATAATCGGCCGGATCCGTCGGACGGCCTGCCGACCGGCGTGATGGTGGCCATGAATGGCCCGTCGCCGAGCCTGTCGGTGGGAGCACCGCCGGCCGCCGTGCCGTTCCCTGGACAGTTGACCAATTCGGGGCAGACTTTCGCTACACAGCCGAGCGTCTCGGAGCAGCCGATCGTGCAACCGGCGGCATACTCGGTCGAGGGTGCCAGCGATGTCGCGCTGCCCGATTTCGGGCCGATCGTGCCGGAACGCCCGGACCTCACCTTGCCGCCGAACTCGCCCTTCGCCATAGCTTCGCTGTCCTATGCGGATGAGCGGGTGAAGGGCGCCGATGTCTTTGCCGCGCTCGACGCGGGCGGCATGTCGCCGGCCGACGTCCTGCAATCATGGCGGAATTCGAACCGCCAGGAGCAGGCTCCCGGATCCGACTACGTCGCCGCCGGTTCCTTCGACGAGGCCGCCGAGGCAAAGCGTGTGGCGGCGGCGCTCGAGCCGTTCGGTCGGACCGAGATCCAGCGCACGGAGCTTGACGGCAATGACTGGTATGCGGTCAATGTCTATCCGGACGGCCATGGCAGCATCGACGACCTGCTGCAGGCTGCGTGGTCGCATGGCGCGCCGGACGCGCTGGTTGTGCGTAACTGATCAAATTCTCGCTGTCCGTTGGTCCGGCGTCAAAAACCCTGATAGCTTGGCTGCGGGGTAGTCTTTGCGCAATTCCGGGGCGGAAAACCGCTCAGCGCCTTCCGGTTTTGCTCAGATCGGGTCGACATTTCATGCAGTTGCGCCGTTTTCCGCCTTTCGCCAGCCTTCTGGGATTGGTGCTGGTGCTGGTTTGCGCCATTCCGGCGAATGCGCAGCTGTTCGAGACCAAGGCAACACAAGCGTTCATGATCGATGCCGACACCGGCACGGTGCTCTTCGCCAAGGATCCCGACAGGCCGATACCGCCGGCCTCGATGGCCAAGCTGATGACGATGGAGGTGGTCTTCAACGCCATCAAGGCAAATCGCATCACGCTCGCCGATACGTTCGTCGTCAGCGAAAATGCCTGGCGCACCGGCGGCGCGCCGTCCGGTACCTCGACCATGTTCGCCAAGCTCAAATCCGAAGTGCGCGTCGAGGACCTGATCCAGGGCGTCACCGTGCAGGCCGCCAATGACGGCTGCATCGTGCTCGCCGAGGGCATGGCCGGCTCGGAGGCGAATTTCGCCGCGCAGATGACGGATCGCGCCCGCCAGATCGGCCTTTCGAAATCGACCTTTGTCAACTCGACCGGCCTGCCGGCCGACGGCCAGCAGACGACGGTGCGCGAGCTCACGATGCTGGCGCTGCATCTATGGCGCGATTATCCCGAGTTCTTCCACTATTACGGCCAGCCGGATTTCACCTGGAACAAGATCGCGCAGAGGAACCGCAATCCGCTGATCGCCATGGGCATCGAAGCCGACGGCTTCGTGGCCGGCGCCAGCGAGCAGGCGGGTTTCGGCCTGGTCGGCACCGTCAGCCACAACGGCATCCGCGTGATCGCGGCGCTTACCGGGCTGGCAAACGACCGCGAACGTTCCGAGGAGGCGCGCAAGCTGCTCGAATGGGGCTCGCGCTCCTTCCAGAAGACCGAGATTTTCGCCAAGGACGAGGTAATCGGCGAAGCGCAGGTCTTCGGCGGCGCCAAATCCGGTCTGGCCTTGAAAGCGAAGGGTCCCGTGGACATCTTTCTGCCGATCGCCAACCGCGACAAGCTGACCGCCAGGATCGTCTATCGGGGTCCGGTGTCGGCGCCGGTGGAGGAGGGGCAACCGGTTGGAGAATTGCGCGTTTGGATAGGGGACACGCTCAGTCAGCAGACACCACTCTATGCCGCCGAGTCGGTGAAGGTGGGCACGCTGCCGCAGCGTGCGCTCGATGCAGCCAAGGAACTCGCTGTCGGCTGGCTGCGACAGAAACATTTGTGAGCGGGCAAGTTCGTGGACCTTTTGTCGGACGGGAGCTATGACAGCGGCCAGCGCGGGCAAAGGCAGTCTCGATTGGCGAGCGGTTTTTTCATCACCTTCGAGGGCGGCGAAGGAGCAGGCAAGTCGACGCAGATCGAGCGGCTGGCGCGGCGCATGCGCGCCAAGAAATACGAGGTTCTGGTCACCCGCGAACCGGGTGGATCGCCCGGCGCCGAGGCCGTAAGGCACGTGCTTCTGTCAGGGGCCGCCGAGCCGTTCGGCCCGAAGATGGAAGCGATCCTGTTTGCTGCCGCGCGCTCCGACCATGTCGAGCAGGTGATCCGGCCGGCGGTCGAGCGCGGCTCGATAGTTTTGTGCGACCGCTTCATCGATTCCTCGCGCGTCTACCAGGGCGTCACCGGGGGCATCGATGCCGATTTCATGAAGGCGCTTGAAGCGGTGGCCATCAACGGCATGATGCCGGACATGACGCTGATCTTCGACATCGATCCCGTCGAAGGCCTGAAGCGCGCCACCGCCCGGCGCGGCGCGGGTGACGTCGCAGACCGCTTCGAGAAGGAGACCTTGGCCATTCACCGGCGTCGCCGCGAGGCCTTCCTGGCCATCGCCAAGGCGGAGCCGGAGCGCTGCGTCGTCATCGACGCTTCCGCCGATCCCGACACGGTGGAGAATGTCGTCACCGCCGCCGTCTTCGCGGCCCTGGAAGCGCGGATGCCGGCGCAGAAAAAGCAGACGGCGCCGGCATGATCTTCGAACGCATCGCCCCGGAACAGCACGACACGCTGGACGGCGTGCCCGAGCCGGCGGAAACGCCACGACTGATCGGCCACGCGTCGGCGGCAGGCATGCTTGCAGGCGCCTACCGCACCGGCAAGCTGCCGCATGCGCTGATTTTTGCCGGACCGCATGGCATCGGCAAGGCAACGCTCGCCTTCCACCTAGCGCACCATCTTCTGAAATATCCGGATTTCAGGACGGCACCCGAGACGCTTGCCGTTCCCGATCCGGCTTCCTCACTGTTTCGGCAGATCGCCACCGGGGCGCACCCGGGCGTGCTGCATCTGACGCGTCCGGCCAACGACAAGACCAAGAGTTTCAAGACGGTGCTGACCGTCGACGAGATCCGCAGGGTCAGCCGCTTCCTGTCGATGACCTCGCATGACGGCAGCTACCGCGTCGTCATCGTCGATCCGGCCGACGACATGAACACCAACGCCGCCAATGCCTTGCTCAAGAATCTCGAGGAGCCGCCGGCGCGCACTCTGTTCATTCTGATCGTGCACGCCCCGGGCAGCCTGCTGCCGACGATCCGCTCGCGCTGCCAGATGGTGCGGCTGGCGCCTTTGGCAGACGACGAGCTGATGGCGGTGCTGGAAAATGTCGAGCCGCCGCCGCCGGACGATCCCGCGGCGCGCGCAGCACTTGCCGAGCGGGCAGGGGGCAGCGCCCGCAATGCCATCCTGCTCACCCAATATGGCGGGCTGGAGATCGCCGGCGCCTTGGACACGCTGGTGGCGGCGAGGAAACCCGATATTGCCGGCGCCCACCGTCTTGCCGAGGCGGTGGCGGGACGCGATCAGGCGATCCAGTTCGACATCTTCAACCGCCGCGCGCTCGATTTGCTATCGGCCGCCGCCAGCGAAGCAGCCTTGTCCGGCGATCTCGGCAGGGCCAAAAACCTGTCGGAGGCTTGGCACGAGGCGGCGAACACGATATCTGAGGTGGAGACCTACAACCTCGACAAGAAGCAGCACGCCCTGACCATGATCGACCGCCTGAATTCTGCAATGCGAATGTGACGGCTCGTTCGATGCATGCCGTTGACCCACTTTCGGGCGGCATGCATTGGCCTCGGGATGGCAATCGACGTTCCGATGCGATATCCACCGCCACAACTCACATTCAGACATTCATGACGGTTCATTCATGTCACGCGACACATTCTACATCACGACCGCGATCTCCTACCCGAACGGCAAGCCGCATATCGGCCATGCCTATGAGCTGATCGCCACCGATGCGCTTGCCCGCTTCCAGCGGCTCGATGGCAAGGACGTCTTCTTCCTGACCGGCACGGACGAGCACGGCATCAAGATGCTGCAGACAGCGCGCAAGGAGGGCATCACGGCGCGCGAGCTCGCCGACCGCAACTCGGCCGAGTTCAAGCGCATGGCGAGCGCGCTCAACGCTTCCAACGACGATTTCATCCGCACCACTGAAGAGCGGCATTATGCGTCCTCCCAGGCGATCTGGAAGGCGATGGCCGCCAATGGCGATATCTACAAGGGCGGCTATGCCGGCTGGTATTCGGTGCGCGACGAGGCCTATTACGGCGAGGAGGAAACCGAGGTCCGCGCCGATAATGTGCGCTACGGCCCGCAGGGAACGCCTGTCGAATGGGTCGAGGAGGAGAGCTATTTCTTCCGGCTGTCGGCCTATCAGGACAAACTGATCGCGCTTTATGAAGGCCAGCCCGATTTCATCGGCCCGGCCGAGCGCCGCAACGAGGTGATGAGCTTCGTCAAATCGGGGCTGAAGGATCTGTCGGTCTCGCGCAGCACCTTCGACTGGGGCGTGCCGGTGCCGGGCGATGAGAAGCATGTGATGTATGTGTGGGTCGACGCCTTGACCAATTACATCACTGGCGTCGGCTATCCTAATGAAAATGATGAGAAATGGCGGTTCTGGCCTGCCGATGCGCACATCATCGGCAAGGACATCGTGCGCTTCCACGCCATCTATTGGCCGGCCTTCCTGATGTCGGCGGGGATCCCGCTGCCGAAGCGCGTCTTCGGCCACGGTTTTCTGTTCAACCGCGGCGAGAAGATGTCGAAGTCGGTCGGCAACGTCATCGATCCGTTCACGATGGTGGAGCACTATGGCGTCGACCAGGTGCGCTATTTCTTCCTGCGCGAGGTGCCGTTCGGCCAGGACGGCAACTACAGCCATGAAGCGATCGTCAACCGCACCAACGCCGACCTCGCCAACGGCCTTGGCAATCTGGCGCAGCGCTCGCTGTCGATGATTGCCAAGAACTGCGGCGGCATGGTGCCGAAGCGCGGCGAACTGACTGAAGCCGATACGGCGATCCTCGACCAGGCGATCGAGGCGCTGGCCGTCTCGCGCCGGACTATGGCGGAGCAGGGCATCCATCTGGCGCTGGCGGCAATCTTCGGCGTCGTTGCCGAAGCCGACCGCTATTTCGCTTCCCAGGAGCCCTGGGCACTGAAGAAGACCGACCCGGAGCGCATGGAAACGGTCTTGTGGACAACAGCTGAACTGGTGCGGCGGGTGACGGTGCTTTGCCAGCCCTTCGTTCCAGGATCGGCGGCCAAGCTGCTCGATCTTTTGGCCGTGCCCGCGGACAAGCGCGCCTTCGAGCACGTCCATGCCGACCACGCGTTGGTGCCCGGCACCGCCTTGCCGGCGCCGGAGGGCGTGTTCCCGCGCTATGTCGAGCAGAACGCCTGATGCTTGTCGACAGCCATTGCCATCTCGACTTTCCGGACTTCGCCGAGGAGCGGGCGGCTATCGTCGCCCGCGCCCTCGCCGCCGGGATCGGCCGCATGGTCACGATCTCGACGCGCGTCAAGCGTTTTCAGCAAATACTTGAAATCGCTGAAACTTTTAATGAAGTCTACTGCTCGGTCGGCACCCATCCGCACAATGCCGCGGAAGAACTGGACGTCACCGCTGACGAGCTGGTGCGGCTGTCCGGTCATCCCAAGGTGGTGGCGATCGGCGAAGCCGGGCTGGACTACTACTACGACAAGGCGCCACGCGATGCGCAGGCGCAAGGCTTTCGCACCCATATCGCGGCCGCGCGCCGGACCGGCCTGCCGCTGGTCATCCATTCACGCGATGCCGACGATCACATGGCGTCGATCCTCGAGGAGGAGACAGGGAAGGGCGCCTTCCCCTTCATTCTGCATTGTTTTTCGTCCGGGCGCAGGCTCGCCGAAGTCGGTGTGGCGCTGGGCGGCTACGTCTCCTTTTCGGGCATCCTGACCTTCAAGAACTCGAGCGAGTTGCGCGCCATCGCCGCTGACGTCCCGCGTGACCGGTTGCTGGTCGAGACCGATGCGCCTTACCTTGCGCCGATCCCGTATCGGGGAAAACGCAACGAACCCGCCTATGTGGCGAACACGGCGAAGGTGCTTGCCGAGACCATCGGCGTCAGCGAGGCCGAAATCGCCGATATCACCACCGGGAACTTCTTTAGGCTGTTCACCAAGATGCCGCGTCCGGCAATGGCGGCAGGCTGAGATATGGGCGACCGGCTGCGCTTCACCGTTCTTGGTTGCGGCTCATCGCCAGGCACGCCGCGCATCACCGGCGACTGGGGCAATTGCGATCCAGCCAACCCGAAAAATCGGCGCATGCGAACGGCGGCCCTGGTCGAGCGCATTGCCGCCAATGGCGCGCGCACCACGGTCGTCATCGACACCGGGCCGGATTTCCGCGAGCAGATGCTGATGGCTTCGGTCAGGCGCATCGACGCCGTCGTCTACACCCATCCGCATGCCGACCACATCCACGGCATCGACGATCTGCGCGGCTACGTGCATGACCAGCGGCACAGGATCGACATCCATGCCGATGAGCCGACGATGCGCCGGATGCGCGAGGCGTTCGGCTACTGCTTTGAGACGCCGCCTGGAAGCTCGTATCCGCCGATCGTCAAGGCCCACATCATCGACCACGCGACCCCGGTGATGATCGAAGGCGAGGGGGGCGCCCTCACCCTCCAGCCGCTGCCGCAGTTCCACGGCGACATCATTTCGCTAGGCTTCCGTATCGGCGGGCTTGCCTACTGCCCGGATATCAGCGGCTTCCCGGAGGCCACCGTCGAGCATTTGGGCAGTCTCGACGTGCTGGTGATCGACGCGCTGCAGTACAACACCCATCCCAGCCATTTGTCGCTCGGCCAGGCGCTGGGCTGGATCGAGAAACTGGCACCGACGAAAGCCGTGCTGACGCATATGCACGTGCCGCTGGACTACGCCCTGGTAATGGCCGAGACACCGGACCACGTGGTGCCGGCCTATGATGGTATGGCGATCGAAATTCCTTACGAGTCAGAGCGATAACGACGACTGCTCAGTTGGCATTGCAATCTCAACTACGAGATATTTAGGGACCCATCCGCAAGGGCGACGCCACTGCGTTCGGCGCAAGGGCTACGGGCACGTTGCTACGCGAGGCGCGCCAAAGCCCGCATCGATATCGCGAGATAAGTTCCATAATCTATCTTATGCGACTTACGGATGTGGGCTGCGGAGATGTCGAATGCCCGTTGTGCCGCGGTCTCAAGCGAGCGACCCTCGTGTCACACCTCTCGCTGCCCGGTCACTGCAGATCCGACAGCTCGTTATCGAGGATCAGCGCCTGCCGCGCCGTCGCGTCGAGCACGCAGCTGACGGTGATGTTGCTTTGACGATCGATATTCACGGTCTCGGCGGATGCTTCCGCCTTGCATCGCGCGTCGCGGTAGGCGATCCAGGCGCGCTGCATCTTGCGATAGCCGTCCCGTGCCTTGGGCGCGGCCTTGGCCATCAGCGCCGCATAGGTCGCGTTGAGACGGTCCTCCCACACGGCGACTTCGCGGTTGGCGCAATCGATCAATCCCAGCTGTGAGCGGCCGTCGTCGCTCTCGAAAGAGCACAGCTCGGTCACGTAGTTGACGCATGAGGCAGGCTCGTGTCCGGCGAGCTTGATGGCGTTGTCGATATGAATGGCGGGCGTCGGCGTATCGTTCACCCCGGGAACGTCGCCAGGAAAATCGCCGACATATTTCAGGCATTCGGCAAGTGCTGCCTTGTCCGAAGCCCGTAATTTCTCCCCGGCCGTTGCCGGCGACAAGGCGGAAAAGAGCAAACCGCACGCCGCCAACGTCCGAATGCCCCTCATCGCCGTGGCTCCCCATGCGCACCGATTTCTCGCATCGTGGCAGAATGCGGCCTTGGCAACAAGCTGTCCCGCCCCGTCAGAAAAACCCTTCGAGAAACAACGCCGCCCCGTCCGAGATGCCGACGATCTTGTTCGTCGCCTGGCGGTAGAATTTGAAGTTGAGCTCGGTCTCGGGCCGGCCGTCATTCCAATCCTTGAAGCGCTTGAGCTCATCGCGGCCCAACAGCTTCGTCGCAAGGACGGTCCGACGCACTGCAATGCTGACCCGCGGTGTCTGCCGTTCGAGATCGGGATGTCTGGGAACAGCCTCCGACGAGGTCACGATACCACGCGCGACGAGCCCCTGCCCACCTTCATTCTCGCTGGCGAAGAGGAAGATGACGTCACCTTCGGCGATTTGCTTGCCGCCATACATGGTTTTCTGGGCGAAGATGAATGTCTCCGCCCGCGGGTCCTCAATCTCGGCCTTGATGGCGTATGCCATGCTCTACGGTTCCCGGCTGAGGCCGATCCGGTAGCTCAGCACCCGCCGGCTGCCCGGCTCGATCAGCATGACGCCCGGCTTGTCGGCGAACTCGCCGTCGAAATCGACGGGACTGGCGATGCCATGCCATGGCTCGATGCACAGGAACGGCGCACCGCCGGGCTTGGACCAGATGCCCAGCTCGTTGAAACCCCGCCACGACATCTCGATCGCCGGTCCGCGCGCTGCGGCATAGCGCACGCTTGTGCTGGCCGGCCGGTCTAGGATGACGGCGTCGTCGTCGAACAGTTTTTCAGAGAGAGCGAGCGTCTTTCCCTCGATAGGTGTCGGTTGCGGGTCCGGCAGCAGCAGACCGTCTTTCAGGCGGCGGACGGGCGCCTGCTCACTATCGACGAAGGTCAGCCGATAGGCCTCCTTGGGCAGTTCCGGCAGCAGCGGCCAGTTGAACGCCGGATGCGCACCGATCGAGGCCGGCAGCGGCTCGTCGCCGGTATTGGCGATCTCGAAGGTGACGCCGAGCTGCCGGGGGGTCAGTTCGTAGCCAATGGCCAGGCGAAAGGCGAAGGGATAGTGCGACCGCGTTTCGGCGTCATCCGTCAGGACCAATGTGCAGGAGGTCGGCTCCTGCTCCGCCCAGGCAAAGTGCCGGTCGCGGGCAAAGCCGTGCTGTGTCATCGGATATGTCTGGCCGCGATGGCGCAGCTGATCGCCCTTCAGCCGGCCGACGATTGGAAACAGGACCGGCGAATGGCGCCGCCAGGCCGGCCCTGCCTGCCAGAGAAGCTCTGTGCCGTCGGCATCGCGCAGCGAGACCAGTTCAGCCCCCTGCCCGACGATGGTCGCCGAGATGCCGTCAGCTTGAAGCGTCACCTGTTCCATTGCGTCCTCGCGGCTGGCTGGTTTGGCCGGCAGGCTAGCAAAAGGCCGCGCGCGAACTCAAGCGCGGCAGGCAATCGCACCTTGGTCGTGGACCCCTTGATGAACAGTCGACAAAAAATGGCCGGAGGTTTCCCTCCGGCCACGCCGAGGTCAGCAGTGTTGCCTGCCACGGTCCGGCTTATTCGCGCTCGCCGGTGAAATTCAGGAGCAGCTGGAAGATGTTGATGAAGTTCAGATAGAGCGAGAAGGCGCCGAACACGGCGAGCTTCTGCTGCGATTCCGCGTCGAAGTTCTCGGCATACTGTTCCTTGATCGTCTGTGTATCCCAGGCTGTGAGGCCGACGAAGACGGCAATGCCGATCACCGAGATAGCGAACTGCAGCGCGGTCGAGCCGAGGAAGAGGTTGATCAGGCTGGCGATCACCACGCCGATCAGGCCCATAATCAGGAAGGACGAGAACTGCGTCAGGTCACGCCTGGTCGTATAGCCGTAAAGGCTGGTGGCTCCGAACATCGTGGCGGCGATGAAGAAAGTGCGCGCGATGCTGGTCGAGGTGAAGACCAGGAACACCGAGGCGAGCGATAGGCCCATCACCGCGCAGAAGGCCCAGAACATCGTCTGTGCGCTCGCCGCCGACATGGTCTGCATCTTGAACGAGAAGATCATGACGAAGGCGAGCGGCGCCAGCATCACCACCCATTTCAGCGGGCTGGAGAAGATCGGCACGTAGAGCGCCGGCGTCGAGGCCACGAAGAAGGCGACCAGGCCGGTTACGACGAGGCCGAGGCCCATGTAGTTGTAGACGCGCAGCATATGCCTGCGCAGGCCCTCGTCATAGACGGCTCCGGCCTGGACGCTGGTGCCCATTCGGTATCCCAGCTTGGGGCTGCTCATTTGGTTCTCCTTGGTTCTCAGTAGAGAGTTCTGGCGAGTTTCTCGGCGGCACGGTCGAGGCTGCCGGCGTCGCCGCGCCCGACCACGGCATAGGCAACCTCACCGATCTGGAAATAGGCCGACGAAATGTCGTCGGCAGGCGCGATTGTCGGCTTCACGACGTCGAACGTGCCCGGCCTGATGGCGAACAGCGAGACGAGGCCGAGGTCCCTGGTCTCGACCGCCATCTCGACGCTCGGCCCGAATTGCGAGGGGTACACCTGGACGTCGCGGATCTTCCAGTCGTCGGGCAGCGAGGGCATGACGATCGCGGTCGCGGCGCGGATCTCGTCGGCATCGTAGCCCGGCGCCTCTTTCTGCGACGGCATCGTCTCGCGCATCAAGGTCGTGCGGTGCGCTCTCACCGCGTCTTCGACATAGGCGGGCGGCTGAGTCGAGGCGACCACCTTGGTCACCGCGATCGGCCCGAAAATGCCGTTGGCCAGCCAGCCCGCTGCGACCAGCACGGCCGCGGCCGCGGCGCGCTGCAGCACGGCAAGCATACGCCCCCTGGCAAGCGCCCTTTCCAGCCGCCGCGCTGCTTCGGTCGTGGCCGGACGGGCAATGCCGACGGGCCCGGCAAGCGCGACGCGAAGTTCGTCGCGTGTCCTCAGGTCCGACATCACGCGCGCCGCCGCTTCCGGGCGGGCGGCGAGGTGGGCCTCGACCTCGATGCGGCGGGCGACATTCAGCTGATCGTCAACATAGGCGTCGAGATCGGCATCGGTCACGGGGTCGACACTAGCGGTCATTGATCGTCTCCCACGATCCTGAGATGCGGCCTGGCTTTCGGCGCCGCGCCCTCCTCCATCTCGCGCAGCGCGGCACGCGCGCGGCCGATGCGCGACATCAGCGTTCCGAGCGGCACGCCGATGACTTCGGCTGCCTGCTGATAGGACAGCCCCTCGATTGCCACGAGATGCAGCGCCGAGCGCTGTTCCTCGGGGAGCGAAAGAAACGCCTCCCGGACTTGCGACAGGCGCACCGAATGGTCCTGCGAGGCCGGCATGCTCTGGTCAGCGACAAGGCCGGCCTGTTCGATGCGCGCCGCCTCGGAGCGGCGCGAGCGCATGCGGTCGATGAAGATGTTGTGCACGATCGCCAGCAGCCAGGCGCGCAGATTGCCGCCCGAGCGAAAGGTCGCGCGCCGCTCATAGGCGCGCACCAGCGCGTCATGGACGAGATCCTCGGCATCAGTGCCGTCGCGCGTCAGCGAGCGCGCATAGCGCCGCAGCGATCCCAACTGCCCGACAATATCGAAGCGTGCCATTGAGCGTTTCATGCCCTGTTTACGGAGCATGTAGGGACTTTAATCCCTGCCCGGCATTTCTTTTCTGTGGGGCTGGTGGAGAGGAAAGCGCTGGCGCAGCACTGTCGATTTGCGTATCACTCCGCCGCCATTGGAGTCCTTTCGATGTTCGAGACCCTGCAGCCAGCGCCGGCCGACAAGATCCTTGCCCTGATCGGCCTCTACCGCAACGACCCGCGGCCCGGCAAAGTCGACTTGGGTGTCGGCGTCTACAAGGATATCGACGGGAGGACGCCGGTGATGCGCGCCGTGCGCGAGGCCGAGAAGCGGCTGCTGGCGAGCCAGGACACAAAAACCTATCTCGGCCTTGCCGGCGATACGGGCTTCAACGCCGCTATGATCAAGCTTGCCTTTGGCGACAAGGCCGACCTGTCGCGCATCCGCGCGGCCCAGGCGCCGGGCGGCTCGGGCGCGCTCAGGCTGGTGGCCGAGCTTGTGCAGCGCACGCGCCCCGGCGCGACCGTCTGGCTATCCGACCCGACCTGGCCGAACCATCCGCCGGTGATGCGCGCCGCCGGCCTCCAGGTTCGCGACTATCCCTATTTCGACGCCGCCTCGGGCGCTGTCCGCTTCGACGAGATGCTGGCGGCGCTCAAGATCGCAAACAGCGGCGATGTCGTGCTGCTGCATGGCTGCTGCCACAACCCGACCGGCGCCAACCTCGATGCCACGCAGTGGGCCAAGGTCGCCGACGTGCTTCTGGAGCGCGGACTGCTGCCTTTCGTCGACATCGCCTATCAGGGTTTTGGCGAGGGCCTGGACGCCGACGCCGCCGGCCTGCGGCTGCTGGCCGAACGGGTGCCGGAAATGGTGGTAGCCTCGAGCTGCTCGAAGAATTTCGCCGTCTATCGCGATCGCGTGGGTGCTGCGATGATCATGGCCAAGGACGGCACCCAGGCCGATGTGGCGATGAGCCAGATGCTCGCGGCGGCACGCGCGCTCTATTCGATGCCGCCGGATCATGGCGCCGCGGCGGTGCGCATGGTGCTGGAGGATGCAAACCTCAGAAAGGACTGGGAGACGGAGCTTGAAGAGATGCGGCTGCGCATGCTCAGGCTGCGCGTTGCTTTCGCCGAAGCGTTGCGCCGGCAATCCAACTCCGACCGTTTCGATTTCGTCGCCAGCCATCGCGGCATGTTTTCCAGGCTTGGACTGACCGAAGCGAAGGTCGAGCGGCTGCGCACCGAGCATGCCGTCTATATGGTCGGTGATAGCCGCATCAACGTTGCCGGCCTGCCTGAGGTCGGCATGGACGATCTCGCCAAGGCGATCGTCTCGGTGCTCGACTGAGGCTGTGGACAACTCGTTTCAGCGTCCGGCCAGGATTGGTCGGACGTCGGTCGCGGGATAGGCTCGACCCATGAAGCCCTCCAAGGACATTTCCCGGCTGATCGAGATCATGGCTGCGCTCAGGGCGCCGAAGACCGGCTGCCCCTGGGATATCGAGCAGAATTTCTCGACCATCGCGCCTTATACGATCGAGGAAGCCTACGAGGTGGCGGATGCGATCGCGCGCGGCGATTTCGACGATCTGCGGGAGGAGCTGGGCGACCTCTTGCTTCAGGTCGTCTACCACGCGCAGATGGCTGAGGAGATCGGCGAGTTCGCTTTCGGCGATGTCGTCGAGGCCATCACCACCAAGATGATCCGCCGCCATCCGCACGTCTTCGGCGACGAGAAGGCGCGCAGCGCCGGCATGGCCAAGGGCATGTGGGAGAAGATCAAGGCGGCCGAAAAAGCCGAGAAGCGCGACGCCCGCATCGCGCGCGGGCTCGACCCGGAAGATCACGGCAGGGGTTTTCTCGACAGCGTGCCGGTGGCGCTCCCTGCCCTGACGCGAGCCCTGAAGCTGCAGGAGAAAGCCGCGCGTGTCGGCTTCGACTGGAGCGAGGCAGCACCGATCCTCGATAAAATAGAGGAAGAGATCGGCGAATTGCGCGAAGCGCTCGCCGGGGGCGATACCGGACCGATCAAGGACGAGTTCGGCGACATGCTGTTTGCCCTGGTCAATCTCGGCCGCCACCTCAAGCTCGACTCCGAAGCGGCCTTGAGCGGCACCAACGAAAAATTCCGTTCGCGTTTCCACTATGTCGAGCAGGCCCTGGAGGCCTCGGGCGGTTCACTGGAGAAGGCAACGCTCGACGAGATGGAAGCGCTCTGGCAGCAGGCCAAAAGCGCCAAATAACAGCCGGTCAGCTGCCGTTCTTGCGATGCAGGCGGCTCTCGATCTCTTGCCTGGCGCTGTGCGTTGCCGTCAGCGAGAGGGTGACGCTGCCGTCCTCGTTGTCGGCGCGCGAAACGACATCGCCGTTGCGATAGAGCCAGTCGACCTGGCCAAGCTGGGCGGGGCTCAAGGTCACCGTCATCGTTTCCAGTTCGCCCGACACGCGAGTCTCGATGAGCGCCTTCAGCGTGTCCAGTCCTTCGCCGGTCACCGCGGATATGGCGATCGGCGGTGCCTTGCCGCTCGCGCCTTCGGCAAGCAGCCGCTCCCGGTTGCCTTCGTCGAGCAGGTCGATCTTGTTCCAGACCTCGATCACGCGCTTGTCGTCGGCGGCGTCGACACCGAGATCGGCAAGGATGCGCTCAACATCCTCCGCCTGCGCCGCCGTGTCCGGATCGGAGATGTCGCGCAGATGCAGCACCAGATCGGCCTCGACGACCTCTTCCAGCGTTGCCCGAAAAGCGGCCACAAGATGAGTCGGCAGGTCGGAGATAAAACCCACGGTGTCCGACAGGATGACCGGCGTGCCGTGCGGCAGCCGCACGCGCCGCAGCGTCGGGTCGAGCGTCGCGAACAGCATGTCCTCGGCCAGCACCCCTGCCCCGGTCAACCGGTTGAACAGCGTCGACTTTCCGGCATTGGTGTAGCCGACGATCGCGACGACCGGGAACGGCACCTTCTTGCGCTTGGCGCGGTGCAGGTCGCGCGTGCGCCGAACCGTTTCCAGTTCATGCTTCAGCTTGGTGATCTTGTCCTGCAGGATGCGGCGGTCGGATTCGATCTGGGTTTCGCCGGGACCGCCAAGGAAGCCGGCACCGCCGCGTTGCCGTTCGAGGTGGGTCCAGCTGCGTACCAGCCGGCCCTTCTGGTAGTTGAGATGGGCAAGCTCGACCTGCAGCGTGCCTTCCTTGGTGCGCGCCCGTTCGCCGAAGATCTCGAGGATCAGCCCGGTGCGGTCGAGCACCTTGGCGTTGAGTTCCTTTTCGAGATTGCGCTGCTGCACCGGCGTCAGCGGGTGGTCGACGATGACCAGCTCCGCCTTGCGCTCCTTCACGATGTCGGCGAATTCGGCCACTTTGCCGCTGCCGAGCAGCGTCGCCGGCCGCGGGTCGGCGACCGTCACGACCGCCGTATGGACCGGATTGAGATCGATGGCGCTGGCAAGCCCGACCGCTTCGTCATGGCGGGCATCGGCCGAGCGGCTCAGACGCGGACGGCTCATTTCCTCGTCGCCGCGCGGCTGGCGGGTGAGCACCGGCACAATCACAACGGCTCGGGTCGGATCCTTGGCTTCCGGCCCGAGTTGATGTCCTTGTTTTCCGCGAACGCTGCGGTCCGCGTCCTTATCACGTGCCAATCAGGCGCCCTGGCTTTCCTCGCCATCGAACATCTGAACCGGCTGGCTCGGCATGATCGTGGAAATGGCATGCTTGTAGACGAGCTGGGAGTGCCCGTCACGCCGCAACAACACACAAAAATTGTCGAACGAAGTGACCACACCGGTCAGCTTCACGCCATTGATGAGGAAGATGGTGAGTGGGTTTTTGCTCTTGCGAACTGAGTTCAGGAACAGGTCCTGAAGGTTTTGCGATCGTTCCGCCATTTTTCTTGTCTTTCGCCGATCCCCTTCGGTTTACGGGCCAATGCGCCAAATTACGCGGCACCTGTCAAGCGCGCAAACCCCCTCTTGCCAACACAATGGCAAGCAGAACGAGATAGTTAAGGTTCATTCCAGTTGTGCGGTTATCAGGCTGGACTTTTTTCCGCAACGTCAAAAAATGCTTGCCGCAACGAAAGTGTCATAGAGCCAGGATGGCCATTGGCGATCGGCGCGCCGTCGATTTCGACCACCGGCATGGCGATTGTCGTCGCCGAGCTGATGAACGCTTCTCTGGCCGCCTTGGCCTCAGCGACCGAAAAACCACGCTCCTCGATCTTCAGGCCAAGCTTGGTGGCGACGTCGAAAAGCGTCGTGCGGGTGATGCCGCGCAGGATGCCGTGCTCGGCCGGCCGGGTAACCAGGACGCCGTCCTTTGTGACGATCCAGGCATTGGACGAGCCGCCTTCCTTGACGTTTCCGTCGGTATCGACGAACCAGGCTTCCTGGGCGCCTGCTTCCTTGGCCTTCTGCTTGGCGAGCACATTGGGCAAGAGGCCCGTGCTCTTGATGTCGACCCGGTCCCAGCGATTCTCCGGCACCGTGATAACCTTGATGCCGGTCTCCGCCCGTTTCGCCGCCGCGCCCGGATCGGCTTTCCTGGCAGTTATGACCAGGGACGACCTCGTGCCTGCGGCCGGAAAGACGAACTCACGGCTGGCAACGCCGCGCGTCACCTGCACATAGACAAGGCCGTTGACCACGCCATTGCGATTGACAACCTCGCGCAGCAGCATCGGCAAGACGCCTTCCGACACCGGCCAGGCGATCGACAGTTCCTTCAGCGAGCGCTTGAGCCGCGCGAGATGACGCGGCATGTCGACGATATGGCCGCGCGCCACCTCGCAGACCTCATAGACGCCGTCGGCGAACTGGAAGCCGCGATCCTCGATGTGCACGCTGGCTTGGGCATGGACGACGTAACGGCCGTTGACATAGGCAATGCGCGGCATGGGCATCCTCAGGGTAATATCGAGCTTTCTTAGGCGATTCCGCCCCTGCCGTAATGGACAATCGCGTGGGCCAAGCAGCCCTTCGGAGTTTATGCAATTCCGGACGGAAAAGCGCCGCTCACTTTTCCTGGAATTGCTTTTACACACCCAGCGACTTCAGCTTGCGATGCAAGGCGGACCGTTCCATGCCGATGAACTCGGCCGTCTTCGAGATGTTGCCGCCGAAGCGGTTGATCTGGGCGATCAGATAGTCCTTCTCGAACTGCTCGCGTGCCTCGCGCAGCGGCAGCGCCATGATGTGCTGGTCCGACTGGTTCGGCGTGCGTGGCATCACGTCACCGATCTCGGAGGGCAGAAGGTCGGCCGTGATCGGTGCATCGGCTTCCCCGCCGCGCGCCAGAATCATCAGCCGCTCGACATTGTTGCGCAGCTGGCGAACGTTGCCCGGCCAGTTGTGAGCCTGCAGCACGGCAAGCGCGTCGTCGCCGATGCGGCGCGGCTTGATGCCGGCCTGGCGTGCGATCTGCTTCATGAAATTATCGACGAGGTAAGGAATATCCTCGCGCCGCTCGGCAAGCCCCGGCACCATGACCGGAACCACCGCCAGGCGATGGTAGAGGTCCTCGCGGAAGCGGCCGTCGGCGATCATGGCTTCGAGATTTTGCGAGGTCGAGGAAATGATGCGGACATCGACCTTGACGCGCTTGGTGCCGCCTACACGCTCGAATTGCTGCTCGACCAGCACGCGCAGGATCTTGTTTTGCGTTTCACGCGGCATATCGGCGACTTCGTCGATGTAGAGGATGCCGCGATGCGCCTCTTCCAGCGCGCCGACCTTGCGCTCGGTGCCGTTGGATTCGGTGCCGAACAGCTCGATCTCCATGCGCTCTGGCGTGATAGTGGCAGCGCTCAGCGTGACGAACGGGCCGCCCTTGCGCGATGAAAGCGCGTGAATGGCCCGCGCCGTCAGTTCCTTGCCGGAGCCGGACGGGCCGACGATCATGACGCGGCTGTTGGTCGGCGCGACGCGCTCGATGGTTTGCCGCAACTGGCTCATCGCCGAGGACATGCCGATCAGGTCAAAGGTCTCGCCGCTGCGTTGCTTGAGGTCGGAGACCTCGCGCCGCAGCTTGGATGTCTCCAGCGCACGCTCGGCGATCAGGATGAGGCGGTCGGCTTTGAATGGCTTCTCGATGAAGTCGTACGCGCCGCGCCGGATGGCTGACACCGCCGTTTCGATATTGCCGTGGCCGGAGATCATCACCACCGGCATGTTAGGGTGCATGGTCTTGATCTCGTCGAGCAGCGCCAGGCCATCGAGGCGCGAGCCTTGCAGCCAGATATCGAGGAAAATCAGCCGCGGCGCGCGATCGGCAATTGCCGCGAGCGCGCTGTCGGCATCATGTGCCGTGCGGGTTTCGTGACCCTCGTCGCTCAGGATACCAGCGACAAGTTCGCGGATGTCTTCCTCGTCATCGACGATGAGAATGTCAGACGCCATTACCGACCTTTTCAGTTTCTCTTTCGTGTTCGCTTCGACCTTCACCGCGTGGCGGCGCGGCTACGACCGTTGCCGGGGGCAGGATGATCGAGATCATCGCGCCCCGGCCGCCATGGAAATCCGCTGGCGCGTCATGCAATTCGAGACGGCCGCCATGGTCTTCCACGATCTTCTTGACGATAGCGAGGCCAAGCCCGGTGCCCTTCTCCCGCGTCGTCATATAGGGCTCGAGAAGCCTTTGGCGATTCTCGCGCGGCAGCCCCTTGCCGTTGTCGATAACATCGATTCGTATGGCGCCATCTTGGCGTCCAGCTTGAATCCGGATTGTGCCGTCCGAACGGTCTTCCGCATCAAGTCCGTCAATCGCTTCGGCGGCGTTCTTAATGACGTTGCCGAAGGCCTGTGCCATCAATCGGCTGTCGAAGGTGCCCTTCAAAGGTTCGCTGCCGAAGTCGCGCTGGAAGGCGATGTCGGGGCGGCTGACCTCGACCAGGAAGGACGCCTCGCGCAGCGATTCACGCAGATCGATCGTCTTCATCTCCGGCTTCGGCATGCGAGCAAAGGCCGAGAATTCATCGACCATGCGGCCGATGTCCTCGACCTGGCGGATGATGGTGTCGGTGCACTGGTCGAAGACCTCGCGGTCCTCGGTGATGACCTTGCCGTAGCGGCGCCTGATGCGCTCGGCCGAGAGCTGGATCGGCGTCAGCGGGTTCTTGATTTCATGCGCGATGCGCCGCGCCACGTCCGCCCAGGCCGACGAACGCTGAGCCTGGACCAGGTCGGTGATGTCGTCGACCGTGACCACGTAGGATTTCTCCTCCTCGCCGTCGTCAGCGGCCTCGACGGTGACCTGGACATTGAAAGTGCGCTCCAGGCCGGTGCGGAAGAAGGTCACCTGCTCGCGATAGACCGGCTTGCCTGATTGGCGTCCGATCTCGAAGACGCGGCCGACAAGGGGCAGGACCGCCGAAAGGTTCTGGCCCAGCGCCGCGTTCGCCGAAATCGCCAGCATGGTTTCTGCCGAGCGATTGACGATGGTGATGATGCCATAAGGGTCCACGCCGATGACGCCGGCGGTGACGCCGGCCAACACCGCCTCGGAGAAACGCCGGCGCTCGTCGATCAGATCCTTGGCCGATAGCAACTCGTTGCGTTGCGATTTGAGCTCGAGGATCATGTTGTTGAAGGTCTCGCCAAGCGAGGCGACGTCGCCATCGGATTGGCGCACGGGAACGGCAACGTCGAGATTGCCGGTCGCCACCTCGTCGGCGGCGCCGATCAGCTGGCGAATCGGCCGCACGATACGGTCGGCAACCGCGATGCCGGTCCAGATCGCCGACAGGGTGATGATCAGCGTCAGCGATAGATAGGGCAGCGCAAAGGCGACCTGCGAGGTGCGGCGGTTATCCTCGAGGTTGCGGTATTCGTCTGTGTTGGAGCTGACGATCTGGCGCGCCTTGATCACGTCGGGATCGACCAGCCGGATCGTGTACAGGTAGAGCCCTTCGATCTCGCGCAGCTTGATAATGGCGCCCATGATGTTGCGGGTGCGCGGCTCGATCAGCACCGGCTTGCCGGCCGCCGCGGTGTCGACGGCGCCCGCCGGCGGCTCCGGCATGGCGAAGTCGGCGTCGGTCTTGGCTTTCATGACGAACGAGCCGTCAGGCTTGATCAGCGCGGCGTGCGCCAGTCCGCGGCCAACGGCTTCCTTGTTCAACAGATCGAGGAAACCGCTACGGTCGAGACCGTATAGCGTGCGCGAGGCGTCGAGATCGTAGGCCATCGACAAGGTGGTGCCCTGCAGGTTGCGCGCGTTCTCCTGCACATAGGCGTCGGCAATCGACAGCGACGAGTTGACGATCGTCTTGGTGCGCATTTCGAACCAGCGGTCGAGGCCGATGTCGAGCGTGATCGAGGCGATGATCGCCACCATGATCGCGGGGATCGCGGCAACCAGCGCAAACATCGCGACGATGCGCACATGCAGCCGCGAAGCAGCCCTGCCGTGGCGCCGCGCCAGGACGATGCGCCGCACCTCGCGGGCGATCAAGGCGATCAGGAACAAAACGAAGACGGCATTGGCCGCGATCAAGGCCCAGGTCGTGTGGGCTGTCGGCGCGATCGGCGTGGCGCCGACCAGGATCGCAAACGAGATCGCCGCCGTGATCACGGCGCCAACGATAGCGACCACGCCGGGCAGCGCCAGCAACCGCCGGCCGTCACGCGTGCCGGTGTGGCTGAAAAGCGGTTGGTTCAGGATCGGAGCCTCAGCTGCCATGTCGCGCTACAGAGTCGGTCATTGCGTCGGATGTATGCAACGCATTGTGGCGATTATGCAACAAGTGTGGCCGGGACGGGAACCTTTCACCCAGTCAATTTCATTAAAACGCCAATTCGCGGGGTGACGTTACGGCTGCCTGGCCGATTTGTAGACGTTGACGCCAAGCTCGCGGATCTTCTTGCGCAGCGTGTTGCGGTTGAGGCCCAAAAGCTCGGCCGCCTTGATCTGATTGCCGCGTGTCGCCGTCATCGAAGCCAGCACCAGCGGATACTCGACTTCGGCAAGAATGCGCTGGTAGAGCCCAGCCGGCGGCAATTCGCCGGCGAAGGAGGCGAAATAGCGCTGCAGGAAATGCTCGACCGCCTGGCCGATCGACAGATCGTCGGGGATGAGCGCGCCGCCATCCGGCACGACCGGTCTCTCGCCGGTTTTCAACTCGGACTCGATGATCTCCGACGAAATCTCGTCCTGCGAATAGAGCGCGGCCAGCCGGCGGACCAGGTTTTCCAGCTCGCGCACATTGCCCGGCCAGGGATAGCGCTTCATAAGCTCGATGCCGCCGGCCGAAATGCGCTTGGTCTGCAGCCCTTCGCTGGTGCCCAGCTTGAAGAAGTGCCGCACCAGGTCGGGAATGTCCTCCGAGCGCTCGCGCAGCGCCGGCAGCCTCAGCGGCACGACGTTGAGACGATAGAACAGGTCTTCGCGGAAGAGGCCCTGGTTGATCAGCGTGCGCAGATCCTTATTGGTGGCCGCGACGATGCGCACATCGGTCTTGATCGGCGTGCGGCCGCCAACCGTGGTGTATTCACCCTGCTGCAGCACGCGCAGCAGCCTGGTCTGCGCTTCCATCGGCATGTCGCCGATCTCATCGAGGAACAGCGTGCCGCCCTCGGCCTGCTCGAAGCGGCCGCTGGAGCGGTTCTGGGCACCGGTGAAGGCGCCCTTCTCATGGCCGAACAATTCCGATTCGATGAGATCACGCGGGATCGCCGCCATGTTGATGGCCACGAAGGGGCCGCCGCGGCGGCGGCCATACTCGTGCAGCGCACGCGCTACAAGCTCCTTGCCGGTGCCGGACTCGCCACTGATCATGACCGTGAGGTCGGTCTGCATCATGCGCGCCAGCATGCGGTAGATGTCCTGCATGGCGGCCGAGCGGCCGACCAGCGGCATCGTCTCAGGCTGGTCCTCCGCGCGGGCATCGAGCTTCGGCCGCTTCGGCTCGGCCAGCGCCCGGTTGACGATGTTGAGCAGTTCCGTCAGGTCGAACGGTTTCGGCAGATATTCGTAGGCGCCGGTCTCTGACGCTCGGATGGCGGTCATGAAGGTGTTCTGCGCGCTCATGACGATGACCGGCAGCTCGGGTCGCGCCTTCTTGATGCGCGGCAGCATGTCGAAGGCGTTTTCATCGGGCATCACCACATCGGTGATGACGAGATCGCCCTCGCCCGCCGCCACCCAGCGCCACAGCGTGGAGGCATTCGAGGTGACACGCACCTCGTGGCCGACGCGCGACAGCGCCTGGTTGAGCACGGTGCGGATGGCCGCATCGTCGTCGGCGACGAGAATATTGCCGCGAGCGGTCATGTGCGGTCTCCTTCAGTTTCGTCGCCTGTGCCTGGCGCGGTCTCCTTCCAAGCCGGCATCAGGACGCGGAACGTGGTGCCGCGCGCCGTCGAATCGCATTCGATGATGCCGCCATGCTCGCCGACGATCTTGGCGACCAGGGCCAGGCCGAGGCCGGAGCCGTTCGGCTTGGTGGTGATGAACGGATCGAACAGGATCGGCAGGATGTCCTCCGACACGCCGGGGCCGTTATCATGGACGCAGAATTCCAGCGGCAGCGAGACGCGGTCCTGCGTTCCGGGGACCGAAACGCGTATGCCGGGACGGAAGGCCGTCGAGAGCACGATCTCGCCCTGCGGGTCGGCGCCGATCGCCTCGGCGGCGTTCTTGACCAGATTAAGGAAGACCTGGATCAGTTGGTCGCGGTTGGCAAAGACCGGAGGCAATGATGGATCATATTCCTCCAAGATCTTGATCCGCCTGGCGAAACCGTTCTTGGCGATCGCCTTCACGTGGTCGAGCACGACGTGGATGTTGACCGGATAGCGCTCGATCGGCCGCTCGTCGGAAAACACTTCCATGCGGTCGACCAGCGAGACGATGCGGTCGGTCTCGTCGGTGATCAGGCGGGTCAACGCGCGGTCTTCATCGGAGGCGGAAAGCTCGAGCAGTTGGGCGGCGCCGCGAATGCCGGAGAGCGGGTTCTTGATCTCGTGCGCCAGCATGGCGGCAAGACCGGTGACGGAGCGTGCGGCGCCGCGATGCGTCATCTGGCGGTCGATTTTGTCGGCCATCGACCGTTCCTGAAACATGACGACGACGGAGCCAGCAAACTCCGGCACCGGCGCGACATAGAGATCGACCATCTTCTCGATGCCGAGGCGCGGTGACGAGACATCGACGCGGTATTCGTTGACCGGCGCGCGGCGCTCGCGCACCTGGTCGACCAGCGTCAGCAGCGGGCTGCCGAACGGCACCAGCTTGGAGAGCGTGTTGCGGGCGAGCATGGTCGCGCTGGAGCGGAAGAAGTCTTCGGCATCGGCATTGGCGAAGGTGATGAAGCCGTCGGGATCGACCATGATCACCGGGCGGCGGATGGTGTTGAGCACGATGTTGGCGGCATCCGCCATGCCGGTCGGCTGTGGGACGTCCGCCTTCATGCCGCACTCCGCAGGCTGGTCGATGGCGCGCCGTCGACGAACACGCGACGCAGCTCGGCAACGACGTCGTCCGGCTCGAAGGACGTGAGGATGCGTTTGCGCTGTTCGGCGCAAACATCGGGAGCATGGCGGTCCAGATACCAGCCGATATGCTTGCGCGCCTGGCGCAGCCCGCTCTCGACGCCGTAGAGCGCGAGCATGTCCTCGTAATGCGCGACGACGTAATCGGTTAACTCATGCGGCGTCAGCGGAAAGCTCTCTGTGCTTGTGCCCGCCGCGGCCGTCGCAATGCTGCCCGCGACCCAAGGCGCGCCATAATGCGCGCGGCCAATCATGACGGCGTCGGCGCCGGAAAGTTCGAGGATTGTCGCCGCTTCCTCGGGCAAGCCGACATCGCCATTGGCCACCACCGGGATCGAGACCGCTTGCTTGACGCGCGCGATCGCGCGCCAGTCGGCCTTGCCCTGGTAGAACTGACAGCGCGTGCGGCCATGCACGGTCACCATCTTGACGCCGGCCTGCTCGGCTCGGCGCGCCAGCATCGGCGCATTGAGCGCGCTTTCGTCCCAACCGAGCCGCATCTTGACGGTCACCGGCACCGAAACGGCGCCGACGACCGCCTCGATCAGCGATAGCGCATGGTCGAGATCGCGCATCAGCGCCGAACCGGCATAGCCGCCGGTCACCTTCTTCGCCGGACAGCCCATGTTGATGTCGATGATGTCGGCGCCCTCGCCCGCCGCGATTCGCGCGCCTTCAGCCATGTGCGCGGCCTCGCGGCCGGCAAGCTGCACCATATGCACAGGCAGGCCGGAATGACGGATGCGCAGGTCGCAGCCTGCCCGGCCCTTGGCCAGTTCGCCGCTCGCCACCATTTCCGACACGACCAGACCCGCGCCATGCGCATGGGCACGCCGCCGGAACGGCTCGTCGGTGATGCCCGACATCGGCGCCAGGAACACGCGATTGCGGATTCTTACGCCGCCGATATCGAGCGGCGATGCCAATGTGGTCAGTTCTGCCATGCACAAAAACCAAGCATGTTCAATCGTTGCACATTCTCTAGCCAGAAGTGTGGCATTGTGCAACGCGCAATGACGTCACATTAAGGCGCATTTTGGAAAAAGCTGGCCTTCGGCCATCACCCCGACTAGAGCATGATGCCGAAAAGTGTGAGCGGTTTTCGGCCGACATCATGCTCTACTTCTTTGATTTAGAGACGGATTCAGATTTCAGGTCGAACAGACCTGAAATCATCCGGCTCTAGGACCGATCGGAATGAGCGAGGCAAGCGAAAAGCAAGCGGTGGGAACGAGCGGCGGGATCGGGGTGGTGATCGTCGCCGCAGGCCGTGGCGCGCGCGCCGGACAGGCCGACGGTCCCAAGCAATATCAGCGCATCGGTGGTCGTGCCGTGATCGCGCATACGCTGGATATGTTTCTCTCCCACCCGCTGATCGGTCCGGTGGTCGTGGCCATCCATGCCGACGATGCCGAGCTTCTGCAACGCTCGGCGGGAGCGCATGCCGACCGTCTCATCACTGTTATCGGCGGTCCGTCGCGCCAGGCCTCCGTCCGGCTCGGCCTGCTGGCGCTGCGGGACCGGGCACCTGCAAAAGTGCTGGTGCATGACGCCGTGCGCCCGTTCGTCGACGCCGGCCTGATCGACCGCACCATCGAAGCCATCGGCGAGCGCCAGGGTGCGCTGCCGGCGCTGCCCGTCGCCGACACGTTGAAGCGGGAATCGGCGACCGGCATGATCGACGAGACGGTGTCGAGAGCCGGCCTTCATGCGGCGCAGACGCCGCAGGGTTTTCCGTTCTGGCCGCTGCTCGCCGCGCATGAAAAGGCGCATCACCTTGGCAAGGCGGAGTTCACCGACGATGCCGCAATCGCCGAATGGGCGCATATTCCGGTCAAGATCGTTCCCGGATCGCCGGACAACGTCAAACTTACCTGGGCAAGGGACATTGCATTGGCCGACCAGCGGCTCTCGAGCGCTCAGCGCTTCCCGGACATTCGCACCGGCAATGGCTACGACGTGCACGCACTCGAGCCCGGCGACCATGTCACGCTCTGCGGCGTCGCCATTCCTTACGAGCGAAAACTCTCCGGCCACTCCGACGCGGATGTCGGGCTGCATGCGCTGACTGACGCGCTGCTGGCGACCTGCGGCGCCGGCGATATCGGCACGCACTTCCCGCCATCGGACCCGCAATGGAAGGGTGCGGCCTCAAAAATCTTCGTCGAACACGCGGCGAAGCTGGTGCGCGAGCGCGGCGGCCGCATCGCCAATGCCGACATCACGCTGATCTGCGAGGCGCCGCGCGTCGGGCCGCATCGCGCGGCGATGACGGAGGCGCTTTCCGCCATGCTCGGCATTGCGCCCGAGCGCATTTCGATCAAAGCAACGACCAATGAGAAGCTCGGCTTTGTCGGGCGCGGCGAAGGCATCGCCGCGATCGCCACGGCCAGCGTCGTCTATCCTGGCGAGGTGCCGGCATGAGCAACGCTGAACTCGCAAACGCCCTGCTCCAGGCCTGCCAGCAGCGCGGCATCATGCTGGCGACCGCCGAAAGCTGCACCGGCGGCCTGATCATCGCCGCGCTGACCGACATCGCCGGATCCTCCGCCGTGGTCGATCGCGGCTTCATCACCTATTCCAACGAAGCCAAGATGGAGATGCTCGGCGTATCCGCCGCCACGCTCGACGCGCATGGCGCGGTCTCGCGCGAGACGGTGCTGGAGATGGCAGCGGGCGGGCTCACGCATTCGCAAGCCAGCCTCTCGCTGGCCGTCACCGGCATTGCCGGCCCGGGCGGCGGTTCGGCGGAAAAGCCGATCGGTCTTGTCTGGTTCGGGATTGCATTGGCCGGACAGCCTGTTGTCGCGGAACAGCAGTTGTTTGGCCACAAAGGCCGCGAGTTCATCCGGCACGAGACCGTGCGGCACGCGCTGCAGCTGGGATTGCGCGCTCTTGGCGAGCGTTAGGCAGACGTTGCGCCGTAGATGACGTCGGCGCGTTTCTCGAAAGCTTCGGAAAACATGCGGAAGGCGCGGTCGAACATCGTGCCCATCACCGCGCCGAGGATGCGGCTCTTGAATTCGTAGTCGATGAAGAAATGCACCTCGCAGCCGTTGTCGGCAGGATCGAAGCGCCAGATATTGCTGAGATATTTGAACGGTCCGTCGATGTATTTGACATCGATGGCGTGCTCGGCCGGATTGAGCAGCACCTGCGTCGTAAAGGTCTCGCGGATGGCCTTATAGCCGATGCTCATGTCGGCAACCAGGATGGTGCGGCCGTCGCGCTCCTTGCGCGAGCGCACGGTGAGCGATTCACAGAGCGGCAGAAATTGCGGATACGCCTCGATGTCCGCGACCAGCGCGAACATCTCGTCAGCTGTATGCGCGACGTGGCGTGTCGCCTCGAATTTCGGCATTGAAGGTCAGCTGGGCTTCGCGAGCTGCGCCTCGCGCGCCGCACGCAGCCTGGCGAAATCCTCGCCGGCATGATGCGAGGAGCGCGTCAGCGGGCTCGAGGCCACAAGCAGGAAGCCCTTGGTCTTGCCGACCGTTTCGTAGGACTTGAATTCGTCGGGCGGAATGAAGCGGATCACCGGATGGTGCTTCTTCGACGGCTGCAGGTACTGGCCGATGGTCATGAAGTCGACATTGGCCGAACGCAGATCGTCCATCAGTTGCAGCACCTCGTTCCGTTCCTCGCCGAGACCGACCATGATGCCGGACTTGGTGAAGATCGACGGGTCGAGTTCCTTGACCCGCTGCAAAAGCCGGATCGAATGGAAATAGCGGGCGCCCGGCCTGACCGTCAGGTAGTTCGAGGGCACGGTTTCGAGATTGTGGTTGAAGACGTCGGGCTTGGCCGCCACGACGATCTCAAGCGCGCCCTCCTTGCGCAGGAAGTCGGGCGTCAGGATCTCGATCGTGGTCGACGGCGTCTCCGCGCGGATGGCGCGGATCACGTCGGCGAAATGCTGTGCGCCGCCATCGGCGAGGTCGTCGCGGTCGACCGAGGTGATGACGACATGGCTCAGGCCCATCTGCTTGACGGCATGCGCCACGCGCGCCGGTTCATCCGGATCGAGCGCGGTCGGGATCCCGGTCGCGACATTGCAGAAGGCGCAGGCGCGTGTGCAAATCTCGCCCATGATCATGAAGGTGGCGTGCTTCTTGTCCCAGCATTCGCCGATATTCGGGCAGCCGGCCTCCTCGCACACCGTCACCAGCTTGTGCGACTTCACAATCTCGCGCGTTTCGGCATAGCCCTTGGAGACCGGCGCCTTGACGCGGATCCAGTCGGGCTTGCGCAGCACTTCCTGGTCGGGCCTGTGCGCCTTCTCGGGATGCCGCGGGCGCGGCCGGTTGGCGATCGTGTCTACGACTGTGACCATCTCAAACCCTTCGCGGCTTTCAGCCGCCGATCTTCGTCATCTAGGACTTTTCAACGCAAAGAAAAAGGCCGCGCCGGCGCATGCCGCCACGGCCGTTTTCGCATAGCGGCCTTCGTTCAGCGGCGAACAAGCCGCCCCACGAAAATCAGCAGGCAGGCGCCGATGAAGCCGGTGATCAGATAGGCGAACCAGCCGACGCCGAACGACTGGATGTTGAGAGCCTGCAGGATCGCGTTCAACACGATCGCGCCGACGATGCCCATGATGATGTTCATGAAGATGCCGGTGTTGCTCTTCATGACCATCTCGGCCAGCCAGCCCGCCAGGCCGCCGACGACGATGGCTGCGATCCAGCCGACGCCATTCAAATGCATATGCCAGTTCCTCCTCGATCAGGTGAAAATGCATCCGGATACGAACTGCCTTGCCGTCAGGTTTCTCCGGCTGCCGCGTGTGAGTCTCGCGCGACCACGTTAGCACGGATTGGCCGTATATCGCCGATCGGCGATTTATCACCGATTGGTGACCTGTCATCGGTTGATGACCTGTCATGCGTTCAAAGCGCGGCCATAGGCGTCGAGCACGCTCTCCTTCATCATTTCCGACAGCGTCGGGTGCGGGAAGATCGTGTGCATCAGCTCTTCCTCGGTGGTCTCCAGGTTCATCGCCACGACAAAACCCTGGATGAGCTCGGTCACCTCGGCGCCTACCATATGCGCGCCGAGCAGCTGCCCGGTCTTCTTGTCGAAAATGGTCTTGACGAAACCCTGGTCCTCGCCGAGCGCGATGGCCTTGCCGTTGGCGCTGAAGGGGAAGCGGCCGACACGGATGTCCTTGCCCTCGGCCTTGGCCTTCGCTTCGGTCAGGCCGACCGACGCTACCTGCGGGCTGCAATAGGTGCAGCCGGGGATCTTCAGCTTGTCGATGGCATGCACGCCCGGGAAATTGGCTATTTTCTCGATGCAGACGACGCCCTCGTGCTCAGCCTTGTGGGCGAGCATCGGCGGGCCGGCGACGTCGCCTATGGCGTAGACGCCCGGCACATTGGTCTTGCCGTAACCGTCAACGACAATACAACCGCGGTCCGTCTTCACGCCGAGCGCTTCGAGCCCCAAGTTTTCGATGTTGCCCTGCACGCCGACGGCCGAGATCATGCGGTCGGCGGTGATCTTCTCGACCTTGCCGTCTTTCATCTCGACATGAGCGGTGACCGAATTGGCGCCCTTTTCGACTTTGGTCACCTTGGCCTCGAGGATGATCTTCATCCCCTGCTTCTCGAACTGTTTTTGCGCGAACTTCGAGACCTCGGCGTCCTCGACCGGCATCACCGCGGGCAGCAGCTCTACCACCGTCACGTCCGCGCCCATGGTGCGGTAGAAGGAGGCGAACTCGATGCCGATGGCGCCCGAGCCCATGACCAGCAGCGATTTCGGCATTTCCTTGGGCACCATGGCCTCGAAATAGGTCCAGATCAGCTTGCCGTCCGGCTCGATACCGGGCAGCGCGCGCGGCCGGGCGCCGGTCGCCAGGATGATGTGCTTGGCCGTGTAGGTGCCCTCGCCCTTGACGCCTTTCGGCACTGGCGGCTGCGGCTCCATCGCCTTCTTCGCCGTCTTCGAAACGACGACCTCACCGGGCTTGGAAAGCTTGGCCTCGCCCCAGATCACGTCGACCTTGTTCTTCTTCATCAGGAAGCCGACGCCGGTGTTGAGCCGCAGCGACACTTTTCGCGACCGGTCGACCACGGCGGCGGTGTCGGGGCTGACCTTGCCGCCTTCCAGCTTCAGGCCGTAGTCCTTGAGGTGGTCCGAATAGTGCATGATCTCGGCCGAGCGTAGCAGCGCCTTGGTCGGGATACAGCCCCAGTTGAGGCAGATGCCGCCAAGATGCTCGCGCTCGACGATCGCCGTCTTGAAGCCGAGCTGCGCGGAGCGCACCGCAGTGACATAGCCGCCGGGGCCTGAGCCGATGATGATGATGTCGTAAGATTCAGCCACGGGTTTACTCCCTGATCTTTCTGAGGGGTTACAGTTCCAGCATCACGCGCACGAGCGGCGCCAGCGCCTTGCCGATGCGCCGCGTGTTCTCGGCATCGAGATGCACGCCGTCGAGCGGCGTGGTGGTTGCGACGGTGCCGGCGTTGAAGAAGCCGCAGCCGGCCTCATCGGCAAGCAGCGAATATTGCGGTGCCAGCCGCTTCGAGGCGTCGTCGCCGCCGGCAAACATTTCCTTGAACTCGGCATTGTCGGTGCGTGTCACGGCGGGGGGCGCGACGAGGAGGATCTGCGGCGCCGGCCAGTCGAACGGATAGTCATGGCCGCGCACGATGTCGATCAGGCGCTGCATGCCCTGCTTGGCGGCGACCGGATTGCCGTGGATCCAGGGCTTCATGTCGTTGGCGCCGAGCATGATGACGATGAGGTCGAGCGGCGCATGGCTGGTCAGGATCGTCGGCAGGACGCGGGCGCCATTGCGATCGGCGCCGGCTAGATGGTCGTCGAAGGCCGTGGTGCGGCCATTGAGTCCTTCGGCGATGACCGCGACGTCGCCCCCGAGTTCTGCCCCGAGCACGCTCGGCCAGCGGTCCTCCAGCGCATGGCGGCCGAGGCTGGCGGCATCGTAGCCCCAGGTCAGGGAATCGCCGTAGCACAGAATTGTCTTCACGCTTTTGCCCCGCTTCTACCAAACCCTGCTGTCGAGCGTTTTAGCCGCCAGCGCACGAACAACCATTGCATGACAATGGCCACGACGCCGGGCAGGACCAGCCCGGCGACGATCGACAGGTCGCTTGCGGTCGCCCGGTTCTCGGCCGGCACCGAGAACGTCCAGCCGGCGAGCGCGACCAGAATGATCGCGAAGACAGCAAGCAGCCACCAGAGCATCCGGTCGACCGCCCGGATCGGCTCGGCGCGGAACTGGACCAGAAAGAAGCCGATCGTCACGACGATGAGGTTCATCGCCGTCGCCGCGAAGACCAGAATGTATTCTTCCGTCGCGCCGGTGAGCACGGCCAGTTGCTGAACGACCAGCCCGCCGGCGAAGCCGGAAAGGATGAAGGCGAAAAGGCTGGTGAAGAATTTCCGCACCGCCTTTTTTCCCTTCTTAGACCAGCATGCCCATCGGGTTTTCGATCATACGCTTGAAGGCGCCGAGCAGTCCGGCCCCGAGCGCGCCGTCGACGGCGCGATGGTCGGTCGACAGCGTCACCGACATCACGTTGGCGATCTTGATTTCGCCGTTCTTCACCACCGCCCGCTGCTCGCCGGCGCCGACCGCCAGGATCGTCGCATGCGGCGGGTTGATGACGGCGGCAAAATCCTTGATGCCGAACATGCCGAGATTGG
>NZ_RZOY02000060.1 GCF_004022705.2 Mesorhizobium sp. M2D.F.Ca.ET.226.01.1.1
CTTCGAGTCATCGTAGATGGTGCGCGCAGACTTGGCCTAGAAGGCGAACGCCCGGTCATGCGCGTCGAACACCATTTCTTGCGTCTCGCGCGCATAGGCTCGAACGAACATTAAGTTGCCATGTCGATATTCGAGGAGGTTGTTCGTCACAGCCCTCCATAGGCGATCCACAATGCTTTCTCAACAACTAAGTCTGGTAATACTTGCCATAACGTTCACTGTAAAATTCGGCGCTGCCGAACTTTTGATACATCTTTATTCTGTTGATATCGACTTTGTTAAGCAGAACGCCGATACATTTATCCGCAAGGATCGGATTGTTGTTGAGGCATTCGCGCACGAATGTACGAGCGGTCACGCCCCATTCAACAACCAGAAGAAGGCCG
>NZ_RZOY02000061.1 GCF_004022705.2 Mesorhizobium sp. M2D.F.Ca.ET.226.01.1.1
GTTGCTGGTGCCTTCCTGTTCGCCAACCTTTTGTCAGCGCTTGCAACCTACATACAGGGCTTTCATCTACTCAAACATTCAGCAGGGGCCCGCATTTCGGCGACCTACAAATATTTGCAGCGCCTCATGAGCAAGAGGTGGAATTACTTTGAGCGTCGCAAGCTCGGAAACTTCATCGCTCAGTACAACTCGCTTACCTATTTCGTGAACTACGTCATCAAGGCGATTGGGACGGTGATTTCGGACGCTCTATTCGTCGCTGTAATCACTGTTGCTCTATTTATGCTTCACCCCATCACCGGGGCCGTAGTGCTTTTTGTGAACTTCAGCGTCATTGCTATCCGAGTGTTGCTCATGAAAAAGGCTCGGATGCTTCAAGATACC
>NZ_RZOY02000062.1 GCF_004022705.2 Mesorhizobium sp. M2D.F.Ca.ET.226.01.1.1
GCGAGCTTCAGGTATTCGTTTGCCGACATAATTGCACCGAGAGCAATGTTTCGATTGCACCGAGGCAATTAGCATGCGATTTCCTAGGTCGCAAGGCAAACATTGCACCGAGGTCGAGCCAGCTCGAGGACAGGTGCAGCCGAAAAACCCGGATGAACCGGCCGGACAGCGGTCAATCAGCGTCGTGCTAGCGCACGCGCAACCCCCGCGCTCGCCCGAACGGCGGCGCCGACAGCAAAGGAGACAGAGATGACCTCGATCGTTCAGGCCACCACCAATCACCATCCGCAGCACCGGCTCGCGCACTCGATGCGGCATGGCTTCGGTGCAATCCGTAAGGAGATGCGAGCGCGCAAGGCAATGCGCGCGCTGCGGCAACTCGAC
>NZ_RZOY02000063.1 GCF_004022705.2 Mesorhizobium sp. M2D.F.Ca.ET.226.01.1.1
ATGGGCGGCATGGGGCGTCATTGCGCCGCTGGTCGTGCTCACGGCGCTCTGGCTCACCTTCGGCGATATCGACCGCGACCTCGGCTATGCGCTGCCGGGGCTGCTTCTGGGGCTGGTCTTTGCCGCCGGCGGCGAGTGGATCGCGCGCAGCGAAGAGCCACCTCGCGGCGGCGGCCCGGCTGTCTCCTTCGCGCTCGCGGGCGCCGGCGTCGCCGGGTTGCTGATGCTGCACATGGCCTTCGGCTCCGGCTGGACGACGGTGCTGCTCGGCGCCGCCGCCGTCGTGCCGGCGCTGGCGACACGCTGGCGTTCCTATCCGGTGCTGGGCTGGATAGCGGTCGGTGCGGCGGTCGCCGTGCTCGGCCGTGTCGCCTTCGAC
>NZ_RZOY02000064.1 GCF_004022705.2 Mesorhizobium sp. M2D.F.Ca.ET.226.01.1.1
ATCAGCGCGCGCATGGCCCGGCCGCCGTCGGCCTGACTCACGCGCAGGCCGTTGCGTTGCAGGTAATCGGCCAGCATCTGGCGGATCTCGCTGTCATCGTCGACGACCAGGATATGCGGTACGTGGTTCATTGCGTTCTCGATGAAGACGGAGGTCAGGGCCGCGCTGCGCGGCCATGGTAGCGCGGCTCAGGGGCTGGCCAGCAGGCGCTGGATCTCGGTTTCAGTGCGTGCGTAGTCGCCCTCGCCGTAATGGCGGTAGACCACCCGCCCCTGCCGGTCGAGCAGGTACAGCGCGGGCCAGAAGCGGTTGCCCCAGGTATTCCAGATCCGGTACTGGTTGTCCTGCACCACCGGCCAGTTGATATCCAGC
>NZ_RZOY02000065.1 GCF_004022705.2 Mesorhizobium sp. M2D.F.Ca.ET.226.01.1.1
CGACTGAATCCGAAGGACAAAAGCCTGGGCAATCGCCAGCGCTTCTTGAGGCGCGCGCGGGAAGAGCTAAAGCAGAGCATCCGCGACCACGTCCGCACGGGCCGCATCGCCGAGCTGGACAAGGAGCTCGCCGTGCCGATGCCGCGGAAGGGTACCAGCGAACCGGCCTTCAACGACGCCAAGGACAGCGGGCGGCGTCAGCACATCCTGCCCGGAAACAAGACGTTCAGCCCCGGTGATCTGATCCCCAAGCCCGGCGGCGGGGGCGCCGGCTCTTCGAGTCCAGGGACCACGGAATCCGAAGACGACTTCCGCTTTGTGCTGTCGCGCGAGGAAGTGCTCGACCTCTTCTTCGAGGATCTCGAGCTGCC
>NZ_RZOY02000066.1 GCF_004022705.2 Mesorhizobium sp. M2D.F.Ca.ET.226.01.1.1
CCGCGATGAGGCCGATCTCGGCGCCGAGATGTTTGGAATCGGCGGCGATCGTGCGCAGCGTCTCGGCCGCAGTCCTGAACAGGATGGCGTAAACCGCCGCCTTGTTCTGGAAGGCGATCGCGGCGACCTCGGCCGGCAACGTGAACACGACGTGGAAGTAGGGAACCGGCAGGAGTTCGGCCTCGCGTGCGGCGAGCCAGTCGCGGCAGGCCTGTCCCTGGCATTTTGGGCAATGCCGGTTGCGACAGGAATTGTAGGCCACGCGGATCGCCCCGCAGGATCGGCAGCCCTCGACATGGCCGCCGAGCGCGGCCGTCCGGCAGAGCTCGATCGCGCTCATCACACGCCGCTCGACACGTCCGAGATGGCCG
>NZ_RZOY02000067.1 GCF_004022705.2 Mesorhizobium sp. M2D.F.Ca.ET.226.01.1.1
CGCCGTCCATGTAGGCATAGCCGGCTTCCGGCTCGATATAGGCGTGCTCGACATAGGAGGTTTCGATGGCGCCGGACACGGTGACGGCGGCGCCGGCAAGCGCTGCGTCGGGATCGCCGCGTTCGACGAAGCCGGAGGTGAGCAGGTTCGCCGGACGGTGCCGGTGCAGCAGCGCCGCGCCATCGGCCTTCGCATCCGAGGGCTGCAGGACATGCGGCAGCTCGGTCCATGAAACCGGAAAATCCGTCAGATCGAGATCGAGGATCGCTTCGCGCTCGCCCGCCACCAGCGCAACCGCCTCGCCGCGAAAGCGCGTGACGCCTTCCGCGAGCGCCGGCTGGTCGGCAAAGGGACCGATGACGT
>NZ_RZOY02000068.1 GCF_004022705.2 Mesorhizobium sp. M2D.F.Ca.ET.226.01.1.1
CCGGGGGCCGACACGGACACCGCTCCGCTCACCTCGACACTGACTGTGAACATCCTTCTGACCGCATTTTCCGATTGCCGCTTCCTGTAGATCTCGAACCGCATCGACGGTGTCGATGCTTTGACCAAGCGATCGGATGCGGTGTCTATGTCGAAAGCCACCTCGCCAGCGACCTCGGCATTGGCCGCTTGCAACGATGCAACCACGACGTCATCCAGCCAGGCCCTCGCTTGCGCTTCAAAGTCCGCCACAGGCACATTTCGCTCCGCAGCCCTCGCATTTTCGGCGCCTCTCCCCTTCTGATTACGGGCTTCCTTTCCGCGCTCAAGAGCTTCTTTGAACTTGGACATCCCGATGCCTCC
>NZ_RZOY02000006.1:0-94845 GCF_004022705.2 Mesorhizobium sp. M2D.F.Ca.ET.226.01.1.1
GCTATGTCGGACTGGCCAAGGCCGCAGCCCAAGTGACGATGGCAGCGATCGCCTTCAACATGCGCCGATGGGCCGCCATCACGCCATAGGTGCGTCCAGCATCCGGCCTAAGGCCGCATCGCCACCCTCAAACTCCACCCCAAGAGCCAAAACAGAGCGAGACCTCACGGCCAAACCGCTCCGCGCGCTAGGTCGCGATGACTGCGCAACAGGCCCCTTGTGGGGGAGATGGCCGGCAGGCCAGAGGGGGGCGCTGTCCCGCCAGCGTCTCACTCGATGATGGGCGCTTCCTTCCGGCAGATTTCTCTCCGCGAGCATAAATCGCAAACGCCTCGTTCCTTCGCGCCCCCTCTGCCCTGCCGGGCATCTTCCCCCACAAGGGGGGAGACTAGCAGCTTCCACGCCTTGCCCCTCTCCTCCCAAGCCCCATTTCCATCCGCTCAAGCGTCCAGCAATTGGAGCCCGACGCCTCATGAATGACCAAGTCACCATCAGTCCCACCACGCTTTCCATCCATCTCACCATCAACGGCCGCAATCATGCGCTCGACATCGAGCCGCGCGTCACGCTGCTCGATGCGCTGCGCGAGCGCCTCCACCTCACCGGCACCAAGAAAGGCTGTGACCAGGGCCAGTGCGGCGCCTGCACCGTGCATGTCGACGGCGAGCGCGTGCTCGCCTGCCTGACCCTGGCCGCACAGGTTGAAGGCCGCGAGATCACAACCATTGAGGGGCTGGCCGACGCGGACGGCACGCTCAACGCCGTGCAAGCCGCCTTCCTCGAGCAGGACGCGTTCCAGTGCGGCTATTGCACGCCGGGACAGATCATGTCGGCCGTGGCCTGCATCCGCGAGGGCCATGCCGGTTCCGACGAGGAAATTCGCGAATACATGGCCGGCAATCTTTGCCGCTGCGGCGCCTATCCCAACATTGTCGCCGCCGTCCGCCAGGCCGCCCAGGAGCTCCGCTCATGAGAGATTTTTCCTACCTCCGCGCCGGCAATATCGAGGCCGCCCGTAACGCGGCCGCCCTCCCCGGCGCGATGCTGCTGGCCGGCGGCACGACGCTGATCGACCTCGCCAAATGCGGTGTCGCCGAACCCGCCACCGTCATCGACATCAGCCATATTGAAGGGCTCAACGCCATCGATGTAACCGCCGATCGCGCCGTCATCGGCGCGTTGGCGAAGATGAGCCATGTCGCCGACAATACCGAAGTAAAGAGCCTGTTTCCGGCCGTCTCGGAAGCGCTCTGGCAGGCCGCTTCGGCACAGCTGCGCAACATGGCGACCATCGGCGGCAATCTGATGCAGCGCACGCGCTGCCCTTACTTCCGCGATCCGCAGAACTTCCCGGCCTGCAACAAGCGCGCGCCTGCCAGCGGCTGCTCGGCTATCGGCGGCGTGACACGTGGCCATGCCGTGCTTGGCGTCAGCGAGGCCTGCATCGCCACCTACCCGGGCGATCTCGCGGTGGCGCTCGTCGCCTTCGACGCCGAGGTCGACCTTGGCGAGCGCAAGCTAAAGGTCGAGGATTTTTTCCTCGCGCCTGGCGCGACGGCGGAGCGCGAGCACGACATCCGCCCCGGCGAGGTGATCATGACGATCGAAATTCCCGGCTCGGCCGCGGCCAGGCGCTCGACCTATGTCAAGGTGCGCGACCGCCAATCCTATGAGTTCGCGGCGGCAAGCGCTGCCGTCGGGCTGGAGCTAGAAAGCGACGGCCGCACCATCCGCGACATCCGCGTCGCGCTCGGCGGCGTCGCGACGAAGCCGTGGCGGGTGCGCGCCGTCGAGGACGCGCTGAAAGGCAAGGCGCTCGACGAAGACACGGTCCGCAAGGCAAGCGCGCTCGCCGTGGAGGGCGCCGTCGACCATGGCGCCAACCACTACAAGATCGCATTGGCGCCGCGCGTGATCGCGCGCGCCATCCTCAAATTGGGAGAGACGGCATGACCGTTCATGACATGAAGCACGCAGCGTCCGACAGCGCGCGCCTCGAAGCGGTCGGCGGCAGGCTGTCGCGCGTCGACGGCCCGGCCAAGATCACGGGCGTGGCAAAGTATGCCTTCGAGCAGCAGCTCGAAGGGCTGACGCATGCCGTACTGGTCGGCGCGACCATCGCCGCCGGCAAGGTCACGGCGATCGATACGCGCGCGGCCGAAACCGCGCCCGGCGTCCTCGCCGTGCTGACGCCCGACACGATCATGGAATTGAAAGGCGCGTCGGACTGGTTCGGCAACCCGCCGGCACTGTCCACCTACTGTCCCCTCGCCCGCAAGGTCACCTTTTCCGGCCAGCATGTCGCGGCCGTCGTAGCGGAGACCTTCGAGCAAGCGGTGGCGGCGGCCGCGCTGGTCAAGGTCTGGTATGACGAGACGCCGGCCGTCGTTGACCTCAGCGACGGCAAGGCCGGCGACGGCATCCCGATCGAGGCCATGACCAAGGAATGGGGCGACGCGCAAGCCGCTTTCGCCGCCGCCCCGGTGCGCATCTGCGCGGCCTACAACACGCCGCGCGAATTCCAGGCGGCGATGGAGCCGCATGGGCTGATCGCGCGCTGGCAAGGCGACGAACTGACCATCTGGGAGCCGAGCCAGTGGCTCGACGGCGTGGCGCGCACCTACGCCGAGTGGTTCGGCGTGCCGTTCGAGAATGTGCGGCTGGTCTCGCCCTACATCGGCGGCGGCTTTGGTTCCAAGGCGCTGGCGCTCGCCCACAGCGCGGTGGCGGCGGCAGCGGCAAAGATGCTGAACCGCCCGGTGAAGCTGGTGCTGAACCGCCCGCAGAATTTTACGTCCTATGGCGGCCGCGCTGCGACGCGGCAGACCGTGGCAATCGGCGCCGACAGGGATGGCAAGATCCAGTCGATCGTGCATCGCGGCGTCAACGAGACGGCGATCGACGGCATGTGGGTCGAGCCGCTCGGCTCCGTCACCTCGATCATGTACGCCACGCCGAACTTCTCCTCGAAGCAGAATGTCGTGCGCGTCAACACGGTGGTGCCTGGCGCCAAACGCGCACCGGGCGAGAACCCGAGCGCCTTCGGCATCGAATGCGCCATCGACGAGCTCGCGTATGAGCTCGGCATCGATCCGCTGGAGATTCGGCTGATCAATTATGCCGAACAGGATCCGCACGCGAAGAAGCCGTGGTCAACCAGGCAGTTGCGCGAAGCCTTTGCCGCCGGCGCGGAAGCCTTCGGCTGGGCCAAGCACTCGCCTGAGCCGCGCTCGATGCGCGACGGCCACCAGCTCATCGGTAGCGCTCCTCGGGCGTCGTGCTTACCGGCAGCGTATCGCCCTTGGCCTCGATTTTTTCGCGGCCGATAGCGGCCATCAGTTCGGCGATCGACAGGTCCGGTCCCTCGCCGCGCGGCGAGGCGATGCGGCCGTCCTGCACGACCAACGTGTTTGCCTGCAGCGCCTGGAAGGGCGAGCGCGGGTCGGAGAGCGCCAGGCCGATCAGCTCGTCCAGTGCCTGGCCCGCCGCCTTGTAGACAGCGCCGGTCATGACGCCGGCCAGCCGCGAGCCGCCGGTGACGCCGGCGCGGGCGAAGTGCGAATCGCCGAGCTTCACCGAGACCCGTTCCACCGGCACGCCGAGCGTCTCGGCGGCGGTCTGCGCCAGGATCGTGTAGGTGCCCTGGCCCATGTCGATGGAGGAGCTTTCGACCTCGACCGAACCGTCGGCGAGGATCTTCACCACTGCCTCGCCATGGGCGCGCCGCACCGGATAGGTGCCGGCCGCCACGCCCCACAAGAACTACACAACGATTGCCATGTCGATCCCACACACAGAGGGCGACTGGTCGCGCTATTCCTGGTGCGCGCATTTCGTGGAAGTCAGGGTCGACGAGGATTTCGGCACCGTGCGCGTGTCGCGCGTTGTGTCCGCGCTGGACTCCGGCCGGCTTTACAATCCCAAGCTGGCGGAGAGCCAGTGGAAGGGCGGCATCATCATGGGCATTGGCCAGGCGCTGCTCGAGGAAGGCATCGTCGACCGCCGCCATGGCCGCATCGTCAACGGCAATTTCGCTGACTACATGCTGCCGACCAATGCCGACATTCCCGACATCCAGACGATCTCGGTCGGCATCCCCGACCCGCACTCCTCCGCCCTCGGCGGCAAGGGCGTCGGCGAACTGGCGATCGTGGGGATTGCACCGGCGATTGCGAACGCGGTGTTCCATGCCACCGGGAAGCGGGTGCGGGATCTGCCGATCACGCTGGAGAAATTGATCTGAGGGTGGCCTAATCTCCCCCCTTGAGGGGGAGATGTCGCTGAAGGCGACAGAGGGGGTCGCCGCGCGTGGAGCGCCGACATCGCGCTCGGCGAGAGACAACGCTGGCGCTCTATGTGAGACGACCCCCTCTGCCCTGCCGGGCATCTTCCCCTCAAGGGGGGAGATTCGCAGTTTCGGCGCGGCACCTCCTTGCTACCAATCCAGCCCAAACACCAATTTCCCGAAATGCAGCCCGCCGGCTGCCATATGGGTATACGCTTCGGTCGCCTCATTCTGCGAAAACACCTTGTCGACGACCGGCTCGATCCGGGCGGCGCCGATGGCGCGGGCAGCGTCTTTGAGGTCCGAAACCGATCCCGTGTTGTTGCCCAGCACCTTTAGCGCCTTGATGATGATCGGCAGCAGGTTGACGGTCGCCTCGGCGCCGGTGACGAAGCCGATGGTGAACAGCGTGCCGCCGGGCGCGGTGGCGTTGACCGCTCGGGCGAAGCTGGCCGTGCCGCCGGTCTCGACGACGAGGTCGGCGCCGAGGCCGTCGGTCAATTCCAGCACCTCGCCGTCCCAGTCCGGCGTCGAGCGGTAGTTGATCAGGTGATCGGCGCCAAGCGCCTTGGCCCGCTCGAGCTTCTCGTCCGAGGACGATGTGATGATGACGGTGGCTCCGGCCGCCTTGGCGAGCTGCAGCGTGAAGATCGAGACGCCGCCGGTGCCGAGCAGCACGACGACGGAGCCCGGCCCGACATCGGCGGCGCGGATCGCGTTCCACGCGGTGGTGCCGGCGATGGGCAGCGTCGAGGCCTCCTCGAAGGAGAGATGCGCCGGCACCGGCACGACCGAATTGGCCGGCAGGGCGACATATTCGGCGAGCGATCCGGGCAGCGAGATGCCACGCATCTGCGTCATCTCGTAAGGCCGCGGCCGGCCGCCGATCCAGCGCGGCTTGGCATGGGCGACGACGCGGTCGCCAAGGGCAAACCTTGTCACGCCCTCGCCGAGCGCGACGATCTCGCCGGCGCCGTCGGCGACAGGTATGAGCGGGAAAACCGGTCCCGGATAGTTGCCGCTCGCCACGGCGACGTCGACGAAATTCAGGCTCGCCGCGCGCTGGCGGATCAGCACCTCGCCGCGCTGCGGTTCGGGCGTGGCGACGCTGACTGGGCGGAAGGCGCCGAGCCTGGGCTGGCTGAGTTCGATGGCTTTCATGGGTTCACTCCGTGGGTGATCGATTGACGGTTGAGCAAACCTATCTGCCGCGCTATTCCTCGATAATTGTCGGCTTTTGCATTTGAGTATTGCAAACCATGCAGCAATCACTTGAACCTTCCGCTCTTGCCGAAATGGCCGCCTTCGCAGCCATCGCCGACGCGCGCTCCTTCACCCGGGCGGCGGCGCGGGTCGGACGCGACGCGACCATCCTCTCGCGCCGCCTGCAGTCGCTGGAGGAACGGCTGGGCGTGCGGCTGCTCCACCGCACGACGCGCAGCGTGTCGCTGACCGAAGCCGGAGCGGAATTTCTTCCGCGCGTGCGCGCCATTCTGGCCTCGGTCGACGAGGCCGAGGCGGCGGCATCGGCGCATGCGGCCGGCGAGCCGCGGGGCCTGCTCAAGCTAGCCCTGCCAGGGACCTTCGGGCGCATGTGGATCGGGCCGCTCTTGCCGCAATTCCTCGCGGAGTTTCCCGAGGTCCGCATCGAGGCAGAGTTCTCCAACCGCTTCGCCGATCTCGTCGCCGAGAATTTCGACGCTGCTGTCCGGCTGGGCAGCCTGGAGGATTCGCGGTTGGTGGCGCGCAAGGTGGCGGCGCGGCGCCGGTTGCTCTGCGCCGCCCCTTCCTACCTCGCTCGAAGGGGCCGGCCGGAAACGCCGCAGGCGCTGCTCGAGCATTCCTGCCTCGGCTTCACCGGCTTCCAGACCTTTCCTGCCTGGGAGATGACCGACCGCGAGGGTCGGCGCGTGCGCGTCGAGGTTTCGGGGCCGCTGGTCAGCGACGACGCCGAGGTGCTGGTCGAGGCTGCGGTGCAAGGCGTCGGCCTGATGATGAGCACGGACTGGCTGGTCGGACGCGAAATCGCCGACGGCCGGCTGGTGCCGATCCTGGAGGACTGGACGCTGGCCGACGAGGGCGCGGTCTATGTCGTCATGCCCTCGGCCAAGGGCCAGGCCGCCAAGACCCGCGCCTTTGCCGACTGGATCAGCAAGCGCTTCGCGCCGGAGCCACCGTGGCGGCGGTGATCTACCGAGAACGCTGGCCACAATCTCCCCCTTGTGGGCCACAAAGGAGAGATAGGAGCGCCCTATCCCGCCAAGAGATTCGCGTCCCTTGCCAGTCGCCAGCGCCCGTCGCTCTCCTTCCTCAATAGGGTCAGCGTATAGCCGGACCGCCGCAGCGGCTTGCCGTCGGGAGGTGTCGCAGTCATGTCGATATGGTTGCGGATATAGGCCCAGTCGCCGAGCAGCTTGAGCTCGACGATCTCGCTGAAGCCGTCAACCTTCATCCCGGCCATGCCCTTGGACGTAGCGGCGAAAGCCGCCTTGCCAAACGGCTCCTTGCCAGGAACCATGAAGACGACGTCGTCCGTCATCAGTCCGAGCACGGCCTCCAGATCGCCCCTGCGGCTCGCTTCCATCCATGTCTCGACCACGTGGCGGATCGCGGCTTCGTCATCGCTCATCGCGCTGTCTCCCTTACCGTTATCGGTGAGTAGATGGAGTAACGGCCGCTCCCGACAACCTACGCCTGCGGCGTGGCTGCGCCGGAGCATAATCCCCAGGCAAGGGGAAGATTGGCAGCTCGCCCGCTTTCGCCAATTTCGGTATGATCGAACCACCGCGGCGGGGGAACGATTATGAAAGTGGTATCGACAACATTCATCCTGGCAGTGCTCAGCGCCCTCCCAGCCCATGCCGCGTCCTGCTCCTGGTCGGCCAAGATGGAGGAGGACGAGGGCGGCAGCGTGATGATGGCCTCGGTCTGCGGCGGCCCTAAGGGGGACGCGCATCTGATGCTCGCCTGTTTCGGCAAGCCGGTGCTGAGCTACGACCTCGGTGCCGCGGGCGGGCAGCTGGAGCCCGGCGTCAGCGGCTCCTTCACCTTCAAGGCCGGCGACAAGAGCCTGACGAGGAAGCTCGAGCTCGAGGCGATGTACAATTATTTCACCGCCGAGCTTTCCGGCCCCACCGACCCGTTGCTGGCGCTGCTGCGCGGCAAGGGCGACGTGACGATCAGCGCCGACAAGTATGGCGAGGCGACGTTTCCGCTGAAGGGCTCGGGCGCCGCCATCGGCAAGGTGCTGGCCGAGTGTGGCAAAGGTTCGGGCGGCGAGGCGGATTGACTTCTGTTCTGGCGCCTTCGCGGCTGCGCTTTGGTCACGCCTTGCGCGGAAGCGGAATGGGTTGGAAACCAACATCTGGCTCAGCCAGTCGCGTGGCGTCGCGCCCGCCTGCCTTGGCGGCGTAGAGAGCCTTGTCCGCCTGCAGGATCAGGCTGGTCGGGTTGTGACGGGCGGTCGGACCGCTGGTGGCGACGCCGACGCTAATGGTGACGACCTTGCGCTCACTGCGGTCGTGTTCGAGCGCCCTTTCGCGCACCGCGGCCCGCAGATTGTCCGCAACGCGCATGGCGCCGGCCGCCGACGTCTCAGGCAGGATGACCGCGAATTCCTCTCCGCCATAGCGCGCGACGAAATCGCCGGCGCGCGTGCGCTGTCGCAGGCAGTCGGCGATCTGGCGCAGGCACTCGTCTCCGGCAAGGTGTCCGTAACGGTCGTTATAGGCTTTGAAGGAATCGACATCGATCAGGAGCAGCGCGACTTCGCGGTCGGACTGGCTGGTATCCGCGACCACCCCGGCCAGCGCCTGGTCGAAAGCGCGGCGATTGCCGACGCCCAGCAGCGGATCGGTGTTGGCGAGCTGCGCCAGCTGGTTGCTGAGCGTGGTGAGCTCTCCCTCGGTGCTCTTGATCTCGGTAATGTCGGAGACGACCACCAGCGCCAGGCCCGCCTGGGTAGGTCTCGTTCTCAGCATCAGCCAGTGGCCGTCGAAAAGTTTGATCTGCTGTTCGCCGGGCGTGTGCAGCTTGCCAACCACGGCGTCTATCCATTCCCGTTCGTGGCCTTTGGGAATCCCCACCTGCTCGCCGGTCACGGTCACGGCTTCCAGGATGTCGCGTAGCCGCGTGCCGGGAACGCGCAGGTCACCGGTCAGCGGAAACAGTTCCCGGTATTGCTGGTTGCAGAAGACCAGAACACCTTCGGCATCGAACATGGCAAGGCCGTCCGACATCTCGGAGAGCGCATAGGAGAGCTGGTTTTTGGCCTCGAGCAGCGTCTGTTCGAGTTGCTTCTGGCCCGTGATGTCGCGCGTGACGCCGACAAGGCCGATGACGTTGCCATCGGCGTCACGCAACGGTGTCTTGGAGGTCGAGAACCAGCGAAGATTACCTTTCAGGTCGGGGACCTGTTCCTCGAAATCGGCAATCCCCTCGCCCGATTTCAGCATCTTCTGCTCCAGCCCGGATAGGATGCGGGCGCGAGCGGCGTCGGCTATGTCGAAATCGGTCTTGCCCGTCATCTGCACGGGGCGGTCGTAGCCATTGTAGGTGGCGACCGTCTGGTTTACGGCGACGAACTGGCCGCGCGCATTCTTGACATAGTAGAAGTCCGGCGCCTGGGCGACCGCGGCGCGCAGCAGATCGCGCTCCTTGGTGACAAGCTGTGTGTGCAGCACGACGAGGCCGGCCACGGCGGTTGCCGCGATGTTGAGTGCGATGAGCGGCAGCACGAGGTGGACATCGATACCGGGCGCGGCCGTTTGCGGCAGGATCGATACAGGCACAAGCACGGACAGGCCAACACAAACCGCGAACACGAGCACTTGCCAGGCGCGCGTTTGGCGGCGCCCGATAAGGCGGTGGGCAAGAACGCCGGCGGCGAACGCCACGGCAATGCCGATCAAGCCGGCGGTCAGGCCGTGGCCACCGATCGCGATGCGATATCCCAGCGGAAAAGCGGTGGCCACCAATGCGCCCGGCATGCCGGCGAACAGGCCGGCCGTCGCAACCAGTGACGTCCTGAGATCCAGCAGGACGCCCGGCTCAACCTCGACGGTCAGGAGCATTGAGGCCAACGCACCCCAGCCCATGATGCAGCCGAAGACGAGCAGCCTGAACTTTTGCGAGCGTCCCTCGAGCCAGGGCTGCACGTAGTTCCAGCCGGAGACGAACAGCGCCACCGCGGCGAGATTTGCCGTGAGATGTTGCCACATGAATCGAAACCGACCTCCGATGGAGCCCATAACAAGCACTTGAAAAGTTGTTTCCGGGTTAAAAGCCGGCCACTTGCGGTTGTTTAGCGGTTGCGCCGCGAACGCGGCTCCCCCTTGGCGAAGCCCTCGCTCCGCACCATAGGAAAGAACAGGGTCAGTGCCTCACTTGCCCTGCGCCTTCATGAACTGCCCGAGCAGTTCCACCGGCAGGGGGAACACCACCGTCGACGAACGCTCACCGGCGATGTCGTGCAGGGCCTCGAAATAGCGCAACTGCATGGCCTGCGGCTCGGTTGCCAGCATGCGGCCGGCCTCGACCAGTTTCGCCGCCGCCTGCTGCTCGCCGTCGGCGTTGATCACCTTGGCGCGGCGCAGCCGCTCGGCCTCGGCCTGCTTGGCGATGGCGCGGATCATGCTCTCGTTGAGGTCGACATGCTTGATCTCGACATTGGAAACCTTGATGCCCCAGGCATCGGTGCGCTGGTCGAGTATCTCCTGGATGTCGCTGTTGAGCTTGTCGCGCTCGGCCAGCATCTCATCAAGCTCGTGCTTGCCGAGCACCGAGCGCAGCGTGGTCTGCGCCAGCTGATTGGTGGCGGCCATGAAATCCTCGACCTGGATGATCGCCCGTTCGGCGTCGACGATGCGGAAATAGAGCACGGCGTTGACTTTGACCGAGACATTGTCGCGCGAGATGACATCCTGCGGCGGCACATCCTGCACCACCACGCGCAGGTCGACCCGCACCATCTGCTGGACGAAGGGGACGAGGATGATCAGGCCGGGGCCCTTGACCCCGGTGAAGCGGCCGAGCGTGAAGACCACGCCGCGCTCGTATTCCCTGAGAATGCGGATTGCCGCTGCCAGGAAAATGATCACGGCCACCGCAATGATGAGATAGGCCACGTAACCGACCATCATTTTGTTGCTCCGTTGTTGCCTGCATCGCGACGCCGCACCGTCAGTACGAGGTCGCTGAGATCGGTCACCTCGACGCGGTCGCCAGGCTGCATGGGCTCGCCCGCCTTCGCCCGCCAGCGCTCGCCCAAAGCCAGCACATGCCCCTCACCGCTCTGCCAGTCGAGGATTTCGACCGGAAGGCCGCGCATGGCCTCGCCGCCGACGCGCGGCGGGTTCTTGCGCGCCGCCCAGACATAGGTGCCGGTAAGCAATGCCAGCCCGAGTGTCAGCGCGGCGGCCGGGCCGATGACCGCCCACGACATGGCAAAGCCCGGCCCTTCGACCCTGAGCAGCATGGCGGAGCCCAGCAGGAAGGCGGCGACGCCACCCAGCCCCAGCACCACGGTGGGGTTGAAGGCCTCGATGACCAGGAAGGCGACGCCAAGCAGCATCAGCGCGAGACCGGTATAGTTGATCGGCAAAAGGTTCAGCGCATAGAGCCCGAGCACCAGGCAGATGGTGCCGATGACGCCCGGCGCCACGGCGCCCGGGCTGGTGAACTCGAAGATGAGGCCGTAGACGCCGACCAGCATCAGGATAATTGCCGTGTTCGGGTCGGTGATGACGGCCAGCAGACGGATGAACCAGCCGGGCTCCAGTGTCTCGACCGGCAGCCCTTTGGTCGCTAGCACCTCTTTCCTGCCAGCCACCTCGACGGTGCGGCCGTCGGCAAGCTGCAGAAGCTCGGTGGTGTCGCGGGCGACAAAGTCGATGACATGTTCCTGGAGGGCGGCATTGGCCGACAGGCTCGCCGCCTCGCGCACCGCCTTCTCGCCCCAGTCGCCGTTGCGCCCGCGCATCTCGGCGAGCGAGCGGATGAGCGCGACCGAGTCATTGGTCACTTTGGCCATCATCGCGTCGCCCTCCGGCTGCCCGGTTGCGTCCTTCTGGTCCTTGTCCTTCTCGTTGCCCGGAAGCGCCGGCAACCCGCCGAGCTCGACCGGCGTCGCGGCGCCGAGATTGGTGCCGGGCGCCATCGCCGCGACGTGGGTGGCGTACAGGATGTAGGTGCCGGCGCTGGCCGCATGGCCACCGGAGGGCGCGACATAGCCGATGACGGGCACGGGCGAGGCCAGGATGTCGGCGATCATCTCGCGCATTGAGGTGACCAGGCCGCCTGGCGTATCGAGCTGAAGGATGAGCACCGCGGCATCGCGCTTGGCGGCGGTGTCGAACGCTTCCTCAAGCTGCCTGGTGCTGGCCGGCCCGATGGCGCCGTCAATGGCGACGCTCAATGCAACCCTCCCACTCCCGGCGGAGGAGAAGGGAGAAACGGCGGCCGCGGCCATGAGAGCAGCGGCGAAAAGGGCCACCCGCGCGATGCTCACGCTCAAAGCTCCATTGGCTCAAATATGGGTTGTGTCGCGGCGGAGTCCAATGGGGGCGTTGAGGCGCAACCGGCTGAGACCACTCGAGCGATCACGCGCTCCAGCGTTTTCGCCGATCGGCGCAACCGCGTTCCGCCCGGCCCGTGCATCGTTGCGCACTGGCCGGGCGGCGAACATCAATAGTCGGAGTCGCCGTAAAGCATGACCGGGCGGTGATGGTGACGGTGGCCGATCGAACCCGTGACGATGACAGTGTCACGGCGGTGATGGCGGTGACGCCAGCCGCGTTCGCCATTATCATAGAAGGCGACCGTGCCGTGATGGCGGTGGTGAAGGCGGTGGCCTTCGTCATTGATGACGACCGCCGGGCGGTGGTGATAGTGATGCCTGTGATGCGTCCTGATCACGACATCGGCCTCGGCCGCGGAGGCGACGGCGGGCGCGGCGACACAGAGCGCCAGGGCAGCAAGAAGCACTGTTTTCATTGCTCTATTCCTAATTCCTGAATCATCCCTTCGCCGGGTAAACCGCTGTTCGCCGCTTTGGTTCCGGCCCCGGTTGCGTCAGGGTGCGGGCTCGCGGCAGACGCGCGAACCCCGAGCCGGCAGCAGAGCTCAGCCTCCCCGCTGGCGCCGAAGCGCGACATAGCGCAGATAGGTCACGGCCGCCGCGTCGCAGGCGCGTCGCCCTCCGCCGTTGGCCTCGATCATCGTCTTGGCAAGCCGCGGTGGCAGGCCGTATTTGCTGGCGAAGAACGCCAGCTCGTAGGGTTGGTCATCCAGATCGTCCATCGGTCTATCGAGGCTCATGTCGCTTCCCTTTCGGCGCACGAAAATCGGCGCGCTTGCCAATGCGAAGCGGCGCTTTTGGTTGCCGCGCTCGGTCCTCTTCGCAGGTCCGTCCGACCTCAGTCCGATATGGCTCTCGGACCGTCGCCCGATCGGCGGAACGAAGGCGTTCCGCTCTCGTTTGCCGGTATCGGATTTCGCAGCATCAGGCTGCCAACTGGAGCGAAGGACATGGACAACGACCGCAACAGTGTTCTGGAGGCGCGCTGGCTTCTCGCCGTGCCGGCCTCGATGCTTCTCACCGTGCTGATCGCCGGCCTGCTGCTTGGGTAGCGGACCGATGAACCGCATGCTGTTTTGGGCGGCCGACTTCCTGTCGCGGCCGCCCGGTTTCTATGCACTACTTGCCGCCATGGTCGGTTGCACATTGTTGGTGCCGTTCGGCCTGACCAACGCGGTGACCTACGCCTTGTCGGTGGCGGCCATCATCATCACCGGCGTGGTGCTCATCCAGGGGTACCGGGACACGGCGGCCATCCATGCCAAGCTCGACGAAATCGTCATCGCGCTGCAACAAACGCGCAACGACGTGGTCGGGCTCGAACATGCCGACCCGCATGAGATCAAGTCGAAGCTGATGGAACTGGAGATAGAGGCGGGGCGTCTCGCGGCATCGGAAACGTTGAACGGCGGAAGGGATGAGGCCGGCGCCGCAGTGGGCGGGGGTTCGTTGGGGTAGCTGAGGCACCGGCCGAAGGGCGGAATGGGCACCGCCGCCTAGAAAAGATAAACCTAACAGACGGCAGCGAAATTACGCGATCGCGGAAGCATCTTGCCCCTGAAACCATCCCGGCGCATCGTTGTCACCCAGACATCGGAACAAACGCCCGGCATCGCCGTTTGTGGGGATGGTTTTGTTCGCACCCCTCGATATGCACGGCGGGAAGCGCGCCGATCTCCACAGAGCCGCAAGGCTGTCGATGCTTCATGACCGCGTGGTGAAGCGCTTCGACAAGGTCGATCATGCGGCCGATGCCGTCGAGATGGCCGCAGTTGCTTTCGTGGAGGCCACCCATAGGCCGACCATCTTTGCTGCGCCATTCCGACCAGTCAGGAAGTTTCAGACTGCGGCCGGCTGGACACTCGGGCTGTGAGCACCCGAGGGGCGTCATGAAATGGTCAGGCAGGATGCTTGTTGCGTTCCCTGGCCAGACCTTGCGACCTCAACGCGGCATATGCCGCCTCGCGGTCGCCGCGACATCGCTTGAGCAATCTCATTGCCTCGTCGCGTCAGGCGCTGTGGCGTTTGCTCCAATCACCAGAAAACGCAATCACCATGGCCGCTATCATCAGCCCCGCGGCCACCGCAAAGGTAAATCCCATCCCGCGCGCGACGGCTGCCGGCGCCGCACCAGCGATATCGTTCGTGCCGACGGCTAAGGCGAACACCGCGCCCATCGCTGCCGCGCCGGTAACGAGGCCGAGATTGCGAGAGAGGCTCAGCATAGCCGAGACCACGCCGCGCTCGCCGCTGTCGACATCGGCCATGACGGCGGTGTTGTTGGCGGCTTGGAAGAGCTGGTACCCCGGCGTGAGCAGCACGCTCGCCGCCGCGTAGCCGGCAACGCCGAACAGGCCTGGCAGAGCTGCGAGCGCGGCGCAGCCGGCGGCCATCATCGCCAGCCCGGCGATGACCATCGCAGCCGCGCCGAGGCGGTCGACGACGCGCCCGGCAAGGATGCCGCACAACGCCGAGACCACTGGGCCGATCGACAGCACGGCGCCGGCTGCTGTTTCGCTCAGACCCAGTGCCCGCGACAGGAAGAACGGCCCGACGACCAGCGTCGCCATCATCACCGTCGAGACCAGTGCGTTCATGGCAAGGCTCGGCGCCAATACCGGGTCGCGCAACAGCGCGAGCTTGACCAGAGGCGATGCCACCTTGGCCTCGGCGACCACGAACAGCGCCGTGCCGACCACGGCAATGCCGAGCAGCGCCAGGTTGAGGCCGCCGAAATGGCCGCGACCCATGGTCATGGCCATCGCATAGGCGGCAAGCGTGGCGGCGAGCAGCAGCGTGCCCAGCGTATCGAAGCGGCCTCTCGCCTCGCCCCGAGCGATCGCCATGCCCGCCGGCAGGAAACGCCACGCGGCGAACACCGCCACGACGCCGAGCACGGCGTTGACAAGGAAGATCGAACGCCAGCCGAGAGCGACGATCAGCACGCCGCCCAGCGAAGGCCCGAGCGCCGTGCCGATCGCCGACATAGTGCCGAGCAGGCCCATGGCGCTGCCGGTGCGCTGTTTCGGCACCGTCTCGCCCACGAACGCAATCGTCAGCGCCATCATCACCGCCGCGCCTAGGCCTTGCACGGCGCGCGCGGCGATCAGCAGCGCCAGCGACGGCGCCAGTGCCGCCGCCAGCGAGGCGGTGCTGAACAGCGCGAGACCAGCGATGAGCAGCAACCGGCGGCCGACGAGATCGCCGAGACGCCCGACGCTGACGATCAGCGCGGTGATGGCGAGCAGATAGGCGAGCACCACCCATTGCACCGCCGGAAAGGACGCGGCGAAGGCCGCGCTCAACGTCGGCAGCGCGACATTGGCGATGCTGGTGCCGAGCGAGGAGAGGAGCATGGCAAGCGAGAGGCCGGCCAGCGCGCCCGGCGTCGAATGGCGCGCGGGCGCGACGCGCGTCTCAGCAATGTCGGCCATGGTTTCTTCTCCATCGGTTGAATTTCCCGGCGAAGATAAGTGTGCGATCAACATGGCGGAACGCGCAGCATTTGCACTTCATCAGTGCATCAAACGCCATGTCCCAAAAAGCAATTCGTGTTAAGGTCGCGCCATGTCACGACCCGATCTCAACCTGCTCGTCACGCTGGACGTGCTGCTTGCCGAAGGCAGCGTCGCCAGGGGGGCGCGGCGTCTTAAGCTCAGTCCCTCGGCGATGAGCCGGGCGCTGGCGAGGCTGCGCGAGGCGACAGGCGATCCGCTGTTGGTGCGTGCCGGGCGCGGCCTGGTGCCGACGCCGCGCGCCGTCGAACTCGGCACGCAGGTCGGCCGGCTGGTGAACGAAGCGGAAGCATTGCTGCGGCCCGCGGAGCGGCTCGACCTCACGCGGCTGAACCGTAGCTTCACGCTCCGCAACAGTGACGGTTTCGTCGAGAATTTCGGTCTCGCGCTGCTGGCCCGTGTGGCTGAGGAAGCGCCGGGCGTGCAATTGCGCTTCGTGCCCAAACCCGACAAGGACAGCGGCCCGATGCGCGAAGGCACGGTCGATCTGGAGACCGGCGTGGTCGGCGGCTCGACCGGGCCGGAGGTGCGCGCGCAGGCACTGTTCCGCGATCGCTTTGTAGGCGTCGTGCGCGCCGGCCATCCTTTGAGCGAAGGCAAGATCAGCGCCACCCGCTTTGCCGCTGGCCGCCACATACTGATCTCGCGCCGCGGTCTCGACCGGGGCCCGGTTGACGACACGCTGGAGCTTGCCGGGCTGACACGGACAATCGCCACCGTGGTCGGCGGATTCGCCGAGGCGCTGGCGCTGGCGCGCGGCTCAGACCTCATCGCCACCGTGCCGGAGCGCTATACCGGCACGCTCCGCGAAGGCCTTTTCAGCTTCGCGCTGCCGGTGAAGCTTGCCCCGCTCACGATCTCGCTTCTGTGGCATCCGAGGCTCGACGCCGATCCGGCGCATCGCTGGCTGCGCGGGATCGTGCGGGACGTATGTGACGGGCGTGGCGCGTGACCTCCCGTTGAAGGGGAAGGTGTCGGCGAAGTATCGCTCACTCATCCCTCGCCTGCTCGCCAACCTCAGCTACGCCGAGGCATGACGAAAGTCATATTGCCGGCAAATTAGATAAGTCTAATAATAGAGCGCCAACTTTCCTTGCGTGGAACCCAGTGCCGGCCATGAACGTTTCTGGGAGCTTGGGAAGGAGGCGGGAGGCGGATTGAGCGATTTCCGGAAATTTGCCTGCCCTCGCTGCCAGGGTGCGGGCAAGGTGTTCGTCTGCGAGAAATGGATCCTCTCGAACGGCACATGCTGTCCTCCGGCCGCATTGCACGACAATTGCCCGGGTCAACGGGTTCCCTGCCAGGCTTGCAATGGAACCGGCCTGCGCGGCTATAGCGCGCCCTCCGTGCTGCAGGACTAGTCCTGTCCGCTTCCGAGCTAGGCACTTTTCCTGCAACAAGCCTAGGTGCTGGCGCCGCCCATCAGCGCGGCGACCAGTGTCGCCAGGAAGACAAGCAGCCCCAATGCGACCCGATCCAGCCATGACCGCCGTCTGGCTAGAACCTCGAACACCCGATTGGTCATCGTAACTTCCCCCATTCGCTGTTTGGCATTCTACCACGTCTTTCATGAGCACATCATGAAACCTCTCACAGAAGCGTCCGATGCCCTCTGAAGACCGCCGCCGGGCGCTCATGCTGCACCGCCGAATTGCACCCAAAAAAAGTCGGGGTTGAGGCGACGCGTCAGCTGGCGAAAAATCAGCTTATTCAAGCAGATACCGATATATGCCCGACCGAGCATCCAGGCCGCCGGAAAAGCCCGGAATTCCGCCATTTCTCGGTCTTTCGCCGCGGCTTTCAGCGTGGCTGAAAAGGCCGCTTAGCGCCCGAAAAAGCGGCAAAAAAGGCGCTTCCGGCCGCCCGCCGGCGGCGTTGACAGGACACAGCGCCAATGGCACTGCGCAGCCACTGGTCACGCCATGACCGTTGCTGTTGGGGACGGACGGGGTTTCAGCAGCTTGGCGGCGGCGCCGGACGGGCGGGCACCTGCGTGGTGTACCGCCCGCTCCTGGCCGGGCCGGCTTCCAGCCTTGAAATCATCAGGCCCAAAACTGCTTGAGTCGGCGCGCTATCGCCTGATCCCAGCGCTCGTATGTCAGAATGTAAAGCCGGAGGACGGCACGGCGGCGGTCACTCCCGAAAGCCCGGCGCGCTTGGCAAGCGTCGGTTTGCAATATGGCTTCTTCATCGGCTGTCTCGGACCGGTCGACAATGAAAACAAGACAGCAAGATATGCCCGGCATCCGCCGCGTCAAGCGGGGGCTAAATTTGGCGCCCTGCAACTGCCGCCTAACAATTGGCCGGTAAGCCGATAAGCCGCCAGCCAATTTTATTAGTCATCCTTAACGGATGGGCGACGAACCGGAAAGCTCGGACACGGCGCTGAAATGGCGTCGAGGGAGGCCACGCCATGCCGGGTGCCGACGAAAAGCTTGCCGCGCTCGGCATCGTGCTGCCGCCGCCCTTGAACCTTCCGCCGGGCATGGTTCTGCCTTTTCCCTGGGTCAATGTGCGCGGCGACCGCGCTTATATTTCCGGCCATGGGCCGCAGGAGCCGGACGGCTCGCTTGCCGGCCCGTTCGGCGCGGTCGGCGAGAGCGTGTCGCTGGAGGAGGCGTGGGGATCGGCGCGCAAGGTCGGGCTGTCGATGCTCGGCAGCCTGAAGCGCGAGCTCGGCAGCCTCGACCGGATCACCGGCTGGTGCCGCGTGCACGGCATGGTCAATTCGGCCCTGCGCTTCACCGAGACGCCGGCGGTGATGAACGGCTTTTCCGACCTCATCCTCGAGGTCTTCGGCCCGGAGATCGGCCCTCACGCGCGCACGGCGATCGGCGTCGTCGCCCTGCCCCTGAATTTCCCGGTCGAGATCGAGGCCGAGGTGATGATTGGGGGGTGAGGCCCGGATTTCCTCGGCTTAGGCGGCCTCTACGGTTGGACCGGCTCGCAGCTCGGCAGCAATGTTCCCCAGGATTGCCGCAAGCACCAAAGAGCCGCCCGCGAAGGTTTCCATCGCCGGCATCTCACTGAAGAACAACCAGACCCATAGCGGCCCCATCGGCATCTCCGCCGAGCTGAGCAAGGTGGCTTGGGCGGCCGGCAGGCGCCGCGCGCCCATCGTGTAGACCCCGAGAGCGACGCCTTGCGTGACGATCCCGAAAAGACCGAGTAGTGCCATTTCGCCGATGGGGATACTGAATGGAGCGGCGAAAAAGAACGCAAAAATGGCCGCGACGATGTTGCCGAGAGCTGCAGATTCCAGCATCGGCGTGTCGCGATAGCGGCGCATGATGACGGTCATCATCGCGATCGCGAAGGCCACGTAGACCATAGCAAGATCGCCTTTCAGATGTCCACCACCGGCGCTGACGGTACCGCGGACGGTCACGACGACACCTGCCATGGCCACAAATGTGCAGAAAATCGTACTGACACAGGGCCGTTCGCGGAACCATAGCCAGGCAAGAACGGCTGCCATGAAAGGAACCGTGGAGTAGATGACGCCGCCATTCGCGATGGTGGTGTTCTGCATGGAGTAAATGGAGGAGAAGAGACCGGTGGCGATGAGTGCGGTCGTCGCGCTGCCCGCAGGCACCATGGTTCGTCGCCAATCCAACGACCAACGCTTCCGTTCGATCATGGCGAGAGCGACAATTGATGGTCCGCCAAAGATGCAGCGCCAAAAAACGACGTTCCATATGTCGACGTCCGGCAACATGCGCACGAACAGGCCCATGGTGCTCCAGGCGAGCGCAGCGGTGAGAACGAGCAGGATGCCCAGCCGTGAGTCACCACGGTTGCCCGTATTGACGTCTACCGCATCTGCCAAGGACGACCCCTCCCAGGCTACGCGTCCACGACGATGATGAGCCGGGATTATCGGGAGGGCAAGTTGGTTCTAAAAAAGCATACTCTAAAATTACATAAGATCGCGGGCGCCAGGCGCGAACGGCAAATCGGCGTCGGTACGGGGTGAGAGGCGGCTTGACCAGGTCCTCGCCGGCGCGATAGGCGAGCGCATGCCATTCAATCGAGGAAAGACCGACCCGCCATGACCGACGTTATCGTGAAAGACAGCAACGGCACGCCGCTGAAGGACGGCGACTCCGTGACCCTGATCAAGGACCTCAAGGTCAAGGGCACGTCCGAAACGATCAAGCGCGGCACGCTCGTGAAGAACATCCGCCTCAACGGCAATCCCGGCGAGATTGAATGCAACACCAAACAGGTGAAGGGCCTGGTGCTGAAGACGGAGTTCCTGAAGAAGGCGTGATTGCGGGAACCTATCTCCCCTTATGTTGCACTGCGTTAGATTTGTTGCATTGCGATATCGGCGCCTAGGGCCGAGGCTTTGCCGCAGGCGGGATACGAACGAACATTCACGAGGTTCGTATTCGTGTCAGCATCAGCGCAGGACTTCCGGCCCGATATCGAAGGGTTGCGGGCACTGGCCGTGGCAGGCGTCGTCGCCTTCCATTTCGGCCTGACGGCTCTGCCCGGCGGCTTTGTCGGGGTCGACATCTTCTTCGTCATTTCGGGCTATCTGATCACCCGCCATCTCGTCGCCGAGATTTCCGGCACCGACCGGATCGACCTGTTGCGCTTCTACGCCCGGCGCGCCCGCAGGCTGCTGCCCGTGGCGCTGTTCGTCATCGTCGCGACACTTGCCGTCGGCGCGCTGATCCTGTCGCCGGAGGAGCAGGCGCTCTATTCCAAGGGCGCGATGTTCGCCTCGGCCTATATGATCAATCTGTGGCTGATCCGCTGGTCATTCGACTATTTCGCCAATGACGCCACATCGAACCCGTTCATCCATTACTGGTCGCTGTCGGTCGAGGAGCAATTCTATCTCGCCTGGCCGGCGCTCCTGATGCTGGCCGCATGGTTGAACCCCGGCAAACGATCCATCACGCTTGCGATCGCCGCTATCGGCCTCGTCTCCTTCATCCTGTGTGCCTGGCTGACCAGCGTGTCGCAGCCCTGGGCTTTTTACTTTTCGCCGCTGCGCGCATGGGAATTTGCCGCCGGCGGCCTCGCATCGATGGCGCCGGCGCGGCTGTTGCAGGGGCGTCCGCTGCTGGGGCGGGCGTTGAGCCTGACCGGCCTGACGATGATCGGGGTCGCTTATCTCACCTTCAGCGAGGACGCTCCCTTCCCCGGCTTTCTGGCGCTTCTGCCGGTGGCCGGTACGGTCCTTCTGCTCAAGGCGGGAGCGGCAGGCGCCAGGGACGGCACTCCTTGTTTGCGCAATTCCGAACGGAATTACGTGAACGCCGCCCTGGCGCTGCCGCCTTTGCAATGGATCGGCAAGCTCTCCTACTCGATCTATCTCTGGCATTGGCCGGTCATCGTCTATGCCGGCATGCTGGCGCCGGAGCTGACGCCGGTCGAGCGGCTGTTCTGCCTCGCGCTGACGCTGGCGCTCTCCACCCTCAGCTACCATCTCGTCGAGAACCCTATCCGTCGCAACGGCTGGCTGATGGCCAATGCGGCGCGGGCGCTGGTGCCGGCCCTCCTCCTGACCGGCACCGGCGTCGCAGCCGCCTATGGCAATGCCAGGCTTGCCGCGCATGACCTCGATCCGGAGCAGCGCATCATCGCGGCGAGCGCCGCCCAACCTTCCACAGCCCGCGCCAAGGCGGGCTGCGTGCAGGACTACGAGACGGTGACGCCGAAGCCTTGTGTGTTCGGCGATGGTCAGCGCATGATCGCCTTGTTCGGCGACTCCCACGCCGATCACTGGTCGACGCCGCTGATCGAAGCGGGCCGGAAACACCGCTACCGGGTGGTGACCTGGCTGAAGAACTCCTGCCGCGCCTCGCGCATCAGCGTCTGGTCATCCGAGCTCAAGCGCGCCTACGCGGAATGCGACCGCTGGCGCGAGCAGGCGATCAACGAGATCATCCAGGCGAGGCCGGCGCTGGTGGTCATCTCGGAACTGGCGCTGACCAGCGGGCGCAAGATGGCGGGCCGCGACGGCGACACGGCAAACCAGGACGCCGACTGGCGGGCCGGCCTGCGCTCCACGCTAACCAGCCTGAGCAAGGCCGGCCTCAAGGTCGCCTTCATCCGCGACGTGCCGTTCAACAACGCCAATGTCGACACCTGCGTGGCGCGGGCGCTGTGGCGGGACGACACGCCCTCGCGCTGCGACCAGACGCGCGCCTATGCCGCCAACGACAAGATGGCAGCGGTGGAGCGCGACATCGTCGACAGCATCCCCAATGCGAGCTATGTCGACCTCACCGACCGCTTCTGCAGCGCCACCATTTGCCACGTCTTCATCGACGGCAAGCTCGCCTTCCGCGACCAGCACCATATGGCCACGCCCTTCGCGCAATCGCTGGAGCCCGATGTGGAGAAAAGGGTGATATCGAAGGCTGGAAGGCAGAGCGGGGGCGCCCGTCCTTCGTCATCTTAGGGCGTGGATGCCTTCAGGTATTCACGCCGAGTTCAGCCAGCCGCTCCACGCAGGACTCCTCCGCCTGGTCCAGCTCGGCCAGCGTCTCTTCGAGGTCGCGCCGCTTCTGGCGCAGATCCTCGCGCTTTTCCTCGATGCGCCGGATCATCAGCTTGAGCTGGCCGACCTCGCCCGGCGGCTCCTTGTACATCTGGATGATCTCGCGGATCTCGTTGATCGAGAAGCCGAGCCTTTTTCCGCGCATGATTTGACGGATGAGATGCCGGTCGGATGGGCGAAACAGCCGCGTGCGGCCGCGCCTTACAGGCTGCACCAGCCCTTCGTCCTCGTAGAAACGCAACGTCCGCGTCGACACGTCGAATTCGCGTGTCAGCTCGGTGATCGTATAATATTCCCGCATTCCCGCTCCCAAAGTCCGGACACCGCCGCCTGGAGCGTCGCCCTTCCCGCCGATCAGACCCTTTCGTGCCGGAATCGGCACTTAACCCGGGGCAGCCTCGCACGGCATTTACGTAAAAGTCAATTAACGCGGCTTGCTGATTTTAGGGCACGCTAAACCACCACGTCGCCAGTCCAAGGAAAGCAAAGAAGCCGACGCAGTCGGTGACGGTGGTGACGAAGACCGCCGAGGCCACCGCCGGATCGATCTTGAAGCGATCGAGCACCAGCGGGATCAGGATGCCCGCAAGCGCCGCGGCGAACATGTTGATGATCATCGCCGCTGCGATGATGCCGCCCAGATTGGCGTCGCGGAACCAGAAGCCGGCGACCATGCCGATCAGCACGGCGAACACCACGCCATTGATGAAGCCGACGCCGAGCTCGCGGCGGATGATGCGCGCAGCGTTGTAGATGTCGAGGTCCCTGGTCGCCAGCGCACGCACGGTGACCGTCATCGTCTGCGAGCCGGCATTGCCGCCCATGCCGGCCACAATCGGCATCAGCACCGCAAGCGCCACGATATGCTCGATCGTACGGTCGAACAGGCCGATAACCGACGCAGCGAGGAAAGCGGTCAAAAGGTTGATCAGCAGCCAGGGCACGCGCGAGCGCGAGGTGGCGAGCACCGTATCCGACAGTTCTTCGTCGCCGACGCCGCCCATGCGCAGAAGGTCTTCTTCCGCCTCTTCCTGGATGACGTCGACCACGTCGTCGATCGTCAGCACGCCTACCAGTCGCCCGTTCTCGTCGACCACCGCGGCGGAGAGCAAATTGTATTGCTCGAACTCGCGGGCCGCCTCTTCCTGGTCCATCGTGGCCGGGATCGCGTGCAGCGTCTCATGCATGACATCCTCGACCATGACCGCGCGCTTGCTGCGCAGGATCTGGTCGAGGTCGATGGCGCCGAGCAGCTTGAAGCTCGGGTCGATGACGAAGATCTGGCTGAAGCGGTCGGGGAGGTTCTTGTCCTCGCGCATGTAGTCGATGGTCTGCCCGATCGTCCAGAATGGCGGCACGGCGACGAACTCGGTCTGCATGCGCCGGCCGGCCGTCTCTTCCGGATAGTCCAGCGCGCGCCGCAAACGAATGCGCTCGGTGAACGGCAGTTGCGACAGAATCTCGTCCTGGTCCTCCTGATCGAGGTCTTCCAGAATGTAGACGGCGTCGTCGGAATCGAGCTCCTGAACGGCCTGCGCGATCTGCTCGTTGGGCAGATTGTCGACGATGTCCATGCGGATCGCTTCGTCGACTTCGGTCAGCGCGGAGAAGTCGAAGTCGGAGCCGAGCAATTCGACCAGCGCGCGGCGCTGTTCGGGATGCAGCGCCTCCAGCACGTCGCCGAGCTCCGACTGGTGCAGATCGTCAACTTCGCGCTTGAGCGTGATCGTGTCGCGGTCGGCGATCGCCGCGCCGATCTGGGCAAGGAATGAAGCGCGCACGGCGCCGTTCTCGCCATAGATGTCGGCGTGGTGCTCCTCGGCGGGCGCGGCGCCGGTCGTCTCTCTGTCCTGGACTTCCACCAGCGCCTCCCGCCAACAGGGATTCGGAAAGGGTTCAAAGTCAGGTCTAGCGCATGACTCCGCAAACCGGAAACCGCTTTCGGAGAAATCCCAGACCTTTGCGGCAGATAGCGCGGCGACGCGATTCGTCTTGCGAAGATGTCGCGCTAGAGCCCGGAATAGCCGAAGAAATATCGCGGCGATCTTGCCCACGGGGTCGCTGGCTCACTACGCGTCGCAGCTGTGACAATCCCTCCAGCCGACGCGACAGCGCATGTCGCTGGGGAAAGAGCACCCCTTCCCCGTTGAGGCAGAATTGTCATGATGCAGGATCCATCAGGGTCTGCGCGTCCCCTAACCGATCGAGGACAAACGCTGCCCTTGAACATCAAGTCCGCAAAGACGAACGAGGCAAATACCGAGCGGCGCGTTCGCGTGGTCGTTGCCGAACGCAATCCGCTCGTTGTCTCCGCGCTGCGTGAAATGCTGGAATGTGACGGCCGCTTCGATCTGCTCAGCGCCGTGCACAGCGGCTCGCAATTCCTGGAACTGGCCGCCGCCACGAAGTTCGATGTCGGCGTCATCGGCTGGAAGCTCGCCGACATGGACGGCGCCGACGTGCTCACGGAAGTTCAGAGCCGCCAGCTTGGCGTGCGCATCACCGTTTTCTCCAACGACCACGACATCGGCATCCTGAAGCAATGCGTGCGCCTCGGCGCTCAAGGGTATTGCTTCCAGTTTGACGATCCGCCGGTGATCTTCGAGACGATCCTGGCGGTCGCGCATGGCCGCATCTGCATCCCGTATATCGACATCAACAAGGTCAACGACACGCCGCTGTCCCGCCTTACCGTGCGCGAGCGCGAATTGCTGGCGGTGCTTTCCGACGGCTGGACCAACCTGCAGATCGCCACGCGGACAGGGATTTCCGAGAACACGGTGAAATACCACCTCAAGAATCTCTACGACAAGCTCGACGTGCGCAACCGCGCCATGGCCGTCGCGCTCTATTCCAGCGAGAAGCGCCGCAACTCGAAATCGCCTATCGGGTAGGCCGCCGAGGTCGCCAATCGGGTAGGACCATCCCACCCGCAAGGGCCAACAACTTACCCGGCAAGGTGTTGTTGGCGAGCCTGTTCAAAACGAGAATTCCTCCACAATCCCAACGATCGGAGGAGTTTCGCGCATGGCTGGGGTCACCCACCTCTTCATCCCAGGACCCACCAACATTCCGGAGCAGGTCCGGCAGGCCATGAACCTGCCGATGGAGGATATGCGCGCCGGCTCCTTCCCCAACCTGACGCTGCCGCTGTTCGAGGACATCAAAAAGGTCTTCAAGAACGAGACGGGCCGCGTCTTCATCTACCCGTCGTCCGGCACCGGCGCCTGGGAAGCGGCGATGACGAACGTGCTCAGCCCCGGCGACAAGGTGCTGATGTCGCGCTTCGGCCAGTTCTCGCATCTCTGGGTCGACATGGCCGAACGCCTAGGCTTCGAGGTCGATGTCATCGACTGCGAATGGGGCACCGGCGTCCCGCTGGAGCTCTATGCCGAAAAGCTCCGCGCCGACAAGGCGCACCGCATCAAGGCCGTCTTCTGCACCCAGAACGAGACCGCGACCGGCGTCACCAGCGACGTCGCCGGCTGTCGCGCCGCGCTCGACGCCGTGAACCATCCGGCGCTCCTCTTCGTCGACGGCGTCTCCTCGATCGGCTCGATCGATTTCCGTCAGGAGGAATGGGGCGTCGACTGCGCCGTCAGCGGTTCGCAGAAGGGCTTCATGCTGCCAGCCGGTCTCGGCTTCCTGTCGGTCAGCCAGAAGGCGCTTGCCGCTTCGCGGGTCGCCACGCACCGGCATTGCTACTTTTCCTTCGAGGACATGATCCGCACCAATGATGCCGGCTATTTCCCCTACACGCCGGCCACCCAGCTGCTGCGCGGCCTGCGCGCCTCGCTCGACCTCATCGCCGAGGAAGGGCTGGAGAACATCTTTGCCCGCCACCACCGCTTGGCCGAAGGCGTGCGCAAGGCGGTCGACGCGTGGGGCCTGAAGCTTTGTGCCAAGACACCGCAATGGCACTCCGACACGGTCAGCGCCATCCTGGTGCCGGAAGGCATCGACAGCGCCAACGTCGTCAAGCGCGCCTACAACGCCTACCAGACATCGCTCGGCGGCGGCCTCAACAAGGTTGCCGGCAAGGTCTTCCGCATCGGCCATCTCGGCTGGCTGAATGAGGTGATGGTGCTGGCCTCGCTGTCGGCCGCCGAAATGACGCTGCTCGACTGCGGCGTACGCTTGGCGCCCGGCTCGGGCGTGGCGGCGGCGATCGAGCACTTCCGCCGCACCGCCGACATGCCGGTCGCCAAGGCGGCGTGAGGAGCGGACCATGAGCCACACCATCAACCACCTGAAGAAGCTCAGACTCCAGCGCAGCGAACTGGCCGTGCCGGGTTCGAGCCCGGAGATGATCGACAAGGCGGCAAACAGCGCCGCCGACTTCGTCTTCCTCGACATCGAGGATGCGGTGGCGCCCACCGACAAGGAGCGCGCCCGCAAGAACATTATCCAGGCGCTGAACGACATCGACTGGCGCGCCAAAGGCAAGACCGTCTCGGTACGCATCAACGGCCTCGACACCCATTATATGTACCGCGACGTGGTCGATGTCATGGAACAGGCTGGCGACAAGCTGGATACGATCCTGGTGCCAAAGGTCGGCGTGCCGGCCGACCTCTACATGGTCGAAGCCATGGTCAACCAGATCGAGATGGCCAAGGGTTTCAAGACCCGCGTCGGTCTCGAAGCGCTGATTGAGACGGCGCTCGGCATGGCCAATGTCGAGGCGATCGCCGCCACGCCCGGCCGGCTGGAAGCGATGCATTTCGGCGTTGCGGACTATGCCGCCAGCAATAAGGCGCGCACCGTCAACATCGGCGGGCTCAATCCCGACTATCCCGGTGACCAGTGGCATTTCGCTTTGTCGCGCATGACCGTTGCCTGCCGCGCCTATGGCCTGCGCGCCATCGACGGCCCGTTCGGCGATTTCTCCGATCCGGAAGGCTACAGGGCGGCCGCCAGGCGCGCCGCGGCGCTCGGCATCGAAGGCAAATGGGCGATCCACCCTTCGCAGATTGCCCTCGCCAACGACGTGTTTTCGCCGCCTGAGAAAGAGGTCACGCGCGCCCGCCGCATCCTCGAAGTGCTGAAGGAAGCGGAAGCGGCCGGCAAAGGGGCCGCCGCGCTCGACGGCAAGATGATCGATGCCGCTTCGGAGCGCATGGCGCGCAACGTGCTGGTGGTCAACGAGGCGATCGAGCGCGCCAGCCAGGCGCATGCCGCGCAATAGAACTACGGGAGGACAAGATGGACATTCACGAATACCAGGCCAAGGAACTGCTTGCCCGTCATGGCGTGCATGTGCCGCGCGGCGGCCTCGCCTACAGCCCCGAGCAGGCGACCTACCGTGCCAGGGAGATCGGCGGCTCGAAATGGGTGCTGAAGGCGCAGGTCCATTCCGGCGCGCGCGGCAAGGCCGGCGGCATCAAGCTCTGCTCGAACGACGAGGAGATCTCCAGCGCCGCGGAAGCCATGCTAGGCCGCAAGCTGGTCACCCACCAGACCGGCCCGCGTGGCAAGCTGATCTCGCGCCTCTACCTCGAGGAAGCCGTCGACATCGCGCAGGAGCTCTATCTCGGTTTCGTGCTCGACCGTAAGGAAGAGCGCGTCATGATCGTGGCGTCGGCCGCCGGCGGCATGGAGATCGAGGACATCTCCGAGAAGCAGCCGGATTCGATCATCCGCGCCACCGTCGATCCCGGCGTCGGCATGCAGGGTTTTCAGGCGCGCGAGATCGCCTTCGGCCTCGGGCTGGAAAGCAACCTGATCGGCAAGGCGACCGAAACCATCCTCGGCTGCTACCAGGTGTTCCGCGACTACGACGCCTCGATGCTGGAGATCAATCCGCTGGTGGTGACGCGTGACGGCAGCCTGGTCGCGCTCGATGCAAAGATGTCGTTCGACGAGAACGCGCTGTTCCGCCGCCCGGAAATCTCCGAGCTGCGCGACAAGAGCCAGGAAGACCCGCGCGAAACCTTCGCCAGCGACCGCGGCCTCTCCTATGTCGGCTTGGACGGCAATATCGGCTGCATCATCAACGGCGCCGGCCTCGCCATGGCGACGATGGACATGATCAAGATCGCCGGCGGCGAGCCGGCCAACTTCCTCGACATCGGCGGCGGCGCCTCGCCCGAGCGGGTGGCGAAATCCTTCCGCGCCGTGCTCGGCGACAAGAATGTCGAGACCATCCTGGTCAACATCTTCGCCGGCATCAACCGCTGCGACTGGGTGGCCGAAGGCGTGATCAAGGCGATCCGCGAGGTCGGCGTCGACGTGCCGCTGGTGGTGCGCCTGTCCGGCACCAAGGTGGAGGAAGGCCGCAAGATCCTGGCCGACTCCGGCGAGGCGGTGATTGTCGCCGACACGCTGGCCGAAGCCGCCGAAAAGGCCGTCGCCGCCTGGCGCGAAGCCACCAAGAACAAAAAAGCAGCCTGAGGGAGGTCGAGAAATGGCAATCCTGCTCAACCGCAGCACCCGCGTCATCGTCCAGGGTTTCACCGGCAAGATCGGCAGCTTCCATGCCGAGGACATGAAGCGCTACGGCACCAAGCTGGTCGGCGGCGTCACCCCCGGCAAGGGCGGCCAGACGCATCTCGGGCTGCCGGTCTTCAACACCGTCAAGGGCGCGGTTCGCGAGACCCGCGCAGAGGCCAGCATCGTCTTCGTGCCGCCGCCCTTCGCGGCGGATTCGATCATGGAAGCGGCGGATGCGGGGATAAAACTCTGCGTCTGCATCACCGACGGCATCCCCTCGCAGGACATGATGCAGGTCAAGCGCTACATGCGACGCTACCGCTTCGAGGACCGCATGCGCCTGGTCGGCCCCAACTGCGCCGGCGTCATCACGCCTGGACAGGCGCTGATGGGCATCATGCCGGGCAGCATCTATCTGCCTGGCCGCGTCGGCATCGTCGGACGCTCCGGCACGCTGGGCTACGAGGCCGCCTCGCAGATGAAGGCGCTGGGCATCGGTGTCTCGACCAGCGTCGGCATCGGCGGCGACCCGATCAACGGCTCGTCCTTCAAGGACATCCTGCAGCTCTTCGAGCGCGACGACGACACCGACGCCGTGGTGATGATCGGCGAGATCGGCGGCCCGCAGGAGGCCGAAGCCGCGATCTGGGCGCGCGACAATATGCGGAAGCCGCTGATCGCCTATATCGCCGGCCTGTCCGCTCCGAAAGGTCGCCGCATGGGCCACGCCGGCGCCATCATTTCCGCCTTCGGCGAGTCTGCGCAGGAGAAGGTCGAGATCCTGAAGGAAGCCGGCGTCGTCATCGTGCCGACCCCCGCCTCGTTCGGCGAGGTCGTGGCCGATACGCTGGCGCGGACCAAGAAGGCGGCCTGACGCCCGACCGGGCGAAGGCCGCATAGCTGTAAAATCTGTTCGGGTCGGCGGAAGGATCGCGGCGGCCCACCGATCGGCAGGAAATACCATGAAACCGCGTTTGATTGTCACCCGCAGATGGCCGGCCGCCGTTGAAGCGATCCTCGCCGAGCGCTTCGACACCACGCTCAACGCCAGCGACGAGCCGCTAAGCCCTGCCGCCATGACGTCCGCCTTCGCGGATTATGACGCGATCCTGGCAACGGTCAGCGACCGCTTGCCGGTTGCAGTGTTTCCCGACAGCGCCGCCCGCACCAGGATCATCGCCAATTTCGGCGTCGGCTTCAGCCATATCGACATCGCGGCGGCCCGCGACCGCGATATCGTGGTGACCAACACGCCCGGCGTGCTGACCGATTGCACCGCCGACCTTGCGCTCAGCCTCATCTTGGCCGTCGCGCGCCGGACCGGTGAAGGCGAGCGGCAGCTCAGGGCCGGTGAATGGCGCGGCTGGTCGCCGACCCACATGGCCGGCGCGAAAGTATCGGGCAAGACCTTGGGCATCGTCGGCATGGGGCGCATCGGCAAGGCGACCGCCAGGCGCGCGCATTTCGGCTTCGGCATGAAGATCGTGTTCTTCAATCGCTCGCCAGTCGATGACGAAGAGACGCGCGCCATGGGCGCGGTGCAGATGCCAAATCTGGACGATGTGCTGGCAGTGTCCGACTTCGTGTCGCTGCACTGTCCCGGCGGCGCGGAAAACCGCCATCTCATCGATGCTCGGCGCCTGCGTTTGATGAAAGCCGGCGCGTTCCTGATCAACTCGGCGCGCGGCGATGTGGTTGATCAGGATGCCCTGATCGACGCGCTGGAAAGGCGCGAGATCGCCGGCGCGGGTCTCGACGTCTTTGCGGAAGAGCCTGCCGTTCCGGAGGCGCTGAAGCGCTTGGAAAACGTCGTGCTGTTGCCGCATCTCGGCAGCGCGACCGAGGAAACACGCGTGGCGATGGGCATGAAGGTGGTGGAGAACCTCACCGCCTTCTTCGAAGGTCGCCCGATCCCCGATCGCGTCGCCTGACAGCCGGCGCCGCTCTCGGTTCAGGGCGCGGCGGCAATGCAATCGATGCGGACGAGGAAGCGGCTTTGGAACAGAGCAAGCGCATAAGATTTCGTGAGGACGAGCGCAGCCTGCTGTTGCGCCTGCTGCTTCAGGTCGCAAGTGCGCGCGAGCCCGAGATCGCCGCCGTGTTGAGCGGACGCAGGTCGCTCGTCTCCCTCGCCCCCGAGCAGCGCATCCCGGCGCTTCAGGCGAGCGGCGTCTGGTTCCAGCTTCTGACGATTGCCGACGAACTGCTTGCCATGCGGGCGCGGCGCGAACTCGAACAGGGCGCGGGCGTCGGCGACGTGCCCGGGTCCTTCGCAAGTGTGATTGCCCAGATGGCGGCGAACGGGCTCTCGGCGGCGGAGGCCCAGGCGGCGCTCGATGCGCTTTGCGTCGGCCCGACCATGACCGCGCATCCGACCGAAGCCAAGCGCGTCACGGTGCTGGAGATCCACCGCCGCATCTACCGCAAGCTGACCGAGCTCGACCAGCCGCGCTGGGCGCCGCGTGAACGCGACCTGCTGGTCGCCGATCTGGAAAGCGAGATCGAGCTCTTGTGGATGACCGGCGAGCTGCGGCTGGAGCGCCCGACGGTGGAACGCGAGATCGCCTGGGGCCTGCATTTCTTCCGCGAAGTCATCTTCGAGGCGACGCCGCAGCTCTATGGCAAGCTTCAGGGCGCCTTCGAGCGCCACTATCCAGGCGAGCCGATCAAGATTCCCTCCTTCATGCGCTACGCCTCGTGGATCGGCGGCGACCGCGACGGCAATCCGAATGTGACGGCCGAGGTCACCGCCCATGCCATGGCCGAATACCGCGACACCGCCATAGGCTGGTATCTGACGCAGGTGCAGCGGCTGGTGTCGGTGCTCAGCGCCAGCTCGAACGTCATCGAGCTGCCGGCCAGCTTCAAGCCGGTGCTGCAAACCGCGCTTAATAAGAGCGGCGATGCGCGAGAGATCGCCGCCCGCAACCCTGACGAACCGCTCCGCCAGTTCGCTTCGGCCCTGCTTGCACGGCTGGTCGCCACGCGCGACGGCGGCAAGGCGGCATACCTGTCAGCGGAGGCGTTTCGCGCCGATCTGAGCGCGCTGTCTTCGGTCCTCGAAGCGATTGGCGGGCGCGCGGTGGCCAGGCGTTTCGTCCAGCCACTGCTTTGGCAGGTCGGAAGTTTTGGTTTCCGCACTGTTTCGCTCGACATCCGGCAGAACTCCACGGTCGTCAACCGGGTGCTGGCCGAGCTGTTTGCGCTGACGGATCCCGCCGATCCGGTCGCCCCCGGCACACCGCAATGGTCGGCGCGCATTCGCGCAGCCCTCAGCCAGGGCGAGCGGCTGGAGATCGACGAAGCGCGGCTCTCGCCGGAGGCAGCCGAACTGCTTTCGACATTCTCGGTTGTTGCCAGGCAAATCTCGGGCTCTGATCCCGACGCGGTCGGCTCCTTCGTGCTCAGCATGACCCGTTCGGCCGACGATCTGCTCGCGGTCTATCTGCTCGCGCAATATTGCGGGCTGTCGACCGCGCCCGGCGGTGGCGGCACGATCAGGCTGCGGATCGTGCCGTTGTTCGAGACCATCGCCGACCTGCAGGCCGCGCCCGCCATTCTGAACGGACTGCTCGGCGTTTCGCTGGTGCGTCGCACAGTGCGCGATTTCGGCGCGCGCCAGGAAATCATGCTTGGCTATTCGGATTCCAACAAGGATGGCGGCTTCCTCGCCTCCAATTGGGAACTGGCAAAAGCGCAAAAGCGCCTCGCCGCCATCGGCCGCAAACACAACACCAGGATCAGCTTCTTCCACGGCCGCGGCGGCTCCGTCAGCCGTGGCGGCGCGCCGACCGGCCGCGCGATCGCGGCGCAGCCGCTGGGCACCGTCGCCGGGTCCATGCGGGTGACCGAGCAGGGCGAGGTCGTGTCGTCGAAATTCGCCAATCGCGGCACCGGCCTCAACCAGCTCGAGGTTCTCGCCGCCGCTGTGCTGGCGCATGGCGCCCGATCACCGCGCGATGCCGGGGTGAAGGAATCGCCGGAGTTCGACGAAGCGCTGGAAGCGCTGGCGGGAATGTCGCAGGCATCTTATGCCGGATTGATGGCCGAGCCGGGCTTCCTCGATTATTTCAACCAGGCGAGCCCGGTCGCCGAACTGGCGCTCTTGAAAATGGGCTCGCGCCCGGATCGCCGTTTCGGCGCCAGCGGCATTGCCGACCTGCGCGCCATTCCATGGGTGTTCGCCTGGAGCCAGAACCGTCACCTGCTGACCGGCTGGTATGGCATCGGCAGCGCGCTCAGCGCCTTCGTCACGGTGCGCGGCGAGGCTGGGCGCGAGCTTTTGGCTCGCATGTTCGAGCATTCGCGCTTCTTCCGCCTGATCGTCGATGAGGCCGAAAAGACGCTCTACCAGTCCGACATGGAGATAGCGCGGCTCTATGCCGGCCTGGTGTCCGACAGCGACGCAGCGGCCCGAATCTACGCCCGCATCGCCGCCGAATACGAACTGACGCGACGCCTGATCGGCGACCTCACGGGAGGCGACCTTTCCGCGCGCTTTCCGATGTTCAAGCGGCGTTTCGACAACCTGCGCCGGCAGATGGACGACATTCATTGTTTGCAGGTCGATTTGTTGCGCGAGGTCCGGGCAAGCACCGGGACAGTGGATCGGAGGCGGGCGACCGACGCCTTGCTCGTCTCGATCAACTGCATCTCAGCCGGCCTTGGGTGGACGGGCTAGGGTTCGGCCCTCATGCTCAGTAACCGACTGGAAAACTCAAAGCAGCGGCGCGGTCCTCAGTACTTGGCGCCGCTTCTGTTTTGGCCCGCGGAATGGAGACGACGCGCCCACCGTCCGTCGGCTTGCGAGGTCATCCAAGTAACATCTCTGGGGAGAATGGTGCGGTCGAGAAGACTCGAACTTCCACGGGTTGCCCCACAGCGACCTCAACGCTGCGCGTCTACCAATTCCGCCACGACCGCACGTGGTAGGAGCCGGAACCGTCCGGCCCGGGGCCTGTAGCAAATCGTTTCCGGCGAAACAAGTGCGCTGTGCGGAATATTCGTCGCTCATTTGCACAACCCTCTACGGGCCGGCGGCGCATTGCCGGAACTGGACGTCTCGGCAGATTGCCGCCATATAAGCGCAGACGCATGCCGCCCAAAGGTGAAACGCGATTTTGGGATCGCGGCATGCATAGCCGATAAACGAACAATCCATGACAGAACGCAGCCAGATCGCCACGTCGTTCCTGCCCCTCCCCGGTTCGGCGCCGGTGGAATGGGTGATCGAACCCGGCCTCACCGCCTATCCGGAGGCGCTGGCCTTTATGGAGGCGCGCGCCGAGGCGATCCGCAGCGGCGCGGCAGGCGAGATGGTCTGGCTGGTTGAGCACCCGCCGCTTTACACCGCCGGCACCAGCGCCCGCAGCGAGGATTTGATCGATCCGGACCGTTTCCCGGTCTTCGCCGCCGGGCGCGGCGGCGAATACACCTATCACGGTCCGGGACAGCGTGTGGCCTATGTGATGCTCGACCTGAAGCGGCGGCGCGAGGATGTGCGCGCCTTCGTCGCGGCGCTGGAGCAATGGATCATCGGCACGCTCGCCGCCTTCAATGTGCGCGGCGAGCGCCGCGAGGACCGAGTCGGTGTCTGGGTGGTGCGGCCGGATCGCCCTGCCCTGCCGGACGGCACGCCGGCCGAGGACAAGATCGCGGCAATCGGCATCCGGTTGCGGCGCTGGGTGAGCTTCCACGGCATCGCCATCAATGTCGAGCCGGATCTCGGCCATTTCGGCGGCATCGTGCCTTGCGGCGTCTCGGACCACGGCGTGACCAGCCTGGTCGACCTTGGCCTGCCAGTCACCATGGCCGACCTCGATCTGGCGCTGAAATCCGCTTTCCAGGATGTGTTTGGCCCCGCAGCGGTGCCTGCCGCCGAAATGTCCCGAAAGGCAGGCTGATCGCTACATCAGCTGTGCGGATGCCCAGAGCATGCCATAGCCGTGGATGGCAAACACCGCCAGCAGCGCGCCGGCCATGGCCAGCCGGTCGAAGGGCTGGATCGGCTTCAGCTCGTGGCGTGGCTTGACGCCGCTGCCCATGGTGATCAGGCTCAGGATCGAGAACACCGCGCCCGTAATCAGCAGGAAGCTCGGCGAGAAACCGGCCTGCCAGCCTAGCGCCAGAAGCGCCGACAGCAGGAAGAAGGACGCCAGCGCCAGCGCGACCGGCCCGGGGCAGATCTGGCGCAGCACCTGGCCGCCGTCGAATTTCCACACCGGCACGAGGTTGGCGATGTTGAACAGCGACGCGCAGCCGGCAAGCGTGGCCAGCATCACCGCGGCCAGCCGGTGCCCCTCGCTGTCGGCAAAGCCGCTGGCGGCGATCAGCACCGGCACCAGGAAGGCGGAGAAGCCCGCGCCCATCAGCGCCACAAAGGCAACCTCGAAGCGGCTGTCATAGGGCCTGCCGCCGATGGCGATGCCGCCTAGCAGCGGAATGAAGATCATCCGCGCCCGGCGATGCCCCGTCAGCCGGAAGGCCACCATGTGGCCGAGCTCGTGCAGGGCGACCACCGAGGTCAGGATCGCGGCCAGCGCCAGGCCGCCGAGGTTGAGGCCGAAGAAGGGCCACAGGATTAAGGCCGAGAGCACGGCAAAGCCGATCTGGCTGAGCGGATGCTCGAACCAGCCGCCTTTGCGATAGGTGCCGGTCGCCGCCCAGACGTCGAGCTTGCGCAGTTCGCGGCGCATGGCGAAGAAACGAAAGATCAGGAAGGCGACGCCGCGATAGCGGTCGGTCTGCGTAAGCGTGACTCGCGTCGCATCGCCCTCAGGGACGAGTTCGGCGGTCTCGCGATAATTCGCCCAGAACGACGGATCGAGCGCCGTATCCTCAACGACCCGCATCGAAAAGCGGCTGCCGTCCACGACATGCTCGAAGCGCGCCTTGCGTTCGATCGGCCGACCGTCCCGGCCCTCCCAGGACAGTTTGATCAGCGCCGTCCCCTCACTATCCAGCGGCTCGGCCGAGAGGATTTCGCCGGACCATCCGGCATCGCTGCCGAACGGCCAGAGCGCCTGCCAGAGGCGATCGCGGTCGGCCTTGATCACGCGGCCGACCGTCACCGTGCGCAATCCGAGCGGCACGGTCATCAAAAGAAAGATCAGTCCGAGATTGCCGGCCACAAGGGTGACCGTGACGATGACCGACACTGCCTTCGCTCCCTGTCTTGAAGGAGCAGCCTAGCGGCGGCGCGGCCAAGAAAGACTTAACAAAAATGCGCGGGCTCTTGTCCGTTCCTGGGCGGCCCCTTCCTCGCCCCAACAAAGGGCGGGCACTTTTGCCCGTCCCGACTAACAGGGCGGGCCATTGCCCGTCCGGTGGCGGCGATAGCTGCATTATCACATGGCGCCGATCCAGATCGCCATGGAAACGAGAAAAGTGCTCATGCAAACCAGCGAGACGACATCCTGAACCAGATCAGACATAACTCTCTCCGTTGTTGGTATGTTCGTAATTTGTTCTAATTTTGTTCGAATGTCAACGACTGTCGGCGCCCAGTGGCAGGGAGAGAATTTTGCACAGTAAATGAAGGGTTAATCGCTCGCCGGCAGCTGAAACGAAGGCGCGGCGCGACAGGAGGCCCTGAATGGCTGGCCGCAAAATCAAACGCTAGAGCAATTCCAGTGTGAGCGGTTTTCCGCCCGAATTGCGTAAAAACAAGGAGATAGTGCGTTTCGCCGTTTCCGTGAAACGGTGAAGCGCACTACCGGCTGCCAAGGGCCGCGCGCAGAAGGCTGATGATAGCCGTGGCCTTCATAGCGGGGCGCCGAACTACGAGTGCGGGCAGCCACATGTTTCCCGATTGAAGCCCTGGACGCACCGGTACGAGCCGCCGTGCGGACAACCGAAAAGCAGGGGGTAAACCGTCGACACGGGATCGCCAGGAACAGCAACGCCACAATCCCGAGAATGACCTTTTTCACGGCGGCCTCCGACCGGCGAGAGGTCGCATCATCACTTCGGTGACCTGTGACGATGCTTCGGCCCACCGCCGTGACAGCATTGCTATCCGGTACCTGGCTGCATTCGGATAGATTGGCGGCCTGGCCTCAGAGAGGCACGACCTTGCCTTCGGCCAGCGTCACCCGCCGGTCCATGCGACCGGCGAGCTCGTGGTTGTGGGTGGCGATCAGCGCCGCCAGGCCCGACTGCCTGACCAGCGCCTCCAACGCATCGAACACATAAGACGCCGTCGTCGGATCGAGATTGCCGGTGGGCTCGTCGGCCAGAAGCACCAGCGGCGCATTGGCGACCGCGCGGGCAATGGCAACACGCTGCTGCTCGCCGCCCGAAAGCTCGGCCGGCCGGTGCTGCGCGCGCTTGCCGATCTGCATGTAGTCGAGCAGCTGTGCCGCCCGCTCCGAGGCCTCCTTGCGGGAAAGCCCCTTGATCAGCTGCGGCATCATGATGTTTTCGAGCGCCGAGAACTCCGGCAGCAGATGATGGAACTGGTAGACGAAGCCGACGTCGTTGCGGCGGATCGCGGTGCGTTCCTCGTCCGACAGCCGGCCGCAAGCGCGGCCGGCGAGAATCACGTCGCCGCCGTCGGGCCGCTCGAGCAGGCCGGCCGTGTGCAAAAGGGTCGACTTGCCCGTGCCCGACGGCGCAACCAGCGCCACCATCTCACCACGCCGCAGCGAAAAATCGGCGCCGTTCAAAATGGTGAGCTTGCGCGGCCCCTGGACATAGTGCCGCTCGACGCCCTTCAACTCGATAATGGCCTCGGCCATCATTCGTACCTCAAGGCTTCGACGGGATCGAGCCGGGCGGCCCGCCAGGCCGGGAACACCGTCGCCAGGAACGACAGGGCCAGCGCCATGATCACGACATAGGTCGTCTCGCGCGGATCCATCTTGGCCGGCAGCTGGCTGAGGAAGTAGAGCTCAGGGTTGAACAGGATCCGGCCTGTCATCCAGGAGAAGAACTGGCGGATCGATTCGATGTTGATGCAGATGACGACGCCGAGCAGCACGCCGGCGATCGTGCCGGTGACGCCGATCGCCGCCCCCGTCATCAGGAAGATGCGCAGGATCGCGCCGCGCGAAGCGCCCATCGTGCGCAGGATGGCGATGTCGTGGCCCTTGTCCTTCACCAACATGATCAGGCCCGAAATGATGTTGAGCGCCGCCACCAGCACGATCAGCGTCAGGATCATGAACATGACGTTGCGCTCGACCTGAAGCGCCGAGAAGAAGGTCTCGTTGCGCTGGCGCCAGTCGACGATGTCGATTGGCCGTTGCGCCGCCTGCTCGACCAGCGGCTTCAGCGCGTCGACCTTGTCGGGATTGTCGACATAGATCTCGATGGTCTGCGCCCGCCCATCCATGTTGAAATAGAGCTGGGCTTCCGAAAACGGCATGTAGACGATGGAACTGTCATATTCCGACATGCCGACCTCGAAGATCGCGGCGACCTTGTAGCCCTTCATGCGCGGGGTAGTGCCGAGCGGCGTCACGTCGCCATCGGGAGAGATCAGGGTGATGGTGTCGCCAAGCGTGAGGCCGAGATTCTCGGCCATGCGCTTGCCGATCGCCACGCCCTCGCCGGCGTCGAAACCGTCTAGCGTGCCCTGTTTGACGTTGCTGGCGACAATCGAAATCTTGCTGAGGTCCTCGCCGCGGATGCCGCGCACCAAGGCGCCGGTACCGCCGCCGACATTGCCCTGTGCCAGCACCTGCCCGTCGATCAGCGGGATCGCATATTTGACGCCCGCGACGCCGTTGATGCGGCTGGCCACCTGGGCGTAGTCCTCAAGCGGCGAATCGAGCGGCTGCACGATGAGATGGCCGTTGACGCCGAGGATGCGGGTCAGCAGCTCGGCGCGAAATCCGTTCATCACCGCCATGACGACGATCAGGGTCGCGACGCCGAGCATGATACCGAGGAAGGAAATCGAAGCGATGACGGAGATCACCGTCTCCTTGCGGCGCGAGCGCAGGTAGCGCCACGCCACCATGCGCTCGAAGCCCGAGAAAGCGCCCGCGCCTGATCTGGCCGCTGTCGCCGCCTCGCTCATGCGGCGATACCCAGACGCTTCTTTGCCTCGGCGATCGGCAGCGTCTCGCGCTCGCCCGACTTGCGGTTCTTGATCTCGACCTCGCCGGCGGCCACGCCGCGCGGGCCGACGATCACCTGCCACGGCAGGCCGATCAGGTCGGCGGTGGCGAATTTGCCGCCCGGCCGCTGGTCGGTGTCGTCATAGAGCACGTCCTTGCCGGCGGCGTTCAGCGCGGCATAAAGCTCGTCGCAGACCCGGTCGCATTCGGTGTCTCCGACCTTCATGTTGATCAAGCCGATGTCGAAAGGCGCCACGGCTTCCGGCCAGATGATGCCGTTCTCGTCATGGCTCGCCTCGATGATCGCCGCGACCAGCCGTGACGGACCAATGCCATAGGAGCCGCCCGAAGCGTAATGGTCCTTGCCGTCGGCGCCTGTCACCTTGGCGTTCATCGGCTTCGAATATTTCTCGCCGAAATGGAAGATGTGGCCGACCTCGATACCGCGCGCCGAGAGCCGGTCGCCTTCGGAAACCTTCTCCCAGGCCGCTTCGTCATGCATTTCATCGGTGGCGGCGTAAGGCGTCGTCCATTTCTTCACGATGTCGCCGATCTCGGCATCGTTGGAGAAGTCGGTGCCGGCGCCCGGCACGTCGAGCGCAAGGTAAGCGCGGTCGCAGAACACCTGGCTCTCGCCGGTTTCGGCCAGGATGATGAATTCATGGCTGAGGTCGCCGCCGATCGGGCCGGTGTCGGCGCGCATCGGAATGGCCTGCAGGCCCATGCGCGTGAACGTCCTCAGATAGGAGACGAACATGCGGTTATAAGCCGCCCTCGCACCCTCGAAATCGAGGTCGAAGGAATAGGCGTCCTTCATCAGGAACTCTCTGCTGCGCATGACGCCGAAACGCGGACGCACCTCGTCGCGGAACTTCCACTGGATGTGGTAGAGGTTCAGCGGCAAATCCTTGTAGGATTTCACGTAGGCGCGGAAAATCTCGGTGACCATCTCCTCATTGGTCGGGCCGTAGAGCATGTCGCGGTCCTGGCGATCCTTGATGCGCAGCATCTCCTTGCCGTAGTCGTTGTAACGGCCGCTTTCGCGCCACAGATCCGCCGACTGGATGGTCGGCATCAGGATTTCCAGCGCGCCCGCGCGGTTCTGCTCCTCGCGGATGATCTGGCAGACCTTGTCCAACACTCGCTTGCCCAGCGGCAGCCACGAAAAGCTGCCCTGCCCCTGCTGGCGGATCATGCCGGCGCGCAGCATCAGCCGGTGCGAGACGATTTCGGCCTCGCGGGGATTTTCTTTGAGAATGGGCAGGAAATAGCGCGACAAACGCATGGACTGGTCCGTGAATGAAAAATGACGCGCGGGAATCGGCGCGAAAGGGCTGCTTGCCCGGGCTTCATAGCCATTTCATGGCCGAATGGGAACCCGAGTGCCCCAAAGTATCGGGCCTACTGCGCCTTGCCAAAAAGGGCGATTTTGACGGCAAAGTGCCGCAAATGGCTATTTGATCGATTCACAAGCAAGCCCTGCCGCACTATTGTGCAGTGCAGCACGATATTGCCCGTTTCCGGGCAAAATTCTTCGTGACATTTTCACCTGCCTTGGTCTAGTGTGCGCCGATAACCGAGAGGGCGGAGAAAAATCTGCTCTCCTACGCGGTCAAAGTCTTGGGAGGATGCGATCTAGGCGCGGTAACTCGCTGCCGCCGGACACCGGAAACGGATCGGACGCGTTTAAATTGCAAGGCCTCGTGCCTTGCATTTTTTTTGTGCAATCATCTGCTTAGCACCACCATCGGCCAAAGACCTGATCATCGCAAAGTCGCCGAAATCGGAAGCCGGCTTCCGATTTCAACCTTGGCGCGCGTAATCCTGCTCAATACTTGCGGAAACTGTATTGTCAGCCTTGGTGACTGGCATTCGGACCAAAGTCCGGCATGATCCGCATGATGTCGTTGAAGCTGAATCCCAGCCCCATCGTCAGGCCATAGAGAATGCCCATGACGATCACCGTCACGATCGTCGCGCGCAGGAACGCGCGCAGCATATGCGGCCCGCGTGGCGCGCTGGAGACGGTACCCAGCGTGACGTCCTGGTCGTCGTCCTGGGTGCGCAGGCTGAACGGAAGAACGACGAACAGCACCAGCCACCAGGTGACGAAGAACAGCGCGCAGAACAGGATCCAGTTCATGCCTGCTCCAATTCGACCAGCGTGCCGAAGAAATCCTTGGGATGCAGGAACAGCACCGGCTTGCCATGCGCGCCGATCTTCGGGTTGCCGTCGCCCAGCACGCGCGCGCCGCTTGCCTTCAAATGGTCGCGGGCAGCCAGGATATCGTCGACCTCGTAGCAGACATGGTGCATGCCGCCCGAAGGATTCTTCTCGAGGAATGCCGCGATGGGCGAGGCTTCACCCAGCGGCTCCAGCAACTCGATCTTGGTGTTGCCGACATCGACGAACACGACGGTCACGCCATGCTCCGGCAGCGCCTGCTGCGCGCTCAATCGCGCGCCCAGCGTATCGCGATAGGCGGCCATCGCCGCGGCCAGATCCGGCACGGCAAGCGCGACATGGTTGAGGCGTCCAAGCATAAAGCGCGCTCCGTTTTTAGGGGAGTAAGGGAGTAGGGCAGTAAGGGAGTAGGGAAAAACAAGGCACAAGAAGTAACCACTCGTCCTTCCCTACTCCCCTACTGCCTTACTCCCCTACTCCCCTGTTCGTCACCGCGTGACGAACACCGTCACCAGCGGCTTCTTGCCCCAGGCTTCGTTGGCGGCGGCGCGCACGGCGCGACGCACCGCCTCCTGCACCAGATCGAGGTCCTTCCGGCGCTGGCGCGGGATGGAGTCCACCGCGCCGACCGCCGCATCGAGCATCAGGTCTTCCAGCGTCTCGCCGCTGGCATCCGCCTCGGCCACGCCGATCGCCACCAGGTCGGGGTCGCCGGCAAGCTCATATTTGTCGTCGAGCACGACATTGACCGCGACATGGCCGGCGAAGGAGAGCTTGCGCCGGTCGCGTATGCCCATCGCCTGGTCGGTGCCGATCAGATTGCCATCCTTGTAGAGCCGGCCGAACGGCACCTGGTCGATAATCGTCGCCGGGCCGGGCCAGAGCCGAAGCATGTCGCCGTCGCGCACCTGCGCCACCTGGCCGATGCCCGACATCGACATCAGTGAGCCCTGCGCCACCAGATGCGCCGCCTCGCCGTGCACGGGAACGCCGATCTGCGGCCGCACCCATTCATACATCTTGCGCAATTCGCTGCGGCGCGGATGGCCGGAGACATGCACCAGCGCGTCGCCATCCTCGATGATCTTCATGCCGAGATCAATCAGCCGGTTCTTGATCTCCAGGATCGCCTTTTCGTTGCCGGGAATGGTGCGCGAGGAAAACACAACCGTATCGCCGGCCGTCAGCGCCACCGACTTCATCTCGTCGCGTGACAGCTTGGCCAGCGCCGCCAGCGGCTCGCCCTGGCTGCCGGTGCAGATGATTACCAGGTTCTCGCGCGGAATATAGCCATAGTCTTCCTCGGCGATGAACTCCGGCAGCCCGTCCATATAGCCGAGCTCGCCCGCCACATCGATGACGCGCTTCAGCGAGCGGCCGAGCACCAGGCACTGCCGGCCGGCATCGCGCGCCGCGCGCGCGATCGAAACGATGCGCCCGACATTGGAGGAGAAGGTGGTGACAGCAACGCGCCCTTTCGCGCTCTCGATGACGCCCTTGAGGCCTTCGCCGACCGCCACTTCCGACGGCGACTCCCCTTCCCGCAGCGCGTTGGTGGAATCGCAGATCAGCGCCAGCACCCCCTTGTCGCCATAGGCGCGGAAACGCGCCTCGTCGGTCTTCGGGCCGATCGTCGGCGCCGGGTCGATCTTCCAGTCGCCGGTGTGGATCAGGGTGCCGGCGGGCGTGGTGATCGCCAGCGACATCGGCTCGGGGATCGAATGCGCCACCGGAATGGCCTCGATCTCGAACGGGCCTACCGTAAACTTTTCGCCGGCCCGGTAGATCGACGCCGGGATCTTCGGCGCGTTCTGCTCGCCCTGCCGCTTTGCTTCGAGCAGGCCGGCGGTGAACGGCGTCACCCACACCGGCGCCTTCAGCTTTGGCCAGATGTCGAGCAGCGCGCCGTAATGGTCCTCATGCGCATGGGTGATGACGATGCCGCGCAGGCCGTCGAGGTTCTCCTCGATGAAGCGCGTGTCAGGCAGGATGAGATCGACGCCCGGATGCGCTGAATCCGGAAAGGTGACGCCGACATCGACGATGATCCACTCCCGTGCGTCGGCGGGCCCATAGCCGTAAAGGGCGAAGTTCATGCCAATCTCGCCGACGCCGCCCAGCGGCGCGAAGACGAGTTCGGCGTTTTCCTTATTCGCCATTAATTTCTTTCCTTCCTGGCGTCTCAGGCCAAGTCAATCGAGCAATTCCGGGAAGAGTGTCTAACGGCTTTCCGTCCGGAATTGCGCAAAAACAGAATTATACGCGCGCCGAAGCGACCGCACCGAAATGCACGTCGCCGGCCGCGATCGTCAGTACCGATCCCTCATCGTCGCGGATCACGAAACGGCAGTCCTCGTCAATGGTTTCGAAGACGCCGCGCACCACGTTGCCGTCAATTCTGACAGCAACCTCACCGCCAAGCCCCGCCGCGCGGGCAAGCCAGCGCTTGCGGATGGCATTGAGCCCGCGGCCGTCGTCCCACATCCGGGCATTCTCGCTCCAGGCGTCCGAAAGCGCCAGGAACAGCGTCTCGGCATCGCAATTGGCGCCCAGCGCCTGCAGCGATGTCGCCGGATAAGGCAAATCCTCAGGATAAGCCACGACATTGACGCCGATGCCGATGGCGACGGCAAAGCGGCCGCCTTCCAGCATCGCCGATTCCAGCAGGATGCCGGCAAGCTTGGCGCCCGACGCCAGCACGTCATTCGGCCATTTCAGCTCGAAGCGGTTGCGGCCCTGGCTTGCGCCATCCAGGGCAACGGCGATCCGGCCTTTCGGCACGACGGCATCCAGCGCGTCGGCAAGCGCGAGGCCCGCAACGAACCCAAGCGTCGCGGCTAGTCGCAACTCGCCGCCGGGTACCAGGAGCAGCGTTGCCGCGAGATTGCCTTCCGGCGTCGCCCAGGCGCGACCACGCCTTCCGCGGCCGCTTTCCTGTTTCTTCGAGACGACCCACAGTTTTCCCGGATCGCCCGCGCGCGCATGCTCCAGCGCCAGAGCGTTGGTGGAGCCGACGCTGTCATGGGCCTCGAGCCGGAACCCCTCCGACGCCGCGGTTGGAGCCAGCCGAAACGCCATCCCGTCAGAAGAAGGTCTTGGCCGCGGCTTCGGCGTAGCTGCCGATCGGTCCACCGATCAGCACGTAGAACAGCACGAAGGCGCCGCTGACGCCGAGCACGAGGCGCAGCTCGCTGGCCATCGGCACGAAGCCGCCGACCGGCTCGTCGAACCACATGATCTTGATGATGCGCAGGTAGTAGTAGGCGCCCACCACCGAGGCCAGCACGCCGATGATCGCCAGCGCGTAGAGATGCGCGTTGATGGCGGCGAGGAACACGTACCACTTCCCCCAGAAACCCGCGAGCGGCGGAATGCCGGCCAGCGAGAACATCAGGATGGTGAGGATGGTGGCCATGATCGGGTTGGTCGAGGCAAGGCCGGCGAGATCGCTGATCTGCTCGACATTGCCTTCCTTGCGCCGCATGGCGAGGATGAAGGCGAAGGTGCCGAGCGTCATCACCAGATAGATCAGCATGTAGATGGCGACGCCGCGCACGCCCGCCTGGCTGTTGGCGGCAAGGCCGACCAGCGCGTAGCCCATATGGCCGATCGAGGAATAGGCCATCAGGCGCTTGATGTTGGTCTGCCCGATGGCCGCAAAAGCGCCGAGCGCCATCGAGGCGATCGAGATGAAGACCACGATCTGCTGCCAGTCCGAAGCGATCGGCTTGAAAGCACCCATGGTGACGCGCACGATCAGCGCCATCGCCGCCATCTTCGGGGCCGCCGCCAGGAAGGCGGTAATCGGCGTCGGCGCGCCCTCATAGACGTCCGGCGTCCACATATGGAACGGCACGGCCGAGATCTTGAAGGCGAGGCCCGCAAGCACGAACACCAGCCCGAAGACGAGGCCGAGCTGGCGCTGGCCACTGCCCAGGGCTGTCGCGATCTCGTGGAACCCGGTGTTGCCGGTGTAACCATAGACGAGGCTGATGCCGTAGAGCAGCATGCCCGACGAAAGCGCGCCGAGGACGAAGTATTTCAGGCCTGCCTCGGTCGAGCGCAGATTATCGCGGTTGATCGCGGCCAGCACATAGATCGCCAGCGACTGCAGCTCGAGGCCGAGATAAAGCCCGATCATGCCGTTGGCCGAGATCATCAGCAGCATGCCGAGGGTGCAGAGCAGGATAAGCACCGGGAATTCGAACTTGTCGAAATGTTCCTGGCGCGCAAAGCGCATCGACATCACCAGCGAAACCGCCGAGCCGATCAGCGCCAGCATCTTCATGAAGGCGCTGAAGGGATCCTGCACGAAGGCGCCGCCATAGGCCGCGCCCTGCCCGCCTGAGAAGGCAAGCCAGAGACCTGCCACCGCCAGCACGACGACGGCCAGGCCGGTGACGGTCATGGTGTTGTTGGAGCGCGAATAGGCTCCGATCATCAGGAGCACCAGCGCGCCGACGGCCAGGATCAGTTCCGGCGTCGACAGCGAAAGACTGGAGAGAAGGTCCGGCGTCATGGTCTATTCCCCAGTCAGTTCGCCGCCGCGGTCTGCGCGGAATTGATCGATGCGGTGACGTTGGTGACGAGCGTCTTGACCGATTGGGCGGTCGCGTCGAACACCGGCGCCGGGTAGACGCCGAAGAAGATGACCAGCACCACCAGCGGATAGATGATCGCTTTCTCGCGCGGCGACAGATCGAGCAGGTTCTTCAGGCTGTCCTTGGTCAGCGCCCCGAAGATCACCCGGCGATAGAGCCACAGCGCGTAGGCAGCCGACAGGATGACCCCGGTGGCTGCAAAGAACGCTACCCAGGTGTTGACCCTGAACACGCCGAGCATGGTCAGGAACTCACCGATGAAGCCGCTGGTGCCCGGAAGGCCGACATTGGCCATGGTGAACACCATGAACACGGTGGCGTATTTCGGCATGTTGTTGACCAGGCCGCCATAAGCGTCGATCTCGCGCGTATGCATGCGGTCATAGACGACGCCGACGCACAGGAACAGCGCGCCGGAGACGAGGCCGTGGCTGAGCATCTGGAAGATCGCGCCCTGCACGCCTTCCTGGTTCATCGCGAAGATGCCCATGGTGACGAAGCCCATATGCGCGACGGATGAATAGGCGATCAGCTTCTTCATGTCCTCCTGCATCAGCGCCACCAGCGAGGTGTAGATGATGGCGACGACGGAGAGCGTGAACACCAGCGGCGCGAACATCGCCGACGCTTCCGGGAACATCGGCAGCGAGAAACGCAGGAAGCCGTACCCGCCCATCTTCAGGAGGATGGCGGCCAGGATCACCGAGCCTGCCGTCGGCGCCTCGACGTGAGCGTCCGGCAGCCAGGTGTGCACCGGCCACATCGGCATCTTCACCGCGAAGGAGGCGAAGAAGGCGAGCCACAGCCAGGTCTGCATGCTGGCCGGGAAGTAATGCGTTAGAAGCGTCGGTATGTCGGTGGTGCCCGATTGGAAGAACATCGCCATGATGGCGAGCAGCATCAGCACCGAGCCGGCGAGCGTATAGAGGAAGAACTTGAACGAGGCATAGACGCGCCGCTTGCCGCCCCACACGCCGATGATGATGAACATCGGGATCAGGCCGGCCTCGAAGAAGACGTAGAACAGCACGATGTCGAGCGCGCAGAACACGCCGATCATCAGCGTTTCGAGGATCAGGAAGGCGATCATATAGGCCTTGACCCGCTTCTCGATCGCGTCCCAGGACGCGAGGATGGAAAGCGGCATCAGGAAGGTGGTCAGGATGACGAAGAGCATCGAAATGCCGTCGACGCCCATGTGGTAGGAGATGCCCGAATCCAGCCAGGCGTGCTTCTCGACGAACTGGAAGCCGGCCTGCGAATTGTCGAAGCCCGTCCAGATGAACAGCGACACCACGAAGGTGAACGCCGTCGTGATGAAGGCGATCGCACGGATGTTGCGGCGCGCGTTTTCGCTGTCGTCGCTGATGAACAGGATGAGCAGAACACCAACCAGCGGCAGGAAGGTGACCAGCGAGAGGATTGGCCAGTCGGTCATCAGAGCATCATCCAGGTGACGAGAGCGGCCACGCCGATCAGCATGGCGAAGGCATAATGGTAGAGATAGCCGGTCTGCAGCTTGACGACCCGGTTGGTGACGTCGACGACGCGCGCCGAGATGCCGTCCGGGCCGATCCCGTCGATGATCGTGCCGTCACCGGTCTTCCACAGGAACCTGCCGAGGCGCTTGGCCGGCTGCACCAACAGGAGGTCGTATAGCTCGTCGAAATACCACTTGTTGAGCAGGAAGGCGTAGAGCAGGCGGTGGTTGGCGGCGACGCTGCGAGGTAGTTCCGGCGAGCGGATGTAGAACTTCCAGGCAACCGCAAGTCCGATCACCATGGCGACGAACGGCGCCAGTTCCACCCAGAGCGGCAGTTCGTGGATCTCGTGCAGGATGTGATTGTCCGGCAGCGTGAACAGCGACGCCTTCCAGAATTCGGCATAGCCCTCGCCGATGAAGGCGCCGTGGAAGATGATGCCCGCGAACAGTGCGCCGGCAGCGAGCACATAGAGCGGCACCAGCATCACCGGCGGCGATTCATGGACATGATGCATGACCTCGTGGCTGGCGCGCGGCTCGCCGTGGAAGGTCATGAAGATCAGCCGCCATGAGTAGAAGCTGGTGAAGCAGGCGGCGACCACAAGCAGGATGAAGGCGAAGGCGGCGACCGCATTGTGGCTGGCGAAGGAGGTTGCGATGATGGCGTCCTTGGAGAAGAAGCCGGCGGTGCCGATCACCGTTGCCGGGATGCCGACGCCGGTCAGCGCCAGCGTGCCGACGATCATCATCCAGTAGGTCTTGGGGATGAGCGTCCTCAACCCACCCATTTTGCGCATGTCCTGCTCGTCGGACACGGCATGAATGACCGAGCCGGAGCCGAGGAACAGCAACGCCTTGAAGAAGGCGTGCGTGAACAAATGGAAGATCGCCGCGCCATAAGCGCCGACGCCCAGCGCCACGAACATGTAGCCCAGTTGCGAGCAGGTCGAATAGGCGATGACGCGCTTGATGTCGTTCTGGACGAGACCAACCGTCGCCGCGAAGAAGGCGGTGAAGGCGCCGATGAAGGTGACCACGGTCAGCGCTGTGTGCGACAGCTCGAACAGCGGCGACAGCCTCGCCAGCATGAACACGCCCGCCGTCACCATGGTCGCGGCATGGATGAGCGCGGAGACCGGCGTCGGGCCTTCCATCGCGTCCGGCAGCCAGGTGTGCAACGGCACCTGCGCCGACTTGCCCATGGCGCCCATGAAGAGCAGCAGGCAGACCACGGTCAGCGCCGTCTGCTTGTCGAGCGCATGACCGAGGAAAGTGAGCACCGCCGCACCCGCCGGCGCGCCTTCGGCCGGCAGGAACGATGCGGCATTGGCGAAAACGGTGCTGAGATTGATCGAGCCGAACAGCACGAACACGCCGAAGATGCCGAGCGCGAAGCCGAAATCGCCGACGCGGTTGACGACGAAGGCCTTGATCGCCGCGGCATTGGCCGACGGCTTCTTGTACCAGAAGCCAATCAGCAGATAGGAGGCGAGGCCGACACCTTCCCAACCGAAGAACATCTGGATGAGGTTGTCGGCCGTCACCAGCATCAGCATGGCGAAGGTGAACAGCGACAAATAGGCGAAAAAGCGCGGCCGGTTCGGATCGTGGTGCATGTAGCCGATCGAATAGATATGAACCAGCGCCGACACGGTGTTGACGACGACCAGCATCACCACCGTCAGCGTGTCGATCCTGAGCGCCCAGGAGGCATCGATGCCGCCCGACTGGATCCAGCGCAGCACCGGCACGGTGAACACCTCACCATGGCCGAAGCCGACGGTGAAGAAGGCAATCCACGACAGGATCGCCGCGATCACCAGGAAGCCGGAGGTGATGTATTCGGAAGCCTTGGCGCCGAGCGAATTGCCAAACAGGCCGACAATCAGGAAGCCAAGCAGCGGAAGGAAGACGATAGCCTGATACATGATGGTTCCCGTCAACCCTTCATTGTGCTCACGTCTTCGACCGCGATCGAACCGCGGTTGCGGAAGAAGACGACAAGAATGGCAAGGCCGATCGCGGCTTCAGCGGCCGCGACCGTCAGCACAAACAGGGCGAAGACCTGTCCGACGAGGTCATGCAGCGCCGCCGAAAAAGCGACGAAGTTGATGTTGACCGCAAGCAGGATGAGTTCGACCGACATCAGGATGACGATGATGTTGCGGCGATTCAGGAAGATGCCGAACACGCCGAGCGTGAACAGGATCGCCGATACGGTCAGATAGTGTGCAATGCCGACGACCATTTCAGATGCCCTCGCCCGATTTGACCTTGCGGATTTCCATGCCCGTCGCCGGCGTGCGGGCGACCTGGGCGGCGATCGACTGCCGCTTGACGCCTTCCTTGTGGCGCAGCGTCAGCACGATGGCGCCGATCATGGCGACCAGCAGCACCAGGCCGGAAATCTGGAAGTAATAGAGGTAGTCCGTATAGAGGATGTCGCCGAGCGCCGCCGTGTTGGAGCGCGCGGCAAGATCCGGCGTCGCCTTGGCGACCGTCGAGGCGAGCTGCGGCGCGAAGGTGTAGCCGCCGAGCACGACAATAAGCTCCGCCGCCAGGATCAACCCAACCATCGCGCCGATCGGCGCATATTGCAGGGCGCCCTGCTTCATCTCGGCGAAGTCCACGTCGAGCATCATGACGACGAACAGGAAGAGCACCATCACTGCGCCGACATAGACGACCAGCAGGATCATCGCCAGGAACTCGGCGCCGGTCAGCATGAACAGGCCGGCTGCGTTGAAGAAGGTGAGGATCAGGAACAGCACGGAATGCACGGGGTTGCGCGACGAAATGACCATGAAGGCCGACGCCACGGCGATAAAGGCGAAGAGGTAGAAGAAGGCCGCCTCTAATCCAGTCAGCATGGGATTCCCCGGGTTCAAAATTCCGACTCCGACCCGCCTCCGGTTCGAAACCGCGTGTTCCTTAGACGGACGACGTTGCGCCGTCCACTTTCTTGTTCCTTCTCCCCGTTTACGGGAGAAGGTGGTCCGAAGGGCCGGATGAGGGATAAGGCCAAGTTTCCAGAAGCTGGCGCCGCCCCTCATCTGCCTGCCGGCATCTTCTCCCCGCAAACGGGGAGAAGCCCACTAATCACCTATACGGCGCGTCCAGCGCGATATTGCGCGCCAGTTCCCGCTCCCAGCGATCGCCGTTCGCGAGCAGCTTTTCCTTGTTGTAGTAGAGTTCCTCGCGCGTCTCGGTCGCGAATTCGAAATTCGGGCCCTCGACGATAGCGTCGACTGGGCAGGCTTCCTGGCAGAAGCCGCAATAGATGCATTTCACCATATCGATGTCGTAGCGCACCGTGCGGCGCGTGCCGTCGTTGCGGCGCGGTCCGGCCTCGATGGTGATGGCCTGCGCTGGGCAGATCGCCTCGCAAAGCTTGCAGGCGATGCAGCGTTCCTCGCCGTTCGGATAACGGCGCAGCGCATGCTCGCCACGGAAGCGCGGGCTGGTCGGCCCTTTTTCGTGCGGATAGTTGATCGTTTCCTTCGGTGCGAAGAATTGGCGCATCGACAGGAAGAAGGCGCCGACGAAATCCTTCAGCAGCAGCGACTTTGCGGCTTGGGCCAGAGCGGACATCACGCAAACCCCGTGATCTTGAGGAAGGCCGCGGTGGCCACGACCATGAACAGCGAGATCGGCAGGAAGACCTTCCAGCCCAGCCGCATCAGCTGGTCGTAGCGGTAGCGCGGCACAAAAGCCTTTACCATCGAGAACATGAAGAACATCAGGCAGATCTTCAGCACGAACCAGATAACACCCGGTACCCAGGTGAAGGGCGCGAAGTTGAACGGCGGCAGCCAGCCGCCGAGGAACAGGATGGACGCCAGCGCGCACATCAGGACGACGGCGACATACTCGCCGAGGAAGAAGAGCAGGAATGGCGTCGACGAATATTCAACCATATGGCCGGCGACGAGTTCCGATTCCGCCTCCACCAGGTCGAAGGGCGGGCGGTTCGTCTCGGCAAGCGCCGAGATGAAGAAGATCACGAACATCGGCAGCAGCGACAGCCAGTGCCAGTCGAGGAAGGTGTTGGGCAGGCCGAGCCGCGTGCCAAGACCATCCTGCTGCGACATGACGATGTCGGAGAGGTTGAGCGAGCCGACGGTGAGCAGCACGGTGACGATGACGAAGCCGATCGAGACTTCGTAGGACACCATCTGCGCGGCCGAGCGCAGCGCACCGAGGAACGGATATTTGGAATTCGACGCCCAGCCGCCCATGATCACGCCATAGACCTCGAGCGAGGAGATGGCGAAGACATAGAGGATGCCGACATTGATGTTGGCGATCGCCCAGCCCTCATTGACCGGGATGACCGCCCAGGCCGAAATCGCCAGCACCGCCGATACCAGCGGCGCCAGGAGGAACACGCCCTTGTTGGCGCCCGACGGGATCACCGGCTCCTTGAAGACGAATTTCAGCAGGTCGGCAAAGGCCTGCAGCGTTCCCCACGGGCCGACGACGTTCGGGCCGCGACGCAGTTGCACAGCTGCCCAGATCTTGCGGTCGGCATAGAGCAGGTAAGCGACGCCGATCAGAAGCACAACGATCAGCACGACCGACTTCAACAGGATCAGCAGCGCCGGGAGCACGTAGAAGGAGAAGAAGGTTTCCATGCTTATTCCGCTGCCTGCTTGAAGCCGCTCTTGGCCAGCGCCGAGCATTCGGCCATCACGGCCGACGCCCGCGCGATCGGGTTGGTGAGATAGAAGTCCTTCACCGGAGAGGTGAAGGTTCCCTTGTTCAGCCGGCCGCCGAGCTTCGCCACCTTGGCGATGTCGTCGCCGCTGCCGGCCTGCACCTGGTCGATGCGGGCAAGATGCGGGAACTCGCCATAGAGCTTGGCGCGCAGCTGCGCCAGCGAATCGAAGGGCAGCTTCTTGCCGAGCACGTCCGACAGCGCCCGCAGGATCGCCCAGTCCTCGCGCGCCTCGCCAGGGGCGAAGCCGGCGCGGTTGGTCTGCTGCACGCGGCCTTCCGTGTTGACATAGGTGCCGGACTTTTCCGTGTAGGCGGCGGCCGGCAGGATGACGTTGGCGCGATGCGCGCCGGCATCCCCATGCGTGCCGATATAGACGACGAAGGCGCCGCCGGTCCTGGCCATGTCGATCTCGTCGGCGCCGAGCAGGAAGAGCACGTCGGTGTCGCCCAGCATGCCGGCGACGTTCTTGCCGCCCTCGCCAGGCACGAAGCCGACATCGAGGCCGCCGACGCGTGCCGCCGCATTGTGCAGCACTGCAAAGCCGTTCCAGTCGGCGGTGACCGCGTTGACGGCGGTTGCGAGCTTTGCCGCCTGGCCGAGCACGGCCGCACCGTCCCCGCGCGCCAGCGCGCCCTGGCCGACGATGATCAGCGGATGCGTGACCTTGCTCAGCACCTCGAAGAACTTGCCGTTGCCGTCCGTAAGACCCTTCAGGGATTCCGGACCGGCGCCGATCAGCTCATAGTCGTAGCGAGTGTCGCCGATCTCGCCGATCACGCCGACCGGCAGATTGCCGACGCGCCAGCGCTTGCGGATGCGGGCGTTGAGCACAGAAGCCTCGAAACGCGGATTGGCGCCGATGATCAGCACTGCGTCGGCCTGCTCGATGCCTTCGATGGTCGGGTTGAAGATGTAGCTGGCGCGGCCAAGCGAGGGATCGAGCGCAGCACCGTCCTGGCGGCAATCGATGTTCTTCGAGCCGAGAGCGCTCATCAGAAGCTTGAGCGCGTAGATTTCCTCGACGGCCGCGAGATCGCCGGCAATCGCGCCGATGCGCTCGGGCGCCGTCTTGCCCACCTCGTCCTTGATCGCGGCGAAGGCTTCAGCCCAGCTTGCGGGCGCTAGCCTGCCGTTCTTGCGCACATACGGCCGGTCGAGGCGCTGCGTGCGCAGGCCGTCCCAGATGAAGCGGGTCTTGTCGGAGATCCACTCCTCGTTCACCGCCTCGTTGACGCGCGGCAGGATGCGCATCACTTCGCGACCCCTGGAGTCGACACGGATCGCCGAGCCGACGGCGTCCATGACGTCGATCGATTCCGTCTTGGTCAGCTCCCACGGCCGCGCCTGGAAGGCGAACGGCTTGGAGGTCAGCGCGCCGACCGGACAAAGGTCGATGACATTGCCCTGCAGCTCGGAGGTCATCGCCTGTTCGAGATAGGTGGTGATCTCGGCATCCTCGCCGCGGCCGATCAGGCCGAGCTCGGAAATGCCGGCGACCTCGGTGGTGAAGCGGACGCAGCGCGTGCAGTGGATGCAGCGGTTCATCACGGTCTTGACCAACGGGCCGATATACTTGTCTTCGACCGCGCGCTTGTTCTCGTGATAGCGCGAGGAATCGACGCCGAAGGCCATCGCCTGGTCCTGCAGGTCGCACTCGCCGCCCTGATCGCAGATCGGGCAATCGAGCGGATGGTTGATCAGCAGGAACTCCATCACGCCTTCGCGGGCCTTCTTGACCATCGGCGTGTTGGTGAAGATTTCCGGCGGCTCGCCATTCGGGCCGGGGCGCAGGTCGCGCACGCCCATGGCACAGGACGCCTGCGGCTTAGGCGGGCCACCCTTCACCTCGATCAGGCACATGCGGCAATTGCCGGCGATGGACAGCCGCTCGTGGAAGCAGAAGCGCGGCACTTCCGCGCCGGCGTCCTCGGCCGCCTGCAGCAGCGTGTAATGGTCGGGTACCGTGATCTCTTTCCCGTCGACCTTTAGCTTTGCCATTCGCCTCAAACCTCTGCGGATGTCCGCAATCTCTATCTTCCGGGCGCGACTCGAACCGCGCCCGGCATGTCAATTCACTTAACCGCGGCCAGCGCCGCCGCCTGGCCAGTCCAGTCGTCGCGGCCGATGCGGCCGGCGAGCGACAGATAATCTTCCACCCAGGCGACCTCTTGCGACGTCCATGCAGCGATCTGGTCATAAGTCCAGATACCGAGACCGTTGAGCACCTTCTCCAGCTTCGGTCCAATACCCGAAATCGCTTTCAGATCCGATGGCGTCGCCGGCTTGTCGATCGCCTTCGGCTGGCGGAAATCTTCCGGCATCAGCGCGGCTGCGGCCGGCTCCTCGACGGCGTCGGCGCCGATGGCCTTTTCGGTAGCGGTCGCCGCGATGTCGGTGACGTCACGGGCGAAGGTCTGCGCCTTGGCGATCAGCGTCTCGGTCGCCTTGCGCGCCTTGGACGAGTTGGCGGCCGCTTCGTTCTGCGCCTCTAGGTCGTCGAGGAACGGCTGGAACATGCGCTGCGAGGCTTCCAGCGCGCCGGTGAACGCCCCCATCCACATACCGACGGCATGGTTGGCAAGACCGATGCCGAGCGCCGACATCGCGGCGGCGCCCGCGACCGGATGCGCCAAAAGGTTGACGGCGCTGGCCATCTCCTTCGGCATCATCTTGGTCAGGTCCTGGTTCATTTTCTCGAGTTGGTCCAAATCAGGTATGAACGGATAGGGTATCGAATACGGCGCCATAGAATTCTCCTGGTCGTTTCTTCGTATGCCCCGCCCCTGCTTTCAGTCTTGGGCCTTCGCCCATATTCAAAATCTTATTCCGCGGCCACCATCACCGGCTCGACCCGGTGGGCGTTGCGCGAAAACTCGTCGATGCGGCGTTCCACCTCGCCGCGGAAATGCCGCATCAGGCCCTGGATCGGCCAAGCTGCCGCGTCGCCCAGCGCGCAGATCGTGTGGCCCTCGACCTGCTTGGTGACGTCGAGCAGCATGTCGATCTCGCGCTTCTGCGCCTCGCCGCGCACCAGCCGCTCCATCACCCGCCACATCCAGCCGGTGCCTTCGCGGCACGGCGTACACTGGCCGCAGCTTTCGTGCTTGTAGAAGTAGGAGAGCCTGGCGATCGCCTTCACGATATCGGTCGACTTGTCCATGACGATGACAGCCGCCGTGCCGAGACCGGATTTCAGGTCGCGCAGCGCATCGAAATCCATCGGCGCGTCGATGATCTGCTCGGCCGGCACCAGCGGCACCGAAGCGCCCCCCGGAATGACCGCCAAAAGATTGTCCCAGCCGCCGCGGATGCCGCCGCAATGCGTCTCGATTAGTTCCCGGAACGGGATCGACATCGCTTCTTCGAAGGTGCACGGGTTGTTGACGTGGCCGGAGACGCAGAACAGCTTGGTGCCGGCATTGTTCGGCCGGCCGAAGGACGAGAACCAGGCAGCACCCCGACGCAGGATGGTCGGCGCCACGGCGATCGACTCGACATTGTTGACCGTCGTCGGGCAGCCATAGAGGCCGACATTGGCCGGGAATGGCGGCTTCAGCCGCGGCTGGCCCTTCTTGCCTTCCAGACTTTCGAGCAGCGCCGTCTCCTCGCCGCAGATATAAGCGCCTGCGCCGTGATGCATGTAGACGTCGAAGTCGTAGCCGGACGTGTTTCCCTTGCCGATCAGCTTGGCCGCATAGGCCTCGTCGATGGCGCGCTGCAGCGCCTCGCGCTCGCGGATGAACTCGCCGCGCACATAGATGTAGGCGGCGATCGCGCCCATGGCGAAGCCGGCGACTAGCGCGCCCTCCACCAGCGTGTGCGGGTCGTTGCGCAGGATGTCGCGGTCCTTGCAGGTCCCGGGTTCGGATTCGTCGGCGTTGATGACCAGGTAGCTCGGCCGGCCGTCGCTCTGCTTGGGCATGAACGACCATTTCAGGCCGGTCGGGAAGCCGGCGCCGCCGCGGCCGCGCAACCCGCTAGCCTTCATCTCGTTGACGATCCAGTCGCGTCCCTTGGCGATGAGGCCTGGCGTATCGTCCCAGATGCCGCGCGACTGCGCGCCGGCCAGCGACGTGTCGAAGAGGCCGTAGATGTTGGTGAAGATGCGGTCTTTGTCCTGAAGCATTTGTCGTCCCTCAGACCGGCTTCTTGCCGAAGACGCGGATGTATTCGGCGACGCCGCCCTTGGCGAGCGCCTCGGCCTGCTTCACCCAGTCGTCGCGCTCGATGCGGCCGTGGAAGCTGAGATAGCCGTCGACCCATTCGCGCTCGGCCTTCTTCCAGGCGGCGACCTGCGCGAAGGTGTAGATACCGAGCGTATGCAGAGTCGCTTCGATCTTCGGCCCGACGCCGGAGATCAGCTTGAGGTCGTCGACCGTCGCCGGGCGCTCGATGCCGGCGGGGCGGTTCTTGTCCTCGAGCGAAGGCTTCGCCGTCTTGGCGACCGGCTGCTTGGTTTCCGGCGCCTTGAAGGCGGCGGCCGGCTCGGCCTTGTTTTTCGGCCCGCTGCGCGGCTTTGAAACGGCCTCGACTTCCGGAGAAGCCTGATTGGCATTGGCCGCCGAATGGCGCGGCGCCCTGACGCTGGCCGCCTTCTCGGTGGCCGGAGCGACCTTGACCGGCGACGGCGTCGTCAACGCCGGGCTGGTCTCTGGCGCATCGGTTTTCGGCTTGCCGGACTTGGACGGCGCGACCGGACCGGAGGCCGGCGGCGCGGCGGGCGCCGCCTGCGAGACGACATTGGTAGCGGCTGCAGCCGGCGCCACCGCGGCGGCATCCTTGGCCGCCTTCGCGGCAGCCTTGGCTTCCTTGTCGCGCGTCGACTTCAGGATCGCCTTTTCGCTGGTCAGCGTTGTCAGCCCGGTTGCCGGCTCGGAGCCGTGGCGGCCATTCTGCGGACCGGGTTTCACCTCGGCGCCCTTGCCGGCGTCGTAGAGATCGATGATCTCGGCCAGCCGCTCAGGCGTCAGGTCTTCAAAAGTGTCCTTGAAGATCATGACCATCGGCGCGTTGACGCATGCGCCGAGGCATTCGACCTCCTCCCACGACAGCGTGCCCTTGTCGTTGGTGTGGAACTGGTCGTGATGGATTTTTGACCGGCACACATCCATCAGCGCTTCCGAGCCGCGCAGCATGCAGGGCGTGGTGCCGCAGACCTGGACATGCGCGCGGGTGCCGACCGGATTGAGCTGGTACTGCGTATAGAAGGTTGCGACCTCGAGGCCACGGATGCGCGGCATGCCGAGCATGTCGGAGATCGTCTCGATCGCCGCCTTGGTGACCCAGCCTTCCTGCTCCTGCGCGATCATCAGCAACGGGATGATGGCCGACTGTTCGCGCCCCTTCGGATATTTGGCGATCCACTGCTCAGCCGCCGCCGCATTCGCCTTGTTAAAGGCGAAGGAGGCTGGCTGGTCGCTGGCATCTGCAAGACGGCGAACTGACATTTTAGCGATCGACCTCACCAAACACGATGTCGAGGGAGCCAAGCACGGCGGTGACGTCGGCCAGCATGTGGCCGCGGCACAGGAAATCCATCGCTTGCAGATGAGCGAAACCGGGCGCGCGCAGCTTGCAGCGATAGGGCTTGTTGGTGCCGTCGGAGACGAGATAGACGCCGAATTCGCCCTTCGGCGCCTCGACGGCGGCATAGACCTCGCCGGCCGGCACGCGATAGCCTTCGGTGTAGAGCTTGAAGTGGTGGATGAGCGCTTCCATCGAGCGCTTCATCGCCGCGCGCTTCGGCGGCACCACCTTGCCGTCGAGATTCGACACCGGTCCAGTGCTTTCCTTGCCGAGCAGCAAATCGACGCACTGGCGCATGATCTTGGCCGACTGGCGCATCTCTTCCATGCGCACCAGGTAACGGTCGTAGCAGTCGCCGTTCTTGCCGATCGGGATGTCGAAATCCATCTCGGAATAGCATTCATAGGGCTGCGCCTTGCGCAGGTCCCAGGCGGCGCCCGAGCCGCGCACCATCACACCCGAAAAGCCCCAAGCCCAGGCGTCGGCCAGCGACACTGTGCCGATGTCGACATTGCGCTGCTTGAAGATGCGGTTACCGGTCAAAAGCGCGTCGAGATCGTCGATCGACTTCAGGAACGGGTCGATCCATTTGCCGATATCCTCGACCAGCTTCTGCGGCAGGTCCTGGTGCACGCCGCCCGGCCGGAAATAGGCCGCATGCATGCGCGAGCCGCTGGCGCGCTCGTAGAACACCATCAGCTTTTCGCGCTCGACGAAGCCCCACAGCGGCGGCGTCAGCGCACCGACGTCCATCGCCTGCGTCGTCACATTGAGGATGTGCGACATGATGCGGCCCATCTCGGAATAGAGCACGCGGATCAGCTGGCCGCGCTTCGGTACTTCGATGCCGAGCAGGCGCTCGGCCGCGAGCGCGAAGGCATGCTCCTGATTCATCGGCGCGCAATAGTCGAGCCGGTCGAGATAAGGCACGGCCTGCAGATAGGTCTTGGCCTCGATCAGCTTCTCGGTGCCGCGATGCAGCAGACCGATATGCGGATCGACGCGATCGACCACCTCGCCGTCCAGCTCGAGAACCAACCTCAAAACACCGTGCGCTGCAGGGTGTTGAGGCCCAAAGTTAATGTTGAAATTACGAACGGAGGTCTCAGCCATTCTGGCGCCTCAATTTGCCTTTGCCTTCTCGTCGCCCGGCAGCACGTAGTCGGTGCCCTCCCAGGGCGAGAGGAAGTCGAAATTGCGGAATTCCTGCTTGAGCTCGACCGGCTCGTAGATCACCCGCTTGGCCTCGTCGTCGTAGCGCACCTCGACGAAGCCGGTCAGCGGGAAATCCTTGCGCAGCGGGTGGCCCTCGAAACCATAGTCGGTGAGGATGCGACGCAGATCCGGGTGGCCGGTAAACAAAACGCCATAGAGGTCATAGGTCTCGCGCTCGAACCAGTCGGCGCCGGGATAGACAGCGGTCAACGACGGCACCAGCGTTTCCTCGTCGGCCTGGACCTTGAGGCGGATGCGGATGTTCTGCTTCGGCGACAGAAGGTGGTAGACGACGTCGAAACGCCTGGCGCGCGAGGGGTAGTCGGCGCCGCAAATGTCGATGATCGAGATGAACTGGCAGCGCGGATCGTCGCGCAGGAAGGTCGCCACCTCGATCAGGTTGCCGGGATCGACGGAGACCGTCAGCTCGCCATAGGCAAGCACGGCTTCGCCGATGCGGCCGGAGAGCTTCTCGCCGAGATAGGTGGAGAGTTCGTTCAACGCCTGGGTCATAGGCTCACCGTTCGATCGTGCCGGTGCGGCGGATCTTCTTCTGCAGAAGGAGAATGCCGTAGAGCAGCGCTTCGGCGCTCGGCGGGCAGCCGGGCACATAGATGTCGACCGGCACGACGCGGTCGCAGCCGCGCACCACCGAGTAGGAATAGTGGTAGTAGCCCCCGCCATTGGCGCAGGAGCCCATCGAGATGACGTAGCGCGGCTCCGGCATCTGGTCGTAGACCTTGCGCAGCGCCGGCGCCATCTTGTTGGTCAGCGTGCCGGCGACAATCATGATGTCGGACTGGCGCGGGGACGCGCGCGGCGCGACGCCGAAACGCTCCGAGTCATAGCGCGGCATCGAGGTGTGGATCATCTCGACCGCGCAGCAGGCCAGGCCGAAGGTCATGAACATCAGCGAGCCGCTGCGCGCCCAGGTGATCAGCGCTTCGGTCGAGGTGACAAGGAAACCCTTGTCGGCCAGCTCATTGTTGATTTCGAGGAAGAAGGGATCGTCTTCCCCCACCGGCCTGCCGGTGTTGGGGTCGATGATGCCCTTGGGCTTCGGCGCGACGAGGGTGCCTGAACTGTCGTTCAATCCCATTCCAGCGCTCCTTTTTTCCATTCATAGGCAAAGCCGATGGTCAGCACCGCCAGAAACACCATCATCGACCAGAAGCCGAGCATGCCGAGCTTCGAGAAGGACACCGCCCACGGGAACAGAAAGGCGACTTCGAGATCGAAGATGATGAACAGGATCGACACCAGGTAGAAGCGGATGTCGAATTTCATGCGGGCGTCGTCGAACGAGTTGAACCCGCATTCATAGGCGGAAAGCTTTTCCGGATCGGGATTGCGGTAGGCCACCAGGAAGGGAGCGATGATGAGCGCCAAACCCACGATCATCGCCACGGCGATGAACAGGACGATGGGCAGATATGAACTCAGGAGTGCGCTCATGCGGCGGCTTTCCTTCGGCGGGGCAGTTCACTTTGATTACAGCAACGAACTCTAATGCGGAAGCGTGACAGTTTAACCGCTGAACCGTTTTAAGGAGGCCCATGCTGCAACGCGGCGAGGGTTAGCGCAGCGGTATCGGTGACGCAAGTCAAACCTTGTTCAAATCGCGACCCGGGGCGCCTTATCGGAAGAAACTGGTCCGATCCGCTCCTGTTTGATTTCCTTCACTCTTCACTCCACTTTTCTCTCCTGACATATCTCCCGCCATTTGCCTGCTAGCATGGCCGGAATCACCGGCTAAGAATCCAACGGACGATCGGGGCAAGGACAGCTTGATGAAGGAGAAAATCTCGCTCGCCATGGCCAGGCGCATTGCGCTTGGATCACAGGGGTTCAACGACCCTCGTCCCGGAGGGGTTCCGGATCGCCGCCACCTTGCGCGTGTGCTTTCGCGAACCGGCCTGTTGCAGATCGATTCCGTGAGCGCGGTGGTGCGCGCGCATTATATGCCGCTCTATTCGCGTCTCGGCCCCTACCCGCTGGCGCTGCTCGACAACGCCGCCGTGACCCGCAAGCGCGCCGTCTTTGAATATTGGGCGCATGAGGCCTCGTTCCTCCCCGTCGAGACCTATCCTTTGATGCGCTGGCGCATGCAGCGCGCCGAGCAGGGCGACGAGATGTATCTCGGCCTCGCCAAATGGGGCCGTGAGCGCAAGGCGATGATCGATGAAATATACGCGCAAGTCGCCGAACGCGGGCCGATCGCCGCTTCCGACATCGAGGGCCACAAGGGCAATGGCGGCTGGTGGGGCTGGAGCGAGGCCAAGCACGCCTTCGAATGGCTATTCTGGGCCGGACGCATCACCACCGCCTACCGGCGCGGCTTCGAACGCTATTACGACCTGCCCGAGCGCGTTTTGCCGCAGGCCGTGCTTGACCTGCCCGTACCCTCGGTCGAGGACGCGCATCGCGAATTGCTGCGCATCTCGGCCCGCGCCCACGGCATCGCCACCTATGGCGACCTGCGCGACTATTTCCGCCTCGCGCCGGGCGATACGAAGGACCGCATTGACGAACTGGTCGAAGCCGGCGAATTGCAGCCGGTAAAGGTCGAGGGCTGGGACAAGACAGCTTATCTTCATAAGGACGCGCGAATCCCGCGCCGGATCGAAGCGCGCGCCCTGCTCGCGCCTTTCGATCCCCTGGTTTTCGAACGCACGCGCACCGAAAAGCTCTTCAATTTCCGCTATCGCATCGAGATCTACACGCCGGCTGAAAAGCGCCAGTACGGCTATTATGTGCTGCCCTTCCTTCTCGGCGATCGGATCGTGGCTCGCATCGATCTGCGCGCCGACCGCCCGGCGAGTGTCCTGCGCGTCCACGCCGCTTATGCCGAGCCCGACGCGCCACCGGAAACGGCAGCCCAACTCTACGAAGAACTGAAGCAGATGCAGTGCTGGCTCGGCCTGGAAGCCATCGAAGTGACGCCAGCCGGCGACCTCGGTCCGGCGCTGGCCGACATCGCGGTGTCGTAGCCGCGCGTTGACAGGCGCCTAGGCGTAAGCCTAAATCCGCCGCAGACGGTCTTCTCCCGGCAAAGGGAGGAGCCAAGAGGGAATGCGGTGCGGAGTTGAAAAATTCCAAATCCGCGGCTGTCCCCGCAACTGTAAGCGACGAGCCTTGGCCGAAAACCACTGGGATGTTCCCGGGAAGGCGGCATTCAAGGCGACGACCCGCGAGCCAGGAGACCTGCCGTCTGAGACTTTGAGTATCCGAATGCCCGGCGGGTTTTCCGGGCAAGGAGCCCGGTTTTGGATCGCAACGGCAGTTTCCCGGCAAATAGTACGGACATTTCCTCCGAGCCAGACGCGCTGGCCGGCGTGACCATCATCGTCTGCTCGTCCTGCCGCGACGAGACCGGCTCGGACGCGCATCCGCGCGCCGGCGCGCTGTTGGCCCAAGACACGCGTCACGCCGCATCGGGCGAAAACATCCGCATCCGCACCGTCGAATGCCTCGGCAACTGCAAGCGCCGTCTGAGCGCGGCGTTGCTGCGCGACGGCTGCTGGAGCTACGTCTTCGGTGACCTTAATGCCGCCAGTGGCGCCGATCTCGTCGCCGGCGCAAAGCTCTTCGCCACCTCGACCGACGGCCTCATCCCCTGGCGCGGCCGGCCCGATTCCCTCAAGCGCGGCCTGGTTGCCCGCATCCCTCCCCTCGACATGCTGAAGGACTGACCATGAGCGCTTCCGTTTCCCGCGTGCCCTGCACCGTCGTCACCGGCTTCCTCGGCGCCGGCAAGACGACTCTGATCCGCAACCTGCTCGAAAACGCCAAGGGCAAGCGGCTGGCGATCATCGTCAACGAGTTCGGCGATGTCGGCATCGATGGCGAGATCCTGAAGGGCTGCGGCGTGGATACTTGTCCCGAGGAGAACATCGTCGAGCTCGCCAATGGCTGCATCTGCTGCACCGTCGGCGACGACTTCGTGCCGGCGCTCGACCAGATCCTGTCCCGCACACCGAAGGTCGACCACATCCTGATCGAAACCTCAGGCCTCGCTTTGCCGAAGCCGCTGGTCCAGGCGTTCCAGTGGCCGACAGTGAAGAGCCGCGTGACGGTCGACGGCGTCGTTGCCGTGGTCGACGGCCCGGCGCTGGCCGATGGCAAGGTCGCCTCCGACATGGATGCGCTGCAGGCGCAGCGCGCGGCGGACGCTTCGCTCGACCATGACGATCCGGTCGAGGAGGTGTTCGAGGACCAGATAGCCTGCGCCGACCTGATCATCCTGTCGAAGAGCGACCTGATGGACGCAGCCGGCTCGCAACGCGCCAACGCCGTCATCGGCGAGCACGTCGCGCGCGCCGTGAAAGTCGTGCCGACCGCGCAGGGCAAGGTCGATCCTTCGGTGATGCTCGGCCTCGGCCTCGCCGTCGAGGACGACATTGAGAACCGCAAGACCCATCACGACGACGAGCTCGACCATGAGCACGACGATTTCGATTCCTTCGTCATCGACATCCCGTCGATCGCCAATCCGGACGAACTGGCAAAACGCGTCGCCCTTGCCGCCGAGCAGGAGAACGTGCTGCGCGTCAAAGGCTTCGTCGAGGTAGGCGGCAAGCCGATGCGGCTCCTGCTCCAGGCTGTCGGCCCGCGCGTCAACCACTATTACGACCGCGCCTGGACGGCCGAGGACGACCGCCGGTCGCGACTCGTCGTCATCGGCCTCAAGGGGCTGAACCGCCCGGCGATCGAGCGTATCCTCGCCGGCTGAGGCCAATACGAAAGGCCCGACACGAAAAGCGATGCATATCCTCACCACGACATCCGCTTCGCTCGACGATCTCGCCGAGCCGATCGACCTCAGGCAGACGCCTGCGGATGTCGTGGCGCTGTCCTTCACCGACAGTGACCTCGCCGGCCTGGCCGCCGCTTGGAAGGCCGATGCGGAGCAGCTGCCGTCGATGCGGCTGGCAGCCTTGCGCGATCTTCGCCACCCGATGTCGGTCGATCTCTGGCTCGGCAGCGTCGCCCGCCAAGCCAAGGTCGTCCTCGTGCGCATCCTCGGCGGCTATGACTGGTGGCGCTACGGCTGCGACCAGCTCGCCGCGGTGGCGCGCGAGCGCGGTATCAAGCTGGCGCTGCTGCCGGGCGAAAGCCATGACGAGGATCAGCGGCTGATCGAAGCCTCGACCCTGCCCCGCGCGGAGCTGGATGCGCTGCTCGGCTATTTCCGCGAAGGCGGGCCGGCGAACATGGCAGCGCTGGTGCGGAGGTTGGCAGGGCTGGCTGGATGGGAGGCGGCGGTCGCCGAGCCGGTGAGCGTGCCGAAGGCGGGATATTATGAGCCTGGTCTGGGGATTGTAGAGAAGCCTATCTTATCGAGCGTTGGCGATCCTTCGCCCCCCTCTCTGTCCTGCCGAACATCTCCCCCTCAAGGGGGGAGATCAGCCGTCATCGACCCTGGCGCGTTTTCTGCCAACTCAAAAGCAGAACCCGCAGAACCCTTTGCAGCATTCGCGATTGGCGAAACCGTCGGCGACAGAACAATCTCCCCCCCAGGGGGGGAGATGTCCGGTAGGACAGAGAGGGGGGCGACAGAGCTCAACGCTGGCAACCTCAGCACCCCCATTGTCTCCATCCTGTTTTACCGCTCGATGCTGCTCGCCGCCGACGTCGCGCCGATCGATGCGCTGGTCGACGCACTACGCTCGCAAGGGCTGGCGCCAGTGCCAATCTTCGTCTCGAGCCTCAAGGACCCGGCATCCCTGGCCTTCGCCGAGAACGCCCTCGCCTCCCTCAACCCTGCCGCAATCATCACCGCCACCGCCTTTGCTTCCGGCGCAGAGCCCAGCACAGAGACCCTGTTCGACCGCACCGGCGTGCCGGTCTTCCAGGTCATCGTCGGCACGACGCGCCGTGAGGTCTGGGAAAAGAACCAGCGTGGCTTGGCCCCCGCCGATCTCGCCATGCATGTCGTGCTGCCCGAGCTCGACGGCCGCATCCTGGCCGGCGCGATCTCCTTCAAGGGCGAGGTCGAGACAGACCCAGCGCTGGCCTTTCGCGCCTTTGCCAACCGACCCGAGGCGGACCGTGTCGCGCAGGTCGCCAGGCGCATCGCCGCGTCTATTCGCCTGCAGCGGACGGAGCGGGCCGAACGCAAGCTGGCAATCCTGATCCCGGATTATCCGAGCGCACCCGGCCGAACCGGCTACGCCGTCGGCTTGGATGTGCCGTCGAGCGTGCTCGCCATGCTGCATGACCTGAAGGAACACGGCTATGCGGTTGAAGGAATTCCGCAATCGCCACGCGAGTTGTTGGATGCGCTGGAGGTGGGTGGGCACGGGTTAAGTTCAGAAGACTACCTGCGCTTGTCCGGGGAACTGCCGGGAGGCGCGCGTGATGCAGTCAGGACCGCCTGGGGCAGCGCGGAAGATCAGAGAGGTCTTCGCGAGGCCCCCCTCTCTGTCCTGCCGGACATCTCCCCCTCAGGGGGGGAGATTGGCAGCTCCGCCGCCGGCTCTCCCCTTGCTAGGCCGAAAATTGGCGAAAGCCGAGCGCAAGGAATAATCTCCCCCCTTGAGGGGGAGATGTCCGGCAGGACAGAGAGGGGGGCGACAGAACGCCGACCTTCGCAGGCAAGCCCCCGGAACCGCTTCCCCTTCCGCGCCGCAACCTTCGGTAACGTCACCGTGGCGCTAGCCCCCGACCGCGGCCGCTCGGCCGACCGCCGCGCCGATTACCACGACCCGACGCTGCCGCCGCGCCACGAGTTGATCGCCTTCGGGCTCTGGCTGCAGAAATCGCTCGGCGTGCACGCCATCATCCATGTCGGCGCCCACGGCACATTGGAATGGCTGCCGGGCAAGACCGTCGCGCTCTCCGACGCCTGCTTTCCCGAGATCGTCACCGGCTCCGTGCCTGTGATCTATCCCTTCATCGTCTCCAATCCCGGCGAGGCGGCACAGGCCAAGCGCCGCATTTCGGCGGTGACGCTTGGCCATCTGCCGCCGCCGCTGACCGGTGCCGGCCTCGACGAGGCACAGCAAAAGCTCGAGCGACTGGTCGACGAATATGCCCAGGCCGATGGGCTCGACCGCCGCCGCCGCGATCGGCTGGCAAAGCTGATCGTCGAGACGGCGCAAAAGACCGGACTTGCCTTGGAAGCTGGCATCGCCAAGACCGACCAGCCCGACGAAGCGCTGCGCCGCATCGATGCCTGGCTCTGCGACCTCAAGGATTTCGCCGTCAAGGATGGGCTGCATGTCTATGGCCGCGCGCCGGAAGACGAGCCCGATCCGCTGCGTCGGCAAAGCGCGGAGGCCGAAAAGGCCGCCCTGCTCGCCGCGCTCGACGGTCGTCACATCAAGGCAGGTCCCGCCGGCGCGCCGGCGCGCGGTCGTTCCGACGTGCTGCCCACCGGCCGCAACCTCTTCACCTCCGACCCGCGCACCATGCCGACGCCGACCGCCTACGATCTCGGCCAGGCGGCGGCGGAAGAAGTCGTGCGCAGCTATATGCAGAGCCATGGCGACTGGCCCCGCTCGCTGGTCATCGATCTCTGGGGCTCGGCCTCGTTGCGCACCGGCGGCGAGGAGATCGCCCAAGGCCTGGCGCTGATGGGTTGCCGGCCACAATGGGATGCCGCCACGGGCCGCGTCACCGGCATCGAGGTGCTGCCGCCGGCAGCTCTCGGCCGCCCGCGCGTCGACGTCACCTGGCGCATCTCCGGCCTGTTTCGCGACATGTTCCCGACTCAGATCGCGCTGATCGACGCCGCCGCCAACGCAGTCGCCGGCCGCGACGAGGACGACTCCGAGAACCCGCTCGCCGCCGCGACCCGCGCCCAGGGAAAAATCAGCCCGCGCATTTTCGGCACTTCGCCAGGCACCTATGGCGCGGGCGTCGAGGATTTGCTGTCGCGCGGCGAATGGGGCGCACGCGAGGAAATCGGCCGCGCCTATCTCGAAGCCACCTCGCACGCCTATGGCGGCGCCGAGGGCGAAGCGATTTCGGCGCCCGGCGCTTTCGAGGGTCGCATCGCCGAAGCCGATCTGCTCGTCCACACCGGCGACGATCCGGGCCGCGACATCCTCGAGGGCTCGGCCGACGTCGCCTTTATCGGCGGGTTTTCGGCGGCGCTTGCCGCACTTGGCCGGAATGCAGACGTCATCGTCCTCGACACGACCGATCCGAAGAAGCCGAAGCTGCGCTCGGTCAGCGAAGCGGTTTCGCGCGTGGTCCGGGCACGCGCCGTCAACCCGCGCTTCATCGCCGGCCAGATGCGCCACGGTCCGCGCGGCGCCTCGGAATTCGCCGAGACGGTCGACCGTCTCGTCGGCTTCGCCGAAACCACACATGCCATATCGGGAACGCTGATCGAGGCGGTGCACGACGCTTATGTCGGTAACCCGGACGTCCGCGCCTTCCTTTTGCGCGAGAACCCGGCTGCAGCAAAAGTCATCGCCGAGCGATTCCTCGCCGCGCGGCGTCGCGGCCTCTGGCACCCGCTCCGCAATTCCATCGATGACGATCTCGCGGCCTTGATCGCCGAGGCTGAGACAAGCGGGGTGGCGGCATGAACGCGTTCTCGCGTCGCGGCGCCTGCCCTGCTCTGAGCACTCCGATGCAGACCGGCGACGGGCTGCTGGTGCGGCTCAATCCGGTCGCAGGAGGACTTTCCGCGAAGTCGCTGATCGGACTCGGTGAATCCGCTCTGCGCCACGGCAACGGCATCATGGAAGTGACCGCGCGCGGCAGCCTCCAGATCCGCGGCCTGACGGCGGAAAGCGCAAGGTTGCTGGCGGCCGAGGTCGATGCGCTGGGCATTGCAGTGCGGAGCGGCGTGCCGGTCGAGACCGGGCCACTGGCGGGGATCGATCCGCAGGATATTGCCGATCCGCGGCCGCTGGCAGAGCGTATCAGGACGGCGATCGAAGAGGCCGAGTTGACGGCAAGGCTAGGGCCGAAGGTGTCGGTGGTTGTCGATGGCGGTGGGCAACTGAGCTTGGACGCGGTGACTGCCGATGTTCGGCTGAAGGCCGTGCGGTGCGGCGAGGATGTTCGTTGGGGCGTATTGGTTGCCGGCGACGCGCGCAGTGCGAAGCCGCTTGCGACGGTCGATGCAGATGCTGCGCGTGACATTGCTGTGGCGGCGTTGAGGATGGTTGCGGAAAAAGGCCGCGACGCGCACACGCGGGATTTGTCGGAGCGGCAATTGGCCTCTCTCGCAAGTTGGCACTCCGTCACCTCTGTCCTGCCGGACATCTCCCCCTCAAGGGGGGAGATCATTCCTTCCGCTCGGCTTTCGCCAATTTTCGGCCTAGCAAGGGGAGAGCCGGCGCAGGAACTGCCAATCTCCCCCCTTGAGGGGGAGATGTCCGGCAGGACAGAGAGGGGGGCGCAGGAACGCGAGCCTGCGGGAAGTCCCATTGGCACCTTCAAACTCAGCAACAACCAGGCCCTCGGCATCGCCCTCCCCTACGGCAGCATGCCCGCCCAAAACCTCATCGACCTAGCGACACAAGCCTTAAACCTCGGCGCCACTGAAATCCGCCTTGCCCCAGGTCGTGCCCTGCTCTTCCTCGGCCTCTCCCCCACCACCTGCGCCTCGCTCCGCGCCTCCGCCGCAGCCCTCGGCTTCGTCAACTCCTCCGCCGACCCTCGCACCCGCATCGCCGCCTGTCCCGGCACGCCGGCCTGCGCTTCCGGCCGCATCGCCACCCGCGCCATGGCCGAGACAATCGCAACCGAAAGTCCCGATCTCCTCGACACCTCGCTGACGCTCCACATTTCCGGCTGCGCCAAGGGTTGCGCGCATCCCGGTGCAGCGATGCTCACCCTGGTCGGCGACGAAAACGGAGCCGGACTTGTCGTGGACGGGACGGCGAAGGCCCTTCCTGCCGCGTACAGGCCGGGCTATGACGCCGCGCGCGGGGTCGCCGGCATCGCGGCGGCGATCCATGACGCGCGACATCAAGGCGAAACCGCCGCCGCTTGCCTCACAAGGCTTGGCGCTGCCGGCATCGCTGAACTCTATCGACGGAACTGACAATGGCCGCCTACGACTACATCCATGACGGGATGGCGATCTATGAGCGCTCTTTCGCCATCATCCGCGCCGAGGCGGACCTCACGCGCTTCTCCGAGGCCGAGGCCGATGTCGCCATCCGCATGATCCATGCCTGCGGACAGGTCGAAGCCGCTAAGAATTTCGTTTTCTCCAGCGATTTCGTCGCCGCCGCTCGTACCGCCCTCGCCGCCGGTGCGCCGATCTTCTGCGATTCCGAGATGGTGGCGCATGGCGTCACCCGCGCCCGACTGCCGGCCGGCAATGAGGTGATCTGCACGCTGCGCGATCCGCGCACGCATGACATCGCCAAGGAAATCGGCAACACCCGCTCGGCCGCAGCGATCGACCTCTGGGGCGAGCGCATGGCAGGCTCGGTCGTCGCCATCGGGAACGCGCCGACCGCGCTCTTCTATCTGCTCGAAAAGCTGCGCGACGGCGCGCCGAAGCCGGCTGCGATCATCGGCATGCCGGTTGGCTTCGTGGGCGCTGCCGAATCCAAGGACGCGCTGGCCGAAAACTCCTATGGCGTGCCCTATGCCATCGTGCGCGGCAGGCCGGGCGGCAGCGCCATGACCGCCGCCGCGCTCAATTCCTTGGCGAGGCCGGGCCTGTGAACGCGCCTGTCAAAGAAGGTTTGGCAAAAGGCCGCCTGGTCGGCGTCGGCACCGGCCCCGGCGATCCCGAGCTTTTGACATTGAAGGCCGCGCGTGCGCTGGCCGAGGCCGACGTCGTCACTTATTTCGCCAAGCGCGGCAACAACAGCAATGCGCGCGCCATCGTCGAGGCGCGCTTCCGCCCGGACATGATCGAGTTGCCGCTGCTCTATCCGGTCACGACCGAGATCGACAAGGATCACGACGACTACCGCGCGCAGATCACCGATTTCTATGAGCAGTCGGCCGAACAGGTCGCCGAGCATCTCGGCGCCGGCAGGATGGTGGCGGTGCTGTCGGAAGGCGATCCGCTCTTCTACGGCTCCTACATGCACCTGCATGTGCGCCTGGCGCATCGCTTCCCGACCGAAGTCATCCCCGGCATCACCGCGATGTCCGGCTGCTGGTCGTCGACCGGCCTGCCGATCGTCCAGGGCGACGACGTGCTGACCGTCCTGCCAGGCACGATGAGCGAGTTCGAGCTGACCCGCCGCCTCGCCGACACCGACGCCGCCGTCATCATGAAGGTCGGCCGCAACCTACCGAAGATCAGGCGCGCGCTGGAAGCCACCGGCAAGCTGGCCAAGGCTGTCTATATCGAGCGCGGCACCATGCCGGGCAGCGTCTCGATGCGGCTCACGGAGAAGCCGGACGACAAGGCCCCCTATTTCGCCATCGTGCTGGTTGCCGGCTGGTCGGCCCGCCCGGGGGCCAAATCATGAGCGGCCGCCTCACCGTCATCGGTCTCGGACCCGGTAATGCCGACCAGGTCACGCCGCAGGCTGCCAATGCCGTCGCCGAGGCTTCCTTCTTCTATGGCTACAAGCCCTATCTCGACCGGCTGGAACTGCGGCCGGATCAGACACGCATTGCCTCCGACAACCGCGAAGAGCTCGCCCGTTCCAATGAGGCGCTGGCCAAGGCCGCCGAGGGCCATAGCGTCGCCGTCGTCTCGGGCGGTGATCCCGGCGTCTTCGCCATGGCGGCGGCCGTCTGCGAGGCGGTCGAAGCGGGCCCGGCCGAATGGCGTGCCATCGACCTGTCGGTCGTTCCCGGGGTCACCGCCATGCTTGCAGTTGCCGCCCGCATCGGCGCGCCGCTCGGCCATGATTTCTGCGCCATCTCGCTGTCCGACAATCTCAAGCCTTGGGACCTGATCGAGTTGCGCCTGCTGGCGGCAGCCGGAGCCGGCTTCGTCATCGCGCTCTACAACCCGATCAGCAAGGCCCGCCCGTGGCAGCTTGGCCGCGCCTTCGAATGCCTGAAGGCGATCCTGCCCGGCACCACGCCGGTGATCTTCGGCCGCGCCGCCGGCCGGCCAGACGAGCGCATCGAGGTGTTTCTGCTGGCGGACGCCGACGCTGAAAAGGCCGACATGTCGACCTGCATCATCATCGGCTCGCCCGAGACCCGGATCATCAAGCGCGGCGAACGGCCCGCGCTGGTCTACACGCCGCGTTCGGCAACAGGGTCGAAAAGATGATCGACCTTTGCCGCCAGCGCATCGACGGTTTCAGCCGAGGGCACGTCCGGCAAAGGCGGTCGGCGGATCATGACCACCTCGATGCCGAGCGCCCGCGCAGCGGCGATCTTGCCATAGGTCGCGTCGCCGCCGCTGTTCTTGGAGACGACGGCATTGATCCCGTATTTTTCGAGCAACGCTCGCTCATCCGCTTCAGGAAACGGTCCGCGCGCCAGCAGGTAGAGCGCATCGGGCACGGCAAGCTTCGGCTCGACCGGATCGACGCTGCGGATCAGATAGTTGTGCTGTGGCGCGGCCTCGAAGGCGCCAGACTCCTGCCGGCCGATAGCGAGGAAAACGCGGCGCGGCGCCGTGCCGAGCGCACTTGCCGCCTCCACCACGCTTTCGACCGGCGTCCAGCGATCGCCCGCCACAGGTTCCCAACCCGGACGGCGCAGTGCAAAAATCGGCACACCGGATTTCGTCGCGGCTTTAGCGGCGTTGGCCGAGATACGGGCGGCGTATGGATGCGTGGCGTCGATCAGCAGATCGACGTGCTCCTCGCCAAGATAGCCGGCCAGCCCTTCCGCGCCACCAAAGCCGCCGACGCGAAACGGAACGCCCTGCGCCACCGGGCTTTCGGTACGGCCGGCAAGCGACAGCGTGATGGAAAAATCCTTGCGACCGACGAGCTTCCCTGCCAGCTGCCGGGCTTCCGTCGTTCCGCCAAGGATCAGAATACGGTGGGTCATCATGCCTGCTAAGGGTTCGCGCGCCGCCAAGCCCGCCTCAAAATGGCTCACCATCGTCGGCATCGGCGAGGACGGTGTAGCGGGTCTCGGCAACGAGGCCAAGCAGCGCATCGCGCAGGCGGACGTCGTCTTCGGCGGCAAGCGGCATCTCAGCCTTGTCGCATCGCTGGCCAAAGGAGAAACCCGCTCATGGCCGACACCCTTCGACGCCGAAATGCGCGACGTGCTGGCGCTCGCGGGCAAGGACGTCTGCGTGCTCGCGTCCGGCGACCCGTTCTTTCACGGCGTCGGAGTCACGCTGGCCCGCAAGGTGAAGCCGGAGCAAATGCTGGTCCTGCCGGCGCCCTCGTCTCTAGCGCTGGCCGCCTCCCGTCTCGGCTGGGCCTTGCAGGACGTCGAGACCATCTCGCTGCACGGCCATTCGATCGACCTGATCCGGCCCCTGCTCCACCCCGGCGCGCGCATCCTTGCCCTGACATCTGACGGAGACGCACCGGCGGCCATCGCCGCGCTGCTCGACGAACTCGGCTTCGGCCCGTCGCGGTTGACGGTCCTTGAAGCGCTTGGTGGTGCCGATGAAGCGCATCGACCCTGCCGCGCCGACGCCTTCGACCTCAAAAACATCAACGCGCTCAACGTGCTGGCGCTTGAAATTGAATCGACGCCGGATGCGCGCATCCTGCCCTTGACCGTCGGCCTCGCCGACCACCTGTTCGAGCATGATGGGCAGATTACCAAGCGCGAGATCCGCGCCATCACGCTATCGGCGCTGGCGCCGCGGCGTGGCGAGCTGCTGTGGGACGTCGGCGCCGGTTCTGGCTCGATCGGCATCGAATGGATGCTGGCGCATCCCTCGCTGCGTGCCGTTGCCATCGAAGCCAATGGCGAGCGCGCTGCCCGCATCGCCCGCAATGCCGCGCATTGCGGCGTGCCCGGCCTTGTCGTGGTCGAGGGCGCGGCGCCAAAGGCATTCGCCAAGCTGGAAACGCCGGATGCGATCTTCATCGGTGGCGGCGGCAGCGATGCCGGCGTGCTGGAGAAGGCGATCAAGGCGTTGCGTTCCGGCGGCCGGCTGGTCGCCAATGCGGTGACGCTGGAGATGGAGGCGCTGCTGCTCGACCAGTACAACAGGTACGGCGGCGACCTTACCCGCATCGCGCTGTCGCGCGCGGCGCCGGTCGGCTCGATGCAGGGCTGGCGTCCGGCCATGCCGGTCACACAGTGGAGCTGGATAAAACCATGATGGTCGCGGGCATCGGCAGCCGCAAAGGCGTGAGCGTCGAAGAAGTACTGGCGGCGATTGAGACCGCGCTTGAAGCGCATGGCCTTGCGATGACCGCGCTTTCAGCGCTGGCGACGATCGAATTCAAACGCAACGAAGAAGCCATTTTCGCTGCCGGCCGTGAACTCAACCTTCCCGTAATAGTGGTTGATGCTTCCGGCTCCGAACCGTCACTCCCCCTCACCCGGCCTCCGCTTCGCTCGGCCGACCTCTCCCCAAGGGGAAAGGAGATGACAGGCGCCGCCGCCAGTCTTTTCTCCCCCACGGGGAGAAGGTGGCCCGAAGGGCCGGCTGAGGGGGTGTCTCTGCTCAGTCATTCGGGTCTTTCGCAGAGTCGCGCCGGCACGCCGTCGGTTTCGGAGGCGTCCGCCCTCGCGGTTGCCGGGGCCGGCGCAAGACTGCTCGGGCCCCGCACGGTGCTTGGCCCGGTCACCTGCGCCATCGCCATCAGTGGAGACGCGCCATGACGGTCCATTTCATCGGCGCCGGTCCGGGAGCGGCCGACCTCATCACGCTGCGCGGCGCGCGGCTGCTGGCCAGTTGCCCGGTCTGCCTCCATGCCGGCTCGATCGTCGCGCCGGAGCTGCTCGAGCATTGCGCGCTTGGCACGAGGCTGGTCGATACCGCGCCGATGTCGCTGGATGAGATCGAGGCCGAATTTGTCGCCGCGAACAAGGCCGGCCAGGATGTTGCACGCCTGCATTCCGGCGACCTTTCGGTCTGGAGCGCGGTGGCCGAGCAAATAAGGCGGCTGGAAAAGCACAGCATCCCCTATACGCTGACGCCGGGCGTCCCCTCCTTCGCGGCGGCGGCGGCGGCACTTCGCCGCGAGCTCACCATTCCCGAGCTCGCGCAAAGCCTGGTGCTGACGCGCGTTTCCGGCCGCGCCTCGAAAATGCCGCCGGGCGAGACGCTGGCCGGCTTCGGCCGCACCGGCGCGACGCTCGCCATCCATCTTGCCATCCATGCCATCGATCGCGTCGTTGCCGATTTGACGCCGCTTTACGGCGCCGAATGCCCGGTCGCCGTGGTCTTCCGCGCCTCCTGGCCGGACGAGCGCATCCTGACCGGCACGCTCGGCACCATCGAAGCGCAATTGGCGCAGAACCCGATGGAGCGCACGGCGATCATATTCGTCGGCAGCGCGCTCGCGGCGCGGGATTTCGGCGAAAGCTCACTCTACGACGCCCACTACCAGCGGCGTTTTCGCGGACGGGACGGATTGTGAACGGCAGCGCCAATATGAACGGACGGGTAAATGTGGAGCAGGCGCTGGCGCGGCTGAACTTCAAGCCGCGCGAGTTGGAACCCGGCCATGTCTGGCTGGCCGGCGCCGGCCCCGGCGATCCCGGCTGCCTGACGCTGGAAGTTCTGGCGGCGCTGGGGCAGTGCGATGCGCTCGTCTATGACGCGCTGGTCTCGCCCGATGTCGTGGCGGTCGCTCAAGGCGCCGAGCTCTTCTACGCCGGAAAACGCGGCGGCCAGCCTTCGATGAAACAGGATGATATCAACGCCCTGCTGGTGCGGCTGGCGCGTCAAGGCCGCCGTGTCGTGCGGCTCAAGGGCGGCGACCCCTATATTTTCGGCCGGGGCGGCGAAGAGGCTTTGGCGCTCGCGGGCGAAAGCATTCCGTTCCGGGTGCTTTCGGGCCTCACCTCCGGTCTTAGCGCATTGGCCGCAACCGGCATCCCCGCCACCATGCGCGGCATCAACAAGGCCGTCATTCTCGCCACCGGCCATGCCGCTGGCACGGATGACGACATCGATTGGGCAGCCATCGCCCGCACCGGACAGCCGGTCGTCGTCTATATGGGCATGGCCAATCTGCCGGTGATCACAGCAAAGCTGCTCGAGGGCGGCCTCGCGCCATCGACATCTGCCGCGGTGATCGTCGCGGCAACCACGCCGCAAGAGCGCATCGTCGTCGCCACGCTCGCCACCATCGCGGACGAAGCCGCAGCGGCCGGACTCGCCTCCCCGGCATTGATCGTCGTCGGCGGCATCGTCGCCATGCGCGCGGCACTGGCAGGTGATTTGTGACCGCCCGCGCGATCATCATCGGTGCGCCGCGCTCGGGCTCGGGCAAGACCAGCGTCACCATCGGCCTGCTGCGCGCGCTTGCCCGGCGCGGCCTGAAAGTGCGCGGCGCGAAGTCCGGACCGGACTATATCGACCCCGGCTTCCACACCGCCGCCACCGGCCTTTCCGGCGTCAATCTCGACAGCTGGGCGATGTCGCCTCCCCTGCTCAATGCGCTGGCGGCCCAGGCCGCGGACGACGCCGAATACGTCATCCTCGAAAGCGCCATGGGACTGTTCGACGGCATCCCCGCGCCGCAAGGCCGCTCGGGCTCGGCCGCCGATCTTGCGCGGCTCTACGGCCTACCGGTGCTGCTGGTGCTCGACGTTTCCGGACAGTCGACCACGGCGGCCGCCGTCGCCAAGGGTTTTGCCACTTACGACCCGGACGTGCGCATGGCCGGCGTCGTGCTCAACCGCTTGGGCAGCGAACGCCACCGGCGTCTTTCGGGCGACGCGATCGAGGCGATCGGCCTGCCGGTGGTCGGCGCCATCCTGCGCGATCCGACGCTCAACCTGCCGGAGCGGCATCTCGGCCTCGTTCAGGCCGGTGAATACGAAAACCTGATGGCGCATCTCGACCGGCTGGCCGACATGGTCGAGGCATCGCTCGACATCGATGCGATCCTGGCGCTGGCGACACCGCTCGAACCGGCGGCCGGCGACTTCGGCAATGCGCTACAGCCGCCCGGGCAGCGCATCGCGCTGGCGGAGGACGCCGCCTTCACCTTCCTCTATCCGCATGTCGCCACGCATTGGCGCAAGGCAGGCGCCGAGATCGTGTCGTTCTCGCCGCTTGCCGATGAAGCCCCTATGGAGGACTGCGACGTCTGCTGGCTGCCCGGCGGCTACCCAGAGCTACATGCCGGCAAGCTGGCGGCCGCGACGAACTTCCGGGCGGGAATGGCGCGCTTTGCGGCGGTGAAGCCGGTTCACGGCGAGTGCGGCGGCTTCATGGTGCTGGGCGAAGTGCTGGAGGACGCGGATGGCGAGAGCCACAAAATGCTCGGGCTGCTTGGCCACTCAACCAGTTTCGCCAGGCGCAAGATGAATCTCGGCTATCGCGAGGCGCGGCTGCGCGCCGCCTGCCCGTTGGGGCCGGAAGGCACGCTGATCCGTGGTCACGAATTCCACTACGCGCAAATGACGGCCACCGACAATGACGAGCCCTTGGCCGACCTTGCCGATGGCCAGGGCAACCCGCTCGGCGCCTCGGGCTACCGGCGCGGCCATGTCAGCGGCACTTTCTTCCACGCCATAGCGAGGGGCGCATGAGCGGCCCTTCCACATCACGGCAAGTGCTTGACGATATCGGCCTCAGCCTCGTTTTCTTCACCCTGCTGAGGTTGCCCTCGAGCGATTTCGGCGGACGCAGCCTGGCGGATGCGATCTGGGCGGCACCCTTCGCCGGTCTCGCCGTGGCGATCATCGGGGCGCTCGTCTACGCCATCGCCTACAGTCTGGGTCTTGCCAGCGGCCCGGCGGCGGCGCTCACCCTCGCCGCCACGATGCTCGTCACCGGCTGCCTGCACGAGGACGGGCTTTCCGACATTGCCGACGGCTTCGGCGGCGGTAGGACACGCGACAGGAAACTGGAGATCATGCGCGACAGTCGCATCGGCGCTTATGGCGCCGCGGCGGTCGGCGCCTCCCTGCTCATCCGCTGGAGCGCGCTCTCCGAACTCGCCGGTCCGGGCCACATCTTCCTGGCGCTGCTTGGCGCGCATGCCGCCTCGCGCGGCCTGTTCGGCGCCTTCATGCATCTTCTGCCGCCGGCGCGAGCCGACGGCCTGTCTGCCAATGCGGGCTCTGTCGCGACCGACACTGCGGTCATAGGTGCAGCGCTCGGTGCCGTGGCGCTGCTGGCGCTCGGCCTTGGCGGCGCGATCGCGGCGCTCATCCTGCTCGGCCTGCTGTTTGCCGGCTTCCGCACGCTTTGCCTAAGCCAGATCGGAGGCCAGACCGGCGACACAATCGGCGCGCTGCAGCAGCTCGGCGAGATCGCCGTTCTTCTCGTCGCTTCCGTTTGCCTTTCCTGATTCTCTTTCGGAGACCTTGCCCCCCATGTCCCCCCAATCAACGTCCTTCAAATCGCTCGAAGACCTTCGCGCCGCCTGCCTCGATCTCTCCAATGGCAGCGACACCGCTGCCGGCGCCGTAGCAAAACGCCAGGACACGCTCACCAAGCCGCCGGGCAGCCTCGGCCGACTGGAAACCATCGCCGCCTGGCTAGGCCGCTGGCAGGGCCGCGACATGCCGAAGCTCGATGCGGTTAAAGTCTTCGTCTTCGCCGGCAATCACGGGGTCACCGCGCAGGGCGTCTCGGCCTATCCGTCCGAAGTGACGGTACAGATGGTGGCTAACTTCGCCGGCGGGGGTGCTGCCATCAATCAGCTGGCCCGCATTGCCGGCGCCAAGCTCGATGTCATCCCGCTCGATCTGGATCATCCCACCGGCGACTTCACGCAAGTACCGGCAATGGACGAGCAGGCATTCCTCGCCGCCGTCTCGGCCGGCTACGACGCCGTGACCAAGGACCTCGATCTGGTCTGTTTCGGCGAGATGGGCATCGGCAACACCACCCCGGCGGCGGCAATCTCGACGGCGCTGTTCGGTGGTGGCGCGGAAAAATGGACCGGACGCGGCACTGGCGTCGACGACGCCGGCCTGAAGCGCAAAGCGGTGGCGATCGAAGCGGGCCTGAACCGCCATGCCGATTCGCTATCCGACCCGCTGAAAATTGCCGCCGCCCTAGGCGGGCGTGAACTCGCCGCCATCTTCGGCGCCACGCTTGCCGCGCGCAAGAACAACGTGCCGGTGCTGCTCGACGGCTTCGTCTGCACCGCCGCCGCGGCACCTCTGGCGAGGCTGCACCCGACCGGTCTCGCCCACACGATTGCCGCCCACGTCTCGGCCGAAGCCGGCCATCGTCGCCTGCTCGAAGCACTCGGCCTGCCGCCGCTGCTCGATCTCGGCATGCGGCTCGGCGAAGGCTCCGGCGCCTGCCTGGCCGTCAACATCGTGCGCGCGGCGCTGGAGTGCCATACAAGGATGGCGAGCTTTGCCGAGGCGGGAGTGTCCGAAAAATAAAACTCCGTCGAAATTTCAACGCTGTTGAAACATCGAAATAACGTTATTTGGCTATTCCCTGAGATAGAGTTGTTTCAGGGGAGATCGATCAATGTATTTGAAAAATCTAATATCCGTCGCAATTCTGGTTGCTGCGGCTTCGCCGGCTTTGTCTCAGGAGCAGTTTGTACGCCCGTTTCGTGGCGGCCAAGACGGATCGGCCATGATCCAGTCTTCATATTCGATGACCCTTCCGGCAAAGGATGACCAAGACGCCGCCGCGCAGCAGGAAGCTGCTCTTCGCTCATTCTACAAAGTGGCGGCCGGAAGCTGCGGCATGGTCGTCGAGACTGTCGCCGACTCGTGCGAGATCGTCGGCATGACGACCAATGCCAATGGCCGAAACCGCAATTTCGATGGCTATGGCGGATCGGCGGTCACGGTGACCGGCCAGATCACGATGAAGGTCAAATTCAAGGCCAGTCTCAACAAGGCAGCTCAGTAAGCTCGCCTCTACCCAGGATCGGCCGATTTCCTTGCTCTTGAAGAAGGATTTTGGTGGGTGTGCACAGGATCGAACTGTGGACCCGCTGATTAAGAGTCAGCTGCTCTACCAACTGAGCTACACACCCACACCGCCGGAAAACTCAGCGTCGGCGGCGCATATAGCCGCCGCTTTCGGGGATGTCTAGCCCTGCCGGATCATTTCCCGACAAATCGCTGAATTGCCGCAGGCATCAGACAAACAACTTGCCTTCCGCCACCTTGATCGCATGGCCGCCAATGCGTGCGGAAGCCAGTTTTCCGGCATCGATATTGAGCTCGAGCCGGATGCGCGATGGTCGGCCCATCTCCAGACCCTGCTCGATCCAGAGCTGCGAAATGCCGTCAGTCGGAGCGTCGAAATGCATGATGGCGCCGGCAAAGGCGGCCGCGGCCGAACCGGTTGCCGGATCTTCGTAGGACGGGGTGCCGGGAACGATCATGCGCGCATGGAAGGCGCCGTCGTGATGCACCGTCTCGCGGCAATAGACATAGGGGCTGGCGAAGGCCCAATCGCTCTTGCGGGGTGCCAATTCCGACCACGCCTGATTGTCGAGCCTGATCTTGGCCGCCTCCTCCAACCCGGCAACCGGAATCGTCACATAAGGTACGCCGGCCGACCAGAAGGCGACGCGGTGATTCTCGAAGCCGATCTCGTGCGGGGCAAGGCCGAGCGCCGCCCCGATCGCCTCGGGATCGGCCTTGAGCTCCAGCGGCTCGGGCAATTTCGCCAGATCGAACTCTGCGAAGGTCGAGCCATCATGCTTGCTCACCGCGCAGCGCACCGGCCCGATATTTTCCTCCAGCACGAAGATGCCGGCCGCCTCGCCGGCGAGGTCGGCCAGCGCGATCGCCGAGCCGACCGTCGGATGTCCGGCAAAAGGCATTTCATAGTCGGGCGTGAAGATGCGGATGCGGTTGCGGTGCTTCGGATTGTCGGGAGGCAGCACGAACACCGTCTCGGACAGGTTGAATTCACGCGCGATCGCCTGCATTCCGGCGGTGTCGAGCCCATCGCTGTTGAGCACCACCGCGAGCGGATTCCCGGCGAGCCTTCCGGTGGTAAACACATCGTAAAGCAAGTAATTGCGCGCCATCGAGAAAACCTTTCGCCTCGCCGTGAATTGCTGCCTCAATCCCAACATGAGGGAAATTTAATTTGAAATTCGATCTTTGAGGCCTGATCTGTGAACGGATAGGGACGTCAATTTTCAGCATAGGGGTCCGGGGTGGACCAGATTGTCAATCCGCCAAAGGCGGAATCCGATACTTCCATCGAGGCGGCACTTGGGCTCGACCGTAAGGGTGTGAGCCGCAAGCGTCGCCGCTTCTGGCTCTACGCGCTGCTGGCGACAGCGATCGTCGCGGCCGGCATTGCCGCCTATCAATGGTACGCCGCCGCTCCGCCAAGGATTGAGTATACCACCGCCCCGGCGGCGACCGCAGATCTCACCGTCGAGGTATCGGCCACCGGCACGCTGCAGCCGCTGACCCAGGTCGACATCTCCAGCGAGCTGTCCGGCATCGTCCGCTCCGTCACGGCCAGCGAGAACCAGCAAGTCAAGAAGGGCGACGTGCTGGCAACACTCGACACTGCCAAGCTGGAGGTCCAGATCGAGCGCGCCACTGCCTCCGCCAAGGCGGCCGCGGCGGCTGTCGAGGACGCCAAGGTCACCTTGCAGGAAAACGAGAACGCGGTTGCGCGCGCAAGCGCGCTCACCAAGCGCGGCATGGCGACGGATCAGTCGCTCGAAGCGGCAACCGCGACGCGTGACCGCTCCAAGGCTGCGCTCGACAGCGCCGAAGCCAATCTGGCCATCGCACAGGCCGACCTCAAGGCGCAGCAGACCGATCTGGCGAAGAGCACCATCTATGCGCCGATCGACGGCATTGTGCTGACGCGCTCGGTCGATCCCGGCCAGACGGTCGCGTCCTCGCTGCAGGCGCCGGTGCTGTTCGTCATTGCCGCAGACCTGAGGAACATGGAATTGCAGGCGGCCGTAGACGAAGCCGACATCGGCGCGGTGAAACCCGGCCAGCACGCCCGCTTCACCGTCGACGCTTTCCCGGACAGGCCGTTCGACGCCGAGATCCGCGACATCTCCTACGCTTCGGTCACCACGGATGGCGTCGTCACCTACAAGGCCCGGCTCGAGGTCGACAATGGCGAGCTTCTGCTCAGGCCCGGCATGACGGCGACGGTCTCGGTCGTGACCCGGCAGGCCAAGGGCGTGCTTACCGTTCCCTCGACCGCCTTCCGCTATCGCCCGATGCAACAGGCGGCGCGCGGCTGGAGCCTGAGCGACCTCTTCACCGGCCGCATGGGCCGCCCCAACCGGCAGCGCGAGGCGACGAAGGCGCCGACCGATGGCTCGCGCACGCTTTACGTGCTGGAGAACGGAAGGCCGCATCCGGTCAACGTCAAGATCGGTTCGACCGACGGCGAGTTGACCGAGATCACGTCAGGCCTCGATGAGGGCGCGCAAGTGATCACCGGCGCGCAGCAGCGGAGCTGACGACATGTCGGCTCCCCTGCTCATCACCTTCGACCAGGTCTGGAAAAGCTATGGCGAGGGCGAGGCCCGCGTGCATGCGCTGGCCGGCGTCGATTTCGTGATACGCCGCGGCGAATTCGTTGCGATCATGGGTCCCTCGGGCTCGGGCAAGTCGACCGCGATGAACATCATCGGCTGCCTCGACACGCCGACGGCCGGAACCTACTCCTTCATGGGCATCGATGCCGGTCGTCTCGACCGCAACCGCCGCGCCATCCTGCGCAATCTCTATGTCGGCTTCGTCTTCCAGGGCTACAATCTTCTGCCGCGCACCACGGCGGCTGAAAATGTCGAGCTGCCGCTGATCTATCGCGGCGTCGCCGCGCGCGAGCGCCGCGATCTTGCCATGCAGGCGCTGGCCGAGGTCGGGCTTGTCGGGCGCGAGCACCACACCCCGGCGGAGCTGTCGGGCGGCCAGCAGCAGCGCGTGGCGATCGCCCGCGCCATCGTCACCAAGCCGACGCTGCTCGTCGCCGACGAGCCGACCGGCAATCTCGACACGGCACGCACGCATGAGATCATGGACTTGCTGACCCGGCTCAACGCCGACCTCGGCCTCTCCATAGTGATGGTCACGCATGAGGCCGATGTTGCCGACTATGCCGGCCGCACCATCCGCTTCCTCGACGGCCATCTCGCTTCCGACACCTTGAAGGCGGAGGCAGTCGCATGATCTGGGAAACCGTGCGCCTCTCGCTGCGCTCGATCCGCCGCAACATTTTGCGCTCGTTCCTGACGCTGCTTGGCATCGTCATCGGCGTCGCGGCCGTCATCGCCATGCTCACCATCGGCTCCGGCACGACAGAGAAGGTCAAGGCCGATATTTCCAAGCTCGGCAGCAACCTGCTCGTGGTTCGCGCCGGCCGCCCAGCGGGGCCTGGCGGACCGGGAGGTCTCGATCAGGCGGCGCGGCCGCTGGCCGAAAAGGACGTCACCGCGCTCGTTGCGCATCTGAACGGCGCGCGCGCGATTTCGCCTGCTGCGCAAAAACAGGTTCGCGTCATCTTCGGCACCGAAAGCCTGACCTCGGGCGTCACCGGCACCGACAGCGCCTATCTCGACGCCCGCGACTGGAAACTGGTCTCGGGGCGGCCGTTCAGCGATTCCGAAACGCGCGCCGGCACCGGTGTCTGCCTGATCGGCGAAACGGTGCGCCAGCAATTCTTCGGCGCCGGCGATCCGGAGGGCGAGACCATCCGCGTCAACCGCACCACCTGCAAGATCATCGGCCTGCTCGAGCCCAAGGGCTATACCGGCTTCGGCCAGGACCAGGACAATGTCGTCCTGATGCCGCTGCACGCCTATCAGCGCCGCATCGCCGGCAACCGCGACATCGACAACATCTATATCGCCGCTGACGACCGCACGCCGACCAGCGAGTTGCAGCCGCGCGTCGAGGACATTTTGCGCGACACGCGCCGCATCACGCCGGACCGCGATGCCGATTTCGCCATCCGCGACATGACCCAGATCGCCGATGCGATGACCAGCGCCACCACCACCATGACCGGAATGCTCGGCGCCGTCGCCGGCGTCAGCCTGCTGGTCGGCGGCATCGGCATCATGAACATCATGCTGGTCTCGGTCACCGAGCGCACGCGCGAGATCGGCATCAGGCTGGCGATCGGCGCGCATGAAAAACACATCCTCATCCAGTTCCTGGTCGAGGCGACCGTGCTGTCGCTGCTTGGCGGCGTCATCGGTATCCTGATCGGGCTTTCGCTGGCTGGCCTCACTTCGATGGCGCTGACGATACCTTTCGCGCCAGACCCCGCCGTTGTGCTGCTCGCCGTCGGCTTCTCGGCGCTGATCGGCATGGTGTTCGGCTTCTTCCCGGCGCTGCGCGGCGCCCGCCTCGATCCGATCGACGCGCTGCGGCACGAGTAAGGCGGCTTTTGGGTTGCGGCCCGTCAGAACGGCAGTCGCGCGTTCTCCTTGACCTCCTTCATGACGAAGAAAGTCCTGGTTTGCCGCACACCCGGCAGCGCGATTAGCTTCTGGCCGTGCAGCTTGTTGAAATCCGCCATGTCGCGCACGCGTATCTTCAACAGATAGTCGAAGTCGCCGGCCACGAGATTGCAATCCAGGACCTCCTTGAGCTTGAGCGCGGCCTCCTCGAAAGCGGCGAAACTTTCGGGCGTCGAGCGATCGAGCACGACGCCGACCATGACCAGCGCCCCGAGCCCGACCGCGGCTGGCGCGATCTCCGCCCTGACGCCGGTGATGTAGCCCTCCTCAAACAGGCGTTGCGTGCGCCGATGGCATGTGGCGGCGCTGACATTCACGCGGGCTGCCAGCTCGGCATTGGTCAGCCGCCCCTCGGCCTGAAGCGCCCGCAGGATCTTAATGTCGATCCGGTCGAAGGTCTGGTTGGAAGATTCTTCCATTTTTGTCGGTCCGAATGAATGATTAGGCTAAATGTAGCGCACCTCTTTGTAAGAATGCAAGAAAGCTGAGGCTTCTTCGAGAGCACCTTTCGCCGCAATTCGGCTATTCTCCACGCATCGAAAAACGAACCCGGCGGAGGCAGGTCGATGTCACTTCTCGACAAGTTTGAACGGTATCCGCTGACCTTTGGCCCAACGCCGATCGAGCATCTGCCGCGTCTCAGCGCGGCGCTCGGCGGCAAAGTGCAGGTCTATGCAAAGCGCGACGATTGCAATTCCGGGCTGGCAATGGGCGGCAACAAATTGCGCAAGCTCGAATATATCGTGCCCGATGCAATTGCGTCCGGCGCCGACACACTGGTGTCGATCGGCGGCGTGCAGTCGAACCATACCCGCATGGTCGCCGCGACGGCGGCGAAGATCGGCATGAAATGCGTGGTCATCCAGGAGAAATGGGTGCCGCACTACGATGCGGTCTATGACCGCGTGGGCAACATCCTGCTGACGCGGCTGATGGGCGCCGACAGCCGGCTCGTCGACGACGGCTTCGACATCGGCATTCGCAAGAGCTGGCAGGACGCGATCCAGTCGGTGAAGGATGCGGGCGGCAGGCCCTATCCTATTCCCGCCGGCGCCTCGGTGCACAAGTTCGGCGGTCTTGGCTATGTCGGCTTTGCCGAGGAGGTCGCCAGGCAGGAGAGCGAGCTCGGCTTCGCCTTCGATTACATCATCGTCTGCGTCGTGACCGGCTCGACGCAGGCCGGCATGATCGTCGGCTTCGCCGCGCAAAACCGTGCCGACCGGGTGATCGGCATCGATGCTTCCGGCACGCTCGACCAGACGCGCGCGCAAGTCCGCCGCATCGTCGACGACACCGCCGCTCTCGTCGGGCTGGGCCGCGCCGTACGGGAGGACGAAATCGTCATCAACCCCGACTATGCCTATCCCGCCTATGGCGTTCCGTCCGAAGAAACGAATGAGGCGATCCGGCTGGCGGCCCGCACCGAGGCCATGATCACCGACCCGGTCTACGAGGGAAAGTCGATGCAGGGGCTGATCGATCTGACGAGGAAAGGCTTCTTTCCCGAAGGCTCGAGAATTCTCTATGCGCATCTCGGCGGCGCGCCGGCCATCAATGGCTACAGCTATTATTACAAGGATGACGGCGGCCCTCGCAAAAGCGCGCCGCATGACGACGCGCTGCCACCGCTCTTTCCGTAGAACTCATCCGCCGGCGCCGATGCCGCGGGTCAGGAAACCTTGTCGTTGTCTGCGAAATGCCACTCGATCAGCGGCTTCATGTGCGCCATCAGGCCGTCGGGCAGATCGGTGGCATCGCGGATGATGACCGGCCCCTCGATCTCCGGCTCATCTTCACTGGCGACGAAGGCGCTGATGCGCCGCGCCAGTTCATCGGCGGGCTCGGCCACCCGGTAGCGGCGGAAGATCACCGTGCCGCTCGCCGTCGACAGCGCGTGATAGCGCTGACCGCGTTCCGCCCTCGACAGGTCGAGCCCGGTCTCCTCGCCGACCTCGCGGATCATGTTGAAGTCGGCATCGACCAGTCCGTCGCGGAAGTCGACCGGCTCGAACGAGCCGGCGGCGAAATAGACGCGGCCGGCATTGACCGTGTGCGGCCCCATGCGGATCGCCACCAGTGCGTTGTCGCCGGCGACCAGCATCGCATGCGCATAGGCGTGCTCGGCGCCGGAATTCTCACGCCGCTTACGCCACAGCATGAAGGTCGAATAGTTGACCGCATGGCAGCGGCCGACGAGGCGGCCGTCCCGGTAAGCAAGCTCGGAAAGCAGCACCACGATACCGTCGAACAGCGCCGGCTTGGCCGCGATCTCCTGCCGCCAGTTCTCGGCGATCGCCTCCGCGTTGCTGAGCGCGAACGGATGCGGGCTGGGATCCAGGCGGACGTCGATCGCATCGACCGGCAGGATGACGTTGCGGGGCAGATCGAAACTCAAGGGGTCACGCCATGTCCAGTGTGATCGTCACCGGGCAATGGTCGGAGGCCTTTGGCCGGTCCCAGCCGGTCCGCGGGAACCGTTCAACCTCCTGCCCGGGCGGAAAGATGGTGCGCCATGGCTGGCCATTGCGAATGATGTCGGGAACGGCGGTGGCGTTCTTCGCCGCCAACGCCCTCGACAGGAGGATATAGTCGAGTTGGCACAGATGCCGCTCCTGCGGGCCGCGCGTGTGATAGAAACTCCAGCGATCCATCTCCGGCCGCCGCTCGACGGCATTCTCGCAGAAACCGCCGGCGGTCAGGACATTGATCGAGGACAAGGGTTCATCGATTACTTGGAAACGGTAGCCGTCGATCGCGTCGCCATCGACCTTCACGCGCTGCCGGTAGTCGTTCATGTCGCCGCAGATCGCCCAGCGCTTGTCGGCGGCGTGCTGCTTGCCGAACCGTTCCTCGATGATGCGGCGCACCGCCTGCGCCTCGGCAACGCGCACCGGCATCGTCGCCTCGCGGCCGTCCAGCCCGTTGTGCGGCGGACCCATCGATTTGAAATGCACCAGATAGAGCGTCAGTGGCGCGCCACCGATCCTCACGTCGACCTCCAGGCAGTCGCGGCGAAAAATACGTTCAGTGGCCAGATGCCCAAGCGCGGCGAGCTCCGGCGTAAACAGGCCGAGCTGCTCGAAGGTGACATAGGCGTGGCTGGTCATGCGCACGAACTCGATCGGCTGCCCCTGCGCGGTCTCGTTGCGCATCATCAGGGCCACATCGATGCCGCGCGTATCGTTGCCCGCGGTGGTGTATTTCTGCCGGTAGCCCTGCCCGACCATCTTGAACAGATAGCCATATTCGAAGGCCTTCAGCGCCTCGATGTTGTCGACCTCCTGCATGCAGATGATGTCCGCGCGGGTGGCGGCGATCGCCAGCGCCGTCAACTGGCGGGTGTCGTCGGATTGGGCGATCGTGCGGGCCTGTTCGAGGATCCGGTATTCGGCCTCGCTTTGAATGTCGAACAACGCCAGCGCGCGGTCTTCGTTGAGCTGGTTGCGATAGCCCGAGAAATCGAACCTGTTCATCAGGTTCTCGACATTGAAGGTGGCGAGCCGCAGCGACATGGCCGTGACCTTTGCCTGCAAGCGCGGGTGAAAACAAGAGCCAGGCTCGATGCTCGTTATGGTTGATGGAACCTTTCCGTTCATCTTCCGTTCAGACGGAAAGTTCCAACAATAAGCCCATTCCCGGGATGCTCTGGGCGTGGGGCCTTTACTCCTTGGAGAGTGAAATGAAACCGCTCTTTTCTTCCTTCAGATCCGGGCTTTTGGCCCTGGGGCTCGTTGCCGGCGTGACCGCGCCGTCGGTCGCCGGCCCGATCCTGCAACCCGATCTCGGCGTCGCAACGAATACCGCCGCCCCGACGATCATTCCCGTGCGCGACAGTTGGGCTGGCGGCAACAACTACTCGCCGCAGATGTATGACTGGCGCTGGCGGCGCGGAGGCGACTTCAGTTGGCGCGGCGATAGGTGGCGCGGCGATCGGCACTTCTCCCGCAACTGGGACGGCGGCAATTGGAATGGCGATGGCGACTGGCGCTGGCGGCACCACCATCATCGCCACTTCCGGGACAGCGACGCGGCGCTGCTTGGGTTGGGTCTCGGCCTGGGCCTGGGCAGCTTGGCCTATAACAATTACTACGATCCCTACTACTACGACCCCTATCCGCGCTACGTTCAGCCGCGGCGCATCTACCGGACCGAGCGGCTTTCCAGGGCCCATGTCCAATGGTGCTACGACCGCTACCGGTCCTATCGGGCCTGGGACAACACGTTCCAGCCCAACTACGGCCCGCGCCGGCAGTGCATTTCGCCCTATATCTGAGCGGCCTGCTGGCACAGAAACGGCGCCCTTTGCGGGCGCCGTTTTATTTTAGCGCAACCTGTGGCCGCCGGCCGATATAACCCTAAATTCATCGGCGGCGGCTATTCATCCATGCGGATGTCCCACAGTATGACGATTCGCGCGAACGAGGTGCGAGACGTGCCCGCCATGGCCGAGAACGAACTCAGAATCCAACACCGGCAACGCGTGCTGAAAGGCGCTGCGATCCTGACCGGCATCAACAATTCCGAGGTGACGTGCACAGTGCGCAACGTGCATTCCAACGGAGCGGAGTTGAGAGTGCCGATCGACGCGCGCGTGCCGGACGAATTCCTGCTCTATGTGCCGATCGACGGCATCGGTTACAAGGCCGTGGTGCGTTGGCGCCGCGAGGACCGCATCGGCGTCCAGTTCGTCGGCACTGAGCCCAAGCCGCACTGGCACTACGGGTGAGATGCGGCAGCACTGCCGTCGATCTCAAAAAGAAAGCCGGCGGAATCGATCCGCCGGCTTGATATTGCGTGCGAGAACTTCGCCTAGTTCTTGGCCTTGTCGACCAGCTTGTTCTTGGCGATCCACGGCATCATCGCGCGGAGTTTTGCTCCGACTTCCTCGATCTGGTGGCTGTCGTTGTTGCGGCGGATGCCCTTGAAGCGCGACAGGCCGGCGCGGTATTCCTGCATCCATTCCGAGGTGAACTTGCCGGTCTGGATGTCCTTCAGGATGCGCTTCATCTCGGCCTTCGTCTCGGCGGTGATGATGCGCGGACCCGAGACATACTCGCCCCATTCGGCGGTGTTCGAGATCGAGTAGTTCATGTTGGCGATGCCGCCTTCATAGATCAGGTCGACGATCAGCTTCACCTCGTGCAGGCACTCGAAATAGGCCATTTCCGGCGCGTAGCCGGCTTCCACCAGCGTCTCGAAGCCGGCGCGGATCAGCTCGACCAGGCCGCCGCACAGCACGACCTGCTCGCCGAACAGATCGGTCTCGCATTCCTCGCGGAAATTGGTCTCGATGATACCCGAACGGCCGCCGCCGACGCCGCAGGCATAAGAGAGCGCGAGGTCAAGCGCGTTGCCCGAAGCGTCCTGGTTGACCGCGACCAGGCACGGCACGCCGCCGCCCTTCTGGTATTCGCCGCGCACTGTGTGGCCCGGGCCCTTCGGTGCGATCATGACGACATCGACCGAGGCCTTCGGCTCGATCAGGCCGAAATGCACGTTGAGACCGTGCGCGAAGGCGATCGCGGCGCCATCGCGGATGTTCGGCGCGATCTCGTTTTTGTAGATGTCGGCCTGCAATTCGTCGGGGGTAGCCATCATCATCAGGTCAGCCCATTTGGCGGCGTCCGCCACAGTCATCACCTTGAGCCCGTCGGCCTCGACCTTCTTGGCAGTGGCGGAACCAGGCTTGAGGCCGATGGCGATGTCCTTGACGCCGGAATCCTTGAGGTTGAGCGCATGCGCCCGGCCCTGGCTGCCATAGCCGATGATGGCGACCTTCTTGCCCTTGATCAGATTGAGATCGGCGTCACGATCGTAATAGACACGCATTTTGGTCTTCCTTCCCGTTTTGAAGATCAGAGGGCCAGTGGCCCGGTTGTTGCTCCGAAAAGAGCGAGAAACTGTTGCGTTGCGCGACGGGCATCGCCGCCGATCGTCGCCTCAGTCAATTCCAGCCGGTCGCCGAGCAAGAGACGGATCTGCACGTCGCGGCCGACCAGGCCGAAAAAGGTCCGGAACGCCGTCTCGGCGTCGTCGAATTCGAGCAGCCCGGCTTGACGCCCTGCTTCAAGCACCGGCTTCAAGCGCCTGGCAAGCGCGAAGCGGCCATTCTGCAGCACGACCGCGCCGAGGTCATCCTTGCCGGAACCGGCATGGCCGACCGCGACACGATTGAGCGCGATCGAGGTATCGCTGGAAATCACCTTGAGCCAGTCGGACGCAAAGCGCTCAAGGGTCGCGGTGAGCGAGACGACATCCAGTTTCTCGCGATCGACAGCCGCGACACGGACCTTCGAGGCCTGCCACTGAACCGTCGCCGTCAGCAGCCCGTCACGGTCGCCGAACCATTTGTAGAGCGTTTCCTTGGAACAGCTTGCCCGCCGCGCCACCGCGGTCATGGTCAGGTTGTCGCCCTCCTCGACCAGCAGGCGAAGTGCCGCGTCCAGGACCGCCTGCTGGCGCTCCGTCAGCGCTTCACTGGTGTCGTTTTCGGCCGGCTGCAACACGACTGTTCCCAATTCCAGAGTCGCACCAAAAGGGCGTACCGTACGTTACGGTTCGGCTTATTGCGCATTCCAGTTTCGAGCGCAAGGGGGATCTTTGAAAAATCGAGCCTACATCCCCGCTCCCAGGCTCGACGCTAGGTCCCGACTGGGGGATGCCGCAGCCTTGCGAGCAGCGCCGCCAGCGCCTTGAGCTCTTCGGCTGACAGCCTGTCGCCCATCAGCTCGGCGATCGAGGTGCCATAGACGGCCCAGATGCGGCGGCGCATGTCCCGGCCGTTCGGCGTGATGCGCACCGTCTGGCCCCGGCCGTCATCCGAGACCGGCAACTTTTCCACCAGGCCTTCCGCTTCGAGCCGGGCTAGCAGCCTTGAGACGCCGTACTGCGCCAGGAGAACACGGTCGATCAGCTCGAAGGGACGCAGTCCGCTCTCGCCCGCCTCCGCAAGCTCGTGCAGCACGTCATACCAGGCGAGCGGCGGCAGGCCGCCGGCCTTCAAGGCATCTTCGGTCTTTTCAACCAGCTGGCGCGAGACGCGCATGAGGCGCGCCCATGCGCTGACGGCTTCGGGTGATGGGGATCTTTTCGTCATCGGCAAAGCCTACAAGGTAGATGCAATTGCATCAAGCTTGACGATCGATGCAAATGCATCTATGTAGATGCAAATGCATTTATATGGAGGCACTCATGAAACATGAAATCTGCAAGATCGCCGATGTCCCGCAAACCGGCAGCCTGATCGCGCCTTTCTTCGGCCGCGAGGTGCATGTCTGGCGCAGTGGCGAGCGCATCCGCGCCGCGGCCAATGTCTGCCTCCATTTCGGCGGACCGCTGGACTGCAAGGACGGCTCACTTGTGTGCCAATGGCACGGCGCGAAATTCGACATGGAAAGCGGCGAGCGTCTCGAAGGACCGGCGCCGAAGGGCTCGCGCCTGATGTTTTTGTCGACCCGCGTCGAAGATGGCGCGCTCAATTATGTCTGGGGAGAATGAGATGACCACAAGGCTCACCCTCGTCAGCCATCACCTCTGCCCCTACGTCCAGCGCGCCGCGATCGCGCTTGCCGAGAAAGCTGTTCCGTTCGAGCGGGTCAACGTCGACCTTGCCGACAAGCCTGATTGGTTCAGGGCCATCTCACCGCTCGGCAAGGTGCCCTTGCTTCGCGTCCGGCATGACAATGCCGACGAAGTGATTTTCGAATCCGCCGTCATCCTCGAATTCCTCGAGGAAACCGAGGCCAATTCCTTGCACCCTGCCGATCCGCTGGAGCGGGCAAGACATCGTGCCTGGATCGAATTCGGCTCGGCCATCCTCAATGCCATAGGCCGCTTCTACTCCGCCGCTGACGAAGCTGCTTTCCTCCATGAGAGCAAAGGTTTGTCCGGCATGTTCGCGCGCGTGGAAGCGGAACTTGCAGCCGGGCAAAATGGCCCGTGGTTTGCCGGCGGGCGCTTCTCGCTAGTCGATGCCGTCTACGGGCCGATCTTCCGCTATTTCGACACCTTCGACCGTATCGGCGATTTCGGCATTCTCGACGGCAAGCCCCTCGTCCGCGCCTGGCGCCAAGCGTTGAGCAAGCGGCAATCGATCGCGGAGGCGGTCGGCGCGGAGTATCCGCAGCGGTTGCATGCCTTCCTGCGGACGAGGAGATCTTATCTGTCCGAGGTCATCCGGCTTCAGGCCATTGCAACTCCGCAAGCCCGATCCGCCTGAACGGGTCGATCACGGTTCCGGCGACCATGGCCGCAAGGAATTGCGGCCCCGGCGGAATTCTGGCCAGCGCGGCCACCATGCGGTCGCGGACAAAGGGCAAGGTCACCGAGTCCGACTGGTAGAACGGTGTCAGCGACGACGACAGCGCCTGGAAGACGCGCACATGCCAGCGGCGTGCGCGCACGTAAATCTCCAGCGCTTGATCGACGCCGTTCGCTTTTGCCAATGCGTGGCTGAGCGCCGCCGCGTCGAGCAGCGCCATGTTAGCGCCCTGCCCGAGTTGCGGGCTGGTCGAGTGCGCGGCATCACCGATGACGGCAAGCCGCCGGCCGGCGGGCAGCGTCATCGTGTGGTGACCGTAGCGAGCGAGCGAAAGCTGCTCGAAATTGTCGATCTGGCTGGTGAAAGCCTCACATTGCGGCCACACCGAAACCACCGCCGCCTTCCACGCCTCCAACCCCTTGGCCATTACCCGTTCGGCATCGGCCGGCTTGAGGCTCCAGAAGAAGGCGGCCATGTCTTGCGCGCCAGGCTCCGGCCGGCCGATGGGCAGCACGCCGACCATGATGCTTGCCTTGTCGTAGCGCTGCAGCAGCGCGCTTTTGTCGAAGCCGTCACGCCAGGCCAGCGACGCCCAGAATGCCCCATAGGCGAGCGGCCGCGGCATGGCGGCATCGCCGAGATATTGCCGCAGTTTCGAGCGCGCGCCGCTGGCATCGATGATGAGGTCGAATGGCCCGAGCCGTTTGCCGTTGCCGCAGACGAGCGTCGCCCGCTCGCCGGTCTCCAGCGTCTCGACCTCGACATTGGTTTCGATGGCGATCGCTGAGCGCAAGGCAGCGCGGTAGAGCACCCCGAACAGCGCTGCGCGGTGCACGGCGAGGCCGAAGCGGCGGCCGCGCCGCGCGTCGTAGCGGACTTCGAGCACGGTTCGCCCGCTCCTGGCATCGGTGCCATGCAGCCGCTCGATGCGGCTGCCCAGCGAGAGCATCTCGTCGAGCAGTCCGAGATCGGCGAGCACGGTCAGTCCGGTTGGCTGCAGGATGAGGCCGGAGCCGACGGGCTTCGGCTCATCGAAGCGCTCGAATATGGTGACCTTGTGCCCCGCCCGCTTGAGATAGAGCGCGGCCGCCAATCCGGCCGGCCCGGCGCCCGCAATCGCGATGTCGTGGAATTTGCTCATTGCCCGCCCAAGCCAAGCCGGCCGGACAATCTCCCAACACACCAGTCAAATCAAGTTGGCGCTTTGGCGCGCCCCTCAGGTTTGGGCTGCGTCGAAGGCGGCACGTGCCTCGCGCACGGCGTCATGGTTGAGCTCGGCCCATTGGACCAGCATCTGCAGGGGCGCAAACATGGATCGTCCGAGATCGGTCAAGCTGTATTCCACACTCGGCGGCTTGGTCGGGAAAACTTCGCGGTGTACATAGCCGTCGCGCTGCAGGTCGTAGAGCGTCTGCGTCAGCATGCGTTGCGAGATGTCGGGAACCAGCCGGCGCAGCTCGCCGAAGCGATAGGGCTTCTCGGCCAGCGCCATGACCAGCAATGGGCTCCATTTGCCGTTGATGCCGCTGATGACGTCGCGAACCGGGCAATCGGCGAAGTTGGCGCCGTCCGTCATGGCCTTGTAGATCTCGATCTTCGATTTGAGATTGACGATCTTGCCGTCCATCGGTGGTTCCCTCGCCGTGCCTACCTCCCGAAAAAATGCCTTCTTTACGGACCCCGATCAATTCCTATTTTAGAGCTGGTCTCTTTTTGAGACCGCCATTTGACCCGCCTTCGACGCAAGTTTCAAGGACCCTCCCATGACCGAAACCCTCCTCGTCACCGGCGCTTCCGGCCAGCTTGGCCGAGCCGTCATCAATCACTTGCTGGACGCGCAAAAGGTCCCGCCGGCGAGCATCATCGCCGCCACTCGCAACCCCGAGAACCTCGCCGATCTCGCAGCACGCGGCGTCACCGTCAGGGCCGTCGATTTCAACGACGGGGCCTCGCTGGAGAAGGCATTCGAAGGCGCCGACCGGGTGCTGATCATCTCGACCGGCGACCTCGACCTCAAGACGGGCCGGCGCCTGAAGCAGCATGAGACGGCGGTGGCTGCGGCCAAGGCGGCAGGCGTTTCGCATCTGCTCTACACCTCGATGCCCAATCCCGAGCCCGGCTCGCCGGTGTTGTTTGCCGGCGATCACTACGGCACCGAGCAGGCCATCAAGGCGAGCGGCATTCCTTACACCATCTTCCGCAACGGCTGGTACCAGGAGAACCTGTTCATGGCGCTGCCGCACGCCATTTCGTCGGGCAAGTGGTACACGTCGGCCGCCGACGGGCGCGTCGCCCACGGCGCGCGCGACGATATGGCGGCCGCCATCGCCGCCGGCCTCGCATCCGGCTCCAAGGAAAGCCACATCTACACGCTGACCGGCCCGCAGGCCTACACCACGAACGAAATTGCAGCGCTGGTAAGCGAGGTGACCGGCAAGCCGCTGGAGGTCATCCAACTGCCGGACGAGGCGCTGACCGAAGGCGTCAAGGCGGCGGGCCTTCCTGAGGATTTCGCCCGCATCATAGTCTCTTTCGATGTCAACACCCGGGCCGGCCGCATAGGCGAGGTGACCGATACCGTAGAAAAACTCTCGGGCCGCACGCCGCGGACGCTGAGGCAGTTCCTCGAAGCGAACAAGGCTGCCCTGCTCGGCTGAAGCCTGGCGCGCCCGGGGAAACTGTTCCCCCGGCGCGCTTCACTTCGACGTCTTCAGCAATCCAAGCTGGACCAGGCTTTCACCCGTCGCGACCAGCGCATCCTCGCGCGACCGCGGCGTCCAGCCAAGCAGGCGCATGGCCTTGGCGCTCGTCGCGTTCCGCGGCTTGCCCAGTTCCGTCACGATCTGGGCCGCCTGCCCGTCGAACAGGCCGACGATCCTGACCAGCCAGTCCGGCAGCACTCTCGTGGTGATGCGGGATCCTGCATTGCCAAGCCGCGCCTTCAGCGTCCGTGCGATCTCAAGCATCGTCATGAAATCGCCGCTGATGGCCAGGAACCGCTCGCCCTTAGCGGCAGGATTGGTCATGGCGCGCAGATGCAGGTCCGCGACGTCGCGCGCATCGACCACGCCGAACACCATGCGCGGCAGACCCGGCATCTCGCCGTCCATGAGCCGCCTGATGAAATCGGTCGACGTCGAATGATCCGGCCCCAGAACCGGCCCGAAGATGCCGACCGGATTGACCACCGCCAGTTCGAGTGACCCGCCTTTGGCGGCGATGAAATCCCACGCCGCCCGCTCGGCAAGCGTCTTCGATTTCACATAGGCGCTGACCTTCTGGGACAGGTCGGTCCAGTTCTCTTCCGTGAACGGATGGCCGGCAACCGGTGTCTGGCCGTAGCCGATGGCGGCGAAGGACGAAGTGAGCACCACCCGCTCGGCGCCCGCATCGCGCGCGGCGCGCAGCACCCGCAACGCCCCTTCCCTGGCTGGGACGATCAGGTCGTCTTCATGCTTCGGCACGCCGGGCGGAAAGGGAGAAGCGACGTGAAGAACGTACCGGCACCCGGCGGCCGCTTCGGGCCAGCCTTTGTCGCTCATGAGATCGGCATGGGCGAAGGAAAGCGCCTCACCCGGCTCGGCGCCGCCGACCTTCAGCATGGCGAGCACATCGGCTTCGCGCCTGGCGGAGCGCACCGTGGTGCGCACACGGTAGCCGGCGTTCAGAAGCGCCAGGATACAATGAGCGCCAAGGAAGCCGGAGCCGCCGGTCACAAGCACCAATTCGCCGCTCATGCCCGCCTCCTTCAAGCGCAATTCGGGAATGGCGCGACCCGTTTTCCGTCTGGAATTGCGTAACGTCGAACCAGCCTACGCGGCGCAGTCTTTCAGATCGCGACCTGCGTGCCAATCTCCACCACGCGTCCGGTCGGGATCTGGAAATACTCCGTCGCATCCGCTGCCGTCTTCGCCAGGCCGATGAACAGCCGGTCCTGCCAGATCGGCATGCCGGAATTGGGCGAGGCTTTCAGCGACCGGCGCGACAGGAAGAAGGACGTCGTCATGATGTCGAACTTCCAGCCCTGCTTGCGGCAGATCGCCAGAGCGCGCGGGATGTTGGGCTGCTCCA
>NZ_RZOY02000006.1:94942-445990 GCF_004022705.2 Mesorhizobium sp. M2D.F.Ca.ET.226.01.1.1
ATCGGCATGCCGGAATTGGGCGAGGCTTTCAGCGACCGGCGCGACAGGAAGAAGGACGTCGTCATGATGTCGAACTTCCAGCCCTGCTTGCGGCAGATCGCCAGAGCGCGCGGGATGTTGGGCTGCTCCATATAGCCGAAGGTCAGCGTCACGCGCATGAACAGCTCGTTGACCGTTTCCAGCTTCACGCGTTCGCTGTCGGGCACAATCGGCTGAGGCGCCGTCACCACCGACAGGATGACGTTCTTTTCGTGCAGCACCTTGTAGTGCTTGAGGCTGTGCATCAGCGCCGTCGGCGCGCTCAGCGGATCACTGGTCAGGAACACCGCGGTACCCGACACCAGCTGCGGCTTCTTCTTCAGGAGGTTCGCCGCCAGGAAGTCGAGCGGGATCTCGTTGCGGCGGGTCTTCTCGAACAAATAACGGCTGCCGCGCACCCAGGTCCACATGCCGAGGATGATGGCGAAGGCGACTGCGAGCGAGGCCCAGCCGCCCTCGAACACCTTGACGATGTTGGAGGCAAAGAAGCCGATATCGATCAGCGCGAACATCGCAGTCAGCGCCGCCGCCAGCCAGATGTTCCATTTCCAGATGCGCGTCATGACGACGAACAGCAGCGTCGTCGTCACCAGCATGTTGCCGGTCACCGAGATGCCATAGGCCGAGGCGAGCTTGCCGGATTCGCCGAAACCGACCACGAGCAGCATCACGACGAGCGCGATCAGCATATTGACGCGCGGCATGTAAACCTGACCGGACTGCTTCTCCGACGTATGCAGGATTTCGAGCCGCGGCAGCATGTTGAGCTGCACCGCCTGCCTCGTCAGCGAATAGGCTCCGGAGATGACCGCCTGGCTGGCGATGACCGTCGCCGCCGCGGCCAGCACCACTATCGGGATCAGCGCCCAGCCCTCGTTCATCTCGAAGAACGGATGACCGACCGTGCCGCCCTTGGCGAGCACATAGGCGCCCTGCCCGGCATAGTTCAAAAGCAGGCACGGAAACACGATTGCCAGCCACGCCAGAACGATCGGCTTGCGACCGAAATGGCCGAGATCGGCGTAGAGCGCCTCGGCGCCGGTAACGGCCAGGAAGACCGCGCCGACGGTCACGAAAGACACGTCGGGCGAATTGATGAAGAAAGCCACGATGTAATGCGGGCTTATCGCCCAAAGGATTTCCGGATCCGTGATGATGTGCTTCAACCCCGAGAGACCGATGGCAAGGAACCAGAGGGCGGTGACCGGGCCGAACACCAGGCCGACGCCACCCGTGCCGAAGCGCTGGACAGCAAACAGCATCGCAAGGATCAAAAGGGTCAGCGGCACGACATAGGGCTGGAAGGCCGGTGTGACGACATTCATGCCTTCGACCGCCGACAGCACCGAGATGGCGGGCGTTATCACCGCGTCGCCGAAGAACAGCGACGCCCCCACGATGCCGATGCCAAGCACGATCGCCGAGCGCGCCGGGAAGGTGCCGCGCGCCAGCGCCATCAGCGACAGCACGCCGCCCTCGCCGCGATTGTCGGCGCGCAGCACGAACATGATGTATTTGATGGTGACGGTTATCGTCAGCGACCAGATGATCAGCGATAGCACGCCCAGGATGTCGGCGCGATTGGCGACGTCGCCGCCGGACGAGGCATGCAATGCCTCGCGGAACGCGTAGATCGGGCTGGTGCCGATGTCGCCATAGACGACGCCCAGCGCCCCAAGCATCAGCACCTTGGTGCTGTGCTGCCCGATTTCCGCGTGGCTCGACTGGTCGGCGGGTTCTGCCTCAGCACCGTTGGCAAGGGCCATGGACGACACTCCGATAAAAACGCGCGGTGCTCTACGCTTGCTGCAGTGCAATATCAAGTGCCCCTGCGTGAGGGCTCCCATGCCGCCGGTGCACGGCTTTCAGTATACGGAACGGCTGGGCTTGTTCATACAATGGAAATCGGTCTCATTCAGATGGCGACCTGCGTGCCGATCTCGACGACCCGTCCGGTCGGAATCTGGAAATACTCCGTCGCGTCCGCGGCTGAGCGCGCAAGGCTGATGAACAGCCTGTCCTGCCACACCGGCATGCCGGAATTGGGCGAGGCTTTCAGCGACCGGCGCGACAGGAAGAAGGACGTCGTCATGATGTCGAACTTCCAGCCCTGCTTGCGGCAGATCGCCAGAGCGCGCGGGATGTTGGGCTGCTCCATATAGCCGAAGGTCAGCGTCACGCGCATGAACAGCTCGTTGACCGTTTCCAGCTTCACGCGTTCGCTGTCGGGCACCACCGGCTGCGGCGCCGTCACCACCGACAGGATGACGTTCTTTTCGTGCAGCACCTTGTAGTGCTTGAGGCTGTGCATCAGCGCCGTCGGCGCGCTGAGCGGATCGCTGGTCAGGAACACCGCGGTACCCGACACCAGCTGCGGCTTTTTCTTCAGGAGGTTCGCAGCCAGGAAGTCGAGCGGAATCTCGTTGCGGCGGGTCTTGTCGAACAAGTACCGGGTGCCGCGGATCCAGGTCCACATGATCAGCCCCATGAGAGAGGCGACCGTGATCGACACCCAGCCGCCCTCGACGACCTTGACGACATTGGCCGAGAAGAAGCCGAGATCGATGATGCCGAAGAGCACCACCAGCGCCAGCGCGAGCGCCAACTGCCACTTCCACAGCCAGCGCATCACCACGAACAAAAGCACGGTCGTCATCAGCATCTCGCCGGTCACCGAAATGCCGTAGGCGGCGGCCAGCGCGCTCGAACTGCCGAAGCCGACGACCAGAAGCATCACGCCGAGCGCCACCAGCAGATTGACCCGCGGCATGTAGATCTGGCCGCTCTGCATCTCGGATGTGTGCTGCACCTCGATGCGCGGCAGAAGGTTGAGCTGCACGGCCTGCCTGGTCAGCGAGAAGGCGCCGGAAATGACAGCCTGGCTGGCGATGACGGTGGCCGCCGTCGCCAGGCCGACCATCGGCATCAATGCCCATTCCGGCAGCATCTGGAAGAACGGGTTGGTCGGCTTGCCGCCATGCGAGAGCACGAAGGCGCCCTGACCGAAATAATTCAGCAGCAGGCAAGGAAACACGACGGCAAACCACGCCATCACGATCGGCTTGCGGCCGAAATGGCCGAGGTCGACATAAAGCGCCTCGGCGCCGGTGACCGCCAGGAATACCGCGCCGACGGTGACGAAGGCGCCTGTCGGCGTGGTGGCAAGATAGTAGATCGCGTAATACGGATTGATCGCCAAGAAGACGGATGGATCGTCGACGACGTGATAAAGGCCAGCCGCGCCGATGGCCACGAACCATGTCGCCGTCACCGGTCCGAACACGGCCGCAACTTTGCCGGTGCCGAAGCGCTGCACGGCGAAAAGCACCGCCAGGATGACCAGCGTGATCGGAACCACAAAGGCATCGAGCGCCGGCGTGACGACTTCCAGGCCTTCGACAGCCGACAGCACCGAGATCGCCGGGGTGATGATCGAGTCGCCGAGGAACAACGCCGCGCCGCAAAGGCCGACCACCAGGATGAGCCTTGAGCCGGGGGGATAGGCGCTGCGTGCCAGCGCCATCAGCGACAGCGTGCCGCCCTCGCCCTTGTTGTCGGCCCTGAGCACGAAGGCGACATATTTGATCGTGACGATGATCGTCAGCGCCCAGACGATCAGCGACAGCACGCCGAGCACGTCATGGCGGGCAACCGAGCTCGACGAAGCATGCAGCGCCTCGCGGAAGGCGTAGATCGGGCTCGTGCCAATATCGCCATAGACGACGCCCAGCGCGCCGAGCATGAGGACCTTGGTGCTGTGGTGCCGGTCGGTTTCGCCACGGCTCGAGCGTTCGAGGGATTCTGTTTCGCCTGCGTTGGCTAGCACCATGAACCCCGCATCACCGGATTCGCCACGCTCCGAGGTCGCCGCAATGCGCGGGACGCACCAAAACCGCCGAAACTAGGCAAGCCGCCCTACCATCCGCAGGCCTTCAAGAACCGCCCGACCGTGCCGGCCATGCCATACTCCAGCGCATCCGCTGTCAACCCATGTCCGATCGATACTTCGGCCAATGCCGGGATGCGTCTGGCCAATGCTGGCAGGTTCTGCACGGTCAGATCGTGGCCGGCATTGACGCCAAGCCCGGCCGCGAATGCCGCATCCGCGGTTTTTCCCAATCGTTCCAGTTCTTTCGCCGCCTTTGTGGAATCGGAATGAAAGCCGCCATAGGGGCCGGTATAGAGCTCGATACGGTCGGCGCCGGTATCGCGGGCCGCATTTATCCCCTGCGGGTCCGCGTCGGAAAACAGCGACACGCGCAACCCGCTTTTCTTCAATCGCCTGACGATCGGTGTGAGGAACGCTGCCTGGGCAACGAAGTTCCAGCCATGGTCGGATGTCGCCTGCGCCGGATCGTCCGGCACCAGCGTCACCTGCTCGGGCTGGTTCTTCTCGACAAGTGCCAGGAAATCCTCGCTCGGATAGCCCTCGATGTTGAATTCCGCCTTCGGAAACTCATCGTCGATCAGCGCCCTGATCTCGGGCAGGTCGGAATGCCTTGTGTGTCGCTCGTCAGGCCTGGGATGCACCGTCAGCCCATGCGCGCCGGCGGCGAGTGCGAGGCGGCCAATGCCGATGACGCTCGGCCACGGCAGATCGCGGCGATTGCGCAGCATGGCGATGGCATTGAGGTTGACCGAAAGCTTCGCGGGCATAAAACGGCGTCCAGTGGATCGGCGCGCATCTATACCGCCTTTCCAGGGAACAGATAGAGGGTTTCGGGTGTTCCAAGGGATGGATGGTGGCTAAGACAAGGATTTGCCAGTGAATTTCCTTGAAGCCGTGCCGGCGATCCGCCGCATCGATACCAACCGCGACGCGCTCTTCGCCATAGACGTCGTCGGCGATGTCTCGCCGGCCGACGCGGAAAACCTGTTCGGCCTGCTCGAGGCCGCCTATGCGCTGCATCCGAGGATCGACGTGCTGGTGCGGCTGACGGACGCGGAAAGCGTCGACTGGGCCAATATTTCGCCCGACACGCTCAAGCAAGGCGTGGCCGACGCCATGGAACATGTCGTGCGCTGCGCGGCCATAGGCGAGCCGAGTTGGGCCTCCCTCGTCGCCGGCGTCTTCCCGAAAACGTTGCCTGTCGAAGTCAGACGCTTCGATGTCGACGATGAGGAAGCCGCCTGGCAGTGGCTTGGTGCAAGGCCGACATGACATTCGCCGACGTCAGCGCACGACCGTCAGCCGCTCGGCGGCGCGGGTAATGGCCGTATAAAGCCAGCGCTGCCTGGTTTCCTTGAAGGCCCAGCTCTCGTCGAACAGCACGACGTCGTTCCACTGCGAGCCCTGCGCCTTGTGCACGGTCAGCGCATAGCCATAATCGAAATCGTCGAAACGCTTCTTCTGCTGCCAGGGGATCTCGGCGTCCGGGTCCTCGAACGCAGCCTTGAGCAGCTTGATCTTGGCGACGCCGCGGTCGGGATCGTCCTCTTCCGGCGAGACAAGAAGGTTGATGCCGGGCTTCACCGTCTCGCGCGAAGACGTCATCACCTTCCACAGCGAGCCGTTGAGCAGCCCCTTGGCCGGGTCGTTGCGCAGGCAGACCAGCTTGTCGCCGGCCTGCGGAAAATCAGCATTGAAACCCTTCAGCTCGCGCAGCCTTTGATTGTAGCGACGGCGCGTGCGGTTGGTGCCGACCAGCACCTGGTCGGCCTTGAGCACCAGATCCTGGTTGACGCCGTCCCTGCCGATCACCTGCGCCGTGCCGTAATTGCCATGCATGAATTCGCGACCCTCGCGCACGTCGAGCGCCAGCCGGATGATCGGATTGTCGCGCGCCTGGCGGTGGATTTCGGTCAAAAGCACATCCGGTTCGTGCTCGGTGAAGAAGCCGCCGCCCGAGATCGGCGGCAGCTGCGCCGGATCGCCAAGCACCAGGATCGGCGTGCCGAAACTCTGCAGATCGCGGCCGAGCTGCTCGTCGACCATCGAGCATTCGTCGATGACGACGAGCTTGGCTCGCGCAATCGGGCTTTGCCGGTTGAGTGAAAAGGTCGGCGACATCGAGGTCTTGCCGGTCACCTCGTCCTCGACTGATTCCTCGCCCTTCGGCCTATAGATCAACGAATGGATGGTGCGGGCGTTGGTCGCCCCTTTCGAGCGCAGCACCTGCGCTGCCTTGCCGGTGAAGGCGGCGAACTGCACTTGACCGTCGACATGCTCGGCGAAATAGCGCGCCAGCGTCGTCTTGCCGGTGCCGGCATAGCCGAACAGGCGAAAGACCTGCGGCCGGCCCTCTTTGAGCCAGCGCCCGACCGCCTTCAGAGCCTCGTCCTGTTGGGGAGAAAATTCCATCAGTGCGGCAGACCGGATTCGCGAGAGAAAGACAAGATTGGCCGTCACACCGACCGTGTCAGTGGCAATCACAAGCGCCTCCGACAAGTCAGGCTATCAGCCGCAAACCAGAACGTAAAGAGAACAAGATAACCTATCGCCTTGCGCGCGGATCATTCTCCAGCAGGATCGGCTTGCCATGCGGCGTGGCGTGCGCGGCGCGTTCCCAGGCGGCGGCGAGCGCATCGACATCATTCTTGCCGGCGACGCCCTTCCGGGACAAAAGCGTTTCCAGCGCCGCCAGCCAATGTTCGTAATAGTCATGCCCGTCGCTCGCCGCGCCAGGTTGCTTCACCTCGGCCGACAAGGCCTCCGCCCATTCGCTCCACGAAAACAGGCCCTTGCCGTGCAACGCAACCGTCAGGGCAAAGGCTTCGGCCTGCCACGGCTCGGCGAACACAGGCCCGTCGAATCCTGCCGGCAAGGCGCCTTCATGCCGGCTCAAGATAACTCTCCCAGGCGTCGATCGAGACGCTGAGCGTCGGATCGGCGCCCTCGCCCCAGATCTCCGGTCCGTCGAACACGACCGTATAGACCCATTGTGGGTTCTCGCCCTGGCCATGCGCGTTGCTGTCGGGGAAGACGAAGCCGTCGCGCACCGCCTCGATCGTCCCGTTCCTGCCGCGCGCGTAGCGCGGCAGGCGCGTATGGCCGGTCGGGTTGAAATTCTTCGTCCGCACCCGGTCGCCCGCTTGGAACCGAGCCGGCGTGGCGACCGGCCGGTCGCACGGCCCGCCCTTGGCGAGCACGGCCGGCACATCAGCAGCCTTCAGCACTCTCTTCGGCGTCGCGGCCGCATCGACCGCCTTGCCGGCGGCAAGGTCGCGCTCTGTGACGAAGCCGTGGCGTTTCAAGAGCGTTTCCAGCGCCTTGATCCAGATCTGATAGTAACTCGACGAATAGTAGTCGGCCGGATGCAGCGATTCCCGCGCATGCCGGCTTTCGTCGATATTCCACGCCCCCATGCCGCCGGCGGTAAGCGTCACGCCCAGCGCCCGCCGCTCCCAGGCGGCGTGGAAATAAGGCTCGTCCTTCTCGGGCGCGACTGGCCCGAAGCCCATCTGCCCGCCGAGATCCTGCGGCCCGTTCATGCCGGCTCCCCTTCCGGTTCCTTGGCCAGCGCGGTGCCGATCATCGCGTCGCGGCTGACCAGTCCGGCGAGATGTTCCTCGCTCCAGCCCTCGGTGCCTTTCGGCCGCATCGGCACCACGAGGTAGCGAAGCTCGGCGGTGGAATCCCACACGCGGATCTTCTTCTCGGCCGGCAGCGTCAGCCCGAACTCCTCGAGCACGCCGCGCGGATCGATCACCGCCCGCGATCGGTAAGGCGGCGCCTTGTACCAGACCGGCGGCAGGCCAAGTACCGACCACGGATAGCAGGAGCACAGCGTGCAGACGACGAGGTTGTGCGTCTCCTCGGTGTTGAACACCGCCTGCATATGCTCGCCCTGGCGCCCGGTATAGGAGAGCGACTCGATCGCGGCGGTAGCGTCGCGCTTGAGCCACTCGGCATAGGCCGGATCGTTCCACGCCTTCGCCACCACCCGCGCGCCATTGCGCGGACCGATCTTGGTCTCATAGGTATCGACGATGACGTCGATGGCCGCCGGATCGATCAGGCCCTTTTGGGTCAGGATCGTCTCCAGCGCGCGCACGCGCGCCGCGAACGGATCGAGCTCGTTGTCGTGGTCATTATCGTGGGTCATGAGGTCAGACTAGGATCGGCTGCCGTTGGCCGCAAGCGCGACGCCTTGGGCCAGTGGAACTGGAGCGAAACTGAGGCTTCGCTCCAGGCTTGTTTTCTGAGGCACGATCTTGTCCGAAAAGTCTGCAACTTTTCGGGATCATGCTTCTACTCGGCCGCCACCTTCTTCGGCTCTGCCTCTCCGTCAAACAGCGAGGCTTGCTCGCCGCCTTCCACCACTTCCAGTGCCGGCTTGTTCCTTCTCGAGGAGAAGCTGAGCAACCAGCCGGAGAAGTTTTCGAAATAGACGTAGATCACCGGCGTGACGAACAGCGTCAGCGCCTGCGAGGCGAGCAGGCCGCCGACCACCGCGACGCCGAGCGGCTGGCGAAGCTCAGCGCTGGCGCCGGTGCCGAGCGCGATCGGGAATGTGCCCATGAGCGCGGCCAGCGTCGTCATCATGATCGGCCGGAAACGCATCAGGCAGGCCTTGTGGATGGACTCCTTCGCCGACATGCCCTGTCGCCGAAGCTCCAGCGCGACATCGACCATCATGATGCCGTTCTTCTTGACGATGCCGATCAGCATCAGGATGCCGATCACCGCGATCACCGAAAGATCCATGCCGGCGAAGCGAAGCGCCACCACTGCGCCCAGCACCGCCGACGGCAGGCCGGTGAGGATGGTGAGCGGATGGATGAAGCTCTCATAGAGCATGCCGAGCACGATGTAGATCGTCAGGATGGCGCCGCCGATCAGCAAGCCCTGGTTGGCCAGCGAGTCCTGGAAGGTCTTGGCGGTGCCGGCGAAGCTGGTCGAGATCGCCGTCGGCATGCCGATCTGTTCCTTGAGCTGATCGATGCGGGTCACCGTATCGCCGAGCGAAACACCCTGCGGCAGATTGTAAGAGATCGTCACCGCCGGCAGCTGTCCAAGCTGGTTGACCGTCAAGGCGCCGGCCGTGCGGTCGACACGGGCGAAGGCGCCAAGCGGCACCAGACTGCCGCTCGCCGTCCTCACCTGGATGGCCAGCATATGTTCGGGCGACCACTCGATCTTGGGATCGAGTTCGGTGATAACTTGATAGCTGTCGGCCGAACCGAAGATCGTCGATACCTGGTCGGTGCCGAAGCCGCCATAGAGGGCCGAACGCAGCGTGCTGGTGTCGATGCCGAGCTGGGCTGCCTTGTCCCGGTCGACCACCAGCGATGCCTGCAAGGCGTTGTTCTGCAAATCGCTGGTGACATCGGTGAAGTTCGTATGGTCGGCCGCCATCGCATCATTCAACTTCTGCGCCCACATATCCGTCTGGCGGGTATCGAGCCCCTGGACCACGAGCTGATAGGCGCTGGCCGACGACCGCGAGCCCAGCCTGAGGTTCTGCACAGGCTGCATATAGGTCTCGATGCCCGCCACGCCGGCGAGCTGGCGCCTCAGATCCGCGAGCACCTTCTCGATGTTGGGACGCTGGTCCTTGCCCTTGAGCTGGACGAAGAGCTGCCCCTGGTTGAGCGCGTTGTTGCCGCTGCCCGCCGACCACGCCACATGATCGACATAGGGCGACTTCGAGAACACGCTGGCCACCTGGCCTTGCAGCTTCGCCATGGCATCGAACGAGATGTCCTGGCGCGCGATCGTCGTCACCGAGATCTGGCCGATATCCTCCTGCGGAAAGAAGCCCTTCGGCGAAACCTGGATCACCCACACCGACGCCGCGGCAGTGGTGATGAAGACCAGGAAGATCAGGAAGGTATGGCGCAGGCAGAAGCTCAAGAGCCAATCATAGGCGCGGGTAACGATGTCATGCCTGCCGGCGCCATGCGCCTCGCGATCCGCCTTCGTCACCGACAACAGCCGCGAGCAAAGCATGGGCGTCAGCGTCAGCGAGACGAACATGGAAGCCAGGATGGCGACGGTCACGACGACGGCGAATTCGTTGAAGATGCGGCCGATGACGCCGCCCATCAAAAGCACCGGGATGAACACCGCCACCAGCGAGATCGAGATCGAGATGATGGTGAAGCCGATCTCGCGCGCACCCTTCAACGACGCGTCGAAGGCCGAGAGCCCGTCCTCCTCCATGTGGCGGAAGATGTTTTCCAGCATGACAATGGCGTCGTCAACGACGAGGCCGACGGCCAAAGTCAGTCCCATCAGCGAGATGTTGTCGATGGAAAAGCCGAACAGGAACATCGCGCCGAGCGTGGCGATCAGCGAGATCGGCACGGCCACCGCCGGGATGATCGTCGCCGTTATTCTGCGCAGGAAGACGAAGATCACCATCACCACGAGCGCGATGGTCAACAGCAGCGTAAACTGAACGTCGTCGACGGCTTGGCGGATCGAGGTCGAGCGGTCGTTGAGCAGCTTGATCGAGGCCGCCGCCGGCATCTGGTCCTGGAAGGACGGCAGCATCGCCTTGACCTTGTCGACGACATCGACAGTGTTGGCGTCGGGTTGGCGCTGCACGGCCATGATGATCGCGCGCGTGCCGTCGTACCAGCTCGCGGTGGTCGTGGTCTGCACGGAATCGACGACCCGCGTCACCTCGCCCAGCCGCACCGGATGGCCGTTCTTGGTGGCGATGATGAGGTTGGAGAAGCCGGCGGCGTTGGTCAGCTGCGTGTTGGCGGTGATCGTCAGCTGCTGCTTGTTGTTCTGCAGCACGCCGAGCGGCGTGTTGCTGTTGGCCGAGGCGACGGCCGCCTGCAGCTGGTCGATGGAGATGCCGCGCGCGGCCAACGCCGTCGGATCGATCTGGATGCGTACGGCATATTTCTGCTGGCCGAAGATCGACACCTGGGCCACGCCGTCGATGGTCGAAAGCGACGGCGAGATGACGTTTTCGGCGAAGGCGTCGAGATCGGTCAGCGGGACCGTGTCGCTGACCAGCGACATCAAGAGGATCGGCGCGTCGGCCGGATTGACCTTGCGATAGCTAGGTGGCGAGGTCATTTCCGGCGGCAGCGACTTTTGCGCGCGCGCGATCGCCGCCTGGACATCCGCCGCCGCGGCGTCGATGTCACGGTTGAGCACGAACTGGATGGCGATCGAAGTCTGGCCAAGCGAGTTGGTGGTCGAGATCGAATCGATGCCGGCGATCGTCGCGAATTGCTTGATCAGCGGCGTCGCCACCGATGTCGCCATCGTCTCCGGCGAAGCGCCGGGCAGGCTGGCCGAAACATTGACCACCGGAAATTCGGCGCTGGGCAGCGCCGCCACCGGCAGGAACTTATAGGCAAAAATACCGCCCAGAATCAGGGCGAGCGACATCAGCAGCGTGGCGACGGGCCTGCGAATGCAGAATTCGGAAATCATTGGCTCGCCCCGCCGGCCTTGTCTGCCTCGGCGACCTTGGGCGATGCCTGGTCACCGGATCCGGCAGCCTTGCCTTCATGCACCGCCGCGCCGTTTTTCAATCGTGTCTGGCCTTCGACGACGACCTTCTCGCCGCTCTTGAGACCATCGCTAATGGCGCTGTTTTGCCCCTCCGTCAGCGCCACCTGCACCGGACGCATCTCGACGGTGTTGTCCGGCTTGACGACATAGACGAACGGGCCCTTCTGGCTGGGCTGCACCGCCACCGTCGGCACCGAGGTCATGTGCGGCATCGTGCCGGCGTCGAGCACCACATTCACATATTGCCCCGGCCACAGCGAAAGATCCGGGTTCGGGATGCTGGCCCGCGTGGCGATAGTGCCGGAAGCGGTATCGACGCTGGAATCGACGAAGTCGAGCGTGCCCTTGCCGATCGGCGTCGGATCGCCGTCCTTGGTCAGCGTCACGTCGCCTTGCTGCGGGTCGGCCAGCGCCTTGTGCAGCAGGGCAAGGTTGCTTTCCGGCAGCGTGAAATTAACCTGCAGTGGATCCATCTGCGTGATGGTGACCAGCGGCGTCGAGCTGCTGGAGTTGCCATTGCTTGTGGTGACGAGATCGCCGACCGACACATTGACGGCGCCCAGCCGGCCCGCGATCGGCGCCGCGATGGTCGCATAGCTCAATTGCACGGTATCGGCGTCGATCGTCGCCTTGTCGGCGTCGATGGTGGCGGCCGCGGCTTTCTGCGCCGCCAGCGCCTGGTCGTAGGTCTGCTGCGTGCCCGCCTGCTTGGCGACGAGGTCCTTGGCGCGCTGCAGATCGGCCTGGGCGCTCACCAGCATCGCCTGGTCCTTGACCAGCGTCGCCTGGTCCTTGGTCAGTTGCGCCTTCAGCGCGCGGTCGTCGAGTTGGAACAGCACGTCGCCCGCCTTGACCATCTGCCCGTCCTTGACGTCGATGGAGACGATCTGGCTTGAAACCCGGGCATTGATGTTCACCACTGCCGGCGAGGAGACGAAGCCGATGGCATAGCGGCGGATCGGGAAATCGGCGGTCGTTGCGATGGCGGAGACGATCGAGGCCGAGCGCGGCCCGCCGCCTTTCGCATTGTCGCCCTTCGAATTGTCCGAAGCTTTGGCCGTCTTGTCGCCGGTGCCCGTCTTGTCCGTGGCGGTCGCGTCAGCCTGCTTGCCCGAAATCAGCTGCTGGACGCTGGCCAGCGTCGTGGGCGAATAGTAAAGCCCGGCGCACGCCAGGCAGGCGAGCGCTGCAACTGCAAAGGCGATTTTCCCGCGCATCGACAAACAAACCTTCTACCGACACGCCGATCCCGGTGGTCTATTTTAGCTCGATTCACGGCGCCTTGCCGCGATTTCGGCCGAATAGATAGGACAAGGCTTTGGCGGAAAAGGGCCAAAACACGGCATTACGAAGATTTAATGTGCAGTGCACAAAGGTTAGGCAGCCGGCTAACGTGCCGCGGCCGGACCGCTCGCCGGTCCGAAAAACAGCTCAGCGGAGCATCGGCCACAGCGTTGCGGCAAGCAACATACCCATGCCGATATTGAACCATTTCAACCGCACCGGATCCGACAGGAAACCGCGCAGCGCCGTGCCGAAGCCGGCCCAGACGGAGACGCTCGGCAGGTTGACGATGGTGAATGCGATCGAGATCAGCGCCACCGAGACGAATGGATGATCGGCGTTGGTGTAGACGGCCATCGCAGTGATGGCCATCACCCAGGCCTTGGGATTGACCCACTGGAAGGCAGCGGCGTCGATGAAGCGCATCGGCCGCCCCTCCGCCCCTTTTCCGTCGCTGATCGAGCGCGACATGGCAATCTTCCAGGCGAGATAAAGCAGATAGGCGGCGCCGGTGATTTTCAGCGCCGCATGCAGCGCGGGCAACGCCGTCAGCACCGCGCCGAGCCCGAACCCGACGGCAAGTAACAGGACCAGAAAGCCGATGCTGATGCCGAGCATGTGCGGAACCGTCCTGGCGATACCGAAATTGACGCCGGACGCGAGCAGCATGAGGTTGTTCGGCCCGGGCGTGATCGAAGTCACGAAGGCATAGACCAACAGGGCAAGGAATGCGTCGAACGACATGTAATCCTCCCGAATATGTCAGCCTTATTGTCCTTATTTAGCAAGCACACAAAAGCCACCGGCGGGGGACTGCCGGACCAGAGACAAGATTGAAAGGATGTGAGCTGTGCCCGCCTTGCTCACATGCCTTGCGGGCCGCGGTTCATCGCCGCCACGCCGGTGCGGCAGATCTCGACCAGGCCGAGCGGCTTCATGATGGCGATGAACTGGTCGAGCTTGGAGCCCTTGCCGGTGATCTCGAAGATGAAATGCTCTGTGTTGGCGTCGATGACCGAAGCGCGGAAGGCATCGGCGAGGCGGAGCGCCTCGACGCGGGCATCGCCGGTGCCGGCGACCTTGACCAGCGCGAGCTCGCGCTCCAGCGGCCGCTCCTGCCCGAGCTCACGCGAGCGGACGGAAAGGTCGACCACCCGGTGCACCGGAACGATGCGTTCGAGCTGGTTCTTGATCTGCTCCATCACATGCGGCGTGCCGCGCGTGACGATGGTGATGCGCGACAGATGCTTCTCGTGCTCGGTCTCGGAGACGGTGAGGCTCTCGATGTTGTAGCCGCGCCCGGAGAACAGGCCGATGACGCGGGCGAGCACCCCCGGCTCGTTGTCGACCAGCACGGAAAGCGTGTGCGTTTCCGGCTTCTCGGTTTCCTTGGCGATGAAATAGGCGGAGCCGGTCGGTTGAAGGTGCTGTGCGTTCATGACGTGAATCTCGATTTCAGACTTTTGAGCTAATTCTCTGTTTGCGCACGGCTTTCTCGCGACAGCCCGCCTTTGTGGCTGCTATGGATGGAGCATGATGTTGCCCGAAAACCGCTTCACACTTTTCGGCATCATGCCTAAACCAGTTCCCTGCCCTTGGCGTCGATGGCGTTGGCGACCGCCTCGTCGGTGGCCTCGTCGGGCAACAGCATCTCGTTATGCGCCTTGCCGGACGGGATCATCGGGAAGCAGTTGGCCAAGGTCGCCACGCGGCAGTCGAACAGCACCGGCTTCTTGACCGAGATCATCTCCCTGATCGCGTCGTCCAGCTCGTCCGGCCTGTCGCAGCGAATGCCGTGGCCGCCATAGGCCTCCGCCAGCTTGACGAAGTCGGGCATCGCCTCGGTGTAGGAATGCGACAGCCGGTTGCCGTGCAACAGCTGCTGCCACTGGCGCACCATGCCCATATACTGGTTGTTCAGGATGAAGATCTTGATCGGCGCCTCATATTGCACCGCCGAGCTCATCTCCTGCATCGTCATCTGCACCGAGGCGTCGCCGGCGATGTCGATGACCAGCGCGTCGGGATGCGCGATCTGCACGCCGAGCGCCGCCGGCAGGCCGTAACCCATCGTGCCCAGGCCGCCCGAGGTCATCCAGCGGTTCGGCTTGTCGAAGTGATAGTGCTGCGCCGCCCACATCTGGTGCTGGCCCACCTCGGTAGTGATGTAGGTGTCCATGTCCTTGGTCAGCGCATAGAGCCGCTGGATCGCGTATTGCGGCATGATCACGTCGTTGTTCATCTTGTAGGCGAGCGAGTCCCGCGCGCGCCATTTCGCGATCTGCTCCCACCACGGGTAAAGCGCCTTCTTGTCGGCCTTGGCGGCGGTCGCCCGCCACAGCCGCACCAGGTCCTCCAGCACGCGGCCGACATCGCCCAGAATCCCCACATCGGCGCGGACGTTCTTGTTGATCGAGGACGGATCGATATCGATGTGGATCTTCTTCGAGTTGGGCGAGAATGCGGTGAGCCGGCCGGTGATGCGGTCATCGAAGCGCGCGCCGATGCAGATCATTACGTCGCAATCATGCATGGCCATATTGGCTTCGTACGTGCCGTGCATGCCGAGCATGCCGACCCAGTTCTTGCCGGACGCCGGATAGGCGCCGAGACCCATCAGCGTCGAGGTGATCGGGAAGCCGGTGAGGTCGACCAGCTCGCGCAGCAGATGGCTGGCTTCCGGACCGGAGTTGATGACGCCGCCACCCGAATAGATGATCGGCTTCTTCGCGCCGGCCATCAGCTCGACCGCTGCCTTGACCTTTTCCAGGTCGCCCTGGACCTTCGGCTGATAGCTGGTGCGCGGCGCCGTCTGCGGCGGCACATAGGTGCCCTTGGCGAACTGCACGTCCTTCGGAATGTCGACCACGACTGGACCGGGGCGGCCGGTCGTCGCGACATGGAAGGCTTCATGGATTGTGGCGGCGAGCTCGTTGACGTCCTTCACCAGCCAGTTGTGCTTGGTGCATGGCCGCGTGATGCCGACGGTATCGCATTCCTGGAAGGCGTCGGAGCCGATCAGCGAGGTCGGCACCTGGCCGGTGAGGCAGACCAGCGGAATGGAATCCATCAGCGCGTCCTGCAGTGGCGTCACCGCATTGGTGGCACCGGGGCCGGACGTCACCAGAAGCACGCCGGCCTTGCCGGTCGAGCGCGCATAGCCTTCGGCCGCGTGGCCGGCGCCCTGCTCGTGCCGGACCAGAATGTGCTCGACCTCGTCCTGCTGGAAAATTTCATCGTAGATCGGAAGGACCGCGCCGCCCGGATAGCCGAAGATATGCTTGACGCCGTTGTCCTTCAGCGCCTGCACCACCATCTCCGCGCCCGTCATTTCGCGCCGCTCGTTCTGTCCATTGCTCATCGGTCTGGTCCCGTACTGTCGCCATTTGGGCGTTGCTGGTCGTTTAGTTGGATTTCAGGCAATAAAAAAGGCCCCCGAGGGAGCCTGTGTGGTGCGCATGGGAGGTTTTCGCCCGGCGGTTACACCGCCTTGCCCACGCGCCAGCCTACGAGAATGAGTGCCGTTTTCATGGTCGCGGACACTAGAGGGGGGTATGGCAGCCTGTCAACGGCAAAAATGACGCCTTTGCGCCACTCGCCAGCTCAAGCCATTGAAAACGCGCCAAACTATTGGAGGGCGTGACGCGAAGGAGGTTTTGCCGAAATACTTTGCGCATGCCGGTAGCCATATCCGGCCACAGCGCTCACCCAAAGAAGCGATCACAAGCCCGGAGGAAACTGATGCTCGAGAGAACACCCACCACCAAGGCGCAAGCGCTGCTCGACAAGTTGGGCAAGGCGCTGGAAGCCGGCGACATCGACAGCGCCGTCAACTGCTTCCAGGCCGACTGCTACTGGCGCGACCTCGTCACATTCACCTGGAACCTGAAGACGATGGAAGGCCGCGACCAGGTTCGCGACATGCTCCAGGCGACGCTGGCCAACACCAAGCCGACCGGTTGGGCGGTAGCCGAAGGCGAGGAAGCGAGCGAGGATGGCGGCATCATCACCGCCTGGATCACCTTCGAGACGAATGTGGCGCGCGGCTTTGGCCTGGTGCGGTTCAAGGGCGACCTGATCTGGACGTTGCTCACCACGATGGCGGAGCTGAAAGGGCATGAGGAGAAAGCGGGCTTCACCCGCCCGCTCGGCGCCAAGCACGGCCACGGCAAGGGCCGCAAGACCTGGCGTGAGGAGCGCGACGACGAGATCGCCGAGCTCGGCCATACCAGGCAGCCTTATGTGGTGATCATCGGGGGCGGTCAGGGCGGCATCGCGCTCGGTGCAAGGCTGAAACAGCTCGGCTTGCCGGCCATCATCATCGAGAAGAACGAGCGTGCCGGAGACTCCTGGCGCAAGCGCTACAAGTCGCTCTGCCTGCACGACCCGGTCTGGTACGACCACCTCCCCTATATCGACTTCCCGAAGAACTGGCCGGTCTTCTCGCCGAAGGACAAGATCGGCGATTGGCTGGAGATGTACACCAAGGTGATGGAGCTGAACTACTGGTCCTCCACCACTGCGAAGTCGGCTAGATACGACGAAAAGGCCAACGAATGGACCGTTATCGTCGAACGCGACGGCAAGGAGATCGTGCTCAAGCCCAAGCAGCTGGTGCTGGCGACCGGCATGTCCGGCAAGGCGAACTGGCCGAAATACAAGGGCCAGGACATTTTCCAAGGCGAGCAGCAGCATTCCTCGACCCATCCCGGCCCGGACAAATACCGAGGCAAGAAGGTCGTGGTCATCGGCTCCAACAACTCGGCACATGACATCTGCGCCGCGCTATGGGAAGGCGGCGCCGACGTGACCATGGTGCAGCGCTCGTCCACCCATATCGTCAAATCCGACACCCTGATGGATATCGGCCTCGGCTCCCTCTATTCGGAGCAGGCGGTCGAGAACGGCATGACGACGCGCAAGGCCGACATGATCTTCGCCTCGCTGCCCTATCGCATTCTGCACGAATTCCAGATTCCGCTTTATCAGCAGATGAAGGAACGCGACGCGAAATTCTACGAGGACCTGGAGAAGGCCGGCTTCATGCTCGACTGGGGCGACGACAACTCAGGCCTGTTCATGAAATACCTACGCCGCGGCTCCGGCTATTACATCGATGTTGGCGCCTGCGACCTCGTCATCGATGGCTCGATCAAGCTGAAAAGCGGCCCGGGCGCTGCCGTGCAGGAACTGACGAAGACCGGCTTAAAATTCGTCGACGGCAGCGAATTGCCTGCCGATCTGGTGATCTACGCCACTGGCTACGGTTCGATGAACGGCTGGGCCGCCGACCTCATCTCACAAGAGGTGGCGGACAAGGTCGGCAAGGTCTGGGGCCTCGGCTCCTCCACCACCAAGGATCCAGGCCCATGGGAAGGCGAGCAGCGCAACATGTGGAAGCCGACGCAGCAGGAAGCGCTATGGTTCCACGGGGGCAACCTGCACCAGTCGCGGCACTATTCACAGTATCTGTCACTGCAGCTCAAAGCCAGGCAGGTCGGTCTGCCGACGCCGGTCTATGGGCTGCAGGAGGTTTATCACAAGGGGTAGTTGCTACCGTGCAAAAGACCCGCGCAGCGCTTCCGCCGCGCGGGTCTTGCGTTCAAGCCCTGAGCATCACGCCTCTCGCCTTGGCCCAGCGCTCGACAATCTTGCGCTCTTCCGGCAAGGCCAGACGGTTGCCGAAACCGCGCACCTGGATCGCGCGGTTTTGCGGATCGAGCTCGATCGTCAGCAGCCGCTCGATCTTGCCCAGCGCCGTGCGTCGCAGCACCCAGATCGAGGCGTTGCCGGCGATGCATTTTGCCGCGTACATCGAAACGCAGTGATGCATCGCGCGGCTCTCGGCGACCAGATCCTCGGCCGTCTTCAACTGCCGAACGAAGAAACGCTCGCCGCGCACCTTCGCGTCCTTGGCCGGTGGTTGCCATTCCCAGTCCTCGAGACGCGAGCCGTCCCAGGCACGCCCCTCGCCCTGCGTTCCGACGGCATTGCGAGTACGTCCGGCCGCGCGGCGGCGCATAGCCTCGATGCGTTCGATCGCGGCGATGTCGCGATGCCAGTCCAACATCTGCCGGCGCAGCGAGAGAAGCGTGCGCCCCTTCAGGCTGTAGGCCGCATCTCGCTGATGCATGGCGCCGATGTAATCGCACAGATCGTCGATCTCCTCCTTCGAAGCGGGATGTCCGCAGAAGAAGCGCACCACCTCGCGCCAGAAGGCCAGTTCGCGGCGCGGCGTGCGCGCGATCTTGGTGCGCGCAAGGCGGGCCGCCAAGCCCTGGTCATCCGTGTACGACCGGGCGATCGCCAGCCAGAACGCCTCGGCGAAACCAAAATCGCCGGACACGTTGAGGAAGCAATGCACCTCCCTGCGCGACAGCCATGCGTTGGCGCCCTCCTTGTAGAGCGAGTCGCCACGCGCCACGGTCACATACCAGACCTTGCGCAGAGCAATCTCGTTGGCGTCCAGTCCCGTGCTGTCCAACCAGATGCTTTCGAGCGCGGCCGAAACCGGATAACGCGCATAGAGATAGCGCGCCGCGGCCAGCCGCAGGCGCGCGCGGTCGCGCGTCTTCAGCTTCGGACGCCACAGCGCGCCGTCTCGGATCGCCATGCCGGCAAAGCCCGAGCGCGCGTCGTCCAGCGCTCGCTCGAAATCCGGAACGGGGCGCGTGGCGGCGAAAACCTGCCGCAACCTTGCATCATATGCTTCAATACGTTGGCGCTCGGCGTCCTGCCTGCGCTGGATCATGGACCTGGCCATGGCCGTTCTTCCCAGCTGGAACCCTGTCAGCCGCACGCATTTCCAGCGTCGGCACGGATCGTGGCGAACTGGATTGCGGGATCATTGACAGGTCTCCTTTCGGGATGACGGGTTGCGGATGGCGGGCTCTCTAGACGAGCGGCCGATTTGCCTCAAGCGATATCTTTCAATGTTTACAATAGCCTGCCGGAGTGTTGCAAAGCCGCATCTAAGGCCTTCGGGCAGCCACCATCGTTCGCGGAAAGCGCTCGGCTCACCGTCGTTTGGTCCCGCACGGTCAACCGCGCGGAAAAGATAACTGCCCTCCGCAGATTTGCGGTCGGCGCTCGCATCGTCAGGAAGTTTGAAATCCGCGGTAGCGGGTCAACTGGTCCGTCCGCCGCGAAGGCGCGAAATGCGTGAACAGGATCTCATCGTCGCCTCCATCAAAAGCGTAGTTGGGACGGCCGTTGAAACCAACTGGCCGCATGTCGGGCGCGGCTAATACATCCGTTCGAGCGCGTCAGCAAGGCGCCGGCTATGCTCGGCATAGCTGGGTTCGAGCGAGGTCTCGACATTCCGCCCATTGGGACTGGACGCAATTGGACCCGGCGCGCGAACACTTGCGACCTGGAGGCGGTCGCGGCAGCCGTCCGGCCGGAATCAGGGTGTTTTCGCCGTCGAAGCAAAAGCACATGGCCGTCCCCTCCCCGATCGTACCTAGCTAAGCCGCCCTTTCCGCCGCGAATTTTCTCACGACGCGCTCCAGCATGGGCACATAGTCGCGAAAGGTGCGCGTCTTCATGTCGGCGACCTTGCCGCACTCGTCCCAGATGCGCACCCGCACCGCTTCCTCGTGGAACGGGTTCTTGCGGAACTCAGCCACTTCCTCGGCATTCATCGGTCCCCCTTGAAGCGACAGCGTGTGCACCGAGGCCGGCGACAGCTTGCTGAAATAGGTCGGATCGGTGGCGCACAGATAGCGCTTGGCCGAGACATGCAGCCGGACGCACTCGACGATGACCGGCGGAAAGAACGGCGCAAGCACCTCGCCGCCCGCCTCGTCATGGTGCTTATCCTCGACGTCGTCGGGTGAATAGGTGCCGAACTCGCTGGTGTAGTGGCCGATGTCGTGCAGCAGCGCCGCCGCAACCAACTCCTCCGGCGCGCCGTCCTGCTCGGCAAGCCATGCGCCCTGCAGCATATGCTGCGACATGGTGACCGGCTCGCCGAGATAGGACTCGGCGCCGCGGCGCTCGAAGATATCGGCGATGAACTCGACGATGTTGCCGGCGTTCAATTCGTTCGGGCTCATTCGGCGGCTTCCTTGAAATCGTGCTCGATCGCGGCCAGCGTCGACAGCAGGCCATCCTTGTCGGCGTAGCAGCCCTGCAGCCAGCGCTTGCCGCTGCCCGAAAACGCCTTGCGCGCATGCATGACGCGCGTGTTGTCGACGATGAAGGATTGTCCCGCCTCGAGCTTGAAGGTCACCTCGAAGGCCGGATCCTCGATCAACTCGGCGAACCGCCGATAGGCCGCGTAGTATTTCTCCATCTCGGCGAACGGCACGTCGATGACCGGCGCCAGCGAGCGGTTGTTGAAGCGGATGCAGATCAGCTCGCCATCGGGTCCGAGCTCGATCATCGGCCGCTTGGACTGCAGCCGCACGCCTGACGAGCCGGCATATTCGAAGCGCGCCGGATAGGAACAGAGCAGCCGGAAGCCGTCCGGATTTTCCGCCTCAACTGCGGCCGCCACCGCGAACCCGTCGACGACGCTGGATTCGCCGCCCTCGACCGTATTCTCGATGCAGGCAAGGATCTGCAGCGTCGGCACCGGATCGCGGTAAGGATTGTCGGTATGCGCCTGCAGGCCGAGATTGGTGTAGGCGAGATTGTTCGGATTGATTTCGGCCCGCACCTCGAACCAGCGCCCGTAATTGGTCTCCCTGATATAGCCGAAGAGGTCGGCCACTTTGCACAGCGCGCCGGATTCGGCAGGCAGGCCGTCCATGACGGCAAAGCCGTAGCTGCGCACCGCGGCCAGCCATTGCCGCAGCACATTGCTGTGGCGGCTGGCATCGATGTAGGCGGCGCGCGGCACGGAATTCTGCATGGTGGCTTTCGTCCAGCGCTGTATGTCGCCTGCCGTCCAGCCGGGCTGGTGAGCCCTCTGGCGATCGTAGACATGGCCGCGAAGCCAGCCTGCGGGAAAGCCGACGGTCTTGCCTTCCGGAATGAAGGTGACTTCGAGCACCTCGCCCTTGATCGAGGCCGCGCCGATACGCGTTTCGGCCGGAATGTCGAGGATGGTGATCAGCCGCTGGCCGTTGCCGGCGCTGCGAGTCTTATCGTCCAGCGCGTTGTCGCGCAGCCACATGGCATGGAAGCGGCTCACCGCGCCATCCTGCCAGCCAAGCTCGATCGTTCGCCCGTCGTCGCCCAGCGTTGCCTTCATCAGCATATCCCGGAAGCTCCTATCTTCTACCCGCCATTGCGGGCACGGATTGCATGCTGGCTTCACCCTAGGCATAATTCAAATTATCTTTTTTCGAGTAATGGCGTTGAATTTCTAATGACTGGAAAAGCATTCGACCCGATGCCGCCTCTCGATTGGCTGCGCACTTTCGAGGCAGCCGCTCGCCTGTCGAACTTCACCGCCGCGGCCGCCGAGCTCGGGCTCACCCAGGCCGCCGTCAGCCAGCACATCCGCTTCCTGGAGGAGCGGCTCAAAAGCCGACTGTTCGCGCGGCTGGCGCGCGGGGTGGCGCTGTCGCCGGAGGGCGCGGCCTATCTCCCCCACATCCAGGCGGCTTTCGCGACCATCGGCAACAGCACCAACGAGCTGTTCGAGCCGCGCGCCGTGCAGACCGTGTCGATCCGCGTTCCGATCTCTTTTGCGCTTCTGGTGCTAGTCCCGGCCCTGCCGGACCTGGCAAACGCGCTGCCACAGATCCGGCTCGACCTGGTGACCATCCATCGGCCGACCGATTACGACCAGCCGGGATCGGCGCTCGACATACGCTTCGGCAACGGATCGTTTCCCGGACGCGAGGCCGACCGCCTGACCATCGAGGGGCTTGTTCCGGTCGCATCGCCCACGCTCGCCCCTGATGGTGACTGGACATCGTTGCCGCTGCTTCTTGTGGCCGGCGCACGCGAAATGTGGGCGGAATGGTTTGCCGCTGCCGGGCTTGACGGCCACTCCCGCCGTTCGCATCGCTTCGACAGTTTCGTCGCCGCCATGGAAGCGGCGAAGGCCGGCGCCGGAGCGCTGCTTGGCTCTCGGCCGCTGATCGACGCCGCGCTCGAAGACAAAGCTCTCGTCAAGCTTTCGGATTTCGTGCTGTCGAGCCCATCGGGCCATTTCCTGACAAGGCCGTCATCATCGCGGCTGTCCGGCGCCGAGCAGGATTTTCGCCGCTGGCTCCTGTCGCGAATTGCCGAAACTTCAAGATAGCGCGCGGGCCGCTCTCCCTATCCGCTTCCAGTAGATGAGCGTGCCGGTCAGCCCGCCATGCGGTTTCAGCGCGAAGTCCGGGATCTCGCCGGTCAGCGTGAAACCAAGTTTCTCGTAAAGGCCGGACGCCCCCTCCTCGCTCGCGGTGTCCAGCACCAGCAGCGTGCGGCCCTTCTCAACGGCGAGTTTCTCGGCTTCCCGCATCAGGCGGGTCGCGACGCCCTTGCCGCGATGGTCGCGGCCGGTCATCAGCTTGGCTATCTCGGCGCGGTGCGGCTGATTAGGCGGCAGGTCGAGCAGCAGCGTGACGGTGCCGGCAAGCGCCCCATCCTGCCATGCGCCCAGCACCGCCCTTTCGCCGCGCGCGGCCGCGGCAAGCGACTTGCGCCAGAAGTCCAGCGCCGCGTCCGGCGACAAGGGATGCATGAAGCTCACCGAGCCGCCGGCCGCGACCGTTTCAACCAACAGATCAGCGAGCATCGCGGTGGTTGCCGCATTGTCGGCCAATGGCCGGATTTCAAAGGAATTCATGTTTGGTGCTTTCCAAGGGAATAAGGCTCGGGAACAAGGTCATTCGAAATGGCTGATCCGCCTTCGCCGTCGCGCCCGCCGGATTTCGGCGATGCGCTCGGCATCGTCCTCGCTGAGCTGGCGGCCGCGCTCCAGGATCTCGAGCGTATATTCCTCATAGGTCAGTCCGAGCTGCTCTGCCCTTTCCAGCCGCATCAGCATGACGGCATGGCTTGGCGCCTTCCAGGCCTTGTCGTGGGCGGCCCGCCAGGCGAGGAAAATATAGGCGTCGCCCTTGCCCCAGGGCGGGCCGTCATAGTCGTCGAGCGGCGGCCCGCCATTGTGCGAGCGTTTCGGCCGGCGACGCATCGGGCTCAGTCCCTGACCAGCGCCACGAGATACTCCGCCGCGTCCGGGCCGAGAGCGTGGAAGACGCAATCCGAAGGAGCGCCCAGCGCCAGGCAGTCGCCGGGCTCGAGCCTGTGCACCACATCGCCCTCGGTGAAATCGAGCCTTCCCTCGATCAGCCAGATCTGCTGCTTGATGAAGGCGTAGGATGCGGCTGGAAGGCTTACCCTGGCGCCCGCCGGCAGGCTGACCCTGATCAGTTCCAGCGGCATTTGCGATGCAGGCGACAGATGCCGTCGGATGTAGCCCGTTGCCGGATCCCGCCAGACCGGCTGCTCGTCCTTGCGCGAAACGCCACCGCCTTGCATCTCGGCCCGAGCGATCAGCGTCGACAACGTCATGCCGAAGGCGGCTGCGATGCGCACCAGAAGCGCCGCGGTCGGACTGGTCGTGCCGCGTTCGATAGCGCTCAGCATCGCCTTCGACACGTCCGAGCGCTCGGCAAGCTCGGCCAGCGACCAGCCCCTCACCGTCCTTTCGGAGCGGACCCGTCTGCCAATCGTGGCGCTAATGTCATTCGATATACCATCCATTCGTCCAATATATCGGAATTACGCAACCTGAGAAGAGGTTATTCGATCGAATTGTCGTGAGCGACTTAACGGCGCCTACACCATTCGACATCACCTGACTTTAACCCCGATTGGATAGGGTTCCCGGTGCAGGGGAATGGGACCAGGGCATTATGTTTGTTGAACGCGAAGCCTCCGTGGGAGAACCGACCTCGCAGGAACGCCGCGACATCCAACAGAACGACAAGCGCATTCTGGGCAATGTCGTGCAATGCGACGGCGCGCGCGCCACCATCAGCGCCCATGCCGAGGACACCGAAGGCGCGGTCACCGGCCTCTGGACAGTCGGCAAGATGATCTCCATCAATCTCGGTTCGACCCGAACGGTCGGCCTCGTCTACGCCATCGGCAAGTCGGATCGCGCCTGGAACCACGAAGGGCAGAATCCGATCGAGGTCAGCGTCGAGCTGGTCGGCGAAGTACGCGACGGCGCCGAACCCGGCTCCAAGCCGGTCTTCGACCGCGGCATCACCACCTATCCGCATATCGGCGCCGTTGCCCACCGCATCCGCAGCCGCGACCTGCAAGCGGTCTACGATCTGGCCGGGCGCCATTCGGTGACCATCGGCACGCTGTCGCAGGATGAGTCGATCGACGCCAACATCGCCATCGACGACACGCTGGCGCGCCATTTCGCCATTGTCGGCACCACCGGCGTCGGCAAATCGACGGCGGTCTCGCTGCTGTTGCGCAAGACGATCGAGGCGCGTTCTGACCTGCGCGTGCTCATCCTCGACCCGCACAACGAGTTTGCCGCCTCGCTTCCGGAATATTGCGTCAAGGTCGATTCCAAGACGCTCGACCTGCCGTTTTGGATGTTCAGGCTGGAAGAATTCGCCGAGGTGCTGTTTCGCGGGCGCGAGACGGTGCCGGAAGAGGTCGACGCCCTGCGCGACCTGATCCCGGCCGCCAAGAACCTTTACCGCAACCCGAATTCCGGGACCTACATCAGGCGCGGCAGCGATGCGCTGACCGCCGACACGCCGGTGCCCTACCGCGTCGCCGATCTCATCAAGCAGATCGACGAGCGCATGGGTATGCTCGAGAGCAAGAACGACCGCCCGATCCTGAAGTCGCTGAAGACGCGCATCGAATCGGCGGCGGCCGACCCGCGCTACCGCTTCATGTTCAATTCGCGGCTGATCGAGGACACGATCCACGAAACAATCGGCAATATTTTCCGCGTCCCCAGCCATGGCCGACCGGTGACCTGCTTCGAGATGGCGGGCATGCCGTCGGAAGTCGTCAACTCGGTCTGCTCGGTACTGGCGCGCCTGGCCTTCGACCTGGCGCTGTGGAGCGAAGGCCGGCTGAAGCTGCTGTTGCTTTGCGAGGAAGCGCATCGCTACATGCCGGCCGATCCGCGCCTCGGCTTCGCGCCGACAAGACACGCGCTGTCGCGCATCGCCAAGGAAGGCCGCAAATATGGCTGCTACCTCGGCGTCGTCACGCAGCGGCCGGGCGAGCTCGACCCGACCATCCTGTCGCAGTGCTCGACCTTCTTCGCCATGCGCCTCGCCAACGAGCAGGACCAGGCGATCATCCGCTCGGCGATCGCCGACTCCTCGGCCTCGACGCTGGCGTTCCTGTCTTCGATGGGCCAGCGCGAAGCCATCGCCTTCGGCGAAGGCGTAGCCACGACCATGCGGCTGAAGTTCGAAAAGCTGGCGCAGCAATTCATCCCCGGCACAGCAAAGGGCGACCAGGCCGAACAGGCGGAGCTGGGCAACGATGTCGACCTCGCCATGGTCGTCGAACGGCTGCGCAACGTTCCGAAGCCGACGCAGTCCATGGCCTTCGCCGAGGCGGTGGATTCTACGCGTCAGGCAGGCGACCCCGACTACAAGAAGCCAGCCGCCGCTACGCGCGCGCAGCCCGACGACGACTTCGACACGCGCTACGGTCTGAAGCCCTCAACCTTCGGCATGCGCCAGCTCAACGATTGATCGACCGACCTCGCAAGCACTGCCAAATTCCGAACAGGAATTCATCAGGCCGGATCGAATGACGTGGCTTTCGAGAAGCCGGAGCGGAGCGGACATTCAGTCCGTGAGCACCGGAAGTCGAGAAGGGCGCGTCAGTCGACCGGCCTCATGAATTCATGTTGGAATTTTAGGCGCAGACGCGGTTGCGGCCTTGCTTCTTCGCCTCGTAGAGCTGGCGATCGGCGCGGCGGTAGAAATCCTCCGCGCTCTCCTTGTGGTCCCAGACGGCAAGTCCGACGCTGGTGGTGACCTTGAGCCGCACATTGCCCGACAGGATCGACATGCTGGCGATCGCTTTGCGGATGCGTTCGGCGAATCTGGCGAGCAGCTCGACATCCATGTTGGGGGTGACCACGGCAAACTCCTCGCCGCCCAGCCGCGCCACCACATCGTGATAGCGCGTCATGCCCCTCAGGCAGGTGGCGACGGCCCTCAGGACCTCGTCGCCGACATCATGACCGTGCGTATCGTTGACCTGCTTGAAATGATCGAGATCGAGGATCATCAGCCCGACCGGCCTGTCGATGCGGCGGAATTCGTGCAGATATTCACGCAGCGCGTCGTCGAAATAGCGGCGGTTCTGCATGCCGGTCAGACCATCGGTGAGCGCGGCCTGCTCGAGCGTTTGCGAGCGGGCGCTGAGCGAAACCGTCATGGCCCTGAGCTTGCCCTCTTCCCGCACCTGGCCGCGGATCAGCGGGTAGATGAAGAAGATGCCGAAGGACAGCGAGGTGGCAAGCAGCGCTCCGGTCACGAACAATAATTTGTTGAGATAGATGATCCTTGCGAGGCGCGACGCGGGATCGAGATCGGTCGCGATGTCCTGCAATTGGCCATAGGCATGGAAGGTCACCAAGCCGGCGGCGAGGATCACGAAAATAAACACGAAAAATGCGGATTCCGCCTTATGGAAACGCATCTACTCCCCGCGGCACTGTAACCCCTGAGGTTATGGCATGGCCGACCTTACGGAGGGTTAATCCAAACAACCCTGGCGAGAATTAGAACCGGGGATTTTAAGGCCTTGATTGAAAATGGTATTAGTCAGTCGTGGACTGCCAGCTCGTCGCCCGGCCGCAGCCTGCGCCACTCCGCGCCCAGCTGGTGCCGGAACCAGGTCGACTGACGCTTGGCATACTGCCGGGTCGCGATCTTGGCCCGTTCGATCGCTTCGGGAAAATCGCACTGTCCCGCCATCGCCGCCTGCAGCTCGCGCACGCCGATCGCTTTCATCGCCGGCAGGTCCGGATCGAGGCCGAGCGCTGTAAGCTGCCGCACTTCGTCGAGCGCGCCCTTGTCGAGCATCTGGTCGAACCGCGCCTCTATGCGCTGGACCAATTCCGTCCGCTCCGGCTCGATGACCAGGAAGCGCGCGCTGTCGCGATCGATCAGCGGGCGGCCGCGCGCCGCCTGCCATTCCAGGATCGAGCGCCCCGAAGCGTCGAGCACTTCGAGTGCCCGCACGATACGCTGACTGTCGGTCGGCCTGAGTTGCATGGCGACAGCCGAATCCTCATGCATCAGCAGTCGATGCAGCCTTTCGGCCCCTTGCTCCTTGAGCTCGTGGCGCCAGCGCTCGCGGACAGCCGCCGGAATGTGCGGCATATCCGAGATGCCTTCGGCAAGCGCCCGGAAGTAGAGCCCGGTGCCGCCGACGAAAACGACGTGGCGGCCGGACAGGACGCCGTCTTCGACCAGCTTCGTGACATCGCGCAGCCAGGCACCGGTGGAATAGGCTGTCGAGGGATGCACATGGCCGTAGAGGAAGTGCGGCGCGCGTGTCATGTCGGCGGCGCTTGGCCGCGCCGTCAAAACATCGAGCACCGAATAGCCCTGCATGGAATCGGTGTTGACGATGACCGCGCCTTTGCGTTCAGCGAGATCGAGTGCCAGCGCCGACTTGCCGCTGGCGGTCGGCCCGGCTATCAGGATCGCGTTCTTGACGCGGCCTTCGCCCGCATGCCTGCCGGAAGTCTCGATGTCGCTGATCGCCACGCTAGTGTCCCGTCCAGAAGCCCGCGCCGTGCCGGCCTCGCTTGCGAATATGGCCTTGCGGGCCGCCGGCGCAAGCGCCGTTCAATGGCTCGCTGAAGACGTCGCCTGCGATCTCGTATTGCCGCAGACGCCGGATGTCGGCGAAATGACCGCCAATCTGCGCGCGGCATTGGCTTCGGAGCCGATCGACATCATCGTCCAGCCTGCTGAAGGCAGACGCAAGAAGATCCTGCTCGCCGACATGGATTCGACGATGATCGACCAGGAGTGCATCGACGAGCTTGCCGACGAAATCGGCGTCAAGGACCATGTGGCGGCGATCACCGCGCGCTCGATGAATGGCGAGATCGCCTTCGAGCCCGCCTTGCGCGAGCGCGTCGCCTTGCTGAAAGGTCTGGATACCGCCGTGGTCGATCGCGTCATCGCCAACCGGCTGACGCTCGCCGCCGGCGGGCGCGCTTTGGTACGGACGATGCGCGCCCATGGCGCCTGGACGGCGCTGGTCTCGGGCGGCTTCGACGTTTTCACCGGCCGCATCGCCGCCATGCTGGGTTTCCAGGAAAATCGGGCCAACCGCCTGATCGAGAAAGACGGCGAATTCACCGGCATCGTGGCCGAACCCATCCTCGGCCGCGCCGCCAAGGCCGAAGCGCTGCTCGACATCGCGGCGCGGCTCGGGCTGACGACAGAGGAGGCCATCGCGGTCGGCGACGGCGCCAACGATCTCGACATGATCCGCCTTGCCGGCACCGGGATCGCGCTCCACGCCAAGCCGGCGGTGGCCGAGCAGGCCCGTATCCGCATCGATCATGGCGACCTGACCGCGCTGCTCTACCTCCAGGGCTATCGCCGGGAGGAGTTCATTGAATGAGGCCGATCCGCACCGAGCGCTTGATCCTTCGCAACTGGGAAGAACGTGATCGCGCACTCTTCCACCGCATCAACTCCGACGAGCGCGTCATGGAATTCTTTCCGTTCCGCCGCGACCGCGCGGCCGCCGACGCCAAGATGGACGAGGTACGCGGCTGGATCGACGAGGATGGCATTGGTTTCGCCGCCGCCGAGATCGCTGCCACCGGCGAATGCATCGGCTTTGTCGGATTGTCGGGAACGGAAGACATCGACGTGCTGGCGCCGGGCACGATCGAGATCGGCTGGCGGCTGGCACCGGAATTCTGGGGTAAAGGCTATGTCACCGAGGCGGCCGAAGCCTGGCTCGCCTTCGGCTTCGAAACACTTGGACTGGACGAAATCGTCTCCTTCGCGGTCGAGGAGAACCATCGTTCCACCGCCGTCATGAAGCGGCTCGGCATGCGCGCCGATCCCGCTGCCGATTTCGACCATCCCGCCGTTCCCGACAGCCACCCGCATCTCAAGCGGCATGTCATGTACCGGCTGTGGCGCGAAGACTGGCAGGCGCGAAAAAGGGCGACCCGCTAGCCGCCCTTTTCATTGAAACTCAGCCGGTTGCGCTGCTCTCCGGACTCAATCCATCCGGATCGTCACGAAGCGCAGTTCGCCGGTCTTCGAGGCCAGCATCAGGAGCGCGTTCTTGCGGCCCTGCTCCTTCAGCGCGCCGATCCGGTCCATCACGTCCTTCGGCGTGCCGACCGATTCCTGCGCGATCTCGGTGATCACTTCGCCCGGCTGGATGCCGCGCTCGGCCGCCGCAGAATTCTTGGCGACGTCGGTGATGACCACGCCCGACACGTCGGCGGCAATGCCGAACTTCTGCCGTGTCTGGTCATTGAGCTCGCCGACCGTCATGCCGAGCACCGAAGCCGTCGACACCGGAGGCGTCGCCTTATCGCCCTTGTCCTGGTCGGTGTTGCCGTTCTCGCCGCTGGCCAGCTTCTCGCCATCCTCGAGGCGGCCGAGCGTCACCTTGACGGTCTGCTCGACGCCCTTGCGCACGATGACGACATCGACCGCCTTGCCGACCGGGCTTTCCGCGACGACGCGAGGCAGGTCGCGCATCTCATGGATGTCCTTGCCGTCGAACTTGACGATGACGTCGCCGGCCTGCACCGAACCGTTGTCGACCGGGCCGCCCTTGATGACGCCGGCCACCAGCGCGCCCTTGGCGGTTGCCATGCCGAGGCTTTCGGCGATGTCGTCCGTCACCGGCTGGATACGCACGCCAAGCCAGCCGCGCCGCGTCTCGCCATACTGGCGAAGCTGGTCGACGACGCCCGCGGCAAGCTGCGAGGGGATGGAGAAACCGATACCGATCGAGCCGCCCGACGGCGAGATGATCGCGGTGTTGATGCCGATGACCTCGCCTTGGGCGTTGAACAGCGGGCCGCCGGAATTGCCGCGATTGATCGCGGCGTCGGTCTGGATGAAGTCGTCATACGGGCCGGAATTGATGTCGCGGTTGCGTGCCGACACGATGCCGACCGTCACCGTGCCGCCGAGGCCGAACGGGTTGCCGATCGCCATCACCCAGTCGCCGACGCGCATCTTGGTGGAATCGCCGAACTTCACCGCCGTCAGCTTGTGACCTTTGGGCTCGACCTTCAGCACCGCGACATCGGTCTTGGTGTCGGTGCCGATCAGCTTCGCCTTCAGCGTGACGCCGTCGGAGAAATTCACCTCGATATCGTCGGCATCGGCAATGACGTGGTTGTTGGTCACCACGATCCCCTGCTCGGCGTCGATGACGAAGCCGGAGCCGAGCGACTGCACCTTCTGCGCCGCACCACCCTTGTCGCCGCCGCGGTTCTTGAAGAAATCGTCGAAAAAGTCCTGGAACGGCGAGCCCTCGGGCAATTGCGGCATCGGCACCGCACCCGGCCCTTCCGTGCCTTTCACCGTCTGCGAGGTCGAGATGTTGACCACCGCGCCGAGAAGGCGTTCGGCCAGATCGGCGACGGAGGGCGGACCATCGGAGGCGATCGTCGGCGTGACGAAGGACGGAACAGCAGCAATGCCGACCACGAAAGCGGTGGCGCCGGCGAATACCATGCGCCGCGCCGCGCGCAAAAAGATGTCGGATATCATCGTGGCCTCCGGTGTATCTGAAAAGGACAGGCGCTTTCGCAAAGACGCCCCGTCAAGCTCATGTTGGCAAGAAATAAGGCACGTTTGCGGCTATGGCCATCGTCTCAGGATAAATCGTCGGTCGTCGCGGCACCAATGAATTCGGTCAGCCGCGAACCAACCAGACAATGGCGACACCGACGGCGATCGCGACCAGCCCACCGATCCGCAGCGCATTCTCGGGCATCGACAGCACTTCCGTCGCCAGTTTCCGGGCCAGGCCCGGAAACCCGCCATAGACCAGGCCCTCTATCACCAGGACCAAGCCGATCGCCGCGACAAAATCCTGCACCGCCGCTACTGGGCGGTGCTGGGTTGCGCGGCCGGCGCCGCCGGAGCTACGGGTTGCCCGGGCTGAGGCTTGCTCTCCGGATCGCGGAAGTAGCGGAAGAACTCGGACTCCGGCGACAGCACCATCGTCGTTCCGCTGCTGTCCAGCGCCGTGCCATAGGCGTTCATCGAGCGGTAGAAATCGAAGAAGGCCGGATCGCGCTTATAGGCGTCCGCGAAGGTGGCGCTTCGCTGCGCCTCGCCCTCGCCGCGAAGGATTTCCGATTCCTTCTGCGCCTCGGCGACGATCTCGACGACCTCGCGGTCGGCGCGTGCCCTGATCCGCTGCGCCGCCTCGTTGCCGCGGGCTCTCAGCCGCTCGGCTTCGGCCAGGCGCTCGGCCTTCATGCGATCATAGGTCTGCTGCGAAACCTCCGCCGTCAGATCGGTTCGGCGGATACGCACATCCTCGATGTCGAGGCCAAGCGAGGTCGCATCGGGGCGAAGCTGATCGCGCACCTCGCGCATCATGACGCCGCGCTGTTCGGAGAGCGCGGCCTCGAAGTCGCGCAGGCCGTAGACACGGCGCAGCGCCGCGTCGAGACGTGTCCTCAGGCGGGCCTCGGCCAGTTCCACCTGACCGGACACAGCCGCGCGGAAGGTGCGCGGATCCGAGATGCGGTAGGCGATGAAGGCATCGACCTCGTAGAATTTGCCGCCCGAGACCTGGACGCGGATGTTGTCGAGGTCGAAGCGCATCACGCGTTTCTCGACCATTTGCACGCTGTCGGCGTCGAAGAAGGCGAACGGCGCCTTGAAGTAGACCCCAGGCTCGTTCTTGACGTCGATGATCTCGCCGAACCTGAGCACGATCGCCTGCTGGCCGGCATTGACCACGAAGATCGAGGAGTAGAGCAGGAACAACAGGACAGCCGCGATAACGGCGATGATGGGAAGACGGTTGGCCATCACTGGTTACCTCCCGTCACGCCCAGCGCCGGCGCCTGCGTTTTCGGCTGCAATGCCGGCAGCGGCAGGTAAGGCAGCACGCCCTGACCGTTGCCCGGCTCGACGACGACCTTGTTCGAGTCCTTCAGGATCTTCTCCATGGTTTCGAGATAAAGGCGCTTGCGCGTGACGTCGGGCGCCTTGGCATATTCGTTGTAGACGGAGATGAAACGCTGCGCCTCGCCTTCGGCCTCTTGCACGACGCGGTTCTTGTAGGCGGCCGCGTCCTCGCGGACCTGCGCGGCCTGGCCGCGCGCCTGGCCGAGTTTCTGGTTGGAGTATTGGTTGGCCTGCTCGACGAACTTGTCCTCGTCCTGCTCAGCGCGCTGCACCTCGTCGAACGCGTCGGCCACCTCACGCGGCGGCGCCGCGTCCTCGATCGAGACCGCGTTGACCTGGAGGCCGGTCTTGTAGCCGTCGAGCGTGCCCTGGATGATCTCGCGCACCGCGGTTGCGATGCCCTGGCGGTCGTCGCGGAAGATGTCCTGCGCCGGACGCCGGCCGACGACTTCGCGCATGGCGCTTTCGGCGACCTGGGTCAGCATGCCATCGGGATCGGAAACGTCGAACAGATAGGCCCTGGGATCGGCGACCTGGTAGGCGACCGAGAACTGCACGTTGACGATGTTCTGGTCACCGGAGAGCATCAGCCCGGAGCCGCTGGTCGCGCCGCCGCCGATGCTGACGAGCTGCTCGGAGATCTTGGCCGTTTCGACTGTTTCGATCGGCCACCAGTGGAAATGCAGGCCCGGCTGCGAAAGTTCGGTCTTCGGCTGGCCGAAGCGCAGCTCCACCGCAACCTCGTCGGGCTGCACGGTGTAGATGGCCTTGAAGGCCCACAGCACGATGAGCGCGAGCGCGATCAGGCCGAGCACGGCCGGACTGGCGCCGCCGCCGCCCGGAAGCGCGCGCCGCAGCCTGTCCTGGCCGCGACGGATGATGTCTTCAAGATCGGGAGGCGAGCCTTGCGGGCCGCTTGGCCCCTTCGGTCCCTGCCCCCATGGCCCCTGATTGCCGCCGCCGCCCCAAGGGCCGCCGCCACCGCTCTTGTCGTTCCAGGGCATGAATGTCCTTTCGCTTCGGTTCCCTCAGGCCTTACGGCGCAATTCTAGCGCATGACCACCAAAACCCATATCGGTTTTCGGAAAGGAAACATGCGCCAAAATCAAAGTTTTACAGCAGCCTCTTGCGCCTCAGGGTTGGACGCACGCAGCTGTAGCATCGTTCTTCTATAGGGACGCGCCGATCCGCTTTCAACGCGATGTGCCATCGCCACAACGCGATTTGGATCGGCAGCGACCCTTTGTCGTCGTCAATGAGTGTCACGGCGGCGTTCGTACACCGTATAGCGCGTTGCGTGGCTGTCCTTCTCGCCCTCGGGAAAATCCTCGGCGCGGACGACTTGCCAGACATCAGGATCGATCGGCGGGAAATGCGCGTCGCCATCGACGCTGGCCAGCACATGCGTGACATGCAGGCGGTCGGCGAGCGGCAGCGCCTGGGCATAGATCTCGCCGCCACCGACCACGCAAATCTCCTCGGCGCCCGCCATGCAGCGGCCGTGCACCTTGGCCAGCGCGATCGCGTCACCCAGCGAATTGGCCACCTCGACGCCTTCAGCGCGCCAGGCCTTGTCGCGGGTCACAACGATGTTGAGCCGGCCGGGCAGCGGCCGGCCGATGCCTTCATAGGTCTTGCGCCCCATGATGATCGGCTTGCCCATCGTGTCGGCCTTGAAGCGCTTGAGATCGGAGGAGAGCCGCCACGGCAGGCCGCCTTCGCGCCCGATCACGCCGTTTTCGGCAATGGCGACATAGATCGCGATGTCCATCAGCCGCCATTCCCGCCCTTGTCCGAGGGCACGAGCAACAGGATGTCGATGTCGTGCTCGGGGTAGAAATCCTTGGCCGTCGTCTCGAAGGTGGTCGGGCCGACCTTGCGGACATTGTCGCCACAGAACGACACCAGATTGTCGGCGCTGCCCTTGTCGATGGTCAGCTTGAAGTTGCCTATGGTCCCGGTCGCCCAGTTGCCGCCAGTGGTCAGGATATAGGCGATGCGGTTCTCGTAATATTTCGGATAGCCGTCCGGATTGGCCTTTGCCGCCTTGCGCACCGCGTTGTCGAATGTCTGATCCATGCAGTAGCGGGTCTTGTAGGTATCGTATTGCGGGCTCTGGAACTGACCTTCTGAGAAGAAGCTGACCGAGGAGGTGCCGCCGACGCTCGGCTTGTAACGATGCGAGACGTGGACGTCCTTGTTGGCCGGGAAGGTCGAGCGCCACCAATATGTCGAGCGCAATTGCCAGAACGGCGTGTAGGCGGTTTGCATGCCCGAACCGTCGTCGGCGGTATCCTCGATGATGATGCCGCGGTTTTCCCAATCCTCGGCGACATCTTTGGGCAGTTTCGCCAGCGCCGCCTTGGCGGCATCGCCGAACGGGTTGAACGGCACATCCTGCGCCTTCAGGTCGGCGCTGATGTCGATGCCGAGAGCAAAAACCTTCTGTTCGAGCTGTGGTTTGGCCGCGACGCCGTCGATGGTCACCTCGAAGCCGAGGAAATTGTCGCTCTGGTTCTCCGGGATCGCCGGCATTTCTTCGGGATCGCCCGAAATGTCGGGCATCGGGAAGGCAACGATGGCGTCGACATCCTTATCGGTGTTGTTGTGGAACACATAGTCGACGCTCACCTTCCCCGGCGAGATGAAAAGGTCCTCGCTTTGCATGGCGACGGCGTCGCTGCGCGAAAGGATAAGGCCGCCGGTGCCTAGCTCGGCGACGGAATCATTGGCGAAGGCCGGAGCGGCCATGACTGCCAGCGCTGCGGTCAATACGGTGCGTAACATGGACCCCTCCTCGACGGCAGTGCCGGGACCAGCCGGATGCATCCTTCCATCTACCCGTTTCAAGACGGTGTTTCAAAGCCCTTCCTCGCCGGTTGTCGGGACTTCTGGACACCGCGCCGCCGATCGGGCAAGGGGATCGCCATGCGCAAGCTTCTCGTCATCGGCATCGGCGCCGGCAATCCCGACCACATGACGGTCCAGGCCATCGACGGTCTGAACCGCGCCGACGTGCTGTTCATTCCCGACAAGGGGGCGAAGAAGAACGATCTCGCCGATTTGCGCCGGCAGATCTGCGACCGCTTCGTGACCAACCCGAAATCGCGTCGGGTCGAGTTCGATGTGCCGGTTCGGGCCGAGCCGACATCGTCCTACCGCGTGACCGTCGACGACTGGCACGAAGCGATCGCATCCATTTATGAAGCCTTGATCCGCGACGAGTTGGCCGAAGACTCCTGCGGCGCGTTCCTGATCTGGGGCGACCCGTCGCTCTATGACAGCGCGCTGCGGATCCTCGAACGCGTTCGCGTCAGAGCCAATGTCGGTTTCGAGCTCGAGGTCATTCCGGGCATCACGGCGATCCAGGCGCTCGCGGCGAGCCACGCGACCGCGCTCAACCGCATCGGCGATTCGATCCTGGTGACGACCGGCCGCCGGCTGACGGAGGAAGGCCTGCCCGCCAATGCCGGCTCGGCGGTGGTCATGCTCGACGGCAAATGCGCCTTCAACACGCTGGCCGACATGGATGTCTTCATCCACTGGGGCGCCTATCTGGGCACGCCGGACGAGATCACAATCTCCGGCCGGCTGGGCGATGTCGGCGCCGAAATCGAAAAGGTCCGAGAAGAAGCCCGGCGAAGGAAGGGCTGGATCATGGACACATATCTGCTGAGAAAACCCGGCGAGCCAGAAGAATAGGCGCCTTACCCGGCATCAATCTCCGCCTGCAGCGCCTGCATATGGACGGCGGCGGCCGATGAAGCGGCGCGCTCTATCGCCCGAAACCGGCTGACGACCGCCAAACCGACCGATGTCAGTTGCGCGCCGCCGCCCTTCTTGCCGCCGGTCTGCGCAGAGACCAGCGGCTTGCCGAACACACGGTTCATGTCCTCGACCAGATCCCAGGCATGCTTATAGGACATCTCCATGCCGCGCGCCGCTGCCGAGATCGAGCCGAAGGCGGCGATCTGCTCCAGAAGCTCGATCTTGCCCGGGCCGATCCGGCCGTCGGGGTCGAGGTTTATCCGTAAGCTCAGCGATGGCATGTCCTGTCCTCCGCGATCACGCCGAGATTATCCCTTCCCCGGCCAGATCGCTATTCCAAATCAACATAGCGACATCGCTCATTCGTCAGCCATCCGCCTCGACCGACAGCCCGGCCCCGGTCGTCGCGCTGTCGAAGCTCACCGTCTTGATCACCGCGAAAACCTGACGGCCGAGCGACAGGCGAAGGGTGCGCTTCGACTGCTCGGTTATGCGCGCCAGCACGATGGCGCCGTTACAGTCGATGGCGATTTCCACCGTCGGTTCTATGCCTGGCCTGACTGCGGCGATCGTTCCCGCCAATATGTTGAGCGCGCTGAGGCCGGTCGGCTGCTCGGTTGCGATCATGACGTCGCGGGCGCGGATGCGGAGCCGCACCGTGGCTCCGGCTGGCCGTGCCAGTCGCGGCACGCGTATCTCGCCGGCCTGAGAGCCGAGCACCGTCATGCCGAAAGCCTCGTCGTGATGCAGGACCTTAGTGTCGAGCACCGCCCCGCCTTCGCCGCGCTCTTCCGCCGGCAGCAAATCCAGCCGCTGCATGATCGCCTCGGTCGGACCCGAGGCCACGACCTTGCCTTGCGCAAGCACCACGACGTCGCTCGCCAGCCGCGCCACCTCGGCGACGGAATGGCTGACATAGACGATCGGGATCTTCGTCTCGTCGCGCAGCCGCTCGACATAAGGCAGAATCTCGGCCTTGCGCGCCTCGTCGAGCGAGGCGAGCGGCTCGTCCATCAGAAGCAGTTTTGGGCTGGCAAGCAGGGCGCGGCCGATGGCAACGCGCTGTTTCTCGCCGCCCGACAGTCTCGCCGGCCGCCGGTCGAGCAGGTGACCGATGCCGAGCAGCTCGACCACCGCATCGATCTTGGCATAGCGCTCGGTAGATGGCGTGAACCAGCGGCCGTAGCGCAGATTGGCGGCGACGCTCATATGCGGGAACAGCCGCGCGTCCTGGAACACCATGCCGATCCGCCGCTTGTGCATCGGCACGAATATGCGCGCATCGGTGTCGACCAGCACGCGCCCGTCGACCGCGATGCGGCCCTTGTCCGGCCGGATCAGCCCGGCGATCAGATTGATCACCGTCGACTTGCCTGAGCCAGATGGCCCGAACAGCGCCGTCAGCCGGCCGGCGCTGTCGAATTTGGCTTCAACGGCGAAGTCTCCGAGCCGATGGTTGATATCGACCGAGAGCGTCATTCGATATCCATCCTCTGGCCGACCCGGCGCGCCAGGACTTCCGAGGCCACCAGCGCAACCATCGAGATGCCGATCGAAATCAGTGTCAGCCGCAGCGCCCCGGCATCACCGCCCGGCACCTGCGTGAAGGTATAGATCGCCGAGGGCAGCGTCTGCGTTTCGTTGGGGATGTTGGAGACGAAGGTGATGGTGGCGCCGAACTCGCCCATCGCCTTGGCGAAGGAGAGGATCGCGCCGGCGATCAGGCCGGGCAGGATCAGCGGCAGCGTGATGGTGGCGAACACCCAGAGCGGATTGGCGCCAAGCGTGCCGGCCGCCGCCTCGATTCTGCGGTCGACCGCCTCGATCGACAGCCGGATGGCGCGCACCATCAGCGGAAAGCCCATCACGCCGCAGGCCAATGCCGCGCCCGTCCAGCGGAACGAAAAGACGATGCCGAAATGCTCGGCGAGGAAGACGCCGGCCGGCCCGCGCCGGCCGAAACTGAGCAAGAGCAGGTAGCCGGTCACCACCGGCGGCAGGATCAGCGGCAGATGCACCAGCCCATTGAGTAGGGTCTTGCCCCAAAAGCGCCCCCGCGCGAGCAGCAGCGCGATCAGGATGCCGGGCGGCAGGCTGGCGATCATTGCTACCGTCGCCACCTTGATCGACAGCCGCACCGCATTCCATTCGTCGGGAGTGAGGTCCAGCAGCCAGTTCATATGCGGTGTAAAGTCTTTCTCAGTTGCTCGGCGCGAGCACCGTAAAACCCTGTTCCTTGAAGAGTTCGGCGGCCTTGGCCGACTCGACGCACTTCAGGAAGGCAGCCGTATCCTTGTCTTTTGAATCCGCGGTCTGGGCAATCGGGTAGATGATCGGCGGATGCGAATCTTCCGGGAAGGTGCCGACGACCTTGACGCCCTTATCGGCATGCGCGTCGGTGGCATAGACAATGCCGAGCGGCGCCTCGCCGGTCGACACCAGCTTCAACGCCGCGCGCACATTCTCAGCCTGCGCGACCTTGCCCTCGACCGACGACCAGACGCCCAGCGATTCCAGCGCCGCCTTGCCGTATTTGCCGGCCGGCACGGCCTTGAAATCGCCCATGGCGAGCTTGCCGTCGCCGATGAGCTTGGCAAGATCAAAACCCTTCTCGACCTTGGTCTCGACCTTGGAGTCCTTCGGAGCCACCAGCACGATCCGGTTGCCGAGCAGCTTCACTTCGGTATCAGGCTTGGTCAGCTTCTTGTCGGAGAGATATTTCATCCAGTCGAGGTCGGCCGACACGAAAATGTCGGCCGGCGCGCCGCCTTCGATCTGCTTGGCCAGGGCGGAGCTCGCCGCATAGGAAATGGTGGCGGCCTCGCCGACTTCCGGCTCGCAGGCCTTGTTGACCGCGTCGAGCGCGTCCTTGAGGCTGGCTGCGGCAAACACGATCACCTTGTCGTCGGCATGGGCCGCCGGCACCGCGGCCATCAGCATCGCCGTCAGACCGCCGACGGCGATCGCCTTCAATCCAAAACCCTTGCCCGTCATCAAATCTCTCCATGGTATCGAAATCCGTACGGCCCAAAGCCTTGGATCGATATATCCGGATGAACATAACAAGGAAAGGCTTTTTGCCGGTCGTGGCGTTATGCGCCAGCATGATTCCAGCCTACGGTGAGAACGAAACGGCACAGCAAAGATCAACGGAGAGACGCATGAAGATCAGCGCCCGCAACATCCTCAAGGGCAAGGTCACCGAAATCGTCAAGGGAGCCACCACCTCGCATGTCCGGATCGACATCGGCGGCGGCGTCATCGTCACCGCGTCGATCACCAACGAGGCGGTCGCCGACCTCGCGCTCGAGAAAGGCAAGCAGGCCTATGCTGTGATCAAAGCTTCGGACGTCATGGTCGGGATGGACTGAGCCGGTGAGGCTCACTCATACCGCGATCGGCGCTTTAATGTTCGCATCCGCGAAATAATTCTCGAGCCGGAAATCCTCGAAACGGAAGGCGAAAAGGTCCTTCACGTCCGGGTTGATCCACATCGTCGGCAAGGCTTTGGGGGTGCGCCGTATCTGCTCGCGCGCCTGCTCGAAATGGTTCGAATAAAGATGCGCGTCGCCGAGCGTGTGGACGAAGTCGCCGGGCTTCAGCCCGGTGACCTGCGCCACCATCATGGTCAGCAAGGCGTAGGAAGCGATGTTGAACGGCACGCCGAGGAAGATGTCGCCCGAGCGCTGGTAAAGCTGGCAGGAGAGCCTGCCTTCCGAGACATAGAACTGGAACAGGCAATGGCAGGGCGGCAGCGCCATCTCCTCCACCTCGGCCGGGTTCCAGGCCGAGACGATCAGCCGGCGCGAGTTGGGATTCCGGCGTATCTCCTTCAAAAGCCCTGCGATCTGGTCGATCTCGCCGCCATGCCCGTCCGGCCATGAGCGCCACTGCTTGCCGTAGACCGGGCCGAGATCGCCGTTCTCGTCGGCCCATTCGTCCCAGATGCTGACGCCGTTGTCGTTGAGATATTTGATGTTGGTGTCACCGGCCAGGAACCACAAGAGCTCGTGGATGATCGACTTCAGATGCAGCTTCTTCGTCGTCGTGACCGGAAAGCCGCGCGAAAGATCGAAGCGCATCTGGTAGCCGAACACCGAGCGTGTTCCGGTTCCCGTGCGGTCGCCGCGGTCGGTGCCGTTCTCCAGCACATGCTTCAACAGGTCGAGATATTGGCGCATCAGCTCTGCCTCGATTCGGGCTTACAGCCGATCATACCCGACTGTCAGCCAGTCGAACACCGCAAAGCAGGCAGCAAATATGGACCCACGTCGATAGATCCGCAGCGCCGGCACGGTTTCGCGCCGGCCGCCGGGCAACTATGTCCTACAGGGAGCCGAGTTTGCCGAGATCCTTGGCGACCAGATAATAGAAGGTCACGCGGCTCTTGGTGTTGTCCGCTTGCATCGCCTTGCAGGTCTTCTCGATCGACGCGTTGGCCTTGGCGGCATCCGCGATGCCGAGCTTCTTGCCGATCCAGTTCTCGCGGACACGGTCGAGTTCCTTCGGATCGGTGCAGGATACCAGCGAGGAATCGCGGTTCCGGAGCGCAATGCCCAGATGCTTGACGATCTTGTCGACCGCGTCGGCGCTGGCGCCGGCGTCGTATTTCTTCACGTCCGCTAGATAGTCGGCCATCAAACTTCCCCTCGTCGGCGCCGCGAATCCGGTCGATGAGGGTTGCGGCGCGTTGCGCAACTTGTGCACTAGGTCAGAGACTCCTCACCGTGAGCGAGATTTGATTGAGTGGACGCGCAAGTCAACCCTTGGCTGCACAGTTTGGCATAACTGGATAAGCGCCGGTTTGGCCTTTCTTTTTCCCTCATCGCTCCCTATATTCGCTTCGTCGGCTTGACCGACTATGGCGATAAACAGGCGATGAAATAAGCCGTTCGGACCCGGGGGCGGTACCCGGCGCCTCCACCAAAAACCGCTCTGGCTGACGGAGCGGCTTTTGCTGGGGGCGAAATAGGATCGACGAAGGTGTAAAGATCGTACTTTCGCCCGGCATTGTACCACCGTAATCGGGCTAAACTTATAGTTGCCAACGACAACTATGCGGAAGCTCGTCTCGCTGCTTAATGCGGCGCGAACGCTTCAAATCAAGTCCTAGCGGTTCGCACTTCTAGGCGGGGTTCGGAGGTACCTGGCAACAGAAACCTCCACCTTCCCCTTTTCGCTTCTTTCCCAATCAACCGATCGGCCAAGGCTCGTCCGGCGCTTGATGCCGGTCGAGGAACGGGTGCGCTTCGTCATCGATCAAACGGGTTTGCAATAGATATGAAAAAGGCCGGGCAAACCCGGCCTTTTTCAATGCTTTGATCCGCCTTACTCCGCCGGCGCTTCTACCGCTTCGCGCGCGCGGCCGAGCGTCAGCTTGGCCAGTGTGAACGAGATCACCGCGCAGAGCGTGATGCCGGCCACCATCGGCAGCGGCGTGCCATCGAAGAAGATGCCGGCGACACCCATGGCCAGCGCGCCGATGGCGAAATGCAGCGTGCCCATCAGCGCCGAGGCCGTGCCGGCGATCTCGCCATGCTCTTCCATGGCCAGCACCGAGGTGGTCGGAATGACCAGGCCAAGGAAGCCGTAGCCGATGAAGAGCAGCGCCGCCATCACGTCGAGCCGATCGACGCCCGACGCCATGATAGCGAACAGCGCCACCATCACCGTGGCATAGCCGGTGACCGCCACCCAGACGACGCGCTTCAGCCCGAAACGATCGGCCAGCAGCCCGGTCAGCTGCGACATGCCGATGAAGGCAACCGCGTTGATCGAGAAGAACACGCTGTAGACCGACGGCGATAGGCCGTAATGGTCGATCAGGATGAAGGACGAGCTCGACAGATAGACGAAGAAGCTCGCAATGCCGAAGCCCGCGATCGCCACAAGGCCGAGGAAGTTGCGGTCTCCCATCAGGTAGCGATAGCCAGCCAGGGCAGTGCCGAAGGACGAATTGGCGCGCTCCTCAACCGACCGCGTCTCCTTGAGCGAGGTGGCAAGCAGGATTGTGGCCAAAGCCGCGGCACCCGTCACCGTCCAGAACACGGCGCGCCAACCAAAACTCTCGATGATCTGGCTGCCGGTCAGCGGCGCGAGGATCGGCGACACCGAGAACACCAGCATCAGAAGCGACATCAGCTTGGCGGCCTCGTTGCCGGTGTGCAGGTCGCGCACGATGGCGCGCGGCACGGCCATGCCGGCGCTAGCGCCGAGGCCCTGCAGGAAGCGGAAAGCGATCAGCCACTCGATGTTCGGCGCCATGGCCGAACCGACACCGCCGACCATGAACAGCGCGAGACCCGCGTAAAGCGGCACCTTGCGCCCGACCATGTCGGAGATCGGGCCGACGACGATCTGACCGAAACCCATCGACAGGAAGAAGATCAACAGGCTCATCTGCACGGCGGCGGTGCCGGCATGCAGGTCCTGGCCGATCGAAGGCAGCGCGGGCAGATACATATCGATCGCGAACGGGCCAATTGCGGACAACAAGCCGAGCACGACCGCAATGCGGAGGAATTTGGGACTCATGGTAAGGCTCTTTTCGGATCTGGTTGCCGCCGCGAAATGCCGGCGTCTGAACCCAGGACGTTCCATCCCGCGGAAATCCGACATCTGAGGACGAGTGTGTTCGTCTCGTAAGAACGAACACATCCGTTTTCGCAGCGCGGACTTCCCTCTTGTTGTGTCCACAAATTTAGACAGCCTTGTCCAATTCGTCAATCACAGCTATATAGATTTTCATGAAGCACGGCGTTTCTCCTGACACTTTCCCGCCACGCAGCCATGAGGCAAAGCGGATGTCGGTGGTCGACGCTGCCGCTTCGGTTTTCTGCCGGGAAGGCTATGCCGGCGCCAATATCGACCTGATATCGGCCGAGGCCGGCGTGTCGCGGCAGACGGTCTACAACCATCATGGCGACAAGCGAAACCTCTTCGTCGCTGTCGTGCGCGACCTGACCGAGCGCTGCAATGCCGGCATCTTCGCAACCATCGCCACCTTCCCCGACCAACCCGCGGACCTGGAAGCCGATCTGATTGCCTTTGCAGTGCGCATGAACCGCAACTGCATCTGCAACCGCGACGGCCGTTTCCTGCGCAAGCTGATCCAGGCCGAAGGCGAGCGTTATCCGGAACTGTTTGCCGAATGGCGCGAACAAGGCCCGGGCCGCACCTGGTCGGCGCTTGCCGCGCGTTTCGCCCGGCTTGCCTTTGCCGGCCATCTGTCAATCGGCGACCCCGACGTCGCGGCGCGTCAGTTCCTCGCTCTCGTCAACGCCGAGCTTCAGATCACCTTCATGCTGGGCGGCATACCGACCGAGGAAGAGGTGCTGCGCTCCGCCACAAATGGCGTGCGGACCTTCCTCGCCGCCTTCGCCAGGAAGAAATCGCCAGCCGGCAAACAGGCCGCGCTCGTTCACGCCTGAGCGATCAAATCGCCAACACCCCTCTTGGCCTCGCGGCTTTGCGCCTATATGCGGTTTACGCCGCGCTTAAGCTTGATTACAGCTATGCGGACGATTCAACGGAATCCGACCGTCACATGGCCGACGACCACATCCGCTACGACATTCTGGCCCAGGAGGCACTGCGCGGCGTCATGCGCAAGGTCCTGGCCGAGGTCGCGCGCACGGGCCTTCCGGGCAATCATCATTTCTTCATCACCTTCCTGACCGGCGCGCCGGGCGTGCGCATCTCGTCCAGGCTGCGCGAGCGCTATCCGGAGCAGATGACCATCGTCATTCAGTTCCAGTATTGGGACCTGAAGGTGACGGATGCCGGCTTCGAGGTCGGCCTTTCCTTCTCCGACGTCCCGGAAAAGCTCGAAATACCCTTCTCCGCCGTGCGCGGCTTCTATGATCCGTCGGTCAATTTCGAGCTCGAATTCGACGTTAAGACCGAGGGCGTGGAAGAAGAGGCCCCTGCTCCGGCCGCCGAGCCGATCGCCGTCGTCCCTGAGAAGAAGGCCGAAACCAAGAAGAAGGCTGCCGAGGCCGAAAAGAAGCCGGCGGTCGCCGAGACCGGCGGCAAGGGCGCCGACGTCGTTTCGCTCGACGCCTTCCGCAAGAAGTAGCGGAACCATGGGCGAGATCGTCAATCTCCGCCAGGCCCGCAAGCAGAAAGCGCGCATCGAGAAAGAACGCCAGGCTGGCGAGAGCCGGGCCTTGCATGGCCGCACCAAGGCAGAGCGCGAGCGCGACCGGCTGTCGTCCGAAAAGGCCGAGAAATTCGTCGCCGGCCATCGCCGTGAAAAACCCGACGATCCTGGCAAGCGCTGAGTGTTGCTATGGCCGCGGTCGAAAAACGCTCGGTAACGATCCGCGGTCACCGCACCAGCTTTTCGCTGGAACAGCCCTTCTATGACGATCTCATCGCCATCGCCGCGGAGCGCTCGCTGTCGCTCGCGGCTCTGGTCGCCGAGATCGACGAGACGCGCACCCGCGACGCCAACCTGTCGTCGGCGCTCAGGCTCTACGTGCTTGCCTGGGCAAAGCGCGGCGGCAGCACGACCTAGCCCACGCTATCGCCGACGCCTTGTTGCGCCAAGCGTTGAAAGCGCCATAAGTCGAGACATGACGACGCCGAAAAAATCACGCCCCGCCATCAGCCAGGCCGACTACCAGCGGCTATCCCAGTTCCGTTATCTGATCTGTCGTTTTCTCGAATTCAGCCAGATCCAGGCGAATGAGGCGGGGCTCGCGCCCCGCCAGCACCAGGCGCTGCTGGCGATCAAGGGATTTCCAGACGGCGGACCAGTGGCGGTGGGCGATCTCGCGGAGCGGCTGCGCATCCGCCACCACAGCGCGGTGGAGCTGGTGAACCGCCTTGCCGAGGCGGGCCTTGTCATCCGCGATCCGGACAAGAACGATCACCGGCGCTGTCTGCTGCAGCTCACGCCTTTGGCGGACGATCGCCTGGCCAACTTGTCGGCCGCTCATCTCGACGAGCTTTCGCGCATCGAACCGATGCTGCGGCGCCTGCTCTCGCGCCGGGAAGAGTCCTGACCGGCAAGACGGCTTCGGCTGGTCTTTCGACGGTTGACGCTCAGCCGCCGTCGAGCGACTTCAACAGATTGTCGATCGTGAACGGATTGGCCTTCGGCTTCGCCGGCGCCGGACTCGAACCGTCGTTGACGCCGGGAAGCGATTGGTTGGCTTTTGGCGCCTGCTGAGCCGCCTTGCGCTCGGCTTCGAGCTTGGCCTGCTCCGCCCTCTTGCGATCCGCCTCTGCCTGCGCCTTGGCCGCCTCGTCAGCGGCCCGCTGCTCGGCCTCGGCCTGCGCCTCAGCATCCGCCTTGGCTTTGGCGTCGGCCTCGGCCTGGGCCTTGGCGTCGGCCTCCGCCTTGGCCCTCGCCTCTTCGTCCGCCTTGGCTTTCGCGTCGGCTTCAGCCTTTGCCTGCGCCTCCGCTTCGGCTTTCGCCTTGGCTTCCGCCTCGGCCTTCTGCCGTGCCTCTTCCTCCTGCCGGCGCAGCTCCTCGGCCGCCCTGTCCCGCTCCGTCTGCAGCGACGCGTAATAACGCACTTCGCGCCGCAGCCGCTGCTTCTCCAGCAGCGCCGCTTGCATAGCCTCGACCCGCTGCTGTTCCTTCTCTAGCGCGCGCTGCGTCAGGAACTGCGCCAGCGGACCGCTGTCGAACTGGAGCGCGGTCGCCCCAAGCGGACCGGCCAGGCTGAAATTGACGGCCGGTTCGGAACCGACCAGCGCCTCGTCGCCGGGACGATAGGTCAGCGTTCCCTTCGCCGCGACTGTGCTGGTGTTGAGATCGGCCGTCACGTCGGTGGACAATGTCGCCCCAGGATTGTCGAGCTTGATCGGCGGTGCCCGCACAGTGCCGTTGGCGACAGTGAAAGCTATGTCCATGTCGCCGGCGGCGAAGCTGCCCCGCCCGGCGATCTGAGGCGCGAAGCCCGCCGTCTTTGCCGCGTCGATGTCGCGTCCGATCGCATCGGCCTTGGCGATCATGGCGGCAAAGCCGTCCGGATTGATGCCGTCCACCTTCAATCCCTTCAGCGCCGCAGTGCCGGATCCGGACAAAGCAGCGATCATGGCATCGACCGATTTGCCGCTGGTCGAAAGCGCCGCCGAGAGGTCGCCGCTGCCGCCGATGCCGGCACCTGGCAGCAAGGCGGAAAGATCGCCGCCGGCGAGTCGCATCTGGCCGGAGAACAGGCCGGTGCCCTCCGTGTTCTTGAGGTCGAACAGCCCGGTCAGATCGCCGCCATAGAGCTTCGCCTTGAGGTCGGAGACGTGGATGCCTTCGCCGTCGAGCTTCAGCGAGAATGAAGCGTCATGCGCCGTCGCGAACGGGCCGACGGCGAGCGCCGAGGTGTTGAGATCGAGGTCGGCATTGAACGGCAGGGTCGATTTCTGGCTGAACGGCGCCGTCGGCCATCGACCCTTGGCAGGAGCGAAGGACTGATCGCCGAACAGCGAGACCGCCAGCGGATCGAGGTCGAGTTCATCCAGCGCCAGCGCCCCGGCAAGATGGGGCAGTCCATCCTTGGCGTCGATGTTGACGTCGCCGGACACGGCCGCCTTGTTTATCGCGCCAGTGAGGCCGCTCAGCACCAGCAGCCCGTTGCCGAAATCGGCATCAGCGGCCAGTGACGTCGATGTCCCGGTTCCCATGCCGGGCAGGCCCACGCCCGTCGTCATCAGCCACGGCTCGATGTCGGCAGTGTCGAGATTGACCTTGCCTTTGGCGGTGGGGCCTTGCGTCGTCTCGGCGACGGTTCCGTCGAAGCTCGCCCTGAAATCGTCGGCCGTCAGGTTGAAGCTGGTCGCGAGACCGCCGGCGATCGAACCTTTCGCCGCGAGGTCGGTGCTGGCGTGGCCGAGCATGCCGAGCGGCAGCGCCGGCAGGCCGTAGAGTGCAAGCAGCGTCGTGGCATTGTCGTTGCGGGCGTTGAAGGTGATCGATACCGGGGCCTCTGAGAGCTTGTCCGCCGTTCCCTTGCCGGAAAGCGACGCCGAGAAGGCTGAGCCGCCGGCATTGCCCTGGGCTGAGAGCGCCAGCCCCGTGCTGCCATCGCCATTGTCGGCGGCGCTGGTCAAAAGATCGATGCGCGCATCCTGGAAAAGTTCGGGATAGGCCGCCGCGCGGCTCGCCAGGCCTTTGAGCACGGCATTGTCGGGATAATGCTGTGCCGCGACATCGATCAGCGGCTTCAGGTCCACCGCTACGATGGAGGCATTGAGCTTGCCGGTCGGGCTTTCTGGAAAGTCCTTGACCCGGCCCGTGGCGCTGATCGAGGCGCCGGCAAGACCGCCGATCGACAGCCTGTCGATCTCGAGCAGGCCCTCGCGCAGCCGCAGCGCCGTGTCGACCGTGTCGGCGCTGAGCCCGACGGCGCTGACCGGGCCCGCCTTGATCTGGAAATCGAGATCGCGATCCGAAAAGCGGTTGGCGCCCTTGTCGCTGATGAAGATCGAGGCGAAGGCGGCGAGCCCGTCGAGGTCCATCTCGCCGCCCGTCAGCCGCATCAGCACCGACGGCTTGGCGCCGTCCGGCTGGCTGGAATCGATGCTGCCGGAGAATTTCGCCTTGCCGAGGATGAGTTCGAGATCGCTGAAGGACTGCCGGTTCTCGCTGAGATCGACCTTGGCCTTGAAACCTGCCGCGGGCAGCCGGCGGATGGCCTCGTCGACATCCTTCGACAGCCAGGCGGCAAAACCGGAAGGCTGCCCGACGGCGAGCAGCAACGAGCCGCTGAAGCCGAAATGGTCTTCGACGCTCAGCATGCCGTCGGCTTCGAGTGTCGTGCGGCCGGGCAGCGTTGCGGCAAGCGACTTGACCGACCAGCCACCCTCGACCGGCTCGGCCGAAAGCCGCACGTCGCGTACCGTCGTGTCGCCGGCCACCACGGCCGGCAGCCGGACCTCGAGCGTGCCCGGTATCGTCGGCTTCGGCATATGCTGCAGCGTCTGCTCGAAAGCCGCGATGCGCTGGTCGAGCGTGAAGCCCGATCCGGCGGCCCCGCCGACGGCCTCGTCGAACTGCACCTGCGCACCGCTCGCCTCGACGGCGAAATGCGGCTTCAGGCCGAGATCGACAGAAGCCTTGCCGTCGGCTGTATAAGGGTTGTCGAGCGGCCCGGTTTCGAAGCGGAACTCGTCGACATTGAGCTTTTGGTGGTCGAGCGCGAACTTGCCGTTCAGCCGAAAACCCGGATCGGGCTTGCCGGTGCTAATCTTGACCGGCTCGCCGTCATTGCCGCGCAGCTCGGCCGAATTCCGGTCGGCGCCGGAGATCTTGAGCTGGCCGGAATAGACCGCGGCGCCCTTGACGATGCCGGCATTGCCGTCGGTTTCGATGATCAACGGATAGGCGTCGGGATCCGCCTTCAGCCTCAGCCGCATCTGGCCGTCGGCCTCGAGCTTGCCGGTAGAGGCCGACACGTCCGTGCGCATGCCGTCGAAGCGCAGCGTTCCGTTCATGCGCCAGGGACCGATGAGCGCTTTGGCCGAAATCGTCGAGTTGATCTCGGAGATCAGGTGACGGCGTCCGCCGGCGGCGTGGCGCAGTTCAATCTGCCCCTCGGTGATGGTCAGCTTTTCGATGGCGATCTGGCCGGGATCGAACGGCGTCGAGGGCCGGAGCGCCCAATCGACCGTGCCGTTGCCGGCAACGTCGATGGTTGCCCTGGGATGCACCAGCCGCATGTCGAAGATCAGCACCTCGCCGCGCAAGAACGGAGCAAGCTCCGCATCCATCGAGAAGGTCTCGGCTGTCATCGCCGGCTGGCCATCCGGTCCGCCCGCGACCTCGACATTGGAGAAGGTCACCGAGGGAAACGGCAACAGCCGCGCCGTCGCATCACCCTTCACCGTCACCTTGCGGCCGAGGATGGCGCTTGCCTCGCGCTCGAAATCCGCCCGGTAGCCCGTCCAGTCGATGAAATACGGCACCACCAGCGCCGCGCACAGCACCAGCACGAACAAGCCACCGAAGATCACGAACAGGCGGGCGAGCATCTGTTTCCCAGTTGAAAGTCAGCCGCACTCTACCCGCATCCGCGTGTCGATAAAGAGGCAATTCCGTTAGTTGCGGCCCCGTGGTTACCGGGCAATGTCGCCTGTTGCACGACCGCTCGCGGTCGCGATATCTGTTTTGGCAAATCCCTGCCCGCGGTCACGTCCGTGGCCGCCAATAAATTTAAACCTCAGCACGGAGCATTCCCGATGTCAGGCAAGAACTGGGACAGGGTGCCGATCGACGCCCAGAGCGTCGATGCTCCTCTGTCGACGGCGGCGATTTTCCTCGTCGTCACGGTCGGTGCCGACAAGGTTGCGCTTTCAACCGTCGCATCCGTGCTCGGCGAGTTGGACGATCTCGTCAAGAATGTCGGTTTTCGCGATCTTTCAGGCCGGCTGTCCTGCATCGCTGGCGTCGGCGCCGAGCTCTGGAACCGTCTGTCGCCCAACCGGCGACCGCGCGAGTTGAAACCCTTCGCGCCGATCGAGGGAGCGGCGCATTCGGCGCCCTCGACGCCCGGCGATCTGCTCTTCCACATCCGGGCCGAGCGGCCCGACATGTGCTTCGAGTTCGAGCGCATTTTGCTGAACGGCCTGGGCGACAGCGTGAGCGTCGTCGACGAGGTATCCGGCTTTCGCTATTTCGACGCGCGCGATCTTCTGGGCTTCGTCGACGGCACCGCCAATCCGACCGGCCTCGACCTGCCGGCCTCCGCTTTGGTCGGCGACGAGGACGATGAGTTCGCTGGCGGCAGCTATGTCGTGGTGCAAAAATACCTGCACGACATGGCCGCCTGGGGCAAGACGCCGACGCATGTCCAGGAAGAGATCATCGGCCGCACCAAGATCGACAACATCGAGATCGATGACGACGACAAGCCGCGCAAGTCGCACAAGTCGCTGGCGACGATCGAGGACGATGCCGGCAACGAATACGACATTTTGCGCGACAACATGCCGTTCGGCCGCCCTGGGCAGAACGAGTTCGGCACCTATTTCATTGGCTACACGCGCTATCTGTGGGTGATCGAAAAGATGCTGCAGCGCATGTATGTCGGCGAGCCGCCCGGCGCCTACGACCGGCTGCTCGATTTCTCGACGCCCCACACCGGCACGACCTTCTTCGCGCCGACACGGCCCACGCTGCAGAAGCTTGTCGAAGGCGTTCAGGAATAGCGTCGCCGGGCTGTGGCTAGGCTAGGCCATCAATAGTTCACTGCTTCGAGCAAGGCCTTCAGCACCGCGCCTTTTCGCAGGCCTACCTGGAAATCTCGCGCAATGAATTCCAGGGTCGAATCGTGGAACGTGAGAATGAAGTGCCGGCGACCGGAAAACAACTCCGGCACATGGCGCGGGTGAACCCGGTTCGCTTCTTCCAGAGAAGCAATCCACGACGAATTGAGGACCTCAAACGCGGAATATGGCTGCAGGCCGAGCGCGTAGAGCCGATGCCCGCTGAGCGCCTCGTCGTTTGGCGGGCCGAATTGCAACGCGACATAAGGGGCTACCGTCAGGATCGCGACGGCCTCCCCCTCGGCAACTGCTGAAACCGATCGCGGATTGGTGCCGTCAAAGGACGGATCCGGAACGTTGACGATATAAGCGATCAACAGCCGCTCTTCATCCGCGAAGACATGCGGCAACGGGGCGCCCGCCGACGATGGCGGCAGGTCAAGAGGCAGCAGAGCCTCTGCCGCGGCCATGACTAGTGTCCTGGGCCCGGCAAGATCTTGCCGGGGTTCATGATGTTGAGCGGATCGAGCGCCTGCTTGATCGTGCGCATGATATCGACGCCATGGCCGAGCTCGTGGCGCAGGAAGCCGACCTTGCCCTGGCCGATACCGTGCTCGCCGGTGCAAGTGCCTTCCATGGCGATCGCGCGCATGTTGAGCCTGGCGACGAATTTTTCGGCAAGCACGATCTCATCCGGATTGTCGACATCCATCAGCACCAGCACGTGGAAATTGCCATCGCCGGCATGGCCTACGATGGGTGCTATCAGCCCCATCTCGGCAATGTCGGCCTCGGTCTCGGTGACGCATTCGGCAAGCCGCGAGATCGGCACGCACACATCGGTCGAAAGCCCCTTGGCGCCGGGACGCAAGGTCAGCGATGACCAGTAAGCGTCGTGCCGAGCCTTCCACAGCTTCGTCCGCTCCTCGGCGACGCTGGTCCACAGGAACGGCCCGCCGCCATTCTCCTCGGCGATCATGCCGAAGGTCTCGGCCTGTTCGGCGACGCCCGCGTCGCTGCCGTGGAACTCGACGAACAGGCACGGGCTCTCCGGATAGTCGAGCTTGGAATAATTCTTCATCGCCCGCATCTGCAGCGCGTTGACCAGTTCGATGCGCGCCACCGGAATGCCCATCTGGATGGTCGCAATCACCGTGTTGCAGGCCGCTTCCAGGCTCGGGAACGGGCAGACGCCACCGGAGATCGCCTGCGGAATGCCCTGCAGCCGCAGCGTCAGCGAGGTGATGACGCCGAGCGTGCCTTCGGAACCGACCAGAAGCCTGGTCAGGTCGTATCCGGCCGAGCTTTTCTTCGCCCGCTTGCCGGTCGTCACCGTCTCGCCATCGGCCATGACAGCGGTCAGCGAGAGCACGTTTTCGCGCATCGTGCCGTACCGCACGGCGTTGGTGCCGGACGCCCTGGTCGCCGCCATGCCGCCAAGCGAGGCATTGGCGCCGGGATCGATCGGGAAGAACAGGCCGGTGTCACGCAGGTGCCGGTTGAGGTCCTCGCGCGTCACCCCCGGCTCGACCGTGCAGTCGAGGTCCTGCGGATTGACCGACAGGATGCGGTTCATGCGCGAAGTGTCGATGGAGATGCCGCCGCCCGGCGCGTTGGTATGGCCTTCGAGCGAGGAGCCGACGCCGAAGGCGATGACGGGCACACGGTAGGCGGCGCAGGCGCGCACGATCTCCTGCACTTCTTCGGTCGTCTCGACGAAGGCGACACCGTCCGGCGCCTGGGTCGGGATATAGGTGGTGGTATGCGCGTGCTGGCCGCGGATCGCCTCGCCGGTCTGGAAGCGTTCGCCGAAGCGCTGCTTGAGGATGCCGAGCACCGCGGCGATGCCTTCCTCGTTGCGCTCGACCGGGTTGAGGTCGCTCAAAGCCATGAATTCCTCCGCGAATGGACCAGTGGCCACCCTTGTAATGCAGCTATGGATGATGCCTAAAGCAAATCCAGGAAAAGTGTGAAGCAGTTTTCCGTCCGCAATTGCGCCAGAACGACGAGAACCTCACCGGCCACGCACTGTCCAGAGACGATCAAGGAAAATCAGATGACGATCCCCGCACCGATCATTTCCGGCCCAATGGCGATCGAAAAGGAATGGATCGACTATAACGGCCATCTCAACATGGCCTATTACAACGTCCTGTTCGACCGCTGCTCGGACCAGGCGTTCGAGCTGATGGGCATGGGGCCGAACTACGCCAAGGAGCGGCGCCTCACCATTTACACGGCCGAGGTCCATGTCTGCTACGTGCAGGAGCTGCATCTCGACCACAAGGTGAACGTCTCGTTCCAGCTGATCGATCACGACGAGAAGCGCCTGCGCGCCTACCAGGAAATCCGTCATGTCGACGGCTGGCTGGCGGCGACGTCCGAATCGCTCTCGCTGCATGTCGACATGGAGGGGCCGAGAGTGGCCCCCTTCCCGGCCGACGTGATGGCCGAGGTCGAGGCCATGCACGCCGCCCATGCCGCGCTGCCGATGCCGGAGCGGGCCGGCCGCTCGATCGGCATCAAACGCAAGAGCGCTTGAAGCACGCAAACGCCCACGTTAACCTTACCAAGGTTTTAACGTGAACAAGTCAGTTGAGTCCGTTGAACGACTCAGGGGCGCGTTCGAAAACCGCCGTACCGGGTTGCGCACGGGCGGCTGGCGGAATGCGGTGCGAGGACAGTGCATGAAAACCGACATCAAGGTCGAAGTGGAGCGGTTGGCGGCCGATCCACGCATCACCGACTATGATTTCTGGCGATCGCTGAAGAACGTCAACAACGAGATCTTCCACATCGCCAACAACAATGAACCGATTCCGTTCGACATGATCCGCTGGCGCGCGATTCTGACCCGGGCGCGCATGAGGCGCGGGCACGGCTGATCATCACCTCTGCTTGAACCCGCCGAGCGGCGAGCGCGGCTCGATCGGCGATGACTGGATGATCGCGGTATTGGTCATCGCATAGGGAATGATCCGGTCGATCAGGCGCTCGAGTTCGCCCACCGAGCCGACATGCGTGAGCGCGATGAAGCAATCCTCGCCGGTCACCCGGTCGCATTGGGCGATTTCCGGCAGGTCGCGAATGATGTCCGCCACCACCGAAAGCTGCCCCGGCACCGGCCTGATTCTGAGCCATGCCGACAGTTTCAGCCCGAGCGCCGCCGGATTGATCCTGACCGTGTAGGCCTCGATCACGCCGTTCTCCTGCAATTTGCGGATCCGCTCCGCCACGCTCGGCGCCGACAGGCCGACGGCACGCGCCAGTTCCGCCGTGCTGATACGCGCGTCCTTTTCCAGGAGCCTCAGGATCTTCAGATCCACGGCGTCGAGATCGGCATTTTCATTTCGAAGGTTTTTCAACTTTTTTCTCTTCCATCAGAAAGAAAACGATCCACTATGCTAATGGTCGCGCATATAGTTTGCGCATTTCGCCTGCGATAATGCGCGTATGAGCAACCAAACGCAAATTCCAGCCGCAAACCAGGCCTCCGGTGGTACCGGGACGGCGCGCCCAGCCCCTGCGGGCCTTGCCGGGCTGGCCGACGCGCTGCCGCCGCATGCCTGGTTCTGCGTCAGCGCGGTGTTCCATTATCTCGGCCCGGCCTTCGCGGTGCTGCTCTTCGATCAGGTCGGCGTGCTCGGCATGGCCTGGTTGCGCATCGCCACCGCCGCTCTCATCTTCGCCCCGTTGACCAAACCCTGGCGCGTTTTCGCCGGCGCCGATCGAGCTCAGCGGCTGCTCCTGCTCGCCTTCGGCGCCTGCCTGGCGGTGATGAACTGCTCGTTCTATCTGGCGCTCGACCGGCTGCCGATCTCATTGGTGGCGGCGATTGAATTCGTCGGCACGATCGCGGTGGCGCTCGTCGGCCTGCGCAGCCGCCGCAATTTCGCGGCGCTGGCCATTGCCGTTGCCGGCACCTTGCTGCTCATCGACGTGAGATGGTCGAGCGATCCGGTGGGCCTGTTCTGGGCCTTTCTGAACGGCGCGCTGTTCGTCGGCTACATCGTGATCGGCCACCGCGTCGCCCGGACCGGCATCGGCATTGCAGGTCTCGGCACCGCCATGGCGATCGCCTTCCTCGTCGTCTTGCCCATCGGCTTTAGCGAAGCGCTGCCGGCCTTCTCGTCGCCGCAACTGCTGATCGCCGCGATCGGCGTCGGCGTCTGCTCTTCAGTCATCCCTTACATCTGCGATCAACTCGCCATGGCGCGACTGCCGCGCGCGAGCTTCGCGCTGATGCTGTCGCTCCTGCCGCTCACGGCGACGCTCATCGGCGTCGTCGTGCTGCGCCAGGTGCCGGTCGTCACGGATTGCCTCGGCGTCGCTCTGGTGATCGCCGGCGTTGCCATGCACAAGCCGGCGGCAAATACATGAATTTGTTCGACTAGGCGAGCTTCTCTTTGAGAAACGCCACTGTCCTGCCCCAGGCAAGGTCGGCCGCCTTCTTGTCATAGCGCGCGGCCGAAGTGTCGTTGTTGAAGGCGTGGTTGGCGCCCTCATAGACATAGACCTTGTATTCAACATGGGCTGCATCAAGCGCCTTCTTGTAGGCATCGATGCCGGCATTGGTGCGCTCGTCCAAACCGGCATAGTGAAGGAGCAGCGGCGCCTTGATCTTCGCAGCATCCTCCGCCTTGGGCTGCATACCGTAATAGGCGACGCCGGCGCTGAGATCGGGCGCATGGACGGCAAGCTGGTTCACCGCGCCGCCGCCCCAACAGAAACCGACCGCACCGACCTTGCCGTTACCGTCCTTGAGGCCCTTGAGATAGGCGACCGTCGCCACGCCGTCGGCCGCGACCTGGGCAGCGTCGAGCTTGGTGAACATGTCGCGCGCCTTGTCCTCGTCGGACGGCGTGCCGCCAAGCGGCGACAGGAAGTCGGGCGCGAGCGCCACGAATCCCTCCAGCGCTACGCGTCGGGCGACATCGCGGATGTGCGGGTTGAGACCTCTGTTTTCGTGGATGACGATGACGGTGCCGAGCTTGCCGGACTGACCGGCGGGCTTGACCAGATAGCCCTTCATCTCACCGCTTGAGCCGGGATAGGTGATGTCCTCGCCCTTCACGCGGGAGTCGTCTTCGGCGACGATCGCCGCCTGGATGGAATTCGCCGCCAGCATCGGCGCGATCGCGGTCGCCGCGGCGCCCGAGCCCGCCAGCTTCGTCAGTTGCTCCATGAAGCGGCGCCGGTCGAGCGTCAGATGCGTATACTCGTCATAGGCATCGATCATCGCCCGCGTGATGACGGGCTTGGCAACGGGCTCGGTCATGGCTTTCCTCGACGACAGTTGGCAACGATTGGCTGGGGTGATCCGCAAGATAGGGTCGGGATTCAAGCGGTCCAGTCACGTCCGGATGACGATCAAGAGAGCCGCGGCTCGCCCATCACATTTTGGTCATTTCCGAAAGCCTTGATGATGCTGTCACATTAGGAAGGAAAGCTGCTGGCGCAGCTTCGATCCGATCGACGAAAGGGGAACGCCATGAATGTACAGGACATCGTCAACACCGTCTCGCAAAAGGCGGGACTTGACGAACCCACTACCGAGAAGGTCGTCGGCACCATCTTTTCCGTGCTCGAGCATGAGGCTGAAGGGACCAGCGTTTCGTCCTTCTTTGCCCAGATCCCCGGCGCCGACGCCCTGGCGCAGAAATATGACGTCATGGCCGCCGGCGCGGCGGCCGGTTCGGGCGGCGGCCTGTTGTCGTCGCTGCAGGGCGCGCTTGGCGGAGTGCTCGGCGAAAAGGCCGGGGCCCTGATCAACGGCATTGCAGCCCTCAAGGCGTCCGGTCTCGACATGGCGCAAATCCGGCAGGCCGGGGAGACCTTGATCAAACAGGCCGAAGCAGCCGCCGGCCCGGATCTTACGAACCAGGTGCTGGACCAGGTGCCGAGCCTGAAAGGCCATCTTGGGCTTTGAAGCCCGACGCCTTCCCTCACTTCGGCAAAGCATAGGCCATCACATAGTCGCCCGGCTTGGTGCCGACCGAGCCGTGGCCGCCGGCGACGATGACGACGAACTGGCGGCCATCGGCCACCGTATAGGTCATCGGTGTCGACTGTCCGCCGGCCGGCAGCCTCGCCTGCCAGAGCTGCCTGCCTGTGGCGAGGTCATAGGCGCGCAGATAGTCGTCGACAGCGGCGCCCAGGAAAGCGACGCCGCCCCCCGTGATCATCGGCCCGCCGATGCCTGGAACACCGACCTTGAGCGGCAAGGGCAGTGGCGTCATGTCGTACACAGTACCGTTGCGGTGCTTGTAGGCGATGTTTCCGGTCTTGAGGTCGACGCCGGCGACATAGCCCCAGGGCGGCGCCTGGCAAGGAATGCCGAGCGGCGACAGGAACGGCCCCATCGCCACCGCATAAGGCGCGCCCTCGTTGCGGTTCAGCCCCTGCTCGCTGCCCTTGGTGTTGTCGCCCGGCGGCGGCACGTCCGCGCGCGGAATGAGCTTCGAGGTGAAGGCGAGATAGGTCGGCATGCCGAACATCACCTGCCGCACCGGGTCGACCGCGACACCACCCCAGTTGAAGACGCCGAAATTGCCGGGATAGATCAGCGAGCCCTGCAGCGAGGGCGGCGTGTAACGACCCTCATAGCGCAATTTCTTCAGCTCGATCCGGCAGGCCAGCTGGTCGAAGATGGTGATGCCCCACATGTCGGCGCCGGTCAGCGGCTTCGGATTGAAGGAAAGGTCGGAGGCAGGCTGCGTCGGCGAGGCATGATCGCCCTCGATCGCGCCGCCGGGTGCTGCCACTTCCTTCACCGGGATGATCGGCTCGCCCGTGCGCCGGTCGAGCACATAGAGATCGCCTTGCTTGGTCGGCCCGACCAGCGCCGGCACGACGCCGCCCTGCGTTGTGATGTCGACCAGTGTCGGCTGCGCCGGCACGTCCATGTCCCACAGATCGTGATGCACGGTCTGCCGCACCCAGCGCAGCTGGCCGGTGTTGAGGTCGAGCGCGGTGATCGATGAGGAGAATTTCTCGACATTGGCGCTGCGGCCCATGCCGAGCTGGTCCGGCGTCTGGTTGCCAAGCGGCAGATAGAGCAGCCCGAGCTTCTCGTCGGCGCTTGCGGTCGACCACATGTTGGGGGAGTTGTGCGTGTAGGTCTGCCCGGCGGGCAGTGGCGTCGTCACGTCCGGATTGCCCGAATCCCAGTTCCACAACAGCGCGCCGCTATCGACCTCGAAGGCGCGGATGACGCCCGACGGCTCTTCGGTCGAATAATTGTCATTGACCGCGCCGCCGACGATGATCTTGCCGCCGACGATCAGTGGCGCCGAGGTCGAATAGTAATAGCCCGACTTCGGGTAAGGCATGTTGGCCATCAGGTTCAGCGTACCGCCCTCGGCGAAAGACGGGCAGACTTGCCCGTTCGCGGCATCGAGCGCGATCAGCCTGGCATCGGAGGTCGGCAGGTAGACTCGCTGGGCGCAAGGCTGGCCGGCGGCGATCTTGGCGTCGGCATAATAGGACACGCCGCGGCAGGTCTGGTGCTGGCGGTTGGGATCGAGCTTGATCTTCGGATCGTAGCGCCATTTCTCCTTGCCAGTCGCGGCATCGATGGCGATGGCGAAATTATGCGGCGTGCAGATGAACAGCGCATCGCCGATCTTGAGCGGCGTCACTTGATAGGTTGTTTCGCCGATGTCGTCGGGGCCTTTGACGTCACCGGTGCGGTAGGTCCAGGCCGGCTGCAACTTGGCGACATTGTCGGGTGTGATCTGGTCGAGCGGCGAATAGCGCTGGCCGAACGGCGTGCGGCCGTAGAAATGCCACTCGCCGGCCGGCATGTCGCCGCCGAGATTGGCCGCCGTCGTCACCTTATCGGTGCCCAGTGTGCCACCGATGTCCTTGGGATCGGCGGTCATCGAATACCCGGCGACCGCGAGCGAAGCGAGCACGGCCAGGATCAGCGGCGCGCGCGCGTCCGGCCCACGCAGGCCGCGCCTTGCCCATGGCGTCAGCAGCCACAGCGCGATGAGCACGATGACGCCGCCACGCGGACCAAGCTGCCACCAGTCGAAGCCGATTTCCCAGACCGCCCAGCAGAGCGTGGCAAGCACGAACAGCGCGTAGAACCAGAGCGAGGTCGACCTGCGCATGAGAAGCAGCCAGCCGGTGATCAGGAAAACCAGGCCGGCGATGACGTAGTACCAGCTGCCGCCCAGCACGGCGAGCCAGATGCCGCCGCCGCCGAGAACGAGCCCGATGAGGAACAGGACGAGGGAGGTGATGGTGACAGCCAAGACGGTGCTCCTTCGACTGTTGCCCGCTTCAAGCAATTCCAGGAAAAGCCTGAAGCGACTTCCAGGCGACGGCGTGCCGTCCCTGTCCTGCCGCCAGCTTTCCCTTGCCCGCTCCGGCTGTCAAGTTGGTCCGGGACACGCGAAACTAGAACAAAACGTAGACAAGTTCTGGCCTTTCGCTGCCGAATCACTACATTCGGGGGCGATGTCGGGCTTTTCCGAAGACATGCCTTTTTTCGATGAACCGAATGCGCGGCCCGCGGCGGCCCCGTCCGGCATAGCCGCGCGCGCCATGGCGGCGCGCAGCGGCCAGAACAGCGCGCCCGATTACCTGAAGGGTCTGAACCCGGAACAGCGGCTCGCTGTCGAAACGACCGAAGGCCCGGTCCTGGTGCTGGCCGGCGCCGGCACCGGCAAGACGCGCGTGCTCACCACCCGCATCGCTCACATCCTTGCCACCGGCAGGGCTTTCCCGTCGCAGATTCTGGCCGTCACCTTCACCAACAAGGCCGCGCGCGAGATGAAGCAGCGCATCGGCCATTTGATCGGCGAAGGCAATGTCGAGGGCATGCCTTGGCTCGGCACCTTCCATTCGATCGGCGTGAAACTGCTGCGCCGCCACGCCGAGCTGGCCGGATTGAAGCCAGATTTCACCATCCTCGACACCGACGACGTGGTGCGGCTGATCAAGCAATTGATCCAGGCCGAGGGCCTGGACGACAAGCGCTGGCCGGCCAAGACCTTCGCCCAGATGCTCGACAACTGGAAGAACAAGGGCCTCGGCCCCGACGAGATTGCCGAAGGCGATGCGCGCAGCTTCGGCAACGGCAAGGGCCGTCAGCTCTACAAGGCCTATCAGGAGCGGCTGCAGACGCTGAACTCCTGCGACTTCGGCGACCTGCTCTACCACCCGATCCACATCTTCCGCGCCTATCCGGACGTGCTGAAGGACTATCACCGCAAGTTCAAATACATACTGGTCGACGAGTATCAGGACACCAACACTGCGCAGTATATGTGGCTGCGGCTCCTCGCCCAGCGGCCGGAAGGCAAGCCGATCTCCCCCCTTGAGGGGGAGATGTCCGGCAGGACAGAGGGGGGGGCCTCGCGCGGCAAATCCCCCGTTAACATCTGCTGCGTTGGCGACGACGACCAGTCCATCTATGGCTGGCGCGGCGCCGAGGTCGACAACATCCTGCGTTTCGACAAGGATTTTCCGGGCGCCACCATCATTCGGCTGGAGCGCAACTATCGCTCCACCGCGCATATCCTCGGCGCCGCTTCGCACCTCATCGCCCACAATGAGGGCCGCTTCGGCAAGACGCTGTTCACCGACCGCGACGATCCCGAGGACGACAAGGTGCATGTCCATGCCGCCTGGGACTCGGAAGAAGAGGCCAGAGCCGTCGGCGACGCCATCGAGGCGTATCAGCGGCAAAAGCACAATCTCAACGACATGGCGATCCTTGTGCGTGCCTCCTTCCAGATGCGCGCCTTCGAAGACCGCTTCATCACGCTCGGCTTGAACTACCGCGTCATCGGTGGCCCGCGCTTTTATGAGCGCCTCGAAATCCGCGACGCGCTGGCCTTCTTCCGCGTCGTCGCCAACGGCGGCGACGACCTCGCCTTCGAGCGCATCGTCAACGTGCCGAAGCGCGGCCTGGGCGAAGCCACCATCCGCCAGATCCACGACACAGCGCGCGCCATGCGCATCCCGATGCTGGAGGCGGCTGCGACGCTTGCCGAAAGCGACGAGCTGAAGCCGAAACCGCGCGCGGCATTGCGTGAGGTCGCCGCAAATTTCGAGCGCTGGCAGAAGGCGCTGGAGACGACACCGCACACCGAGCTCGCCGAGACCATTCTCGAAGAGAGCGGCTATACCGACATGTGGAAGAACGACCGTTCGGCGGAAGCGCCCGGGCGGCTGGAGAACCTGAAAGAGTTGGTCCGCTCGATGGAGGAGTATGAGTCGCTCCGCTCCTTCCTCGAACATGTGGCGCTCGTCATGGATGCCGAGCAGAATGCCGAGCAGGACGCGGTCTCGATCATGACGCTGCATTCGGCCAAGGGCCTCGAATTCGAGACCGTCTTCCTCCCCGGCTGGGAGGAAGGCCTGTTCCCGCACCAGCGCGCGCTGGACGAAGGCGGCCGCTCCGGCCTCGAGGAGGAGCGCCGCCTCGCCTATGTCGGCCTGACGCGCGCGAAGAAGAACCTGCACATCTGGTTCGTCTCCAACCGCCAGATCCACGGCCTATGGCAATCGACCATTCCGTCGCGTTTCGTCGACGAGCTGCCGGAAACCCATATCGACATCGCCGAGGGCGGTAATTCCTACGGCGGCTACGGCAATCCCTATGGCGGCCGCGCCTTCGCCTCGGGCCGCGGTGGCGGCGGCCGGCAGAACCCCTACGGCGCCTCGCGTTTCGACAATGTCGGCGCCAAGGATCAGGGCAGCTTCTCCAACACCTATGCCACGCCCGGCTGGCAGCGCGCGCAGGCGAACCGCACCGAGGCGACCGACCGCAACTGGGGCACCCGCTCCGGCCACCAGGTCGAGCGCATCGGCTATGGCGAAACCGATAGCGGTTACGGCGCCGGCCGGACCTCGGTGAAGGGCCGCACCATCGAGGGCGAGTTGGTCGCCAAATCCGTCGCCGACACGCCGTCCGCCTTCAACGTCGGCGACCGCGTCTTCCACCAGAAATTCGGCAACGGCAACATCGCGGCGATCGAAGGCAACAAGCTCACCATCGACTTCGACAAGGCCGGGCAAAAGCGCGTGCTGGATGGGTTTGTCGCGCCGGTGTGAGCCCCCTCACCTGTACCTCGCCTGGTTCCACTTATGGCCGAGCAGCGACAGGATGATGATCAGCCCGTTGAAGAACTGCACGTAGAAGCCGCTCAGGCCCGCAGCCACCACGCCGGTCTGGATGAACGACACCGTGACCGCGCCGATCGCCCCACCGACGACGGTGCCGATGCCGCCCCAGGTCGGCGTGCCGCCGACGAACACCGACGCCAAAACCGGCAGCAGATAGCCGTCGCCCGCCGTCGGCCACCAGGTGAAGTTGATCATCACCGAGAACGTGCCGGCGATCGCCGCCCCGATGCCGGTGAAGACGAACACTTTCACCTTCACCAGCTTGACGTCGATGCCCATCTGCTTGGCGCTGTCCGGATTGTCGCCGACCACCCTCACCTGCGCGCCGAAGCGGTGCCGGTTGTAGAGCAGCGCCGAGAACACGACGAAGGCGATCGCCCAGAAGATCTGCACCGGAATACCCCAGATCTGGCTGGAGAAGATCTTGTAGGCCGCGCTGTCGGCCAGATTGGTCAGCGCCGTCGACTTGCCCTCGTTGATGATCTGGATCAGGCCGCGCAACAGGAAGTTCATGCCGAGCGTGGCGATCAGCGACGACAGCCCGCCATAGACGACCAGCGACCCGACCAGGAAACCGAGCAGCGTGCCGGTGACCAGCGCCGCCGCGATGCCGAGGAACGGATCGTAGCCGGCCTGCACCACCAGCGCGAAGACCCAGGACGCAAAACCCATCGTTGCCGGGAAAGACAGGTCGATCTCGTCGCAGGTGACGACGAAGACAAGCGGCACCACCACGAAAAGCGCAACGGGAAGCGTCGTTAGTACCGAGCTGTAGAGATACCAGGTCGTGAAGACGGTCGGGTTGGCGATGATGAACACCGCCATCATAACGATGAACACGGCAAGCGTGCCCAGTGACGCGCGGTTGTCGAGGACGAAGCCGCGCAGCCAGTGGTTGGACGGATGGCTCCATTCCTTGGCAGCCGGGCCGCTTGTTCTTCCGAGGGGAGTTTGCAGGTCGGGTTCCATAGCCTTGCTCATCACGCTCTCTGCTCCGCGCCCTCGTGCAACCCCGGCAAGCCGCCGGGATGCGCCACATCTTCCATGAAGTTGATCAGGTCCTCGGCAGACTTCACCTCGCTACGGTCGGCCGTCAGCGCCACCTTGCCGCGGTCGAGCACGACGAAACGGTCGGCGATGTCGAAGACGTGGTGGATGTTGTGGCCGATGAACAGGATCGAGCGGCCGCTCGCCCGCACCTGGCGCACGAAATGGAACACTTTTGCCGTCTCGGTCAGCGACAGCGCGGTCGTCGGCTCGTCGAGGATGATCAGTTCCGCCTGCTTATAGATGGCGCGCGCGATCGCTACGCCCTGGCGCTCGCCGCCCGAGAGCTGGCCGACGATCGAATGCGGCGTGAACACTTTCGAGGTGAAGCCGATCTCGCGCATCAGCCGGCTCGCCTCCGCGATCTCCTTGTTGACCTTCAGCCAGCCCATGAAGCCGGTTAGCTCGCGGCCCATGAAGATGTTGCGCACGATGGTCTGCTGCACGGCCAATGCCCGGTCCTGGAACACCGTCTCGATGCCGGCGTCGCGCGAGCGCGCCGCGCTCCATCCGGCGACCGGGTTGTCGCGTACGAGGATCTCGCCGCTGGTCGGTTTGACCACGCCGGACAGGATCTTGATCAGCGTCGACTTGCCGGCGCCGTTGTCGCCGATCAGGCCGACCACCTCGCCACGATCGACGCTGAGGTTGACGCCGCCCAGCGCATAGACCTGGCCGTAGGATTTCTTGATGTCGCGCAGTTCGATGATGCGTTCGCCCATGCGATCCTCGCTTGAATTGCTTGTTCTGCCGGCCTCGTCTGCCGGCGGTCCCGCCGGCCGGGTCAAGCCCGGCCGGCGGCCTGGGAGGTCAGCGCAGCGCCTGCTTGGCGAGCTCTGAGACGATCTCGTAGTTCTGCGGCGTCACGAAGCCGGCGCCGGTGTCGACATTCATGGGCGCCAGCCCCAGCACCACCTGCTGGCACAGGCTGAGGATCGGCAGGTAGCCTTGCATGAACGGCTGCTGGTCGGCCGTCAGTTGCACCCAGCCGCCCTTGAAGGCCTCGACGATCTGTGGGCTGGTGTCGAAGCCGAAATTGAAGATGTCGCCGGGCTTCCTGCCCGCCGCCTGCATATAGGTGGCGACATTGCCCAGCATCTGCCCGCCGGGATAACCGACCGCCTTGACGCCGGGATTGTTGAGCAGCGCGGCAGTGATCGGCGGGATCGCGAGATTGGGATCGGCTGCCCATTCGGTTTGTGAATTGATCTGAACGACATCGACGCCCGCCTCCTTCAGCGCGGCGACCGTCCCACGCTCGCGCGCGCCGCGGCTCTCATTCTCGAACGGGCCGATCATGATCGCCTTGTCGCCGGCTTTCAGCCCGGCCAACTTGAACGCCTCGGCGCCGAGCGCGCGCCCCTGCTGCTCCTGCTGCGCGCCGACATAACCGCCCCCGAACGCCGCCACCACAGTCGGCACCGGAACGTTCTGGTACATCATCTTGATGCCGTCCTTATGCGCCTGTTCGGCCAGCGGCATGATCGCGGCGTCGCCCGGATGGCCCATCATGGCGATGCCCTGGGGCTTGACGGCGACCGCCTCGCGCAATTGCTGCACCATCTTTTCGACGTCCCAACCGGAAAAGATGTAGTCGACCTTCGGCCCGAGATCGGCCGCTGCCTGCTTGGCGCCATTATAGACGATGGTGCCGAAGGCGTCGCCCTCGGCGCCGCCGACGAAGAAGCGGATGTGGACGTCCTTGCACCATTGGGCGTCAAGCGCCTTTGCCGGCAAGGTGGAAATCGAGGCGCAGAGCGCCGTGGCGGCCGCCACGACGGTCGAGCGCAGAACAGTTCTTCTGGTCGTGATGCTCATGCACGTTCCTCCCTTTTGGTCCCTCGCGATCAAGGGTTTTCAACAGTTGCTCGGATCGGCCGGCTCCTCCCGCCGGCCGGCACTCAAACCGGATTGGGCAGGTAGCTATTTCCTCCCCGGCATTGCTTGAGATATTCCAGCGCCCGGACCTGCCCGGTGATCTCGAGATCGTCGCGATAGACCGGGTCGTGCCATCCCTCGATGTCGATGGCGCCCTTGTAGCCGGCCAGCCGCAATTCGCTGATCACGCGCGTCCAATCGCTGTCGCCGAAGCCTGGCGTGCGCATCTGCACGAAAGGCAGGCGGCCGAACACGCCATGCTCGCGGATCACGTCCCAGCGCACCGTCGCGTCCTTGCCGTGGACATGGAAAATGCGCGGCGCCCATTTGCGGATCTGCGGGATCGGATCGATCAGGTAGACGAGTTGATGGCAGGGCTCCCATTCGAGGCCGAGGTTCTCATCCGGCACTTCGTTGAACATCAGCTCCCAAGCGTCGGGATTGTGTGCGATGTTCCAGTCGCCGCTTGCCCAGTTGCCGTCCATGGCGCAGTTCTCGAAGGCGATGCGCACGCCCTTATCGGCGGCGCGCCTGGCCAGAGGCCCCCACACCTCGCGAAAACGCGGCAGGCTGTCGGTCAGCTTCTTGCCACGGATGCGTCCGGTGAAGCCGCTGACCGTGGAAGCGCCGAACAGATGCGCGTTATCGATCACCGTCTCCCAGGCCGCGAGCACACCGCGATCGACCTCGCCGCTTTCGAGCGGATTGCCGAACACGCCGATCGACGACACCGTCACATCGGCATCGCCGATCGCTTCCTTGATCTGGCCGGCCAGCCTGGGCAGATCCTTGCCGCCCAGCGTCTGCCAGAAGAAAGGCTGCATGCTCTCGAAGCCAAGCGGCAGGATCTGCTTCACGTAGGCGGCCGGATCGTCGAGATTGGCCCGCACCATGGTGCCGATCCTGATATCGAGAAGCGGGTTCGGCATCGTCATCCTTCCTGGGTCGCGATCGCCACGCGCCGTCCGGTTTCCGCGCTTTCGATCGCGCCGAACACCATGGCGAGGCTTTTGATGTTGTCTGCGCCGCGGGTCTCCGGCTCGGTGCCGGTTTCGATCGCGCGCATGAAATCCTGGATGATGCCGAGATGTCCGCCGACGCGGTCGGCCGGATCGAGCGCCGGCACCTCGATGGCTTGCGTCTTGTCGATGATACCGTCGCGGCCGGACGCAACCACCTCCGCCTTCAGCCCGTCATCGCCGTCCCACAACAGGCTGCCCCGCTCGGCGACGATGCGCCAGCTGCCTTCCCAACTGGTGCGGAAACCATCGGCGCACCAGGAGCCGGCATAGGTGAAGACCTTGCCGCCGCCGAGGTCGAAGACGGCGCTCGCCGACGAGCCCTGCCGGTACCAGGAACTGGCCGGTTCCCATTCCTGGCAATAGACGCTGGCCGGCTCGCCGGCGACCATGTAGCGCGCGGCATCGAAGGTGTGGATCGCCATGTCGAGCAGCAGCACATGCGCCATCTCCTCGCGAAAGCCGCCGAAATGCGGCGCGATGAAGAAATCGGCATGGATGCTGGTCGGCTTGCCGATGGCGCCGGAGTCCAGGAAGCGCCGGATTCGCCTGACATTGGCGACATAGCGCCGGTTCTGGACGACGGCGTGGACGCGCCCGGCCTGGCGCGCCGCAGTGATGATGGCCTGCGCATTCTCGGGGCTGTCGGCCAGCGGCTTTTCGGTGAGCAGGTGGCAATGATGGGCAAAGGCCGAAAGCGCGACCTCGCGGCGGGCCGCCGGCACCACGACATCGAACACGGCGTCGGGCTTCGTCTGATCAAGGACGGCGTCGAGGCTGGTGCCGATGACTGCGTTGGCGAGATCGTATTCGCGCGCCCTCGTCTTGGCCCGCTCGGCATCGAGATCGACGAGGCCGGCAATGGCAAGCCTGTCGATCCGCCTTGCGGCATCGAGCCACTGCTTGCTCATGGCTCCGCACCCGACCAGGACGACCTTCATCATCCAGCGCTCCTCCTCCGCTCGGCCCCCTCCAGGCCGAGTATCACGGCATCCACGGCATCACCGTAAACGTTTTTCCGTAAACGTTTACGAGAACACACCCGATGGCGTAGAATGTCAATCACCTGCTCGCGAAAAATCGACATCCACTGCTTGGCCTGAAGGGCGGCTGGTGCTAGCGAAGGCAGGGGGAGAACCGGCCTTGGCGTCCAGCATCCACGATCTCGCGCGTCACCTGAACATTTCGATCGGCACCGTGTCCCGCGCGCTGAACGGCCGCGCCGATGTCAACGCGGAGACGCGCCAGCGCGTGCTGGAGGCCGCCAGGAAGCTGAACTATTCTCCCAACCAATCCGGCCGGAGTCTGAGGAAAGGCGCCACCCATTCGATCGCCTTCATGCTGCAACCGCATCCCGGCGACCAGCAATATGGCGAGCCGTTCTTCATCCCGTTCCTGATCGGTCTGCAGGCGCGGCTCGCCGAGCATGACCTGGATCTGATGGTCGTCATGGGCGAGCCCGGCCAATATCAGCAAGAGAGGCTCCGCCGCGTGGTTGAGACGCGCCGGGCCGACGCGGTCGTGCTGGCCAACACACGGCGGGAAGACGATCGGATCGACTATCTCAGCAAGGCTGGCTTTCCCTTCGCCACGCTTGGCCGAAGTCAATCCGGCGGCGACACCTATCCTTCGCTCGATATCGATTTCGAGAGGGCCGGCGATGAAGCCGTTGACCGGCTGGTCGCGCGCGGCCACCGCCGCATCGCCGCCATCCGCCCTTCGCTTGATCTCAACTTCGGCTACCTATTCCTCGACGGCTACCGCAAGGCGCTGAAGCGGCACGGCCTCGAAGTCGACCCCGGCCTGATCGCCGACGGCTTCATCAACGAGACCGGCGGCTACCAGGTGACGCCGCGCGTGATGCTCTCCAGGGACCGGCCGACGGCCATCATCTTCAACAATGACGCAATGGCGCTCGGCGGCTGCAAGGCGCTGGCCGAGATGGGCATCAGGCCCGGCCACGATATCGCGGTGATCGTCATCGTCGACACGCCACTCTGCCGCTATTTCTCGCCGGCGCTGACCGCCTTCCGACCGTCGCTGGAGCCCATGGGAAGACGTCTGGCCGAGATGCTGCTCGCCTCCCTTCCCGCCTTCGCAGGTCCCGAAGGCACACGCATCATCCGAGAAGTCTGGCCGTTGGAGCTTGTCGCAAGAGAAAGCGATTAGCGCCTTTTCCTTCTCCCCTTGTGGGAGAAGGTGGCCGAGCGAAGCTCGGTCGGATGAGGGGTGCTCCAGGGAAAGCCAACGCCTCGCTCCGCTAGAACACCCCTCATCCGTCTCGGCGCTATCGCGCCGATCCACCTTCTCCCGCAGGGGGAGAAGGAAGAAGCCGTCGCCTGTCACGCAACCATCACGTTCGCGTCCTAGACCGCTCGATGGCAAGGGCTGGCCGTATCGTCAATGCCGCGCCCTTTTGAGCTCGTTGGCCGCTCTGCTCGTCACGAAGGGGATATCGATGAAACATCTCAACCGAACCGTCGCGCTCGGCGCGGCGCTTGCCCTGTTCACCGCCATGACACCGGCGCTCGCCGACGGCGTCGCCTATGTCAATAAGGGGCTCGTCGGCATCGGCCGCATTCCGGCCGGCCAGAAGGACAAGTTCGGCGAGACTTTCGGGTCGGGTTCCGGCATGGCGATCGACACCAAGGGCTGGTCACGCGACGGCGCCGGCTACAAGGGTTCGCTCTGGCTGCTGCCGGATCGCGGCTACAACGTCGCCGGCACCACGGACTATCGCGCCCGCGTCAACACGATCGCGATCGAGCTCTCCCCAACCGCGCCGGGCGCCGCGCCCGCCGCCGGACAGGAACAGACCGGCGTCAAGGCGACGCTTGCCGACACCATGCTGCTGACCGATGACAAGGGCGCCGACACCACAGGCCTCGATCCGCTGAACGGCGTGCGCGAAGCTGCCGGCGACATGCCGATCCTGCCGCAGGCCGACAATGGCAAGCTTTCGCTGGACGACGAAGCGATCGTGCGCCTGCCCGACGGCACAATGTTCATCTCCGACGAGTACGGCCCCAACATCTACCGCTTCTCGGCCGAAGGCCGTCTGATGTCGGCGACGCAGCCGCCGGCGGCCCTGGTGCCGATGCGCCACGGCAAGCCGAACTTCGCTTCCGACAATCCCGGCCCGGGCGCCGCCGAGCCCGACCCGAAGGATCCCGAGACCGGCCGCCAGAACAACCAGGGCCTCGAAGGCATGTCGTTGACGCCGGACGGCAAGTTCCTGATCGCGGTGCTGCAGTCGGCGACCCGCCAGGACGGCGGCGATTCCGGCTCGACCCGCCAGAATACACGCGCGCTGGTCTATGACGCCTCCGACCTCGCCCACCTCAAGCTGGCGCACGAATATGTCGTGCCGCTGCCGGTGTTCAAGGACGCCAAGGGCAAGACCAAGGTGGCCGCGCAGAGCGAGATCGTGGCGCTCTCCGACACCAGCTTCCTGATGCTGGCGCGCGACAGCGGCAACGGCCAGGGCGTGAAGGGCGACGAGTCGCTCTACCGCAAGATCAACATTGTCGATCTCTCCGGCGCGACCGATATCGCCAACGGTCCTTTCGACGCGGCCGACAAGCCGGTCGCGCCGAAGGGCGTGGTCGATGCGTCGGTGACACCGGCGAAGCTGACGCCGTTCATCGACATCAACGACCCGGCCGAGCTCGGCCGCTTCGGCCTGCACAACGGCGCACCGAACGACAAGAACAACCTCTCGGAGAAGTGGGAGGCGATGTCGCTGGCCCCGGTGCTCGACCCGAAGCTGCCCGACGACTATTTCCTGTTCGTCGCCAACGACAACGACTTCCTCACCCAGGACGGCTTCCAAGTCGGCGCGCCCTACAAGGCCGATGATGGCGCCGATGTCGACACCACCTTCCTGGTCTATCAGGTCACCCTGCCCGGCCTTTCCAGCAACACCCAGTAAGTCGCCTGGCCATCTGCCTCGCCCGGAAAGGGGTGCATGTGCCTCAGGCCTGCGATAGCATCGCAGGCCTGACTCATTTCCGGTGCCTCCATGGATGACAAAAAGCCTGCCCGCCCGGGCGTCGGCGACCTGACCAGCGGGCCGATCCCGCGCACGCTGCTGTTGTTCGCGCTGCCGGTGCTGGGCTCCAACGTGCTGCAGTCGCTGAATGGCTCGATCAACGCGGTCTGGGTCGGCCGCTTCCTCGGCGAGGCGGCGCTCACCGCCACCTCAAACGCCAATCTGGTGCTGTTCCTGATCCTCGGCACGGTCTTCGGCATCGGCATGGCGGCGACCATCCTGGTGGCGCAATCGGTCGGCGCCCGCGACTTGCCTGAAGCAAAGCGCATCGTCGGCACCAGCGCGACCTTCTTCTTCCTCATCTCGGTCATATTCGCCGTCTGCGGCTGGATCTGGGTCGACGCCATCCTCGCCGGGCTCGGCACGCCGGCCGACGCGCTGCCGCTGGCGCGCAGCTACCTGCGCATCATCTTCGCCGCGGTGCCGATGACGAACCTTCTGTCCTTCGTCATGACCGTGCTGCGCGGCGCCGGCGACTCGGGCACGCCGTTTGTCTTCATGGCGCTGGCGGTCGTTCTCGACGTCGTGCTCAATCCGCTGCTGATCCGCGGCATCGGCCCCTTCCCCGAACTCGGCATCGCCGGCTCGGCCACCGCGACGCTGATCGGCCAGACGGTGAGCGTGATCGCCATCCTGATCGTGCTCTATGTCCGCAAGCACCCGCTGCGACTCGCGGGTACCGACCTTGCGCTGCTTAGACCCGATCCGGCGCTGCTACGCATCGTCGTCTTCAAGGGCACTCCGATGGGATTGCAGATGATCGTCATCTCGGCCGCCGCGCTCACCGTGATGGGCATCGTCAATTCCTATGGCTCGCAGGTCGCCGCCGCCTACGGCATTGCCGCCCAGCTCTGGACCTACATTCAGATGCCGGCTCTCGCCATCGGCGCCGCCGTCTCCTCCATGGCGGCGCAGAATGTCGGTGCCGGCCGCTGGGACCGCATCGGCAAGGTCGCGGCCTCAGGCGTAGGCTTCAACCTGATGCTGACCGGCGCGCTGGTGGCGCTGCTCTTCGTCTTCGACCGCGCCGTGCTCAGCCTTTTCCTCAGCGGCGACAGCACCGCGATCGACATCGCCGCCCACATCAACAAGGCGGCGTCCTGGTCGTTCATCCTGTTCGGCATCACCATCGTCTTGTTCGCCACGGTGCGCGCCACCGGCGCCGTCATGCCGCCGCTGGTCATCCTGGTCATCTCGGTGCTGATCGTGCGCACCGGCTTTGCCTACTACTTCAGGAGCTGGATCGGCCAGGAAGCGCTGTGGTGGAGTTTTCCGGCCGGCTCCATCACCTCGCTGGCGCTGGCCGCCGCCTATTACCGCTTCGGCCGGTGGCGGACCATGCATATGATCGAGGACAGGCCGGCCGCCGGCGAGCCGCCGGACACCGGCCTTGGCTTGCCGCGCCAGCGTGCCAATCTTGCCCCTGAGACGCCGGCCAGTTGAGGTCCGCTACCGCACGTATTTGGCGCCGAAACCCAGCGCGACCAGCGAGAAAGCCGTGATCATTCCGGCAAAGGCCAGGCTTGCCGTCGTGGCATTGGTCAGGCTCGACAGGACGCCAATGCCGATCACCGGCAGCGCATTGCCGCAGAAGCAGCAGATGAAGAATGCCGATACCACTTCGGCACGACGGTCTGCCGGCGCGATTTGGTTCACCACTTGCAGGCCGCCGCGATAGCCGAACGCCCCCGCCACGCCGCAGACCGCTGTCGCAATGATCATCAGGACCATCGAGGCATAGACCTGCGCCGCCACGATCAAAGCTGCGGTCGGGATCATCAGCACCAGCGCGGCGAGCATGGTGGAGCGGCTGGTGAGCCATGTGGTGCCGACGATGGTCGCCGCCGCCACGATCGACAGCTCAAAGAAAAGTCCACCTGCCTCCGCGTGGTTGGCGACATGCAGTTGCTGCGCCAGGATGCTTGGCGCCAGCGCCGCATAGAAGCCGACCAGCGCCATCGCGCCGAAGCCCGTCACCGCCGGCGCGACGAATTGAGCGCGGATGTTGTCGGGCACGGAGAGTTGCGGCCGCAGCGAGACGGCGGAGAGCCGTCCGGGGCAGGAGACCGTTTCGCGCGTGCGCCAGATCAGCAAAGTGACCACCGCAAGCAGGACGAGATAGACCGCGAATGTCAGCCTGAGCGGCCACGGCGCATATTGGGCAAGCAGCCCCGAGATCAGCGCGCCAACCCCAAGGCCGATGAAGTTGGTGCTGGTGGCGATGACGGCGGCGCGTGACTTGTCCTGGCCCTCGATCAATTCGGCAAGCCAGGCGGTGCCGGCGCCTGCGCCGACACCGATGCCAAGGCCGCTCAGAATGCGCGCGATGTCGAGCCAGGCGAGATTTTCCGCGAACAGGAAAAGCAGCGCGCTGACCACGGCAACCGCCATCGCGGCGAGCGCGGCGGGACGACGGCCGACGACATCCGACACCCGGCCGAAGAACAGCAGCGCCGTGAGATTGCCGACGACGTAGACGGCATAAACCAGCGTCAGCGTGATCTGCGAGAAGCCGAAGGCCTGCTTGTAGATCACGTAGAGCGGCGTCAGCGCAGTGCTGCCGGCAAAAAGCGCGGCGATCATGGCGGCGACGGCGGCCTTCGCGGCGTTCCCGCCAAGCTCATTGTCACGCGTCATGGTTTGAGCGTAGCTGGTCATGGCCACCTCCGGTGGTTGCAAGCCCAACGCCTATATAGTGGCGCCGTTCCTGCCACCTAATCTCCTCCTGACAATTTCGGCAGGATGGTCAGGCGCCGCGTCCTCCCGTAACGTCTGACGAGAGCGAGGGAGGAATCATGGGCAAGGGACGGGTCGAGGCATTCACCGATGGCGTCGTCGCCATCATCATCACCATCATGGTGCTGGAGTTGAAAGTGCCGCACGGCGAGGATTTCTCGGCCCTTGTACCGCTGTGGCCTGTCTTCTTCAGCTATGTGCTGTCCTTCATCAATGTCGGCATCTACTGGAACAATCTGCACAACATGTTCCATACCGTGCAGCGCGTCGACGGGTGGGTGCTGTGGGCGAACCTCAACATGCTGTTCTGGCTGTCACTGATGCCGGTGACGACGGCCTTCATGGGCGAAAACCACTTCGCGCCGGTGCCCGTCGCGGTCTACGGCGTCGACCTGGCGCTCTGCGCCGTCGGCTTCAACATCCTCTCGGCCGCCCTCCACCGCCTGCACGACCCGGAAAGCATCTTCGCCAGAGCGTTGGGCAACGACCGCAAGGGAAAGATCTCGTTGGCGCTATACCTCGCGGCCATAGCTTTGACCTTCGTCAACCAGTGGCTCGGTGTCGCGATCTATGTGCTGGTAGCGATGATCTGGTTCGTACCGGACAAGCGGTTCGAAAGGCTGCTAGAAAAATAGCTAATTTAGCTTCGCATCGCCTTCAGCTTCTCGGCCGCCGAAGCGGCAAGGTCGGCATAGCGCTCCTCCAGCCGTTCGGCCGCCTTGATGACCGGGAAGTCGTGGCCGAACTTCTCCAGCGCCAGCCGCAGCTTCTCGGCGAATTCCGCCTGCTTTTCCAGCGCCGCGAACAGCGTCTTCACCTGCGTCTCGCTGATATCGGGATTGGCCAGCATCTTCGGCACCTCGCGGCCCATCTGGTCGCCATTGACGGTCTGCTCCTTCAGGATTCCGATCCAGTCGGTCAAATGCCGAACTCCTTTTTTCAGGACAACATGCGCGGCGGGCGCTGCGGTGGTCAACCCGTTGCAGACGAACCGGCCTTGCCTCGGCGGCGGCCGGCGTTAAGTTCGGCCGGGCCCGAACAAGGATGAAAATCATGACAAGCGACGCCGAAATCCAGACCGCCCTGCCCGCTTTCGCTTCCGGCAATGTCGCCGTCATCACCGGCGGCGCCAGCGGCATCGGCCTCGCCGCGGCGAAACGCTTCGCGGCGATGGGCATGAAGACGGTGCTGGCCGATATCGGTGGCATGCGCCTCGACCAGGCAAGAGGGGCCGTTGCGGCGATCGCCGGCCAGGATGCCGTCCTCCCGATCCCGACCGACGTCTCCAAGGCGGAAGAGGTCGACCGGCTGGCGGACCTCGCGCACGGCGCCTTCGGCCCGGTGTCGGTGCTGATGAACAATGCCGGCGTCGGCAACAATCCGGGCAAGCCTTGGGATAACCGTGATGCCTGGAAGCGGCTGCTGGACATCAATTTCTGGGGCGTCGTGCATGGCGTCGAGGCCTTCGTGCCGCGCATGCTCGCGGCGGACAAGCCCGGCCTGATCATCAACACAGGTTCCAAGCAGGGCATCACGACGCCGCCCGGCAACCTCGCCTACAACGTCTCCAAGGCCGGCGTGAAGACGTTCACCGAAGGGCTGGCGCACGCGCTTCGCAACGAGCCTGGGGCGAAGGTTTCGGCGCATCTGCTGATCCCCGGCTTCACCTATACCGGCCTGACCGAAGGCGCGACGCAAAAGCCCGCCGGCGCCTGGACCGGCGAACAGGTGATCGACTTCATGCTGGCATCGCTGATCGACGACGACTTTTACATCCTTTGCCCCGACAACGAGGTCGCGCGGCCGACGGATGAAAAGCGCATGGCCTGGGCGATCGGCGACATCATCGAGAACCGCCCGGCTCTGTCGCGCTGGCATCCCGATCACAAGGACGCCTTCGCCGCCTTTATGAGCCGCTGACGGGCACTCAAGCGGCGGTTTTCTTCTTGGCGCGGGTCTTGCCGGTCAAGGCCTTCTTGGCCTCCTCGGCGATCTTGCGGTCGTGCCGCTTCGCCGCCGCCTCGCATTTGTCGCGGATCTCTTTGACCTCCGATTCCGTCAGGTGCTCGATACCGATGAATTGGTTGTGGGCGCGGCCGACCCTGATCAGTTCGTCCAGCTTGGCCTGGATCGCCGCGCCGTCGCGGTTCTGCGTGTTCTGGATCAGGAACACCATCAGGAAGGTGACGATGGTGGTGCCGGTGTTGATGACCAGTTGCCAAGTGTCGGAAAAACCGAAGATCGGGCCGCTTGCCGCCCATGCAACCACGATCAGCAAGCAAATGGCGAAGGTAGGCGCCAGGCCAGCCAGATGCGCCACCCAGTTGGCTATCCTGGTAAAAATCTTCTCGATCATGCAAATCCCGAAAATCGTGGACGCGCAGGCATTTGCGAAGAAACAAGCTGCCGCCCCCTCCGGTTCCAAGGATTTGAATTTTCGAGCCTGCGCGCGGCTGCAATCAGACACACGCCAGAAGCGCAGCCGTGTGAAAAAGCACCTTATCGGTTGTTTGCGATAGTGCCGGTGCAGGCAAGAGAGCCTGTTCCTTCCGCTTCGGCGGTTTACCTCGAGCCCCTTCCGCTGCGCCACCCCCGCATGGCGGAAGGGGCAACTATCCCCGAGGGCAGAGCTTAGCATCCGGGTAGCGCCGCGGCGCCTGATGGCGTTCCGCCGCTGGTTCGCCTCAGTGGGTATTGTCTTCCCAGCGATCGAGGAAGGCTTCGATCGGCATGGCCTGCATTTCGGGGATTGCTCTCGCCAGTTTCTCGGGCGCCCAGTCCCACCAGGCGAGGCTGTCGATGCGCGCCGCCACGTCGGCGGAGAAACGCTGACGCAGTGGCTTTGCCGGAACGCCGGCGACGATCGTGTAGGGCGCGACGTCATGCGTCACCACGGCATTGGCGCCGATGACGGCGCCGTTGCCGATCACGACACCAGGCATGACGACCGCGCCGTGGCCGATCCAGACATCGTGGCCGATGCTGACCGACTTCGCCTGACGCCGCGCGCGAAAAGCCGCGTCGACGCCCAGCCAGCGGAAATACTCGTTTGGCCGATAGCCGACCTTGTGCTGCGTCAGCCGCTCGATCGGGTGTTCGAGCGCGTTGATGCGGCTGTTGGCGGCAATCGAGCAGAACTTGCCGATCGTCGTGTAGATTGCTTCCGAATGGCGCTCGAAATAGGAGAAATCGCCGACGCTCACCTCGCGCAGGATCACCCGCTCGCCGATCGAGGCATAGCGGCCGAGCTTGCATGCCTTCAGCTCCGCCGTCGGATGGATGCGCGGCTCGGAGTCCTTGAGAACGAGGTTTTCAGGGCGGTCCATGCCCGGGCTTTACGCCCGCGCGATTGCTCCCGCAAGCGGGACAGATAATCCGCTCGAACCTATTGCGGCTTGCCCTTCGTCCACACCACGTTCTGGCCGTAGAGCGGCACGGTGGTGACCGACATCTTGGCCGAGCCGTTCTGCACCTGCCGCGAATGCGACAGATAGATCAGCGTCTCGTTCTTCTTGTCGTAGATGCGGTTCACCACCTGCTTCTTCCAGATCAGGCTGAGGCCCTGCTTGAACACTTCCTCGCCGCCCTCGCCCATATCGATGTCGCCGATGGTGATCGGCCCGGTCTGGCGGCAGGAGATCGAGGAATCGGGCGGATCCTCGAACCAGTTGCCCTTGTGCAGCCGGTCGATGATGCTGCGGTCGAAATAGGCGACATGGCAGGTGACGCCGTCGACCTTAGGGTCCTTGATGGCGTCGATCATGATGTCGTTGCCGACCCAGTCGACACCCACTTTGCCCACCTCGTCGGCCACGGCCGCGCCGGCGCTGAGGGCAAGACATACGGCGAATAAACCGATCAGTTTTCGCAAAGATTGCCTCCTCGGTTGGCGATTGCCGATGTCAGGTGGGACAGGATCGTGGCGTTTGCAAGCCGCCCGATGCACGCAAACTATGCCTGGCGGAAGGCCAGCATCTGCCTGAGCACATTCGACTTGAGGACAAAATGCTGGACGAGCGCACCGGCGATGTGGAGCAGCACCACATAGAGCAGCACATTCTTGCCGAGGACATGCACCAGGCCTGCGCCCGGCACCTGCAGGAACCACGCCGCGGCGCCGGAAAGCGGCACGATGAAGATCAGCGCGTAGATGACGAGATGCGTCAGCCTGGCGAGCAGCCGCAGCGCCGGATGCTCGATGCCAGAAACTGGCGGAACGCCGCGCGTCTCCCGCAGCCAGAGCCGCCAGGCAGCGAGGACCAGTACGGCAAGGCCAAGCACGACATGCATATAGGCCAGCGGCCAATCGCCCGCAGCGGCTTCCTGTCCGCGGCGCAGCGCGCGCCACACATGCTGCATGCCGTCATGGGCCACGAACTGGATCAGGATGAGCGCGGCGATGCTCCAATGCAGCCAGACCTGGGTCTTCGAATAGGACGATACTGGCGAGCCGGCCATCAGGCTGCTCCATCAGGGATGGTTTATGGAGGATAATTGGACAGCCAAGCCGGTCAAATTAAGGATCGGTAATGGTCCGCCACGCGATCGGACCGCTCGGCCGATTGCGGCAACGCGACATCTTTGCGCGACCGCCGCCGACCCGTTAAGACTGTCGCCAAACTGGCTTCCAGCCAAAGCAATCGCGACGGACATTCACTGATGATGCGTGCAATCCTGGTCGGCATTCTCGTCCTGATGGCGGCAGGCATCGGCTGGCTGACATTCGACTGGTACCGCGGCCATTACGGCGGCGAGCCCTACGGCGCGCCCTTCACCCTGGTTGACCAGAAAGGCGCTCCAATCACCGAGGCGGCCTTCAGGGGCCACCCGAGCGTCGTCTTCTTCGGCTTCACCCATTGCCCGGAAGTCTGCCCGACAACGCTCTTCGAGCTGGCCGGCTGGCTGAAGACGATGGGCGACAGCGGCAAAAACCTCAACGCCTATTTCGTCACCGTCGATCCGGAGCGTGATACGCCCGAGACGATGAACACCTATGTCAGCAATTTTTCCGACCGCATCACCGGCATCACCGGCGATCCGGACAAGGTGCACGCCATGGCCAAGGCTTTCGGCATCTACTGGAAGAAGGTCGACACCGGCGACGGCGACTACACGATGGACCACACGGCCTCCGTGCTGCTCCTCAACGCCAAGGGCGAATTCGCCGGAACCATCGCTTACGGCGAGACGGCCGACGCCGCTGTCGCCAAGCTGAAGCGTCTGGCGGCGGGTGGCCAAACATGACCCCGAACCGAAGGTCAGCGACCGCAAAAAGTGGGAACCGGTTCTCGGAGAAGGTCATGTTCAAACAAGAGGCTTCCTGATGGGGCAGACCCGGCTCCATCTCACCGCCAACAAGGCTGAGGCCGATCGCATCTTCATGGCGCTAGACACCGCCTTCGAGGACGACGGCCTGCCGATCGCCGTGCTGGAGCTCGACGAGGAAAAAGACATCCACGAAGTGTCGCTCTATGCCGACGGCGACGTCGATCCGGTCGAAGCGCGGGTCAAGGATATTCTGGCCGGCCTCGGCCTGCCGAAACCTGTCGAGCGTGAGGTCCTGCCTGAGGTCGACTGGGTGTCGCGCTCGCTGGAAGGCCTGAAGCCGGTCCGCGCCGGCCGCTTTTTCGTCCATGGCTCGCACGACCGGGCCAAGCGCCACGCCGGCGATCTCACCATCGAGATCGAGGCCGGCCTTGCCTTCGGCACCGGCCATCATGGCACCACCGCCGGCTGCCTCGAAATGCTGGAGCAGGTGGTGCTGCGCGAACGGCCGCGCAACGCGCTCGACCTCGGCACCGGCAGCGCGGTGCTGGCGATCGCGGTTGCCAAGCTGGCGCATATCCCAGTGCTGGCGACCGACATCGATCCCGTCGCCGTCCGCGTTGCCGCGGCTAACGCCCGTCTCAACCACGTCAAGGCGTTGGTTGAGACCGTGACGGCGCCAGGCTTCCACAACCCGATCTTCGCCAGGCGCGCGCCGTTTGACCTGATCGTCGCCAACATCCTGGCGCGGCCGCTGATGCGGCTGGCGCCCGAAATGGCCCGGCATATCAGGCTTGGCGGCTCGCTGGTGCTTTCCGGCATCCTCGACAGGCAGCGCGACGCGGTGATCTCGGCCTATGTCGGCCAGAGCTTCCGCCACGTGCGCACGCTTCATCGCGAAGGCTGGGTGACCATCCACCTCAAGCGCTGAAGTAGGCAGCAGCGGCCGATCTGGCCCTGCCGAAATCGATTCCGGTTTCCAGGCCTATGCGCTACGGTCGCGGCGAGCCATTCGAGGGAGATGCCCACAATGTTCCAGACCTTTGATTCCGCTGGCGATCCGACCGTCGGCAAGCCGCGCGTAGCACTGCTGCGGCAAAGGCTGGCTGAAAACGGTCTCGACGGTTTCATGGTGCCTCGCGCGGACGAGCACCAGGGCGAATATGTCGCCGACCGCTCGGCGCGGCTGAAATGGATGACCGGCTTTTCCGGTTCGGCCGGTGTCGCCATCATCCTGCGCGACCGCGCCTTCATCTTCGTCGATGGCCGCTACACGCTGCAGGTGCGCAACGAAGTTGATCTCGGCATCTTCACCGTCGAGAGCCTGATCGACAGTCCGCCGGCCAGCTGGATCAAGGACAATCTCGGTAAGGGCGCGAGACTCGGCTTCGACCCCTGGCTGCATACGATCGGCGAGGTCAAGGCGCTGAAGGCGTCGGCCGAGCAGTCCGGCGCGACGCTGGTGCCGCTCGACAGGAACCCCATCGACATCATCTGGAAGGACCAGCCGGAGCCGCCGCGCGCGCCGGTCGAGCTTCACCCGATCGCCTTTGCCGGCGAGCTCGCCAAGGACAAGCTGGCCCGGCTGGCCGGCGCGATCGAGAAGGAAGGCGCCACTCATGCGGTGCTGACCGATCCCTCTTCGATAGCCTGGGTGTTCAACATCCGTGGCGGCGACGTGCCGCACACGCCGCTGGCACTGGGCTTTGCCATCCTCGCAGCCGACGGCAAGCATCAGCTGTTCATGGACCAGCGCAAATTCCCGCACCAGGTCGCGGCCTATCTCACCCAGCTCGCCGATCCGCAGGATCCGAACGAGTTCGAAGCGGCAATCGTCGACCTCGCAAAGGGCGGAGCCAAAATCGCGCTCGACCCTGTGCTGGCGGCTGACAAGCTGAGAATGCTGGTCGAGGACAATGGCGGCACGGTCGTGCTGGCCGCCGACCCGGCGCGCATCCCGCGCGCCACCAAGAACCAGGCCGAGATCGCCGGCAGCCGCGCCGCGCATCGCCGCGACGGCGCCGCGGTCGCCAAGCTGCTATGCTGGCTCGACCGCCAGAAGCCCGGCACGCTGGACGAAATAGCCGTCGTCACCAGGCTCGAGGAGGTGCGCCGGCAGACCGGCGAGGAAACGCAGATGCCGCTGCGCGACGTGTCCTTCGACACGATTTCCGGGGCCGGCCCGAACGGTGCCATCATGCATTACCGCGTCTCGCGCGCCACCAGCCGCAAGCTTGAGAGCGGCGAGCTGTTCCTGCTCGATTCCGGCGGCCAGTATCAGGACGGCACCACCGACATCACCCGCACCGTGCCGATCGGCGAGCCGACCGAGGAGATGCGCGAACGCTTCACGCTGGTGCTGAAGGGCATGATCGGCATCTCGACGCTGCGTTTCCCCGCCGGCACGCGCGGTTCAGAGATCGACGCCGTTGCCCGCATGGCGCTGTGGAAGCATGGCTGCGACTTCGCTCATGGCACCGGCCATGGCGTCGGCTCCTACCTTGCGGTGCACGAAGGGCCGCAGCGTATTGCCCGCACCGGCACCGAAAAACTGCTGGCCGGCATGATGCTGTCCAACGAGCCGGGCTATTACAAGGAAGGCGCCTACGGCATCCGCATCGAGAACCTGATCCTGGTCACGCCTGCCGAACAGATCGAAGGTGGTGACATCGCCATGCACGCCTTCGAGACCCTGACGCTGGCGCCGATCGACAAGCGCCTCATCCGCAGTGACCTGTTGCACCGGGACGAATTGCAGTGGCTCGACCGGTATCATGCCCGGGTGCTGGCCGAGATCGGTCCGATGGTCGACGGCGAGACGCTTGCTTGGCTGGAAAAAGCCACCGCGCCGCTGCCGCATGACGCAAAGATTTGAGGACAGCCTCTTTCTCCCCGTTCACGGGGAGAAATGCCCGGCAGGGCAATGAGGGGCAGCGCCAACGTTTCGAACGATCGCACCGGCAGAATTCTATCCGATGAACTGCCGTGCGAGGATCAACACAGCCGCGCCGGCCAAGAACATCGCCATCAGGCCGCCGCGCAGCGACACCAGCACGGTGACGATCAGCGCCGCCCATTCGGCCGGTCCGGCATGCAGCAGTTCCGGGGCGACCAGCGTCGTCAGGACGGCGGCCGGCACGGCGTTGAGGCCGGCCTCGACGCGCGGATGGATGGTGTCGAAGCGCGAGATGACGAGGTGGCCGCCAACCCGTGTCAGATAGGTAGCGACAGCGCCGGCAAGGATGATCCAGAAGGTCGTGCTCATGGCCGCTTGCCAACGCCGCTGTGATGCGGCGGCAGGATCACCGCCAGGAGAACACCGGCGATCGCGCCGATCGAGACATGCCAGGGCGAGCCGACGGTTCTGTAGGCGATGATCGAGGCGACGGCGCTGGCGGCAACGACGGGCGCCCAAAGCGGCCGCTTGCGGAAGCCAAGCACCAGGCCGAGGAAATAGATCGGCAGCAGGAAATCGATGCCCAGCGCATGCGTATCCGGGATCATCTTGCCGAACACCGCGCCTAAGCCGCTTTCGATCACCCAGAACACATAGACCGGGAGGCCGAGCCCGAGATACCAGACGAAACCGACCGGGCGGCCGGATTCAGCCCTTGCCTCGGCGATTGCGAATTGTGGGTCGGTGAGGATGAAATAGCCGGCGGCCTGCTGCAGCAGCGGCCAATGCGCGATGCGCCGGCCGATGCCCGCCGAATAAAGCACGTGGCGAAAATTCACCGCGAAGATCGACAGCACGATCAGCCACGGCGCGACATGCTGGCCGAACAGTTCGATGCCGACCATCTGGCTGGCGCCGCCATAGATCATGGCGCTCATCAGGAAGGCTTCGAGCACGGAGAAACCATTGTCGACCGCGATCGCGCCGAACAGCACCGCGAACGGCGCGGAAGCGACGACGACCGGCATCGACAATCGCACGCCGTCCCAGAAGTCGCTCCCGGTCCTGCCCTCAGAGATTGTTTCCGCCGTCATCAGCCGCTCCTAATGCATGACGCCCCTGAAGTGCGCAGCTGTTCTGGGACATGCATCAAAACAAAACTTGAAGCGCCTTGCCTGAGCGGATTCCAGCGCAACGCGCTTCAAGTGCGGCCTGATGTAGGAAGCGTCGCTGTCATTGTCACACCAATTCGCTTGACCCGACGATCAGCGGAACTGATCGCCCCCGCTTCCGTGGCCGATGACAAACTGGCAAGCGTTCGAAAGCTTGCCCAAGGGTGTTACCGGATGATGGATTTTCCATCCGCCCCTATTGTCGAGCGATCAAACCCGGTGCCAAGATCGGGACAAAAGAGGGGCAATGAATGATCGTCTTTGATTTCACCGGCAGGCATGCGGTCGTCACCGGAGCTGGCGGCGGCATGGGCGAAGCGATCGCGCTGGCGCTGCTCGGTGCCGGCGCCTCCGTCACCGCCATCGACATCAAGCCCCGCCCGGTCTCGCTTGCCGCCTACGACGACAGGCTGACCTTCGCCCAAGGCGATTTGACCGATGCCGCCTTCGTCGAGCGAAGCATCGGCGCCGCCGGCCGCGAGCGCGGCCGCATCGACTATCTCGCCAATGTCGCCGGCGTGCTGTGGTTCGGCCGCGACAAGTCAGCGCTCGAGATGGATCTCGATGTGTGGGACCAGGTGTTCAACATCAATCTGAAATCTTTCGTGCACACGGCGCGAGCGGTCGTTCCGCATATGCGCGCCGGCGGGCGCGGCGGCGCCATGGTGCATTTCTCGACCATCCAGTGGTATCGCGGCGATCCGAAACCGCAGGACGCCTATCAGGCCTCGAAGGCGGGCGTCTGCGCCCTCTCCAAGTCGTTGGCCATGCAGCTTGCCGGCGAGCGGATCCGCTCGAACGCCATCTGCCCCGGCATGGCGCTGACGCCGTTGCAAGCGCGTTGGGACACCGAGGAGAAACGCGCCGCCGTGGCGGATTATACACCGCTCGGCCGCATCGGCACACCGCAGGACATGGCCAATGCCGCGCTGTTCCTGCTGTCGGACGCCGCAAGCTACATCACCGGCATCGAGCTCGCCGTCGACGGTGGCCTGTTGATGCGGATGTAGGCGGTTAGAGCAATTCCAGGAAAAGTGTGAGCGGTTTTCCGCCCGGAATTGCGTAAAAACAAAAAGATAGAGCGGTTCGCCGTTTCCGTGAAACGGTGAAACGCATTTGCCTGACCCTGCGACGGCGTCAGGCCGCCACAGCTGTGCCCTGGATCGCCCTGCCCCAGTCGAGCAGCGGCTTGGCGCCAAGCGTGAAGTCGACGAGGTCGTCGACCAGGGCCGGCGAATGAATCGTTGCCGGATCGATGTCGTGCCGGACCACGAAATGCCGATTGCGCACAGCCTGGGCGAGGTCGTCGTCGCCGACGTCCTCGAAACCGCGCGGCGCGCGCTTCAGGCGGTCCTCCGCATCGAGCTCCAGGCCTGCCTTCTTGAGCGACGAGACCATGGCGCGGAACGCGGCCGGCTTGGTCACGATCGCCTTGCGCATCGCCTGCAGCAGCTCTGGCGCCGGCTGCCACCAGGCGACGCCGGCGAAGCAACGCTCCAGCCCGATATGCACATAGAAGACGCCTTGTGACATCTTGGTGCCGTCCGGCGACAGGATCGCCGACAGATGCCGGTTGTAGGGCCGCTTGTCCTTGGCGAAGCGCACGTCGCGATTGATGCGGAACAGCGATTTCTTGCGGTCGCCGCGCAAGCCGAGCTTGGCCGCCTCGAACCGCTCGCTGAGCGTCTCGACGAGATCGCAAAACGGCCCATGCAGCTCGCTGTCGAAGAGGTCGCGGTTTTCCTGAAACCACTCCCGGCTCTGGTGGAAGTCGAGCGCCTTGAAGAACGGAATGGCTTTTGGCCCAAAGCCCTTGAACGCGCCCGCCATCAGCCGCCCCTGCCGATGCGCTGCAGCCAGGTGTCCTCGTCGATCACCTCGATGCCGAGATCAGACGCGGTCTTGAGTTTGGAGCCTGCGCCGGGCCCCGCCACCACCAGATCGGTCTTGGCCGAAACCGAGCCCGCGACCTTGGCGCCGAGACGCTCCGCCATCGCCTTGGCCTCGGAGCGCGTCATCTTTTCCAGCGTGCCGGTGAACACGACTGTCTTGCCGGAGACTTCGCTGCCGGCCGAGATTTCCATGACATAGGGCTTCGGATGAACCTGGGCGAGCAGGGAGTCCAGCACGTCGTCATTGCGCTCATTGCCAAAGAAGTCGCGCAGCGCATTGATCACCGTGTCGCCGATGCCGTTGATCGACGGGAAAACCGTGTGCGGATCCTCCGCCTTTGCGGTCTCCTTGCCCACACGAATCAGTTCCTCGATGGTCGAGAACTGACGGGCAAGCACGGCGGCCGTCGTTTCGCCGATATGGCGGATGCCGAGCGCGAAGATGAACCGATCGAGCTCCGGCTCGCGCCGCGCGTCGATGGCGGCGAAGAGCTTGTCGAGGCCTTCATAGTTGCGCTCCTCGACGCTGCGCACATTCTTGCGTGTCTTGCCCGAGGCCTCCTCGCGCAGCCGCGCCTGCTCCTCGCGCCGCTCGGCCAGCGCCCTGGTGACGGCCGGGCGGCGATCCTTCAGCGTAAAGATGTCAGCCGCGGTCTTCACCAGCCCCGCATTGAAGAAGAGGTCGATATTTTCCGCGCCCAGCCCCTCGATATCCATCGCGCCCCGCGACACGAAATGGCGCAGCCTTTCCACGGCCTGGGCGGCGCAGATCAGCTCGCCGGTACAGCGCCGGCGCGAATCCTCCTTGCCCGTCTTCTCGTTGATCTCGCGCGTCGCCGGCGAACCGCAAACCGGGCAGGTATGCGGGAATTCGTAAGGCACGGCATTGGCCGGCCGCTTGTCGATTACGACGCTGACGATCTGCGGGATGACATCCCCTGCCCGCTGGATAACCACCGTGTCGCCGATGCGCACGTCGATGCCGTCGCGGATCGGCTGGCCGTTGCTGTCGAAACCCTTGATATAGTCCTCATTGTGCAGAGTGACGTTCTCGACCACCACGCCGCCTACGGTCACCGGCGCCAGCCGCGCCACCGGCGCCAGCGTGCCGGTACGGCCGACCTGGATGTCGATCTTCTCGACCGTGGTCATCGCCTGCTCGGCCGGGAATTTATGAGCGACCGCCCAGCGCGGCTCGCCAGTGACGAAGCCCCAGCGTCGCTGCAGCTCGAGCTGGTCGACCTTATAGACCACACCGTCTATGTCATAGCCGAGCGAGGAACGCTGTTCCTCGATCCGGTGGTAGTGCGCGATGAGTTCCTCTTTGGACTTCGCCCGGACCATCAGCGGGCTGACCTTAAAACCCCATTCGGCGAATTTCTGCACCGCGTCGAACTGCGTCGGCGCGGGGTCCGCCGTCGTGTAACCCCAGGCATAAGCGAAGAATTTCAAGTTGCGGCTGGCAGTGACCGACGGGTCCTTCTGGCGCAGCGATCCGGCCGCCGTGTTGCGCGGATTGACGTAATCCTGGCCGCCTGTAGCCGCCGAGCGCTGCTTCAGCGCCTCGAATTCGGCATAGGTCATATAGACCTCGCCGCGGATTTCGATGACCTCCGGCCAGCCTGAGCCCTGCAGCTTCTTTGGGATGTCGGCGATGGTCTTCAGATTGGCGGTGATGTCCTCGCCGACGGCGCCGTCGCCGCGCGTCGCACCCTGCACGAACACGCCGTTCTCGTAGCGCAGCGAGGCCGACAGGCCGTCGATCTTCGGCTCGGCGGTGAAGGGGATGTCGAGATCTTTGTCGCGGTCGAAGAAGCGCCTTCCGCGTTCGATGAAATCGGCGACGTCCTGGTCGGTATAGGCCTTGGCAAGGCTGAGCATCGGCACCGCGTGCCGCACCTTGGCAAAGCCTTCGGCCGGCGGCGCGCCGACCCGGCGCGATGGCGAATCCTCGCGAACGAGATCGGGGAAACGCTCCTCGATGGCGAGGTTGCGCCGTGCCAGCGCGTCATATTCGGCGTCCGAGATCGTCGGCGCATCCTCGGTGTGATAACGCCGGTCGTGCTCGGCGATCTCCGCCGCGAGCCGCTTCAGCTCCTCCGCGGCCTCGCCTTCGCTCAGCGATTCGACTGGTTTTTCCGACATGAAAGGCGGTCCTCGAATTATGGCGGGCCACTATAAATCAGGATTCGCCGGCATGAAGTCGCCTTACGCAAAAATCATTCCCGAACAGCAAGATGCAGCCATCTGCTGACTCAGCCTGCCAGCGTCCGGAAATCTTAAGCCGCCGCGGTATTCTCGCGCAGCAGCCTGTCGGCGGCGGCGCGGGCTTCGTCGGTGATGGTGGCGCCGGCCAGCATGCGAGCGATCTCCTCCTGGCGCGCGGCGCGATCCATTTCGGCAATACCGGTGGCGACGCGGTCCTTGCCGCCGGATTTCGAGATCAGGAAATGCGTGGCCGCGCGGGCGGCTACCTGCGGCGCATGCGTGACCGAAAGCACCTGCACACGCTTCGACAGCCGCGCCAGCCGCTGGCCGATGGCGTCGGCAACCGCGCCGCCGACGCCGGTGTCGATTTCGTCAAACACGAGGGTCGGCGCCGAGCCGCGATCGGCCAGCGCCACCTTCAATGCCAGGAGGAAGCGCGACAGCTCGCCGCCGGAGGCGACCTTCATCATCGGCCCCGGCCTTGTGCCCGGATTGGTCCGCACCCAGAACTCGACCTGGTCGATACCCTCTTCCATGCGGCTTTCGGCATTGCTCGTCATCTCGACGATGAACTCGGCCCGCTCGAGCTTGAGCGCCGGCAATTCCGCCATGACCGCCTTGGTCAGGCCCGTCGCCGCCGCGTGGCGCAGCGAGGAAAGCTGTGCGGCGGAAATATCATAGGCCTCGCGCCCGGCGGCGGCCTGCTTCTCCAGCGCATGCAGCCGCTCCTCACCGGCATCGAGGTCGGCGAGATCGGCCACCATCGTGTCGCGCAGTAGCGCCAGATCGTCGACCGCCACATTGTGCTTGCGCGAAGCGGCACGCAGCGCAAACAGTCGCTCCTCCGCCTTCTCCAAACGCTGCGGATCATATTCGGTGGCGCGAAGCGCTGCTTCGACACCGGACTGGGCCGCGTCGAGCGAGAGCATCGCCTCGTCGAGCGACTTCACCACGTCGTCGAGCAGGCCCGGCGCTTCGCCTGCCTTGCGCTGCAGCCGGCGCAACAGGCTGGCAAGCTGCGGCAGCGGCGAGGACGGCCCGGACAGAACATCCTGCGCGTCATGGATTTCGCCGGCGATTTTTTCGACGCGCATCATCTGCGCGCGCAATTCCGCAAGCTCGCTCTCCTCGCCCGGCTGCGGGTCGAGCTTTGCCAACTCGGCCACCGAGGCGCGCAGATAATCCGCCTCGCGCGCCGCCGCTTCGACCTTGGCGCGATGCCGGGAGAGCTCCTGCTCGCAGTTTCGCCAGTAGCGCCAGGCCTCGCCCGCGCCGCGAACGGCGCCGAGATGGCCGCCGAAACTGTCCAGCAATTCGCGATGCGCGCCGGGATCGACCAGCGCGCGCTCGTCATGCTGACCATGGATTTCGACCAACGCGCGGCCGACATCGCGCATCAGCGTGACGCTGGAGGGCTGGTCGTTGACGAAGACGCGCGTGCGGCCGTCGGCCGTCTGCACGCGGCGCAGAATGATGTCGCCGTCATCCTCGATGTCATTCTCGGCAAGCAGCGCGCGGGCCGGATGGTTGCGCGGAACGTCGAACACCGCGATCACCTGGCCTTGCGCGGCGCCGTGGCGCACCAGCGAGGCATCGCCGCGCGCGCCGAGCGCCAGCGACAAGGCGTCGAGCAGGATGGATTTGCCGGCGCCGGTCTCGCCGGTCAGCACCGAAAGCCCAGGCAGGAAGTCGATGTCCAGCTTCTCGATCAGGACGATATCGCGGATCGACAGTCTGGACAGCATCAGAACCCGGACCTATTGCATGTCGGCCAAAACGGACCCGGTTTGGACAACGACACGCGCCAAAAACAAGAGACTTAAAGCGCGTCGCATCGGCCCGTTCAAGCGCGACGCCTTAAGGTGCGACCATAGGGGAGTCGCAGCGCCGCACTATCTTTTTGTTTTTGCGCCGGATCAATCCGAAAAGCGCTGCAGTCGGGCCAATGCTCAGGCCTTAGGCGCCGGTGATCAGCTTCCCGGCCTTGGAGATCCACGACCCGGCATTTTCGCGCGGCGCAAGCCCGTTGCTCTGCAGGAGCTTATAGGAATCCTTGTACCACTGGCTGTCGGGATAGTTGTTGCCGAGCACCGCGGCTGCCGTCTGCGCTTCCGAGGTCAGGCCCATCGCATAGTAGGACTCGGTCAGGCGCGCCAGCGCCTCCTCGACATGGCGGGTGTTGGAGTAGCTCTCGACCACGGTGCGGAAGCGCTTGACGGCGGCGATATAATCGCGGCGCTCGAGATAGTAGCGGCCGACCTGCATCTCCTTGCCGGCGAGCTGATCGTTGGCGAAGCGGATCTTGTCCTTGGCATCGCCGACATATTCGGAATTGGGCCAGCGGGTCACCAGATCCTGCATGGTCTGGATGGTCTGGCGCGCTTCCTTCTGATCCTGGGTGACGTCCTTGATCTGCCGATAATAGCTCAAGCCGATGATGTATTGCGCATAGGCGGCTTCGTCGGTCGACGGATAGAGCGTCAGGTAGCGCTTCGCGGTGCCGATCGCCTCGTCATAATTGCCGGCGCGATAGTCGGCGAAAGCGCCCATCACCATCGATTTGCGCGCGAATTCCGAATAAGGATGCTGGCGGTCGACGGCGTCGAACTTCTTGCTAGCCTCGTCGAGTCGGCCGGCATTCATGTTGGCCAGGCCCTGATTGTAGAGAACGTCGGCCGGTTCGGTCTGGTCGACATAGGTCGCCAGGTTGACGTCCTTCTTCTCCGACATGCAGGCCGACAGCACGAGCGCGGGAGCAACCACCGACAGCGCCAGCAAAACAGCCCGACGCGGCGCTACCGATTGACCAACTCGCGAAAAAAACATGTTTGAATTCCGCCCCTTCGGCGTCGTTTCGGTCCGGGCCGCAGCCATAAACCATTATCCCCTTGCCCGGCAACGCTATGTCCGGCCAATCGCACATTTTTGTGGCGGCTGCCGGACGCCGCGATCTGAGCGCGATTTGGTGTCTCGGTGATGCATTATTACCACACCACCCTTGCCCAGATCAAACCCGACGGCCGCGCCTTGCGATACCGTGCAGGAGCCTGCCAGAAGGTGGCAAAGGAACCGTTACAGGCTGCAAGGGCTGGAAAACGCCGCTGTCGTCTGTGAGGAGAACCGCCTCAGATAACCCAGGGCGCGTAAACCGGCCCGCTCACCGCGATCATCTCGGCGACTCGGCCGCGCTCGCGGCGCCTGGTCTCGACGATCTCGAAGGCCGTGCGGTCGGAAAGCAGCCGGCGCAACGCCGAGGCGTTCATCCGGTGGCCGCCGCGATAGGAACGGAAGCAGCCGATGAAGCGCGCGCCGGCCAGCGCCAGATCGCCCATCGCATCGAGCGTTTTGTGGCGGGCGAACTCATTGGGATAGCGCAAGCCCCCGACATTGATGACGCGGTTGTCGTCGCCGATGACCAGCGAGTTTTCCAGGGACGAGCCGAGCGCATAACCGGCGGCCCAAAGCCGCTCGACATCCTTCATGAAGCCGAAGGTGCGGGCGCGCGCGATGTCGCGGCGGAAGATGTCGGGGTTGATGTCGGAGGCAAATTGCTGCCGGCCGATCGCCGGGCTTTCAAAATCGATCTCGACCTCGAAGCGCGTGCCGTCATAGGGGCGGAACTCCGCCCAGGATGCGCCTGCTTCCACGCGCACCGGCTTGACCACGCGGATATAGCGCCGCTTCACCGCCAGCGTCTCGATGCCGGCCTGATCGAAGGCTTCGACGAAGGCCATGGCGCTGCCGTCGAGAATGGGGACCTCCGAACCGTCGATCTCGATGACGAGGTTGTCGATGCCAAGACCGAAAACCGTGGCCATCAGATGCTCGACCGTGCCGATATGTTCGCCCGCCGGATCGCCAAGCATGGTGCAAAGATCGGTAGCGCCGACTTCCGCGACCAAAGCGCGGAAATCGCGGCTTTCACTGCCATTCGAAAGATGGAACACGATGCCCGAGTCGGCCTCGGCCGGCAGGAAATGAACGGTGACCGGCTTGCCGCTGTGGACGCCGATGCCAGTCAGCGTCGCGCGCGATTTCACTGTCGTCTGATAGTCGTGCAAGAGTAACCCCATACGCCCTAATGCCTGCGTCCGCTCGATCGGCCTTGGGTATCTTGCAGCCAGATCGATGGTCTGGCGCGCGCACAAATGCGGCAAAATAAGCAAGAGCATGCGGCTCTGTATGATCGGCAGGCAGGGCTACTCCCCGAATCCCGGCAAACCGACTTTAGTCCGTGGCGAAGATAATGGCCCCCTCGGGAGACTCCAAATCACGGTTTTTTACCCCGTGTAACCACGGGAAGACGTGATAAATATCTCGTAACGCATTGTTTTAACTAGGCTTTATAAAGGAAACAGGCAGACGATTTTTCGTCTGCCTGTTAACAACCGTTATATATCGTTAACGATCAGCGGTCAGTTGGCCTGACGGCGCAGGAACGCCGGGATCTCCAGCTGGTCGTCTTCCTGCACCGTGCGGGCCTGCGGCGTCAGCCGGCCCTGGTCGTCGAGCTGGCCGCGGCGCGGCGCGTAGAGCTGCGGATCCTGGCTGGCGAGACGGCGCATCTCGGGCGCTGCCTGGCGCAGCTTCGGTTCACGCGGCTGCGCCGGCTGGAGCCGAGCCGGCTCTTCCTCGCGGCGGGTAAGGCCGTTGGTCAGCCGCTTGATCAGCCCCATCGGACCGCTGTTCTCATGGTCCGCGGGCCGCGTCTTGGCTTCGACTTCAGCCCTTACCACCGGCGGAAAGTCTTCCACGCGCGGCATCCGCTGCGGCGCCGCGGCCACCGGCTGCGGCATCTCGCGCTGCGGGGCGGGCTGCTGCATGACCTGCGGCTGCGCCACCGGCTGCGGCTGCGGCTGCGGCTGGGCCGGCGGAGCCTGGAAGATCTTGCTCTGCGGCCGGAAGTCGTCGACCGGCATGGGGCGCGACTGCGCCATGGCGGCGGCGTTTGCCTCGGCGAGCTGGATCGCCTCGGCGACCGGATCGACCGCCCGCGGCTCGTAGACTTGCTGCTGAACCGGTGCCGGGCGGATTTCGGCGACCGGAGCCGCCGCTGGACGGGCAGCCGGCTTCTGCGGCGCGCGGATCGAGATCGGCGCCGCGGCGATTTCAGCGGCCGACTTGTCGATGCCGGTGGCGACGACCGACACGCGGATCACGCCTTCCAGCTCCTCGTCGAAGGTGGCGCCCAGGATGATGTTGGCGTCCTGGTCGACCTCTTCGCGGATGCGGGTCGCGGCTTCGTCGACTTCGAACAGGGTCAGGTCGCGGCCGCCGGTGATCGAGATCAGCAGACCCTTGGCACCCTTCATCGAGGTCTCGTCGAGCAGCGGGTTGGCGATGGCGGCTTCCGCCGCGGCCATCGCGCGGCCCTCGCCCGATGCCTCGCCAGTGCCCATCATCGCCTTGCCCATCTCGCGCATAACCGAGCGCACGTCGGCGAAGTCGAGATTGATCAGGCCTTCCTTGACCATCAGGTCGGTGATGCAGGCAACGCCCGAGTAGAGCACCTGGTCGGCCATGGCGAAGGCATCGGCGAAGGTGGTCTTGTCATTGGCCAGCCGGAACAGGTTCTGGTTGGGGATGACGATGAGCGTATCGACGCATTTCTGCAGTTCCTCGATGCCCAGGTCGGCCGTCTTCATGCGGCGCTGGCCTTCGAAATGGAACGGCTTGGTGACGACGCCGACGGTGAGGATGCCCTTCTCGCGCGCCGCGCGGGCAACGACCGGAGCAGCTCCCGTGCCGGTGCCGCCGCCCATGCCGGCGGTGACGAAGCACATATGGGTGTTGGACAGGTGGTCTATGATCTCGTCGATGCACTCTTCCGCCGCCGCGCGGCCGACTTCCGGCTGCGAGCCGGCGCCGAGGCCCTCGGTCACATGCGCGCCGAGTTGGATGAGCCGCTCGGCCTTCGACATGGTCAGCGCCTGCGCGTCGGTGTTGGCCACCACGAACTCGACGCCGCGCAGGCCGGCGGTGATCATGTTGTTGACGGCATTGCCGCCGCCGCCGCCGACACCGAACACGGTGATGCGGGGCTTAAGCTCGGTGATGTCCGGCTTTTGCAGATTGATGGTCATTGTCTCCGTCCTTTGCCTTTCCCGCCGCCTCGCCGCTGCGGCCGCCTATGGGGCTGTCCCCGTCAAATTAAAAACTGTCTCTCAACCACTGACTCATGCGATGCAGTTTTCCGCCCGTCCCGGTCATCCTGAAACCGGAAAGTCCTTTCGCCGAATGGCTCTCGAAGCTCGCCATCTGCGGATAGATCATCAGCCCGACCGGGGTCGAGAACGCCGGCCCCTTGGCCGCCTCCGGCAGGCCTGCCACGCCGAGCGGCCGGCCGATGCGCACATTGCGCCCGAGAATGCGGCGCGCGGCTTCCGGCAAGCCTGAGAGCTGGCCGGCGCCGCCGGTCAGCACGACGCGTTTTCCCACGGCATTGCCATAGCCGGACTTGTTCAGCCGGTCGCGCAAAAGCTCCAGCGTCTCGTCGATGCGGGCGCGGATGATGCGCGTCATCACCGAGCGCGGGATCTGCAGCGGCACATCACCTTCCTCGCCGATCGGCTGGATCGAGACGAGGTCGCGGTCGTCGGCGCTGCCGGGCAGCGCCGAGCCGTGCATCACCTTCAGCCGTTCGGCGGCATCGAGCGAGGTCGACAGGCCCTTGGCCATGTCGAGCGTCACGTGGTTGCCGCCGATGGCGATGGCGTCGCCGTGGACGAACTTGCCTTCCGAGAACACCGAAATGGTCGTCGTGCCGCCGCCCATGTCGATGCAGGCGGCGCCCATTTCGAGCTCGTCATCGACCAGCGAGGCAAGCCCGCTGGCATACGGTGTCGCCACCATGCGTTCGACCGACAGATGCGAGCGGTTGATACAAAGCTCCAGATTGCGCATCGGCGCCGCGTCGCCCGTCAGAACATGCATGTCGACGCCCAGCGCATCGCCGACCATGCCGCGCGGATCGCGCATGCCGCGCTCGGCATCGAGCGAGAAACCGACCGGCAGCGAATGGATCACTTCGCGCTCGGCCCTCAGCGCCTGCTTGGCGCCGGCGGCGAGCACGCGCTTGATGTCGACTTCCTCGACCTGATGGCCGCCCAGATTGATGGTCGCCGAGAAGGCCTCGCTCTTCAGCCGGCCCGCCGTCATGTTGACGATGAGGGAATCGACCGTGAGCCCGGCCATGCGCTCGGCCGCATCGACGGCCAGACGGATGGCATGTTCGGCGCGGTCGAGGTCGACCACGACACCCGACTTCACGCCTTGCGACTTCTGGTGGCCGATGCCGATCACCTGGATGCGGTGCGAGCGCCCGCGCAGCAGCTTGCCGTCCTCGTTCGGCTTGAGCTTCGCCACCACGCAGCAAACCTTGCTGGAGCCGACATCGAGCACCGTGAGCGTGCCCGACCGGCGCGAAGAAGCATCGGCACTGCCGCCAAGCCAGTTCATATCTTTGCCCCCGCCTTGCGCTTGGCCAGGTTCTTCGGCTTGTCGCTGAGCGCGGCTTCGCGCTGCGTCGCCGCTTCCGGCGAAAGCTCTACGACCAGCCGGTCGGGGAGCCGCATGTCGACGGCGGCGATGTCGCGCGTCAAAAGCCCGTTGTCATGGTCGATCCTGACGAGTTCGGCGATCGCCTGGTCCTCGTCGTCCTCGGGCAGCTTGATCGTGATGCCGTTTTCTAGTCTCAGATCCCAGCGCCGCTCGCCGACCCGGATATAGCCTTTGACCCGCGCGGCGAGTTCCGGATAGCGCTTGATCTTCTCGAGAAAGGCCGGCGCCATGGCCGGCCCGCCCGTGCCGATGATCAGCGGCAGCAGCGCCTGCTTGCCGCCCGAGAACGGCGCGATCACCTCGCCCGACTTTTCGATGACCGACACCGAGGCGCCCTGCTGCCAAAGCGCGAAGGCCTCGCGCTCTTCGATGCGCACCTCCAGCGTATGCGGATAAATCTTGCGCACTGCCGCACCCTCGACCCAGGGCAGCGTCGCGATGCGCTCGCGGGCCGCTTCGGCGTCGAAGCCGATCAGCGAGGTCCAGCCGTCGAGGCCGAGCCGATCGAGCACGTCGATTTCAGAAGTCTGGCGGTTGCCGACCACCTTGATCTGGTCGACAGCAAAGCCGGTGCGGGCCGTGATGCCCTGCACGACGGTATCGGTGTAGCCGCCAAGATAGGCGCCATAGGCGCTGCTCGACGCGATGAGCGCCGCAGAAAGGATCGCTGCCGAGAAGCGCGGCGCCTCATATTCGCCGCCGCACAGGCGCCCAAGCACCCGGACCGGCCGGCGAAGCTGGCGGGGCAAGACGAAACGGTCGAATGACAGCGACAGACCGAACAGCGCGAAACCAGCCGCGCCGCCGCCATTACCCTGTCCCCACCTCAACGCAGACACGAAGCGTCCTCCACCATCCAACTCAACAAATCGCCGAACGAGTGTCCCGCTTGGGCGGCGATTTCAGGCACCAGAGACGTCGGCGTCATGCCCGGCTGGGTGTTGACCTCAAGCCAGACAACCTCGCCGTTTTCGGAGTGGCGGTCGTCGTAACGGAAGTCCGACCGGGAGACGCCCCGGCAACCGATGGCAAGATGAGCCTTAAGGGCCAGTGTCTGTATTTTTTGGTAAATATTCGGTGAAATTTTAGCAGGGATTTCGTGTTTTGATCCGCCAGGAACGTATTTTGAATCGTAGTCGTAGAAGGAATGCCCGGTCGGGATGATCTCGCAGACGCCGAGCGCCACATCGCCCATCACCGCGCAGGTCAGCTCCCGTCCATGGATGTAGCGCTCGACCATGACGGTCTCGCCATATTTCCATTCCGTCGAGCCGATCACCTGCGGCGGATGCGACTGCCCCTCATGCACGATGACGACGCCGAAGCTCGACCCCTCATTGACCGGCTTGACCACATAGGGCGGCTTCATCGGATGCTTGTTCTGGACGGCGAAACGGTTGACCACCTTGGATTCCGCGACTGGAATGCCGGCCGCCTTGGCGACCTTCTTCGCCTGCTCCTTGTTCATGGCCAGCGCCGATGCGAGCACGCCCGAATGGGTGTAGGGAATTGCGAGATATTCGAGAATTCCTTGGATGGTGCCGTCCTCACCGAACGGACCGTGCAGCGCATTGAAGGCAACGTCAGGCTTGAGCTCGGCAAGCACCGACCCGACATCGCGCGAAACATCGACGCGGGTGACCTGATAGCCTTCAGTCTCGAGCGCATCCGCACACGCCTTCCCCGAGGACAGAGACACGGGCCGCTCCGAGGAGAATCCACCGAGGAGAACAGCCACATGCTTCTTCTTCATTTCCCGTCATCCCCTCTCACGCCGGGCCTGCAACCGATATTCCCACACCACATTCCCGAGCATTGAGTCCGAGTCTTCCGGCGGGTTGCCCCCCAGACGGAAACGCGGCTGAACGCGTCGAACGACTCAAATCAGGAAACGCTTTAGGGCAGAGAATCAGAGAGTTGATTCGCTGGCAAGTACCTATGATTCCGAGAGATTCACTTTCCGCGAAAACAGCCGAGAAAAGTGTGTTGTTGAGTCTTTGCAGCAACGGTTGACGTCGCCACGAAGGCGCCGAAGTTCAAGTACTACGTGAACTTCACGAGGCTCTAAAGCAATTGCCCCAGGAACTCCTGCACCGCATGGCCGGGGCGGAAATTGCCAAGGCGCCTGATCTCCCAGCGCAGCCGGATGCCGGAATTCTCGAGCACGCGCGCGCGCACCGTCTCGCCGAGATATTCGAGGTCGTAGCCGGTGGCCGTGCCGGTGTTGATCATGAAGTTGCAATGCATCGGCGACATCTGCGCGCCGCCGATCATCAGTCCACGGCAGCCGGCTTTGTCGATCTCCTTCCAGGCCGAGGTGCCTTCGGGATTCTTGAACGTCGAGCCGCCGGTCTTCTCACGAATCGGCTGCACCGTCTCGCGATGGTTCTGAACGGCATCCATCGCCGCCTTGATCGCCGCTTTGTCTTCGGCAACGCCTTCGAAGACAGCCGAGGTGAAGATCAGCCCGGCAGGCGCCGACGAATGGCGATAGGTGTAGCCCATATCGGCATTGCTGAGCGTATGGAGATTGCCCTTACGGTCCAGCGCCCTCACCTCGACGACCCGCTCGCGCGTCTCGACGCCGTTGGCGCCGGCATTCATTCTGAGCGCCCCGCCAATGGCGCCCGGAATGCCGTGGTAGAAATGGAAGCCGCCAATGCCGGCCTCATACGCCACCGCCGCGACACGCTTGTCCGGCGTCGCGGCGCCGGCTTTGATCGTGGTCGCCCCGGTAGCCTCGGCTTCGCCAAAGCCCTTGGCCGAGAGCCTGACGACGAAGCCCGGAATGCCGCCGTCGCGCACCAGAAGGTTCGAGCCGACACCGACCACCATCACCGGCACCTCTTCCGGCACCGCGCGCAGGAAGGCCGCCAGGTCCTCCTCGTCGGCGGGCTGGAACAGCGCCTCCGCCAGGCCGCCGGCCCGGAACCAGGTGATCTTGTCCATCTCGGCGTTCGGCGTGATGCGGCCGCGCAGCCCGGCAAGCCGGTCGCCTAACTTGTCGATGAGATCCTGGCCGCGCATCATGAGGGCGTCCCGCCAAGTTCCTTGGGCAGCGCATAGGCCCATTGCGTGATGTTGCCGGCGCCGAGGAAGACGACGAAATCGCCGGGCTTGGCCAGCTCGCGAATGGCCGGCGCGATCGCCGCCTGACCATCGATATAGCGCGCGTCGCGGTGGCCGCCGGAGCGGATGCGCGCAACCAGCGCATCGGAGGTCACGCCTTCGATCGGCTCTTCCCCGGCCGCATAGACCGGCGCCACCATCACCGTGTCGGCGTCGTTGAAGCAGACGGAGAATTCCTCGAAGAGATCGTGCAGGCGGGTGAAGCGATGCGGCTGCGCGATGGCGATGACCCGCCCTTTGGTCGCGCTGCGCGCGGCCTTCAGCACCGCCGCGATCTCGACCGGATGGTGGCCGTAATCGTCGAACACCTCGACGCCGTTCCAGGAGCCGGTGTGGGTGAAGCGCCGCTTGACACCGGCGAAGGACGACAGGCCCTTCTTGATCGCTTCGGCCGAAAGACCGAGCTCATGCGCGACCGCAATCGCCGCCGTCGCGTTGGATACGTTGTGCCGGCCAGGCATCGGCAAGCGCAGCGCTTCGATGATCGAGGTGCCGCGCCCCTTGCGGTCGCGGATGACCACATCGAACTCCGAGGTCGCGCCTTGCATGCGGTGGTTGGTGAAACGCACGTCGGCCTGTGCGTTCTCGCCATAGGTGATGACGCGCCGGTCCTCGATACGGCCGACCAACGCCTGCACCTCCGGATGGTCGGTGCACATCACGCCGAAGCCGTAGAACGGCACGTTCTCGACAAACTGGCGGAAAGCCTCGCGCACCTTGTCGAAACTGCCATAGTGGTCAAGATGCTCGGGGTCGATGTTGGTGACGACGGCAATGTCGGCCGGCAGCTTGAGGAAGGTCCCGTCGCTCTCATCCGCCTCGACCACCATCCACTCGCCGTCGCCCATGCGCGCATTGGTGCCATAGGCATTGATGATGCCGCCATTGATGACCGTCGGGTCGAGCCCGCCGGCTTCGAGCAGCGTCGCCACCATCGAGGTGGTCGTCGTCTTGCCATGCGTGCCGCCGATGGCGACCGCCTGGCGGAAGCGCATCAGCTCGGCCAGCATCTCGGCGCGGCGCACGATCGGCAGCAGCTTCTCGCGTGCGGCCTTGAGCTCGGGGTTGGACTTCTTGATCGCGGTCGAGACCACCACGACTTCGGCATCGCCGATGTTCTCGGCCTTGTGGCCGACGAAGCATTCGATGCCCTTGTCGCGCAGCCGCTGCACGTTGGCGCCGTCGGCCTGGTCGGAACCTTGCACCTTGTAGCCGAGATTGTGCAGCACCTCGGCGATGCCGCTCATGCCGATGCCGCCGATGCCGATGAAATGCACGAGGCCAATCGTCTGCGGCATCTTCATGCGCGCGTCCTCCTGTAGTCTGAAACCGTTTTGCCGGACGCAATAGCCTCTGTCAGATCGGCGAGCAACCGCGCGGCGTCGGGTTTGCCGGCGGAGCGGGCAGCGGCGGCCATGGTCGCCAGGCGGTTCGGATCCTGCATCAGCCCGCCGACCAGCTCGGCAATCCGTTCAGCCGACAGCGTCGATTGCGGATGAAGCTCGGCGCCGCCCGCGGCGGCAAGTGCGGCGGCATTCGCCGCCTGGTCGTGGTCGAGCGCGTGCGGGTAAGGCACCAGCAGCGCCGGCCGGCCGATGACGGCGATCTCCGAGACGGTCGAGGCGCCGGAGCGCGACATCACCAGATGCGCCGCCGCCATGCGCGCCGCCATATCGGTGAAGAAGGGCGAGACCTGGACGTCGACGCCGAGCTCGGCATAGGCGGCCTTCACCCGCGCCACATCCTCGGCGCGCGCCTGCTGGGTGATCACCAGCCGCTTGCGCAGGTCTTGCGGCAAGAGCGCGATCGCCGCCGGAACGGCATCGGAGAAGAATTGCGCGCCCTGGCTGCCGCCGAACACCAGGAAGCGGAACGGCTCACTCTCGTTCGACGCCACGTAAGGCGTTTTCGCCGCCTCGCGCACCTGCGGCCTGACCGGATTGCCGGTGGTCACGGTTTTGGCGCCGTCCGCGCTTTCCCCTTCGGGCAGGAAGCCGCCGGCAATCGCGTCGACGCGGCCGGCAAGCGCCTTGTTGGCACGGCCCATGACGGCGTTCTGCTCATGGATCACTGTCGGCACCTTGCGCCTTGTCGCGGCATAGAGCGGCGGCAGCGTCGGATAGCCGCCGAAGCCGACGACCGCCTCGGGCTTGATTCTGGCGATGACGCGCCCCGCTTCGCGCACGCCTTGCCAGATTTTCCAGAAGGCCGAGATCACGGCGAGCGGATTCTTCGAGCCCAGCGTCGCCGACGGGATCGCGTGAATGTCGGCGGCTGGAAACTGGCCGGAATAGCGCTCGGCGCGGCGGTCGGTGGCAAGATGCACTTTCCAGCCGCGTTCGATCAGCTCATGCGCAAGCGCTTCGGCGGGGAAGAGATGTCCGCCCGTTCCACCGGCTGCAAGCAGGATGACGCCCTTTGCCATCCTGCCTCATTCCGCCGGCATGGCGCGCTGCGCAAGGACGAAGCCCATCTGCTTGCGCTTTTGCGGCCGCTTGCGGGTCAATGCGAGCACCATGCCCATCGAGACGGCGATGGCGATTTGCGAGGAGCCGCCATAGGAGATGAAGGGCAGCGTCATGCCCTTGGCCGGCATCAATTGCAGGTTCACGCACATGTTGATGGCCGATTGCAGGCCGAACACGGTGACCAGCCCGCCGACCGCGTAGCGGGTGAAATCGTCATGCTCCTTAAGAGCGATGTTCAAGCCGCGCAGCACGATGAAGGCGAAGATTGACATGATGAAGAAGCACATGATCAGCCCGAACTCCTCGCCCGCGACCGAGAAGACGAAGTCGGCATGGCTGTCCGGGATGACCCGCTTCACCGTGCCCTCGCCCGGGCCGACGCCGAACCAGCCGCCGTTGATCAGCGCTTCGCGGCCCATATCGACCTGGAAGGTATCGCCTTCACCGGTGAGGAACTTGTCGATGCGCGCCGCAACGTGCGGGAACACGGTATAGGCGGCAAATAGACCGCTTGCCCCGGTGATGCCGAGAGCGATGATCCAAAGCCACGGCAGGCCGGCCATGAAGAACATGACGCCCCAGGTGCCGGTCACGAGCATGGTCTGGCCGAGATCGGGCTGAGCGACCAGAAGCGAGACCACCAGGACCAGAAGCAGGAGGGCGAACAGATTGCCGGGAATGTCGGGCTGGCGCTTGTGCTCGGCAAAGAGCCAGGCGCAGATGACGACGAAGGCCGGCTTCAGGAATTCGGACGGCTGGATCGAAAGGCCGGCCAGCGACACCCAGCGCCGCGCGCCCTTGACCTCGACGCCGACGTAGAGAACCGCCACCATCAGGACCAGCATGATGCAGAGCAACACAAGCGACATACGCCTTATCTGCCGCGCCTCCAGGAAGGAAACCGCAAGCATGACGATGAGCGCGGGGATGGTGAAGATGATCTGCCTGGTGGCGAAATGGAAGCTGCTGAGGCCGATGCGCTCGGCGACCGCTGGGCTTGCCGCGAAGGACAGGATGATGCCCAGCCCCATCAGCGACAGGAATGCCGCCAGGAACCAGCGATCGATCGTCCACCACCAGGTTGCGACAGGACTTTTGTCGAGACGGCTTTGCATCAACGTGGCCCTCCGATGGGTTTCACCCCATCAATAGCAATCGCAGCTTGCCTGAAGGCTTCGCCGCGAACTTCGAAATTCTTGAACTGGTCGAAACTGGCGCAGGCCGGCGAAAGCAGCACCACCGCCTCGCCACCGGCATCGCTTGCAGCGTCGTTGGCGGCATGCTCGACCGCCGCGGCAAGTGTTCCTGATATCTCGTAGGGCACGGCCTCGCCGAGCGTGGCCGAAAAGGCGGGCGCCGCCTCCCCGATCAAATAGGCCTTGGCGATGCGCGGGAAGAAGCCCCGCAAAGGCTCGATGCCGCCTTCCTTGGGCAGGCCGCCGGCGATCCAGTAGATGCGGTTGGGGAAGCTGGACAGCGCCGGCGCCGCCGCGTCGGCATTGGTCGCCTTGGAATCGTTGACGAACAGCACGTGGCCTTTGCGGCCGACCTGTTCCATGCGGTGCGCCAGCCCCGGGAAGCTTTCGAGCCCGGCCTGGATCTCGCCAAGCTCGAGCCCGACCTTCAGGCAGGCGACGACAGCGGCCAGGGCGTTCTGTGCATTGTGCTGGCCGCGCAGCGAGCCGATGCCCTCCAGGAAAGCGACGCGGCTGTAGCGGCCATGCACGGCTTCCATCAGACTGGTGCCGTCGGCGAAATAGCCGTCGGTCAGCGGCAGGCGCTTGGAGATGCGCACGACCTGCCGCCCGGCCCGCTCGAGCCGATCGGCGATCTGGGCGCACCAGGAATCGTCGACGCCGATGATCGCCGTGTCCGAGCCGGCAACCAGGCGCTCCTTGATCGAGGCGTAGTGGGCCATCGTGCCGTGCCGGTCGAGATGATCGGGCGTCAGGTTGAGCAGGATGCCGGCGGTCGGATTGATCGAGGGCGCAAGGTCGATCTGGTAGGACGAGCACTCGACCACGTAATGCCGCTGCGGCTCAGGCGGATCGAGCGTCATGATGGCGCGGCCGATATTGCCGCCCATCTGGGTGTCGCGGCCGGCCGACTTCAGGATATGCGCCGTCAGCGCCGTCGTCGTCGACTTTCCGTTGGTTCCGGTGATCGCGATGAACGGCGCTGCCGGCGCTTGGCCGACGCGCTCGCGGCAGAACAGCTCGATGTCGCCGATCACCTCGACGCCGGCGCCGCGCGCCAGTTCCACCGTCCAATGCGGCTTGGGATGCGTCAGCGGCACCCCCGGCGACAGCACGAAGGCGGCGAAGTGCTGCCAGTCGGCGGCGCGCAGATCGCCGGTCGCGATGCCTGCGGCCGCTGCCTTGGCGACACTGTCGGGATTGTCGTCCCAGGCCAGCACTTCGGCACCGCCAGCGATCAGCGCATGCGCGGTGGCAATGCCGGAGCCGCCAAGCCCGAAGAGCGAAACGCGTTTGCCTGACAAGGAAGCGGCGGGGATCAAGCGTGGCGTCCTATCTGAGCTTGAGGGTGGACAGGCCGACCAGCGCCAGGATGACGGCAATGATCCAGAAGCGGATCACCACCTGGCTTTCGGTCCAGCCCAGCTTTTCGAAATGGTGATGGATCGGCGCCATCAGGAAGACGCGCTTGCCGGTCATCTTGAAATAGCCGACTTGGATGATGACCGAGAGGATCTCGACCACGAACAGACCGCCGACGATGACCAGCACGATCTCGTGCTTGGTGGCGACTGCGATGGTGCCGATCAGGCCGCCCATCGCCAGCGAACCGGTGTCGCCCATGAAGATCGCGGCCGGCGGCGCGTTGAACCAGAGGAAGCCGAGGCCGGCGCCGATCACCGCGCCGAGCACGACGGCAAGCTCACCGGTGCCGGGAACGAAATGGATCTGCAGATATTCGGCGAACACCGCGTTGCCCGAGAGGTAGGCGATGACGCCGAACGACGCCGCCGCGATCATGATCGGCACGATCGCCAGGCCGTCAAGGCCGTCGGTCAGGTTCACCGCATTGCCCGCGCCGACAATGACGAAACAGGAGAACGGCACGAAGAACCAGCCGAGATTGATCAGGAATTCCTTGGCGAAGGGAAAGGTCAGCGACGATGAGAACGGCGCCTGGCCATTGTGCATGATCACCCATGCCGCGATGGCGGCGATGATGAACTCGATCGCCAGTCTCGCCTTGCCGGAGAAGCCCAGATGCGACTGCTTGGTGACCTTGAGATAGTCGTCGTAGAAGCCGATCGAGCCGAAGCCGACGGTGACCAAAAGCACCACCCAGACATAGATCGAGGAAAGGTTGGCCCATAGGAGCGACGAGCCGATGATGCCGCACAGGATCATCAGCCCGCCCATGGTCGGCGTTCCGGCCTTCTTGAAATGCGTCTGCGGGCCGTCGGCGCGGATCGGCTGGCCCTTGCCTTGCCGCAGCCGCAACGAGTTGATGATCGTCGGCCCGAAAATGAAGACGATCAGCGCCGAGGTGATCAGCGCGCCGCCGGTGCGGAAGGTGATGTAGCGGAAGACGTTGAAGAACGAAATCCGATCCGCGAAATCGACGAGCAGTGTGAACATGGTCTTTCCGTCCCCCGGAGCCCGACCTACGTCGGTTCAATGTTTGCGGCTTCCGCCGGAAATTTGCCGAGCAACGCCTCGACCAGCTTTGAAAATCCGATGCCTTTCGACGACTTGACCATCACCACGTCGCCGGGCCTCAGCGCGGAGATCACGATCGGCTTCAGTTCGTCGGCGCCCGCCCGATACTCGGTCTGGACATCGGCGGGCAAAATCTTGGCCAGCGCCTGCATTTCCGGCCCGCCGAGAAAGACATTGCGCGTACCCGTGCCGACGATCAGCTCGGCGAGCGCGGCGTGCAGCTTCGCAGAATGGCTGCCGAGTTCCAGCATATCGCCGAGCACGGCGATGCGCCTGCCTTCGCCCGATACAGGCGTCGCGTTGAGCAGCGCCATGGCCGCCGCCATCGACGCCGGATTGGCGTTGTAGCTCTCGTCGATCAGCGTGATCGGCCCGTTCGGATGGTGCAGGATATGGCGCTGCCCGCGCCCGCGCTCAGCCGAGAGATCGGCAAGCGCCGCTGCAACTTTGTCGAGATCGGCGCCGACAAGCTTGGTGGCCCCCAGCACGGCCAGCACGTTCTGGACCATGTGGCGGCCAGGCACGCCGATGCGCGCCGCAACATCCTGCTTGCCGATCTTCGCGGTGATGTCGGAATGGTCGGCGTGAAGTTCGCAGCCGGTGAGGCGGAATGTCGAGCGGGCGTTTTCGCCGAAGCCGAAGACATGCTCGACGTCGGCTTCCTTCGCCATTTTCTCGAGCAGCTTCCAGCGCTGATCGTCGCGGTTGAGCACCGCTGCGCCGCCGGGCTCCAGTCCCTCGAATATCTCGGCCTTCGCCTTGGCGATCTCGTCGAGATTCTTGAAGAAGCCGAGATGTGCGGCGGCAATCATCGTCACGATGGCGACATTCGGCCTGACCATCTTGACCAGCGGCCTGATCTCGCCCGGATGGTTCATGCCGATCTCGAAGACCGCGTAGTCGCAATCCTGCGGCATGCGCGCCAGCGTCAGCGGCACGCCCCAGTGGTTGTTGAACGACTGTGCCGAGGCATGCACCTTGCCGACCGCCGACAGCACATGGCGCAGCGCCTCCTTGGTGGTCGTCTTGCCGGCCGAGCCGGTGACGGCAATGATCTTCGCCTTCGAGCGTGCGCGGGCCGCGACGCCGAGTTTCTCCAGCGCCGCAAGCACATCGGGAACGACAATCATCGGCGCTGTCAGCCGCCCCAGCGACGGCAGCTTGCCCTCGGCGACGACCAGCACGGCAGCACCCGCTTTCACCGCCGCGGTCGCGAAATCGTGGCCGTCCATCGCCTCGCCCTTGATGGCGAAGAAGGCGTTGCCCGGCTCCAGGCTGCGGCTGTCGATCGAAATGCCGGTGATGCCTTGCGGCAGCGAGCCGATCGGCCTGCCTTCCATGGCTTCGACCAGCGCTTCCGACGTCCACAGCAGGCTCATGCGGCGCGCTCCCTCAGCGCTTCACGCACTTCCTCATGGTCGGAGAAGTGGAAGGTTTCGCTGCCGATGGTCTGGCCTTCCTCGTGTCCTTTGCCGGCGACGATCAGCGTATCGCCGGCGCGAAGCATGGCCACCGCTTCGTGGATCGCCTTGCGGCGGTCGCCGATCTCGATGGCGCCGGGCGCGGCGGCAAGGATCGCAGCGCGGATGGTTTCCGGCACTTCCGTGCGCGGGTTGTCGTCCGTGACGATGACTATATCGGCAAGCCGCGTCGCGATCTCGCCCATGATCGGCCGTTTTCCCCGGTCGCGGTCGCCGCCGCAGCCAAAGACCACGACGACGCGGCCGGTGGTGAAGGGCCGGACCGAAGTCAGCACATTTTCCAGCGCGTCCGGCTTGTGCGCATAGTCGACATAGACCGGAGCACCGGCGGCGGTGGTGCCGACGAGGTCGAGCCGGCCCGGCGCGCCTTTCAGTTTTTCCAATGCCGCCAAGACTTTGCCCGCGGATGTTCCAGTCGCGATGGCTAGACCGGCCGAAACCAGCGCATTGACGATCTGGAAATCGCCGGCCAAGGGCAGGTCGACCTCGTAGAGCACGCCGTCGGCCTCGACCTCGGCGCGCTGGCGATGGCGCTCGTGCTCGACGCGCTTCAGCGTCAGGAAATCGCCATGGCGGCCAACCGTCAGCACCTTCAGCCCCGCCGCCTTGGCGGCCTTTATCGTTGGCTCCGACCACGGATCGTCGGCAAAGACGATCGCGGGCGCGCCCTTGGGCAGCAGCGTGTCGAACAGGCGCAGCTTGGCGCGATGATAATCCTCGACCGTCGGATGGTAGTCCATGTGGTCGCGGCCGAGATTGGTGAAGGCGCCGGCCGCGAGTTTCACGCCGTCGAGGCGGCGCTGGTCGAGACCGTGGCTCGAGGCTTCCATCGAAGCGTGGGTGACGCCGGCATCCGCCAGTTCCTTGAGCAGTCGGTGGAGGGCCACCGGGTCGGGCGTCGTCAGCGAGCCATACTCGTTTCGGCCGGGCGCCACTACGCCGGTCGTGCCGATCGACGCGGCGGCAAAACCCGCCTGCTCCCATATCTGACGGGTGAAGGCGGCGACGGACGTCTTGCCGGCGGTGCCGGTGACGGCGACCATGGTCTGTGGCTGGCGGCCGAAGAAGCGCGCCGCGCTGAGCGCCAGCGCCAGGCGCGGATCATCGACGGCGATGACCGGGATCGACAGGCCGGAAACGGCCGTGCCCTTGCCGGTGACGATCGCGGCGGCGCCGCGGGCCGCGGCATCGGCCGCATAGGTCGAACCATCGGCCTTGCTGCCGGCGAGCGCGAAGAAGACGACGCCGGTCTTGACCGCGCGGGAATCGGAGGAAAGTCCGGTCACTTCCAGGTCGGGGGAGGCTGCTCCCTCGACAGGCAGGACGCCGGCTAGATCTTTTAGATGCATTGAGTTCCGTTCACCGCAACAAAATAGCGCGCAGTTGCCGGCGCGCCCCAAGAATCACTGATACGAAACCAGCGTTGCACCATTTTCATGGCTGAAATCTGGCTTCACGCCAAGCATGGCCGCCGAGCGCCTGATGATATTGCCGGCGATAACCCCCGCATTGTTGGCGGCAACGTCCGTCATGCCAGGTTTTTCCGGATGCGGGGCGTCGGCGATCGTAAACACCAGAAATTGCGGATCGTCCATCGGGAAGGCGGCGACGAAGGTGTTGAAGTTCAACTCTTTCGAGTAGCGGCCGTTGATGACCTTCTCGGCCGTACCGGTCTTGCCGCCGACGCGGTAGCCGGGAGCCCTGGCGTTTCTGGCCGAGCCCTTTTCGGCGTTGAGCGTATAGAGGTAGCGCATGCCTTCGACCGTCTTGTCGCTGACCACTCGCTTGGCCACCGCCATTGCATCCTGCTCGCTGCGGACCAGGAATGTCGGTTGGATCAGAAAGCCCTGCATCAGCGCCGCGCAACCGACGGCCGCCTGCAGCGGCGTCGTCGACACGCCGTGGCCGAAGGCGATGGTGAACGAATTGACCTGCTTCCAGACCTTTGGCTCGGTCGGGCGGGCGATTTCCGGCAGTTCGGTCTGCATCTTTTCCAGAATGCCAAGGCGATGCAGGAATTCGCGGTGCCCTTCAATGCCGACCAGCTCGGCCTCCCTGGCTGACCCGATGTTGGACGAATAGAGGAACACCTCCGGCAACGACAGCACACGGTTCTTGCCGTGGAAATCGTGAATGGCCTGGTGGCCGACCCGGATCGGATGCGAGGCGTCGAAATGACTGTTCATCGTCGCCTTGCCGGAATCGAGCGCCATGGCAGAGGTGAAACTCTTGAAGGTCGAGCCCATTTCGTAAAGGCCAGCCGACATACGGTTCAGCCGGTCCTTTTCCTGGGCGTTATAAGGATTGTTCGGGTCGAAATCCGGCACCGAGGCCATGGCCATCACTTCGCCGGTCTTGATGTTCAGCACGACCGCGCCGGCGCCCAACGCACGATAGCGCTCCAGGCCGGCGGCGATCTCGTCGCGCACCACATGCTGGACGCGCAGGTCGATCGAGAGCCTGACTGGCTTCAGATCCTTGGCCACCGCCAGGCCCGACGCCTGCAGGTCGCTCAACCCCTGCTCGTCGATATATTTCTCCATGCCGGAGATGCCCTGGTTGTCGATGTTGGTGAGGCCGACAATGTAGGACGACGTCTCGCCGCTCGGATAGAAGCGGCGCTTTTCGGTGCGGAAGCCAAGGCCGGGGACGCCCAGCGCCATGATGTCGGATTGCTGCTTCGGCGTCAGCTGTCGCTGCAGCCAGACGAAGCCGGCGCCGCTCTTGAGCTTGCGATAGGTCTGCTCGTAGTCGATCTCCGGCAGCACGCTCGACAATTTCTCGATCGCTTCGTCTGCGTCGACGATGCGGCGCGGCTCGGCAAACAGCGACGCCGTCTTGATGTCGGTCGCCAGCACCTCGCCGTTGCGGTCGACGATATCCGGACGCGACGCCGTGACCCGGTTCTCCGGACCGCCCGAGAGATCGGGATTCTGCATGCCGAGATAGACGAGCCTGCCGGCAATGGTCGAATAGATGGTGAAGAACACCGCCATCGTCATGATGATGCGGGTCTTTGCCTTGCCGCCGGTCGCCTTGCGCGCGGCGTCGACGACGATCGAGCCGTCCTCGGCTGCCTTCTTGCGGCGCTTAAGCAGGTTGCCGATCCTTGGAAGCCTGCCGATCATTGCACGGTGCTCCCGGTGACGACCGAATCCTTGCCGTCCGAAGGCTCTTTGCCGGAATTGTCGGCCATGCCGCCGAGCCGCTGCGAGGAGAGGTCCTCGATCGTCAGGGGCTTCACCGGAATGTCGTCGAGACTGCCGATCTGGTGCGCATTGACCGGTTCGAGCCCGAGTTGGCTCTTATAGACGTCAGTAAGTTTCTGCAGCCGCGACGGCTGGGTGAGCAGGCTCCAGTCCGCCTTGAGGAGATCGATCGTTTCTTCCTCGTAGCGGATCTGCGACTGGATCTTCTGCACCGCCGCCAATTGCTCTTCGGCTTCCCGCTTGGTCTTGTAGGTCAGGGCCGCGGCCGAGACCATGACGGCGATCAGGACTATGTCGCTGGTACGAAACACGTGCTCACCTCTCCCCCGGCCGCTCGACGGCGGGAAGCTTTGGAAGGCCGAAAATCGAAAAATCGCCGGCGCGCGCCGGCGCCTCGGTGCGGATCGCCACGCGCAGCCTGGCCGAGCGCGCCCGCGGATTGGCCGCTGTCTCGGCCTCTCCCGGCGTCACGCCGCCGCCGGATTTGCGGAAGGTGGCAACGCGTACGGGCGCATCGGGCATGTGGCGCGAGCCGCTGGCCGCTTCGGAACGATCGGCGATGAAGCGCTTGACAATGCGGTCCTCGAGCGAATGGAACGTCACCACGGCAAGCCGCCCGCCGGGTTTCAACACCCGCTCGGCGGCCAGCAGCGCTCTCGCTAGTTCGCCAAGCTCGTCATTGACGAGGATGCGCAGCGCCTGGAAGACGCGGGTGGCCGGATGGATCTTGTCCTTCGGCCCTCTCCCGATATGCGTTTCGATGGCGTCGGCGAGATCGAGCGTGCGCTCGAAAGGCTTCTTCTCGCGCCGGCTCTCGATCATCCGCGCGATGCGGCCGGCATGGCGCTCCTCGCCGAGAAAGCCGAAGATGCGGGCAAGGTCGCCGGCCTTGAAGCTGTTGACGACGTCGGCGGCGCTCAAGCCCGCCTGCGCCATGCGCATGTCGAGCGGTCCGTCGGCGCGAAAGGAAAAACCGCGCTCCGCCTGGTCAAGCTGCATGGAGGAAACGCCGATGTCGAGCACGACGCCATCGACATTGTCGGCATGTTCGTCCAGCGTCGAGAACGGCGCCTGGACAAGCCTCAACCGGCCGCCGGCCTGCTGCTCGAGCGCCCTGCCCTCCGCGATTGCGTCCGGGTCGCGGTCGATGCCAATGACGGAGGCTCCACGATCGAGGATTGCGCTGGTGTAGCCGCCGGCGCCGAATGTCCCGTCGACGATCGTCTCGCCTTCCTTCGGCGCGAGCGCGTCGAGCACCTCGGCAAGGAGGACCGGAATGTGACGGGCCGGTCCGCCAACGGCGTGAGGATCATCGCCGTGGCCAGCCATCATTCCGATCGCTCCCCGGGCTTCGTCCCCTGCCGAAGCTGCAACAGCCTGGCCCGCGCCTGCGCGCCATAGGCGGCAAGCCGTCCCGGCTCCCAAACCTGAAAGAAATTGCCGCGGCCGACAAAGGCAACCTCGTTCGCGATGCCCGTATGCTCGCGGATGAAATCGGTCATCGTTATCCGGCCGTCCTGGTCCAATTTCAGAAACGTCCCGTCGCCATGGCAGAAGAACGACATGTCGTCCGCCGTCTGCAGGAACGGGTCTTCCAGCGCGATCCGCTGCTCGTAGCGGTCGAGCAGATCGAGGCCGCCGACATCCATGGCCGGCAGGTCCAGGCAGCGCAGCGCGTAAAGCTCCGAATAACCGCGTTTCTGCACCACGGCGCGGAAATGCGCAGGAACGGACACGCGCCCCTTCGCATCGATCCTGTTTACCGCATTTGACAGAAATCGGTCCAATGAACACTACAGCCGCTTCCGCCGCCGCACCCCTTCCCATGTCGTTCTCTGCGCCCCCGCGCTCGCGATAAATCGCTTCAAGCACCGGGGCGAAAACCGACAAACGCGCAGCCGCCGCGGCTGCCCGATTGGCGTACGCTTCACCCTGACGCGGAACGAAAGCTTGATTTAGATGGGATATCATGGGGCACTATGGGCGTCAACGGGAACAGACATCACAAACAAGCGCGCCGCAACCAGAAAGCGCAGGCTGGAGGCACGTCTCGTCTTTATCCTCTATTAAGCCTAACGAAGCGTTTAGAGCCTTCTGGCCCAAAAAGACGCGGCTTGCCGCGAACAGCCGGCACGCATAGCGTCGCCGGCAATTGCTATTCAGCCGAAGGGATGAAGCCTGATGTCCAAACCAGCGAAGTCCCGCGCCGCGGCGCTTGCCCATTTGCGCAGCGCCGATTTCGCCAAGGGCGATCCGATCCCTCTGCCGCTGACCATGGCGTCGATCTTCCACACGCCGGGCGCAGAGGCCGGCTTCGATCAGTATGGCCGCTACGACAATCCGACCTGGCGCGCCGTCGAGCACGCGCTCGGCCACCTCGAAGGCGCGCAATGCGTCGCCTTCCCGTCTGGAATGGGCGCAATCTCGTCGGTGTTTTTCGCGCTGCTGAAATCAGGCGACCGCGTGCTTCTGCCGTCAGACGGCTATCACGCCACGCGCGCCATGGCCGAGCGCTTTCTCAACCCCCTCGGCATTGCCTGCGACACCAGGCCGACGCCAACCTTCCTCGACGGCGGCTTCGACGGTTACCGGCTGGTTTTTGCCGAGACGCCGTCCAATCCCAGGCTGGACATCTGCGATATCGCGGCGGTGGCCGAAGCCGTTCACAGACAGGATGGGCTGCTCGTCGTCGACAACACGACGATGACGCCCTTCGGCCAGCGTCCGCTCGACCTCGGCGCCGACATCGTCGTCTCCGCCGACACCAAGGCGGTGAACGGGCACTCCGACGTGCTTTTCGGCCATGTCGCGAGCCGCGATGCCGACATCATCGCCAAGGTGACGGACTGGCGCAGCCTGGTCGGCGGCATCCCCGGCCCTTTCGAGGCCTGGCTTGTGCATCGCGGGCTGGAAACCCTTGAGGTGCGTTTCGACCGGATGTGTTCCTCGGCTGAAACGATCGCAAGGAAGCTGAGAGCCCATCGCGCGGTCAGCGGCCTGCGCTATCCCGGCTTCGACGACGACCGGTCGCACAATCTGGCGCGTGCCCAGATGGATCGCTTCGGCTTCCTGATCTCGTTCGAATTGGCCTCGGAACAGAAGGCCGAGGCGTTCATCGACAATTGCGCGCTGATTGAATCGGCGACTTCCTTCGGCGGCGTGCACACCTCGGCCGAGCGGCGCTCGAAACGCGGCGATGCCGTGCCGCTGGGCTTCGTGCGCCTGTCGATCGGCTGCGAGCCGGTGGAGGAGCTGTGGCAGGCGATCGAGGCGTCATTGGACAAGGTCGCCGGCTGAGTAGCTACGGTTCGAGATTCTTGCTCTGATCTTGCGCCAGCCGTGGGAACAGGTGGATCGCTTTCAGAGCGCTTGCGCCTCACGCTGAATCAGAAGTCACGCCTTTCGGCGTAACCTTCTGGTTTTGGGTATCTATTGCGATTTGAAAAATGCCAGCTGGCCTGTAAGCCGGGTTCTGTATGGCCCTCGCCTTGCGGCGAGAACGTGGCGGCCATTCATCTTGGGCGCATGTTGCCATGCGCCTCACGCAACCTACCCGGGCGGTGGGCCGGAAACAGCCCTCGAAGGTTTCCCCTCGCACCGCCCCTATTCGGTTTTGCTCCCGGTGGGGTTTGCCCTGCCGCTTCCGTTGCCGGTCGCGCGGTGGGCTCTTACCCCACCCTTTCACCCTTACCGCAGCGAATGCCGCGGCGGTTTGCTTTCTGTGGCACTTTCCCTGGGGTCGCCCCCGCCGGCCGTTAGCCGGCACCGTGTCTCCATGGAGCCCGGACTTTCCTCACCCGCAGCCTTTCGGCTCTCGCGGGTGCGGCCGCCCGGCCAGCTGACAGCCGCGTATAAAGGGATTCCCGCCTGAAAACGCAAACGAAAAAGCTAGCCCGTCTCGCCCGAAGCTCTTGGGCTATGCCGGAGAGCGCGGCGGTTTTGAGACAACGACATGCATGGAAGAACACGGCGCGGCCCAAATCCACCTCAATGGATAAGCCTCAGGCCGGAGAGCCCAGCGCCACCATCTGCACCTTCACCTTGCTGCAATACGCGGCCGAAACCGGGTTCATCCGTGTCGCGCCATGACCTGCGTTGTATTTGAGGATCGTGCCGCAGGTGGTGCCGCCGCCGAGGTCCCGCGCCATGGCGAGGTACTTCATGCCGTACTTGATGTTGGTGTCGGGATCGAACAATCCCTTGGCCGAGCCGGTGTAACCCATCATGCGGGCCGTGGCCGGCTTGATCTGCATCAGGCCGATCTCGCCTGCGCCGCCGACCATGTTCGGCCGAAAGTTGCTTTCGATCTTGATGACGGCCGTGGCCAGCGACACCGGCACGCCATAGCTCGCGGCATAGCGGGCAATGATCGCCGAATACTGGCCGTCGCCGGCGGCAGCGGGGGTCGCCACAGCGATCTTGCCGGGATGAATCGAGGCCGTTGTGGTAAGATCGATGGATTTTCCGCCGCGCTTGGCGCGTTTGGCCGTTGATTTTGTCACCTTGGTCGCCGCGGCCTTCTGCACTCTTGCCGGAGCAGCTGCCCGCGCGGTTTTTGGTGTTTTGGCGCTCGCCTTTGGCGTTGCCGGGGCGGCTGAGAAGCCATTATCGCCCCTGAGGCTCAGCGGGGCACTGTTGGCTTGATTGAAGGCAAAACTTATCATTCCGGCAGCAACAGCTGCCGCTACAACGGTCAATTTTGGCATGTAGTCCTGTTCTGTTAGAACCGCGCGAAGAACTTCACGCGATTGCGCCAATTCAACATCGGATTACCCGGGAGGATAGAGGCCCGACGACTTGCGGGGAGGCATTTGGCGGCGGAATTGGCGGCAATGAAGGCGGCGCAATTCACTTTAAGTGACAGATTGTAATTTGCGGAACTTGTCGGGGCTATTTTGCCGGAACTGCCTTTACGGAAGCCAGGAGCCTTTGCAGCGTGCGGAATGTCGAATTGTCCGCCACGCCATCCACCAGCCGTCGCCGGAAATGCCGCTGGAACGCCGCCACCACGATTTCCGTCTGCTGGTCGTAAATACCCGAGATCTCGACGCCATAGCCATAGAGCGCCAGCATCGATTGCAGCGCTTCGACGTCGGAGCCGGTGTCGCCGGCCTTCAGCGCAGCGCCCGCCCTTATCGGTGCCGCCGGCACGAGATGACCGACGCCGGCCGCGAACAGCGCCTTCCAGGGGAATTTTTCGCCAGGATCGATTTTGCGGCCTGGCGCCACGTCCGAATGCGCCAGCACCCTTGCCGCGGGAATGGAATAGCGGCCCACGATGCCGGCGCATAAATCGATCACGGCGCCAATCTGCCGCCGCGGGAAGGCCTTGTAGCCCAGCGTATGCCCGGGATTGACGATCTCGATCCCGACCGAGCAGGAGTTGATGTCGGTGCGCCCGAACCACGAACTCCTGCCGGCGTGCCAGGCGCGGTCACTCTCGCGCACCATTTGCACGACACGGCCGTCCTCGTGGACGAGGTAGTGCGAGGATACCTCGCTTGCCGGATCGCACAGCCACGCCTCGGCGCTCTCGCCCGTCGCCATGCCGGTATAGTGCAGCACGATCATGTCGGGCCGCAACGTTTCGCGGCGCGGCCCGAAATTCGGCGAGACCCGGACCTCGGCGCCTGGCTGGTCGGGCAGAAAGCCGCTCATGCGTGCCTGAGGCCCCGCTCGATCATCTCATAGGCGGCATTGATCGCCGCGACCCTGGTGGTGGCGATCTTGATGAATTCCTGCGGCAGGCCGCGCGCGATCAGCCTGTCGGGATGATTGTCGGAGATCAGCTTGCGATAGCGTTTCCTGATCTCCTCGAACGGCTTGCCGCGTTCGATGCCGAGAACGACATAGGGATCGGCAGCACCCAGATTGACGTGCCGCGACAGGATCGCTTCGTAGTGCGCCTCGTCGATGCGGAAAATCTCGGCGATCCGATGCAGGAACCGGCCTTCATGCTCATGAATCAGGCCATCCGCCTTGGCGATGTGGAAGAGGCCGTCGAGGATGTCCTCCAGCATCATGCAGTTGGCATGACCGGACCCGCAGAGCTGCGCCATGCGCTGGGCATAGATCTCGAAGCCGGCAACGTCTTGCTTGGCGATGTCGTAAAGCCGCGCCACATTGCGTGTCTCGCTAGGCGGCACTTCGAAGATTTCCTGGAAGGCGCGCACTTCATCCTGCGTGACGATGCCGTCGGCCTTGGCCATCTTGGCCGAGAGCGCGATCATCGCCACCGAGAAGGCAACGCGCCGACGCAGGTCCGGGTCACCGGAAAACACGGTGCGCACGGCTTCGACGACATCCGCGACGCCCGAGGACGCCGATGACGAAACACGAGCGATGAAGTCGCCAAGGCGGTCCCAAATCGACATGTCGGCTTCATAGAGCGAACCGGGCGGTTCTATCAAGTCGGGACTATGCCGCAGGTGACCGGCATGTAAGTGCCGGTGCAAAAAAGAAGGCCGGCAACTGCCGGCCTTCCTCGAAATTATCGGTCAGCTCTTACTGCGCAGGAGCGGCAGGAGCCGGTTTTGTTGCCGGAGCCGGTTCAGCGGGCTTCGAAGCGTCGGGCGAGGCCGGCTTCATCGGCTGCTCGCTGGCCGGCGGATTGGTGCTTTGGGTGGTGGTCTTATCGGTGCCACTATTGCTACAAGCCGCGACCCCCAGCAGGGCGAGCGCCGACAAAGACGCCAGAATGAGCTTCTTCATGGTATCTCTCCTTCAACAAGACGCTCACATTTCGGTGAGCGGCCGGAAGGGAAATGCATCAACACGCAGCCGGTTTCATAACGATGCATTTCGATCTGTAACATCAACTTGCGATTGCTGGCGCCGATATCCCGAACTAACAGAACATATGCTTTTGAAGATGGTGGACAAGCAGAATGCCTGCAGCCTCGGGAACGAACAAATGGGACTTTTGGATCGACCGCGGCGGCACATTCACCGATATTATCGGCCGTGACCCGCAAGGGCGATTGCACCCGCGAAAGCTTCTGTCCGAAAATCCCGAGGCCTATGCGGATGCCGCCATCCAGGGCATCCGCGACTTGTTGGGCTTGCAGGCCGGGGCGGCCATTTCCGCCGACGTGATCGGCGACGTCAAAATGGGCACCACCGTTGCCACCAATGCGCTGCTCGAGCGCAAGGGCGACCGTGTGCTGCTGCTCATCAGCAAGGGTTTCCGCGACGCTCTGCGCATCGCCTACCAGGCGCGGCCTGATATCTTCGCCAAGGAAATCATCCTGCCCGAGCAGCTCTATGAGCGGGTCATCGAGGTCGACGAGCGCGTGCGCGCCGATGGCTCCGTCGAGCGGTTGCTCGACCTCGCCGACTGCCGCCCGGCGATCGAACAGGCGAAGGCCGACGGTATCGACGCGGTCGCCATCGTCTTCATGCATGCCTGGAAATATCCCGACCACGAAAAAGCCGTGGCAACAGTCTGCCGCAAGATCGGCTTCAGCCAGATATCGGTGTCTCACGAGGTCTCGCCGCTGATCAAGCTGGTCGGCCGCGGCGACACCGCCGTGGTGGACGCTTATCTGTCGCCGATCCTGTCGCGTTATGTGCAGCGGGTGGCGGGAGAGCTGGGCGCCGGCCCGCGCCTGATGTTCATGATGTCCTCGGGCGGCCTCACCGCCGCCGACATGTTCCAGGGCAAGGACGCGCTTTTGTCGGGGCCGGCGGGCGGCGTCGTCGGCATGGTCGAAACGGCCAGGCTCGCCGGCTTCGAGAAAGTCATCGGCTTCGATATGGGCGGCACCTCGACCGACGTCGCCCATTATGACGGCGAATATGAGCGCGCCTTCGACACCGAGGTCGCCGGCGTGCGCATCCGCGCGCCGATGATGCGCATCCACACGGTTGCCGCCGGTGGCGGCTCGATCCTGCACTACGAGGCCGGCCGCTTCCGCGTCGGCCCCGATTCCGCCGGCGCCAATCCCGGGCCTGCCGCTTACCGGCGCGGCGGCCCGCTCGCCGTTACCGACGCCAATGTCATGCTGGGCAAATTGCAGCCTGATTTCTTCCCGGCGATTTTCGGGGCCGGCCAGGACCAGCCGCTTGACGTCGGCACGGGTCGCGGAAAATTCACCGCACTTGCCGCCGAAATCGGCGATGGCCGGACGCCCGAGGCCGTCGCCGAGGGCTTCATCACCATCGCCGTCGAGAACATGGCAAACGCCATCAAGAAGATCTCGGTGCAGCGCGGCTACGACGTCACGGAATATCTCTTGAATTGCTTCGGCGGCGCCGGCGGCCAGCATGCCTGTCTGGTCGCCGACGCGCTGGGCATGGAAGCCGTGCTCATCCACCCCTTCTCCGGCCTGCTTTCCGCTTATGGCATCGGCCTCTCTTCGGTCTTCGCCTCGCGCCAGCAGGGTCTGCTGCAGCCGCTCGCCGAGGAATCCCGATCGGCGATCGAGACTCTCATCGCGACCTTGCGTGGCGACGTCATCACCGAGCTTGGCGAGCAGGGCATCGCCGAGGAAGCGGTTTCAACCAAGCCCATCCTGCATATCCGCTACGACGGCACCGACACGGCGTTGCCGGTGAATTTCGAGCATGGCTCGATCTTCCGCGCCAGAAGCGATTTCGAGGCCGCGCACAAGGCACAGTTCGGATTCGTCTATGACGACAAGCCGATCGTCGTCGAGACCGTCGCCGTCGAAGGCCTGGAAGCGGCTCGACAGGACAAGGCTGAAGCGTCCACCCCGGCCGGACCGGCAGCGGCCCAGCCCAAGCCTTCGGAAAGCCGGCCTATCTACACCGAGGGGCGCTGGCACGAAGCCGGCGTCTACCGCCGTGAAAACCTGCGGCCATCCGACAGGGTCGCTGGACCCGCGCTGATCATCGAGCCGAACCAGACCATCGTCGTCGAGCCGGGCTGGCGCGCCGAAATCACCAGTCTCAACCACGTCGTGATCCGCCGCACGGAAAGAAAGGCGCGTGCCGCCGCGCTCGGCACCGAAGCCGATCCGGTGATGCTGGAGGTCTTCAACAACCTGTTCATGTCGATCGCCGAACAGATGGGTGTCACGCTGCAGAACACCGCCTATTCGGTGAACATCAAGGAGCGGCTGGATTTCTCCTGCGCCGTGTTCGACCGTCACGGCGCGCTGGTGGCCAACGCGCCGCATATGCCGGTGCATCTGGGCTCGATGGACCGTTCCGTCGAGACCATCATCCGCCTGAATTCCGGTGACATCCACCCCGGCGACGTCTTCGCGCTCAATGCCCCTTATAATGGCGGCACCCATCTGCCCGACATCACGGTGGTGACGCCTGTCTTCGATGATGCGCGGAGCGAGATCCTATTCTGGGCAGCCTCGCGCGGTCACCATGCCGATGTCGGCGGCACCGCCCCCGGCTCGATGACGCCGCTCGCGACGACGGTCGACGAGGAAGGCGTGCTCTTCGACAATTTCCGCATCGTCGATCGCGGCCGCTTCCGCGAGAAAGAACTGGAGACGCTGCTTACCGACCATCCCTACCCCGCGCGCAACCCCGTCCAGAACATCGCCGACCTCAAGGCGCAGATTGCCGCCAACGAAAAGGGCGTGGCGGAACTGCGCAAAATGGTCGCGCATTTCGGCCTCGATGTCGTCGAGGCCTATATGGGCCATGTCCAGGACAATGCGGCCGAGAGCGTGCGCCGCGTGATCGAGCGGCTTCCCGACAGCGCGGCTTACGAGTATCCCACCGACACCGGACAGGTGATCAGGGTGAAGATCACTGTCGACCGGCAAAAGCGCGAGGCGACCGTCGATTTCACCGGCACCTCGCCTGTCATGAAGAACAATTTCAACGCGCCGGAACCCGTTGCGCGCGCGGCGGTTCTCTATGCCTTCCGCGTCATGGTCGAGGACATGATCCCGATGAACGCCGGCTGTCTGAGGCCGATCAACATCGTCATCCCCGACGGCTCGATGCTGAAGCCCACCTACCCCGCGGCGGTCGTCGCCGGCAATGTCGAGACTTCGCAGCATGTCACCAACGCGCTGTTCGGCGCCATGGGCGCCATGGCCAACGCGCAAGGCACGATGAACAACCTCACCTTCGGCAACAAGAAATACCAGTATTACGAGACGATCTGCTCCGGCTCGCCGGCCGGCCGGATGAATTCGGGACGCGGCTTTGCCGGCACCTCCGGCGTTCACACACATATGACCAACTCGCGCCTCACCGACCCCGAGGTGCTGGAACTGCGCTTCCCCGTCGTGCTTGAAGACTTCCACATCCGCGAGGCTTCCGGCGGCAAGGGCAAGTGGAACGCCGGCGACGGCACCAAGCGCACCATCCGCTTCCTCGAACAGATGGAATGCGCGATCCTGTCTTCCCATCGCAACCGGCCGCCTCAGGGTCTCGACGGCGGCGGTGACGGCGAAGCGGGCTCGACCAAGGTCAGGCGCAATGACGGCTCGGTCGACGTTTTGAAGGCGTGCGACCAGACCACGCTCGACGCCGGCGAGGCCGTCATCGTCACCACGCCGACGCCTGGAGCGTTCGGGAAAGTGTGAAATTCACGTCAACCTGCCGTCAACAGGCTGTCACCTGCCTGTCATGACGCTGCGCTACCCGCTTGCGCCAACGCAAACGGGGAATCACCTTTCCATGTCGGACGTATCCGGAGAACTCGTTTATCGTCGAGGCAAGGAAGTCGGAAAGGCCGTCTACCAGAACCGCGCATTGTCGAAGGACGGCATTTCGGAGCGGCTCTTCGCCTTCCTGTTCTCCGGCCTGGTCTATCCGCAGATCTGGGAAGACCCGGATGTCGACATGGACGCCATGCAGCTCGGCGCCGGTCACCGGGTGGTCACAATCGCCTCGGGCGGCTGCAACATTCTGGCTTACCTGACCCGCTCGCCGGCCAGGATCGACGCCGTCGATCTCAACGCCGCCCACATCGCGCTCAACCGAATGAAGCTGGAAGCGGTGCGCCATCTGCCGTCGCACGGCGACCTGTTCCGCTTCTTCGGCGCCGCCGACACCAGCCACAATTCGGATGCCTATGATCGCTTCATCGCGCCGCATCTCGATCCGGTCAGCCGCCATTACTGGGAGCGCCGCAGCTGGCGCGGCCGCCGTCGTATCTCGGTCTTCGACCGCAATTTCTACCAGACTGGGCTGCTCGGCCTCTTTATCGCTATGGGCCATCGCGTCGGCAAGCTGTTCGGCGTCGATCCGGCCGGCATCATGAAGGCTCAGAATATCGGCGAGCAGCGCCGCTTCTTCAACGAGGAGCTGGCGCCGGTCTTCGACAAGAAGCTGCTGCGCTGGGCGACGTCACGCAAGGCCTCGCTGTTCGGCCTCGGCATCCCGCCGGCGCAGTACGACTCACTGATCACTTCCGGCGACGGCTCGATGGCGAGCGTGCTGAAGGCGCGGCTGGAAAAGCTCGCCTGCGACTTCCCGCTCAAGAACAATTATTTCGCCTGGCAGGCCTTCGCCCGCCGCTATCCGCAACCCGGCGAGGCAGCACTCCCCGCCTATCTGGAACAGCGCAACTACAAGACGATCCGCGACAACATCGACCGCGTCGCCATCCACCACGCCAATCTGATCAAGTTCCTGGCCGCCAAGGACGCGGGCACCGTCGACCGCTTCGTGCTGCTCGACGCGCAGGACTGGATGACCGACGACCTGCTCAACGCGCTGTGGACCGAGATCACCCGCACCGCTTCGGCCGGCGCCCGTGTCATCTTCCGCACCGCGGCCGAACCCAGCCTGCTGCCCGGGCGCCTCTCCAACTCGCTGCTCGACCAGTGGACGTACGAGAGCGACGCCTCGCGCGAATTTTCGGCGAGGGATCGCTCGGCGATCTATGGCGGCTTCCACCTCTATGTGAAGCGCGCCGCATGAGCACGACGGAGCTGCCGGCCAGCCATGCCGAATTGATGGACGGCGTCTACCGCTGGCAGCGCCACATCTACGACCTGACCCGCAAATACTATTTGCTCGGCCGCGACCGGCTGATCGACGGGCTGGACGTGCCGCAAGGCGGCACCGTGCTGGAGCTCGGCTGCGGCACCGGCCGGAACATCGCGCTTGCTGCCCGCCGCTATCCGGACGCCCGCTTTTTCGGCCTCGACATCTCCGCAGAGATGCTGGAGACAGCGTACGCGGCCGTCACTCGCGACGGCCTGTCCGGCAAGGTCAATCTTGCGCGCGGCGACGCCACCGATTTCGACGCCAAGGCGCTCTTCGGCGTCGAACGCTTTGACCGCGTCTTTATTTCCTATTCGCTGTCGATGATCCCCGGTTGGGAGAAGACCGTATCGGCTGCACTTGCCGTGCTTGCGCCCGGCGGCTCGCTGCACGTCGTCGATTTCGGCCAGCAGGAAGGCCTGCCGCGCTGGTTCCGATCCCTCCTGCGCGGCTGGCTGCGGAAATTCCATGTCGAGCCGCGCGCCTCGCTGCGCGACGTGCTTGAATCGGAATCGCAGCGCACCGGCGCAACCTTCCGGTTCAGAACGCTTTCTCGCGGTTATGCCTATCTCGGTGTGATCGGATCTTCCAAATAGCGCTACTGGTGCAGCGCCTTGACCAGCGCGCCAACCATCACTTGTGGACGATAGCCGAACTTGGCCGGCGTCAATCCCAAGCGCACCACGACCAGTTGCTCCGACGGAACGATCGCCACCGTCTGGCCGTCATGGCCCTCCATCCAGTAGATGTCCTTGGGCAGGCCGGCGGCGGCGCCCGCGCCGGTATTTTCCTCATCGCCCGGTCCCTCGATCCAGAGCTGACCCTTGCCGTAGACCTTGGAGGCCGACGCCGGCTCGCGCATCCAGTCGACAAAGCCGGTGGGCAGGATCTGGTTGCCGTTCCAGGTTCCGCCCTGCAGCAGGAACTGGCCGAAGCGTGCCCAGTCATGCGCCGTTGCATAGAGATAGGACGAGCCGACGAAGGTGCCCTGCTCGTCGGTTTCGAGCACGGCGCTCTTCATACCGAGCGGCTCGAACAGCGCGGTGCGCGGCCAGGCCAGCGCCTTGGCCTTGTCGCCGATCGCATCCTGCCACAGCCGCGACAGCATCACCGCCGTGCCGCTCGAATAGGAAAACACCTTGCCGACCTCGCCGGTCAGCGGCTTGGCTTCGGCGAAACCAGCCATATCCGGTTCGAGATAGAGCATGCGCGTCACGTCGGCGACGTCGCCATAATCCTCGTTGAACTCCAGTCCGCTCGACATCGCCATCATATCGGCAAGGCTGATGGCGGCACGGCCGTCGGCCTTCCACGGCTTGAACAAGCCCTTGCTGTCGACGGCCATCTTGCCGTCCTTGACCAGAGTGCCGACGATCGCGGCATTCACCGTCTTGGTCATCGACCAGCCTAGCAGCGGCGTCTTGGCCGAAAACCCCTCGCCATAGCGTTCGGCAACGACGCGGCCGTTCTTCACCACCACGATCGCGCGCATGCCGGTGCCGGCCATCGCGGCATCGTCGACGATTTTCGCGACCTCGGGATTTTGTGACGCATCCACGCGCTCGCCGTCGGGCCAGAGCGCGTCCGCCTGCGCCGGCGTGGAGGCTGCCGCGCGCAGCGACGTCTGACGCGCCTTGCCGGTGTCACCGTCGGGAACCGTGGCGCAGCCGACGCCGTCGCGTTCCACCGCGACGCTCTTGCCGAGCACCCACAGCAGGCCGGCGGAGACCAGTCCCCTTTCCTTGTCGACGGAAACCTTCATCAGCCTGAGCAGCGGATGGCCCGGCGCCTGCACGTCGACGGCCAGAACCTGCTTGGCGTCGCGGCCGGCGATGAAGACGTTCGAGCAGACGATCTTGGCCGAATAGCCGGAGCCTACCCGGATCAGGTCCGGCGGCGCGAAATAGAGCCAGGCGAAGAGCGCGGCCACCGCCAGGATCGCGAGCCCAAGCAGCCATCTGATGAACTTCACGACCGCCCGCATCTTTTCCGCCCTTTGGATTCGCCGGCTCGCTTTATGTCATCGATTTGCCGCCATTGCTTCCGCAAAATCATCGGTGTAGTCGAGCGCCGTCAATGGATTGTCAACCATGTTCGGCGATCTACTTGTCCATGTCGCCCAAAAGTGCGCGGCGGTTTTGGGATAACGACCTGGACTGACAATGAGACTATGGCGGTCCTGTGGGGCGACCGCCAGGAGGGGGCCCGCGCAAGCGACGGCCATCTGCAAAGACCCAACAGCAGCCGGCTGAACCCGGCTTGGGAAATGCCATGCGCCGTCTTGCGGCCATCCTGATGCTGACGCTGCTGGGCGCCTGCTCGACGGTGGACGATCTCTCACCGCTCTCGCCATCCTCGCAGACGGTTGCCGTGCGCGCGCCCAAATTCGAGGATTCCAAGCCGCATGAATGGGACAGCGGCGCGCCGTGGACCTACGCAATCCACGGCACCGATGTCTCCAAATACCAGACCTCGGTCGACTGGCCGGCGGCCAGGGCGAGCGGCATCTCCTTCGCCTTCATCAAGGCGACGGAAGGCGGTGATCGCTTCGACGACTACTTCAACGAGCACTGGACGCGCACCAGGGCCGCGGGAATCCCGCGCGCGGCCTATCATTTCTTCTATTTCTGCACGCCGGCCGAGACCCAGGCGCGCTGGTTCATCGCCAATGTTCCAAGAGACCCGTCGGCGATGCCGCCGGTGCTCGACATGGAATGGAACCCAAAATCGCCGACCTGCAGGCTGCGGCCGGACCCGGCGACGGTGCGCGCGGAGATGACCACTTTCCTCGAAATCGTCGGGCGCTATTACGGCAAGAAGCCGATCATCTACACCTCGATCGACTTCTTTGACGACAATCAGCTCGCGACCTTCCGCGGCTATCCTTACTGGCTGCGCTCGGTCGCGGGTCACCCGCGCGAGAAATACGGCAGCCACCCCTTCACCTTCTGGCAGTACACCGGAACCGGCATCGTGCCCGGCATGACCGGCAAATCCGACATCAACGTCTTCAACGGCTCGGAAGCCGCCTGGAAGAAGTGGCTGCGGCAGAACACCCGTTGACATCCGATCTCCCGCCTGCTTTTCGACACGGCGGGCGGCGAAACATGCAACCGCTGGTAATCTGGAGCGGCGCGCTCGTGCGAGTGCCTGGCGTCTCCTGAGTTTTGAAATCCTCGCATGCGCCTGTCCGACCCCGGTCCGGGTCACGATGGAGCCATGCGCCGGTCTCGAAAGGGAAGCGATGCGATTGCGCGTTGAAATCCTGGCGGCGCTGTTTGTCGGCGTGTTTGCATTGCCCGCCGCGGCGCAGGACTGCGGCGGCGACTTCGAGGCCTGGAAACAGGGCGTGGCGGCCGAAGCCAAGGCGGCCGGCGTAGGCGCCGTAGGGCTCGACGCGTTGGAAGACGCCACCATCGATGAGCGGGCGCTGGCCCGCGACCGTGCTCAGGGCGTCTTCACCCAGACGTTCACCGAATTCTCCAACCGCATGATTTCTGGCTATCGCCTGAAGCAGGGCGCGGCCAATCTCAAAAAATATGCCGACGTCTTCGCCCGTGCCGACCAGGAATTCGGCGTCCAGCCGGCCATCATCGCCGCCTTCTGGGGGCTGGAGACCGACTTCGGCGCCGTGCAGGGCGACTTCCATACGCTGAATGCGCTGGTCACGCTTTCGCATGATTGCCGGCGCCCGCAGCTCTTCCGGCAGCAATTGGTGCCGCTGCTGACGCTGATCGACCGCGGCGTGCTGCCGGCCGACGTCAAGGGCGCCTGGGCCGGCGAGATCGGCCAGACGCAGATCCTGCCGACCGACTATCTGGCGCATGGCGTCGACGGCGACGGCGACGGCAAGGTCGACCTCAGGAACAGCGTGCCGGATGTCATCATGACCACGGCCAGCAAGATCCAGTCGCGCGGCTGGAAGCGCGACCAGCCCTGGGTCCAGGAAGTGCGCGTCCCCGACGAAATGCCATGGGACCAGACCGGCCGCGCCAACAAGCTGCCGCTGTCGCAATGGGCTGAGTGGGGCGTCACCGAACCCAACGGCAACCCGCTCATCGACAATGGCCTGAAAGCCGGCCTGGCGCTGCCGATGGGCCGCAAGGGTCCGGCCTTCCTCACCTACGACAATTTCGACGTCTATCTGGAATGGAACCAGTCTTTCACCTATGCGCTGACCGCGGCGGTCATGGCGACGCGGTTTGCCGGCGCGCCGCAATTCGACCCGCGCACGCCCGAGCAGGGCCTGAGCGGCGAACAGATGAAGGCGCTTCAGACCAAGCTCGAGGCCAAGGGCTACTATGTCGGCACGGTGGACGGCATCCTCGGCACCAACACGCGCGAAGCGATCCGCAAGGAGCAGATGCGGCTAGGCCTGCCCGTGGATGGCTGGCCGACGCCGGAGCTGTTGGCCAAGCTGTAGTTGTAGTGGAAGCGTGTCGCTCATGAGCCGCTTTGAGCCAAAGAATAGCTACACGCCGTTGACCGCCTCTCCGCTACCTTGGCCGGACATCGAGGCTTTCTACGTTTCACTTACCGAGACCGCGTTCGATCAACAGCCGATTGTTGATCTCATTCGCCATATCCGCCTCGCATATGCGGAAGGCAGAATCCACGCCACTACATCAATGCACACGCTGGTCGTCAGCGTGAACAATCCCATAGAACTCAATCGCGAAAATCTTCGAGTGGATTACCACTTCGGCTCTCGGGAATGGGCTTTCGGCTACTTTTCGAAGCCGTTCAAACCAGCCGAATTCGTCAGGCGCTATCCTAAACCGTTGGGAATCGAAAAGTTCGACAGTTTCGTAACGATGATCGGCTGGTAAACCCCTATCGCCTCGACCGCACGAAATCTATGAACGCGCGTAGCGCCGGCGGAACATGCCGTCGGCTTGGGTGATATAGATAGAAGCCTGGAAAACGGGGGGACCAGGCTTCGAGAAAGCGGACGAGCCTGCCCTTTTCTATCCAGGGCTGGACCTGATAATCGATCATATAAGCCACGCCTGCCCCGGATCATGAATTCCGTGTCGTTGACGATAAGATTGCCTTTGAGGGCTATCTCCAGCGAACGTCGGCCGCGTGAGAACTCCCATCGATAGATGTCGCCGGCGCCTGGCCATTGGAAGTTGATGCAGCGATGCTTGTGCAGGTCCTTTGGGTGGCGCGGAACCGCACGTCCGGCAAGGTAGGCTGGAGCCGCCACCGCCGCAATCTGCAGCTCATCGCTGAGCTTGACTGCGACCATGTCCTGCTCGAGCCGCTCGCCGAGCCGGATGCCCGCGTCGAAGCGCCTTTCGACGATGTCGGTCAGCATGTCGTCGACGACAACCGTCAATGCGATATCGGGATAGGCAAGCTGGAAATCGCCGAGAACCGGCGCGATGAACCGCATCGCGGCGACCCGCGATGCATTGATGCGCAGCGTGCCCGCAGGCCGATCGCGGCCTGACTGGACCTCGGCCAGGGCGCCGTCCAGTTCTTCGAACACGCCCGCAAGGCGACCAAACAGCTTTTCGCCCGCCGCCGTCGGCGAAACGCTGCGCGTCGTGCGGTTGAGCAATCTTACGCCGACCCGCGCCTCCAACTGCCGGATCGTTTGGCTGAGCGCTGGCGGCGACACCTGCAGCCGAGCTGCGGCGCGGACGAAACTGCCCTCTTCCACGATCGCCGAAAAGGCCTTGAGTTCGTTAAAGTCGGAGCCGCGCATTATGTATTTCCTGATTAACAGGCCAGTCAGATAATAGCGCATTATTCGACCAATCTCAGATCGCTACCTTTGAGCCGCCGGTCCAGCGCACAGATCTGCGGGACCTGAAGGTGAAGGATCCTGATCGTGTCTCAATCGCTGCAAGGCAAAACCGCAATTGTAACCGGCAGCTCGCGCGGCATTAACCGCGCGATCGCCGAAGGACTCGCAGCCAAGGGTGCGGCCGTCGTCGTCAACTATGTCGGCAACAACAAGGCGGCGGATGAGGTGGTGGCCGCCATCACCGACAAAGGCGGCAAGGCGGTTGCCATACAAGCCGACATTTCCGTTCTCGCCGATGTTCGCCGCCTCTTCGACGAGACCGAGCGCCGGCTGGGCAAGATCGACATCGTGGTCGCCAATGTCGGCGTCGCCGTCATCAAGCCGCTCATTGAAGCGACCGAGGCCGATTTCGACCTGGTCTTCGGCACCAACGCCAGAGGGACGTTCTTCACGCTTCAAGAGGCGGCCAAACGTGTCCGCGACGGTGGCCGCATCATCGCCGTCTCGACCGGCGGCACCAAGATGTTCTTCAGCCAGACGGCGCTCTATCTCGGCAGCAAGGGCGCTGTCGAACAATTCGTTCGCGTGCTCTCGCGCGAGTTGGGACCGCGCGGTGTCACCGTGAACGCGCTGTCGCCAGGCTTCACCGATACCGATCTGTTGCGGGAGCGCGATCGCGCCGTGGCCGCCGGCATGTCGCCCTTCGGCCGGATCGGTGCCCCGCGTGACGTTGCCGATGTCGCCGTCTTCCTGGCCAGCGATGAAGCGCGCTGGCTGACGGGCGAAAACATCCAGGCCGGCGGTGGGGTGGCGTAAGGATAGGCAGTAGGCAGTAGAAAAATACCGAGGCGACATTCAGAGGATAGGGAGAATTAACGCCCTTCTTTCTACCTCCTACTGCCTACTGCCCACTGCCTAATCCCTACTTCCTAATCCGCCATCGTCTCCAGACTGGCAAAACCCTCCGGCGCGTCGCCCTCGTCGAACGGCGTCATCACTTCGACGAACGTGTCGGGGAAGAAGCCGTTGAAACGGGTCCTCAGCGACAGGGAGTAGGCGCCGATATGGCCGATCTCGATCCAGTCGCCGGTGTCGACCGTTTCCGGCAGCCAGAATGGCCTGGACAGGATGTCGACGGAGTCGCAGGTTGCGCCGCAGACCTTGAACGGCACGATGTTTTTTTCCGCGCCATTGCGCGTGCGGATCGCCGGATCCGGGATGAAGCGGGCCGGCAGCGTGATCTTGCCGGTCCATGAATCCGACAGCGATGCCCAGATGCCGTCATTGATGTAGAGCCGCTTGCCCTTGCGCAAGAGCACGCGCACGATCAGCGAAAGGCAGCGCGCAACGATCACGCGGCCGGGCTCGGCCACCAGCGGCATCTGGTCGAACTGGTATTCCTTCAGGTCGCCGGCGAGCCGCGACATCAGCTGGCCCAGCGACGGCATCTCGACCAGCTTGCGGTTGGGATCGTGGCCGTATTCGGCGGGAAAACCGCCGCCGACATCGAGCCCGGCAATATCGAAGGTCAGCCGGTTGCGCACCCAGTCGGCCGAGGCGAGCGCCCGCTCATAGGTGTCGGGATCCTCGATCTGGCTGCCGACATGGAAACAGAGGCCAACCTTGTAGCCGGTGCGGTTCAGCCGCTGGGAGAGCTCGACCGCATTGGCCGGGCCGGCGCCGAATTTCTTCGACAATTCGTAAGCCGCATGGCCCTTGGTCTGGATGCGCACGAAGACGGTGATGGCGCCTGGGTCGATATCGAGCGCCCGCACGACGCGCGTCAGCTTGGTGATCTCGTCCTCATGGTCGAGCGAGATCACCCGGATGCCGTATTTCTCGAGCGCCAGCTTGATGTCGGACTGCGCCTTGACCGGATGCATGTAGAGCATCTCGGCATCCGCCGAGACCGCGCGCACAGCCGCGAACTCGCCTGGCGAAGCGACGTCGAAGGTGCTGACGCCGGCCTCCACCAAGGTCCTCAGCACGATCTGCTCGCCATTGGTCTTCACCGCATGAGCGGTCTTGCCGGGAAACATGCTCATGAACTGCAAGGCATCCGCCTTCAGCACCTGCGGGCGAAAGCAGTAGACCGGATCGTCCGGACGAAGCGCCAGTGCCGCCTCGCGGGCATTTTCGAATCGCTGCATGGACGAATCCTCAGGTCTGGAGCGCGCACAATTAATCCTAGCTAGCCGCCAAAGAAAACAGTTGTGTGTCTCGCTATCGCCCGTGGCCGGCGCAAATCTTTGCCGACGCTAAACCAGTGGTCAGGTTTCGGGTGGCCCTTGCCGCCAGACCCGACATCGGTTGGTGAGGTGTTGGCGGGCCGGGATCGGCCCCCGGGAGGAACAGGACATGTCCACCATAGCCGGCGCCGCGCCGACGCGCGGACCCATGGCGCTCAAGGATTGGGCGCAGCTTCTCTTGCTCGGCGCGATCTGGGGCGGATCGTTCTTCTTTGCCCGCATCGCCGTGTCCGATATCCATCCGCTGGCGCTGGTGCTGTTCCGCGTCGCCATCGCGGCGATCGCACTTCAGCTTTATCTGGCGATCCGCGGCCCGTCCTTTCGTCTCGCCTTCCCGCATGCCGGCCTGTTCTTCCTGCTGGCGCTCACCAACAATGTCGTCCCCTTCTCGCTGATCTTCGCCGGCCAGACCGAGCTCGGCGCTGGCGTCGCCTCGGTGCTCAACGCCACGACGCCGTTCTGGACGCTGACCCTGGCCAACGCGCTCACCACCGACGAGAAGCTGTCCTGGAACAAGCTGGCCGGAATCGCGCTCGGTGTAGCCGGCACCGCGGTCATGATTGGCCCGGGTCTTGTTGCCGGCCTCGGCGGGCCGGTCTGGGCCAAGTTCGCGCTGATCGGCGCCTCGGTGTCCTATGCGATCGCCTTGATGATCGCGCGCCGCTTCAAGGGCGTGCCCTCGCCAGTCATCGCCACAGGGCAACTGACCGCGTCGACCATCATCATGATCCCCATCGTGCTCATTGCCTATGGGCCGAAGGGCTTGTTCTCCGCCTCGCCGCCGGTCTGGGCAGCCGTGCTGGCGCTGGCGCTGCTGTCCACCGCCTTCGCCTACATCCTCTATTTCAACCTCGTCGCCTCGGCTGGCGCCACCAATGCCTCGCTGGTCACCCTGGTCGTACCGGTCAGCGCGGTGCTGCTCGGCTTTCTCTTCCTTGGCGAGCGGCTTGCGCTGTTCGAAATCGGCGGCATGACGCTGATTGGACTCGGCTTGATCACCATCGACGGACGGCTGTTCGGCCGATGGTAGCGGTGTCATGCCACACCGCCGCCACAATTTATTCACAACCGCGGAGCCGCCTTTTGCCGAAGAGTTTCAACGGCTAACGGCAAATTCGAAGTCGCAAATTCCACAATCATGTCGCAATGCAGCACGTTTTCCGCTTGCCTGTGGCACAAATGACCCTAGACTCCTGCCATAGCTCTGAAGAGGAGGCTATGGCATGGGACTGACGAGGCCAATCAACGCTTTGATGATTTGTGCCGCATTCGCATTCATCGGTGCCCTTATCATAGGCGTTCTTCCCTGACCCGCCAAAGCCGGGAAGACCAGACACCGAGGAAAGTCCAAGAGTTCGAAAGGGCCGGGTTTCCACCCGGCCTTTTCCATTACAGCCTGACCTCTCTCGCAGCCTGACTCAGGCCGCGGCCGAACCAGCCGCCGCCTCCGCCTCATGCGAGCGGATGCCGATCATGTGGCAGATGGCGAAGACGAGGTCGGCGCGGTTCATCGTGTAGAAATGGAAATCGCCGACGCCGCGCTCGACGAGGTCGAGCACCTGCTCGGCCGCCACGGCCGAGGCGACCAGCGCATGCGTCTGCGGATCGTTCCCCAGCCCCTCGAAACGCTCGGCCAGCCAGGCCGGCACCAGCGCCCCGCAGCGCGACGAGAAATTCGCGACCTGGGTGAAATTATGCACCGGCAGGATGCCGGGCACGATCGGGATGTAGATGCCGGCGCGGCGCGCCCGCTCGACATAGCGCTCATAAAGATCGTTGTCGAAGAAGAACTGGGTGATCGCCCGCGTCGCGCCATTGTCGACCTTGCGCTTAAGCATGTCGATGTCGGTGGCGAAATCCGGGCTCTCCGGATGCTTTTCCGGATAGGCCGAGACCGAGATATCGAAATCGCCGGCGCTCTTCAGCGCCCCGACCAGTTCGGCCCCGTTGGCATAGCCGTCCGGATGCGGCCTATAGATGGTCCCGACGCCTGCGGCCGGATCGCCGCGTAGCGCGACGAAACGGGTGACGCCGAAGTCGACGAATTCCCGGATGACGGCGTCGACCTGGTCGCGCGCCGCGTCGACGCAGGTCATATGCGCCGCCGGCGTCAGCGTCGTCTCGTTGAGGATGCGCTTGACCGTGCGCGCCGTACGCTCGCGGGTCGAGCCGCCGGCACCGTAGGTCACCGAGACGAATTTCGGCTTGAGCGGCTCCAGCCGGGTGACCGTGTCCCACAGCCTAGCTTCCATCTCGTCATTCTTCGGCGGGAAGAACTCGAACGACACCCTGACCTTTTCGCCGATGTCGGGACGGCGGGAAAAGCGGAACTGATTCATCAGGCTGTTTCCCTCGCTGGCAAGGAATCGTTGGACGGATCGGCGATCAGCAGCCGGCGGTCGCGGCCGAGCCAGAGCTTGACCGTAAGCCTGGCCTCATTGCCGCCGCGCGGCCCGAATTCCTGGCTGTCCTCGAGGTCGAGCCCGGCCTCCTCGAACCATTCCGACATCTGCCGGTCTGAGAAGCCCAACCGCAAATGCGCGTGCTGGTCGCGCAGGAATTCAAGCGAATGCGGCGCGAAGTCGACGACGATCAGCCGGCCGGACGGCCTGAGCAGCCTTGCCGCCTCGCTGATGGCGCGCGCCGGATCGTCGAGATAATGCAGAACCTGGTGGATGGTGACGAGGTCGAAGGCGTTGCGCTCGACCGGCGGCGAGAAGATGTCGCCCTGGCGCACCTGCGCATTGGCGATGCCGGCCTTGTCGAGATTGGCGCGCGCCACGGTCAGCATCTCGCGCGACATGTCGATGCCGACGCCGCGCCGATAGAGCGGCGCGAAGATTTCGAGCAGCCTGCCCGTGCCGGTGCCGAGGTCGAGCATCGACTGGAACGGCCGCTTGCCGACGAGCTTGAGCAACGCCGCTTCCACCGCGCGGTCCGGGACATGCAGCGAGCGGATGTGGTCCCAACTCGCGGCGTTCTCGGAGAAATATTCGGCGGCGCGGTCCTGCCGCTTGCGCTTCACCGCCGCCAGCCGCTCGAGATCGCGCACCACCTGCGGATCGGTCTCGCTGATGCCCGAAACCAGACGCTGCACGAAGTCGCGCGAATTGTCCGTATCGGTCAGCCGGAAAAAGGCCCAGGACCCCTCCTGGTAGCGGCCGATCAGCCCGGCATCGAGCAGCAGCTTCAGATGCCGCGACACGCGCGGCTGCGATTGCCCGAGGATCTCGGTGAGGTCGGAAACGGTAAGATCGCCACGCGACAGTAACACCAGTATGCGCAGCCGGCTGGATTCGGCCGCCGCCTTCAATGTATCTACCATTGTGTCGAGCGAGACATGCATGAGCGGGTTCTCGTTGAAAGATATAAAGATATGTTTATGTCGATTTTGAAACCCTGGCAAGCGCCTATGTCGCTTCCGGACAAGAAAATGGCGCAGCCGTGATCCGCGCAGGGCGGGCGGCTCCTCCGGAGGGTGAAAAGCATGTTTGAGACGCGCGAAGGCGAAATGCTTCTTGCAGCCGATCCGGGACAACTTCGGCCGGACGGCCATGTCGTCTTTATCGGCCGCATCGTCTCGCCCTGGACGAGGCGCGAAGACTGTCCCAAGAACATGAGAGCTGCCCGCGAATCCCGGCGGGCCGCAACCGTCCTGATCGACGAACCCTATCGCCCGGGGCCGCGCGACCTCGACCGCGCCAGCCACGTCGTCATCCTGTCCTGGCTCCATCACGCGCCGCGCAATCTGATCGTGCAGAAGCCGCGCCATGCGGCTGAACCGAAAGGCGTTTTCTCGCTGCGCTCCCCTGCCCGTCCGAACCTGGTCGGCCTGCATGTGGCGAAGCTCGTCACTCTCGACATCGCGGCCGGCCGGATCGAGATCGACGCCATCGATGTGCTGGACGCCACGCCGGTCATCGACATCAAGCCCTATTACGCTTCGACCGATGCCTTTCCCGAAGCGACCATTGCCGGACGCGACGAGCAATGAGCGCCCCCACCGGCCGCCGCCGCGCCATCGCCAAGGCGCTGACCGCGCTTCTGCCGCTCGCGCCTTATGCCGATATGGAAAAGATCCGCGCTGACGCCGGTTCGGTGCACATGAAAACCTTGCCGCCGACCATCGCGGTGTGGCTGGCAACAATCGCCCATATCCGTCACGCCCATACCGATTATGAAAAGCTGCTTGCAGAAGGTTACGACCGGGACAGCGCGCGCTTCTTCGTCATCGAGCAGACCAATGTGGTGCTCACCCGCTGGCGCGCGACACGGCTTCTGGAGGAAGACGACGAGGACGAATGAGGCCAAGCAGCGCTGCCTGGCTGGCTCTACTGCATCCGCAGCCGGACGCTAGCCTGCCTTCACTGGAACGCCCGAGGAGGAATGAAATGAGCCAGGCCGCCGCCACGCCAGCCAATTTCCCCTTTCTCTCCGAACGCCATCTCGACCGGCATGCCTATCCCGACGGCGTCGCCTTCCTGGACGGGCAATATCTGCCGATGTCGCAGGCCACGATCTCGGTGCTGGACTGGGGCTTTCTGCATTCCGACGCCACCTACGACACGGTCCATGTCTGGGACGGCCGCTTCTTCCGCCTCGACCTGCATCTCGACCGCTTCTTCGGCGGGCTGGACAAACTGCGCATGACAATCCCGTTCGATCGCGACGGCGTTGCGGAGATCCTGCACAATTGCGTCGCGCTGTCGGGCCATCGCGCGGCTTATGTCGAGATGCTGTGCACGCGCGGCGCCTCGCCAACCTTCAGCCGCGACCCGCGCCAGGCGGTCAACCGCTTCGTGGCCTTCGCTGTCCCCTTCGGCTCGGTTGCCAACGCCGAGCAATTGCGCAGCGGCCTGCATGTCGCGATCAGCGACAAGGTGCGCATCCCGCCGGCCTCGATCGATCCCTCGATCAAGAACTACCACTGGCTCGATCTCGTCCGCGGCCTTTACGATGCCTATGACCTTGGCGCCGACACCGCGCTGATCCTCGACTTCAACGGCAATGTCGCCGAAGGTCCGGGCTTCAATGTGTTCCGCGTCAAGGACGGCAAATTATCGACGCCGGCCGTCGGCGTGCTGCCCGGGATCACGCGCCGCACCGTGTTTGACCTGTGCGCCGAAATCGGCCTCGCCATCACACGAAGCGGTCAGCGTCGCCGCTCTCAAAGATGCCGACGAGGTCTTCATCACCTCGACCGCCGGCGGCATCATGCCGGTCACCAAGATCGACGGCGCGCCCGTCGCGAATGGCAAGGTCGGCGCGATAACCGAGCGCCTTATGGCGCTCTATTGGAAGCGGCATGAGGATCCGGCCTGGTCGAGCGCGGTGCGCTATCCCTGACCTGCCAACCAAATAATTCCGGTGCCGCCTCTGGAAAAACGCCGCAGGCGCCGTACATGCAGCAAGCGGAGTATCCTCCGCTTATGTCCGGAATACATCGCCCCCAGAGCAATTCAAGGAAAGCCGCATGGCGGTTTTACGCCTGGAATTGCGTAAAAACAAAGAGTTGGAGCAGATCAGCGTTTCTATAGAACGCCGCTCTGACAGCAAGGATCACAGATCATGACAAACAAGGTTTGGTTCATCACCGGATCGTCAAAGGGCTTTGGCCGCGTCTGGGCCGAGGCGGCGCTCGCCCGCGGCGATAGCGTCGCCGCCACTGCCCGCGATGCCACCACGCTCGCCGACCTCGTCGAGAAATACGGCGACAGCATCGCGGCCATAAAACTCGATGTCGCCGACAAGCAAGCCGTCGATGCCGCGATTGCCGAGGCGCACAAGCGGTTCGGCCGCCTCGACGTCGTCATCAACAATGCCGGTTACGGCCATTTCGGCGCCATCGAGGAAGTCACCGAGCAGGAAGCACGCGACCAGATCGAGACGAACGTCTTCGGCGCGCTCTGGGTCACCCAGGCGGCGCTGCCCATCATGCGGGCGCAGCGCTCCGGCCACATCATCCAGATCTCGTCGATCGGCGGCGTCAACGCCTTTGCTTCGCTCGGCCTTTACCACGCCTCGAAATGGGCGCTGGAAGCCTTCAGCCAGTCGCTCAGCCTCGAGGTCGCACCGTTCGGCATCCACGTCACCCTCGTCGAGCCGGGCGGCTTCTCGACGGACTGGGCTGGACCGTCGGCCAAGGTCTCCAAGCCGTTGGACGTCTATGAACCCGTCCGCGCGGCCATGGCCGAGCGTCGCAGCCGAGCCGTGGCGGGCGACCCCGAAGCGACGGGCCCGGCGATCCTCGCCATCGTCGACGCTGCCGAGCCGCCGCTCAGGGTCTTCTTCGGCGACGGCGGCCTGCCGATGATCAAGCAGGAATACGCCAATCGCATCGCCACCTGGGAAAAGTGGGATGATGTTTCGGTGATGGCGCAGGGCGCCAACAAGAACCGCAAGGCGGCCTGATCGCAAGGGCCGGACCTAGACCGGGCCGAGGCATGTTGAGATTCAGGTCAGGGCGAGTCGAGAACGGTAGGTTCCAAGAACCGGAACGGAGCGTGCGTTTGGGCACGTGAGTACCGGAAGCGCAGGAACCTGCCGTTCGCAGGCCGGCCTCACCTGAATATCAGCATGCCTCAGCGATAGATCCACTGCTCCGGCACCCGCACGGAAATCTCTTCGCCAGCCCTTACAACGCCCGGCTTCTCGACCCAGGCGACCAGGCCGCGCAGCCGTTTCGCCTCCTTGGGAAAGAGCAGCGCGGTGGCGCTGAGATCCACGGCGCCGACATGCTCGGCGATCGACTGTCCCGCAAAGCGGCAGGGCTTGTTCTGGCCGTCGACCTTGAGCGTCACGCCGCCCTTGAAGAACATCAGCGAGCCGGCCGGCAGCATCGACAGATGCGGCACGCCTTCGACCACAAGATTGGCGCCGATCCACTCCGGCCTGATCTCATCGAGGCCCATGCGCTGCGCGACAATGGCGAGCTCATCGGCGGCGACAAGTGACAATTGCCGCTCGTTGCGCATCTCGGTGCCGCGCGGATACCAAGGTTCGCGCCCGCCTGAACGCCGCGTCGTCCCGCCATGGAAGTCGCCGGCAATGCCATCGAAGCCAAGCTGCAGTTCATCGACCGCCCGCGTCTCGAAATGATCGTGCGGAGCGGCATAGAGCGCCGCTGCCGTTGCCGTCAGCTTGCGGCCCGGCACGATCTCGGCGGCCGGTTCCGCCACGGGAAAAAGTTCGAGGTTCGTTTCCTGCATGCCGTTGGTCTAAAGGTGCCGAAGAATGCGGTCCAGTCGAAAGCGCTGATGATCCGATCACGCCGCTTGATGGCGATCACGATCTTCTTACCGCAAATCGCTTTCGCCAACTTCTGCGAACCGCAATGCTGCCGCGCCGGCGGCATAGACGACTGCGCGCAATCGGGAAGGTTCGATCATGCAGGTTGGACACGCAATCGCGGCGATTTGGCTGTTCTGGGTAGTATCCTGGGTGCTTGCCGCGGCCTGGGCGGATCCCGCGCAAAAGCGCGCCGATCTCAAGTCGGAGATGCGCTATCGCGTTCTTTGGCTGGCCGGCACGGTACTGCTGTTCGTGCCGGCGCACGGCTATGTCGGCGGGATGCGGCTCTGGATGCCGACGCTCACCGAAGCCTGGATCTGTGTTGCCCTGATCGCAATCGGCATCGCCTTCGCGTGGTGGGCGCGTCTGCATCTCGGCCGCTTGTGGTCCGCCAACGTCACCGCCAAGGCCGATCACCGCGTCATCGACACCGGTCCCTATAGCCTGGTCCGTCACCCGATCTACAGCGGCCTCCTGCTGTCAATCCTCGCCACCATGGCCGTCAAGGGCACGGTTTGGGGCATTGCCGGCGCTGCCCTGCTGCTCGTTGGTGTCGTCGTCAAGGCGAGGCTGGAAGAAAGCTTCCTGCGCGGCGAGCTTGGTCCGGCCTATGACGACTATGCCAGGCGCGTGCCGATGCTGGTGCCCTTCGCGCCGGCCTTATCGACGCTACAGCATTCTCAATAGGGCGCCGCCGATCGAATAGCCGGCGCCGAAGGCGCAGATCAGGCCGAAATCGCCGGCCTTCATGTCGGCGTGGTTTTCCGACAGCGCCACGATCGCGCCGGCGCCGGCCGTGTTGCCGAGCCGCTCCAGTACCATCGGCGCGCGATCGTGATCGACGTCGTGGCCGAAGGATAGTTTCAGGATCATCGCATTCATGCGCGCATTGGCCTGATGCAGCCAGAACCGGCGGATCCCCTGCGGCGTCAGCCCATGCTCGGCCAGGAACTCGACGATGAACTTTTGGCCGGCGACGGTAACTTCCTTGAACACCTTGTTGCCGACCTGCTTGATGAGATTGCCTTCCAGGTTGATCATGTAGGGATCGTCCTGGGCGGTGCGCGTGTGATAGCCGAGATTGGTGCGGATGTTGTTCGACATCTGCGTCCAGGTGCGCGTGTCGAGCACCTCGAAACGCCCCGGCCGCTTTTCGCCCTGCGCCAGCCCCTCGACGACCATGGCGACCGAGGCGTCGCCGAAGATGAAATGCGTCTGCCGGTCGCGGAAGTTGAGATGGCCGGTGATGATTTCCGGCGTCGACACCAGGATGCGCTTGTGCGCCCCTGCCCTCACCAGATTGACGGCGACATGCAGCGCGGCCGCCGCCGAGGAGCAGCCCAGCCCCATGTCGAAGCCGGCGCCCTTGGTGCCGAGCGCCTCCTGCATCTCGATGGCGATGGCCGGATAGGGCCGCTGGTGATGCGAGGCCGAGCAGACGACCAGATCGATGTCGGACCCGTCGACGCCTGCATGGGCAAGCGCTTTCCTGGCCGAGGCGATGCCGAACTCAGCCTCCAGCGACAGCGCGTCGTCCGGCCGCGCCGGAATGCGCGGCGTCATGCGGGTCGGGTCGAGAATGCCTTCGCGCTCGATGACATGGCGGCTCTTCACGCCCGAGGCATGCACGATGAAGTCGCTGTCCGATTTCTGCAAAAGCGGTTCGCCGGTGTTGGCACGGCGCGCATTCTCGGTGTCGACCCAGTTGTTGAAGCTGGCGACCAGCTCTTCATTGGTGATGACGGGCTCAGGGATTTCGGCGCCGATGCCGCTGATGATGACGCGATGCATGTCCAATCCGTACCGGGCCCGGGCGTAACGGGCTCTGATGTGGGCGCGGAAATGGCCCTGCGCAACCCTTGTCGCATTTGGCCGGTTTATGCCAGCTTAAACTCCGCCCTGGCGGCTCACCAGGCACACAGCTTCGTGTTGGTCTGCGGGTTGTTCCAGCAGGCGCCGTCGTCGCGGCTGCGCACGAATTGCCCAGGCAGCGATCGGTTGCGGCCGCCCAGCCTGGCATAGCCGAAGGCAAAACCCGGCTGGTCGATTTCAAGCGTGATTGTAGGATAGCCCGGCGCCGAGACGCGAAAACTGCCCTCGCCGTCCAAGGCCTTGTAGTTGCACGGATAGTAACCGTCATCCGTGGTGAAGCAGCGCGCCGGCTTGGCCTCGGCCGCCATTGAAAAAGAAACCACCGCAGCCATGCACAGGCTGCTTGCGAGCGCGATCTTGCCCCGTGTCATCCCTCTACCCCTGCCCTATGGCCTCCCGCTGCGGGATAGCGACCATGGTCCAGATGGATGAAATGCGCATGACGGCGCAAAAGGGTCAAGCGCTCCGAAAGCAGGGAGCCTAAGAGCGTTTGGCGACGATGAAGATGCGCGGGAAGCGTAAGAGCACCTTGCCGTTCGCCGTCTTCGGATAGGCCTTGGCGACCTTGGCGGTGTAGTTGTCGAGGAACACCTTCTTCTCATCCGCATCGAGCGGATCGAGGAAAGGCTTCAGGCCGGTCGACTTGACCCATTCGACGATCGCTTCGGCATCGGCCAGCGGATGGTTGTAGATCGTGTGCCAGATATCGAGCCGGTCGGCGACCGGTGACAGAAGGTCGTAGTAGAAGGACACCGGCGGCAGCGGCCCGCGCGCCGCGCCCTCGAGCTTGGCCGCAAACGGCACTTCCGCCGCGGTCTCCCGCATCAGCTGGTGCGAGGGCTCGCCGAGATTGTCGGGCATCTGCACGGCCAGCGCGCCGCCCGGCGCCAGAAGCTCCATCAGCCGCCGGAACACCGCCGGATGTTCCGGCAGCCACTGGAAGACGGCGTTGGCGAAGATGACGTCGACGGGATGCTCTGGCTGCCAACTGGCGGCGTCCGCCAGTTCGAAATTGACATTGGGCAGCCGCGCCCTCGCCTTCTCGATCATGTCGGGCGAGGTATCGAAGCCGGTGACCTGGGCGCCCGGCCAGCGCTCGACCAGAAGCTCGGTGGAGTTGCCGGGACCGCTGCCGATGTCGACGACGCGGCGCGGAAAATCAACTGGCACCTGCGCCACGAGATCACGCGCCGGCCGCGTGCGCTCATCCTCGAACTTCAGATATTGGGCGGCGGACCAGTCAGCCATGTGAGAACCTCGCTCCGTTCGCCGCCCCTTTGGAATTACCGCGTCAGCCGCTTGTGCGTCATGCGATGCGGGGCGGCCGCTTCGGCGCCGAGGCGCCGCACCTTGTCCTTCTCATATTCCTCGAAATTGCCTTCGAACCATTCGACATGCGCGTCGCCCTCGAAGGCCAGCATGTGGGTCGCCATGCGGTCGAGGAACATGCGGTCGTGGCTGATGATGACAGCGCAGCCGGCATAGGCTTCCAGCGCATCTTCCAGCGCGGCCAGCGTTTCAGTGTCGAGGTCGTTGGTCGGTTCGTCGAGCAAAAGCACATTGCCGCCGCCCTTGAGCATCTTGGCCAGATGCACGCGGTTGCGCTGACCGCCCGACAGGTTGCCGACCTTCTGCTGCTGGTCGCCGCCGCGGAAGTTGAAGGACGAGCAGTAGGCGCGGCTGTTGACCTCGTGCTTGCCGAGCTTGATGACTTCGGCGCCGCCGGAAATTTCTTCCCACACTGTCTTGTTCGGGTCGAGCGCGTCGCGGCTCTGGTCGACATAGCCTAGCCTTACCGTCTCGCCCTTGCGGATCCAGCCGGCATCCGGCGTTTCCTGGCCGGTGATCATCTTGAACAGCGTCGTCTTACCGGCGCCGTTCGGGCCGATGACGCCGACGATGCCGCCCGGAGGCAGCCGGAACGACAGGTCCTCGATCAAGAGCTCGTCGCCAAAACCCTTGTTGAGGCCTTCGACCTCGATGACGACATTGCCGAGGCGCTCGCTCGCTGGGATGACGATCTGCGTGTCGGTCGGCTTGCGGTTCTGCGACTGCTCGACCAGTTCCTCATAGGCCTTGATGCGCGCCTTCGACTTGGTCTGGCGCGCCTTCGGCGAGGACTGGATCCACTCGCGTTCGCGCCAGATCGACTTCTGGCGGGCATCGTCCTCGCGGCCTTCCTGGATCAGGCGCTTGGCCTTGGCGTCGAGATATTTGGTGTAGTTGCCCTCGTAGGGAATGCCGCGGCCACGGTCGAGCTCGAGGATCCAGCCGGTGACGTTGTCCAGGAAGTAGCGGTCGTGGGTGATGATCAGCACCGAGCCCGGATAGTCGCGCAGATGCTTTTCCAGCCATTGCGTGGTCTCGGCGTCGAGATGGTTGGTCGGTTCGTCGAGCAGCAAGAGGTCGGGCTGTTCAAGCAGCAGCCGGCACAGCGCCACGCGGCGGCGCTCGCCGCCCGACAGGTTGGTCACTTCGGACTCTGGCGGCGGGCACTGCAGCGCGTCCATCGCCATCTCGACCTGCTGCTCCAGGTCCCACAGGTTGAGGCGGTCCATCTCGTCCTGGAGCTTGGCCGACTCGTCCGCCGTCTCGTCGGAATAGTTCATCATCAGCTCGTTGTAGCGCTCGATGATGGCGGTCTTCCGGGCGACGCCGTCCATGACGTTCTCACGCACGGTCTTCGTGTTGTCGAGCTGCGGCTCCTGCGCTAGGTAGCCGACGGTCGCGCCCTCGGCCAGCCACGCCTCGCCCTGGAATTCCTTGTCGAGCCCGGCCATGATGCGCAGGATCGTCGACTTACCCGAGCCGTTGGGGCCGAGAATGCCGATTTTGGCATCCGGATAGAAGGACAGGTGAACGTTATCGAGCACCTTCTTGGTGCCATAGGCCTTCGACAGGCCGGACATGTGATAGATGAACTGGCGAGCCACGCGCGCTTTCCCTGGAAACGAGTGTCAAGGTGGATGGGGGTTGCGCGCTATGTAGGCGATGAAGCGCCGAACGGCAATCGCTTTCGGCGCCGCAGCGGCCAAACGGTGCGCATTGGCCGGTTTTACGCCCCGACTCTGTCCGCCGATTTCACCGCCGCCGCGATGGCCTGAAATCAGTGGTTAACCATTCGCCTGCAAAACGCTAATAGATTGGGAGACAACGGCCATGCCGCGGTTTCGGGGAAAGATCGGATCGACGACGTGCTGAACGGTGTCCTGCTCCTTGCCGAAGCGGTTCTGTATTTCGGCGCCATGGTTACGCTTTTCCGCTTCCGGCGCCGCATCGGGCTAGGCGTGTTCATCTGCGCGCTCGGCGTCATGCACTTCCTCGAGACTTATCTCGCCAGCGTCTTCTATGTCGCGCTGCCGTTCGGGCTGGTGTCGCCCGGCTCCGCCGTTCTGTTCTCCGGCAAGCTCGTCATGCTGCTGCTTCTCTACATGAAGGAGGACGCGGCAACCGTCCGGCAGCCGATCTACGGCCTGCTGCTAGGCAACGCGCTGATGATCGGCCTGGTGCTGATCCTGCGGCTGCACGCGATCGCGCAGCTTCCGAACGGCAGGGTCCCCGACATCGGCTTCATCGACGAGATGGGCTGGCTGATGGTCTGGGGCACCACGCTGCTCTTCATCGACGCCATACTCATCATCCTGCTTTACGAGAAGCTCGGCGCCTATCTGCGCGCGGGGCCATTCGTTCGCATCCTGGCATCGGTCGCCAGCGTGCTCACCTTCGATCAGGCCGGCTTCTTCACCGCGCTGCATTTCGTCGCCGGCGCGCCGATCGCGGTCTTCTTCGGAGGCTGGTTCGCCAAGATGGGGGCGGCGCTTGCCTACAGCGGCATGCTCGTCGCCTATCTCAAATGGGTCGAGGATAACGACATCGCCGTGCCACGCGGCCTCTCCGATATTTTCGATACCCTCACCTACCGCGAGAGCGCTATGAGGCCCTGATCAAATATGTCGGCCGCGACGGCCTCACCGGCCTGTTGCATCGCGGCAGCTTCGATGCCGACGGCGAGTCCGCGGTCTCGGCCGCCATCAGGATGGGCAAGCCGCTCAGCCTGCTCATCGTCGACGTCGACCATTTCAAGTCGATCAACGACCGCTTCGGCCATGCCGAGGGCGACAGGGTGCTGAAATCGATGGCTGCGCTGCTGGCCGAGACGATTGGCGGCAACGACCAGGTATTTCGCATCGGCGGCGAGGAATTCGCCATACTGACGCAACAGTCGCACGCGCCCGCCAGGCTGCTCGGCGAGACCATCAGGAATGCCGCCAAGGCCTCGGCGCACACCGCCCGCTTCAACCTCACGGTAAGCGCCGGCGTCTCCACCGTCAGCGAAACGACGCGCTCCCTGGCCGACATTTTCGCGCTGGCCGACCAGCGCCTCTACAAGGCCAAGCTGAGCGGGCGCGACCGCGTGGTCGGCGAACCCGGCAGCGAGGCGATCATCCTGCAGGCGGCCCCGCGAACCGCCTGACCGATAACAACCGCCGCTTATTGGAAACCGATCGCGTCGACCGTACCCTTCGGGCAACCGGCCTTGCCCGTCGGCGCCGAGGCCATTAGCAGATCGCCGAGCTTGCTGTCTGGGCCGATCGGACCAGACAGGCCGAGCGTCAATTCGCCGATCATGCGCCGGCCGCTCGACGGATCGACCAGGCAGGAGACACGCACGCGGTCGCCGGCGCCGGCCCCGAAGGCCGCGTTGAAAGCGCCGCGGATCTCGTCCGACGTCAGCTGCCTGCCGACGTTCTTGGTGAAGAGGTCGCGCACCGCCGAGGCGTTCACTGCCCGCATCAGGTTCAGCGCGTCGGAGAAATACTCCTGCTGGCTCTTGCCGTAGCAGGTGCCGTGCTTGATCCATTCATGCCGCTCCAGCTTGGAGGCGGTACCCGGCATCACCTGCTCGAGCTCGGCGCGCGTCTTGGCGTCGAGATCGACCGGCGGCAGGTCTCCCCAATGCGCCGGATTGTCATTGGCCTTGTCGCTCGCCGACACCTGGCAATAGAAATTGCCGTTCGGCTGTGGCCACAACCCATGCAGCGTAAAGTGCGAAGCGTCGAACTCGCTCGGGCTCTGGGCCTTGCATTCGGGCTTGCTGGCCTTGGTCTCGCAGAAAGCCGGCTGCCAGCTCAGCGCAAAGACATATTCGGGTTTTCCGGAGGCCGACGGCTTGGTCTGGCCGGACGGCGTGGTCGCGGCGCTGCCGCCGGTGACATGCCCGCAGCTGATCTTCACCCAGCGCCGCTCGGGATCGGCGCCGGGCACCTGGATGAGATAGTGGGTGGGCTCGTCCTTGTTGCCGGCAAGCAGATCGTAGCTCTTACCGGCCTCGGTCGAGATGTTGCCGGGGTTCTTGCCGTTCTTGATGGCCTGGGTCGCCGGACAGGCGCTGTCGGCCACGAAAGTTCCGCTCATCTTCACGTCGGCATGAGCCGCCCCGGCGCCGGCCAGAGCCAGCATCATCGAACCCCACAATGCCCAAACCCGCATTCCCGCTCTCCCGGCGATCATTGATCCGTATTGGATTCGTCACACTAGAACAGGCGACGTGTCAGAATTGCGATCTTTTTTCACGACGCGAAGAAACAATCCCCAAATCTCAACGCTTCCAATCGGCAAATTCGCAAGCCGCCCCTCGCTGTCTCTGCGGAGCAATAGATTTCCAGCCTGGCATATCTCAGTCGCCTCATCCACTTGACGCCGGCAAAGCCCTCGCCCAACAGTCGCCGAGGGAGCGAGATATGCCATTCGACAGAAAGACCAGGCTGGCCTCATCGACCGGGGCCGAGCTCAACCTCTATGTGAAGGAAGCCGCGCAGGGTCCGCGCGCCGTGGTTCAGATCAACCACGGCCTGGCCGAGCACGCGGCGCGCTACGCGCGCTTTGCCGATTTCCTGAGCGGGCGGGGTTTCCACGTCTACGCCCATGACCATCGCGGCCATGGCGCGACGAAGGCGGCCGACGCGCCGCTCGGCAAGTTCGCGGACAGTGACGGCATAGCCAAGGTGATCGCCGACGTCGACGCCGTTCACGACCTGATCGCGAAAGAGCATCCGGGACTGCCGGTGATGGCTTTTGGCCACTCGCTCGGCGCCTCGATAGCGTTGAACTTCGTGCTGCGCCACTCACAGCGCATCCATGCCGCCGCGATCTGGAACGGCAATTTCTCGCAAGGGCTTCTCGGCCAATTGGCGCTGCTCATCCTGGGCTGGGAGCGCATGCGGCTTGGCTCCGATGTGCCGTCGCGCCTTTTGCCCAGGCTCACTTTCCAGGCCTGGGGCAAGGCCGTGCCCAACCATCGGACCTTGTTCGACTGGCTGTCACGCGATCCGGTCGAGGTCGACAAATATGTCGCCGACCCGCTCTGCGGCTGGGACGCGTCCAACTCGATGTGGCGCGACGTGGTCAACATGGCGCAGCACGCCGGCAAGGATTCCAGTTTCGCCGGCGTGCGACGTGATCTCCACTTCAACCTCATCGGCGGCGAGAAGGATCCCGCGTCGGATTATGGCAAGGCGGTCCACCATCTCGCAAAGCGCATGCAGTCGATGGGCTTTTCGAATCTGGTTTCAAAGGTTTACGCCGACACCCGCCACGAAAGCCTGAACGAGATCAACCGCGACGCCGTCATGAACGATTTTGCCGGCTGGGCCGACAGCGTGCTGAAATCCTGATCCGGCTTGGCCTATCGTATGGGTCGTGACACGACCCGTGCGGGTTGCTAGAGGCTGCCTTTCGTTAGAACACGGTGATCCATGGCCGAACCCCCGCTGAAAGGCATTCGCGTTATCGAACTTGCCCGCATCCTGGCCGGCCCCTGGGCCGGGCAGTTGCTCGCCGATCTCGGCGCCGATGTCATCAAGGTCGAAAGCCCGGACGGCGGCGACGACACGCGCAAATGGGGTCCGCCCTTCGTCATGAGCTACGACGGCGAGAACCTCTCGGCCGCCTATTACCATTCCTGCAATCGCGGCAAGCGCTCCATCGCTGTCGACTTCTCCAAGCCGGAAGGCGCCGAGACGCTGCGCAAATTGGTCGCCACCGCCGACGTGCTGATCGAGAACTTCAAGCTCGGGGGCCTGAAGAAATACGGTCTCGACTACGAGAGCCTGAAGGCGATCAACCCGCGCCTTGTCTATTGCTCGATCACCGGCTTCGGCCAGGACGGCCCTTACGCGCCGCGCGCGGGCTACGATTTCATCATCCAGGCCATGGCCGGCATGATGTCGATCACCGGCGAGCCCGGCCGCGAGCCGCAGAAGGCCGGCGTCGCCATCTCCGACCTGTTCACCGGTCTCTATTCGGTGATCGCCATCCAGGCGGCACTGCGCCACGCCGAAAAGACCGGCGAGGGCCAGCACATCGACATGGCGCTGTTCGACAGCCAGATCTCGGCGCTCGGCAACCAGAATCTCAATTATCTTGTCTCCGGCAAATCGCCGGTGCAGATGGGCAATGCGCATATGAACATCGCGCCTTACGAGGTGCTGCCGGTGCGGGACGGCCACATCATCCTGGCCGTCGGCAATGACGGCCAGTTCGCTAAGTTCTGCGCCGCTGTTGGTCTTATCGATCTGCCCGCCAATCCGGATTTCGCCAGCAACCCGGCTCGCGTCGCCAACCGCGCGAAGCTGCGCGAACGGATCATCGAGAGGCTGAGCACTTGGGATCGCGATCCGCTGCTGGCCAAGCTCGAAGCCGCGGGCGTGCCGGCGAGCCCGATCAATACGATCGGCCAGATGTTTGCCGACCCGCAGACGATCGCGCGCGGCATGCGGCTCGACCTCGATGACGGCCATGGCAATCGCCTGCCTTCGGTGCGCGCGCCGATGGTGATGTCGGGCACGCCGCTGGTTTATGAGCGCCCCTCGCCGCGCCTCGGCGAGCACACGGACGAAATCCTTGCCGAACTGGAGAGAGCAAAATGAAGACCGGCGGACAACTGATTGTCGAGGCGCTCGAAGCGAACGGCACCGACCGCATCTTCTGCGTTCCGGGCGAATCCTATCTCGCAGTGCTCGACGCGCTGCATGACTCTTCGATCCGCACCATCGTCTGCCGCCAGGAGGGGGGTGCTGCGATGATGGCCGACTGCCAGGGACGGCTGACCGGCAAGCCCGGCATCTGCTTCGTCACCCGCGGCCCCGGCGCCACCAACTCGTCGGCCGGCGTCCACATCGCCATGCAGGATTCGGTACCGATGATCCTGTTCATCGGCCAGGTCGCCAGCCACGCCAAGGAACGCGAGGCCTTCCAGGAGGTCGACTACAAGCGGTTCTTCGGCGACATCGCCAAATGGGTGGTGGAGATCGACGACGCCGCGCGCATCCCGGAATTCGTCACCCGCGCCTTCGCCGTCGCAACCTCCGGCCGCCCCGGCCCGGTCGTCATCTCGCTGCCGGAGGACATGCTGACCAGCGAGGTCGAGGCGCCGTCAGCGCTGCCGCACACGCCGGTCGAGACCCGTCCGGGCGAAGCCGAACTCGATGCGCTGCAAATGCTGCTTGCCAACGCCAAGCGTCCTTTCGCCATCCTCGGCGGCACGCGCTGGAACGAGGAAGCGGTGGCGCATATGCGCGCGATCGCCGAGACGTGGTCGCTGCCCGTTGGCTGCTCCTTCCGCCGCCAGATGCTGTTCGACCATCTCCATCCCAATTACGCCGGCGATGTCGGCATCGGCATCAATCCAAAGCTTGCGGAGCGGATCAAGCAGGCCGACGTGGTGCTTTTGATCGGCGGCCGCTTGGGCGAGATGCCGTCCTCCGACTACACGTTGCTGAAAAGCCCCTACCCCGACCAGGCGCTGGTGCATGTCCATGCCGATGCCGGCGAGCTTGGCCGCGTCTACCGGCCTACGATAGCCATCAATGCCTCGCCCACTGCTTTCGTTGAAGCCTTCGCCAAGCGCAAGCCGGCAGCCAGGCCTTCTTGGGCGGCCGAGGCGGAAAAGGCGCACGCCGCCTATCTCGAATGGTCGACGCCGCCCCAGACCGGGCCGGGCGCCGTCCAGATGGGACCGATCATCGAACATCTGGGAAAAGTTCTGCCGGAAGACGCCATCCTCACCAACGGCGCCGGCAACTACGCCACCTGGGTGCATCGCTTCTATCGCAACCGCCGCTTCGGCACGCAGGCGGCACCCACCTCCGGCTCGATGGGTTACGGCACGCCGGCCGCGGTCGCCGCCAAGTCGCTCTACCCGGATCGCATGGTGGTCGCCTTCGCCGGCGACGGTTGCTTCCTGATGAACGGCCAGGAATTCGCGACCGCTGTTCAGTACGACCTGCCGATCATCGTGATCGTCGTCAACAACGGCATTTACGGCACCATCCGCATGCACCAGGAGCGGGAATATCCGAGCCGCGTCGTCGCCACCACGCTGAAGAACCCGGACTTCGCGGCACTTGCCCGTTCCTATGGCGGTCACGGCGAGACGGTCGAGAAGACCGCCAACTTCGCGCCGGCCTTCGAACGCGCGCTGGCCAGCGGCAAGCCGACGATCATCGAGATCAGGCTCGATCCCGAAGCGATCACGCCGACCCGCACCCTGACGCAGATCCGCGACAAGAGCTAAGACGAAAGGCGGCTGTCGCCTTTCTGCCGGCGACGCTGTCTCTACGGATGGAAGGAAAGGCGGTGGCCCGCGCCTCCTGTGTTACATCGCGCCGCCGGATTTCTCGATCTGGCCGCGGATCTCGCCGTCCTTGTTGGCGGCGGTATGTATGTTGACATAGTACTTACCGGCCTCGAGATCGGCCGCCTGCGCGTCCGTCAGCGTCGCCGATCCCTTGATCGGGCTCTTCAGCTTCTTGAACGGGATGACCGGGTCCGCATTCGCGCCCATATCCGCCGGACCGTGGATGTGGCCGGCGACGGCCGGTCCGCTGAGACCGGAATATTTGACGTTCCAAGTAAGCTTCTTCTTGTTTGTGTCGAAGGTGAGTGTAGCGGTGCCCTTGCCCTTGGTGGTCACGGGCGGGCTCTGCTGGCTGCCGTCGAGCGTCGCCTTGAACTTCATCGTCTCGGCCATGGCCGGCGCTGCGAGAAGGAAGGCGGTCGAGACGGCTAAGGCCGAAAGCATCGGCACGGACAGGATGCGCATGAAAGAACCTCCGTTGATGGCAGCACCTCGCGCGGCTCCCCGACGCACGGATGCCTCCCTGAAACGGTTGGGCGGCGATTTGTATCCCGGCACACAATTATTTTACCGCAACCAACGAAAAAGGGGCGGTCGTCCGCCCCTTTCGGATTCAATGAAAGGCTATGGTCAGACGGTGGCCAGCGCCTGCGCTAGGTCGGCGATCAGATCGTCCGCATGCTCGACGCCGATGGACAGCCTGACCGTGGTCTCGAGCACGCCGATCCGCTGGCGCACCTCGAAGGGAATACCGGAATGGGTCATCGCCGCCGGATGGCTGGCCAGTGATTCCGTTCCGCCAAGACTTACCGCCAGCTTGAAGATCTGCAGGCTGTTGAGAAAGGCGAAGGCCGCCTTCTGCCCGCCGCGTATGTCGAAGGAGAATGTCGAGCCGGCGCCGCTGCATTGCGCCCGGTAGGTGCGGCCCGCCGGCGTATCCTCGCCCAGGAACGGCAGATAGTGCACCCTTTCGACTTTGGGGTGATCTCGCAGGAATTCAGCAACGAGGCGTGCATTGTCGTTCGCTCGTTCCATGCGGATCGACAGCGTCTCCAGAGAACGACCGAGCATCCAGCAGGAATGCGGGTCCAGCTGCGTACCGATTGCGCCGCGCAGCGCCTTGATTGCCTTGGTGACCGCCTTGCCGCCCAGGGCGGCGCCAGCAATCAGATCTGAGTGGCCGCCGACATATTTGGTCAGCGAATAGACCGAAACATCGGCGCCGTGTTCGATGGGCCGCTGGAACACCGGGCCAAGCAGCGTGTTGTCGCAAACAATGATCGGCTTCGTCCCTTGCCGGACACCGATCTCGTCGGCGATCCGGCGCATCAGTTCGATGTCGACAAGGCTGTTGGTTGGGTTTGACGGCGTCTCGATCAGGATGACCGAGACGCGGCCCTTGGCCAGGGCAGCATCGGTGGTCGCGCGCACCGTCACGTCGTTGACGCCGTTCGCGAAGCCGACTGCGTCGATGCCGAAACCGGCGAGCGTGCGCGTCAGAAGCGTCTCGGTGCCGCCATAGAGAGGCTGCGAATGCAGGATCACGTCGCCCGGCCGGGCATAGGCGAGCAGCGTGGTCGCGATTGCCGACATGCCGGACGAAAACAGGATACAGGCCTCAGTCCCCTCATAGATCGCCAGCCTGTCCTCGACGATCTCGCTGTTCGGATGGTTGAAGCGCGAATAAACCAGGCCGGAAGCCGTGCCGCTTGGAGGCTCCTTGCGGCCAGAAGTGTAATCGAAGAAGTCGCGTCCCTCTTCCGCGGATTTGAACACAAAGGTCGAAGTCAGGAACACCGGCGGCTTGACGGCGCCTTCCGACAGCTGCGGATCGAAACCATAGCTCAGCATCAGTGTCTCCGGATGGAGCTTGTGGTTGCCGATATGGGTTTTCGACGGGCGCGGCGCGGTCATGACTTTCCCCTGTTTTTCGCGTGATATCGCCCGGCAATTTATGCGATCCGCCTCACGCAGTCCTTGCTATTTCCGGCATCGCATGGCTGCATCTTCGCAACAAATTGCCGAGGGATGCCAAAAGTGCAGCAGAAGATAGCTGACGATTTCGACCGCAAGATTTTGCGCGAACTGCAAGCCGACGCCCGCATCACCAATAACGAGCTTGCCGAACGGATCGGCCTGTCGCCATCGCCGTGCCTGAGGCGCGTGCGGCGGCTGGAGGAAACGGGCATGATCAGAGGCTACACCGCTCTGGTCGATCCGGCCGCCTTCGGCTGGGGCATGGTCGCCATCGCAACCATACGCCTCAGCCGCCAAAACGAGGACGAGATCGTCATGTTCGAGGAAGCGATCCGCGGTTGGGACGAGGTGCTGGAATGCCACCTCGTCACCGGCTCGCGCGACTACGTGCTGAAGGTGGTGACCGGAAACCTGGAACAGTATGAGCGCTTCATCAAGGAGAAGATCGCGCGGCTGAAATGCGTTGCCTCGATCGAGACCAGCTTCGTCATGAACACGATAAAGGAACGGCGCCTCTGATTGCATGTCGCCCAAAAGTGCGCAGCGGTTTTGGGGTAACGACATACATCAAACAAAGAAAAGAGCGGTTCTTTCGAACCGCTCTTTCAGGCTCCATCTCAAGATCGGACCTGTCTAAGCAGACTTACTTGATTGCCTTGTCGGTGATCGCGGTCGTGTAGGCGCCGCTCGCCTCCTTGCTGATGATCTTCTGGTCGAGCAGCGCCTTGGCGGTACGCTCGTAAGCAGCCGGGATCAGCTTGCCGTCGGCATTGTCGACCAGCTTGGCCACTTCCTTCATCATGAACTTCTGATGGTTCTCGTCCTGGCCGCCGGCGTCGACGACGATCCCCGCCGCCTCGTCGGTGTTCTCGGTGGCGTATTTCCAGCCCTTCATCGAAGCGCGCACGAAGCGCACCATCTTGTCCTCGAAGGCCGGATCCTTGAGCTTGTCCTCAAGCGTGTAGAGCCCGTCCTCCAGAAGGTCGTTGCCCATGGCCGAGTAGTTGAACACGACCAGGTCCTCCGGCTTGTACCCGGCATCCAGCACCTGACCGTATTCGTTATAGGTCATCACCGAGATGCAGTCGGCCTGTTTCTGGATCAGGGGCTGCACGTCAAAGCTCTGCTTGAGCACGGTGACGCCGTCCGGGCCGCCATCGGTCTTGAGGCCGATCTTGTTCATCCAGGCGTAGAAGGGATATTCGTTGCCGAAGAACCAGACGCCGAGCGTATGGCCCTTGAAGTCGGCTTCCGTCTTGATCGGGCCGGCCTTGGGGCAAACCAGTTCCATGCCGGCCTTCTTGAACGGCTGGGCGATGTTGACGAGCCCCACGCCCTTGTCGCGGGCCGCCAGCGCGCCGCCCATCCAGTCGACGATAACGTCGGCGCCGCCGCCGGCGATCACCTGCTCGGGCGCGATATCCGGGCCGCCCGGCTTGATTTCGACGTCCAGGCCTTCGGCGTCATAAAAACCCTTGGCCTTGGCGACATAGTAGCCAGCGAACTGGGCCTGCGTGACCCATTTCAATTGCAGTGTCACCTTGTCGGCGGCCATTGCCTGGAAGGCGGCCAGCGACATCGCGCCGGCCAAAGCGGAAATCAGCAGTCTTTTCATGTTTTTACCCTCTGAAGTTAGTACCCAAACCCACCGCCCCTATCCACCTCGGACAGAGGGGTGCCAAAACGTGACGGCTCTTTCGATCAGAGCGACCACGCCATAAAAGACCGAACCCGCAAGTGCTGCAACTGCGATTTCGGCCCACACCATGTCGATGTTCATCCGCCCGACTTCCGTCGAGATGCGGAATCCCATGCCCACGACAGGCGTGCCGAAGAACTCGGCGACGATGGCGCCGATCAGCGCCAGCGTCGAGTTGATCTTCAGCGCATTGAAGATGAACGGCATTGCCGCCGGCAGCCTGAGCTTCAGCAAGGTCGGCCAATAGCCCGACGCATAGGTGCGCATCAGGTCGCGCTCCATATGCCCGGAGGCGGCGAGGCCCGCGACCGTGTTCACCAGCATCGGAAAGAAGGTCATGATGATGACCACCGCGGCCTTAGACGGCCAGTCGAAGCCGAACCACATGACCATGATCGGCGCGACGCCGATGATCGGCAGCGCCGAGACCATGTTGCCGATCGGCAAGAGCCCGCGCCGCAGGAACGGCACACGGTCGGCGAGGATGGCGACGGCGAAGCCGGCGAGATTGCCGGCGATATAGCCGATGAGCACCGCCTTGAAGATCGTCTGCCGCACATCCGACCCCAGGATCGGCAGCGAGTTGGCGATGCGCGCGCCGATGGCGCTGGGCGGCGGCAACAGGATGAAGGGAATGCCGGCCCCGCGCGTCACCGCTTCCCAGATGATCAGGATCCACGCGCCGAAGATCGCCGGGATGATCAGCCGCAACGCGTTCCTCGCAACGCTTTCGCTTGGACGCAACGAGGAGAGCAAGGCAACGCAGCGCCAGGCAAGCAGCCAGGCGGCGGCAAGCAGCAGGAAATACGGAGCAAGCGCCGTGCCCTCGAAACCGGCGATGCCCTTGATCAGCAGCCAGGCGGCGGCATGGGCGCCGACGAAAAGTACGGTCGCCTCAACGATCGGCGTGAGCGTCACCATCGAGACGAGCGCCGCGATCAGCAGCAGCCCGATGATCAGAGCTTTTGCTCCCATGTAGGGATAGGCGACGGTTGCGGTGGGCTCTGCCAAGGCCGCGACTTCCGGTTTCGACATCGCGCCTAGCGCGAAGGCGACCAGGCAAAGCAGGACCGCAAGAACCGACTGCCAAGAGGGCTTCAGCCAGGTCATGCCGGCCTCCCGCCCATTGCGCGGTCGACGAGGCGTCCGGCGATGCCGACCACCATCACCAGCAGCGCCGCGACGATCGAGCCGGCGACCAGCGCCGACCAGATATCGATGGTCTGGCTGTAATAGGCGCCTGCAAGCAATTTTGCGCCGATGCCGGCGACGGCGCCCGTCGGCAATTCGCCGACGATGGCGCCGACAAGGCTTGCCGCCACCGCCACCTTCATCGAGGTAAACAGGAACGGCACCGAGGCTGGTACCCTGAGTTTCCAAAAGGTCTGCGAGGCCCTGGCGTTATAGGTGTGCATCAGATCGAGATGCATGAGCTCGGGCGAGCGCAGGCCTTTCACCATGCCGACGGCAACGGGGAAGAACGACAGATAGGTCGATATCAGCGCCTTGGGGATAAGGCCGGTGATACCGATCGCCGCCAGCACCACGATGATCATCGGCGCAACCGCCAGGATCGGGATCGTCTGCGAAGCGATGATCCACGGCATCAGGCTGCGGTCGAGCGTCGCCACATGCACGATGCCGACAGCGATTACGATGCCGAGCGCGGTGCCGAAGGCAAAGCCGAGCAGCGTCGAGGACAGCGTCACCCAGGCGTTGTAGACGAGGCTTCGGCTCGAGGTGACGGAGCGCAGGAAGGTGTTTTCGAAGAAATTCACCGCCACCTGGTGCGGCGCCGGCAGCGTCGGCTTCGGCTGCGACAGCGTCTTGCCGATGAACTCGACCGCGCCGGGCGTTTCGTTGCCTCGTTGATCGACGTCGCGCTGGAACGGAGCGTTGAGGATGACGGCAAAGACATACCAGAGCACGACCACGCCGGCGAGGATGGCGGTGACGGGGATGATCTTGGAACGGAACGGGTCCATTTAGCAGGGCGCCTCAATCATCATAGCTGTGCCCTGCCCTGAGGCCGTCACGAACCCGCGCGGCGATCGCCAAAAACTCCGGCGTCTCGCGGATGTCGAGCGGCCGCTTCCTTGGCAGCGTCGATTCGATGATGTCGGTGACGCGGCCTGGCCGCGGCGACATCACGACGATGCGGGTCGACAGATACACCGCCTCCGGGATCGAGTGCGTGACGAAGCAGATCGTCTTGTTGGTCCGGTCCCACAGATCGAGCAGCTGTTCGTTCAGATGGTCGCGCACGATCTCGTCCAGCGCGCCGAACGGCTCGTCCATCAAAAGCAGGTCGGCATCGAAGGCAAGCGCGCGCGCGATCGAGGCGCGCTGCTGCATGCCGCCGGAAAGCTGCCAGGGATATTTCTTCTCGAAGCCCGCGAGGTTGACGAGTTCAAGCGTGCGCTTGATGCGCTCCGCCTGCTCGGCCTGGGAGAGCCCGATGATCTCCAGCGGCAGCGCGACATTGCGCTCGATGGTCCGCCACGGGAACAAGGCTGCCGCCTGGAAGACATAGCCATAGGCGCGTTTCTCGCGCGCCTGCTCCGGCGTCATGCCGTTGACGGAGATCGCGCCCGAGGTCGCCTTCTCCAGATCGGCGATGACGCGCAGCAAGGTCGTCTTGCCGCAGCCGGACGGGCCGATGAAGGAAACGAATTCGCCCTTGCCGATGGTCAGATCGACATTGGACAGCGCCTGCACCGGACCGTCATTGGTCTGGAAGGTGAGGCCAAGCTTGCTTGCCGAAACGACGGCTGGCGGGTGTTCGGTCATTGGCTGCGGCCTGCCTTTCGCGGCCGTCGCGATGTCCGCAATCCGGTTGATTTTATGATAGCGTTGCTTTCCACTCGTCCTGTCCCACCCGATCGACGCCGCCCGGAGCCTTGCCGATGCCGCCTAAACCCACCTGTCATCTCGTTCGCCCCGAAAGCACCTATCAGGGCAAGCAGGGGCTGAGCTATTTCGCCGGCATCGCCGCCGAGACCGTCGGCTCCTCCGGCATCTCCATGCATCTTCTCACCATGCCGCCCGGCGCCCGCGCCAAGGCGCATATGCATGAAAGCCACGAGACGGCCATTTACGTGCTCTCGGGCGAAGTCCACACCTGGTACGGCGACCGGCTCGAACACCACATCGTCGTCAAGGCCGGCGACCTGTTCTACATCCCGGCCGGGGTACCGCATCTGCCGGCCAATCTGAGCGGAGCGCCTTCCTCGGCGGTCATCGCCCGCACCGACCCCAACGAACAGGAAAGCGTCGTCCTGCTGCCGGAACTGGATGGCCTCGTCGCTTGACCCTGACGGGATCGCCGTCATTTGCATCGCGCGACTTCGCCCATCACATGGCCGTCCTCGTCGGCCACCACCAGCTTCTTGGCATTCTTTGCGCTGCGCTTAATGGTGAACTTGGTCGGCGCCTGTCCCTCTTCGCCCTCCGCCTCGCACTTTGCCGTCACCACCAGCGACCCGTCGGCCTGGGGCTGCTTGTCGCTGAAGGTACAGGCGCTGGCCGCCGTGATCAGCTCCTTGTCGGTCAAAAGCAGCATCTTGTCGGCGGCCACTTCCTGGCCGTTCCGGTTGATGCAGCCATATTTGTCGCCATAGGGCTTGCTGAGGTCGATGCCCGCGGCAAGAGCCTGGCCGGCGGCCAGCAGCGCGGTCGCCGCGATCGCAAGATGAAGAGCCCGCATGGTCAGACCCCGGTTGCCGGAATGCCGGTGCGTTCGACCTTGCGCGGCGCGGAAATCTCCTTCCAGGTCGACAGCGCCCGGTTGACCGCGGCGTTCGGCTCACGCGCAACGAACTCGCCATGGCCGACCTTGGCCTTGACGTCCGCTTCCTCGATCGACAATTCGCCGCGTGAGAAGACGAAGCGCGGCAGGCCGGTCACCTCGACACCTTCGAAAACGTTGTAGTCGATCACCGACTGCTGCTTCTTGGCCGAGATCGTCTTCTTGCGCTTCGGATCCCAGACGACGATGTCGGCGTCGGCGCCTTCGACGATGGCGCCCTTCTTCGGGTACATGTTGAGGATTTTGGCGATGTTTGTGGAGGTCACCGCGACGAACTCGTTCATCGTCAGCCGCCCGGTGTTGACGCCTCTCGTCCACAGCACCGGCAAGCGGTCCTCGAGCCCACCCGTGCCGTTCGGGATCTTGGTGAAGTCACTGATGCCGTTGCGCTTCTGCTTCGTGGTGAAGGAGCAATGATCTGTCGCCACCACCTGCAGCGACCCGGCCTGCAGGCCGGCCCACAGCGAATCCTGGTGCCACTTGCTGCGGAAAGGCGGGCTCATCACGCGGCGCGCCGCATGGTCCCAGTCCTTGTTGAAATATTCGGTCTCGTCGAGCGTCAAGTGCTGGATCAGCGGCTCGCCATAAACGCGCATGCCCTTCTGGCGGGCGCGGCGGATGGCTTCATGACTCTGCTCGCACGAGACATGCACGACATAGAGCGGCACGCCGGCCATGTCGGCGATCATGATGGCGCGGTTCGTTGCCTCGCCTTCCACCTCCGGCGGCCGCGAATAGGCATGACCTTCCGGGCCGTTGTTGCCGGCGGCCAGCAGTTTTTGCGAGAGCGCGGCGACCACGTCGCCGTTCTCGGCATGGACCAGCGGCAGCGCGCCGAGGTCGGCGCAGCGCTGGAACGACGAATACATCTCGTCGTCGTCGACCATCAGCGCGCCCTTATAGGCCATGAAATGCTTGAACGAAGTGATGCCCCTGTCGACGACGGTAGCCATCTCGTCGAACACCTGCTTGCCCCACCAGGTGATCGCCATGTGGAAGGAATAGTCGCAGGCCGCCTTCGAGGTCTTGTTGTCCCACATCTGCAGCGCTTCCAAGAGCGACTGCTGCGGTGCCGGCAGGCAGAAATCGACGACCATCGTCGTGCCGCCGGAAAGTGCTGCGCGCGTGCCGGATTCGAAATCGTCGGCCGAATAGGTGCCCATGAAAGGCATTTCGAGATGCGTGTGCGGATCGATGCCGCCCGGCATGACGTAGCAGCCCGTGGCGTCGAACTCGTGGTCGCCGTGCAGGTTGGAGCCGATAGCGACGATCTTGCCGTGCTGCATCAGCACGTCGGCCTTCCACGTGCGGTCGGCGGTGACGACGGTGCCGTTGCGGATGACTTTGGTCATTTTCTTGTTCCCTTTTGCTGCCGCGCTTCTTGTGAGCGTTTGTAGCGAGACTTCGATGGCAGCGGATTCCGCCACCAGTTCACTCCACGTTTCGTATCAGCCCATGATATTTCTAGAATTTCGAAAGAAGACAAGTTGCAAAATCGAGAACAAAATTACCGATATCACGAAGAAATACAGAACAAAAAATGGCATAGATGGGTAAGAGAATTGAAAATCATCATACAATATGTTCCAATACAGCAGGTAGATGATCATACTTACCGCAGCATTGGCTACGGCCGCGTAGATAAAGTTAAACCTTCGAACGACGTAGGCAAAGATGACCAATCCTGGCACGCAATAGGGCGCCAATAGGATTAGTCCGGCAGTCTGCATGCCAACGGCATGCGGGCCAACGATTGACCCCACAAAAAAGGACAGGATCAACAACAAGGCCACCATGGGTGCGATGATCCGGCTGTTGGTCACTCGACGATCCCCGCAGTCTCCACCACCGCGTGGAACAGCACATCGGCGCCTGCCGCCGCCCATTCCTTGGAGATGTCCTCGGCCTCGTTGTGGCTGAGACCGCCCACGCAAGGGCACATGACCATTGTCGCGGGCGCGACCTTGGCCGCCCAGCAGGCGTCGTGGCCGGCGCCGGAAATGATGTTCATGTGGCTGTAGCCCAGCTTTTCGGCGGCGGTGCGCACACGGCCAACCAGCGTCGGATCGAAGGTTACCGGATCGAAATGGCCGACCGCCTCGACCGAGCATTTCACTCCGAGCGCCTCGCAGATCTTCGGCGCCTCCTTCTCGATGCGGGCGCGCATGCCGTCGAGCTTCGCCTGGTCCGGCGAGCGTATGTCGACGGTGAAAATCACCGTGCCTGGCAAAACATTGCGGGAATTCGGCGAGAACTTCATCTGTCCGACGCCGCCGACGGCGCCCGGCTGGCTCTCCATGGCAACCGTCTGCACCATCTCCAGGATACGGGCCATGGCAAGGCCTGCATTGACGCGCATGTTCATCGGCGTCGAACCGGTATGCGCCTCCCTGCCGGTCAGCGTGAACTCCAGCCACCACAGGCCCTGGCAGTGGGTCGCCACGCCGATCTGCTTGTTCTCGGCTTCGAGGATCGGTCCCTGCTCGATGTGATACTCGAAATAGGCGTGCATCTTGCGGGCGCCGACCTTCTCGTCGCCCACCCAGCCGATGCGCTTCAGTTCGTCGCCGAAGGTCGCGCCGTCGAGATCCTTGCGGGCATAGGCGTAGTCCACCGTGTGCACGCCGGCGAACACGCCGGAGGCAAGCATTGCGGGGGCGAAACGCGCGCCCTCCTCATTCGTCCAGTTGGTGACGACGATCGGATGCTTGGTCTTGATGCCGAGATCGTTGAGCGAACGCACGACCTCGAGGCCCGAGAGCACGCCGAGCACACCGTCATATTTGCCGCCTGTCGGCTGGGTATCGAGGTGAGAGCCGACATAGACCGGCAGCGCGTCCGGATCGGTGCCGGCGCGCGTCATGAACATGGTGCCCATCTGGTCGACGCCCATCGAAAGCCCGGCCGCATCGCACCAGGACTTGAACAGCGCACGGCCCTCTTTGTCAGAATCGGTGAGCGTCTGGCGATTGTTGCCGCCGGCAATGCCGGGACCGATCTTCGCCATCTCCATGATGGAATCCCACAAGCGGTCCGAATTGATTCGCAGATTTTCGCCGGGTGCGGCCATTTGCAGTTCCCATTTGCACCAGAGGTCTTGTCGCCTCTTGAGTGGTTTGCATCCTGACCGTATGGTCAGCTTTCAGACTACACAACCTGACCAACCGGTCAACGAGAATCTTGGGGAAGACATGGCCGAAACCACCCGCCCCATGCGCAGACAAGACATAAGGCGGGAGAATGAAAAAGCCATTCTTCTCGCCGCCGAAAAAGTTTTCGCGGAGGCCGGGTTCGGCGGCGCCACGATGCAGCTGATCGCCGATCTGGCGGGGCTGCCAAAGGCAAATCTCCACTATTACTTCGCCACCAAGGAAGAACTCTACCGGTCCGTCGTCCAGAACATCTTCGAGATCTGGCTGCAGGCCGCCAATTGCTTCGACGCGGCGCGCGGCCCGGTGGACGGCATCAGCGCCTATATCGACGCCAAGATGGAAATCTCGCGCCGCCATCCGGATGGCTCGAAGGTGTGGGCCTCGGAAGTGATGCACGGCGCGCCGGTGCTTCAGGACTATATGGAATCGACGCTGCGCGAATGGACCGACGGCCGCGTCGAGATCATCAGGCGCTGGATCGAGGAAGGCAAGATGGACCCGGTGGACCCGCGCCATCTGCTCTATATGCTCTGGGCCACCACCCAGCATTATGCCGATTTCGGCCACCAGATCGAGACGCTGAACGGCGGCAAGTCTTTGTCCGACCGGCAATGGCGGGAAGCCAAGGAAAACATCAAGCGCGTGATCCTGACCGGCATCGGCGCGCAGCCTGCCTGAGTCGGACCGCACTCAAGGGCCAGCGCATCGGCCGACCTCGGACAACCGCGTCACGGACACCCTCCCCTCGACGGGAAGGGTGTCCGCGCCGGCTTATCAGTCGATCGACCTCAGCACATCCCGAACATGGTCGATCAGTTCGTTGATCTGGCCCTTGGTGATGATCAGCGGCGGCGACAGCGCGATGATGTCGCCGGTGGTGCGGATCAGCGCGCCGCGCTCGAACGCCTTGACGAAGGCCGAGAAGGCCCGCTTGGTCGGGCTGCCGGCGATCGGCGCCAGCTCGATCGCGCCGATCAGGCCGATATTGCGGATGTCGATGACATGCGGCTCGCCCTTCAACGAATGCAACGCGTCTTCCCAGTAGGGCGCCAGTTCCTCGCCGCGCGTCAGCAGGCCCTCTTCCTTGTAGGTGTCCAGAGTGCCGAGCGCCGCGGCGCAGGCGATCGGATTGCCCGAATAGGTATAGCCGTGGAAGAACTCGATCATGTGCTCGGGGCCGGTCATGAAGGCGTCGTGGATTTCCTTCTTGACGAACACCGCGCCCATCGGAATGACGCCGTTGGAGACGCCCTTGGCGGTGGTCATGATATCCGGCGTGACGCCGAAATAGTCGGCCGCAAACGGCGCGCCAAGGCGGCCGAAGCCGGTGATCACTTCATCGAAAATCAACAGTATGCCGTGCTTCGTGCAGATTTCCCGAAGTTTTTGCAGATAGCCCTTCGGCGGCAGGATGACGCCGGTGGAGCCGGCGACCGGCTCGACGATGACGGCCGCGATGGTCGAGGCGTCATGCAGCGCGACGAGGCGCTCGAGATCGTTGGCGAGTTCCGCGCCATACTCAGGCACGCCCTTCGAGAAGGCGTTCTTCTCAGGCAGATGCGTGTGCGGCAGATGGTCGACGCCGCCGAGCAGCGTGCCGAACATCTTGCGGTTGGAAACGATACCGCCGACCGAGATGCCGCCGAAATTGACACCATGGTAGCCGCGCTCGCGGCCGATCAGGCGGGTGCGCGAGCCCTCGCCCCTGACACGGTGATAGGCGATCGCCATCTTCAGCGCCGTCTCGACCGATTCCGAACCGGAATTGGTGAAGAAGACATGGTCCATGCCCTTCGGCGCGATATCGACCAGGCGGTTCGCCAGCTCGAACACGATGGGATGGCCCATCTGGAAAGCCGGCGCGTAATCCAGCTCGGCGGCCTGGTTCTGGATCGCTTCGGTGATCTTCGGCCGGCAGTGGCCGGCGTTGACGCACCAGAGGCCAGCCGTGCCGTCGAGCACCTTGCGGCCGTCGCTGGTGGTGTAATGCATGTCCTTGGCGGACACGAACATGCGTGGCGCCTGCTTGAACTGCCGGTTTGCCGTGAACGGCATCCAGAATGCGCTGAGATCGTTCGGCGTGACTTTCAGCCGGTTGGACATGACCAAGACTTCCCCTTGTAACCTGTTTCGGTGCGGCCAACGCTTGGTCTTTGCTGCGTTTTCGTGCTACGCAAATTTTTGACCGGTTGGACAAACGTTAGCACCGCCTGTCGGCGGTCAGGGGATTACTAGCGGAAATGCGGCATAAAAAGCGCGCTCCACAGCCCAAGGAAAAACTGGTCCAGACAATTGGTCCAGATGGTCATCGCGGCGGCCTGCAAGGATGACGGACACCATGGAAGGCTCCGCTCCCCGCCGCACCCGCATCCAGCAGGAAAAGCGCGAGCTCATCCTCGAAGCTGCGCTCGAAGTCTTCTCCGCCAACGGTTTTCGCGGCTCGACCATCGACCAGATCGCGGAAGCAGCCGGCATGTCGAAGCCCAACCTTCTCTATTACTTCCGCCGCAAGGAAGACATTCACGAGACGCTGATGCAGCGCCTGCTCGACACCTGGCTGGCGCCGCTGCGCGAGCTTGACGACATCGGCGACCCGCTGACGGAGCTCAGAAGCTATATCCGCAGGAAGCTGGAGATGGCGCGGGATTTTCCGCGCGAAAGCCGGCTGTTCGCCAACGAGATCCTGCAGGGCGCGCCGCGCATCAAGCCGATGCTGGAAGGCGAACTGAAGACCTTGGTCGACGAGAAAGCCGCCGTCATCAAGGGCTGGATGCGCGCCGGCAAGATCGCCCGCACCGATCCCTGGCACCTGATCTTCTCGATTTGGGCAACGACGCAGCATTATGCCGATTTCGACGTCCAGGTGCGCGCCGTGCTCGGCGCCGACCGCGGCGGCGACGGCCGCTTCGAGGACGCGGCAAGGTTTCTGGAGCAGTTGTTCCTGGATGGGCTGAAGCCGAAGGGCTGACCCTGCCCTGATCGTTCAGGCGCTGCGCCGCTCGGTTGGAAGCTCGTCGAGCAGTTTCTTCAGCTTGGCGACAGAGTTGTGCTCGGCAAGTGGCGTGTAGACGATCAATCGCATATCCGAACCGTCGTCGATCGACAGGCTCATATGCTCGAACGTCATCGCGCCGGCGATCGGATGCCGCAAATGCTTCAGCCCGGAAAGCCGGTGCACGACATCGCGCTGCGGCCACCATTCGCGGAACTCCGGGCTCGAGCGCATCATCAGCGCGATCAGCCGCTCGAAATCTGGATCGCCGGTGTATTTCGCGCTCTCGGCGCGGAACGCCGCGAGCGTTGCACGGGCTACTTGCTCCCAGTCGACCAGCAGATGCCGCCGATGCGGATCGGTGAACACGCCGTGGATGATGTTGCGCGCATCGCCCTCCAACCGGCCATAATCGCCGAAAATGGCGACGGCCGCGTCGTTCCAGGCCAGCACGTCCCAGCGCGGGCCGACGACATAGGCGGGCTGCAGAACCAGGCTTTGCAGCATGTGCAGCAAGGGCCCCTCGATCTTTCCGGCAACGATGCGCCGCCGCTCCGGCTGCTGGCGGCCGGCCAGCGTAAACAAATGCCGCTGCTCGGCGCCGTCGAGCCGCAGCGCCTGGCAGAGCGCCGACAGCACCTCGACCGAGGGCCGCACATCCCTGCCCTGCTCCAGCCAGGTGTACCAGGTCGTGCCGACGCCGGCGATCATCGCCACTTCCTCGCGCCTCAGCCCGGGCGTGCGCCGCCGCGCGCCGCAAGCGACGCCGGCGGCATCGGGCGAAAGCCTCTCGCGGCGGGAACGCAGGAAGGCGCCGAGTTCGCGCCGGCGGTGATCTTCAGGGGAATGGGTCGCGATATCCATGCGGCTATTATAGCAGTACTAATACCAGGATAAAGTTTGAACTGTTTGAGACGCGCGCCGTGTCCCATCTTTCCGTTCAGAGCAGCACAAGGAGGCTCTGAACATGGAACTCAAGGACAAAACCATTCTCATCACCGGCTCGACCGACGGTGTCGGCCGTGTGGTCGCCGAAAGGCTCGGCGCCGGTGGCGCCCGCGTGCTGGTGCATGGTCGCGACGAAACTCGCGGCAAGGAAGTCGTTGCCGCCATCGAGGCCAAGGGCGGCAAGGCGGAATTTCTCGCCGCCGACCTGGCTTCGCTCGCCGAAGTGCGCCGGCTCGCTGAAGCCGTCCGCACCAGGACCGACCGGCTCGATGTCTTGATCAACAATGCCGGCGTCGGCACCGGCGGCCAGGACGCCAAACGGCAGGTCAGCGCCGACGGCTACGAGCTGCGCTTCGCCGTCAACTATCTCGCAGGTTTCCTGCTGACGTCGGAGCTTTTGCCTTTGCTCAAGGCAAGCGCGCCGGCGCGCATCGTCAACGTCGCCTCGGCCGGCCAGCAGGCGATCGATTTCGACGATGTCATGCTGACGCATGGCTATAGCGGCGTGCGCGCCTATTGCCAGAGCAAGCTGGCGCAGATCCTGTTCACCGTCGATCTGGCGGAACAGCTTGACGGTACCGGCGTCAGCGTCAATGCACTGCATCCGGCGAGCTACATGGACACAACGATGGTCCGGCAGGCGGGCGTCACGCCATGGAGTTCGGTCGAGACCGGCGCAGACGCCATTATCAACCTCGCGACATCGCCGGCGCTCGAAGGGCGCAGCGGCCGCTATTTCGACGGCCAGCGGCAATCGCGCGCCGACGCCCAGGCCTATGATGAAAAGGCCCGCCGCCAGTTGCGCGCTCTCAGCCTCGAGCTGACCGGACACCAATCTTCAAAATCCAAGGAACAACATTCATGAGCGAGACCATCGAACATTGCGTCATCATCGGCGGCTCTTCAGGCATCGGCCTCGCCACGGCCAGGCGGCTTGTCGGCCCCGGCATGAAAGTCACGATCACCGGCCGCAACGAAGACAAGCTGAAAAGCGCCTGGAAGAGCCTCGACGGCACCGTCGGCAAGGCTGCCTTCGACGCCACCAAGCCGGATGAAGTCCGGCAGTTCTTCGAGCGCCTCGGGCCGTTCGATCACCTGGTTCTCGCCGCGAGCGGCGGCAAGGGGCTGGGACCGTTCGCGACGCTCGACCTCGCCGATATCGGCAGCGGCGTCGAGGAAAAGGTCCGACCGCAATTGTCGTGTCTGCAGGCGGCCTTGCCGACCTTGAACAAAGCTGGATCGGTCACTTTCATCTCGGCCGTCTCGGCGCAAATTGCCGCGCCCGGCGTCGCCGGCATCGGCGCCATCAACGGCATGCTCTTGACCGTCGCGCCGATCCTGGCGGTCGAGTTGAAGCCGCTGCGCGTCAATGTCGTGGCGCCCGGCGTCATCGACACGCCTTGGTGGGATTTCTTGCCGGACGACCAGCGGCAGGCGGTGTTTGCCGAATATGCCGGCAAGACGCCGGTCGGCCGCGTCGGCCGCGCCGAGGATGTCGCCGAGGCGATCGTCTTCCTGGTCTCCAACGGCTTCATGACCGGCCAGGTGCTGACCTGCGACGGCGGCCTGCGCTACGCCGCCTAAGTGGTATTAGGCGAAAATCCGACGTCAGCGCTACCCCTCATCTGGCTGCCGCCATCTTCTCCCCGTTAACGGGGAGAAGGGTTTGGCGTCAGTGATTTCGCCAATGTCCAAGCTTGCAAGAAGGCGCCGCGACCAGCCCTTTCTCCCCGTTCACGGGAGAGAAAGGCCCGGCAGGGCAATGAGGGGCAGCGCCAACATCAGAAAATAGTTCGCCGACAACTGAGACGCCCGCGCGCCGCCCTGTTCGCTCAGGCGGCTTTTGCCTTTTCGACCGGATGGACGGAGCGGAACGGTATGGCGAGGCGATTCCACATGTTGATCATGCCAACCAGCACGGTCAGCTTCACAAGTTCCTCCTCGGAAAAATGCTCCAGCGTGGCGGCATAGAGATCGTCCGGTACGTCGTTGTCGGAAATGTTGGTCACCGCCTCGGTCCAGGCAAATGCCGCCCGCTCGCGCTCGGAAAACAGCGGAGATTCCTTCCAGGCGGCGACCAGATAGAGGCGCTGCTCGGTCTCGCCGTCGCGCCTGGCCTCACGGCTGTGCATGTCGACGCAGTAGGAGCAGCCATTGATCTGCGAGGCCCTGAGCTTGACCAGATGGATCAGACTGGCCTCCAGCCCGCTCTCCTCGACAGCCGTGTTGAGCTCCGTCACTGCCTTCATGAGAGCCGGCGCCTTGGCATAAAATTGAAGTCTCTGTTTCATCGTCTTTGCCTTTCCACATTGTCTGGCGGGTTAAGTCTGTTTGGATGAAGCGGATTTCTGCGGCCGCTGGTGGCGCTCGACGAAAGCGCAGCTCGCGGCATAGGACCGCGGATCGCCTTCGGCGGCGTATTCGGCAACGACGTCGGACAGCTTCACTTCGGCGAGCGCTGCCCGATAAGCGCGCTCGGCCTTGAGCATCGCGGCATTGATGCCGCAGGGTTTGACATAGGCCGACGCATCGATCTTGACCGGGCCGCGCTGGCGGATTTCGCCGCAGCGGAACGCGGGCTCCCGTCCCTCGACCGCCAGCACGATATCCAGCAGCGTGATCTGTTCCGCCGCTCGCGCCAGCCGATAGCCGCCCGCCGGCCCCGGCACCGATTCCAGGATGCGCGCCGCCGTGAGCTGGTTGAGATGTTTCAACAGATAGCTCGGCGACAGCCCGAAACACTCCGCCAACGCCGCGCCCGGCATGGTGCTGTTGCCGTCGACGCTGGCCAGCGTCGCTGCGCAGTGGATGGCCGCCTCAACGCCCTCTCCCAGCTTCATCGTGCCGATCTCCTATTCATGGATATCTTATATCCTGGATATAGCGCATCTTCAATTGGGAAAATGAAAATTGTCCGCCAATTCGCAATAGGAATGTGAGAGAGAACGGCGCTTCGCAGAACTTGGGTTCCTCGCACCCCGCAAAGCGGGGGAGAGGTGGCTCGGCGAAGCCGAGACGGAGTGGGAGTCGACCAGCGCTACATTGGACAATGCATGCGCCAAGCTGCCATGCATGCTATCGCCAAGGACCAGCCGCTTGGAAATGGGGCCTCAGCGGCGTCCAGCCGCCGCGAGACCCTCTCCGTCCCGGCTTCGCCGGGCCACCTCTCCGCACTCTCGTGGGGCGAGGAACCCAAGCTTATTCCGCGGCCACCTTGGCCATCGGATTGTTGGGGTGCGTCGTCCAGTTGGCGTAGATCGGCGACACCGGCTTGCCGGTGCGCTGGTCCACGACGCCGGCTGCCAGTGGCTCCATGGTGATGCAGCCTTCGACCGGACAGACATTGACGCAGAGATTGCAACCGACGCATTCGGCTTCGATCACCTCGAAATGCCTGGCGCCATTGACCATCCTGGTGATCGCCTGGTGCGAGGTGTCCTCGCAAGCGATGTGGCAGCGGCCGCATTTGATGCAGGCGTCCTGGTCGATATGCGCCTTGGCGACATAGTTGAGGTTGAGATACTGCCAGTCGGTGACGTTGGGCGTGGCGCGGCCGATGATGTCGGAGAGCGAGGCGTGGCCCTTCTCGTCCATCCAGTTTTCCAGCCCCGCGATCATCTCCTGCACGATCTTGAAGCCGTAGGTCATGGCCGCCGTGCAGACCTGCACATTGCCGGCGCCGAGCGCCATGAATTCGGCAGCATCCCGCCAGGTGGTGATGCCGCCGATGCCCGAAATCGGCAGGCCGCGGGTTTCGGGATCGCGCGCGATCTCGGCCACCATGTTCATGGCGATCGGCTTCACCGCCGGGCCGCAATAGCCGCCATGCGAGCCCTTGCCGTCGATGGTCGGCTGCGGCGCGAAACTGTCGAGATCGACGCCGGTGATCGAGTTGATCGTGTTGATCAGCGACACAGCGTCGGTGCCGCCGGCATGCGCCGCCCGCGCGGGCTTGCGGATGTCGGTGATGTTGGGCGTCAGCTTGGTGATGACGGGCATGCGCGTATACTGCTTGCACCAGCGCACCACCATTTCGATATATTCCGGCACCTGGCCGACCGCCGATCCCATGCCGCGCTCGCTCATGCCGTGCGGGCAGCCGAAATTGAGCTCGATGCCGTCGGCGCCGGTCTCCTCGACCAGCGGCAGGATCGCCTTCCAGCTTTCCTCGACGCAAGGCACCATGATCGAGGCGATCAGCGCCCGGTCCGGCCAGTTCATCTTGACCTGCTTCATCTCGCGCAAATTGGTCTGCAGGTCGCGGTCGGTGATCAGCTCGATGTTGTTCAGGCCCAGCAGCCGGCGGTCGGCGCCCCAGATCGCGCCGTAACGTGGGCCGTTGACGTTGACGACCGGCGGGCCTTCTTCACCCAGCGTCTTCCACACAACGCCGCCCCAGCCCGCCTTGAAGGCGCGCTCGACGTTGTAGGCCTTGTCGGTCGGCGGCGCCGAGGCCAGCCAGAACGGGTTTGGCGACTTGATGCCGATGAAGTTGTTGCGGATGTCTGCCATGCTCATGCCCTCCCGTTAGAGGTCAGTGCCCGGTGGATGCTCTCGGCGGCGTCGCGGCCCTGCGCTACCGCCGAGACGGTGAGGTCGTCGCCGCCGAAGATGCAGTCGCCGCCGGCCCAGACTTTTGCAAGTGAAGTGCGGCCTTCGGCATCGACCTTGATGCGGCCGCCTTCGAGCTCGATTGCCTCCTCGCTGCCGTTGAGATGCGCCGGCACGAAACTCTGGCCGATCGCCTTGAACACCTGGTCGGCGACGAGCGTAAGCCGTTCGCCGGTGCCGACGAGCTTGTCGCCGCTCATGGCGGTGTATTCGAGCTCGATCCCAGAGACCTTGCCGTTCTCGGCGATAACGCGCGTCGGCTGCAGCCAGTGGCGGATGGTGACGCCGTTGGCGGCGGCCAGATCCTGCTCGAAGCCGGAAGCGTTCATGTGCTCCTGGCCACGGCGATAGCAGATGGTCACCTCTTCCGCCCCGAGCAGCTTCGACTGCACCGCGGCATCGACCGCCGTCATGCCGCCGCCGATGACGACCACGCGCCGGCCGACCGGCAGGCTGGAAAGGTCGCTTGCCTGGCGCAGTTCGGCGATGAACTCCACCGCGTTGGTGACGCCATCCGCGTCCTCGCCGTCGGCGCGCAGCGCATTGACGCCGCCAAGCCCCATGCCGAGGAACACGGCGTCATAGTTGCGCATCAGGTCAGCCAACTGGAAGTCGCGGCCGAGCGCCTTGCCGTTCTGGATGTCGATCCCGCCGATCGCGGTGACATAGTCGACCTCGGCCTGGGCGAAATCGTCGACGCTCTTATAGGCGGCGATGCCATATTCGTTGAGGCCGCCGGCCTTCGGCCGCGCCTCCAGGATCGTCACCTCATGGCCATGGCGGGCAAGCCGATGCGCCGCCGCCAGCCCGGCCGGCCCGGCGCCGACCACGGCGATGCTCTTGCCCGTCGCTTCGGCGCGTTTGTAGAACTGCTTGCCCTCGCTCATGGCGACGTCGGTGGCGTAGCGCTGCAGCCGGCCGATCTGCACCGGCTTGCCCTCGGCCACTTCGCGCACGCAGACCTCTTCGCACAGCGTCTCGGTCGGGCAGACGCGGGCGCACATGCCGCCAAGGATGTTCTGGTCGAAGATCGTCTTGGCCGAGCCCAACGGATTGCCGGTGGCGATCTGCCGGATGAACAGCGGGATGTCGATCGACGTCGGACATGCGTTCATGCACGGCGCGTCGTAGCAGAAATAGCAGCGATCGGATTCGACCAGCGCCTCATGATGGTCAAGCGGAGGGTGCAGGTCGGAAAAATTGTCGGCATATTGCTCGGAGGACAGCCGGCCGCCGGCAATGCCTTCGATGAAATGACCAGTCGCCATTCCAGTTCCCCTTGTTGTCGTTTTGGGGAAGGCTAGCACGTTTTATTTTTTTATCAATTGGTCAATTTTCGGCCAAGCCAATGTAATGGCTGAGTAAAACATGACAATGAAGCTCATATTATGACCCCCTCGGTAACCTCCGCGGCGTCGTGGCATGTGACCCGGTGGCCGTGGATCGACCGTATCTCGTCCGCCACCAATTCCTGCAGCCGCCACAGATTGCGGTCATGGATGCCGAAGGTCTCGAGATGGCTGACGGTGTTGTAGAGATATTCGGCGCCGGAGCCGACATGGCCGCACGCACGTGCCAGGACCCACGCGACCTTCTCCAGCGGCTGCCCGAGCGACGTCCCCCTGCCGGTCACGCCGACCCAGAAGCCCAGCGCCCGCACCCGACCTTGCGCCGTCCGCACCGGAACCCATCTGACGGAAGCAACGCTCTCATGGTCGTCGATTTCACGCCGCAGCAGTCTCTCGATCTGGGCCGGCTTTTCGCCGTCCGGCAGGCGGTAGATGACGCCGTCGCAGCGTCCGCCGCGTTCCAGAGCCATCATCAGCCCGGGCTGCGCGGCGCTGCCTCGCCAGCGCACCATGTCGAGACAGAAGGAGCGATGCCAGCCATGCGCCGAAGCACGCAACTGCTCGACCGACTCGAAGGCCGGTTTCCAGATCAGCGAGCCATAGGCGAACACCCAGAGCGGACCCTCGTCGGCCTCAGCGGCGAGACGCGCGGCGAGCGCGCCGAAATCATCGTCGTTGAGTTGTGTCCACTCCCCGCTCGGACCGGGATCGATCTCCTCGCGATGGCAGAGTGCGACAAGCTCTGGCGTGAGCGACATTCGGCGCATGGAAACAAGCCCCTCTTTGACCGCAGCAAAGTCGAAAACCCTCGGCCACGCAAGATCGCTGGTCTAGCGCCTTGCCGTTCCCGAATTCTGGCCCAGATGTCGGATTCCTGTCGCCGGATCGTCCTAGAATGGATCGAACCGCGATCGCTGCCTGAACCGGTGAGGAGACCGACCATGCCGAAATCCCCGCAACCTTTCTTCTGGTACGAATTGATGACCAGCGACCTCGACGCCGCCGAGGCTTTCTACACCGCCGTGGTCGGCTGGAAGGCCGAGCCCTTCGACAAGGCGCCCGGCGTGCCCCGCTACATCGTCGTGAATTCGGCAGTGCGTGGCGTCGGCGGGCTGATGACCATGCCGGCGGAACCCGCCAAGATGGGCATGCCGCCGGCATGGCTAGGTTACATCTACACCAAGGACGTCGACGCCTCGACGAAGGCTCTCAAGGACGCCGGCGGTACGGTGCATCGCGCGCCGGACGATATCCCAGGCGTCGGCCGCTTCGCCGTCGTTGCCGACCCGCAAGGGGCGACCTTCATGTTCCTTCAGCCCAACCAGCCCGAACAGCCGCCGGTGCCGGCGACCACGCTCGGCCATGTCGGCTGGCATGAGCTATACACCTCGGACTGGAAAGCCGCCTTCGATTTTTATTCCAGTCAGTTCGGCTGGGAGAGCGCCGGCGAGTTCGACATGGGCGAGATGGGTATCTACAAAACCTTCGGTGCCGGCCCCGAATCCGGCGGCGGCATCATGAACAAGCCGCCGCAGATCCCGGTTCCCGTCTGGCAGTTCTATTTCAACGTCGACGCCATCGACGCCGCCGCCAAGCGCGTCACCGACAATGGCGGCAAGGTCATTATGGGACCGATGGAGGTGCCGAGCGGCCAGTGGATCATCCAGTGCCAAGACCCGCAAGGCGCGCATTTCGCCTTGCTGGCACCGGTGCGGTAGCGCACTTCCTGGCTGGCGCCGGATCACTCCGGCGTCAGCACCGCCAGCTTCAGATCGGCCTTTTTCGCGCCGCTGACCTGGATGATCGCGGCGCCGCCCGCGAGCTTGAAGCGCACGCTCTTGCGGATGCCCGGACAGGTCTTCACGCCGCTGAACGCCGCCGATTTTACGGTCTTGCCGTCCTGCACGACATCGACCCAGGCCTCATCGGACAGGCTGAGCTGCAGATCGCCTTCCGGCGGCACGGTCACATTTGCCGTCGCGCCGAACGTACCGGCTTTCGGTGCACGCTGCGGCGGCACCTCAAAGGGGACCGTGTCGACCGCCGCGAGCGTGAGATCCACCGCTTCCCCGACCGTCAGGGTGGCGCCCGATTGCGCGGCGGGCGCCTCCGGAAACAGCGCCTGCTCACGTTCAACCGGCCATTTGAAGGCATCGCAGCCGGTATCGGCGGCCATGGCGAAGCTGGTGCCAGCAAGGATTGCGAAGAGGCCGATGACGATTTTTCTCATGATGAAGGGACTCGCTTGGTTTGATCCGCCCCCACCTAATACAACCATAAGGATAGATATGCAACTACTGCGAGAACAATTATGGGGAAATTGAAACCATTTCCGCTCACCGATTGTTGATGGCAGGCCAAGGGAAGTGAGTGGTCCGTCGCCGGGCGATAATTTAAGGCCCGAGCGGGGGTAAAATTGGAGTTCAGATGAAGCTTTTCGAAACCCTTGCCCAGTACCGGCCGCAGGCATTGGGTGTGCTGCGCATCATGACCGCCCTGCAGTTCATCGAGCACGGGACCCAGAAACTGTTCAATTTTCCTCCCGGCGCCCATGCCGAGGCCCTGACCGGGCTTGCGCTGACGTCCGGAATCCTTGAGTTTGCCGGCGGCGTGCTACTCGCACTGGGGCTCTTCACGCGCCCGGTGGCGTTTCTGCTCTGCGGTGAGATGGCGATCGCCTATTTCATGGCGCATATGCCGCGCAACTTCTTCCCGGCCAACAATGGCGGCGACGCAGCCATCCTGTTCTGCTTCATCTTCCTCTATCTGGTCTTTGCCGGTCCGGGCGCCTTCGCGGTGGACAATCGCGAGAGCGCCAAGGCCTGATGGCGGCGTGCGCCTCGAGGCTTTTTGTTTTGACGCAATTCCGGACGGAAAACCGCTTCGCACTTTTCCTGGAATTGCTCTAGCCGCGCATCCGCTCGAAATTGGCATCGAACAGCGGCGTCGCCTGAATGCGCGCCGCATGCCGCTTGCCGAGGATCTCGATCTCGAAACCGTCCGGTCTGTCGGCGATTTCCTTGGGCACATAGCCCATGGCAACCGACTTTTTCGAATTGTGCGCATAGCCGCCCGACGTGACCCAGCCGCGCACGGCGCCCTCATGCCATATCGCCTCGTCGCCGATGACGTCGGCATCGGTCGCCTCTACGATGAAGCTGCGCAGCCGAAGCTTGCCGCCCTCTCTGCGCTCGGCGAGCGCGGCCTCCTTGCCGATGAAATCGGCGTCCTTACCGTAAGCGACGAAACGGTCGAGCCCGGCCTCGACCGGCCCGTAGATCGGCCGGTATTCGCGCGCCCATGAGCCGTAATTCTTTTCCAGCCTCAGCGCATTGAGCGCGCGCGAGCCGAACAGGCCGATGCCGAATTCCTCGCCCGCCTTGATCAGCACCTGGTAGGCGGCGCGCTGGTATTCCGGCGCGACCCAGATTTCGTAGCCGAGATCGCCGGTATAGCTGACGCGGCCGACAAGGCATGGCGCCATGCCGATATCCATCCTGGCGACCGCCATGAAGGGGAACGCCGCGTTCGAAACATCGGCGCGGGTGACCTTGGCCAGCACCTCCCTCGCCTTCGGCCCGGCGATCGCAAGGCCGGTGAGCTTCTGGCCCAGCGCTTCGATCCGCACCAAGCCACCCTTGGGCAGATGCGCCTCGAACCAGCGCATATGGTACTGCTCGGCGATGCCCGAGCCGGCGATGAACCACTCTGCGTCGTCGATGTTGGCAAGCGTGAAATCGCCGATCAGCCTGCCGTCGTCCTTCAGCATCGGCGCCAGCGTCATGCGGCCGCGCCTAGGCAGTTTGCAGGCAAGCATGCGGTCGAGCCAGGCGGCCGCGCCCTCGCCCGTCACCTTGTATTTGGCGAAGTTGGAAATTTCCGACAGGCCGACGCCTTCGCGCACCGCCACGACTTCCTTGGCGACATGCTCGAAATCGGTCGAGCGCCGCCAGGAGAACTCATCCTTGACGCCATCCGGCGCGTACCAGAGCGGCACTTCGAGCCCGTAGGACACACCCCATTGCGCGCCCTTGGCCGCAAGTGTGTCATAGACCGGCGTCGTCTTCAGCTGACGCCCTGCCGGCAGTTCCTCATTCGGGAAGCGGATCGAGAAGCGGCGCGAGTAATTCTCGCGCACCTTGGCGTTGGTATAGGCCATCGTCGCCCAATCGCCGTAGCGCGCCACGTCCATAGCCCAGATGTCGGCGCCCGGATCGCCCTCGATCATCCAGTTGGAGAGCGCCAGGCCGACACCGCCGCCTTGGGAAAAGCCGGCCATGACGCCGCAGGCGACCCACAAGCCGGGCAGGCCACGCACCGGACCGACCAGTGGATTGCCGTCCGGCGCGAAGGTGAAGGGGCCGTTGATGATCTGCTTGATGCCGGTCTTCTGGAAGGCCGGGAAGTGGCGGAAGCCGACTTCCAGCGACGGCGCGATACGGTCGATGTCCGGCTCCAGCAATTCGTGGCCGAAATTCCACGGGGTTTGAAACTCGGACCAGACCTTGTTGGCCTTCTCATAGGTGCCCATCAGCATGCCGCCACGCTCCTGGCGCAGATACAGCTCGCCGTCGAAATCGACCGCATGGATGATCTCGGTGCCGGTCTTCTTGTTCCAGTCGGCGACCTCGGGCATATCCTCGGTGATCAGATACATGTGCTCCATCGCCAACACCGGCAGTTCGAGCCCGACCATGCGGCCGACCTCGCGCGCCCACAGCCCGCCGGCATTGACCACATGCTCGGCGATGATATCGCCCTTGTTGGTGATGACGCGCCATAGTCCATCGGCCCGGCGCACGATGTCCTCGACCTTGGTGAAGCGCTCGACCTCGCCGCCCAGTTTCCGCGCGGCCTTGGCATAGGCATGCGTCACCCCGGACGGGTCGAGATGGCCGTCCTCCTTGTTGCGCACCGCGCCGACGAACTGGCTGGGATCGATGAGCGGCATCAATTCCGCCGCCTCCTTCGCCGAGATCACTTCGAGATCGATGCCGAGATAGCGGCCCTTCGAAACCACGCCGCGCAGCCAGTCGAGCCGCGCCTCGGTCGCGGCCAGAAGCACGCCGCCGGTCAGGTGCACGCCGGTCGCCTGCCCGGAAAGCTCCTCGATCTCCTTGTAGAGCGAGATCGTATATTTCTGCAGCTTGGCGACGTTGGGATCGCCATTGATGGTGTGCATGCCGCCGGCCGCATGCCAGGTCGAGCCCGAGGTCAGCTCGTCGCGCTCCAAAAGCACGACATCGGTCCAGCCGTGGCGGGCAAGATGGAACAGCACCGAGCACCCGACGACACCGCCGCCGATGACCACGACCTTTGCATGCGATTTCATGGGCTTTTTCTCTGATATCAGGATGTTAGACGGTTAAGCGGATTCAGGATGGTAGGGCCTTGACTCAAAATGGGAAGCATCACGGCTCGCCTTGCCCGATCGCTTCCTTGCGCCGCGCCATATAGGCCTCGAGCGCCTCGCGCACAGCCGGGTCGATGACCGGCTCGACATACTCCTCCAGCGCCTTCTTCCACAGCCGCGTCGCGCGCGCCGTCGTGTCCAGGCCGCCGGCCTCCTGCCAGGCTTCGTAATTCTGCCAGTTGGAGAGCATCGGCTGGTAGAAGGCGGTGGCGTAGCGCTCCAGCGTGTGCGGTTCGCCGAAGAAGTGGCCGCCGGTCGGCACCGCGCCCAGTGCCTCCACTGCCAACTCGCTTTCGTTGACTACGATCGGTCGCAGGAATTCCATCATGTGCTGCATCATCTCGACATCGATGATGAGCTTTTCGAACGAAGCCGTCAGCCCACCCTCCTGCCAGCCGGCGGCGTGGTAGACGAGATTGCCGTGGCCGAGCACCGCGCCCCACAGCGCCATCATCGTCTCATAGGCGCCTTGCGCGTCCGCCGCATTGGAAGCCGAGCCCGGCGTGGTGCGGTACGGCAATTCATAGCGCCGCGCCAACTGCCCGGACGCGATGTTGGCCTTGGTGTTTTCCGGCGTGCCGAAGGCTGGCGCGCCGGACTTCATGTCGACATTGGAAGTGAAGGCGCCGTACATCACCGGCGCGCCCGGCCGCACCAGTTGCGTCAGCACGATGCCGAACAGCGCCTCGGCATTTTGCTGCGCCAAAGCACCTGCAAGCGTCACCGGGCTCATCGCGCCCATCAGCGTGAACGGGGTGACGGCCACCGACTGGCCGTATTCGGCCATGGTCATCAGCCCTTCCGCCATCATCTCGTCGAAGCGGCGCGGCGAGTTTACCGAGATGATGGTGGTGACGCCCGGATCCTGCGCCATCTGCTCGAGCGTCAGCCCGCGCGCGATCGCCATCATCTCGATGCCGTCGAGCGCCCTGCCCCGACCGATCGCCGAAACATGAAAGCATTTGTCGGTCAGCGTCAGATTGGCGAAATAGGTGTCCATATGCCTGGTGTTCGCCGGCAGCTCGATCGGTGCGCAGACCTGGTTGCCCAGCATATGGATGCAGTTGAAGTGCTGCGCCAACCGGACGAGGTCCTGATAGTCGGGCAAGTTGCCGGCGCGACGGCCGCGCTCCATGTCGTGCACATTGGGCGGCCCGGCAACGAGCGTGAAGTTGATGGTGTTGCCGCCAAGATGGATGGCGTTTTGCGCATTGCGTGGGGTCAGCGTATAGCTGGCGCGCGTCGTTTTGAGCGCCTCCTCGACCATGCCGCGATCGATGCGCACATTCATCGAGCCGTGGTCGACCTTGGCGCCGGCGCGCTCGAACAGCGACAGCGCCCGCGGGCTCATCACCTCGATGCCGAAATTCTCGAGTATATGCATCGATGCCTGGTGGATGGCCTCGATCTGGTCGGCCGACAGCAGCGCCATCGGCGGATAGGGATTCTGCACCCGCCGCGGCGGCAGTTGCGGAATGGCGGCCGGTCCCCGATTGCTGGTGCGCTCGGCGCCGCGCTTGCGTCTTGGTTCGCTCATGCGCGCATCAGAGCGCCGGCGTCACGGGCGGGCTGTCAGGAATTCGCCATTTGCCGGCGTGATTTTAGCCTAGGCGGCATTTTTGTAAATCGATGAGAAGAATAGCGACTCCATAAGTCGCAATATCAACAATCGATTTTTCACGCCTGCACGCCCGCGTTAAGGAAGACGGCAAGACTCCTTTTATGATTTCGGCCTATTCGTCTCCCAATGCGTAGGTCGAGTTTTAGTAAAATTGTCGCTGTCTCTGTGCTGCTGGCGCTTTCGGCCTGCGCGACGGCGCCCAGCCACATCAACAATGTCTGCGCCGTCTTCGACCAAAATGACGGCTGGTTCGACAACTGGCAGTCCGCCGCCGAACGGACTGAGCAGAAATACGGCGTGCCCGTCCCCGTGCTGATGGCGACGGTGCGCAAGGAATCCGGCTTCAAGAGCAATGCCCGCCCCCCGCGCACCAAATTGCTCGGCTTCATCCCGTGGACGCACGTCTCGAGCGCCACAGGCTATTCGCAGGCGCTCGACGGCACCTGGTCGCAATACCAAAACGAGACCGGCAACTGGACGGCGCGCCGCACCAAATTCTCCGACGCCGTCGATTTTGTCGGCTGGTATCATTCCAAGACCGCCGACACCTTCGGCGTCGCGCGCAACGACACCTACAATCTCTATCTGGCCTATTATCTCGGCTGGACGGCTTACGGCCGCGGCAATCGCGGCGACGCCGGCGTGCAGAATTACGCGCGGGCCACCGACAAGATGGCGCAGGACTATGCAGCGCAGCTACGGCAATGTGGGAACTAACACCCTTCCGGGTTTAGTGCCGCCTTGTCGTGTCCTTCGGCTTTGAAACACCGGTCTCCGAAACCTCGTCTCGGACTTCGTGGCGACGGGCTCGCATGCCGGCCTCACCCTGCTCCACGGCATCTCCGATCTCATCGGCTGCAGCGCTGCCTGTTTTGCCACGCGGCCGCTTGGGCGCCGTTCCGGCAAGGCCCGGCCCCGCGACATGCGGCGCGTCGTCCGGCACGCCCTCATGCGCGGCATGCTCCTTGTCGAATTTTATAACCTGCTCCATCTTGGCCAGCACGTCGTCCGCCAGCCAGCATAGGCTCATATGGCCGTCGCCGAGATTCTTCACCGGCGGCACTTTCGTCTCGCACAGATTATCCGGCACCAGCTTCTTGTAGCCGCAGCGCGTCTGGAACGGGCAGCCGGTGGGCGGGTTCATCGCCGACGGGATGTCGCCTTCAAGCACGATGTGTTTCTTGACCACGCTGGTGTCGGCGATCGGGATCGCTGACAAAAGCGCCTCGGTGTAGGGGTGGTAAGGCGGCGAGAAAATCTGGTCGGTCGTGCCCTGCTCGACGATATAGCCGAGATACATGACGACGACGCGGTCGGCGATGTAGCGCACCACCGACAGGTCGTGGCTGATGAACAGCATCGTCGTCTTGTTCTTGCGCTGGATGTCCATCAAGAGCTCGGTCACCGCCGCCTGCACCGAGACGTCGAGGGCCGAGACCGGTTCATCGGCCACCACCACCTTGGCGTCGCCGGCAAAAGCGCGCGCCACGCCGATGCGCTGCTTCTGGCCGCCCGAAAGCTGGCGCGGCTTGCGGGTTTCGAACGCCCGCGGCAGCTTCACCAGGTCGAGCAGTTCCAGCATGCGCTGGCGCCGTTCGGCGACATTCTTGCCGACATTGAACTTTTCCAGCGTGCGGATGATCTGCGAACCGACGCTGTGGCTGGGATTGAGCGTATCGAACGGGTTCTGGAACACCATCTGGATCGACGACACGGTGTCAACGCTGCGGCTCTCTATGCCGGTCGACTGAATTTCCTTGTTGGCTAAAGTCACGGTGCCGGAGCTTGCCGTTTCGAGACCCAGCAGCACCTTGGCCAGCGTCGACTTCCCGCATCCGGATTCGCCGACGATCGCCACCGTCTCGGATTCGCGCGCGGTGAACGAGATCGTCTCGTTGGCCTTGACGACGCGGCCCTCGCTGGAGCCGAACACTTCGCTGCCGCCGACCTTGTAGTATTTTTTGAGGTCCTGGATTTTCAGCACCGGGGCGCCGGGCTCGACCTTTTCCTTGACCTTCTTGGCGCCGGGCGGCAACGCCTCCCAGTCGATCTCGTTGAAACGCACGCAGCGCGAGAAATGCCCCTCATGGCCATCGACCGGAACCATCGGGATTTCGGCAGCGTTGCAGACGCCCTCGACGAAATGGTGGCAGCGCGGCCCGAAATTGCAGCCCTTCGGCCGCTCATGCGGCAGCGGCAACTGTCCAGGGATGGAGATCAGCGGCCGCGAATTCTTGTCGGCGCCGGGCAGCGGGATCGAGCGGAACAGGCCTTGGGTATAGGGGTGACGCATCCGGTCGAACACGTCCTCGATCTTGCCGGTCTCGACCGCCTCGCCGGAATACATCACCGTGATGCGGTCGCAGGTCTCGAGGATCAGGCCCAGATTGTGCGACACGAAGATCATCGAGGTGCCGAACTTCTCGCCCAGCCCCTTGACCAGCTCGACGATGCCGGCCTCGACGGTGACGTCGAGCGCCGTGGTCGGCTCGTCGAGCAGAAGCAGCGCCGGCTTCGACAGCAGCGCCATGGCAATGACGATGCGCTGCTGCTGGCCGCCGGAAAGCTGGTGCGGATAGGAGCGCATCATGCGCTCGGGATCGGGCAGCTTCACCGCCCGCACCATCTCCAGCGCGCGCTTGTAGGCCTCGTCCTTCGACACCTTGTCGTGGATCAGCGGCACTTCCATCAGTTGCTGGCCGATCTTCATCGCCGGATTGAGGCTCGCCATCGGCTCCTGATAGATCATGGCGATCTTGTTGCCGCGGATGGCGCGCAGTTCCTCATCGGACATCTCGCCCATGTCCCTGCCCTGGAACTTGATGCGTCCGCCGACGATCTTTCCGATGTTGGAGAGGTCGCGCATGATGCCGAGCGACACGGTCGACTTGCCGCAGCCGGACTCGCCGACGATGCCCATCGCCTCGCCGGGCATCACCGTGCAGGAAAAATCCATCACGGCCGGGATTTCGCCCTTGCGGGTGAAGAAGGAGATCGAGAGGTTCTCGATCTCGATGATCGGCTGACCGGTCGCCTTGGCTGGATCTCGAACTGCCTCGTTCATGGGTCGCTCCAATCCTTGATCTTTAGAAGATGGGGCCTCAGGCCCCCCATCAATCCTTCATCGATTGCTCACGCAGCGAATCCGCCAAAAGGTTCAGCCCCAGCACGAACGACATCAGCGCGATCGTCGGCGGCAGCGCCGGATGGATGAAGGAGCGCAGCAGGCGGCTGGCGTCCTTGATCGCGGTGCCCCAGTCGGGGCTTTCCGGGGCAAGCCCAAGGCCGAAATAGCCGAGCGTTCCGAGCAGGATCGTCGTGTAGCCGATGCGCAGGCAGGCATCGACGATCAGCGGACCGCGCGCGTTGGGCAGGATCTCCCAAAGCATGATGTACCAGGGCGATTCACCGCGCGTCTGCGCCGCCGCCACATAGTCGCGCGTCTTGATGTCCATGGTGAGCCCGCGCACGATGCGGAACACACCTGGACTGGAGGCGAACACCACCGCCACGAAGATGTTGAGCTGGTTCGGATCGATATGGACGATGTGCAGCGGGTCCTTGTCGAAGACCAGGCCGACATAAATCCAGCCGCCGAGGACAAGCGTGATGCCGAGCAGGATATAGAGCCGGTCCGGCCGGTTCTTGAAACGCGTCCAGAACAGGACGCTGAAGAAGATGATCGGGAACAGGAAGAACAATCCCGCCATCGCATAGGGGATCGGCGTGTCCATGATGCCCGGCGTCACCAGCAGGTAGAACAAGAGGATCACCGGGAAGGCCAGCACCAGATTGGCAAGGAACGACAGCAGCGTGTCGATCCTGCCGCCATAGTAGCCGGCCGGCAGGCCGAGCGTGATGCCGACCATCAGCGCGAAACCGGTCGCCGCCGGGGCGATGATCAGCACGATCTGGCTGCCATAGACCATGCGCGAGAACACGTCGCGCGCCAGCTTGTCGCCGCCGAAATAATAGATGAGCTTGGACGTCGGCTCGACCGCGCCGGGCAGCGTGTCCTTCATGATCGAGACCTGCGCCAAGGGATCGAAAGGCGAGATCGTCGAGGCGAAGATCGCCGTGAACAGCCAGAACAGGCAGATGAAGACGCCGGCGATGCCGACGCCGCTGTCGAAGAGCTGGCCGTAAAGGCCAAGCCGCTTCTTGTAGGCGAAGCTGACACCCATCACCAGGATCAGCGCGATCCACACCGGCCAGAAACGCCAAAGCACGCCGACCACGATGTCGAAGGCATTGATATACTCGGTCTGCATCGGCCCTGCCCCTTATTGAACCCTGATGCGCGGATTGAGGAACGCGTAGCCGACATCGGAGATGAGCTGCGTGATCAAGACGATGAACACCGAAACCAGCGAGCAGCCGAGCAGAAGGTCGATGTCGTTGTTGCCGGCAGCCTCGACCAGCGTGTAGCCAAATCCCTGGTAGCGGAACATCACCTCGACGATGACGACGCCGGTGAGCAGCCAGGGAAACTGCAGCATGATGACGGTAAACGGCGCGATCAAAGCGTTGCGCAGCGCATGCTTGACGACCACGCTGCCGAAGGACAGGCCCTTGAGGCGGGCAGTGCGGATGTATTGCTGCGTCATCACCTCCACCATCGAGGCGCGCGTCATGCGCGCGATGTAGCCGATGCCGTAGATGGCCAGCGTCATCACCGGCAGGGTGAAATTGTAGAAGGTGAGGCCTTGGCTCGCCGAGGCGGCGGAGCCGTTCAGCCAGCCCAGCCACGAGGCGAAGATAACGGTGAAGATGACGCCCGACACATATTCGGGCGTCGCCGTCGAGGCGATCGAAGCGACAGACAGCGTGCGGTCGGTGCGCGAGCCCTCGCGCATGCCGGCAAGGATGCCGACCAGCAGCGAAATCGGCACCATCACCGCCAGCACCCAGAACATCAAAAGCCCCGTGGCGCCGAGCGCCGGGAAGAGCTTCGAGGATACCGTCGTCTTGAATTTGGTCGAGCAGCCGAAGTCGCCCTCCAGCACGCCGGAGAATGTCGGCACGACCGGGTCGTTGCAGAAGGAGAAGCGTTGCGCCGGCTTTCCGGTCGCCGGGTCGGTGATCGGCTGCTTGGGCAGGACCCCCAGCCACTGACCGTAGCGGACGAAGAAATTCTGGCGGTAGCCATGGTTGACCAGCCAGCTTTCGAGCTGTTCGGCGGAGGTGTGCATTTCGGTCTGGCTGATAGCCAGCTTCTTCAGATTGGGATCGAGATTGATCAAGAAGAAGACGATCAGCGTCAGGCACAGCATCGTCAGCGCCATGGTGCCGAGACGTCTCGCAATGAAAGAAAGCATGGCGGGCCCCTGCCGACGGGTTGGGGAGCCTCTTTGCCCGATATCCCGCCGCGAGGCGGAACAAGCCGGCAAACAGACGTCCGAATGCGATCAACCGTGTTTATTGCATGACCCTGCTCGACGAGTCCGCAACTTTTTTGCTGCAGCGGCTCTCCGGTCCCAGTTCACGCAAAGGAAGGGGACAAAGGAGCGGAGCGCCCCTTTGTCCATTCGCTCGGATCAGGCCTCGTCGAGCCAGATCTTGCCGTAGTCGCGCTCGAAGGTCGGATGCATTTTGTAGTTCTTAACAGCGGCGACCGAATGGCTGTAGAGCTTGCGCCAGTAGGGCTGGATGATGATGCCGGAATCCTGCAGGATCTGCTCGATATCCTTCATCATGCCCTTGCGCTTGGTGGCGTCGGCGACCGACAGCGCGGCGTTGAGCTTGGCATCCCAGTCGGGATTCGACCAGGCGGTCTCGTTCCAGGCTTCGCCGGTGCGGTAGGCCAGAGCCAGAACCTGGACACCGAGCGGCCGCATGTTCCAGTTGGTCATCGAGAGCGGATACTTGGTCCAGTCGTTCCAGAAGGTCGAGCCCGGCAGAACCGTGCGCTTGACCTTGATGCCGGCGTCGCGAAGCTGCGCCGCGATCGCATCGCCGGTGTTCTTGTGCCAATCCTCGTCGACGGTGATCAGCTCATGCTCGAAATCAGCCTGGCCGGCTTCCGCCATCAATGCCTTCGCCTTGGCCGGGTCGCGCGCGATCTTCGGCAGTTCGTAGTATTCTGGATGAATTGCGCAGACATGATGGTTCTCAGCAACGGTGCCGGCACCGCCATAGCCGAGCTGCAGGACGACCGCATTGTCGACGGCGAGTTGCAGGGCGCTGCGAACCTTCTGGTTGTCGTAAGGCTTGTTTTTGACGTTGGAGCGGCAAACGATAGTGGCCGCGGTGACCACTTCCGACTTGACCAGCTTCATGCCGTCGAGGATCGACACATAGTCGGCCGACGTCTCGAAATTGGTGTGCACTTCACCCGCCTCGAAAGCGCTGACCATTGCTGCCGGATCGGTGCCGTAGTCGATGAACTCGACGCCGTCGAGGAACACCTCGCCGTCCCACCACTTGTTGTCGGAACGGCGCTTGTAGACCACCTTCTGGCCGACGTCGTAAGAGACCAGCTCGAACGGACCAGTGCCGATCGGGCAGGCTTTGAAGTCGCCACCCTTTTCGTCGAACGACTTGTGGACGAGCAGAGCAACATAGTCGCAAATTCCGGGAATGATCGAGATGTCGGGCTTGGTCAGCGACAGCTTGACCGTCATGTCATCGACCTTGGTGACCGCGCCTTCACGGAGCTTGCCGGTCTTGTCGTCAAACAGCGTGCCAAGACGGCCGGGCATGGAATTGCCTTCGGCGGCCTTTTCGCCCCAACGGTTGAAGTTGTGCAACACGTCGTCGGCGGTGAAGGCATCGCCGTTGTGCCAAGTCACGCCCTTGCGCACATGCAGCACATACTCGGTGGCATCGTCATTAACGTCCCAGCTCTCGAGCAGATAGGGACGGAACGTGTATTCGGTGGTGTATTTGACCAGCGGCTCAAGCGCCTGACGCTCGGCGTTGGCGATTTCCGACCAGTCGGACTTGCGCGGGTCCTTCGGATCCTTGACCCACTGTGCGACCTTCAGGACGCCACCCTTCTTGCCCTGCACGTCCTCGGCCCTGGCCGGGGTCGGATCGGCGAGGCCGAGCATGCCGTAGGCCATTGCCGTGGACGCTCCGAATACGCTGGCGAGCGCCAGGAATTCGCGACGATCGACCTTTCCCGCCTTGGCTTCTTCGGCCATTTTCAGGATGTGATCCGGAACGCGATCACCGTTGCTTGTATAGATTGCCATGACTAACTCCCATTGTTGGCTTTCCGCCTTTTAACATTCCGCATCCTGACCGCCTTGTCAAAAGACGGTTTGGGCTAGGAACATGTTAGGGAATGTGCATCTTTGGATGCAACCCGGTTCGCGCGATAACGACAGTCTTGACGCAAATTTGCTAGCGCGACGCGATTTCCAAAAAATCGTCGCGGGCGATTAAATCAACACATTTGATAACGATAAGGGCGCCGCCTTCGAGGCGGGCAGCTTGTTCGACAGGTCGGGAAAGCGCAGCGCGGCCTCAATATTCGCGCTCGTAAAAGACGCCGCCCTTCGCTTCGCCGGCATCATTGGCCTCGCCGCGCAGCTTCACGCCGCGGCCGACATTGAGGTCGATCGTCGCCTTGCCGGACCCCGGCTTGTCGCCCTTCTGTATGGTCACATAGGTGCGGTCGTTGAGATACTTGCCGGCCGAAACCGCCGTGCCGCCCTTCTCGTCCGTCGTCACGTCAAGGTCGTCGATGCCGATCGCGTTGCGCAAATTGTCAAGCAGCGAGGTCGTGCCGCCGGCGCCTGCCAATTGCGCGGCAGCGTCGGCGAGCTGGGCGATCTGCAGCGGCGACAGCTTAGACATGGATTGACCGAAGATGAGCTGCGCCAGCACCTCGTCCTGGGGCAGCGCCGGCACGGAGGAGAAGGTGAACTTCGGATTGGTCGCTTCGCCCGAAACGACGATGGTGACAGTGGCGCTGCTCGTCGTCGTGGTCGCCGTGAGATTGAGGTAAGGCACCAGCGATCCCTGGAACCCGACCGTACCCTCCGTGAATGTCAGCCGCTTCGCGAGGATTGTTAGCCGCCCGCGTTGCAAGGTGAAGGTGCCTACGGCCTGCGGTGACGACGCCGGGCCGGTCAGCTTCAGCGAGCCGCCCAGTTCGGCGTCGACGCCCCTGCCCTGAATGAAAATCTGGTTCGGTGCGTTGACCGTCACATCGAGGGCGAGACCGCTGCCGCCTTTGCTGCTGCCGCTGGCCGTTGCCGGCCGCAGCGCCTTGTCCTGCGCCCGCACGGCGGCTGGCGCATTCTTGTGCTTCACATCCAATTCCGAGAGCGAGCCCGGCAGCCTGTCTGGAACCGTGATGACCGTCCTTGCCAGGTTGATCGTGCCGGCAACCACAGGCGCCGAAACCAGCGGCCCCTTGATGGTCAGGTCGCCGCCGAGATTGGCGGTCACCACCCGGCCGTCGGTATAGCGGCCGTCGGTGAGCTTGATCGAGAGATCGGCCGGAAAACCCTGCGCCGGATTGATGCCGACCGTGCCGCTGGCCGACAGGCTGCCGCGCGTCGACAGCGTTCCGCTCAGGCGGTTGATCCTGGCGACGCCGCCGCCGATCGAAACGTCGGCGGCGATGTCGTTGACCGCGAGGCCCGAACGCGCATCGATAAGGCGCGCGCCGGATGTCGTGACATTGCCGCTGATAACCGGCGCAGATGCAGGACCACGCACCTGCACATCGACATTGGCGGTGCCGTTGAGCGCCAGCCCTTGCGCGGCGAGCTTCGCGGCCAGGAAGGAGAACGGCACCTTGCCGTTGAAGTTGAGCGCCAAGGTTGGTGTGCCCGCGGTCGTCACCGAACCGCCGCCTTTCAGACCGAGACCGGCCCCGTCGCTGATATTGGCGTCGAAGGCGAGCTTGTTGCCGGCAAAATTTCCCGACGACGACACGTTCATGCCGCCGAGGCCGGCGCCGCGCGTTTGCGAGGTCTGCACGCCGGAAGCATCGATGTTGAAGGCAACCGACGGGCTCGCCGGCGCGCCGGTGACCTTGACCGTGCCCGAGATCGAGCCGGCCGCGTCGAGCCCCTTCGAGAAGCTGTTGGCGAGCGAGATCGGCACTTTGGCCAGATTGGCGCTGATGTCGAGCGCCTGCGCGACCTTGCCTGTGACCGTCGCCGTGCCGCCGCCGAGGTTGAGCACCAGTCGGTCGAGCGTCGTCACGCCGTTGGAGATGGTCACCGTCGAGGCCTGCGCGATTGCCGCCTTGATGCCCTGCACGGTCGCCTGGCCCGATGCGACCTCGATGGTTGTCGTGCCGTTGGCCACCTTCACCCGGCCGGCCGCCTTCGCCGGAATGTTCTTGACCGTTGCGCCGCCGGAGAAGCCGGTCCAATCGCCGTCGCGCTTCAGATCGACATCGATGCCGGTAACGACGGTACTGCCGGAAGTGACGCTTTCGGCCCGCACCGTGCCGGCGATGACGGGCGCCGCCATATAGTTCGCGATCTGGGCATCGATGGCGACGTTCTTGGCCGAGAGGTCGCCGCGCTTGATGGCCGAGGTGTTCGCCTTGATCACGACGTCTGCGCCGTTGGCGGTCTTGGAGAAGGCAATCGTGCCGCGCACATTGCCTTCCGCCTTTTCCAGCGCGAGCGCGGCCAACGGTCCGATATCGGGCAGGTCCAGCAAAACCGTGCCGACCGGAACGAAAGCGTCGTCGAGCGCCAGATCGCCGGAAATCTTGTTCGGGCCGAGCGACAGCAAAAGCCCGTTGATCGCGCGGCTGCCATTGGTCGTTGCAAGCACCGCGCTGCCTTGCAAATTCTGCCCGGCGACAGTGCCGGTGAGCTGCACATTGGCTGCCGGATTGGCGGCATCGGCCTTGCCGGTGGCCGTCAGCTTCAGCCCGGTGATCTCGCGCGCCGCCACCAGGAGCCGGTCGCTGTTCACCGTCATCGACAGGTCGGGCGCCGTGACCGGCCCTTGCGCATTCAGGGCAAAGGCGATGGAGCCCTTGGCGTCTTTCGAGAGCAGTGACACATCGCTCAACGCACCCCTGACGTCGGCGGCGAGCTTGCCGTCGGCGAGGCTCGCCTGTCCGTCGGCGCTGAGCGCGCCCGAATTGAGCTTCAGCCCGTCGATATTGACATTGCCGTTGGCATCGCGCTTCAGCGCGGCGCTCAGCTTTGCGGTATCGCCGAGCATGCCGCGCGCCGACGCCGGCAAGGCAGAGGACGCAACATCGGCCGTCACATTAAGGTCGACAGCGCCGTCGCCCAGCGATATCCGGCCGGCGACCTGGCTGTTGAGCGCATCGCTCTTCAGCGAGCCGCTGTTGACGGCGACGGAATCGGGTGCCAGCCGGCCATTGACCTTGGCCGTGACCTTGCCGGCAATCAGCGGCGCGATCACCGGATTGTCGAGGGCGATCCTGTCCACCGACACCGTGCCGGAAACCGGACCGGCCCGCCCCTTAAGGTCGAAGGCATCCGAATGCAGCGCCAGGATGAGACCATCCACCTTCGCCTGGCTGGCGGCAATGGAGGGCAGGATCGCGGACAAATCCAGCCGCGCCTGCGTGCTTTCGCCCGCCATCTTTGCCGATAGCGACTGAACTTCGACCTTGACCGGGCTCTCGGCGCTGCCGACCGTCAGCGGCAGGCTGGGTCCGGATGATATGAGGTCGAGGGAGAAATCGCTGGCGCCGTTGGGGTTGAGGGTGCCGGCGGCCTTGCCTGAAATCTTGTCGCCCGAGAGTGTGGCGTGGTCCAGGGCCACGCCGCCCGACAGCGTATAAGTGCCGGCGGCATCGAGATCGAGCGGCCCGAGCCCCGCCTGCCGGGTCTGGCTGGTCTCGGCGCCCGCCACCTTGGCGTCGAACTGAATGTCGGGATTGGACGAAGGACCGGTGACGTGCGCCGTGCCCTCCACGGTTCCGGCTCCGTCGAGGCCGGGCACGAAATCATTGGCCAGCGCCACCGGCAGGTTGGCGAGGTTGGCCGTCAGGTCCAGGGTCTGTCCGGCGCTGCCGGAAACCGTCGCCGAGCCGCCGCCGAGATTGAGCGCGAGCTTCTCGATTGTCGTCACGCCATTGGCGATGGACAGGCTGGATGGCTCGGCAATGGCCGCCTTGATGCCGCGCACCGTCGCCTCGCCGGAAGCGATCTCAACGCTCGTGGTGCCGTTGGCGATCTTCACCCGGCCGGTGGCCGTAGCAGGAATGCCGGACGCGGTGGCGCCGCCGGCAAAATTGGTCCAGTCGCCGTCGCGCTTCAAATCGATGCCGATGCCGCTGATGACCGTGCTGCCCGAGGTTACGCTATCGGCCTTGATCGTGCCCGAGATTGCCGGCCCCTTCAGGTAGTTGGCGATCAGCGCGTTGACGGTGATGGCCTTTGCCGCCAGATCGCCGCGCGCGATCGAGGTGCTGGCCGCGTTTATGGTGACGGTCGGCACCTCGCCTTCCTTGGCGAAGGCGATCGTGCCGTTGATGTCGCCGGTGGCGGTCTGATCCGCCAGCGCCGCGAGCGGGCCGATATCCGGCACGGCAAGCGTCAGCGTGCCAAGCGGCAGGAGCTTGTCGTCGAGCGCAAGATCGCCCGAAACCTTGTTGTCGCCGAGCGCCAGGGTCAGGCCCTTGATCGCGCGCTTGCCGTCCACTGTCACCAGCGAGGCCGCGATGTCGAGCGCCTGCCCTTCGGCGCTGCCGGTCAGCGAGATGTCGGCTGACGGATTGGCGACATCGGCCTTGCCTTTAGCCGAAAGCTTGATGTCCTTCACCGTGCGGCCGGCCGCCGTCAGGCTGGCGCTGTCCGCCGACACAGTGAAATCCGGCGCCAGGCGCGGTCCGCTCGCCGTCAGCGCGAAGTTGATCCCACCCGCGAGCGGGGTGCCGGCGAGCGACGACAGCGGCGAGACATCGCCCAGCGTACCTTTCACGCTGGCCTGGAGGTCCGACCCTTGCATGCTGCCGGTGCCGCTGGCGCTGAGCGAGCCGGAGCTGATCTCCAGCGAGTTGGCGGCAAACGCGCCTTGCGGATCGCGCGTGGCAGTGGCCGAGAATTTCACGCGCTCGCCGAGCAGCGAGCTGACCTGCGGCGGCAACGCCTTCGAGACGGCGTCGGCATTCATCTTCAGCGTCATCGACAGATCGGCGAGCGACACGCCCGCCGTCAGCGCGGCGTTGAGCGCGTCGCTGCGCAACGTGCCTTTCTCGATCGTCACCGTCTCGCGGCTGATCGTGCCGGAGAGATCGGCGGCGAGCTTGCCGGTCACCAGCGGCGCCAGCGTCGCCACATCGGTCTTCAGGCCGGCGGCCGCAAGCTTGATGCTGACCGGGCCGGTGCGGTTTTCGATATCGAAGCCGTCGGAATGGATCTCGCCTGTAATGTTGTTCAGCTGCGTGCCGCCGACCGCGACCGAGTTGAGTGTTGTCCCGATATCGACCTTCGGCGCCGTGCCGTCGCCGAAGGCGCGCACTGTGGCCTTTTCGACAGCGACCAGGATGGGGACGGCGCTGTTGCCGACATCGACGGTGACCGGCTTGTCCTTGGCGGAGAGCTCCACGGCAAGGTCGCTGACGCCCTTCGGATCGACATTGCCGGTTGCGGTGCCGTGCACCGCATCGCTCTCTATCTTGGCTTGCTCGATGTCGACCCCGCCCGACGTGGTCGCTGTTCCGGCAAGGTCGAAGCCCGTCTTGCCGGCAAACAGCGCCTTTATCTTCTGCGGCAGGAAGGGTTCGAATTCGCCGTCGCCCTTGGCCTCGATGCGGTGACCCTTATCGGACAGCTGGTGGCGAGCGGTGAACTGGGTGACGATCCGGCTGTCGACCATGAAGGTGCCGACACCGCTCCAGTTGGCCAAAGGTCCGCTGCCGGTGACGACGATGTTGACGGGCGGCGCATCCGGCAGCTTGAGCAAATTGGCGATGATGCCGTCGGCGGGCTCCGACGCCTTGAGATCGAGGTCGAGCTTGTTGTCTGCCGGCGCGAAGTGGATCTTGGCGTCGACATTGCCCTGCTTGCCGTCATGGCGGCTCACATTGAGCACGCTTTCGATCGCCAGCGGCGACGGGTCGGCCTTGACCGACCCCTTCGCGGCGAGCTCGGCAATGCCGCTGCCGGCAAGCTCCTGTCCGAGCGCGATCTCAGGCAGATCGATCTGCCTGACATCGATCGACACCGGCAGGCTCGTCGAACCGCCCTGCGATGGCTGCTGGCTCGGCTGCGGCAGCCGCGCCAGCTCGATGCGCTCGGCGGCAAGGCGATCGGCGTCGAAATTCCGGGAGAGCAGCGCCGTCGGCGACCAGTCGAGCGCCACCTTGCGCGCCACCATCCAGGGACCGGCGCGGTCTTCCAGCACCACATGGTCGAGCCGAAGCTGACCCGACCAGATACCTTCGATGCCGCTGACCGTCACCTTGCGGTCCTCGCTCGACGCCATCTTCGAAATCAGGCTGGCGAGATTCTGGCGGCCGCCTTCGGTGCCGGTCAAAACGACGAGCGCGCCGATCGCCACCACCAGCAGCAGAAGCAGCGTGTAGCTAAAGATGCGGAGGATGCGCCAAAAGATCTTCATCGTCAGAACGCCTGGCCGATGCCGGCATAGATGCCGAAATGCGGATCGCCCGGATCGCGGTTGAGCGGCACCGCCGCGTCGATACGCAGCGGTCCGAATGGCGTGATGTAGCGCAGGCCGACGCCGGCGCCCACCTTCACATTCGAGAAATCGGGGAAGGATCTGGTCGAGACCGTGCCGGCATCGACGAACGGCACGATGCCGATCGTGTCGGTGACGCCGATGCGCATCTCGACGGAGGTCTCGAAGAAGGAAAGGCCGCCGATCGGCTGCCCATTGATGTCCTTCGGGCCGATGCCCTGGTAGGAATAGCCGCGTACCGAGCCGCCGCCGCCGGAATAGAAGCGCCGGTCGGCCGGCACGTTCTGCAGCCCGGTGCCGACGATCGAACCGAGCGTGGCGCGTTCGGCCAGCACGAACCGGCTTGCGGTATCCAGCGACTGGTAAGTGTAGCCCTCGCCCTTGAGCTTCAGGAAGGTCGCGCCGTTCAGTATGTCGTAGCTGGGCTCGGCAGAGGCGAGGAAGCGGAAGCCCCGGGTCGGGTTCAGCTTGTTGTCGCGGCTGTCATAGACATATTGCAGCGGCACGCTGGCGATCAGATAGGTGTGCTTGCCGAAGGTGTCGGTGATCCTGGAATAGTCCAGGTCGAATTCGGCCGAGACCCGCTGCTTCTTGTCGAGGTCGTAGGAAACGCCGACATCGCCCTTGACCGAGAAATGGTCATAGGCATCGGGATGCTCGAACACCGTCTTGATGCCGGTGAAGAATTTCGACGTCGGCCCGAGCACGCCAGGCTTCTCGAACATGACGCCGGCATTGTAATTCAGCGCCGAGATGCTGTTGCTTCCGATGCCGCTGATCGAGCCGTCGATGCGCAGCTTCTCGGCCTGGCCGAACAGGTTGCGATGCCCCCAATAGCCTTCGAGCCCGAGTCCTTCCGTATTCGAGACGGTGCCGCCGATGCCGAAATAGCGCGGCTTGCGCTCGCTGACCTGGACATCGATCGGGATATTGCCGTTGGCGTCGAGGCTGTCGCCTTCCTTGATGGTCACGCTGTTGAAGACTTCGAGGCCGAGCAGCCGGTCGCGGGCATCGTCGATCTCCTGCGGCGAGTATTGCTTGCCGCGCTGCAGCCCGGTCATATACTCGGTGAAACCGCGATCGACCTTCTCGGTCCCCTCGACCGTCGTGTCGCCATAGCCGGCGACCGGGCCTGCCGCCACCGTCAGCGTGACGTCCAGCGTCGAGCTGGCATGCTCGGCGACGATTTCGCGGTCCGTCACCTTGGCCAGCGGCCTGCCCTCGTCCTTCAGCGCCCGTACGATCAGGGCTTCCGCCTTGAGCACGGCGCCGGAGCTGGCATCGCCGCCGGCGATCAGCCCGAAATCGGCGCTCGCCAGCCCGGCGGCATCGCCTTTCAACCGGATATTGCCCAGTGTGAACTTCGCCCCGGGCGCGACGCTGATGACGACCGGAATGGGCTGCGGCCCTTTGAATTCGGCGTCCGGCGGTAAGTCGTCGATCGATTTGCCGTCGATCGTGATGGTGACCACGCCCTCGTAGCGGGCATCGGCGTAGAGCGCGGCTACCAGTTGTTCACGGTCGCTGCGCGCCTTGGCCATCAGTCCAAGCGATCCCGACACCGGATGATCCTCGTCGTTTTTCAGCGCCGAGGCGTTTTCGAGCCTCTTGACCAGATCCTTGTCGGCGCCACTCTTGTCAAGACTTGGCGCGTCGATGGTCACCGTATAGCGCAGCGGATCGACGATGTCGGCGTCCTCATCCTTGGACGAGCCCCAAAGCTTGATACCGAAAATCTCGAAAGCCGCCGCCTGCCGCATTTCACCGGCCAGCACGGCCGAGCAGACGAGCGCGAAAAGCAGGGCGCGCGGAAGCCCGCGCCCTGGCGCGAACCCTCCTGACATCTGCGTTTCATGCGCCGGCATTAAGATAACCTAGTCGACAAAACTAAAATTGGAATGAAGTTTCAAAACGTTCGTAAAGGGGCCACAATCCAATTGTCTGAAATAGTCCGGGCTTGGAATTCACACCTTTTGCGATTCCGCAAGAAAGTGTGATCCGTCTCACAGAGGTTATGTCGAAATACCGGCCTTTGGCCGGCATGGAAACCGTTTGCGGGTGATAAACCTGCGGCGTTCCGGCGTTGACAAGCCTGAGCGAAGCTTGATCATGCCTGGACGCTGGCAACGTCTGGAGGGTGATGTGGCAATGCGCGCGGGTCGTGGTCTCTCTTTCCTTCTTCTCATCTTTTTCGCCCTGGGCGGGGCGGCATTCGCGGCCGAAGCCCGGCGAATGGTGACAACCGACAATTCCGACTATTTCGGTTTCGACCTCCGGTCGGAGCAGAATGTCAGCCTCGACCAGTGCAAGACCACGTGCCTCGGCGATTCCGCCTGCCGCGCCTTCACCTACAACACCAAGGCGAAGTGGTGTTTTCTCAAATCCGACTATAACCAGCTGAAATCCTTCACCGGCGCCATTGCCGGCAAGATCGCCAATGTCGATGGCGACCCCGATATCGGCGCCCCGCCTGCCCTTGCTTTTTTCCCGAACTGGATGGCCGACCAGGCCCAGCAGTTCCGCAACAAGCTGACCGATCCGGCCTATGACAAGCCGACGGAGGGGCTTGCCGCGCTGCAGGCGGCAGCGGAGCAGGCCGCGCTGACCGGCGACCATCGCCTTGCCATGCAGAAATACCAGGCCGCGCTTTCGGTCCTGCCCGACGATGGTGCGCTGTGGCTGGCGCTGGCGCGCGAGATACTTGCCGTGCAGCCGGCGACGAACACCACCGAACCCTCGACTTTCCCGATGAACGCCACCTCGGCGGCCTTCAACGCCTACAAGCTGGTGCGCACTAGGAAGACCCGCGCCGAGGCGCTGGCGCTGCTTGGCGCCGGCCTCGACAAGCGCGATCTCTACCGCCCGTCGCTGCAGGCCTACGAGGCGAGCCTTGCGCTGGTGAGCTCGCCCGCCGTCCAGGCCGATTATGCCGACCTCAAAGCGCGCAAGGGTTTCCGCGTCATCGAGCACACCGTCGATGCCGATTCCTCCTCACCGCGCATCTGTGCCCAGTTTTCCGAGGAACTGGTCAAGACCGGCGTCGACTATGCGCAGTTCGTGACCGTCGACAAAGCCGCCCCCAAGGCCGTCGAGGCCAAGGACAAGCAGATCTGCGTCGAAGGCCTGGAGCACGGCCAGCATTACGACGTGACCTTCCGCGCCGGCCTGCCGGCGGCGATCAGCGAAACGCTCGCGGCCCCGGTCGTGCTGTCGATCTATGTCCAGGACCGCGCCCCGTCGGCCCGCTTTACCGGCGACAGCTTCGTGCTGCCGGCCGGCGCGCGCCGCGGCATCCCGGTCGTCACCGTCAACATGAACGCCGCCAAGATGACGCTCTACCGCATCGGCGATCGTTCGCTAGCTCAGCTTCTGTCCGGCTATCAGTTCCTGCATCAGTTGGACGGCTACGACATTTCCACCATTTCCGACCAGATGGGCGCGCCGGTCTGGTCCGGCACACTGGAAATCGCCAATGATCTCAACAAGGAAGTGACCACCTCTTTCCCGGTGGATGAGGCGATCCCGCAGCGCAAGCCTGGCGTCTATGTGCTGACCGCGCAGCCGGTCGACGACAAGAGCGACGACTATGGCTCGCGCGCCACGCAGTGGTTCGTCGTCTCCGATATCGGTCTTTCCACCTATACCGGCCAGGACGGCCTCAACGTCTTTGCCCGGTCGCTGGGCTCGGCCAAGCCGATTTCCGGCGCCGAATTGACGCTGCTGGCCAAGAACAACGAAATCCTCGGCACCGCGACCACCGACGCCGAAGGCCACGCTGTGTTCAATCCCGGCCTCACCCGTGGCGAGAACGGCATGGTGCCGGCCGTGCTGATGGCCAAGCAGGGCGACAACGACTTCGTCTTCCTCGACATGGCCAAGGCCGGCTTCGATCTGTCGGATCGTGGCGTCGAGGGGCGCGCCTCGCCCGGTGCGCTCGACGTCTATGCCTGGACGGAGCGCGGCATCTACCGTGCCGGCGAGGACGTGCATGTCGCCGCCCTCGCCCGCGACGGCGCCGCCAAGGCGGTCGAGAACCTGCCGCTCACCTTCATCTTCACCCGTCCCGACGGCGTCGAGAACCGCCGCATCGTCAGCAATGGCGAGTCCACTGGCGGCCATGCCGTCGACCTGCCGCTCGAGGCCAATGCGATGCGCGGCACCTGGACGGTGTCGATCTACACCGACCCCAAGCAGGCTGCCGTCGCCAGCCAGATGTTCCTGGTCGAGGACTTCGTGCCGGATCGCATCGAGTTCGACCTGACCGCCGACAAGAAGGAGATCGCCCAGGGCGAGACCGCCAACGCCACCGTCGACGGCCGCTTCCTCTACGGCGCGCCGGCCGCCGGCCTTGCGCTCGAAGGCGAGATGACGCTGTCGACCACCAGCAGTTGGGACAGCTTCAAGGACTTCACCTTCGGCCTCGCCGACGAGCAGTCGAGTGAGCCGACCGTGACGCCCCTCGCCAATCTTCCGGTCGTCGGCGACGACGGCAAGGCGACCTTCCCGATCACCATCGACCAGTTGCCGTCGACCACCAAGCTGGTCAACGCCAAGGTCACGGTACGCATGCGCGAGGCTGGCGGCCGCGCCGTCGAGCGTTCGCTCGACATCGGCGTTCGCCCGCAGCGCGATGTGATCGGCATTCGTCCGGATTTCGAAGGCGATGAGGTGCCGCAAGGCGGAACCGCCAAGTTCAGCATCATCGCCGTCGACCCGAACGGCAAGCGCGAGGAGCTGAAGGGCGCTCAGTGGTCGCTGGTCAAGGTCGAGCGCAATTATCAATGGTACCGTTCCAACAATTCCTGGAATTACGAGGCCGTAAGCCTCACCAAGGCCGTCGCCAACGGTGCCGTCGACCTGAAGGCCGACGGCGAGGCGACGGTGTCGCTGCCCGTCGACTGGGGCCGCTACCGGCTCGAGGTCGAGACGGCCGACCCGGACGGTCCGGCGACCAGCTATGAGTTCGATGCCGGCTGGTATGTCGCCTCCACCACCACCGAGACGCCCGACGGCCTGGAGATCGCGCTCGACAAGGACACTTACGGCGCCGGAGAAGTCGCCAAGCTGAAGGTCTCGCCGCATTTTGCCGGCGAACTTCTGGTCACCATCGGCGCCGAGAAGCTGTTGAAGACCGTCACGGCTTCGGTGCCGGCCGGCGGCGGCACCGTCGATATCCCGGTCGGCGACGACTGGGGCGCCGGCGCCTATGTCACTGCCACCTTGTTCCGGCCGGGCGACGCGCAGGAATCGCGCATGCCCGCCCGCGCCATCGGCGTCAAATGGCTTTCCGTCGATCCTGGTTCGAAGAAGCTGGCGGTCAGTTTGACGCCGCCGGAAAAGACCTTGCCGCGCCAGCAGCTGTCGATCCCGATCGCGGTCAACGGCGCCCAGGCCGGCTCCAACGCCTATGTGATGGTGGCTGCCGTCGATGTCGGCATCCTCAATCTCACCAACTACAAGGCGCCGGATCCCGAAAACTGGTTCTTCGGCCAGCGCATGCTGGGGCTTGAGATCCGCGACCTCTACGGCCGGCTGATCGACGGCTCGCTCGGCACCATGGGCAAGATAAGGACCGGCGGCGACGGCGCCAACATGCAGGCGCAAGGCAGCCCGCCGACCGAAAAGCTGGTCGCTTTCTTCTCCGGCCCGGTCGAGCTCGATGCCAATGGCAAGGCGCGGGTCGATTTCGACATTCCGCAATTCAACGGCACAGTGCGCGTCATGGCTGTCGCCTGGACCAAGGAAGCCATCGGCCATGCCCAGACCGACGTCATCGTGCGCGATCCGGTGGTGATCACCGCCGGCCTGCCGCGCTTCCTGGCGCCGGGCGATGCGGCAACCATGCGCCTCGACATCGCCGACACCGATGGCCCGGCCGGCGACTATGCGCTCTCCGTCACCACGACCGGCGACCTTTCGACCGGCGACAAGCCCCTGCCCGAGAAGCTGACGCTCGCCCAGGGCAAGCGTCAGTCGCTCACCTTCCCGCTGGTTGCCAAGACCGCGGGCGACGCCTCGGTCACCGTCAAGCTCGCGCATGCCGACGGCACCGCGGTCGAGCAGACGCTCTATCTGCCGGTGCGCCCGGCACAGCTTCCGGTCACCACCCGCATGGTGGTCGACCTGAAGCCGAAGGGCGGCTCGCTACGCGTCGACAAGGAATTGCTTGCCGCAAGCGTGCTCGACGGGGCTTCGGTCAGCGTCGGCGTCTCGCAGTCGTCCGCACTCGACGTGCCGTCGCTGTTAATGAGCCTCGACCGCTACCCCTATGGCTGCGCCGAGCAGACCACCAGCCGCGCCATGCCGCTGCTCTATGTCAACGACATGGCCAAGACCATCGGCATGGAGAGCGATCCGGACCTGCACGGCCGCATCCAGGACGCCATCTACAAGGTGCTGTCCTATCAGTCGTCAAGCGGCAGCTTCGGCCTGTGGGGGCCGGGTTCGGGCGATCTGTGGCTCGATGCCTACGTCAGCGAGTTCCTGACCCGGGCGCGCGAGGAGAAGTATGACGTTCCGGCGCTGGCGATGAACCAGGCGCTGAACAACCTGCAGAACTCGCTGGGTTATGACCAGAGCGTCCAGGATCGCGGCAGCGATATCGCTTACGCGCTCTATGTGCTCGCCCGCAACAAGAAGGCCTCGATCGGCGATCTGCGTTACTACGCCGACACGCAGCTCGAAGCCTTCTCCAGCCCGATGGCCGTCACCCAACTGGCGGCGAGCCTGGCACTCTATGGCGATACCCAGCGTTCGGAATCGACCTTCCAGACAGCGCTCAGGCTGGCGCAGTCGGAAACCGACTACGACTGGTACCGCTCGGACTACGGCTCACGGCTGCGCGACGGCGCGGCGATGCTGGCGCTGGCGGCGGAATCGAGGCCGGTGCCGAGCATCATGCCGCAGCTGATCAAGCTGGTGGGCGTGGTGCGCGCCGATGCCCGCTGGACGAGCACCCAGGACGAGTCCTGGATGCTGCTTGCCGCGCGGGCGCTGAAGGAAGGCAATGATTCCATCACGCTTTCCGTCAACGGCGCGCCGCATTCGGGCGGCTATTCCGACCAGGTCGCCGGCAGCGACCTCGTCGACAGCCCACTCACCATCGCCAACACCGGCGCGACGCCGCTGCAGGCGGTGGTGACCGCGGTCGCCGCGCCGGTCGACCCGCTGCCCGCCGGCGGCGACGGCTTCACCATCGATCGCACCTACTACAAGCTCGACGGCACCGAAGCCAATGTCACCGAGGCCAGGCAGAACGAGCGCTATGTGGTCGTGCTCAAGATCTATGAGCAGAACAAATGGCCGTCGCGGCTGCTGATCACCGACCTGTTGCCGGCCGGCTTCGAGATCGACAATCCGAGCCTGGTCTCCAGCGCGCAATTGTCGAACTTCTCCTGGCTGGCGCAGACCGACGCGGCGCATCTGGAGTTCCGCGACGACCGCTTCGTCGCCGCCTTCAATCCGAACGAAGGCGACGGCGACCGCAACATCACGCTGGCCTATGTCGTGCGCGCCGTGACGCCGGGCACTTACGCCCATCCGGCGGCCACGGTGGAGGACATGTACCGGCCGCAATACTCGGCCCGCACCGCCACCGGCGTGATGGAGGTGAAGGCGGAATAGCAAGGTCGCCGGTTTATCCTTCTCCCCGTCACTATACGGGGAGACGGTGCCGGTTCACCCTCCGAAGCTGCAGCGTAGCTGCTGCGAAGGACGGGCAGGCAGATGAGGGGCAGCGCAATGCTCTCCAGAAAATTCTTTCGAAGAACCGCAATCGCCGGCGCCTGCCTCGCCGGCTTCGCAGCTTTTTTCCTCGCCGCGCTCTGGGAACTCGACCGCGCCTTCCCGCCGCCGCTTCCGGCAAAGCTGACGGTCTCGACCGAAGTGCAGGACCGCGACGGCCAGCTGCTGCGCGCCTTCGCCACGCCCGACGGCTACTGGCGGCTCGAAACCCGGCTCGACCAGGTCGACAAGCAGTTTGTCGACATGCTGGTCACCTATGAGGACAAGCGTTTCTGGGATCACCGGGGCGTCGATCTGTTGGCGCTTTGCCGTGCCGCCGGCCAGCTCGTCACCAGCGGCCGTATCGTGTCGGGCGGCTCGACCTTGTCGATGCAGCTTGCCCGACTGATCGAGCCGCGCGACAGCCGCAGCCTCGGCTCCAAGCTCAAGCAGATGCTGCGCGCCATCCAGATCGAGCGGCGGCTCACCAAGCAGGAAATCCTCGAACGCTACCTGACGCTTGCGCCCTATGGCGGCAATCTCGAAGGCGTTCGCGCCGCCTCGCTCGCCTATTTCGGCAAGGAGCCGAAGCGGCTGACCGTTTCGGAAGCCGCCCTCCTCGTCGCGCTGCCGCAATTGCCGGAAAAGCGCCGACCCGACCGCAATCTCGATATCGGGCACGCCGCGCGCGACCGGGTGCTGACCCGAATGGTCTCGGCCGGCCTGCTCGGCGAGCGCGAAGCCGCGCGCGCCGCCCTCGACGACGTTTCCGGCCTGCGCAGAAAACTGCCGGCGCTGGCCGCGCATGCCTCCTACGCCGTGCTGCCCAAGGCAATGCCCGGCAAGCCGCTGCAGCTCACCATCCGCAAAAGTGTGCAGCAGGGGCTTGAGCAGGTGGCAAGGGATGCCGCCAGGAAGCTCGGCCCAAAGCTTTCCGTCGCCATGGTGATGGCCGACGCGCGCACCGGCGACATCCTCGGCGAGGTCGGCTCCGCCAATTTCTTCGACGCCAGCCGCTCCGGTTGGATCGACATGACCAAGGTGGTGCGCTCTCCCGGCTCGACGCTGAAGCCCTTCATCTATGGACTTGCCTTCGAGCAGGGTCTGGTGGCGCAAGAGATGATCATCGAGGACAGCCCGGTCGATTTCGGCGGCTACCGTCCAAAGAATTTCGACATGGGCTACCAGGGCGACGTCTCGATCCGCCAGGCGCTGCAATTGTCGCTCAACGTGCCGGCGATCCGGGTGCTCGACGCTGTCGGTCCGGCACGGCTGACGGCGCGGTTCCGTCAGGCCGGCATCAACCCGGTCCTGCCGGTCAACGAGGCGCCGGGCCTCGCGATCGGGCTGGGCGGCGTCGGCGTGACGTTGCGCGATCTGGTGCAGCTCTATACGGGGCTCGCCAATGGCGGCAAGATGCATACGCTGCATGACGGCACCGAGCCGGCCAATGCCGAGCGCACCACCGCCACCATCCTCGATGACCAGGCCGCCTGGCAGATCAACGACATCCTGTCCGGTGTGAAACCGCCGGAAGGCGCCATGCAGCGCGGCATCGCCTACAAGACCGGCACGTCATACGGCTATCGCGATGCCTGGTCCGTCGGCTTCGACGGCCGCTATGTGCTGGGCGTGTGGGTTGGCCGCGCCGATGCCAGCCCCGTCCCCGGCCTGTCGGGTTATGTCTCGGCGGCTCCCATCCTGTTCGAAGGTTTCGTCCGTTCCGGCCTTGCCAGCGTGCCGCTGCCCAGCCGGCCGCCGGGCGTCTTCAATCCCAAGCGCGAGGAATTGCCGGTGACGCTTGCCCGCTTCGGTGCCGGCTCCGACGGGCTGGTGCAGGCGACAGCCACCGAGCCCGCGCCGACCATCATCTTCCCGCCCGACGGCGCCCGCGTCGATCTCGGCACCAACTCCGCCGACGCCACGCCGCTGGTGCTGAAGCTGCAGGGTGGCCGCGCGCCGTTCCGCTGGCTCGCCAACGGCAAGCCGCTCGCCGGCATCGACCGCCGCCGCACCGCGACCTGGCAACCGGACGGCACCGGCTATTCGACGCTGACCGTGATCGACGCCGCCGGCCGCGCGGCAAGCGTGAAGGTTTTCGTTGAATAGGATGCGGCAAGCGATTCAGGGGATTGCGTTTCTTAAGGCTTCGGCGCGCGGGGTTTCTCCCTTGACGTATGGCGCGAGGCCCCCCTCTCTGGCCTGCCGGCCATCTCCCCCTCAAGGGGGGAGATTACTTGCTTCACCGGCTTCGCCAATCTTCGACGTCGGAAAGATAGATCCGGCGCCGAAACCGCCAATCTCCCCGCTTGAGGGGGAGATGCCCGGCAGGGCAGAGAGGGGGGCCTCGCGCCGACCTCTGTTGGTAACATTCCTCGCAACGCTGGCCCTGCTGTCCGCAACCCCCACCCCGGCCCGCGCCGATCCCCTGTCCGCCGGCTTCGTCAGGCTCGCCGATATTGACCCGACCATCCGCCAGGACATCCGCTACGCCGGCCGCGAAAATTTCCTGCACCGCAAGGTCGATGGCTATGACGCGCCGGTCTGCATCCTGACCGCGCCGGCCGCGAAGGCGCTGTCCAGCGTTCAGAAAGCCATGACCGCCAAGGGGCTGACGCTGGTCGTCTTCGACTGCTACCGGCCTGCCCGTGCCGTTACCGACATGGGCAAATGGACGAGACAAGGCGGCCCGCCCGACCCGCAATGGTACCCGACGGTCGAGCGCGGCGATCTCATCGCCAAGGGCTATGTCGGCCAGTTGTCCAGCCACTCGCGCGGCTCGACCGTTGACCTCGCCATCGCCAAGGCCGGCAGGAAAAGCTCCGTACATCCGGCCTGCGGCGCGCCGGAAGGCGGCACGCTCGATTTCGGCACCGGTTTCGACTGCTTCGATCCGATGAGCGAGACGGCGCACCATCCTCTTTCCGCTGAAGCGGCAGCCAACCGCAAGATGCTGGTTGCCGCCATGCGTGCCGCCGGCTTCCGCAATTATGCGCGCGAATGGTGGCACTTCACGCTGGCCAAGGAGCCCTCCCCCAAACGGCGTTTCGATTTTCCGGTCACCGCACCTTAGCCTAAGGCGTCCCAGCCTTGCCCAAGCCGTTGCCGGCCCTAATTAGGCCGGCTGGCGAGGATTCATGGTCTCGCCGGCTTGAGGAAGATATTTCTTCGGAAGGTGTCGATACGGCGAGAAATTGCTTCAAGGAGGTGAAAAAGGCAACATTCAATGCATCTAATTTCTATAAACTCGCTAGAGTTCGCAGCAGTTCAACGGAGGCGGGAATGACCAAACCTCATTTCAGGAAACTGCTCGGCGCGCTGGTCGCCACATCTATCCAGTTCGGCACACTCGGTTTCGCGTTTGCCGACACCACCATCCTCAACGTGTCCTACGACCCGACACGTGAGCTCTACAAGGCCTATAATGAGGCCTTCGCCGCACACTGGAAAGCTGAGACCGGCGAGACGGTCACCATCCAGCAGTCGCATGGCGGATCCGGCGCTCAAGCCCGGGCGGTGATCGACGGCCTCAATGCCGACGTGGTGACGCTGGCGCTTGAAGGCGACATCAACGCCATCGTCTCCAAGTCGAAGAAGATCAATCCCGACTGGCGCAAGAAATTCGAAAACAATTCAGCGCCTTACACCTCGACCATCATCTTCCTGGTGCGCAAGGGCAATCCCAAGGGCATTCATGACTGGAACGACCTGGTCAAGGACGGCGTGCAGGTGATCACGCCGAACCCGAAAACCTCCGGCGGCGCGCGCTGGAACTATCTGGCGGCCTGGGCCTATGCCAACGCGCATGACGGCAATGACGAGGCCAAGACCAAGGAATTCGTCGGCAAGCTCTATGCCAATGCCCCCGTGCTCGACAGCGGCGCGCGCGGCTCGACCGTCACTTTCGCGCAAAAGGGACTGGGCGACGTGCTGATCGCCTGGGAGAACGACGCCTATTTGGCGCTCGACGAATTCGGCGCTGACAATTTCGACATCGTCTACCCGCCGACCTCGATCCTGGCCGAACCGCCTGTTGCCGTCGTCGACGCCAATGTCGACGCCAAGGGCACGCGCAAGGTGGCCGAAGCCTATCTTTCCTATCTCTACTCGAAGGAAGGCCAGACCATCATCGCCAAGAACCATTATCGCCCCGCCAAGCCCGAACTGGTGCCGCCGGAAGACCTCGCCAAGCTGCCGCAGATCAAGCTGGTCACCATCGACGACCCGCAATTCGGCGGCTGGAAGAAAGCGCAGCCTTACCATTTCGGCGACGGTGGTATATTCGACCAGATCTACAAGCCGGCGCAGTGAGAGGCTGGGCCTCAAAAACTGGCGACTGCAATCTGGTTGAGTAAGAAGGGACGATCCAGAACAGCATGACCACAGCACCCGCCCAGGCGGGGTGGCGGTTCAGACAGCCGAGTGTCATTCCGGGTTTCGGACTGACGCTCGGCTTCTCGCTTGCCTACCTCACGCTCATCATCCTCATCCCGCTTTCGGGGCTGATCTGGCGCTCGGCCGCGCTCGGCTGGGCCGATTTCTGGGCCTTGGCCACCGACCGGCGCACTCTCACCGCGCTTGAGATCAGTTTCGGCACGGCCTTCATCGCCGCCGCGGCCAACGTCGCCTTCGGCACACTCGTCGCCTGGGTGCTGGTCCGCTACCGTTTCCCCGGCCGCCGCATCGTCGATGCCATGGTCGACCTGCCCTTCGCGCTGCCCACCGCGGTCGCCGGCATCGCGCTGACCACGCTCTACGCCCCCACCGGCTGGCTCGGCAAATTGCTGATGCCGCTCGGCATCAAGGTCGCCTACACTCCACTCGGCATCGTCGTGGCGCTGGTCTTTATCGGCCTGCCCTTCGTCGTGCGCACCGTGCAGCCGATCATGGAGGAGATCGACAAGGAGGTCGAGGAAGCCGCCGCCACGCTCGGCGCCAGCCGTTTCCAGATCATCACCCGCGTGTTGTTGCCCGGCCTGGCGCCAGCCATCGTCACCGGCTTCTCGCTCGCCTTCGCGCGCGGCGTCGGCGAATACGGCTCGGTCATCTTCATCGCCGGCAACCTGCCCTACAAATCCGAGATCGCACCGCTTTTGATCGTCATCCGGCTGGAGGAATACAACTACCCGGCCGCGACGGCGATCGCCGCGATCATGCTGGGACTGTCCTTCGCGATGCTCTTGGTCATCAACCTCGTGCAGACATGGAGCCGCAAGCGCTATGGCTGATCCCGAGATCAAATCCTATGAACCACTGCATGAAAGCCGCTCGGCGGCGGTCACCGAAAGCCGGCCCGTCCGCATCACGCTGACGACCGTCACGCTCGTCTTTCTCGGCGTCTTCCTGCTGTTGCCACTGATCATTGTGTTCAAGGAGGCTTTTGCCAAGGGCGTCGGCGCCTATTTCCAGTCCCTGGGCGATGCCGACACGCGCTCCGCCATCCGCCTGACGCTGCTGGTGGCGGCGATCTCGGTGCCGCTCAATCTCGTCTTCGGCCTTTCGGCTGCCTGGGCCATCGCCAAGTTCGAGTTCAAGGGCAAAGCGTTCCTGACCACGCTGATCGACCTGCCCTTCTCGGTCTCGCCGGTCATTTCCGGCCTGGTCTATGTGCTGCTCTTCGGCGCGCAAGGGCTGCTCGGCGAATGGCTGAAGGCGCACGGAATCCAGATCTTGTTCGCGGTGCCGGGCATTGTGCTCGCCACGGTTTTCGTCACCTTCCCCTTCGTCGCGCGCGAGCTGATTCCGCTGATGCAGGAGCAGGGCAATGGCGACGAGGAGGCGGCGCTCTCGCTTGGCGCCAACGGCTGGCAGGCCTTCTGGTACGTGACGCTGCCCAATGTCAAATGGGGGCTGCTTTACGGCGTGCTGCTCTGCAATGCGCGCGCCATGGGCGAGTTCGGCGCGGTCTCCGTGGTGTCCGGCCACATACGGGGCCTCACCAACACCATGCCGCTGCATGTCGAGATCCTGTACAATGAGTACAACGCCGTCGGCGCTTTTGCTGTCGCTTCGCTGCTCGCCGGCCTGGCGCTGGTGACGCTGGTCTTGAAAACACTTCTCGAGCTGCGCTACGGCGCCGAGATCGCCGCGACACGCGGACACTAGGTGCATGTCACCCAAAAGTGCGTAGCGGTTTTGGGATAATGATATGCATCAACGAAACTGAGGGATTTGCATGGAAGTTCGCGTCGTCAACGTGCGCAAGGAGTTCGAGCGGTTTCCGGCGCTCCACGACGTGTCGCTCGACATCAGGTCGGGCGAGCTCATTGCGCTGCTCGGGCCGTCCGGCTCGGGCAAGACGACGCTGCTGCGCCTGATCGCCGGCCTGGAGCGGCCGACCAAGGGCGCGGTCTTCTTCGGCGACGAGGACGCTTCGCAGAAGTCGATCCAGGAGCGCAATGTCGGCTTCGTCTTCCAGCATTACGCGCTGTTCCGCCACATGACGGTCGCCGACAATATCGGCTTCGGTCTGAAGGTCCGGCATGGCGCAGCGCGGCCGCCGGCGCAGGAAATCCGCCGCCGGGCGCTGGAGCTGCTCGACCTCGTCCAGCTGTCAGGCCTGGAAAAGCGCTATCCCGCGCAGCTCTCCGGCGGCCAACGCCAGCGCGTGGCTTTGGCCCGCGCCATGGCGATCGAGCCCAAGGTGCTGTTGCTTGACGAGCCGTTCGGCGCGCTCGACGCCCAGGTGCGCCGCGAACTGCGCCGCTGGTTGCGCGAGATCCATGACCGCACCGGCCACACAACCGTTTTCGTCACGCATGACCAGGAAGAGGCGCTGGAGCTCGCCGACCGCGTCGTGGTCATGAGCCAGGGCCGTATCGAGCAAGTCGGCGGCGCCGACGAGATCTACGACACGCCGAACTCGCCTTTCGTCTATTCCTTCATCGGCGAATCGAGCGCGCTGCCCGTCAAAGTCGAGAACGGCGAGGTCTGGCTCGCCGACCGGCCGATCGGCTTGCCGGCGCCGCATGCGCCGTCCGGCGAGGCACAGCTCTACTTCCGCCCGCACGATGTCGAGCTGGTCGACGGCTGCAGCGGCTGCATCGCCGGCACGGTCGCCGCCAGCCGCCGGGTCGCCGGCACCAGGCGGGTCGAGCTTGAGGTCGGCGGCGAGCGCCAGCGCGTCGAGATCGAGCTGCCGGTCGACCACCCGGCGGCGCAGAAGAGCCGCGTCGCCTTCCGGCCGCGGCGCTGGAAGCTTTTCCCGACAGCCTGACCGTCGTCCGACTTCGGCGGCCTGCACTTTCCTGTTCAGGGACGCCGTGAATCTGTTTGAAAGAAAATCCTACCAAACAGCCGTTTCGACGTGAGATTTTCCAGCCGTCGAGCATCAGCTCGGCCAGCATGTCTCGTGACGGTCACCGTGCCCGGCTATGCTTCGCGCCATAGTCCCGGTTGATTTTTCTGGAGCGTTTCATGAAGCGTCTATTGCTTGGCATCGCGGCTGCTGCCGGCCTCGTCCTCGCATCCTCCCAAGCCTGGTCGGCCGACAAGCTTTTGAATGCATCCTATGACGTCGGCCGCGAGCTGTTCGCCGCCATCAACAAGGCCTTCGTTGCCAAGCACCCGGGCGTGATCATCGATCAGTCGCATGCGGGCACCTCGGCGCAGGCGCGCGCCATCGCCGAGGGGCTCGCCGCCGATGTCGTTACCTTCAACCAGGTGACCGACGTCGACTTCCTGGTCAAGAAGGGCCTCGTCTCGGCAGACTGGCAGAAGGATTTTCCCGACAACGCCTCGCCCTTCTATTCGCTGCCGTCCTTCCTGGTCCGCGCCGGCAACCCCAAGCACATCAAGGACTGGAACGACCTGGTGCGCGACGACGTGCAGGTGATCTTCCCGAATCCGAAGACGTCGGGCAATGCGCGCTACACCTATCTGGCGGCGACCGCCTACGCCAAGGAGGCCTTCAAGGGCGACGACGCCAAGGTGAAGGAGTTCATCACCAAGCTCTTCAACAACGTGCCGATCTTCGACACCGGCGGCCGCGCCGCCACCACGACGTTCGTGCAGCGTGAGATCGGCGATGTGCTGATCACCTTCGAGTCCGAGACGCGTGGCATCCGCAAGGAATATGGCGACGACAAGTTCGAGCAGGTCACGCCTTCGGTCAGCCTGCTGGCCGAGTTCCCGGTGGCGATCGTCGACAAGGTCGCCGACGAGCATGGCAGCCGCGACCTCGCCAAGTCCTATCTCGATTTCCTCTACACGCCGGACGGCCAGGAGATCGCCGCCGAGAACGGCTTGCGGGCTCGCGATGGGGCGGTCGCCGCCAAGCACAAGGCCGACTTCCCGGACGTCCGGCTGCTGACCGTCGACGAAGTCTTCGGCGGCTGGGACAAGGTGCAGAAGGAGCATTTCGCTGCCGGCGGACTGCTCGATCAGACCTATGGCAGCCGCTGAAAGGGCTCCACAATCAGGAAGCGCAAGGAGGCCGGCTTTGCCGGCTTCTTCTTATAAGCGGGGTTGCATGAGTTCCCAGGGGAAATCCCGGCCCCTACGTGAAAAACGTTACGAAGAATCAACGCGTTTCTGCCTAAGCTGCACCGGCAAATTGTTGGTCCAGAGGGCGTTCAACGGTCAAACTGTCATGATTTGCACACAAACAACCGCCAGATGCAGACGCATTGGGGTTTGATGAATTGAATCGGGCATGCTGACCAAAAAAGGCAAATACGGCCTCAAGGCCCTCGTGCATCTTTCCAGCCTGCCAGCTGGTCAGCTTGCATTCGTCAACGACATTGCCGTCGCTAACAACATCCCGAAAAAATTCCTGGACGCGATCCTGGGCGAGCTGCGCAATGCCGGCTTCGTCCAGAGCCGCAAGGGCAAGGAAGGCGGCTATCGCCTCGCCCGGCCCGCTTCCGAGATCAAGATCGGCCATGTCGTGCGTGTGCTCGACGGGCCGCTGGCGCCGATCCCTTGCGCCAGCCGCACGCAATATCAGCGTTGCGAGGACTGCGACGAAGCCACCTGCCAGGTCCGTCACATGATGCTGGAAGTGCGCCAGGCGATTGCCGAGGTGCTCGACAACCGCAGCCTCGCCGCCATGCGCGACGCCGACAACGACGATTTCCCGGCGGAGCTCACCTCCCAGATCTAACACCTGAAAAAGTGTGCAGCGGGTTGGGGTTCGCCGACCTCGCCACAAGTCTTCCGGTACGATTGCGCGGGACGAGATGCCGCCTTTCCCGACCTGTCGCCTCTCGGTTGCCAGTCTATCGCGGACGCAGTAAAGCGGCTGGGAGGACGAAAACAGGGCTCTGACGCATGAGGCTGCCTTGGCTTGGCAATTCCCGCAAGGCCAGCCGGCAGCCATCGTCCAGCGACGTCTTTCACACCGAGATCACTGCCGACGTGCCAGTGCCGCAACGCGGTGAGTCCGTTCGCTTCTTCAGCCGCAGGGTCGTCCGTCCCGGCAAATTGCGCCGCTTCTCCAATCGGGACCTGCGCGAGAGCTTGCTGTCCTGCTTCTATCTCGGCGTCGCCGCGACGCTTCCGGTCTCCTGGTGGGACCCCATCTGCGGTTGGGTGTCCAGGCTGAGGCGCAGGCGCCACTTTCGCAAGGAATTCGCCCGCTACGACGTCGCCGTGAAGGCTGTGCTCGGCGACGCCGTCGACACGAAAAGCATGTTCGAAAGACAGCTTGCCGCCCTTCACTCCCGGCGGCTGCTGGTTGCGGCGCATCTCGTCGCCGGCTGGCGCTGGACGCCGGCGATCCGGCTGGAAGGCCTCGAAGGTCTGCGAGAGGCCCTGCGCAAAGGGCGCGGCGCCATCATATGGTGCGACCAGTTCACCGCGCAGACGATCATGGGCAAGCGCGCCCTGCATGAGGCCGGTCTCGATGCCCATCAGGTAAGCGCGCAGTATCATGGCTTCTCGCCGAGCCAATTCGGCTTCCGCGTGATCAACCCGCCATTGGTCAAGGTCGAGAACCGTTTCCTGAAAAGCCGCATCGTCTTTGAGCGCACCGACGCCTATCAGGTTACGACGCGCATCCAGAAGGTGCTCAAGGGAAACGGTGTCGTGCTGATGACCAACACCGTCTATGCCGGCTCGGCCTTCGCCGAGGCCGCGATGGGCGAGCGTGGCTGGACACACCTTGCCTCGGCGCCGGCAAACTTCGCCGCGCGTGCCGGCGCGGCGCTGTTTCATATGGCGACGATCGAGACGGTCCCGTTTCGGCAGTATCGCGCGATCATCGGCGAGCTGAGCGCGGGCCTGCAAGTCCCCGCATCGCCGGCAAAGGACACAGCAGCGAAGAACCTCGCCGTTCAGGCGGGATACATCCTGTCGAAACGCGACCATATGCTGGAAACGCTCAAACTCTGTCCGGAGCAGATGATGGCGTGGTCAAGCGCGATGCGATTGACCGAGCGACCGAGCGAAGCCGCGATCGGAGACGACGGCGCGTGAGGGTCTTCGGATCCGCTCCAGGATCTGTTCAGCTTCACAGGCTCTGGCCGATGATCTCTTTCACGATCTTTGCAACCGTTTGCGTTCCGTCGATTGTCACAGCCAACTCATCGTCGGCAGGCTCTTCCAGCGTGGCAAACTGGCTGTCGACGAGGCTGGCCGGCATGAAATGGCCCTTGCGATTGGCCACCCGTCGCCAAGCGGTTTCGCGATCGATCTTGAGATAGAGGAAGACGATGCCGGGGCAGAAGCGTTCCAGCCGGTCGCGGTAGCTGCGTTTCAGCGCCGAGCAGGCAGCCACCGCTTTGTGTCCACCGGCAACCGAGCTCGCGATACGCTCGCCTATGGCGTCGAGCCAGCCCTCGCGCAGCGCATCCGTCAGCGGCTCGCCGCGCGCCATGCGCGCTACATTCTCCGGCGGATGCAGCCGGTCTCCTTCGATGAAGTCGGCGCTGAGAGCCTTGGCGAGCGCCTCGCCGACGGCCGTCTTGCCGCAACCTGCAACACCCATCACGACGATGGCCAGCGCCGTCCTGAGATCGTTCATGCAAGGCTCCGGGACTACGGTATTGCGCTCGCCTGATCCACGGTCAGCGGCTTGCCGGCGCGCGCCCGTAAAGCAGAAGCATGGCGACGATGACGACACCATAGATGATCTGCCGCCCCGCCTCCGGCATCTGCATCACCGAGAGGATGGATTGCAAGAGCGTGATCAGGATCACGCCCGCCACCGTGCCGAGATAGGAGCCGCGCCCGCCGAGAATCGACGTACCGCCCAACACGACGGCGGCGATCGACGGCAGCAGATAGGCGTCGCCCATCGACTGCGCCGCCTTCGAGGCATACCCGGCCAGAAGCACGCCGCCAAAAGCCGACAACCCGCCGGAGACGGCGAAGGCGATCAGCACGATGCGGCGCGTGTCGATGCCGGAAAGGTAGGCGGCGCGCTCGCGGTTGCCGATGCCGTAGACTGCGCGTCCGAAGCTGGAGCGGGTCAGCATGAAGACCATCGCGGCGCCGATCAGCGCCCAGATGATGACGGCGTTGGGAACACCGGGAATGGTGAAGCCGGTTGCCAGGTAGCGCATCGCCGCGGTCGCTGAATCCTGTGGCGAGAAGCCGCCCGTATAGACCACCATCAGCCCTTGCGCGACGGCGTTGGTGGCTAAGGTGATAATCATTGATGGGATGCGCAGATAGGCGACGCCGATGCCGTTGACGATGCCGATCGCGACGCCGCATAGCACCCCGAAGGGAATGGCCAAAGCGACGCCGGCCGACCCGTAGGCCGCCGCCGCGCAGGCCATCATGGCGCCCGCCGCCACCGCCCATGGCACTGAGAGGTCGATCTGGCCGAGCAGGATGACCAGCATCATGCCGGTCGCGATGACGCCGAGGAAGGACGCGACCTTCAACTGCTGCAACAGATATTCCGGCGACAGGAAGCTGCGCGAGTAGAGGCTGCCAAGGAAAAGCAGCAGCACGATGCAGGCAAAGGCGGTGACGACAGCCGGATCGGCGCGTCGCAGAAATTTGGGCATGCGACCGGCGAGGCCGCCGAGTGTCGTCTCGCTCACAGGAACCACTCCAGCCGGTTGCGCACCCGAAACAGCGCGAAAGCACCGAGGCTGACCGCGATCAACAGGATAACGCCCTGGAACAGCGGCTGCCAGAGCGGATCGAAGTCGAAGACGAACAAGAGGTCGCCGATGGTGCGGAAGGCGAGCGCGCCGAAGATGGCGCCGATGGCGCTGCCCTTGCCGCCGAACAGCGACACGCCGCCGAGCACAACGGCGGCAATCGAGAACAGCGTGTAGGCGTTGCCGCTCGCATAGGCCGCCTCGCCTGTATAGGTGAAGAAGGTCAGGAACAGGCCGCCGATGGCCGCCAGCAGGCCGGCAAGCGTGTAGGCCAGAAACTTGCCCCTGCGGATCGGCACGCCAGACATGTAAGCCGCCATCTCCGATGAACCGGCCGCATAAGCGGCGCGCCCGAATTCGGAGCGGCTGAACGGCACCCAGACGACCAGCACGACGACGAGCAGCGCAACGAGGCTCGCCGGCACTACGCCGAAGAAACGCCCGGTCAGGAAATCCGCAAGGTCCTCGTTGACCGAACCACCGGGAACCGGCCGCAAAAGCAGCGCGAGGCCGAAAAAGACGGCGCCCGTCGCGATCGTGGCCACAATCGGCTGCAGCCGGCCGTAGATGATGATGGCGCCGTTGATCGCGCCGCAGAGCAGCCCGGTGCCGAGCACCGCCAACACTCCAAACCCCGTCTCGAGGCCGGTGCCGATCACCAGCCATGAAGCCATGCAGTTGGTCAGCGTGAAGATCATGCCGACCGACAGGTCGATGCCGGCGGTGATCACCACCAATGTCTGCGCCATGGCGACGAAGGCGAGCAGCACGCCCTTGTTGGCGGCGGTCTGCACGACATTGGCGGTGAAGCCGGCCGGATGGTTCGCGCTGTAAATGGCGAACATGACGATGAAGATGCCGAAGGCGAAAAGCGTTCCGCGCTGCTCGGCCAGCCAGTAGCGCCAGTCCTTCACGCCTTGCCTCCCAGCCCGATGCGGTTGTCATCGCCGTGGATGTTGAGCGCGCTGGCGATCAGCGCGTGCTCGGTGATCTCGGCGCCGACCAGCTCGCGCTTGACCGCCCCGTCATAGAGCACCAGCACGCGGTCGCAGCAGCCGATCAGCTCGTCATAGTCGGTCGAGTAGAACAGGATCGCGGCGCCCGCGTCCGCCAGCTTGCGCATCAGCTGGTAGAGCTCCTGCTTGGTGCCGACATCGATGCCGCGCGTCGGATCGTTGAGCAGGATGATGCGCGGCTGCCGCATCAGCCATTTGGCGATCACCACCTTCTGCTGGTTGCCGCCGGAAAGCGCGCCGACGGGGATGTCGAGCCCGGCTGTCTTGATCGCCAGCAGCCCGACCATGTCGTCGATCAGCCGCTGCTCGGCGACGCGGTCGATGATGCCCGCTTTCGACAGCCTGTCGAGCGCCGCGAAGGATAGGTTCTCGCGCACCGTCATCGGCAGCATCAGCCCTTCGGTCTTGCGATCCTCCGGGATCAGCGCCATGCCGATGCGGCCATGGCTGGCCGCGGTCGGGCTGGCGATCGAAACGGGCTTGCCGTCGATCAGGATCTCGCCGGAAATGCCGCGCAGCACGCCAAAGAAGGCAAGCAGCAATTCGCGCTGCCCCTGCCCGTCGAGACCGCCGAGGCCCACGATCTCCCCCGCCTTGACACTCAACGAGATATTGTCCAGCCGGTCGGCCCAGGAGAGCTTGCGCGCTTCGAGAACCGTCGTGGCGGCCGGAGCTGGACCGGGTTTCGGCGGGAAGATATGGCTGTATTCGCGGCCGATCATCAGCTCGACCACCTCATTGTCGCTCTTCGAGCCCGCTGGGTAGCTGGCGACGTTGCGACCGTTGCGGAACACCGTGCAGTGGTCGGCGAGCTCGGCGATCTCGTTCATGCGGTGCGAGATGTAAAGCAGCGCCAGTCCTTCCGACCGCAGCCGCTTCAGCACCTCGAAGACCTTGGCGACATCCGCCGCCGTCAGCGCCGAGGTCGCTTCGTCGAGGATCAGGATACGCGGTTTCCGGGCCAATGCCTTGGCGATCTCCACCATCTGCCGGCGCGACAGCGGCAGGTCCTTGACCAGGGCACAGGGATGGATGTCGGAAGCTCCGGCGCGTGCCAGCGCTTGTTCCGCGATGCGCCGCTGCGCCTTGCGGTCGATCATGCCGAAGCGCTTCGGCGGATCGGAAATGACGATGTTGTCGGCGACGCTCAATTCGGGGATGAGCGACAGTTCCTGGAAGATGCAGACGATGCCGGCCTGGTTGGCCGCGGCCGGCGAGGCGAAACTCACCTCGTGGCCGTCAAGCGTCATCGTACCTTCGTCGGGCGCCACGACGCCCGCCATGACCTTGATCAGCGTCGACTTGCCGGCGCCGTTCTCACCGAGAATGGCGTGGATGCCGCCGGCGGTGACCGTGAGGTCGGCCTTTTCCAAGGCCCGCACGCCGCCATAGCGCTTGGATATGCCTTCCATGCGGAAGAGCGGAGCCGCGCCGTCCATCAGCCCTCCCCGGCCGGTTTCAATTTGGCGATAGGCGACGGTGCCGCGGGCTCGCCGCGACACCGTCCGGTCAGATTATTTGTTTTCCTTGGTCTGGCCCATAATTTCCTGCGCGGTGAAATTGATGCCGCAGGTCGGGAAGGAATTGCCGACGAAGAAATTGTCGGACTGGTCGGGGAAGAAGTCCTGGCCGGCCTTGAAGTTCGGATCCTCCACGATTGCCAAGGGCAGCTTGACCGATTGCGGCACGACATTGCCCTCAAGCGCCGAGATCGCGGTCTTGATGGCAACCGCCACCTGTGCGGGGCCGGTGCCGGCGGACGAGCACTTCAGTCCATCAGCAGCGTGGGCGGCACAGAATTTGCGGAAGCCGTTCTCCGTCTCGCCGCCGAACGGCACGAACGGATGCTTGGCATCGATCATCGCCTGCACGATGCCGGTGTCGCCGCCTTGCCCGGTGATGCCGTCGAACGGCCCGCTGGTGGCGATCGCGTCGGCCGTGGCCTTTTGCGCCACGCCGTCATCCCACTTGCCGACGACCTCGGTGACATTCCACTTCTTGCCCGATCCATCGAGCACCTCGTGGATGCCGTTGTGGCGATCGGTATCGACGGAGGTGCCGGCGACACCGCGCACCTCGAGCACCTTGCCGCCGTTTGGCACATGCGCGACCAGCCATTTGCCCCAGAGCTCTCCCAGGCCCTTCTGGTCGACATTGACGTTGATGGCGTCCTTGGTGTCGAGGATGTTGTCGAAGGCGACAAGCACAACGCCGGCTTCCTTGGCGCGCTTGATGACCGGCCCGAAGGCGGTCGGATTCTGGGCGTTGACGACGATCGCGTCAAAGCCGGAATCGATGAAGTTGTTGATCGCCGAAATCTGCGCCGGCACGTCTTCGCCGGTCGACACGACCTTGAATTCCTTGATCTTCTTGGCGACGTCCGGCTGCGCCGCGTAGGCCTTGGCCGTCTGGATCATCTGGATGCGCCAGGTGTTGGCGATGTAGCCGTTGGCAAGCGCGATACGGTAAGGACCGTCTTTCTTCGGAAACTTGAAAAACTGCGTGTCGGCTGCCCATGGCGCAAAGCAGTCCGGCTCTGCCGCGGGTCCCTTGACCACTTCAGGTCCGGCGATCGCCGACGAACTCAGCATGACGAATGCAGTGGCGGCAATGACGCCGCCAACGAGTGACTTGATCATCGATATTCCTCCCAGTTGCAGTTCTGCTTGTGATGAATCATGGCGCTACCGGCCGGCATACTCCACCGAACCGAACGCGCTCACGGAGACGTCCCCGTCGCCCTGATCCTCCTCTTCCCCACCTCTCCTGGCAATTTAGAAAACTATCATATTATACATAATAAACAAGATCGGACTGTTGCTTATGTATAATAAACAGCCTCCCCGACCTTGCCGGATGTTGATTTTATAGACAAATGGTAGCGCTACCATGACTGGGTGTAAAGCGCCGCGTTGGGCATTTTTCCAGACTCTTCAACGCGCCGTGCTCTCGCGCCGCATGAGCTCGAAACCGAGATCGACGATGCGCTGTTGCGGTGGGTTTCCGGCAATCGCCGCAAGCGCCATGGCGACGGACCGGGTGCCGATCTCATAGCGGTGCGTGCGCACGCTGGTGATGGAAGGAAACGCCACCTGCATCATGTCGAGGTCATTGAAGCCGACAATGCCGATCTGCTTCGGCACGTCGATCGATGCGCGGTGGCATTCGAACAGGACGCCGAGCGCGATATCGTCATTGTTGCAGAACACGCCGTCCAGCGTCGGCATCTTGGCCAGCGCGTCGCGGAACAGCTCGCGCCCGAGGCTCACGCTTGACGGCACGGGCGTCGTGGTGATCAGCCGCGGATCGAACAGACCGGCGGTCTCCATGGCGGCGCGATAGCCGGCAAGGCGCCGCTGCGAACGCGGATCCATCCGCGCGCCGATGAAGCCGATCTTGCGGTAGCCGGCCTGAAGGAGGTGCTCGGCGGCCGTCCTGCCGCCGTCCAGATGCGAAAAGCCGACCATCATGTCGACCGGGTCCGGCCCGGTCTCCATCACCTGCACCACCGGGCAGCCGGCATTCTCCAGCAGTCGTCGCGCGCTGGGCGTCTGGTCGATGCCGGCCACGATCAGCGCCGCCGGCCGTTGCGATCCGAAAACCTGCAGCAGGCGCTCTTCCTCAAGGCCGGAATAATGCGTGTTGCCGATCTGGATGCGGAACGGGCTGTCGGAGAGGCTGTCATAGATGCCGCGCACCACCTCGGCGAAGACGTTGTTGGTGAGCGAAGGGACCAGCACGCCGAACACTTCGGCGCGCGCCGAGGCGAGCGCGCGCGCGTTCGGGTCCGGGACATAACCAAGCTCGTCGACCGCGGCCTGTATCTGTCGGCGAAGGTCTTCCGACACCCGTCCGGGCTCGCGCAGCGCGCGCGACACGGTGATCGCGCCGACGCCGGCCTTGCGCGCCACATCGGCGATGGTCGGACGGCCGCCGCCACGGCGGGAACGAGGCCTGGTCAAGGGCGAGCCTCGCGCGGCAAATCCCGCCCGCTGCGTTCTCGCAATGCCATCGCACTCGGTATCGCCATGTCGCAGGCCTGTGCCACGTCCATTGGCCTTGGCGTCGCGCAGCCGCGATTTGTTGTCAAGCTGGAGCGTTTCCTGCAGAAGCGGCGTGGGCCGTCAGACCGTGACGACGCCGCTGCGTCTTGCCTTCCAGAAAACCAGGACCATCGCGATGATATTGAGCAGGTTCCATGCGATCCCGTTGAGAAAGGCGGCTGAGTAGGACCCGGTGAGGTCGTAGATCCAGCCCGACATCCAGCCGCCGATGGCCATGCCGAAAATGGTCGCCATGATGACGATGCCGACGCGCTGGCCAGCTTCCTTGGCGGGCATGTATTCCCGCACGATGATGGCATAGCAAGGCACGATGCCGCCTTGCGACAAGCCGAACACCAGCGAGACGACATAGAGCGAGGCAAGGCCGTCGAAGGGAATGTAGAAGAACAGCGACAGGCACTGCAGCACCGAACCGATCAACAAGGTCCTGACCCCGCCGATCCGGTCGGCGATGAAGCCGGAAGCAAGGCGGCTGACGACGCCGGCGGCCATCATGATCGACAGCATATCGGCGCCATGCGCGACGCCATAGCCGAGGTCCATGCAATAGGCGACGATATGCACCTGCGGCATCGACATCGCCACGCAACAGCCCAGACCGGCAATGACGAGCAGCACCTGAAGCGCGGTCGGCGACAATGAAATCGGCTGGACCAGGCGCGCGCCTGGCGAGCCCGAAACGACCGCCGGGGCGCCGCGTCGCAGCATCAGAACCAGCGGCACCATCGTCACCAGGCAGGCGATGCCGATGGCCACATAGGTGAAGCGCCAGCCCTCCGCCTTCATCAGCGGCGTTATGATCGTCGGCCAGACCGTTCCGGCGAGATAGCTGCCGGCTGCAGCCGTAGCCACGGCAACGCCGCGTCGGCGATTGAACCAGTGCGAGATGTCGGCGATCAGCGGTCCGAAAATCGCCGATGTCCCCGCCCCGATCAATATGCCTTGAGCGAGCGTGAACTGCACAATCGAGGTGGAGAGCGACGCCAGCCCGAAGCCGGCAACCAGCGCGATTGAGGAAACAAGCGCGGGGATCCAGTAGCCGACGCGGTCGATGGCGCGGCCGACCAGCACATTGCCGGCGGCGAAGCCCACCATTGTCGCGGTGTAGGGCATCGAGGCAGCGGCGCGGTCGACGCCGAATTCAGCCTGAACCGCCGGCAAGACCACGACCACCGCCCACATGCCGACACCGCCGATCGTCGCCAGCAGCAGGGAAATGCCAAGCCGCGTCCATGCATAGACGCTGTCGATGCCGGCATTGTCTGCCGCGTTTGCTGGTACTGCCGTCACGGCGTCTCCTGTCCGCGATTTTCGCGTGACCGCGTGTTTGGGCGCACTATCGGCCCATTTGCCGGCCCGAGCAGCGCCACGACCGGTAATTCCGTGGCTCCAGAACCGGAACCCACCCCTCACCATCGAGTTTTGCCCCTGAAGGAAGGAGTTCGCCATGACCGCCAAGAAGAAATGGTCGGCCGACGTGACCGAGCACAGCGATGCGCTGGATCTCGAGGATCATGTCTTTGAGTCCGATGATGCCAAGAAGATCGCCGCATCGCTGAAGCGATCGGCTGAGCACAGCGACCGCCGCAAGGCGGAGCCGTTCCAATCCGCCATGTCGATGTTGAATTTCTATATCAACCGCGCCGGCAGGAACCTGCCGGAGAAGCGCAAGCGGGTGCTGGAGAAAGCCAAGGACGAGTTGCGTGCAGCGTTTGGTCGCGAGAAACAGAATTAGGCGCTGGAAGGATTGAGGTCTGTTGAGATTCAGGTCAGGCCGAGCTGAGAATGGTGGCTTCCGAGAACCGGCCTACGCCGGCCGTAGCCTTCATCGGGCGAAGACACTTATGAGGGCTTCGGCCGGCGAAGGCCGGAGCGGAGCGTACTTTCAGCACGTGAGCACCGGAAGCCGCCGGTCTCAGCTCGGCCTCAGCTGAATATCAATGGACCTTAGCGGGACTGGATCACTTCGTCGGTATTGGCCAGCAGCTTGCGCACCGCGTTGCGCGCCGCATCGGGCCGTTGCAGGCGGATGCTCCTTTCGATCGCCTCATGCAGCTTCTGGACGTGGTGCAGATCGTCCAGCTCGCGCGTCGTATAGGTGAAGAGGTGGTCGAAGGCGGATTCGATCAGCACGCCGAGCGGCACCAGCAGATCGTTGCCCGAGGCCCTGAGGATGGCGAGATGGAAGCGCGTGTCAGCGCGGGTGCGCTCCTGCAGGTTGGTGGCCTCGCCCATCTCGCGGCAGGCCAGACTGATCTCGGCCATCTGCTCGTCGGTGCGCCGCATCGCCGCGAAGGCCGTCGCCTCCGGCTCGATGATGTGACGGAACTCCTGCACCGTCCTCAGGAACACCTCGCGATCGGGCGACGTCGCGTACCAGGACAGCACGTCGCGGTCGAGCAGGTTCCAGCGTTCCTTGGGCTCGACCCAGCTGCCGATCTTCGGCCGCGACGCCAGAAGGCTCTTTGCCATCAGCATCTTGATCGCCTCGCGCACCGCCGAGCGGCTGACCTCGAAGGTCTCGGACCATTTCGCTTCATTGGGCAGGATGGTGCCCGGCGGATAGTCGCCGCGCACGATCCGAAGGCCGATTTCGCTGGCTAAGGAAGTGTGAACGCTGGCGCCGGGGATGCGCGGCGCATTGGCCCGTCGGACGCCGGCCGGACGCTCCGCAGCCTCCATCTTCGTCAGCTTCTTTTCGTTGTTCGGCTTTGCGTCCCGCATGTGATCCAAAAAATCCGGTTTTCAGGGGCTGTCAAGCATCGCAAGCAAGCTTTGCCGCAAGGCGAGAGGATGTGCACAGATCAACCAGCATTTGAGGGCAACCTCACGCGGTTTTGACGTATTTGCGCCAGCTGTGCTCCGGCCGGAAGCCGAGCACCTCGCGCGCCTTGCGGTTCGAAAGCAGCGTCTCATATTCGCCGAGTTCGGCCTTGACCGGCACACCCGGATAAAAGCGCTTCAAAAGCTCCGCCGTTGGCAGGTCCGATGAGGTGTCGTCATTGGCCGCGTTGAACACCTGGTAGCCCAACCCATCCTTCTCGATGGCCTTGAGCGTGATCTGGCCGAGATCGCGCGCGTCGATGTAGCTCCAGGCGATCCGCTTGCGGAAGCCCGGATCGGCGAACCATTTCGGGAACAGCGAATATTCATGCGGCTCGATGACATTGCCGATGCGCAGCGCATAGATGTCGAAGCCGCTGCGCAGCGCGAACGCCCGCGCGGTCTTCTCGTTGACGATCTTCGAGAGCGCGTAAGAGTCCATCGGGTCGACGTCGTAATCCTCGTCGAGCGGGAAATGCGTCGGATTGCGCGGCTCGTTGGCGAAGACCAGGCCGTAGGTCGTTTCCGAGGAGGCGATGATGACCTTGCGGATGCCGAGCTTCACCGCCGCCTCGATGACATTGTAGGTGCCCATCGCATTGACGCGGAACACCTCGTTGTCCGGCGTGATCATGATGCGCGGGATCGCCGCGAAATGCACCACGGCGTCGACCGGCTGCGCCCTCAGCGATGGATCGAACTCGTGCAGGCCCATATAGCTCGACAACGCGTTGAAAACCTGTCCGCTGTCGGTGATGTCGGTGATCAAGGTGCGCACTTTGGGATTGTCGAGCGGCTTGGTATCGATGTTGAGCACCTGGCAGCCATGTTCGACCAGATACTGCACGACGTGACGGCCTGCCTTGCCGCTGCCGCCGGTGAACATGATCCGCTTCGTCATTTTACTCTCCACAATGCTCGGGAATTATGTGTATTGTCGGACAATATGGCATTCCGCAATCGCCCGCTACCGCGATCCGCGAAAACCTATCGCGCGCCGAGCGCGCTTTCACCACGAAAGACAGGAAACAGACGACATGAGCACCACCGCTGCCCGCGAAAACATCGGTTTCATAGGCCTCGGCCTGATGGGGCACGGCATCGCCAAGAACATCGTCGACAAGGGCTATCCGCTGACCTTCCTCGGCCGCAAGAACCGCAAGCCGGCGGAGGATCTGCTCAGCCGCGGCGCGACGGAAGCCGCGACGTCCAAGGATGTGGCCGCCGCCTCCGACATCGTCTTCATCTGCGTCACCGGCTCGCGGGAGGTCGAAGAGATCATTCGCGGTCCGGGCGGGCTGAAGGAAGGCCTCAAGAAGGGATCGGTCGTGGTCGATTGCTCAACCTCCGACCCGGTCTCGACCGTGGCCTTGGCCGCCGAGCTCAAGGCAATCGGTGTCGAGCTGGTCGACGCGCCGCTCAGCCGCACGCCGAAAGAAGCCTGGGAAGGTACGCTCGATGCGATGGTCGGCGCGTCGGACGCGCTGTTCGCCAGGCTAAAGCCGGTGATCGAGACTTGGGCCGGCCGCATCGTCCATATCGGCGACACCGGCGACGGGCACCGCATGAAGCTGCTCAACAACTTCATCTCGCTGGGCTATGCCGCGATCTATTCGGAAGCATTGGCGCTGGCCGAGAAGGTCGGCATTTCCCCGCAGCGTTTCGACAGCGTCATCCGCAACGGCCGCATGGATTGCGGCTTCTACCAGACCTTCATGCGCTGGACGCTCGAGGGCGACCGCGACGCGCATAAGTTCACCATCGCCAATGCCTTCAAGGACCTGACCTATCTGGGATCGATGGCGGGCGCGGCGGGAATTGCCAACCCGCTCGGCAACGCCACCAAGAATTCGTTCGCGATGGCGCATGCCGCCGGTCCCGCCGAACAATACGTGCCGATGCTTGCCACCCATATCGGCAAGCTCAATGGCGTCGACCTGACGCCCTCGAAGGACGGCGTGAAGCAGAAGATTTGACCGCGGGAAACGGCTGTCCCGCGAAAGCGAAGCTGAAAAAATCGGGGGCGCCTCATGGGCGCCCCCTTTTTCTGCGGTTCTGGATACCGCCAGCGCCTACTTCTGGATGCAGGTGTCGGCCGTTTCCTTGGTGCATTCGTCAAGGCCGGTGAAGACCGGATCGTCGACTTTCTTGCCGCCGATAAGGTCGAGCATCACCGCCGGCGCCTTGTAGCCCATTTCGAACGGCCGCTGCCCGACCAGCGCGGTCACCAGGCCTTCCTTGGCGATCGCCACCTCGTCGCCGATCGTGTCGGCGGCGCCGATGACGAACTCGTTCTTTGCGATCTTGTCGGCCATCGGCTTGAACAGGTCGCGATAGGGCTGCGGGGCGCCGAACAGCGGCCAGCCGCCCATGATGCCGAAGGCGTCGAGCTTCGGATTGGCGGCGAGGATGTCGGTCATCGCCTGCACGCCCTTGGCGCCGTCGTCATTGGTGAACACCGGGCAGCCGGGGGCTTCGGTCCAGCCGCCTTCGCCGGCAAGTGCCGCGAGGCCTTCCTTACCCGACAGCGCATCGCGCATACCTTGCGCGCGGCGCAGGATGTTGTCTGCCGCCGGATTGCCTTCGATGGTGCAGACCGTGCCGCCATTCGGCTTGGCCTTCTTGATGTATTCGCCGATCTTCTTGCCCATCAGGTAGTTGTCGGTGCCGAGATAAGTCTTGCGCAGGGCGGCGTCTTCCTTGGCAAGATCGGCGTCGACCGTCATGATCGGGATCGACGGATTGGCGCTCTTGATCGTCTGCGCGATCAGCGGCGCGTTGGACGGCGAGATCGCCATCGCGACCGTGTCAGGCTTGCTCAGCATGTCCTGCACGATCTGCGCCTCGCCGGCTTCATCCGAGGTCGAAGCCGGACCGGTGTAGAAGCACTCATATTCCGAGCTGGCGTTTTCCTTGTTCCACTTCTCGCAGCCTTGATGGATGGCTTCGAAGAATGGATTGTCGAGACCTTTCACGACGATGACGAGCTGTTTCTTGGCTAAAGCCGGCCCGGCGCCCAACGCCATGGCGGCGACGGCGGCAAGCAAAAGTGTTTTCCTCATATCAGTCCTCCCTTGAAACAGACGGACACCGCGTGCCCGCCACACCGATCAGACCGGATGCGCAAGAACGATGCCGAGCATCTTCCCAATGCTCGTGTCCCGGGCCGGGCTGATAAGCATTTGCCGATCCATCTGCCCCAATACTGGCGCAGCCGGATCCTTGATAGTCAAGCCATTTGCCCCGTTCCGCCGTATACGCGCTCGATGGGCAAATTATTCCTCCGAGGCTAGCTAATATCGGCTTTTCGCCAACGGTCAATTCCTATTTGTCCTACAAAACCGATTTTTTGTCGAGTCTCGAAATTAATCGTCAGACAATTGATTGACGGCTTTGCCGGCTTTTGCCTAAATGCATGTATCGCGCCGTTCGTGAGGAGATGGACGGCGGAACGTAAGCACTGCTGGCAAGCCGGCAAACCGCTGCGTCAACAAATGGGGAGGCTTAAGGCTGGTGTCGGTTCTCGAACTCGCCAACATCTCGAAGCATTTCGGCGCCATCCAGGCGGTCAACGATGTCTCGTTCTCGCTGGAGGCTGGCGAGGTCGTCGGCCTGATGGGCGACAACGGCGCCGGCAAGTCGACGCTGGTCAAGATGATCGCCGGCAATTTCCGCCCGAGCCATGGCACCATGCATCTGGAGGGCAAGGAGATTGTCATGCACAAGCCGGCCGAGGCCCGCCAGCACGGCATCGAGATCGTCCACCAGGACCTGGCGCTCTGCAACAATCTGACGGCCGCGGCAAACGTCTATCTCGGCCGCGAGCTGCGCCGCGGCATCGGCCCGTTCCGCATCCTCGACTACGCCGCGATGTACAAGCGCGCCGGCCAGCTCTTTGCCGAGCTGAAATCCGAGACGCGGCCGCGCGACCTGGTCAAGCAGATGTCGGGCGGCCAGCGCCAGGCGGTGGCGATCGCCCGCACCATGCTGTCGCAGGCCAAGATCGTGCTAATGGACGAGCCGACGGCGGCGATCTCGGTCCGGCAGGTCGCCGAGGTGCTCAACCTCATCCGCCATCTGCGCGACCAGGGCATCGCCGTGGTGCTGATCAGCCACCGCATGCCCGACGTGTTCGACGTCGCCGACCGCGTCATCGTCATGCGGCGCGGCCGCAAGGTGGCCGACAAGAAAATCGCCTCGAGCTCGCCCGAGGAGGTCACCGGGCTGATCACGGGCGCCATCGAACAGGTTGCGTAGTCGTGTGGATCGGCGTCATGTCTCTCAGGAAAGGTCGATAATGGCAGTTACCCTTGACCAGACGATCGCGCAGAAGCAGCACACCTTCCTGTCGCGGCTCTTCGCCAACCAGACCTTCTGGGTGGTGATCGCGGTCATCCTCGCCTGCCTGTTCCTGTCCTTCGCCACCGATTCCTTCGCCACGTCGAAGAACATTTACAACATCACCCGCAACGTCACCTTCGTCGCCATCGTCGCGCTCGGCATGACCTTCGTCATCATCACCGGTGGCATCGACCTGTCGGTCGGCTCCGTGCTTTGCCTGTGCTCGATGGTGCTTGCCGTCACCATGCATGCCGGCTATTCGATCGAGATCGGCATCCTGGCCACGATCATCACGGCGCTCGCGATAGGCGCCTTCAACGGCGTGCTCATCGCCTATATCGGCTTTCCGCCATTCGTGGTGACGCTCGGCATGCTCTCGGTCGCGCGCAGCCTTGCCATGGTCGCCTCGAACAACACCGTGGTCTTCCAGTTTGGCCCGGACCACCAGAAGCTTCTGGCATTGGGTGGCGGCGCCTGGGTCTTCGGCATCGCCAATCCGGTGCTTTACATGATCATCCTGGCGCTGATCACCGGCTTCACCCTGCGCTGGACCAAGTTCGGCCGGCATATCTTCGCCATTGGCGGTAATGAGCATGCGGCGACGCTGACCGGTGTGCCGGTCAAGCAGATCAAGGTTGCCGTCTACATGATCTCGGCGTTGTCGGCGGGCCTCGCCGGCATCATTCAGACCGGCTGGCTCGGCGCCGTCACCACCAATCTCGGCACCGGCATGGAGCTGCAGGTCATCGCCGCCACCGTCATCGGCGGCGCCAACCTTGCCGGCGGCGTCGGCACCGCGCTCGGCGCCATCGTCGGCGCCGCCCTTATCGAGGTGATCCGCAACAGCCTTGGGCTGCTCGGCATCAACGCCTTCTGGCAAGGCACCTTCATCGGCGGCGCGATCATTCTGGCGGTGCTGTTCGACCGCATCCGCAACTTCAGGCGTAGCGACTAGCGCTATTCGGTTCGGTTCCTATCGCTCAGTCTGAAAATCCGTCCAGGCGCTTTGCGCGCAAGTTCCGCCGCGCCCAGCTTGCCTTGACGCGGCCGTACCCCGGCCGCACTATTCCCCGGCGGACGAAGGGAGGCCAGTCGCCCGCGGGAGGAACGATACCCATGACGGACGCGATCAGGCTCTATTGGGGCCGGTTCGGACATGTTTCCGTGCTGAATGTCGCCAACGACTTCGTCACCCATGCCCATGGCGAGGCGCATCTCATCATCTGGCTGGAAGGCACGGCCGGCGAAATGACCATCGGCCGCGAGACGGTGCGGCTTGGACCGTGCACGGCAGCCGGCATCAATTCGTTCCAGCCGCACAGCCACGCGCTGTCGCATGACGGCAGGCCCGGCCTGTTCCTCGCCTTCTACATCGATCCTGACTGGGCGCGCCGGCGCCGCGACCTGCCCTCCTCGGCACCGCTGTTCACGCAGGCTGCGATCACGCTGGAGCCCTGGCTGCACCAGGCGGCGGCGAACCTGCTTGATCATCTCACCGACAATGAAAGCATCGACGACATCGCCAATTACGAGATCGAGCGTTTCATCGACTCAGTGCTCGACGCCGCGGACGCCTCGGCGCCGCAGATAGCCCGCGCGCGCATCAACACCATGCTCGACTTCCGCGTCCGCAAGGCTATCCAGCTGATGAAGGCCAATGTCTGCGAGCGCATCTCCTTCGATGACGTCGCCCGCTCGGTCGGCCTGTCCCGGCCGCATTTCTTCGCGCTCTTCAAGGAACAGACCAACCTGACGCCGAACGTTTACTGGAACACGCTGCGCATGGAGGAAGCCGTGCGCCAACTGCAGTGGTCCGAAGCACCGCTGATCTCGGTCGCCTGCAATCTCGGTTTCACCACCCAGGGCAATTTCTCGCGCTTCTTCCGTGACCATGTCGGCGTGCCGCCGACACTCTACCGTGAAGCCGCGCGGGCAACGGCCTAAAGCGCCTGTTTTTCCGACCGGTTGATACGCCTGCAAGACGCATTGATAAGCACCGCTTGATCGACCGCTCTAGCCTCACCTCATCACTGCGAGGGAGCGAGCCCATGGCGAAAGTCACCATTTCAAGCGTCATCGACGCCCCGATCGAAGAGGTCTGGGCGCGCATTCGCGATTTCAACGGCCTGCCCAGTTGGCATCCGCGCATGGTGGAAAGCCTTATCGAGGACGGCAAGGACGCCACCACCATCGGCTGCGTGCGCAATTTCAAGCTGGTCAGCGGCGCGACATTGCGTGAAAAACTGCTCGACTTCTCCGACGAGAATTTCCTGGTCAGCTACTCCATCCTCGAGACGCCGCAGCCGCTCACCAATCACAAGGCGACGCTGCAATTGCGCCGCGTCACCGACGGCAATCGCACCTATGCCGAATGGACGGCGAGCTTCGATGCCGCCCCCGAGGAGGCCGACAAGCTGGCCGAGGGCATGGGCGCCAATGTCTTCCAGGGCGGCTTCAACGCCCTGAAGGCCCATTTCGCCGGCCAGAGCTGACGGGAGCCCGCCATGTCGCTTGCGCTGCGGAGTTTCTCGACCGTGAAAGACGCCAACGCCGCCTTGCAGGCCGCCGGCACACGCTATCTCGGCGGCGGCACGCTGGTGGTCCGCGCCGCCAATGAAGGCGATGTCTCCGTCTCCAGCCTTGTCCGCGTCACCGATCCTGGCCTCTCGCGGATCGCGGTTTCCGGCGGCGACGTCCGGCTAGGCGCCTCGGTCACCATGGCCGCTATCTTACGCCATCCGGAGCTTACCGCGCTCGCGCCGGCCGCGCGCGCTGTCGGCGGGCCGGCGATCCGCAACATGGCGACCGTCGGCGGCAACCTGTTCGCCCCTGCCCCTTACGGCGATTTTGCGGTGGCGCTGTTGGCGCTGGACGCGACCGTCATCACTGAAGACAGCGAAATGCCGATCGAGACTTTTCTGGCCGGCCGCGATACCAGCCGCGCCATCGTCACCGCTGTCGGCTTTTCATTGCCCAAGGCGGAGAGCTTCCGCTTCCTGAAAGTGTCACGCGTCAAGCCGAAGGGCGTCTCGGTGCTGAGCATCGCCGCGCTCCTTGAGCGCACGGTAGACGGCACGGTGACCGCGGCGCGGATCGCGCTGGGCTGCATGGCCGATCGGCCGATGCGGGCCACCGCGGCGGAGAAAGCGCTGCTCGGCTGCAAGCTGACGCGGCAGGAGATCGCGCCGGCGCTGGCCGCCGCGGGCGAAGGCATCGCGCCGATCACCGACCCGATCGCCAGCGCCTGGTATCGCGCCGAGGTGCTGCCGGTCCATCTCGGCCGGCTGCTGCTCAGTTGAACATCCGTGGGGGACGCGCGTCTGTTCGGTTCTTCGGGCAGGCGCGCAGGGAGGAAAAATGGCGAAAGTACCTGTCCAATTCACGCTCAACGGTTCCGAAAAAGCCGAATTCATCGAGAGCGGCACGACGCTGCTCAACGCACTGCGCGACAAGATCGGCGATACCTCGCCGAAGGGCGGCTGCCACCAGGGCACCTGCGGCGCTTGCTCGGTCATCATCGACGGCGAATTGAAACTCTCATGCCTGACGCTGGCCGAGACCTGCGGCGGCGCCGACATCAAGACCACCGCCGGTCTTGCCGAAGGCGGCGTGTTGCATCCGCTGCAGCGCGCCTTCCTCGATGCCTTTGCCACGCAATGCGGCTTCTGCACGCCTGGTATGATCATGGCGGCAAAAGTGCTGCTCGACCGCACGCCCAATCCCAGCCGCGAGGAGGTGGTCGAGGCGCTGTCCGGCAACATCTGCCGCTGCACCGGCTACGAACCGATCATCCAGGCAGTGCTGACGGCGGCACGCGCCAGCTCGCAGAACGCCGCCTGAGGGGATCGCCATGGAACTGCGCAAGGACTATTTCGCCGATGTCCGCAAGGACGGCCTCAACGAAATCGGCCAGCCGCGGCCACGCCTCGATTCGCCGGGACACGTCACCGGCAAGACCGCCTATTTCGCCGACCGGAACTTCCCGGGCATGCTGCATCTGAAGATGGTGCGCAGCCCGCACCATCACGCCCGCATCCGCTCGATCGACACGTCAGAGGCGGAAAAGCACCCGGGCGTCGTGCGCGTGCTGACCGCCAAAAACGTGCCGCACAACGTCTATACCATCCTGATCCTGATCCAGGTCGGTCCCGAGGACGAGACCGTGCTCGCCGACGGCAAGGTGCGCTGGAAGGGCGAGGCCGTGGTGGCGGTGCTGGCCGAAACCCAACGCGCCGCGCAGGAAGCCGTCGCAAAGGTCAAGGTGGACTACGAAGTGCTGCCGGCGGTCTTCGACATCGAGCAAGCGCTCAAGCCCGGCGCGCCTTTGGTCAACGAATATCACGGCCAGAACTATTATCTCTACGACAGCGGCGAGTGCCGCAAGGTGCGCTTCGGCGACGTCGAGGCGGGCTTTGCCGAGGCCGACCACATCCTCGAGCAGTCCTATCAATCCTCGCCGATCGAGCACGCGCCGACCGAGACGACCGGCTGCGTTGTGGTGCCGGAGGGCAATGAACGCTTCACCTGCTACACCAACACGCAGGCGATGTTCTTCACCCTCGACAACACCTCGATCATCTTGCAGATGCCGGGCTCGAAGCTGCATTTCGTCGGCGGCACGGTCGGCGGTGGCTTCGGCGGCAAGGTCGACGTCATCGTCGAGCCGATCGCCATTCTCGGCGCCAAGCTGACGGGACGCCCGGTCTCCTTCGTCTACAGCCGCGAGGAGGAGATGCAGATCTCCTCGCCGCGTGCGGCCGAGAAGGTCGTCATCAAGGACGGCGTCATGAGGGACGGCCGCATCGTCGCGCGCAAGGTGACCGGCTACACCGATGCCGGCGCCTATTCGCGCCACTCGCCCTACGGCGCGCAGAAGGGTGCCGCGCACTATCCCGGCCCCTACACGATCCCTAACGTTTGGATCGACACTTACTGCGTCTACACCAACCGCACGCCTTCGTCGGCCATGCGCGGCTTCGGCGTCACCATCGGCGACTTCGCGCTGGAAGTGCAGATGGACAAGCTGGCGCGGCTGATCGGCATGGACCCGCTCGAATTCCGCTTCATAAATGCCTATCGCGACGGCGACATGAAGGCGCATCGCCAGCCGACCGAGGGTGCTGCGCTGATCGAATGCATGCAGGAAGCCTCGCGCGTCGCCAACTGGCCGGTGGCGGAGAAATACATGGCAATGTCCTCCTACAGGAAGGGAGCCTGAGATGGCGATCCGGCGTGGACGCGGCGTCGCCGCGATTAACTATCCGACCGGCATGAACCTCGGCGGCGACCCGACCCAGGCGCTGGTCCATTCGACGCCGACCGGCAATTTCATGGTGACGCTCTCCAGCGTCGATCTCGGCCAGGGCATGAAGCAAATCATGGCGCAGATCTGTGCCGAGACGATCGGCGTGCCGACCGACCGTGTCGTTGTCGACACCGCCGACACCGACACCGGCCCGCACTGCATGGGCACCTTCGCCTCGCGCGGCACGCACCGCGCCGGCAACGCCGTCATCCAGGCGGCCAAGGAAGCCCGCCAGGTGATGCTGGAAGTGGCGGCCGAGGAACTGGAGGTGAACGCGTCCGACCTCGAGACCGACGGCCAGGGAAACATCCAGGTGAAAGGCGCGCCGCAGAAATCGATCTCGATCTTCGACGTCGCGCTGTCCGCGCATTTCAAGCGCGGCCGCTCGATCTCGGGCCGCGGCATGTTCCTGATCCCGCGCTCCTATCCGGAGAAGGAAACCGGCGCGATGAAGCCCTCGACCTGCTACGCCCATGCCTGCACCGTGGCCGAGGTCGAGGTCGACGACGAGACCGGCGAGGTGACGGTGCTGACGGTGAAGAACGTCTTCGAGATCGGCCGCGCGCTGAACCCGAAAATGGTCGAACAGCAGCTGGTCGGCGGCTCCTGGATGGGCATCAGCCACGCGTTGTACGAGACGACCGAGCCCTATTATCCGAACCGCGACCATGGCGGCACCGACTTCAACCAGTATCTGATGCCGGGTCTTGGCGATCTGGCCGAGACCGAGACCATCGTGCTGGAGCGCCCTTCCGCCGACGGACCGTTCGGCGCCAAGGGTCCGGGCGAGATGTGCGCCAACCCGCAGATCCCCGCGGTCGCCAATGCCGTGTTCGACGCGGTCGGCGTGCGCATCGATACGCTGCCGATCACGCCGGAACGCATCCTGCGCGCGCTGAAGGCGCAGGCCGCGGGCTGAGCGGGAAGATGGCAAACGCCGACCCCGTCGCGGTCGCGGCTTCGCCGGAGGCGATAGCCGCGCGCCTTGCCGCCTCGCGCTACCTGGCTGACGACAGCCTCGCCACCGCGATCTTCCTGGCGATCCGATTGGGCAAGCCGCTGTTGCTCGAAGGCGCGCCGGGCGTCGGCAAGACCGAGGCCGCCAAGGCGGTCGCCGATTTACTCGGCCGCGAGCTGGTGCGGCTGCAATGCTATGAAGGCATCGACGCCGGGCATGCGTTGTACGAATGGAATTATCAGCGGCAGCTACTCGCCATCCGCCATGCCGGCGAGCACGAGATCGACATCTATGACGACCGTTTTCTGATCGCCCGGCCGCTGCTGCAGGTGTTGCGCGCACCTGAACGGCGCGTGCTGCTGGTCGACGAGATCGACCGTTCGGACCATGAGTTCGAGGCGCTGCTCTTGGAATTCCTCTCCGACTTCCAGATCAGCATTCCGGAGCGCGGCACCATCCGCGCGGCAACGCAGCCGATCGTCATCCTGACCTCGAACCGCACGCGCGAGCTGGCCGAGGCGCTGCGCCGGCGCTGCGTCTACCACTGGATCGGCTATCCCGACGCTCAGCGCGAGGCCGAGATCATCGTGCTGCGCACCGGCGATGTCGCCGAGGCGACCGCCCGCGCGGTGGCGAACGCCGTGCAGGAAATCCGCGCACGCCCGCTGGCCAAGCCGCCGGGCATCGCCGAGGCGGTCGAATGGGCGAATGCCGCGACCATCCTCGAAAAGGGCGGCAGTCCCTGGCCGGAGGCCTTTCGGCGGGCCATCGGCGTGCTGATCAAGGACGAGGAGGATTTGTCCGCAATTGCGCCGGAGCTCGGAAGGATCGTCGAGGAGGCGCTGGCGTGATGAGCAATCGCAACGCGCTAGCGCGATACCTCAGGTCCAATGCGCAGCGCTGGCGGGACAGCACCCCCCTCTGGCCTGCCGGCCATCTCCCCCGCAAGGGGGGAGATCAGACGTCACACGGGCTTTCGCTAGTTTTCAACGCCGCAAGATTGAGCGGACCGCCCAAGCTGCCAATCTCCCCCCTCGTGGGGGAGATGTCCGGCAGGACAGAGGGGGGTGCGAAGGAATGAGGCGTCCGCAAAACCTGCGCCCCGCTGCCGAGCCCTTCCTCGGCTTCGCCCGTTTGCTCCGCCGCCACGCCTTTGCCATCGCCCCGGAACAGGTCACCAGCTTCATGCAGGCGGTAACCCTGCTCGGCCCCCGCTCGATGAACGACATCCGCGAGGCGGCTCTTGCAACGCTGGCGCCCCCGCCCGATCGCCGCGGCGAATTCGAGGCGCTTTTCCGCAGCTATTTCTACGGCGACGCCAGGCCTTCGATCGAAGGCGAAGAGGACGACGAAACCCGCATCAAGGATGATCGCGGCACGCGCGAGGAAGAGAACCAGGTCGCTCACCAGAAGAAAGGCGGCGAGCTCTCCTCGGCGCTCGAGCAGCTGAGCAGCCGCGATTTCCAGCGCGACGCCGATGGTCTCGGCCAGTTCCGCCGCAAGCTCGCCTCCGCCCTGCCCGCGCGCCGTTCCTTCCGCACCACCCGCACCCGCTCGCGCGGCACGCTGGACCTCAGGCGTTCGCTCAGCGAAATCGTCAGTGCCGATGGCGACATTCCCTCCCCGCAACTCCGCCGCCGGCAGGCCGTTCCGCGAAAACTGCTGCTGCTCATCGATGTGTCAGGCTCGATGAAACTGCAAACCGCCGACTATCTCAAGCTGGCACACGCTGCGGTGCAAGGCGCGGACCGTGCCGAAGTCTTCACCTTCGGCACGCGGCTGACCCGTATCACGTCGGCGTTGCGCATCCGCGACCGCAGCCAGGCGCTGGCGCGTGCTGCAGTGTCGGTGGACGATTGGGACGGCGGTACCCGCATGGGGCCGACCTTGCTCGCCTTCCTGTCGGTGCCGCGCTTTTCAGCCTTCGCGCGCGGTGCCTGCGTCGTCATCCTGTCGGACGCGCTGGAGCGCGGCGACCATGCCGACCTCGAAACCGCGATGCGTCGCCTCGGCGCCCGCGCCTTCCGGCTGTCGCTGGCGACTCCGCTCGCCGGTGATCCGCGCTTTCGCCCGGCGACGTCGGCGCTGCGCGCCATCCTGCCTTTATTGGACGACCTGGTCGACGGCTCGTCGCAAAAGAGCCTATTCGATTTCATCCTGTCGCTCGCCCGCCCGGCGCCTGCGGCCGATTCCATCTGGAAGAAGGTATCGTGATGCAGAAGGCAATCGACGCGCATTTCCACATCTGGCGCCAAAAGGATCAGCCCTGGCTGGTCGGACCGATGGTGCCGCGCATCTTCGGCCCCTATGAGCCGATCCGCCGCGACTATCCGATCACCGAATTCCTGGAAGATCAGAAGGGCTCGGGCGTTGAGAAGGCCATCTATGTCCAGACCAACTGGGCCAAGGAGGATTTCGAGAAGGAAGTCGCCTTCCTGCAGAAGACCGCGGATGAAACCGGCTGGCCGCACGCCATCGTCGGCTATGCCGACATGACGGTCGACGACGTCCGCCCGCAGATCGACCGGCTGATGAAATACAGACTGCTGCGCGGCCTGCGCATGCAGCTGCACTGGCACGAGACGCCCGCCTTCCGCTTCGCCGCCTCGGCCGATCAGGTGATCGATCCGAAGGTGCGGAAGAACGTGGCACGGCTGAAGGACTACGGCCTCTCCTTCGACCTCCAACTCTTCCCCGCGCAAATGAAGGACGGGCTGACGCTGGTCGGCGAGAACCCGCAGACGAATTTCATCCTCACCCATGCCGGCATGCTGACCGGCATGGAGCCTGAAACCACTGAAGCATGGAAGGCGGGTCTCCGCACGCTTTCGACAGCGCCCAATTTCTACGCCAAGCTGTCGGGGCTAGGCACGTTCGTCCACCGCAACGACCCGGAACTCATCGCCTACATCGTCGACAACGCGATCGAAATCCTCGGCAGCGACCGGCTGATGTTCGGCTCGAACTTCCCGATCGAAAAACTCTGGACCAGCCATGCCGAACTGATCAAGGCGCACCGCGCGGCGGTTGGCAGGCACGGTGCGAAAGCCGAGGCGGACATCTTCTGGAATACGGCGGAAAAGGTCTACCGGCCGGTGTAGCTCGGCTTCTTCCTTCCCCCCTTGTGGGGGAAGGTGGATCGGCGCGCAGCGCCGAGACGGATGAGGGGTGCTCCAGCGGAGTGAGACCTTAGAAAATAGGTGCTTCCAGCATCTTAGATCTTGTACGCTGCACTCCGTCCAACACCCCTCATCCGTCCGAGCTTCGCTCGGCCACCTTCTCCCACAAGGGGAGAAGGGGAAGTCGGCGCCTCACTTTACCTCGAACTGCGGATCGAGCGGTATCTGCATAGCGGTGACCAGATGGTTGGTCTGACCCGCGAGCCCGATGATCGACACCAGCTCGCGGTGATCTTCTCCTCCGTCGCCTCCGCCCGCGGGAACTCCTCGACGATGCGGCCCTGTCGGCAGACCAGGATGCTGGAGGAGAAGGAATTTGCGTCCCCAAAGCGCACTAGGCCCGATGTTATTTGTCCTCGAGATGCTCAGAGACTTCGGCGCCGGCATTGGCCGGCAACACCAGGAAACGCATCGCCGCCGCAAAGGCCGAGCAGGCCCATCGCGACAAAGGTGATTCTGAAGTCGACATGGTCGGGCAAGACCTCACCCCTGGCGACGCGCTGGTTGAACAGCATAAGCCTGATCCAGTCCAGAGCTTATCCGACAAACTTCCGTGTCGCCCTTTCGCCTGTTATGGATTAGCCGGGGTGGCCGAGGACAATGTATGAAGCCCATCTACATCGATTACCTCAACGCGCTCGACATCGAAGCGCTTTCCATGACCGATGCCGAGATCATCGGCGCCGTCGAAGCCGGGCTCGTCGCGCAAGGCAAGGGTGAGACGGTGATCGAGCCGCGCGTCCACCTCGAACCGGACCCCTCCTTCCACGGCCACTTCAACGTGCTGCGCGGCTATGTGGCGCCGCTCGACGCCGCCGGCGTGAAGATCGTCGGCGACTATGTCGACAACTACAAGCACGGCCTGCCGTCCGAATTCGGCATCCTCAATCTTTTCGATCCGCGCACCGGCACGCCACGCGCCATCCTCGACGCCACCGTCATCACCGACATGCGCACCGGCGCCGTCACCGCTATCGGCGCCAAGCATCTGGCGAAGAAGACCTCGAAGGTGCTCGGCCACATCGGCGCGCGCGGCACCGCCTATTGGAACGCGCGGCTGCTCGACCATCTTTTCGACTTCGACGAAATCCGCGTCCACTCGCGCCGGCCGGAAAGCCGCGATGGCTTTGCCGCCAAGCTGTCGGCCGACCTCGGCAAGAAGGTCACCGCCGTCGCCGACTGGAAAAGCTGCGTCGACGGTGCCGATATCGTCGTCGAGGCCTCGCGCCTCAACGAACCGCAGCCTTTGCTCAAGACCGAATGGATCAAGCCCGGCGCGCTGGTGGTGCCCTATGGCACGATGAGCGCGGTGGAGCTGTCGCTCACCGACATCATGGCCAAGATGGTCGTCGACGACTGGGGTCAGTGCAAGGGCGGCAAGTTCGGCTCGTTGCGCGCCCATGTCGAAGCCGGAAAGCTGAGCGAGGCGACGCTGCATGCCGAGCTTGGCCAGATCGCCGCCGGACTGAAAGCCGGGCGTGAAAGCGACGACGAGACGATCCTGTTCTGGCATCGCGGCCTCTCGCTTTCCGACATCGCGCTCGGCAAGGCCATGCTCGCCAAGGCGGGCGAAAACGGCATCGGCCAGAGGCTGCGCTTCGCATGAGCCCGCTCGTTCTCACCGGCGCCGGTGTCAGCATCGAGGATGTGGCTGCAGCCGCGCGCAATTCCACCAAGGTCGAAGTCACGCCGCTGGTCATCGAGAAGCTCGGCAAGGCCCGAAAGGTTCTCGACGAGGCCGCGGCCGCCGGGCAACAGATCTATGGTCTGAACACCGGTCTCGGCGCCAATCTCGGCACAGCGGTGGAAGGTGATGCTGGTGCCTTCCAGCGTCAGCTTCTCGACGGACGCGGTGCCGCAGTCGGGGAAGCCTTGCCGATGCAGACCGTACGAGCAGTGATGTTTGCCCGCATCGCCATGCTTTCGGCAGGCGGCTCCGGCCTCTCGCCGCATGTCTTCACCGCACTCGTCGAAGCCCTCAATGCCGGCGTCCATCCGGTTATGCCGTCGCTGGGCTCGATCGGCGCCGGCGATCTGGTGTTGATGACAGCGATCGCGCACACGCTGATCGGCGAAGGCGATGCCGATTACCAGAGCCGTCGCATGCCTTCTGCCAAGGCGCTGATGATGGCGCGTCTTGCCCCGGTCAGCCTGGCGCCAAAGGACGGGCTGTCGCTGATCAACGCCTCGGCGGTCTCGGCCGGCACCGGCGCGCTGGCGCTTGTCGACGCGCTGTCGGCGATGGAACAGCAGCAACAGGCCGCCGCGCTGACCATGGAGGCGCTCGGTGCAAACCGTACCATTCTCGACCAACGCCAGCATGTCGCCCGCCCCGCGGCGTGCCAGCTGCTGGCCGCAAAGACTCTGCGCGAGCTGCTCGCCCGCGACCAGGAGCCGGCGCCGACCACCATTCAGGATCCGCTCTCGATCCGCTGCATGCCCTCGATTCACGGCGCGCTGATCCAGGCGATCGACCATGCAAGGCTTGCGGTCGAAATCGAGCTCAACGCCGCCGCTGACAACCCGCTGGTGCTCGCGGAAGACGCGCTCGTGCTGTCGACCGGCAATTTCCATACCGCGTCGCTGGCGCTCGCCTTCGAGACGCTTGGCATCGCGATCGCCCAGTGCGCGGCGGCCTGCGCCGCCCGCTTCATCCAGCTCACCGGCTCGAGCCGCCATGGCCTGCCGAAATATCTGTCGCCGATCGGCGGCGCATCCGCTGGCTTCGTGCCACTGCAGAAGACGGTGAGCGCGATTCTCGGCGGCATCCGCCAGAAGGCCAATCCGGTGATGCTCGACTTCCTGCCGGTGTCCGAGGGCGTCGAGGATCATGCCACTCAGACACCGCTCGCCATCGCCAAATGCGCCGAGATGATCACGCTGTGGCGGCGTCTGGTCGCGCTAGAGCTGATGGCGGCGGCCCAGGCCGTCGACCTGCGCGAAGGGCTGGTGCTGGCCCCGGCAACCGGGGTGATCCATGCGGCGGTCCGAACGCATGTCGCGACGCTCAAGGAAGACCGGCCGCTGGGGACCAGCGCCAACGCACTCTACGCCGCGCTTACCGACGGAACCTGGCAGGCCTAGAGCGTTCCACCGTTTCACGGAAACGGCGAACCGCTCTATCTCTTTGTTTTATCGCAATTTCCAGGCGGAAAACCGCCCACACTTTTCCTGGAATTGCTCCAGTTCCGCAGTACCTGACGCTGCTTGCTCAGACCTTTGCATCCACCTTCTTCATGAACAGCGCGAGCTCGTCCGGATTCATGTGCACGTTATGCCTGTCTTCCGGATAGGCGCCGCTGTTGACGTCGGCGACATATTCCGAAAACGCCGCGATACGCTCCTGCTGCAGCCGGTCATATTCGGCGGCGAAGTTGCGGTAGACTTTCGAGTGGCGCGGCATGTGACCGCGATTGGTGCCGAGTATATCCTCGGCAAACAGATATTGCGCGTCGCAGCCTGTGCCCGCGCCCATCGACAGCATGATCAGCGTGGTGCGCTCGGAGATCGCCTTCGCCACTTCCACCGGCACCACCTCGATCTCGGTGCCGATGGCGCCGGCGGCCTCCAGCTGCTTGACCGCCTCGAACACCTGCATGGCGGTGTCCGCGGTCTTGCCGACCGCCTTGAAGCCGCCGGTCCAGGTCGCGCGGGAAGGAATGAGGCCGACATGGCCGATCACCGGAATGGCATCGTCGGCCATGCGCTTGATCGTGGCGTAGCCGGCGCTGCAATAGACCGCGTCGGCGCCGGCCTTGTAGAGCCGGAACGACCAGCGCAGGAAATCGTCCGCCGTGCCGATCTCGAAAAAATTCTCGCCCGGCATGGTGAAGAGGCTGGGCGCCGCGTCGCGGTACTGCGGATTGAGCACCAGTTCCGGCGGCACCGAGACGATGTCGATGCCGGCGCGCTCGGCAGCCTCGGCTTCGTCCAGCGTCAGCACGCGCAGCATGGTCAGCTGCCGCTTGCCCTTCATGGCGCGCAGATCGGCAACAGTCGGTCTCTTTCGGCTCATTGACTTGTTTCCTCATTCTTTCGTCGGCTCAACCGATATCGATCAGCACTTTCCCGGCCTCGATCTTGACCGGATAGGTCTTGAGGTTGACGCAGACCGGCGCGCCTTTGGCCTGGCCGGTCTTGTAGTTGAAGCGGCCATTGTGCTTCGGGCATTCGATGATGTCGTCCATCACCAGCCCGTCGGCGAGGTGCGCCTTTTCATGCGTGCAGAACCCGTCCGTCGCGAAGAACGCATCGTCCGGCGAGCGGTAGATCGCGAAGGTGCGGCCGCCGTGGTCGAAGCGGATCACATCCTCCTCGTCCACGTCGTCGACCGCACAGGCTTCGACCCATTCCGCCATCGTCTGTCTCCGGGTTTGCCGCGGCGCCTATTCGGCGGCCGCGGCCGTTATGTCGAGATCATGGAACTCGCCGCGATAAGGCTTGGCCGTCGGCGGCAATTCGCGCTTGAGATAGAAATCCTCGTACTTCAGCTGCCTGAGCAGCACCGGCCACACCTCGCGATAGGCGTGCCACATCGACGGGTTCGGCATCGGCAGATCGTGCTTGATCAGCTCGTGCAGCTTCGGCAGCGCATGATAGGGCACCATCGGGAACATGTGATGCTCCACATGATAGTTCATGTTCCAGTAGATGAACCGGCTGACCGGGTTCATGTAGACGGTGCGGGTGTTCAGCCGATGGTCGACGACGTTGTCGGCGAGCCCGATATGCTGCAACAGGCCCGTCAGCACCATGTGCCAGGTGCCGTAGAGGCGCGGCAGACCGATCAGCACCAGCGGTATCCATGATTGAAGCGCGATCGCGACAGCGATCGTCGCGACGTACACGACCATGTGCCAGCGCGCCGCGACCACCGCCTTGTGCTGCTCCATCTGCGGGATGTAGCTTTTCTCGTCCTCCGACAAATTGCCGAAGGCCTGGCGCACCAGAATCGGCAGCGAATAGCGGAAGTCGAGGATGCCGGTGAAGGCCAAAGCCGCCTTGATGAGGTCCGGCGGCCGCATCACCGCGATCTCGGCGTCGCGGCCGACGATGATGGTGTCGGTGTGGTGGCGCGCATGGCTCCAGCGCCACTGCACCGGATTGCGCATCAGCATGAAGGAGGCAAGGTGATAGACGACATCGTTCATCCAGCGCGTGCGGAAGGCGGTGCCGTGGCCGCATTCGTGCCAGCGCGAGTCGCTCGACGAGCCGTAGAGCACGCCATAGACGAACAGGAACGGCACCACCCACCAGCTGCCCCAGAACCAGACGATGCCTGCGGCCGAGCCCAGGATTGCGGCAATCCAGATGATGGTGTCGCGGATCGCCGGGCCGTCCGAGCGCTGCATCAGCTCCTTCATGGTCTTGCGCGGTACATCCGTGTGGTACCATTCGGCCGAGGCCAGCCCGGTCTCGATCGCCCGGCGCGTGCTTTGGCCGACAAGGCTGTAATCGCGCTTGGTGCTGGAGGCCACCGTCATCGTCCCTCCCCGCAATCAAAGCCCGTTCGCGCGGAATTTGCCGTCGAGGAATGTCTTGGCGCGCGGCACGTCGTCCTCGGTCAGATGCTCGATGATCACCGGGATATTCGGATGCTTCTCGCTGAGCCGCCTGAGGTAGAGGTCGTAGTTCAGCGCGCCGAGCCCCGGCGCCGGCAACTCGATCTCGCCGACGCCGCGGAAGGTCAACCCCTCATGCGCGTCCGCGTCGCCGATATCGGCGTGCTTCTCGGTCTTGTCGCTGCCCGAACGCTTCACATCCTTGGCATGCGCGATTTTGATCTTGTCGGTCAGCGTGTCGAACACCTGGTTCAGCACCAGGTCCATGCGGTCGATGTTGTGCGCCTCGAAATAGTTGGTCGGATCCATCAATAGCCCAAGCCCAGGATGGTCGACCTGCGCGAACATTTTCACCGTCTCCTCGACCGAGCCGACGACATTGTTGACATAGGTCTCGAGCAGGAACACCGCGCCGTGATCGTAAGCCGTCTGGGCGAGGTCCGAGATCACCTTGCGGCATTCCTCGAAGCCTTCCTCGGTCTTGTTCTTGGGATGATGCACCCAGTCGGACTCGGTGTTGTAGGTGCCGGTCTCCGAGATCACGTAAGGCGAGCCGAAGCCGCGCGCGTTGCGGATGATCTCCTTGAGGTAAGCGAGCCGCCTGTCCCGCTCTCCCTTATCCGGGTGGATGATATTGGTGTAGCCAGACACGCAGCAGACCGGCAAGTTATGATCGCGGAACGTGTCGCGCACCGTCCGCGCCTTGTCCTTCGTGATCTGTCCGGCCGACAGGTCGATGTCCTTGAAATGCAGGTCGAGCTGCACGGTGTTGAAGCCGAGCGCCCGGATGCGCCTTGCCGATTCCTCCAACCCGTAGGGGAAATAGCCTGTGAAGATACCTGCCTGCATCATGAGGTGAAGTCCTCCGGGTAAGCGATTCAGTTGCCGCGTCTTTCGACTGCCTCAGTCGACGCGGATTTCGGACAGCCTGACAGTTCGGCCCTCGGCCATGGACCGGTAGCCGGCCTCGACCAGCGCCATGGTTTTAACGTTGTCGGCAACGGACAGCGCCGGCGGCGTGCCGGTCTTCAGCGCATATTGCAGTTGCTCCATGACGCCGATGAAGGCATGCGGGAACCACATTGTCTCCCAGCTTGGGCTGACCCATTTCCCGCCCGTCGTCTCGGTCGAGGCGTAGATCAACGTAGAGGCGACGCCCTTCGGCCAGCCGATCGTGCCCTTTGCAACACCCTTGGTGCCGTCGACGCGCCAGTTGATGTGCTGGTCGTCGTCGTAGCCCTCCTGGCGGGGACCGGACCAGACGTCTTCTAGTGACACGGCAAGCACGCCAGATGGAAAGCGCAGGGTCGAAACGGTAATGCCGTCGGAATGGTCGAATTTCGTGCGCGGGTCCTTGCGCGTCAGTGTGGTGATCTCGTCTGGATCGCCGAACAGGAAGCGCAGCACGTCGAGATGATGCACGCTCATATTGGCGAGCGTCAGCCGGTCGTAATCGGCCAGGAAGGTCTGCCAGTGCGGGATCGCGTGCATGTCGATCTCGGCAAAGACGATCTCGCCAAGCGCGCCACTGTCGATGATCTGCTTCAACACGCGCATCGACTGGTCGTAGCGCATGTTCTGGTTGACCGAGAGGATCTTGCCGGAGGCAGCCGCCTCGTCGCGCAGCCTCATAGCTTCCTCGACCGACAGCGCCAGCGGCTTCTGCGCCAGGATCGCCTTGACATGCTTTTGCTTCAGCGCATGGCGGATCAGCGCCGGTTGCTGGTCGGGAGGAAAGGCAAGGTCGACGATTTCGACGCGATCGTCCTCGATCAATTGCTCCGGCGTGTCGTGGACAGTCGGGATATGCCAGCGATCCGCCACCTTCGCGGCATTCGACTTGGTACGGGAAGCGATCGCCACCACCGGAAAGCCGGCTTGCGCATAGGCGGCGAGATGGCATTCGGCCATGATCATGCCGGCGCCGATGCAGCCGATCCGGTAGTCATTGACCCGGACCCTTACGTCAGGCTCGAAACCTGTACTCGCCATCCATTCCTCCCGTCGAGGACTGGATATAACGCGTTGGTCCGGGCCTCAGCCAAGCCCCGCGCCATCATTTCCCATCAGCGAGATCAGGCGGCCGCGATCAGCACCGTGCTGTCCGGCGACCAGCTGAGCACCACGGGCTCGCCCTCGGCCAGCCTTTCGGCGCCGGTGTTCTGGACGATCACCTTCAGCGTCTGGCCGTCACGGTCGACGAAATAGGTGCTGTTGTTGCCGGCGAAGATGCGCTTCGAGACCTGGCCCTTAAGCGTGTTGGCGTTGGCTGGATCGGGCTTTGCCGCGCCCGTCGAAATCTGGATGCGCTCGGGCCGGACCGCGCAGCTCGCCTTGGCGCCCGCCGGCACCGACGCGCCTGTGGAGGCCGCGATCGTCGTGCCATCCGGAAGCTTGATCCCGGAGCCAGTCGCATCGCCACGAAAGATGTTGGCATCACCGAGGAAGGTCGCGGCGAACTCGCTCTGCGGTCGGTCGTAGATCTCTTCCGGCGGTCCCTCCTGCACCAGCCTGCCGTCACGCAATATGCCGATGCGGTCGCTCATCGTCAGCGCCTCTTCCTGGTCGTGCGTGACGAAGATGGTGGTGATGCCGATCTCGCGCTGGATGCGCTTCAATTCGATCTGCATGTCGACGCGCAGCGCCTTGTCGAGCGCGCCGAGCGGCTCGTCGAGCAGGAGCACGCGCGGCTTGGTGACGATGGCGCGCGCCAGCGCGACACGCTGGCGTTGACCGCCGGAGAGCTGGTGCGGCTTGCGCGCGCCGAGCTTGCCGAGTTGGACGAGATCGAGCGCGCGCTGCACTTCCATAGCGATCGTCGCTTTCGGCTCGCCGCGCACCGAGAGGCCGAAAGCGACATTGTCGGCGACGCTCATATTGGGGAACAGCGCATAGTTCTGGAACACCATGCCGATGCGGCGCTTCTCGACCGGCACGCGCTCGACGCTTTCGCCACCGATGGCGATGCGGCCGGAATCGGGAAAGTCGAAACCGGCGATCTGCCGAAGCAAGGTGGTCTTGCCGCTGCCGGACGGCCCGAGCAGCGCGTAAAAACCGCCGTCGGCGAAATCGATAGAGACGTCATCCAGCGCCTTGTGCGCGCCGAAGCTGCGCGAGACATTCGCGACCTGGACGCCAGCCATTATTTCTCTCCGCCGAATTTGAAGAAGCGGGCCGTGAGCAGCATCAGCGCCATCGACACGACAATGATGATCGTCGAGACCGCGTTGATCTCAGGGGTAAAACCCTTGCGGATCGCGGCATAGATTTCGACCGGCAGCGTCGTCTGGCCGGGCGTCGACAGGAAATACGAAACCACGAACTGGTCGAACGAGACGGCGAAGGCAAACAGCCCGCCGGCGATCACGCCGGGCATGATCCAGGGCAGCGTGACACGCATGGTCACCTGCCACTGGTTGGCGCCGAGCGAACGCGCCGCCTCCTCCAGCTCCGGCGCGAAGGTCTGCAGCCGCGCCGAGACGACGACGATCACATAAGGCAGTGCCAGCGCGACATGGCCGAGCAGGATGGCGACCAGCCCGCGGCCGATGCCGACGCCGAAGAAGAAGATCAGCATCGCCGTGCCGGTGATCAGCCACGGAATGGCGATCGGCGGGAAGAGCAGCGCCTGCAGGACTTTCTTGCCGCGGAACTCGTAGCGATAGAGCGCGAGCGAAGCCATCGAGCCGAGCACGGTCGAGATCAAAGTGGTGATGATGGCGATCTCGATGCTGTTCCAGGTCGCTGCGATCAGCTGGTCGTTCTGCCAGAGCGAGGCGTACCAGTCGGTCGTCCACTCGAACGGCAACTGGTAGAAGGGCGAGGCGTTGAAGGACATCGCCGCCATGATGATGATCGGCAGATAGAGGAAGCCGAGCAAAAGCACTATGTAGAAGCGCCCAAGCCCTTCGAGGATGCGCGTCGTTGCCATCAGCCGGCCCTCCGCAGCACAGGTGCTGCCAGCGCCAGGATGATCAGCACCACGGCAAGCAGGATGAAGGAGAGCGCGGCGCCCAACGGCCAGTTGAAGACGGCGACGAACTGGTCCTCGATGACCGTGCCGTAGAAGGTGCCGGTGCGGCCGCCGAGGATGCGCGGCTCCATGAACGAGCCGACGACCGGCACGAAGATCAGCGCGGCGCCCGCGATCAGTCCCGGCATCGACAGCGGGATGATCACCCGCCAAAGCACCTGCCGCCGCGACGCGCCGAGCGAGCGCCCCGCCTCGATCAGCGAGTCGTCGATGGCCTGCAACGTCAGATAACAGGTCAGCACCATGTAGGGCACATAGGAGTGCACCAGGCCAATGATGACGGCCGGATAGGAATACATTAGATCGATGTTGATCTTGAACGGCAGCACCGCGTTGAGCGCCGTGTCGAGGATGCCGCCTTCGCGCAGCACCATCGCCCAGGAGAAGATGCGCACCAGCCCGTTCGACCAGAAGGGCAGGATGACGAGCAGGAAGATCGCCTCGCGGCTGCGCCCTTTCAGCACCTTGGCCAGCACATAGGCCGCCGGATAGCCGATGACGACGCACCACAGCGTGACCTCAAGCCCGAGCCGCAGCGACGCGAACAGAAGTGTCGAATACAGGCTTTGCGAAAAGAACGCCGCGTAGTTGCCGAGCGTGAAAGTCCACTCTTTGCCCGCCAGAGGCAGGTCGGTCATGAAGGAGAAGAACGCCATGGCCGACAGCGGCAGGAAGATCGCCACCGTCAGCCACAGATAAGCGGGAAGGAGAAGCGGCAGGGCCGGCCTCAGTCCGCGGCGCGAACCGATCGCAAGCTGGTCAGCCATTCTGCCTCTCCTCCCCCGAAGGACGCCGATTACTTCACGTTGACCTTCAGCTCCTGCCACAGCGCCAGATACTTCTCGCGCTGCTCGTCGGTGACCGGCGCCTGGAACTGGATGCGCTTGGCGACATCGGGGCTGCCCATGACCTTGCGGTTGAAGGCATCCTCCGGCAGCGCGTCGACAGCCTTGGTGTTGGCCGAAACCGGCGCGCCGACCTTGGTGACCCATTCGACATAGAATTTCGGGTCGATCATGTAGTTGATGAAGGCCTCGGCGCCGGCGACGTTCTTGGAACCGACGGGGATCGAGAAGGCGTCGAGCCAGGCGACGGCACCTTCCTGCGGGATGACCAGCGAGACCGGCAGCTTGAAATGCGTCTTGGCGCGATCGGCCGAGCCGCTCCAATAGGTGCCGATGTCGATCTGATTGGAGGCGACCATCTGGTTCCAGTCGTTCTCGGAGCTCCAGAAGGTCTTGATCTGCGGCATCAGCGAGGTGAGCTTCGCCTTGACCGCTTCCATATCCTTGATGTCGTTGATGTTCTGCCCCGAAGCGATCGCGCCGAACTGCACCGCCTCGACGGCGTCGTCGCGGATGATGACGCGGCCTTTATGCGCCGGGTCCCACATTTCGGCGATCGACGTCGGCGGCTTGTCGAAAGACTTGTCGTTGATGGCGATAGCGGTCAGGCCCCACACCCACGGCACACCATAGACCTTGCCGTCATGGTTCAGCATCGGCGAGCCGGCCTTGTCCTTGGCGATATCGGCATAGTTGGAAAGCTTCGAGACATCGATCGGCTGGATCAGCTTGCCGGCCATCGCCTGGTCGTTGAAGGCGGCGTTGATCATGACGACGTCGTAGAGACCCGGATTGGTGCGGATCTTGGTCAGCATCTCCTGCTCGGAGTTGAAGAAGTCGTTGACCACCTTGAAGCCGGTCGCCTTCTCGAAATTGGCGACCGCCCACGGCTCGTCGGCGCCATAGCCTTTCCAGTTGAGCACATGCACTTCCTCGGCGGCTTGTGCTGCCAGCGTGAATGCAGAGACAAAGACGGCGGTCGCCGCCAGGAAAGCGGTCAGTCTGGGCATGCGCATGTTCTTTTCCTCTCATTGTTTGCCCGGTTGACGGGCTTGTTAAGTTGCAGTCGCTTCCTCCTGGCCAAGCGCGGTCGTCGCTTCGCCGCGCTCAGTCAGGAATTCCTGGATTTCTTGATGGGTCGGCGCCGAGGACCCGCCATGACGGGTGACGGAAAGGGCTGCGGCGGCGTTGGCGTAACGGGCCGCCTCGCAGGGCGACATACCGTACGAAAGGCCGCTGATGAAGGCGCCGATATGCGTGTCGCCGGCCCCGTTCGTGTCGACGGCCTCCACCTCGAAACCGGGAACCGCGCGGGTGCCCCCGTCGGCCATGCGCACCAGGCAGCCATGCGCGCCGGCGCGAATGACGACGCCTTCGGCGCTGGGGCAATGCTCGGCCAGCAACCGAATTGCGACGGTCTGGACGTCGCCGGCACCCGCTATTTCGGCTGCTTCATTGGTGTTGCAGCTCAGCCAGGTCGTACGCGCCAGCACCCTGTCCAGGATCGGTCGCGGAATATCGGCGATCACCGGTGTCGGATCGAAGACAAAGGGAATGCCGGCCGGCAGCGCCTCGATCCAGTCGGTGAGCGCATCGCGGCTGCCGGGATAGCTCAGCGTGTAGCCCGAGGTGAAAACCCAATCGCCCGGAAGGACTTGGACCGGCTTCATCATGTCCGGCGTGAGCCGGCTCTCGGCGCCCGGCCAGGAGACGAAAGTGCGTTCGGCATCGCCGCTGATCATGGCGACGCAATTGCCGCTGTCCATCAGGGGCGACGGCGGCGTCAGCGTCTCGATGCCTTCGGCCGCGAAAGCGGCGCGCAGGAACTCTCCGTCCGGCCCGGTGCCGAGATGGCCGCCGAACACCACCTTCATGCCGGTGCGGCTTGCCGAGACCATCATGTTGAAGCCGCCGCCGGCGACGCGGGCATAGCTCGTCGCGGTCTTTTCTGAGCCGGCCGCCGGCAAGGCATCAATGCGGTAGACGTAATCCACCACCGCGCTGCCGACATGGACGAGGCGCCCGCTCATGCGGCGTCCTCCTTGCCTGGCCCGGCCTTGGAGCCGCGTGCCGCGACCAGATCCGCAGCCAGCGCGCGGACCTCCGCGATGTCGATGCCTTTCAGCTCGGCGATGCGGTCCTGCGGCAGCTTCGACAGGCCGGCGCAGGCACCCGCCATGCCGGCGGCAATCGCCCCGATCGTGTCGGTGTCGCCACCGAGATTGGCGGCGATCACGGCAGCCCGCCATGGATCGCCTTGCGCGACCTCCAGCACCGCGAAGGCCGCCGGCACCGATTCCTGGCTGGCGACGCCGGTGCCAATCAGGTCGACGATCAGCTTGATCGCTTCCTTTTCCGCCTTGCCGTGGACAAGCTCCTGCGCCCAGAGGATGCGCGCGGCAATGTCGCCGCCGGTGACCCAATGGCCGACCGTGGCACCCAGTCGCGCCGCTGCTGCCGCGTGGCCGGAAGCGGCGCGCCAGTCGCCACCCGAGACACCGCGGCTGACTGCGGCGGCGACCGCCGCAGCGGAGGCAATAGCGATAGATGTGTTGTGCGTGGCCCGGCAGGTTTCCGCCACCTTGGCGACCAGTGCGTCAAGCGGCTCCGGCGGCATCATGATGCCGGCCGGCCCGACGCGCATCGCCGCGCCATTGGTGTCGCCGCCGCGCCCAGCCTCTTCAGGCGGCGTGCCGCTGTTGATGGCGTCGATGGCGCGCTTGGTCGACGGCCCAAGCAGGTCATAGCTGTCGCGCGCCTTGACGTCGCGCTCCCAATCCAAAAGCGCGTTGACCCAGCGCGCATGGTCGAAGCGATCGCCGGACTCGACGAGGATGCGGCCAAGCAGCAACGCCTGCTCGGTGTCGTCGGTGATCGCGCCAGCCGGCAGCCCTTTCGACACCGGATGGTCTTCGGAAGGGGCGACGAAACCCTCGACATGGCCGTAGAGCCCGGCGATGCGGGCCGGCGACAGAAGCTGCGTCGGCATGCCCAGCGCATCGCCCAACGCCCCGCCGATCAGCGCGCCCATTGCCCGATCCATCGAGGCAGCGTCTGCCATGCTTAGAACTCCAGGTGTAGCGCGAAATGCGCGGGATTGAGCAGGCTGGTGACGAATTCGATGGCGCGTCCGTCGGCGGCGCGCGTCAAGCGGCGTGTGCGCAGGAACGGCGTGCCGGGCGCGCAGGCGAGGATCGTGGCGTCGGCCGCGCTCAGCATCTCGATGTCGACCCATTCCTCGCCGTGATCGGGCACGAGCCCTGCCCCGCGCAGCGTCTGGTGGAGCGTGCCTTCGCGCAGGCCGCGCAAGGGAATGTCTTCCAGCTCGGGCGACAGCGGCAGGCGGCTGCGCTCGATCGAGATGGCGTGGCCGTCATCGGCATTGGTGCGGGCGCGGTCGACGGCGATAAAGGACGAACTCTCCACCCCGAGCCTTGCCGCCAGTTCCGCGTCCTCGATGATCTCCAGCCGCAATGTGCGGGTCTCGGCATTGGCGCCCGCATTGGCCAGCGCGCGCGACCAGCCGATCGCATCGTCGACCGGCATGCCGTCGAAGGTCACGAACGAGCCGATGCCAACCTTGGTGGTGATCAGCCCCCGGCTCGACAGTTCTTCGAGCCCTTTGCGGACCGTATTGCGGCTGACGGAGAAGCGCTGGACGAGCTCGTTCTCGCTCTGCAGGCGGTCGCCGAAGCCGAGCAGGCCGGAGCGTATCTCATGCTCCAGAACCGTCGCGATCTGCTCGGGCTTGCCCGTGCCGGGAGTAAGCTGCATCGCGCGACGGGCCATATCGATACCTGTTCAATGAACCTGTATAATCCTGTTCAATAATAGAAAAAAGAGATAGAGTCAACGAGTTCGTACCGAGCGGCGTTAGCGGGCTCCTGACGCCAAATTTCAAACGTTGGCGCCGCCCCTCACCTGCCTGCCGGCATCCTCTCCCCGTATACTGACGGGGAGAGGGACGCTCTCATCAGCGGTTTCGCCAATCGCCAACGTTGCAGGACCAGGTGCCGGCGTCGCGGGCAGCCCCCTTCTCCCCGTCACTATACGGGGAGAAGTGCCGGCAGGGCGATGAGGGGCAGCGCCGACTTTAGCGATTGGCGGCAGATTGGACGCTGAGATGGTTACCTGCGACACACGTGGGCGAGACGTTGCAGAGGATCAAACAAAGAAGAACTCCTCAACCCGCTGCTTGGCCTTGCGCAACACCGGCAGTATCTCGCGTTCCATCGCTTGAACCGAGAAGCGCGCCGATTGCGTCGAGACGTTGATGGCTGCAACGGTGCGGCCGGAGCGATCGACGATCGGCACCGCGATCGAGCGCAGGCCGAGTTCCAGTTCCTCGTCGACGATGGCGAAGCCGTTCGCCCTCGCCTTGTCGATGGCCTTGCCGAGCGCGGCGCGGCTGGTGATCGTCTTCGGCGTTCGCCGCTCAATCGCGACTTCAGCAAGGAAGGTTTTCAACTCATCCGCCCCCGAACCGGAAAGCAGCACCCGCCCCATTGAGGTGCAATAGGCCGGCAGTCTCGTGCCGACGTCAAGCGCCACGCTCAGGATGCGGCGCCCTGGAATGCGCGCGACATAGACGACGTCCTCGCCCGACAGCACGGCCGCATTGCAGGCTTCGTCGAATTTGCCGGCCACCTCGCGCATGACCGGCGCAGCGAAGGTCCAGAGCGACGCACCGCCAAGCCAGGTCCGCGCAACCGTCAAAAGGCGCGGCGACAGCGAGAACAGCCGGCCGGACTGCGTCGCATAGCCCGTGGCGACCAATGTCAGCAGAAAACGGCGCGCACCGGCGCGGGTCAGCCCGGCTTCCTCAGCCATTTCGGTCAAGGTCATGCCTTCCGGATGGCGCGCGAGAATTTCCATCACCGCCAGGCCGCGCTGCAGCGATCCGACATGGTCGCGCGAACCAGTCTCATCGTCCGCCACCGCTTCCATGACGTTGACTCCCAATTCGCGTCAGATTAGAAAGTATCGCATATCAAACATCTGTTCTCAATGCGAACTTTTTCTGATTTGTCGGAGGGGAAAATGGTGAAGTTTCTGCCGCTGAAGGAAGCCGTCGCGGAGAACCTGCACGATGGCGACACGGTGGCCTTCGAAGGCTTCACCCATCTGATCCCGACCGCCGCCGCGCATGAGGCGATCCGCCAGGGCTTTCGCGACCTGACGCTGATCCGCATGACGCCCGACCTGATCTACGACCAGATGATCGGCATGGGCATGGCGAAGAAGATAGTCTTCTCCTATGTCGGCAATCCGGGCGTCGGCCTGCTCAGGCGCGCCCGCGACGCCATCGAGAACGGCTTTCCACGCACCATCGAGGTCGAGGAGCACAGCCACGCCGGCATGGCCAACGCTTATGAGGCGGGCGCCGCCGGCCTGCCCTGCGCGGTGTTCCGCGGCTACCGCGGCGCCGGCCTCGCTTCCGTCAATCCCAACATCAAATCCATCACTTGCCCGTTCACCGGCGAGGTGCTGGCCGCTGTTCCCGCGATCCAGCCGGACGTCACCTTCATCCACGCGCAGAAGGCGGACCGGAAAGGCAATGTGCTGGTCGAGGGCATCATCGGTATCCAGAAGGAGGCCGTTCTTGCCGCAAAGCGCGCCGTCGTGACGGTGGAGGAAGTGGTCGACAATTTCGACGACCTGCACCCCAACCTCACCGTGCTGCCAAGCTGGACGATCGCGGCGATTTCGGTGGTCCCTGGCGGTTCGCACCCCTCCTACACGCATGGCTACTACGAGCGCGACAACGCCGCCTATCTCGAATGGGACGAGATCGCCGCCGACCGCGACCGTTTCCAGGCGTGGATGCAGAAGAACGTCATCGAAAGCCGCGCCGACGACTTTGCCGGCCGCGTCGAGCATTTGAGGAAGGCCGCATGAGCGAACTCGGTTTTACCCCCAACGAGATGATGACGATCGCTGCCAGCCGCGCCTTGAAAAGCGACGATGTCTGCTTCGTCGGCATCGGCGCGCCGTCGGCTGCCTGCAACGTCGCGCGGCTGACGCACGCGCCCGACATCACGCTGATCTATGAGAGCGGAACCATCGGCACCGCGCCCGACGTGCTGCCGCTGTCGATCGGCGACGGCGAGTTGTGCGAGACGGCGGTTACCACCGTCGCCGTGCCGGAGATGTTCCGCTACTGGCTGCAGGGCGGCCGTATCTCGATCGGCTTCCTGGGTGCCGCCGAGCTCGACAAGTTCGGCAACATCAACACCACCGTCATCGGCGACTATGCGCATCCCAAGACCCGCCTGCCCGGCGGCGGCGGCGCGCCGGAGATCGCCACCTCGTCGAGGCAGGTCTACATCACCATGGCGCAGTCGAAGCGCGGCATGGTCGAGAAGATCGACTTCTTCACCTCCTTTGGCCATGGCGACGGCGGCGATCATCGCCAGCGGCTTGGCATCGATACCGCCGGACCGACGCTTTTGATCACCGACCTCGCCATCTGGAAGCCGGACCCGGTGACCAAGGAATTCACCGTCGTGTCGCTGCATCCGGGCGTCACGCGCGAGCAGGTGCAGGAGACTTGTGGCTGGGTCGTAAAATTCGCCGAGGCCCTTGACGAGACGCCGGCGCCGACGGAACTCGAGCTGAAGACATTGCGCGACCTGCACGCCCGCACCAAGGCGGCGCATCAAGGAACCGCGAAAGGGAAAGCTGCCTAGATGACCGACGCCTTCATCTGCGATTACATCCGCACGCCGATCGGCCGCTTCGGCGGTTCGCTGTCTTCCGTGCGCGCCGACGATCTCGGCGCCATCCCGTTGCGGGCGCTCGTCGAGCGCAACAAGCGTCTCGACTGGACCGCCATCGACGACGTAGTCTATGGCTGCGCCAACCAGGCCGGCGAGGACAACCGCAACGTGGCGCGCATGGCGCTGCTGCTGGCCGGCCTCCCCCAGGACATTCCCGGTTCGACCGTCAACCGTCTGTGCGGCTCGGGCATGGATGCCGTCACCATCGCCGCCCGCGCCATCAAGTCAGGCGAGGCTGAGCTGATGATCGCAGGTGGCGTGGAATCGATGAGCCGCGCGCCCTTCGTCATGCCGAAGGCCGACACCGCCTTCTCGCGCAATGCCGAGATCTACGACACCACCATCGGCTGGCGCTTCGTCAACCCGCTGATGAAGAAGCAGTATGGCGTCGATTCCATGCCGGAGACCGGCGAGAATGTCGCCGAGGATTTTTCCGTCGACAGAGCTAATCAGGACGCCTTCGCCGTGCGCAGCCAGCACAAGGCGGTCGCCGCGCAAGCTAATGGCCGGCTGGCGAAGGAGATCACGCCGGTGACCATCCCGCAGAGGAAAGGCGACGCGATCGTCGTCTCGAAGGACGAACATCCCCGCGCCGGCACCACCATCGAGACGCTGGCCAAGCTGCCGACGCCGTTCCGCCAGGGCGGCACGGTGACCGCCGGCAACGCTTCCGGCGTCAATGACGGCGCGGCTGCCCTCATCATCGCCTCCGAAGCGGCGGCAAGGAAGCACGGCCTGACCCCGATCGCCCGTATCCTCGGCGGTGCCGTCGCTGGCGTTGCCCCGCGCATCATGGGCATTGGACCGGCGCCGGCCACGAAGAAGCTTTGCGCCCGCCTCGGCCTGACGCCGGATCAATTCGACGTGGTCGAATTGAACGAGGCCTTCGCCTCGCAAGGCATCGCGGTGCTGCGCCAACTCGGCATCGCCGAGGACGCCGCGCACGTCAATCCGAACGGCGGCGCGATCGCGCTCGGCCATCCGCTCGGCATGTCCGGCGCACGCATCACCGGCACGGCGGCACTGGAACTGCGCGAGCGCGGCGGCAAGCTGGCCTTGGCCACCATGTGCATCGGCGTCGGCCAGGGGATTGCAATCGCTTTAGAGCGGGTTTGACCGGTCAGGCTAATCAATAAGGCAACCCGACGTAATTTTCCGCAAGTGCCGTGGACGCTGCTTTCGAGTGCACGAGGTAATCGAGCTCGGCTTCCTGTATGCGTTGGCCGAACTCGCCCGTCTCGGGGAAGCGGTGCAGCATCGTCGTCATCCACCAGGAAAAGCGCACCGCTTTCCACACCCGCGCCAGCGCCTTGGCCGAGAAGGCGTCGAGCCCGGCCTCTGACCTCTCACGGTAGAATTCACGAAGCCCGGCAAAGAGATAGCGCACGTCGCTGGCAGCGAGGTTGAGGCCCTTGGCGCCGGTCGGCGGCACGATATGGGCGGCATCGCCGACCAGGAACAGTTTTCCGAAGCGCATCGGCTCGGCGACGAAGGAGCGCAGCGGCGCGATCGATTTCTCGAAGGACGGCCCGGTGGTGACGGCGGCCGCTATCTGCGCCGGCAGGCGGCTGCGCAATTCGTCCCAGAAGCGCTCGTCGGACCAGTCCTCGACGCGCTCGTCGGCCGGAACCTGCACATAGTAGCGGCTGCGCTGCGGCGAGCGCATCGAGCAGAGCGCGAAGCCGCGCTCGTGATTGGCATAGACCAGCTCGTGGTCCGCCGGCGGCACCTCCGCCAGCACGCCCAGCCAGCCGAACGGATACTGCCGCTCGAACGTCTTCAGCGCGTCCTGCGGCACCGATCGGCGGCTGACGCCGTGGTAGCCGTCGCAGCCGGCAATGAAGTCGCAATCGATGCGGTGCGTCACGCCATCCTTGTCATAGGTGACGAAGGGCGACGCGCCATCGAAATCATGCAGCGCGACATTCGAGGCTTCGAAAACGGTCGGGAGCCCAGCCGCTTCGCGCTTCTGCATCAGATCGAGCGTCACCTCGGTCTGGCCATAGACGGTGACATGCTTGCCGCCGGTGAGCGCCGTCATATCGATGCGGTGCGCGCGGCCGTCGAAGGCGAGCGAGATGCCTTCATGCGGGAGGCCCTGGGCATGCAACCTTTCCGCGGCGCCCGCTTCGCCGAGCAGGTCGACCGTGCCCTGTTCGAGCACGCCGGCCCGAACGCGACCGAGCACATGCTCGCGGCTCGACCGTTCGAGGATGATCGTCTCGACGCCGATGCCGGCGAGCAACTGTCCAAGCAGCAGGCCGGACGGTCCCGAGCCGATGATGACGACCTGCGTACGCATCAGTGGCCCAGACTCTCGATCTGCCCGGCAAGCTCAGCGGCAAGCCTGAGCGCGGCCGCCGTCGCCACCACCATTTGCGGCAGGATGAGCCACTCCAGCGTCCAGGCCGCGCCCGAGCGCTCCTGCTCATGCACCAGCGCCTGATGCATGCCGGAAAGCTGCGCGGCATTGAACCGCGCCAGCGCGACCAGCGCCTCCGCCTTCACCGGGTTCTGCTTGTGCGGCATGGCCGACGAGCCGCCGCCACCGGACAATTTGATGTCGGAGCCCGCCAGCGCCATCAGCGCGACATCCTGCCCGAACTTGCCGAGGCTGCCGGTCACCAGCGACAGCCAGCCGGCGAACTCGGCCAGCGCGTCGCGCTGGCTGTGCCATTGCGGCGCATCGGCAAGACCGAGCTTCCCGGCAAGCGCGGTGCGCACGGCGGCGGCCCTGTCGCCGAGCTTTTCCAGCGTGCCGGCGGCGCCGCCGAATTGCAGCACCAGCACACGGCCGGACATTTCGGCAAGGCGCTGCTGGTGACGCTCGAGCGGCGCCCTCCAGGATGTAGTCCGACCCGTCACTGTGATCGGGATTGCCGGCTGCATGCGCGTCGTCGCCATGAACTGACGTTCTCCGAACTCCAGTTCGAGGCCGGTGAGGCGCACGATGTTCTCGCCAAGCAGCAGGCCGATATGGTCGATGGCCTGCCGCAGGCGCAGCACCAGCGAGGTGTCGATGACATCCTGGCTGGTGGCGCCGAAATGCACATGTGCATCGTGCGGCGAACCGACAGCGGCCTTGATTTGCCGAACCAGTTCCGGCATCACGACGCCATCCCCGGCGACGCCGCCGCGCAGCTTCGCGGTGTCCGGCCGGAACGCGGCCAAAGCCTTCAAGATCGCCGCCCCGGCATCACGCGGAATGGCGCCGCACCCGGCTTCCACCTCGACCAGCGCGCGCTCGAAATCGAGCATCGCGGCAATGTCGGCTTCGACGGAAAAATGCCTGGCCGCCTCCTCGTCGCCGAGCAGGCCGGAAAGCAGTGGATGATCGAAGGGCGAAACGGTCATATTGCTTGCGGTCAGCTGTCGAAGAAGACCGTCTCCTTTTCGCCCTGCAAATGGACATCGAAGACGTAAACGTCGCCCTGGCGCTCGGCGATCAGCGTCGGCACTCGCAAGCGATGTTCGATGCGGGCAAGGATCGGATCCTCGGCATTGGCCTTTTCCTCGTCCGAAAAATAAAGCCGGGTGTGCAGGCCGATATTGATGCCGCGCGCCACGATCCACAGCGTGATATGCGGCGCCATCAGCCGCCCGTCGCGGAACGGCACGCGGCCGGGCTTGATCGTGCGGAACTGGCAGACGCCAGTTTCCATGTCGGTCGGCTGCCGGCCCCATCCCTGGAAGTTGGGATCGGCGGCGCCGCGCAATTCGGCCGGCGAGTTGTAGAGCCCGCTGGCATCCGCCTGCCAGATCTCGAGCAGCGCATCCTTCAGCGGCGTGCCGGTGCCGTCGAGCACGCGGATGCGGAGTTCAATGCGCTCACCCTTGGTCTCATCATTGACTATGGTCGAGCCAAGATCGCTCGCATAGACGCCGCCGATGCCGCAGAAATTCGGCGTCAGCCCGATATGCACATAGGGTCCGGCGGTCTGCGAAGGGCTTTCCTTCAGCTGGTCTGGCGGCTGCGCCATCAATTGCCCTCCGGCCTGTTCTCGAACAGCGTCGAGCGGCGCCCGCGCAGCACGATGTCGAACGCGTAGGCGAGCGCGTCCATCGGGATGGTCGACTGCATGTCGAGCGTGGCGATCAGCGCCTCGACCGCGGCCTTGTTGGAAATGCCGCCGACGATCGGGCAGCGCCAGATCAGCGGATCGCCCTCGAAATACATCTGGGTGATCAGCCGCTGCGCGAAGCCATGCCCGAACACCGAAAAATGAATATGCGCCGGGCGCCAGTCGTTCGGGCCGTTCGGCCACGGATAGGGTCCGGGCCTGACGGTGCGAAAGGCGTAGCCGCCATCCTCGCCGGTGATGGTGCGGCCGCAGCCGCCGAAATTCGGATCGAGCGGCGCGAGATACCCGTCCTTCTTGTGGCGGTAGCGGCCGCCGGCATTGGCCTGCCAGAATTCGAGCAACACGCCCGGCACGCCTTTGCCGCGCTCGTCCAGCACGCGTCCATGAACGATGATGCGCTCGCCGATGGCGCTCTCGCCGGCCTTGGCGAAATTGTGGATCAGGTCGTTGTCGAGCTCGCCGAGCATCGCGTGCCCGAACACGGGCCCGGTCAGTTCCGACAGCGTGTTGTCGAACGACAACAACGCTTTCTGCGGCGAGCGCAGCACCGAGCTCTTGTAGTTCGGCGTGAAGGCCGGCGGATGCCACTGGCGGTCGCGTTGGAAGAAGGCGCCGGTTTCCGGCGAACGGTTGGAGCCTCGCTCAGCCATGGGCTGTCTTGGCTCCGTCCATCTGCGCGAACACCTCCTTGGCGATCTTGAAGGCGCGGTTGGCGGCCGGCACGCCGGCATAGATCGCAACATGCAGGAAGGCCTCGCAGATGTCGTCGCGCGAGGCGCCCGTGTTGGCGGTGGCACGCACATGCATGGCGACTTCCTCGTCGTGGCCAAGTGCCGCAAGCAGCGCCAGCGTCACGATCGAGCGCTCGCGCTTCGACCAGCCGGGCCGCGCCCAGACCGTTCCCCAGGCCGCCTCGGTGATCAGTTGCTGGAACGGCCGATCGAAATCGGTCGCCGCGTCCTCGGCGCGGTCGACATGGGGATCGCCGAGCACGGAGCGGCGAACATCGAGGCCCGTCCGGTAGCGGTTTTTCGTAACATCATCCATGAGCAGGCTTTCCCTCAGGCAGCGAGGCGACGAAATCGCGGATCAAAGTGACGAACGCGTCCGGCTGCTCGATGCATGGAATGTGTCCGGCATTGCGGATCACCTCGAAGCGCGCACCCGGGATCAGCCCGGCCAGCGAGCGGACGAGATCGGGCGGCGTCGAGCCGTCCTGATCGCCGACGACGCACAGCGTCGGCACCGCGATACGTGATGCGGCATTCGTGAGATCGGCGTCGCGCACCGCCATGCATGTGCCGATATAGCCGGGCAGCGCCTGCCTCGTCAGCATGTTGCGGCAACCGGCCAGATCGGCTGCACGCGCAGCGTGGAAATCCGGCGTGAACCAGACTTTCATGATGCCGTCGGCGATCACCTCGATGCCGTCGTGCTCGACGGTTGCGATGCGCGTGTTCCAGCTCTCTGCGGTGCCTATTTTGTGCGCGGTGTCGCTTAGGATCAGCGCCTCCACACATTTGGGATGGCGGGTGTAGAGCCGCTGCGCGACCAGGCCGCCGACCGACAGCCCGCACAGCACAACCCGCTCGAAACCGAAATGATCGATGAGGCCAAGGAGATCGTCGACATGATCATCGATGGAGCGTACGCCGCCGCCTATGTCGGACAGCCCGTGGCCGCGCTTGTCGTAGACCAGCATCGGCATTTCACCAGTAAGCCGCGAGACGACGTCGTCCCAGATGCGGAAGTCGGTGCCCAGCGAATTGATGAAGATGATCGGACGCGACGTGCCGGTCGCCTCGATATGGCGGTGATGCAGCGTCACGCCGCCTATGCTGACGAATGGCACGATTTTGATCCTCCAAAGCCACATTGCACGAGCGGTTTGGTTCGGTAAAATGATATTTTGCGCCGTTTCATTAACTTCGGGGTTATCGAACCATGGCCGAAAGCCGGATCCGCTTCCGCCACCTGCAGGCGTTTCTTGAGGTGGCCAGACAGGGAAGCGTGGCCCGCGCCGCCGATTTCCTGCATGTCAGCGCGCCAGCCGTGACCAAGACTTTGCGCGAACTGGAAGAAGCACTTGGCGTCCCGGTGGTAGAGCGTGACGGGCGCGGCATCCGTGTCACACGTCTCGGCGAAATCTTCCTCGGACACGCCGGCTCGGCGATCTCGGCGTTGAAGCGCGGCGTCGATTCCGTGCGCCAGGACGGCGCCCTCAATCGCGACCCGATCCGCATCGGCGCGCTGCCGACCGTGTCGGCGCGGGTGATGCCGCTCGCCATGACCCTGTTCCTCGAGGAAACCACTGGCGCGGCGCTCAAGATCGTCACCGGCGAGAACGCGGTTCTTCTGGAACAACTGCGTGTCGGCGCGCTCGACCTCGTGGTCGGCCGGCTAGCGGCGCCCGAGCATATGACCGGCTTCTTCTTCGAACACCTTTATTCCGAACAGGTGCTGTTCGTCGTGCGGGCCGGGCATCCCCTGGCCGAACCCGGGACCGATATTTTTGCGCGTCTCGACGAGTTTCCCGTCCTGATGCCGACGCGGGAATCCGTCATCCGCCCCTTCGTCGACCGGCTCTTCATCACCAACGGCATGACCGCGCCGGCGACGGAGATCGAAACCGTTTCCGATTCCTTCGGCCGCTCCTTCATGCGCCAGAGCAACGCGGTGTGGATCATCTCGGCCGGCGTCGTCGCCAACGAAATCGCCAGCGGCGCCTTCGTCGCCCTGCCGGTGGATACGGAAGAAACCAAAGGGCCGGTGGGCCTGACCATGCGCACCGACACCGCGCCTTCGCCCGCCTTCACCATCCTCTTGCAGACGATCCGCGAGGCCGCGCGCCACCACGCCTGACGATGAAGTCCGAATTCTGCTAACCCAGGGGTTAATGAAACACCGTAAAATATCATTTTACCGAACCAAACCGCTAGTGCAATGTGACCTCGGAGGATCGAGAGCCGTGCCATCCGGCCGCAAACGGAAGACCCGTTTGCCGTCGTGTCGAACGGTCACTGAGGGAGGAGCAGATGTCTCGCACTAACGGCGGCAAAACCGCAATCTCCGGCATTTCAAGACGCCAGTTCATCGCCACTTCGGTGGCCGGCGGCGCGGCATTGGCATTCGGCCGCGGCAAGGCCTTCGCGCAAAGTGCCGACACGCTCAAGGTGGGCTTCGTCAGTCCGCGCACCGGCCCTCTTGCTGGCTTCGGCGAAACCGACGGCTATGTGCTCGACCTCGCCCGCAAGGCTCTGGCCAATGGCATCGAGCTCGGCGGCAAGAAATACAGCGTCGAGATCCTCGACCAGGACACCCAATCGGATCCGTCCCGCGCGGGCCAGCTCGCCAAGGACCTGATCAACAACCAGGCCATCGACCTGATGCTCGCCGTCTCCACGCCGGAGGTGATCAATCCGGTCGCAGACGCCTGCGAGGCAGCCGGCGTGCCTTGCCTCTCCACCGTCATGCCGTGGGAGGCCTGGTATTTCGGCCGCGGCGCCAAGCCCGGCGCGCCCTCGCCTTTCAAATGGACCTATCATTTCGGCTTCGGCGTCGAGGAGTTCTTCAAGGCCTATATCTCGCAGTGGAACCTGATCGAGACCAACAAGAAGGTCGGCGTCATGTATCCCAACGACGCCGACGGCAACGCCATCCGCGCCCATCTGGCGCCGCTGCTCGCCAAGCAGGGTTTCACCATCGTCGATCCGGGTGCGTACGAAACCGGCACCACCGACTATTCCTCGCAGATCGCGCTGTTCAAGCAGGAAGGCGTCGAGATCTTCAACTCCTTCCCGATCCCGCCTGACTTCGCCGCCTTCTGGCGTCAGGCAGCGCAGCAAGGCCTGACCCGGCAGATCAAGATCGCCCAGGTCGCAAAGACCGGCCTGTTCCCCTCCGACATCGAAGCGCTCGGCGATCTTGGCGTGAAGATTTCCAGCGCCGCCTACTGGCACAAGGCATTCCCCTATAAGTCGCCGCTGACCGGCGTCTCGGGTACCGAGCTTGCCGATGGCTACGAGGCGGCGAGCGGCAAGCAATGGACGCAGCAGCTCGGCGCCTCGATGTCGCTGCTCGACGCCGGCTTCGAAGCCTTGAAGGCGAGTTCGAACGCCAAGGATAAGGCGGCGGTGGCCAAGGCGCTGAGCACGCTGAAGACCGAGACCATGATCGGCAAGGTCGACTTCACCAGCGGCCCGGTGGCCAATGTCTCGCCCGGCCCGATCATCGGCACGCAATGGGTCGCGGCCAAGGAGGGCTCGAAATTCCCGCTCGACTATGTCGTGACCGAGAACGCCACCGACCCGAAGGTTCCGGTCGAAGCCAAGCTCCAGCCGTATAACGGCTGATCTGTCGGGGGACCGCATCGTGAACGCTCTGCCCAACGGTGCGATCCTCAATGCCGCCGGCATACACAAGCGCTTCGGCGCGCTGGTGGTGCTGGACGACATCGACTTCGCCATGGCCGCCGACGACGCGATCGGCATCGTCGGCCCCAACGGCGCCGGCAAGACGACGCTGCTCAGTGTGCTTTCCGGCGCCTATCCGCCGAGCGCCGGCACCATCGCCTTCAAGGGCGATGACGTCACCGCGCTGCCAGCCACGCAGCGCTGCCGGCTGGGGCTGGTGCGCACCCATCAGGTGCCGAAACCCTTCGGCGGCATGACCGCATTCGAGAATGTCTTCGTCGCCGCCTCGCACGGCGCGGGGCTTGTCCGCGACGAGGCTTATGAGGAAGCGCTCGGATCGCTGAAGCTCTGCGGCATGCTCGGCGTCGCCAACCGGCGCGCCGAGACGCTCGGCCTGCTCGACCGCAAGCGGCTGGAGCTGGCGCGCGCGCTCGCGGCGAAACCGACGCTGCTTCTGCTCGACGAGATCGGCGGCGGCCTGACCGACGGCGAGGCCGGCGAGCTGGTCGAGACCATCCGCGAATTGCGCCGCCGCAGGATCGGCATCGTCTGGATCGAGCACATCGTGCATATCCTTTTGCAGGTGGCCGAGCGGCTGATCTGCATGGACGCCGGCAAGATTATCGCCGATGGCGAGCCGCAAGCGGTGATGGCCGACCCGCAGGTGATCAGCGCCTATCTCGGCGGAGGCCCGAAATGAGCCTGCTGTCGGTCGAGGATCTGGTTGTCCGGCATGGCCTGCTGCAGGCGGTGCGCGGCGTCAGCTTCAGCGTTGAGCACGGCGAGACGCTGGCGCTGGTCGGCGCCAACGGCGCCGGCAAGACGACATTGTTGAGGGCGATCGCCGGCGCGCACCAGGCAGCCTCGGGCCGCGTCGTCTTCGACGGCGCCGACCTCTCCGGCGTGCCTTCGCATGAGCGCGTTCGCAAGGGCGTGGCGCTTGTGCCTGAAGGCCGTCGGCTATTCGTGCAGATGACGGTTGAGGAAAACCTTCTGCTTGGCCGCACCGCCGGCCGCCCCGGCGACTGGAGCGTCGAGCGCGTGCTGGAAACCTTCCCCAACCTCAAGCCGCGCCGTCACGCCAAGGCCGGACATCTCTCCGGCGGCGAGCAGCAGGCGACGGCAATCGGCCGCGCGCTGATGAGCAATCCCGACCTGCTGCTGCTCGACGAAGTCTCGCTCGGCCTGTCGCCGCTGGTCGTCGACCGCGTCTATGCATCCCTTCAGGGTCTGATCAGCTCCGGCACGACGATCATCCTTGTCGAGCAGGACCTCAACCGCGCCCTCTCCGTCTCCGACAAGGTCATCTGCATGCTCGAGGGCCGCATCGCGCTTGCAGGCGACAGCAAGAACGTCTCGCGCGACGAGGTGACCAAAGCCTATTTCGGCCTGCACCGCAAAAGCGCCGGGGGCGTGCCGGCATGATGAACCAGATCATCCAGGGCATCCTGCTCGGCGGCTATTACGCCCTGATCGCCTGCGGCCTCTCCTTCATGTTCTCGGTGATGCGCATCATCAACCTCGCGCATGGCAGCCTCGCCGTGCTCTCGGCCTTCGCGCTGTGGCTGCTCGCCTCGCGCTTCCACATCTCGCCTTTCCTCGGCCTCGCCATCGTGTTGCCGCTGATGGCTGTGATTGGCTGGGCCTTGCAGCGCTTCCTGCTCCAGCGGAGCGCCCGCGGCGGCGCGCTGCTGCCGATCCTCACCACCTTTGGTCTGGCCATCGTCATCGACAATGTGCTGTTCGAGCAGTTCGGCGCCGACACACGCTCGCTGGCACCCTATATCGGCAGCCTGTCCTACGCTTCCTGGGAATGGCCGGGCAGCATCTATGTCGGCAAGCTGGCGGTGATCATCTTCGTCACCGCCGTCGTCCTGCTCGGCGGGCTGCAGCTCTTTCTCACCCGCACTAGCCTCGGCCGCTCGATCCGCGCGACCTCGGAAGACCCCGATACCGCCGGCCTGGTCGGCGTCGATGCGCGCCGCGCCATGGCGACAGCCGCGGCCATAGCCATGGTCACGGTCGGCCTCGCCGGCGCCTTCCTCGGCATGCGCGCCACCTTCGATCCCTATGCCGGCGCGACGCAGCTTCTGTTCGCCTTCGAGGCGGCCGTCATCGGTGGCGCCGGTTCGCTCTGGGGCACATTGATCGGCGGCATCATGCTGGCGCTCGCCCAGACGCTCGGCGCGACCGTGCACCCACAGGGCTTTCTCATCGGCGGCCATGTCGCTTTCCTGATCGTGCTGTTCATCCGGCTCTACACCTCCGGCCTTGGCTTGGGTGGTTTGCTGCGGCTCTCCACGGGGAAGGCATCATGAGCGCCGCCTCCCCCGTCATCGAACGTGGCACCGCCGCGTCCCGCATCGCTGGCGTCGGCGTCTTGGCCATCATCGTGCTGCTCGCCGTCGCGCCGCAATTTCTCTCGGCCGGCGCGGTCGACCGCATGACCGCGCTGTTTATCTACGTGATCCTCGCGGCGATGTGGAACGCGCTTGCCGGTTTCGGTGGACTGGTCTCGGTCGGCCAGCAGGTGTTCTTCGGTCTCGGCGCTTATTTCGCCATCCGGCTGGCCAATGCCGGGCTCAATCCTTTCGTTTCGCTGTTCGTCTCGGCGGTCGTCGTCGTCGCCGTTTCCTGGCCGATCTCGCTGTTCATGCTTCGCTTGAAGAACGGCGAATTCGCCATCGGTATGTGGGTGATCGCAGCACTGACGCACCTCCTCGTCAATCTCGACCGGCTGATCCAAGGCGAGACCGGCACGTCGCTGATCTCGCTCAACGTCTACGATGCTTCGGCACGCAGGCTGACCATCTACTGGCTGGCGCTGGCCTCGATGACGGCGCTGCTGGCGACCCTCTTCGGCCTGCTGCGCGGCAGCACGGGCGCGGCCATTCGCGCCATCCGCGACAATGAGGATGCGGCGGCCTCCGTCGGCGTGCGCGTCACCGGCACCAAGCGGCTGCTCTTCGTGCTCGCCGCTTTCGGCATCGGCGTTGCCGGCGCGCTGTGGCTGGCGACCTCAATCACCTTCCAGCCGAAGACGTACTTCAGCGTCCAGTGGACCGCCTACATGATCTTCATGGTGCTGGTCGGCGGCATCGGTACCTTCGAAGGCGCGATCCTTGGCGCGCTCATCTTCTTCCTCATCGAGACCTGGTTCGGCGGCACCGGCGTCTGGTACCTGATCGGCCTCGGCGCCACGGCGCTGGTCTTCTCGCTGTTTTTGCCGCGCGGCCTGTGGGGCACGGTGGAAGAGCGCTTCGGCTGGCGACTGCTGTCGGTCGGCTACCGTGTCAGGCTTCCAGCTGTTGGCGCCGCAGACCCTGCCACCGACACGATCGCATCGGCACGGACAACGACACACAGGGAGAAGGCGTGAGCATGCTGTTCGGCAAGACGATCCTCATCACCGGCGTCGCCTCGGGCATCGGCGCCCGCACGGCGGAACTGGCGGGCCAGCTCGGCGCCCATGTGATCGGCGTCGACCTGCGCGAGCCAACCGATCATCAGGGCATCTTCGTCAAGGCCGACATCTCGTCCAAAGCCGGCGTTGACGATCTTGTCGCGCAACTGCCGCAGCGTCTGGATGCGCTGTGCAACGTCGCCGGCCTCTCCGGCAACACGGGCGCGGCATCGACGCTCGCTGTCAACTTCTACGGCCTGCGCGCGCTGTCGGAAGCGCTGGCGCCAAGACTTCGCGAGGGCGGCGCCGTCGTCAACGTCGCTTCGATCGCGGGCTTCGGCTGGCGCGCCAATCTCAACCGCGCCGCCTCGATGGTGAGCGTCGAAGGCTTTCCCGATGTCGCCAAGGTGATCGCCGACCACGCGGTCAAGAACGAGGAAGGCTATCCGGTCTCGAAGGAGCTCTTGCTCCTGTGGACCTTCCGCGCCGCGCATCAGGATCTGTTCAAGAGCCGTGGCATCCGCGTCAACGCGGTCAGTCCTGGTCCGGTCGAGACGCCGATCCTGAAACAGTTCCGGGCGGTCCTCGGCGATTCCAGGGTCGACAGCGATATCGCCCGGGTCGGCCGCGCCGGCACATCGGGCGACATCGCGCCGGTCGTGCTGTTCCTGTGCTCGGACGGCGCACGTTGGATCAACGGCGCCAACGTGCCCGTCGACGGCGGCCTTGAAGCATCGATAAGCGCCGAAGTGCTCGGCTTCTAATTTGTAGCGCTCCAGCAGGAGCGAGGGAGAGAACAATGGATATCGGACTTCTGATCGACGGCGACGAGCGGGCGGCAACCGGCAAGGCCTCCTACGAGCGCCTGGACCCCTTCACCGGCAAGCTCGCGACACGCGCCGCTGCTGCAAGCATTGCCGACGCCAACACCGCAGTCGATGCGGCGGCCGCTGCTTTCGATGCCTGGTCGAAGACCGGCCCCGGCGAGCGCCGGGCGCTGCTCTTGAAGGCAGCCGATGTGATGACTTCGAAAGTTGGCGAGTTCACGAAGCTGATGATGGAAGAGACCGGCGCCACCGGACCCTGGGCCGGCTTCAACGTCATGCTGGCCTCCAACATGCTGCGCGAGGCGGCCGCCATGACGACGCAGATCTCCGGCGAGGTTATTCCGTCGGACAAGCCGGGCACGCTGGCCATGGCGATCCGTCAGCCGGCCGGCGTCTGCCTCGGCATCGCGCCGTGGAATGCGCCGGTCATCCTCGGCACGCGCGCGCTCGCCATGCCGCTCGCCTGCGGCAACACCGTGGTGCTGAAGGCGTCCGAAATGTGCCCCGGCACGCACCGCCTGATCGGCCAGGTGCTGGTCGAGGCCGGCCTGCCGAAAGGCGCGGTCAATGTCGTCACCAACGATCCGAAGGACGCGGCGGCAATCGTCGAGGTGCTGATCGCGCATCCGGCGGTGAAGCGCGTCAACTTCACCGGTTCGACCAAGGTCGGCCGCATCATCGCCGAGCTCTCCGGTCGCCACCTCAAACCGGCGCTGCTCGAGCTCGGCGGCAAGGCGCCACTGGTCGTGCTGGACGACGCCGACGTCGACGCGGCGGTCAATGCCGCTGTTTTCGGCGCCTTCATGCATCAGGGCCAGATCTGCATCGACCGAACGCCTGATCGTCGACGAAAAGATCGCCGACGAATTCGTTTCCAAGCTCGCCGCCCGTGCCTCAAAACTTCCAGCCGGCGATCCGCGCGGCCATGTCGTGCTGGGCTCACTGATTAGCAGCCAGGCCGCCGACAAGATGGAGGAGCTGATTGCCGACGCAACCGCCAAGGGCGCGAAGCTTGCCGCCGGCGGCAAGCGCACCGGCACGGTCGTCGAAGCGACGCTGCTCGATCATGTGACGCCCGCCATGCGTGTCTATGCGGAAGAGTCCTTCGGCCCGGTGAAGCCGGTCATTCGCGTGAAAGGCGAGGACGAGGCGGTGCGCGTCGCCAACGATACCGAATACGGCCTGTCGTCGGCCGTCTTCAGCCGCGACATTCGCCGCGCCATGGCTGTCGCCGCGCGCATCCAAGCCGGCATCTGCCACATCAACGGCCCGACCGTCGGCGATGAGGCGCAGATGCCGTTCGGCGGGGTGAAAGGCTCCGGCTACGGCCGCTTCGGCGGCAAGGCCTCGATCGCTGAATTCACCGACCTGCGCTGGGTGACGATCGAGGATCCGGGCCAGCACTACCCGTTCTGATTCTTCCTTCCCCCCTTGTGGGGGAAGGTGGCCGCGAAGCGGCCGGATGACGGGTGCTCCAGGGAAAGCCAGCGTCCGTGAAATGAGCATGGCGGCACAATCGCCAACGTCTCACTCCGCTGGAACACCCCTCATCCGTCTCACCCCAGCGTCAACCCCGCCTTCTTCGCTTCCTCGCGCAGGAACGGCAGGCCGACCTCGATGACGTCGCGCGGATCCTCGGCCACCGGCCGCCACACCGCGAGACCGCCGGCGATGTCGACATCGACATGGTTCATGCTTTCAAGCGTGATCGCGCCCTGATAGCCGATGTCGGCGATCGCCTTCATGCAGGCCGCCCAGTTGAGCATGCCGCGCCCCGGCACGCCGCGATTGGCTTCCGACACATGCACATAGCCGAGATAGGGTGCTGCCGCCTCGAAGCCGGAACCGAAGCTCTCCTCCTCGATATGCATGTGGTAGGTGTCGAGATGGATGAAGATGTTATCGGCGCCGACCCGCTCGATGATCCGCGCCGCGTCGATGCCGCGGTTGATCAGATGCGTCTCGTAGCGGTTGCAGGGCTCGATGCCGAGCTTGAGGCTGCGCGACTTGGCCGATTTCGCCGCGCGCTCGAGGAAGCGGCACGTGCCATCGATCTCGCGCTGCGTCGGCGCCCGTCCGGTGGTCTTGCCGATCGTGCCGTAGGTGACCCCGCCAAGCGCCTCGGCGCCGACCTCATTGCAGACCTTGAAGGCAGGCTGCAGGAAGTCGAGCGCCTCGTCCGGCCGTTCGACCACGTCGAGCGCGCGCGGCAGGCCGAGCGATGGGATGAGCTCAACACGATAGTGGTTGGCGAAGCCGCGCGTGCGCTTGGTGTCGATCTCCTCGGGGCGCAGCAGCGGGATCTCCATCAGGCCGATGCCGAGCTCCTTCAGCCGGTCCATCTGCGGCTCGATGCGGGCAAGGTCCCAGACCGGAGCGATGGCGAAAGTGTGCAGTCCGAAGGTATTCATATCAGCCTCGTTGCTCATGCGCCGCCGCGGCGGCAATGTCGCCGCCGCCGACGATGCGGCTGACGACTTCGTTCATATTGGTCCTGGCGGTGACGAGATCGGCATCCGCTCGCCCATGGCGCAGCACGACGATGCGGTCGGTGACCGACAGCACGTCGTTCAGCCGGTGCGAGATCAGGATGACGGCGATGCCTTCCGACTTGAGCCGCCGGATAAGGTCAAGCACGCTCTGCACCTCGCGCACGGCAAGCGCCGCCGTCGGCTCATCCATGATGACGAGCTTCGGGTTGAAGGTGAGCGCCCGCGCGATCGCCACCGTCTGCTGCTGGCCACCGGAGAACGAACCGACCGACCGGTTTATCGACGGCAGATGCGCGCCCAATCGCTCGATCATTTTCGCGGCCTGGCGGTCCATCTCGCTTTTGTCGACGAAGCCGGGGAGCAGGCCGAACAACCTTTTCGTCGGTTCGCGCCCGAGGAAGATGTTGGAGGCCACGTCCTGCTGCTTGGCCAGCGACAGATCCTGGTAGATCATCTCGATGCCGAGCTGGCGTCGCTGACCCGGGTCGAGGGCAAGAATGTCCTTGCCGTCGAACTCGATCGAGCCGGTGTCGGCGCGGTAGATGCCGGTAATGGTCTTCATCAGCGTCGACTTGCCGGCGCCGTTGTCGCCGACCAGCCCGACCACCTCGCCAGCCGCGACCGAGAGGTCGACGCCATGCAGCACGTCGACCGCGCCAAAACTCTTGCGGATGCCGTGAAGCGAAAGCAGGGTCATACGCGTGACTCCTTCCGCACCTGGTACTGGTCGATGAAGACGGCCAGGATCAGCACCGCGCCGATCGCCATCTGCTGGTAGTAGGATTGCACCGCAAGCAGCGTCAGCCCGTTCTGCAAGACGCCCATGATCAGCGCGCCGATCATCGTGCCGAGGATCGAGGCGCGGCCGCCGAACAGGTTCGTGCCGCCGATGATCGCCGCCGTGATCGCGGTAAGCTCGTAGTTGATGCCGGCGGTCGGGTCGCCGGCATTGACGCGGGCGGTGAAGAGCAGGCCGGCGAGCCCGGCCAGCGCACCGGAGAGCGTATAGATAATGCGGCGATGATGCTCGACGCGAATGCCGGCCGCGCGCGCCGCACCCTCGCTATCGCCCAGCGCCAGCGTATGGCGGCCGAAGCGCGTATAAGCAAGCACCGCATGCGCGACGATCGCGGTGAGCACGAAGATAATGACCGGCATCGGAATGCCGAGCGGCCGGCCCTGGCCGATATAGACGATCTCGGGCGGCAATCCGTATATCGCCCTGCCCTGCGAGATGACCAGCGCCAGCCCGCGCGCCAGGCCCAGCATGCCGAGCGTGACGATGAAGGCTGGCACGAAGGCGCGGGTCACCAATTGCCCGTTGATGTATCCGGCAATCGCGCCGGCGAGGATGCAGGCAATCACCGCGAAGACCGACGGCCAGCCGAGATTGACCGCGACGTAGGCACCCGCCACGCCGGCCAGTCCCATGACGGAGCCGAGAGACAGGTCGAGCCCGCCGGAGCCGATGACGAAGGTGGCGGCGATCGCCAGCACGCCGATCGTCGAGGTGGCGAGCAGGATGTTGAGGAAATTGCTGAGCGACAGGAAATAGGGCGACAGCACCGCCATCGCCGTGCTCAGCGCCAGAAGCACCACCAGCGACTCCAGCCTGATGTGGAGCCTTTCGACGGATGCGCGCTGCACCCGAGCCCAGAAGCCGGGCTGCGTCGTTTCGGAAGCCATTTTCGACCCTTCGGGTAGGGGAATAAGGGAGTAGGTTAGTAGTGGAGTAGGGAAAGAAGGCGGCTGGGCCAAGCCTGCGAAGCGCAAACCACGCTTTCCTACTCCCCTACTGCCTTACTCCCCTACTCCCTTCCTTTCACTACTTCACATATTGCAGCATCGGCTCCTTGCCGGCGTCGATCACGTCCTTGGTCAGCACCAGCGTCGGCACCGCGATGCTTTCCTCGACTTTCTCGCCCGCGAGCGCCTTCTTGACGTTCTCGACCGCCTGCTTGCCGACGAGATAAGGAAGCTGCGCGACTGAAGCGTTGAGGCGGCCTTCCTTGATCGACTTCACGGCATCGACATTGCCGTCGACGCCGATCATCGTCACCTGCTGGCCCTTGCCGGCCGCATAGACCGCTTCCACCGCGCCCAGCGCCATGCCGTCATTGGCACAGAAGATGGCGACGAGGTCGGGATGCGCCGTCAGCGTGTCGGTGGCGATCGAGGCGGCCTTGCCGCGATCCCAGTCGCCCGGCAGCGAGGCGACAATCTGGAGGCCAGGCGCCAGTTCCTTCAGCTTCTCGGCGAAGCCCTTGGCGCGCTTCTCGCCGGTGATGTTGCCGGAGAGGCCTTCGATGACCAGCACCGGACCCTTGGCGTCCTTGCCGAGCTTCTTGGCGAGATATTCGGCGCCCTGCGCGCCGGCGGCGATGTTGTCGGAGCCGATATGGAAGGTGACCTTGACGCCTTCTTTGTCGAGCACCGCCTGGTCGAGATTGTTGTCGAGGTCGACGATCTTGATGCCGGCCTCCTGCGCCGACTTCAGGCAGGGCAGAAGATTGGTCGAGTTGATGGCGGCGGTGATCATCGCCACGGGCTTGCGCTCGAGCATCGTGTTGCAGAGATTGAGCTGCGGCTCGGCGGCCTGGTCGCTCTCGGCCGCCTGTTGGAAATATTTCACCCCGGCTTCCTTGGCCCCGTCCGCGACGCCCTGCGCCATCGCGCCCCAGAACGGGTTGGCCAGCGTCTTCATCAGCACGCCATATTCGCCATCCTCCGCTTTGGCGACGCCGATGGCCGAAAACGCCAGACCTACGCCCAATGCAAGGGTAAATCGATTTATCTTCAGGGTAAGCGATGTCATTCCAGTCCTCCTTCTGATCTGGCGTGCCGGATGCCTTGGCCAGGCCGGCACCGTCCTTCCGTTGTCGACAATGGGGGCTATTGTCGGTCTCCTCCCCCGGAATGCGGGCCGCTGCCTGGCGAGCCAACGGATTCCCGCTCCAACACCTGGCAGGATTCGAGCCGTGCCGTGGGTGGTCCCATGGCGCCCTCGACCCTGCGAAACAAAAGGTTCATCGCCTCGCTGGCAATCCGGCGCACCGGCTGCACCACGGCGGCGATCGCCGGCCATGTCACCTGCATCCATTCGGCGTCGTCGAAGCCGACCAGCGAGATATCGTCCGGGCAGTGCCAGCCGCGCCGGCGAAACTCCGACAGCGCGACGAGCGTGCCCTTCAAGAGCAGCGAATAAACGGCGGTCGGCCGCTCGCCTTGACCGAAATAGTCGCGCAGCGAGGACCTGAGCGGCTCGACGCTGACCTCCGATGTGATGACATCGATGCGCATCGACGGATTAAGCGCCAGCGCCTGGGAGCGAAAGCCCTCCAGGCGCGCGCGCACCGTCGCCGCCTGCTCGGCAAGGCCAATCACCAGGATATGGCTGTGGCCCTTTCCGACCAGCATCCGCGCCACCTCGGCGCTGGCAGCGGCGCTGTCGGCCGAGACCGTGTCGAAGGCGTCGTCGGAGAGCACGCGGTCGATCAGCACGCCGGTCATGCCGTTGGCTTTCATGAAATCGGCCGCCGGGCCATGCTCGTTGCGCACCGGCGCCAGCACCACGCCGGCAACGCGCCAGTCATGCATGCGGGCAAGGATCTCCGTCTCGCGCGCTTCCGATTCACGGCTCGATGCCGCGACCAGCGTATAGCCGCGCTGCTCGGCAAGGCCTTCCAGCTCGGTGACCATCTGGCCGAAGAACTCGCTTTCGAATTCCGGCATGATGGCGCCGATGATGCGGCGCTTGGCCCTGCGCATGTCGGAAGCCAAAGGATCGACGCGATAACCGAGACGCTCGACGGCATCGAGGACGCGCCGCGCGTTTTCCGGCTTCACCGTGGTGACGCCGGCCAGCACCTTGGAGACGGTGGCCGCGGACACGCCGGCATGGCTTGCCACGTCGTGGATCGACGCACGTCGCTGCTGGACTTCGCGTTGCGCCATTAATCTCCTCCAGAAAGCAGGTGCCTGCCCGCCTTCTCATCACTGTAACCGATAAATCGATTTTTCGCTGGTGTAAATCGTTTCATCCGGAGTAAAAAACACAGATGTGATTGACGCGATCCAATCGCGCCGGGAGGAAACATCATGTCCGACAAAGCCTTGCCGCTGGTGATCAGCGCGCCCGAACCGCGCACGCTCGACCTGATCTTCACGCCGCCGCAGCTGGCGCTGTTTCGCAAAAAATATCGCATCGTCGAGACAACGCCAGAAGGCGTCGCAAAGTTGCCGCCGGATGTGCTGGCCGAAGCGCGCTACATCGTTGGCCAGCCGCCCATCGGCTCGGAAACGCTGCAAAAAATGACGGCGCTGCGCTGCATCTTCAATGTCGAGACCAACCTGCTGAACAACATGCCTTATGAGACGCTGTTTGCCCGCGGCATCCATGTCGTCACCACCGGCCTGGTCTTTGCCGAACCGGTGGCGGAGCTCGGTCTTGCCATGGCGCTCAATTTGGCGCGCAACATCGTCGACGCCGACCTCGCGTTCCGCCAGGGCAAGGAATTGTGGGGCGGCGACGGCAACCAGACGGCGCGGCTGCTCTCCGGGGCCGATGTCGGCATCATCGGCTTCGGCGACCTCGGCCGTGCGCTCAACCGACTGCTGACCGGCTTCCGCACCTGCACGAAGGTCTACGATCCGTGGCTGCCGCCGTCGATCCTGATCGACAACGGCGTCGAGCCAGCTTCGCTCGACGAGGTGTTGTCGCAGAGCGATTTCGTTTTCGTCGTCGCTTCCGTCACCAGCGAGAACCAAGGGTTTCTCGGTGCGGACTCTTTTGCCAAAATGCGCAAAGGCGCGGCCTTCATCCTGCTCAGCCGCGCCGGCGTCGTCGATTTCGCCGCACTGATGGCGGCGGTGAAGAGCGGTCACATCGTCGCCGCCAGCGACGTCTTCCCCGAGGAGCCGCTGGCCAAGGACCATCCCGTCCGCGCCCTCCCCGGCTTCCTGCGCTCGGCACACCGCGCCGGCGCGCTCGACGTCGCCTTCAAGCGCATGGGCGACATGGTGCTGGAGGACATGGATCTGGTCGACCGCGGCCTGCCGCCGCTGCGCTCCAAGCGCGCCGAACGCGAGACCGTATCGAGGATGCGGTCGAAACCCGTCGACCGGAACTGAAGCTGCGGCGTCAGGCGACGAGATCGTCTCTCGCGACATGGCCTGCCGGTTGCCCGAAATTAGCCCCGAGCCAGGCGATCGCGCTGGCGACATCTTCGATGGCGAAGCGCGCCGCCGTCTCGCCTTGCGGCTTCACGCGGATCGAAATTCCTCCGGCGGCATTGACCGTGTCGAAGCCGTTCTCGTCGGAGGTGTCGTCACCAAGGAACACAGGCCGCCTGCCGCTGAATGGATCGAGTTGCATGAAGCGCCGGATCGCGGCGCCTTTGGCGGCTTCGAGCGGCATCAGCTCGACGCCGGCATTGCCGGCGATCACGCGGTAGCCCTTCGGCAGGCGCGTAAGCGCCGCCTCGACCAGCTCCGTCGCCCGCGCCAGAAGCTGCGGTGCGGCTCTTGTGTGGATGGCGAGCACCGGTCCCTTGCGCTCGACATAGACGGCTTTGCTTGCCAGCTGCAATTCGATCTCGTCGGCGAGCGCCGCCATATCGGCCGGCGCGTCGGCTGCCTCTATCTTTCCATCCGGCGCGAGCCTGTGCTCCAGCCCGTAAAGGCCGGCGATGCGCAACTTCAACGGATCGAACAGGTGGTCGACGGCGGCGATCGAGCGTCCGGTGATGAAGGCGAGCGCGCCGTCGAGGCGACGCTCGATCCTTCCCAGGAGAGCGCGCAACTCCTCGCTGACAGATACCGCGTCGGGGTGCGGCGCGTGCTCCAGCAACGTGCCGTCAATGTCGAGGAAAAGCGCCCAGCGGCCTTCGGGAAGCGGCGGGGTGAGGTCTGCCTGGATGTTCATCGGAATCCGACTGCCTGTTTGCGTTCGAACATGGAAACGACATTGTCGCTGGCGGGACCCGTCGGCCGGTCGTATGAAGCGGTGACCCGGTCGAGGTCGCCGCGCTTTCTCAGCCGCGCCGCGTCGAGCAGCATGCTGCCGGCCCAGCGATAGACATTGTTGTCGCGCACGATCTCGCGCATGCGCCGCATGCGCTCGTGCTGCTCGTCCGGCCCCATCGTCAGCGCCTGCAACATCGCCTCGCTCATCATCGCTGCGTCGTAAGGGTTGACGATCAGTGCCTCCAGGAGTTCGCGCGAGGCTCCGGCGAAGGTGCTGAGCAACAGCACGCCCTGCTCGTCGTCGCGCGAGGCGACGAACTCCTTGGCGACGAGGTTCATGCCGTCATGCAGGCTGGTGACCATGCAGATGTCGGCGGCGCGATAGAGTTCGTAGACCGAGAGCTGCGAATGATGTTCGGCCACCATGACGACCGGCCGGTAGGAGCCGCCGCCATAGCGTTGGTTGAGTTCCTCGGCATAGCGCAGGCATTCCTCATGCAGTTGCTTGTAGGCTGGCAGCGTGCCTCGGCTGGGCGCCGCGATCTGCAGGAACACGACGTTGCCCACCATTTCCGGATGCCGGATGAACAGTTCCTCCAGCGCGTGGAAGCGATCGAGGATGCCCTTTGTGTAGTCGAGGCGCTCGACGCCGACGCACAGCTTGGCGCCGGCTGGAATTTTGAACCGCCTGCGAACGCGCGCCCGGCACTCTTCGACACTTGGCAGGCATTTCAGGAGCTCGGCCGGCCACTCGATCGAGATCGGATAGGAATGCACCAGCGTCACCTGGCCGCCATACGAAATGGCGGCATCCGCTCGCTCGATGCGGCTTTCCATGAAGCGGTCGACGCTCTCGGTGAAGTTGTTGGCATGGAACTGGGTGTGGAAGCCGACGATCGAACTGCCGAGCAGGCCGTCGAGGATGCGCTCGCGCCACGGACAGATGCTGAACACTTCCGAATTCGGCCACGGGATATGCCAGAAGGTGATGACGATCGCCTCGGGCAGCCGCTCGCGGATCATGCGCGGCAACAGCGCGAAGTGATAGTCCTGGACGAGCACGATCGGCCGCTCGTTGCGCGCCTCGGCAACCACCGTCTCGGCGAACTTGCGGTTGACGGCTTCATAGGCCTCCCAGTCCGACTCGCGAAAGATCGGCCGCGTGAAGGCGATATGGCAAAGCGGCCACAGGCCCTCATTGGCAAAGCCGAGATAATAGCCCTGGTATTCATCGTCGCTCAGCCAGACCCGGCGCAGCGTGTAGGACGGATGATCGGGCGGCACCTCTACGCGATCATTCCTGTCTACCACTCTGCGGTCGGCGGTGCCGCCGCCATAGGCGATCCAGGTGCCGGCGCAGGCGCGCGTGATCGGCTCCAGCGCCGAGACCAACCCGCTCGCCGGCACCACCAATTCGACCTCGCCGTCCTTGGTCTCGTTGTGGATATAGGGCTCGCGGTTGGAGACGACGATGACCTGCGCATCCGGCAGATCCTCGGCAAGGATCTTGCGCAGGGTCTCGGGCGACCAGGTCACCAGAGCCGCATCGACCGACTGCCCGTTCTTCTCGAACTCGCGCAGCATCTTTCGCGCCGCCTCGGACGCAACATCATCGGCCGGCGCAGCCGCGGCGCGCGCATTCAGGCGCCGATGCCGTGAAACAGAAATGAAGATCGCGAGTGCGGAAAGTCCGAGGCTTGCGAGAATAAGAACCAAAAACAGGTCGACGCCATATTGTGTCATTGAGATGCCAGGTTGCCTCCGGCTGTCCGCTCTTTTTTGTTTTCGTTGCTGCCGGCTGCGGACCGGGAGACCGGTTCAGGTTTGCAAACGCGCAAGGCAAATATCGGTTCCGACATTTTTCGATTGTTGAATGCGCAGTTGCGGCGCTTTGTTTACGTGCGGACGATGAGCGGCACCTGGCCTTCATGCCGGTCGGAGAGGAAAGCCACGACGCGGTCGCCGACCCGCTGGAAGGTGAGATCGACTGCCTTGTCGCCGACGCTGAGATGCCTCAGCGTCAGCGTGTCGATACCGATCGGCAGTCTCGGCCGCGTGACGTGCAATTCGCCTTCCCAGCCGTCGATCTCCAGCCCCAGGCATGCCTGCATCAGCATGAAGGTGGAACCTGCCGACCAGGCCTGCGGCAGGCAGGCCACGGGATACGCGATCGGCGCCTCGCCGGGCGCGCGGGTGAAGCCGCAAAACAGCTCCGGCAGCCGCATGTTGAAATGCACGGCCGCCTCGAAAGTGCCACTCATCAGCCGCACCACGCTCTCGCGTTCGCCGTAACGCGCGAGACCCACCCCGCAAAGCGCCGTATCATGCGGCCAGATCGAGCCGTTGTGATAAGACATCGGGTTGAAGAACACCGCGTCGTCGGCGAGCGTCCGCAGCCCCCAACCGGAATGGAATGAGGCGGAGAGCAGTTGGTCGGCGACGAGCTTCGCCCGCTCAGGCTGCGGCAGCCCGACAAAAAGCAGGTGCCCGGCATTTGTCGTTCGCACCTTGCACGGCTGGCCCTCGCCATCGATGGCCAAGGCGTAGAAGTTCATGTCGTCCAGCCAGAAATCGCGTTCGACAGCGACCCGCATTTCCTCGGCGCGGTTTTCCCAGTGCTCGGCGTCGGCGAATTCGCCGCGGCGGCGCGCCAGCGCCGCCAGGCCGCGAAAGGCCGCGAAGACATAGCCCTGCACCTCGACCAGCGCGATCGGCCCCTTGGGAATGCGCCCATCGGCGTGGAAGACCGAGTCGAAACTGTCCTTCCAGCCCTGATTGGCGAGACCGGATTCGGCAGCGCGCTGGTAGGTGACGAAGCCGGTGGCGCGGCTCGCCTCCTCCGTCCATTCGGCGGCGGCCTTGAGCGAAGGCCACAATTTGTCGATGAAGGCCATGTCGCCGGTGCGTTCGGCATAGGCGGAAGCCAGATGGATATACAGCGGCGTGGTGTCGACGCCGCCGTAGTAGCGGCCGAAGGGAAGCTCGCGCAGCGCCGCCATCTCGCCTTTGCGCGTCTCATGCATGATCTTGCCCGGCTGGGAATCCGAGAAGGGCGAGGTCTCGGTCGCCTGATGCTCGGCGAGAAATGCCAGCACGCCGCGCGCGAGACCTGGGTTGAGCCAGAGCATCTGCAGGCTCGAGATCACGCCGTCGCGGCCGAACGCCGTCGAAAACCATGGGATGCCGGCATAAGGATAAGGCCCGGTCGAAAGTTCGGTCGTGAGCAGCGCCACGTCGGCGCGGGCGCGCTCGACCCAATCGTTGAAGACGCGGCCCGAGCTGTGCACCGTGGCGCCATGCCGGCGTTTGGCGCGCATGCCGAAGCGGGCGCGCGCCGCCGCGGCGCGGAAGCGGTCGCGGTCCGGCGTATCGGCGACCTCGGGACCCACTTCGATATAGAGCACTTTCTGGCTGCGCTTGGTCACCGCGATGAGGAAATCGGCGCGGTTGTCGCTCAACTGGTCGGGCGCCTGCGAAAACGAGATTGCCGAACGCCGCGGCAAGCCGTCCAGGCCGTCATAGCCGAGCAGCACCGAGATCTTGTCGGTCTTGGCGACATGCGTCGTGCCGCGCTTGACCCGTGTCGAGCCGCGCACTTCGAACATGTCGCGAAAGTCGGCGGAAAAATGCAGCGAGACCGTGATGGTCGAATGTTCGCGGCTGTAGTTGGAAAGCGTGATGCGCTCGAACAGCCTGTCCTGCCAGATCAGCCTGACTCGTTCGATATGGATCGCGCCTTGCGGGATATCGCGGCCGGCCGCACTCTGGATCGGCAGATTGGTCAGATTGGATGTGAACAGCACATTGTCCTGGCTGAGCGAAGCGCCGAGCAGCGACATCTGCCGGCCGCCAATGGTCAGCCGGAATTCGGACAGCACGCGCGTGTCGTCGCGGAAGAAGCCGTCGCCCGACCCCCTGATGTCGCCATAGGCGTCGGCGACGGCGAAACAGTCACCCTGCTTGAGGGCAAAAAGCCGGTGCGGTTCGCGCGGTCCGGTCTCGTCGAGTGAAGAAAGGGCTACGGCAGGATCGAGCTTGCGCTCGTCGAGCTCCATCATTCGTCACCTCTTCGTTTTGCCCCGCCCTAGAGCATGATGCCGAAAAGTGTGAAGCGCTTTCGGACAATATCATGCTCTATCTCTTTGATTTAGAGCCGGATTGAGATTTCAGGTCGAACAGACCCGAAATCATCCGGCTCCAGGCATCAAGGTCAGGAGGCCTTGGCCTCCGGCATGCCGGTCAGACGCATATAGGCAGCAACGTACTCGCGTGCCATTCTTGCCGCCGAAAACCTCTTTTCGAACACCGCCCTCACCTGCCGCCGGTCCAGATCGAGAAGCGCGGGCATCGACGCGACCGCATCATCCACACTGTCCACGACGAAGCCGGTGACGCCGTCGTCGACGATTTCCGGCAGAGCGCCGCTGTTCCAGGCGATCACCGGCGTGCCGCAGGCCATAGCCTCGATCGCGACGAGGCCGAACGGTTCCGGCCAGTCGATGGGGAAAAGCATGCCTGCCGCATTGCCGAGGAAAGCAGCCTTCTCGTCCTCGGTAATCTCGCCAACATAGTCGATGCGGTCGCCATCGATGAGCGCCTCGATGTTGTCGCGGAAATAGGCGCGATCGTCGTCGCCGATCTTGGCCGCCAGCTTCAGCTTCAATCCGGTCCGGCGCGCGATCTCGATGGCGCGGTCCGGCCGCTTGTCGCGCGACAGCCGTCCGAGGAAGGCGAGATAAGGTTCCTCCGCCTGCGGCTCATAGGTCGGCCGGTAGGCGTCGAGCGGCAGTCCGTGATGGATCGTGGCCAGCCAGTTCGCGTCGGGCAATCCCCGTTTCTGGCTGTGCGAGATCGAGATCATCGGGAAGCGCGGAAAGCGTTTATAGGCCGGCGCCAGGTCGACATAGTCGAGCCGGCCATGCGGCGTCGTCACCGTTCGCCCCGCAATGGCCTCGAAGAACGGGAAATGCAGGAAGTGGCTGAGATGGAAATGGATGACGTCGAACTCTTGGGCGCGCTCGCGCACATCGGCAAGCATCGCCAGATGCGCGGCAATCTCCGATTTCTTCGGCCGCGGGTCGAGCCGTATCGCCTGGTCGCGCCCGGGCACCAGCTTGGCCGAAGTCTCGCTGTCGCCGCTCGCGAACAGCGTCACCTCGTGCCCGAGCTCGACCAATGCTTCGGTTATGTAGAAAACGATCCGCTCCGTACCACCGTAGAGCTTTGGCGGCACGGATTCGTAGAGCGGCGCGACATGGGCAATGCGCATCGGGTCCCTCGGCTGTTGACGCGAGCAAAATGCGTCAGCGCCGAGATCGTTCCTGCCCAATTGGCCGCGGGTTAAGCTGGGGCCTTGCGCCCACGCCGCGCCAGGATGTTCGCCACCAGCAAAAGCAGGATGGACAGCCCCATCATCAAGGTCGCCGCCGCGGTGATCGCGGGGCTCAGTTTTTCGCGCAAGCCGATGAACATTTCGAGCGGCATGGTGCGCTGGCCGGCACTGGCCAGGAACTGCACGACGACCACCTCGTCGAAGGAGGTGACGAAGGCGAAGGCGGCGCCCGAAAGCACGCCGGGAAGGATCAGCGGCAGCATGACGCGGAAGAACGACGTCAGCGGTTTTGCGCCGGAGATCGCCGCGGCGCGCATCAGGTTGCGGTCGAAGCCGGTCAGGCTTGCGCCCACCGTCACCACCACGAAGGGGCTGGCGAGAGCAGTGTGCGCCAGGATGATGCCGGCATAGGTGCTGGCCAGCCCGACACGGGCATAAAACAGGTATGAGCCGACGGCGGTGATCACCACCGGCACGATCAGCGGCGACAACAGCAGCGGCATGATGATGCGCCGCCCGGGGAATTTCTCATCGGAAAGCGCGATCGCCGTCAGCGTGCCGAGCGTCGTCGCGATCACCGTCGTGCCGAAGGCGACGATCAGGCTGTTGCCGATCGCCGACTGCCAGCGCTGGGTGCCGAGCACCACCTCGTACCAGCGCGTTGATATCCCCTCGAGCGGGAAGATGAAGAAGGCGCCGCTGTTGAAGGAGAGCGGCACCGGGATGATGATCGGCACTAGCAGGAACAGGATGACCAGCCCGCACCATATCCACAGCAGCGTGATGCGGATGCGTTCGCTGGTTGTAGGGTAAGGGGACAACAGCATGGCTACACCAGCTTCAGGCGGTCTAGGCCGAGGACGCGGGCGAAGATGCCGAACAGCGCCAGCGTGAAGACCAGCAGGATGAAGGACAGCGCTGCCGCCATCTCCCAGTTCAGTTCGACATTGACGTAGTTGGCGATGAAATTGCTGATCAGTTGATCGCTTGCCCCGCCGATAAGCGCCGGCGTTATGTAATAGCCGAGGCACAGGATGAAGGTGAGCATGCAGCCGGCCATCACGCCCGGGAACACCTGCGGAATGTAGACGCGGCGGAACGCGGTGAAAGGCCGGGCGCCCAGCGAATAGGCGGCCTTCATCTGCGACGGCGGAATGGTGCGCATGACGCTGTAGATCGGCAGCAGCGTGAACGGCAGCTGGATATGCGTCATGGCGATGATCAGGCCGATGCGGCTGTACATCAGGTCGAGCCGGTCGCTGGTGACGCCGATGAGAAGCAGGAAGTCGTTGACCAGGCCGAACTTCTGCAACAGCACCGTCCAGGCCGCGGTGCGCACCAGGATCGAGGTCCAGAACGGCAAGAGCACCGCGACGATCAGGATGGCCGCCAGCCCCTTCGGCACGTTGGCGATCAGATAGGCGAGCGGAAAGCCGAGGATCAGCGTTGCCAGCGTCACCGACGCGGCAACGAAGAAGGTGCGCAAGAACACCTGGATGAAGATCGCCTGCTCCGGCGGCACCCGCTCGATGGCGCCATCGGCGTTCCAGCGCAGGTCGAGCGCGCTCAGCAGATAAAACGAAGTGAAGCTGCGCGTGCCGCTCTGGATCGCCGGCCAGGTCGCTGGCGCCGACCAGAACGGCACCGACTTCATGGCGTCGAGCGCGGCCTGGCCGTCGGCGCTTTCGAGCTTGCGCACTGTCTTCAAGAGCTGGCTGCGCGCGCCCGGAAGGCGAGCGTTCAGGCTCTTGGCCAGTTCATAGGCTGTACCCTTGGCCTGGTTGTCCTTGAGGTCTGCCGCAAGCGCCGCGAAGGCATCGTCGCCGGGCAGGCCCTGGCCGTTCCAGCCGGCCAGGGCCGCGGTCGTCTTGGGCAAAGCGTCCGCGATGGTCGGATCATAGACTGCGCGTGAGAGCAAAAGCACGATCGGAATGCCGAAGACTCAGCGCCAGCAGAACCAGCAGCGGCGCCGCCAGCAGCAGCAAGCGCATCCGGTCGCCGAATTCGGCGCGCCGGAGCGCCGCCGACACGGACTTCAGGTCCGCATCGGCGGCTGACCGGTCGCGGGCCAGCGTCGGCCGGTCGAGTTCGCTGGGCTGGAGCGCCGACATGCCGTCTCCTACTGGGCGAGCCAGGCGTTGAAACGCTTGACGAGGTCCTCGCCATAGTCGCCCCAGAACTCGGTGTCTGCGACGAGATAAGCGCCGGCCAGATGATCGGGAGCGTTGGGCAGTTTCGGCAGCGCGTCGGCCGCGACGAAGGACGCTGCGTCGGTGCGCACCGGCCCGTAGGTGATGAAGCTGGCAAGCTTGGCGTTGTTCTTAGGCTCGCTGATATAGGCGAGATATTTGTAGGCCAGCTCCGGATTACGCGCGCCTTTCGGGATGGCGATCATGTCGTATTCGAGGATCTGGTTGTTCCAGACGATCTTGAACGGCTTCTTGTCGTTGTCGATCGCGTTCTGGATGCGGCCGTTCCACGCCGTGGTCATTACGACTTCCTTGGAGGCGAGCAGCTGCGCGGGCTGCGCGCCGGCATCCCACCAGACGATGTCCTTCTTGATCGTGTCGAGCTTCTTGAAGGCGCGGTCTACGCCCTCCGGCGTGGCCAGCACCTTGTAGACGTCGGCCGGCGCCACGCCATCGGCCATCAGCGCCCATTCGAGGTTCTGCGCCGGGAATTTGCGCATGGCGCGCTTGCCGGGGAATTTGGTCGTGTCGAAAAGGTCGAGCACCGAGGTCGGCGCTTCCTTGAGCACGGTCGGGTCATAGGCGAGGATGTCGCCGTAAGCATCGAGCCCGACTCCGCAATCCAGCGCCGAGCCTTCGATGAATTTGTCACGCGGTCCGATCTTGGCATAGTCGAGCCGCTCGAGGATGCCGGCGTCGCAGCCCTGCAGCACGGTCGCGGTTTCCACCGTCACCAGGTCGATCGGCACGTTGCCGGTCTCGACCATGGCTTTGACCTTGCCGAGGTCGCCGAGATATTCCTGTTCGAGGATTTTGGCGCCGGTTTCCTTGGCGAAGGGCTCGAACCAGGCCTTGCGCTGCGCGTCCTGCCAGGCGCCGCCGCTCGCCATGATCGAGAGTTCCTCGGCGAAGGCGGCGCCGGCGATGGTCATGCAGGCCGTGGCGGCAGCGAGCGCGAGAAGAGTCTTTCTCATTTGTGTCATTGCATTTTCCCCTGTTTTGGAATGGCGCCGCCCGTTCCGGCATCGGCTGGAAAGGCGCGGCAATCGTTGGGCGCGCAGGAGACCGTCACGGTCTCGCCATTCGCCATCGTCGCTTCGGGGCCGACCTTGACGGTCAGCACCTGGTCGTTGGCGAGCCTGGCCAGAAGGCGCAGGTGATCGCCGAGATAGATACGCCCATCGACGGTCGCTGGCAGCGCGTTGCCGCCATTGGCGGCAGCCGACAGGCTGAGCCGCTCGGGCCGGATCGCGACATGGCAGGCGCCGCCTTGCGTCACACCGACCGCCAGCGCGGTGATCTCGCCGCCGCCATTCAGGCGGACGCGGCATTGCTCACCTGAGACGCGGTCGACCACACCTTCCAGCGTGTTGTTTTCGCCGATGAAGCTCGCCACGAATGAGCTTTGCGGCGTGTTGTAGAGATCGTCGGGCGAACCGAGCTGGGCGATGCCGCCCTGGTTGAACACGGCGACGCGGTCCGACATCGTCAGCGCCTCGCTCTGGTCGTGTGTGACATAGACGATGGTGACGCCGAGCATCGTGTGGATCTGCTTGATCTCAAGCTGCATGTGCTCGCGCAATTTCTTGTCGAGCGCGCCGAGCGGCTCGTCCATCAGCACCAGGCTCGGCTGGAACACCAGCGCGCGAGCCAGCGCCACTCGCTGTTGCTGGCCGCCGGAAAGCTGCGTCGGGCGGCGGTCGCCGAATTGCTTCAGCCGCACCATGTCGAGCGCGCGGCCGACGCGGGCCGCGATGTCGGCCTTGCTCACCTGGCGGACGGAGAGCGGAAAGCCGACATTCTCCTCGACCGTCATATGCGGGAAGAGCGCATAGTTCTGGAAAACCATGCCGATATTGCGCTGATAGGGCGGCAGCCTGTCGACTGGCTGGCCCTCGAGCGTGATCGTGCCATGCGTCGGCCGCTCGAAGCCGGCAAGCATGTTGAGCGTGGTGGTCTTGCCGGAGCCAGACGGCCCGAGCAGCGTCAGGAACTCGCCGCGCGCGACGCTGAGGTTCATCCGCGTTACCGCGAAGCTGCGGCCGTCATAGGATTTCTCGACGTCGGCGAATTCGACGAAGCCCTGGCCGGCTCTCGCCTGCGCTGGGCCCGCAGCCGTTGCTCCGCCGGTCGGCGCGAAGGCCTGGCTGGCGCTCATCGCTCGCAGTCCCGGCTGCCGATTAGCGATTCGTCATGCGGCTTGCGATCCATGCCTCGTCCTCCCGGTGCGGGCCCGCCGAAACAGCGCGCCGCCCGACTTGTATGGTCACACAATCAAGGTGAAATTGACCATAAATGCGGACAACTTTGCCCGTCAAGCTGAAAAATGCGGGATTGTGTGATAATTTTTCTCGGATTGGATGTAGGACAAGCTCTATTGTCCGGACCGTTGTCTTATGCTAGATGCCCGACAAGTGAGACGTCAGCCGTAGTTCGAATCCCCCTATGCTCGAAGATCTTCGCCTCACCGAGGATGAAAGCCCGGTCTATCGCCGTCTTGCCGACGCGATCGCCGAACGCATCGCCGCGGGCACGCTTGCCGTCGGCGACCGGCTGCCGCCGCAGCGCGAGATCGCGCGCGCTTTGGGCATCAATGTCACGACCGTGACGCGGGCGCTCTCCACCCTGCAGGAGCAAGGTCTGCTCGAAGCGCGCCCCGGGCGCGGCACGACAGTCGCCGCCCGCGACGCGGGCGAGAAGCCGGGTTTCGTGTCGGCGCCGAGCGACCAGAGCGGTATCATCGACCTCTCGGTCAACCGGCCGGCTACCTCCGCCTATCTGGATGCGGTAGCCGCTCTGCTGCCACGCCTTTCCAAGGATCGCCACTACGCCTCGCTGCAGGATTATCACCCGCCGGAGGGACCGCTCTGGGGACGCGTGGCGGTCGCCGATTGGTTCAAGGCAGTCGCCGGCGACGGCGACCCGGGCCGTGTCGTGCTCGCCGCGGGCGCCCAGCATGGCCTCGACTGCGTTCTTGGCGCCGTCACCCGGCAAGGTGAGGTGATCCTTGCCGACGAGGTGACCTATCAGGGCATCAACGCGCTCTGCCGTGTGCACGGGTTGGACCTGCGCGGCGTCGCCATGGACCGCGGCGGCATGCGTCCGGACGCCTTCGAGGCAGCTTGCGCGCAGCTTCGCCCGCGTGCGGTTTTCCTGGTGCCGACACTGCACAATCCGACGACGATCACACTGAGCGCGGAGCGCCGGCATGAATTGGCGGCGGTAGCGCGACGCCACAATGTGCTGATCATCGAGGACGACGTCTACCGGCCGCTGGCCGATGACCCGCCGCCCTCCTTCGCCAGCCTCGAACCGGAGCTGACGATCCATCTCGGTGCACTGTCGAAATGCCTGGCGCCCGGCCTTCGCCTCGGCTTCGTCATTGCCCCGCGCCCGATCGCCGGCCAGGTCGCGGCGGCCTTGCGCATCAATTGCTGGAGCATCAGCCCGCTGACGGCGCTGATTGGCGCGAGATTGATCGAGGAAGGTGCTGCCGCCCGCATCATCGACATCCAGAAACAGGAACTGCGCCAGCGCCAGGCGATCCTCTCCGAAATCCTCGGCCGCTTTGACATCCAGAGCCACCCGACCTCGACGCATGCCTGGCTGCGCCTGCCCGAACCCTGGCGCGGCGCCGGCTTTGCCCGCACCTGCCTGGAGCGCGGCGTCGCCGTGCTGCCGGGCGATGCCTTCGCCGTCGGCCGCGAGCCGGTCCAGCACGGCGTGCGCATCAATGTCGGCGCGGCGCGCTCGCAAGAAGACCTGCGCTCGGCGCTGACCACCATGGCCGAGCTGCTCGCCGCCGGTCATCTGCAATTACCGGGCTTCGTCTGACAGACATGACCTCAACAGTCGCGCCGAAATCGGTCGAGATCGCCATCATCGGCGCCGGTGTCATCGGCCTGGCCACGGCCTTACGGCTTGCCGGCGAGGGCCGCGAGGTCTTGCTCATAGACCCGAATGAGCCGGGCTCGGGTGCTTCGTTCGGCAATGCCGGCACGATCGCCGAATATGCCTGCATGCCGGTCGGCAATCCCGGCGTGCTGCGTGCGCTGCCGACGCTGCTGCTCGATCCAGACAGCCCGTTCTCGCTGCGTTGGGCAGCACTTTTCCAGCTCGCGCCATGGCTCATCCGCTTCGTCCGGCAGTCGCTGCCGAAGACCACCCGCGCCAATGCGCTGGCGCTTGCAGGTCTACTTGCCGAAGCCCTGCCGGCCTGGGGCGAGATGGTGCAGGAGGCCGGTCTTCAGGACCTGATGCGCCGCAATGGCTGCCTTTATGTCTATCGCCGCGCAGCCGATTTCGCCGCCTCCGCGGTCGGGCGGGCCTTGCGAGCCGAGCTTGGCGTCCACCAGCAGGTGCTGAGTTCCGAACAGGTGGCCGCGCTGGAGCCACGGCTTGCGGCGTTCGAGACTCGGGGCCTTTATTTCCCGGATTCGATCAACGTCAGCGATCCCAGGGCAGTGATGGCGCGGCTTGCGGCAGCCGCCACCGCCAGGAGTGCCCAATTCGTGCGCGCGAGCGTGACCGGCCTCGCAACGGCTGCCGGCGACGTGCGGCTGAGCGGCCCGGGCCTCGCCGTCACGGCGCAAAAAGTGGTGATCGCGGCGGGCGCGCGGTCCCGGCCCCTCGCGGCCCAGGCCGGCGATCGGATCCCGCTCGACACCGAGCGCGGCTACCATCTGGAATTTCAGACCGCGGCACCTTTGCTCAACCGCCCGGTCTGTCCTGTCGATCTCGGTTTCTACATGACGCCGATGGACGGCCGGCTGCGGGTTGCCGGCACCGTCGAGTTGGGCGGCCTCAAGGCGCCGCCCAACCCGCGCCGGCTGGCGCTGCTCGATCGCGGCGTGCGGCAGTTCTTTCCCGATCTCGGCCAGCCCTCCTCGCAATGGCTGGGCTTCCGGCCGTCGCTGCCGGACTCGCGACCCGTGATCGGGCCTTCGGCAAAGTCACCGAATGTGATCTACGCCTTCGGCCACGGCCATCTGGGATTGACGCTCGCCCCGGCGACGGCCCGCTGGGTCGCCCGCTTCATCGCTGGCCAGGACGTGCAATCGGCCGCCGATTTTGCTCCTGCGCGTTTCGGCTGAGCCAGCGCGCCAAGCGACTGACATTTTTCTCACGCGGCGAAGCCGCGAGACCTCATTCGGGGTAGCTCAAAGCCTTTGGCCGTCTGGCGGCATCAATATAATTAAATCAACTTGATTTTCAAAAGGGGCATTATACACTTGGCGTGACTGGTAAGTACCTCATGATCCTCAAGAAAACCATCTCCGGTACAAATCTCGAGCAGGCGAAATCGCATAACCGGCGTGTGGTGATCGAGACGATCCGCACCAACGGCCCGCTGTCGCGAGCGGCAATCGCCAGGCTGACGGCGCTGTCGTCGCAGACCATCTCCAATATCGTCGAGGAATTGGAAGAAGCCGGGCTGCTGCGCCCGGAAGCGACGCTGAAAGGCGCGCGCGGCCAGCCGGCCGTCCCCTACTCCATCAACCCTGATGGCGGCTACTCGATCGGCCTGCAGCTCGACCATCAGCTTGCCGTCGGCGTCGTCACCGACCTTTCCGGCACGATGCGCGCCCGTATCGAGCGAAATGTCGACCGCCCGACCCCCGCCGAGGCGATGCCGCTGCTTGCCGTGATCGCGGACGACCTGATCGCCACCTCCCGCCTCGACCGCACGAAGCTGCTCGGCATCGGCATGGCGATGCCCGGCCCTTTCGGCGTCGAGGGCATGACGTCGGTCGGCCCGACTGCGCTCCCCGGCTGGCATGACTTTCCCGTTGCCGAAGAACTGGAACGGCTGACCGGCATCGCCGTGATCGTCGAGAACGACGCCACCGCAGCCGCAATAGGCGAGCGGCTCTATGGTGTCGCCCGCAAGCTCGACAACTTCGTCTATCTGTTCATCGGAACCGGCCTGGGCGCCGGCCTCTTCCTCGACGGCCATCTCTACAAGGGCAGCCGGCACAATGCCGGCGAGATCGGCCACATCATCGTCAAGCCGGGCGGCCTGCCCTGCGACTGCGGCAAGCGCGGCTGCCTGGAGCGCTACATCTCGCTACGCGCGGCCTATGACAGGCTCGATCTGCCGGATCCCGACCACGCCTCGCCCGGCCTGCTGGAGGAATTGCTGGCCAAGCGCGACAGGCGTTTCGAGGCATGGCTCGCCGAAGCGGTCGAGCCGCTGCGCCAGGCGATCGACGTCGTGGAGATGGCGCTCGACCCCGAAACCGTCGTGCTCGGCGGCTTCATGCCGCTGCCGGTGATCGAGGCTCTCGCCGCCCGGCTGGAGCCGCTGCATCTTTCGGTCAGCTCGACCAGCGCCCGCGCGACGCCGCGCGTTGTGGTGGGCGCCGCCGGCAAGGACACGTCCGTGCTCGGTGCCGCGGCCCTACCGATCTTTTCGGAGACCAACCCGCAATTCGACGTGCTGCAGAAGCCTGTGGGCTAAAGCAATTCCAGGAAAAGTGCGAGGCGGTTTTCCGTCCGGAATTGCGTGAAAGAGAGATATGCCGGTTCGGCCGATCGTAAAATTCCCCGATCCGCTCCTGCGTGCCGTCGCGGATCCCGTGAAGCTGTTCGACAGCGATCTGCGCGATCTGGCCGGCGATCTTATCGACACAATGCACGCCGCGCCCGGGATCGGCATAACCGGCCCGCATATCGGCATTCTGAAACGCCTGGTCGTGATCCAGGTGCCTCCCGCCACCAACCCTTCGGTCTATGCAAATCCCTCGATTGTCGAGGCCTCGTCCCAAATGATGCGTCACACCGAAGGCAGTGTTTCGATGCCTGGCGTCACGGAAGAGATCGAGCGGCACGCCCGCGTACGGATTCGCTATCAGGATCTCGAGGGCAAGGAGCATTTCGAGGACGCCGAAGGTCTGCTGGCGGTGTGCCATCAGCACGAGATCGATCAGCTCGACGGCGTCTTCTGGATACATAGGCTGTCGCGCCTGAAGCGCGATCGCCTGATCAAACGCTACGGCAAACTGACACGGTAGACTGGCGAGGCTCAGGCGGAGCGCAGACGGCATCAATCCCGCGAGCGTGAGCCGTGGTTCGGCGCATGTCGGGAGCCCACAATCTCCGGCAGAGGAACTACTTGGCTCTTCTGAGAAGACGCCAGCTTCAACTTGCCGCGAGTGTTAGCTGCTTCACAGTCACGCTCGCCCGGACAGCACAAAATCCCGCTGTATTGATTTCATTTGCGAATACTTGTCGCCTTTGCCGCTGCATCGACATCGGAGCTGTTCCCGTTGCCGGCCGCAAGGGCTCCGGGGGCATTTCCGATGCGGGTCTACGAGGCGATCGTGAAGGGCCTGGAAGGCATTGGCGTCGGCGCCGCATTCGGTGGCGCGGGCGAAAATGCCGCCGGACTGATGCTGGCGCTGAAACACTCCAAGTCGATCCGGCCGGTGATCACCAGGCATGAGCAGGCGGCGTCCTTCATGGCCTGCGGCTACGCCATGTTTTCCGGCCAGCTCGGCGTCTGCTTCGCCACCGCCGGTCCCGGTGCCTTCAACCTGTTCTCGGGCCTCGCGGTCGCCATGTCGGACTCCTATCCGGTGCTGGCGGTCTCCGGCTTCGCCTCACGCAAATGGACCGGCAAGGGCGCGCTCAATGAAACCTCGGGCGTAAGCCGCACGCCGGACTCGCAAAAGATGTTCGCCGCGACGACGAAGAAATCCTTCCTGCTCACCGATGCCGCCAAAACCTGCGACGTGCTTGAAGAGGCCGTCAACATCGCCTTCGAAGGCAGGCCCGGTCCCGTCCACATCCACGTGCCGGAGGACCTCACCGAACACGATGTGTCGGTCGACAATTTCCGCCCGATCGACCTTCAGGTGAAACCGGTGCTGCCGGACCCTGCAAGAGTGCGGGACGTCGCCGAGATGCTTGTCGAGGCTCTGGAGAAGGGCAAGAAGGTTATCGCACTGATCGGCTTCGGCGCGGTCAAGAGCGGCGCCGGCCACGAGCTGAAGCAGCTCCTCGAGCGTTACCAGATTCCCTTCGCCACGACGCTCGACGGCAAGGGCATCGTCGCCGAACGTCACCCCCTATGCGTGGGCGTCTTCTGCGACAGTGGCCATAGCGCGGCCTGGAAGGCGTTCCTTGACGCCGACCTTGTCCTGGCCGTCGGCAATTCCTTCGCCCAGCACGCGACCTTCGGTTTTCGCGACGACCTCTTCGAAAACCGCAAGCTGATCCACATCAACATCGACATCAATGAGATCGACAAGGTCTACAAGGCCGATGGCGCCATCATCGGCGACGCCAAGCTCGCGGTCGGCGCGCTGCTTGCGAAGATGTCGGACATGCTCGAGCCGAGCCTGCCGGCGGACCGCGAGGCGACCGATTACAGCGACGAGCACATCCTGCATCTGACCGGCAAGATCCACCCCGGACAGATGGCGCAATCGCTGTCGAAACGCTTGCCGGACAATGCGATCGTGCTTGCCGACGCCGGCGCGCATCTCGCCTGGCTCGGCTATTACCTGCAGATCGCGCCCGGCCAGAACTTCCGCAAGCCCGGCGATTTCGGGCCGATGGCGGGCAGCGTCAACGGCGCGCTCGGCGTCAAGCTCGCCCATCCCGAACGCCCGGTGATCGTCGGCTGCGGTGACGGCTGCTACCTGCTCTCCGGCTTCGAGCTGCTCACCGCGGTCCAGTACGACATCCCGGTGATCTGGATCGTCTTCAACAACAACGAGTTTCAGCTGATCAAGCTCTACCAGCTGCAATCCTACCAGGAATACGGCCTGGTCGATTTCGACAACCCCGACTATGTCGGCTTCGCCCAGGCCTGCGGCGCGAAGGGCTACCGCGTCGAGACGCTGGAAGAATTCGAAGCCGCGCTCGACGACGCGATGGCGCTCGGCAAGCCGGCCGTCATCGACGCCCACATCACCAGGCTGGCGTTGCCGCATTACAGCCCCTCGCCCGGGGGTCTTCTCAAGGGCGTCGGGGAGATGATCGAAAAGCGCATTCGCCCCGACTGAAGCAATTCCAGGAAAAGTGCTGGGCGGTTTTCCGCCCGGAATTGCGTGAAACAAAAAGCAGGGAGGCTCATCGTGTTGACGCAACCTGGCAAGCAGGCAATGACGAACTGGCGCGAGATCCCGCAAGCTCGGACGAGCAGGAGCGCCTGCTGTTCGAGAAGCTGGCGCAGGACATGATGCATGTCCAGCTGAAGACGAAGCAGCGCGCCAAGGCGGCCGGCATCCAGCGCGCCTTCCACGCCAAGCCGATCTTCGCCTCGATCGACGCGGTGCTGCGCTTCAACGACGATCTTCCCGCCGAACTCCGTGCCGGCTTCGCCCAGCCGGGAAAATCCTATCCGGCGATCGTGCGCTTCTCCAATGCGAATGGTTCGGGCCAGGCCGATTACAAGCCCGACCTGCGCGGCATCGCCCTGCGCGTCAAGGTCTCGGACAAGGAGCAGCACGATCTGCTCGCAACCAATTTTCCTGTCTCGCACGCCCGCGACGCAAGACAGTTCGTCGCTTTCGCCAAGGCGACCGCCGGCGGCACCATCGCCAAGATCGTCGGCCTCATCGGCCTTGCCTTGGGCTTCGGCCCCGGCGAGGTAATCCGCATGCTGAAGAACGTCTCCACGGGGCGCAAGCGCAAGGTGCGCAGCGTAGCGCTGGAGACGTTCTGGAGCCGCGGCGCCATCCGCTGGGGCGAAACGCTTGCCGTGCGCTACCTAGTGCGGCCGGTGCCGAGCGCGGCACCTGCGCCCGATCCGTCGACGACGGATGCGAGCTATCTGGCGAACGAGTTCGCGGCGCGGCTGGCGGCTGGCGATGTCCGCTTCGAGCTATGCCTCCAGACCTTCGTCGATGAGCGCTCGACGCCGATCGAGGACACCGCCGTCGAATGGAAGGAAACCGTCTCGCCGCCCGTCAAGGTGGCGGAGCTCACCATCACCCAGCCGTCCGCCGGCACCTCCGAGGCCTTCACCAACACCAGGGTGATCGACGAGCTCGCCTTCAACCCGTGGAACACGACGGATGAGTTCCGTCCGCTGGGCAATCTCAATCGGGCACGCAAGGTCGTCTACGACGCAAGCGCCGCCCACCGCCTCGCCTACCGCTGGCGCACCGAAGCGCCGCTGCGCAACCGCCTGCTGAGCGGAATTGCGCGCCAGGCTTTCATGGTGATCAACCGCCGCATCGAATGGCACAAGCTGCCGCTGCGGCTCAGCCTGCTCAATCTCGACGCTTTCCGCTACGTGCTGCGGCAACAGAACCTGATCAACACGGAAGTCGTCGAGCAGCCGCCGCAGGCGCGGCCCGAGCCGCAGGCGCCCATCGCCGAGGAAGTGCGCCAGACGCGCACTTACGACGGCAGCTACAACGACCTGTCGGTGCCGAAGATGGGCGCGGTCGGCGCCACTTTCGGCCGCAATCTGACGCCGTCCTACAAGCCCGACCTGTTCGACACGCCGAACGCCGTCGAGGTGGCGCAGATGCTGCTGCATCGCAACACCTTTATTCCTGCCCGCTCGCTCAACATCCTCGCCGCCGCCTGGATCCAGTTCCAGGTGCATGACTGGGTGAACCATGCGCGCAATCCGCTCGGCAAGGACGACGTCATCGTGCCGCTACCTTCGGGCATGAAGTGGACCAACGCCGTCGATGGCAAGCCGGAAGATGTCATGCGCATTGCCGGCAACCAGGTGCTCGACCGTGGCCCCGGCCAGCCCCCGATCTATTTCAGCAATGCCGCCTCGCACTGGTGGGACGGATCGGAAGTCTACGGTCCGAACAGCACCAAGGCCAACATGCTGCGCGAAGGCGCCAAGATCAGGCTTGTCGACAACCATCTGCCGATCGACATCCACGGCTTCGAGGTGACCGGCTTCAACGAGAGCTGGTGGCTGGGCCTCAGCGCCATGCACACGCTGTTCGCGCGCGAGCACAATCTGCTCTGCGACGAGCTCAGGCTGCGCTACCGCAATTGGGACGACGAGCGCATCTACCAGACGGCGCGGCTCATCGTCTCGGCGCTGATCGCCAAGATCCACACGGTCGAATGGACGCCGGCGATCCTCGCCACACGTGCCATCCAGGTCGGCCTATCGAGCAACTGGAACGGTCCGCCGGCCAATGACTGGGTGACGAAATTCGGCCTGTGGCTGCTCGACGAGCATGCCTCCGTCGGCATCCCGAAGACGACGCCCGACCATCACGCCGCGCCCTACTCGCTGACCGAGGATTTCACCACCGTCTACCGCATGCATCCGCTCTTGCCGGATGACTATTACTTCTATCACCACAGGTCCGGAGAGAAGATCGCGGAAAAGGGTTTCCTCGACATCCAGGGTGCCGGCGCCGACGACATCATGCGCAATTTCGGCCTGCGCAACACGCTCTATTCCTTCGGCATCGCCCATCCGGGCGCCATCGCCCTGCACAACTTCCCGAAATCGCTGCTCAAGCTGCAGCGCGACAATGAGATCATCGACCTCTCGGTCGTCGACATCGTGCGCACCAGGCGCCGCGGCGTGCCGCGCTACAATGATTTCCGCGCCGGCCTGCACCGGCCGCGCATCAGGAGTTTCGAGGAGGTCACTGCCAGTCCCGAAGATGCGCGGTTGCTCAAGGAACTTTACGGCGATGTCGACAAGATCGATACGGTCGTCGGCCTGCTCTCCGAGCCGGCGCCGGCGGGCTTCGGCTTCAGCGACACAGCCTTCCGTATCTTCATTCTGATGGCGTCGCGGCGCCTGCAGAGCGACCGCTTCCTCACGGTCGACTATCGGCCTGAGATCTATTCCCCCTTCGGCATCGACTGGATCGCCAACAACGGCATGACCAGCCTCATCCTGCGCCATTGTCCGGATCTGGCCTCGGTGCTGCCGAGGACACAGAGCGCCTTCGCGCCGTGGCGGCCGATCGTGCCGGCATCGACCAACCCGGCGATGGCGGGAGCAAAGCCATGACCGCGCCGCTCAAGCAAACCTCGGCCGCCAACGGCAGCATCGCATCGGGGCTCGATCAACTTCTGAAGCGGCCGCTCGTCGAGACGATCTTCCGCCGCCGCACGCATCGGGTCAGCCAGGGCAGCTCAGTGCTGGCCGGCAGCATGAGCTACGTCTCGGAGGAGCCGCGCGAGCCGCTGTCGGAGCTGGAGGAAGCGGTGCTGATCGCCATGACCGGCTGCACCGGCCTGACCATGCCGGACCGGCCTTTCGAGGACCCGGCGACAAAAAAGCCGATCATGGCCAAGCCGAACCTCACCATGGCCGGCCGCACCGCCGGCAGCCCCGACAATGCGCAAGGCACGCATTTCTTCCTGATCAACGACTCAGGCACCTATTTCCTGCGCAAGTTGCCGCCGCCCGCAGACGGCAACACGGCGTTCACCCCGGAGCGGCTGGTCGAGCGCGCGCGTGAGGCCAAAGTGAAGATCCTGGACAAGCGGCTCGATGTCCCAGAAGGCAAGCGCGACTTTCCCGCCTATCTCGATTCCAACCGCTTCCTGTCGAACCTAGCGGGCACCACCATCCTGCTGCCCGTCGTCGACCTCTCGCGCCAATACATCAACGGCATGATGTATCTTTTGACGCAGCCGGACGGCGCGCGTCCCAACATCGTCGACGACCGCAATTTCTATCGCTCGGCCGGCGTCAAGCGCTGGGTGAAGAACGGCTTCCTCAACAAGGACTTGAAGATCCCGCTCGGCGCCATCGGCTCGCTACGCACGCAGATCGAGGCGGACTTGCTCTTGCAAAACATCTTCCTTGTTGCCGATGCCATGGGGCTCGGCGCCTGGATCCACGGCTCGATCAGCCCGCCGGTGCTCGTCGGCGATCCGAAATTCTCGAAGATCTACGGCCCCCTGCTCGGCTTCGATGTGGAGGTGCCGCGCTGGCGGCCGATGGACATTTTGCGCTGGCAGATACCGCTGCCGAAATACTCGAACCTGCGCAGCAATCCGATCGGCCTGCGCTTCAAGGGCGAGCACCTGATCAAGGGCATGTCGCCGCCCTACTACGATACGATGGCCGACGCCGTCGCCGAGGTGGTCGAGGCGAAGTTCGGCAAGAACGGGCTGTTCACCGACGAAAAACTGTTCGCCGAAATCTACAAGGGTGACTACGGCCATCGCTATCTCAGCGAAGCCGCCGTCTACACGCAGGACGTGATCGACTGCGTGCGCGACATCTGTACCTACATCTACAAGACTCACCGCCGCTTCCCGGCGCATTGCGACGCGATCCACGTGCCGGGCATCTGGCTGCAGGTGCACCATGTCGATGTCGGCTATTACCAGCGCTTCTTCCGCAACGGCCTGACCGACGCGCATGTCAACCACGCGCGCGACTGGCACTGACGCTCTATGATCTCGTCTGACGGCCGGCGACGCGTTCGAGCCCGAGCAACAGGACAAGCGTCACTGCGACCAGCACCATTGTCAGCGCAGCGCCGGCAAAAACATCGCCGCGATCGGTGAGGCTGAAGATCGAGACCGGCAGTGTCACCCAGCCCGGCGGATAGACCATCACCGTCGCGCCAAGCTCGCCCATCGACAATGCGAAGCTTAGGCCGAAGGCGGCGACCAGATAAGGCGCGAGCAGCGGCAGCGTGACGTGCCATAGCCGGTAGGCCGGACGCGCGCCGAGGCTCGACGCCACCTGTTCGAAATCGGGCGAAAGCCGCGCCAGCCCGGCCGAGACATTGCCGAAGGTGAAAGCCGAGATCAGCACGAAATGCGCAACCATGACGATGGCGATCGTGCCGTTGAGGAGCAGCGGCGGATGGCTGAAGGCCACCAGCAGGCCAAGGCCGACGGACACCGAAGGCACCGCACTCGGAATGAAGAACAGCACGCCGAGCACCCGCGCCAGCGTCGCGTCCTGCACGCGCAGCGCAAGCGCTGCCCAGGTGCCGCTGACCAGCGCCAGCGCGCTGGCCAGGAAGCCGGTGATGAGGCTGGCGTTGACCGCGTTCCACGCCGCGCCGCGCACGACATTGCTGTAATGCTCGATCGTGAGCCCGCTCGGCAGCACGCCGTTCCATTGCTCGGCCAGACTGGAGAGCAGGATGACGGCGAGCGGAGCGAGAAACAACACGCCGAACAGCAGTGCGAAGACTGCCCAAATCAGCATTCGACCGGGACGCGACCAGACCAGCATGGCTACATCCCCATACGGCCGGCGGCGAAGCGGTAGAGGCCGAACAGCCCCAGCGACAGCGCGATGTTGATGACCGCGATGATGCAGGCGACCTGATAGGCCGATTCCTGGATGGCCTTGCTGTAGATCAGCAGCGGCAACGTGATGACGCCCTTGGCGCCGATGAACAGCACGATGCCAAACTCGTTGACGGTCAGCAGCAGGCAGAGACTCCCGCCGGCGATCAGCGCAGGCACAGCCGCCGGCAGAATGACCTGGCGCACGATCCTGAACGGTCGCGCGCCGAGCACGCTCGCCGCTTCGATCTGGCCGCGATCGACCAGCGAAAAGGCCGCAAGCAGCGGACGCAGCACGAAGGGCGAGTAGACGGTGACCTCGGCCAGCACCACGCCCCAGGTCGAGTAGAGAAAATCGACCGGCGGCGCCCGCAGCGAGAACACTTCCATCAGCCCGGCATTGAGCATGCCAGCCGAACCGTAGAGGAAGGTGAAGGCAAGCGTCACCAGGAAGGTCGGCAAAGCGATGAAAGTGTCGATCAATCGGGCAATGACGCCGCTGCCGGGAAACGGCACGAAGGCGAGGATCAGGCCGAGCACGAGCCCGACGATCAGGCATCCGGCGGTCGCCGCGACCGAAATGGTGATGGTGTTGAGGAGCGCGTTGAGGAAGAAGCGCGCATGCAGCACCCGCGCGAATTCGGCGACATTGGCCATGCCGCTGTCGTCGAGAAAGGCCTGCTGGACGATCAGCACCAGCGGGTAGAAGAACAGCAGCGCCAGCAGCGCCGCCGGCGGCACGATCCAGAACCGGCCTGGCACTCTTCTCAGTGCCGGCGAGGCGGGAAGGACGGCCGCCTCAGCCACGGACGTCTTCTGGAACGAGCGAGGTATCGCCGGGCGTGAAGAACAGCGGCATGGCCGAGCCGCGCTCCGGCAGGCTGACCGGCAGCCTGGTCGCCGAGACGCGCACCGGCGTGCCGTCGACGTCGAGCACCAGATGCGTGAGCTCGCCCTGCCAATGCACTTCCCTCAGCGTGCCGACGATCCTGTTGGTGTGCTCCTCGTCGCCGGTGAGGCTGAGGTGCTGCGGCCGGATGCAGAGCAAGGTCTTGTCCCCCGGCTTTTCACCGCGCGCGACGCCGGCGAGCACGGCATCGCCGAGCTTTGCGGTGGCCAGCCCCTTCGGTCCGGCGGCGCCTTCGGCAACGGTGACCGGCAAAAGATTGGCACGGCCGAGGAACTCAGCCGTGAAGCGGTTCGGCGGCCGGCGGTAGAGCTCGGCCGTCGGTCCGTGCGAGGACACCCTGCCGTCGCGCATGATGGCGATCTTGTCGGCGAGCGTCAGCGCTTCGGTCTGGTCGTGCGTGACATAGAGGATCGTCAGGCCCGGCAGGTCGCGATGCAGCTTGGCGATCTCCTCGACCATGTTGCGCCGGATCTGGGCGTCGAGCGCCGATAGCGGCTCGTCGAGCAGAAGCACGCGCGGCCTGACCGCCAAAGCGCGGGCGATCGCAACGCGCTGCTGCTGGCCGCCGGACAGCTCGCGCGGGTAACGTTTGGAGAAACCGGACATGCCGACGGTGGCAAGCGAGTCTTTCACGCGCTCGCCGATCAGCGCCTTGTCGGCGCCTTGGGCCCGCAGGCCAAAGGCGACGTTGTCCTCGACCCGCATATGCGGAAACAGCGCGTAGTTCTGCACCACCATGCCAAGCCCCCGCTCATAGGGCGGAAGATCGGTGACGTCGGTGGCGCCGATGCGGATGCGTCCGCTTGCCGGCCTGACAAAACCGGCGACGGCCCTGAGTGCCGTCGTCTTGCCGGAGCCGGAAGGTCCGATCATCGCCAGGATCTCGCCCGGCGCGATGTCGAGCGTCAGCGGATGTAAGACGACATGGGCGCCATAGGCGACGCTCACCTTGTCGAAGTGGACATTGGAGCCGGCGCCGCGAATTTTCGCGGCGTCGACGTCCATGACATTGCTTCCCGTGAATGCGGGCACCGACATGGCTGGTCCTCCGGATTGGGTCACCAGGAGATCAACTTCCGGTCGCTTCGTTCCACTTCTTGACGTAGTCGGGCAGCTTGGTCAGCGCGTCGTCCCAGTTCGGCGCCCAGATGGTCACGCCCTTCATGGCGTCCTGCAACTTGCCGAAATTGGCGTCGTCCGGCTTGACATCCTTGCGGGCCGGCAGGCCGAGCGCGACAGAGCTCACCGTCGACTGCGCTTCCTTGGAGAGCAGGAATTCGATCAGCTTCTTGCCGTTGTCGCCATTGGGCGCGCCGGTGACCAGGCCGATCTCGTAGGGCAGCGCGAAGGTCGAGCGGCTGCCGTCCGGGCCGGCGGGCCAGAACACCTTGATATTGGGGTTGTCGGCCATTTGCGACATGTTCATCTGCAGGTCGCCATTGGCGACATGCAGCTCGCCCTTGTTGACCAGCGCCGTCAGCTTGCCGGTGGAGGCGGACGGGCCGACATTGTTGTCCTGCAGCTTCTTCATGAAGCCGAAGCCCGCCTCCTCGCCGCCGAAGGCGTGGATAATCTGCAACATCACGGCGGTACCGTCGCCGGCCTGGCCGGGCGTCGAATACTGGATCTTGCCCTTGAACTTCGGATCGAGCAGGTCGTCATAGCTCTTCGGCGCTTCCGACAGCACCGAGCTGTTGTAGATGAAGTTCATGTAGTTGTTGACCAGCGGCCGGTACTTGTCGGTGCCGCCGTCGATCTGGTCGGATCCTTGCGGCTTGAAATCCTGCAGCAGGCCGTCGGCGGCGGCGCGCTGGATGAAGGGCGGCAGGGTTACGAGGACATCGGCCTGCGGGTTCGACTTCTCCTTGGCGACGCGCTCGACGACACCGCCCGAACCACCCTCGATATACTGCACGGTGATGCCGGTGGCCTTGGTGAAGGCGGCGAATTCGGTCTCGTACCAGCTGCCATTGCCGTCATGCAGGCCATCGGCCGAATAGATGGTGACGACGCCGTCGGCGAAGGCCGGCGCGACGAGCGCCGAAGAGCCGAGCAGCGCCGAGGCGAAGGTTATAGCTATGGCAAGATTTCGCGATTTCATGTCAGTTCCCCTGTGATGGAAGGCACATCCTGCGACGCGCTCTTGGTCGCGCTGACTGATCCGCTACGAGCGGCTTGGCGCTGGTGCGTGTCGTCGTTGTGCCAACTTTGGGGGTCGCCAATCGATAAGTAAAATCTATTTATTTTATGACAAGCAAAATTCATCTGATACTTGTCATGGAACTGTCGCATGCCCGCTGCGGGCGCGATTTTGCCGGCGCCCCCGATTTCATTTCCCTTCGGAAACAGCGGATTTTTCAGCGAAATTCGACGCCGGACGTCTGCGCCCGCAAGCGCGGATCGTGCGAGCGGATGATCACCGGCCGACCGTCGAGCACCTCGAAACAGCGGGCCAAAGTGTCATCCTCGAGCCGTCGCATCGCCTCATGCGTGAAGAAGGTCAGATGCGGAAACAGGATCACATTGTCGCGATCGAAAAGCGCGCTCATCGGATGGCCGGACCTCGCCAGCGGCTCCAGCGAATAGACGTCGAGCCCAGCGCCCGCGATGCGCCCGGCAAGGATCGCTTCAACGAGTGCGGCCTCATCGATCAGCGCGCCGCGCGACACGTTGACGAGGACGGCCGAAGGCTTCATGCAAGCGAGTTCTTCTTTGCCGATCAGGCCGCGCGTCTCATCGTTCAGAACGCAGTGGATCGAGACGAAGTCGCAGACCCGCAGCATGCCGTGCAGATCGTCGACCTTCTCGATCCCGGCGGCGTGCATCGTCGCCGCGTCGACGCCGGGATCGAAGCCGAGCACCCGCGCCCGGAATCCCTGCCCCGCCATGCGCGCCATGCTTCGGCCGATCTTGCCGCAGCCGACCAGGCCGAGCGTCGAGCCTGAAATGTCGCGGCCGAGCCAGCGCTGCTCCGGCCAGACCCAGCCGTCGCGCGCAACCGCCGCGGTGATCGCCGGCAGCCGTTTCACCAGCCCGATCGTCAGCGCGAAGGCGCCCTCGGCAACCGTCTCTTCGGCATATTCGGGAACATTGACGACTGGAATGCCGCGCCGCATCGCCGCCTTTATGTCGATGGCATCGATGCCGACGCCGTATTTGACGATGCCCTTGAGGTGTTGCGCCGCCTCGATGACCCGCGCGGTGATCGGCGTGTAGCACATCAGGATAAGGTCGGCGTCGGCAACCGCCGCCATCAGTTCGGCTTCCGGGATGCCGTCCGGCAGCGTCAATAGTTCGACGCCGCGCGCCTTCAGGCCCGCATCGATGCCAGGGCATTCGAGCTCCCTGTCGGTGCGGACAGCTTTCATCGCTCAGGCCGCCAACACGGCGGCTTCGACGATATCGAGCGCGCGGTCGAGATCAGCGCGCGCAATCACCAGCGGCGGCGACAGCGTCAGCACATTGCCCTGGCTGATCTTGAAGCTCAGCCCTTCGTCGAGGCAGCGGTAATAGATGTTCTCGGCAAGCGCGCACGCCGGCGCGCGGCTGGCCTTGTCCTCGACCATCTCGACGCCAAACATCAGCCCCCTGCCCCGGACGTCGCCGACGAAAGGCGAGCGCTGCATAAGGTCGTTCATGCGGGCGAGCGCATAAGCGCCGAGTTCGGCCGAGCGTTCGACGAGGCCTTCCTCGCGAATGATGGCGATGGTGGTGAGCGCGGCGCGCGCGGTGACCGGGTTCTTCTCATGCGTATAGTGACCGATCGCATAGTCGCCGGCGACGTCGAGGTCGCGCCGGGCGATCACCGAGGCGATCGGCAGGATGCCGCCGCCGAGCGATTTGCCGAGCACGAGGATGTCGGGCGTCACGCCGTCATGTTCCGAGGCGAAGAATTTTCCGGTCTTGCCGAGGCCGGTCGGAATCTCGTCGAAGATCAACAACGTGCCATGCCGGTTACAGGCCTCGCGCACCGCTTTCCAGAAGCCGGGCGCCGGCACCAGCGGCGTCGCGCGCATCGGCTCGGCGATGAAAGCGGCGAAGTCGCCCTCGCGGCCCAGCACATATGAGATCATGCTGGCGCAGGCGCGGGCCGACTCCTCCAGCGAGTTGGTGCCGTACGGACAATTGTGCGGCGCCCAAGGCGCGACATGCTCGGTGCCGGGCAAAAGCGGCCCGGCAATGCCGGAACGGAACGTCGCCTCGCCGCCGACGCTGGATGCGCCGAAACCGGCGCCGTGGAACGCGTCCCAGAAGGACAGCGTCTTGAACCGGCCGGTCGCCGCGCGCGCCAATTTCAGCGACACCTCGATCGCGTCGGAGCCGCCGGTCGTGAACAGCACCTTGCCAAGGTCGCCCGGCGCCAGCGCGCCCAGCGTCTCGGCCAATTCCACCGCCGGCTCGCAGGTGAAACGGCGCGGCGCGAACGGCAGTTCGTCCATCTGCCTGGCGATGGCTTCCTTGAGGCGCGGATGGCCGTAGCCGATATGGTGGACGCTGTTGCCGTGGAAATCCATGTAACGGCGTCCGGCGGTGTCCTCGATCCAGATGCCTTCCGCCTTGGCGATGGCCGAGACGCAGGGGCTGGACAGGCTCTGGTGGAGGAAGGCATCGGCGTCGCGCCGCAGAAGTTCCTGCGACGGCGCATGGCTCTGCTTGACGCTCCATTCCTGTCGTGCCGCCGCCTTGTTGGATTCGCCTTCGGTATGGACGAGCGTCATTGGCCGAACAACTCCGTTATGGTCTCTTCGCCGAGCCCGAAGCCGGTGCTGGCGCCGGTGCCGCTGGTGACGATCACCAGCCGCACGTCGTCATGCGGCGCATCGCGCATGACCGCATTCTTCGCCGAGGCGTAGCTGCCGGTCCAACGCGCCAGAACGTCCGGCACCTTTCCGAACAATGTCCTGAACTCATCGAGGATCATCTGGTCGACGGCCTCCGATCCGAATGGATCGAGCGACAGCCCGTAATGGTGGGAATCGCCGACGACGAGCGAACCGTCGGCGCTCTGCACGACGATCAGGTGAACGCCATTGGCCAGCGCCGCCCCGCGCTCCTCGCTCAATTTCTCCCGCAGCGCACCGGCCTCGGGCAGAGCGGCGAAGCCGATGTAGCGCAGGAGGCTGAGATCGGACATCAGCGCCGACTGAAGCTTGAAACCGGGGTCGGCCAGCCGCAGCATCTGCAGCTTGCAGCGCTGCACGCCGTGCTTCGCGATCAGCTTCGGATAAAGCGAAGAGAAATCGTCGCCGGGACAGACGACGACCTTTTGAGCATGAACACGCCCCGCGCTGGTTTCGACGAAAGGCGGCGCGATCTCGGTAGCCGAGATGCCGGTGCGGAAGACCACGCCATGCTTCTGCGCCAGGAACAACGCCAGCCGCGGCAGCACCTCGCGCGATTCCACACGCAATTCGAACAGGCTGTAGAGGCCACCGATGATCGCCGTCTCATCGAGGCCGGGTTGCTGCGCGGCTGCTTCCCGCGCCGTCAGCAGCCTGCACTCGGTGCCATGCTCGCCAGCCTTGAAGGTCTCGAGCAAGGCAAGTGCTTCCGGCCGCTGCGCCGCGATCAGCTTGCCGCGATGCAGGATATCCAGCCGCGCCTCCTGCGCCAGCTCAAGCCAGATTTCGCGGCTGCGTTCCGCCAGGCGGCGCGACGGCCCCGGCTCCTGCCCGGTGACAACGACGAGGCCGAAATTGCGCATCGAAGCGCCGTTGGCTTTCTGGTCGCGGTCGATGACGACGACGCGCAACCCGCGTCGCGCCGCTGCCAAGGCATGAGCCAGCCCGATTATGCCGGAGCCGACGACGGCAAGGTCGAAACTGTCTTTCACGGCAGTTACCAAGGCAGGGAGAAGGTCTTGACGTTGGTGTAGCTCTTCATCGCCTCGATGACGCCTTCCTTGTAGCCGTTGCCGGAATCCTTGATACCGCCGAAGGGGCTCATCTCGATGCGGTATCCCGGCACTTCCCAAACGTTGACGGTGCCGACCTTCAGGCCGGTGATGTATTTCTGCATGCGGCGGAAATCGTTGGTGCAGACGCCCGACGACAGGCCGAAAGCCGTCGAGTTCGACAGCTTAATCAGCGCCTCGTCATCGTCAGGCGCGCGCACGATCGGCACGATCGGCCCGAAGGTCTCCTCCATCACCAGCTCAGACTGGTGCGGCACGCGGTCGACGACGATCGGCGGCAGCAGCGCCCCCTTGCGGCCGGGATCGTAGAGCACCTCGGCGCCCTGCTCGGCCGCCATGCAAACGCGCTTCTCGAACAGCGCTGCCGCCTTTTCATGCACCACGGTGCCGAGCTGCGTTGCCGGGTCGCGCGGATCGCCGAATTTGATGGCCTTGGCCCGTTCCAGCACCATCGACACGAAGCGGTCTGCGACCTTCTCCTGCACCAGGATGCGCTTGACTGCCGTGCAGCGCTGGCCGGAATTCTTGGTGGCACCCGCCACGGCGAGATCGGCGGCCTTCGCAAGGTCCTCGTCCGACAGATCGTTGAGCACGATCAGCGGATCGTTGCCGCCGAGCTCCAGCACCTGGCGTTTGTAGCCGGCCTTCGACGCGATCATCTTGCCGACCGGCACGCCGCCGGTGAAGGTGATGAGATCGATGTTGGGATTGGTGATCATCTCGTCGCCGATATCGGCCGGCCATCCGGTGACCACCGAGAACATCTCCGGCGGCAGCCCAGCCTCGTAGAGGATGTCGGCCAGCATCAGCGCGGTGATCGGTGTCAGTTCCGTCGGCTTGACCACCACGCAATTGTTGGTGGCGATCGCCGGCGCGACTTTATGCGAGACCATATTGAGCGGATGGTTGAAGGGCGTGATCGCCGAGATCGCGCTAAGCGGCTCGCGGATGGTGAAGATTTTGCGCTGCTTGCCATGCGGGGTGAGATCGCAGGAAAAGATCTGCCCGTCGTCCTGGATGGCCAGCTGACCGCTGAGCGTAAAAACGTCGAAGGCGCGGCCGACTTCGTAGAGCGAATCCTGCTTGGAGATGCCGAGCTCCAGCGTGATGAGATCCGACAGCTCGTCCTTGCGCGCATTGAGCAGCTCGGCGGTCCTGAGCAGGATCTTCTGCCGCTCGTAGCGCGTCAGCTTCGGCTGGTAGGCGGCGGCGATCTCGAAGGCGCGCTTGGCATGCTCAGCCCGGCCCGCCGGCACGGTGCCGATGACGGTATCGTTCCAGGGGAAACGCACTTCCAGCCTGTGCTCGGCGTCGACCTTCTCGCCGGCAATGCGCATCGGCTCGTGGCGGACTTTGATGGCGGGATCGAGTTGGGTCATGGGGTTTGGTTCCAGTCTTGCATGCGTCGCGGGGCCGACCCCCACTCCGGCCCTGGGGGCCACCTCTCCCCCGATCGACGGGGGAGAGGAAATCAGGTCAGCGCCCTACTGCTCCAATCCAAAAGCGCTGCACTTCAAGCCAAGGCACGGTGGAGCAGTCTGGGCGCCTTTCTTCTCCCCCCTCGATCGGGGGAGAGGTGCCGGGCGAAGCCCGGCGGAGTGGGGGTCGACAGCGCCCAACCTATGCCTGCGCCGCCGCCATCGTCGCATAGAAGAACGCATCGAAATTCCGCAGCACAGGCTCGTTCGGCAGGTCCGCCAGCACGCGGTTGACAATGAAGGGCACCTCCTGCTCGGTCAGCCCGCCGTGTGAGCGCAGCGGCTCGTCGAGTGCCGCCAGATTATGCCGGTGTTCCGACGTGCCGATTGTCTTGTTCTCGCCCGAGATCAGGATGATGTCGCCCATGCGGTCCTCGGGCAGTTCGAACCGCGCGGAGCCCTCCTCGCGGCCGAGCACCAGGATAATGCCCTCGACTTTCCTAAGCTTCGCCATGATCGCCTCCCGATCCGCGCCCTTCGGCAGATAGGCGGTGGCGAAGGAACCCAGCGCGCCGTGATGCACCACATAGGGATCAGTGATCGGCAGGATCACCCTGGCCGCGTCCTTACCCAGCCATTCGTCGAGAAGATCCTGGACATAGACGACATTGGGCGAGCCGTCGGCATGATGCTTCGGCTTCATGCCATGATCGGCGGTGACGACGATCGCCGCGCCCTGAGCATCCAACTCGACAAGGTACTTGTCGAACATCTCGTAGAAGGCATTGGCCTGGGGCACCCCCGGCGCATATTTGTGCTGCACATAGTCGGTGGTGGTGAGATACATCACGTCCGGCCGGAATTCCTTCAGCAGTTGCACGCCGGCAGCGAAAACGAATTCCGAAAGTTCCGCGGAATAGACCTCGGGCACGGCCAGGCCGAAATGCTTGGAGGCATTGTCGATCCCGTGTTCGGCTTTCGTCGTGGTGTCGGACCTCTCGGCCGAGAAGCACATCGCCCTGCCGTCGTCGAACTTCAGCCCCTTGCCGAGCAGCGCCCTGAGCTTGTCCTTGGCCGTCACCACCGCCACCTTGGCGCCTGCATCGCAGAAAGCCTGGAAGATCGTCGGCGCGCGCAGGAACTTCGGGTCGTTCATCATCACCTCCTCGCCCGTTTCCGGGTTGTAGAGGTAGTTGCCGCAGATGCCGTGCACAGCGGGCGGCCGGCCGGTGGCGATCGACAGATTGTTCGGGTTGGTGAAGCTCGGGATCACCGAATGGGCAAAGCGCACCGTGCCCTTCTTTTTGATCCTTTCCAGCGCCGGCATCAGCCCGGCCTCGATCGCCTCATCGAGATAGGCCGGCTCGCAGCCATCGAGGCAGATGGCGATCGCCGGCACCCGCGGCCAGGCATAGGAGCGGCCATTGGCCGTGACGTTGACGGGAGACATCTGGTTCATGGAAACCTCAAAGATCGTGTTCAGGCGGCAAGCTTGGCGCGCTCGGCGATTGCGGCGGGGGACGGTGCGGCGGTCTCGACGCCCAATTCCTTCAGCGACTGCGCTGCTGCTTCGACCACGCGGCGCATGACGTGCTCGTCCATCTGGCCGATGCAGCCGATGCGGAAGGAGTCCACGACCGTCAGCTTGCCCGGATAGATGATGAAGCCCTTGTCCTTCATCAGCTCGTAGAAGCGGTCGAAGGCGAAGTTCGGGTGCGCCGGATTGAAGAAGGTGACGATGATCGGCGACAGCCAGCGATCCTTAAGCAGCGTCTCGAAGCCAAGCTCGCGCATGCCGGCGACCATGATGTCGCGGTTGAGCGTGTAGCGCGCGCCGCGCCCAGCGACGCCGCCTTCCGCCTCGTGCAGGCGCAGCGCTTCGAGGAAGGCCGCGACGACATGCGTCGGCGGCGTGTAGCGCCACTGTCCCGTCTTGTTCATATGCGCCCACTGCGCATGGACATCGAGCGACAGCGAATGGCTGCGGCCCTTGGCGGCTTCGAGTTCGCTCTTGCGGGCGATGACGAAACCGAAGCCCGGTACGCCCTCGATGCATTTGTTGGCCGACGACACCATCGCCTCGTAGCGGATGTCGTTGACATTGAGCGGGATGGCGCCGAAGGCGCTCATGGAATCGACCAGCAGCTTGCGGCCATTGGCATAGACGGCTTCCGAAATCTCGGCGACCGGATTGAGGATGCCGGAACTGGTCTCGCAATGGATGGCGATCACATGCGTGATCGCCGCATCCGCCTTCAGCGCCGCCGCCACCTCGTCGCCGCGCGGCGGCAGGTAGTCCCCCTTGTCGATCAGCGTGTAGGCGCGGCCGATATACTGCATCGTCTGCGCGGCGCGCAGGCCGTAGGCGCCGTTGGCCAGCACCAGCACCTTGCCGTCCTTCGGCACGAAGGAGCCGAGCATGGCCTCGACGCAGAAGGAACCGCTGCCTTGCATCGGCACGCAGTCGAATTCGTCTCTGGCGTCGCCGGTGAGCGCCAGCAGGCGGCGACGCAGATCGGCCGTCATGGCGCGGAAATCGCCATCCCAGGAGCCCCAGTCGCGCAGCATCGCCTGCTTGACGGCGTAGGAGGTGGTGAGCGGGCCAGGCGTCAGCAGATAGGGTTCGCCCAGCGCCGGCGCATCCAGCGGCTTTGTTGCCGCAAATTTCGTCTCAGCGCGCATGCCGCCCTCCCACTTCGATCCTGTCATTGGAATATGACACGCATTCTCGGTGGGGATGACATATTTGTAAAATCGTTATTTTGTATTGATGTATCGATCTGATCGATGCTACGACCTCAGACCATAAGCGCCGCCAGGGGAGCCATGCGAATGCGCTATGTCCAGCTCAGGGCCTTTCACCAGGTCGCCATCTCTGGCGGTTTTTCACGCGCTGCCGAAGCGCTGTTCCTGACCCAGCCGGCGATTTCGGATCAGGTGCGCAAGCTTGAGGAAGAATACGACGTGCTTCTGTTCAACCGGAACAAGAAGCAGGTCACGCTGACCAGCCAGGGCCAGAGGCTGCTCGAGATCACCCACCGCATGTTCGAGACCGAACAACAGGCGCTGGAGCTGCTGACGGAATCGCGCGCGCTGCGCGCCGGCACGTTGCGCATCGTCGCCGACGCGGCGCACCACCTTCTGCACATCCTTGGCGCCTTTCGCGCCCGTTATCCCGGCGTCCAGGTTTCGCTGCGCTCCGGCAACACCGAAACCGTGATCAGCAGCCTTTACAGCTATGATGCCGACATCGGCGTGCTGCCCGAAGTGCCGATAGGCCGCGATTTCGAAATGCTGAAGCTCAACTCCACGCCGATCATCGCTTTCGTCTCTGCCGACCATCCACTGTCGGGCAAGAAATCGCTGACGCTGGAGCAATTGGCACAGGAGCCTCTGGTGATGCGCGAGCGCGGCTCCAAGACGCGCAAGAAGCTGGAGGACCTTGCCGCGGCCTCCGGCATCGAGCTCAAGCCCGCGATCGAGGCCGAAGGGCGCGAAGCGGTGCGCGAGATCGTCGCCTCCGGCGCCGGCGTCGGCTTCGTCTCGGCGGCCGAGTTCGGTCACGATTCGCGGTTGGCTGAGATCGCGATCGATGCCCCCGAGACGTTGATGGACGAAGCGCTGATCTGCCTGCGCGAACGCAGCGGCGGCAAGCTGGTGCGCGCCTTCCTCGACATGGCCCGTTCTATGTCGGGGGATTGACCCTCTGCCTTAGGTCGACCCGGGCGCCGCGGTGACCCGCCACACCGTGTTGCCGACATCGTCGGCAATGAGCAGCGCGCCGGATTTGTCGACGGCAACGCCGACCGGACGGCCCCTCGCCTCGCCCTTGTCGTTGAGGAAGCCGGTCACGACGTCCTGCGCCATACCGTTCGGGTGTCCGCCGCTGAACGGCACGAAAACCACCTTGTAACCGTTGAACTGGGAGCGGTCCCAACTGCCATGCTCGCCGACAAAGGCGCCGCCGCGATAGGATTGCGGCAGCTTGTCCGCGGTGTAGAAGGCAAGCCCGAGCGGCGCGACATGCGAGCTCAGCGCATAGTCCGGCGGGATGGCCTTGGCCACCATGTCCGGCCGCTGCGGCATCACACGCGGATCGACATGCTGGCCGTAGTAGCTGTAGGGCCAGCCATAGAAGGCGCCGTCCTTCACCGACGTCATGTAATCCGGCACAAGGTTCGGCCCGAGCTCGTCGCGCTCGTTGACCACGGTCCAGAGCGCTTTGCTCTGAGGCTCGAACGACAGGCCGTTGGGGTTGCGCAGCCCGCTGGCGAAGATGCGCGAGCGGCCGGTGGCGCGGTCGACCTCCCAGATTGCGGCGCGGTCCTTTTCGGCCTGGATGCCGTTCTCGGTGATGTTGCTGTTCGAGCCGACGCCGACATAGAGCAATGAGCCGTCCGGGCTCGCGACCAGGCTCTTCGTCCAGTGGTGATCGATCGGCCCACCAGGCAGTTCCGTCAGCACCTTGCCGGGCGCCGTGATCTTTGTATCGCCCGGCTGGTAGGAATAGCGCACGATCGCATCCGTATTGGCGACATAGAGGTCATTGCCGACCAGCGCCACGCCGAAGGGCGAGCTGAGATGGTCGAGAAACACGCCCTGATATTCCAGCTTGCCGTCGCCATTGGTGTCGCGCAGCAGCGTGATGCGGTTGCTCGGCCCGGTGTCGCCGCCGGAGGTGACCCAGCTCTCGACCAAGCCCATGACGATGTCCTTGGGTCGCTTGACCGATGCTTCTGTAGGCGCTTTCGATTCCACCACCAGAACATCACCGTTCGGCAGCACATAAAGCGAGCGCGGATGCTGAAGCCCCTTCGCCATCGCCTCGATCTGCAGGCCTTGCGCGACGGTCGGCTTTTCGTCGTTCTTCCAGCCGACCACCTTGGCCAGGTGCATTGGCGGGAACAGGTACTGGTTTATCTCCGGCAGTTTCGGGTTAGGACCAATCTGCGCGTTCGGGTCCGTGTTGTCGTCACTGCAGCCGGCGACACCCAGCGCTGTTGCACAGCAAAGCGCCGCGATCGTCCAACGGAATGCACTGTCAGGTCGGCTCATCGGCCACTCCTACGTGATAGCGATAGACCAGCGCCCAGCCGAGCCAGCCCGTGAAGATCAGGATGACCACCACCAGCGCCGACAGGATCAAGCCGGTCGGCACCACGGATGTCCAGGCGTCGCGCGTGTGGATCAGCATGTTGAAGAAGGAAAGCACCAGCACGACAAGGTTGCCGGCCATGTGCAGCCATGCGGTGGGCTGCTCGCGTATCCTGCGGCCGCCGAGGAAATCGGTCAGCCCGGCAATGGCGGCCAGGATGCCGACGATGACGCCAACGGTCAGCAGCCAGGCCGAAAAATTGGCCCAGGTCATCTCGGCGGTACGCCAATAGGCGATATCGGTCAGCAACGTCCCGACGAAACACGCAATCGGGATCGTTACCAGCATCGGATGGATGGGATGGCCGGCTATGCTTGCCTTCGACCGGGGATTTTCCATGCGGAAGCTCCTTTCCGCCCTGCAGCGTGAAACTCAACAGCATGAAAAGACGAATGTTCCGTCGGAAATACTTGCGCTCACCAGAAGGTGAACGAACCGGCGATCAGTCCAGTTGCCGCGAAACCAGGCTGCCGCCGCCTCGTCAGCCCTGCGGATGAACCTGCGGCAGCGCCGCGTCGAGCGAGCGTTCGAACGCGTCGACCAGCGTATCGATCTGGGCTTCGGTGATGATCAGCGGCGGACAGAAGGCGATGGCATCGCCCATGTTGCGCGAGATGACGCCGTTCTGCTGCAGGAAACCGTTGACCAAAGCGCCGAGCGCTGCCGGCTTGCCCCAGGGCGCCTTGATTGCCTTGTCGGCGACCAGCTCGACCGCGGCGATAAGACCGACGCCGCGCACCTCGCCAACCAGCGGATGCGAGGCGAGCCGGCGCAGCCTTGCCTGCAGATGCGCGCCCACCTTGCGGGCATTGCCGACGAGGTCGCGCTCTTCGATCAGCTTGATGTTTTCCAGCGCCACGGCCGCGGCGACCGGATGGCCGCCGCCGGTGAAGCCATGGCCGAAAGTGCCGATCCGGTCGCTCTCATCGGCGATCGGCTCGAACACCCGATCGTTGATCAGCAGCGCCGAGATCGGCAGGTAGGAGGAAGAAATCTGCTTCGACAGCACCATGATGTCGGGGCGCATGCCGAAGGTCCGCGAGCCGAACATCTCGCCGGTCCTGCCAAAGCCGCAGATCACCTCGTCGGCCACCAGCAAAACGTCGTATTTCGCCAGCACCGCCTGGATCTTTTCCCAGTAGCCGGCGGGCGGGACGATAACGCCACCCGCGCCCATGACCGGCTCGCCGATGAAGGCGGCGATCGTTTCAGGTCCCTCGGCGAGGATGAGCTTTTCCAACTCGTCGGCGAGCCGCGCGGAGAACTGCTCCTCGCTCTCGCCGGGCTGGGCGTCGCGCCAGTGGTGCGGTGTCGCGGTGTGCAGGATGTTGGCGATCGGCAGGTCGAAGGAAAGATGATTGTTTGGCAGGCCGGTCAGGCTCGCAGAGGCGATGGTGACGCCGTGATAGCCGCGCTTGCGGCTGATGATCTTCTTGCGCGCCGGCTGTCCAAGCGCGTTCGAGCGGTACCAGATCATCTTGATCGCGGTGTCGTTGGCCTCGGAGCCCGAATTGGTGAAATAGGCCTTGCTCATCGGCACCGGCGCCATCTGCACCAGCTTCTCGGCGAGATCGATCAGCGGCGCATGCGCCTTCGAGCCGAAGTCGTGATAGAAGGGCAGCTTCGACATCTGCCTTGTCGCGGCATCCACCAGCCGCTTTTCCGAAAAGCCGACGGCGACGCTCCACAGGCCAGCCATCGCCTCGATGTAGCGATTGCCGGCGATGTCCTCCACATAGACGCCTTCGCCCTTCTCGATCACCAGCGGCCCCGTTTCCTGATGCTTGCGGGCATTGGTATAACCATGCATGTGATAGCGGATGTCGCGGGCTTCGGGAGAATTCGGTCTGGCGTCCATCGTGGCGGCTCCTGTCTGCAGGCGTTCAAAGCGAAACCGGAACTTCCTCCTTGTCGAGGAGTCCCAAAAATTCCGCCTTGCATTGCGGCGGTTGATGCCTCATCGCGCAGGCTGACCGCAAGGGCCGCGATGTCGGGATCGATAGCGCCAACAGCCTCGGCGCGGTAGCGATGCGCGGGACGGGCAGCAGGACCAGGCCATGGAACAGGTTGATTGCATCATCGCGGGCGCCGGCGTGATCGGTCTGGCGATCGCACGCGCACTGGCCGAGCGGGGTCTCGAAACCCTGGTCCTCGAAGCGACCGACGCGATCGGCACCGAAACGAGTTCTCGCAATTCCGAGGTGATCCATGCCGGCCTCTATTACCCGCAAGGCTCGCTGAAGGCACGGCTCTGCGTGGCAGGGCGCGACATGCTCTACCGCTACTGCCCCGAGCGTTCGATCCCGCACCGCCGATGCGGCAAGCTGATCGTCGCGACCGACGCGACGCAGGAGCCTATGCTTGCCACCATTCGCGCCAACGCCGCGGCCTGCGGTGTCGAGGATCTGCGCTTTCTCTCCGCCACGGAAGCGCAGGCATTGGAGCCGGCGCTGCATTGCACGGCGGCGCTACTCTCGCCCTCGACCGGCATCGTCGACAGCCACGGGCTGATGCTTGCCCTGCTCGGCGACGCCGAGGAGAACGGCGCGATGCTCTCGCTCAATACCCGCGTCGTCTCGGGCCGTGTCGAGGCAAGCCGGATTGTGTTGCGGACGATGGACACGGCGAGCGGCGAAAAGTTCGAGATCGCCGCATCGCGCCTCGTCAATGCGGCCGGCCTCGGCGCGGTCGCGTTGGCCGGCTCGCTCGAAGGATTCGACCGGCAATTCCTGCCGACGCTCCGCTATGCCAAGGGCAATTATTTCTCGGTTGCCGGCCGCGCGCCTTTTTCACATCTTGTCTATCCTGTGCCCGAGCCTGGCGGGCTCGGCGTCCATCTGACCCTCGACCTTGCCGGCACCGCCCGTTTCGGACCGGACGTCGAATGGACGGACACGTTGGACTATCGCGTCGATCCGGCGCGCGGCGCGCGCTTCTATGCTGAAATCCGCAAATATTGGCCCGATCTGGCAGATGGCAGCCTGCAGGCCGCCTATAGCGGCATCCGGCCGAAGCTGTCAGGTCCGGGTGAGGCCAACAGCGATTTCGTGATCCAGGATGCCGAAACACACGGCATCGGCGGCCTGGTCAACCTGTTCGGCATCGAAAGTCCCGGCCTGACCTCCTGCCTGGCCATCGCCTTCCACGTGGCCCGCATCCTGGCGCCTTAAATCATCCCAGCCGCGCGGCGTGCCATCTCAGATGGTCGTCCATGAAGGTCGAGATGAAACTGTAGGAATGGTCGTAGCCTTCCTGCATGCGCAGCGTGAGATCAATGCCGCCCTTCTCGCAAGCCTCTTCGAGAAGCCAAGGGCGGAGACCGTCCTGCAGGAAGCCGTCAGCGCTTCCCTGGTCGACGAGGAATTCCGGGAAGCGCTTGCCGTCCTCGATCAGCAGCGTCGTGTCATAAGCGCGCCAGGCTTTTTCGTCCGATCCGAGATATTTCTCGAAGGCCGGCCGTGACCAGCCGGCCGTCGACGGCTGCACGATCGGCGCGAAAGCCGAGCAGCTTCGGTAGCGCTCGGGATTTTTGAGAACGATCGTCAGCGCGCCATGTCCGCCCATCGAATGGCCAAAGATGCCCTGGCGCGACATGTCGACCGGAAAATTGGTGGCGAGGAGCGCCGGCAATTCCTCTGTGATGTAGGAGTACATGCGGTAGTTCTTTGCGTAAGGCTGCTCGGTCGCATCCAGGTAGAAGCCTGCGCCGCAGCCGAATTGCCAATTGTCCATCTCGTCCGGAACGTCCGGTCCACGCGGACTGGTATCGGGACAAACGATGACGAGCCCAAGCTCGGACGCCAGGCGCCGGTACTCGCCCTTGTCCATGACATTTGCATGCGTGCAGGTAAGGCCGGACAGGTACCAGAGGACCGGCAGCGGCCGGTCCTTGGCCTGCGGTGGCACGAACACCGCGAAGGTCATGTCGCAGGCGCAAACCTCCGAAGCATGCGAATAGACGCCCTGGACACCGCCATGCGATTTGGAGGTGGAAACGACCTTCATCGGCTGCCTCATGTCTGGAAATCCGCGACCGGCATAGCCGCCGGCTAGGGCTCGCGCAACCTCGCATTTCGCAAAGCTGGACGGATGGCGCAACGAGCCGTGCCGGTGCCGATTAACCCGACGGAGCGATCAGGTCCGGGCCAATCTCTTGGAAACTCGGCATCCCGGAGAGCTTCAGGCCGGTCCCGATCTCGTCGAGCAAAATATCCAGCACCCGCTCGACACCGGCTTGTCCGTTCACGGCGCCGAACAAAGCGGCACGGCCGACTGCTGAGGCCGTCGCTCCGCGGGCTTTTGCCTTGATGACGTCCATGCCCGTGCGAATGCCGGAATCGATCAGGATCGGAGCCTGGCCGCCCACGGCTGCATGCACGGCGCCAAAAGCATCTATGCTCGAGATCGCGCCATCGAGCTGGCGGCCGCCATGATTGGATACCCAGATCCCATCCGCGCCCTCCGCGATCAATCTGGCCGCATCGCCCGGGTGCAGGACGCCCTTGACGATCAGTGAGCCCTTCCACCAGTCGCGGATCGTACGAAAGTCGTTCCAGTCGAAACCCGCATGGAGACTGCGGCCGACGCGCGCGGCGATTGTCAGTCCCGCGCTGGTGTCGCCGAGATAGAAGCGGACATTCTCGAATTGCGGCAGACCGCCGCGAAGCAGGCGAAACGACCAGTCCGGATGCGCGATCCCTTCGATCATGTGCCGCAGCGAGGGCCTGAGCGGGATCGAAATTCCGTTCCTCAGGTCCTTTTCGCGCTTGCCGCCCGCCTGCAGGTCGACGGTGATGACGAGCGCCGAATAGCCGAATTCCTGCGCCTGCCGCACCAGCCGGCGATTGAAATCGAAATCCTTCAGCACGTAGAGCTGGAACCATAGCGGTCCCTGGACGGCCCTTGCCATGCGCTCGATGCCGGTCGTCGCCATGGTCGACAGCGTGTAGGGAATGCCGCGCGCCGCCGCCGCTTTGGCAATCGCAATGTCGGCGCCGGGTCGCACCAGCGCGCAGGATCCCATCGGGCTGATCACCAGCGGTGTCGGATAGGTCTTGGACCACAGGGTGGTGGTGAGATCGGGCCGGGATACGTCGGTCAGAACACGCGGCAGCAGCCGGATGCGTTCGAAGCCGGCGCGGTTGTCGCGCAAGGTCAGTTCCTGGCCTGCTCCGCCATCGACGAACTCGAAGACCGACCTCGGCAGCCGGCGGCGCGCCAGCTGGCGGAAATCCTCCACCGACACGAGGCGATCGAGCCGCCCCATCGCCTCAGGCCGCGAGCCGGTCGCAGACGTTCCCAGTGATCTCCGCGGTCGATGATTTTCCCTTCAGGTCGGCGCTGAGCAGTCCGCCCGCCAGGCACGCTTCCGTCACGCGGCGGATTTGTCCGGCGGCCCGGAGCAGCCCTTCGTCGCCATGGCCGCGGCCAAGCCAGTCGAGCATGGCCGCCGCCGACAGGATCATCCCGTACGGATTGGCGATCCCCTTGCCGGCAATGTCCGGGGCGGAGCCGTGCGCGGCCTGGAAGAAGCCCTTCGTGTCCCCGACTTCCGCCGACGGCGCCATGCCCATGCCGCCGACCGTCGCCGCCGCCAGATCGGAGAGAATGTCGCCGAACATGTTCTCGCTGACGATGACGTTGAAATGGCCGGGCTTCAGCACGAGATGCATTGCCATGGCGTCGACCAGCGCATGTTCCGTCGCGATGTCGGGATAGTCTTTCGCCACCTCGTCGAACACGGAGCGGAAAAAGGCGTAGCTGCGCAGCACATTGGCCTTGTCGCAGCAGGTCACTCGGCGCACGCCATCGCCCGGGGCGCCGTTCGACTGGCGTGCCAGCTCGAAGGCCTTGCGCACGATGCGCTCGATGCCGGCGCGCGTCTGCACGAGCGTGTCGACCGCCACTTCGCCGCGCAGCAGCGCCCCTGCCCCGCGCGCCGCGTAAAGCCCTTCGCTGTTCTCGCGCAGGATGACGTAGTCGATGTCGCCGGCCTTCACCCCGCTGAGCGGGCTCGTCACCCCTTCGAAGAGCCTGATCGGGCGGATGTTGGCATAGAGGTCGAGCTCGAAGCGGAGCCTCAGAGTGAAGTCGAGCCCGGCTTCCGTACCGTCCGGATAGACCACGCCGGGCAGGCCGCCGGCGCCATGCAGGATCGCATCCGCCGCCTGGCATGCCGCAAACGTCGGCTCGGGAAAACTCTGCCCGGTCTTCAGGTAATGCTCGGCTCCGGCCGGGTATTCGGTGAAGCGCAATGGGCAACCCGGCCCGAGTGCGGCCCTCACCACCTCGACCGCCGCGGCGCACACTTCGGGGCCGATGCCGTCGCCATCCACGACCGCGATCTGGTAGACATCCTTCATTGCCAACCCCTCAGGAACGCAAATATTCAGATGCACTTGCCGCCGTCGACATTGAGATCGACGCCGGTGATCATGCTGGCTTCGTCGGAGCACAGGAACGCCGCGGCGTTGCCCATGTCCTGCGGCGTCGACAGCCGTCCGATCGGAATGGTGGCGACGACGCGGGCGCGGTTTTCCTCGCCCGAGCCGATGAAGGTGGACAGAAGCGGCGTGTCGCCGGCAACTGGGTTGATCGCGTTGACGCGGATGCCGAACGGCGCGAGTTCCACCGCCATGGCGCGGGTGGCTGCAATCGCCCAACCCTTGGAGGCGTTGTACCAGGTGAGGTTCGGACGCGGCGAGACACCGCCCGTGGAAGCGACGTTGAGGATGGCGCCCGCTTTGTTCGACTTGAAATGCGGCACCACGGCCCGGGCGCCGTTGTAGATCGAGCGCATGTTGACGTTGGCGATGCGGTCGAACAGGCCTTCGTCCATCGTCTCCAGCGGCAGCGGCGGCTGAGCGACGCCGGCATTGTTGACGAGTATGTCGAGCCCGCCGAAGGCCGAGCGCGCAAGGTCGACGGCCGCGACAAAGCTCCCCAGCGTCGAGACGTCGCCCGTGATCGGCCGCACTTTGTCGCCGGCTTCACCAGCAACGCGCGAAGCTGCGGCCTCGTCGCGATCCATCAGCACGACAGATGCGCCTTCCTCGACGAATTTCTTGACGATGCCTTCGCCAAACCCCGACCCGCCACCGGTGATGATGGTGACCTTGCCAGCAAGTCTCATATCTCTTCCTCCGTTGCCGGAACCATCGGGGAAGACGCGCGCGTTGCACAGTCCGATTATCTGAACGCCCTTTTAGCTTTCCTTGTTTGAGGTCGCCCGCACCGGGAGTAATAGTCGGCTCGGAATTCGTGAGGAGGAGACGATGACGCTGAACTTCGACCCGAGGGCGAAGGCCACGACGCTCTACCATGGCGAATTCCGGCCGATGTTCATCGGCGGCAAATGGGTCGCGGCGCAGTCCGGCGAGGTAATGCAGGCGCTGAACCCGGCGACAGGCGAGGTGCTGGCGACCGTGCCGCGCGGCGGAGCCGCGGACATCGACGCGGCGGTGACCGCCGCGCGGGCGGCGTTCGAGGGCTCTTGGTCCAAATTCTCGCCCTACGAACGGCAATGCGTGTTGCTCAGGATCGCCGACCTCTTCGAAAAAAATTGGGAAGAGCTCAGCGTTTCCGACACGCTCGACATGGGGCTGCCGATCAGCCGCACGCTGGCCAACCGGCGCCGCGTCATCGGCATGCTGCGCTTCTATGGCGGCATGGCGACCGCGCTGCATGGCGAGGCGATCGACAATTCCATCCCCGGCGAGATCGTCACCTTCACCCGGCGCGAGCCGGTCGGCGTCGTCGGCGCAATCATTCCCTGGAATGCGCCGACCGCCGCCTCGGTCTGGAAGATCGCGCCGGCTCTCGCCACCGGCTGCAGCATCGTGCTGAAGCCCTCGGAGGATGCATCGCTGACGCCGCTCCTGATCGCGAAGCTGATGCAGGAAGCCGGCGTGCCCGACGGTGTCGTCAACATCGTCACCGGCACCGGCGCCGAAGCCGGCGCGCGGCTTGCCGAGCACCCGGATGTCAACAAGATCGTCTTCACCGGCTCGACGCTGACCGGCCAGGCGATCGCCCGCGCCGGCGTGACCAACCTCAAGCGCGTTTCGCTGGAGCTCGGCGGCAAGTCGCCGATCATCGTCTGCCGCGACGCCGATATCGACAAGGCCGTGCCGGTCGCGGCGATGGCGGTGTTCGTGCATTCGGGCCAGATCTGCATCGCCGGCTCGCGGCTGTTCGTGGCGCGCGAGATCCATGACGAGTTCGTACGCCGCGTCGCCGAGTTCGCCGGTAAGCTGCGCATCGGCCACGGCATCGAGGCGGAGACCGAGATCGGGCCGCTGATCAATGCAAGGCAGGCCGGCAAGGTGGAGGGCTACATCAAGGCCGGCAGCGACGAAGGTGCCAGGCTGGTCGCCGGCGGCTCAAGGCTGACGGGCGAGCTCTATGACGGCGGCAATTTCATCGCGCCGACCGTCTTCGGCGGCGTCTCGGACAAGATGACGATCGCGCGGGAGGAAATCTTCGGCCCGGTCATTTCGGCCATGCCCTTCGACACGCTGGACGAGGCCGTCGCGCGTGCCAACGCGACGCCCTACGGTCTGGCGGCGGGTATCTTCACCACCAATCTCGGCACCGCGCACAAGCTGGCGCGCCGCGTCAAGGCCGGCTCGGTCTGGGTCAACATGTACCACGCCATCGATCCGGCGGTGCCGTTCGGCGGCATGAAGATGTCAGGCTACGGCCGCGAAGGCGGCGTCGAGCACCTGCATGAATATCTGGAGACGAAGGCGGTTTGGATCCAGACGGATTGAAGCTGCGCTGGAACGGCTAGTGCGCCAGCTCGCGCAGATTGGTGCGGATCAGGTTCATCAGCTGTTCGGAAAACGAGTGGTGCACGTAGCCCCGCGCGGTGATGATGCCGACGGCGCGGTGGGCGTCGCGATGGTCGATCGGCACCACTCGCATGCGCTCGTCATTGCGCGAGATAGCGATGCCGGGCACCACGCAGACGCCCAGCCCCGACGACACCAGCGCCACCGCCGTCTGCGCGCTTTCGACTTCATATTGCGGCTTGAGCTCGATCCCCTCCGCCGCCGTCAACCGGTCGAGCAGGCCGCGCACCGCCGTCTTGCGGTTGAGCAGGATCAGCGGAAAGCGCTTCAGGTCCGACAGATTGAGCTTCTTCTCGCCGCCATAGCTCTCAGTCGGAATGCAGGCCATCAGCGGATCGTCGAGGATCGACTCGAACTGGAAGTCGTTGAGGTTCGGCAGTTCGGGACCGATGTAGAATTCAACCTCCTGCTGCTGCAACAGCGCAAGTGCCCCCTGCGGCGGCGTCTCGATGACCTCGACGATCGAGCGCGGATAGCGCAATTTGAACGTCGCCAATATGTCGCCCAGCCGGCTCGCCGCAAGCGTCGGCGCGCAGGCAATCTGCACCTTGCCCTTGCGCCGCGCGGCGATCTCGGTCAGCCGGTCGAGGCTGGTCTGCACCTGCGACATCGCATTGGCGATCTCCTCGAACAGCACCTGGCCTTCCGGCGTCAGGCTGGCGCGCTGCGCCGTGCGGATGAACAGCGAGATGCCGATCTGCTCCTCGAGGTCGCGTATCTGCATCGAGACGGCCGATGGCGAGCGGTTGCTCTCTTCGGCTGCGCGGCGGAAGCTGCCGTTTTCCGCGGCAAGCAGGAACGTCTGCAGAAGTTTGAGGTTGATGCTGGACATGTCCGCTCGGGCAGGTGATCTGAGCCTCCTGACCTATTCAGACGCGGAACTGTTTGCAAGGCAATAGGCCGGCTCAGGCGCCCGTCGGGTTTAGCCAGCAAATCTGTTCCCGCTCAAGGTGTGTTGAGATTCAGGTCAGCCCGAGTCGAAAACGGTGGCTTCCGAGAACCGGCCTACGCCGGCCGTAGCCTTCATAGAGCGGAGACCCTTATGAGGGCTTCGGCCGGCGAAGGCCGGAGCGGAGCGTACTTAAGTACGTGAGCACCGGCAGCGCAGGAAGGCACCGTTTGCAGGCCGGCCTCACCTGAATATCAACACACCTTAATGGACCGCAGCGAACATGACGCGTTCCTCGGTCGCCTCCGACAGCATCATCTCTTCCACCACGCGGCCGCGTTTCACGACCAGGATGCGATCGGAAACCGCAAGAATTTCCGGCAGGTAGGAGGAGATGACGACGACAGCCATGCCCTGGTCGGCGAGGTCGCTGATGAGCTGATGGATCTCGACGATCGCACCGACATCGACGCCGCGCGTCGGCTCGTCGAAGATCACCAGCTTGGGCTTCTGGATCAGCGACTTGGCGATCACCACCTTCTGCTGGTTGCCGCCGGAGAGCTCGATCATGCGAGCGCGTTCGCTGATCGACTTCAGCCTCAGCCGCTCGCCCCATTGCTTGGCAAGCTCCCTGGCGCGCGACATCGACACCATCGAGACCGGGTTGGATTCGCCGGTCAGTTCGCCGATCTGCAGGTTCTCGCCCGCCGTCATCGTTTCAAAGAACCCGTCGAACTTGCGGTCCTCCGTCACATAGACGATGCCGTCGCGCACCGCCGGCCGTGGCACGCGATAGCGCACCGACTTGCCGAGCAGGCGGATTTCACCGCCATGGAAGATGTTGCGCTTCAACAGGCCGGCGACGACCTTGGCCATCTCGGTGCGGCCGGCGCCGACCAGTCCGAACATGCCGGTGACCTGGCCCGAAAACACCGAGAAGGACGAGTTGCGCACCAGGCCGGCGCAGGAAAGGTTCTCGACCGAAAGCACCTTGTCGCCATAGGGGCGCGCGGTGCGCTTGACCTCGCCATGCAGCGTTTCGGTGAGCGTGCGGCCGACCATGGCCTGCACGATCGAGGCGCGGGTGAAGCCCTTGGCCTCGCCCGAAGCAACGATCTCGCCGTCGCGCATCACGGTGATGCGGTCGGCGACGGCGAGCGCCTCTTCGAGCGCATGAGTGATGAAAATGACGGCGATGCCGTCTTTCACCAGCCGCTGCAACAGGTTGAAGAAATGCCGCTTCTCTTCCGGCGTCAGCGTCGCGGTCGGCTCGTCGAAGATGATGACGCGGGCCTTGTGGTGGACGGCGCGCGCGATCTCGACCATCTGCTTGTGCGCGGCGCCCAGCGTGCTCACCTGCGCGGTCGGGTCGACTTGGAAACCCATGCCGGCGAGGAACTGGCGCGCCTGGATATAGAGGCCGCGCAGCCGGTTGAACATCTTCTCTTCGCCGAGATAGAGGTTCTGCGCCACCGTCATGGCCGGCACCAGATTGGTCTCCTGGAACACCATGGCGACGCCGGCGCGCAGCGCCTCGGCGGGGGTGGTGAAGGACACCTCCCTACCGTCGAAGAACAGCTTGCCCTCTGTCAGCTTGAACACGCCCGCCATGACCTTGGTCAGCGTCGATTTGCCGGCGCCGTTTTCGCCCAGAAGCGCGTGGATCTCTCCCTTGCGCAGGTCGAAATTGACGTTCTTGAAGGCAGGGATGCGCGCGAACGCCTTGGTCGCGCCCTTGAGTTCGATGATGTTGGCGTACGACATCGCTTAACCCCGCTTGCCGCCGGCGGCCCTGGCCAGGCGCACGATCCGCGACCCGCCGCGCGAGGCGACAAGCAGGTCGTCGTCAAGCTCGCAGGCGCTGATCGTGCCGTGCACCGTGCCGTCGGCGCGCGAATGGAAGCTCGACAGCGGCTTCATGTTGTGGTCGCAGTGGACCACCAGCCCGTAGGACCTGGTGACCGCGTAAGGTTTGAGCACATTCATCTGCTTGAGCTGGCTGCCCTGCATCGGCTCGCGATAGTCGCGCCACGAGCTGAGCGAGGGCGCCATCCAAAAGGCCTCCGGCACCTCCGCCAGCATGCGCTTGCGGTAGGATTCCTCGCGCAGGATGAACTCCACCAGCTGGTTGCGCACCGAATAGAAGGTCAGCCAATAGCCGGCATTGAAGGCCGGCGCGATGCGGGCGGGATAGGCCGGCAGATGGTCCAGCACCGGCACTGTGGCCTTGGTGCCGAGATCGATCGCCAGCACGCGATGACGCCAGGCTTCGGTGACGTAGACGCGGTTCGAGCCTGTGGTGGCGATGCCGCCCGGCCAGGCGAGGCCGTCGCGGATCAGCTCCAGCCGGCCGCTTTTCAGGTCAAGGCGCCAGACCGACCCGGAAGCGTTCTTCTGCATCAGGTCGCGGCGCCAGGCGCTCGCCGGCTGCGAGGCCGAGCCGTTGGCCACCAGCAAGGTGTTGCTGTCGAGGAAAGTCAGCGCGGTGACGCAGGACAGCCCGCGCGCCTCGTCGCCCACTGCCATCCGCCCGTCATGCAGGCCGCCGCGGATGACGACGCCCTTGCCGTCGATGGCCAAAGCAGTCATGCCGCGGGCATGGGCGAGCGCGGTGATCTCGCCCGGAAATTCTTGCAGGACCTCGGCCTTGCCGTCGGCGCCGAAACGCATCAGCCGGTTCGCGCTGCTCGCCAGCATGCCCTTTTCAGTCCGCACCAGATTGTCGGCGTCGGCGAGGCCGGCGAAAGTCTCTGCCTCCTCCAGTTCCTGGTTGGGCAGCAGCGGCCCGTCGAGCGTCGGCACGGTCACCGCCCAGTCGCCACGGCCGAGGAAGCGGTCGAAAAACTGGCTGACGGCGCTCATGGCTTTTTGCCCCAGTAGGAATCCGAGCTGAACCAGTTGGGATCGGCGCCCTTCAGCGGCAGCGTCCCCATGCGGTTGTTGAAGATGCCGCAGAGATAGAGGATGCCCTTGTGCTCGCGCATCGAGGTGATCATCGGATGCTTCTCGCCGGCCTGGTCCCATAGGCTTTCGCGGATCTGGCCCTTCTCGTCGAAGCGCAGCACGCAGCCGGTGTTGAGGTTGGGCATCAGCCAGGCGTCTTCCGACACACGCCGCGCCATGCGGCGGCGGAAGCCAGGCATTTCCAGTGACAGATCCAGCGCCGGCGTGCGCATGCCCATCAGCGCTAGCCAATAGGTGCCGTCGGAGGCGCGGTTGATGTTGTCTGGATAGCCGGGCAGTCCCTCGATGACCCGCTCCACGTTGCCCTTCTTCGGGCCGTCGAAATAGTAGCGGCTGATGCGGCAGGCCCAGCTTTCCGCGAACAGCACCGACTGGCCGTCGAAGGCGGTGCAGATGCCGTTCGGGAACACCAGGTTCGACAACAGCGTACGGGTCGAACCGGACTTGGGATCGTGGACGATGATGCGGCCGTTGCCGCGGCTCTCCAGCGCGTCCGCGTACCAGTCGTGCATCTCGAAACGGACAGTGGCCTCGGAAAACACGATGCGGCCGTCGGGAAGGATGTCGCAATCGTCGGCGAGCTTCATGGTCGAGTCGTCGACGACCGATGTCAGCGAGCGGTTGGTCTCGGCGGTGAGCAGCTTCACCGCGCCGGCCGGCGAGACCTGGTAGAGGCCCATGCCGGCGACACAGATGACCAGATTGTCGTCGCGGTCGAAAGCCATGCCGAGCGGCGAGCCGCCGATATGGGCAAACACCTCGCTCTCGGTGTAGTGCGGCGGCTGGAAGCGCAGAATATCGCCCTGGCGGCTGCCCGTGTAGAGGCGGTCCTGCCGGTCGAAGATCACGTCCTCGGCGCCGTCGAGGAAACCGAGGCCGATGACGCCGACATCCTTCAGCCGGTCGTTCACCGCCATCGGCGCGCCGGGCGCGGTCGAGATCGCCTGCGGCATCTTGGCGAAGGTCGGCGAGATGTAGACGCTGCGCAGGATCTTGTGGCGGTTCTTCACCCAGCGCACGTCGAGCAGCACTGACAGAAGCAGCACGAGGCCGAGGATCAGATAATTGACCGGGCCGGGCACGGCGAGAGCAAGCAGGCTGTTCGACAGGATAAGCACGAAGAGCGTGCCCATCAGCGCCTTGGCGACCGAGCCGCGCCCGCCGCCAAGCGAGATGCCGCCGAGCACCGTCGCGGTCAGCACCTGCAGCTCTAGCCCGGTGCCGATATCGGAAGCGGCACTGCCGATGCGGGCCGAGAAGAAAAAGCCGGAGAGCGCGACCAGCACCGAACAGAGCACATAGGCGCTGAACAGGGTGAAGCGCACATTGATGCCGGCATTGTAGGCGGACCGGCGCGCGCCGCCGACCGCGAACAGCCGCCAGCCGTAGCGGGCGCGCGAAAGCACCAGGTGGATCACCAGAGCGATGACCACAAAGACGGCGAAGGATGTCGGCACGCCCCAGACCGTGCCGAAGCCGAGAAAATCATAGGTCGGCGAATCCGGTCCGCTGGTGACGATCGGCGTCGAGACCTGCGGGAAGACGATGTCGAAGGTGGAGCGGTAGATGATCAGCGTGACCAGCGTGGTCAGGAACGCCCGCATGCGCAGGAAGCCGACCAGGAAGCCGTTGATGGCACCGCAGACGACGCCGAGGCCCAGGCACGCCAGCAGGCCGGTCCCAAAGCTCCACTGCTCGACATTCATGCCGTAGAGCGTGACGAGCACCGCGAGCGCGAAGGTCGAGCCGACCGAGAGATCGATGCCGCCGGAAACCATCACGATGGTCATGCCGAGCACGACCAGGCCCAGTTCGGCGGTCTGGCCGCTGAGATTGGTCAGCGTCGTCACGTCGAAGAAGCCCGGCACGATCGAGCCGAAGATCGCGCACAGGATCACCAGCGCGGTGAAGGGGATGACGCTGTCGATCCACTTCTTGGTCAGGACCTCCCCGACCACATGGTCGGGGAGCAGGCGGTAGCGCCAGCGCACAAGGCTTTCGGCCATGCTCATCGAAAAGTCCGCTTACTTGATGTCTTCAGGCTTCCAGCAGTTGCGGCCGGTCGCATTGGTCTTGTCGACGCGAGTGATCGGGCCGAAGAAGATGGTTTTCTCGCTGCCGGCCTTGCGATCAGGGTGCTGCAGCAACTCGGAAATCTGCTGCGCGGCGATTTCGCCCTGCGTCGGCGCATTGAAGTTGAAGATCACGTCGAGCAGCCCGTTCTTGATGCTCTCGCAGCCGGTAGCGGCGCCAGCGCCATTGGTGACGATGGTCACCTGGTCCTGCTTGCCGGCAGCCGCGACGGCAGCACCTGCGCCGACTTCGGCATTGTCCCAGATGCCCATGATGCCGCAGAGATCGGGGTGCTGCTGCAGCACAGTCTCGGTGATCTGGCGGGCCTTTTCGCTGATATAGTCGGCCGGCTGGTCGGAGACGAGCTGCAACTCGGGATTGGCCTTCAGCACCTCGTCGATGCCGGTGCGCATATAGATGTTGGCGGCGCCCGTCTGCACGCCGGCAAGCCAGACCACCTTGTGCGAGACGGCGTTCGGCCCCGTGCAATGCTTGGCGAGCTCGCCCATCTCCAGGCGGCCCATCTCGATCCAGTCATTGCCGACGTAGGAGTCGGTCTGGGTCGCCGACTGCATGTTGACCTGCAGCACCTTGATGCCGGCGGCCTGCGCCTGCTTCAAGAGGCGCGCATAGGTCTGCACGTCCGGGTTCTGCACGATGATCAGGTCCGGCTTCTCGGCGATGGCGCCCTGCATGGCGCGAATGCCGGCATTGGTGTCGCCGTTGGGATCGCGCACCTCAAGCGTGAAGCCATAGCGGGCGGCGTGACGCTGCCACACCATCACCCAGGCCTGGTTGAGGTCCATGCCCTGCGAGATCGGCACGAAGATGACCTTCTTGCCCTTGACGCCGTCGATATAGGCGGCCCGGCCGACCTGGTCGGTTTCCTGCGCGCTGGCGACCTGCGCGGCGCCCAGCAGCGCGAGCGCGGTCATACCCGCCAACAGGCATTTCTTGAATAGTTTCATGGATTTCCTCCCTGATTTAATGGTTCGGGTTCTTGTTTCAGATGTCGCCGCTCTGCGAGGTCTGCTCGTCACGCGGATTGATGATGGCGTCGATGGCAAGCGCGCTGAGCAGGATCACGCTCTTGATCAGGTTCTGGCTGGTGTAGCTGAAGTTCAGGATCGTCATGCCGTTGGTCAGGATGCCGACCAGGATGGTGCCGGCGATGACATTGCGCACACCGCCCTGCCCGCCCGACAGGCCGATACCGCCCAGCACGACGACCAGAAGCACGTCGTAGATCAGGCTTGAATTGTAGAGGCGCGTGTCGATGCCGGTGACGAGACCGGTCATGATGATGCCGGCGGTAAACGCGATCAGCGCGCTGATGACATATTGCGTGACGATGATCGGGCGCGTCGGCAGGCCGGTGGTGCGGGCCGCGTTCGGATTGTCGCCGGTCGCATAGACCAGCCGGCCGAAGCGCGTCCTGCGCAGGAAGAGCCCCATCAGAGCCGCCACGGCGCCAAAGATGACGACCGACATCGGAATGCCGAGCACGCTGCCATTGCCGACGAATTTCAGCCAGGCGATATCCGGCGGGGCATAGAGCACGTCGGAGGCGAAGACGATGCGCCCCGAGCCATAGACCGACGAGGCAATGGCCAAAGTGGCGAAGATCGGCGGCACCTCCGCGATCGCCACCATGACCCCGGTGAACAGGCCGATGGCCGCGACCAGCACGGCCCCGCAGATCACGGCTAGCGTGAAATCGATGCTCCAGGTGGAAATCCAGATGCTGAAGGCGACGCCGACGACCATCACCGCAACCATGGTGAGGTCGATGCCGCGGCCGACGACGACGAAGCCCATGCCGACGGCCAGCGTGCCGAGGATCGACACGTTCTTGAGGATGGCGATGATGTTGCCCTGGCTCAGGAAATTGTTGAGCGTCGCCGAGAACACGACGAACAGCGCGATCGAAATCGCAACGACGACGACTTCCTGCGACACCTTGAAGCCAAGGCGCCTGTCGTCCGATTTGCCCGAACCAGGCATTTTCCTCCTCCCAGGCAGCCTATGGTTTGGCGCCTTTGTCAGGCGACCAGCTGCTCCGGAATCCTCCCAAGAAACCCAGCCGTTCGCCTGGCTGGGACATTACGGCTGGAGCGTCGGCGGACAATTTCGTTTTTCTGATGCGCTGTGCAGTTTGCCCGGGCGTCTCAGCTTCGCGGCGGTTCGCCGGCATAGGCGCGGGCGATAAGAGCCCGGATCGGTTCCCGCTCCAGGGCCCGCGGGTTCCAGTAGGGATTGGCCAGCGCGCGGTCCGTCGCGATGTCGATTCCCTCGGGCGGCATGCCTATCTCAGACAAGGCGCGCCTGGCGCCGATCCGGCCGACGAGATCGTAGAGAGTCTGCGCCGGGTCGTTCGTCTTCAGCACGGCCCGCAGGGTTTCCATGGCGGCCGGAACGGCGGGCGCGTTATAGGCCAGCGCATGCGGCAGCACGATCGCATGGGTCTCGGCATGCGGCAGGTCGAAACTGCCACCGAGCGTGTGGCAAAGCTTGTGGTGCAGCGCCATGCCGACCGAGCCGAGACAGATGCCGCAGAGCCAGGCGCCGTAAAGCGCCTCGGAGCGAGCATCGCGGTCATGCGGATTTCCGGCAATGACCGGCAGGGCGCTCACCAACGCGCCGATGGCCTCGGCGGCCATCAGGTTTATCACCGGGTTGCTTTCCCTGGCATAGAGCGCCTCGACGGCATGGGCGATGCCGTTCATGCCGCTTGTCCCGGATAAGGAAGCAGGAAGCGTCATCGTCAAATCGACGTCGTAGATCACCACTTCCGGTAGCACCCTCGGGCTCGACTGGGTGACTTTCACGCCATCCTTGGTCTCGCCGAGGATCGGCGTCATTTCCGAACCGGCATAGGTCGTCGGCATCACGATCTGCGGCAGGTCGGTGCGCAACGCGATCGCCTTGGCGAGGCCGGTCGTGGAGCCGCCGCCGACCGCGACCAGCCCGTCGGCCTGAAGCTCCGCCACGACCCGCAGCGCGTCCTCGGTGACGGACACGGGCGTATGCATCATCGCCCCGGCAAAGACGCCGGCCGCCCTGTCGCCGAGGGACTCGGCATGGCGCCGGGCATCGGCCTCTCGCGGCGGCGTTGCGAGCACGAGCACGCGTTTCAGGCCTAGACGGTCGATCTCCTCCGGGAGCCTTGCGATCGTGCCCGATCCGAAGACGACGCGTGCCGGCTGAGCGTTATAGACGAAGCTTTTCATGTGAGCCTCTCCCGTCAGCCTCGACTGTATTCCGTGGCATGAAAATTAGCGACGGAGAGGCGCGTGCGTAAGTGCGCTAATATTCGGCAACCGGAATCTATTCGCCGTCGGAAGCTGGCATAAGCCGATTGCGCCGCGCCATCGGCGCGGCCGAGGGTCGCGGTGGCTCAGGCGATCCTCTGTTCGAACTGCATCACGCTCGCGCTCTTGCGCAATCCGGTCGCGACGACCGACACACGGAACTTCCCGGCCAGGGACTGGTCGAAAATGGCGCCGACGATGATGTCGGCATCGGCGTCGACCTCTTCGCGTATCCGCGTCGCGGCTTCATCGACCTCGAACAGCGTCATGTCCATGCCGCCGCTGATCGACACAAGCAGGCCCCTGGCGCCGGTCATGGAGGCCTCGTCCAGGAGTGGATTGGCGATCGCAGCTTCGGCTGCCGTCCTTGCACGCCCCTCTCCAGAGGCTTCGCCGGTTCCCATCATCGCCGGGCCCATGTCGCGCATCACCGACTTCACGTCGGCGAAATCGAGATTGATCAGGCCTTCCTTGACGATCAGATCGGTGATGCAGCCGACGCCCGCGTAGAGAACGCGGTCCGCCATAGCGAAGGCGTCAGCGAATGTGGTCCTGGCATCGGCGACCCTGAACAGGTTCTGGTTCGGGATGACGATCACGGTGTCGGCGCTCTCGCGAAGGCGTTCGATGCCTTCCTCCGCGGCCTGGGTCCGGCGCTTGCCTTCGAACGTGAAAGGCTTGGTGACGACGGCCACCGTCAAAATCCCGGCGTCGCGCGCGGCACGCGCAATCACCGGCGCCGCGCCCGTCCCCGTGCCGCCACCCATGCCGGCGGTGATGAAGCACATATGCGTTCCCGCCAGATGGTCCATGATCTCGTCGATGGATTCCTCGGCGGCGGCACTGCCGACCTGAGGCAAGGATCCGGCGCCCAGCCCCTCGGTAACATGCGCGCCCAGCTGGATCAGCCGCGACGACTTCGACATGGTGAGCGCCTGGGCGTCGGTGTTGGCGACGACGAACTCGACGCCCTGCAGACCTTCGGCGATCATGTTGTTGACGGCGTTTCCGCCGGCGCCGCCGACCCCGACAACGGTGATCTTGGGTCTCATCTCCAGGATTTCCGGCTTGGCGGTCATTTCTTCATCTTTCTACGAAAGCGCCCGCTGCTCCGCCGCACGAGGATGCGGAGCCGGAGCAACGAGCACACGAATCAGGTGATCCCCACCAAGCGCAGGGAATCAGAGCGCGCGCCTCCCTGCAAGGTCCGCCGAGCATATGCGAGCGCGATGCCCACCGCTCGAAGGTAAAAAACTTTGAGCGTTGACTGTCCGAGACAACGTCGCTGCAAACCGCGTTACTGCGTCACCGAGGTCGAGGTGCCCCAGGTGTCCGACAGCACGTAGCCTTGCGGGTACGGATCCGTCGGATCGAGATAATAATTGTGCTCGCCCGTGATCCAGGCGCGGCCGGTGATCTGCGGCACGATCGCCTTGCGCCCGGCGACTTCGGTGAGCTCGAGGATTTTACCGGTGAAGTGCGAGCCGATGATCGATTCATGGATCAGCACCTCGCCGGCCTTCATCAGGCCGCGCGCCTGCAGCACCGCCATCCGGGCGGAGGTGCCGGTTCCGGTCGGGCTGCGGTCCGAGCGTCCGGGCGAGACGATGCAGGTGTTGCGTGTGACCTTGCCCGGCCCCCGGAACGGCATGGCGAACTGCACGATCGACACGCCGCGCACATTGTCGAACTCAGGATGGACGACATCGAGCTGCTCGCGCGCCGCGCGGCGAACCTTCTCGCCGGCCACGGCCAGCTCGCGCGCCTCGTCGGGCGTGACCGAGAAGCCGAGCGCCTTGGCGTCGACGATGGCGTAGAACATGCCGCCATAGGCGATATCGACCGTCAGCGTGCCCAGACCTTCCACCTCGATATTGGCATCGAGACGCTCGGCGAAGGCGGGCGCATTGCGCAATGTGATCGACAGGCATTTGCCGTCGCGGCATTCCGCGCTGACCTCGATGACGCCGCCCGGCATGTCGAGCTTGAAGCGCGTCTCGGGCTCCTGCATCGGCACCATGCCGGTCTCGAGCAGCACGGTGGCGACGCAGATCGTGTTGGAGCCCGACATCGGCGGGTATTCCGTCGGCTCCATGATGATCGCCCCTGCGGCGCAATCCTCTCGCGTCGCGGGCACCAGCAGATTGACATGGCGGGCCACGCTGCCGCGCGGCTCGCAGATGAGCATGCGCCTTATATGGTCGTGATCGCGCTCCATCGTGATCATCTTTTCCATCATCGTGCGGCCGGGCGGCGGCAGCACGCCGCCGACGATGACATCGCCGATCTCCCCCTCGGCATGGCAGCCGACGACGCGGATGCTGGTCCTGCTACGCATTGTTCGTTTCTCCCTGTCGGCCGCCACTATCCGCTTGGCAAGCGGTGCTGCTTCGGGACAAACTGCTCAATCTGCGTGCCAGCCTCAAGGAGAATCCCAAATGACCGCCACCGTTTTTTCCGGCTGCATGCCGGCGCCGATGACGCCCTGCACCAGTGACCGCCTCCCCGACTTCGACGCGCTGGTGCGCAAAGGTAAGGAACTGATAGCCGCTGGCATGTCGGCAGTGGTCTATTGCGGCTCGATGGGCGACTGGCCATTGCTGACCGACGCGCAGCGCATGGAAGGCGTCGAGCGCCTGGTGAAGGCCGGCGTACCGGTGATCGTCGGCACCGGCGCGGTCAACACCGCCAGTGCCGTGGCCCACGCCGCGCATGCCCAGAAGGTCGGCGCGCGCGGCCTGATGGTGATCCCGCGCGTGCTGTCGCGCGGGCCCTCGGTCACGGCGCAGCGCCATCACTTCAAGGCGATCCTTTCCGCCGCCCCCGACCTGCCGGCGGTCATCTACAACAGCCCCTATTACGGCTTTGCTACGCGCGCCGATCTGTTCTTCGCGCTGCGCGCCGAACATCCGAACCTGGTCGGCTTCAAGGAATTCGGCGGCCCGTCGGATCTGCGCTACGCGGCCGAAAACATCACCAGCCGCGACGACGAGGTGGCGCTGATGATCGGCGTCGACACCGCCGTCTTCCACGGCTTCGTCAATTGCGGGGCGTCGGGCGCCATCACCGGCATCGGCAACGTGCTGCCGAAGGAAGTGCTGCATCTGGTAGGGCTCAGCCAGGCGGCGGCGAAGGGCGACGCCGAAGCGCGCCGGCTGGCGCAGGAGCTGGATGCCGCGCTCGCCGTGCTGTCCTCCTTCGACGAGGGTCCCGACCTTGTGCTCTATTTCAAGCACATGATGGTTCTGAAGGGTAATCCTGAATACAAGCTGCACTTCAACGAGACCGATACCCTGACCGACAGCCAGCGCGGCTTTGCCGAGGCGCAACTCAAGCTCTTCGACACCTGGTACGCCCAGTGGTCGAGGCAGCCCGTGATGGCACGCTACGCGGCCTGAGTTCGCGGACCTGAGGCCGCGCGACCTCGCCCTTCACCAGGATGAAGGGCGGATGGTCGCGCCAGATGCGATCCTGAACACCCAAACCGAGGGCTATCCGCACACGGTTGCGAAAGCCATGTTTTTGTTCGATCAGCCGGCATGAGCCCTCCCTTGCGCGCCGAAAGCATTGTATTCCTTTGCTTTACGGCCTTGAAAATGGCGCAGGCGGTGTGGAACGTTTCAAACGCCGCAACGGCTTTCGAAAGTTTATCTTTCCTTTTTGCTGGTTTTCTTGGTTTCGTGGCGCTGGCCCGCGCCGCACATTGAAAGTTAGGCAAATGGGGAAGCTCAAGTGACGACAGCCTTCATCACAGGTGCGACGAGCGGCATAGGACGCGCGATCGCAATCGCCTTGAGCGATGCCGGCTACCAGGTCTATGCGGTCGGCCGCAGCCAGGCGGCGCTGAAAGAACTGCAAGCAGAGGGTCCGCGCATTGTGCCGATCGCCGTCGACGTCACCGACCGCGAGGCGCTGGAATCGGTGCTGGCCGATCTCACCATCGACGTGCTGATCAACAATGCCGGCATGATGCCGCCGCTCGGCAATTTCGCCGACATGAAGATCGCCGACATCGACGCCACGCTGGAGGTGAACCTTCGCGCCGCGATCCTGCTCACCCGCCTCGTCGTTCCGCGGATGCGCGAACGGCGGTCGGGGCATATCCTGTTCACAGGCTCGATCGCCGGCCACGCGGCATTTTCCAACATCGCCGTCTATTCGGCCACCAAGGCGGCGATCTCCGGCTTTGCCGCCGCGCTGCGCGCCGACCTCTCGCCATCCGGCATACGCGTCACTGAGATTGTCGCCGGCCGCGTCGAGACGCAGCTCTATCAAAACATCCTCGACGCCGATGCTCGTGCGGCCATGTACGCCAGCAAGGTGGTCCAGCCGGATGACGTGGCCAGGATGGTCGTCGCCGTGCTCGCGCTGCCGGCATGGGCCGACGTCACCCGTTTCGACATCATGCCGACATGGCCGACTTCGCCGAGCGGCACCAAGTAAGGAAACCGGAATGAAAGACCTTTCCGTTCTGATCGTCGGCGGCGGCGCCGGCCTCGGCGCCCTTCTCGCCAAGATGGCCGTCGACGCTGGCGCGGCAAAGATCGGCATCATCGACATCAATAAGGAAGCCGCCGAGGCCGCGCTCGGTCCGGCGAAGGCCAAAGGCCTGCCGACAGCGGCTGCCGCATGCGACATCCAGGTAGGCCCGCAATGCCACGCCGCCTTCGATGCCATCGTGGCCGAGCTTGAGCGCGTCGACTCGCTGATCAATTGCGCCGCGATTTATCCGCGCCGCCCGCTCCTCGAAATCACCGACGCCGATTGGGACGCCTCCAACGGCATCAACATCAAAGGCACCTACCACATGATGGTGGCCGCCGTTCGCCACATGCAGGCGCAGGAGCCGAAGGCCCAGGTGCGCGGCCGCATCGTCAACCTGACTTCCGTCGACGCTTTCAAGGCGCATCCGCAGAACGCCCACTACGCGGCGACCAAGGCCGCCGTCGTCAGCCTGACGCGCTCCTTTGCCCATTACGTCGCCAAGGACGGCATCCTGGTGAACTCCGTCGCGCCCGCCGGCATGGCCACCGAGAAGGCCAAGGCGCTCGGCTTCCTCGAGGAGCTGGCCAAGGCAAGTCCGCTTGGCCGCGGCGCCGAGCCGACGGAAATCGCCGAATGGGTGCTGATGACCGGCGGACCCAAGAACACCTACATGACCGGCGAAAACGTCATCGTTTCAGGCGGTTACATCTACGCATGATCTATTTCGGCAGCCGATGGCTGCTGAAGTACGGTAGTGCATGATCGACGGAGTCTCGAACGAAAGGAGGCGGAATTCACCATGACCGGCAAGCTTCGCCTGCCCTCGCTCAACGCGCTGCGCGTCTTCCACGCCGTCGTGCAGCACAAGAGCTTCCGCCAGGCCGCCGACGAATTGCTGGTCACGCCGCAGGCGGTCGGACAGCAGATCAAGCTGCTTGAAGACACGCTGCAGGTCACGCTGTTCAAGCGCAAGGGCCGTTCGATCGAGCTGACCGAATCCGCCATCCTGCTCTCGCACTACGTCAAGGCGGGCTTCGACGAATTCTCCGAGGGCGTCCGGCGCGTCACCAAGTCGAACCACCGCGACCGCATCAACCTCAATGCCAGTCCGTACTTCGCCACGCACTATCTGCTGCCTAGGCTCTCGCTGTTCCGCGCAATCCTGCCGGGCGCCGATCTGCGCCTGACCACCATGGTCGACCTGCCCGACTTCGGGCGCGACGACATCGACATGACTGTCCAGTGGGGCTACGGCCACTGGCCCGACTACGAGACTACGCTCCTGGTGCCGGACCCGAAGATCATCTGCTGCACGCCGGCGATCGGCGAGAAGATCAAGTCGGCGCGTGACCTGACGAAGTTCACGCTGCTCGACACCGTCAAGTCGAAGCGCCTGTGGCCGGACATATTGCGGCACCTTGGCGTCGAGCTGACAGATGGCGACCGCAGCATCAGCTTCGACGACGCGGCGACCATGCGTCGGGCGACCCTGCAAGGCATCGGCGTCGGCCTGGTTTCCGTCATCGACGCCGAGGAGGATTTCCGCTCCGGCGCGCTGGTCGCGCCGATCGGCCGCGATGCCATTGCCGACATGAAGCCGGAGGAAGTGCCCGGTTTCTATCTCGTCGTCCCGCGCGGGCATCTGCGCGTGAAGGCGGTGGCCGCGCTGCACCGCTGGCTCGCTCAGGAGGATTGGCTGAGCGACCTCAAGCTCTCCTTGCCGAAACCGACCCCGCTTTCCGACTGACAAGCGGCTGCGAGACGAGCGTTCTGGCGCGCGAGACAATAAAGAAAAACTTTCGAATGAGCCGCATTTCTTGATTTCGCACCGGCCGGCTGGGGTGCAGGTATAAGCCGGAAGGCAAGCCCGGTTCGCTTGCCGCCCAAATGCGCGACGCAGCATTCTCTTCCCGGAAGGCCAACGCATGACTTCCAGATCAGACGACATCCGCCTTGGCGCGGACATTGGCGGGACGTTCACCGACATCGCGCTCGACGTCCGGGGAACGATGTTCTCGACCAAGGTTCTGACCAACTATGCGGCGCCGGAACAGGCGATCCTCGACGGCATCGACGTCGTCATCCGCGACGCGCACATTTCGGCGGCTGAGATCGGCATCATCATCCACGGCACGACGCTCGCCACCAATGCCCTGATCGAGCGGCGCGGGGCGAAAACCGCGCTGGTCACGACCGAAGGTTTTCGCGACGTGATCGAGATGCGGACGGAAAACCGCTTCGAGCAATATGATCTCAACCTGCAACTGCCGGCGCCGCTGATCCCGCGCGAGGACCGTTTTACCGTCAAGGGCCGCATCGGCGCCGAGGGACAGGAGCTGCAGCCGCTCGACGAACCCGCCCTTGAAGAGATCGCCGACCGCATCGCGGCCGGCAATTTCGGCTCGGTCGCGATCGGCTTCATCCATGCCTACGCCAATCCGGATCACGAGCGGCGGGCGCGTGAAATCCTCTCACGAAAACTCAGCATCCCGATTTCGATCAGCGCCGAGGTCTCGCCGCAGATGCGCGAATTCGAGCGCTTCAACACGGTCTGCGCCAACGCCTATGTGCGGCCGCGGATGGCTGACTATCTCGCTCGCCTGCAGACGCGCCTGAAGGATATGGGCGCCGGGTGCCCGGTCTTCATGATCCATTCCGGCGGCGGCCTGATCTCGGTGGAGACCGCCTCGGAATTTCCGGTGCGGCTGGTCGAGTCCGGCCCGGCAGGCGGCGCGATCTTTGCCGCCGACATCGCCCGGCGCTTCGGCCTGGAGAAAGTCGTCTCCTATGACATGGGCGGCACCACCGCCAAAATCTGCCTGATCGAGGACTTTGCGCCGCGCACGGCGCGAACCTTCGAGGTGGCGCGCACCTCTCGCTTCTCCAAAGGCTCGGGCATGCCGATCTCCATTCCGGTGATCGAGATGATCGAGATCGGCGCCGGCGGCGGCTCGATCGCCTGGGTTGACGCTATGGGCCGCATCCAGACCGGACCGGAAAGCGCCGGCTCGGAGCCAGGCCCGGCCTGCTACGGCCGCGGCGGCGAGCGTCCGGCGATCACCGACGCCGACCTGGTGCTGGGCAAGCTCGATCCCAACAATTTCGCCGGCGGCGCGATCAAGCTGGACACGGCCGCATCCGAACAGGCGATCCTGCGCGACGTCGGCGAGCGCCTGTCGCTGAATGCCATGGCGACCGCCTTCGGCATCTGCGAGGTGGTGGACGAGAACATGGCGAACGCCGCCCGCGTCCACGCCGTCGAGAACGGCAAGAACATCTCCGACAATTTGATGATCGCCTTTGGCGGCGCCGCACCGCTGCACGCCGCAAGGCTCTGCGAAAAGCTCGGCATTGACCAGTGCATCGTGCCGCGCGGCGCTGGCGTCGGGTCGGCGATCGGCTTCCTCAAGGCGCCGTTCGGCTATGAGGCGCTGGCCTCGAAACTGACGCGCCTGTCGCGCTTCGAGTCTTCGGACGTGAATGCGCTGCTCGCCGACCTCAAAGCCTCCGCCGAGGGTTTTGTGCGCTCCGGCGCCAGCGGCGGGATCGTGTGCGAGATCACGGCTTTCATGCGCTATGCTGGCCAGGGCTGGGAAATCCCGGTGCTGCTGCCCGACGAGCCGTTCGGCGACGATGCGGTCGCCAAGCTCAAGAGCCTCTTCGAGGAAAACTACCAGCGCTTCTTCGGCCGCGCCATCGAGGGGCTCGACGGGCTGGAGATCGAGATCGTCACCTGGTCGGTGAAGGCGACGGATGTTCGGCCCACCGTTGCAAGGCACGAGCTGACCACGGGCAAGAAGACCAGCCAGCCGGCCACGACCCGTGCAGTCTTCGACCCGGCGACTGGGGCGCCGCAGACCTACGGCATCGTTGAGCGTGACACGCTTTGTGCCGGCGACCGTGTCGCCGGTCCAGCCATCATCGTCGAACGCGAGACGTCGACCGTCGTTACCACCAGCTTCGACGCCGTCATCCAGAGCGACGGCGCCATCCTTCTGATCCGCAAAGGCAGCCAGGCATGAGCGATATTGGCGAAATCCGCATGCAGGTCATGTGGAACCGGTTGATCTCGGTGGTCGAGGAGCAGGCGCTGACCTTGCTGCGCACCGCCTTCTCCACCTCGGTGCGCGAAGCCGGCGACCTGTCGGCCGGCGTGTTCGACCCGCGCGGCCGGATGCTCGCGCAGGCGGTCACCGGCACGCCGGGCCACGTCAACACCATGGCCGAGGCGGTGCTGCATTTCATGAACGCGATACCACGCGAGGAGATGTTCGAGAGCGACACTTATGTCACCAACGATCCGTGGCTCGGCACCGGCCATCTGCACGACATCACCATGGTGTCGCCGTCCTTCCTCAACGGCGAGCTCGTCGCCTTCTTCGCCTGCACGGCGCATGTCGTCGATGTCGGCGGGCGCGGCTTCGGCGCCGACGCCAAGTCCGTCTATGAGGAAGGCATCCAGATCCCGATCATGAAGTTCGCGGAAAAGGGCAAGGTCAATCTCGACCTCGTCAGGATCCTGCGCGCCAATGTCCGCGAGCCGAACCAGGTGGTCGGCGATTTCTATTCGCTCGCAGCCTGCAACGAGGTCGGCCACCGCCGCCTCCTCGACATGATGAAGGAGATCGGCCTGACCTCGCTCGACAGGCTTGCCGACTTCGTCTTCTCGCGCACCCGCGACGCCATGCTGGAACGCATCGAGGCGCTGCCCAAGGGAAGCTGGTCGAACGAGCTGGTGACCGACGGATACGACGAACCGGTGAAGTTGGCGGCGACGGTTTCGGTCCGCGACGACCATGTCGAGGTCGACTTCACCGGCAGCGATCCGATGAGCCGCTGGGGCATCAACTGCCCGATCATCTACAGCAAGGCCTATGCCTGTTATGCGCTGAAATGCATGGTGGCGCCCGACATCCCGAACAACGCCGCCTCGCTCGCCTTCTTCACCGTCTCGTCGCCCATCAACATCCTGAACGCGGTGCGTCCGGCGCCGGTGGCGCTGAGGCATATCTTCGGCCACATGGTTCCCGATCTGGTGCTGGGCGCGTTCTCCAAGGCGCTGCCCGGAAAAATCCTCGCCGAGGGCGCCGGCGCCCTGTGGAACATTCACATATCGGCGCGTCCCGCCGCCGGCGCATCCGGCCGCCGTGCCGAGGTGCTGATGTTCAACTCCGGCGGCATGGGCGCCCGCCCCGGGCTCGACGGTCTCTCGGCGACGGCTTTCCCGTCGGGCGTGCACACGATGCCGATCGAGGCGACCGAGCATACCGGTCCGATCGTCATCTGGCGCAAGGAGCTGCGGCCCAATTCCGGCGGCGACGGCGAATTTCGCGGCGGTCTCGGACAGGTCATCGAGATCGAGGCGACCGAAGGCCACGAATTCGACTTCTCGGCCATGTTCGACCGCGTCAACCATCCGGCCCATGGCCGCGAGGGCGGCAAGCCAGGCGTCGCCGGAGCTGTCAAGCTCGATGACGGCACCAAGATGCGCCCCAAGGGCTGGCAGCATGTGCCGGCAGGGCGGCGGCTGATCCTGGAACTGCCGGGCGGCGGCGGCTATGGCGATCCGGCCAAACGCAGTGCGGCCGCGCTAGCCAACGACCGGTCCAAGGGTTACGTCACGGAGAACGACCGATGAGCCACGTGGCCGCGCGCCTCCCGGTGGTGAAGCCCTCGGCCTCGATGGCGTGTGGCGTCGGTGCCCGGCGTCGCCTATGGACTGTCACCTATTTCCGCATTTCGACCGCGATCAGCGAAGAGGTGATGACCGAGGCGCCCGCGCGGATCAAAGCCGCCGTCGCACAAGTGGAGTAAACGATGCCGCATTATGAAAGAATCCTGATCACCGGCGCCGCCGGCCGGCTCGGCTCGCAGCTGCGCAAGGGCCTGGCCCCGCTGGCCAAGACGATCCGCCTGGCGGACGGCAAACCCCTCGGCGATCTTGCGCCTCACGAGGAGGAGGCGGTCTTCGACCTCGCCGACATGGAAGCAACCATCGCGGCCACCAAGGACTGCGATGCGATCGTGCATTTCGGGGGGGCGCCGCTCGAATGCGAGTGGCAGACCATTCTCGATTCCAGTATCCGCGGCTCCTACCACATCTATGAAGGCGCGCGGAAACACGGCGTGAAGCGCGTCATCTATGCGTCTTCGGTGCATGCCATCGGCTATCACGAGATCGAGGCGCATATCGGCGTCGACGCGCCGGTGCGCCCCGACAGCCTCTACGGCGTGTCGAAGAATTTCGTCGAAAGCCTCAGCCGGCTCTATTGGGACAAGTTCGGTATCGAGACGGTGTGCCTGCGCATCTTCTCGTCCTTCCCCGAGCCGGCCGATCGCCGCATGCTGTGGTCGTATCTCTCCTTCGCCGACTGCGTGCGGCTGGTCGAGGCGTCGCTGACCGCGCCGCGCGTCGGGCACACGATCTCCTTCGGCATCTCCGACAACAAGCTGAAGATGGTCGACAACAGCGGCGCCGACCATCTGGGCTTCATCCCGCAGGACAGCGCCGAGCCGTTCCGCGCCGCGATCGAGGCGAAGACCCCTGTGCCCGATCCGAAGACGCCGTCGGTGAAATATCTCGGCGGCTGGTTCTGCGAGCTTGGCCACCCGGACGACAAGCCGGCAAAGTAGCGCGATCGTTTCGACGCCGCCCTCGGTCAGCCGTCGAAAGGCAGGCTGTCTCCCGGGGAAGCGATGCGAACCGGCCCAGCGCGTGCAGTTCCGCGCCCAGGCTCTGCGCGACTGGGAGATGATCCTGCTTGCGAGGGCCATGCCAGGATCGCCCATCACAGCGATGCCGGCGAGGCGCCATGATTCTGCTGCGCTCTCTTGCCGAGGTAGAGCTCCTGCATGACCGACGATTGTTTCAGCTCGTCGATGCTGCCTGACGCCACGATGCGCCCGGAATTCATCAGATAGCCCTCTTCGGCCACCGAGAGCGCCAGTCCGGCGTTCTGCTCGACCAGAAGCACCGCGGCGTGAAACTTCTCGCGGACGTCGATGATGATGCCCTGCAGCTCCGACACCAGCAATGGCGACAGTCCGAGCGAAGGCTCGTCAAGCAAAAGGATGCGCGGCCTGGCCATCAGGCCGCGCGCGATCGCCAGCATCTGCTGCTGGCCGCCGCTGAGCGTGCCGGCCTTGGCGCCGCGCTTCTTGGCAAGGATGGTGAAATAGTTCTCCATCAAGGCGATGTCGGCCTCGATCGCATCCCGGTCCTTACGGCAGTAGGCGCCAAGCAAAAGGTTCTCGCGCACGCTCATGTCGGCGAACACGTGGCGGCCTTCCGGCACCATCACGACGCCGAGCGCCGCCTTTTCGTCGGCGTGAAGCACGGTGACGTCGCGGCCGTCGAAGGTGACCGTGCCGCGCCGCGGCTTCACCAGGCCGGCGATGGAGCGCAGCAATGTCGTTTTGCCGGCGCCGTTGGGTCCCAGGATTGTGACGATCTCATCATTTTGGCCGACCGCGAGCGAGACGTCGCGATTGACGGCGACGGGCCCATAACCGGTATCGACATGCTCGACGGCAAGCAGGCTCATGACACGGCCGCATTCTTGTCCGGGCCGAGATAGACCTCGCGCACCTTGGGGTCGGCGAGCACCTCGGCCGGTGGGCCTTCCGCGATCTTGGTGCCGAAGTCGAGGACGATAAGGCGGTCGCAAAGCTCGGACATCATGTCCATGTCGTGGTCGATGAGGCAGACGCCGATGCCTTGCGGCGGCAGCTGCGCGATGACCGCGGCGAAGGCCTGGGCTTCGCTGTCGTTCAGCCCGGCGCCGGGCTCGTCGAGCAGCAGGAGTTCAGGCGAGACGCCGAGCGCGACAGCCAGCCCGAGCCGCCTCAGGCTGCCGAAGGGCAACGATCCGGCGATCGCCTTGCCGAGCGGCGCCAGGCCGACAAAATCGAGGATCAGGCCGGGCGAGGCCCAGCGGCCGCCTCCCCTCCTGCCCTGCTCCCAGGCGATCCGCACATTCTCGTCGACGGTCAGGCCCGGAAAGGACATCGCCTGCTGGAAGGTCCGCACCAGCCGCTTTCGCGCGATGCGATGGGCGCCGATATTGGTTATGTCCTGCCCCTGCCAGAATACGGTGCCGCCGGTCGCCGGGTGGACGCCGGTGACGACGTTGAACAAGGTGGTCTTGCCGGAGCCGTTGGGGCCGACGATGCCGACGACCCGGTCGGTATCGATGTCGAGATCGATGCCGTTGAGCGCCACGACGCCGCCGAACTGCTTGCGCAGGCCCCTCACCTCAAGCGCGGCCATTCGCGCCTCCGCCTTGTGTCACGGATCCACCGGCGATCGCGCAGTAGATGTTCTTGATGCCGGCGCCGACCCCGCCCGGAAGCAGCAGGATCACCAGAAGCAGGCAGACGCCGTAGGCGATACGGGAATCGACGGGATCGAGGTTCAGCACCTCGGGCAGGAAGTTGACGATGACGGCGCCGATCAGCGGCCCGTAGAGGTAGCGGGCGCCGCCAAGCATCACCATCAGCGCCAGATAGAGGCTCGGGAAAGCGCCGAACAGGGTCGGCGAGATGTGGCGCAAATAATAGAGCTGCAGCACCCCGGCCAGGCCTGCAAACAGGCCTGACACCATCAGGACGCCAAGCTTGTGCAGGTCGACATTGATCCCGACCGACCGCGCCAGCTGCTCGTTCTCGCGGATGGCCCGCAACGTCCGGCCGTAGCGCGAAATGCCGATGAGATGCGTCGCGGCAAGCGCCAGGAACAGCGCCGCCAGAACCAGATAATAATTGTTGGAGAGCTTGTCGAAATTGATGCCGGGCAACGGCGTCACCGAGCCGACATCGAGGCCCGTCGCGGATCCGGTGAAGGTGCCGCCATTGGTGAGAACGATGACGAACAGGGCGCAGAAGCAGAAGGTGATGATGATGTAATGCTGCCCGCCGACCCGCAGCGTCGGCAGGCCGATGACGCCGCCGACGATTGCCGACAAGGCCATGGCGAAGGGCAGCGAGGTCCAGAAGCCCAGGTCGAGCTGCACGGAGAGGATCGCCGAGGCATAGGCGCCGACCCCCATCAGCGCCGCATGGCCGACCGACATGATGCCGGCCTGGCCGAACTGCAGACCGAGGCCGTAGAGGCCGATCGCCGTGTAGAGCGTGGTGATGGCGATCGACAGGAAGCGGTAGCCGAGGCCGAGCCAGGGCAAGGCGATGAGCAGCGCCGCCAGCAGGATTGCCGTGATCGCCTGGACGCTGGCAGGCAGCGGAACGGCGGCGTTGTCTGCCGTCAGAAGCGCGAGCCGATCCCGTGCCCTGGCGCCTTCTGGCGCGGCGCCAATCTTGCCGGCACTGTTGTCGGTCATGGGCATCGACATCTCACGACGCCTTCGGGCCCAGCGTGCCGCCGAGCAGACCCTGGGGCCGCAGCACCAGGATCAGGATCATCACGACCAGCGAATAGGCATCGGTCCATTCGGGATAGCCGTAGCCGGCGCTCAAGCCATCCACCAGGCCGAGCACCAGGCCGCCGACGACCGCTCCGCCGACATTGCCGAGACCGCCGATCAGCGAGACCGCGAAACCGCGGATGATGATGACGCTGCCGGTGAACGGCGTGATCGGAAACAGCGAGATCATCAGGGCGCCGCCGATGCCGGCAAGCAGGCTGCCATAGATGAAGACGCCGGTAACGTAACGGCGCACCGGAATTCCCATCAGCTCGGCGGTGTCGCGGTCGGAGACGCTCGCCCGCAAGGCCATGCCGTAGCGGCTGCGCGAGATGCCGAAATAGGTGATCGCGACGATGACGACCGTTATCGCGACGACGATCGCGCGCATGGCGATGATGTCGACACCGCCGATCGTCCAGACCAGGCCGACCGGGTCGGTGATGCTTTTCTGGAATTCGTTGAAGACGCGGATCACTGCGTGTTGCAGGATCACGCTGAGGCCGATCGACATGATGAAGCCGTTCATCGGCCGGTTGAGCGTGAAGCGGAACAGGCATCTCTCGGCGGCGAAGCCGAGCGCGCCGACCAGCAGGCCGGCGAACACCAGCGCCACGAAGAAATTCATCCCGGCGCCGGCCATGAACCAAGTTGCCATGCCGCCGACCATCAGGAATTCGCCATGCGCGAAATTGACGATGCCGGCCAGGCCGAAGATCAGCGTGATGCCGATGCCGATAAGAATGGTGACGCTGGCAACCGATAGGCTGTTCACCAGTTGCTGCACAAAAATGTCCATTATCAAATCCGGGTGGCGAACCTGCAGGGAAGGATGGGCGGCCCCTTCGCCGCCCGTCCCGATGTCGGATGTTGGCGAGTTGCCTTCAGCCGCCGTTGTCGCCGGGCGGCGGGGCTGCCGGCGGCTGCTCGACCGCGCATTTGAACTGGTCGGACGTGTTGGGCTCGACCATGCAGACTTCGGTCGCGAAGGTGACCTGGTGGTGCTTGTTGAAGACCAGCGGCACCGGCGACACGACGCCCTTGTAGTCCGACTTCAGGAGCTCCGCGACCACCGCGTCCGGATCGTCGATCTTGCCGACCTTCTCCAGCGCCTTGGCGTACCAGAAGAAGTAGTCGTAATAGAGCAGCGAGACGGATGACTGCGGGCCCTTGGCGGCGCCGAGGCCGAAATATTTTTCGAAATACTGCTTCACCTCGGGATATGGCGAGGAACCCCAGCAAACCGGTACGCAGCTCAGCGTCACCGGCACGTCCGCCTTCAGGCTGCGCTCCTGATAGATGCCCGGATCGACGCCGAACAGGAAATAGGACGGCGCCACGCCGAGCTTGAGGGCTTGCGGGAAGGCGGTGAGCGTTGAATCGCCATTGTACCAGAAATGCACGATATCGGGCTTCATGCCCTTGATGCGGGTGAGCAGCGGCGAGAAATCGGTCGTATCCGGCGGATACTGCACCAGGTCGACTTTCTGGCCTTCCGCCTCGAGCGCCTTGACGTAGTGCGAGGACAGATACTGCCCGGTCGCGTCGTTGCCGACGAACACCACCGAATGCTTCGGCGGCGACTTCAGCTGCGGCGTCAGCAACGACAGCACGCCCTTGGCGGTACTGCCGCTGCGCTGCCACTCCTGCGGCTCGCTCTGGAACGTGTAATGCAGCCAGCCATCGTCGGCGACCGCCGTGTCGTCGAGCACGGCGCCGAGCGAGCTGTTGCCGGAAAACTGCAGCACCTTGGCCGGACCGATGATCTTGGCCATGGACACCGAGAAGTCATGCGTCTCGGTGCCCCAGATCGCCTTGACGCCGATGTCGTTGACCAGCTCGCGCGCGGCCGCGATGGAGACGTTCACATCCGTCCGGTTGTCGCGGATGTAGAGCTTGATCTTGTAGGTCTTGTCGCCGACCTTGATGCCGCCGGCGTCGTTGATCTGCTGCGCCGCCAGATTGGCCGCCCCGACGATGGTGTTGCCGGCCGAAACGAATGAGCCCGATTGCGCGGCGACGACGCCGATGGGCAGCTCCTCGTCGGCGCGTGCCGCCTGCAAAGCCATGGCGAGCCCCGCGGCCGCCATGGCCAATCCAAGTCCTAGCTGTCTCATGCATGTTCCTCCCGTTACATGGCCAACTTGTCATACAACCCTATTACCATGTAACACGGCTGTCAACATGACTCCGGCGTAGAGCGGACGGCCGAGAGGTGTCTGCGGGCTCAGATTTGGCCGGTATGAATCCGGTCCGGGCGAGGAGTTCGCCCGGCTTGCGGATCAGGGTAACTGGTTGGGATCGGGATCGTCCTACGCGCCCGGAAGGGGCGCGGTCGCCAAAGGCGGGAGATGATCAGAGCCGTGTCATTGCGTCACGGCGACGGTACGGTCAAGCGATACGCATCGACGGCGGAGCCGCCAAAAATCTGCGAACGTTCCACTTGCGTCAGCCCGGCAAGGCAATCGCCGAGGGCGCGTTTGACCGACTGATAGTCGGCCGCGACCAGGCAGACCGGCCAGTCCGAGCCGAACAGGCATCGCGACGGCCCGAAGATCGAAAGCACCGCGTCGACATAGGGCTGCAGGTCCTGGCTTTTCCAACGCCGCCAGTCGGCTTCCGTGACCATTCCGGACAGCTTGCACCAGACATGGTCGCGGTGCGCCTTGAAGCCCTGCATCAATCCGGCCCAAGGTTCCACCGCCTGCTGCGCAATGCGCGGTTTTGCGATGTGGTCGACCACGAAACGCAAATCGGGATGCCGCTTCACCGTCTCAAGGGCGGCCGGAATCTGCGGCTCCTTCAACAACAGATCATAGGCGAGCCCGGCCTCGGCGACCGCGGCCAGCCCGCGCTGAACATCCGCGCGCAACAGCCAGTTCGGATCCGCCTCGTTGTGGACGAGGTGACGGATGCCGACCAGGTAATGGCCATCCGGCCGCGCCTTCAGCCTGGACAGCGTGGCCGCCACCTCGGGATCGGTGAGGTCGACCCATCCGACGACGCCGGCGACGAAATCGGTCCGGCTTGCCGTCTCCAGGAACGCGCGTGTCTCATCGAGCGAATGCCAAGTCTGGACGAGGATGGTCCTGTCGACGCCGGCTGCGGCGAGCGCCGGCCTGAGGTCCTCGGGCGAGAACACCCGGCGGATGGCGGCGTAGTCCTCTGTCATCCAGCCGCAGGATCCGTCCGCCGGGTCCCAGAAATGCTGATGCCCGTCGATGACCATGGTATTTACCAGCGCTGGTGCACGGCGGCCTTGATGCGCCGCTCATAGATGTCGGCGATGCGCTCCATCACTTGCGGCGACAGCGCCGGCAGGTCGGACGCGGCGGCGTTCTCCTGCGCCTGCCGGACGGACTTGGCGCCCGGGATGGTGACCGTCACCGCCGGGTTCATCAGGATCCAGCGCAGCGCCCATTGCGCCATGGTGGCGCCTGGCGGCAGCAGCGGCCGCAATTCCTCGACCGCCTGCAGGCCCTCTTCATAGTTCACGCCGGAGAAGGTTTCGCCGACATCGAAGGCCTCACCCCGCCGGTTGTAGTTGCGGTGGTCCTTGGCGCTGAAGCTGGAATCGCTGCGGAACTTGCCGGACAGCAGGCCGCTGGCCAGCGGCACCCTGATGATGATGGCGACATCCTTCTGGCGCGCCATGTCGAAGAACAGCTCCGCGGGGCGCTGCCGGAACATGTTGTAGATGATCTGGACGCTGACGACGCCCGGATATTGCAGCGCCTTGATGCCTTCCTCGACCTTCTCGACGCTGACGCCGTAATGGCGGATCTTGCCTTCCTCGACCAGCTTCTCCAGCGCCTCGAAGGTTTCGGGCTGGTAGAAGACTTCCGTCATCGGGCAGTGAAGCTGCACCAGATCGAGCACGTCGACCTCGAGATAACGCAGGCTGCGCTCGACGAAGCTGGTGAGGTTCTGGCGATTGTAGCCGGAGGCGACATGCGGGTTCAGCCGCTTGCCGGCCTTGGTGGCGACCATCGGCCTCGCGCCGCCCCGCCCCTTCAGCGTCTTTGCGATCAGCTTTTCCGCCCGGCCGTCGCCATAGACGTCGGCCGTATCGATGATCGTCACACCTGAATCGAGTGCGGCATTGAGCGCCGCGATGGCATCTTTCTCCTCGACATCGCCCCAGTCGGCGCCGATCGCCCAACTGCCGAAGCCAATTTCCGACACTTGCCAGCCGGTGCGGCCAAATCGCCTTTGATGCATGGAAAGTCACTCCTCAAAGCCCGCGTCGTCTTGACGGGTCGTGCCGGCAGGAATATCAGATCGGATAGTTGTACGACAACCCTGTAAGCATGCAAAAGTCACGACAGGATAGCGCGCGTTTTGGACCTATTCGAAGACTGGAGGACAATGGATGCTTCTGGCATTTCGCTCATGGCGCCAATCGAAGCCGGCCTGGCTTGGGACGTCGGGCCGTAGCAGCCGCCTGTCCTGCAGGCCATGCGCGGCTCGGGCGCCCTCGCCCGATCTACTTCAGATGTCCGGCGCCGTCGCGGAGCTGCTCGAAGCGCTTGTAGGAACGGGAAAGATGCAGCCGCATGGCGCGCTGCGCCGCCTTGGCGTCGCGCGCAGCGATGGCGTCGTGGATCGCCCGGTGCTCGCGCCGCGTCCGCTCGAAATGCCGTTCACGCGCGTCAGGCTCCAGCCGGTCGAATTGCGTCCATTGGCGCGGGATCATGGCAGCGCCGAACGTGTCGAACAGCCGGCTGAAATAGGCGTTGTGCGAGGCCAGCGAAATCGCCCGATGGAAAGCCGCATCCTCGGTCGCGGCAAGACCTGTTGCGGCGATCGCCCGGTCGATGGCGTCGAGCTGCTTGGCCATGAGCGCAAGATCCTTGGCGGTGCGGCGCGTGGCGGCCAGCGCCGCCGCTTCCGCTTCGACGCCCATGCGCAGCTCGAGCACGGCCAGGATCTCGTCGATCGATTCGACATCCGTCGGTACGATCGAAAAGGTCTTGGGCGGCGGCTCCTGCGCGACGAAAGCGCCGAGGCCCTGCCGTGTCGTGATCAGCCCCCGCGCGCGCAGCGAGGCCAGCGCCTCGCGAACCACGGTCCGGCTCACGCCGGTGGCGTTGACGATTTCCTGCTCGGTGGGAAGCCGCTGTCCCGGCGCCAGATCGCCGGCTTCGATCTGCGCGGCAAACTTGTCCACCAGTTCACCCCTGAGATTGGGGGACTGGCGAATGGCGCCGAACATTGCTCCCTCACGATTCGCCATCGGAAAACCGGCCCTTTAAATCGATTCTTGCGCCAAGGATCGCACCGCTTGGTTGCAACGGCAATCTCTCGTTTCCAACGCATGTCGCCCAGAAGTGTGCGCGGTTCTGGGAGAACGACATGCGTCAAACAAAGATGCATGTCGCCCAGAAGTGAGCAGCGGTTCCGGGATAACGGCAGGCGTCAAGACAGAAACTGCAACAGCATTGGAAGACCAGTATGAAGCAGCAAATCGGCTTTATCGGCCTGGGCGCCATGGGTTCGGGCATGGCGGCCAATCTCCTGGCCAAGGGGTGGCCGCTGACGGTCTGGGCGCACCGCAACCAGGAGGCGGCACGGAAGCTCGTCCGCGCCGGCGCCCGCCAGGTGGCGACGCCGCGCGCGCTCGCCGAAGGCTGCGACATTGTTCTCCTCTGCGTCACCGGCTCGGCGCAGGTGGAGGCGGTGGTGAAGGGTCCCGATGGCCTGGCCGCCGCCGGCAAACCGCTGCTGATCGTCGACTGCTCGACCTCCAACCCGTCCTCGACGATCGCGCTCGCCGCCGAGCTTGCCGCCCAGGGCGTGACGCTGATCGACGCGCCGCTGGCGCGCACGCCGAAGGAAGCCGCCGAAGGCAAGCTCGACGTCATGGTCGGTGGTCCGCCGGAAGCGGTCGCCCGCGCGCATCCGGTGCTCGAAGCCTTCGCAGCGCGCATCGTCCACACCGGCCCGACCGGCAGCGGCCACACCATGAAGCTGCTCAACAATTTCATCTCGATGGGTTATTCCGCGATCTATTCCGAGGCGCTGACGCTGGGCGCCAAGGCCGGCCTGACGCCGCAGGTCTTCAACAGCGTGATTTCCGGCAGCCGCATGGATTGCGGCTTCTACCAGGCCTTTTTCGACTTCGTGGTCAACCGCAACGAAAACGCGCAGCGCTTCGCCATCGCCAACGCGCTGAAGGACATGACCTACCTCGCCTCCTTCGCCCAGGCCGCCGGCATCGCCAACCCGGTCGGTGCCGTGGTGCGCAACGGTTTTGCCACGGCGGTGGCTACGGGGCACGGGGAAAAATTTGTCCCGGCGCTGTCGGATATTGTGGCGGGGCTGAACGGGGTGTCGCTGGTGGAGTCGGTTGCCTCCGAGTAAAGGGCCGGACCAATAGCACTGGAGCCTCTACATAGCGCCTATCGGCTTTGAAACGTTCGGCGGAAAATCCTATGCTTGTTCAAAAGCATGGGACCGCCATGACGGTTACCTGTTACATCATTATCGACAAAGAAGCCGGCCCGATGCCGGCGCACACTTTTCTAGATGTGCCCAGGGTCGGCGAGTTTGTTTCCTTTTCACGAGACGGCAAGCGAGATGAAAAGGCGTTCTTCCTGCCGATCTGTTCCGGGTGACGCATGTAATCCATCATGCTGCGAACGACCTCAGCCCGGCGATGGTCACCCTCGAAGTCGTGACTGAACAACCCGCCAACCACGCAGGCTGAGCTGCCGCCTACCCTGCCGCCTGCCCGCGCACAGCCTTCCTTAACCTCGAATGTCGCGCCGGCGACGCTGGCTTCGCCGAGGCCTCGCCGCCTGGCAGTCCGACACGCGAGGCAGCACCGGCGAGATGCCGCGTCATCGCCGCGCTCGCGCCTTTTGCGTCGCCGGCCTTGATCGCCGCCAGGATGCGTTCGTGCTCGCCCAGCGTCGTGCGCGCCATGTCGTCGGACTTCTGCTGGTTGCCGGCGGCCAGGATGCTTTCGCGCACCCGTTCCGAGACGAAGACGAGAAACTGTCCCATATACGGGTTCTGGGTCGCCTCGGCGACGGCGCGGTGGAAGCCGAGGTCGTTCTTCAGCCAGGCGACGCTGCCATAGGGTGCCGTTCGCATGCCATCGAGCGCCTGCTCCATCGCCGCGATATCGGCATCGGAACGGCGGCTGGCGGCGAGCGCGGCAATCTGCACCTCCAGCACGCCGCGCAGCTCGAACAGGTTGCGGAAGGAATCCGCCCGCTGCAAGGTCTCGTAGTCGATCGTCAGCACCGTGGCATTGGCCGCGTCGGCGACGAAGGCGCCCCTGCCCTGCTGCGACCAGATGCGGCCCTCGGAGCGCAGCCTGGCGATCGCCTCGCGCACCACGTTCCGGCTGACCCCGAACGTGGTCGCCAGCGCCTGTTCGGTCGGCAGCTGATCGCCGGGCTTCAGCCGCCCCTGGGCGATCTCGCGCGAGATCGAACTCGCAACGAGCGTGGAGAGGTGCGGACCGCGATTGACCTTGTCGAGCTTCAGCGTCATCGCTCACCTATAGTCGAGCGCGGATGCGGACGCCAGAATGCGGCCGTTGCTCAATATATGGCAGGGGTCGAAGGCATCCTTGATGCCCGCCGCGAGATCGAGCGTCACCGGATCGATGCGATCGAGGAAGGCCCGCTGCTTGACCCGACCGATGCCGTGCTCGGCGCTGATCGAGCCGCCATAGCGGTCGACGACGGCGAAAATCTCCGCTTCCGCCTGCTCGAAAAGATGCTCGATCGCCTCGGCTTTCATGCCTTGCGGCGGCACGACGTTGAGGTGGATGTTGCCGTCGCCGACATGGCCATAGGTGACCGGCAGCGCGTCGGGGCGCGCCCGTCCCAGTTCGAAGAGCGCATCGGTGACGAAGTCGGCGAGCTTCGAGATCGGCACGGAGACATCGGTGCGCAGATAGCGCCCGCCGCGGCCCTGCCGCTCGACCATGATCTCGCGGTAGAGCCACAGCCGCTCGGCCTGCGCTCGGGTCGACGCCACAACGCCGTCCTCGACGAGATTCTCGACGCCGGCGAGAAAACTCAAAAGCATATCCTTGAGATTGATCAGCCCGCCGCCGGAAACCTCGATCAGCACATAGGCTGGATAAGGCTTGCCGAGCGGCTCAGGAAAGTCCTTGCCCTCGCGCATGGTGATCTCGATGCCCCCGCGCAGGATCAGCTCGAAGGCGGTAAGCAGGTCGCTGCAATCGCGCCGCGCCCGCGCGTAGAGGGCCATCGCGTCCTCGACCGAGCGTAAGCCCACCAGCGCCGTTTCGATCTGCGTCGGCCTGGGAAAGAGTTTCAGCGCCGCGGCGGTGACGATGCCCAGCGTGCCTTCCGAGCCGATGAAGACCTGCTTCAAATCATAGCCGCGATTGTCCTTGCGCAACACCTTCAGCCCGTTCCAGATGCGGCCGTCTGCCAGCACCACTTCGAGGCCGAGCACCAGGTCGCGCGTCATGCCGTAGCGCAGCACGTTGAAGCCGCCGGCATTGGTGGCGACATTGCCGCCGATGCGGCAGCTGCCTTGCGCCCCGAAGGTGATCGGCAGGATGCAGTCGCTCTCCTCCGCCGCGCGCTTGGCATCCTCGAGGATGCACCCGGCCTCGACCACAACGGCGAAATCGATCGGGCTGATCGAGCGGATCCGGTTCATGCGCTCCAGCGAGACGACCACCTCGTCGCCGTCAGCCGCCACCGCCGCGCCGACCAGGCCGGTCAGGCCGCCCTGCGGCACGACGGGAATGCGCTCGGCATGGCAGTACCGCATCAGCGCCGACATCTCTTCCACCGAGCTGGGCCGCGCCACCGCCAGCGGGCGGCCGAAATGATCACCCGACCAGTCGCGGCTGTAGCGCGCAAGGTCTTGCGGCTCGGTCAGCAGCCCGCCATCCGACAGCACGCCGGCAAGGGCGGCGATCAGCGATGCGGAATTGGGCGGCACGGCATTCATGGACTGACTCTGACCCTTCCGGGAAAACGACTGGACAACCACCAATCTTGTCGTGTTATCATACAACCCTGATTGAGAACATCAAGCGGCACCATCGTTCCCACCGGTCGTTTGATGTGGACGGTCAGACCGGCAAATCACTGAATTCGGAGGACTTTCCCAATGAGCGACGCTCCAGGCTTTCGCTACATGCACACCATGATCAGGGTGCTCGACCTCGACAAGTCGATCGCCTTCTACACCGAGGTGCTCGGCATGACCTTGCTGCGCCGCGACGACTATCCCGGCGGCAAGTTCACCAACGCCTTTGTCGGCTACGGGCCGGAGGACAAGGAAGCCGTCGTCGAGCTGACGCTGAACTGGGGCCGCGAGGAGCCCTATGAGATTGGCACCGGCTTCGGCCATCTGGCGCTCGGCGTCAACGACATCTACGCGGTCTGCGCCGAACTCGAAAAGCGCGGCGCCAAGATCCCGCGCAAGCCGGGACCGATGCAGCACGGCACCACCCACATCGCCTTCGTTGAGGACCCCGACGGCTACAAGATCGAGCTGATCGGCCTCGACACGATGCAATGACTGCAGCCCGGACCGCATCGGCTCGCCGCCGATGCGGTCCCTCTCCGTCCGCGCTTGCTTGGGAGGCGGTGCGGATCGGTTCGTCACTTGATGACCGCGATTTTGCTGCGGTCGATGGTGATGGCGACGGCGGCGATCAGCACCGCGCCGAACACCATGTTCTCCAGAAAAATGTTGACGCCGACGAAGGTCATGCCGATGCGCACGATCGAGATGATCAGCGCGCCGACCGCCGTGCGCGCCACCCCGCCCAGCCCCCCTGTAATGGCCGTGCCGCCGACGATGACGGCGGCGATGGCCGGCAACAGCAACTGGTTGGCCAAGACCGGCGAGCCGCTCGACAGCCTCGCCGCCAGCACCACGCCGGCAATCGCCGCCAGCATGCCCGACGCCGCGAAGGCGATGATCTTGGTGCGGTCGACATTGATGCCCGCCGCCCAGGCGGCCGGTTCGCCGGCGCCGACCGCGATCGCCTGGCGGCCGAAGCGCGTGTAGCGCAGCGCGAGGAAGCTGACGATGCCGATCAGCGCCGAGATCAGCACCACCACCGGCAGGCCGAAAATCGTGGCGTTGATCCAGGCGGTCTTCTCGCGCCCGGCTTCCTCGATGGTTATGGCCCGGCCGTTGGAGACCCAGAGCGCCAGGCCGGTGACCACGCCGCCGGTGGCCAATGTCGCGACGAAGGACGGCACGCGCAGCTTGACATGCACGATGCCGCTCAGCAGCCCGAAGGCGAGGCCGGACAGGATCGCCACCGGAAAGGCGGCGAAGCCGAGCGACGGGAGCAACTGCGCCATCATGACGCTCGCCAGCGACGCCACCGCCTGGATCGACAGGTCGATGCCGCCGAGCAGGATGGCGAAGGTCACACCCGTCGCCAGGATGAACAGCACCGCGGTGTTGGCGAAGAGCAGCGCCAGCGTCTCGCCGGTCAGGAAGCCGGGCGCGGCGATCTCGATGACCAAGAGCAGGGCGACGAGCAGCACCAGCGGGATGGCGCCTTGAGTCCACTTGCCCTCGAAGACCTGCCTGATGGAGAACGTTTCATTCATCGCAGGTCTCCAAAGACCGTTTCGAAACTCGCTCTGGCGAGACATATGATGGTGGTTTCGAGAACCGGAGCGGAGCGGACATCGGTCCGTGAGCACCGGAAGCGCAGAAAGCGCCTTCAGATGGCCGCCAGAGTAGAGTTTCGAAACGGTCTGTCACACCATTGCTCGCAGTAGGTCTACTTGCTTAGGCTTGTTGCCGGGGCTCGCATCGAAGCGCGCGGTGATCTCGCCGTCGCGCATTACCAGCACCTGGTGCGACAGGCCGATCGTCTCTTCAAGCGTGTCGGAGATCAGAAGGATCGCCACACCTTGCGCCGAGAGGTCGCGCACCAGCTCATAGACCTCTTCCTTGGCGCCGACATCGAGGCCGCGCGTCGGATGGTCGAGCACCAGGATGCGCGAGCCCGCCGTCATCCAGCGCGCCAGCACCACCTTCTGCTGGTTGCCGCCGCTGAGCTTGCGACAGGCGGCGTCCGGTCCCGGCGCCTTGATGCTGAGCCGCTTGATCCAGTCGGCGGCAAGCCGGCGCTCCTTGCCGTAGTCGATGGCGCCGTTACGCATGACGTTCGTGAGGTCCGCGAGCGAGATGTTCTCCGCAATCGACAGGAACATCACCAGCCCTTCGAGCCTGCGCTCACGCGGCACATAGCCGATGCCCTTGCGCACCGCCGGTTCCGGCGAGCCGAAACGCACCGTCTCGCCGGCGATCTTCATCTGGCCGGCATCGTGCGGCAGGAAGCCGCCGATGGTGCGCGTCACCTCCTCGCGGCCGGAGCCGACGACGCCGGCGATGCCGACGATCTCGCCGGCCCGGATCGAAAAATCGACGCCGCGATAAAAACCGTTCGCGCCCAGTCCCTTGACCTCGACCATGAGCTTGTCGCCCGGCGGCTGCTGGCGCGCCTCGCGGTAATACTCCGCCTGCAGGCCGCGCCCGACCATGATCTCGTGCAGCTCCGGCGCGGTGACGTCCGCGGTGTGGTGCTCGGCCACGACCGCGCCGTCCTTCATCGTGTAGACGCGGTCGGAAATCGCCAGCACCTCGTCGAGGCGATGCGACACGAAGACGAAGCTGGCGCGGGATTTAAGCGAGCGCACCCGCGTGAACAGCACCTCGATATCGGCGGCGTTGAGCACCGAGGTCGGCTCGTCGAGCAGGATGAGCAATGGACGCTCGACCATCTCCTCCAAGGTCAGCGCCTTGGCGAGCTCAACCATCTGGCGCGCGGCGAAGGTGAGCTCGGAGGTGCGCGCCGTGACGTCGATGTCGACGCCGATCTTGGCAAGCTGCCGGCGTGCCGCCGCGTTCATGGCGCGCCAGTTGACGAGGCCGAAACGCGTGAAGCGGTCCTCTTCGCCGAGGTAGATGTTCTCGGCGACCGTGAGGTTGAGCACCAGCGACTGCTCCTGGAACACCATGCCGATGCCGTGCCTGGCCGCGTCGCGGGCGTTGCGCAGCTTGAGCGGCTCGCCGTCCAGCGTGAGTGAGCCGCCATCCAGCCGGTAGCCGCCGGCGAGCACGCGCATCAGCGTCGACTTGCCGGCGCCGTTCTCGCCGATCAGCCCGACCACCTCGTTCGGCCGCACCTCGATGGAGACGTCGCGCAACGCGTGGACGCCGGGGAAATTCTTGATGATGTTCGACGCCTGCAGCATGGCGCTCACTTCACGATCTTCAGGCGGACGCGGTCGAGCGACAGCGCCACCGCGGCGATGATCATCAGGCCCTGCACCGTCTGCTGGATGTAGGGCGAGATGCCGAGCAGGATCATGCCGTTGGCGAGAACCGTGACGATCAGCACGCCGATCAGCGTGTTGACCACGCCGCCTTCGCCGCCGGTCAGCGCCGTGCCGCCAACGACCACGGCGGTAACCGCGGCAAACAGCCTGCCGTCGCCGATGACGGCATGCGACTGGCCAAGCTGGGCGGCTGCGAGCACACCGGCAATGCCGAAGAAAAAGCCGGCCAGCGCGAACGCCGCGATGCGCACGCGCGTAACATTGACGCCGGAGAGCTTGGTCACGTCCTCGTCCCCGCCGATCGCCAGTATGTGGCGGCCGAGCCTGGTGTGATACTGGATGATGGCGGCGAGCGCGAAAGCGCCGACCGCGACCCAGACCGCCAGCGGCAGCCCAAGGAAACGGTAGAGGGCGAGGTCGCGGATCGAGGCGTCGTTGAGGCGGATGGCCGAGCCGCCCAGCATATAGACCGACAGGCCAAGGCCGATGAACCACATGCCGAGCGTCGCCATGAAGGAAGGGATGCGCAGCATCGTCTGGACCAGGCCGCTAATCAGGCCCATGACCGTGCCGGCGACAACCGCCGCCAGCACCGCCCACCAGCCATAGTCGTTGCCGTTACTGTCATTGGCGGCCAGCAGCACCACCACCATCGCCGCCACCGACAGGGTACCCTCGACCGAAAGATCGATGCTGCCCATCAGGATGATGAAGGTCAGCCCCATGGCGAGCGTCAGCGGCACGGCGGCGGAGTTGGCGAGCCGCACCAGGTTGCGTAGCTCGATGAAATTGGGATTGGCGATGGTGATCAGCACGCACAGCACGACCAGCACCGCCAGTGGCGCCAGCCCGCGCCAGCGCCTGCCGCCAAACATGACGGCGATGCGGCCGGGAATGAATGTCATAAGCGTCGTCCGCTCGATGTCCGAAACGGACTTCAGGGGTTCTGTATCGATTGTCAAGAAACCGCTTCCGTCTGCTGGATGACAGGCGTCATGGCCGCAGGCGCAGGACACCGGCAAAAAGGGAGCGGGCCGCCGCCAGGGAGAAGCCGGCCCGCCCCAACGGGTCAGGCGCGGATCGCTCCGGTCACCCGGCCCCACAGATCGTTCCAGTCCATCTCGGGCTTCGACTCGACATTCGTCTTGTAATATTCCTCGACATTGTCGTGCGAGATCAGCACCGCCTTGCCGTAGAATTCGCGGTGCTCCGGCGGCTCCTTGGCCGGGTCGAACTTGCCGATCTTGGCGTTGTAGCCGATGGCGAGCCCCATTCCGCCCTGCCAGAACGGATCCGAGGTGACGGTGCAGGCGAACTCGCCGGTGCGCACCGCGTCGACCGCCGTCTTGATGCCGTCGACGCCGACGATCGGCACCTTGCCGGCGAGGTTCTCGGCGCGCAGCGCTTCGAGCGCGCCGGAGCCCATGTCGTCATTGGCGGCCCAGATGCCCTTGATGTCGTCGCCGAAACGGGTGAGCAGATTGCCCATCAGATCGAACGCTTCGGTCGATTTCCAGTTGGCGACCTGGAAGTCGAGCAGCTTGATGTCGGGATTGGCGGCAAGGGCTGCATCGAGGCCCTTCTTGCGCTCGATCGCCGCCGTCGTCGAGATCAGGCCGCCGAGCGCGACGATGCCGCCCTTGCCGCCGATCGTCTTGAACAGGATCTCGGCGATGGTCTTGCCGCTGGAGATGCCGTCGAACTCGATATGCGAGACATAGTTCGGGTTGAAATCCTTAGGGTGCAGGTCCGCGGGCTTGTTCCACTGCGTCACCACATAGGCGCCCGCCTTGGCGCAGGCTTCGACGATCGGGCGCGCGTCGGGCGTGTCGTTGGGGTCGGAATTCAGCACCATGTTGCCGTTGGTCTTGGCCAGCATCGCCTTGATGTCGGCGATGCCCTTCTCTGAATTGCCCTCCGAGACCAGCGTGACGTGTTCCAGCCCGGCCCATTTGGCATAGGCCTCGGCGCCGGTTTTCCACACCGCGTGATAGGGATTGGACAGCGAGCGGATCGACGTCACCAGCGTCGGCTTGTCGGCGGCACGCAGCACTTTCGGCATGGCCAGCGTCGCCGCCCCGGCGGCGGCGCTTACCATCAGCGTCCGGCGGCTGATCGTGCCGGAAAGCGTGAGACTGTTCCTGTCCTTCATTTTGAACCTCCCAATTGAAATTTTTTCCCGCCCGGCGCTTGCGCGGGCAGCGCGGCCGAGGCCTCCAGCTGACGGTCGTCAAGCTCCTCCGCTTGTACGACAACCCTTCAACACGGCAACCATACCCTTTCTCTTGACGTGGCACAAGCGACTTGAGATCGTCGCGCGTAAAAGAGCAGGGCCGGATTTTGCCTCGGCAAGGGAGCGAGAATGGCTGATTATATCATCATCGGCGGCGGCTCGGCCGGTTGCGTGCTCGCCGCCAGGCTGAGTGAGGATCCAGGCCTGTCAGTCGTCCTGCTCGAGGCCGGGCCGCCCGACACCGACCGCTACATCCATATGCCGGTCGGCTTCTTCAAGATGACATCAGGCCCGCTGATCTGGGGTTATGACGCAGCCCCCGGCAGAGAGATCGACGGCCGCGTCATGGTCTATCCGCAGGCGCGGGTGCTCGGCGGCGGCTCCTCGATCAATGCCCAGGTGTTCACGCGCGGCTGCCCGCAGGACTATGACGGCTGGGCGGCTGATTTCGGCTGCGCCGGGTGGAGCTATGCCGATGTGCTGCCCTATTTCGTCCGCTCCGAGGGCAACGACACTTTCGCGGGGCGTGAGCACGGCATCGACGGACCGCTCGGCGTTTCCAGCGGCGCACCGCATCCGCTGACGCGCATCTTCGTCAAGGCGGCGCAGCAGGCCGGCCTGCCTTTCCGCGCCGACTTCAATGCCGGCGAGCAGGAAGGCGCCGGCTTCTACCAGACGACTACGCGCAACGGGAAACGCTCGAGCACGGCGGTCGCCTATCTGAAGCCTGCCATGGCGCGTCGAAACCTGAGCTTGCGCACCGACGCCACGGTCAGTCGCGTCGTCGTCGAGAATGGCCGCGCCATCGGCGTCGAGATCATCGCCAACGGCCGCACCGAGTTGCTGCGCGCCGAGCGCGAGGTGATCGTCACCGCCGGCGCCATCGGCTCGCCGAAACTCCTGATGCTGTCCGGCATCGGCCCGGCCAGCCATCTTGGCCAACACGGCATCAAGGTTGTGCATGACCTCGCCGGCGTTGGCCAGAACCTGCACGACCACATGGATGTCGACGTCGTCGCCGAGCTCAACGGTCCGCATGGCATCGACCGCTACAAGAAGAAGCGCTGGCAGGCGGTCGCCGGTCTCGAATACGCGCTGTTCGGCAAGGGGCCGGTGGCCTCCAACATCGTCGAGGCCGGCGGCTTCTGGTGGGGCGACCGTACCGAGAAGACGCCGGACATCCAGTTCCATTTCCTGCCCGGCGCGGGCGTCGAGGAAGGCATCGGCTCAGTCCCCGGCGGCAATGGCTGCACGCTGAACTCCTACCATGTGCGGCCGCGTTCGCGCGGCAGTGTGGCGCTGCGCTCGGCGGATCTGCGCGATGCGCCGATCATCGACCCCAATCCTTTCGCCGAGCGCTACGACCTCGAGCGCGCCATCGACGGCATCGAGATCAGCCGCGAGATCCTGTCGCAGCCGGCCTTCGCAAAATACATCAGCCGCGAGCATCTGCCGGGCGCGGCGACGCGGGGCCGCGCGGCGCTCGAAGCCTTCGCCCGCGAGCATGGCCGCAGCGCCTACCATCCGGTCGGAACCTGCCGAATGGGCGGCGATGCCGGCAGCGTCGTCGATCCCGAGCTCCGCCTGCGCGGGCTGGAGGGCCTGCGCGTCTGCGACAGCTCGGTCATGCCGCGCATCGTGTCGTCCAACACCAACGCGGCGGTGATCATGATTGCCGAGAAGGCAGCGGACCTGATCGCGGGGCGGAAGACGCCAACGGCGTAAGCCTCTTGTCGGGATGGCGTTATGAGTCCGATCTTCCTGGGCGTACCATCGAAGTTGCCGCCGGAGGCCTCTGCTATTCCGCCGCGACCTGTCGGCTGGCGGTGCGCCGCAGAAGTGCGTAACCCGCCTCCTCGACCGCCTGCGCGGCGCGTTTGCGGATCGCCTCGGACACCAGCACGCCGTCGGCGAAATCCTTGTCCGTCGCATAGACGGCCGTCGGCAAGGCAAGGGCCTCGAAGAAGCCGAACAGCGGCCGCAACTGA
>NZ_RZOY02000069.1 GCF_004022705.2 Mesorhizobium sp. M2D.F.Ca.ET.226.01.1.1
CCGGCTTGCGGCGAGTGTCGTCGGCGCCATCCAGCCGTCCATCCTGTCGGCCGAGATCGAGCGTTCGCGGCGCAAGCGGCCGGAAAGCCTCGCCGCCTACGACTACGTGTTGCGCGCCTTTCCGCTCACCTGGTCGCTCGAGCGGGCGCAAAACGAGGAGGCCGGCACGCTGCTTGAACGGGCGATCGCGATCGAGCCGGATTATCCGTTGGCGCTTTCGCTGCTCGCCTGGTGCCACCTGCAGCGCGCGGGCTACCGCTGGACCGAAACGCCGGCCGCTTCCCGCGAGGAGGGCCTGCGCCTGGCGCAGAAGGGCGCGACGCTCTCCGGCGACGACCCGATGGTGCTCGCCGTGCTCGGC
>NZ_RZOY02000070.1 GCF_004022705.2 Mesorhizobium sp. M2D.F.Ca.ET.226.01.1.1
ATTCCCTCGATCGATTTCAGCCTCTCCTCGAGGCGCACAATCTGAACGTCCATGCTTTCTTCCGCCATTTCTGCCCCGTCACCCTTTCATGCACTGCTGCTATTTCACGAGCGCCCTGATCGTGGCTCTGTTGGAATGTTTGAGCCGTCGGCAGTCACCGAAATTGGATCGATCCTGCGCCCAAAGGCGACTTGCCTCGTCGGCCGGGACGAAGCGGTGAGGGACATCGACGAGGTCGCCACACTCGCTCATCACACTGGGATCGACGTGCGGTTTCAGCGGATCACCGGCCCACGGCGTCGATGCCGACTGACAGCCTTGCAGGAATGCCGTGGCGAGGTTTGCAAGCGCCAGGAGCG
>NZ_RZOY02000071.1 GCF_004022705.2 Mesorhizobium sp. M2D.F.Ca.ET.226.01.1.1
TTACGACTGCAGAGTTACCTGCATCTGACGACGCAACAGTATCGATGTGGGAGCTGCTGACGGGGAACAGCCTGTAGGTGACGATTGTGCAGTTCGTGACGCCGCTGGATGTGGTGACGACGAACGTTGCCGTCGTTCCTGATGCTATCGTTAGGTAGAACCACGCAACCGAACCGTGACCCGTAGAGCCTCCTGTGAGGGAGGCGCCGGCCGTCATTGCCGTGCCATTGGCCGTGACGCCAGTTATGCTTCGAGGCGTGCCTACGTTGGAGACGTTCACTGCCACGCCGACCGCGATCACGCGACCTGCACCGGCGGCGCCGATATTCTTGTTGGTGAAGGTGTAGGACGAGG
>NZ_RZOY02000072.1 GCF_004022705.2 Mesorhizobium sp. M2D.F.Ca.ET.226.01.1.1
CGTCATGTCGCGCGGTTGCGCTCGATGGCGATCAGCCGCGCCGGTGGCGAACGGACCTTGCGCTTTCGCGGCAAGGTGAAGCTCGACCAGACGGGGCAGGGTCTGGTCCTCGAGGCGCGACCGTCGCGACAGTTCCGCGTCTGGGACAACGAGCAGGCCGTCGCCACCTATGGCGCGCTGCCGTTCCAGCTCATTTCGGCAAAATTCTCCCCCGCCGACTGAGGCACCGGGCTCTCACACCCCGTAGCGCTCGGTGCGGATGAGGTCGGCCGGCATGTCGGCATCGATCAGCGCCTGGGCGGCGGCCGAGACGAAGGCATTCGAACCGCAGACGAAGGCGAGCGTCGG
>NZ_RZOY02000073.1 GCF_004022705.2 Mesorhizobium sp. M2D.F.Ca.ET.226.01.1.1
GCCTGAAACGGGCACGCCAGGCGAGTGGGCTAGCGAGCAAAAGTTGATTGCGCCCAAAAATTGACTTTGCTCAATGCGAGGCTCTGCCGTCCGCCGCAGAAAACGTCCAGGAATTTGTCGGCCTTGGTGGCCCTCACCCTTGCACAGGACGCTTCGACATGAATTACCAGCGGTTCTTCGAGGATGCGATCGACCAGCTCCATGCGGAGCGGCGCTACCGCGTTTTCGCCGATCTCGAGCGCATCGTGGGCAGGTTCCCTCGCGCCATCTGGCGTTCCAACGGCCGCGCCCAGGAAATCACCGTCTGGTGCTCCAACGACTATCTCGGCATGGGCCAGAACGGAGAC
>NZ_RZOY02000074.1 GCF_004022705.2 Mesorhizobium sp. M2D.F.Ca.ET.226.01.1.1
CCTGCAGGTCCCGATCTATCCCTTTGTAACGCGGCCCGTAGATCGGAGTGTATTTTCTCTTCAATATTTTCTTGGCAATGATCTGCGTGATAAAATCCTTTGCATAGTAATGAATTTGCGTCACTGGTGTGGTCGACAATGTTCTTCGAATACCTTTGAATGTCTTTGTTCTTTGCCATTTGAACTCCATGGAGCTTACACAGGAAAATGGATTCCTCGTAATATAGAGAAATATGGCTTCCGGAAAAATCTCGTGGACAAACGGCACGCGCAGGACATTGGAAGGCGTGTTCTCCATGATCTGCCGGCCGCCGTTACGTGACTGGTATTCGAGGAACCGATCGC
>NZ_RZOY02000075.1 GCF_004022705.2 Mesorhizobium sp. M2D.F.Ca.ET.226.01.1.1
AGAACATCCATGCCATGACCCGCCCGCGCGGCTGGGCGATGGTCGCCACCCCGTTCCTGTTCAGGGTCCATGCCCAAGCCGCACGACTACAACCATCGGACGCCGGGCTGAAGCAATTGATGGTCAAAAGGCGGCTTTGCTGAGGAGCCATGGCGCATTTCGGCGCGCCCCGTGTGGGCCTATGGGCTGTGGCGGGTTTCGTCGATATTATCTTCGTGGGCACATCGTGCGCCGGCGTGCTGGCGGCGATCTGATATGTCGGATACGGCCCGCGCCGCTTTCCGAAAGCAAGGTTTGGCGGCGGCGCCCTTGCCGTCATCCGGCGTGTCGTCGGTCTCCTCCCC
>NZ_RZOY02000076.1 GCF_004022705.2 Mesorhizobium sp. M2D.F.Ca.ET.226.01.1.1
GTCGCCGGCTTCACCAGCTGCCAGAGCTTGGCCTTGCGCTCAATCAGGGGCACGGCGCGAAGATCCTCGCCGTCCAGATACAGGATGTCGAAGGCGACATAGGCCAGCAGTTCGGCATTCCACGCCATGCGGGAATGCATCTGCAGGAAGTTCGGCCGCCCGTCAGGCTCAGGGGCGATCATCTCGCCGTCGAGGATGAACGACTTGGCCTTCAGCTTCTCGGCCGCGTCGACCACCGGCCAGAACCGCCGCGACCAGTCGTGCTCGTTCCTCGTGAAGGCACGAGCGCCGGCCCAGTCGAGGATAAGCTGAACCCGGAAGCCGTCATATTTGATCTCGTGC
>NZ_RZOY02000077.1 GCF_004022705.2 Mesorhizobium sp. M2D.F.Ca.ET.226.01.1.1
CCGATCTGCCGACTCGCTCCAAGCCTTGGCCGCGTAACTCTACCTGCCGGTAGAAGGCTGACGCGACAGGGAAGCGTTCTATTGTTCGGAGCAGCAATGCGCGGCAAAGGAGCCGATATGGAAAGGGTGCTTGTCTCGGCCTGCCTGCTTGGCAGCAAGGTGCGTTACAACGGTTCGTTCCGGCTCAACCATCATCCCATCCTTGCTCGGTGGCAATTGGAAGGCCGGATCGTGCAGATCTGCCCCGAAGTTGCCGCCGGCTTCTCCACGCCGCGCCCTCCGGCCGAAATTCAAGGTGCAGGCGACGGCCATGGGGTTCTGCAAGGTCAGGGGCGAGTGATC
>NZ_RZOY02000078.1 GCF_004022705.2 Mesorhizobium sp. M2D.F.Ca.ET.226.01.1.1
CGCAGGCGTGGGCCGGACGGAATCGCCGCGCGGAGCCATCGCCTTGCCCGGCGCTTCATCATCCGGTTGCGATGCGGGCCGCTTGTCGGCATCCGGCGTGCGGGTGAACCGCACATTGGGCGCGAGGAAGAAATATTGCTGCCAGGCCGGAGGGCCGAATTCGTCGCCGGCCGAATCGGCGGCGTTCGATTCAACGGCGGCTCGCAGCGTGACGACCTGGCCCGTTTGCCCTTGCGGTACTGGAGCCGCGCCATGGTGCTGCGCGTCTTCCGGACGGCTGTCGTCGTTGTCGCCATAGGCAGAGACGCCGGAAGGATTGGCACGGGAGAAACGCATGGGTG
>NZ_RZOY02000007.1 GCF_004022705.2 Mesorhizobium sp. M2D.F.Ca.ET.226.01.1.1
CGGTGTCGGTCTGCGAGGCGAAGGAGTAGCCGTCGCGGGTGAGTTCGTCGCGCAGCTCCGCGAAATTCTCGATGATGCCGTTGTGGACGATGGCGACGCCGTCGGAAAAATGCGGATGCGCGTTGGTTTCGTTCGGCACGCCATGGGTGGCCCAGCGCGTGTGGCCGATGCCGATCGTGCCGTCGAGCGGGTCGTCCTTCAGCCGGCGTTCGAGGTTGATGAGCTTGCCTTCGGCGCGGCGGCGGCCCAGCTCGCCCTTCTCGACAGTGGCGACACCGGCCGAGTCATAGCCGCGATATTCAAGCCGCTTCAGCGCGTCGACGATGAGCGGCGCGACTTGGCCTCGGCCGACGATTCCAACGATACCGCACATGGCGCTGCCCCCCGATTTCCAGCGGAAAACCCAGCGTTATCTATGGATTGCCGGGCCGCCGTGAAAGTCACTTTGCGTTTCGTTCCGTGTCAGCCGGAACGGTGTTTGTCCAGTGCACCATGTCAGACCCCACTTGCAATCCGGTTACTTCAATTGTTCGCCTTTTCAGACGGATGGTTCTCTTTGCAGCAAGATTTGGCTAGATGTGAGGCCATGAGCGAAGCCGAGCCCACCACGACACTCTGGCGTCCAGTTGGACCGAAGGAACTGGACTTGATCAAGGCCTCCGGCATGCGCGAATTTCCGCCGCGCCTGCCCGACCAGCCGATCTTCTATCCGGTTCTTTCCGAAACCTACGCGATCCAGATCGCCCGCGACTGGAACGTTCCGGCGAGCGGCTCCGGCTTCGTCACCCGGTTTGAGGTCCTGAAAAGCTTCCTGGATGGCTACCGTGTCGAGCACGCCGGCAGCAAAGCGCATCTCGAATACTGGATACCCGCCGAGGACCTGCCTCAATTCAACAAGGCGATCATCGGCAAGATCGAGGTGACGGCTGCCTTCGGCAAAATTACCGAAGGCATCCCCTGAAAAGCTATTCCGCCGCGGCCTTCTTCCGCGCCGCGGCAGCCGAGGCAAAGCGCTCGCGCAACTCCTTGCCCTTGCCGGGGATCGTCTTCTGGCGGGCGCGGCCGAAAGCGAGCGCGTCGTCGGGCACGCTCTCGGTGATCACGCTGCCGGAGGCGATGTAGCCGCCCTTGCCGATCGTGACCGGCGCCACCAGCGAGGAATTCGAGCCGACAAAGACGCCCTCACCGATATCGGTGAAGAATTTCGAATAGCCGTCGTAATTGCAGGTGATGGTGCCGGCGCCGATATTGGCGGCGGCGCCAACGCGCGCGTCGCCGATATAGGTCAGGTGGTTGACCTTGGCGCCTTCCTCGATCGTCGCCTGCTTGACCTCGCAGAAATTGCCGACCTTGGCCTTCTCTCTCAGATCGGCGCCAGGCCGCAGCCGCGCGAACGGCCCGACATCGCAATTGGACGCAATCGTCGCGCCCTCGATATGGCTGAAGGCGTGGATCTTGGCGCCCGAGGCGATCTTGACGCCCGGCCCGAACCAGACATTCGGCTCGACGATGGTATCGGCGCCGATTTCGGTATCGTGCGAGAAATAGACCGTCTCCGGCGCGATTAGCGTCACCCCCGACAGCATCGCCCCGCGCCGCCGGCGCGCCTGCCAGATCGCTTCCGCGTCGGCCAGCTCGGCCCGGTTGTTGATGCCGAGCGCGTTCTCGAAACTTGCCTCCGTCGCCACCACGTCGAGGCCATCAGCGCCGGCGATCTCGACGATGTCGGTTAGATAGAACTCGCCCTTGGCATTGTCGTTGCCGACCTTGTCGAGCAGCCGAAGCGCATGCTTGCCCGCCACGGCCATCATGCCGGCATTGCAGAAGCCGATCTTCTTTTCCTCCTCGGAGCAGTCCTTTTCCTCGCGGATGGCGATCAAGTGGCCATCTTTCTCGATCAGCCGGCCATAACCGGTCGGATTGGGCGGACAAAAGCCGATGACCGCGACGGCGGCACCTTCCGCTAGCTTCCGCCGCACGGCTGCCAGCGCTTGCGCATCGATCAGAGGCGTATCGCCGAACATGACGAGGATATCGTCGTAACCCTTTGATATCGCTTCGCGAGCAGCCAGAACGGCATGCGCGGTGCCGAGCCGCTTCTCCTGCATGAAAGTCTGCGCCTTGGGCGCGAATTTCTGTGCAGCCTTGCGCATCTCGTCGGCGCCGTGCCCGATCACCAGCGCCAGGCCCGTCGCGCCGGCCGCCTCGGCCGCTTTCACGACATGCGCCACCATAGGCAGGCCGGCTATGGCATGCAGCACTTTTGGCATAGCGCTTTTCATGCGCGTGCCCTCGCCGGCGGCGAGGATGACGGACAGGCAGGACCTCTGGCTCATGGATGGCAACCGTATGAAATGGTTTGAATCAATGCATGCTAGCAGCGGCGTGATGCTGCACCAATGCGGTTAAATTCCGGTGAGACGGTGGAGACGAGGTCTCCAAGCGCGAATGTCCGGTGAGGTTCCAGATACAAAAGCACCGCCGCGGTGGCGTCAGCCGGTTACATAGGTCAGGAAATATCCCCGGCCTGCTGGGAGTGCTGTGTCAGCATCGGCGGAGGCCGCGCGAGCGTGTCGTCGGTTCTCTGTTGGCGGGGGCGACTCGAACGCTCCACGCCTCGAAAGCGGGATAGCGAATTCTCGTGAAGGCAAGGTCAAGCTGCGTTTCCGTTCAATATCGGCGGAGACTGGGAGAGATGGATACCATGCGCGTGGCGCGTCTGGAAGTTGGCAGGACATGGACGCGGGGCGGCCCGCGTGCAGGCGTATGGCCGAGCACGCAGCGCCACCTCGCAGCGATCCTGGCTTGCGACGTGGTCGGCTACTCGCGCCTGATGGAGCGCGACGAGCGTGGCACGCTCGAGCGGCTCAAGACCTACCGCAAGGATCTCCTCGAACCGCTGGTCTCCGAGCACCACGGTCGGGTCGTCAAGCTCACCGGCGACGGCATGCTGTGCGAGTTCGGCAGCGTCGTTAACGCGGTGACCTCGGCGATGGCGATCCAGCAGGCCTTGGCGGAGCACGAGTCCGAGACGCCCGAGGAAGAGCGGATTCGCTTCCGCATCGGCGTCAATCTAGGGGACGTGGTCTGCGAGGAGGACGGCGACCTCTACGGTGACGGGGTCAATATCGCCGCCCGCCTCGAAAGCGTCGCCGATCCGGGCACCGTGGTGGTCTCGGGTACTGCCTACGACCACCTTCAGGGCAAGCTCGACTGCGGCTTCACGCCGCTTGGCGACCTGCGCCTCAAGAACATCGAGCGGCCCGTGCGCGCTTACCGCGTCGAGGCCGACGCCAGCGCTGCACCACCTCCCCTACCCGAGAAACCCTCGATCGCGGTTCTGCCTTTCACCAACATGAGCGGCGACCCCGACCAGGAATACTTCGCCGACGGGCTGGTGGAAGACATCATCACGGGATTGAGCCGGGTGGACTCCTTCTTCGTCATCGCCCGAAACTCGTCCTTCACCTACAAGGGCCGGGCAGTGGACCTGCGCCAGGTCGGGCGCGAGTTGGGCGTCCGCTACGTGCTTGAAGGCAGCATCCGCAGAGCAGGTTCGCGGGTTCGCATCAGTGGGCAGTTGGTTGACGCGATCAGCGGGCACCATGTCTGGGCCGACCGCTTCGAGGGCGACATGTGCGACATCTTCGACCTGCAGGACAAGGTGACCGAGAGCGTCGTTGGCGCTGTCGAGCCGAGCATCCGGCTGGAGGAAATCAAGCAGGCGCGCATGAAGCCGACCGACTACATGAGCGCCTACGACCTCTACCTTCGCGCGCTGCCGCGCTTCTACAGCATGACCCGCGAAGGCTTTGCCGACGTGCGTCGGCTCACCAACGAGGCGCTCAGCATCGACCCTGGCTTCAACTTGGCGAAGGCACTCGGCGCCTATATCCGCAGCATCTCCGTGAGCCAGTGCTGGCACGAGCCCGATGATACCAGAGTCGCCACGCGCATGGCGCGCGAGGTACTGGCGGAAGCGCGCGACGACCCCACGAGCCTGCGCTTCGCGGCGCAGGTGATTGCCTACAGCGCGAAGGACTACGAGATGGCGCTGGCCACTATCGAACGATCCCTGCGGCTCAATCCCAATTCGGCGCAGGGCCATACCAGCTGCGGCTGGGTCAACGCACATTCCGGCCGCCCGCTCGTCGCGATCGAGCATTTTCATAGGGCAATGCGGCTGAGCCCAGTCGATCCCGAGAAGGGCATCGCGCTCTCGGGCATCGGGATGAGCTACCTGATGCTCGAGCGCTACGAGGAAGCGCTGGCATGGGGTGAACGCGCGCTGCACGAGATGTCGAACTACGGCTCCTCGCACCGGGTGGTGATCATGGCGCTGGTCAAACTCGATCGGTTGGACGAGGCGCGGACGGCGGCGCAGCGGCTGATGGAGGCGTTCCCGACCTACACGCTCACCCTGCAGAGACAGATCAACCCATGGCAGGACAAGGTGTTCGGCGAGCGTTACGTCGAGGCCTTGGGCATCGCCGGCGTGCCGGAGTGATCATCGCGCATAAAATGGCAACCTACCCCAACCGCCCCAGCACCGGGAAATTCTCAAGCAGCCAGTAGGACGCGCTCTGCACGCCGCCGGTGAGGAAAAACACGCCGGCGACCACCAACAAGGCGCCGATACCCTTCTCGACGCGGCCGAGATGAACGCGGAAGTTGGCGAGGAAGCGCATGAAAGCGCCGGAAAACAGCGCCGCGATCAGGAACGGGATGCCGAGCCCGAGCGAATAGGCGGCGAGCAGCAGCGCGCCCTCGCCCACCGTCTCGCGCCCGCCGGCCAGTGTCAGGATCGGCCCCAGCACCGGGCCGATGCAGGGCGTCCACCCGAAAGCGAACGCCAAGCCCATGATATAGGCGGCGACCATGTTTGCCGGTTTGCCTTGCACCTGGAAGCGCGCCTCGCGCGACAACAGCGGAATGCGCAGGATGCCGAGGAAGTTGAGGCCCATGACGATGATCAGCGCGCCCGCCACCATCGCCAGTTGTCCCTGACAGACCCGCAGCAGGTGGCCGATCGTCGAGGCGCCGGCACCGAGCGCGACGAAAACGGTCGAGAAGCCGAGCACGAAAGCAAGCGAGGCGTAGAGCAGGGCGCCGCGCGCGCCTTCCTTTGCCGTCACGCTCTGATTGCCTCGGAAATCCTCGACCGAAACGCCTGCCATGTAGCAGAGATAGGGCGGCACCAGCGGCAGCAGGCAAGGCGACACGAACGAGACCGCCCCTGCCCCGACCGCGCTGACATAGCCGATGTCTAATGCCATTTCGTCCGCCCTGATTGTGCTGGCACCGATATAGCGACGCGAATGGCTCTTTGCCAATCACCATTGTGTGGCACGTCGCCGCTTCGCGGAGGAAGAAACCCTATCCCCCACGCGTTGTCGGGATAAGCGCGCGATCGCCGCGCGCTTATCCTCAGGGAGATTCAGCATGAAAACGATCGCACTCGGGTTTGCCGCCCTTCTGCTCGGCACCGCCGCGTGCCAGGCCGCCGAGGCCTGGAAGGAAGCCGAAGTCGGCGGCACAAAGATCTACACCGACGCCAAGGGCATGACGCTCTACACTTTTGACAAGGACGAGAAGGGCAAGTCCAACTGCTATGACAAATGCGCCGCCAACTGGCCGCCGCTGAAAGCCAAGGCGAGCGCGAAGGCCGAAGGTGAATGGTCTGTCGTCAAGCGTACCGACGGGACCCACATGTGGGCCTATGACGGCAACCCGGTCTACACCTTCATCAAGGACAAGAAGGCCGGCGATATGAACGGCGAAGGCGTCGCCGGCGCCTGGCACGTCGCCAAGGCTGACTGAATCTGCCCTCGCCACCGCCTGGCTGGAGGGTGGCTGCCGGGTCCTTGGCGATCCGGCAGCCGGCGGTCCTTTTCGACCTGAGCCGGCTCGACGATCGCCTTGCGACACGAGCGCACGACCCGATTCCGCCCGGTTCCAGGCGCTGACCTCACCATCCCCAAAAATGTGATCTTTGCCATACACTCTAAGAGTGTATCGCCGATTGGCGCCTCGCAAATTGGCCGCCTCCCCTTGACCGATCGCAAAAGCGCGGCCATGTGAGCGACGAAAAGAGTGGGATTTCGTCGTGCGTCGCGGAGTTCTTCCGCCACCTCACAGCTGATTAAGAGACCTCATGGACGTCGTCGTCGTCGAATCGCCGGCCAAGGCGAAGACAATCAACAAATATCTCGGCAAGAACTATAAGGTCCTGGCCTCGTTCGGCCATGTCCGCGATCTGCCGGCCAAGGATGGATCGGTGCGCCCCGACGAGGACTTTGCCATGTCCTGGTCGGTCGACACCGCCTCGGGCAAACGCCTTGCCGACATCGCCAAGGCGGTCAAGGATGCCGACGGGCTGATCCTCGCCACCGACCCGGATCGCGAGGGCGAGGCGATTTCCTGGCACGTGCTGGAAGTCCTGAAGCAGAAGCGCGCGCTGAAGGACAAGCCGGTCAGCCGCGTCGTCTTCAACGCTATCACCAAGGCCTCGGTGCTGGACGCGATGGCCAATCCGCGCCAGATCGACGCGCCGCTGGTCGACGCCTACCTCGCCCGCCGCGCGCTGGACTACCTCGTCGGCTTCACACTGTCGCCGGTGCTGTGGCGCAAGCTGCCGGGCGCCCGTTCCGCCGGCCGCGTGCAGTCGGTGGCGCTGCGCCTCGTCTGCGATCGCGAATCCGAGATCGAGCGCTTCATCCGCGAGGAATACTGGCAGATCGCGGCCATCCTCAACACGCCGCGCAACGACAGTTTCGAGGCGCGACTGACGGCCTTCGCCGGCAAGAAGCTGCAAAAGCTCGATATCGCCAACAAAGCGCAGGCCGACGACATCAAGGCGATGCTGGAAGGCGCGACCTTCAAGGCTGTGTCAGTCGAAGCCAAGCCGACAAAGCGCAATCCCGGCCCGCCCTTCACCACTTCGACGCTGCAGCAGGCAGCATCGTCAGGGCTCGGCTTCTCGGCCACGCGCACAATGCAGGTGGCGCAGAGACTCTATGAAGGCATGGATGTCGGCGGCGAGACCGCCGGCCTGATCACCTATATGCGAACCGACGGCGTGCAGATGGCGCCGGAGGCGATCGAGGCCGCCCGCAACGCCATCGTCAGCGAGTTCGGCGCGAAGTACCTGCCGGAAAAGCCGCGTTTCTACACCACCAAGGCCAAGAACGCGCAGGAAGCGCATGAGGCGATCCGCCCGACCGATTTCCGGCGCACGCCCGCTTCCGTTCGGCAATATCTCGATGCCGACCAGGCGCGTCTCTACGAGCTGATTTGGAAGCGCGCCATCGCCAGCCAAATGCAGCCGGCGGAGATCGAGCGCACCACGGTCGAGATCGAGGCGGTCAACGGCGCCCGCACCGCCGAGCTGCGCGCGGTCGGCTCGGTCGTCCGCTTCGACGGCTTCATCGCCGCCTACACCGACCAGAAGGACGAGGACGCGGAGGACGAGGAGAGCCGCCGCCTGCCCGAGATTCGCTCGGGCGAGCAGCTAGCCCGCCAGGCGATCAACGCCACTCAGCACACGACCGAGCCGCCGCCGCGCTATTCGGAAGCGTCGCTGATCAAGAAGCTGGAAGAGCTCGGCATCGGCCGGCCGTCGACCTACACCGCGATCCTGAAGACGCTCGAGGACCGCGACTATGTCACCATCGACCGGCGCAAGCTGGTGCCGCAGGCCAAGGGCCGGCTGCTCTCGGCCTTCCTCGAAAGCTTCTTCGAACGCTATGTCGAATATGACTTCACCGCCTCGCTCGAGGAAAAGCTCGACGAGATTTCCGACGGCAAGCTCGCCTGGAAGGATGTTCTGCGCGACTTCTGGAAGGATTTCTCCGGCGCAGTCGACGACATCAAGGAACTGCGCGTCACCGACGTGCTCGACGCCCTCAATGACGAGCTCGCGCCGCTGGTCTTCCCGGAGCGCGAGGATGGCTCCAACCCGCGCATCTGCCCGAAATGCGGCACCGGAAACCTCTCGCTGAAGCTCGGCAAATTCGGCGCTTTCGTCGGCTGCTCGAACTATCCTGAGTGTTCCTACACCCGCCAGCTCGGCGATGCCGCCAACCCGAACGGCGAGAACGGCAATGGCGACGACGGCGTCAAGCTGCTCGGCAAGGATCCTTACACAGCCGAGGAAATCACGCTCAGAAGCGGCCGCTTCGGTCCCTACATCCAGCGCGGCGAAGGCAAGGAGGCCAAGCGATCGAGCCTGCCCAAGGGCTGGACGCCCGAGTCGATCGACCATGAGAAGGCGCTGGCGCTGCTCGCCCTGCCGCGCGATGTGGGAAAACATCCCGAAACCGGCAAGATGATCTCGGCCGGCCTCGGGCGCTACGGCCCCTTCGTGCTGCATGACGGCACCTACGCCAATCTGGAGAGCATCGAGGACGTGTTCTCGATAGGCCTGAACCGCGCCGTCTCGGTGATCGCCGAGAAGCAGCAGAAGGGCAAGGGCGGCCGCAACGGCACGACGCCCGCGGCGCTGAAGGAACTCGGCGACCATCCCGACGGCGGCGGCAAGATCGTCGTGCGCGACGGCAAATACGGCCCCTATGTCAACTACGGCAAGGTCAATGCAACGCTGCCCAAGGGCAAGGATCCGCAATCGGTGACGATGGAAGAAGCGCTCGCTTTGATCGCCGAAAAGGAAGCCAAGGGCGGAGGCGGCAAAAAACCCTTCCGCCGGGCGGCGAAGAAGGGATAACAGGACGTGGCGCGCAGGATCTCCGGAAGAAGCCACGGCGATCCGCGCCACGCCGACACGAGGGCCAAGGTGGTCAAGGACGATTACCGGCCCTCGCGCGACGAGATCCTGCGCTACATCGCCGAAAATCCCGACCGCTCCGGCAAGCGCGAAATCGCCAAGGCCTTCGCGCTGCGCGGCGAGGACCGCGTCTGGCTGAAAGACATGCTGCGCGACCTGCAGGACGAGGGTCTGCTCAACAAGGAGCGCAAGCGCCTCACCCGCGCGGGCGCGGTGCCTCACGTCGCGGTGCTCGATATTTTCGGCCGCGACGACGATGGCGTGCTCCTGGCCAATCCGAGCGAATATACCGGCGCCGGCTCGCCGCCCGTCATCGCCATCCGCATCTCGCGCGGCGCCAGCGGCCCGGCGCCCGGCATCGGCGACCGCGTGCTCGCCAAGACCTTCCCGACCGATGATCCGTCAGGCCCGGCCTATACCGGGCGGGTGATGAAGATCTTCGAGAAGCGCAGCGACGCGGTTCTCGGCATCTTCCGCGTGCTGAAGGATGGCACCTTCCGCATCGAACCCGTCGAACGACGCCAGCCCGAGTTGATCGTCGACAAGGAATTCCAAAACGGCGCCAGGAACGGCGATCTGGTCGAGGTCGAGCCGGCGCGGGCATCCCGCTTCGGCCTGCCGCGCGCCAAGGTGCTGGCGGTGCTGGGATCGCTGAGCAGCGAGAAGGCGGTCTCGATGATCGCCATCCACGCCCATGACATTCCCCATGTCTTTCCGGCGGACGTGATTGCCGAAGCCGACGCGGTGAAGCCGGCGACGCTTGATCATCGCGAGGACTGGCGCGACCTGCCGCTGGTGACCATCGACCCCGCCGACGCCAAGGACCATGACGACGCCGTCTTCGCGGCACCCGACACCGATGAGAAGAATCCCGGCGGCATTGTGGTCACGGTGGCAATCGCCGACGTCGCCGCCTATGTCCGCTACGGCACGCCGCTCGACCGCGAGGCGCTGAAGCGCGGCAATTCGGTCTATTTTCCGGACCGCGTCGTGCCGATGCTGCCCGAACGCATCTCGAACGATCTCTGCTCGCTGCGCGAGGGCGAGAACCGGCCGGCGATCGCGGTTCGCATGACCTTCTCCTCGGAAGGCCGAAAGCTCAGGCATTCCTTCCACCGTGTCATGATGAAATCGGCGGCCAAGCTCGCCTATCCGCAAGCGCAGGCCGCGATCGACGGTGTCCCCGACGACAAGACACGGCCGATCCTCGACAGCATCCTGAAGCCGCTCTGGGACGCGTATGCCGTGCTGAAGCGCGGCCGCGACGCCCGCCAGCCGCTCGAGCTCGATCTGCCGGAACGCAAGATCCTGCTGAAGCCCGACGGCACGGTCGACCGCGTCGTGGTGCCGGAGCGTCTCGATGCGTATAAGCTCATCGAGGAGTTCATGATCCAGGCCAATGTCGCGGCCGCCGAGACGTTGGAAGGCAAGAAAGAGCCCCTCGTCTACCGCATCCATGATGCGCCGTCGCTCGCCAAGCAGGAATCGCTGCGCGACTTCCTGCAAACGCTCAGCCTGTCCCTGGCGCGCGGCGCGCAGATGCGGCCGAGCCAGTTCAACGGCATTCTGGAACGGGTGCGCGGCGCCGACAACGAGGCTCTGGTCAACGAAGTGGTTCTGCGCTCGCAGAGCCAGGCCGAGTACTCGCCGAAGAACATCGGCCATTTCGGCCTCAACCTTCGGCGCTATGCGCATTTCACCTCGCCGATCCGCCGCTATGCCGATCTGATCGTGCACCGGGGCCTGATCTCGGCGCTTGGTCTGGGGCAAGGCGGGCTGACGCAGCAGGAGGCGGACCGGCTGGAAGAAGTTGCCGCGCTGATCTCTGCCACCGAGCGCCGCGCGATGGCCGCCGAGCGCGACACCGTCGACCGGCTGATCGCCGCCTATCTCGCCGAGCGCGTCAATGACACATTCGACGCGCGCATCTCCGGCGTTACCAAGGCGGGACTTTTTGTCCAATTGCCGCAGTACGGCGCGGACGGCTTTATTCCGGTGTCAACTCTGGGCGGCGACTACTATATCTACGACGAAACCGCCCGATCGCTCTTCGGGGAACGTAGCGGCAAAGGTTATCAGCTGGCCGACCGTGTCGAGGTCCGGTTGGTCGAGGTCGCGCCAATGGCCGGCGCGATGCGTTTCGAGATGCTGACCGATCCGAAGCCCCTGCCCGGCTCGAAGCGGTCGTTCCACAAGGCCAAAGGCCGCGCCCGCGCGTCGCAATCGCGCGTCGGTCCGCGCGGCAGGAGACGATGATGCCAGGCAACTTGCCGGTGGAAGAACAGGTCTTTGGCGGCGAACATCATTCCGGCCGCGTCGCGCGTCCGCTGTGGACGGCGATGAAGCGCGGCATGCTTGGCCGCTGCCCGCATTGCGGCAAGGGAAAGCTGTTCTGTGCTTTCGTGAAGCCGGTGGACAAATGCGAGGTCTGCGGCGAAGAGCTGCATCACCACCGCGCGGACGACCTGCCCGCCTATTTGGTCATCGTCATTGTCGGCCACATCGTGGTTGGATCCTTCATGGCAGTGGAGGCGACTACCACGCTGTCGAACTTACAGCACGCGCTGATCTGGGTGCCGCTGACCCTCATTCTGGCCGTCGCGCTGCTGCAGCCGGTCAAGGGCGCTGTCATCGGCCTGCAATGGGCGCTTTATATGCACGGCTTCGGCGACGAGAAGGACGAGTTCGAGAGCCATTGATAAGCCGGAATGCGCGGCTGTCCGCCCTGGTGCAAAGACCATGGCGCGCAAGCCACTTTCACATCCGAGAAGTTTCCGCTAGGTCGAGCGCATGGAACGAATGACCAAGGCGGATGTCGACAGGCTCGATAAAGGCCTGGCCGTACGCAGCGGCCGGGCATTGCGTCCGCGCGATGCCGCGACCCTCATCCTGCTCGATCGCAAGGACAAGGACGTTCTGGTGCTGATGGGCCGGCGCCACGCCGGCCACGCCTTCATGCCCGGCAAATTCGTCTTCCCCGGCGGCCGCACCGATCCGGCGGACAGCCGCATTGCCGTCGCCGCCACCCTGCCCGGCGAAGAAGAGAAAAAGCTGGTCGCGGGTCCTGGCCGCGCGAGCGCGGCGCGGGCGCGGGCAATTGCCCTGTCTGCGATTCGCGAGACTTATGAGGAAGCCGGCTTGCTGATCGGTCGTAAAGGCGCCTTCTCGACCGCGAAGCGCGACTGGCAGGGTTTCGTCGAGCATGGCGTCGTGCCGTCGCTGGACGTGCTCCGCCTCATTGCCCGCGCCATCACCCCGCCCAATCGCGTGCGCCGTTTCGATACGCGTTTCTTCAGCGCCTGGCGCCACGACGTCGCCGTGGAATTGCCGGATGGCGGCCCGACCAACGAACTGGAAGAGCTGGTCTGGCTGCCGCTTGCCGATGCCCGCAAGGCCGACATCCCCGACATTACCGGCATCATCCTGGAAGAACTGGAAAGGCGGCTTGCCGACGATCCCTTGCTGCGGCCAGGGGGCGCCGTGCCGTTCTTCCGGCTTGTCCGCAACCGCTTTGTCCGCGAAGTCCTTTAGAAGCAGAGCATTTTGATCCCATGACGGTCGATACCCAACAACAGGGCGACGAACGCGTACACTGGTTGCCGATGATCGCGGCGATCTCCTCGATCAGCGTCGTCGGCATTGCCATCGGCCTCGGCATGCCGCTGCTCAGCGTCATCCTGGAAACGCGCGGCCACTCGGCCTCGATGATCGGCCTCAACACCGCGGTTGCCGGCCTTGCCTCGATCGCCGGCGCGCCGCTCGCTACGCCGCTTGCCATGCGTTTCGGCGTTGCCTGGACCATGCTCCTGATGATCTTCCTCGGCGCGCTTGCCTTTGTTGGTTTCCATTTTGCGCCCGACTTCTGGATGTGGTTTCCGCTCCGCGTCGTGCTGCACATTTCGCTGACGGTGCTGTTCATCCTGTCGGAGTTCTGGATCAGCACCTCGGCGCCACCGCATCGGCGCGGCCTGGTGCTCGGCATATACGCTACGGTCCTGTCGTTGGGCTTTGCCGCCGGGCCGTGGCTGTTCGCGCATCTCGGAAGCTCGGGGTTCAGACCCTTTGGCGTCATCATCGCCCTGGTGACGCTTGCCGCGATCCCGGTGCTAGCCGCCCGCAATGAGAGCCCGACCATCGTCGCCGACAGCGAGACCAGCCATTTCCTGCGCTACATTTGGCTGGTGCCGACCGCCACCTTCGCCGTGCTGGTCTTCGGCGCTGTCGAGACCGGCGGCTTTGCGCTGTTCCCCGTCTATGGCAGCCGCATCGGCTATTCGGAGGCCGACGCAGCACTTCTTCTGACCATGATCGGCCTCGGCAATGTGCTTTTACAGATCCCGATCGGCATGATCAGCGACCGCGTCTCCGACCGCCGCTATCTGCTCCTCGTCTGCGCCACGGTAGGGTTGATCGGAACCGCCTTCATGCCGTTCTTCGCGCAGAACTGGCATCTGATGGCGGCGCTTCTGTTCGTCTGGGGCGGCGTCGTGGCGGCCATGTACACGATCGGCCTTGCCCATCTCGGCTCGCAGCTTTCCGGCCATGAGCTGGCGTCGGCCAACGCGGCCTTCGTGCTTTGCTATGGCGTCGGCATGGTTTTGGGTCCACAGGCGATAGGCATCGGCATGGATGCCTTCGGCCCGTCCGGTTTCGGCTGGTCGCTGGCCTTGTTCTTCGCCGCCTACATGCTTCTGGTCCTGGTCAGGCTGATGCGCAAGATTCTCTAGCGGCGAACGCCGCCGGCACAGGGTCTGCTGACATCACCGTGTCAGCAGCACCCCTGCTATACACTGCCTCCAACGCCAGGCAGGAGAATTACGATGATCGACAGCGGCTTTGAAACCAAATCCCTCAGGATGGAGTTGCTTCTGCTCGTCACGTTCCAGGCGCCGGCCGCCGATGTCGAGCGCATCATGGAGGCCGTGGTGGCGATCACGCCGCTGCGCATGGGCAAATATGACAGCAACGCTTATCAGTCGGCGCAAGGCATCGAGCGCTACCGGCCGCTTGAAGGTGCCGCCGCCGGCGCCGAGACGGAGTTGCGCCGCCGGCCCGGCACCGTCGAAGTGTCGTTCGAGATCGCCGACGACCAGGCGCTTGCCGCCCGCGTCGTCGAGGCGATTTTCCAGGCCCACTCCTACCAGGAGCCCGTCATCCGCATTCAACCGCTGCTTGCCAGCCGTTCCAAGGGGCTTGACGACCGCGCCAATCCCAACCGCTGGTGGAACACGACTGGCGACTGGAAAAAGGCTGGTCAGCCGATCAGGGAGAATGCTTGACGCCGTGAATCGGCGACCAGGAATGAGACAAGGAAGGCGCCCGGGCTTGACTTTCCGGGCGCGTTCTTTATGTGTCGCGCCAAGTTTCCCGCGTCCGGGTGTTTTCCCCGTGCTCCAGCGGCCAAAACTCCACGAACATTAACGGACGAACATCATGGCCAAAGCCGCAAACATCAAGATCAAGCTTCTGTCGACCGCCGACACCGGGTTCTTCTACGTGACCAGCAAGAACAGCCGTACCAAGACGGACAAGCTGTCGTTCCGCAAGTACGACCCGATCGCCAAGAAGCACGTCGAATTCAAGGAAACCAAGATCAAGTAATCTGGTTATCCTGAGAAATTGAAACGCCGCCCTCCGGGCGGCGTTTTTGTTTTGGAGCGATCGGACGACGAAGGAGCCGCGCTGCTGGTCAGCACTGGTTCCCCACTCGGTTTCTGTCGTTTGAAATAAGGGGGCCGGTCGGCGTTTGGCAGCGGTACGAGGAGGCCACTATGTGCCAGCGCCGGCCGGCCGACCCCACGGACCCAGGAGATGCGGCGGACCTGAGCATCATGGGGTATTTTTTTGGGATCGGGCCGGCTACTCTACCCTCGTGCCGGCCTCGTCTTCTGTCTATGCGCCGCAGATTTGCGCAAGACCTCATAAAAATCAACCATTTCTTAACCACCGCTCGCGAATCGCTTGGGTTAAGGTAAATTTGTAACCCTGTCAGGACGGCCGGGAATCGGTGCCTTTTCGCGAAGCATGGCCCCCGGAAGTGGAACCGGTTTCGAGATGAACACAGGCCCAAATCTAAATCTCTAGAATCTAAAGCATATGCGGCGAAGCTGAAAAATCGCGAGGCGCTTCAGGCGGCCTTGGCGACCACCCGGTTGCGCCCGCCGCTTTTGGCTTCATAGAGCGCAAGGTCGGCGCGCTTCATCAACGCCTGTACGCTGTCGGCCCCTTTCAGCAACGAGGAGACGCCGACGCTGACCGTCACCTCGATCGTCTTGCCGTCGTTTCCAATGGCAAAAGGCGCCTGCGCGATCTCGGCGCGGATGCGCTCGGCCACCTTTTCGGCGACCGCGCCGTCAGTGTCAGGCATCACCACCACGAACTCCTCGCCGCCGAAGCGGCAGGCGAGATCGATACCGCGCACATTCTTGCGCAGCCGCCTGGCGAATTCGCGCAGCACATCGTCGCCGCCGTCATGGCCATGGGTATCGTTGATCGACTTGAAACGGTCGAGGTCGGTGATCATCACCGACAGCGGCCGCCGCCGCGCCACGGCGCGGTCGAACAGTGTCTGCAGATGGCTGTCGAGGTAGCGCCGGTTGTGCAGTCCGGTCAGCCCGTCGATCACCGCCATCTCGATCGTCTGGGCGACGCTGGCGCGCAATTGGTCGTTGTAGCGCTTGCGCCGCACCTGCGTGCGCAGGCGCGCCGTCAGTTCATGCTGGTCGATCGGCCGGATCAGGTAATCGTTGATGCCGAGTTCCAGCCCGCGCAGGATGCGGCCTTCCTCGCCCTCGTCGGCGAGCAGCATGATCGGCAGGAAGCGGGTACGATCGAGCGAACGCAGTTGCGAGCAGAGCCTCAGCGCGTCGAAGTCGGCGAAGGCGGTCGAGATCAGCACGCATTCATAGGGTGTCTCGGCCGCCTGGAAGAACCCCGCGTTCGGATCGGTCGCGACATCGAGCTCGGCGCTGTTGCGCAGCATCTTCTGGATGCGTTCGACGGAAGACCGGCGTTCGTCGATAAGCAGCACCCTCGGCTTGACGTCCTCGGCCGCGAAATCGCGGCTCAAGAGTTCCTCGATGCCGATATTTCGCGTCGTCGAGGCGCGCAGCCTGAGTTCGTCGGTCAGCGACTTCAGCCGGACAAGGCTCTTAACGCGCGTCATCAGTTGCAGGTCGTTGACCGGCTTGGTCAGGAAATCGTCCGCGCCTGCCTCGAGGCCGCGCACCCGGTCCGAGACCTGGTCGAGCGCGGTGATCATGACGACCGGGATATGCGAGGTCGCCGGATCGCTCTTCAGGCGCCTGCACACCTCGAAACCGTCCATGTCCGGCATCATCACGTCGAGCAGCACGACGTCGACCTTGCCGTTCTCGCAGGTCTCGATCGCGTCCGGGCCGTTGTTGGCCGTCAGCACCTCGAAATACTCGGCCAGCAGCCGAACCTCCAGCAACCGCACATTGGCGGGGATATCGTCGACGACGAGGATCCGCGCGGTCATCTCAAAAGGCTCCGGTTCTGCTGGTATTCGGCATCAGGCATCGCCCAGATAGGATTTGATCGTCTCGATGAAGCGCGGCACCGAGATCGGCTTGGAAATATAGGCCTCGCAGCCGCCCTGGCGGATGCGCTCCTCATCGCCCTTCATGGCGAAGGCGGTGACGGCGATGACCGGAATCGAATGCAGTTCGTCGTCTTCCTTCAGCCATTTGGTCACTTCCAGGCCGGACACTTCGGGCAACTGGATGTCCATCAGGATGAGGTCCGGTCTGTGCTGGCGCGCGAGATCCAGCGCCTCCAGCCCATTGCGCGTGCGAACCGTCTCGTAACCGCTGGCTTCGATGAGGTCACGAAAGAGCTTCATGTTGAGCTCATTGTCCTCGACGATCATGACCTTCTTAGCCATCAATTTCCCGTCTCGATCGCCCTCCAAGGCGAGGACCATCGCAATGCGTCCCCTTCGGACCGCACCCAACCCTTTTCCACTCTAGCCCAATATCATTGACGAAACGGAAACCGGAGGTTGGAAAAGCTGCACCAATTCCATCTTCGGACGCTGCAAGGGAGAGAACGGAGGCTTGCCGCAAGCGATGCTTGCCGTTACTGCGGAGAGAGAGACTCAAAAAATCCACCATTGCAAAGGTAGTGATGGCGAACGCAGCGTCAATGCGCGAGGAAGCGGAAACCATTGCCGTCAAGGCGCTGGGCTTCGTCGCCGCCGACCCGGAACTTCTGCCCCGCTTTCTGGCGATCACCGGCATCGACGCGCAGTCGATCCGCAAGGCGGCCGCGGAGCCCGGCTTCCTTGCCGGCGTCTTGCAATTCATCCTCGCCCATGAGCCGACGCTGCTGCGCTTTGCCGAGGAGACCGGCACGCCGCCGGCCGCCGTCGGCAAGGCATTGCGCGCCCTTCCGCTCGGCAATGACGATCACGAGCGCTCGACATGAGCGACGATCCCGAGACGGCGCGGCAGATCGAAGAGCTTGCCGCCGATGACCGGCCGTTGCTGGTGCTCGATGTCGACGATGTCTTGCTGGAATTCATTCGGCCCTTCCCGCATTATTTGAAGTCGCGCGGTTTTGGCCTGACGCTCGCCTCCTTCCGCCTCACCGGCAATATCGCCGAAACCGCAACCGGCCGGCTGATCGAGCAGCCGGAAGTAACCGCGCTTCTCGGCGACTTCTTCGATGCCCAGGCCGATTGGCAGAGCATCACCGACGGCGCCGCGGATGCGCTGGCGATGCTCAGCCGGGGCGCCGAGATCATCCTGCTGACCGCTATGCCGCACAAGCATCGCGCCGTGCGCCGCACGCATCTCGATGCGCTGGGGCTCGACTACCCGCTGCTGACGACGGAGATGGCCAAGGGTCCGGCCATTGCCAAACTGCGCGGCGCCAAGGGGCGGCCGGTCGCCTTCGTCGACGACCAGCCCTCCAACCTGGTTTCGGCGCGCAGTTCGGTTGCGGACGCGCACCTCTTCCATCTGATGGCCGATAACGCCCTGCGCGCCTTCTTGCCGCCGACGCCCGAGGACATCATCTCGGTCGACAACTGGCGGGAGGCGGCCCCGAAGATTGCGGCCGCGCTCGGGCTTTAGAGAGATTCCAGGAAAAGTGTGAGCGGTTTTCCGTCCGGAATTGCGTGAAAACAAGGAGATTTCCGTAAACGGCGAAACGCCCTAGCTCGGGCTCTCAGGGCTGCAGCTTCGCGCCGGCCCCGCCATTGTCGCCGCCGCCATTGTCGCCACTGCCTGAATCATCGCCCCCGGTTGAATTGTCCGTTCCGTTCGCTCCGTCGTCGCCCGAGTTGTTGTCCTGGCCGGCGTTGTTGTCCTGACCCGCGCTGTCGTCCTGGGGGGCATCGGGCCCCTTCAGCATGGCGCCGTTGACCGTGACGGACCCGTCGGCCTTGGTGTTGATCATCCACTCCAGCCGGCCGTCGGGCAGCATCTTGCCAAAGCCTTTGACGGCCAGCGCGAACGGGAAAGCCTGCGCCATCTGCTCGTCGCTCTTGGCCCCTTCCTTCAGCGCATCGACGATCTTGTCATAACCGGCAACGTCGATGGTCACGGTCGCATCGGGTTTTTCGCCGGGAAACGTCATCTCGCCTTCCAGCGCGACCTCGATATTGCCGTTCTTCACCGTGCTGTGCGCGATCAGGACCTTCGGATTCTTGGCCTTGAAATCGGCGACCAAAGCCTTTCCGAACTCGTCCGAGAGCGGCGGATTCTTATTGAGATCAAAGGCTTCGATTGCCTTCTTCGCCATCGTATCGAGATCGATATTGGCGCCGCCGAAGTTGAGATCGATGTCGGTCGGCAGCAATGGGACGGTCCATTCCGGCAGGGTCTGATGCGGAATTTTCAGGCCGCTGGCCTTGATCGTGTAATTGACCTTGCCGTTCTGGGAGACGCCGTCCATGCCGAATGCGGTGCTGAATTGCGCGGCCCCGAATGTGCCGACAGGGCTATCCACCTCGAAATCCTTGAAACCGTAATTGCCGTCGATCCTTTCCCAGACGGGCAGTGCGGCCAGCATCAGCGATTTGAGCTCGGCCTGGTTCGCCTTGAGCTTGGCTTCGTCCTCATTGGCTACGGCAAAGGCAAGCAGGTCGAGCAGCGGCTTCGTCCGCACGCCTTTGCCGTTTGCGTCCACGGAAAGTTCCGGCGTTTTCAGGGTGAGCGGGAAGTTCAATCCGTTTTCGGGATCATCGACCTTGATCATCTCGACGAAGTTCGAGATTTTTTGCGTGGCCGTGAAGTCGACGCCGCCATTGGCGGCCTTGGTCGCGGTAACGGTGGCTGTGCCGGCGCCGGTCGAGACATCTGCCTGCTGCTTGGCTTCGCGGGACGTGATGGTCATCCCGGCCAATGAGCTTGTCGCGTTGGTGAAGGCAGCGAGCGCCGGATCGTAGACGCTGGTCAGCTTGCCGTCCTTGACCATGAACTCCATGCTCTGGCGCCCTTCCGGCCCATCGAATTCGAAGGACGCGCCCTGCGAGAAATTCGACGAGACGTCCCATGATCCGTCGCTGCGCGGCTTCACCATCAAGGCGTATGGCGCCATGTCGAATTTCAGGAGCTTCTGTTCCGGCACCGCATTGACGAGCGCTTTGACGTCAAGCGCGATCTTGTAGGCGTTGCCCTCCACCGAAACCTTGAGCACGCCCTTGTCGAACGCCTGTTTGCCGAAATAGCGCGCCAGATTGTCCGAAAGCTGCTTGGCGCCCTGGTCGTCTACGGTCTGCGCAAAAGTGGGCGCGCTGAGCGCGAGGACAAAGGCAAGTGGCAAAATACGCTTCACGTCGGTTCTCCGTTGGTCTCGGAAGACGAAACAATATGCTTCTGGTAGGCAAGAAGCGTTACAGCCGCAAGACGCCGACTGTAGGCCAAAAGCGCATTCGGCTAAAGCACCAGACGCATCAATGGCCGGCCGGGCTTGCGTTCGAGAAGCCTCTCGAAGCCGGCCTTCTCGAAAACCCGCGACGAGCCGACGAACAGCCCGATCGAGCGCGAATCGCGCGACAGGTCGATCGGGCAGGCTTCCAGCAGCCTCGCGCCATTCGCGCGCGCAAAAGCGATGCCGCCCGCAACGAGCCGATGCGAGACGCCGCGGCCCCTCGCCTTGACGCGGATGAAGAAGCAGGAGATCGCCCAGACGGCCGGGTCGCCGGCATCGGCCGGATCGACCGGCGCCGAACCCCTGCCCTGATTGTTCCACTCGGGCACGTCGGCGCGCGGGCCGACCTGCATCCAGCCGACGGCTTTGCCATCCTCGAACGCCAGCAGCCCCGGCGGCGGGCCCGCCTCTATGCGCGCCTTGATGAGATCCTTGTTGCGCTCCTTGTCGCTGGCGCGTCGTTCCGCCGGCGCCAGCCGGAAATGCGTGCACCAACAGCCGTAGCAGGCGCCCTGCTTGCCGAAGAGGTCCTCGAAATCGGGCCAACGCTCAGGAGTCAGCGGTGCTATGGTCGTGCTCATGCGTTCTCCCCAGGCCGAGCTTGTTGCCAGCCCTGCGCTGTCGTACCATTGCGTTTGTTCTCTTTATGTTCGCAGCGATGGCGGTTACTGTCAACAATCCCGAACACGGTTTTTGCCGTGACTGCCTCGCGCCTCAGCGCTCGCAGACGCGTCGCTGCGATCGCTGCGGCAGTCCGCGCCTCGTCCGCCACGCCGAGCTCTACCAGCTTCGGATCGCCCATATCGATTGCGATGCCTTCTACGCGGCGATCGAAAAGCGCGACAACCCGGCACTGAAGGACCGGCCGGTCATCGTCGGCGGCGGCCGGCGCGGCGTCGTCTCCACCGCCTGCTACATCGCCCGTATCCAGGGCGTGCGTTCGGCCATGCCGATGTTCAAGGCGCTCGAACTGTGCCCCGAAGCCGTTGTCGTTCCACCCAACATGGAAAAATATGTCGGCGTCGGGCGCGAAGTCCGCGCGTTGATGCAGGCCTTGACGCCGCAAGTCGAGCCGCTGTCGATCGACGAGGCTTTTCTCGACCTTGCCGGCACAGAGCGGCTGCACGGCATGCCGCCAGCGCTGGTGCTGGCGCGCTTCGCGCAGACGGTGGAGAAGGAGCTCGGCATCACCGTTTCAACCGGTCTCTCCTACTGCAAGTTCCTAGCCAAGATCGCCTCGGATTTCCGCAAGCCGCGTGGTTTTTCGGTGATCGGCGAGGCGGAAGCGCCAAGCTTTCTCGCCGCGCAGCCGGTGACCATGATCTGGGGCGTCGGCAAGGCGCTGGCCGCGACGCTGGAGCGCGACGGCATCCGCATGATCGCCCAGTTGCAGCGCATGGAGCGCGGCGACCTGATGCGCCGTTACGGCGCGATGGGCGACCGGCTCTACCGGCTGTCGCGCGGCGAGGACGACCGCCCGGTCGATCCCGACGGCGACGCCAAAAGCGTTTCGGCTGAAACCACCTTCGACACCGACATCGCCGCCCTGGCGGAACTGGTGCCAGTGCTGCGCGGCCTGTCGGAAAAGGTGTCGGCGCGGCTGAAGAAATCCGGCATTGCCGGCCGCACCGTGGTGCTGAAGCTGAAGACGCAGGATTTGAAGCTCCGCACCCGCAACCGCCAACTCGGCGATCCGACACGCCTTGCCGACCGCATTTTCCAGACGGGCCTCGACCTATTGCGCCGCGAGACGGACGGCACCAAATTCCGACTGCTCGGCATCGGCGTCAGCGACCTCTCCGACGACGAAAAGGCCGATCCGCCCGACCTGGTCGACGTGCAGTCGCGCAAGCGCGCGCTGGCTGAGGGCGCCATGGATACGTTGCGCGACAAGTTCGGCAGGAAAGCCGTCGAGACCGGCTACACATTCGGCAGGGGCCGCGCCGCGAATCCGCCCGAGCCGCTTGAAGAGTGACGCCGAGATAAGTCGATGTCTCTCGGACGCTATTTGGCGCGTTTGAGGTCGATCTGGCTCGTCACGACCATTTTGCCCGTAGCCGGATCCATGTCGGTGACTGTCATGCGCATATCGTCGCCATCGATCTTCTCGACGGTCAGTTCCGCGTCGCGGTCGCCATTGACAATTTTCGCCCAGTGGATGTCGAGGTTGATAGCATCGCCCTTGCGGCTTCCGCTGAGACCGGCGGGTCCGCTGCGCGAGCCGATGTAGGTGCCGGTGTAGCTCTCCCCATCGACCTTCAGATCGGCGCGGATTTCCCGCGACATGATCAACAGCGCGCGGCAGGTACCGTCGAGCGACAAGGAGTTCGCCGTCGCGTCCGAGGTGAAGGTGCAGTTGATGTTCATCACCGGCGTGTTCGTCCTGATTCGCACCGTTCCCTTGCCGGCAAACTTGCCCTGCAGCGAGCGCAGGAAGCCCGCCTCGTCGGCATGCGCGCCCGTCGCGCAGACAAGGCAGGCGGCAGCCAGCAAGGTAGCGGTCGATTTCATCAAGACGTCCCCTCTCGCGATCATAGCCCTTCGACGGAAGGCCTGGACTTAACGGATGCCCCGGACATCAGGTTCCGCCGCCGCAATGACGGTTTGTTGACACCGTCACCCGCTGGCCCAGTCGAATGCCGCCGCTATGGGTTGCGGCAGAGGCCCCGGCTTGCGAGATAGCGCCATGGCACCTGCTCCCTCGATCCCAAAAGCCGCGTTCTGGATGGCTCTGTCAATCGCCTCGTTCCTGGGGATGTCGGTTGCCGGCCGCGAGACGACGGCCGAGCTGAACGTCTTCCAGGTGCTGGAACTGCGCTCGGTGATCGGCTTCTTCATCCTGCTGCCGCTGGTGATGACAAGCGGCGGCTTCCCGGCGATGCTCACAAAACGCCCGTTCACGCATTTCGCCCGCAATGTCATCCACTATACCGGCCAGGCGGCGTGGCTATATGCGCTCACGCTGATACCGCTTGCCGTGCTGATTTCCATTGAATTCACCACACCGATCTGGACCGCGGTTTTCGCAGTTGGCTTTCTTGGCGAACGGCTCTCCAGGCCCAGGCTGACGGCTATCCTGCTCGGACTGATCGGGGTGATCATCATCGTGCGTCCAGGCGTCAGTTCGGTCAATCCGGGGCAGCTCATAGTGCTGGGCGCCGCGGTCTGCTTCGGCACTTCGGTGGTCATGGTAAAGTCGCTGACGAGGACCGACAGCGTCGTGCGCATTATCTTCTGGATGCTGATCATCCAGTCGGCGCTAGGCCTGCTGCCCGCGCTCTATGAGTGGCGCAACCCGCCGCTTGCGCTTTGGCCATGGATCGTGGCGATCGCTTTCACAGGCATGTCGTCACACTTCTGCATGGCGCGCGCACTGGCCTATGCGGACGCCACCCTCATCTCGCCGATGGATTTCCTGCGCGTGCCGCTGTCGGCGCTGGTCGGTTGGCTGCTCTATCACGAGCAGATCGACATCTTCACCGCCGGCGGCGCTGCGCTGATCCTCGCCGGCAACCTGCTCAACCTGCAGCGCAAGACGCCGCGAGTGGCAGAGGCGGAAGCAGCAACGCCCTGAGCTAAACCAGCTCCACTTCCACCACGCCGGGCACCGCTCGCATCGCCGAGGCAACCTGCGGCGAGATGCGGTAGCGATTGGGCAATTCGATCTCGACCTCGCCCTGTCCGGCTTCCTTGATCAGCACGAAACTCACCTGCCCCTCGCCCTTGACCGAAAGCTGGTTGGCGAGCGTGCCGAGCGGCGCTGCGTCGCGCACGAAGATGCGCAGCGCCTTCTGGATGCGGCTGGCTTCGTCTTCCAGCGACTGCACGGTCTGGATGCGCAGATTGATGCCCTCCGGCCGGTCCTCCGCCGAAACGGTGATCACCACCGAGCGGCCCGGCTCCAGCATGTCGCGATACTGCGCCAGCCCTTCGGAGAACAGCACCGCCTCGTACTGGCCGGTCGTGTCGGAGAACTGCACCACGCCCATCTTGTTGCCGGTACGGGTCTTGCGCTCCTGCTTGGTGGTGACGGTGCCGGCGAGCCGGCCCGCGGCAGCGCCGCGTTTGACAGCCGCCGAGAATTCACCCCAGTTCTGCACCCGCATCTTCTGCAGCGCCGCCTTGTACTCATCGAGCGGATGCGCAGAGAGATAGAAGCCGACCACCTGGAACTCGCGGTGCAGCCGGTCCGCGGCAAGCCACGGATCGGTCGCCGGCAGGTTGAGCGCCTGCGACTGGCTGCCGAGCGACGCGCCAAAGATGTCGGCCTGGCCGGAGATGGCATTCTGCTGCGCCAGCGAGGCAAGCCCCATCATCCGCTCGACGCCAGCCATCATCTGGGCGCGGTCGTGGCCGAAGCAATCCAGCGCGCCGGCCATGATCAAGCTTTCGAAGACGCGCTTGCCGACGATCTTCGGATCGACGCGTTCGCAGAAGTCGGCAAGGTTCTTGAACGGCTTCTCGCCGCGCACGGCGACGATATGCTCGACCGCCGCGTCGCCGACGCCTTTGAGCGCCGCCAGCGAATAGAAGATCTTGTTCTCGCCGACCTCGAAGGGGCGGAAGCTGGTCATCACCGACGGCGCCACCACCTCGATGCCGAGGCGCATGGCGTCCTGGCGGAAGTCGGCCAGCTTGTCTGTGTTGCTCATATCGAGCGTCATCGACGCCGCCAGGAACTCGACCGGGTAGTGCGCCTTGAGATAGGCGGTCTGGTAGGAGACGACAGCATAGGCGGCCGCGTGCGACTTGTTGAAGCCGTAGTCCGCGAACTTGGCCAGCAGGTCGAAGATGAAATCGGCCTGCGGCTTGGAGACGCCGCGCTCGACCGCGCCGGAGACGAAGCGCTCGCGCTGCTTGTCCATCTCGGCGCGAATCTTCTTGCCCATGGCGCGGCGCAGAAGGTCGGCTTCGCCGAGCGAATAGCCCGACAGCTCCTGCGCGATCTGCATCACCTGTTCCTGATAGACGATGACGCCTTGCGTCTCCTTCACCAGGTGGTCGATCTTGGGATGGATCGAGGCCATCTCCTCCTCGCCATGCTTTCTGGCGTTGTAGGTCGGGATGTTCTCCATCGGGCCGGGGCGGTAGAGCGCCACCAGCGCGATGATGTCCTCGATACAGTCCGGCCGCATGCCGATCAGCGCCTTGCGCATGCCGGCACTTTCAACCTGGAACACGCCGACGACCTCGCCGCGCGACAGCATGGCGTAGGTGTCCTTGTCGTCGAGCGGGATCGTCGCGAGATCGATGTCGAGGCCGCGCCGGCGGATCAGCTTCACCGCCGTTTCCAGCACGGTCAGCGTCTTCAGGCCGAGGAAGTCGAATTTCACCAGCCCCGCCTGCTCGACATATTTCATGTTGAACTGCGTGACTGGCATGTCGGACCGTGGATCTCGGTACATGGGCACCAGCTCGGACAGCGGCCGGTCGCCGATGACGATGCCGGCGGCATGCGTCGAGGCGTGGCGGTAGAGGCCTTCGAGCTTCTGCGCCGTGTCGAGCAGCGTCTGCACGATCGGTTCCTTCTCCGCCTCCTCGGCGAAACGCGGCTCGTTGGCGATGGCGTCCGCCAGCTTGACCGGATTGGCCGGGTTCTGCGGCACCATCTTGGAGAGCTTGTCGACCTGGCCGTAAGGCATCTGCAGCACGCGGCCGACGTCGCGCAGCACCGCGCGCGCCTGCAGCGTACCGAAGGTGATGATCTGGCCGACCTGGTCGCGCCCGTATTTCTGCTGGACGTAGCGGATCACCTCCTCGCGCCGGTCCTGGCAGAAGTCGATGTCGAAGTCGGGCATCGAGACGCGGTCCGGATTGAGGAAGCGCTCGAACAGCAGCGAGAAGCGCAGCGGGTCGATGTCGGTGATGGTGGTCGAATAGGCGACCAGCGAGCCGGCGCCTGAACCGCGCCCCGGCCCGACCGGGATGCCTTGCGATTTGGCCCATTTGATGAAGTCGGCAACGATGAGGAAGTAGCCCGGAAACTTCATCTTCTCGATGATGCCGAGCTCGAATTCCAGCCGCTCGCGATATTGCTCGACCGTGTAGCCCGGCGTCGGCCCATGCGCGGCAAGCCGCGCCTCCAGCCCCTCGCGCGCCTGGCGCGCAAGCTCGGCGGCCTCGGCTTTCTCGGCGGCGTCCTTGTCGGCTGCATCGGCGCCGGTGAAGCGCGGCAGGATCGGGCTGCGGTTCTTCGGATAATAGGAACAGCGCATGGCGATCTCGACCGTGTTGTCGATCGCTTCCGGCAGATCGGAGAACAGCCGAGCCATATCGGCCTGGCTGCGCAAGAAATTGTCCGGCGAAAGTCGCCGGCGATTGTCCGCGGCGACCACAGAGCCTTCGGCAATCGCAATCAGCGCATCATGCGCCTCGTAGTCGTCGCGCTTGGAGAAGAACGCCTCGTTGGTGGCGACCAGCGGCAATTCATGCGTATAGGCCAAGTCGACGGTCGATTTTTCGACCGTGCGGTCGTAGCCGGCGACCCGCTCCAGCTCGACATAAAGCCTGTCGCCGAACAGGCCTTTGAGGAACAGCAGCCGCTGTTCGGCAAGGTCGCGCCGATCGGCCTTCAGCGCAGCGCCGATCGGGCCGCGCGGGCCGCCGGTCAGACAGATCAAGCCGTCGCTTTTGCCTTCCAGCATGACGCTGGTCAGATGGACCGGCTCGCCGGGCGGTGTCTCGAGATAGACCTTGCTGATCAGCCGCACGAGATTGGCATAGCCAGCCTCGCTGGCGGCGATCAGCACGACCGGCGACATCTCCGGCCCTTGGCGGCGGCGGTCGCGCTGGGCCTCGACCGCCTCGCCGGAAAAGGCGAGATCGATCTGGCAGCCGATGATCGGCTGGATGCCGTCCTTGACCGCCTTCTGGGCGAACTCGAGCGCGCCGAACAAATTGTTGGTGTCGGTCACCGCGATCGCTGGCGCCTCGTCCTTGACCGCATGGCCGACGATCGCGCCGAGCTGCAACGCACCTTCGAGCAGCGAATAGGCCGAATGCACGCGCAGATGGATGAAGGTGCGGGCCGGCGCCTCCGGCCGCGCGGCCTTCACGGCTGCTTCGCGCTGCAACGGGTCGCGGGGAAGTCGTTCATCCGCCATGTTTTTCGCGCTGTCCCAAAGACTCAAAATCTATGCAGATGTATTGTCCCGGACGGAGCCATGCCAGTCCAGCACAAATGACCCGCAGGGCACAGGCTTACGGCTCGCTACCGCCTTTTATCAGGCGAACTCCATGATCACGGCGTCGACCGCCAGGCTGTCGCCGGGCTTGGCGTTGAGCCTGGCTACCGTGAGGTCGCGTTCGGCGCGCAGCACATTTTCCATCTTCATAGCCTCGACCACGGCCAGCGTCTCGCCGGCCTTCACCTCTTGGCCCTCCGCTACGGCGATCGAAACAACGAGGCCGGGCATCGGGCAAAGCAGCATCTTCGAGGTATCCGGCGCCACCTTCTCCGGCATCAGCCTTTCGAGTTCCGCCGTGCGCGGCAGCATGGCGCGCGCCGTCACCGACATGCCTTTCCAGGCGATGCGCAAACCGTTCAGCACCGGACGGATTTGCGCCACCACCTTCTCGCGGCCGACCGTGCCCTGCCAGATCGCGTCGCCCGGCCGCCAGTCGGAGGTAACCGTCAACGGCTTGCCGCCGTCGATCGACAGATCGACCTCCATCGGTATGGAAATCATGCCGTCGACGATGGCGACGGATTGATACTGCGCGCCGATCTTCACCACCCAGTCGCGCTTGAGATGGCCGGAATGCGGCGCGAGCCGGCCGCTCAGACGGTCAAGCCGGTCGCGGCGCAAAAGTTCGATCGCCGTTGCGACGGCCGCGAACACCGCCCTTTCCTCGCCATCCGGCGCGACCGGCGAAAAACCGTCCGGATATTCCTCGGCGATGAAGCCCGTCGACAGCCGCCCCTCGCGCCAGCGCGGATGCTGCATCAGCGCCGAAAGGAACGGGATGTTGTGCTCGATACCGTCGACGACAAAACTGTCGAGCGCCTCCGACATCGCGTCGATCGCCTCCAGCCTTGTCGGCGCCCAGGTGCAGAGCTTCGCCACCATCGGGTCGTAGAACATTGATATCTCCGAGCCTTCGGTAACGCCGGTATCGTTGCGGATCACGACGTCGCCGAACGTGCCCTCCTCCGGCGGCCGGTAGCGGGTCAGCCGGCCGATTGACGGCAGGAAGTTACGGAATGGATCCTCGGCATAGAGGCGGCTCTCCACCGCCCAGCCGTTCAGCTTGACGTCGCTTTGCTTGATGCCGAGCTTTTCGCCGGCGGCGACGCGGATCATCTGCTCGACCAGATCGATGCCGGTGACGAGTTCTGTCACTGGATGCTCAACTTGCAATCGCGTATTCATTTCAAGGAAGTAGAAGTTCTTGTCCTTGTCGACGATGAACTCGACGGTGCCGGCGCTTTGATAATCGACGGCTTTCGCCAGGGCCACCGCCTGCTCGCCCATCGCCCTCCTGGTCTTGGCGTCCAGGAATGGCGACGGCGCCTCCTCGACCACCTTTTGGTTGCGGCGCTGGATCGAGCATTCGCGCTCGCCGAGATAGAGCGCCGTGCCATGCGCGTCGGCCAGCACCTGGATCTCGATATGGCGCGGATCGACGACGAACTTCTCGATGAAGACGCGGTCGTCGCCGAAGGAGCTTTTCGCTTCCGAACGCGCCCTGTCGAAGCCGTCGCGCACTTCCGCCTTGCTCCAGGCGATGCGCATGCCCTTGCCGCCGCCACCGGCCGAGGCCTTGATCATCACCGGATAGCCGATCTCACCTGCGATCCTTTCGGCATGGTCAGCGTCTTCGATGACGCCGAGCCAACCCGGCACGGTCGAGACCTTGGCTTCGCTGGCGAACTTCTTCGATTCGATCTTGTCGCCCATCGCCTTGATGGCCTTGGGCTTCGGCCCGATGAAGATAATGCCTTGCTTCTCCAGCGCCTCGCAGAAAGAGGCCCGTTCAGACAGGAAGCCATAGCCCGGATGCACCGCTTCCGCGCCGGTCTCCTTGGACGCGGCAATGATCTTCTCCGGCACCAGATAGCTCTGCGCGGCCGGCGGCGGCCCGATATGCACTGCTTCGTCGGCCATTTCGACATGCACGGCATCGCGGTCGGCATCCGAATAGACCGCCACGGTGGCAATCCCCATCTTGCGCGCCGACTTGATCACGCGGCAGGCGATCTCGCCGCGATTGGCGATCAGGATCTTCTTGAACATTCGGATGTCGTTCCTCCGGCGAAGCGGTCCAGTTCTATGAATAATTCCGGCGCGCCTCAAGTGTCCGCGGATTGGCCCTGCCGGCCGGTGCCGATTGCAGAAAGCGCGCCGAAAAACGTCGCAAGAGACGTTGGCCGCCAGCGCGGAACTCGCTAAAGTTACCCACAAGGCTGAAGGGCTGGCAGGCTGGCATTCGCCACGGGCAGCTTGCCGTTAGCTAAAACATGCAAATAGCTTTGGGAGGAATGCCTCATGAAAACGCGTGCCGCCGTTGCCGTCGCCGCCGGAAAGCCGTTGGAAATCATGGAGGTGGACCTCGAAGGCCCGCGCGAAGGCGAGGTTCTGATCGAGGTCAAGGCAACCGGCATCTGCCACACCGACGAGTTCACGCTGTCGGGTGCCGATCCGGAAGGCATCTTTCCCGCGATCCTAGGCCATGAGGGTGCGGGCATCGTCGTCGATGTCGGCAAGGGCATCACCTCAGTCAGGAAGGGCGACCATGTCATCCCGCTCTATACGCCCGAATGCCGGCAGTGCCCGTCCTGCCTGTCGCGCAAGACCAATCTGTGCACCGCCATCCGCGCCACTCAAGGGCAAGGCCTGATGCCGGACGGCACCTCGCGCTTCTCCCTCGGCGGCGAGAAGCTGTTCCACTACATGGGCTGCTCGACCTTCTCCAACTTCACCGTGCTGCCCGAGATCGCGCTGGCCAAGGTCAATCCCGACGCCCCCTTCGACAAGATCTGCTACATCGGCTGCGGCGTCACCACCGGCATCGGCGCCGTCATCAACACGGCCAAGGTCGAGCAAGGAGCGACGGCGATAGTCTTCGGCCTTGGCGGCATCGGCTTGAACGTCATCCAGGGGCTTCGCCTTGCCGGCGCCGACATGATCATCGGCGTCGACGTCAACAACGACAAGAAGCCCTGGGGCGAAAAATTCGGCATGACGCATTTCGTCAATCCGAAGGAGATCGACGGCGACATCGTGCCTCACCTCGTCAACATGACCAAACGGGGCGCCGACCAGATCGGCGGCGCCGACTACACCTTCGACTGTACCGGCAACACCAAGGTGATGCGCCAAGCGCTGGAAGCCTCGCATCGCGGCTGGGGCAAGTCGGTCATCATTGGCGTCGCCGGCGCCGGCCAGGAGATCTCGACGCGCCCCTTCCAGCTGGTCACCGGCCGCACCTGGATGGGCACCGCCTTCGGCGGCGCGCGCGGCCGCACCGACGTGCCCAGGATCGTCGACTGGTACATGGAGGGCAAGATCCAGATCGACCCGATGATCACCCACACGCTGAAGCTCGAGGACATCAACAAGGGTTTTGATCTCATGCATGAGGGCAAATCGATCCGGAGTGTCGTGGTTTACTAGATGAAGGAGGTCCAGATTCGTGTTCGTATAAGGTTCATCGACTGGGAAAAGTCGACGGTCCATCGAATACGGAATTTTGGCGAGGACCTGTGGCGTAGCTTCAGGGACAACAATCGCATTCAGATCGACTTGGGAGAAATCGATCGGGCAGTTGATGAAATCACGTTTCTCGTACGCGACACTTTTTTGAAAAGGAGCCTGCCAGAGGTGCACCGCCTGCTCAGCGCGCACCTCATGGAGACTGAAGCGATCGTCGACACCAAACCGGTGTGATCAAAGAGGGAGGAAGTAGGAATGGCGGAAAAACTGCATCATTCAATTGACAACGGCCTGCCCAAGGAAAGCGCAAGCTTTGCCGGCGGCACGCTGGTTTGCCTGTGCACCAGCAAGCCGGTGAAGGTGAAGGTCAAGGGCCAGATCGCCCACAACCATGCCTGCGGCTGCACGAAGTGCTGGAAGCCGGAAGGCGCCATCTTCTCGGTCGTGGCCGTTGCCGGCACGGGCGACGTCACTGTTACCGAGAACGGCGATAAGCTCAAGGTGGTCGATCCGGCCGCGCTCATCCAGCGCCATGCCTGCACCGGCTGCGGCGTCCACATGTACGGCCCGGTCGAGCGCGACCACCCCTTCAAGGGCCTGTCCTTCATCCATCCCGAGCGCTTCGAGGAGGACGGCTGGTCGCCGCCCGGCTTTGCCGCCTTCGTGTCCTCGATCATCGAATCCGGCGTCGACCCGAACCGCATGGGGGGCATTCGCGGCCAGCTGAAGTCGATCGGGCTGGAGCCCTACGACTGTCTCAACCCCGGCCTGATGGACTATATGGCCACCTGGACGGCGAAGAGGTCCGGCGCGCTGCCGGCCTGACAAATCCTGCGATTTCTGCCATGGGGCTGGCTGACACGCCGGCCCCATATTGTTTGGAAGCAACGATGCCCGCACCCGTTATCTACGTCGATGCCGACGCCTGCCCGGTGAAGGCCGAGGTCGAGAAGGTCGCGGAGCGCCATGGCGTCGTCGTTACCTATGTCTCCAATGGCGGCCTGCGCCCGTCGCGCGATCCGATGATCCGCAACGTTGTCGTCTCCAAGGGCGCTGATGCGGCCGACGATTGGATCGTCGAGAACGCAAGAACCAATGACGTTGTGGTGACGGCCGACATCCCGCTTGCCGCGCGCACGGTGGCGCTCGGCGCGCATGTGCTGGGACCGACCGGCCGCCCCTTCACGCCGGAGACCATCGGCATGGCGGTGGCGATGCGCGATTTGAAGCAGCATCTGCGCGAAACGGGCGAGAGCCGCGGCTTCAATGCCTCCTTCACGCCGAAGGACCGCTCGCAGTTTCTCGGCGAGCTCGACCGCATCTTGCGACGCGCGCTCAAATCCGTCACACCGGACTGATCCAACGTCTTCAGGGACCCGAGCCATGGGTGAAGACCTCAAGACGCCGATGCATCGGCATATGCAGTTCGCTCTGGCCTTTGCCATCGGCGTCGTCGCACTGCTGCTAGCCCTGCTTTTGCGCGCGCCGCTCCCCTATTCCATTGGCGCCAATGTATTCTTTGCAAGCTATATCGTCCTGGTCCTGACGCTGATGCCACGGCTTACCGGCCGCTATCTCAGCAAGAACGCCCGCGCCACCGACATGCCCGTGCTGCTGATCTTCGCCGTCACGCTCTTCGTCGTCGTTGCAGCCATCGTCTCGCTGTTTCTTTTGATCAACCAGAAAGCCGCCACGCACCCCTGGCAGCTCGGCTTTGCCATGCTGTCGATCCCGCTCGGCTGGTTCACAATCCACGCCATGGCATCGTTGCATTACGCGCATGTCTACTGGAAGGACGGTGGCGAGATCGACGAGAAAACACAAAAGAAGATGCCGGTCGGCGGCCTCGATTTTCCCGGCGGCAAGCGCCCGGAAGGCTGGGATTTCCTCTATTTCGCGACCGTCATCGGCATGACGGCGCAGACCGCCGACACGGCCATCACCACCTCGCAGATGCGCATGGTCGTGCTCGTCCATTCGATCCTGACCTTTTTCTTCAACACGGTCATCGTTGCGGCGGCGGTCAATCTCGCGGTGAGCCTGGGATCTCCGTAATAAATCCGTGATCGTATGAAACATTGCCTTGTGCGGCGACGTATTGAGGGGGAGACAATGACCTGAGAAGCCGCTTGCATGAGGCGGCCGGAGGCAGAATGGACACTGTTGCCAACAACCAATCCGCCGCCAAGCCGGACGGTAAGGACACGACCCTTATCTATCGACAGTCGCGCTGGACGCGGTTGACCCACTGGATCTGGGCTCTCTCGCTGTTCTTCATGCTGCTTTCCGGCCTGCAGATTTTCAACGCGCGGCCGCAACTCTATATCGGCAAGCAGTCAGGCTTCGAGTTCCACAACACGATTCTGCAGATCGGCGCCGAAAACACCGCCAACGGTCCGCGCGGTTTTACCGAAATCTTAGGCCATCGCTTCGACACCACCGGCGTGCTCGGCTGGTCGGGCCCACTGGGACAGGAGACACAGCGCGCCTTCCCCTCCTGGTTGACGATCCCCTCCTACTACGACCTCGGCACCGCTCGCGTCGTGCATTTCTTTTTCGCCTGGGTGCTCAGCGCGACGTTGCTGATCTGGCTGGTCGCCGGCCTGATCAACGGCCATATCCGCCGCGACCTCGCCCCTCGCATGTCGGATCTGCGCAAGCTGCCGCGCGACATCGTCGACCACGCCAAGCTGAAATTCCACCATACGCGCGAATACAACACGCTGCAGAAGATGGCCTATGGCGGCGTGCTCTTCGTGCTTCTGCCGCTGATGATCGTCACCGGGCTGGCCATGTCGCCGAGCATGGATTCGGTGCTGCCGTGGCTCAACGAAATCCTCGGCGGCCGGCAGACGGCGCGCACCATCCACTTCACAATCATGCTGCTTCTGGTCGGCTTCTTCATCATCCACATCCTGATGATCCTTGCCGCCGGCCCGATCAACGAGCTGCGCTCGATCATCACCGGCTGGTACCGCACCGACCTGCCCGCAAAGCATGACGAGCCGGCTGAGAGGAATGTTTGAGATGGCCAAATTCCAGATCACGCGCCGTAAATTCTTGACCGCCAGCAGCCTCGGCCTGTCCGGTATCGCGCTTTCGGGCTGCGATGCCTTCGACAGCAGTCTCGGCATCGGCGGCGGCCTGCGCAGCTTCCTCGAAAACGCCAACGGCCTGACTTACCGCGCGCAGCGCCTGCTCGCCGGACGCGATGCGCTCGCGCCCGAATTCACCGAGGCTGACATCCGTCAGCCACAGCGGCCGAACGGCGTCACGGCTCCCGATGACGACACCTATAAAGGCTTGCTCGCCAACAATTTCGCCGACTGGCGCCTGGAGGTCACCGGGCTGGTCGAAAAACCGCTGTCGTTGAGCCGCGAGCAGTTGCAGAACATGCCGAGCCGCACCCAGATCACCCGCCACGACTGCGTCGAAGGCTGGAGTTGCATCGCCAAATGGACTGGCACGCCATTGTCGCTGGTGCTCGACCAGGCGGTGGTGAAGCCTGAGGCCCGCTACGTCATGTTCCACTGCCTCGACACGATCGAGCAGAGCCTGTCCGGCGACATCAAATATTACGGCACGATCGATCTTATAGACGCCCGCCATCCGCAGACGATCCTGGCCTATGGCCTGAACGGCAAGCCGCTGCCGGTCGAGAACGGCGCGCCGCTGCGCGTGCGCGTCGAACGCCAGCTTGGCTACAAGATGCCGAAATATCTCTACAAGATCGAGCTGGTCGACGGTTTCGCCAATGTCGGCGGCGGCCGCGGCGGCTATTGGGAAGACAATGGCTACGACTGGTACGGCGGCATCTGATGGCCCCTCACCTGCAGGCCGAGCACGATCTTGCGTCGGCCGAGCTTGATGCCATCGAGGAACGTCTCGACAGCGGCAACCGGCATCTGACAGGCCGTGACGATGATCGCGGCCTGGTCTTTGCGCTGCGGGACACAGCCGGACGCCCGATTGGGATCGCCGCTGGCTATTCGTGGGCTGGAATCGCCGAACTCAAGCTGATGTGGGTCGACGAAGCCTGTCGACGTCTTGGTCATGGCAGGAAGCTGCTGGATGCCTTCGTAACGGAGGCTGCCGCGCGAGGCGTTCGACGCATCTGGGTGGCAACGCACGACTTCCAGGCACCGGGCCTCTACGTGAAGGCGGGCTTCGAACGTATGGGCGAATTCGCCGGATGGCCCGAAGGCCATTCCAACATCATTCTCTGCAGGACACTTCCAGGAAACGCCTAGGCGACCTTATCCAGCAGCGGCTTCAGCGCTGGATGGATTTCCGGCGAGGCGTGCTTGATCAGCGTCAGCAGCGCGCGCTCATTGTCGCGCAGCGGCCGCTGGCCGCCGCCGACGCGCTCGGCCAGCCATTGGGCTTCGTCGGCGTCGATGGTCTCCGCGCGGCGAGCAAGCGCCTCGCTGGCCCGGTTCCTGGCTTCCCATTCGGCCTCGATGTTGTCAGGGGAATTATAGGCCTCGAGGATTGCGGAAAACCCGCCCGAGACCATGCGGCTGAAGAACCCGCCCAGCGTCGGCGCCGCCTCGTCGAGGAAATCTTCATGGCGCAGCGCCGCTTCGCGCGTCGGCGGCTCGTAGCCGGCCGAGCACATGACATAGTTGGCGATCGCCTTGACGAAGAGGTCGTTCCACGACGGATCGTTGTCGGCGGCCGCGGTCCGGTCGTTGATCCTGAACAGGACCTCGGCCTCGGCCTTGCTGATGGCGATGTTGCCGTCGCCGCCATAGGCATAGAGGATTCGCCGCAGCAGATCGACCTCGGCCCTGGCGATCAATCCGGGCACAAGTTCGCCGCCGAGCATCAGCGGCCCTCGGCCGTCGATCACCGCATGCGCGACCTGCTCCAGCGCATAGGCCGAAAGCTCATTGGGCGAGGATTTCGCCTCCTCCAGCACATGCACCAAGAGCTCGAGCTCTGTGCGGCTGTCGACCATGCCGTCACGCGAGATCGTACGAACCAGCCAGCCGGCGTTCTCCTGAGAAATGTAGCCCTCAGGCCTTTCCTGGTGGACGATGTAGTCGGTCACCGCCTCGACGAAGAACGGCGCCCATTCGCCGCATTTGTCGCGCGCGCTCTGGTCGAGCGCGAACAGCGCCTCGGCCTCGCCGCGGCTCACCACGCCATCTGCGAACACCTCGCGCCGCAGCATCGCCACGTCCTCGGCCGAGATCTTGTTCTTCGAGGTCAACCCCGCCACCGGAGCGCTCATGATCAATTCGCCCATTGCCGTCCCTGCCCTGTCGCCTATTGCCGGCGAGCCTTTGTCATCCCGCCGGTTTATCAGCATTGTCTTGAGAAACCGGCAAATGGCGTGGTTAGCGAAGACTTGTCAGCCCGGCGCGGCAAGGTGCGTCGAGATTCAGGTCGGCGCACCTTTGATGTCGCAGGGAGGTGACAAGGTGTCGCCGACGGGCTATGGATGGCGCGTCGGGGACTCAGGCGACTGAGTCCTACCTGTTTGCGGGAGAGAGCAGCGCAAGCTGTCGCCGAAGGGGAAATCGCCCGAAATCTCTCAGGCAAAAGAACCGTTAGCAGGAAAGACAACTCTGGAAAGTCGGGATTCGTCCCGCGCCGAAGGTGTAAGCGCTGCCGACAGAGTTCCGGGGCGCGAGTCTCTCAGGCTTCAGACAGAGGGGCACGAACTGGGCCGCCAAAGGCGGTCGATTGCGTGCGACTCTGGAGAAGACATGACGGGCGACGGCACCAGACATCTACCCCTCGAGGATTTGCATCGGGCCGCGGGCGCGCGCTTTGGCGCCTTTGCCGGCTGGTCGATGCCGCTCACCTATCCGCCCGGCGTGATGAAGGAGCATCTTCACACGCGCGAGCATGCCGGCTTGTTCGACATCTCGCACATGAAGCTGTTCGAGGTCAGCGGTCCGGAGGCCGCGGCGCTTCTCAACCGCGCCTGTCCGCTCGATGCCGGCGCTCTGGAGATTTCCCAATCCAAATACACCTTCTTCCTCAATGAGGCCGCCGGCATCATCGACGACCTGATCGTCACCCGCCTTGGCGACGACCGCTTCATGGTCGTGGCCAATGCCGGCAACGCCGTCGAGGACGAGAAGCATCTTCAGGCGCTGGCCGTCGATTTCGATGCCAAGGTCGAGCCGCTCGACCGGGTCTTCCTGGCGATCCAGGGACCGGACGCCTGGGCTGCACTTGCGCGCGCGGGTATCGAGACCGGCTCGCTGCTGTTCATGCACGGCATCGAGCCGAGCCAGAAGTGGTTCATGAGCCGTTCCGGCTATACGGGCGAGGACGGTTTCGAGATCGGCCTTCCGGAGGCTGATGCCCGCGATCTCGTCGCCAAACTGCTGGAAGACGAGCGCGTGCAGTGGATCGGCCTCGCCGCCCGCGACAGCCTGCGCCTCGAAGCCGGTCTCTGCCTGCACGGCCAGGACCTGACGCCCGAGATCGATCCGGCGAGCGCCGGGCTGATGTGGGCGATCCCGAAGGAGGTTCGCGCCGCCGGCCATTTCATCGGCGCCGACGCGCTGCGCTCCATCCTCGAGCGCGGCCCGTCGCAGAAACGCGTCGGCTTAAAGCCCGAAGGGCGCCAGCCGGTGCGCGCCGGCGCGGCGCTCGTCGATGCCGACGGCCATCCGGCCGGCCATGTCACATCGGGCGGTTTCGGCCCTTCGAGCGGCCACCCGGTCGCCATGGGCTACGTCAACACCGCGCTGGCCAAGGCCGGCACGAAACTCTTCGCCGACGTCCGCGGGACGAAAATTCCCGTCGACATCGCTGCCCTGCCCTTCACCCCACACCGCTACCGCAAAGGATGATTTCCAGATGGCAAAGACCTACTTCACTGAAGACCATGAATGGCTGCGCGTTGAAGGCGGCGTCGCCACCGTCGGCATCACCGACTATGCGCAGGAACAGCTCGGTGATCTCGTTTTCGTCGAGCTGCCGGAAATCGGCCGCAAGCTCGCCAAGGGCGATACCGCCGTCGTCGTCGAATCCGTGAAGGCGGCATCGGACGTCTACGCGCCGGTCGACGGCGAGATCACCGAGGCCAACGGCTCACTGTCGGCTGACCCGTCGCTGGTCAATTCGGCGGCGACCGGCGACGGCTGGCTCTGGAAGATGAAGCTCGCCAACGAAAGCCAGCTCGACAGCCTCATGGATGAGGCCGCCTACAAAGCCCATATCGGCTGATAGCAGGATTTTGGAAATGACCGCAGCACCTACTCCCTTCTCGGCCCGCCATATCGGCCTCGGCGTCAGCGACGTCAGGGCAATGCTCGCCACCATCGGCGTTCCTTCCGTCGAGACACTGATCAGCCAGGCCGTGCCGAGATCGATCCGGCTCGACCAGCCGCTCGCCCTGCCCGCTCCGGCGAGCGAAGCGGAAGCGCTCGCCGAATTGTCGGCGATCATGGCGAAGAACACGGTGCTGAAGAGCTTCATTGGCGCCGGCTATCATGGCGTCTTCGTGCCGCCGGTCATCCAGCGCAACCTGTTCGAGAACCCGGCCTGGTACACCGCCTACACGCCCTACCAGGCCGAGATCAGCCAGGGCCGGCTGGAAATGCTGTTCAACTTCCAGACTTTGGTCGCCGAGCTGACCGGCCTGCCCGTGGCGTCGGCCTCCCTGCTCGATGAAGCCACCGCCGTCGCCGAAGCCGTCGGCATCGCTCTGCGCCACCACCGCGACAAGCGCACCAAGGTGGCGCTTGCCGGCACGCCGCATCCGCAGACGCTGGATGTCGTGCGCACCCGCGCCGAGCCGCTCGGCACCGAGGTCGACGGCGAGACGATCGACGACAACACAGCCGCCCTGCTCGTCTCCTGGCCGGACACGTTCGGCGTCTATGGCGACCACAAGGCGGCGATCGAGAAGGCCCGCGCCTTGGGCGCGCTTGTCATCTTCATTGCGGACCCTCTGGCGCTCACGCTGACCGACTCGCCAGCCGCACTTGGCGCCGACATCGCCGTCGGCCCGATGCAGCGCTTCGGCGTGCCGATGGGTTTTGGTGGACCGCACGCCGCCTATTGCGCCGTTTCCGACAAGCTGACCCGTCTGATGCCCGGCCGCCTCGTCGGCCAGTCCACGGATACCAAGGGCCGTCCTGGCTACCGGCTGGCACTGCAGACGCGCGAGCAGCATATACGCCGCGACAAGGCGACTTCCAACATCTGCACGGCGCAGGCGCTGCTCGCCAACATGGCGACGGCCTATGCGATCTGGCACGGCCCGGCCGGCCTGCAGGCGATTGCCGGCCATGTCCATGGGCTGGCCGACCGCCTCGCCTCCGGTCTCAAGGCTGCGGGCGTTGCCGTGCTCGGCGCGAGCCGCTTCGACACGGTGACGGCGCAGGTGAAGGGCAAGGCCGTCTCGATCGCGCAAGCCGCCGAAAAGACCGGGCGGCTGCTGCGCGTCATCGATGCCGACCATGTCAGCATCGCTTTCGACGAAACCTCGACAGAACCCGATCTCGAGGCGATCGCTGGCCTCTTCGGCGCCAAGCCGGGCGCTGAGGGAAGCTCGATGCCCGGCAAGCCGCGCGGCAAGGCGTTCCTGACTCAGCCAGTCTTCCACGAGAATCGCTCCGAGACCGAGATGATGCGCTTCCTGCGCCGGCTGGCCGACAAGGACCTTGCGCTCGACCGCACCATGATCCCGCTCGGATCCTGCACCATGAAGCTGAACGCCGCCGCCGAGATGATGCCGGTGAGCTGGCCGAGCGTCGCCAATCTGCACCCTTTCGCGCCGGCCGGCCATTCGGCAGGCTATCGAGCCATGGCCGAGCAGCTGGAGGCCTGGCTGTCGGAGATCACCGGCTTCGACGCCGTCAGCCTGCAGCCCAATGCCGGCAGCCAGGGCGAATATGCCGGCCTGCTCGCCATCCGCGCCTATCACCGCGCGCGCGGCGAAGGCCACCGCACGGTCTGCCTGATCCCATCTTCCGCGCATGGCACCAATCCGGCGAGCGCGGCGATGGCCGGCATGAGCGTCGTCGTCGTGCGCTGCCTGGACGATGGCAATATCGACATGGACGATCTGCGCGCCAAGGCGAACGAGCATTCCAAGAATCTCGCGGCACTGATGTTCACCTATCCTTCAACGCACGGCGTCTACGAGGAAGGTGCGCGTCATCTGTGCGCGCTGATCCACGAGCATGGCGGCCAGGTCTATTTCGACGGAGCCAATCTCAACGCACTGGTCGGCCTTGCCCGTCCCGGCGACATCGGCGCCGACGTCTGCCACATGAACCTGCACAAGACCTTCTGCATCCCGCATGGCGGCGGCGGCCCGGGCGTCGGCCCGATCGGCGTCAGGGCGCATCTGAAGCCCTATCTGCCGGGCCATGTCACCGAAGGCTCGGCGCATGCCGTGGCGGCCGCCCCCTTCGGCAGCGCTTCGATCCTGCCGATCACCTGGATGTATATTCGCATGATGGGCGGCTCCGGCCTGAAGCAGGCGACAGAGACGGCGATCGTTTCGGCCAATTATGTGGCGACGCGGCTCGCGCCGCATTTCCCGCTTCTCTACAAGGGCCGGAGCGACCGCATCGCGCATGAATGCATCCTCGACACCCGCGTGCTGAAGGAAAGCGCCGGCATCAGCGTCGACGACATCGCCAAGCGCCTGATCGACTACGGCTTTCATGCGCCCACCATGTCGTTCCCGGTTGCCGGCACCCTGATGGTCGAGCCGACTGAGTCCGAGCCCAAGCGCGAGCTCGACCGCTTCTGCGAGGCGATGATCGCCATCGCCGGCGAGGCCGCCAAAGTGGCAAAGGGCGAATGGCCGTCCGACGACAACCCGCTGGTCAATGCTCCGCACACCGCGGCGGAAGCGCTGGCGGGCACATGGACCCATCCCTATTCGCGGCTGGAGGCGGCCTATCCGGCAGGCGACGCCGATCTGGCGGCGAAATACTGGCCGCCGGTATCGCGCATCGACAATGTCGCCGGCGACCGCAACCTGGTCTGCTCGTGCCCGCCACTGTCGGAATATCTCGGCGCCGCCGAATAGCCGCGGCCTTTCAGGCAGTCTTCAGGGCCGGCCCGGCATCGGGCTGGTCCGCCGAGACCTCAGCAATGACGCGGTTGCGCCCGGCACGCTTGGCTGCGTAAAGCGCGGCATCGGCTTGCGCCAGCACCTCGTCCAAAGGACGGCCCGTGGCGGAGCCAAAACCCATGCCGCCGCTGACGCTGCTGCGCAGCGGGCCGCGGGGGGTGGGCACGACCTCCGTGCCGAAAGCGACGCCGAGCCGGCTCGCCAGATCATGCGCCTTCTCAGGCGTGATGCGCGTCATCACCAGCGCGAATTCCTCGCCGCCCAACCGAAAGGCGTCGACCCCGGTCTTGCCGTATTTCTTGATCACCGCCGCGAAGCGGCAAAGCACCTGGTCGCCGGCGGGATGGCCGAAGACGTCGTTGGTCATTTTGAAATGGTCAAGATCGAACATGGCGATCGCCATGAACGGACCGAAGCTGCGATCGCCGTAAAGCTCGCTGAGCGCCCTGCGGTTCATCAGGCCGGTCAGCGGATCGGTCATCGTCTCCGCCTTGAGCTCGATCTGCGCCTGCAGATGGTGCAGCGAAAGCGTCAGCGCGCCGAGGCCCGTCATGCAGGCGACCGCGACGACGGAGTTCAACCGCTCCGCCCAATTGTCGGGCGCGCCACCAAGCACCCATTGACCCTTGGCGACCAGCACCACGCAGCACAGCGCGAAGGACGCGCCACAGGCTCCGCTCAGGAACGAAACGACAAGCAGGATGCGGCGGTCGTGATCGCCTTTTGTCCAGAACATCGTCCCGATCGCCGCGAGCAGCACTGTCACGGAAGCGTAAGTGATCTGGAAGCCGATGCCGTCGAAGCCGAGATAAGTGACAATCGCACAGGCGGCCATCGCGGCCAGTGTGGGCACGACCGCGCGGCGGTAGTCGCTAAAACCGAGATACTGCATGGCCGACAGGCAGATGACCAGGAAACCCAGCGTGAGCAGCGCGAGCACCGCCTGGCACAGCCAGGGGTCGGGATCCTTGGTATAGCGCCAGAACGCGACGACATGGGCGACGAGCACGAGGATGCCGCAGGCGACGGTGAGCACGAAGCGCGCGCGCGGAGCGGTGAACCAGATCGCTAGCATAGTGATGCTGAGGCATGTGCCCGACAGCGCCGCCGCGAGCAGAAGCGAACTAAAATCCAACATTGTTGAGCCGCAGCCTTTTGGGAGTCGTCAGTGACGCCGCATTCTAGGTTAACGGCGGCCCGCTGATACCGTTTTCAGCTAACCTTTCTACCCAACCTTCCGACAAGGTTTACAAAGCATCCACTACTGCATCTGGCAGGCGGAAAGACTAGAAATTTTTGGTTTATATTGAGACAGTTCTTCTTCCACAAGCTCGAGCGATCGGCGCGAAAACGGCATTGTTCCGATGTTGTACACTTGGTAACCGGCTGACAAGCGGGCGTCGGCCCGCCGGAAATTCCGCCCTGTCGCTTTCGGCAATCGACAAACGGAGTGGAACCTGTCCCGTTTCGCAGAAACGGCGTTCGACCGTGGCAGGTGAATTCAACCGGAGCGATTCAATCCAAGCCCGATAGGCCCTTAGCTCTTGTTCAGCAACGCCAGATTGGCGTCGACCACGGTCTGGTCGACCATGCCGGCCTTGGCTTCGAGTAGCAGCACCCTGGCCTTTTTCTTGTTGCCGCGCAGGAGCTGCGAGTAACCCATATTGTTGACGATCTGCGGCTTGCGGCCGGCGACCTTCAACAGCTGCGCATAGGCGCGATCGGCGAAGTCGAAACGACCGAGCTCGTCATAGGACGCGGCAAGCCCCATCCAGGCTTCGGCATTGTCGGATTTGAGCTCGACCGCCTTGCGGAAATGCTGTTCGGCAAGGCCGAAATTCGCCTCGCGGAACTGCGCCTTGCCTTCGACGAGGTCGTTGGCGCTGACATCCTTGGCCACCGGCTGGATCGCCGTGGTCTTGGTTGTGTCGACGTTGTTGTTGGTCGTGCAGCCCGTGATCATCAAAACGGCCGCCAACGCCACCGCTGCCCTGAGAAGTCTCTGACGCATGCCCCTGCCCCGTCGCCCGATTTGCCGGGTCGTTCTTCAGGGAAAGACCATATAGGAGAGCGATTAAGCTTCGGTGCCGAAATGCACCTAAATTTTGGTTGCGCGCCAAGGATGCGTTAACCACCGCGCAGCGACCGTTGAGGTGCAGGAAGTAGCCATTCGCAGGCCGGCATCACCTGAAATATCAACACGCCTCAGTGATGCGCCGTCAGCTTCACGATGATCGGAATGATGGCGATCATCAGCACCACCGGCAGGATGCAGACCGTCACCGGAACCGACATCTTGGCCGGCAAGGCGTGCGCCTTCTCCTCGGCCAGCGACATGCGCTTGTGCCGCATTTCGTCGGAAAAGACGCGCAGCGAGCCCGACAGGCTGGTTCCAAGTTCCTTGGACTGCTGCAAAAGCGTCGCGAAAGACCGCACCTCATCGAGGCTGAGGCGGTCGGCGAGCGCTTTCAGCGCGTCGTCGAGGCTGCGGCCGGCCCGCAATTCCAGCGACACCAGGATCAGGTTCTGGCTGAGCGACGGATAGGTGCGGGAAAGCTCCTTGGAAACCCGCTCGATGCCGGCCTCCATGCTCATGCCGGCATCGGAGCAGACGATCATCAGATCCATGAAGTCGGGAAAGCCGTTGCGGTATTCGCGCATCTTTTCCCGCACCTTCTGCGTCAGCACCAGGCCCGGTAGGAAATAGCCGCCGGCGCCCGACAGGATGATGAAGGTCCAGCGGCTGGTCATGGTCGACTCGGCGCTTGCCGCCCAATGGTTGACCAGGAACGCGCCGAACGCCGCGCCGACCAGGGCTGCGAAACGGATCAGGAAGAACGTGCCGACGGCGCGCGGCTCCATATAGCCGGCCTGGATGAGCTTCAACCGCAGCCGCGCGACGTTTTCCGGGTCGCTCTTGGCATAGAATTCCTGCGCCCGTTTCACCGCCTTCTCGCGCACGGCGTTGGCGTTCTTCTTGGGCGCAGCCTCGGCCTGCTCCTCCGGCTGCATCACCTCGACCTTCAGCCGGCGCTTGACCTCGCTGCGATCCCCCTTGGCGAGCACCAGCGGCCAGGCGACGGCGCCGCCGCCCAGCACCAGGAGCAGCACCGCAACCGGCACCAGCGAGGTCGGCGCGAGCGAGGCGAGGAAGCGGATGACGTCTTCCATCTCAGAACCTGAAATTCGACATCTTGAACATTATGGCGTTGCCGAGCAGCAGCCAGAAGATGGAGCCGCCCAGCATGTACCAGGTCTTAGGCACGTCCCAGACGTCCCGGTAGAATTGCGGCATCAGCACCATGATGGCGGTGAACAGAAGCACCGGCACCGCGGTCAGGATGTAGGCCGACATGCGCCCTTCCGTCGAAATGGCGCGCACCTTGCGGCGCAGCTTGCCGCGATCGCGGATCGTCGCCGACAGACCGTCGAGGATCTCGCGCAGATTGCCGCCCGAACTGCTCTGGATCGACACCGCGGTAACAAATAGCGGCAGGTCCTCATGCCCCACCCGGTCGAACAGATTGTTCAGCGCCGAGACCAGGTCGGAGCCATAGGTCACCTCGTCGGCGACGACGCCGAATTCGGTGCCGATCGGATCGGCCATTTCACGTGACACCATGGCAATCGCCACCGGCACCGGATGGCCGGCCTTCAGGCCGCGCGTGATCAATTCCAACGCCTCGGGCAGTTGCATCCCGAACCGTTTGTGCCGGCGTTTGCGCCAGAAGCGCATGACCATCACAGGCAGCACCGGCACCAACACGACGAACAGGCCAAGGCCGAACAACAGCGGCAAGCCCTTCCAGATCGCCAGTAGCGCCAGTGCCATGGCCACGCCCGAGGTGATCGTCAGGAACTTCGGCAGCGGCGTGGTCATGCCGGACTGCGTGCGCAGGGCGCGGAAGCGGTCCAGGGAAAAGATCGAGCTGCCGCCGTCGATCCCGCGCTCCTTGCGCAGTTGGATCAGCACCTGCTCCTGGCTGATCTTGTTCTCGGCCAGCTTCATGCGGCGGTTGATCGCCGTGCGTTTGTCGCTGCGCCCGGCGTAAAGCAGATAGAGGCCCTCGGCGATCATGATGCCGGTGAGCGCCGCCGCCGCGTAGACGACATAGACCGGGCTGAATCCCTCGAACACCGGCCTAGTCCTGCGGCCGGCCGGGTTCGAAATACCTGCCCGGGAATTCGATGCCCATATTGCGCAAGTCCTCGAGGAAGCGCGGACGGATGCCGGTCGCCTCGAAGTGGCCGAGAATCTTGCCGTCCGCCTCCATGCCGGTGCGCACGAAACGGAAGATCTCCTGCATCTGGATGACATCGCCTTCCATGCCGGTCACCTCGGCGACGCTGGTCACCTTGCGCTTGCCGTCGGAGAGGCGCGTCAGCTGGACGATGATGTCGATGGCGCTTGAGATCTGGCTGCGGATCGACTGCACCGTCATCGGCATGCCGGTCATGCCGAGCATCTGTTCCAGTCGCGAGATGGCGTCGCGCGGGGTGTTGGCATGGATGGTGGCCATCGAGCCTTCATGACCGGTGTTCATCGCCTGCAGCATGTCAAAGGCTTCCTCGCCGCGGCACTCGCCGAGGATGACGCGGTCGGGACGCATGCGCAGCGCGTTCTTGACCAGGTCGCGCTGCTTCAGTTCGCCATGGCCCTCGATGTTGGCCGGACGCGTTTCCATGCGCGCGACATGCGGCTGCTGCAGTTGCAGCTCGGCCGCGTCCTCGATGGTGATCAGGCGCTCGTCTTCCGGAATGAAGGCCGACAGCGCGTTGAGCATCGTCGTCTTGCCGGTGCCAGTACCGCCGGAGATGATCGTGGTCTTGCGGGCATGCACCGCCGCCGCCAGCACTTCGGCCATGTTCTGGGTGATCGCGCCGAATTCGACCAGCTTGTGCAGGCCGAGCTTGTTCTTGGAGAACTTGCGGATCGACACCAGCGGCCCGTCGACGCCGACTGGACGGATCGCCGCGTTGAAGCGCGAGCCGTCGAGCATGCGGGCGTCGACCATCGGCTGCGATTCATCGACGCGCCGGCCGACCGCCGCGACGATTTTGTTAATGATTCGAAGTAGATGCGCCTCATCCTTGAACGGAATGTGGACCTGCTGCAGCTTGCCGCGTTTTTCGACGAAACAGTTCTGGTGGCCGTTGATCAGGATATCGTTGATCTCGGGGTCCTTGAGCAGCGGCTCCAGCGGTCCGAGGCCGACCATCTCGTCGACGATGTCGTCGACCAGCGAGTCGAGTTCGGCGATGTTGATCGCCATCCGCTCCTCGCGCGTCTTTTCAGAGACGAATTCATAAACCTGGCGCCGCATCTCGTCCTTGGGCAGCCGCTCCAGCGCCACGAGGTTGATCTCCTCGAGCAGCATGCGATGGATGCGCACGCGCGCATCGAGCACCTTGTTGGCGCTCTTGACAGGCGTGGCTTCAGGCTTCGGCGGAGCCGGCTTGCGGGTCGTCGGAATGACCACCGCATTGTGGACGACGGGGGCGGGTTCCGGTGCCCGCTGCGGACGCGCGTCGCGGCTCTGCAGGTTGGAAAAGCGGCTGCTCATCCTGCCTTCCTCTTCAGCAAGCCCTTGCCCAGGCCGAACAGCGACTTCGACTTGACCGTCGTCTGGACGGCCTCCTCCGGCAGGATGATCTTCTTGAGGTCGTTGACGACATTGGCGTTGGGGTCGATGGCGTGCAGCGGCACGCCGCGGTCGACGGCCTCTCGCACCAGCCGGTAGTTGTTGGAGATGCCGCCGACGAAATGCTCGCCCAGGATGTCCTGGACATCGGCCTGCTTGATGCCGCTGTCGAACATCTTCTGTTCGAAGCGATTGACGATGACGTTGGGCTTCACTTCCTTGCCGGCGGTCTCATAGACGGCCTGGATGAGACGCTGCGTGTGGCGCAGGCAAGGCACCGTCATCTCAGCGACGATGTAGAGCTTGTTGGAACCAAGCAGCACCGTCTCGGTCCAAGGGAACCAGGTGCGCGGCATGTCGATGACGACATTGTCGAAATAGGCCGCGACGAGGTCGAGCATGCGCACCACTACATCGGTCTTGAAGGAGCGCATGTCCGAGGGGCGCGTCGGCGCGGCAAGCACGCACAGCCCGCTCGCATGCTTGGACAACATCACGTCGAGCAGCTGCCGGTCGAGGCGCTCCGGCTGGTTCTCGATTTCCGTGATGTCGAAGCGCGGTTCAAGGTCGAGATATTCGGCGCAGGCGCCCTGCTGGAAATTGAGGTCGACCACGCAGGTCGACGCGCCGCGCGTCACCGAATGATGCAGTTGGAAGGCCGTCTGCAAGGCAAGGGTGGTAGTGCCGACGCCACCGGCGGCCGGCATGAAGGTATAGATATGCGATTCGGTGTTTTCTTCCCGTCCCGGCCCTTGCAGCGCACGGATGACGGAGCGCACCAGGTCGGCAGTGGTGATCGGCTTGACCAGGAAATCGGCGACCTTGAGCTGCACCAGGATGCGCACCGCCGCCGCGTTGAATTCCTGGGTGACGACGACGACCGGAACACTGCCTTCCAGCCGGCGCATGACGCGCTGCAATGATTCGATCTCTTCGAGCTTCGCCGCATCCATGTCAACGATGAGGGTCCCGAAATCCGCTTCGAGAACCTCGCCGCGCAGCTCGTTGACGCTCTTTTCCAGCGTCAAGAGCTCGATGATCTCGGAAGCCGCGAAAGCCGTCCGCGTGTCCTGCAGAAACGCCCTGTCCGTCGAAACAAGCAGGATCTTCTTGGTCTTGGTGCCAGATGCCATCGTCGTCAGCCGATCAGTTCGAAGTCGTTGATGATGTCGGCGGCGCCGCCGGCCCGGAGCCGGCCTTGGCGCCGACGACGGCGCTCTCCGAACCCGGGCGCTGGGCCGGCACCAGCAGCCTGGTGTTCTGGACGCCGTACTTCCAGGGATCGACCATCTGCATGGCGGTGTTGGACGCCTGCGCGTTGCCGGCCGCCAGCGTCACCCCTTCGGTGCGTGTATAGTCGTCGCTGGTGCAGCCACCGACGAAGCCGGCCACGAGCAGAGCGAGGCAAAGCGATGCGCGCATGGCCTTAGTCCTTTGGCAGGTCGAGGAAGTGGCCGGATATGGTAGCGGCCACCGGGCGGGTAGTGCTGCCGTCGGCCAGCGCCACCGGACGCTTCGGCGCCGAGGCGTCCACTTCCTCGCTGTTGTTCAGGAAATAGTCGGCGGAACTTGGCGGCCGGGTGCCATCGGTAGGTTCGACCATCTTCTTCGACGGATCGACCGGCTTGACCAGGTAAGGCGTGACGATGATCACCAGGTCGGTCTCGCGCCGCTGATAGGATTTCGAGGAAAACAGTGGACCGAGCACCGGCAGCTTGCCTATCCCCGGCACCCGCGATGTCGTGATGTCGTTCTGCGACTGCAAAAGACCGGCGATCATGAAGCTCTGGCCGTTCTTGAGGTCGACCGATGTCCTGGCGCGGCGCACGATGAAGGCCGGGATGGAAATGCCGCTGCTGACCTGGATGGAAGCGGACGGGTCGATCGAGGACACTTCAGGCGCGATGTCGAGGCTCACCAGCCCGTCCTTCAGCACCGTCGGCGTGAAATCGAGGCCGACGCCGTACTTCTTGTAGGTGACGCTGATCTTGCCATTGTCTTCGGAAACCGGGATCGGAAACTCGCCGCCAGCGAGGAAGCTCGCCGTCTGGCCCGAACGTGCAATCAGGTTCGGCTCCGCCAGCCGCCGCGCCAGACCGCGTTCCTCGAGCGCCTTGATGGCGATGTCGATCGACAGGCCGTTGGACAGCAGGCTGCCGATGATCTCACCGGTTCCGGCCCCCGTCACGCTCCCCCCATCCGGGTTCAGCACGACTTTGCGGTTGCCGATGCCATAGGCAAAATTGGCGGAGTATTTGGCGCCGAGGTCCTGACCGGCCTGACGGTTGATCTCGACGAAGCGGACGTTGAGCTGCACCTGCTGCGACGACGAGATGTTGACCGAATTGATCACTTCCTCATTGCCGGAAAAGCGCGACGCGATCTTGCTGGCCTTGTCGGCGGCGACCGCATCGTCGGCCTCGCCCGACAGCACGACGCGGCCATTTGCCGAACCGACCTTGATCTTGGCGTCGGGCACGCTGGCGCGGATGGTGCTTGCCAGTTGATCGGTGTCCAGCGTCACCTCGATGTCGACGGTGCCGACAAGCTGCTTGTTCTGGTCGAACAGGGCGATGCCCGTGGTGCCCAGATTGTTGCCGAGCACGTAGAAGGACTTGTCGGTCAGCGGATTGACGTTGGCGATCTCCGGATCGCCGATGACGATCTGGTAGAAGGCAGCGCTCGTCATGATCGTCTTCGGCTTGCCCTTGGCAACCTTGATCGAGGCGTTCTTGTTCGCCGAGACGTAGACGACGTCATTGTCGGCACGTGCCGGCGCGGCGGCGCCGAGCATTGCCGCCGCCAGCGCGATCACGCCGAGAAGGCGCCACCCTCCGGTCGTCCGAAATGCATCAAACCCAAACATCTTGCCCTGTCCCCGCCGGTCCCCACCGGCTATTGCTGCAGTTCCTGCGGCGGTTCCGGTGAAGGAACCTTGTATTCCTCGACCTTGTCGCCGCGCGTCACGATCACCGTCTTGAACTTCGGCCCTTCCGGCTCCTTCGTCACCGCATTGACGAGCGAGGCTGCGCTGGCTTGCGCGCTTGCGGCAACCGAGCCACCGAAGGACGAGATGGTCGTAAGCCCGCTCTTGCTGGCGCTGGCATCAGCGGCGGAACGCAACGACAGCGACAAAGTGCCGACGGTGCGGGCAAGTGCTACCTTCTGCGCCCCCTCGTTGGTCACCTCGATGGTCACCGAATTGGCGACCTGCGGCGCGGTCTTGCGCTCGTCCGCGCCCTGCCCGACCGAAAGCACCTTGGCGTCGGAGACGACGATCTCGGACGTGACCGTAGAGCCGGCCGCGCCCTGCGCGTTCTTGGACACTTCCTGGATGTCCCCCGCGTCACGCGTCAGCACGACGTCGACCCGGTCTCCCGGCGTGACGAAGCCGCCGACGCCGGCGATCTCATCGGTGCGGATGGTGACGGCCCGCATTCCCGGCGACAGCATGTTGGAAAGGGTCGCGCGACCGTTCGGCCCCGACAATTTGGTCAGCAGCACCGGTTCATTCACTTCGATCGGCGACAGCACGACCCGGCTGCCGTCGGCCAGCAGCTTGTCGATCGTGGGGAAAGCCCCTTGCGGCAGAGAGTCCTGCGGCCATGGGATCTCGGCCAGTTGCGCTCGTGCGAGCTCCATGCCGTAGCGCAGCGGCGCCTGAGCCACGACGATGGTCTTGAACTCGACCTTGGGCTGCTGCGGAGCTTCGACCGTGACGACCTTGACCTCGGGCTGGGCCTTGGCCTGGCTCTTGACCCAGAAGTCCGCCGCAAAGATCGAGATCGCGCCGAAAACGGCTGCGATACCGATCATGGTTATGGCCCTGCCCCGCACGATGAAATCCCTGACGCCCGTGGTCTTTTGTTGGTTGGGCCTCACGCTAGGCATTAATGTTAAAGAATAAGGAACAGCGGGCCGCGCGGACCGCCCTATTTCGGCCGGCTTGGTTATCGAATGGTTTTAGAATAAGAGACAGTTTGATCCCTGAACGGAACAGGAACTCGTTCGCCCGCCAAAAGCGTGGCAGTATCGAGACGTGATTCGCATTACCGGACGCTAGAGCCAGCATGGACGACAGCAACGACCTCTTCGGCAAGATGGAAAAGCCCGCACAGCCGGTACGCGCGCCGTCGCGCCCCGCCGATCCGCTCGTGCAGGCCGCGAAGCGTTCGACCGCCGCCCGCGACGGCAGCGAAGGCTACAGCGCCGCCGACATCGAAGTGCTGGAAGGGCTGGAGCCGGTGCGGCGTCGTCCGGGCATGTATATCGGCGGCACCGACGACAAGGCGATGCATCACCTGTTCGCGGAGGTCATCGACAATTCGATGGACGAGGCGGTCGCCGGCCATGCCACCTTCATCGACGTCGAACTCTCGGCCGACGGCTTCCTGACCGTTACTGACAATGGCCGCGGCATCCCGGTCGATCCGCATCCGAAATTCAAGAAGCCGGCGCTCGAAGTCATCATGACGACGCTGCATTCGGGCGGCAAGTTCGACTCCAAGGTCTATGAGACCTCCGGCGGCCTGCACGGCGTCGGCGTCTCCGTCGTCAACGCGCTGTCCGACCACCTCGAGGTTGAGGTCGCCCGCGGCCGGCAGCTTTATCGCCAGCGTTTCTCGCGCGGCGTTCCGGTCAGCGGCCTCGAGCATCTCGGCGAGGTCCACAACCGCCGCGGCACCAGAACCCGCTTCCATCCCGACGAGCAGATATTCGGCAAAGGCGCGGCCTTCGAGCCGGCGCGGCTCTACCGCATGACGCGCTCGAAGGCCTATCTGTTCGGCGGCGTCGAGATCCGCTGGACCTGCGATCCGTCGCTGATCAAGGAAAAGGACCAGACGCCGGCCAAGGCTGAGTTCCATTTCCCCGGCGGCCTGAAGGACTATCTCAAGGCGACGCTCGGCGACGAATTCCAGGTCACACGCGAGGTTTTCGCCGGCAAGAGCGACAAGCAGGGCGGCCACGGGTCGCTGGAATGGGCGGTGACCTGGTTTGGCGGCGACGGTTTCCTCAACTCCTACTGCAACACCATTCCGACGCCCGAAGGCGGCACGCATGAAGCTGGCTTCCGCAACGTGCTGGCGCGCGGACTGCGCGCCTATGCCGACCTGATCGGCAACAAGCGCGCCACGATCATCACCACCGAGGACGTGATGATCTCCGCCGCCGGCATGCTGTCGGTGTTCATCCGCGAACCGGAATTCGTCGGCCAGACCAAGGACAGGCTGGCGACTATCGAGGCGATGCGCATCGTCGAGACCGCCATCCGCGACCCGTTCGACCACTGGCTGGCCGACAATCCGCAGGAAGCCTCGAAGCTTCTGGAGTGGGTCATCGCGCGCGCCGACGAACGCGTGCGCCGTCGCCAAGAAAAGGAGGTCTCGCGCAAGAGCGCGGTGCGCAAGCTGCGCCTTCCAGGCAAGCTCGCAGACTGCACGCAGAACGCCGCCGCGGGCGCCGAGATCTTCATCGTCGAGGGCGACTCGGCCGGCGGCTCGGCCAAGCAGGCGCGCGACCGCGCCAGCCAGGCGGTGCTGCCGCTGCGCGGCAAGATCCTCAACGTCGCCAGCGCTGGCAACGACAAGCTTGCCGCCAACCAGCAGATCTCCGATCTGATCCAGGCGCTCGGCTGCGGCACGCGCTCCAAATACCGCGACGAGGACCTGCGCTACGACCGCGTGATCATCATGACCGACGCCGACGTCGACGGCGCGCATATCGCTTCGCTGTTGATCACCTTCTTCTACCAGGAGATGCCGAACCTGATCCGCGGCGGCCATCTCTATATGGCCGTGCCGCCGCTCTATTCGATCCGGCAAGGCGGCAAGGTCGGTTATGCCCGCGACGACGCGCACAAAGACGAGTTGCTGCGCACCGAATTCACCGGACGCGGCAAGGTCGAGATCGGCCGCTTCAAGGGCCTGGGCGAGATGATGGCCTCGCAGCTCAAGGAGACCACCATGGATCCGAAAAAGCGCACGCTTCTCAGGGTCGACGTGATCGACGCCGAGCAGGCCACCAAGGATGCCGTCGACGCGCTGATGGGCACCAAGCCCGAGGCGCGCTTCCGCTTCATCCAGGAACGCGCCGAATTCGCCGAGACGGACGTGCTGGATATCTGATCGTCCACTGGTCCATAAAGGCTCCGGTACGGAGACGAATGTGACCTGGACGCGTCTGAAAGAGCTTGTCGAGACACCGCTCAGCGACCTGACACAGCCGACCCGTTCAGACTGGATTTTTGCACTCCGCACGGTTTCGGCCGGGCTGATCGCGTTGCTTTTAGCCTACGGGTTGAAACTCGATCATCCGCAATGGGCGATGATGACGGTGTTCATCGTCGCGCAGCCGGTGGCCGGCATGGTGCTGGCAAAGGGCTTTTACCGGCTGATCGGCACGCTGGCCGGCGGCCTTGCGGCGGTCGGCATCACATTGGTTTTCGGCATCAATCCCTGGCTCCTGGTCACAATCCTGGCCTTGTGGATCGGCGTCTGCACGCTCGTCTCATCGCTGCTGCGCAACCCTGAAGCTTATGGCGCCGCTCTCGCCGGCTATACGGCGATGATCATCGCCCTGCCGGCCTTCGGGCAGCCGCATGTCGTGGTCGACCTGGCCATTGCGCGCTGCGCCGAGATCGTCATCGGCATCGTCTGCGCCGGCGTCACCAGCCGGCTGATCCTGCCGAAGCTCGCGGCCGACGCCATCATCTCGAGGTTGAAGCGCAGCATCCTCGACCTCGCCGAATATGCCTCAGGCGCGTTTTCCGGCGGCGATCCGGCAGGCCTTGCCGCGCTGCAGCGCAAGCTGATCACAGACGCCCAGACGCTGGCCGAGATGCGCACCTATGCGCGGCTGGAAGCGCCGAGCTTCGCCACCCGGGCGCATCCGGTGCGCCGCACGATCGGCCAGCTTCTATGGGCGCTTTCGGCGGCGCGCGCGCTGCATAGCCATCGCCGGCCGAAGAACGCCGCGCTCATCCCGATGCGCACCGAACTGAAGGCGTTCGTCGGAGAATTGGCCACAACGCCCGGCGCGCTCGATGACACAGCCCCCTGGGTGGGGCGGCTCGACGCGATCGCCGGCAAGGCAAAGGAAATGCCGTCCCTCTCCGACGACACCAGCGAGGACACGGTCGGCACCATCACCCGCCTGACCATTGCCGGCGACTTCGCCGAGGCGCTGAAGCAGGTCATGCGCGGCCTGGACGCGCTTCGCTCGCCCGTTTCCCGCAAATCGAGCGAGCGAAGCCAGCCAGCGCTGGTCGTCCACCGCGACTATCAGGCTGCATGGCGCAACGCCGTGCGCGCCGCGCTCGCGACGTTGCTGGTTGCGATCTTCTGGCTGACAACGAAATGGTCGGAAGCGGCCGGCACTGTCATCCTCGTCGCCGTCGTTTCCAGCCTGTTCGCGGCGCGCCCCGATCCAGTGCAGTCCGCCTGGGGTTTTTTCACTGGCACGCTGATCGCGCTGCCCTTCGCGTTCCTCGTCGGCCAGGTCGCGCTGCCAGCGCTGCCCGGCTTCGGCTGGTTCACGCTCTTCGTCGTGCCGATCCTGGTGCCCGCGGCGCTCGGCATGGCCAATCCCCGCCATGTCGGCGTCGCCACCGCTTTCGCCATCAACTTCCTCGCCTTCCTCAGCCCGCATCAGCAGATGATTTACGATCCCGGGCCGTTCTTCGCCGGCTCGGCCTCGATCCTGGTCGGCATCCTGATTGCCATCGGCGTCTTCATCGTCGTGCTGCCGGCAAATCCCTGGGTCACCATCGAGCGCATCTCGCAGGCGATGCGCGAGGACCTGGCTCGGCTTTGCCTGCATGAGCGCATTCCCCGGCGTTCGGCTTTCGAAAGCCTCGCCTATGACCGGATCAACCAGTTGATGCCGCGGGTGCAGCAGACCGGTCGCAAAGGCGATCCCATGCTTGCCGGCAGCATCGCCGCCGTCACCGTTGGACTGGAGGTGCTGAGACTGCGCGACGCGCAACTGAACTCCGCCGTGCCGCACGAAACGGTCGGGTCGATCGGCAATTTCCTGCGCGGCCTGGCTCGCGAGCTGTTGTTCCGGCGCCCGGGCGAGCCGCCGACCGCGACCATCGCGGTGGCCAGACAATATGCGGTCAGCATCGCCGAACGCAGTGACCGGCTCGAAATGCTGCAGATCGCCGCCTCGCTGCGCATCATCGCCGCGGCGATCGAGGATCATCCGGATTTCTTTGCGAAGGGCCGTGTCTGAACAATTCGGGACGTGTCGCGTTTCAGGTCGGACCGGTTCGGAAATGGTTCTTTGTTAGACTGGTCGATACTTTTAGGTTGGACACATGGCGCTCATACGAATGGACAACATCGGAATCGTCGTCGAGGACCTCGACGCGACGGTTGATTTCTTTCGCGCGCTTGGCCTTGAACTCGAAGGGCGTGCCACGATCGAAGGAGAATGGGCCGGGCGCGTCACTGGACTGGGTGATCAGCACGTCGAGATTGCCATGATGCGCATGCCGGACGGCCACGGCCGGCTCGAGCTGTCCCGTTTCATCAGGCCGCCTGTCGTCGCCGATCACCGCAACGCCCCGGTGAACGCCTTGGGCTACCTCCGCGTCATGTTCGCCGTGGATGATATCGACGAGACGCTTGCAAGGCTCAGCAAGCGTGGCGCCGAGCTCGTCGGCGAAGTCGTCCGGTACCAGGACGCGTATCGGCTCTGCTACATCCGCGGGCCTGAAGGGCTTCTCATCGGGCTCGCCCAGGAGCTCAGCTGAGACCTGAAGACGACGTGCCCCTAGGCAGCAGCAATCGCCAGCGCGTGCCCGCGCGCGTTTTCGCGCAGCGCGTCGAGATGGATCGACTTCACCAGCCCGGCAAGATCGCCTTCGGCCAATTGGCCGCCGAGTTCCTTCAGCATCAGCCAGCTCACTTCCTGCACGCCGGCGACACGCCGGCCATTGGCGACCTCGCGCCACACTTTAAGCGCACGCAGGATGATGCCGTGCGTGGCCGGCGCAAGTCCGGCGCTGCGGAACAGCGCCTGCAGCGCCACGTCGTGTCCGCCGGCGAGAAGCGCCGTTACCCGCTGTTCGGACTGTCGGGCAAGCGCCACCAGCGTCGAACCGAAGAAGTCGACCTTACCATGCGCGATGGTGCGGATGATGAAGCTGGCGGTGAGGTCGCCGCGCAGCCGCAGATGCTCGATCAGCGCGGCATGCTCTTCCATGCGCGTCCCCTCGATCAGCGTCACAGAGGCCTTCACGCAGGCGTCGCGCATCACGCGATCGGCGCGCGCGGCCCCCATCATCGCCAGCACCAGCGGCGAACCTTTCAGGCTCTCGCCGAGCTTGACCAGCAGCATGTGCCGGCAGTCGGCCGGAAGACGCCGATCGGCGATCAGCGCCTCGCGCATCAACGGCAGATGGCCATGCCGCTCGGCCATGCGGCGAAAGCTCAGCGAAGCAATCTCCGCGCCGCCGTTGCCGACCAGCGCGGCACAGGCTTCCGGCTCGCCGATCTCGGCGATTGCCGCCGCCAGCGACATCGAGACGACCGGGCGGCTGGCGATCAGCGTCTGCGTCGCCTTCCGGCCGCAGGCGACGCGCTCGACCAGATCGGCATCGGTAAGCAGTGGCGAACGCGCCAACACCAGCGCCGCCACTTCCGGCTGATCGGCGGCCAGGGCACTGATCACCTGCGGCGGCGCGTGATGGCTCATCGACAGCGCCTCGGCAAGCGCCTGGCGCACCTTGCAGGAAGCGTCGTCCAAGAGCAGCGTCAGCGCCGCCTCGGCGGCGCAGCGATCCTCGAACGGCAGATCGGAATTGATATAGGCACGCGCCAGCGCGCTCGCGGCAGCGGCGCGCTCGGAAACCCTTGCCGTATCAATCCATTTTAAAAAGTGCGAAACAACCATGCCGACCAGCTACGCCCCTTGCCGGAATGGTCCCGGCCCCGTCGTGAACGGTAGGCTGGAAATGGTTTACGAACGGTTCACCATGTTTCTTAACCGGCTTGATGGCGCGGCAACCAGCGCCTATCAAGCAGGACATTGGAGGAGATCGACCATGGCCGGGCTTTATCTGGAAGAGTTTGTCGTCGGCCATGTCTTTCGCCACACACTGCGCAAGACCGTGACCGAAAGCGACAACATGCTGTTTTCGGTGATGACGCTCAACCCGCAGCCCTTGCACATCGATTTCGACTTCGCCGCGAAAACCGAATGGGGCAAGCCCCTGGTCAATTCGCTGTTTACGCTTGGCCTGATGATCGGCATTTCGGTGAACGACATCACCGTCGGCACAACGGTCGCCAATCTGGGGATGAAGGAAACCATCTTCCCGCATCCCGTCTTTCACGGCGACACCATCCGGGTCGAGACAACCGTGGTCTCCGTGCGCGAGTCCAAGTCGAAACCCGATCGCGGCATCGTCGAGTTCGAGCATCGCGCCTACAATCAAAATGACGTTCTTGTCGCCAAATGCACCAGGCAGGCGATGATGCTGAAGAAGGCTGCCTGATGCGCTCGCTGCTGTTCGTGCCCGGTGATTCCGAGCGGAAGCTGGAAAAAGGCTTCGGAGCCGGCGCCGACGTGGTCATCGTCGATCTCGAGGATTCCGTAGCGGCTGCCAACAAGGTAGCGGCGCGCGCGACCGCAGCTGATTTCATCTCGAGCCAAAAGCACCGGACAGGTTCGATCATCTATGTGCGGGTCAACGACCTTTCCACCGCCCTCACCAACGATGATCTCGCAGCGCTTGTCCCAGCAAAGCCCGACGGCATCATGCTGCCGAAGTCGAACAGCGGGCAGGACGTCCAGCAACTGGCGGCGAAGCTTCGGGTGCACGAAGCCGAGAACGGGCTGCCGGACGGCGGCATCAGAATCCTGCCGATCATCACCGAGACCGCCGCAGGCGTGCTGGCGGCGGCAAGCTATGCCGGCGCAAGCGCGCGGCTCACCGGCCTGACCTGGGGGGCGGAGGATTTGTCGGCGGCCATCGGCGCGCGCTCGGCCCGTGACGATAACGGCCGCTACACCGACGTGTTTCGCCTGGCGCGCACCATGACCATTCTGGCTGCTGGCGAGGCCGAAGTCGCAGCCATCGACACCGTCTTTCCCGATTTCCGCGATATGGCCGCCTTCGAGAAAGAATGCCGCGAGGCCGAGCGGGACGGCTTCACCGGCAAGATGGCGATCCATCCAGCGCAGGTGCAGGTCATCAACGCCGCCTTCACACCATCCACCGAAGCCATCGAGCGATCGCAGGCGATCGTCGACGCCTTCGCGGCGGCGGGAAACCCGGGCGTCGTCGGCATCGGCGGCAAGATGTATGACCGGCCGCATCTGCGGCTGGCCGAGCGGCTGTTGGCCCGTGCCAAGGCGGTCAAGGCTTCTGCCTGACCCGCTCTACCAGACCATCGGGATCAGTTTGTAACGGACACGCGCGGCGTAGTCGTCATAGCCCCGCAGGCCGGTCCGCAAGGTCTTTTCCTCGATGAAGGTGCGGATGGCGAGCAGGACGATGAAGACAAGCACGGATGCCAGCCCCCACCAGGAGCCAAGCAGCAGCGCCGTGCCGGCGAAATAGAGTATGGCGCCGGCATACATCGGGTGGCGGACATAGCCATATGGACCGGTGGTGATCACCTTCTGCCCACGCTCGTCCTGGATCTTCACGACAGGCGCCGCGAAGCTGTTTTCCAGCATCGTGAGATAGCAGATCCAGATGCCGACGAGCAGCACCAGGATGCCGATCGCCTGCACCCAGACGGGAGCTGCCGACCAGCCGAAACGGAAGTCGAGCCCCATCAGGACCAGCCAGGCGAAGATACCGGTGAGCAATATGCTCAGCACTATCTTGTCGGCCGCGGTCTGGGTCTTCTGGATCGGCGGGCTGAGGCGTTCATTCATCAGGCCTGGATCGCGCCGGGCCAGCGCTACGCCCATGGTAAGGCTCAGCCCGACCATCACGACTATGTACACCCAGGCTCCGGTCCACCGCAGCGTGCCGGCCGATAGAAACATCAGCGCGCCCATGACGCCGAACCAGATGAATGTCTGGAAAACCAATCTCGATATCATTACCAACCTTCCGTGCCGCCCCTAATGGTCGGATCCGACCAGTGGTCTATTATACCAACCATCGGTCTATTCTCAAGCGCAATAGCCTCGGGCATCTGGACGGGAACGGTCGCCGCGTGCACAAGGTTTCGTTATGCCACGTATCATCAAGCACCCGGAGCTCAGGCGAGAAGAGCTGCTGAACCATGCCCAGGCGCTGTTCCTGACGCATGGCTACGACAGAGCGAGCCTCAACGACGTCATCGCCGCCGCCGGCGTCTCGAAGGGCGCCTTCTACCACTATTTCGCCTCCAAGGAGGCCCTGCTGGAGGCATTGGCGGAGCGTTTCGCCAGGCAGGCGCTGGCCGGCGTTCAGGATGTGCTCGGCGATCCGGCGCTCGATCCGCTTGGACGCCTCAACGCCCTGCTCGCGAAGTCACGGCAGGCCAGGGTCGAGACCGCGGCGGAAGCCTGGGCGCTGTTCGAGACGATGTTCCGGCCGGAAAACCTGGTGCTGTTCCACCGCATCAACCTGGCGGCCAGCGCGGCGTTTTCGCCTTTGCTGGTTGAAATCATCAGGCAAGGCGTGGCGGACGGAACATTCCACACCTTCGATCCGGAAGGCGTCGCCGACATCGTCATGCAGTTCGGCATGGCCACGCATGACGTTGTCGCCAAAGCCATTGTCGGTGGCAGCGATGCGGATATGGACACGGCCATAGAGGCCCTGGAGAAGCGCGTGAGGCTCTACGAGATCGCGCTCGACCGCATCCTCGGCCTTCCCGACGGCAGCATCCGGATCGGCGAGCCGGGCTATGTGCGCGCCGTCATGACCGCCCGTCGCGCCGGCCCTACCGCTGCCGTTCCTTCGAAAATCCGCAAGAGGTCCTAATCAGCCCAAGGACCGGCATAGTCGGCATAGAGCTTCGCCGAATCGGGCCTCGGCCGCTCCGGCGCAGGCCCCTGATAGGAGCCGATATGGACGAAGCCGATGACTCGCTCTTGCGGTGACAGCCCCAGGATCGCCCTGCCCTCCGGCACGTCGGAATACCAGTTGCTGATCATATTGGTGCCATAGCCCAGCGCGTTGGCCGCGATCATCAGGTTCATGGCCGCCATGCCGCCCGACAGGAACATCTCCCATTGCGGGATCTTCGGGCTCTCCCGCGGCACCGACACGACGCCGATCACCAGCGGCGCGCGCGAGAAGCGCGCCAGTTCCTGGTTGCGTCGCCCCTCCGGCAGCGGCCCCTCGCGCTGTTCGGCAAGGGCCGCCAGCTTCTTGCCGATCTCGATACGCGCCTCACCGCGATAAAGGATAAAACGCCAGGGCTCGAGCCGGCCGTGGTCGGGAACGCGCGAGGCCGCCGCGATCATCGTCGCGATCTCGGCATCGCTCGGCGCCGGCTCCTTGAGATCGGGGATCGGCGCGGAATTGCGGGTGAGCAGGAAGTCGATGATCGGCGACGCCATTGGCGCAAGTCTCCTAAGCATTCGATAGCATTCAATTTTGAGCTGAAGCACGCCATCGGGAGGTCGGGCGGCTCGGGCGATGGCGTTTTACGCCGGATAAGAAGCCGCCGCGCAACGCGACGCGCTTCTAGGCCTTGAAATTGCCACCGGCTTGGGCTTCAACGCAAGGCATGTTTGAGGGGACACTGCGCCTTTTCGTGATCGCGCTGGTCGCCGCGTTGTTCGCGGTGCCGGTTTCCTTCGCGTTGGCTCAAAACGCCAACGATGTCGGCGACCTCAAGCTTCCAGGCATTTCGAGCTATGCGAAGCCGAAGACAGGAGCGCCGCTGGCGCTCGGCAATGGCGGCGCCATCACGTTGTCGGCGCAATTGACCGACAAGGGCGCCGACATCACCCGCGGTATTGTCTGGCGGGTTTTCAAGCCTCAACCGTCCAGCGACGGCAAGCTGCCGATGGTGGCATCCGCCCATGGCGGCACGGCCGTGTTCCAGCTCGACCCCGGCAGCTATCTCGTCCACGCCTCTTATGGGCGCGCCGGCGCTACCAAGCGTATCACCGTCGGCAAGGACGCCAAGCGCGAAAGCCTGGTGCTCGACGCCGGCGGCTTGAAGCTCGACGCGGTGACATCGGGCGGCGCTCCCATCCAGTCGAAGAAGCTGCGCTTCTCGATCTATGAAGACCATCCCGCTGCCAATGGCGACCGCGCGCTGATCGCCCCCGACGTCGCGCCGAACACGGTGGTTCGTCTGAATGCCGGCACCTATCATGTCGTCTCGACCTATGGCGCGGTCAACGCCGTGATCCGCTCCGACATCCGGGTCGAGGCCGGCAAGCTGACGGAGGCGACAGTCGAACATCGCGCCGCCGAGATGACGATGAAGCTGGTGCGCGAGCCCGGCGGCGAAGCCATCGCCGATACGTCCTGGTCGCTGCTCAACGAGAGCGGCGACCCGATCAAGGAAGCCGTCGGCGCCTTCGCATCGATGGTGCTTGCGGAAGGGCAGTACACCATCATCGCCAAGAACCGCGACCGCATCTACCAGAAGGATTTCACGGTCGTCGCCGGCCAGAACCAGGAGATCGAGGTCGTGGCCAATGAGTCTTCGGCCATCGATCCGGAGGAAGGCGCGGACTAGAGCAAAGCCAGGAAAAGTGTGACACGGTTTTCCGTCCGGAATTGCGTCAAAACAAAGAGATAGAGCGGTTCGCCGTTTCCATGAAACGGTGAAACGCTCTAGACGACCTTACAGTCAAGCTGCCTTGCGCATCCGCTTCGGCAGGAAAGGCACGCGGCCACGCTGCGCCCTCGGCGTCGCCAGGTCGAAAACCGAGCGGTAGAGCCGATCGAGCAGCGCCTTGCGGTCGCGCAGTGGCTCCAGGTCGCTCCATCTCAGCACGTCGCCGACGCGCACCTCGATCGCCTTGCCCGACAGGCGGGCGAACTCGCGGATAAGCAAGGAAAGGCGCAGCGTCAGCGATGTCCTGCCGATAAATTTGGCCACGCGGTTATCGCGCTCGGCCATGTTCATCGGGCCGCTGACGAGGTGGAACAGCCGGCCGTTCTGGCCGGAAAAGTGCATCGGGATGACAGAGGCCTTGGCCTCTTGCACCAGCTTTGCCGGGAACATCTTCCATGGCAGGTCGATGGCACGACCGAAGACCTTGGGCGCGGTGGCCACACCACCTGCGGGGAAGATCACTATGGTGACGCCTTCCTTCAGCAGCCGCACCGCCTCGTGGCGCATCGCCATGTTGTTCTTCAGCGCTTCCTTCGTCTCGGAAAAATCGACAGGCAACGAATAAGGCTCCATCTCGCGGATCCTGAGCAGGTCCTTGTGGATCATGACGCGAAACGGGCGGCCCAGTTGCTCGACAAGCGACAGCACCGCAATGCCGTCGCCGATGCCGAAGGGGTGATTGGCAATGATGACCAGCGGCGTCTCCGGCAGGGCTGCCGGCGGCCACTGAACGGCGTTGCGGACCTTGACGTCGATCAATTCCAACATGCGGCTGAACACGCGATCGCCGGTCGGCACCACCTGGCGGCGCCAAAAGTCATAGAGCACCGCATAGCGGTCGCGGCCCGACAGGCCTTCGACGGAATGGATGAACCACCGCGTCAGCCTCGGCTGATCCGGGTTGGCGTAGGAAAGCTCGGGAAAACGTCGTTCCCGCAGTTTCAGCTTGAGCATGGCGGCTGGTTACAAGGCTGGCGTGACAGGCGTGTGAAAATGGCGGTGGACCACGCCACCGCCCTCTGACTCGTGCTAGTCCTCAGGCCGCGCGACGCTTGCGGTCGGGCGAGACCGCCTCGTCGGAAAGCTGCTTCACAGCATCCTCGAGCTTCAGCGATTCCTGGTCGCGGGAGCCCAGCCGGCGGACATTGACGGTTTCCTCCTCGGCCTCGCGCTTGCCGCAGACGAGGATGACCGGAACCTTGGCGAGCGAATGCTCGCGCACCTTGTAGTTGATCTTTTCGTTGCGAAGGTCGGCTTCGGCGAGCAGCCCCGCGGCCTTCAGCCGCTCGACGACTTTCAGGGCGTATTCATCCGCATCCGAGGTGATCGTCGCCACCACCACCTGCAGCGGCGCGAACCACAGCGGGAAATGGCCGGAATAGTTCTCGATTAGGATGCCGAGGAAGCGCTCCATCGAGCCGCACACGGCGCGATGCACCATCACCGGCTGCTTCTTTTCCGAATCCGAGCCGATATAGAAGGCGCCGAAGCGCTCCGGCAGGTTGAAGTCGACCTGCGTGGTGCCGCACTGCCATTCGCGGCCGATGGCGTCCTTCAGCACATATTCGAATTTCGGTCCGTAGAAAGCGCCCTCGCCCGGATTGATCGAGGTCTTGATGCGGTTGCCGGAGCGCGTGCGGATCGTATCCAGCACATTGCTCATGATCGCCTCGGCATGGTCCCACGCCTCGTCGGTGCCGACGCGCTTGTCCGGCCGCGTCGACAGCTTCACGCTGACCTCGTCGAAGCCGAAATCGGCATAGGTCGACAGGATCAGATCGTTGATGCGCAGACACTCGGCGGCGAGCTGCTCCTCGGTGCAGAAGATATGCGCGTCGTCCTGCGTGAAGCCGCGCACGCGCATCAGCCCGTGCAGCGCGCCGGATGGCTCGTAGCGATGCACATTGCCGAACTCCGCAAGTTTCACGGGCAGTTCTCGGTAAGATTTCAACCCATGCTTGAAGATCTGCACATGGCCTGGACAGTTCATCGGCTTCAGCGCGAAGACGCGGTCGTCGTCGGTATCGTCGCCGGCAACGGTCACCTTGAACATCGCGTCGCGGTACCAGCCCCAGTGTCCCGACGTCTCCCACAGGCTCTTGTCCAGAACCTGCGGCGCGTTGACTTCCTGATAGCCATGCTCGTCCAGGCGGCGGCGCATGTAGTTTATCAGGTTCTGCACCATCTTCCAGCCCTTGGCGTGCCAGAAGACGACGCCCGGGCCTTCTTCCTGGAAATGGAACAGGTCCATCTCGCGGCCGAGCTTGCGGTGGTCGCGCTTCTCGGCCTCCTCCAACAGCGTCTGGTAGGCATCGAGCTGCGCCTGGTCCGCCCACGCGGTACCGTAGATGCGCGTCAGCATCGGATTGTTCGAGTCGCCGCGCCAGTAGGCGCCCGCCACCTTCATCAGCTTGAAGGCATTGCCGATTTGCCCGGTCGAAGCCATATGCGGACCGCGGCAGAGATCGAACCAGTCGCCTTGCGCGTAGATCTTGAGGTCCTGATCCTCGGGAATGGCGTCGATCAGCTCGAGCTTGTAGCGCTCGCCCTTTTCGGCGAAGACCTTCTTCGCCTTCTCGCGCGACCAGACTTCCTTGGTGAACGGCTTGTTGCGCTGGATGATCTCGCGCATCTTCTTCTCGATCACCGGAAAATCGTCCGGTGTGAACGGCTCGTTCCTGGCGAAGTCGTAATAGAACCCGTTCTCGATCACCGGCCCGATGGTCACCTGCGTTCCCGGCCACAGCTCCTGCACGGCCTCGGCCAGCACATGCGCCGTGTCGTGGCGGATAAGCTCGAGCGCGCGCGGATCCTCGCGGGTGATGATCTCGACCTTGCCAGACTTGCCGAGCGGATCGGAAAGATCGCGAAGGGTGCCGTCGAGGCTGTAGGCCACGGCCTTCTTGGCCAACGACTTGGAGATCGACTCGGCAAGGGCCGCACCGGTCATCGCCGCATCGTAGTCACGGACCGAGCCATCGGGAAACGTCAGGGAAACGGAATTTGGCATCATGGTTCTCCTATCCAGTCCCGCAAACGAGCGCGGGTGGTGAAATGCATGTCGCAGGATGCGTTGCCGCATGCAGAGGGTTAGCCGGAGGCGTCCGGCAAGCGGCGCGGTTTTAGAGGCAGTGCCGCGCCAGGTAAAGAGCAGCCGTCAGGAAATGTCGCCAGCGATGTCGCAGGCGCTTCGCACCGGCTTGTGAACGCCGCGTGACGCGGCTTGTATATGAGCATGGAAGACGCCTCACCCAGCCGAACGGCCCTGCGCGTCGCGCGCTTGCGAGCCCTTCATCAATTCTCGCCGCAGGCAGCGCTGTTTCGCGATCCCTATGCGCTCGCGATTCTGGGCGAGGCCGCGCCAGGCGCCGGGGAACTCTCGGAGGAAGACGAGCATGGGCGTCGCATGCGCCTGTTCGTGGCAGCGCGCGCCCGCCTCGCCGAGGACTGGTTGGCGGCGGCCGTTCGGCGTGGTCTCCGACAGGTCGTGGTGCTCGGCGCCGGCCTCGACACCTTCTCGCTGCGCAATCCATATCCAGGCCTCGCGGTGTTCGAGGTCGATCATCCGGCGACGCAGGCCTGGAAGCGCCAACGCCTCGCCGAGGCCGGTCTTGCCGAGCCGGCCGGCGTCACCTTCGTGCCGGTCAATTTCGAACGCCAGAGCCTGGCCGGAGAACTGGCGGCGGCGGGCCTGAAGCCGGATGAGCCGAGCTTCTTCATCTGGCTGGGAGTGGTGCCCTACCTGACGCGCGAAGCGATTTTTGCCACGCTTGGCTACATTGCCGGCGTCGCCGGCTCGGAAGTCGTCTTCGACTACAGCGAGCCGGCCGGGAATCGTGACGCCGCGGGCCGGACGACACTTGCCTTCTATGCAACGCGCGTCGCCGCGATCGGCGAGCCCTGGATCAGTTTCTTTGTTCCCGATGAGCTGGCGAAGTCGCTCGCCGAGCTCGGCTTCGATGATATCGAGGATCTCGATAGTGGCGATGTCGCCGCCCGTTTTGCCAGGACTCCCGAAACCGGCCGCCGCAATTCCGGCGGGCACCTGCTACGAGCCCGCCGCAGCGTTTGAGAAAAACTATTTCACCAGTTGCGGCAAGTCTTTGAGGAAGCTTGCCCGCGTCGCGAGCCCCTTCGGCGTGTCGGTGCGTTTCGTGTCCACGACCAGCCTGGCAAAGACGATCTTTCGGCCGTTCTTCTCGGCCCAACCGACGAACCAGCCGAGCGAGCGCCTGCCATCGTGGCCGAGTCTCGTGCTGCCCGTCTTGCCCTGCACCGTCCAGTCCCCTGCCGTGAAGGTCGGGAGGATCGCCTTGGTCATCTCATGCGCCTTCGCCGACACCGGCACCTTGCTGGCGAGCAGCTGGCGCAGGAACGCCGTCTGCTCGACCGGGGATATTTCGAGCGAGGAATTGATCCAGGATTGCGTGAGGCCATTGTTCTTGCCGGCATCGCCGGAGACATCCTTGTTGCCATAGCCGAGTTTCGAAACATACCCGGCAAATTTTTCGGCGCCGAGCCGCCGCGTGATCTCGCGCGAATACCAGACGATGGAATCGCGTTCCCAGATCGTCGGATCGACGGTTTTCTGGTCGCGCTTTGCCGCCTTGAATTCCTGCTTGTAATCCCAGCTCGGCGTGTGCGCGTCGCTCAGGATTCCGGAATCGTAGCCGATCAGCGCCAGGGTCACCTTGAACGTCGAGGCCGGGCTGACGCGCTTGTCGCAGACGCCATCCTGATAGAGCGTCTCGCCGCTTTGCTGATCCTGGATCAGCGTGCAATGGATGTCGCCGAGCGGCGCCGACTGCGCCCGCACCGGCAGGCCCAGCATCCAGGCCAGCAGGAAAAGGACGATGGCAAAAATGAAGGGATAGCGGTCCATCTGGCGCATGGCGAAGTCACTCCGGTATGAGATTGCGGGAGCGGCTTAGCGAGGCGTCTTGTCTCGATTTTGTCTCAAATTCGCAGTGTTTGTGCAGCTTCGCGTTAACCCTAACAGATCGTAAATTCGGCCTAGAGGATCACTGGCCTGCGAACGGTCTTGCGCTGCTGCGGATCGGACTTTGAAGCGCCTATAGGCCCCTCGCAGCGAACCGGATCTTCATTCGCGGCTTTCGGCACATCGCGCGGCCGAGGCATTATTCCGAGGAATTCGGGCAGCAATCCATCGCCCCGCTTGGCGGCATGGACGTGAAAGGCCAGGAACAGCGACATCACGGGACGACCTCGTCTTTTGGAGGTTCCAGTGTCGCTTCGGCCAGCAGGCGCAGCCACCCGTTTCCGGACGAGCTTCAGCCGTTGGCTTCGCCGCGCTTCTTGCCGATTTGCCAGTAGCGCCAGGGCATGAACCAGACATAGCGCTGGGCGAGCGTCTCCGGCACGCGGTCGATGCCATGCGTTCCGAACGGCCCGCAGCGCAGGATCCGGAACAGTCCCATCCAGCCGCCGGCCCACAGGCCATGGCGGGCGATCGCCTCATGCGCATATTCGGAACAGGTCGGCAGATGCCGGCAGCTGTTGCCGACAAAGCCGGAAAGCGTCAGCTGATAGAGGCGCACGAACGATGTGCCGAGCACGCGCCCGGGTGTCTTGCGCCAGGGCCCCGCCCAGTTGCGCCCGCGCTGGATCGGCCGAGCGCCGTGCGTATGATCGTGATGGTCGCCCATCTCTCCGCAGCCTGTCTTCACTGCGCGATAGATGTGGGCTTCGACGCCGAAACGCAATGCTGTTGCTCTCAAGGCCTTGAGCGCCGAACAGGATGCCTGTCGCTCCACTGGGCGTGGTGAGAAGGAAGATCGCAACGCTCATGGTGGCGGCTCCGCATCCCATGCCACTGGAATGTCGCGATCCGCATGACGTCGTTCAGAATGGCCAGAAGCTCGTTCATGGCAGTAGCTCCTTTGAGCACCGATTAGACTGCCGCTGGCCTTCCTCCTCAAACGAGTATAATTTCCACGTCGGATAACTTGAGGTTATGCGAAATGAAGCGAGGACGGCTGCCGCTGACGGCGCTCAGGAGCTTCGAGACGGCCGGGCGGCATTTGAGCTTCAGCGGGGCGGCGGAGGAGCTTTACGTTTCGCAGGCCGCGATCAGCCGGCAGATTCGCGAGCTCGAAACCTTCCTGCGCCAACCGCTATTTCTGCGCCTGCACCGCCGCGTCGAGCTGACGGATGCAGGGCAGCGGCTGCTCGACCAATTGGTCAGAAGCTTCGACGACATCGACCGGGTGCTTTCGGAGCTAGTGGCGTCGCCGGCGCAATCGGTGGTCCGCGTCAGCGTCGAACCCTCGCTGGCCGCCGTGTGGCTGGTGCCGCGGCTCAATCGCTTTCGCCAGTTGCGGCCCGACATCGACGTATCCCTCGAAGTTGATGCCCGTCCGATCGAGTTCCGCAGCGATCAGCCCGAACTCGCCTTGCGCTTCAGCGCGCACGCCACGTCATGGCCGCGCACAGAGGCCGAGCGTCTGGCTTCGACCGTCGATTCACCGGTTCTGTCGCCGAGGCTGCTGGCGTCGGGCCCTTCCCTGGAAGAGCCGATCGACCTTCGCCATTACACGCTGCTGCACGAGGAAAATCGCCAGGGTTGGGCACGCTGGTTCCAGGCGGCCGGCGTTCCCGCCGACGCTGTCCCCGCGCGTGGCCCGATGCTGGCCGACATCTCGCTTTCGAAGCAGGCAGCGCTGCTCGGCCATGGCGTGGCGCTCGGCGACCTGCTGCAGGTCGGTGAGGACCTCACATCGGGAACCTTGATCAAGCCGTTCGATATCGATGTCGCATCGGGCGCTTACTGGTTGGTGGCAAGGAGCCTGAAAGATTTGCCGGAACCCGCCAGGGCGTTCGCCGACTGGATCCGAAGCGAATTCGCTGCGAAAAGGGAAGCGGCCTGAGCGCCCTCCCTACGCCGCCTGTCCGGCGCGTTTCCTCTCGATCTGGCCGATCGCGTCAACCACCGCGTCGAAGGTCAGCATGGTCGAGGCATGGCGCGCCTTGTAGTCGCGCACCGGCTCCAGATATTTGAGGTCGGCGAAGCGACCTTCCGGCGGCGCGCCGTTCTCCTTCAGCATCTTCAGCATGGTCTCGCGCACGGCACGCAACTCGTCGGCCCTGGCGCCCACCACATGCTGGGCCATGATCGAGGACGAGGCCTGGCCGAGCGCGCAGGCCTTCACGTCATGCGCGAAATCGGTGACCACATCGCCGTCCATCTTGAGGTCGACGGTAACGGTCGAGCCGCACAATTTGGAATGCGCCCTGGCCGTCGCGTCGGCATCATCAAGCCGGCCGATCCGCCCGATGTTTCCGGCGAAGCCGAGAATTTTCGCATTGTAGACGTCGTCGATCATATTTTTCCAATCCGTCGCCGCCGAGCGAACAGGCTTTGCCGCTCTCGCGTCTTCCTTTCGCTCCGCCAGAACCATATATAATGGTGGCAGTCGGGCATCGACAAGGCGATGACAAGCCATTGTCCCTGCCCACATGTTCACGCCGCTTGCGGGATGGAAATGGGCGATTTTCACCCAAAAGGTCGTGGTCCGTTCAACTCGTTCCACCTTTGAGTGGGACTACGGGAGACGCCTTTATGGATGCCGTCATCAAGAAAATCATGCCCCCATCCGAATATATGGAAAAGCCGGTCACCGACCGGCCGACCGAGGCCGAGGTCGAGGCTGCCGTGCGCACGCTGCTGCGCTGGACCGGCGACAATCCGGACCGCGAAGGCCTGATCGACACGCCCAAGCGTGTCACCAAGGCCTTCCGCGAAATGTTCAACGGCTATGACATGTGCGCGGCCGACGAGCTCGGCCGCACCTTCGAGGAAGTTGCGGGCTATGACGATCTCGTTATCGTCAGGAACATAAAATTTCATTCCCACTGCGAGCACCACATGGTGCCGATTATCGGCAAGGCGCACGTCGGCTATCTGCCGGACGGCAAGGTCGTCGGCCTGTCCAAGATCGCGCGCGTCGTCGACATCTTCGCGCACCGTCTGCAGACGCAGGAGGCAATGACCGCGCAGATCGCCGGCGTCATTCAGGACGTGCTCAACCCGCGCGGCGTCGCCGTCATGCTCGAGGCCGAGCATATGTGCATGGCCATGCGCGGCATCCGCAAGCAGGATTCGACGACCCTGACCTCGACGTTCACCGGCGTCTTCAAGGACGCGCCCGAGGAGCAGGTCCGCTTCGTCACCATGGTGCGCGCCGGCGGCTGATGACCGACCGTCGCCGGCCAAACATATAAGGACCGGCGATGTCGGCACTGCAATTTCCACAAGCTCCGTCAGACAAAAAAGCGCTGGAGGAAGGCTCCGTCCTTTCTCCGCGCTTCGACGCTGCGGGCCTCGTCACCGTCGTCGTGACGGATGCCGCGGACGGCATGCTTTTGATGGTCGCGCATATGAATGCCGAGGCGCTGGCGCTGACGCTTGAAACCGGCATCGCCCATTACTGGTCGCGCTCGCGCAGCGCGCTGTGGAAGAAAGGCGAGACGTCGGGCAATTTCCAGCACGTCGTCGAGATGCGCACGGATTGTGACCAAGACGCGATATGGTTGCGCGTCAAAGTGTTGGGCCACGACGCAACTTGTCACACCGGTCGGCGTTCCTGCTTTTATCGGACGGTGGGATTCAACGACGGCAAGGCGACGCTTGCCGACGATGGCAGCAAGCCGCTGTTCGATGCGGAAAAGACGTATCGGAAGCCGGTGTGAACCATTCAATATTCACAAACCACTCAGATTCACTATTCTCAAATATCCTTTTGGTAGAAGGGATATGGGACAAGGGAGATCGTGATGCTCGAATGGGCGTCATTGCGCAGCAAACCTGACGTTCGGGAGGCCAACGGTCCCTCCTCGTCCGGCGGCGCGCCCGGTCCGAAACCACCGATGAAGACAGGCATCTCGTTGGCGCTCGGCGGCGGCTGTGCGCGCGGCTGGGCCCATATCGGCGTGCTTCGCGCGCTTGACGAAGCCGGCATCGAAGTGTCGATGATCGCCGGCACATCGGTCGGCGCCCTGGTCGGCGGCTGCTACCTGGCCGGCAAGCTCGACGAGCTGGAGGAGTTCGCCAGGAGCCTGACCAAGCGGCGCATCTTCGGCCTTCTCGATCTCAATCTGCGCGGCAGCGGGCTATTCGGCGGCATGAAGCTCGACCAGCGCCTGCGCGAGCATCTCGACGGCGCCCGCTTCGATGACCTGTCGAAGCCCTTCGTCGCCGTCGCTTCCGAAATCCGCACCGGCCACGAGATCTGGCTGTCGAGCGGCTCGCTTGTCACCGCCATGCGCGCGTCCTATGCGCTGCCCGGCGTCTTCGAGCCGGTGGCCTGCAACGGCCGCGTGTTGGTCGACGGCGCGCTGGTCAATCCGGTGCCGGTCTCGGTCTGCCGCGCCTATGAGCAGCCGCTGGTCGTGGCCGTCAACCTGCATTACGACCTGTTCGGACGCGCCGCCGTCATCAAGCACAGCGCCGGCGAGCTGGTCGTCGAGAACGATGCGCCGCGCCCCGGCCAGGTCAATTCCCAGTCGCACCAGAGCCGCCTTGGCATCACCGGCGTCATGGTCGAGGCCTTCAACATCATCCAGGACCGTATTTCGCGCGCCCGCCTCGCCGGAGACCCGCCGGACATGTCGCTGCAGCCGAAGCTCAGCCATATCGGCCTGACGGAATTCCACCGCGCCGACGAGGCGATCAGCATTGGTTACCAGGCGACGAAGTCGCAGATCAACGAACTGACCCGCCTGCAGTCCGTTCTGGTCTGAATTCCGTCGTTACGCTAAGGCCGCATCGCTGATACGAAATTGCACCGTGCGGTTTCCGTTCCAGTAATTGCCCGACAGCGAGCCGGCGATATGCACGGTCCTGCCCCTGTTTTTGAACAGGAACTCGCCAAGCGCCGTGTCGACGGCACGGAAGGCGATCGCCTGGATGTTGCCGCCGCTTTGCGATTGCAGGTCGACGCGGATGTGATTGGTGCCGATCGCCCGCGCGTCGGTCAGCCGGTGGCGCGGCAGCACGAACACCGGCGCGATATGCCCGGCGCCGAACGGCCCCGCTTTCTCGAGCGCGTCGAGCAGCGCGATGGTGGCGCCCTCGGCGGCCAAGGCCCCGTCGATCGCCAGGCTTTCCTCGTTCTGCAGCCGGAAGACATCGGCCGCGGCGCGCTCCTCGAAAAAGGCGCGCAGATCGCCGAGTTTCGCGCGTTCGACGGTGATGCCGGCGGCCATCGCATGGCCGCCGCCCTTGACGATCAGCCCGGCTTCGGCCGCCTCGCGCACCAGCCGGCCGAGATCGAAGCCGGTCACCGAACGCCCGGAGCCGGTGCCGATGCCGGTCGAATTGAAGGCGATGGCAAAGGCCGGCCGGCGCGCATAATCCTTGAGCCGCGAAGCGATCAGCCCGACGATGCCGGGATGCCAGCTGTTGCTGGCGGTCACGATGATGGCCGGACCATTGCCGCCGGCAAGTTCCGCGTCGGCTTCGGCGCGCGCCTGCGCCAGCATCTCCTGTTCCATCTGCTGCCGTTCCTGGTTCAGCCGGTCGAGCGTCTCGGCGATGCTTGCCGCCTCGACGGGATCGTCGGTGGCCAAAAGCCGGCTGCCGAGCGCGGCATCGCCGATGCGGCCGCCGGCATTGATGCGCGGTCCAATCAGGAAGGAGAGGTGGAAGGTGTTGATCGGTTCGCCGATGCGCGAGACCCGCGCCAGCGCCGCCAGCCCCTCATTCTTCTGCTGACGCGCCACCTGCAATCCCTTGACCACGAAGGCCCGGTTGACGCCGGTGAGCGGCACCACGTCGCAGACCGTCGCCAGCGCGACGAGATCGAGCAGCGAAAGCAGATCCGGTGGCGCGGCGTTCGGCAGCCTTTCGCGCAGCACCTTCGCCGTCTGCACCAGGCACAGGAAGACAGCGCCGGCGGCGCAAAGGTGGCTTTGCCCTGACAAGTCGTCCTCGCGATTGGGATTGACCAGCGCGTCGGCCGCCGGAAGCGGCCCGCCGACCTGGTGATGGTCGAGCACCACGACGTCGGCGCCCGCCTGCTTGGCCGCCTCGATCGAGGTCGCGCTGTTGGTGCCGCAGTCGACCGTGACGATCAGCTTCGCGCCGCGCGAGATCAGCTCGCGCATCGCCTCCGGATTGGGTCCGTAGCCTTCGAAGATGCGGTCCGGGATGTAGATTTCCGATGGCACCGAAAAATGCGTGAGAAAGCGCTTGACGAGCGCCGACGAGGCGGCGCCGTCGACATCATAGTCGCCGAAGATCGCCACTTTCTCGCCGGCGATGATCGCGTCCGCCAGCCGCACTGCCGCCTTCTCCATATCGGTCAGCGATGCCGGATTTGGCAAAAGGTCGCGGATGGTCGGGTCGAGGAAGCGCTCGGTCTGCTCAGCGGTCACGCCGCGCCCGGCAAGCACCCGGGCCACGACGTCCGGCACGCCGTGGCCCTGCGCGATGGCCAAAGCGGCCATGTCCTGCCGCTCGGTCAGCCGGTGTTCCCAGGAAACACCGGTCGCCGATTGCCTGACATCGAGGAAGAACCGTTTCTCGCCCGTCATGCGACGCGCCGTCTGCACATCATGACTGCGCAGATATCAACACGCGGCGGCCGGAGCAATTCCGGGAACCCACGCAATCCGGGGAAAAGTGTGGAACGGTTTTCTCTGGACGGCGCGCGATGCGTTCAAGCGCGGTGGCGCGCCTTGATCTCGCGCACCGTGCGCGAGGATGAGCGCAGCACTATGGTGTGGGTGGTGATGAAGGTGCGGCCGAACTTCACCCCGTCGAGCAGATTGCCGTCGGTGACGCCGGTCGCCGCGAACAGCACGTCGCCGCGCGCCATGTCCTGCGCGCGATAGACGCGCTTCGGGTCGGAAATGCCCATCTTCTCAGCCCGCGCCACCTTCTCGGGTGTATCGAGGATCAGCCGGCCCAGCATCTGCCCGCCGGTGCAGCGAAGTGCGGCCGCGGCCAGCACGCCTTCAGGCGCGCCGCCGGTGCCGAGATAGATGTCGATGCCGGTCTCGTCCGGATCGGTGGTGTGGATGACACCGGCGACATCGCCGTCGCCGATCAGTCGGATCGCCGCGCCCGTGGCGCGCACCGCATCGATCAGCTTGGCGTGACGCGGCCGGTCGAGGATGCAGGCGGTGATGTCGGAGACGGCCACGCCCTTGGCCTTGGCCAGGTTGGCGAGGTTTTCCGCCGGCGAGGCGTCGATATCGATCAGCCCTTCCGGATAGCCGGGACCGATCGCGATCTTGTCCATATAGACGTCGGGCGCGAACAGCAGGCTGCCCTTCTCGGCAATGGCGATGACGGCCAGCGCGTTGGGCAGGTTCTTGGCGCAGATCGTCGTGCCTTCGAGCGGGTCGAGCGCGATGTCGACGGCCGGGCCTGTGCCGGTGCCGACCTCCTCGCCGATATAGAGCATCGGCGCCTCGTCGCGCTCGCCCTCCCCGATCACAACCGTGCCTTTGATGGCGAGGCGATTGAGCTCCTGGCGCATCGCGTCGACCGCCACCTGGTCGGCGGCCTTCTCATCGCCGCGCCCACGCAGCCTGGCGGCCGCCACAGCCGCGCGTTCGGTCACGCGCACGACTTCCATGGTGAGGATCCGGTCGAGACCGGCCGCGATGTTCTGGGCGATGTTCATGGATGGGCATTCCTCGTTGTCATGAGAGCAGTTCAGGTCCGAACCGCTCTAATTGTTGTTTCGAGCAATTCCAGAACTCCTGAGTACCGAAATTGCTCCGCCTCCCGCCAGAGGCGCGCCTCTTCTGGCAAAGCTCCATGACAACGGCAAGACCGGCTGTGCCACTTTCTGAAAGGACAGCAAAATCAATCGATTAAAGACGGATTGCGACTAGCTCTATTCCGCCCGTTCGATGCGGATCACCTGCGGCTTGTCGGTCAGATGACCGTCCTTGGTGATGCCTTCCACGGCCTTGCGCACCGCCGCTTCCGTCGTTTCGTGGGTGACGAGGATAACCGTCTTTTGCGCCTGCATTTCCGCGCCGACCGCCTGCTGGACGATCGATTCCAGCGAGATGTCGTTGTCGGCCATGCGCTTGGCGATGGCCGCGAAGACACCGGTGCGGTCATGCACGGTAAGCCGGATGAAGTAGCCGCCGGCATGGCTGCGCATCTGCGCTTTCTTATAAGGCTTCAACTCCTTCGCCGGCCAGCCGAACACCGGAGCATGCTGGAAGCCGGGCCGGCTCTTGGCGATATCGGCAATGTCGCCGATCACGGCCGAGGCGGTCGCGTTGCCGCCGGCACCAGGGCCCGAAAGCAGAAGCTCGCCCAGAATGTCGGTCTCGATCGCCACCGCGTTGGTGACGCCATGCACCTGCGCGATGACCGAGGCCGTCGGCACCATCGTCGGATGGACGCGCTGCTCGATGCCGCTGTCGGTGCGCTGCGCGACGCCGAGCAGCTTGATGCGGTAACCGAGATCGGCGGCCGCGCGGATGTCGGCCTGGGTGATGTTGGAGATGCCTTCCATATAGATGTCGTTGGCGGCGATCCTGGTGCCGAAGGCCAGGCTGGTCAGGATCGACAATTTGTGCGCCGTGTCGTGGCCTTCGATGTCGAAGGTCGGATCGGCCTCGGCATAGCCCAGCCGCTGCGCGTCCTTGAGGCAGGCGTCGAAGCAAATGCCTTCGGCCTCCATGCGGGTCAGGATGTAGTTGCAGGTGCCGTTGAGGATGCCAAAGACGCGCGTCACCGCGTTGCCGGCCATCGCCTCGCGCATCGTCTTGATGACCGGGATGCCGCCGGCCACCGCCGCTTCGTAGTTGAGCAGCACGCCCTTCTTCTCGGCGATCTCGGCAAGCGCCACGCCATGCTTGGCAAGCAGCGCCTTGTTGGCGGTGACGACATGCCGCCCGGCCTCCAGCGCCGCCTTCACCGACTGCCGCGCGGGCCCCTCGTCGCCGCCGATCAACTCGACGAAGACATCGATGTCGGCCTTTTCAGCCAGCTTCACCGGATCGTCGAACCATGTCGCGGCGCTGAGATCGATGCCGCGGTCGCGCTTCGCATCGCGGGCGGAGACGGCCGTCACGACGATGTCGCGACCGCACTGGCGGGTGAGCTCGGCCGCCTTGTCGCGCAGCACGCGCGCCACCGAGGCGCCAACCGTGCCGAGGCCGGCAATTCCAACACGCAACGCTTCAGCCATGTCCGGCGACGCCCCCTCAAACTCAATAAATGTCAGGCAAATTCAGCGGCGCGCGGCGAGCGGCACCACATTGTTGGGCTGCTTGGCGGTGGTCGCGAGGAACTTCTTGATGTTGCGCGCCGCCTGGCGGATGCGGTGCTCGTTTTCGACCAGCGCCACGCGCACATAGTCGTCGCCATGCTCGCCGAAGCCGACGCCCGGCGCCACCGCGACATCGGCATGCTCGATCAGCAGCTTGGAGAATTCGAGGGAGCCGAGATGCCGGAACTGTTCGGGGATCGGCGCCCAGGCGAACATCGAGGCCGCCGGCGCTGGAATGGTCCAGCCGGCGCGGCTGAAGGAATCGACCATCACATCGCGGCGCTTGTGGTAGACCTCGCGCACCTCGGCGATGTCGGCGCCGTCGCCGTTGAGCGCATGCGCGGCCGCCACCTGGATCGGCGTGAACGCGCCGTAGTCGAGATAGGACTTCACGCGAGTCAGCGCCGCGATCAGCCGCTCGTTGCCGACGGCAAAACCCATGCGCCAGCCGGGCATGGAGAAGGTCTTCGACATCGAGGTGAACTCGACACAGACATCCATCGCGCCCGGCACCTGCAGCACCGAAGGCGGCGGATTGCCGTCGAAATAGATTTCCGAATAAGCTAGATCCGACAGGATGATGATGTCGTTCTTCTTCGCGAAGGCGACCACATCCTTGTAGAAGTCGAGCGAAGCGACGAGCGCCGTCGGGTTCGACGGATAGTTGAGGATCAGCGCCAGCGGCTTCGGGATCGAGTGACGGATGCCGCGCTCGACCGCCGGGATGAAGCCGTCATCGGGCTCGACCTGCAGCGAGCGGATGACGCCGCCCGACATGATGAAGCCGAAGGCATGGATCGGATAGGTCGGGTTGGGGCAGAGGATGACGTCGCCGGGCGCGGTGATCGCCTGCGCCATGTTGGCGAAGCCTTCCTTCGAGCCAAGCGTCGCCACCACCTGCGTGTCGGGATTGAGCTTCACGCCGAAGCGGCGCTGATAGTAACTCGCCTGGGCGCGGCGCAGGCCTGGAATGCCGCGCGAGGACGAATAGCGATGCGTGCGCGGATCGCGCACCACTTCGCACAATTTGTCGACGATGGCCTTCGGCGTCGGCAGGTCCGGATTGCCCATGCCAAGGTCGATGATGTCGGCGCCGCGCGAACGGGCGCTGGCCTTCAGCCGGTTGACCTGCTCGAAGACATAGGGCGGAAGCCGGCGGACCTTGTGAAATTCTTCCATTTCAGTTCCAGACCATCAGAGTTTCGGCGCGCGATATAAACCTAATTGCAGTTAGGGTCGAGGGCGGGGTCGCATTTGCCCTCGATCTGCTTCAGCGTGTCGCCGCCATGCGTCTTGGCCAGGGTGCTGAGCGCCGCTGAATTCGCCGGCGGCTTGACGCCTTTGCCCTTGGAAAGCTGCGCCTGCTCCTCGGCCTTGAGCTGCGCGAGATTAGCGGCGGTCTCTTCCTTGGTGAGTTGCTTGGCGGCCACCTGCGGCGGGATGTTGAGGTTCGGATAGGAGCCGGTGTCCTTCGGGCCTTCGGTCAGGGCCGTCGGCGCCGCATTGTTCGTTCCGGTACTGGTGCAGCCGCCGGCAGGCAAAAGCACGCCGACCAGTCCAGCGACGACCGCCATGCGGCAAATCGAACCCGGCCTGAGAAAAAAAGTCCCGCCAACATTAATCGTCATATTGTTTTCCTGGCAGCCGGGTTACAGCGAATTGGACCCGGTCAGATGTCCCATGGTAATATGTCAAGAAAACGCTCCGGGAGGAACCCCGCGAACCATGTCCAAACCTGACGATTCGGACAAAGCGGAAAATGGCGGACCTTCGGCCATCGAGCAATATCTGGTGAAGGACCCCGAGCGCTTCGCCTTGAACATGGCGCGCATGGTCGAGCAGGCAGGCAAGGCGGCTTCCGCCTGGGCCGAGCCGCGCGAGAAGGGCGAGGTGCGCGATCATGTCGCCGAGCCCGTCGTCGACATGGTCAAGACCTTCTCCAAGCTCTCGGAGTACTGGCTGGGCGACCCGCAACGCGCGCTCGAAGCGCAGACGCGGCTGTTTGCCGGCTATATGACCGTCTGGGCGAACGCCATCCAGAAGGTGACGCCCAACGCCGAAGCCGCCGACGATGCGGTCAAGCCGGAGCGGGGCGACAAGCGCTTCCAGGATCCGGAATGGGGCCGCAATGCCTTCTTCGACTTCCTGAAACAGGCCTATCTCGTCACCTCGCGCTGGGCGAACGAGCTTGTCGAGCATGCCGAGGGCCTGGACGAGCACACCCGCCACAAGGCGAGCTTCTACGTCAAGCAGGTGTCCAACGCGATCGCGCCGTCGAACTTCATCCTGACCAATCCGGAGCTGTTCCGCGAAACGGTCGCCTCGAACGGCGAGAACCTGGTGCGCGGCATGAAGATGCTGGCCGAGGACATCGCCGCCGGCAAGGGCGACCTGAAGCTGCGCCAGGCGGACTACACGCCCTTCGAAATCGGCAAGAACATCGCTACCACGCCCGGCAAGGTCGTCGGTCGCAGCGATGTCGCCGAGATCATCCAATATGATCCCGTGACGGAAACGGTGCTGAAGCGGCCGCTGTTGATCTGCCCCCCTTGGATCAACAAATACTATATCCTCGACCTCAACCCGCAAAAATCCTTCATCCGCTGGGCGATCGAGCAGGGCCACACAGTCTTCGTCATCTCCTGGATCAACCCGGACGAACGCCACGGCGCCAAGGGCTGGGAGGCCTATATCCGCGAGGGCCTGCAATATGGCCTGGACACGGTCGAAAAGGCGACCGGCGAGAGCGGCGTCAACGCCATCGGCTACTGCGTCGGCGGCACGCTGCTGGCTGCCGCGCTGGCGCTATTGGCACAAGAAGGCGACCACCGCATCAAATCGGCCACCTTCTTCACCACGCAGGTCGACTTCACCTATGCCGGCGACCTCAAAGTCTTCGTCGACGAGGATCAGGTTGCCGCCGTCGAGCGCTCGATGAGCGAAAAAGGCTATCTCGAAGGCACCAAGATGGCGACCGCCTTCAACATGCTGCGCTCGGGCGATCTGATCTGGCCCTATGTCGTCAACAACTACATGCGTGGCAAGGAGCCCCTGCCCTTCGACCTGCTCTACTGGAACTCCGATTCCACGCGCATGGCGGCGGCCAACCACTCCTTCTATCTGCGCAACTGCTATCTCGAGAACAATCTCTCGCGCGGCGTGATGGAACTTGCCGGTCGCACCGTCTCGCTGGCAGACATCACCATCCCGGTCTACAACCTGGCCACGAAAGAGGACCACATCGCGCCGGCGCTGTCGGTGTTTCTGGGATCGCAGTTCTTCGGCGGCGACGTCGAGTACGTGATGGCGGGTTCCGGCCACATCGCCGGCGTCGTCAACCCGCCCGCGGCCAAGAAATATCAGTACTGGACCGGCGGCAAGCCGGTGGGCGACTTCAATGCCTGGCTTGCCGCGGCGCACGAGCATCCGGGCTCCTGGTGGACGCACTGGCAGCACTGGATCGAGAAGCAAGACGACATCCGCGTACCTGCCCGCAAGCCCGGCAAGCGTATGAAAACCTTGGGAGATGCGCCGGGCACCTATGTCAAGGTGCGTGTGTAACGAACTGTAATGTCTGGTGAGTTGACGGGCCGCCAAAACAGCGCGAAATGGTGGCGTCAATCGTTTTAGCGGCCTCAAATCACCTTCCGACGCAGAATAATTCCGAGGCTTGCAGATTCGACACATATCCCGTTTCCGGTTGGGAACAGGAGGGTTATCGCGACGCGGTTCTGGAGTGGCGTGGCGGTGACGAACCGACCGGATACCGAGGGGGAATTTGTTTTGAAATCAGCAGGTTGGCGTCTAGGACGAAGGGAGAGTTGCAGCATTGCGGCAGCGCTCTTCTCCGTGCTTCTCGCATCCTGCACATCGACCGGCGACCCCACCATGTCGGTCGTCTCGCCTGCCTACAATTCAACCGCAGGTGAAATGAGCGCGACGTCCGGCGCCAAGACCGCGACCGCCACCGATTCGTCGGCTCAGGCAGCGTCCGCGACCACCGATGCGGCAGCGACCGTGATGAGCGAAGCCGACACGCCTTTGCCCGAAAAGGTCGCCTACGTGCCGGAAACCAGGCCGCAAGCCGCCTTCCCCGCCGTCGCCGTGCCCGCGGGCGCCGACACGATCGCCGGCAACACGCCGCAACCGCTGGTTCAGCCGGCGCAGACAGCGGAACAGACGCAAACCGCCGCCCAGCAGGTCGCCGCCGGAGATGCCGCCGCCGTCGCGTCGAAGGCGCAGGCGACGACGCAAACCATGAACAACGGCGTCTACGTGACCGCGGGAGAGCCGACGCAGCCGCAGATCGCCGCGCCGAAGAAGGGCCTGTTCGCTTCGCTGTTCAGCACCGCGCCGGCCTCCGCCGCGCCCGCGCCGCTGATCAATTCGCGCTCCGGCGACCAACCGGCGGCGCAGGCCAAGGCCGCAACCGCCGCGCCCGCCCCTGCCAAGCCGATCGTTGAGCTGGCCTCGGCGACGCCGGCCACAAAGCCGGTGCAGATCGCCTCGCTCGACGACCCGAGCTATCACATCACCGGCGCCGATGCCCTTCCCGGCGTGCGCCAGACGGCGCTGTTCGAGATCAAGCGCAAGTCCGGCATCGACGACGAGAGCGACGTCGACCTCAACGAGGATGAGGGCGGCGGTTCCTACCAGGTGGCGTCGGCCGCCGGTATGGCGAGGCTCGCGCCCAACGGCCTCTTGAAGCAGAACGAAAGCGTGGACGTCGCGTGCCTGAAACCGTCGCTGGTGCGGGTGCTGAAGACGATCGAAGGCCATTTCGGCCGCAAGATGATCGTCACCTCCGGCTATCGCGATCCTTCGCGCAACCGCCGCGCCAACGGCGCCAAGAACTCGCTGCATATGTACTGCGCCGCCGCCGACATCCAGGTGCCCGGCGTGTCGAAGTGGGAACTGGCGAACTACGTCCGCGCGATGCCCGGCCGTGGCGGCGTCGGCACCTACTGCCACACCGAATCCGTCCATATCGACGTCGGTCCCGAGCGCGACTGGAACTGGCGCTGTCGCCGCCGCAGCGGCGGTGGGGAAGACGGCTGAGCCCGCCTGCCCTTCTGCCGCGCTCGCACTCACGAGCCACCTTTTTCGCCTTAAATCAGGCCTTTCACAGCGCCGTGAAAAAAGTTGTCGCATGTGGCGACAGATGGGTTGCCGGTTGCCAACAACGCAATTATAAGCCGCTTCGTCTGAGCGCGCCCATCGTCTAGCGGTTAGGACACCGCCCTTTCACGGCGGTAACAGGGGTTCGATTCCCCTTGGGCGTACCAGACCTTTCAGCCATTTAGCACCAGCCGCACTGAAACCGATGGCGATGGGCAAAGGCAATGACCGACACCAGTCAATGGCCGGCGGTCCCGGTCTATAAGCCTCGTGACTATCTCCGCATCCTGGAGCTTTCAGCAACCGGCGATCTGCCGGCGACCTGGGAGGATTGGTGGGAGCTTTTCAAGCGTCCGACGCTGAGCAGCGCCGCCGCGGCTCGCCCGCAATCAGGGTAAAGATCCATGCCGGCAAATTCAAAGCCTGGCTTCAGGCCAACTCGCGTTCGTCGTCGGAACAGACCCGGCAGCAATTCGCTCAGCAACGGCTGGATATGAAACGAGCCCGGCGGGCAGAGCGTCGAATTCCGAAACTGCCCTCGCCTCCGTCTTGGGGGCAAGCGCCGGCCCTTCCATCACATCGGATTCATCGACCGTTAGAGATACTCGCCTATCTCCTGTTGGCCATCGCAATCGGTTCCGTCCTGGTGGCCATTTGGGATGGCTGGCGCGGCTGGAGTTTACGTGAGTTACCCGATTGGCCACTCCCCTAAGCGGTGCGCTGCCGTGCTGCAGCTACGCCGCGCGATCCTGAACAATGGTCGGTCAGCTGCCATCGAGGAGATTCAGCCTGCCCTCTCGAAGCGGAAACGCGCCGTTAACGTCGTTGGCAGTCGCCGGCAGCCGACTGCAGCTCGAAAGTGTAGGGTTCAGCCGGCTCCCAACGGTGGAGGCGCGAATGAACCTGCTTCGAACAGCGCTCCTGTGCGGGGCAATGACCGGCCTCGTGGGGTTGCAGCCCGTCCGCGCCGAGGATCAGCCTGCCCAGCCGAATGAGCCGGCAACTCAACAGCGCCCGGCCATTCACTGCCAGGGGCAGAATTGTTTGCCGCCGAAGGACGACCCGGCCCTGGAGTGCAAAGGGCAGGATTGCACGCCGGCTCCGGCGACCGACCAGCCGGCCGGCCCGGTGATTGAAAAGGTCAAGTAAGCAAGGTCGGCGTCCTCGGCGCCGAGCGGTCAGCTTAACCCGCCATCGATTCCGTCCTGTAAAGCCGCGTCTCGATCGCCACCGACTGTATGGCCCTCAACAAGGCGCTTGGTGGCGGCTGGGACGGCGCGGTCGACACTGCCAGGCCCGAAATCGTCGATGTTGCCAGCGGCCCGCGGCTGGCGACAAAGACCCAGTAAGCGGCGAGCTGACTATGTCGATTCTGCTGTTGACAGCCCGAACAAATCTCCGTGAGTCATGGCCGCAAGCAATCAGCCACTATATAACAATAACAACGGCTTCGAGGTAATGAGATGTCAGGCGCCTACGATCTGGGAACCAATCTTGTCCGCCGAATCTACGAAAAGCGCATAGATGCGCCGGCGATCCTTGATGCCGGAACGCATTTTCCCAATGCGGCGAAGTTCACCGCCGCCTGGCAGGACATCCGCGACGAGGCGCTGGCGGCGAAGCTGAACAAGGCGCCGCGCTTCCACGACATCATGCCGGAGCAGGCCGACATCTCCGCCAATGACGGCCTCGACTGGCGCATGTTCGTGCTCAAGGCCTATGACATGACGGTGCCGGAAAACCTCGCGCGCATGCCGGTGCTGAGCCGGCTGCTCACCGAATGCCCCGAGGTCAAATCGGCGGCCGTCTCATTTCTCGCTCCGCGCAAGCATATCCCCGCCCATCGCGGCCCCTTTCGCGGCATCATGCGCTTCCATCTGGGCCTGGTCATTCCGAAACAACAGGACGGCCGGCCGGCAACGATCATGATGATCAATCACGAGGAACGGCGCATTGCCGATGGCGAATGCATGCTGTGGGACGACACGTTCGAGCACGAAGTCATGAACAACTCCGACCAGCCGCGCGTCGCGCTCCTCCTCGATGTCTGGCGCCCGAAGATGCCGCTCGACATGGAAATACTGTCGCGCGTGATCGTGCGCGGCGTGCAGGTCGGCATGCGCTACCGGGGCGTGTCTTTCGGCGGGTGAAAGCTGCGATCGGGTCTACGCCCGCGCCTCGCGATACGTCCCTGCCCCGCCGCCACGCTTGCCGGGAAACATCGCGTCCCTCGCCAGCAGGCCGCTGACACGGCAGAAAGCCGCGAAGGCGCGGCAGGCTTCCTCGGTGCTGGTGATATCGACCGTCGCTCCGAAGCAGGCGTTGAACGCGGCCTCGTAGAGCTTGCCTTGCCTGCGCTTCGGCCAGTCCTGCAGGAAATCGAGCGCCTGCTCGGCGCTGTAGATTTCCTCGACGGGCAGGCCGGGCGCGGGCGTGATGCGCACCGGCACCTCGAATTGCAGTCTGTCCATTCCCTGTCTCCCGAACTGGCGCAGCCCCGGCAACGCCGCTCGTTGTGAAAAGTTGCTTTGACGGCCTTCTGACCCAGGAATGTGACCTCAGTGCGGTGAAGAATCGCCTTACAGGTGCGGAGGATCGGACAAGGCGATGCAACCCGCATCGCCCTGCCCCATGCCCTGTTCCCTGTGACGCCGCTACTGGTTGGCCGGATCCGTCTCGGCGTCATAGGCCATGCGCGTGACCAGCATCAGCAGATAGGCGGACGGCGCTGCGAACAGTGCGCCGAGCACCATCGCCGCCGTTCCTTCCATACGAAGGGTAGCGGCGACGGCCCAGTAGACGGTGCCGATGCAGATGATCGCCTGGACTGCCAGAAAGGAGGCCGCCGCGGCCGCCCGCGTCAGTGTCTTGAACGTCTTGATGCGTTGCATTGAATGATATCCGAACTGCGCGCACACGACCGACGGACGGCCAGCGGCCGTCGCCGGATCGCGACGCGATGAAAAGGTTTTTGGTTTGAGTGCCGCGCCTTGCGGCCGAGCCTTATGCGGCAGGTGGCGCGCGCGGCTGGTTGGTGCGCGAAGCCGTTGCGCTTGCCGATGCGGCCGCGGCGCCCATCTCGGCCGGCAAAGCCTGGCCGACAATCAGAAAATCGGATGCGGGCGCGAGCGCGCCCGGATTGCCGTTGACGAGCTTTACGGGGAGCGGCCGGCTGGCCCGAACCTCAAGCGCCTGCGCCTTGCCGGTTGTTCTGAGCAGCGCGATCGTGTCACCCTGGCGGGCGGCGCTGATGCTTGAGCCACCCTGGAGCGAGACGGCCGACGCGGAAATTTCGGCCTGAGCGAAGCTCAGCAGCGCGAGCATCAGCAGCGCCATCAGGCCCGCGCAGGCGCTCCTGACAGACGGCAGCTTCGATCTTTCGCGTTCAGGTGCCGCCAAGGCAATCTCCCGATATCAGGACCCGCCCTAGCCCATGGGCCGGCCAAAGGAAAGCCGCAATGGACGCCGCGATCGCACTTCGTCCTTGAACCTTGCGGCTTCCGGTGCCAAATCTGGTGCAGATTTTCGCTCCCGGCTCCTGGGGGCCAACGCCGGCAAACGGACAAAAATGGTTACCTATCTCGACGCCTCCACGGCCCCGCTTCGCAACACCGGCCAAATAAGGCTCTATGGCGAGGAAGGCTTTGCCGGCATGCGCAAGGCATGCGACCTCACCGCGCGCTGCCTCGACGAGCTCGTTGCGATGGTGAAGCCCGGCGTGACGACCGAGGCGATCGACCGCTTCGTCTTCGAGTTCGGCATGGATCATGGCGCGCTGCCGGCAACGCTCAACTACCGCGGCTACACCAAGTCGTCCTGCACCTCGATCAACCATGTCGTCTGCCATGGCATCCCCGACAACAAACCGCTGAAGGAAGGCGACATCGTCAACATCGACGTCACCTATATCCTCGACGGCTGGCACGGCGATTCCTCGCGCATGTATCCGGTGGGCACGATCAAGCGTGCCGCCGAGCGCCTGCTCGAGGTGACCTATGAGTGCTTGATGCGCGGCATCGCCGCGATCAAGCCCGGTGCCCGCACCGGCGCCATCGGCGCCGCAATCCAGACCTATGCCGAGGCCGAGCGCTGCTCGGTGGTGCGCGACTTCTGCGGCCACGGCGTCGGCCAGCTTTTCCACGATGCGCCGAACATCCTGCACTACGGCACCGCCAACGAAGGCGTCGAAATGCGGCCGGGCATGATTTTCACCGTCGAGCCGATGATCAATCTCGGCCGCCCGCATGTGAAGGTGCTCTCCGACGGCTGGACGGCAGTGACGCGAGACCGCTCGCTGTCGGCGCAATACGAGCACACGATCGGCGTCACCGACACCGGCTGTGAGATCTTCACCCTGTCGCCGAAAAAGCTCGACCGCCCCGGTTTGCCGGCCTAGGCTTCACCCGAAGCCTTGGGGTGAGCAGGCATGGGCAAAGTCGACGACGAGCGGGCGTTCTTTTCCGAAGCTTGGATCGAGCCACAAAAGCCCCTGAAAAAGGCAGCGGCGGTGGAAGAAAAGCCGCACTATCACGGCCATCGCGACCGCCTGCGCGAACGCTTTACGGCTGGCGGTCCGGACGCCCTGCCCGACTATGAGCTGCTCGAGCTCCTGCTTTTCCGGCTCATCCCGCGCGTCGACACCAAGCCAATCGCCAAGGCGCTGATCGCCCGCTTCGGCTCGCTGGCCGAAGTGCTCGGCGCGCCGCCATCCCTGCTTGAGGAGGTCAAAGGCATCGGCCCGACGGTCGCGACCGACCTCAAGATCATCGCCGCCACTGCCCAGCGCATGGCGCGCGGCGAGGTGCGCGGCCGCGAAGTCCTGTCCAACTGGACGCAACTGCTCGACTATTGCCGCTCAGCCATGGCCTTCGAGGCCTGCGAACAGTTCCGCATCCTGTTCCTCGACAAGAAGAACGGGCTGATCGCGGACGAGGTTCAGCAGACCGGCACCGTCGACCACACGCCGGTCTATCCGCGCGAGGTGGTGAAGCGCGCGCTCGAGCTCTCCGCCAGCGCCGTCATCCTGGTCCACAACCATCCTTCGGGAGATCCCACACCTTCCCGCGCGGACATCGAGATGACCAAGCAGATCATCGATACGGCCAAGCCCCTCGGTATTTCCGTGCACGACCACATCATCATCGGCCGCAAGGGCAACGCCTCGATGAAGGGCCTGCTGCTGATCTGAAAATAGGAAGACCGACATGCTTCAACTCCGGCCCGCCGCACTATCGCGGCGGGCCCTGTCGATTCGGAACTTCATATTGAAGGTCGCGTTGACAGACTGGTCGGAGAGATCGTAGCCGAACCGCCCGTTATGGGAGACGCCGAGCGTCGCGTACGGCGTGATCGCACAATCGAAACCGGCTTCGAGCACAGCCGCGTTGCGCGCGATCGGAACACCGCCAACGTCGAAAGCGTCGCCGCCTCCGGCAAAACGCATTACGGCGAGCGGCGTTACATCGCCGAAGGCATGACGCCAGCCGGCCATGCCCTTCGCGATCAGCGTGGCCCCGCCGAGATCGAAGGTGGTCGAGGTGCGCAGGCCAGTGTGGGAAGTTCGCATCGGTTTTGGCCGAAGCGCCGGTAAACGCGGCCGCCCCGCCCGCTCGGTGAAGCCGCTCGTGCTCGGCAAACCATCGTCTTTTTAGGGCCGGTACCGTTCGAGGAACGTAATCAGGTGGCGACCGTTCCTGTCCATGTCGCTCGATCCCGATCGCCTGCTAAAGACAACGACCGATGTGCTGGAGGTCGCGTTCCTTCAGGGTGGAGACGCGAATGGCAAGATCGCGTTGTTGCTCCATGGCTGGCCGGATGACGCTACGACGTGGACTTCCGTCGCCAGTGAGCTCTCCAAGGTTGGAGTGCGGACGATCATGCCCTGGCTTCGAGGCTTCGGACAAACTCGTTTCCTGTCGCCTTCGACCCACCGCGACGGCCGAACAGAGGCTCTCGCGCAAGATGCGCTCGATCTGATGGATGCGCTGAAGATCGAGCGTTTCTCGGTCATTGGGCATGATTGGGGCGCGCGCGTTGCCTATGCCCTTGCGGCGGTCGTTCCCGAACGACTGGAAAGCGTAACTGCGCTTTCTCTGGGCTATTCGCCTCGCGGCGCCTTTCCGGTGCCGCCGTTCAGGCAATCGCGCGCCTGGTGGTATCAATGGTTCATGTCGGTCGACCGTGGCGCTGAGGCGGTCGCCGAAGACCCGCGCGGCTTTGCTCGCATCATGTGGGAAACATGGAGTCCGCAAGGCTGGTTCGACGAGAAGACGTTCGAGATGGTGGCGCGAAGCTTCGAAAATCCGGACTGGCTTGCGATCACCTTAAGCAATTATCGAGGCCGATGGCGCGACGAGCCGCGTGATCCGCGTTACGATCCACTGCATCAGAAAATCGCATCGACGGAACAACTTGGCGTTCCAACCCTAATGATCCAGGGCGGAGCTGACGGCACCGTGCTCGCCAAGAGCACTGAGGGCAAGGACAAATATTTCACCGGGAGCTATCGGCGTATCGTCCTGGACGACGTCGGACATTTTCCCACGCGCGAGGCCCCGGCCGCCGTTGCCGGCGCGATCATGGAGCACCTGTCGTGACCGCTGGGCGATCAACCATCGAAGAACGGCTTGTCGCGCGTGGCATTGCAAGACCATCCTAGGCTCCTAGCCTTGCTCGGAAGTCGCACAGCGCCCGGATAAACCCTGCGGGGGCCTCGATTGGCAGCAATTCCCCGCTGCCTTCGATGATCCGGCTGTCCACATTCGCCGCGCCGGCCGCCTTCAGGCCATCAACGTAGGGTTCGATCGGCCGCTTGTCAGCGTCGCCGCGCGCATAGAGCAGCGGTTTTTCAATGCGTGCAGGTTTTGCATTGTGGCGGGCGTCGGCCGCCATCGCGCGATACCAGTCGAAACCAGCCTTGAGTGAATCGGGGCGGCTATAGGCAACGGCGAATCGATCGCGCAGCGCTTGCGAAATGCGCTTCGGCACAGCTGCGAGGACGTCGTGGAAGAAATCGAAATACGCGCGCTCACGAGCCGTGACCAAAGTTTCCGGCAAGTCCACCACGTTGTGAAACGCGAAATGCCAGATGCGCGGATCGGCAAGAAGCTTCTCCCATGGGTCAAGACCAGGAATGACCGTGTTCATCACCACGGCGGCTTTGATCGTTCGCTATGATCTCGCGCGGCTGCAAAAGCGATCATCCCGCCTACGTCGAGGCCAGCGATGAGGATGTCCCGAGCGTCGACGCTTTCGGCAGCTTCAAGCACGATATCGGCGAGAACTGTCTTCTCGGCGGAGGGCGGCGCGCCATAGGAGTCGCCGATATTCGGCAAGTCGGGCGCAAGCACGTGGAAATCAACGCTCAGCGCGTCAAGGACACCGTCATAAAGCGCCCGCGAATGCGGCCAGCCGTGCAGGAGAACGAGCGCCGGCTTCTGAGCATCGCCGGCCCTGCTCGCCGCAATATTCAAGCGACCGACGGGGATCGTGAGGCGCTCGGCCATCGCGCTAGCGGGACTGAACCGCGAGCGCTACCTTGCCCAGATGATGCCGCTCGACCGCACGGTGCGCTTCGGCCGCTTCACCGAGGGGGTATTTGGCGGCGACATGCACGGTGAACGGCCCCATCTCGATCAGGCGATTGAGCCGTTCGAAAAGTTCGGGTTCCGCGCGCCCGTCATAGGCTTCGAGATGCACGCCGGCGCGCGCTTTTGGTTCGGGCGCCACGCCGTTCGGGTACGCCGCGCGCCCGCTCTTGCGGATGGCTTTCAACACCGCCTCCAACCCATCGCTATTTGCAGTGATGAGGACCGCATCGAGCCCGTCGGGTGCGAATTCGCGCACAGCGGTTTCGACTTCGGATGAATGACCGTCGATTGCGGCGTCCGCGCCGAGGTGGCGCGCAAGCGCGACGCCATCCTCTCCAGAGGCGATCGCGAGCACGTCTGCGCCCATGCGTTTGGCCAGCTGGAGCGCGATATGGCCAATGCCGCCACTCGCGCCAAAGATGCCCAACTTCTCGCCAGGCTTGAGGCCGAGCGTTTCAAGCCCGGTCAGGGCGGTCAACGCATCGGCCGGCATCGCGCCCGCTTGCTCGAGATCGAGGCCGTCGGGCACTGGGGCGGCGTGGCGGGCTTTCAGCCGCGCATACTCAGCATAGAAGCCGTTCTTGGCGATGTCGGGATCGTAGCCGTAAACCTTGTCGCCTTCGCGAAAGCTCTTCACTCGCTCTCCAGTCGCAATGACCGTGCCCGCGCCGTCCACCCCGAGAACAAATGGAAAGGAAGGCCTGTCTTCCTTCGTCGCTTCGAAATACTCACCTTCCCGAAGTGATGGATCCCACGGCCCGACGCTTGCGGTGTCGACGCGGATCAGCACTTCGTCAGCCTTGGGTTCGGGTACTGGGAGCGTGTGGAGCGCGATCTCATCCGCGCCGCCGAAGCGGTCGATCGCCGCTGCTTGCATTCTGTTTGCGCGCGCCATGCCTTGGCCTTTCGCTTTCTCGCTATTGAATCTTGACGATATCCTTGTTGCGCGTGCCGTCGAGCGTATGTCGAAGCCGCAGCTTGCCTGGGGGTGGCGTCGAGGCTTCGCTTTTCGCCATCGCGCCGACCGCGCCCTTCGCTGGTGTGATGCCGCCATCGACCAGCCAAACCGCGCCGGTGACGAAGCTCGCTTCGTCCGACGCCAGAAATGCGTAGACATTTGCGACTTCTTCCGGCGTGCCGCGCCGACCAAACGGAACAGCCGTCACCAGCGCCTTCTCGATCGTCGCATCGACGGCGCCCGTCTCCTTATGCGTCCAAGCTGTGTCGATGGGCCCGGGGCTCACGCAATTGGCCCGCACGCCATATTGCGCCTGCTCGACAGCTATGCCCATGACAAAGGAATGCAGAAAGCCCTTGGTTCCGCCATAGGCGACATTCCTGGGCTGGCCGTTAACGCCGCCTTCGGAGCCGGCACAGAGGATCACGCCCTTCGTTTTCCTCAGATGCGGCAGCGCGAACTTCGTCATCAAGAAAGCCGAGCGCACGTTGCAGCGTAAGTGCTCATCGAACTTGTCGGTCGGCATGTCGTCGGTCTCCGCATTGACGAGAAGCACGCCCGCATTATTGACGAGCACGTCGAGCTTGCCGAAGCGATCGATGGCGGCGTCGACACAGGCGCGCGCCTGACGCTCGTCCGCGACATCGGCGGCGAAAGCGATCGCCTCTCCGCCGTCCTTCAGAATTGCGGTGGCGACGTCGTCGATCGGATCGTCGGGCAACCCATTGACAATGACCTTCCCGCCTTCGCGCGCGAACTTGAGACAGACCGCCTCGCCAATTCCTGTTCCGCCGCCCGTGACGATCGCCACCTTGGCCTGCAATCGGCCTTCCATCGGGTGTCTCCTTTGCGGATCACATCCAGCCGTCTCGCGGGTCCCTCCATACCCGCGCCCCAAGCGTCTGGCCGCCTTCGACTGGCGCTCCCGGCCCTTTCCCGGAAACGGGCCGGGCGCAGCGACGTTCCGTCGGCGCCGTCATCCCGGTCGAAAATGTGAACTGCGGCGTAAAGAGCATCGTTTTGTCAATCAGATAGTCGGCTCTGGAATTTCAACCGGAAATCGAGCATGATGCACCTCGGCACTTCGGGACGCTTCGCGCGCTGGGAATGCTGGGAGGAACGGGACATGGCCGTTGTGCTTGTACTCGTTTTGATCGTCGTGGGCTCGGTGTTGTTTCACCTCCTGAGCCCATGGTGGTGGACGCCCATTGCCTCGAACTGGGACTATATCGACAATACTATCATCATCAGCTTCTGGATCACCGGCATCGTCTTTGCCGCTGTCGTCCTCTTTATGGCTTATTGCGTCTTCCGCTTCCGGCATCGGGAAGGCAATCGCGCGGTTTACGAACCCGAGAACAAGCGCCTCGAATCGTGGCTGATGATCGTCACCGCGATCGGCGTCACTGCTTTGCTGGTGCCCGGCCTGTTCGTCTGGAGCCGCTTCGTCACGGTGCCAAGCGATGCGACCGAAGTCGAGGTCGTCGCCCAGCAATGGCAGTGGAGCTTCCGTTTGCCGGGCAAGGATGGCAAGCTCGGCACTTCCGACACCCGCGACGTTACCGCTGATAATCCGTTGGGCGTCGCCCCCAAAGATCCGAACGGCCAGGATGATGTCCTGGTCGAAGCCGCCGATCTTCATCTGCCGGTCGGCAAGCCGATCAAGGTGCTGCTGCGTTCGATCGATGTGCTGCACGATTTCTATATCCCGGAATTCCGCGCCAAGATGGACATGATCCCCGGCTCGGTGACCTATTTCTGGTTCACCCCGACCAGGACCGGTACCTTCCAGGTCCTGTGCGCCGAACTGTGCGGCCAAGGGCACCCGCTGATGCATGGCGTGGTCGTGGTCGACACCGAGCAGGACTATCTGGCCTGGCTCGGCCAGCAGCAGACTTTCGCGCAACTGTCGGCGCCGCAGCAATCGGGCTCGGCGAACCAGCCGCCAGGAAAGACAATCGCGTCCAATCTGGGCGTCGCGGCAAACTCGGAACTTTCGAGGTCCGCACAATAGGGCACGGAGGTGCTCCAATGGTCGACGTCACACCCGCAGATGCCGTTCCGCCCGCCGAAGTTGGGGAGGTGGAACTCTACCATCCGCACAGCTGGTGGACGAAATATGTCTTCTCGCAGGACGCGAAGGTCATAGCGGTCCAGTACTCGGCAACGGCAACCGCGATCGGCCTGGTGGCGCTGGTTTTGTCCTGGCTGATGCGCCTGCAGCTCGGCTTTCCCGGCACGTTCGACTTCATCACTCCGGAGGCCTACTACCAGTTCATCACCATGCACGGCATGATCATGGTGATCTATCTGCTCACCGCGCTCTTCCTCGGCGGCTTCGGCAACTACCTCATCCCGCTGATGGTCGGCGCCCGTGACATGGTCTTTCCCTATGTCAACATGCTGAGCTATTGGGTCTATCTGCTCGCCGTGCTGGTGCTGGTGTCGAGCTTCTTTGCGCCGGGCGGACCGACCGGCGCCGGCTGGACGCTCTACCCGCCGCAGGCCATCATGACCGGCACGCCGGGCGGACAGGACTGGGGCATCATACTGATGCTCTCGTCGCTCATCCTGTTCATCATCGGCTTCACGATGGGCGGCCTCAACTATGTGGTGACGGTGCTCCAGGGCCGCACGCGCGGCATGACCCTGATGCGCCTGCCGCTCACCGTCTGGGGCATCTTCACCGCCACCGTCATGGCGCTGCTCGCCTTTCCGGCGCTGTTTGTCGCTTGTGTGATGATGCTGCTCGACCGCGCCCTCGGCACCTCATTCTTCATGCCGGCGATCGTCGAGATGGGTCAGCAATTGCAGCACAATGGCGGCAGTCCGATCCTGTTCCAGCATCTGTTCTGGTTCTTCGGCCACCCGGAGGTCTACATCGTCGCCCTGCCGGCTTTCGGCATCGTGTCCGACCTGATCAGCACGCATGCGCGCAAGAACATCTTCGGTTATCGCATGATGGTTTGGGCGATCATCGCCATCGGCGCCCTGAGCTTCGTCGTCTGGGCGCATCACATGTATGTCAGCGGCATGCATCCCTATTTCGGCTTCTTCTTCGCGACCACGACCCTGATCATTGCCGTGCCGACGGCGATCAAGGTCTATAACTGGGTGCTGACGCTGTGGCGCGGCGATATCCACCTCACCATACCGATGCTTTTCGCGCTCGCCTTCATCGTCACCTTCGTCAATGGCGGGTTGACCGGACTGTTCCTCGGCAATGTCGTCGTCGACGTGCCGCTGTCGGACACCATGTTCGTCGTCGCCCATTTCCACATGGTCATGGGCGTCGCGCCGATCCTGGTGATCTTCGGCGCGATCTATCACTGGTATCCGAAGGTCACCGGGCGGATGCTCGACGAAACGCTCGGCAAGTTCCACTTCTGGGTAACCTTCCTCGGCGCCTACCTGATCTTCTTCCCCATGCACTATCTCGGCCTGATGGGCATTCCGCGGCGTTACGCCGAGCTCACCGACATGACCATAATGACGGAATCGGCTCATCACCTGAACTCGTTCATCAGCATCATGGCCTTCATCGTCGGCTTCGCCCAGATGGTGTTCCTGTTCAACCTGATCTGGAGCATCCGCCATGGCCGCGAGGCCGGCGGCAACCCATGGCGGGCGACGACGCTCGAATGGCAGACGCCGCAGACGCCGCCGGCGCATGGCAATTTCGGCAAGGAACTGCCGATCGTCTATCGCTGGGCCTATGACTACAGCGTGCCGGGGGCCAAGGAGGACTTCATCCCGCAGAACGTGCCGGGCGACTTCGCTCCCTCCAAGGAGCCGTCATGAGCGTCATCCTGGTCTTTCTGCTGGTGATCGCCGGCTTCGCCGGATGGTGGCTTTCGCACCAACGGCTGACGGCCAAGCCCTGGCTGGAGCAAGGCCTGGCCGGGGATTTCGTCGGTTTCGACCGGTCGGCGCTGCCCACCGCCAAGATCGGCCTCGGCGTCTTCCTCGCCGTCGTCGGCTGCCTGTTCTCGCTGTTCACCAGCGCCTATTTCATGCGCATGGGCCTGCCCGACTGGCAGCCGCTGCCGCTGCCGCGCCTGCTCTGGCTCAACACCGGCGTGCTGGTGCTGAGCAGCGTCGCGCTGCAATGTGCCGTGATAGCCGCGCGCAAAGGCCAGATCGACAACGTCCGGCTTGGTCTTGCCACGGCGGGGCTCACGACGCTTGCCTTTCTCGTCGGTCAGTTGATGGCATGGCGTCAACTGACCGCAGACGGCTATCTGCTCGCATCCAACCCGGCCAACAGCTTCTTCTATCTGATCACCGGCATGCATGGCCTGCACATACTCGGCGGTCTGGTCGGACTTGGCAGGACGAGCATCGGCGCCTGGAATGGAGCGCGGCCGCAGCGGCTTCGCCTCAGCGTCGAGCTCTGCGCCATGTACTGGCATTTCCTGCTTTTCGTCTGGCTCTGCATCTTCGCCCTCCTGGCGGGTTGGGCCGCGACCTTCATCGACATCTGCCGACAGCTGCTGACCTAGGAGACCGGCGATGGCCGAGACGACCATGACGCATACCAGCCAGATGGAGCCCAGGCCCGCCGGTTGGCGCGGCATTGCCGCCGATTGGGCCTCGGACCAGCGGGCGTTCAAGAACGTGTCCTGGGGCAAGGCCATGATGTGGATCTTCCTGCTCAGCGACACCTTCATTTTCGGCTGCTTCCTGCTCTCCTACATGACCGCGCGCATCTCCACGCGCGTGCCGTGGCCGAACCCGAGCGAGGTCTTTGCCCTGCGCATCGGCGGCTCGGAAATCCCTCTGATCCTGATCGCTATCATGACCTTCGTGCTGATCTCGAGCAGCGGAACGATGGCCATGGCGGTCAATTTCGGCTACCGCCGCGATCGCCGCAAAACCGCGATCCTGATGCTTTTGACCGCGGCACTCGGCGCGACATTCGTCGGCATGCAGGCCTTCGAATGGACGAAGCTGATCACCGAAGGGGTGCGGCCATGGGGCAATCCCTGGGGTGCCGCGCAGTTCGGCTCATGCTTCTTCATGATCACGGGCTTCCACGGCACGCACGTCACGATCGGCGTGATCTTCCTGATCATCGTGGCGCGAAAGGTCTGGCGTGGCGACTTCGACATCGGGCGGTCCGGTTTCTTCACCAGCCGCCGGGGTCGCTACGAGAATGTCGAGATCATGGGCCTCTACTGGCACTTCGTCGACCTGGTCTGGGTGTTCATCTTCGCCTTCTTCTATCTTTGGTGAGAGGCAGATATGGCTGAAGCAACCGCAAACGGTCTCGGGCAACACGCGCTGCACGCCACCCATGCGCAGGATGGGGCCACGGCAGCGGTCGCCCCCGCCGAGGTTCATCAGGAGCACCCGATCAAGCTCTACCTGGTGGTCTGGGCCTGGCTGTTCATCCTCAGCACATGCTCCTACCTGGTCGACTATTTCGGCATCCACGGTTATCTCAGATGGTCGCTGATCCTGATCTTCATGATGCTCAAGGCAGGATTGATTGTCGCCGTCTTCATGCACATGGCCTGGGAGCGGCTGGCGATGATGTATGCGATCATCCTGCCGCCGATACTGGTGCTGGTTTTCGTGACCATGATGGTTTTCGAAGCCGACTATACGCTGCTGACCCGCATCGCGTTTTTCGGACCTGGCCCCTGACGAGCGATACAGATCCAGCAACCAGCGGAAACGGCCGGTCCATGTGCCTTGAAACAACAGGCTGCTGGTCCATTTGGTTTGACATATGCGTCGAAAACTCAAGCAGAAGGACGCGCACAATGACCATAGCAAACAGACTGAGGCATTATATCGACGGCAAGGGAATCCCCTACGACACCGTCGCGCATCACCGCACATCCACCAGCAGGCAGGCTGCCATCGCCGCGCATGTGCCCGGCAGCATCATGGCCAAGTCCGTGGTCGTTCACCACGAACTCGGTTATGCGCTGGCCGTCGTCCCAAGCACCCATAGGATCGAGCTCGGCAAGCTGCAGGATGTCATGGACAAGCGCCTCGGGCTCGCTTCCGAGGACGAGGTTGTATCGCTCTTCGATGACTGCGACATCGGCGCCGTACCGCCGATCGGTGCGGCCTATGACGTGCCAGTCATTCTGGATGAAAGCCTGCGCGATGCCGCCGACGTCTATTTCGAAGGCGGCGACCACAAGACGCTGGTGCATGTCAGCGGCAAGGATTTCCGCAACCTGACCACGGGCGCGCGCCAGGCGCGGTTCAGCCACCGCGCCTTCTGAGCGCACCGACGCAGGTGGCCTATGCGCAGCGACAGGTCTGCTTACGTCGCCGGTATGGAGCCAGCCGGAGGCTCTACGACCTTGCGATATACATGCCAGGTGGCGTGACCGAGAATCGGCAGCACGACTGCCAGGCCTGCGAACACCGGCAGCGAACCGATGATCAGCGCGACGGCGACGATCAGCCCCCAGACGGCCATCACAATCGGGTTGGCCACGACCACGCGCACCGAGGTGTGGATGGCTTCGTAGGCGCCGACGTCGCGATCGAGCAGCAGCGGGAAAGCCACGACGGTGGTGCACAGCACGACTGCGGCGAACACGAACCCGATGGCGTGCCCCAGCACGATCAGCGTCCAGCCGCGCCCGGTGGCGAATATCTGGGCGATGAAACTGGACAGTGACGCCGGTGGCTCAGGGCCGAACAGCTGCTCGTAGAAGATCTTGGCGGTCAAAAGCCAGGCGATGAAGATCACAAACAACATGATCCCGACCGCGGCGATGGCCGGCAGCGCCGGAGAATTCCTGACCTCGAACGCGTGTTTCCAGGAAGCATCCAGCCCGGCTTCCCGCCTGCGGCTGATCTCATAGAGCCCGATCGCCGCGAGTGGCCCGATCAGCGCGAAGCCCGATACCAGCGGAAACAGCAACGGCAACGTGTTTGCTCCTGATGTCCAGGTGGCGAGCACGACGCCGACGAGTGGATAGATCATGCACAAAAACACGATGTGCGAGGGTTTGACCATGAAGTCGTCGACACCCCGCTTGAGCGCATCGAAAAGATCGGAAACGCCGATCTTTCTCACCCTGGTATGCTCCAGCGTTTCGCTGGCGCCTGCAATCACGTGAAAGCTTGCCATGACCGTTCCTCCAGATCGGGCCCGGCAAGGTCGCGGAATTCACGGTGCTACCGCTTTGCGTGACTGGCCACGCAAACCGCGACCTGCACCGACTGCCAACATACTCCATTGCGCCCGATTTGTCGTCATTTCATTGGAACGGGTGCGGCAGCCAGCCAGGTCCGCACACTGGCTCCAGAAGACTTTTTTCGATATTCTCTTGCGGCGTCGCGCCGCGCCTTTCTGGGCGTGCAACGGGCGCTGTACCGCTTTGATGGGCCTATGGTCCTTTTCGAAAATCGATCCCGATTTTCGGGGCATACGCCCGGTCGAAAGTGAACGTGATGGACACGCGGACGCTTGTCATACTCGGCCTTGGCATAGTTGTTCTGCTGCTGTTGGGGTTCTTCGCGCTGCCGGCGTAACGGCGCACGTCGCGACCTTTCAACAGTGCAAATGCCGGACGACCAGCGATGGTGCTCGGAAGGGCCGTCTATTTGGAAAATTGCTTCAGGTAGGCGATGACGTTGGCTATGTCCTTGTCGTCCTTTAGGCCGGGAAATGTCATCTTCGTCCCCTTGACCATCGCCTGGGGGGCGTGAAGGTACGTCGTCAGTGTCGGCTCGTCCCATTTGACGCCGGATTTTCCAGCCGCGATCATGGCCGCGGAATAGGTGAAACCGGGATGCGTACCGGCAACCCGCCCGATGACGCCGTTCAGAGACGGACCGATCCTATTCTGGTCCTGGTCGGCAACGTGGCAGACCTTGCACTTGGCGAAGACCTTCTCGCCCGCGGCGGCATCTTGCGCCTGCGATGGGCCTGCGAAGAAGGTCGTAGCGGACAAGACGATAAAAAGCGCTGTTGCACGCATCGCATTTCCTTCCTGATGGTCTCGTTTTGCGTCGGAACGATCGGCACCACACCGGCCCGCTTGTGTGCGCCACGCATAAGAGCGGGGGATCCGGGTTTCTTCAGTGGAATTGCGGCACCTATATACCACAGCATCGTCCAAACGGATAGAAAAAGCCAGCTTTTGCTGAGGCTTAGGCACAATGCGATGCTCGATATGATCGGCAAGGTGTTCGGGCGCGCCATGACGGCCGCCGAACTGGAAAGCCTGTTCCAAAAGCATGTCTCCCGAAAGTGGGAACCGGCTTCGGGAGAAAGACATGCGTAAAATCAAGAACCTAAGTGCATGAAGCGACTATGAAAGATCGCGACGCGCTTTAGGCAACGGGGTCAAGGTGGATCGGTTTTGCAGCTTGCGGCGATCTGGCCGATCGCTTTGGAAAGACCCGCAAGCTCGAAATCGGCCTCGCCGCGCCCCGACAGAAGGCCGAAGCGCCATGACAGCGTCAGCCGGCTCGCTGAAACCAGGCGCTTGATGCCGTCGTCTCCGTCCCTGACCAGGGTTCTGCCGCGCGGGCCGACCGACCAGCTTTCATCGGTCTTGCCGCCGTCGACAATGACGGAGATGGTGATCTTGCGGCTGGCGGAGACCGAATCCTTGAGCTGCAGCCATTCGCTCCAGCGTGGTTCGCCATCGCGCCGGCAAGCCAAGGTCAGCACCGGGCTGTAGCCCAGCGCTCCGCCCCCTGTGATCAGCTTGTTGATGGCATGCAGCGAGGCTGTGATCTGGGCGTCGCTGCCGGTGTCGACGCGCCAATTGCCGAGATCCGGCTCGGTCCGGGCGCCTCCTTCGGCCGCCGCCAAGAGGAGCACCGGGACATCCGGCTCGGCCCGGACGCTCCCGCCGATCGCCGCCAACAAGAGCGCCGCGGCAACCACTAAGCCTCTTACCATGAACCCCAGCCTCACAAATGCCTCCGACACCCGCGAACGCCATCGAAAACAGATAATGTTCAACGGGTGGTATCGCCAGCGGCAGACCATGAAGACAAGTCGCGTGTGTTGCCGCGCCGCCACAATGATATACGCCGTAATGAAAAAGGCCGCCCGGAGGCGGCCTTTCGAAATCGCGGTTCTGAAACCCGTTATTCGGCTTCCTTGGCGGCCTTCTTCTTCGGCGCGGCCTTCTTCTTCGGCTCTTCCGCCTGATCGGCGGCTTCGCCCGCCTTTGCCTCGCTCGCCTTGGCTTCGGCCTTCTTCGAGGCTGCCTTCTTGGCCGGCTTTGCCTTGGTCGCGGTCTCGGCATCTTCGTCGTCGGCCATCAGCTCGTCCTTGCCGACCTTGACATCGTTGACCGAGATCTGGCCGAGCAGATAGTCGACGACCTTCTCTTCGAACATCGGCGCCCGCAGCGCGTTGATGGCTTCCGGGTTGCTGCGATAGAACTCGAAGGCTTCCTGCTGCTGGTTGGCCGGGAAGCGACGCACCTGCTCGAACAGGCCGCGCTGCAGTTCCTCATCCGACACGGTGACGCCGGCCTTCTCGCCGATCTCGGCCAGAACCAGGCCGAGGCGCACGCGGCGCTCGGCAAGGCGCATATATTCGGCGCGCGCTTCTTCTTCCGTCGTCTCTTCGTCGGCGAAAGTACGGCCGGCGGCCTCGAGGTCGCGGTTGACCTGTGCCCAGATGTTGTTGAACTCGGCCTCGACGAGCTTCGACGGCGCCTCGAACGAATACGAAGCGTCGAGCTGGTCGAGCAGCTGGCGCTTCACCTTCTGGCGCGTCATCGAGCCGAACTGGTTCTCGATCTGGCCGCGCACGATCTCGCGCAGGCGTTCGAGCGATTCCAGGCCGAGATTCTTGGCCGTCTCGTCATTGATCTCGAGCTCGCCGGGCGCCGACACTTCCTTGACGGTGACGTCGAAGGTGGCTTCCTTGCCGGCCAGGTGCGCGGCCTGATAGTTCTCCGGAAACGTGACGGTGATCTGCTTCTCATCGCCTGCCTTCGTGCCGACCAGCTGGTCTTCGAAGCCCGGGATGAACTCCTTGGAGCCAAGCACCAGCGGCTGGTCGGTGCCGGCGCCGCCGGCGAAAGCCTCGCCGTCGATCTTGCCGAGATAATCGATGGTCACGCGATCGCCCTCGGCGGCCTTGCCGGTCTTCGGCTCATAGCTGCGCGCCGATTCGGCAACGCGCTTGACCTGATCGTCGACTTCCGATTCCGGCACGTCATAGACCTGACGCGTCACCTTAATGTCGGAGAAGTCCTTGATCTCGATCGCCGGGATGACCTCGTAATTGAGGCTGAATTCGAAGTCGGAGCCGCCGGCCAGGATCTTCTCGGCCTCCTTCTCGTCCTCGGTCATGATCACTTCGGGCTGCATGGCGGCCTTTTCGCCGCGCCCCGAGATGATCGAACGGGTCGAGTCGTTGAGGATCTCGTTGACGACCTCGGCCATGAACGACTTGCCGTACATCTTGCGCAGATGCTGCACCGGCACCTTGCCCGGGCGGAAGCCATTGATGCGCACCTTGTCGCGGGCATCGGTCAGCCGCGCCATCAGCTTGGCTTCCATGTCACCGGCCGGCACGGTGATCTTGATCTCGCGCTTGAGACCGGAGTTGAGCGTTTCGGTGACCTGCATCCTAGAACCTTTGTTTAACAATGAGGCTGCCAAACGGTCCTAGCCGTTTACAGCCTGCCGGTATGATGTTGCCGGAAATGGCTTTTGGTACGGAACCTGGCGATTTGACCGCTAACGCGGTTCAAACTCTCCTGAATAACGCTTAGCCCGATGCGAATAAGTTTTTGTTTTTCCTATAACTTTTCGCATCTTGCAGAGGCGGAAATTCACGTTCCATCACATTCGACACGCCTTTTGTCACAGGCTAGGCCAATTTTCAACTATCTTCGCGCATAGCCGGATAAGCATGATCTGAGCCCCGACATTGACAGAATGATGGCTACATGGGATTGCCGGGGAAAGCGGATGTGGCGGAATTGGTAGACGCCCTGGATTTAGGTTCCAGTGCCGAAAGGCGTGGGGGTTCGAGTCCCTTCATCCGCACCACCCTACGCTGTGACGGGCTTCGGGTGGCGAGCCACCTGAAGATCAGCCGACAACAAATCTTCCGAACCCTTGCCAAAGAGGACCGGAACCATCAACTCCTGGCCGCGCGAGCAAGGCCCTCATGCTCGGCCGCTGCCGCCTTTGCGCATCAAATGCACTTGAAAGAGCCCGTTAAGAGGTTCTTAGTTGCGACAGGCAGGTTGGGGCTCTCTCAGTTGTGCGCATAGTTTCTCTGGTTCTGGGGGTCGGATCCGTTGTCGCGGCGGCGACGTCTCAGGTCGAGGCTTTGGAGTACACTCCGGCTTCTCCTCCGGGTCAGCCGCCAATGCTCGTTGTCTCCGGTGAGTTCGACGCCAATGAATCCTTGAATGGATTTAACCGCGCGGTTGTGAGCAGCGGGGCCAGGGTGATTGTATTTAACTCCCCTGGCGGCAACGTTGGGAGTGCCATTCGGTTGGGGCGTATGATCCGCGCAGCGGGATTGGACACGCTTCAGGTTCACCAACTGCAGTGCGCTTCAGCCTGCTCACTGGCTTTCCTGGGTGGCATCCACCGTTTCGCCGAAGCAGATTCTATCGGCATTCACAGGGCGTTTCTCAAACCGGCTGACGGGATGTCCAACCAGGAAGCGGAGGCCCGTGTCCAGTTCGGAACGGCCGCAATCATATCCTATGTCATAGAGATGGGAGTGGACCCCAAGCTGATCGAATTGGCGTCGAACTACGGCAAGCGCGACCTAAGATATCTATCGGCCGGCGAAATGGCTGAATTGCATGTGACCAATATTGCGGCGAACCGACCACCCACAGATACGTCGCTGGTGCCAGCCGTGCCAAATCCGGTGCCGGAACCTGCTCCTGCACCCGACGCCAGGCAACGGCCGGAGAGCATTGCGGTCGCCTTCGCCAGGGATCTCATCGAGCATCACGGCGACAACGACGATTTCGCGATTGCCCAAGTCCAGGCGTCCTATGCTCCCAAGGTCGACTACTATGGCAAGCCGACGACCTTGAGGTCGATCATTCAGGACAAGAGGAACTATTACAAGCAATGGCCCAACCGCGTGTCTAACGTCCGCGATGAAAGCATTGCGGTCACGTGCGCCGACGATCGCTGCATGGTCTCCGGCGTCTACGACTGGGTTGTGCGCAGCCCTTCGAAGCAGGAAAAAGGCGCAGCCAACTTCAACTATACGATATCGATTGGTCCCTATCCCAAAATCATCGCGGAGACCGGCACCATTCAGCGGTGACCGGGACCATCATCAATACGGACTGCCGCTGACGCCAAGGCCCTTGAACGCTCTAATACAGCGGCTCCTCGAACAGCGTCTTGTCGCCATCCATCAGCGCCTTGATCTGCGCCGTGCCATTGGCCGACAACGCCAGCTTGATTCCGAACGGCCGCACGCGAATGTCGTCCTGGATCGCCACGCCTTCGCCCTCCGGCAGATAGAAGCGGTCGATTCCGTAGTCCGGCGCGATCGTCGCATCCGCGTCACGCAGGCCCCAACCTTCGGTGATGCGTCCGGCTATGTCGGCCTCGTCCGGGCCGGCCGGTGCCGGCGCCTGGCCGAACCAGGCGATCGTCGGCTGCCAGTAGCCGTCAACGCCCTTCCTCAGCCGCACCACGATCGATGTGTCGTCGCTGGAGAGCTTGCCTTCCGGAATGTTGGCGATCAGCTTCACCGGGATCCGCGAAATATTGTTGTTGAGCGAGATATAGTCGCCGCGCAGCAGATCGCGCGGATCGACGGGCTGGATTTTCAGGAGCACTTCCTTGCCGTTGCGCAGGATCGCGGCGCGGCCGGCGATGATCCAACTGAGAAAGCCGATTTGGACAAGCGCCAGCACCAGCGCCGAGACGATCAGTTTCCTGCCGGTCATGCCGTTGCTCCTGTCTCGGCAGGCGCTTTCATGCGCTTTTCGATGCGGATGATGACCAGCGCCAGAACACCAAGCAGCACTGCCGCCGCCAGGAAGAAGCCGGCCGTATCAAGCATCGACTGCAAGGTGACGCTGTAGATGATGGCGAGTTCGAAGGCAAAGCCGGCATAGGCCAGCCAGCGCAGCCCCCTGCTCTCGCGGCCAGCCAGCATGATTGCCGCGACGATGCCGGCAAGCGCGACGATCGAGGCGACGGCAAAGCCGCTGTTGTAAGTGCTTTCATCCGCCAGATCGAACTGGATCGTCGCCACGCCGGTGAGGAAGCCGAACAAGGCGTGCAAGGGCAGCCGGCCGCCCAGCTGAAGGAACCTGTCGATCGGATCCCCTGCCAAGACCGAACCGAAAAAGAGGAGCGTCGAGACGATCGCCAGAGTTGCGCCCACCGGCAACGTATTGTGATCCGATGCCAGGAGAACGAGATAGAGAATGACCGAGAGGACGATCAGGTGGCGCGCGGCCGCGCTGCGCGTCCAGAACGAAATCGCGAACAGGACGATCGCCACGACGATGAAGAGATGCGGAATCTCCGCCCGCCAGTAGAAGCCGAACCCCTTGAGCACCAGCCATGCGTCGGCAATGCCGACCGCCGCCACGGTCAGCGGGTTCGAACGCAGTGCCACGGCCGCCAGCGCCGTGCCTGCACACCAGGTGACCAGCGCCGAGGTTTCGTCGCCCGAAAGGTGGTACATCTGGCCGATCAGCGCGATCGATCCGCCGAAGGCCGCGGCGGCAACGATCCACAGCGCCTCGCCGATCGCCGCGTGGTCGCGCGTCTTCAGCACCGCGCCGCCGACATAGCCGCCAAGGATTAAGGCAAAAAGTGCCGCCACGCGCAGCAAGCGCGGGAACGCCTCCCAATTGGCGGCGACGAAGATCAGGATCGCGGCGCCGAACAGAAGCGCCGCCATCATCGCCAGGATCGAGCCGAAGCTCAGCGACGCGCGCTCGTTGGCGGCGACGTCGCGCGTCAATGCTTCCGCCGTGGCCGCATCGATCAGTCCTGCGTCCCGCCAGCGGGCAATGTCAGCCCTCACCCGTCTCGTATAGCCCGCCATGCTTTCCCCCGAGCCTGGAGCATGATGCCGAAAAGTGTGAAGCGGTTTTGGGACGACATCATGCTCCGCTTTTTTGATTTTAAGAGCCATTTCCTTAGCCGGAACAGCCAAGCCGTTGACGCGGCGGCATTTTCCGATTCGGCCCTCTTTGTGACGCAGGCGTGAATGGCCATTAATGTTGCATTGCACAATTTGCATTGCTGCCATGCGCCAACGGCACTTTTAAATCGATATGATGCCACCTATTTTCTGTTCGTACACAAACGGAATGATCCGAACTAAAGACGAAACGAGAACTACCATGAACCTGATCCGCAACTATCGCAACTGGCGCCGCTACCGGGACACGGTCTCCGAGCTGAGCCGCCTGTCGAACCGTGAACTGACCGACCTCGGCATCAGCCGCAGCGACATCCACCACGTCGCCCGCAAGGCGGTCTAATCCGCTTCGGACCGCAAATGGTCCGAACCGGTTTTGAAGAGAGTAACGACAATGAACCTGATCCGCAGCTATCGTAACTGGCGCGTCTACCGCGACACCGTTAATGAGCTGGGTCGGCTTTCGAACCGCCAGCTCCATGATCTCGGCATCGTTCGCGACGAGATCAAGATGGTCGCCCGCAAGGCGATCTAAGGAATTTCGCCAGGGTCGACCTCCTCCCCGACCCTGACGAATGAGGTCAACCTTCACCTCCTCCCGAGGGTTGACCACCGAAACGGCGCCCGCCGGACCTCCTCCCCCGGCGGGCGTTGTTCAGAAGCGAACGAAGTTCGTCTTCCAGGGGTTTCGCCCCCTTCTGAAACGGCGAAAGGAATTTCGTCAAAGCCGACCTCCTCCCCGGCGATGACGAATTAGGTCGATCTTCACCTCCTCCCGAGGATCGACCCCCAAAACGACACCCGCCGGACCTCCTCCCCCGGCGGGTGTTGTTGTTTTTTGGGCTCGTCGCCCCGGCCGGCCATTTCCCGGCAATTGCAATCGCTTCGCCAAGCGATTATTCCGGCGCTCATGAGCAAAAATCCCGTACACGTCATCGGCGGCGGCCTCGCCGGCTCCGAAGCCGCATGGCAGATCGCGCAAGCCGGCGTTCCCGTCGTGCTGCATGAAATGCGCCCGGTGCGCGGCACCGATGCGCACAAGACCGACGGCTTGGCCGAGCTCGTCTGCTCGAACTCCTTCCGCTCCGACGATGCCAAAAACAACGCCGTCGGCCTGTTGCATGCCGAAATGCGGCTAGCCGGCTCGCTGATCATGAGCGCCGGCGATGCCAACCAGGTGCCGGCCGGCGGCGCGCTGGCCGTCGACCGCGACGGTTTCTCCGACGCCGTCACTGCGAAGATCGAAGCGCATCCGCTGATTTCGATCCAGCGCGAGGAAGTGCCAGGCTTGCCGCCGGCGGACTGGGATCAGGCGATCATCGCCACCGGTCCCCTGACCGCTCCTTCGCTCGCCCAGTCAATCGCGGAAGCCACCGGCGCCGATGCGCTTGCCTTCTTCGACGCGATCGCGCCGATCGTGCATTTCGACACGATCGACATGAACATTTCATGGTTTCAATCGCGCTACGACAAGGTCGGGCCAGGCGGCACCGGCAAGGACTACATCAACTGCCCGATGGACAAGGAGCAGTATTTCGCCTTCGTCCAGGCGCTGCTCGATGGGCAGAAGACGGAATTCAAGCAGTGGGAAGGCACGCCCTATTTCGACGGCTGTCTGCCGATCGAGGTGATGGCCGAGCGCGGCGTCGAGACGCTGCGCTACGGGCCGATGAAGCCGATGGGGCTGACCAACGTCCACAATCCCTCGGTCAAGGCTTATGCCGTGGTGCAGCTCCGCCAGGACAACGCGCTGGGCACGCTCTACAACATGGTCGGTTTCCAGACCAAGCTGAAGCATGCCGAGCAGGTGCGCATCTTCCGCAGCATTCCGGGGCTCGAGAATGCCGACTTCGCGCGGCTCGGCGGCCTGCACCGCAACACCTACATCAACTCGCCGACGCTGCTCGATCCCTCGCTGCAGCTGAAGTCGCGCCCCGGCCTGCGCTTCGCCGGCCAGATCACCGGCTGCGAAGGCTATGTCGAGAGCGCCGCGATCGGCCTGCTCGCCGGCCGCTTCGCCGCCGCCGAACGGCTTGGACAGGCGCCCTCGCTGCCGCCGGCGACCACCGCTCTTGGTTCGCTGCTCAACCACATCACCGGCGGCCATATCGTTTCCGACGACGAACCCGGCAAGCGCTCCTTCCAGCCGATGAACGTCAATTTTGGCCTGTTCCCGCCGGTGGAAGCGCCGAAGACCGACGGCAAGCGGCTGCGCGGCAAGGACAAGACGGTCGCGAAACGCCACGCCATCACCTCGCGAGCGCTGGCCGATTGCAGGGGGTGGCTAGGGTTGCCGGCGCAGGCCGAGGCGGCGGAGTAGGCAGCCTTTGCATTAGACACCATGGCGCAAAGTAGGATACTATCCTACTTTCTCTCGATAGGAATGTTCCATGGAATCTGCCGAGAAACTGTCCATCACCGTCACGCCCGCGATGGCACGTATGATCCGCGAGAAAGTCGAGGACGGCTCGTTCGGCTCGGCAAGCGAGGTTATCCGCGCGGCCCTGCGCGCCTTCCAGCGTGAAGAGGAAGAGCATGCCGAGCGCATGGCCTCGATCCGCGCGCGGGTGAAGGCTTCTCTTGAGGACAAAAGACCCGCCGTGCCGCTCGACGAAGCGATCGATAGGGTGAAGAGCCGGATTTCACAGCTGGCGCGAGACCGTGATGATCCAGCGCCTCGCCGTCGTTCTTAGCGAAGGAGCCATAGCCGATCTCGAAGCCATTGCTGCCTACATCCTTGAGAGCGGCGGCAGCGAAACCGCCGCCAACGGTTTCATCGATCGGATCAGAGAGCGCTGTCAAAGTATCGGAAATGGCCCGCGCGGGGGTCGTCTGCGCGAGGACCTGATGCCAGGGCTTAGGACAGTTCCGTTCGAGCATTCGGCCCTTATTGCCTATGTCATTGAGGGTGATAGCGTATTTATCGTCAACGTCTTCTATGGCGGCCGCCCTGATGCGCGGCGGCGATCCATCCTGAAGGCGGCAGCTACTCCGCGGGCTCCCCACTCGCGACCGGCAATCCAGGCTTCCCCGCCTCTCCCGGATTTCTCCGCACATAAGCGGCCTTCAGCGTCTCCGACGTATCGCGCGAGCCGTCATGGCTCCAGCCGGGCGGCTGGATCAGATAGTTGAGCCGCTGGCCAAGCGACAGCCCTGGCATAGCCGCATCCTTGAACATGCCGATCCACTCGTGGAACGCCACCTTCAGCGGATTGAAGGTGCCAATGTTCTTGACGATGCCATAGCGCGGGCGGTCCTCCTCCAGCTCCTCGACGAAAGTGCCGAACATGCGATCCCAGATGATCAGCGTGCCGGCGTAGTTGGCGTCGAGATAGCGCGGATTGGTGGCGTGGTGGACGCGGTGGTGCGATGGCGTGTTGAAGATGAATTCGAACCAGCCCCACATCTTGCCGATCGTCTCGGTGTGGATCCAGAACTGCCAGACCAGGTTGAAGCCGAAGACGAAGGCAATCACCGCCGGATGGAAGCCCAGCAGCACCAGCGGCGCCTGCAGCACGAACATGAAGGTGAACAGGCCGGTCCAGCTTTGCCTCAGCGCCGTCGAGAGATTGTAGTGCTGGCTGGAGTGATGGTTGACGTGCTCTGCCCACACCCAGCGTACCCGGTGCGCGATGCGGTGATAGACATAGTAGCGCAGGTCATCGAGCAGGAAGGCGGCGACGAACACCCAGACCGACAGGCCGAGATTGAAGAAGCGGAACTGCCAAAGCCACAGCAGCGCCCAATAGGCCACGACGCCGAGCAGCAGGCCGGCGACGACATTGCCAGTTCCCATCATCAGGCTGGCCAGCGTGTCGCGCGTCTCGAACGATCCCTTGGCGCGACCGGTCCGCACCAGCCACAATTCGATCAGGATCGCCGTCACGAAGAACGGGATGGCAAGCTGGGTGACCTGCGGGAAATTATACTCGTCCATCACGCCGCCTTTCTGATCTGATCGCGGCCTTCCAGCGCCGCCGCTATGGCCAGCGCATCGGCTTCGTCGGCGAAGACGAACCTGCCGCCTATCCAGGTGAAATCATTGAGTCGCAGCGAGACGACGTTGCCTTCCCTCGCCAGTGCCAGAACGTCGTACGGGGAGACGATACGCGTCAGAAAACAGTCGCCGATGCTCTGGACGATGCCGCAGCGCCGCGGGCCGAGGTCGAGAAACGCGGCATGATCGTCGGCGGTCAGCCGCACGGCGCCCGGCCTTTCGTCGGGAAAATCCTCGGCAAAGCGTGCGAGCGCTTGATCCGCGTCGGCAAGCGTCGCGGTTGTCGTGCCGCCGGTGAAATGCACGGCCGCGACGGACAGCGCGATGCCGAACGCGACGAGGACGACCAGGACTGGCAGGCTCATGGAAACGCGGCTCCTCCGGCGGCCCGCATTTCTTTGACGCGGGTCCACGCGACAACCCCTAGCACGATTGACGTTTACGTCAAAGGGGCGTCCAGCCCCGCATCGCATGACGCAGGAGCAGCCAGTGCCGGCGCAAGGTGGAGAGCGCTGCCGTTGCGCCGAGCGGCGACCCGCGAGCCCTCTCCATCTTGTCGAGATAGGCGCGGGTTAGCGCCAGCGGCAGGAAAGCCGGCCGCAGCGAAACGGGAAGCGCCGGCGCGGCTTTCTCGAAGGCGTTGAGATGCTCCCGCGCCAATGCGATCATAGCCGCCACCGCGCGCTCGGCAGCCGGCGCATCCTCGCCCTTCACGAACGCTTCCGGCGAAGTGCCGGCTGCCACCAAGATATCGGCTGGCACAAAACACTGTCCACGCCGGCGATGCAGCGGCAAGAGCAACAACAGGCCGGTGATGGCCTGCGCGCAGCCGGCCCTGCCAGCCAGTTCGGCAAAGCCTGGCGCGGCGACCGGATCGAGCACCATGGCCGCAAGCTGGACAAGTGCCGCGGCTGTTTCGCCGCAATAGCCCTCGAGGTCTGTCCGTGACGGCATCGGGTCGTCATAGAGATCGAAGATGCGTGCCTCGAGCATGTTCTCGAAAGCGGTCTTCGGCAGCCTATCGGCGATGATCGTCGCACGCAGCGCATCGGCGGTCGGGTGGCCTGTCTCGGCATCCCCGTCGGCCGCGATGACGTCGCGCCACCATTGCAGCCTGACCTCGCCCGGCAGCGGCTCATGGATGCGATCGCGCACGCCGGCGATTTCGGCGTTGAAGGCATAGAGTGCGAGCAGCGCGTCGCGCTTTTCGGCCGGCGCGTAGAGCGCCGACAGATACCGGTCATGATCGGCGGCGCGCACCGCATCCATGACGATGTTGCCATTCTTGACGATGTTGGACGTACCGGCCATTCAGTCGACGGCGATCAGCGCGGCGGCCACGGCCCGGTCTTCGGCCAGCAGCACGTTGTAGGTCCGCACCGCCGCCCCCGTCGACATCGGGTCGGCCGAGATGCCGGCCTCCTTGAGCGCGACGCGCAGCGCAGCCGGCAACGGCCGCAGATCCTTGCCCATGCCGACCAGCAGGATCTCCACCTTGCCGGCCTCGGCGAACAATTTGTCGAAGTCCGAGGCCTTCAACGCCAGCGGATCGGCGGGCTCCCAGCCATGTATGCCCGACGGCAGGACGAGCAGCGAGCCGCGATGCGACATGTCGGCAAAGCGGAAGCCGCCATTGCCATAGGCCTCGATCGGCGCCTTGCCGGGGAAATGCGCCTCGCGGATGATGATGCCTTTGGCCATGGATCTAGAGCATGATGCCGAAAAGTGTGGAGCGGTTTTCGGACGACATCATGCACTATCTCTTTGACTTAGAGCCGGATGATTTCAGGCCAACTCGACCTGAAATCTCAATCCGGCTCTGACAGCATCAGGTCGTCAGGGCCTTGCCGTTCACCGGCTTCTTTTCCTCTTCGGTCGTGGCCTGCGGCCGCAACTTGAACAGGATCAGCAGCGGCGCAGCGATGAAGATCGACGAGTAGGTACCGAACACCACGCCAAACAGCATCGCCAGCGTGAAGGAACGAATGACCTCGCCGCCGAACAGCACCAGGGCCAGCAGCGCCAGGATGGTGGTGACCGAGGTCAGCGTGGTTCTGGACAGCGTCTCGTTGATGGCGTTGTTCAACAGCTGCGGCAGCGGCATCTTCTTGTATTTTCTGAGATCCTCGCGGACGCGGTCATAGACCACGATCGTGTCGTTCAGCGAATAGCCGATAATGGTCAGGATCGCCGCCAGCGACGATTGGTTGAACTCCAGACCAGACAGGACGAAGAAGCCGATCGTCATCACCACATCGTGCACCGTGGCGATGATGGCGCCGACCGCGAACTGCCATTCGAAACGGAACCAGACATAGAGCAAGATGCCGACCAGCGCGATCAGCATCGCGATCGTGCCCTGCTTGGCCAATTCCCCGGAGACCGTCGGCCCCACCACTTCGACGCGGCGGAAATCATACTGGTCCTGCAATTCGCCCCGCACCTTGTCGATGACGGTCTGCTCGGCATTCTCGCCGGCGTCCTGTGTACCGACGCGGATCAAGACGTCGTTCGGCGCGCCGAACTGCTGCACCTGGATCTCGCCGATGTTGAGCTCGGACAGCCGGTTGCGGATGTCGCCGAGATTGGCGTCGCCCTGCTTGGACTGCACCTCGATCATCGAGCCGCCCTTGAAGTCGATGCCGTAATTGATGTCGATGGTCAGGAACCCGACGACCGACAGGACCGACAAGAGGCTGGACAAGGCGAACGTCCAGCGGCGGATGCCCATGAACGGGATCTTGGTGCCCGGCGGAATGAAGGTTACCGGCGCGCGCGGCAATTCCTTCGGGCGGGCGCGGCGCAGCCAGATCGACACCAGCATGCGGGTGAAGGTGAAGGCGGTGAAGACCGTCGTCAGAATGCCGATCGCGTAGGTGATGGCAAAGCCCTTGACCGGTCCCGTACCCAGCCAGAATAGCACCACGGTGGCGATCAGCGAGGTGACGTTGGAATCCACGATGGTCGCCAGGGCCTTGGAGAAGCCGGTGTCGATCGACTGGATCACCGAGCGGCCGTTTCGTCGCTCCTCACGGATGCGTTCATAGATCAGCACGTTGGAGTCCACCGCCATGCCGATGGTGAGCACGATACCGGCGATGCCGGGCAAAGTGAGCGTGGCGCCCAGCAAGGACAGCAGCGCCACGATCATCGCCACGTGGACGGCCAGCGCGATGTTGGCGAGGAAGCCGAGGAAGCCGTAGGCGACGAACATGAAGGCGACGACAAGGATCGAGCCGATCAGGCCGGCCACTTTACCGGCATGGATCGAGTCCTGGCCGAGGCCCGGACCGACGGTGCGCTCTTCGATCACCGTCAGCGTCGCCGGCAAGGCGCCGGCGCGCAGCAGCACGGCAAGGTCGTTGGCGCTCTGCGGCGTGAAATTGCCGGAAATCTGGCCGGTGCCGCCCAGGATCGGCTCGCGGATCTGCGGCGCCGAAATCACCTGGTTGTCGAGGATGATGGCAAACAGCTTGCCGACATTCTGCGCTGTGGCTTGGCCAAAGCGGGTCGCGCCCTTGGAATCGAAACGGAAGGAGACGACAGGCTCGTTGGTCTGCGAATTATAGGTCGCCTGCGCGTCGACCAGGTTCTCGCCGGATACGATGACGCGGTTCTCGATCAGATAGGGAACAGGCGGATCGTCCTGCGAGTAGAGCACCGTGGAGCCGGCCGGCGGACGGCCCTTCAGCGCATCCTGCACCGGCATCGACTGGTCGACCATCTGGAAGGTCAGCTTCGCCGTCTGGCCGAGGATCTCCTTCAGCCGCTGCGGATCCTGCAGGCCCGGCACCTGCACCAGGATGCGGTCATCGCCCTGGCGCTGCACGATCGGCTCGGTGGTGCCGAGCTCGTTGACGCGCCGCTCGACCACTTCGATCGACTGCGTCAGCGCCGTCGACGTGCGGTATTTGAGGCCGGCGTCGGTGACCGTGAATTTGAGCAGGCCCGGCTCGGAATCGTCTAGCGCCATTTCCTGGATTGAGCCGCCCGAGAACAGGCCGGCGGCCACAGGATCGGTCAGCGGCTTCAGGACCTTCTTGGCCTGGTCGATCTGGGCCGGGTCCGTGATGCGCACCTGCACCGTGCGGCCGGAGCCGGAAAGGCCAGTGTAGTTAATCTTCGGGTTGGCATCGCGCAGCAGCGTCCGGATCTCGTCGCGCGTCGTCTCCATCCTGTCCTTGATCAGATCGTTCTGATTCATCTCGAGCAGGATGTGCGAACCGCCCTGAAGGTCGAGGCCGAGGGTCATCTGCCGCTTCGGCACCCAGCTCGGCAATTGAGCCAGCATGCTTGCCGGGAAAAGGTTGGGCGCGGCGAGGATCACTGTGATGGCCACGGCGAGCCAGATCAGGATCATCTTCAGGCGCGAGAAATAAAGCATTCGTTCTTATCCGTTCAGGCGTACAAGCGCCAGCGTTCCGCCATCGGCTTGGTTGTCGTCTATCGTCGTCATTTCAACCACGGCCGGCCCTATCGTGCTTCCTCGAGGATTGTCAATCTCGCCGGCAGCGCGCCGGTGCGCAATAACACGGCGAATTCCGTGGCGCTTTCGGCCGTGAAATTCCCCGATATCTGCACGGTGCCATGCTCGATGGGTTCCCGGATGATAGGCGCCGAAATCACTTGGCCGTCCAAAATTACGGCAAATGGCTTGCCGATATTCCGCGTGGTCGCCCACTTGAAACGTTCCGTACCCTTGGAATCGAGCCGGAATGCGACGACTGGCTCCCCAGCAACAGCGTCCTGTGTTGCATTGGCTTCCAGCACACTCTCGCCGGCAACGATTACCCGGTTTTCGACAAGATAGGGAACTGGCGGATCGTCCAGCGTATAAAGGACAGACGATCCCGCGGGTGGACGGCTGCTGATCGCGTCATCAACCGGCATCGACGTGCCGACCAGTTGGAAACTCAACCGCCCTTGCCGGACGAGAATCTGCGCCAAGCTATGCAAATCCGCGACGCTTGGCGCTTGTATGAGTATGCCCTCGTCCGTCAATTGGATCGCGGCGTCGGCGATGCCAAGTTCGTGCAGCCGATTTTTGATAATCTCAATCGACTGCGCGAGCACGGCGGATGTTCGATACTTCGAACCTGCATCAGTCATTGTGAACTTCAACAGGCCAGGTTCGCTATCATCCAGCGCAAATTCCTGGACCGGGCCCTCCTTATCGGCGACAGGGTCAAGCAGGGTCTTAAGTGCCGCTTTGGCAGCCTCGACCTGCGCCGGATCGGAAATGTGCACCTGCACGGCGCGGCCCGATGCGATTAGGCCGCTGTAGTTGATCTTAGGCTCGGCATCGCGCAGCAACGTCCTGATCTGGTCGCGCATCGCTTCGGCGCGGCTGCTTCTCAACTCATCCGTATCCAGGTGAAGCAGAACATGTGCGCCCGGCACAGATGCAGAAACATGCGACGCGCCGATGACCATCGAGACCAGGGCAAGCCCGATCAACATCATCTTCAGGCGCGAGAAATAGACCATATGCCGCCGCTCGTCGGAGCCCTGCCCGCGGCCATCGCCGCCGGGATTTCGCTTACTTCTTGGCGTTCTGGTTCGCCACCGGCTCACCCTTTACGCGCACGTCCGAGATCGTCGAGCGTAGCGCCGTCACCTTGGTTCCGCCGCCAAGGTCGATCTCCAGCTCATTGTCGTCGATCACCTTGGTCACCTTGCCGACGAAGCCGCCGCCGGTCACCACCGTATCGCCGCGGCGCACCGCCGACAGCATCTCCTGGCGCTTCTTCAGCTGTGCGCGCTGCGGCCGGATGATCAGAAAATACATGATCACGAAAATCAGGACAAACGGCAAAATCGAGATGAGCATATCTGGCGAAGCGCCGACGCCCTGGGCGTATGCCGGTGTAACGAACATCAAGAAACTCCTGGGTGGTGAAATACCGCCGCGGCGGCCCCGCGAAAATTTGGCCGGAATATAGTCGCTAAAGTGGCCAATGCAACTGCGCTGCGAGCCCAATCCGTTGCTTTTCCAGTCGTTTGCGACGTGCTAGAGCGTCGCAGCGGAAGCGGCTTTGGGACCACCGAAAGATCATGCTCCAACAAAAGCTTGGACCTGGTTCTTGCAGCGATGTCATGGAAGCTGCTCCCACACGCTGAAAGACCTCAACAAAAAGACCCAAAATGACCGATAGTCTGGACGCCTTGAACAAGAAACTCGACCGCCTGATCGAGGCGGTTTCCCGCCTCGCCGCTCCCCCCGTCCCGGAGACCGATCTTGGCGCCGCCGACTGCTTCGTTTGGCAGGCTGAGCCCGGCTTTCTGGAACCGGTGCGCAAGGTCAACCGCGTCGACATCGGGCTGATCCGCGGCGTCGACCGCGTACGCGACATCCTGCTTGACAACACCGAGCGCTTCGCTTCCGGCTATGCGGCCAACAACGTGCTGCTCTGGGGCGCGCGCGGCATGGGCAAGTCGTCCCTGGTCAAGGCCGTGCACGCCACTGTCAACGCCTCCGACAAGCTCGACCGGCCGCTGAAGCTGATTGAGATCCACCGCGAGGACATCGACACGCTGCCCAAGCTGATGGGTCCGCTCAAGGCGGCGCCTTATCGGTTCATCCTGTTTTGCGACGACCTTTCCTTCGACCATGACGACACCTCGTACAAGTCGCTGAAGGCGGCGCTCGAAGGCGGCGTCGAAGGCCGGCCCGGCAACGTCATCTTCTATGCCACGTCCAACCGGCGTCACCTGTTGCCGCGCGACATGATCGACAACGAGCGCTCGACCGCCATCAACCCTTCGGAAGCCGTCGAGGAAAAGGTCTCGCTATCCGACCGTTTCGGCCTTTGGCTCGGTTTCCACAAATGCTCGCAGGACGAATATCTCGACATGATCGACGGCTATGTCGGCTATCACGGCCTGACGATCGACCCCGAGCAGCTGCGCGCCGAGGCGCTGGAATGGGCGACGACGCGCGGCAGCCGTTCCGGCCGCGTCGCCTGGCAGTTCACGCAGGATCTCGCCGGCCGGCTCGGCAAGCCGCTGAAGGATTGAATGTCACTTGGGCGGCTGCGCCCGTCGCAGGTCGCGCGGCGTCTGGCCGATCTCACGGCGCATCCAATACGCCAGATGTGACTGGTGCGCGAAGCCGGTCAACGCCGCGACCTCACTCGTGCTGAGATCGCCGCGTCGCAGCAGGGCGCATGCCCTTTCCACGCGGCGTCGCAACACGTAGCGATGCAAGGTGACGCCCATCGCCGCCTTGAACCATGTGCGCAGATGCGAGCTGCTCGCGCCGGCCACCCGGCTCAGGCGTTCGATCGAAAGGGGCTCATCGAGCGCGGCCTCAATGTGTTCGAGGACACGCTTGAGCTGCGCGTCCGACAACCGGTTCACTCGAACCGCGTCTGGGCCATCGAGGCCGAGCAGTCTCACCGCAAGCGCGGCGCCGATGCTCTCGGCAAACAAAGGGCCACTCGGTGCGCCAGCGGCGAGATCGCTCTGCAGTGCGCGGGCGAGATGCCCGATCCGCTGGTCACGAAGCAGATGCCGGGTGTCGAGCCACAATGCCCGTTCCTTGCCACCAAGTTCCGCGGCGACCCTTTCCACCAGGGCCGGCTGCAAGACGATCTCCATCGTCTCGAACGGCGTTTCAGCCTCGAAACCGCCCTCCTCCCCGGCCGGCACCAGGTCGATATCGCCGGCGCGCCTGACGAAATATCGCCCGACCTGATAGCAGTAGGAGCGCGTCGCCGCGCTCGCATGCACCATGACGCGATGGTGCGACGCGCGGGGCAGCCGATGCACGCCTGCCTCGACATGCCTGGAAACCATCGTGACTTCGGACGTCGATCGGGCCGGGGCGAGTTGCAGAGGCATGCTCTCTCGATTCATGGCGAAACCTGTTCAAGATTTGGCAATTCCCGCGCGATTTTCAACGCCGAGAACCTGTACTCCCGCCTCTCCTTCAAACATGGAAGAGAGGTTGCCATGAGTTTATATGTCGTTATCGGCGCGGGTCCGGTTGGACGCGAGACGGCTCGCCTTCTTGGTGAGGAGGGCCATGATGTCATCCTGACCAGCCGAAGCGTCGGTTCTAACGCGTTGCGCAATGTGCGGTCGATACAGGCCGACGCCACGGACGCCTCGGCGCTGTCGCGTGTCTGCCGCGGCGCCGATGCCGTGTTGATGTGTGCCATGGCCACGTATCATCGCTGGCCAACCGACTTTTTCCCTATAATCGACGGTACCGTGCGCGCGGCGGAAGCAGTCGGTGCCAAGCTCATCGTACTCGGAAACCTCTATGGTTACGGCAAGAATGGCGAAGACCCACTTCGCTCCGACATGCCGCTGGACCCGACCTCAAAGAAGGGAACCGCAAGGACGATCATGTGGCAGCGGGCGGCCCGTGCCAGCGTGCCGGCGATCGAGATACGATCCAGCGACTATCTCGGATACGGCGCGATCAGCTACTTTTCGCTGATCGCGCTGCCCTCCATCATCGAGGGCAAGCCTGTTGCCTTCATCGGCGACCTTGACGCCACTCATGCCTGGACCTTCACCAAGGACGTCGCCAGGACGCTCGTCGCGGCCTCCCGCTACACGGGCGAATGGGGACGGGCGTTTCACGTTCCCTCGCAACACGCCTCGCCCAACGAGCTGATCCGCAAAACCGCGGCGATGCTCGGACGGGAGGTTTCCGAGACACGCTCCTATTCCATCCCTGAAATGGAAGCGCTTGGCATGCAGGAGCTGATGGAGATGAGATATCTCTTCGAGACGCCCTTGCTGGTTGATTCCTCCGATGCGGAGACGCTTCTGGGCGCGAAGGCCAGCAGCCTTGAAGAGATGATCGCCGACACGCTCCGGGATCATCTTTAAGCCCGAGCATCAGGCAATCTTCCGGAACTGAAAAAGCCCGCTCCTTGCAGAGCGGGCTGAAGACGGCGGGCCGGACTGGAGGTCAGGCGGCCCGCAATTGTTCTTGTTCTATTCGAGATAGCCGGCCGGATCGACCGGGGCCGAGTTCTTGCGCACTTCGAAGTGCAGCTTGGGCGAGTCGGTGGTGCCGCTCATGCCCGACAGTGCAATCTCCTGGCCGCGCTTGACCTTCTGGCCGCGCTGCACCTCGATCGAGCTGGCATGGCCATAGACCGTGACCAGGCCGTTCTCATGCCGCACCAGCACGGTGTTGCCGAACTCCTTGAGGCCGTCGCCGGCATAGATGACGACGCCGTTCTCCGCCGCCTTGATCGGCGTTCCTTCCGGCACCGCGATGTCGACGCCGTCCTTGCCGGAGCCAAAGCCGGAGATCACGCGGCCACGCACCGGCCAGCGCATTTTGCCGATGCCGGTAGCGTCGGGTGCCTCGGCACCGTCGTCCTCGGCCTGCTGGATGACCTTGGCGTCCTTTTTCGGCGGCGTGTAGGAGGCGAGCGTCTCGGTGGTCTTGGCCGCAGGCGGCGTCGTTGCCGTCGTCACCGGATCCACCGCTGGCTTGGCGGCCGCGGGCTTGGCGGCTGCCGCCTGAACAGTCCCGCCGGCCGGAACCTTGAGTGTCTGCCCGATCTTGAGCACGCCGGCCTGCATGCCATTGGCCTGCTTCAGCGCGACGACGCTGACACCGGTCTTCCTGGCGATCGACGACAGCGAGTCGCCCTGCTGGACGGTATAGGTGCCTCCGGCGCCGGCGGGCTTTGCCTCGGCGACCTGCGGTGCGGGCTTCGGATTCTTGGAACCGGTGGCCGCTGCCGACGTATCGACCTGGGCGGCCGACTTGCCGTCCTTGACCTTCGGTTGCTGCGGCAGCACCGCGACCTTTTCAGGAGCAGGCTGCTTCGGCGCATTGGCCGGCTTGCCTTCAGCGACCTTCGGTTCCGCCTTGCTCGAATAGGCATAGGCAGGGATGACGATCTTTTGGCCGGAGCGGATGCCCTTCTTGGGATCGATCCCGTTGACCTTGGCGATGGCGTCGGCCGGCACATGATAGTGCGCCGCCAGGCCTGAAAGCGTCTCGCCGTCCCGGACCACGATTTCGGTCGCATGCGGCGCAGCACTTGCGTTGCGGACCGCATCGGGCTCGGCGGTCTTGAACGGCTTCGCCGGCGCGACCGTGCCGGTGGCCGTCCTGTCGAGATGCGGCGCCGGCGCAAGCGCCGGAGCGGGTGTGAGCGCAGGAGCCGAAGCGGTGCGCATCGGCTTGGCGGACGCCGGGGCCGAGGGAGGCGGCAGTTGCTGCGCCGTGACCGGCTCGAGGCTGGAGCGGCTCACCGACTGGGTGTGAGTGCCGTCGACAGGCGCGGGTGCCACCGTGTCGCCCGGATAGGGCTGGTCGACATTCTGCTTGTTGATGATGGCGCGCTGATTGTTGGTGGACGATGTGAAGACATCGTCGACACCGTTGAAGCGCATCGACTGGGAACTGCACCCGGCCGCCGCGCCGGCAATCATGAGCACAGCGCAACCGCGCGCCAGATTGCGTCTGTTTGCTTTCAAGTGATTGAATTGCATCGCACTAACCCGCACAGACCCGGTACAAACTGGCCCTGATTAAAGCGCGTTAATGTTACTGGCGGGTTAACCCTTTAGAATCCGACGAAAATTTTCTTAAAACATTGGCGGAAATTTTGGCGAAGGCCTCAAGGCCCGCTAGATCACCGCGGCGACGCTGCGCAGGATCGGCTGCAGCCTGACCATGCCGATGTCCTCGCGCTCAAAGCGGCTGCCGACCTTGGTGAGCTTGGCCAGCACCTGCTCGCCCTCTTCCGGGCCGATCGGCGCGATGACGATGCCGCCGCTCGACAGTTGGTCGAGCAGGAAGCGCGGCAGGCTGTCGAAGGCGGCCCAGGCGACGATGCGATCGAACGGCCCCTCATTGGGCAGGCCGTTGGAACCGTCGGCCTGGCGGGCGATGATGTTGCTGATGGCGAGCGCCTCGAAGCGCTGTTTTGCCTGCTCGGTGAGCGTCTTGTAGCGGTCGATGGTGATGACGCGCGCCGCAAGCCGCGACATGACCGCCGCCGTGTAGCCCGAGCCGGTGCCGATCTCGAGCACGCGGTTGCCCGGCTCGATGTGAAGCGCCCCGATCACGGCCGCCTGCAGGTCGGCGCCCTCGATCGCCTCACCGCATTCGATCGGCAACATGCCGTCCGACCAGGCGATCGAATGGAACTGGGCCGACAGGAAACCGCGGCGCGGCGTTGCCTCGAAGGCGGCGACCAGCGGCTTCGGCGCCGTCCCCCTGCCCCGGAGCCTGAGCAGGAAAGCGGCAAACCCTTCGCGGTCGTCGAGGCCCGTATTCATGCCAATGCCTTGGTCAGTTGGTCGCGCAGTTCATGGGCGGTGAGGTCGAGTTGCAGCGGTGTTACCGATACCAGCCGGTTGCGCATCGCATGAAGGTCGGTGCCCTTCTTGCCCTCGACCGGCTCGCGGCCGAAGCGCAGCCAGTAGTAAGGCAGGCCGCGCCCGTCGCGGCGTTCGTCGACCCACAGGCTGTGCACCAGCTTGCCCTGCGAGGTGACGACGGTGCCCTCGACTTCGTCGGGCGTGCAGTTGGGGAAATTGACGTTGAGCAGCACGCCTTCCGGCAGCGGCGTTTCCACCAGCCGCTTGAGCAGCGCCGGGGCCAGCGCCTCGGTCGTCTCGTAGGGAACCACGCGATCCTCGCCGACGTAGGAATAGGCCTGGCTGACCGCGATCGAGCGCACGCCGAGCAGCGCGCCTTCCATGGCGCCCGCCACGGTGCCGGAATAGGTGACGTCGTCGGCGATGTTGGCGCCGGAATTGACGCCGGACAGGATGAGCTCCGGCGGTCCGGGCAGGATCTTCTTCGTGCCCATGATGACGCAGTCGGTCGGCGTGCCGCGCACGGCATAATGCTTCTCGCCGATCTTGCGGAGCCGGAGCGGCTCCGAAATGGACAGCGAATGCGCATAGCCGGACTGGTCCTGCTCCGGCGCCACCACCCAGACATCGTCCGACAGCGTGCGGGCGATGCGTTCGAGCGACGCCAGCCCCTCGGCATGAATGCCGTCATCGTTGGTCAGCAGGATGCGCATGGATTCACTTCGGACCGATCTTGACCAGACCACCCATGTAAGGCCGCAGCACTTCAGGAATGGTTACGCTGCCATCCTCATTCTGGTAGTTTTCGATGACAGCTATAAGGGCGCGGCCGACCGCCGTGCCCGAGCCGTTGAGCGTGTGGACGAAGCGGTTGCCCTTGCCATCCTTGTCCTTGTAGCGGGCATCCATGCGCCTGGCCTGGAAGTCACCGCAGACCGAGCAAGACGAGATTTCGCGATAGGCATTCTGTCCCGGTAGCCACACCTCGATGTCGTAGGTCTTGCGCGCGCCAAAACCCATGTCGCCGGTGCAGAGCGTCACCGTACGAAACGGCAGGCCGAGGCGCTTCAGCACCTCCTCGGCGCATTGCGTCATGCGTTCATGCTCGGCGATCGAGCTTTCCTGGTCGGTGATCGACACCAGCTCGACCTTGTAGAACTGGTGCTGGCGCAGCATGCCGCGCGTGTCGCGCCCGGCCGAACCCGCTTCCGAACGGAAGCACGGCGTCAGCGCCGTGTAGCGCAGCGGCAGCTTTTCATGCGCGGTGATCTCCTCGCGCACGAGATTGGTGAGCGGCACTTCAGCCGTCGGGATCAGGCCGAGCCGCCCGTCGCCATGCGGGGTGAAGAACAGATCCTCCTCGAATTTCGGCAGCTGATTGGTGCCGAACAGCACCTGGTCGCGCACCATCAGCGGCGGGATGACCTCTTCATAGCCGTGCTCGGTGGTGTGCAGGTCGAGCATGAACTGGCCGAGAGCACGCTCCATGCGCGCGAGTTGGCTCTTCAGCACCGTGAAGCGCGCGCCGGACAGTTTTGCCGCCCGTTCGAAATCCATCATGCCGAGCGCTTCGCCGATCTCGAAATGCTCCTTTACCCAGTTCGAGCGGGCCGGCAGTTCGCCGACGATGCGCTTGACGACATTGTCATGCTCGTCCTTGCCGACCGGCACGTCGTCCAGCGGCACGTTGGGCAGCACCGCAAGCGCGTCGTTCAGCGCCTTGTCGAGTTCGCGCTCGCGCGCCTCGCCGTTCTGGATGAACGCCTTGATGTCGCTGACTTCGCCCTTGAGCTTTTCGGCAAGGGCGGCATCGCCCGAGCGCATGGCATTGCCGATCTCCTTCGAGGCGGCATTTCGGCGCTCCTGCTTGACCTGCAATTCGCTGAGATGCGAACGCCGCGCCTCGTCCTTTGCAATAAGGTCGTCGACCGTGGACTGCGCGTCATCCGCCGACCACGAGCGCTTCACCAGCGCCTCGACAAGGGCCTTCGGGTTTTCGCGAATCCATTTGATATCAAGCATGGTCGATCCTCAAAGCAATGCATGTCGCCCAGAGTGTGTCGCGGTTCTGGGACAACGACATGCATCGAAACTAAGACGTAAAGCGCGTCGCTTGAATCCGTTCCAGCGCGACGCGCTTTAAGGATCGAGGGCGTAAACCGCATCCGCCGTCGATGCAAGACGGCCGATATACAGCTCGCCGCGATTTCCAACCCTGGCCGTCGGTCAGGTCAGGCCGACGGAGCGTCCGGCGTGTTGCTGGCCGAGTTGCCTGCTTCCGCCTGCTCGCGCGCCAGACGATCGCGCGCCTGGCTGCGCTCGATCATGCGCGACGACCAGATGGCGACCTCGTAAAGGATGATCGTCGGGATGGCGAGGCCGCACTGGCTCATCGGATCGGGCGGCGTCAGCACTGCCGCGACGACGAAGGAAAGCACGATCGCCCATTTGCGCTTCTCGGCCAGCGCCTGCGACGACAACAGGCCGACACGCGTCAAGAGGCTGGTCACCACCGGCAATTGGAACACCAGGCCGAAGGAAAAGATCAGCGTCATGATCAGGCTGAGATATTCCGACACCTTCGGCAGCAGTGAAATCTGCACCTGGTCGTTGGTGCCGACCTGCTGCATGGCGAGGAAAAACCACATCACCATCGGGGTGAAGAAGAAATAGACCAGCGACGCGCCCATCAGGAACAGGATGGGCGACGCGATCAGGAACGGCAGGAAGGCGTTACGCTCGTTCTTGTAGAGGCCGGGCGCGATGAACTTGTAGATCTGCGTGGCGATCAGCGGAAAGGCGATCACCATGCCGCCGAACATGGCGAGCTTCACCTGCGTGAAGAAGAACTCCTGCGGCGCGGTATAGATCAGCTCGACCTTGTGCGGGTCGAGCCCGGCCCATTGCGTCGCCCATTTGAACGGGATGACCAGAAGGTTGAACAGCCGCTTGGCGAAGAAGAAGCAGACGAGAAAGGCGACAAAAAAGCCGCCCAGCGACCAGATCAGGCGGCGGCGCAGCTCGATCAGATGTTCGATCAGCGGCGCGGAGGATTTCTCGATTTCTTCCTTTTCCTTGTCCGAAACGCTCACTTGGTGTCGCCCGCCATCTTCTTGCTGTCGCCCGGCACTTTCTTGCTGTCAGCTACCTTCTTGACAGCCGACTTCTTCGCCGCGGCGGGCTTTGCCTCGGCCTTGGGCGCGGCCTTCCTGGCGGGCGCTGCGGCTTTGGCCGGAGCCGGCGAAGATTTGGCCGGCGCCTTTGCTGCCGGTGCCTTCGATGCCGCGGCTGCCTTTGCCGTCGTGGCGGCTGTCTTCGCCTTGGCGGTCGCCTTTTTCGCCGGCTGCGCCGGCACGGCGGCCTCGGAGACCGGTGCAGCGACGGAGGCGTCGGTCATGGCCGGGAAGATTGGCGCTGCCGGAATTGCCTCTGAGGCATTACCGCCGGGCATATCCGTGGCGCCATTTTTGAGCGGCTCGGCCAGCTGCGGCGTCTCTGCCGCCGGCGCCGTCGGATCGGCGGCCGGCTTGGGCTTCATCATCGTATCGACGCCGGCGCGCACATCGGCCGCTGCCTGCTCGAACGGATTGAGCTGCTTGCGCACCTCGTTCATCGGATTGAGGCTGCGAAGACTGTCGATCGAACTCTTCACATCGTCGAGTTCAGCTTCCTTCAGCGCCTCGTTGAACTGCTTCTGGAAGTCGCCGGCCATGGCGCGCAGTTTCGCCGCGGTGCGGCCAAAGGTGCGCAGCATGTTGGGCAAATCCTTCGGCCCGACGACCACGATCATGACGACCGCGATCACCAGCAGTTCGCTCCAACCGACTTCGAACATGGCAATCTATTCCGACGAGTGCATGCCGCCCAAAAGTGCGAAGCGGCTTTGGGACAACGGCATGCTCAAACCAACAATCGGATCAGCTCTTGCTGACCTTTTCCTTGCCCGGCGAAACAGTCTCGTCGGCGCGGTGCTCGACGGTCCGCTTGTCGTCAACGTCGTCGTCAGCCATGCCCTTCTTGAAGCTCTTGATGCCCTTGGCCATGTCGCCCATCAGCTCGGGAATCTTGCCGCGGCCGAACACCAGAAGCACGATGACCAGCACGATCATCCAGTGCCAAATCGAAAACGAACCCATTTGCTAATCTCTCTCGAATGTTTTCCCTGGCGATGATCTATGCGTTTTCGCACGGGGATTCAAACACAACCGCCGCGAAGTTGATAAAATGGCTAGCGGATGTCACGCACTTTCGGCGTGAGCGGCTTGCTACCAATCCGCGCAGCCTCTGCTAATAGACCATTCGCGGCGATTTGATGATCACTCCTCGGTGACGCGCGGCGTCAGCAGCCCGAGCTCCTCGAGGTCGATATCGGTCAGCGCATCCTCGTCCTCGGCCAGCGCGTCGGGATCGGCCGGCGGCACCGGCATCGAGAAATTGGCCGGCATGCGCGTCGAGAGCAGGCCAGCGCCCTTCAGCTCTTCCATGCCGGGCAGATCGCGGATTTCCTCCAGCGCGAAATGGTCCAGGAAGGCATCGGTGGTGCCATAGGTCACCGGCCGACCAGGTGTGCGGCGGCGGCCGCGCATCCTGACCCATTCCGTTTCCAGCAGCGTGTCGAGCGTGCCCTTCGACGTCTCCACGCCCCGGATGTCTTCGATTTCGGCGCGCGTGACCGGCTGGTGATAGGCAATGATCGCCAGCACTTCGAGCGCCGCGCGCGAGAGCTTCCGTTGCTGGACGGAGTCCCGGCTCATCAGGAAAGCCAGATCGCCGGCGGTGCGGAAGGCCCAGGCATCGCCGACCCGCACCAGGTTCACGCCGCGCTTGGCATAGATTTGCTGCAGATCGGCCATCGCGGCGGCAATGTTGACCCCCTCGGGCAGACGAGCGGCAAGCTGCTTTTCGCTCACCGGCTCGGCGCTGGCGAAAACGATCGCCTCGGCCATGCGCACGGCTTCCGACAACTGCAGCCGCTCGGCGGGGTTCTCGAGTAAACCCTGCTCGGCCATCTCGTCTTCCGGCTCATCCTCGACCTTGAACGGGATGACGGAAGCGTTGGCGCGTTCGCTCATGATACCACCTCGACTGCCTTTGCACCTTGCGCGCGGCTACGCAGATAGATCGGCGCGAACACCTGATCCTGCCGCACCTCCAGCTTGCCCTCGCGCACCATTTCGAGCGTCGCGGCGAAGGAGCTTGCCATCGCCGTGCGCTTCTCTTCCGGCGCCGCCAGATACTCGACCAGGAAACTGTCGAGCGCCGTCCAGTCGCCGACGGCGCCGATCAGCCGTGCCAGCACTTCACGCGCATCCTTGAGCGACCACACGGCGCGCCGGGCGATCGTCACATTGTTGATTGCCTGCCGCTGGCGCTGCTGCGCGTAGGCGGTGAGCAGATCGTAGAGCGATGCCGAAAAGGCGTTGCGCTTCTCGATGATGACCATTTCCGGCATGCCGCGCGCAAAGACGTCGCGCCCGAGGCGATTGCGGTTGACCAGCCGCGCCGAGGCGTCGCGCATCGCTTCCAGCCGCTTCAGCCGGAATTGCAGCACCGCCGCCAGTTCCTCGCCGCTTTCGCCCTCTTCGCCCGGCTGCTTCGGGATCAAGAGCTTTGATTTCAGGAAGGCGAGCCACGCCGCCATCACCAGATAGTCGGCGGCGAGCTCGAGCCTCAGCGCCCGCACCTTTTCGATGAAGGCCAGATACTGCTCGGCCAGCGCCAGGATCGAAATGCGCGCCAGATCGACCTTCTGGTTGCGGGCAAGATGCAAGAGAAGATCAAGCGGGCCTTCGAAACCCGCCACGTCGACCACCAGCGACGGGTCGCCGGTCAGGCGTGAATCGTCGTTTTCGGCCCACAGACGGTCCATCGGTGCGGCCTTCGCGACCTTGCCTTCCAATGTCTCCGCCACTTGCCTTTCGTCCCTTCGGTTCAGGCCACCGCTTCGAAATAGGTGGCGAATTCAGCGCGAATCGCGGCTTCGTCGGCGACGTCGCGATCCTTTATATAGGTCAGCGCCCGTTCCGCGCGTTGCAAAGACTTGCCGGTGAGCGCCGTCGTGCGTGACGCGATCCCCGACATTTCCTCGAAAACGCCGTTGCAGTGAAGGACGAGATCGCAGCCGGCCGCAAGGATCGAGGCCGCCTTTGTCGGGAAATCCCCAGAAAGTGCCTTCATCGAGGTGTCGTCACTCATCAGCAGCCCGTCGAAGCCGATCTCGCCGCGGATCACCTGGTTGACGACCTTGGCGGACGTCGTCGCCGGATTGTCCGGGTCGACGGCGCTGTAGACGACATGCGCCGTCATTGCCATCGGCAGCTCGTTCAACGCCTTGAACGGGGCGAAATCATGCCGGCGCAACTCATCGAGCGGCGTATCGACGGTCGGCAGCGCGAAATGCGTGTCGGCAAAGGCGCGGCCGTGGCCGGGAATATGCTTCATCACCGGCAGCACGCCGCCGGCCATCAACCCCTCGGCCGAGGCCCGGCCAAGCTCGATCACCGCGTTGGGCTCCTTGCCGTAGGCGCGCGCGCCGATGACGTCGCTGGCGCCTTCGACCGGAACGTCGAGCACCGGCAGGCAGTCGGCGGTGATGCCCAGCCGGGAGAGGTCGAATGCATGCAGCCGCGCCATCAACCAGGCGGCGCGGCGGCCGGCTTCGCGATCATCGCGCCACAACGCGCCAAGCGCGCCGCCGGCCGGATAGTTCGGCGCCAGCGGTGGGCGCAGGCGCTGCACCCTGCCCCCTTCCTGGTCGATGAAGACCGGCGCGTCCGGGCGGCCAACACTGTCGCGCATCGAGGCAACCAGATCGCGGATCTGCCCGGCTTCGCCGATATTGCGCGCAAACAGGATGAAGCCCCACGGACGTTCATCGCGGTAGAAGCGGATTTCGTCTTCGGTGAGGGATTTCCTGGCGCAGCCGAGGATCATGGATTTTGATTCGCTCATACATACGAGCTTAAGGCTTTGGAAGGGCAAAGGGAATCACCCCTGCCCTGTGGGCAGCCGAAGCCCACAACCGTCCACAACGAAAAGCCGGCGCGACCTTGCGGCGGCGCCGGCTTTCAGAAGTTCAAATCGATCAGCGCGAGACGAAGCAGTTGCCGCCGGCCGCCTTGTAGCTGGTGCAGAGCGCAATCGCGTCGTTGCGCGACTTCGCCGGGACGCGGACGCGGTAGAACGTGCCCTTGCCCGCGACTTCCGCCTTGACGATGCTGGCCGTGCGGCCGGAAAGGACGCTGCCATAGCGGCGCTGCAGGTCCTGATAGGTCGACTGCGCGCTTTCCACCGTCGGCTGCGAGGCGATCTGCATCGACCACGAGCCGCCGCCGGCGGCCGACGCCGGATCGATCGAGGCGACCTGGTCCGGCTTGACCTCGCCGACGATATCGACCGGCTGATCGGAAGGACGCGCCGGCGCCACCGGCACCACCGCCGGCGTGTCGGCCGACTGCGCCTTGGCTTCAGTCTTCTTCGCGGGTTTCGCGAGCTTCACTGCCGGCGCGGCGGTCTGGTCCGTATCGTCGGAAGCTACGGTTCCCGTCTGCTGGCCGTCGGAGGCCGGCGCGACATGCTGCGGCGCCGGATCGCTCGGCTCGGCCGCCGCGACCTTCGGCGCCGCCGGGGCCGGATCCTCGCGCGGCACCAGCGAGCCGTCAGGCTTGACCATCATGGTCTTCACCTTGCGCGGCGCAACGGCGACGACGTCGTTGCTGGCCCCGTTGTTGTCGGCATCCTGCTGCAGCACCTGGGCGATGCGATCTTCCGACTTCGGTGCCGGCGCGGCTGGCTCAGCGCTTGCCGGCGCGGCAGGCTCGGTGCTTGCCGGCGCGGCCGGATGGGCGCTTGCCGGCACCGTCGCTTGCGCGACGCCAGGCAACGCCGTTTCTGGTTTGCCGGCGGCATCGGCGCCGGCCGAGGCGTCGGTATCGTTGGGCGAAAGATCGACCACCCGGCTCTGCGGCGGTTCCTTCGAGGCCAGGTCGACCGGCTGCTCGGTGGTGTTGACCAGCTTCTGCTGCACCGGCTCGGCGGGCTTGGCCGCACCGCCGCCCTTGGCCACCGCGTCATAAACCTTGTTATCCTGGTTCGGCACCACCGCGCCGCCCGGATTTTCGGGCTTCACCTTGATCGGCGCATTGTCGGCTTTGACGATCACCGGAGCTTCGCTGCTGCCCTTGCCGCCGAAGGAGAAGGCCAGCGCGCCAAGGCCGCCGAGAACCACCACGGCGCCAACCAGCGCCCCGATCATCATACCGCGCCGGCGCGGCTGCGCCGCCTCGCGCTCGGCAAGACCGGGGATCGCCATCGCCTCTTCGAGCTCGGGATCGTAATCGAGCTCGTCGGCAGCGAATTCCTCCGCCTGCGAAACCGGCCGGCTGCCAGGCAGATCGTCGGCATCGTAATCGTTCGCGGCGGCAAGGGAAGCCGGAGCGACCGGAGCCGCCTGGGCCTCGGCCCGCAGATCGCGACGGTCGTAACCGCTGAAGCCGGCACTGTAGGATTCGTCATCATAGCCCCGGCTCTGCGTAGGCGCCGATGCGATCTCGGTCGCATTCATGTCGGTGAGCAGGCTGGCGAATTCCGCATCGAGATCGTCAAAGGCGGGGGCCGCTGGCTGATCCTCCTCGAAGCTGAGCTCCGGAATGTCAAGGTCGTCCGCGAGCGCGACCACGCGCTCCGGCACATCGACCGTCTCGACGTCCGGCACGTCGTCATGCTGGGGGGGCTGTGGCGCTGACATCGGCGCCTGCGTCGGCTTGGCATAGGCGGAATAATCCGGTGCCGGTTCGTTGCGGTAGGCAGGCGCGGTCATCTGAAGCGGGGCTGAAGGCACAGCCGTCTGCACCGGCGCCGCGGGCGTCGGCTGTGCCGCAAACGAGGCTTGCACAGGCGGAGAGGCGGTCGGGGTCGAACGGCTCCACGACCTCGACGGCTCCGCAGGCGTCGCATGCAGCCATTCGGACGAATTTGCCGGAGACCTCGTCGTAGCGGCAGCCGCCTGCTCGGCCTCGATGCTGTGGGCGAAAGCAGCACCGAAATCGTCGTCGAAATCGGCATCGGGCACGGTCGTGGCCGAGTCCGCAAAATCCTGGCTGTCGAGCTCGCTGGCGAGCAGGTCGTCCAAGCCATTGTCGACCGGCTCGTTCTGCGCCGGCTGATCCTCGTCGAGGTCCCAATCGAGATTGTCGGCGGCCGCCTTCTCGCCCGCGTAGCTGGCAGGCTCAGAAACCAGCCGCGGCGACGGAGCAGGCTCCTTGACCACCGGCATCGGCCGCGCGGTCATTGCGCCGAGCAACGCATTGAGCTCGTCTTCCAGGCTGCGCTCGCTGGCGACCGGCTTTTCCGGTGCAACGGCAACCGGCGAAACCTGAGCGGCGACGATGGGGGCTGGCTCGGCCATGGCCGGCAGCAGCGCGGCGGCGGGCTCCTCGGCAGGAGCTTGCGGCTCGTCGGCCGGAGCTTGCGGCTCGTCGTTCAGCGCATCGCGGAAGCTCAGTTCGAAATCGTCCTCGAGGGTCAGCGCGGAGGTCGGATCGGGCGCGGCGAGCTCAGGCTCGGCTGCGAAATTGGCCGCCTCAGTCGGCGCCTCGACCAAAGACGCCGGCTCGTCGTCGAGCGACAGCTCCGGCTCCTGTTCCTGACCGAGATTCATGTCCTGGCCGAGATCCAGATCGACATCGGTGATCGCCTGATCGATCTGACCGGCAAAATCGTCCTCTGACATCAGCGGGGCGGCCGCATGGGCTTCGACCGGCTCAACAGCCGGCGCATGCCGCTCCGGCTCGTGGCTCTCGAACGACAGCTCGTCTTCGAGCGACATCTGGACCGCATTGTCGAAATCGGCGTCGAACGCCCCTTCGCTGGCGGCCTGTACGGCTTCGACGGCATCCTGATGGGTGTCGGCCGGCTCATGATATTCGGAAGCGGCGGCCTCGTGATGGTCGAGCTGGAAATCCTGATCCAGCGACGCGGCCATCTCCTCATCGATCGGAAGATCGTCCTCGAACGCCGAGACATCCAGCGAACTGGCGACCGCCTTGTCGAAATCATCGTCAAAAGCGACTTCCGGCTCGGCAGCGACTTCCGGCTCCGGCGCAAAATGCGGCTCTGGCGCAAAATGCGCTTCGGGGGCGAAATGTGGCTCCGGCGCGGCTTGCGGGGCCGCGGCGAAATTCGGCTCCGGCGCGCGAGGCATGGCGAAGTCGGCGTGGTCGGCCGCGTCGTCGAAGACGAAATCCTGCTCGAAAGAGGCCATCAGCTCGTCGTCATTGGCGGCGACGCTGGCAGGCTCGAAAGCCGGCTCCTGCCTGATCTGATGCACGACAGCCTGCTGCGCGACCGGCTCGCTTTCCTCAACGGAATCGATCTCCCCCATCAACTCCTTCTCGAGGTCGATGTCGAAGTCGTCCGCCGCCGGAGCCTGGTGAGCCGGCATGGCTTTGTCGGCCGCGGGGGCCGGCTGCCTGACCGGCTGGCGCGGGTCGAAACCCATGATCCGGGTCAGCTCCGCGAACGGATCATCGTCGGCGATATTGTTGTGGTCGGCTGCTTTCAGCGGGGTTCTGTCTGCCATTATTGTTCCCGAACTCGCACACAGTCGGACGCCATGGACGTCGCGCAGGGTTGGCCCTTACCAGCGCAATGTGGGCAAAAGGTGACAGGTTTTTTAGTTAAACCTAACGCATTTCGGTAGGCGCGTCTGCCCCGATCAGCGTCAGGCCGGAGGTCAAAACATCCGAAACAGCCTGCACCAGCCCTAGTCTGGCATAAGTTGATTCTCGGTCGTTAACCTTAACAAAACGTAAGTCCTGGTTATCGTGGCCGCGATTCCACTGTGCGTGGAAGCTGGAAGCTAGATCGTAGAGGTAGAATGCAAGCCGGTGCGGCTCGAGCGAAAGCGCCGCGGATTCGATGAGCCGCGGATATTCAGCCAGCTTCCTGATCAGGGCGATTTCGCCCTCGTCGGTCAGTGCCGCCACCGAGGCCGTGAGCCGGTTGCGGTCGAAATTCGCCTCGCCGAGCTGCTCGCTCGCCTGCCGGAAAACCGAATGGCAGCGCGCCGAAGCGTACTGGACATAAAACACCGGATTGTCCTTCGACTGCTCCGTCACCTTGGCGAAGTCGAAATCGAGCGGCGCGTCGTTCTTACGATAGAGCATCATGAAACGGATCGGGTCGCGGCCGACCTCCTCCACCACATCACGCAGGGTGACGAAATCGCCGGACCGCTTCGACATCCGGACAGGCTCGCCGTCGCGGAACAGTTTTACGAGCTGGCAAAGCAGAACCGTCAGCTTGACACTATCCCCGGCAACCGCGCGCGCCAGCGCCTCCAGCCGCTTCACATAACCGCCATGGTCGGCGCCGAGCACATAGATCAGATCGACGAAGCCGCGCTCGACCTTGTCCTTGAGATAGGCGACGTCGGCGGCGAAGTAGGTGAACGAGCCGTCCGACTTGACCAGCGCCCTATCCATGTCGTCGCCGACCGCGGTCGAGCGGAACAAAGTCTGCTCGCGGTCCTCCCAGTCCTCGGGCTTCTCACCCTTCGGCGGCGGCAGCGTGCCCTTGTAGATATGCCCTTTGAGCGTCAGGTCGGCGATCGCCGCCCGGATCTTCCTGGCATTGTCGGCATGCAGCGTGCGCTCGGAGAAGAACACGTCGTGATGCACGTTGAGCAGCGCCAGATCCTCGCGGATCATCGCCATCATGGCATCGACCGTACGATCCTTGACGATCGCCAGCGCCTCCTCTTCCGGCATCTGCAACAGGCCGCGGCCGAACTCATTGGCCAACGCCTGTCCGACAGGAACCAGATAGTCGCCCGGATAGAGACCGGACGGGATCTCGCCGATGTCGTCACCGAGCGCTTCGCGATAGCGCAGGAATGCCGAGCGACCCAACACATCGATCTGCGAGCCGGCGTCGTTAATGACATATTCCTTGGTAACATCGTAGCCAGCGAAGGCCATCAGATTGGCGAGCGTGTCGCCGACCACGGCGCCGCGGCAATGGCCGACATGCATCGGGCCGGTCGGATTGGCCGAGACATATTCGACATTGGCCTTGCGGCCGCCGCCGATCTTCGAGCGGCCATAGTTGCGCCCTTCGCCGAGAAGCGCTGCCAGATGCGTGTGCCAGAAGCCGTCCTTCAGCCTGAGATTGACGAAGCCAGGACCGGCAACGTCGGCCGAGGCGACGTCGGCATCGGCCCTCAGCACCTCGACGAGCTTTTCCGCCAAAGCGCGCGGGTTCTGTCCGGTGGGCTTGGCCAGCACCATCGCCGCGTTGGTGGCGAGATCGCCGTGGCTGGCGTCACGCGGCGGTTCGACTGTGATGCGCGACAGGTCGAGGGCGGCCCCATCCTTGTCCTTCAGGCCAAGGGTTTCGACGGCTTTTACGATCCGCGCGTTGAAATCGGCGAAGATATTCATTGGAAGTGCTCTGGGCTTTAAGAGGCGACCGGCTCAATGGCCGGCAAAATCGAGGCTCGCCCTAGCTCAAATCGGGCGTATGGTCAAACAGACGCCGATGTTCCTTCAGCGCATAGGTGTCGGTCATGCCGGCCAGGAAGTCGGCGACGCTGCGCGCCTTGATGCGATCCTCGGCCCGATCGAGTCCCTCGCGCCAGCCATCGGGCATGGCACGCGGATCGGCGAAATAGACGTCGAACAGCTCCCGCACGATCTGTTCGGCGTCGGCGCGCACGCGCATCACTTCGGCGTGCCGGTAAAGATGCTTGTAGAGAAAGGCTTTCAGTTCCTTCTCGGCCGCCGCCATGCCGGCCGAAAAGGTCACAAGGGTCTCGCCCACCGTCCGCACCGCATCGGCGCTGTCCGGCTTCAGGCGTTCGACATTGGCGGTGGTCGATGCGATGACATCCTCGACCATCAAGGTGATCTGCCGGCGCATCAGCTCGTGGCCGGTGCGGACATCATCAAGCTGGGGGTATTTGGCGCGCACGCCCTTCAGGATCGAGCCCGGCAGCCCGACCTCCTCCAGCATGTCCAGCGTCAGGAAGCCGGCCCGTAGGCCGTCGTCTATGTCATGGGTGTTGTAGGCGATGTCGTCGGCGATCGCGGCACACTGCGCCTCGATGCCGGCGAAGCGGTCGAGCTCGAGGTCGTGCAGCTCCGAATAATCGCGGATCGCCTGCGGCACCGGACCCTTGAGCCCCTTCCCGCTCGCGTCGGTCAGCGGGCCATTGTGCTTGACCAGCCCCTCCAGCGTTTCCCAGGTGAGGTTGAGCCCGTCGAATTCGGCATAGCGCCGTTCGAGCCTTGTGACCACGCGCAGCGACTGGGCATTGTGATCGAAGCCGCCCCAGGCGGCCATCTTCTCGTTGAGCGCATCCTCGCCGGTATGGCCGAACGGCGTGTGGCCGAAATCATGCACCAGCGCCACGGCCTCTGCGAGATCCTCGTCGCTGCGCAGAGCCCGCGCCAGCGCGCGGGCGATCTGCGCCACCTCGATCGAATGTGTCAGCCGCGTGCGGTAGTGGTCGCCCTCATGCGCGACGAACACCTGCGTCTTGTGCTTCAGCCGGCGAAAGGCGGTGGAATGGATGATGCGGTCGCGGTCGCGCTGGAACGGCGTGCGCGTCGGACTTTCGGCCTCCGGGAACAGGCGACCGCGCGAACGCGCCGGATCGCTCGCATAGACGGCGCGCGGCCGATAGCCGAATCCGATGTCGCCGAGAGCATCCTTGCCCTGCCGCTCGTCCATTGACCTACCAGTTGACTTGGCCACGTCCGCTTCATACCTATCATGTGAAACCGAAAGCAAGGTGACGCCGATGGGCGCGGATGCCAAGACTGCCATGAAGGTCGAAATGACCGATGCCGCGGCAAAGCGGATCGCCAGGATCGTGGCCGGCGAACCGAGCAAAACGGCGCTGCGCGTCTCCGTCGAAGGCGGCGGCTGCTCCGGCTTTTCCTACAAATTCGATCTGGTAGGCGAGCGCAATGACGACGATGTCGCCATCGAGAAGGACGGGGCGACCATCCTGATCGACGACCTGTCGCTGGTCTATATGGGCGGCTCGGTGATCGACTTCGTCGACGACCTGATGGGCCAGTCCTTCCAGATCAGAAACCCGAACGCGGTTGCGTCCTGCGGCTGCGGCACCAGCTTCTCCATCTGACCGACTGAACCTCGCAAAGCTTGCGACCGGGCTCGACCGGTTGGCGCATGGCCATCGCTTGGCTATGGCAGGAATGCGCGAGGGCGGCCTTTCTAAAGGCCGGCGCAGGCAATACGATCCGTTTCGTCGAACGCCTTCCGTCCGAACAGCATCGAGGCCTGCATGAAGATCGTCACCTGGAACATCAACGGCGTTCGCGCCCGCATCGGCAATCTCACCCACTGGCTGACCGAGAGCGCGCCGGACGTCGTGTGCCTGCAGGAGATCAAGACGGTCGACGACCAGTTCCCGCGCGCCGAGATCGAGGCGCTGGGCTACAATGTCGAGACCAACGGCCAGAAGAGCTTCAACGGTGTCGCGATCCTTTCGAAGCTTCCTTTCGACGAGGTCAACCGCGGCCTGCCGGGCGATGACGAGGACGACCACGCGCGCTTCATCGAAGGCGTCTTTTCCACCGACCAGGGTGCGCTGCGCGTCGCATCGCTCTACCTGCCGAACGGCAACCCGATCGACGATGAACGGAAGTTTTCCTACAAGCTCGCCTGGATGGCGCGGCTGGAGCGTTGGGCGGAGGAACGCCTGCGGCTCGAAGAGGCGCTGGTGCTGGCCGGCGACTACAACGTCATCCCGGAGCCCGCCGACGCCAGGTTTCCTGAAAACTGGCTGGGTGACGCGCTGTTCCAGCCGCAGACACGGCAGGCTTTCCGCCGGCTGAAGAATCTCGGCTTCACCGAGGCGGTGCGCAGCGTGACCGACTCGGCCGGCGTCTACACCTTCTGGGACTATCAGGCCGGCGCCTGGCAGAAGAACAACGGCATCCGCATCGACCACCTGCTGCTTTCGCCGGAAGCCGCCAACCGGTTTTCTTCGGCCTCGGTGGAAAAGCACGTCCGCGCCTGGGAAAAACCTTCCGACCATGTGCCGGTCGCGATCGAGCTCAGCCTGCAGCCGGCCCGATAGATTTCCAGGCTTTCCGGACCCAGATATCGCCACAAATCCGGTTTTTGATGCGAATTGCTGTGGGGGTTGAATGGCGATCCGATTTCTTCTCTGGCCGCTCGGCCTTGCTCTGGCGCTTGCCGCGCCGACGCTATCGCTGGCGGCGCCGACCTGTCTTGCCAACGGCAAGTCTTTCGATGTCGGCCAAACGGCGTGCCTGACTATTGCCGGCGAAAGCCACCTCGCCCGCTGCGACATGGTTCTCAACAACACATCCTGGACCAGGATCAAGGATGAATGTCCGGGAGACGCGCCAAAACCGCACCCGACATCGATCTCGACCCCGACGCCCGACCCGGCGCCCACGGAGCCGACCGAGAACTGACCCGGCACCGCGATTGACGGTGCAAGCTGAACGCCGGCGTTTTGAATTGTCCCGCGAGAAGAGCGGCCCTTACTGGTCGCCGTTGTTGCCCTTGGTCAGGATGTCGTCGGCAAGCGAGATCGCGGTACGGCGATCGGCCTCGCCGGCCGCGGCGAAAGCCTCTTCCTGCATGTTGCGGATCCAGGGCTGATCGGCGGGCGGAGCCCGCTCGAGCGCGGCCGTCATCATCGCCAGGCCGCGCACGACCTTGCCGCTCTGGAACAACAGGTTGCCCAGCGTCGCCTGGGCGCCGGCATGGCCCTTCTCGGCTGCCAGTTGCAGCCAGCGGCCGGCCTGCTTGACGCTGGCCTTCACGCCGCCCTCGCCCTTGAGGAACATGCGGCCGATCTCGAACTGGGCGTTCGGATTGCGGTAGTTGGCGGCGGCGCGCATGTAATATTCCTGCGCCGCCACATCGTTTTCCTCGACCGGAGAGCCTGGAATGCCCTTGCGCAGATAATCGCCGAGCGCCACCAGCGCGTCCGACACATAGCTTTCTTCCGGCGAGCCCGGCTCGACATCCTGGTCGACGATTTCCGAGAAGAACTTGAAGGCCGCGTAATCGTCGCGCGTCACGCCATCGCCTTCGGCATACATGCGCGCAAGCTTCCAGGTAGCGCCGATCTGGCCGTTCTCGGCGGCGTATTTATAGGCCTCCACCGCCTGGTCCTTGTGGCCGCTCTTATAAGCCGAAAAACCGAACTGGAAGACCGCCCACGGGCTCGACTGCGGCTTCACGCCGGTCTTGTCGTCGAACACCTTGTCGTCGAAGGCCATGGCCTGCCCGACGGCGCCCAAGGTCGCCAGAGCGACCAGTGCCGAAAAGACAGACGACCTCAACACCTCAGATGTCCGCATAGCAGTGCGTTTCTTTGGCCGCGCCCGGATGGGTCACCGCGCCGTCGCGGGCCGACCCTACGGTCTGCGCATATTTCCAGATCGCGCCGGACTGATAGTCGGTCTTGCGCGCCTTCCAACTCTTTGCCCGGGCCGCCAGCTCGGCGTCCGACAGGGCCACCTCGATCGTGCCGTTCACGGCGTCGATCGAGATCATATCGCCATCCTTGATCAGCCCGATCGGCCCGCCGACCGCCGCCTCAGGCCCGACATGGCCGATGCAGAAGCCGCGTGTGGCGCCTGAGAAGCGCCCGTCGGTGATCAGCGCCACCTTGCCGCCCATGCCCTGGCCGTAGAGCGCGGCCGTCGTCGACAGCATCTCGCGCATGCCCGGACCGCCGCGCGGCCCCTCGTAGCGGATGACGAGAACCTCGCCTTCCCGGTAATTGCGCTGCGTGACCGCTTCGAAGCACTCCTCTTCCGAATCGAAGCAACGCGCCGGGCCTGAGAATTTCAGTTCCGACATGCCCGCGACCTTCACGATCGCTCCTTCGGGGGCAAGGTTGCCCTTCAAGCCCACAACGCCGCCTGTCTTGGTGATTGGCCGATTGGCGGGACGCACAACATCCTGGCTGTCATTCCAGGCAACGTGCTCCATATTTTCGGCCAAAGTGCGGCCAGTGACCGTCATGCAGTCGCCGTGCAGATAGCCATGGTCGAGCAGCGTCTTCATCAGCAGCGGGATGCCGCCGGCCTCGAACATGTCCTTGGCGACATATTTGCCGCCCGGCTTGAGGTCGGCGATATAAGGCGTCTTCTCGAAGATGGCCGCGACGTCGAAGAGATCGAACTTGATACCGGCCTCATGCGCGATCGCCGGCAAATGCAGCGCCGCGTTGGTCGAACCGCCGGTGGCCGACACGACGGTCGCGGCATTCTCCAGCGCCTTGCGGGTGACGATGTCGCGCGGCCGGATGTTTTTCGCGGTCAATTCCATGACCTTTTCGCCGGAGGCGAAATTGAAGCGGTCGCGCATCTCGTAGGGCGCCGGCGCGCCACAGGAATAGGGCAGCGCCAGGCCGATCGCCTCGGCAACGGTCGCCATCGTGTTGGCGGTGAACTGCGCGCCGCAGGAACCGGCCGAAGGGCACGCCGCCTGCTCGATCTCGAGCAATTCAGCATCGCCGATCGTGCCGACCGAATGCTGGCCGACCGCCTCGAAAACATCCTGAACCGTGATCTGCCGGCCGCGATAGCTGCCGGGCAGGATCGAGCCGCCATAGATGAAGATCGACGGGACGTTGAGGCGCACCATCGCCATCATCATTCCGGGCAGCGACTTGTCGCAGCCGGCGAGCCCGACAAGCGCATCATAGCAATGGCCGCGCATGGTGAGCTCGACCGAATCGGCGATCACCTCGCGCGACACCAGCGACGACTTCATGCCCTGGTGGCCCATCGCGATGCCGTCGGTGACGGTGATGGTGCAGAACTCGCGCGGCGTGCCGTTGGCGGCCGCCACGCCCTTCTTCACCACTTGCGCCTGGCGCATCAGCGAGATGTTGCAGGGTGCGGCCTCGTTCCAGCAACTGGCGACACCGACCAAAGGCTGCGCGATCTCGGCCGCCGACAGGCCCATGGCATAGAGATACGAACGATGCGGTGCCCGCGCCGGACCAACGGTCACGTAGCGGCTCGGCAGCTTGGCCTTGGAGATTGCCTTGGCGTCCATCATCGTCCTTGCCGCACACCCCGCGGCCGGTCCCATCGCCGGCCAACCTTGGCACGCGTTCCGAGACCTATCTCGGGTGCTCCGGGTTTATGGCGGGAAATGGGCAGTTCCCTTGGCAAGTCTTTTAGCGCGGGGGTTGTTCATAAACTGTTGCCAAAACGTCACAATCGTATCGAGGGCCGGTTGTGCAGCGAATCTGCAACAGCGGACAGAGTGAGAGAATCGGATCGCCGCCACGGAACGAAAAAGGCCGGGCAATGCCCGGCCTTTTTCGATGAATTTTCAGAAACTTAGAACTTGATCTTGATTCCACCATTGATGGCCGTGATCAGATCGTTGCCGAAGTCGTAGCTGGCATCGGTGCCAGCCACGTAGCCATTCTCACCGGCCAACGTCCCGGAATGACCGCTGGTCATGACACCGATCACGCCAGCCAGACGAATTTCGACATTGGGGCTTGGCGTGTAGGCAACACCTCCGCCGAGCGTCCAAGTATCGGTCTGCGAGCCGTAGCCATGCGAGGTGCCGCGATCCCATGAAAGCTGGCCGGCGGCGCTCCACTGGTCGTTGAACTTGTGGCCAATGCCGCCCGACACGGTCCAGCCATCGCGATACATGAGGTCAAGTGAGGTGACCGCACCCGGGGAACCCGTAAAACACGACGATGTAGGAACAAAAAGAGTCGGGCAAATCGGAACGCTTTGCAACACGCTCCAGTTGACCCACTTGATGGAGCCGAAGGCAAGCCAACCGGGCGCGATGCCGGACTGCAATTTCAATTCCACTGAGTCCGGCATGTACTGAGTGCTGCCGTAGATAGGCGTAGAGCCCGTGGGGAATATCGGCGCCGTCAGTGTGCCGGAGACGTTGTCGAGCTTGACCTGCGAATTGTAGACCAAGCTCGCGCGAAGCGCGATCTCCGGGATCTCGTAGGCAACGCCTGCACGCCAGCCCCAACCGCTTGCGTCTAGATCGACGCGACCAACCGCGCCGCCTAAGGATATCAAGCTCTCCTTGAAGCCCCCGATATCCTGGTAGAATACGCCGCCAATGAAACGGAGCTGACCTTTACCAATGTCAAACTTATATGAGCACGTACCCGCGTAGTTATTGCTCTTGATGTCGGTTTCGATATTGGAAAACGCTCCGCTCCACGTGCTACCCGGCGCAGTATGTGCACCCCAAGGCTGCGAATAGTCGAACATGCAGTCGACGCCTTGGACAATCTGGGCTTTGACGCCGATACGCGGCACCCAATAAGGCTCCGCGCCATCGGCCGTGGTGCTGAAGCCGAGGGGACTGAGATCGGCCCCTCCCGGACCCCTCGCATTCTTGTACTTGCGATCCGGCATCACATAGGTTGCTTCGGCTTCCGTCGCGACCGGCGACGGATCGAAAAGCAGGTCAATGTCGTAGCCGCCGCGCTCGAGGCCGCCGGCATGCGCCGGATGCATTGCCGCACCGATAAGAGCCAGCGAAAAGCACCCTGCCCCCAGCAGTGCTTTGAGCCGCAAAATGTTCATGGAAATCCCTCCCCGGAATACAAGTGGCTCAAGCTAGAGCCAATTCGGGTTAACGACGCAACAACGTTTTCAAGGGTTGTACATGTACACCCTTGACAGCCCGTATTTTCGCCATCTGCCCGGCCGAGAAACCGAGCCTAATCGCAGCTTAACGGGCCTCGAATGGCAGAAAAAAACTGCAAAAACCTTACAGTACGGCCCAAAATAGGCCATTTTGGCGGAAAAAGGCTGCATTGTTACATTACGGCAACAATGGGGCGCAAACTTTCCGTTTACGTCAAAATTAACGCTGCGGCATGCCTATTTTCGAGGCAGCTAACGCATCGGAAAGTGCCGCTCCGGCGCGAGCGAATCTTGCTGCTCAGCTGGCGTCGCGGACCCTGGTCAAAGCCACCGAAAGCTTCTCCTGCGCCTCGCGATATTCGGCGAGTTTTTCGCGCTCGGCTTCGACCACTTCCTCCGGCGCGTTGGCGACGAACTTTTCGTTCGACAGCTTCTTGTGCAGGCGCGCGATCTCTTCGGTGACCTTCGCCAATTCCTTCTGCAGTCGCGTGGCTTCGGCCTGGAGATCGATCAGGCTGCCGAGCGGCAGGCTGATCGTCGCCTCGTTGAGCACGATCTGGGCCGAGCCCTTGGGCGGCGCGTCGACCAGCGCGATATCGCCGACGCGCGCCAGCCGCTTGATCGCCTGGGCGTGGCGTTCCAGCCTTTCATGCGTCAGCGTGTTGGCGCCGATCACCATCAGCGGCGCGATCGCGGCTGGCGGCACATTCATCTCCGAGCGTACCGAGCGGATGCCCGAGACCAGATCGACCAGCCAGTTGATGTCGGCGGCCGCCTCATCGTCCTCGAAGTCGGGCGACGGCCAGGCGGCGTGGCAAAGCAGCGAAGAGCGCTCCTTGCCCTCGCCCGCGGTCTGCGCCCACAGCTCCTCGGTCATGAACGGCATCATCGGGTGCAGCAGCTTGTAGATCTCGTCCAGCACGAAGGCGACGCAGGCCCGGCTCTCGGCCTTGGCGGACTCGTCCGTGCCCATGAACACCGGCTTCAACAGCTCCAGGTACCAGTCGCAGAACAGGTTCCAGACGAAGCGATAGGCGGCGCTTGCCGCCTCGTTGAAACGGTAGGTGGTGATGCCCTCGGTGACCGCGCGCGACGCCCGTGTCAGTTCCGTGAGGATCCAGCGGTTGACCGGCAGCTTGGCGTCGTTCAGCCAGAAATCGTCGTCGCGCGCCACCTCGTTCATCTCGGCAAAGCGCGTCGCGTTCCACAGCTTGGTGCCGAAATTGCGGTAGCCGGCGATGCGCGCCGGATCGAGCTTCACGTCGCGCCCTTGAGCCGCCATCACGGTCAGCGTGAAGCGCAGCGCGTCGGCGCCATATTCGTCGATCAGGTCGAGCGGATCGATGACGTTGCCCTTCGACTTCGACATCTTGGCGCCGTTCTTGTCGCGTACCAGCGCGTGCACGTAGACGGTGTGGAACGGCTCCTCGTCCATGAAGTGCAGGCCCATCATCATCATGCGGGCGACCCAGAAGAAGATGATGTCGAAACCGGTCACCAGCACGTCGGTCTGGTAATAAGTCTTGAGCTCCGGCGTGTGGTCGGGCCAGCCGAGCGTCGAGAACGGCCACAGCGCCGACGAGAACCAGGTGTCGAGCACGTCCTCGTCGCGGGTCAGTATCTCGCCTGGCTGAAAATTCTCGAGCTTGTCCTCGACCCAGGCCTTCCACGGCCCTTCCAGCGCCAGATAGTACTCGATTGCGGCAGCTAAAGCCTCTTCTTCGGTCTTTTCGACAAAGACGCGTCCGTCTGGCCCGTACCAGGCCGGGATCTGATGCCCCCACCAGAGCTGGCGCGAGATGCACCAGGGCTGGATGTTTTCCATCCAGTCGAAATAGGTCTTTTCCCAGTTCTTCGGCACGAAGTTGGTGCGGCCCTCGCGCACCGAGGCGATCGCCGGCTTGGCGAGCTCGGCGGCATTCACGTACCACTGGTCGGTCAGGAACGGTTCGATCGGCACGCCGCCGCGGTCGCCATGCGGCACGGTATGCCGGTGCGGCTCGATCTTGTCGAGGAAACCGCCGGCCTCCATCAGCTCGACGATCTTCTTGCGCCCGGCGAAACGGTCGAGCCCCTCGAGCTCGTCCCAAACCGCCTGGCGCTCCGGCGTCACTTCGAGACCGGCGAGGAAATCCTCATTGTCCTTGAGCTTGATGGCGGCTTCGACCGTCAGGATGTTGATCGCCGGCAGCTTGTGACGCTTGCCGACCTCGAAATCGTTGAAGTCATGCGCCGGCGTGATCTTGACCGCGCCGGAACCTTTTTCGGGATCCGAATATTCGTCGGCGACGATCGGTATCTTACGGCCGACGATCGGCAGCACGACGTTGCGGCCGACCAGATCGGTGAAGCGCTCGTCGTCCGGATGAACGGCCACCGCCGTGTCGCCGAGCATCGTCTCGGGGCGGGTCGTCGCGACCGTGATGAATGTCTTCGGGTTCTCGGGATCGAACGCCTCGCCTTCGATCGGGTAGCGGAAATGCCAGAGATTTCCGTTGACCTCGTGCTGCTCGACCTCGAGGTCGGAAATGGCGGTCAGCAGCTTCGGGTCCCAGTTCACAAGGCGCTTGTCCTTGTAGATGAGCCCTTCCTTGTAGAGCGTGACGAACACTTCCAACACGGCCTTGGACAGGCCCTCGTCCATGGTGAAACGTTCGCGCGACCAATCGGCGGAAGCGCCGAGCCGCTTCAGCTGATTGAAGATCGCGCCGCCGGATTCGGCCTTCCACTCCCAGACCTTCTCGATGAACTGCTCGCGCGTCAGATCGCGGCGATGGATCTGCTTTTCCATGAGTTGGCGCTCGACCACCATCTGCGTGGCGATGCCGGCGTGATCCATGCCGGGCTGCCAAAGCACGTTCTTGCCGCGCATGCGCTCGAAGCGCACGAGAATGTCCTGCAGCGTGTTGTTGAGCGCATGCCCCATATGCAGCGAACCGGTGACGTTCGGCGGGGGGATGACGATGGTGAAGGCTTCCGCCCCCTCCTCCGCGCCGGCGCCGGCCCGGAAGGCATCCGCCTCTTCCCAGATTTTGGCGATCTTCGGCTCGACGGTTTTGGCGTCGTAGGTCTTTTCAAGCATGGAGGAAGTCCGAACTGTCGGGAACAAGCGTCCGGTGTAAATCCGAAGGTCTTGGCCGAGTCAACCGCGAGAGGAGCGATCGTCCCTACAGATAGGCCTGCCCCGACCAGCGGCAATCCCGCCCGGTACGGCTACGCCGCGCGCGACAAGCAGCCTCAAAAACAAAAGTGCCGCCCGAAGGCGGCGCTTTTCAGTCTCATGCTCCGGCAGCTTACTGCGCGCCGCGCGCCACCCGCTCGATCTCCTCGCGCACCAGCCTTTCGACCAGCGTCGGCAGGTTGTTGTCGAGCCAATCCTGCAGCATCGGCCGCAGCATCTCCTCGGCCATCTCGTCGAAACTCTTCTTGCCGCGGCTGGCAAAGGCGTCGGAAAGCTCGCCGAAGGCCGCCGCAACCTGCCTGCCCGTATGCTCGGACAGGATCGCGTGCCGGGTCGGCTGGGCCTCCGGCGCCTGGCGAACGCTGTCCTGCATGAGCGCTTCAACCGCCGGCGCGTGCTGCTCGATCTCGGTCTTCGCGATCTCGACCTTCTCGATATTAACCGGGTGCGCGGCTTCCGGCGCCCGGACAGCCGGTTTCGCGGTAACCGTGCTGCCGCCGGCGGCCGCGATTTCCCGCCGCCAATCGGCGACGATGGTCTCGGCGGTCTGCGATGCATTTGCCGCGGCGGGCTTGCTCGCTGCCGGCGCGCTCGGCTCAACCGCGCTCCTGGCACTTGCCTCCTCTGGCGCAGCCTTCGCGGGCTCCGGGCGCGCAAGCACCGGATCGGCCGCCGCGAGTTGGGCCTGGACTTCCGCCAGCGTCACCGGCTTACGGGGGCCGGCATCGGCATGCAATTCGGAACGGAAGGCGTCGACCTCGACATTTGGCACGGCAGCGACGGTCGCGGCAGCCACGATTGGTTCCAAGTCCTGGCGCAATTCACCGGCCTCGGCCGGCTGCTTACGCCCGGTGTCGCTGTCCTCGATGATCCTCCGGATGGAAGCCAGTATCTCTTCCATGGAAGGTTCGCGCTGCGCGCTGCTTGCCGTCGCCATCGTCACATCCGCCGCCCTTGTGACCCGTTCAGGAATTCCGTGGCCGGAATTCGAATCAATGCCGACAGCGTAACCGACCGATCGCGATCCGAGAATCCCCAATCTGGGGACTCGTTGGATTTCAACAGATTAGGCGAATCGCTATCTGAATGATCCATCCGGAAAAGACAAACGCCGCGCATCCATCGGACACGCGGCGTCTGCCGGAAACACTATAGCGAAAATCAGCGCCCGTCGGGCGTGCGCAGTCCGGTCCACTTGTCCTTGACGGCGTTGTAATGCTCTTCCGGCTTGTACTTGGTGACCGGCAAGCCCAGGCGATCGACGGACAGGCGGCCCATCGCCGACAGGATGGCGTAGCTCGCCACCACCACGTCGCGCTCTGAACTGGCCTGGTTGATCTTGGCGGTGATGACCGCGTTCTGCGCGTTCAACACGTCAAGCGTCGTGCGCTGGCCGACATTGCGCTCCTCGATGACGCCGTTGAGCGCCAGTTGCGCGGCATCGATGACCTGCCTGTTGGCATCGACGCTTTCGCGCGCGGCGACATATTGCGTCCATGCCGAGACCACGGCCTGGCGCACCTGGTCGCGGCTGACGTCGACCTGGATGCGCGCTTCGCTGAGCGATTCCTTGCTCTGCCGAACCAGCGCTTCAGTCCGCCCGCCCGAATAGATCGGAATGGTCAGCGTGGCGCCGATATCGGCCGAGGTCGAACTGCCATTGGGGCGGCTGATCGAGGCGGGCGAGGAATGGCTGTAATTGTCCGAAACGCCCGCGGAAGCCGTCAATTGCGGCAGCAGCGCGCCTTCATGGGACTTCACCGCAAACGCCGCAGCATCGACGAGGTGCTGGGTCGAAAGAATGGCCGGGTGTTCGGCCGAGGCCACGGCCAGCGCGGAATCTAGGTTCCCCGGCAACAGCTTGCCGAGTGGCGATGCCGCCTTGAGCTTGCCCGGCTCGTCGCCGACGATCTGGTGATAGGTGGCCGCGCTCGCCAGCGCCGTCGCGCGGGCGGCGCTGAGCTGCGCCACGGCCGTGGCGCGCGAGGCATCGGCCTGGGCGACGTCGGTGCGCGTGCCTTCGCCGACCTCGAAGCGCGAGCGGGCGGCGCGCGCCTGCTCGGTCAGGAACTGCAGGTTCTGCTCGGTCAGTGCCGCGACCTGTCGGTCGCGAATCACGTCCATATAGGCGCTTGCCGCGTTGAACAGGATGTTCTCTTCGGTGTTGCGCAGGCTTTCGACCGAGGCCTTCACCTGCGCCTCGGCGGCGGCAACATTGTTCTTGGTCTGAAAGCCGTCGAACAGCATCTGGTTGATTTGAATGCCGAAGCTGCCCGTGGTCAGGTTCTGGGTGGCGCCCTGGATGCGCGTGCTGGAGTAGTCGATGCTGCCTGAACCGTTCACGGTCGGGCGGTAGCCCGACTTGGCGATGGCCACGCCTTCATCGGTGACGCGCACGCCGGCACGCGCGGAATTGAGCTGCGAATTGTACTGGTAGGCTTTGGCGAGAGCGCCCGTAATGGTCTCGGCGGAGGCGGCCAGCGGCGACAGCGCCGTCGCGGAAACCAGAATAGCTGCTAAAACATTTTTGTGTCGGGGCGGCACGTTATTTCCCTCATTCGTTTCCATGGGAACCACGCCGCGTCAGCCCACCCTTACGGATCGGCCGGCGCCGCGTCTATCGTTCCCCCGCTGACAGCCTCCCGATAACTCCCGGTCAACAAATCAGCAACGATTGTCAGGCGCAAGCGATCACGACAGCGCCTTCGCTGCAAGGCAAAAACGCTCAGAATTCAAACGCGTGAGCGCGTTCGAAGCCCGGTAGTGGCTTAATTGCCGCATTAAATGCCCGTCTTCCGGTTACAACCCCCCCGGCTTTGAAAAACAGCCGGGCCACGCCAGAGTTGCCCCGCCCTTCGACTGCAACCAGGCGTCCTTCTTCCGCAAGCTGGTCGAGCAGCGCCGGCGGCACCTCCTCGACGCTGCCGCCGATGAAGATGACGTTGTAAGGCCCCTTCGCGGCATGCCCTTGCGGCAGCGGTCCGGTTACCACCGTGACGTTCTGGCAGCCAAGGCCGGAAAGCGTGGATTTTGCCGCTTCCGCCAGCGCGGGATCGCTCTCCAGCGCCACGACGGAACGCGCGAGCCGCGACAGCAATGCGGAGGAATAGCCGGTGCCGCAGCCGACATCGAGCACCGAATCGCCAGCGTCGATCTCGGCCAGTTGCAAAAGCTTTGCGAGCGGCGACGGCTCCATCAGATAGCGCGCGCCGCTGCCATTGGCGCCATTGGCGATGCGGATGTCTTCGTCGATATAGGCCAGATCCTGCTGTCCGGCGCCGACAAAGGCCTCGCGCGGGACAGAAAGCATCGCTTCGATGAGTGGCGCGCTGGTGACATCGGTGGTGCGGACCTGGCCGTCGACCATCTTCACGCGGCGTTCGGAGAAATCAGCGCTCATGTCCCAACAATCCGCTCCCCGCGCCACGCGCGGCTCAATTCGAATGGAACCCCCGCCCCGGCGCGGTTGCGCTGGAGCCCGCAAGCATCTGGAGGCCTCGCCCGGAATCGAACCGGGGTGCAAGGATTTGCAGTCCTCTGCGTAACCACTCCGCCACGAGGCCTCGCAATGCTCCCGGCGTTCCGAGCGAACTCATTATGTTGGCGCTGAAAGGTCGTCAAGCGCTGGCGCGTCATTCCCGGCGCTTTCGCCCATAGTGGCGAAAGTGGTGATTACCAATCGGTTGTGAGGAGTCGGGGGTTCGCTGTCGCGGAGTCACCAGCGGGCTGTCGCAGGCTTCAGTCGGGCCGCCGCCGGCGTTCCCACCAGACGACGAATCGACGCCGGTGGCGCCGCACCATCGCGAATTCGTAGGACAGCACCAAGAGGCCGAGCGGAATCATCCAGAACCCGAGAATCGGCAGAAAGCCCAGAATCCCGCCGATGGTGAGCAGCACGCCGATCGCGATCCGCAAGCCGCGCGACCGCGGCATGGCGAATTCGCGGCCGAAGATCGAAATCTTGCGCGCCGGGGCGCTATCATCGTCCGCTGCAGTCATGCGCAAATCCGCTCCTTTCCCCGCGATCGGCCCCTTAAAGACAAAAGCGATACCGCCTCCCCTTGTTCCCGACCGGACAAGAGACGGCTGATATGAGAACGCCGCCAGCAAATTGCTACAAATTGCCGCCCGAAAAACTCCGGAGAAATGTGAAATGCTTCGTTTACAAAGCCCAAACGGTTTTGCTATAGGCACCGCCACTCACATGAGAGCACCTGTTCCCCGGTAGCTCAGTGGTAGAGCAACCGGCTGTTAACCGGTTGGTCGCTGGTTCGAATCCGGCCCGGGGAGCCAACATTTCTAAGGCCTTAGGTGAGTTTCCTCTCCCGACAAGTTGCCGATTGCCCGCGCTGGGCAACATTTGGGGCAACAAGCGCATGGGAAAAGCCGGCCAACCGTGGAGGCAGCGGGCCACTTGGCCTCTCTCTGGAACGAATCTCGCCGTGGCGAATTCCCGAAAGAGTGGAAAATTGGCCATGCAAGGACATCACATCAGTCAGCTGATGGATTTTGGAAGATCGCTGTTCTACGGCCGACATACCGCAAAGATCGTCAAACCGCCTGTTTCGAGAGCCTTTCAGAGAGGCGTCTTCGCTGCTCGGATGGGGATGGAAAGGGACGACAACCCCTATCCGTTCGGGACGCATGGCTATATCGATTGGATCGACGGTTATGAGTCCTCGGTCGAAGTCGGACAGGCGATGGATCTAGACTGAGCGCAACCACAAAAGCCCGGCCGCATAGCAGCCGGGCCAAATCCGAAACGGTTTGGTTTTCAGCTGCGCCAGAGAGCTCGGGCCGCGGCAAGGGATTCGCTGGCGTCCGCGTAGTTCTTGAAGCACCTATCGCACTCAGCCTTGTCGAGCGGCTTTGCCCTCAAGCTGGCAGCGTTGCATCGTTGCCGCCCGAGAGGCGCGGTAGGCTTCCGCCAATGCCTCGATCGGGTCTGCCCGCGGCGTTTCGGTCACGGCCGGCAGGGCCGCAGCCGCCAAACCCATCGGGAGTGAGCGCAGCAGAGTTCGTCTGGAGAGAGCGCTCATGACCGCCTCCTTATCATCACGTATTCGACCTTTCGATGAAACGGTGGTATTCGCCGCCGTGGATGATCTTCATGGCGGCAACGATCGAAGCGACGTGGCGATCGATCTGCAGGTCGGCGGCGGCCATCTGAACGTCCCGAAAGATCGGGCGCCCGGAAAATCTCCCGACGGTGGACTTGGCAGAGGCAAAGCTTCGCCGGCAGCCGGAACTGAGGTGTTCGGCATTGGATTTCCCCAGTCAGTTGTGATACTTACACTTGTGAAATTAGCACAGGGATTGTGAGTTGTGAAGCCTGCACAAGTAAGGATGGCTAGAGCGGCATTGAACTGGTCCTTGGCTGACCTTTCAAACGCTGCCGGCGTTCACCGCAACACGATCTCGAATTTCGAGACGGGCAAGTATGGTGGTTCGGAAGAGGCCTTGGCTGCTATCCGGCGCGCCCTGGAAGATGCCGGCATCGAGTTTCTGGGTGAAAGACAGTCACTCGCGGCCCTGATGACGAAATGGTTCGTGGGCGATCCGTCACGGATTGAACTTTGCGGGATGAAACCCGATACCAACCCCGAGTTCATAGCAGAGCTGCTGATTTCTGATCGCCACACAAACATAGCCACACCAGCGAAATATCTGATCGAGATATTTGAGGGCGCAACCGATCCGATCGGCCAAGAAATCCTTGCGCTACTGCGTCCCGTGGCCGGTGTCGAGTTCATCTCCGAGAACGGCGGCGGCGCCGGGGTGAGGCTTAGATAGTTGTGAGTGCCGGAATGCCGCAGCACGAGCCGTTGCATTTTAGCTAATTTGAATGTGAGAATGGCCGCGCTAGTTGTGGCCGCGGAAGTTCAGGCTCAGTCGATCCAAACCGTCGAGACTTGCCGACAGGTTGCCAATCGAGATGAACGCTTGGCCTTCTATGACGCTCTTCCGTCAACCGTTTCGACCGCTGCGACCGAAGTATCTCCCGTCCAACTGTCCCATTCTTTTTACAATGTTCTGGCTCGCGACACCTACAGAGGCATAAACAGCCCTGGGGTCGAACTTCATGTGTCTTTTGCGAACTCCTCTCCGAAGAGGGTCAAAGGCCTGTCAGTGCTGATTACGATCAAAGATGCCTTTGGCGATGCTGTGCTTGTCACGGAAGCCAAAATGACTATCGACATCGAGCCTCACACTCAGACATCCTATTGGGATGCGTGAAGATGCTGGTAGTTCGCACCTATCGCCACAATGTCGTTGTCCAATCAGACCACTCGGCATCGACCCAAGCGAAGTAAAGGCGCCAGACCTTTGGGCAGCCCCGCCAAAGCGCGCGTTTCCTCTCGCCGCTGTCCTACACCGCCGAAGTGCCCCGCGCGCTCTGGCGCTTGCCGGTGGCCCGCTGCATGCTGGCGCGATTAAAGAGGAAGGATCGGAATCTAATGGCCAGGGAAGCTGATTATCAGGATGACGACGTAGTGGTCATCTCGCGCAACCCGCTGATGAGCAAATTGCTGCTGATCACGGAAGACGACGAAGAGATCGAGCTTCATCTTGAGAAGGACAGCGCTGAAGCACTGATGGGTGCGCTGGGTGCTTTCCTGATGGAAGGCGTGATCTGCCCCTTATAGCAGCCCCGCCAGCGCGCGATCATCGCCGGCCGCCCTCCTACACCGGCCGAAGCCCCAACGCCTCTGCTCGCTTCTCCGCGATCCGATTGAGGCGCTCCAGGTTGCGTTCCCGGACTTCAGTGCGCCACCGCTCCAAAGCCTCTTGCTGAGCCCGCTCCCGCTCGAGGCGATAGCATTCAGGCAAGGGTTGCCACTTCTTCCGCTTCAGCCGCATGCACCACTTCTCCCGACGAAAACCCCAATGCTCAATCCCGACGAGATCCGAACCATCGAACCAGCATGACACGTTCAGCTTGGGGAAATGCAGCACCCTGGCCGCCCACCACACCCTGTCGATTTGGCAGTCAACCGAGCCAGCTTTCCACGGTGTCCACCCGCGGCTAGGTCGTTCGATCAATTGGTCATCGCGCATGCGCCGGATGATGCATAAGTCGCGGCTTATTGGCAAGCCGCGACCCCTCCAACCCCGTCGTTCGTTCGCACGGCGATAATTTAGCTATGGCTGATATGTAGGCGGACCATGACCGGCGAAACGCTAAAAGCGTACGAGCAAATGCTTGCCAAAGCCTACGACACTGGCAGCGAAGACTACCTCACAGGCACACGGCACTCATGGTTTGACGTTCGGCAAGCCTATTTGCGCGGCTACGATGACGCCAAAGCTTGCGGGCAATTGCACGAGCTTACGAAACGGTAAGGTCGCGACCTTACGGGCAAGGTGTCCAGCCCTTCCGCTGCTCCGGCGTCGCGGCGTGATTTGTGAATTGCAGGTTCCGATCGTCGCGCCCGGCGGCGCGGCACACGTGACAATAGATGACCTTGATAAGGGCCCATTGCATGCATGAGTAATCCGGGCCGAGCCGCCTGGCCAGTTCGGCGACATCGAGCACGGCCCGGCGCTCGCATGTCAGGCAGTAGACTGAAAGGCCCGTGCCGGCCGCAAGCTTTTTGCCGAGCGTGTCTTCAACGAACGGGAATTCTTTGCCCATGGCGATCTCCAAAGAGGTCGCCCCATCCGAGTTCGAAATAGGTGCCCTGGGTACGCCGCTTACGCGATCACACCATGTCGATCGCAGATGTTTTAGCTACCCTGCATATGCGGCGGAACCCCCAGGACCGCCAGGCCGGCGCCCGCTTAGGCAATCTCGCAAAAGAGAGGCGCCGGCCACCCTTAGCCCGTCGCTAGGTGTGGGGGCACACCAGCGGCGGGCTATCGGGCACTTATTCACCATTCGTTCACGATATTAGCGCGGGCTAACGTAAAGTCATGCTGGTACAGCTCATGCCTAAAGCCCTAGCGCATCTGGGTCGCCTTAGAGGCGTGTGATCCGGTCGAGGCCAAGCCGCATGACGTGGCTTTCGGCGAAATTGAAGGCTGCTACGCGTTCCCTGAAAGAACGTGTGACAGTGCCTATCCCGGCCTCCTTTACGACAACCTGCCAGCCGCGTTCTGTGTTCGCCATAGAAACCGCATTGCCGGTGATCATCGGGTTTAGCCGGTGCGGATCGACCTGGGGCTTGGTCTCTCGCAACTTCTGGCTGGATTGACGGACAACGGCTAGCGCTTGCGCGAATAGCCTTGGATCATGCCAACACTGGTGTGAGCGAGGGTAATTACTGACTGGATGGTCGTTCAATGCTTTTGTGAGAATGCCATGCCGGGCGGAATCCGCCACCCCGTAGGCTAACATGCCTGCCTCCCCAGACAGGGCGAAAGCATAATGACCGCTTCCAAGCATCCGCATGCCTCTATTTGGTACGGACGACTTGGTAACCATACGCCCCAAATATGTCAGCTACGAGTCAATTCGGGACGGACTGAACATCCTTACCTTCACGGAAGGCCGGCCTTAGTCGTGCTCAATTGTGATCTGTATCACCTGTGTGCCGTTGATGTCGCGGACGGTGCAGACAACATCCTGTCCCTTGCATGCACCGTCATTTTGCGGACCATCTCAAAGGCTCTATCCTTTGCCCGCTCGACGTCAGGCAAGATGGTGCCTTTGGCGTCGTGGTAGACGTCGCCACCGGAGGTGACACACGCCCAAAAATGTATCGTTCTACGCAATCGCCAATTGGTGGACTCGCCCGAAATATCGGCAGTTAATTCCCCCATCAGCACAAAAAGGGACGGAGGGCCTCGAACACCGGGAGGAACGACATTGCCTGCGCAAAAAGAGGACTATCGGACCAACAGAGCCGACTATGTGATTGCCGCCATGCAAGGCCGGGCGGCCACTGATAGCGGTGGCAACGAGAAACTGAAAACATTTTGGCTGAGAGACAGACGATCCGCCAGATTGGTCGCAAATCCGTGTGAAAGCTTGCCAGGACCGAGGAGGCCAACCCGCACCGTCAGGTAATTTCGCGCGTGGTCCGAAAAAGGCCTGCGGTCAAAGGCGGTGGCAGCGGGCCAATGGAGAGCGCCATCAGAATCGCTTGGCCTCAGGCAGGTACGCCTTCATGGATGGCTCATCTCGGAGCGGAACTGTGCTGTAGTGTTCCCCATGAGCGGACATCCCGTGTTGTGCCGTCGCGTCAATCGGCTCATCCTCGCGATCTGCCGAGATCGCGATTGTGCATTTCATTTCACTCGGGAATTCTCGGCAGTCTAAGTATTTGCGTGCCATCGGCTCCTCCCTGGAAATCTTGCCTTTCAGGCAACGAAACGGAGTGCTCCTGCCGGCTAACTTCGGAAAGCCTCTGACAAAGCAGGCCCCCAGCATTCCTCATCCCCGATCGCTTGCCAAAAGCTTCCGCGATCACACCATGTCGCGCCGGCAAACATTAGCTATCATGCATATGCGGTGAAGATATTCTCGCCGGGCCGGCGCCGGGTTTAACCCCAACCAGGCAGCGGCGCCGGTCACTTGGTGGCAACCTGAGAATGAAGGGCTCGTCCTGTTTGGGCGAGCCCTTATTCTTCCGGCGGAAGCCGACATGATGTCTCAAATCGATACCAAAACAGTGGCCCGGATTTTGCACTGACAAGATTGCCGGTGTTCCTCCCACCGGTCCTGATCGCGGGGATCAGGCAGAACTTTCGCCGGGCTTGAGGATTGGGACGATCTTCGCCCGGCGAGTTTTCTTTTCAATGCAGCGTCCGTCCTATTTCTCGGTATTTTCAATGCGGCAACGCGCTGAAGACGACGACAAGCAGAACCGCGGCGACGAACGCCAAAACGATTGCAGTGAGCCGGATGTGTCTTACCCAGAGAGCACTTGCACGAGGAGTCCTTGTCGCCGGGTCATAGGCGCTGTAGAGGCGCCATCCATCCTCTGCATACCTGTCGGCGTTCGGGTAAACTTTGCGCGGCTTTCCCCTCGGCTTGAGCATAGGCGATCCCTCCCGCCGGCAAGCCTATATTAGCGATTTCTTGTGCTCAACTCTTCATAGGAGCATAATGGCAGTGGCGCGTACCGAGGACTTTGAGGGAGGTTCCGATGCGATGGCCTTTGATCTTGATCGCGCTGGTTGGTGGCTTGATCCTCTGGGATCAGTTCGCCAACGAAGGTGCCTACACCGCGCATGTTGAGCGCAGTTTCAGAGAGGCTTCGTTGGACATGCCGGGAGGCGGCGGATGGACGCCTCCAACCGTCACTGTCAACCGCGACGCATTTAAACCCTGAACGCCCTCGCGGGGTGAGTTGACGACAAACTCGATAACCCTGATCGCGAAGACGGCCGGCTGGCCCGGCTAACCGACGAGAGCCTGCGCGCCGCTGCCTCTATCGCCCGCATGGGCCAAAATTCCCGTAGCCATTGTGCCGGTGAATTTTGCTTTGCGGCTCGGCCACCCTGCCTTAGCCTCACTTCGCAACACCTTGCCGACAAGCCGGACCATGCCGTGCCTCTGAAAGCCACCGCCCATGTCGAGGCCATGTCCGCTTTCGCGCTGGCCAATGAGGACATCCTGCTTCTCGCCGAGCGCGCCGGCGAAATGCTCGCCGACATCAAAGCCGCCTGGCATGCCGCGGCGGCTCCGAAAAGCTACTCGTCATGGCGCGAGGAAAGTTGGGTATGGATGCGGCTTTCCGGTCCTCGCCTTGCCGAAGCGATGAGCGCGCTTTGCGCGCTGGACATGAGACCCCAAAAATTGGGCGCCGATGATATCGCCCAGACCCGCGTCGGCCATATCGAGGCCATGATGTTCTATTCGCCGGCGGGTTTCGACATACTCTTCGACATCGCCGCTTCGGCCTACTTTGCCCGCGCCGTCGCTGCGGTAGCCCGCCACACAGCATAGAGGACATTCATGACCCGCCCGCAAGGAACCATCGCCCCGATCCTGACGCCGTTCGAAGACGACGGCCGCATCGCGCGCGATCTCTGGATCTCCCACGCTAAATGGGTGCTCGGCCAGGGTACGCATTTCCTCTCACCCTTCGGCACGACGGGCGAAGCGCTGTCGGTGTCCTTGCGCGAGCGCATGCAGGCGCTGGAATGGCTGGTCGAGGCCGGCATCGCGCCGGACCGGTTGATGCCCGGCACGGGCGTCACCGCGCTGCCCGAATCGGTCGAGCTGTCAGCGCATGCCGTCGGCCTCGGCTGCGCTGCCGTGATGGTGTTGCCATCCTTCTTCTACACGGGCGCCGGCGACAACGGTCAGGCGCGCTATTACAGCGAGCTGATCGAGAAGGTGGCAAAGCCTTCGATGCGCGTGATCCTCTATCACATCCCGCAGAATTCCGGCGTGCCGGTCAGCCCGGCGCTGACGGCGAGGCTCAGCAAGGCCTTTCCGGACACGGTGGTGGCCTATAAGGACAGCGCCGGCGACTGGAACAACACCGCTGCGGTCATTGCCGCCGCGTCAGATATTTCGGTGTTTCCAAGCTCCGAGGCGCAGCTCACCAAGGGTCTTGCGAGCGGCGCGGCCGGCTGCATCTCGGCCACAGTCAACCTGAACGCCGCCGCCATCCGCCGCGTCTACGACGCGGCCCGCAAGGGCGAGGATGTCGCCGAGGCGGATGCCGCGATCAAGGCGTTCAGGAAGGTGATCCAGGATGCCGGCCTGATCCCGGCGATGAAGGCCGTGCTTGCGGTGAAGTCCGGCGACCGACGCTGGCTGAACCTGCGCGCGCCGCATGAGAATGCGACGCTGGAAAACGGCCAGGCGCTGCTTGCGGCACTGGGCAGTGCTGCCGAGCATATCGGCCGCCATTGAGATAGCGATGTCGGCGCGCCCCCGGCGGCAGGAACCTTTGCGGAAACCGCTCGTTGACCCTCCTGCGAGGGGGCCACCGATATCTGGGGCCCGTTCCCATGGACGCAAAAACTGAAAGAAAAGAGCGCGAACCCGCTCCCACCGAAGAAACGCGGGCTCAGCCCCGCTCCGATCGGCAGCAGCGCCCGCCGGGCGACCAAAACCGCGTGGAAAATGAGCACGCGGACGATAAGCGCGCGCAAGACTCGCAGGCGAATGACAGTCGGTCCTACGCCAACCGGCCAGGCCTTATCAGACGCCATCCCTATATAGCGGCGATCGCTGCCATCCTCATCCTGTTGGTCATCGCGGCCGTGATCATCTGGTGGATCAACGCACGGCAGTATGAATGGACCGACGACGCCTTCATCGACGCTCGCACCGTGACGATCGGCGCCGAAATTTCCGGGCGCATCACCGATGTGGCGGTCACCGACAACCAGCCGGTCGAGGCAGGTGCGGTGCTTCTGCGCATCGACGACAGCGACTACCAGGCGTCACTCAAACAGGCTGAGGCCGGCGTGGTGGCCGCGCGGGCCGACATTGCCAATGTGCAGGCCCAGACCGTGGCGCAGAAGGCCAAGATCGATGCCGCCGGCAAGCAGGTCGCTCAAGCACAGGCCGCGCTCGAATTCGCCAAATCCGAAGACCAGCGCAACCGCGAACTGCTGGCCAAAGGCACGGCGACGCAACAGCAGGCGCAGCAGGCCGCTTCGACCTTGCGCCAGGACCAGGCGGCGCTGGATACAGCCAACGCCAATGCCGAGGCGGCGAAAAGCCAGCTCGCCGTCCTGCAGGCACAGGGCAAGAGCGCCGAAGGCAAGCTGCAGCAGGCTGAGGCCGCCGAGGGCCAGGCGAAGACCACCCTCACCCGCACCACCATCACCGCTCCCGTCGCCGGCCATGCCACCAACGTCACGGCGGCAAAAGGCACCTATGCGCAGCCGGGCCAGGTGCTGATGATGTTCGTGCCGAAGGACGTCTGGGTGAAGGCGAACTTCAAGGAGACGCAGCTCGACCTGGTGCGGCCTAGCCAGCCCGTTGATATCGCCATCGACGCCTATCCGGAAAAGACCTTCCAGGGCCATGTCGACAGCGTCCAGGCCGGCAGCGGCACGGCGTTCAGCCTGCTTCCGGCCGAAAACGCCACCGGCAATTTCGTCAAGGTGGTGCAACGCGTGCCGGTCAAGATCGTGTTCGACCAGCCGCCCGGCGTGTACGTCGGTCCCGGCATGTCGGTGGTTCCGACGGTCAAGGTACGATGAGCGATGCCGCCGCAACAGCCCAGGGTGACCAGAGCCGGTCGGCGGCCGGCGGCCGTAGCCCCTGGCTGATCGCGATCGTCGTCTCGATCGCGACCTTCATGCTGGTGCTCGACACCTCGATCGCCAATGTCGCGTTGCGCAATATCGCCGGCAGCCTTGCCGCCGGTATGGACGAGAGCACATGGGTGATCACCACCTATCTCGTCGCCAACTCCGTCATCATCCCGGTCAGCGGCTGGCTGACCAGCGTCATCGGCCGCAAGCGCTACTACATGATCTGCGTCGCGACCTTTACGCTGTCGTCGCTGCTATGCGGGCTGGCCCCCAACCTGCCGACGCTGATCGCCTTCCGCATTCTGCAGGGGCTCGGCGGCGGCGGCATGGCGCCGAGCGAGCAGTCGATCCTCGCCGACACGTTTCCGCCTGAGAAGCGATCCCAGGCCTTTGCACTCTACGGCATCTCGGTGATCGTCGCACCGACGGTCGGACCGACCATCGGCGGCTGGCTGACGGACAATTTCTCCTGGCATTGGATCTTCTTCATCAACGTGCCGTTCGGCGTCCTGTCGCTGACGCTCGTGCAATGGCTGGTGATCGAGCCCGACATCTTGGAGCGCGAGCGCCGGGAGCGGTTGAGCGAGGGACTGAAGGTCGACTGGATCGGCTTCATCCTGGTGGCGATGGCGCTCGGCTGCCTCGAAGTCTTTCTCGACGAAGGCCAGCGCAACGACTGGTTCGCCTCGACCTTCATCACCGTTTTCGCGGTGATCTCGGCGGTATCGTTCCTGCTGCTGGTCCCCTGGGAGTGGACAAGGCGCGATCCGATCGTCGACATCCGCCTGCTTTTCAGCCGGCAGTTCGGCATGTCCTTCCTGGTCATGATGGCGGTGGGCGCGGTGCTTTTCAGCACCACACAGTTGTTGCCGCAGCTGCAGCAGACGACTTTCGACTACACTGCCACGCTCTCCGGCCTGTCGATGATGCCGGGCGGCATTGCCATGCTCGTGCTGATGCCGATCTCCGGTCTTGCGGCCGGCATTATTCAGCCGCGCTTCCTCATCATGATCGGCATGTCGGTCGTAGCCGTTGCGCTCTGGCACACGACCTCACTGACGCCCGACGCCAGCTTCAGCTTCTTCGCCTATGCGCGCGTCTTCATGATGATCGGCCTGCCGTTCCTGTTCATCCCGATCTCGACCGCAGCCTATGTCGGCCTGCCGCCGCAAAAGACCGACCAGGCATCCTCGCTGATCAATGTTGCCCGCAACATCGGCGGCAGCATCGGCGTATCGCTATCCAACACGGTCATCGCGCAGAACGCCCAGCTTCACCAGTCGGTGCTGGTCGGCCACACCGCGCAGTCGAGCGAGGTCTACCAGCAGACGCTTCGCCAGGTGACGGACCATTTCGTTGCCGAGGGCTCGCCGCTGGCCGAAGCAAGGCAGCAGGCCGTCGGCTGGATCGGACAGGAGATCGGCCGTCAGGCTTCGCTGCTCGCCTATGTCGACGTCTTCTTCTACTGCGCAATTGCGACTGCGTTGCTGGTCCCGTTTGCCCTCTTGCTGAGGCCACCCAAACAGGCGCCAGCGAAGCGTTAGCTATTCGACCATCCGGTGCTTGCGCGTCAGCGTCCTCCGCGCCAAGCTGGCGGCTTCTGGAGGGACCCGATGCGCAACATCACGGCATCGGCGCTGCTTTTGGCGTCGGCATTTTTTACGACCAGCGTGAGCGCGCTGGACAGCTCCAACACACCGGTCGTGGTGACGCCGCTGGCGTCGAAGACGACGACCGCGTCCGGCCAGCCGATCACGCTGCCGCAAAAGAATGTCGAGGTTCAGGTCTCTGCCTATCAGATCGCACCAGGCACGACGCTCCCGGTGCACAAGCACCCCTTCCCGCGCTACGCATATGTCGAGCAGGGAACGCTCAAGGTCACCAATGTCGAGACCGGCGCCGCCAACACCTACAAATCAGGCGACTTCATCGTCGAAATGATCGGCCAATGGCATCAGGCCACCAACATCGGCACCGATCCGGTGAAGCTGTTGGTCATCGACCAGGTCGAGCAAGGCGCCAAGAACACGATCCTGAAGAAGTAGCGAGAGGGCCTCCGCCTCGAAGCGGAGGCCGGTTTGGCCTACCCCCAGGCGCCCACCGGTTGCCGCGTGGTGGCGTTGAGGCGGTTGAAGGCGTTGATCAGCGCGATCTGGATCACCAGGGCGGCGAGCGCCTTGTCGTCATAGTGGCGCGCGGCCTCGTCCCAGACATCGTCCGGCACCGCGTCGGACCGGTCGGCCAGGCGCGTCGCGGCTTCGGCGAGCGCAAGCGCGGCGCGTTCAGCGTCTGTGAAGTAAGGCGTCTCCCGCCATGCCGACACGGCGAAGATCCGCTCATCCTTCTCGCCAGCCTTCTTCAGCTCCCGCGCATGCATGTCGACGCAGACGGCGCAGGCGTTGATCTGGCTGGCGCGCAGATGAATGAGCTTGCGCGTGACGTAAGGCACGTCGCCGGCCTCGGTCGACTTGTCGAGCGCCAAGAGCGCCTGCAGGGCGCCTGGGATGAGCATCACTGGGTTCTTCAATCTGGCTTCCATGGTCCATCTCCTTTGGACGTGTCTTCACCAGCCCTGGAATGCACTGCATCAGGGTTCAGGTGCAGGCCTCGGCTGGCGCAACGCCGGGAATGTCAGCCCTGCCCAGCCGCGACTTGCTCGAGCCGCTCAAGGATGCGTGGCCAACCGCCCCCCATGGCTTTGTAGCCGGGCTCGTCTTGCGGCCTGAAACCGGATTGCTCCATCCGCACCCGCGTGGACGGCCCCTCAGGTGTCAATGACCAGGTCACAATGGTCTTCAAGCCGCTGTCGGACTCGCTTCCGTCGCCCCAGCTGTAGGCGAGAAGACGCAGTGGCGAAATCTTCAGCACCACGCAGTTGACCACGCCTGACCAGCCGGGCACCGGCTTCGCGCGGAAAGTGAAACGGTGGCCTTCGACGGGTTCAAAATCGTTCTCCATCAGCCACTCGGCGACCAAGTGCGGAGAGGTCAGCGCGCGCCACACCTTGTCGACCGCGTGCGGAAGGAGCCGCTCGACAAGGATCGATTTAGTCTCGGTTGCCATCGTTCTTTCTTCGATGTCATCCACGGCATCCTCCTTGTCCGATTTCTCCAACAATGTCTCCAGAGCCAAGACATGCCGCTGCCAGGCTGTAGGGGTCTCTGGCCGGGTTCGACGCTCTCCTTCGCGGGTTCGCCTGCCCAATCAATAACCTGCCAGCTATGAGTTTAGTTATAACCATAGAGTTATTGATGTCAACGGTCTTTGCACGCCTGGACTTGACAAATGCTCCATGGCTGGACCGATCGATGTGCCTTTCGCCGCAATCGCCCCGATGCTAGGGCTGCGCTTCTCTTCAACATGGATGGAACCTGGTGGCTGACACGCAAAAACCCCTGATCGAGATCTGCGTCGAAGGCATTGACGGTTTGCTTGCCGCGCAGGCCGCCGGCGCCGACCGGGTCGAGCTCTGCGCCAGCCTGGTCGAGGGCGGCATCACGCCGAGCCTCGGCACGGTGCGTGCCGCGCTCGCCAGCGCGACCGTCCCCTTCCACGTGATCGTACGGCCACGCGGCGGCGACTTCCTCTACAGCGAGGCCGAGTACCGCTCGATGCTGGCCGATGTCGAAGCGCTTCGCGAGCTCGGCGTCGCCGGCGTCGTCGTCGGCTGCCTCACCGCGGACGGCGCCATCGACGAGGCGCGCATAAGCGCGCTGGTCGAGGCGGCCGGCCCGCTCAACGTCACCTGCCATCGCGCCTTCGACATGACGCGCGATCCGGCCGAGGCACTCGAGGCGCTGATCCGCTGCAAGGTCGGCCGCGTGCTGACCAGCGGCCAGCGCGACACAGCGGTCGAAGGGGTCGAGCTTCTGGCAAAGCTCGTTCGCCAGGCCGGCTCCCGCATCATCATCCTCGGCTGCGGGGCGCTGACGCCCGATACGATCGGCGACGTGCGCAGGCGGACCGGATTGACCGAGATGCATTTCGCCGCGCTCGCGGATGTGCCGAGCGCCATGCGCTACCGCAACCCGAATGTCGGCATGGGCGGCACCGACCTCGACCGCGAATACCGCAACACGGTGACCGACGAAGCCCTGGTGGCGGCGACGATCGCGGCCGCGAGAGCCTGATGGCTAGGACGATGACCAAGGCGTTGCCGCCTATCGAGCAGGTTTCGCCCGCCGACGAGGCCGCCATCCTCGCGCTCAACAACGAGCATGCGGCCGAGCTGTCCTGGCTCGAGCCGGAACAGCTTTCCTTCCTGCTCGGCGAGGCTTTCTACACACGCCGCATCGGTGTGCTCGAAGCCTTCATCATGTGCTTCGACCAGGACGCAAGCTACGACAGCCCGAACTTCCTCTGGTTTCGCGAGCGCTATCCGCGCTTCGTCTATGTCGACCGCGTGGTGGTCGCGGCCGCGGCGCGTGGCCGTGGCCATGCCCGCCGGCTTTATGAGGATCTGTTCGAGCAGGCCCGGCGCGCCGGCCACACGATTGTCACCTGCGAGGTCAATGCCGATCCGCCCAACCCGGTCTCGGACGCCTTCCATGCTGCGCTCGGCTTCGCCGAAGTCGGCGATGCGGTGATCCATGGCGGCAAGAAGTCGGTGCGCTACTGGGCAAAGCCCCTCACCGCCTGAGTAGTGTTCCGCCACCACTGGCCAGAAAAACAAGCCGTAGCTAATATAGTCGCTCCGCTGGCTGGGAGGCCCGACATCATGCCGAGCAATGTCTTCCGCTTCGACGAAAGCTGGGACATCCCCGAAGGCAGGCCCCAAGAAGTGTGGGACGTGCTGGCGGACGCTGAGCTGTTACCGCTCTGGTGGGGCGATGCCTATAAGGAGGTCGAGCCGCTCGACAAGAAGGGCAAGGGCGTCGTCGGCGCCCGCGCCAGGGCGAGAGCGCGCGGTGCCCTGCCCTATGAGCTGAACTTCATCATCGAGGCCGCCGAACTCGAGCCCGGCCGGCTGGTGGTGGTGAAGACCTTCGGCGATTTCGACGGGCTATGGCGGGCGGAACTGTCGCCGTCCGGAGAAGGCACCCATGTCGACCTGATCTGGCAGGTGACGGTCGAGAGGCCGATCCTCAAGCTGCTGGCGCCGCTGCTGAGACCCGCCTTCGCCTGGAACCATCGCTGGACCACGCCGCGCGGCGAAGCCGGGCTTCGCCGCTATCTCGCCGCTCGGAAGAATGGCAAGGCCTGACGTTACCAGTTGCGGTTGAGCCAGCCGCGCGCGGGTTTTTCGACCACATAGTAACTGCAGAGCGCGCAGGCGAAGACCGCGGCCAGCAGCGGCAGCGGCGCGCTGCCGCGCTCATAGACGAATTTGTAGAAAGGCTGCTGCCAGAGATAGAGCGAGTAGGACCACAGACCGAGCATCACCATCGGCCGCGACGCGAGCAGGCCCGGCAGATAGCCGCCGGCGAAGTCGAGCGTGTTGACGGCCAGCGCCAGCAGCGGCACGGCGACGAGATAGTGGATCGGGGTCGGCACCGGATCGAGGAACAGCAATACGCCGGCAATTGCGGCCGCAAGCGCCACATGCTGGCTCTTAAGGAAAGCCGGCAAGCGCCCGTCGGCCTTGAGCAGGCAGATCGCGGCGGACAGCAGAATCGAGGCGATGTGCACGTCGGTGCGCCAGTAGGAGGTCTCGTAGCTCATGCCGAGAAGCCCATACGAAATGGCGCCGTTGGCCATTGCCAGCAGCGCCAGCACGACCAAAAGCCGCACGACATTCGCCCTGCCGGTGACCATCACGCTGATCAGCGCCAAAAGGATATAGGAGTGCTCCTCGACGCAGAGTGACCAGATATGGTCGAGCGCGCCGGCCCGATTGATGAAGATGCCGGCGTAATTGTAGGTGAAGGTCAGCGCTGTCAGCGCCGCCTTCCATTTGAACGTGATGAAGGTCCCGGCAAGGCCGATCATGGCGGCAGTCACGAACACCAGCAGCGCGGGATAGATGCGCGAGAAGCGGCGCTTGAAGAATTTCTTCAGCGGAAAATGCTCGATGAACAGGATCTCGCCCATCAGCCGACCGCTTAGCACGAAGAAGAACTCGACGCCAAGGACGCCGAGATTGATTCCCGGCACCGGGAAAAAATGGCCGATCAGCACCAGGGCGATCGACAGGCCGCGCCAGCCGTCGAGATAGGCCAGCCTTGTGCGTGCCGCTTTGTCTTCTGTGGCCCGTGGCAAGGCACCGGCGGTCGCGGAGATGTCGGTCATGCCCGCCTTTCGCAACTCGAGCCCCGCGCACGTCTAGCCGTGCCGGAACCGCATCGTCTCCCGCCACGTTTATTTTGCAGTGCGAGATATTATTGTGCAAGTGCGAAGCTGCGAATTCTCGGCGTATGCCTGCCAAGTGGTTGCGAATACAAAAGGAAAAGGGGCCGCGACGGCCCCCTTTCTCATCCGGGTTGAAAGCGTTTCAGGCGTTGGCCGCGGCCACCGCGCGCTTTGCCATCACCGCGATCAGGTTGGCGCGGTAGTCGGCGGAGGCATGGATATCGCTCATCAGCCCCTTTGCCGGCACTTTGAGCCCGTCGAGCGCCGAGGCGTCGAAGCTCTTCGCCAGCGCCGCCTCGATTTCCTTGGAGCGGAAGACGCCGTCCTCGCCGGCCCCGGTTATCGCCGCCCTCACCCCGTCCTTGCCCTTGGCCACGAACACGCCGACGATGGCGTAGCGCGAAGCCGGGTTGCGGAACTTCTGGTAGGCCGCCTTGGCCGGAGCGATGAAACTCACCGCCGTGATGATCTCGCCCTCCTTCAACGCCGTCTCGAACAGACCCTTGAAGAATTTGTCCGCCGCGATCTCGCGCTTGTTGGTGATGATCGTCGCGCCAAGCGCAAGCAACGCCGCCGGGTAGTCGGCCGCCGGATCGTTGTTGGCGATCGAGCCGCCGATCGTGCCCTTGTAGCGCACCGCCGGATCGCCGATCAGCGATGCCATCTCCGCCAGCGCCGGGCAGGCCTTCTTCAAATTCGCGTCGGCCGAGACGTCGTAATGCGTGGTCGCCGCGCCTATGGTGACCGTCTTGCCGGACACCTTGACGCCCTGAAGCTCCTTCAGCCGCGACACGTCGACGAGGTCCGACGGCGCCGCCAGCCGCGTCTTCATGGCGGGGATCAAAGTCATGCCGCCGGAGAGCAGCTTGGCATCGCCGTTCTTCAACAGCCTGGCGGCATCGGCGACCGAGGCGGCACGATGATAATTGACCGAATACATGATCGCTCCTCCTCAGTGCTTCTTGGCGCGAATGGCCGACCACACGGTCGACGGCGACGCCGGCATGGCGATGTCGACGACGCCGAGCGCATCGGTGATGGCATTGATGATCGCCGGCGGCGAGCCGATGGCGCCGGCCTCGCCGCAGCCCTTGATGCCGAGCGGATTGCTGGGACACGGAGTGTTCGAGGTCGAGACCTTGAACGACGGCAGGTCGCCCGCGCGCGGCATGGTGTAATCCATGTAGCTTGCGGTCAGCAGTTGCCCGCTTCCGTCGTAATGCGCCCCTTCGAGCAGCGCCTGGCCGATGCCTTGCGCGATGCCGCCATGCACCTGGCCCTCGACGATCATCGGGTTGATGATGTTGCCGAAATCATCCGCCGCAACGAACTGAATGATGTCGGTGACACCCGTCTCCGGATCGATTTCGACCTCGCTGATGTAGCAGCCCGCCGGGAAGGTGAAGTTCGCCGGGTCGTAGAAGGCGGTTTCCTTCAAGCCCGGCTCCATGCCGGACGGCAGATTGTGGGCGGTGTAGGCGGCAAGCGCCACCTGGAACCAGGGCAGGCTCTTGTCGGTGCCGGCGACCTTGACCTCGCCATTCTCGATGACGATGTCGCCCTCGTCCGCTTCGAGCAGGTGGGCCGCGATCTTCTTCGCCTTGGCCTCGACCTTGTCGAGCGCCTTGGCAACTGCTGACATGCCGACGGCGCCCGAGCGAGAACCATAGGTGCCCATGCCCATCTGCACCTTGTCAGTGTCGCCATGGACGATCGAGACCGAGTCGATGGGCACGCCGAAGCGCTGGTTGACCAGTTGCGCAAAGGTCGTCTCATGGCCCTGGCCGTGGCTGTGCGAGCCGGTCAGCACCTCGATCGTGCCAACGGCGTTGACCCGCACCTCCGCCGATTCCCATAGGCCTACGCCGGCGCCGAGCGAGCCGACCGCCGCCGACGGCGCCAGGCCGCAGGCCTCGATGTAGCAGCTCATGCCGATGCCGCGCAGCTTGCCGCGCTTGGCGGCGTCCGCCTTGCGTTTGGTGAAGCCGGCATAGTCGGCGGCCTTCATCGCCGCGTCGAGCGAGGCGTTATAGTCGCCCGCGTCATAGTTCAGGATTACCGGCGTCTGATGCGGGAAGGAGGTGATGAAGTTCCGGCGCCTCAGCTCCGCCGGCGACACGCCGAGCTCGCGCGCGGCGGTCTCCATCGTGCGCTCCAGAAGATAGGTCGCTTCCGGCCGCCCTGCCCCGCGATAGGCATCGACCGGCGCGGTGTTGGTGTAGACGGTGCGCACATTGGCGTGGATCGTGGGAATGTTGTACTGGCCCGACAAAAGCGTGGCGTAGAGATAGGTCGGCACGCAGGACGAGAACAGCGACATGTAGGCGCCGAGATTGGCTATTGTGTCAACCCTCAGGCCGGTGATGCGGTTGTCCTTGTCGAAGGCCATCTCCACCGTCGAGACATGGTCGCGGCCATGCGCGTCCGCGAGGAAGCTTTCGGTGCGGTCGGCCACCCATTTCACCGGAACGCCGGTCTTCTTCGAGGCCCACAGGCAGACGATCTCTTCAGGATAGATGTAGATTTTCGAGCCGAAGCCGCCGCCGACATCCGGCGCGATCACGCGCAGCTTGTTTTCCGGCGCGACATTGTAGAAGGCGCTCATCACCAGCCGCGCGACATGCGGGTTCTGCGAGGTCGTCCAGCAAGTGTAGTGGTCCTCGGCCTTGTCATAGTGGCCAAGTGCGGCGCGCGGCTCCATGGCGTTGGGCACCAGCCGGTTGTTGACGATCTTCATGCGCGTGACATGCGCGGCGGACTGGATCGCCGCATCGGTCGCCTTGCCGTCGCCGATCTCCCAGTCGAAGATCAGGTTGTTTGGGGCTTCGGCATGGACTTGTGGCGCGCCGGGTTGGATGGCCTTGGTGGCATCGACCACGGCCTTCAGCTCCTTGTAGGTGATCTCGACCGCTTCGGCCGCGTCGCGCGCCTGGCCCTTGGTATCGGCGACCACGATGACGACCGCGTCGCCGACATAGCGCACCTTGTCGACCGCAAGCGGCGACCAGGCGCCCATCTTCATCGGCGAGCCGTCCTTGGAGTGGATCATCCAGCCGCAGATCAGATTGCCGATGCCGTCGGCCTTGAGTTCCTTGCCGGTGAGCACACCGATGACGCCTGGCATGCTTTGAGCCCTTTTCACGTCGATCTTCTTGATCTGCGCGTGCGCGTGCGGGCTGCGCACGAACACGGCATGCTTCATGCCGGGAACCACCATGTCGTCGACATAGCGGCCGCCGCCGGTGATGAACCTCTTGTCTTCCTTGCGCGCCACGCGGGCGCCGACGCCTTCGATACCCATTAGGAATTCCTCCGGAATTTAGGGGAGTAGGGTAGTAGGGGAGTAAGGCAGTAGGGAAATCGGTGTCTTCTTCACCTACTCCCTTACGGCCCTACTCCCCTATTCCCCTAAGCAGCCTGCTTCGCCTTGCCCTTGGCGCCCTTCGACATCGTCTGCGCTGCGGCGAGGATCGCCTTGACGATGTTGTGGTAGCCGGTGCAGCGGCAGATATTGCCGTCGAGCTCGGCGCGCACCGTCGCCTCGTCGAGGCCCTGCGGGTGACGCGCGATCATGTCGGTCGCCGCCATGATCATGCCGGGCGTGCAGAAGCCGCATTGCAGCCCGTGATGTTCCTTGAACGCGGCCTGTACCGGATGCAGCTCGGCGCCGTTCGCCAGCCCTTCGATGGTGACGATTGTCGAGCCCGAGGCCTGCGCGGCCAGCATCGTGCAGGATTTGACCGCCCGGCCGTCGACATGCACGACGCAGGCGCCGCATTGCGAGGTATCGCAACCGACATGCGTTCCGGTGAGGCCCAGATGTTCCCTGAGGAAATGCACCAGCAGCGTTCGGTCCTCGACGCTCCCGCTGACGCGTTTCCCATTCACAGTCAACGACACGTCCGACATGCAACCTCCCTGGGTATTAACCTTGGTTATCGCGTTGCCGATGCCGTGCCCATGCTTCGGCAGTGCGTTATTCGGGCACCGTACATCGGGCAAAACAGTGCTGCCAGCGCTCCGCCCCTTGTACTTTCGGTCATGGCCGGCAGGCTGTTGAGCACGGTGCCGGGCCCATTGCCAAATCAGGGATTGAGGGCAAAGATGCCCTCGACGCGGGCGCACAAGAAAAGATGCGCATAGAATAAGAAAAGACACGTATAAAAGCGTTGGAGGAATCGCGGAGAAGGCAGCTGGCCAGTTCGAGCACACGCTATGCATCGGGCCTTTCGGCGCTCACCACGGATGAGCCCGACCCGAACGCCTTTGCCCGCGCTGTCGCTGCCGAAGCCGCAATCGTCGACGCCAGCTTCGCTCTCCTGTTCTTCTCGCAAAGCCTGGTCGACGCGGCAGCACTCGCGCAGGCCCTGAAGCTGCACGCGCCGTCGCTCGCCTATGCCGGCTGCTCGACCGCCGGCGAAATCACGCCGCAGGGACTGGAGGAAGGCCATATCCTAGCCCTGCTTCTGCCCACGGCATCGTTCTCGATCGTCAGCACGATGGTCGAAAACCTCTCCTCGTCCGGCATGGACCGGATCACCGGCGAGGTCGCGGCGCTGCGGCGTCTGCTGCGCGGGCGGATCGGCCACGGTCGGGCCAGGAACATATTCGCGCTCTGCTTCATCGACGGGCTATCCTATGCCGAGGAAGCAGTGACCTCGGCCATCCACTGGGGGCTGGACGACATTCCGCTGATCGGCGGCTCGGCCGGCGACGACCTTAAATTCGAGACGACCACGCTGATCGCCAACGGCAAGGTCGCGTCCGACAGCGCCGTCGTCGTGCTGGTCGCCACCGAAATCCCCTTCCATGTCTTCAAGACGGACAATTTCATCCCGACCGACGAGAAGCTGGTGGTGACGGCCTCCGATCCGGATCACCGCGTCGTGCGCGAATTCAACGCCACCAACGCGGCGGAGGAATATGCGGCCTCCGTCGGCATCGTGCCGCAGACGCTGACGCCGCTGAGCTTTGCCTCGCATCCCGTCGTGGTGAAGGTCGGCGGCGAATATTACTGCCGCTCGATCCAGCGCATGCACGCCGACGGCTCGCTGTCCTTCTTCTGCGCCATCGACGACGGCGTGGTTCTGTCCATCGCCCAGCCCAAAAACATGGTGGAAGCGACGCGCAGCGCTCTCCAGGATGTCGAGCACAGGCTCGGCGGCATCGACATGATCCTCGGCTTCGACTGCGTGCTGCGCCGGCTCGACGCGCGCAACCGCCAGGTTTTTCGCGATATCTCCGAGCTCTATCGGACCAACAAGGTCATCGGCTTCGGCACCTATGGCGAGCAGTATCGCTCGATGCACCTCAACCAGACTTTCACCGGCATCGCCTTCGGCGAGCGCCAGGCGGCCGAGTGACGCGGATGCCGCTTCGCGACATCAACGACCTCGAACGGCTGAAGAAGATCAACGCGGCGCTGGTCAGCCGCGTCGAGCGCTCGATGGACCAGCAGGGCAATGCCTTCTCGCTGTTCCAGACGGCGATTTCGCTGGAAAACCGGGTGCGCAACCGCACCGAGGAACTGCACGCCACGCTGCGCCGGCTGAAACAGTCGAACATCGACCTGAGCGCGGCGAAGGAGAACGCCGAGCTGGCGAACCTCTCCAAGACCAGGTTCCTCGCCGCCGCCAGCCACGACGTGCTGCAGCCGCTGAATGCCGCGCATCTGTCGGTGTCGGCCCTGGCCGAGGTCCAGACCAGCGATGAGGGCAGAAAGCTGGTGCGCCAGGTCGAGCGTTCGCTGGAGACGATGGAAGACCTCTTGCGCACGCTGCTCGACATCTCCAAGCTCGATGCCGGCGTGGTGCAGGCCGAAACCGGCGACGTGAGCCTGGAGACGCTGTTTTCCTCGCTGCGCTCGGACTTCCTGCCCGAGGCGGAAAAGAAGGGCCTGTCGCTGAAATTCCGCCCGGTCAATGTCGTCGTGCGCTCCGACCGCACGCTGTTGCGCCGCATCCTGCAGAACATCCTCTCCAATGCGCTGCGCTACACCCGCTCCGGCGGCGTGCTGGTCGGCACCAGGCATCGCGGCGACACCATTCGCATCGACGTCGCCGACACCGGCTGCGGCATTGCCGAGGACCAGCGCGAGGCGGTGTTCGAGGAATTCCACCGCGGCACATCCACGCTTGCCGACACCGGGCTCGCCGGCGGGCTGGGCCTTGGCCTTGCCATCGTGCGCCGCATGGCGGCAGCGCTCGGCCACCCCGTGACCTTCTCCTCCAGGGTCGGGCGCGGCACCATCTTCCATATCGACGTGCCGGTCGGCATGGCGCCGGCCGAACCGGCGGCGGCGGTCGCCGACATGGACCGCCCGCGCGGCTACGGCCTGTTCGGCACCAAGGTGCTCCTGGTCGAGAACGACGCCGACGTGCTCTCCGCCATGACCTCGCTGCTTGAGCGCTGGCAGTGCCTGGTGCGCGCCGCGACCTCGACCGACGATGCGCTCGATCTCCTGGGCGACACAGCCTGGGTGCCCGACATCGTCATAGCCGACCAGCATCTCGACGGCGGCGACCTCGGCACCGCGACCATCGCCGAGGTGCGCGACTATCTCGGCCGCCCGGTGCCGGCCCTGATCGTCACCGCCGACGGCTCCGAACCCGTCGCCAAGGCCGCCCGCGCCGCCGGCATCGAGCTGATGCGCAAGCCGCTGAAGCCGGCGCAATTAAGGGCGCTGCTCGCGCATTTGCTGGCTTAGAAATAACGCTCTTTACATCCACGATATCCATCGTGCTGCAGCAATCCAGGGATAGAGAAATATTTCAGATGAAGCCACTACCTTATACAGAAGGTACTTTATTTGCCATTCCATTGAGACCATGCGGGTACGGAGTTGGCTTGGTGGCTCGTATGGCTCCAAAGGGGAAGATTATCCTTGTATATTTATTTGGCTCAAAGCATCTGCACTTACCAAACGCGGATGAACTGAGTGACATAAGCCCGGACAATGCCACCAGGCGCCTGCGGTGTGGCGATCTCGGTTTAATTAATGGGAAATGGACAATTATTGGGAAAATGAAGGTTTGGGAGGCAGAAAGATGGCCTACGCCAGACTTCGTGCACAAAGATAGCCTTTCCAACCGAATTCTTATTCGAGAATACTCCGATACCGATCCCTCGAGGCTCGACCGTCAATATAGCCGAGCTGCATCAGCAGCCGATTTGGAACCAGACGGATTGCACGGGTACGAGGCGGTCGAATCGATTCTGACCAAACAACTAAACCCCAAAGATTAGCGGATCGCGGTGACGGTGTGGATTACGGTGACAATGCACTGTTTCGCCGCCCTCAAAACCCAGCCTGATCCCGAAACAGCTCCGCATTGTCGAGCTTCGAGACCTCGATCACTGCCTGCGTGCGGCTGTACACATTGAGCTTGCGCAATATCTCCGAAACATGCGCCTTCACGGTGGTCTCGCCAACCTGCAGCTCGTAGGCGATCTGCTTGTTGAGCATGCCCTGGCGCAGCATCTGCAGCACGCGCAATTGCTGCGGCGTCAGCCTGGCCAGGCGCTGCACCATGTCGGCGCGGTCGGTGCTGTCGGGGTCGGGCTTCTGGCCCTCGTAGTTCTCCGGCACGTAGACCGCGCCATCCATCACCGAGCGGATGGCGGCGGCGAGATCGCTCTTGCGCGCCGATTTTGGGATGAAGCCGGCCGCACCGTAGGACAGCGCCTCGGAAATGATCTTCGGCTCCTCATAGCCCGACACGATCACCACCGGCAGCCGCGGATAGCGGGTCCTGAGCTGTAAGAGCCCCTCGAAACCATGCACGTCGGGCATGCTGAGATCGAGCAGCGCGAGGTCGAACGGCTTGGCGCCGGCGAGCAGTTCGATCGCCTCGGCGATCGAGCGGGCCTCGACGGTGTCGACATCCGGATAGGCCATCTGCACGGCGCTGTGCAGCGCCTCGCGAAACAGCGGATGGTCGTCGATGATCAGGAAGCGGGCGCGATCGCTGGGAGCGGTCATGACAGGGATTCAGACGTCGGTTCGGTTTCGGTGGCCAGAGGATAGTCCCCTGAAGATGTCCAGATTATTGCCAAATAGTACATCGCCCAATGGCAAACGACGGTGCCGCCGGAACGGTAGCCCCTGTTTCGCCGGCGCAGCGCCTTGCCCAGGCGCCGAAATCGGTTGAAGGTGCAGGCGACTTCGCACCTCACAGCAGAGACATGACATGACAGATTACGTCCTTCCGCCGCCCGCGATCGCCTCGGTAGCCATCGCCGGTTCGGCGGAGCGCTTTGCCGTGCGCCGCATCTTCTGCGTCGGCCGCAATTACGCCGCGCATGCGCGCGAGCTCGGCAACGACGAGCGCGATCCGCCCTTCTTCTTCACCAAGCCCGCCGACGCGGTGGCCGACAGCGGCGCCGAGATCCCCTACCCGCCTTTGACCTCGAACCTGCATCACGAGATCGAATTGGTCGTCGCCATCGGCAAGGCCGGCTTCCGCATCCAGCGCGCCGATGCGCTAACCCATGTCTGGGGCTATGGCGTCGGCGTCGACCTGACCCGCCGTGACCTGCAGGACCAGGCCAAGAAGGCGGCGCGTCCGTGGGACTGGTCGAAGGCGTTCGACCAATCCGCGCCTTGCGGTCCGCTGGCTCCGGCCGCGAAAACCGGGCATCCGGAGAAAGGCCGCATCTGGCTCGCCGTCAACGGCAGGGTGAAACAGGACGGCGACCTTGCCGAGCTGATCTGGCCGGTCGCCGACATCGTCGCTATCTGCAGCGAAGCGGTCGAGCTCCAGCCCGGCGACCTGATCTTCACCGGCACGCCGGCGGGCGTCGGCGCGGTTCAGGCCGGAGAAGAAATCACCGGCGGCGTCGACGGCATCGGCACCATCGAGGTCACCATCGGACAGCCAAGGGCATGAGCGATCTCGTCCTCCACAATTACTACCGCTCCTCCACCTCCTACCGGGTGCGGATCGCGCTGGCGATGAAAGGGCTCGACTACACCTATGTGCCGCATCATCTGCGCCACGGCGAGCATCTCGAGCCCGCCTATCTCGCGGTCAACCCGCAAGGGCTGGTGCCGGCTCTGGTGCTGGATGACGGCCGGCTTTTGACCCAGTCGCTGGCCATCATCGAATATCTCGACGAGATCGAGCCCGAGCCGCCGCTGCTGCCGAAGGACGCGCTGGGACGCGCCCGCGTGAGAATGCTGGCGCAGATGATCGCCTGCGATATCCACCCCGTGAACAATCTGCGCGTGCTGACCTCGCTGCGCACGCTCTTCGGCGCTGGCGACGAGGATGTCGTCAATTGGTTCCGGCACTGGGTGAACGAAGGTTTCAAACCGCTTGAAAAGATTCTCGCCTCGTCGCCCGAAACCGGCGCGTTCTGCCACGGCGATGTTCCTGGCTTGGCCGATATCTGCCTTGCCGCGCAAGTCACCAACAATGCGCGCTTCGGCGTCGATATGGCGCCCTACCCGGTGATTGCGCGCATCCACGCCGCCTGCATGGCGCTGCCGGCATTCCAGAAGGCTGCGCCGCAGAACCAGATCGATGCCGAATAGGGAAGCCAGGGACGCGGACGAGGCAAAGACGCTCGCCGACATCGAAGAGTATGGCTGCCACATTCTCTACGTCCTGGAGGAGGACGACCATCCGCCCTTCGCCTACTCGGTCGGGATCGAGCACAATTTTGACGTTCCTGAACTGGTCGTCATCGGGCTCAAGCCGGAGCTCTCGCAGACCATCATCAACGAATATTGCCGACGGGTGCGCAGCGGCGAGAGGTTCAGCGTGGGTGAGCGGGCGTCGGGTTTCCTGGGAGGCGGCTTCGACTGTCAGTTCGGTGCGGTCCATCCCGACCATTACCCGGAGCATTTCGGCTGGGACATCTGGTTCTACGACGGACCGGATTTCCGGATTATGCAGCTTATCTTTCCGACAACGGCCGGTGTTTGGCCATGGGATGCCGAAGCCGATGAATGGTTTCGCCAACGGCAGCCGCTGCTTGACACCCCGCCCTAACTAGCGCCCTAACCTTAGCGTCGCGGCCAGAACGCCAGTGCAGCCAGGCCGATGCCGGCGTGCTTGCGCCCGACGACACGCGGCTGGCCGATTTCCACCAGCGCCGGTTTAGCCGCGCAACCCGCGGGCCCCGACACTGGCAGAATCGATTTCCGGTCGACCAGCGGTGGAATCGGCTATCGTCGCCTCAAAACGCGTCAATGGTGGGAGTTGCCGATGAAGGCCGTCGTCTTTGAGAAATTCGGCGAAGCGCCGGCGATCCAGACTGTGCCGGATCCGAAACCGGCCGCCGACGGTGTGGTCATCAAGGTCGAGGCGACCGGCCTTTGCCGCAGCGACTGGCATGGCTGGATGGGGCATGACGCCGGCATCACGCTGCCGCATGTGCCCGGCCACGAACTGGCCGGCGTCGTCGTCGCCGCCGGCAAGCAGGTCAGCCGCTGGAAGGCCGGCGATCGCGTCACGGTTCCCTTCGCCGTCGGCTGCGGTCGCTGCTTCGAATGCACCTCCGGCAACCATCAGGTCTGTGAGCACCAGACGCAGCCGGGCTTCACCGGCTGGGGTTCATTCGCCGAATATGTCGGCATCGAGCATGCCGACACCAATCTCGTGCGCCTGCCCGAGGAGATGGAATTCGCCACCGCCGCCAGCCTCGGCTGCCGGTTCGTCACCTCCTTTCGCGCCATTGTCGACCAGGGGCGGGTGACACCCGGCGAATGGGTGGCGGTGCATGGCTGCGGCGGCGTCGGCCTGTCGGCGATCATGATCGCCAGCGCCATGGGCGCCAACGTCATTGCGATCGATCTGACGAATGACAAATTGGACTTCGCCAAGAAGATCGGCGCGGTGGCGACCATCAACGCCTCGACGACGCCAAACGTGGTCAAGGCCGTCAAGCAGATCACCAATGGCGGCGCGCATATGTCGATGGACGCGCTGGGGCACCCGACCACATCCTTCAACTCGATCTCGAACCTGCGCCGCCGCGGCCGCCACGTTCAGGTCGGGCTGATGCTGGGCGAACATTCCCGCCCGCAGGTACCGATGGACAAGGTGATCGCCTTCGAGCTCGAAATCCTCGGCAGCCACGGCATGCAGGCCTATCGCTATTCGGCGATGATGGAGATGATCCGCACCGGCAAGCTGAAGCCCGAGCTTCTGGTCGGCAAGAGGATCAGCCTCGAGGAAGCGCCCGCGGCCCTGATGGCGATGGGCGGCTTCGAAGGGATCGGCATCGGGGTCGTGACGAAGTTTCAATAGGCGTCTACCGCGCGAACTTCTTCGCTCCGAATACGCAGGCCACGACACCCAGCGTGACGACCACCATCATCGGGCTGACCTTTTCGTGCAGCAGGCTTGCCGCCAGCGCCAGCCCGAAAAAGGGCTGCAGGAGCTGCAACTGCCCGACGGCGGCGATGCCGCCTTGCGCGAGGCCGCGATACCAGAAGATGAAGCCGATCAGCATGCTGAACAGCGAGACGTAAGCGAGACCGACCCACGCGCCTGAGCCGACGCCGGCGAAGGAGGCCGGCAGCGTCACCAAAGTCAACGCCAGCATGACCGGCAGCGACAGCGCCAGCGCCCAGCAGATCACCTGCCAGCCGCCGAGCCGGCGCGACAGCGCGGCGCCCTCGGCATAGCCGAGCCCGCAGACGATAATGGCGCCGAGCATCAGGCCGTCTCCGACTGGTGACGCGGTCACGCCTTGCGACAGGGAAAAGCCCGCGACCAAAGCGCTGCCGATGCAGGAGAACAGCCAGAAGGCCGGACGCGGACGATCGCCGCCGCGAAGCACGCCGAAGATCGCGGTGGCCAACGGCAGCAGACCGACGAAGATGATGGAGTGCGCGGTGGTGACGTGCTTCAAGGCCAGCGCCGTCAGCAGCGGAAAGCCGACGACGACGCCGAGCGCCACCACGACGAGCGAGGCGAGATCGCCGCGCTCCGGGCGCTTCTGGCGGAACACGAGCAGCATCGCCAGCCCGAGCAGGCCGGCAATCGCCGCACGTGCCGAAGTCAGGAAGGTCGGATCGAAATCTGCCACCGCCACATGCGTTGCCGGCAGCGAGCCGCTGAAGATCAGCACGCCGATGAACCCGTTCAGCCAGCCGCTCGCAGTCTTGTCCATTCGAAGCTCCGTCGTTTCGCTCTCTATCGGCTGGCCGCTATGGTCTCGCCAGAGACAATGGAGTACAATTCCGCAAAACTGTAATGGCATTGCGAGCAGTACGGATGGCGGATACTCCTCTCGAGATTGACGGCGCGCGCACGCTTGTCGAAAGCGTGATGGCGACGATCCGCCACCGCATCGCGGCGCGCACGCTGACGCCCGGCGCGCGCCTGCCGTCGATCCGGGCGCTCGCCAAATCCCTGCAGGTTTCGAAGTCGACCGCGGTGGAGGCCTATGAGCGGCTTGCCGCGGAAGGCGCGATCCGCTCGCGCCCGGGTTCCGGTTTTTTCGCCGCCGGCCAGCTTGCGCCGCTGTCGCTCGCCGAGATAGGCCCGCGCCTCGATCGAGAAGTCGATCCGCTTTGGGTCTCGAGGCAGTCGCTGGAGGCCGGCGATGAGATGCTGAAGCCCGGCTGCGGCTGGCTGCCGGCGTCCTGGATGCCGCAGGCTGCCTTGCGCCGGGCGCTACGCAGCGAGGCCCGCGCGGACGACGTGGCGCTTGCCGATTACGGCACGCCGCTCGGCCTGCCGCCGTTGCGCCAATTGCTGGCGCGGCGCATGGCCGAACATGGCGTCGAAGCCTCGCCCGACCAGATCATGCTGACCGATTGCGGCACCCAGGCGATCGACCTTTTGTGCCGCTTCCTGATCGAGCCCGGCGATACGGTTCTGGTCGACGACCCCTGCTATTTCAATTTTCACGCCCTGCTGCGCGCCCACCAAGCCAAGGTGGTCGGGGTGCCCTATACGCCTTCGGGACCGGATATCGAGCGCTTCGCTGCGGCGCTCGCCGAGCACCGGCCGCGCCTCTACATCACCAATTCCGGCATCCACAACCCGACCGGCGCGATCCTGTCGCCGGTCACCGCGCATCGGCTGCTGAAACTCGCCGACCAGGCGGAACTCACCATCGTCGAGGACGATATCTTCGCCGACTTCGAACATAGCCCCGCCCCAAGGCTCGCCGCGTTCGACGGGCTGCAGCGCGTCGTCCAGATCGGCTCCTTCTCAAAAACGCTGTCGGCCTCGGTGCGCTGCGGTTTCATCGCGGCGCCACCCGACTGGATGGAGGGCCTGACCGATCTCAAGATCGCAACGACCTTCGGCGGTGCGCGGCTGTCGGCCGAACTCGTCCTGACCCTCTTGAAGGACGGCAGCTACCGCAAGCATGTCGAGCAGTTGCGCACGCGCTTGTCGCTCGCCATGGCCGAGACGGCTGGCAGGCTGAAGGTGATGGGCATCGCGCCCTGGATCGACCAGGCTGCCGGCATGTTCCTGTGGTGCCGCCTGCCTGACGGCATCGACGCGGCCGATGTCGCCCGCCACGCTCTGTCGGACAATGTCGTGCTGGCGCCAGGCAATGCTTTCAGCCTGTCGCACACAGCCGGCCGTTTCATGCGCTTCAACGTGGCGCAATGCCAAAATCAGCGGATCTTCCAGATACTCGAAAAAGCGATGGCGGAGTGTCGTCGGAAAGCCGCGTAGATGGCGTAGCCTGTTCGGCGAACATCAGCCGGTGAACCGACAGCGCAAGGTCTGTCGAGAATCGGGTCAGGCCGAGTCGAGAACGGTGGATTCCGAGAACCGAAGCGGAACGTACTTTTCGTACGTGAGCACCAGAAGCGCAAGAAGCCGCCGTTCTTAGGCCGGCCTCACCCAAATATCGGCAGACTAGGCCCGCTTGCGGCGCTCATACATCATCACCAGCGTCTCCGCGGTCAGCGCCGGCTTCTGCTCGCCCTCGATCTCGACGGTGTTGGCGGCCTTCATCAGATACTGGCCGGGGCCGCGATCCTCCATGGAAAGCAGCGTCGTGCGCAGCCGGATGCGCGCGCCGGCCTTGACCGGCGCCAGGAAGCGCACCTTGTCGAAGCCGTAATTGAAGGCGGCCTGGGTGTTTTCCGGCACGATGCCCATCTCCAGCGCCAGCGCGCCGATGATCGACAAGGTCAGATAACCATGCGCGATCGTGGTGCGGAACGGACTCTGCCGTTTTGCCCGCTCAGGGTCGACATGGATCCACTGATGGTCGCCTGTGCACTCCGCGAACTGGTCGATGCGCTGCTGGTCGACCGTCGTCCAGTCGGACACACCGAGCTCCCGTCCGGACATCGTGCGCAACTGTTCGAAAGTCGGCGGCGTTTTCGGCCGTGTCTCCGTCATTCCTGCTTTCCCATCACTCCTGCATGTCTCCCGACCATGAAGCGGCGGCCTCTGTCAATTCGTGGCCACGCAATTTTCGCAGGTAGAGTTGATGCTTTCGCGCCAAGCCAGAACGCATTGGCGCACAAGCCGGTTGCGTATCAGCGCGGCCTGAATTGCAAGTCAGGAATACAGGATACCTATTTCTGTTCGTAGCCGGCGCGGATTTCGACCATCGCATCCCTGATCCGGTCGAGCAGGATCTCGACCGATTCGGTGCTGGATTTTCGCACCAGGTCAGCCACTTCGCTGGCATTCTTCAGCGTCGTCTCGAACGACCTGCGGGCAAATTCGGCCTGCTTGCTCATCAGCTCCTGCGGATTGCCGGGCGTCTGATAGTTCTGCGCCATCCGGGTGACCTCGTGCATGGCGTTCTGCACCATCTCATGCTGTCTCGCCAGCACCGAGGATGCGCCGGCCGCGCTCGTCCTGGCCGATTTTTCCAGCGCTTCGAGGTTCTTTCGATGATGATCGAGGGCCGCCTGGACATCGACATTCGGCAGCTTGAGATCGCGGCCGAACCTGCTGAACATGTCGAGGAACGAGTCGGATTCCGGTTGTTTTGCCATGCCTTGCCTCCCGTTTTACCACTCTCGCAGCGTCCCTGGAGCAATTCCAGAAAAAGTGTGTAGCGGTTTTTTCGTCCGGAATTGCTTCAGACCTAAGGCAGAATAGTGCGCCGTGGGCCAGCGTCAATTGACTAGAAAGAGCCGCTCCGCCGTATAGAGCGCCAGGCCGGCGAGCCCGCCGATGATCATGCCATTAAAACGGATATATTGCAGGTCCTTGCCGATGTTCATCTCGATCAGCCGCGTCAGCTGCGCCAGGTCCCAGCGCTTGACCTGATCGGCGATGAATTTCGACACGCCGCTCTTCTGGCTCTCGACGAAGGAGGCCAGCGCGACGACAAAACCCTGGTTCATGTCGGCCCTGATCTGCGCATCGTCGGCCAGATGCCGGCCGATCTCGACGAACATGTTGGCGAGGTGCTCGCGGATCGTCGAATTCTCCGCATTGGCGTCCTGCTCGATGAACAGCCGCAAGCTCGTCCACGCATCGCCCGCCAGCGCCCTCACCTCCGGGCGGCCGAGAAAATCGCGCTTCAGCTTCTCGGCACGCCTTGCATATTGCCTCGAGGTCCTGAGCCGCTCGATGAAGGCGAGCGCGAAACGATCGAATTCGGCGCGCATAGGGTGATCGGGATCGGCCCTCACCTCATCCAGCAGCGAGCCCGCCGAAGCGACGATCTTTTTCAAGAGGTAGGCATCGGCGCGGAACAGGTTGAACAGCGACGGCAATTCCTCGCGGATCTTTTCGCGCATCGTCGCCAGCGCCTGCTCGTCATTGAGGAAACGCCCGACGACCCGGGTGAACTCGTCGAACAATCTCTGATGGCGACGATCGTCGGTCAGCGCCGATAGAAGGTCGGCGGCCAAAGGCGCTAGCGGCACCTTTTCGATCTGCTCCAGCATGCGACTGGTGACGAAATCGCGCAGCCCGGACTGCTCCACCGCCGTCAGCGTCTGCGGCACCAGGCGGGCGACGAAGCGCGACAGGCCGGCGGCGCGCTCGGCGTCGGCCAGCCAGTCGGCGACCAGCGCGGCGAAGTCGACCTCGGTGAGCTTTTCGCGAACCGGCTCCGGCGCCAGGAAATTGGCCTCGATGAAGCGGCCGAGATTGTCGGCAATCCGGTGCTGGTTCTCCGGGATGATGGCCGTGTGCGGGATCGGCAGCCGGAGCGGTCGCCTGAACAGCGCCACCACAGCATACCAGTCGGCGATGCCACCGATGGTCGCCGCCTCGGCGAAGGCCGCGACAAAGCCAAGCCACGGATAGGTAGCCTGGAAGGATTTCGCCAACCCAAACACGAGAATGCAAAGGCCGAGCGCGACGGCGGCGATGAATTTGGTCCGCCGCAATGCCGAGAGCTTCGCCTGCGCGTCGGCGTCGAATCGAACCGGCGCGAGAGCCGGAGCTGATTGTGACATGGAAAGGCTGTTTCCTGTTTGCATCTGCATCTATCTAGGGCCTGCGCCGGCGAAACGCTCGCTCGAAGCTTGAGAAGGCGTATCCGCGCGGGCGCGCACAAAAAGTTGACACGATTATTCAGCTATGTACCTGTCCAGTCTGGAATTGTTCCAAACTATGGGCCATATTCGGCCTTAAGCTAATATCTTCGCGAGGATACCATGCGGCTCACGCGCCAGACCAATTACGCGATGCGCATCCTGATGTATTGCGCCGCAAACACCGACAGGCTGAGCCGCATCCCCGAGATCGCCGCCGCCTATTCGGTGTCGGAACTTTTCCTGTTCAAGATCCTGCAGCCGCTGGTCGAGGCCGGCCTTGTCGAAACCGTGCGTGGCCGCAACGGCGGTGTCAGGCTCGGCCGTCCGGCCGAGCAGATCAGCCTGTTCGATGTCGTGCGCGTCACCGAAGAGAGTTTCGCCATGGCCGAATGCTTCGAGAACGACGCCGCCGAATGCCCGCTGGTCGACAGCTGCGCCCTGAATTCGGCGCTGCGCGAAGCGCTCAACTCCTTCTTCGCCGTGCTTTCCCGCTACACGATCGCCGATCTGATCGCCGCGCGCCCCAATGTCCGGCATCTGCTCGGCATCGACCTCCTGGAGCAGCGCGCGCCGGCGGCTTAAGCCGCCGATTGCGGCAGCACGAACGGCATATTCGCGGCAGGCAGCGCGCCGACCTTCAGCCTGCAGTCGAACACCTTTTCGATCAGTTCGTCGTTCAGCACATCCGCCGGCGAGCCTGCGGCAGCCAGCTCACCACGACGCAGCACGAAAATCCGGTCGGCATACATCGCCGTCAAATTGAGGTCGTGCAGGATCGCCACGACGCCGCCGCCGCGACGGGCGAAATCCCGCGCGATGTTCATGATGATGAGCTGGTGCTTGACGTCGAGGCTGGAAACCGGCTCGTCAAGGACGAGATAGCGCGGCCGCCCTTCGAGCACCGGCGCCCAGACCTGGCAAAGCACGCGGGCAAGCTGCACGCGCTGCTGCTCGCCGCCTGAAAGCGCCTGGTAGAAGCGGCCGGCAAATCCATCGAGATCGACCCGCGCCAGCGCCCGCTCCGGCAGACGCTGATCCTCGCCGGGCAATACGCCGGAGCGTCCGCCGATCAGGCCGAGGCGCACGATCTCGCGCACGGTGAAGGGAAAGGACAGCGCCGTCGATTGCGGTAACACCGCGCGCAGCGTGGCTGCCTCGACCGGCTTCATGGCTGACAGGTCGCGACCGTCGAGCGTGACGGTGCCGGTATAGGCAAGCTCGCCGGTCAACGCCTTGAGGAGGGTTGTCTTGCCGGACCCGTTCGGTCCGACGATGACCGACACCTCGCCCGGCCGCGCCGAAAAGTCGACATGCGAGACGATGCGCTTGCCGCCGATCGCCACCGAAATGTCGCGCGCTTCGATCATGGCAAACTCACAGATCAATGACGCCGCGCTTGCGCAGCAGGATCCACAGGAAGAACGGCGCGCCTGCAATCGCGGTGACGATGCCGATCGGCAGTTCGGCCGGCGCGACGATGGTGCGGGCAACCGCATCCGCCAGCAAAAGCATCGAAGCGCCGAGCAGCGCCGAGGCCGGCAGCAGGTAGCGATTGTCCGGACCGATCGCGAGCCGCAGGACATGCGGCACGACGATGCCGACGAAGCCGATGCCGCCGCTGACCGCGACCGAGGCGCCGACCGCCGCCGACACGCCGACGATGGCTATGTATTTTTGCCGCTGCACCGGGATGCCGAGATGGCCCGCGGTCGCCTCGCCGAGCGCCAGCGCATTGAGGCCGCGCGACAGGAACGGCATCGCCGACAGCGCCAGCACGATCACCGGCCCTACGGTGCCGACCTTCTGCCATGTCGCGCCGGCCAGCGAGCCGAGCTGCCAGAAGGTCAGGTCGCGCAATTGCCGGTCGTCGGCCATGAAGATGAGAATGCCGGTGAGCGCCATGGCAAGGGCACTGATAGCGATGCCAGCAAGCAGCATCGTAGCGACCGACGTGCGGCCCTGCCGTGTGGCGATGGCATAGAGCAGCCACGTCACCGCCAAGCCGCCGAAAAACGCCATCAGCGGCAAGGCAAACGTTCCGAAGGCCAGGATGGCAGGCGCAAGCCAGGTTCCGCCAAGCACGATGACGGCGACCGCGCCGAGGCTCGATCCGGCTGAGATGCCGATCAGGCCGGGGTCCGCAAGCGGGTTGCGGAACAGGCCCTGCATCACCGCGCCGGAAACCGCGAGCGCGGCCCCGATCAGCACGCCGAGCAGAACACGCGGCATACGGATGTCATAGACGATCAGCCGGTCGCGCGCAGCAAGCGCGCCATCCGATGGCATAGCGCCGGTGAACCAGTCGCGGATGACGCGGACGGCCGACGCATCGGAAGCGCCCGCCGTCAGCGAAAGGAACCCCGATAGTGCCAGCGCAAGGCACAAGAGCAGGATGACGGCCCTTGCCCGCGCCGAGCGGTCGCCATCGGCTGCCCTGCCCGCGGCGCAAGCAACAGATTGTTCGGCCATCGCCGCTCAGTCCGTGACCTGGTTGCCATAGAGCGAGACTGCAAGATCGTGGATGGCGTCCGCCGTGCGCGGCCCGAAGCCGAGCAGGTAGCCGCCCCACATGCTAATCATCTTGCGGTTCGCGCCTGCCGGCGTCGAGGCGACGGCGGGGTTGGCAAACAGCTCCTCTTCCGAGATCGGCGGTCCACCGCCCTTCATCGTCAGGATCACATCCGGCTTGGCGCTGACGATCGCCTCGTCCGTCATCCCCTTGTAGCCGGAAAAGCCCTCGACGGCGTTGACCGCGCCGGCCAGCCTGATGATGCCGTCGGCCGCCGTGTCGCTGCCCGCGGCAAGGATCTTGCCGCCTTGCGTCGACAGCACGAACAATACGCGCTTGCGCTCCTTCATCGCAGCCGTCTGCTTTTCGGCCGCCGTCAGCTTCGCGTCCGTCTCCGCGACGAGCTTCTCCGCCTTGGCGTCGACCGCCAGCGCCTTGCCGACGACGCGGATCTTTTCGAGGATGCCCTCATGGTTGTAGCGGTCCGGCACCTCGATGAAAGGAACGCTCGACTTCTTCAGCACGTCGACCGCTTCCTTCGGGCCGCTGCCCTGCAGCGCCAGGATACCGGTCGGATTGACCGACAGCACGCCTTCCGGCGACAGCGCCCGCATATAGCCGACATCCGGCAGTTTCGCCGCCGCCTCGGGATAGTTGCTGGTCGAATCGCGGGCGACGAGACGGCCTCCCTCACCAAGCGCATAGACGATCTCGGTGATCGAGCCACCGATCGAGGCGATGCGCGAAGTGTCGGAGAAGACGGCTACGCCCTCGTTGGCCCCGGCCGGCGCCGCAGTGACAGCGAGCATAACGCCGAGCATCGGCGCGAGCGCCGTACGAAAACGGAAAACGATGCGCATCGGGTCTTCCCTTATGCTGCGGTCGGGCTGGGAATGCGGGGCAGGTTCTCGGCGAGAAAACGCCAGTCTTCCCGCTCGCCTTCGCCTTCATGACGCTTGCCGAAGAACTGGATGATCATGCCGCCATTGGCGTCATAAGCCTCGAGCGAGGTGACATGGCCGTCCTTGGTGGGCTTTCGCACTGCCCAGACTTCATGGATGTGATCGGTCCGCAGATGCAGATGGAATATCTCGTCGAGGACGTTGATCCACGGCCCCATCGGCTTGACCGATCTGATCGGGCCGGAATGGATCTGGATGCAGCCGCGATTTCCCACGAAGCACATGATCGGCATTTCGCCTTCGGCCGCGTGATGGAACATGGCGCTGACGGCCTCCTTGTCGAGCAGCCACGCATAGTCCTGGCCCACCATGCGCACCGCCTCGCGGCGGCTGAGCTTCAGCGTCTTAAGCATGCCGAAAAACTGATGCACGTCGGTGAGCCGGCTCCAGCGATCGCGCAGATCGTCGATCGAGGCGACCGACCTTTGAGCCTCGCCCTCGCCTTCCGCGGCGACTGGGAGGATCGCGACGGTCGGTTCCTGGTTCGACGATTCGAGGCACGCCACCAGCTTCTGGTAGGCATAGAGGTTCGATGCCGGCCGCAGATGCACCTTGTGCACCGCCTCGCCCGCCGCATCGAAGAACTGCAGACTGCGGCGGATCTCGCCATCGTCGCGCTTCTCGACGGCAAAGCCATGGGCCCAGACCTTCGGGAAAATGCGCAGGTCGATGTTTTCGCCGAGCACCATGGCGTTATGGTTGCCGGTGACGACCTTGTCGTAGACGCCGATCTTTTCGTGCACGGCGCTTTCGTTGCGGGTCAGCGCCATGACCTCGCCGACCGCTTCGAGGCCGGTCAGCAGATCATTGACACGCGGCTCGACGCGCACCGCGCTGATGCCGCATTGCGCTGCCATAAGTTCCGCTTCGGAAATGGCCAGTTGCGCCGAGAGATCGCGCTCCCGCATTTTCGGATTTTCTTCTCGCGCCCGCCGGATCTCTTCCGGGGATGGTTTTACGCGCTGGTCCATGTCGTTCACCTGCAATGCATGATGTCTGCTCGTCCGCCGCTTCGGGTCACTTGTTGAGGATCAGCTTGCCCTGGCGGGTGATCTTCAAACGATAGAGCGCGCCGTGATGCTCGATGCCGATCTCGTGCTCCCCCTGAAACAGCGTGTTGCTGGAGAGCGTCCTCACCACCATCGGCACCCGTTCATAGCGCATCTGCGTGTCGTCCGAACGGCGGACGCGATAGCGGAAGTCATTGGGATTGTGCGTGTTCATCGGGTCGGTCCTTTCCTCTGACGGCCACCTTGGCCGCAGCCTCGTAAAATGCCGATTCAATTCTTGACTCAAATAATCATGTTTACTAGTCAGTGCATTACCGGACTAAATGAGTCAACATTAACACGCCGGACATGATCAAAAATGCGAGCGAGCCACCGGCCAGCCAGCTACGAGCCTGAAAATTTGGAGTTGGGGCATGGAGTTGGTGACTTGGGGACGGACGGGCCTGGCGGGCAATAACGCGGGTCCGGGCTTCCGATCGATGGCAAAGGCAATCGGAGCATTGATGGCCGGAGCGGCGGCGATCGCGCTCAGCGCGTTGGCCGCACAAGCTCAACAGGCCGCGCAGCCGGCAGCCAGCCAGCCGGCCGGTCAAGCGAAGAAAACCAATGAGAAGGCTTCCGGCGACGAAACCCTTCTCGATAAGATCCTCGTCATCAGCCGCACCGGCGAAACGGCTATCCAGTCGCTGGCCTCGACCAGCCATGTCGACAAGGAACAGCTCGACCGCCGCATGGCGACGACGCCCCACGAAATGCTGCTCGGCGTGCCAGGTGTCGCCGTCCAGGCCGACGCGCGCCGCGTCAGCTCCAGCATCAACATCCGCGGCCTGCAGGATTTCGGCCGCGTCGCGGTGATTGTCGACGGAGCCCGGCAGGATTTCCAGCGCTCCGACCACGGCACCCAGTCGACCTTCTATGTCGACCCCGAGCTCATCAAGTCGGTCGACGTCATCCGCGGGCCGGTCGCCAACACTTACGGCTCCGGCGCCATCGGCGGCGTCGTCTTCTTCGACACCAAGGACGCAGCCGATTTCCTCAGGCCGGAGGAGACCTGGGCCGGCTCGCTGACCGGGCGCTATGAAAGCAACGGCAAGGGCTGGACCACCAGCGCCACCGGCGCCTACCGGATCAACGACAACTCGGATGTTCTCGGCAACATCGTCTACCGCGACTACGGCGACTACAAGAACGGCAGCGGCGACACCGTTGCCGGCACCGGGTTCGATGTGCTGAGCGGCATGCTCAAGACCACTATACGCACGACCGAAAACAGCGAATTGAAGCTCGGCTGGGTCGGCTCGAAGGACGGCTGGATCGAGACCAGCGGCAGCGTGCCTGCCAACGACGTTGATCTCAAGTCGAACACCTTCACCGCCCGCTACAACATCACCGATGACGCCAAGAGTTGGCTCGACCTCCACATCAACGCCTCCTACAACAAGACCAATCTCGACCTGACGACGCTGATCCCGCAGAAGCGTTTCGATCCCTCCACCGGCCTGCCGGTGGTGCTGCCGGCCGGTTCGCTGTCCACCTTCGATGTCGGCACGACCGGCATCGACATCTGGAACACGTCGCGTTTCGAGACGGCGAGCGTCGCGCATGAGCTGACCTATGGCGGCGACTGGATCGGGGACAATGTCGAGACCGGCGGCAGCGCCGGCGGCGACAGCTTCTATACGCCGTCGGGCAAGCGCAACGTCTCCGGCGCCTACATGGAGGACAAGCTGACCTGGGAATGGCTCGAGGTCATCGGCGGCCTGCGCTACGACAATTACAGCCTCAAGGATTCCAAGAACGAGACATCCGGCGACCGGGTATCGCCGCGCATCACCGTCGGTGTCTCGCCCTTTGAAACCGTCGGCCTGGCCGGCCTGCAATTCTATGGCACCTATGCCGAAGGCTATCGCTCGCCCTCGCTGACCGAGACGCTGATCAGCGGCAACCATCCGGCCGGCGTCAGCTTTCCGTTCCTGCCCAACCCGAACCTCAAGCCCGAGACCGGCAAGACCGTCGAGTTCGGCGTCAACTACAAGCAGAACGACATCATCGAGGCGGGCGACGCGCTGCGGCTCAAGGCCGCCTATTTCAACAACAATGTCGACGACTACATCGACGGCGTGACGCCCTCGCCCTTCGACCCGACCAGCGGCTGCCCGTTCGGCCCGGGCATTCCGATCTGCTTCCAGTACCAGAACTTCGCCAAGGCCAAGATCAATGGCTTCGAGCTGGAAAGCGTCTACGGCGCCGGCTGGGGCTATGCCGGCCTGTCGGCCTCGATCATCAACGGCCACACCATCTCCTATGAGGGTGTGCACGCCGATCTGGCCACCATCCCTTCCTCGCAGGTGACGGCCCAGCTCGGCCTGCGCTTCCTCGAGGACAAGCTGACCGTCGGCGGCGAGGTGCAATACAACGGCAAGCCCAAGGGCAATCCGGTGGCCAAGGACTTCACCCTGGTCAACGCTTTCGCCAGCTACCAGGCGACCGACAATCTCAAGCTCGACTTCCGCGCCGACAATCTGTTCGACGTCAAATACAACAACCCGCTCAACGGCAGCACGACCGCCGTCCTCTACGAACCCGGCGTCACACTGAAGCTGGCGGCAACCATGCGCTTTGGGGGCTAAGGGATGAAAAGCTCGACGACACCGCTTCGCCTCTTGACCTCGGTGCTGGCGATGTCCGGCGTGGGCCCAGTCCGCGCCGGCTCCGGCACTCAGTCTTGAGCTCAATGCCGCGCAGCCTTCCTAAAAAGGCTGCCGGCTGACCTTCGTCGTCAACAACGCGCTCGGCGCCGACCTGTCCAAGGCGGCTTTCGAGATCGCGTCGTTCAACGCGGCCGGCGTCGTCGACCGCCTCACCGTGCTCGATTTCAAGGACCTGCCGGCCGGCAGGACCAAAGTCACGCGCTTCGACCTTGCCGGGGCCGACTGCGGCAAGCTCAGCCGCGTTCTGATCAACAGCGCCACCGAATGCGCCGGCACCGGCGTCGAGCCGGCGGCCTGCATGCGAGCGTTGAAGACCTCGACGAAGACCGGCATCGCTTTCGGGGTCTGAACCGGCCGTGGGGATGGAGCCGGCACTAGCGCGCAACGCTGTCTTCTGGCCTTTGCCAGGGATCCGTATCACGAAGCTTGCGGCAAGCGATCTTGATTTGACAATTTCCCGCTTGTCGCGGCAGTTTCCGCCCCGCGCCATGCAGGACACCAGCGACATCCCGGATACCGACAGCGTTTTGACGGCGGCTCCCAGCGAGGCGCTGGCCGGACCACGCCCGCGCGGCGAACATGGCAAGTGGACGATGGCGATTGCCGCCTCATGCCTGGTCCACGGCGCGGTGGCCGCGGCCTTCCTGATCTCGCCGGGTTCGAAGGCCAATCTCCCGGATCCGACGCAGGCGGAAGGCAGCGACCGATCCGGCGCCAACGTTGCCGGCAGTGCCCTCGACCCTGAGCAGCAGTCGATCAACGTCGCCTTGGTGCCGCCTCGCCGGCCGCCGGCGAAACCGACGCCACCAGCCGAAGCGGCACCGCCGGCTGAAAAGACGCCGCCGGTCGAAGCGGCAAAAACACCAGCCGAGCCCAACAAACCCGCGGTCGATCCGGACATAATCGTTGCCGACGCGCCTCGGAACGACTCTGACAGCGTCGCGCCGGGCGCGAAGCCGACTGAGGCTGCCCCTGCTCAACAGCAGCAAAGCGCCAGCCATCCGCCGACGCCGGCACAGCCGCCGGTCCCCGCCGCAAGGCCGGCGGCCGCCAACCCGCTGACGGCTGAAAAGAGCGGCGCCGCGGATGGTCAAACCCGGTCCGAGCCGACGGTCAGCAAAGGCAAGAGGCAGAACGAGGCGGGCACCAAGGCGGAAGACAATTACCGCAGCGATGTGATCCGGAAGCTCGGCCGTGTCTACCGGGCCGTCCCGCCTTCGCTGCAGGCGTCGGCACGCAGCAACACGGTCGTCACTTTCGTCATCGGCAAACAGGGCACCATAGACGAGCTGCGTATCGTCGAAAGCTCAGGTTCGGACACTTTCGATCAGATCGTCCTTGGCTTCGTGCGCAAGGCGGCGCCCTTCCCTCCCATCCCGGCGAAGATCGGAAACCGCCTGGAATTCACCGGTGCGATCGGCCCGTTTTGAAAGCCCCCGCCCCCAAATCATCACCCTCGACTCGCCATTTCGAAAGGAACCTGATGTTCATCGCCATGAACCGCTTCAAGGTCCAGAACGGCTCGGAAGAAGCCTTCGAGGACGTCTGGAAGAATCGCGATTCCAGCCTCTCCGAAATGCATGGCTTCAAGGAATTCCACCTGCTGCGCGGTCCTGTGAACGAGAGCGAGGGCTACACGCTCTTCGCCTCGCATACCGTCTGGGCAAGCCAGGACGATTTCGTCGCATGGACCAAGTCGGAGAATTTCCGCGCCGCCCATCGCAATGCCGGCGGCTCGAAAGTTCACTATCTCGGCCATCCGCAATTCGAGGGCTTTTCGGTCGTGGAAGGCGCCTGAAACGCGCCTTTCGATAGATCGTTTTTGCCCTGCGCCTAAGCTGCGGCAAGCAAGCTGGCGTTGCCTCCCGCCGCCGTCGTGTCGACGCAGACCGCGCGCTCATGCGCGTAAGCCGCCGGGTTCAGCACTTCGCTGACCAGCGGCACGATCGGCCCGGCGCGGTCGGCGATCACCTTGCGCACGATGCGCGCCGCTTCCGGCGTGCCGGAGAAGGCGACGACGTCGACTTTCAGCGAGCGCGCCTCGACCGGGTCGGGCCGGCCGTCGATCGCCGCCAGCGGCAGGCCCTTGCCGGTCAGCGCCGACAGGGCCGCCGGCGCGGCGGGCGCCACCGCCAGCACCGCATTGCCGGCCGCGAGGGCCTGGATCGTCTGGGCAAGCAGCGTCTCAGCGTCCGGGCCAAGGCAAAGCACCCGGCCGCGCGGCGCTAACGACAGCGTGTTAGCCTCGCCCGTCGGTCCCGGCAGGTCGACCTGGCCGAAATCGAGGCTGGCAGCGGCAGCGATCGCCGCAGCACCCTTGCCGCGCAGATGCTTTCTCAGGATCGCGACGCGATCAGGACGCGTCGACCAGCCGCCCAGCGTCGGATCCGGCAGATTGTCGGCAAGCTCGGTCGCGGTGACCTTGTGGCCGTCGCCGACGTCCGTGCCGGCTTCCGGCCCCTTGCGGAAGCGGCGCAGATAATGCGGTCCGCCAGCCTTCGGCCCGGTGCCCGACAACCCCTCGCCGCCGAAAGGCTGCGAGCCCACGACAGCGCCAATCTGGTTGCGGTTGACATAAATGTTGCCGGCATGAATGCCGTCGACGAAATGCTGGACGCGCCCCTCGATGCGGGTGTGCAGGCCGAAGGTGAGGCCATAGCCTTTGCGGTTGATGGCGGCGATCACCTGGTCGATTTCGTCGGCGTCGAAGGTCGCGACATGCAGCACGGGGCCGAACACCTCGCGCTCCATCTCCTCGATGCCTTTGACGCGGAAGACATGCGGCGCGACAAAGCGGCCATTCTTCGGCGCTTCCAGCTTGGCGATCAGCCGTCCCTCCTGTCCCTTCTTCTTGCAGTATTCGCTGATCGCACTTTGAGCCTCGTCGTCAATGACCGGGCCGACATCGGTCGAGATCAGCCACGGATTGCCGACGTTGAGCGCTTCCATCGCACCCTTCAGCATCTCCAGCATCTTCTTCTCGACATCCTTCTGTACGTAGAGCACGCGCAATGCCGAGCAGCGCTGGCCGGCACTCTGGAAGGCCGAGGCGAGAATGTCGCGCACCGCCTGCTCCGGCAGCGCGGTGGAATCGACGATCATGGCGTTGAGCCCGCCGGTCTCGGCGATCAGCATGGCGTCCGGCGCCGCCGTCTCGGCCAGTTGCTTTTCGATCAGCTTGGCGACCTCGGTCGAACCGGTGAAGCACACCCCTGCAATGCGCGGGTCGGCGGTGAGCGGCGCGCCGACCGTCGGCCCGTCGCCCGGCAGAAGCTGGATGACATCCTCCGGCACGCCGGCCTCGCGCAGCATTTCCACGGCGCGGAAGGCAATCAGCGGCGTCTGCTCGGCAGGCTTGGCGATCACCGAGTTGCCGGTGACCAGTGCCGCGGCGATCTGGCCGGTGAAGATCGCCAGCGGGAAATTCCATGGCGAGATGCATACGATGGCGCCGCGCGCCTCGGTGCCGGCTTCCGCATTGGCCGCCTCGGCCGCGTAGTAGCGCAGGAAGTCGACCGCTTCGCGCACTTCGGCCACACCGTCGGCCAGCGACTTGCCGGCCTCGCGCGTCGCCAAGGCGAAGAACTCAGGCGCGTTGGCCTCGTAGAGATCGGCGGCGCGGTTGAGGATCGCGGCGCGCTCGGTGACCGGGCGCTTCGCCCAGGCCGGCTGTGCCTCGACCGCGATGCGCACGGCGGTTGCCACCTGCTTGGTTGCGGCCTCATGCACGGTGCCCACGACCTCGTCCGGTTTCGCCGGATTGACGATCTGGCGCGGCTTGCCGTAGCCGGCGGCGCGCGTGACCGGCTTGGCGTGCCAGCGGTCCGCTCCGGCGAACTCCGCCCTTGCTTTGTCCAGGGCCGCAAGCGTCACCGGATCGGTGATGTCAAAGCCCCTGGAATTGCGGCGTCCGGCGCCGAAGATCGCGGCGGGACGCGCGATCGCCGGATTGGCGGCGGGGCCTTGCCTCTCGACAGCCTCGAGCGGGTCGCGCGCGATCTCCTCGGGCTCGACCTCCTCGTCGGTCAGTTGGTGCACGAAGGAGGAGTTGGCGCCGTTCTCCAGCAGGCGCCGCACCAGATAGGCGAGCAGGTCGGAATGCGCGCCAACCGGCGCATAGATGCGGCAGCGCGTACCCTCGGCTTTGCGCACCGTCTCATGCAGGGCCTCGCCCATGCCGTGCAGGCGCTGGAACTCGAAGCTGTCGCGGTCCTTCGCCATCGACAGGATGGCGGCGACTGTGTGCGCGTTATGCGTGGCGAATTGCGGATAGATGCGGTCGGTCATCGACAAAAGCTTCTTCGCGCAGGCCAGGTATGAAACGTCGGTATTGGCCTTGCGTGTGAAGACCGGATAGCCGGAGAGCCCGAGCGTCTGCGCCCGCTTGATTTCCGTGTCCCAATAGGCGCCCTTCACCAGCCGCACCATGATCCTTCGGTCATATTTTTTCGCGATCGCATAGAGCCAGTCGATGGCGAAGGCTGCACGCGGCCCATAGGCTTGTACGACAACCCCGAAACCGTCCCAGCCGGCGAGCTCCGGCTCGGCCAGCACCTTCTCGATGACATCGAGCGACAGGTCGAGCCGGTCGGCTTCTTCGGCATCGATGTTGAGGCCCATGCGCGAATGCCGGGCGGCAAGCGCCAGCGACAGAAGCCGCTCGGCCATCACCGGCAGCATCCTCTCCCGCTGCGCCACCTCGTAGCGCGGATGCAGCGCCGAGAGCTTGACCGAAATGCCGTGATTGTAGCGGATGTCGGGGCCGTTCGAGCCGGAATCGAGCGAGGAGATCGCATCGGCGTAGGCCCGGTGATAGCGCAGCGCGTCGGCTTCGGTGCGGGCCGCCTCGCCCAGCATGTCGAACGAATAGAGATAGCCCTTCTGCGTCATGGACCGGCCGCGCCTGACGGCTTCGGCAATGCTGCGGCCGAGCACGAACTGCTCGCCCATCTCGCGCATCGCCGCCGCGACCGCCTTGCGGATCACCGGCTCGCCAAGCCGGCGCACCATGGCGCGCAGCGTGCCTTCGATGCCGCCCTCGCCTTCGTCGAGCACGCGGCCGGTCAGCATCAGCGCCCAGGTCGAGGCGTTGACGAAGATCGAGCTCGAGCCGCCCGAATGCGCCGACCAGTCATGCGGCGCGATCTTGTCGGCGATCAAATCGTCCATCGTCTCGGTGTCGGGCACGCGCAGCAGCGCTTCGGCCAGGCACATCAGCGCCACGCCTTCCTTGGTCGACAGGCCGTAGGCCGAGAGGAAAACCTCCATCAGCCTGGGATCGGTCGAGCGGCGCACCGCGCGCACCAGCTCGGCCGCGCGAGCCGAGATCGCCTTGCGCTCCTCGACTGACAAGCCCGCCGCCGCCGACAGGCGCTTCACCGCCTCGTCTTCGTCGGGCAAATAATTGGCGCGGATCTGCTGGCGGATGGCGTCGAGCGGCATGTCGGATCCATGAAAGCGAGCGTGAGCGGGCGATCCGGCGGCCACCGGACCGAATGGCGCAAGCTAGCATAGCTTCGAATTTCAGTCGGTCCAAAGAAATCGACAAGACAGGCTGATTGAACTATCATAGAGGCCCAGTTCCCATCATTTCGACTGCCAAATCGGTGACCGAAGACCAATTGGACCGCATCGACCGCAACATCCTGTCGGCACTCGGGCGCGACGGCCGGCTTTCCATGTCTGAACTGGCCGGCAAGGTCGGCCTGTCGAAGACACCGGTGCAGGCGCGCGTCAAGCGATTGGAGAAGGATGGCTACATAAGAGGCTACCGCGCCATCATCGATCGCGAGCGCATGGGCGAAGGCCATGTCGCCTTCGTCCAGGTGAAATTGTCGGACACGCGCTCGGCGGCGCTCGATGCCTTCAACCGCGCGGTGCAGGGCGTGTCGGAGATCGAGCAATGCCACATGATGGCATCGAGCTTCGACTACCTCTTGAAGGTTCGCACCACCGACATCGCCGCCTACCGGCGCGTGCTCGGCGAACGCATCTCGGCTCTGCCCCACGTCGCACAGACGTCTACCTTTGTGGCGATGGAGACGGTCAAGGATCGCTAATCCGAAAGCGTTCTTAGAAACGCCACCAAGGCCGCGCGTTCGCGTTCGGACAGGTCGAGCGGGTGCACTTCCGAAACGCCTTCAACGGCAAGCGGCGCTTTCGAATAATGCGCCACCACCTCGTCCAACGTCTCGAACTGCCCGGCATGCATGTAAGGCGGCCGATCCGCCGCGCCGCGCAGTGACGGCGTCTTGTAGGCCCGCGCGATTTGTGGCCCGTCCTTCACCATGAAACGCAGCTCCCGGCAGGCGCTTTCATCGCCGTCGCGGAATTTGCCGAGACAATTGAACGGGTCGGCCTGCACCTGCGTCACGGCATCGACACGGCCTCGGTCCAGCGGCAGTTCATCGACCGGCGGTACGCCAGTGTTGTGGAACGCGTTGTCGGTGAAGCGCGGGCCGTTGTGGCAGGTAACGCAATTGGCCTTGCCGATGAACAGTTTCAGCCCAAGGATTTCCTCCGCCGAAAAGGCAGCGTCGGCCTCCGGCTTGGCGCCGGTTGCGAGATCGATGGCAAAGCGGTCGAAGCGCGTCTGCTGGGGCTCGATCGAGCGCTCGAAGGCGGCGATCGCCTTGCCGATATTGGCATAGACAAGGTTGACGTCGTCCTGCTGGGCAGCGGACATCGAATTCCAGGCCGCCTTCTCGGCATCGCTGCCGAGCGGACTGGCATTGGCCGGCACGTTGGAAAGGTCCGGCAGCGGTCCGAAGATGCGCTCATAGCGCTCGCCGAATCGTTTTTGCATGTAGTGCGCGAAAGCGGCACGGTTGCCGGCCTGCTCCAGCGGGTTTTCAAGCGGCGTCAGCGCCTGCGCCCACAGGCTGTCGCGCCTGCCGTCCCAGAAGAACCACGGATTGCGCGCCACGCCGGCCAGCGGCATGGTGCGGCGGTTGGTGTGGCCGACGCCGACCGCCTGCGGCAGGTCATCCTGGAACTGGCGTTCGATCTTGTGGCACGTCGAGCAGGACACCGTGCCGTCGCGGCTCATGCCGGCATCGAAGAACAGCGTCGAGCCGAGTGCTGCGGCCGCCGGCATATCCGCGTACTGGTTGGTGGTGTCCGCCTTGAGCGAAGGCAGCGTGTTCAGCGCCAGTGATGCGATGGTCTTCTTCTCGGCGTCGCTGAACTGCGGCTCACCGCAGCCGCCCAGCAAAGCGAGAGCGGCCAAGGCCAGCAGGCATGCAACGCTCGTCAGACGCCTCATCACCTGCTCACAACACGATGTTGAAGACGACGGAATCGGAGCCGGCCGCCGCCGAGATGCCAAAGCGCAACTGCCACCAGCCGCTCATGGTGAATTTTATGCCGTCGATGCGGTAGCGCCCGTCGCCCAGATAATCTGTCGCCTGGGGGCTGGTCGGCAAGCCGTGATCGTGCTGCGGCATGCCGCCGGAAACGGTGATGGCCGCGCCCTCCACCGGCGCGCCTGCGGCGGTCTTCAGCGTCAGCAGCCAGGACTGCAGCTCGCCCTGGCGGATGACGCCGCGCTCTGGCTCGAAGCTTGCCTCGAAGAGGCGGTTTGCCGTGCTTTTCGAGCGCGAAATGTCTGGACCAGGCGTCGGTTGCGGCAGCATCAGGTAGACGGCGGCCACGATACCCACCAGCAGGACTGCCAGACCGAGACCAGCAAGAATGTAACGCCATATCGATGCCAAACCCGTTCCTCTTCGGCTGCTAACGTCGCGGGCCGCGCATCGCGTCCCGCCCTGCCTGTGGGAAATCGCTTCTGGCGCAAAATTCAGCCTTCGCCAAGCATGGCGCTGCCGGCCGCAAAAAGCTACAGCAACAAAGTGTTGGAGCAATTCCAGGAAAAGTGCGCAGCGGTTTTCCGTCCGGAATTGCGTAAAAAAACTCGGCAGGAACGGGCCGCATGGCAGTCAACGGTATCGCGTCGATCGGCGAGTGCATGATCGAACTGTCGGGACAGGCCGGCGCCAACTGGCGCATGGGTTTTGCCGGCGACACCTTCAACACGCTCTGGGCATTGCATGCGCTGAGCCCGGATCGGCCGGCGACCTATGTCTCGGCCTTTGGCGACGACCCCTTCTCGCGCGACCAGATCGCTTTCTTCGCCGAAAACGGCATCGGCATAGGCGACAGTCCGATCATTGCCGGCGCGCGCCCCGGCCTTTACGCCATCACGCTCACGGGGGCCGAACGCGCGTTCACCTACTGGCGAAGCGATGCGGCCGCGCGCCAGCTCGCCTCCGATCCGGCGGCGCTCGCGAAAAGCCTTGAAAACCAGGCACTTGTCTACTTTTCCGGAATCACTCTGGCAATTCTGGACGCGGCCGCGCGCAAAACCCTGCTTTCGGCCGTGGCGACTGCCCGTAAGGCCGGCTCGCTCGTCGCCTTCGACCCGAATTACCGGCCTCGCCTGTGGCCGAGCCGCGAGGCGGCGCAGGCCGCGATCCTGGAGGCGCTTGCGACTTGCGACATCGCGCTGCCGACTTTCCCCGACGAGCAGATGCTGTTCGGCGACGAGACGCCCGAGATCACGGCCAAGCGCCTCGGCAAATTGACCGGCGAGGTCGTGGTCAAAAATGGCGAGCAGCCGGCCTTGATTGCTGTGACCGGCGCTTCGCAAACCGTCGACGCGATTCACGTTGCCGCGCCGGTCGACACCACCGGCGCTGGAGACTCTTTCAACGGCGGCTATCTCGCCGCGAGACTTGCCGGCCATGCGCCCGCCGACGCGGCGCGTCGCGCGCACAAAGTCGCCGCCGCGGTCGTGCAGGTTCGCGGCGCGTTGGCCCCGTTCGAGACGCTGAGGACGGCTTTCGACAGTTAAGTGTTGCCGAAGCTTAAGCGGACATCACTTCAATATCGATGAACTCAGGGCAGACGGAACCTATATTCGGTCACCTGATGATAGATCTGTCCCGGCCACAGCGTTGCCTGCGGGAAATAGGGCCGGTTGGGCGCGTCCGGCCAGGTCTGCGCTTCGAGGCAGAGGCCTGAAAACGCCTTGTAGCGGCGGCCGTCGAGTCCCGGCGATGTCGGCGCCACATACTGGCCGCTGTAGAGCTGAAGGCCCGGCTCCGTGGTCCACACTTCCATCTCGACGCCGGAAGTGGCGCCTTGCACCCAGGCCGCCTGATGCAGCGGTCCACGGTTGGAGGCCAGGCAGTAGTTCAGGTCGTAGGCAAGTTGCTCGCCTTCTATTTCCATGCGCAGCGGCCGTGCCTGGCGGAAATCGTAAGGCGTGCCGTCGACCGGTTTCACCACGCCGGTCGGGATCATCTCGGCGTCGACCGGGGTGAACGCGCCGGCATTCAGCATCAGCCGGTGGTCGAGGATGTCGCCGGCTCCGCCATCGTCGAGATTGAAATAGGAATGCTGCGCCAGATTGCAGAGCGTCGGCTCCTCGCAGGTCGCGGTCAGTTCCATGCTGAGCGTGCCGGGGATCTTCAGCCGGTAGGTGCAGGTGACATCGAGCGCGCCGGGAAAGCCCATTGCGCCGTCCGGATCGTGCAAGGTCAGCGTCACGAAATCGCGGCCGTGCAATGAGACGGTCCATGGCCGGTGGAAAAAGCCTTCCGAGCCGCCATGCAGCGTGTGCTTGCCGAGAAAATTCTGCTCGGTCTGGTAGCGGTTGCCGGCGATGGTGAAACGGCCGCCGCCGATGCGGTTGGCGAAGCGGCCGACGACGGCCCCGAAGAAGGCGCGGTCAGTCTCGTAGGGCTCGAAGCGGTCGTAGCCCAGCACCAGCGGCGCATCATGGCCGGAAAGGCGCAGGTCCTGCACGATCGCGCCAAGACCGATGATGTTGGCGGTGAGGCCGCCCCCCCGGATTGTAAACCGGCGCACGGCCTCGCCCGCCTGCGTCGTGCCGAAGACCTCGCCGTCTTTCATCGCCATGCCCGAAATGTCATTTCCTGATCGGCGGATTTAGACCGACGGCGTGGCATCCGGCAAGGGCAGGCCAAACCCCTGCCCTTGCCGGGATCGATATCAGAGGCCGAGGCCGCCGATGCAGACATATTTGGTGTCGAGATAGTCCTCGATGCCTTGATGCCCGCCTTCCTTGCCGAGGCCGGATTCCTTGACGCCGCCGAACGGCGCTTCCGGGGTGGTGATCAGGCCTTCATTGACACCGACCATGCCGTATTTCAGCCCTTCCATCACCCGGAAGGCGCGGCCGAGATCGCCGGTGTAGAAATAGCAGGCAAGGCCGAACTCGGTGTCGTTGGCCAAGGCGATCGCCTGTTCCTCGGTCTCGAACTTGAACACAGGAGCGACCGGCCCGAAGATCTCTTCCTTCATGAAGCGCATTTTCGGGGTGGCGTCAGCGATCACCGTTGGCTGGAAGAACGAGCCGCCCAGCGCATGGCGCTTGCCGCCGGCAACGACCTTGCCGCCCTTCGACGTCGCGTCGGCGATCAGTTCCTCGACCTTCTCCACCGCCTTCTCATCGATCAGCGGTCCCTGCTGCACGCCTTCCTCGAGGCCGGAGCCAACCTTCAACGCATTGCTGGCGGCGGCGAGCTTCTCGACGAATTTGTCATAGACGCCGGCCTGCACCAGGAAGCGGTTGGTGCACACACAGGTCTGGCCGGAATTGCGGTACTTGGCGGTGATGGCGCCGGTCACGGCACGGTCGATGTCGGCGTCGTCGAAGACGATGAACGGCGCATTGCCGCCAAGCTCCATCGACACTTTCTTGACCGTCACCGACGACTTCTGGATGAGCAGCTTGCCGACCTCGGTCGAACCGGTGAAGGTGATCTTCGACACCCGCGGATTGGCGCAGATTTCATCGCCGATCTCGGCGGCCGAGCCGGTCAGGATGTTGACGACGCCCTTGGGGAAGCCGACTTCCTCGGCGAGCGCGCCCCAGGCGAGGCCGGAATAAGGCGTCTGCGTCGCCGGCTTGACCACTGCCGTGCAGCCCGCGGCCAGCGCCGGGCCGAGCTTGCGGGCCAGCATCGAGGACGGGAAGTTCCACGGCGTGATCGCGGCGATGACGCCGACCGGCTCCTTGGTCACCAGGATGCGGCGGTCGCCCCACGGCGACGGCACGATGTCGCCATAGGTGCGGCGGCCTTCCTCGGCGAACCACAGGATGTAAGCGGCGGCGGAGCCGATCTCGCCCTTAGACTCGAACAGCGACTTGCCTTGCTCGATCGTGAGCAGCTCGGCCAGCACGTCCTGATTGTCCATCATCGCGTCATGCAACTTGCGCAGAAGCTTCGAGCGCTCGAGCGCGGTGGTCTTGCGCCAGCTCTTGAAGGCTTCGTTTGCCGCCTCGATGGCGCGGCGCGTTTCGGCCTTGCCGGCCTTCGGCACGGTGCCGATCTTGAGACCCGTTGCCGGATTGTTGACGTCGATGGTCTGGCCGCTGTCGGCCTGCACCCATTCGCCGTTGATGAGATTGGCCTGGCGCATGAAATGGCTGGTTTTCTGAAGCATGGTCTGGCCTCCGTTCGGCGCGCTGATCGCGCCGCTTTTTCTGTTATCCGTTGGAGCGTGCTTTAAGAGCCGCACGCCGGCGCATTGCTCTTACCTAGGGAAAGGCGGGCAGGCAATCACAAGATGGCATATAGGGGTTGGGCCAGCAAAATCGAGCGTGGACCGGCCTGCTGAAGCCTATCCGAAGATATGCACCACCACCGTCAGCCAGAACGACGTGGTCAGCACCGCGCTCGCCGTGGCAAGCGTCATCTGGTTCGAGGCCAGCGCCTGGCCGGTATTGAACTGGACGGCGATCAGATAGGAGTTGATGCCCGACGGGAGTCCTGCAACCACCACCGCGACCTTGGCCGTCAGCGGCGGCAGGCCAAGCAACCAGACGAAGGCCAGCACCAGCGCCGGCATCAGGAACAGTTTCAACCCCGACAGCGCCAGCGCCGGCCGGATATTGCCCGAGATGCCGAAGCGGCGCAGGCTGAGCCCCATGGCGAAGAGCGCCACCGGGCCGGCCGTGGCGGCGAGCGTGTCGACCAGCCGTTCGACGAAGTCGGGCAGCGGCAAGCCGGTCAGGCGCCAGGCAAGCCCCGTCAGAATGCCGATGATCAGCGGATTGATGAACAGCCGCCTGAGGAAGCTTTTGATGACGCGCAGCGGATGCACTGTCTCGCCGCTGCCGCGCCCGAACATTTCGAACAGCACGATCGAGGCCATCATCATGATCGGCAGGTGGATCGAGACCAGCAGCGACAGCACCTCGAAGCCGCTCGCGCCGAAAACGCCGAGGATGAAGGGCGCGCCGAGCAGCACGACATTGGAATAGGCCGAGGACACGCCGCCGACGATGCCCGCGCGTGCGTCTCGCCCGAAGACGCGCGTGGTGACCAGATGGCCCGCGGCCCAGGTGATGGCGACGGCGGCGAAATAGGCGCTCCACAGGGACCACGGCGTGACGCCATGGAAAGCCGACTTGACCATGGTTTGGAACAGAAGCAGCGGCATCGCCACGTTGACGGCGAATTCGGAAATGCCCTCTCCGCTCGCCGGCTTCAGATAGCCGGTCAGCCCGGCCAGATAGCCGAGCCCGACGAGGCTGAAGACGAAAAGGACGGTTTCGGTGAGCGGAGTCATTTCTTGGGCGGAGACATTTTTTCCCGTGATAGGCGAGCCCCGACCGCCACGCAATCGCCGCGCCGCGCCGGCCGTCCGCTCCTGTGCTTGTTTTCCGTCGGGCTTTGCGGTCCCTATATGCCGATCACGGCCTGGCCCCGCCGGGCTGCCAAGGGACTTCTGATGCTGCGAATTGTTCTGGCGCTTTTTCTCCTGACGGCTCCGAGCCTTGCCCACGCAACCGACGCCGGGTGGGCGCTGCTGCGCGACGGCGGCCGTGTCGTGCTGCTTCGCCATGCCTTCGTCACCGGGGCGACCGACCCGGCGAATTTCGACATCGGCAATTGCGCGACCCAGCTCAACCTGTCGGAGCGCGGCAAGCAGGAGGCGAGCCGCATCGGCGCGCTGTTCGCGGCCCGCGCGGCGCCGATCGATCACGTGCTTTCCAGCCGCTACTGCCGCTGCCTCGATACTGCCCGCATCGCTTTCGAAGCCGAGCCGCAACCTTTCGCGCCGCTCGATCTGCTGAAAACCGACCCTAGCGAGAAAGCCGCGCAGATCGCCGCGATCATGAAGGAGATCCGCGGCTATTCCGGTTCAGACAATCTGGTACTGGTCACGCATCTCGAAAACATCCAGGCGCTCACTGGCATCGCGCCGCGCGAGGGCGAGGCCGTGGTGGTGGCGCCGGACGGCGACGGCCTCAAGGTGCTGGGACGCGTGACTTTCTGACGGCCGGTTATCCGTTTTTAAGGCGCTTTTGTTGCAGAAATGCCACCGGCGGCGGCCGCAAACGCAAATCCGCAAGCCCGGCGCACTGCTTTTGGATTGCGTTCGCAAAGCCGGCATCCCATCTGCGGCCGGCGCATCAGGCCTTTTCCTGCCGGGAAAAACCGATTAGACAGCGCCCAAACAAGATGCGGACAGATTCCGCCCGCAACCCGAAGGAAGAGACCTTGTCCACCACGTTCGAGAAAGTCGCCAAGATCATTGCCGACACCAGCGAGATCGATATCGACACCATCACGCCCGAAAGCCACACGATCGACGATCTCGGCATCGACAGCCTCGATTTCCTCGACATCGTCTTCGCCATCGACAAGGAATTCGGCATCAAAGTGCCGCTCGAGAAGTGGACGCAGGAAGTCAATGACGGCAAGGCTTCGACTGATGACTATTTCGTCATGAAGAACCTGTGCGCCAAGATCGACGCGCTGGTCGCGGCCAAGAACGCCTGATGTCCAGAGAGCGCGTGAACTTGACGCGCTCAGCGCATGACCCCGAAATCGGCATCGATTTTCGGAAAGGATCATGCGCAAAGTCAAAAAGTCGCCTGACCCACAACAGCCGCCCATGAGTTCCCACGACGTTGTCATCACCGGCATCGGCCTTGTCTCTTCGCTGGGAGAAGGCCCCGACGCGCATTGGCAGAAGCTGATGCAGCCCGGTTTCCAGCCGGTGCTCGAGGCCGAACGCTTCGCGCCCTACACCATCCATCCGCTACCCGAGATCGACTGGAACCTGCAGATCGCCAAGCGCGGCGACCAGCGCCAGATGGAAACCTGGCAGCGCCTTGGCACCTATGCCGCCGGGCTTGCGCTGGACGATGCGGGCATAAAGGGCAATGACGAGCTTTCCACGACCATGGACATGGTTGTGGCGGCCGGCGGCGGCGAGCGCGACGAGGCCGTGGATGCCGCCATCCTGGCTGCTTCCGAAAGCCGCAACGACCGCGACGTGCTGCTCAACGAGAAACTGACCACGGAATTGCGGCCGACTTTGTTCCTCGCGCAGCTCTCCAACCTGCTCGCTGGCAACATCTCGATCGTCCACAAGGTGACCGGTTCGTCGCGCACCTTCATGGGCGAGGAAGGCGCCGGTGTCTCGGCCGTCGAGACGGCAGCCGCGCGCATCCGCTCGGGTCAGTCCACCCACGTGCTGGTCGGCGGCGCCTTCCAGACCGAGCATTCCGACATGCTGCTCGGCTATGAGCTTGCCGGTTACCTGCATCGCGGCCCGTGGAAGCCGGTCTGGCAGCGCCAAGGCAGCGAAGGAGGGGGCGTGGTGACCGGCTCCGGCGGCGCTTTCCTGGTGCTCGAACAGCGCGAGCATGCGCAAAGCCGCGGCCGCAAGATTTATGCCGAGCTTGGCCCCGTCGTTTCCGGCCGCGCCAGGCGCCGGCGCGGCGAGTTGAATGCCGAGATCGCCGCGCTGCTAAAGCAGGCTCGGCTGCCCGACGGCGACCTGCTTACGATTTCCGCCGCCTCCGGCGCGCACGCCGCCACCGCCGCCGAAAAGGCGGTGCTCGACGCCAATCCGGCTTTGGCCGCGCGTGCCTTTTCGACATTGACCGGCCATATGAAGGAAGCGCAGTTTCCCTTCGCCGTTGCGCTGGCGGCAATGGCCGTCGACCGCAAGGCCGCCTACCCTGTCTTCGATGCCACAGTGGAGCGCCCATTCGCGGGCGCCCCGGCTTCCGTCCTTGCAACGGCGATCGGCTATCACCAATTCGAAGGCCTGGGGCTGGTTAGAGCCGCTTAGAACGAGGCAGACAAAAGCATGGCCAATCTCCGCGATCATATGGGCAGGCCGATCGTCGCCGTGACCGGCATTGGCGTCGTCACCTCGCTCGGCGTCGGTAAAAAGGACAATTGGGACGCGCTGACCTCCGGCAAATCCGGCATCCATCCGATCACCCGCTTTCCGGTCGACCAGCTCAACACCCGCATCTCCGGGATGGTCGACTTCCTGCCGTCGAGCTCCAAGGGCGCCAGTCACCTCACCTACGAACTGGCTGAGACCGCGGCGCAGGAAGCAGTCTCGGAAGCCGGCCTCGATTCCGGCGATTTCGGCGGCCCGCTGTTCCTCGCCTCGCCGCCGGTCGAACTCGACTGGGCCGACCGCTTCTCGCTCTACAATTCCGACAAGCAGGATGCCGGCGCCGAGCGGCTGCTGCGAGTGGCCCGCGCGCTGAAGGAGCTCGACGTTTTCGAGACCACGCAATTCGGCTCGATCGCCGATCGCTTGGCCGACCGCTTCGGCACGCGCGGCCTGCCGATCACTCTGTCGACCGCCTGCGCTTCGGGCGCCACCGCCATTCAGCTCGGCGTCGAGGCGATCCGCCGCGGCGAGTGCGACAAGGCGCTGTCGATCGGCGCCGACGGCTCGGCGACCGCCGAGGCGCTGATCCGCTTCTCGCTGCTCTCGGCGCTCTCCACCCACAACGACATCCCGGAAAAGGCCTCAAAGCCTTTCTCCAAGGACCGCGACGGCTTCGTGCTGGCCGAAGGCTCCGGCGCGCTGGTGTTGGAATCGCTGGAAGCGGCCCTCGCGCGTGGCGCAACGATCCTCGGTATCATGCGCGGCTGCGGCGAGAAGGCCGACGACTTCCACCGCACCCGCTCCAAGCCCGACGGTTCGCCGGCGATCGCGGCGGTGCGCGCCGCCCTTGCCGACGCCGGCTTGAGCGAAGACGAGATCGACTACGTAAACGCGCACGGCACTTCGACGCCTGAAAACGACAAGATGGAGCACCTGTCGCTGTCGACCGTTTTCGGCGAGCGCATCGGCTCGATGCCGATCTCGTCCAACAAGTCGATGATCGGCCACACTCTGTCGGCCGCCGGCGCCGTCGAGGCCGCGTTCTCGCTGATGACGATGCGCGAAAGCGTCATTCCGCCGACCATCAACTACGACAATCCCGATCCGGCTATCGTGCTGGACGTCGTGCCGAACAAGAAGCGCAACGCCGAGGTCGGCACCGTCCTTTCGAATTCCTTCGGCTTCGGCGGCCAGAACACCTGCCTTGTCATGGCGCGGGAACCGGTCTAAGCGGACGTTTTCCCGCTTTTCACGAAACCGACAGGCCCTATGCGCGCATTGCAACTTATCGAGGACCGCCGTCTCGAAACGGTGGACCTGCCGCCTCCCCCGCCGCCTTTGCTGGGCGAAGTAACACTCCGCATCAAGGCGGTGGCGCTCAACCACATCGACGTCTGGGGCTGGCGCGGCATGGCCTTCGCCAAGCGCAAGCTGCCGCTGGTCGTCGGCGCCGAAGCCGCCGGCGAGGTCGAGGCTGTCGGCCCCGGCGTCTCCAACCTGCTGCCGGGACAATTGGTGTCGATCTATGGCGCGCGCACCTGCGGGCTGTGCCGGGCCTGCCGCGAAGGCCGCGACAATCTCTGCGAGCACGTCTCGGGCGTGCACGGCTTCCATCTCGACGGCTTCGCCCAGGAAAAGATCAACCTGCCGGCTCGCCTGCTGGTACCCGCTCCGCCCGGCGTCACCGAGATCGGCGCAGCGGTCGCGCCAGTGACCTTCGGCACGGTCGAGCACATGCTGTTCGACAACGCGAAGCTGGAGCCCGGCGAGACTATCCTGGTCCATGCCGGCGGCTCCGGCATCGGCACTGCCGCCATCCAGTTGGCCAAGAAGATGGGCTGCACGGTCATCACCACGGTCGGCTCGAACGACAAGATCGACAAGGCCAAGGCGCTTGGCGCCGACCATGTCATCAACTACCGCGAGGACCGGTTCGAAGGCGTCGTGCGCAAGCTGACCAAGAAGAAGGGCGTCGACGTCGTCTTCGAGCATGTCGGCGCCGACACCTTTGCCGGCTCGATGCTGTGCCTGAAGCGCGGCGGCCGCCTCGTCACCTGTGGCTCGACCTCCGGCGTTTCGACGCAGGTCAATTTGATGCAGCTCTTCCAGCAGCAGTTGAAGCTGCTCGGATCCTTCGGCTGCCGCATGGAGAACATGGCCAACGCCATGCAGAAGATGGCGGCCGGCCTCGTTGCCCCGGTGATCGATACCGAGGTGGGTTTCGACGACATCGACGCGGCGCTGAAGCGCATGGAAGGCCGCGACGTGTTCGGCAAGATCATCCTGCGCGTTTCCTAAAGCATTTCAGGAAAGGCGGATGGTCGGCAAGGTGTTCAGGAGAGCCCGCCGGGACTTCATGTTCCGCTACGGCCTGCGGCTGCGCCAGATGGAGCACTGGTTGGTCGCCAAGCTCGCCATGGTGCTGCTGTCGATACTGCGCCTGCTGCCTCCGGACAGCGCGCTCAACTTCGCCGACCGTGCCGCCCGCCGCATCGGCCCGATGGTCGGGCGTCACCGCGTGGCGGTCGACAATCTGCGCCTTGCCTATCCCGAAAAAAGTGACGCCGAGATCCAGGCCATCGCGCTCGACATGTGGGGCAACATGGCCCGCCTCGCGGCCGAGTACATCTTCCTCGACGCGCTCTTCGACTTCGATCCAAACGCCTCGAAGCCGGGCCGGGTCGAGGTCCGCGGCGTCGAGCATTTCGTCGAGATCGCCGGCGAAAACAAGCCGCACATCCTGTTCACTGGCCATCTCGGCAATTTCGAGCTGCTGCCGGTGGCCGCCGCCACCTTCGGCATGAACATCACGGCGCTGTTTCGGCCGCCGAACAACCCCTATCTCGCCGACTACATCCACTCGACGCGCCGCTCCTCGATGGGCGCGCTGCTGCCCTCCGCCACCGGCGCGTCCTTCGCCCTTGCCGCCATCCTGGAGAGCGGCGGCAATATCGGCATGCTGGTCGATCAGAAATTCTCGAGCGGCGTGGAGACGACTTTCTTCGGCCGCCTATGCCAGAGCAACCCGATGCTTGGTATGCTCGCCCGCCACTATGACTGTGACGTCTATCCCGCCCGCTGCGTCAGGCTGCCGGGCAATCGCTTCCGGCTGGAAATCGAAGACAAGCTAACCTTGCCACGCGCCGAAGACGGCAGCGTCGACGTCGCCGCCACCACCCAGCTTCTCACCGACGTGGTCGAACGCTGGGTGCGTGAGGACCCGGGCCAATGGATGTGGTTCCACAAGCGCTGGGAAATCAGCGGCCGCCGTCGCAAGCGCGGACAGGCGAAGGCGACGGCCGGCGAGTAACCGGCCGGTGCTGCCCACCCGGATCTAAAGCATGTCTCCCGAAAGTGGGAACCCGTTTCGGGATAAAGACATGCGTAAAATCAAAGACCAAAGCGCATGGAGAATCTGAAAGATGGCGACGCGCTTTAGTTGGTGACGACGATCCGCGTGTTGCCGAAGCCGACTTCCTTGACCATCGTATAGAAGGTCGCGGCATTGGCCGGATGCAGGCGCACGCAGCCATGCGACGCCGGGCGTCCCAGATGTCTCACCGCCCCGGTGCCGTGAATGGCGAAGCCGCCGTGGAAGAACACCGAATAGGGCATCGGCGAGTTGTCATACTTGCGTGAATACCACATCCGGGCGGTCCATTGCGGCCGGTAGCTGCCGCGCGGCGTGAAATAGCCAGGGCGCGCCGTCGACACGCTCCAGCGATAGAGCACCTGGCCGTATTTGCTCACGGTCATGGTTTGCGACGAGACGTCGATATTGGCGACCAGCGTGGCCGCCCGGCTTCCAATGGACATGCCGAACAACGCGCTTGCCAGCACGGTTGCCATGAGAACGAACTTTTTCATGCGATCAAACCCCTTCGATTGCCCCTGCCATTCGCGCGGTTTTTCCATCTTTTTGCCGGCAGATGCGTTAATTACCACACACTCGTTGACGATTCCGCCAATCCAATCCGGTGAATTTGAACGATTTTCCCGGTATAGTTGCCGCCCCGACACGCACTCCCTGAGGTTTAAGCCTGGCGTTGGGCCATGCCCGGATCGTCGTGTGGCAATGCGGAACTGCTTGCTTGCAAAAGTGCGGCGTTCCTCCTTCAATCCGCCGAATGAGTGAACGACTTTTCAAGAATGAGCGACTTCTCGGGGCGGTCGAGGACCGGTCAGACGACCTGGTTGCGCTGACCGCCGACCTGATTCGATTCCCGACCGTCAATCCGCCGGGCGAGGCCTATCGGCCATGCGCCGAGTTCCTTGGCGCGCGTCTGAAGAAACTCGGCTTCGAAACCGAATTCATCCGTGCGGAGGGCGCCCCCGGCGACAGCGATCGCTACCCGCGGGTCAATGTCGTCGCCCGCTTCGACGGCCGTTCGCCAGGTCCCTGCGTGCACTTCAACTCGCATATCGACGTGGTCGAGGCCGGCGACGGCTGGACCGTCGATCCCTTTGCCGGCGTGGTGAAGGACGGCAGGGTCTATGGCCGCGGCGCTTGCGACATGAAAGGCGGCCTGGCCGCCTCGGTCATCGCCGTCGAAGCCTTCATGGCAGCCTATCCGGACTTTCCCGGCGCCATCGAGATCTCGGGCACGGCGGATGAGGAATCGGGCGGTTTCGGTGGCGTCGCCCATTTGGCAAGGCTCGGCTATTTCTCGAAGCCGAAGGTCGACCACGTCATCATCCCGGAGCCGCTGAACAAGGATCGCATCTGCCTCGGCCATCGCGGCGTCTGGTGGGCCGAGATCGAGACCAAGGGCGAGATCGCGCATGGCTCGATGCCGTTTCTCGGCGACAATGCGGTGCGCCATATGGGCGCCGTTTTGCAGGCTTTCGAAGAGGAACTCTTCCCTGCGCTCGACCGCAAGATGACGCGCATGCCGGTAGTGCCGGAAGGCGCCCGGCGCTCGACCATGAACATCAATTCCATCCATGGCGGCCAGACCGAGGATTTCCGGCCCGGACTTCCCTCACCCAATGTGCCGGATTGGTGTCGGCTCACCATCGACCGGCGCTTCCTGCTCGAAGAGGACATCGCCACTGTCAAGGGCGAGGTCACCGGCATCCTCGAACGCCTGAAGCGCGAGCGCAAGAAATTCGACTACGAGATCCGCGACCTGATGGAGGTGCTGCCGCTGATGACCGAGCGCGACGCGCCGGTGGTGAAGGCTGTCGCCAAAGGCATCATGGAAGTGTTCGACCGCGAGCCCGACTATGTGATCTCGCCCGGCACCTACGACCAGAAGCATGTCGCGCGCATCGGCCACCTCTATGATTGCATCGCCTATGGCCCGGGCATTCTCGACCTCGCGCACAGGCCGGACGAATGGGTAGGGATCGCCGACATGGTGGAATCGGCGAAGGTGATGGCGATCGGCCTCAACATTTTGCTGAGAGGGACAACGGACTGAGCGCGGCGCCGGCAGGAAAAACGTTCCTCGAGGAACCGCCAGGAAGCACGAAACGCAATTTACTCGCACGCGAAATCACGCTTCTATCCGCCGGCTTGAGCAGATTTGAGCAATGGGAGTTCAGCGATGAAACTGTGGAAGACCACCCTAGCCGCGGCCGTCCTGTCGCTTGCCGCCGCCACGTCGGCCTTTGCCGCCCGCACCGATCTCACGCTCGGCATCGTGCTCGAGCCGCCGCATCTCGATCCGACCGCCGGCGCGGCCGCGGCCATCGGCGAAGTCACCTATGCCAACGTCTTTGAAGGGCTGACGCGCATCGACGACAAGGGTCAGGTTCAGCCCGGTCTGGCCGAGAGCTGGGCCGTCTCCGACGACGGCAAGGTCTACACGTTCAAGCTGCATGCCGGCGTGAAGTTCCACGATGGCTCGGCCTTCAGCGCCGACGATGTGAAATTCTCGCTGGACCGGGCGCATGCCAAGGATTCGCTCAATCCGCAAAAGCAGCTCTTTGCGCATATCACCGATGTCACGGCGGTCGATCCGGCGACCGTCAAGGTCACCCTCGACGTGCCGCAGGGCAATTTCCTCTACAACATGGCCCTTGTTGCGGCGGTGATCGTGGCGAAGGGATCGGCCGACGGCAATAAGGACAAGCCGATCGGCACCGGTCCATTCAAGCTCGATCACTGGGCCAAGGGTTCCGAGATCACGCTCGTCAAGAACCCGGGCTACTGGGGCACACCGGCCGCGCTCGACAAGGCGACATTCCGCATCGTTCCCGACGCCGCCGCGGCTGTCCCCGCCTTGCTCTCGGGCGACATCCAGGCCTTCGCCAACATGCCAGCGCAGGACGCGCTTGCGCAGGTCCAGTCCGATCCGCGCTTCAGCGTCGTGATCGGCGCGACCGAGGGCGAGACGATCCTGTCGATCAACAACAAGAAGCCACCCTTCGACAAGCTTGCGGTGCGGCAAGCGCTCGCCTCGGCGATCGATCGCGGCGCCATCATCGCAGCCGCCTCGAACGGCCTTGGAAAGCCGATTGGCTCTCATTTCTCGCCAGGCGATGCGGGCTATGTCGATCTCACCGGCGTCTATCCGCACGACATCGCCAAGGCCAAGGAGTATCTGAAGGAAGCGGGGCTGGAGAACGGCTTCTCAGCCACGATCAAGCTGCCGCCCGTACCCTACGCACGCGACGGCGGCCAGGTGATTCAGTCCCAACTGAAGGACATCGGGGTCAATCTGCAGATCATTCCGGTCGAATGGGCGGAGTGGCTGAGCCAGGTCTTCACCAACAAGGACTACGACCTGACGATTGTTTCCCATGTCGAGCCAAACGACATCGATATCTATTCGCGGCCCGGCTACTATTTTCAGTACGACAATCCGAAGTTCAACGATCTCATCAAGGCGCTCGACACCACGGTTGACAAGGACAAGAGGCTGGAGCTGCTGGGCGAGGCGCAGAAGATTCTCGCGCACGACGTGCCTGCCGTCTACCTTTTCGAGCTGCCCAAGATTGGCGTCTGGGACGCCAAGCTGCAGGGCATGTGGACCAACTGGCCGATCGAGGCGGATGATCTCACCAAGGTGAAGTGGAGCGAGTGAGGTCTGTCGGCCAAGGGCAAACGTTGCGCTCCGTCGCCATCTTTGCCCAGTCTCTGCACCCGGCAACCTAACCATTCCGCAATGACCGCCTATCTCCTCAAACGCCTCACCATCGCGGCCCTCACCCTGGTGCTGGCCTCGATGGTCGTCTTCGCGGTCATGGAGATCCTGCCCGGCGATCCGGCACGGCTGATGCTGGGCCTGAATGCCAGCGCCGACCAGGTAGAGGTGCTGCGCAACCAGATGGGGCTGAACGCGCCGCTGCTGCTGCGCTACCTGCACTGGGTGGCAGGGCTGCTCAGCCTCGATTTCGGCCGCTCCTACACCTATTCGGTACCCGTCATCGACCTGGTGCGCGAGCGCATCGCCGTGTCCCTGCCGCTGGCGCTGATCGCACTGGCGCTCTCGACCATCATCGCCATTCCGGTCGGCGTGTTCTCGGCCAGCCGCCAGGGCCGCGCCGGCGACACGCTTGCTATGGGCGCCGCCCAGCTCGGCGTCGCCGTGCCGAATTTCTGGTTCGCGCTGATGCTGATCTATCTCTTCGCCGTCTGGCTGCGGCTGGTGCCGGCCGGCGGTTTTCCGGGTTGGAGCGCCGGTATCTGGACGGCGTTGAAATCCCTGATCCTGCCCGCCGTGGCCCTGGCCTTGCCGCAGGCGGCAATCCTGGCGCGCGTCGCCCGCTCGGCGCTGATCGAGGTGCTCAACGAGGACTATATCCGCACCGCGCGCGCCAAGGGCCTGCCCTATCGCGCCGTTCTGTGGCGCCATGCGCTGCGCAACGCCATGATCCCGGTGCTCACCATCCTCGGCCTGCAATTCGCCTTCCTGCTCGCCGGCACCATCATCATCGAGAATGTCTTCTACCTGCCTGGCCTCGGCCGGCTGATCTTCCAGGCCATCACCCAGCGCGACCTGATCGTGGTCGAGAGCATCGTCATGCTTCTGGTCGCCGCCGTGATCCTGATCAACCTCCTGGTCGATTTCTCCTACGCCATCGTCGACCCGCGTCTTAGAGGCCGGCAATGACCATGCGCATCGACCTGCCCGAGGAAACGCTTGCCGGCGTGCTGGCCAAGGCTTTCGGCAACCGCTCCTTCCTGATCGGGCTAGCCATCACACTGCTGGTCGTGGTGGTAGCGCTCATCTCCTTCGTCTGGACGCCCTACGACGTGACCAGGCTGGTGATCGCCGACAAAACGCAGGCGCCGTCTTGGGCGCACTGGTTCGGCACCGACCATTTCGGCCGCGACATCCTGTCGATGATCATGGTCGGCGCCCGCAATTCGATCGCCGTCGCGCTGGTCGCCGTCGGCATCGGCATGGGCCTCGGCGTGCCGCTCGGAGCCTTCGCCGCCGCGCGCGGCGGGGTGGTCGACCAGGCGCTGATGCGCGTCAACGATCTCGTCTTCGCTTTCCCGGCGCTGCTTTCGGCAATCATGATCACCGCGATATTCGGCCCGGGCGCCGTCAACGCCATCATCGCCATCGGCATCTTCAACATCCCGGTGTTCGCCCGCGTAGCCCGCGCCGGCGCGCTGGCCATCTGGCCGCGCGAATTCATCCTTGCAGCGCGCGCCGCCGGCAAGGGCATGACGCGCATCGCCGTCGAGCACATCCTGCCCAACATCGCGACGCTGCTCTTGGTCCAGGGCACCATCCAGTTCGCGCTGGGCATCCTCGCCGAAGCCGGGCTCTCCTATGTCGGCCTCGGTGCCCAGCCGCCGATGCCGAGTTGGGGCCGCATGCTGTTCGACGCCCAGACCCGCATGGTGACCGCGCCCTGGATGGCGATCTTCCCCGGCATGGCGATCGTCGTCACCGTGCTGGGGCTGAACCTGCTCGGCGACGGCATCGCCGACATCCTCGATCCGAAATCGCGGCGGCGCCGATGAGCCTGCTCGAGATCGAGAACCTGTCGCTGACGATCGGCGCCACGCCGATCCTGAAAGGCGTCGAGCTGACCATCGCGCCCGGCGAGGTTGTCGGCCTGGTCGGTGAATCCGGCTCCGGCAAGTCGATGACGGCGCTGACCATCATGCAGCTTCTGCCGCATCTGGCGCGCACCGAGGGCCGCGTCATCTTCGACGGCATCGACATCCTCAAGGCGACCGAGGACCAGATGTGCGCCTTGCGCGGCGACGATATCGGCATGGTTTTCCAGGAGCCGATGACGGCGCTCAACCCGGTCAAGACCATCGGCGAGCAGGTCGCCGAAGGCATACGTTGGCACACCAAGGCGGGCCGCGCCGAGGCCGAGGAGCGCGCGCGAAAAATCCTCGACCGCGTCGGGCTGCCGGAGGCCAAATTCCCGCTGTCGCGCTACCCGCACGAACTGTCCGGCGGCCAGCGCCAGCGCGTCGTCATCGCCATCGCCTGCGCGCTCAAGCCGAAGCTGCTGATCGCCGACGAGCCGACGACCGCGCTCGACGTGGTGCTGCAGGCACAGATCCTCGATCTCCTGCGCGATCTGGTCCGCGAGAACCGCATGGGGTTGCTGCTCATCTCGCATGACCTTGCCGTCGTGACCGAGATGGCCGATCGCCTGACCATCCTGCGCCATGGCGAGGTGACGGAAGCCGGCGACACGGCGCGCACGCTATCCGAGCAGCAGCATCCCTACACGCGAGAGCTGGCATTGGCTTCCATGCATGTGCCGGCGCGTCCGAAAAAGCATCTTGCCGGCTCGGCAAAGCCCTTGCTCGAAGTCGATGGCGTCGGCCGGGACTATCCGAGCCGGCGCGCATCCCTGTTCCGTCCGGCGCAGCCGATCCGCGCCGTCGACGATGTCTCGCTCACCATCGAGCCCGCGCAATCGGTGGCGCTCGTCGGCCGCTCGGGCTGCGGCAAGTCCACGCTTGCCCGCATGATCCTCGCCCTGGACAAGCCAACGGCGGGCACGATCCGCTTTCGCGGCGAGGCCATCACAGGCAAGCCGGAACAGGCGCTAAAGCCGGCCCGGCGCGACATGCAGGTCGTGTTCCAGGATCCCTACGGCTCCTTCGATCCGCGCCAGAAAGTGGAGAAACTGGTGGCCGAGCCGCTGCATCTTCTGGAAAAGCAGCTGGCAAAGGCCGAGCGCCGCGAGATGATCGCGCATGCGCTCGATGAAGTCGGGCTCGGGCCGCGCGACATGGGCAAATACCCGCATGAATTCTCGGGCGGCCAGCGCCAGCGCCTGTCGATCGCCCGCGCCATCATCACCCGCCCAAAGCTGGTGGTCGCCGATGAGCCGGTCTCGGCTCTCGATGTCTCGATCCGCGCCCAGATCCTCGACCTTTTCGCCGAGCTCAACCAGAAGCTCGGCATCGCCTATCTCTTCATCACCCACGACCTGACCGTCGCCCGCGCCATGGCGGACGAGGTGCTGGTCATGCATGAAGGCAAGATCGTCGAACGCGGCAAGACCGGCGATGTGCTCGACCATCCGCGCTCGGAAGCGGCACAGGCGCTCGTCGCGGCGGCGCCCGACCTTCACCGCGCGATCGCGCGCAAAATGCAGGAACAGGGCTAAGCAGCCGGTAACCGGCCGGGCCGGCTATTCCTCCGGCTTCACCAAATCGACAGGGCTGATATCGAGCAGGTCGAGCGTGCGGCGCAGGAGCTTCACCTCGCTCTCCGCCAGCTTGGAGTCGGCCTTGGCGATCTCGGCCATGTGGCGCGCAAGCAGCTTCCGGCGCTCGACATCGAGATCGCGGAACAGCGCGATCGCCTGCGAGCCGTTGGTCTCGTAGCCATAGTCGTTGAGATATTCGATGACGCTGTCGATCGAGGTTTCCGGAATGCCGAAGGCTTCCTTGCAGATGCGCCGGAAGACGACCATCTCGCTTTCGGAAACCGAGCCGTCTGCGAGGATCATCCGGAACAGCATCAACAGTTCCGCCGACAGCACCGGATCGTCCGCCACCTTGCGAACGCCCGGGTCGCCATCGAAGATCGAACGTATCTGGTCGAGCAGCGCCATCGCCACCAAGCTCCCTTTGCTATTCCGTCGGGATTGTTAGCTTGGAATCGCTCTTGCGCAAACGGGGCGAGCGTGGTGGAAGCTGCGGTTTCCTTCCTTTGTGCCCCTCCTCGATGATCGACCTTACGCTGCAGACTGTCCTTATCCTCGTCGGCGCGGCTTTTGCCGCGGGCTTTGTCGACTCGATCGCCGGCGGCGGCGGGCTGATCACGATCCCGGCGCTGCTGCTCGCCGGCTTTTCGCCGGTCGCAGCACTCGGCACCAACAAGCTGCAGGGCATGTTCGGCTCCGGTTCGGCCACCATCCATTACGCGGCGAACGGCAAGGTCGACCTGCGCCGCCAACTGCCATCGGCGCTGCTGGCGCTTGCAGGCGGCGCGGTCGGGGCGCTTTTGGCGACGGTCGTGCCCGGCGATTTCCTGCGCGCCCTGCTCCCCCTGCTTCTGATCGCCATCGCGCTCTATTTCGCGCTGAAGCCGAACATGGACGACGTCGACCGCACCGAGCGGCTGTCGCCTTTCCTGTTCGGGCTGATCATCCCGCCGCTGGTCGGCTTCTATGACGGTGTCTTCGGTCCCGGCGCCGGCTCCTTCTACATGCTGGCCTTCGTCACGCTGGCCGGCTACGGCGTGCTCAAGGCGACGGCGCACACCAAGCTCCTCAATTTCGCCTCCAACATCGGCGGTTTCGTCGTCTTTGCAGCCGTCGGCGTCATCAACTGGAAGATCGGCCTGATGATGGGCGTGGCGCAGTTCATTGGCGCCCGCGTTGGTGCCAGCCTTGCCATTCGCATCGGCGCCAGGCTGATCAAGCCGCTGCTGGTGGTCGTCTGCCTGGCGCTAGCCGCGAAGCTGCTGGCCGACCCGGCCAATCTCTTGCGCCAGCTAATTGGTAAGTGACCGCACCGCTGGTAGAATAAGCGCGCGCGAATCATGTTGGAGGGACTAGACATGAATCTCAGTGCACCGACCCAAATCGTGTTCATTATCTCGTTGGTCATCGCCGTCATCGGCCTTCTCGCCGCTCTTGGCGTTCTTGCATTCATTCCGCTTGCGTCCGTTTGGATCATGCTCATTGCCTATATCGTGCTTGCCGCCGGCTGCTTAATGCGCGGCGCTTGAAATTCGCAGATCTCAGGCAACTCGGAGCGCCCGGCCCTGCCGGGCGCTTTTGATTTGAGGACGTGGTCTGCTAGGCTTGCGCCATGTCCGACGAGACGGAGCGCCATCGGCAGGATAACCGCTGTCTCGCCCTCCATTTCGAGATGGTGCGGCGCAAGCCCGCCGCCTCGCTCGCAGGCATCGTCACGGATATCTGCGGCTATCGCGAGACAAGGCCCGGCCATTTCCGCATCGTCGAATATGCCTCACTCACCGTGCCGCTGGTGATCAGCTTTGCCGAAGCCTTCGCCATCGGGCTCGGCCACACGCCTGGCGACAATGACCGCTACGCCAGCTTCGCCGCCGGCCTCTATGCCGGACCTGTCGTAATCGAATCGTTCGGCGGCGCCTGCTGCGTCCAGGTCAATTTCACGCCGCTTGGCGCCAGACGGTTCTTCGGCCTGCCTATGAGCGAGTTGCGCGACCGCATGGTCGGGCTCGACGATGCGCTGGGCTTTGACGGCATGGCATTGCGCGAACGGCTTGGCGAGGCGTCGGATTGGGACACACGCTTCGACATAGCAGAAGGCTTTATTAGCCGCCGCGTTGCGGAGGCGCATGCGCTTTCGCCGGAAATCGCCTGGGCCTATCGGACGGTCATCGCGTCAGGCGGCCGCATCCGCATTGCGGCGCTCGCCGGCGAGATCAGCTGGAGCCGCAAGCATCTGGCGGCAAAGTTCACCGGCGCGATCGGCATCGGCCCGAAGACATTGTCGCGCATCGTGCGCTTGAATCGCGCGCTCTCGCTGTCGAAGCAGCAGGACGATGACTGGGCGGGCATCGCCGCCGATTGCGGCTATGCCGACCAGGCGCATCTGGTGCGCGAGTTCCGCCAGCTTGCCGGCGAAACGCCGACCGGGCTCGCGGCGCTGATGTAGCCCTAGCCGAGGTAACATTTCTTCAAGACGCCCACACGGCCATGATGGACATTGGGCCGATCGACGCGAACAAGGAGATCGTCATGCCCTCGTCAACCGAAGCACCCCGTATCTATCCCGCCCTGCGCTATAGGAACGCCGCCAAGATGATCGACTGGCTCGGCGAAGCCTTCGGCTTCCAAGTGCGCGCCCGCTATGGCGAGGGCGACATCGTCCACCATGCGGAACTGACCTTCGGCTCCTCGATGATCATGCTAGGCACCGCGCGCGACGACGACTACGGCAAGATGGTCGGTGATCCAAGCGGTGGCGGCGGCAAGTCGATCTACATCGCCGTCGATGACGCCGACGCGGCCTATGCACGGGCGAAAAGGGCCGGCGCCAAGATCATCCAGGAACTGGTCGACCGCGACTATGGCAGCCGCGAGTTCATCTGCCTCGACCCCGAAGCCAATGTCTGGTCCTTCGGTACCTATTGGCCGAGGGCGGCGGAGAAGTAGGCTTAAGCGGCCTGGCGCCTCTCTCGTACATAGGTCACTTCATGGACGATCTCGCGCCCGTCGAATGAGTTTTGCGAGGGAGGCGACGTGTAAGACAGCGTATGTTCGTCGACACTGCAGAACCGCACCTGCTCGGTGCCACTCCATGCCTGATTCCAACTCATGTCGACATGGTGAACGACCCGGTCCGGTTCGACCGTATAGCTGCCCGAGTAGGCGAACATCGATTCGAACAGCGCGATCTTCTCTTCGTCCGATGGTGGCAACCGCTCGGGCCGAGTGCGATTGTTCCTGAGGATGAAAAATATGACGCGCTCCGGCGTATAGATGACGATGCCTTGCGGATCCTGGCCGAGCGCCTCTCGCCGCTCCCCAGTTGCGACGTCTCTCGTCATCCACGACGTCATCTTCCAACTGCCGAGGAGCAGATCAGGGTTAAGCTGCCTTGCTTGTGAGCCTTGAGCCATTTCATATCCCCAATATCTCTGGTTGGTGAACTCTATTCGATCTGCGTGGTCTCCGTTGCTGCGTCCATCTTCCCGCAAAAGCCGCCCATCGGCCAGCGGCATCGCTTTTTGCCGACGTTAGCGAATGGAAAGTGGAACTTCGATCCGCCTAACGCGCCAAGCCGAAAATCGCGTCGCAGTCGAGATGCCTCTCCAGCTCGGCAGCGACCTCATCCAGCGCCTTCTCGACCTCGGCGCGATAATCGATGCCACCGCCTTTGACGCCAAGGCTCTCCAGATAGGCTGCGCGAAAAGCGTCGGCGGAAAACAGCCCGTGCAGATAGGTGCCGATCACCTTGCCGTCGGCGGAAACGGCGCCGTCCTCGGCGCCGTTGAGGATCGTCGACGGCCGCGCCGTGTCCGGGCCGGTGGTGCGGCCGAGATGGATCTCGTAGCCTTCGAGAGGCAGATCGAACTGCACCGAATGCGCGCTTGAATTGCGCACCGTCTTTTCCGGCTCCATCACCGTTTCGATATCGAGCAGGCCGAGGCCCTGTGCCTCGGTCACACTGCCTTCGATGCCGTCGGGATCGCGCACCATGCGGCCGAGCATCTGGTAACCGCCGCAGATGCCAACGACATGGCCGCCGCGCTTGCGGTGAGCGAGAAGATCGTGGTCCCAACCATTCTCGCGGAATTTGATGAGATCACCGATCGTCGACTTCGAGCCGGGGATGACAACCAGCCCAGCGTCCTCCGGCAGCCTTTTGCCCGGCGGTACGAACACCACCTCGACCTGCGGCTCGGCTTTCAGTGGATCGAGATCGTCGAAATTGGCGATGCGCGCCAGCATCGGCACCGCCACCTTCAGCGCCCGTTTCTCGCCGGAAGCGAGGCGTTCGAGCACGACCGAATCCTCGGATGGCAGCCGGCCGGCCGCCTTCAACCATGGTACGACGCCGAAGCAGCGCCAGCCGGTGAACTTTTCGATCGCCTTGATGCCGTCGTCGAACAACGAGACATCGCCACGGAACTTGTTGATGAGGTAGCCGGCGATCATGCGCCGGTCGTCCTCCGGCAGGATAAGATGCGTGCCGGCGACGGAGGCGATGACGCCGCCACGATCGATGTCGCCGACCAGGATCACGGGCACATTGGCGCGCGTCGCAAAGCCCATATTGGCGATGTCGCGGGTCCTGAGATTGATCTCAGCGGGTGAGCCCGCGCCCTCGACGATGACCAGGTCGGCGCCCTGGCCAACCTTGGCCCAGGAATCGAGCACCGCCTCCATCAGTCCGGCTTTCATCGTCTGGTAGTCGCGCGCCCGCGCCTCGCCAAAAACCTTGCCCTGCACCACCACTTGCGAGCCGATATCGCTCTGCGGCTTGAGCAGCACCGGGTTCATATGCACCGTCGGCCGAACCCCGCAGGCCAGCGCCTGCAGCCATTGCCCACGGCCGATCTCGCCTTCGCCGGCCTCGCCGGGAATGTCGGCGACGGCGGCATTGTTCGACATGTTTTGCGGCTTGAACGGCCTGACCTTCAGCCCGCGATTTGTGGCCGCGCGGCAAAGCCCGGCCACCAGAACGGTCTTGCCGACATCCGAACCAGTGCCCTGCAGCATGATCGCCTTGGCCATCAGCCCCTGCCTCTCAAGTCGATCATCGGGCCGATCGTCGACTTCTGCGCCAGCGGCCCACCGCGCCAAAGATAGAGCGCCATCAGCGGTTCCTTGCCGGTGCGCATGGCATGGCTGACATTCGATGCGTGGTGGATCACCTCGCCGGCGCCGCGACTATGAAAGTCTCCCTCGCCCATCCGCCACTCCGTGCCGCCGGTCAGGGGGATATAGATCTCCTCGGCGATGTGGTGGTGGTCGGGATAGACGATGTTCGGCCCGAGCATCAGCAGGCCGCCCGCGACCTCGTCATTGACGAAATGCCCGCGCGTGCCGAACACTTCCAGCCAACCGTAATTGTCGACAAAACCCTGACCGAAATCGGCAGCGGTATAGGTCTGTCCCCAGCGCAGTTCGTCCCGATGGTCGGCAACGAACCGCGTCAGCGGCTTGGCGTCCGCCGGTGCAAGCTCGGCGATGCGATCGAGATAGCGGAGGGAGCCAAGCGCGCGCGGTTCTAACGGGCGGACCGGCATGTCCCAGCCGACGCGCGCGACTTCGTGCGCGACCAGATCACTGCCGACGCCGGCAAGATAGCCGTGGAATCGCTCCAGCAACTCATCGAAAATTGTCGGCACGCAAGAGCTCCGTTAGTCATTCCATGCACAGCCGGTTCTCAACGGCCCGGGTTGCGCGGCGGCATCATTGGTCTAGATTGAACGGCGCGCAAAGCCAAAAACGACAGGCCAGAAGGCCTGAAACGACAGGGAGCACGCCATGGACGCGGCAGTCGATGCGGGCACTGGCCAGTTCGAACTCACCGAGGAACAGCGCGCCATCCAGGAGATGGCCCAGGCCTTCGCGGCGGACCGCGTCGCGCCCAACGCGCTCGATTGGGACAAGGCAAAGCACTTTCCCGCCGATGTGATCCGCGAGACCGGCCCGCTGGGCCTCGGCGGCATCTATGTGCGCGACGATGTCGGCGGCTCGGCGCTTGGGCGGCTCGATGCCGTTCTGATCTTCGAGGCGCTTGCCCACGCCGATCCGGCCTTCTCCTCCTTCATTTCCATCCACAACATGGCGGCCTCGATGATCGACCGCTTTGGCTCGGACGAGCAGCGCCAGCGTTTCCTGCCGAAACTGACCTCGATGGAGTGGCTGGCGAGCTATTGCCTGACCGAGCCGGGCTCGGGCTCGGACGCCGCCGCGCTGAAGACGCGCGCGGTGAAAAGCGGTGACGACTACGTGCTCAACGGCGCCAAGCAGTTCATTTCCGGCGCCGGCGACAGCGACCTCTATGTCGTGATGGCGCGCACCGGTGCCGATGGCCCGAAAGGCATCTCGACCTTCGTGGTGCCGAAGGACGCGCCCGGCCTCTCTTTCGGCGCCAACGAGCACAAGATGGGCTGGCACATGCAGTCGACCCGCCAGGTCATCTTCGAGGATTGCAAGGTGCCGGCCGAGAACCTGCTTGCGGCGGAAGGCGCCGGCTTCGGCATCGCCATGGCGGGACTCGATGGCGGCCGCCTCAACATCGCCGCCTGCTCGCTGGGCGGCGCGCAGTCGGCGCTCGACGAGGCGCTCGCTTACACTTCGGAGCGCAAAGCTTTCGGCTCGAAGATCAACCAGTTCCAGGCGCTGCAGTTCAGGCTTGCCGACATGGAGACGGAGCTGCAGGCCGCCCGCATCTTCCTCTACGCCGCCGCCTCGAAGCTCGACCGCAAGGCGCCGGACGCCGGTAAATGGTCGGCGATGGCCAAGCGCTTCGTCACCGATATCGGCTTCGACATTGCCAACCAGGCGCTGCAGCTGCATGGCGGCTACGGCTATCTGCACGATTACGGCATCGAGAAGCTGGTGCGGGATCTCCGCGTCCACCAGATCCTCGAAGGCACCAACGAGATCATGCGCGTCATCATAGCGCGGGCGCTGATTGGGCGCTAATCAGACTTTTGGGAGAGAGACAAATGAGCACCATCGCCTTCATCGGCTTGGGCAATATGGGCAATCCGATGGCTGCCAATCTGGTCAAGGCGGGGCATGCGGTGCTGGGCTTCGACCTTGTGCCCGAAAACCTTACGGTGGCGAAAGAGCACGGCATTACCGTCATGGCCAATGCCGTCGCTGCGGTGAAGGACGCGGACGTGGTGATCACCATGTTGCCTGCCGGCAAGCATGTGCTGTCGGTTTACGAAGACATCGCGCCGAAAGCCAAGAAAGGCGCGCTGTTCATCGATTCCTCGACGATCGATGTCGAATCGGCGCGCAAGGCGCATGCCATTGCCGCCAAGCATGGCCTGCCCTCGATCGACGCGCCTGTCTCGGGCGGCACCGGTGGCGCGGCGGCCGGCACGCTGACCTTCATGGCCGGCGGCTCCGATGAGGCTTTCGCCACCGCCGAACCGATCCTGAAGCCGATGGCCGGGCGCGTCGTCCATTGCGGCGGCGACGGCGCCGGCCAGGCGGCCAAGATCTGCAATAACATGATCCTCGGCATCTCGATGATCGGCGTCGCCGAGGCCTTCGTGCTGGCCGAAAAGCTCGGCCTGTCGCACCAGGCGCTGTTCGACGTCGCCTCCACTTCGTCCGGCCAATGCTGGTCGCTCACCACCTATTGCCCCGTGCCCGGTCCGGTGCCTGCGTCGCCCGCCAACCGCGATTACAAGCCCGGCTTTGCTGCTGCTCTGATGCTGAAAGACCTGAAACTGTCGCAGGAAGCCGCGCAGAGCGCGGGCGCCGTGACCCCGCTCGGCGCCGAGGCCACGCAACTTTATGCGCTGTTCAACGCGCAAGGGCATGCCGGCGTCGATTTTTCCGGCATCATAAATTTCCTGCGCGGCAATAAAAGCTAAGCACCTGCTTTCGAACGGTTATTAGCGGATTTTTTCGACCCAAAGCCGGCAAATTTAGATTTGCTTAAGGTCTCGCTAACTCACCGGTAACGATGTGCCTTTAAAACGGATTGCGAGGCGGACATCGCGTCTGCCCGGCGCTCCGGATCAGGTCTCGCGTACCGGAGCCCGTAAGTTTCGCAAGTATTCTTGTCGCGAAACGCCATGCGTATTTGGCAAAGCCGCGTTCCCGTTGGGGCGCGGTTTTTGCGTTTTGGAGACATCACCCACGGCGTTCAGGAATGGACCGGGTGCCCATTGAGGAGCGCCCGGTCAATATCCCCTCAGCGCTTCCGCAAATCAGCGTCCGCGAGATCGAGCGCTTTGGCGATCCGATCACAGGCCATGTCGATCGTGTCGCGCGTCCAGATCAGCGGCGGCGACAGGATCATCGTGTCGCCGGTAGCGCGCAGCATCATGCCGTTGGCGATCGCATGGTCGCGCACGACGACCGCCGCACTTCCGGACGGCAGATAGCGTTCCTTGGTCGCCTTGTCCTTGACGATCTCTATCGCGCCCATCAGGCCGATCGAACGCACCTCGCCGACCAGCCTGTGCCCGGCGATCCGCTCCTGCAGGGCCTGCGCGAAATAGGGTCCGGTGTCGTTCTTGACGCGCTCGACCAGCCCTTCCTTCTCGATGATCTCGAGGTTCTTCAGCGCCACCGCGCAGGCCACAGGATGACCGGAATAGGTGTAGCCGTGATAGAACTCGCCGCCCTTCTCGACCAGCGTCCTGGCCACGCGATCGCCGACCAGCAGCGCCGACAGCGGCTGGTAGCCGGAGGTCAGCGCCTTGGCGGTGGTGATGGTGTCGGGCTCGATGCCGAAGGTCTGCGCCGCGAACCACTCGCCGGTCCGGCCATAGCCAGTGATGACCTCGTCCAGCATCAAGAGCACATCGTATTTGCGACAGATGCGCTCGACTTCCGGCCAATAGCTCATCGGCGGGATTTTTACGCCGCCGGCACCCATCACCGGTTCGCCGATGAAGGCGGCGACCTTGTCGGCGCCGGCTTCGAGGATCGCGTCCTCGACCGCCTTGGCCGCGCGGATGCCGAAATCATGGTCGCTCTCGCCGGGCAGCGCCAGCTCGTAAGCATAAGGCATCATCACATGGACGATGTTGGGCACCGCGCCGCCGAGCTGCTTGTGCATCGGCTCCATACCGCCGAGCGAGGTGCCGGCGATGGTCGAGCCGTGATAGGCCGACTTGCGCGAGATGACGCGGTTCTTCTCGGGCTTGCCTTCGAGCGCCCAGTAGTGGCGCACGAGCCTGAGGGCCGTGTCGTTGGCTTCCGAACCGGACGAGCCGTAAAAAACCTGGCTGACATGCTTGGGCGCCAGCTCGGCCAGCTTCTTGGACAACAGCACCGGTGTCGGCGTCGAGCATTTGAAGAAGGAGTTGTAGTAAGGCAGCTCCTTCATCTGCGCGTAGGCCGCCTCGGCCAGCTCGTCGCGGCCATAGCCGACATTGACGCACCAAAGGCCCGCCATGCCGTCGAGGATTTCGGTGCCGTCGGCATCGTAGATGAACGGCCCCTTGGCATGAGTGATGATGCGCGAGCCTGCCTCGCGCAGCTCCTTGTGGTCGGTGAAGGGGTGAAGGTGATGCGCGGCGTCGATCTGCTGAAGCTGCTTCAGCGAATAGTTCTGATAGGTCATGGATTTGATCTTTCCTCTTGAATCAATCCGGCAACGGCCGGGGCGGATTCTCAGAGGAAGGCGGGCGGCGAATAGCCGATGCGGGCGCACAGCCGCAAAAGCTCGGCGCGAAGGGTCCGCGGTGACGGCGTCACCGCGACCCCGAAGGCGCCAGATGTGCTGAAGCGGATCATGGCGGCAGCTTATGCCGCCCGAGGCCTAAAATTCAAGCCACCCCAGTCATGCAGTCTTACGGAGCGACCGCTGCAGAAAGATGTAACGCATCGCCGTTTGCGCCGCCTGCGGCCGGCGGTCGCCGCGCCCGCCATGGCCGCCCTCGGTCTCCTCGAAGAACAGCGTCCGGCCATGACCTGCCTCCTGCAGCCGCGCCGCCATCTTGCGTGCATGTCCGGGGTGCACGCGGTCGTCGGCGGTCGAGGTCATCAGCAGCACCGGCGGATAAGCGACGTTCGCCTCGACATGCTGATAGGGCGAATAGGCGCCAAGCCATTCCGCCTCCTCCGGCTTCGACGGGTCGCCATATTCGGCGATCCACGAGGCGCCGGGCGGCAGTTCGGTGTAGCGCAGCATGTCGAGCAGCGGCACGTCGATGATGACGGCGCCGAACAGCTCGGGCCGCTGCGTCAGCGAGGTGCCGGTGAGCAGGCCGCCATTCGAGCCGCCCTGGATGCCGAGCTGCGCCGCGGTGGTGATGCCGCGCCCGACCACATCTTCGGCGACCGCCGCGAAATCGTCGAAGGCGTTCTGGCGCTTGCCCTTGAGCGCCGCTTGATGCCAGGCCGGACCGAACTCGCCGCCGCCGCGGATATTGGCCTGGACATAGGCGTTGCCCTTGTCCAGCCAGAGCTTGCCGCGAATGCCGGCATAGCCGGGCAAAAGCGGCACTTCGAAGCCGCCATAGCCGTAGAGCAGCGCCGGCGCCGGCCCTTTCTGGTCGCGCCTCCGCACCACGAAGTAGGGGATCATCGTCCCGTCCTTCGAGCGCGCTTCGAACTGCTCCGAAACATACGGCGAGGCATCGAAACGGGCCGGCTGCGATTTCACGGTTTTGAGCGTCTCGCCATCGTCATCCGACCAGATGATCGAGCTCGGCGTCAGGAAATCGGTGAAGGAGAACGACACGCTGGAGCCGAAATGCTCGGCATGGCTGATGCCGACATTGCCGTTCTCGGGTAGAGCCACCGCCTTAAGCGACCAGCCATTTGCGGCGCGGTCGCAGGCGATGACCTTGCCGCGCACATTGTCCATCAGGTTGATGAACAGCCGGTCTTGCGTCCTCGCCAGCCCGGCGATCGAAACGCGATGCGCAGGCGCGAGCACGGTCTCGAATGGACCGAATTTGCCGGTCGCGATCCAGCGATCGAAATCGACCGAGTAAAGCCCGTCGGGCAGGCAACGTGTGCCGTCAGGTGCCGTCCACGGGCTGCGCACGCCGAAGACGAGCTGGCCTTTGAAGATCGCCGTGTCGGTGGCGTCGTCCGGCAGCGGAATGCGCCTGTTTTCGCCCGAAGCCAGGCGCAGGAAACTGTGCGAGGTGAAGAAGTCGAGCGTCTTGCCGAGCAGCACATGCCGCTTGTCGCCGTCATATTCGACACCGCCGCCGACCGCGAGATGCTGCTTCTCGCCTTCGAAGATCGGCGTCGCATCCTCGAGCTTCGTGCCGCGTCGCCAGAGTTTGATGACGCGCGGATAGCCGGACTGGGTCTTGTCCTCTTCCTCGAAAGCCGCCGAGACGAGCACCGCGTCCTTGTCCAGCCAGGAAAAGCCAGACTTGGACGCCGGAGCGCGAAACCCGTCCTCGACGAAGGATTTCGTCGCGATGTCGAACTCGCGCATCTCGCTGGCGTCGCCGCCATCCGGCGACATAAAGAGCAGGCAGCGATCGAAATCCGGATAGAGCCGGCTGGCGCCGCCGAACACCCACTTCACGCCTTCTTTCGCCGACAGCTGATCGAAGTCGATGATCGTTTCCCAATCCGGCCTGTCGGTCTTGTAGGATGAGACCGACGTCCGCCGCCACAGGCCGAGCGCATTGGTCTTGTCCTGCCAGAAATTATAGACGTAACCGGCAAGTGCGGCCCCGACCGGCATGTTGTCTTCGGCCGTCATCAGGTCGAGGGCGGTCTCGAACGTCGCCTGATAGGACGGATCGCCCTGCAGTTCGGCGACCGTCAACGCATTCTGGCGATGGACCCAGTCGAGCGCTTCCTTGCCGTTGCGATCCTCCAGCCAAAGGAAATTGTCTTCGGCCTTGTCGGCCAGGTCAGGCTGCGCTTGTGCGTTCGATTGGGTCATGCGGTCTCCGGAATTTGTCACGCTCGGTGCCACAAACATTGTCATGGCGCTACCGACATTCAATTGCAGCCGGTAAAAAGGACGAACGAAATCGTGCCATCGAGTGGGACCCCTCGTGCAGCGGCTATACATAGCGACGGAGAAGTTTGGCCCATCCGACGGTCCTCGTTGGGAGAGCTACGTCGCTTGGTCAGGCCTGACGCAACTGAACGAGGTGGTCACACTCGATGGAATGCTCTGCCCGGCAGCACTTGGCGAGATAAAGGACAGCTACTGGCCTCACATCGTCAACGAAGACTTCATGCTTGGCTTCTTCGTTGATCTGGATTTCCTCCTCTCTGAACTTCCGGATACGCAAGGCCTCAATATCCTCGGCGTGATCCGAAAACCATCGATCGATGTGCGCTCGCTCGAGTGGGGCGGGTTTGCGTTCCTCGGTTACGACCTCATGGACAAGGTCGTTGGCAACAGCGCGTTGAGCAATTGCGGCGGCTTTCCGGACGTTTTCGCGAACACGGAACTATCCAATGTCGGGCTGTTGGAGGACTTCGATCGCGCAGTCGAAATTCGCGATCTGCTGCACAGTACACATCCCGAAGAGCGACACGCCGACTGCGATCTCTGGGCAATCTTCCGACGGCAAGAGCGCTGAGCCGCCTAGACGACCCGCCGGCGAAAAATGGTCGCCGCCGCCAGCGCTGCGCAGATCGCGCCGAGCGCGACCGGCAGTCCGGCGGCGCCGACGACGTCCATGACACCGCCGGTGAGCGGCGGCACGAGGATGCCGCCGAAACCCCACATCAGCGAGAAGGCCGCATTGCCGGCGACCAGCGCCGAGCCGGTGAACCGTTCGCCGAGCTCGATGATCGACATCGTGTAGATGCCGTAGGACACCGCGCCCCAGACGAAGACGCAAACCCAGATCAGCGGCGTCTCGATCAGGGCCGGCAAAAGCACGCAGCCGAGGATCGTCACGGCGACGCAGCCGAAGCGCACCAGGCGCGCCGTCAACCGTTCGGCGAGCAGGCCGAGCGGCACCTGCATGGCGATGTTGCCGGCGATCATCACCGAAAGCAGCGCCGACATGCGCGCTTCGGGAATACCGTAATGCGTCCCATAGACCGGCAGCAGCGCCAGGATCGCCTGCTCGAAACCGGCGGCAACGATCACCGCCGACAAAAGCAGCCAGGCCATTGGTATGAAGCCCAGCACCGAAACCTTGTTCTCGGCCTCCTCGACCTTAGGCAGCCGGCGCACCACCGCGGCCAGGCAGCCGCCGCAGAACAGAAAAGCTCCGATGCCGACCAGGAAAGGCGGCCAGCCTTCGGTCCCGACAGCAAGTAGGCAGAGCGGCCCGGCCGCGAAGCCGGCCGAAATGATGGTGGAATAGATGCCCATGACGCGGCCGCGCCGCGCCGGCGGCGCCAGCGCGATCACCCAGATTTCGCTGAGCACGTAGAGCGGATTGGTCACCACGCCGATCAGGAAGCGCAGCGGGAACCACAGATAGACATTTTGCGTCCAGCCGACCAGTGCCAGCACCAACGCCGAGAGCGCGGCGCAGGTCAGCGCGGTGCACCCTGCCCCGAACCGGCGCGCCAACGCCGGGATCAGCGGCGAGGACAGGATGAAGCCGACCGGCGTCATCGCCGCCGACAGTCCGATCATCGCCGGCGAAACGCCTTGCCCCTGCAGGATGAAGCTCAGCAGCGGATAGGAAAGCCCCTGCGCGATGGCGAACACCGACACGGTCGCAATCACGCCGGTGATCGCGGCCCACTCTACGCTCTCGCTGCTCTTTGAATCCGCCAGAGCCATCGTTTCCTGCTCCAATCGCCTGGAGGCTTAGCCGTTGTGGCGGGTCGCCGTAAGGCCCACAGCCGGCGAAAGCGGATGCTCCAGCCAAACCCTGTCAGGAGCGCCGGCGCCGCAGGGAACGCTCGCGCACCCTCCCCCTCCGGCATGTCGCTTCCCTCGCCCTAGTGGTCGCCGCCTCCTCACCGGCTGCATGGCCGTCGGTCCATTATGCCGGCCGAATACGGACCCTGACGAGGCATTTCATGACCGCTGCCCTCCATCCCGCCGAACCGGCCCTGGCAACCGATCGCACCCGCCGTGGCGGCCGCGCGGGGAAACGCGCCGGCGGCTCGGCCGTCTTCGAGCAGCCCGCTTTCCGGCAGTTGAAGAACCCGCTGACGCCGACCAAGTTCGTCTCCGACGACGAGTTGGAATCGATCCACCTCGCATCGCTGCGGGTGCTGAAGGAGATCGGCGTCGATGTCCTGCACGACGAAGCCCGCCGCATCATGAGGGCGCATGGCGCGGATGTGCGCGAAGGCTCGGAGCGCGTGCGCTTCGACAGCGACATGATTCTCGAGCTCGTCTCGCACTGCCCGTCGGAATTCACGCTGCATGCCCGCAACCCGGCGCATAATCTGCGCTTCGGCGGCGACAACGTCATCCTGTCGATGATGGCCTCGGCGCCCAACTGCTCCGACCTCGATCGCGGCCGCCGGCCTGGCAACCAGGCCGATTACCGCAACTTCTTACGCCTGGCGCAGATGCACAATATCCTCAACTGCACCGGCGGCTATCCGGTCGAGCCGATCGACATCCATCCCTCGGTTCGGCACCTGGAATGCATCCGCGACCTCGCCATGCTGACCGACAAGGTCTTCCACATCTATTCGCTCGGCAAGGAGCGCAACGTCGACGGCATCGAGATCACCCGCATCGCCCGCAGCATCACCCGCGAGCAGCTGATGCAGGAACCTTCGGTCTTCACCATCATCAACACCAATTCGCCGCTCAAGCTCGACGTGCCGATGATGGAAGGCATCATCCAGATGTCGAGCATGGGCCAGGTCGTCATCGTCACGCCGTTCACGCTATCGGGCGCCATGGCCCCGGTCACCGTCGCCGGCGCGCTGGTGCAGCAGAACGCCGAGGCGCTCTCCGGCATCGCCTTCGCGCAGATGGTGAAGAAGGGCGCTCCGGTCGGCTATGGCGGCTTCACCTCCAATGTCGACATGAAATCCGGCGCGCCGGCTTTCGGAACGCCCGAATATATGAAGGCGCAGCTCGTCGGCGGCCAGCTCGCCCGCCGCTATAACCTCCCCTATCGCACCTCCAACACCTGCGCCGCCAACACGGTCGACGCACAGGCCGCCTATGAAAGTGTGTTCTCGCTCTGGGGCGCGATCCAGGGCGGCGGCAATCTGATGATGCATGGCGCCGGCTGGCTTGAGGGCGGCCTGCGCTGCTCCTATGAAAAGACCATCCTCGACATCGACCTGTTGCAGATGGTGGCCGAGTACCTGACGCCTCTCGACCTCTCCGAGGACGCGCTCGGCTTCGACGCCATCCAGTCGGTAGGCCCGGGCGGCCATTTCTTCGGCACCCCGCACACGCAGGCTCGCTACAAGACCGCCTTCTACTCGCCGATCGTCTCCGACTGGCGCAACTTCGAGACCTGGACCGAGGCGGGCTCTCCGACGGCGATGGAACGCACCAACAAGGTGTGGAAGGAGCGCCTTGCGTCCTACGAGGAGCCGTATATGGATCCGGCCATCCGCGAGGAACTCAACGACTTCGTCGAGAAGCGCCGCGCCGAAGGCGGCGCGCCGACGGATTTCTGATCTGCGTTCGGGCGGGCAACTGCCCGCCGCTCATCCCCGTTTCTGACTCCACATTGCATAAGACGGATCTATCTACATGAAATCCCACGTTAAAGCGGTTGTCATCGGCGGCGGCGTCGTCGGCTGCTCGGTGCTCTATCATTTGGCCAAGGCCGGCTGGACCGACATCATGCTGATCGAGCGCTCGGAGCTCACCTCCGGCTCGTCCTGGCATGCGGCGGGCGGCTTCCATACGCTGAACGGCGACCCGAACGTCGCCAAGCTGCAGGCCTACACGGTCCAGCTTTACAAGGAGATCGAGGAACTCTCCGGCCAATCCTGCTCGCTGCATCTGACCGGCGGCGTGATGATGGCCGACACGCCGGAGCGCATGGACTTCCTGCGGCTGGCCCACGCCAAGGGCCGTTATCTCGGCATGGACACCGAGCTGATCACGCCATCGGAGGCGAAGGCGATGTTCCCGCTGATGGACGAAAAGAATTTCGTCGGCGCCATGTGGGATCCGGTCGAAGGCCATCTCGACCCATCGGGCACCACCATCGCCTATTCCAAGGCCGCGAAAAAGCTTGGCGCCGAGATCGTGCTTCGCAACCGCGTCGTCGATCTCACGCAGCAGCCGGACGGCACCTGGAACGTCGTCACCGAACAGGGCACGGTGCACGCCGAACATGTCGTCAACTGCGGCGGCCTGTGGGCGCGCGAGATCGGCCGCATGGTCGGCGTCGAGCTGCCGGTGCTGGCGATGGAGCATATGTACCTGCTCACCGAGCCGATGCCGGAGGTCGAGGAATTCAACAAGTCAACCGGCCGCGAGATGATCGGCGTGCTCGACTTCAAGGGCGAGATCTACACCCGCCAGGAGCGCAATGGCATCCTGCTCGGCACCTATGAAAAGGCCTGCAAACCTTGGTCGCCGGTGAACACCCCGTGGGATTTCGGCCATGAACTCTTGCAGCCCGACATTGACCGCATCGCGCCATCGCTGGAGATCGGCTTCAAGCACTTCCCCGGCATCGAAAAGGCCGGCATCAAGCAGATCATCAACGGCCCCTTCACCTTCGCGCTTGATGGCAACCCGCTGGTCGGCCCGGTGCAGGGCCTGACCAATTTCTGGTGCGCCTGCGCCGTCATGGCCGGCTTCAGCCAGGGCGGCGGCGTCGGCCTGGCGCTTTCCAACTGGATGGTGCATGGCGATCCGGGTTTCGACGTGTGGGGCATGGACGTCGCCCGCTTCGGCGAATGGGCGACGCTGCGCTACACCAACGCCAAGGTGCGTGAGAACTATTCGCGCCGCTTCTCGATCCGCTTCCCGAACGAGGAACTGCCCGCCGCCCGTCCGGCGCAGACCACGCCGCTCTACGACACCATGCTCGCCAACAACGCGGTCATGGGCGATAGCTGGGGCCTGGAAACCCCGCTCTGGTTCGCGCCGAAGGGCACCGAGCCGAAGGACATCGTCTCCTTCCACCGCTCGAACGACTTCGGCCCGATCGGCGAGGAAGTGCGCGCCACGCGCGATGGCGTCGGCGTCACCGAGATCGCCAACTTCGCCAAATACGAGGTCTCGGGTCCCGGCGCCGAGGATTTCCTCAACCGGCTGATGACCAACCGCATGCCCAAGGTCGGCCGCATCGTGCTGACCCCGATGGTCAACGAGTTCGGCAAGCTGATCGGCGACTTCACCATCGCCAAGTCGGGCGAGGACCGCTTCATGATCTGGGGCTCTTCGGCCGCGCAGAAATACCATATGCGCTGGTTCGAAAAGCATCTGCCGAAGGACGGGTCGGTACGCATTCACCGCTTCGACCAGACGCTGGTTGGCCTATCGATCGCAGGGCCCAAGTCGCGCGACCTTTTGCAGAAACTGGTCGATGTCGAGGTCTCGACCAAGGCCTTCCGCTTCATGGACTTCCGCGAGATGGCGGTCGGCGGCGCGCCCTGCATGGTCAACCGCATCACCTATACCGGCGACCTCGGCTATGAGATCTGGATGGCGCCGGCCTATCAGCGCCTCGTCTACAAGGCGATCAAGGACGCGGGCGCGGAATTCGGCATCGTCGACTTCGGCATGCGCGCGCTGCTGTCCATGCGCCTGGAAAAGAACTTCCCGACGTGGTTCCGCGAGTTGCGTCCGATCTACGGCCCGTTCGAAGGCTCGATGGATCGCTTCATCAAGCTCGAGAAGAACGACTTCATCGGCCGCGAGGCTTCCGCCAAGGAGCATGCCGAAGGGCCGAAGCTGCGCCGCGTCTCCTTCATAGTCGACGCGGCCGATGCCGATGTGATGGGCGATGAGCCGATCTGGGCCAAGGTCAGCAAGGACTACGGCACGGTGGAGAAGCCGCATGGCTACGGCGCTCCGCGCTTCGACACGTCGGGCAAGGAAGTGCGCGGCTCCAAGGCGGCCGAAGGGGCATCCGCCGTGCGCGGCATCGTCGATGGCGACTGGCGCGTCGTCGGCTGGGTGACCTCGGGCGGCTATGCGCATTACGTCCAGAAGTCGATGGCGCAGGGCTATGTGCCCGCCGCCCTCGCCGAGGACGAAAGCGCCGGCCTGTTCGAGATCGAGATCCTCGGCCACCGCCGCCCGGCCCGCATCAATGTCGAGCCGCCCTTCGATCCGAGCGGCGAGAAGATGCGGACCTGACGCGCCCTATTGTTGGATTGCGCCGGTTGCTATGGCATGGTCGAGCCCACTACCGGCGCATCAGAACGAGAAGACGATCCCCTTGCGGCAGTTAGAGAAATGGACCGACTGGCTCTGCGATGAACGGGTCGGTCCCTTCAGCGCCGCGGTCGCGTTTACCCTCGTCTACTGCCTGATCCAGATCGTGGTGATGGCGCTGGTGTCCCACGTCGTGGGCACCGGCGTCGGCGTCGACGATTCCGAGCAGTTGATGGAAATGCGGTTCCTGGCCGCCGGCTACGGCAGCTCGCAGCCGCCTCTATACACCTGGCTCGCCATGCTCGCGGCCTCGCTGGTCGGGACCAGCGTCCTTGCCCTCAAGATCGTAAAATACGGGCTGCTCGCCACGGGCCTGATCGCGTATTTCACCGCGATACGCCGCTTTGGCTATTCGAACCGCGCCGCTGCCGCCGGTCTGTTCGGGCTGCTTCTGTTTCCCCAGATTTTTTGGGAGATGCAGCACGCGCTCACCCACTCGGTCGCCATATTCTGTTTCACCTCGGTGATGCTGTTAGCGCTGGTCGAGGTCAAGAAGCGCCGGTCGGCCATCGCTTATGCGCTGTTTGGCCTCGCGACGGCGGCGGCGATGCTGTCGAAATACAACATCGTCATCTTCCTTGCCGCGCTGTTCCTGGCGGCACTGTCGCTTCGCGAAACGCGTGAGGCGATCTTCGACCGCCGCTTCCTGATCAGCGTGGCCGTGGCGATCCTCGCCTGCCTCCCGACGCTTCAATGGAACATCGCGCACCCGGATGACCTCCTGGCGCACAGCGGCGGGTTCGGCGCTGGCCAAGGCGACAGCGTCATGGAGACGGCGGCGCTCGCCCTGCGGGGACTTGGCAACGCGATGCTCAATTTCGCGGGTCTGCCGATAGCTATCGTGGCCGTCGCGTTTTTCCTGGTCGCACGGAAAGCCGCGACAACCCCACAGCCGATGCGCTGGCCCGAAAAGTTGCTGTGGCGCACGATCGCCCTTGCCGTGCTGGTCACGCTGGTGGTGGTTCTGGCCGGTGGCGTCACCCAGTTTCGCGATCGTTGGGTGCTGCCCATATTCGTCCTTTTGCCCGCCGCCCTTGCCATGCGTTTTGACGCGATCGGCCAAAGGGGCGGAAAAGCGCAAGCGACCATCGTCTTTGTCGGCGCGGTCCTCGCGATCCTTGTGCTGCCGGTAAGCTGGTACATGCACGTGAACGGCGGCGACAGCCGCGGCGGCATCGTACGCATGGACTACCGGTCGCTTTACGACCAGATCAGCGCCGACGGTCCGGTCAAGACCGTGGTCTCGAGCTGGTTCTGGATCGGCAATCTGCGCCTCGTCGACGCCGACCTCATCGTGCTCGATGACGAGATACCGGACTTCGCCCGCTTCATCCGCGAACCGGCGGTGCTTGTGCTCGCCAATGACAGGGAACCGCCCTCGGATGTTTTCGTGGAGATGGCAAAAGCCGGCTACGCGATGGACACCGTCCACCGCCGTATTGAGGTGCCGCAGGCGCTCGGCTTCCCGCCGCGCCAGGTCATCGTTACCAGACTGCACAAGACAGCCGGGCAGTAGGGGGAACGAATGGATTCGCAACGCTTCGGCCGGCACCGCAAGATCATGCCCTTCGAACCCGGTTCGGTCGAAGCGCTGCGCGAGGCTTCGCGCCAAAAGGCGGCTTCGCTCAACCAGCATGTGCTGGGCTACGGCGCGACAGCCGAAGCCGAATGGGCGGCGGCCGGCATCGCAGCGCCCAACCTGCCCGCCATGCGCAAATACCGGCTGGAGCGCATCCGTGCCGAGCTGAAGCGCCGCGACTATGCCGGCGCCCTGCTCTACGACCCGGTCAACATCCGCTATGCGACGGACTCGACCAACATGCAGCTCTGGGTCGCCCACAACCCGACCCGCCACTGCTTTGTCGCCACCGAGGGGCCGGTGGTGTTGTTCGACTATTTTTCCTGCGAGCACCTGTCGGACCATTCGGGTGTCGTCGACGAGGTGCGGCCGGCGGTGTCTTGGATGTATCTCTACAGCGGCGAGTTGACTGATGAGAAGGTCCGCCGCTGGGGTGCCGGCATCGCGGAGCTCATGGCTGAGTTCGGCGGCAATCGCCGCATCGCCGTCGACCACATCAATCCGGAAGGCGTCGAAGAACTCGCCCGCCGCGGCATTTCCGTGGGCAATGGCGAGGCGGTGATGGAGAATGCGCGGCTCATCAAATCGCCGGACGAAATCCTTGCCATGCGCCGTTCGATCATCGCCTGCGAGGCGGCGATGGGCGAGATGGAAGCGGCGCTGAAACCCGGCATCTCCGAGAACGAGCTATGGGCGGAACTGCATCGCGGCAACATTGCGCGCGGCGGCGAATGGATCGAAACGCGGCTTCTATCGTCGGGGCCGCGCACCAATCCCTGGTTCCAGGAATGCTCCTCGCGCGTCATTGAGAATGGCGACCTCGTCGCTTTCGATACAGACCTGATCGGCCCATATGGCTTCTGCGCCGACCTTTCGCGCACCTGGCTTTGCGGCGACAAGCGGCCGTCGAACGAGCAGCGTGACCTTTTCCGCATCGCTGCCGACCAGATCGCCCACAACACGGGTCTGATGCGGCCGGGCATCTCTTTCCGCGATCTCGTCGAGCGCTCGGCCGTGCCGCCGGGCGACTGTTTCCCTGCCCGCTATGGCGTGCTCTACCATGGCGTCGGCCTGGCCGACGAATATCCGACACTGCCGCACGCAAGCGACTGGACGGACGACACGCCGGACGGCGTGCTTGAACCCGGCATGGTGCTTTGCGTCGAAAGCTATATCGGCAGGCTGGGCGGGCGCGAAGGCGTCAAGATCGAGGAGCAAATCCTGATCACCGAGACCGGCAACGAGAAGCTATCAGCCTACCCGCTGGACGAGCGGCTGCTCTGACGCGCCGCCTTCGACCGCCGCGACGGCCTCGCGCATCGCGGCGATGATCGGGGCCGGCGTGGTCCTGGCGGTGATGTAGGGCAAGCCCTTGCGCCGCGCCGTCCAGCCGACGACCTTGACCTCCCGCGCAGCCGGCTCGAAACGCTGCGCCAGCGCCCAGCTCTGGCAGTCGATGGCCGCGATATCGGCCCTGCCCTCCGCGATGGCGACGATCGACGACCGGTGGCCGCCGCTTTCACTGCGCGAGGCAAAGATATCCAGGCTTTCGCCCATCGCTTCCAGGTCGCGCGTCAGCCCGATGAGGCCGGACATCGAATCCGGATTGTTGAAGGTGAAGCGCCTGCCGCGCAGAAGATCGATCGGGATAAGCGCCTTGCCGTTCTGCGGCGAGGCGACCGAGGATCCGCCGCCCGCGGCCATGACCACCGCGCTGGAATAGAGTTCGCCCTGCCCGCCTTCGAAGGCATCGTAGTTCGGCTGGGCAACCACCCGCACATGCCGGGCAAGGCCGAGCTCCATAGGCCCCCAGCAGGTCTGCCCGAAAAGCAGCGCCGGGCTCAGCCAGAGTTGGTGAAAATCGAGCTCGTCCGGGGGCAGCGTCGCCGGGTCGGGCGCGATCAGCTCGCCTGCATCGTCGAGGATGCCGCCGGGCACCGCCGGCAGCTCGCGATTGCTGCGCACGACAGACTCCGGCGCATCGATGCCGCGTTGCCGGAAGGCCTCGCGAAGAAGCGCCCACTGCGCGTCGACTTCGCCACGCGCTTCGGACCAGTCATACATCGGCAGGGCCGCAACGAACTTGCTCATGTCGAATAGCTTTCAAAGGCAGGCGAGCTTCGGCGCCTGCGTTCCGCCGCGAAAAAGCGGTCGCGGAAAGTAGAGATTACTCCTTCGGCGGCTCCGCCGGAACTGGCGCCGTTCCAAGCCCGTTGACATTGCGCGCCCTGACGCGAGGCTTGAAAGCACGGCCAGGTTCGGGCGAACGGCGCAATACCGGATGGATGACCGGCTCCTTGGCCTTGAAGGCGAAGGATTTGATCAGGGCCAGATAGTTCGGATAGACATAGCCATTGTTCATCCGCAGCCATTCTTCGCGGCGCTCGCGAAACAGCTTCGGCAAACTGTACCACGCAACCGTCGGGCTCTTGTGATGCACGAAATGCAGGTTGTTGTTGAGGAACAGGAACGACAGCGGCGAGCGTTCGACGATGATGGTGCGCCCTTCCGGATGTTCGGACCACTGGTGCTCGGCATAGGTGCGCACCGAAATCAGCGACTGTCCGAGCCAGACCGGCACCAGCACATACAGCCAGAGCGGAATGCCGAAGCCGAAGGTCACGATCGGCGCCACCGCGGCAATGCCGATGGCATGCAGCAACCATGCCTTGCGGATTGCCTTGTCGCCCGCTGCGATCTGCTTAGCGTCATCGATGAAGAAGCCGACCGAGGACAGCCACGGGCCGAGGATCAAGCGGCCGACCATGGTGTTGTTGACCTTGAGCAGTAACTTCATCGTTGGAGGCAGTTCCTCGTGCATCCAGAGCGCCTGGTAATAGCTCTCCGGGTCGTCGAGCGGATCGGTCAGCCGCTCGTCGGCATGGTGGCGAAGATGGATGGTCTTGAAGCGCCGGAACGGCCAGACAAGTCCGATCGGCAGGAAGACGAAAGCTTCGTTGATGCGGGCGCTGCGGGTCGGGTGGCCGTGCAGCACCTCATGCATCAGCGAGGATTGCAGCGCCAGGATCAGCGCCAGGGCGATCAGTGCGATCAGCGGGTGGGCTGGCCAGAGGAGCAAGCCGGCGGCGAGCCATGCGCCGTAGCAGAAGAGTGCGAGGAATACCGTCGGCCATTCGATTGCCGGTGTGCTGCTGCGTCTCTTGTTCATGCCGGTATTCATGCCTGCCATGCTATCGACCACTGCCTTTCAGTCGCCGGAACCCCTCGATTCCTGACAGTATTGTGTCAGGAGCCTACCGTGACATCAACGCGACAATGCGCACAAACTGTTGCGAATGCGCATTTTTGGCCGCATATGTTATACATTGTAAACAAATATTGGGATTCATTTCCGCCTGAGCCACGTTCAGCACGGTTCCGGCGCAAATTTATCCTCCCGCAAGCAGGAGCGGCCTGATGGACAAGCGCGATCTGTCGACGATCTTCAGGGAGCGGCTGAAATTGCTCTTGACACGCTCTGATCTCAACCAGTCGGCTTTCGCGACGGCCGTCGGCATCGACCGCTCCGCGCTGTCGCAACTGCTTTCCGGCGCCTCGACCCGCCTGCCCCGCGCCGAGACGCTGCTTAACATCGCTGCCGAGTTCAAAGTGTCGCTCGACTGGCTGCTTGGCCTAAGCAACGATGAGGGGGTGACCGGCGAAATCCGCGAAAGCCTGGAGATCGAGGAGGCGCCGGACGGCTTCGACCGCACGCTTTTGGCCAAATGGCATGCCGAGGCGGCCGGCACCAAGATCCGTTATGTGCCCGCCGGCATTCCCGACCTTTTGCGCACCGAGGCGCTGATCGACTACGAGGCCGGCATCGCCAACAAGAGCCGCGAGGCGCAGGCCGGCGAGACGCAATACCGCATCGACTATACGAGGCGGCCGGAGACCGACATGGAGGTCTGCATGCCGCGCCACACGTTGGAGATTTTTGCACGCGGCCTAGGCGTCTGGGACCGCTTCCCGGAGGCCGAACGGCGCAAGCAATTGCTGCACATGGCGGCGCTGCTCGACGACCTTTACCCGACCTTCCGCCTGTTTCTCTATGACGGCCGCATGCGCTATTCGATCCCCTATACGATCTTCGGCCCCTATCGCGCCGCGATTTATGTCGGCGACATGTATATCGTCTTGAGCGCCACGCAGCCGATCCGCACGCTCACCAGCCATTTCGACAATCTGATCCGCGCCGCCGACATCAACGCGCATGAGGCGGCGAGCTTCGCGCAGAAGTTGGCCGCAATGTCCTTCCCGTCAGGCTCTGGCTGATCGCCGGGCGCGCTGTCATCGTGACGGTCGGCCGATGTCGTGGCCGCCGATCATCCTTTCAGGGAAATCCATGCAAGAACCGCGTCGCCTCGTCGTTCCTCCTCAGTCGGGTCAGTCCATGTGCGTCAGGCGCGGCGATCTGATCCGCATCATCGATCCCAAGGGCCAACAGGTCTCGGACCTCTGGGCCTTCTCGACCGAAGGCAGGCTCGACTGGCTGAGCACGTCGCAAACCCGCGACATCACTGAGCGGCTTTTTCCCAGACCGGGCGACCATTTCTATAGCGCCGCCGGCAAGATCATGCTGACGCTGGTCGAGGACGCCTCTCCCGGACCGCACGACATGCTTTACCCGGCCTGCGACAGCGCGCTCTATGAGCGGGCCGGTCTGCCCAACCACCCGAACTGTCGCGACAATCTGATGACGGCGCTGAGCGCGGAAGGCATCGAACTGCCCTTCGCGCCCGATCCGGTTGATCTCTTCCAGAACTCCCTGCCGCAACCTGACGGGACTCTGGTGGTCGAGGCCTCGATCAATCCGCCGGGCGGTTACGTCACGCTGCGCGCCGAACAGGATCTGCTGCTTGTCGTCACAGCCTGCTCGGTCGACCATCACCCGACCAATGGCGACGCCTGCACCGAGATCGAGGTCGAGATCACTCCGGCTTCGTAAGGCCATCCTGGCCGCAAACTCATTGACTGGACATAAAGACTTCTTTATATCGTTATTTGAATTTCCCGATATGAAAGCCACGGCCATGACCACGACCAATCCGATCGATGCGCTGCTTGCCGAAAAAGGTGTGCTTCTGGCCGACGGCGCCACCGGCACCAACCTGTTCGCGATGGGTCTCGAGGCCGGCGAAGCGCCTGAACTGCTCAATGAGACCTCGCCCGGGACCATTGCCAGCCTGCATCAGAACTTCGTCGACGCCGGCGCCGATATCATCCTCACCAATTCCTTCGGCGGCACCCGCCATCGCCTCAAGCTGCATCACGCGCAGGACCGCGTGCATGACCTCAACAGGCGCGCCGCCGAAATCGCCCGCTCCGTCGCCGACAAGGCCGGCCGCAAGGTGATCGTCGCCGGCTCCGTTGGCCCGACCGGCGAATTGCTGGTGCCGCTCGGCGCCATGACCTATGACGATGCGGTCGACGCCTTCGCCGAACAGATCGAGGGCCTCAAGGCCGGCGGCGCCGAAGTCGCCTGGATCGAGACCATGTCGGCACCCGACGAGATCCGCGCCGCGGCCGAAGCCGCCATCCGCGTCGGCCTGCCCTATACCTATACCGGTTCCTTCGACACCGCCGGCCGCACCATGATGGGCCTGCTGCCGAAGGACATCCACGGCGTCGCCGACGGCCTGTCGCAGGCCCCGCTCGGTGTCGGCGCCAATTGCGGCGTCGGCGCGGCCGATATCCTTGCCTCGCTGCTCGACATGACCGAGGCGAAGCCGGAGGCGACAGTGATCGTCAAGGGCAATTGCGGCATTCCGGAATTCCGCGGCAGCGAGATCCACTATTCCGGCACGCCGGAGCTGATGTCCGACTACGTCCGGCTGGCGGTCGATGCTGGCGCCAAGATCGTCGGCGGTTGCTGCGGCACTTCGTTCGCCCACCTTGCCGCCATGCGCAAGGCGCTCGACGGCCACACCAAGGCTGAGCGCCCGACGGTCGCGACGATCGTCCAACGCATCGGCCCGATGCGCAACAAGACGGCAAGCGCGAGTGAAACCGGCGAAGGCCGGCGCGAACGTCGGCGCGGCCGCGCCTGACTGGCCTGATTTATTCGCTGCTTTCGGCGTAGCGCGACAGCGCCGTATTGAAATCGACGACGTTCTGGCTGTCGGAGCTCATCGTCGCCAGCGCGCCCGACGTGCCTGGGTCGCTGATCTGCTCCAGCATCGCGCGGAAACGGTCGTTGTTGAGCGCCGAGAGTGCAGTGTTGCGGGCGGCGTCGACATCGCTGCGGAGGCGCGTCGATTCCGACGTCGGAGTGCGCGCCGGCGTTGTGTTTGCCGTCGCCGCCGCGTTCCAGTTCGTGGTGATATGCAATACCTGCCCCTCAAGCTCGTCTATCAGCACGAACTAACAAGAGTTAATTGCGACGAGGTTCCGGAAAAGCCACGCAATTTAACGATCGCACAAATGGGCCGGCAGGATCCTGCCGGCCTTCGTTATTCGGTTCCTTCCCTTCGGCTCTCTACTTGTTGCTGTCCAGCGATGCAGCCAGGCGCACCAGCGACAGGAACTCCGCCCTGTAGCCGAACGGATCGGCGCCGCGCGCGGCGTTGGCGATCTCCGCGATCCGGTCATAGCCGAAATTCGCCGTCTGGTCCTCGTCGCGCAGCTTCTGCCCGAAGGCGGCGACCGCGACCGAGAAGCGCTGGTCCACGCCGGCCGCGTCGAAGGACTTGACCTCGTTGGTGGCGGTCACCGCCGTGGTGATCAACTTCGAGACGTTCTCGTTCGGCAGCTTGTAGCGGATCTTGACGAAGGCATATTCGTCGGCATTGGCAACGCCGCCATTGTCGACCTTGGCCTGGCCGTAGCGCAGCGGATCGACCTGCTCGCCGCCGCTGCCCTTCGGCGTGATCTCATAGACCGCCGTCACCGAATGGCCGGAGCCGATATCGCCGGCATCGACGCGGTCGTTGTTGAAATCCTCGCGCTTGAGTGCCCGGGTCTCATAGCCGACCAGCCGATATTCCGACACGGTCGCCGGATTGAACTCGACCTGGATCTTGACGTCCTTGGCGATGGTGAACAGCGTCGAGGAGGCATCATCGACCAGCACCTTTTGCGCTTCGGCAAGCGTATCGATATAGGCAGCCGTGCCGTTGCCGTTCTGGGCGATGGTCTGCATCATCTGGTCGTTCAGATTGTCGTGGCCGAAGCCGAACACCGACAGGAACACGCCGGTCTTGCGCTCTGTTTCGATCAGCCGTGTCAGGTCGTCGTCATCGGTCTGGCCGACATTGAAGTCGCCATCGGTCGCAAGCATTACCCGGTTGACGCCGTCCTTGACGAAGGATTGCTGCGCAAGCTTGTAGGCTTCGCGAATGCCTGCCTCGCCGGCCGTTGAACCGCCTGGCTCCAGATTGTCGATGGCCGCGAGGATCTTCTGCTTTTCCGCGGCCTTGGTCGGCATCAGCACCGTGCCGGCATTGCCGGCATAGGTGACGATGGAAACGGTGTCGTCAGCCTTCAGCTTGCTGATCAGGAGCCGGAAGGCGGATTTGAGCAGCGGCAGCTTGTCTGGCTCGTCCATCGAGCCCGAGACGTCGATCAGGAAGACCAGATTGGCCTTGGGCTGCTCGGCCGGCTTCACGTCAAAGCCCTTGATCGCGACATGCATGAGCTTGGTGTGCTCGTTCCACGGCGTCGGCATGACGGTGACGGTCGAGTTGAACGGCGTTGCCGCCGAATCCGGTCCCTTCCAGTCATAGGGGAAGTAGTTGATCATTTCCTCGACCCGCACCGTGTCGGCCTGAGGCAGCGAGCCTTCCTTCAGCGAGCGCCGCACGAAGGAATAGGAAGCCGTGTCCACATCGATCGAGAAGGTCGAGACAGGATCCTGCGCGGTCTCATGCACCGGATTGGTCTTGAAGGTCTCGACGCGGTCGCGGTTTTCCTCCTGCGGCTGCATCTGGTCGGCAGGCATCGGTGCGGGCTGCACCATCAGCTTGGAATCGGCGACGGCGCCAGCCGGCGCCTCGGCGGACTGCATGGCGGTTGCAGGCGCCTGGGCATTCGCGCGTCCGCCGCCGGCGAATTGGTCAACCTCCGCCGGTGCAGGCGGGGTCGCAGGTGCTGCCTTCGGCGCCAGTTCCTGCTTGGCGTAATCTTTCAACGCGCCGTCTTCGCGCTTTGCCAAGTCGTTTGATTGGCTCAGTTCAGCGGTCGGCTGCGCTGTCGGCGCAACCTTCGCCTGATCCTCAACGCGTCTTTCGCTGTCGGTGTCGGTCTTCTTCGCTTTTGCGGGCGCTGCTGCCAGCGGCTCGTTGATCGCGGATTGTTCCGGCACAGGCTTTTGCGCAACCGGCTTGTCGGCCGCCGTCTCGGTGACCGTGCCTTTGCCGCCGATGACCGGCGGCTGTTCCTTCAACATCTCGAAAGCGGCATAGCCGGCGATGGGCAGCGCGACCAGCGCGGTGATGGCCGGCGTGGCAATGAGTTTCCGTTGCATGATTTCCCTCCAGAGCTTTCTTGCTCGCTCCGTGAGACGAAGGCCTGCGAATGTTCCTTGGGGGACCGTCGAAAATTTTTCATCGAGGTCGAAGGCCTGCATGGCGGCGGCGAAGGCGCGCGCCTTTGCCGCATCGTCCGGCGCCGGCACTGCGAGATTGCGCAGCCCTTCGAGTTCGTTGTCGTCGACCATGGTCACACTTCCCCGGCTGAACGCATCAGCAGCTTCAGCCGTTTCTTCGCTTCATGGATGTGCCAGGAAACCGTCGTCTCCGAGATCGCCATCACCTCCGCCGCCGCCGCATGATTGAGACCTTCGCCATAGACGAGCAGCACCGCGTCGCGCTGCTTGTCCGGCAGCATGCGCACCGCCACCCACAGCGCCTCGGCCGGATCGTCGGTCTCAGCTGGTGCCTCGCCCGCGATCGACGCATAGGCGCCATAGGCATCCGTCTTGGCGGTGTCGCGGGCGCGCTTGCGCATCATGTCGCGCGAAGCATTCAGCGTCATGGCATAGAGCCATGTCGTGAAGGCGCCGCTGCCCTGATAATCGCGGATCGCGCGGCCGAGTCGCACGCAGACATCCTGGGCGATGTCCTCGGCATCGGCTTTGCGGCCGCACCAGCGATAGGCGGCGCGATAGACGAAGCCATAGTGCCTTTCGAGCAGTTTGCCGAAAGCCCCCCTGTCTCCGCCCCTCGCCCGCCCGATCAACTCGGCATCGGAGGCTTCGCTGTCGTCCAGCATCATCGCCATCATTTGCCTGTTGGACGAAGGCTAATGGCCAATCCTTGGGGCGATGAAAAGATTTTTTTGCGGCAAGACTTTTCCTTCTCCCCGTTCACGGGGAGAAGGTGTCCGAAGGACGGATGAGGGGCGGCGCGAACGTTCGAAGACTCGCGCTACACGGTGTCCTCTCAGTGATCTGCGGGCTCAGCCCAACGTCTCTTTGAAAAACGTCGTCAGCCGCTTCCAATGCCTCTCAGCCCCCGCCTCGTCATAGACGCTATGATCCGGCACGCACCAGCCGTGGCCGACGCCAACATAGTTCTCGATCGTGTGGTCGACCTCGGCCACCCTCAACACCTCCGCAAGCCGCGCCGACTGTTCCGGCGGGAAGCTGCGGTCGACGGCTGCGACGCCGACATAGACGCGCGCCTTGATCGAGGCCGCCTTGCGATGCGGGCTGTCGGGCGCGTCGCTGGCGAGATTGCCGCCATGGAAGCTTGCAGCCGCAACGATCCGAGCTGGATAACTCGCCGCCGCGTTCAACGCCCGCGCGCCGCCCATGCAGTAGCCGACGACGCCAACGGGTCCGGTAATCCCTTCGGCGGTAAGCGCATCGAGGAAGGCGGCGCCATCGCGGATGGTCATGTCCTGCGTCGTGCCGCCGCTCAACGCAGAGAGCGCGGCCTTGCTCTTTTCCTCGGCAAAGGCGGTCTTGGGATCGAACGGACCGTAGGGCGCATTGCGGTAAAAGAGATCGGGCACCAGCACGGCGTAGCCAAGCCCGGCGATGCGCTCGGCCATCTGGTCGAGCGCCGGACGCGGACCGAAAATATCCATGTACAGGATGATTCCGGCCTTGGCCGGCGCGGCCGGACGAAACAGCCGCGCTTTCGACGTACCGTCCTGGGTCTTGATCTCGACGTCCTGCTTCGTCATTGCGCGCTCCGCTTGTTGCCACGCGATAGATATCCGCGCCGCCAGTCAGGGCAAGCCACGACATCTCAATCGTGGTCAAGTTTCCGTGCGGCTCAGAAAAATGCCTACAGGCCGGCGAACGCTGCCATATGGAAGGCCTGCACGTCACGCGGATAGCGATAGCTCGTGCCATAGGGACAGGCGTTGCGGTCAAGGCAGCCGCCTGTCTTGCAGGGCGACCCGCGAGGGCCGCGCACATGATCGAGACAGGCCTCATGGGCAAAGTCCTGCGCCGAATAGGCGTCGACCGGACAGGATTTCAGGCAGGGTTTTTCGACACATGTGTCGCAAAGGTGAATCGCTTCGTGAGCTTGGGGGAGAGAAATCTCGTCCTCGAACAGCAATGCGCCACGATAGGCATGCCATAGCCCATATCGCGGGTGCATGAGGATGCCGAGCGGCGACGGCTTCAGCCCTTCCGCGCGCATCGCCCATTGCTGGAACGGCAGATAGGGCCGATCCGAAGGCGACACGGCGCGGGCGCCGAATTCCTTCGCCACGGCGCCGATAACCTCGCGCGACCAGCTGTCGAGCGGATTGGCGATCCCCCTCGCCTGCCGTTCAAGCCAGCGCTGGAAATGCGGCCAAGGCGCCGCGCCCGCTTGCCCGACCAGCAGGGCGGATCTGGCCAGCGCAGCGGACCCTACGGCTGGCGCCGTCTCATCGTCGCCAAAGTTGAAGCCGCCGCGAAGGATCAGGCCGTGGGCCGCGAGCGCGGTCGCAATCTCCTCGACCGGGTCGCGCACAACAATCATCCCTTCCGGTCCGGGTCGGAGAACGCGCTCCGCCAGACTTCCTTGTGGATGATGTCGGCCACTTTAGCCCGGCCTGACTCGGGCTCCTTTCAAGTGAAGGCGTCGGGCATCGAGCCCTTCTTCTTGGCGATGAATTCCTTCAGCGCTTCGTCGATCGCCGGATCGAGATGCGGCGCTTCGTAGCTTTCCAGCCAACGGCGGGCGAGCTCGTTGGCGCGCTGCGGCGCGGTCTTTTCGCCTTCGGCCAGCCACTGCTCGTAGGAATTGTTGTCGGCGATGTTGGAGCGGTAGAAGGCCGTCTGGAAATTCGCCTGGGTGTGATCGCAACCGAGATAATGGCTGCCCGGACCGACCTGGCGGATGGCGTCCATCGCCTGGCCGTTTTCCGACAGGTCGACACCCTCGGCAAACTTCTGCTGCATGCCGAGCTGGTCGATGTCCATCATGAACTTTTCGTAGCAGGAGGCGAGGCCGCCCTCGAGCCAACCGGCCGAATGCAGCACGAAATTGGTGCCGGCAAGGATGGTCGAGTTGAGCGTGTTGGCGCTCTCATAGGCCGCCTGCGCATCCGGGACCTTCGAGGCGCAGAGCGAGCCGCCGGTGCGGAACGGCAGGCCGAGCCGGCGCGCCAGCTGAGCAGCGCCATAGGAGACCAGCGACGGCTCCGGCGTGCCGAAGGTCGGCGCGCCCGACTGCATCGAGATCGATGAGGCGAAGGTGCCGAACAGCACCGGCGCGCCGGGGCGGATCAGCTGCGTGAACGAGGCGCCGGCCAGCACTTCGGCCAGCACTTGCGTCAGCGTGCCGGCAACCGTCACCGGGCTCATCGCGCCGGCAAGGATGAAGGGCGTGACGATGCAGGCCTGGTTGTGGCGCGAATAGACTTTCAGCGCCCCGAGCATGGTCTCGTCGAACACCATCGGCGAGTTGGCGTTGATCAGGCTGGTCAGCACCGTGTTGTTCTCGACGAAGTCGTCGCCGAACACCAGCTTGGCCATCGCCACCGTGTCCTGGGCCCGCTCCGGCGCCGTCACCGACCCCATAAACGGCTTGTCCGAATAGCGGATGTGGCTGTAGACCATGTCGAGATGGCGCTTGTTGACCGGCACGTCGACCGGCTCGCACACCGTGCCGCCCGAATGGTGGATCGACGGCGCCATATAGGCGAGCTTCACGAAATTCTGGAAATCCTCGATCGTCGCGTAGCGGCGGTTGCCGTCGAGGTCGCGCACGAAGGGCGGGCCGTAGACCGGCGCGAACACGGTCGCATTGCCGCCGATCTGCACCGAACGCTCCGGGTTGCGCGCATGCTGGGTGTAGATCGAAGGCGCGGTCTTCAAGAGCGAGCGGCAGAGCCCCTTGGGGAAATGCACGCGCTCGCCCTTGACGTCGGCGCCCGCTTCCTTCCACAGCGCCAGCGCCTCGGCATCATCGCGAAAAATGATGCCGATCTCTTCCAGCACCGTGTCGGTGTTCTTCTCGATCAGCGCCAGGCCTTCCTCGTTGAGGACCTCATAGACGTTGATCTTGCGCTTGATGTAGGTGAGCTGGGTGCCCGGACCGCCGCCCGAACGGGCCGCACGGCGTGCCGCCGCGCCGCCGCTGGCGCCGCGTCCGCGTCGTCCACCCGACGCTTCCTGCTCGACTGCCGCGTTATCGCTCATGATCGTTCTTCCTATAACTTGGCCTGAATTGGCTGGGCGGCCCATCGTCGCCGCTTCTTGCCGGATCGTAGCCATGCACCCTATTGGAAACGGCCAGCCAGCGCCAACGCCTGTCGCAAAATCGACAAGAAAAGCGCCAATTTTTCAGTCGCTTTCCTTTTGCGGGAAGTCGCAAATCAGCTATGGCTAGCTTGCCCTCGCGGGTTAGGTATTGGCGCATCGATTTTTAGGCTGCCGCAGTCATTCCGAGCAGCAAGGAGCCCGAGAAAAATGTCCGACGACGAGATCATCCTTTCCGAGCTTTCCGACGAGGAGCTTGTGCAGCAGATGCACGACGACCTCTATGACGGGCTGAAGGAAGAAATCGAGGAAGGCACGCATATCCTTCTCGAGCGCAATTGGGCGCCTTACAAGGTGCTGACCGAGGCGCTGGTCGAAGGCATGCGCATCGTCGGCGAAGACTTCCGCGATGGCATCCTGTTCGTGCCGGAAGTGCTGCTGTCGGCCAACGCCATGAAGGCCGGCATGGCGATCCTGCGTCCGCTGCTTGCCGCCACCGGCGCGCCAAAGCAGGGAAAGATGGTGATCGGCACCGTCAAGGGCGACATTCACGACATCGGCAAGAACCTCGTCGGCATGATGATGGAAGGCGCCGGCTTCGACGTCATCGACCTCGGCATCAACAACGCGGTCGAGAAATATCTGGACGCCATCGAGCAGCACCAGCCCGACATCATCGGCATGTCGGCGCTGCTCACCACCACGATGCCCTATATGAAGGTCGTCATCGACACGATGAAGGAAAAGGGCATCCGCGACGATTATGTCGTGCTGGTCGGCGGCGCGCCGCTCAACGAGGAATTCGGCAAGGCCGTCGGCGCCGACGCCTATTGCCGCGACGCGGCGGTGGCCGTGGAGACCGCCAAGGATTTCATGAAGCGCAAGCACAACGTTCGCGCTTCCGCCTGACCAAGGCATCAGGATGGATCAAAAAAGCCGCGCCTTGCAGCGCGGCTTTTTTGTTCCCAGATGATGGGAGAAGATCAGTTGACAGTGTCTTTGACCGCCCTTGCCGTCGATTTGACGTCCTTGCCGACGCCCCGGATGGTGTTGGCGCAGGCGGTGAGTGCAAGCGCGCAGGCCAGGATGGCGATCGGCGCGATGCGTAGCAGTTTCATGGACGGTGTCTCCCTCGACAGATATTAAGCCCCAGCGAAAGCCGGCCCGACTTGGTCAAGACGCAAAAAATGGAACCGAATCAAACAGACAGGCTGCTCGTCATCGCCTGCGGGATGATTGCGCGCGAAGTTTTGGCCGTCAAGCAACAGCTAAAGCTTGACCATCTCGAGCTGACCTGCTTGCCGGCCGAGTTCCACTTCTATCCGGATCGCATCGCGCCGGCGATGGACAAGGCGATCGAGAAGGCCAAGGCCGAAGGCTACGGGCGCATCTTCGTCGGTTATGCCGATTGCGGCACCGGCGGCCTGCTCGACCGCGTCATCGAGAAGCATGGCGTCGAGCGCATGGCCGGGCCGCATTGCTTTGCCTTCTACCAGGGCATGGATGCCTATACGAAGGTCGCCGAGGACGACATGATGTCGTTCTACATGACCGACTTCCTCTGCCGCCAGTTCGAGGCCTTCTTCATCAAGCCGCTCGGCTTGGACCGGCATCCGGAGCTGATCAAGGACTATTTCGGCAATTACGAGAAGCTCATCTATCTCGCCCAGACCGACGATCCCGAGCTCGACAAGGTTGCCGAAAAAGCCGCGGCCATGCTCGGCCTCGCCTATGAACGCCGCCCGACCGGCTATGGCGATCTGACAAGCGAGCTGGCGCGGGCGGCAGCCGGCGCCTGAGGGCTTCGCGCCTCCGCTTCGAGCGCCGCCAATACATCGGCAAAACTCGTCTTGCACACGAAGCCCAGTCGTTCCCTTGCACGCGACGGATCGTAAACACGGTCGATCGACGAGAACATCGTCCAGCCCTTCCTGGCGTAGAGGCGCGGATAATCCGGGAAATAGCGCGCGACAACCGATGGCGCGTCGGCGATTAGCTCGGCGCAATCCTCCGGTTTGAACGGCGTCGGCGCCGAGACGATAAAGACGTCGAAGCCCAGGCTCGGCGCCTTCTCCAACGCTGCGACATGGGCCTCCGCTGCATCCTCCACCGTCAGCCGCCGGAACAGCAATTCGTTCGCCTTGGTGTTGGCATCGGACTGCTCGATCGCATGCGCCATGTCGTCCGCTTCGGGAAAGAAGCGCGCCGTGCGCAGCACCACCACCGGCAGCCCGTGCTCGATATGATAGAGGCGGCACAGATGCTCGGCCGACAGCTTCGTCACGCCATAGATGTTGCGCGGCTCCGGCGACATCTCTTCCGTCAGCCAGGCCGCCTCGCGCGCGCCGCCCTGGAACCCGGCGCGGATCGCCCGCGAGATCATCAGCGACGTCGTCGAGGTGAAGACGAAGCGCCTCACACCACAGGCTACGGCCGCGTCGAGCAGGTTGAGCGTGCCTTGCACATTCGTCGCGACGAAGGCGCTGTTCTCGAAATGCTCGATATTCGGTTTGTGCAGCGCGCCGCTGTGAATGATGGCCTCGATGCTGTGCTTGCGGACGGTTCTCAGAACAAGATCGCGATCCGCGATCGAGCCGACGATCTGCGTGCGCGCCGAGAGAACCGGATCAAGGCCGATGACATCATGGCCGAGCGCCTTGAGTCTTGGCTCAAGCCCACTGCCCAGCCAGCCGGACGATCCCGTGAGCAAGATCCGCATCGATCGAACACCATTTTTCCGAGCCCACGCTGTTAAGCACGGATGACAGCCGATCGCGAACCGGTAAGTTGTGCGCCAGTGGCAGAAAGAACTTTGTTCCAGCCATTGATTGAGGAAACAGATTTCATGACCCCACGCCTGCTTTTTGCCACCCTCGGCCTCATCGTCCTGACTTTGCCTGCTCATGCCGATGGCGAGGTACAGAAGCTGATCACCGCCGCCGATAAGGCGCGGCTGGACAAGTATGGCGAGACGCGCAAGGCAGCCCTCGATGAGGCCAAGGCCGGCGATCCGGCCGAGGTCAAGCAACTGGATGAACTGCTCGCCAAGCCGCTGGTCGCCTTCTCCGACAAGGATCTCACCGGCAACTGGAAGTGCCGCACCATCAAGGCAGGCGGTATCAGCCCACTCGTTATCTATGGCTGGTTCAAGTGCAAGGTCACCGACGATGGCTCCGGCTGGCGGCTTGCGAAGATCAGCGGCTCGCAGCGTACGACCGGCCGCTTCTTCGACGACAACGAGAAGCGCGCCATCTACCTCGGCTCGTTCTCCGTCAATGACGACAAGGCCAAGCCCTATAGCAGCGGCCCCGAAAGCGACCAGGTCGGCTACGCCTTCCGCAACAGCGCCACCGAATGGCGCATCGAATTCCCCGCACCCTATTATGAATCGAAACTCGACATCATGGAATTCAAGCGCTGAGCCGGGCCTCGGCGCCTGACTGAAGGCCTTCGGCACACCAAGGATTAACCCGCGCCGAATAGCATCCGCCGGTCTTCAGAGCAGGTGCTTGCCATGGCGGCGACGGAATCGAGTACGCGACCAATCGTGGTCGTCACCGAAGGTGGTCCGCATATCTGGGCCATCGTCAACGCGCTTGCCGACCGCGTCGGTCCGGTGAGCGTCATCCTCGAAGCCCCCGAATCCAAAAAGCGGCTGCTCATGGGCCGCGCACGGCGGCAGGGCTGGATCTCGGCCATCGGCCAGCTTGGCACCATGGTGCTGACCAGACTTGGCAAGCGCTTCCTTGCCGGCCATGCCGGGCGGCTGATCGCCGAGGAGAAGCTCGCGACCGAGCCGCGGCAAGGCCAGGCGATCATCCATGTGCCGTCGGCTAACGGCCCGGAATGCCTGAAGGAAATCAAGCGCATCAAGCCGGGTGTCGTCCTGCTCGCCGGCTGCAGGCTGCTGTCGAAGGATATGCTGGCAAAGATGCCTTGCCCGGTGCTCAACTATCACGCCGGCATCGCCCCAAAATATCGCGGCATGAATGGCGGCTACTGGGCGCTAGCCTCCGGCGATCAAGGGAACTTCGGCACTACCGTGCATCTGGTCGATGCCGGCGTCGACACCGGCGGCGTGATGAAGCAGGCGCGCGGCAAGCCCAAAACAGGCGACACCATCGCCGGCTACGCGCTGCGTCAGGCCGCCTTTTCGCGTGATATCTGCGTCGAGGCGATCGGCAATGCGCTCGCCGGCAGATTGGAAACGATCGATCCGGGCCTGCCGTCGAAGCAGTGGTATCACCCGACGATCTGGTACTATCTCTGGACCGGTCTGACCAAACGCGTCTGGTAACCAGCCGGCGACGAATTTCAGCATTCGCTTTGCGTCATCAGCAGCGTCGCTTTTGAAGGCGCGCGCGTCGTCCCATAACAAGCGGCCCAACGGCGCTTGCGGCAATGCTCGCAGCATCAAGGAGCAAGAGTTTTATGGCCGATTTGATCGTCGTCTATTGGCGCGACATCCCCGCCCAGGTCATCGTCAAGAAGGGCCGGCAGAACGCCAAGCGCGAACTGCCGCTGCGCTTCACCGAGGCGATCGACATGTGCGCCATGCGCACCGGCGCCGGCGGCACCGACGACTATCTGGCGGAATGGCGCAAGGCCGACCCGGTTCCGGTCGGCGATGACATCGAGGCCGAGGTCGAAAAGGCTTTCCAGGAACTCGACGCGAAATATGACCGCGAGCGGCTGGTCGCTCTGGTCAAGGCTGGCGGGAAAGAAAATGTCTGACAAGCAGCCGACGGTTACCCAGGCCACCTTGGTCAAGAAGGCAGCGCCGAAATCCGACTACAAGCCTGCCGACGTGTCGCCGCAGCGGCGCGTCCAGCGCACGTTTGCCGTGCGGCTTTGGTCCATCCGGCACTCGCGGCTGCTCGAATGGTTCTACAGCAGGTTCGCCGACGTCTTCCTGCTGCTCCACCCGCTGTGGAAAGGCATCGGCTATGGCCGTGTCGAAGCTCCGGTGAAATTTGTCGAGAAGCGCGTCAAGGGCTTCATGTTCGACTGCCGCATGTGCGGCCAGTGCGTGCTCTCCTCCACCGGCATGTCGTGCCCGATGAACTGCCCGAAGCAACTGCGCAACGGCCCGTGCGGCGGCGTGCGCGCCAACGGCAATTGCGAGGTCGAGCCGGACATGCCCTGCGTCTGGGTGAAGGCCTGGGAAGGCTCGCGCAACATGGTGCATGGCGACAAGATCCTCGACGTGCAGAAGCCGGTCGACCAGTCGCTGCGCGAAACCTCGGCCTGGCTGAGGGTGACCGCGCAGGCCGCCGCGGCGCGTGAAACGACCCAGAATCCCGGAGCTTCGGCATGAACGCCCGCCAGCTTGACGAGAACCCGGCCGGCATCCACCTGCCGCTCGATCCCCTGCCCGGCCACACGTCTCGCGGCCGGCTGGAGCGCGTGCTGCGCCGCGGCGAGTTCGCGGTGACGACCGAGCTCAATCCGCCCGACAGCGCCGATCCGGAAGACGTCTACAACCGCGCCAAGATCTTCGACGGCTGGGTCGACGCCATCAACGCGGTCGATGCCTCCGGCGCCAACTGCCACATGTCGTCGGTCGGCATCTGCGCGCTGCTTACCCGCATGGGCTATGCGCCGATCATGCAGATCGCCTGCCGCGACAAGAACCGCATCGCCATTCAGGGCGACGTCTTGGGCGGCGCCGCGATGGGCGTCGCGAATATGCTGTGCCTCACCGGCGACGGCGTGCAGGCCGGCGACCAGCCCGGCGCCAAGCCGGTGTTCGACCTCGATTCCATGTCGCTGCTCGAAACCATCCGCATCATGCGCGACAACGGCAAGTTCCTGTCCGGCCGCAAGCTGACGACGCCGCCGCAGGTTTTCCTCGGTTGCGCGGTCAATCCTTTCGCGCCGCCTTACGACTTCCGCCCGGTCCATCTCGGCAAGAAGATCGCCGCCGGCGCGCAGTTCGCGCAGACGCAGTATTGCTTCGACGTGCCGATGTTCAAAACCTTCATGCAGAAGGCCCGCGATCTCGGCCACACCGAAAAGCTGTTCCTGCTCTGCGGCGTCGGTCCGCTGGCTTCCGCCAAGACGGCGAAATGGATCCGCTCCAACGTGCCGGGCATCCACATCCCCGACGCGGTGATCAAGCGGCTGGAAGGTGCGCAGGATCAGAAGAAGGAAGGCAAGCAGCTCTGCATCGACATCATCAACGAGGTGAAGGAAATCCCGGGCGTCGCCGGCATCCACGTGATGGCCTACCGCCAGGAGGAATATGTCGCCGAGATCGTCGATGAATCCGGGGTGCTGAAAGGCCGCCAGCCCTGGCAACGCGAAATCCGCCGCGACGACCAGATCGTCGCCGAGCGTCTCGACCACATACTGCACGACGAGATTACCGAAACCCAGGTGGACATGGTGAAGACCGCGCATTGATGTATGTCGCCCAAAAGTGGGAACCGGTTTTGGGACAACGACATACATGAACTTAGAGTCTAGGTGGCAGTCACCATCCGCTTGAACCAAATCAGATAACGATATAAAGAACTCTTTATATCCCGACGGAGAGATCGCATGACCCGCACCATCGTCGCCTCGGCAACCCGAGAAATCGTCATCGGCTTCGATCAGCCCTTCTGCGTGATCGGCGAACGCATCAACCCGACCGGCCGCAAGAAGCTGGCCGCCGAAATGGTGGCTGGCAATTTCGAGACCGTCATCAAGGACGCGCTGGAACAGGCCGCCTGCGGCGCCACCATGCTGGACGTCAATGCCGGCGTCACCGCCGTCGACCCCAACGCTACCGAGCCGGCGCTGCTGGTGCAGACGCTGGAGATCGTGCAGGGCCTGGTCGACCTGCCACTCTCGATCGACTCATCCGTCACCGCCGCGATCGAGGCGGCGCTGAAGGTCGCCAAGGGCCGCCCGCTGGTCAACTCCGTCACCGGCGAGGAAGAAAAGCTCGAGGCCATCCTGCCGCTGGTCAAGAAATACAACGTCCCGGTTGTTGCCATCTCCAATGACGAGACCGGCATCTCGATGGACCCGGACGTCCGCTTCGCCGTCGCCAAGAAGATCGTCGAGCGCTGCGCCGACCACGGCATTCCTTCGCATGACGTCGTCGTCGACCCGCTGGTCATGCCGATCGGCGCGCTGGGCGATGCTGGCCACCAGGTGTTCGCGCTGCTGCGCCGCCTGCGTGAGGAGCTCAAGGTCAACACCACCTGCGGCCTCTCCAACATCTCCTTCGGCCTGCCGCACCGCCACGGCATCAACGCCGCCTTCATCCCGATGGTGATCGGCGCCGGCATGACGAGCGCCATCATGAACCCGGTGCGTCCGCAGGAAATGGAAGCCGTGCGCGGCGCCAATGTGCTCAACGGCACCGACGAGAACTGCACCAACTGGATCCGCACCTACAAGGACTACAAGCCGGCCGAAGGCGGCCACGCGGTCGCTGCTCCGGTTGCGGTGACCGCGCCAGGCGACGGCGCTGCCGCCGGCGGCCGCCGCCGCGGCGGTCGCGAAGCCCGCATGGCGAGGGGATAAGCGCGCAATCGTGAGCCGCATCGCAAACAGCGCTGGTCCGATCGCATCGTGGATGCGGTCGGACAGCTCTGCTTTGCGTTCAGGCCGCGCCCAATATGGCGTCGAACAGCGCCATGCCCGCCCACGATCCGAAAATGCCCGTGACGCCGCCGACGATGAAATCATCATCATAGGCGGGCCAATATGCATGCAGCGCCAAGGTTCCGACGACCGCGCCGAGAATCCCGGTAGCAAGATATTGCGGATTGCGCAGCCACGAACCCTTGATCACGCGCACCATGGTGAACGCGGTGAGGACGGCGGAGAGCAGCAGATCCGACATGGTTGGCCCCTGGACCAACCGACTCTCCGCCCAATAGTAGAACGATCCGTTAAACGGCATCGGCAATTGCCATCGAGACGCGTGCCAGCATGAATCCTCCGCCCAACATCACCGATCCGCTCGTGCTGTTCATGCCGTCCGGGAAGCGCGGCCGGTTCCCGGTCGGCACGCCGGTGCTCGATGCCGCGCGCCAACTCGGCGTCTATGTCGAGAGCGTGTGCGGCGGCCGCGCCACCTGCGGGCGTTGCCAGATCGAGGTGCAGGAAGGCAATTTCGCCAAGCACAAGATTGTTTCGTCGAACGACCACATTTCGCCCAAGGGCGCCAAGGAAGAGCGCTATGAGCGCGTCCGCGGCCTGCCCGAGCGCCGTCGCCTCTCCTGCTCCGCCCAGATCCTCGGCGACCTCGTCATCGACGTGCCGCAGGACACGGTCATCAACGCCCAGACAATCCGCAAGGACGCCGACACCAGGGTGATCGCCCGCGATACGGCGATCCGCATGTGCTATGTCGAGATCGAAGAGCCCGACATGCACAAGCCGCTCGGCGACCTCGACCGGCTCAAGATCGCCTTGATGAAGGACTGGAACCTCAAGAACCTCGAATTCGACTTCTACCTCATGCCGCAGGTGCAGGGCATCCTGCGCAAGGGCAACTGGACCGCAACCGCCGCCATCCACAAGGATGCCGACAGCGACATCGCGCGCGTCATCGCTCTGTGGCCCGGCCTGAAGAACGAAGCCTACGGCCTCGCCTGCGACATCGGCTCGACGACCATCGCCATGCATCTGGTGTCACTGCTCTCGGGCCGCGTCGCCGCGTCCTCCGGCACCTCCAATCCGCAGATCCGCTTCGGCGAGGATCTGATGAGCCGCGTCTCCTATGTGATGATGAACCCGGACGGCCGCGAAGGCATGACGGTCGCCGTGCGCGAGGCAATCTCAAGCCTCGTCGACAAGGTTTGCGCCGAAGGCAACGTCCAGCGCGCCGACATCCTGGATTCCGTCTTCGTCGGCAATCCGATCATGCATCATTTGTTCCTCGGCATCGATCCGACCGAGCTTGGCGGCGCGCCGTTCGCGCTCGCCGTCTCGGGCGCGGTGCGCATCAAGGCATCCGACATCGGCCTCAAGCTCAACCAGGGCGCCCGCCTCTACATGCTGCCCTGCATTGCCGGCCATGTCGGCGCCGATGCGGCCGCCGTCACCCTGTCGGAAGGCCCGCATCGCCAGGACGAGATGATGTTGATCGTCGACGTCGGCACCAATGCCGAAATCGTGCTCGGCAATTCCACGCGCGTCGTCGCGGCCTCCTCGCCCACCGGTCCGGCCTTCGAGGGCGCGGAAATCTCAGGCGGCCAGCGCGCGGCGCCCGGCGCCATCGAGCGCGTGCGCATCGATCCCGACACGTTGGAGCCGCGCTACCGCGTCATCGGCTCGGAACTGTGGTCCGATCAGCCCGGCTTTACAGAGAGCGTGCAGGCGACCGGCGTCACTGGCATCTGCGGCTCCGGCATCATCGAAGTGATCGCCGAGATGTATCTGTCGGGCATCATTTCGGAGGACGGCGTCGTCGACGGATCGCTTGCCATGCGCTCGCCGCGCATCGTGACCAACGGCCGCACCTTCTCCTATGTGCTGAAGGAAGGCGAGCCGAAGATCACCATCACCCAGAACGACGTGCGCGCCATCCAGCTTGCCAAGGCGGCGCTCTATGCCGGCACCAAGCTTTTGATGGAAAAGCAGCACACCGATCATGTTGACCGCATCCATTTCGCCGGCGCGTTCGGTTCCTTCATCGATCCGAAATACGCCATGGTGCTCGGCCTGATACCTGACTGCGATCTCGACAAGGTCTCGGCCGTCGGCAACGCCGCCGGCGCCGGCGCCCGCATGGCGCTCCTCAACCGCGGCTACCGCCGCGAGATCGAGGAGACGGTGAGCCGGATCGAGAAGATCGAGACGGCGCTGGAGCCGAAATTCCAGGAGCACTTCGTCTACGCCATGGCGCTGCCGAACAAGGTCGACCCCTTCCCCAAGCTGGCCGCCGCGGTGAAGCTGCCGCCGCGCAAGGCGATGAGCGAGGACGGCGGCGCCGGCGACGCCACCCCGCGCCGGCGCTCGCGCGAGGAGCGGGCTGCAAGGCGTGGCCGCGACTAGAGCAAGCTCAAGCGAGCAGCGAGCTCATTCTGCCGCGCCTGCGGCCCCGGCGTTTCTTGCCTTCACGGCACCCTTGGGGCGTTGCGGGTGCAGCAGAGCGACCAGCGGCTTTTCGACGAGCAGATAAAGCACTGCCGAGAAGGCAAGCGTGCCGACCAGGATCATTGCCGGCTGCAGTGCCGCCGGGGTCCCGATCCTCAACACGACACCGGTCGCCAGGACGCCGACCACCACATGCCATAGATAGATCGAATAGGACGCATCGCCGAGAAAGCTGGGCAGCGCAGCAGGCTTGAACGGCCGGGCCCGTTCGGCAAAGACAGCGCCGGCCACGATCAATGTGGCCGGAAGCCCCCAGCGCAAGACGCGAGCCATATCCGCCTCGAGCAGTGGGCTGGCCGCAAGCAGCAGAAATCCCGCGCCAGCCATCGCCAGCGCCGCTCCGAGCGGAACCCTGGCGCCCTGGAGCCACAACCGCCCCACGGCAGCTCCGGCCGCGAACTCGAGCACGACAGGATCGGTGAAGGCACGTGCATATCCCGCCGCGAAAGCGAAATGCAGCGCGACGATCGTCACAAGCGCTCCCACGAGAACGCCAAACCGCCAGCGCTCCCCGAGGAACAGAGCCAGGGTGAAAAGCAGATAGAACATCATTTCATAGCAGAGCGTCCACCCCTGTAGGACAACCGGATGCAGCGCGTTCTCCTGCAGCACCGGCACGAAGAACAGCGAACCGACGAAATTCGAGACACTGAGGAAGTGGCCGTAAAAGAACTGCGACTTGAGCAGGATGCCCGCCGCGGTCAGAAGCGTGACGATCCAGTAGAGAGGCACGATGCGGGTGAAGCGGCGGCTCATGAAACGCCAGGGATCGGCCGGCCGGCCGGCGGTCGTCACCCACATGATGAAGCCGCTGATGACGAAAAAGATATCGACGCCAGCTGCTCCGACATCGAACGGGCCGCCGAACTGCTCGCTGACGTGGAAGCAAACCACAGCGCATGCGGCGAGGCCCCGCAGATATTGAATACTGTGGATGCTGGTCACGACGCTCGAGTCCAGATCGAGCCACGCTGCAGTGCATGCAGTCGGTATCGCATTGCAGAATACCTATGAAGCCGCGCACCGCTGTCAACCGCTTATGGCGCGATGCAGGTAAGAACCGGCACGCCTGGCCTGCCAACGTCGTTTGCATGCAATGTTTCGGAACCGCGCGTTCCTGAAACCGAAACGCTGTTTTCGCGAAATCGATCCGATACACGCGTCAGCCATTTAACGGGCACCGCATCGCGGCCGGGATAGCTCGGCCACCGCTGCTCTTAAAGGGAGATGAAAATGTCGATGTTTGGAAATCTCAGCCGCTTCGGTGTCACCATCAGGCAGGCCCATGCCAGGAACAAGGCGATCCGCGCGCTCAACGATCTGCCGGCGCATGTCCGGAAGGATATCGGTTGGCCGGCCTCGCCGCCGAGCGACCCGCAGGCAGCACTGCACAAGCTGCTTCTGGGCACGCCGCGCTGATGACCTTCGCCGACAAATGCAAGCTGCTCGGCAACCGCCGGGGCCAGAACGCGGCCCTGGCGACCGGCGACAACAAATTGCGCGCGGCACTGCTGCCGAAGCGGCGCTAAAGCATGATCCCGAAGCGGTTAGGCTCGGCCACTCACCGTAACTTTCCGTCCGGCATTGCGCGGACCAAGACTTGGCACCATCGGATCACGCCGATGTGCCAGCGGCGAAACCTTGACATTTTTAACGGCGGTACGATCTTCGAGGAGCGGGGGGAAATCTCTTAGTCGGCTCTGCCGAGATCCGTGTATCCGCATGCCCAGTTTGAAAAGCCATCTCGTTTCATTCGTTCTGCGGCACAGCCGCAAGAAGGCATTTTCCAGTCCCGAAAACCTGCAGCGCTGGATCGCTTACGCCCGCAAGACCGAGGACCATCATCCGCCGGCCTTGCTCAAGGCGCGGCTGGACATCACCGAGACCGAAATCGGCGGCTTTCCCGTCTATGAGATCGCCCCGAAGGCAGGCGAGCGCCGGCGCATCCTCTACATGCATGGCGGCGCCTTCGTCTTTCAGATCACGCCCTACCATTGGGGGCTGATCGCCGAGATGGCCGAACGCCTCGGCTTCGGCATAACCGTGCCGGTCTACCCCATCGCGCCGGAGCACGATTTTCACGACATGTTCGGCATGGTCGGCGATGTCTACCGGCGCATGCTCGATGTGACCGACGCCGAGGACATCGTCTTCATGGGCGATTCCGCCGGCGGCAACATGGCCGTCGTGCTGACCATGATAGCGGCCGAGGAGGGCCTGCCCTCACCGTCACGCCACGTGCTGATCTCTCCCGGCCTCGACATGTCGCTGTCCAATCCGGAAGTGTTCGAGGCCGAGCGCAACGATCCGTGGCTCGGCATTCCGGGCGGACTGGAGGCGATCCGGCTCTACAGCGCCGGCATCGATCGTTCCGACTGGCACATTAGCCCGCTCTACGGCGATCTCTCGGTGCTGCCGAAGACATTGCTGCTCACCGGATCCCGCGATCTGCTCAGCCCCGACAATCTGATCTTCGCCGAACGAGCGCGCGCCGCCGGCGTCGAGGTCGACGTGGTCTATGAGGAAGGCATGTTCCATGTGTGGCCGCTGATCGAAATGCCGGAAGCGCGCCGCGCGCGCGACAGCATCGTCGACTTCCTCACGGCTCCTTCGCCGCGACTGGCTCAAGCGCGACGCAGGACGAAAACCATTTTCGCAGAGCGCCCGGCCCCGGCGGCCGAATAACTCAGAACTTGCCGGTTTCGCGGAACAGTTCAAAGGTCGCCCGGATATGGTCGGCGACCGCCTTCACCGGCGCGCTGGCGTCGGGGGCCACCACCATGGCAAGATTATAGGTGCCGATCTCCGGCATGCCGTCCTTGGCGCCCAGCGACACCATCTCGTCGCCGAGGAACGACTTCGGCAGTGGCGCCACCGCAAGGTCGGCCATAATGGCGGCGCGCTGGCCTGCCGTATGGGCACTCATATAGGCGATGCGGTAGTTGCGGCCCTCGCGTCCGAGCGCTTCGAGAGCGCCGGCCCGCCAGGCGCAACCCTCTTCCCACAGCGACACCGGCAACGGTTCGCGCAGATGTGCGCAGCCGCCCTTGGCGCCTGCCCACACGATCGGCTCGGTCAACAGCACCTCGGCGCCGATCGCGCTGGTCTTGTAGGAATTGGTCAGCAGCGTGATGTCGAGCGCGCGGTCGTCCATGCGGCGGCGCAGGTTGATGCTCTGGTCGATGGTGACGTCGACCGCGATCGAGGGATGCGACTGCGCGAACCGCTTCAGCACATGCGGCAGCACGCGCTCGCCATAGTCGTCCGGGGAACCGAGTCGCACCACGCCGACAATGTCGGGAATGATGAACTTAGACACCACCTCCCGGTTGATCGACAGCAGCCGGCGTGCGTAGCCGAGCAGCATCTCGCCATCCGTGGTCAGCGTCACCGAACGCGCGTCGCGCGCGAAAACGGAACGGCCAAGGATGTCCTCCAGCTTCTTGATCTGCATGGAAACGGCCGACGGCGTGCGGAACACCGCATTGGCGGCGGTGGTGAAACTGCCGGTCTCGGCGATCGCCACGAAGGTGCGAAGCACGTCGAGATCAAGCAGCGGCAAAGGATGATTGAGCGGGGCATTCATGGGAGACAGCCTTCAATTTTTCTGATGCAATCCATCATTCCATTTCGTTTGATTGAACATCACTCCAGGCGCATAGTCAACTCGATCGATGCAGGCTGCTGCCAAAAGCAGCCATCAAACGACCCTGACACAGTCCTGCAATCGACATGAAATGAAGCTGAAACAGACCTGACCTAACGCAATGCCGGGCGCCTCCCTGCCCGCATAGAGGAGAAAGAAAATGTCTATCCTGTCGTCCATCGGTCGGCTTGCGACCGAATTCAGCGCGGCCCGGGCCCGCTACCAGACCGAACGCGCCATCCATGCGCTGCCGATCGAACTGCAGAAGGATATCGGCTGGCCTGAAGCGGCCGACGTCAAGACCAGCTCGCGCCACGGTGTCGGAACCTGGGCCGGAGCGAAGTAATCACGTGTGTATGGAATTCTGAAGGCCTGCCGCGTCAGCTCGGCAGGCCTTTTGTTTTTATAGCTTTTTTGTTTGCATTCAAACGACCTTTCCAGCCATGCGGCCGCTGCATGACGCATATGAACCACTCGCATAGCGGGTTAATTTTCAGGTCAAACCACTGTAAATAATAAAAAATTTTATGCAGCCTGCTCAAAAACGTCGCAAATCATGTCGCTTTTCATATCAAGCGCTTCGTTTTTGCGATTTAGTTTTTGCTGAAGCGAGCCTATATCGGCGTCAGCAAAAAACGAGCTGCCCCACTCCTTAAGCGAAGGCGACCCGTCTGAGCAACCAAATGGAGATGATGATGAAGCTCTTTGCCCGCCTGTTTGCCCGCCGCGAAATGAACCTGACGACCGCTCTGGAGCGTCAGCGCCTCGCCAAGACCATGCCCGGCCAGACCGGCGCCGTGGCCGCTGCCCGTCTCGGCTTCGTTGCCTGAGACGATCCAGCACCAAGCTGAGTTCAACGCCGCCCGGCTCCGCCGAGGCGGCGTTTTTATTCGGTGCAGCCACTTACCGCCAGCGCATCGACGCGCAGCGGTTGCACGCATTGCCCATTTGCGACCCATGTCGCAAATATAATCTTCGTTTAGCCGCCTACCCGATTGACAGGAATGGTTTTTCCTGATGACGCTATGCTGTTCGCGACATCCTGTTCGCGTCATGGCTGCGTGAGGTTTCCCGTGAATGCCGTAAAGCATCCGGTCACAAGATCGTTTGTGTTCTTCCTCGTCCCTGATTTCACCATGATCGCTTTCGCGACGGCGCTCGACCCCCTGCGTTCGGCAAACCGGATGCTAGGATACGAGGCCTACCGGTGGCGCCTGGCCAGCATCGACGGCAAGCCGGTGCGCGCCTCGAACGGCGTCGAATGCGCCGTCAACACCTCGCTGGAGGAAGAACGCAAGAAGATGGCCGGGCCGGACCGGCCGAACATGGCCATCGTCTGCAGCGGCATCAATGTCGAGCGCTACCATAACAAATCGGCCTTCGCCTGGCTGCGCGAGGAGTATAATCGCGGCGTCGCCGTAGGCGGCCTTTGCACCGGCGCGCATATCCTGGCCGCCGCCGGCCTGTTGTCCAACAAGCGCTGCGCCATCCACTGGGAGAACCTGCCGGGCTTCTCCGAGGCGTTCCCGAAAGCCAACGTCTTTGCCGACCTCTTCGAGGTCGATCAGAACGTCTACACCTGCGCAGGCGGCACCGCCGCGCTCGACATGATGCTGAAGCTGATCGGCGACGATTTCGATGAGAGCTTGGTCAACCGCGTCTGCGAGCAGGTGCTGACCGACCGCGTGCGCAGCCCGACCGACCGCCAGCGCCTGCCGTTGCGCGCCCGCCTCGGCGTCCAGAACTCCAAGGTGCTCACCATCATCGAACTGATGGAGGCCAATCTGTCCGAGCCGCTGTCGCTGATCGAGATCGCCGACCATGTCGATCTCTCCCGCCGGCAGATCGAGCGCCTGTTTCGCACCGAGATGGGCCGCTCGCCTGCGCGCTACTATCTGGAGATCCGGCTCGACCGCGCCAGGCACCTGCTCATCCAGTCGTCGATGCCGGTGGTCGAGGTGGCCGTCGCCTGCGGCTTCGTCTCCGCCTCGCATTTCTCCAAATGCTACCGCGAGCTCTATGCCCGCTCGCCGCAGCAGGAGCGCGTCGACCGCAAGCAGCTGCTGGCGGCTTAAGCAGGCAGCAAACGCAGCCGTCTAAGCTGGCTGCGTCTGCGCTGTCCGCATCGCCTCGATACGGATGTCTTCGGTGAGCTGCGCCTTGAGCTCCGAGAATTCCGGGCTCGTCTTCAGCGTGTAGTGTCGCGGATGCGGCAGGTCGACCGGCACGTCCGATTTGATACGTCCAGGCCGGGCACTCATCACGATCACCCGCGACGCCATGAAGATCGCCTCTTCAATGTCGTGGGTGACGAACAGCACCGTCTTCTTGCGCCGCTCCCAAATGCCGAGCAGCAATTCCTGCATCAGCCCGCGCGTCTGGTTGTCCAGCGCACCGAACGGCTCATCGAGCAAAAGGATCGCGGGATCGTTGGCCAAGGCGCGGGCGATCGCGGTACGCTGCTGCATGCCGCCCGAAAGCTGCTTCGGCCAATGGTTCTCGAAACCTTTGAGGCCGACCAGATCGACATAGGAGGCGACGATCTCGTTGCGCTCGCGCTCGGGCCTGCCTTGCTCGCGCAGGCCAAAGCCGATGTTTTCGGCGACCGTCAGCCAGGGAAACAGCGTGTAGGACTGAAACACCATGCCGCGATCCGGTCCCGGCCTTGTGACCGCCTTGCCATCGAGCAGAACGCGACCCGTGCTTGGCGCCTCCAATCCCGCGACGATCCTGAGCAATGTTGACTTGCCGCAGCCGGACGGGCCGAGAATGGTGATGAAATCATTGGCCGCGACGGCAAGATCGACCGGCTGCAGCGCCTGCACCGGTTGACCGCCCCTAACTCCGGCAAAGGTCCGCGAAACGCCTTCGATCAGCAGCTTGCTCACGCCAGGCTCCATGGAAAAAGCCAGCGGTTGAGCGCCTTGAAGGCGAAGTCGGACAGAAGCCCGATCAGCCCGATGACGATAATGCCGAAGATGATCTGCCCGGTCGCCAGCCGCGACTGGCTGTTGATGATCATGTAGCCGATGCCCGACGATGAGCCGATCAGCTCGGCGACGATGACGTAGGTCCACGCCCAGCCGAGCACCAGCCGCAGCGTCTCGGCGATCTCCGGCGCATTGGCCGGCATGATGACGCGCTTGACGATGCCGTTGTCGGTCGCCCCCAGTGTATAGGCGGCTTCGACCAGGTCGCGGCGCGTAGCGCCGACCTTGACCGCAACGATCAGGATGATCTGGAACACCGAGCCGACGAAGATCACCAGGAGCTTTTCAAATTCGCCTATGCCGGCCCACAGGATGAGCAGCGGGATGAAGGCGGATGCCGGCAGATAGCGCGCAAAGGACACAAACGGCTCGAGGAAGGCTTCGACCGGCTTCCAGGCACCCATGGCGATGCCGATCGGGACCGCCACGATCGAAGCCAGCGCGAAGCCGCCGAAGACCCGCCAGATGGTGATCAATATGTCGAGCCAGAATCGATCCTCGGTGAGCAGCCGCCAGCCGTCCTTCAGCATCGACAGCGGATCGGCGAGGAAGATACGGTTCACATGGCCGCCGAGCGTGATCCATGCCCAGAACACCACGAACAGTATGAAGAAGGCGATGCCGAGCACGGTTCGCGTGCCCGGCTGAACGGGGTGCAAGGGACGCAGCATCAGGCCCTGTCCTTAAAGCATGTCTCCCGAAAGTGGGAACCCGTTTCGGGTAAAGACATGCGCAAAGTCAAAGCTAAAGCGCGAGGAGCGTATCCGGAGGATCGCGGCGCGCTTTAGAGAAAAGGGATCGGCGGCCTGACGCCGCCGATCGGGTGATGCGCGATCAGTTGGCCACCGCGCTGGTATCGGCAAGCGTCGTCACATCCGGGACTTCCTTGATCAGCCCCATCTGCAACAAAAGCTCGGCCGCCGTCTTGGAGAAATCCTGGAACTCCTTGGTGAAGAACTGCTTGTTCTCTTCTCTGTCGGCCCATTTCAGGTACTTGGCCGAATCCTCGAACTCCTTGGCCGACTGCTTCACGTCGGCGCCCATGATCTCATAGGATTTATGCGGATCCTTCTTGATCAGCTCGAGCGCGTCGAAATAGCTGTCGGCGAGCGCCTTTGCTGCATCGGGATTGGCCTTGAGGAAGTCCGGCGTGCAGCCGACGGTGTCCAGCACCATCGGGTAGTCGAGCGTGGTCGCCAGGATATGGCCCTGGTCGGCCTTGTCGCGCACCGCCGAAATGAACGGCTCGTAGGTCACGGCGGCATCGTTCTGGCCGGCCAGGAAGGCCTGCGCCGCCGCGTCCGGCTCCAGATTGACGACGGTGACGTCCTTGGTCGACATGCCGTTCTTGTTGAGCACCCAGGCGAGCAGGAAATAGGGCGACGTTCCAGGTGCCGATGAGGCGACGTTCTTGCCCTTGAGGTCGGCGACGGACTTGATGTCGTTGCGCACGACAATGCCGTCAGCGCCGTAGGACTTGTCGAGCTGGAAGATCTGCTTGGTGGTAACGCCGCTGGCGTTCCACACCATCCAGGTTTCGACCGTGGTCGCCGCGCATTGCAGGTCGCCGCTGGCGATCGCCAGCGGGCGACTCGCCTGCGGCACTTTCTTCAGCGTGACGTTGAGCCCATGCTTTTCGAAAAGCCCGGCCTGCTTGGCCAAAGTCAGCGGCGCGAAGCCGGTCCAGCCGCTGATGCCGATGGTGAGCGAAGTAGCGGCCATCGCCGGCGCGCCGAGCACGGCGGCCGCCGTCAGCGCTGCCGCGAAAATGGTGGTTCTTTTCATCGTTGGTTCCCGTGTTTTTTGGTGGAGCACAATTGTCTCACAGACGCCAAAAGGCTTGTCAATGAAGCGACGTTTCAACGAAATGTCATCCTGATCGCGTGTAAGGTCATGCCGGATTCTCTATCCGTCAAGGCACGCCCCAGCCGCGGTTGCGCCACATCTTCTCGCCGGCAAGGCAGTCGGTGGCCGGCTTGTCGTCAGCGAGCAAGACCGGCACATGCGCGGCCTCTTCCGCCGCCCAATGCGGCGAAGCGGGGCCGGCGAGCTCGAGCACCAGCTTGCGGCGGATCGCTTCGGGGAACTGCGTCCAGTCATTGACCGGGATCATGAAGGCGCCCGGCCCGCCGATGACGCAGTCGCTGTAATAGCGGTCGAGATTGTCGACGTCGAAAGCGCCGCCGATCCCACCCCGGGTCATCAGCGGCAGCCCGTTGATGGTGATGCCTTGCTTGACCACCCCGTCGCGCGTGAGGTTGACGGGCGCGCCCTGGTTGTTGGGCCCGTCGCCCGAAACGTCGATAACGCGCTTGGTGCTCTCAAAACCACTCTCGGCGAACAGGTCGCTGCCGAAGATCAGCGCCCCGGAGATCGAGGTACGCCGGGCGCTGTCCGGCGGCTTGGCGTCGAGCTGCGCGACGAATCCCTCGGCGTCGGCGCGGTTGGCGATCACCGTCCACGGCACGATGACGCGCTGCCAGGTCGTGCCCGCCCATTCGACATAGGTGACGGCGATCTTGCCATAGGCGCCGTCAGCGATGGCTTTCAGCACATTGTCATGCGTCAGTGCCGCCGCGAAGCCGTGGCGCTGGATTTCCAGCTCGGCCGGCGACATCGAAAGCGAAACATCGACCGCCAGCACCAGTTCGACATCGACGGGTTCGGCGGGAGACGCTGCTGGTGTCAGCCAAAGCGCCAGCGTCAGGGCGGCGCTGCCTTGGACGATATGCCTTGCGCGGGCATAAGCGGACATGGCGGAAGGTTAAGCGAAAATCGCCGCGCGCAAAAGCCGGCACTTCCGAGCCTTGTTTTCCGCCGGCGCGGGACGTCAAAAATACCGCGCCAGGTTCGAACGGATGCGTTCCAGCACGGTATCGCCGGAAAGGTCGGGCACGAATTTCGCGCCGGTGATCGCTTCATAGGCCTGGATATAGACCGCCGAGGCCTGGTTGATGATCTCGTCGGGAATCTGGGGGATGGGGTCCTTGTAGGGATCGCACCGCGCCGACACCCAGGAGCGGACGAAATCCTTGTCGAAACTCTGCGGCCGCCCGCCGCTTGCGAAAGCCTCGTCGTAACTCGCCGCGATCCAATAGCGGCTGCTGTCGGGCGTGTGGATTTCGTCCGCCAGCACGATGGTGCCGTCCGACGCGGTGCCGAATTCATATTTGGTGTCGGCCAGGATCAAGCCGCGTTCGGCGGCGCGCTGCTGGCCGCGGGCGAACAGCTGCTGCGCATAGCGTGATACGGTGTCCCACTGCGCCTGCGTGAGAAGCCCCTGGCCGATGATCTCGGCTTCCGACAGCGGCTCGTCATGGCCGCCATGGGCAGCCTTGCTGGTCGGCGTGATGATTGCTTGCGGCAGTCTTTCATTGTCGCGGAGCCCGTCGGGAAAGCTGTGGCCGTAGAAGCTCCGTTCGCCTTTCCGGTATTTGGTCAGGATCGAGGTGCTGGTGGTCCCCGCCAGATAGCCGCGCACGACCATTTCGACGGGCAGCATGTCGAGCCGCGTGCCGAGGACGACATTGGGGTCGGGATATTCCAGCACGTGGTTGGGACAGATGTCGGCGGTCTCCTCGAACCAGTAGCGTGCCGTCTGAGTGAGCACCTCGCCCTTGAACGGGATCGAGGCCAGGATGATGTCGAACGCGCTCAGGCGATCCGTGGCGATGATGATGCGGCGCCCGTCCGGCAGATCGTAATTTTCGCGCACCTTGCCGTGATAGTGATTGGGAAGCTCAGGAATGAAGGCGTCGGAGAGGATGCGCATGGGGCGTGTTGCTTTCGCGGGCTTCTGATCGGGCCACATAAGCCGCTGGCCTCGCGCACATCAAGCCAAGCGTGATGGCCTTCCAAAAGAAGGCCGAGCTTCAGTTGCCGGAGTTGCGCCGATCTCAGCTCCTCGGCTTGAGGTTCTCCGGGTCGTAGAGCGGCTTGTAGCCGACGCCGGCCACCTCGACCGGATAGGTCTCGCCGAAATACTCGACCTGCAGCTTGCGGCCTTCTTGGGCATAGGCCCAGGGCAGATAGGCGAGCGCGATGTTCTTGCCGATCGTCGGGCCGTAGGCGACCGAAGTGGTGAAGGAGCGGCGGCCGAGCTCGTCGACCAGTGTCTCGCCGCTCGCCGGGTCCATCACCGGCATGGTCCCGACCGGATAGCGGGCGACGCCCTTGGAATCGATGTTGTCGGTCATCACCAGCGTGCACAGCATCGCCGGCTGGTTCGCGCGGGCGCGATATTCCAGATGCTTGGCCTTGCCGCAGAAGTCGTTCTCCTTGACCTTCGGACGGGCAAGGTCGGCCTCGAGCAGATTGTACTCGGTGAGCAGATCGGCGTTCTGCAGGCGCAGGCTCTTTTCCATGCGGCGCGTGTTGGCATAAGTCTCGACGCCGAACGGCATCACGCCGGTGGAGCGCAGCGCGTCCCAAACGGCAAGGCCGTCCTCGTAGCGCATATGCAGTTCCCAGCCCTGCTCGCCGACATAGGAGATGCGGAAGGCCATCACATCCTTGCCGCCGATCCGGATCGGCTTGATCGCGGCGAAGGGGAAATTCTCCGGCGTCAGCCCGTTGGGATCCTCGACCACCTTCTGCAGGGTCGTGCGGGCGTTCGGTCCCCAGATGCCGATGGTGACGTATTTTTCGGTCACGTCGGTGACTGTGACGTCGAAGCCTTTGTCTTGCGCGGTGCGCTGCATGTAGCGGAAGTCGCGCGGGCCAGCGTCGGCGCCGTCGATCACCCGGCAGCGATCGGGCATGCGGATGACGGTGAAGTCGGCGCGCACCATGCCTTCCTCGTCGAGGAAGTGGGTGTAGATGCCCTTGCCGATATTGTTGTCGCCGCCGATCTTGGCGGCGCACAGCCACTCCAGCAGCTCGACATGGTCGGGGCCTTCGACGTCATACATTGAGAAATGCGACAGGTTCACGATGCCGCAATCCTCGCTCATCGCCAGGTGCTCGGCATTGGAGACGCGCCAGAAATGGCGGTTGTCCCACTCATTCTCGCGCACCGGCACGCGGTTGCCATACTTCTCCAGCAGATGCTCGTTGGCGGCATAGCCATGGGCGCGCTCCCAGCCGCCCAGTTCCATGAAATAGCCGCCGAGCTCCTTCTCGCGCTCCCAGAAGGGCGAGCGGCGGATGTTGCGGCCCTTGGAGAACGGCTCGCGCGGATGCACCGCCGGATTGTAAACCTTCATCGCCGTCTCGGTGCAGCGATCCCAGATGAACTGTTCCTGAGTCTGGTGCGGGTAGAAGCGTGAATAGTCAATGGCGTGATGGTCGATCGAGGTACGGCCGTCGGTCATCCAGTCTGCGATCAGCTTGCCCATGCCCGGGCCGTCCTTGACCCAGATGGCGACGGCATACCACAGGCCCCTCACCTTTTGGCTTTCGCCCATCGACGGGCCGCCATCCGTGGTCACCTGCAAGAGGCCGTTGAAGGAATGGCCTTCATTGTAGCCGAGTTCGCCGAGGATCGGCGTCAGTTCCATGGCGCGCTCCAGCGGCGCCATGATCTGCTCCATGTCGAGATCGCGCTGCGAGGGCGAAAGCCGCGCCTCATGCTTTTCGAGCAGATCGCGCGGGTGGCACAGGCGCGGATTGTTCTCCTCGTAGTAGCCCCATTCGATCTGGCCGCCCTCCGCGGTCTTTGGATCGCCGGTGTCGCGCATATAGGCCGAGTTGCCCTGGTCGCGCAGCAGCGGCCAGCCGATCTCCTTGCCGGTGCCGGCAAACTCGTTGTAGGGGCCGAAGAAGGTCAGCGGATGGTCGATCGGCATGACAGGCAGGTCTTCGCCGACCAGCGCCGCGGTGAGCCGGCCCCAGATGCCGGTACAGACCACGACATAGTCGGCCTCGATCGTGCCGCGCTCGGTCACCACGCCCTTGATGCGGCCGTTCTCGACGATCAGGTCCTTGGCCGAGGTGTTGGCGAAGGCCTGCAGCTTGCCGGAAGCGACACCTTGGTCGACCAGCTTACCGGCCACCGTCTGCGACCGCGGAATGACGAGGCCGGCATCCGGATCCCATAGGCCGCCCAGCACCATGTGCTCCTCGATCAGCGGGAACCTTTCCTTGATCTCGGCCGGCTCGATCAGACGCGCGCGGGTGCCGAAGGATTTGGCCGAGGCGATCTTGCGCTTGATCTCGTCCATGCGGGCATCGTCGCCGACGCGGGCCACTTCCAGACCGCCGATGCGGGCGTAGTGGCCCATCTTCTCATAGAAATCGATGGAGTAGAGCGTCGTCCAGCACGAGAGGAAATCGTGGCTGGTCGTGTAGCAGAAATCCGAGGCGTGCGCCGTCGAGCCGATGTCGGTCGGGATGCCCGACTTGTCGATGCCGACAATGTCGTCCCAGCCGCGCTCGATCAGGTGATGCGCGACCGAGGCGCCAACTATACCGCCCAGGCCGACGATGACGACCTTCGCCTTTTTCGGAAACTCTGCCATTGCCCGCGACTCCAAAGGGATAGACGGGCGCGTTTGCGCCCCTTCGAATGGCGCACAATATGCAGAGGACGCGGATCGGGCTACCGCCTGTTTGCGACACGTCGCAGGTACGCCGCGACCCCGCGTCCGGACTTGGCTCGGAATGGAATTCTGTTCAGGCGAAGGCCCAGATGTCCTCGGCCTGGAAGCCGACCTGGTAACCGGCGGTCTTGAGCTTGACCACAACCTGGCCGATCTCGGCGGCAGGCAGCGCGCCGACCTCTATCTTGATCATGCCGGGGCGGTAGCGCTCGAGGTCGAGCTGCTCGAATACCATCCAGTCGGCGCCTTCGCAGTCGACCAGGAAAGCGTCGATATGGCTGATGCCGTTGCGGTCGAGCAGCGTCTGCAAGGTCTCCGACGGCACCTCGATGTCCTTCAGGTGCGGCGCGAACTTGTTGAAGTTGGCGTCCGCCTCGCCCCAGGCGTTCTTGCCCGACATCAGATTGGTGTCGGTCACCGAGGAGCAGCCGATGAACTCGATCGGCAGCGTGCCGGATTCGAGGGCCGCGGCATCGAAGGTATGGACGGTGATAGTGCCCTTGGTTTTGGTCACCGCCACCGGCTCGATGACGAAGCGCGTCGTATCCGGATAATTGGCCCGCAGCCGCTTCTGGTTATAGGGGATCGGCTCGACCAGCATGGCGCGAGCCCCGGGGATCCGGTGCAGCCACGGCGTCACGTCGTCAAACAGCGCGCCGTCGCAGGCGCCGACATTGACCATCTGGAACGGCCGGCCGCCGAAGCGCGCTTTGAGCGCAGCCTTCGCAAGGAATTTCGTGCCGTGCAGCGCCGGTCCGCGATCGAGCAGGCCGGCCGGCAGACCGAGCGACAGAAGAATGCGCGCTAGGCTGGACAGCGAGCTCATGACTTGTCTCCGGGAATGGCCTGCAGCGCCGTGCGATGCCCGCCAGGGCTCGCCGCTGCCCACAGTAACATCAGCGGCGCGGCGAGCAGCAGGAAGGATGGCAGGAGATTGGGGAAGTAGATGCGGGTGTCGTGGATCGGGAATACGGTGAACTTCGCCAGCACGCCAAGGACCAGCGCCGCAAGCAAAATGCCGGCGCGGCGGTCGAGCCGGAAGCCGGCGCGGTTCAAACCGAACCAGCCGGCCAGTGCCAGGACCGAGACACCGACCCAGCTGTTGATGGTGACGGCGCGAACCACCGAGGCGGCAAAGGCCTTGAGATAGGCCGTCATCGAGAACGGCGGTTCGAACCCGTCCATATTGTAATGCTGCTCGATGCTGGAGAACCACAGATGCGGCCACCAGCCCGGGTGTTGCGCCCAGTGCGAGATGGCGAAATAGGCGACAAAGGAAGCAACGAAACCGGCCAGTGCACCCCATGCCTTCTCACGGAAAGCGACGAGCAGCACGGCGAAGATGGCGAGGAAAACGATGTTGTCGGGCCTGGCCATGAAGGCCAGGAAGAGCAGGACCGCCGTCGCCGCCTCGCCCTTGCGCACATAGGCGAAGAGCCCGCCGATGAACAGCGCCGAGCATAGCAGATCAGGCGTAGAGGCCCGCGCCGCATCGCCGAAATCGGCCATGATCAGGATAGCGCCGACGACCGGCGCCAGCGCCAGCGCGCCTTCCGCGCGCAGCCAGGCGAGCGTGATGGCGCCGAACAACAGCACCGAGAAGACCTGAACCAGCCGCATCGCCTCCACAGGCGAGACGACGTGACTCAGGCTGGACAGGATCTCCGCATAGAGGAACTTGATCCGGTACATGCCGAGCAGTGAATGGAAGTCGGTGGCATTCTCCGCCATGTGGCTGCGGAAGCCACCGCCATCGTCGGTCAATGTCTTGTAGTCGCTGGCCGACACGCCAGCCTTGACCGCATTGTAGGCATAATCATGCAGCCCCTGCGGATCGGGATACGCGCCCTCCTCGGCGGTCGCCAGATAGGGCAGCATGTCCCAGTTGGCCTCGGGCATGAACCAGGCGGTCGCGGCTATCAGCAGGATATAGAGCGAGAAGGCGACCGCCCCGATCGATGCCGCCCATTTCGCGTAAGTCCCCTCACCCCACGCCAGGCCGGCGCCGGTCAACCGTTCCAGCGGATCAGTCGGAGCGGACGGCCTGGTCAGCATCCGCTATTTACCGACCTGGCTTTTCACGAAATCCTTCACGATCGCCACGATGCCGCGCGACAACAGGCTGTCGAAGGCATCGACGAAGCGGTCGACATGCTCGCGCTGGCAGATCAGCGGCGGCTCGAGCCGGATGACGTTGCGGTTGTATTCGGTGAAGGCGACGAGCACGTCGTAGTCGCGCAAGAGCAGCGACCCCGCGAAGCCCGAAAGCGAGCCCTTCAGCTTGTCGTCGAGCACGCTCACCACCGGTCTGAGCACCATCGGCAGGGTCTGCGAAAAATCGTGGAACTCGAGCCCGATCATGAAACCCTTGCCGCGCACGTCCTTGATGATCTTGGGGTATTTTTCCTTGAGCGCCTTGAGGCGCTGCAGAAGGTACTCGCCGGTCGAAGCGGCGTTGTCGATCAGCCCCTCGTCATAGAGGACATTGATGCCCTCGATCGCGGTGACGCAGGCCTCGCCCATGCCGCCGAAGGTCGCCATGGCGTGGATCATCGCCGTCTTCGGCGTGCCATAGGCCTTCATATAGACGTCGCGCCTGGCGATCATGGCGCCGACCGCCGCTTTGCCGGCTCCCAGCGATTTCGCCAGCGCCGTCACATCCGGCACCACGCCGTAATGCTCGAAGGCGTAGAAGCGGCCCGAGCGGCCATAGCCGCATTGCACCTCGTCGGCCACCCACAGAACGCCATAGCGGTCGCAAAGTGCGCGCAGCTTCTGCCAATATTCGGCGGGCGCCTGGATGATGCCGCCGCCGCCCTGGATGGTTTCGAGCACAATGACGCCGATCTCCGGATCGCTCCTAAACAGCCGCTCGACGGCGTCGATGTCGGCGAAAGGCACGCGCACGACATTGTCTGCCACCTTGAAGTCGGCGCGGTAGAGCTGGCCGTCGGTGATCGCGAGCACGCCCTTGGTCTTGCCGTGGAAGGAATTCTCCGCATAGACGACCTTAGGCCGCTTCGGACCCGCCGCGCGCTCGGCGAGCTTCACCGCCGCTTCCATGGCTTCCGAACCGGAGGATCCCAAAAACACCATGTCGAGGTCGCCCGGCGAGCATTTGGCGATGTTGTGCGCGAGCGCCGCCGCATATTGCGACATGAAGGCGATCGCGATCTCCTGGCGCTTCTCCTCCTGGAATTTCTTGCGGGCGTCCAGGATGCGCGGATGGTTGTGGCCGAAGGCCAGCGAACCGAAGCCGCCGAAGAAGTCGAGGATCTTGCGGCCGTTCTGGTCGATATAGAACATGCCCTCGGCGCGTTCGATCTTGACCTTGTGGAAGCCGAGCAGCTTCATGAAATGCAGCTGTCCGGGATTGAGATGCGTCTTGAACAGGTCGGTGATGCGGGCGACGTCCATCGCCTTGGCCTGCTCGACGCTGATCAGGTCGGGCTTGGCGATCGAAGCGGGCGACAGTGCCGGCGCTTCGACCAGCGTGCGCGCGCCTGTCTGTTCCGGCTTGGCCATGACAGTCATCTGAAAATCTCCCCTTCGACGCCTATTCGGCAGGCACGTGCTTGGTGGCGACGGCGTGGCCGTCCTTCTTGGCGCGGTATTCGCTATAGGCGGCGATCAGCATGTCCTCGTCGCGATATTGCGGCACCCAGCCGAGCTGGCGCTCGGCCTTGGACACGTCGAGCACGCATTCCTCGTCGGCGATCAGATATTGCTCCGGGTCCATGATCGGCATGTTGAGCAAATCGAGCAGGTCGAGCGTGCGCTTGACCGCCCAGCCGGGTGTCGGCAGCAGGATCGACTTCGAGCCGGCATGGCGGATGAGATCGCCCAGCAGCTTTTTCACCGGCGGCGGATTGAGCGAGCCGAGATTGTAGGCCTCGTTCGGCACGCCTGCCTTCCAGGCAGCGCGGGCGGCTTCGGCGCAGTCGAACACCGAGATGAACTGATAGGGATTCCGGCCCGAGCCGATCATCGGCACCGGCAGGTTCCAGTCGATCAGCTTGAACAGTTTTTCCAGGATGCCGAGGCGGCCGGGGCCGATGATCAGGCGCGGTCGGAACAGCGAGATCGACATGCCGCGCTTGCGCCATTCGGCGGCGAGTTCCTCGGTCTTCAGCTTCGACAGCCCGTATTCGCCAAGCGGCGAGACCGGATGGTCCTCGGTCATCGGCAGGACCACCGTGTGGCCGTAGATCATGTCGGTCGTGTAGTGGACGAGCCGCTGCGCACCGGCCTTGTCCATCGCCTGGATGATGTTCTCGGTGCCGTGGAAATTCACCGGGAAGAAGAAATCGTGCCGCTTGGCGCGCACCTGGATCGGCGACAGCATCTTGGCCGATAGGTTATAGACCATGTCGTCGGACTTGAGCCCGACAGCCGCGACCGAGGCCGGATCGGTGACGTCGCAGGTGATGAAGCGCACCGAGCGGTAATGCGGCAAGTCGCTCTTGGCGATATCGGCGACGACGACGTCCTCGCCATCGGCCACGAGCTTGGGGGCAAGGTGACGGCCGACGAAGCCGTCGCCGCCGAAAATCACATGTCTCATCGAACGATCTCGCTTGTGCCGATCTTGCGGGGAGTGATGGAAGCGGTCTGCTCCTCATGTCCGCGCCCGCCCATTTCTCTGCCACTCTGGGCGATCAGGATCGTGCCGACGCAGATGCAGGCGATGCCGGCGATGCGCCAGCCGTTGAGGTCCTCGCGGAAGACGAAATAGGCAAAGATCGCCACGGCGACATAAGCCAGGCTGAGGAAGGGATAGGCGAAGCTGAGCTCGACCTTGGACAGCACGTAGAGATGCGACGCCATCGAGATGACGAAGGTGCACAGGCCAAGGAACACCCAGGGGCTGAACACGATCTGCAAAAGCTTGACGAGCGGATTGACGCCTTCGAATGAGATCGGTCCCATCGACATCATGCCCTGCTTCAGCATCAGCTGTGCCGCCGCATTGGTCATGACCGTGAAGAGAATGAAGATTATGTATTTCATTGTTGCCACCCCGCCCTTGAGCGGTCCTATTACAAACCCGCAAATTTTTCGTGAAGTCGCGACAGTGTTTTGAGTGAACCAGTATTTAACACTTCGTCCACCGTGATTTACTCAAATTTTATCATTCCGCGGCCTCGACACTCCCTTGTCCGATATCCAGTTTCATGGCCGTCCTCGCCCAGAAGCTCGACATAAAAGCCGGATCGCGCAGCGCCTCCAGCCGCTGCCATTGCGGAAATGACGCGGCGAATGTCTCAGCCCCCATCCGCGCGTCCTTGTAGGGATTGATCGCCCCGCCCGCCTCGACTGTGATGCGATCGAGCTCGGCGAGCAGCCGCAACGTCCTTTCGCCCCGGTTGGGGAAATCGAGCGTCAGCGTGTAGCCAGGGCGCGGGAACGAGAGCTGCGCCGGCGAGCGGACGTCGCCGAAGCGCTTGAGCACGGTCAGGAACGATCCCTGCCCCGCCCGCCGCGCCGCCTCGAGCAGCGCAGACACGATGCGGCGCGCATTGGCCGACGGCACCACGCTCTGATGCTGAAAAAGCCCGCGCGGCCCGTAGAGCCGGTTCCAGTCGCGAACGCCGTCGAGCGGAAAGAAGAAGCCTTGATACCCCGCCTGGCGCGGAACCGGGGACTTGCCCTTTTTCCAACGGTAGGCCGCGTTGAAGACAGTGAGGAACGGCCGGTTCAGAACGTTGAACGGCGGCTGCACCGGCACCGAAAGCCGGCTGCCGGCATTCGCGGCTGCGTGCGAGCCATGCTCGGCATGATTGCCGGTGAACAGAAGTCCTCGCCCGCGCCCATGGCCGCCGGCAAGCTGGTCGATCCAGGCGACGGCATATTCGTTGTCCTGGTCGGCGGCCTCGGCGAGATCGAAGAATTCTCCGAGATCGCGAAACCGCGCGGCGCTTTCTATAATGTCGAGCGACGGCACCCGCATCAGCTTGATCGATGCCGACAGGATCAGTCCCGTCAGCCCCATGCCGCCGATCGTTGCGTTGAACAGGCGGAGATTGTCGGCCTGCGAGCAGCGATAGGTTCGGCCGTCGGACCGAAGCAGCGTCAGGGCCTCGACATGGTTGCCGAAGGTGCCGCGTCGATGATGGTTCTTGCCGTGCACATCGTTGGCGATCGCGCCGCCCAGCGTCACGAATTGGGTGCCCGGGACCACAGCCGGAAAGAAGCCATAGGGCGCGGCGTGAGCGATGATGTCGCAAAGCAGCGTGCCGGCCTCCGCTTCGATCACGCCGGTCTCGGCGTTGAAGGAACGGATGCGATTGAGCGGCCGCATGTCGACCACCATGCCGGCATCGTTCTGGCAGCTGTCGCCATAGGAGCGTCCATTGCCGTAGCCGAGCAGCGATCCGGCTTTCGCTTCGCCGCGCTTAAGCAGGGCGATCGCCTCATCCGCTGGGATCGCCTTGCGCGCCGGCGGCGTCGCCCGTCCGAAGCTGCCGAAGCGCTTGGCGTCCATCACCAGCCTCCGGCGACGAGGAAGACCGCGCCGATGGCGACGACGATCTGGCTGCGCCAGTCGCGGATGATGAAGACGACCGGATCATCATGCATCTCGTCGCGCCGGGCGAGGATCCAGACGCGCATCGTGAGATAGAGCACGATCGGGGCCAGCGGCCATATCAGCCAGGGATGCGGGTAGAGCTCGCGCACCGCCGGGCTGTCCATATAAAGCGCCAGCACCAGCGCCGAGGAGAAGGCCGACGCCATGCCGGCCTGTGCGACAATTTCCTGGTCCTCGGTGCGGTAGCCGCGACCGGCGATGCGCTCGCCCGGCGGAATGGCCGTGGTTCGCAATTCGACGAAGCGCTTCACCAGCGCCAGCGAAAGGAAGAAGAAGATCGAGAAAGCGAGCAGCCAGAAGGAGACATCGACGCCGGTGGCGGCCGCGCCTGCCAGCACCCGGATCGTGTAGAGGCCGGCAAGCGTCAGCACATCGACCAGGAGCATGCGCTTGAACGACAGCGAATAGGCGGTGGTGACCGCCATGTAGCCGGCAAGCACGCCCAGGAATTCGATCGGAAGGAAAAGGCTCGCGGCGATGCCGATCGCGAGCAGCACGGCGATCGCGCCGATCCCGAACGGGATCGACAACGCGCCGCTGGCGAAGGGCCGGCTGCGCTTGGTCGGATGCTTGCGGTCGAGCGCGAGGTCGAAGAAATCGTTGAGGATGTAGATGGCGGACGCCACGGCGCTGAAGGACAGGAATGCCAGCAGGCACTCCCAGATCATGTTCGGATTGAAATATTCGTGCGAGAGCACCATCGGCACGGCGATCAGCGCGTTCTTCAGCCACTGATGCATGCGCAGCATCTTGACGTAGGTCCTCAGCGTCGGCTTCGGCGCCGGCACGGCCTCGGCCTGATGCGCCGCCTGCCAGTGCCGCGCGCTGCGGTCGGGCGCCACCACCAGCGCGTTGCGCGCGGCGTCGAATACTTTGAGGTCATGGCGGCTGTTGCCGGCATAATCGAAGCCCGCATCGCCATAGGCGGCGACAAGCGCTGCGCACTTACGGCCCGAGGTCATGTTGTGCGGGCCGTCGGTCGCCAGCACGTGATCGAAAATGCCGAGATGCGCCGCGATCGCTTCCGCGAACTTGCGCGGCGTTCCCGTTGCCAGAACGAGCTGGCGCCCTTCGCGATGATCGTTCTGCAATCGCTCGAGCAGGTCCTGGCGATAGGGCAGCGAGGCCGGATCTATGTCGACGCGCCTGGCGATCTCCTGCTTCAGCCGCGCCGGGCCGCCGGTCAGCCAGAGCGGCAGCATAAAGAGATAGAGCGGATTCTTCTTGAGGAGGATGAACAGGCCTTCCCACAGAAGGTCGGTTGCAATCAGCGTGCCGTCGAGATCGACCGCAAGCGGAATTGCGTTCCTGTCCGACCTCGCGTCCATTGCCCTGCCCCGATCAAGCGCAGGATCCTGAAACTCCGATCTCGGAAAGGACCACGCGCCAATTCAACCCACGCCCTGTGCCGGCGTCCTCTGGTTGGATATAGCGGGAGATGACGCAGCGAACGTTAAAACGCCCGGTTGCAGCGCATTGTCATACCGGTTTTTCGGCGTCATCGTTAAGCGACGCCTACCCGAAACGATAAAAGGCCGGACATCGGTCCGGCCTTGGCCAATCCTGCAACGCCAACTCGTGGCGAGGCTTACTTGATACGGGCCGCGCCGCCCGAAATTTCGACCGTTTCCGAACCGGTCAGGGCTTCGAGGTCGCCATTGGGCAGGGTGACGAAGCAGCCGTTCGGGCAGAACTCCACCGTCTCGCCTGCACCGAGCGTCAGCTCGCTCTTGGCGCCGCCCTCGGTCACGACCAACGTCCGCGTCTGAGAGTCCTTATTGATCGCGCTGGCGGCGAAAGCCGAACCGCCCAGTGCCAGCAAAGCGATGGCGGCAACGACAGACTTCCACATTTCAATTCCGGTGTTTCACACACCGCCTCTGTTCAAATTTGCAAGGCATTCTCGCCCTTTGCATCGAAGCTTATATGAGATGTTACCTGAACCGCAACTGAATGCCGCATTCATGCCACAATCGGTTTCGGCAGCGGAGACAACACCGCAAAAGGTGTTCGGGTCAGGCCGAGTCGGAGTCGAACACGGGCGCGAAGCGACCAAACAAGGTGGGTTCCGAGAACCGGAGCGGAGAGTACTTAAAGTACGTGAGCACCGGAAGCGGAGGAAACCGCCATTTGCAGGCCGGCCCCACCCGAATGTCGATGCACCTTAGCTGGGATCGGGCTTCCGCCCCTTGCGCTTCATCTTGGCCAGCCGCTCCCGCTCGGCCGCGGCTTCCTCCTCCAGCCTCTGGCGCTCGGCGAATTCGGCCTCGATCTTGTCGTCGTCGATCGGCCAGGCTTCGTGCTTCTTGGTCTCGACCACGGCGCGCGGTGTCGATGGGATCTCGATCTGCTCCCCCTCGAAGATATCGAAGATGGCGAAGCGGATATCGTTCTGCACGACGCTGCTGTTCATGATGTCGGCCACGAACACACGGACTTCGAACTCGAGCGCGGCAGGCCCGAAATTGGCGAAGAGAATGAACGGCTCGGGATTCTTCAGCACCATCGGATGGGCGCGCGCAATGTTGGTCAACAAGGCATGGACGCGCTTGACGTCGCTGCCATAGGCGACGCCGACTTTGATGTCGACGCGCCCGAGCTTGTTGCGGTGCGTCCAGTTGCCGACCGCATTGTTGATGAGGTTCGAGTTGGGCAGTATCACCGACTGCCGCTGGAAGGTCTCGATCTCGGTGGCGCGCACGCTGATCTTCCTGACCGTGCCGCTGACGTCGCCGGCGACGATCCAGTCGCCGACCTTGAAAGGCCGCTCGGCAAGCAGAATCAGGCCCGAAACAAAATTCGACACGACATTCTGCAGGCCGAAGCCGATGCCCAGCGAAAGCGCGCCGGCGACCAGCGCCAGGTTGGAAAGATCGATGCCGGCCGCCGAGATACCGACCAGGCCGGCAATCGCCACGCCGGCATAGCCGACACCGAGCCGGATCGAATTGCGCACGCCGGGATCGACCTTGCCGCGCGCCATCACCGAACCGTCCAGCCAGCCCTGGAACCAGCGCGTCAGGAAATAGCCGATGACGAAGACGACGATGCCGCTGAGGATGCCGAGGAAGGAGATGGTCACCGAGCCGATGGTGACACCGGTCGCAAGCTTGTAGGCCCAGGCCTCGATATCGCCCGGCTGAAAACCCCACATCAGAAGGATCAGCGGCAGGAACACCAGCACGATCATCAGGTTGATGGCGATGCTGACCACCAGGCCGAGTTGGTCGAGGGCGGTATCCTCGTAGCTGGACTTTTCCGAAAGCCAGCGCCCGACCGAAGTGTCGGCGAAGCCGCCCTCCTCGCCGATCGCGCGCGCCGACAGGAAGCCGATATAGGCCGTCACCAGCGCGGTGCCGGTGACCACGACCTGGAACGAGACGAAAAGCGCCACGCCGATATAGCCGAGCAGCGCCGCGGCGATGGTGAACAGGCCGAGCCCGATGGCGATGAAGCGAAGCCAGGCCGGCCACGGGCGCCATGAACCGTCGGCCGCCCTGAACGGCCGCAGCAACCCCATCAGGATCAGGATGACGCCGACGATGATGGTGGCGACGAAACTCCTGGCGATCGTCAGCGAAAGCGGCGACCCCATCTTCTCGTTGACCACCGACAGGAAGTAGTTGAGGCCCAATACGATGGCCATTGCCGTTGCCAGACCAACGAGCCAGCGCGCCGGACCGGTCGCAATCGGGATCAGGCGCCAGTTGGGCAGGCGTGGCTCGAGCGCCGCATTGGTCAGCCGGTTGACGCAGAAGACCGTGCCGATCACGGTCAGCAAGGCGTTGAGGAACGTGCCGATATCGCCACGCAACACGGTGTAGTAGTTGAAGAAGAACACGGCCGAGGCGAAGAAGGCGCCAAGCGCCGCGGTCGGCAGCAATGTCGACCAAAAGGCGACGGAAAGCCGGCTGAGATAGGATGGCTCTTCAACGGTTGGATCGGGCTCGAAGATGCGGCCGAACAGGCGCCTGCCGCCGATGAAAAGCACCGCCGCCAGCACTAGCGCCATGAACGTCGCGGCAAGAATTGCCTGGAACTTGAACTTGAGCGCGAAGCTCAGCCAGGACGACACCGCCTTATAGAGGGCCGTGAACTGCTCATGCGCGTCGGAAAACGCCTGCGGGCTCAGCGCTTCGGTCAGGTCATAATGTTTGGTGATGACACTGCGAAAAAGCTCGCTGCGCATGACCGCGATCTTGTCGACCAGCCCGTTGACGCGGATCGACAGGTTTTGCGCGCTGGCAACGACCGCGTTGATCTCGGCCTTCTCCGCGGTAAGCGCGCCGCGTTCGTTGCTCACGATCGCCGGCTCGGGTGGCTGCCCTTGCGCCGGCGGCGGTCCGAGCACTTGGATGCGGTTGTTGATGTCGTTGAGGCGTTGCCGGAATGCGAGCGCGCTGGTCAGCGCCGCGCGCGAAATATCCTCGAGTTGCAGCCGGATGTCGACCAGCCCCGCATCGTCCTGGTCGGGGTCGCTCAGTTTCTTCTCCAGGCCGTCGGTCTTGGTCGTCAGGTCCTGGATGACCTTGGTCTGGTCGGCGATGAGTTGCGACGAACCATGGCCGATCGCCTGCGCCGACGCTTCGAGCGCCGGCTGCCCGAAGACGGCGACGATGACGACCAGAACCAGGCGTAGCAGGCGCAAGAACATGAGTTTGCTGACGACTCGCAGCCGAAAATCCTCGAAATTCCCGCCCTTGATAAAGACCGGCCTATCAAGCGGCAAGCCGTCCCGATCGTGCCGGTGAAAGTCGGCCTGTCGAAAAGCGATGGCGCAATCTTGGCTTTGCGCTTCCCGCCTGCTCTATAGTCTGCCGCCTCGCATCATAAGGACGATAGTTAGAATGGCGGAATATTCAGCCTTTTCGCTGCTCAAGAACGCGCTGACGGGCAACAAGGATTGGAAACCCGCCTGGCGCAAGCCGGACCCCAAGGCTTCCTATGATGTCATCGTCATCGGCGGCGGCGGCCACGGCCTTTCGACCGCCTATTACCTTGCCAAGGAACATGGCATCACCAATGTCGCGGTGCTGGAAAAGGGCTGGCTGGGCTCCGGAAATGTCGGCCGCAACACCACGGCGGTGCGCTCCAACTATCTCCTGCCGCAGAACACCCGCTTCTACGAACATTCGATGAAGCTGTGGGAGAACCTTTCGCACGACCTCAACTACAACGTCATGTTCTCGCAGCGCGGCTGCCTCAATCTCGCGCACACGCCCGCCCAGCTCGACGACTACGCAAGGCGCGGCAACGCCATGCGCCATCTCGGCGTCGATGCCGAACTGATGAGCGTCGATCAGATCAAGCGGCTCGTGCCGGCGCTCGACGTCTCGGGATCGGCGCGCTTCCCGGTTCTCGGCGGGCTGATGCAGCGGCGCGCCGGCAGCGCCCGCCACGACGCCGTCGCCTGGGGCTATGCGCGCGGCGCCGACCGGCGCGGCGTCGACATCATCGAGAACTGCGAGGTCACCGGCTTCCTGCGCGACGGCGGCCGCATCACCGGCGTTTCGACGACGCGCGGCGAGATCCGTGCCAGGAAGGTCGCGCTGGCGGTTGCCGGCAGCACCGGCCGCGTCATGCAGCTTGCCGGTATCTCGCATATGCCGATCGAGAGCCACGTGCTGCAGGCCTTCGTCTCGGAATCGCTGAAGCCGATCATCGACACCATCCTGACCTTCGGCATGGGCCACTTCTACATTTCCCAATCCGACAAGGGCGGCCTCGTCTATGGCGGCGACCTCGACGGCTACAACAGCTACGCCCAGCGCGGCAGCCTGCCGATCGTCGACGAGGTGATGAGCGAGATGCTGGCGCTGTTCCCGGGTCTCGCCCGGGTGCGCATGCTGCGCTCCTGGGGCGGGCTGTGCGACATGACGATGGACGGCTCGCCGATCATCACCACCGGCCCGCTGCCGGGCATGTATCTCAATTGCGGCTGGTGCTATGGCGGCTTCAAGGCAACGCCCGCCTCGGGCTGGTGCTTCGCCTACACCATCGCCAAGGACGAGCCGCACGAGTTCAACGCGCCCTTCACGCTCGACCGCTTCTACCGCGGCCTCGTCATCGACGACAAAGGCCAGGGCGCGACGCCGCGGCTGCACTAGGGAACCATGATCCAAAAAAGTGGAAGCCGGTTTTTGGAAAAGATCATGGTTGAACAAAAAGATACATAAAAGATGCTGATCACTTGTCCCTATTGCGGCCCGCGCGACGTCATCGAATTCACCTACCAGGGCGACGGCAACCGCGAGCGGCCGCAGCCCGCCTCGCAGGACCTCGATGCCTGGACCGCCTATGTCTACGACCGGCTGAACCCGGCCGGCGACCACAATGAGATCTGGCAGCATTCCGGCGGTTGCCGCGCGCATCTGCGGGTGGTGCGCAACACGCTCACGCATGAAATCCGCAGCACCACCTTTGCCCGTGGCGGCCACAAGGCGGAGGGCCGCTCATGAGCCCGCGCCGCACCGAAACCGGCGGCCGCATCGACCGGCTGCGCACCATCCGCTTCACCTTCGATGGCGCGACATACACCGGCCATGCCGGCGACACGCTGGCCTCCGCGCTGCTTGCCAATGGCGTGACGCTGTTCGGCCGTTCGTTCAAATACCATCGCCCGCGCGGCCTGCTCGCCGCCGGCGTCGAGGAGCCGAACGCGCTGGTGACGGTGCTGCGCGGCGAGGTGCGCGAGCCGAACATCGCCGCCACCATGGTCGAAATCTATGACGGGCTCGTCGCCGTCAGCCAGAACCGCACGCCCTCGCTCGCCTGGGACATCGGCGCGATCAACCAGCTCGGCGGCAAGATCCTGTCCGCCGGCTTCTACTACAAGACCTTCATGGGCCCGGTGATCGGTCCGCTGAAGGGCACGCGCTTCTGGATGTTCTGCGAGCATTTCATCCGCCGCGCCGCCGGCCTCGGCAAGGCAGGCACCGCTCCCGATCCGTCACGTTATGAACGCATGAACGCGTTTTGCGACGTGCTGGTGGTCGGCTCCGGCCCGGCCGGCCTGATGGCGGCGAAGGCCGCCGCCGACCAGGGCGCGCGCGTCATCCTTGCCGATCTCGAAGCCAATTTCGGCGGCTCCGCCAACTGGTCAGGCGAAACCATCGACGGCATGCCCGCCGCCGACTGGGCACAGCGCACGGTCGGGCAGCTCGCAGGCAACGACAATGTGCGGCTTTTGCCGCGCACCACAGTGTGGGGCTATTACGACGGCAACACTCTGGCCGCGCTGGAACGGGTGACCGACCACAAGGAAGTGGCCGCCAAGGGCGAGCCGCGCCAGCGCTATTGGGCCATCCGCGCGGGCACGGTGGTGCTTGCCACCGGCTCCTTCGAGCGGCCGCTGGTGTTCCCGGGCAACGACCGTCCCGGCGTCATGCTGGCGCATGCGGCCGAGCGCTACGCCAACGAATATGGCGTGCTGCCTGGACAGCGCATCGCGCTCTTCACCAACAATGACAGCGCCTACCGTTCTGCCCTTGCCTTGAAAAAGGCAGGCGCCGCAATTGTCGCCATAATCGATGTCCGCGGCGACGTCTCGAACGAGATGCGCAAGCTGGCGAGCGAGGCCGAGGCCGAGCTGCTCGCCGGTCACGCCGTGGTTGCGACCGAAGGCGGCAAGGCGCTCACCGGCCTCAACGCGCAGCGCTTCGACGCCACGAGCGGTGCGCTCAGCGGCGACGAGCGCAGCATCCATGCCGACAGCCTTTTGATGTCGGGTGGCTGGTCGCCGACCATTCATCTCGCCAGCCAGGCCGGCGCGAAGGCCGAATGGGATCCGGCCAGGCAGGCCTTCCTGCCGCCGAAGCCGACGCAGCGTTGGATCGGCGCCGGCGCTTTCACCGGCAGTTTTTCGACCGTGGAAGCTATTGCCGAGGGCCGCGCTGCGGGTCTTCAAGCGGCCGGCGGAAGTGCTCCCCTGGCGTCTTTGCCCTTCGTCGAAGCGGCTCCGGGCGATCCCGATCCGGCGCCGGTCTTCGAGATCAAGGCCAAGGGTAAGAGCTTCGTCGACTTCCAGCACGACGTGACCGCCGAGGATGTTCGGCTCGCGCATCGAGAGGGCTTCGTCTCGGTCGAGCACCTGAAGCGTTACACCACGCTCGGCATGGCGACCGACCAGGGCAAGAACTCCAACGTGCCGGGTCTCGCCATCATGGCCGAGGCGCTCGGCAAGCCGATCCCCGAGGTCGGCACGACACGCTTCCGCCCGCCTTACACGGCGGTGTCGATCGGCTCGCTGGCGGCCGAGCGCTTCGGCGATCTCAAGCCCGAGCGGCTGACGCCGATGCATGACTGGCACATCGCGAATGGCGCAAGGATGTATTCGGCAGGCCTCTGGTACCGGCCGATGATCTACGGCCTCCCCGGCGAGACGGTCGAGCAGGCTTATGTGCGCGAGGCCAGGGCGACGCGCGAAAGCGCCGGCATCGTCGACGTCTCGACGCTTGGCAAGATCGCGGTGCAGGGACCGGACGCGGCCGAGTTCCTCGACCGCGTCTACACCAACATGTTTTCCACTTTGGCCGTCGGCAAGGCGCGCTACGGACTGATGCTGCGCGAGGACGGCCTTGCCTTCGACGACGGCACCACCTGGCGGCTCGGCGAGCAGGAATTCCTGATGACCACCACCACCGCCAATGCCGGCAAGGTGATGCAGCATCTGGAGTATTTCCTCGACGTCATCTGGCCGGAGTTGAAGGTGACGGTCACCTCCGTCACCGACGAATGGGCGGGCGCTGCGATCGGCGGTCCGAACGCGCGGGCAATCCTTGCTTCCTGCGTCACCGGCACCGCCGTCGACAACACCACGCTCCCCTTCATGGGCATCGTTCATGGCCGGATCGCCGGCGTGCCGGTGATGATCTGCCGGCTGTCCTTCTCCGGCGAGATGGCCTTCGAGGTCTATTCCGGCGCCGGCTACGGCACCCGCGTCTGGGAAGCCTTGATCGAGGCCGGCAAGCCTTTCGGCCTTGTCACCTATGGGCTGGAGGCGCTGGGCACGATGCGCATCGAGAAGGGCCATGTCACCGGCGCCGAGATCGACGGCCGCACCACCGCGCGCGACCTCCATCTCGACTGGATGCTGTCGAAGAAGAAGCCCTTCATCGGCTCGGCCATGATGGACCGGGAAGGCCTGATCGCGTCCGACCGGCTGCAGCTCGTCGGTGTGGTTGCCCTCGACAACCGGCCGCTCAATGGCGGCGGACACGTTGTCGAGGCGCTGGACGAGGCCAATCCGCACGATTCGCTCGGACATATCACCGCCTGCTGCTATTCGCCGGCGCTGGGCAAATACATTGCGCTGGCACTGGTCAAGGGCGGCAAGGCGCGTCACGGCACCCGCGCCTTCGTCTCCGATCCGCTGCGCAACCGGTTCGGACCGATCGAGATCGTCTCCAACCATTTCTACGACCCGGACGGGAGCCGCATGCATGGCTGAGCAGCAATTGCCCGAGCGCCAGTCGCCGCTGGAGCCGGAGTATCATCCGGGCTCGCACGGCAATTTCGAACATGGCGTCGATGTCATCCTGTCCGAAACGCGGCCGGGGTCGATCCTGCAGCTCGCCGCATGGCCAGGCGAGGAGAAGCGGCTGATCGAGGCCATCCGCAAGGTCACCGGTCTTGCCCTGCCCGATGGCGCCGGCGGCGGTGTGAGCAATGGCGCCCGCGCCGTCTTCGGCTTCGCGCCTGGGAAATTCACGGTGGTCGACGAAGCAGAAGGGCTGGCCTCGACCTTCGCCGGTGTCATCACGCCGGCCATTGGTACGCTGACCGATCTTTCGCATGGCCGTACCGCGATCCGCATCGCCGGCCCGAAGGCCGAATGGGTGATGGCGAAGTTCTTTGCCATCGACTTCGCCCTGCCGGCTTTCCCGCTCGGCGCCGGCCGTTCGACCAACCATCACGACATCTTCGCCCAGATCCAGCGCAGCGGCGCCGACCAGTTCGACATCTACGTCTTCCGCTCCTTCGCACGCTCGTTTTGGAAGGCCTTGTGCCACGCCTCGGAGGAAGTCGGCTACGAGGTGCAGTGAGACGCAGCGGGACCAGGAATTGGTCCAGCCGGCATTCTGGCATTACGAACGACCACAACTGCTGCTTGAGCCTTGGGCCAGCAGCGACGATAGATAAGGAATCACGGGCTCTTGTCGGGTAGGCGCCCGTCCAGGCAATCGGTTCGACTAATCTTCCTATGACTGTAGAGACTTCGGCGACGGCCACGACCCGCTTTGCTCCGGCGGAGGGTCCCTCGATGCTGTTGCCGGCAACCGTCGCCTGCGGCGTGTTCATGACCAGCCTCGACCAGAACGTCGTGGTCACCGCGCTGCCCGGCATCGGCGAGAGCCTCGATCGTCCGCCAGGCCAGCTTGGCCTGCTGATCACCGTCTACGTCGCCAGCCTCATCGTCACCATGCCGCTCGGCGGCTGGCTGGCCGACCGCTTCGGCCTGCGCAACGTCTATTGCTTCGCGCTGCTCGTCTTCGCCAGCGCATCGGCCCTATGCGGCCTTTCGGAAAACATCTGGATGCTGGTCGGCTCGCGCGCCCTGCAGGGCTGCGGCGGCGCGCTGATGGGCACACTCGGCCAGGTCGTGATCCTGTCGAGCTTCCCGCGCGACCGCACGCTCAAGATCAACATGTACATATCGCTCGCCGGGCAGTCGGGACCGCTGGTCGGGCCTCTCGTCGGCGGCGCGCTGACCACTTATGTCTCGTGGCGCTGGATCTTTTATATCAACATCCCGATCGCGCTGACCGCGGCGCTGCTGGCCGCCTCGCTGTTTCCCACCACGACCAAGCCGGTCCGCACGCCATTCGACTTTCCGGGCTTCCTGCTCGTCGGCAGCGGCATGGGGCTGCTGGTCTTCGGCATGGATTCGCTTGCCGCCAAGGATGCCGCGAGCAGCCTCATCGGCATCGAGCTTGGCCTGGCGATCGTCATCCTGACGGTTGCCGCCTTCTACTGCTTGCGCGCCCGCAACCCGCTGCTCGACCTCAATCTGCTGCGCATCCGCACCTTCCGCATTGCCTTCCTCACCGGCGGCAGCCTCGACACGATCGGGCTGAGCTCGGTGGTCTTCCTTTTGCCGCTGATGTTCCAGCTCGGCTTCGGCATGAGCGCTGTGCAGGCCGGAACGCTGACCTTCGTCGCCGCGATCGGGTCCTTGATCATGCGCTTCTTCATGCCGCGGCTTTTGAACCGCTTCGGTTTCAGGCGCGTGCTGGTCACCAACACGCCGATCGTGGCTTCTCTGGTCGCCGGCTTTGCCCTGATGCAGGCGAGCACGCCAGCCTGGATCGTTCTGGCCTACATCTTCACCTTCGGCGTCTTCCGCTCGGTGCAATGGGCCTCGACCGGCAATCTTTCCTATTCGGACATCGCTCCGGAGCAGCTCGCCCGCTTCAGCGCGCTCTATTACATCCTGTGGCAGCTCGCGGTGGCGATCAGCGTCGGCCTCGCGGCGGCGCTGCTGTCGCTGCTGGCCGGCGGCGGCAAGGCCAGCGTCAACGACTATCGCATCCTGTTCGTCGTCGAAGGGCTGATCACGCTTTGCGCGCTGTCGGCTTACTTGCGGCTGACGGCGCGTGACGGCGCCCATGTCAGCGGGCACGACACGCATATGAGCACAGACTGACAGGCCAAACTGCGGCCTGCGCCGGCACTATTCCGCGAAGCTTACCCAGTCCTTGAGCGGCGCCCGGTCGGTGCGGAACTCGTTCTCGGGCTTCGAGGTGTCCTCGTAGCCGAGCGCCATGCCGCACACCACGATCTCCTCGTCGGGAATGTTGAGCACCGGCCGGATCTGGCGGTGATACGGCGCGAACGCCGCCTGCGGACAGGTATGCAGCCCCCTGCCTCGCGCTGCGACCATTATGTTCTGCAGAAACATGCCGTAGTCGATCCACGAGCCCTGGTTCAGCCGCCGGTCGATGGTGAAGATCATGCCCACCGGCGCGTCGAAGAAGACGAAGTTGCGGTCATGCTGCGCGCGCATCTTGTCGACCTCGCGCCGGCCGATGCCCAGCGCCCCATAAAGGCCGAAACCGTTGGCGCGCCTGCGCGTGAGGTAAGGCTCGAAGAACTGATCCGGATAGTAGCGGTACTCGTCCCACTCGGCCTTTTCGGCGCGGATGCCGGAATTGAGGATCGCGTCGCTGATGCGCTGCTTGACCTCGCCCTTGGTCACATAGACGCGCCAGGGCTGCATGTTGGTGCCCGACGGCGCGCGCGCGGCGACCGCGAGGATCGCGCGGATTGTATCATCGTCGACCATATCGGGCAGGAAGGCGCGCACCGACCGGCGCGACATGATCGCCTCATCGACGATCTCCGCATCCGACGCGATCCGGATGTTCTTCTCAAGCATGGGTCGTCCCTTTCGGCATGGCCAGAAACCCGCAACTCGGTTTCCTTGACGACCATCCGCAGACTATAAGCTAACACTGGTACCCGACCGGGCGCCCCCTCGCCGCTCGTGCGCGAGCCTTTGCATCAACCGCCGAAAACGCGCAAGCAAATCTTATGGCCTATGAAAATCTCCTTGATTTTTTCACGGTTTTACCCTCTCATGAAATTTGTCCGGATTTTTTCACGAGAAGCCCTTGAGCTCGACCACGGCCAGATCGGAGCAGGACAATGGCGACCGGCTGCTGGCCGGCGACATCCGCGCGCTGCGCAAGGCACGCGGCCTCACGCTCAGTGAAATTGCGCTGAAACTCGGCCGTTCGGTCGGCTGGGTTAGCCAGGTCGAGCGCGGCCTCTCGGTGCCTTCGGTCGGCGATTTGCGGGCCTTCGCCGACCTCTTCGATGTACCGATCAGCCTGTTCTTCAGTCATGACGTGCCGGCCGAGGAAGAGCGTGGCGTGATCGTGCGCGCCGGCCGCCGCCGCGTGCTTGGCACAAGCGAATCGGGTCTGGTGGAAGAGCTTCTGTCGCCCGATCTCGGCGGTAGTTTCGAGGTGGTGCGCTCGGTATTCGCCCCCGGCGCAGAGATGAAGGCCGCAGCACTTCGGCCGACCGAGGAGGCCGGATACATCGTCTCCGGACTGTTTGACATCGAGATAGCGGGCGTCTGGCATCGGCTTGGCGAAGGCGACTCGTTTCGCTTCGAGGGCAAGCCTTATCGCTGGCGCAATCCGGGCACCGAGCCGGCCGTCGTCATCTGGGTGGTTTCACCGCCGGTATATTGATCTATTTTGGAGGACAAAAATGGCCGGTTTGCCGACCACGGCACGCGTGGTGATCATCGGAGGCGGTGTCGTCGGCTGCTCATCGCTCTACCACCTTTGCAAGGCGGGCTGGACCGACTGCGTGCTTCTGGAAAAGAACGAGCTGACCTCCGGCTCGACCTGGCATGCCGCCGGCAACGTGCCGACCTTCTCGTCGTCCTGGTCGCTGATGAACATGCAGCGCTATTCGACCGAGCTTTACCGGGGTCTGGCCGAAGCGGTCGACTATCCGATGAACTACCACGTCACCGGCTCGCTGCGGCTCGCCCATTCCAAGGAGCGCATGCAGGAATTCCAGCGCGCCAAGAGCATGGGCCGCTACCAGGGCATGGATATCGACGTCGTCGGCCTCGACGAGATCAAGCGCCGTTACCCTTTCATCGAGACGCATGAACTGAAGGGCGCGCTCTACGATCCGAGCGACGGCGACATTGATCCGGCGCAGCTGACCCAGGCGCTTGCCAAGGGCGCGCGCGACATGGGCGCCAAGATCATCCGCTTCTGCCCGGTCACCGGCGTGCGCCGCGAGAACGGCGAATGGGTGGTCGAAACTCTGCAAGGCGAGATCCGCTGCGAGATCGTCATCAACGCCGCCGGCTACCGCGCCGCCGAGGTTGGAAAAATGTTCGGCCGCGACGTGCCGATGATGGTGATGAGCCATCAGTACATCTTGTTCGAGGAGATCCCCGAGCTCGCCGCCTGGACGAAGGAACAGGGCCACAAGCTGCCGCTGCTGCGCGACGTCGACACGTCCTATTACCTGCGCCAGGAAAAGAGCGGCATGAATCTCGGCCCCTATGAGCGCAATTGCCGCGCGCATTGGGCGACGCACAACGATCCGATGCCCGAGGATTTTTCCTTCCTCCTTTTCCCCGACGATCTCGACCGCCTCGAGCACTACCTCGCCGACGCTGTCGCGCGCGTGCCGATCCTCGGCACCGCCGGCCTCTCCAAGGTGATCAACGGGCCGATCCCTTACGCACCGGACGGCAACCCGCTGATCGGGCCGATGCCCGGCGTGCCCAACGCTTTCGAGGCCTGCGTCTTTACCTTCGGCATCGCGCAAGGGGGCGGCGCCGGCAAGGTGCTGGCCGAATGGGTGACCGAGGGCCAGACCGAATGGGACATGTGGTCCTGCGATCCGCGCCGTTTCACCAGCTTCGCCTCGGCGCCCGATTATTGCGTGGCCAAGGGCATGGAGATCTACGGCAACGAATACGCCATCCAGTTCCCGCGCCATGCCTGGCCGGAGGGCCGCAATCGCAAGCTGTCGCCGCTGCATGAGCGCATCAAGGGGCTCGGCGGCCAATTCGACGCCTACAACGGCTGGGAGCGCGCCACCTGGTATGCGAAGCCCGGCGACGACACGTCCGAGGAAGCGACGCTCACCTTCCGCCGCGACGGGCCGTGGCACCGCGCGGTGCGCGAGGAATGCCTCGCGGTGCGCGACGCAGCCGGCATCCTCGACCTGCCCGGGTTCTCGCGCTTCAACCTCGAAGGACCGGGCGCGGCCGACTGGCTGGCGCTGCAAGTGACCGGCCTCGTGCCGAAGCGCGGCCGCATCGGCCTTGTCTATTTCTCGGACGACAAAGGCCGCATCGTCACCGAAATGTCGGTCCTGCGCCACGCCGAGGACCAGATGACGCTGATCACCGCCGCGGTGGCGCAGTGGCACGACTTCGAATGGCTGAAGTCGCGCATGCCCGCCGACGCTGCCTTCACGCTGACCGACCGGACAGAGGAATACTCGACCCAGATTCTCGCCGGACCGAACTCGCGAAAAATCCTGGCGGAGGTTTGCGATGCCGATCTGACGCTGCCCTGGCTGACGCATCAGGAAACCACCATCGCCGGCCGCTGGGCAAAGCTGGTGCGCGTGTCCTTCGCCGGCGAGCTCGGCTGGGAGATCCACACCAAGATCGCCGACACACTGCCTGTGTTCGACGCCGTCTGGGCCGCCGGCCAGAATCACGGCCTGAAGCCGTTCGGCATGTATGCGCTGGATTCGCTGCGACTGGAAAAAGGCTACCGCGCCTGGAAGGGCGATCTGTCGACCGACTATTCGATCCTGCAGGGCGGCTTGGAGCGCTTCGTCAAATGGGACAAGTCGGAGTTCCGCGGCAAAGCGGCCTTGCTCAATGAGAAGCAGCAGGGTGTGAAGAAGCGCTTCGTCACGCTGGTCGTCGAGAATCCCGGCGACTGCGACGCGCCCTACATGTCGACACTCTGGCACGACGGCAAGATCGTCGGCGAAACGACGTCAGGTGGCTGGGGCCACCGTGTCGGCAAGTCGATCGCGCTCGGCATGCTGCGTACCGATCTCACCGAGCCGGGCACGGCGGTCGAGGTCGAGATTTTTGGCGATCGCTTCAAAGCCGTCGTGCAGAAGGACGAGCCGCTGTGGGATCCGAAGAATGAGAGGCTGCGGGCATGACTTCCGTTATCCTCACCGATGGCGGCATGGGCCAGGAATTGGTTCGCCGCAGCAAGTCCGAACCGACGCCGCTGTGGTCGGCCAGGGTGCTGATCGACGAGCCGGACCTGGTGCGCGACCTGCATATCGAATTCATCCAGGCGGGCGCCCGCGTCATCACCATCAACACCTATGCGGCAACACCGGAGCGCCTGGCGCGCGAGGGCGCGGAGGACCTGTTCCGGCCTTTGCAGAAGCGCGGTATCGAACTGGCGCGGCAGGCCCGTGACGAAGCGGGCGACACAGCCATAGCCGGCTGCCTGTCGCCTCTGTTCGGCAGCTATGCGCCGGCGCTGACCATATCGTTCGAGGATACGCTCGACATCTATCGCCGCATCGTCGCCGAGCAGGCCGATGGCGTCGACCTGTTCCTGTGCGAGACCATGGCTTCCGCCGAAGAGGCGCGCGCGGCCGTCACCGCAGCCTCCGAAAGTGGCAAGCCTGTATGGGTGTCCTGGACGCTCGCCGACCACGGTGCGCCGCGCCTGCGCAGCGGTGAGACGATTGCCGATGCGGTCGGCGTCCTCGGCGACCTGCCGGTCGCGGCCCGGCTGCTCAACTGCTGCCGGCCGGAAGCTATCGCCGCTGCCTTGCCGGAGCTCATCGCTCTTGGCGGGCCGGTCGGCGCCTATGCCAACGGCTTCACCTCGGTCGAGGCGCTGAAGCATGGCGGCACGGTCGATGTGCTGCACGCCCGCCACGACCTTGACCCGCAAGCCTATGCCGACCAGGCCATCGGCTGGGTCGAGGCCGGTGCCCATATCGTCGGCGGCTGCTGCGAGGTCGGCCCCGCCCATATCGCCGGCCTGCGCGACCGGCTCGCACAGGCCGGCCACCAGATTTCGGGAGTTTCCTGATGCCAAAACCATCCAAGCGCATTACCGGCATCGTGCCCTCCGGCAAGGACGGCTGGGAGGTCCATTCGGCCGCCTGGGCCCGCAAGCAGGCTGGCGAGGACATCATCATGCTGTCTGTCGGCGACCATGACTTCGACACGCCCTCGGAAACGATCGAGGCTTGCGTCAACGCCGTGCGCGGCAGCAACCATCATTATACGCCGCTGCCCGGCCTGCCGCGCCTGCGCAAGGCAATGGCGGCGGCGTCCACTGCTTGCACCGGCATCGAGACGGAACCCGACGAGATCATCGCCACGCAAGGCGGTCAGGCCGCTCTCTATGCCGCCGTGCAGACCGTGCTCGATCCCGGCGACCATGCCATTGTCGTCGCCCCCTACTACGCCACCTACCCCAACACCTTCAGCGCTGCGGGGGCGACATTCACCGTGGTCGAGACGCCTGCCGAGGACGGTTTTCAACCCCGCGCGGGCATGATCCGCGCCGCGCTGAAGCCCAACACCCGTGCCATTCTGATCAACACGCCGAACAACCCGACTGGTGCCGTCTATTCACGCGAGCGGCTGGAGGAGCTGGCCGCGATCTGCAAGGAGCACGATCTCTGGCTGCTTTCGGATGAGGTCTATTGGACGCTCGGCGGCGGCGAGCACATCTCGCCGCGCTCGCTGCCCGGCATGGCCGAGCGCACGCTGGTCATCAACTCGATGTCGAAAAGCCACGGCATGACGGGATGGCGCATGGGCTGGCTGACCGGCCCGACAGAGATGATCAGGCTGCTCACCGACCTCAATCTGGTGACGACCTACGGCCTGCCGGCCTTCATCTCGATCGCCTGCGCCGAAGCGCTCGAGAACCACTATGGCGTGAAAGAGATCGCCGAACGCTATGCGGCGCGCCGCGCCCTGATGCTGGAGGCCATACGCGGCATGAACGACGTCACCGTGCACGGCTCGGAAGGCGGCATGTATGTCATGCTCGACATCTCGTCCATCGAGCCCGATGACGAGAAATTCGCCTGGGGCCTGCTCGACAAGGAGCAGGTCGGCGTCATGCCGGGATCGAGCTTCGGCGAGGCCGCCGCCGGCCACATTCGCATCAGCCTCTGCCAGCCCGAGCCCATCCTCAAGGAAGCAGCACTTCGCCTGCGCCGCTTCGCTTCCAACTATCGCCGCGAGGCCGCATGACCAAGACTGTTCCCACGAAAGCCCGCGCCGTCATCATCGGCGGCGGCGTCTCCGGCTGCTCGGTCGCCTATCACCTGGCCAAGCTCGGCTGGACCGACATCGTGCTCCTGGAGCGCAAGCAGCTCACCTCAGGCACCACCTGGCACGCGGCCGGCCTGATCGGCCAGCTGCGCGCCTCGCAGAACATGACGCGGCTGGCGAAATATTCGGCCGACCTCTACGTCAAGCTGGAAGCCGAGACCGATGTCGGCACCGGCATGCGCCAGGTCGGCTCGATCACCGTCGCACTGACCGAGGAGCGCAAGCACGAGATCTACCGGCAGGCCTCGCTCGCCCGCGCCTTCGACGTCGACGTGCGCGAGATTTCGCCGAGCGAGGTCAAGGAGATGTATCCGCATCTCAATGTCTCGGATGTGGTCGGCGCCGTGCATCTGCCGCTCGACGGCCAGTGCGACCCGGCCAACATCGCCATGGCGCTGGCCAAGGGCGCGCGCCAGCGCGGCGCGACAATCATCGAGAACGTCAAGGTGACCAAGGTCCACACAAAGAACGGCCGCGTCTCCGGCGTCTCCTGGGCGCAGGGCGAGGAACAGGGCACGATCGAGACCGACATCGTCGTCAACTGCGCCGGCATGTGGGCGCGCGAGCTAGGCCGGCAGAACGGCGTCACCATTCCGCTGCATGCCTGCGAGCATTTCTATCTCGTCACCGAGCCGATTCCCGGCCTGTCCCGCCTGCCGGTGCTGCGCGTGCCTGACGAGTGCGCCTACTACAAGGAGGACGCCGGCAAGATGATGCTCGGCGCTTTCGAGCCGGTGGCAAAACCCTGGGGCATGGACGGCATCCGCGAGGATTTCTGCTTCGACCAGTTGCGCGAGGACATGGACCATTTCGAGCCGATCCTCGAAATGGGCGTCAACCGCATGCCGATGCTGGGCACCGCCGGCATCCACACCTTCTTCAACGGTCCCGAGAGTTTCACACCCGACGACCGCTACTATCTCGGCGAAGCGCCGGAACTGGCCGGATACTGGATGGCGACCGGCTACAATTCGATCGGCATCGTCTCCTCCGGCGGCGCCGGCATGGCGCTGGCGCAGTGGATCAATGACGGCGAAGCGCCCTTCGACCTCTGGGAGGTGGATATCCGCCGCGCCCAGCCCTTCCAGAAGAACCGCCGCTACCTCAAGGAGCGCGTCTCTGAAACGCTCGGCCTGCTTTATGCCGATCATTTCCCCTATCGCCAGATGGCGACCTCGCGCGGCGTGCGCCGCTCGCCTTTGCATGAGCACCTGAAGGTGCGTGGCGCCGTCTTCGGCGAAGTCGCCGGCTGGGAGCGTGCCAACTGGTTCGCTAGGCCCGGCCAGGAGCGCGAATACCGCTATTCCTGGAAGCGGCAGAACTGGTTCGACAACCAGCGCGAGGAGCACCTCGCCGTCCGCAACGGCGTCGGTCTGTTCGACATGACCTCCTTCGGCAAGATCCGCGTCGAAGGCCGCGACGCCTGCGCCTTCCTGCAAAGGCTTTGCGCCAACGACATGGACGTTGCGCCGGGCAGGATCGTCTACACGCAGATGCTCAACGCCAAGGGCGGCATCGAGAGCGACCTCACCGTGACGCGGCTTTCGGGGACCGCCTATTTCCTCGTCGTGCCGGGTGCCACGCTGCAGCGCGACCTTGCCTGGCTGAGAAAGCATGTCGCGGACGAGTTCGTCGTCATCACCGACGTCACCGCGGCCGAAGCCGTCATCTGCCTGATGGGTCCGGAAGCGCGAAAACTGATCCGGAAGGTCAGCCCGAACGATTTTTCCAACGAGGCCAATCCGTTCGGCACGTTCCAGGAGATCGAGATCGGCATGGGGCTGGCCCGCGCTCATCGCGTCACCTATGTCGGCGAGCTTGGCTGGGAACTCTATGTCTCGATCGAGCAGGCAGCCCATGTCTTCGAGGCGATCGCCGAAGCCGGCGCCGATGTCGGACTGAAGCTCTGCGGCCTGCACACACTGGATTCCTGCCGTATCGAAAAGGCCTTCCGCCATTTCGGCCACGACATCACGGATGAGGATAATGTGCTGGAGGCCGGCCTGGGCTTTGCCGTCAAGACGAGCAAACCCGGCTTCATCGGCCGCGACGCAGTGCTCAGGAAAAAAGAGGCCGGCCTGTCACGCCGGCTGGTGCAGTTCCGTCTGAAGGATCCTCAGCCCCTCCTCTTCCACAATGAGGCCATCCTGCGCGACGGCCGGATTGTCGGCCCGATCACGTCAGGCAATTACGGCCACCATCTCGGCGGCGCGATCGGCATGGGCTATGTGCCGTGCCACGGCGAGAGCGACGCGGATGTGCTGGCTTCATCCTACGAGGTGGAGATCGCCGGCGAGCGTTTCGCGGCGGAAGCATCGCTGAAGCCGATGTATGATCCGAAAGCGGAACGGGTGAAGATGTAGCGCCTCTTCCTTCTCCCCGTTCTACGGGGAGAAGGTGCCCGAAGGGCGGATGAGGGGCGGCGCCAGCCTCTCGTAAGTTCGCGCCGCCCCTCATCTGGCTGCCGCCATCTTCTCCCCGTGGAACGGGGAGAAGAAAGCTAACCTCAAAACCGCTCCAGCTTCGCCCTCACCTTCCCCAAAAACGCCGCCCTCGTCTTCGGCGTGGACGAATCCATCAAATAATGCGCCAGGAAAAACGTCTTGCAGCGCGTGGCGCACAGCGCCCGCATGCCGCGCAGGATCGTCTTGCGGCCGGGCTGGCCGACGACGACGCTCCACCACGTCGGCGCGCCGCAGGTGGTGATGACGCCGACCTTGGTGACATGCGTCATCAGCGACTTGATGCGGCCCTTTCCGGCCGGCAGTTGGAAGGCGATGTCGGTTGCCCACACGCGGTCGAACCAACCCTTGAGCATCGCCGGCAGTCCGTACCACCAGGTCGGGTAGATGAAGAGGATCGCCTGCGCCCATTCCAGATGTTCGAAATGCGGCTTGAGCGCCGGATCGTCGGGCGCGCGATCGTTGTAGAAGCGCCGCTCCTCGCGGCTCATCACCGGATCGAAATTCTCGGCATAGAGATCGAGCAATCGCACGTCCCAACCCTTTGCCGTCAGCACCTCGATGGCGGTGTCGCGGATCGCCGCGCAATAGCTTTCGGGAACCGGATGGCAATAGACCACCAAGACGCGCATCAGAAGGCGTCCATTGTCGCCGCGACTTTTGCCATGAACGCGTTACGCGTCGCGTCGGTCGAAACATTCATCGAATAATGCGCCAGATAGGAGACGGGAGCCCCGGGCTTGATCGTTGCGCGCAGCATGCGCTTGACGATCTTGCGCGGTGGATCGCCCATCAGCATGGCGCGAAAGCGGCTGCCGCCATAGGTGGTGATGGCCGCCATTTTGCGGATGTTGTGCAGCGTTGGCCGCACCTTTCCATCGACCAGCTTGAACGACACGCCGGGCAGGAAGACGCGGTCGAAGAAACCTTTCAGGATCGCCGGATAGCCGTAGTTCCAGACCGGAAACGACAGCACCAGCGCCTCGGCCTTGCACAGCCTTTCGACATAGCTGGCGACCGCGTCGGCCGGACTGCGCTGGTCGTGATAGCCGAGCCGCTCTGTTCGCGTCAGCCGCGGATCGAAATCCTCCGCATAGAGATCGCAATCGTCGATCGTGTGACCCGCCGCGGAGAGCCGCTCGACGATCGTCCGATGCAGGCCCGCGTTGAAGCTGGTCTTCACCGGATGGGCGTACAGCACGAGGATGTTCATCAGCCCGCCTTTTGCAGGCCCTTGAACAGGAAGGGCTTGCCCGAGCGATAATCGTAGGCGGGGTTTTCCCAGGCGATCATCTTGCCGGGGTTCAGCAGGCCTTGCGGATCGGTCTGGCGCTTGAAGGCAAGTTGCACATCGTCTGTTCGCTTCATGCCGCCCTCCTCCAGCGTGTAGCGATGCGGGTTGAAGATCCAGCAGCCATTGTCCTCGTGGATGCGGATGATCTCTTCGAGCCGCTCCTCCGTCGTGTAGCGCACCAGCGGCAGGCCGGCGGCACCGATCGCGCCGTCGAAGCGGATAAACTCCAGATGCGCCGGCACCTCGTCGCCAAACCGCTCGACCATCGCCTTGACGTGGGCGAGATGATCCGGCGACGGATAGCGGGTCTGTAGGTAGGTGATCGTCGGATCGACCCGGATGGCGCGCAGCGTCGTGTGGTTCCAGGTCAGTTCATAGGCCGGCGGCAATCCTCTGAGATCGGCCTCCTGGTCGGCCCGGAACACGATCTCGCCCTTGGTGCTGCGCACGAAGGCGACAAACGCATCCATCGCATGCGGCGCGATCATGCACACCACGATGCTCTGCTCGCGCCGGAAGAATTTCTGGTGCCGCTTGAAATAGTCGTAGGGAATGGGCGCCGCGATCGGCGTGATCAGCTTGGCCAAGATGCCGTCCTGGACGGCGAGATCGTTGCCGAAGCCGGCCGCGTCCATGAAATCGTCGAAACCGACGATGACGTCGATCCAATCGTAGGAAGCAGTCAGCGGCATCTCGACCTCGGTGATGATGCCGTTGGTGCCATAGGCGTGCATCACCTTGAGCACCTCTTCGCCGGTGAGCTCCATGACGCGCGGCTCGGCTTCCATCGTCACGGTCCGCAGGCGAATGACGTTGCCGAGGTCACGCAACCCGCCCCAGCGGATCGAGCCGACGCCGCCCGACCCGCCTGCCACGAAGCCGCCGATCGAGGCAGTATTGTAGGTCGAGGGCGACATGCGCAATTCCTGCGCCGAATGCGCCCGCGTTGCCTTGTCGATCTCGGCCAGCACGGCACCCGGTCCGGTTACCACGCGTCCCGGCGCGATCGATTTGATCGCGTTCATCTCGGCGAGATTGAGCACCACGCCCCCCGACAGCGGCATCGCCTGCCCGTAATTGCCGGTGCCGCTGCCGCGCGGCGTGACCGGCACGCCGTGCCGGTGACAGGCTGCAAGCACGCGGATCACCTCGTCCTCGTTTTTCGGCGTGACGATGAGATCGCCTTTGACATGATCGAGCTGCGCCTTCAGCACCGGGCTGTACCAGTAGAAGTCGCGGCTCTTCTGCTGGACGATGGCCGGATGGTCGTCGACCTTGATCCTGTCGAGGTCGCGCTTCAGCGCTGCGATATCCATCATCCCACCATCAATTCGTCGAGTTCGGCGTAGTCGGGCAGTTGGCGTTCGATTGCCCTGCCCTCGCGCACCACCACGCGATCCGATTCGGGCCGCGACAGCAATTCGGTCCAGTTCCGACCCTTGAACACTATGAAGTCGGCGCTGCCGCCGGTGGCAAGCGTGCCGGCGTCATCGAGACGCATCACCTCTGCCGGGGTCGCCGCAACCGCCTTCGGCCAGTCGCCGACCGGATGATCGAAATGCAGGATGCGCGTCGCCATGCGGTAGACTTCCAGCATGTCGAGATCGCCATAGGCGTAGAACGGATCGCGCGTGTTGTCGGACGCGACCGCCACCTTGATGCCGCGCGCCTTCATCTCATGCAGCAGCGTCACGCCGCGCCAGCGCGGTGTCGTTTGGTTGTTGCGGCGGTCCTGCAGATAGAGGTTGCACATCGGCAGCGACACCACGGCGAGCCGCGCCTTCGCCACCTTGTCCAGCGTGTCGAGAACCTCGAGGTCCGGCTGGCGCGCCAGCGAGCAGCAATGGCCGACCAGGATGTTGCCCTCGAAACCGTTCCAAAGCGACGCCTCGGCGATCTTCTTCAACGAGACGGCCGCGACGTCGTCGGTCTCGTCGGCATGGAAGTCGAGATCGAGCCCGTGCTTGATCGCCTGCGCGAAAACCTGGTCGAGCAGTTCCTCGAGGTCCGGCACCATATAGGTGACGACGCCGAGCACGCCCTTGGCCGCGGCGACGCGCTTCGCCAGTTTCTCGAACCAGACCTTGTCGCGCACGCCTTCGATGCCGAGCAGGCAGGCGGCCTGCAATTCGATCCGCCCGCGCCATTTTTCCCGCATCGCCTCGAACACCGGCCAGGAGATCTCCTCCTGCGGCGGCACGCTGTCGAGGTGCGTGCGCACGGCCTTGGTGCCATGCGCATAGGCCGATCGCAGCGAGAAATCCATGCGCCGCGCGACGTCCTCACCGCTCCACCGCGCGGTGCGGTCGGCGCCTGTGGCGTTGAGCGCGCCCATGAAGGTGCCGTCGGGATTGGGCTTACGCGGCCAGATATGGCCCTTGTCGATATGGGTGTGGCAGTCGACGAAGCATGGCAGCACGATCCGTCCCGCAAGATCGATCGCATCGGCCGGCGCGTTGGATTTGGCTTGGGCGACGATGCTCGCAATCTTGCCGTCGGCGACGGCCAATTCAGCGAGCGCAAAACCGTCCGCGTCGAACGGTGCTGCAAGGCCGGGCGTCAGTGACCGATGAACACGGGCATTGGCAAGCCGGTAGGAACCAGAGGCAGGTATCAAGATCTGGTCCTCTTCGCGATTTTCCCTGTTACCACCCTAGCGCTCCTGCTTGAGCGCGCTCTCGTGCCAGCGGCGCAGGATCAGATGCGACACCAGCGACAGCACCAGGAAGATCAGGATGCCGGTGAGCGAGATCAGGATCAGCGCCGCGAACAGCCTCGGTGCGTTGAGCCGGTAACCGGCCTCGATGATGCGGGAGGCGAGGCCCGACGACTGCCCTTGTGCGCCGGCGACGAATTCCGCGACCACGGCGCCGATCAGAGACAGGCCGCCGGCGATTTTCAATCCGCCGAGGAAATAGGGCATCGCCGCCGGCAGGCGCAGATAGCGCAATTGCTGCCAGCGCGTCGCGCCATTGAGCTTGAACAGGTCGCGGAGGTTTCGGTCGACCGAATTCAGCCCGAGCGTGGTGTTGGATAGGATCGGGAAAAAGGCGACGATCCAGGCGCAGAGCAGCAGTTTGACCGTCTGGTTGTTCACATAGATGTTGATCAGCGGAAAGATGGCGACGATCGGCGTAACCTGCAGCACGATGGCGAAGGGGAAGAACGACATCTCTACCCATTTCGACTGCGCGAACAGCACCGCCAGCCCGACGCCCCCGATGACGGCGAGAAGCAGGCTGAGGAAGGTGATCCTGAGCGTCACCAGGAGCGAGGAAAACAACAGGCCGGCATCACTATGCAGCGTCTGCAGCACCACGCCCGGCCGCGGCAGGATATATTGAGGGATTTCGTTCCAGACGCAGATGCGGTCCCACAGCCAGATCGCCAGCACCATGATCGCGAGCGGCAGCACCCATTTGCCGATACGTTCCAGCCGCTCCTGGCGGACGCGTCGCGCCTCTTCGGGATCGAGCTTCAACGTGGCGTCTTCAATGGCCGTCATGGTGCGGTCCGGCGGTTGAGTTGATGGCGTTGACAAGCACATCCGAGGCCTGGCGGCAAAGCGCGGCATAGTCGGGAGAGGTTCTGAAAACCTCGTCGCGCGGATAAGGCGCGTCGACGGTCAGCTCGCTGAAAACCCGGCCCGGGCGCGCGGCCATGACGACGACACGGCTGGACAGGAACACGCTTTCGAAGACGCTGTGGGTGACGAAGACCACGGTGAAGCGCTCGTCCTGCCACAGCTCCAGGAGATCGTTGTTGAGCTTGAAGCGGGTGATCTCGTCGAGCGCCGCGAATGGCTCGTCCATCAAAAGGATGCGCGGCTTGGTCACCATGGCCCGCGCGATCGAGACGCGCATCTTCATGCCGCCGGAAAGCTCGCGCGGCACGGCGTTTTCGAAACCGGTGAGATGGACGCGCGACAGCATCTCCATCACGGTGGGTTCGGCCTTGGCGCGCGCCACGCCCTTCAGCCGCAGCGGCAGCCAGACATTGTCGAAGACGCTGGCCCAGGGCAGCAGCGTCGGTTCCTGAAAGACGAAGCCGATGTTCGAGCGATCGACCGGGCCACGCCAATCGAGCTGGCCAGAGGTCTGCGTCGACAAGCCGGCGATCAGCCTGAGCGCCGTCGACTTGCCGCAGCCGGACGGCCCGAGCAGGCTGAGGAAATCGCCCTCGCGGATGGCGAGATCGACCTTGCTCAGCGCCGTCACGCCGTTGGAAAAGACCTTGCCGACATTGCGCAGCGACAGCAGCATCGGGGCCTCGCCCGATGCTGCTTTCTGCGCCACTTTCTCCTGGATCATCTCAGGCAGGCCGCCTTACTTCTTCATCTCCAGCCCGACACCCTTGTTGACGAAGGCCAGCGTGTAGGCCTTCTTGATGTCGATGCCCGGCTGCGCGACCTTGGCCTTGACCATCTTGTCGTAGAAACTCTGGATGCGCGCGTCGGTCATGGCGCCGATGCCGAGCTTTTCCGTATCGCCGGAGTCGACGACGCCGAACTTCTTCAGCTGCTCGATCGAGAAGGCGATCTGCTCATCCGTCATATCCGGATTGTCCTTCTTGATCATATCGTTGGCGGCTTTGTTGTCGCCGTAGAGATATTTGTACCAGCCCTTGGCCGAGCCATCGACGAAGCACTGGACGACCTCCGGCCGCTTGTCGATCGTATCCTGCATCACCTCGACGGTCGTCGCATAGGTATCCCAGCCATAATCGGCGAGCAGGAACTGGTTCGGCACGAAGCCGCCGGCCTTCTGCACCGCGAACGGCTCGGACGTAACATAGCCCTGCTGGATCGACTTCTTGTTGGCGATGAACGGCGCCGGATTGAAGGTGTAAGGCACGCGCTTGGCGGCATCGTAGCCGAGCTCGGTAACCATCCACTGGAAGAAGGTCTGCGCGCCTTCATCGCTGAGGATGTACTGGTCGGCGTTCTTGAGGTCTTCCCACTTGTCCAGCCCCTGCCCCGGCTGGGACATAATGACCTGCGGGTCCTTCTGGAAGTCGGCGGCGACGACGCGCAGCGGAATGCCCTGCTGCACGGCGTCGAAGGCCGACAGCAGGTTGCCGCCCATGTAGAAATCGATCTTGCCGGCCAGAAGCATCGGCCGGCCGCTGACCTGCGGGCCGCCCTGCATGATGGTGACGTCGAGACCGCAGGCAGCGTAGGTGCCGTCGGCAACGGCCTGATAGTAGCCGCCATGCTCCGGCTCGGCCAGCCAGTTGGTGCCGAACGTCACCTTCTCGTTCGCGGCCGCACCCAGCGTGCCCGCAACCAGCAAGGCAATTGAGCCTGCCAGGATCTTGCCATTTCCGATCATAAACTCACCCTCTCTTGGCTCCGGCGCGCTACGCGCTGGGCTCGACACCATTGGTTCACGAAGCAAGACACATGCCACCGCCCGGGCCGCCCGCTTGCGCGGCAGTCATTGCCGAGACCGGAAGGGTCATGCTGTACGATAGGCATCGTGCCTATTTTTTGGACGCCTGTCCACAATCGCTCGGGCGGCATGCACCGCATCTTGAAGCTTTCACGAATCGGGCCTTAGTCTGCCGGCGAACAGGAGAATGCCATGCTCAAATACCTGACGCCCAAGTCGATCAAGCCACCCTTCGCCCGCTACAGCCACGGCGTCGAAATCCCTGCCGGAAAACGGCTTGTGCTGTGCTCCGGTCAGTTGGGCATCGGGGCTGACGACCATGTTCCCGAGGACGCCGGCGCTCAGGCCGAGCTCTGCTTCAAGAACATCGCCGCAATCTTGAGCGAGGCCGGCCTGACCTTGAACGACATCGTGCGCATCAATGCCTTCGTCACCGGCCGCGAACATCTGCAATCCTATATGGATGTCCGCAACCGGCTGTTTTCCGACCCGGCGCCGGCCTCGACGCTCATGATCGTCTCCGGCTTCGCCCGTCTGGAATTCAAGGTCGAGGTGGAAGTGCTGGCTGCGGGCTGATGGTTGCCCACAAGCGCGAGGCGCTTTAGATCATCCCAACCAGGCCATCGGGAGACGACAGTGACGACAAGACGAGTGTGGTGGGGCGACTACCGGACCACCGAATATGCCTCGATCGACGCCGAAGCGACCATCGCGGTGCTGCCGGTCGCGGCGATCGAGCAGCACGGCCCGCATTTGCCGGTCTCGACCGACACCTCGATCATGATGGGCATGCTGGAGTCGGTGATCGCGCGCCTGCCCGACGATCTCGACATCCGCATTCTGCCGGTGCAGGCGGTCGGCAAATCGAACGAGCACCTGCATGCGCCGGGAACGCTCACTTTACCGGCCACCACCTTGGTCGACGCCTGGACCGAGCTTGGCCTGTCGGTCGCCCGCGCCGGGGTCAGAAAACTGATCATCGTCAATTCGCATGGCGGCAATGAAGAGATCATGGGCATCATCTCGCGCGAATTGCGTGTGCGCGCGAAGATGCTGTCGGTGAAGACGAGCTGGCAGCGCTTCGGCCGCCCGGCCGGCATGTATACCGAGCTCGAGGACCGTCACGGCATCCATGGCGGCGATGTCGAGACCTCGCTGATGCTGCACTTCCGGCCGGACCTCGTCGACATGAGCAAGGCCGACAATTTCGTCTCCAATGTCGCGCGCGCCGAAAAGGAATTCGCCCTGCTCCGCCACACCGGCACGCATGCCTTTGCCTGGATCGCCAGTGATCTCAACCCCAACGGCGTGGTCGGCGATGCCTCGATCGCCACGGCCGAGAAGGGCCGGCTCACCGCGGAGCATCAGGCAGACGGTTTTATCAGCCTGGCGAGGGATGTGCGTAAGGTGAAGCTTACCGAATGGCTGTCGTAGCGGTGTGTCTGCTGTGATCTAAGCTTCGATCCCCAATTCGAAGGGGACTCCTTCGAACGCGTCGGCACCGCGCCCGATCGCCTCGATCGCCGTAATCATGCGGCCGTCACGCTGAAGCAGCATGTCTGCAACCGCGATCAGACGTGGATTGGGCGTCGCCGTCGGCGAGAGAAAGCGCAGCGTCCTGGCTAGTTCCATTTCGTCACGCTTCGGCGCAAGCGCCGCGGCAATGATGTAGGCCGATGCGGTCGAGCGGCTGACGCCTGCATAGCAATGCACGACCAGCGGCTTCACGCGGTCCCAACGGTAAGCGAAATCGAGCAAGGCGCGGACATGCTCCTCGCCCGGCATCGTCATGCCTTCCTGCGCGACGGCGATGTCGTGCATGACCAGATGCAGGTGGTTTTCCGCCAGGATGGAGGCCGGCCGGATCACTTCCGTGCCGGCGGCGAGCAGCGACAGCAACCGCTGCGCCCCGGTCCTTGCCACGGTTTCGTCGACCTTCGACAGCGAACAGACATGGATCATTGTCCGATCTCCTTCGGCGCATCCTCGCGCCGCGCGACCCAGGCGGCAAGCGCGCTTTCAAGGCGCTGCCATTCCGCCTCGCTGCCCGGCAGACCGATGCGCAGGACCTGCGGCCGCTCGGCAAAATGGCGGACCAGAACGCCGCGTTCGCCCAGCGCCGAAAACAGGGTCGGCGCTGCAGGGAACGACAGATAGCGGAACAGGCTTGTGCCACCGGCGACCGGAACGTCGGACCGGCCAAGCAATGCGTCGAGCCGCCCAACATCCAGGGCCAGGCGTTGCCGCATGTCGGCCTGCCATTTCGTATCCGACAAGGCGCGGATGCCATATTCGAGCGCCGGACCGGCCACCGCCCAAGGCCCCAGTTGCGCATCCAGCCGCTCGGCCGTCAGCGCATCGGTCAGCGCGAAGCCGAGCCGAACACCCGCAAGGCCGAAGAACTTGCCGAACGAGCGCAGCACGACAATGCCGCCCTCGGTGACATCGCCGGCCAGGCTATGCTCGATCGGGCCGACATCCATGAAAGCCTCGTCGACGACCAGCAGCCCGCCCTTGGCGCGAAGCCGCGCAGCAAGCTCGAGCAGCCGGGCCTTTTCGATCACCCGACCGTCCGGATTGTTGGGGTTGACCAGCACCGCGAGGTCCGCCTCGACCAGCGCATCGAAATCGCTGACCTCCGCGACCGCATGGCCGGCGATGGCAGCAGCCCGGGCGTGTTCGGCATAGGTCGGGCCGAGCACCAGCGCCCTACCGGGCCGCAGCAGCGAAGCCACGCGCGGCAAGAGAATCTGCGTGCCGGGCGCCGCCGCCACATGCGCCGCCGACGGCACACCGTAGGCCGAAGCCGCAATTTCGGCCAATTCGCGCAGTTGTGCTGCCTCCGGCAATCGGGAAAGGGCGGTGGCGGGCAATTCGAAAAGCGGATAGGAGTGCGGGTTGATACCTGTCGAGAGGTCCACGAAAGGTTTTGGCGCATGAGGAAAAAGCGCGCTTGCGCGGCCGAGGCTGCCGCCATGATCCACCGCTGCAATCGCTCCGCTTAGAAGCTTCATGTCGATCCTGATCGCTTTCCTGTCACTCGCCGTCGAACGGATCCTTGGCTATCCGGACTGGCTGTTCAACGCCATCGGCCATCCGGTCACCTGGATCGGCAGGCTGATATCCTTTCTCGATCGCCGGCTCAACCGCGCCACCGATTCCGACGAAATTCGTCGCCGCCAGGGTGTTCGGGCGCTGCTTATCATCTTGCTGGTGCCGGGCCTCATCGGCCTGGCGCTGCATGTTCTGATCTGGCTCATCTTTCCGACCGGTCTCGTGTTCGCAGCCATCCTCGGTTCCACGCTGCTGTCGCAGAAAAGCCTGGCCGAGCATGTCGAGGACGTCGCCGACGCGCTGGAAACCGGCGGCCTGACGCTTGGCCGCATTGCCGTTTCGCGCATTGTCGGCCGCGACCCGGAAACGTTGGACAAGGCGGGTGTCGCCCGCGCGGCGATCGAAAGCCTGGCCGAGAATTTCTCCGACGGCATCGTCGCGCCCGTCTTCTGGACCGGCATCGGCGGCTTGGGCGGCGGCGCCGCCTACAAGGCGGCCAACACCGCCGATTCGATGATCGGCCACCGCACGCCGCAATACAAAGCCTTCGGCCGGGCGGCCGCCCGTTTCGACGACCTCATCAACCTGCCGGCATCGCGGCTCACCGGCCTGCTCATCGTGCTGGCGGCCTTTCTGGTCCCTGGCGCCGACTCGCGCGGCGCCTGGCAGGTGATGCGCCGCGACGCCAGGAAACACCGATCGCCCAATGCCGGTTGGCCGGAAGCCGCGATGGCCGGCGCGCTGGGACTCTCGCTCGCCGGACCGCGCAGCTATGGCGGGGAGGTCGTGGAGGACGCCTATATGGGCGAAGGCGGCCGCCGCGAGGCCGAAAGCACCGACATCCGCCAGGCGTTGAAGCTCTACCGCATGGCCGACTGGCTGCTGCTCGGCCTGTTCGGGGCCCTCTCGGCGATCGTGATCTACCTGACCATTCTGATCAGCGGCTAGGGCGCGTCAGAACTCGATCCCCTGCTGTGCCTTAACCCCGGCGGAGAAATGGTGCTTCGTCAGTCCCATTTCGGTGACGAGATCGGCCGCTTCGACGAGCAGCGGCTTGGCGTTGCGGCCGGTGACGATCACGTGCAGATCGTCGCGGCGCGCCTTGAGCGCCGCGACCACTTTTTCCAGGTCGAGATAATCGTAGCGCAGCGCAATGTTGAGCTCGTCGAGCACGACCAGGCTTATCGACAGATCGGCCATCAGCTCCAGCGCCTTGGCCCAGGCGGCCTCGGCGGCAGCGATATCGCGCTTGAGGTCCTGGGTTTCCCAGGTAAACCCCTCGCCCATCGCATGCCAGACGACCCGGTCGCCGAAGGCGGCAAAGGCGTCCTCCTCGCCGGTATGCCATTTGCCCTTGATGAACTGGACGACGCCGATGCGCTTGCCGTAGCCGAGCATCCTCAGCGCCAGGCCGAAGGCGGCCGTGGTCTTGCCTTTGCCCGGCCCCGTGTTGACGATGAGCAGCCCTTTCTTGATCGTCTTGCCGGCCACTTCGGCGTCCTGCACCGCCTTGCGCTTCGCCATCTTGGCGCGATGGCGCTCGGCATCCTTGTCTTCGATTTCGGCCATGTCATTTCACCTTGAGCGGCAGCCCCGCCACCATCATCAGTACATTGTCGGCAACGGCCGCTACCTGCTGGTTGAGCCGCCCGGCAGCATCGCGGAAGCGGCGCGCCAGCGCGTTGTCGGGGACGATGCCGAGCCCGACTTCGTTCGAGACCACGAACCACGGTCCGCGCGGCCGCGACAGCACGTCAGCCAGCCGCCGGCATTCGGCCTCGATGTCATGCTCGGCCAGCATGTGGTTGGTGAGCCATAGCGTCAGGCAATCGATCAGCACCGGCTGGTGGTCCGGCAGGGCCGCGATCGCGCCGACCAGATCGAGCGGCGCATCGACGGTAACCCAGCCTTCGCCGCGCCGCGACCGATGCAGCGCAATTCGCTCACGCATCTCGTCATCATAGGCCTGCGCCGTGGCGATGTAGGCCCAGGGCGACGGATGGGCGGTCGTCAGGTTCTCGGCATGCGAGCTCTTGCCCGAGCGCGCGCCGCCCAGAACGAAGGTCAGTCTCCGATCGGAAGTTTTATTGCCGCTCGCGGCTGTCACGCCGGTCATTCCCTGCCTTTTGCCTTCGGATAGATCCTGTCGCGGCCCGAAGCCGACGGCGCGCGACCTTAGCGGACCCGCTGTGGCCGGCAAACCATATTCCGCCGTGTCCAGGCGCGATTGCGGCAATGCTTTCGACGCTATGAAGCCGCAATCCGGGCGGCGACGAGCTGCTGCAACCGCCACAGATGCGCGTCATGGATGCCGCGTTGCTCCAGGTTTTTCACCGTGTTGTAGAGATAATCGGCGCCCGATCCCCAATGGCCGCAGGAGGTCGCCAACCTTTCGACAACCGCCTCCTCGCTCAACGGACCGGCATAGGTGGTACCTTGGCGGTTGATGACGAAGGCCAGCGCCCGCAGCGGACCGGCATCGCTCATCATATGGATCAGACGCGGATGATAGCTGGTCGGCTTCAGCGTCACCTCGCGCCGCAGGATCTTCTCGAGTTGCTCGCGCCGATCGCCATCGCCAAGTCGAAAGGCGACGCCCTTGCACTGACCGCCACGGTCCAGCGCCATCATAAGACCTGGACTTGCCTTGGTCCCCCGCCAGCGTGTCATGTTCATGCAGAAGGATCTGTGCCAGCCGTGCAGCAGGGCCACCCGCTCCTCGATATGCTCGATCTCGGGCTTCCAGATCAGAGAGCCGTAGCCAAACAGCCAGAGCGGTTCAGTGTCTGGAAGCTGAGCCTCCAGCTTGCGCGTCATCGCGTCATAGTCTGCGTCATCCAGATGCGCCGCGTCGGGATCGGGCCCGCTGTCCTCGACGACGCGAAAGCAGCGGGCGACAAGTTCCTCGGTAAGCGACATCGTTCTTGGCAGCATGCGCGTGACCTTAAGGTCCTCGTTCCGCCGCTACAATCGGGGAAAGCCGGCAATTGACAACAGCTTTGCCCGGGTGTCGGCTGTCGACACCCGGGAGAAGCCGATGCACCCCAATCCGAGCGGACGCGCCCCTTACAACGGCCTGACCGGCCTCCACCTGACCTTGCCGTCGGCGGCCTATTGGGATGCCGACGCCTACCGGCGCGATCTGGAGGCTATCTGGTACCGGAGCTGGCTGATGGTTTGCCGCGAGGCCGATCTCGCGGAGCCGCTTGCCTTCCGGACGGCGCGCATCGGCAGCCAGGAGATCTTGGTGCTGCGCGACGAGACCGGTGCCTTGCGCGCTTTCCACAACACCTGCCGGCATCGCGGCTCGCAGCTTTGCCAGGAAAGCGCCGGGCGGCTGAAGGCCAGGCTGCTGACCTGCCCCTACCACGCATGGTCGTATTCGCTGCGCGGCGACCTCGTGCGCGTGCCCTCGAAATCACTGCCCGAAGGCTTCGACAAGGCCGACTATCCGCTCTATCGTGTGGCCCTCTCGGTCTGGCGCGGCTTCGTCTTCGTCAACCTCGCGGAAGATGCCAGCGGTTCAGCGGAAGCTACCTTCGACCGAGGCTCCGGCGATCTTTCCAACTGGCCGCTGGAGACGCTCGTCACCGGCCACCGGCTGACCAAGGTGATGAACTGCAACTGGAAGATCTTTTGGGAAAACTTCAACGAATGCCTGCATTGCCCGGGCGTCCACAAGGATCTGTCGCGGCTGGTGCCAATCTACGGCCGCGGCCTGATGGCCAGGCATGACGATCCCGAATGGGCGCGCCACGCCGACAATGACGATCCGGAATTCTCCGGCCGCCTGCGCGCCGGGGCCGAAACCTGGTCGCGGGACGGTCACGTCCACGGCCCGGTCTTTCCGAGCCTGACCCCGGCCGAGCGCGCCGCCGGCCAGACCTACGCCACGTCGCTGCCCTCGATGTTCATCGTCGGCCATGTCGATTACATGCGCACGGTGCGGCTCGCCCCGCTTGGTCCCGAGCAAACCGAACTTACCGCCGAATGGCTGTTCGCGCCGGATGCGCTGGCTGAGACCGATATCGACAACATCGTCGCCTTCGGCACCCAGGTGCTGGAGGAAGACGCCGCGATCTGCGAGGTCAACCAGAAGGGCCTGCGCTCGATGCGCCACGAGGCCGGCGTGCTGATGCCTGAGGAATACGACCTGCACCGTTTTCACGATTGGGTGCGCGAGCGCCATGCGGCGCTCAAAACGCCTTCGGCAGATAGCGCCAGGTGATGAAGCCGCAGAAGGCGGCGAGAAGGCCGAGCGTGACGAACACCGAGCCGAGGCCGAAGAAGGTGAGCACCACCGAATAGACCAGCGGCGGCGTCAGCTCGGAAAAGTCGAGATAGGTGCGGTAGACCGCCGCCATCTGCGCCCTCTCATAAGCGCGCACCGAGCGCATGAAGGCTGTCGAGCCGAGCGCGTCGAGGGCGATGGTGAACAAGGCGCCGAACAGCAGCAGCGCGGCCGTGAGCAACGGCGCGGCCTCGCCGACGCCGCCGGCCGCACACAGCATGGCCGCCATGGCGAAATAGGCGAAGGTCATGACCCGCCGTCCGCCGAAACGCCTGCCCGCCCTGCCCCAGAAGATCGCCATGAACAAAAGCGCGTTGCCGGCCGAAACCAGCAAACCGCCGGCAAGCTTGCCCTCGCCGGTAATCACCATGAACAGCGGACCGTAGACGAAGAACGTCGTCCAGAAGCAGGAACGACCGAAGGCGATCAGCCAGGCAAGCCTCAGCCGCGGCTGCCTGACGAAGCGGCCGATATTGGCTAGCGGATTGGCCGGACGCGACTTGCCGGGCCGGATCGACTGGTTGTCGCTCAGCCGGTAGAACCAGAACAGGCAAAGCAGCGCGAACGCAAACGCGACGACCGCGCCATGCGCGGCATAGATGCCGAAATGCGTGTAGAGGAAGATGCCGAGCGTCGGCCCGCCGGTCCAGGCGAACATCGACCAGGCCATGCGCAGCGATTCCGCCTGCATGAAGTCGGTCTTGCGGATGTGGTCCATGATGTAGAGGTTGAGCGTGATCGACAGCGCGCTGGCCCCCATGACGCGACACAGCATGCCGGCAATCTGTCCCGGCAGCGTGTGGGTGACGAAGAAGGCCGAGCCGATCGCCAGAAGCACGCACCCGGCCGTGTAGACCCAGCGTCGCGCGAAGCGGCGGATGAGCACCGGCATGAACAGTGTGACCGAAAGCCCCATCAGCGACACGATGGTGTAGAGGATCGAGACGATCCGCTCATTGTGCAGGATCTCGTAGGCCTGGATCGGGATCACGCTGGAGATGGTGGCGCGGGCGAAGGATTCCACCGCATAGAGCGAGGCGAAGGTGCGCGCATCGGCCGGCCGCAGGGCCGGAAGCCAGATCGGATGGCGCACATGGGTGGACATCGGCCCTCCGGGACGTGAATCGTCGGCCAAATCTGGCCGGACCAGCCGCCGGCCAGTAGCAGGAAACCGACCCCCGGGGGCCGAAAAGCGAAGCTGTCAAAGGCTTTCCGCCGCTGGCCTAAAGCGAAATTTCATGGCTGCCATGAAACGCATTGATGGCCGCCTGCTTCAGTCGCCGGCTTGAACCGTGATAGTCGTTTGACACGACTGAATCGGATTGCCAGACGATGAGCCTTCAAACGACGAGCAAACCCGTCCAGGACGCGCCCAAACAGGGCCGCATCGCCGCCTTCGACATCCTGCGCGGCGTTGCGCTGATCGCGATGGCGAGCTACCATTTCACCTGGGACCTCGAAAATTTCGGCTACACCGCCCCGGCCCTCACCGCTTTCGGCTGGTGGAAGTTCTATGCGCGCTGCATCGCCTCGACCTTCCTGTTCCTGGTCGGCGTCAGCCTGTTCCTCGCCCATGGCAGGAAAATCCGCTGGCCGGGCTTCTGGAAACGCCTCGCCATGGTCGCCGTCGCGGCGGCGGCCATTTCCGCCGTCACTTATTTCGTCACGCCGGACGGCTTCATCTTCTTCGGCATCCTGCACGAGATCGCGCTGGCCAGCCTGCTCGGTCTGGCCTTTCTCAGGCTGCCGTGGCTGCTGACGGCAATCATTGCCGCGGCCGTCATTGCAGCACCCTATTACCTGCGGTCGGAGTTTTTCGACCATCCGGCGCTTTGGTGGGTCGGCCTCTCGGTCACCAATCCGCGTTCCAACGATTATGTGCCGCTCTTTCCCTGGTTCGGCCCCGTTTTGCTGGGGATCGCGGCGGTCAAACTTGCTTCAGCGTCAGGCCTGCTCGCCCGTCTAGGAACCTGGATACCCGGTCGCTGGTCGAACCCGCTGATCTTCATCGGCCGGCACAGCCTCGCCTTCTACCTCATCCACCAGCCGCTTCTCTTCGGCTCGGTGTGGCTGTTCTCGCAGGTCATGCCCTCCGCCCCCCAGGACAAGGAAGCCGGCTTCCTGCCGGCCTGCCAGGCGCAGTGCGAACAGCAGCGGGACAGCAAGTTCTGTTCCAGCTATTGTAGCTGCATGCTGGACACGCTGAAGGGCGAAGGGTCTCTCGACAAGCTCTTTAGCAACGACCAGTCCAGCGTCTGGAAATCGCATCTGGCCGACCTGGCGGAAACCTGCACCGCCGCGACCGAGGACCGGATGGAGGGAGGGCAGCAATGACGGGCATCGCAAAGCCCAGACACGGGATCATTCCCTGGCCGCCGGTGATCTATGTCGCGGCGATTGCGGCGAGCATCGTGCTCGGCATGCTCTACCCGCTGCCCTGGATCGGCGACATTTTTGGCGATCTCATGTTCGGTGTCGGCTGGGTGGCGCTGTTCGGCGTCGCCATGCTCTGGATCACCGCGATCCGCGTCATGTTCAAGGCCAGGACAACGCTCGACCCCAATGCCGAGCCCGACCATCTGGTGACGTCCGGTCCCTTCGGCATTACCCGCAACCCGATGTATCTCGCCAACACGCTGCTGCTGATCGGCGTCGCCTTCGTCACCGGCATCGCCTGGTTCCTGATCTTCGCCTTCCTCGCCGCCTTCGCGACGCAGAAGCTGGCGATCGAGAAGGAGGAAAAGATCCTGACAGCGAAGTTCGGCAAGAAGTACCGCGACTATGCCAAGCGAGTGCGGCGCTGGATTTGAAGCCTGCGTGACCCTGGGATCGTCACGCGCCGCCCTCTAGACTAGATGCAGCAAGAAGCGAAGCGACGCGCAGACCCGTGGGATGGCGACCGCCAGCCATTCACCCGCCAACCAGTTCCGCCGTCGTCGTCATCCGCGCGCCCTGCTTCTCGAATGCCTGGTTGTGGCGGGCGATGATGTCGGGCGCCCTTTCCTTGTCGCTGTCCAGCGTCGAATGCGCATCGGAGACCACGGTGACGCCGAGCCCTTCTGCCAAAGCGCCCTTCACGGTGGCGGCGACGCAGAAATCGGTCTGGGCGCCGATCAGCACGACGTCGCGCGCGCCCTGCCCGGCTACCCATTCGGCCAGTTCGGGGTTGGAGAAGGCGTTGCCGGCGCGCTTTCCGAAGGTCGGCTCGTCGGCGGCCTGGCCGAGCAGCGGCCACACCGGCCAGCCGGAGGCGCCAGGCGCCAGCGGATCGCCCTGCGGCCCGTCATGGCGCACGAACGCCACCTTGCGGCCGGAGTGGCGCGCCCAGTCGATCAGCGCGCGCGTGCGCTCTGCGATGGCGTCGGCGTCATGGATCGGCGGATCGAAACGGCCGTCGAACATGCCGGTCTGCAGGTCGATGACGATAAGCGGTGCAGCGGGGGACGGGGTGGTCTCTGGCATGGCGGCGAAGATAGCGTGGGTAGGGGATGGGTCAAGGCGGGAGCGCCCTCTCCTTCTCCCCTTGTTGCGGGAGAAGGGAGAGGCCTTACCCAATCCCGCCCGTCACGACATACGCGCCGGCAGTTCGCCCATCGGCCGACCTCACAATAGCCGTGACGATCGAGCCATAAGCGCCGCGCCAGACGCTATGAAAACCTTGATGCGTTGAGGCTGGCACGACGACCCGGCCAGTGTGGCGGCAGCCCTTCGCCCGCATGAGAACCGGCTCGCCGTTGACATGAACTTTGACGGTCGCCGGTTCCTTCGCGTCGACATCCAGCGTGATCGCGATTTCGTCAGTGCCGCCTGAGCGGGTCGTCTCCGCGCTCAGCGTGAAGCTGAGTGGTGCGTCGCCAGCACTGCCTGCCCTGCCCTCGAACACATCATCGGCCAGCGCCGGCGTGCGCGTCGGGACGGTGCGGCGCTTTGTGGCGCGCTCATAGTCGCCGGCGAGGCTGAGCAGCGCGACATCATCATAGGCCTTGCCTGCAAAAGTCAGGCCGACCGGCATGCCGATATCGGCCATGGTGCCCAACGGCACCGTCACCGTTGGGATGCCGAGATGGCGCCAGACGAGATTGCCGTTGGCGACCCAGGTGCCGTTGCGCCAGGCAAGCACGGCGGAAGCCTCGTTGACGTCGGCGTCAGCCGGGCCGACATCAGCGACGGCCGGCAGCACAACGGCATCGAGGCCATTGGCGTCGAGCCACGCCTCGAAATCGATGCGGCGCGTTGCCTCCAGGCCTTTCAGCCCCGCCTCGATGGCGGGAATTTCCGCGAGCGGCGCTACGCCTCGCCTGGCACGTTCGACATAGTGCGCCAGGTCGAAATCGGCATCGCCAAAGCGGTCGGGCAGCGCGCCCGGCGGCTGCGGGAAGATCTTCTTGCCATCGACGGAAGCGAGATCGGGAATGGCCGGGTCGGCATTGGCGCGCAGGAAATCATCCCACGACCAGATCGACAGCTCCCAGATCTCGCGATCGGCGAAGTCCGGCGGCACCAGCCCGCGATCGACCATCGACAGTGCGCCCGGGCGGTCGCGCTCGTAATTGGAAACGACGGGAAAATCGACCTCGACCACCTCGGCGCCGAGCGCTTCGAGGTCGCGCGGCGCCTGCTGCCAGAGCTCCAGCACCGAAGCGCGCGTCTCGATCGGCCGCTCTGCTTCGCTATCCTTCCCGATATACATTTTCGGCACACCGAGCCGCTTGCCCTCGAGCGCACCCTGCAGCGAAAGCCCTGTATAGCTCGCCGGCCTGAGCGCGGAGGCTTTCGGAATCTCGACCCAAGGCTGCACGCGCCAGAAATCGCCGCGCGCCTCCCGGTCGTCGGCAACAATGATGTCGAGCAGTTCCAGCATGTCGGGAATGCTCCGGGTATGCGGCACCACCACATCCATGGTCGGCACCAGGGGCCAGTTGCCGCGCGCCGAGATCACGCCACGCGACGGGGTGTAGGCGACCAAAGCATTGTTGGAGGCAGGCGCCCGGCCGGACGACCAGGTTTCCTCGCCGAGCCCGAAGGCGGCGAAAGACGCGGCGGTCGCCGTGCCGGAGCCGTTGGACGAGCCGGAACCGAAGGCGGCGGTAAGGAAATCCTTGTTGTACGGGCTCTCGGCGCGGCCATAGACACCGCGCTGCATGCCGCCATTGGCCATCGGCGGCATGTTGGTGAGGCCGATCAGCACCGCGCCCGCGGCGCGCAGCCGGGCGATGGTGAAAGCATCCTCGTTGGCCGTCAGATGCTCAAAGGCCGGCGAGCCGGCGGCGACCGTCAGGCCCTTCACCTTGTAACTGTCCTTGGCGGTGTAGGGGATGCCGTCCAGCGGCCCGAGCGTCTTGCCCGCGCGGCGGCGCCGGTCGGACGCTTCCGCCTCCTCGAACATTTTTGGATTGAGGACGGGGACCGCGTTCAGCGCGATGCCGTGACGGTCAAAGTGGGCGATGCGCCTGAGATAGGCTGCGACCAGTTCGACGCTGGTGACGGTGCCGCCTTCCAGCGCGAGGCGCAGGTCGGCGATCGAGGCTTCGACGAGGTGGAGTAACGTCATGGGTTTCTAAGCGGCAACCTTGCGAGCCCATTGCCAGAAAGGATCATCAGAATAATCGTCGTCTGTACCCGCTGTCTGCCCGACAATCTCTGAGGCAGTTTTCGGGATTTGAACCCCAAAGCTGGTTTCGACCCAATGCCGGAACTCGAAAGGCGGACGGTATGGATCGCTCGAATATTCCTCCGCGTAAGCGTCTTCGGGTGTAAGGTCGAAAAGATGCGGCCAGCATGTTTCCTCATAGCCGATAGCTAAAAAGCGTAGGAGATCGACGGCATCGTTCGCCAGCACACAGGCGAGCGTGGAACCGGACCCAGAGCCCATATGCACGAAGCGTTGCCGTCCGCTATCGTCCAGCCAAAGCCCCGCGAAGGATCCATCGGCACCCGTCGCGACAAATGGCGCTAGCCTGCTCGTGACTGAAGCGTCGTGATTGCCGAGCCAGTATCCCGCGTGGCTGGAATCAACCTTGGTGAAGTGGGCATATGCCGAGCGCAATGCTCGCGGCACGCTCGCAGGATAAAGTCCGCAGTAGCGAATTGCTTCCTGCTGGACAAAGCCATTTTGCTCCATCCAACGAAGTGCTGTCCTGATCTCTTCAGGAAGGGGCAGTGCAGCCGGGAGCGATCCTTCAACCTCGTCCAAGAAGCTGTTCATGGCTGCCTACCAGATGATTGATGCTCGTTGGCATTCTGCCAATCTCTGCCCTGCCGGACATTTCCCCGCAAGGGAAGATCAGCCGTCATGCCGACTTTCGTCAATCTTTAAGGTTGCGATTGCTCCGGCGCACCGGCAAACAGCACCGTCCCATCCCCGCCCGCCGCAGGCTAGTCGCGGATGGTGCGACGGCGGTTACTTCAGTAGAACGCTGTCCCCGGAAACAGAACGGCCCGTCCTGGCCGCTTACTTGACGGGAACTTGTCACATGAGATTATCGGACGGGATTTTCGAGGAGAGCAATCGCATGAAGAAGACTTACGAAAAGCCTGTTTTCGTCCGCAAGGGCAAGCTTTCTGCGATTGTGGCCGGTTCGCCGGCTCCACAGTGATCGAGAGACCCGAAGCCTGGTCTTTCAACAATCCCCGCCACGGCGGGGATTTGTGTTTTCTCACCCCAGTTCCACCCACACCGGCGCATGATCGCTGGGATTTTCCCCTCCCCGCACTTCGCGGTCGATGCCCGCCGCTTTCAGCTTTCGCACCAGCTTCTTCGACAAAAGGACGTGGTCGAGCCGCAAGCCCGCGTCGCGCGGCCAGCGGTTCCGGCGGTAGTCCCAGAAGGTGTAGAGCCTCTCCTCCTTCGGGAAGACTTTGCGCAGCGCGTCCGTCCAGCCCTGCTCGATCAGCGCTGCAAAGGCGGCGCGGCTTTGCGGCTGCACCAGCGCGTTGTCGTCATAGGAGCGGGTTTGGTAGATGTCGCGCGGCTCGGGCACGATGTTGAAGTCGCCGGCGAGCACCACCGGCAGACCGGTGTCGAGAAGCTCAGCGGCGTGCGCAGCGAAGCGTTCGTGCCAGGCGAGCTTGTAGTCGAATTTCGGCCCCGGTTGCGGGTTGCCGTTGGGCGCATAGAGGCAGGCAATGACGACGCCGTCGACCGCCGCTTCGATATAACGCGCCTGGCGGTCGGCATCATCGCCGGGCAGCGCCTCGCGCGTCAGCACGGGTTCGGCTCCCTTTGCCAGGATGGCGACGCCGTTCCAGGTCGGCTCGCCTCTCCACACCGCGCCGTAGCCGGCCTTGGCAAGCCGGGTCAATGGGAATTGGGTGTCGCGGGATTTCAGCTCCTGAAGGCAGACGACATCAGGCTTTGCCGTGGCGAGCCAGGCGAGCAGGTTTTCAAGCCGGCTGTTGATGTTGTTGATGTTGAAGGTGGCGAGTTTCATCTTCGAATGCCGAAGGCGCCTCTAGCTTCGTCGTCCTCGGGCTTGACCCGAGGATCCATTCCGTGACTGTCGCCGAGGAACGTAGCGGGCCAGAATTCTGAACCGCTGCAACGCCTTAGCGTCACGGAGTGGATTCTAGGGTCTGCGCGCGTCGCTTCGCTCCTTGCTCCGCCCTAGAATGTCGAAGCCGATGGCTGCGCGAATTTTGCCGCTATCGTCTCCGCTACCGTCTTCAAATGATCCGCCGTCGAAAAGCCCGAGATCGCCTTGCGCGGTTTCAAATCATGATCGCCATCCTCCAGCCAGACCACCTCTATCGCCGGGGACAGGCCGTAGGTGGCGACCTCGTTCTTCGTTCCGAACTCGTCGCGGGTGCCCTGGAAGATCAGCGTCGGCGTCTTCAGGTCAAGGAGATGCTTTGTCCGCAACTGCTCCGGCTTGCCCGGCGGATGGAACGGATAGCCGAGGCAGACCAGCCCCACGATCTCGCGCTTGGAGAACATCTCGTCGGCGACCATGGAGGCGACGCGGCCGCCCATCGACTTGCCGCCGATGATCAGCTTGCCGGTCACGCCCTTGGCGCGCAGATCGGCGACCGCCTTGATGTATTCGGGGTTGACCGTTTCGGCGCGCGGCGGCGGCTTGCGGTGGCCGTAGCGGCGCGCCGCCATGTAGTGGAACTCGAAGCGCGCGACCTGAAAACCGGCTGCGGCGAGCGCCTTGGCCGTTGCGGTCATCGAGGGCGAGTCCATCGACGCACCGGCGCCATGCGCGAGCAGGATGGTGACGGGGGCGGTGTCGAAGCCGTCGAAGAGGAAGTGGGTCATGGGTGCGCCAACTTCTCCTTCTCCCTTTGTGGGAGAAGGTGGCCGAGCGAAGCTCGGACGGATGAGGGGTGCTCCAGCTTGGCGGGCAAGCCCGTCGATATCCTTACTTGCGACAAGGTCACCAGCGCCTCATTCCTTCCAGCACCCCTCATCCGTCTCGGCGCTATCGCGCCGATCCACCTTCTCCCACAAGGGGAGAAGGAAGAAGCGCTACCCCGCCGTGCGCGCCATGTGCAGATCCACGAATTGGATTCCCTTCTGCGCAGTCCGCGCCCATTCGGACTCCGCGTCCAGTTCTAGATAGCGAACCCACAACCGCCGCGCTTCCATCAGATTACCCGCATCGAATTCCAGCCGGGCGAGATTGAACACCGGGTCGGCATAGGTCTTGTCGAGCGCGATCGCCTTCTGCAGATGGCGCCTTGCCGACGCAACCTTACCCTCGTCGCTCATCAGCCCAGCGAGGTTGAACCAGGCTTCGACGAAGCCGGGATCGAGCTTGATCGCCCGCGCATAGTCATGCGCGGCCTCCGCCACGCGGCCGCCGCCGCGCAGGCAGTTGGCGCGGTTGAAGGCGGCGATCGCATCCTTCGGGTCGATCGCCAGGCAGCGCTGGTAGAGGGCTGCCGCGTCGTCGTGGCACCCCTCCTCTTCCGCGCTTTCAGCCTCCGCGAACAGCTCCTCCAGCGTGTCATCTTCCGGAGTGCCGAGGTCGAACAACAACTGACCGTCGAGCTCGCTCCGGCCTTCGTCGAGATAGATCGCGTCCGGGCGGCCATGCTGCGAGCCGAGATTGAGCGACTTGGCGGTGAGCGAGGCAACCGGGCCGGAGCGGTGCACGGAGCGCGCAATGGCGCCCCAGCTGGCGCCGCTGGCAATCAGCCCGGCATATTTGCGCGCCAGGATCAGGTCGCGGAAGGAATAGGGTTCGCCGTCATGCTCGAAGGCGTCGAACAGCGACAGCATGTCAAGATCGTCACCGGAGAGCCGCGACTGGTCGATCAGCGACTGGCGGGACAGCGACGAGGCGTCGGGCGCCTTCATCAGACCGAGCAGGTGCAGAAAACCGTTCTCGCTGATGAGCTGGCGACCGGCTTCGCGCTCGGCCTTCGCGCGGCGTTCAATCTCGGCGTCGCCGGCCTTTGCCAATCCTGACTTGGCAAGCAGTACCCGGCCGAACACAACATGAGAGGTGCGGCGGGTGACGCCGCGCCTGAGCTCCGCGTGGCGGCGCTCGACCTCGCGCGCGGCGAGCCGCAAGGGAAAGGCGGCCAGCGCGCCAACGACGCCGAAGACGGCGCCGGGAACGATCACTGGCCCTGCATTTCCCGTCACTTCTTGCTCTTGCCGACGGCCTTCAACAGGTTCGCCTTCAGCGGGTTCTCAGGCGCGCCGCCGGCAGCTGCCTTCTTGGCGGGTTTTGCCGGCGCTTCCTCGGCCTTGCTCTTCGATTTGGCCGGAGGCTTGGCCTGCTGTGACAGGCTCGCCTTCAGCGCATCCATCAGGTTGATGACGTTGCCGCGCTCGGGCGCCGCCGCGATGATCGGCTTGTGGCCTTTCAGCTTCTCGCGGATCATCGCCATCAGCGCCACCTCGTAACGATCCTCATAGTTCTTCGGATCGAAGTGGGTTTCCTTCTGCTTGATCAGCGCCATGGCAAGTTCGAGCATTTCCGGATCCGGCTTGCCGGCCGGGATGTTGCCGAAATATTCAGCCGTGCCGCGCACTTCGTTGGGATTCCTCAAGGTGCAGACGAACATGCCGTTCTCGCGCGCGCCGATCGTCACCACGCGTTCGCGGCTGGAGAGCACCAGGCGGGCGATCGCCAGCTTGCCGGACTTGCGCATTGCCTCGCGCAGCACCGCGAAGGTCTCCTCCGCCATCGCGCCGTCGGGCGCCAGGTAATAGGGCGCATCCTGGTAGATGACATCGACCTCGTCCTCGTCGACGAAGGCCTCGATGTTCATCGTGTGGTTGGATTCGATCCTGACCGCGTCGAGGTCGGCGTCATCGATGATGATGTACTGCTTGTCCTCATACTCATAACCCCGCACCAGGTCCGAGCGCTCGACCAGGCCGAGTTCCGGGTCCACAGGCTTCATGTTGATGCGGTTGTGCGTCTTCTTGTGCAGCTGATTGAACGAGATGCGCTCGCTCGCACTGGTGGCCGGGTAAAGCCGGACCGGACAGCTGACGAGGCTGAGCTTGAGGTAACCTTTCCAACTTGCCCTGGGCGCCATGATGAACTCCTACGCGGCCATGCACTGACACTATATTGGAGCATGGTCTTGTCCAAAAACCGGTTCCCACTTTTTGGGACCACGCTCTTTTGCAGCGCTTCGTCCGTAGGACGATCAGCGCCGTGGAAATCCTACACCGACCCCTCACCTTACAGCGGAATTCCTAGCGAAGTGTTTTTGGAGCAGGTTGGCGCGGAGGATAATTCAAATTGTAGGAAGCGTCGATGGAGATGGCGCGGCCCTTCCTCGCCCCGCGAAAGCGGGGGAGAGCGACTAGCGCTCGAACACCGGCAGATCCCGTGCCGCCTCATCGATCTCCGCCCAGGGATCGCCCGAGGTCTCCAACAATCCCGGCAGCGAAGCATAGTTCAGGTCCTCAGGCGCGTCGATCGTCTCCAGGTCCGCCCAGCTCACCGGCGTCGAGGCCGGCAGATTGGTGCGGGCGCGCAGCGAATAAGGCGCCGAGGAGGTGTGACCCCTCGCGTTGCGGTGGAAATCGATGAAGATGCGCTTCTTGCGGTTTTCCTTGCCCATCGTGGTCGTGAAAGTATCGGGCGCGCTGGCCGCCAGCAAAGTGGAAATCGCGCTCGAAGCCTGGTGCAGTTTCTTCCAGTTCTGCTTGCGGGTCACCGGCACGGTGATGTGGATGCCTTTGCCGCCGGAGGTCTTGGCGAACGGCACAAGCCCCAGGCTCTCCAACCCGCCCTTGATGTGGACGGCGGCTTCCACCACCTCACGCCAGGAAATTCCCTCCCCAGGGTCGAGGTCGAAGACGATCTGGTCGGGCTTGTCGAGCTTTGTCCGGTGCGTGCCCCAAGTGTGGAATTCGACGACGCCGAATTGCGCAAGCGCCAGATAGCCCTTGGCGTCCTCGACCGAGAGATAGGTCTTGGTCTCGCCTTCCGAATTGACGCTCTCGAACACCGCCACCGAGGGCGGCATGCCGGTGAAGGCATGGCGCTGGAAGAAGCAGTCCTGCGGCTTGCCGGTCGGGCAGCGCACCAGCGACACTGGGCGGCCAATGATGTGCGGCAGCATGAAATCGCCGACCAGGGCGTAATAGACGGCGATGTCGAGCTTTGTCGGGCCGGTCTTGCCGAACAGCCGCCGCTCCGGATTGGTGACCCAGATGGTTGCGAGGTCGGATTCGGCGATCAGCCGCTTGCGCTTCACCGGCACCGGCGTGGTCAGCCCGCCGACATCGCGCAACCCGCGAAAGACGCCGTGGCGGATCGCATTGTCGGCGGTGCGGTTCGAATAGCGGATGCGCGCCGACAGCAGCGGCTTCACCCAGTGCATTTCGCGCATGATCTCGCGCGGCACGCCTTCGGGCGGCGTGGCGCCCGCCGTCAGCCGCTCCAGGCGGGCGAGCAGATCATTCGCCATGTCGCTGTCGAAGCCGGTGCCGACCTTGCCGCGATAGTGCAGCTCGCCATTCTCGAATTCGGCCATGCCGAGCGCCGCCAGGCCCTCCGCCCGGTCGGAGACGGTGTAGCCGGCGATCACGAAATCGTCCGTCTTTTGCGCCTTCACCTTGGTCCAGCTCTTGGTGCGGCCGCTGACATAGATGGCGTTGGCGCGCTTGGAGACGACGCCTTCCAGCCCAAGGTCCGAGGCCTGCTCGTAGAGCCCCCGCCCGTCGCCCTCGACATGGTCGCTGTATTGGATCGCGGCGTTGGCGGCCTGGCCGGCGAGCAGCTCTTCAAGCAAGGCTTTTCGCTTCTGCAGCGGCACCTTGCGCAGGTCCCAGCCGTCGAGGTGGAGCAGGTCGAAGGCATAGAAATGCAATTTCGAGCCGGCACCTTCGGCCAGCGCGTCCTGCAGCAGCGCAAAGCGCGAGATGCCCTTGTCGTCGAGCACCATGATCTCGCCGTCGACGATCGCTTGGGCAACCGGCAGGCGCGAGAAGGCCTGCGGGAGGTCGCCGTAGCGTTTCGTCCAATCGATGCCGCCGCGGGTGATCAGCCGTACGTCGCCATCCACGACATGCGCCATGGTGCGGTAGCCGTCGAATTTGATCTCGTGCAGCCAGAGCTCCCCGGTGCGCTCAGCGGGATCGTCGCCGCCCGGTGGCTTCTCGACCTGCGTGGCAAGCTGCGGCTCGATGCGGCTCGGCGGGTCGGCCCTGACCGCGCCGGGCAGCGCGCCCGGCTTCAGCGAGCCGCGTTGAGGCGGCAGCCGCCGCGGTTTCTTCGTCGGCACCGCCAGTTCCTCGATGCGGCGGCCCGACTTCACACTCTCCGGTCGCGCTTCGAGAATGTCGAGCTTGGTGTCGGCGGCGAGATCGCGCTCCTTGAAGAGCAGCCAGTTCTTCTTGTTCTCGTCTTCGCCGGGCTTGGGCTTGAGACGCGTCAGCATCCAGCCGCCGTTGAGCTTCTGCCCAGCCAGGCGGAACTTGAAGGCGCCGGTTCGGAGGCTTTTCTCGACGTCCTCCATCGGCGCCCAGGTGCCGGTGTCCCAGACGATCATCGGCCCGCCGCCATATTCACCCTCGGGGATCACGCCCTCGAAGTCGATATATTCGATGGGATGGTCCTCGGTCTCGACGGCGAGGCGCTTGTCGGCCGGGTTGAGCGACGGCCCGCGCGGAACCGCCCAGCTTTTGAGCACGCCGCCGACTTCGAGACGCAGGTCGTAGTGGTCGGCGGTGGCGTGGTGCTTGTGGACGACGAAGCGGTTGCCGCCCTCACCGGCCATGCCGCCCGCGGGCTCGGGGGTGCGGGAGAATTCGCGCTTGGCGCGGTAGGAGGTGAGCTTGGCGGGCATGAGTCAGGCGGCGAGGCGCAGAGCAGATAGTGGCAAAGGCTGCGTTCCGTCACACCCCCTTCTGTCCTGCCGGACATCTCCCCCGCAACGGGGGAGATCAGATGTCGCGTTGGCTTTCGCCATTCTCCTACGTTGCAGGATGGGCGCTGCCAAAGAAGCTGCTAATCTCCCCCCTTGCGGGGGAGATGTCCGGCAGGACAGAGGGGGGTGCTGTCCCGCCAGCATTTCGGATTTTCCTATGTCACCGCAAATCGAGAAACCGGGATCAATCGTCAATCGCCGGCGTCAATTCGAGCTCGGCGGGCGTCAGCCCTTGCCGCAGCTGGCTCAGCCGGAACTCGTCGACCCAGTAGGCTTCGCCGTCGACCAAGACGCGGGCGCTGTAGGTGCCGCCGGAAAATCGCTGCGCGGTGACATAGACCTTGTGGCGGTCGAGCGCGCTCTTCACCGCGGCGCGGCGGGAATTCTCTCTGGCGACGGGACTGGCCATGGCCTCACTCGAACACGCAGCCGCTGGAGATGCGGCTGCCGATAAGCATGGCGGAGAGCGTAAGGCGAGTCAATTTGCGAAGCCGGATGCTCATTCAGCGCGCCCGCAGTCGCCGCCAGCGCTGCATGAATTCCTGCGCGAGTTTGAACAGGCGCGGGTGATCGCGCACGAAGGCGACGCCCTGGCCGCGGTATTTGATGGCCTCGCTCGCGGCCATGCCCTTCAGCGTGATGCCATAGCAAAGTTCGGACAGCACCGCCTTCACCGCGCCCATATGTTCCTTGTAGCTCTGGTTGCCCACCGACAGGTCGAAATAGTCGAAGCCAGCGCCTCGCCCCCACCGGATCAGTTCGCCCATGACGCAAAGCCCGGGCGAAACGTTGGGCACCGCGCCCTGGTCGATCGCGACCAAAAGCGCATGCAAAGTGCCCTGATGGACCGCCAGGTATTGCACCGCGACCACGACATCGCCGGCGCGCAGACCGAAGATCCGCACCGAACCGTCCGTCAGGCCGCGATGCGCGGCGTCGCGGTAGAAATCGACGACCGCCGGCTGCGCCATGAGATCGAACCGGCCGAGCTCGCGAAAACGGCTGAGCCGCAGCTCGACCAGCTTGCCGAAGATGGAGTCGACAAGGGCCGGCGTGTCGGCTTCCACCAGGGCCAGGCCGCCATTGCGGTCAAGGCGGCGCAGGTCCTTGTTGAGCGCCTTGACGAAGGACGGGCGGCAGATGCGCTTGACGACGGTCTCGGCGTCGCCGTCCATGGCGATGCCATAGTGCGAGTGGATGGAATCGCGCGCAGCCGAAAGCAGCGCCAGCGGATTGGCGATGCCGCCGACCTCTTTCGGGATACCGACGATGTGGATGCGGTCGGCCGGCGGCAGCACGGAAAGCACAGCCGCCCAGGCGGCTTCGGCTGATTGCCTGGTCCAGGGCGCCCCGTCGGCAAGCAGCGGCGCTGCATAGTCGCACACCCCGCAGCTCAGCCACTCGATCACCCAATGGTGGAACGCACGGCGCCGCATCAGCGGCACCAGCATCACCGGTTCGCCCGTCGCGGCGTCGCGGAGCTCGACGATGGCAAGCTCGGCCTTCTGGGGCAAAAGCCGTTCGACGATGCCTTCGGCCCAGGCGAAATGCTGGTGGCCGGTGCACACGCCGCTGGTCTCAAGACGCAGCCAGAGCGGCCTGACCGCTTCAAGACTGGTGTGCAGCTGCGCCACGTAGGCGCCGCTGACGGCATGCGGTGCCGCCTCCTCCTCGGCCAGGCCGGTCGTCATCGCGGCTATCGGCATTGCCTGGCTTGCCACATCATTCTCCTATCGTCTCTGCACGGCGAGCGTCGCCGCGCGGCGCCAGGCGCCGATCACCGTGGGGCGCTGTTCGTTCGGATGCTTGAGATTCCACATGCGGTTGGCCGCGAAATACCACGAGGCCACCAGCACAAAGGTCTCGGAAACCGCCGCGCCCGCCAGCGACCATGTCGACGGCGCGATGGCCAGCAGGAGCCCGATCGTCGCCAGCCCGACAACCGCGCCGGCCAGGGTGATGAAGGCGACGATGCGGAAATCGCCGACGATCTCGAGCACCACGCGCGGCATCACATAGGCCATGATCGGCACATAGTTGGCGATGGCGAAGAGCCCGATCAGTCCGACCGAGGCGTGCTGCAGGGCCTGGGATTTGATCATTGGCAGGATGAACAGGATGCCGCCGCCATAGGCCAGGCTGCCGACCCCCATGATGACGGCCCAGACCTTGGCCTGCGTCCACACGCGCTCGAACTCGCTGTTGCGCACCAGCTTTGCGAGTTCGGGCTGCGTCATGTTGGAGAAGGCAAGGCTGATGATGCGCAGCGGCGCAAACAGCACCAGCACCGCCGCCAGCGGCGCGTAGGCGGCCGGTCCGGCGATACCCGCGACCAGCAGCGCCAGGCATTGCCCCTGGATGTTGGTGGTGGTGGCGCTGAACCCCGACCAGGAGAGCTGCCGCCATAGCTTCGCATAGCGCCGCCAGGTCGGCGCGCGGAAGGAGACGCGCAGCCTGCGGCGCGCCAGCTTCACCAGCACGGCGATGCCGACCACATTAGCCGCGGCAAGCGCATAGAAGGTGGCCTGCAGCGCGTCGGCGAAGAACCAGATCGCCGCCCCGGCGAGCACTATGCCCGCGATGGTGAACACGGCGTCGCTGATGGAAACGACGAGCTGCATGCGGCGCGCGAAAAATGCCGTGCGCATATGGCTGCGTAGTGACCAGGCGCAGACGAAGCAGGCGGCGCCGATTCCGCCGGGGTCGCCCAGCAGCCGCATCAACAGCCCGGTGCCAAGTCCCATCAGCAGCGCCACCACAAGAGCGGCCGATCCGAAGGTCACGTCATGCGCGTCGACGCCGGCCTTGTTGGTGCTCTTGTTCATCCAGATGGTGGCGGGAACGGCGGTGAGCGAGCGGATATAGGACAGGCCGACGCCGCCCATCACCATGGCCAGCGCGAAAAGGCCGTAGCCCTCCGCCGATAAAAGATGCAGCAGCGCGATGTTGAGGGCGAAATGGAAGCCGCTCTGCATCGCCTCGCCGCCGATCATCAGCATGAGGCGCCGCACCAGATGGGCCGGTAACGCGAAATTCACGGGCTGGTCTCCGCCTCGCGGGCGACACGCGCCCGCCCCCGCCGCGCCGTTGCCGCCTTCAGCTTGTCGGCCCCGATCGCCACGATCGCGGCGGCGGCGATATGTTCGCTGAACACCGCCTCATAGCGCGCCCGGCCGGCGGCGGCGAAGCCGCGCCAGAGTTCCGGCCGCAGGATGATCTCCGTGAGCTTGCTGGCAAGGGCAGCGGCGTTGCCCGGAGGCACATGCCAGCCGGTCTCGCCGTCGGCCACCACTTCCACCAGCCCGCCGATCGCCGACACCAGGGGCGGACGACCCCAACCCAACGCTTCGATGGCAACGCGGCCGAGCGATTCCGGACGCCGCGACGGCACCGCCACGATGTCGGCCCAGCGATAGTGGTCGGTCGGGTCGGAGACGAAAGGCAGCACCTCGACATGCCCGGTCAGTCCCATGCGCCTGACCAGTTCGGCTAACGCCTGCTCGCGCTCAACGCTTTCGAAGGCGCCGCCGACCAGGCGGACCTCGACGCGATCGCGCAATTCCGCGGGGAGCGAAGCGACCGCTTCGAGCAGCACCTCCTGCCCCTTGATGCGATTGACGCGGGCAAGCAGCAGGATCTTGAGCGGGCGGCTGCCGTCATAGGTCACGGGCAGCGCGGCCAACGGCCCGGTAACGCCGTTATAGACGACATGCGTGCGCCGCCCCTTGGCGTCGACGGCCGGCGGATCGCCGAAGGTGGCGCGCGTGGCGCGCGAGTTGAAGATCAGGTCGGCATTGCTCCAGCGCATCAGGGCGACGAGCACCTTGCGCAGGACGCCTTCGGGAATCTCGTGGATGTGCAGCAGCGCCTTGCGCGGCAAAAGCCGCGCGGCCAGCGCATAGTCGGCGATGATGGAGGTGTTGATATAGGTCAGGTCGTTGCCCTGCATGCGCCGCCACGCCCGCCAGAGCGCGGCCGGCAGCCGCGCCATCTCGACGGTGGCGAGCTTGAGCATCGCCTGGCGCCTCAGCACCCAGAGCGGTTCGAACACGATGCGGCTGGCATGCGGCGTAAGGATCTCGACGATCGGCCCGTCGCGTGGCAGCACGACCTCGATCTCGGCGGCCGGAAACGCGGCGCGCAGCGCAGCCACGCTCTCCGCGAAGCTGCGGTCAGAGCCATATAGCTCGTAGCCCTGGTGAACGCAGGCGATGCGCATCGCTATCTTTCCACCTTGCACTCCGAGTCCGCTCCGTGCACCGGACCCTCGAGCGCGGAAGAAACTTCATGCCAAATCCGCACGCCGCTCTACCCAGCGGTGGCCACTGCAGGCCCGGGAGCAAGGATCGTGCCGGGTCCCGAACGCCCGGCTGCGACCCCAACAACCCAACCGTGCCCCGTATCGACACAGATACGTCGCGAAAGTTGACCGATAATGAAGCAAGCCCCGCGCTCTGAAGAGAAATTTTACACCTTCGTGCGAGTATTCGTCCCGGGGGTACCCCTGGCACGGAAGTTGCTGGGCGGTCATTGACATAACAACAACCATGACCGGACCCGGGGAATCCTTCTATTTTGAAACCGGAACGACCTTCCATCCCGATCGAAAAGCCTTCGATCCTGATCCTGGGCACGCGCGGCATTCCGGCTTCGCATGGCGGCTTCGAGACTTTCGCCGAACGCCTGGCGCTTTTCCTGGCCGGGCGCGGCTGGAAGGTCGGCGTCTACTGCCAGAAGGAGGTCCAGCGCGTGGGCCAGAGGGTGACGATCGACACCTGGCGCGGCATCGAGCTGATCACCATCGAGGTCGCCGCCGAAGGTCCGCGTGCGACGCTTGAATTCGACTGGCAATGCGTGCTCGACGCCGCGCGGCGACCGGGCGTGTGCCTGGTGCTGGGCTATAATGGCGCGGTGTTCCTGACCTGGCTCAGGCTCATGCGGCGCCGGATCATCACCAATATGGACGGCATCGAGTGGCGGCGGCCGAAATGGGGACCGGCGGCGCGCAGCTGGTTCTGGCTCAACGAATGGATCGGCGCCTGGCTCTCGCATCGGCTCGTCGCCGATCACCCGGCGATCGCCGATCATCTGGCGACAAGGCGGCCGCGCAGCGCGATTGCCACCATTGCCTATGGCGCTGACCCGGTGACCTCGGCGCCGGATGAACCCATTCGCGCGCTCGGGCTCGATCCCGGCAAGTATCTGGTCTCGATCGCGCGCATCGAGCCCGACAACAACATCCTGCCGATCATCGAGGCCTTCCGCCGCCGCGAGCGCGGCGACATGAAGCTGGTCGTGCTGGGCACGCTCAACGACGACATTCCTTATCATCGCGCGGTGCGCGAGGCGGCGGGCAGCACGGTGGTCATGCCGGGCGCGATCTACGACCAGGCGGTGGTGAAGGCGCTGCGCTACCACGCGCGCGCCTATTTGCATGGACACACGGTGGGCGGCACCAATCCCTCGCTGGTCGAGGCGCTTGCCGCCGGCAACATGGTGATCGCGCATGACAACCGCTACAACCGCTGGGTCGCCGGCGAGGCGGCGATCTATTTCAGCGACGCCGACAGCCTGAGCCAGCGAATCGACGAGACGCTGGCCGATGACGCGCTGGTGGCGCGCTGCAGCAAGGCGGCGCGGGCACGGGCGCGCGAGGCCTTCCGCTGGGACGACATTCTGCTTGCCTATGAGAAGGAAGCGCTGCGGCAGCTCGGCATCAACGCCAACGTGCCGGCGAACGCTGACTACGCCCGGCACGCATGACCGGCTGGTCGCGCCGCCGGATCCTCGGCGCGGCGCTGCTCGCGGCGACGGCGCCGCTGGCGACCGCGGCTCCGCCGCTCGCGTCTACAGCCCAAGCCGCCACCGGCCAATGGCTATTCCGGCGCGGCGTCAACACCTGGCCATGGTTCGCCCTGACGCGCGAATTTCCAGCACCGCGCACCGACTATGACTGGCCGCCTTTCCAGCCGCAGCGGCCGGTGCCGACGCCGGCCGACCTTGCCCGGCTGCGCGCCAGCGGGCTCGACTTCATCCGCCTGCCGATCGATCCTGGCCCGTTCCTCGCCGCCGGGGCGGGCCAGCGCGCCAGGCTGATCACGATGCTGAGCGCGGCGGTCGAAGCGGCGCTGGGTGCCGATCTCGGCGTCATCGTCAACGTGCAGGCCAACGGCGCGACGCATTACTGGAATCCCGACCGCATGTATTCCAGCACCACCGCGCCGGAATTCGCGGGCTACCAGGTCCTCGTCGGCGAAGTGGCCGGCATGCTGGCGGACATGGCGCCCGGCAGGATCGCGCTGGAGCCAGTCAACGAACCGCCGCAGGACTGTTCTTCCGAGGTCTGGCCCAAGGTGCAGGCAGCGCTTCTGACCGCCGCGCGAGGCTCGGCGCGAAAGCTGCCGCTGCTCGCCACCGGCGGCTGCGGCTCGATGGTGCGCGGCTTGACCGCGCTCGATCCGGCGCCGCTGGCGGACTACGAACCGATCCTGTTCACCTTCCATTTCTACGAGCCCTATCTGTTCAGTCACCAGGGCGCGCCATGGATGCGCGAACCGGTCTACCGCGCGTTGAACAACGTGCCGTGGCCGGCCTCGGCCGGCACGCTGGAGCAGACGCTGGCCTCGGTCAGGGCAAGGATGGCCGGGGATATGGATCGGTCCGAAGAGGCCAAGAAGGCCGCCTATGCCGAGACCGAACGGGTGCTGAAAGTCTTTTTCGACGCCCAGCCCGACCGCCGCTTCGTCGACGGCTATCTCAGACAGGTCAGCAACTGGGCGGAGAAAAACGGCATCGCGCCTGGGCGCATCATCATGGGCGAGTTCGGCGCGCTGCGCACCGACGCCCGCTACATCGCCGCGCCCAACCCCGACCGCGCCCGCTACATCGCCGACGTGCGGCAGAGCGCCGAGGCCGCCGGCTTTCCATGGGCGTTCTGGGACCTGTTCGACGGCATGGGCATGATGGACGACACCACGCGCGCACTGGATCCGGCGATGGTCGAGGCGCTCGGGTTGAGGATGCCGAGAACTTGACCTGTTGGACCATCAAGCCGCGCTGTCGGTTTGATGCATGTCGGAGCGAGCGAGAGGCCCGTGCTTCCACTGAAGACCGAACCTGCGTTGCTCACACGTAAGGCGTGCCGGTCATCGCGGCTTTCAGGCCTGCGGCGCCCTTGTCGACGAGCGTCAGGAAAGCATCGTTCGCTTTCGCCCGGCTACGCGTTTGCCGAAAAGTGCTGTGGGCCTCGAGGAAAGCGACCGTCCAGGTCGCGAGCAGCAGGCTTGCCGCGAGCCGCGCGTCGGGATCGGCGGGATCGCGCACGACCGCTTCGGCCAGCGCCGCAGCCACCCGATCGGCCAGTTCGTCACGGATGGCCCGCGCCCGCGCCTTCAGGGTCTCGCTGCCGGCGACCGTCGGCACCAGGCGCTCGCTTCTGGCTGAAAACTCGACGACGGGACTTTTCTCCGCCACCAGCCGGTGCGCGAGCAGGCACAGCGCCTCCAGCGGCGCGATTCCGGCGGGGCGCTGCCGCACCGCTTCGCGCAGCAGCTCGCGCCCCTCCTCGTCGCGGTCGAAGAACATGTCCTCCTTGCGCGGGAAGTGGTTGAACACCGTCATGCGCCCGACATCGGCGGCCTCGGCGATCTCGTCCACCGTCACATGATCGAAGCCGCGCTCCATGAACAGGCGCGTGGCGGTGTCTGATATGGCCTTGCGGGTGGCGAGGCGTTTACGGGAGCGGCGGTCTGACGGTTCCGGCATGGCTTCTCGTAGCATGATTCCTGTACTCAGTACATATTCGTATTGACTCCGCCCTGTCAGCGCGCAACATGTGTACTAAGTACATATTGAAACTCAGTACACTAACGGTTTGACACCCTTGGCGAGAGGCGACACCCGCTCCCCGCCCGGCGGACAAGCCCTTGCTCCCGGAGCTCACTCCATGAACAAACCCCTTATCGTCATCTTTGCCGCCATCTGCCTTGACGCCGTCGGCATCGGCCTCGTCTTCCCCATCCTGCCGCGCCTTCTCGAGGAGGTGACGCACAGCCCCGACATCGTCGCCTATATCGGCATCATGACCGCGCTCTACGCCGCCATGCAGTTTCTCTTCGCGCCGGTGCTCGGCGCCTTGAGCGACAATCTAGGCCGCCGTCCGGTGCTGCTGATTTCGCTGGCGGGCGCCGCGATCAACTACCTCATCATGGCCTTCGCGCCGCAGCTCTGGATGCTGCTCATCGGCCGCGCCATCGCGGGCCTGACCAGCGCCAACATTGCCGTGGCCACGGCCTACATCACCGACATCACGCCAGAAGAGCAGCGCGCTGGCCGCTTCGGGCTGTTCAGCGCCATGTTCGGCATCGGCTTCATCATCGGTCCGGTGCTGGGCGGCGTGCTCGGCGACCACTGGGTTCGTCTGCCCTTCATTGCCGCCGCCGTGCTCAACGCCGCGAACCTGCTTCTCGCCGTCTTCGTCCTGCCGGAGTCGCGCGCACCCATTCGCCGCAAGATCGACCTCGCCGCGCTCAATCCGTTGAGGCCGCTGCGCTGGTTGTTTTCGATGAAAGGGCTGCTGCCCATCGTCCTGGTCTATTTCATCCTGTCCGGGGCCGGCGAGGCCTACGGCACCTGCTGGGCGCTCTGGGGTTTCGACACCTTCGGCTGGAACGGTCTCTGGATCGGGCTTTCGCTCGGCATGTTCGGCCTTTGCCAGACGCTGGTGCAGGCTTTCGTGCCCGGCCCGGCCGCCCGGTTGCTTGGCGAGCGCAAGGCCTTCGTTATCGGCATTGCCTTTGCCTGCGCCGCGCTCGCCGTCATGGCCTTCGCCAGCCAGGGCTGGATGGTGTTCGCCATCATGCCGGTCTTCGCGCTTTCCGGCATCGGCACGCCGGCCTTTCAGGCGCTGGCGACACGGCAGGTCGACGCGGAGCGCCAGGGCCAGTTGCAGGGCGTGCTGGCCTCGGCTGTGAGCCTCGCCACCATCGTCGCGCCGCTGGCGTTCTCGACCCTCTACTTCGCCACGCGGAAGCAGTGGCCTGGCGCCATCTGGCTGTCGGTGATCGCGATCAACCTCATCGCGGTGCCGCTGGTGTTGCTTGGGACGAGGAGGATTGAGGCGAGCGGGGTGGCTGTGCGCGCTTAACGCTCTGATGCCGGCTCCTGGTTGCGGCGGATGCTGGTCCGACCATCCCCCGCGCCGGCCTATACAGCGCCAGGGCGATCACCACGAATTTGGTCATCAGCGTCGTCTTGGAAGCCAGGCTTTCCGAGGTGTTGATGATGAGAAGCCAGCCCAGCATCGGCAGCCAGATGCCGGGATGGCACCGGCGAGCCACCTCGTGCATGAACAGCGCGAAGCCGAAGAACATCAAAAGCGTGAAGAAGGCGCCCTGATAGAGCGTCATGCGGATGATCGGGTTCTCGATGCCCTGTTCCAAGCCGCTGATGCGGCGGGTGCTTTCCAAAAGATCGATGTCGGGGCCAACGATGATGTCGCGCAGCTCCAGCCGGCTGAACAGGTCGAACATCTGGACGCGCGCGTTGGCGCTGCCATTGTCCGAGACGAACCGCTCGAGCAGGGCGTCGAAGAAGCCATAATAGCCTGCAAGCACGACCGCCAGCGGCAGTAGCGCGGCAAGCATGATCACGAGCGCCGCGGCCAGAAGGTTGACACGCCCGGTCCTGAGCTGGGCGACGCCGCGGGTCAGCATATAGACGCTGCCGAGCAGGACCGTCAGCACCATCGCCGAGCGGCCGCCGAAGGCGACCAGCGCGCAGAACTGCAGCCCGACCAGCGCCAGCCTGAGCGGCGCCGGCAGCGCGCGCGAGCCGGAGAGCAGCGACAAGACATAGATCGTGGTGACCGTGGCGTTGGACAGAGGGTGTCCCTGCAGCGCCGTCGAGCGCGGGTCGTTTACGAACAACGCACCGTCGAAGCGATAGGGAAAGACCAGCGTCCTGGAGGCGAATTCGAACAGCGCCAGCAGCGCGTTCGCCGTCATCACGGCATGGATGACGACCTGCAGCCGGGCAAAGGTCCTTTCGTCATCCTCGCTCAACACCAGGACGAACAGCGCCGGGGCGACGAAGGTGTCGATCATACCGGCCATGCCTGGGCGTTGCCTGACAATGACGACGATGAGAAGCACTATCGCGGTAATCGCCAGCAGCGCGGTAGCCGGACGCCGGTTGGTGACATTGACGACATAGCCGACCGGATTGCCAAAGGTGCAGGAGCGCCAGGCAAACACCAGGACCAGCAGATAGGTGGATGGATGGATCTTGGTCAGCGCGCTGCCCTGCAGGCCCTCGTAATTATAGCCGAGCAGCCACAGCAAGCCGCCGGACACGGCAAACAGAAGAAACACGGCAGCGACAATGCCGAGGCGGGTCAGCGCATCGACGGGAACGGCGCGCGGGCCGGCCATGCCATAGCCGGGCGCCGCGGCAGACCGGGCGGGACCAGCCAGGATCGAGGCCATGTCAGGCCGCCTCGTCGACCAGCATGGCGCCGGTCGGCAGCCGCCCCATCACCGAGACCGCCTCCGAGGTCGAGGCGACGTCGCGCATCGGCGTCGCGTTGAGCCTGGCGACGAGCAGGATTTCGTCGGCCATGGCGACCAGCGGCAGGACGTTGAGATCGTCGGCCAGCGCGCCGCCGTCGACGACGACGAGCTCGAAACTATGGTTGGCCTCGGCCAGCATGCGATGGGCGAAGTAGAGCGCCTGCGCCTCCTGGAACACCGCGGTCGGCCGGCCGCGGCCAATGAGCGCGACGGAGCTGCCGGGCGCATAGCGGCAGACCGCCTCGAGCGGATATTCGCCGCGCAGCACGTCGAGCACGCCAGGCTGCGGGTTCTTCTGGCCCTTGCCGGCATTGATGTCGATGAACAGCACGCGACGGCCCCTGGCCGCGGCCGCATTGGCGAGCTGCCATGCGACCCTCGAGCGTTGCGCCTTGTCTTCGGGCGGCGACGCCACCAGGATCGAGGGCACGAGCGGCCAGTCGGCCGGGCGCCTTGTGGTCGCGGCGATACGCTGCAGCGCCAATCCGGCCACGGCGTCGGTCTTCTGGGCGAGTGCGCCGGAGCGGCGTCCCCTGCCCGGCAGCACGCCCAGAACCGGCGCGTCGATGGCCGACTGCATCTGATTGGCGGAGAGCACGGTCGGCGAGAGATATTCGGCGATAAGCGCCATGCCGATGCCCAACGCCAGCCCGCCGAAGATGGCGCCGAAAATGAGCAGCCCCTTCGGCGGCCAACTTTTCTTCAGCGCCGGCATGGCCTGCGAGATGATGCGGGCATTGGTGCTGTTGACGCTGGTCTGCTCGCGCGTCTCCTGGGCGCGCTGCAGGTAGTTGGCATAGACCGTGCGCACCGCATCGAGATCGCGCTGCAGCTCGCGCAGCCTGACCGATGCCTGGTCGGTGTCGAGCGACTTACCCTTCAGCGACGCCACCTTGGCCTCCAGTTCCTTCTGGTTGGCCAAGGCGCGCTCATAGTCGGTCTCGGCGGCGGTGACGAGGCGGCCGAGCTCGCGGGCAATCAGCTTGCGCAGATCGCTCAACTGCTGCTGCGCCGAGATCATCGAGGGATGGCGCGGCCCGAGCTCGGTGCCGAACTGCGCGATCTGGTCGACCAGCGTCGCCTCCTGCGCCCTGAGGCTGGCGATCACCGGCGAGCGCATCGCCTCCGAAGTCGCGTCCGGCGCGCTGCCCTGCCGGCGCAATTGGTCGACCTGCGCCTTGAGCTGCGCGGTGCGGGTCTGGGCGGCGGTCAGTTGGGTGTTGAGGTCGGTCAGCTCCTGGTCGCTGACCAGATTGCCGGCCGCCATCACCATGTTGTGCTCGGCCTTGTAGGTCTCGACCGCGTTGGCTGCCTGCTCGACGCGCTTGCGCTGATCCTCCAGCCGGGCGCTGATGGCGTCGGAAGCGTCGGCTGCGGCCTTCGAACGCGCGGCCGCCTGATCGTCGAGGTAGGCCTGAGCGATGGCGTTGGCGAGCTTTGCCGCAAGGTCGGCGCTCTTGGCGGTGACGATGATGTTGAGGACCAGCACCTTGTCGTCGCGCTTCACCGCAAGGCGGCGGCGCAGCGCATCGAGCGTCTCGGCCGTCCTGTCACCGTCGTCCGGACCGAAGAGCATGCCCAGCCAGCGGTCGAGCACGCCCGACCCGTTGAACTCCGGGTTCTTGGTCAGGTCGGTCGCCGCGATGGCGCGCAGAAGGACGCTATTCGATTGCGCCACGCTCACCTGGCTTTCGACCTGGGTGATGCCGCCATCGGGCGAAATGCGGCTCGGATTGACGTCGTTGGTGACGACCTGGAGGTCTTGCGGATCGATGATGATCTGCGCCGTCGAGGAGTAGAGCGCCGGCGTCAGCATGGCATAGACAAGCGTCACTGCGGTGAGCAGCGCGGTGACGACGAAGATCAGGAAGCGGCGTCGCAACAGGATGCGGCCGAGATCGCCAAGCTCGACCGTGGCGGACGCGGGCGCGTGCGCGTAATAGGCCGGTGCCGGCGCGGCCGCCTCCGCGGCGTTCTGCTGAGGCACCATGAGCAGGGGTGGTTGCAAAGGTCGCTCCGACAACGCTCCATCGGCCGGCAAGACGAGAAATGCGGCGTTGGCCTAGCTATTCCCGGCAACGATTAAAACACTGTTAATTATGTTCATAAATTCATGCCGTACTGGCACGAAGTTTGCACTGACGCAGTAGAAATTAAGTGCAGCTGAAATGGAGACATCGTGCGCATGCGGCGCAAAGTCGACCTGGCCAGCCGGGCCGCCGGTACCGAATGTGAGCCACCCCGGGGGCCGGCGATGCGCCTGACCCTGCGCCTCAACGGCGATTGCGTGCGCGGCTTCCATGTGGCGCTGGCCGAGCGGCTGTCGCAGCTGCCCGGCATGGAGCTTGCGATCGACGCCCGTCCGGCGGCGGGCGGTGTGCCGCGCGGCGCCGAGGCGCTGTTCCAGCTTGAGACGCTGATCCATCGCCTGCCCGCCAATGGGACGGCCATGTGTGTGCCACTTTCGACGCTGGCCCGCCATGCGTGTGCGTCCGCGCCGGCCGATCTGACCATCGATCTCGTCGGCGATGTCGACCCGCAAGGCCGACGCGTCTGGCGGCTCACCTATGACGGCGTGTGCGGCGAGGAGGCCCTGCTGGGGCTGATCCTGGCCGGCCGCACGCCGCTCGCCCGGCTCGAACAGAACGGCGCGGTTGTCGCCGAGGGACGGCTCGGCACCGAATATCACGGCATTGCGCTCGCTTCCTTCCAGGACATGCTGGCGCGCAGCGCCGGCTTGACTGTCGCGGCGGTCAACGGCGCCGCGCGCTCGTCGCTGCCGACGCTGCCCGAACCGTCGTCCGAAGCGGCGCCACCCGCCATGCCGTCGGCCACGAAACTCGGCGTCCGGGCGGCCAAGGCCACGGCGCGCCGCGTCGTGCAGCAGATCTACCACCTCTGCTACAACGCCCCGCACTGGCGGGTCGGCTGGCGCGAGACGGGGGGACACGACCTCTACGCGCAGCGTGCCCATCCAAAATCGGGCTGGCGCGATCTGCCGGACGACGGCAGCCGCTTCTATGCCGACCCGTTCCCGGTGCTCCATCGCGGCCAGGTGACGCTGTTCGTCGAGGACTATATCCACCGCGCCGGCAAGGCGATCCTGTCGGCGGTGGCGTTTGGGCCGAACGGACCGGCCGGCACCCCGAAGCCGGTGCTGGAACTGCCCTACCACCTCTCCTACCCCTTCGTGTTCGAGCGCGATGGGGAAATGTGGATGGTGCCGGAAAGCTCGGCCAACCGGACGGTCGACCTCTACCGCGCCACCGCTTTTCCGGGCGGCTGGGTCAAGGAAACGACGCTCCTTTCGGACATCGTCGCCAGCGACGCCACGCTTGTCGAGCATGGCGGGCGCTGGTGGATGTTCGCCACCGTGCGCGATGGCGGCGGCGCCTTTTCGGACCAGTTGCATCTGTGGTCTGCGCCGGACTTCCGCGGGCCGTGGACGGCGCATCCGAAGAACCCCGTTTTGATCGACATCGCCACGGCGCGGCCGGCTGGCCGCATGGTGAGCCGCAACGGCCAGTTGCTGCGCCCGGTGCAGGATTGCCGCAGGAGTTATGGCGCTGCGCTGGGCATCGCGCGCGTCACGCAACTCGACGAGGCCGGCTTCGAGCAGGTCGTCGAGACGATCCTCAACCCCGGCACCGGCTGGGCCGGCCGCAAGCTGCATACGCTCAACGAAGCGGGGGGACTGGAATTCATAGATGGTTCGGCGATGGCGCCGCGCTGGAAGACCCAGCGGCACGATGCCATGCCAACCGGCCGTGGAGACGGAAAATGAGCATCGCAGAGTACCGCGAAACACTGGTCGTGCCGCCTGGCCGGTCCGAGGTCGACGTGGCGATCGTCGGCGCGGGGCTGGCCGGCACCGTGCTGGCGCTGTCGCTCGCCAAGGCGGGGCGCAGGACGGCGCTGGTCGATCCGCATCGTATCCACCATGAGGAATTCCGGGCCGAAAAGACCCGCACCGAGCAGATGGCGCTGTTCGAGAAGCTCGGCCTCGGCCCGGTTTTCAGGTCTCTCGTCACGCCGATGACCGACCTCCATGTCTTCCGCTTCGGCGAGCTGTTCGAGCGCAAGGATGGTCCGGAGTTCGCTTTTTCCTACACGCCGCTGGTCAACGGCCTGCGCGCGGCGCTGCCTGCCGAAGTGCCGCTGACGGTCGGCAAGGTCGCCGAGGTGTCGACCGGGCCGGACCGGCAGCGCCTGGTGCTCACCGACGGTTCCGTCATCGATGCCCGCCTGTTGGTGGTGGCCACCGGCTACAGCGAGGCAGTGCGGCGCGCCATCGGCGTCGAGCGCATCGAGGAATCGAAGGCGCACTCGCTGACGATCGGCTTCGACCTCGCGATCACGCCGCAGGACTTCGGTCTGAAGTCCCTCACCTTCTACGGCAGGCGGGTTGCCGATCGCATTGCCTTTATTACCATCTTCAGGATCGGCGAGCGGATGCGGGCGAACATGTTCGTCTATCGGACCGTCGCCGATCCGTGGGTGCGGGCATTCCGCGAAAACCCGCAAAAGATGCTGCTGGAACTGATGCCGGAGATTGCCTGGCGATGCGGCAATTTCGCCGTCGCCAAAGAAGTCGAAGTGAGGCAGGTCAGCCTGACGACGACGCGGGGTCATCGCCGCGACGGCGTCGTCTTCATCGGCGACGCGTTCGCCACGACCTGCCCGGCACAGGGCGATGGCATCCACCGCGTGCTTACCGACGTCGACTGCCTCGTCTCGACGCATATCCCCGCCTGGCTCGAGACGCCCGGCATGGTGGCCGACAAGATCTGTGCCTTCTACGACGATCCGATCAAGATCGCCGCCGACGCCAGAGCCATGCGCGCCAGCATTTATGCCAGGCGGATCACCACCGAGACGGGGCTCGAATGGCGCCTGCGCCGCTTGCGCAACAGCACCGCGCGGCACTTGATGGTCTTCGGCCGGCGGTTCCGGGAGGCGGGGAAACCGGTCTCGCTGCGCCCGGCCTAAGTCGAGGATCGCCGCCTCGGCTCCGTTACCCGTGCACGAAACATTAAAACGCCTCGATTAACCTAATTTTTCATTGCTACTCTGCTCGCGCCTGGGTTGCTTGAGATTGATTCCACTACTCATGATATTCGCCGCGAGGCTTGGAGCAGAAAAATGAGCACCGCGAAGGGCCGCGAAACGCCTGCCATCCAGGCGGGCTCGGCCGAAGTCGATGTGGCGATCGTTGGCGCGGGCCTTGCCGGAACCGCGCTCACGCTCGCCTTGGCCAAGACCGGCCGCAAGGTGGCGCTGGTCGATCCGCATCGCACCCATCACGACGAGTTCCGAGCCGAGAAGATCGGCATGGCGCAGATGCAGCTGTTCGAGAAGCTCGGCCTCGGTCCCGCCATCAGGCCTCTCGTGACGCCAATGACCGACATCTATGTCTTCCGCCTTGGCCAGCTCTTCCGGCGCGAGCGGAAATGGGAGTTCGGTTTTTCCTATGGCCCGCTGGTCAACGGACTGCGAGCGGCTTTGCCGCCGGAAGCGCCGCTGACGGTCGGCAAGGTTGCGGAAATCTCGACCGGACCGGACCGCCAGCGCCTGGTGCTCACCGACGGCTCGATCATCGATGCCCGCCTGCTGGTGGTCGCCACCGGCTACAGCGAGGCGATCCGGCGCGCCATCGGCATGGAACGGGTCGAGGAATCCAAGGCGCATTCGCTGTCGCTCGGCTTCGATCTTGCGGTCACGCCGCAGCAATGCCCCTATCCGGCCGTCACCTGCTATGCCGGGAACCCGGCGGACCGCATCGCTTATCTCAGCGTCTTCCCGATCGGCAACCGCATGCGCGGCAATATGTTCGGCTATCACACCGTGGCCGATGCGTGGACACGCGATTTCCGCGCGAACCCGCAAAAGATGCTGCTCGAGATGATGCCGGAGATCGCCGCGCAATGCGGCAATTTCGAAGTCGCCGGCCCGGTCGAGGTGCGGCAAGTCAGCCTGACGACCACGAGGGGGCATCGCCGCGACGGCGTGGTCGTCATCGGCGACGCTTTCTGGACGACCTGCCCGACGCCCGGCGTCGGGATCAATCGGGTGATGACCGATGTCGACCGGCTCGTCTCGACCTTCATCCCCGACTGGCTCAAAACGCCAGGAATGGCCGCCGGCAAGATCTGCGCCTTCTATGACGACCCGATCAAGATCGCCACCGACGGATCGGCGATGCGCTCGAGCATCTACGCCAAGCGGATCACCACCGAAACCGGCATGGAATGGCGGCTGCGCCGCCTGCGCAACAACACCGCGCGCCAGCTGATGATCCTCGGCCGCAAGATACGCCGTCGCGGCGAGCTGCCGGCGCCCAGCGCGGCGTAAAGCCGAGATCCGAGCCGCGGACAGGCGGGGCAGCGACCTCTGCCCTGCCGGCCTTTCGTCGCTTGGAAAGCCAAGCAACTGCCTTCCCGTTCGCGGCTCAATCGCTCCTCGATCCCCGCGAGGGGAGATTGGCTGTATCGGTCGCTTCGCCCTATCTTCAGGATGCAACAAGGATCACGATCATGACCCATATCCGGGCGATGACGCGCAACGATCTGACGGCTGTGTCACAGTTGCTCGGCCAATCCTGGCGGCGGACCTATGCGCCGATCATAGGCGACGAGACCGTGGCCCGGCTTTCCGACCAGAAGCACGCGCCTGACAAGCTCGCGGCCGAACTCGAAGACGAGAACAAGATGTCTTTCGTCGCCGAGCGCCCCGACGGCTCGATCGCCGGCTACGCCATGGCGGCGATGGACAAGAAAGGCGACGTCATGCTGGACCGGCTCCATATCGAGCCGCAGGCGTTCGGCAGCGGCCTTGCGGTCGACCTTTTGCATGCCGTGCTTGCCGCGCATGCCGGCATCCCCTCGATCGCGCTGGAGGTGATCGAGGGTAACGACCGCGCGATCGCCTTCTATCGCAAGCACGGTTTCGAGGTGGTCGAACGCCGCGACGCCGCGCATGGCGTCGGCGGGCATGCATCGCTGATCATGCGCCGCCTGCTGCCGATGGCTTAGAGCTTTGTTTTTGCCGCAATTCCAGGCGGAAAACCGCTCACACTTTTCCTGGAATTGCTCTGGATCAGGCAGCGGCTCGCATGCGCAGCGCCTGCATGACGCTGTCCTCGAACGCGCCTGGCACCCTGCCCGCTTCGGCCAGTTGCGCGGCACCCCAGCTTCGGTCCAGGCTGCCATCGGCCATCAGCACCGCTCGATTGCAAAGCGCCGGCACGGCCTCCACCACATGGGTCGACACGATCGCGGCATGGCGGCCGCTCGCGCAGAGCGCGGTGATGACGCGCTTCACCTCCCAGGCCGCGACCGGATCGAGGCCGTTCAGCGTCTCGTCGAAGATCAGAAGCGGCGGGCGGCCGAGAAGCGCCGCGAGGATCGCGACCTTGGCTCGCGTGCCAAGCGAATATTCGGCGATGGAGCGGTCGATCCAGCGGCCGAGCTCAAGACGCTCCAGGAGGTCGCCGCTCGGCAGATCATCGGGCCCGCAGCCGCGGATCGAGCCGACGAGCTCGATATACTGGCGCCCTGAAAGCGGCGCCGGCAATTCATGCGGCTCGATGGCAAGGCCGAAACCGGCCTTGGCGCGTTCCGGCGCGGCCGCGAGACCGATGCCGTCGATCGCAACGCTGCCGCCGAGCAACGGGATCTGGCCCGTGATCGCCCTGATCAGCGTTGACTTGCCCGAGCCATTGGCGCCGAGCAGGCCAAGTATGTCGCCTCGGCGGAGCGAAAGATCGATGCCGCGCACCACGGCGCGCCCGCGATAGCCGGCGCTGAGCCCGCTGACGGCGAGGACTTCATCCATTGCGATACCTCTGTCGGGTGCGATGCCACAGGAAGAACACCAGCGCCGCCAGGCCGATCAGCACGGTGCGGCCATATTCGAGCGTCTCGTAGCCGGCATAGGCGAGCGCACTGGCGAAGCTCAGCATGGCGACGAAGGGCGCGTTCAGGAAATAGGCGCCGAACACCGCATAGGCGCCGTTCAGCACCAGCAGCCAGAGCCCGCCTGCCACCGGCACGGCCCAGGCCGACGGTTCGGCCGCGAGCGCCGCGCCCGCCGGCAGCAGGAAGAAGGCGAGCGACAATTGCAGCGGCAGCCACACCAGCCGCAGCCACACGCGGGTGAAACCGATGGGCGCCGTGCGCAGCACCGGCGAGCCGAGCGGCTGACAGCGCAGGCTGAGCATGAAGACGAGAATGCCGCCCGCCAGACCCGCGACCGCAGCCGGCCCGGCCGTGCGGCCGACAAGGCTTGCCCATGCGCCAAGGATGGCCGCGATCGCGAGCAGCAGGCCGGCCGCGGCGAGCTTCCATGACGGCCGCAAATGGCCGCCCGGAAGTTTCCAGGCCCAGCTCGAAAGCCAGCGCGGGCGCGCCCGGTCGAGGCGGCGCAACCAGGGCCTCCCAACCGGCGCCGCCTCGCTTACCGCCTCATCGAAAAGAAGGCGTGGCCGCCGCAGGCGCCAAAGGGCGGCCGTTACGAAGCCCAAGGCAAACAAGATCGCCGCGCCCAGGCCCCAGGCCGCCGGCAACGGCTTTCCAATGACGGCGCATGCCAATCCCGCCGATACGGCAATCAGGACGCCCAGCGGCACGAAGATCGCCAGGATCGCCCTGCCGGCCATGTGGCGGCGCTGTCCGGGCGCAAGCGGCAGCGCCTTGAGAAACGGCGCAAAAGCCCGTTCAAGGCAGAGGGCTGACACCGTATTGCCGGCGATCGCGCCGAGCACCGCCAGCGCAAGCGGCAGGTCGAGGGACCACAGAAGCTGGTCGTGGCGCAGCCTCGCCGCAGCGGCATGTAGGCCAAGCACGATATCGGCGATCGCATAGGCCAGCAGCGCGCCGCCGCCAAGCCCGATCCAGGCCAGATCGCGGCGCCGCATCGCCCGCAGGCCGGCGACCAACTCGCGCCAAAGCAATATCAGGACAAGCCCGTCGTGCCGCATTGGTTCGTCATCATGGTTCCGACACGGGAATAGGTCACGGCAATTGTGCCGCGAGTGGGGCGATAGCTCACCCGACCGGCTTCGCAGCGTAGTCTCTGGATGGGTAAAAAGGCCGTCGCGCCGAAACGAGTTCGGGCGACGCGTTGCAGGCCTTTGTCTGATATTGCCAAACGTCGGTGTGGGTGGTTCCGGCGGGTTCCCGAGGGGTCGGTCGGAACCACCCGCCCGCATTGTGTCCTTCCCAAGACGGGCCGACTATACGGCGCCGTCTTGCGGTTTCCTTGACCTGGACCAAGCGCTGCCGGCTCGCCGCTGGACGTGTCCCGGACCCGCCCTATAGTTTCGCGAGTGCTGATTTTTCGCGGGAGACAAGGACTTATGAGCCTCGGCAAACACAAACTCGGCAGCCAGGGACTTGAAGTCTCGGCCATCGGCCTCGGCTGCATGGGCATGAGCCAGTCATACGGCCCGGCCGACGAGGCGGAATCGATCGCGACGATCCACCGGGCGATCGAGCTCGGCTGCACCTTTCTCGACACGGCCGAGGTCTACGGACCCTTCGTCAACGAGGAGCTGCTTGGCCGAGCGCTGCAGGGCCGGCGCGACCAGGTGACGATCGCGACCAAGTTCGGCTTCCGCATCGTCGACGGCAAGCAGTCCGGCACCGACAGCCGGCCCGAACACGTCCGCGAGGTGGTCGACGCTTCGCTCCAACGGCTCGCCACCGACCGCATCGACTTGCTTTACCAGCACCGCGTCGATCCAGCGGTGCCGATGGAGGATGTCGCGGGCACGGTCGGCGAATTAGTGGCTGAAGGCAAGGTGCGCTTCTTTGGCCTGTCGGAAGCGGGTATCGCCAACATCCGCCGCGCGCATGCCGTGCATCCGGTCTCGGCGCTGCAGAGCGAATATTCGTTGTGGGAGCGCAACCTCGAGCCCGAGATCATCCCGGCACTGAAGGAGCTGGGCATCGGCCTGGTGCCGTTCGCGCCGCTCGGCCGCGGCTTCCTGGCCGGCGACGTCAAGCGCGCGGAAGACTATCCCGAAGGCGATTTCCGCCGCGGCGACCCGCGCTACCAGGGCGAGAATTTCGACGCCAACGTCGCGGCGGCAGCCACGGTGCGCGACATCGCCGCGGCAAAAGGCGTGAAGCCCGGCCAGATCGCGATCGCCTGGCTGCTTGCCAAAGGCCCTGACTTCGGCATCGACATCGTGCCGATCCCCGGGACCAAGCGGCGGACCTATCTGGAGGAAAATGTCGCTGCGGCGGACATCACGCTCGATGCGACCGAGATGCTGGGGCTCGACATGGCGCTGACGCCCGATAAGGTGTCCGGGCCAAGGTATAACGAGCGCACGATGTCGCTGGTGGACCGGTAGGCGTTTATCCAGTGCCTACTTCTTCTTGCAATCCGCCCTTGCCTCCATCGCTTTCCTCGCCTCGCCCTCACTGGCATATGTCTTCTTGTCGAGATCGACGACAAGCGTGCCGTCGGGCTTCTTCGGCACGATCTCGCACTGCTTCGAGACCGCGTCCCTGGCGACCCAATATTTCTCTGCTGCCATTGCGGGCAGGCTGACGATGCCAGTGGCGAGGATTGCGATGGCGAGGGTGCGGACCATTGCCGGGGCTCCATGGCTCTGATTGGAACGCTGCGGCGGGCGCCCGGTTGAGGCGACTCCGATATGCCGCCATTGGAAAACGCCCCGCCCGCCGCTCTGTTCCGGCGGCTCACCCGCCCGAATGCGGATCGATGCTGTAAGGATATACCGGATAGCCCGGCCCGATCGCCTCGCCGACCCGCTCCACCCAGGCGCTGATCGCCGGATAATCGGCTAGCTCAAAGCCGCAATCCTCGGCGCGATGGCCGTAGGCATAGACGGCGATGTCGGCGATGGTGAGCCTATCGCCGACCAGGAAAGGCGTGTCAGCCAAGCTGCGCTCCAGCGCGCCGAGTGCCCGCACGCACGCCTCCCGCTTGCCGGCAACCAGCGCCTGGTTGCGCTCCAGCCGGCCGGTCAGCGTCCAGAAGCGCAGCGAGCCGATGACAGGCTCGACATAATATTGCTCGAAGAACAGCCATTGCATCACCTTGGCGCGGGCAAGCCGATCCGCCGGCAGATAGGGCGTACCCTCCGCAACGAGGATGAGGATCGCGTTGGACTCGGCGATCGCCTGGCCATTCTCCACCGCAAGCACCGGAACGGCGCCCGCAGGGTTGAGCTTCAGGAAAGCCTCGCTGCGACTTTCGCCCTCGAAGATCGACACCATGCGGGTTTCGTAGGCGATGCCGAGAAGGCCGAGCAGGACGCGAATTTTCCAGGCATTTTGCGACGGGAGATAATCGTAGAGCGTGAGCATGGGTGCGGTCCCTGGTGTGATGGGCATGGCTTCGCATGGGCGATGTCGAGGCACCACCCGATTCAAGCTTCGCAACCCTAAACACCCGGAGTCAGCGCGGGGCGCCCCCCTCTGTCCTGCCGGACATCTCCCCCTCAAGGGGGGAGATTAGCCGTCACGCAGGCTTTCGCCAATCACCAGCGTTGCAGAGAGATGGCCGTCGCCGAAGCTGCCAATCTCCCCCCTTGAGGGGGAGATGTCCGGCACGACAGAGAGGGGGGCTAAAGAACTCGGCCTACCAAGTGGGCCACAGACGCACCTCATCGCCCCGCAATATCCCTGGCCACCGCCCGCGCTTCGATGCCGATCTCGCGCAGCAGGCCGGTAACGGGATTGTGGAATCCGACGAGATAAACGCCGAGCTGAGAGGCCCGCGCGTTCACACCGCTCTTGCCTGGGCTGAGCTCCGCCGGCAGGAAGCCGTCATAGCCCGGACGATAACCGGTGGCGAAAATCGCCGCGTCGAATTTCTTCTCCACGCCATCGACGAATTTCACGCCGGCTCCGGTGAAGCTTGCGATGTCCGGCGCAATGCCGATCCGACCGGCCTTGATCGCCGCCACCGTGCCGATATCGATCACCGGAATGCGTCCGGCCTCGATCCCTTGCAGGATGCCTTGCGTCGGCCGCACGATGCCGTATCGCTCCAGCCGGCCCAGCGCGAGGTCGAGGATTTTCGGGAACATCCAGTCATTGAGGGACCGCGGCATGGTCCGGCTGGCGATGCCCACCATCTGGATCGGCACGCCGAAGAGCTGGCGCGGCACGATGTGGACGCCCTTGCGCACCGAGATGGTCGGGCGGGCGCCGCTCTCGGCAAGATCGAGCGCAATCTCCGCGCCCGTATTCCCCATGCCGATGACCAGCACATCCTTGCCGACATAGGGTGCGGCCTCGGTATAGGCGGCGCTGTGCAGCATTTTTCCCTTGAAGGCCTCGATACCCGGGAAGCGTGGCGTGATCGGCTCGGCATTGTTGCCGGTGGCAACGACCACCTTGCCGGCGTTGAACGGGCCGGCATCGGTCTCGACCAGGAGTTTTCCACCGTCGCGGCGGACGGATTTCACGGTGACGCCGAAGCGCGGCTCGAGGCCGAAACGCTCGGCATAGGTATCGAGATAGGCCACCACTTTTTCGCGCGGCACGTAACGGGGGTGGGTTTTTGGAAATGGCACGAAAGGCAGGGAGGAGAAGGATTTCACCGTGTGCAGATGCAGCCGCCGGTAATGCCGTCGCCAGGACGGCGCAACCTCGCCGGCCTTTTCGAGGATCAGGAAATCCACGCCAGCCTGTTTGAGGCAGGCGGCGACGGCGAGACCGGCGGGGCCGGCGCCGACAATGACGACATTGGTCTCCAAACGCCTTTCCTCCCGCCAAAGCGGCAAAAGCTATGACGGGAGGGGTTGGAGGGACAAGTAGGGAGAAGCACCTATGCTTGACCCTTGTCAGGGCTTTGTCAGGGCGCCGGCGCCTTATCTCCCCCCAGGCGGTTCGACCGAACGCACCCCAACGCGGAACTGTCGGGCCGCTTAGGGAACTGTTTCCAGCCCTCGCGAGTTTTGTCGCCGGCGGATCGCGGTAACTCCTAAATTGAGGATGGTCATGCAAGAGATCGGCGAGTCCAACAGCCCAGTTCAGCCCCTCGATGAGACGGAACAGCAAACCATCATGCGCATTGAGGAAGCTGAGGAACTTATAGAGCAGAACCGCCGACTCATTGAGCGGTCCCGAGAAATCCTTGCGAGCGCACCCGAGCTGGCTGCCGTGGCGGGCAAGGACGCGAGACATAAGGGCGCCGCTCGACGTCGCAGCTAGCCGACTCTTCGCTTACTCCGCCTATCGGCATCGCGAGCGACCCGCGCGCGATGTGGCGCGCCGCACCCCCGCCCCTACGTTGCTCTCGCATCGATCGCCTCTGGCGGGCTTCCCTTGCCAGCGCCATACCAATGTAGCGCCATGCCGCGATCCTACTCTTCAGCGCCGCGTCACCAACTGTTTGGTGCCGCGGGAGAGAAGGGTGATTTCGGCCTCGGTCAGCGTGATCTGATAGCGCTGTGTGGAATTCTTTGAGTAGATGTCGTCAGCAATAATCGAGACGGTCACATCGCCGTTCTCGTCGATCTGCACATCCTCGATCTGCAGCGGCGCTGAGTATAGGGATTTCGGTGATCCTGGCTTTCGCGCAGGCTGAGCAGACAATCGCAATGTGAAAATGTCCCTTGCTGTGCGAGCAATTCGACTGACGCAAAATTGATGCCAGCAATTCGGTCCCGAGATGAGACGTTGGGCTACTCCCACGTTCGTCCTTATGGATACGTGCCTACTATTTCGGCAAGAGCGTATAGTTTCGCCAGCCGGCGCCGCGTTCGCCACCTGACACCTAGCGCCGGTTAGGCCCGGCGGTTATCCATCAACGCTACCCAACGGAACCGCCGGGCTGCTCTTATCGGCAAGTGCCTCGCCGGCGGAATGGCGGCGATCCGCTCTGGATAGCCGATAGCCGCCACGATGCTCGCCAGCGCCGGCCTAGCGATTCTGGCTTACTACCAACGGGTGCGTGCCGATCGTCTCGGCAGAGGCGTATATTTAGGCAAGCCGGTGCCATGTTTCGTTTCTGAGTCCCCGCCGGCTAGGCCCGGCGTTTGCTGGCCTACCCCGTCAGCCTGCCGGGCCGCTCCCGGCTCAGGGACGTCCATCCCTGTGCCATGGGCGAAAAACGGTGGAATGTCATCAACCGTGATCTTTATACAGCCGCGCTAATATACCCTCTGCCACAGCCGGCTCCCCACGCGAGTCGGCTAGGCCCGGCGGTTCATCTAATGCTACCCCAACGCAGAACTGTCGGGCCGCTCTGGGGCGGTGAACGGAAAGGAGGCCGCCTCCACCCCAACCGAAGCAAGGGCGTTGGCCGCCACCTCATTCAGACTGAAGTCCCCCGCTAGCTCGCATCCATGCGGCGAAACATATAGTCCCCAAGCTCATTAGGGTTCCTAACTGACGAGTGAAGTCCCTTGATCGTCGGTTTTCGGAGATGATGCCCGCTGTACCCCCGGCGGGCATCGCTCGTTGGATGGTGTGCAGAACCCTTATGGGAAGGCGTCCAGCCCTTCCGCTGCTCCGGCGTCACTCGTGATACGTGAATTGGAGATTTCGGTCACCGCGGGCGGCGGCACATTTTGCGCTCCTGGATCTGGATCGACCGGCCCTCGCCCCGCTCGGAAGCCGGTGTTCTTTGCTTCCCGCCATGCTTGGCATAATCGCCGAGAAGCGCGCATGCGACTCTGTCTCAAATTGGTTGGTGAAGGGTCCGGTCTGCGATTTTGCCGTGACAACTCGATCGCAGACCGGTGTCCACTCCTGGGTAGAAAATGGGACGGCGCGATAGTAACGCATCGTCACCAAGGCCGCGACGTCAAATGTTGAAACCTTTAGCCGCTTTGCCCACCTGCTCTCGGTGTAAAATTGGCCTGGAACATTTTAGCGAGATTGAATGTTCCAGACTTATGAACAGCCGACATGAACTCTCCGCAGAACAGGTCAGACTCGCCCGGGCCCTCTTGAACTGGTCGCGAGTGCGACTTGCTGCCAAGGCAGCTGGACTCTCACCAGCGCGCGCGCTAGCTGCTATCGCCGCTTGATAAAGCTCCCTGCCCACAAGTTGCGTTTGGCAATTCGGGCTTCTTGCTCCTCGGCAAGGTATCGAGTGTCGGCCACCGCCAATCCGTGTTTCACCAGGTCCCGTCCGAGATCGATGCCTCCCACGAAGCAGACGCCGACGTCGTCGTTGTAACCGTCCTTGCCCTCGATGATGCATGATACATCGCCTGAGGCAATAAGATGTTGGATGTGGTCACGCGCATACTTGCCGCAGGGCCAGATCTTGTCAGCGGCATCAAAACACACCTGCGAAAGTTCGGGGGCATCAAAACCGAGCAATTGAATTCGTTTTTTGTCGTGCCACAGCGTGTCGCCGTCCTCAGCAGACCAATGCTCTGCTGCGGACACAGGGCCACAGGTGAGCACGAAGGCGAGGGTGAGGATCAACCTACACATGGCCGTGCTAAACGCACCCCCCTACGGCAGTGGTACCGGTGTGTCGGCGAGTGTTCTAAGATAGGCGATCACGTTCAACCGGTCGCCCTCATCAGGCACGCCGCGAAAGTCCATGTTGACGCCGGGCGTCGTCAGCGTGGGACCGGCCAGGAAGATGTTCAAGTCCTCGTAGGTCCAGTTTCCCTCCCAGCCCAGCAGGGTCTTGGAGTAGCGCTCGAACTTCGCCGACGCCTTGTCCCGCGCGACGACGTTCCATAGGTTCGGCCCGATGGTAGGAAGTTCCTTTGGCCGCACGACATGGCACGGGGCGCAAGTGCTTTCAAAGAACGCCCCGCCTTTGATGGGATCGCCTTTCGCAAGCCGGGCGGAAATCGGCTCCGGCTTCAAGATGACGACGCCATGCTCCAAAAGGTAGGCGGCGATGTCCTCATGATCGTCATGCTTTGCCAGATGGTAGGCCGTGATGATGCTCGGCCGTTGATTGGGATCGCCCTGGACCCAGATGGCGTTTACGTCAGCGCCGGCCTCGACCAGCACCTTCACGCAGTCGAGGCAGCCACTCGCGACCGCGAGGATCAGCATTGGCTCGCCCCGCGTCTTGTCATTGGCGTCGGCACCATGCGCCAGCAGCAGCCGGATCATATCGGCGGCGTTTTTCAGCACGGCCACGGTCATCGGCCGGCCGAGCTTCGCCTCCTTGTTGACATCGGCACCGCGTTTGATCAGCAGCGCCGCCGCCTCGACGTGGCCGCCGCGCACCGCCAGGAACAGCGGTGTTGCTCCCTTCTCCTGCTCCTCTATCTCAGCGCCTGCATCGAGCGCGGCCGCTATTGCCTTGAGGTCTCCACTCTTGGCCGCGTCGTGGAGCGCACCGCCATGCGCTGTTGTGACGGCACATAGCAAGAGTAGGAAGCTTGTGAATAAGCCCCGCATTTCGGCATCCCTCCGCCGATAGGAAGAAAGATACACCCGATAGGCGCTCGCTCCCAGCATATATTATCGATGACTAATGAATATATTGCCTTGACGACGCTAGCGCCTTAGTCCGCCGCGCGCGGCGCCTCGGGCTCGTCCTCCGGCGGTTCGAGGATCTCGATCAGTTTCGCCACGCGAGTGCCAGGCATGGGGTGCCCCTCATTCACCAACGCCTCGTCGGCGCCGATCCAGGCGAAGGCCTCGCGCAACTCCTCGAGGCTTGCGCCGGTGAGCGCAATGTCGGCGATGACGGCCTCGTCGACCGGTCCAAGCACGGAAATGATCTCGTTGCGGGTCATCTTGTCCTCCCCCATCGGTTGGGATGATTGCCCAAGGAAACGGATGACGGGCGGAGCGGGTTCCGGCGAGGCGTCTCGTAGTCGCCTTCCGCGAAGGACGGATTGCCCGCGCGCTTTGATCTCGCACGAGACAACCGCTATGCACCTCACGGACGGAACTGATCGAGTCCCTCATGAAATTCGCCATTCTGCTTTGCGCCTTGCTCCTTGCCTCTCCTGCCCGGGCAGACTGGAAGCCCATCGAGAAGATCGAGACCTATGCCGTGTCGGGCCAGAGCGCGGAGCAGCTCTATCTGTCGATCGGCGAGAAGGGTCCGGTGGTCGGCGCGGCCGGCAGCGGGCGGCGCGTCATCGCGCACACTTTCTTCAAGCTGACCTGGCAGCGCGACTACCAGCCGCAAGGCAGCGCCTGCGTGCTGAAGTCGGCGCGGCCGAAGCTTATCATCACCTACACGCTGCCGAAGCCGGCCGGAAAGCTGGACCCCGCCCTGCAGGCGCGCTGGGACAGGTTCGCCGCCGGGCTGATCGCGCATGAGAAAGTGCACGGCGCCGACATCGTCGACATGGTCGACAAGATCGTCGCCTTCAGCACCGGCCTCACCGGCGAGAACGATCCCGGCTGCCAAAAGGTCAGGGCGAAGCTGACGGCCTATCTCGACCAGCTCTCCAGGGCGCAGCGCCAGGGCAGCCGCGACTTTGACACGAAAGAGTTCGGCCACGACGGCAAGATGCTGAAGCTGATCGCGGCGTTTCTGAGCGGGGGTTAGGGCAATTCCGGGAAAAGTGTGTGACGGCTTTCCGTCCGGAAGTGCAAGAAACAAAGGGTTAGAGCGCTTCGCCGTTTCCGTGAAACGGTGAAACGCTCTAACGGATTGCCACAAGCTTCGCCGCGTCGCGGATCGCGCGAACGGCGTCCGGATTGACGACGGGATAGCCCGTTATGAAACCCTCGATCGAGAAATCCGGGAAATCGGCATTCAGCCTGGCGACGAAGCCAGCCGCCTCGGCCTCCTCGCCGGCCGCCGCATGGGCGAGCGCTTGAAACATCAGCACGTTGGTGGAATCCGGCGTGCTTCTGCGCAGCGCGGCGATGGCTTCCCGGTACCGGCCGGCCACGAACAGGATACGACCCTGCATGCCGAAATACCAAGGCGGAGCGAGCGGGTTGAGGTGCATTGCGCGCTCCATCAGCGGGATCGCCTCCGCCGGATCGCCGGCGACCAGCGCCCTGCTGCCTGCAAGCAGCGCCAGCGTGTCCGCCTGATTGGAGCCGTATTCGAAGGCGCGACGATAACACCGCTCAGCCGCCGCCAGATCTCCGAGGCAGCCCATGGCATCGCCAAGGCAAACATGCACCGCGCTGTCTGTCGGATCGAGTTGCAGGGCATTCTCGACTGCCATCCGCCATTTCTCGGCTGCCTCCTTTGGTTCACCGCCGAACCCGTTACAGGACTGGATCGAGTAGGCATAGCCGAGTTCGAGCCAGGCCTTGGCCAATGTCGGGTCGAGCTCAAGCGCGCGGGTGAACAGGCGGATGGCTTCCGCATTTCCTTCGCGGCTGAACTTGTTGTGTTGTTCCACGCCGAGCAGATAAAGGTCGTAGGCGCGCAGGCTGGCCGGCAGCTTGCGGCGGATGGCATTGCGGCCGGCCGTGGCGATGGCGCCGAAACAGCCGGCAAGCGCGTTGACAACGCTGTCGGTCAGCCCGTCCTGCAGCGCAAACAAGTTCTCGACCGGACGCTCGAAACGCTCACTCCACAGCCTGAGGCCGGAAGCCGCATCCGCGAGTTCCACGGTCAGGCGTACACGTGTGTCGTCGGCGCGCAGTTGCCCCGATACGAGGTAGGCGGCGCCCAACGCCTTGCCGTCGGCGGCGAAATCAGCGGGCTTGCTGCCCAGCGACTTCATGGCGTGGAAAGCAATGACTGGAATTCCGGCATAGCGGGCGAGATCGATCGTGATGTCAGACGACAGACCTTCGGCGAACCGACGCCAGCTTTCATCGCCGCTCAAACATTCGATGGGAAACACGGCGAGCACCGGCGAGGCGTCGGGCAAGGCTGTCGCGGGCGCCGTGTCGGCGACGGTGCTGATACACCGCGCAAGCGCGACCTTATTGCTAACGCCAAGCTTCTCATAGATCGCCGCCAAATGCGTGCGCACCGTCGACGGCGCTATGAAAAGGACCTGGCCGATCTCGCGATAGGTCATGCCGGCGGCGAACCTCTCCGCCACCGCGCGCTCGCGGTCCGACAACGCCTCCGAGCTCGTCATGATGCGGTTCATGCCCTGTCCTGCCAGCGGACATAGATGCGTTCAATCGTAGAACCATCAAAATACTACAAATGCAGGACCCAAAACACTGCATGCGGCCGATGGTTCGGCAGATCGTGAAGGTTCAGGCTCCCCCTGCCTTCACCAGGGCAGCGCTTCAAACAAGGGAGCCGACCATGAAAACGATGCTGGACACTATATCCGGAATCTACGGCGCCGTGCGGCTCGATCTCAGCGAGCCGCGGGCGGACGCCAACCTGGCCGAGCACCGGCCCGGCCTGTTCGACCTGCTGTCGGCATGGGAGGAGCGGGCGCGGTTTCGTCACGAGCTTGCGATCAGGGCGCGCGAGACACCGCATCTCATCGGCGATATCGGCCTGACGATGGACCAGGTGCGCGATGAGCTCGCCAAGCCCTTGTGGCGCCGGTAGAGCAATTCCAAGAGAAGTGTGAGCGGTTTTCCGTCCGGAATTGCGGAAAAGGAGATAGAGCGGTTCGCCGTTCCGTGAAACGGTGAAACGCTCTAGCCGGAACGGATTCAGCGAAAAATCAGGATTGTTTCAGGACAAACGGACACCCTCGGGACGATGATGGCGTTCATGGGGCGGCACATGGCGCCGACGCCAGCCACGGAGGTCGATCATGCATGCGGGGACCGACACATCATTTGCACCGATGTCGCTGTCGCGGGGTGAAGCACTGAGCATGCTTTCCGCGAGCATCGCGGGACCCTGCTGCGGCGAGGCCAACGAGATGCTGGCCTGGCTTTCCCTGCTGCCGCCCAACGAGACCGCGCCAGGCGAGACACGCGTCGAGCCGAACGCCGCGCAGCGCCGTTCGTGGCTTGGCTTGCTTAGCATCTTTCTGGCTTGACCTTGCCGGGATTTGCCCTCCCAATGAATTCTGCGCAATCAGGCGTGTCGATGGGGCAAGGGCTTGGCGCTACGGATTGGCGGCGCTGTTCTCGATCTTGACCGGGGTACGCTCCGGCGCGACGGCGAGATTGTGCCCATCCGGCCAAAAACCCTGGAGTTGCTCGCCTTCCTGACGCGCAATCCGGGACGGGTGCTGAGCAAGGACGAGCTGATGCAGGCAGTCTGGCCGGGCATCATCGTCACCGAGGATTCGCTCACCCAATCGATCCGCGACGCGCGCAAATCGATCGGCGACGAGGCGCAGGCGCTGATCCGCACGGTACCGCGGCGGGGCTATCTATTCCAGCCGGAGATCGAGGCAGCACCGGCACCCGTCGGCGCTATGCCTGCTGCCCGGGCGGAGCCGATGGTGGCTATCTTGCCGTTCCAGGTCGATCCGCTCGACGGCACCGCCAAGGCATTGTTCGACGGCGCGGTCGAGGAGATCACCAACGCGCTCTCCTACTTCAAGACCGTCGCCGTGCTGGCGCGTCATTCGGCCTTCGCTTTGGCCGAGCATTCACGCGAGGACATCCGGACGACCGCCGAGCGCTTCGGAGCCGACTACGTCGCCGAAGGCAGCGTCGTGACTTCCGAAGCGGAATACAGCGCACGCGTGGTGCTTACCGAGACGGCGTCCGGGCGACGCGTCTGGGGCCAGACCTTCACTTTCGCCAAAGGCGAGATCTTCGCGTTCCAGACGATGGTGGCGCAACGCATCGTGACGGCGCTGGTCGCCAATATCGAAAGCGCGGTGATGCGGCGCGGCCTGCCCGCGGCCGCCGCCAATGTCGAAGCCTATCTGCATTTCCTGCGGGGGAAGGAGCTGCTGCGCAGCTATGGCGAACGGGTCAACCAGGATGCGCGCGAGCATTTCCTCGAGGCGATCGAACTCGATCCTCGTTCTGGCCTGGCGAACGCCTATCTGGCGCTTGCAGATGTCATCATCGGCGGCTACGCCGATTCGCCGCGCGCCGTGCTCGACCAGGCGCGTGACCGCGCGCTGCACGCAATCGCGCTCAGCCCCGACGAGGCGCGATGCCACCGCATGCTGGCGCTAATCTTGCTCTACCGAGGCCACGACGAATACGACGCCGCGGAAAAACATTTCGCCCGAGCGCTCGATCTCAATCCCTATGACGCCGACACGCTGGCCCAAACCGGCTTCTTCCGGGCGCTGCGCGGCGACGGCGAGGCTGGGCTGGCGCTGCTCGACAAGGCCGTCCAGCTCAATCCCATGCATCCGACCTGGTATTATTACGACAGAGGCGAAGCCCTGCTGGCGCTCGGGCGGTATCAGGAAGCGGCCGCGTCCTTCTCATGTCTGCCCCGCAAGAGCGCCTGGCAATGGGCGCGGCTGGCCGCATGCCACGCATTTGCCAGCGACCACGGGAAGGCGCTGGCCTGCGTCATGGAAGGTCGCGCCCTGGAGCCAGACCTCACCATCGCCCAGATCGTCCAAGACATGCGCATGGAACGCGAAGAGGACCGCGAACGACTCCGTCGCGGGCTCGAACTCGCCGGCTGGGACACAGCCATCTAGGCATGCCCGGGCTAGAAACTGATCTCCACCGCCGCGGCGCTTCGCCTGGCGTCGCCATGGAACACCGCCTCGATGTTGTTGCCGTCGGGGTCGAGCAAGAAGCAGGCGTAGTAGCCGGGATGGTAATGGCGCTCGCCCGGCGCCCCATTGTCCTTGCCACCGGCCGCAAGGCCCGCCTGGTAAAAGGCGTCGACCATGGCGCGGTCCTTGGCCTGGAAGGCGAGATGGTGGCGGCCAGTGAGCACGCCGAGCGCCGCGCGGCTGTCGGCGCTGGAGACAAACAGCTCGTCGGCCCAGAAATAATCCCGCGCCTCGCCGCCGATCGGGATGCCCAGCACCTTGAACAGGCGCCCCCCGTAGAAACGCCGGCTGGCCGCAAGGTCGCGCACCACGAGCTGGATATGGTCGATGAGCCGGCCGCGATAGAGTTCCATGGGGGCGACGCCTCCTGCTGATTGCTGCGGCCCAATCTAGAAGGGCCCCAGCCCGGTCAATGCAGGGTTTTGCAGGCTGCTGACAGTTGGCGACGCTGGCGGGACAGCGTCCTCCAGGCGATCGGCGGTCGTTGCCCAAAAAATCTGGATAAAAAATGCAACCAGATTGTAGGATCGGTTCCCGGCCTGGCGTCCTTCGGACGCAAGCGGCACGGTGAAACTGGAAAAACCGTGCCGCATCAAACAGGATGCCTTACGGCATGGGAGAATAACCATGAACCATTCCTATCGTTGGGTCATCGTCGCGGCCGGCGCGCTGATGACCTGCGTGGCGCTCGGCGCCATGTTCTCGCTGGCGATCTTTCTGGAACCGATATCGCTCGACACCAACTGGTCGCGCACCGGCATTTCCAGCGCCATGACGTTGAACTTCCTGGTGATGGGCCTCGGCGGCTTCGCCTGGGGCTCGATCTATGACCGGGTCGGCGCGCGGCCCGTCGTGCTTGCGGGCGCCGTGCTGCTCGGCCTTTCGCTCGTGGTGGCGAGCCGCGCCACATCGCTCATCGTCTTTCAGCTCAGCTACGGCATCATTGTCGGGCTGGCCGCCAGCGCCTTCTTCGCGCCGATGATCGCGCTGACCACCGCCTGGTTCGACACCAACCGCAGCCTCGCCGTGTCGCTGGTCTCGGCCGGCATGGGCGTGGCACCGATGACCATCTCGCCCTTCGCGCGCTGGCTGATCTCGGCCTACGACTGGCGCACCGCCATGTTCGACATCGGCGTCATGGCCTGGGTGCTGCTGTTGCCCGCAGTGTTGCTGGTGCGCCAGCCGCCGGCAGCGATCGCGTCGAGCGACGGCACGCCGGCGCCCGTCACCGACGATCCCGGCATGAGCGTCGGCCAGGCGCTGCGCTCGCCGCAATTCATCGTGCTGGGCTTGACGTTCTTTGCGTGCTGCGCGGCGCATTCAGGCCCGATCTTCCACATGGTCAGCTATGCCATGTCCTGCGGCGTGGCGCCGATGGCGGCCGTATCGATCTACAGCGTCGAGGGCCTGGCCGGCCTCGGCGGGCGCGTGCTCTACGGCGTGCTCGCCGACCGGCTGGGCGTGAAGCCGGTGCTGGTCACGGGACTCGCCATCCAGGGACTGGTGATCGCCGCTTACCTCGCGGTCGGCCAGCTCGAGCAGTTCTACCTTCTGGCCGTCATCTTCGGCGCCACCTATGGCGGCGTGATGCCGCTCTATGCGGTGCTGGCGCGCGAATATTTCGGCCTGCGCATCATCGGCACCGTGCTTGGCGCGGCCACGATGCTTTCCAGCCTCGGCATGTCGCTCGGGCCGCTTGCCGGCGGCATGATCTATGACGCCACCGCCAGCTATCACTGGCTGTTCATCGGCTCGGCGCTGATCGGCCTGGGCGCGGCCGGCATCGCCATTGCCTTCCCGCCGCAGCCGAGCCGGCACAAGCTGCAGATGGCGTAGGCGCTGACGACATTCCGGCGGTCCCAGCTACGGGCCGCCGGCCCGTCGCGCGAAAATCCATTTGCCGGACGATGGCGAGTGTGGAACTCTGAGCCAAGCAAGACGCTGCATCTGAATTGCCGGCTCCATGCCGGCTCGATCCGTGGTCCGGAGGGCATCGCAGTGGCCGCAGGCCTGGAAGCCGACGACGCCAGAGGCTGGTCCGACCTGCTGGTCGCAGCCGAGAAAGGCGACGCCGAGGCCGTACGGGTCGAACTCGCGGCGGGGGCGGACATCAACCAGACCGACGAAGGCGGCTGGTCGGCGTTGCATCTTGCCGCCCATAATGCCCACATGGCGGTGCTCGAAACCTTGATCGCGCAGCCGGCTATCGACGTCAATTCCAGGAACAAATGGAAGAGCACGCCCTTGAGCCTGGCCGCGGCCAAGGGTCACTACGACTGCATCCAGGCGCTGGTGCGACATCCTCAGATCGATATCGACGCGCGCGCCGACTATTATGGCCGCACGGCTTTGATCGAAGCGGCAAGGAACGGGCATCTCGATGCCGTCAGGCTGCTGGTAGAGCATGGCGCGGACGTCAATGCGGCCGACAAGACAGGGCGAAACAGCGCCCTCATCGAAGCCATCAAGGGACGGCACTTCGCGGTTGCGCAGTATCTGCTTGAGACCAGGAAGGTGAACTTCCTCAACAAAGACATGCGGCTCAACGCGCTGATCTGGGCCGGCAGCACCCGCAACGCCGAACTCATCGAGAAACTGGACGCAGCAATCCACGCGTTTTTCGAAGGCAAGTGAACGGCAGCCGTCAGCCCTCGGACCGTCAGCCGGGCGCCACCCCTTCGAGGGCGATGATGCGTGTGTGGGCGCAGCGGAAACGGATTTGTTTCAACCTCTCATACTCCGGCGAGTTGTACCACGCGGTGAGCGCAGCCCTGTCGGGAAACTGGACTATGACCAGGCGGTGCGGCTCCCAGTCGCCTTCAAGCACCCGCGTTGCGCCGCCCCGCGCGAGATAGTGCCCGCCATGGCGAGCCTCGGTCGCCGGGACTTCGCGTCTGTACTCGTCGAACATGGCCATGTCAGTGATATCGACATCGGCAATCAGATAGGCGGCCATCGTCGCTCTCCCGTTTTATCGTCCGTTCCCGTTACATATTAGTAATTACTCATATATTAGCTTCAGCCCTGGGCCGCCACCCTCTTCTCAACCACCCAGCAGTGCTTGCCGATCTGGCGGTTGCGGCTGAAACCTTGGCGCTCGAACATCGCCAGCGTGCCGTTATGGAGGAAGGCGCCGGCGACCTTGCGGCCTGCGGTGTCCTCGGGATAGCTCTCCACCGCGCCGCCGCCGAGCCGAGCAATCTCGGCCAGCGCGCCGGCAAGCGCCGCGGCGGCAACGCCTTCGCCACGCCGCGTCTTGTCGATGAAGAAGCAGGTAATGCGCCAGTCGGGCAACTCCGCCAGCCCTTCCTCGTAAGCACGCCGGTGCTTGATGCTCGGCAATTCGTCGGTTGGCCCGAACTGGCACCAGCCGACGCAGGCCGGACCATCGTAGACGAGCGCGGCATGCGTGCGACCTTCGCGCACCCGTGCTTCCTTTGCGTCGCGGTTGCTCGCCGCGCCCGTACCCTTGGCGTGGAAGGCCATGCACCAGCAGCCGCCCCAGACGCCATTGTGCCGCTCGACCAGCGCGGCGAAATCCGGCCAGGTTGTCGTATCGAGAGGTTTTGTGCTGAAGCTCATCGGCGTCTCCTTGCGCAGCAAAGATAACCGATCCGGGCCCACTTTGAAGCGAGGGGCTCTCCCTTCACCCGGTCCCCGCCCCCGTGCGCACGGCCTCGCGCTCGCTCTCATCGCGTTGTACCCGCTCGTCGGAGATCAGCACCACCGGGCATGGGCTGCGGCGCAGGACGGCCGTTGTCGTCTCGCCGAAGATCAATTCCTCGCCCTGGCGCCGGGTCACGCCCATGACGATCAAGGACACGTTGCGGCCGGCCTGGCGGGCGATGGCGTCGGCGGCCGCGGCCCTTGAGCGGATAGCGGTCTCGATCTCGACCCCATAACGGTCGGCAAGTGTGACGATGTCCTTCAGCACCGCTTCCCGGCGACGATGCGAGACGGTGTCCCGCGGCTCCTCGCGGCCGGTGCGCGCGACATAGAGCATCTTGACCGGGGCGCCGGTGACGGCGGCTATTGCGAGCGCCAGCTCGGCGCCGCGGCGGGCAACCGCCGTGCCGTTGACCGGCACCAGTATCTTGCCCGATCCGGGACCGAGTTTCGGCATCTGCCGACCGGCGTTCGCCGGCTTCAGCACCAGGCAAAGCGGCCCGTCGAAGGCGCCGGCGACTTCGTTCAACCGGTGCGAGAAGCCGCCCTTGGCGGTGACGGCGCGGCCGAGGCCGACAAGCAGCATGCCGTAGCCCTTGCGCGCCTCCCTGGCGACCGCCTCGGCCGAAAGCTCCTCATGCTGGCGGCGGGTGACCGGCGCTTCGCGCACCGGCTCCTCGTCGCCCTCCTTGGCTGCCTCGCGGCTGTCCTCCGCGCCCTTCTCGATTTCCTCCAGATGCAGGCCCTCGGTCGGCTCGGCATCGGTCTCACCGCTGGAATGCAGCACCGTCGTCGGCTTGCCGGCGCCGATGACGCCGGCGAGATAGGCGGCGAAGCGACCGACGACGCCCTCGTCGACCACCACCAGAAGCCGCTCCAGATTGGCGACGAAGCCGCGCTGGTCGATCTCCTCGCGCTCCAGGCGCTTCTTCTCGTTGTCCCCGATCGGCAGGCGGCGCAGCGCCCAGCGCAATGTCGGCGGCATGGCCAGCGTGGTGACGACGGCCATGGTGAGGATCATGGTGAAAAGGGTGTGCGACAGCACGCCCATCGACAGGCCGATGGACGCGACGATCACCTCGGTCGAGCCACGCGCGTTCATGCCGCAGCCAACAGCGATGCCTTCGGCGCGGCTCATGCCTGCCACCTCGGCGCCGATGAAGGCACCGCCGAACTTGCCGACGCTGGCAATGACGACCAGCGCGACGGTGAGCAGCGCCAGTTGCGGATCGACCAGCACAGTGAGATCGGCCGACAGGCCGGCGACGCCGAAGAACACCGGCATGAAAAGAGCCGTGATGACACCGCGCAACTGCCCTTCGATATGGCGCGACAGGATCGGCGATTCACCCACCAATATGCCGGCGACGAAAGCGCCGAGCACGGTATGCACGCCGATCAGGTCGGTGATCAGGGCCATCACCCCCATGATGGCGAGGATGACGGTGACCACCGCATATTCCGAGCGGAAGGTGTCGTTGGTCCAGCGGATGGCGTCGAAGACGATGCGGCGGCCCACCGTGAAGGAAAACGCCATGAAGAGGGCGACGCCGGCGATGGTGAAGGCCAGGCTGGCAATCTCGATCCGCCCCTTGGTGGCGATGCCGATGGTGATGGCGACGACCACCCAGCCGATCGTGTCCTCGATGATGGCCGAGGAGACGATGATCTGGCCGAGGTCGCGGCGCATGAAGTTCATGTCGCGCACCACCATGGCGACGATCTTGACCGAGGAGATGGAGAGCGCTGTGCCGAGAAACAGCCCGGCGACGATGCGCTCGCCGCCGGCGGCAAGCAGCGTGTCGGGCATGAACTGCGCGGCGATGAAACCGAGCGCGAAGGGCATGGCGACGCCGGCCGCCGAGATGGAAAAGCAGGCGCGGCCGACACGGCGCACGAGCCTCAGATCCGTCTCCATGCCGGTGAGCAGAAGCAGCATCAGGACGCCCAGCTGGGCGATGGCGTTGATCATCGATTTCTGCGACGGATCGCCGGCGAAGATCAGGCGCTCGGCCGCCGGCCAGACCCAGCCGAGCAGCGAAGGCCCGAGCAGGATGCCGCCGATCAGCTGCCCCATCACCGCCGGCTGCCCCAGCGCCTCCAGCACCTCGCCGATGCCGCGGCCGACGACCAGGAGCAGGATCAGCTCGGCGACGAAAACGCCTTCCGAGGACATGCCGGTCTTCTCGGCGGCGAAGGCTACGGCGGGCATCAAAGCGAGCGCCACCGCTGCAAGCGCAATCCAAACCGACGGCGGCCAGCGCCGATTGAGCATGTTGGACAAGATGCCCCCTCATTCCTCGCTTCGGCATAACGGTCTGGCGGGAGGATCGGTTGCACCGGCCCATGCCGCCGATTCCCATGAAATGGGGAGAGGTGGCTCAGCGAAGCCGAGACGGAAGAGGGGAGCGCCGAACCGATTGGCGAAAGCGTCTCGAAGAAGAAGACTTCCGCCCTACGAAGCCCCCTCTCCGTCCGCTTCGCGGACACCTCTGCCCCGCATTGCGGGGGCGAGGAAACACCCCTACAATTCTAATCAAATACCACCGCCGATCTTTTCTTCCCGGTAAAGCGACTCGACGATGTTGGCCGCGAGGCGGGCAATAAGGAGAAGCTAATGAAAAGCGACTATGCCGCCGCCCACCTGCACCTCGACCGGGCGTGCCATTACCTGCGTGGCGACGATGAAACGAGCCGCGCGGCGCTTGCGGCGCTCGACCTCGTGATCGAGGCGGTGGCGGCGGCCCAGCATGCCCGGCCGATTGCCGACGTGCTGCCCTTTCCGCAGCGCGTCAATGGCGGTCTGCCACCGCTTGCATCCTGACTTATCCGCCTGAAAAGGCGGGAACATTTTGGGCCGGCCGCACGTTGTGATATATGGGTGTGGCCGGCCTGTTCGTGAATGGGGAGCGGCCGGCCATGGCGGCGGGAGGCGCATGGCACGATGTCCCAGACGAAGGCCGCAGAACACACCGACGCGGCCAGGGCCCCGAAATCCATCGAGGCGAACGCGCCGGCAACATCAACCGAAAAGGCAGCGCCGCCGCGGGCGTCCGACACGCTGGCGCTGAAGCTCAGCTCTCCCGAATTCACCTCGACGCTGTCGCATTTCCACCGCGCCGAGATCGCGCGCATGGCAGGCTGGCGCGACCGGCTCGACCGCACAAGCAACTGGGCGATTACCGTGGTGGCGGCGATGCTGTCGGTGTCGCTGTCGACCCCCTCCGCCCATCACGGCGTGCTGCTCTTCGCGATGCTTTTGATCACACTCTTGTTGTGGATCGAGGCGCGGCGCTACCGCTTCTTCGACGTCTACAGGACCAGGGTACGGCAGTTCGAGCGATACTACTTCGCACAGATCTTCTCGCCGCAGCCGGACTTCGCCTCCAACTGGCTCGCCATCCTCGGTGAAGGCCTGCGCTCGCCACGCTTCCTGATCTCGCAGCGCTCGGCGCTCATCAGGCGGCTGCGCCGCAATTACATCTTCATGTATACGATCCTGATGCTCGCCTGGGTGTTGAAGATCACGACGCCCAGCCTGGCGCGCGAGGGAGCCTCGATCGGCTTCAGCGCCTCGCTGCTCGACACGTTCCGGGTGGCGACGCTCGGGCCGATCCCGGGCGTGGCGGTGGTGTGCGGGGTCGCGGTTTTCTATCTCGCGATGCTGGCCGCATCATTCTTTATCCGCGACGAGGACGCCGAGCTTTCCTTCGGCGACGTGCATGTGTGATTGGCCGCCCGACGAGCCGTCTTACCATGCTTGATGCGAGGCGCGGCGCGATCACAATCCCGGCGGCCTGACAAATCCGTCGGTCAGCCGCGCCAGAGCCTTTGCGGCGGCGAGCAGCTTCATGTCCGAATGGCGGCGGCCGACGAGTTGGACGCCAATCGGCAGGCCTTCGCGATCGACACCGATCGGGATGACCACGGCCGGATGACCCGTCAGATTGAAGCGGCAGGCGTGGCTGAGCGCGCTCCAATAGGACGTCTCGACACCGTCGACCGGAATCGGCATCCCCATTTCCTGGTGACGGAAGGCGGTGCACATCATCGCTGGACAGACCAGCACGTCCCAGTCGTCAAAGAAGCGCTCCCACGCGTAGATGAATTCGTCGCGCTGATTGAGCGCCTCGAGATAGGCCGACAGCGTTGGAGAATTTTCCCCTGGTGCCTGGAAGGCCTGTGAAAACCAGGTGATGAAATCCGAAAACAACGCCCGCTCGGCGGCGAAATCGTGTGACGGCAGAACCTGACCGACCCGCGCGCCACCTATGTCGATCGCGCGGGCAAAGCCGGCAATCGCCTCGGCAATAGCGCGAGCGGTCGGCACGCCGGGGAATTCCGGCGCGAAGGCGACGCGCAGCCGGTCGAGCCGCGGTTCCGGCTCTTCGTCCGTCGCCACGGGCGGCACTTCGGTGTCGAGGCCGTCGGCGCCGGCGATGACGCGGTGGGCGAGGATAAGGTCGTCGACGCAGCGCGCCAGCGGCCCAATGTCGAACAGCAATCGGAAGCTGCGCGGCATGTCGGGTGGATCGGCATAGCTGCCGGTGGTGGGCACCGAGGATTGCGTCGGCTTGAAGCCATAGACGCCGCATAGATGCGCCGGCACGCGGATCGAGCCGCCGGCGTCGCTGCCGATATCTAGCGGCGCGAGCCCGGCGGCAACCGCCGCGGCTGCGCCACCGCTTGAGCCGCCCGGCGTGCGGGTCACGTCCCAGGGATTGCTGGTGCGGCCAAAGATCGGGTTGAAGGTCTGCAGGTCACGCAGCCGCGGCGGCACGTTGGTCTTGCCTATGATAATCGCGCCGGCCTTGCGCAGCCTGGCCGCGACGGTGCTGTCGGCGGTCGGAATGTAGCCGGCCCAGGCCGTCAGCCCGATCGTGGTGCGCATGCCAGCCGTGGCGTGACCGTCCTTCAGTGTTACCGGCACGCCGTGCAGCGGCCCGACCGCTTCGCCGCGCGCAATGGCTCGGTCCGCCGCCTTGGCCCTATCACGCGCGGCATTCGCGTCAAGAGTGATGATGGCATTGAGGAGCGGATTGACGGCAGCGATCCGCTCCAGTTGCGCCTCCATCGCTTCGGCCGCGCTGACCCGCCGCTCGCGGATCGCCGCCGCCAGTTGGGTCACGGTGAGGAAGGTGATGTCGGTGGCAAGTGTGGCGACCATTGCGTTTCCTCCCTGTTTTGAGGGGAGTAAGGCAAGAGGGCAGTAAGGCAATAGGGATTGGTCGTCAGCGGATTTTCCCTACTGCCTTACTCCCTTACTGCCCTACTGCCCGCCCATCTCCTTCTTGAAGGTCTCGAAGTCGACCTGCATGCCGTTGAAGATGGTGCTCCAGTGACGCGTCAGCGCCGCCATGGCGACGGCCTCCTGGATCTCCTCGTCGGTGGCGCCGGCGCGCTTAGCGTCCTGGGTGTCGGACCAGATGCAGTAGGTGCAGGGAATCTGAGCCGCGACCGCCAGCGAGATCAGCGACTTCACCTTCGGCGGCAGCGCCGTCTTGTCGCTGAGCTCGATGGCCTTGACCTCGGCCCATGCGCCGGGCAGACCGGCTTTCGGGAATTGCTTCACGAAACTCGGCACGCCGCCCATCGTCGACTGGATGTCCTTGAGGGTGGCGTCGTAATCATCGGCGTGAGCGAGCACCGGGGTGGCGAGCATCGCAAGCGAGCCGAGAACGACGGCGCGGCTCAATCTGACTGCGAAAAAGGCAGACATCGGGATACCTCCTTGCTGTGGTTGACGCGCCGGCAACCGGCCGCGTGACCCAAAAAAGGATGATCTGGCGCATCGAAAAGTTCGCCGCGCTGCCAGACTTCACGAAGATGTCATTCCTCGAGGCGCGGTGGCCGTTCTGAGGTGTGGACGCGCATCACGCGCACCTGGCGCTCGCCATGGACCAGGACGACGGCGAAGCTCGGCGGGCAATGGAAAGGATTCTCGGGCGGATTGACGAAATCCCCCTCAAGCACGGTAACATTGGCGCTGGCCAGCGCCCGCACCGGCTCGTGGCGAACGCCGGCGCCGACGTCCTCGTCAATGGCCTCGCCGAAGAGATGCCGCCCGATGCCGCGCGGCCCGCCCGCGAAGGCGATGTCGAGGTCCTTGGCATAGTGGGTAAGCACACGCTCCTTGCCGCCATGCTGCAGCAAGCGGTATTCCTCGGTGTAGAAAGCCAGGCGCTCCGACACAAGCTTCTGATGTTCCCTGTCGGGCAGGCCGGCCGATGCCAACAGCAATTCCGAAAGCCTGAGCTTGGCGTCGGACAGCCGGCTGCGCACCGTGCCCACCGGCACGCCCAGAATGGCGGCAATCTGCTCATAGCCCGGCGAACTGCCGAAATAGCGCAGCATCACCGTCGCGCGCTGCATTTCCGGCAAATGCGCCAGCGCCGCCCATACCCAGTCGCGCAGGTCGCGGCTTTCGATGCGGCTCTCGATGCGTTCCTCGTCGGCGAGCTCGCGCAAGGCACGCTCGGTTTCGGCCGGCCCGGCACGGGGACGGCGACGGCGCAGCGCCATCAGGCAGTGATTTCTCAAGATCGAATGCAGCCAGCCGCCGACGGCGGCTGGATCGCGCAGGCCGTCCAGCCGGGCAAGCGCGGTAAGGAACGTGTCGTGGACCGCGTCCTCGGCATCGCCAGTGTAACCCAGCATGGACAGGGCGATGGCATGAAGTTGCGGGCGATAGCGCTCGAACAAAACGCCGAAACCATGCGCCTCGCCAAAGCGCGCCGCCATGACCAGAGCCGCGTCAGGCTGGCCTCGCCCTTGATCAAAACCGACTTGTCCCATAGCCCAATCCCCTGCCCTCCCCGATCCCCTGCCCTGATCGTATCACGAAGGACAGGATGCGATGAGGGGCCGGAAAGTTCGGATGCCTGCGTCCATCGATTGAGCTCGCCTAATTCAACGACAGCGCCGTCCGGAACGCCTGAGTGGTGTTGCGGGCGGGATAGGGCTCGTCCGGCACGGGTACGCCAAGATGGGCGCAAAGCGGCGCCCAGCCGTCGCCGAGCTTGTGCACAAGGAGACGCTCCGCCGGCACGGTATTCAGCACTGCCTCGACATTGTCCCGGTAAACCGCGATCGCATGAGCGCGATCCTGCGGGCGACCACCGAAAACCTGCTTCGAGACGAGCGCGATGCCGAGCGACTCCTGGTCGGTGCTGGCGACGATCGCCGGCAGGATCGTCTTTTCGAAACTCTCCCACCAGCTTTCGGGCGAGCGCCAGGTGAGGATGACGCGCGCCTGCGGATAGGCTTCGATCAGCTCGCGCCAATGGAACGCCGAGGGCCAGTCGACGCAGGATTTGTATCCCGCGAAGAGTTGGTCCCAGTCTGGCGCCGCACCCCTGGCCAGCGCCCGCCACAGCCGCCTTTGCCCGGCATGCGCCATCACCTCCGACATATGATGGCAAGGGCCGAAGCCGAGCATGGTCAGCGCCTCGCGCATCGAATCCGTGCCGGTCCGGCCGAAACCGGTTCCAATCACCATCAGCGACATTTCCTCTCCTCCGTCTCTCGTTCGTCGAGCGATCGCGTCAACCTCCCTGGACCACGAGCCGCAAGCGATTGCCCTCCGGATCGGCGGTCGAGATCACACTGCCGTCCCTTTTCTCGGGCACATCGGCCGCTTCGAGCCTGCGCTCCACGGCGGCAAGCTCCTGCGCGGAGCCAAGTTCGACGGTGAAATGGTCGAGGCCGGCGGCATCCGGCGGCGGCTCGCGCAATTCGTCGCGCGCCCAGATGTTGAAGGCCACCATATGCGGGCGGCGTTCGGTGCCGCAGTCGAACATGCCGAAGGTCCTGGACTGGATATGCGGCCGGAAGCCGAGTACGCCGAGATAGAATTTCATCAGCATCTCCGGTGCGCGGGCGCGCATATGGATGTGGCCGATGAAGGCGTCCTGCGCCATTCTCTGCTCGACATGGCCGGAATTGCCGACATCGCGCACTAGGCCCTGCACATCCAGCGGCTCGAGCCCGGAATGCGCGCTGCCGTCGATGGCAATCAGAGCCACGCGGCCGTCGGGCGACACTTCGCGGCGCAAGAAGCGCTCCGGCGTGTCGAAGCAAATTTCTATACCGTTGCCGGATGGATCGGAGACATAGAGCGATTCCGAAACCAGGTGATCCTGCGCGCTGTATCGCAGGCCCGATGCCTTGAGGCGGGCTGCCGTGTGGGCGAGATCGCGGCGGCTGGTAACGTGGATGGCGACGTGGAAGAGATCGCGCGACTTCTGCGGCAGCGGCAATTGGGCGCCGGCATGGAGCACGATCAGCGTCCGGCCGCCGACGCCAAGCTCCGCCTGGGCTACGTCCTCGCCAAGCGGTGCCAACCCAAGCGTGTCGCACCAGACATTCAAGGCCGCCGGCACATCGGTTACCCTCAGATGGACCGGCCCGAGACGAGTCATCGGAGACAGCAATCCTTCGTCCATCGTCGTCTGTCCGATTGCGGCCGACGGCATATTAGCCGTGAATGAAATTCCTGTCGCGCCCCAAGTTCGGGTTGACCCCTCCCCGGCGGGCGGCGACTATCGCGACGGCCGGTTTTTCTGGAATTGGTTCAGCAGGAGGAATTCACATGGACGAGACCGAACAGTGGCGCAACATGGCGAGCGCGCCACGGGACGGCAGCCGCATCCTGGTGACGGTACGCTCCTCCGAGCAGGGACCGGCGGAGGTCGACATGGCCTACTGGTCGCGCGCCGACCAGTTCGGCGAGGAAGGCTGGCGGGCCTCGGACTCCTCGCCCGGCCGCGTCGTCGAATATGCCGAGCCGGAGCTCAGATGCTGGATGCCGCTGCCGACCGCGGGACGCCGTTCGATGCCGAGCCCCTGGGAGGGGGACGACGTGCCGCTGGTCGATGGGGAAGGGATTTAGCGCCAGCATCTCCCTTTCGCTTGTAGGAGAAGGGGCCGCTTTTCACCCTACCGCCACGATCACCTCCCCCGCTTCGACCCTCGCGGGATAGGTACGCAGATCGATACATGGCGGCAGGCGCTTGGCGGCTCCGGTTCGGTAGTCGAAGGCGCCGGCATGTTTCGGGCATTCGACCTCGTAGTCCATCACGAGACCGTCGGCGATATGCACCGCTTCATGCGTGCAGAGCCCGTCGGTACAGAAGACCTCGTCGTCGGGCGAGCGGAAGATGGCGTAAGTCTTGCCGCCATGGTCGAAGCGGCGCGCGCCTTCCTGTTCGATGTCGTCGAGGCGGCAGGCTCTCACCCAGTTGGTCATCTTCTTTTCCTTTGCTTTGCGAAGTCGCCTCACCGGAGCGCCGACTCACTCCGCCTCTGATTTTGCGGCCCTTGCGGGATCGCTTAAGTGGACGCGCAACTAGGTCCTGCGTGGCTGTCTGTGCAGGCGTCACTTCGCGGCGGCGGCATTGGCGCGCGCCTTCTTCTTCTCGTAGCGGGCATCCATGCGCGCCGCGGCTTCCTTGCTGCCGTCGTGGAAGGTGCCGAACCAACGGTCGAACGGGATGAGGCCGTCGCCGTAATTCACCTCGAAATATTTGTGATGCAGGTAGTGGATATAGGCGTGGCTATCGACCGACTTGTCCTCGGTCAGTTCCACCTTGTCGAAGCCGACATGGCCGGGAATGGCGCCGAAGCCGGCATAATGGAGCTGGTAGAGCGCCAGCAGCGGGTTCGACGGGATGATCAGGTGCCAGAAGGCGACGCCGAGATAGCCGAGCTGCTCGACGGGATGCATCGACAGCGACGACCAGGGCGACGGGTTGACCGAATTGTGGTGCACCGAATGCACCCATTTGTAGAGCGGCCCCCAATGGATGGCGCGGTGGAGCAGGAAAAAATGCGTCTCGTGGATGACCGGCACCACCAGCGCCAGCAGGAAGAGATAGACCGGGTGCTCGGCGAAGGTCAGCCACGGCACGTAGCCGTTGGCGTAGGCATAAAGGATCGCCACCTCGATGGCGGTCCAGATCGGCATGCCGGTGCCGAAGGTGCGCAGCATGTTGTCCATGTTCTGGTTCTCGAAGAAGAATGCCTTGCTCTTCTGCTCCGAGGGCCATTTGCCGTTGTATTTGAAGCGGTTGCCCTGGGCTTTCAAAATATAGAGTCGAAGCTCGAAGGCGCCGAAGAAGACCAGCAGCGCAGCGCAGTTGACGATGAAGAGCCGCAGGATCCAGCCTACGGAGAGCGTCTTCATCGTCTCGACGTCGGGCAGTGCGAAGCGCCACCAGACCACGGCCGTGAGCGCGAACAGCAAATTGTAGGGCAGGAAGTAATGCGGCAGCCATTTCAGCACCGCCAGCGGGCGCGGCGGAAAGACGAAGAGCGGCGCGGTGCCGGCCGGCTCGTTGGGCGCCCAGTCGCCCCGCTTGTTGCGCGTGCCGAATTGCAGGTCGTCCATGGTCGATCTCACAAAGACTGAGCGAGGGTGAGGAAGCGGTCATAAGCGGCATCGTCCATATCCACCTGGTGCTTCGCTTCCGGATAGGTTCCGCCGGCGACGTCGCGGCCGAAGGCGCGGAAGGCGGCGATGCGCTTTTCCTGCAGCTCGGCTTCCAAGGTGACGAAGTCGGCATAGCGCTTGGCGTGGCGCGGATAGTGACCGGCATGCGTCCCCAGCACATCGCAGGAGAACAGATACTGCGTGTCACAGGCGCTGCCGCAGCCCATGCCCATGGTGATCAGCGGCGTCGCGCGGGTGATGTGGTCGGCAAGACGAACCGGCACGACTTCCACCTCGATGCAGGCGGCGCCGGCATTCTCGAGGTCCTTTGCCGCGCGCAGCACCCTGAAGGCTTCCTCCGCCGTGCGGCCGATGGCGCGAAAATTTGTCCAGGTGGCGCGGTTCGGCACCAAGCCAATATGGCCGGTGACGGGAATGCCTTCCGCCGCCATGGCCTCGATGAAGCGCGGCGAATGCGATGAATACACCGCATCGGCGCCTCGCTTCATCATGGCGAAGCCAAGCCGCACCGCCTCCTCGGGCGAAGCGACCGCGCCATGCGGCATGCCGACGGAGAGGAATGCGTGGGGTGCCACCCGGCGGATGGCTTCCAGATTATGGTCCGGCTCGCAGGACAGGATGACGATGTCGCAGGCAACCGCGGCCGCCGCCTCGGCCGGCGTGTCGACATGCAGTTGCAGCCACTTTCTGCTGCCTTTGGCGCTCTGCAGGTCGTAGGCCGTCAGCCGTCTTGCCACCGATGATCCTCCCGTTTCGCGAGGAGATAACACCGCGTCCCGGGGGGCGCCGCTTGTTCCTTGATCAAATCAGATCAAAGGTTCTCGGCGGTGAAGGTGATGAAGCGGATCGGAGGGTTCTCGACCGGCAAGTCGTGCAAATTGAGTGCGGCGAGCACCAGGTCAATGGCGCGGCGCGCCTGCGCTTCTGGCTCCTGGTCGAGCACGACATCCATGGTGCCCTCGCGCAAGGCCTTGGTGCTGCGCTCGGTGAGTTCATGGCTGACGAAGAAGATATCGCGGCTTCTGCCGTGCTTACGCAGCACCTCGTTCAGTGCGGTGTTGCCGCCGCCGGCATTGTAGAGCCCGGCGAGGTCAGGCCAGCGCTTCAACGCCTCGTGCAACTGCTCGGCATTGCGGTCGCCGTCATCGAAGCCGAACAAAGCAGCGATCGGCTCGAAGTCCCGCCCCTCCTCTATCAGATAGTCGAAGAAGCCGCGTACGCGGTCGCGGTGGACTTGGTAGATCTGGCTGTGGCAGATGGCGACAACCTTGCCCGGCCGCCGTTGCATCTTGGCCGTCAGCAGCCCGGCCATGCGGCCGGCGGCGTAATTGTCGATGCCGACATAGGTGCTCTTGGTGAGGGAGATCTGGGTGACGATCTGCACCGTCGGGATGTTCTCCGCTTCGAGTTTCTGCAAGGCGTCGCTGACCAGCGGATGGTCGGGCACGGCGAGGATGAGCGCCGCGCGGCGCAGATCGGGTTCGAGGATGCGTTTGGCGATCGCCGCCGGATTCGCCTCGTCCAGAAAGGTACGGTGCACGGCGATCGAGCGGTCGAGCGTCGCGGCGATGCGCTCGAAGGCACTGGAAAGACGGGCGAAGAAGGTCGCGTCCGGCCTGACCAAGATCACCTCGATGCGAATGACGCCACGATGCGCCTCCGGCAGCCGGCGCGGATAGTCGAGCGAGCGCGCGGCGGCGACCACCTTTTCGACCGTCTGCGGCCGCACCCCGCCCCTGCCATTCAGCACACGCTCGACCGTCGCCGTGCCGACACCGGCGCGGCGGGCGATCTCGAGGAAGGTAGGCTTTGAGATGGGTAGGCTCCTGGGATGTCGGAACACAAGGGTAGGCAGAGGTTGTAAGTTTTCCAAGTTGAGCGTTGGCTTCACCTCGCGCCGCACCTGCCCGACATCCCCCACGGGGTAGATTGGCGGTTTCGCCGAAGGCGATATTCCTGCAACTTTCGCCAATTACCGGCGTTTGCCGCCCTTTTTGAAGGCGGCTTCAAGGCTTGAGTGTGAGAGCAGAACCTTTTGGGCACGCCGCCGTGACACTGCCGCCCCAACCCGGGCCAGCGCCGCGACAAGCCGAAGCGCGACCTCTTCAAAATCGACAATGGGCATACCTACCTGCCGATACTCGCGCTGGCGGTCCAGGTACCGCGCCAGCGCGATATCCCGCCGAAACGGCGCGCCGATGTCCTGTTCGCCAGGTTGGTCGTCGCCATACCAGATTGGCCATTCGCTTGGGCGCTGCACGGCATCCTCCTCGGATCGATGTCCAATGCAGACAATCTGCAGGAGGCCCGTGAGAGAGACGCAGCAACCGGCGTGATGAAATCGTGAAAACGACCACCAGCAAGAGATGGCGGTTGAATTAGCGACAGCTAAGCGGAAGAATTGTCTCGATCATGGTCGGGGTGGCTTCCGATGACAGCGCCGCATCTTCACCTGCTGGGTGGTTTCGACTTTACCGGTGCCGGGGCAACGGCTCCCGCCTTCAGCCGCAAGGCGCGCGGCATGATGGCCTATCTTGCGCTGCAGGCCGGCCAGGCGCAGTCGCGCGAGAAACTGGCGGCGCTGTTCTGGAGCCTCAATGGCGAGGCCCAGGCGCGGATGAGCCTGAGGCAGGCGGTGTCGTCCGTCCGCAAAGCCATGAGCCTCTCCGGCGGCGGCCGCTTCCTGACCGATGGCGCGAACATCGCGCTTCACCTCGACGATTTCGATTTCGACGTGGCGCGCTTCGAGGCGCTGGCGGCGAGTTCCGCGCCCGAGGATCTCGAACGGGCCGTCGCGGTCTATCGCGGCGACCTGCTCGACGGGCTCGGCCTGCGGGAAGAGCCGTTCGAGGAATGGCTGCGGGTCGAGCGCGAGCGCCTGCGGGGGATCGTCGTGTCCGCGCTGGGCAGGGTCATCGATCACCACATGGCTGCCGGTGATCCGGCTCCTTGCATACGGGCCGCCCTGCGCCTGGTGGCGATGGAGCCGCTGCGCGAGGACGCCCATCGTGCCCTGATGCGAAGCTATGCGGCGCAAGGGCGCGTCAATCTCGCGCTGAAGCAGTATGAGCTGTGCCGCGACGCGCTGCAGCGAGAGCTGCGGCTGATGCCTGAAGCCGAAACCCGGAACCTATATGAGGAACTGCGCGCCCGCCGCACCGCGTCCCCTGCCCGGCCCCCGGCTTCGAGCGCCGAACCCGAAGCCACGCGACCACCGACCCGCTATGTCAAATCGTCGGGCGTCAACATCGCCTATCAGGTGACCGGCGACGGGCCAGTCGACCTCGTCTATGTGCCGGGCTGGGTCTCCAATCTCGACCTTGCCTGGGGATCGCCGCGCTTCGCATATGTGCTGAAGCGGCTCGGCTCCTTCTCGCGCCTGATCCGCATCGACAAGCGCGGCACCGGCCTCTCCGACCGCAATGTCGGCCTGCCGACGCTGGAGCAGCGCATGGAAGACGTGCGCGCCGTGCTGGACGCTGTCGGCTCCAATCGCACGGTGCTGTTCGGCAGCTCGGAAGGGGGACCGATGTGCCTCCTGTTTGCCGCCACCTATCCGGAGCGCACCGCGGCCATGGTGCTCACTGGAGCTTATGCCAGAGGCACATGGTCGAAGGATTACCCCTGGGCCCGAACGGTCGATGAGGTGCAACAGGATATCGACACCGTCGAGCGGCAATGGGGCGAGCCGACCGAGATGCGCAACGCCGCGCCCAGCCTGATCGACAACATGGTCGAGCGCGAGTGGTTCGCCGCCTATCTCAGGAACTCGGCCTCGCCGGCGGACGCGATCGCGCTCTGGCGCTGGGGCACCGAGATCGACGTCCGCGACATCCTGCCGGCGATCCATGTCCCGACGCTGGTGCTGCAGAGGACCGGCGACCGGTGGGTGAAGCCGGAGGAAGGACGCTATCTGGCGGCGCATATCGAAGGCGCCAGATATGTCGAGCTTGCCGGCAGGGATCATGTGATCTGGGGCGAGGACTGCGACGGCCTGATCGACGAGATCAGGCAGTTCGTGACCGGTGCGCTGCCGGCGGCGCGCGCGGAAAGGGTGCTGATATCGGTGCTGGGGCTCGTCATCAACGACGCGGCCGACGACACGAAAGCCTCAGAGCGGGCAGACATCGTTCGCGATGAATTGCTGCTTGGCGGTGGCACGGAAATCAGGCGGTCGCGCGGCAGGCTGCTCGCGGCGTTCCAACGGCCGACGCGCTCGATCGAATGCGCGATGGCGATCGCCAATCGCCTGAAGCCATTAGGCCTCGAAGTTCGCGCGGCGATTCACATCGGCGAGTGCGAGGCGCGCGGCGGGGATTTTTCCGGCATCGCCATCGAGGTCACGTCGCGGCTGCTGGATCATGCCCAGCCGGGCCAGATCATCGCATCGCGAACGATGCGCGACCTGGTCGTCGGCTCCGGCCTGATCTTCGAGGAACAAGGCGAAATGAAAGCAAGCGGCCTGCCCGGCGCACTCCAGTATTTTGCCGTCACCGGCGCCGCGCCAGGCCCCTGACCTTCGTTTCAGGCGGCGTGGACAAATCTGAGCCAGTAACGGGCTGTGGCGAGATGGACCATTCCGAGCAAGCTGTTGGCCGGCTGGTCGTAGCGATGACCCGGTTGGTCTTGAGGTGGCCGAACATACGCTCGATACGGTCGCGCCGCTTGCATGCCTTGTCTGTCCGGTAGTTTCAGCGGCTGGAAACGCAGTTCAACTGGACAAACTGGTGCCCACCCAAAAAACCGCTTGACGATAATAAGACGACCGGTCATATATTAACCCATGCCTAGACCAGCCAATCCCGAAACGCGATCGCGCCTCCTGGAAAAAGGGGGAGACCTTGTGAGCACGCGCGGCTTCAACGCTACCGGCGTGCAGGAGATCACCGCGGCAGCCGGCGTGCCCAAGGGTTCGTTCTATAATTACTTCGACAGCAAGGAAGCCTTCGCCGTCGCGGTACTGACCGAATATTGGGAGGCGGTTGTCGCTGAGTTTGGGGCCATTTTAAATCAAGGCCAAACGCCGCCCTTGTCGCGCATCACGCGCTATTTCGCCGGGCTTGCCGAGTTTCACGAGCGCCGTCGCTATGCGGTCGGCTGCCTGATCGGGAACATGGCGCTGGAGGTCACGCCGACGAGCGAGGATGTGCGGATCAAGCTTGCGGCGATCTATCGCGAGTGGTCGGCCGCGCTCGCCTCATGCCTGCGGGAAGCGCAGGAGAAGGGGGAATTGTCGGCCGGAAAGGATCCAGGGCAGCTTGCCGTCGCGCTGATCGACACGTTCGAAGGGGCGGTCATGCGGGCCAAGGTCGAACGTAGCCGGGCGCCCTTCGACAGCTTCGAGCGCTTTGTTTTGCCCTCTTTGCTGACCTAAACATTTTGGCCAATTAATAGACGACTGGTCATCTTAATACACTGGATCATCGCTGGAACGCCGCGCCAGCGAGCGATGACTCTTATCCGCGGCCAATCGAAAGGAACTGACAATGCCTACGATCACAACTACAGACGGCGTGAACATCTTCTACAAGGACTGGGGCTCAGGTCAGCCGATCGTTTTCAGCCATGGTTGGCCGCTGTCAGCGGACGACTGGGATGCCCAGATGACGTTCTTCCTTCATCACGGGTACCGGGTGCTCGCCCACGACCGGCGCGGCCACGGCCGGTCCGACCAGCCCAGCACCGGCAACGACATGGACCACTGGGTTGCCGACCTCGCGGCCCTGACTGAACACCTCAACCTGCGCGACGCGATCCATATCGGGCACTCGACAGGTGGCGGTGAGGTGGCGCGCTATGCCGCTCGCCACCAGTAGCGCGTCGCGAAGGCGGTGCTGGTCGCTTCACTGACGCCGAATATGTACCGGAGCGAGGACAACCCGGCCGGTCAACCGCCGGAGTGGTTCGAAGCGATCCGGGCGGGCGTGCTGGCCAATCGGTCGGAGTTCTACCGTTTCGTCCCTGAGAATCCCTTCTACGGCTACAACCTAGATGGGGCCAAGCCTTCGGAGGCAATCATTGCGAACTGGTGGCGCCAAGGCATGGCTGGCGGTGCCCTCGCTCACTACGCGACTGTCGACTCTTGGCTCGAAGACTATACCGAAGATCTCAAGAAGATCACCGTGCCGGTGCTGGTGATGCACGGCGAGGCCGATCAAGTCGTCCCATTCGCAAGTTCAGTGCCGCGTGCGGTCAACCTGCTTAAGAACGGGTCGCTGAAGACTTATCCCGGCTATCCCCACGGCATGCTCACCACGCATGCGGATGTCCTCAACCCCGACCTGCTCTCGTTCATTAGGTCTTGACGACATCTCTCATCCATCACCGTCTATGGTAAACATTTCGGGTTGTGAATTGAGGAGGGTTTGGGTTTCGGCGTCGTGACGAAGGAACGAACAAGAAGCTCAAACCCTCCTCGAAAATTCGTCGGCCAAGGCCCCTACCGAGGCGGCGGCCCTGGCAGCGTTGCTCGGCCTTGAATCATATCCACTCCGCTGTCGGCCTCGCGCCTCACTCCCTGCCTGCCCGAGGGCGCTTGAATGGCAATCGTGGCATAAGGAATTTGTCCACGCCGCCTAGAACAAGAACGCGGCAGTCGCCGGATCAGGCCCGGTGCGACCGTCGGCGGAATCCATGCCACGGATGGTCTGCATGTCGTCGGCGTCCAGCTCGAAACCGAAGACGTCGAAATTGCCGGCGATGCGCTCCTGGTGGATCGACTTCGGGATGACGATCAGCCCCTCCTGCAAATGCCAGCGGATGATCACCTGCGCCACCGACTTTCCGTGCTTCTTGGCCAGCTTCTCCAGCATCGGATCGGCCAGCAGCCGGCCGCTGCCCAGCGGGCTCCAGCTCTCGATATGGATGTTATGCTTTCGGTGGAAGTCGCGCTTGTCGCGCTGCTGGAAGCGCGGGTGCAATTCGATCTGGTTGACGACGGGCGTCACGCCGGTCTCGCCGATGATGCGTTCCAGATGGTCCTGGTTGAAGTTCGACACACCGACCGATTTTATCCGGCCGGCCTTCTGCAATTCGACCAGCGTCTTCCAGGCCTCGAGATATTTGTTTTGGGCAGGCACCGGCCAGTGGATAAGGAAGAGGTCGATCCGGTCGATACCGAGTTTTTGCATCGTGTCGTCGAAGGCGCGCAGTGCGGCGTCGCGCTGATGCGCGCCATTGCGCAGCTTAGAGGTGATGAAAAGCTCCGACCTTGGCACGCCGGCGGCGCGGATCGCCTCGCCCACGCCCTCCTCGTTGCGGTAACCCTCTGCAGTATCGATGAGGCGATAGCCGGCCTCGATACCCCAGCGCACGACTTTCGCCGTGATGCTTGGCTCGACCTGCCATACGCCGAGTCCGATCTGCGGGATGGTCGAGCCGTCGTTGAGTTTGAGCTGTTCGGGCATGGAGGGGATCCTTATGCGGGGGGTGGTGCGGTCTATGTAGGCTGCAGGGCGGATAATGCGAGAGGATGTCGCCCAACACTTTACGATGCCCGCCAGATGCCTGCATTGTGCCGACCTGAACACCGGAGAAGCCGCATGCGTCCCAAAATCATCTGCCACATGGTGAGCTCGATCGACGGGCGCCTGCTGCCCGGGCGCTGGACGCCGCCTGCCGCCGGCATTGCGCCCGGTTGGGAGCATCGGCACTATGAGGCGGTGGCGGCGCGGCTCGACGCGGATGGCTGGATGGTCGGCCGCAAGTCGATGCAGGATTTCGCCAGCGGGACCGAGCGTGCCACTGTCGGCGTCGCGGGCAATTTGCGCGAAACCTATGTCGCCGACCGCAAGGGCCGCGACGTCGCCGTCGGCATCGATCCGCATGGGCGGCTGCATTACGGCCAGGACAATGCCGGCGGCGACCACATCATCGCCGTGCTCGGCCAACACGTGTCGGACGCCTATCTGGCCGAGCTGCGCGAGGACGGCGTCTCCTATCTTTTCGCCGGCAAAGACGGCACCGACCTGCACGAGGCGATGAGGGTGCTCGGCGAACCCTTCGGCATCAAGACCATCCTGCTCGAAGGCGGCGGCATCACGAACGGGACTTTTTTGAAAGCCGGGCTGATCGACGAGATCAGCCTGCTCGTTTATCCGGGCATAGACGGGCTGGCCGGGGTGCCCAGCATCTTCGAGTTCCTGGGCGCTGCAGACGACCGCCCCGCAGCCGGCAAGGCGCTTCGGCATTTCGGCACGGAGACGCTGGAAGGCGGCGTGGTGTGGCTGCGGTACAAGGTGGAGGCGGCGGCGTGAAGCTAGCCGGCCTTCGTCGCCCCGAACCGCAACCCATCCATAAGCAGCTTGACCAACCTTCCGGACCGCTCGCGCCAGTCGGGCGTGTTGGGCGCGGAGTAGATGCCGCCCAGCGCATGCATGACATCGGAAGAGTCGACGTCGGCGCGAATCTTCCCTGAGGCTGCGGCGGCCTCGACCAGGCTTCTCATGGCGCCGGAGACGCGGCCAGACGTGTCGGAGAACAGCGTCGAGTTGGTGGTGAGCAGCAAGCGCAGGCTGGTGGCGAGGCCGCGCTTGGTGGCGATGTAATCGACGAAGCGCTGCATCCAGAGTTCCAGCGCGACATCGGCCGGGTGCTCGCGCGCAAGGTCCTCGGCGGCGTGGCAGAGCCCTTCCACCTCGCGGCGGTAGACCACCTCGACCAGATGCTCCCGCGTCGGGAAATGACGGTAGAGCGTGCCGATGCCGACCCCTGCCCGCTTGGCAATCTCCTCCAGCGAGGCGTCGACGCCGTCGGCGGCAAAAGCCCGCGCCGCTACCTCGACCAGCTTTTCGCGGTTGCGCTGCGCATCGGCGCGCAGCGGCTTTTGCGCCGGCGCGTCACGCGTCGCTTCGGTGGTCATTTCCTGGTCCGGCACTTTTTTCTCCACCAAGGCAATATGGGGGGTTGAACCATGACCGGCCAGACCCCAGTTAAATAAATAAACGGAGGCGCCTCCGCTTTAGTGGAGTGCTTTTATCATATAACCAGGGGAAGCGGTATGTCACCAGATGAAGGACGGAAAGCGCACCCTGGGTGGTGGAGTGGGGCGCCGGAACTGCTGATCTCCCCCCTTGTGGGCCTGTTGCGTAATTGGCTGGTTGTGATTCTCTGAGACGGAAGCTCGGAGGGAATCGCAATGGCGGTGAAGCAGACTGGTCAGTTGAGCCTGGCGGAAGCATTTTTGGGCCAGAAGCTTGCAGGTGGATCCTCGCCGCTCGATCGACTGTCCGGTCTGGTGAAGTGGTATCGCTTCGAGAAGCTGCTCAACCCGCTACGCGATGGCGGGGCGGGCCGTGCGGCCTGGC
>NZ_RZOY02000079.1 GCF_004022705.2 Mesorhizobium sp. M2D.F.Ca.ET.226.01.1.1
GCACGCGCGACATGGGGCTGATCGTCACCGGCCCCGCCGGCGCTTTTTCGGAAGAGAAGCGCGATGCCGTGCATGCTGTCGCGCCTTTCGAGGACGGCGTGCCGGGCTACAGGCTGACCAACACCGCGAGGGACGGGTCATACAGGATCGAAAAAAGGATCATTACGGACCCGAAACGCCCGGTCCTGCTGCAGGAGATCACCTTCACGCCGCTGAAGGGCGCTGCGGGCGATTACCGCATCTATGCTCTCTTGGCACCGCATCTGGTCAATGCCGGCATGGGCAACACCGCCTGGATCGGCGACAACAAGGGACAGCCGGGGCTGTTGGCGGCTGGCCGC
>NZ_RZOY02000080.1 GCF_004022705.2 Mesorhizobium sp. M2D.F.Ca.ET.226.01.1.1
AGCCGCCGAAGCGGGCGCGGTAGTAGGTGACGCCGCCCTTATCGAACGCGACCGTGAAGCCCGACGCATCGGCCAGCGCCTTCGGCGCCTGCCTGCTCGTCTTGTCCAGGAGAGCCTGGGCTCCCGATTGCGTCGGCGAGGACGCGACCTGCACCACCCATCCCGATGGAACCGAGGACGTCTTGACCGGATCGACGGCCGGTGCGGCCGCTGGAGCCGGCTCGGCATAAGCGGCGACGGCCTGGGACGTGGTTTCGGCTTGGGACGTGGCTTCCTGGGGCGCCGGCGCCGGAGCCATGGCGGCCACCGCAACCGTCTTGACCTTCCTGACCTGGATCAC
>NZ_RZOY02000081.1 GCF_004022705.2 Mesorhizobium sp. M2D.F.Ca.ET.226.01.1.1
AGCGGTTCTTGGCGCCTCCGGCAGCCGCATTCGCTCCTGACAGGCAACCGGTTGCCCGGGGCCGCGCCAATCTTTCCGGGGCCTGCTTCGGCAACCTGCCAGGCTCCTGACAGACTGCTGTCAGCAGGGGTGTGAGATACTCCTCCCATCAAAAGAGAGGAGTCTGGTCATGAACGGTTTTACCATCCTGCGTAGCGTACAGAACTATGTCGGCAAGATCCGCACCGTGCGGGACGAGATTCGCACGCAGCGTTTCCTGAACACTTTGCCCGCGGACATCCGCAAGGACATCGGTTGGCCGGACCTTTATGACGGCCGCGTGCGTAAGAACTGAAATTTT
>NZ_RZOY02000082.1 GCF_004022705.2 Mesorhizobium sp. M2D.F.Ca.ET.226.01.1.1
CTGTTCTCGGCATACATGTTGGCCGGGCCTGGGCCTGCGTCTATCGCAAGAAGAGAGACCTGGCGGGCGCCTAGATGGCGATGGCCGAGTTTCGCGGCATGGGTCTTGTCGATGCCGACCCCAGCATGCAGGAAGCCGCGCGCTTCGACCTCCTCCAGCGTCGCGAGGACGCCAGAAACACCGAGATCGAATGCGTGGTTGTTCGCCAAGGCGAGCGCGTTGAAGCCGATGTCCTGCAATGCATCCAGAACTTCGGCCCTGGAATAGCCGAAGTACCTACCTTTGATCGGCCAACCACCTTGTTCGCCGAGGATCGTCGACTCGAAATTGATGAGGACGA
>NZ_RZOY02000083.1 GCF_004022705.2 Mesorhizobium sp. M2D.F.Ca.ET.226.01.1.1
TGGCCAATGTCGACGCCTACTGGGCCTACGGCGCCCGGTCGGTTGCCGCTTTGTAGAGCCGGCCGCTGGCCGGCTTCTGCAGGGCGTTCCCGGTGATCCCGTGGTTGCCGGCCAGCGGCCGGCACTACTCTTCCAGGCTGGCGTTCCAGAACCCCTGCAGCACGCCGGGCGTGGTTGCCAGCGTGGCAAGAACCGCATCCAGCTCTCCGGCATCGACCGCGGTCGCGTACAACACGGCTTCGATCTCCACGTCACGTTCGCCGAATGGGCGCTGGTCCACCGCGCGCACCGGGTACTGCGCCTGCTCCAGCAGCAGCAACAGCCGGTCCAGCACCTCGG
>NZ_RZOY02000084.1 GCF_004022705.2 Mesorhizobium sp. M2D.F.Ca.ET.226.01.1.1
CGACACCAAGTTCGCCATCTATGGCGCACCGCGCGGCGATGCCAAGCTGGCTGATCTCGAAGCGGCGGCCGCTGCCGAAGTCGCCCGCATTGCCGAGGATGGTGTCAGCAACGAGGAACTAGGCAAGGCCAAGGACCACTATTTGCGCAATATGATCTTTGCGGATGACAACCTGGACTGGCTCGCCAGCATCTACGGCTCGACGCTGGCCACCGGCGGTACCGTGAAGGATGTCGAGGAACGGCCGAATCGCATCCGCAAGGTTACCCCCGAGCAAATCAAAGCAGTTGCCGCCCGCTATCTCGCGTTCGACCGTTCGACCACGGGCTATCTCTTGC
>NZ_RZOY02000085.1 GCF_004022705.2 Mesorhizobium sp. M2D.F.Ca.ET.226.01.1.1
CCGAGGTGGGTGCAGACCTGGACCATGACCATCCAGGCTTCCTTGCCGGGCGTCGTGCGGTTGGCGTCGGTCGCCGGAGCGTCGGCCGGCAAATTGGCGTTGCGGGCGATCGGGTCCTTGAGGTCGGCGAGATTGACGGCCTCGCCGTCCTTCATCTCCTTCTCGGTGCGATTGCGCACCACGACCGGCTTGCCGCGCCACTTCACGATCAGCGACGTTCCCGGCGTCAGCGACGAGACGTCCACTTCGACCGAGGCCAGCGCCAGCGTCGAGGCGTCGGGGCGCATCTGGTCGATGAACGGCCATGCGACGGCCCCCGCGCCGACCACGGCGGCCG
>NZ_RZOY02000086.1 GCF_004022705.2 Mesorhizobium sp. M2D.F.Ca.ET.226.01.1.1
CAACCTGTGCTCGCTGAAGTCGTCGCGCTGAACGCCGCTGCCGTCATTCGCCATCTGCCGGTACCGGTAGGCGTGGTCGGAAAGCTGGTCGCAGAAACCCACCAGCCAGTGCGACCGGCACGCCGAAATCAGCACACGGTGGAAAGTGCGGTGCAGCTTCTCCCACTCGGCATTGACCGATGCGCCATCCTGCGGAGTGAGACGCGAGGCGCGCCCCAGGCGATGCAGCGCTAGCACCAGCTGTTCTTCCCATTCTGGGGTGCGGTGGGCGATGGATTCGCGCAGCGCCCGCTCCTCCAGCCAGCAACGGGTGCGCGTCAGTTCCTCCAGTTCGGC
>NZ_RZOY02000087.1 GCF_004022705.2 Mesorhizobium sp. M2D.F.Ca.ET.226.01.1.1
GTTCGACGAATCCCAGCCCATCGAATACACTCGATGGATGCGCGAGAAGAACGGGTACTCGGGTAATAACTCGTTTCGCAAGGCGACCCGGCTCATCAAATACATCAGGGACATCAAGAAGCGTTTCAGTTGCCAGTCGGTTCTTCTAACGACACTCGTCGGTCACCGGATCGAGTGGTTCGACAAGGATTCGGACGGGTTCGCGGACACGCCAACCGCGTTGCAGACAATCATGGGTAGGCTCGACGACTGGCTGCAGGCACGGCCGGACAAGCCGGGGGTCAACAACCCTTCGCTCCCCACCGAGGATTTTGCCGACCTGTGGAACGACACCC
>NZ_RZOY02000088.1 GCF_004022705.2 Mesorhizobium sp. M2D.F.Ca.ET.226.01.1.1
CATAGGCGATGACCAGCGCCACGCGCCGCTCCGCCAGGGCGGCGGCGCTCGTCCAAAGGATCAGCAATAGCGCAAGGAGAAAACGCAAAGTCCAAACCGCCCCGGCCGGTCATCTGCCGGAGCATTTCATCTCTTTATGGCGCGAACAAGCCGGGTAGTTCGGCCTTGAATGAGCCTCAGCCGGCGCGCAGCGGCTTCAGCGCCTCGCTCCAGCGCAACAGCTCGTCCAGCATGGCCTTGGCGCCGCCCTGCACCTGCTCGCTCGGCCGGAAAGAGCCGTCGCTCTCGAGCAGCTTCTGGTAGAGCGGCAGGGCAACGCCCTCGGGGATCGGC
>NZ_RZOY02000008.1 GCF_004022705.2 Mesorhizobium sp. M2D.F.Ca.ET.226.01.1.1
TGTCGGTCCACGACGCATTGGCATCCGGTACGGCCATCAGCGCCATCGCCATGGCCTTGATCACCATGTCGTTGACCGAAAGCTTGTAGGCGGGAACCTCGCCTTTGTCGGTCTTCTTCATCGGTGCGGCTGCATTCAACTGCGTGCGCAGCGCCAAAAGCGCGTCGAGCTCGCAATCCAGCGTCAGATAGAAATGCGGGATGGTGGATTTCGCCTCGACCAGGCGGCGCGCAATGGTCTTGCGCATATTGTCGTGCGGGACAAGCTCGTAGGAGCCTTCGGCGAAAAGACGCAGCACGTCCCCCTCCCCCTTGAGGGGAGGGTGCCCGGCAGAAGGCCGGTCGGGAGGGGTCGGTTCGACTGGGCTCGACTTCAGGGCGGTGCCTTCTGAGGCGACCCCCACCGTCCGCTTCGCGGACACCTCCCCCTCAAGGGGGGAGGAAAGCGCGGCCTCCACATCGGCTCGCAGAACGCGACCGCGCGGGCCGCTGCCTTTTATCTCGCCAATCGCCAGGCCCGCCTCACGGGCCAAGCGGCGCGCCAGCGGCGTCGCGCGTCCGGCGGTCGACGATTGGCTGATCTCCCCCCTCGTGGGGGAGATGGCCGGCAGGGCAGAGGGGGGCGCGAAAGAACGGGACGCTGACGGGACAGCGCCCCCCTCTGCCGGCTTCGCCGACATCTCCCCCACGAGGGGGGAGATTGGTGCCTCACCTTGCTTGGCCTCATAAACCTCGTCATCGGCATAGATCCAGGCGACAGGCTCACCAACAGGAATGTCGACGCGCTCCTTGCCGGTGACGTTGCGCAGCGTGCCGCTGGCCGGGGCGTCGATCTCCATCGCAGCCTTGTCGGTCTCGATCTCGAAGAGCACGTCGCCCTTCTTGACCTTGGCGCCCTCCTCGGCGAACCAGCGCGAGATCTGGCCGGTCGCCATGTCCATGTCGACCTTGGGAAGAATGACTTCGGTCGGCATCGCTCAGCGGACCCCTTTCACAAGGTCGCGCGCTGCGGCGATGATGTCGGGAACCTGCGGCACAGTCGCCTTTTCCAGGTCCGGATTGTAGGGGATCGGCGTCTCGGCGCCGCCGAGGCGCACGATCGGCGCATCGAGATAGTCGAATGCCTCGCTTTCGGCGACCAGCGCGCTCACCTCGGCGCCGATGCCGAGCGTCTTCACCGCTTCGTAGACGCAGAGCAGGCGCGAGGTCTTCTTCACGCTGTCGATGACGGTCTGCCGATCGATCGGCCGGATCGTGCGCAGGTCGACCACTTCGATGTCGATGCCCTCGCCTTCGAGGGTGGCCGCGGCATCGAGCGCCTTCTGCACCATGATCGAGGTGGCGACGATGGTGAGGTCGCAGCCCTCGCGGCGGATCTCCGCCTTGCCGATCGGTACGGTGTAGTGGCCTTCAGGCACATGGCCCTTCATCTTGTAGAGCAGCTTGTGCTCGAAGATCATGACCGGGTCCGGATCGGCGACCGCGGCCAGCAGCATGCCTTTTGCATCATGCGGCGTCGCCGGCTGGATGACCTTCAGGCCAGGCACGTGGCCGAGCCAGGCCTCCAGGCTCTGGCTGTGCTGCGCTGCCGCACCCGTGCCGGAGCCGGCGGGGAAACGCATCACCACCGGCACCGAGACCTCGCCGCCCAGCATGAAGCGCATCTTGGCCGCCTGGTTGACGATCTGCTCCATGGCGAGCGTGGCGAAATCCGAGAACTGGAATTCGAAGATCGGCCGCATGCCGGTGACGGCGGCGCCCACCGCGACACCCGCGCCACCCAGTTCCGAGATCGGCGTGTCGATCACCCTATCGGCGCCGTAGCGCTCGACCAGATCGCCGGTGACCTGGAAGGCGCCGCCATAGACGCCGATATCCTCGCCCATCAGGAAGACGCGCTCGTCCATGTCCATGGCGATCGCCATGGCTTCCTGGATCGCCTGGGCGTAGGTCAGTTCACGCACCGCGGCATCCATCACGCATGCTCCGTGTAAACATAGTTCTCAAGGGTGGCGATCTCGGGGGCCGGGCTCGCCTTGGCGAACTCGATACCGTCGGCGATCTCCTTGGCGACCGCGTCGCGGATCGCCTCGATGCCGTGGTCGTCGATGAAACCGAAATCGCGCAGCTCGTTCTCGAACAGCGTGATCGGATCGCGGTTCGCCATCCAGTCCTCGATCTCTTCCTTGGTGCGGTAGCGGTTGCGGTCGCTCTTGGAATGGCCGCGATGGCGGTATGTCTTGGATTCGATTAGCGTCGGCCCCTCGCCGGCGCGCGCCCGCTCGACGGCCTTGAAGGACGCCTCGGCGACCTCGGAGAAGATGTTGCCGTTCACGACGACGCCCGGCATCGAATAGGCGGCCGCGCGCTCGGCGATGTTCTTCACCGCCGTCGAGCGCGCCGTCGAGGTCGACATGCCGTAGCCGTTGTTCTCGCACACGAAGATCACCGGCAGCTTCCAGATCGCCGCCATGTTCAGCGCCTCGTGGAAGGCGCCTTCATTGTTGGCGCCGTCGCCGAAGAAGGAGACCACGACCTTGCCGGTCTTCATCATCTTGGACGACAGCGCGGCGCCCACCGCGATCGGAATGCCGCCGGCGACGATGCCGTTGGCGCCGAGATTGCCCTTGGCGACATCGGCGATGTGCATGGAGCCGCCGCGGCCCTTGCAGTAGCCGGTGGTCTTGCCGAAGAACTCGGCGAACATGCGGCTGACTTCGGCGCCCTTGGCGATGCAGTGGCCGTGGCCGCGATGCGTCGAGGTGATCTGGTCATCCTCGGCGAGCGGCATGCAGATGCCCATGGCGCTCGCTTCCTGGCCGATCGACAGATGCATGGTGCCGTGGATGAGGCCGCGCATGTAGCACTCTTCCGCGCCCTCTTCGAAGCGGCGGATGAGATACATCTTGTGGAGCACTCCCCGGAGTTGTTCCGGGCTGTACTGGCGGTAGACGAAAGGCAGGTTGGCGCGGCTGTCGACGACGGCTTTGCGGGCTGTGGCCATGATCACGCCTCCACGGTGCCGTAGACGAGCTTGTCCTGGCGGGCGCGCAGCTCGGCGATCTTCGAGCCCGGCGCGGGCGCCGCATTGGCATAGGTGATGAGCTCGCCCTTCTTGATCGGCTGGGTGACCGAACCGCCCTGCAGCAGGCCGCAGGGAATGGCGCGCGCGGCATGGGCCTCAGGCGCGGTCATGATCCAGGCGCGGTAGCAATACTCGCCAATGGCATCGAGCTTGTCGCCGGGCTTCATATCCTTCTTGGCGACGGCGCAGACCTCGGCCACCGGCTTGGCCAGCGGCACCATGTCGGCCTTGCCGTAGAGCACGACACGGGCGCAGGTGAGCGGCACTTCGAGCGAGGTCAGGTGATAGGGGCGATGGAAGGTGAAGTAGGGGCCCTTGCCCATCTTCAGGTCTTCCATGCGCTCCGAAATGCGCGGATGCGACATGTCGGCGACGACGAAGACGCCGGGCGCCACACCCTTGCCGATCGAATAGTCGACGACTCCGACCTTCGACAGCACACCGCCATCCTTCTGAGGCACCAGCACCTTGGACAATTCGCCGAGCGTCGCGGCCGGGCCGTGCATGCCGGGCTTGTCGGGAACCAGCCCGGTGGCGTTGGCGATTGCCGCCATCTCGACCATGGTCTTCGAGCCATCGACGAATTCGACCAGCATGCGCACATTCATATGCCGGCGTTTCGCCTCTTCCTCGTAGTCGGGAGGCGTGGCGTCGATGTTGAGCGGGTTGTTCTTGCCCTTGCCGGCGGCAACGATCGGGTGACCCATGGCGGAGACGAACTCGATCAGCTCCATGCAGGAAGACGGCTCATCGCCGGCCCCCAGAGAATAGGTGACGCCCAGACGATCGGCTTCGGCCTTGAGATAGGCGCCGATGGTAACGTCGGCCTCGACATTCATCATCACCAGATGCTTGCCGTGCTCCATAGCGCGCAGTCCGATCTCGGCGCCGACGGCCGGGACGCCGGTCGCATCGATGACGACATCGATGAGGTCGTTGCCGATCACCAGGCTGGAATCGTTGGTAACGGCGATCTTGCCGGCCTCCATGGCCGCATTCATCGCAGAGGCGTTCGACACTTCCCGCGCGTGACCGGTTTCCTGGAAGGCAATGTCGACGGCCCTGCTGGCCGCCGGCAGATTGAGTTCGGAAATCGCGCCGATCTCGATGCCGGACATATGGGCGACGCGTGTAACGATGTCGGTTCCCATTTCGCCGGAGCCGATCAGGCCGATGCGGATGGGCTTGCCGGACTTGGCGCGTTCCTCGAGGTCACGGGCGAGGCCCGTCAACGAAATATTGGAAGCCATGCCGCTTATTCCTCCCATATCGCATGCTGTTCGATTGCCTGACGGGTATTGAACATCTGTATTTCTGTCAAGACTAATGTCCAAAGGTCAATGCTTTTCGAATTGATCGGCGCGCAACGGCGAAACGCACGGACGGCGGCCGCCTGTGCCAAGCCCAATGGAAGCGAGTGCCGGCGGTCGAATGGCGACCGTCGGCCTTTTCGCCGGCCACGAAGAGATATCTAGGCGGCGATTGTTACTGGCAAACGTCGACCCATACGGCACCGACCAGGTCGGCCATGCGCTGCGGCGTGATGCGGACCGCGGCATTGGTGGCGCCGGCGGCGGGAACGACCTCGTCGAAGGGCTTGAGCGACAGGTCGCAATAGATGGGCAGCGGCCCGGGCAGGCCGAACGGACAGACGCCGCCCGGCGGATGGCTGGTCGCTGCCAGCACCTCTTCGCCGCCGAGCATGCGCGGCTTGCCGCCCATCCTGTCCTTGAATTTGCGGTTGTCCAGCCTGGCGATGCCGCTGGTCACGACCAGCATGGTCTCGTCGCCGACGCGCAAGCAGATCGTCTTGGCGATCTGGGCCGGCGTCACGCCATGGGCTTCGGCCGCCAGCGCCACTGTTGCCGAGCTAGCCTCGGTGACAATAACTTCGATGTCGGGCGCATGCTCGGCAAAGAAAACGCGAACCGATTCCAAGCTCATGGCGATCCCTCGTCTGTAGAACAGCGGCGACCCGGCGAATCGCATGGCGCAACCGCCATTGGCAAGAGCCAGGACCGGCGCATCGCGGGCACTAAAGCGCGTCGCGTCTGAACGGCCTCACACGACGCGCTTTAGGTTGTTCTTCTTATGCATGTCGTTGTCCCAAAACCGCTGCGCACTTTTGGGGGACATGCACCAAAAAGCCCGCCGGGTAACACCGCGGCGGGCTCTCGAATGGACGCTTTTCGTGCCTCTATTGCTGCGTGGGCCGATTCTCGGCGGCCGGCACTGTGATCAATTCCTCTTCCGGCATCTGCAACGCCGAGGCAATGCGCCGGAGCTTGGCGGGATCGGCGTCCTTGCCGTCCTCGATGTCGATGATCTCGCCCACGGCGAGGCCGCAGGTCAAAGAGAGTTCCTCGATCGTATATCCCCTTGTTTCGCGAGCGGCTTTCAGCGGATTGAGGCCGGACGCGGCAATGATGTCGTTGGAAACGGCGTTCCGTGCGGTGTTGGGCATGGCAACTCCTTGAGATGAAACAGGGTCTGATGAAATGTGGCGTTGCCTGAGACTGGCGGGAGAATGCTCGTTAACAAATGATTTGCCAAGAGCTTAGGCCGTCACGCCATCGTGAAGCGGCATTGCGGCCGGTATCGCAGGCTACCTACATGTAGGGTCACGCGGCGCCCAATCAAGTTCTTTTGAAGGTCCGCGACCGGGTTTCGCCGGCATTTTCGACGCCTCGATTCGTTAGCTAGCCGTCATCGGCAGCATCCCCCCGCACCGGACATTTCACGGAAGGATCGAATACGATGAATTTGAAATCGTTCGCAATTGTGCTCGGCACAATCTCAAGCGTCGTCGGCGCAACGGAGGCGCGGGCGGCGGATGCCGCACGTATTCGAGGCACGGTCGTCAGCGTTGCCGGATCGACGCTCACGGTCGAGGATCGCGACGGCAAAACCGATGCGATCACGCTTGCCGGCGGCTGGAAGATTTCGGGTGTCGCCAAGGCATCGGCTACCGATATCAAGCACGGCGACTTTCTCGGCATCGCCTCGGTTTCCAAGGCCGATGGCGGCAGCGGCGCGCTGGAAGTCGTGATCTTCCCGGCGGCTCTGAAGGGCACCGGAGAAGGCGACCGCGACTGGGATCTGCGGCCCAACAGCCGCATGACGAATGGCACCGTGGCCGACGTCACGGAAATCCAGGGCCGCACGGTCACGCTCACCTATGACAACGGCCAGAAGAAGCAGATCGCGATCCCGCAGGCGACGCCGATCGTGACATTCGCCACCGCCACGCCGGCGGATCTCGCGCCAGTGTGGCGGTATTCGTCAACGCCCAACGCGGCAGCAACGGCAAGCTCGTCGCGAACCGGGTGGTGGTCGGGAATCACGGCATCGCGCCGCCCATGTGAAGCCGGGCGCCCGCACGCCAAGGATTGCCGCGGTCCGGCCTCCCCATCGGAATTTTTCTGCTTTAGCATCCGGTGATGCCGCACCGCGCTCCGGAATGTGTCTGATGGAGATCAGCATCGAGCTTCCGGTCAGACACCGGCTGGTGCTGATGGCCGCTCGAATCGTGCTGACCCTTCGCCATCCGGTTCTCGTTGCCCGCTTCGCCATGAGACTCGGCTATCTGCCGAACCCGGCCGCTCCGACGCGCTACAACGAGCTGATGCTGTGGCGCAAGATCATCGACCATAATCCGCTGTTCGTGACGCTGACCGACAAGCTGGCGGCAAAGGCTCATATCCGCGCCGCCTGTCCTGGATTGCCGCTTGCCGAAACGCTATGGTCCGGCCGGAATCCGGAAGACATACCGGCGGAACTGCTTGCCGGCCAGGTCGTGGTCAAGACCAACCATGGCTGCGAGATGAACATCTTCGTTTCCGGTGGCCGGCCCGCGCGCGCGGAGATCATGCGCAAGGCAAAGCGGTGGCTCAGGAAACGCTTCGGACGACGCAGCGGTGAATGGGCGTATTGGCCTATCACCCCCACCGTTCTTGTCGAGGAGCAGCTGAAACTCAGCGGCGGTATGATCGCCACCGACAAGGTTCATGTCTGCAGCGGCGACATCAGTCATGTCTGGGCCGAGGACAAGCTTGCGGCGCGCTCGCACCTGTTCGACGGCGACGGCCGTCCGTTACCCGGACGCGATCCCGACTATCCGCGGAAGGACCAATCCCTGCCCGTCAGTCCCGCCCTGCTCGACTTTGTCCGGCAGGCGATAGCGCTGGCGCCGCGTATCGCCGGCGACCTCGATCATGCCAGGGTCGATTTCCTGGTGACGGACAAGGGCCTCCATGCCGGCGAAATATGCATCTATTCCGGCGCCGGCTACGGCACCTGGACCAACCCTGCGATCGCCGAGCGGCTCGAACGGTTTTGGCGGCTCGAAGACTCGGCCTATCTCAGGCGACAGCATCGCGGGTTAAGCCGCCTCTATGCCGAGGCGCTGCGTGCCAGATGCGCGCTGCGCGCAACACGAAAACAATTGCGCGCCTGACTGATCGCGCGCAGCCGAATGACACGGAAATGGCGGCCGTCCAGGACGCCGCCATTTCAGGTCATAGCTCGTTGAACCGATCAGCGCCGACTGATGAGCAGGCCAGCCAGCAGCCCGACCACGACCAGCCCGACAGCGGCGGCCGTCGCCGGATGATCGCGCGCCGTCCGCTCGAGCGCCCTGCCCCTGCGCCTGATCGCCGGCAGCGCCTCGTGCAGGCGATCGGCGAGTTGCGAATAATAGTCGGACGCCGCCTCGCGGCCGTCCTCGTAATAAGCGTCGCCGCGCCTGGCCAAAACCTTCTTGAGATCGTTCAGTTGCCGGGAGAGCGTCGCGACCTGCCTGTCGAGATCAAGATCGGAAAGGGTCGAAAACGATGCCATGCTTTATGTCCTTCTCTTGGAGAAGGCCTAACGCATGGACGAAGCGCCAGTTCCGGCAGGTTGACGGAGCAGCAGCAAGCCGAATGATGGCCGGTCAACGAACCTGGTCGAGCAGGCGCTTGCATTCAAGGAGGTCGAACAGCGCCTCCTGCAGCAAGGCACGGTTGTCACGCGACAATTTCGAAGCGTCAGGTTGAACCGGGCCTTCGTCGTCGCTCTTGCCGAGCCCGAAGAAACGGCGGCTGGGCTTCACCTTCGGCTGGCCGACCAATGCATCCTCGTCGCCGCGCGGCTGCGCGGCCGCCGTCAGCGGCACCTGTTCGGCCTGGCGGCGCTGGGCGATCGCTTCCACGGCGGCCATGTCGCCATTGCCGATGGCGACCAGAAAATGGTTGCCGTTCTCGCGCAGCAGCTTCTGCACGCCTTTGATCGTATAGCCCTGATCGTAGAGCATATGCCTGATGCCCTTGATCAGTTCGACATCCTGCGGCCGGTAGTAACGGCGGCCGCCGCCACGCTTCATCGGCTTGATCTGGGTGAAGCGCGTCTCCCAGAAACGCAGCACGTGCTGCGGCAGATCGAGATCTTCCGCGACTTCGCTGATGGTGCGGAAAGCATCGGGACTCTTGTCCATGGGCCAATCCTCCACACTGGACCGCGATCCGGTGCATGATGCCGAATCGTGCCTTATTTCAGCGATTTATGAAACGATATTCAAGCCCGGCGTCAAACGGCTGGCGGTTTTCAACCGCATTCGCCAGCAAACTACTTGCCGCCCTTGCCCTTGCTGTTCTGGTGCGAACGCAGGATCCGGCTCTTGAGAACGTTCGACGATTTGAACGTCATGACCCGGCGCGGCAGGATCGGCACTTCCTCACCGGTCTTGGGATTGCGACCGATGCGCTCGTTCTTGGAGCGGACATGGAAGGTGGCGAAGGACGACAGCTTGACCGTCTCGCCGCGAACGATGGCTTCGCAGATTTCGTCCAGGACAGCCTCGACGAGCTCCGCCGATTCCGTTCGCGACAAGCCAACCTTCCGATAAACGGCTTCAGCAAGGTCGGCACGCGTAAGTGTCTTTCCCCCCATGCGACCGTCCCATCTGCGAGCAAAAACGTAAATCGATACAGGTAAAGGCAGAGCCTAAGTAATTGATCCGTCAAGGTCAAGAACCGAACCGGCGCGTTCGGCACTTACCAGCGGAGCAACACCGCGCCCCAGGTGAAGCCGCCACCCATCGCCTCGAGAAGCACCAGGTCGCCCTTCTTGATGCGGCCGTCGGCGACGGCCACCGAGAGAGCCAGCGGCACCGAGGCAGCCGAGGTGTTACCGTGTAAATCGACGGTGACCACCACTTTCTGCTCGGCAATCCCGAGCTTCTTGGCGGAAGCGTCAATAATCCGTTTATTGGCCTGATGCGGCACGAACCAGTCGAGGTCCTCAGCCGTTATGCCGGCCTCGCCGAAGGTTGCCTCGATAACGTCGGTGATCATGCCGACGGCATGCTTGAACACCTCACGGCCTTCCATCCTGAGATGGCCGACGGTTCCGGTGGTCGAAGGGCCGCCGTCGACGAAGAGCTTGTCCTTGTGCACGCCGTCGGAGCGCAGACTGGCCGCCAGCACGCCGCGATCGGTGATCGCGCCAGCGCCTTCTTCCGCCTCGAGGACTAGCGCGCCAGCGCCGTCGCCAAACAGGACGCAGGTCGAGCGGTCGTTCCAGTCGAGGATGCGCGAGAAGGTTTCCGAACCGATCACCAGGACGCGTCTGGCCAATCCTCCGCGAATGTAGAGATCGGCTGTGGCGACGGCATAGACGAAGCCCGAGCACACGGCCTGCATGTCGAAGGCAAAGCCGTGGTGCATGCCGAGCCGATTCTGGATCTCGACCGCGGTCGCCGGGAAGGTGTTGTTGGGCGTCGACGTCGCCAGGATGATGAGGTCGATATCGGCAGGCGTCATGCCGGCGCTGCCGAGTGCTGCGCGCGCCGCCGCCTCGCCGAGCGAGGCCGTCGTCTCGTCGTCGGCCGCAACGTGGCGCTGGCGGATGCCGGTACGCTGGACGATCCACTCGTCCGAAGTCTCGACCATGCCTTCGAAATCGGCATTCTTCATGATGCGGCGGGGCAGCGCGGCACCGTTGCCGCGCACGACTGATCTGATCAAAGCTCTTTCCTATTCCTCGGCGTCGGCGGAGACACCGGATTTCCTGTTTGCCTGGGCAGCCGGGTTGCGCGCATGAAACAGATCGAGGTCGGCCTCGATCCGGTCAAGCAGATTGTTGCGCACCATGTCGTAGCCGAGCTCGATGGCCGCCGCAAAGCCATCCGAATCGGCGCCGCCATGGCTCTTGACCACGATGCCGTTCAATCCCAGGAAGACGCCGCCATTGGAGCGACCGACATCCATCTTCTCGCGCAGCCTGTCGAAAGCGCCCTTGGCGAAGACGTAGCCGATCTTGGCCATCAGCGTGCGGCTCATGGCGGCGCGCAGATAGCCGGCGATCTGCCGCGCCGTGCCTTCGGCGGTCTTGAGCGCGATGTTGCCGGCAAAGCCCTCGGTGACCACCACGTCGACCGTGCCCTTGCCGATGTCGTCGCCCTCGACGAAGCCTCGATAATTCATCGAAGCCATGTTGGCCTCGCGCAGCATGCGGCCGGCCTCCTTGACCTCTTCCTGGCCCTTGATCTCCTCGACGCCGACATTGAGCAGGCCGACGCTCGGCCGCTCCACGCCGAACACCGAGCGCGCCATGCCGGTGCCCAGAATGGCAAAATCGATGAGCTGATGCGCGTCCGCGCCGATGGTGGCGCCGACATCGAGCACCACGCTCTCGCCACGCGTGGTCGGCCACAGTGCCGCGATCGCGGGGCGATCGATGGTGGCCATGGTGCGCAGGCAGAATTTCGACATCGCCATCAGCGCGCCGGTGTTGCCGGCCGAGATACAGGCCTGCGCGCCGCCGTTCTTTACCGCCTCGACGGCTTTCCACATCGACGACTTCCAGCGACCTTGGCGCAGCGCCTGGCTCGGCTTGTCATCCATGCGTACGGCGATCTCGCAATGAACGAACTCGCTGACCTCGGCGAGTTTCGGGAATTTGGCGAGTTCGGGGCGCACCACGTCCTCGCGGCCATAGATGACGAAGCGGATATCAGGGCGACGGATGGCGACCGTCATCAGCGCCGGGATGACCACGCTCGGTCCGTGATCGCCGCCCATGGCATCGATGGAAATCCTGATCACGTAATGCTTTTCTCACGGTTTGCCTGGCTTGCGGCGGACGCCTGCCGAGGTAAGGGGGCTCGCGAAGGTTCGGCGAAAATAGCGGTTTTGCGCCTGCGCACAACCAACTTTTCCAAAATCCGGACCACTGTCAGGATTTTCCAAGCAGCGAACGCAGCTTTTTCTGGAATTCGCTTTCCTCGGGCTGATCGTCGCCGGCAACGTCGAGCGAAGCCCCCGGCTTGCGCGGATAAGGGTCGATCGCCAGGCCGAAAAACTGTTCGGCCAGCGCGCCGACATCGATGGTGTCGCCGGAAAATGTCTCCGGGCTGTCCGGTCCGTCGGCGTCGAGGATGATCTCGCCGCCACCCTCGAAACCCTCGCGCCCAAGCTTCGACTGCTCGGGCAAGAACAGCGCCTCGACCGGCTCGTCGATATGCGCGACGACCGGCTCCAGGGTGACGATGCAGGCCTGGGTGATGTCGGCCTCGACGCGGCCGGTGACCTTGACGCCATTGCGCTTCCACGACGCTACAAGCAGCTCGGCGCGATAGCTTTCGACCGAGAGCAGATCATATTCGGCGGCAAGCGCGGCGCGCTGGCGCTCGTCGGCCTCGACCACGACCGGCAGGCCCTTCTGCGGCAGGCGCGCGACATTGGCGACAAACGATACGGGGCTCAGCAATTCGGCGTCTTTCATCCCGGCCTCCTTCACACCGTCCCGGCGACCGGGAACGCGACCGTGCCGGCGGCGATCGATTGGGTCGGCTGCGCGGCAAGCTTTTGCGAGGCATCGCCAACATAGTCCGCCAGCGACGGCGCCTGCGGCCAGGGGCCGGCGTCCGGCCTGACATTGCGGGCGAGCGCCGCCGCAAGCGCCACCCGGTCGTCCTCCTTGAGGGCGTCGTCATAAGCGGCCGTGCGGCCGTAAAACATCTTCGCCAGCTTCTTCATGCGTTTGGGCACGCCGACATCGCTGATGCCAAGCTCGCGCAAGGAATGCTCGACATCGAGAAAGAACTCGTCGATCAGCACCTGCGCGACCTCGGCCGCCACGCCTTGCTCGCCACGCAGCCGGTGCTGGACGAGATACATATGCAGCGACAGCATCTCGAAGCGGCCGAGCGGCGTATCCGGCACGTTCCAGTCGGAATAAAACACCGTTTGCCGCGCCGCCGCCACGATTTGTGCGTAGAGCGCGTCGGTGATAGCGCGGTTGGCATTGCGTTCGCGGCCAAAAAGGCGCTGGAACATTGAGGGTGGTCTCCCGGGGACCTGTTGTTTGATTTGGCCTTGTTGCATCGGCATGCAAGCTGGTTTACCGGTTTTGCGGCCCAGCGCAAGTTGCGGGGATGTGATGGAGAATTGTTGTTGGGTGCGCTGAAATTCAAGTCGTTCTTTGCGCCCGCCCCATTGGGGGTGGCGTCACTGCTGGTGGTGGTATCGGCGCTTTCCGCCTGTAATTCGTCCAAGATGTTCGGCGATCTCCATCCAACCGAGACGCTGACGAAGGGCTACGTCATCGACCAGGCCGCCATCGACTCGGTACCGGTCGGATCGAGCCGCGAGCAGGTGCTTCTGGCGCTGGGCACGCCGTCCACGACCGCCACCTTCGACAACGAGGCCTTCTACTACATCTCGCAGACGCGCAAACGCTACGTCGCCTTCGACAATCCGCACATCATCGACCAGCACGTGCTGGCGGTCTATTTCGGCGCCGACGGCCGCGTCACCCAGATTGCCAATTACGGTCTCAAGGACGGCAAGGTCTTCGACTTCATCTCGAGGACCACGCCGACCGGCGGCAAGGACCAGAACTTCCTCAGCCAGGTCATCAAGGGCGCGTCGAAGATCGCCCCCGGCATCCCAGGCGGCGGCACCCCTTGAGGCTGCCCGTTGGGTCGATTTCCTGCTGCTTTTTGCATCCCTGAAAACAGAGCCCGTGAGAATATTCTCACGGGTTTTTATTTGGGCTATGGGAAGAGCACAACTTGCCAGCGAGATGGCAACCCGCTATCAGGCCGGCCGGGTTGGGGAAGCTTGAAATGACAGACGATGGCCGGGCAAGACCGGAAGGCTGGATGGCCACGGGCACGCCCGATCGGCAAACCGTAACGCCCGACTGGCTTGCCATCGACCCTCCGGCGATCGAGGGCGTCCGGATCAAGGAAATCAGACCCGTAGCGACATCCAACGGCCATCTGACCGAGATCTTCCGCGAGGAATGGCATCTCGATCAATCGCCGGTTGGGCAGGTGTTTCAACGCACGATGTATCCGGGTGCGGTGACGGGTTGGCACGCGCATGCAGCGACCCTCGACCGCCTTTTCTGCTGCGCCGGCAGCGTCCGGATATCGCTTTTCGACGGGCGCAAGGCTTCGCCCAGTTTCGGCACGGTCTGGCATAAGATCGTCAGCGCCTTGCGACCGGCAATCGTCACGATTCCGCCTGGCGTCTGGCACGGCGTCGTCGCGCTCGGACCGGAGCCGGCCTTGCTGCTCAACCTCGTCGACAAGGCCTACGCTTATGATGCGCCGGACCACTGGCGGCTGCCCCCCGATACAGAACAGATCCCCTACAAGCTGGCGTAGCGTGGGACAGGCCGGCCAGGAAGCCTCAATCGGACGGATGGAACCGTTGGTCTCGGTCGTCATAGCGACGCACAACCGCCCGGCGGTCCTGCGCCAGACGCTGAAGAGCCTCATCGGTCAGACCCTGCAGGACTGGGAAGCCATCGTCGTCGGCGATGCGTGCCGGCCGGACACAGCGGCGACTGTCGCCGCCTTCGATGACGGCCGCATCTCCTACATTGATCTTCCCGTGAATTTCGGCGAGCAATCGGGGCCCAACAATATCGGCTTTGCCAGGGCTCGGGGCCGCTTCGTCGCGATCTTGAATCATGACGACCTCTGGTTTCCTGACCATCTGGCGTCGATGAGCGGCTGGATGGACGCCACCGGCGCCGATGTGGCGATCGCGCGAGGCGCGGTCATCGAGTCGGCCGCAAGCAAAGGTTCCAGGCATACGGTCCTCGGAATGGGACGGGACGGCTTCTACGATCCCGTCACCACGGTCGGGTTCGGCTCGACCCTGATGATCCGCCGTGCATCGCTGCCAAGGCTTGGGCCATGGCGCCCGGCCAGCCAGTGCGTCTGCGAAAGCTCCCAGGATTGGCTGTTCCGGGCTTGGCGCAAGGGCGCGGCGATCGTGACGATGCCGCATCTGACCGTGCTCATGCTGCATTCGGGCAAGCGCGAAGGCAGCTATGCGCGTGACACGGCGCGCGAGCAGGAAGACTTGATGGGCGCAATGCACTCGCCGGACACGCTGCGTTTGAGGGTTCTTGGCAACGCCGAAGAACCCGCTCCCCTGAAACGCTTCCGCTATCTCAAACGCAAGCTGCTGGCCCATCTCGGCATCCATCCGAGAGCCCGGACCTTCCGCCGCCAATACCGGCGCGGCGCGTTCATCGCCATGCTGCGCCGGAAACGCGGTCTGCCGCCGATGCCGGACCGCGAGCCGGGCCTTGATGAACTGCTGGCCCGCTATCGTAACGGCAACGAAAAGCCGGAGAACAGCTGAGCGCTCCGCGAAGACGCAGCCGAGGAGCGGGTTGCTTGACCAAAAACAAAACCCGCGGGATCGCTCCCCCGGGTTTCTAGCTGGAAAACAGGCCGCGCTCAGCCGTGCGCGAGCACGGCGAGCAAAAGAAGCGCGACGATGTTGGTGATCTTGATCGCCGGGTTGACGGCCGGGCCGGCGGTATCCTTGTAGGGATCGCCGACCGTGTCGCCGGTGACCGAGGCCTTGTGCGCCTCGGAGCCCTTCAGGTGCTTGACGCCGTCCTTGTCGGTAAAACCGTCCTCGAACGACTTCTTGGCATTGTCCCAGGCGCCGCCGCCGGAGGTCATCGAAATGGCAACGAAGAGGCCGTTGACGATGACGCCGAGCAGCGAGGCGCCGAGCGCCGCGAAGGCCGAGGCCTTCGAGCCCGAGATCAGGAGCACGCCGAAATAGACGACGAGCGGCGCCAGCACCGGCAGCAGCGACGGGATGATCATTTCCCGGATCGCCGCCCTGGTCAGGATGTCGACGGCGCGCGCGTAGTTCGGCTTGGAGGTCCCGGCCATGATGCCCTTGTCCTCGCGGAACTGCTTGCGCACTTCCTCGACGATCGAGCCGGCGGCGCGACCGACGGCGGTCATCGCGATGCCGCCGAACAGGTAGGGGATCAGGCCGCCGAAGATCAGGCCGGCGACGACATAGGGGTTGGAGAGGTCGAAGGAGACGTCGCCCATGCCCTGGAAGTAATGATATTTGTCGCCGTTGGCGGCAAAGAACTTCAGGTCGTTCGAATAGGCCGCGAACAGCACCAGCGCGCCGAGGCCTGCGGAGCCGATGGCATAGCCCTTGGTCACCGCCTTTGTGGTGTTGCCGACCGCGTCGAGCGCGTCGGTGGAGTGGCGCACTTCCTTTGGCAGGCCGGCCATTTCGGCAATGCCGCCGGCATTGTCGGTGACCGGGCCGAAGGCGTCGAGCGCCACGATCATGCCGGCGAGGCCGAGCATGGTGGTGACGGCGATCGCGGTGCCGAACAGGCCGCCGAGCTGGTAGGTGGCGATGATGCCGCCGACGATGACGATGGCAGGCAGCGCGGTCGATTCCAGCGAGACCGCGAGGCCCTGGATGACGTTGGTGCCGTGGCCGGTCACAGACGCCTGGGCGATCGAATTCACCGGGCGCTTGTTGGTGCCGGTATAGTATTCGGTGATCACCACGATGAGGCCGGTCACCAGCAGACCGATGAGGCCGCAGATGAACAGGTTCTTGCCGGTAATGGCGGTGCCGGCGACGGTGCCGACCTCGCCCCAGCCAACCGTAGCCGAGGTCGCGGCGGCAAGACCGACGATCGACAGCAGGCCGGTGACGATCAGGCCCTTGTAGAGGGCGCCCATGATCGAGCCGTTGGAACCTAGCTTGACGAAGAAGGTGCCGACGATCGAGGTCAGGATGCAGGCGCCGCAAATGGCGAGCGGATAGAGCATGGCCGCGCCCAGCGCGGCCGTTCCGCCGAAGAAGATGGCGGCCAGAACCATGGTGGCGACAACCGTCACCGCATAGGTCTCGAACAGGTCGGCGGCCATGCCGGCGCAGTCGCCGACATTGTCGCCGACATTGTCGGCGATGGTGGCCGGGTTGCGCGGATCGTCTTCGGGAATGCCGGCCTCGACCTTGCCGACGAGGTCGCCGCCGACATCGGCACCCTTGGTGAAGATGCCGCCGCCGAGACGGGCGAAGATCGAGATCAGCGAAGCGCCGAAGCCGAGCGAGACCAGCGAGTCGATGACGACGCGATCATTCGGCTGGAGGCCCATCGGGCCAGTCAGGACGGCGTAGTAGATCGAGACGCCGAGCAGGGCCAGGCCCGCGACCAGCAGGCCGGTGATGGCGCCGGACTTGAAGGCGATGTCGAGGCCGGCGGCAAGGCTGTTGGAAGCGGCCTGCGCGGTGCGAACGTTGGCGCGCACCGAGACATGCATGCCGATGAAGCCGGCGGCGCCCGAAAGCACGGCGCCTATCAGGAAGCCGATTGCCGAGGTAATGGAGAGCAGCCACCAGGCAAGCAGGAGCACGACGATGCCGACGACGGCGATGGTGGTGTACTGGCGCGCCAGATAGGCCTGGGCGCCTTCGCGGATGGCCGCGGAGATTTCCTGCATGCGCTGATTGCCCTGATCGGACGCAAGGACCGAACGTGTCGCCCAGATGGCGTACAGAACTGACAGCAAGCCGCAGGCGATGACGGCGGTAATGATGGTCATTGCCGAATTTTCCTCGATTGTTGGCCCAAAAGAACCCCTCCCTGGGCCGTTGGAACGGGGACGGATGCCGAAGCACGGATTCCACCCCTTGGCTGGGGTGTATGCGAAACAGGGCTTGGAACGTCAAGATATTGTTCGGTTTTTGCCCTGCTTTCAGCCGAAAGACGAAGGCAGGAATTGTTGGGCCAGCGCGGGCTTGGAATTAGATCGATTGAAATGACGTTGCGTCAAGCTGCTGCGGAACCGGGTCGTGGCACGGCCAGCAGCGCCGACGATCGGGCGCTTTACAACCGAGGATCGAGCGCTTTCCCAATGCCCAGTGAAGATGGCGGAAATCAACGAAGACGACGTCTGAACCTCGTTATTCCGCCCCCTGCCCCATCCGCCGCGCGGCGTAGCGCTCGATCGCCGAGAGGGCGTCATAGATCAGCACCGCGAGCGCGGCGACGATCAGGCCGCCCTGCAGAACGAAGGCAAGATTGTTCGAGATCAGGCCGGCGATGATGACCTCGCCCAGAGTCTTGGCGGCGACCGTCGATCCGATGGTCGCGGTGGCGAGGCCGATGACCACAGAGAGCCGAATACCGCCGAGGATCACCGGGGCGCTCAGAGGCAGCTCGACCTTCATCAGCCTCTGCCAGCCGGTCATGCCGGCGCCGCGGGCCGCTTCCATGACGTTGCCGGGCAGCGTGGTGAGCGCGGTCAGCGCATTCTCGAAGATCGGCAGCAGGCCATAGAGGAAAAGCGCGATCAGCGTCGGCTTCTCGCCGAAACCGACAGCCGGCACCGCAAGCGCTAGAACGGCAACTGGCGGAAAGGTCTGGCCGATATTGACGAGGCTGCGCGACAAAGGCAGGAACTCGGTGCCGGCTGGCCTGGTGACCAGGATGGCGAGCGCCACCGCGACGATCGTCGCCGCGACCGTGGCGACCAGGACGATCCACAGATGCTGCAAGGTCAGCGTCAGCAAGCTGCCCTGATTGTAGATCGCCGGCGCGCCATTCTCGGTCAGTGGTTTCAGCAGCGGCTCGAACCAGCTTGGATTGGTGATGAAACCCACCAGCAGCACCAGGACGGCCAGCCTCAGCAGCGCGGGCAGCCAGGCTTTCATTGCGGTCTCGCCGCGCGTTTCACCAGCCCTTCGATGGTGACGCGGCCGAGCAGCCTGCCGTCGGTATCCTTCACCGGCAGCGCGGGGCGACCCGACCATAGGAGCTCGGCCAGCGCGTCGCGCTGCGTGGCGCCGCCGGGGATCGCCTCGCCTTCGGCATCGCCCGGCTCCACGGCGTCGCGCACAGGCCCAAGCGACAGCAGCCGGAACGGCCTTTCGCTGGCGCCGACCAATGTCTCGACAAAGCCGCTCGCGGGTCTCGCGAGAATCTCGGCCGGCTTGGCGTATTGCACCAGCTTGCCGGCGTCCATGACGGCTATTTTGTCGCCCAGATGGACGGCCTCTTCCATGTCGTGAGTGACCAGGATGATGGTGGTGCCGAAGCGCTTCTGGATCGCCAGGAGATCTTCCTGCGCCTTGGTGCGGATGATCGGATCGAGGGCGCCGAAGGGCTCGTCCATCAAAAGCACGTTGGGCTCGGCGGCCAAGGCGCGGGCAACGCCGACGCGCTGCTGCTGACCGCCGGAAAGCTCGTGCGGGTAGCGCGGGCCATAGGCCTGGGGATCGAGCTGGTAGAGCGTCATCAACTCGTCGACACGCGCCTTGATGCGATCCTTTTCCCAGCCGAGCAGCACCGGCACTGTGGCAATGTTTTGCGCCACGGTGCGATGCGGAAACAGGCCATGACCCTGGATGGCGTAGCCGATGCTGCGGCGCAGCTGATAGCCGGGCACCGAGCGGTTGTCGGCGCCATCGAGCTTGATGACGCCCGAGGTCGGCTCGACCAGCCGGTTGATCATCCTGAGCAGCGTCGTCTTGCCGGACCCGGATGTGCCGACAATGGTGGCGATGGTGCGCGGCTCGATGACCATCGAAACATTGTCGACCACCGTCGTGTCGTCATAGCGTTTGCTGATGCCTTCGATCTCGATCATGCGGTTTCAACTACCCTGCGCCTGGTGGCGGTCATTTCGATAATGGCGTCGAGGATGATGGCCGCGGCAAAGGCCAGCGCCACGGTGGGCAACGCGCCGAGCAGCACGAGGTCCATCGCCGTCTGGCCGACACCCTGGAAAACAAACACGCCGAAGCCGCCGCCTCCGATCAGCGCGGCAATGGTGGCGAGCCCGATATTCTGTACCAACACGATGCGGATGCCGGTCAGGATCACCGGGAAGGCAAGCGGGAACTCGACATCGAACAGGCGCTGGCGGTCGGTCATGCCCATGCCGCGCGCGGCATCGTTGGCCGCGCGGGGTACGCCAGCCAGCCCGACCACGGTGTTGGCCACCACAGGCAGCAGTGAATAGAGGAAGAGCGCGACAAAGGCGGGCGCGGTGCCGATACCTCTGATGCCGATCGCGGCAGCTCCCGGCACATGCAACGCGACCCAGCCGAGCGGCGCGATCAGCAGGCCGAACAGCGCGATCGACGGAATGGTCTGGATAACGTTGAGCACGTTGAGGACGCCTGCCCGCAGCCTCTCGACACGATGGCAAAGGATACCGAGCGGAATGCCGACGATCACCGCGCCGGCCAGCGAGCCCAGCGCCAGCGTGACGTGCTTGGAAGCTTCGGCCCAGAAACTATCGGCGCGGCTGGCATACTCCTTGAGGATGGAAAGACTGTCCCAGCTTCCCGACACAAGCAGCGCGGCGATGGCGAGCGCGGCCAGCACCAGCACGCCGACGCGTGACCAGGGCGACAGGTTCAGCCGCGTCAGCACATCGGCCAGGAGCAGCGTGAAGGCAAAGACCAGCAGCCAGAAACCGGAGGCCGGAGCTATCCTAGCGAAGGTGTTGCCGGCCGGCGTCAGGAAACTGCCGGCGGTGCCGATCAGGATCGCAAGCGCGACCAGCGCGACGATGCTGGCGGCTAGCCTGACCAAGAGCGGTGTTTTCAGCAGTGCGACGATGCCGCCCACAATCACGATCGCCAGCAGCAGCGGCCCAAGCGCCGGCGGCAACGCCTCGATCATCGATCGCGCCTGTCCGGGCACGATGCGGTTGGCGCGGAACATGGCAAAGGGTGCGAGGAGCGCGGCGTAGGCCACGATCGCGGCGATCACGACGCCGAGCTTGTCGAAGCGGGCGGTCATCGACTGCCCACGTGGCGATTTGGAGGGGGAGAATTGGGAATGCCTCGTTCCTTCGCGCCCCCCTCTGTCCTGCCGGACATCTCCCCCGCTTGGGGGGAGATCAGATGTCGCGCCGACTTTCGCCAATCCCCAGCGTGGCAAAAAGGGGGCCGGCGACGAAGCTGCCAATCTCCCCCCTTGTGGGGGAGATGTCCGGCAGGACAGAGGGGGGCGCCTCGCACCGGCGTCACTTTTTTCGACAGAGAGCTGACTACTTCAAGAACCCGTTCTTCTTGAGGAAATCCTCGGCGACCGCCTTCGCAGGCTCGCCGCCCAGTTGGACCCGGCCGTTGAGCTCCTGCAGGGTGACGAGATCGAGCTTGGCGAATACCGGCTTCAGCAGCGTCTCGATTTCGGGGTGCTGCTTCAGGACCTCTTCGCGGATGATCGGCGCCGGCTGATAGACCGGCTGCACGCCCTTGTCGTCCTCGAGCACGACGAGGCCGGAGGGCTGGATGCCGCCATCGGTGCCGTAGACCATGGCTGCGTTGGCGCCGTTGGTCTGGTTGGCGGCCGCCGCGATGGTGGCGGCGGTATCGCCACCAGAGAGCGTGATCAGTTGGTCGGGCTTCAGCGTGAAGCCGTAGGTCGTCTGGAAGGCCGGAAGCGCCGCGGCCGAATTGACGAATTCGGCGGAAGCCGCGAGCACCACCTTGCCGCCGCCTGCGACGTATTTGCCGAAGTCCGAAAGCGTGACGAGCTTGTTCTGATCGGTCACTTCCTTGCGCAGCGCGATCGCCCAGGTGTTGTTGGCAGGCGACGGCGACAGCCAGACGATCTTGTTGGCGTCATAGTCGAGCTTCTTGGCGGTCTCGTAGGCCTTGGCGGCATCCTTCCAGCTTGGATCGTCGGCCTTCTGGAAGAAGAAGGCGGCATTGCCGGTGTATTCAGGATAGATGTCGATCTCGCCGGCGGTGATCGCCTTGCGCACGACGGGCGTCGCGCCGAGCTGAATGCGGTCCGTCGTCTTGATATTGTTGGCGTTGAGCACGAGCTGGATGATGTTGCCCAGTACTCCGCCTTCGGTATCGATCTTCGACGAGACGACGACCTGGGCACTGGCCGAGGCGGCGGTAATGCCGAGCGCGATCGCCGCTACGGCGAGCTTTCCGATTGAAAACATTGTGAAATCCCTTGCTATGAACCGAGAATCCGGTGGGGCGCATATGAGCACGGCTATAACGGCCAGTCGGGGCATACGGTTTCATAACTAGCGGGACACACGCAATAATTTTGTTCGGCCCGGACGAAGGCCCTGGCCGCAACCCGACATGGCAATGCCGACCTAAGGTCGGCTGGCGGCCTGCCCTGTTTCGAGGAATATTAGGAAGGGCGGGTCGGCGGCCAAAACAGGAGTGTGTCATGGCCAAGCATAAAGTCGGCTACCTCATCGGCAGCCTTGCCAAGGGCTCCATCAACCGCAAGCTTGCAAAGGCCCTCGTGAAACTGGCGCCGCCCGAACTTGAGATGACGGAAATCCCCTTCAAGGACCTGCCGCTCTACAGTTACGACTACGACGCCGACTTTCCGCCGGTCGCCGTGGAGTTCAAGAAGGCCATCGCGTCCGTCCAGGCAGTGCTTTTCGTCACGCCCGAATACAATCGCTCGATCCCCGGCGGCCTGAAGAACGCAATCGACTGGGCGAGCCGGCCCTACGGCAAGAACTCTTTTGCCCGTAAACCGACAGCCGTCATCGGAACGTCGCCCGGCGCGATCGCCACAGCCGTCGCCCAGCAGAGCCTGCGCAGCGTGCTCAGCTTCTGCAACGCACCCCAGATGAACTCTCCCGAAGCCTACATTCAGTTTACCCCGGGATTGATCACCGAGGACGGCGAGGTGACTGTGGAGTCAACCGAAACATTCCTCCGCAACTATATGGACGAGTTCCACATGTTCATCGCGCGGGTGCTGCAGGTGCTCCCGCCGGATGCATGACGCCGGCCGTTTCGGACTTGTCCCCGGAACGGCCTCGGCACCTTCTTCAGAGTTCGCGGGGGCCTACCATCCTCAACGTGCCGAGCGCGACGAAGCAAAGCGCGACGACCGGGAAGACGACCCAGCTCAGCATCGTCCAGCCCCAGGCATTGTAAATCGCGCCTGACATCAGCGAGGCGAAAGCAACCGAGCCGAAGAGCACAAAGTCGTGGAAACCCTGCACCTTGCTCTTCTCGGAGGGCCGGTAACTGGCGGCGACCATGGCGGTGGCGCCAATGAAGCCGAAATTCCAGCCGAGCCCGAGCAGGATCAGCGCCGTCCAGAATTGCCACAGATGCAGCCCGGAAAGCGCTACCGTGGCGCAGCCGATCAGGAGCACGAGGCCGATGGCGACGATGCGTTCGGCGCCGAAGCGATGGATCAGCGAACCGGTGAAGAAACTCGGGCCGAACATGGCCATGACATGCCAGGAAATGCCGAGCGTCGCATTGTCTTCCGACAAGCCGCAGCCGACCATGGCGAGCGGCGCTCCCGTCATGACGAAGCTCATCAGCGCGTAGCTGCCGACGGTGCAGAAAAGTGCCGCGACGAAACGCGGCTGAGTGACGATTTCAACCAGCGGCCGGGCATCGCTCGTGGCGGTTTGCGTGACGGCATTGGTCCGCGAGGACACACGCAGGAACGACAGAATGAGCGCGCCGGCTGCCGCAAGCTGCAGGATCGACGCGAAGGACCCGGCAAACATCACCGGGGCCAGTAATTCGCGCGTGTAGATGACGATCTGCGGCCCGAGGACGGCGGTGATGATGCCGCCCGCCAGAACGAAGGAGATGGCGCGGGCCTTGAACTCGGGCGGCGCGTTGTCGGCGGCGGCGAAGCGGAACTGCTGGACGAAGGCTCCGCCGACGCCGATGACACAAAGGCCGAGGGCGAAAAGCCAGAAGCTCGCCTGATAAAGCGCGAGCGTCGCGATCAGGCCGCCCAGCGCGGTGACGATGGTGCCGGTCATGAAGCCGCCGCGATGACCGAGGCTGCGGATTATGGCCGCGGCCGGCAAGGCGCCGAGCGCCACGCCGATGTTGAAACCGGTGACCGGCGCCGTTGCCAGCGACTTGTCTGGACCGAGCAGATATTGCCCGGCGAGCGCGCCGAGCGAAATAGCGATCGGAGCGGCCGAACCGACGATCGCCTGCGCGGCCGCAAGCAGCACCGCGGTACGGCGCCCTTCCGTGCCAGTCTCGGCAATCGCGGCCGTAGCGGTCGTCACGAAGCGTCCTTGCCGCGTCCCTCGCCGCGAACCCGGCGCGAGACGCGATCGAGAACGGCGTTCACCAGTTTAGGTTCGTCTTCCTCGTAAAAGGCCTTGGCGATGTCGACATATTCGGAGACGATCACGGCCACCGGCACATCCTCGCGCTTCATCAATTCATAAACGCCGGCGCGCAGGATGGCGCGCAGCGTCGAATCCAGCCGCGACAGCGGCCAGTCCTCGGTCAGCGCCTGGCGGATGACGGGATCGATGGTCTTCTGGTTTTCGACGACGCCGGTCAGGATGGCGCGGAACCACTGCGCGTCGGCCTCGCGGTAGAGCGCGCCGTCGACTTCCTTGCCGAGGCGGAAGGCCTCGTATTCGGCCGTGATCTCGAAGACGCCGCTGCCGGCCACATCCATTTGGTAAAGCGCCTGGACGGCGGCAAGACGGGCGGCACCACGCTTGTTGGCGTGGCGCACCGCACCGGTCGAGGCGGGTTCGGTCACGATTGGGCTCCGAGTTTCTCTTTGAGCGCGATCATGGTCAGCGCCGCGCGCGCAGCAAAGCCGCCCTTGTCACCCTCGGTCTTCTTCGCGCGCGTCCACGCCTGCGCGTCGTTCTCGGTAGTGAGAATGCCGTTGCCGATCGCGATCGCCTCCTGCACCGAAAGGTCCATCAGCGCGCGGCTCGATTCATTGGCGACGATGTCGAAGTGATAGGTGTCGCCGCGAATGATGGTGCCGAGCGCGACGAAGCCGTCATAATGCGTGCCGCCTTCGGCCGCGCCATCGAGCGCGAAGCATATCACGGCCGGGATTTCCAGCGAACCGGGAACCGTGACCACGTCATAGGTGGCGCCGGCCTCATCGAGCGCGCCGGTCGCGCCTTCGAGCAGAGCGTCGGCGAGATCGTCGTGAAAACGCGCTTCGACAATGAGCAGATGCGCCTTCGCCTTTGGGCGAATGAACGCTTTGCCGTGTTGGGATGTGCCAGCCATAAAAATCTCCGGGGGGTTGCCGGTGACTTAGGCCGAAGCCGGATTGATCGCAAGCGGAAGATGCTGCGGCGCGACTTTCTGTGACCTATTCAGACCGACGCGTTGCGAGCTCCGCGCGATCCACAAGACTCTTGACCTAAGCCTCGACTTCCTGGTGCTTGATCACTCTGTCGGCATCGACATCCGCTAACGCATCGAGAGTCATCTGCCGTTGATCCACCCTCTCTTCGGTCGCTTTCGGGTCCATCAAAGCCCCTCTTTCGCCGCCTCCGCCAGGCGCGCGGCGTAACGGGCCATGGTGTCGATCTCAATGTTGATGCGGTCGCCGGCCTGGCGCTCGCCCCAGGTGGTGACACTCAGCGAGTGATGGATCAGCAGCACGTCGAAGCGGGTGCCTTCCACCTTGTTGACGGTGAGCGACGTACCGTCGAGCGCGACCGAGCCCTTGGGCGCGATGAACTTGGCCAGATGGCGCGGCGCTTCCAGCGTGAAGCGCACGGCATCGCCCTCCTCCTTGCGCTCGACGATCTCGGCCATGCCATCGACATGGCCGGAGACGATGTGGCCGCCGAGCTCGTCGCCGATCTTCAGCGCCCGTTCGAGATTGATCCGTGTGCCGGATTTCCAACTCGAGGCGGTGGTCAGCCTGAGCGCTTCCTCCCAGGCCTCGACCTCGAACCAGCGCGCGTTGGAGCCATGTTCGGGAAGCGCCGTCACGGTGAGGCAGACGCCGCCGCAGGAAATCGAAGCGCCAATCGCGATGGTCTCGGGATCGTAGGCGGTGCCGATGCGCAGCCCGACACCTTCGGCCAATGGCCTAACCGTTGCGACGGTCCCGACATCGGTCACAATTCCAGTAAACATCAGAGATCCCTTACCCACTCAGCGTAGCTGTCCTCGCCAAACCGCATATCGCGCAATTTGCGAAATCCAGCCGGGATATGGTCGGCGTCGATCGGCGATGCAATGCCATCCTCGCCGATCGCATCCGGGCCATGGAACAGGACGATGCGGTCGACCAGGTCTTCGTCGAGGAAGGCCTTGGCCACCTTGGCGCCGCCTTCCACCAAAACGCTTGCCATGCCGAGCGCTGCAAGGTCTTCCAGCAATTCCGGCAAGGCGACGACGCCCTCGTGAGTTTCGGTGCCGATGAAGCGCACGCCGGCGCGCTCGAGCGCTGCCCGCCGATGCGGGTCGGCTTCGAGGCAGGAGGCAATGTAGAGCGGCACGCGGTCGACGCTGGACACCAGCTTCGACGTCTCCGGCAGCCGGATCTGCCGATCGAGGATGATGCGCGCCGGCGAGCGGTTCTCCAGTCCCGGCAGGCGCACGGTCAGCGCCGGGTCGTCCTCGAGAGCGGTCCCAATGCCGACCAGGATGGCATCGGCCTCGGCGCGCATGAGATAGACATCGCGCCGCGCGATCTCGCCGGTGATGGCGACCTGGCCGGCGCCTTTGCGGCCGATCTTGCCGTCGCTCGAAAGCGCAAGCTTCAGAGTGACTTCCGGGCGTTTCTTCAGAGAACGAGTCAGATAGCCGGCCATTTGCTCGGCGGCCTCGGTGGCCAGCACCTTCTCCACCACCTCGACACCGGCGGCCCGCAGGATGGCGTAGCCCTGGCCGGAGACGCGCGGATCGGGATCGCTCGCCGCGCCGACGACGCGCGCGATGCCGGCATTGACCAGCGCATCGGCGCAAGGCGGCGTGCGGCCATGGTGGGCGCAAGGCTCCAGAGTAACGTAAGCCGTGGCGCCACGCGCGAGCTCGCCGGCCTCGGCCAGCGCCTCGGTCTCGGCATGCGGGCGCCCGCCGACGGCTGTGACGCCGGTGCCGACGATCATCGGGCCGGCGCCGTCGTCACGCACGATGATCGTGCCGACGGATGGGTTGGTCGAAGTGCGGCCGGCATTGCGACGCGACAGCCTGATCGCCGCGGCCATGAAACGGCGATCAAGGGCCGCCTGCGCGGCCTCGTTCAATGCGGATCCGGCCATGATCAGTCGGCGTCCTCTTCGGCCTTTTCCTCGTCGCCCTTCAATTCGCCCAGCAATTCGTGGAAATCCTTGGCTTCGCGGAAATTGCGATAGACCGAGGCGAAGCGGACATAAGCGACGTCATCCAGAGATTTCAGCGCCTCCATGACCAGCCGGCCGACCTCGCCCGAAGCAATCTCGGTTTCGCCCGAGCTCTCGAGTTGGCGCACAATGCCGGTGACGGCGCGGTCAATGCGCTCGGGGTCGACATTGCGCTTGCGCACCGCGATCTCGACGGAGCGCAGCAGCTTGTCGCGATCAAAAGGCACCTTTCGGCCGGACTTCTTAACCACGACGAGGTCGCGCAGCTGAACGCGCTCGAAGGTCGTGAAACGGCCGCCGCAATCGGGGCACACCCGCCGCCTGCGGATCGCGGCGCCGTCCTCGGCGGGACGCGAATCCTTCACCTGCGTATCTTCGGACTGGCAATAGGGACAGCGCATAGGAAGCTTTCGGTTGGCGATTCTCGGGATGCCGCAGGCTTAGTGTGTTTTGCCGACACGGCAAAGCGCTGAGCCTTCGTATCAGAGATAGCGAGGCGCAACCATAATTGCCAGCGTCCCGCCCCGCAGGCCGGCAGGCTCAGGGCGCGACGTCCTTGGTCGAGAAACCGCAGGACGTGCCGAGATTGCGATAGGCCTTGGTGAAACCGTCCATCGGGATGCTGGCCACCGCCTGCTTGCCGAAAACCACGTCGAGCGAGGTGACCTTGCGCATGGCGCGCAGCAAGGCCAGGCTGGTCTTGGCCTGGTTGTCGACCATCCAGCTGGGGCGGCCGCCGGCGGCTGCGTTGGAGCTTACGGTCGCGGCGACCTTCACGCCAGGGTCACCGAAGGTCGCGGCGATCTTGTTGCCGGTCGGCAGCGTCTTGTTGTCGATGATGAACATGATGGCCGGATAGGCATCCGGCGGCAGCGCGTCGCCGGTCGATATCGACATCGTCAGAGAGCCCGCATTGCCAAGACCGTCGACGAAAGCGGTCGAGGCGGCGCAGGTCTTGTGCGCATCCTGCCCGGTATCGAGCGTATCGATGATGGTGGTCCACCTGCCGAAGGTATTGGTCACCGGCATGTCGGTACTGGGCTGCGTCTGTTCCTGCGCAGCGGCGCTGGACAGCGCGAAGGCGGCCAGCGAGCCGGACAGTGCGAGGGTGGCAAGACGGAAAGTACGCATCATCAAAGTCTCCGGTGAGCCGCGCCGCCCGATCGGGGAGCGGCGCGAAGCGCAGGGATAAAAGATGACGCGCGACGCCCCGTCAACCAACAGACGGGTAACCGGCAGAAGGGTCAACCGAGATAAGGATAGAGCGGGAAGCGGTCGGTCAGCGCCGTGACCTTGGCCTTGACCGCGGCCTCGACCGCGGCGTTGCCTTCGTCCGAATTCGCCACCTTCAGGCCGTCCAGCACCTCGGCGATCAGCTTGCCGATCTCGCGGAATTCGGCCTGGCCGAAGCCGCGCGTGGTGCCGGCCGGCGTGCCGAGACGCACGCCCGAGGTCACGAAGGGCTTTTCCGGGTCGAACGGGATGCCGTTCTTGTTGCAGGTGATGTTGGCGCGGCCAAGGGCTGCTTCCGCGCGCTTGCCGGTGGCGTTCTTCGGCCGCAGGTCAACCAGCATCAGGTGGTTGTCGGTGCCGCCCGAGACGATGTCGAGCCCGGTCTCCTGCAGGCTGGAGGCCAGCGCCTTGGCATTGGCGACGATGCTTTCGGCATAGGCCTTGAAGCTTGGCTTCAGCGCCTCGCCGAGCGCCACCGCCTTGGCGGCGATGACATGCATCAAAGGGCCGCCCTGCAGGCCAGGGAAGACCGCCGAGTTCATCTTCTTGGCGACGTCCTCGTCATTGCACAGGATCATGCCGCCACGCGGGCCGCGCAGCGACTTGTGCGTCGTCGTGGTCACGACATGGGCGTGGGGCAGCGGCGAGGGATGCATGCCGCCGGCGACGAGACCTGCGATATGCGCCATATCGACCATCAGATAGGCGCCGATCGAATCGGCGATCTCGCGGAAACGCTTCCAGTCCCAGATGCGCGAATAAGCGGTGCCGCCGGCCAGGATCAGCTTCGGCTTCGTCTCTTGCGCGGTCTTCTCGATCGCGTCCATGTCGAGGAGATGATCGTCCTTGCGCACGCCATAGGAGACGACCTTGAACCACTTGCCGCTCATGTTGACCGGCGAGCCGTGCGTGAGATGGCCGCCCGAATTCAGGTCGAGGCCCATGAAGGTGTCGCCGGGCTGCAGCAGCGCCAGGAACACCGCCTGGTTCATCTGGCTGCCGGAGTTCGGCTGGACGTTGGCGAAGTTGCAGCCAAACAGCTTTTTGGCGCGTTCGATGGCCAGTTCCTCGGCCACGTCGACGAATTGGCAGCCGCCATAGTAGCGCTTGCCCGGATAGCCCTCGGCATATTTGTTGGTCATGATCGAGCCCTGCGCCTCGAGCACGGCGCGCGACACGATGTTTTCCGATGCGATCAGCTCGATCTCATGGCGCTGGCGGCCGAGCTCGTTGCGGATGGCGCCGAAGATTTCCGGATCGGCATCGGCAAGCGTGGTCTCGAAGAAGGACTCGAATTTGCTGGAGGATGCCGCGGCATTTGACATGGCTTGCTTTCCCTTGGGCCGGAGGTCTGCGAGGTCGCCGCGCATTAACACAGTTGTTTTCCGCCCGCCACGTTTGCGGCGCGAAATTTGCTGGCCGGTTTGCGCCAAGGCAGGCCGGCCGGGTACTAATCCCGCGGTTCACGGCCCTTGAGGATCGCCTCGGTGAAGGTGATTTCGGTGAACAGCTTGCGCGCCGTGTGGTCATTGATGTCGCCACGGCGCAGCATAGCCTGCAGTTCGGCGCGCTCGGCCTCGATGTACTCACGGACCCGAACGTCCGCTCCGTTCCGGCCTACGCCGGCCGAAGCCCTCACAAGCGTCTTCGCCCTATGAAGGCTACGGCCGGCGTAGGCCGGTTCTCGGAAACCGTCACTCTCGACTCGGCCTGACCTGAAGCTCGACACGCCTTTAACAAAAAGGCCGCTGCAGGAGCGGCCTTTTGCGTTCAAGATCAGACCTTTACTGCGCGGAGCTGATCTGCAGCTCCTGGGCGCCGTCGAGGCCGTAGATGTCGTCGCGGAACTGCACGACGCCGGGACCTGTCGACCAGGCCGACAGATAGAGGAAGTGGACCGGCACCGGATTGACGACCTGGATGGGCGTATTCTCGCCGGTCTTGATGGCCGCCTCGAAATGCTGGCGGTCCCAGCCGGGCGTGTCGCGCAGGATCCAGGTGACGAGGTCGCGCACGTTCTGGACGCGCACGCAGCCGGAAGAATCGAAGCGCATCAGCTTGCCGAACAGGCTCTGCTGCGGCGTGTCGTGCATGTAGACGCCATCCGGGCTCGGGAAGTTGATCTTGACCGAGGCCATGGCGTTGTTGCCGCCCGGGTCCTGGCGGAAACGGTATTTCGCGGCATCGTCCGTCGACCAGTCGATGGTCATCGGATCGACCTCGCTGCCGTCCGGCGCGAACAGGCGGATATGGCTGTCCTTGAGGTAGTTCGGATCCTTCCGCATCAGCGGAATGATGTCCTTGCGCACGATCGAGACCGGCGCGTTCCAGTACGGATTGACGATGATCTCGTTGATCTTCGAGTTCACGATCGGCGTCTGGCGGTCGATCTTGCCGACGATGGCGGTATGGCGGAGCACGACGCGGTCGTTCTCGACCGCTTCGATCTGGGCGCCGGGAATGTCGACGAGCACATAGCGGCTGCCGAGCGTGCCGGCCTTGTCCTTCAGGCGCTGCAGATTGGTCTGCAGCTGGCCGAGACGGATCTGCGCCGAGACGTTCATCGCCGTATAGGTGTATTTACCCATGGCGCCGTCGGCAGGCAGGCCGTGACGGAGCTGGAAGCGCTTGACCGCCGAGTCGACATAGGAATCGAAGGCCGTCGAAATGCCGGCGCTCTGCGGCAGGTCGCCCGAGACCATCAAGCGTTTGCGCAGCGGAACGACATCCGGATCGTCGTCGCCGAGCTGCAATTTCTTGGTCGCCGGAACCTGCTCCCAGCCACCCTGCGAGACGATGTTCTGGTACTGCGCCACCGCCTGCTCGGTGAACGCGACGGTCTGCTGGCTGAAAATCGGCAGCGTCGAGGCGACCTTGTTGGTGTCGCTGGCGCGGGCGTCGAACTGGTCGTCCCAATTGCCGCGCGTCGAGGATTTCAGGACATCCCCGACCACGTCTTGCGCGCTGGCATGGCCGGCGACCATGGCGGCGGCGAGCGCAGAGGCTCCGGTGAGGAAGAAACGGCGGCTGGTTCTCATGGCAGACATTCTTGCTTAATCGCTCTCGCTCAATTCGCTTGCCGGGCGGCTTGTCCGCACTCTAGGGGCGGCAAACTTAACATTTCGCCAACCATATCCTGCATCGGCGGCTGCCAGAAACGCGCTGCCGCCCTGCAGGTTCCAAGGAGCGCGGGGCATGGGCCCGCAGCTTCACCCATGATCCGCATCCACCGCGATTATGGCGGCAACGTGGCCTCGGCCCGCGATTTGCTTGCGGTGGGAAGGTGAAAGAAATGGCGGCGATGCTTTTTTGCATCGCAGCGAAGTCTGCTTGTGAAGTCTAATGCCCTGGACTTCAGAGGCGGAGCTCCCACGGCCGCGGAGCGGCGGTCAAGTTTCCCAAAGCCTCCCCCCTTCGCAAAAAGAATGAGGGACCGGCGCTTCCGCACCAGTCCCATGTTCTCTCCCCCAGCCGCGCTTCTTCGGCGCGGCTTCACCATCCCAGGCTTCGGACACTTACATCCGGTAAGCGATGGTATCGTTCCAGAAGCGGTCCAGCCGCTGCAGCGCGCGGTTCATCTGCTTGAACTCGTCGGTGTTGATGCCGCCGACCGCTTCGATCGAACCAACATGGCGCTCATAGAGGCCGGCCACGACGTCGGCCACCTCGTTGCCCTTCGGCGTCAGCGAGACGCGGACCGAACGGCGGTCGATGCGCGAGCGCTGGTGGTTGATGAAGCCGAGGTCGACCAGCTTCTTCAGATTGTAGGAGACGTTCGAGCCGAGATAATAGCCACGCGAACGCAGCTCGCCGGCGGTCAGCTCCGAATTGCCGATGTTGAAGAGCAGCAGCGCCTGGATGGCGTTGATGTCGGAACGGCCGTTGCGGTCGAACTCGTCCTTGATCACGTCAAGCAGACGGCGGTGCAGGCGCTCCACCAGCTGCAGCGATTCCATGTACAGCGAGCGGATAGCCTCACGGCGATCGTCGGATACGTTTGCGGTCTTCGCCGCCGGACGCGAATTGATCATTGTCTTTGCCTCTCGTTTGTCGCCTTGGTGATTTTTTGTTTTTCACCTTGATCGCGACACTATCGAATACTCATAAAATTCGACTTAAACGCCAGGGCTAACAAGAGCTTACCGGTAAGAGGTTTCGGAAGACGCTTAACGATCGGTCACCCGAGCAAGAACAATTAACCTAAAGATTTAGGCAATGGATTTTGGGGGCAAACGGGATCGGAAATCGGCTCGGGAGGCCGGTCTTCGGCCGGCTTTATGAGTGGAGCATGATGTCGTCCGAAAACCGCTTCACACTTTTCGGCATCATGCTCATTGGCGCAGCTGGCGCTTCTGCAGCCAGATGGTGACGCGAAAGACGATGTAGAGCGAGGCCACGCAGGCATGCGAGACGACGATCAGGATGCGGCGGCCGAAGAGATCGGGGAAGCCGGCATACATCACCGTCTCGGTCGCCGCGCAGATGAACCAGATCACAGGTCCCCAGGACGCCAGCATCCACAGGCCGGCCGCGGCGAACGGAAAGAACACGGCGAGCATGGCCGCCGCCACCTGCCAGTGCACCGGCATCAGGTCGAAGCGCCACAGCTCGCCCGGATAGATGCCGATCAGGCGGATCCAGTAGAGAATGCCGAACAAAAGGCAATAGCCGGCGATCACGCGCTGGAACCAGGCGAAGATGATCTCGGTGGTCGAGGGCTGCAGCACCACGCGCCTGGATGTGACCTCGCTCACAGGGTGAGCTCCTTGTCTCCGAGCGGCGCGAAATAGGCGTCGATGTCGGCGGCGCTGACCTCGTCCAGGCGCGCCGGGCGCCAGGCAGGCGTCGAGCCCTTCTCGATGATGGCGGCGCGGATGCCTTCGTAGAAATCATGGCCGGCCAGCATGCGGTTCAGGATGCGGAACTCCATCTTCATGCATTCGTCCATCGACAGCGTCGATCCCGCGCTGATCTGGCGCCAGGCGACGTTGAGGCTGGTCGGCGAGCGGGTTTTCAACGTCGCCAGCGTCTTCGCGGCAAAAGCGTCTTGCGCCCCGGCCCGTTCCAGGCTGGCGACAATGTAAGCGAGCGAAGGCTGCGAAAAATGGCGCGCGATCGCCTCGAGGTCCTGTCGCTCGGTCTCGCGTTTGGCGGGCACGAAGAAATCGCGCAATTCCGCATTGGCGTCGCCGCTCGTCGCCAGCTCGTCGAGCAGGCCTGCCTGATCCTCGGCCTTGATGGTGTGGGTGGCAAGCCCCGACCACAGCGCGTCGCCATAGCGGATGCGATTGCCCGTCAGCCCGAGATACATGCCGAACGAGCCGCCGAGATCCGGCAGCAGATGGCTGCCGCCGACATCGGGGAAGAAGCCGATGCCGACCTCGGGCATGGCGAACTGCGCGTTCTCGGTCAGCACGCGATGCGAGCCGTGAAAGGAGATGCCGACGCCGCCGCCCATGACGATGCCGTCGATCAGCGCGACATAGGGTTTCTTGAAGCGCGCGATGCGGGCGTTCAATCGATACTCGTCGGCGAAGAAGTCGACAGGCGGCTTGCCGGCGCGGCCGGCCTCATAGATGTGCAGGATATCGCCGCCGGCGGAAAACGCCCTGCCCTCGGCCTTGACGACGACGAGACCGACGCCGGCGTCTTCTTCCCAGGCGTCGAGCGCCTTGCCGAGCGCCTTGACCATGGCGTGCGTGACGGCATTGAGCGCCTTCGGCCGTGTCAGTGTGACGACGCCCGCCCTGCCCAGCCGCTCGAAGCGGATCTCGTCGCCTCCGCCAAAATCCATAGTCAGAGAATCCTCCCCCGCGCCTGCGGGAGGAGAAGTGCTAAAGGCGGCATGGGAACGCGTCAATGGTCGCGGTCCTTGCGCTGGCGGGCAGCCGCGTCAGATGTTAGGTAACCGGCAAAGCATCGTGCCTGCGCCCGAAGGATTTCGAGCAGAACCAACATGCGTGGAATTTCTCGCCTGGCGGCTGGATTGGTTGGCCTCCTTTGCCTGGGAGCGGCAACCGCATTTGCCGCGACGCCGGCCGAGCTCTACCAGGCGCAGGCGATCGTCACCGGGACGGGCGACGTGAACCGGCAGATCGGCTTTCGCGAATGCCTGGATAAGGTGCTTGTCAAGGTTTCGGGCGACCAGCGCCTCACGCAGAAGCCGGAGATCTTGGCGCTGCGCGACAAGGCGGCCGACTTCGTCCAGTCCTTTCGCTACCACGACCGGCTCGAGGGCATCCCGATCCATGACGAGCAAGGCACGCATGACCGCCCGCACGACCTGACCTGCCTCTACAAGCCGGCCGTCGTCGACAAGCTCTTGGCGCAACTCGGAAGCAGACCGTGGCTCGGCGAGCGGCCGCTGATCGCCGTCTTCATGACCGCTGAGCAGGGTTCGCGGCATTTCGTCCTGACGGACGATGAGGATCAGGGCAAGACGATGCGCGAATCCTTCGCCAACGCCACGGCTCCGCTGTTGATGCGCATCGCCTTTCCAAAGGCCAAGCAACTCGGCGGGCTGGACGAGAAGACGTTCGCCAACGCCGACATGGCAAGGCTCGACCAGTTGGCGAAGAAAGCCGGGGCCGCCCGCGCGCTCGCCGGCTCGATCGTGTGGAGCGACAAGGAGCTTGGCTGGATCGCCGACTGGCGGCTGGCCAATCGCGGCAAGACCTACCGCTGGCAGGTGCGCGGGGTGAGCTTCGACGAGGCATTCCGGGTTGCGATGAGAGGCGCGGCGCAGATTCTGTCGGGAAACGGGCAGCCTTAGGGTAGGTCGATATTCAGGTGATGCCGGCCTGCAAATGGCGGCTTCCTGCGCTTCCGGTGCTCACGTACCTAAGTACGCTCCGCTCCGGTTCTCGCAAGCCACCATTTTCGTCTCGGCCCGACCTGAATCTCAACCTACCCTGCCGCGCATCAGCCCTGGCACAATCGTGTCGCATTGGTCAGCGGCTGAGACGCGTGGTAAAAGCCGGGCGCAAAAGAGAGTTTCGGCGATGAACAAATTTACCCCCGCAAAGCCTGCCGGCGCGCGCAGCGTCGACGAGATCACCGGCAGCCGGCGGCTGAGGCGCATGCGCAAGGCCGACTGGTCGCGTCGCCTTGTGCAGGAGAACCAGCTCTCGGTGAACGACCTGATCTGGCCGATCTTCGTCATCGACGGCAAGAACACGCGCGAGCCGATCGCCGCCATGCCGGATGTCTATCGCCTGACCATCGATCTCGCGGTCAAGGAAGCCGAGCGCGCGGCCAAGCTCGGCATTCCGGCGATCGCCACCTTCCCCAATGTCGAGCTTGCGCTGCGCGACCAGACCGGCTCGCACATCCTCGACCCGGAAAACATCATCAACCGCGCCACGCGCGCCATCAAGGACGCGGTGCCGGAGATCGGCATCATCACCGATGCCGCGCTCGACCCGTTCACCAGCCACGGCCATGACGGCATTTTGCGCGACGGCATCATCGTCAATGACGAGACGGTGGAACAGGTGGCCGCCGCGGCCGTCATCCAGGCGGCGGCCGGCGCCGACATCATCGCTCCGTCCGACATGATGGACGGCCGCATCGGCGCCATCCGCGACGCGCTCGACGCCAACGGCTTCCAGAACGTGGCGATCATGTCCTACGCGACGAAGTTCGCCTCGGCTTTCTATGGCCCGTACCGCGAGGCGGTCGGCACCGCCGGCCTGCTCAAGGGCGACAAGAAGACCTACTACATCGACCACGCCAATTCGGACGAGGCGGTGCGCGAGGCGGAGCAGGACCTCGCCGAAGGCGCCGACATGCTGATGGTCAAGCCCGGCCTGCCCTATCTCGACATCATCCGCCGGCTGAAGGACGAGCTGCGGATGCCGACCTTCGCCTATCAGGTGTCGGGCGAATACTCGATGATCAAGGCAGCCGCCGCCAATGGCTGGATCGACGGCGAAAAGGCGATGCTGGAATCGCTGCTTTCGCTGAAGCGCGCCGGCTGCGACGGCGTGCTGACCTATTTCGCGCCGACAGTGGCGGAGATGCTGAGGGGCTAAGACAATTCCAGGAAAAGTGGTGAGCGGTTAGGCTCGGCGACTTCGCCACAGCCTTGCGTCCGGAATGCATCAAAACAAGGAGATAGAGCGGTTCGCCATTTCCGTGAAACGCTGAAACGCTCCAGGCTGCCGAACCGGCAAGCGGCGCCGCTGACCAGGCGTCAGAATTCCACCTCTAGCTCGACGATCTCCTCTGGCTCGGCGAGCGCTCCTTGCGTCCATTCCCGCATCAGCGGCCAGGCGAAGACCGTCTCGCAGAAGGCGGCGAGCGGCGCTTCGAGGTCAACTGCGTAGGTGCGGAAGCGGGTGCTGACCGGAGCATACATGGCATCGGCCATGGTGGGCCATGCCCCGAACAGCCACGGTCCACCATAGGTCGCCAGGCATTCCGACCAGATCGCCTTGATCCGCTCCACATCCGGCCGCGCGCCGGAAAAGATCTTGAAGCTCTTGTGCCTCGCCTTGAGGTTCATCGGCAGTGCCGAGCGCAGATTGTGGAAGCCCGAATGCATTTCGCCCGACACCGCACGGCAATGGGCGCGCGCCACGCGCTCGGCCGGCAGCAGGCCGGCTGCCGGCATCGTCTCAGCCAGATATTCGGCGATGGCCAGCGTATCCCATACGGTGACGCCGACATGCGTCAGCCGCGGCACCAACACCGATGGCGACAGGAGCAGCAATTCCTGCCGCTGCTCCGGATCATCGATGTCGACGCGCTTCTCCTCGAACTCCAAACCGGCCATGCGGCACAGCAGCCAGCCGCGCAGAGACCAGGACGAGTAGTTCTTCGACGAGATCGTCAACGTCGCCTTAGTCGCGCTTTCCGGCTTCGCCGCAACCACCTTCCCCGTCTTGGCCATGTCGTGGAACCCCCGAGCCTTTCGCCGGCAACAATCCTCTCGCAATGCAAAATAAATTGCACTAGCTTTTTTGCACTGCACGATGGGCTGTCAGCGGAACGAGGCGCAATGCTTTACCAGGCCTACCAGCTCCAGGACGACCTCATGGCCCCGGCGCGCATGCTTGCCGAACTGATGGGCTCGGCGACTGGTGGGATGGCGCTGGGCGACGCCGCCAAACGGCGCATCGCGGCCGGGCTGGAGATGATCGCCCGTTTCAGGCTCACCCATACGCGGCCGGATTTCGGCATCGGGACCGTCAGGGTCGGTAACCGCGAGGTGCCGGTCGCCGTCGAAACGGTGCTCGCCCTGCCCTTCGGCAAGCTGCTGCGTTTTGCCAAGGACATCGACGCCCACCAGCCGAAGGTCTTGGTGGTCGCGCCCTTGTCGGGACATTTCTCGACGCTGCTGCGCGGCACGGTGGAGACGCTCCTGGCCGACCACGAGGTCTATGTCACCGACTGGGCCAATGCCCGCGACGTGCCGCTTTCGGCCGGCAGCTTCGGCGTGGACGACTATGTCGACTACCTCATCCGTTTCCTGGAGGCGATCGGCCCGGGAGCGCATATCCTGGCGGTCTGCCAGCCCTGCGTCCAGGCGCTCGCCGCCGTCGCCATCATGTCCGAGGACAGGCATCCGGCGACGCCGCGCTCGATGACGCTGATGGCGGGGCCGATCGACCCGCGCGAAAGCCCGACGGAGGTCAACGAATTCGCCGTCAGCAAGTCGCTGGCCTGGTTCCAGAGCTACGTCATCTCTCATGTGCCCTTCCGCCACCTGGGCGGCGGGCGGCGGGTGTATCCGGGCTTCCTGCAACTCGCCGCCTTCATGGCCATGAACAGCGACCGCCACGTCACCGCGCATCGCAAGCTCCATGAGCATCTGGCGGCCGGCGAGACCGCCGAAGCCGAGAAGATCAAGACTTTCTACGACGAGTATTTCGCGGTGCTCGACCTCACCGAGGAATTCTATCTCGAGACCATCGACCGGGTGTTCCAGAAGGCGGAGCTTGCCACAGGCGCGTTCACCTTCCGCGGCGGCAAGGTCGATCCCGGCGCGATCCGCAACACGGCGCTGCTCACCGTCGAGGGCGGACGCGACGACATATGCGCGCTGGGCCAGACCTCGGCGGCGCATGATCTGTGCCGCTCGCTGCGCCCACATCTGAAGCGTCATCACCTGCAGGCCAATGTCGGCCATTACGGCGTCTTCAACGGCAAGCGCTGGGAACGCGAAATCTATCCCGTGGTGCGCAACCTCATCCTAGCGATGGAATAGCGAGACGCGCGCGGACGAGCGAACCGGCGCCGTTGCCGCCGCTTCCTCAAGTCAAATCCATAGACCGGGATCGTGCCGCCGAGCGCGACGCCGCCGCCCATCCGCTTGCAATTCGCAATCGGTCAAGCTATCAGTTGACCGCTTGCAAATCACAACTGGGTCAGGAGGCCAATGATGTCCAGGCTGCGTGTCAATGCTTTCACCTTGTCGCTCGACGGTTACGGCGCCGGCCCCGACCAGAGCCTCGCCAACCCGCTCGGCGTGGGCGGCGAAAACCTGCACAAATGGATGATCAAAACCCGCTCGTTCCACCAGATGATCGGCAAGGATGGCGGAACGACGGATACCGATAATGAGTTTGCCGTGAGTAGTTTTGAGAATGTCGGCGCCTGGATCCTCGGCCGCAATATGTTCGCGCCGAGCCGCGGACCGTGGCCGGACGACAACTGGAAAGGCTGGTGGGGGCCTAACCCACCCTATCACGTGCCGACCTTTATCTTGACGCATCACAAGCGCGCGCCGATCGAGATGGAAGGCGGGACGACTTTCTACTTCGTCACCGACGGCATCCGCTCAGCGCTCGAACAGGCGAAAGCAGCGGCAGACGGCAAGGATGTGCGCGTCGGAGGCGGCATTTCGACGGTACGGCAGTATCTGCAGGAAAGCTTGATCGACGAGATGCATCTGGTGGTGTCGCCGCTGCTGCTCGGCTCGGGCGAGCACCTCTTTGCAGGCCTCGACATGCTGAAGCTGGGATACCGCTGCACGGGCCAGGTGGCGACGGCCGACGCGTGTCATGTGATGGTTGGACGGGTGTAATTACGGCTCTTTCTCCCCGTTCACGGGGAGAAATGCCCGGCAGGGCAATGAGGGGCAGCGCTGCCGGTTGAGATTAGCGACAAGCTACCCGATGGGCGTTTGGGCCTGCGCGGCGGATTGGCGCTCAACCGCCCGCGCCGGCGCTGCCCCTCATCCGCCCTTCGGGCACCTTCTCCCCGTGGAACGGGGAGAGGGAAAGCGCCTCAATACTTCTGCGGCACGTAGAGCTCGCGCGGCAGCACCTGGCGCTCGTAGGAGGGGTTGAAGACGCGCTCCGGCAGCGTGATCTCCTCGTGCGGCACCTCTTCATACGGCATCTGCTGCAAGAGATGATCGATGCAGTTCAGCCGCGCGCGCTTCTTGTCGTTGCCCTCGACGATGAACCAGGGCGCTTCCTTGATGTTGGTGCGGGCAAAAGTCTCTTCCTTGGCCTTGGTGTATTGCTCCCAGCGCACGCGCGACTGCAGGTCCATCGGCGACAGCTTCCACTGCTTCATCGGATCGTGGATGCGCATCAGGAAGCGCATCTGCTGTTCCTCGTCGGTGATCGAGAACCAGTATTTGACCAGCGTGATGCCGGAACGGACCAGCATGCGTTCGAATTCCGGCACGTCGTGGAAGAACTCCTCGACCTGATTCTGGTCGGCAAAACCCATCACCCGCTCGACGCCGGAGCGGTTGTACCAGGAGCGGTCGAACAGCACGATCTCGCCGCCCGCGGGGAGATGCGGCACGTAGCGCTGGAAATACCATTGCGACTTTTCGCGCTCGGTCGGCGCCGGCAACGCCACGACACGGGCAATGCGCGGGTTGAGGCGCTGGGTGATGCGCTTGATGACGCCGCCCTTGCCGGCGGAATCGCGGCCCTCGAAGATCACCACCAGCTTCTTCTTGTGATAGGCAACCCAGGACTGCAGCTTGATCAGCTCGGACTGCAGCCTGAGCAGTTCGCGGAAATAGGTCATCCGCTCTATCGAAGGCGGATGCGACTTCTTGTAGATCTTGGCGATCTCGAGCGAGAGCGCCGGCTCGGAAAGCTCCAGCTCATAATCTTCGTCGAGCGTGTCCTCGAGTTCGGCTTCGAGCCAGTCCTTCGCTCCGGAATTCGGTTTGAGTTCGTTCATCGCGCAGCTCCTGCCTGCCAGCCACCTTGCCTCGGATGCGTTCCGGCGGCACCGCAAACGCAACTCCGTAAGCCGACTGAGATACAGAGGCGCAGTGACGGTTTTATTGCAAGCGCTGCTCAACGATGCTGGACCAGCCGATATGTGATCGACGCGTATCGATAGCGGGGCGACAGGCCGACCGATTTGTCCTACAAATCCCCTCGCCTTTTTGCCGGCGCCCCCAGCGGCACCCCTTCAAACAAAATTGCGAGGATCAGACATGGAATACCGCACCCTCGGCCGTTCCGGCCTCAAGGTTTCGACGCTCACGCTCGGCACCATGACCTTCGGCGGCGCCGGTCCGTTCGCCGCCGTCGGCAATTCCGATCTTGCGGAAGCCAAACGCATCATCGACACCTGCATCGATGCCGGCATCAACCTCATCGACACGGCAAACGTCTATTCCAACGGCCTGTCGGAGGAGATCATCGGCGAGGCGCTCGGCGGCAAGCGCAAGAACGACGTGCTGATCGCGTCCAAGGCGCGCATGCGCATCGGCAGCGGCCCGAATGACGAAGGCCTGTCGCGCCACCATCTGATCCGCGAATGCGAAAAAAGCCTGAAGCGGCTCAAGACCGACGTCATCGACGTTTATTTCGTCCACGAGTGGGATGGGCAAACCCCCGTCGAGGAGACGGTCGCGGCGCTCGACACCTTGGTCAACCAGGGCAAGATCCGTTACATCGGCTGCTCCAACTGGTCCGGCTGGCAGGTGATGAAGGCTCTTGCCGTCAGCGACAGCCGCCATCAGGCCCGCTTAGTCACCCAGCAGATCCACTACACGCTGGAAGCGCGCGAGGCAGAATACGAATTGCTGCCGATCTCGGTCGACCAGGGCCTCGGCGTGCTGGTCTGGAGCCCGCTAGCCGGCGGCCTGCTCTCCGGCAAATATCGTCGCGACAGCCCGACCGCGCGCCAGCTTGGCGGCTGGAAGGAGCCGCCGATCCGCGACGAGGACCGCCTGTGGCGCATCGTCGACGTGCTCAACGAAATCGGCAAGGCGCGCGGTGTCTCTGGCGCACAGGTGGCGCTTGCTTGGCTGCTCGGCCGTCCGGCCGTAAGCTCGCTGGTGATCGGCGCCCGCAACGAGGCGCAACTCAAGGACAACCTCGCCGCGGCCAGCCTTTCGCTCGGCGAGGAAGAACGGCAGCGCCTCGACGCGGTCAGCCGGCCGCCGGTGCTTTATCCCTACTGGCACCAGCAGTTCACCGCCAGGGACCGTTTCGGGCCGGCCGATAAGGTGCTCGACCGCTCCCACGCTTAGAGCGTTCCGCCGTTTCACGTAAACGGCGAACCGCTCTAACTCTTTGTTTTCACGCAATTCCGGACGGTAACCGCTCACACTATTCGGCGATAAACCGCCAGACTTCCGCGTCAGGCTTAATCTGCCCGCTCAGCACGAAATATTTATAGAGGACGAGCAGCGAGATCGCCTGCTCGTCCTGTTCATTTCCGAATCTGCGGCAATAGGCATTGGCGGCCGCGGTTATCCGCGCCGCTTCGGCGGGATGCATTTCGAAATAAGCCACCTTCTCGACCAGGTCCGAGAAATCCTGCTCAAGCGGCACATAATGGACATTGGGCTCGACCTGGGCCTCGGCAAACCAGGTTTCATAGGTCGGCTCCGGCATCAGGCAGAGCGAATTGGAGCTCATGATCCATTTGAGGTTCGTCGCGACGTCGTTGCCTTCGAGTGAGACGATATAACGATAGCGCCGCTGCTCCTCGATATTCAGGAAGGGCTTGCGATATCCGTCAGGCGCATCTGCCCTGTGGGAACCCGCGTCGCAGATCGGCAGGTTGGCTGCCTTTTCCACGAAGCGGGTGCGGATAGGATTGTTGAGGTGGCCGCGCCAGACCACCATCGGGCGCTTGGCGGCGAAAGGCAGGCTGTCGGGCGGCATGTAGAAGTGGCGGAACTTGTTCAGCTTCATCAGCACGCCATTGGCGTTGTCGTCGCCGATGGGCCGGTCCTTGACGATCCTCGGGACCTCCGGAACGCCGACGACGTCACCGAATTCGAAATCGATCAGCAGGCCGGGATCGAAGTAGCGGGCGAATTCCTTGAGATCGTAATAGTACATGCTGGACGAGGTCGGCAGCTTGCCGACGGCTTTGGCGTCCGGACTGGGCACGAACGGGTGTTCCAGCTTGTTGTAGTAGTTCAATCGCTCGCGAACCGCCTTGCCCGAGAACCTGGCCTGCTCGAGCCGGCTGGCCAAGCGGTCGCGGAACAGGGACTGCGGTGCGCGGTCACGCGCGAAATTGCGTGCGTAGTAGAACAGCTTTGCGGCGGTTCGAGAGAGTGTGGCCATGCGTCCGCGAGTTCAGCAAGATGATCAATGGTAGTCGGCCTTCATCCCCCTTGTCTCCTACAGCATTCTCCCGGCCATGTTGCAAGCCTGCTAATGCGATTGATCACACGACAACTTACTCGACGACAGCGAAGCCTCTGGCACGCAAGCCGCGCCGGTCGTCATGGAGCGAAGTGACCAGCCGATCGCGACTGCCGGCTATGTGAGCGGAAAGCAGGCGCGCCGCTTCGTCGGCATCACCAGCCCTGGCGGCGGCGAGGATGGCATGATGCTCGGCCCAGGCGCGGCCGAGCGCCTTTTCATCGCGCACCTCCAGCCAGCGCGCCCGCGACAGCCTGGTCATAGCGTCGCGAACGGCCCTGAGCAGGAACTCGTTGCCGGAAAGCCTCGCCAGTTCGATGTGGAAATCCATGCCGACGCGATGCCACTCCTCGCGCGGGGTCTCGGCATCGCAGGAGTCGAGCATCGCCGCGATCACGTCGACCCCGCCACGATCCTCGAGCGCCGCCGTCAGGCGAACCGCCGCGACCTCGACCGCCTCGCGGTAGACGGCGATCTGCCCGAGTTCGGCAAGATTGATCGGCGCCACCGTCCAGCCGCGCCCGTCGCGGCCGATCAGTCCCTCCGTCTCCAGGCGCAGCAATGCGGCCCGCACCGGTGTGCGCGACGCGCCGAACCGGCTTTCGATCCAGCGCTCGGTCAGCCGCTCGCCCGGGCCGATCTCCAGCCCGAGAATCATTTCGCGAAGCTGCCTTTCGACATTCTGCATCTGCGACATCGGCGTCCCGCTTTTTAAAGCCGCATTGACAGCGGCAAGCATGAGGTTCATGACGGATACCAGCTTGGTATACCAAAACGGTATCCACGACAATCCGGATTACCGGCAGGCAAGGCATGGACGAGAAATCTTCCGAACAAGGTGGCTACAACATCCATTGGCGGCGCAACCTCGCCGTCTGCTTCGCCGGCTCGTTCAGCACGCTGATCGCCATGACGCTGCTTCTTCCGTTCCTGCCGCTTTACGTTGAGCAGCTCGGCGCGGAGGGCCATGCGGCGATCGTGCAATGGTCGGGCATCGCCTATGGCGCGACCTTCTTTGCCGCGGCGCTAGTGGCGCCACTATGGGGACGGCTGGGCGACCGCTACGGCCGCAAGCTGATGCTGGTGCGCGCTTCGTTCGGCATGGCGATCTGCATGTCACTGACCGGCATGGTGCAGAGCGTCTGGCAACTGGTGCTGCTTCGGATGCTGATCGGCTTTGCTGGCGGCTATTCGTCGGGTTCCACGATCCTGGTGGCGATGCAGACGCCGAAGGGGCGTTCGGGCTGGGCGCTGGGCGTGCTGGCGGCGGGCATCACGGCGGGCTCGCTCGTCGGACCGCTGCTCGGCGGTCTGCTGCCGCCGCTGATCGGCATCCGCGCGACCTTCCTGCTTTCGGGCGCCGTCATCTTCCTGGCGTTCCTGGCGACGACTTTCCTGATCAAGGAGAACCCGCCGGCGCCCAAGCCCGGTTCGATGGCGAAGACCCAAAGCGGCTGGTCGCAGATCCCTGACAAACGGCCGATCATCGCCATGCTGGCCACCGGCATGCTGCTCGCCTTCGCCAACATGTCGATCGAACCGATCATCACGGTCTATGTGCAGCAGCTCATCGAGGACCAGGGTAAGGTGACCATGGTCGCCGGCGTCGTCATGTCGGCGGCGGCGCTCGGCACCATCCTGTCCTCGTCCTGGTTGGGAAAACTCGCCGACCGCGTCGGGCACTGGAACGTCGTGGTCGGCGCGCTGGCCGCCTCGGCGCTGCTGCTCATCCCGCAGGCCTTCGTCACCAATGGCTGGCAATTGATCGGCCTGCGCTTCCTGATGGGGCTTTCGCTGGGAGGCCTGTTGCCCTGCATCACCAGCGTCATCCGCCACAACATCCCGGACGGCATTGGCGGCAATGTGCTTGGACTGGCTATCTCGGCGCAATATGTCGGCCAGGTCGCGGGGCCGCTGTCGGGCGGCTTCGTCGGCGGGCATTTCGGCATGCGCTCCGTGTTCCTGGGCACGTCGGCGCTGATGGCACTCGGTGCTACCTACAACTGGATTGTCCAGTCGCGCAGGACGCGGCATATGCTGCTCGAAGCCAGCGAATCCTGACGGGTTCGCTTTCCTGGCCGACGGAGTGACCATGAGCCTTTCAGGGATGCCCACGAATGGCGGCCGTCTGCTTGTGCTGGCCGGCGGACTTGCGGGCGCGGCGGGCGTGGCGCTGTCGGCAGCGGCGGCGCATCGCGGCGGCGCCTTCACCGGCACGGCGGCCAATTTCCTGCTGATGCATGCGCCGGTGTTCCTGGTCATTGGCCTTGCCGGCGGCAACCGTTGCATCAGGATCTCCAGCCTGGTGCTGCTCGCCGGCCTGCTGCTGTTCTGCGGCGACCTGCTCGCCCGCGACTTTCTCGGCTCGCGGCTGTTCCCAATGTCCGCGCCGATCGGCGGCACCCTTTTGATCGCCGGCTGGGTGGCGATCGCCGTCTCGGCGTTCTGGCAAGCTCGGTCCTAATTATTTTCGGCTAGCTCGCCGCTTACGCGTGCGCATAGGCGGCTCACGGCGTCGTTCAGGCTGCTCTCTCCCGGGCGTGATGCCCCAATAGTTGCGATAGATGTCTTGAAACAGATGACCAATCGGATGCATAATCGCCTCCTGAGAATTGAATCGATCCAATAAAGTGTGTCAAAAATGGCCGTCGCTCAGCCGCGCTTGCGCTCCACGAAGAAGCGCGGCTCGCGCTTCCAGGGACCAAATCTTCCGCGGCGATTCTCGCTGACGGTGACCGAGGCGATGCCCCAATCGTTTCGGTAGATGTCCTCGAACAGATAGCTCACCGGATGCATGGCACCCTCCTGCTGAAAGCCGCTTCACCATGAAGCGCAGGCTTGGATCGATTCAAAACATAGGCTTTATGCACTTTAAGTCAAGCGGAAATTTGAATCGATCCAACAAAAATGTTAGATGACCAGCAGCAATTCAGCGGTCATGGTCGCGTGATCGGATTCGGAGGAACGACATGGCATCACTCCTCGAAGGCAAGGCAAGACCCATCCGGCTGGCCGACATCGCCAAGGCCGCGGGCGTCTCGCATGGCACGGCCTCGAATGTCTTCAGCCGGCCCGAGATCGTGCGCGCCGAAGTTCGCGAGCGGGTCAAGGCGGTGGCTGAGCAGATGGGCTATGCCGGCCCGGATCCGAAAGGCCGCCTGCTGCGCGCCGGCAGGGTCAACGCCATCGGCGTTGCCACCACCGAGCCCCTCTCCTACTTTTTCGACGACCCGTTTGCGCGCGTCATGATGGCCGGCATTTCCGAAGCCTGCGACGCCACCGGCGCGGGCATCGCGCTGGTATCGGCCGCCAACCAGGAAAAGCTTGCCTGGAACATCCAGAGCGCGCTTGTCGACGGCTTCATCCTGTTCTGCATCGAAGGCGGCTCGCGCCTTGTCGACCTGACGCGCGAGCGCAGGCTGCCCTTCGTTGCGCTCGAGCTCGGCTTCCAGGACGAGACCGTCTCGGCCATCGGCGTCGACAATGTCGCCGGCGCGCGGCTCGCGGCGCGCCATCTGGCCGAACTCGGCCATCGCCGCTTCGCGGTGCTATCGCTGGCCTTTGCCGACAACCGCACCGGCTTTGCCACGCCGGACATCGTGCGCGGCGCGCTCTACACCGGAACGCGCGACCGCCTCGCCGGCTATTTCGAGGAGCTCTCACGCTTCGGCGTCGATACGACGAAAATCCCGGTCTATGAGACCGAGAACGAGGAAAGAAGCACCCGAGCCGGCCTCGAGGCGATCTTCGCCAGGGGCGAGGCGCCGACCGCCATCCTGGCGATGTCGGACCGCATGGCGCTCATCGCCATCGACTGGCTGAAAGCGCGGGGGCTCAGCGTTCCCGGCGATGTCTCGATCGTCGGCTTCGACGGCGTGCCGGACGGCGCGCTGTGCACGCCGCCGCTGACCACGATCGCCCAGCCGATCACCGAGATCGGCCGCCGCGCGGCGCGCATGATCCTCGACCATGACGGCGCGGTGCGGCGCGAGACGATGGGCGTCGAGCTGATCGTCAGAGCCTCGACCGGCCCGGCCCGCAAAGGCTAGAGCGTGTCATCGTTTCGCGGAAACAGCGGAATGCTCTAACTCTTTGTTTTTACGCAATTCCGGACGGAAATCCGGCGACACTTTTCCTGGGATTCCTCTAAGCGAACTCAGTATCCACCCGCCCTCGCCGGCGCCGGCCGCGCGCCGAACGACGGGCGCGCCAGCTCCTCGCGCATCGGCTTGGCGCGAGACGACGGGCCGAGGCCGGCGAGCCATTCGAGATAGAGCGCGAGCGCGAGCTGCATGGCAATGCCGGCTGAGATCAGCAGCGTGTCATAGGCCGGGCCGCCCGGGTTGTTCAGCTTGAGCACCTGCGCCGCCATGGCCAGCAGCGTGCCGGCGATGAACACCGGCAGCGAGCGCTTGCCCAGGATCGCCAGCGGATTGTCGGGCCGGACGCGGAAGATATTCGAGACAGCCGGCAGCGCGACGATCAGATAGCTGACCGAAAGGATGTGCAAGAGCCGTGGCAGCGACAGGAAGGTCTTGTCGAAGCCGCCGATCACCACTGGCAGGTTGAACCAGGTGATCTGGCCCCAGAGCGGGCTGTGCACCCAGATCGCCGCGCCGACGACATAGATGCCGGCGGCGCCCAGCAGCCAGCGATTGACCGGAATCCGCCCGCCCCGCTTCACATGCAGCATGGCGGCAAGGCCGATGTTGAACAGGAACTGCCAGGACAGCGGATTGAGGAACCAGAGCCCGGGCTCGGGATAGTTCGGCGGCGCGATCTGCCAGATGCCGGCGACGAGCCACAGCAGGCCGGACACGATCAGCGCTGGCACCGGCCGATAGCTGACGAACACCACGAAAGCGGGCGCTGCCAGAAGCAGCGCCGCATAGACCGGCAGGATGTTGTTGTAGCCGAGCTGATGGCCGAGCGTGACGATGCCGAGCAGCACCTGCGGCGTGTTCTTCATCAGGGGCTCGATGTTGATCATCGTCAGCATTTCCGGACGGTGCGCGAACACCGCGACGGCGCAAAACAGCGCGATCACCACCATCGTGATGACGATGTGAGAAATATAGAGCACGCCGGCGCGCCGCCACATCTTCAAGGTCGCGAGCAGTCGGCCGCCCGGCTTGAACTTCGTGCCGTAGGCCAGCGCCACCGAGATGCCGGAAATCAGCACGAAGGCTTCGGCCGCGTCGGAGAAGCCGAAATTCTTGTAGGTCCAGTTCTCGAAGACGGTGCCCGGCACGTGGTCGACGAAAATGGTGAGCAGCGCGAGCGCGCGCAGCACGTCGATGCGCGTATCGCGCTCTCCGATACGCATACCGCGATCGTTAGAAACAGGGGTGGTCATCGACAAAAGGCCTCAAAGCTGGTTGTTCATACCCAGCAATGCGACCCCCGGGGCGCACCGCTTCGATTCCTCCCACGGGGGAGTGTATCGGCGAAGAAACGGACCGAAGTGCGCCGGGTTCAATCAACTTTCGCGGAGCGGAAAAATATTATGTTTTGAAGCCGGCAAATCAATGAATCTCTCATGGAATCAAATGGATGTGAGCGTGTCCGAATATAGCGACGAAAACAATGTCCTGTGCGAGGATCTGACATTTGGCTACCGTTTCTTGAAGCCGGAAAACGCCAGCGGCGACTGCCTGTTCGTGCTGCACGGATCGGGTTTGGACGAAACGACCTTGCTGCCACTGGCAAGGCAAATCGCGCCGCGTTCGACGCTTGTCGCGGCGCGCGGTCGCATCCGCCAAGAGGACGGATTTCGCTGGTTCGAGCGAATCACGCCGACCAGCTTCGAGCAGGCTTCCATCCGTGCCGAGACCGCCGCTTATGCCCAGTTCGCGACGGAAGTCGCGCGCCGACATGGGCTCGACCTGAAGCGTGCGACCTTTCTTGGCTACTCGAACGGCGCCAACGTGGTCTCCAGCCTGATGCTGCTTCATCCCGGAGTTGTAAGGCGTGCGGCATTGCTGCGGGCGATGCCGGTGCTCGACAATTCGCCAATGGTGGATCTCAGCGCGACGCAAGTGCTGATCATCGCCGGCGCCGCCGACCAGACCTACGGCCCATTCGCCCCGGCCCTGGTGACGCTGTTCAGCCAGCGCGGCGCCGAGATCGACGCGCGCATCGTTGCCTCGGGTCATGAATTCGGCGACGCGGACGCCGCCATCGTGCGGCAATGGCTGGCCGGCGAAACGGCTGAAGAATGCACAAAACGCTGACAATGACGCCGCCAAATGGCGGCCGGCGTCTCCAAGACGCTCTGGTTGATGGAAGACCTTTGCGAGAAGATGGACTCGGTTGCGCCGAAACCGGGGTAGGCGCCGTCCATAGAAGAAGATTGTGTAGAGGCTATCTGCCCTTCACGCCTTCCTTGCCGACGATTGTGAGCTTCGGTGCCCGGGCTTCCCGGATGATCTTGGCGGCTTCGTCTTTAGTGATGCCGACCTTGCGGGCATAGTAGGCAGCTTCCGCTTCAAGCGCGCCTTCTAGTGGCGCTTCAATAGCCTGGTTTGCTTTCCGTTTCGCCTTCTTCCCCATGATGCGAATCATAGCACATTGTCGGGATTGGCTGAATGCCCGCTCCGCGTCAGCCGCTCAGGCGCGTGACCAAATAGGTGAGGGCCGAAATGGCGGCCGTCGCCGGTAAAGTGACGATCCAGGCAATGACGATGTCGCCGGCTATGCCCCAACGCACCGCGGAGACGCGGCGGGCAGCGCCGACGCCGATGATTGCTCCGGTGATGGTGTGCGTGGTCGAGACGGGGACGCCGAGCCAGGTGGCGGCGAACAAGGTGATCGCACCACCGGTTTCCGCACAGAAACCCTGCATCGGGTTCAGCCGAGTGATCTTGGAGCCCATGGTGTGGACGATGCGCCAGCCGCCGAACAATGTGCCCAGCGCCAAAGCTGACTGGCAGGTGAGGACCACCCATAGCGGCACGTAGAAGGTCCCGCCGAGCATGCCCTGCGAGTAGAGCAGCACCGCGATGATGCCCATGGTCTTCTGCGCATCATTGCCGCCGTGTCCGAGCGAGTAGAGCGAGGCGGAGAAGAACTGCAGGACCCGAAAGGTGCTGTCGACGGCGAAAGGTGTCTGCCGAACGAACAGCCACGAAACCACAAGGACCAGAAGAAGCGCGAGGACAAAACCGGTTGCCGGCGACAGGACGATTGCGGCGACGGTCTTGCCAAGACCCGTCCAGACGATGGCGCCGACGCCTGCCTTGGCAATGCCGGCGCCGACCAGCCCGCCGATCAGCGCATGCGAACTGCTGGAAGGGATGCCGGCTATCCAGGTGACGATATTCCAGACTATGGCGCCGACGAGGGCCGAGAAGATCACCGCCGGGGTGACGATGCTGACGTCGATGATGCCCTTTCCCACAGTCTCGGCGACGTGGAGACCAAAGAACATGAAGGCGATGAAATTGAAGAAAGCCGCCCAGAATACCGCATAATGCGGCCGCAGCACTCGCGTCGAGACGATGGTGGCGATGGAATTGGCGGCGTCATGCAGGCCATTGAGGAAATCGAAGAACAGTGCCACGGCAACGAGACCGACCAGCAGCGGAAAGGCGATTGTGGGTTCCACTATAGGTTCTCAATGACGATGCCGCTGATCTCGTTTGCCACGTCCTCGAAACGGTCGACCACTTTCTCCAGCTGACCATAAATTTCGCTGCCTATCAGATAGGCCATTGGATCGCTGCGCCCGTGGCGCTTGAAAAGATCCTTCAGGCCCTGTTCGTGCAAATCGTCCGCTCGGCCTTCCGCGCGCATGACCTCTTCGGCAATAGCGTTGAGGCGCGTGGTGTGGGCACCGACCTTGCTGAGCAGCGGTATCGCTTCCGCAACCAGCTTGGCGGCGTCGACAATAACGCTCCCCATCTCCTGCATCAGCGGGTCGAATTCCTTCTTCTCGAACAGCTTCACCGTCTTTACGGTCTTGTGCATCATATCGATGGCGTCATCCATCGACTGGATGAGATCCTTGATGTCGCCGCGATCGAAGGGGGTGATGAAAGAGCGTCGCACCGCGAGCAGAACTTCGGCGGTTATGTGATCGGCTTCGTCCTCAAGATCGACGATCTTCTGGCACCAGCGATCGATGTCTTTGCCGTTCAGAAGTTGCTGCAGCGCCTCGGCCCCGCCGACCACGGTGCGCGAATGCCGTTCGAAAAGGTCGAAGAAGCGATCTTCGCGCGGCAGAAGTTTGCGGAACCACCCCAGCATGCTCGACCTCCCGATGTACTGACCCACCACATACCGCCGCATTCCACCGGGGGAAACAGTAAGCCGGCTGAAAGATGTGGATGTGGACGGCTGCAGACGCCGAGATTGCGGCGGTGTTGCCGATGCCCCCGGCCGACGTCATGCTGTCGCTGCTCGCCCAGATGGAAGGTTGAACCAGTCGGGTACTACCCCCGCCCCATACGGTTCCAGGCATCCAGGCCCGCGATCTTGTAGGCTTCGGCCAGCGTCGGGTAGTTGAAGGTGTTGTTGACGAAGAAGTCGACCGTGCCGCCGAGATTGATCACCGCCTGGCCGATATGGATCAGCTCGGTGGCGCCTTCGCCGACGATATGGGCGCCGAGCAGGCGGCGCGTCTCGACCGAGAACAACAGTTTCAGGAAGCCGCTCGAGACGCCCATGATGTGGCCGCGCGAAGTCTCGCGGAAACGCGCCAGGCCGACCTCATAGGCGGCGCCGCTCTCGCGCACCTGCTCTTCCGACAGGCCGACCGTCGAGATTTCCGGCACGGCATAGATGCCATAGGGAAAGCTCTCCGGCGGCGGCGGCAGGTTGACGCCGAAGGCGTGGCATGCCGCCACCCGGCCCTGCTCCATCGAGGTTGAGGCGAGGCTCGGAAAGCCGATCACGTCGCCGGAGGCATAGATGTTGGGCACGCTGGTCTGGAAAGTCTGCGGATCGACCTTGATGCGGCCCCTGGAATCCGCCTCGATGCCGACCTGGTCGAGACCGAGGCTGGCGACGTTGCCGGTGCGGCCGGCGGCATAGAGCACCATCTCAGAGCGGATGGTGCGGCCGTCGGCCAGCGTCACCTCGGCATGGTCGGGTTTCGAGGCGATCTCCTTCACCGTGCTGCCGAGGCGGATGGTCATGCCGCGGTCGCGCATCTGATGGATGAAATCGTCGACGATTTCGCGGTCGATGAAATCGAGGATCGTGTTGCGCGGCTCGACCAGCGTCACCGGCACGTCGAGGGCCGAAAAGATGGTGGCGTATTCGACGCCGATGACGCCGGCGCCGATCACCGTCAGGGTGCGCGGCAGATGGTGGAGTTCCAGCATCTCGTCGCTATCAAAAATGCGCTTCTTGTCGAAAGGCACGTCGGCCGGGCGGTGCGGCCTGGTGCCGACTGCGATTAGCGCGTTGGCAAAGCCAACCTCGCTGTAATCGCCATTGTCAGCGGTCAGGCTGACCTTGTTGGGCGTAAGGAATTTTACCGCGGCGCGCGCGCTTTTCACCGTGTTGCGCATGAACTGGTGCTGCAGCACCTCGACTTCGTGGTCGAGCGTCTTGTGCAGACGCTCGACCAGATCGCTGATGGAAATATCCTGCTTGACCCGATAGCCGCGTCCGTAGAAACCGCGCTCGCGCCAGCCCGAGAGGTTCAGCACCGTCTCGCGCAGCGTCTTCGACGGAATGGTGCCGGTATGCACCGAAACGCCGCCCAGGCGCCGGCCCCTGTCGACCACCAGCACCGACTTGCCAAGCTTGGCCGATTGCACCGCGGCGCGGCGCCCGGAAGGGCCGCTGCCGATGACCAGCATATCGTAGTCCATGTCCCCGCCCTCTTGTGCGCCGCAACAAGCTAGACCGGGAAGAACGTCATGTTCAACTGCCAACACCAGCTCCGCGCGGCCCGAACACTCCAGATACACCAAAAGCATGCGAAACCTTAACCGGACGGCAAGGCTTGACGTGCAATGGTGCCTGACGAGGGGACCACCGGGGTAGCTGAGTTGGCGATTTCCAAGAGTGACGCGATGTCTGGCGCAGAAACGGGTTTTTGGTCCGGGCTGCAAAGCAGCGAGACCCTAACCGACCTGCGCGAGGGCTTGTTTCGTTTCATTGCGCTGGCCGTCGCCGCGATCTTTGTCTATCGCGGCGCGCGCCATTTGGTCATCGATCCGGGCCGGCTGAACATCCTGCTGCTCATGATCTCCGATGCGCTGACTTTTATCTGGCTGCTCCTGGCGCGCCGGCCGATTGTCCGCGACTGGAGCCCTTTCACGGTATTCATCTCGCTGACGGCCGGTTTCGGCTCGGGCTTCGTCTCGCTCCAGGACGGCCTCGCCATCATCCCGCTCTACATCGCGGCGCCGCTGCAGTTCCTGGCTCTTTGGATGGTGATCTGGGGGAAAATGTCGCTCGGCCGTTCCTTCGCCATCCTGCCGGCCAATCGCGGCGTCATCACCGGCGGCGCCTACAGGTTCGTGCGGCACCCGATCTATGCCGGCTATCTGGCGGGGCACATCCTGTTCCTGCTGTCGAGCTTCTCGCTCTACAATTTCACCGTCTACGCCATCATCACCCTGTTCCAGGTCCATCGCATTCTGCGCGAGGAACGCATCCTGGCGCTGACCGAGGAATATCGCGATTACCTTACGCGGGTTCGCTACAGGCTCTTCCCCGGCATCTTCTGACACGGCGCCGCCTGCCGGCGGCGGGCAAGTTCCTTGAATTCCAGGCCGCCCTCACCATCTGAAAAGGGCAGCAGGCATCCCCATGCGGATGCCGCGATCGAGGAATGGACATGAACGCACGCGTATTGGACGGCGAGATCATCACGACCAGGTTCGAGGACACACGCGCTTATCGCGGGGTGCGGACAAGGCGCATCTTTGCGTTCCTCCTCGACTATTTCTTCGTGGCGCTGCTGACCATTCCTTTCGCCATCCTGGTCGCCATTCTCGGGCTGTTGACCTTCGGCCTCGGCTGGGCGCTGTTTTCCGTGCTCGTGCCGATGGTTGCCATCCTCTACATCTGGAACACGCTGGGCAGCCGCGACCAGGCGACCACCGGCATGAAGATCATGGGCATCCGCCTGGAGAAGCTCGACGGCAGCCGCATCGACGGCATGACGGCGGTGGTGCACTCGGTGCTGTTCTGGGCAGGCAACGTCATCCTGACGCCGTTGGTGCTGCTGGTGACGCTGTTCTCCGACCGCAAGCGCACGCTGCACGATCTGTTGCTCGGCACCGTGGTCACCCGAACCGACATCTGACAATGGCCGCGGCGGCATTCATCGAACCACCGCGCCGCCCGTGCTCAACGATGAACAGGCCGGATATGAACAGGCCGGAGCCGTCACGACAGCATAATCCTGTTGAATTTTTCGCCGGCCGGGCCAAAGGTAGGGCGATTCGCAGGAGCGTTTCCAAGATTAGATGACGCAGCATCCGACCCAGTCGCCGCAGTTTTTTCTGACCGCGCCGTCGCCGTGCCCCTATCTGGAGGGACAGTTCGAGCGCAAGGTGTTCACGCACCTTGTCGGCGACAAGGCGCCGGAGATGAATGACCTGCTGACGCAAGGCGGCTTCCGGCGCTCGCAGAACATCGCTTACCGCCCTGCCTGCGAATCGTGCCGCGCCTGCGTGTCCGTGCGCATCCTCGCCCAGGAATTCGACCCAAGCCGCAACATGCGCCGGGTCATCCAGCGCAATGCCGATCTCGTCGGCGCCATGCATGACGCGCAGCCCTCGACCGAACAATACTCGCTGTTCCGCAGCTATCTCGATGCGCGCCACCGCCGGGGCGGCATGTCGGACATGACCGTGCTCGACTACGCGATGATGGTGGAAGACACGCATGTCGACACCAAAATCATCGAATACAGGCGTCGCGGACCGGACACGTTCATCACCGGCAAGGGCCAGGGCGAGCTGATCGCGGTGGCGCTCACCGACAAGATGGCCGACGGCCTGTCGATGGTCTATTCCTACTTCAATCCCGACTTCGAGGACCGTTCGCTCGGCACTTTCATGATCCTCGATCACATCGCCCGCGCCAAGGCGATGGGCCTGCCCCACGTCTATCTCGGCTACTGGGTCAACGGCTCGCGCAAGATGAACTATAAGATGCGCTTCATGCCGCAGGAGCATCTCGGCCCGAAAGGCTGGGAACGCTACGACCACGAAGCGGTCAGTCGCTGACCCGCTTCGCGTTTCATCCTTAAACAGTTTCAAGGAGGAGGACGCTGGTCTTTCGGCCGTCAGGCTGGAAGGACCGACGCATGGCCGCTATGCGCCTCCTCAAGATTGTTGCGAGATAGCCGAGTGTCCACTCATACCGACCACCAGAAAGGTCTCCTGCTCACCGCGCTTGGCGGGGTGACGCTGACCGTCGATATTCCGCTGATCCGACTTGCCCATGGCGAGGCCTGGACGATCCTTCTGCTGCGCACCGGAAGCACGCTCATTGCCGCGCTCGTCATCTGGGCGGTCTGGCGCTCGTTGAGCGACAAGGCACCGCAGCTCGTCCCGGGACGGCTGGGTCTAATGGTCGCCACGCTCTACGGGCTCGGCTCGATTGCCTTCATCACCGCCGTCTATCATACCTCGACCGCCGACCTCGTCTTCATCCTGGCCTTCACCACGATGTTCTCGGCTTTGCTGTCCTGGCTGTTCCTGAGGGAGAGACCGCGGCCGGCGACACTCGCGGCGCTGGCGCTGATGATCGTCGGTGTCGCCATAATCGTCGGCGATTCGATCGGCACCGGGAATCTGTTCGGCGACATCATGGCGCTGTGCTCCGCGCTCTGCGTCGCCTGCGCCATCACCGTCTCGCGGGCGAGCGGCAGGGAGATGGGCTTCACCTCGCTCGTCGGGGTGGTTCTGCCGTTCGCCGTGGCGCTCTTCATGGTGTCGAAGGCCGGCTTTCACGTCGACGCGCCGTGGTGGATCCTCCTCAACGGCGCCGTGATCATGCCGATTGCGTTCTTCTGCCTGGCCAACGGGCCGAAATATATTTCCGGGCCGGAAGTGGCCATGTTCTACCTGCTGGAAACGGTGTTTGCTCCGGTCTGGGTCTGGCTGATCTTCGCTGAAGCGCCTTCGCGAAACAGCCTGATCGGCGGCACGGTCCTTGTCGTGACGCTCGTGGCACATTCGCTGTGGCAATTGCATGAGGGCCGCAAGCGCCGGATGGCACTTGCCGTGGTTCACCCGGCCTGAACTTTTTGCGGCTCGGCGGTCGCTTCGATTTGGGGCGCACCGGCATCGTCGGCGACCGGTGGAATCTCGTCCATCAATTCCACCTCGCGCAGCCACTCGCGCCAGATGGCGACCAGCAGCGCCATCAATACCGGGCCGATGAACAGGCCGAGGAAGCCCATCGTCTTGACGCCGCCGATCAGGCCGAAAAAGGTCGGCAGGAAAGGCAGCTTGATCGGCCCGCCGACCAGCTTGGGCCGCAATGTCTTGTCTACGATGAAGAGCTCGACCGCGCCCCATATGAACAGCGCGGCGCCGGCGAACAGCTTGCCGCTGGCGGCGAGGTAGATCGAGACCAGGGTGAAGGAGAGCGGCGCGCCGCCGGGGATCAGCGCCATGATGCCGGTGAGCGCGCCGAGCGTCACCGGCGACGGTACGCCGGCCAGCCAGTAGGCGATGCCCAGCACAAGCCCCTCGCCGATGGCGATGATGGTCATGCCGGTGACCGTCGAGGAGATGGTCGCCGGCACGACACGCGAGATCCGCTCCCAGCGCGTCGGCAGGATGCGTTCGCCGAGACGATCGACCTGGCCCGCGAAAGCCTCGCCGTCGCGATAGGCGAAGAACAGCGCGATCATCATGAACAGAAGCGTCAGCAACAGGCCGAAGGCGCTGCCGCCGGCGGCCAGGGCGCCGCGATAGATGGTGCCGATGTTGGAGCCGCTGATCAGCTGGATCAATTCGCCGATGCCGCCGGGATGGCCGAGATAGGCCGTCCACTGGTCGTTCAGCCACTGACCGACGACCGGCATGGTGGCGATCCAACCCGGTGTCACCGAGCCGTGCCGGTTGGTCTCGATCGCCCAGGTCACCCATTCGCGCAGCTCGTTGATGGCATAGGTGCCGGCAAGCGCGATCGGCACCACCAGGAAGGCGAGTATGAAGAGGATGGCAAGGGTCGCACCGACGGTGCGATTGCCGCCGACGGCGACAAGCAGCCGGCGATAGAGTGGCCAGCTGGCAAAGGCGATGACCAGCGCGGCCAGCACCGGAAACAGGAAGCCGTGGAAGAAGTAGACGCCGGCGGCGACGATCAGCACCAGGAGCCAGCGCGCCGCCGACAGCGGCGGAATGACGGCCGACCTCAGCGGCGTCGACAGGCCGAACAGGCGCTGCCCCGGCTTCTGGATCTCGGCCCGCTTCAATCCTGCGTTTCTCCCCTGCCCGATGAATTCAAGGAATACCTATGCACCAAGATAGTGCAGCAATCGTGACGATAGTCCAAATGATTGCGCTTCCCCTTCTCCCCTTGTGGGAGAAGGTGGATCGGCGCGCAGCGCCGAGACGGATGAGGGGTGTTCCAGCGGAGTGAGACGCCAAAACATCCAAGGAATTTAAGCGCTTACGCCCGAGAGGTCGCGATCCTTCCAACACCCCTCATCCGGCCGAGCTTCCTCGTCCACCTTCTCCCACAAGGGGAGAAGGGAAAGGCGGCGCTACCCAAATTTCCCCGTCCGCGGGAAACCCTTTGGCACCATGCGGCCGGCGGCGGCGCGGGCGCCGATCCACTCGGCCAGTTCCTCGCGCGATTTGGTGAAGGTGCGATCGGCCGAATCCTGCCAGGACAGGCCGGTTTCCAGCGTGAAGGTCTTCAGGTCCAGCACGCCGCCGTCTTTGTATTTCTGCAGGCGCACGCCCTTGCCCCGCGCCATCTCCGGGATTTCGGCGAGCGGAAACACCAGCAGCTTGCGGTTCTCACCGACGATGGCGAGATGGTCGCCCGACACCGGAATGCAGCGCTTGGCTTCGTCAGGCGCCTTGACGTTCATCACCTGCTTGCCCTTGCGGGTGTTGGCGACGACCTCTTCCTCCGAAACAATGAAGCCATTGGCATCGTAAGAGACGAGCAGCAGCTTGCGCTTGGGGTCATGGACAAAGGCGGTGACGATGTCCTGGTCGTTCTCCATGTCGACGATGATGCGGATCGGTTCGCCATGGCCGCGCCCGCCCGGCAGCCGGTCGGCGCCGATGGTGTAGAACTTGCCGCCGGTGGTGAAGACCAGGATCTTGTCGGTGGTCTGCGCATGGAAGGCGAGCTTCAGGCTGTCGCCTTCCTTGAAGGCAAGCTGCGAATAATCGGTCAGATGGCCCTTCATGGCGCGCAGCCAGCCCTTTTCAGACACGACGACGGTGACCGGCTCACGCTCGATCATGGCATGCGCGATGTCGGTCAGATCATGCTCGGGCGCGTCGGCGAACTGGGTGCGGCGCTTGCCAAGCTCGGTCTCAGGCCCGAACTTGTCACGGACCTGGGTGACCTCCCACTTGATCGTCGACCATTGCTTGGCGTCCGACGCCAGCAGGGCCTCGATCTGCTTCTTCTCGGCGGTCAGGCCATCGAATTCCTTGCGGATCTCGATCTCTTCAAGCTTGCGCAAGGCGCGCAGGCGCATGTTGAGGACGGCTTCGGCCTGGTTGTCGGTGAGCGACCAGCGGGCCATCATCACCTGCTTGGGCTCATCCTCCTCGCGGATGATCCGGATGACCTCGTCGATATTGAGATAGGCGATCAGATAGCCGGCAAGGATTTCCAGCCGCTTCTCGATCTCGCCGAGCCGGTATTTCGAGCGGCGGATCAAGACCTCACGGCGGTGATCGAGCCACTCCTTCAACACGCCCTTGAGCGAGAGCACGTTCGGCACCTTGCCGCGCGACAGCACGTTCATGTTGAGCGGGAAGCGGCTCTCGAGCTCCGTCAGCTTGAACAGCGATTCCATCAGGATGCCGGGATCGACGGTGCGGCTCTTCGGCACCAGGACGATGCGGATATCCTCGGCGCTCTCGTCGCGGATGTCTTCGAGCAGCGGCAGCTTGCGCGCCATCAGGAGCTCGGCGATCTTCTCGATCAGCCTCGCCTTCTGCACGCCGTAAGGGATCTCGGTGACGACGATGCTCCAGGTACCCCTGCCCTGGTCCTCCTGCCCCCATTTCGAGCGCACGCGAAAACCGCCGCGGCCCGTCTCGTAGGCTTCGAGGATCGAGGCGCGGCTGTCGACGATGATGCCGCCGGTCGGGAAATCCGGTCCCTGGACGAAATCCATCAGCTTGGCCACCGGCGCGTCCGGATGCTCGATCAGATGCAGTGCTGCGTCGCAAAGCTCGGCGGCGTTGTGCGGCGGGATCGAGGTGGCCATGCCGACGGCAATGCCGGAGGAGCCGTTGGCGAGCAGGTTGGGGAAGGCGCCGGGGAGGACGGACGGCTCCTCGTCCTCCTCATTGTAGGTCGGCCGGAAATCGACAGCGTCCTCGGTGATGCCGGCAAGCAGCTCGGTCGCCACCTCGGTCATGCGCGCTTCGGTGTAGCGCATGGCGGCGGCGTTATCGCCGTCGATATTGCCGAAATTGCCCTGCCCGTCGACCAGCGGGTAGCGCATCGAGAATTCCTGCGCGAGCCGCACCAGCGCATCATAGATCGACTGGTCGCCATGCGGATGGAACTTGCCCATCACGTCGCCGACGATGCGGGCGCATTTGGCGAAGCCCTGATCGGGGTTAAGCCTGAGCAGCCGCATGGCATGCATGATGCGGCGATGGACCGGCTTCAGTCCGTCGCGCACATCCGGCAGCGCCCGGTGCATGATCGTCGACAGCGCGTAAGCCAGATAGCGCCGCTCGAGCGCTTCCTTCAGATCGACCGGTTCGATTTTGTCGCCGCCGCCATTGTCATCGGGCGGCAAAAGCCTTTTTCCCATGGATTTGGACTAGCCGAGCGGGCGATTCGCGGCAAGCGCCGCGTGAGCATCGGCGCATTCGTCGCGGCCGCGAATGCCTGACCGGCGGTGTGAAGGATTTCACGGAAGCGGCAGGGCCGCGGCGGCACTTTGCCGGCGATCTGCAACAAGCCGCGTCGGCAGCATGACGCCGGCCAACATCAATCTGTTACATGCGGGTTCTATCTGGCATGCAACGCGCTGGCGGAGGGTCGCGGTCTTCATGACATATTCACCGCATCGAGAAATGGCTGCCTCCCGGCGTTTGCTTTTCATCGCCATTTTCGACAAATGGAGCGGGACAATGCCTTTCTCCCGTCCCGTTCGTCACGGAATGGTGAGGGAGCAGGAATTCAAAACACCTTCAGGACAGGGAACTCGCCAATGACAATCAAACGCTCAATGCTCAAGAAACTGGCATTTTCGACCTTTCTGCTGACCCTGCCGCTCAACGCCGCCTTCGCCGCCGATCCGGCCGTGGCCGAGCGCGTCAAGTCCATGCTCGCCGCCCAGGGCGTCGACATTTCCTGGACCGGCGTCTCCGGCGACGATTCGAACGTCACGTTGCAGGCCGTATCCATCAAACCTGCTGCCGAGAAGGAAGCGCTGCCGATCGGCGACGTGAAATTGGAGGGCGTCAGCGAGGCCGATGGCGGCTTCGACATTGCGACTGTCTCAACCTCGGCCTTCTCGCGCACCCAGGACGACGTGACGCTCATTCTCAGCCCCTTCATCATCCATGACATGAAGGTTCCGGCCGAGGGCAACACGGATCCGCTCGGTTCGCTAATGATGTACAAGTCGGCCGAGCTTTCGAACATGACCGTCAAGAAGGGCGAGAAGACCGCCTTCTCGATGGACGGGCTTGCCGTCGAGATCACCCCGCCGGCTGACGGCAAGGCGATGAACTTCACCGCCAACACCGAAAAATTCACTGCCGACCTGTCGCTGGTCGACGATCCCAAGTCGAAGGAAGCCATCGAGGCGCTCGGCTACCAGAACATCTCGGGCAATATCGACATGGCCGGCAGCTGGCAGCCCAGCGACGGCAAGATGGAGCTGTCGAAATACGACATCTCGGTCGAAAATGCCGGCACGCTCGGCATGACCTTCAACCTCGGCGGCTACACGGTCGACTTCATCAAGTCGATGCAGGAGATGCAGAAGAAGCTCGCCTCGCAGCCGGAAGGCGCCGACAATTCCGCCCAGGGCATGGCCATGCTCGGCCTGCTGCAGCAGCTCTCCTTCAACGGCGCCTCGATCCGCTACCAGGACGATTCGCTGACCGGAAAGGTGCTGGACTATGTCGGCAAGCAGCAGGGCATGTCGGGCAAGGACGTTGCCAACCAGGCCAAGGCGATCGTGCCGTTCGGGATGGCGCAGCTCAACAATCCCGAGCTGACGGCGGAGGTCTCGTCGGCCGTCAACACCTTCCTCGACGATCCGAAGAGCCTGGAAATCTCGGCCGAGCCGCCGTCGTCGGTGCCGTTCGCGCTGATCATGGCCGGCGCCATGTCCAACCCGCTCGACCTGCCCAAGACGCTCGGCGTCAAGGTCAAGGCGAACCAGGACTGATCGAACACGTCAGCTCCAAACGAAAGCCCGGCAGCGATGCCGGGCTTTTTTGTTGGGCCGATTTATTGAGAAGAAAGAAAGGCTTGGCTCGGAGTCCTAGCCTTCCTTCTTCGTCACCGCTACGCGCAGCGACAGCTCCCGCAGCTGCTGCGGGGTCGCTTCCGAAGGCGCGTTCATCAACAGGTCGTAGGCCTGCTGGTTCATCGGGAACATGGTGACCTCGCGCAGGTTCTTGGCGCCGACCAGCAGCATGACGATGCGGTCGATGCCGGCCGCCATGCCGCCATGCGGCGGGGCGCCATACTGGAAGGCGCGATAGAGACCGCCAAAGCGCTCTTCCACGGTCGCGCGGTCGAGGCCGACCATCTCGAAAGCCTTGACCATGGTCTCGGGCAGATGGTTGCGGATGCCGCCGGACGCGATCTCGAAGCCGTTGCAGACCATATCGTACTGGAACGCCTTGATGCCGAGCGGCTCCTCGCCGTTTAGCGCATCGATGCCGCCTTGCGGCATGGAGAACGGATTGTGGGCGAAGTCGATCTTCTTCTCGTCCTCGTTCCATTCGAAGAACGGGAAGTCGACGATCCAGCAGAGCTCGAAGCGCTCGCGGTCGACGAGATTCAGCTCCTCGCCGGCGCGGGTGCGCGCGGCGCCCGCGAAAGTGACGAACTTCTTCGGGTCGCCGGCGACGAAGAACGCGGCATCGCCATCGGCAAGGCCGAGCTGCTGGCGGATCGCCTCGGTGCGCTCCTCGCCGATGTTCTTCGCGATCGGGCCGGCGCCTTCGAGTTTCTCACCTTCCTTGCGCCAGAAGATATAGCCCAGCCCGGGCTGGCCCTCGCTCTGCGCCCAGGAGTTCATGCGGTCGCAGAAGGCGCGGCTGCCGCCGGTCTTGGCGGGAATCGCCCAGACCTCGGCCTTCGCATCATTGGCCAGGATGTTAGCGAACACCTTGAAGCCCGAATCGCGGAAGTGATCCGACACTGCCTGCATCTCGATCGGGTTGCGCAGGTCCGGCTTGTCGGAGCCATATTTGCGCATGGCCACGTCATAGGGGATGCGCTGGAACTTCTGCGTCACAGGCTTGCCGTTGGCGAACGTCTCAAAGACGCCGCGCAGCACCGGCTCCATGGTGGAGAGCACGTCGTCCTGCTCGACGAAGCTCATCTCCAGGTCGAGCTGATAGAATTCGCCGGGCAGGCGGTCGGCGCGCGGATCCTCGTCGCGGAAGCAGGGCGCGATCTGGAAATAGCGGTCGAAGCCCGAAACCATGATCAGCTGCTTGTACTGCTGCGGCGCCTGCGGCAGCGCGTAGAAGGTGCCGGGATGGATGCGCGACGGCACCAGGAAGTCGCGCGCGCCTTCCGGCGACGACGCCGTCAGGATCGGCGTCGAAAATTCGGTGAAGCCGACCTCGCCCATGCGCTTGCGCATCTCGGCGATGATTTTCGTCCGCGCCACAATATTTTTGTGCAGCGTCTCGCGGCGCAGGTCGAGGAAGCGATATTTCAAACGGATGTCTTCCGGGTATTCCGGCTCGCCGAACACCGGCAGCGGAAGTTCCTTGGCGGCCGACAGCACCTCGATCTCGCGCGCGAAAATCTCGATCTCGCCGGTCGGCAGGTTCGCGTTGACGGTCTCCGGCAGGCGCGCCTTGACCTCGCCGTCGACGCGGATCACCCATTCGCCGCGCACGATCTCGGCCACCTTGAAGGCCGGCGAATCCGGATCGGCGACGATCTGGGTCAGGCCGTAGTGGTCGCGCAAATCGATGAAGAGCAGCCCGCCATGGTCGCGCACGCGATGCACCCAGCCCGACAGGCGGACGGAATTGCCGACGTCGCTCTTTCTCAACTGGGCACAGGTGTGGCTGCGATAACGATGCGTGGTCATTGGTAAAGTCCGGAAATTGCGGGGCTCAGCCCGGCCTGAAAATTGGCGCGAAAAGCGCATGAGAGGCCGGCTTTGTCAAGGCAACCGCTCACACAGGCGCCGCTTCCGCCGTTCAGGCAAAATGGATTTGCGCGCCCTGGCTTTGGAAATCGGCGAGCGTGGCGGCGGGTGCTGTCTTTTCCACCACGAGATGGCGGATCGCATCGGCGCCGGCGACACGATACGGCGCAGCAGTCGCAAGCTTATCATTGGTGACGGCGATGACGATGCCGGCGCTGTTTTTCGCCATTGCGCGTTTCACTTCGGCTTCGGCCGAATCGAAGGCGGTGATGCCGCGCGAAACGTCCAGCCCGCAGGACCCCAGGAAGAACAGATCGGCGCCGAGCTGCGCCACGGCGGCGAGCGTGTCGGCGCCGACGCAGGTGCCGAGGTCGGGCACATAGCGGCCGCCGAGCACGATCAGCTCGACCAGCGGAAGGTCGGTGAGCGCCGAGGCGACGCCGAGCGAATTGGTGGCAACGGTCAGTTGGATGTCGCGCGGGATCGCCCTGGCGAGCGCTTCATTGGTCGTGCCGCCATCGATGAACAGCGACTGCCCCGCCACGAGCAGCCCCGCCGCCGCTTTCGCCAGGCGCGTCTTCTCCTCGACCGCATGACGGCTACGCTGGCTGAGCGTGGCGGCGGCAAAGGGCGCCGAGGCGACCGCGCCGCCATAGACGCGGCGCAACTGTCCCGCCTTGGCAAGTTCCCTGAGATCGCGCCGTACCGTGTCCTCCGAGACGCCGAAACGGCTGGCGAGCTCGCCGGCCAGCACCTTTCCGTGCGCCCCAAGCTGATCGCGAATGAGTTGATGGCGTTCTTCGGTGAACATGCACGATCCTATTTATTTGTGCATGTTATTGCATTTTTTGCCCGTTCTTGCAAGAAAAGTCCGCTGCCGGCCCGAGAGGCGGCCCCGCCAAAATCTCCTTGCTGGATGTCCGTGATGACCCGTGGCCTGAAACTCGCTCCGCAGCACCGCGTCTATGCCGGCTTTGCGATCTATTCCTTCGCGATGGGCAACATTTTCCCGCGCCTGCCCGACATCAAGCATGCCATGCGGATCGAGGACGGCACGCTCGGGCTCGCCCTGATCGGCACGCCGATCGGCACGCTGATCGCGCTGACGCTGGCGGCGCCGATCCTGGAGCGCGTCGGCTTTCGCCGCGCGCTGCTCTGGCTGGTGCCGCTGCTGGCGATCGCCTATGCCGGCGCGGTGCATGCGCCAGGCCCCGCCGCTTTGTTCCTGATGCTGCTCCCGGTCGGACTGATGATCGGCAGCATCGAAATCATCCTGAATGTCGAGGCCGACAGGACCGAGTTCCTGCTTCAGCGCCGCATCATGAACCGCGCGCATTCGTTCTGGAGCATCGGCTTCTTCGGCGCCGGGCTGTTCGGCGGCGCGCTGGCGCATCTCGGCCTGTCGCCGCAATTGCATCTGGCGCTGGTGGCGCCGATGGTGGCGGTTGCCATGGCGCTGTTCCTCGGCGGCTTCGAGCCGGCGCCCGCCCGCTTCGCCGTAGCCGGCGACAAGGCGCCGATGTTTGCCCGACCGACGCTGCCGATCCTTATCCTCGTCGCGGTAACGCTGTCGGCGATGCTGATGGAAGGCGCCAGCATGGACTGGTCGGCGATCTATATGCGCACGGTGTTCGAGTCCGGCCCGTTGACCGCCGGCTTCACCGTAGCGCTGTTCGCCTTCTCGCAGGCTGCGACCCGCTTCTTCGCCGACAGCTTCGTCGACCGCCATTCGCCGAGCGGCGTGGCGCGCGTGCTGTTGGCAGCGATGGCTGCCGGCGTGGTCATCGTCTTCTTCTCGCCGCTGCCCTTCGTCTCGATGCTGGGCTTCGCGCTCATGGGCATCGGCTGCAGCGCCATTTTCCCGCTGGCGATTTCAGCGGCGGCCCAGATGACGGATCGCTCCGCCGCGATCAACGTCGCCGCGCTGTCGCAGATCTCCTTCGTTGCCTTCCTGCTCGGACCGCCGCTGCTCGGCTTCGTCTCCGATCATTGGGGCATCCGCTCGGCCTATGGCATCGGCATACCGTTCATCGTGCTCAGCCTGGCGGCCGCGGGCGCACTCGGCCGGCGGGCTTTGCCGGACAGGTCTGGATCCGGTTCGACTGGAGAAAGGGTGCCGGCGCGGGCCTATGAGGCATGAACGGCTCTTCCTTGCGCACGTCGCGCGATTTCGCACGGGAGAATCCGGCAATCGGGCCACCGCTTACACTGCGGCGGCTTGACGAAAGCGCGCGCGGCTGAAATTGAAAGAGGCCTCATACTGTGCCAAAAGCGATTTGATGCACGTCATCACCACACAAGAAGAACTCGAGAGCGTTGTCGCGGCGTTCGAAAAGTCGGAATTCGTTACCGTCGATACCGAATTCATCCGCGAGACGACCTTCTGGCCGATCCTCTGCCTGATCCAGATGGCCGCGCCTGGGATTGAGGCGCTTATCGATCCTTTGTCGCCCGGCATCGACCTGAAACCGTTTTTCCGGCTAATGGCCAACGAAGCGGTGCTGAAAGTCTTCCACGCGGCGCGCCAGGACATCGAAATCATCGTCCATCTCGGCAATCTGGTGCCGCATCCGGTGTTCGACACGCAGGTGGCGGCGATGGTCTGCGGCTTCGGCGACAGCGTTTCCTATGACCAGCTCGTCCAGAAGGTCACCGGGGCGCGGCTGGACAAATCCTCGCGCTTCACCGACTGGCGGCACCGGCCGCTCTCGGACAAGCAGCTCGAATACGCGCTTGCCGACGTCACCCATTTGATCAAGGTCTACCAGCATCTCAGCGCCGAGCTGAAGCGCGAGGACCGCGCGCATTGGCTGAACGAGGAGATGGATGTCCTCACCTCGCGCGAGACCTACGATCCGCATCCCGAGGATGCCTGGAAACGGCTGAAGATGCGTCTGCGCAAGCCGCAGGAGTTGGCGATCGTGCAGGCCGTTGCCGCCTGGCGCGAGCGTGAGGCGCGCGAGCGCGACGTGCCGCGCGGCCGCGTGCTCAAGGACGATGCTATCTACGAGATCGCGCAACAGGCGCCGCGCGACGCGGCCGCGCTCGGCAAGCTGCGCACCACGCCGAAGGGCTGGGAGCGCTCCGCGACGGCAACCGCACTGCTCGGCGCGGTCAATGCGGCGCTGGCCTTGCCCAAGGACGCAATGCCGAAACTGCCGAAAAGCGTGCAGCCGCCGGAGGGATCAAGCGCGGCCGCGGAACTGCTCAAGGTGCTGCTCAGGATCGTCGCCGAGAAGGAAGGCGTCGCCACCAAGGTGCTTGCCTCCAGCGACGATATCGATCGCATAGCGGCCGAGGGCGACGAAGCCGACGTGCCGGCGCTGCAGGGCTGGCGGCGCGCCGTCTTCGGCGAACAGGCGCTGCGGCTGGTGCGCGGCGAGATCGGCATCAAATTCGACAAGCGCCGGATCGCGGTGTTCGATCTGTAGCGCCTCTCCTTCTCCCCTTCTTGTGGGAGAAGGGGGTCAGACCACCCCGAGCAGGTGGAGCGCGAACCAGATCCAGGCGAGTAAAAGTACGCCTGCGCCGAGGAAGAAGACGCCGGTGCGGTGCGGTACATAGTTTCCGTCGAGATGCACCCAGGCGTGAATATAGCGCGTGACTATGAACAGCCACATCAGCGTCAGCGTCAGGTAGTTCACGCCGTTGGTGACGAACAGCGCCAGGCATAGCGCGTAAAAGAGAACCGGCAGCTCGAACTGGTTGATCAGATTGTTGGCAACGGTGACGCTCGAGGCCGGCTCGGTCGAGCGGAGCTTGTACTGGCTGATCCTGGCTTCGCCCGACTTCAGGGCACCATAGCGCCGCTTCAGCATCACCAGGTAGACGATGTAGACCAGGAGCACATGCGCCAGCATCGGCCAGAAGATGGCGGTCTGGTGCATATGTGCGCTCCTCCTCCCGTCAGCGCCGCTGCCCGGCTAGCGCGAAGACCGCGATGACGAAGAATGGAATCGCCAGCAAGGCGAATTTGGTGACGGTCAGCAAAGAGGCGAACGCCAGAGAATCGGGATTGGCCGACTGAAAATCGGACAACAGCCGCGCGACGGCGAGGTTCTGCGCATAATCGGCGACCGTATAGGGCAGCACCAGGACAAGCGCGAACAAGGCCTGCGCCTGCGTCGGCATGGCGCGGAACGTGCTGAGCCGCCGGCCGAAGGCAAGGATCAGGCTGACCAGCGTCAGCGACAGCAGCGCCGGAAACAACAGATCGAAGGTCAAATAGTGCCAGACGATGATGATCTCGCCGCCGCGCCGGCCAAGCGCGGTCAGCCACGCCATGCCTTCATCCGGCGAGAAGCCGGCGATACGCATGTCGAGCGAGAAAAGGCCGCCACTCAGGCGCTGGAAATAGAAAAACTCCAGCGCCGTCATGACAAGAAAAAGTGCAATCGAGGCGATAGAGAGTGCCGCCGCGTGACGCGACAGCCGCAGCACCGCCGCACTCAAATCACGCCACAGTCCGCCCTGGCGGTCGGACTGATCGGCCTCCCGATCAAATTCCGCCCGGGTAATTTGGGCTTTCGCGGGTGATCGTGACGTCATGGGCGTGGCTTTCACGAAGTCCGGCGTTGGATATGCGCACAAAGGTGGCGCGCTCGCGGAAGTCTGCAAGGTCACGTCCACCCACATAACCCATAGCCGCTTTCAGGCCGCCCGCAAGCTGGTGCAGCACGCCAGCCACAGGTCCTTTGTAGGGAACCTGCCCTTCAATGCCTTCGGGAACCAGTTTCAGAGTGTCGCGGACCTCGGCCTGGAAGTAGCGATCAGCCGAGCCGCGCGCCATGGCGCCGACCGAGCCCATGCCGCGGTAAGCCTTGAAGGAGCGGCCCTGGTGCAGATAGACCTCGCCCGGGCTCTCGTCGGTGCCTGCAAGCAGCGAGCCGATCATGGCGGCACTTGCGCCCGCGGCCAGTGCCTTGGCCAGATCGCCCGAATATTTGATGCCGCCATCGGCAATCACGCTCACGCCAGCCTTGCTGGCCGTCTCGACCGCCGACATGATCGCCGACAGTTGCGGAACGCCAACACCGGCGACGATTCTGGTGGTGCAGATCGAACCCGGGCCAATACCGACCTTGACCGCGTCGGCGCCGGCGTCGATCAGCGCCTTCGTGCCGTCGGCGGTGGCCACATTGCCGGCGAGGATGCGCACCGAATTCGACAGCTTCTTTGCCCGCGCCACCGCGTCCAGCACGCGCTGCGAATGGCCGTGCGCGGTGTCGATGACCAAAAGGTCGACGCCGGCGTCGATCAGGCGCTCGGCACGCTCGAAGCCGTCATCGCCGACGCTGGTGGCCGCGGCGGCGCGCAGCCGGCCCTGGGCATCCTTGGTGGCATGCGGATTGAGCTGCGACTTCTCGATGTCCTTGACGGTGATCAGGCCGACGCAATTGCCGTTCCTGTCGACCACCACCAGCTTCTCGATGCGATGCTTGTGCAGCAGGCGCTTGGCCTCGTCCTGGTCGACATTCTCCTTGACCGTGATCAGGTTCTCACGGGTCATCAGCTCGTAGACCTTCTGCGCCGGATCGGAGGCAAAGCGGACGTCGCGGTTGGTGAGGATGCCGACCAAGCGGCCGACCGTGTGGCCGCCGGTGCTGCCATTTTCGACCACCGGAATGCCGGAAATGCCATTGGAACGCATCAGCGCCAGAGCGTCGGCGAGCGTGGCGTCCGGGCCGATGGTGACCGGGTTCACCACCATGCCGGATTCGAATTTCTTGACCTGCCGGACCTGCTCGGCCTGCTCGGCCGGGGTCAGGTTGCGGTGGATGACGCCGATGCCGCCGGCCTGCGCCATGGCGATCGCCAGCCGCGCCTCGGTGACGGTGTCCATGGCGGCCGACAGGATCGGCACGTTGAGATCGATGTCGCCGGCAATGCGGGTGCGGATGTCGGTCTCACCCGGCATGACCTCGGAATGACCGGGCTGCAAGAGCACGTCGTCGAAGGTCAGCGCCAGCGCGCCGGTGGACGTTTCGATGATTTTTCCCATGGCCAGTCCTTTTGAATGCGGAAAAGGCGCTGGGCCAAGATGGCCAGCGCCGACTCTGATCTTCCCTTTCAGGATTGGCGCTGGCTGGTAACACGTCCTGTCGCGGTTGAAAAGGAGATCGTTGCGCCAATCGCAACGTGTTGCGCCTGGCTACTTTCCAGCCACCAAAGGCTGTGTTCGCGCAAAAGTGACAGCAATTTAATGCGACACCCGGGCCAATGCGTGATAACCGCCGGGCGTGCCGGCTCGCCCCCAGCCTGGCTCCAGATTGGTGAAGACAAGTCAGGGCGTTCCCTTGAACCGCATTATCCCGCTCATCCTGGCGGTCGCTCTTTTCATGGAAAACATGGATTCGACCGTGATCGCCACATCGCTGCCGGCGATCGCCGTCGACATCCACACCAGCCCGATCGCGCTAAAACTGGCGCTGACGGCCTATCTGGTGTCGCTGGCGATCTTCATTCCGATCAGCGGCTGGATGGCGGACCGGTTCGGCGCCAAGAACGTGTTCCGCGCCGCGATCGGCGTCTTCATTGCCGGCTCGGTCGCCTGCGCCTTCGCCAATTCGCTGCCGGCTTTCGTGGTGTCGCGCTTTATCCAAGGCATGGGCGGCGCGATGATGACGCCGGTCGGACGCCTGGTGCTGGTGCGCGCCACGCCGAAGAGCGAGCTGGTGGCGGCGATGTCCTGGCTGACGGTGCCGGCGCTGGTCGGCCCCCTCGTCGGCCCGCCGATCGGCGGCTTCATCACCACCTATTTCACCTGGCACTGGATCTTCCTCATCAACGTGCCGATCGGCCTCATCGGCATGTGGCTCGCCACGCGCTATCTGCCGGAGACCGCGCCGGCCGAGACGCCGCCGCTCGATTTCCCCGGCTTCGTGCTTTCGGGGCTGGCCGCTTCCGGCGTCGTCTTCGGCCTTTCCGTGGTCAGCCTGCCGGCGCTGCCGCCGATCGTCGGCTTCATCACGGTGGCCGTCGGCTTGGTGTCGGGCGTGCTCTACCTGATCCACGCCCGGCGTGCCGAGAATCCGCTGCTGGCGCTGGAGCTGTTCCGCAACCAGGTGTTCCGATCCTCCGTGCTCGGCGGCTCGCTGTTTCGCATCGGCATCGGCGCGGTGCCATTCCTGTTGCCCTTGATGTTCCAGATCGGTTTCGGACTGACGCCCTTCCAGTCCGGCATGATCACCTTCGTCTCCGCGATCGGCGCCATCGGCATGAAGTTCGTGACCGCGCTGCTCTTCCGCATTGCCGGCTTCCGGCGGGTGCTGATCTGGGGCTCGCTTGTGGCGGCCGCCTCGATCGCCATCTACGGTTTGTTCACGCCGCAGACACCCTATGCGCTGATGCTGGCGATCCTTCTGGTCGGCGGCTTCATCCGCTCGATGTTCTTCACCGGCGTCAACGCGCTCTCCTATGCCGAGATCACGCCCGCCGACACCAGCAAGGCGACGCCGATCACCGCGGTCTTCCAGCAATTGTCGATCGCGCTCGGCGTGGCGCTGGCCGGCGGCATCCTGGAAGTGTCGACGTCGATCCATGGCGGGCCGCTGACGCTCAGCGACTTCCATATCGCTTTCTTCATCGTGGCGGCGGTGTCCGCCGCGGCGTCGATTACCTTCATGCGGCTGGCGCCGGAAGCCGGCAACGCGGTGTCGGGGCATGGCCGGCTAACCACGCCGAAGACCCTGGAAACGGTGGGGACGGCAGGGAAGTAGGGCGCCGCTTCTCCTTCTCCCTTTGGGGGAGAAGGTGGATCGGCGCGCAGCGCCGAGACGGATGAGGGGTGTTCCAGCGGAGTGAGACGTCGGCTTTCCCTGGAGCACCCCTCATCCGTCGCCTTCGGCGACACCTTCTCCCACAAGGGGAGAAGGGGGAGCTCGGCCTTTAAACTCCTTCGCCAGCAGGTAAAGCTCCACCGACTCATCGCGCGACGCCGGCGGCTTCACATGATGGACGGACCGAAAATTCTGCTTCAGGAGCGACAAGAGCTCGTTCTCGGCACCGCCCTGGAATGTCTTAGCGAGGAAATGCCCGCCAGGCTTGAGCACGTGCAGCGCGAAATCGGCCGCGACTTCGCACAGATGCATGGTGCGCAGATGATCCGTGCGGCGGTGGCCCGTGGTCGGCGCGGCCATGTCGGACAGCACCACGTCGGGCTGACCGCCAAGCGCTTCGGCAAGCTTTTGCGGCGCGTCGGGATCGAGGAAATCCATCTGCAGGATGGCGGCGCCCGGGACCGCGTCCATTTCGAGATAGTCGATGCCGACGACGTGCGGGCTGTCGGCACTCGACTTCGTGCGCGCGGCCGCGACCTGGCACCAGCCGCCGGGGGCGGCACCGAGGTCGATGACCTTCATTCCTGGCTTCAGCAGATGATGCTTGTCGTCGATCTCGATCAGCTTGTAGGCCGCGCGGGAGCGGTAGCCGTCGGCCTTCGAGCGCTGCACATAGGGGTCGTTCATATGACGCTCGAGCCAGCGGCGCGACGATTCCTTCAGCCCGCTCTTCTTCTTGATGCGGGTCTTGAGCACGCGCAGGCTGGCTGAGCCCGGCTTTTCCGGTTTCTTCGTCATGACCGCTCATCCTCGCGCATGATCTTTTCCAAAAACCGGCTTCCACTTTTTGGGATCATGCGCGGCGCCCGCCATCGCGCCAGACACCGTCGTCGGCCATCAGTTCGCTCAGGATCCCCTCGCGCAGGCCGCGGTCGGCGACACGCAGCCGCTCGGACGGCCAAACGCCGCGGATCGCTTCCAGGATGGCGCAGCCGGCGAGCACCAGGTCGGCGCGGTCGGCGCCGATGCAGGGATTGGCGCAGCGCTGCTGGAAATCCCAGCCGATCAGCCGCTCGATCATGCGGTCGACGCTGTTGCGGTCCATCCACAGCCCGTCGACGCGGCGGCGGTCGTAGCGCTCGAGATCGAGATGCACGCCGGCAAGCGTGGTCACAGTGCCGGAGGTGCCGAGCAGGTGAAAGTTGGGGCTGGCCAGCACATGCGCGAGCCGGTCGCGGCCGTCGAAGACCTTCAGGCGCGCAGCCACGTCGTCCACCATCGCGGCGAAGGTCTCGCGCGTCACCGTGCGGCCGCCAAAGCGCTCTGCCAACGACACCACGCCGACGGGAAGCGAGGTCCACGAAACGATGTGGTTGGCGAGCCGCGGCGAGCGCCGCCCGGTGAGGTCAATCAGCGCGATCTCTGACGAGCCGCCGCCAATGTCGAAAAGCACCACGCCTTGCGTGTCGCGCTCGACCAGCGAACCGCAGCCGGAGACCGCGAGGCGCGCCTCGGTCTGGCGGTCGATGATCTCCAGTTTCAGTCCGGCCTCGCGCTCGACCCGATCCAGGAATTCGAGGCCGTTCGCGGCCGAGCGGCAGGCTTCGGTGGCGATCAGCCTGGCTTTCCTGATCTTGCGATTGCGCAACTTCTCGCCACAGACCTTCAGCGCCTCGACGGCACGATCCATCGCGGCCTGGCCGAGCCGGCCGCTGGCCGTCAGCCCTTCGCCCAGCCTGACGATGCGCGAAAAAGCGTCGATGACGCGGAATTGGCCGTGCCGGGCGGGCACCGCGACGAGCAGCCGGCAATTGTTGGTGCCAAGGTCGAGCGCGGCGAACACCGGCAGTTCCTGGTGCGGCGGGCGTGGCGGCGCCTGGATCGGCGGGCTTGGCTCACTCCGCGCTGGCGTGCCCTGGGCTTGGCTTGCGGAGATGGCAACCGGCGCGGATGGCGGCGCGGCGCCGTTCTCGTCGCGCGCAAACACCTTGCGGCCGCGCCTGCGCTTGCGGCGCTTGCGCGTCTTGCCCTTCGGCTGCTCGCCTTGATGATCGGCCTTTCCCTGGCCGGTATGTCGCTGATCGGCATGTCTGGCATGCGCGCCCGCATGGCGGCTGAATCGCCCCGCGGGCGGGCCCGCCGATTGCGTCGGCGATGCCCCGGACATGCCCACTGCCGACGCGCCCGCGCCGGTGTCGTGGTCTTCCACTTCAGTTCCTTCCGGCGCCGCGCGAACCGGGAACGGACGCAGCAGGCACCTCGATTTGTTTCAAGTTGACGACAGAGTAGCAGCGCGCCCTGCAATCACCAAGAGCACGTGGCCCGAATTTTGCTGACGTCACATTTGCCGAAGTCACGTTGGGGCAATGTCTTGCCAGTTGAATAGCCGGCTTCGATCAGGCATGTCTGAAATGACTATACGCGGGCGACGTAGTGCCAATCCGGACGAATGAGCTGCAACGCATGATGACGACGCCATGAATTGGAGGCGCTATTTCTGGCCGGTCATAGGCATCGCGGCGGTGGCCTTCTCGCTGTGGCTGCTCATTCACGAACTGCGCGGCATTTCACTCAACGATGTCTGGACCGGCATCGCCGCCATCCCGCCGCGCGGCTGGGTGCTCGCCGCGCTGAGCTCGATGGTCGCCTACGCATCGCTTGCCGGCTACGACCACATCGCGCTGCTGCATATCGGCAAAAAGGTTTCGTGGCTGTTCGTCACGCTGTGCTCGTTCACCACCTATGCGGTGTCGCACAATATCGGCGGTTCGGTGTTTTCCGGCGCTGTGATCCGCTACCGCGCCTATGCCACGCGGGGGCTGACCGGCCAGGAGGTCGGCGTGCTGGTGGCGATCTGCTGGTTCACCTTCATCCTGTCCAGCCTTTTTCTCGGCGGCCTGGTGCTCTTGCTGGAGCCTCAGGTCATCGATCGTTTCACCGGCGCGCCGCATCACGGTGCCGCCTTCGCTGCCGGACTCGCCATGCTCATCCTCGTCGGCGCCTATGCCTTCGGCAGCTGGCTGGGGCTCAGACCGCTGAAGATCGGCTCCTTCCAGCTGCACTATCCGGCGCTCCCGATCGTCGCGCGGCAATTGCTGATCGGACCGGTAGAGCTCCTTGCGGCCGCCGCGATCATCTATTTTGCCCTGCCCCAGGCCGGCAATCCCGGCTATTTCGTGGTGCTCGGCGTGTTCATGGTGTCGTTCTCGATCGGGCTCCTGTCGCATGCGCCGGGCGCGCTCGGCGTGTTCGAGGTTGTCTTCCTCACCGGTCTTTCGGACATGGACCCGGTGGGCGTGCTGGCCGCGCTTCTGGTGTTCCGCCTGTTCTATCTCATCATCCCGCTTGTGATCGGGCTGGCCCTGGTGCTGTTTTTCGAGCATTCGCAATATAGCAAGGGCGAAGGCTGAAGGCTTCCAAGCGCCCTGCGGAAGGACCTCGGAAAAAAGGCTGCGATTGATCTCAGTTGCGGGCTTGACTATTTTCCGATGGCGGCTACAAGGCAGCGCTCGCGGCACATGAGCCGCTTGGCTAGCGCGATACCAGACGCGCCTGCTGGGGAATAGGTTAACGGTAGACCCACGGACTCTGACTCCGTTAGTCCTGGTTCGAATCCAGGTTCCCCAGCCAAACAAAATCAAGCACTTAGCGTTTGCTGTATCGACCCTAACAGCGACTATATTGCGTTTGTGTCGCGTCAAGCTCCCAAGAGAGCCTTTTCGGCCGCCGCCAAAGCCGGGAAAAGACCATGCTGGAGGCAGAGGTGTTGGCCCACATCATTGCCGACAAGATGGAGCATCTTCATGGCGTCCCTATCGGGTTCAGGTGAACCACGAACTTGCCTTCATCGTGGTGCCCCCGCTGAACCGAGTGGACAATTGTCAAGACGGCCCGCTGCCTCGCGGTGGCGGGCTTTTTTACCGGCAATATGCGCCGTCGTTGCGGACAACATGTAGTTGACGTAACGTTAATGAAGGCGCAATCATTTCGGATTGTGCAGGGTTGAGGGCGTTTCAATGAAACTCGTTGTGTTTGGCGTAGCAATGGTACTGGCCGCCACCGGAGCAGCTGTTGCGAAAGAGAAGAAAAAGGTGGCGACCGCTCCGGCTGCAACCTCGTGTTCTACAGCTCATATGAAGGCTGGTAGCAGCAAGCCGGCACCGAAACTGGATTGCAAGTCGACAGGCACGGTGGTTGTTGCGCGTCCGTCAAATCAGGCCGCAAATTTCCTGGACCATCACCTAGGGTACGACACCGATCCGTGGATCCCAATTGGCTATTGATGGCAGCTTTCGGCCACCGGGCCTTTTTCACGTCGCAGTGATGTCGCCTGGAGTTGCCGATAGTCTGCTGTTGGAAATCGAGGGGAACGGCTAGTAGAGAGGCGCGACACAGGCGCCCGCCAGCCGAAACCTGTTTAGGGCTTGGCTCCTTTCTTTACAACGATGTTGCGCATCTTGACGGTGATCCCTTCAGGCTGGATCGCAGTGAACTGTGACGCGAGACCGTATTTCTCCCATTCGGGCCCGAAGCCCGCCATCACCGGACCGAGACAAAAGCCAAACCGTTTCGGATTCTTGGCGACATCGGGCTCGCACTGGTTGGTGATGTAGCAATGCGGCGCCTGATTGGTCGGGACGTTGTCGGCCGAATAGATCATCTTGTCGTCGCAGGTGACCCGTATCCAGCCCGTCCTATCGGCCGCCCATCGGATCTTCATGGAAAAGGCCACCCACGAACCGAAGCGGGCCGGCGCCTGGCACACGTTGCCGAGGAAGGTGACACCTTTGGTTGCGTCTGCCTTCAGCATATAAAGAAAGTTGTGGATGAACGTTCCCTCCCAACTGGCAATGCGAAGTCGGCTGTCCAAACCGTCCGGCAGGAAGGCTATCGCCTGGCCGTTGAAGAAACCGCGGTAGTTGAACGATGGATCGACCCACAGGTCGAACCGATACTCCATGCTCTCGCCCGTTTTCCCGTCCGGGCCTATCAGTGTGGAGCGTATGTTGCCGTTGTGGCAGTCGTTCTCGCCACGGCCGTCACCGTAGTCCACGCTGCTGCATTTCCGGTCGAATATCTGGAAAGTGGTGACGCCGCCCTTCGTCACCGGTCTCAATGGCCCGTTCAGCCCGTGGTTCTTAAAGCCGGCAGGAAACCGGTCGGCCAGCGCGGAGCTTGCGAAGAGCGCAGCCGCCAACGTCACAAACAGGAGAATGCACAGTTTCATGCTCCCCTCCCCGAATACTGACAGGGGAGGCTATCAGCGAGGTGCCGACCAGGCAATCAAGCGCCTGCCGTCGCTGTTGAACTCCTCGTATGACTTGCCACGCGACTCGGCTCCTGGCTGATAAGCTAATGCTGTCTCGTGACAAGCTGACGCACAAAGGCCAACGCTTGGCGTTTGCAACCGCTGCTCACCATCCATCCAAGAACTTCCAGCGGATTTTCGAGAACGGCGTTTTCCGGAAGCGCTTTTATTTCGATCAAAGCCGATGTCTTGTTGGTCTCGACGACAAGAGATTTTACGTCGGCGGGAATGGGGTCCGAAAGAGAGTAAGTGGGCTTGCCGGCGCTCCAGACCAAGCCGTTCAACGACTGTCCACTGCCAAGGCGAACCGAGAACACCGCGCTTTCACCGATTCCGCGACGTGCCAGAACCACTTCGCCGTTGCGGATGCAGCCGGGAGCGGATTCTTCGATGGAAATCGCCCAGGGATCGTCAAGTCCAGTCGGTTTGGACTGGTCGGCGGTGGTGCGTGCGCTCCCGATTGACTCGGTCCTCCGGCGCTCGTTCGTCAAAAGGCTCGCTATCAGGGCCAGGCTTGAAGGCCCTGACTGACCGTCGCTGGCCCGCTGCGGACTGCCGGATGTCAGGGCATCCTCAGTGACCACCAAGGCTGCGGGACCTGAAATGGGATTCACGCTGCCGTCCTCGCCGAGCAAGGTGACGACCGCACCAGCTGGCACGTTGATGACGTCGCCTGGCATAAAGATCTTGCCTGGCGGCAGTTCATCCACCACCGGCTCAGTTGACAGGACCACATACTGGCTGCCGGCCACCGCGCGTTGCGCCGTGACAAGAACGGCCGCGGCAAGGACCAGAGAGGCGATTTGGACGATCGGACGCATGAGGCTCATGTCATGATGGCCCTATTTGCCGGCAAGATGAATGTCTGCCCGGAAGCGTCCGCTTGCAAGGCGGCCATGATGAAAAGCGATCAGGGCGTCCTGCGGATAGTTTGTGACCAACAGCTCGAACGCCGCCGTCGCGAGCTCATCGCCGGTGGCAAGCAAGGCGTACGCCTTTGCATATTCCTCGCAAAGTATAATATTTTCCGACGTACGGCTCATTGCCTCGAAAGCCTCGATGCCTTGGTTCTTGCCCTTGAGGTGCAGAACTCCTACAGGGCGCAGTAAGAACCGCGCTGTTTGTTTTGCGACTTCCGCGCTTATGCAATTTTTCGTGCCGATGTACTTGTTTGCGCCCTCCAATCTGGCGGCAGTGTTTACCGTGTCTCCAATAGCTGTGTAGTTGAAGAACCGATTTCCCCCGAAGTTGCCGACGATTGCCGGCCCGCCATGAATACCTATGCGGGTGGCGCCGAATGAATGGCCTCGTCCCGCCAATCTTTCTCGCAGCCGCTGCGCCAGGTCCTGCACGGCCAGCGCCAGGGAAACCGCCCGCTCCGCCTGGTCATTTTGCGCTACCGGGGCCCCGAAGAAGCCGACCACTGCATCGCCGATAACCTTGTCGATGGTTGCACCATGCTCAATGAACAACTCGCAGAGCCCGTGCAGATATTCGTTCAAAACCTCTGCGAGGACCTCTGGCGCGAGTTTCTCGCTGAGAGACGTAAATCCCTCGACGTCCGTGAATACACAGGTGACGTCTCGCCTCTCGCCACCGAGATGGAGAGCGTTGGGTTCCTTGACGATCGCTGCAACGACGGCCGGACTGACATATTTCGAGAACGCGTTCTGTATGAAGTGGCGAGCGTTCGCGTCCCGTCGCCAAGCCAGGAAGCCAACGAATGCCGACAGACCGAGCACCAGCAATGCAGGGGCGACCATCGGCACGAGTATTGCGAACCTCGCGAAGGCCCACGCCTCACCGATCCACACCAGCAGCACCGCACCGGCGACCGCGAGAGGTTTGAAGACCACCGGGATCGGCCGCGAAACGATCCACAAGCAGAACAGCCCGACAAGAAGCATCGGCGCGTAGCCCATCGCGGGCCAAGGAATCGTTATTCTGTTCCCGGACAAGAGTCGGGCCAACGAGTGGGCGTGGATTGCGACGCCAGGGAGATCACCGATTTCCGCGCCGCTCAACAACGCGAACGGTGTCGGATGACGGTCTATTTGCTGTAGGTCCACGCCGATAAGAACATATTTCCCCTCGAACCAACTGAGCGGTGCCAGCGGAACGGCCTGTGCCGGATAGGTTGAGAAATTGAAGGGCAAGCTGTTGGCCGTTCGGTAGTAGACCATTTCCTCCGGCCTGCGGCCGCTGCTAACGCCGGTTGCTGCTGCGATTGCCGCAGCAAAACTTGGCGTCCATCCCCCCTCAACCTCTCGACCGGGAAAAGCTCCACGGACCACGCCGTCGAGATTGTCATGCAACAATGCCGCAAGGCCCCGTTTTGCCGACGGAGCGAACGCGTTGAGATAGTCGGACTGCCTCTGGGTGAGGCCATCAGCGCGCGACGCCGAGGCGATCACCACGGGCACGCTGGCGGCTTCGATAACAGTTTCGAGCCGGGTATCCTTTTGCGGCTCTGTTGCCTGGTCGAACAAAAGGTCGATACCGATGACAAGAGGGTGGGCCGACTCGATCCGGGCCACGATGTCCGCCAAGAAGCCACGGTCCGGAGGTGAGCGGTATCGAAAATTCGCCAGGGTCTGTTCCGTTATCGAGACCACAACAATATTGCGCGGAGCCTGGGTGAATGGCGAGATCGAGACCATCATCATGTCGCGCAGGATATTCTCCAGCGGCGGTGACACGAGAGCAGTCGAGACGCCCAGCAGAACCAGATAGGCCAGCGATGCGGCGATGCCGCCTCGCTGCACGCTGACGATCCGGCCAACTGTTCGCACGCCGAATTGGACCCCAAGCCTCTGGAAGCGCTACTCGCTGCCAGCATATCCGCTCAGGTGCATCAAGCAAATTGCGCCCCTTGCATGGGGATGCATGACGCAGCACCGAATCGGTGTTTGCCAACAATCATTTCGGAGCTGCAGGCCACCCGGACGCAGCCTCGGCTATAGCTCTTTTCGGTTGCATTAGCCTCTGCTACAGTTCCTTGGGGAGCCGTTTCTGCCATGCGCAGCGCTTTCATTCTTTTGGTTTTATTGTTCGTTGCCATTTCGGGACAGGCAGCCGCCGAAAAACGCGTAGCGTTGGTAATTGGCAATTCGGCCTACCAGCATGCCGTCCAACTCGCCAATCCAAAGAACGATTCGTCCGACATGAATGCCAAGCTTCAAAGCCTTGGCTTCGAGGTTGTCAGCGGCCAGGACCTCGACCTCGCGGAAATGCGTCGCACGGTGCGCGAGTTCCTGGAAAAGCTCGACGGTGCCGATATGGCGCTGTTCTTCTATGCCGGGCACGGGCTGCAGGTGAATGGCAACAACTACATGGTGCCGGTCGATGCCGAATTGTCAGGCTACAATGACCTCGACTTCGAGGCCCTTCCGATGGACCTCGTACTTTCAGCGATGGAGCGCACCGCTAAGGTCAACCTCATATTTCTCGATGCCTGCCGGGACAATCCGTTCGCGGAGAAGCTTTCCCGGTCGATGGGGACGCGCTCCGGTTCCGTCAGTCGGGGGCTGGCCAGGCTTGGCAGCGGAGTCGGCACCCTCATAGCATTCGCAACGCAACCAGGTAATGTCGCCATGGACGGAGCAGGGCGGAATTCTCCATTCACGGCCGCACTGGTCGCTCACCTCGGGACGCCGGGGCAGGATATTACGCATGAGCTTATCGATGTGCGTCGCGATGTGCTGGCTGCGACGGAGGGCAAGCAAGTGCCGTGGGAGAACTCTTCTCTCACCGGCGAGGTTGTGTTGAAGCCTCTCGCGACGGAATCGAAGGTGGCATCTGTCCCCGCTTCAAAGTCCACCTCGCCGGACAACGCAGTCGAACTTGCATATTGGGCGACCATCAAGGACTCCACCGACAAGAGCTTCTTCGAGGCATATTTGCAGCAATTTCCGGACGGCGCCTTTGCCCCCCTTGCGAGCTTGAAGATCAGCGCGATCGACAAGCGCACCGAAACGGAACGGCAGGTGGCGCAGCTGCCGGAGGCGGAGCGCGCCACTAAGGCGACCGACGATTACAAGGGAACGGAAGTCGCAAGCCTTGAACGCCCCGATCCCTCGGCGCAGTCATCGGCACCTACCCCGGACCCCGGCCTTGCGCGCTCCACTCAAACGGAACTCTCTCGCATAGGATGCCTTGAAGGCCAGGCTGACGGAAAATGGGGAGCCAGCAGCCGCAAAGCGCTTCAGAACTATGCGGATCGGCAAGGTGTCAAGCTTGCATCGTTGGAACCGACAGCGGGACTTCTGGAAAGACTTAGGGCGGTCGGAACTCGTATCTGCCCGCTTGCTTGTGAGGACGGAATGAGGGTGCAGGGCGATCGTTGTGTGCCTCAGACCAGTGGGCTGAGCGCTTTCAATGGAACATGGAAATTAGTCAGACGGGCTACAACGGACTGCGGAGATTGGCGAGAACTCTCATCATTGGTCGTCATAAGTGACGGCAAAGTATCGTCTGACGCCGGATTTACAGGAAGCATTTCTGGCAGCGGCGCCGTCAATATGAAACTGACCTTTGTTCATAAAGGAAGAACAGGCGGAAACACCCTGACTGGCATCATCAAAGGTGACAATGGAACCGGCAAATTTAGAGGGACTGGAGCTGGCAGCGGGTGTTCAGGCAAGATTTTCATGGAGAGAATGTAGAAATGCGGAGCCGGCCGTCGTCCGCACCCACGTTGAAAAGCGAATGCTTCCAGGAACCCCAGCCAAACTGGATGCCCTTTGGACAAGACGGCCCCCGAGGCTTGCCCCGACGACAGGGCCGCGCAACGCGATGGATGTTACTTCGCGATGTTCGTACCTTGGCATTTTCAGATCGCGCAAATGACGATAGAAGACCGCAGATATCCCGGCGAGCTTGCACGCACCCCCCAGTAGCCATCTGACGATGGCCCCTCGTCGTCTGATTTCGCGCAACCGAACCGCAATTATGCTGCACCGCAACAAAGACGGTGGTAAGGTTCGATGGAGATTGTGACGAGGGCTTGATTATGCCGATCGGCGACAACCTGCCGACCCAGTCGGAGCAGACCTTTCTCAATTTGTTTGAGCCGCCGCCTCAGGTCATTGAGCCTGCCATCCGGGCCTGCCGTTTGTTCAATACGGCGCTCGACGCCATTTTCTATGATGTGCCGACCCTGACCGCCCAGCTCACAGAAAAGGACGCTCCCATGAGCGCTCGTGGTGAAAAGGCGCCCTCTCGCATAGTCCAGTTCGACGCCCTCACCAACCCGGAGGGTTCGCTCCTGCTCATAGATGCGACGACAGCGCCTTACGTGCACAAATACACGAACGTAGAGTTGTTCCTCGCCTCGCCCTACCAGGAAACGCGTGACGTTGAGATTGCGACGATCACAGGAGTCGGGAGTTCGGCGCTTGGAAGTGCGGCGCTCGCGTGGGACATCTCGCTTGCGCTCGAAAAGTCCGTCCTCGCCATCGTGCCGGGATACGGCATGGCGGACGTCATTCTTCAGGCGCTTGGTGGTTGGTTTGGTTTCGGCCTCTACGACTATTTGCATGCCAAGAGCCTGATCCAAAACGGCCTGGCGAATGTCGCGCCGCAAACCGCCAGCATTGGCCGCCGACTATCGGCCTCGACGCCCGACGCCAAGACCGTGCACGGCGCGCCCGTCTTTCGTCGAGGCTCAGGTTCGTCGGATGTGTTGCACGCGCTCCTCACCTATCGGGAGGCGCCATTCAAGCTGTTGGTCGGACACAGCAAGGGAGCACTGCAGATCGGGGACGCGATCCGCTCGTTCGCTCCGGAGCGGACCCATGCACTTCGCGTTGTGACACTTGGCTGTCCGATCGCGTCGAATGTCGATGGGGTGAGCTATTATCAGTATCTCGGGCTGTACGATGCTCTGGGACAACTCAACATGTGGGGAAATTTGCCTGACCGGTGGACTCCCACCTGGCACAGCACGAACCCCATTCTGCCGCCTGCGATGGCCGCGGGAAAGTACGCGGAAGATGCGATACCGGCCCCAGATCAGAATCAAAACGGGTATCTCTGAGACTTCTTCGACAACCCGCCAGGTCAGCCCGGCTACGGCAGATCGAGTTCAACGGTTTGGCGCTGATTGTGGAGAACTCAACGCCCCTCACCGACTGCCTTGGCTGACTCCCGCTGATCTGCCAGTTATATTAGCAATCAACCATATATTAACGGCTGCGGCGCAGCCTGCTCGAATCGGGAATGTCCCGATCGACGATCCGGCGCTCAAATGTGCCGAGACGCTCGACCGATGCGGAGCAAACGCATGAGTGTCGAAACAGCATTGGCGCAACTATTGCGCATGATTCACCGCCGTGCCCTGAATTTGGCGGAACTGCCGGACGATGAGAGAGATCCATACTACGACAGCATCCGCCGATCATGTTGCGGAGCGGCCGAGCATATCGGGCAATCCCCCGACAACGCAGCCATCACCGCAAACAGTATGGTTGAATTTACCCGGGCGATGGTCGGCATCATCGAGGCGGGCCGCGGGTAAGCGCGGACGTCGACACGCCCGTGGACGAGCTTGGAAGCGAGAAGCGCGGTTACCGAAGCTCGCAAGGTGATGATTGCCACCGGGGCACTTCGACGATCAAGCTTCCTGGCGATGGTTATCTCGGCTCGTCCCAGATGTTGACGACAGATGCCTGGTTATCGGCATCACAGGGAAACCAATATCCATACGCGTGCCGGACGGCAGCCCGTTCAGCATCCGCGCTGTGCGGCGGCCGTCCTGCGCGTATTTCAAGGCCATACCCATGCGATTCAACGTCTTCAGTATCGACATAGACCTTATCCCTGGTTCGCCAAGGCCATGGCGGAGACAATCCCGCCGCCTTCATGATGGCGGTCTAAATGATCGATCATTGTTTCCGTCGCATTGCACGGAAACGTGAGGCCGGTAACATTTGCATGCAAACGAACTCATCTTTGGCTGCGGAGTTCCGACCGGCTTGACCTGTTGCCGGAATGACAGTTTCCATTCCGAAACAAATTCGCGCTCAAGCGCCATCAACCCGAAACCCAACTGCAGGAAAACCGTCATCGACCGGCACGACCGGAATTTAACCAAAGGAACAATCGAGATGACCAAGATCCTTCGCAATGCAGTTTTCGCAGTTGTTGCTATCTCCGGCTTGGCCGGCTCGGCCTATGCTCAGCAGGTGACTGTCAATTCCTGCAGCAATCACGACGATTACTATGGCATGTGCCTGGGCGCCGCCAACAACGGCCATCACGAAAGCCGCGGCGATCGCCGCTAATCGGCAAAGTCGCGCTCAAAAAACGCCTCGCAGGCATCGCCCGCGAGGCCTTTTTGCGTTTCGCGGTGGCGCAGCGGACGAGTCGGTGATGTCATCTCCACGGAATGCGGCTACGCCGCATGGTTTCAAGAGCGGCATCAGGGGAATTGCAGCGCGTGGCTCCGACCCATTTTATTAGCGTTAACTAATCATAGACCGCGCTGTCCTATTCTGAGACAGCGCGGTCTACTGCCACACGAAGACCGTGCAGGCGGCTCCAGCCCAACGCAACCCCGCACCCAGCTGGAGCCGCCACCCTCACCATACCCGGCTGGGTTGAATTATCCCTTACCAAGCATCCTTTCTGATGCGTTTCTCGGAAAATTAGCTTTGCGAACAAACGCTTGATCAGGCCGCCGCGACGTTGACCGGAAACCTCGTCTTGGTCGGACATCCGATGCCAGGAAACAGTCCCGCTACAATGCGGTTGCTTGGCGGTCGCAAAACAGAAACATCGCTACTTTAGCGTGCTATCGGTGGTGCAATAGAGGCGTGTGGCCAATGTCGATCCCTCAAAGCTTGAATGACACAGATCTCAGGTTTGAATGTCCGAAATGCCAGCATCCGATTGTCCGGAAGGGCTCCTGGTTCAAATCCGTAGCCACATTCAAATGCGGGGGCTGCCAAACTGCGCTGCGGCTTGGATATCCGGCAAAGCTCCGTTTGTTCGAGAAACACAAGCAGTCGACCAGCCCTGATCGCATCAGCCAAGCCCAATAGAGCGTTTCACCGTTTCACGGAAACGGCGAACCGCTCTATCTCTTTGTTTCGACGCAATTCCTAACGGAAAACCGCTCACACCTTTCCGGGAATTGCTCTAGACGCGCTCATTCCATCCTGACCAAGCGATGTGCCCGCTCGGGTCGGTCCTCGAACACGGCGGCCGTTCCTGGTCGACTTGATTTTCAAAAAAAGGAGCGCGGTTGAAAACCGCGCCCTCTTTATCTCAGCGCCAACGGTTGCCGGCTGAACGGTGAACCCTATTCAGCCGCCTCATACCCCGCGATGCCCTTGATCTCGAGGAAATCCTCCAGACCGTATTCGGCGTATTCGCGGCCATTGCCGGACTGCTTGTAGCCGCCGAAGGGCAGGCCCGCATCCCAGGTCGGGTAGTTGATGTAGACATTGCCGGAGCGCATGCGGGCGGCAACCTGGCGCGCCTTCTCGATGTCCTTGGCCTGGATGTAGGAGGCAAGGCCGAAGACGGTATCGTTGGCCTGCTCGACCGCCTGCTCGACCGTGTCATAGGGCATGATCGACAGCACCGGTCCGAAAATCTCCTCGGTGGCGATGCGCATGTCATGCGTGACATTGGCAAACACCGTCGGGCGGACATAGTAGCCACGATTGAGCTCGGCCGGACGGCCGGTGCCGCCGGTCACCAGCGAGGCGCCCTCGTCGATACCGCTTTGGATCAGCCCCTGGATCTTGTCGAACTGGAGTTGGCTGACCACCGGGCCGAGCTTGGAACCGGGCGCGTCGGCCGGGCCGACGGTGAATTTTTCGGCTGCCCTCTTGGCGTAGCTTGCCGCCTCATCGTGACGATCGCGCGGCACGAACATTCGGGTCGGCGCGTTGCAGGACTGGCCGCTGTTGGAGAAGCAGCCGGCGACGCCCTTGGTGACGGCCCGCTCCAGATCGACATCGGGGAACAGGATGTTGGCCGACTTGCCGCCGAGCTCCTGATGCACGCGCTTGACCGTGTCGGCTGCCGCCTTCGCGACCAGGATGCCGGCGCGTGTCGAACCCGTAAACGACATCATATCGACATCCGGATGGCTGGCCAGAGCCTGGCCGACAGTCGGGCCGTCGCCGTTGACCAGATTGAAGACCCCCTTCGGCACGCCGGCCTCGTCGATGATCTCGGCGAAGATGATGGCGTCGAGCGGCGCGATCTCGGACGGCTTCAGCACCATGGTGCAGCCGGCGGCAAGGGCTGGGCCGACCTTGCAGGTGATCTGGTTCAGCGGCCAGTTCCACGGTGTGATCAGGCCGACGACGCCGATCGGCTCCTTGACGATGAGCGATGAGCCTTTGACCTGACGGAACTGGAAGCTCTTCAGCACTTCCGCCATCTTTTCCAGATGCGCCAGGCCGACGCCGACCTGGCTGTCCAGCGCCATCTGGCGCGGCGCGCCCATTTCGCGCGAGACGGCGAGCGCCAGGTCCCTGCTGCGCTTCTTGTAGATTTCGATGACGCGGTTGAGGATATCGAGCCGCTCCTCGACCGAGGTGAAGCCGAACGTGGCGAAGGCGCGCTTGGCGGCCGCCACGGCCTTGTCGACGTCGGCCTTGGAACCCAGCGAAATCTGCGCGAAGGCGTCTTCGTTGGAGGGGTCGATGACGTCGAAATTGTTCGGCACCACCGGATCGACCCAGGCGCCGTCGATGTAGAACTGCAGATTGTGGGACATGGTTTTCCTCCTCGGCCAGCCGTGGTTGCCCGATTGTCGTGGGTTGGATCGTCGTATACCGCCAGAGATAACGATGCCGCAAGCGCCCTGTGAAAGGCAAGCGCGGGCGATTGAGCCAGCCGGCCGGCGATGATCATTCGCGAAAATCGATCATTATAACTCGAATAATTCGTTGGAAAGATTGGTTTCGGAATGGCATTTCGGCGACGAACTCGCCTGGAGAATTCAATTGTCTTTCCTGCCCGCCACCGCGAACGATCTTCCAAACCGCCTTAATCCGGCCGGCAAGAGCCCGGCCCTGGCGCCGGTCTGGTCCGGCGTGGTGCCTGGGATCGTGCTGGTGGCGATGATCACCACCGTCGCTTATTCGATGCGCAATCTCTCGGGCCTGACCCTGTTCAGCCCGATGATTCTCGCGGTCGTCGCCGGCATGGTCTATTCGAATGTGCTCGGCCTTCCCGCGCACGCCAAGGCAGGCATCGCTTTCTCGCAAAAGCGCCTGCTGCGCTTTGCCATCGTGCTGCTGGGCTTCCAGCTCACGCTCGGGCAGGTGGCGGGCATCGGCCTTGGCGGCGTCGGCATCGTCGCGGCGACGCTCGGCGCCACCTTCCTGTTCACCGTCACGCTCGGCCGGCTGATCGGCGTCGACGCCAAGCTGGCGCAGCTGATTGCCGCCGGCTCCTCGATCTGCGGCGCGTCGGCGATCGTCGCCACCAACATCGTCACCGACGCGCGCGACGAGGACGTCACCTATGCCGTTGCCGCGATCACGCTGTTCGGCACAATCGCGATGCTCGGCTTCCCGCTGCTCGCGCCGGTTCTCGGGCTCGACCAGCACGGGTTCGGACTGTGGGCGGGAGCCTCGATCCATGAGGTGGCGCAGGTAATCGGCGCCGGCTTCCAGAACGGCACGCTCTCCGGCGAGACCGCCACGGTCGCCAAGCTGACCCGCGTCGCCATGCTGGCGCCGATGGTGGTCGCGCTCGGCCTGATGGCGCGCCGCGGCGGCGCCGATGCTTCCGGCGCAAAGCCGCCGATGCCCTGGTTCGTCGCCGCCTTCGTCGCGGTCGTGGCCCTGAACAGCCTGGTCGCGGTCCCGGCGCAAGCCCATTCAGCGATCGCCCTCGCAGCACAGATCATGCTGACCATGGGCCTCGCCGCCATGGGCCTCCAGGCCGATATTTCGGAGCTGCGCTCGCGCGGCCTGCGGCCACTGATGCTGGCCTTCTCGGCCTTCATCTTCATCGCGGGGTTCAGCCTGATGCTGGTGAAGTTCGCCTGAGACTGCTGCTGAGGCGGCCCCCGCCTCAATCTCAGCAGGACCTAGTCCTCGTCACCGTCCTCGAACTCGCACGCCGCGACATAGATCGCGGCGAGTTTTTCGATGCCGGCTTGGTCCTCCTTGTCGAAGCGGCCGGGCAGCGGGCTGTCGAGGTCGAGCACGCCGAAGGCGCCTTCGGCGTCGCGCAAGAGCACCACCAGCTCCGAACGCGAGGCGGTATCGCAGGCGATGTGGCCGGGAAATTCATGCACGTCCTTGATCAGCATCGACATGTCGAGCTCGATTGCCTTGCCGCAGACGCCCTTGCCTACAGCGATGCGAACGCAGGCTGGCTTGCCCTGGAACGGCCCGAGCACCAGCTCGTCGTCGGAGGCGAGAAAATAGAAGCCGGCCCAGTTGAGGTCAGGCACCATCTGGTAGATCAGCGCCGCGGTGTTGGCGGCATTGGCGATAGAATCGCCCTCGCCTTCCAGCAACGCTTTCAGTTGCGCGGCCAACTCCTTGTAGAAGGCGGGCTTATTGGTCGTGTCGATGGCGGTTGCCGAAAACATAGTGTCGCCTCTCCGTTGCAAGGGCGTCGACGCGCCCGCTAGAGTTTCTTCTCTGTGCCACCAATGCATCGCCCGGGAAATACACAATTGTGAGTGCCGCCCCAGCCAGCCGAAAACGCGACCGAGCCCAACTGGAGACAGCCGAGGCGCCCCTCACGTTCGCCGTGCTGGTGTTTCCCGGTTTTCCGATGATGGCGTTTTCGTCCGTCATCGAACCGCTGCGCGCCGCCAATGTGCTTGCCGGGCGTGAATGCTATCGCTGGGTGATCGTCGGTGCCAATCGAGGCACGGTCGAGGCCTCCAACGGCGTCGTCATCCAGCCGGGCTTCTGCGCCGCCGACGCGCCGAAGGTCGATCGCATCGTGGTGTGCTCCGGCGGCGATGCCGACCATGTTGTCGCCGACGAGGCGATGAACTGGATCCGCAAAAGCCTGCGCGGCGGCGCACATATCGGCGCGGTGGCGGATGCCGCGTTCTTCCTGGCCCGCGCCGGTCTGCTCGACGGCCATGCCTGCACCTTGCACTGGACCAGCCAAGCCGCCTTCACCGAGGCTTTTCCCGATATCGAGCTTCGGCGCGATCTCTTCGTCATCGACCGCAAGCGGTTCACCTCGGCCGGCGGCGTCGGCAGCCTCGACATGATGCTGGAGATCATCACGCGCGACTATGGCGCCGAGATCGCGGCGGGTGTGGCGGAATGGTTCGTGCACAGCCCCTTGCGGTCAAGCGTCGACCGCAAGCTGATGCCGCTCAGATTGCGCACCGGCGTTCAAAACGAATTGGTGCTATCGGCCATCGCCATCATGGAGGACGCGGTCGAGGAGCGGCTTGGCATGGCCGAGTTGGCGAGGCGGCTCGGCGTGTCGTCCGACAAGCTCGAGCGCAATTTCCGCGCGGAACTCGATATCTCACCCAACGGCTATTACCGGCGGCTCAGGCTGAAACGTGCCGCCGACCTCCTGGCGCATTCGACGCTGATGGTGCGCGACGTGGCGCTGGCCTGCGGCTTTGCCTCGATGTCGAGTTTTGCGCGGGCGTTTCGAGAAGAGCATGGGCACGCGCCGAAGGCGATGCGAAGGCATTAGGGGACGCGCGCTGCGCGATGAGACGTCGGCGGGACAGCGCCCCCCCTCTGTCCTGCCGGACATCTCCCCCACGAGGGGGGAGATTGGCAGCTTCGCCGCCGGCTCTCCCGTTCAGCGTTGGAGATTGGCGAAAGCGACCGCGACGGCTGATCTCCCCCTCGGGGGATGTCCGGCTTGTGTGGGTGAGATGTCCGGCAGGACAGAGGGGCGGCGCGAAGGATCACGGCGCTACCCGTTCGTCGTGCGGCATGCGGCACGACATTTGCGGAATTCCGCACAAGCTCAAACCCCTGCCCCGCTATGTTCTCCCCATCAGGAGGCCCCCATGAGCATCGTCGTATTCGACCCCGACAGCACCGAGGATGTGGATTTCAAGGACCGCGTGCGCCATCCGGCCGCGGCCGATCCGGCTGGCGGCATGTGGCTGTCCGACACCGAGCCGTCCTTCATCGATGCGGATGCGCTGCGTAAGGGGCGCCTTACCAAGCTGCGCTCTTGGATGCGCGAGGCAGGTTATGGCGGCGTCGTGCTGTTTGACCCTTACAACCAGCGCTACGCCACCGGCTCGCGCAACATGTTCGGCTATTTCCTGCGCAACTCGACGCGGTATTTCTTCATCCCGACCGACGGGCCGATCGTGCTGTTCGAGTATCCGCAGAGCTACCATGTCTCGATGGTGCTCGACACGATCGACGAGGCGCGGCCGTCCAAGCTGGTCTGGTCATCCGTCTCCGGTCGCGACGACGAGACCGCCGGGCCGTTCGCCGACGAGATAGCCGAGTTGCTCGAGAAGCATGGCGGCGGCTCGATGAAGCTTGGGCTCGACCGCTGCAGCCACCTGCAGGCGCTGGCCCTGGAAAAACGCGGCTGCGAGGTGAAGGATTGCCAGGGCGAGATTTTGGCCGTGCGCGCGGTAAAGACGCCGGAGGAGGTGAAATGCCTGATGGCCTCGATGGCCGGCGCCGAGGCCGCGGTGGCTGCGGTGCGCGAGGCGATCAAGCCCGGCGTTTCCGAGAACGAGCTGTTCGCCATCATGTATGGCGAGGTCATCCGCCAGGGCGGCGAGTTCATCGAGACGCGCCTGCTGACATCGGGACAGCGCACCAATCCGTGGTTCAATGAGGCGAGCGGCCGCAAGATCCGGCCGGGAGAGTTGCTGGCGCTCGATACCGACACGATCGGCTGCTACGGCTATTATTCGGACTTCTCGCGCACTTTTCGCTGCGGGCCGGGCAAGCCGACGCCCTACCAGAAGTCGCTCTACCGCATGGCGCACGACCAGGTGCAGCACAATATCTCAATCGTGAAGCCCGGCATGGCCTTCCGCGAGATTGCCGAGAAGGCGTGGAAGATTCCCGACCGCTTCGTCGACCAGCGCTACACGTCGGTCATGCATGGCGTCGGCATGCATGGCGAGACGCCGTTCATCGCGCATGCGATGGACTACGAGACCTATGGCCGCGACGGCATCATCGTGCCCGGCATGGTGGTGAGTGTGGAGAGTTATATCGGCGAGAAGGGCGGCCGCGAGGGCGTCAAGCTGGAGGACGAGATTCTGATCACCGAGACCGGCACCGAACTGCTCTCGCGGTTTCCTTATGAAGACGAATTTCTTGACAAGTAGCGCCCACGCACCGACAGCACATTCCGCATGAAAACGCCCATTTCCATCCGGCGCGGCACGGTGGCCGCGGTGTTCATCGATCTCCAGGAGGAGCATCGCAAGGACAAACGCTATCTGGTCGAAGGCTTTGCCGACATCCTTGCCAACGTGCAGCGCCTGCAGGAGGCGGCGCGGCGCAATTTCGTGCCGCTTTACCACTGGGCCTATATCGTCAATCTCGCCGAGGCACGGCCGTTCCACCCTGTGGACCACAGTGGCAAATCGGCCTTCTCCGACAAGGACGATCCGCTGACGGCGATCTGCCATGAAGTGGCGCCCCAGAACGGCGAAGCCATGCTGGTCAAGCAGGAGGCCAGCGCCTTCGGCAAGAACGATTTCGCTGACAAGCTCAAGGCAGCCGGCATCGAATGGCTCGTGATCGCCGGCGTCTGGACCGAGGCCTGCATCGACGCCACGGTGAAGGACGCGGTGGCGCGCGGCTTTCGCGTGCTGCTGGTCAAGGACGCCTGCGGCAGCGCGAGCGCGGCCATGCACCAGACCGGCATCCTCAACCTCGCCAACCGGCTCTATGGCGGCGCCGTCACCAACACGCTCGATGCCTGCCGGCTGCTGGCCGGCGACACGGTGAAGGTCTGGCAGGTCGAGGGCTCGGTGCCGCTGCGCTTCACCTTCGAGAACGCGGCGCGGCTTTACATGGAGCTCTGACGGGCAGTGGCCGGCAACCCAACTGACCCTGCGAGCCGCGGCATATATGCCGACCGGCTCGACCCGGAACTCTGGAACTATATCGACAAGGTCAACAGTTGGTACCCGCCCGAAACCGTGGCAGCACCGATCGCAGAGCAGCGCGCGGTCTATGACCGGATGTGCGGGGCCTTTCACCAAGGTCGCCCGGATGGTGTGACAGCCAGCGATGGCGTCGTCGCCACGGCGGCGCATGCGATCGCGGTCCGCCGCTACCGCATGGCGAACAAGGCGGCAGCGGCGGTCGTCATCTACTATCACGGCGGCGGCTTTGTGCTCGGCAACCTCGACAGCCATGACGACATCTGCGCCGAGATCTGCACCGGCACCGGTTTCGAGGTTGTGGCGGCCGACTACCGGCTGGCGCCGGAGCACCTCCATCCGGCCTCCTTCGACGATGCGCTGGCCGTGTTCGAATGGGTCGCCGCGACAAGCGCGGTGCCGATCGTGCTTTGTGGCGAAAGCGCCGGCGGCAACCTGGCCGCGGCGGTGGCGCAGGCGACGCGGCTGCATGCGCGGCATGCCGTTGGCCAGATGTTGATCTATCCGGGGCTGGGCGGCGACGAGACCGGACGCTCCTATGTCGAGCATGCCGAAGCGCCGCTGCTCACCGTCAGCGACATCGAATTCTACCGTCGCATCCGCTCCGCGCCCGGGCAGTCGGCGAACGATCCAACGTTTTCGCCACTCAGGGACCGCGACTTCTCCGGCCTGCCGCCGACAGTGATCGTCACCGCCGAGTGCGACCCGCTGTCGTCGGACGGCGAGGCCTATCGCGACCGCATCCTTGACGCCGGCGGGTGGGCAACATGGCGCGAAGAACCACGGCTGGTGCACTCCTTCCTGCGCGCCCGCCCGACTGTGCCGCGCGCGGCGGAAGCGTTTGCGCGGATTGTCAGCGACATTGCTAGGCTGGGCGCCAGCGATGAAGCGCTGATCTCCTCCCTTGTGGGGGTTGAGGAGCGGTCCGCGTAGCGGACAGGAAGCCAATTGCTTGGCTTTCCGAGCGACGAAACAAGCAGGCCAGAGGGGGCGTGAAGGATCGCGACCCTTCGGCTTCCTAGCCTTCCAAACCATCTGCAATATAGTTCCAATCAGTTGAGACGCTGGCGGGACAGCGCCCCCCTTTGCCCTGCCGGGCATCTCCCCCAAGGGGGAGATTGGGTGTATACCCTGCGGAACAGCGCACAAGAACTGCGGAAAACCAAACATTTCGCTGCCGAAAGCAGACCTATCATCCCCTCAGCAGGCAATGGCGCCCCGGCGGTCGCATCCGCCCCCCGCGCCTGACGATCCCGGGGCGCCCAACGACAGAGGGAACGACGATGAAATTCATGCTCACCGACAGGAAACTGCACCCGCGGGCCAAGCCGACCGCAGACGATTTCAAGACGGGTGCGATCAGCCGGCGCGAATACCTCGCGCTGATGGCCGGCTTTGGCGTCAGCGCCGCCGGCGCGATGGCGCTGGGTGGCATTGTCCCCTCGCCTGCCCGCGCCGCCGAGCCGAAAAAGGGCGGCGTGCTGCGCGTCGCGATGAACGTCAAAGGCTTCAAGGATCCGCGCACCTTCGACGGCGTTGAGATGTCGAATGTCGCGCGCCAATGCAACGAATATCTGGTGCGCTGGAACACCGACTTCTCCTTTGAGCCTTGGCTGCTGGAAAGCTGGGAAACCAGCGACGACGCCAAGACGATCACGCTGCACGTGCGCAAAGGCATCACCTGGTCGAATGGCGACACTTTCAACGCCGACGACGTTATCCACAACCTCAACCGCTGGTGCGACGCCTCCGTCGCCGGCAATTCGGTCGCCGCGCGCATGGGCGCGCTGGTCAATGCCGACACCAAGAAGCCGGTCGATGGCGGCATCCAGAAGGTCGACGACTACACCGTCAAGCTCAACCTGCCCAAGCCCGACATCTCGCTGATCGCCGGCATAGCCGACTATCCGGCGCTGATCATGCACCGCTCCTATGAGGGCGACGGCGACCCGAAGAAGGCTTTGGCCATCACCACCGGCCCTTGCGAACTGGTGAGTTGGGACGCCGAGATCGGCGCGGAGGTGAGGCGCAAGGACAAGCCCTGGTGGAAGGGCGAGTTCTATCTCGACGGCATCAAATGGGTCGACTACGGCTCCGACCCCAACGCCACGCTGTCGGCCTTCGAATCCGGCGAGATCGACACCGATCACGAGACCGCGTCGGATGCCGTCTCGCAGACCGACAAGATGGGCCTGCAGAATTCGGAAATCGCCACCGGCTCGACCATCGTGGCGCGCTTCAATGTCTCCAACGCGCCCTATGACGACGTCAAGGTGCGCCGCGCCGCCCAGCTTGCCGTCGACAATGTGGCGGTGCTGAAGCTCGGCCTCGACGGCCGCGGAAAACCCGCCGACAACCATCATGTCGGCCCCATGCATCCGGAATTCGCCGATATCGGCCCTACGGTGCGCGATATCGAACAGGCCAAGAAGCTGATCGCGGAAGCCGGCAAGGCCGATCATGAATATGAGCTGATCTCGGTCGACATCGAATGGCAAAAGAGCACCGCCGACGCCATCGCGGCGCAAATCCGCGAGGCGGGTCTCAAGATCAAGCGCACCGTGCTGCCGGCCGCGACCTTCTGGAACGACTGGAGCAAGTTCCCCTATTCTTGCACCGAATGGCTCGGCCGTCCGCTCGGCGTGCAGGTGCTTGCGCTCGCCTACAAATCGGGCGCGGCCTGGAACGAAAGCGCCTATGCGAACAAGGAGTTCGACGAGCTTCTCGACAAGGCGCTGGCAACGCCTGACGCCGCCCAGCGCAAGGAGATCATGGCCAAGATCGAGCAGAATTTGCGCGACTCCGGCATCATCATCCAGCCCTATTGGCGCTCGGTCTACCGCACCTATCGCAAGGGCGTGCAGGGCTGCGAACAGCACCAGTCGCTAGAGCAGCATTTCGAGAAAGTGTGGTTGGAGTCCTGATCCTCCCGGGACGGCACGCGGCCGGCGCGGCGTTAAAAGCGGCGCCGGCCGTTGCTTTTCAGGGCTCAAGCCTCTGAAGGGCCGACCGACATCCGCTCGATGATCGTCGTGGGGAGCACGATCCTTTCGGGCGGCCGGTCGTCGCCTTTCAGGCGGCGTATCAACAACTCTGCCACCGATTTGCCCAGCGCATAGACCGGCTGGTCGATGACCGTGATCGGCGGCGTGGTGACGCTCGTCCAGTCGGCATTGTGGAAGGTGATCAGCGATATGTCGCGCGGGATGCTAAGGCCGCATTCACGGATCGCCTTGAACAGATCCAGCGCCACGACGCTGTCCGACGCCAGGATCGCGGTCGGCCGGTCCTCGCTGCCGAGCAGGCGCTGCATCGCGGCATTCGCTTGCTCCGATCGTCCGCTGCCGAAATGGATGTTGCGATCCGCCCTCGCTATGCCCGCTTCGCGGCAGGCATCGAGGAAGCCGAGGATGCGCTCACGCACGGTGGAAGTATTGATCTTTGAGGCGGCGCCGCGAAACTCCCCCGACAGGACGGCGGCGGTGACATAGGCGATCCGTCTGTGCCCTGCTTGCGTGAGCAGGCGCGTGGCCCGCAGCGCGGCATTGCGGTCGTCGACCGTGACAGTGTCGACGGCAAGCTCCGGCAGGGCGCGGTCGAGCAGCGCCAGCGGGCAAGCGATCTCCTTGAGATGTGCGATCTCGCCGGATTGGGCCGGCGTCACGATCAAGCCGTCGACCTGCTTTGCCAGGAGGACGCGGATAGCATTCTTCTCCGCCTCGACGTCTTCGCCTGAATTGGCGAGGATGACGTTGATGCCCGACAAGCGCGCCACGTCGCTGATGCCGCGCACGGCAAGCGAGAAGAACGGGTTCTCGATATCGCCGACGACCACGCCGATGCTGCCGGAACGCCCGGTCGTCATGCTGCGCGCGAGCTCGTTCGGCCGGTAGTCGAGCGCCCTGGCGGCTTCCAGCACGGCCGCGCGGACCGTCTCGCTCACGGTGCCGTAACCGCCCAGCACGCGCGCCGCCGTCGCCTTCGAAACCTTGGCTTCGCGGGCGACGTCGCTAACGGTGACGGAAGGAGCCTTGGGTGGGCGCTTCATTTCTTGGAAATCGCTTTCAAATTCGTTGACGGATGGTCGTCGCTGTGCCTACAAATGTCAAGAGACCGGTCTCATTCACATTTGAGACCGGTCTCACAAGAAAAGAGCGCCTGAGAGGCGCCGCATCGAAAACCCTGTCGAATTGACCGCCGGGCCGTCTCGAAAGCCCGGCTTGAACCGATCTTCGGAGTGGAGAACAACCAATGAGCATAAGAGGTCTTTTCACAGTGAGCTGCCGGCAGCGCATCGGCTCGGTCTTCTTCGCCATCGCGCTGGCAGCGCTTTCGCTCCCCAAGGCCTGGGCAGCGGATAATCCCTACAATCTCATCGACCCCAAGACGATCAGCGTCGGCACGATGGGCGACGCCAAGCCCTATGCCTTCACCACCGCCGACGGCAAGTTCACCGGCTTCGATCTCGAATTCTTCCTCAACGTCGTCGGCCGCATGGGCTTCAAGCCGGACCAGGTGACCTTCACCGGCCAGGAGTTCTCGGCGCTGATGCCTTCGGTCGCCAACCAGCGTTTCGATGTCGCGGTCGCGGCCATCGGCACGACGGAGAAGCGCAAGCAGACCGTCGATTTCTCTGACGGCTACCTCGCCGGATACCTGTCGGTGCTGACATCCGACCCCAAGATCACCAGCGCCGAAGGCCTTGCCGGCAAGCGTCTCGGCGTCGTGCAGGGCACGCTGCAGGAGATCTATGCCGCCAAGAACTTTACGGGTACCGACCTGGTCAAGTTTCCGGACAACAACTCGGCCATCGCCGCGCTCAACAACGGCACGATCGACGGACACTTCCTCGACTATGAGGCGGCCAAGCAATATGGCGAGCGCTATCCGGCGCTTAAGATCGCCATCAACATCCCGTCTTTTGACGCGCCGGCCGGCTTCGTTATCCGCAAGGGCAACGACGCTTTTCGCGAGGCGCTGAACAAGGGCATCCACGAAGCCATGCAGGACGGCACCTGGCGCGACCTCTACCAGAAGTGGTTCCCCGGATCGCCGATGCCGGAGCAATATCTCCCCAAGAAGAACTGACCTGCGCATTGCCGCCGGCGCGAATGCCGGCGGCCTTTCAGGCAGGCCATGAGCGATCGCGCGACGGAGAGTTCCGTCGCCGAGCAAGGCAGGTTGGCGGATGGACTGGTTAGCGAACCTTCAGCGCAGCTTTTTCGATTGGAATGCGATGGCCGAGGTGCTGCCGTCGCTGCTTGCCGTTGGGTTGAAGAATACATTGATCCTCGCCGCGACCTCAACGGTGCTCGGCATCTTCATCGGCATGGTGCTTGCCGTCATGGGCATCTCTCGCTCCACCTGGCTGCGCATTCCGGCACGCGTCTACACCGACATTTTTCGCGGACTCCCCGCCATCCTCACCATCCTCTTGATCGGCCAGGGCTTTGCGCGCATCGGCCGCGAGCTGTTCGGCCCCTCCCCTTACCCGCTCGGCATCCTTGCGCTCAGCCTGATCGCCGGCGCCTATATCGGCGAGATCTTTCGCTCCGGCATCCAGAGCGTCGAAAGCGGCCAGATGGAAGCCTGCCGTGCGCTCTCTATGAGCTACGGCCAGGGCATGCGGCTGATCGTCATTCCGCAAGGCGTGCGCCGCGTGCTGCCGGCCCTGGTCAACCAGTTCATCGGCAACGTCAAGGATTCCAGCCTCGTCTATTTCCTCGGCTTGCTCGCTTCCGAACGCGAGATTTTCCGCATCGGCCAGGACCAGGCCGTGGTCACCGGCAATCTGTCGCCGCTGCTTCTGGCCGGCATGTTCTATCTGATCATCACGGTGCCGCTGACCCATGTGGTCAACACCATCGACAACCGCCTACGGCTCGGCAAGCAGAAGCCGGGTGGCGTGGTTAGCGGCCTCGTCGAGGTCGGCGAGTTGAAGGACACGGCCGGCGAAGCCTCGTCCGGCGCGCCGCTGCCGGCGATCAAGGCCGGCAGCCTCGAAGTGCGCGATCTCGACATGGCCTATGGCGAGTTGCAGGTGCTGAAGCAAATCCGGCTCAAGATCGAGCCGGGAACGGTCACCTGTGTCATCGGGCCGTCGGGTTCGGGAAAGTCGACGCTGCTGCGCTGCCTCAACCGGCTGGTGGAACCGAAGGCCGGCGACGTCCTGCTCGACGGCGAGAGCATCTTGGCTATGAAGCCGGAAAAGCTGCGCCGGCGCGTCGGCATGGTCTTCCAGCACTTCAACCTGTTCCCGAACCACACTGCGATCGAGAACGTCATGCTGGCGCTGACAAGGATCAAGGGCATGCCGGCAAGCCAGGCCAGGCGGACGGCCGAAGCGCGCCTGGCGGAAGTGGGTCTTGCCGCCCGCGCGGACTACCGGCCGAGCCGCCTCTCCGGCGGCCAGCAGCAGCGCGTGGCGATCGCCCGCGCGCTGGCCATGGACCCCGAGGTCATCCTCTTCGACGAGGTGACCAGCGCGCTCGACCCCGAACTGGTCAAAGGCGTGCTCAACCTGATGGCCGATCTCGGCCGGCGCGGCATGACGATGATCGTCGTCACCCATGAGATGGGGTTCGCGCGCAAGGTGGCCGACCAGGTCGCGTTCATGGACGAGGGCCGCATCGTCGAGGTCGGCCCGCCGGCGGAGATATTCGACCGGCCGAAAAGCCCGCGACTCCGGCAATTTCTCGCCGAGGTGCTGTGAGCGATGCCGCCGCGCCCTCTCCCAAGCCAAAGCCCGATCATCGAAAGCTGCAGTCATGACTGAAAAATCCGCCCTCAAGGTCGCCGTCATCGGCGCCGGCATCTTCGGCGTCTCAACCGCCGTTCATCTCGCCCGACTCGGCGCCCAAGTGACGATCGTCAGCGACGGGCCGGTCGCCAACGGCGCGTCGTCGCGCTCACTCGCCTGGCTCAACTCCGCGCGAAAACGCTCGGCCGCCTACCATGCACTGCGCATCGCGGGCCTCGACCGCTACCGGAGGTTCGCGGCCGGACAGGATTGCCGCGCCTGGCTGCGGCTTGACGGCGGGCTCACCTGGGACGCCGACAACGCCGCCAACCAGATCGAGGAAATCTTTCAGCACGAACAGGCGATCGGTTACGAGACGCGGCTGCTCGCGCCCGCCGAGATCGCCGCCGTCACGCCAGGCATCGACGCAAAGGCCGTTTCTCGCCAAGGCGCCATTTTCAATGCCGGCGAAGGCTGGGTCGACCTGCCGTCGCTTATAGGCCTGCTGCTGCGGGAGTTCGGCGGACGCGGCGGGCGGATTATCACCGATGCAGGCGCTGCCGATGTTGTTCTCGCCAGTGGCCGGGCGACCGGCGTGAGGACCTCCTCCGGCCTGGCTATCGATGCCGACGCCGTCGTGGTCGCGACCGGCCCGGCGGTGCCGGCCATGGCGGCAAAGGCAGGCCGGCGCATTGGTGACGGCACGACGCGCGCGCTGCTCCTCTTCAGCAAGCCAGTCCGCCATCCGCTGCGCGCCGTGCTCAACACGCCGCGTGTCGCCATCCGGCCGACCCCCAACGGTGGTTTCGCGCTCGACTCGGCCTGGTCCGAGGAAGAAGTCATCGTGCGCGACGACGGCAGCTACGAGGCCAAGCCATCGACGATCGCGGGCCTGCTCGAGGAGGCCTCCAAGGTGCTGGAAGGCAATCCGAAACTGCCGCTGGAAAGCTATCACATGGGACCGAAGCCGATACCGGCCGATGGCGAACCGGTTATCGGCCAGCTGGCCGGCATCCCGGGCTACAACGTCGTCTTCAGCCACAGCGGCGCCACGCTCGGTCTCATCGCGGGCGAATTGCTGGCGGGCGAGATCGTCACCGGCGAGCCCAGTCCGTTGCTTGAGCCGTTTCGTCCCGCGCGGTTCGACGGTTGAGAAGCCGTTTGCCAGGCCCGCGTCTTTCGGCACAGATTGCGCGTGGCCGGTTTTCGACGGCTCGAATGCGAGAAACAATCGGGCATGGATCACTTCGACCTCGGCACCTATCGCCGTCCCATCTCCACCTCCTCAGCCGAAACGCAGCGCTGGTTCGATATCGGGCTGAACTGGTGCTACGGCTTCAACCACGAGGAAGGCATAAAATGCTTCGAGAAGGCGCTGGAGACCGATCCAGCTTGCGCCTTCGTGCATTGGGGCATCGCCTATGCCGCTGGCCCTTTTTACAATCTGACCTGGAAGGAGCATGGCAAGGATGAGGCCAACCGCGCCGCCAAGCGCTGCTTCGAACATGTGCAGCTGGCGCGAGCCAGTGCGGCTAAGGCAAGCGTCGTCGAGCAGCGGCTGATCGAAGCTCTTGCCGCCCGCTTCCAGCAACCGCACGCCGTAAGCCCGGCCGAGTTCGAACGATGGGACGACCCCTATGCCGCCGCGATGCGCGAGGTTTTTCGCGACTCTCCCGACGACCATGATGTGATGGCGTTGACCGTCGAGGCGCTGATGATGCGCACGGTGCGGCGGCTGTGGAACCTCAAGACCGGCGCGCCGGCGCCGAATTCGGACGTGCTCGAAGCGCTGGAGATCTGCGAGCGTTCGATCCGGATGTCGGACGAGACCGGCACGACCCCGCATCCGGCGATCCTTCACCTTCATACCCATCTGCTCGAAATGTCGACCCAGCCGGAGCGCGGCACACGCTCGGCGGAGCGGCTGGGCACGATGTGCCCGGATGCCGGCCATATGAACCACATGCCGGGGCATATCCACGTGCTGTGCGGCGAATATGAGAAGGCCAAGATCGCCAGCGAGAAGGCGGTGCGCGCCAACGACCTCTACCTCGCCTATGCCGGCGAACCGACCTATTACCTGCTCGGCTGCTGCCACGACCTGCATCTGATGATGTTCGCCTGCATGTTGCTTGGCCAGTACCGTCCGGCGCTCTGGGCGGCCGACAAGGTGCGCAGCCTGGCGACGCGCGATGTCGTCAGCATCCCCGAGCGGCCGAAGCTGACGCAGACGGTCGAGGGCTATCACGCGATGAAATCGCATGTTCAGGTGCGCTTCGGACGCTGGCGCGAGATCATCGACGAGCCGATGAATAGCGAGCCCGACCTTTATGTGGTGACCACCGCGATGCAGCATTACGCCAAGGGCGTGGCGCATGCGACGCTGCGCGACTTCGCTTCCGCCGAGCGCGAACGCGATCTGTTCAGCCGGCAAATCGACGGCATTCCGGCGGAGCGCCGTTTCCTCAGCAACCCGACAAAAGCCTCGCTCGCGGTAGGCGCGGCGCTGCTCGACGGTGAGTTCGCCTATCACCAGGGGCGTCATGAGGAGGCCTACGGGCATCTGCGGCGCGCGGTCGAGGTCGACGACAACCTCTCCTACACCGAGCCATGGGCCTGGATGCATCCGCCGCGTCACGCGCTGGCGGCGCTCCTGCTCGACCAGGGCCATGCGGCGGAGGCCGAGCAGGTCTATCGCGACGATCTCGGCCTGAGCGGCGCGGTTCAGCGTTGCGCCCAGCATCCGGACAATGTCTGGGCGCTGCACGGGCTGGTCGAATGCCTGAAGCGACGTGGCGAGAGAGACGAATTGCCGGGGTTGCAGGCGAAACTGGCGGCGGCGCTTGCCAAGGCGGATGTGGCGATCACCTCGTCATGCCTGTGCCGGACGAGCGTGGATAATTGCTGCTGTCATTGAGGCCGCGCCTTCAACGGAGCGTGCCATTCTCTACGAGAATATCTTCGCCAATTCGTCGACGCTGGTCCCTTCCTTGATCCGAAGCAGTTCGACATAACTAACAGCGGCAGCCACGGATGTTAGCACCATGATGACCGCCCTCACAGCGGAGTCCACCAACAGGCCGAACGTGATGTTCAAAGGGAGGACGACGCGGGTAATCACCAAGCCAATCAATGTACCCGTCACTATAAGGATCAGCCATAGCCATAGCAGCGCCCATCGACTTCCTTTGGTCAGGTCGCGGCTGCGCGCCATGCTGTCGAGGATGCCCCGTCTTTCCTGAATCATGACCGGCATCGTAACCGCCCAGCGAAGCAAAAGCAGGATGCCGGGCACGAGCAGCAGCAGCAGGCCTATCAAGATGCCAAGCGTCACCAGCAACGAAGCGCCGAGTATCGGGAACAGGAGCGCGAGCGCGACGCCGAAGCAATCCGCGAAAACAGGCTTGCTGCCACGTAGGTCTACGATTGCTGCGCGGATGACAGACGTCTGGAGAACGGCCGTAATAAAGAGATAGACCGGCACACCCAGCACGACGATGGTTGCATTTTGGGAAACAAATGCCTTGGCCGGTAGCCGGGCCGCGCCACTGTTCACATACCAAAGCAATGCGACGAATCTCGGCAGGGCGTGAAACGCAACGCCGATGCCGAGACACAAGGCCGGATTACGGCCGATCACCGCGAAACTGTCGTTGAACACCCGCCCTATACGGAACCGATCGGGCACACCGAGAGCAGTAGACGCCATGGTGGTCTTCTCCGATGACGTTTCTTAGGAGAAGATTTCCGCCAGTTCGTCGATGCTGGCACCTTCCTTCGCCTGACGCAGTTCGACGTAGCTCGCAGCCGTCGCGACCGACAGCACCATCGACACCACGGCCTGCACCAGCGCGGACCCCACTTCGGCAAGGATCCCGCCGAATAGAACGAGGACCAGCAGCATCCCCCACTGGATGATCATGGCTATGATGATCAGAATGAGGAACAGGCCGAACAGCGACCAGCGGCTGCCCTTGGTCAGGGCGCGGCTGCGTGACATCGAGCCGAACACGCCGCGCCGCTCCTGGATGAGAACGGGAACCGACATCGACCAACCCAGCCACAGAATGATGCCGGGTACAACAAGCAGCATCAGTCCGATGCCCGCGCCCAGGCCGACCAGCAGGCCGACTGCCAGCGTCGGAAGGAGGAAGCGAATTGCGGTTTGCACGCAGTCGCCGAAGGACGGCCGCTTGCCGTTCAGATCCTCGATCGTGGCGCGCATCAGCGCGGCCTGCAGCAGCAGCGCGAAAACAAATCCGATCAAACCGGCTATGACGCTGACGGAGGAGTTGCGAAACATCGCGCTGGGATCCGGCATCGCGGCCGGATCGTGGTGCAGTATCGCGTCGAGTTGCGGTTGCTGCCACAGCCGGATCAACAGCGCCGGCAGCCCGGAGAACAGGGCCGCAAGTCCTATGCAAAGTCCGATATTGCGCGTGAGCACGCCGAAGGTGGTGTTGAATACCCTGCCGATCTCGAATCTGCCGGGTCGTCCCAATGTAGCAGTGGTCATGGTAATTTCCCCCTGAGTCACCGCCGTGTCCAATCGGCGACTTCAAAGTAAATTTGCCAAGATTGAAGGGCTGCGTCCAGTGCGCTTGCAATTGTCATGGCGTATTGCCAGTGTCAGCCCCGAACCGCAGGTTGCAGGGGGACGAGCGGGTGACGGCCGCAGTGACGGAAGACGCCGGACGGCTGGCGCAGCTGCACAAGCAGCTGCTGACGGACGATTCGATCCAGTTTGCGTTGCCCAGCTTCGTGCGACCCGAGCCGCCGGAATGGCTGAAGCCGTTGCTGGACGGCCTGGCCAAGCTCGGCCCCTACATGATCTATCTGTTCTGGGGCGCAGTGATTACTGGCGTCGCTATCATCGCGCTGCTTCTCGTGCTTGAAGCAAAGGGTGTCGCCTGGCGGCTGCCCTGGTGGCGCAAACGCCAGGAAGCCGAGGCGGCGAAGGAGGAGTGGCGACCGGACGCGGGTGCCGCGCAGATCCTGCTCTCCGAGGCCGATGCGCTCGCCGCGCGCGGCGAGTTTGACGAGGCGGTGCATCTTCTCTTGCGCCGCAGCGTCGCCGACATTGCCACCCGGTTGCCGGACTTCCTGCGCCCGTCGCTCACCGCGCGCGACATCGCGGCGGCGGGTTCGATCCCCACCCGGCCCCGCGCCGCCTTCAGCGAGATCGCGCGCATCGTCGAAGCCGCGCTGTTCGCCCGCCGACCCGTCGGCGCCGAAGGCTGGCAACAGGCACGCGGCGCCTATGAGCGTTTCGCCTTCCGGGATGCCTGGGCATGAGCGCGGCAACGACGGAAGCAGCGCAGGAACCGTTCAGCCGCAAGACGCTGTTCTGGGGCATTTTCGCCAGCCTGCTGGCGGCGGCAGGCTTCTTCCTGCTTTCCACCTACGCGCCCGATTTCCGCCAGCCCGAAGGCGGCGCCACGCCGTTTTCGAAGGGCGGCACAGGCTACGCCGGGCTTGTCGAATGGTTGAAGCTCACCAATGGACAGCCGCCGCCGATGGAGCGCGGCGAGAAGGACCTGAAGTCGCCGCTGGCTTCGACCTTCCTGCTCATCGTCACCATCGCGGCGGGCAGTGACCCGGCCGCGCTCGATCACATCATCAAGCTGCGCACCGGCAAAGACACGCTCTTCGTCATGCCGAAATGGCAGACCCTTCCCCTGCTGGGCCATGACGGCTGGGAGACCAAGGTCGAACGACTTCCCGATGCGGTCGTCAACGACTGGCTCGGCCGTATCGCCAAGGCGAAGCTCGGCGAAGGCAAACCGACGGTCGACAAGATCGATGTCCAAGGCCGCAAGATCGCCGTGCCGGACGAACTGCAATGGGTGGCGGACGATCACCCGCTGATCGCCGCGGGCGACGGCAAGGCCATCCTCACCGAGCTCGATGACGAACCTTTCTACATCCTCACCGATCCGGATTTCATCAACAATGCCGCGTTGGGTGACGAGCAGAAGGCGGCCGCCGCGCTCGATATGATCGCCATGCTGGAGCCCGCCAAGGGCGCGGTCATGTTCGACCTGACGCTGCACGGCGTCGGCCAGAAATACGATCTCGCCAAGCTTTTGATCGAACCGCCCTTCCTGGCTTTGACGCTTTCGGTGCTGGTGGCGGCCGCGCTTGCCTTCCTGCACGGGCTCGGCCGCTTCGGGCCGCCGCGCGCGGAAGGCCGCGCCATCGCCTTCGGCAAACGGGCGCTGGTCGACACCACGGCGACGCTGTTGAGGCGCGCCGGGCGGCTGCAGGGGCTTGGAGACCGCTATGCAGCGCTGGTGCGGCAGCGCGCCGGCGCTCTGCTCGGCGCGCCACATGGGCTCCAGGGCGAAGCGCTCGACCGCTGGCTCGACTCCCGCGACAAGAGCGAAGCGCACGGCTTCAGCCAACGCTTCAAGGCCGCGAACGAATCCAACAATTTGGCCGCAATGCATGAGGCAGCCGAACAGCTGCATGACTGGACGGCAAGGAGGCTCGGTGAACGTCGATGAAGTGAAGGTCCTGGCGAATGCGATCAGGGAAGAAGTGGCAAAAGCAATCACCGGCCAGCGCGACACGGTCGACCTGATGCTGACGGCCTTGTTCGCCGGCGGCCACATCCTGCTCGAAGGCCCGCCGGGCACGGCCAAGACCATGACGGCGCGCTGCTTCGCGCAGGCGCTCGGCGTCACCTATGGCCGCATCCAGTTCACGCCCGACCTGATGCCAGGCGATATCGTCGGCGCCAACATCTACAATTTCCAGACCGGGCAGTTCACGCTGACGCGCGGTCCGATCTTCTGCGACCTTTTGCTCGCCGACGAAATCAACCGCACGCCGCCGAAGACGCAGGCAGCACTCCTCGAAGCCATGCAGGAGCACGCCGTCACCTTCGACGGCACCACGCATTCTCTGGGCAGGAATTTCATGGTGGTGGCGACGCAGAACCCGATCGAGCATCAGGGCGTCTATCCGCTGCCCGAAGCCCAGCTCGACCGCTTCCTGTTCAAGCACCGGGTGAGCTATCCGGACCCCAAGGAAGAGCGCGCCATCATCGTCCATCACGGCGGCGGCTCCGCCGCGCACGATATCGAGCAATACGGCATCAAGGCGCAGACCGACCGCAAATCGCTCGAAGCCGCCGTCGCCACGGTCGGCGACGTCACGCTGGTCGACGACGTCGTCGGCTATATCGCGGCGCTGGTGCGCGGCACCCGCGAAAGCCCTGACCTGGAAGTGGGCGCAAGTCCGCGCGCGGGCGCCATGCTGGCGCGGGCCGCGCGCGCCAGGGCGGCGCTCGACGGCCGCAACTATGTCATTCCGGACGACGTCAAGGCATTGGCCGTTCCGGCGCTGCGCCACCGCGTCGTGCTTTCGCCGGCGGCGCAGATCGACGGGCGCCTGGTCGAGCAGATCGTCTCCGACCTCGTCGACCATACGGAAGCGCCACGTTGATCTATCCGAGCGGCCGAGCGGTCTGGGCGGCGGCGGCGGGGGCGATCCCCGCCTTCCTGATCGCGCTCGCGCTGCCCTCTGTCTGGTATCTCGGCCTGTTGTGGATCTGCCTGCTGCTTGCCTTCCTGGCGGTGGACGCGGCAGCCGGACGAGGCCGCGCCTCGCTCAACGCGACGCTGACGTCGCCGCCGCAGGTCGGCGTCGGCGGGCGCTTCACGCTGCACATCGCGGCCGGTCTCGGCGCCAGGCTGCGGCGCCTGCAGGCGCGTGTCGGGCATGACCAGCGGGTGCAGCCAGTCGCCGGCACCGGCGGCGCGCTGCCGGCCAATGGCGGCACGCTCGACCTCGAATTCGAGGCGATCCGCCGTGGCATCGCCAGTTTCGACCGGCTCTGGTTGCGCTGGCAGGGCCCGTTCGGACTGGTGTGGAACCAGGTCATACTGCCGGTCGATCGCAAGGTCGCGGTGCTGCCCAATGTCAACAGCGCGCGCGACGAGGCGATTACGCTCTTGCAGCGCTCGGCGCTCGCCGACGGCCATGCGCAGAAGCGCGCCGGCCAGGGCCGGGAGTTCGAAGCGCTGAAGGACTACCAGCCCGGCATGGGCCGGCGCATGATCGACTGGAAGCGCAGCGCCCGCCACGGCAAGCTTCTGGCGCGCGAGTTCCGGATCGAGGAGAACAACAGCATCGTTCTGGCCATCGATAGCGGCCGCCTGATGTGCGAGCCGGTCGACGGCGTGCCGAAGGTCGACCGGGCGGTGACGGCCGCACTTCTGTCGGCCTTCATCGCGCTCAAGGGCGGCGACCTCGTCAGCCTGTTTTCCTTCGACGCCCGGCCGCGTGTTTCCAGCGGCGCGGTGCGCGGTTCGCCGAGCTTCAGCATGATCCAGAAGCGCGCCGCCGAGATCGACTATTCGACCGAGGAGACCAACTTCACCCTGGCGCTCACCACGCTCTCGGCCAAGCTCGACCGGCGCTCGCTGGTCATCATCTTCACCGATTTCGTCGATCCGATCAGCGCCGAACTGATGCTGCGCACCGTCGGCCGGCTGACCGAGCGGCATCTGGTGCTGTTCATGCTGATGCGGGACGTGGAGCTCGAAACGCTGGCTGACATGCCGCCGGCGAAGCCCGAGGATGTCGCGCGCTCGGTCACCGCCGGCGACCTTTTACGGCAGCGGCAAGTGGTGATCGGCAGGCTCAGGCTGCTGGGCGCGCATGTCATCGAGGCCGACCACCAGCGGCTCGGCCCGGCGCTGATCGAGCGCTATATCCAGCTCAAGGAGGAGAACCTCTTATGACGCTGTCCGTCGGCACCGATGCGGTGCGGCAGTCGCTGGCCAGCTTCCGCCAGGAGCGCGAGGCCGACTGGAAAGCCTTCGAGGCGCTGCTGGCGCGCGTCGAGAAGCGCGCGCCGCGCGCCCTGTCGGAAGACGAATTGTTGTCGCTCCCCCTGCTCTATCGTTCGGCGCTGTCCTCGCTTTCGGTGGCCCGCGCGACCTCGCTCGATAGCGCGCTGATCGCCTATCTCGAGGCGCTCTGCCTGCGCGGCTATTTCTACCTCTACGGCGCGCGGCGCTCCTTGCGGACGCGCATCGGCGACTTCTTCCTGCACGACTGGCCGGCGGCGATCCGCGACCTTTGGCGCGAAGTGTGGACATCGGTCTGCCTCACGGTGATCGGCGCGATTGCCGGCTATTGGCTGGTCGCCTCCGACAAGCGTTGGTACGACGCCATCATCGCGCCGAGCCTGGCCGGCGGGCGTAACCCGGACTCCTCGGCCGAGATGTTGCACAGCGTGCTCTACGGCGGCGGCGACCACTTTCTCTCGGGCTTTGCCGCCTATCTCTTCACCCATAACACCCAGGTCTCGATACTGGCCTTCGCGCTGGGCTTCGCTTTCGCCGTGCCGAGCGTGCTGATCATCCTGATGAATGGCTGCATGCTCGGCGCCATCTTCCAGATCTATGCCGCCAAGGGCCTCGGCTTCGAGCTCGGCGGCTGGCTTTCGATCCACGGCACGACGGAGCTGTTCGCCATCGCCATCGCGGGCGCGGCCGGCATGCGTATCGGCACTAGCATCGCCTTTCCCGGCGAACTGACCCGCATGGCCGCCGCCGCACGGGCCGGACGCGTGGCGGCGACCGCCATGATCGGCGTCACGGTGATGCTGCTTTTTGCCGGCCTGCTCGAAGGCATCGGCCGGCAGACCATCACCAGCGACATCGTCCGCTATTCGATCGGCGGCGGCATGCTGGCTTTCTGGATCTCGTATTTCTACCTGTTCCGTATGGTGCGGCATGGCGACCGCTAGGGCCAAGGTCAAGACCAGGAACCCGGCCGCGATGTTCCGTCCGCTGGTCACGCCGGAGGGCGTCGACCTCAGGGTCAAGCTGGCGGATGCCGGAACACGTGCTTCGGGGTTCCTGCTCGACGTGGTGATCATCATCGTGGCTGCGGTCGTGGTCAGCCTCGTGGCGCTGTTCGGCCTCGGCGGCCTCGGTTTGAAGGACGCGGAGCCGCTGTTCATCGTCTGGATCATCTTCATCTTCTTCCTGCGCAACGTCTATTTCATCGCCTTCGAGGCCGGGCGTCGCGCCGCCACGCCCGGCAAGCGCATGGTCGGCGTCAGGGTCGCTTCGCGCAGCGGCGCCGGCCTCACCCTCGACCAGGTCATCGCGCGCAACCTGATGCGCGAGATCGAAGTGTTCCTGCCGCTGTCGATCCTCGCCGCGCGCGCCAGCGCCGATGTCGCCGACACGCTGACGACCATCTTCGGCCTTGTCTGGGCGCTGCTGTTCTCGCTGTTCCCGCTGTTCAACCGCGACCGACTGAGGATCGGCGACCTGCTCGCCGGCACCTGGGTGGTCGAGGCGCCGAAAGTGGCGCTGCTCGAGGACCTTTCGCGGCGCAGGGACCCGGTCGCGGCCCGCTTCCAGTTCAGCCCGGCGCAGCTCGACGCCTATGGCATCGCCGAACTGCAGAAGCTGGAGGAGGTGCTGCGCCGCGACGATTATTCCGCGCTGAAGGCAGTGGCGGAGACCATCGCCCGCAAGATCGGCGCCAGGGTCGAGCCGATCGATTCAAAGGCTTTCCTCACCGCCTATTACGGCGAGCTCCGCGCGCATCTGGAGCGCAAGCTGCTGCTCGGAAACCGCAAGGCGGATAAGTACGCGCGTTAGCCGGGGCGCGAGCTATTGAAGGTCTCCCAATATGGCTTCGTCTGAATTCGTAATTACGAAGGAGCAATACGAAATAACTCTCCGCACCCTTATCAATTCAGGCTCAAGAATTGCCTATGATGTTTTTGATGGAACTAAGATTCGCTACCTGAATGCCGATTCCGTTGCTGAAGTGATCGGCAGGCAAGGCGCGGCTATGGCGTTAAAACATCCATCCTTCGCAACCGACGAGCCGGAGATCGTAATTTACAAAAATGGTGATACCAATTGGTATCAATTTAAGGAATTGCATGGAGAAGGGCACATCAAGATAAATTCAAGACAGGATGACCCGTATTTCTACTTCGCGATTGGCTACACCTCTTTTTTCGTTAAGAAAGATGGAACCCACATACAACCGCCCAAGAAACTCATTGAGATCTACAAAACGGCGGTACGATCCATCAAGTCACTCTGCCGGAAGGAATTAATCGGGAGTGCCAAAAGCGTATATGTATCGAAGGCCATCTTGGACTCCGACCCTCATTGGCTTTCCGCTGTCAGGATCCAATTTGGAATAATTTGAGAGGGCGCAACTCCAGGATAGGCCGACCGGCCACGCCGGCTTCGGCCGGTGCCCCCTCGCCTACCCCACCCACTTCTCATAGTCCGACACCAAAAGGTGAACGGGCGCGACGTCCTCGTCGATGTTGGAGAAGCGGCCGATCGGCTCGCGGAAGACGTTGTCGGTGAGGTCGTCATTGACGGTCGAGACCTCGCCGATCAGCACGTCCTTGCCCTCGGCCCAGAAGGCGTGCCAGACGCCTGGCAGCAGCGTGACGCTCTGGCCGGGATCGAGCTTCAGCAGGCCGCCGGCCGGCAATCTGGTGATGGTGCCGTCGACCGGCACCGACACTTCGGCCTTGGGGTCGATGCCGCCGTCGCGGTCATGCATGAAGAGTTCCAGCACCAGCTTGCCGCCGCCGCGGTTGATGATGTCCTCGGCCTTGATGTTGTGGCGATGCATCGGCGAGAGCTGGTCCTTTCGCGAGATCATGATCTTCTCGGCATAGAGCATGCCCATGCCGAGCTTCATGTCCTCGTAGCGGCCGTTGCGTACGGTGAACAGGAACAGGCCGAGCTCGTCGAACTTCTCCTGGCCGTAATCGGTGATGTCCCAGCCGAGGCGCGAGGTGAAGATGGCCGACGAATCCGCCTTGCGCGCCTTCATCTCATCCGGCGACCAATAGGCGAAGGGCGGCATGATGTAGCCGAAGGAGCGGATGAAGGCGTCGGCTTCGCGGATGATGTCGTTGATCTTGGAGCGCTTCATGGGTTCTTCCTTCCGGCCGCTGCCTGCTGAAATCTGCCCATCCGAATAGCCCAATGCCGGTCCGCTGTCGACGCAAACTCACGCCTCTGGCCCCGTGACATCGGTTGCGTTCGGGGCCATAAACCCAACTGATTTGATTTAACGCGAATGTCTTTGTCCCGGAGCGGGTTCGCCGTTCGGAAGACATGCCTTGAACGGTGATTTCATGCCAAGCATAGACGACCTCGACACGCCGGCGATCCTGATCGACGCGGCGCGCGCCGATGCCAACATCAGACGCGCGCAGGCGCACGCCGGCGCGCACGGGCTGAAGCTCCGTCCACACATCAAGACGCACAAGCTGCCCTACTGGGCGAAGAAGCAGGTGGCGGCGGGCGCCGTCGGCATCACCTGCCAGAAGATCGGCGAGGCCGAGGTGATGGCCGATGCCGGGCTGACCGATATTTTTCTGCCCTACAACATTCTTGGGCGCGCCAAGCTGGAGCGGCTGAAGGCGCTGCACGGGCGCGTCACCCTGTCGGTGACGGCGGACAGCCATGAGACGCTGGAAGGGCTGGCCGCCACCTTCACCGATGCCGGCCACCCGCTGTCCGTGCTGGTCGAGTGCGATACCGGCATGGGGCGCTGCGGTGTGCAGAGCCCCGACGAAGCGCTGGCCCTTGCAAAGGTGATCGACCAGGCGAGGGGCCTCAGCTTCGGCGGGCTGATGACTTATCCGGCGGCGGGTCGCGCCGCTGAGGCGAATGCCTGGCTGAAGGCCGCGCGCAGCGCGCTTGCCGCGGCTGGCCTTGAATGCGTGCGCATCTCCAGCGGCGGCACACCGGACATGTGGCGCTCGGGCGAGGACAGCGTCGTCACCGAATATCGCCCCGGAACCTATATCTATCTCGACCGCTACCAGGTCGCCAAAGGCGTCGGTACGCTCGACGATTGCGCGCTGACGGTGCTCGCCACCGTGGTCAGCCACCCGACGGCGACCCGCGCCATCTTGGACAGCGGCAGCAAAGCGCTTTCCTCAGATACGCTCGGACTGCCGGAGTTCGGCGAGCTGCTCGGCATGCCAGGTGCCCGCGTCACGGGTTTGAGCGAGGAACATGGCACGGTCACGCTTGCCGACGGTGCCAAGCTACGCATCGGCGAGCGTGTGCGCGTCGTGCCCGACCATTGCTGCGTGGTTACGAATTTGTTCGATCAGGTGCATCTGATCGACGGCGACAAGGTGCTGGAAACGCTGCCGGTGGCAGCAAGGGGGAAGATGGGATGAGGAGCACCCTTCCCTTCTCCCCTTGTGGGAGAAGGTGGATCGGCGCGTCAGCGCCGAGACGGATGAGGGGTGTTCCAGCGGAGTGAGACGTTGGTGTTTCCTGGAGCGCCCCTCATCCGGCCGCTTCGCGGCCACCTTCTCCCACAAGGGGAGAAGGAGAAGCCCGCTCCGCTTGCCGCGCCGCAACCCGGCGCATCGCCGTCACCCGGCGCCTGAAAATCTCCGTGCGCATCGCCATCAGATGCAGTGCGAAGAACAAAACCGTGAAGCCGAGCGCCATCACGGCGAGCGGCCACAGCATCGAGGGGTCGATGGTCGGGCCGCCGAGGCGGAAGACCGAGGCCGGCTGGTGCAGCGTGTTCCACCAGTCGACCGAAAACTTGATGATCGGAATGTTGATGAAGCCGACCAGCGTGATGATGGCGGCGGCCCAGGCGGCGCGGCCGGCGTCGTCCAGCGCGCGGGTCAGCGCGATGATGCCGAGATACATCAGAAAGAGCACGAAGACCGAGGTCAGCCGCGCATCCCACACCCACCAGGTGCCCCACATCGGCTTGCCCCAGATCGAGCCCGTGATCAGCGCGAGAGCGGTGAAGGTGGCGCCGATCGGCGCCGCCGATTTCAGCGCGACATCTGCCAGTGGGTGGCGCCAGACCAGCGTGCCCAGCGCCGAGAGCGCCATGATTGTGTAGCACATCATCGCGAGCCAGGCGAAAGGCACGTGGATATACATGATGCGCACCGTAATGCCCTGCTGGAAATCCTCCGGCGCTGTGAAGCTCATATAAAGGCCAACACCAAGCAGGATGGCGGCTATCCCCGCCAGCCACGGAATGACCTTGTCGGCCAGCCCGACGAAGCGCGTTGGGTTGGCGAGATCGGTCCAGGCGCTCAAGCGTGAGGTGGTGTCGCTCATGCCGACCTAAATAGACCGGCAGTGGGTTGGGGGCAATTCCCCTTCTCCCCCGCGGGAGAAGGGAAAAGCGCAGCCTTTACGCCGCTTCCGTGACCGTACGGCTGAGGCGGCGGACCTCTTCGTCGTTGAGCAGGCCGCCGGCGCGCAGCAGGCTGGCGAAGCGGCCGTTGCGCAGCGACAGCTCGGCGAAGCCGCCGAACTCGACCACCCTGCCCTTGTCCATGAAGACGACCAGGTCGGCATCCCGGACCGTGGTCAGACGGTGGGCGATGATGAAGGTCGTGCGGTTGCGGCGCAGCTCGTCGATCGCTTCCTTGACGCGGTCCTCGGTCTCGACGTCGAGCGCGCTGGTCGCCTCGTCGAGCACCAGGATCGGCGCATCCTTCAGCACGGCGCGGGCGATGGCGATGCGCTGGCGTTCGCCGCCCGACAGCTGGCCGCCGCGCTCGCCCACGACGGTGTCGTAGCCGCAGCTCTTCGACAGGATAAAGTCCTGCGCGGCGGCGGCATTGGCGGCGGCGTGCACTTCGTCGTTGCTCGCATCGGCGCGGCCGACTCGGATGTTGTCCTCGATCGAGCGGTTGAGCAGGCCGGCGTCTTGGAAGACAGTGGCGATCGAGTGGCGCAGCGACTTGCGGGTCACAGTGCGGGTGTCGATGCCGTCGATCAGGATGCGGCCGCTGGACGGCGTGAAGACGCGCTGCAAGAGATTGATGAGCGTCGTCTTGCCGGCGCCGGTCGGGCCGACGATGGCAACGGTCTGGCCAGCCTGGACCTCGAACGAAACGTCCTCGATGCCGTGGCCGGAATTGGCGAACTCGAAGCTCACGTCCTCGAAGCGCACATGGCCGGTGACGTTGGTGAGCTCGCGCAGGCCATCGGGCTCGATGGTCTCGGCGGCGGAGTCCTCGAGACGATAGAAGTCCTCGAGCTTGGCGCGCGCCTCCGAAATCTGCGTCGTGAAGGCCGACATCTGGTCGAGACGGGCGATCAGCATTCCGGCAAAGCCGGTGAAGGCGACGACATCGCCGACGCGGAGCTGGCCGCGCGTGACGAGATAGGCGCCGATCGACAGCACGATCATCATCGAGATGGTCGACGACAGGCGGTTCAGCGCATTGGCGATCGCCCACCAGTCGAGCACAGGGTTCTGCGCGTCGAGCAGCTCCTTGACGTAACGCTTCAACGTCGCGGTCTCATGGCCGATACGGTTGTAGCTCTGCAGCACGGCGACATTGCTGACCGAGTCGGACACATGGGCAAAGACAGTGTGGTAATGGCGTTCGACGGCGGTCTGCCCCGACTTGGTGTGGCGCATGACGATACGGCCGATGCCGACGTAAAGAACGCCGAGGCCGAGCAGCACGACCGACATGCGGATGTCCATGGCAAGCGCGGTCGGCACCAGCAGCACCAGCGCGATGGCGGTCGACAGATGCACGCGCATGAATTCGAGCCAGAGGCTGAACAGGGTCTCGACGGCACGCAGCAGCGTGTGCAGCGAATTGGACGTGCCGCGCTGATGGTGCCAGGCGAGCGGCATGGTAATCACGCGCTCGAAGGACTGGCACAGCACTTCGGAGCGGCGGGCATGGGCGAAGCGGTCGGCGCCGCGCGCCACCAGCACGAAGGCGACGACGTTGAAGGCACCCAGAGCGGCCCAGACGGCGAGCGTCGAGAACACCGCGCCTTTTTCGGAAATGGCACCGATGACCCGACCCAAGAGGATCGGCTCGAGGATCGCGATCGCCGCGAGCGCGACGTTGGCACCGCAAATCAGCGCGACGCGCTTCTTGTCGGCCGCCAGATAACCCAGCGCTCTAAAGTAGATCTGCAGAAGTGACACTTCAGCTACTCCGCCAAACTCTTGTCCGTGCTCGATGCCGCTTTTGTGCACCGCACCATTTTTTGACACGTACCGGTTAATGTGTCGCGAAACAATGCGTCGTCTATCCCTTCCGTTCCCATTTAGCGAACAAAAGATGACGACGGTACGAAATCTGACGTGATCACCTAACGGTTTGAGATAAAAGGTGAAATGTCAGCCTTGCGGCAAAATAATGGCACTTGCCCCGCGCTGCCACATTTTTAATCACCGGCCGCTTGCTTAGCCTGCCCTAAAGGAAGGCACGCGACGGGGCGCGGCAGCCGCGCCAAGTAAAAAACAGCAATTGGCCGCGCACCCCGAGGGATGCACGGTCAATAAGCTAAGTCTTTGATTTTATGCGGGTATCCTGACGACGACTTCGGTCTTGTCCCCGGCTTTCGGCTCGAAAGAAGCCGATTTTTTCTTCGAACCATCGACTTCTAGCGAGATCGACTTGGTCTTTTTGTCGCGGATGACGCGAACCTTGATTTCGCCGCCGAACATCTTGAGCGTCGCGGCGTAGCCGTCCCAGTGCCCGGGCAGCTTCGGCCTAAACGTGATCTCCTTGCCGCGCCGCTCGATGCCGAGGATGCCTTCCACGGCGGCGCGGTAAAGCCAGCCGGCCGAGCCCGTATACCAGGTCCAGCCGCCGCGGCCGCCCTTGCCTTCGCCGGAATAGATGTCGGCGGCCACGACATAGGGCTCGACGCGATAGTGTTCGGCAGCGGCCTCGTCCGAAGCGTGGTTGACCGGGTTCAGCATCGAGAAGCAGCGATACGCCTCGTCGGTGCGGCCCATTTCGGCCAACGCGATCACGAACCAGGTGGCGGCATGGGTATACTGGCCGCCATTCTCGCGCACGCCCGGCGGATAGCTCTTGATGTAGCCGGGGTCCTTATCGCTCTTCGAGAAGGGCGGCGTGAACAGCTTGACGATCTTGAGCTCGTCATCGACCAGCATATTGGTCGCCTGTTCCATGGCCGTCGTCGAGCGCGCCGGATCGCCCTCGCCCGACAGCACGCTCCAGGACTGGGCGATGGAGTCGATCTTGCACTCGACCGAATTGTGAGAGCCGAGCGGCGTGCCGTCGTCGAAGCTGCCGCGCCGGTACCACTGGCCGTCCCAGGCGGTGCTTTCGAGCGCCCGCTTCAGCGCGTCCGCGTGCTTCATCCACGCCTGCGCCCGCTTGGCGTCGCCCTGCCCCTTGGCGACCGGCGCGAAGTCGGTGAGCGTCTTCAAGAGGAACCAGCCCAGCCACACGCTCTCGCCCTTGCCGCCCTCGCCGACGCGGTTCATGCCGTCGTTCCAGTCGCCGCCGAGGATGAGCGGCAGGCCGGCGGGGCTGCTGCGCTTGATCGCGAGATCGAGCGCCCGCGCGCAATGATCGTAGAGCGAAGCGGTGTTCTTGGTGATCTCGGGTGTGAAGAAGGCGTCATGCTCGCCCTCGCCGAGCTGCTGCCCGTCGATGAAGGGCAGCTGCTCCTTGAGTATCGCGGCATCGCCGGTCACCTCGATGTAGCGGGCCGTCGCATGCGCCAGCCAGACAACGTCGTCCGAGATCATGGTGCGAACACCGGCATCGGTGCGCGGCAGCCACCAATGCTGCACGTCGCCTTCCGGGAACTGCCGGCGCGCGGCATTGAGGATCTGGTCACGCGCCAGCTTCGGGTCATGCGCCAGCAGGGATAGCGTGTCCTGCAACTGGTCGCGGAAGCCGAAGGCACCGCTTGCCTGGTAGAAAGCCGAGCGCGCGCGGATACGGCAGGCCAGGCTCTGGTAAGGCAGCCAGTGGTTGACCATGGCGTTCATCGCCTCGTCCGGCGTCTCGACCTGGATTGTGTCGAGGAAGCCGCGCCAGGCCTTTTCGTTGTCGGCCAGGCGCTGGTCGAAATCCTTGCCGCGATGGGTCTGCACCAGTGCGCTCGCCTCGGCGGGCGTGGCCGCATCGCCGAGCAGCCAGAACAGCGTCACGTCGCCGCCGGCCGGAATGTCGATGTCGCTGGCGACGACCGCGCACGGATCGTCGCCCGCCTCGATGCGACCGGAGAGCGCAAGCCCGCCAAGCACAGCCTGCGGATACTCGGTCGTGCCGTGCCTGCCGATGAACTCGGAGCGGTCAGCCGTCACCGATTGGACCGGATGGGCGGCCGCCAGGAAGGCCACCCGCTCGCCGAAGTCGAGGCCGTAGGGGTTCTGCGCCAGCATGGCCCCTGTAGCCGCATCGCGCGAGGGCACAATAGTCGCGGCGGTGCGCGAGCGATGGCCGCCCAGCACCCATTCGGCATAGGCGTAGATGCGCAGCCGGGCCGGCGCCGGGCCAGAATTCTGGATGCGCAGCCGGCTGATCTTCACCGGATCGGTCGGGTCGACCACCTGCGTCAGGTCCATCGACAGCGAACCGCGTTTGGAGCGGAAGGTCGAGAAACCCTGGCCGTGCCAGGTCTCATAGGTCATCGACGGATCGCGAACCGTCGCGGCCATGGGCGAGAACGCTTTGCCGCTCAACTGGTCGTAAATATAGAAGCCCTCGCCCGGCCGGTTCGACACCGGGTCGTTCGACCATGGCGTCAGCTGGTAGTCGCGGCTGTTGCGGCTCCAGGTGAAGCCGGCGCCTTCAGCCGACACGTGGAAGCCGAAGGAGGCGTTGGAGATGACGTTGATCCAGGGCTGCGGCGTCGAACGCCGGCCGGTCAGCCGCGTCACATAGTGGCGGCCGTCGCCGTCGAAACCGCCGAAGCCGTTCCAGAGGCTGAGGCCGCTGCCGTCGGCGGCGATATCGCGTCCATCCCGGCTTGCCGGCACCGGCAAGGGCAGCGGCGGAGCGGGCTCGCGCGGGCTTCCGCCTTCCGCCTGCAGCAAGGCGTCGCGGGCCTGAAGGGCCGCCGTCTCGGCGCGTTCGAGCTGATCGAAGATCGTGCCGTTGCGGGTATGCAGGACGACGCGCGCCACCGACAGCAGGGTCTTGTAGGTCGGCTCGTCCATCAGGTCGCGGCGCACCGCGAAGATGTGCTGGCGGGGTCCGAGCTCACGGCCGCGCAGGCGGCTGTTCTCGCACAGTGTCTCCACCGCGCGCTGCAGGTCCTGCACATAGGACGAGGCCTGCTCGTTGACGACGACGAAGTCGATCATCATGCCGCGGGCACGCATATATTCCTGGAAGCGCAGCGCCTGGGCGACAATCTCGAGATCGGCGACGTCGCCGATGCGCACGAGGAAGATCGGGAAATCGCCGGAGATGCTGGTCGGCCACAGGCTCGACTGGCGGCCGAGGCCGGAGGCGATGGATTCCGCCGGCAGGCGCAGGAACGGATCGGGATAGATCAGATAGCGCGCCAGCTTCTGCACATTGGCGGCGTCGGTCAGACTGAGGCCGAGATGGCGCGTCTGCACCTGGCTGCGCGTCCAGGCAAGCATCGCCTGGCGGGCGAAGCTCTCCTGATGGTCGAGCCGGGCGATTGCCTCGTCGAGCTCGGCGCGATTGGCGCCGACGGCGGTCCAGAAGGTCAGCGAGATCTTCTTGTTGGCCGGCACGCGCACCTGGCGGCGCAGGGCGGCCACCGGATCGAGCGTGAAGCCCTGGCTGCCGGACAGCCTGACGCCGGGGTCGAAGGCGACGGCATCGGCAATGGTGCGGCCACGGCCGATGAAGGCGCGGCGATCGGTCTCGGCCTCGGCATCGCGCGACGGACCCGACGGGTCGGTGACGAAATGCACCATGGTGAGGTCGGGCTCGTTCTTGTCGCGCTTGCGCCGCGTGGCGAAGATCGCGCTGTTGTTCGACGCGATCTCGGTCTCGACGAACATCTTGGAAAACGCAGGATGCGCGTTGTCCGATGCCTCGTTACCGAGCACCAGCTCGGCGAAGGAGGTCACCTCGATGTGCCGGTCGGTGGCGCCGTCATTATAGAGCGTGATGCGGCGGCCTTCGCCGTTGCCTTCGGAAATGACGATGCATTCGACTTCCGAACGCAGCGAGCCGACCGACTTGGTGAAGCTCGCCTTGTCGTCGCCAAACAGCGTCTGGACGCGTTCGCCCTCGGCGCGCTTCGGCTCGGCGGTGGCGGACCACCAGTCGCCCGTCGCGGTGTCACGCAGGAAGATGTAGGAGCCGAGACGGTCCTCGCTAGGGTCCGGCTGCCAGCGGGTGACGGCAAGCTCGCCGAAGCGGCTGTAGCCGGAGCCCGTAGCGGTGACCATGACCGAATAACGGCCGTTGGACATGACGTTGGTGGCGCGCAGCGCTTTGATCGGATCGAGCACGACGCGGCTGTCGGGGCTCTCGGCCTCGGTCTCGTCCTTGGCGCGTTCGTCAGCTTCGGTCCTGACGGTCGCGGTCGGGATGTCGCGCGGCGCCTTCTCCTGCAACAGGAGCTCGGCCGACTCGATCACCGGGTCGCTGTGGAAACGCTCGCGCAGCCGGCCCTCGAAAATGGCGTCGGCTACCGCCGCGATCGACATGCCGGAATGGTGCGCCATGTAGTTATGCACCACGGCGTGATCGGTGCCTTCGGGCACGCGCTGCGGCGTGAAATCGACCGCGTCGTAGAAGCCGTGGCGGCCAAGCGCGCCGATCGAGCGCAACCGCCGCAGGTTTTGCACCGCTTCACGCGGGCTGAACTGCGCCGCGAGAATCGTCGCATAGGGCGCGATCACGGTGTTCTGGCCAAGGCCGCGCTTCAGGCCGAGGCCGGGCACGCCGAAATTGGTGTACTGATAGGTGAGCTCGCGGTCGCGGGCGTTGTAGGCCGCTTCCGAAATGCCCCAGGGCACGTTCTTGGAACGCGCGTACTGGATCTGGCGTTTGATGATGAGTTTGCTGGTCTGGTTGAGGATCGAGCCCTGCGGCTCCTTCATCACCAGCGGCGGCATCAGATACTCGAACATCGAGCCCGACCAGGACATCAGCGCGCCCTGGAAGCCGATCTCGACGATCGGCCGCCCGAGGCGGAACCAATGCTCGGTCGGCAGGTCGCCCTTGGCGATGGCGAACAGGCTGGTGAGCCGCGCCTCGGAGGCGAGCAGATCGTAGCAGCTCTCGTCGAGCTGGCGATCCTCGACGCGGTAGCCGATCGACAGAAGCTTGCGCTCCTGGCGCATCAGGAAGGAGAAATCCATCTCGAAGGCGTAGCGGCGGCAGCGTTCGCGCAAGGCGAGCAGCTTGGCGCGCAGCGCGGCGACCGCGCCCTCGTCATTGTGCGAATCGTGCACATGCGCCTCGCAGGTCGCTTCCAGCCGCTCCGCCCAGTCAGCGATGACATCGCTCTTCGGCGAGGCCGCCTCGGTGTGGATGGCGGTGGCGAGCTTGCGGATCTCGCCGGCGAGCACGGCAAGGTTGATGGTGCGGATCGAGGCCATCTCGGGCTGCGCCTTGATGGTCGTAACCGCGCGGCGCATGCCGTCGAGACGGTCGGCCAGGCGCTGGCGCAGCGGCCGCAGCTGCCGGCGGTCGTCCGGTAGCTCGTCCAGGCTTTCGTCGAGAATGGTGACGGTATCGATGATGCCTTCGAAATCGCCCTGCAGATGCACGGAGGGCGCTTCCGCCCATTCGGCGCAGGACGCCGCCACGGCGACCAGATGGCCGGCGAGGTTGCCGCTGTCGACCGCCGAGATATAGAGTGGATAGAGCGGCTTCAGCGTCGTGGTGTCGTACCAATTGTAGAGATGGCCGCGATCGCGCGGCATGTTTTCGATGGTCGTCATCGTGGCGTCGATGCGGGTGATGGCATCCGACAGGCTGATCCAGCCGAAATCGCGCGCCGAGACCACCGACAAGAGATAGACGCCGATATTGGTCGGCGAGGTGCGCGGCGCCACCACCGGCGCCGGGCTTTCCTGGAAATTGTCCGGCGGCAAATGATGCTGCTCGGGCGTGACGAAGGTCTCGAAATAATGCCAGGTGCGGCGCGCGAAGGTGCGCAGCGCGTGGATGTCGGCGCTCGAAATGCGCAGCCTATCCTCGGTTTCGGCCGAGCGGCTGATCCAGCAGGCGACGGCGGGCGAGGCGATCCAGAAGATGGCGAAGAAGAAGGCGACGAAGGCGCCGGTGGAATCGGCGAGCACCGGTATGGCAAGGCCGACCACGCCGATGATCACCGCGCCGTACATCATGCCGTAATAGGCGCCGAGATCGTTGCCGCCCTTGGCGGCCTGCGAGGCAGTGCGCCATTCGAGCAGGTTCTGCCGGCTGACGAACAAGCGGTAGATGGTGCGGATGATGGCGTCGCCCATCATCCAGGCGAGATGCGCCATCAAGAGCACTTTCAGCGCTACCAGCGCGGTGCCGAACACGGTGTCGCGGGCCAAGGCGGAGAAATGGCCGCGCGGCGTCTGGTCGCCGCTCTTCGGCAGGATGCCGTTCACGATGTCGAAGGTCGGCGCCATGAACAGGCTCAGGATCATCAGCGCCTGCCACTGCGCGGCCTGAGTGAAAGGCAGCAGCGTCCAGCCGGCAACGCAGGCCAAGACCCAGAAGATCGGGGTCAGCGAGCGGCGCAGATTGTCGACCATCTTCCAGCGCGACAGCGCCGGCACGCCTGAGCGCGGATCAAAGATGTAGCCGAGCAGCTGCCAGTCGCCGCGCGCCCAGCGGTGATGGCGCGAGGCGTCGACCGAGTAACGGGTCGGATAATCCTCGACCAGCTCGACGTCGGTGACCAATGCCGCGCGCGACAGGGCGCCCTCGAGCAGATCGTGGCTGAGGATGGTGTTCTCGTCGATGCGGTCCTTCAGCGCCGCCTCGAAGGCGTCGACATGGTAGAGGCCCTTGCCGGTGAAGGAGCCGTCGCCGAAGACGTCCTGATAGACGTCGGAGACAGCAAACACATAGGGATCTAGGCCGCGGTTGGCCGAGAAGACGCGCTGGAAGAAGGAGGCGTCGTCGCCGCTGGTCAGCGACGCGGTGATGCGCGGCTGCAGGATCGTGTAGCCGGCGCTGACGACGCGCTTGACCGGATCGAAATGCGGACGGTTCAGCGGATGGGCGAGCTTGCCGACGAGGCTCGAAACCGCGTCGCGCGTGGTGCGCGTGTCGGCGTCGAGCGTCATCACATAGACGACCTTTTCCGGCAGCGGCACGTCGAGCGGCAGGAAGGTGGTGTCGCTGTCGCCACGCAGCAGAAGGTTCAGCTCGTGCAGCTTGCCGCGCTTGCGCTCCCAGCCCATCCAGCAGCCCTGCGCCTGGTTGTAGAGCCGGCGGCGGTGCAGGAGATAGAAGCGCGGCGAGCCTTCCGACGGATAGCGGGCGTTGAGCCTGGCGATCTCGTCGCGGGCATATTGCAGGATCTCGATGTCGGCGGCGTCGATCTCGGTCTTGGAATCCGGCCAGTCGGACAACAGCGCGAAATGGATCTCCTCCGCCGTGTTGGCGAGGTGGTGCACCTCGATGTTGCGGATGTTTTCCTCGACATCGTCGCGCGAGCCGATCAGCGACGGCACCACAACCAGCGTGCGCGCCTCGGCCGGGATGCCGTGCTTGTTGTAATCATAGCCAACCAGCCTGGTGGGCTTCAGGAACATCGCAACGACGGTGTTGAAGAAGGCCAGAGCGCCCTCGCTGGCCGGCACCGCGAACAGCGCCAGCATGAGCGTGATCGATTCCACCGACAGGCCGAGATTGGCGAGCGCCCTGCCAGAGAGCACCAGAAGCAGCGCCGTCAGCAGGAAGACCGGCACGACGATGCCCAGCCAGCCGGCGCTGGCAAAGCCGCGCTTGAAGGTCACATAGAAAGGCGGCCTGTAGCCGATCGCCTCTTCCAGTTCCTGCCGGCGCGGACCGACCAGGAAGAAGCCGACATCGGTATGCACGGCGGGATCGGCGGTTTCCGGCACGCCGGAGGCATCGGTGACGCCCGGCGTGTGGCCGGCAAGCTCGATCGCCTTCTCGGCCACCCGGTATTCGGACAGTTCGGAGCGGCGCGCCAGCTGCTCGATCGCGGTGCGGTACTGGTCGCGCGAGAAGAAGTCGAGCGCGGCGAAGTCGGTCTTTTCACGCAGCAGCGTGTCGATGCGGCTGACGCCTTCGAACCAGACCGTCCAGTCGACGTCGTTGATGAGGCGCAGGCCGCGGATGATGTTGCCGGTGGTGACGTTGCCGCTGGACAGCGTCTGATGCTCGGAGATGATGATCTCCTCGGCGTCCGAGCCGGTCTTTTCGAGCTCGCCTTCCAGCCACTCCAGCGCCCGGCCGGCATTCTGCGAGCCATCGCGCAGCCGATAGAGAAGCTGGGTGGCGAAGGTGGTGTCCTGCGCATGCGCGGCGTAATTCGACAGGATCCTGGTGCGGTCGGCATTGTCGTCGGTCGCCAGCACGCGATCGGCTACCTCGTTGGCGATATGGCGCATCTGCCTTGTGCGCTCGACGCGCACGGCGATACGGCGCAGGTTTTCAATGAGAACGAAGCGCAGCAGCGAGGGCAGCGCCCAGAGCTCGCCGATCTTCATCGGCTCGACGGACTGGAAGCCCTCGACGATCGCCTTGAACATGTTGGCCGAGACGGAGCTGTCGGAATGCTCGACATAGCTCCAGGCCACGACGAAGGCGCGCGGCAAAACGGTGCCGTTGCTGAGCGTGAGCGTCGGCAGTTGCCGGTAGAAACGGCGCGGCAGGTCGCGCTTGACCTGGAAAATGGTTTCCTCGACCAGGTAATTGTTGTCGAGCAGCCATTGCGCGGCCGGCGTGATGGTCTCGCCCTTGGCCTGGGCGGCGTTGGTCGAGCGGTAGACTTCGAGGATCTTCTTGGCGCTGTCGCGGATGCGGGCCTGGAACTCGAACGGGGCGAGGCCGAACAGTTCCTTGACCTCGCCCTTGGCGAGCGCGACGCCCATGGCGCGCAGGCGGTCCTCAGGCAGGAAGTTGGAGCGTATCGGCGCGTCCGTCACCGCCGGGAAACCGGCGCTTGCATGTTCGATCTTGTTCGGATTCGTCTGAATGTTCATTGAAAATTCCGTAAGGCGGGGCGCAATGCGGCGTCACCGCCACGGCAATGCCCCTAAAACCGGTACAATTGCAATTGGTTGCATGACGGTTTGGCCGAAAGTTTTTGTTGCGCACCGTAACAGGGGCGTGCCCTTTCGACAGCTCGTGGGCGAACGCCCCTCGCTCTTCGCCCCCGGTTGGATCAGGGCAAGGAATCAGGCTTTTTCGTGATACATGCAAGGGGCGGGGCGATAATTCCCCCGGGCCGCGATCATGTTTGACGACAGCCGTTAATGGTTGGCGGCGAGTCGATGGAGCTCGACCACGAAAAGCAGGCCCTGCCCCTTGGACTGAAGCCGCAATTCCGGGCTGTCGTGGTCGAGGATCAGCGTGTCGAGCGGCTCGAGATCCAAGGTATCGCCCGTGAAGAGCGTGACGCCGGCGTCGACGACAAGAACGAGTGTCGTGGCGGCACCTGGCACAATGCGAATCTCGCCGGACAGCGGCCGGCGCTCGACCTTATGCGTCATGCGGTCGCGACGGGTCATCACGTTGAGATCGGTGATCGGACCGCCGATCAGCGTGGCACCGGTCGGCACGTCGCCTGGAAAGGCGAGCGGCGCCGAAGCCTTGGTCAGCCGCGCCGGTGGCTGGCCGGCGATGTCGAGCACAATCCCCTCGCCTTCTAGCACCGACAGCGTTCGGTCGATGCCAGCAAAGCTGGAGAACGGCCCACTGGTTTCGACGCGGGCCATCGAGACACGCCAGTCGAAATCGTCGAGCCCGGCGCCGTCCGGCAAGACGGCGATTTCGGTGGTCGTGCCGCCGCCATTCTTCCACGGCATGACGCGGTAGCCGGCGGCACGAAGGATGCGCATCGGCTTAGAGCCGGACGATTTCAAGTCGATTCGACCTGAAATCATCCGGCTCTGTCTTCTTGGTATGGGGCATGATGTTGTCCGAAAACCGTTTCACACTTTTCGGCATCATGCTCTAGCCCAGGATGCCCGGCAGGTTGAGCTGGTGCTCTTTCGCGCATTGGATGGCGATGTCGTAGCCGGCATCGGCATGGCGCATGACGCCGGTCGCCGGGTCGTTCCACAACACGCGCTCCAGGCGCTTGGCGGCGTCGGGCGTACCGTCGGCGACGATCACCATGCCCGAATGCTGCGAGAAGCCCATGCCGACGCCGCCGCCATGGTGCAGCGACACCCAGGTGGCGCCGGACGCGGTATTGAGCAGCGCGTTGAGCAGCGGCCAGTCGGAAACGGCGTCGGAGCCGTCCTTCATGGCTTCGGTCTCGCGGTTCGGCGAGGCGACCGAGCCAGAATCAAGGTGATCGCGGCCGATGACGACCGGCGCCTTCAGCTCGCCTTTGGCCACCATCTCGTTGAAGGCAAGGCCGAGGCGATGACGGTCGCCGAGGCCGACCCAGCAGATGCGCGCCGGCAGGCCCTGGAACGAGATGCGCTCGCGCGCCATGTCGAGCCAATTGTGCAGATGCGTGTTGCCGGGGGTCAGCTCGCGCACCTTGGCGTCGGTCTTGTAGATATCTTCCGGATCGCCCGAAAGTGCTGCCCAGCGGAACGGACCGATGCCGCGGCAGAACAGCGGCCGGATATAGGCCGGCACGAAGCCCGGGAAGGCAAAGGCGTTTTCAAAGCCTTCGTCCTTGGCGACCTGGCGGATGTTGTTGCCATAGTCGAGCGTCGGCACGCCGGCATTCCAGAACGCCACCATCGCCTCGACATGCTCGCGCATCGAGGCGCGAGCAGCCTTCTCGACGGCCTTCGGGTCCGACGTCCGCTTCTCGCGCCATTCAGCCATCGTCCAGCCCTTGGGCAGGTAGCCGTTGATCGGGTCATGCGCCGATGTCTGGTCGGTGAGGATGTCGGGCCGGATGCCGCGCCTGAACATTTCCGGCACGATCTCGGCGGCGTTGCCGTGCAGGCCGACGGACTTCGCCTCGCCGGCCTTGGTCCAGCGATCGATCATTTCCATCGCTTCGTCGAGCGTCTCGGCCTTCTCGTCGAGATAGCGGGTGCGCAGGCGGAAATCGATCGAGTCCGGGTTGCATTCGATGGCGAGGCAAGAGGCGCCGGCCATGACGGCCGCCAGAGGCTGGGCGCCGCCCATGCCGCCGAGACCGCCGGTCAGGATCCACTTGCCCTTGAGGTCGCCGTTGTAATGCTGACGGCCGGCCTCGACGAAGGTTTCGTAGGTGCCCTGCACGATGCCTTGCGTGCCGATATAGATCCACGAGCCGGCCGTCATCTGGCCGTACATCATCAGGCCCTTCTTATCGAGCTCGTTGAACTTCTCCCAGGTCGCCCAGTGCGGCACGATGTTGGAGTTGGCGATGAGCACGCGCGGCGCATTGGAATGGGTCTTGAAAACGCCGACCGGCTTGCCCGACTGCACTAGCAGCGTCTCGTCCTCGCCGAGCGTCTTCAGCGAAGCGACGATGCGGTCGAAATCGTTCCAGGTGCGCGCCGCCCGGCCGATGCCGCCATAGACGACCAGTTCGTTGGGGTTCTCGGCGACCTCGGGGTCGAGATTGTTCATCAGCATGCGCAGCGGGGCTTCGGTCGTCCAATAGCGGGCGTTGAGCTTGTCGCCGCGCGGTGCACGCACTTCGCGGATGTTGTGGCGGGGATCGTTCATCATTGTCCCTTTCTAGCTAGGCGGCGCGTCAGCGCCCGGCCCATTCAATGGCGGTTTCGAGGATGGTTTTCAGCGTGGCGCGGATCGGCGCGGCGTAGGTCGCGTCGTAAGGCACAGGCCAGTTTTCCGGCGAACCCTTCCCCGATGGCTCGCGCATATAGCCTCGGTTGGAGAGTTCCATCTGCAGCGCATGCACGCCGTTTTGCGGCTGGCCGAAGCTGCGAGTGATAAAGCCGCCCTTGAAGCGGCCGTTGACCACCCAGGTCTCGCCCGTCGCAGCGAGAATGGCGGCAACCTTCTGCTGCAGCAGCGGATCGGTGCTCTTGCCGTCATTGGTGCCGAGGTTGAACACTGGCAGCGTGCCCTCGAACAGCCGCGGCAGCACCGAGCGGATCGAATGGCAGTCATAGAGCACGATGTTTTCGTGCATGCCGCGCAGCCGATCGATCTCGGCCTGCAAGGCAGCGTGATAGGGCACGAAATATTTCTCGCGGCGCTGGTCGATCTCGGCCGGCGTCGGCTCCTCGCCCATGCGGTAGAGCGGGTCGCCGTCGAAGGTGTCGGTCGGGCAAAGCGTCGTCGTCGCCTGCCCGGGATAGAGCGAGACGCCCGACGGATCGCGGTTGACGTCGATGACGGTCCGCGAGATGGCGGTGTGCACGACAGTCGCGCCGAGATCAGCGGCGAAGTCATAGAGCTTGTCGATCCACCAGTCGCAGTCGCGGCGCCCCAGCCAGGTCGAGACCAGGCGGCCGTCAAGGCCGGCGAGGTCGATGCCGGTGTGCGGGATCGAGACCAGCAGCGGCGCTCTGCCTTGGGTGACGCTGAGCCAGGATGGCGTTGCCATCATGCCGCTCCCGCGATCGAAGGCAGCGCGACCGCGCTCGCCGCCTTCACCGTGGCGCCGCTGCGGACCAAGGCGATCGCCTTTTCCATGTCGGGATGGAAATGCCGGTCATTGTCGAGATGCGGCACTTCGGCCCGGACCAGCTTGCGCACCGCTTCCAGCGCATCGCTCGAGGCCAGCGGCGCGTGGAAATCGCAGCCTTGCGCGGCCGCCAAGAGTTCGATGCCGATAACGGCGGTTGCGTTCTCGATCATGCCGAGCAGCCGGCGCGCGCCGTGCGCGGCCATCGAGACATGATCTTCCTGGTTGGCGGAGGTCGGGATCGAATCGACGCTCGCCGGGTAAGCCTTCTGCTTGTTTTCCGAAACCAGCGCGGCCGCCGTCACCTGCGGGATCATGAAACCGGAATTGAGACCCGGCTTCGGCGTCAGGAAGGCCGGCATGCCGGACAGCGCCGGGTCAACCAGCATGGCGATGCGCCGCTCCGACAGCGAGCCGATCTCGCAGACGGCGAGCGCGATCATGTCGGCGGCGAAGGCGACCGGCTCAGCGTGGAAATTGCCGCCGGAAAGCGCGGTGTCGTCCTCGGCAAAAATCAGCGGATTGTCGGTGACGCCATTGGCTTCGGTCTCAAGCGTGTCGGCGGCCTTGCGCAGCACGTCGAGGGCTGCGCCCATCACCTGCGGCTGGCAGCGCAGGCAATACGGATCCTGCACGCGCTCGTCGCCGACGCGGTGCGATTCACGGATGGCGCTGCCGGCCATCAGGTTGCGCAGCGCATCGGCCGTTTCGATCTGGCCGCGGTGCTTACGGAGCAAATGGATGCGCGGATCGAAGGGCGCGTCGGAGCCCTTGGCGGCGTCGGTCGACAGCGCGCCGGCGACCAGCGCCGACTGGTAGAGCGTCTCGGCTTCGAACAGGCCGGCCAGTGCAAACGCCGTCGAGAACTGCGTGCCGTTGAGCAGCGCCAGCCCTTCCTTGGCGCCGAGCGTCACCGGCTCGAGCCCATGCGACACAAAGGCGACCTTGGCCGGGAAGCGGCCGTGCGGGGTGAAACATTCGCCGACGCCGATCATGACGGCCGTCATGTGCGAGAGCGGCGCGAGGTCGCCGGAAGCGCCAACCGAGCCTTGCGCCGGCACGACGGGGATAACGTCGTTGGCAAGCATCCCCTGAAGCAAATCGATCGTCTCCGGCCGCACGCCGGAGGCGCCCTGGGCAAGGCTGGCGAGCTTCAGCGCCATCATCAGCCGCACCACCGCGACCGGCATCGGCTCGCCCACGCCGGCGGCATGCGACAGCACGATGTTGCGCTGGAGCGTCTCGAGATCGTTGGCCGGGATGCGGACGCTGGCGAGCTTGCCGAAGCCGGTGTTGATGCCATAGACCGGCTCGCCCTTGGCGACGATACGGGCGACCGCCTCGGCGCTGTCCTTGATCTTCGGCCGGCAGGCATCGGCGAGCTTCGGCACGGCGCCGCGATAGATGGCGCGCCAGTCGGCCAGCGCGGCGTTGCCGGGCGTCAGGGTAAGTTCCGTCATTGTCCTCTCCAGATGCGGGCATGGAGCGGGTTGAAGCCCATGCGGTAAACGAGTTCGGCAGGGCGCTCGATGTCCCAGATGGCGAGGTCGGCCGACTTGCCGGCTTCCAGCGTGCCAGTCTGGCCGAGCAGGCCAAGCGCTCGCGCGGCCTCGCGGGTGACGCCTGCGAGACATTCGTCGACAGTCATGCCGAACAGCGTCGCGGCCATGTTCATGGTGAGCAGCAGCGAGGTGAGCGGCGAGGTGCCGGGGTTGGAGTCGGTGGCGACCGCCATTTTCACGCCATGGCGGCGGAAGAGATCGACCGGCGGCTTCTTGGTCTCGCGGATGAAATAGTAGGCGCCGGGCAGGATGGTCGCCACGGTGCCGGCCTTGGCCATCGCCCCGGCGCCCTCCTCATCCGTGTATTCGAGATGGTCGGCCGACAGCGCGCCATAGCGTGCGGCGAGGGCCGCGCCATGCAGGTTGGAAAGCTGGTCGGCATGGAGTTTCACGGGCAGGCCGAGCGCCTTCGCCTTGTCGAAGACGCGAGCCATCTGCTCCGGCGAGAAGGCGATGCCCTCGCAGAAACCGTCGACGGCGTCGGCAAGCTTTTCAGCCGCGACTTCCGGCAGGATTGCGCCGGCGACGAGATCGATGAAGGCGTCCTTGTCGCCCTTGGCTTCCGGCGGCAGGGCGTGGGCGGCGAGACAAGTGGTGCGGATCGTGACCGGGCGCTCGTCAGCCAGGCGGCGGGCGGCGCGCAGCGATTTTTTCTCGTTGTCTGCATCGAGGCCGTAGCCCGACTTCACCTCGACGGTGGTGACGCCTTCGGCCATCAGCGCGTCGAGGCGCGGCAGCGTCTCAGCGATAAGCTGGTCCTCGCTCGCGGCGCGCAGCGACTTGACCGAGGAGACGATGCCGCCGCCGGCGCGGGCTACTTCCTCGTAGGTGGCGCCGGCCAGACGCATCTCAAATTCGTTGGCGCGGTTTCCCGCATAGACAAGGTGGGTATGGCAGTCGATCAGGCCGGGCGTGATCCAGCGGCGCTCGCAATCGATGGTCTCGGCGCCCTGCCCGGCAGCGGCCGGCATGCCGGCCTCGAGGCCGGCATATATAATGAGCCCGTCGCGCGCCGCGATCGCGCCTTTCTCGACGATGCCGAGCCCGGCAGCACCCTCGGCCATGGTCGCCAGGCGCGCGTTGCGCCAGACACGAAGGCCGCTCTTCCCGTTTGCTCCACCCATCATCTTTTCCGTTTGCTTGGACGGCGATTATGTATATACATATTGGAACGAGACGCAAGTGGTAATGTCATCTAGGCATTCAGATTCGGAGAGGAACGTGACGGCGATCTATGCGGAACAGGCGCTGCTGCCCGGCGGCTGGCAAGGCAATGTGAGGATCGCCTTGGACGGCGGCAGCATCTCGAAGGTCGAGGCGGGCGCCGCCGCGCAGGCCGGCGATGAGCGCCATGCGATCGTCCTGCCCGGCATGCCCAACCTGCACAGCCACGCCTTCCAGCGCGGCATGGCGGGTTTGGCCGAATTGCGCGGCCCTTCGGCTGACAGTTTCTGGAGCTGGCGCGAGGTGATGTACCGCTTCGCCCTGTCGATGACGCCGGACCAGGTCGAGGCGGTGGCGGCGCAGCTTTATGTCGAGATGCTGGAGGCCGGCTTTTCGCGCGTCGGCGAGTTCCACTATCTGCATCACGACCGCGACGGGCAGCCTTACGATAACATCGCCGAGATGGCGGAGCGGATCGCGGCTGCCGCGGCCGACACCGGCATCGGCCTGACGCTGCTGCCGGTTTTTTACGCCCATTCGTCCTTCGGCGGCGCCGCGCCGAATGAAGGCCAGCGGCGATTCATCAATGATGTCGATCGCTTCGGGCGCCTGCTTGAGAAAGGCCGCGAGGCCGTTCGTCCGCTGGAGCAGGCCGTCGTCGGTGTCGCGCCGCACAGTCTGCGCGCCGCGACACCGGACGAGCTCAATGCCGTCGCGGCGATGGCGCCGAACGGGCCGATCCATATCCATGTCGCCGAACAGGTGAAGGAGGTTGAGGATTGCGTTGCCTGGTCGGGTAAGCGTCCGGTCGAATTCCTGCTCGCCAACGCCAAGGTGGACGATCGCTGGTGCCTGATCCACGCCACGCATATGACCGAGCCGGAAACCGTTGCGATGGCGAGGAGCGGCGCCATCGCCGGACTCTGCCCGATCACCGAGGCCAATCTCGGCGACGGCACGTTTGCCGCGCCGCTGTTCGTCGAGCATGGTGGGCGTTTCGGCGTCGGCTCCGATTCCAATGTGCTGATCGGCCTGCCGGACGAGCTGCGGCAGCTCGAATATTCGCAGCGCCTCGCCCACCGCGCCCGCAACGTGATGGCGCGGGCCGGCGGCTCGACGGGGCGCGCGCTGTTCGACGCCTCGCGCGACGGCGGCGGCCAGGCGCTTGGCGCCGGCCCGTCGCGAATTGCCGCCGGCGGGCCGGCCGACTTCGTCTCGCTCGATGCCGGCCACCCTTCGCTTGCCGGCAAGGCGGGAGACGCACTCCTCGACGCCTGGATCTTTGCCAATGGCAGTAAGGTCGATTGCGTCTGGGTGCACGGCAAGAAGCAGGTCAGCGGCGGCAGGCATGCGAAGCGCGAGGCGGTTGCCAAGCGGTTCCGCGAAGTCATGACCGCCCTCTCGCAAGGTTGAGCAGGACCGTTCGATGAGCTTGGTCGAGACAGACGATATCGAGGGCGGCGAGAGCATATCGCTGCATCAGCGTATCCTGTCCGACATTCGCGACAGGATCCTGTCCGGCGCATGGGCGCCGGGGCATCGCATTCCCTTCGAGCACGAGCTGACGGCTCAGTATAATTGCTCGCGCATGACGGTGAACAAGGCGCTGTCGCAGCTCGCCAAGGCCGGGCTGATAGAGCGCCGACGCCGCTCCGGCAGTTTCGTGCGCCAGCCGCAATCGCAGGCGGCGGTGCTGGAGCTGCATGACATCAGGATCGAGGTCGAGGCGCTCGGCCTGCCCTATCGCTATGAGCGGCTGGAGCGCCTGAAGCGGCGCAGCAGCGCCGAGGACCGGACGCTTCTCGGGCTCAACGCATCTGGTCCGGTGCTCGCGCTGGAAGGGCTGCATTTTGCCGGCGAACGGCCGTTCGCGCTTGAACAGCGTCTGATCAACCTCTCAGCCGTGGCCGAGGCCGATGAGGAGGAATTTCTCGACATCGCGCCTGGCCCATGGCTGATCGGCCGCGTGCCGTGGAGCGAAGCGGAGCACCGCATCCGCGCCATGGCGGCGGACGAGACGATTGCGGATGCCCTCGACATCGACGCGAGCGCGCCCTGCCTGGTGGTCGAGCGCCGCACCTGGAGCGCGGAGCATCCGGTGACGCATGTGCGGTTCATCTATCCGGCGGAGAGCCACACGCTGGTGGCAAGGTTCACGCCGTCGCAGGGGTGACGCCAGCGTCCCCTTCTCCCCTTGCGGGAGAAGGTGGATCGGCGCGCAGCGCCGGGACGGATGAGGGGTGTTGGGAGAAACGAGGCGCTGAAGAACAGGGTGCTTCAAGCGCCCATTTCTTCAAAGCAGCGATCCTTCCAACACCCCTCATCCGACCGAGCTTCGCTCGGCCACCTTCCCCCACAAGGGGGGAAGGGGAAGTCGGCGCTATAGCGCCGCCGTCACAATGATCTCGACCAGATATTCCGGGCCGGCGAGCTTGGCTTCGCCAGTGGCGCGGGCAGGCGTGTAGCCCTGCGGCACCCACTTGTCCCACTCCGAGTTCATCTCGGCGAAGGTGCCCATGTCGGCCAGCCAGATGATCGCCTGGACGATCTTGGTCTTGTCGGTGCCGGCCTTGGCCAGCAATTCGTCGATGGTCTTCAGGATGTCGCGGGTCTGCGAGGCGACGTTGCCGCCGGGCTCGCCGACCTGGCCGGCCAGATAGACGGTGTTGCCGTGGATAACGATCTGGCTCATGCGCGGGCCGACATCGATGCGACGAATGCTCATTCGAGAGGTTCCTTCGTTTCCTGGAGTCGCTGCTCTTTAGAGTCCGGGACGACTTGGGGCAAGGCCGACGGGCGCGAAACCAATTGAGCCAATTGTGTGGTCTCTACCCGCCGGCGCGTACACGTCGAGTTGACCAGCCGCGCCACAATTCCACCCGGCCGCCATGTTGACTAATGTAATAACATCACATATCGACGACGCATTCGATTTCGCGGACTCCGTCTGATGACCAATGCTTGCCTGACCTTTCGCGACCTGACGCTCGGCTATGGCAGCCATCCGGCGATCCATCATCTCAACGGCATTGTGCGCAAGGGCTCGCTGACGGCCGTCGTGGGCGCCAATGGCTCGGGCAAATCGACGCTGATGAAGGGCATCGTGGGCGTGCTGAAGCCGATGGAAGGCGCGGTGCTTCGGATGCCCGGCGTGCGAACCGCCTATCTGCCGCAGCAGTCGGAGCTCGACCGCTCCTTTCCGGCGCGCGTCGTCGACCTGGTATCGCTCGGGCTGTGGCCGAAGCGAGGCATGCTCGGCCGCTATACCAAGGAGGACCGCGAATCCGTCAGCAAGGCGCTGCTGGCGGTCGGGCTCGGCGGCTTCGAGAAGCGGCCGATCGATACGCTGTCCGGCGGCCAGTTGCAGCGCACGCTGTTTGCCCGCGTGCTGCTGCAGGACGCCGACCTGATCCTGCTCGACGAGCCGTTCAACGCGGTCGACGCCAAGACGGTCGGCGACCTGATTGCGCTGATAAAGCGCTGGCACGGCGAGGAGCGCACGATCATGGTCGTGGTGCACGACCTTGATCTCGTGCGGCAGAATTTTCCGGAAACGCTGCTGCTAGCCCGCCAGCCCGTCGCCTGGGGCGACACAAAGGAGACGCTGCGGCCGGAAAACCTGCTCAAGGCAAGGCGTTTCCATGAGGCATGGGAAGAAAACGCGCCGTGGTGCGAGCCAGATGCCCACGACCACGATCACGCGCACGACCACCACGGCCATGCGCACGATCACCACCACGACCATCAGCACGGCTCGGGACCGAGGGCGGCGTGATGGAATTCATCTACAGCCTGCTCATCGCGCCCTTTGCCGAATTCGCCTTCATGCAGCGGGCTTTGTTCGGCTCGCTGATGCTGTCGCTCGGCGCCTGCCCGGTCGGCGTGTTCCTGATGCTGCGCCGCATGAGCCTGTCGGGCGACGCCATGGCACATGCCATCCTGCCGGGTGCTGCCGCCGGCTTCCTCCTCTATGGGCTCGAGATCCTGCCGATGACGGTCGGCGGGCTGATCGCCGGCATCATCGTCGCGCTTGGCGCGGGTGCCGTCTCGCGCTTCACTATCCAGCGCGAGGACGCCTCGATGGCGGCCTTCTATCTCATCTCGCTTGCCGTCGGCGTGCTGATGGTGTCGATCCGCGGCTCCAGCGTCGACCTCATGCATGTGCTCTTCGGTACCGTGCTGGCGCTCAACAATGAGGCGCTGATCCTGATCGGCGGCATCGTGGCGGTGACGCTTGCCTGCCTCGCCATTTTCTGGCGCGCGCTGGTCGCCGAATGCCTCGATCCGCTGTTCCTGCGCTCGGTGAGCCGCATGGGCAGCCCGGTGCATTTCATCTTCTTAGGCCTAGTCGTGCTCAACCTCGTCGGCGGCTTCCAGGCCCTGGGCACGCTGCTCTCGGTCGGGCTGATGATGCTGCCGGCAGCAGCCGCCCGCTTCTGGACGGTGCGGGTGGAACCGATGTGCGTGCTGGCGGTGCTGATCGGCTTTGCCTCCTGCATCGCCGGACTGCTCTTGTCATACCACGCCTCGCTGCCCTCTGGCCCGGCGATCATCCTTTCGGCCGGCGTCGTCTATTTCTGCTCGATCCTGTTCGGCACGCGCGGCGTGCTGCGCGCCCGCATCGTGCATCACCGCCACCGCACCGCCTGACCCATCCCCAAGCAAGGAGCCTCCAATGCTGAAATCCTTCCGTGCCGCCCTGGCGTTGAGCGTTATAACGTTAAGCGCCTTCGCAACCTCATCGGCCTTTGCAGCGCCGCTGAAAGTGGTGGCGAGTTTCACGGTCATTGCCGACTTCGCGAAAAATGTCGGCGGCGACCGGGTGAACATGACAACCATCGTCGGGCCGGACGGCGACGCGCATGTTTATGAGCCGAGCCCGGCCGACGCGGTGGCGATGGCCAAAGCCGATGTCGTGCTGGTCAACGGCCTGCATTTCGAAGGCTTTCTCCAGCGCCTGGTCGATGCCAGCGCCACCAAGGCTTCGATCGTGACGCTGACCAAGGGGGTGACGCCGATCGACTTCAAGCCGGAATTCGCCGATGCCGACGCCGCCGAAGGCGCGGATACAACCGGCGGCAAGACCGTCACCGATCCGCATGCCTTCCAGTCGATCGCCAACGCCAAGATCTATGTGAAGAACATCGCCGAGGCGTTCTGCGCGTCCGACAGCGAAGGCTGCGACAGCTACAAGGCCAATGCCGCCGCCTACACCACCAAGCTCGAAGCGCTGGAAGGCGAAGTGAAGGCGGCGATTCAGTCGATCCCCGAGGCCAAGCGCGTCGTCATCACCTCACATGACGCCTTCGGCTATTTCGAGCATGAATACGGCCTGACCTTCCTCGCCCCGCAAGGCATCTCGACCGATTCCGAGCCGTCCGCGGCCGACGTTGCCAAGCTGGTCGAGCAGGTCAAGCAGGACAAGGCGGCGGCGATCTTCGTGGAAAACATCACCAATCCGCGGCTGATCGAGCAGATCGCCGGCGAGACCGGCATCAAGGTCGGCGGCACGCTCTATTCCGACGCGCTGTCGGGGTCGGACGGCCCGGCCTCGACCTATATCGACATGATGCACAACAACATCACCCAGATCAAAGGCGCGATCCTGGGAAGCTGAGCGGCCCAGCAAAAGCATCCGACGCCGGAGCTGCCCCTCATCCGCCCTTCGGGCACCTTCTCCCCGTGAACGGGGAGAAGGGAGAGCGACGGTTGGAATTTCCTGCGCGCGATGTCTATTTGGCAGAGAATTCCTTCGATGCGGATTGCCGCCCCTCTCCCGGAGTGGCAAGACTGCCGCCAAAGAGATCGCGAGGACGACACCATGGAATACCGCCAGATCAGCGACGACTATTCGGTCTCCGGCCAGATCCAGCCCGAGGATATCGCCGCCATCAAGGATGCCGGCTTCAGAAGCGTGATCTGCAATCGGCCGGACAATGAGCAGCCGGGCCAGCCTTCGGCCGAGAGCGTCCAGGCAGCAGCCGAAGCCGCCGGGCTCGCCTTCCGCTACATCCCGGTCATCAGCGGCCAGATCACGATGGACAATGTCGAGGATCAGGCCGCCGCGCTCGACGAGCTTGAGGGGCCGGTATTCGCTTACTGCCGCTCCGGCGCGCGCTGCACCAACCTTTATGGGCTGATCCAGCAGCAGCGCGGGTGAAGATTTGCCGCGAAAGTGGCTTAAATCGGCAGCGCGCCGGTTTCCTTGAGCGTCTCCAGCACGATTGCCGTCTTCACATGCTGAACGGATTCGTGTGGCAGCAGCACGCCGTTGACGAACTCCGACAGTGACTTGAGGTCCGGCGTCACCACCTTCAGGATATAGTCCATCTCGCCGGTCAGCGCGTGCGCCTCCTGCACCTCGGGGAGGCGGGCGACCAGTTCGCCGAAGCGGCGGGCATTGTCGCGATTGTGGGTCGCCAAGGTCACCGAGATCACGTTGACGAGCGAAAAGCCGAGACGATCGCGGTCGAGCACGGCGCGGTAACCCTTGATATAGCCGTCCTCTTCCAGGCGCAGGCGCCGGCGCGAGCATTGCGAGGCCGACAGGTTCACGCGTTCCGCAAGATCGTTGTTGGTGTAGCGCGCATCGTCCTGCAAAAGCGCCATTATCTTGCGGTCAAATTGATCAATGCGCGCATCTTCCATGGATTTTCCTCCTGTGATGCACAATTTGCGCACATGATGCGCATTTCAGGTAGCCGAATGCAAGCACCGTGCGGCGGCTCCGCGCTATCATGATGAAGATGGCCAAGCCCGGCCAAAACAGCTTCCGGAGGACTGCCATGGGCCCCTTCCCGCACGACGCGCCACCCGCGAAAATCAGCAAGCAAAACCCGGCCGGCACCGACGGTTTCGAATTCGTCGAATTCGCGCATCCGGAGCCCGCCAAGCTCGCCGAGCTGTTCACCCGCATGGGCTATACCGCGGTGGCCAAGCACCGGACCAAGGACATCACCGTCTGGCGGCAGGGGGACATCATCTATGTCGTCAATGCCGAGCCCGGTTCGCATGCGATGAAGTTCGTCGACAAGCACGGCCCCTGCGCCGCCTCGATGGCCTGGCGCGTGGTCGATGCCAAGCATGCTTTCCACCATGCCGTGTCGAATGGCGCCACGCCCTATGAAGGCGCCGACAAGGCGCTCGACGTGCCGGCCATCGTCGGCATCGGCGGCTCGCTGCTTTATTTCATCGAGGCCTACGGCGAGAAAGGCTCGGCCTATGACGCCGAGTTCGAGTGGCTGGGCGAGCGCGACCCCAAGCCCGAAGGCGTCGGCTTCTACTATCTCGACCACCTCACCCACAATGTCTATCGCGGCAACATGGACAAATGGTGGGATTTCTATCGCGACCTGTTCGGCTTCAAGCAGATCCATTTCTTCGACATCGACGGCAAGATCACCGGCCTTGTCAGCCGCGCCATCACCTCGCCCTGCGGCAAGATCCGCATTCCGCTGAACGAGTCCAAGGATGAGACCAGCCAGATCGCCGAGTATTTGAAGAAGTACAATGGCGAGGGCATCCAGCACATCGCCGTCGGCACGGACGCCATCTACGAGGCCACCGACAAGCTTGCCGCCAACGGGCTGAAGTTCATGCCTGGCCCGCCCGACACCTATTACGAGATGTCGCACGAGCGCGTGCACGGCCATGACGAGCCGATCGAGCGCATGAAGAAGCACGGTATCCTGATCGACGGAGAAGGCGTGGTCGATGGCGGCATGACCAAGATCCTGCTGCAGATTTTTTCGAAAACCGTCATTGGGCCGATCTTCTTCGAGTTCATCCAGCGCAAGGGCGACGAAGGCTTTGGCGAAGGCAATTTCCGCGCGCTGTTCGAGTCGATCGAGCAGGACCAGATCAAGCGCGGCGTGATCAAGCTGGACGGCAAGGCGGCGTAGAGCGGAAGGCTCGTTTGCGGCTCGAACGGCATTGATCTAAGCTCCGGTCCTACGGGTCGAGCCGTGAACGTCTCTATAACCGAAGCCAGGGCCAAACTGTCGGAGCTCGTCAGGCGCGCCAACGCCGGCGAGGAGATTGTGATCACCCGGCGCGGGAGGCTGTAGCGCGTCTTTTACCTCCTCCGGCGAAGAAGACCTGTCGCCACGCGACGGTGCGGTCTCAACCTAGCTGGATGGGTCGAGTGCTCGCGGCTGGAGTCCAAGCCGCTCGACCTCGTCCTTTCTCAGCTTGATGTCGTAGTCGAGCAGAAACTCATCCAATTGCGGCGGCGCGACAGAGGTGCCGGAGAGCATCGCATGCACCTGGCCGCGATGGTGGATGTCGTGCAGGAAGACGTGGGCGAGGATGTCGCCGATGCGTTCGGGGATCATGCCGTCCTGGCGTCGGTCGGTGATGACGCGGCGGTCGAGATCGGCTTCCGACAGGCCGTCGCAGAAGGCGACCAGCTTGCGGTCGAAATCGGCCTGTGCCGCTGCCAGGCTTGCCGCGCCGTCGAACGGTATGAAGTCGTCATAGGCCGAAGCGCCGAGGCCGCCGTCGGTCAGGAAATCGAGATAGAGAAGGTCGACCGCGAGGATGTGGTTGAGCGTCTCCCTGATCGACGGAAAGAAGCTGACACGCCCGGCCTCGAACTCGCCCGGCTTCAGCGCGAGCACAGCGCGGTAAAGCCGGTCGTTTGACCATAAATTGTTGCGGGCCATGCGGCGTAGATGTTCCAGCAGGGTCACCGGGCCTGAACTCCCTTTTCCGTCACCCCTCGTATCTCTCGACCTTCTGCTCGATGGCGCCGAAGATCGAATGGCCCGCCTTGTCCTTCATCTCGATGCGCACCGTGTCGCCGAAGCGCAGGAAGGGCGTCTTCGGCTCGCCGCTCTCGATGGTCTCGATCATGCGCAGCTCGGCGATGCAGGAATAGCCGGCGCCGCCGGCCGAGACCGGCTTGCCCGGCCCGCCATTCAGCTTGTTGGAGACGGTGCCGGAGCCGATGATGGTGCCGGCGGCAAGCGGCCGGGTTTTTGCGGCATGCACGATCAGCGCCGGGAAATCGAAGGTCATGTCGATGCCGGCATTGGCGCGGCCGAAGGGCTTGCCGTTGAGATCGGCGAGCAGCGCGAGGTTTACCTTGCCGCCGTCCCACGCGTCGCCCAATTCGTCGGGCGTGACCGCGACCGGCGAGAAAGCCGAAGACGGTTTCGACTGGAAGAAGCCGAAGCCTTTGGCCAGTTCCGGCCCGGTTATGGCGCGCAGCGTCACGTCGTTGACCAGCATGACGAGACGGATCGCGCCCCTTGCTTCTTCCAGGCTGGCGCCCATCGTCACGTCGTCGACGATGACCGCTACTTCAGCCTCCATGTCGATGCCGAAGGCTTCGTCGGCCATGCGGATCGGATCGCGCGGCGCAATGAAGGAGTCCGAGCCGCCCTGGTAGATCAGTGGATCGGTCCAGAAGCTTGCCGGCATCTCGACGCCGCGCGCCTTCCGCACCAGCTCGACATGATTCACATAGGCCGAGCCGTCCGCCCATTGATAGGCGCGCGGCAGCGGCGAATGCGCGTCATGTTCGTGGAAACGCGCCGAGGGCACGGCGTTCGTCTCGAGCGACTCTGCCATGGCCGCGAGATGCGGCGCGATCCTGCGCCAGTCGTCGAGCGCGGCCTGCAATGTCGGCACCAGGAAGGAAGCGTCGGTGAACCGCGTCAGATCGCGCGAGACCACGACCAGCTTCCCGTCGCGCGTCCCGTTCTTCAGTGTGGCAAGCTTCATGCGGTTTCCTCTCCTCCAGCAGCCTTTTTACTGCTTAGCCCAACAACAAGGCCGTCGCGGGCAATCGTCAAGTCACCGGCCCACGATTTCCTGACAGCGGCGACCCAGTCGCCCTCGTCGATATCGGGATCGTCGGCGGGAATGAGGTGGTTGAGCACCAATCTCCTCACCCCGGCGTCGCTGGCGATGCGGCCTGCCTCCTCGGCAAAGCTGTGGCTGGCAAGCAGATGCTCTTTCAGCCGCGCGCCGTTGCCGGTCCTGGCGACCAGCCTCTCCACACCCTCTTCCAGCATCGCTTCATGGACAAGGATGTCGGCGCCACTGGCGAAGCCGGCCAGCGGCGGAAAGAACGCCGTGTCGGCGGAGAACACGACGCTTCTGCCGCCATGCTCGAATCGCAGCGCGAAACAGTCGGTCACCGGCGGATGGTCGACGCGCAGCGCCGTTACCACCAGGCCGTGCTCCTCCAGAACCGATCCTTCGCCGAATTCCTCGACCAAGACTAGGGCTCGGATATCCGGCCGGCCCTCGTCGGCGATTCGAATCTCGATGTCGAAATCCATCGCCTGGCAGAAGCGCTGCCAATAGTGGCTGGTGCCAGGGGGACCGAAGACGGTCACCGGTGTGGCCAGGCCCGCGGTCCAGGCGGTGTGGATCAGCGGTCCGAGTTCCAGGACGTGGTCCGAATGAAGATGCGTGATGAAGATCAGGTCGAGCGCCTTGAGGCTGATGCCGGCATCGACCAGGCCGCGGGTGGCGCCCAGCCCACAATCGACGACGATGGTTCGTCCGCCGAGTTCCAGGAACGACGAACTCGGCCATGGACCGCCCGGGCGCAACGCCGGACCGCCCTTGGAGCCAAGCAGGACCAGTCGGTCCGCTACTTCGGTGCTCAAGACCAGTCGCCTTCCGGCGTGCCGTTAAAACGCTTCTTCAGGTCGGCCCAGCAATCGATGTAGTTCTCTTGCAAGGTGCCGAGCTCGGCGGCGTAGCGTGTCAGCATCTGCGGGAAGCGCGTCTCGAACATGAAGGCCATGGTGTTGTCGAGCTTGACCGCCTTCAGCTCGGCCCGTGTCGCCTTCTCGAATCCGGAAGCGTCCGGTCCATGCGCCAGCATCTGGTTGTGCAGGCTGATGCCGCCGGGAACAAAGCCTTCTTCCTTGGCGTCGTACTGGCCGTGGATCAGGCCCATGAACTCGCTCATGATGTTGCGATGGTACCAGGGCGGCCGGAACGTGTTTTCCGCCACCAGCCAGCGCGGCGGGAAGATGACGAAGTCGACATTGGCCGTGCCCTCCTCGCCGCTCGGCGCCGTCAGCACCGTGAAGATCGACGGATCGGGGTGGTCGAACAGGATGGCGCCGACCGGCGAAAACGTTGCCAGATCATATTTATAGGGTGCGTAGTTGCCGTGCCAGGCGACGACGTCGAGCGGCGAATGGCCAAGCTCGGTGACGTGGAAGGAGCCGCACCATTTGACGATCAACCGGCAGGGCGTCTCCTTCTCCTCGAACCAGGCGCAGGGCGTCTTGAAATCGCGCGGATTGGCCAGGCAATTGGCGCCGATCGGCCCGCGATCGGGCATGGTGAATTTGGCGCCGTAATTCTCACAGACATAGCCGCGCGCCTCCTTGTCGGCGAGCTCGACCTTGAAGACGAGGCCGCGCGGCAACACCGCGATCTCGCCGGGGCGAAGCTCGATGACGCCCATCTCGGTGACGAAGCGCAGCGCGCCGACCTGCGGCACGACCAGCAATTCGCCATCGGCGTTGAAGAAATGGTCGTCCACCATCGAGCGGTTGGCGACATAGACATGCGCGGCCATGCCGGATTGCCCGACAGCATCGCCGGCCGTGGTGAACGTGCGCATGCCGGCGATGAAGTCCGTCGGCTCGGAAGGCATGGGCGTCGGGTTCCAGCGGTATTGGCCGAGCGCCAGCTCATGATCGCCGATGTTGGGGCCCGTCTTCCACAGAGGATGGCTCGCGCCTTTGAAGCGGCCGGTGTGCTTTACGCTCGGGCGGATGCGGTAAAGCCAGGAACGCTCATTGGTGCCGCGCGGCGCGGTGAAGGGCGAGCCCGAAAGCTGCTCGGCATAGAGGCCGTAGGCCGGCCTCTGCGGCGAGTTGCGGCCCTGCGGCAGCGAACCGGGCAGCGTCTCGGTCTCAAAGTCGTTGCCGAAGCCCGGCATGTAGGAAAAGCCCATCCGATCCTCCCTGATCCCTGTTTGTCGGCCTTGCTAGGCGAGGCTTGCCGGCGATGTTGACCAAACTGGTTGCATTTGTAACCATCGAAAATGTAACTATCAACGGAAACCGCGCATCCCGGGAGCGCTCATGGAACCGGATATCCTCGAGCTGGAAAGCTTCCTGCCCTATCGGCTCTATCGATTGGCGGATACCGTCAGCCGCGAATTCTCAAAGATCTACAAGGAGCGCCACGGCCTGACGCGGCCGGAATGGCGCACGCTTTCCGGGCTTGGCGAGCGCGGCACGATGACGGCGACGGAACTCAGAGAGCAGTCAGCCATGCACAAGACCAAGGTGTCGCGGGCGGTGGCCGAACTGGAGCGGCGGCGCTGGCTGACGCGCACGCCGGACGAGAGTGATCGGCGGGTGGAGCACCTGGCGCTGACCAAGGCGGGACTGGCGGCTTATCGGGAAATGGTGCCGCTGGCGAAGGCGTTTGAAAGCGAGTTGCTGGCGAGGTTGAGTGCGGAAGAACGGGCGGCGATTGTGAGGGGTGTGGCGGCGCTGGAGGAGGCGTTGGGAGAAATGAGCTGACAGGCTGGCGCGAGGCCCCCCTCTCTGTCCGGCAGGACAGAGAGGGGGTCGAAGGAATTCGACGTTTCCTTAGAAGTCCCTCACCAATCCATCACGACCTTACCCGAACTGCCGCTCCGCATTGCATCGAACCCAATTTGGAAATCATCGATCCCGATGCGATGCGTGATCAGCCCCGAGACATCCAGTGGCCCCTGCACGAGGGCGATCATCTTGTACCAGGTCTCGAACATCTCGCGGCCGTAGATGCCCTTCAGATGCAGCATCTTGAAGATGACCTTGTTCCAGTCGATCTCGAAGCCTGTAGGCGCGATGCCGAGGATGGCGATCTTGCCGCCATTGTTCATGGTGTCGATCATGTCGCGGAAGGCGGGCGCTGCGCCCGACATTTCCAGGCCGACGTCGAAACCTTCGGTCATGCCGATCGAGGGCATCACGTCGCGCAACTTCTCCTTCGAGGCATCGACGACATGCTGCACGCCAAGCTTGCGCGCCAGGTCCAGCCGAACCGGATTGATGTCGGTGATGACGACTTTTCGCGCGCCGACGCATTGCGCGACCAGCGCGCCCATGATGCCGATCGGGCCTGCGCCGGTGACGAGCACATCCTCGCCGACCAGATCGAAGGACAGTGCCGTATGCACGGCATTGCCCAGCGGATCGAAGATGGCAGCGATCTCGTCCGGCACGTCGTCCGGGATCGGCACGACATTGTGCTGCGGGATGACCATGTATTCACCGAAGGCGCCGGGGCGGTTGACGCCGACGCCCAGTGTGTTGCGGCATAGATGCCCTCGCCCGGCGCGGCAGTTGCGGCAATGACCGCAGACGATGTGACCCTCGCCCGAGACGCGCTGGCCGACCTTGTATTCGGTGACCGCGGCGCCGAAATCGGCGACCGTGCCGACGAATTCATGGCCCGTCACCATCGGCACCGGCACGGTCTTCTGCGCCCACTGGTCCCAATTGTAGATGTGGACGTCGGTGCCGCAGATCGCGGTCTTCCTGACCTTGATCAGCACGTCGTTGGGGCCGATCTCCGGCACCGGCACCTTTTCCATCCAGATGCCCGGCTCGGCCTTGGCCTTCACCAGCGCCTTCATCATGTTGGACATCGAGAATCCTCAATTCAGCTAAATTAAAACAAACGTCGCGATCAGTTCGGAGCGGTAAACACATCCAACTGAAACTTCATGCCTTTTCCCTGCAGCCTCTCAACAGCGCAAATTGAATGCAGGTAGAGATACTGCATGGGAGCATCGTCCTCATCGGACCAAAGGTTGCGGACCGAAATCTCGACAGCCTGTCGATCACTTGTCTCGATGCGTTCATCGCAGAACCAACACGATATGCCGGGCTTGTCGGTCATTTCACCACGCCCAGTTCCTTGCCAACCTCTCCGAACGCCTCGACGGCGCGATCGATGTCGGCATCGGAATGAGCGGCAGACATCTGCGTGCGGATGCGCGCCTGGCCCTTCGGCACCACCGGGAAGGAGAAGCCGATGACATAGATGCCGCGCTTCAGCATGCGCGCCGCCATCTCCTGCGCCAACGCGGCGTCGCCCAGCATCACCGGAATGATGGGATGATCGGCGCCGGCAAGCGTAAAGCCGAGCTTACCCATCCTGGACCTGAACCGGTCCGCATTGGCATATAGGCGCTGGCGCAGAGCGTCGCCATTGCGGATCAGGTCGAACACCTTGATCGAGGCGCCGGCGATGGCCGGCATCAGCGTGTTGGAGAAGAGATAGGGGCGCGAGCGCTGGCGCAACCAGTCGACGACCTCTCTCTTGCCCGACGTGTAGCCGCCGGAGGCCCCGCCCAGCGCCTTGCCGAGCGTGCCGGTGATGATGTCCACCCTGCCCTCGACACCGCAATGCTCGGCCGAACCGCGACCATGCTTACCGACGAAACCGACGGCGTGGCTGTCGTCGACCATGACCATGGCGTCATATCTCTCGGCGAGATCGCAGACGCCCTTGAGGTTGGCGATGATGCCATCCATCGAGAACACGCCGTCGGTGGCGATCAGCCGGAAGCGGCAGTCCTTCGCCTCCTTGAGCCGTGCTTCGAGATCGGCCATGTCGTTGTTGGCGTAGCGGAAACGCTTCGCCTTGGAGAGCCGCACCCCGTCGATGATCGAGGCGTGGTTCAAGGCGTCGGAGATGATGGCGTCCTCCTCGCCGAGCAGCGTCTCGAACAGGCCGCCATTGGCGTCGAAGCAGGACGAGTAGAGGATCGTGTCATCCATGCCAAGGAAGGACGAGATCGTCGCCTCCAGCTCCTTGTGCTCTTCCTGCGTGCCGCAAATGAAGCGCACCGAGGCCATGCCATAGCCGTAGCGGTCAAGCGCGTGCTTTGCCGCGTCGCGCAGATCCGGACTGTCGGCGAGGCCGAGATAGTTGTTGGCGCAGAAATTCAGCACCTTTTCACCGCCCACCTCGATCTCGGCGGACTGCATCGAGGAAATGACCCGCTCGGATTTATAGAGGCCGGCCGATTTCAGGCCCTGCAGCTCGTTGTCGATATGGGAAAGGAATGCTTTGCTCATGGTCCGGCCCTGTTCGGTTCGAGGCCGGACTGTCGCGCTATGGCTCCAAAAAATCCATCGCAAAAGCGACCGCTTCGGTGGCGTCGCGAAAGCCGGGCCGCGATGCTTTGCGACGGCGCGGCGGCGATCGGCGCAAAATAAGGGTCCGCGGGAAAGGACGTGATAACCATCTTGCGAGCTTTGTCGCGTCGCCAGGGGCGCCGCCGGCCGCCCTTGCCGACCTGTTAACCCTTTCAAGGCAAGCGTTTTCCCGCCACGAAGCTTGGCAGGATCGGTCGACCGGAGGGGTCACTCAAGTTATGTCGCAGCAGCCAGTGCATAGCGTATCGCGCAAGCTGATCCTGCTTATCAAGACCGGCTACTGGCTGGCGCTCGCGATCATTGCCGCCATGGTGGTGGCGTCGTTCGTGCTTCTGCAGCAGTTGATGGCGCAGCAGCAGCACAACGATACGCTGCTCGACATCGTCTCGACACAGAAGGCGCTGTCGCAGCGCATCGTCTTCCTGGCGAGCGCCACCAGCGCTGCCTCGCGCGACAAACAGCCGGCGCTGGTGACAGCGCTCAAGCAGGCGACGGGCGAGTTCGAGACCAGCTACGACCGGCTGCTCAAGGAGACCGGCGCCGATCCGCTGTCGCCCGCGCGCAACGATCCGAAGTCGATCGAATACGTGCTGTTCAGCAAGCCTTTCCACCTCGATTATTTCTCGGTCGGCCTGGTCGCCAACGGCGACAGGCTGGTATCGTCCTTCGAGTCGCAGCTCGGCATGCAGAGCGACGGCTACAAGGGCGGCGCTGAGCGCGTCGGCCTCGACGCCTCTGTCGCCAACGCGACCATGTCCGGCTATGCCGCACTCGCCCAGCGCATCAGCGCCTTCGCCGACCAAAAATCCAGAAGCATCCTCGACCTGCACCGCACGCTGTTCTTCGCCACCCTCGGTGTCATCGTGCTGGTGGCGCTGTTCATCTTCCGGCCGATGTCCAACGCCATTTTGCGCAAGACGCGCGAGCTGGTCGATGCGCGCAACTCGATGGCCTTCATCGCCGTGCATGACGGTCTGACGGGCCTGCACAACCGCACCTTCCTCACCGACCATTTCGACACGCTGATCAAGGGGGCGCACCGCCGCCGCGAGCGCCTGGCGGTGATCCAGTTCGATCTCGACCGCTTCAAGCAGATCAACGACACACTGGGCCATGCCGCCGGCGACTATGTGCTGGTGGTGACTGCGCAGCGCATGCGCGATTCCTGCCGGGCATCGGATCTCTGCGCGCGGCTTGGCGGCGACGAGTTCGTCATGATCCTCAACGGCGCCGGCACCACCGAGGACATCCACGCGCTGGCCGAGCGCATCCTTGGCGAGATCAACGAGCCGATCACGTTCCAGGGCACGACCATCATGCCCGGCGCCAGCGCCGGCATCGCGGTCTATCCGGTGGACGCCGACAACGCGCAGGACCTGCTCGTCCATGCCGACCTCGCGCTCTATTCCGCCAAGAAACTCGGCGGCGGCAACTTCTCCTTCTTCTCGGAGGAACTGCGCCGCGAACTCGACCATCGCAAGCAGCTCGAGCAGGACATCCGCACGGCGATCGCCAACAAGAGCTTCGAGGTCTATTTCCAGCCGCAGGTGTCGCTAACCAGCGGCACGATCAGCGGCATAGAGGCTCTGGTTCGCTGGAAGCACGAGACGCGCGGCATGATCTCGCCCGGCGAGTTCATTCCGGTCGCCGAGAAATGCGGCTTCATGCCGGATATCGGCCGCATCGTCATCACCAAGGCGATCGATGAGGCCGCCGAATGGGACCGCGCCGGCATCGATTTCGGGCGCATCGCCGTCAATGTCTCGGGCACCGAGCTGCGCGAGCCCGATTTCGACGCCTTCCTGTTCGGAACGCTCGAACGCGCCGGGCTGGCGCCGCAGAAGCTGTCGCTGGAAATCGTCGAATCCGTCATCCTCGACGACGAGAAGACCGGCATCGCCGCCAAGCTCCGCCACATCCGCGCCGCCGGCGTGCATCTCGAGCTTGACGATTTCGGCACCGGCTACGCTTCACTGAGCCACGTCAATCCCAACGAGATCGACCGGCTGAAGATCGACCGCCGCTTCGTCCAGAACATCAACGAGAACGGCGACAACACCAAGATCGTGCGCGCCATCACCGAGCTTGCCCGCGGGCTCGGCATCTCGATCGTCGCCGAGGGCGCCGAAACCGAGGCCGAGCTCGACTCGCTGATGGCGATCGGTTGCGACCAGGTGCAGGGCTATTCGATCGCCTTCCCGATGCCGCAGGACAAGGCGCGCGAATGGCTGACGTCGCGCAGCCCGAAGAAGGCGAAGCTCAAAGTGCTGCAGGGCAGCCTCGCTTGAGATGCGTCGACATTCAGGTGAGGCCGGTCTGCAAATAGCGGCTTCCTGCGCTTCCGGTGCTCACGTACTTTAAGGTGCTGCAGGGCAGCTTGGCCTAGCACAATCGTCGACAAGCTTGACACATCGGTATCGGCATGGCCGCCTGTTGATCGCAACCGGTTCTCGCGGATGCCGCTTCGTTTCGTCCTGTCGCTGCTGCTATTGATCGCATCGCCGGCTATGGCCGCCGACCGCACCATTTATCTCACCTTCGACGACGGTCCGCTGAACGGTACCAGCAACATTCTCGACGTGCTGCAGGCCGAGCAGGTGCCGGCGACGCTGTTCATGGTCGGCATGCATGCGGAGGCCAACGCCACCAACCGGGCGCTGTTGCAGCGGGCGAAATCGATACCGCTGGTGACGATCGGTAACCACAGCTACAGCCACGCCTATAACCACTACCGGCATTTTTACGGCGACACCGAAGGCGTGGTCGCCGATATGCTGAAAGCCAATGTGGTGCTCGGCCTCAAGCCGGCCGTGCATGCGCGGCTGCCGGGGCGCGACGTGTTCCGGCTGCCCAACTACTCGAAGGATGACAACTCGCTCGGACTGGCTGAGGCTGGGCGTGAGGATCCGGATTACGAATTTGTCGCGGCATCGGGCTTCTGGCTTTACGGCTGGGACCACGAATGGGTGCATGAGGACAGCGGCAAGCCGGTGCAGAGCGTCGACCATCTGGTCAGCGAGATCGACCATCTGTTCGGCTATGGCCATTTCGCCAGGCCGAACAAGCTGATCCTGCTCATGCATGACGAGATGTTCCAGGATGCTTTTGACGGCAAGGCGAATCTCACCGCTTTGATCGCTGCGCTCAGGCTGCGCCACTACTCCTTCGGCGCCATACCGGGTTACGACTGAAGCTGTTCGGCATTCCGTCTCAGCATCGCAAGCGTCTCGGCGAATTCGGCCAGCCTGTCATCGGGAATACCGGCGCGCAGCCGCTTGTCGAAGTCGACGGCAGCAAGGCGGAGCTTTTCGAACAGCGCTTCGCCGGCTTCGGTCAGCGCCACCTGATGGACCCTGCGGTTTTCCGGATCGCGGCGGCGCGTCAGCAACCCTTGCGCTTCCATGGCGTTGAGGTGATGCGTCAGCGTCGCGCCCTGGATCCCGATCATACCGGCAAGCTCGCGCTGGTTGGCAAGTTCCTTCGACTTGACCGACAACAGGGTCAGCCAGACCGGCAGCGTTCCGCCGGCCTCAACCAACGCGGCGTCGAAGGCCTGCGCCACCACTTTCGAGGTGCGGGCGAGGTTCATACCGACGGGCGGGCGGTCAAACGGTGTCATGACGTGACAGTAGAGCAAGCAATGGGAAGGTGAAACTCGGCTTCATGAATTGACATCTAATCGTTAGATATCTAACTTTGTCTTATTGATGACGTCGCACGGCAGCGACGCGCGGCGGGCGGCAGAGAGGAATGCGGTCATGCAATACGTCTATATCGTCGTCATCGGCCTGCACGTGATGGCCGGCGTCTTCTGGGCCGGCACGACCATTGCGGTCGCCCGGGATCCGGAGATCAAGGCGGAACGCTTCATCCGGCCACAACTTGGCGCCTCCGGCTTGGCGTTCCTGACCGGTTTGCTTCTCTGGTATTTCTTCCACGAGGGCGCGTTCGGCTCAATGGAGAAGGTGCTGGCGCTCGGCATTTTGACGGCGGTGATCGCCGCCGGGGTGCAGGGAGCCCTTGTGGCCTCGGCCAGCCGGCAGTTGGCCGGTGCGGATCAACCGACGCAGAGCCAGCTGAGGGCAAAAATGACCAGGGGCGAACGCATCGCCGGCGGGCTCTTGGTCATCACCGTGTTTTGCATGGCAACCGCCAAGATGTTTTAGGATCGCACGGCCGGCGAAACCGACCGGGCGCGGCGCGCAACGGACCAAAGCGGCAGGTGGCTCTCCTTGCAAAGGCCCGTTGCGCGCCACTTGACGACGATCAGATTCTGATCCCGAACCGGATACCGTCATAGATGGCGGCGTGGATGTTGCGCGAGGCGACCGCGTCGCCGATGCGGAATACGACGAACCCGCCTTCCGCGTTGCGCGACGGGAAAATGTCACCGCCATTCACCAGCCGCTCATAGTCGACCGCGCCGCCATTTTTCGACAAAGGCTTCAGCGACAGATAAAGGTCGTCGAGGGGTGCCGTGCCATGCTCGACCACCACCTGGTCGACGCGCCGTTCGCCGCGCCAGCCGTCGGCGAAGTCCGAGGCGAGTTCGGCGATGAGCTGGTTGCCTTCGCGCCGCACCGAACGCAGCCTCGTGTTGATGGTGACGGTGACGCCCTTTTCGTGGAATGCGCGCATATAGGGCACGTGGTTCATGCCGCCCATCTCCGGCGCGAAGAAGCGCTCCGGCGAGACCAGCTCCAGCTTCGAGCCGCTGTTGGCGATGAGTTCGGCAGCCCCCATGCCCTGATGGCCGCCATTGTCGTCGTAGAGAAGCACGTTGTCGGCCGGCTTGACGCTGCCGGCCATGATGTCCCAACTCGAGGTGACGAGATTGTCGCCCGCCGTCAGTGGCGGGTTCTGCGGCACGCCACCGGTCGCGACGATCACCACGTCCGGGGACAATGCCAGCACGTCATCCTTCTCGGCCCAAGTGTCATAGCGGATCTCGACGCCAAGGCGCTCAAGCTCGGCGAGGCGCCAGTCGATAATGCCGATCAGTTCCTTGCGGCGCGGGTTCTGGGTTGCCAGCCGCACTTGGCCACCAGCCTGGCTGGAGGCTTCCAGCACCGTGACTTGATGACCGCGCTCCGCCGCGACGCGCGCGGCTTCAAGGCCGCCCGCGCCGGCGCCAACCACCACGACTTTCTTCCTCGGCCCCTCGCTCTTTACGATGATGTGCGGGATCGTGGCCTCACGACCGGTCGCCGCATTGTGGACGCACAGCGCCTCGCCGCCTTCATAGATGCGGTCGAGGCAATAGGTGGCGCCGACGCAAGGCCTGATCTCGTGCTCGCGGCCTTCCATCACTTTTCGGATGATGTGCGGATCGGCGATATGGGCGCGCGTCATGCCGACCATGTCGAGCTTGCCGGTGGCAATCGCATGGCGCGCCGTGGCGACATCGGAGATGCGCGCCGCGTGGAAGGTTGGGAATTTCGTCGCCGCCCTCACCTCGCCGGCGAAATCGAGATGCGGTGAGGACCGCATGCCGGTCACCGGGATGACCTTGGTCAGCGAGGCATCGGTTTCGATCGTGCCGCGGATGATGTTGAGAAAATCAACCTTGCCGGAGTTGGCCAGACGCCTGGCGATCTCGATGCCTTCCTCCTTCGACAAGCCGTTTTCGAAATCCTCGTCGGCCACCATGCGGGCGCCGACGATGAATTTTTCACCGACCGCGGCGCGCACCGCATCCAGCACCATGTTGGTGAAGCGCAGCCGGTTGTCGAGCGAGCCGCCGAACTCGTCGTCGCGGTGGTTGGTCAAGGGCGACCAGAAGCCATCCATCAGATGCCCGTAGGATTCGAACTCGATGCCGTCGAGGCCGGCCGCCTGGCAGCGCTGGGCGGCGGAAGCATAGTCGGCGACAATGCGCTCGATGTCCCAGTCCTCGATGGTCTTCGGGAAGGCGCGGTGCGCCGGCTCGCGCACCGGCGAAGCCGAAAGCACGGGCAGCCAGTCGGCCTTGCTCCAGCCGGTGCGGCGGCCAAGATGGGTGATCTGGATCATCACCTTGCAGTCATGCTCGTGGCAGGCATCCGCCAGCTCGGCGAGCCACGGCACGATCCTGTCGTCATAGACATGGAGGTTGCCGAAGGCGGCCGGGCTGTCGCGCGAGACGATCGCCGAACCCGCCGTCATGGTGAGCGCCATGCCGCCCTTGGCCTTTTCGGCATGGTAGAGCCGGTAGCGCTCCTTCGGCATGCCGTCCTCGGAATAGGCCGGCTCATGGCTGGTCGACATCACCCGGTTCTTCAGCGTCAGATGCTTGAGCTGGTAGGGTTGCAGAAGCGGGTCGTTGCTGGTCATCGTCTTCCTGTCGTTTCAAATTGCACGGGAGCGTCGTGCCGCTCCCGCTTCCATTTCACGCATCGGATTCGTCCGAAAACCGCTGCGCACTTTTCGGTCCGATGCTGCTTCCATTTCTCGCATCGGATTCGTCCGAAAACCGCTGCGCACTTTTCGGTCCGATGCTGCTTCCATTTCTCGCATCGGATTCGTCCGAAAACCGCTGCGCACTTTTCGGTCCGATGCTATTGAGCGGCCCGAACCCGCCGCGTCTGAAAGATTGCGGCGCAATTTCGCTTTTGTTTTGCCTGCCGCTCGGACTTTTTGGGTGGCAGCAAGGAGCCGCCCATGACCGACGCCAAAAACCTCACCCAACTCGGCAAGCACGTCGAGACGCCACAGAGCCCCGAACAGGCGGTCCTGGAGGCCGTGCCATTCCAGCGCGGCGACGGGCCGCCGGCGATCGTGCGCTTCACCTGCCCGGAATTCACCTCGCTCTGTCCCGTCACCGGCCAGCCCGACTTCGCCCATATCGTCATCGACTACGCACCCGACCAGACGCTGGTGGAATCGAAGTCGCTGAAGCTGTTCATGACCTCGTTCCGCAACCATGGCGCCTTCCATGAGGAGTGCACGGTGATGATCGGCCGCCGCATCGTCGAGGTGACCAAGCCGCTCTGGCTGCGCGTCGGCGGCTACTGGTTCCCGCGCGGCGGCATCCCGATCGACGTCTTCTGGCAGACCGGCGCGCCGCCCAAGGACGTATGGCTGCCCGATACGGGCGTTGCGCCCTATCGCGGAAGAGGCTGAGCGCTCAGACATGGCCGACCTGGCAGAGATTCGTTGACAGGAACGGCAGAACCGCATCGCGATAACGCGGCGTATCGTAGCGCAGCAGGTCGACATGGCCAGCGCCTTCGAACCAGACGAGCTGCGATGCGGGCGCGGCGTCATGCAAGGCCGCTACCTGCCCGCGATCGATGAAGGGATCGGCACCGCCAGCCAGCAGGATCAGCGGTTTGCCGATCTTGCCGATACGGTCGACAGGCCTGACGTCGTCGGCGCCGAAGCCGAGGCGCACGGACATCTGTGCCAGCAGGATATCGGCCTGCAAGCTGCGCAAGGCATGGAACGGCATGCGCCAGGCCGTCGTCTCGCGCAAGGTCGCGTAGAGCTGCTCGAGCACATAGGCGTCGGCCAGTGCTTGCGGCGTCGCAAAGATAAACGACGCGGCACCCAGCGACGAACCGAGCGCGCCGATTTTCTGGCCGGGAAAACGCTGCCTTGCATAGGTTAGGATCCGGGCGGCATCCTGCCCTTCGCTGTAGCCAAAGCCCTGGACGGTGCCGCCGCTCTCGCCATGACCCGACATGTCGAAGAGGAGCACGGAATAGCCGGCGTCGAACAGCATTTTCGCCCTTTGCACATTCGCCAGCCGGTTAGCGCCGCGCCCATGCAGCAGGACGATCGCGCCGCAGCTACCCTTGTGCTCGGCCACCCAGCCGACAAGCTCGGGCGTGCCGGGCTGATCGAGTGCGATCCGCTCGACGGGCAAATCGCCGGGCGCCGTCAAGGTCTGACGAGGCTCCCGGGCAATCAGCATCGTGCCGGCGCGCCAAGTGCCGATGCCCCCAACGATGCACATCGCGGCCAGCGCCAGGGCGAGCAAAGCGCGAAACTTCATTGGCAATGACCCAGAAGCGCCTTCATCGGCAGCTCACTCGCACTGGTACTGGCTGAGCGCCCATTCGCCGGTCACCGACAGAAGGTCGGATATCTTCCAGCCGCCACCGACCTTCTTCAGCTTCCATTCCAGCCGGTGCTGGTGACCCTCGACGGCGAAGGCGACGACCACCTTGGCCTCCTCGCCATTGACGGCCTCGATGGTGCGCAGACTCCGGTCGATGGCGAGCTTGTCATAGTCGGCATTGTCGAGCGCCATGTTGGGATCGAGGCATTCACCCTGCCCCGAAGCGCGCAGCGCGTCGCTCTTGTCGAGCACGGTTTTGGCCGGATCGACGAAGTTCTTGCGCTGAGACGGATCGAGTTCCAGCCCGAGATGATCGTAGAACGGCTTCACCACCGCCGTCGGCGATCCCGGCAAAACAGGCGCGACGGGCGCCGGTTCCGCCGGCTGCGGTTCCGTGACTGCCGGCGGCGGGGTGTCGACCGCAGGCGGCGACTTGTCGCCGGACGAGGCTTTTGGCGGCGGCGCGCCGAACAACCCCTGCGCGCAAGCGCCGCCGTTCAGTCCCCCGGACAGCATCGACAAGCCCGACAGCGCGAGGACGAGACGGCGAAGCACGGCGTCACTCCGTCGAGGAGCCACATTCCAGCGCGCTGAGCGTCCAGCTGCTGGTCTTGGAGGCGATGTCGGCGATCTTCCACTTGCCGTCCACTTTCTTCAGCGACCACACCATTTCGCGTTTGGAGTCATCGCCTTCCGGGAAAAGATTGAAGTTTGCCGTCACCTCGGCGGTGTCGCCCTTGACGGTCTCGGTGAGCTTCAGCGTCTTCGACAGGGTCTTCTGATCGAAATCCTGCGCATCGAGGCCGGGATCGAAGTCGAGGCAGGACACTTCGTCAGGCTTCTCCTTCTGGGCCTTGTCGTTGGCTTCGAACAGCTTGGTGACCGGCTCGGTGAAACGGTCGCGGTATTTGGCGTCTCCCTCGAACTTCACCGAAGGCACGTAGAAGAATTTCACGGCGTTGGAGGCCGGCCCGGCGAGCACGGCGCCGGGCAAGGCAATCGAGAAGACAGCGGCAAGCACTATCGGCTTCATGCAGGATCTCCGGGGTTCGGCGGCGTGGCGGCACGCTTGCCACCACGCATCCTGCATATCGCCTTTTTTGCGGCTCATGAAGTCCAGCCGCGCTCAGGCATCCAGCCAGACGTTCTGGAAGTCCATTTCGTAGGTCTGGTGCATGGAATAGTTCTTCACCTTCTTGTTCATGTGGCAGTAGAGCTTCTGCCAGAACGGCTGGATAATGACGCCGGAGTCCTGCAGGATCGTCTCGACGTCCTTCATCACCTCCTTGCGCTTGGCGACATCGATCTGCGACAGCGCCTCCTTGAGCTTGGCGTCGAAATCCGGATTGGAATAGGCCGTCTCGTTCCAGGCCTCGCCCGAGCGGTAACCCAGCGCCAGCACCTGCACGCCGAGCGGGCGCATGTACCAGATCGTCATCGAATAAGGATATTTCGTCCAATCATTCCAGAAGGTCGAGCCCGGCAGCACGGTGCGCTTCACCTTGATGCCGGCATCGCGCAACTGGCCGGCGATGGCGTCGCCGGTGTTCTTCTGCCATTCGTCCTCGACGGTGATCAACTCATGCTCGAAGTCGGCCTGGCCTGCCTCGGCCATCAGCTTCTTGGCCCCGGCGGCGTCGCGCTCCTTCTTGGGCAGCGGGTAGTATTCAGGATGGATCGGGGCGACATGGTGGTTCTCACCGACCGTGCCGCGCCCATTGTAACCGAGCTGCATGACCTGATTGTTGTCGACCGCCATCTGCAGCGCGTTGCGCACCCGCTTGTCGTCATAGGGCTTGTGGGTGATGTTGGTGCGGGCAACGAGAGTCGTCGCCGTCGCAACCTCCGATTTTACCAGATTCATCTTGTCCAACGGGTCGATGTAGTCGGCCGGCGTTTCGAAATCGAGGTCGATCTCGCCGGAATCGAAGGCATTGAGCGTGGCGTTGAAGTCGGTGCCGTAGTCGATGAACTCCACGCTGTCGAGGAGCGCCTCACCGCCCCACCATTTGCCGTTCTCGCGGCGCTTGACGACCGCCTTCGATCCAACCGCGTAGGACACGAGCTCGAACGCTCCGGTGCCGATCGGCTTCTTGATCGGATCGGCGCCGTCCTTGTCGAAGTCGCGGTGCACGACCAGCGCCGGATAATCGGTGAGGCCAGGGATGATGGCGATATCGGCTTCGTTGAGCTTCAGCTTGACCGTGTGATCGTCGACCTTGGTGATCGCGCCATCTTTCGGCTTGCCGGTCTTGGCATCGATCAGCGCGCCGACGCGGGCGGCCATGGAATTGCCGGAAGCCCCCTTCTCGCACCAGCGGTTCAAATTGGCGACCACGTCATCGGCGTTGAAGGCATCGCCATTGTTCCAGGTGACGCCCTTGCGCAGATGCAGCGTGTATTCGGTAGCGTCGTCATTGACGTCCCAGCTTTCGAGCAGGACCGGCTCGAAGGTGAACTGGTGGGTGTAGCGCACCAGCGGCTCCAGCCAACAGCGGGTGACGTTCGCCATCTCCGTCCAGTCATAGGTGCGCGGATCCTTCTGCGCCTTGACCGACATGGCGACATGCAGCGTGCCGCCCTTCTTCGGCTCGTCGGCCAGCGCCTTGGTCGGCGCGGCGAGGCCCAGCATGCCATAGGCGAAAGCCGTCGATGCGCCGAAAGCGCTGGCCAGCGCCAGGAATTCGCGCCGGTCGACACGGCCGGCGCGCGCCTCCTCGGCCATCGCTTCGATCGCGGCCGGGACCCGGTCGCCGTTGCTTCTGAAAATTGTCATTGTCGTTCTCCCATTTTTATCGAGTCTTCGCCCGTATTTGGTTCAGGCTGCCTCTATCAACTAACGCTGTCAGGCAGCTTTTCCTCACGCCGCGAGATCAAATCGGCGAGACCCTCGGCGATGCTCTCATCGAGCTTCGGCTCCTGGTAGTCGGCCAGCATGCTGCGCGCCTTTTCGCGGCCACGCGTGTCATGGTCCTTCGCGCCTTCGGCGCTCCATTGCTCGAAGGAATTGAAGTCCATGATATTGGGCATGAAGAAGGCGCTCTCGAAATGCTCGAGCGTGTGCTGTGTGCCGAGGAAATGCCCTTGCGGACCGACCTCCCGGATCGCCGCCATCGCCTCCTTGAAATCGTCGAAGGGCACGCCGCCGGCATATTTATACCAGCCGACGAGCTGCTCGCAGTCGGTGGCGAATTTCGAATAGCCACAGGTCAGCCCCGCTTCCAGCCAGCCGGCGGAATGCCAGATGTAATTGGCGCCGGAAAGGATCGCGGCATGCATAAGCATGTTCGCCTCATAGCCGGCCTGGGCGTCGTTGAGCTTGGAGCCGACATGGAAGCCGGAGGTGCGCCAGGGCAGCTTGTACTTCCTGGCCAGCGCGCCCATCAGATACATCATCTGCGCGGCTTCCGGCGTGCCTCCCATCGGCGCGCCGGTCTTCATGTCGACGGTGACCATGAACTGACCGTAGAGCTGCGGCGAGCCGGGACGGATGAGCTGGGTCAGCGCCACGCCGGCCAGCGCCTCGGCATTGACCTGCGCCACCGCGCCGACCGCGGAAGCCGAGGTCGAGGCGCCGCAAAGCGCGAAGGGCGCCAGGATCAGCGGCTGGTTGTGACTGGCATAGACCCGCATGGCGTCGATCATGGTGGCGTCCCACACCAGCGGCGAATTGCAGTTGGTGATCGCCACCAGCACGGGATTGTCGCGCACGAAGTCCTCGCCGAAGACGATTGCAGCCATCGCCATCGTGTCCTCGGCGCGTTCCTTGGACGTGACAATGCCCATGAACGGCTTGTCGGAATGCTTCAGCGCCGAATGGATGATGTGCAGATGCCGCTTCGGCACCGCGATCTCCATCGGCTCGCAGATGACCGAGCTCGAGGAATGCAGCGCCGGCGCCATATAGGCCATCTTGTGGAAATTGTTGAGGTCTGCGAGCGTGCCGTAGCGGCGCTGGTTGTCGAGGTCGCGAATATAGGGCGCGCCATACATCGGCACGAAGATCGAGTTCTTGCCACCGACGCGCACGGTGCGCTCGGGATTGCGCGCATGAAGCGTGAACTCCGGCGGAACCTTCGAGACCAGTTCCATCAAGAGCGCCCGGTCGATGCGGACGCGCGTTTGCCTGACATCGGCGCCGGCGGCCTTCCAGAGCTCGATCGCCCCGTCGTCGCGGAATTCGCAACCCACCTCCTCGAGGATCTTGAGCGATTCCTCGTGGATGAGTTCCACCGCCTCGTCGGGCACGATCTCATAGGCGGGGATCTTGCGCACGAGGGTCGGGAAGGACGCTATCGGCGCGCTTCTCAGCGCCTTGCGGCCAAGCCGGCCGCCGCCGCGGCGGTGGGTCTGTTCGGTCAATTCAACGGCCGGTGCGTTCATGGGGTCTCCTTCTTCCCGCCCAACCAAGTTAGCGAGACGAAATATGGATGTGATGCTGGAAAATCCTGATCTCTTGTATAAGCTCACCTTATGCGAAGCCTGCGCCACCTCCTGCCCTCCGCCGGCAGCCTGATCGTCTTCGAAGCCGCGGGGCGGCTGTCGAGCTTCACCGCCGCCGGACGCGAGCTCGGCATGACCCAGGCGGCCGTCTCCTATGCGGTGCGCGGCCTGGAGGAGCAGCTCGGCGCCAAGCTCTTCCAGCGGCGCCATCGCCAGGTGGTTTTGACGGAGGCGGGCGAGCGTTTCCATGCCGACGTCTCGCTCGGCCTGTCGCATATCCGCAAGTCGGCGGAGGACCTTCGCCTGCAGGCGACCGGCGGGCATGTGACGCTTGCGGCCTCGACCGCCTTCGGCTCGTTCTGGATGATGCCGCGCCTGCAGCAATTCCGCGACGAACTGCCAGGCGTCGACCTGCGCATCCAGACCGCCGACCGCGACCTCGACATCATCGCCGAGGGCATCCCACTCGGCGTGCGCGGCGGCGTGCCGCGCGACTGGCCGGACTATCACTCGCTGTCACTGTCCGACGAAGAAATCTTCCCGGTCGCCGGCCCCAGCTATCTCGCCAAAATCGGCAAGCCGAGGACGGTCGAGGAACTGGCCACGCACCGGCTGATCCATCTCGAGGAGCCCTATCGTGAGGCGCCGACCTGGGACGAATGGTTCGCATCGGCCGGCACCAGCCTGCGCAATGCCGAGCGCGGCTTGCGCATCAACGATTATGCGCTGGTAATCCAGGCGGTGATGGAGGGACAGGGCATCTCGCTCGGCTGGCGGCATCTGGTCGAGCGCCTGGTGGCCTCAGGGCTGCTGGTGCCGGTCACCGATCATGTCATGCGGACCGGTATCGGCTTCCACGTCATCTGGCCGAAGAACCGCGAGCTCAGCGACAATGCGCGAAGGGTCAGGGATTGGCTGGTGGCGCAGGCGTGAACTTGCCCCTCCCCCACGCCGTTCGAATCCGCCTATAATCGCCGCATGCCCATCCGCCAGCTTTCCGAAACGATGATCAACCAGATCGCCGCCGGCGAGGTTATCGAGCGTCCGGCGAGCGTGGTGAAGGAGCTGGTCGAGAATGCGCTCGATGCCGGTGCGTCGCGCGTCGAGATCGTCACCGCCGGCGGCGGGCTCAACCTCATTCGCGTCACCGACGACGGTTCGGGCATTCCCGAGCGGGAACTGGCGCTGGCGATCGCGCGGCATTGCACCTCGAAGCTGTCCGACGACATCCACGACATCCGCTCGCTCGGTTTTCGCGGCGAGGCGTTGCCCTCGATCGGGTCCGTCGCGCGGCTGTCGATCCGCTCGCGCACGGCAAGCGGCGACAGCGCGGCCGAGATCGGCATCGACGGTGGCCGCGTCTCGCCGGTGAAGCCCGCGGCGGCCAATCGCGGCACCACGGTCGAGGTGCGCGACCTCTTCTTCGCCACGCCGGCCAGGCTCAAATTCATGAAGGGCGAGCGGGCCGAAAGCTCGGCCACCAGCGACGTGGTGAGACGGATCGCGATCGCCTTTCCCGCTGTCCGTTTCACGCTTGCCGGCGCCGACCGCTCGACACTGGAATTGCCGGCAACCAGCGACACGCCAGAGGGTCGGCTCGCCCGCGTCGCGCAGGTGATGGGCAAGGATTTCCCCGACAATGCGATTGCCATCGACGCCATGCGCGAGGGCGTGCATCTGGCCGGCCACGTCTCGATCCCGTCCTACACCCGTGCCAACGCGCTGCAGCAATATGCCTATGTCAACGGACGGCCGGTTCGCGACAAGCTGATCGCCGGCGCGATCCGCGGCGCCTTCGCCGATGTGCTGCCGCGCGACCGGCATCCGGTGACGGTGCTCTTCCTGTCGCTCGATCCTTCGACCGTCGACGTCAACGTGCATCCGGCCAAGGCCGATGTGCGCTTCCGCGATCCGGGCCTGGTGCGCGGGCTCATTGTCGGCGCCATCCGCGAAGCGCTGGCCGGCGCCGGCATCCGCGCGGCGACCACGGGCGCCGCCGGCATGATGGCGGCGTTCCGGCAGAGCGCTGCGCCCTATTCGCATCCCGGCCCGACCTCCGGACACCGCAGCTACGAAGCCGCCTATCATGCTTCCGGTTCCAGCGGCTTCGATCCGTTGCGCTCAGCTCAGCGGCCGCTCGACATGGGCTATGGCGAGGCGAAGCATCAGCGCAATGGCTTTGCGGAGAACGACCAGGCGGCCTTCGACACCGGGCCTTTGGCCAGTGCCGACGGCCGCCCGGGCATCGCCGAGCCGGCCGAAGCGCTGCTCGGCATGGTGCTGGGCGCAGCGCGCGCGCAGGTGCATGAGAACTATATCGTCGCCCAGACCAGGGATTCGCTCGTCATCGTCGACCAGCATGCCGCGCATGAGCGGCTGGTCTATGAGGCGCTGAAGAACGCGCTGCATTCGCGCGCCGTCCCGTCGCAGATGCTGCTTTTGCCCGAGATCGTCGACTTGCCCGAAGAGGACGCCGAGCGGCTTGCCATGCATTCCGACACGCTCGCCAAATTCGGCCTCGGCCTCGAACGCTTCGGCCCCGGCGCGGTGGCGGTGCGCGAGACGCCGTCGATGCTGGGCGAAACCAATGTTCAGCAGCTGGTGCGCGACCTCGCCGACGAGATCGCCGACAACGACACGGTCGAGACGCTGAGGGAGCGGCTGGACAAGATCGCCGCCACCATGGCCTGCCACGGCTCAGTGCGCTCCGGCCGGCTGCTCAAGGCCGAGGAGATGAACGCGCTGCTGCGCCAGATGGAGGCGACGCCCGGCTCCGGCACCTGCAACCATGGCCGCCCGACCTATATCGAGCTCAAGCTCGCCGATATCGAGCGGCTGTTTGGACGAAGGTGAGCGCTAAGCCCCCTCACCCAGCCTCCGCTTCGCTCGGCTGACCTCTCCGCGATGGTGAGAGCAGTTTTTCGGCGACCGCGCCAGCCTCTTCTCCCCGACGGGGAGAAGGTGGCCGCGAAGCGGCCGGATGAGGGGGCAAGAAAAGAGCCGCTCGAAGCGGCCCTTTTCTTGAGTTAAGGACTACCCAGCCCCTGATCTACCGCTTCAAATTCACCACGATCACGCCGCCCAGCGCCAGGGCCCCGCCGAGGATGCCGAGCAGCGACGGCACTTCGCCCAGCCAGAAGAAGCCGATCAGCGCGGAGGTCGGCGAGACCAAGTAGAGGAAGTTCGAGGCGCGGGCGGCGGGCAAGCGCGACAAAGCGGTCGCCCAGGCGGCATAGGCGATCAACGAGGGCACGATGCCGAGATAGATGACGGCGCCCAGGCCGGCATTGTCGGCGACGGCGGCCTGCCGAAATGCCTCGGGCAGGAAGGGCGACAGGCAGAGCGCGCCGAGCACCATGTTGGAGGCGGAGATCGTCAGCGGATGATGGCGGGCAAAAAGCGGCTTCTGCACGATGGTGTTGACGGCTGAACAGAGAGCGGAGCCCAGCACCAGCAGCGCGCCAGTGTTGAAATGCAGGCCGTGTCCGTCGGCGACGGCGATGATGCCGATGCCGGTGAACGAGATGACGGTGCCCAGCCAGGCGATGCTGGAAAAGCGCTCCCCAAGCAGTGCCATGGCCATGATTGCCGTGAAGATCGGGCTGACATTGATGATGAAGCCGGCCGCGCCCGCCGAGACGGTCAGTTCGCCGAAATTGAGCATGGCGGTGTAGAGCGCGACGAAGATCGCGCCGCCAAAGGCGAAGCGCCACAGCTCGTCTAGCCTCGGCAGCGCCGGGCGCTTCACCGCCAGGAAGATGGCGGCTGGGACCGCCGCGATGGCAAAGCGCAGCGCGCCGAGCTCCAGCGGCTGGAAGGCGGCAAGGCCGGCGCGGATCGCCGGGAAGGCCGAGGCCCAGCCGAGCACCGTCAGCGCCACCGCGATGGCCGCCGTGCCGTCCACGCGCTGTGTCTCATTCAACGTGCCGGTGTAAGCGCTCATTGTCGTAGCCTCGTCTTTCTGTGTCATGGAGGCAGAAAACGCTATGGGAGGCCAATTGACAAACGACCAATTCGAGAGTCAGCTGTGAGCATGGATCACAGCTCTGACCAGATACTGCCGCTCGAAACCCTGCGCGCCTTCGACGCGGCGGCGCGCACGGGAAGTTTTTCCGCGGCGGCCGAAAAACTCAACCTCACCCATGGCGCGGTGAGCCGGCAGATCGCCAAGCTGGAAGGCTGGCTGGGCTTGAAAGTGTTCGAGCGTAATGCCCGCGGCGTGACGCTGACGATCGAGGGCAACCGCCTGCACTTGAGGACCGCTGAGGCCTTCGCGCTGATCTCATTCAACTCCGACCGCTGGGTCGAGCCGCGCGGCACCGCCGTGGTGCGGCTGGCCTCGATCCCCTCGGTCAGCGGGCTGTGGCTGATGCCGCGCATGGCTGCGTTGGAGAACCATCCGACCAGGCTGCGCATCGTGCTCGATGTCGACAACCGCCAGGCCGATCTTGCCGACGAAGGCATCGACCTGTCGGTGCGCTGCGGGCGCGGACGCATTCCAGGCCGCGTCTCGGTGCAGCTTTTCGAGGAGCATATTTTCCCGATCGCCTCGCCGGAGCTCGCCAAGGAGATCGGAGGCGGCGACCCTGCCCGGCTGCTGAAATTCCCGCTCATCAACGATTCCGACGCTTCGGCCTGGCGCGCCTGGTTTGCCGCGCAAGACGTCGATTACCGCCCGCGCCCGCAGGACCGGCGCTTCGAGGATTATAATCTGGTGCTGGACGCGGCGGCGCATGGGTTGGGCATCGCGCTGGCGCGGCCGCCGCTGACCGCGGACCAGCTCCGGTCCGGCCGTATCGTTGCCGTCGATGAGCGCGTCGTGCTCAATCCGGTGTCTTATTGGATGGACCGCCCGGTCGGCCGGCCGCGTGCCGCGGCCGCTGACCTTGCCAGACGCATTGCCGAGCAGGCCGGGCTTGCCCCGGAAAAGCTCGAAGCCTTCCTGCAGGACGACGACTAAAAGCGAGGTCCCGCTTTCGGGAGACAGCTTTAAGCTGGATCAGCGAAGCAGCAGAACCATGATCGTGGCGGTCACGGCCGAGACGATGGCGGTGACGACCGATATCGTCCACAGCGACACCGGCGCGGACTCGGAGCGCGGCGCATGACCGGCAGGGCGGCCGCCGGCGCCACGGGGTCGCGGCACGTTGGCGTTGGCCGCGACCAGCGCAGGCGAAGAGAGCGCTCCGGCCGCAACCGACGGCGGCGGCATGACAGGCGCGGCCGCGCTGCCCGTGGCGAGCGGTTGAGCCGTGGCATTGGCGCGTGGACCATTCTCGGCACCGGCGAGCGGCCGACCCTGCGGCGTCCTTGCCGGGGTATCCCCGGCGTCGCTATCCGGTTCCATCATCGCCCGGTAGGCGTCCTCGACCGGGTTGAAGGATGAACGCTGCGAGGGCCGTGCAGGCGGCACCTGCAAGGGGCTGGTCAGCGCCTGGGCCGCGAACTGCGCCGCCTGCGCGCTCGGCGGCGCCGGTGGCTGGACAAGCGTCTTGATCAAAGCCGTCGTCGCCGGATCGGCCTTGGGCAACGGCACCGGCTGCGGCGTGAGCGCTTCGCCGATCAGCGTGTTCAAGCGGGTCGAGGTAATGTCCATGCCGGCTTCCGAAAACCATTTTGCGATCAGCCATAGTGCACGAGCATTGCGTCAAGCTTGACGTTGCTTGCGATTTGTGGCGATTGAAACCCGATGAACTCAAGTACCCTTTCATGATGAACCGTTTCGAAGGCCCGGGCGGCAGGGAAGCCCGGATCCGCTATCTCGACGGCGACTTCCAGGTCACCAGTCCCGGCTCTTTCGTGCGTTGCGCGGTGACGGGCGAGAACATCCCCCTCGACGAGCTCAAATATTGGAGCGTCGCCCGGCAGGAGCCCTATGTGAACGCGGCGGTCTCGCTCGCCCGCGAGATCGAGATGCATCCGGAATTGCGCAAGCGGGGATAGTCGTGCGCGCCCGCGGCGCCGTTGCGGCTAGCATTAATTTGCGCAGGATACCGCGTTGAAAACTTTCAAGAATTCTATCAAGGCCCTCATCCGACTGCCGCTCGTCTTTCGTGCGAGATTGCGCGATCGGTCGGTGTCGAAGAGCCCCCGATTCAAACTGGCGGCCTGCGCGATTTTTCGTGAGGAAGCACCTTTCCTGGCCGAATGGATCACCTTCCACCGCAATGTCGGATTTGAGCACTTCTATCTCTACAACAACTTCTCGACCGACGACTTCAAAACGGTGCTGGAGCCGTTCATCCGGGAAGGGCTCGTCACGCTGATCGACTGGCCGCGGCCGCAGGGGCAATTGTCGGCCTATCAAGACTGTATCTGCAGGCGCTGGCACGAAGCACTGTGGATCGCGCTGATCGACATCGACGAATTCCTCTTCGCACCGGACGGGCGTGACGTTCCCTCAGTGCTCGAGGCCTACCGCGACCTGCCCGGCGTCTGCGTCTGGCATGCGTATTATGGCTCTTCCGGCCATGTCGAGCGGCCACAGGGGCCGGTGATTGAAGCCTACACGATGCGAGCCGGACCTGACGTCACGACCGCCAAGACAATCGTCAACCCGCGCATGGTCTACAAGGTGGGTGTTCATCTTTGCAAATTCTGGTCAGGCGAAGGGAAGGATACCCATCGACGGACCATCGTGCCCGATATGGCTCCCCAATTCGATGTCTTGAGGATCAATCATTACTGGTCACGATCGCTGGCCGACCTCGACCGGAAATATCGGCGCGGCGACGCGGCGTTCGCCGTCCAGAATGACAGGGATTGGTATTTCGCTTTCGAAAGCAAGCTCAATGTCGAGCGTGACAAGACGATCCTGGAGGCGGTGCGGCGGGCCGAGGCAGTGCGGCGCCCCGCTCAGCCTCGCATCTTGCGCTGACGCCAGGCGTCGAGCGTCTCGTCGATGATGCGCCCGGGCACGTGATCGAGCTCGAACACCGCCTCGATGTCGAGCACGTCCAGGTGATCGAGGAAGCCGGCGGGCGTCTGGCCGTGGCGCAGCCGCGCGGCGTCCTTTGCCGTGGTGACGAGGCGCAGCCCCTCCTGCCGGGCGAGCGTCAGAAGATCGGCAAGCTCGTCCTGAGCGTAAAAATGATGGTCCGGAAAGGCGCGCGACAGCGCGACCTCGCCGCCCGCACCGCGCACTGTGTCGAAGAATTTCTCCGGATGGCCGATGCCGGCGAAGGCAAGGAAGCGGCCGCCGGCAAAGCGCGAGGGATCAGCCGGCTCGACATGCGCCAGGAAGATCGGCCGGCCAGCGCGCGCCGCCTGGCGCACGACGCCGTCCGCTGCGGCCCCCTCGCCCATCTTCAGCAAGCCGCTGGTGAAGACCAGCTGATCGACGATTTTGGCACGCAGCGGTCCGCCCGGGATGACGCGGCCGTTGCCGACGCCGAAGCGGGCATCGACCACGACCAGCGCGTAGTCGATATGGACGCGCGCCGACTGGAAACCGTCATCCATGATCAGGAAATCGCAGCCATGTTGCTCAATGAGCAGCTTCGCGCCGGCGGCGCGGTTCGGCGTCACCGCGACCGGCGCATGTTCGGCCAGAAGCAGCGGCTCGTCACCGACATGCTTGGCGGCGTCGTGAGATGCATCGACGACATGCGGCTGGGCAAACGAGCCGCCATGGCCGCGCGACAGGAAGCCGGGCGTGAGCTGCATGCGCCTGGCCTCTTTGGCGAGCGCAACGGCGACCGGCGTCTTGCCGCTGCCGCCGACGGTAAGATTGCCGACACAAAGCACGGGCGCCGCGACCTTCTCCCGCGGAGCATGGCGCATGCGGCGGCCGGCGACCAGGCCGTAAACCGCCGAGGCCGGCGACAGCGCGAAGACGCGCCAGTCCGGCTTTTCCCACCAGAAGGGCGGCGCTTCGCTGGTCATCGCGACTGTCCCGTGCGGCTTGGCTTCGCGCATGAGCTTTCCCAAAAACCGGCTCCGATTTTTGGCGTCATTCGCTTCATCCCTTTGTTTACGCAATTCCGGACGGAAAACCGTTAAGCGCTTTTCCTGGAATTTGCTTTAGCGCCCGTTCGCGCCTTTCAGACGCGCCTTGACAACCAGCGGCTGGATATAGGGCTCCAGCGATTTTAGTGTGCGGGCAAGCGCGCCGCGCATCTCGTCGACCGTGGCCGCGCCCGCCGCGATCATTTCGTGGCGCGCCGCCTCGTTGGTCAAAAGGAAATTGACGGCGCCGGCCAGCATGTCGCGGTCGCGCACCAGCTTGGCGCCGCCGCTGTCGAGCAGACGCTGATAGGCCTCGCGGAAATTCTGCACGTTGCGGCCGGCAAGCACCGCGGTTTCGAGCATCGCAGGCTCGAGCGGGTTCTGGCCACCTTGCGACGTCAGCGAGCGGCCGACGAAGGCGATCTCAGTAAGCCTCAGGTAAAGGCCCATCTCACCGATCGTATCGCCCAGCAGAATATCGGTGTCGGACGAAATGCGGTCGCCCTTGCTGCGCCTTGCGACCGTCAGTCCCATGCCGGAAATCTGCGCGGCAAGCGCATCGGCGCGATCGGGATGGCGCGGCACGATGATGGTCAGGAGCCCCGGATGGCGCCTGTGCAGGCTGGCATGGACCTCGGCGGCCACGACCTCCTCGCCGTCATGGGTCGAGATCGCCGCCCAGGTCGGGCGGGCGCCGATCTGGCGCTGCAGAGTGGCCAAGGCCCGCTCGTCGACCGGCGGCGGATTGGTGTCGACCTTGAGATTGCCGGAAACGGTGACCGGCCGGGCGCCGAGCGCGCGGAACCGCTCGCCGTCGACATCCGACTGTGCGATGACATGTGCGAGGTTCTCGAACAGCGCCTCGGCAACGCTGGCGCGCTTCTTCCAGGACATGAAGGAGCGATCGGACAACCTGCCATTGACCAGAACCTGCGGCACGTTGCGGGCGCCAAGCTCCAGGATGGTCATCGGCCAGATTTCCGATTCGGCGATGATCGCCAGTTCGGGCCGCCAGTGATCGAGGAAGCGGCTCACCGCCGGTTTCAGGTCGAGCGGCACATACTGGTGGATGATGCGGTTGCCGAGGCGCTCGTCGGCCACCTTGGCCGAGGTCACGGTGCCGGTGGTCAGGACGACATTGACGCCATAGCCGAGGATGCTCTCGACCAGCGGCACCACCGCGATCGTCTCGCCGACGCTCGCGGCATGGATCCAGATCACCGGCCCTTCCGGCCGGGGACGGCCGGCGACGCCGTAACGCTCGCGGCGGCGGGCGCGATCCTCCTTGCCGCGCGAGGCGCGCCAGGCGACATAGGGACCGACGAGCGGATAGGCGACCGCCCCCGCATAGCGATAGGCGGTCAGCGCCGCACGCGCCCAGCGCTCGCTCATTTGGTGCCGTCCACAAGGCGATAGGCCTCGGCTATGGCGGCATTGAGGGAGGCTGTGACCTCCTGGCGCTTGCGCTCCATCTCGTCATCGTCGGCATCGGCCGGCACGAAGACCGGCGCGCCGACGATCACCGCGGAGCGGCCGAAAGGCAGATTGACGGTGGTCTTGTCCCAGCTCTTTTCCAGCACCTTGCGGCGGCTGGTGGCGATGGCCGAGGGCAGGATCGGCCGGCCCGAAAGCCTTGCCAGAAGCACGATGCCCATGCCGGCATCGCGCGGCGTGCCGTGCGGAATGTCGGCGATCATGGCGACGTTCTTGCCGGCGACGAGGGCTTTCTTGAGCGCGATCAAGGCCTTGGCGCCGCCTTTGTCGAGGTGCCTCGAACTGTCGCGGCCGCCGGAGCCGCGCACCGCCTCGATGCCGAATTTCTCGATCATCAGCGCCTGCAGCTCGGCGTCGGCGCTGCGCGAAACCATGGCGACCAGCGGCCGGCCCTTGGGGTAATAGGCGGGGGTCAGAATATGCTGGCCGTGCCACAGCGCGATGATGCCGGGCTCGAGATGCGCGTAGGCGCCGCCGGCAACCTGGGTCGAGCCTTCGACAAGCGGGCTGGTGAGGCGAATCAGGCGTATGAACCAGGCGAACAGGCTGGCGATGAAATTCTTGACGAAATTCGACTGCGCCAAAGGCTCGCGGATGCGCCGCCACAGCGTGCGCGTTCCGCCGCTTCGGGCGGAGCGCCGCCCGGTCGCCCCTTTCACCGCTTCATGCTCCATCGACGTCAACCGCCGACCTTCGATTCTGGATCGAGCAAACGGTGCAGATGCACAACGAAATAACGCATATGGGCATTGTCGACACTGGCCTGCGCCTTGGCCTTCCAGGCGCCAAGCGCGGATTGATAGTCGGGATAGATGCCGACAATGTCGAGGGAGTCGAGATCACGGAACTCGGTTCCACCCAGCTTTTTCAGCTCGCCGCCGAACACCAGGTGCAAAAGCTGCTTCTTTCCGTCTTCCACGGTCATGCCGATCCTTTTCGCGCATTCATGAATTGTGACAGGTCTAGACCAAAGCGGGCGGTTTTGGAACCGCCGACCGCCTCACCCTTGGTCAAGTCCGGCAATGACGCCGGTGAGCACGCCGAGCAGGTCGCCGCTGCCGGCGGCGAGTGCGCCGTGATTGATCACCTCGCCGGCATAGCGCGGCGGCTTGCCGTGGCGGTCGAGCAAGGCCCCGCCAGCTTCGGTGAGGATGAGATCGGCGGCGGCGATGTCCCAGTCATGCGCGCTCGGCTTGACGAAGGTCGCGTCGAGCTTGCCGGCGGCAATCATCGCCAGCCGGTAGGCGAGCGACGGAATGTAGGCCGTGCGCCGCAGCCGGTCGTGCCAGACTTCCGGCATCAAGTCGACCAGCGGCTTGGGTCCGCCGATATCGACGTCCTGCCCGAGCGGGCGCACATGGATGCGCCTGTCATTGAGATAGGCGCCCTCGCCCGGCAGCGCCCAATAGGTCTCGTGCTTGGCCGGGCATTCGAGCACGCCGGCGAGCGAGCGGCCGTCCTCGACGACGGCGACACTGACGCACCAGGAATGCAGGCCATCGAGAAAGCCACGCGTGCCATCGATCGGGTCGACGACGAAGGTGCGGCGGGCCGACAGCCGGGCATGATCGTCGGCGGTCTCTTCCGACAGCCAGCCATAATCCGGGCGCGCTTTGAGCAAGGTCTCGCGCAGATAGGCGTCCGCCGCATGGTCGGCCTCGCTCACCGGCGAGGTGCCGCCCTTCATCCACACCTGCGGGTTGTTGCCGAAATAGCGCATGGCGATGAGACCGGCCTCGCGGGCCGCCTCGCGCAGCAGAGCGAGATCTTCCGCGGCCGCGCTCGATGTCAGTTGGTCAAGCACCGGCAAGGGTCATTCCTTCGATCAGGAGCGTCGGCGCGGCCGTGCCGAAATTGCGGTCGAGATCGCTCGCCGGCACCATGTTGAGGAACATCGTCTTCAGGTTGGAAGCAATCGTCACCTCAGCCACCGGATAGGCCAGCGCGCCGTTCTCGATCCAGTAGCCGGAGGCGCCGCGGCTGTATTCGCCGGTCACCATGTCGACGCCCTGGCCGAACACTTCGGTGACATAGAAGCCGCTTTTCAGCGACGCTATCAGCTCTTCCGGCGAACGCTCGCCGGGCTCGATGGCAAGATTGGTCGAGGACGGCGAGACGGACGAGCCGCTGCGCGAGCCGCGCCCATTGGTCACAAGGCCGAGCTCCCGCGCGGCCGAGGTCGACAGGAACCAGTGATTGAGCACGCCCTTCTCGACCATCAGGAGCTTGTCGCCCTCGACGCCTTCGCCATCGAAGGGCCGCGAGGCCTGGCCGCGCCGCCGCAAAGGCTCGTCAGTGACGGTGATCGCGGCCGACGCTACTTGCTTGCCCATCATGTCGCGCAGGAAGCTGGTCTTGCGCGCGACCGACGCGCCGTTGATGGCGCCGGCGAGATGGCCGGCAATGCCGCGGGCAACGCGCGGATCGAACACGACGTCGACCGGCCCGGTCGCGGCCTTGCGGGCGCCGAGGCGTCGCACGGCGCGTTCGCCGGCCTTGCGGCCGATGTCTTCCGGTGCGTCGAGATCGGCGAAATGCTGGCGCGAGGAGAATTCATAGTCGCGCTCCATTCCCGTGCCCTCGCCGGCAATGACGCTGGTCGAGCGCGAGAAGCGCGAGGCGACATACTGGCCGACAAAGCCGTGCGAGGTGGCAAGAACCAGGCCGCCCAAGCCGGCGCCGGCGCTGCTGCCCGAGGAATTGGTGACGCCCTTGACAGCCAATGCCGCCGCTTCGGCGGCAAGGGCGGCCTCTTTCAGTTGGTCGGCCGAAACCTCGGTCGGGTCGAAGAGATCGAGATCGCGCAAATTGCGGGCAAGCAGCGCCGGATCGGCGAGGCCCTGGAACGGATCTTCGGGCGAGACCCTGGCCATGGCGACGGCGCGCTCGGCAAGCGCGTTTGGATCGGAAGCGGCGGTGGCCGAGACGCTCGCCACGCGCTGGCCGACGAAGACGCGCAGCGAAACGTCCTCGCTTTCCGAGGATTCGGTGCCTTCGACCTTGCCCAGCCGCACCGACACGCCGGTGGAGCGGCCGCGCACCGCCACGGCGTCGGCCGCGTCGGCGCCGGCGCGCCTGGCGGCCTCGACGAGGGCCGCGACGCGATCAGTCAATTTCGCTGCGTCGAGCTTATCGGTCATGCGGTTGGTCCTGTTTGTTCAAGCAGTCCGTCAGGGCGAACCCGGCCGGCTGTGGATGCTGACGCACCATCATGGATGCTTCGCACCATCTATTGTTCCACTGACGCTTGTGCAATGGCGGTTGCGGCAATCTCAAGGCAATCGCCGAGCTTCGCGCGGGATGCTTTGCCGCAGCGGCACTTGGGGGACGTCAGTCGGCCACCGGCGCCCAGATGACGTCGTCGATCCTTGCGGCGCCCGTCGCCAGCATGACCAGCCGGTCGAAGCCCAACGCCGAGCCGCTTGCCTGCGGCATGATGGCCAAGGCCGCGAGGAAATCCTCGTCCAGCGGGTAGCGCTCGCCATAGACGCGCTCCTTCTCGTCCATCTCGGCGGCAAAGCGGCGCCGCTGTTCGGCCGCATCGGTGAGCTCGCCGAAGGCGTTGGCAAGCTCAACGCCGCAGCAATAGAGCTCGAAGCGCTCGGCGACGCGCGGGTCCTCGGCGCTCGGGCGGGCGAGCGCCGCCTCCGAAATGGGATAACCGTAAAGGATGGTAGCGCGCCCCTGCCCCAGCACGGGTTCGATCTTTTCGACCATCACACGGCTGAACAGGTCGGCCCAATTGTCGTCGGGCGCGGTGCGCAGGCCGGCCCGGACCAGCGCTCCGTGAAGCGCGTCGCGGTCGGTGCTGCCGTCGACTGAAACGGTCGCGAGCAGGTCGATGCCGGCATGGCGGGCAAAGGCTTCGGCCACGCTGAGCCGCTCCGGCTCCGCGAACGGATCGGCCTCGCGGCCGCGAAACCGGAAGCTTTTGGCGCCGGCCTTTTCCGCCGCGAGCGCGAGGAATTCGGCGCAGTCGGCCATAAGCGTCTCGTAGGTCTCGCCGACACGATACCATTCGAGCATGGTGAACTCGGGATGATGCAGCGGCCCGCGCTCGCGGTTGCGCCAGACCGGGCCAAGGCTGAAGATGCGCTCCTCGCCGGCGGCAAGCAGCTTCTTGCAGGCGAATTCCGGCGAGGTGTGGAGATAGAGCGGCCGGCGCGATGCGTCGGGCCCGATCGCCTCGGTGGCGAAGGCGGCGAGATGCGCCTCATTGCCCGGCGAAACCTGCATCGCCGAGGTCGTCACCTCGACGAAATCGCGTGTCGAAAACCAGCCGCGCAGCGCCGCGGCGATGGCATTGCGCGCCATCAGGCGTGGCCGGCGGTCGGCATGGATATCAGGCGTCCACCAGGGCGAAGCGGCGGTCATGGGCAGGAAAATCGCGCGGAAGGCTGGCGGTTCGGCGCAAGATGCGCTAGGGCGCACGCGATGGCCGCCGTCGCCGCTTCGCGGAAATCGACGTTCGCAGGCCGAAAAACTCGAACGGGATCGAATATCGTGGTCAAGGTCATCGCCAGCTCCTTACGCAAAGGCAACGTCGTCGATAAGGACGGCAAGCTCTATGTCATCCTCTTTGCCGAAAACATTCACCCTGGCAAGGGCACGCCGGTGACCCAGCTCGACATGCGCCGCATCGGCGACGGGGTGAAGGTGTCGGAACGCTACCGCACGACCGAAATGGTCGAGCGTGCCTATGTCGAGGAGCGCGAGCACACCTTCCTCTATTCCGACGGCGAAGGCTTTCACTTCATGAATCCGGAAAGCTACGACCAGGTGGTGGCTTCGGAAGGCGTGGTCGGCGACTTCGCGCCCTATCTGCAGGAAGGCATGGCCGTGCAGCTCGCCCAGTTCAACGGCGTGCCGATCTCGCTGACGCTGCCGCAGCGCGCCACCTTCGAAGTGGTCGAGACCGAGCCGGTCACCAAGGGCCAGACGGCGTCTTCCTCCTACAAGCCGGCCGTGCTCTCCAACGGCGTGCGCACCGCCGTGCCGCCGCACATCTCCGCCGGCACGCGCATCGTGGTGATGACTGCCGACGGGTCGTATGTCGAGCGTGCGAAGGACTGAGATTTCACGGCAGGCTGGTTGCCACGGCTCGCCTGCGACCGGGCGGGCCGAACATCAGCATGGCTGACCCGCCGGATCGTAGATCGAGGCGTAGGCAAATCCGATTTCGACGGCAGCTTTGCGCCTGATCTCGGTCGTAGAGTTCAATTTTGGGACTGCCCGAAACCAGACATCTCCGGCGACCAGGTCGGAGCTCGCGGTAGCGCCAGCTCCTGACGTTTATGCAAGACAATAGCGAAGGTCGCGATGCGTCCCATTGCTGACTATCGCTGACCTTGGGGTCGGATCATGCTTCTAGGCACTGTGCCGTTACAATCCAGCTCGCCGAATCCGGGCGCACGACACCGTCTGCGTCGACATGCGGCCGCAAGGGTCGAATCCGACGTTCGCTTGTCCCCTAGTTAGGATTTGCTGGGCCAGGCCCTTCGCCCGCTTGACCAGCGCTTCGCGCCATATCCATTTATTGGCACAACTGGTTGCGTGCCGAGCCGCTCCCTCAGACGCGGGACTAGAATTCCGCAGACTGTCACCCAGATCGCAACGGGGCCTGCCAAAAACTATGGTATGATCCATGGTACAATAGATTTGCCGTCGGCTGACGGTTGATCTGTGTGTCCCATTCGATCCGGTTTGGATTTGGCAGATACAGGAGAGGTCTCATGGTCAAGACTAATCCGCTTGAAACTGTCGAAGTCGATCGTCGTCTTCTTCTAAAGACAACCGCAACGGGGATTGCCGTTGCCGGTACGGCCAGCTGGCTTCCCACAAATTCGGCATTTGCGGCGAAGCGGGATGACATCCAGCCCTTCAAAGTCGAAATCCCGGAGGAGCAACTTGTCGATCTTCGCGGGCGCCTCACCGCGGCACACTGGCCCAACAAGGAGCTCGTCGAGGATCGGTCGCAGGGCGTGCAGTTGGCGACACTGCGGGAGCTCGCCCGCTACTGGACGACCGAGTACGACTGGCGCGCGTGCGAGGCGCGACTGAACGCACTGCCACAGTTCACGACCGAGATCGACGGGGTGGATATCCACTTCTTCCACGTCAGGTCCCGGCATGAGAACGCGTTACCGCTGATCATGACACACGGCTGGCCCGGCTCGGTCATCGAGCTTCTCGAGACCGTCGGTCCCCTGACCGACCCGACCTCATATGGTGGCGCCCCCGAGGACGCATTCCACCTAGTGCTGCCGTCCTTGCCTGGCTACGGCTTCTCCGGCGAGCCGACCGAGCTTGGCTGGAACTCCGGCCGCATTGCGCGCGCGTGGGCGGAGCTGATGGATCGCCTCGGCTACACGCGCTACGTGGCCCAGGGGGGCGACGTTGGCGCCTCTGTCACGGACGCGATGGGCCGCCAAGCGCCCGATGGTTTGCTCGGCATTCACCTCAACTTGCTCTCCGGGGTGATCGGTATCAAGGACAAACTGCCGGCGGTGTCCGCGCAGGAACGCGCGGCGCACGACAAGCTCAACATGTTCGCGGCTGATGGCTACGGCTATTTCCTGGAGCAGTCCACTCGGCCGCAGACGATCGGTTATTCCCTGCTGGATTCACCTGTCGGGCTGGCAGCCTGGATGCTCGACCACGACACCGACAGCTACTACAAGATCTCCCGCGCGTTCGTCGACCGCAAGCCAGTGGGCAATCTCACGCGCAACAACATCGTCGATAACATCACCCTGTACTGGCTGACCGGCACCGGCGCCTCGGCTGCCCGCTGGTACTGGGAATTGGGCCGGGTCCTGGCCGCAGCCCGTGAGACAGGTAAGGCTCCTCCCGCGGTCTCGGTACCGGTCGGCTTCACGACGTTCCCCGGAGAGATCTGGGCTGCCCCGCGTAGCTGGGTCGAGACGGTCTACCCCAACCTGGCCTACTTCAATGCGGTCGACAGAGGCGGCCACTTCGCTGCCTGGGAGGAGCCTGAGCTCTTCTCTACCGAACTCCGAGCCGCCTTCAGATCACTTCGGCCCGCACGCTGAGCGATCAAGAGCGACGTATCCGGTAACAGCGTTGGGTCATTAGCTTGATTTGGGCGAGCGCGAACGAGCTTCCGCTTAGGGTCAGTTCGCGACTTCGGATCCACCGGATTGAATGTCTGTATTCGTGCGCGTTCTTGCCATAACCGGTCTGACCGCTACCGCCCCAATTCGGCGATTCGAAATGGCGGCAAAAGTCCAGTCTGGCCGGCGACAGCTCTTTCCGCCTTCGATCAACACTCGTCGCTTAATTAGCCACAATGTCAGCATGGATCGTCCGTCGGAAGAACATCGGCTTCTAGCTGGCAGCTTTGCGCCGCATGCCGCCCGCAGAGATTGGGTTAGCGGCTGCCTGAAAGCAGACGTCGCTACACCGAAGTGGAACCTACCCGGTCTCTGCACTCCTGCTTGTATCATTCGCCGCCGCCCGCTTTGGCTTCCGGCATGACTTGCAGCAACGGCTGCGGCGATACTGCGATCTCTCCCGTGAAGGGGCGATCGTGGGCGAGAATCAAGAGAACGGACGCCGCCACGCCGGTCGCAAAACTTCCAAGAGCGATCGCCGACGCCATTCGATTTTCACTATGAACGACCGCAATCGCGAGAAGAGCACAGAAGGCTTGCAAGACCAGGCAGGCCCACTTCGTGGGATTAACTTGCGCGGAGCTGACGAGAATCCGTTGGCGACGCGCCTCCAAGGCGTCTTCAAGCCATCTCGTCATCTCGCGCTGCGCGATCTCCTGGCCGGGATTGCTTGGCGTCAAGGCGAGCGTCGTCCGCAGCGCCTCGTTAAGCGCCGGCGGGATTATGGTGAGGGTCGCCGCGCCCTCGGCCATCAGCGGCCATTCCTGACTCGTCGTTTCCTCGATATAGCTGCGCACCAGCGTCCGTAAGCGGGCCTCGGCCTCCCCGGGAAAACTGCTCGCCAGAACCACGACCGACCGCAACGCACTGGCCTCGCGATTGACTGCCGCGCTGGCGTGATCGTTGTCGCTCCAGACCTGAGCTGCGGTGAACGCCACAAATAAGCCGAAGATGATACCGAGCGGCGGCAACATGCCAGGCGAGAGCGCCTTGAATGACCGCGCCGTGGAGCCCGCGGAAAGAGCGGCGATGCCTTGGTGCAGGATGAACGCGACGATATAGGTGGCCCCGAACACGACGAGAGCCATCCAAGCCAGTGGAAGAGTATGCAACCAGCCACTCATAGTACCGCGCGTTATCCTGAGAATTCGTCGGCAGGCGTTTGTATGGCCGTAGTTCCACTCGTGGCAATGCCGCTGTGTCCCATCTTATGAACAACCTCCATACAATGCTGCCAACGCCGGTCGAAAGACCTGCTTTATTAATCGCACCGCAGTGGGTGGTTGCAATGGGAGGATTCCCAATTGCCCGCCGAATCGGCCACCGCTTCCCCCCGAGAAAGTGTCGTGGGTGCAATCGACGTGTCAGCCCTCACATGCATGATTGCCCTCCATCTATTGGCGGTGGCAGCGACGCGCAGGTTTTCGAGTGACGCGAGATAGGTGGCGAACCTCATCTCATCGACATCAGGTCCGTCATGAGCCCGACCCTGACGACGAACTTCGGCGCAGAGAGTTCCGGACAGCCAATATCCCGCAACTCATGGGGCGTCAGGTCTGCCAACGCTCTGCGTCCTGCAATGGTGCGCCGCCATGCCACGAAGGCGGCGACCGCCGCTGCCATGCTGCTTGAGGCCTTCCCGAGCAGCGGATGTCTCGATGCGCCGGTCTTCGGGTGAGCTTCCGTGTGTGCCATTTCACTCTCCTGTTCCAGGTTACGGCAGGAGCTTGCCACGGGGGGCGATTTGCGGGTGTTCAGCCAAGCGTGAACCGTCGAGGAAAGCCCGGCGGAGCGCCGTTAAATCCGCGTTAAATCGACCGGCGAAGGTGCTATTCTGCCGGCGCGTTCGAATTCGGAGGGGCGGCGTGCGCATCCGGTTGCTTGGCGGTCTCGAAGTGACTTCCGCGGAGGGACAGCCCGTCCGCTTCGCAACGCGCAAGTCCGCGCTGCTTTTTGCCGCCCTCGTCCTGGCAGGTCGCCGCGGCCACCATCGCGAACGGCTTTGCGAAGGATTTTGGCCTGGACGAGGCGATGCGCAATCGCGCAACAGCCTGCGCCAGGCGCTGGCCGACATCAGGCGATGGTTCCCCGCCGCCGGCAATGCGGCCATTTCCATCGATGGGGATCAGGAAGCGGTCGCGCTGACGGCAGGTCCGGACGAAGCGGATATTTGGCTCTTCGAGCGCAAGCTTGCCGAAAGCGGCACGGCGGACCTCGCTTTCGCCGCCGAGCTCTACCGTGGTGACGTGCTTGCGGGCGAAGCCATTCCCGACGGTCTGGATGAGTGGTTCAGCCCCTCTCAGTTGAGATACCGGCAGAAGGCGCTGCAATTGGTGGAGCGCCTGAGCCTCGCGCTGGCTGAAGCCGGAACCGCGGACGAAACGGCCTGCGAACGGCTCGCGGAAAGGCTGCTCGCATCAGACCCGACTGCGGAGGCGGCGCATCGGGCGCTGATGCGGGTCTACGCCGCCAGGGGCCACGAAAACGCGGCCCTGCGCCAGTTCGAATCCTGCCGCGCGCTGCTGAAGAAGCATTTGGGCGTGGAACCCGAGGCGCAGACGCAGTCACTAATGGCGTCGCTGCAGACTAAGGGTGGCGGTCGCCAGACTGCGTCGATGCGCGACACCGTCCAGCCGGTCCAGCCTGCCTCCGTCCCCGCGAGGCCACATGACCAGCCGTCGGTGGCGGTGATGCCCTTCGACAATCTTGGCGGGGCGGACGACGAGTATTTTGCCGACGGCGTCGTCGAGGAAATAACGGCCGCGCTTTCGCGCGTGCGCGACTTCTTCGTCATCGCGCGCCAGTCCGCCTTCACCTACAAGGGACGTTTCGTCGACGTGCGTCAGGTCGGCAGGGAACTCGGCGTCAATTACGTGGTCGAAGGCACGGTACGGCGGGGCGGTGACCGGCTGCGCATTTCCGTGCAGCTGGTCGATGCCGAGACGCGAACACAATTGTGGTCCGAGCGCTACGAGGGCGCGATCGAGGACGTTTTCGAATTCCAGGACAGGATCGCGGCGCAAGTGGCCGGCGCCATCCATCCGGCCATCCGCGGCGCGGAGATCGAGCTGGCCAAGCGCAAGCCGCCGACCAGCCTGCGAGCCTACGACATCGTCATGCGCGCCTATCCGAACATCTGGGGCCGCCGCAAAGACACCAATGACCAGGCGATAGAATTGCTCAAGAAAGCGATCACGGTCGATCCAGCCTATGGCCGCGCCCATGCGCTCCTGGCGTGGTGCCACGCCTCGAACGCCTCGTATCTGTGGACCGAGCATCCCGAGAGCGAGCTGCAAAAGGCGCGTGCGGCGGTCGAAGCCGCTGGCTCGATCGGCGATGATCCGACCGCATTGGCCGCCGCCGGTTCGGCATTGAGCATGTGCGGCGACCAGGAGCGCGCCGCCACTTTCATCGAAAGGGCGCTCACGCTCGATCCGAACAATGCGTGGGCCTGGGCGCGCCAGGGCTGGATCGCGACCTACACGGGCGAGGCTGCCCGCGCACCAGAGCGGTTCCAGCGGGCGATGGCGTTGAGTCCAATGGATCCGTTCACATTCTCCATGAGACTGGGAATGGCGACCGCGATGGCCAAGACAGGTTCCCCTTCTCAGGCTGTCGCGATTGCCCGTGAGGTCATCGCCGCCCATCCCGACATCATCATGTCCTATCGATACCTCGCCGCATGGTCGGCGATGAGCGGCGACCTGGAGACCGCCCGCTGGGCCGCGCAAAAACTGCTTAGCGCCCAGCCGGACTTCACGATCGAACGATACCGATCTCTGCCTATTCTTCGAAGCACACCGGAATGGGCGGACCAAGTGGTCGAAGCCTTGAAGTTGGCAGGATTGCCCGAGCGCTGACTATCACCATCGATCGGCCACCTCCACAGGCAGGCCGGCGGCTTTCCATTCCGGCATGCCGTCCTCGAGGCGGCGCGCCGTAAGCCCCTGCGAGCGCAGGGCCGCGACCGCTTCGAAAGACATCACGCACCACGGGCCTCGGCAATAGGCGACGACTTCCTTGCTGGTATCGGCGCTGCAGGACCACGCTTTGATTTCGCCTAGCGGGACATTGATGGCGCCCGGCACATGGCCGAGCGCGAACTCGTCGGCCGGACGGACATCGATCAGCGTCACCAACCCATCGCGCATGAGGGCTTGAAGTTCGTCCCGACTTACAGGCCTCATGTCGTCGCGCGCATCGAAGTAGCCGCGCACGATGCGATCGACCTCGGCAAGCTGCCGCTCGGCAACGCCGCGCACCGAAGCCACGGCCGACAGCACGCTGGCATCGGAAAGCGAATAATGAACGAACTTGCCGTCGCGCTCGGCCGAAACGATGCCGGCGCGGCGCAGCGCCTGCAGGTGCTGGGAGATGTTGGCGACCGGCTGGCCGAGCTTCGCTGCAAGTACCTCGACGCTCCGCGCGCCTTGCGCCAGATGCTCGATCATCTCCAGGCGCAGCGGGTGCCCGAGCGCCTTGGCGACGATCGCGAACTGCTCGTACAGCGCCTGTTTCGGGTTGCGGATTGACATCGGCCTTTCTGCGACGCATCGTCATTCAACAGAATAATTGAATGATGGTTTTCGACCGCTGTCAAGCTGGGGATGCCCGCCCGGCGCGTTCATCTGCTCGGAGGAAAAAGCAATGATTCTCAGGCAATTCCTGCACACCGATCCGGTTGCCGCTTCCTATCTGTTCGGCTGCGGCGGCAAGGCATCCGCTGCCGTCGTCGACCCGGTCGGCGACATCGCGCCCTATGTCGAGGCGGCGCGCGCGACCGGCATGCGCATCCTCTATGTCGTCGACACGCATATCCACGCCGATCACATCTCGGCCGGTCGGGCACTCGCCGAGGCGACCGGAGCCGAATACGTGATGTTCGAGGGCGCCGAAGCGGGCTTTCCGTTCCGGCGCGCGAAGGACGGCGAGGTGCTGGAACTCGGCAATGTCACGGCGACGGTGATGCACACGCCGGGCCATACGCCTGAGCATCTCAGCCTCCTCGTCACCGACCGGACGCGATCGCCCGAGCCCTGGTTCGTGCTCACCGGGCACACACTGATGGTCGGCGACCTAGGCCGCACCGAACTCGCCTCCAGTGCCGAGGATGGGGCGCGTGAGCTTTTCGCCAGCGTGCGCCGGCTGAAGGAATTGCCCGACCATATCGAGGTGCTGCCCGGCGCCTATTCGGGCTCGGTCTGCGGCCGCTCGCTGAGCGGCAAGCCGACATCGACGATCGGCTTCGAGCGGCGCTTCAACAAGGCCTTCCGCATCGAGGACGAGGGTGAGTTCGTCGCCACCATGACCGCCGACATCCCTCCCCCGCCGCCGGAGGCCGCCCGGACCCGGGCGCTCAACGCCGGAGTGAAATCTTGAGCGCAGCGGCGCCCGCCGTCGCGCTTGGCCTCAAGGCCAACTGGAAGCAGTTTTCGCTGCTGGTGCTGATCAATGCGTTCGTCGGCGGCATGGTCGGCATCGAACGGACCGTCGTGCCGCTGATCGGCGCGGAGGAATTCGGCGTTGCCTCGACCACGCTGGTCACCTCCTTCATCGTCAGCTTTGGCGTGGTCAAGGCCTGCGCCAATCTCGTCTCCGGCCAGCTTGCCGACACATGGGGCCGCAAGCGCGTGCTGATCCTCGGCTGGCTGTTCGGCCTGCCGGTGCCCTTCATCATCATCTCAGCGCCGAGCTGGGGCTGGATCGTCGCCGCCAACGCGCTGCTCGGCATCAACCAGGGCTTCGCCTGGTCGATGACGGTGATCATGAAGGTCGATCTGGTCGGACCGAAATCGCGCGGGCTTGCCGTCGGCCTCAACGAATTCGCCGGCTACCTCGCCGTCGGCGTCACCGCCTTCCTCACCGGCTATCTCGCCAGCCGCTACGGGCTGCGGCCGGTGCCGATCTACCTCGGGGTCGGCTATGCGATCCTGGGTGCGACGCTGTCCATCCTGCTCGTGCGCGACACCCGCGAGCATGTCCGGCTGGAACTGGCCAACCACCCAAAAAAACAGGCTTCACCGCTCAGTTTCCGCGAGATCTTCATGCTGACCTCGTTCGGGGACCGCAACCTGTTCGCCGCTTCGCAAGCCGGCCTGGTGAACAATCTCAACGACGGCATGAGTTGGGGGCTGTTTCCGCTGTTCTTCGTCGCCAACGGGCTCGGCATCGAGCGGATCGGCATCCTCAAGGCGGTCTACCCGGCGGTCTGGGGCATCTTCCAGGTGGCGACTGGGCCGTTGAGCGACCGCTGGGGCCGCAAGGGGCTGATCGTCGCCGGCATGTGGGTGCAGGCGGCGGGGCTGCTCACCACCGCCATGACGCGCGATTTCGGCTGGTGGCTGCTGGCCAGCCTTCTGCTCGGCCTCGGCACGGCGATGGTCTATCCGAGCCTGATCGCGGCGGTGTCGGATGCATCGCACCCCTCCTGGCGGGCTCGCTCGCTCAGCGTCTACCGCTTCTGGCGCGATCTCGGCTATGCGATCGGCGCATTGTCCGCCGGCCTGATCGCCGATTTCTTCGGCTTCGCCGCCGCGATAGCAGCTATTGCGACGCTGACCTTCCTGTCGGGCGCGATCGTCGCGGTGGCGATGCGCGAGCCGCGTTCCGCCGCCGTGGTTCCGACGTCAGCCGATCGTTGACACCGCCCCCGAAACGAGGGCCGCGTTTACGTTAATGGAAGCTTGATGCTGCGCGGGATTTGCCCGTCCGCTACAATTTGGACAGGTAGATTTCCTCGAGATCCTGCATGAGCAATCCGAACCGCATGCCGTGGGTGGACACGGCAAAGGGCCTTTCCATCATCCTGGTGGTGATGATGTATGCCGCCTACAACACCGGCGAATACACGAACGGTATCGGCTTCCTGCACTATGCCATCGGCTTCGCGACGCCGTTTCGCATGCCGGAATTCTTCCTGATCTCGGGCCTGTTCCTGTCGCAGGTGATCGACCGGCCGTGGCGGCGCTATATCGACCGGCGCGTCGTCCACTATCTCTATTTCTACGTGCTGTGGGCCTTGATCTCGATCGGGCTGAAGATCGGCATCTTCAGCGGCGATCCGGTCGGCATGCTGCACGACCTCGCAGTGGCCACCGTCGAGCCATACGGCGTCTTGTGGTTCATCTACATGCTCGCGGTGTTCGGCATCGTCATACGCGTGCTGCGCGAGCTTCACGTGCCGCACTGGGTCGTCATCCCGCTCGCCGCCGCGCTACAGACGTGGGCGCCGAAGCCGGACAGCTATGCGCTGGAGCAGTTTGCGGCCTATTTCGTGTTCTTCTATATCGGCTTTGTTCTGGCGCCGCTGGTGTTCAGGCTGGTCGAGTGGACGCAAGCGCGGCCAGCAGTGACCGTGGCGGGGCTGCTTGCCTGGGCGCTCGTCAACGGCCTGCTCGTCTATTCGCCCGGCTATGCCGTGCATCCGGTCGGCATGCAGATGGGGCTGGGGGCCTGGCCGCCGCTGCATCTGGCGCTCGCCATTGCCGGCGCGGTGGCGCTTTGCGTCGCCGGCGGTTTCCTGTCGAAATTCGCATCGATGGAATGGCTGCGCTGGCTGGGCGAGCATTCGCTGGTCGTCTATGTCGCCTTCACCATCCCAATGTCGATCTTCCGCGGTGTCATGCTGGCGAGCGGCCTCCTGACCGACACCGGCATGCTGAGCTTCGCGGTGCTGCTCGTCTCGGTCGTCAGCCCGGTGGTGCTCTACTTCATCGTCAAGCGGATCGGCTTCGGCGCCTTCCTGTTCGAGCGCCCGGCCTGGGCGCATATTGACGGGCCGAACGCTACGAGGGCGCCCGGCAAGGCCATGTCGCGGCCGGCGCGCGAGGCGGCCTGAGGCTGCCTTCTTCCGACCCGCTACTTACCAGCGTCGTGACCCGGGCGCCGCACGGCCTTGATCTTGCCGCTGCTGCCGCCACCGCAGAAGAAGCAGCCGGCGCCGTCCGACTCCAGCCCCGACACACCGGAGGGCATTTCGAGTTCCTGCACCACGTCGCCCGTCTCAGGATCGATGCGCACCAGATCCCCCTCCTCGCCTTCCCAGGTGGCATGCCAGAGCTCGCCGTCGACCCAGGTGACGCCGGTGACGACGCGTTTGGATTCGATGGTGCGGATCACCTTGCCCGTCTCAGGATCGATCTGATGGATCTTGTGAGCCCTATATTCGCCGACCCACAGCGAGCCCTCGGCCCAGGCCATGCCTGAGTCACCACCATTGCCGGGCGCCGGAATGGTGGCGACGACCTTGCCGATCTTCGGGTCGACCTTGTGGATGCGATCCTCGGCGATCTGGTAGAGATACTCGCCGTCAAAGGCAGTTCCGGCATGCGCCGCGACATCGATCGAACGCACGATCAAGCCGCTGTCGGGGTCGAGCGCATTCAGCTTGTCGTCGCTCGCGAACCAGACATTTTCGCCGTCATAGGTAACGCCGTTGACGCGCTCGACGCCGGGGAACGGTCCGTATTCACGCAGGATTTCAGCAGCCGCTCGTTTCATCGTTCTCTCCATTGATCCGAACAAAGCGCCGGACAATCGGTTCCGCGCCATTTCCGCAGATATGCTTAGTCGCTCGGCAGCGGACCCGGGAGTAACAAGACGGTCGGGAATCCGGTGACGGGCGGCATCATCCAGCGACGCGCCCGGCCGCGGCCTACCGCCTGCACCTTGTGCTCGGCCGACAGCTGCTCCAGCGCGCGCTGAACGGTGCGCGCGCTGGCGCCAAGCGCGATCGCCAGCGCCGAGCTCGACCAGGATTCGCCGTCGGTCAAGAAGGCGAGCACCGCGCCGTGCTCTTCCTCGACAGGCGGCGCCAGCACGACGACCTGGCTGGCGTCAAGCGGCGTGAGCGCGAAACCGGCAGTCGTGGCGTTGATTTCCGCAAGGGCCGATAGTTCGGCGCGCAGGCGACCCATCTCGACCCTGAGCCGCGCGCGATGCGATTCATCGGCATGCCTTGCCCGGAAGGCGCGCCTCAACAGTGTCTCGCGCGAGGCATCCGCCGGCCATGCCTCGGCAAGCGTACGCACCAGCGCGAACAGCACCGGGCGGCTGGCCAGCGAAACAACCCTATCGGCCTTGCGCACGACATTGCGGCAGGCGTCGACGACCAGTGCGCCGGAGGCCAGCAGCGCCTCGACCTCATCGAGCAGCAGCGGCTTGTCGGTGCCCTGCGAGATGAGCCTTCCGACGGGCGTGTTCAGCACCAGCGACGCCGTTTCAACTTCGGTCTTCAGCGCCGCGATGTCGGCCTGGTAGGCGGCAAGCGATGCCCGGCCGAAAGCCGAGCGCGCGGCCTTCGTCCTCAGACGCCTGACCGCGATGCCGGCTGCGGCGAGCTCATGCGCGACGCGCGCGACCGGCGGCAGCGGCGTCGGATCGAAACTGCCAAGTAGACGCTCGGCCTCGTCGAGGCGGCCGATCAGGATGAGGCGGCGCGCCTCGAGGCTGCCGGCATAGGCGGCATTCAGCCGGTCGCCATGCGCGGCAAGCGTCGCGCGCGCGGAACGCAAAGCCTTCTCCGGCCAGCCGAGGTCGCGCGAGACCAGCGCGATCTCGGCCTCGGCGACGACGCAGCGCGCGCGGGCGACGGTCTCCCTTGAGCTGAAGGCCTTCGCCGCGTCCTTCAACAGCGCCTTGGCCTTGGCGAAATCGCCGAGCTGCGCCATCGCGATGCCGCGCAGCGCCAGCGCCGGCGCGTCGTCGCGCAGCGCGACACGCTTCAAGGCCCCGAGCGGATCGCCAGCGGCAAGCGCGCGCCCGGCGGCGTTGATCAGCGAATCCATGCCATCGCCTCGGGGCCCGCCGCAGCAAATCGCGTCACACTTGTAACTCTCACCATCGCAGCATGCGGCCCTATGTCTGTCGCTGTCACCCCCAACCAAACCCAAGAACGGGACAAGAGCAATGACCCAACACATGAAGACACCGCCGGTCGTTTCGCAGGAAGCGTGGGAAGGCGCGTATGAAGAGATGCTGGTGAAGGAAAAGACCCTCACCCGCGCCCGCGACGCCTTAGCCGCCGAACGCCGCCGCATGCCGTGGATGGAAGTCAAGAAGGACTATGTGTTCGAAGGCCCGAACGGCAAGGCGAGCCTGCTCGACCTCTTCGAAGGCCGCCGCCAGCTGATTGTCTACCGCGCCTTCTTCGAACCGGGCGTTTATGGCTGGCCCGAACATGCCTGCCGCGGCTGCTCGCTCGGCGCCGACCAGGTCGGCAACCTCGCCCATCTCAACGCCCGCGACACCACGCTTGCCTATGCCTCGCGGGCACCGCAGGCCGACATCCAGCGGGTGAAGCAGCGGATGGACTGGAAGATGCCCTGGTACACCATCACAGACAGCTGGGACAAGGATTTCGGCGTCGACGAATGGCACGGCCACAATGTCTTCATCCATGACGGCAATCGCATCTTCCGCACCTATTTCGTCAACAACCGTGGCGACGAAGCTTTCGGCACCGTCTGGAGCTATCTCGACGTCACGCCGCTGGGCCGCCAAGAGGTGTGGGAGGATTCGCCCGACGGCTATCCGCAGACGCAGACCTACAAATGGTGGAACTGGCACGACAATTACGAAGAAGGCGCCGCGCCCGACCAGAGATGGGTCGAGGTGTCGGATGCCGGCGAAGCGGCGTTCCGCAACAAGAACGCCTGAGCATGAAGCGACTCCGGCGGCGCACCCGCGCGCCGCCGGAGCCGATCACTTTGCCTTGTTCTTATGCGCTTGAAGACCTGACCGCTTCAGAAGGTGGATATCATGAGCATCGACTCCCCTCGCCCGACCGGCCTGAGCGGCTTCGGCCTCGCCGACTGGCTGTGCCTTGCCGCGGCGCCGACCTTCGCAACGATGGCGCTGGTCACGGCTGCCTATGGCGGCCACGACATGACGTGCATGTCGGGTGCTTCCGTGCTCGGCGGCATGGTGCCGATGTATCTGCTGATGGCGGCATTCCATCTCGCGCCGTGGCTGCGGCTGGTTGCCAGGCAGGGGTGAGAACGATCTCGCACGAGGCCGATCTCAAGCGCGGCCACGCGCCTGCTTCGCTTGCCGTATCGACTCGATAAGTTCGTGTTCCAGGAAAGGTTTTCCGAGCAGAGGCACATCGGCCGGCAAGTCGCCGATTGCTTTGGTGTCGGCATAGCCAGTAATGATGACCGCCGGCCAGTTCGCCCTCAGGTTGCGGGCGAACCGGATCACTTCCAGACCGGAAACGAGCGGCATGGCGAAATCGGTCACGATCACATCAAAATCATCAGGCGCTTTTTCGATCGTAGCGAGCGCCTCCGCACCCCCCGCCGCGCATGTCACATGAAAGCCGCCTTGCCTCAATGACGCAGCTGTCAACTCACGCAGGGCATCGCTGTCGTCGACCAACAGAACGGAAGACTGCGCTTCATGGCCGTTCATCCGACGTTGACCAACCTGCTCCTGTTCAACCAACGGCGCCGGCTGCTCAAGCGACCGAGGGAGCCACAAATGCATCGCCGTGCCTCGCCCGACGACGCTTTCAATCCTGAGCGTGCCACCCGACTGTTTCGCAAAGCCGTAGACGGTACTCAGGCCCAGCCCTGTGCCCTTGCCGACGGGCTTTGTCGTGAAGAAGGGTTCTATGACTTTCGTGACAAGATCGGCTGGAATGCCTGAACCGGTATCGATGACCGAGATGACGACATAGTCGCCGGGGCCAAGCTCGTCGGAATGATGTTCGGCCGTGCGATTTTGACCTCGGATAGTTATCGAACCTCCCGAAGGCATCGCATCACGCGCGTTGAAGACTAAGTTCATCAGCGCGAGTTCAAGCTGGCTGGCATCCGCCAGAACCGGCCAGACCGAATTTCCGATTTGCCATTCGAAGCGCACCAGCCCCCCGAGAACCGGCGCGACGAGCCCGTTCATTGTCTCAGCCAACCCCGCCAACCGCACAGGTTCCGGCTTCAGGCGCTGGCGCCGCGAGAAGGCAAGCATCCGATTGACCAGTTCGGCACCTTGCGTGGCGGAACGCCTCGTAAGATCGAGCACTTTTTTTCCCGCGTCGTCGAGTTCGGCACTTCGCTCGAGCAGCCCCAAGCCACTGAGGATTGCCGCAAGCAGATTGTTGAAATCATGGGCAAGGCCGCCCGTGAGCTTGCCCAGGGCGTCAATGCGCTGTGCCCTAAGCAGCCTATCCTCAAGCTCGCGTCGCTCGGTGATGTCGAGCAACGTGCCAACAATTTCGTCCGTGTTTTCCACGGGATTGCGGAAAATGACGCCCTGATCCAGAAAGCTTCGATATTTGCCGTCCGCGCACTGCCAGCGGAATTCACAGCTGTAGGATCCGGCCTCTTTGGCGCCGAGGAGAGCGGCTTCGACATCCGGCAAATCTTCCGGATGCACGCGGCTAAGTCCGAAACCCCGCTGAGACGTCAGCCGCTCGGGCGAAAATCCGGTCAGCCTCTCGAAGCCGGAAGTGACGAAGCGCGCGTCGAAGGGCGGTTCCGGGGAACGGGCATGAAAGCAAATCGGAACCGATTGCAGGATGGCTTCCTGACGCTGCTCCGAGGCGCGCAAGGCACGCTCCGCCTCGAGCAACGACTTTTGCGCGTTCAGCGCCTGCTCCAGCAGTGTCTGCTCCACGATCGCCTTGCGCCGGATTTCCAGAGTCTTCTCATGCAACTCGACAAATACGGCCACCTTCGAACGCAGCATGACTGGATCGAACGGCTTGAAAACGAAATCGACTGCACCGGCATCATAGCCGCGCAGCATGTGCCCTTCTTCCTTGTTAATCGCAGTCAAGAAGATGATGGGAGTGAGCCTCGACTGCTCCCGCTGGCGGATCAATGAGGCGGTCTCGTATCCGTCCAGCCCTGGCATCAGCACATCCAGCAAAATGACGGCGAAGTCTTCCTTCAGGAGGAACCGCAGCGCTTCCTCGCCAGATTGCGCGCAGACAACCTCGCCCACCCCTGCGAGAACTTCGCTGATCGCCAGGAGATTGCGCTCATCATCGTCAACGGCAAGTATCCTGGTGCGCTCCGCCGCCTCTGACTGGGCGTTTTGATGCTTCGGTTTGGTCTTGGCCAGTCTTTGCATTGACCGTCACACCGCTGCCACGAGCTTTTCGGCCGACAGGTCGGCGTGCTGCCTCGATCGTCCAATCCAGACCCGGAGCAGCGCCAGCAGAAGATCGAGATCCACAGGTTTCGCGATGTAATCCGAAGCACCCGCATCAAGGCATTTTTGTCGGTCGCCCTTCATCGCCTTGGCCGTTACGGAGATCAGGGGGACATGCGCGATTGCCGGCAAGCCACGTATCTGCCGCATCGTCGTGTAGCCATCCATTTCAGGCATCATTATATCGATGAGTGCGACATCCATATCTGGATTTTGCTCCAGCAGCGCGATGCCGTCGCGTCCGCGCTCGGCGTGCAAAACCTGGATTCCGTACGTTTCTAGGACGCTGGTCAGCGAATAAATGTTGCGGATGTCGTCGTCGACGATCAGGACTTTGGCGCCGGCAAGGTCGGTCTTGTCCGATCGTTGGGGGACCGCGCCGCCGTTCGTGAGACTATCCCGCGGCAGCGTTGCGGACATCAGCAGCGCCAATTGGCCGAAATTCTCGGCTCTGGCTACCTCGGCCAGTTCCGGTTTCAGGCCGATTAGTTGCTCAAGAGCCTCAGGATAGGGCGCGAAGAATACAAGTTTGGGTGACAAGCCTTCGATCGCAGCCGCGAGTTCCTCGATCATTTTGGCATTGTCCTTGCCTGATCTCCCAAAGCCCAACACAATTGCATCATATGCTTGGAACTCTATCCTTTGGCCTTTTGCGACGATCCGGCCGACGGGCGTTACAGAGGTGACTCCATCGCGAATCGCCTCGACCAGGGCGAGCCGCCGCTCAGGATCGGCATCCACGACCAGGACATTGCGCTGCACGCGCAGCTTGCTTGAGTTAATTTCATCGAAGACCTTGATCAGACCGTCCGACGACACAGGCTTGGTCGAGACGCTGGCAGCGCCATCGCGCAACAGACCCGCAGTGTCTTCCGCACCCGAGATGACATGAATCGGGATGCCTGCCGTCTTGGGATCGTGGCGCAGCAGATTGAACAAGACCCAACCATCAATATCCGAGAGGCCGAGATCAAGCGTGATTGCATCCGGGACCAGCTTGCGCGCCAGCGCCACCGTGCCGGAGCCCGCGGTGGACAGGACGCCCTTGAGGCCCGCCGAGCGGGCCATACCCAGCAGAAGACCCGCAAAGGTTGGATCGTCTTCGACAATCAACACGATCCTGTCCTCAGGGGACAGTGCGTCCCGGTCGTCGATCAGCTCCGGCACGGAAACATCAGCCACGGGAGCGATCACGTCCTGTTCGACGATCACAGGTTGCGGAACCGCTCTCGGCCCTTCGAGCGGGATAACGAGCGTGAATGTCGACCCCTTGCCGGGAGTGCTCTCCACCCTCAGTTCGCCCCCCAGCAGCCGCGCAATTTCGCGGCTGATTGACAAGCCCAGCCCGGTTCCGCCGTATTTGCGGCTGGTGGTGCCGTCCGCCTGCTGGAAAGCCTCGAAGATCAGCTTTTGTTTGTCGTCGGGAATGCCAATCCCGGTATCAGTAACAGCAATGGCGAGCGCCTTGGGCGCCTGGGCACCGTTGCGCCGCCCAGCGTTCTCGGGCCTGAAAATGAGACTGACCTCGCCGCTCGACGTGAATTTGAATGCGTTCGACAACAGGTTGAGGACGATTTGCTGCAGCCGCTTCTCGTCGGTACGCACCGTCTCCGGAAGTCCCGGGTCAAGTTCTATCGTGAAGCCCAATCCCTTGTCGGCGGCCAACTGACGGAACGTGCGTTCCATATGCTGGCGCAGATGCGCCAGCGGCATGTCGTTGATCTCGACGGAAACGGTGCCGGACTCGATCTTCGACAGGTCGAGAATGTCGTTGATGAGGCTGAGCAGGTCGGTCCCGGCCGAATTGATGGTGCGGGCGAACTCGACCTGCTTGTCGTTGAGATTTCCCTGCTGGTTGCTGGCCAACAGATTCGAGAGAATGAGCAGCGAGTTCAGAGGCGTGCGAAGCTCGTGGCTCATATTGGCCAAAAATTCGGATTTGTATTTGGAGGTCAGGGCGAGCTGTTCGGCTTTCTCCTCAAGTGCTCGCCGCGCCATTTCGATTTCCAGATTCTTGTTCTCCACCTGCTTCTTTTCGTTTTCGAGCAACTGCGCCTTTTCCTGCAGCTCCTCGTTGGTGGCGTGCAGTTCCTCCTGCTTCTTGGTCAGTTCCGTCTGGCGAGCCTGCAATTCGGAAGTCAGCAATTGCGACTGTTTCAGCAGTCCTTCGGTGCGCATCGTCGCCGCTATTGTGTTGAGCACGATGCCGACCGATTCCATCAACTGGTTGAGGAACGATTGGTGCGTGTCGCGGAACTCGCTGAAGGAGGCAAGCTCGATCACCGCCTTTACTTCGTCTTCGAAGAGCGCAGGCAGGATGATGACATTGGCCGGCGTGGCGTTGCCGAGGCCCGATGTGATGCGCAGGAAGTCCGGCGGCACATTGTCGAGAACGATCGCACGCTTGTCGGCAGCGCTTTGGCCGATCAGCCCCTCACGTAGATCAAGGCGCTGCTTCATCACCGCCCTGCTCTCGGCGCCGTAGGACGCGGCAAGCTCGAGATAGGACTCGTCTTCTTCCCGGTTGGTCACATAGAACACGCCGTATTGCGCATTCACCAGCGGTGCCAGCTCCGACATGATCAGACGCGACACCGTCGCCAGATCGCGCTCGCCCTGCAGCATGCGCGAGAACCGCGCCAGATTGGTCTTCAGCCAGTCCTGTTCCGCATTCTTCAGCGTCTGATCCTTGAGATTGCGGATCATCTCGTTGATGTTGTCCTTGAGCGCCGCCACCTCGCCTGACGCCTGGACGCTGATGGAGCGCGTCAGGTCACCCTTGGTCACCGCGGTCGAGACTTCCGCGATGGCACGCACCTGGGTGGTGAGGTTGGCAGCCAGCTGATTGACATTGTCGGTAAGGTCGCGCCAGAGCCCTGCCGCGCCCGGCACGCGGGCCTGGCCGCCGAGCTTGCCTTCGATGCCGACCTCGCGCGCGACATTGGTCACCTGGTCGGCAAAGGTGGCGAGGGTCTCGATCATGCCGTTTATGGTGTCGGCCAGCGAGGCGATCTCGCCCTTGGCGTCGACGGTGAGCTTGCGGCGCAGATTTCCCTGCGCCACGGCGGTCACAACATCCGCGATGCCGCGCACCTGGTTCGTAAGGTTGGTGGCCATCAGGTTGACGTTGTCGGTCAGGTCCTTCCAGGTGCCGGCAACGCCCTCGACGCGGGCCTGGCCGCCGAGCTTGCCCTCGGTACCGACCTCGCGCGCCACGCGCGTCACCTCCCCTGCGAAGGAGTTCAGCTGATCGACCATGGTGTTGATCGTCGACTTCAGCTCCAGGATTTCGCCCTTGACGTCCACGGTGATCTTTTTCGACAGATCGCCGCGCGCGACCGCGGTGGTCACTTCAGCGATGTTACGCACCTGGCCGGTGAGGTTCTCGGCCATGGAATTCACGTTATCGGTGAGATCCTTCCAGGTCCCGGCGACGCCGCGGACCTGGGCCTGGCCGCCCAACTTACCCTCGGTGCCGACCTCTCGGGCGACACGCGTCACCTCGCCGGCGAAGGAGTTCAACTGGTCGACCATGGTGTTGATCGTCGACTTCAGCTCCAGGATTTCGCCTTTGACGTCGACGGTGATCTTCTTGGAAAGGTCGCCAAGCGCAACGGCAGTCGTCACCTCGGCGATGTTGCGCACCTGGCCCGTCAAATTCGCGGCCATGGCATTCACATTGTCGGTCAGGTCCTTCCACGTACCGGCCACACCACGCACCTGCGCCTGCCCGCCCAGCTTGCCGTCCGAACCCACCTCGCGCGCGACGCGCGTCACTTCCGAGGCAAACGAATTGAGCTGGTCGACCATCGTGTTGATGACGTCCTTGATCTGCAGAATCTCGCCCAGAGCATCGACCGTGATCTTCTGGGTAAGGTCGCCGGTCGCGATTGCCGTCGCGACCTTGGAGACGTCGCGCAGCTGCACCGTAAGATTGCCGGCCATGGCGTTCACGTTGTCGGTCAAATCCTTCCAGGTGCCGCCGACGCCTTCGACATGGGCCTGACCGCCGAGCTTGCCTTCCGACCCGACCTCGCGGGCCACGCGCGTCACCTCCGAGGCGAAGGAGTTGAGCTGATCCACCATCGTGTTGACGGTGTCCTTCAGTTCCAGGATTTCACCCTTGACGTCCACCGTGATCTTCTTCGACAGGTCGCCGCGCGCGACCGCCGTCGTCACCTCGGCGATATTGCGCACCTGGCCGGTGAGGTTGGCAGCCATCAGGTTGACGCTGTCGGTCAGGTCCTTCCAGGTGCCGCCGACGCCCTTCACGTCGGCCTGGCCGCCGAGCTTGCCCTCGGTGCCGACTTCGCGGGCAACGCGTGTCACCTCCGACGCAAAGGAATTGAGCTGGTCCACCATCGTGTTGATGGTGTCCTTGAGCTCCAGAATTTCACCCTGGACGGCCACGGTGATCTTCTTCGACAGATCGCCAGACGCGACCGCCGTCGTCACTTCCGCGATGTTGCGAACCTGCCCGGTCAGGTTCTCGGCCATCGAGTTCACATTGTCCGTCAGATCCTTCCAGGTGCCCGCGACGCCACGCACCTGGGCCTGGCCTCCCAGCTTGCCCTCGGAACCGACCTCGCGCGCCACGCGGGTCACCTCGGAGGCAAACGAGTTGAGCTGGTCCACCATCGTGTTGATGGTGTTCTTCAGTTCGAGAATTTCGCCCTTCACATCGACGGTGATCTTCTTCGAAAGGTCGCCGAGCGCAACCGCCGTAGTAACTTCGGCGATGTTGCGGACCTGACCCGTCAGGTTCTCGGCCATCGAATTGACGTTATCGGTGAGGTCTTTCCAGGTGCCGCCGACGCCCTCGACGCGCGCCTGCCCGCCGAGCTTGCCTTCGGTACCGACCTCGCGAGCCACGCGTGTGACTTCCGAGGCGAATGAATTGAGCTGGTCTACCATCGTGTTGATGGTGTTTTTCAACTCCAAGATTTCGCCCTTCACGTCCACGGTAATCTTCTTCGAAAGGTCGCCTGACGCGACAGCCGTGGTGACCTCGGCGATGTTGCGGACCTGCCCAGTGAGATTGGTCGCCATGGCGTTGACGTTGTCAGTGAGGTCTTTCCAGGTGCCGGCCACGCCCTTCACCCGCGCTTGGCCGCCGAGCTTGCCTTCTGTGCCCACCTCGCGGGCAACGCGCGTCACTTCCGAAGCAAAGGACCCCAGTTGCCCGACCATCGTGTTGACGACCTTGCCGATACGGAGGAACTCGCCTCGCAGGGGCCTGCCGTCGATCTCCACCATCATGGTTTGGGACAGGTCGCCCTTGGCGACAGCGCCAATGACGCGGGCCACCTCCGTAGTCGGTTGGACCATGTCCTCAATGAGATCGTTGACAGAACGAACGCTGGTTTCCCAACTGCCCGTGGCATTGCGAACGTGGCCACGTTCACCGATCCGCCCATCCTTACCGACCACCCTACTCAATCGCTCGAATTCACGAGTGACCTGATCGTTGATTTCGACGATCTGGTTGAAGGCGTCCGCGATATCGGAATCGAGGCCTTCATAGACATTGTCGATGCGCACAGAGAAGTCACCGCGCCGGAAGGCCTTGAGAGCGTTCAAAATCTGACGGCGGTCCAATTGCGGCTTGGATCTAAGCGTACTCACAGCGCCCCCTCACAGCCCCGGCTGATACGACGGTCGTGAATGAAAATGCCCCTCGCGGCCAAACTCCCGCGAGGGGCACAACGCGCGGAGCGTATTTCGGTTCCATTTGGTGGGTAGCGAGCCGCCGCATGTCGAGTGGTCGAATGTCAATCAACCAAAATAGAGCCCGGACCTCCGCCTCACGTCTTGACGAAAGCAGTTGCGACTGTTTGAGACTCGGGAAGCAAATGGGGACATTTGCTTCGGGGGGATAAGCAAGCGGTGGGCAAGCAGTGAAGCGCGTTTTTCGATTGCTTGCCGCGGCGATCATCGCGTCCGGCGTCGCCGGGTGCACCAGCATTTCCTACTATGCGCAGTCGCTCAAGGGCCATGTTGAGATCATGGCCGCGCGAAAGGATGTGGGAAAACTGATCCATGATCCGTCGACGCCAAGGGCATTGCGCGCCAAATTGACGTCGGCGAGCGCCATACGCCGCTTTGCCACGGAAGAGCTGGCGCTGCCCGACAACAATAGCTACCGCAGCTATGTCGACATCGGCCGGGACAATGTGACCTTGGCCGTCTTCGCCGCGCCGCAATTCTCGCTCACGCCGGTAACATGGTGCTTTCCGGTCTTCGGCTGCGTTCCCTACCGGGGTTACTTTTCGCGGAAGGATGCGATTGCAAGCGCCACCGAGCTACGGCAGCGGGGGCTGGACGTTTATGTCTCAGGTGTCACTGCATATTCCACTTTGGGCTGGTTCAGCGACCCGCTGCTGAGCACCATGCTTCGCCAGGACGACACCTATATCGCGAGCCTTGTCTTCCATGAGCTGGCGCATCAGAAAATCTATGTGAATGGCGACTCGGCGTTCAACGAGGCTTTCGCGGTTTCCGTCGAGACCACCGGCACAAGGAAATGGCTCCGCGCCACCGGCAATCGCGCCGGATTGCGCAGCTACGAAGCCGATCGCAAGCGCAAGGCCGATTTTCTCGAGCTGATAGCGAAAACCCGGGAAGAGCTGAAGCAGGTCTATGGAAGCCCGCGCAGCGCCGCGCAGATGGCCGCCGCCAAGGCCGCCACCATCGACAGGCTGCGGATGCGCTACCGGCAAATGCGCGACAAGCGCTGGGGCGGATATCGCGGCTACGACGCCTGGTTCGACAGCCCGATCAACAACGCAAAGCTCGCCGCGACCGCCGTCTATGGCGAACAGGTTCCGGCGTTTCTTCGCCTGTTCGAGCTGTGCTCCGGCGACTATCCGAGGTTCTACGCCGCTGTTCGACGGATCGGAAATTTGCACGGACCTTCCCGAGCCGAAGCGCTCAAGGCCGCAACCACCTGTCGTTGACCATGTAAGGAATTCCGGAGGCCGCGCGGGCAGATGCTGGACAATTATGAGGTTGACAGGTTCGGCGTGATCCACCAGATCGACTTCACGCCGATCAAGTACGACAAGAAATACATTTCCTATTACGAGGACCTAAGCGACCGGACCATCAAGCTCGGCTATCAGCGGCTTGGCTGGGTGCTTGGCGTCACCGGCGAGATTCCTCGCTCGGTGCTGGAGATCGGATATGGCACGGGCACCTTCATCGAAGCCGCCAAGATAACCGGCGTCGCCGACTGCGCCGGCTGCGATATCGCTGAATTCCCCCTGCCCAAGGGCGTCCGCTTCGTCGGTTGGGATCAGGCGCTAGCCGGCGCGTGGGATCTCGTCGCCATGTTCGACGTACTGGAGCATATCCCCGATTTGAGTTTCCTCTCGCGCCTTCAGACCCGCCACCTGGCCGTCGCCGTGCCTTATTGCCGCTGGCGCGAACTCGGCGCCGACGGCGACTCGTGGTTTGCCAAGTGGCGCATGCGCCTGCCCAACGAGCACCTGCACCATTTCGACCGTGACTCGCTGGTGGGGTTGCTTGCGCATTACGGCTTCGAATGCGTGACGCTGAACTGCTTCGAGGACGGGATCAGGCTACGGGCCGGCGAAGCCGGTCCGAATATTTTGTCGGGCTTCTTTCGAAAACTGTAGGGACGGCGATTGGCGTTAGTCACGCGGCCCATGGCGGCCATGACATGATGTGCATATCGGGCGCATCGGTGCTTGCCAAGATGGATGGCAGAACGGGGGCGCCGTTCAGCTGCCCCCGCCATTGGAAGAAAAACTCTCGACGGTCGCTGGTTACCCCACATTGCTTAGTCGGAACTCATTGGTAAGCACGCTCTCATTGGGATCGATCGGACCCAAATTCTTCACGACCCGGAATCGACCGCCCTGCGCCTCAGCAAGGTACATGTTCATGCGAACATGGTGCTGGCCGGGAACCATCTCGGCCGGACCGCCAGGGCCTTCGCTGATCCGGGCGTGGTCAAGCGCCCGGATAACCGTATCGCGCTCGACGCTGCCTGCTTCCTTCACCGCCACTTCCCACATCTTGATTGCCCGGTAGTGGCCGGTGCACCCGCTGCCCGCAGTCAAGGTGGCGCCGCCTGGGAACCGTTCGCTGTAACGGCGCAAGAGCGCGCGGCCGAACGGTTCGTCGAGTTCCTGGTAGTAGTCGAGGCAGCTGTAGAGGCCCTCGATCTGCTCGGACGGCACCAGATTGAAGAAGTTCTCGTCGAAGTAAGTGCAGACGATCCTGCCGCCGCGTTTGCCGAAACCGGCCTTGTGCAATTCTTCGAGAAACGGCGTCAGGCCCGGCGGCACGATGGTGTTGAAAACCACGTCGGTGCCGCTCGCCATAATCTGCTGCACCGTGCGTCGGAAATCGACGGTGTCCAGGGGAAAATACTCCTCGCCGACGATCTCGCCGCCATTGGCGCGCACCGCCCGGCTCGCGGCCTTGTTCAGCAAATGGGGCCAGATGTAATCGGCGGACGGCAAATAGAATTTCCTGGCTCCGGTGGACTTCATAAGCCATGGGATCAGAGGCTCGACCTGCTGCGCGGGCACGGGACCTGTGCAGAAGATCAGGGGATCGTTTTCCTGTCCCTCATACTGTTCGGTATAGATGTAGAGCGTCCTGCCCCGGGTGACCGCCTCGCTCTTGATGGCCAGGCGGGTGGAACTGTAGATGCCGCCGATGACGACATCGACCTTGTCGACGTCGACCAGTTTCGCGGCCTTTGCCTTGGCGACACCGTCGATCGTTTCTCCATCCTCGATGACGAGTTCCACCGGCCGGCCGAGCAGGCCGCCTTTGGCGTTGATGTCATCGACGAGCATGGTGGTTAGGTTGGCGTTGGCAATGCCCATGAAGGACAATGGGCCGGTGAGTTCGGCGATGAGGCCGATCTTGATGGGCTTCGGATCCATCTGAATTCTCCGATTATGGGGTTCGTCTTCGGGGTTTTGTCGGGCGCCGCCGCCGACGGCGGGCGACGCGCGGCGTGGACGTCAGGCCTCGTAGTGGCCGAGCAACAGTGCCGCCTGCGGCTTGCCGACATGGCCGGCTTCCTGCAGGATCGCCGGCACCTCCGGATCCGACACGAAATTCTTCCAGCCCTCGGCGTCCCAGTCGAAGATCGCCCAGACGCGGTCGGGTTCGCTGGGGTCGCGAAACACGGTTGCGCCGTTCGAGCCATGCAGCCGGCGCTTGTCGGCGCCCTTGGTCGAAAAGATACGGATGAAGTGGTCGACGTCCGCCACCTTGGTCGTTGCGAGAAGCATCGGATTTCCTCCTGTCGGTCGCGGCCACCATTGGCCCGTCGACAGGATCACGATGCGCGCCCCGCAGCGGGCGCACATGGGGTGGATTCCCTATGCCGGCATTTCGCCTGGCCGGACAAGGCCGTGCTCGACCGCATAGAGCGCGGCGGCGGCGCGGGTCCCCACGCCAATCTTGGAGTAAACGCTCTCGATATGGTGGTCGGCGGTCTTGGGCGAGATATCGAGCCTGCGAGCCGTCTCCTTTGCGGTCAGGCCGGCGGCGATAAGGCGCAGCACCTCGATCTCGCGCGGCGTCATGCCGGCCAGCGCCTGCGGCAAGGCCCGGCGCGACTGCTGCCCGGCGAACGACAACACGGCCTCGGCGGCGTCCGGGCAGATACAGCCGTCACGAACAGCCGCGCGCAGCTGCGTCGCCGCCGCCTCGCTGGACAGCGCCTTGCGATGCGGACGCTCCTCGCGCGACGTCTGGAAGGCCTCGGCGGCAGCCAGGATCCTGGCCGCCGGAGACAGGTCGGAACCGCCGACCTTGCGGTGATATCCCGACCCATCCAGGCGTTCGTGATGACGCAGCACGAGTGCGCCCATCGCATCGCCGTCACGGCCGAAGGAAGCCAGCGCCCGCTCGCCGTAGTAGGCATGCAGCTGCGCGGCGTCGCGCTCGCGCACCGACAGCGGGCCATTGCGCATCCAGGTCGCCACGGGCACCACGAGTTCGCCGATGTCATGGATGCAGCCCGACCAGCGCAGCGCGCGGACATCGGGATCAGGCAACCCGATCCGTTTCCCGGCACCCGCGGCCAGCTCGGACACCATGCGCGAATGGCCCTGCGTAAATGGCATGCGCATGTCGATCATGTCGGCGATGGCGAGGAACGCCTCGTCGCAAGCCCCCTCATCCAGTGTCACCGGCGGATCGGGCTCCAGCGCCAGGATCGTCTCGCGATCGACCGTGGCGCCAATACCCCGCATCAGCGTCGCCGCGTTGGCCGAGACGAGCCGGGCCAGATCCGCCTCGTACGGGCCGTCGGCCCGACTGGCGATGGTCTCGGCCATCCCGTCGATGCCGACTGCATCGCTGAGCGCAATCGCGTCCTGCGCCAGCGTGATCAGGCGCACGGCCGGCAGGACATCCTCGCCGCTCAAGCCACGCGGCAGGCCCTTGCCGTCCCAGCGTTCGTAGATCTGTCCGAGATTTCGCCGAATCTCGTCAGACAGGCCGAGCCGCTCGCCGATCCGCTGCGCCACCTCACAATGCGCCGTCAGAACCGGACGCGCCACGGCGAGCGCTTGCGACATCGCGGCCTCGAGGGCCTTGGCCTGGGCGTCAGGGGCGAGATCATAGTAGAACCGCTTGAAGGCCTGCACGAAGACCCTGCCCAGTTCCGCACGGTTGCCCATGTCGAGCCCGACAAGATCCTGCCGAAGCGCGATTTCGTCGCCGAAGAGACCTGAGAGCAGGTCCGTATCGGCGTTGCAGCCGACATAACGCAGCATGGACTGGTGATAGGCATTGCGCCGAACCTGCTCCGAAACGCCGGCAAGCTCGGCGATCCGCATTGCGAGCACGCAGGATTTCAGCGCGAAATCGCGCGAATGGCCGGTGGCGAGGTCCGAAGCATAGGCCAGGACCATCATGAAGTCCGCGCGGCGTATCGAGACGTCCGTCATCGTGCACATCCCCAGTGCTCCTTATGCTACCCCTACGATCCAGCAATACCTAGAGGGGAAAGCCGTGAGCCTGCTGCCTTTTCAGCAAAGACTGCCTGGGCCCTAACCCGAACGTTGGCTTGAACCAGAATGCCCAAAGCGGCCAATCCGCTACCCGCAATCGGCGGATGGGCCGCAATTTGAGGACAAGGACTCTCTAGCACTGGCCTTGCCGGGCAATTGGCGCGTCCTCAGGCCCGCTGCGCCTGGCATCCGAGCGGTATGTTATGGCGGATGCCGAGATAGCACTCATCTGACAGGGGCCGACGCCGGCGTCTTGCCGACTCCGCATTGCGTTTCGGCGCTGCCTTGTCCAATAGTCGCATCCATGCTTGAGGCGATCGCGAGTCACTGGTCGACGCTTATCCTGATCCTCTCGCTGGCGATGGCGGCGGTCGGCATCGTGCATGCCATCATGACCAAGGAGGACGTGCGCGCCGCCACCGGCTGGGTCGGCGTGATGCTCCTGTCGCCATTCCTTGGCGCGATCATATACGCCATTGCCGGCATCAACCGCATCCGCCGCGCGACGATCAGCGCCATGCGCCCCGTCTCCAGCGAGGCGGCCGCCGCCAGGCACGACCGCGACGTCGCGCTCGAAGCCCTGATCGGCGCCGAATATGGCCAGCGTTTCAGCGGGCTGAAGACGCTTGGCGACAGGGTGGCGCGGCGACCGCTCACCTCGGGAAACACCATCGCCGTGCTCAAGACCGGCGACGAGGCCTATGCGGCGATGTGCCGGGCGATCGACGCCGCGCAAAGAAGCGTGCTTCTGGAAACCTATATTTTCGACAATGACGCTGTCGGGGCGGTTTTCGTCCAGTCGCTCGGCAACGCCGTCAAGCGCGGCGTCACGGTGCGGGTGCTGATCGACGCCGTCGGCGTGCGCTATTCGGTGCCGAGCATCCTGAAGCAGCTCAGAGAGGCCGACGTCACCGTCGATCTCTTCAACGGCAACATCGTCATGGGCTTGAGACTTCCCTATGCCAATCTCAGGACCCACAGGAAGATCCTGATCGTCGACGGTATGGTCGCATTCACGGGAGGCATGAATATCCGGAAAGGATTTTCGGCCGAATTCGCCGGTTCGGAAAGCTCGCGCGACACGCATTTCGAGGTCAGCGGGCCTGTCGTGGCCGATCTGTTCGCGGTTGCCGCCGAAGACTGGCGCTTTGCCGGCAACGAAGTCTTGAAGGACGGGCCCTGGCAGGTCGAGCGGGCGATACCGCCGCCCGGGCGGCCGATGCTGGTGCGCGCGGTGGCGAGCGGGCCCGACGCGTCAAACGAAACCAACCTGAAGTTGCTGATGGGCGCATTCTCAGTGGCCCGCAAATCGATCCGCATCATGTCGCCCTATTTCCTGCCGGATCGCGAATTCATCAGCGCGCTCACCACCGCCGGCCGGCGCGGCGTCGAAATCGACATCGTCGTGCCGGCGGTGAACAATCTTTTCCTCGTCGACCATGCGATGACGGCGCAGTTCGACCAGGTTCTGAAGCATTATTGCCGCGTCTGGCGTCACGAAGGCGCGTTCGACCATTCCAAGCTGATGGCCATCGACGGCGTGTGGGCCTATGTCGGCTCCTCCAATCTGGACGCCCGCTCGCTCAGGCTGAATTTCGAGATCGACATGGAAGTGCTGGATCAAAACTTTGCCGCCGAGATCGACGCCCGCATCGCGGCCGCCATCGCCACGGCACAACCGGTGACGCTGCAGACGCTGAAGGAAAGACCGTTCATAATCCGCGTCTTCGACCGCTTGCTGTGGCTGGGATCGCCCTATCTTTAGAGCAGGAAAACGAGCATCGGGATCATGGAGATAAACGACATAAAAGGCCGCAGCCTCCCCGAAACCGTGCTGCTTACGATCCGCGGCAGAAACGCGCGCAAGGCCAAGGCGACGCCGCGCAAGCGCGTCGATGGCGCCGAAATCGTCGTTGCCTCCTACAACGTCCACAAATGCATCGGCACCGACCGCAAATTCGACCCCGAACGGACGGCCCGCGTCATCCGCGAGATGAGCCCGGACGTGATTGCGCTGCAGGAAGCCGACAACCGCTTCGGCGACAAGGCCGGGCTGCTCGACCTCAACCGCCTCGAACACGATACCGGGCTGGTGCCGGTGCCGGTCATCGGCAACGGCAAGGGGCATGGCTGGCGCGGCAACGTGCTTCTGTTCAAGCGCGGCACCGTGCGCGACGTCCATCAGATCAAGCTGCCCGGGCTGGAGCCGCGCGGCGCGCTGGTCGCCGAGATCGATCTCGACGAGAAACGCAGCCTGCGCGTCATCGCCGCCCATCTCGGCCTTTTGCGCCGCTCGCGCTCCGAACAGGCGCGCGTCGTGCTCGACATCATGAGCAGCGCCGACGAGAGGCCGACGCTGCTGCTTGGCGACCTCAACGAATGGCGGCTCGGCAACCGCTCGGCGCTGAACACGCTGCACACGACCTTCGGGCCGACGCCGCCGGCGGTGCCGACCTTCCCGTCCGGCCTGCCGGTGCTGGCGCTCGACCGCATCATGGGCAACCGGCATGACCTTGTTTCAGCGGTGGAGGCGCATGACACGCCGCTGTCGCGCGTCGCCTCCGACCACCTGCCGCTGACGGCTTTCGTGCATCTTTAGCGAAGGTCAGGCCGTGGCGTGGCTTGCGGGAGGCTGGGCCGTCGGCGCCATTGGCGGCCCGACGATCTCGGCCTCATAGCGGGCGCTGACACGCTTCAGGGCCTCGATATCCGGCGGCGACGCCGGAGGCAGTCCTTCCGCCTCCGCCGGCCGTCCGGCGTCTATGAAAACGCCCTCGCCGCCACCTGGTGTCAGCAGCGTCAGCATCCGCGCCGGCTTGTCGCCCTCGACCACGAAAGTGTGGGGAACGTTTCGCGGCAGGAACACGAATGACCCGGCGGCGGCCCGGAAGGTGCGATCGCCGCATTTCATCGTCAACTCCCCTTCGAGCACGTAGAAGGACTCGTCCTCGCGGCGATGGACATGCAGCGGCGGCGAGAAACCCGGCGCGATAAGGGATTCCAGCAGGCCGAAGCCGCCCCCGGTGCTGGCCTCGGTGGCCTTCACCGTCATGCGGTTCCTCAGAAACCAGATTGCTTCCCCCTCACCCGGTCCCAGGAACCGTGCGTCGTCGGCGGTATGGCTGGAGATCGTCATTAAAGCCCCCTTTCAGATGTGCAATGTCTATATTGCACTCTTGTGCAATTAATGCACTCCGGTATACTTAGCTCGCATGAATGTCAATCCACACCCCCGCACCGCGCAGAAACGGCGCACCCGCAAGGCGATCGTCGACGCGGCGATCGCGCTGCTCGCCGGTGGCGAGACGCCGACCGTCAACGACGTGGCCGCGGCGGCCGACGTCTCGCGAAGAACCGTCTATCTCTACTTTCCGAGCTTCGATCAGCTGCTGCTCGATGCAACGGTCGGCGCGCTTAGCCAGGCCTCGGTCGATCGTGCCATCGAACAGGCGACCGACGATGGCGAAGCGCGCTTGGAGCACCTGGTCCGTGCGTTGCATCACGTCAGTCCCGAGGTCGAGCGCCTCGGGCGCTCACTGATCCGCCTGACCGTAGACGGTGCGCCGTCCGAGCAAGGCGTGCCGCGCCGCGGCTACCGGCGGATCGAATGGATCGAACGGGCATTGTCGCCATTGCGGGACCGGCTGGAACCGGACCGCTGGAACCGGCTCGTCCGCGCGCTGGCCATGGTGATCGGCTGGGAGGCGCTGATCGTCCAGCGCGATATCTGCGGCCTCAGCGCGGCCGAGGGCGAGGACCTGTCGGTATGGACGGCCAACGCGCTGGTGAAGGCGGCGCTGGAGGAGGAGCAAAAGGCTGGCGCTCCAACATCAGGGAGGCGAAAGAATAAGGATAGGCTGGCAAAGTAGCGTTCCTTTACGTGTGCGGCAGGACAGCGCTGTCCCGCCAGCATCGCAAGTTTACTCTCCGCGACAAAGGCCTACCCTTCCCTCAGCCAGACCAGCATCTCGCCGGGCTCGCGGTTGTCCCAGGCAAAATAGGGTACGGCCTTGAGCTTCGTTTCCTCAGTCGCCGGCGGCTCGGAACGGTAGAGATCGGCGCCCCAGTTCTCTGTTTCGGCCCGGTTGCCGATGGCCGAAAGGGTGACGATGCCGCCGAGCAGGTTCGGCTCCTTGTGTGCTTCCAGCCTGGCCGTACGCGGCAGGGCGATGCGGTGCAGTCCGCCGCCATTGTCGGTTTCCTCGACACAATAGAGCAGCGGGCCGCGCGCCAGCGCCACGCGGCCGATGTCCTGGCGTACATTCGGGTTGGCGAAGAGGCGGGCCATCGACATTTCGAGGTCGAGTTCGACGCGATCGCCCTGGCGCCATTCGCGCCGGATCGCGGCGTAGCCGTCGCTTGTCATCGCTTCGAGATCGATCAGCTTGCCGTTCACCTTGAGCGCCGCCTTGCGGCACCAGGCGGGTATGCGCAAATGGAGCGTGAACTCCACCGGCGCGTCCGGCCCGACCTCGATCGCAACCGCGCCGTCCCAAGGATAGTTGCTGGTCTGGACGAGAGTGACCTGCCGTCCGGCGATCTCGAAGCGGGCAGTCGAGTCGCCATAGAGATGCACTGCCAGCGCATCGTCGGCGAGCCCGTAGAAATAGCTGCCGATCGACGCCACCATGCGACCGATATTGGGCGGGCAGCACGGGCAGCGATGCCACTTCCAGCGGTGATGGCCGCCCCGGCTCTCCAGCGGGTTCTCATAGAAGAACAGCGAGCCGTCGAGCGACAGGCCGGAGATCGAGCCGTTGTACAAGGCCCGTTCCATTATGTCGGCGTAGCGGGCGTTCGGCCCCATGCCGAGCATGCGGCTTGCCCAGAACACCAGGCCGACCGAGGCGCAGGTCTCGGCATAGGCTGTGTCGTTGGGCAGGTCATAGTCGCTCGTAAAACCCTCATTGTGCGCGGACGGGCCGAGGCCGCCGGTGACGTAGAGGCTCTTGGTCATCAGATCGTCCCACAGACGATCGAGCGCGACGCGCAGCGTGTCGTCGCCATATTCGGTGGCGATATCGGCCATGCCGGAATAGAGATACATCGCCCTCACCGCGTGGCCGACGACCTTGTCCTGGTCACGCACCGGCTTGTGCGACTGGTTATATTCGTAAGTCTTGAAGTGATAGGCCTTCGGGTCGGCGCCGCGGGCGCGCGCCTCCTCGTCGAAATAATGCGGCTGCTGGCCCCGCTGGTCGATGAAGTATTTGGCGAGATCCATGTATCTCTTCTCGCCCGTCACCCGCGCGAGCTTGACCAGCGCCAGCTCGATCTCCTCATGGCCGCAGTACCCTTTTTTCTTGCCGGGTTCGGGGCCGAACACCGAGGCGATGTGGTCGGCGTAGCGGCACATGATGTCCAGCAGCTTGCGTTTTCCCGTCGCCTGGAAGTAGGCGACAGCGCCCTCGATCAGATGGCCGGCGCAATAGAGCTCGTGGCAGTCGCGCAGGTTGGTCCAGCGCAGGCCGGGCTGGATGCGCTGGTACCAGCTGGAGAGATAGCCGTCCTCCTGCTGCAGCTTTTCGTAGAGGTCGATGACGGCGTCGATCTTCTTCTCCAGATCCGGGTTGCGGCGCCGGTAGAGCGAATAGGCGGCGGTCTCGATGGTCTTGCCCCAGTCGGAATCCCAGAACATCTGCGTCGTCACCGTCGATCCGGTGAAGGTCGGACTAGCTGCCTCGTCCGGCGACGGCGAATGGAAGGGGATGACGACGCCCGGCGACGGCCGGTCGGGATCGATCTGCTCCAGCATGCGCGCCTCGACGCAGCGGTCGTAGAGGATGCCGGCCGTCTTGCTGGCAACCGCGTCGACGCGGTCGCCCCAGAAACCGCGGACATCGACCTGCGGCACGGGCAGCGGCCGGAAGGCCAGCCTCGGTTTGGCGGCCGGGGCTGCGGCGGCGGATTGCGTTGCGGTCATCAACTTCACTCCATTCGAATGCGATTTATTTGACGGCCCCGGCCATGAGGCCGCGGATGTAGAAGCGCTGCAGCGCCAGGAAGAGGATCAGGCAAGGCACCATCATCACCGTGACGCCGGCCTGCACCGCGCCCCAGTCGATGGCGCCGAAGCGGCCGGACTGCAGCGCGGTCATCATCACCGGCAGGGTGAATTTGGACTGGTCGGTCATCAGCACGAGGGCGGCCAGGAACTCGTTCCAGGCGCCGAGGAAGGCGAACAGCGCGATGGTGACGACACCCGGCCAGACTAGCGGCAGCATCACCTTGATGAGCATGGTGACGTTGTTGGCGCCGTCCATGCGCGCCGCCTCCTCGATCTCGCGCGGCACGGCGTCGAAGGCGTTGCGCATCATGAAGATCGAGAACGGCAGTTGCAGCGTGACATAGACGCAGACCAGCCCCGTCAGCGTGTTGTGGAGACCCAGCCTGGTCAGCACAAGGAAGATCGGCGTCAGGATCGACTGGAACGGAATCATGATCGTCGACAGGATGAGGACGAAGAAGAAGTCCCGGAACGGAAAGCGAAAGCGCGAAAAGCCGTAGCCGGCCAGTACGCTGACCAGCACCGAAAGCAGCACCGTCATCACCGAGACATAGATGCTGTTCTGCGCCGAGACCCACAACCCATCGCCGAAGGAGTTCAGCGTCTCGTAATTCTCGACCGAGAAGCCGGTGGTCGGCCAGGGCGGCAGCGGCGGCTGGCGGGCCTCCTGCGCCGGCTTGAAGGTCGACAGCACGGTCCACACGATCGGCGCCAGGAACAGCACCGAGGCGATAATGCCGGTGGAATGCCTGGCGAGGCTGAAGGCGGCCTTGCGGTTCTGCGACATCGCCTCGGCCATCAGTCGAGCCCCTCGGGCTTGCGCAGCAGCCAGAGCTGGATGAGGCTCAGCGCCACCAGGATGGCCAGCAGCACCATGGAGAGTGCCGCGCCATAGCCAAGCTTGAACGACACGAAGGACTGATTGAAGATCCAGTAGACCGCCGTCAGCGTCTGGTTGCGCGGACCGCCGCGCAGGATGATGTAGAACTGGTCGAAGGCGAGGATCGAGCCCGCCACAGACAGGATCAGCGCCAGCGCCAGCGTGCGGCGCATCAGCGGCAGCGTGATCGCCCTGAACCTTGCAAACGGGCCGGCGCCATCGATGACGGCGGCCTCCTGCAGGTCCTGCGGGATCGACTGCAGGCCGGTCATCAGGATGATCATGGTGAAGCCGGCGACCTTCCAGACCACCATGGCGATGATCGACCAGAAGGCTGGCTGGAAGGTGGCCAGAAGATTGACCTTCTTCTCGGTCAGGCCGAGGTCGAAGGCGGCGGGGCTGAACAAGCCGGAATCGACGTTGAGCAGCCAGGACCAGAGCAGGCTCGCCGAGGCGAAGCCCACCACCGCCGGCATGAAGAAGGCGGTGCGGTAGAGATTGGTGAGCGGGCGCGGCTTTTCGATGAAGATCGCCAGCGGAAAGGCGACGGCGAAGATCGCGATGGTGACGATCACCGTGTAGTAGAAGGTGAATTTCAGCGCGTTCCAGAAGCGCGTGTCGCGCAGGATCGCGACGTAATTGTCGAGACCGATAAAGGAATGCTCGCCCATCAGCGGCCAGTTGTTGAGCGACATCCAGGCTGTCATGCCGAGCGGGATGACGAAGAAGACGACGACGAAAGCCACAGCCGGCAGGACATAGAGCAGGCCCACCCACTGCCGGCGGCTGGTGGCGTGTGTTCGCGCAGGCGCTGAGGCTGTGATGGCGGTCATGGCTGGACTCCCCCTTCTCCCCTTGTGGGGTGAGAAGCGGTCCGCGCAGCGGACGAAAAGCCAATTGCTTGGCTTTTCGAGCTTCGAACGCCCTGAGCCTGCGAAGGGTCGGGTGGTGGATCGGCGCGAAGCGCCGAGACGGATGAGGGGTGTTCCAGGGAACACCAGCGTCTCACTCCGCTGGAACACCCCTCATCCGTCGCCTTTGGCGACACCTTCTCCCACAAGGGGAGAAGGGGGAGCGAGCCTCGCGGCGCCCTCAAATTGACGAAGGTAGTGAAAGTGAGCTGTCTCAACGCGGTGGTCCTGCAGTTGGACGATACATCATCCGGCCGCCCGGCCAGGGAGACGGGGCGGGCGGCCGGTCAGAGCCTTGGCGGCGAGGCGTTGCGCGTTCCCCACCGCCGGCTGGCCCTGGTGTCTACTTGTTCGGCGCCTGGTCGATGATCGACTGCATTGTGTCCTGCGCGTTCTTGATGGCGCCGTCGACGTCGTCGCCGAAGAACACCTCGTTGATCATCTGCGTCCACGGACCGTTGGCGGAGTTGATCAGGTCGTTGAACACCACCGAATAGGGCGTCCTGCCCTTGGCCATGGCCTCGGCCGCCACCTGGTAGCGCGGATCGAGATCCTTTAGCGCGTCCTTGGCGATGTCGTTGCGCACCGGCAGGCTGCCATATTTGGCGAGGATGGTCTGGCCTTCGAGCGAATAGGCGAAGTCCAAAAACTCCTTCACCACGGCGATCTTCTTGGTGCCCTTGGTGACGACGAAATTGTCGCCGCCGGCGAAGGACGACCAGCCGCCATCCTTGCCCGGCAGGAAGGTGATGCCGTAGTCGATGTCCGGGTACTGCGTGTTGAGCGCGCCGATGGCGAAGGCGCCGGATGGCGAGATGCCGATCTTGCCGCCGGCGAAGGCGGCGAAGAAATTGGCGCCGGTGTCGGTCTGCGCGCCCTCGGGCACCAGCCCCTTCTTGATCATCGAGCGGTAGAGGTCGATCGCGCCGCGCAGCTGCGGGCTGTCCAGCGTCGCCTTCGAGCCGTCCTCCGACAGGATGTCGCCGCCCGAGGCCCAGATCAGCGGCGTGAAGGTGAAAATGTTGCAGCCGCCGCAATTGCCGGAGAAATAGAAGCCCTTGATATCGCCGCCGAGCCCGTTGACCTTTTCGGCGTCGGCCTCGATCTCGGCCCAGTTGGTCGGCCCCTTCTCCGGGTCGAGGCCGGCCTGCTTGAACAGCTTCTTGTTCCAGATCAGCACCGAGGCATCGGCCGAGAACGGCAGGCCGTAAATATGGTCCTTATAGGTGCCGGTCTTCACATGCGCCGGCGACAGGCTGGCGAAATAGGGCAAGGATTTCGCCCAGTCGGTGATGTCCTCCAACTGGCCTGCGGCGGCGAAGGACGGCGTGTAGATCAGGTCGAGCGACAGCGCGTCGGGAGCCGTGCCGCCGGCCGCGGCCGCGCCATATTTCGGGATGATCTCGGCGTTTGGAATGATGTCGAGCTTGATCTGGTCCTTATGCGCCTTGTTGAAGGCGTCGACGATGCGCGGCATGAAATTCGAGCCGTCGGCGCGCACCCAGATGTTGGCGGTCTCGGCGGAAGCCGCCCCGAGGCCGCCGCCGATGACGGCGGCGGCAAGCGCCAGCTTGGCAAGCATGGTGTTCACGTTATTCCTCCTCATGGTTCTCCTCCCAGTTTCGGCCACGCCGCCCGGCGGAACCGGGCGCGTAGCCTTGTTGCTTCATTCCGGCGGACTTCCGCATGACTGACGCACCACCAGCCGGCACGGCAGTTTCCTGATGCCCGGCACGGCCGCCCGGCCGCCCACGAGCGAAAGCAGGGCAAGTCCGGCCTCGCGGCCGAGGCTCGCCAGGTTCATGTCGACGGAGGTCAGCGGCGGGCGCGTCGCCTCGGCCACGATCTCCCAATTGTCGAAGCCGATGACGCCGACATCCTCGGGCACGCGAATGCCGCGCTCGCGCAGCGCGTCTATGACGCCGCGGGCGATCTGGTCGTTGCCGCAGAAGACGGCGTCCGGCCAGCCTTCCCTGCCCGCCTTGCCGAACAGCTTTGCCACCGCCTCATGGCCCCAGGCTTCCGACCAGGCGCCAAGCAGCGGCTCGGCCGTGGGCAAGCCGTGCTCCTGAAGTACCTCCCGGCAAGCCTCGGCCCGCGCATGCACCACCGCGAAGCTCTCCGGGCCGCTGACATGGGTGATGCGGCGGCGCCCGAGCCGCACAAAATGCTCGACCGCCAGCCGCGCGCCGCCGGCATCGTCGGAGACGAGGCCGACCGCGCCGGGATCGGGCTGGGTGAAGGCGTAGACAACGGGCACGCGCAGGTTGGAGAGGTCGACCGGCAGATGGCGGTCGATGCGTTTTCCGGTGGCGATGATGCCGTCGACGCGCTTGTCGAGCATGGCCTCGACATGCAGCTGGCCGAGACGGGTGTCGTCCTCGACATTGCACAGGAACACCGACACGCCATTGTCGACCAGCGCATCCGAGACGCCGGCCATCAGCGGCAGCGAGAAGCGGCCATAGGTGTCGTTGGTGAGCAGGCCGACGGTAAACGAGCGCTTACGCAAAAGGCTCTGCGCCAGGCTGTTCGGCCGGAAGCCGAGCAGCCGCGCCGTCTCGCGGATGCGCTCGCGCGTCTCCGCCGTCATGCGCCCCTGCCCGTTCAGCGCCTTGGACGCCGTCGCCACGCTGACGCCGGCCGCGGCCGCCACCTCGCGCAGTGTGACCGGCGGCTTGGCTGAAACTGGCGCTGGCTCGGCGTCGGCGGACATTTCTCGAGGCGCATCCCTGAGTTGGGAAAAGGTTTTCTCTTATCGCCCTGCGCGGTGATGACGGGTGAGGTCAGCAAGCGCGGAACGATTTGGGAAAAGGTTTTCTCAGAGAGAGATTAGGCGAAGGTGGAGGGGTTGGCAAGGGGGAACACGAGGGTGGCGACGATGAAAGCTTGTTAGCGTGAGGTTGCCGAGTTCTGTATAGCCGGCTGCGGATGTGTTTGAACCAGATCGTTGCGCCTATTGTGTGTCTCGGTGACAAAATCTATGAACGCAACAGCAGCACCGACGGCGAGGCGAGCATGACGAGGTTCGAGTCCTCTGTGCTGTCCATCTCTGCCATGACCAGATCCATATAGGCCTCGCAGCTCTGCTAGATATTGGGTGAGCGAACCGAGGTTTCGTAAGATCAACCGGACGGTTTCCGCTCCTTTTGCCTCATCCGAAATACCCTCCGGGACTAGCCGCAATTCCTTCGCCAAAGTCTTCGTAAGTTCCGGGAGATCAGCCTTCTTGGGCACCTCAATACCTCGCTTTGCGAGGATGCTCTTGCAGCACGACTCGACGAGTTCCTTGGCCGTTCCTATTGCCAGCGCAGGATCACGTTCTACGGATTGCTCTAGGCGCTCGATTTCCTTCTGCATCCAAGCGGCGTCAAGGGCGTCGGCAACCGTCCTCGCTCTCGACACCGACCGTGCGCTCGTGCCCTGGAAGCACATCGCTACGAAACGCGGACGGCCTGCGATTCTCTCTTCTTCGACCAAATGCCAGCCTTCTCGGCGCAATTGGTCATTAAACTGCTGGACGAGCGCCAATGTTTCGTTCCGATCCGGTCGAACGACGGGGTGCACCATTTCGCATAGAAACCGAAGAAACAGGTCGGTCGGCCCATGTAGAAGATTGAAGCGCGAATCACTATAGACCCAGTCATTATCCCAGTCTTCGTTGTTGACGCGATGCTGCCAGATATCTCCAGCGGAGTCTTTGAAGCGACTGTCGAAAGAGCGAAGGTTCTGGAGGTCATAGAGTCTTTGGAGAAATTCGACTTCGTCCAGTCGTCCACTCCAAACACAGAATCGAGCCGAAGCCCATCGAAGATGTTCTGCCGGATGGCGATAGATACCTCTCCCTCACCACTTCGCCAGTCTTCCCGTTGGGCTATCCGTGGGGCAATTTTCACCCCAAACCAATCGGAAGTATATTGTTCAAGGATTGGTTTGAGCCGCGCTGAAACCTGTTCTTCCAGTCCTTCTCTTTTCGTTCCGAGGCGCGCGTACTCCGCTGGGTCGATTAGTAGGTATATTGTCCATATTGCAGTCCCGCCGTTCCAATTGTCGTAGCCGGTCTCATCGAACCTTGGCGCCGACTTCTTAAGGAGTTCAGCGGCCTCGTTCATACCTTCTGCAATCAGCATATCGCATGCGGCGGCGAGGTATTGTTCGGGGTCAGCGGCTATGTCTTTCATCGGTTTTCTCACGTCGATTCGTGGGTTCGCCAGGCGAATTGCTAAGAGAAGAAGATTTGATATGGCATCACTCTGTACGTATCATTGCTGGCAATCACCTCCAAGTATCACTCGCCAAAGACACTTATGGCCAAGACGTTCAATGAACTGCTGACCGCCGTAGGAATCACGCCGACCGATGTCTGCGTCATTCGCCACCACACAGCCGAGCGCGGCAAGGACTTCGCGACGCTGCACGATCTATGGCGTGACAATCTTGCGGGGTTTACGCGTTATCAGGCAACTCAGGAGGCCGGACGGCCGATCTTCCGCCAGCGCAAGATTTGGGCTGCTTTCGTAAAGCCGATGGCCGATGAGACCATGTTCATCGGTCTGTTCGATGCGACCCTGGCGGGGACGCGGAAGGCGGATTGGCTTTGCGACTACCGAGGCGACAAACCTCGTGGAGGCGAACCAGTCGATATCTTTATGACGCGGCCACGCCCCGAGCTTTCCGATCGTATCGGCATTCTGCGTGTCGATTGGCCAGATGAAAACCGGCGAACCTGGGCGCGAAAAGCGGAAGGGCTAATACTGCCACTTTCTACTCGGCAGCCTGCCGCGCCCACCGGACCGATAGCCGGGGAAGCATTGATTGGCGCCCTATCCAGTCTAGGCTTCTCAACCACTCATGCTACCCAGAAGCTCATCCAGTTGCGCCGTGGCGAGCTCGTTGTCTACGTGAAGCGGGATATCGAGACACGGCCCATGGTTGTGCATCCACATTATATCGATCGTGCAGAGGATTTCCGCGCCCTTGGCGGTGTGGAAGTTCCCAACCCGGCGCGAACCTACGTCAACAGTAACCTGCGAGCTTTTCCAGCCTTCCATGCCGATCATCGCGACAGTGGGGGACGTCATGGCTTTGCCATCGGAGTTGATGCAAGCCGCCTTCGCGCTCTGGTTAACCTACTGGAGCAGGGTGCGACGATCTCCACGCCGGACGGCGACGTGCGCGTGGTCGCGTCGGAAGAAGATCCGCTTACAGAGCAAGAGCGGTTGCAGGCCGCGAGGATCGGACAGGGCGAATTTCGCGACGCGCTGATGATTTACTGGAAAGGCGCTTGCCCGGTCGCCGGCGTTGATCATCTAGCGCTGCTTCGCGCCTCACACATCAAGCCCTGGCGCGAGGCTTCGAACGCCGAGCGCCTCGATCCGTTCAACGGGCTTCTCCTGTGTGCCCATATTGATGCGCTGTTCGACCGCAATCTGATCACGTTCGAAGACGACGGCCTGATAAAGATCTCATCGCTGCTATCGGCCGAGAATCGCGCTCGCTTGGGGCTCGATCCGGCCTGTCGAATCTCGGGTCTCGATATGCGGCACCGGCCCTTTCTCGCGCATCATCGAAGTCGATTTCGGCCCTAACCAGTCAGGAGATTTGCGTCCCAGCTCTTTGTCGCACAGTCGCCCGCCTCCAAGCAGGCGCATTCGAAGCGCACGCTGCCGCACAGCTGCCGCGAAGCATTTTCGGCTCATCGGCCGGGCCGTTCACCTGCCGACGCACAATCAAAGCCTGGCGGTCTCGAATATGCGGCTGGGATTGCCGGTAGCGGCCGGGTCGCGATTTCGAGCATGAGCTTGCGCGCGATCGCCGACTCGAAGTCGCCGGCATCCGTGATGCCGACGGTGAACGCGCCGGGCCCGCCGATGACACAATGCTCGAAGTAGCGTTCCAGGTAGCTTTCTCCGTATGACGCGAAAGGGTCCGTTGCCGTGTCGCGGGAGATGGCGATGGGCAGCCCGTTGATGGTGATGCCGCGCGCAACCAGGGCGGCCCGGACTGCGGTGACCGATGGACCAATGTTGTTGGGGCCGTCTCCCGACAAGTCGATCACCCGCCGCATGCTGCGCACGCCGCTCCGGTCGAGCAGCTGGCCCGCCGCCGAGAGTGCGCCGGATATCGAGGTCCCAACCCCCTGCGTCAACGGCTGTCCCTGCAGGGCGTCGGCCAATGCGATCGCATCCCGACCGTCCGACAGCACGGTCCACGGAATGATCACCGATTGTTGCCGCGGGCCCGCCCATTCAAGGTACAGCACAGCTATCCTGCCTGTCGGCCCCGATGCCAACACCCGTGCAAGTCTGGGCTGGCGGAAGGCGCTGATGTAGCCCTCGCGCTGTGCCCGCTGCTCGGCTCGGCTCATCGAGGGTGAAACGTCGACTGCGAGAACGAGCGCGAGGTCGACGTCGACGACGCCAACGTTCGGCCGGGGTGCGGCGGCTGCCCACTCGACCGCGCACAGCGCGAGCAGGCAAGCGGCGCCGCGTCGAATGCGTCGGAACGTTGCCGTTCCGTTGGTGACCGGCCGGGCCGCCGTGAAGGCCATTTGCATGCTCCGCGAAGCAAATGTCGGTGCATGCGAAGCTACCGGCCGGCCTGCGCGGATGTCACGAAAGGCTGCCGGTATTCCGCCGAAGACGTGGCGAAAATCGCGGCGCCGGCGACGGAGCGGCGGGACCTATGCCGGCCTTTGTGCTAAAGAAGCTGAACGGGTCGAGGCATGGTAGCGCCCGGAGGGAGCCCAAGGTGACATCCTCCATGCCCACGAGGTTCGCCATCAACGGCGTGGTTGCCGATCTGAGCAGTGAAACGCTGCTTGACAAATCGGGCAACGCTCTGGCCCTGCGGCCGCAGTCCTTTGCCGTGCTTCGTTATTTTCTGATGAATCCCAATCGCCTTGTGACCAAGGACGAGTTGATGAAGGCGGTCTGGCACGAGGTTGCGGTCACCGACGACAGCCTGGTGCAGTGCGTCCGCGACATCCGTTCAGCATTGCGCGACGACAGGCAATCCGTCCTGCAGACGGTGCCGAAGCGCGGCTATCGGTTCGTGCTGCCGCCGCAGACGGCGTCCGGGCGGAGCCGGGCGGCTCGGCCGACGCTCATAGCGGCAGCCGTCGTCGGCCTTGTCGCGGCCGGCGCGATCGTCTGGCGCATCAATTGGCCAGCGGCGACACGCGGAAACCTGTCGATCGCCGTCCTGCCGTTCGACGATTTCAGCGGCAGCGGACAACAGTCCCGCCTGGCCGACGCTCTTACCGACGACATCATCACCGAGCTCGCCCGGATCCGCTACGTCAAGGTGATCGCCCGCAACTCCGTCGATGCCTACAAGGGCAAGAGCGTCGACGTCAGGCAGATCGCACACGATCTCGGCACGACTTACGTGCTCGAAGGCAGCCTCGAAATGCGGGAAACGCAGATGCGCGTCACCGCGCAGTTGATCGATGCGGAAGGCGGGACCCATCTCTGGTCCGAACGTTATGACCGCAAGGCCGACGACTTCTTCATCGTTCGCGATGACGTCGTCACTCGTCTTGTTGGAACATTGACCGGTTACGATGGCCCGCTCTGGGCGCAGTGGACTCAATCGGCGAAACGCCGGACCCCGGGCAGCTTGCAGGCCTTCGACTACTTCCTGCTGGCCAAGGAGCCTTATCGGCGTCATCACGAGGACGGGAATCTGGAGGCCCGCCATTTAATCGAGAAGGCGATTGACCTCGATCCGCAATTTGCCGCTGCCTGGAACTACCTCGCAAATACCTACATGCAGGACGCGATCAACGGCTGGAATGGCGACCGCGCCGGTTCGTGGCAGAATTACCGCGACGCAGTCCAGAAGGCGGCCTCTCTCGATCCTCAGGACGGTTCCATACAGGAGAGTCTCGGCGTGATGTATTTCGAGCGAGGCGAAGTGCAGCTTGGCAGGCAGGCCTGGGAACGCGCGCTGCAACTCGCTCCAAACGACAATCTCGTCAACCGCGCGATCGGTGCGCAGTTGCCGCTCGCGCTTGGCACCGAACATGCGGCGGACGGTGTCAAGCTGGTCGAGCGGGCTCTCAACGAGCTCGATCCGTTGCATCCGCCGTTTCAAGAGGTCAACCTCGGCATCGCTCTCTATTTTGCGGGGCGCTACCCCGAAGCGGCCGACGCGTTGGGCAAGGTGCCCGAACCATGGCTGGAGCCGCGCCTCATGCTGGCGCTTTCCTTTGCGCAAGCGGGTGTTGCCGACAAGGCCAAGGCGCAGGCCGCGGAGGTGATGAAGCTCGATCCGGACTTCTCCGCCGAAGCTTGGATCGCCAACGACATCTACCAGCCGGGCAGCAGCTCGGCAGTGCTATTTGTGGAAGGAGCCCGCAAAGCCGGCTTGCCGATCTGCGCCAGAGACGTGGCGCGCATCGAACCGAAAGATCGATTGCCGGAATGCGAGGCCGGCCGCGGGAAAGGCTAAGGCACTTGTCACGATGCCGAAAGGCGCCGCTGCGGCAGCGGGCGCAGTGGCGAAAACCGGCCTACACTTTCCTGAAAACCCCGACAGAATATTCGGCCCCGCCTCGCCGGGCCGCAGTCTAGAGCGTTTCACCGTTTCACGGAAACGGCGAGCCGCTCTATCTCTTTGTTTCTACGCAATTCCGGACGGAAAACCGCTCACACTTTTCCTGGAATTGCTCTAATCCCGTCCTCGAATCCGTTCAGCGTCACGCAGTCGAAGCCGTTATGCGCGAGCAGCGCCACCAGCGAGTCGCGGTCGAAGTGGTGCAGGTGCTCGTTGGGAAGGCGCATGCGCCAGGTTTTGAACCAGGCGTCGCCGTCGGCGCCGAGCTCGCGCCAGCGGCAGTAAGGGAGGGCGACGGCCAGGTGCCGGGTCTTAAGGCGGCTGAGGAAACTCAGATCCGGGATGTGTTCGAGCATGTCGAACATGGCGACGAGATCGCTTCAACGCCGCCACCGGGCGACCGCCTGCTCGAACGTGTGTGGCTTTCTCGCATCTCCTGAAAAAATTACCCGCGCCTTCGAATTGACAAGATTGACAACCTGCCGGGTTCGACGGCAAGGCTACTCGCGCTTAGGTGGTAGATAGGCCCTTCTGGGGGGCGTTATCCGACTGAGCATGGAAGCAGACCGAGAGGTTTGTAGTGGGCGCATCGCATAAAATCCTGCGGTCAAGCCCCTCCAGCTCTGCAGTTTTTGGCAACGAAAGGTCCATCCTGTGAAACAGCTTCTTCTTGCAACCGTTCTCGTCCTCGCCAGCGGCACCGCCTACGCGGCCGACGCTTTGCAGGAGGCACCGGTTGCTGCTTCCTATGACTGGACCGGCGCATATATCGGCGTGAACGCCGGCGGCGGTTTCGGCACGTTTAGTCTTGATCCTTCCAACGGTGGCCCTGGTGGTTTCGACCTCAGCGCGAGTGGCTTCCTGGGCGGCATTCAGGCCGGTTACAACTGGCAGGTTGGCCAATTCGTCTACGGCGTGGAAGCCGACTTCCAGGGTTCCGACGTTAAGGGCGAGCTGTCGTTCGGCGGCCCCTCTCTGGAAACAAAGGTTGATTGGTTCGGCACGGTGCGTGCTCGCATTGGCTATACGCCCGTCGATCGCTTCCTGGTCTATGGCACTGGCGGCTTGGCCTACGGTCACGAAAAGCTCGACATATCCGGGCTCGGCGGGCCTAGCTTTTCCAAGACCAGGGTCGGCTGGACCGTTGGTGCAGGCGCCGAATACGCCTTCACCGACAAATGGTCGCTCAAGTCCGAGTATCTTTACACGGACCTGGGTAAAGAGACGTTCGATACCGGCGGGCCAGTGGGTGCCGACGTCAAAGTCCCCTTCCACACCGTTCGCGTTGGTCTGAATTACAAATTCTGATCTATTAGCGGACAGGACACAAAGCCGCGACATGGTGAACTGACCCCCTCGAAGGCGGTTAGTTCACCAGTCGCGGCTTTTCTTTGTTCAGCAATGGCTCGGGGGTGAGCGCGGCGATCGAGCACGATGAGCTACCAACAACGGAGGTTGGCTACGGGCAGCGTGAATCGGACGGAGCTGATTCGCTCAGTTAACCTCCTCGCCCTGTCTGCCGCCATGCGCCTCCGCCGCCTTCTCGACGGCGCGCTTCAGTTCGTCCTTGATCTCGACGGTCTCGGCCATCAGAGCCTCGATCTTGAGGAAATCGAGCACGCGGTATTTCGAGACTTTCGGGCGTATCAGGATGTCGGGTTGAGACTGCTGCAGCTTGTTGGCGATGATCGACTGCATCATCAGCTGCGAGGCGCCATACATCAGGTCGACCGTGGTCGGATGCCTGCGCTCGGCATCGCTCGGCGCGCCGACCACGTCGATCGCGATGATGATGTCGGCATCCTTCTCGAGCAGATCGAAAGGGACTGGATTGTAGATGCCGCCATCGATCAGCAGGCAGCCATCGCGCACCACCGGCCGGAACACCGCCGGAATGGCGGCCGAGGCCGCGAGCGCCGAATGCAATTCACCCTCGGCGAACACGGCGAGCTTGTGGCCGAAATAGTCGGTCGCCGTCACCTTGAGCGGGATCTTCAGCTCCTCGAAAGTAGCGGGAATATCGTCGGGCATGAAAGCCTTCAGGATCCGCTCGATGTTGAACTGGCCGACGCGGATGCCGCCCTGCATGGCTTCGGCGATCGTGCCCGGCCGCGAGCGCCACATGCGCGCCGCCATTTCGGCGCGGCTGCCGAGGATCGAACGCGCATAGCCGTGGATCTCGGCGCCCGTCATGCCCGACGCCATGCCGGCGCCCATGATGGCGCCGATCGAGGAGCCAGCGATCGCCACCGGCCTGATGCCAAGCTCGTCGAGAGCCTCGATGATATGGATGTGCGCGAGACCGCGCGCACCGCCGCCGCCAAAGGCCACCCCGAAGGTCGGGCTCATCCCTTGCCGCCTCCCGCCTCCTGAACCAGCGGCGGGCCGATGACCATCACGGCGGGATCGGCCGACAGCAGCTTCTTCGCCGCCGCCCTGACGTCGGCCAGCGTCACCGCGCTGATGAGCGAGGCGCGACGCTTCATATAGTCGATGCCGAGATGATCGACCTGCAGCTCGACCAGCGTCGAGGCGATGGCGGTTGAGGAATCCAGATTGTTGATGGCGTAGGCGCCGATCAGGTATTTCTTGATCGCCGCGAGCTCCTCCTCGGTGGGACCATTCTCAGCCATGTCCTTCACCACCTGCCGCACGATCGCAAGCGTTTCGGCGGCGCGGTCGGAGCGCGTCGCCGTCGTCACCAGCAGCGCGTGGGAGTGCTCATTGTCGACGAGATCGGAACTGACGCCATAGGCGAGGCCGCGTTTCTCGCGCACCTCGGCGAAGAGCCGCGAGGTGAAGGTCGAGCCGCCGAGGATCTCGTTCATCAGGACCGTGGCAAAGAAATCCGGATCGCTGCGCTTCACGCCCGGCCAGGCGAGCTGCAGCGAAGTCTGCGGCAAGTCGTAATTCACTTCGAGCTGCTGCCCGAGCTTTGGCGTGACGTCCGCCACCGGAGCCAATGTCTGCTTTTCGGGCAAATCGCCGAACACCTCGTCCAGCTTGTCGCTCAGCGCCGCGGCATCGATGTCGCCGACCACCGCCACATGCAGGCCGCCGCGGGCGAAATTGGCTTTATGGAAGGCCTTGATGTCACCGGCGGAGATGGTCGTCAGGCTGTCCTTCGTCCCCTGGTCGGAACGCGAATAAGGATGCTCGCCATAAATGGCGCGCAGCCAGCGCTGCTGCGCCACCGTGTTCGGATCACGCTCGTTGGCAAGGATGCCGGAGAGCACCTGGGCGCGGATACGGTCGATCGGCGCCTGGTCGAAGCGGGGCTGGTTGACGGCCAGCTTCAGCAGGTCGAAAGCCTCGTTCTTCTCCTCCGACAGCATGCGCATCGAGCCATAGGTGCCGTCGCGCGCCGCCTGGAAGCTCATCTCGGCGCCGGCATCGTCGAGCTTCTGCTGGAAGGCGTCGCTGCCGAGGTCGCCGGCGCCTTCGTCGAACAGGCCGGTCATAAGATTGACCAGACCCTCCTTGCCGGCCGGGTCCTGCGCGCTGCCGCCGTCGAAAACGAAGCGGACGGAAATCAGCGGGATCGAATGATCTTCCACCAGCCAGGCGGTGATGCCCTTCTTCGACTTCACCTCCTGGATGTTCATCTCCGCGCGCGCGGCGAGCGCCGGCAAAAGCAGGAAGAACAGGGCGAAACACAAGGTGACGACGGCGCGATAGATCCGCCCACCTTCTCCCCTTGTGGGAGAAGGTGTCGCCGAAGGCGACGGATGAGGGGTGTTGGACGGAGTGCGACCTTGGAGACTGCCAACTCTCAATGCCCGACGGGAAAGGTCGCGTTTCTTCCAGCACCCCTCATCCGTCTCGGCCCTGCGCGCCGATCCACCTTCTCCCACAAGGGGAGAAGGAAAGACACTCGTCCGGCCAAGAACCATGCTCATCATCAATTCCCCGCCTGCTGCTGCGGCAAGAGATAGCCGGTGGTCGAACGATCGAGCACCAGATAGCGGGCAGCCACCGCCTTGACGTCATCGGCGGTGACCTTGCGGATGCGGTCCGGCCATTCCTGAACGTCCTTGACGTTGCCGCCGGTGGCAAGCGTGGACCCATACATGTTGGCCATGTCGTCCTGCTTGTCGCGGGCAAAGATCATGGAGCGCACATAGCGGGTCTTGGCCCGTTCCAGCTCATCGTCGCTCACGCCGTCCTTGACGATGCGCGCGATCTCGGCATCGACCGCCGCCTCGACATCGGCAAGCCTGGCGTCGCCGCGCGGGGCGCCATAGACGGTGAAGTTGGTGGCATCGAGCATGGTGCCCTGGAAAAAGGCGGCCGCGTCGGAGGCGATCCCCTGCTTGACGACGAGTTCCTGGTACAGCCGGCTGCGGTTGCCGCCGCCGAGTATCTCGGCCAGCAGGTCGAGCGCCTCCGCCTCGCCGGGCTTGGCCGTATGATAGGATGGCACGACCCATTGCGTCGAAAAGCTCGGCACCGAGACGCGCGCGTCGGCGAGCGTCACCGTGCGTCTGGTGTTTTGCTCTGGTTCGACCGGACGGATGCGCGGGCGCAGGTCGGGGCCGCGCGCGACCTTGCCGTAGGTGCGCTCGGCCATCGCCTTGACGGCATCCGGCTCGACGTCGCCCGCCACCACCAGCACCGCGTTGTTCGGCCGGTAATAATTGTCGTAGAAGGCTTTCGCATCCGGACGGTTGAGCTGCTCCATTTCCTGCATCCAGCCGATCACCGGAATGCGGTAGGGCTGGTTCTGCCAGAGCGTCGCATCGACTTCCTCGTCGAGCACCGCCTGCGGGTTGCTGTCGATGCGCGAGCGGCGCTCCTCCAGGATGACGTCGCGCTCGGTCTTGATGACATCGTCGGTCAAGATGAGGTTGCGCATGCGATCGGCCTCGAAACCCATCATCTGTTCGAGCGCCGATGGCGGCACCGTCTCGTGAAAGGCCGTGTAGTCGTAGGAGGTGAAGGCGTTGTTGGAACCGCCGATCTCGGACACGGCACGGTCGAACTCGCCGGCGGCGTGGGTGGTCGTGGCCTTGAACATCAGATGCTCGAAGAAATGCGCAATGCCGGATTTGCCAGGCGGCTCGTCGGCGCTGCCGATCTTGTACCAGACCATATGCGTGACGATCGGCGCACGGTGGTCCGGGATGACGACCACTTCCATGCCGTTGTCGAGCAGGAAATCCTTGACGTCGCCATCGTCGGCCGCACGGGCCGGGGCCGACGCCGCCAGCGCCAGCGTGCCGACAAGAAGCGCCGCGCGCAGCCCAATCCGCGTAGATGTCATCAAGTTCTCCGGTCCCGGTTGCGCGACGATAGGCAAGGTTGGCTGGCGAGGCAAAGTGAATTGTTCGGCATTTTCGAGGCGCGGCCGGAACAAGCTAGCTGGCCTCGATGAACCGGATGACCGTTTCGCCGTAGTTGCGCTCATCGATCACCGAAAAACCGGCGCCGGGATCGAACGGCGCCGCGACTGCCTCCTCGACGACGCAGAGCGCGCCGGGCAGAAGCCAGCCGCCGGCTTTGGCCGAGCGCAACGCGCGCTCGCCAAGCCCTTTGCCGTAGGGCGGATCGGCAAAGATCAGGCCGAACGGCGAGATCGTGCCGGCTTCGCCGAGATGGGTGGCATCGCGGCGGAAGATCTTGGTGCGGCCGGTCAGGCCATAGGCCTCGACATTCTCTCGGATCAGGCCGCGGCCTTCCGTCGATTCCTCGATGAAGACGCAGTAGGCGGCGCCGCGCGACAACGCCTCGAGCCCGAGCGCGCCCGTGCCGGCGAAGAGATCGAGCACGCGGCCGCCCTCGAGCTTTTCGCCATGGCGATGCGCCAGCACGTTGAACACCGCCTCGCGGGTGCGGTCGGTGGTCGGGCGGATGGCATTCGAACGCGGCGTCGCCAGCGGACGCCCGCGAAATTCACCGCCGACGATTCTCATTTAAGTCCGGGCCTCATCTAGCTTCTGGGACCCTTGGGGCCGCGCGGACGCCCGCCGCCGCCATCCGGGCGCTCGCCACGCGGCTTGCCGAATGGCTTTGGACCCGGCTTACCCTTGCCGCCCGGCTTGTAGGATGCCTTGCGCGCCTTCGCCTCGGCGGCCTTGGCGGCGTCGGCTTCCGCCCTGCCCTTGCCGATCGGCCGGGCGCCCGGCGCCATCCAGACATTGGCCTTGCGCTGGCCCGGCGGCTCGATCGGCCGCTGCTCGCGCTCGGATTTCCTGCCGCCGAAACGGGGCTTGTCGCCGAACCCGCCGCGCGGCTTGTCGCCGAACCCGCCGCGATCAGACTTCGCGCCGCGCTCGCCGAATGCCCGGTCCGGCTTCGTCGAGAGCTTGCTCAGCGCCTCGTCGCGGCTGCCTTCGCGGCGCTTGCGCGCCTTGATCAGTCCACCCTCGCCGATCGGCCGGCGGTCGCCGTCACGCGCGAATTTCGGCCGGTCGGCCTCTTCACGGCGTGGCCCGCTGCCGCGCACCGGCTTGTTGGAGAAAGGCTTTTGGATCTCGGCATCGAAATTGGCGCCCGCTTCCTCGATCAGCCGCTCGCCGAGCTGCTCGCGCAGCACCCGGCCCTTGATCTCCAGCACATGGCCCTCGGGCAGGTCCTCGAGCTGGAACGGTCCGTAGGAAATGCGGATCAGCCGTGTGACGTCGAGGCCAAGCGCGCCGAGGATGTTCTTCACCTCGCGGTTCTTGCCTTCGCGCAGGCCCAGCGTCAGCCATGCATTGGTGCCCTGCTCGCGGTCGAGCGAGGCCTCGATCGAGCCGTAGAAGACGCCATCGACGGCGATGCCGTCGCGCAGGCCGGCCAGCGCGCTCTCCTCGACCTTGCCATGGACGCGCGCGCGATAGCGCCGCAGCCAGCCGGTAGCAGGCAGTTCGAGCACGCGCGCCAACCCGCCGTCATTGGTGAGCAGCAGCAGGCCTTCGGTATTGATGTCGAGACGGCCGATGGTCATCAGCCGCGGCAGGTCGGCCGGCAGCACGTCGAAGACGGTCTTGCGGCCCTCCGGATCGCGGTTGGTGGTAACGACTCCGGCCGGCTTGTGGAACAGGAAGAGACGCGTCCGCTCGATCGGCGGGATCTCGGTGCCGTCGACATGGATGACGTCGTTGGCGCTGACGTTGAAGGCCGGCGAGTCCAGCACCTTGCCGTTGACCTTGACGCGGCCGGCGGCGATCAGTTCCTCGGCGTCGCGGCGCGAGGCGATGCCGGCGCGCGCCAGCCGCTTGGCGATGCGCTCGCCGGTTTCTGGTGCCGCTTCGGCAGGACGCGGGCGCGGCTTGAAGCCGCCCTCCGGCTTTCCAGCGGTGCCGCGCGGACGATCGCTGAAGTCACGCTTCGGCCGGTCGGCAAAGTCGCGTCCGGGCCGATCGCTGATCTCGCGCTTGGGGCGTTCGAAACGGCGTTCGCCGCGCTCGCCCTCGGCGGCCATCGGCCGGTCACCACGCGGTGAGTAAGGCTTGCGGCCTTCGCGCTTCTCGAAGGGCTTGCCGTCGCGCGGCGGGCCTTTGCGGAACGGCCGGTCGCCGCGCTCCGCGCTCTCGCCCATTTCACGCGGCCTATAGCTGCGCTTGAAATCGCCGCGCTCGCCTTCCGCAGCCGACGGCCGGTCACCGCGCGATGAGTAAGGCTTGCGGCCTTCGCGCTTCTCGAAGGGCTTGCCCTCACGCGGCGGGCCTTTGCGGAACGGCCGGTCGCCACGTTCCGCGCCCTCGCCCATCTCACGCGGCTTGTGACTGCGCTTGAAATCGCGTGCGGGACGCTCGCCTTCGGCGGCCATTGGCCGCTCGCGCTTCACGAACTGTTTCTTGGGACCGAAGCCCGGCTTGCCATCGCCGTTGCGCTGGCCCGCCGGTTTCGAGCCGCCTTTGCGCGGCCCGCGTGAAGATTTCTTGTCGTCGTCCATTACTTTGCTCGTTTTCACCTGCTACAGCGCCGCGCGCCCTTGCGGACGCCCAACGCAGGCGGTGTCATCTTGATTTTTGCGCCTATGCCAGCGCGGCAAAAACCGATTCCGGTTTTCAGGGTCTCGCGCTAGATAACAGGATCACCGGCGGGTGGCGAGGAGTATTCGGAATGGAAATCGCGTGAAGCGGCCGGATTTCATGGCCCTGGCGCTTGAAGAGGCCGAAGCGGCGGCGAACCGCGGCGAAGTGCCGGTGGGCGCGGTGATCGTCAACGGCGCCACCGTGGTGGCGAAAGCCGGCAACCGCACGCGTGAACTGGCGGACCCGACCGCGCATGCCGAGATGCTGGCGATCCGCGAGGCCTGCCAAAAACTCGCCAGCGAGCGGCTCACCGGCCATGACCTCTATGTGACGCTGGAGCCCTGCGCCATGTGTGCCGGCGCGATCTCCTTCGCCAGGCTGCGCCGGCTCTATTTCGGCGCTGCCGACGAGAAAGGTGGCGCGGTGGTCAACGGCGCGCGCTTCTTTGCTTCCCCCACCTGCCACCATACGCCGGACATTTATCCGGGAATCGGCGAGAGCGACGCCGCCCTTATCCTCAAGGATTTCTTTCGCGAGAGACGGGAAACGTAGGCGTGCGTGGCTAGTTCCGGCCTACAGCCCCAGCCAGTCGAACCAGCCGCCCTTCTTGCCTTCGGCCTGGGCCTTCAGCCGGCGCTCTTTCTTGTACTCGTCCTCGCCGAGCTCGTTCTGCGGCGCGGTGGCGGCGGCCTGGCGATAGGCGAGCGGCGGCTCGCTCAGATATTTGCGAGTGGTCGGGTCGCCCTGCTTCTGCTCGGCAAGCCGGCGCTGGATCTCGTTGCGGCGCGTAACGCTGGAATCATCCGGCGTCCAGCGCGGCGGGTGGCTGGAGGCCGAGTCAGCCATCGCCTTCTTCACCGACGCGGGATCGGTCTGCACATCCTCGACGGCTTCCGGCTGGTAATTCGGGTCGTTCTGATGCGCGGTGGCGTCGGCGCGGATGCGGGCGCGGCGCGCCTCGGGCGATTCGGGCCAGTCGGTGCTCGCGGTCTGGATGCTCTCCTGCGGCGGCGGCAGGGTTTCCTTCTGCCCGGGGGCGGGCTTCACCAAATCGGGACGCGGCTTGTAGTCGATCGGATCGCGGTGCTTCGGCGTGATCGAGGCTGCGCCGGAAACATCGTCGAAGAGCTGCGCAGCGGCCGTCTTGTCGGTTCCGTATGTCGGAGAGCTCATGCAGCCCGACAAAGCGATGGCCGATACCACAAGCGGCGCCAGCAGCGCGGCGCGCGCAAACGTTCTGTCGGTCATGCCAAAAAGTCCCACTCTAACAGCCTTTCGGTCGCCACCGGCCAAGGGCACGGTCCCCTTCTTCCCCGCACTTGCGATGGAAATCCGGCGACAATTTGTCTGCCGGAGTGTCGCGTGTTTACCTCAACCACTTGTTAAGGGCAACGCGCGGGCGGATTCAGGCCGCCCGGCGTGGCACTTTTGCACTTATTTGATGGGTGCATGTCGTTAGCCCAAAACCGCTGCACACTTTTGGACGACATGCGCTTTGGCTTGGCGCATGTCGTCTTCCCAAAACCGCCGCACACTTTTGGGCGACATGCGGCTAGAGCCGCCCGAGCGCCTTGAGCTCGTGCAGCACAGCAGCGTCACGAGCCGAAACATCCGGGAATTCCGGATCCTGCCCGACATCGGCGGTGTAGCGCCAGGAGCGCGCACATTTGACCAGGCCGCGATCCTCGGCCTTCTCCACCACCACCGCCACGCCTTTGACGTCGTCCAGCGTGAAGGCGCCCTCCGGCGCCTGGCCGTGCTTGATGACGAGATCGCTGGTGATCGCCATCTCGGCCATGTCGACGTCGGCGATGGCCGCTTCCAGGGCCGCATCGTCGATAGTGACCACCGGCACGGCTTCCAGCGAAGAGCCAATCAGCTTCTCGGCGCGCGCGATTTCCAGCGCGCCGGTGACGACGCGGCGCACCTGCCTCACCTTGCGCCATTTCTCGGCCAGCGCCTCGTTGCGCCAGTTCGGCGGGATCGCCGGGAACTGGTCGAGATGCACCGAGACGGCTTCCGGATGGCGGTCGAGCCAGGCCTCCTCCGTGGTGAAGGGCAGCATCGGCGCCAGCCACTTCACCAGGCATTCGAAGAGGTGGCGCACCACCTGCACGGCCGCCCTGCGGCGCAGGCTCGACGGCCCGTCGCAGTAAAGCGCGTCCTTGCGAATATCGAAATAGAAGGCCGAAAGCTCCACCACCATGAAGTCGAGTAGCGCGCGGGTGATGCGCTTGAACTCGAACGCGTCGTAGCCCTGGCGGACCAGTTCGTCGAGCTCGGACAGCCGGTGCAGCATCAGCCGCTCCAGTTCCGGCATCGTCTCGACCGGCACATCCTTGCCGTCGTCATGGGCGAGCGTGCCCAGCATCCAGCGGATGGTGTTCCTCAGCTTGCGGTAGGCGTCGATATTGGTCTGCAGCACGTTCTTGCCGAGCCGCTGGTCTTCCCAATAGTCGGTCGTCACCACCCAGAGCCGCAGGATATCGGCGCCGGACTGCTTGATCACGTCCTGCGGCACCACCGTGTTGCCGAGCGACTTCGACATCTTGCGGCCTTCCTCATCCATGGTGAAGCCATGGGTGATGACCGCCTGGTAAGGCGCCCTGCCCCTGGTGCCGCAGCTTTCCAGCAGCGAGGAATGGAACCAGCCGCGATGCTGGTCCGAGCCCTCGAGATAGACGTCGGCCGGCCATTTGAGATCCGGACGGTCCTCGAGCGTGAAGACATGCGTCGAGCTGGAATCGAACCAGACGTCCAGAATGTCCATCACCTGGTGCCATTTCGAAGCGTCGTGATTGCCCAGGAAGCGCTCCTTGGCGCCCTCGGCGAACCAGGCGTCGGCGCCTTCCTTCTCGAAAGCGTCCATGATGCGCTGGTTGACGGCCTCGTCCTTCAGCACATTGCCGTCCTCGTCGGCGAAGACGGCGATCGGCACGCCCCAGGCACGCTGGCGCGACAGCACCCAGTCGGGGCGCTCCTCGATCATGGCGCGGATGCGGTTCTGGCCGGCGGCCGGCACGAAGCGGGTGTCGTCGATCGCCTTCAGCGCGCGGCTGCGCAGCGTCGTGCCGTCGCCGAGATCCTTGTCCATGTAGACGAACCATTGCGGCGTGTTGCGGAAGATGATCGGCTTCTTCGAGCGCCAGGAATGCGGGTAGCTGTGCTTCAGCCGGCCGCGCGCGAACAGCGCGTTGCGCTTGATCAGCTCGTCTATCACCGCCTGGTTAGCGTTGCCCTTCTTGCCGTTGTCGTCGATGACGCGCGCGGCTCCGCCCTCGCGGTCCGGGCCGAAGCCAGGCGCATCCCGGGTGAAGAAGCCGGCATCGTCGACCGGGAACGGGATCGCGGTATCGACGCCGCGCTTGATGAGCTCGGCCACCGCGTCCGTCCAGGCGTCGAAGTCCTCGCGGCCATGGCTTGGCGCAGTGTGAACGAAGCCGGTGCCGGCGTCGTCGGTGACATGCTCGCCGGCAATCATCGGCACCGGGAATTCATAGCCGCCGCCCAGCCCCCGGAACGGATGCGAAAGCGTCAGGCTTGCAAGCTGCTCGCTTGAGACGCCGTGAAGACGCGTCAACGTCACCTTTGCCTTGGCCGAAGCATCCTCGGCCAACGCATCGGCGAAGATCAGCTTTTCGCCAGGCTGCGGTCCAAAGCTGTTCTCGGCAGACTTGATCTCATAGAGACCATAGGCGACACGCGGTGAATAGCTGACGGCGCGGTTCCCGGGGATGGTCCAGGGCGTGGTCGTCCAGATGACGACGTGCGCCTCGACCAGGTCGAGCGCGGTGCCGTCCAGTGCCGGCGCGGCGCCGTCGACCGGCTGCGCAAGGCTGGCGACCGGGAACTTGACCCAGATCGTGTCGCTCTCATAGTCCTGATACTCGACCTCGGCCTCGGCCAGCGCCGTGCGCTCGACCACGCTCCACATCACCGGCTTCGAGCCGCGATAAAGCTGGCCGGACATCGCGAATTTCAACAGCTCGCCAGCGATGCGCGACTCGGCGTGGTAAGCCATGGTCGTGTAGGGATTGTCGAAATCGCCGATGACGCCGAGGCGCTGGAACTCGCCACCCTGCACCTTGATCCAATGCGCGGCAAAGTCGCGGCATTCCCTGCGGAACTCGTTGACCGGCACCTCGTCCTTGTTCTTGCCCTTGGCGCGGTACTGCTCCTCGATCTTCCATTCGATCGGCAGCCCATGGCAGTCCCAGCCCGGCACATAGTTGGCGTCGTAACCGCGCATCTGGAAGGAGCGGTTGATGACGTCCTTGAGGATCTTGTTCAGCGCATGGCCGATATGGATGTTCCCGTTGGCGTAGGGCGGGCCGTCATGGAGCACGAATTTTTCGCGGCCGGCGGCCTCCTCGCGCAGCTTCTTGTAAAGCTCCATGTCCTGCCAGCGCTTGACCAGGCCGGGCTCCTTCTCGGGCAGGCCGGCGCGCATCGGGAAATCCGTCTGCGGCAAATAAAGCGTCTTGGAATAGTCGATCGTTTCAACGGTGTCGGTCATTGATCTGCCATCTCAGGGTGCCCGGTGGCGAAAAGCCCGGGCGATGTGCGTTGATTTCTGAAAATGCGCGAGGGGTGCGCGCGAAAACTCCCGGCGGCTCCGGCGGCTCAGGCCGCCCGGAACACCGGGCCCGTAATTCGTATCGCGATCGCAAAAAGGCGCGAAAAGCTCGTCATGGCGTGGCTTTTAGCGGATGACGCGACAGGAATAAAGCGCGGAATTCAAGGCATGAGGCCGCTCTCGCGGCCTACATGGTGAAATCGAAACGGTAGGTGGTCGACACGCCGAACATCCACTGGTTGCGGTCGCCGCGTTCCTTGACCAAGCTGGAATCGGCTGCCGGCCCCATCAGGCGCGAATATTCGGTGAAGACGCTCGCGGTCATCGGCTCGGTCACCTTCCAGGTGATGGCGCCGCCAAGGCCGGTCGACTTCACGCCACCGCCCGGATGGTATTCGCTGAGTCCCGAGGCGGCCGCCTCGGTGGCGTTGACGCCGTAATAGGCGTCGAAATAGTTGGCCGAGGCGAAGGTCACGCGCGGGCCGCCGGAGATGCGCACGGTCGGCGTGATGTCGTAGAACGCGTCGGCCGCGATGTCGGCAACGAAGCCATTGTGGGAGCGGATGCCATGCCGCAACTCGGCGCGGGCGCGCAGCCAGTCCAGCGGATAGAACTCGAAGAAGCCGCCGACCTCACCGCCGAAGCGCACCGGGTCGAGGCCCTGGAGCTCGTCCTTGCTGGTACGGTGGAACAGGAACTTGCCGGTCAGGCCGGCGCGCACGGAGCCATCGTCGATCAACGCCAGCGAGATGTTGTCGTTGCGCGAGGTGAAGCGAGCCTCCGGGCCGACCTTGCCGAGCGAGATGATCGGCTGGGCGCTCAGCATGTATTTCTTGCCGCCCTCGAAATTCGGCGCGACCAGGCCGGTGGCGCCAAGCGTCAGGTACCAGTCGCCGGTTATCCAGCTGCCGCCCTCGCCCGCCTGGGCGACAGGCGCGGCGAGCAGGCCCATGGCGACGGCCAGCGGAATCTTCCCGACGATACGCATTGTCACCCCTTACGCGAAACGCGCCGGCAACACCACCCGCCGGCGCCCAAGCCATGCCGTGCGTTCGGTAAAATTTGACTTAAAATTGGTAACGTCGGGCAGCGGTAAGCGATGCACGAGGTCGACCACGCGGATCAGGTGCCGCGCGCCGGGATCGACAGGTCGAGCAGACTAATCACGGCCTTGGCGCCCTTCCCGGCGACGCGAACCGTTCCGTCGTCACCCACTTCCACCGTCGCACCGCTGGCGAAGCTAAGCGACCAGCCGTCGCCCTTGACGTTGCGGCGACGGTCGGTTAGCTCGATACCGGCAGCGGTAACCAGAGCGACAATCCTGTCAGCGTCCATCCTCGTCCTCCGGAGACGGCCCTTCAATTCAGGTCGAGCCCACCGGTAAGGTCGCCGAGAGGCGGCTCGCCATTGGCGGCAACCGCCCGGTCGCGAACCACGATGCCGTGCAGCACCGGCAATTCGAAGCGCTCGGTGATGAGCCGCAGGATCGAAGTCGTGTCATAGGGCGTATGATCGACATAGCCGTGTTTGGCGAAGGGCGAAACGATGATCGCGGGGATGCGCGTGCCTGGCCCCCACCGATCGCCCTTGGGCGGAGCGACGTGATCCCAGATGCCGCCGTTCTCGTCATAGGTGACGACGACCAGCATATGCGGCCATTGCGGGCTTTTCTCCAGATGCGCCACGACATCGGCGATGTGTCGATCGCCGGCCTGGATGTCGGCATAACCGGAATGCTCGTTGAGATTGCCCTGCGGCTTATAGAACGAAACCTGCGGCAGCACGCCGTCGTCGATCGCCTGGATGAAGCTCACGCCACTCAGCCCGGCGTCGCGAAGATGTTCACGCCTGGCTTCGGTGCCCGGAGCATAGTTGGCGTAGTAATTGAACGGCTGGTGATGGTACTGGAAATTCGGCATCGGCGTATGGTTGCCGTGGTCAAGCGTGTATTGCCAGGCGCCAGAATACCAGGCCCAGGTGACGTGCTTTAGGCTGAGCATGTCGCCAATGGTCGGCTCGCTCTGCGGCGGCAATGTCGTGGGCTTGGCCGGATCAGCAAGCAGTGGGTCGCCGCCGGCCGCCGGGTCGTTGCCGCTTGGCTGGTAGGGTGGCTGCATCGTGTTCACGGCGTAGAAATCCGGCGTGAGATTGCCGTCGGAGACAAATTTCGGGATGCCGTCGCGCGCTGATTTCGGTGAATTGTCGGCGATCTTTAGCGCCGTGCCGCTATCGTCCGTCACCGCGATCGATGGCTTGGCCGGGCTTTTATCGGCATTGGCGTAGTAGGGTGCGCAGGCGCAGATCAGCCATTGGTGATTGAAGAACGAGCCGCCGAAGCCACCCATGAAGAAATGGTCGGCCAGCACGTATTTCTGTGCGACCGCCCACATGTCGCCCTTGGAGGTGTCCCAGTTACTCATCGGCATGGCGCCTGAATCACCCCAGGCAACGAACATGTCGTTCTTGCCGCCGTTGATCTGCATCTGGTTCTGGTAGTAGCGATGCCAGAGGTCGTGCGTCACGACAGTGAGCGGAACGTTGAAACCCTTCGCGTCGTTGACGGTGAACGGCTGGTTCGCGAGGTGTTCCGTCATCGCCTGCGTCACCGGCGGCGTGACGCCCTTCGCGGTCAAGCCATCCCACACGGGCGGCAGTTCGGACAGCACCGAACCGTCGCGATCGCGCTGCCGCAGGCTTTCCTCGCTCGCCTTGTCGATGCCGTCGGCACCGGGAAAATGGCCATAGAGATTGTCGAAGGCGCGGTTCTCCGCGAAGATGACGACGACCGTTTCTATCTTGGCTATACCGGGGGGCGGATCGCCGGGCTGGGCTGCCGAAGCCGAAATGGCGGCACACAGAGCGAGCGTTGAGGAAAACAGGGCGAGCCCGAAAGAGCGCGTCATCACCGTACCTCCCAAGTGATGCAAACCGGGATGACACCAGCTTCGGGGCATCTTTGCAATAGCGAGGACATCGGATGCGCCCGGACGCGCGACAAGTGGAGTGGTTCTTCGCGTTCAGGCGTGCCGCTATCCATCTTTGGCGGATCGCCTTTGGCAATCCATAGCGCCACCACCGCCCTACGCCGCGCCGCGGCTGCGACGTGACGTTTCGATCAGATCGCAAGCTGCTTCCAGCCCGCCTGTAAGCGGCGTCGACGCGTGAAAGGCAAGGGCCGCCTCGTGCCAATGGGCTCGTATCGCCGGATCGCTGGCTTTCAGGATTGCCTGCCGCCAGATTTCGGGATCGTCGCGACTGGCAACGACCAGCCCCGCGCCGCTCGCTTCGACATATTTTGCGTATCCGCAGGCGTCCGACGCAATGACCGGCAAGCCATTCGCGAGAGCCTCCAGGATCACCGTGCCGGTATTTTCCAGGCGAGCCGGGTGCAGCATGAAATCGCTCGCGACCACGATCGCCGGAATGTCCTCCTGGATGCCCAGCAGGGTCACCCTTTCCGACATGCCCAACTTGGCAATCAGGCCGCGAAGCCTGGCCTCCTCCTCGCTGTTCTTTCGAAGGCCGGCGACCAGCCAATGGATGTTCGCCAAAGGCTGAAGCGCCTTTGCCGCCCGGTCGAGGCCCTTCACCTTCAATCTGTTGGCGATGCTCAGGGCGATGACCGCGTCGCGGGGGAGCCCAAAACGATCGCGAATTTCAATGCGGTCGCCGCTCAGCAGCTCCGGCCTGTAGCGTTTCGGATCGAGCGTCGGTCCGACGACGTGAATGCGCGATTCCTCCGTCCGCCAGAAATCGCGGTAAAGCGCTGCCTGGTGTTCACTGAGCGCAATGATCTGCACCGCGTTGCCAGGAGCAAAGATCATCGATTCGAGCTTTTGCTGGCGCATGAAGCGCGGCGAAAGAGGCCGCCACCAACCAAGTTTCGAGGCAAAATAAGGTGGGTCGCCGGCATAGTAGATGTCCAGATTGGCCATCTTGTTGAAACCGACCACGCAGTCGAAGTCGCGCCTGGCCGTCGACAGGGTCGTTCCCAGGGCATATTCGGTGCCCGGATTGGAAATGACCCGTGCCGGCTTGACCTTTATGGTCGCCGAACTCTCGACATGGCCGACTTGGCGTGTCGTCAGGATCGTCACGCTATGGCCGCGCTTGAGCAGGCGGTCGCTGATGTTGAGACAATCCCTTTGCAGACCCCCATTCATAAACAGGGCAGAGATTGCGCAGCAAATTCTCATTGTATGTTCCGGCAAGCGCCATTTACCCAAGTCCGATCGAGCGGAGAGCTGCGGGCGCGCCGTAGACTTCTTCCTTCAAACAAACAAAGCAGGGCGCTTAGTGTCAGTCGTGTTGAAAAGACGATTATGCTGTATATAGCGGGTTATCAAGAGACCTGGATGCTGTTGCGTTCGAGCTTTTCAAAAAAAAATCAACCGGAGCGCGATTGTGAAGATTTCATGGATTAATTGTGGCTGCCAAGCCGGCTTCGCCTGAAAGCTGCCATACCCGTGCCAAAGGCCCTGCGCGAATACAACTGGCGGCAATGGCTGAGGCTGCAGCCGCTGACACATGCCATCAAGACCGCCCGCTACCGGAAGATCGACCGTAGGTTCCTGGGCCAGCCGGCCGGGGATGGCGACATCCCGAACCTCCGCGATATCGCCCGGGGGCGCCATGTCCTGCTTACGATCGCCTTCGCCGACGCGCAGTGCCTGGATCTGCAGTTGCGCCTGACCAGAGGACTTGTTCGTCACGATCTCCATATCGTGGCGGACAACAGCGTCAGTGAAGCCGCCGCCCGCGAGAACAGGCAGGTATGCGCGGCCCACGGCGCGGCCTATGTCAGGCTGCCGGCCAATCCATGGACCGTGAAAAACCCGAGCCGCTCCCATGGCGCGGCGCTCAACTGGATGTGGCACAATGTACTGAAACCCGCGGCACCGGCCGCGTTCGGGTTTCTGGACCAGGACCTTTTCCCGACGCAGCCCTGCGATCCTTTCGAACCTCTTGAAGGGGCGGCGTTTTACGGCGATTTGCGCTGGGCAGGCGCCCGATGGTTCTTATGGGCGGGCTATTGTTTCTTTCGGTTCGACGCCGTCGGCCACGAGCCTCTCGATTTCGGGCTTGACTGGTTTGCGGGGCTCGATACCGGCGGAGCCAACTGGGACGTGCTCTACCAGGGTGTGGACCCGAACGCGGTGCCGCAGCGGCCGATAACCGCGTTCGCGGTCTTGCCCGGGATTGAAATCGGACAAGCCTATTGCGAATGGCGGGGAAGCTGGCTTCATGAAGTCGGCCTTGACGGCGACCTCGCGCTGAAGGCTGAAAAACGCAAGGCGGTTTTGCGGTTGCTCGATCCCATCCTTCAGGGCACGCCCACACCGGCGCGACAGAGAGGTTGAGGGCTCGACACAAATGATGGGATCGGCTACCGGCACCGTCATGCCGCATTCGACAATTTAAAGGTCATCACGTCCGGCAGACACGAGGAAGTTCTTATTGCCGTCCGTAAGTGTGGTCATTCCGGTGAGAGACGGCGCGCTGTATCTCGGCGACGCCCTGCAAAGCGTGCTGGATCAGGATCTGGCGGATATCGAAGTCATCGTCGTCGACGATGGATCATCCGACGACAGCGCCGCGATTGCCACCTCGATCGGCGACCGCGATAGCCGCGTCATGGTTGTGGCCAATCGCGGCAAGGGGATTGTCGACGCGCTCAATATGGGGATTTCGCTCGCGCGGGCCCCTCTTGTGGCACGGATGGATTGCGACGATGTCTCGCTGCCCGACAGGCTGCGCCTGCAGGCGGCGTGTTTCGACGCGGATCCGGGCTTGCAGCTGCTCGGGACAGCGGGCTTGCAAATCGACCGGAACGGACAACCATTGGGGCCGATGGACGTTCCCAGCGACGGGGACGAGTTGCGGGACACGCTTGCCAGATACAATCCCGTGCTTCATCCGACGGTGATGATCCGGACCGAGGTCGTCCGGCACGCGGGAGGCTATCGCCGCGCCTTCACCTATGCCGAGGATTACGACCTGTGGCTGCGGCTTTCCGAGACGGGAAAGCTGGCCAACATGGATGCGCGGCTGGTCAAATTGCGCTCGCATCCCGGACAGATCTCGCGCGTGAAGGAAGACCAGCAGAAAGCGGCCGCGGCGCTGGCCAGACAGTCGGCGCTATTGCGTCGCTCGCGCGCCGAGCCGTTCGACGCAAGCGGCAACCCCGCGCAAGCCATCGCGGCCTTCCTGGCATGGCGCGCCGCCACAGGAGCCGCCATATCCAGCCTTGAAAGACGCGACATCGAGTTGCTGCTTCGGACCCCGGGCATCCCCTTGGCCGTCACTTGCAAGCTCCTGTTGCTCGCAGCTGTCGGCGCCCCCTCCTTCAAGGCGCTGGCGCTTGGACCCCGACTGGCCTGGCGCAGAATGATCGCGCGCCCTGCAAAAGCGGGCCCCAACTGATGCGTCTTGTCGTCGATCTCACCAGCATGGCGCGCTGGCTCGGTCCTCCGGTCGGCCTGGTCCGGGTGCAACGTCGCTACACAGCGGCAGCGGCCGCATTCAAGGCGTCCGATGTCGCGTTCACGGTGTTCGACCCGGTCGACCGGGTCCTCAGGCAGGTCTCGCCGCAACTGGCGGCGGAAATCATCGCCGGAGACATCTCATGCGATATGCATTTTTATCCGGACCCGGCCCGCATCAAGATAAAGTTTTACGATCGATGGCCGAACTGGGCACGGCAGGCGCTGATGGCGATCATAAGACCGCGCCGGATCCTGATAACGGAAATCGGCGCGTTCATCCGGCACAATCCGGACAGCAGTCTTGTTCCTTTGCTTGAGCGGATCGAAAACCGGCTGATGAAGCCAAACGAGCGACGGCTGGTCGCTCGCGACGACGGTTCGCGCGTCAGGATCGTGCCGCTGCGGACGGTGGCCGGCAACAAATACGAGCCGGCGCCCGGCGACCATCTGCTTTTGATGAACAACGATTGGTCGCACACCGATATCGGGGTCATTTCGCGCGCGTGCCGCTCGGCAGGCGCGAGGCTGATCGTGCTCTTGAACGACATCATCCCGATCCAGTTTCCCGACTGGTACAAGCGGCATGACGTCAAGCGATTCACGGACTATGTGGCCTTGGCGATCAGGCTGGCGGACCGGTTCATCCTGACGTCGAAGCGGGTCACCGCCGACGTCGAGGAGCATGCCGCCAAGCTTGGCTTGCCCCTGCCGGAGCTGAAACTGGTTCCTCTCGGCTGCGACACTGCCCGCAAATCCAACGCGGACGGCCGTCTTCCGGACGGACTTGAGACGGGTCGCTACATCCTGTTCGTTTCGACGATCGAACCACGTAAGAACCATTCGCTGCTCATGGATGTCTGGCGGCGCCTCTCTCTGGACGGGACGGTCGCGCGTAGCGGCATGAAGCTGGTTTTCGTCGGACGCGGCGGCTGGATGGTCGACGGCATCCTGGCCAGTCTTCACAGCCATCCCGACTATGGCAAGAGCCTCATCCATCTCGACAACGTCGATGACGGGACGCTCTCCCTCCTCTACCGAGACAGCGCGTTCTGCGTCTATCCGTCAATCTATGAAGGGTATGGGCTGCCCCCCGTCGAGGCGCTGGCCTACGCAAAGGCTCTGATCGCCTCGACCGGCGGAGCCATCGCCGAAGTGGTCGGCCCGTTCGGGCTCTGCCTTGATCCGCTCGATGTCGAGGGATGGGAAAACGCCATGCGCAGTTGGATCACCTCGCCGGAGGCTCGCGCTTCATATGAGGCGAAGGCTGGAGAATTCGTGCCGAGAAGCTGGGAGCTGGCTGGCCGCGAGACGCTGGAGGCGGCGCTAGCGCCGTTCGCGGACGAGTTCAGCCCTGGCAACGTCGAGGGCCGGCATCCGTCCACCGCTAGTCTCCAACCGGCGGAAGCTGAGCGGGGCGATTGATCGCCAGGCAGCGAGCCTTCGAAAGCAGTCCTGCGGTGCACCCGTCCTGCTCGCTGGACGCACCAGGTCATCAGGATTACCCTCTCTTTCACCCGCAGCGGCGCGGCAATATTCGAGGGAGAAACAGCATGACCTTGCAAGGTGACGCGCTGAAAGACGCAATCGGCCGGACGCGGGACAAATGGGGATGGTTCGTGGCGCTCGGCGTGCTGCTGCTGATCTTCGGCGGCATCGCCTTCGGCAATCTGTTCATCGCCACGGTAGCCTCGGTCTATGTGGTCGGCTGGCTGATGCTGATGGCCGGCGCCATCGAGATCGTCCATGCCTTCGGCGTGAGGACCTGGGGGCGGTTCTTCTACTGGTTGCTGAGCGGCCTCCTCTATGCGGTCGCCGGCTTCTTCGCCTTCGACAATCCGCTGCTCGCCTCGGCGGTGCTCACCTTGCTGCTGGCCATCGCGCTTGTCGCCTCCGGGCTGCTCAGATCCTGGGTGGCCTTCAACCACCGGCCCGAGCAAGGCTGGGGATGGCTGCTCGCGGCCGGCATCATCACCATTCTGCTCGGCCTGATGATCGCTATGGGCTGGCCGGTGAACAGCCTCTGGGTGCTGGGCATATTCCTGGCGATCGACCTGGTGTTCCAGGGCTGGAGCTTCATCGCCATCGGGCTGGCGCTGAAGCGGTAGACGCAGCAGGCGATCAGAACGCGATCGCGGCGTCCAGCTGCGACAGCGGGCGCACACCCGCCAGCAGCGCCCTCGCCTCGGCTTCGTCCTGCCTGATCTGCGCCACCAGCGCGTCGAGGCCTTCGAATTTGAGTTCCGGGCGCAGGAAACCGAAGAACGACACCTCGCAGGTCTCGCCGTAGAGATCGCCGGAAAAATCGAAGACATGGGTCTCGAGCAGCGGCGCGCCATTGTCTTCGACGGTCGGGCGGCGGCCGAAGCTGGCGACGCCGTCGTGAAGGGTGCCGTCGGCGCGGCGGAAGCGGACGGCGTAAATGCCTTCCTTCAAGGCCGCCTCCGGCGAAAGCCGCATGTTGGCGGTCGGAAAACCGAGGGTGCGCCCAAGCTGCTGGCCGCCGATCACTGCGGCCTCGACGGTGAAGCGGTAGCCGAGCAGGCCGGCGGCCTCCTCCACCTTGCCCTCGGCAAGCAGTTCCCGGATGCGGCTCGAGGAGACCACCTCTGCGCCCTCGTCGCGGAAGGCGTCGACCAGGGTCACGCCGAAGCCGTGCCGTTCGCCCGCCGCCATCAGAAAGGCCGGGCCGCCCTGGCGGTCCTTGCCGAAGTGAAAGTCGAAACCGGTGACTGCATGGCTGATACCGAGTTTCTTTTCCAGCACGTCGGTCACGAAAGCCTCGGCCGAGAGCGAGGCAAATTCGCGCGTGAACGGCTGCTCGACCAAAGCAGCAAAGCCAAGTCCGGCGAGCAGCCGCGCCTTCATCGGCGGCGGCGTCAGCACGAAGAGCGGCACCTGCGGCCGGAACACCTTGCGCGGATGCGGCTCGAAGGTAAGCACCAGAGCGGGCACACCGGTGCGGCTGGCCTCGGCCAGGGCGCGGTCCAGCACGGACTGGTGGCCGCGATGGACGCCGTCGAAATTGCCGATCGCGACGACGCCGCCGCGCAGATGCGCGGGCAGCGGCGTGACCGTGGAAAGACGTTCGAAGGCTTGCGTCATGTCGAGATGCCCGTCATGGCCAGATGATCAATCTATTGCAGACGCGCAATGACGGCGACCGGCCGGTAGCCGTGCTTTTCGAGGAAGCCCGCCAGCCTTTCGGGATCCGGCCGCAGCGGATCGCCATAGTCGCGGGCATGGATGCCGCCCGAGACATAGAGCACGTCGAAGCCGTTGTCGGCCGCGCCTTTGACATCGGTCATCATGCCGTCGCCGATGGCCAGAACCTCGCTGCGCTCAACAGCGCGGCCAAGCAGGCCTGCGACCTCCTTCATGGCGACATCGTAGATCGGCGCGAAAGGCTTGCCGGCGATCAGCGTGCGGCCGCCCAGTTGCGCGTAATCGCGCGCGAGCGCGCCGGCGCACCAGATGGTACGCTCGCCGCGCTCCACCAGAATATCCGGATTGGCGCAGATGAACGGCAGATTGCGGGCGCGCAGCCGCTGCAGCAAATCGGCATAGTCGGCGGGCTTCTCCACCTCGTCGTCATAGAGCCCCGTGCAGACGATAGCCGAGGCCTCGAACTCCTCGACGAGCTCGACGTCGAGCCCGTCATAAAGGGTGAAATCGCGCTCTGGGCCGATATGGAAGATCTTCCTCGGTCCCTCGGCGATCAGGTCGCGCGTCACGTCGCCGGACGTGACGACCCGGTCGCAGGCATCGGCGGGAACGCCGATGACTTTCATCTGGGCGACGACATCGGCGCTACGACGCGGCGAATTGGTGATCAGCACGACAGGCACGTTGGCGGCGCGCGCCCGTGCAAGCGCGGCAGCTGCGGCCGGAAAATGCCATTCGCCATTGTGCACGACGCCCCATACGTCGCACAGGATGGCGGCGTAGCGCCCCGCCAGATCGTCGAGCGAAGCGATGATGTCAGGCGAATCCGCCATGCCGTGTCCCTGGTTTTGATCTTGAAGGCGTCGCGCTGAAGGCCGCAGCGCCCCGCATAGCCGAAGCGCCTCATCCTGTCACCAGCTTTCCCTCAAGCGCGAACAGGCAACGGGCATCGGCCCTGGGCGGACCGTCGCCGCACAGGGTTAATGCCCGGTCAAAGAGGCGGTGCGTTCTTGATTGTTTCGCGCAAGCTGAAATTTAACGATTTTTGACCATGGTAGCATCTCAACTACGACCATGGTCGTATATCAACATGGATCCTTGGCGGGGGGTATGCGCAATGATCCTCGATTTTTTTCGCGACAGACGTGGCAATTATGCCTTGATGACGGCCATCACGATGATACCGCTGATGGGCGGCGTGGCCTTGGCAGTCGACTATACCGAGCTGGTGCGGGAGAGGCAGGAGACGCTGAACGCGCTCGATGCCGCGGGCATCGCGACGGCACAGCAGATCGTCGGCGGCGCCACCGATGCCGATGCCAAAGCCTATGCCAAGACATTCTTCGAGGCCAATCTCAGGCACGTCCTTCCGGCGAACACGACGCTGACGGTCACCTTGCCGAACAACAATGCGGGCGGCGGCACGCTGGTTCTCGAAGCAGCGATGACCTACAAGCCGTATTTCCTGCCGGCCGCGGTCGCGTTGCTCGGCGGAACGGCCGGCCAGACGAACCTCAACTTCTCGGCAAGGTCCGAGATCCGGCTCAAGAACACGCTGGAAGTGTCGCTGGTGCTCGACAATTCGGGCTCAATGACCGAACTCGGTCACGGCTCGAACCAGGTGCGGTTCGACCTCTTGAAGAGCGCCGCCAAGCAGCTTGTCGATCAGCTGTCGGGACAAGCGCAATTGATGAAACAGGTGTCCAAGCCGGTTCAGTTCAGCCTGGTTCCGTTCGCCGCCTCGATCAATATCGGCTCGAGCAACTCAACAGCTAGCTGGATGGATCAGGACGGCATCTCGCCCATCCAGCACGAGAATTTCGACTGGACGACGATGACGCAGGGCAACTCCCCCTGGCCGCAGAGATACGTCGAGAAGGTCGGCAGCATCTGGTATGCGCGCGGCACGGACTGGGATCCGACTCAGAAGGACAAGCCGCTGACGCGGTTCTCGCTTTACAAATGGATGCAGCGCATTTCGTCGTGCACCACCTCGAACGGCTCCTGCTCCTCGAACATAGTTTACGCCCCGATCGCAAGCTGGAGCGGTTGCGTGGAATCGCGCCCGTATCCCTACAATATCCAGGATACGGCCGCCTCGACCTCGACACCGGCGACGCTGTTCGTGCCGATGTTCGCGCCCGACGAAACCGATCGTACGGATAACTATTCCCGGCCGGCAAACAACAACTGGCATCTCGACGTGACGTCCAGCACCGACGATCCGACGCGCCAGAAATACATGCCGAAATATTTCAACTACGGCAACAAGGTCACCCCTGCCTACGGCTCCAATGCCGGGCCGAACACCAGTTGCAGCACGACCGCCATCACGCCGCTGACCGATGTCTCCACCTCGGCCGGCGCCACCACGGTCAAAAACGCGATCGACGCCATGGTCGATGTCGGCGCCACCAATGTGCCGGAAGGCATGGCCTGGGGCTGGCGCACGCTCTCCAGCACCCCGCCCTTTACCGAAGGCCGCCCGGAGACCGAGAAGGGAAATGACAAGGTGGTGATCGTTCTCACCGACGGCGCCAACACCTATTACACGCCGACGTCGGTGACCGCGCAAAGCTATTCAGGCACGAACTGGAACCAGGGTGGCAATGACCTTTCCGGCAACAAGGCCATCTATTCCTCCCTGGGATACCTTGCCTACGGCAACGGCTCGAGCAGCCAGACGAAGCCGTTCGGGAGCACATACACTTATGGCCGGCCGTTCCTTGGCACCAGCTCAAGCGTCAGCAAGACCGATTATTCGAACGCAAACTACACCAAAGCGATGAGCGAGCATTTGGCCACGTTGTGCGACAACGCGAAGGCCGCCAACATCATCGTCATGACCATCGCGCTCGATCTCGACTCCACCAACACTGCCGAGGCGGCGCAGATGGCGGCTCTGAAGACCTGCTCGTCGGACTCGCGCTACCGCAAGGATCCGACCGACCCGACCAAGCCGGCGAAGCTGTTCTGGAATTCGACCGGCGCGACCCTGTCGGACGACTTCAAGGCGATCGGCAACGAACTGTCGAACCTGCGCATCGTCAGCTGAGCGGCACGACAAACCGTCGACGACGCCCGCCCGCGAGGCGGGCGTTTTTCATTCGTACGGGGGTGCCGCGGCAATCGGTTTGGTTAGCGGTTGGTGAAGCCGCCGTTAAGCAATCGACCGGTTTGCCAAACCGGTCCTTCAGCGTTTTGTGGAAATGTGGCCCGATAGAGAATCCGCCGGCGGGGGGCCGCTTCAACAACAATGCGCAAATTCTGGCATCAATTCTGTCGTGACCGCCGCGGCAACTACGCCCTCATGACCGCAGTCGCCATGGTGCCGCTGATGGGAGCGGTGGCGGTGGCCGTCGATTTCAGCGAGCTCAACCGCCAGAAGCAGATGGTGCTGAACGCGCTCGACGCCGCCAATTTCGCCGCGGCGCGGCGGCTTGCCGAAGGCGCCACGGACGATCAGATCAGAGCTTACGCCGTCGACTTCTTCAACGCCAACCTCAACAATATCGACCCCGCCAACGTAGCGCTCAACATCACGCTGCCCACCAACCAGGCTGGCGGCGGCCTGCTTAAGATGAGCGCGACGCTGAACTACCATCCTTATTTCTATCCATCGTCCTCGCTGCTCGTCGGTACATCCACGGTCGATGCGAACAAGCCGATCAAGCTCGGCATGGACTCCCAGGTGCGGCTGAAGAACACGCTGGAAGTGGCGATGGTGCTCGACAATTCGGGCTCGATGACGACGCCCGGCACCGGCTCGGGACAAAAGCGCATCGACCTGCTCAAGCAGGCCGCCAAGCAGCTTGTCGACACGCTGGCGCAGCAGGCGGCGCAGATCAAGCAGATCGACAAGCCGGTGCAGTTCAGCCTCGTGCCCTTCGCGGCCTCGGTCAATGTGGGGTCGGACAACGACAACGCCTCCTGGATGGACGTCTATGGCCTGTCACCGATCGCCAATGAGAATTTCGACTGGTCGACGCTTAATGCCCCCGACAAGTATGCCCAGAAGATCAATGGCATCTGGTACAAGAAAGGTACCGGCTGGGGCGACGACGAAAACCAGGTTCTCAGCCGCTTTGAGCTCTACCAAGACATGAAGGTGGTGACCAGCCACGAGCGCATCGTCGGCAGCGCGCGCACCGTCTGCGACACATATCGTTCGAACCACACCTGTTCGCACAGCCATACGGAATATGATTACAACGACACCTACGGACCGTTTGCCAGTTGGCAGGGCTGTGTCGAGGTCCGCCCCTACCCTTACAATGTCGACGACACACCGGCCTCTGGCGGCCCGAACAACACAGGTATCGGTGTCGGCGATCCCGCGACCATGTTCGTGCCGATGTTCGCGCCGGACGAACCCGGCAATCACTGGAAGGTTACTCAAAACCCTCTCGAGCCGAACCCCACGACCTACGGCGCCGCCAACAGCTGGTGGAACGACGATCCGTCGAGCACGACCGGCAAGGCCAGGCAATCGAACATGGCCAAATATTTTCAGCCGCGGCCAATCGATGCTCCGACCCTCAGTTCGGGCGCGGGTCCCAATTACAGCTGCACGACGACGCCGATCACGCCGCTCACCGATGTCACACAGACGGATGGGCTGGCCGCCATCAAGGCGGCGATCGACCTTATGCAGCCAAACGGCAACACCAATGTGCCCGAAGGCATGGCCTGGGGCTGGCGCACCGTGTCGAGCGCCCCGCCCTTCACCGAGGGGCGTCCGGAAACCGAGCGCGGCAACGACAAGGTGGTCATCGTGCTCACCGACGGCGAGAACACCTATTCGACGGTCAGTTCCGACCCGGCCGGCAACAAATCGACCTATGCCGCCTATGGCTACACCGGTGTCGGCTATAACGGCACCTCGGTCACCCGCCTGTTCGGCGGCACGTCGAATGCCATCGGCCAGTTCAACTATTCGTCGAGCAACTACACCGCGGCAATGAACGAGCAGATGGCGAAATTGTGCGACAACGCCAAGGCGGCCAATATCATGGTGATGACAGTGGCGCTCGACATGTCGTCGACCAGCTCGAGCGATCAGAAAGCGATGGCCGCGCTGAAGGCCTGCTCCTCCGACTCCCGCTTCCGCAAGGACCCGACGGATCCCAGCAAACCGGCCAAGCTGTTCTGGAACGCGACGGGGGCGACGCTGTCGGACAATTTCAAGGAAATCGCGAACGAATTGTCGAACCTGCGGGTCGTTGGTTAGGGCCAGCGCGGGAGCTGCCAATCTCCCCCCTTGCGGGGGAGATGTCCGGCAGGACAGAGGGGGGTGTGACGGGACGCCGACCTTGTTGTGATCCATTTCAACCCACGTTCGACCGTGCATAGATTGGCTGACAGGCCGGCAGTGTCACCGTGGGCGGGCAGGCATGCAGCCGCATCGTCCGCTCCGCCAATTCGGACTCGGTCATCAATGCTGAAATCTGGGCTGTAGACAGCGGCTCAGGTTCGCCTATATCGGGCCAAACGACGGCCACCGTTGACATAAGCTGGTCTAGCTCGACCGCGAGCCTCACCTATGCCGTTTACCAAATGACCGGCGGATCGATCACGGCCTCGGACACCCAAGGGGGAACCGACGCCGTGACGATCACCGTACCGACTGACGGCGTTGCGCTCGTCGTCGCTGCGAATGGCGCTTCTACAGCCGGTACGCTCGACAATGTAATCGAAGATTTCAACGACACCCCGGCGTTTCCCAGCATGCGCGGCATCCATGCGCATGCATTTAGCACGGTCACATCGACATGCTCGCTCAGCGGTGCAAGCGTGGCTGCGGCTGCATTCCCGCCGACATGACGGCGCATATCGGCGCGACCTAAGGTCGGTGCTTACCCGGCGATCGCGTGGACGATGGCGAAGCCCACACCGATAGCGAGGCCGGTAGCGAGGCTTTCAGCCAGGCGGAGCGCCAGAGCGCGGGCGCGACCGCCCTCATTGCTGCGCTGGCCGTCGTCGGCGCCTTGGTGCGGCACTGATGACGTCCGCCAGATCATTTGAAGGCGAACCAAGACACGGCAGCGTCCGCTTCATCCGTCACCCGAACCCATTCCATTTCATCCCCCCTCTCGTGGACCTCTCGACCAGTCACCAGTCTCGCTGCGTCTACGGGTGTTTCCGCTATCGCTATCTGCTGGCCGGCCACTGCTTCCCCATCCATGATCTCCACCACATAGCTTTTCATGCATGGCGCTCCGTTCGATCACCGACCAACGATGATCGCGAAGCCTTGTTCCGGCCCAGAGCGGTTCCTCTTGGGCGGAACGTGGCTCGTCACTAGCCGCACAGACAGTGTTTCGTCTTTGGAACCGAACGCCAATCTTCTCGTTATCGACACAGGCGGTTATCGTCCCCCGTAGAGGCCGCCTGGCACTAACACCCAAGCAAAAGCCCGCCGCCTTGGTTACCCGCCCGGCGGCGGGCTTCTCATATACCCGTTCCAGAATGAAAGCCGCAGTGCTGAGGGGGCATCTGCGCTAGGGCTTAGCCCATAACATTGAGTCTGGCTGCGGCCTGCGGGAACATCCGGCTATGGGTAAGGTTGACTTATCAGTCGGCGCGGGCTGCGCCCTCCAGCGCGCGCCGCGTCGGGTGGGGTGTCTCGCAACCAGGCCCACACTGGCAACGCGGGTCCAACAGGGAGGCCCGATAAAGAGCCCGTCTGGCCCCATGACGGGCGGGCTCTTTCAATCCAATCCTGAATAGTGCCCGATAGCCCGCCGCTGGTGTGCCCCCACACCTAGCGGCGGGCTAAGGGTGGCCGGCGCCTCTCTCTTGGAGATTGCCTAAGCGGGCACCGGCCTGGGCGGTCCTGGGGGTTCCGTCGCATATGCAAGGTAGCTAAAACATCTGCGATCGACATGGTGCGATCGCGTAAGCCCCTTGGCAGGCGCACCCGAGGCCTTATTTCGAACTCGGATGGGGCGACCTCTTTGGAGATCGCCATGGGCAATAAATATCCGTTCGTTGAAGACACCCTTGGCAAAAATATCTTTCAGTGCACGCGCCGCGCCGTTCTCGACGTCGCCGAGTTGATAGAGCGGCTCGCATTGGGGGCTGATCAATGATCGGAACCTGCAGTTCACCAACCATGCGATGACGCCGAGCAGCGGAAGGGGTGGACGCCGTGTCCGTAGCAGTGGCCCGACAGTTCCGCGTTGGGGGCGTTGAGTTTGAACCGCCGGGCCTAACCGACTCGGTGCGGAGAGTCGGCTAACGTAGAGGCTAAATTAGCATCCTTGCATTAATATACATTTTTATGCCTTTTCCACCGGTTTCGCAAGGAACTCGCCGGGCGAGGCCCCCAACTACAGCCTCAAGCCCGACGAGCTGCCGGAGATCAACCCGGCAATCCTGCCTTGCAAGGCCGATGCCAGCATTCCCGTCCTACAACGGTACAGCTTGCGAATAAGTCGCGGCTTATGCATCATCCGCCGCCATGCGCGATGACGAGTTGACCAACCGGCCCGGCAAGGGCTTCACGCCATGGAAAGACGGCGACGGCGAGGACGTAATCGACAAGCCCGGATGTTGAACTTCCCGAAGCTCAATGTCGGCAGCGATCTCGTCGGGATCGGCCATTGGGGCTACCGCGCGGCGAAAGTGGTGCATGAAGCTGAAGCCAAAGGATTGGCAACCCCTGCCCGAGGTCTACAAGCGCGAGGGCGCAGCAGGATGCACTCAACGGGGTCTGCATTGCCGCCCAGGCCGCCTGCTTGCCCAAATTCAGGCCGCAGGCCGGCGCCAGAGGGAGCCGGATGCCGAGGTATGATAGCGAGATAGGCAGCTAGTGAAGCGTGCTCTTCGGAGGCTTAGCTTTCAGCCCCCTCAATCTGATTTCGTTCTGAAGCTGTAGCGCAAGCCGGACGATTGGATCAGAAATCGAGAACACGTCGTCGGCCGGACCCTGCATCACCTTCCTTGGCGCTGGCGAATGTACAGATCCTGACAGGTCCAATTTCGACAACAACTGCGATAGGTGTTTCCGCTGGAAGGCGTGAACTTGTTCCAACAAATCCAGGAACTTCAATGCGTCCACTGTCGGGAGATTGTTAGACCGCAGTCGGGCTATTCGTTCATGCTGACGGACGACATGTCCCTCGCCAGCCAGAACGTGGCGTCGCGCCATGCTGATGTGCTCGTGGAGAAGCATTTCCAACAACGAGAAGAGGTGACTGTGGTTCCTTGGCCGGAGGGCGATCGAGGGAAGGGCGGCGTAGGACAGCGGCCGGGGAAAACGCGCGCTGGCGGCCCTCGCTATGTCGGTTTGTCAGACGCTTGTCGCAGCAGCCTGGATAGGTGCTCTCGGTGCAGCGACTGGATATCTTCCAGCAAATGCAGGAACCTTAGGGCGTCGTCGGAAGACAGCCCTTTGCGTTGCATCTCGGCGATGATGTCATGCTGTCGCATCAGGGTCCGCTCGCCGATCTCGACGTGCCGTTTCGTCATCTCAAGGTCATCATCGAGGCTCATTTCAAAGAACGATTTGATGCCGCTCGCTGTTCCTCCGGCATACAGAAACGCGGAGAGCCTTCGCGACCAGGACACGCTTGAAATCAGATATGTCGGTGACAAAATAACAGGCAGGTTTTGACCAATTGAGGGTGGCCAAATGCTGCGCGAGACCCAGCTGGAAATGGCAGAGCGCCATGTTCGGGAAGGCGAAGCGATCATCGCGCGCCAACGAGCCCTGATCGACAGGCTGGCGCAGGACGGTCACCCCACAGGTGAAGCGCGGAAGTTCTTGCGCAAGTTCCAAAAGGCGCAGGAAGAGCACGTCGCTCATCTTGAGCAGTTGCGGGGTTCGGCTTCGTCAGCCACAAGCGAGCAGGCCAACCATCTTCTGGAATGAACTCGGCGACCTCAAGGGCTCTGCAGTGCATGGCGCTGACAAAGGAAGCCGCCAGAGTGCGATCGAGGCAAGGGCGGCGTAGGACAAGCGGCGGAGCGAAGGGCGCCTGGCCCCCAAGGGCGCACGGTGGCGGCGACAGGAAAACGCGCACTGGCGGCGGCCCGGCGCGGAGCGGGGTAGGCTCCGCGAGCCGGGCCTGACCGGCGGGGGCACGGACTAGATACATGGCACGGCACCGGCTGCAGCAATTTATAGCTGCAATCACTCAACCTTCCGTCGTGCAAACGGAGGACGCTGCGAAGCAGCAGCGGAAGGGCTGAGCGCCTTGCTCATAAGGCCAGCTCCGTCGCCGCTGGTACATCCGCAGTCGACGACGGAGTCCGGGAGTGGCCCGGCTGGCTGGCGGGGACGGCCAGCAAGCGCCGGGCCTAACCGGCGAGGACTCTCGGATGGCACCGGCTCGCGTAAAGATACGCCTCTGCCGAGATGATCGGCACGCATTCGTTGGAAGTAGGCCGGAATCGGTAGGCCAAGAGCGGCCCGGCGGTTCCGTTGGGTAGCGTTGATGGATAACCGTCGGGCCTAAGCCGGCCGTTGTGAGTCAACCGGCCTGAGACATCATATCAGCGATTGCTAAAATACCCTAACCTGCGAACCGAGGATGATGCGTGGTTCGCTGTCAGTGTTGGGACCAATGCCTTTGATGTTTGCGACTTCAGTCGCCGGCTCAGGTTATGGCGTATCAAAGCGCGGAGGCGCAGAATGCTGGTGGGGTGCGTTGGGGCATAGGTCCGTTGCCGCTACGGCAACGGGCCTACCTGGGCAGACAGAAACTAGCCCCGCGCCCTTACATTACCTTAGTTACCAGGACAAATTTTGCGGATCGCGGTGACCGCCGGTTCGATCGCGGCTTTCCTCGCCGGACGGCCGTTCTGGCTGGTCGTCCGGCGCTGGATGATGGGCACGGTGCTGACGGCGCTGGCACTCAAGATGGCGACCGAGGCGCAAGATAGGTTGCGTTGATATTCAGGTGAGGCCGGCCTGCGAACGGCGGCTTCCTGCGCTTCCGGTGCTCACGTACTTCAAGTACGCTCCGCTCCGGCCTTCGCCGGCCGAAGCCCTCATAAGGGTCTCCGCCCTATAAAGGCTACGGCCGGCGTAGGCCGGTCCTCGGAAGCCACCACTCTCGACTCGGCCTGACCTGACCTGAATCTCAACGCACCCTACGGGCCCACCCCTACCTCGGACGGCGGACGGGCCGGATCTGCTCCGGCTCGACCACCTTGCGGTAGAGGTGCCAGGTCGCGTGGCCGAGGATCGGCATGACGACTGCGAGCCCGGCAAACAGCGGGATCGAACCGACCACCAGCAACATGGCGACCGTCAGGCCCCAGAGCGCCATCGTCAGCGGGTTGGCCATCACCGCGCGGGCCGATGTCTCAATCGCCGAGACGGCGCCGACATCGCGGTCGAGCAGCAGCGGGAAGGCGACGACGGTGGTGCCTAAAACGACAACGGCGAAAACGAAACCGACGGCGTTGCCGACGAGGATCAGCGTCCAGCCCTTGCCGGTCGTCAGCACGTCACGCACGAAAGCGCCGACCGAGGCGGGCGGCTCGGCGCCGAACAGGCTGGTGTAGAGCGACTGCGCGGTGAATAGCCACAAAAGGAACAGCGCGAAGAGCAGGATGCCGATGACGGCGATCGACGGCAGCGCCGGCGAATGGCGCACGTCCAGCGCATGGTGCCAGCGGCTGCTCATGCCAAGCTCGCGTCGGCGGCTGATCTCGTAGAGGCCGATCGCCGCGAACGGGCCGATCAGCGCGAAGCCGGACATCAGCGGATAGACGAGCTGGATGGCGTTCGAACCGGAGCTCCATTGCGTCAGGATCAGGCCGACGATCGGATAGATCAGGCACAGGAACACGTAATGCGAAGGCTTGGCCCAGAAATCCTCGGCGCCGAGCTTCAGCGCGTCCCAAAGGTCCGCGGTCGAGATGTGGCGCACCGTGGGCTGCACATGCGCGCCGTACGCGTCCGTCATGACATGAAAACCGGCCATCACCGTCCTCCGTTGTTGTCCGGGGGTCGGTCACCGCCTGGGTGGCCGCCCGTGGCTGCCACTTTCAAGAACGCCGGGATGATAACCGATCTTCCGGGAAAAGTCGCCGCTTCACCCGATTTTCATGGGTTGCCCGGCAAAAGCCATGATCGCCGGTATCAGAGGCCGCATGAGCATCTCCACCATCGCCCTCCTCAACCGCCGCACATTGTTCAAGGCCGCAGGCCTGGCAGCGCTTGCCGGCATCGCCGCCTGCAGCACCGTCACGGTGCCGACCGGCGAAGGCGCCGGCGCTTCGTCTTCCGCCACGAGCACCTTGAGCACGATCCGCACATCGGCTGGACTGCCGGCGCTGACCCCTGATGCGCAGCTCGAACAGGCCGCGCTCCAGCAGGCCGGCTACATGGCGTCGCGCGAACGCATGAGCCACACCACCGGCTGGGGCAAGGATTTCGCCTCGCGCATGAAGGACAATGGCGTTAGGGGCGCGGCGGCTGAAAACATCGCCGAAGGCCGCTTCGACCAGCAAAAACTGTTCGACATCTGGATGCACTCCGACGGCCACCGCCGCAACATGCTCGATCCGGATTTCAGCCGCTTCGGCCTCGCCTATGTGCGCGACGGCCGCGATCCGGCGCTGCGCTACTGGGCGCTGGTGCTGGGCAGATAGTGCCGCTGGAGCGGCCCAGAATCGGGCAAGCCGATCAGTCCATATGCGCCGCCGGCGCCCCACCGGCAGGCGCCGCCTTAGGCTTGCGCAGCAGGATGACGAAGGGGATCGCGGCCAGCGTCATGACCATCAGGATCTTGAAGTCGTTGATGTAGGAAATCATCATCGACTGGGCGTTCACCGCGCGGTCGACCTGCGAAAGGGCCGAGGGGTCTCCACTGGCGGCCGCCCGCGAAGCGGCCCACAGGTTGGGATTGTAGGGGTTGATGAAGGCCGACAACTCGGTGTGGTTGATCTGCGTGTTGCGCACCATCAGCGCCGCCACCACCGACACGCCGATCGAGGAGCCGAGATTGCGCACCAGGCTGAACAGCGCGGTGGCGTCCGTGCGGTAGCGCGCGTCGAGCGTGGCGAAGGCGACCGTCGACAGTGGCACGAACACCATGCCCATGCCGAGACCCTGGATGACGCCCGAGGTGAGGATCAGCCAATTGTCCATCTGCGGCGTGAAGCTTGCCATGGTGTAGAGCGACTGCGCCGTCAGCAGGAAGCCGATGGCGACGAGGATCCTCGCATCGAACCTGTGCATGATGCGGCCGACCACCAGCATCGAGATCATCGTGCCGATGCCGCGCGGACCCAGCACGACACCGATCGTCACGGTCGGATAGCCGAAGATGTTGGCCAGCATCGGCGGCAAGAGCGACATCGAGGCCAGGATCAGCACGCCCATGACGAAGATGAACCCCAGGCCGGTCACGAAATTGCGGTCGAGGAATATCTTTGGATCGATGAAGGGATGCTCTGATGTCACCGTGTGGATGGTGAACACCCAGAAGCCGGTGAGCGACAGAGCGAGCTCGATCCAGATCTCAGCCGAGTTGAACCAGTCGACCTCGCCGCCGCGATCGAGCAGGAGCTGCAGCGCGCCGACCCCGAGCGAGATCATGGCGAAGCCGAAGAAATCGAAGCCGCGCAGGCGCTTTGGGATGACTGGCAGATAGGCGGCCATGCCGAGAAAGGCCAAAATGCCGACCGGCAGGTTGATGAAGAACACCCAGCGCCAGTTGAAGTTTTCCGTCAGCCAGCCGCCCAGCGTCGGGCCCAGGATCGGGCCAAGCATGATGCCGGCGCCCCAGATCGCCATCGCCTGGCCATGGCGCTCCTTCGGGTTGATGTCGAGCAGGAAGGTCTGCGACAGCGGCACGATGGCCGCGCCGAACACGCCCTGCAGCAGACGGAAGAGCACGATCGTCTCGAGACTCCAAGCAAGGCCGCAGAGCATGGAGAAGATGGTGAAGCCGACGACGGAGGCGAGGAACAGCTCCTTGCGGCCGAGCCGGTCGGCGAGCCAGCCGGTGACCGGCGTCATGATCGCCGCCGCCACGATATAGGAGGTCAGCACCCAGTTGATGTTGTCGGGCGACGCGCCGAGGTCGCCCGTCATGGTCGGCAGCGCGACATTGGCGATCGTGGTGTCGAGCGCCTGCATGATCGTCGCCAGCATCAGCGCGACGGTGATCAGCCCGCGATGCGGCACTTCCTTGAAAGGTTCGGGCGTGCTCATGATGCTGAACTTCCAGCAGGTAACAAAAAAATGTACACTGGGTTTCCGGGCGGCAATGCCTTCCGTTGAGAGACCCTCATCGCGGTGGGACGCGACTATCGATGTGGGGGTTACATCGACCTAAAGTCTCTGCTGGAGCGGATGCCTGCCGCCCGGAAACCTGAGGACCGAGGGGTCGTGTCGAAGGTTTCGGTTTTGATCCGCCGCCAAGCGGCTGACCTTAAACGCTTATCCTTCCCACTCCTCCCATCAGGCCAATCCCTGCTCCGCCCCCAAATTTAGGGTGCGTTACTGCGCGTTCTCTCCTGCCGTGGCGTGGCCGAAGATCGACGGCAGGCCGCGCGACACGCCGGTGTCGACGGTGACGGTGGCGCTCATGCCGGTGCGCAGCGCCATCCTGGCGTCGGGATCGGTCAGTTCCAGGCGCACCGGAATGCGCTGCGTGACCTTGACCCAGTTGCCGGTGGCGTTCTGCGCGGGCAGCAGCGAGAACTCCGCCCCCGTGCCGGCGCCGATCGCCTTGACGGTTGCCTCGAAGGTGCGGCCCGGATAGGTGTCGACGACGATCTCGGCCTTCTGGCCAGGCTTCATGTGGGTGAGCTGGGTTTCCTTGAAATTGGCGTTGATCCAGGTGTCGCCGGTCTCGACCAGCGCGAACAGCGGCGTGCCGACGGAGACATACTGGCCGACCTTGAACGAGGCAGCCTGGTAGATGACGCCGTCGGCCGGCGCCTTCACCGTGGTCTGCGCCAGTTCGTAAGCGGCCTTGTCGCGCGCGGCCAGGGCCGACATCACGGTCGGATGCTTGTCGGTCTCGATGTTGGGATTGCCGCCAAGCGCTGCCTTGGCGCTGACGATGCCCTGCTCGGCCACCGCGAGCTGCTGCCTGGCCTTGTCGAGATCGTTGCGGGCCTGGTCGAGGGACGCCTTGGCGTTGATGCCCTTCTGCGCCAGATCGGCGGCGCGATCGTATTGCGACTGCGCGTAGTCGACCTCGCTGCCGGCGGATTTTTCCTGCGCCATCGCCTGGCTGTAGGCGGCGCGCAGCTGCTCGACATTGAGGCGCGCGGCGGCGACGGCGGCGTCGGCCTGGGCCAGCGCGATCCTGTAAGGCTCGGGATCGATGACGAAGAGAAGATCGCCCTGCTTGACCAGCTGGTTGTCGGCGATGCCGACCTGGACGATACGGCCGGCCGTGTCGGAGGCGACCGAAATCCTGGCCTGCTGCAAATTGGCGTTCTCGGTCTCCTGGTAGCGGCCACCCGTCACCCAGACATATGACCCGCCGGCAAGCAGCGCCAACGGCAGGGCGACCATCAACAGGAAGCCGCCGATACGGCGCTTTTTCTTCGGGGCGGCGGGGGCCGGCTGAGGCTCAGGCGCCGCCGTGACCGGAGCGGCCGCCGGCTGTGCCGGGGCTTCAGCGACCGGCTGCGCCGACGCAAGCTTGGTTACGTTGTCGTCTTCTCTCTTGGCTGCCGCGCTCATGCTGCCGCCCCTTCCCTGCTCTTGATCTTTTCCAGGGATGATGCCTCGCCATCCGTCAGGTTCTGCACGATCGTATCCAGAACCCGGATCAGGATGCGCCGGTCTTCCGGCGAAACGCCGGTCAAGGACTCCTCATAGACCTCGCCGGCAAGGCTTTTGACATCGGCATAGGCGGCGCTCGCCTTCTCGGTCGGGAAGATCATGCGCACGCGCCGGTCGGTGGCGTCCTGGCGGCGCTCGATCCAGCCGCCCTCTTCCATGCGGTCGACGAGCCGCGAGACGCTGATCGGCTCGATTTCGAGCAGTTCGGCCAGCCGCGCCTGGGTGATGCCTTCTTCCTTCGCGACACGCACCATCAGTCGCCATTGCGCCGAGGAAAGCCCCAGCCCGCTGGCGCGCGCCTCGAAGCGCTTGCGCATGAGACGCTGCACGTCGTGGATCAAAAATCCCAATCTGTCGATGCCATCTGAAACCATGAGCGATAGATATAATAAGCGTGCTTATTATTCAAGAGGAGCTTTGCGGATGGACGACTGCGCGCCAGCACTGCAAGCCGTCAACGAACCTGCCGTGTGATCAAGGATTTGAGCGCGCTGGCGTTGTTTTCAATGCTAAACCGGGACCGAACATCCGCTTGAGCGCGGTGAGCCATCATGCGCATGTCGTCCGGGTGAGACAGCGCATAGTCCAGCCATTGCGCAAAATCATTCGCATTTGGCTCGGCCAGCAGACCGGTTTCCAGATGAGAGATTGTTTCCGGAATACCGCCAATATTGCTTGCCACGATTGGGATGCCGAGTCCCGCCGCCTCAATTTGAGCCTGACCCAACGCTTCGACGACCGAAGGCATAACGACGAGATCCGCCTTTTTCAGGATCGCCGCGACGGATGGCAGTTCACCCATCCAGATTTGATCATAAAGGCCAAGCTCGATTGCCCGTTGCTTGATCGACTCTTGCTCGGGTCCCGATCCAACAATTGCAAAATGAAGCGCGGGCCATCGCGAACGCACTTTCGATATTGCGTCAAGCATCAAAAGGTGGCCCTTCTCCCCGCGGAGCATGCCCACCTGCACGATCAGCGTGCCGCGCTTCCTTTCGATCCAGCGAGAAAGATCGGAAGGAAGATCAAGGTAACAATCCGCGTCGAGTTTTTCGAAATCCACACCCGGATAAATCACTTCGACCCGTTTAGGATCGACCCGGCTATTGGACAGAATTCTTGACCGCAAATACTTGCTTGGAGCGAATGTAACGTCTACGAAATAGTTGTAGCTATATTCTGATATTTTTCCGACCAGGTATGCTTTAGACCTAATCAGACGTGGACGATTACGACCGAAAATTCTTGCAGCAATTGCAAGGTTATTCGTATCATGACCGCTATGACAGAAGCATGCGGCGGGCCGCATTGTAGCGATCAGCCTATATAAGCCGATTATCGTGCGTGGGTCCGCACTGTTTCTAAATGGAAGTGTCACAGTCTGAATGTTCATTGTCGCAGCTAAAGCCCCAACCCGAGAATCCGGGCGGCAGGCAAGCACCACGTCGGTCCCAGACGCCAGGAGTGATCGCATCTGGATCAGCAATTGCCGTTCTTGTCCGCCGATATCGGGTGAGCTTTCTGTAAAAATAACTCTGTCGATTTTTTTGCTGTTGAAAGTCATGACAGTTAAATGGCGATTGGCGGGATCGCTGCCTGCTGATCGATACTTTTCCCTGAGGGTGACCGGGCAAAGAAGGCGCGCTCCAGCCCAACAAATGGTAAAGCGAACAGAGCCGGCGGCCAGCCGTATCGCGAATTCACTGCCGAGGGCAATTTACAAAAATGTGAAGCCTGGCCACGCCTTACGGAACAAGGCTTCCCGCCCACAGTGCCGCATACGCGGTTTGCGGGGCTGCGCGGTTTGCTACATAGATGCGCCGGCGCGGCAGGGAGCGAAACAATGTTCGACATCTGGCAGACGGGCATCGTCCCGGATCGGATCGGCAACGCACTTGCCCCGCAAGGCCTGGACAAGAGCCGGGTCGTCTGGCTGCCGCCTCAAGGGTCGTACCGCTTCATAGCCGACCCGTTCGGCCTCTTCCATGGCGACCGTTTCACGGTGTTGGTCGAGGCCTACGACCACCGGGTGAGACGCGGCGAGATCCACTACTACAGCTACGACCGGGACTGGACGCTCAAGGAGCGCGGCGTCGCCTTGAAGGAGCCGTTCCACCTCTCGTATCCGTTCCTGATCCGGCAGGGGGAGGATATCTTCATGCTGCCTGAGGCCTTCAAGAGCGGGCGCCTCACGCTTTACAAGGCGACCGATTTTCCAAAGGCGTGGCAGCCGGTCGCCGTGCTGCTGGACGAGCCGGCGGTCGACGCGGCTGTGTTTCGCCACCAGGAGCGCTGGTGGATGCTCTATGCGCTCAACGGTCCCAACGAACGGGACATGCGCGAGCTGCATGCCTCTTTCGCCGAGAGCCTGACCGGCCCCTGGACCAAGCATCCGCAAAATCCGGTGCGCACGGGACGCGCATCGTCGCGGCTCGGCGGCTCGCCCTTCGAGCATGATGGCCAGCTGTATGTGCCGACCCAGGATTGCGCAACGGGCTACGGCACAGCCATCAACCTGTTGCGGATCGAGCGCCTGACGCCGGAGGAATTTTCGGCCGAAATCGTCAAGCGGCTGTCGCCCGAGGGGTGGCTCGATGGCTTCGACACCGGCCTGCACACGCTGTCGGACGGTGGCGGCGTGACGCTGATCGACGTCCGCCGCTTCGAGCGCACGCCGGAGCGGCACCTGGTCAAGCTGCAGTACTGGCTGCGCAAGCAGATGCGGTGAGCTTGCATAGCCGCGATCACGGCGATCCCGCCGTGACGGCTTGAGGCGATGCATTCACAGCGCGGCGTCAACCGTCTGAAAATTCACCGTGTTTTCTGTCGCACGCTAGCGCCTCCATGCTCGCTCATGGTAAAGCTTGAGCCGTGGATCGGGGGATCACGCAATGCCGACGCTTTATGCGCTGAAGCCGGCCTTCCAGGACAGGCTGCGGCCGCTTGTCGGCCGGCTGGCGGCCATGGGGATGACAGCCAACGGCATCACCCTGCTGGCAGCCGGCCTCTCGATCGCAGCCGGCTTGGCGATCGTGGCGGCGCCCAGTTCGCGCCTGCTTCTCTTGCTCATTCCCCTGGTGCTGTTCGTGCGCATGGCGCTCAACGCCATGGATGGCATGCTGGCGCGGGAACATGGCCAGGCCTCCACGCTTGGCATGTATCTTAACGAAATCTGCGACGTCGTCTCCGACCTGGCGCTCATCCTGCCCTTCGCCGCCTTGCCGCAGTTTGGCGTCTTGGGCGTCGTCGCCTTTGCCATTACCGCGATGCTCACCGAGTTCGCCGGCGTGCTCGGCATTCCCGCAGGGATCGGGCGCAACTATGCCGGACCGTTCGGCAAGAGCGACAGGGCGCTGGGGCTCGGCGTGGTGGCGGCCTTATGCGCCGTCGGGCTGTGGCCGGCGGCGATCGCGCCTTTTGTGTTTCCGGCCATGGCTACGCTTTCGCTGCTGACCGCCATAAACCGGATACGCGCCGGCCTTACTGGCAAGACCGGCTAAGCATCGAGGCCCGCGATGCCGTCCGAGGGGAACAGCATGCTTCACGAACAGATCGCTACCGCGCCGGCTGGGAGCGTTGCGCGGCAGGCGCAGGAACGCAGCTTCCGCAGCCATGACGGCACGGAGATCTTCTACCGCTTCTGGCCGGCGGCCTCGGCCGAGGCCAAGGGCGCGGTCGTGCTCTTCCATCGCGGCCACGAGCATGGCGGCCGCATGGCGCATCTGGTCGACGAACTCAGCATGCCGGACTATGCCTTCTACGCCTGGGATGCGCGCGGCAACGGCCGCTCCGCCGGCGAGCGGGGCTATGCCCCGTCCTTTGCCGCACTTATGCGCGATATCGACTGTTTCATGCGCGAGATCGCCGCGAAGGACGGTTTTGCCGCACAGGATATCGCGCTGATCGCGCAGTCGTTCGGCGCCGTGCTCGCCGCCGCCTGGGTGCATGACTATGCGCCGAAGCTGCGCGCCATGGTGCTCGCCTCGCCGGCCTTCTCGGTCAAGCTCTATGTGCCCTTCGCCAAGGAAGGCATTGCGCTGTGGCAGAAGCTCAAGGGGCGCTTCTTCGTCAATTCCTACGTCAAGGCCAGCCTGCTCACCCATGACCCGGTGCGCATCGCCTCCTTCGAGAACGATCCGCTGATCACGCGGCCGATCGCGTCGAACATTCTGGTCGAGCTCTACCAGCATGCCTCGCGCATCGTTTCCGATGCCCGCGCCATCACCGTGCCGACACAGCTTCTCCTGTCCGGCAGCGACTGGGTGGTGCGGCACGGGCCGCAGCACGAGTTCTTCGTCAATCTCGGCTGCCGCGTGAAGGAACGGCATGTGCTGCCGGGCTTCTTCCACGACACGCTGGGCGAACGCGACCGCGCCAAGGCGCTCGACCTGATCCGCCCGTTTATCGAAGGGCAGTTTGCTTCGCCGGCTGAAGCTGTCGACCTGAAGCAGGCGGACATTGCCGGTTACACCCGTGACGAGGCCGACAGGCTCGCCTCGCCGCTCGATCTCCTATCGCTCAAGGGCCTCTACTGGGCGATGAGCCGCGCCTCCATCCGCATCGGCAGCTGGTTCTCGCGCGGCATGAAGATCGGCGTCGGCACCGGCTTCGATTCCGGCTCGACGCTGGACTATGTCTACGAAAACGACGCGCGGGGATTGGGGCCGATCGGCCGCATGGTCGACCGGACTTTCCTCGACGCCATCGGCTGGCGCGGCATCCGCCAGCGCAAACTCAACCTCGAGGAACTGATCGGCCAGGCACTGGCAACGCTGAAGGCCGCCGGACGGCCGGGCCATATCCTCGACATCGCCGCCGGCCACGGCCGCTATGTGCTCGACGCGATCGGCAAGAGCGCCGAGCAGCCGGCCAGCGTGCGCCTGCAGGATTATTCCGACATCAATGTCGAACTCGGCCGCAAGCTGATCACTGAGCGGCAGATGCCGGCAAGCGTCTCGTTCCGCCGCGCCGACGCCTTCGATGCCGACGGGCTGGCCACGCTGAACCCTGGGCCGGACCTCGCCATCGTCTCCGGCCTCTACGAGCTGTTCGCCGACAATGCGATGATCGCCCGCTCGCTCGGCGGCCTGGCCCGCGCCATGCAACCTGGCAGCCTGCTGATCTACACCAACCAGCCCTGGCACCCGCAGCTCGAGATGATCGCGCGCAGCCTGACATCGCATCGCGGCGGCCAGGCCTGGGTGATGCGGCGGCGCACGCAAGCCGAGATGGACCAGCTGGTCGAGGCAGCCGGCTTCGAGAAGCTCGACCAGCGCATCGACCAGTGGGGCATCTTCACCGTCTCGCTGGCAAGGCGGGTTTAGGAACCGCCCACGCATGCCGACCAGTGCCGAGCCCCCGTCACGTTCAGCCAGCCCAGCCGCCGAATCCTATGGACGTGTCGTCATCCGGGCAGCGCTGTGGCTCGCCTTCCTGGCGCCGTTCTTCTACTCGACCTACGGCTTCGCCAACTGGCTGGCCTCGACACGCAATCAAGTCGGCAGCATCGTCTTCTCCTGGGAGCACCACGTTCCGTTCCTTGCCTGGACGATCGTGCCCTACTGGTCGATCAACCTGTTCTACGCCCTGTCGCTGCTGCTCAACGACAGCCGGCAGGGCGTGAACCGGCTGGCCGGCCGCTACCTCACCGCGCAGGTCATCGCCGTCTCCTGCTTCATCCTGTTTCCGCTGACCGCCACCTTCGTGCGGCCGGCAACGACGGGCTTGCCCGGCTTTCTGTTTGCCGTGCTCGGCGGTTTCGACAAGCCGTTCAACCAGGCGCCGTCCCTGCATATCGCGCTTCTGGTGATCATCTGGGATCACTGGCGCCAGCGTCTCACCCGCCCCTTGCTCAGGCTCTGGCACTTTTGGTGCTTCCTGATCGGCGGCTCGGTGCTGACGACCTGGCAGCATCATTTCATCGACATCCCGACCGGCGCGCTCCTCGGCTTCTTCGCGCTCTGGCTGTTTCCGGCCAAGGGCGAGCTGCCCTTCGCCGGTTTTCGCCTCACCGCCGATACCAAGGCCAGGCGGCTCTCGTTTTACTACGGGCTGGGCGCGATCCTGGCGCTCGCCGGCGCGTCTGCCGGCGCCTTCTTCTCGGCCATCGCGCTTGTGCTCTTGTGGCCGGCGCTGGCGCTCGCCATCGTCGCTTTCGCCTATGCCGGAGCCGGCGTGAAAGTATTCCAGAAGACGGCCGACGGCCGTGTGTCGCTGGCAAGCCGTATCCTGCTCTTGCCATACCGGCTGGGCGCCAGGGTCAATGTCTGGGCCTGGACGCGCAGGCTGCCGCCGGTGGTGAGCGTCACCGACGGCGTGTTTCTTGGACGGTTTCCCGACGCCGCTGAAGCCGACGCCTTCGGCACGGTGATCGACCTCGCCGCCGAATTGGAGCGGCCGCGCGATGCGACCGGGCGCTGGATGAGCTTTGCCATGCTCGATCTGCTTTCGCCTCCCGGTGATATGCTCGACCAGGCGGCGACGGCGATCGAGCCGGCGTGCCGGCAAGGCACGGTGCTGGTCTGCTGCGCGCTGGGCTTCCAACGCAGCGCCACAGTCGTCGCCCGTTGGCTGGTCGCCACCGGCCGCTCGCACACGCCGGCGCAGGCCCGCAAGCAGCTCGCCGCGTCCGGCCGTCCAGTGCATCTTCAGGTCGGATTGGACGAGCCGGCATGAGCGACGAGGCCTATCAGCGCAAGACCGCCGCCTTCGCCGCCATGCTGATCAAACAGGCGGCATGGCCGGCCGCCATCGTGATCGCTGGCGACAGCGTCGCGCCACTGGTCGCTTCGGCGCGCGGCGCGCTGCATGCGCCGCTTGCGGTGCTGGCGCTGCTGATCGCGGCGGCAAGCGCCGTCGTCGTGCTCGGGCTCTCGGCGCTTCTCGTCTTCGACGCGCTGCTGTTCCGGCTGATGGCGACGCATGGCGACGAGATTTCCGGGGGTGCCGCGGTCGACGACATGCTGGCGCGCATGCGGCTGAAGCCCGCTCAGCCAACGCCGCGTGCGCTTGACGACCGCATCGCTGGCACCCGCCGCCTGCTTACCCGGCAGCGTTTCGCCTTCGCGGTCTTCGTCGTCGCCTTCCTCACCGCCGGTTTCTGGATGCCCAGATGAGCAAGCTTGCGCTGCGCACCTATACGCTGTTGCAGACGGTAACCTCGGTCGGCCTCTCGGCGATGGCCTGGGCGGTCACCGGTGTGCGGCCGATCTGGAGCGGCAGCCAGCCGTCTGACCGCCAGCGCATCTATTTTGCCAACCACACCAGCCATGGCGATTTCATCCTGCTGTCGGCCTGCCTCAGTGAGACGGAGCGCGCCAAGACGCATGCGATCGCCGCGGCCGAATATTGGGGCAAGTCGCGGCTGCGCCGGTTCATCGCCGAGGACATGCTGTCCTCAGTGCTGATCAGCCGGACCTGGACGAGCGAGGCTGAGCACCCGATCTCGATCATGCTGTCCGTGCTCGAACAGGGCCACTCGCTGATCATCTTCCCGGAAGGCACCCGCAACACCAGCGACGAGCTGCTGCCGTTCCGCTCCGGCCTCTACAATCTGTCGATGGCGCGGCCGGATGTGGAGCTCATCCCATGCTGGATCGAGAACATGTCGCGCGTGCTGCCCAAGGGCCAGTTCCTGCCGGTGCCGCTGCTTTGCCGCGTCGTCTTCGGCGCGCCGGTCGCGGTCGCGCCGGGCGAGGAACGCCGCGCCTTCCTGCAGCGCGCCCGCGAAGCCCTTCTGGCGCTCGACCCCCGCCCCGACCGAGACGATTGATGCGCCACGAAATCAGCATTCTCATTATCGGCCTCTTTGTGGTGCTGAGCACCGCCAGCATCACCGCCGGCATTCTTTCGATGCGCGCGCCAAAGCCTTTGAGCCCGACGCTGGTCAACCTCACCCAGCGCATCAACGCCTGGTGGGTGATGGTGGCGCTGATGACGGTCGCCTTCTTCTTCGGCCGCTACGGCATGACCATCCTGTTTGCGCTGATCTCGTTCGCGGCGCTGCGCGAATTCGTGACGCTGACGCACAGCCGGCGCAGCGACCATTGGGTGCTGCTCGGCATGTTCGGCATCGTCATCCCGTTCCAGTACTGGCTGGTGTGGACGGCCTGGTACGGGCTGTTCGTCATCTTCATTCCGGTCTACTGCTTCCTTCTGATGCCGGCGATCACGGCGCTGCATGGCGATACCGAACGTTTTCTGGAACGCGTCTCGGCGCAGCAATGGGCGATCATGATCTCGGTCTATTGCGTCAGCCATGTTCCTGCCTTGCTGACGCTCAACGTGCCCGGCTTCGAGGGCCGCAACCTGCTGCTCGTCGCCTTCCTGATAATCGTCGTGCAGGGCAGCGACGTGCTGCAATACATCTTCGGCAAGCTGTTCGGAAAGCATCGCTTCTCGCCGAATGTCTCGCCGTCGAAGACCTGGGAGGGGCTGATCGGCGGACTGGTCGCGTCGAGCCTGCTCGGCGCGCTGCTCTCCTTCATCACGCCGTTCTCGCCGCTGCAGGCCTCGGCCGTCGCCTTCGTCGCCTGCACGATGGGATTTCTCGGCGGGCTCGTCGCCTCGGCGATCAAGCGCGACCAGGGCGTCAAGGACTGGGGCCATCTGATCGAAGGCCATGGCGGCATGCTCGACCGCACCGACAGCCTGGTCTTCGCCGCGCCGATCTTCTTCCACATCGTGCGCTATTTCTGGACGGTGTGAGCGCCCGTTTCAGCATGTGACGGCAGCGACGCAAAAAGGCCGTCTCACCCAAACATCGGAAAATTTTCAGAAACCGTTCGGGATTTCGCGCCGCCGAAATCGCAAAACGTTCTGGCCGGCGCAAGACAGCCGAAACACCGATTTGCCTCGCAGCCAGCACGATTTCAGCCTGCCGCGTCCTCCCAAGCGCGGCCGCAAATTTGGGCATGGAGACACCATGATTGCCGCACTCTTTCGTAACAAGCCGCTGAGGCACCGCCTGATCGCCGGCTCGATCGCCGCCCTCGCCTGCGGCGCCGCCCTGGTCTGGCTTGGCGCCAGAAGCGAGGCATCGAACGCCGCGCCGGGCACGCCCGAAACCAAGCTGGTCAAGGCAGTTTCGGTCTCGCCGGCACCCGCCGTGGATAACCGCGTCGCCATCGGCGAGATCAAGCCGAGACTGGAGAGCGATCTCGGTTTTCGCGTTTCCGGCAAGCTCATCCGGCGCATCGCCGAAATCGGCGCGACAGTGAAGAAGGGCGAGGTTCTCGCCCGCGTCGACGACCAGGATTACCGCAATCGACTGGCCAGCGCCGAGGCCGATGTCGCGGCGGCCGAGGCCGTTGTTGTCGAAGCCCGTGCCGCCGAAGCACGCATCAGCGCCCTGCTCGCCAAGGGTTTTACGACACGCGCCAACCATGACGCGACGCTGAAGAATTTGCGCTCGGCCGAGGCCAAGCTGAAATCCGCCAACATCGCCTTCGCGATGGCCAAGGACCAGCTCGGCTATACCGAGCTGCATGCGGAGTTCGACGGCATCGTCACCGCCACCGGCGCCGAAGCCGGCCAGTCCGTCAATGTCGGGCAGATGGTGGTGCGCGTCGCCGATCCGAAAAGCCGCGACGCGGTGTTCTCGATCGCGGAAGCCGCCTTTGCCAGCGACCAACGCGGCAAGCAGATTCCCGCCGTCACCGTCTCGCTGCTCAGCAATCCGGCGATCTCGACAACCGGCACGGTGCGCGAGATCGCGCCGATGGCCGACGCCGCCACCCGTACCTTCCAGGTGAAGGTGTCGCTCGAGAACGCACCGGACGAGATGCGCTTCGGCGCAAGTGTCGCCGGCCGCGTCGAGATCGCGGGCGCCCCGGTCGTGACCCTGCCCGGCAGCGCGCTGTTCGACAAAAACGGCCAGCCGGCCGTCTGGGTGGTCGATGCCAGTTCGGCGGTGGAACTGAAGCCTGTCGCCATAGCCCGCTACGAAACCGACCGCGTCGTCGTCAGCGACGGGCTCGCCAAGGGCGACCGGGTCGTCACAGCCGGCGTAAACCGGCTGCGGGAACACGAAAAAGTCCGTATCGTTGAAGGAGAAGCAAAATGACTGTGTCTAAGACAAGAGTCCTGATCGCCGGCGCCGGCCCGACCGGTCTGACGCTCGCACTATGGCTGACCAGGCTCGGCGTGCCGGTGCGCATCTTCGACAAGGCCGCCGCTCCCGGCGAGACATCGCGGGCGCTGGCCGTCCAGGCGCGCACGCTGGAGTTCCACCGACAGATCGGCATCGTCGACGACGTGCTTGCCGCGGGCGTGAAGATCGAACGGCTCACCGTGCATACGCCGGCCGGCGTCGCCGCGAGGCTGCCGCTGTCGGATTTCGGCCGCGGCGTCAGCCCCTATTCCTTCGCCTTCGCGCTGCCGCAGGACATCCACGAGCGCGTGCTGATCGCGCATCTGGAGCGCGCCGGCGTCACGGTCGAGCGGAGAACCGAGCTCGTCGCGTTCCAGGACAGAGGTGACGCGGTCGTCGCGACCTTGAGCAAGGAAGGCCGGACCGAAACCGTCGGCGCCGCCTATCTTGTCGGTTGCGACGGTGCCCACAGCGCCGTGCGCCATGGGCTAAAGGTCGGCTTTCCCGGCGGCGCATACGAGCAGTCCTTCTACGTCGCCGACGTAAAGGGGCGCGGCGAAATCACCCGCAACGGCCTGGACACGACGGTCAGCGCCTATGGCTTCGCCATCGTGATGCCGGTGCGGCAGTCCGGTTCGGTCCGGTTGATCGGCATCGTGCCGAAGGCGCATGAGACCGACGAGACGATCACCTTCGAGGCGATCCGCGCCGATGTCGAGCGCGACACCGGCGTCACGGTCGACGAGGTCAACTGGTTCTCGACCTACCGCGTCCACCACCGCGTGGCCGAGCGCTTCCGCGTCGGGCGCGTGTTCCTCTGCGGCGATGCCGGCCACATCCACAGCCCGGCCGGCGGCCAGGGCATGAACACCGGCATGGGCGATGCTGTGAACCTCGCCTGGAAGCTTGCCGCCGTGGTCCAGGGCCGGGCCGATCCGCGCCTGCTCGACAGCTACGAGCCGGAACGCATCGCCTTCGCCCGCAAGCTGATCGAGAGCACCGACACCGCTTTCCGCTTCATCACCAGCCGCTCGCGGTTCATCGGGCTGTTCCGTCGCTATCTGATGCCGAAGATTTTGAACGCGCTGCTCCACACCTCTTTCGGCTCACGCGCCTTCTTCGGCGTGATCTCGCAGGCAGCAATCCAGTACCGCGCCGGCCCAATCAGCGCGGGCAAGGCCGGCAAGGTCAGCGGCGGCGACCGCCTGCCCTATGTCCTCGGCCCCAACGGCGACAATTTCGAGCCGCTGCGCTCGCTCGACTGGCAGGTCCATGTCTATGGCGAGGTCACCTGCGATTTCCGGGCGATGCTGGCATCGACCGGCATTCCGGTTCACGCCTTCGCCTGGTCAGAGACCGCCGCGAAAGCCGGCCTGCAGCGCGACGCCGCCTATCTGGTGAGGCCGGACGGCCATGTCGCGCTCGCTTCGCCGGCGCAGGAGGCAGCAGGCTTCCAGCGCTATCTCGCCGGCCTCGCCATCAAGCCGAGAACGGCGGAGCGCGCGCCCTATCGCGTGCCGGGCACCATGCATAGCCTGGCCTGACCAGCGACAGTGCCCGCCCATGGCGGGCGCTGACAGAAACCCATCCATCACTTGCTTTGGCCAGCCGGCAGAAGCCGGCGGAACGCGCCTTCGCGCGCGCCGAGAGGGATTTTGTCATGAGCAGCTTCAATCTTTCCGAATGGGCGCTGCGCCACCGCAGCTTCATCGTCTACCTGATGATCGCGGCCGCTCTCGCCGGCCTCTATGCCTATCGCGGCCTCGGCCGCGAGGAGGACCCGCCCTTCACCATCAAAACTATGGTGGTGAAGACGATGTGGCCAGGCGCCAGCACCAGCGAGACGGTCGAGCAGATCACCGACCGCATCGAGAAGAAGCTCGAGGAGCTGCCCGACCTCGACTACGTCAAGAGCTACACCAAGCCCGGCGAATCCGTCGTCTTCGTCAACCTCAAGGACACGGTTGCCGGCGACCAGGTGCAGCCGCTCTGGTACCAGGTGCGCAAGAAGCTCAACGACATCAAGCCGACGCTGCCGTCCGGCGTGCAGGGTCCGTTCTTCAACGACGAGTTCGGCGACACCTATTCGCTGATCTACGCGCTCACTTCCGACAGCCTCAGCCATCGCGAGCTGAAGGATATGGCGACCAGCCTGCGCGCCGGGCTACTCACCGTGAAGGACGTCGCCAAGGTCGACCTGATCGGCCAGCAGGATGAGAAGATCTATCTCGAATTCTCGACGCAGAAGGTGGCGGCGCTAGGCCTCGACGTCGGCACGCTGACGCAGGCGCTGCAAACGCAGAACGCGTTGACGCCGAGCGGCACGGTCGATGCCGGCCCGGAGCGCATCGCCATCCGCGTTTCCGGCTCCTTCACCTCTGAAGAGAGCCTGAAGGCGATCAACTTCTACGCCAACGGCCATTACTTTCGCCTGGGCGACGTCGCCGAGGTCAAGCGCGCCTATTCCGACCCGCCGCAGCCGATGTTCCGTTTCAACGGCAAGCCCGCCGTCGGCATCGCCATCTCGATGACTTCAGGCGGCGACGCGCTGGCGCTGGGCGAGAACGTCAAGGAGAAGATGCACGAGATGGAGGCCGAGCTGCCGCTCGGCGCCGAGCTCGGCATGGTCGCCGACCAGTCGCATGTGGTCGAAGAATCCGTCGGCGAATTCACCAAGAGCCTCGGCGAGGCGATCGCCATCGTGCTCGCCGTCTCGCTGCTGGCGCTCGGCTGGCGTCCGGGCGTCGTTGTGGCGGTCGCCATCCCGCTGGTGCTGGCGATCACCTTCGTCACCATGGAGTATTTCGGCATCTCCTTGCAGCGCATCTCGCTCGGCGCGCTGATCATCGCGCTCGGCCTTTTGGTCGACGATGCGATGATCGCGGTCGAGATGATGATCTCCCGCATGGAGGAAGGCTACGACAAGATCTCGGCCGCCACCTATGCCTACACCTCGACCGCCTTCCCGATGCTGACCGGCACGGTGGTGACGATCGCCGGCTTCGTGCCGGTGGGCTTCGCCAAGAGCGGCGCCGGCGAATACTGCTTCTCGCTGTTCGCGGTCGTTGCCATCGCGCTTGTCGTCTCCTGGGTGGTCGCAGTGCTGTTCACGCCGCTCACCGGCGTCCTCCTGCTGCCCGATCGCATCAAGGGTCATGGCGGCAGCCATCAGCCGTCGCGCATCGCCCGTGGCTTCCGGGTGCTGCTTGAAGCCGCAATGCGGGCGAAGTGGCTGGTGCTGTCGGCGACGGCCGGCGTGTTCGCGCTCTCGGTCGTGGCCATGGGCTTCGTCGGCCAGGAGTTCTTCCCGAAGTCCGACCGGCCCGAAGTGATGCTCGACCTCACGCTGCCGCGCACCGCCTCGATCAAGGCGACGGATGCAGTTGTCGAGCGCGTCGAGAAGCTGCTCGCTTCCGATCCCGACATCGACCACTGGAGCTTCTATGTCGGCCAGGGCGCGGTGCGCTTCTACCTGCCGCTCGACGCGCAGCTCGCCAACGACTTCTTCGCCCAGGCGGTGGTGGTGACCAAGGGCCACGCCGTGCGCCAGGCGGTCATCGACCGGCTGGAGAAGGAGCTGTCGACCGGCTTCGACGACGTCATGGCTCGCGTCACGCCGCTGGAGCTCGGCCCGCCGGTCGGCTGGCCGCTGAAGTTCCGCGTCTCGGGTCCGGACCCGGACAAGACGCGCAGCCTCGCGCAGCAATTCGCGCAGGTGCTGGGCAGCGACGCCGCAGTGCGCAACATCAACTATGACTGGAACGAGCCTGCCAAGGTCATCAAGGTCGAGGTCGACCAGGACCGGGCACGCGCGCTGGGCATCTCCTCGCAGCAGCTGTCGGAGACGATCAACGCGATCTTGTCCGGTTCGAAGATCACCCAGATGCGCGACGACACCTACCTGATCGACGTCGTCGCCCGTGCCGTGGACTCCGAACGCGCCAGCATCGACACGCTGCGCGGCCTGACGATCAGCGCTTCAGGCGGACGCCGCGTGCCGCTCGAACAGGTGGCGAAGCTCACCTACCAGACCGAGCCGCCGCTGATCTGGCGCCGTGGCCGCCTGCCGACCGTGACGGTGCAGGCCGACGTGGCCCCCGGCGAGAACGCCACCGCCGTGTCGAAGCGCCTGGGAAGCGCCATCGCCGCGTTCAAGGCCGAGCTGCCGGCGCGCTACAGAGTCGAACAGGGCGGCGTGATCGAGGACAGCGCCAAGGCCAAGGTCAGCATCTTCGTGGTCTTCCCGTTGATGCTGTTCATCATGGCGACGGTGCTGATGGTCCAGCTGATGAGCTTCCAGCGCCTGGCGCTGGTGTTGCTCACCGCTCCGCTGGCCATCATCGGCGTCGCCGGCGCGCTGCTGATCTCCGGCGCTCCGATGGGCTTCGTCGCGATCCTCGGCGTGATGTCGCTGATAGGCATGGTGATCCGCAACTCGGTGATCCTGATCGCGCAGATCGACCAGCATATCGCCGCCGGCGAAGAGCCGTGGGCGGCGGTGATCAGCGCCACCACGCACCGGCTGCGGCCGATCCTGCTGACGGCTGCGGCCGCCATCCTCGGCATGATCCCGATCGCGCCGACCGTGTTCTGGGGACCGATGGCTTACGCCGTGATGGGCGGGCTGATGGTGGCGACCGTGCTGACGCTGGTCTTCCTTCCGACGCTCTACGTCGCCTGGTTCCGCATCAAGGCGCCGGCCGAGACCATCGCTGCGGCCGACCAGGAGACAGTCGCCGCCGAACCGCAGGCCATAGCGGCCTGAACAGATCTCGTCGTCGCCGACAGGCTTGTCGGCGGCGACACCACAACCGCGGGCACGGCGCTCGTGGCTCACCTGGCGGCACAGGCGGGTTCGACCCGGCCTGCCGCTCAATCCTCCCGCTAGACTTCAACCAACATCTGGAGAAACCCACATGACTATGAAATCCCTGAAGAAATACCGCTCGGCAGCAGCCCTGCTCGCCCTCGCGCTCACCACCTTCGAGATCGTCGGCAGCGCCGTGCCAGCGCTGTCGCTGGTCGGCACCGCCGAGGCCCGCATCGGCGCGCCCTGGACGCCGCGCAGCGCCGCCGGCGTTGCCCGGCGTACCGCCACGTGGCGCGTGCTGCGGCACACCACGGCCTGGGTCGCCACGCTGCCCGCCGGCTGCGTGCGCACCAAGGTCAACGGCTTCGACGTGTGGCGCTGCGGCGGCACCTACTACCGGCTCTATCAGGGCCGCTACATCGTGGTCGTGGCCGATTGATCCGCCCCGGGCGGAATCTCGCCGAGGGCAAGTCTGACGCCTTCGGCGAGATGCTCGGCATCGGCCTGGTTCTCGAACGGCACGCCGCGCAAGGCATAATCGAGCGGCGAGAACGGATCGCCCTCGCCGATCAGGGAGATCTGCCGACGCGCCTTTTCCATCTCGCCCATCTGGGCATAGCAAGCCGCCAGCCGCGTGCGGATCCACGGGGCCGGACGCGTCGCCAGCTCCAGCGCGTCGGCCGCCTGCCGGTATTCCCCCATCATGTAGAGCGCCAGCGCGCGGTCGAACTGGTACCAGTGCGGGTGCAAGGGATCGATGCGGATGCCGCGCGCGAGCCAGGTCAGCGCCTCGAGCGGCCGCCCCCGCATGGTGAGCAGCATGCCCATCTGCTCGATGCTGTCGGCATCATAGGGGTTGAGCTGCAGCGCGATGCGCATGTGATGCTCGGCCGCCTCGTGGTCGCGCATATAGAGGCGGATCAGCGACTGCACGCGGTGTCCCGTCGGCTGGTCCGGCGAGAGCGCCAAGCCCTTGTCGGCAAGGTCGCGCGCATTTTCCAGAACCGCATCGCTGGCGCGTCCGAACTCGCCGTCCAAGGCCCGCACCAGCCCGAGATAGGTATAGGCAAGGCCATAGTTCGGATCCTTGGCGATCGCGGCCTCGAACAGGGCTTCGGCGCTTCGCTGGTCGGTCTGGGCGGGATCACGCAGCATCGCGAAGCCGCGCAGCAGCAGCTCATAGGCGGCAAGGCTGGTGACGGGCTTGCGTGACGCCTGCTCCAGCCCGGCATTGGCGACACGGGTGACCAGCCGGCTGACGATCTGCTCGACGATCTCGCGTTCGATCGCGAACAGCCCTTCGCCATGCGATTGGAATCGGTCGCCCCAGAGCTGGCTGCCGGTGGCGATGTCCACCAGACTGACCGCAACCACGACATGCTCGCCCTGCCGGCGCAGTGACCCTTCGACCAAATAGTCCGCGCCGATGCGGGCGCGGATCTGCGGCCACTCGGCGCGGCCAAAGGAGGCGAAAGAGAAGCTGGAGTTGCGCGCCAGCACCGTGACCGTGCCGAAGCGCGCGACACCGTTGATCAGGTCCTCGGCGAAGCCGTCGACCATCGCCTCGTCGGCCGGATCGCCGCTCTCATTGCGGAAGCGCACCACCGCGACGATCGGCTGGGTGCTGATCTCCGGCGCCGCTTCGGCTTCCGCGGCCAGCATGTAGCCGCGCTTGGAAACTGTGCGCACCATATCGTCGCCCAGCACCTTGCGGATTTCGCGCACCGACTGGGTGAGCGAATCCTCGGTGACATAGACGCCGGGCCAGACGACATCCATCAGCTCCGATTTCGGCACGACGCGGCCCATGTTGCGGGCAAGATGCGAAAGCAGCGCATAGGATTTCGGGCGCAGGAACAGAGGCTCGTGGACGCCGCGCAGCGTGCCCATGGCGAGGTCGAGCGTGAACCCGCCAAACCGGAAGACCTGATCGGCCGTCGCCGTCGTCATCGGGACACCCCTTCCCGCCTGCCGCGCATAATGCCAAGTCGCTCCACTCGACCCGGCATGCGCGTTGCCATTATTGCTCACTGCGCAATTTCGATCAAACTGGCAGTCGGGGCGGCGGCTAGGGTCGCCGCGCCAAATGCGAGGAGCCATGAACCCGACCGAGAAAGCGCTCTGGTTTGTCGAAAGCCATCTGCCGGATGCGATCTCGCTAGACGACGTCGCGACAAGCAGCGGCGTGTCGCGCTTCCACGTGACGCGGGCCTTCGGCGCGGCCACAGGGCGGTCGGTCATGGGCTATATGCGGGCGCGCAGGCTCAGCGAAGCGGCGCGCAAGCTTGCCGGCGGCGCGCCCGACATTCTCTCGGTCGCGCTCGATGTCGGCTATGGTTCGCATGAGGCGTTCACGCGGGCTTTTCGCGATGCGTTCGGCACCACGCCGGAACTGGTGCGCGCGCAAGGCTCGACCCGAAACCTCGATCTCGTGGAGCCTATCCTCATGGACAGTTCACTTCTCACCACGCTCGAGCCGCCGCGCTTCGAGACCAGCCGCCCGTTTCTCGTCGCCGGGCTCGGCGAGCGCTACAGCTGCGAGACCAGCGCCGGCATCCCGATGCAATGGCAGCGTTTCGCGCCCTATATCGGCAACATTCCCGGCGAGGTGCCGGGCGTCTTCTACGGCGTCTGCCTCAACGGCGACGACGCCGGCAATTTCGACTATGTGGTGGGCATCGAGGTGAAGGATTTCTCGGATCTGCCGAAGGACTTTTACCGCGTGCGGGTGCCGGCGCAGAAATATGCGGTGTTCGCGCATCGCGAGCACATCTCGACCATCCGCCGCACCGTCAACACGATCTGGAACAAATGGCTGCCTGCCTCCGGCCACGAGATCGCCGACGCACCGGAATTCGAGCGCTACGGCCCCGAGTTCGACGCGCACACCGGCAATGGCGGGCTAGAGATCTGGGTGCCGGTGAAGGGCTGAGACGCCTTCCCTTCTCCCCTTGCGGGAGAAGGTGGATCGGCGCGCAGCGCCGAGACGGATGAGGGGTGTTCCAGCGAAGCGAGACGTCGGCATTCCCTGGAGCACCCCTCATCCGACCGAGCTTCGCTCGGCCACCTTCCCCCACAAGGGGGGAAGGGAAGAACTAAAGCTCCAGGTTCCAGGTCTGGCCGACAAGGTCCTTGCCGAAGGAATGGTGCCTTTCTTCATCGACCAGCTTGAAGCCGGCGGCCTGGTAGATGCGGCGGGCCGAGCCCAGTATGTCGTTGGTCCAGAGCGTCAGCGTCCGGTAACCCTTGGCGCGGGCGAAGGTGATGCATTCATCGACCAGCCGCCGGCCGATGCCGAGGCCGCGCGCGGAGGGCTCGACGTAGAGGAGCCTGAGCTTCGCCACCTTCGGCGATTTGCGCACGACGAAGACCGAGCCGACCACCTCGCCTTCGCGCTCGGCGATCCAGCTGCGCTCCCATTGCGGAACGAAATTCTTGACGAACTCGCCGAGGATCTCGGCGACCAGCGCCTCGTAGGTTTCGTCCCAGCCATACTCCTCAGCGTAGAGCATGCCCTGGCGGCGCGTGACCCAGCCGATGTCGCCGACCTGCAGCGGCCGCAGAATATAGGGCACCTTGGGTTCGGGCCTGTCGCCAAGCAGGTCCTGCACGGTGCGCATGGCCTTGACCAGCCGCTCCTGGTCAGCGGGCGCCAGACGGTCGAGCAGCGCGCGCACCTGGTCGTGCGAATCCTGGTTGAGCGGCGCAAAAGCCTCTCGTCCCGCGGGCGTCAGCGCGATCGAAGACCGGCGCGCGTCCGCCTCGCTTGCCTCGCGTTCGACCAGGCCGCGCTCCTCGAATTTCTTCAAGAGGCGGCTGACATAGCCCGGGTCGAGACCGAGATCGCGAACCAGGTCGCTGGCAACGAGGCCGTCGCGGTGGGCAAGCTCATAAAGCACCCGCGCCTCGGTCAGCGAGAAGCTGCTTTTCAGCCAGCTTTCCTCGAGCACGCCGATCTGGCGGGTGTAGAAGCGGTTGAAGGCGCGCACGGTATCGATGCGTTCCTTGCCGGGGTGATCGTGGATGGTCATGGGAAGTCCTCCTGCCTTGGACAGGATCAATCATTTAGTTGACTGAGTCAATTAATTCTTGAAACGACCCCCGGCGATCACGCGAACCGGTATCTCGACAGTCTCGCCGAGTATGGCAAGATAGCTGCGGAGACGTGCGATGGAAAACATTCGACCCATTAATAACGAGGCTGAGTACGACTGTGCGATTGCCGAGATTGCTCCCTATTTCGATAATGAACCGGTTGCAGATAGCCCTGAAGCCTATCGCTTTGACGTTCTAGCCACCCTGATCGAGGCTTACGAAACCAAGCATTATCCGATTGGGGCTAAATAGCCCTAGCCCATCGGCAGCACCGGCCAGAACTCCACGATCCGTCCTTCGGCAAACACCGCAATCGCCCCGAAATGCTGCAGCACCGCCTCGCTCTGCGTCGGCCGCAGGAAGGCATAGTCCCCGGGCTTCACATCCGCGCTCGCCGGCAGGCCCATGAATTGCTGGTTGGACGACAGCCCGATCAGGCCGTTCGGCTTCATGCCTTCGGGGAACACCGGTTCGGCCATCCACTTGCCGCCATAGAGATAGCAGCCCTTGCGCGGGAAGAGGCCAAGCGCTTGCAACGCCCTGGAAACCGCCGGGGGACCGGGCAGCATCGGATCCAGCGCCTTGAGGATCGGCGTGGCGATGAAGGCCGCCGGCTGAAAACCGCCCAGGCCGGGCGTGTCGAAGTCGCTGGGCAGGACGAAGGCCGAGCCGATCGACACTTCATTGGCGACGCCGCCGCCATGCAGCAGCGCCGTCTTCGAGCCGCCGATGTTCAAGGTGCGGCGCTGGTCCGGATCGAGGGAGGTGACGAACTCGGCGGCCTTGGCCGAAGCCTGCTTCAGCGCCTTGGCCGTACCGCCGAACAGGCCCGGTATCTCCGGCGCATGCGCCTCATAGGCCATGATGCCTTCGCAGCGCAGGCGTTCCGGTATCGTCAGCGCCCTGATCTCGGCGGGGCTCGAAAAACCGCCGCGATGCAGGCCGACATCGACCTCGAAAGCGATGCGCAACTCGGTGTCGAGCGCGGAAGCGAGTGCACCATATTCGGTCAGCCGCTCAGGCGCGTCGATCAGCCAGCAGACACGCGACCACCAGCCGGCGCTGCCTTGGGTCAGCGCTGCCCTGGCGGCGCCGACCGGCATTGGCTTGCCGTAGAGCAGATCGCCCTCGGGAAAAGCGTCGAGCACGGCCTGCGTCACCGGCGGATGGAAGGTCATGAAGCGGTTGGTGCCAAGCGCCCTGGCGATGTGCGAAAGGAGCGGCATGCAAGGCAGCGACTTGTCGACCAGCCGCACCGCGAGACCCGGCGCCAGCCTCTTTTTCAACTGCGCGATGTTGCCGTCCAGCCGGTCGCGGTCGAGCACCAGGCAGGGCCGGAAAATGTCCGCGGCCTGCAATGCCTTAGATAGCTCGATGAAATAGGCGCTCATCGTTCGATGCCGAACAGGCCGGCCATATAGGGCGACACGAAACGGTTGTCCGGATCGATGTCGTGGCGCACGGCAAGCGCCTCGTCCCAGCGCGGATAGATCTTCTTGAAATCCGCCGCCTTCAGGCTGTGCATCTTGCCCCAATGCGGCCGGCCGCCATATCTGCGGAAGATCGGCTCGGCGGCTCGCATGAAAGGCAACGGATCGCTCGCCGCATCGTGGTGGATGGCGATCGAGCAGGTCAACCTCTTGTGGAAGGGCGAAAGCCAGAATTCGTCGGGCGCCACCGAACGCACCTCCATCGGGAAATAGACTTCCGGAAAGTGCTTTTCCGTCAGCGCGATGATCTCGGCCAAGGCCTTCGGACCTTCCTCGTAAGGCAGGTGGTACTCCATCTCGTTGAATTTGGTTTGACGGTCGCTGGCGTAGACGTTGAGCCAGTCCTGCACATAGTCCTCCGAGGGCACCTTCTTCACCGCGCCCTTGATCAGCGCCCGCCGCAGCGACGGCAGCCAGCGCAAGACGGTGCGCAGCTTGCGCAAGGTCGCCAGCCCCTCCTCGTCGTTCTCGGTCGGCCGCGGCGTGGGCGCCGCGTCGCTGAGATCGCTGGCGATGAACTGGGCGTAGCCGGAAAACGGGATGTAGTAGAATTCGGCCGAACGATGCGCCGCCATCATCTTTTCAAAATCGCGCAGCATGTCGCCGATCGGCAGCACCCATTTGCGCCGGCGCAGCCGGTAGGTCGCGATGTTGTTCATCGTCACTTCAGTAAGCACGCCGAAGCTGCCCAGTGCGACGCCGGTGGCGTGGATCATGTTCTGGTCGCTCGCCCGGCTGTATTCGCGCAGCTTGCCCTGCCCGTCGACGAGTTGCACCGCCTCGAGCTGCGTGTGATAGGCGCCGAGCGTCGGGCCGGAGCCATGCGTTGCCGTGCCCAGCGCGCCGCCGATCGCCTGCTTGTCGATATCGCCCATATTGGGCAGGCCCTGGCCGATGTCCTGCAGGATGTGCATCAGGGCGCCGAGCCTGGTTCCCGCCCTCACCCGTGCCCGGTTGTTCGCGGCATCATGCGAGACCAGCCCCTCGATCTTCTCCAGCGAGACGATGGTGCCGTCCGACTGCACCAGCGGTGTGAAGGAATGGCCGGCACCCACGACGCGCAGCGGACGGGGCGCCGAGCGCACCAGCTCGGCCAGTTCGCCGACATCGGCCGGGGTCGGGATCGATTTCGGGCATGCTGTGACGAAACCCGACCAGTTGCTCCAGGCGTTTGCCATCCCAATCCTCCCGCTCAAGCCTTACCGCGCCGGCGCGCGACCAGCATGAAGACGCCGAGCAAAACCACGCTGGCCGAAGCGGTGGCGGCGGCGAATTCAGGCACCGGCCGGAAGTTCGCGCCGTCGATCAGCAGCGAGGCGGCGATCGGGCCGATGGCGAGGCCGAAGAGTTGCGCGGCCGGCACCAGGAGCACCGCGGTTCGCGTCTCGTCGGCGGTGATGGCGAGGCGGATCTGGTAGGGCACGATGAAGAGCAGGATGAAGCCCATCACCAGCGCCACCGCCCAGAACACCGAAAGGCGCGGGCCGGAGGCAAGCAGGATCGAGCTGATCGCCGCGACAATGCCGATGATGGTGATGGCAAAACGATAGTCGATGCGCGCCTCGAAGACGGTCGCGGTGAGGGCGCCGATCACCTGCGCGGCAAGGCTTGCCGAAACCATCAGGCCGACGGTGCGGCTATCGATGCCAAACTGCGCGCCGATCGGCTCGAGAAAAGCCCAGACGGCGCCGAAGAACATGAAATAGCAGAAGATCGACAAGAGCGCGGTGATCGCCGGCACGGTCGCGACATTGCGAAACTGCTCTTCCTTGGGCAGGTCTGCGTAGTCATCCGGCACGGTCCAGGCGACGGCCAGCGACAGCAGGCAGACGATGCCCAGCGCGATGAAGCCGCCGGCCGAGCCCGCTCTCGGCACCGCATAGAGCGCGAGAATCAGCGCCAGCGCGCATTGCGCCAAGGTCTGCAGCGTGACGAAATAGCCGCCGATGCGCTCGGCCCGGCGCGAGCGGGCGATCAGCTCCGTCGCGACGGCGACCAGTCCGCCCTCCGCCAAGCCAGCCAGCGTGCGTGCGCCGATCAGCGCATTGGGACTGCCGGCATAAGCGGTCCAGGAATTGGCGAGCGCTAAAAGCACGAGCAGCACCGCGCTCTTCCAACGTATGTTCCTGGCGGGAAGCAGCATGGCCACGATCGCGGAGCCGATGGCAATCGCGATCATCTCGGCGGTGGCGACCAGTGCCAGTTCGTCGCCGGTGACATGGCCTTCGGTGTAGAGCGCGCCGAGCAGCACCGGCTGCAGCCCAAGGATGAGCAGGCCGACCGAGCCGATCCACAGCGCAGAGGCCAGTTGCAGACCGGTCGGATTGCCGACAAGCCAATCGCCATTTTCCGCTTGCGCGGCTTGCGATGCCGTCACGAGGTGCCTCCCTTGCAGCTCGATCGAAAAACTGACAAGTTGTCAGCATTTAGCAAAACTGATACTTGATCATGTTTCTTGTCAACCGCGAATTTGCACTTTTCCGGGAAAGATGCGGACAATGACGGATGCAAATCGAATAGCGACGGAACCCAGGCGCAGGCCGAAGCAGGAGCGCAGCCGCGAGCGCATCGACGCGATCCTTGCCACGACCATGCGGCTGATCGGCGAAAAGGGCATCGACGCGGTGACGATGAAGGAGGTCGGCGCGCTGGCCGGCGGACCGATCGCCACCGTGTATCATTACTTTCCGTCGAAGTCGGCGATCCTGGCGATGCTCTATGAGCGGTTTTCCGAGGAAAGCCGCGCGCGCTTCGGTGCGATCATCGCCGGGATAAGCGGGCCTGGCGACGTGACCGCGGCGGCCGACCGACTGCTCGACGACTATTACGGTCGCGTCGCGGCGGACCCGGCGATCCAGGACCTGCAGAACGCCATCCAGGCCGACAAGGCGCTGCAGCATCTCGACATCGCCGAGACGCGGCACCAGGCGAAGATGTTCTGCGACCATGTCGCGCCAATGCTTCAAGCCGGGAAGCGCGAGGCGTTCGGGCGCGTGGTGTTCCTGATCTTCCAGCTCGCCGGCGGCGTCGTGCGGCTGGCGTTGACGCAGGACAAGGAGGAAGGCCGGCGCACGATCGACGACTACCGTTCGATCATCCACGCGCAGTTGCGGCTGTTTCTCTGAGCGCGATCAGGAATCCAGCTTCGGCCCCAGAATTTCCACCAGCCAGTCGACGAACACCCTCACCCTTGGCGAAAGCTGGCGGCTCGGCGGATAGAGCACCGAGATCGGCGTCGGTGTCGGGGGGATTGTCGGGAAGCACCTCGACCAGTCGGCCGGCCTCGATGTCGTCGGCGTAACGGAGTTTTGGCGCCTGGAACAGCCCGAAGCCCAGCCGGACCAGCGCGGCACTTGTGTCTGAATTGGCGACGGTGACTCGCGATGGCAGGACAACTTCTCGAACCTTGCCGTCGACGGTGAATTCCAGCGGCATCAGCTGCCTCGTGCGCGACGACACGAAACCGATCATCATGTGGCCGGCAAGATCATCCAACGTGCGCGGCACACCGTAGCGTTCGAGATAGGCGGGACTCGCGACGGTGATCTCGCGCGCGATGCCGAGACGTCGCACGATCATGTCGCTGTCGGGAAGTACGCCTGCCCGGATCACGCAGTCGACGCCTTCACGCACCAGATCGACAAGGCGGTCCCCCTCGCCGATATGGACCGACAGGCCCGGATATCTGGCAAGCAGTGCCGGCAGTTCTGGCAAGAGGAACGTGCGCGCCATGTGGCCATTGACGTCGACGCTGAGGCGTCCACGCAGCTCGCGGGCTTCGAAGCCGCCCTCGGCATCCTCGATGTCGGCGAGGATGCCGATGCAGCGCTGGTAATAGGCCTCGCCGTCGGGCGTCGTGGTGACATGGCGTGTGGTGCGGCGGAGCAATTGCACGCCCAGACGCTTCTCCAGCTGCTTGATCGCGGCGGTGGCGCTGGAGCGCGGCAGGCCGAGATCGGCGGCGGCCGCGGTGAAGCTGCGCCGCTCCACGACCCGGGTGAAGAGCCGCATGCTGTCAAAACGATCCATGGCTGATTGTTCGCACAGACTGAATAGTGTTGGCAATCCATGCCCGATTATATCGCCTTCTTAGGCGAGTATATGCATCTCCATCCGAAGAGAAGGAGATTTCGCCATGACCACCCGTCCCATCGCCCTCATCACCGGCGGCAGCCGCGGCCTCGGCCGCAACACCGCGCTTCACCTCGCCCGCAAAGGGGTCGACGTCGTCCTCACCTATCGCTCACGCGTCGATGAGGCCAAGACTGCCATTGCCGAAATCGAAGCAGCCGGCGGCCGGGCTGCAGCACTTGAGCTCGACACCGGCACCGTCGCCAGCTTCCCGGTTTTCGTCGAGACATTGAAGAAGACGCTTCACGAGACCTGGCAGCGCGACCGTTTCGACTATCTGGTCAACAATGCCGGCATAGGACTGCGCAAGCCGATCGCCGAGACAACGGAAGAGGAATTCGACTCGCTGATGAACATCCATCTGAAGGGCGTGTTCTTCCTCACCCAGGCGCTGCTGCCGCTGATCAACGACGGCGGCCGCATCATCAACGTGTCGAGCGGGCTGGCGCGCTTCTCGGTGCCGGGCTCGTCCGCCTATGCGATGATGAAAGGCGGCGTCGAGGTGTTCACGCGCTACCTCGCCAAGGAGCTTGCCGGCCGCCGCATCACCGCCAACACCGTGGCGCCCGGCGCGATCGCCACCGACTTCAATGGCGGCCATGTGCGCGACGACGCCGAGATCAACCGCGTCGTGGCCGGGATGACCGCGCTTGGCCGCGCCGGTGTCGCCGACGATATCGGGCCGATGATCGCCTCGCTGCTCTCCGACGACAATCGCTGGGTCAACGCCCAGCGGATCGAAGTATCGGGCGGCATGAACATCTAGGCGATCGTTGTATGACCTGACGGATCAGCCCTTCGAAGCCGTCGGCAAGATTGGCATTGCCGGCGGCGATGAAGCTCGAAAGGTTGCGGGCACGGCCGGGCATCTTGTTGGCATCGAGCAGCACCGCTTTGCGCTCATGCATGACGGAGTCGAACTGCATCGCTCATCGAGGAAGCCAAGACCTTCTTCGATGATGTCCGGCTGGCCTCGACCGGTACATACGGCCTCGCCGAACGCTGCCCGCTGCTTGTGCTGCGCTCGCCGAAGCGCTCGGACTGACAGGTGAGATTGCTCGTCTGTGTCTCGCGACAGCCGGCGCTTTTCATAGTGACGTTTCGCCTGAGAAAAATTTCGCGCCGCTTGCCCCTTGCGCGCGCCTTGACTCTCGAAACCCACCGGCCTATCTCAGCGCCACGTTAGCACTCGCCCTAGGTGAGTGCTAACTTATATCCGGCGGCCTCGCCGGATGGAGGAACAGTTCTCACCGTTCTCATTCGAGGAAGAAAACATGGCAAAGTCCAAGTTCCGCCCGCTTCATGACCGCGTGGTCGTTCGCCGGGTCGAATCCGAATCCAAGACCGCCGGCGGGATCATCATCCCGGATACGGCGAAGGAGAAGCCGCAGGAAGGCGAGATCATCGCCGTCGGCTCCGGCGCCCGCGACGAAAGCGGCAAGCTCGTGCCGCTGGACGTCAAGGCCGGCGACCGCATCCTGTTCGGCAAGTGGTCGGGCACTGAAGTCAAGCTCAATGGCGAAGACCTTCTGATCATGAAGGAATCCGACATTATGGGCATCATCGGCTGAATTTCGGCCTCTCCATCAACTGAGTTTTCGGGCTCTTCCCGAGCCCCTGTCAGGAGCTAACCATGGCTGCAAAAGACGTAAAATTCTCCCGCGATGCCCGTGAGCGCATGCTGCGCGGTGTCAACATCCTCGCCGACGCGGTGAAGGTCACGCTGGGCCCCAAGGGCCGCAACGTCGTCATCGACAAGTCGTTCGGCGCACCGCGCATCACCAAGGACGGCGTCACCGTCGCCAAGGAGATCGAGCTTGAGGACAAGTTCGAGAACATGGGCGCCCAGATGGTCCGCGAAGTCGCTTCGAAGACCAACGACATCGCCGGCGACGGCACGACCACCGCTACCGTTCTCGCCCAGGCGATCGTGCAGGAAGGCAACAAGGCCGTTGCCGCCGGCATGAACCCGATGGACCTCAAGCGCGGCATCGACCTCGCCGTCAGCGAAGTCGTCGCCGCTCTCGGCAAGGCCGCCAAGAAGATCAAGACCTCCGAGGAAGTCGCCCAGGTCGGCACGATCTCGGCCAATGGCGACGAGTCGGTCGGCAAGATGATCGCGGAAGCGATGCAGAAAGTCGGCAACGAAGGCGTCATCACCGTCGAGGAAGCCAAGACCGCCGAGACCGAGCTGGAAGTCGTCGAAGGCATGCAGTTCGATCGCGGCTACCTCTCGCCCTACTTCGTCACCAACGCCGACAAGATGGTCGCCGATCTGGAAGACGCCTACATCCTGCTGCACGAGAAGAAGCTCTCCAACCTGCAGGCCATGCTGCCGGTCCTCGAAGCTGTCGTTCAGACCTCGAAGCCGCTGCTCATCATCTCGGAAGACGTCGAAGGCGAGGCCCTGGCCACGCTGGTTGTCAACAAGCTGCGCGGTGGCCTGAAGATCGCCGCCGTCAAGGCTCCGGGCTTCGGTGACCGCCGCAAGGCCATGCTGGAAGACATCGCCATCCTCACCGGTGGCCAGGTCATCTCGGAAGACCTCGGCATCAAGCTCGAGAACGTTGGCCTCAACATGCTCGGCCGCGCCAAGAAGGTGTCGATCTCCAAGGAGAACACCACCATCGTCGACGGCGCCGGCAAGAAGGCCGAGATCCAGGGCCGCGTCGCCCAGATCAAGCAGCAGATCGAGGAGACCACCTCGGACTACGACAAGGAGAAACTGCAGGAACGTCTGGCGAAGCTCGCCGGCGGCGTTGCGGTGATCCGCGTCGGCGGTGCGACCGAAGTGGAAGTCAAGGAAAAGAAGGACCGCGTTGACGACGCTCTGAACGCGACCCGCGCGGCCGTGGAAGAAGGCATCGTCGCCGGCGGTGGCGTGGCCCTGCTGCGCGCTTCGGCTGCTGTCAAGGCTACCGGCGTCAACTCCGACCAGGCTGCCGGCATCAACATCGTGCGTCGCGCGCTGCAGTCTCCGGCCCGCCAGATCGCGTCGAACGCCGGTGCTGAAGCTTCGATCGTCGCTGGCAAGATCCTCGAGAACAAGGGCGCGACCTTCGGCTTCAACGCTCAGACCGGCGAGTATGGCGACATGATCGCCATGGGCATCGTCGACCCGGTCAAGGTCGTGCGCACCGCTCTCCAGGACGCGGCCTCGGTCGCCGGCCTGCTCGTCACCACCGAAGCCATGATCGCCGAAGCTCCGAAGAAGGAAGCTGCCGGCGGTATGCCGGGCGGCATGCCCGGCGGCGGCATGGGCGGCATGGGCGGCATGGACTTCTAATCCAGCCTACCAAGCTGATGCATACGGAAAGGGCGCCGAAAGGCGCCCTTTTTGTTAGGGAAGTTAGTTACGCCGCGCTCTCCGCTTGCTGCGCGACCTTGCCGGCCAGCACCGCCTGCTCGACCAGCGCGGCGACCTCGTCGGCCACCGCCTGCACTGGCGTGCGGTCGCGGGTGGCGCGGGCGATCACCATCAGGCCTTCCAGCGAGGATTCGACCAGCAACGCCAGCGCCTGCGCGCGCCGCTCCGGCACCCCTGCCCGGACGAAGGCCTGGCGCAGCAGCCCGATCCATTGCTCGAAGGCGGAGCGGCAGATTTCGACCAGGTCCGGCACATCGTTCGGCGCATCGAGCACGACCGGCGCGACCGGACAGCCGAGCGAGAACTCGTAGTCCTCCAGCATGCGCGCGACCGACTGGTAGATGTGATGGACGGCAACGGCCGGGTCGCTTTCCTCCAACAGTGCCGCGCCCAGCCGCTCCGTGACGTTGGCGACGCTGGCCCGCGTCACCTCGACGACTAGCTGGTCCTTGCCGCCAGGGAAATGGAAATAGAGCGAGCCGCGCGGCGCGCCGCTGGCGCTCAAAATGTCGTTCAGCGACGTGCCGTGATAGCCGCGCTGCCGGATGAGCAGCGTGGTCGCCTCTATCATGCGGGTGCGTGTGTCCGTCGCCACGTCGACCTCTCTTACTGTCAATCCCTGTCAGGAGGAGCGCATTATAGGCCTTGCTCCTAATATGACAATCGGTCTACATAATATGTAAATCGGTCTACATATTTTGGAGGCAACAATGCTGAGCTACCGGTTCGAGAAATTCGGCGACATAGAGAAGCTGGTGGTGCGTGAGGCAGCAATGCCCCAGCCAACGGCGAACCAGATCCTGGTGCGGGTGCGCGCCACCTCGCTCAACCGCCGCGACACGATGATCCTCAACGGCACCTATCCTCTGGCACCGCGCGCGGGCGTCGTGCCGCTGAGCGACGGCGCCGGGGAAGTGGTGGCCGTCGGCGACCGTGTCACACGCTTTGCCATCGGCGACCGCGTCACCGGCAGCTATTTCGCGCGCTGGATCGACGGCCGCATGCATCCTGGCATCGTCGACCAGCTCGGTTGCACGTTGGACGGCATGCTCTCAGAATATGCGCTGCTCGACGAGCAATGGGCCGTGCGGCTGCCCGAGCATCTCTCCTGGCAGGAAGCCGCGACCTTCACCTGCGCCGGGCTGACCGCCTGGAGCGCGCTCACCGGCGCCGAGATTCCAAAGCCGGGACAATGGGTTCTGGTGATTGGCTCAGGCGGCGTCGCCCTGTTTGCCTTGCAATTCGCCAAGCTCATGGGCTGTCGCGTGGCCGCGGTCACCTCGCGCGCTAAGAAAGCCGAGAGGCTGCGGGCGCTCGGCGCCGACCTCGTCGTCGCTGCAGATGAAACACGCGAATGGGGCATGGAGCTGCGCGCAGCGACCGGCAGCATCGACCTCGTCGTCGAAACCGGCGGCCCGGTGACTTTCGCGCAGTCGCTGATCGCCAGCGCGCTTTACGGACGCATCGTGCTGCTCACCGTACAGGACAAGAACGGCAAGTCTGTCGAGATCCCGGGCGCCATCTATCAGCGCAGCCTGGTCACCATCGGCCGCCTCTTCGTCGGCAGCCGCAGCGGGCTGGAGGCGATGCTTGCCGCTGTCGCCACGCACCGGCTGAAGCCGGTCATCGACAAGGTCTTCCCATTCGCCGAGGCGCGCGAGGCCTACCGCTATTTCGATCGGGGCGACGTCTTCGGCAAAGTCGTCATCGACGGCGCATGACCACCGCATTTTTTTTCGCAACACCTGAGAGGAGATCAGCCATGACAATTCGCGAGGCTTCAGCCCAATGGCAGGGCACGCTGAAGCAAGGATCGGGCCGGCTCAGACTGGGCAGCGGCGTGTTCGAAGGCGCCTATTCCTTCCCGTCGCGCTTCGAAAATGGCCCGGGTACCAATCCTGAGGAGCTGATCGCGGCGGCGCATGCCGGCTGCTTCTCGATGGCGCTCAGCGCCATACTCGGCGGCGAAGGCCATACCGCCGAGAGCATCCATACGATCGCCAAGGTGCATCTCGGCGCCACCACCGCCGGGCCGACCATCACCCGCATCGAACTCCAATCGGACGCCAGCGTCGCCGGCATTTCGGCCCAGGATTTCGAGCGGCTGGCGCACAAGGCCAAGGCGGCCTGCCTCGTCTCGCGGGCGCTGGCCGGCGTCGCCACGATCACGCTCAAGGCCAGCCTCGTAGCTTAATGAAACGACAGGAGAGAAATCCAATGACCCAGGAATTGACCATCGACGTCGCCGCGGCCAAGCGCTCCGCCGAGACGGCGGAAATCATGCGGCGCTACAACCACGTCTTCCAGCGTCACGACCCTTCGGCGCTCGACGAATTGGTTGCGGAGGATTGCGTGATCGAAAACACCACGCCGGCGCCGGATGGCGCTCGCCGCGTCGGCAAGGCGGCCTGCGTCGAATTGTGGTCGGCGATCGCCACCGGACCCGGCACCCGCTTCGACCTCGAAGAGACTTTTGTGGCCGGCGACCGCGCCACGATCCGCTGGCGCTTCTGGATGTCCGACGGCAGCTCGCTGCGCGGCGTCAACCTTATGCGCGTCGCCGACGGCAAAATCGTCGAGGCGATGGGCTACGTCAAAGGATAGGGCCTGGCGCGGAAAGCCGCGCTCAGGCCAGCCCGGAACCCGCCCGCCACGATCTGGGCTCCGGGCAAATTGTTACGACGCCACCCTGTTGAGCTTCACGAAGGTCTTCGGGCTGCGCTGGATGGTCTGGAAGATCACGCAGTAGCGATCGGTGAGCTCCATGAGTTGGGTCAGCCGGCTTTGCTCGACATCCGACTCGATGTCGAAGCGCAGGCGGATTTCCTTGAAGCCGACCGGCACGCCTTCGGTGACGCCAAGCGTGCCGCGCAGGTCGACATCGCCCTCGGCTGAGATTTCCGCCGACTTGATCGGAATGTCGAGCACGGCCGCGGCCGCCCGCATCGAAACGCCGGCGCAGGCGATCAACGCCTCCAGCAGCATGTCGCCGGAACAAAGCTCCTGGCCGCTGCCGCCGGCCTTCGGGTGGATGCCGGCCAGCGCGAGCCCGCGCCCGGTCTCGACCTTGCAGGTCACCCTTGTGTCGTCGGCGCTGCCCTTGGCCTTCAAGGTAAGGAGCGCGGCCCGCGCGTTCTTGCGATAAAGATCCTTGATCGGCTCCTGCGTGGCGCGAAACGTCGCGATATCCATTGTTGTTCTCCTGTCGTGAATTGCGGTTGCTTGAGGTCGTCGGCCATCGTCCTGACCTATTCCGGGACCGCGATGCCGGAGCCGCCGAGCTCGGTCGGAAAATCCTTGAGCTTCGGCAGCCCGTCCTTCATCGGCAGGACCGTCTCAGCGTAGTTGACGTGGACCCCCGGCGTGAATTCCACCGTCGGTATGGTGGCCGCATAGACGTCGACCAGTCCGAGCGGCGGATGGTCCGTCATCAGATGCCCGCCGCATTTGGTGCAGAACTGGCGGTCGCTCATCGCGGACTTCTCGAAGCCGGACAGAAACTCCGCGCCTTTGGTGACCTTGACGTTCCCGGGCTTCCACAGCGTGAAAGCGTTCACCGGAGACGCCGACCACGAACGGCAGGAACTGCAATGGCAGTAACCCATTGCCTCGGCGGTTCCGTGGACTTCGATTTCCACGGCGCCGCAAAAACATCCGCCCTTATGTACCGTCATGACTCTTGATCCTTATCTAGGTTCGGTTCGACCGCGTTCAGCGCCGCTTGAGACGACACCGCGCGGTGCCGCAGCGGTTTAAAACTTCCGGCAATGAACGGAATGACGGGGCGTCCGCCTCACTTGACAGCGCGTCCGGAACTGGAAAGGGATGTCGCGCCGGATTGCCGCGCAGGTTTCACCGTTTCACGGAAACGGCGAACCGCACTATCTTTTTGTTTTGACGCAATTCCGGACGGAAAACCGCTCACACTTTTCCTGGAATTGCTCTTGGGAACACGGGTGGATGGCCGGGGATGCTCTGTTTGATCTTCTGAAAACGGTGCGCCTCACCGGCGCGACGTTTTTCGATATCGAGGCCCAGGACCCGTGGGCGGTGTGCTCGCCGGCGCCCGCCTCGATATTGCCGAGGATATTGCCCGGCGCGGATCACCTGATTTCCTATCACGTGCTCACCGAGGGCCGCTGCTTTGCCCGCATCGTCGGCCACGAGGCGATCCCGGTAGAGGCCGGCGAGGTCGTGGTCTTCACCCACAGCGACCCGCATATCATGTCGAGCACGCCAGACCTGCGGGCCGATCCGCCGACGGCGGACGTTCTGGAGATCGCGGCCGCAAGCCAGACGCCCTTCCCCATCAACTACGTCAAGGACGGATCGCTGTCGGCGCGGCTGGTCTGCGGCTATCTCGCCTGCCATGCCCTGCCCTTCAATCCGCTGCTCGAAGCGCTGCCGCCCGTCATCAAGGCCGGAGACGTCAAAGGCGACGGCGGGTGGCTCGGCCAGTTCATCAAATTGGCGGTCTCGGAGGTGGCCGAGAAGCGGGCCGGCAGCGAGACGGTGCTGACCAAGCTCAGCGAACTGATGTTCGTCGACGTGCTGCGCCGCTATGTGGAGTCGCTGCCGCCGCAGCAGACCGGTTGGCTGGCGGGCCTGCGCGATCCGCATCTGGCGAAGGCGCTGGCGCTGATCCACGACCGGCCGGCACACAATTGGACGGTGGAAGCGCTGGCGAAGGAGTCCGCCTTGTCGCGCACGGTGCTTGCGGAGCGCTTCACCAAAATCGTCGGGATGCCGCCGATGCACTATCTCGCCAAATGGCGCATGCAGATCGCCTCGGAATTGCTGAGCGCCGGCAACAGCAACGTCGCCAGCATCGCGGCGGACATCGGTTACGAGTCCGAAGCCGCCTTCAGCCGCGCTTTCAAGAAGATGATCGGCGTCCCGCCCTCGGCCTGGCGGCTGGGGGTTCGGGCTGCTCCCGAAACCGGGAGCGCACCGGGCAGCTAGCGATCCGCCAACGCCAGCTTGGCGCCAAGCATGACGAAGGCGCCGGCGAAGCTGCGGCGCATCCAAGTCAGGACTTTCGGCCGCGACACGATATGGCTGCGCACCGAGGCCGCGAACACGCCATAGATGGCGAAGATGACGAAGGTCATCAGCATGAAGACGCATGAGAGCTCCAGCATCCTGGCGAAAGCATGCGGCTCGGTGGTGCTGACGAATTGCGGCAGGAAGGCGAAGAAGAAGATCGACAGTTTCGGGTTCAGCACGTTGACGAGGATGCCAGTGGTGATGGTCCTGGCGGTCGAGCGCGGCGCAGCATCCTCGTCGATGCTCAGCCCGCCCTTCTCCTTCAGCGTGTTCCAGGCCATGTAGAGCAGATAGGCGACGCCGAGATATTTCAGCGTCTCGAAGGCGACGGCGCTGGTGTGCAGCACCGCGGCAAGGCCGGTGATGGCGGCCGCCATATGCGGGATAATGCCCAGCGTGCAGGCGAAAGCGGCGATGACCGCGGCGCGCGCGCCGCGCGAAAGGCCGGCGCTCAGCGTGTAGAGGACGCCGGTGCCGGGCGAGGCCACGATAATCAGCGACGTCAACAGAAATTCTATGCTCATGCGTTCCTCCGCGGCCCTGCCCGGCGGGGGAAGCTACCGGGAGGTGCGGGGTGAGGCAAGCGGGTGGAGAGCGCGATCTCCCCCCTTGTGGGGGAGATGGCCGGCAGGCCAGAGGGGGGCGCGAAGGAATGCGACCTCGCAGTTTCCTCTTTTGAAATCTACTTCGACGTTCGACCGAAGCTCGCCTGAGGCGCCGGCGGGACAGCGCCCCCCTCTGCCCTGCCGGGCATCTCCCCCACAAGGGGGGAGATTGGCAGTTCGAACCCATGCGCCGCTCTCGCCATCAGGCAGTCATCGCCGCCGGGCATGCAGGCGCGGCAGACATCGGGGCGGATGTCGTAAATGCCGCAGGCGGTGTGCTTGCCGACCTCGCCGCTGAGTGCCGAGCAGCGCACGCCGTCGCAGCGCATGCCGGACAGGTCGGCCGACACAAATTTCTCCGGGATGCTGTCGAGCTGCGCGTCCTCCTCGGTCGAGAAGCGCGGCCAGTCGGCCGAATAGGAGCAGCAGGCGCCGCAGCTCTGGCAGTCGAACACGGCCGCGCCATCGCCTGCCGGCCAGCCGAAATCGGCCGCCGTGACGGACGGCCAAGGCAAGCGACTGTGGTCGGCCTCGTGCGGCAATCTTCTACTTCTTCCTGGTCTTGCGCGGCGGCTTCTGGGGCGGCTGCCCGAGGAGATCGACGTCGAGCGGTTTGTCGGCTTGCGGCGCGGCGGCCGGCTTGGCTGGTTTCGTGGCGGCCGGAGCCGGCTGCTCCTTGGCGGAAAATTTGATGGCCATGTCGATCCCTGAAAAGCGTCGGTGACTCACATCGCGGTCGACCGGTTCCTAGCACACAATCGGGCAAGCGGAACGGAAAAGACCTGCGGTTGCCGATCATACCAATCCGGTCGTGACGTCCGCGAACCGACGTCAATTATTTTGCCGAATTAGGGAACCGCCGCCTAAGTGGGGCGTTGTTGCAATGCCGTCAGCAGTCGAAAGAAGGCTAACAGCACAAGGACGCCTTCCGCGCCATAAAACGCGCGAGAGGCGTTCTTTTTGTGCGCCGCCTACATGATCACGCTCAACATCGGCAGGATTTCATAGCGGAAGCCGCGGCCCGATCTCGAAACAGGGTCGCCATCGGTCACCGCCCTCGCCTCGGCGTCGCTGCCGGCACGCAAGATCAGCAGCCCCCAGGGGCCTGCCGGATCGGCGACCGGACCTGCCATGATCATGACGCCTTCGCGCAGCTTCTCGCGCAGATAGTCGGCATGCCGGCCCATCAGCGCCCTTTCCTCCTCCGACATGGTGAAGGCGAAATCCGGCCGCGGCGGGATCAGCCGGCAATGGAAGATTTTGGGCGCCTTGGTCGCATCCGCTTCGTCGGTACTGGCCATCGTGGTCCTCCAGGATCCAAAACCGTTGTTGAAGCCGCCGCCTGCCTAATCCTGTTCGTGCGGCCCCGGCTCGGGCCAGGGCTCCTTCGCCGCCTCCGCGTACCAGTGCCGCATCGCCGGCGTCGCCAGCACCGCATCGACATAGGCGCGGGTGACCGGCGCCAGTTCGCCGCCATAAGTGTCGAAGCGCGTGACTACCGGCGCATACATGGCATCCGCAGCGGTGAAATGGCCGAACAGGAACGGGCCACCTTGGCCATACTGTTCGCGGCACTGGCGCCAGATCGCCTCGATCCTCGCCCGCTGCGCCTCGCCCTCGGCATCGAGCGGCTTGTGCGATTTCGGCCGGCGCAGGTTCATCGGCCAGCCGTAACGGACCTCGCGGAAGCCGGAATGCATTTCGGTCGCCACCGACCGCGCCAGAGCGCGGGCGCCGAGATCATCCGGCCATAGCTTTTTTTCGGGAAACAGGTCTGCCAGATATTCAAGGATGGCAAGCGTTTCCCAGACGATCCTGCCATCATGATTCAACACCGGCACAAGCCCGGTCGGCGACACTTTGGCAAGATTGGCGAAGGTCTGCGGCGTACGCAGGCGCACGAAGCCTTCCTCGAAGGGCATTTCCAGATGCTTCATCGCCACCCATGGCCTGAGCGACCATGAAGAAAAACACTTGTTGCCGATATAGAGGGTGAATTCTGCCAAGACTGTCTCCTGATGATGTCAATTCGCTGCAGCCGTCATGATCGCCGGCGGCCTGATGCCGGCGCGGGCCTGGATCGCGGCGACCGCCGCGTTTATGTCGGGGTTGATCTCGAGCGCCTTGCGGCCGGCGCCGATCAGGAGGTCGACCTGATCCACCGGCAGCCTGAGCCTGGTCGGAATGTCGTTCAGCTTCGCTTCGGTTGCCGGGTCGAGATCGGCGAAGGACAGATGCTGGACGACGAGGCGCACATCTCGGCAGTTCCAGCCGCCGGCCGAGCCGCGATAGGCCGAAACGGTCGAGCCCGGCAGGCCACAGCGGAAGCGCACCAGCTCGCCTTTCCATTGCGAGACGGCGAGCGTCAGCGCATCGAATTCGTCGCGCACCGAGGCGGCAAATGTGGTGCTGGTCGTCACATTGAAAAGCTCGCTGGCCTTCGGTCCATGCAGCGACTTCGTCCAGGCTTTGTTGCTGCCGCTGCCGGCGTCGACGACGATGAAGATCAGCGTGTTCAGGCGCACCGCTTCCAAGGGCGACAGCGGTCCATAGGGCGTGCCGGCGGCGGAGCGTTCGAGCGTGAAGCCGGTGACGCCGATATTGTCGGTGAGGCCGCCATCCAGCAGCTTCACATAGTCATGCGGGCCGGCGTTCTGATAGGCGTCGAGCGCCCCGGCATAGGCCTTGAGCCGCAGCGAGGCGTTGCGGTCGGCCAACGCCTCACTCAGCCACCCGGGCCGGTGGTAGCCGCAATCGGGACTGGTCGCCGCGACCACGATCGGCGCGAAGACGACGGGCACGGCGGCGGAGGCAGCGACGCCATCGGCAAGCCGCACCTTGTCGAGATCGCTGCAGAGTGCTGCAAAGGTGTCGTAGGTGAACAGGAACGGCGTGCGGTTGTAGATGTCGGACGCGTTGATCCAGACGATCGGGCCGTTCGGCTTGTGCAACGCCTTGAAGGTCGCGCCATCGAAGAGATGGTCGTTCAGCCATTTGGCGAAGCCGCTACGGTCGTTGACGCCGCCATAATAGGCACGCACCAGGTTGACCGGCGAGATCGCCTCCCTGAGGTCGGCTTCCGCGTTCTGGGTCAGGAAACGCTCGCGGAAATCCTGGTAGCCGTTCCTGCCCTTATAGCCGAAATAAGCGGCGGTGATGGCGCCGCCGGAGGCGCCGGAGATCATCCTTATGTCGTCGACCAGCGTGCGCCGTTTCGGCCGTTCGTCGATGACGACGTCGTCCAGCGCCCGCAGCACGCCGTAGGAAAAGGCCGCCGCCCGCGTGCCGCCGCCGGAAAAGGCCAGGCCCACGACAGTCGAGCCGTCATCGGCGGGATCGGGAATGTAGGTGGGCGACGGGTGGCCAACCTCGGTGGTCAGCACGTTGATCGGCCCGACATCGTCGGCGACGCAGCCGGCCACGGCCATCAGCACTGCGACAACAGCCACGCGAAGACGCAAAACCCGGTTCCCCCGGCTGCCCTCACCCGCAGCCGCGGCGAACCCTAGCCGGATTGCGTTGCGCGATGCAACCGCGGCTGAAAAGTTAGCTTGTCAGGCTGAATTTCGCTAGGATCGAACGTGGCCCAGCAGCGACGCGACGTAAGTTTCGATCTCAAGCCTGCTGGCAGTATCGAGAATTCGTGCCCAAGTCTCTTGCGGCTCACGGCCAGAAGCGATCATTACCGGTGCATTGTGAAACGCGTCGGCGAGCATTCGGGCTTTGTCCAGACTATCGGCCGCACGAATTTCGATGAGAGCGATTTGCAGAATACGCAGGATAATTTCGTTCGTTATCAGTTGGGGTTCAGTCAATCGAGTCAACTTTCCTTGCTTGGTTGCAATCTTCATTCTCGCAGACTGGCGGTGCAAAGACGTCGCCGCAGTCCGGAACCCAAATCGGCTCGGCACGTTGAGAGACCCGGATGAAACCCAGGAGATGCGCGCATGGTGAACAGGGATCAGGTCGCGGGTATTGCCAAGCAAGTGAAGGGTTCGCTCAAGCAGGCGGCGGGCAAGGCCACCGGCAACCGGCGGACCCAGGTCCAAGGCGCCGCCGACAAGCTCGTCGGCAAGGTGCAGAAGGCCTATGGCGACGTGAAGGACAAGGTCCGCAAGACGTTCTGATCCATGTAGCTGTCATGTCTTGGTGGCATCAGGGAAGAGGCCGTCGCGAGACGGCCTTTTTCACGTCTGGAATTGCTTGGCGAAAGCGTTGATTGAACACGCTCGACGGCGCCTCGTCCAGTTTGGCCCCAAGTCGGCGCTTTGGAGACTTTTCATGCCAAGGCAAGAAAAGTTCCTGGGTCGACAGCGCGGCGGGGGGCTGTCATTTCTTGCAGAATGCATCCAGGAGAGGAAGGCATGAAAGCCCTTGCAACCGCTATGACGCTCGCCGTGCTCGCCTTCGCCGGCACCGCTGAGGCCGCGGACTGCGTCGACGCCAAATCGGCAAAGGCAGGCTTCGTCCTCGAAAAGGCGGGCATCAGGAGCGAGTTCCGGCCAGCGCCCGGCGGCATGGTCGCGGTCGCCAACAAATACCAGTCGGACTCGCCACAGACAGAATACCTCTATGCCGGGCTGATCGAAGTTTTCCGCGACAGCGACACCGGGCGGCTGTCGATGATCCCGCTCGGCGACTTAAAGAAGCTTTTTCCGCTCAAGGCCGGCGCCAAGAGCAAGACCGTTTTCGTGCGGCTGTCGTCGAAGAAGCCACCGAAGGGCACCGAGACGCTGGCGCTCGCCGTCAAGGGCAAGGACAGCTACAAGCTCGGCGACTGCAAATACAATGTGCTGGTGGTCAGCGAAACGATCACCGGAGATTCCGGCAATGTGATCGACAGCTTCACCGCGCTCTATTCGCCGGACCTGCAGGCGGTGCTGGCGCGTCGCTATGACGAAGGGACGAGCGCGCAGAGCGAGGTGGGGTTCGAGACGATCAAGCCGCTGAAGGAGTAGTGGCGGCGGCGCTTGGGTTTCAAGCGAAGGCGATCCTTTCCACTGCTCTATCCGGCTAGCTCCTATCGCAGCAACACCCTGCGGCGTCGCCTCACGGTCGATCCACCGGACGACAGCTGGAGGCTCTCCAATTCCTTCAAGCACTCCCGCAAGAACCCGGCATCCTGCGATGTCTTGGCCATCGACATGGCGCCGGAATAGGCGGCGACGGCAAGCGCCGCGAAGCGATCGGGATCGGTGCCGCCCTCCCCGCCATTCGTCTGGTCAGCCCGCACCTTGTCGGCAATGGCCTGTCGCCAACCGGCGAAGATGTTGGCCAGCGCCAGCCGAAACTCGTCATCGGCCAGCGACAATTCATGCGCCAGGTTATTGAGCGGACAGCCGCGCACATAGCCCTGCTCTTCGAGCTCCGCCGCCACCGCCTCGAACACGGCGCGCACACCTTCGCGGGCCGAGGATGCCGCCAGCACCGGCTCGATCCAGGTTTCCCGGACCGCGGCCGCCACTCGCTCCTCGATTACCGCCAGCGCCAGCGCCTTCTTGGTCGGGAAATGATGATGCAGCGCGCCGCCGGTGACACCCGCCGCCGCCATCAGATCGCCAAGGCTCGAGGCGTGATAGCCGCGCGCCTGGAAAAAGTCTTCGGCCACGTCGAGCACGCGGCGGCGCATGCCTTCCGGGTCGTTGGTGCGCTTTTTGCGAGCCATACGCGATCTCCCCTTCTCCCCTTGTGGGAGAAGGTGTCGCCGAAGGCGACGGATGAGGGGTGCTCCAGCTTGGCATCGACGGCACTCCTGCCAACACCCCTCATCCGTCTCGGCGCCGCGCGCCGATCCACCTTCTCCCACAGGGGGAGAAGGGAAAGAAAATAGCAGATTGACAAAACAGGACAACCGGTCTGTTTTATAAACAGGACAATCACCCTGTTTTGAGATTCCTGCCATGAACCGACCTTCCCGCCTTGCCTCGCCCGTGGTCGAGCTGCGGCAATACACGCTGAAGCCGGGGCAGCGCGAAACGCTGATCGCGCTCTTCGACCGCGAGTTCGTCGAGACCCAGGAAGCGACGGGCATGACCGTCATCGGCCAGTTCCGCGACGTCGACCGTCCCGACATGTTCGTCTGGCTGCGCGGCTTCGAGGACATGGAGACGCGAAAGGACGCGCTGAGCGCCTTCTATGGCGGCCCGGTGTGGGCCGCGCACCGGGATGCCGCCAATGCGACGATGATCGATTCCGACGATGTGCTGCTTCTGAAGCCGGCGTGGCCGGGTGCGGGTTTCGACCTGTCGGGATTGAAGCGGCCGACGGCGGCCGAGGCCGAAATGAGCGATCGCAGCCAATTGCCCGGTTTTGTTGAAATTTCGATTCATCATTTGCGACCGGGCGCTGAAGCGGGCTTTGCCGAGCTATTTCGAACAGAGGCGGTTCCGCAGCTTGCGGCGAAAGGCGCCCGCCTGCTGGGAGCATTCGTGACGGAGAGCGCCGAAAACACCTTCCCGCGCCTGCCAGTGCGGACAGGCGAGAACGTCTTCGTGTCCGCCGCCGGCTTCGACAATGAGAATAGCCATGCTTTCAGCCGGGCACCGCTTGGCGTCTCGCCTGCCCTGCAGGCCTTCCAGCGATCTGCGGAACAGAGCCTGGCGCGGCCGACAGAAGTGCTGCGGCTCTCGCCGACCGCGCGTTCGTTGCTCGGCACATCAGCGATTGCTTAATCGACAAGGCCTATGATGCCGCCATCCAACTGGATGCCGCTCATGCCGCAATGGTTCACCGCAACGCTCTTCGGCCTTCTGGCACTGGCAGCGGTCTGGGGCATATACAGATCGCTGTCCTCCGGCGTGGCCTATGACGACATCTATCGTTTCGAGATCGACAGCAACCCGCTGGGCTTTGCCTTCGCCATCGCCAGCCGGGTCCTGATCGTCGCCTTCGCGATAGCGATGATCCTGCATGCGTTAGGCTTCATCGGAAACCCGGTGTCGACGCTGCGCTCTATGTTCGGCTGAGTTCAGCCTCCACCGAAGGTCCGGCCGATTGTCTCGGCAACAAAGGCCGGGTCTTCCCAATGCGGGTTGTGGCCGCAATCCTGCGCCCACACCAGTCGAGACCCGGCCAGAGCCTTGGCCAGTGCCTGCTGGTGCGCTTCGCCGAAAAGCGGATCGCGGCCGCCTGCGATGATCAGCGTCGGTACCCGCGCGGCGCGGGCCGCGTCAGTCAGATCGGTGCCGCGGACTTCTTCTAGAATGGCGCGCCACCGCGCTGCGGGAATCGCGGAGGCGTCCTGCGCGAGAGCGTCGAGAAAAGCCCGCGGTACGCCCGGTCCGCAGGCATGCCACCAGTCATAGAACGGATCGGACGGCGAGATCGGATCGCGCAATGCGGCTACACCGCCGATCAGCGGGTGATCCGATGCGAAATCAGGCTTTAGCGCGCTCGCCATGATCACCAGCCCGCCGATCAATTCCGGATGCCGTGCGGCAAGCATGATCGACACCATGCCGCCCAGCGAGTGCCCGACGACCACCGGCCGATCGAGCCGCAGGCGCCGGATCAGCCTGGCCATGTCGTCGGCGAAATCGGCGACGCCGCAGCCCTCGCCCGTCTGCGAGGCGCCGTGGCCGCGCAGATCCGGCATGATCAGCCGGCGCCCGGAAAGGTGGGGCGCCAGCAGCGAAAAACTGCGGCTGGTGTCGGTGAAGCCATGCACCAAGAGCAACGGCGGCTCCGAACCGGCGTTCTCGACATAGGCAAGGTCGAGACCGCCGACATCGACGATCCGCTTGCGGCCGGCCCAGGCGGCCTGCTCGGCCTCCTGGTCCGGAAGGTCCAATACCACCACGCTCAGAGCCCGAGCTTTTCCTTGACCGCGGCGAGGCCGGGCTTGCCGTCGAAGGTGGTGACGCCGGCCAGCCACGCATCGAGGCGATCCTTGTGCAAGGTGATCGCCTTAAGCGCCCCGTCCTCCGGTTTCATGCCGTCATTGATGAGGTAGCCCATGCCGACATTTTCCATGTCGATGTCGAAGGCCAGATTCTTCAAGAACTGCGCAACGTTCGGGCATTCCTGAAGAAAACCCTTGCGCACCTGCGTCGTGACGGTGGCGGCGCCGAAATTCGGGCCGAAGAATTTGTCGCCGCCGGTCAGGTACTTGAAGTCGTACATGGTGTTCATCGGATGCGGCGCCCAGCCCTGGAACACGATGAACTGCTTCTCCTTGATCTCGTAGCCGACCTCCGAAAGCATACCGGCCTCGCTCGACTCCACCACCTGCCAACCATTGAGGCCGAACTGCGGATCGGCGATGGCGTCCATCATCAACTGGTTCGAGCCGGGCTCGATGCCGTACATCTTCTTGCCGAACTTGTCGGCGAATTTGTGCAAATCCGACAGGTCCTTGACGCCGGCGTCCCAGACATAGGTCGGCACGGCGAAAGTGTACTTGGCGCCGACCAAATTGACCCGCACATTCTCGATCGTGCCGTCTTTCTTGTAAGGCTCATAATAGGTGACCATCGCCGGATCCCAATAGCCGAGGAATAGGTCGAGGTCTTTGTTCTTCATGCCCTCGTATATGACGTTGATGCCGAGCACCTCGCTCTGCGGCTCGTAGCCCAGCGCCTGCAGCAGGACCTTGGCCACGCCCGTGGTGAAGGCCAGATCATTCCAGCCAGGCTCCGCCATGCGCACCGCCCTGCAGCTTTCGGCTTCAGCAGCCCACGCCCCCTGGGAAGCCATCATCAGAGCCGCGAAACAGACGCCATTCGCAAGCATGCGCAACATTCCGGTTCTCCTCATATCGATCAGTTTGATATCGATCTTTGACCAATTGGTCATGCTATTGTCCCACCGGTCAATGATTGATCTGGGCGGACGAAAATGTCAACATGGATTCGCCATGCAAGGATCAGTCCGGTGAAGCTCACGCGCCTCAGCGACATACGCCGCAAGGAGTTGCGGCAGGCGGCGTTTGCCGTTCTGGAGCGCGAAGGCATCGCCGGCGCGACGCTGGAAAAGGTCGCGGCCCAGGCCGGCGCCTCGAAGGGCATTGTGCTGCATTATTTCCGCAACAAGCAGGAGCTGTTCGAGCACGCCATGCGCGAAGCCAACGCCGTGCTCTGTCACGCGGTGGTAGCCCGGCTTCAGCGGGCGCGGACGCCGATGGAACGGCTGGACGCGGTGATCGAGGGCAATTTCGAGGAGCACCTGTTCCTGGCGCCGCTCTGCCATGCCTGGCTGTCGCTCTGCGCCGAGGTGCCGCGCGACGAGAAGCTGGCGCGCATCCAGAAGGTCATCCATGCGCGCATGCGCTCGAATCTTCTGTCCGGCCTGCGCGGCCTCGCCTCGCCGGAACTGGCCGAGGAGATCGTGCTCGGCGTCACCGCGCTGATCGATGGGCTGTGGCTGAGGCTTGGCCTGCAGCCGGGCAGCGTCAGCCGCGAGCAGGCGGTGCGGCAGGTCAAGGATTATGTCGCATGTCGGCTTGCCCTGCGCCAGCCTGCCCCTGCCGAACTTGTCTCGGGCCGATAAAGTTCATACCGAGCGATAGGTCCTCGGCTTGACCCCTCGCGCCCTTCAGTGCCGCATTGCCGCTCCATTGCAGGGAGCATGGCGATGCGACTTCATGGCAAATGGGCGCTGGTCACAGGCGGGTCGGACGGCATCGGCCTGGCGATTTCGCTAGCCTTCGCCCGCGAGGGCGCGGATCTCTTGATCGTCGGGCGCGATGCGGGCAAGCTGGAAGCGGCGCGCGACACGATAGCCCGGCAAGGGAAAGGCAACGCCGCGATCGAAACGCTGTCGGCCGATCTCGCTACGGACGCCGGCATCGGTGCCGTCGCCGGCCATGTCGGGCGATCCGGCCGGCCGCTCGACATCCTCGTCAACAATGCGGGTGTCGCCTATCTGGCGCCGTTCGAGACGGTGAGCGCCGAGCAGTTCCAGAATTCCTTCGCGCTCAACGTGACGGCGGTGTTCTTCCTCACCCAGCAGCTTTTGCCGCATCTGAGCGCCGGCGCCTCGGTCATCAACATCTCGTCCTACTTCGCCCACAAGATGATCCCCAAGCGGCCGTCGAGCCTTTATTCGCTGTCCAAGGGCGCGCTGAACTCGCTGACCAAATCGCTCGCCTTCGAGCTCGGCCCGCGCGGCATCCGCGTCAACGCCATCGCGCCGGGCACCATCGACACCGCCATGCGGCGCAAAACGATCCTCAACCTGCCGGCCGAAGCGCAGGCCGAGCTCAAGGCCTATGTCGAGCGCAGCTATCCGCTCGGCCGCATCGGCCGCCCTTCGGATGTCGCCGGCATGGCGGTCCATCTCGCCAGCGACGAGGCCGCCTGGACCAGCGGCGGCATCTTTGCGGTGGATGGCGGCTATACAGCAGGGTGATTAGCTGATCTCCCCCCTTGTGGGGGAGATGGCCGGCAGGCCAGAGGGGGGCGCTGTCCCGCCAGCGTTTCAGCCCATTGAGCACTTCCTGTTGGTGCGCGGGGGAGTTTGCATAGAGTCAGACGCCGTGATCCTTCGCGTCCCCCTCTGCCCTGCCGGGCATCTCCCCTACAAGGGGGGAGATTGGCGTTGCCTTCAACCGATTTGCATCTTCCCCGCCCGCAATCTCCGCTTGATGCCGTTTGTGCAACGCGATACGCCCTTGCCCAAATCGACAGACCGGAGATTTGCCGTGAGCGCTGAAAAGACCAGAACCGAAACCGATACGTTCGGTCCCATCGAGGTGGCGGCCGACCGTTATTGGGGCGCGCAGGCGCAGCGTTCGCTGGGCAATTTCAAGATCGGCTGGGAAAAGCAGCCGGCCTCGATCGTGCGCGCGCTTGGCATCGTCAAGCGCGCCGCGGCCGAGGTGAACATGGAGATGAAGCGGCTCGATCCGGCGATCGGCAAGGCGATTGTCGAGGCCGCGCAGGAAGTCATCGACGGCAAGCTCGACGCGCATTTTCCGCTGGTGGTGTGGCAGACGGGCTCGGGCACGCAGTCCAACATGAACGCCAACGAGGTGATCTCCAACCGGGCGATCGAGATGCTCGGCGGCGTCATGGGCTCGAAGAAGCCGGTGCACCCGAACGACCACGTCAATATGAGCCAGTCGTCGAACGACACCTATCCGACGGCCATGCATATCGCCTGCGCCGAGCGGGTCGTGCATCATCTGATTCCGGCGCTGCACCATCTGCACAAGGCGCTCGACGCCAAGGCGCGGGCCTTCAACCACATCATCAAGATCGGCCGCACGCACACGCAGGACGCCACGCCGCTGACCCTCGGCCAGGAATTCTCCGGCTATGCCGCGCAGGTCGTCTCGTCGATCAAGCGCATCCAGCAGACATTGCCCGGTTTGCAGGAGCTGGCGCAGGGCGGCACCGCCGTCGGCACCGGGCTCAACGCGCCGGTAGGCTTCGCGGAGAAAGTCGCCGACCGCATCGCTTCGATTACCGGCATTGCCTTCGTCACCGCGCCGAACAAGTTCGAGGCGCTCGCGGCGCATGATTCCATGGTGTTCTCGCATGGCGCCATCAACGCGGCCGCCGCGGCGCTGTTCAAGATCGCCAACGACATCCGCCTGCTCGGCTCCGGCCCGCGTTCGGGTCTTGGCGAGCTGTCGCTGCCGGAGAACGAGCCGGGGTCCTCGATCATGCCTGGCAAGGTCAACCCGACCCAGTGCGAGGCGCTGACTCAGGTCTGCGTGCAGGTGTTCGGCAACAATGCCGCGCTCACCTTCGCCGGCAGCCAGGGCCATTTCGAGCTCAATGTCTACAACCCTCTGATGGCCTACAACTTCCTGCAGTCGGTTCAGCTGCTGGCCGACGCTTCCGTGTCCTTCACCGACAATTGCGTGGTCGGCATCGAGGCGCGGGAAGACAACATCAAGGCCGCGCTGGAGCGCTCGCTGATGCTGGTGACGGCGCTGGCGCCGACCATCGGCTACGACAACGCCGCCAAGATCGCCAAGACCGCGCACAAGAACGGCACGACCTTGCGCGAGGAAGCGCTCGCCACCGGACTGGTCAGCGAAGCCGATTACGACCGGCTGGTGCGCCCAGAGGACATGACTCATCCGGGGTAGAGGGCCCGTCAAATCACAGCTCAAAGTTTTGCGGCGGGAGAATTTGCTCCCGCAGCCGATTCCCGCGACATGAATTTCGCGTTAGCTACAAAAGGTTAGAACATTAGATCTGTGAACAATGTGTTGTCATATAGGCGTCTTTTGGTGAACAGTCCGCATCGTCTATCTGATTGGGCATTCAACCCATTCGGAGAACCGCCATGTCCATCAACTCTTCCGTCGCCGGCAACGGCGCCAAGTCCAACAGCTCCACCACGATCCTGCTCGGCCGCATCCTGCTGGCCGTGATCTTCCTGCTTTCCGGCTTCGGCAAGCTTACCGCCATTTCGGGCACCGCCGCCTATTTCGGCGCGCTTGGCCTGCCGGTCCCGACCGTGACCGCCATTGTCGTCGGCCTGATCGAACTGCTCGGCGGCCTCGCCATCCTCGTCGGCTTCCAGACCCGGATCGCCGCCTGGGTGCTCGCCATCTTCACGATCGCCACCGGTCTCGTCGCTCACACCGGCTGGGCCGATCAGATGCAGATGATCCAGTTCCTCAAGAACCTCGCCATCACCGGCGGCTTCATCCTGCTCGCCTCTTCGGGCGCCGGCGCCTATTCGATCGACGCCAAGCGCGGCTGAGCGTTTACCTTCCAAGCTTGAGCCAAAAGCGGCGCGGAATTTTCCGCGCCGCTTTTTCGTTTTTCCACCTACAGGCGTAGACTGGTTCGGCAGACGGCAAGGGAGGTGGCCATGCTGCGCAACGCACTGCTTCTCATCTCGCGGCTCCTGCTGGCCGCTCTGTTCGTGCCCTCGGGCTTCCAAGCGCTCAGCAACATAGCCGGCACGACCAGCTATTTCTCCGGCCTCGGCCTGCCGCTGCCGACCTTGGCCGCCTGGGGCACCGGCCTGTTCGAGCTGATTGCCGGACTGCTGATCCTGATCGGCTTCCAGACACGGATCGTGGCGCTGCTGCTTGCCGCCTTTTGCGTGGTCGCCGGCTTCATCGGCCATTACGGCCAGGGCGCCGACGACGCCACGTTAGCCTTCCTGCACCAGCAGATGCTGATGAAGGACATCGCCATTGCCGGCGGTTTCCTGGCGCTGGCCATGGCCGGCGCCGGCGCATGGTCGGCTGATGGGCGTGGCTTCGGGATCAGCGCCGAGGTGACCTGAACCGTCACTTCACCGAAACGCTCGGACCGCCCTCAACCGCCAGCACCAGGCGGCGGTTGGTGATGCGCGCCAGTTGCGCCAGCCGGCCGGCCGGGCGTTCGCCATAGAGATCTGAAAGCGAGGCCGGCAGCACCAGCGCCAGCGCGCCGTTGCCGCGGCTTTCCCATTTCAGCCTTGGCATCACGCCAGGCATTGCCGCGGTGAGCAGGTAGACAACGCGCATCATGGCGGCGAGCACGCGGGCGCGCTCCAGAACGCGCGGCGGCGCCAGCGCCTTGATCTCGGGCGCGATACCGTCGTTGAGGATGCCGTCATGGCGGTAAGCGCTGGCCAATGCCAGATAGGCACGGCCAGGATGGTCGACGCCGATGAAGGAGGCATGCGCGATGATGTTGAGCGACTGCCTGCCGCGATATTCGGGATGCGCGCGCCAGCCGATATCGGCGAGCAGGCAGGCGGCCTGGCGGTAGCGCGCCTCGTCTTCGGTCTCGTCGATGCCGAAGGCCTTGAACGCCTTGCCGGTCCATTCGACCAGGTCATGCGCGTGGTGTACCGAACGCGAGCGCAACAGCGCCAGTTCCTCGGCCGCCGAGATCAGCGGGTCGGACTTCTGCTCCTCCGCGTCCAGCAGCGAATAGAGAAAGCCCTCGCGCACGCCCTGCGCCGAGACGACGATCTTCGACGGCTGCATCGCCGCCATGATCTCCTGCAGCACCACGGCGCCGTAAGGCAGCAGCGAGCGGCGGTTCTTGGAGACGCCCTCGATGCCCCTCACCTTTTCGATCTCGCCCCTGGCCACCTGCCTCAGGAATGCCAGCGCGCGCTCGGCCGATATCTCGTAGTGATGCATGACGCCGAGCGGATAGTTGGTCATCTCCATATGCAGCCTGGCGAGGTTTCGCCAGGTGCCGCCGACGGCGTAGAAAACCCTGCCCTGCCCGCCCTTGAGCAGCTTTGCCCGCGCCAGCTCCTGGCGCGCGATCTTCTGCGCCTGGACAAGCGAGTTCTTGGCCATGTCCTGCAGGCGCAGGCCGCCGAGCGGCAGCGTGATGCCCTCGCCGATCGTCTCGCGGTTGACGTCGATCAGCTCTAGGCTGCCGCCGCCAAGGTCACCCGCGATGCCGTTGGCCGGGTGGAAGCCGGAAATGACGCCCAGCGCCGAATAATAGGCTTCCTGGCGGCCGGTGAGCACGCGGATCTCGGTCTTCAGCACATCCTCGGCGCGGTGGATGAAATCGGGGCCGTTGCCCGCCTCGCGCGCCGCGGCGGTGGCCAGCACATACATATGCTCGGCGCCGGCCTGATCGGAGAGCGCGCGAAAACGGCGGAACTCCTCCATGGAGCGCGTCACCGCCTCCGGGTCGAGCTTGCCGGTCGAAACGATGCCGCGGCCGAGGCCGGCCAGCATCTTTTCGTTGAACAGAAGCGTCGGCGAGCGCGCCAGCCCTTCATAGACGACAAGACGGATCGAGTTCGATCCGATGTCGATGATCGACAGCGGCCGCCGGTCCTGAAGCCGGCCCTGGGAAACTGAGATCACGCGGCGCCGTTCTTCTTGCGGCGCTTGAACTGGGCAATGCGCTTCGGCGCATGCGATTTCAGCGCGTCACCCCGTCCGGAGAGGCTCGGATTGGTCATGAAATATTCCTGCGCGTTGAACGGCTCCTCGCCCTCCTCCAGCACGACGCGCCGGGAGGTCCCGTCTGCCAATACGTCGAAACTTTGCTGGTTGTCCATGACGTTGCCCAGCATGATCTGGCCAAGCACCTGTTCATGCACAGTTGGATTGGTGATCGGCACCAGGGTCTCGACGCGGCGGTCGAGATTGCGCGGCATCATGTCGGCGGACGAGATGTAGACGATCGCCTCGTCCGACGGCAGGCCGTGGCCGTTGCCGAAGCAGAAGATGCGGCTGTGCTCGAGGAAGCGGCCGACGATCGATTTCACCCGGATGTTCTCCGACAGGCCAGGCACCTGCGGCCGCAAACAGCAGATGCCGCGCACGACGAGGTCGATCTCGACGCCGGCGCGGCTGGCCTCATAGAGCGCGTCGATGATGGTCGGATCGACCAGCGCGTTCATCTTCATCCAGATGCGGGCGGGCCGGCCTTCGTGGGCGTGGATGATCTCCTCCGAGATATGCTTCAAGATGCGATTGCGCAGCGTGAAGGGCGACACGGCAAGGCGCATCTCCTCGGCCGGCTCGGCATAGCCGGTGATGAAATTGAAGATCTGCGCGACATCACGCGCGATCGTCGGATCGGTGGTGAAGAAGGACAGGTCGGTGTAGATGCGCGCGGTGACCGGGTGGTAGTTGCCGGTGCCGAGATGCACGTAGTTGCGCAGCTTGCCGTCCTCGCGGCGCACCACCAGCGACATCTTGGCGTGTGTCTTCAGCTCCAGGAAGCCGAACACGACCTGGACGCCGGCGCGTTCGAGGTCGCGCGCCCAGCGGATGTTGGCCTCCTCGTCGAAGCGCGCCTTGAGCTCGACAAGAGCCGTTACCGACTTGCCTGCCTCCGCGGCATCGATCAGCGCGCGCACGATCGGGCTGTCGTTGGAGGTGCGATAGAGCGTCTGCTTGATCGCCACCACCTCGGAATCGGCCGCCGCCTGGCGCAGGAACTGCACCACCACGTCGAAGGATTCGTAAGGGTGGTGGACGACGATGTCCTTCTCGCGGATGGCGGCCAGGCAGTCGCCGCCATGCTCTCGGATGCGTTCGGGAAATCGCGGGTTGTAGGGGACAAATTTGAGATCGTCGCGCGGAACGGCAACGATCTCCGAAATCTGGTTGAGCGCCAGCGGGCCGGTCAAAACGCTGATGCGGCTCGACGAGACGCCGAGCTCGCCGGCGACGAAATCGCGCAGCGCGGCCGGCATCAACGTGTCGAATTCGATGCGGATCACCGAACCACGGCGGCGCCGCTTCAGCGCCGTCTCGAACAGGCGCACCAGGTCTTCGGACTCTTCCTCGACCTCGATATCGCTGTCGCGAATGATGCGGAACGTGCCGGAGCCCTTGACCTCATATCCGGGGAAAAGCTTGCCGATATAAAGGCCGACCGCTTCCTCCAGCGGGATGAAACGGACATGGTGCTTGCGATCGGGCAGCCGGATGAAGCGCCTGAGCGCCACGGGCAGGCGCAGAAGCGCGCTCATCTCCTCGCCATTCTTGCGGTGGCGCAATTGCAGCGCGATGGAAAAGCCCAGATTGGGAATGAACGGGAACGGATGCGCCGGGTCGATCGACAGCGGCGTCAGCACCGGGAAAACCTGATCCTGGAAATGATCTTCCAACCAGGCTTTCTCGTCCTTGGTCAGCGCATCGCGGGTGATGCTCTCGATGCCTTCCTTGTTGAGCAGAACCATCAGCGTCGACAGGCTCTTCTGCTGGTCCTCCTGCAGGCGCTCGACCTCGCGCAGCAATTGCTCGAGCTGCTGCTCAGGCGTGCGTCCGTCCGGGCTCTTCAGGGCAATGCCCTCGCGCACCTGGCCGGCGAGGCCGGCGACGCGGACCATGAAGAATTCGTCGAGATTGGCGGCCGAGATCGACAGGAAGCGGACGCGCTCGAGCAGCGGGTGGTGCTCGTTCAGCGATTCCTCCAGCACCCGCCGGTTGAATTGCAGCCAGGAAAACTCGCGGTTGACGAAACGGTCGGGATTGCCGCCGTCGGGGCTTGCGGCCTCGACGGTGATGAATTCACTTTGCACCGGCTTCAGTTCGTTCATGGTTTCCCGCTCTTGCCCGCAACCGCCCTGGAACGCCGCACGTTGCCGTTCGGCGACGCTCTAACATGTCTTTGTGACGCATGATCGTCACGGAATCGCTCCGTGCCAAGCCGCATGCGCTTAACCGGCTCAACTTATCCTCTGCCAGCCTTTTGCGACAGTTTGATTTCATCGATCTTGCAAACTGGCCTGTTATGCTCCAGATGCAGGCTGGTCAAACCCACTGGCCGAACCCAATTGGAGACGACGATGGCAGGCGGTAGCATCCCCCATTTCCAGAACGACGCGGGACATCCGGTCATCGAGATCGGCGTCAAGGAATTCATGTGCACCGGCGCCAACCCGCCTTTCGACCATCCGCATGTGTTTCTCGACATGGGCGACGACAATGAAAAGGTCTGCCCCTACTGCTCGACGCTCTACCGCTATTCGCCGTCGCTGAAGGCGACGGAAACGCAGCCAGCCGGCTGCCTCTATGTCGACCAGGCCGCCTGACCTCCTTCCCCGCCCATGACTGAGACACGGTCCCGGCAGATCGTCATCGCCGGGGCCGGCATTGCCGGGCTGACCGCAGCACTTGCCTTTGCCGAGCGCGGCTTCCCGGTAAAATTGTTCGAGCAGGCCAAGCAGCTCGAAGCGGCCGGCGCCGGCCTCCAGCTTTCCCCCAACGCGACCCGCATCCTTGCCCGGCTGGGCGTGCTCGAGCGCCTGCTGCCCAACGCGATCCGGCCGGAAGCGGTGGTGCTGAAGGACGCCAGGAACCTGCGCGAGCTGGCGCGCGTGCCGCTTGGAGCGGCGGGTGAAAGCCGCTGGGGCGCTCCCTATCTCGCGGCACATCGCGCCGACCTGCAAGCGGCGCTGATGGCAACGGTGGCACAACGGCCGGAGATCGAGCTTGTCACCGGCGCGCAGGTGACCGGCATCGCCACCGGCCCGCAAAGTGTTGTCGCAACGGTCGAGACCGACGGCAAGGCCACGCAGGCCGCAGGCGGCCTGCTGCTCGGCGCGGACGGCGTGTGGTCCTCGGTTCGCGCCGCGCTTGCTGGGACGGCCGGCTTTGCGGCAAGCCGCTTCTCCGGCGAGCTCGCCTGGCGCGCGACGATTGCGGCACAAAGCGCCGCCGGCCAGGTTTTTGAGCAAATCGGCGCCAGCGATTGCGTCACCACCTTCCTGCATCCCGGCTTCCACATGGTCGCCTACCCGGTAAGCAAGGGCAGCGCCTTCAACCTTGCCGCCTTCACCAAGGGCGAGCGCATCGCCGAAGGCTGGTCAGGCCACGCCGACCCCGCGATCCTTTCCGGCGCCATGCTGGGCACGGCGGCAACGCTGTCGAGGCTGGTGGCGCTCGCCGGGCCGTGGACAGCCTTTCCCATCCACACGGTCGAGCAACGGCGGTGGACTATGCCGGAGGGCATCGCGCTGATCGGCGACGCTGCGCATGCCATGACGCCGTTCGCGGCGCAGGGCGCGGCCATGGGCATAGAGGACGCCTCGATGCTCGCCAATCTGGTCGCCGATTTTCCGGGCGACCTGAAGCAAAGCGTTGCCACCTGGGAGAATCTGCGACGGCCGCGCGTCGAAAGGGTGCTGAAACGCGGCGCGCTGAACCGGCTGGCCTGGCATGCCAGGGGGCCGGTGGCGATCGCGCGCAACCTGGTGCTGGCGACGCGGTCGGTAGAGAAGCTCGCTGCGGATCTGGACTGGCTCTACGGGTGGGAGGAGCGGCCGGTGGCGCGGCGGTAGGGTATCATCGTCAAACGGCTAACTGGATAGGTCGGCGGGACAGCACCCCCTCTGCCCTGCCGGGCATCTCCCCCGCAAGGGGGGAGATCAGCTGTCGCCGCGGCTTTCGCCAATCACCGACGTCATGAGGCGGGAGCCGGCGTCCAAGCTGCCAATCTCCCCCCTTGCGGGGGAGATGAACGGCAGGACAGAGGGGGGTGTGAAGGAACGCGACGTTTTCGTTCGACAGCGATGTCTTTGCCCGGGTATGATGGATAATGGCCAAGGTGATCCGATACAAAATAGATCCCGCAAATCCGCCTCCGCTGACTGATGCTCAACGAACGGAGATTGCTGCGCTTAAGGCGCGTCCAGACCACGATGTCGACACAAGCGACATTCCAGAATCGCTCTACCGAATCGGTACTTCAACCCGATCTTGTAGCTCCGCGACAGGCAGAACCAGCTAGTCATACAACCCCATCGACCACCACAGCGACATTGGCAGCGGGTTCCACCAACCCGTGCGCAGGCCGGCAACCCTTAGTCCCGCCGCCGTCCACGTATTGCAGCCGACCAGCGCGTTGAAATGGCCGTTGGCCTCGTAGAAACGGTCATAGGTCGAGTAGCCGGCATCCTCGATGGCCACAGGCCCGCCCGTACCCTGCTGAAAACTCGCGGCGATGTAGTCGAGCAACGCCGAGAAATGCTGTTCATCCACGTCGAAGCCAGCGACATCGGAATGCGGCTCCTTGATGGCGCCCGCGACATCGACATGCATCACCGAGGCATCAAGCGTCAGCGCCTTCACCACCGGCACCGTCTTTAACTCAGACCAGGTCGGCGTCTCCAGGTAGAAGGCGCGGCCGCCCCAGCCGAAGACGATGTAGCGCGCATTCGGCGCATCGGTCGGCAGGCCGGCATCGGCCAGGAAGGCGAAGCGGCGGCGCACGCCGTCATCGAGGGGAATCGCGATATCGGTGTGGATCGGGTTCTTCAGCACCAGGATATGCCGCGTGCCCTCACCTGCCGCGGCGGCAGGCCAGAGCGGGCGCGGCACCAGCGTGCCGAGCGCCGTGGCGAGTGCCACCGCGGCAACCAGCGTCGCAAGGTATCGCAGCGCTCTTCTCATCGGGCGCGATAAGTCGGTCGCCTGGTGACTTCGTCATCCTCGGGCTTGACCCAAGCATCCATGCCGTGACGTCCGCCATCAAGTGCGGCGGAGTAAAATTCTGAGCCGTTGCAACGCCTTAGTGTAACGGCGTGGATCCTAGGGTCTGCGCTCGTCGCTTCGCTCCTTGCTTCACCCTAGGATGACAATCGAGTGGCCGCTCAGTGCAGGATCTGGCTTAGGAACAGCTTCGTGCGCTCGTGGCGTGGATGATCGAAGAACTCGGCCGGCGTGTTCTGCTCGACGATCTGGCCCTGATCCATGAAGATCACGCGGTTGGCGACTTTGCGCGCAAAGCCCATCTCGTGGGTGACGCAGAGCATGGTCATGCCTTCCTCGGCCAGGCCCACCATCGTCTCCAGCACTTCCTTGATCATTTCCGGATCGAGCGCCGAGGTCGGTTCGTCGAACAGCATGATGCGCGGGTTCATGCAGAGCGAGCGCGCGATCGCCACGCGCTGCTGCTGGCCGCCGGAGAGCTGGCCCGGGTACTTGTTCGCCTGCTCCGGGATCTTCACGCGCTTGAGGAAATGCATGGCGATCTCTTCCGCCTGCTTCTTCGGCATCTTGCGCACCCAGATCGGTGCCAGCGTGCAGTTCTCCAGGATGGTCAGATGCGGGAACAGGTTGAAGTGCTGGAACACCATGCCGACCTCGCGGCGCACCTCGTCGATCTTCTTCAGATCGTTGGTGAGTTCCTTGCCGTCGACGATGATCTTGCCCTTCTGATGCTCCTCCAGCCGGTTGATGCAGCGGATCATGGTCGACTTGCCGGAGCCGGAGGGGCCGCAAATGACGATACGCTCGCCGCGCATCACCTTGAGGTTGATGTCCTTCAGCACATGGAACTCGCCGTACCATTTGTGCATGCCGACGATGTCGATGGCGACGTCGGTGGTCGAGATGTGCATCTTCTTGGCATCGACCTTCAGGTCTTCCGCGCTGACGGCGTTTTCGGTGGTCATGGCCAATTCCCCTTATCGTTGTTCTTGATGCATGTCCCAAAACCGCTCCACAGTTTTGGGCGACAGGCATCAGCGTTTGTAGCCGGTGTCGAGCCGGCGTTCGGTGTACATTGAGTAGCGCGACATGCCGAAGCAGAACAGCCAGAATACGAAGGCGGCAAAGATCAGGCCGGACTTCGCGGTTTGCGGCGTCGCCCAGTTGGCGTCGGCAAAATTCTGCTTCACCACGCCGAGCAGGTCGAACATCGAGATGATCAGCACCAGGCTGGTGTCCTTGAACATGCCGATGAAGGTGTTGACGATACCGGGGATGACCAGCTTCAGCGCCTGCGGCAGCACGATCAGGCCCATCTTCTGCCAATAGCCGAGGCCGAGCGAGTCGGCGCCCTCATACTGACCCTTCGGGATCGCCTGCAGGCCGCCGCGGATCACTTCGGCCATATAGGCTGCCGCAAACAGCGACACGCCGATCAATGCTCGCAGGTATTTGTCGAAACTGACGCCTTCCGGCAGGAACAGCGGCAGCATGACGCTGGCAAAGAACAGCACCGTGATCAGCGGAATGCCGCGCACCGTTTCGATGAAGACGACGCATAGCCATTTGACAATCGGCATCTTCGAACGCCGACCGAGCGCCAGCACGATGCCCATCGGCAGCGACACGGCAATGCCGACGAAAGACAGGCTGAGCGTGACCAACAGCCCGCCCCAGCGCGGGGTCTCGACATGCGGCAGGCCGAACACGCCCCCGACCAGCAGGAAGAAGGCGACGATCGGCAGCGCCACGAAGAGCAGGATGGCGTTCAGCCCCTTGCGCGGCACGCGCGGGATGAGCATCGGCACCAGCAGCACCACAAACAGGATGGCGACCAGGATCGGCCGCCAGCGCTCCTCGACCGGATAGGTGCCGAACATGAACTGGCCGAATTTGGCGTTGACGAAGGCCCAGCAGGCGCCGGTCCAGCCATCGGGCTGGATGCCGCCCTGTGAGGCGGTCGTGCATACCGTGCGGTCCGGGCCGGTCCACACGGCATTGATGAAGGCCCAGTTGATGACCTGCGGTACAACCCAGAGCACTATGGCGATGCCCAGCAGGGTAAGGACGGTGTCGCCGACCGAACCGATCAGGTTTTTGCGCACCCAGGCATAGGCGCCGCGCTCCGTCGCCGGCGCCGGCTGCGCCAGCGCCATCTCGGTGCGCACCCAGGACGTGTCGTGTTCCTGCATGACCCTACCTCTCCACCAGCGCCATTCTGGCGTTGACGATGTTCATGACGAAGGACGTCACGAGGCTCAGCACCAGATAGGCGATCATCATGATGAACACGCCCTCGACCGCTTGTCCGGTCTGGTTCAGCACCGTACCGGCGGTGGCCGTCAGATCGGGATAGCCGATGGCGATGGCCAGCGAGGAGTTCTTGGTCAGGTTTAGATACTGGCTGGTCAGCGGTGGGATGACGATGCGCATCGCCTGCGGAATGACCACCAGCCGCAGGATCGGACCGGAACGCAGGCCAAGTGCCGCTGCCGCCTCGGTCTGGCCTCTGCTGACGCCCCTGATGCCGGCGCGCACGATCTCGGCGATGAAGGCCGCCGTATAGAAGGAAAGCGCCAGCAGAAGCGACAGGAACTCCGGCTTGATCCAGAAGCCGCCGGTCAGGTTGAAGGTCGACTGCTTCGGGAAATCGAAGGTCAGCGGCATACCGCTGAGCAGGAAGGCGAGTACCGGCAGGCCGACGATCAACGCGACCGAGGTCCAGAACACCGGAAACTGCTGGCCGGTTGCCCTCTGCCGCTGATGCGCCCTATGGGCGACGAACCAGGCCATTGCTATGGCCAGCAGGAATGCGACACCGATCAGCCAGGAGCCGTCCCCCCAGACAGTGCGCGGCAAATAGAAGCCACGCTGGTTAAGGAAGGAGCCGAACGGCAGATGGATGCTCTCGCGCGGCGGCGGCAGCACGGCCAGCACGCCGGAATACCAGAAGAAGATGACCAGCAGCGGCGGGATGTTGCGGAAGATCTCGACATAGACCGTGCAAATCTTGCGGATCAGCCAGTTCTGCGACAGGCGGCCGATGCCGATGGTGAAGCCCACGACGGTGGCAAGCACGATGCCGGCGACGGCAACGATGATCGTGTTGAGCAGACCGACGACCAGCGCGCGGAAATAGGTCGAGTCGGACGTGTAGGCGATCGGCGTGTCGGAGATGTCGAAGCCGGCCCTGCTCCAGAGGAAGCCGAAGCCAGAGGCAATGTGCAGGCGCTGGAGGTTTTCGATGACGTTGTGGACGATCCACCAGATCGAGCTGAACAGCAGGATCACGACCAGCGTCTGAAAGAACAGGCTGCGTATTCTCGGGTCATTGATGAAGGAGCCGCGACTCGGCTCCTCGCGAAGGATTTCCTGCGAAGCCATGGACCATCCCCTGGAAAGAGAAACCGGGAGGCAGACGACCTGCCTCCCGGATCACATTTCGATCAGCGGATCGGCGGGCCGTATTGCAGGCCGCCCTTAGTCCACAGCGCGTTGATCCCTCGCGCGATCTTGAGCGGGCTGCCCGAGCCGACATTGCGCTCGAACATTTCGCCGTAGTTGCCGACAGCCTTGACGATGTTGACGACAAAATCGTTCGACAGGCCGAGATCGGCACCGTACTTGCCATCGGGCTCGGTGCCGAGGAGGCGCTGGATGTTCGGATCGGTCGACGTCTTCATCTCATCGACATTCGCCTGCGTGATGCCGGCTTCCTCGGCGTTGAGCAGCGCGAAATAGGTCCAGCGCGCGATATGCGCCCACTGGTCGTCGCCCTGGCGCACGGCCGGTCCGAGCGGCTCCTTGGAGATGATCTCGGGCAGCACGACATGGTCGGCCGGCGAGGAGAGCGTCAGACGGATGCCGTAGAGGCCGGACTGGTCGGTGGTGTAAGCGTCGCAGCGGCCGGCATCATAGGCGGCGTTGACCTCTTCCAGCTTCTCGAACACGACTGGGTTGTACTCCATCTTGTTCTTCTTGAAGTAGTCGGCGAGGTTGAGCTCGGTGGTGGTGCCGCTCTGCACGCAGACGGCGGCGCCCGAAAGCTGCAGCGCCGAGTTCACGCCCGGCAGCTTCTTGGCGTTGATCATGAAGCCCTGGCCGTCATAGTAGGTGATGCCGACGAAATCCAGGCCGAGCGCGCTGTCGCGGTTGCTGGTCCAGGTGGTGTTGCGCGACAGGATGTCGATCTCGCCCGACTGCAGCGCGGTGAAACGCTCCTTGGCGCTGAGCGGCGTGAACTTGACCTTGGAAGCGTCACCGAAGACGGCGGCCGCCACGGCGCGGCAGAAATCCGCGTCGATGCCCTTCCAGTCACCCTTGTCGTCCGGCGCCGAGAAGCCGGCCAGACCGGTCGAGACGCCGCACTGAATGAAGCCCTTCTGCTTCACCGTATCGAGCGTGCCTGCCGAAGCGGCGGACGCCATGAACCCGAGCGCGGCGGCGCCAAGGATGCCCAATGCAATGTGTTTCATGACCCACAGACCCTTTTCTGTTACAGGCGCCCCTGCTGCCAGGCGACGCTTGATCTTTTTTCGTTTGTGAATGCAGCTCCCACTTAAGGTCCGCTCCCGGACCCGCATCGGTTGCCGATGCGCTGCCTCCCATTCACGAACCGCATCGAAGGCGATTATTCCCGTGAGGTCAAGGGAAATGACCGAATTGCGACACGTTTGAAAAGCAATTGCCGCAAATGCCTGAATTGCAGACAGGAGCACCATGAAACCGGCAGGCGATGCGAACAAATCAGTCAAGTTGCGCCGTTGCGAATCCATGGCCGGGCGGCGAAATCCGCTTCGGCAATAGCGGTGCTTTATTGAGCGCGCGCGCCGCTGGATTGGCCCATCGGAAGACCGGCCTTTGGCGGACCCGGCGCGGTTGCGCGGGCTTTGCCGCCGCTTTATGGCTCTCCTCCTGAATCATTCGATAGGCGACGAACCATGGCTAAAGACGGTATCGAAATGGGCATCAACACGCGGCTTGCCCATTCCGGCAACAACCCGCGCGACTATTTCGGCTTCGTCAACCCGCCGATCGTACACGCCTCGACGGTGCTTTATCCCGACGCCGCTTCGATGGCCGCCCGCAGCCAGAAATACACTTACGGCACGCGCGGCACGCCGACGATGGATGCGCTGACGCTCGCCGTCGATGCGCTGGAAGGCTCGGCCGGCACCATCGCGGTGCCTTCGGGGCTGGCGGCAGTGACGGTGCCGCTGCTCACCTTCCTTGCCGCTGGCGATCACTTGCTGATCGTCGACAGCGTCTACCACCCGACGCGCCACTTCGCCGATACGATGCTGAAGCGGCTCGGCATCGAGGTCGAATATTACGAGCCGCGCATCGGCGCCGGCATTTCTTCGCTGATCAAGCCAAACACCAAGGTGGTGTTCACCGAATCGCCGGGATCCAACACCTACGAGGTGCAGGACATCCCGGCGATCGCCAAGGCGGCGCATGAAGCGGGCGCGATCGTGATGATGGACAACACCTGGGCGACGCCGCTCTATTTCAAGCCGCTTGACCATGGCGTCGACATCTCGATCCATGCGGCGACGAAATATCCGGCGGGCCATTCCGACGTGCTGCTCGGCACGGTGTCGGCCAACGAGGCCTATTGGAAGCAGCTCTATGAGGGCTTCTGCACGCTCGGCTGCTGTTCCGGACCCGACGACATCTACCAGGTCCTGCGCGGCCTGCGCACGATGGGGGTGCGGCTCGAGCATCACCGCAAGAGCGCACTCGATATCGCGCGCTGGCTGGAGACGCAGCCGGGCGTGGCGCAGGTGCTGCACCCGGCGCTGGAAAGCCATCCCGACCATGCGCTCTGGAAGCGTGACTTCTGCGGCTCGAGCGGCATCTTCTCGATCGTGTTCGATGGCGGCGGGCAGAAGGCACAGCACGCCTTCCTCGACGCGCTCAAGATCTTCGGCCTCGGCTATTCCTGGGGCGGCTATGAGAGCCTCGCCGTTCCGGTCTTCCTCGGCGACCGCACCATCGCCAAAGGCTCGTACGCCGGTCCGCTGATCCGCTTGCAGATCGGACTGGAGGATGTCGAAGATCTCAAGGCCGACATCGCGCGCGGGCTCGCCGCGGCGGCTGCCGCCGGTTGACAGGCTGACCGACAGGCGCGGGCCGCCACGTTCGCAGCCGCAGACACGCATCGGGCGAAGCGATAGCATAGTCCGCGCAATCAACTCGGGAACCTTTTTGCCGGCAGGCGCATCCAATCGCGGATGCAAAAACTGTCGGAGGATCGGAGCGAGATGAGAAGGCCCGCTATTGAGGCCGCCGGGATCGGCGCGGCAGCGGCCAGCGACATGGCGCTGGTGCGCAGGGCGCTGGCGCGCGATCCGGATGCGTGCCGCGCCATCATCAAGACGCACAACCAGCGGCTCTACCGCATCGCGCGCGGCGTGGTGCGCAACGACGCCGAGGCCGAGGACATCGTGCAGGAAGCCTATATGCGCGCCTTCGCCAGTCTAGGCGCCTTTCGCGGCGAGGCCTCTTTGTCCACCTGGCTGTCGCGCATCGTCATCAACGAGGCGCTCGGCCGGCTACGCAAGCGCAAGCGCATGGTGGCGATGCCTGAGAGCCCGGAGGCGCAGATCATCCGGTTTCCTTTAAACCCAACCCACCTGAATCCAGGCGACGATCCGGAGCGGACCATGGCGCAGCGGCAGATCCTCGGTCTCGTCGAACGGGCGACCGACAGCCTTCCCGATGTCTATCGCAGCGTTTTCGTCGCCCGTGTCATCGAGGGGCTGAGCATAGAAGAAACCGCTGAGCTGCTCGGCGTGCGGCCCGAGACCGTAAAAACGCGTCTGCACCGGGCGCGCAGCCTGGTGCGCAAGGCGCTGGACGACGAGATCGGACCAGTGCTGCTCGACGCCTTCCCCTTCGCCGGCCGGCGCTGCGAGCGGCTGACCCAGGCGGTGATGAAGCGCCTGGGTTTCGAAGACTGATTTTCCCGGGAACGTTTCTCGCTTCCCGGCATCCAATGGCCGTCAACCCTCAGATGAAGCCCGAAGCCGATGCGCCGGGCGAAGGAGATGCCATGTTCATGCGACCGACCGCCGCCCTCGCGGCCCTTTTCCTGATCAGCACCGCGCCGCTGGCGCTGGCCGCCGAGAAGCCCACCGACCCGCAGATCGCCCATATCGCTTATACGGCCGGCACGATCGACATCGAGGCCGCCAAGCTGGCGATCGAGAAATCGAAAAACAAGGAAATCGTCGCCTTCGCCAAGGACATGGAGCGCGACCATGAAGCGGTGAACAAGCAGGCGCTCGACCTGGTGAAGAAGCTGAAAGTCACGCCCGAGGACAATGACACCAGCAAGGCGCTGGCCAAAGCCGCGAAGGAAGAGCGCGCCAAGCTGGCGAAGCTCAAGGGCGCCGACTTCGACAGGGCTTATATCGAGAACGAAGTGGCCTATCACAAGCAGGTCAACGGCGCGCTCGAAACGCTGCTCATCCCGTCGGCCAGCAATGCCGAGCTAAAGAGCCTGCTGGAGACCGGCCTCAAGATCTTCCAGGGGCATGAACAGCATGCCGAACATGTCGCCGGCATGCTGAAATGAGGCCGCAGCTTCTCGGCTCGGCATTGGCGCTGGCGCTCGGCGTATCGCCGGCCTGCGCGGCGACTATCGAGGTGACGATCGACAAGCTGGTGTTCTCGCCGGCCACCGTTCAGGCCAAGGTCGGCGATACGATCGAATGGACGAACAAGGATATCCTCGCCCACACCGCCACGGTCAAAGGCGGCTGGGACGTGATGATCCCGGCAAAATCTAAGGGCAAGATCACGCTGAAAGCGGCGGGAGCGGTCGACTATTTCTGCCGCTTTCATCCCAACATGAACGGCCATATCGAGGTGGCCCCTTGATCCGATCCAGCACCCCGGGAGCGAGGCGCCCCTTGCTCCCGGGATGCTAGTGATCCTTGTGGCGGTGCCGGTGCGCCGCCTGCTTTGCCCGGTTGCCGCAGGCCGCCATGCTGCACCAGCGGCGCCTGTGGCCGCGGGTATGATCGGCAAAAAGCAGCGTGCAGGCCGGTCCCTCGCAAGCCTTCACATGTGAGAAATCCTCGGTGCAGACGAGCTTGGCCAACGCTTCTCCGATCGGCAGCAGGAGCGCCTCGGGCGTGCGCCATTTGCGGGCCGTCTGAAGCGCGAACGGAGCGCGGCCGGCGGCCGGCGCAATCCGGCTGAAGCTCTCGTCGCGTTCCAGCAGGCGGTTGAGCGGGTCGAGCTCCGCCAGATCCGCGCCCATCAGCGCCCGCCCCTTATGTGCATACACAAAGCCCCTGAACCATTCGCGCAAATGCCGCGCCTGACCGGCGACCTTGTCGAGCTCGCCGGGCAGCGCCTGGGCGCGAATCGTCGCCAGCGCTTCCGCCGGCACCAGCCGCGCCTGCTCCAGCCAGTCCAGCAGGCCCTCGCCGTCGTCGATCCAATCGACCGGCGTGTCGAGCGGGGTCGCGATCGAATTGAGGAAATCGAGGCCGGGCGCATCGCCGACAAAAAGCGCGGAGGAGCGAACCATCAAAACTCCATTTCCACGCCAAGCGGCTTCCGCCGTGGCGTCCATCCGTGAACACGACTCCGTGATAACCGGTTCGGAGCTTCTTGACAAGTTATGCCTCCAGGTCGTAACCGTTCTAACTCAATCAATATGGTTATCACCCAACAAGAGGAAGCGACATGTCCGCGAAGCAAGTGAATGTCGTGCTGGTCCATGGCGCCTGGGCGGACGGATCGAGCTGGGCCAAGGTCATCGCGGTGCTGGCCGCGCAAGGGTTCAATGTCGTGGCTGCGCCGCTGCCGCTGACGACGTTCCAGGACGACGTTGCCGCGCTCGACCGGACGCTGGAGCGCATCGACGGACCTGTCATTCTCGTCGGCCACGCCTATGCCGGCGCGGTGATCGGCGCCACACGAAGCGAGAAGGTTAAGGCGCTGGTCTATGTCGCAGCGCTCGCGCCGGACGAGGGCGAGACGGTGGCGGACGTTTTCACCCGCGCCGAACCGCACCCAAGGGCTCCGAAACTGACGCCGGACGCGCATGGATTGATCTATCTGCCCAATGAGGCCTTTGCGGCGGCCTTTGCCCAAAACGCCTCGACACAGGATCTGTCCGTGCTGCGCGCGGTCCAGCGGCCCATCTCGCCGGCCTGCATCACGGTTCCCGTGGCGCTGCCGCTGTGGCGATCGGCCGGCATGGTTCTTGGTCGCCGAGGCGGACCGCATGATCGCCGCCGAAACCCAGCGCTTCATGGCGGCACGCATGAAGGCGCAAACACGTCAGCAGCCGCTGGACCACACACCGATGGTCACCGCGCCCGACGCAGTGGTCGAGATCATTATCGAGGCAGCGCGAGGCTGATGCTTCGACCTTTGAGTAACCCTATAAAATATATCAATTCAGTTATGGAGAGAAAAATGACCGCTTACAAGACAGCGAATGTCGACGGCTTCAACATCTTCTATCGCGAAGCCGGCCAGCCCGACGCGCCGAAACTGCTTCTGCTGCATGGCTTTCCGAGCTCGGGCCATATGTTCCGCGATCTCATTCCGCTGCTCGCCGACCGTTTCCATATCGTCGCGCCCGATCTGCCGGGCTTCGGCCATTCCGACATGCCGCCGGCTAACGAATTCGCCTATACGTTCGACCGTATCGCCGAGATCATCGACCGTTTCACAGAGGTGATCGGCTTCGACCGCTACGCCATCTATGTCTTCGACTATGGCGCACCGACCGGTTTCAGGCTGGCGGTGAAGCATCCCGAGCGCATCGCCGCGATCATCTCGCAGAACGGCAACGCCTATGAGGAGGGTCTGAGCGACGGCTGGAACCCTATCCAGACCTATTGGCGGGATCCTTCGCCCGCCAACCGCGAGGCGCTGCGCGGCTTCCTCAAGCCGGAAGCGGTTGCCTGGCAATACACGCATGGCGCGCCGGCGGAACTGGTCTCGCCCGACGGCCATTCGCTGGACAGCTTCTATCTCGCCCGCCCTGGCAATGAGGAGATCCAGCTCGACCTCTTCGGCGACTACAAGAGCAACGTCGCGCTTTACCCCGCCTTCCAGGCCTATTTCCGCACCCACAAGCCGCCCTTCCTCGCGGTGTGGGGCAAGAACGATCCGTTCTTCCTGCCACCCGGTGCCGAGGCGTTCAAGCGCGACATGCCGGATGCCGTGGTGCGCTTCCTCGACACCGGCCACTTCGCGCTCGAAACCCATGCCGGGGACATCGCCGCCGCCATCCGCGACTTCCTCGGCTGATCAGAAAAGGACAATTCGCCATGTCGAAACCCGTCGCCCGTGAGGCAATTCCGGATGGAAACCTGAGAAGCACTTTTCTTGGAATGAAGTGGGATGAGACATGATTACCTGGGACAGTGTGACCCCCGCGCATGTTCAGCGCGCGCTGGAAGAATACGACCGGTTGGGCGCGACGCGCTTCTTTGCCGAACATGGCTTTGCGCCGACCACGACCTACGAACTGGCCCGGGAGGACCGGATCTATCCACCGAAGGCGATCCTCGGTGCGGCCTATGAATTCGCCACCGGCAAGAGGCTCGCCTCGGGTGACTTCGAGGGCGGCAAGACCGGCGCAGTGAAGGTGCTGGGCAAGCTTGGGTTCACTGTCCGGCCGAAGTGAGCGGCGCCAACCCGCGACCTGCCGAACCGATTGCGCAAACAACGTCTTGGCGCGATTGACATAGCAAAAGCCGCCGAAGGCATTCCACACACGCGGCGCTGCGCAATAATATTCTCCAAAGCCACGAAGTCGCGGATTGGTTTGGCTTTCAAATCCGCCGCTTCGGCGGCATTGCGGGCACCGCAAACTTTCTCGCACTTTCAGGACCAGCCATGGCGTTCCGCCTCTTTGCTCCAATCCTTGCCGGCGCGACGCTTCGCGAACGGCTGCTTGCCTGCATCGGCGCCGTGATCGGCATCGCGCTGACCGGCGTGATCAGCGGATTGGTGATGGGTAAAGGCGCGGATGTGGCGATGCTGGTGGCGCCGATGGGCGCGTCCGCGGTGCTGCTCTTTGCCGTGCCGTCGAGCCCTCTGGCGCAGCCCTGGCCGATCATTGGCGGCAATTCGATCTCAGCGTTTGTTGGCGTCACCGTCGCGCATTTCGTGCATGATCCGGTCGTCGCCTCCGGCCTTGCGGTGGCGCTGGCGATCGCCGCCATGTCGTTCACCCGCTCATTGCATCCGCCGGGCGGCGCCGCGGCGCTCACCGGCGTGCTTGGCGGACCAGCCGTCGCCGCGGCCGGTTTCCTGTTTCCCTTCGTGCCGGTAGCGCTGAACTCAACCATCCTGGTTGCGCTCGGCTTCCTTTTCCACAAGCTGTCGCGGCGCAACTATCCGCATGTGCATCAACCCGCCGCCAGCGGCCACGGCACCGCAGACCGGCCGCCGGCCGAGCGCGTCGGCTTCCGGCCCGAGGATGTCGATGCCGCACTCTCCGCCCTCGACGAGACCTTCGACATCGACCGCGACGACCTCGAGCGCCTGCTGCGCCAGGTAGAGCTGCAGGCGATGGTGCGTTCGCAGCGCACGCTGCTATGCCGGGACATCATGTCCCGCGATGTGATCTCGGTGCCGGAAACGGCCACGGCCGACGAGGCACGCAAACAGCTGATCGACCACAACATCCGCACCTTGCCGGTGGTCGGCGCGGACGGCAAACTTACCGGCGCGGTCGGTCTGCGCGAGCTGACAAAAGCGACCGATACGGTGAAAGAGGTGATGTCGAAGGCCGGCACTGCCTCATCCGACGCACCGGCTATGAGCCTGCTGCCCGTGCTGACCGACGGGCGCAGCCATGCCGTGGTAATCGTCGATGGCGAGCGGCACATCCTCGGCCTGATCACCCAGACCGACCTCTTGGCGGCCGCCGCGCGCGTGCGCCCAACAGAAGGAACGGATCTGAAGTCGGCGGCATAGGGCCGCGGCCCAGGGATCGCGGGCGATCCGGAATCTCGCTTCGCGATCGCATCGTCTTTGCAACCGTCATCACGGACTGGTCCCAACTCGCCCAGTCTGGCGCACCGCGTCCCGCGGCCGGTGTGCCCGTGACCCGTCATAGGCCGGCTGGCGCCGCTCCATCCAGGCATCGAGCCCTTCGCGCAGATCGGCCGTAGGGGCCATGCGCGCGAACTGCTCGGCTTCGACCAGCAGGCCCTCGGCGATGCTCTGGTTGATGCCTCGGGCCACGGCGGTGAGGATGCCCGCCACCGCCGCCCGCGAGTGGACCGTGATGCGCCGCGCAAGGTCGAACGCGGCCGGCATCAGCTGGGCGTGCGGCACGACCTTATTGACAAGACCGAGCTCCAGCGCCCGGGCGGGCGAGAACGCATCGCCGGTGAGGAGCAGCTCAAGCGCGCGCTTGCGGCCGGCCAGCCTCGGCAGGCGCTGCGTGCCGCCGAAGGTCGGCGGCATGGCGAGCTTTATCTCGGGCTTTGCAAACAAGGCGCGATCACTGGCGATCGCCAGCGGTACCGCTTCGGTGATCTCGCAGCCACCGCCAAAGGCGAGGCCGTTGACGGCGGCGATCACCGGCTTGCGAAAAGCTTCCAGCCGCGCCGTCAGACGCTGGCCGCGCATGACGAAATCGCTGAGCACGGCATCGGTGCCTTCGGCTACGCTCGATGAGAATTCGCGGATATCGGCGCCGGCGGAGAATGCGCGCTCCCCTGCCCCGGTGAGGATGACGGCGCGCACGCCATCGTCCGTCTCGATCAGGTCGAGGAGCGAAAGCAGCCGGTCGATCAGCGCGTAGTTCAGCGCGTTCAGCTTGTCGGGGCGGTTGAGGGTGAGGATCGCGATGCGGTCGCGCGTCTCGCTCAGCACAAGGTCGGTCATGACTTATCCTTTCCAGCGGTTCGGCGGGAAGGAAGCAGGCTTTCGATTGCTTGTATATTCACTAGTCGGTATACTTGCGGGATGAGCGAAAAGCCCAATCCCACCCGAAAACGCCTCGTCGACGCGGCGACCAGGTTGTTCTATGCCGAAGGCATCGGCCGCGTCAGCGTCGATGCGGTGGCCGAGAAGGCCGGGCTCACCAAGCGCACGCTCTACTATCATTTCAAGAGCAAGGACGACCTGATCGCGGCCTATCTCGACGGCCGTGACCAGCCCAATCTCGAGCAGATGGCCGGCTGGTTCGAAGCGGCCGAAGGCGGCGCGGACAAAAAGGTGGAAGCAATCTTCACCAATCTGGCGCGGGTGGCGCGCCACCCCAAATGGAAGGGCTGCGGTTTTCTGCGCACGGCGGCCGAGTTGGCGGCGACGCCCGGGCATCCGGCGGTGAAGGCCGGAGCGCGCCACAAGACCAATTTCGAAAAATGGCTGGCCGGCGCGCTTTCAAGCCACCATGTCGGCGAGGCGAAGATGCTGGCGCGCGAGATCGTGCTGCTGATGGACGGCGCCTTTTCCAGCATGCTGATCCACCACAATCCCGACTACGTCAACGCCGCCGGCCATGCCGCCGCGACGCTGATACGGGCGAGGATGGCAGGCAAACACGCAGCTTAGATCGTGACGCTCCCGGCGCGTCGATCGAGGCATCCGAGGGCAGCCTCTTCAGAACCAAGCCAGCCAGACGGAGTCTGCGAAAGCGTGACCGGCGTCAGCGGCAGGCCAACCTTAGCCGCGAGGCGACTTGACCGCCGGGTAGCAAACAAGGCCCCGGAGGGCCTTGTCGCAACACTTCGATTGCAGGGCCCCGCAGTTACTTTCCCGCCAACTGCTTGGCATTCTCCGAAGTGATGGCGGTGGTATCCACAGTCACCGTCGCATCCACCGATGTCGCGCAGTCGAGCAGGATCTTCTTCGACATCTCGATCGCTTCCTTGGCGCCAGTTGGGTAAGTGAAGGTCGCCGCCCAATCGCCCTTGGCCACCGCCTCGATGCCGCCGGCCGGCCCAGGCAGGCCGTCGGTGCCGATGATCTTGACGTCCTTGCCGGCGCCCTTGGCGGCCAGCAGCGCGCCCGCCGCCATCATGTCGTTCGAGGCATAGAGGACCTTGATGTCGGGATGCGCCTGCAGCATCGCGGCAAAGGCGGTCTGGGCTTTGTCCGGAACCCAGTCGGCGGCCTGCTCGGCGACGATCTGGATCTTTGAGTTCGCCTTCACGCCTTCCTTGAAGCCGTTGAGACGCTCCACCGCCGGCGTCGAGCTCGGCAGGCCTTCCAGCACCGCCGCCTCGCCGCCGTCCGGCAACAGCTTCGTCGCCGTGAACTTGCCGGCTTCCTCGGCGATCTTGAAATTATCGCCGCCAATGAAGGCGGTGTAGTCTTTGCCGGGATCGCCTACCGTCTTGCGGTCGAGCTCGATCACCGGAATGCCGGCATCCATGGCGCGCTTGACGGCCGGCGTCAGCGGAGCGGCCTCGAAGGGCGAGATCAGCAGGACATCGACCTTCTGGGTGATGAAATTGTCGACCTGGGAGGTCTGCGTGTTGACGTTGCCGGCACCGTCGGCGATCTGCAGCGTGAAGCCCGGCACTTCCTTGGCCGCCGCCGTCAGCTCGTCGTTGACGTGCTGTCGATAGGGCTCGGCATTGTTGGCCTGCGAAAAGCCGATGACGAACTGGCCGTCCTTGGCGCAGGCCTTCACCAGCGGCTCGGCCGCCTGGGCCGCGCCGGCGATGCAAAGGCCGGCACCGGCCAGCAGCGCGGCCCGAAGGACGCGCGATCCTCTCAGTGTGGTTCTCATGCTCAGTCTCCTCCTTGTCCGGCTCGGGGTGCCAGACCTTTGGTTGCTCTTTCGGGACGCTGCCGCCGACCTCCTATCGACCCAATCCCTCGCGGCGGCGAACGAGGGATTGAAGCACTGCCGCCAGCACAATGATCGCGGCGGTCGCGAGCAGCTGCGTGGCGGGGGTGATGTTGTTGAGCTGAAGGATATTGGCCAAAGCGCCGAGCATGATGGTGCCGGCGACGGTGCCGACCATGGAGCCGGCGCCGCCGAACAGACTTGTGCCGCCGATGACGACGGCCGCGATGGCCGTCAGCTCATAGCCCATGCCATCGTTGGCACTGCCGAAATTGAACTGGCCGGCATGGACGATGCCCGCAAGTGCCGAGGCAAAGCCGGTGATGGCGTAGACCGATATCTTCACCATGGACACAGGCACGCCGGAAATGCGGGCGGCGCGCTCGTTGCCGCCGACGGCATAAACATAGCGGCCGAAGCGCGTGGTGTTGAGCACCAGCGTGGCAATCGCGGCGAAGATGATGAAGACGATGGTCGCCACAGGCACGGTGTTGTCGAATAGCCGCTCGCCCAGCACCGCGAAGACCGGCGGTGCCAGGCCCGGCCCGTCGCCATAGGAGATGTTGATATACTGGTTGCCGGACACGATCAGCGCCAGGCCGCGCGCCGCCTGCAGGCCGGCCAGCGTGACGATGAAGGGCTCCAGACGGAAGCGGGTGGAGATTGTGCCCTGTACGACGCCGAAGACGACGCCCATGACGAGCACGGCGAGGATGGTCGGGATCAGCCCGAAGCCGCCGGAGATCATCATGGTGGCGGTGACGACGGCCGAGAGGCCTAGCACCGCGCCGACCGAGAGATCGATGCCGGCGGTGATGATGACGAAGGTCATGCCGATGGCGATGATGCCGGTCTCGGACACGGCGCGCACGATGTTGGCGATGTTGTCTGGGTTGAGAAACAATATCTCGCCGTGGCGCCGGGGCGAGAAGATGACGCCGCCGATCGCCACCAGCACCAGGCCTATCAGGCTCTGAAAACGCACGACGATGGCCAGTGGGTCGACGCGATGTCTGGGCGCCGCCGTGCCTGACGGTACAGAGTTGGCCGTCCCCTCAATCCTCTGATCCGACATCAGGCCTCCCTGCCGTTAGCCGCGGCAAGCACGGTGTGCTCGTCGACGCCGCCGTTGAATTCCGCCACATTGCGCCCCTGGCGCAGCACCACGATGCGGTCGCAGAGCCCGATCAGCTCCGGCATCTCGCTCGATGCGACCAGAATACCCAGCCCTTGCGCAGCAAGTGCTCTGAGCCTCGCGTAGATCTCGCCCTTGGCGCCGACATCGACGCCGCGGGTCGGCTCGTCGAGCAGGAGCAGGCGCGGGTTGCCGAGGATTTCCTTGGCCAGCACGACCTTCTGCTGGTTGCCGCCCGACAGCGCGCCGACGGCGATGTCCGGGTTTTTCGGGCGGATGTCGAACTGGCCGAAGGATCGCGTCACCGCCTCGGCCTGGCGGCGCGGCGACATCAGTCCGGCCGGCGATATGCGACGGATCACTGACATCACCAGATTAAGGCCGACCGCCATGCGTAACATCAGGCCGCTGCCGCGCCGGTCGTCGGTGACGAAGGCGATGCCGGCCTTGCGCGCGGCGCTTATGGAATCGAGCCTCACCGGCTTGCCGTCGACCGCCACCTCGCCCTGCCAGCGGCCGGCAAGGCCCGTGCCGTAAAGCGCGGAGAGCAGTTCAGTGCGCCCTGCCCCCATGATGCCGGCCAGGCCGACGATCTCGCCTTCCCTAACCTCGAGCGAGACGCCAGTCGGGGGCTGCCAGCCGGCGCTTTCACGGGCGAGCCGGAAGCTGGCATCCCTGAGGCTGAGCAGTGCCTTGCCGGCGCTCCTGGCGCGTTCGGGATAGAGCTCGTCCAGCGGCCGCCCGACCAGCAGGCGCACCAGCTCGGCCTGGGGTGCGTGCGGCTCGGTGATGCCGGCGACACGGCCGTCGCGCATCACCGTCACGCGATCGGCGATCTCAGGTACTTCCTCCAGCCGGTGTGATATGTAGATGATGCCGACCCCCGAGGCGGCGAGCTTCCTCATGATCTCGAACAGACGCTCGACCTCGCCGACGGTAAGCGCGGCCGTCGGTTCGTCCATGATCAACACGCGGGACGCATAAGACAGCGCCTTGACGATCGCCACCACCTGGCGCTGACCGATCGATAGGTCCGCGACAAGGCGCGCCGGGTCGATGGCGAGCTCGATCGCCTCAAGCCGCCGCTTGGCCTCACGACGCATCGCAGGCACGTCGAGCATGCCGCCCGGCCGTATCAACTCGCGGCCGAGGAAGAGGTTCGCCGCGACATCGAGCGAGGGCACGAGATCGAGTTCCTGGAAGATGGTGGCGATGCCGGCGGCTTGCGCCTCGCGTGGGTTGTTGAAGGTGACCGGCTTGCCGTCGATGTGGATCTCGCCCTCGTCCGGCGTGTAGACGCCGGACAAGAGGTTCATCAGCGTCGACTTGCCGGCACCGTTCTCGCCGAGCAACGCGTGGATCTCGCCAGCCTTCAGATCGAAGTCGACGCCGCGCAACGCCTGCACGCCGCCGAAGCGCTTTACGGCGCCGGTGACGGAAAGCAGCGGCGCGCTCATATCGACCTCGTGTGACCCGGCCTCGCGCAGGATTCGCGGGCGTGCAGCGTCGCTTGAAGCCGCACAGCGCGTGGCGGGGCATGGCTGGATGCGATGCGCTCGCTGAGCAGCGTTGCCGCCTGGCGGCCGATCTCGGCGCAAGGCTGTTCGACCAGCGTCAGCCTGGGCTCGAAGCAGTCGGCCCATTCGAAATCGTCGAAGCCGACAAGCGAGAGGTCGCCCGGGATCGAAAGACCCTTCTCGCGGATAGCGCGGACCGCCCCGATCGTCGTCATGTTGTTGCCGGTAACCAAAGCGGTGGGGCGCGCAGGCAGCGACAGGATCGCGTGAGTCGATGCCGTGGCACTCGCCGTGTCTACATTCTCCGTCGAGACATAGTGCGGCAGGCATTCAAGTCCATTGGCCGCAAGTGATGCGCGAAAGGCCTCGATACGCTCGCGCGTGGTGGCGAGGCCTGGCTGACCGGCGAGGTAGCCGACGCGCCTGTGGCCGAAGGAAGCGACATGATCTATCAACGAGCGCATCGACGCCTCGTTCTCGACACCGATCTGATCGAAGCGGTCGTCAGCGAACCGGTCGATCAGCACGCAAGGCAGCTTCTTTTCAGTGAGATAGTCAATTGCGCGCTGAGGCGAGCCGGACGGCGCCAGGATCACACCGTCGACACGGCGCTGATGGAACGCCCGCACGACCTGAAGCTCGCGGTCCGGGTCTTCCTGCGTATCCGACAGGAACACCATCAGGCCAAGGCGCGCGCATTCTGCCTCGACCGCGCAGATGATGTCGGTGAAGTAGGGATTGGAGATGGCCGAAATGGCGAGCCCGACGCTGTTGGTCGAGGCGACTTTCAGCGAACGCGCCAGCTCATTGGGCTGATAGCCCATGGCGGCAATGGCATCGTTGATGAGCTGCGCCTTCTCGGGCGAGACGAAACGCGTACGATTGACAACATGCGAGACGGTCGAAACCGAGACGCCGGCGCGGCGCGCGACCTCAGCCATTGTCGGCATGGCGGCTCGTGCGGAGTGCTCGCAAAGCGCTCCCTCCCTATCTCGCGTTTCCCGTCCGCTCTCCGGCGGATCTGAGCGGACCTTAGAATGATCGAAACGTTTGCGCAATCGTTTCGATGACTTTGCGCAAAATATCTCGGGCACGAGAAAGCTCGGTGGCTAGAAGGTGAGCGCCAGCCAGGCGGTGCCGGCGAGAAGCGTCACCAACGTCAGCGGCAGGCCGACCTTGAAGAAGGCGGAGAAGGAAAGCTCCTTGCCCGCCGCCTTGGCCTGCTCGGCGACGATCAGGTTGGCGACCGAGCCGAGCAGCGTGAAATTGCCGGCAAGCGTCGAGCTCATCGCCACGACCAGCCAGGCGCGCTCCGGGTTCTCCAAGCCGGGAATGAACGGCCTCAGCGCCAGCACCGCCGGCACATTGCTCATGATGTTGGACAGCACCGCGGTGAAGCCGGAGAGCCGCCAGACATCGTCGAGGCCGATGTTCTTCGCCCAGGCGATCATGTCGGGCGTGAGCAGCGTGCGCTCGGCGCCCGCCACCACCACGAACAGGCCGGCGAACATGAAGAGCAGCGGCCCGTCGATCTCGCGGTAGATGCGCCGCGGCTTGATTGCCCGAGTGACCAGCAGGAAGGCGCCGGCAATCAGCGCCGCCTTTGCGACGGGAACACCGGCGAAGAAGGCGAGCGCCAGCAGCACGCAGACGATGGTGGCCTTCAGCACCTGCCCGGGCAGCATTCGGCCGCGATAGACTTCCGGGCTGAGCTCGGCGGGACGGGAGAACTCGGTGCGGTAAACGACGCGCACAATGACGACGACGCAGAGCAGGCCGAACAGCGCCACCGGCGCCAGCGCCAGCGTGAAAGCGGGATAGGAAATGCCGGACAGCGCGCCGATCACCATGTTTTGCGGGTTGCCGGTGATGGTGGCGACGCTGCCGCAGTTCGAGGCCGTGCAGGTGGCTATGAGGTAGGGCACCGGGTTGCGGTTGATGACGCGGGTGACGTGAACGACGATCGGCGCCATCACCAGGCAGATCGCGTCGTTGACCAGGAAGGCCGAGAGCACGCCGGTCAACAGCGTCACCATGACCAGAAGCATCAAAGGCGCATGGGCATGCTCGATGGCGAAGCCGCCGAGCGCCCGAAACGCGCCCGACACCTTCAGATGCGCGACCACGATCATCATGCCGAGCAGCAGCGTTATGGTGTCGAAATTGATGGCTTTGTAGGCATCCTCGATGCTGATCGCGCCGATGGCGATCATGGCGGCGCCGCCGAGAAGCGCGATACCGGCGCGGTCGAGGCGCAGGCCTGGAATACGGCCGACGGCGACGCCGGCATAAGTGAGCACGAGAATGAAAAGCGCGCCCGCGCCGGTCCATGTCATTGCAAGAAGCTTCCCGTTGCCTGCCCTGCCCCGGCAGAATCTGTCCGCGCATCGGGCGGCACCACATTTAGCAAAGGCAGCGCAAAGAGGAAGCGCGTAAGCGTTTGAAAGCGTTGTGGCGCGTTCGTGCTTTCACATTCATAAACCCTAATGTAAAGAATAGTGAATTAACATATGTGACCGATAATCCAGGCGTTGGGGGACGAAACGGATGAACACGGTCGTTGAAGCGGAACATCACGTCCCATCACGGGAGGAATTGATGCGTCCGCAGGAATGCCCCCGCTGTCACGGGGCCAAAAAGGTTTTCGTTTGCGCGCGCTGGCTGAGTTCGAACGGCCATTGCTGCCCAGGCGGCACGCACCGGCTTAACTGTCCGGGGCACAGCATCGCCTGTCTCGAATGCAGCGGGCGCGGCAGCTAGCGATCGATGAGGCCGCGCCTGTCGGCCGCGAACGCCACCGGGGCGCAGCCGGGCATTTTGGCATCGGCAAAAGGCCGCGTCATTAAAGTTTGACATAGCCAAGCTCGCCCAGCGTGCCGCGGTCATTGCATTGCCGACCTCGCTCTTGTCTTGTGCTTTGCCGCCGCCTACCACTTGCCGAATTTCACGGTTTCGTCAGGCCCGGCAAAGCAATGATCGTCCGACTGCGACGCGCCCTGCGATGGCAAGCGCTCCCACTCATTGCCGGCTTTGCCATCGTCGCGCTGATCGTCGGTGGGCGCGCCATCCTTGCCGAAACGCAGATCGCTGACCGCGACGCCAGCCTCGAAGCGATCGAAGCCCAGCAAACGCTCTCGAGCCTGCTTTCGCTCGCCCAGGATGCAGAGACCGGCCAGCGCGGCTATCTGCTGACCGGCGAGAAAAACTATCTCCTGCCCTACCGGCATGCGGTGGAGGCGCTGCCGGCGCTGCTCAAGCGCGTCGATGAGATGTTTCCCGTCGGCAGCGACAGGGCGCAGCAGGTGGTCGGCATCAAGGACGCGCTTGCCCGCATGCAAGCGGAACTCGCCGAGACAATCAGGCTCTACGACACAGGCAACACGGCAAAGGCACTGGATATCGTGCGCGGCGGCAGGGGCAGGCTGGACATGGACCAGATCCGCGCCAACATCGACGCGATACGGCGCATCGACGGCGCAAGCCTCGCCGCCCGCGGCGAGCGTATGGAACAGATCGAAGGCTGGCTGCGCGCCGGCTCGTTCGCGGCACTGCTGGGCATCTTCCTGCTCGGCATCTACACGATCCGCCAATCCGGCCGACGCTTCCAGGAGGTCGCCGCCGCGCAGGATGCGCTGAGAGCCAAGAACGCCGCGCTGCTCAAGGAGATCGAGACGCGTGAACAGGCGGAAGCGCAACTTCGCCAGGTGCAGAAGATGGAGGCGGTGGGCCAGCTGACGGGCGGCATCGCGCATGACTTCAACAACATGCTCGCCATCATCACCAGCGCCATGAACCTCGCGCAGCGCAAGCTCGCCCGCGGCGAGCATGACGTGCAGAACTTCGTCGAGGCCGCCGCCGATGCCGCGGAGCGCGCCGCCAATCTCACGGCCAGGCTGCTTGCCTTTTCCCGGCAGCAACCGCTGGCGCCGCAAATCCTCGACGCCAACCGTCTTGTCACCGGCATGTCGGATCTTCTGCGCCGCACGCTCGGCCATGCGATCGAGATCGAAACGGTGCTGGCGGGCGGGCTCTGGAAAACGCACGCGGACCCCAGTCAGGTCGAGAACGCCATCATCAACCTGGCGGTCAACGCGCGTGATGCCATGGACGACAAGGGCAAGCTCACCATCGAGACGGCCAATTGCCATCTCGACGAGGCGTATGCGGCGGCGCATCCGGACGTGAAGGCCGGTCAGTATGTCATGATCGCGGTGACCGATACCGGCGCGGGCATGTCGTCGGACATCATAGCCAAGGCTTTCGAGCCGTTCTTCACCACCAAGCCGGCGGCCAAAGGGACGGGGCTCGGCCTCAGCCAGGTGTTCGGCTTCGTCAAGCAATCCGGCGGGCATGTCAAAATCTATTCGGAGGCCGGCGAAGGCACGACGATCAAAATCTACCTTCCCCGCTTCACCGGCTCGGAAGAAGTGGCGACGCCGGCAAGGACAAGCGGCAGGAGCGATGTCCCGGCTAAGGCTAACGAAACGGTTCTGCTTGTCGAGGATGACGACCGCGTTCGTGCTTCGACGGCCGCCACGCTGCTCGAGCTCGGCTATACCGTCATCGAGGCCGCCGGCGGCGACGAGGCGTTGCGCAAGCTTGGCGAGAACACCGCCATCGCGCTGATGCTGACCGATATCGTCATGCAGGGCATGAACGGCCGCCAACTGGCCGAACAGGCACGCAAGCAGTCCCGTTCGCTGAAAGTGGTTTTCATGACCGGCTTCACCCGCAACGCGGTGGTGCACAATGGCGTGCTCGACCACGATGTGCACTTCATCGCCAAGCCGTTCACGATGGAACAGTTGGCGGCGAAGCTCAGGGACGCGCTGGCGAGCCCCTGAAGCGCTAGCCTAGCGACTGTCAGATGCGACCGAGCACCACCAGGATAATCACGATAAGCAGGACAAGCCCGAGGCCGCCGCCGCCATAATAGCCGGTGCCGTAGAAAGGTCCGCCGCCAAGGCCGCTGAAGCCGCCAAGCAGGACAAGGATGAGAATGATGATGAGAATTGTGCCGAGGCCCATGGTTTCTTCCTCTTTCTGACTGCGATCCCGCGCTTTGTTATCGAGGAAATGAACTCGCGAGCCGCGCGCATGTTCCGCCGGATCAGTTCTGCTTTCGGACAGCACAGCCGATGAGCCCGACCCGCGCGGAACCATCTCCCGGCCAGCCACGTTGGCACATGCCTATCCAGGCGATCTGGCAAGGAGGCAGGCATATGGGCGTGTCGGTACTTATCGGCGTCTTGATCACCTTCCTGGTGGTGATCCTGGTGCTCTATCTCGTACAGCGCCTGCCGCTCGATGCCCGCGCGCGACAGATCGCGCAGATCATCGTCATCATCATCGGTATCATCTCGTTGCTGAAATATCTTGCGATGTTCTAGCGCCGATCCATATTCGACACCGGAAAACCGAGAGGGCCTGGTGTCCATGAGATATTTGTCGATCGCATTTGTTGCCGGCGTCGTTGCGTGCGCCGCGAGCGCTGCCCACGCCGCCCGCCAGGACACGCGCGGCATGACTTGCGCCCAAGCGCAGGCGCTCGTTCGAAGCCGGCACGCCGCGGTGCTGACCACCGGACCCAACACCTATGACCGCTTCGTGCGCCAGTTCGGCAATGAATGCGACTGGCCGGAGGTGCCGGTATCGATGCCGGTTCCTACCCGCGATGGCCAATGCCGCCTCTATAGATGCGAGGAGCCGGTCCTGAATTTCCCCAACTGAACGATGCCACGCACAGCCAAAAAAGCGTAGCGCCGACGCGCTTGGGGTCTTTATTGTAATGCATATCGTCCTCCCGAAACCGCCAGGCACTTTTGGGCGACATGCATTGGGGCGCGGAACCGTTCCGACCCCAGGCGAATTGTAACGGACGGCGGCGTTGCCGCGCCGGATCAGGCTGCAGGAGGAACGGTCGTGCCCAACGAGATCATGCGCAGCGGCAGTTGCCTGTGTGGCGGCGTGCAGTTCCAGGTTACTGGCGAGCCGCTGCGGGTCGGCCTTTGCCACTGCAAGGACTGCCGCAAGACAAGCGGATCGGCTTTTCATGCCTATGCGGTGTGGCCGCTTCGCGCGTTCGAAACCACCGGCATCACCAGCACCTATGGCGCCCGAAGCTTTTGCCCCACCTGCGGGAGCCGGGTTCCGGTCGTCGGCGAGGATGCGGTCGAGGTCCCGATCGGCAGCCTGGACATTGCGCCGACCGAAGGGCTGGTGCCGGGCTACGAGCTTTGGACGGGACGCCGCGAGTCCTGGTTGCAGGCCGTGCCCGAAGCACAGCAGTTTGAACACGATCGGATCGCCGATGATTCGGCTGCCGGCGCTGACCTCGGTCGAGAGCCGCAGCAAAGGTCGGCCTAGGTCTGGCTCTAACAGGACTTAAGCCTGAACGGTTGTGACCTTCAGTCTGACAAAGTCTCCCGCAATGTCCGGGAAACGGATGGCCGGCTATTGATCCGCGCGGACTTTTCTCGGAGTTTCTCTTGGGGTTTCGCGTTTTTCAACCGGCGGTCGGTTTGCCGGCCATGCCGCTGCCGCTAGCATTTGCAACGCGGCGAAATAGAGTTTGTCCATTTAGAAAATATAAGGATTTTAACCATGTTTCTGGCGGCAATACAACCTCTGAGACTGTGTTGCCCGCCTTTCCCTGTGCTTACCAGGTGAAGTACCAAACTGCAGTTGCAACGCCAAAGTGAAAATTCTTTCGGCTCAAGAAATTTTTTTAACCATTTTCCTTCTGGTTATATCGAATATGACGCTCGAAATTGCCGCGAGCAGTAACGCTTATGACTTCAGTCCTTGTACAAAAGGCCAACTTTGTTTCTTTCAATTTTTGATACATAGTGTTGTGGAATCTTGAAACCGGACGGGGCGGTTTTCATGACGTCGGCGCCTGAACACGGCCGAAACATGCATATGCGGTATCCACCGATCGACGGGTTCTGGACCTGGGACATCAAGCGTGACCGCGTCTATGGCGACGCCAATCTTTCAGACTATTTCGGTCTGACCCTCGATGAGTTTTCGCATGGCGCGTCGCTGGAACGATGCATGCAAAGCATCGACCGGGACGACCGTCCACGGGTTCGATTGGCTATCCGCAAGGCGATAGAGCGCAGGTCCAGCTTCCGGGAGGTCTACAGGGTCCGCTCGGAAAAAATGGGGCTGCGCAAGATCCTGGCCGTCGGCCGATGTTACGTCGATGAGGTGGGCGAGGCAGCGCTCTATCCTGGCTGGTTCGTCGATCTGACGAAGGATGCCGCCTGCGAGGAGCAGGCGCTGCGCGAGATCCACAATCATGTCGGGCTGGCGAAGGACATCGCGCGATCAATCGGTCATGACATGCTGTCCTATCTTCTGGACAATATCGAGGATGAGGTCGAGCAGCGGCTTGACGGAAGACTTAGGAGGCGAAGATCGTCCTGAAGCCAACCGTTTCCGGATCAGCTTCCAGGTTGCAGCTTGCCGCGCCTGCCCACTTCAGCCGTGACCAGGCGCGCGAAATGCGACTGGGGCGACCGGCACTCGATAAGCTTGGCCCGCTCCAGGGCCGCATCGCCGTAGAATTCAATCAGCACGCCGGCCGCTTTGACGGCATCGGCCCTCAACCGGCCGAAATCGGCCTGCCCGCTCGCGCCCAAGGGCTCGCTCCTGGTAATCACGTCAAGCATGGCTTGGAGCTTGTCAGGAGTGCTGCCCTCATCTTCGTGCATGGTCGCTGTCCGATTGGGCGCGCAAAATATCGACATTTCCGCGTGATGTCCAACAGGTTCGTTGATCGGACGGCAGTGCAACCGGGCACAGCTTCACCGCGAGCCGGGCCGCAATCTTCATACAAGCATAGTCAGCCAAACTTACCGCGCAGACATTTGGGGGCACCCATGGACCAGCCTAGCAAAATGGAAAACCTGCAGTTTGCGCAGGGGATCTTGCGAGAGCTTCGCCAGAAGGCGGAAGCGGACGGCGAGAAGCTCCTGACATATCTCATCGATATGGCTTACCTGGAAGCCAGCGACCGTATCCGCGCGCACTGGATCGGCAGCCACGAGCACGAAGGCCGCCGCGCCAAGGGCTGAGGCGCAAGGCAATTGCGGGAAGCGTGTCGCAGTTTTCCGTCCGTGAAAACAAATGGATAGAGCGGTTTCCTCGTTTGCGTGAAACGGCACCGTTTTGGCCGCCGAGGCAGCCCAGGAACGCAAAAAAGCCCGCCATGCCTTCGGCATGACGGGCTGGATCTTGATCCCAAGCGTCGGAGCTATCCGACAGTTCCTCGCCGCTGATTTATGATGCGGCGGCCTTCTGGCGGACCGGAAGTTTCCACCCCGGCCGCGGGAAATGGCAGGTGTAGCCGTTCGGATAGCGCTCGAGGTAATCCTGGTGCTCGGGCTCGGCTTCCCAGAACGGGCCCACCGGGGCGAGTTCGGTGACGACCTTGCCGGGCCACAGGCCGGACGCATCGACGTCGGCGATCGTATCCTCGGCGATCCGTTTCTGGTCTTCGCTGGTGTAGTAAATGGCCGAGCGATAACTCATGCCGATATCGTTGCCCTGGCGATTCTTCGTCGTCGGATCATGGATCTGGAAGAAGAATTCGAGCAGCGCGCGGAAATCAGTCCTGGCCGGGTCGAAGATGATCTCGATCGCCTCGGCGTGGGTGCCGTGGTTGCGGTAGGTGGCGTTGGGGACATCGCCGCCGCTGTAGCCCACTCGCGTTGAGATCACGCCGGGCAAGCGCCGGATCAAATCCTGCATGCCCCAGAAGCAGCCCCCGGCAAGGACTGCGCGTTCGCTGGATGAAGCCATGTCATACCTCCTTTGGATTGCTCCATAGATAGGCGTTGTGGCTGGCTACTTCCAGCGGCTCGAGTGGCCGTGCGCCAAGGCTTGGCGTATTGCACCGTGATTAGTCGGTCACCGAAGGCGAACACCCGCCGACAAGTGCGCGGCGGGTGTTCGAAATTGCGGTGATCAGCGCTGCCGGCCCCGGCCACCGTGGTCGTGATCGTGGCCGCCGCCAAGGCAGGACCCGTCGCCGAGGCCGCAGCAGCGACCGCTCCAAAGCTTGTTCGACGAAGTGTTGGCGCATCCTTGCTGTTCGGCCATTGCCGAACCGGCGAATGCAGCGGCGGCAATAAAGGCAAAAAGAGTATTACGAAGCACTTTGGTCATCTGAGGTTCTCCGTCCAATGAATGTCCATTTGCAGCGATATGTCGCTTGTGAACATGAAATGGTTCACGAAGTTCTCGGGAAAAATGCCGTTGCGCCTGTATCAGTATTTCAAAAACCTGCCCACCGCGACTCCGCCTCGATCACTCGTCGGATTTCGATTTGAACCTTCGGATCACCACCTCGAACACGATGTCCGAAATCCACATCGCCGACACGCCGATCAGGAAGGCGGCGGCAAGCGTAGTGGTGTCGTCGGCGGCATCCGGGATCGGCAGACCGCTTGCCTGAACCCAGGCGACGGCAGGCAATGTCAGGTAGGCGGCGGCCAACGCGCCGCAGATGGGCGAGGCAATCATCTCGCGCAGCTTGTAGCGATGGCGCGACAGCGCCCGCAGCACACCGCCGGCAAGCCCCGCCGCCACGACCTGGCCCTTGATGCCCAGAAGATCGAAGATATCGTGCATCATGGCCTCCAGCCGCAGAGTTTTTCACCCTTGCGGTTGTGCGCGAGCAGCGCCCTTGCCTCCCGGTCCGACAGCGCCTCGACGGTCTGGGCGGAAAGGCGCATGGGAGAGGCAACCGCGCAAAAGCCGCCCTTGGCCGTCGTGCAGCCGGCAATCGCGGCGACGGCCACCGCGACGATCAATCCCTTGCCCATGATTTCAGCTCCTTCCTGAGCGCTTCCGCCGGCAAGGCGCCAATGTCGTTGTCGACCTGGTCGGCGACATTGCGGGCCGCGGTCTCTGCCTCGGCCTGTTTGTTTCGTTCGGCCCGTGCGCCGGCGAGGCGCTGGTGAAAGCCCCAGCCGAGCGCGCCGACGAGACCGGCGCCGATCGCCAGCACCGTGGGATTGGTGAGAAGCCAGGCAAGCAGCGCGCTCATAGCAGCGCTCCGATGAGAAGGCCGGCAACGAAGCAGGAGACGCCGACGATCACATATGGCCTGGCGCTCTCGATGAGCTCAGTGAGAACGGCTTTGAGGTTTTCCATGGTCAGTGCTCCCAGCCGAATTTGCGGGCGAGGCAGTGCCACCACTCCGTTGCGCCAGCGATGGCGAAGCCGATGCCCGCCTCGATCGCCATTTGGATGTCCGGGTCGGATGAGAATGCGGATGCGTCGTCCGCGCCGAACAAGCCGCGGGCGACAAGGGCGGCGGCGAGATAGCGCAGCGCGATGCGGATAATGACGGCAATCATTGGCAGAGCACTCCGAAGAGATTGCAGGGAAGATAAGTGGCCCAAGCGGTGAGCGAGCCGAGCGCCAGGGCGATCAAAGCGAGGATGCCGGCTGCCCCGGCGCGCGTGGATCCTGGCTGTGCGGCGGGCGCCTGCGCCGTGGCGGGCGATCCGCCGACCGGCGATGCCGCGGGCGCTGCGCCATCGGCGGCAGCTTGCACCGGCGGCCCGGCTGCCGTCGTCTGCTGCGGCGCGGCCGACATCAGCAGCGCCTGCCTGCGCACCGCGGCGACGCGCGCGCTCCAGCCCCGGCCGAAATTCGGCCAGGTCAGCAGCTTTTCCAAGAAGGCAAGCCGCGCGTCGCAGAGCGCATCGATGATGACGCCGGCCGGCTTTGCCCTCGCGGCCGCAAGCGTCTCCGGACCGATACGGCCATCCTGCGTGACGCCGAGCACCGCCTGCAGATATTTCGCCGCCCTGCCCGGCCCGCTGTTCACGGCAAAGTCGAAGACGGCATAATCGATGCCATCGGGAAGCTCCGCGCCGGCCACGGCATCCCAATAGAAACGCCGATAAACCGTGGCTACCTGGGCATCGGTGATGGCGCGAAGCTCGGCCTTGCTGGCATCGCCTTTGACATAGCGGCGGAAGGTGGCAAGCGTGACACCTTTCATGGTGGCGCCGCCGGGATCGGCGTGGTTGTCCGACCAGCCTCCTTCCGACTTCAAGACGAGCGAAAGGGCGCGCGCGAAATTGCGGTCCATGGGGGCCTCATTGGAGTTGGTCTGTTGTGGAGGAAAAATTTGCCGGCGCGGATTTGGTGCTCTACCTAGACAGACATTCTTCTGACTTCAGGACGAGTGCAGGTGCCCGCTGGAAATTGCACTCCGTGGGACGTCTCTTGGGAATTTGAGCGATCGGTTGACGTCCAGGCCGCTTGAAAATTGGACATTCTCCGCGATTATAGCCCGACAGGTTTGAGGATGCCTGACCTACTGCTGCTGACTAAACGAGCCCTTGTGGTCGACCAAAAGACCGGATAGCCGCTTTCCTCAGTCTATCTATGTCCAATGACCGGGAGACTGTTATGCTCTCCATCGCGTATCGGTGCTGCTGGCAGCTTTGGGACGTCGTCATGCCGCCAAAACCGGCACAAGCTTTGGGCGGCCGCACGATCGAGGTCGGTAGTATTGCTGACATTAGGTTGAGACATCGGGAGTTAGTACTGACCTTCGATGATGGGCCGATCCCAGAACATACCGAAGCCGTTCTGCGCGCGCTGGACGACGCTGGCGTCAAGGCAACATTCTTGATGATTGGCGCGCAAGCCATGGCGTATCCTGCCCTTGTGCGAATGGTCGCAGAAAGAGGACACACAATCGGAAGCCACACCAACACCCATCTCAATTTGAAAGAACTCGACCCTAAAAGCGCGAGGAAAGAAATCGACGCAGGCAGGGAAAATGTGGCAGCGGCGCTGCAACAGCAGCGATTTCGGGCCGCGCCCTTTTTCCGCTTCCCCTTCCTGCTCAGCACGCCGTTGCTGCGCAATGAACTCAGCGGGCGAAAAATCGTGGTGCTCGATGCCGATATCAATATCGGCGACAGCAAAGAGTTCCTGTCGCCGCAACTGCTTTACCGCCAAGCCATAAGACGGATACTTCGACGCGGCTCGGGCGTTGTTCTTTTGCATGATATACATGCACGCACAGTCACTATTCTGCCTACCCTACTTGCCTATTTAAAGACGAAAGGGTTCACTATAGTGCACCTCGTACCCCAGGCTTGAACACCGCCTACTTAAAGCGGGTCTTTGTCGCGTCGTAGAGTACCCCAATTTGCGCTTGCGTCAGCGCGACACCCTCCCAGACTGCGATTTGTGAAAGACGCGAACCGTTCGTTAGGCCGCGAAGATCGCCCGTGTTGCCGGTACCGCCCACCATAATGGTGTTCGTTGCGTTGCCAGTGTCGGAGCCAACGTAATCGCAATTCTGAATGCTGAATGCACCATTAGAGAAAAAGGTTGCGTTATTGGTGCCGAGTGCCTCGTCAATGCTTAAGGCCACACAATTCCACGCGCCTATCGTGAATTGATTGGCATCGCCGACGCCACCAAAGCCATGTTTGAGGGCAAATCCCATATTGTTGTTGCCGGTGAATGACCACCATTGAAAGCCACGGTCTGCCGCCGCCTGCGCCCCCGAGGTGCCCAACATACAAAAGGTGCCGGTCACCGCCGGGTAAAACCAAGCGAAGAACGTGAACTTGGCCCCGTCCTTGTGGATGTTGCTGATCCACCCAGCGAGAGCCGCCGAATAGCCCGAAGCGGCGGTGTTGGCCTGGAAATAGTCTCCACCGTCGAAGCTCCAATATGTGTTTTTCGAGAAGTCACCCGCCGAGCCGTTCGGGGTCGGATCGCTGGTCTGCACAGAGCTGGATGCGCCACGGAAGAAATCAACGGCGTTGCCGCTGCGATCGAACCACGTTTGACCGGACCCGAACGGGTAAGAAACAGAATCGCCGATATCGAGACAGAGTTTCAGCCCGTTCGACAGCCCTTTTCGCGAAATGGATCCGATCAAGCTTTCAATCGGTCCGATGCGCGGGTGATATTCCGGCATGCTGTAGATCATTACGGCACCTTCATTTAGGCAGTGACGTCGGTATCGTTCTTGCTGATATGTAGCCTGAGCTTATTGCCGATGGTGGTGGCGATGCTCATTGGAGGGCCTCGATGAAAGCTGTCACGCCAGCATCGGTCTTGCTGATATGCAATTTGAACTTGTGGCCACTCACCGTCGTAAGCGAGTCGCCCTTAGGGAAGTTAGCCGCCAAACCTGAGAAGGTGATTGCCCCGGCCGACGCGCCGTTCGTGATGTCGATCTCTATGTTGTAGCTATTGGCAGTCGTCGGTGCAGCAAGCGTGAATGCCCCGTTATTCGTGATCTTTCGATAATTCCCACCGGTCGGCGCTGGCGTGTAGGTACCACTCGACTTCGTACCGTCGTCGACAGCGACTGTGGTAAATCCCGCAGTCACGCCCAAATTATCAGCCGCCTTCAGCAGCATCGCCGCCGCAATTTCCGACAGCGTATCAAACGCCGCTGAAACACCGCCTAGCACCACGTCGATCGATGCCTTCACGAATCCGGTGGTGGCGATCTGCGTAGTGTTGGTGCCTGGTGCCGCAGTCGGTGCAGCCGGCATTCCGGTAAAGGTCGGATTGGCCTTAGGTGCGAAAGTGGTGTCCACGTAGGCGGTCGTCGCGATCTGGGTTGAATTGGTCCCTGCGGCCGCCGTAGGCGCAGTCGGCGTGCCGATGAAAGCTGGGCTCGCTTTCGGTGCCAAGCTCCCCACCGCCACGCCACTATCCTTCACCAGCTTCCCGGTCGTGCCGTTGAACGTGGCGATATTGTCGGTCGCGGCCGAGGCTGGCCCGGCGACCAAGCTCCCCACGGCCACGCCGCTGTCCTTGCCGGCCTTGCCCGTGGTACCGGCGAAGGTCACGATGTTGTCGGTCGCCGATGAGGCCGGGCCGGTGAAGTCGCCCGCGCCGGCGCCATCCGCGCCCTTGTCGCCGGCGTGGGTGAAGATCAGCCAGATGCCGTCAGCTGTGGTCGGCAAGGTGCCTGCGCCGCTGACATAGGCCAGCGTCAGTTTTCGATAGCCCGTTCCGTCCACCACCGAGCCGGTGACGTTGTAGACATAGGCGATTGCGGCTGACGCCTTGGAGCGCAGCGTGAGCTGGCCCTTGATGGTGTTGGTGCTGTCGTCGAACGTATCCAGGATGCCGCTCACCGTGGCGCCGCTGGAATCGAGGTTGTCGATATAAGCCGCGGTGGCGGAGGCGGCGCTGGCATTGTTCAGCCGCAGCGTGCCGTTGCCGGGGTCGGCATCGGCGGTGCCGGTGGAAAAAGTGTAGCCAAGCGCTGCCACGGCATTGGCGGCAGCGACGGCGCTTGCCGCCGCGTTGGTGGCCGAGGTCGCGGCGCTGGTGGCTGAGCCGGAGGCGGCGGTGGCCGAGCTCGAGGCGGCGGAAGCCGAGCCGGCGGCAGCGCTTGCCGAGCCGCCGGCGCTGGTTGCCGAACCGGCTGCCGTGGAAGCGGAACCGGCCGCTGCCGTCGCCGAATTGCCGGCATTGGTGGCGCTGGTCGCGGCATTGGCGGCGGAAGTGGACGCGGCGGTGGCGGAGCCGGCCGCTGCTGTCGCCGAACCCGCCGCGTTGGTGGCGCTGGTCGCGGCGGCGTTCTTGGAGGTCACCGCGGCCGCCGCGCTCGCGGCCGCGGCATTGGCGGCATTCACGGCATCGCCGAGCGTGTCCTGCGAGAGATAGAAGCTGAGCGTGATCGGGTCGGCGCCGATCTCCGGATCCAGCGTCTCGAACGCATAGACGCGATCGGCCGAGACGGCCCCCTCCTGCACATGCACGGTCGTGCCCTTTTGCAGGGTGCGCGCAGTGCGGGCGTCGGCGGCGCGAAACCACTGGCCCTCGCTCGCGGTGTAGATGCCGTTCTGGGTCTGGTCGGCCTGGTCCTTGACCAGCACGCGGTCGCCGACTTGCGTCAGCACGCTGTCGATGGTCTGGAGGCCGTAAAGGGTGATGTTCGCGGTCGTCGCCAGGCGCACGGGTTCGCGCTCGCCGGTCAACAGGCGAACGGCGGCAGTTGCAGGTCGGGCCATAAGGCTGCTCCATAAAAAAAGCCCCGCGAAAGCGAGGCTTGGAAGGTTTTGGGGTCAGTGCGCGGGCTGAGGGCGGTCAGTCTCGATTCGGACGCGAGCGAAGCCACCGCAGCCGCATGCGCCGGCCCACGACGAAACGACGGTGGGGAAAATGGTGCAGTGTCACCACAATTTTCTCATTTCTTGCCATCTCGCCAGTGCCACAGGACATTGGATCGTGTGTTGGCAAGCTCCAGTGGCGGCTTGAGGTCGCCAAACTCCTCCTTGAACTGGTGACGCCATTCCTGCTCATCTAGCACATTGGCGTTGTTTGCAACGTCCACGGCACTGACCCGGATCGGAGTTCGGCTCAAGCATCGCATAGGCGCCTCCCACACCAATTATAGCAGGGCGGTTCTCCCAATCGACGAAGTTTGGTGGTCGATTGTCTCCCAGCGCCCTCACTTCTTGCTGTCTCGCCAATGCCACGGAACATTTGACCGCGTGCTGGCCAGTTCCAAGGGCGGGTCGAGTTTGCCAAACTCCTCTTCAAAGCGCTGGCGCCACTCCTCTTCGTCGAGCAGGTCGCCATCACTTCCGACACTTGCGGCACTGACGCGAACCCAGGGAGAATTGGGCTCCAGCATAGCGTACGCACCTCCTTTGCCAATAATGGCAGGCCGGTTGTCCCAATCAACGAAACCTGGCGGACGATTGTCTGATTCTTGTCTCACACTTCACTCCTTCAGCTTGTCATGTAGCATAGACTACTCGCATATGTGGCAGGCCCCTGATAAGGCCTAGTGCCCTAAGTTAGCTGCTCGACGAGCGGGATTTGGGACTAGTCTATTGAGATTTCGGCGACGCGGCACCACCCTTCAAATTCGCCAGCACCTCGGCCCAAATTGAATCGGCATTACGACGTGCGTCGGAGTAAAGAGCGGCTTCCTGCGACAAAAGATCAAGGTATTCAGGATCTTCTTCATACAGGTTTCGTCTGCGCGTATATTTTGCCTGACCTCCAAGCTCGGCCTTTGCCTTATACATATTGGGCTCCAACATCTGCACCTCGCCCAAAGTACCGTCATCGAAGCGCACCGTCACCTTCCGATCAAAGTAGGCGCTATCCATTTTGCCATGCCACTTTCCGTCACGAACTTTGTAGCGCTGCGCAAGCAAGGCCGCGATCTCGTCGGCTTGCGCCGGGTTTTTGACCACGAAGCTGATCCTGACAATGTCGATCAGCCTGGACGCATCTTTGTATTCATTACGGCCAATCTTTTCGTATGCCGTCTCTCTCTGCTTCGCGCCGTTCGTCACGAATTTCGCGCCGACCTGATCTGCGATTTGCTGACCCGCTCCCTCAAGATCTGCCTGCCATTTGGGTGCCACGGCATAGAGATCATCAAGTGACGAAGTTGGTTGCCGGAAGAAATCCGGCTTTCGCTTCGGCGGCGAAGCTGTGGCTGTGCCCTCTCCAGCGGCGGGGCGCACTTCCCCAGCCTTCTCGGCAGCAACCGGGCGGGAAGCGGCTTGCGAAGTCGGGTTATCCGCCACCTCCGAACTTGCGAAGGATTTGCCGGCAATGGATCGTTCTGCTTGCGCTGTCGCCCTGGGGCCAACCAACTCGGTCGCACGCGCTATTGCTTTCGGAGCACCCTCACCCAAGCCCCAGGCAGCTGCATCAGATCCCTGTTGCATCATCAGGTCTTCAACAGCGTTCGCTGGCCTGTAGTAATCCTTGTATTCCGGAGGACTGACCGCTCCTCCAGACATGCGGTAGGCAGCCCAATCTTTTGCGTTGCTGGCTGCTATCCCTGCATTTGCAACTACCTTGCCGAGCGCTTTGGCTTCCGATGCAAATATTGAACCCGTCGACGGCCGTTGATAGCCAGACGCTACCGGCATGATCCAACCCAGGCCGGCCGCGGCCAACTGCCTGCCCACGGCAGCCCGGGCAGGCCCTAGCGTTCCGGCAAGCAGCGCGGTTGTCTTGGCGTTCTTCTCCTGCTGATACAGGCTGCGGCTGTTCTGACTGCCTGCGAGTTCCTGAATGACGTCCTGCGGCACAAGCTGGGGGTTCTCGATGCCCAGTCTTTCCTGCGCGGCGAGAGCCATCGCTATCGCTTTGTCGTAAGCTTCCTTGTTGTAGCCGTTGGGGTCCTCGAGGCCGCCGCCAATGGCAGCCTTCCAAGCCGCAGCGATGGCTGGAACCGCATCCGCGGCGGCGCCCCAGGCATCGGTTCGCCTTCTGGTGAGGACCCGCATTGCCGCAACGGCGGTCGACAAGCGCTGCGGATTGCTTTTCTGTGATCCGCCGGTCTCCGAAGCGGCATCGTTGAGGGCGGCATTGATAGCCTGGTTCGACATAGTCCGCATGTCGAACATATTCTTGCGGACATCGATCTGCCAATCGAGACCTTGCCGGCGCTTTGGTCCCTCGTCCGGGCCGTAGACGATCTTGTAGGCATCCTCGCCCGGTATCTGGCCGGAGTAGCTGCCTGTACGTTCGATCTCGTCAGGCGCCTCTGCTTCGGCGCGACCTATGGCAGCGCCGATCTTGATCTTCAGCGCAAGGTTGGCAGCATCGGCCTGTCGGCGGACCATGTGCCATTCCTGCTCCGGAACGTCATCCCTGAAAGCCTGAGCTATCACCTCATCCGGGGTCTTGTTGCGACGCCAATCGCCTTTTGCCGCCGCCTGGCCCCTGGCGACGCACCAAGCTGCGCCCGCACCGTCTCGCCCATGCCGTCGCTGGCCACCGGTCCGGCGCTCAGCATCTCGGCGGCACGGCGCGGATCCTGCGCGATCAGCGCTTGCATGCGCGCCTTTGCGGTGCTGGCGCGCCAGTCGGCTTCGGCCTGCTGCCTGATCTGCGGATCGAGATCTATCTTGGCGAGGAGTTCGAGGCCGATCTGTCGAGAGGCGTCGAAGGCAGCGGTGTCGTTCGGGTCGCTTTGCGCGATGTTGTTGAGTTCGGCGGTGTGGACCTCCGCTACCTGATCCTGCTCATATTGCTTGCGGCGCTGATTTTGCTGAAGCGCCAAGCGCACCGAACCCGCCTCCCGCAGCGCTTCCTTGCGGCTGGCAAGACCTGGGCGCAGCTCGGGCGGCATCTGCTTCAGGAAATTGCCGAACAGCGTGTCGAACAGGCCGGTCTTCACCACCTGACCGGTGTACGGATCGACCTGGCCATACATGGTGTCGTGCAGGCCGGCGCCGTCGGCGGGCGCGTTGGCCGCCGTCTCGGCCTCGGCCTTGGCGAGTTCGCCGTTCAGCCGGCGCGCGGCGATCTCGGTGTCGAAAGCCTGCTGCTGCGCCTTGCGCTGCTCGTAGCGCTCGGCGGCGGCCTGCCACCTGTCGCCGAGTTGCTGCATCGCTTCGCCGACCGGCGAGGAGTCCGGATATTGCACCGCATTGCCGGTATCGAGCCGGCGCTCGCCGACAAAAAGCGGAATGATGTGAACCATATCAATAGAGCCCGGTGTAGCCGCCGATGATGGCCCGGCTCGCCCGAGGCGAGAGCGACGACCCGCCAAAGGTCACGGACCTAGCCGGATCGTAGAGGCCCGACAAACCATCGATGAGGCCACTGCCGGCCTTGAAGATCGAGGCCGTCATCGCCTGCTTGCCCTGGAAGCGCGAGATGGCGGCCTGGGTGTTGAGGTTGTTCTGGCGCAGCTGCGAATTGTACAGAGTGGCATCGAGGTCGACCTGACCCTGCCGGGCGTTCGCCGCCAGAACTTCGGTCGGCGAGCCGGCTATGCCGACTCCGGAAGCGCCCGCCTGGGCGCGCGCCTCGGCTTCGAGCAAGTCCTGCTTATGGCGCTCCTGTCTCTGCTCGAAGGCGGCGCTTTGCGCATCCGCCTGCGCCTGCTGCTCGTAGGCCTTGGCTTGGTAATTGGCCAATTGCTGCTGCTGGGCACCCTGCATCAGGGCGCCGCCGACCGACACGGCCGTGCCTGCCAGTCCAAGAAGAGCCAATGTGCACATGGTTCAGCCTCGCTTGGGTTTCTTGGTCGCGCCGGCAACGGGCGCGCGGAGCGCCGGGCGCGGGTCGAGCGCGCCGCCGGTGCCGATGAGGGATAGGAGCTGCCGGTCAGCCGCTAGGCCGGCGCGGCTGAGGCGAGCGGGCGCGGCCGCGCGCGGGCCGGCCATGGCGGCGCGGCGGGTGGCGGCGAGGCTTACTTTCAAGCGCGGCAGCCCGGCGGCGTCGAACAGGCCGTTGGCGGCGGCGATGGCGCGCGACAGCGCGTCGGCCTCGAACAGTTCCTCGCGCAGTTCCTCGATCAGCCGGTACGCGGCGCGCCAGCGGGAACCGAGAAGCGCTGCCTTGCCTTCGATCTCCGTGGACAGCGCCTCGATGTCCGCGCGGGCTTCGCTTTCCGCGACAGCGGCGCGGCGGTCGCCGACGGCGGCGATTGTTCGTTCCAGCACCGCGACCCTGTCATTGCAGTCGTCGAGCGCGGCGCGCGCGGCGGCGAGATCGCCATCGCCGAGAATGGCGCGGTCTTCCGCTTGCTTCAGGCCCTGGCGGCTGGCGACGGCTTCCGAGAGATCGGTGTCGAGCAAGGCGATGACGGCGGCCAAATCCGCAGCCGTCCGCGCCCTGCCGAGAGCTTCGGCATGGGGTGTCATGTTGTGGGTCCTTCCATGGAGGGATGATTGGGACGACGGAGCTGCCAATCTTGCCCCCGCGAGGGGGAGATTGGCGGCTTTAGCGTAGGCGCTACGGCTCCGCGTCGAACACAGGCGTGAATGCCCGGATCGTGCAGGGCGTCGGGTTGACGTGGCGGATGCGCACCCTGCCCTGTCCTTCCCAGCTGTCGTCGATCGGCACATCAACATTGCCGGTATAGAGTTTCGCCTTGCCGTCGGGCGCGACGATGGAGGGCATACGCACGGCTTCCCAGCGGCCGCGCATGAAGGACTGCACCTGAAGCCCCGTGGTGTCGGTTTCGAGCAACGACAGGATCAGCTTCGCCACCTTCTTGCGGCGGCCGATCAGCGAGCCGTCCTGGCCGCCGACATCCAGTTCCAAAGTGTCGGCCTGGGCCTGGAACGGAAGCCCGACCTGCCATTTGGCGGCGGTTGCTCCGGCGGGCAGGGCCACCTGGCCGGAGGCGACCGTCAATCCGCGAAAGACCTTGCCGTCGGCGAGCACATCGACCGTCTCGCCATTGAGATGGCCGAGGCCGGAGACGACGTTCACGGGCGCTCCAGAATAGCTCAGCCCGCAATCGACCTGGAAGGCGTCTTCCAGCGCGCCATATTCGAAGGGCGTCTGCATCACCTCGATGTAGCGTCTGGTGACGCCGCCGATGGTGCGCCTGACGACCAGCCAGATATCGTCGACGCCGTTCTGGCCGGGCGTGACCACAGCACTTTCCACGGCGGCCCATTCCAGGCCAGTGGCGGCGCCGCCGAACCGGTGGCGGTGCATGCCGCGCACGTCCTGGCTCGGCTGGTGCGTGTAGCCGCCGAGCTCGCCATCATCGAGCGGGAACCAAAGGATGGGATCAGGGTCGGTCTGGTAGGCGATCTCGACCACGCCCTTCTTGGGGATATGCTCGGACACCTGGCCGATGTCGTCGGAGGTGAACTTGTTCGCCTGGACCTGGGTGAGCTCGGCGATCGCCCGGCGCGAGCGCGTCACGTAAAGGAAAGACTGGCCGGCATCGACGGGGCGGATGCGGGCGCAGCCGAAGGTGCGCGAGCGGCGGTTCTTGAAGGAGGACGGCGTCAGCGCCTCATCGATGCCGGAACCGGACAGCGCCCTGATGCCGCCCGAGGTGCCGATCAGCAGCGCGCCGTCGGAATCGGCGATCCAGACGATGTCGTTTGCCTGCCCGCCGCCGGCCTGGACGAATTCCAGCGCGTCGTCGTCCTTTTCGCCGAGGGTGAAATTGTCGAAGTCGCCCGTGGCCGAGGCATAGACGGAAAACCTGCGGCTGAAGGCAAGCCGTTCCTCGAACAGCGAACTGCTCTCGACATATCTGCCCGGTACGAAGGTGCCGAGCCGCCAGCGCACGATCGGGTTGGTGTTCGGAAGCGCATGGGCATAGAGCACGATCTTGACCACCGTGGCGCTGGCGTAGTCGGTGATCCTGGCCCAGCGCCAGACGCCGTCGGAACCGAGCAGCCGGATCGCGCGGCCGACATCCGTGGACTGGAACCCGGCGCCGTCGTTGATGCCGGCGGTGCCGGATGCGGTGAGGTCGAACGGCGTCTGGTCGGAGGCGGCCATGTGCAGGGCAAGCTCGGCCGACCGGCTTGGAGCGGCGTCGGCGCCGCCGCCGCCGGTGAACGAGAGCTGGTGATACTCATAGGCCGACTTGTTGGTGAATTCGTAGAAGCGCTTCTCGCTGTTCGACCAGCCGATCTCGCCGGTCCTTGAGTCCAGCGTCGTCCAGTTCACGCCGTCGTTGGAGCCCTGCAACTCCCAGGCGGTGAACTGGTCGGCATTGTTGGCGTTGTTGCTGGGATCGATCGTGTTCGACGTCGCGATCCAGTACGCATCGACGATACGCCTGACGCCGCCGGCGTTCCTGTAGCGGATAAAGCCGGATGAGCCGCTGTCGACGGTCACGTCCTCGATCAGCGACCGGTTGAACATCCTGTAGGCATCGGCCGTGCCGCCCCCGTTCGAGGCGGTCCCCGTAGGCGCGGTGTTCGATGTCATCTTCGGCGTCAGATGTCCGGTGTCGGAGGGCGTCAGCGTGGTCGCCGTGTCGTTGATCGGATCGTAGGGGCCGTCGAGGAATTCGAAGTCAGCCAGCGTCCACGTCGCGTGCGCGGCGCGCGTCAGCACCTTGGGCAGGTAGTTGCGATGGGTAATCCACATCTGGTCCGCCGACTGGACATAGGCGAGCTCGAAGAGATCCGCCTCGAGGTATGGCGAGGCGATCTCCACCGAGCCGACGCGCGCGCCATAGGCATAGACGCGGATATACTGATCGCCGAATTCCAGGCAGTAGGCTTGCTCGGAGGAGAAGATGAACGGGATGAGCCTGGTCTTCTTCGCGGACGCCTTGACCTCGCCGACGAAGTAGGTGCCGCCCCGCTTGCGGATGCCGCCATGCGGCAGCGTGAGGAAGTTCTCGCATTTCGCCAGTGACCCGCGATAGAGGTCGAGCGAAGCGCGCGAATGGAGCCTGGGCGAAATCTCGCCGCGGGTGAAGACGTCCTGAACCGGATAGAGCGCTGTCATTAACGAAGACTCCGGAAATCGCCGCGCTGCGCCGCCCAGGCGCCGGTATAGAGCCGGCCGCCACGCTGGATGGCGTTGGCGCTGAAGGCGGCGTCGAGCGCGCGGTCATAGGCGGCGCGCGCGATGTCGATCATGCCGGCCTTGTGGGTCAGCGGATGCGCGATCTTGATCGCCAGCGCCGCGACCAGCACTTCGGTGAACAGCGCGTCCCAGTCGTTGGGGTCGGTGAGATTGGCGAGGTAGCGGATGGTCAGCGGCCCGGCCTGGTCGGAATAGATCAGCCCCGCCTCCTGGCGCCAGGAGATCGGCTGGCCGTCGGGCTCGCCATTGGCGGTCAGCGGCAGCGGGCGAATGCAGTCGGCCGGCAATTCGTAGACATAGTTCAGCGTGCAATCGCCGGAGCCGGTATCGGCGCCCGCAACCTGCGCCGAGAGGATGGCGAAAACCCAGGCATGCTTGGCGAGCTCGCCCTCGCGGGTGAGGTCGAGGTGAAGATTGAGCAGGCGCGCCGCCTTGACGTCCTGGTCGAGGCTGTCGATCGGCGCTTCGTCGAGAACGGCCAGCGCCATGTTGGCGATGTCGAGCGGGGTGATGGCCATGGGTCGGTGATCCGTGTGGGGGTGAAGCTTGGACGCGCAAATCGCCAAGAGTGGCGCTCTACGGCGCCCCCCTCTGTCCTGCCGGACATCTCCCCCACTGGGGGGAGATTGGCAGCGTGGCCGCTGGCGCACTTCCTGCGACGACTTTGACGATTGGCGAAACCGGCGCGACATCTCATCTCCCCCCTCGTGGGGGAGATGTCCGGCAGGACAGAGGGGGGCGCGAAGGAACGCTGCCCTAGAAAGAGGCGGGGCACTTCTGCCCCGCCTTCACAAGTAAGCCGTTACGCCTCGGTCGTCTTCAGCGCGATGAAGCTCATGTTCTTCACGCTTGAGGCCGTGCGGTCCCAGTTCACCGCCAGCGCGAGCTCGGCGTCGGTGGCGAACTCGCCGACGGTCGAGGCGTCGAGGAAGCGCGTGCCGGGAACATGCGCGACGAAATGCCGACGGCCGACCATTTCGGTGACGCCGCCGCCATGGCCCTGGCGCGGCTTGCGGTCGAACTCCAGCGGGCCGCCTTCGGAATTGACCGGCAGCTCGTTCCACAGGATCGCCTTGTCCTTGAACATGAAGGCCGTGTAGACGCCCGCCGCCTGCGGGATGTCGTCGTCGACCACGCAGCGCAGCCCCATGTAATAGGGGATCAGCGGCCCGCCCTGCTCCGAGGACGGCACATAGTCGATGAGGTCGGCGAGCTTCAGCGCCTTCATCTGCTTGGAATGCATCCAGATGGTACGGAACTTGTCCGCGCGATCACCCATGAGGTAGGCCGCCTCGATGATGTCGGTGTCGACGATCGAGGCGCCGGTGGTGCGCACCAGGTCGCCGCCGTCATTGGCGACATTGTCGGCCAGCACGCCCTTGAGGATGCCGAGCAGGGTCAGCTTGTTGGCGCGCTGCCAGTATTCGGTCTGGCGGCGCACGATCAGCTTCTGCGGGTCGTCACCGGCCAGGATCGCGGTGAGATCCGGAACGCCCCAGGCCTGGGCCCGCACATTGCGGGCGGCGACCTCGCGGCGCGAGCCGATCTTCTTCATCTCGATCGAGTCGGCCGGATCGTCATTGACCGGCTCGGACGGATCGTTGCCGAGATCCTTCCAGCCGGGCATGTCGACGGAGCGGCCGCCCATCGACAGTTTCGAGGAAATCGCCGGATCGGAAAACAGGATGCCGGCCTGAAAAATTTCGAGGGACTGGACATGCTCCTCGAACGAGTACTGGGCATAGACGGACGGAACGATCGCGTCCGCGATGCGGGTATAGGCGTCTGCCATTTGGTCTTTCCTTTGAGGTTGGTGAGATGGGGCCGGCGGCTAGAGCGGGTTGTTGGGCATCCAGAGATCCGGGTTTTCGCCCGCATCCCTGGCGAGCCGCCGGGCGCGTTGGGGGTCGGCTTTGACAAGGGCGGAAATGGCCGAGATGTTGCGCTCGCCGGCGGCGTTGCGGCGGAAGGGGTTTTGGCCCCTGGGCGCTCCGTCGGCGTCGATCGTGTCTTCGCGGAACATCGCCTCGCCGATCGCATGGAAGGCGCGGGCGATCTGCGGATCGGTCAGCGCGCCATCGGGCAGAAGGATGCCCTTCTGCTTGTAGGCGTCGACCAGGCCGAGCTTCTTCATCGCCCGGTTGGCGACCTCGAGCTTCTGGCGAAAGCCATCGCTGTCGGTCGGCCCCCAGTCGCGCACCAGCTCGTCATGCGTGGCCTCGACCGAGCGCGACAGCGCCGCCTGCTGCTGCGCAGCCTGCTCGGCCATGTAGCCCACAAAGCGGTCGTGATAGGCCTGCGCGATCTTCGGGCTGGCGCCCGCTTCGACCGCCCAGGCTTTCGAGGCATTGGCGAGCTCGTCCGAATAGGCGAAGTTTTCCGGCAGGTTGTCGGGCCGCCGGTACTCGACCTTTTCGGCCGAAGTCAGCGGACGCATCGCCTCCGGCAATCTGGAATGGAACCTGTCCCATTCCTCCTTCGGCGCGTCTTTTGACGGAACGCGCAGGCTTTCGCCCTGCTGGCGCTCCAGTTCCGCATAGGATGTGAAAACCCGGTCGAGGCTTTCGGCCTTGGTCCAGCCCTTGGCTTCAGCGAGCTTGCGGTTGCCTTCGGAAAGACCGTCAAACCAACTTCTGCCGGCCGCCGGGGCGGACCCGTTGTCCCCGGAAGCCGGAGGCGTCGCCAGGTTGCCCGCCGGCCGCGAAGCCACGGACCCGGCCTCTGCCAGATCTGTCATGAGATGTGTTCCTTTCTTCTCCTTCTCCCCCTGTGGGAGAAGGTGGATCGGCGCGCAGCGCCGAGACGGATGAGGGGTGTTGGAAGGAATGAGAGGTTGGTGATTTGGATCGAAGTATGCGCCAAGCTGGAGCACCCCTCATCCGACCGAGCTTCGCTCGGCCACCTTCTCCCACAAGGGTAGAAGGGAGAGCGTCAGCGCCTACGCGTTATCGCCCCAGTTCTCCCACAGCAGCGTGATCGTGCCGGTCACCGCGATCGTGCCATCGGCGTCGATATCCGTGCCGGTGGCGAAGGCCAGGTTAAGATAGAGGTCGACCGGCGTCGCCGTGCCGTCGAGCGTCAAGGCGGCGGCAATGTCGGCGGTGGAGGCGGAAGACAGCGCGGCGCCCGTGCCGTCCAGCGTGCGGGCGGTGGAGGCCAGCACATTGACCATGGTGCCGGCGAGCGTGGCGCTCGACGCCGCGGCGGAGCCCAGCGACCAGGTGAGCGCGGCGTTGTCGTTGATGGTGGAAGCGCGCGTGGTCAGCACCGCGAACTGCAGCCTGGCCGTTCCGCCCTTGATGCGCACCTTGCCGTCGGTGAAATCGAAAATCTTCTGGCTCGCATAGGCGAGCGCATCGGTTACCGGCACCTGCATGCCGGCGAAGGTGAAGACGGTGCGGTAGGAACCGCCCTGCCCGCTGGTCACGGCCTTGAGGCCGAGCTTGGGCGGCGCAAGGCCGGCCTCGCGGGCAGCGGCGCGGGCAAGGGTCCGGGGAAGTCCTCGGGTCATGTCGTTTCTCCATTCCTGGGGGGAATTTTCTGGGGGTGAGGCGTGGTTCGCGTGGCGGAGGAAGGCCAATTGGACTCCGGACAACGACCGCCCGCGGCGGCGGCGGAAGTCCTGGCGCTGATCGGCCTGCTGCATGCAGGTTATCGACGCGGTCCTAGGCATCTTCGCCGGCTGATTCCGCCAGCGGGGCTAAACCATTGTTCGCGTGGTCTTTCCGGTTTGGAAACCATGGCGTTCAACCGCCGCGAAACCGTGATTCACTTCGTGAGCCGCTCCGCCGCCGTTCCGCCGTAATGCGACCGCAGTTCAGCTTCGTTCGCCCCCGTCGTCAGTCCCTGGGGCTTCAGAGGAGTTCTAGTGATGATCATCAAGAAGGCCATTCTGGCCGTGCTCATGACCGCGGCCCTTGCCGGCTGCGAGACGCAGACCGAAGGCCAGCAGCGGGCCACCACCGGCGCGCTGATCGGCGGCGCCGGCGGCGCGCTGGTCGGCCAGGCGATCGGCGGCAACACCAAGAGCACGGTGATCGGTGCCGCGAGCGGCGCGCTGCTCGGCGCCGTCGTCGGGTCGGCCACCACGCCGCAGCGCCGCGGGCAGCAGCTCTGCCGTTACCAGGATCGATATGGCCGCATCTACACCGCGCCCTGCGACGACCGGTATTACAACGGCGATTATTGATCGTATCGGCTTTGCCTTCTCCCCGTTTCACGGGGAGAAGGTGCCCGCAGGGGCAGATGAGGGGCAGCGCCAGGGTTTGAAACGCTGGCGCTGTCGAGCGCTCAATCCGTAGCCCATCTATGGGCGCATCTAGAATGAGCGCACCGGGAATGGTGCCCCTAAATCTTGTCGACGCCTGCGGCTGATAAATCAGCTTGGTGAGGACATCGGAAGCCTCATGCCGCCTACTCTTCCGCTCGCGCCGCCTTACGCAAATCCCCGATAGTTCGATTCCAAAAGCGCACCAGTTCAAAATGCTCTTACCTGGTCACCCAGATCTTGTTATCCAGACTGACTGGATCACCTCCAACGATGACAGGTGTAATCTCAAACAATTCCATACCTTTGGGGCGCGAATATCCATTTTGATCGCTCATATTCATTCCGCCAACCAAGAAAATAGATCGGCAAGGTCACGCGCTATTGTCTCAGCGGATTCCCGATCCATACCTATGAATGGGACACGTACGATTGGCATGGCTGGATCTTCAGTGTCAAAGCCATAGCCTTCACCTCCGCCGCTCGAGGCGAACAAGAGGATGCCTGGCGCATATTTTTCGACTTCATATTCTCGGTTGAAATCGGCCAATTCTTCAGCCTTAAAGAAAACAATGTAGTTATCGTGAACAAAACCTTCGCCCCCATTATGCTCTTTGAGGAAGTCGGTGTAGTCTCTAGGTAGCTCGATTCCCAAGCGTGCAGACAGTCCATCGACGATTGCGGAATCAGCAGGCGCGTCCAACCGTCCCTCGGTTAAGATATATCTCACTGCTATCCTCACTAAATCGAAACTGACCCCAGCCAAGTTGGCCGACATCGCTCAATGAAGCTCCGGTAAAATCCTCTCATCGAGGAATTTGAGACGGCCAGCCAGCATTTCCGCATTGGCGGGAGTTGCATCGACGTTGACCGATCACGTATGTCCATCCATGTCGTGAGAGGGGTGACCGCAAACATCAATGGCCTACCTCCAACGAAGGCGGCCGCGTACTTCCAAGCGCCCCAAACTACATCGCTGGATCGAACTACAGAGTAAACTCGTCGGCGTCTCAGCCACCCTTGAGGTTCACGGGCGTGCCCGGCGGCAGACCTTTTACCTTGGCTATGACCTGCCCCATGATGTGCCAGTACACTTCCAGGTCCGTTATTTCCATGTTGGAAATGTCGTCTTCGCCGCCGAGGAAAAGCGGCTTTTTGTAGCCGACGCATTGGTCATAGGCTGGCTGTGCCCCGCCACTCGGCAACCAGTCCTCTGCATATATGTTCGCAGCCAACGCTGCATCGGGATTCTCAATCACCAGTGCTTCATGGAAAGTCTCGATGTTGGCTGGTATTTCGAGAGCCTTGGCGGTACCCGGCTCGAACAGGACGACACCAGGCTGACCCTGCTCCAGCCTCTGATTGTCGATCGCGAACGCTGAGCCTTGCCAGTCGTAACCAAAGCAAGCGACCCGCCCATTGGTCTCCGGAAATCCCAAGTTTATCCTGGCGTTCCAGACCGGAATATCCTGCCCACGGATGATGCGGTACAGGCCTTGCTTGAAAGAGCTCCCTCCGAAATCGCGCAAGAGCTCGTTCAAGCTGGCGATCCCGGTGGCTGGGCTGGCCATTCCTGGATCCTCAGCTACCCTGCTATCGATTGCGAAGCTCTGTCGGAATTTTTCGAACACTATCGCTCTCCAATTGTGACCTTATTAATTACGGTTCCGATGGGTAAGTCTTTTATTTGATTCCAAATCTGTGCGCCTAAACTTCGATTTACACTCGCATCCAACGGCATGAAATTAGACAGAGCGTGAAGGCCTCCCAGCTGCAGGTCAATCATATGATCGATATCGCTGCCGAGTGGAATGAACAAACTGGCGTCCTTGAAGATTCTCCTAGCCGATTTCCCAGCGCGGACCGCATGGCTAACCACGGTGGCGGCCTCCGTCAATATTTTTACCTTTAGATCAGCTGCCGCTCGCTGCGCCGCGGTCCAGTGAGACATATAGGTCAGATGTAGATCTTGGCCGCCAGAACCTTCATTGGTTAGGCCGCGTTCCGTCGCTGAGCCTGGGTTAACCTCTGCGGTCGGTCGATTCGGTGCACCTTCCGGGGTTGGTGGGTTTGATGGCTGCTGGGCAGAAAGGCCATCCGCGGCGGCCGCCTCCTCACCAACAAGCTGCTGGCCTACGGGCGGATCGGCTATCCTGGAGGAAGAGTAGGCGTTTGAGCCACCTCCGATCGTGTCCGAAGCGGCACCGCCAAATAACTTTGCGGCAATCTGCCTGCCAACCGCGCTGAGACCCTCAGCAAAGGCATTGCCGCCAGCATTCCCAAAAGCGCCATTGATGACACCCCAGGGGACGCTCTCACCGGTATTGTAGGCGTATGCCCCACCATAAGCGCCGCCGGCGACGCCCTCCACTGCGGTTCGAGTACCGAGGCCAGCCAAACCGCTACCTTCAGTCGCGACGCTGACCCCGACCCCACCAAGAGCGCTGTACAGGCCTCTGGCGAGGCCATAGCCTGCCAAGCCAGCCCCGAGACCTTCCGCAACCCAACCGGCCCAGCCGGCACGGTCCTCTGCATCCTCCGTTTCAGCCTGCTCTCGGGCCAGACGCTGCTCGTAGCTCTCGCCCGATCCTGAGGTGGCCAGCCCAGCGACAAGACTGTCCGCGCCCCCGGCGGTCGCGCCCTTGGCAATGGTCCTGCCGATATCGCTAAACGCAGTGACAGGTTGCTGCAGCCACCACGACATGGTGCTGTATTGGGCTCGGGCCGGATGTTCCCCGATCCAATCCATCTCGCCTTTCAGCTTGGTGATCTGACTGTCCAACGCCTCTGGTGTGATGCTGGGATCTTGGGCCGCTTGTGCACGCAACCTGGCTTCCGCGGCCAAGGAAACCTGCCGGGCCATTGCCCCGCGTGCGGCCGGGTCACGAACCGCAAGGACAAGCGAACTCAACTCGGCAAGACGCTCGTTGAATGGCTTGCTCGGGTCGATGTATTCCGCAGCCTGCCGGTCGGCAAAATCCCAAGGCAGCGGCAATCTTTTATCGAAACCCAGCTGCTGCTGGGCTGCTCCCACCCAGTTGACGGCAGCCTGTAATTCCTCGGGCGTTTTGACCTTGCTCCAGTCCGGAGCATCGCCGCGAAACACCTCACTGACGTAAGCGACAGGATCGGCGGCGCGGGCGGCCATGATCAACTGGGCGGCGCCGACCTTGATGTCGTAGCGGTCGCGCGCTTCCGGTGAACTGCCGGGCCTGGGCCTGGAGTGCAGGAGCTCGGCACGGATCGCCTGGTTCGACGCCGCATGCATGTCGGAATAGGCTTTGCCGATGCCTGTGTTGATCCGGAATAGTTTGAATCGTTCTGGGCCCAGGTCGGCGCCGTAGACTTGGACGAAGTCCTGCGCGGTTGGTTCTTCCTCGGGATATTTGCCGGTGGCCGCGATGACGGACGGCGCGGTCTGCTCGGCAAGCATGACCCGCGCATTGGCACCGACCATCTGGGCCGCGGTGGCGTTGTTGGCCTGAGCCTTCAGCGCAGCGATATCGCCGGGTTTCAGGTAGGTGATGGCATCGAGCGGTATAGCTGCGTCGCTGCCCGGCCACGGGCGTTCGCCGAACGCTTGCGCCACCGTCTCATCCGGCGTTTTTTGGCCATTTACCGCAGCTTTTTCGTCCCGAGCCACAGCACCAAGCTGCGCCCGCACCGTCTCGCCCATGCCGTCGCTGGCCACCGGGCCGGCGCTCAGCATCTCGGCGGCGCGGCGCGGGTCCTGCGCGATCAGCGCTTGCATGCGCTCTTTCGCCGTACGGGCGAGCCAGTCGGCTTCGGCCAGCGCCTTGGCTCGCGGGTCAAGGTCCATCTTGGCGATGAGATCGAGGCCGGCCTGCCGGGAGGCGTCGAAGGCGGCGGTGTCGTTCGGGTCGCTTTGCGCGACGTTGCTGAGTACGGCGGTGTGAACCTCCGCCACCTGGTCCTGCTCATATTGCTTGCGGCGCTGATTTTGCTGCGCCGCCATGCGCCGCCCGCCGACCGCGCGAAGCGCCTCCTTGCGCGCCACAAGGCCGGGGCGGACCTCGGGCGGCAGCTGCTTCAGGAAATTGCCGAACAGCGTGTCGAACAGGCCGGTCTTCACCACCTGGCCGGTGTATGGATCGACCTGGCCATACATGGCATCGTGCAGGCCGGCGCCGTCGGCGGGCGAATTGGCCACGGCATCGGCCTCGGCCTTGGCGAGTTCGCCGTTCAGCCGGCGCGCGGCGATCTCGGTGTCGAAGGCCTGCTGCTGCGCCTTGCGCTGCTCGTAGCGCTCGGCCGCGGCCTGCCACCGGTCGCCGAATTGCTGCATCGCCTCGCCGACCGGCGAGGAGTCCGGATATTGCACCGCATTGCCGGTATCGAGCCGGCGCTCGCCGACGAACAGGGGGATGATGTGGACCATTTGGCTGTTTCCTGCTCGGCGATTTTGGAAGACGCGCGCGGCGACGGGCCGCAGTGGATGGCGGCCGGTTCGGCGGTGCGGATGGTGAGGGTTCGGCTGGAAAGTGGTGGAGGGAGTAAGTTGGTCGTTAGGCGCAGCGCACGCGACAGCTGATCTCCCCCTCGTGGGCAGGGGAATCGCATATGGGTTTTTGGGACTTGAAGTTGGCTTGAGAGGCAGTCGAATTGAGGAGAGACTGCCATTTCGAGCCTTGAGAGCTATTTCGGCGCGCTGCCCGATCCGCGCGCTGGCAACGCCACGCATCGGCTTGGCGACCTGATCGTGATGATGATCGCCGCAA
>NZ_RZOY02000089.1 GCF_004022705.2 Mesorhizobium sp. M2D.F.Ca.ET.226.01.1.1
GACGCTCTTCCGATCTGTTCAAGCGCCTGCCGCAGGCACTGTTCACCCTGGACGCGCTGCACGCCACGTCCGATGCGGCAGCCCCGCCCGGCCCCGCGCTGAACGGCTGAGCCCCCGCAGCACCAGCCCGGAATCGGCAGGAGTCGATTCCGGCCGCATTTGTCCCCACAATACAGACAGGCGGCGCCAGCAGGTGCCGCCTTTTGCATGGCTTTCAACCAAGGAGCTTCACCATGAACACCGCCAGCGGCCTGCCGCCGTCGATCACCGTTTCTTCCTTCGACATGGACCGCCTGGACGCCATGCTCGAGTCCCCTGCGCTGAGCCAG
>NZ_RZOY02000090.1 GCF_004022705.2 Mesorhizobium sp. M2D.F.Ca.ET.226.01.1.1
GTCTGCATCCAGGAATTGAGCGCGATGATCCAGAAGGCGGAGACCGTGGTGCCGCCGGCGACCAGCACGGTGGCCAAAGTGTGGATGCGGTTGGAGACGCGGCGGAAGCCGAACAGCATGATGCCGAGGAAGGCCGCCTCGAGGAAGAAGGCGGTGAGGATCTCATAGGCGAGCAGCGGCCCGGCGATGTTGCCGACGGTCTCCATGTAGCCGGGCCAGTTGGTGCCGAACTGGAAGCTCATGGTGACGCCGGTGACCACGCCCATGGCAAAGGACAGCGCGAACACCTTCACCCAGGTGAAATAGGCGCGCATCCAGGCGGAATCGC
>NZ_RZOY02000091.1 GCF_004022705.2 Mesorhizobium sp. M2D.F.Ca.ET.226.01.1.1
AAGGCGTCGCGCGCGGCCGGCAGATCGTTGCGGCCGAGCTCGACAAAGCCGAGCTGCACCAGGGCATCGGCATTGTCGGGCTTCAGCGCCAACGCGCGCTTGAGCAGATCCGCCGCCTCGTCGAAATGCTGGGCCTGCCTCGCCTTGACGCCGGACGCGTAAAGCTCGTCGACCGTCTGGGCCCATGAAACACCGGGAGGCGCGGCCATTGCCAGGAACATGCATGCGGCAAGGGCTGCGCGCCGGCTTTGCCGCATCAGCGTTTCTTCCGCGCGATCAGGCGCGCCAGCCGGGCCAGCAGCTCCTCGGGGATGAACGGCTTCACAA
>NZ_RZOY02000092.1 GCF_004022705.2 Mesorhizobium sp. M2D.F.Ca.ET.226.01.1.1
GACGAAATCGTGTGCCGCTTCGCCTCGACAGCGGTCTCTGGGACGGTCTAATCTCCAGCCATGGCGCATGTCATCGAGCGTGATGGATGGGCTGAAGCGCCCGACCGCTGGCAAGGCGAGCTGCAATGCGGCGCCTTCGGCTCGAAAAGCTGTCTGATCTTCAACTACCTGCCGGACATCGGCGGTGGCCCGCGCCTGCACAAGCATCCCTATGCCGAGCTCTTTATCATCCGCTCCGGAACCGCCCTATTCACGGTCGGCGACCAAAAGATCGAGGCCTCGGCCGGCCAGATCCTGATCGTCCCGCCCGACACGCCGCA
>NZ_RZOY02000093.1 GCF_004022705.2 Mesorhizobium sp. M2D.F.Ca.ET.226.01.1.1
GGACAGATGGAAAGAGTGGGCGTACGACCTCTGGCAGGACGAGCGCAACCCCAAAGGTCTGTGGCGGCGCACCAGTTGGGCAGCGTGGCGCGCCGGCAAGCCTGACTGGAAGAATCTGATCGACTTTGACGCATTGGGCGCGGCCGAACGCATGCCGTGGGTGTGCGTCGAGCTCGACATTCTTTATCCCGACGGCGATCGCGCATTGATCACTATGTCGCCCGGCGGCTCGGACGCGCTGGTGGTGCGCGAGTTCGACATCGACGCGCGCCGTTTCGTCGACGACGGTTTTGCGATTTCGAAGGCGGGCAAGCAC
>NZ_RZOY02000094.1 GCF_004022705.2 Mesorhizobium sp. M2D.F.Ca.ET.226.01.1.1
AGATGGACGATATGTTCCGACCCGAGTTCCTCGATCGAGGTCACCTTTGCCGGTATCGTCTGATACTTGCGGCCGGATTCGAGGCTGCTGTCATAGAGATGCTCCGGGCGGATCCCGAACACGACCTTGCGCCCCGCATACGACCTCAAGCCCGGCCTGCGCACGAAGGCTGCATCCTGCAGCCGGACGCCGAAGGTGCCGGACGTCAGTTCGTCGCCCGTCAGGGTCGCCTCGAAAAGGTTCATCGAAGGAGACCCGATGAAGCCGGCAACGAAGGCGTTCACCGGCGATTCATAGAGTCTCTTGGGGGTGTCG
>NZ_RZOY02000095.1 GCF_004022705.2 Mesorhizobium sp. M2D.F.Ca.ET.226.01.1.1
ATGAGTTTTCCGGACTGCTTCAACTAGCGTTCGGATTGAATTTGGCGCTGTCGATTTTTAGAGAGCTGGCAATCGTTCCTCGAGGACCGCTTGCACGCCAGATCGCGGCAATCGAAACGTTAATCGGAACAAGAAAGGTGAGAAACCCCTCATCAGCCGGCAGCCTTCGGGCACGTTTGGAATCGGCAAAGCGAGAGATCGTCATCAATGACGATAGTTTGGCCACTTGGGTAACATGCTGCGCGGCCGTCACATCCTTGTTCGGGCTAGCGGCCCTGTATTGGTCGTTCTACGCTGCCGTGGACCAGTCTTGC
>NZ_RZOY02000096.1 GCF_004022705.2 Mesorhizobium sp. M2D.F.Ca.ET.226.01.1.1
GAGCGGGTAGTCGATGAACTCACCAAGGTCGGCGAACTCGACTATCTCAGCTTCCATCGATCGCATCGCCTTCGGTGAAAGGCCAAGCAGCAAACCCCGATAAAGAATATTCTCGCGGCCCGTGGCATCAGGCTCGAAGCCGAAACTCAGATCGAGCATTAATCTGACTGTGCCGCGAACCTCTCTGCTGCCTGACGAGATCGGATAGAGGCCGGCAACCATCTTGAGGAACGAGCTCTTGCCCGCGCCATTGTGGCCAAGCAAACCGATTCGCTCCCCTGGGTCCACACGCACAGAAATGTCCTTGAGTGCGT
>NZ_RZOY02000097.1 GCF_004022705.2 Mesorhizobium sp. M2D.F.Ca.ET.226.01.1.1
CACGATCATATGGAGCACTGCCTGGTCGAAGGCGGAGAACCGACCAGGGACACGCTCAAGGAGCTGAAACAGCTCACCAAGTATCTGTGAGGCAACCATGTGGGCAAGGATTCTGGCCTGGTTCGGGTTCGGGGCGCATGGTCACGACCATGGTGGCCATGATCACCACGGGCCGCATGGTCATACGCATGGGGTGATCGACGCCACGATCGCGACGACCGATCGCGGCATCTGGGCGATCAAATGGTCGTTCGTGATCCTCGCGATCACCGCGGCTTTGCAGATCGTCGTCGTGGCGTTTTCCGGCAGCGTGG
>NZ_RZOY02000098.1 GCF_004022705.2 Mesorhizobium sp. M2D.F.Ca.ET.226.01.1.1
CCCTGCACCAGCGCGTAGTCGCGCTGCAGGATCGCGTCCAGCACCAGCCGTCCGAGGCCGGGCAGCGCATAGATCTGCTCGACGATGACGGCGCCGCCGAGGAGATAGCCGAATTCGATGCCGCTCAGCGTCACCACCGGGATCAGCGCATTGGGCAAGGCATGGCGCCAGATGACGCTGCGCGCCGAGGCGCCCTTGCTGCGGGCGGTGAGCACATAGTCGTCGCTCAAGACGTCGAGCATGGCCGAGCGCGATCTACGGGTGACCGAGGCGCCGAAGGCGAAGCCGAGCGTGATGGCGGGCTGGATCAAC
>NZ_RZOY02000009.1 GCF_004022705.2 Mesorhizobium sp. M2D.F.Ca.ET.226.01.1.1
TTGCGGCGATCATCATCACGATCAGGTCGCCAAGCCGATGCGTGGCGTTGCCAGCGCGCGGATCGGGCAGCGCGCCGAAATAGCTCTCAAGGCTCGAAATGGCAGTCTCTCCTCAATTCGACTGCCTGCCCAAAGAATCGCTTCTCAAGCCAACTTCAAGTCCCAAAAACCCATATGCGATTCCCCTGCCCGTTTTACGGGGAGAAATGCCCGGCAGGGCAATGAGGGGCAGCGCCGAATTCTGAGAATTTCTTAGGACGGGGCAAGGCTTCCCACATGGCCGGCGTTGGCGCCGCCCCTCATCCGCCCTTCGGGCACCTTCTCCCCGTGAAACGGGGAGAAGGGAGGGGCGTTACTCCGCCGCGAACTCGGCTGGGTCGAAGTCGTATTGCGTCGAGCAGAACTCGCAGGCGACATGGATGCCGCCGTCCTCGGTCGAGTCCTTGATCTCCTCGGCCGAAAAGCCCCCGAGGATGCCGCGGATCTTGTCGCGCGAGCAGGAGCACTGGTCGGCGACCGGAACGCCGCGGAACACGCGCACGCCATGTTCGTGGAACAGCCGGTAAAGCAGCCGCTCGGCCCCGACAGTAGGATCGATCAGCTCGGTCGGCTCGATCGTGCCGAGCAGCGCCAGCAATTCCTGCCAGGAATTGTCGGCCGGATGGTCCGCAACCTCTCGCGCATCGCCGTCGCCTCCGGAAATGTCCGGCACGCGCATGCGCTCCGGCGCCTGCGGCAGGAACTGCGCCAGGATGCCGCCGGCGCGCCACTGCTCGCGCGCGCCGCCAGGACCTGGCGTGACCAGCTTGGCGACCGACATCCTGATCTCCGTCGGGATCTGCTCCGACTGACGGAAATAGGTGCGCGCGGCATCCTCCAGCGAGGTGCCGTCGAGCTGGACGATGCCCTGATAGCGCTGCGTATGCGCGCCCTGGTCGATGGTCAAAGCCAGCACGCCATTTCCGAGCAGCGTCTGCTGCGAGGTCGCGCCCGAGGCGATCAGCGCCTGCAGCCGGTCGGCATCGAAGCGCGCATAGGCGCGCAGCGCGTGTGGCGTGCTGAAATCGGCCACCAGCATATCGACCGGACCGTCGGTGCGGGTCTGCAGGATGAACTTGCCCTCGAATTTCAGCGAGGTGCCGAGCAGGACAGTGAGCACGCAGGCTTCCGCCAAAAGACGGGCGACCGGCTCGGGATAGTCGTGGCGGCTCAAAATGGCGTCGAGCATCGGCCCGAGCTGCACTGTGCGGCCGCGCACGTCGAGCGGCGCGACCTCGTAAGGTACGACGTGGTCGTCGCCGGCGAAGCCGAATTCACCGAGTTGGGGTTTATGCTCAGCAGCCAAGGTCTGGGTTTCCAACATGACAAAACTCCGGGGCGCAGCCATGCAACCCGATGAGCCGCATGCGTCGAAGCGCGTTCAATTTACATGATGGCCCGCAGATAGGCATCACATATCCCCGGATCAAGTCGACCCCGATAGGGCCGGAAGCGGTCAGGTCCGCCCCTCTCAAGCGCCCAGGCACCAGGCCAGCACCGCCTTCTGGGCGTGCAGCCGGTTCTCGGCCTCGTCAAACACCACCGAATGCGGCCCGTCGATCACATCGTCGGTGACCTCTTCGCCGCGATGCGCCGGCAGGCAGTGCATGAACAACGCATCGGGCTTGGCCTTGGCCATCAGCGCCGCATTGACCTGATAGGGCAGGAAGACGTTGTGGCCGCGGGCGCGGTGCTCCTGGCCCATCGAGACCCAGCTGTCGGTGACGACGCAATCGGCCTGGTCGACGGCTTCCTCGGCCGATTTGGAAAAACGGACCTTGCCGCCATTGGCTTTCGACCAGTTGACATATTTCTCGAAAGGCTCGCTGCCTTCCGGCACCGCGACGTTCAAGTTGAATCGGAACCGCGCCGAAGCCTCCAGAAGCGAGTGCAGCACATTGTTGCCGTCGCCGGTCCAGGCGAAGGTCTTGCCGGCCACCGGACCGCGATGCTCCTCATAGGTCATGATGTCGGCCATGAGCTGGCAGGGATGCGTGTCGTCGGTCAGCCCGTTGATGACGGGAACCGTGGCGTTCTCGGTCAGCTCCAGCAGCCGGTCATGCGAGGTGGTGCGGATCATGATGGCGTCGACATAACGCGACAGCACCTTTGCCGTGTCGGCGATGGTCTCGGAGCGGCCGAGTTGCATCTCGGTGCCGGTCAGCATGATGGTCTGGCCGCCGAGCTGGCGCATGCCGACATCGAAGGACACGCGCGTGCGCGTCGACGGCTTGTCGAAAATCATCGCCAATACCTTGCCGTCGAGCGGTTTCGAACGCTCGCCTGCCTTGAGCCTGGTCTTTCGCGCCACCGCGTCGTCCAGCATGACGCGCAGGTCGCCCGCGGAAACGGCGGATAGATCGGTGAAGTGGCGAACACTCATCGGCAGGTTTCCAGAAATTATTTCGCGGCTTCGGCCGCAATCGCGTCGGTCAAGCCCTTGGCGCCGCCTCGGATGCGCTTCAGCGCCTCGCCGATCTCCTCGTCGGTGACGGTGAGCGGCGGCAGGAGACGGATAACGTTGTCGCCCGCCGGCACGGCAAGCAAATGCTGGTCGCGCAGCGCCATGTTCACCTTGGTGTTGGGCATCGCGCATTTGAGGCCAAGCATCAGGCCTGTTCCCCTGATGCCTTCGATGACTTCGGGAAATTCGTCGGCAACCGCCGCAAGCCCCTGCTTCAACAGCAGCGCCTTGCGCTGCACGTCCTCAAGGAAACCGTCCTCCAGCACCACATCGAGCACCGCGTTGCCAACCGCCATCGCCAGCGGATTGCCGCCGAAGGTTGTGCCATGCACGCCGGCGGTCATCCCGGTCGCCGCCTCGTCCGTGGCAAGGCAGGCGCCCATTGGGAAGCCGCCGCCGATGCCCTTGGCGATCGCCATCAGGTCGGGCGTGACGCCGGTCCATTCATGCGCGAACAGCTTGCCGGTGCGGCCGATGCCGCACTGGACCTCGTCGAAGATCAGGAGCAGGCCGTGCTGGTCGCAAAGCTGGCGCAGGCGCTTCAGCGATTGCGTCGGCACCGGGCGAATGCCGCCCTCGCCCTGAACCGGCTCGATCAGGATCGCGGCGGTCTCCGGCGTGATCGCCTTCTCGGCGGCGTCGATGTCGTCGAAAGCGACCTGGTCGAAGCCTTCGACCTTCGGGCCGAAGCCCTCGAGATATTTGTACTGGCCGCCGGCCGCGATTGTCGCCAGCGTGCGGCCGTGGAAGGCGCCCTCGAAGGTGATGATGCGGAAACGCTCGGGATGGCCCTTGACGAAGTGATAGCGCCTGGCCGTCTTGATGGCGCATTCCAGCGCCTCGGCACCCGAATTGGTGAAGAACACCTTATCGGCGAAGGTGGCGTCGGCCAGCCGTTCGCCCAGCCGGCGCTGTTCCGGGATCTCATAGAGGTTGGAGACGTGCCAGAGCTTGGCCGCCTGCTCGGTGAGCGCCGCGACCAGGTGCGGATGGCTGTGGCCCAGCGAATTCACCGCGATGCCGCCGGCGAAGTCGAGATATCGCTCGCCCTTGTCTGTGACCAGCCAGGTCCCCTCCCCACGATCGAAAGCCAGGGGTGCGCGGGCAAAGGTCTCGTAAAGCGCCGAACCGCTCATTATATGCGTCTCCGGAACCGGAAATCAAAAAAGCCGCCAATGCGGCGGCCTTTGCGGCTTATCGTGTTTTTCGGCCATGAAGTCAACGAAAACGTCACGCAGAAGCGCGTGGCAAGCCCCGACGCCGCGCCGGCTCATCAGTGGTCAGGCAAGTTGGGGAAAACCGTAAAAACCGAATCGGTGTTGCCTTTGGGACTCTTGTCACCGAGTCAGCGTATAAGGTAATTGTAGTCGAGAAATAACTATATTTCGTGCGGCGGACCTAAATCACCCGGTACATGTGGTGTCGTTTGCCCGGCGAGAGCCGGCTCGGGAAAGGATTCTGGCTGCCGCACGCATTAGCAGGAGCGCGGTCTCATGAACTGGACTGACGAGCGGGTAGAACTTCTCAGGAAATTGTGGTCGGAGGGTCTGAGTGCAAGCCAGATTGCCGCACAGCTTGGCGGAGTGAGCCGCAACGCCGTCATCGGCAAGGTGCATCGCCTGAAGCTGTCGGGCCGTGGCCGCGCGACGGCCGCCCCGGCACGCCAGAAGAAGGTGGCGCAAGGCGCCTCGATGCAGAAATCGGTGACGCGTGCTGCAAACGCGACGCGCCATGTAACGACCACCATCGGCGCCACTGCGCTGCAGGTGCAATTCGACGCCGAGCCGGTGGCCCGCCACTATATCCGCCCGGTCGAGAACGTGGTCGTGCCGATCTCGCGCAACCTGCAGCTCGTCGAACTGACCGAGCGCACCTGCAAATGGCCGAACGGCGATCCGCTGTCGGAAGATTTCAGCTTCTGCGGCAACGACGCCGCCGAGACGGGACCGTACTGCAAGTACCATTCCCGCGTCGCGTTCCAGCCGGCGGCCGAACGGCGCAGGGCAAGGTAAGATTAGGGGAATAGGGGAGTAAGGCAGTAGGGGAGTAGGGGAAAGAGCGCTTCGCGTGCGACGTTTCGCCAGTTGATCGCTTCGTATTACCTACTCCCTTACTGCCTTACTCCCCTACTCCCCTCTCTTCACAGCCATCCATTCTGCTTGAACCGCCAGTACAGGAACGAGCAGATCGAGGCCATCACCAGCAGGATGACGGGATAGCCGTATTCCATCTTCAGTTCGGGCATGTCGGCGAAATTCATGCCGTAGATGCCGGCGAAGGCCGTGGGCACCGCCAGAATGGCGGCCCATGACGCGAGCTTCTTGGAGATCGCGGTTTCCTGACTCTGCCCGACCAGCAGGCTGGCTTCGAAGGCGAAGGCCAGGACCTCGCGCAGGGAGTCGATCTTTTCCTGCACGGTGCGGATGTGGTCGGTCACGTCGCGAAACAGCGGATGCATGGCGGCATGGATCTGCGGCAGTTCGGCGCTGGTCAGCCGGCGGCAGACCTCGACCAGCGGCAGCGCCGCATTGCGCAGCCGCAGCAGGTCGCGGCGCAACATGTAAAGCCGCTCGATGTCGGAACCGGTCATCGGCTTCAAAAGCACCTTGTCCTCGATCGCCTCGACCTCGTCCTCGATCTGCTCCAGCACCGGCATGTAATTGTCGACGATGAAATCGAGAATGGCGTAGAGGACGAAATCCTCGCCCTTGGCTAGTGAATGCGGGCAGCTTTCCCAGTGCTGGCGCACGGCTGCGTAGGAGGTCGAAGGGCCGTGCCGGACGCTGACGATGTAGCCGGTGCCGACGAACAGATGCGTCTCGCCGAAAGTGACGCGGCCGTCGATCAATTGCGCGGTGCGCGCGACGATGAAGAGGGCATCGCCATATTGCTCGATCTTCGGGCGCGCATGCGGATGCTCGGCATCCTCGATCGCCAGGTCGTGCAGGTGGAACTGCGCCTGCACCCTCAGCAGAAGGTTGCGATCGGGCTCGAGCAGGCCGATCCAGACGACATGACCGGGTTTTGCCGCCCATTCGCCGGCCTGTTCGATCGCGATATCGGCGACGCGCTTGCCGCTGGAATAGACGCTTGAGGCGATGATGCCCGATGTCGGCTGCGAGGCTGGAGTCAGGTTTCGAACTTGTTCCATCGCAAACCTCCCGAGACTGCGACTGACAAATCGCTATGCCTCAAAGAGCTTAGCCTAAATTAGGAAGCCGTTCGAGAGGCGCCTGTTCACTTAGCCGGCACCGCGCCGGGAAGCACGACCTGGTCGGTCTTGTCGCCCTTCGGCCGGTCGGCGGGCATCTGATCGCCGGTGACGATGTAATAGATGGTCTCGGCGATGTTGGTCGCGTGATCGCCGATCCGCTCGATATTCTTGGCGCAGAACAAGAGATGCGTGCAGGGCGTGATGTTGCGCGGGTCTTCCATCATGTAGGTCAAAAGCTCGCGGAACAGCGAGGTGTACATGGCGTCGATCTGGTCGTCGCGGTCGCGCACGAAGCCGATCCTCTCGACCGAGCGAGAGGCATAGACGTCCAGCACTTCCTTGAGCTGCGTCAGCGCCAGGTTGGCCAATGCCTCGAGACCGCGGAAAAGGCTGTTGGGCTGGCGGCCATCGATCAAGGCGACCCGCTTGGCGACGTTTTTGCCGAGATCGCCAACCCGCTCGATATCGGCCGAGATGCGGATGGCGCCGACGATCTCGCGCAGATCCGTCGCCATCGGCTGGCGCTTGGCAATGATGATGATTGCCTTGTCGTCGATCTCGCGCTGTCCTTCGTCGAGGACCAGATCGTCCTGGATCACCTTCTGGGCCAGGCCATGGTCGACATTGACCAGGGCGGCAACCGCTTGTTCGACCATGCGCTCGGCATGCCCGCCCATCGCGGCGATGCGCTTGGAGAGGAACTTCAATTCCTCGTCATAGGCACTCATGATGTGCACGGACTGCATAGGCATGCCTTCCCAGCTTCTGCCGGTTTGTTCGCTTCCTCAATCCGTCGCTGATACGCGAACCGCATGACAGAAAGAAGAAAAGCCGGTTGGTAACCAGTACAGGATCAGCGAGCCGGCAAATGAACCGTAAACGCCGCGCCCTTGCCGACTTCCGACTTGATCGACAGCCTGGCATTGTGACGAGTCAATATATGCTTGACGATCGAAAGGCCAAGCCCGGTGCCTTTCTGGGTGCGGCTGTTTTCGACGTCGACGCGGTAAAAACGCTCGGTGATGCGTGGGATATGCTCTTCGGCAATGCCCGGGCCGTAGTCCCTGATCGTGACGTCGAAGCCCGGCTGCTGGGGGTCCTCCGCGCCGGCAATCGATACGGTGACGTGCCCGCCCGACTGGCCGTATTTGCAGGCGTTTTCCAGCAGATTCTCGAAAACCTGGAACAGCTCGTCGCGATCGCCGGGCACGACAAGCCGCCCCTCGGCGAACTCCCGCTCGACGACGACGCCGTTCTCCGCGGCCAGCGGTCCGAGCGAGTCGATGACGCTGTCGATCGTCTGGCGAAGATCGACCTCGGTGCCAGGTTTCAGATAGGGTTTCATCTCCAGCCGCGACAGCGAGAGCAGATCGTCGATCAGGCGGGCCATGCGGCCGGTCTGGTTCTGCATGATCTGCAGGAACTGGTCGCGCGCGGCCGGGTCGCTGCGAGCCGGCCCGCGCAGCGTCTCGATGAAGCCCGCGATCGAGGCGAGCGGCGTGCGCAGCTCATGGCTGGCATTGGCGATGAAGTCGGCCCGCATGCGATCGATGCGGCGGGTCTCGCTCTGGTCCTTGAACACCAGCACGTAGAGGCCGGTGGCATGGCCGACCGTGGACGCGCTGACCCGGTATGTCCGTTCCACCGGCAGCTTCTCAGTGTAGTCGACCGCATCGGCGGCGACCTTGCCCGACAGGATGCCGTCCAGCAAGGCCTGCATTTCCGGCGCGCGAAACTTCAGCGCCAGGGACATGCCCGGGGCCAGCCCGCCAAAGGCGGCGAAGGCGGCGGCGTTGGCGTGAACGATGGCCGCGGAATGGTCGAAGATGATCAGCGGATCGGCGACCGCGGCCGCCAGATACTCGCCGGAGAGCCGCTGCAGCCCGCCGGCCTCGATCGCGGCCGCCGCCGCGGCCGACTGGCGCTCGGCATCGGCGGGCAGCATTGCCGCGGCCGCCAACAGGGCCACGGCCAGCAGGGGCACATAGACGGGGGCGCCGGCGAACGAATAAACCGCAAGGACCGCGACGACGCCGGCGGCAAGCAGCCAGCGGTTGCGCCAAAGCCGCGCCGCCAAGGCTTGCCCCCTGCTCTCTTGCCCCGCGCCCGTCTCTGCCATAGGCCCGCGTCACCCCGCATCCCGTCGACCGGTCAGCGGTTCGCTGGATCGGCCCGGCGCATAGCCTTTTGAAAATCAGGATCGATTTTCGCGAAGGTTCATGCGCAAAATCAAAATGCTACAGCGTGTTTGCGTCCGGAGGGGCGCCACGCCGCCAAGGCTCCATAGCATGAGTCCGCAAACTGGGAAGGTTCGTCTGGATGAAAAAAGCCAAGCAAACGGCTGAAGCGGTGCCGGCCACGGGACCGATCAAGATCAAGATCGGGGGCACGGAACGCGCGTTCGACATCGACAATCCGGTGCTGCCGGACTGGATCGAGGACAACAAGCTGACCGCCGGCGGCTATCCTTACGACAAGAAGTTGAAGAGCGAGGACTACGAAAAGGAGCTCGAGCGGCTGCAGATCGAACTGGTCAAGGCGCAGGCCTGGCTGCAGGCGACCGGCAAGCGGGTGATGGCGCTGTTCGAGGGCCGAGACGCGGCCGGCAAGGGCGGCACGATCTTCGTGCTGCGGCAATACATGAACCCGCGCACGGCGCGCAATGTGGCGCTGACCAAGCCGACGCCGACGGAGGCCGGGCAATGGTACTACCAGCGCTATGTCGATCATTTCCCGACTTCGGGCGAATTCGTCACCTTCGACCGCTCCTGGTACAACCGGGCTGGTGTCGAGCCGGTCATGGGGTTCTGCACGCCGGAGCAGCACGAGAAATTCCTCGACGAGACGCCGCATTTCGAGCGGATGATCTCCAATGAGGGCATTCATCTCTTCAAATTCTGGCTGAACATCGGCCGCGAGACGCAACTCGAACGCTTCCACGACCGCCGCTGGTCGCCGCTGAAGAACTGGAAGTTCTCACCGATGGACGTCGCAGGAATCAGCAAATGGGATGACTACACCAAGGCGCGCGACAAGATGATCGAGCGCACGCACAAGGAGTTCTCGCCCTGGATTATCGTGCGGGCCAACGACAAGCGCCGCGCCCGGCTGGCGGTGATCCAGCGCATCCTGTTGTCGCTGCCCTATGACGGCCGCGACCTCGACGCCATCGGCAAGGCCGACAAGAAGATCATCGGCGAAGGGCCGGGGTTCCTGAAGGACTAAAGTATTTCTACCGTCACGGAAACGGCGAACCGCTCCATCTCTTTGTTTTTACGCAATTGCGGGGAAAACCGCTCACACTTTTCCTGGAATTGCTCTGGATAAATTACAGCGCCGCGCGGCTTTCGGCTCGCGCGGCGCTGAGACTTTCATGCCGGCCGGTCAGGCGGCCAGGCGCGCGATCCGCTGCAGCCGCTTCAGCGTGGTGTCATCCTGAAGCGCCTGCTGGAATAGCGTGATCTCGTGGTCGATGCGGTCGCACAACACCGCCGTATCGCCCTTGAGGAGACTGCGCGTCTGCAGCAATGCCGCCACCGGCTTCTTGGCGAGATGTTTCGCCCTCGCCAGCGTTGCCTCCTCGGCGCTGCCTTGCGTAACGATCTCGCCGACCAGGCCGAGCGCCTTGGCATCCTCGGCGCCGAGCGTGTCGCCCAGGCAGAAGAAGCGGAAGGCGCCGGCATAGCCGAGCTTCTGGGGCGCCAGGATGCTGGTCGCCGCGTCCGGCACGAGGCCGAAATCGACGAACGGCACCCTGAACGTGCTGCCCTTGGAAGCGATCACCATGTCGCAATGGAACAGAATGGTGCAGCCGACGCCGACGGCATCGCCGTCGACACAGGCAAGCACCGGCTTGGGGAAGGTCGCCAGCATGCGAAACATATCGGTGACGGCGGCGATCAGCTCTCGGTGCTTGGTGGCGTCGAGGAACTCCGAGAAGTCGCCGCCGAGGCAGAAGCAGCCGGCAAGACCGCGCAGCATGACGACGCGGATCTCGTCGTTGACGGCCGCCTCGTGCAAGGTCCTGGCAAGGCTCGCATAGGCATGCCTGTCGAGCACCGGCCTGCCGTCATGCGAGGACACCGTGACGACCAGCGTATGGCCGCGTAGTTCCGGTTCGGGATGGAAGCTCATGACCGCCTCCCTCACGAAGCCTGCTTCAGGCCGAGCAGGCCGGGATAACCCCGGTTGAGCACCGGCAGGAAGTGGTTGCGGCGCTGGCGCACGATATCGAGCGTATGCTCGGTGAAGGTGAGCAGCGTCGCCACGACCTGCTGGTTGCCATAGGTGCGCTGGTAGCCGAGCGGCTTTGCCAGGAAGTGCAGCTGCAGCGCCCTGAGCACCCACATCGGCTCGAACTCGATGATGACCTGATTGACGTTGCGCTTCAGGCCCCATTCGACGAAGCCGGCGATCAGTTCGGTGCCGACCGTGGAGACGCCGCGCTTGCCGTCGCGAAAGCCGGGAGCCACCGCGTAACGGGTCAGTTCCCAGACATTCGGCCCCGAGGGCGACGGCCCCTCGCAGAGATCCGACAGCACGTCGGTTAAAAGATGCGGCCGGGTGGTCGGCAGCATGCGCTGGTAGCCAGCAAGCTCGCCATTGCGGATGACGAGGTGATGCTCGGCCTCGTCATGGTCGAATTGGTCGATCTCGAGCTGGTCCGGACGATCGAGATCGGTCCATCCCATCTCCTCGACGAAGATCTTGTAGCGCAGGCGGTGGACAGCCTCCCAGAGGTCGGGACGTTCCATCAATTCCTGAGTGGTAAGGGCGAAAAGCATTAGCCGTCTCCTGGGCTTAAGAGGATGATACGGCCGGGCTCTCCCGAAAATATTACGCGAACGCGTAGGCAAGAATTCTAGGCCAGCACGGCCGACCTGGCTAATATAGCCACGCCTAATGGCCTCCGCGACTGCCTGCACACGGTTGGTGGTGCCCAGTTTGATTTGGCGTTAAGAAATCATTAGCCCTCTCCCAAGAGGGAGATTCGGCTGCGCTTTTTCTGAAAATATCACGTGATCGCGTAAGCTGAAATTTCCAGGTCGGCACGGCCGGCCTAACTGATATAGCCGCGCCTAATGGCCTCCGCGACCGCCTGTACTCGGTTGGCTGCGCCGAGTTTGCTCTTGGCGTTAAGAAGGTGTTTCTCGGATGTGTGCTCCGAGATGCCGAGGATTTGCGAAATCTCCCACTCGGACTTGCCGACGGCTGCCCATTGCAGGCATTCCCGCTCACGCGCGGTCAATACTATGTGATCGATGACGTTGTCGGCCTTGGTGTGCAGCTGCATAGCGCGGCCGATCGCATAGGTCGACGCCAGCGAGACCATTCCGAATTCCGTATCCGACAGTTCCACGGACTCACCGCCCAGCGAGACCATGACGATCTGGCCGTCGAGCGTGACTAGCGGAAACGCCAGGCCGTCGCGCAGCTTGAACTCGCGCGCGTCGCCCATGACTTCGTCGCTGCTTTTGTCGCTCACGGCGTTCTTGGAGGCATCGCGCCACTGGAAAGGCGCCTGCAGCTGCTTCATGTGACTGACCACCGGATCGTGGTCGACATAGTTGCGCGCCACATAGCGCTCCAGCCACTCGCCGGGCCAATCGCAAAGCATCACATGCTGTTTCTGCTGGCCGCGTGGCGTGCCGGGCTGCGGCACGGTTCCCGCCATTAAGGCGGTCAGGCCGAAATTCGAGGTGATGCCCAGCAGCCGCTCGCACACCGCAGCCGCGGTGCCGGCATTCTGCAGCTGGTCTATGTATTCCAGAGTTCTGTCAAACAGGCCCATCGCAACATCTACCCCATGTTGCTTCTGCATTTTCGTTACCGACGGTAGATGGCCGAACCACCCTTCGCCATCAACCCCCGGATCGCAATCTCCCCTGCAAAGCCGGTAGCTTCCCCCTTCCGGCGCGCGTGGTCATTTGCAAACACGCTAAACCATACGCCTAATTTGGCCGCTTGAAATCAAAAACCGTTGTGCCTGCCGCATTTTCATACGAAAAGCCTCCGAACGGGGACGAGCTCGGAGCCATATCGTGATCTTGCGGTGGATAACTCTGGCCCTGATGTCCGCGCTGGCCGGCGTCCTGCCGTTTGCCGGCGCGACTCAGGCTGCCGAGCCGCAGGTGCCGGTGCTGTGGGACGCCAAGGAGCGGCTGCCGAAACCCGATCTCTCAGCGCTGCCGCGGCTGCGATTCCTCACCACCACCGATTTTCCGCCCTTCAACTTCCTCGACGGCTCGGGCCGCCTGTCGGGCTTCCACATCGATCTGGCGCGAGCGATCTGCGCGGAATTGGACGTCGTCGAGAAATGTCAGGTCCAGGCCCTGCCATGGAACGAACTCGAGGACGCTCTTCAGAAAGGTGAAGGCGAGGCGATCATTGCCGGCATCGCCGCGACGCCGGAGAGCCGCGAGAAATATGCCTTCTCGCGCGCCTATATGCAATTTCCGGCGCGTTTCATCATGCCAAAGGCGAAGGCCTTCGGCGAGCCGATCCTCGACAAATTGCGCAGCAAGCGGGTCGGCGTCGTCGCCGCCTCGGCGCATGAGAAAATGCTGCGCGATTACTTCAACACCGTGCAGGTCGTGACCTTCGACACGCCGGAACACCTCTATGCCGGCCTCAAGGCCGGCAAGGTCGACGCCGCCTTCGGCGACGGCATGCGCTTTGCCTTCTGGCTGGGCGGCTCCGATGCCGGCAGTTGCTGTCGCTTTGCCGGCGGTCCGTATCTGGCGCCGGAATATCTGGGTTCGGGCATGGCGATCGCCACCCGCAAGAGCGATACCGCGCTTGCCGCCGCCTTCGACTACGCGCTGCAGGAAATCTCGATCAAAGGCACCTTTGCCGAGTTCTATCTGCGCTATTTTCCGGTCAGCTTCTTCTGAAGGTTGCTGCCAGCCTAAGTCAGGGTGCGTAGCCGCGCCTTGGCCGCCCGCGCAATCGCGGCCACGGTCAGCGTGTCGAGGTCGAGCTTCAGGCGGATGAGCTGCAGCACGCGCACCTCCTCCATACGCATTTCGAGATCCACCGCGGCGACCTCGAAGGCGGCAGCGTAGGCGGTGTCGCGCAGCCGCTCCGGCAGCGCCGCGGCGACGCGCGCCAGCACGCCCTCCAGCCCTTCCTTGTCATTCAGCGCCTTCTGGCAGGCCTGCGCCACCTGAACCAGCCTGTCCTGGTTGAAGTCAACGAACACCGGCCACGAGCGGACAACGTCGCCAATCCGCGCCAGCTCGACATCGGTCATGTCGCGATCGGAAGCCGAGGTGATGACCATCAGGTAGATCAAGGCTTCGTGCGTCGTCAGCAAAGGCATTCAAAACTCCTTGAGTGTGCGGCTCGAACGTAGGAGCGCGATTGTGGCGCCGCAAGGAAAACCGCCGCAAATCGTTGACGCTCCGGCCTGTCGCGCCTAGAGACCGGTCAACAAATCTTATCCGCCGCAAAGACGGCCATGATTGGAACTGTGAAATGACGGGATCAAACATCATCGATCTCACGCCCGAGATGCTTGCGGCGGCGGCCGAGAGCAAGGCCTGGCCCTTCGAGGAAGCGAAGAAGATCATCGGCCGCTACAAGGGCAAGGATTTCCCGGAAACCGTGCTGTTCGAGACCGGCTACGGCCCGTCCGGCCTGCCGCATATCGGCACCTTCGGCGAGGTGGCGCGCACGACCATGGTGCGGCATGCCTTCCGGGTGCTGACGCAAGACAAGGTCAAGACCAAGCTTCTGTGCTTCTCAGACGATATGGACGGCATGCGCAAGATTCCGGACAACGTGCCGGACCGCGCGGCGCTCGAGCCCTATCTGCACATGCCGCTGACGTCGGTGCCCAATCCGTTCGGCGGCGACTATGCCAGCTTCGCCGACCACAACAATGCGATGCTGTGCCGCTTCCTCGACACGTTCGGCTTCGATTACGAATTCGCCAGCGCGACCAAGTACTACAAGGCCGGCCGCTTCGACGAGGTGCTACTGCGCGCCGCCGCGCGCTACGACGAGATCATGGGCGTGATGCTGCCGACGCTCGGGCCGGAGCGTCAGGCGACCTACAGCCCATTCCTGCCGATCTCGCCGAAGAGCGGACGCGTGCTCTATGTGCCGATGAAGCAGGTCGACGCCAAGGCCGGCACCATCACCTTCGACGATGAAGGCACCGAAACGACGCTGCCGGTAACCGGCGGCCATGTGAAGCTGCAGTGGAAGCCGGATTTCGGCATGCGCTGGGCGGCGCTCGGCGTCGATTTCGAGATGTTCGGCAAGGACCACCAGACCAACGCGGCGATTTACGACCGCATCTGCAACATCCTCGGCGGACGCGCGCCGGAGCATTTCGTCTACGAGCTGTTCCTCGACGAGGAAGGTCAGAAGATCTCGAAGTCTAAAGGCAATGGGCTGACCATCGACGAATGGCTGACCTACGCGCCGACCGAGAGCCTCGGCCTCTATATGTACCAGCGGCCGCGGCAGGCGAAGAAGCTCTATTTCGACGTCATCCCGAAGGCGGTGGACGAATATTACGCCTTCCTCAGCGCCTATCCGCGCCAGGACTGGAAGGAGCGGCTCGGCAATCCGGTCTGGCACATGCATGACGGCAACCCGCCGGCGATCGACCTACCGGTGCCGTTCGCGCTGCTGCTCAACCTGGTGAGTGCTTCCAACGCGCATGACAAGTCGGTGCTGTGGGGCTTCATCTCGCGGCATGCGCCGGGCGTGACGCCGAAGACGCATCCGGAACTCGACCGGCTGACCGGCTACGCGATCCGCTACTTCGACGACTTCGTGAAGCCGACCAAGGTTTTCCGCGCCGCCGACGAGGTGGAGCGCGAGGCGCTGGCGAGGCTTTCCGAGGCGCTCGGCGCGCTGCCGCAAGGCGCCGACGGCGAAGCGATCCAGAACGCCGCGCTCAACGTGGCACGCAAGATCGAGCGCTATCAGGACCATTCCAAGCAGAGCCCGGAAGGCGGACCGGGCGTGTCGGTCGCCTTCTTCCAGATGATCTACCAGGTGCTGATCGGCCAGGAGCGCGGACCGCGCTTCGGTTCCTTCGCGGCGCTCTACGGCATTGCCGAGACGCGCGCGCTCATTGAGCGGGCGCTGGCTGGTCAGTTGGCGGCGTAGCGGCGTCGCCTTCCGCCGGTAGGATGGAATCCGGCGCGACCGGCGCCGGTTCCGCCGCGGCCGGCAGCGCCGGCAGGCCGCCGAGGTTTGGCGCCGGGCCGAAAATGCCCTTCTTCGCCGTGCGCGCCTTGTTCTCGGCCTCGACATAGGGGCCACCCTGTGCGGCGCGGGCCCAGCCGTTCTCAACCAGCCACTGGCCGACATCCTGATTACCGATATGGCAGTCGGCCGAAATGGTATCGCGGCCGCCTTCCGGCGGCAGCGTGCAGGCGACCGCCCGACCGCGCAGGAAGGAGCGGAACGCCGTCCGCGCACGCGCGCCGCAAGCCCAGCTCTTGCCCGCGTCGCTGCAGGTTTCGTCCGCCTTGACGACGTCGACGCCGGTGATGGCAATCGCGAAGCCCTTTGCCTCGATCAGCCCGGCGGCCGTGGCGACCGGCTGGAAAAGCTTGGTGCCGTTCCAGTCGCCCGGCATCTTCGACTTCGGTGGCTTGGGCGGCCCTGCCAGCGACAGATCGCTGAGCGGCGCGCGCGGCTCCACCCGTTCCAGGTCGTCGTTCGAGAGAGCAGGCGGCGCCACCACGCCGGGATCGATGGCTCGCGAATGAACAGCGGGCTTGGGTGGCTGCGGAGCTGCAGGCGCGGGAATGGCAGAGGTCGCCGGCTCTTCCAGCGGCGCGCCGGCGCCGGGATCGGCGATCGCATCTGGATCGATCTGGTCCACGGCGATCACGCTCTCATGGCCTTTGACTGCGCGGCCGCCGGCAATGACGAGCGCCGCCATGACCGGAATTGCCAGAACCGCCAGGGCTGTCTTGAGAAGCCGCACCCGCCCGACCCTATTGGCTCGCCCAGACGATGCGCGCTACCCATTCGATATCGCGCGTCGGGATATCGCGATCCGGATGCGCGGGATTGAGCGACACCAGCACGATCGATTTCACCGTCTGGCGGTCGAGCACCTTGGCCATGACTTCGCCAGCGGTGGTCTTGACCACGACACGGTCGCCCTTGCGCGTCGGCGCGCCTGGCTCGACGATCAGCACGTCGCCATTGCGGTAGAGCGGCAGCATGGAATCGCCCTGCACCTGCAACGCGTAGGACGTCTCGGTCGCGCGCGCCGGAAGCTCGACCAGATCCCAACCCTGCCCCGCCGGATAGCCGGCATCGTCGAAGAAGCCGCCCGCGCCGGCCTGAGCGAAACCAAGCAAGGGGACGGCGCTGCGCTGTTGGGCGACGGAAGGGCCGACGCGCCCCTCGACCAGTCCGGTGAATTCCTCGAGCGAAGCGCCGGTAGCCTCGATGATCTTGGCCAGCGATTCGGTCGACGGCCAGCGCGGCCGGCCGTCGGACGACAGGCGCTTCGACTTGTTGAAGGCCGTCGAATCGAGGCCCGCGCGCCGGGCAAGGCCGGAAGCCGACAGCGAATAGCGCTCGGCAAGAGCGTCGATTGCGGCCCATACGCGATCGTGTGAGAGCACGCGCGCTCTCCTTCAAAACAGGAAAAAATGCCTCTGCCTGTCTAGCGCGCGACTATCTGATTGTCCACTGGCGAAGGGTCGGATCGTCTACGATCGGACCTGCTTCGCCTGCTCGCGCAGGTTCTTGTGTGAAATCATGAAAGCCCGCTCGGCTTCGGTGGGCGGGCGTGGCTTGGCGGAATGGCCAAGCGCCGCGACGACCTCGTCGATGTCGAGGAAGCGGCGACTGCTGCGGTCATAGACGCCGCCCGTGGTCAGGATCAGCGCCGCGGCCTCACCGCCATCCAGGACGAAACGGTGCCTGCCGATGACGGACGTGCCTTCCCAGGTTTCGATCGACGACACCACCTCGAAGCGCCGCCATAGCTTGATCTCGCGCACATAGGCGACCTGCAGCCCGCCGATCATCGGCGCCCAGCCATTCTTGCGCGCCAGCGCGATGAGGCCGACGCGCAGGAAGATGTCGATGCGGCCGAGATCGGCCAGCATCATGTAGCGCGCATTGTTGAGATGTAGGTTGAAGTCGATGTCGGTCGGCAGGCAGCGAAAGGCCAGCCGGCTCTCATCGCCGACAACATAAGGGCCACGGCTAGACGCCGTGGCCATGGTGCGGGCCATTCGCCCCCAGACATACATGGTCGGGTGTCGTCAGGCCGCCTCTCGGACTTCGCCCTTCTGGTAGGGGTCGAAGCGCTGGTAGAAGGTCTCGCCCTTCTCGGCCATGTCGAGCAGGAGCTTCGGCGCCTTGAACTCGGCGCCGTATTTCTTCTGCAGGCCCTTGGCGATCTTGACGAAACGCTTGGCGCCGATGCCGTCGATGTAGGACAACGCGCCGCCGGTGAAGGGCGCGAAGCCGAAGGCGAGGATCGAGCCGACATCGGCCTCGCGCGGGTCTGTGACGATGCCTTCCTCCATCACGCGCGCCGCTTCCAGCGCTATCGTGACCAGCAGGCGCTGTTTCAGCTCCTCATAGTCGACCTTCTCGGGGTTGAGCTGCGGGTAGAGCTCCTTCAGGCCAGGCCAGAGCTTCTTCTTCGCGGGCTTCGCCGGATAGTCGTAGAAGCCCTTGCCGTTCTTGCGGCCGAAACGGCCATGCGTGTCGACCATGGTGTTGATCAGCGCCATCTGCTTGGGATCGACGGCCTTTTCGCCCAGATCCCGGATGGTCTGCGTCATGATCTTCTGGGCGAGGTCGACGGCGGTCTCGTCGGTCAGGGCCAGCGGACCGACCGGCATGCCGGCGGCCTTGGCGGCATTCTCGATCATCGGTGCCGGCACGCCTTCGATCAGCATCTTGTAGGCTTCCGACATGTAGCGCAGCACACAGCGGTTGACGTAGAAGCCGCGCGTGTCGTTGACGACGATCGGCGTCTTCTTGATGGCGCGCACGAAGTCAAAGGCGACGGCCAAGGCCTTGTCGCCGGTTTTCTTGCCGAGGATGATCTCGACCAGCATCATCTTGTCGACCGGCGAGAAGAAGTGGATGCCGATGAAGTTCTTCGGCCGCGCCGAATTCTTCGCCAGAGCGGTGATCGGAATGGTGGACGTGTTCGACGCGAAGATCGCCGACGATTTCAGCACCGCCTCGGCCTTCTCGGTGGCATCCTTCTTCACGCCCGAATCCTCGAAGACCGCCTCGACGACAAGGTCGCAGCCGGCGAGGTCGGCGTAGTCGGCCGTCGGCGTGATCAGCGACAGAAGCTTGTCCTTGTCTTCCGGCTTGGCGCGGCCCTTCTTGACCTGGTCCGCCGTCAGGCTGTCGGAATGCGCCTTGCCCTTCTCGGCCGACGGCAGGTCGCGGTCGAGCAGCACCACCGGAATGCCGGCTTTTGCCGTAACATAAGCGATGCCGGCGCCCATGAAGCCGGCGCCGAGAATGCCGATCTTCTTGAACTTGGTGTCGGGCACGCCGGCCGGCCGGCGCGCCCCCTTGTTCAATTCCTGGAGTGAAAGGAACAGCGAGCGAATCATCGCCGCCGCTTCCTTGGTCTGCATGATCTCGGTGAAATAGCGCTGCTCGATCCTGAGCGCCGTATCGAACGGCACAAGCAGGCCTTCATAGACGCATTTCAGGATCGCGGCGGCGGCCGGGTAATTGCCGTAGGTCTCCCGGCGCAGGATGGCGATCGCCGGCGGCCAGAGATTGGCGCCGGCTGCCGAATAGATCGGGCCGCCGGGCAGCTTGAAGCCTTTCTCGTCCCAAGGCGCCACCGGCTTCAGGCCGTTCCTGATCATCGCCTTGGCGGTCTCGACGAGCTTCGAAGGCTCCGCGATCTCGTGGATCAGACCCATCTGCTTCGCTTTCTGCGGCGAAAGGTTCTGCCCGGTGGTCAGCATTTGCAGCGCCTGCTGCTGATCGGTCAGCCGCGGCACACGCTGGGTGCCGCCGGCGCCGGGGAAGATGCCGATCTTCACTTCGGGCAGCGCCATCTTCACCTTGTCGCTGTCGGCGGCGACGCGGCCATGGCAGGCGAGCGACATCTCGAAGGCGCCGCCCATGCAGATGCCATTGATTGCAGAGACAAACGGCTTGCCGCAGGTCTCGATCTTGCGGAACAGGCCGGTCATATAGCCGGCATTCTCGAACAGCGTCTTGGTCGCCTTGTCGAGATCCTTCTCCTTGTCGACGGCGAAGGTGGCGAGCATCTTCTGCAGCATGGTGATGTCGGCGCCACCGGAGAAAGAGTCCTTGCCGGAGGTGATGACCGCGCCCTTGATGGTGGCATCGCCGGCCACATGATCGACGATGCCATTCAGCTCGCGCATCACCTCTTCGGTGAAGACGTTCATCGAGCGATCCGGCATGTCCCAGGTGATCAGGGCAATGCCGTCGGCATCCACGTCGAAGGTGAAATTGGTGTAGCTCATCGTCTCTCTCCCCTTCAGACGCGTTCGATGATGGTGGCCGTGCCCATGCCGGCGCCGATGCAGAGCGTGACCAGCGCGGTGTTGAGGTCGCGGCGCTCCAGCTCGTCCAGCACCGTGCCCAGGATCATGGCGCCGGTGGCGCCGAGCGGATGGCCCATGGCGATGGCGCCGCCATTGACGTTGATCTTGTCGTGCGGAATGTCGAAGGCCTGCATGTAGCGCAGCACGACGGAGGCGAAAGCCTCGTTGAGCTCGAACAGGTCGATGTCCGACAGCTTCATCTTGGCGCGCTTCAAGAGCTTCTCGGTGACGTCGACCGGGCCGGTCAGCATCAGCACCGGCTCGGAGCCGATATTGGCGAAGGCGCGGATGCGGGCGCGGGGCTTCAGGTTCATCGCCTTACCTGCCTTCTTCGAGCCGAGCAGCACGGCGGCGGCGCCGTCGACGATGCCCGACGAATTGCCGGCGTGATGGACGTGGTTGACCTCCTCGACTTCCGGATGCTTCTGCACGGCCACCGCATCGAAGCCGCCCATTTCGCCAGGCATGACGAAGGACGGGTTGAGCGAAGCCAGCGACTGCATGTCGGTCGTAGGCCGCATGTGCTCGTCATGATCGAGAATGGTAAGGCCGTTCTGATCCTTGATCGGGATGACCGAATTCTTGAAGCGGCCCTCGGACCAGGATTTCGCTGCGCGCTTCTGGCTTTCGACGGCATAGGCGTCGACGTCGTCGCGGGAAAAACCGTATTTGGTGGCGATCAGGTCGGCCGAAATGCCCTGCGGCACGAACCAGCCGGGCAAGCCGACGGACGGATCCATGAACCAGGCGCCGCCGGACATGCCCATGCCGACGCGCGACATCGATTCCACGCCGCCGGCAATGACGATCTCGTCCGCCCCTTGCGCGATCTTGGCTGCGCCGAAATTGATCGCGTCCAGGCCAGAGGCGCAGAAACGCGAAATCTGCATGCCCGGCGCTTTGGTATCGTAGCCGGCCTCGAAGGCGGCGGCGCGCGGAATGACCGAACCCGCCTCGCCGACCGGATCGACGCAGCCGAAGATGATGTCGTCGACGTTGCCGGTGTCGAGCCCGTTGCGGTCGCGCAGCGCCTCGAGCGTCCTGGCGGCAAGCCGCACCGCCGGCACCTCGTGCAGCGAGCCATCCTTCTTGCCCTTGCCGCGCGGCGTTCGCACGGCGTCATAGACGTAAGCTTCTGCCATTTTCGTGCTCCTTGGCTTTGCCGGCCGCCACGCTCAGAGAGAGCGCCCGATCAGCAATTTCATGATCTCGTTGGTGCCGCCATAGATGCGCTGGACGCGGGCGTCGCGATACATGCGGGCGATCGGATATTCATTCATGTAGCCATAGCCGCCATGCAGTTGAAGGCATTCGTCGACGACTTTGCCCTGCAGGTCGGAAAGCCAGTATTTGGCCATCGAGGCGGTCACCGGGTCGAGGCCGCCATCGATGTGGCGGGCGACGCAGTCATTGTAGAAGACGCGGCCGATGGTGGCCTCGGTCTTCAATTCGGCCAGCTTGAACTGGGTGTTCTGGAAATCGATGACCGCCTTGCCGAAGGCTTTGCGCTCCTTGACGTAGTCGATGGTGAGCGCCAGGGCCCGCTCGATCATGGCGATCGCGCCGGTGCCGATCTGCAGCCGCTCCTGCGGCAGTTGCTGCATCAGTTGGACGAAGCCCTTGCCCTCTTCGTGGCCAAGCAGGTTGGAGGTCGGCACGCGCACGTCGTTGAAGAACAGCTCGGAGGTGTCGTTCGACTTCAGCCCAATCTTGTCGAGGTTGCGGCCGCGCTGAAAACCCTCGACCTCGTCGGTCTCGACGACGATCAGCGAGGTGCCCTTGGCGCCCTTGTCCGGATCGGTCTTGGTGACGACGATGATAAGATTGGCGAGCTGGCCGTTGGTGATGAAGGTCTTCGAGCCGCTGATCTTGTAATGGTTGCCGTCCTTCTCGGCGCGGGTCTTGACGCCCTGCAGGTCGGAACCGGCGCCTGGCTCGGTCATGGCGATGGCGCCGATCAACTCGCCGGTCGCGAGCTTGGGCAGCCATTTCTGCTTCTGCTCCTCGGAGCCGTAATGCAGGATGTAGGGTGCTACGATCGAATTGTGCAGGCCAATGCCGAAGCCGTCGACGCCGACATGGCCGATCGCCTCGATGATGGCGCTCTCATGCGCAAAAGTTCCGCCCGAGCCGCCGTATTTTTCCGGCATCGAAGCGCAGAGCAGGCCGGCCGCTCCGGCCTTCAGCCAGCTCTCGCGATCGAACATCTCGTTCTTCTCGAACTCGTCGTAGCGCGGCGCGATCTCTTCGGCCATGAAGCGGGACGCCATGTCGTAAAGCATGCCGACCTCGTCCGCCGCCCAGGCGGGCTTTGGCAGGCCAAGAATTTCGGCTGGATTTGTCGCCACGATTTCCTCCGCGTTCCGACGATTGTGGGCCGGCGGCGCCGGCCCGCCGAACCTAGAACGCTTCCGCCGGCAGCGCCATCAGCGTGTCCGCGCCACTGGAAATGCGGGCAAGGCGCGTCGCCGTTTCGGGCATGATGCGCTCCATGAAGAAGCGCGCCGTGACCAGCTTGGTGTCGTAGAACGACGCAGCGCCATTGGCGCCTTCCGCGAGCTTCGTCTGCGCGGATTTCGCCATCTGCGCCCACATATAGCCCAGCGCGACAAGGCCGAAGAGATGCATGTAGTCGGTCGAAGCCGCGCCCGCATTGTCGGGCTTGGCCATAGCGTTCTGCACCAGCCACATGGTGGCCGCCTGCAGGTCGTTGAGGCCCTTCTTCAGCGCCTTGGTGAAGGGCGCCATCTTCTCATCGGCGCGGTTTTCCTCGCAGAACTCGCCGACTTCCTTGAAGAAGGCCTGCACGGCTCGACCGCCATTCTGCGCCAGCTTGCGGCCGACGAGGTCGAGCGCCTGGATGCCATTGGCGCCTTCATAGATCATGGCGATGCGAGCATCGCGCACGAACTGGCTCATGCCGTGCTCTTCGATATAGCCATGGCCGCCGAACACCTGCTGCGCCATCACCGCGTGGTCGAACCCCTTGTCGGTGAGCACGCCCTTGACCACCGGCGTCATCAGCCCGGTGTAATCGTCAGCCGCCTGGCGGTCCTTGTCGTCACCGGAGCGATGCGCGACGTCGGATTTGATTGCCGTCCACAGCGCCAGCGCGCGGCCGGCCTCGTTATAGGCCTTCATGGTCATCAGCGAACGGCGGATATCGGGATGGATGATGATCGGGTCGGCCTTCTTGTCCGGCGCCTTGGCGCCCGACAGCGAACGGCCCTGCAGCCGGTCCTTGGAATAGGAAACGGCGTTCTGATAAGCGATCTCGGAGACTGAAAGCCCTTGCAGACCGACACCGAGGCGGGCCTCGTTCATCATCGTGAACATGGCCTTCAGGCCGCCGTTCAATTCGCCGAGCAGCGTGCCCTCCGCCTCGTCATAATTCATGACGCAGGTCGAGTTGCCGTGGATGCCCATCTTCTCCTCGATCGAGCCGCAGGAGAGCGTGTTGCGTTCGCCGGGATTGCCGGAGGCATCGGGCTTGAATTTCGGCACGATGAACAGCGAGATGCCCTTGACGCCTTCCGGCGCGCCCTCGACGCGGGCCAGCACCAGATGGACGATGTTGTCCGACATGTCGTGCTCGCCGGCTGAGATGAATATCTTCTGGCCGGAAATCCTGTAGGTGCCGTCGCCATTGGGAACGGCCTTGGCGCGCAGCAGGCCGAGGTCGGTGCCGCAATGCGGCTCGGTGAGGTTCATGGTGCCGGTCCAGCCGCCCTCGATGAGCTTCGGCAGCCAGGTGGCCTTCTGCTCGTCGCTGCCATGGGTGACGATGGCCGCGATCGCGCCTTGCGTCAGGCCCGGATACATCATCAGCGCCATGTTGGCCGAGATCATGTATTCGGAGACGGCGGTATGGACCGCGTAGGGTAGGCCCTGGCCACCGAATTCGGCGGGTGCGGCAAGTCCCATCCAGCCGCCCTCGCGATACTGGTCGTAGGCGTCCTTGAAGCCCTTGGGCGTCGTCACCGAGCCATCGTCATGGCGCACGCAGCCCTCCATGTCGCCGACGCGATTGAGCGGATGCATGACGTTTTCGGCGAGCTTGGCGCCTTCGGCGAGGATCGCCTCGATCACGTCGGGCGTCGCGTCCGAGAATCCCGGAAGATTGGAATAGCGCTGATAGCCCAGCACATCGTTGAGCACGAACAGCGTGTCCTGGATCGGCGCCCTGTAGATCGTCATGCCTTCCTCCGCCCTTACGGTCCCGGCCCGACCAGCAAGTCGCCTGTCCACGTCCTGGACAGGAGGCCGGGCCAATGTCGATGCCCGATAGCAAATATTGACGTTTGCGTAAACGTCAACTTCGTCGCAGCCAAAAATTTTTGTGAGCGGTCAGGCATTGTGGCGACAAAAAAGCCGCGCGGCTATAGCCACGCGGCTTTCCATTCCGGGTTGTCGCGGTTCAATGCCGGCGATCAGCCGGCGGCGCTGGCCTGCGGCACCGCCGTGCGCTCGCTGAGCATCTGGCGCACGGTCTTCATCGAGTTGCTCAACTCGCCGATCGCGTCGTCGATCAGCGCACGCTGCTTCTGCAGGCGGACGAGCTGCTTCTCCGACTTGTCGAGCGCCAGCCGCAACTGCTTGGTGTTGGTGCCGGTCGGGTCGTAGAGATCCATCATCTGCTTGACGTCGCGCAGCGAGAACCCGACCTTGCGGCCGAGCAGGATCAGCTTCAGCCGGGCCTTGTCGCGGCGCGTATAGAGCCGGGTCGAACCGTCGCGATGCGGATTGAGCAGGCCCTTGTCCTCGTAGAAGCGCAGCGTGCGCAGCGTCACGCCGTATTTCTTGGCCATCTCGCCGATGCGGACGAATTCCTCGCCTGCTTCGGCTGGTATGTCATTGGTATTGGCCGCGGCTTCGCCGGGCGAAACAAGTTTCATGGTCACTGGCTTTCCCCTGGTGGCGTCGCGGTCGCGGACCAAGCGTCGCCTGAATGGAAGCGGGGGCGTGCTTCCAATCGTGGTTGCAACAACAAATCAATCGCAAGAGGCACGGCTTCGCACCTTTTACGTTTACGTAAATCCTATATCGACAGCCGCAGGGTGACGCAAGGGCGTTGTCAAAGCAGACCTTTATGCCGCACCCGGCAAGGCGGCTCACGATTTATGCGCGAGTTCTTAAGCTTGGTTAACGCCTTGTTTACCACGTTGGGCGAAATGTGCGCATGTCGGTCACCCGTGTTTATCCTGTAGCGAATTTCTCACGGTTTTTCGAAGCGCGGGTGAAAGCCCGGGAAGCCCGTCTTCCTCCGCAGCAAAACCGCTCGGCTCGCTTCGTTCCCGGCAGGCTACTGGGAAACCGGCCTCTGGCCGGCCATTCTGAACACGGGCGCATCGATGAACAGCAAGCGGTCCTATCTCGATACACTCAATGCCGGCAGGCAGCGCCGGCCGCATGCCTCGCTCGAAGACCTGAACCGCTCGCTGGAAACGCTGGAGCAGCGGCTGGACCGCACGCGCGCCGACATGCCCGATCGCCCCGACCTGCGGCGGCCGACCGCCGAGCCGCGTTACCCGAGCACCCAGCCTTACGGCCAGGCGCCGCGCTGGTACGAGGATCCTTATTCCGCGCAAAGGCCTCTGGACCGGGCGCCGCAGAATCCGCGGCCACAGGAACGTGCTCCGCAAAACCCCGCGCCCGCCTATCAGGCGATCGCGCGCGACATCGACCGGGTGCGCGGCCAGGAAGACAGCGTCGCCATGGTCGGCAAGATCGCCGTCGAGCTGCGCGGGCTACGTGAGGAACTGCGCCACCAGATGACGGCTGGCCTGCAGCGCGAGTTCGAAGCGTTCCGCCAGGACATCGACCGCGCCCTGCAGGCCAACAGCCAGCGCGGCGCGAACGGCCTGCCGGACAAGAGCAGCGCCGAGCTCGGCCTCGAATTCGAGCGGCTTTCGGGAGCGATCCACTCGCTCGCCGAAAAAAGCGACGACCGCAGCGTCAACCTGCTGCGGCTCGAACTGGAACAGGTGAAGGGCGCACTGGACACGCTGGCGCGCGAGGAAAGCGTGCAGAAGGTCGACCGCCGCTGGGACGATTTCGACCGCCGCTGGAGCGCCTTCGAGGACCGCGTCGACGCCGACCAGCGCAAGCGCGCGGAAGGCCCGAGCCTTTCAGTGCTGACAGACCGGCTCGAGCAGATCAGCAGCGCCGTCAACAGCCTGCCGGAATCGCTTTCGCTGCGCTCGCTGGAGGAAAAGGTGCGCACGCTCGCCGGCGCGGTCGACCGTTTCGCCGGCCAGCAGACCGCGCGCGGCGGCGAAACCCTCGCCATGATCGACGAGCGGCTGGACGAGATTTCCCGCGCCATCGTCGCCTCGACGGTGGCCGCGCAGTCCAACGCCTTCGACCCCGAGACCTTCGGCCGGATCGAGAATCGCATGGCCTCGCTGGCGGTGCAGATCGAGGAGGTCGCGCAGTCGCGGCCCGGCGCCGAGGTCCTCGACCGCCTCAATCTTCTTACCAGCCGGGTCGACGAGCTGGCCGGCCGCGCCGACCTGCCGGAACAGGCCATGGAGCGGCTGGGCAAACAGATCGCCTCCATCACCGACAAGATGGACCGCGCGCCGGCCATGCCCGATGCGGACCAGATCTTCCAGGGCCTGGAGCAGCGTTTCGACGCGCTGTCGATGCTGCTCGAGCGCCGCCAGGGCGACGCAATCGAACAAAGCAACGCATTGTTCCACGATCTTGAGCGTCGGCTGGACGAGGTGGCGGACAGGCTCGACCAGCGCATGCGCCAGGACGACGGCGCCGGCATCATGGAAGCGATCGACGCCCGCTTTACCGCGCTTGCCCAGCGCATCGAGACGCGCCAGCCAGATCCCGCCAACGAAAGGGCGATCCGTGGCCTGGAAAGCCGGCTCGAGGATATCTCCAGCCGACTGGAATCGTCCGCACAGCAGGTCGCGGGCATCGATCCGGCGCTGATCCGCAGCCTTGAGGCGCAGGTCGCGGGCCTGTCGGCGCATCTTTCCAAGCCCGGCACACCGCTGCCCGAATTCGAGGACATCAGCCCGCGCCTCAACGAGATCGAGAAGTCGCTGGCCGGCACGCGCGATTCCATTCTGAGCGTGGCGCGCGAGGCCGCCGAGAGCGCCGTCAAATCACTCGCCGAGTCGACGTCCAGCACGGCCCAAACCAATGCGACCGCCGTTGCCGGCCTCGCCCAGGACCTGAAGACGCTGGAAGCCCTCACCCGCCGCTCCGACGAGCGCAACTCGCGGACATTCGAGGCGATCCACGACACGCTGCTCAAGATCGTCGACCGGCTGGGCTCGCTTGAATCGACCGAGACCAGCGAAGCGGTCAGCGAACTGGTCGACCAACCGGCAAGCAAGCGCGGCGGCCGCGGTGGCGGCAAGATCGCGGTGCAGGATGCGCCTTCGATGGATATCGACCAGCCGCTGCCGCTTACCGGCGACATGGCCGATCTCGAAGGCCGCGCCTCGGCCATCATGCGCAGCGAGCCCGCTTCGGCGCGGACGCCTGCAGAAGCGGCGGCCGCGGCCGCCATGGCCGCCCTCGGGCCGGACGTGGCCCGCGACAAGGGCAAAACCGCCGGACGCAAGAAATCAATGTTCAGCGGTCTGACGCGCGCCTTCAAAGGCAAGAAGGACGCGGACATGCCGCCGCTTGCCGGCTCCGAGCCCGTCGCCGACGTGCCAAGCGTCGACATAGACGAGCCGCTCGACCCCAAGGCCGCCAACCGGCCGTTGGAACCCGGCTCTGGCGCGCCGGACCTCAACGCCATCATGAAGCGCGTGCGTGACGAGCGCGGCGGCCAGCCGGTCAAGCGCAGCGAAAGCGACGCCGCGAAGTCCGATTTCATCGCCGCGGCCCGCCGCGCGGCCCAGGCCGCCGCCGCGGAAGCCGATACGCTGAAGCGGCAATCGACCGTGACCGGTCCGGTGAAGGCGCTGAGGATCGGCGACCTGCTCAAGGCGCGGCGCAAGCCTATCCTGATGGCGGCGGCCGCGATCATGCTGGCGCTGGCCGGCCTGCAGTTGGGCAAGGCGTTCTTGTCCGATCCGGTCGAAGTGGCCAACAACCAGCCCGCGCCGCTCGTCACGACGCAGACGGTGGACACGGCTTCGTTCAATACAGCAGCCGCGTCGCAAGCCGGCGCGCCGAAGGCCGACACACCGAAAGCCGATGCCGGGGCAGCACAGGCCGAAAACGCGCCTGCCCGCCCCGTCAGGCAGGCGGAGCCCGTCCAGGAGACGACACCGGCCGCAGCTGTCCCCACTAGTCCCGAAAGTGCGGCTGGCACGCCGGCCGAACCGGCGCCCGCACCGGTGGCGGTTGCAACGCCTGCTCAACCGGCGCCAGCGCCGATGGCTTCCGCGATGCCGCCCGAGCCCCCTACAGCGGCTGCAACCACAACGGACACGGACGGCGACACCCAGCCGGCGGCCAAGGAACCCACGATGGCCAGTCCGGTAGCCAACGGTGCCGCGGCCAGTGCTCCGGCGACCACCTCCGCCGACACGACAGGCGCGGTGCCGCCGGCCAGCAGCCAGGCGGCCGCAGCCAAGTTCGACATTCCGTCCGAAATCGGCCCGGTGGCGCTGCACGACGCGGCCGCCGGCGGCGACGCCAAGGCGCTGTTCGAGATCGGCTCGCGCTACGCGGAATCGCGCGGCGTGAAGGAAGACATGAAGGCAGCCGCGAAATGGTATGAGCAGTCGGCCGAGCTCGGCTTCGCGCCGGCCGAATACCGCATCGGCAATTTCTACGAAAAAGGCATCGGCGTCGCGCGCGACATCAAGAAGGCCAAGACGTATTACCAGCTCGCCGCCGAACAGGGCAACGCCAGCGCCATGCACAATCTGGCGGTGCTGTTTGCCATGGCGGCGGACGGCGTGACCGACAATGAATCGGCTACCCACTGGTTCCAGGAAGCCGCCGACCTCGGCGTCAAGGACAGCCAGTTCAACCTCGGCATCATGGCCGCCAAGGGCGTCGGCATGAAGCAGAACCTGGAAGAATCCTACAAGTGGTTCGCGCTGGTCGCCAAGACCGGCGACAAGGACGCCGCCGGCAAGCGGGACGAGATCGCCAATGCGCTGCGGCCCGAGCAGCTCGAGCGCGCACGCGCCGCCACGGAACTGTGGAAGGCCAAGCCGCTCAACGCGGCCGCCAACTCGGCCGATGTTCCGGAAGCCTGGCAGGACAGCGCGCCGCAGACGACCGCCGGCATCGACATGAAGAAGGCGGTCAAGAACATCCAGCTGATCCTCAACAAGAACGGCTATGATGCGGGCAGCGCCGACGGCGTGATGGGCGGCAAGACCAAGACCGCCATCATGGCCTTCCAGACCGACAACAAGATGAAGCCCACCGGAGAGGTCGACGCGCCGCTCGTCAAGGCGCTCCTGGCGCACAAATAACGGCAGACGCGTCGCATACGCGACGCCCTGCCATACATTTGCCTGTTAACTGATTGAGATGGTTTTTGTTTCGGCGCGGCGGCGGGGTTTGGCACCGCCGCCGCGCCGGCGCAATAAAAAATTGGCTTTTCGGTGCTTTATTGTCCGGGGACGGCACTATGCGCCGACAAGCAAACTGATCGAGACAGACGGGTGGGCATCTATCTCCCGATCGCGGAAATTTCCGTCAATGTCTTCGTGCTGCTGGCGATGGGCGCGGCGGTGGGCTTCCTGTCGGGCATGTTCGGGGTCGGCGGCGGCTTCCTGATCACGCCGCTTTTGATCTTCTACAACATCCCGCCGGCGATCGCCGTCGCCACCGGCGCCAACCAGGTCATCGCCTCATCCTTCTCCGGCGCGCTATCGCACTTCAAGCGCGGCACGCTCGACTTCAAGCTCGGCGGCGTGCTTCTGGCCGGCGGCATCGTCGGCTCGACGGCCGGCATCTACGTCTTTGCGCTGTTGCGCCGGCTCGGCCAGCTCGATCTGTTCATCTCGCTGCTTTACGTCGTGCTGCTCGGTACCGTCGGCGGACTGATGCTGGTCGAAAGCGTCAACGCGCTGCGCGCCTCGCGCAGCGGAGCCGCGCCAGTGCTCAAGAAATCCGGTCAGCACAACTGGATCCACCGGCTGCCGTTCAAAATGCGCTTCCGCGCCTCCAAGCTCTTTGTCAGCGTCATCCCGGTGCTCGGGCTCGGCGCGGGTATCGGCTTCCTGTCGTCGATCATGGGCGTCGGCGGCGGCTTCATCATGGTGCCGGCGCTGATCTACCTGCTGAAGGTGCCTACCAATGTCGTTATCGGCACCTCGCTGTTCCAGATCATCTTCACCTCGGCCTACACCACGCTGGTGCACGCCACGACGAACCAGACCGTCGACGTGATCCTGGCCTTCCTGTTGATGGCCGGCGGTGTCGCCGGGGCGCAATATGGCGCCAAGGCCGGCCAGCGGCTGCGCGGCGAACAGTTGCGCGCGCTGCTGGCTATGCTCGTGCTGGCCGTCGCCATACGCCTTGCCGTCGATCTTTTTGTGACGCCGCCCAATCTCTATTCGCTCTCCGCCGCGGGCCTCAACTGATGGCGGGAATGAGAGCGTTTGCAGCCGCCATCCCGTTGTCGATGCTCTTCGCCATTTCCCCGGCGACGGCACAGACGCCGCCCACCGAAAGCATCCAGATCGGCCTGTCGACCGACGCCATTTCGATCACGGCGGGTTTCTCCGGCGCCGATCTGACGATCTTCGGATCGCTGGAAAACCCCGATCCGCTGGTCGCGCGCCAGGGACGCTACGACGTGGTCGTCGTGCTCGAAGGACCGCCACGACCTGTGGTCGTCCGGCGCAAGGACCGCGTGCTCGGCGTCTGGATCAACCTGGACTCCGAAACCTTCGAGAACGTGCCGGTCTCCTATTCCGTCGCGACGACGCGGCCGCTGCAGGACATCGCCGAGCCTGCCAAATACAAGCAGCTCTCGCTCGGGGCGCAGAACCTCTACCTGAAGCCCGCCGACGAGACCGACAGCCCGGCAACCATCGAGGAATTCACCGCAGCACTTCGCGAGCGCAAGGCGGCGACCGGCCTCTACAGTGAGAATGTCGGCGGCGTGCAGTTCCTGTCGCAGAACCTGTTTCGCGCCACGGTGCGGCTGGCGCCCAATGTTCCGGTCGGCACGCACAAGGCACGCGCCTTCCTGTTCAAGAGCGGCATGTTCGTCAAGGAAAGCTCGGCCCAGCTCGAAATCCGCAAATCCGGTTTCGAGCAATCGGTCTTTCGCGTCGCGCATGACTATTCCTTCCTCTACGGCGTGTTCGCCATATCGCTCGCCATGCTGACCGGCTGGCTGGGCCGGATCATCTTCCGCAAGGATTGATCTTTGTCGGGAAGGAGGGCTTCCCCATTTCCCGCTTTTGCGATAAATCGCCGCCTCCCAATCTCAGGGCCTAGCAGACAATCAATTCGGCAGAGCGTTCCGGCCGCGTCGCCCTGCCGCCATGAAGCAATGACAGGAGGCTGCGATGCAACCAGCATTCGGCGGCATCGATTTCGGTACGTCCAATTCGACCGTGGGCGTGATCCGCGACGGCCGGGCGCGACTGGTGGCATTGGAGGGCGAACAGCCCACCTTGCCGAGCGCCGTGTTCTTCAATTTCGAGGACGGCTACACCTATTTCGGCCGTCGCGCGATCAGCGACTACACCGACAGCATCGAAGGGCGGCTGATGCGCTCGCTGAAGAGCGTGCTCGGCAGTTCTCTTGCCAACGAAAAGACCCGCATCAAGGCGCGTCAGATCGGCTTCATCGACATTGTCGGCATGTTCGTCGATCATTTGAAGAAGCGGCTCGAGGAAGACGCGGGCGGTCCGGTCGAGAGCGTGGTGCTAGGCCGGCCGGTGCAATTCGTCGACGATGACACGGCCGCCGATGCGAAGGCGCAAGGCGAGTTGGAGAAGGCCGCCCGCGCGCAAGGGTTCAAGCACATCGCCTTCCAGTTCGAGCCGATCGCCGCGGCGCTCGATTATGAGCAAAAGGTCACCCGCGAAGAGTTGGCGCTGATCGTCGACATGGGCGGCGGCACCTCCGACTTCTCGATCGTGCGGGTCTCGCCGGAGCGCGCCCGCTCGACCGACCGCAAGGCGGATATCCTCGCCAATCGCGGCGTCCATATCGGCGGCACCGATTTCGACCGGCTGCTCAGCATCGCCCATGTCATGCCCGAGCTTGGCTACCTGACGCGGACTAAGGACCACAAGCGCAATCTGCCGGCGGCCTATTTCATCGACCTTGCGACCTGGCAGCGCATCAACCTCGTCTACACCGCCAAGTCGATGTCGGATCTGAGACAAATCCGCTACGAGGCCGAGCGTGCCGAACTGGTCGACCGCTTTATCCATGTCGTCGAGCATCGCTACGGCCATGCGATGGCGGGCCTGGTCGAAAGGGCGAAGATCGCGCTGACCGACCGGTCTTCGGCCGAAGTGAAGGTGTCGTTGCCCGGCGCGCGCTTCGCGGCCGAGATCACGCGCGCCGGCCTGGAGGAAACGATTGCCGGCGACATCGAGCGCGTGACCGCGACGGTCAGACAAACGATCGCCGACGCCGGCGTTCCAGCCTCGGCCGTCACCGCCGTGTTCCTCACCGGCGGCTCGACCGCCATCCCGCTGGCCAAGCGCGAAATCCTGTCGCTGGTGCCGCAGGCTGCTGTCATCGAGGGCGACATGTTCGGCTCGGTCGGCCTCGGCCTGGCGCTCGACGCACAGCGCAAATACGCCTGATTATTCCGCGCTTGCCGGCGCTTCCGCCTTGCTGGTGAGATGCGCCTTCAGCGCCATCTGGGCGAGGCTCGGCTGGCGGTCGCGGTGCGTGATCATGGCGAAGTCGCGATTGGGCAATTCGACCGGCACGGCCCTGAGGCTGCCTTCCGCCAAGGAGCGGGCGACGACGAGCTCCGAAATGATCGTGGCGCCCGCGCCGGCCTCTACCGCCTGACGTACGGCCTCGTTGCTGGGCAGGACGAGGAAAATCTGCAGTTCGGCCGGCGGAACGCCCTGGCTTAGCGCAAAATCCTCAAGCGCCTCGCGCGTGCCCGACCCGCCTTCCCTGATGATCCAGCGCAAGGCTCTGATGTCCAGGTTTCCCGCCCGCGTCATCGGAATCTCGGGATGCGAGCGCGCCACCACCAGCATCATGCGATCCTCGTCGACCGTGGCGCGACGCAGGATGTCGGACTCGGTGCGGCCCTCGACCAGGCCGAAATCGGCGCGGCCGTCCAGCACGTTGGTCTCGACCTGCCTGGTGTTGCCGATCGTCACGCTTAGCTTCACGGCGGGATAGGCTTCGTGGAAGGAGGCCAGGCGACGCGGCAGCCAGTAGCTGGCGATGGTCTGGCTGGCCGCAATCGAGAGGCTGCCGGCGACGGTCTGCGAGACATCTTCCAGCACGCCGCGGGCCGCCGCGGCGCGATCGAGAACCGCCTTCGCCTCGGGCAGGAAACGATGGCCGGTCTGGGCCAGTTCGATGTTGCGTCCGACCCGGTTGAAGAGGCGCACGCCATGCTGGCTTTCGAGCGCGCGGATGGCGGCAGAGGCCGCCGATTGCGAGATGCCAAGCCGCTCGGCGGCCTTGGTCATGTGGCCATGCTCGGCGACGGCGACGAAGATGCGCAACTGATCGAGAGTCATAGGCGCAACTAAGAAGCAAAATCGATCGGAATTACAAGAGCTGCTTGTTAGACGGATCAATTGCTTTGTTCTAAGTTTTTGCTTGAAGTTGGAAAAAATTGGCCGTCAGACGGCCGAGAGTTGGAAATGGTGGGGCGCTTCAAACCCCTGTTCGCGCATTGGAGCCGCCGGCTGAAGCGGCAGTTTGCCGGCGAGCGCTATCATCCTGAACTTCACTACATGCGCGGCCCGGGACCGAAGACGAAGGCCAAATTGGCGAACGGCAAGAGCGTTCGCCAATCATGAGCAAAGCCGCGCCGCGCGGCGCCAATTCCGCACCCTCGCAACGGCCGCTGGCCGACAGCCGCGCGCCGGATGAAGGCGACGGCGTCGAAACCTCGCCAACCGTCTCCGACCACATCGCCAAGACCACCTGTTACATGTGCGCCTGCCGCTGCGGCATCGACGTCCATATCAAGGACGGCAAGGTGCGCTACATCAACGGCAACAAGGACCATCCGGTGAACCGCGGCGTGATCTGCGGCAAGGGCAGCGCCGGCATCATGCAGCATTACAGCCCGGCGCGGCTGAAGAAACCGCTGCTGAGGACAGGGCCGCGCGGCTCGGGCGAATTCCGCGAGATCGAGTGGGACGAAGCCTTGACCATCGCCGCTGAAAGGCTGTCGACGATCCGCCGCACCGATCCGAAAAAACTCGCCTTCTTCACCGGGCGCGACCAGTCGCAATCGCTGACCGGCTGGTGGGCGTCGAAATTCGGCACGCCGAACTTCGCCGCGCATGGCGGCTTCTGCTCGGTCAACATGGCTGCCGGCGGGCTCTACACCATCGGCGGCTCGTTCTGGGAGTTCGGCGAGCCCGACTGGGACAATACGAAATACTTCATGCTGTTCGGCGTCGCCGAGGACCATGATTCCAACCCGATCAAGATCGGCCTCGGCAAGCTCAAGGCGCGCGGCGCCAAAGTGGTTTCGATCAATCCCTGCCGCACGGGCTACAATGCCATCGCCGACGACTGGATCGGCATCAGGCCGGGCACGGACGGCCTGTTCGTGCTGGCGCTGGTCCATGAATTGCTCAGGGCCGGCCGCGTCGATCTCGACTATCTGCTGCGCTACACCAATGCGCCGGTGCTGGTCGTGCAGGAGTCGGGATCCGCCGATGACGGGTTGTTCGTTCGCGACGGCGACGGCAACCCGCTGGCCTGGGACAGGGTGGCGAAGCGGTCGGTCAAGGCAGCCGACCCCGAAGCAAAGCCGGCGCTGGCCGGCAGCTATGACGTCGGTGGCCGGCGCTGCGTGCCGGTGTTCCAACTCATCGCAGATCGCTATCTGGATGACAGCCATTCGCCGGATGCCGTGGCTGAGCGATGCGGCGTCGACGCCGCAACGATCCGGCGCATCGCGGCGGAGCTGGCGCATATCGCCTTCGAGCAGGCGATCGAACTGCCGGTCGCCTGGACCGACTGGGCAGGCCGCCGGCACGAGACGATCAAGGGACGGCCCGTGTCGATGCATGCCATGCGCGGCATCTCGGCCCATTCCAATGGCTTTCATACCTGCCGTGCCATCCATCTGCTGCAGGTGCTGCTCGGCACGATCGACGTTCCAGGCGGCTTCCGCTTCAAGCCGCCCTACCCGCGCCCGGCGCCGCCGGGACCGAAGCCATGCGGAAAAAACGTCCGGCCGATGACGCCGCTGGACGGCATGCCGCTCGGCTTCGTCTGCGGCCCGGACGACCTTCTCGTCGACGAAGCCGGCCGGCCCACCCGCATCGACAAGGCCTATTCCTGGGAAGCGCCTCTCGCCGCGCACGGGCTGATGCACTCGGTCATCCGCAACGCCTGGGCCGGCGATCCTTATCCGATCGACACGCTGATGATGTACATGTCGAATATGGCGTGGAACTCCTCGATGAACACGGTCGAGACGATTCATATGCTGACCGACAAGGACGAGGCCGGCGCCTACAAGATCCCCTTCATCATCTATTCCGACGCCTATTATTCCGAGACGGTGGCGTTTGCCGATCTGGTGCTGCCCGACACCACCTATCTCGAGCGGCATGACTGCATCAGCCTGCTCGACCGGCCGATCAGCCATGCCGACGGTCCGGGCGACGCCATCCGCCATCCGGTGGTGCAGCCGGACCGCGACGTGCGACCGTTCCAGTCGGTGCTGATCGAGCTTGGCGCGCGGCTCGGCTTGCCCTGTTTCGTCAACGAGGACGGCTCGGCGAAATACCGCGACTATGCCGACTACATCGTCAACCACGAGCGCACGCCCGGCATCGGCCCTTTAGCCGGCTGGCGCGGCAAGGATGGCGGATCGATCGGCAGGGGCGACGCCAACCCCGACCAGCTGCAGCGCTACATCGACAATGGCGGCTTCTGGCACCACGATTTTTCGGACGACCAGCGCTACTACAAAATGGGCAACCGCGCCTATCTCGACTTCGCCGTGCAGATGGGGTTCATCGCCAGGGCCGAGCCCATCATCTTCCAGCTCTATTCGGAGCCGATGCAGCGCTTCCGGCTCGCCGCGCGCGGTCATGGCAAGGCCCAGCCGCCGGACGCCGAACGCAGCCGCATCGAAGCCTATATGGACCCGCTGCCGTTCTGGTACGCCCCCTTTGAGGACGACGCCGTCGACCTGCAAAAATATCCGCTGCATGCGCTGACGCAGCGGCCGATGCACATGTACCATTCGTGGGGATCGCAGAATGCCTGGCTGAGGCAGATCACCAGCCAGAACCGGCTATTCATCCATTGCCGGACGGCCGCCGGACTTGGCCTTGTTGACGATGACTGGGTGTGGGTCGAAAGCATCAACGGGCGGGTGAAGGGGCAGATCAAGCTGATCGACGGCGTCAACCCGGACACGGTGTGGACCTGGAACGCGATCGGAAAGCGGCGCGGCAGCTGGGGGCTGAAGGATGATGCGGCCGAGAGCAATCGCGGCTTCCTGCTCAACCACATCATCGGCGACCAGACAGAGGCCGACGCCAACGGCAAGCGCTACTCGAATTCAGACCCGGTCACGGGACAGGCGGCGTGGTTCGACATGCGCGTGCGCATCGTCAAATGCACGGCGGACGAAGCCGGCTTCACCGAACCGCAATTCGAGCGTTTCCGGCGGCCGCCGCATTTCGAACCTTCGCCGGATGTGCTTCGCTTTGGCGCCGCGTTTCGCATGAAGAGGGAAGCCGCCGAATGACCTGCCTTCCCGCCCGGACCGAGAAAAAGCTCGGCCTCGTCATCGACCTCGACACTTGCGTCGGCTGCCAGGCCTGCGTGACCGCCTGCAAGGAGTGGAACACCGGCGGCCACATGGCGCCGCTGACCGATATCGATCCCTATGGCGGGCATGTCGACGGCGTGTGGTTCAACCGCGTGCATGCCTACGAGCACACGACGGAGTTAGGCGGCCGCACGGTGAACTTCCCGCGCTCCTGCCTGCATTGCGAGACGCCGGCCTGCGTCACCGTCTGCCCGACCGGCGCCTCCTATAAGCGCGCCTCCGACGGCATCGTGCTGGTCGACGAGGATAAATGCATCGGCTGCAAACTGTGCAGTTGGGCCTGTCCCTATGGCGCGCGCGAGTTCGACACCGATGTCGGCGTGATGAAGAAATGCACGCTCTGCGTCGACCGGATCTACAATGACAATCTGGCGGCGGATGACCGTGTACCGGCCTGCGTCGCCGCCTGCCCGACCAGCGCCCGGCATTTCGGCGATCTCGGCGATCCAGCCTCCGCCATCTCGCAATTGGTGGCGGCGCGCGGCGGCGTCGAGCTGATGCCGGAGCTTGGCTACAAGCCGACCAACAAATACCTGCCGCCACGCGCCCAAAGCGGTCGCGCCGCCAGGGTCGACGCGCCAGCGTTGGAGCCGATCCGGGCCGAAGGCGGCTTCCTCGGCTGGATCGACCGCATGCTTTCGAACTGATCATGCATCCCGCTTTCTCGGTCGTCTTCTTCACCACCGCCACCGGCGCCGGCTACGGCCTGCTGGCCTTGCTCGGCGTGCTTGGCGGGTTGGGATTCATTCCCGCGGATTTCTGGCTTGGCCTTGTCGGCGTGGCGCTGGCGCTCGGTTTGATCGTCGCCGGACTCTTGTCCTCGACCGGTCATCTCGGCCGGACCGAGCGTGCCTGGCGGGCCTTCTCGCAATGGCGCAGTTCGTGGCTGTCGCGCGAGGGCGTGGCGTCGGTCGCGACGTTTATCCCGGCCGGGCTGTTCGGCATCGGCTGGGTGTTTTTCGGCAAGGGCGGCGGCTGGGTGGCGGTCGCCGGCCTGCTTGCAGCGGCAGGTGCCGTCGTGACTGTTTGCACCACGGGCATGATCTACGCCTCGCTGAAGCCGATCGCGCAGTGGCACAGCCGCTACACTTTGCCGGCTTATTTTATTTTCGCTGGCATGACAGGCGATGTGTTGCTGAACGCCCTTCTCCAGGGTTTCGCCATGGGTTCGGCGGCGGTGTTGACAGGAGCGATACTTGCCACGTTCGCCGGCTGGACTTGGAAGATTGCGACCTGGCGGTACAACGACCAGCTAGCGATCCCGACCACCGGCAACACGGCGACGGGCCTGGCTGGCGGCACCGTGCGGTCGATCGAATGGCCGCATACGGAAGAAAACTACCTGCTCAAGGAAATGGGCTTCCGCATCGCGCGCAAGCACAGCGCGAAGCTGCGGCGGATCACGCAGGTTCTGGCGTTTATTGCGCCGATCGTCCTGCTCATTCTCGTCTTCATGGCGCCATGGCCTTTGACGGCGGTAGCGTCCGTTCTGGCGGCTATCTCGCAATTCGCGGGCATGCTGGTCGAGCGCTGGCTGTTCTTCGCTGAAGCGAAGCATACGGTCACGCTCTACTATGGACGAGAGTAGCGCCTCAGCCCGGCCTGAGCATCGAGCCGGATATCGCGAAGATGCGTTCGGCGCCGAGCATATAGGCAACAAGCGTTTCCAGGCGGAACAGACCGGCATAGGCGCGGTCGAGCACGTTGAGCGAGCCGGTATAGGCGCCGAAGGCCGGCATGATCATGCGGCCGCCGTCGCCGGCGAAGCAGCGCCGCCTGACCGAGCGGCCGCGCTGGACGATGCGCGCGCAAGGATGGAGATGACCTGATATCTCGCCTTGCACCCGCATCTTCGAGGGCTCGTGGCGGAAGAGCAGCGAGCCGATGGCGAGTTCCCGCACTGTTTCGCCGGGCAGGTCGGCCGGCGCTTCGGGATCGTGGTTGCCAGCGACCCAGAACCAGTCGCGGCCGGCCATCATCGCCTCCAGCCGTTCGCGGAAACTCGAATGCATGCGCTCGGCGCCGCCGCCATCGTGAAAGGAGTCCCCCAGGCTGACGACGATGCGCGGCTGATAGTCGGCGATCACCGCCTGCAGCCGCAGCAAGGTCGCGCCGGTGTCGTAAGGCGGGATCAGCGCGCCGCGTTTGGCGAAGGACGAGCCTTTTTCGAGATGCAGGTCGGAGACGGCGAGCAGGCGCAGGTCGGGGAAATAGAGCACGCCACGCCGGTCGCAGACCGCGCGCTCGCCGGCGATGCCGACAAGGTCGGCCTCGGCGATCAGCGTTGCGCGCGACAGCGAAAAATTCATCCCCTCTTCGTCCCTCTCTTTCAGTCGAACATCTCCGGCCCCATGGCCTCTTCGACGAGGGTGGCGGCATCCATCAATAACATCTCGTCTGCCTCGCCATTCACCGGCATCTTGCCGATTTCGAGCATGATCGGCACGGCGAGCGGCGATATCTGTTCGAGGTTCTTATGCATGATTCGACCGCGGATGCGCGAGAGCATCTCGGCAAGTCTGCTGACATCGAGCAACCCGGTCGCGGCATCGGTGCGGGTGGCCTGCAGCAGAATATGGTCGGGTTCATGGCTGCGCAGCACGTCATAGATCAGGTCGGTCGAGACGGTCACCTGGCGGCCGCTTTTCTCCTTGCCGGGGTGGCGCTTTTCGATCAGTCCGGAAATCAGCGCACAGTTGCGGAAGGTGCGCTTCAAGAGCCAGCTGTCGGCAAACCAGGCTTCGAGATCATCGCCCAGCATGTCTTGATCGAACAGCGCGGCCAGCGACGGTTTTCTGTTCTTGAACATCCAGCCCATGTCGGCCAGCGACCAGATGGCAAGCGCATAGTCTGTGGCCACGAAGCCGACCGGCTTGGCTCCGGCCCGGTCCAGCCGGCGGGTGAGCAGCATGCCGAGCGTCTGGTGAGCAAGCCTGCCCTCAAACGGATAGGCCACGAGGTAGTAGCGGTTGCCGCGCGGAAAAGTCTCGATCAGCAGGTCGTCGCGTTTCGGCAGGATGGACTTGTCCGCCTGGAACCGCAGCCAATCCGCAACCTGCTCGGGCAGCTTCTTCCAGCGTTGCGGGTCGTCGAGCATGGCTCGGACCTGCTCGGCCAGATAGGTCGAAAGCGGGAATTTGCCGCCGCCATAGTAAGGCACCTTGGCGTCGCTGCCCGGCGCGTTCGAGACGAAGCACTCGTTCTCGCGAATGCCTTCGAAGCGCAGGATCTTGCCGGCGAACATAAAGGTGTCGCCATGGGTCAAAGTGTCCAGGAATGCTTCCTCGATCTTTCCCAGCACCCTGCCGCCGCGCGAGGCTGCGCCCCGGCTGCCGGCCTGGACGTAGCGCACATTGAGCGCCGGCACTTCGATGATGGTGCCGACATTGAGCCTGTATTGCTGGGCGACGGCCGGATTTGAAACCCGCCACAAGCCTTCCTTGGTCTGCCGGATGCGGGCGTAGCGCTCGTAATTTCTGAGCGCGTAGCCGCCGGTGGCGACGAAGTCGATGATCCGGTCGAATGTCGGGCGATCAAGGCTAGCGTAAGGCGCGGCCGTCCTTACTTCATCGAACAACGCATCGGCATGGAACGGCGCGCCGCAGGCGCAGCCGAGCACGTGTTGAGCCAAGACGTCCAGCCCGCCATTGACCAGCGGCGGCGTGTCCTGGGCGCCGAGATAGTTGGCGTCGAGCGCGGCGCGGCATTCCAGAACCTCGAAGCGGTTTGCGGGGATGAGGATCGCCTTCGACGGCTCGTCCATGCGATGGTTGGCGCGGCCGATGCGTTGTGCAAGCCGGCTGGCGCCCTTCGGCGCGCCGACATGCACCACCAGGTCGACATCGCCCCAATCGATGCCGAGATCGAGCGTCGAGGTGGCGACGATGGCGCGCAGCGCATTCTCGCCCATGGCCTTCTCGACGCGGCGGCGCTGGGCGACGTCCAGCGAACCGTGGTGGAGGGCGATCGGCAGGGTGTCCTCATTGACGCGCCATAGTTCCTGGAACAGCAGCTCGGCCTGGCTGCGGGTGTTGACGAAGAGCAGCGTGGTCTTGTGCCGCTTGATCTCGCGGTAAATTTCCGGCGTGGCGTAGCGGGCCGAATGGCCGGCCCAGGGAACGCGCTCTTCGGAATCGAGGATCGAGATATCGGGCTTGGCGCCACCCGCGACGACGATGAGCTCGGACATGGCACCGGGGGAAGCCTGGCTGACCAGCCAGCGCCGCAATTCGTCGGGGTCGGCGACCGTTGCCGACAGGCCGATGGTCTGGAGATCGGGAACGAAAGCGCGCAGCCGCGCCAGGCCAAGCGCCAGAAGATGCCCGCGCTTCGAGGTGACGAGCGAATGAAGCTCATCGAGCACGACATAGCGCAAATCCTCGAAGAAGCGCTTGGCATCGTTCGAGGCGATCAGAAGCGCGAGCTGCTCTGGCGTGGTGAGCAGGATATCGGGCGGCGCCAGCTTCTGCCGCTGGCGCTTGTGCGAGGGCGTGTCGCCGGTGCGGGTCTCGATGGTAACAGGCAGGCCGATCTCCTCGACCGGCTTGCCGAGATTGCGCTCGATATCGACGGCCAGCGCCTTGAGCGGCGAGATGTAGAGCGTGTGGATGCCGCGATGGGCCTGGCCAGGCTTGCGCTTGGGACGGTTGGCGAGTTCGGTGAGCGACGGCAGGAAGCCGGCCAGCGTCTTGCCGGCGCCGGTCGGCGCGATCAGCAGCACCGATTGGCCGCTTTGCGCCTTCGCCAGCAGCTCGAGCTGATGGGCACGCGGCGACCAGCCCTTTTGGCCGAACCATCTGACGAATGGCTCAGGCAGCAGGACGGCGGCGTTCTGTTCGGCAAGGCGCGGCTGCTCGGTCACGCGCAACAGGTAGCGCGGCGGCACGCGATCGCCAAGGAAAATCGGAACAAAAGGGGATCAGTCATTCTTTCCTTCCCCCCTTGTGGGGGAAGGTGGATTGCCGCGCAGCGGCAAGACGGATGAGGGGTGTTGGAAGAAACGAGACCTGACAAGATAGAGGTGCTAAAGATGCGTAGCTCTTCAACGTAGCGATCTGTCCAACACCCCTCATCCGTCTCGGCGCTACGCGCCGAGCCACCTTCTCCCACAAGGGGAGAAGGGGAAGTGGCGCTACGGCCTCCTGAACCCGGTCGGGCCGCCATAAAGATAGCCGATGCGCTCGACGGCTTCTTTCAGACCTTCGCGGGAGACCAGCATGGTGTGGCCGTTGGCGTGGATCATGTCTTTTGCGTCGGTCATGACAGCGACATGGCCCTTCCAGAAGACGAGATCGCCGCGCCGGAGTCCGGAATAATCCGGACCCGGCTCGAACGCCGTGCCGATCGACGCCGCCTGCATGTCGGAATCGCGCAGGACATCCTTGCCGGTCATGCGCATCGCAAGCTGCACGAGGCCGGAGCAGTCGATGCCGAAGCCGGAGACGCCGCCCCAGAGATAGGGCGTGCCGAGGAAGCTCTCGGCGACGGTGACATAGTCGTCGGCCAGCTCGCCGATCGGCCGCAGATGTCCGGCGACGATCGCCTGGCCGGAGGGCAGCAGCGCATAATGCGTGCCGCGCGTCTCGGCCGAGCCGGTCACCGTGACGGTCGAGCCCATAGACAGCTGTCCGCCTATCGGGAAGCGCAGATCCGGTCCGGGATAGAGGAAGGTGCGCGGCACGGAGACGATGTGCGTGGGCGCATGCTCACGCGCGCCTATAAGATTGTCGGCGACATAGCCGACGTAACCGTCGCGCTCGGCCTGCACCCAGGCCCAGCCTTCCGTGTCCTCGAAGACGAGCACATCATCGCCGAACAGCGCCTGCGTATTGACGCCCGCATCGGGGCGCGGCGCCTTGCGCAGATCGGCGACCGACGCCGTGATCCGCGCCGGACGGCCGCTGACAAAGCGCTCCGCGGCGACCTCGCCCTTCAGCCTCGCATCGGCAAGGTCGGAACGGAAAGCATGAAGGCGGGCATCCCTGGCGGTCAAATCGATAATCCAGTCGAATTTTTTTGTCGGAGCATGATCTTATCCGAAAACCGGCTCCCACTTTTCGCTGACGCGGTCCTTCGGTTCGGGACATGCTCTAGATGGGCAGTTCTTGGGCCCTGGCGACGATACCATCGCCGAAGCGCTCGACAAAGAGCGCGCCTTCCACCGTCCGGCGGATCAGCACGTTGCGCTTGTCGAGCTCGTCGCGATGGCGCGAGACCAGCTTCAGCGCCCCCATCGTATCCAGCGCCCGGGTGATGACCGGCTTGGTGACGTTGAGCCTGGCGGCTAGCCCGCGCACGGTATGGGGCGGCGGATCGAGATAGATGGTGAACAGGATCGCCGTCTGGCGCATGGTGAGATCGGGCTCGCCATCGCGCACCTGCGCCAGCATCACCTGCTGCCACAGTCGCAAGGCCTGGCTCGGGCGCATCGAGATCGACATCGCCCAAGCATGCCGGTAAATTGTTTCGGTTCCGTTTCAGTGGGGGACGCCCGCCAATTGCTCAGGCAAATCGCTGCGTAATGATGCGCTCCAGCGCGCGAATGCCCTGCGCGTCGCCGCCGGTCAGGCCGTAAGGGCGATCGGCCGGGTTCCAGGCGAAGATGTCGAAATGCGCCCAGCTGCCAGTCTTCTCGACGAAGCGCTTGAGGAAAAGTGCCGCGGTGATCGATCCGGCAAAGCCGTCGGTGGTGACGTTGTTGATGTCGGCGATCTTCGAGGAAAGCTTCTGATCGTAAGGACGCCACAGAGGCATGCGCCACAGCGGATCCTCGACCGCCACGGACGCGGCGGCAAGGTCGGCGGCGAGCGTCTCGTCGCTGGTGTAGAAAGGCGGCAAATCCGGGCCCAGCGCGACGCGGGCGGCTCCGGTTAGCGTCGCCATGTCGATCAGCAAGGCGGGCTGTTCCTCGTCGGCCAGCGCCAGCGCGTCGGCCAGGATCAGCCTGCCTTCAGCGTCGGTGTTGCCGATCTCGACGGTGATACCCTTGCGGCTCCTGAGCACGTCGCCGGGCCGGAAGGCATTGCCGGCGATCGAATTCTCGACGGCGGGTATCAGCACCCGCAGCCGGACATTCAATTTCGCCGCCATGATCATCGAGGCGAGGCCCAGCACGTTGGCGGCGCCGCCCATGTCCTTCTTCATCAAAAGCATGCCGGACGACGGCTTGATATCGAGGCCGCCGGTGTCGAAGCAGACACCCTTGCCGACGAGCGTCACCTTCGGCGCATCGCTTGGACCCCAGGTCATGTCGATCAGCCGCGGCGCGCCGGTGGAGGCGCGGCCGACGGCGTGGATCATCGGGAAATTCCTCGCCAGAAGATCGTCGCCATGGGTCACGGAGATATCGGCGCCATGGGCGGCCGCCAGCTGCCGGGCGGCTTCTTCCAGCTCGACCGGCCCCAGGTCGCTGGTCGGCGTGTTCACGAGGTCGCGCACCAGGAACACGCTGTCGGCGATGCGGCGCAGACGCGCCGCGTCGGCGCCTTCCGGCAGCGCAAAGCGCAGAGCCTTGCCGGGCTTCTTGCCGTAGCGGGTGAAGACATAGCCGCCGAGGACCAGCGCGAGCGCGGCCAGGTCGGGCTGGCGCAAGTCCGACGCAAAATGCCAATCGCCTTCCGGCAGCGCCCTTGCAAGCGCGCCGAGGGCCAAAGCGCTTTCGCCGTCGCCCATGCCGAACAGCGCGCCGGCAAGGCCACCGTCCTCGCCCGGCAAGACCAGGGTACGCCCCGCCTCGCCGGAAAAACCGTTGGCCCTTGCCCAGGCGATGGCGGCTGGCGGCAATGCCGTTGCTTCGAGGGCATCCTTTGCCACCAGATAGACTGGCAGGGCGGCTTGCGGCTTCTGTTCGACCAATTCGACGGGCATGCGATGATCTCCGGCCGAACACGATGAGTCAGCGCTTCTTAACGGTCCGTTAGGGTTAACAGAATATTTCTGCGGGAGGGAAGACGGCCAGGCAATGGCCGCACAGGAATGGAGACCAGGCGCAGATGCCTACCACAGCCTTGAACCTTGCAGCCAAGCGTCTGATCACCACGGCATTCATGGCGGCATTGGCAGCCAGCGTTGCGGGCTGCGGCAGCACCAGCAAGTTCACCACCGGCTCCATCTCGCGTTCCGACAGCAAGCCGCTGGAAACGATGTCGGCCGGCGACTTGCACACCGCGACGTCCAGGCTCGGCCAATCCTACGCCCGCAACCCGAACGACAAGCGCCTGGCGATCAATTTCGCGGCGGCGCTGCAGATGGACGGCGATGCCGACCAGTCGTTGGCCGTGATGCGCAAGCTGGCGATCGCCTATCCCAAGGATCGAGACGTGCTGGCGGCCTATGGCAAGGCGCTCGCCGCCAACGGCCAGTTCGAGCCGGCGCTCGACGCCGTGCGCCGCGCGCAGACGCCCGAATATCCGGACTGGAAGCTGGTGTCGGCGGAAGCCGCCATTCTCGACCAGATGGGACAGAAGGACGAGGCCCGGCAGGATTACCGCAAGGCGCTGGAGCTGAAGCCGAACGAGCCTTCGGTGCTGTCCAATCTCGGTATGTCTTATGTGCTCGAAGGCGACCTGCGCACGGCCGAGACCTATATGCGCTCGGCCGCGCAACAGCCGGGCGCCGACAGCCGGGTACGACAGAACCTGGCACTGGTGGTGGGCCTGCAGGGCCGCTTCGACGAGGCCGAGAAGATCGCCTCGCAGGAATTGTCGCCCGAGCAGGCGCAGGCCAACGTCGCCTATTTGCGCCAGATGCTTGCCCAGCAGAACGCCTGGACCCAGCTGAAGGACCAGGACAAGAACAAAGACAAGGCGAAGGTCGCCACGAACTGACCGCGGGCGCCGGCAAGCGTCGACTGCTGCCTGATCAAAAAAGCCGCGCGAATCCCGCGCGGCTTTTTTGATCAGGCGAACCGATAGTTTACTGGCTCGAGGAGCTGTGCTGGTCGCCGAAGATGCCGCGCTGGCTGACCTGGATGCCGGCCGGGCCCAGAATGATGGCGAACAGGACCGGCAGGAAGAACAGGATCATCGGCACGGTGAGCTTCGGCGGAAGTGCCGCCGCCTTCTTCTCGGCCGCGTTCATGCGCATGTCGCGGCTTTCCGAGGCGAGCACGCGCAGCGCGTGCGCCACCGGCGTGCCGTAACGTTCGGCCTGGACCAGGGCCTGGGAGACCGACTTCACCGATTCCAGGCCGGTGCGGCTCGCCAGGTTCTCATAAGCGATCTTGCGATCCTGCAGATAGGACAGCTCGGCGTTGGTGAGCACGAATTCCTCGGCAAGCGGCACCGACTGCGCGCCGATCTCATCGGCAACCCTACGCAGGGCCGCTTCCACCGACATGCCGGATTCCACGCAGATCAGCATCAGGTCGAGCGCGTCAGGCCAGGCCAGCTGGATCGACTGCTTGCGCTTGGTCGCGCGGTTGTTGACGTAGAGGATCGGCGCGTAGAAGCCGCCATAGGCAACGACGACGCAGACGAACAGCTTGATGAAGGCCGGCTGCTGCGGCAGGCCGCCGAGCACGAACAGATAGATGGCCGCGAGCGCAAAGCCGACGAATGGCAGGACGAGGCGGAAAAAGAGGAAGCGCGTCAGCGGGTTCTGGCCGCGAAAGCCCGCGACCTTGAGCTTCTGGACCGTGCTTTCGTCGGCAAGCGCGCGCCTGAGATCCAGGCGGTCGACGATGTTGCGCATGCCGATCGACTGTTCCTCGCGCAAGCCCTTGCGGCGGCGGTCGGCCTCGCTGGCCAGCCGCGCACGCTGCTCGGCGCGCAATTTGTCGCGTTCGAGCGCCACGCTCTTCATGCGCGACTTGAGCGACGTGCCGCCGAGCGCCGGCATGAGGGTGAAGACGGTCGCGAACACCGCGATGGCGACCAGCATCGCGATCAGGAAGGAAGGGTCGGTGAGTGTTTTGATGACCTGTTCTGTCATTGGACCCGTGCCCCTACACTTCGAAGTTCATCATCTTGCGCATCACCAGGATGCCGATCGACATCCAGACACCCGAGCAGCCCAGGATCAGGTGGCCGACACTGGTGGTGAACAGCGGCATGATGTAGTTCGGGCTCGAGAGATAGACTAGGAAGGCGACGACGAAAGGCAGGGCGCCGATGATGACGGCGGACGCCTTGGCCTCCATCGACAGCGCCTGGACCTTGGCCTTCATCTTCTTGCGGTCGCGCAGAACGCGCGAAAGGTTGCCCAGCGCCTCGGACAGGTTGCCGCCGGCCTGCGACTGGATCTGGATGACGATGCCGAAGAAGCCCGCTTCGGTGCACGGCATGGTCTCGGACATGCGCATGGCGGCGTCGGGCACCGACAGGCCCATCTGTTGGGAATCGACGATACGACGGAATTCGGCCCGAACCGGTTCGGGCGATTCGTTGGCGATCAGGCGGATCGCATCGTTGAGCGGCAGGCCGGACTTGACCGCACGCACGATGATGTCGAGCGCGTTCGGAAACTCTTCCAGGAAAGCCTTGACGCGACGTGCGCGGCGAAACGACACGAACCAGCGCGGCAGGCCGAGGCCACCCGCGAGCAGCGCGCCTGGCAGAGCCCACAGAGGCGCGTTGATGAAAAAGAGAAGGGCCGTGAGCACGAGGCCGCAAACCGCGGAATAGATATAGAAGCGCTCGATCGAAACCGTCATCCCGGCCTGGCGGATCTGGACCTTCAGCGGCGGTTTCTTGACGTTGAGATCGTTGCTCTTCTGCTTCTCGTCCAGCTGCTTGAGCGAGTCCTGAAGGCTCTTGCGCCGCTTGACCGCTTCCGCCGCGCGGTCGCGCGTGGCTTTCACCACGGACCGGTCGGTTTCGGCCGTCTTGATGGTCTGAAGCCGCTTGCCGGCCTGCTTCTCGTTGTCGATGCGCGTGAACAGGAAAGCATAGGCCACCGCGCCGGCGCTGAGGCCGGCAAGCACGACGAACGCCAGGACGGTGGTGTCAATTCCGAACATCGATCGGGATTCCCAGGACATTTCGCCGTTTCGGCGAAACGGCGAGCCGCCTTGTCTCTTTGTTTAGACGCAATTCCGGACGGAAAACCGCTTCACACTTTTCCTGGAATTGCTTCAATCCTCCAAATGCATCAGTCAGCACGTTTCTCCATCGCCTCGAGCGCATTGGCGAGGCGCTGCTCTTCGCCATAATAGCGGGCGCGGTCCCAGAAATGCGGGCGGCCGATGCCTGTCGACACATGCTCGCCGACCAGCCGGCCGGCCGCGTCCTCGCCCTTGATGTTGTAGAGGACCAGATCCTGCGTAATGATGACATCGCCTTCCATGCCGATCACCTCGGTGATGTGGGTGATGCGGCGCGAGCCGTCGCGCAGGCGGGCCGCCTGGATGATCACGTCGATCGAGCCGACGATGATCTCGCGCACCGTGCGCTGCGGCAGCGAATAGCCGCCCATGGCGATCATCGATTCCATACGATTAAGGCATTCGCGCGGGCTGTTCGAGTGGATCGTCCCCATCGAGCCGTCGTGGCCGGTGTTCATCGCCTGCAAAAGGTCGAACACCTCCGGTCCGCGCACCTCGCCGACGATGATCCGCTCCGGCCGCATGCGCAGGCAGTTCTTGACCAGATCGCGCATGGTCACCTCGCCCTCGCCCTCGAGATTGGGCGGGCGGGTTTCGAGACGGACCACATGCGGCTGCTGCAGCTGCAGTTCCGCCGAGTCCTCGCAGGTGATGACGCGCTCCTCGCGGTCGATATAGTTGGTCAGGCAATTGAGCAGCGTCGTCTTGCCGGAGCCAGTGCCGCCCGAGATGACTATATTGCAGCGAACGCGGCCGATGATCTTGAGGACTTCGGCGCCTTGCGGCGAGATAGCGCCGAACTTTACCAGCTGGTCGAGCGTCAGCTTGTCCTTCTTGAACTTGCGGATGGTGAGCGCGGTGCCGTCGATCGAGAGCGGCGGCGCGATGACATTCACGCGCGAGCCATCGGGAAGGCGCGCGTCGCAGATGGGGCTCGATTCATCGACGCGGCGGCCGACCTGGCTGACGATGCGCTGGCAGATGTTGAGCAGCTGCTGATTGTCGCGGAAACGGACGCCGGTCTGTTCGACCCTGCCGTTGACTTCGATGTAGACGTTCTTGGAGCCGTTGACCATGATGTCGGCGATGTCGTCGCGGGCAAGCAGCGGCTCCAGCGGTCCGTAGCCCAAAACGTCATTGCAGATGTCTTCGAGCAGCTCTTCCTGCTCGGAGATCGACATCGCGAAGTTCTTGATCGCGATGATGTCGTTGACGATGTCGCGGATTTCCTCGCGCGCGCTCTCGGGATCGAGCTTAGCAAGCTGCGACAGGTCGATCGTATCGATGAGCGCGGAAAAAACCTGGCTCTTGGTATCGTAGTAGGTTTCGGAACGCTCGCGCTGGACCCTTCTCGGCGGCTCGGGCGCCATCGGCGGCGCCTCGACAGGGCGGCGGGTCGGTGGCGCGGCTGGCGCGCTGGGTGCCGGCGCGGGCGGCCGCTCGGCCGTCATCGTTCCGGTTGGAGCGGGAGCGGCGGGAGCAGCCGGCGGACGGAATTCGGGCGTTACCCGGTTGCCGTCGTCTGTGCCTCTTTTACCAAACATGATCGACTACCCGATGCCGCTCAATCAACGTCACTTCTTGTTGCGCGAGAGCTTGCCGAGGATCGAGCCCAGGCCTGCCTTCTTCTTTGCCTTGATTTCGCTGCGTCCGGTCAGCACATGCGCGATTTCATTGATGGTGGCGACGACCGGGTTCTTGGCGTCCATCTCGCTCAGCATGCGGCCATTGTTGGAGGCATTGCCGAACAGCAGCGGTTCAAAGTTGATCACCGCCATCGGCGTGATGCCAAGCGGTTCGGCGAAATCGGCAGCCGCGATCTCCGGCCGCTTCGGCACCCCTGCCTGGTTGATGATCAGCTTCGGCGGCGGATCGTTCGGACGCAGCCGCTTCAGCATGTCCACCATGTTCTTGGTGTTGCGAAGATTTGCGAGCTCGGGCGTGGCGGTGATGACGATCTCATCGGCCTTGATCAGCGTGCTCTTCGTCCACCCGCTCCAGACGTGAGGCATATCGAGAACAAGCAGAGGCGCGCTGCGCTGCGCCGTCTCGATGACCTGCGAGAAGGCCTCGGCGTCGAAATCATAGACGCGCTCGAGCGTGGAAGGAGCCGCGAGCAGCGACAGATGTTCGGCGCATTGCGCGAGCAGGCGATCGAGATAGACCTCGTCCACCCGCTCGGGCGAAAATACAGCTTCGGCGATGCCTTGCGCCGGGTCCTGGTCGAAATTGATGTTGGCCGTGCCGAAGGCGAGATCGAGATCGGCGATGACGACTTCGGATTTGAACAGCGACGACATCGCCCAGGCGACATTGTGGGCGATGGTCGAGGAGCCGACGCCGCCCTTGGCGCCGATGAAGGCGATCGAGCGGCCGATCGGCTCGGATTCCGGATCGACGAAGATCGACGACACGACGCTGACGATATCGGTCATCGAGACCGGCGCGATGACATATTCGGAAATGCCTGAACGGATCAGCTCGCGGTAGAGCCCGACATCATTGTAGTGGCCGATGACCACGACCTTGGAGGACGGATCGCAATATTCCGCGAGCTGGCCGAGTTGTTCGAGCAGCTGCTGCGGCTCGCTGCGCGATTCCAGCAGGATCAGGTTCGGCGTCGGCGCCGACTGGTAGAACTCGATCGCCGTCGGGACGCCGCCCATATGGACCTTGAGATGGGCCTTGGCCATGCGGCGATCCTCGCCCGCGCGCTCCACGGGGTTGGCGACGCCTTCGGTCTCGCAGAAGGCCTGGATCGAAATGCGCGGTACCGGACGCAGCGCCTGCATGGCGGCGATGTCCTGCTGCGAAAGGTCGCCGGTCTCCGCGGGCGTGTCGTAGGCAAGATTGCTCATCGTCATGCTCTTTCCGTGACTGCTCTCTTCGTCGTCCGGCGCGGCTTAGTAAGTCACTTCCGAGTTGCCGAGGAACTCGTCCGAGATGCCTCTCGCCCGGTAGACGTCGATCACCGCGCCGCGATTCTCAGCGTCGATTTCGGACTGCTTGCGCGGCCCGATCAGATCGTTGGGATTGGCCACCTGGGCCGCCAGGTTGTTCTGATAGGAGCAGCCGAAGTCGGCATAGTGCTTGTTCTCGGACGTCTCCGTCAGATCATCTGGCCAACGGCCGCATTTGTCGGTCTGGGCCCGCACCGCGACAAAGGCGACGCGCACCGGCGCGGATGCCTCCGGCACGGCCGACTGATAGGATGTCATTACGATGCGGTTGCGTTTGACGCCGGCCGCCATGGCGAGCCTGGCAAAATCGCGGCCGGCCGAGCGGGCGGCAAGCTCGTTGGCTGACCCGGCCGGGATCGCGATCGTCAGCGTCGGCGCGGCGCTCTTGTCGTAGCCGTCGAGGAAGCCGAGCAGCGCATCGCGCTGCGCGCCCGTCATGCCGCGATCGCCGGCGCCGACCGGCAGGTCGATCTTCTGGTTCTTCTCGGCGATGACGATCGGATGGGTGGTGCGATAATCGTCCGGGATTGACCCGACCGTGATGCTGTCGCGATTGGCACAGCCGGCGAGCGAGGCCGCGAGGGCGATCGCCAGCGCCGGGACCATCCGCCGACGGATCCTTACGATACCGGATGCTGTCCGGACGGTCATGACCTTCGATGCTGACTTGGACATATCCGCATTCCCACTCATTTGTAGATGAAGCCGACGACGCCGTGATAGCGGCCCGGCGGCCTGTCGGTCTGCATGGTGCCGTAGACGCGGTTGACGCGGCCGAGGAACATGCCGGCGCCGTCGCTCGCTGGATTGAAATTGTCATCCGGCTTGGCCAGGTCGTTGCGCGCCACGGGGCGCGACAGATAGGGCGTGATGATGATGACGAGCTCGCTTTCGTTGCGGACGAAATCGCGGCTGCGGAACAACGTGCCGAGCACCGGAATTTTTGTCAGCCCCGGCAAGCCGTCGACAGCCTGCCGGACATCGTCGCGGACGAGGCCGGCGATCATCATCGAGCCGCCGGAAGGCAATTCCACCGTCGTATCCGCCAAGCGTTTGCGCAGCGATATGATGTTGGTGTCGCCCAACGCGAACGAGCCTTCCGTAGTCGGCTCTGAAACCGCGGTTCTTACCTTCAGGCTGATACGGCCGGCAGACAACACCACCGGCTGGAACTCCAACCCGATGCCGTATTCGACCTTGTCTGCCGTCCATGTCCTTTCGCCAGTCTGATTGTCTGTCGATTTGTTGCTGGTGACGGTGCTCACCATGTTGTATTCGCCACCAACCTTGAACGTCGCCTTCTCGCCCGACACGGCCGTCAGTGTCGGCTCCGCCAGGGTCTTCATGACGCCGGATTGTTCCATGGCGTTGATGGTGCCTTGCAGGGATGAACTTTTGATGCCGAGGCCCGAATCGGACAGTGGCTTGCCGAGGCCGGGATAGGTGTCGACGGTGGCGCCAAAGGTTATGCCGTTGGCGCTGCCGCTGCCCACCATGTTGACGCCGAGTTGCTTCATCACCGAGCGGCTGACTTCGGCGACCGTCACCTTGAGCGTCACCTGATCGTCGCCGATGATCTGCAACAGGTTGACGATCTTGGAGGTCCGGCGCTCCTGGTCGGGGTTGTTGATGTCGACGCCGCCGTTGACCGAGCCGCCGGCGGCAGTCTGCGAATATTGACCCGTCGTCGCTTCACCGCCTGACACGAAGATGGTTGCCAGGTCGACGGCCCGCTTGGAATCGAGCGGCGTGTCGACCATACCCGTCAGGACGACGTTGTCATTCAGCAGCTCGACCTTGATCTGCGAGGACGGGATGAAGCGCTTCAGATAGTCCTCCAGCCCGGCGACATCGCGCTCGACGGCCAGGTCGAGGCTGACGATCTGCTCGCCATTGGGTCCGAAAACAAAGATGTTGGTCTCGCCGACCGCCTTGCCGAACAGGTAGATGCGCCGCGCTGTGCGGGTCACGGCATCGGCAACCGCCGGATTGGCGACAAGGATGTCGTAGGCGTCGCTCGGCAGGTCGATGACCACGGACTTGTTGAGGCCGAGCTTGACGCGCTGCGTGGCGACGGAAGCCGATACGCCGGCGCTCGCTGCCCTGGCTTCGACCAGTCCTGGAGCGTTGGCGCCGAACAGGAACAAGCCGATCGTCGCGGCCGCCAGGAAGGGAAGCAGTTTAGCGTTGAGCCTCATTTCCTTGCTCCCACCTCGGAAACCTCACCCGACTTGATCAGCCGCACCGTTCCGCGCCGGCCGCTGCCGTTGACCAGATAGTCGGCTTCGTCCGTACTCTTTTCATGGATGTCGGTGATCGGACGCAGCGCCAGCGTGAGCCGGTCCGCCATCTGCTGCGCCACCGTGATGATCTCGGCCTGTTGCGGCGTCAGCTCCAGCGTCGCGGTCTGGCCGACCCTGGTCTTCTTGCCCTCCTCGTCCTCCTGGATGGTCTGGTCGATAGCCAGCACGCGGATGTTCTTGAGGATCGTCGAGGTGTTGAAGCCGCTGCCGCCATTGCCGGTGTCGGCGCGGCGGGTCATGATGACGTCGACGAAGTCGTTTGGCAGGATGAAGCCGCCGGCCGACGTATCGGCCGATATCGCGGTCGCGACGGCGCGCATCCCGGAAGGCAGGATCGACGACATGAAGCTCTGGCCCTCGCCGACCAGCTTGGAGCGTCGCAGCGGCTCGCCCGTGTACATGGCGACGCGCGCGACGGAGCCCTTGAGCTTTTCGACGGCATCAGGCTCGGCGGCGCGGGTGATGAAATTGGCATTGATGCCGTCGGCCGGCCATTCTTCCCAACTGATGTTATTGCCGAGCTGGCTGCCCATCGCCACGTCGCCGGAAAGCACCAGCACTTCCTGCAATGCGATCGCCGGCTGCTTGGGCGCATCGACAACGACCTGGGGCGGCGGCGCCACGACCATGTTCTTCGCGACATAGCCCGCGCCACCCGCCGCGACCGCAGCCACGCTGAGAATTATCAATCGGGATGCTGGCATTCGTCCGAAACCCTTCGCCTCGAGGCAAACCACCTCGCCAGGCCGGACTTTGCAGCTGCAATCGTCAAAACAAGGTTAATGCAATGCTTACGATCGTGATTAATTTAAGGTTTACTCAAATTAGATGGAACGGCGCCGGCGTTAACAAAAAAGGCGGCCAGGCCGCCTTTGGATCTGACAAAAAAGCGGCTATGCCGCCCGGGATCGCCGCAATCGATGTCCTGGAAACCTAAGTCGTGAGCGTCTGCAGCGCCCAGACCATCAGCGGCGAATCCGGGAAGGTGATCAGTCCGCCGGCGCCAAGCGCGACGGCATAAGGGATGCCCACGCTCTCGTCGGCGAAATAGCGCAGAAACCGGCTATGGCCGGTATACATCGCCAGCGGCGATTTCCGGTAGGCAACGATTGCGATCGTCAAAAGGCCTCCGATGAAGGCCGATGTCACCAGATAGCCGATCAGGTTGATGTTGAGGCCCATCCATAGAGCGGTCGCGGCCAGAAGCTTGGCGTCCCCGCCGCCCATGCCGCCGAGCGCGAAAAGGCCGAACGTCACCGCAAGCACGAGGGCGCCGGCGGCGAAGTGCCAGCCATAGGTTGCCCAGTCCATACCGGTGAGCGGCGCGACAAGCGCGAACGTCGCCACAAGGAGCACGGGAACGCGGTTGGCGATCGTCATCGACAAGGTGTCCGAGATCGCAGCAAACAACATGCAGAAGGGAAAGACGACGAAGATCACGGCTTCAAGCATGGATGCGGCGTGCCCGTGGCAGGTTTTCCAGCGGCATCCTAGGCGCGCTGGATTAACGATCGATGAGGCCGGACGATCAAAACCGGCCGACGGCATGAAAAGGGCCGCCAGTTGGCGGCCCTTTTTTCTCTTGTCGAAAAGGCGCGATATCGCGGCCTATTACGGAGCCGTGGCGCCGTTGAGCGTGGTCGCGATGGACGCGAACTTGGCGTTCAGCGCGCCGCCGAGCTGGGTAGCGCCAACCATGATGGCGAGCGCGATGAGGGCGGCGATCAGACCGTATTCGATGGCGGTCGCGCCGGATTCGTCCTTCACGAAACGTGCAATGAGATTAGACATTCGAGAGCTCCTACTCCACGTGTTACAGCACTTCCGTCAACTTCTCTTTGCGGTTGATCGGATGCTGCAAATCTAGGGAGAAGCCCTTTCAATCGGCTTAATAAACAGCCTTACCGATTCCTTTCCCGTGCTGAACGCGTTGCGTGGTTAACCGCCGCCTAAGCATTGTCGGCCAGCCCGCGAGCCCCGCAAAACAGCGCAAACCAGCGGCTCCCGCAATATTGCTAAAACAGCGAACGCCCTCGATGCGCGATGCGTGAGACAAGCCAATCGTTCATCGTGACCAGGCCCGACTTAACCGTTGGTTCACCAATCTCGTTCATGTTCCGTTGAAGAATCTGCCCACCGGGAGCGCTTCATGACCTTGTCGAGATCGCTGTTTCCAGTCGCCGCGCTGCTGGCAACTGCCGCCTTGGTCATGCCGGCGAAAGCCGGCACAGGCGTAGAAGTCACCATGAACCAGGCAAAGATCATCAAACTGTCACGCGCGGCCGACACGGTCGTCGTCGGCAATCCGGCGATCGCCGACGCCTCGGTCCAGGATGCCTCGACCATCGTTCTCACCGGTAAGGGTTTCGGCGTCACAAATCTGGTGGTGCTCGACTCCGACGGCAGCCCTATCATCGATGAACAGGTGACCGTGGTGCGACAGGCAGCTTCCTCGGTACGCATCTACAGACGCGCCGAAGTCCAGACCATGTCCTGCACGCCCTACTGCGAGAGCGCGTTCAAGACCGAGGCCGAGAAGGCTTCCGAAGCGGAAATGAGCGCGTCGCACTAATCCCAACGGATGCCGAAACCAGCAGGCGTTAAAGACAGCTTAAAGGTGTCCCGGCGAATTTAACGATCATCAAAACCGGACCTCAATGGGTTTTCTCTAACCTTGCCGCCGGTACCGAAATGGGGATCGGCAGGAACATAAAATGAGCAAGGATGCCACATCCGGCGACGGCACGGACAGCAAGGCGCGCGCCAAATCCCGCCCGGGCTTCTTCAGCGACAGGCGCGGCAGCACGGCGATGGAATTCGCGATGCTGGCCATTCCGTTCGCGCTTCTGGTCTTCGCCATCCTTGAGAGCTGCATTTCGTTCGCCGGCCAGGAGGTGATGGCCAACGTCACCGATGACGTTGCGCGTCAGTTGCGGACCGGACAGCTGCAAAAGAGCAACGTCACCGACTCTTCGATAAAACAGCTGATCTGCAGCCGCCTGCAGATCATAGTGGCCCAGAACTGCCCGGGATTGCAGGTCGATCTGCGCGAATATTCGAGCTTTGCGAACGCCGCCAGCGCAGGCTTCAGGATATCGGGCAACCAGATCATTCTGACGCAAGGGGGAAGCGACACGAACTTCACGGTTGCACCCGGGCTGGCAGAATCCATCAACATGCTGCGGGTATTCTACAAATGGCCGGTGATGACCGATCTCCTGGCCAAACAGATGGCCAATTTCACCGATGGCACCACGCTGCATTTCGCATCGGTGACTTGGCAGAACGAACCATTCGACGACAATTGAGACGGCTCGGCGGCCAAGACCGCGGCGTGGAGGATGATATGTCTAGTGCGGGGGCACTGCGCGGGATTTCTGCGAAAGCGGAGCGGTTTTGCCGCGATCGCCGCGGCGTCGCGGCAATCGAGTTCGCTTTCATCGTGCCGGTGCTGCTGATCATGTACTTCATCACGATGGAAGCCTCGCAGGCCATCGAAACCAGCAAGAAGGTGAGCCGTATCGGCAGCATGGTGGCCGATCTCGTCACGCAACAGCAGGCGGTGGCGAAGGCGAACCTCGACGCGATCATGCAAATCGGCACATCGACGCTGCGGCCCTATAACCGCTCGACGCCGTCGATCATCATCACCGCCATCCAGATCACGGACGAGACGACACCAAGAGTGCTGGTGGCATGGTCACGCAAATTGGTAGGCACCACCTACAGCGCCGACGCGGCTGTCAACAGCGTCACCACGGTCCCAGCGACGTTGAAAATCCGCAATACCTTCCTCATCCGCGTGGAAAGCGACCTCGGCTACAAACCGATCATCGCCTGGTCGGCCAGCAATTCGCAGGCGCTTGGGCTGACCTCGGCCTTCAGCAACATATCGATGAGCGAAACCTATTACCTGCGGCCTCGCCGGAGCCCGACGATTCCCTGCAGCGACTGCTGACGAACTATTCCTTTCCGGCCGTTTGCCGCTCCACGATCGCCAGAGCCATCGCATAGTCTTTCGGTGCGGCCTGCACAAAGCCACCGGAATGCGTCGATTCCAGCAGGTCGTACACGTCAGGCGTCTGGGACTTGAGATTGGTCAGGAAAACCGTCAGCCGGCGCTTTGCCTCGGGATCGAGATCGCTGCGGACGGCGTGCGGGCCGTAGCGCAACAAGCCCGAGGTCCATAACACCCGAAGCGACGCGCCCGGGATGCCGGCAGCCTCCAGCCGCGCGACCGTGCCGTCGGCATGGGTGGGCTGACCACCGGCATCGACCGGTTCCCAGCCGAACAGGCCGTCCGCCTCGCCGCCGCTCAGCATCGTCTCGGCGGCCGTCGCCGACACCGCGCGCGCCAGGAAGGGCGAATCCTGCGCGATTTTGACGCCTTGGGCCGAGAGCGCCGCCAGCGGCAGCAGCGCACCGACATTTCCGGCCTGCGCTATCGCGATCCGGCGCGAAGCCATCGCCGCAAGGTCGGTGAGCCTTCCGTCGCGCGTCACCAGGACGGAACGGATGCCGACGGCGCCGTCGGCATCGACCGGCGCGGCCAGCGGTTCGACGCAGCCGCAACGCTCCGAGGCCGTCGCATAGGCGAGAGCCGAATAGACCGCGTACTGCACGCGCCCGCTCGCCTGTGCCTCGATCAGCGCCGCGTAGTCGCGGGCAACGACGAACTCCACCTTCATGCCGAGCGCATTGGCATAGGCGTCGGTCAGGCGCGCCAGCCCCGGGATGGTGTTGCCGCCGCCCGGCTCGGCGACGATGCCGATGCGGAACGTGCCGATGTCGTCCCGCCAGTCGGCGCGTGCCGGCAAGGAGGCCGCGCCGAATGCCGCGAGAGCGACCGCGCATAGCTTCGCGGCCTGCATTGCCGCGGTTTTGCCGCGCCTAGCCATACCTGCCTTGCTCCCGCCGGATCCGCGCCTCGCCGCAACTATGGCGCAAAGCGGTTGCGGTTTGGTTTCCGATTTGCCAACGCCGCCGACGAACCTTATGTCTGGGAGCCAACACTGACAACAACGATACCCATGTCGCGCGCTTTCCTGTTCGTTCTCGATTCTTTCGGCATCGGCGGCGCGGCCGACGCCGAACACTATGGCGACGCCGGCGCCAATACGTTCGGACATATCGTTCAGGCCTGCGCCGACGGTCGGGCCGATCGGAAAGGGCTGCGCAACGGACCGCTCGCGGTGCCCAATATGATGTCGCTCGGGCTTGGCCGGGCGGCGCAAACCGCAACGGGACTGAGACCAGGCATTGACGCGCCGCTGATCGCCTCGGCCTTCCATGGCGCCGCCCAGGAAGTGTCGAGCGGCAAGGACACGCCTTCCGGCCACTGGGAGATCGCCGGCCTGCCGGTGCGTTTCGACTGGGGCTATTTTCCCGATACGGTGCCTGCCTTTCCAGCCGATCTGACCGAGGCGATCATCCGCGAGGGCAAGGTGCCGGGAATCCTTGCCAATTGCCATGCGCCGGGAACCGAGATCATCGAGCGCTTCGGTGAGGAGCACATCCGCACCGGCAAGCCGATCTGTTATACCTCGGTGGACTCCGTGTTGCAGATCGCCGCGCATGAAACGCACTTCGGCCTCGACAGGCTTTACGCGCTCTGCCTGACAGTGCGCCGGCTGGTCGATCCCCTGAGGATCGGGCGCGTGATCGCGCGTCCCTTCGTGGGCGAGACGCCGGCCACGTTCCAACGCACCCACAACCGCCGCGACTATGCGGTGCCGCCGCCGGAGGAGACCCTGCTCGACCGTTTGACCGGCCGCGGCAGCAAGGTGATCGCCGTCGGCAAGATCGGCGACATCTTCGCCCATCGCGGCATCTCCGAGGTGCGCAAGGCCGGTGGCAACATGGCAATGTTCGACAAGGCGCTCGGTGCCATGGACGATGCCGGCGAAGGCGACCTGGTCTTCGCCAATTTCGTCGACTTCGATACCGAGTTCGGCCACCGGCGCGACGTCGCCGGCTATGCGGGCGCGCTCGAAGCGTTCGATCGGCGGCTGCCGGAGGCATTGTCGCGCATCAGGCCTGGCGATCTTCTCATCCTGACCGCCGATCACGGCAATGACCCGACCTGGCGCGGCACCGACCACACCCGCGAGCGCGTTCCCGTGTTCGGCATCGGTGCGGGGCTGAGGGGCGGCGACATCGGGTTGAGGCCAACCTTCGCCGATATAGGCGAAACCGTCGCGGATCACCTCGGCCTGGCGCCTGGCCGTCATGGTACCTCCTTCCTTGCAACGATAGGCGGCCATGCCGGAACTGCCTGAAGTCGAGACCGTCCGGCGCGGGCTGCAGCCGGTGCTGGAGGGGGCGCGGCTCGTCAAGGTCGAGGCACGCAGGCCCGACCTTCGCTTTCCCTTTCCCGCGCGTTTTTCGCAGCGGCTTACCGGCAAGACCGTGACGGCGCTCGGCCGACGCGCCAAATATCTGACGATGCATATCGAAAACGGTCCGGTGCTGATCTGCCATCTCGGCATGTCGGGATCGTTCCGCGTCGAAGCCACAGGGGGCGGCGACATCCCCGGCACCTTCCATCACGAGCGTTCGAAAAGTGCCGCGCACGACCATGTCGTGTTCGACGTCGTCTCGCAAAAGGGCGAGCGATCGCGCGTCATCTTCAACGACCCACGCCGCTTCGGCTTCATGCTGTTTGCCGAAGGGGCGCCGGACACCCATCCGATGCTGGCGGGGCTCGGCATCGAGCCAACCGGCAATGCGCTTGACGGTCCACTGCTCGCCTCGCTGCTGAAGGATCGCAGGTCGCCGCTCAAGGCGGCGCTGCTCGACCAGCGGCTGATCGCCGGACTTGGCAATATATATGTGGCGGAGGCCTTGTGGCGCGCCGGCCTGTCGCCGTTGCGCGAAGCCGGCACCCTCGCCGGATCGGCCAGGAAAGCGAAGGACCAAAGCGAGCGCCTGGCGCAAGCGATCCGTTCGGTCATCGCCGATGCGATCGCCGCCGGGGGCTCCTCGCTTCGCGACTATGTGCAGGCCGATGGATCGCTCGGCTATTTCCAGCATTCCTTCGCGGTCTATGATCGCGAGGGGGAGCCATGTCCGAAGCCGGGCTGCCGCGGACAAATCGAGCGCATCGTGCAAAGCGGCCGATCGACCTTCTATTGCCGCACCTGTCAGCGGTGAGCTAGACCGGTCTCTCCAAAAGAAGCGAGGAGACGTACGCCATGACCTATGAAACCATTCTCGTCGAGACACGCGGCAAGGTCGGGCTGATCACGCTGAACCGGCCGAAGGCGCTCAATGCGCTCAATTCGCAGGTGATGGCGGAAGTCGTCGCGGCGGTGAACGCTTTCAACGCCGATGCCGGCATCGGCGCCATGGTGCTCACCGGTTCGGAGAAGGCGTTTGCCGCCGGCGCCGATATCAAGGAAATGCAGGCGATCGCCTTCGTCGACGCCTACACGCAGGACCTCTTCGTCGGCTGGGAGGAACTGACGCGCGCGCGCAAGCCCATCATCGCGGCGGTCGCGGGCTATGCGCTCGGCGGCGGCTGTGAGCTGGCCATGATGTGCGACTTCATCATTGCCGGCGACAACGCCAAGTTCGGCCAACCCGAAATCACGCTCGGCGTCATGCCGGGCATGGGCGGATCGCAGCGACTGACGCGCTTCGTCGGCAAGTCAAAGGCGATGGACATGTGCCTGACCGGGCGGATGATGGACGCCGCCGAAGCTGAGCGCTGCGGACTGGTCTCGCGGGTGGTGCCGGCGGCCGACCTCACCGAGGAAGCGCTGAAGGCTGCGGCGAAGATCGCCGAGTTCTCACTGCCTTCGGTCATGATGACCAAGGAGGCCGTCAACCGCGCCTACGAGACGACGCTTGCCGAGGGGCTGCGCTTCGAGCGCCGGCTGTTCCATTCGCTGTTCGCGCTCGACGACCAGAAAGAAGGCATGGCCGCCTTCGTCGAGAAGCGGAAGCCCAATTTCACCAATCGCTGAAGTGCGCGGCGCGGACGTTTATTCCGGCGGCACAGCTAGGCTCTATTTCTTGATGCATGTCGTTGTCCCAAAACCGCCGCGCACATTTGCGCAACATGCATTGGAACTTCTCCAAAAAGACCGCAAAGCGGCGTTGACGCGTCGGAAAACCTGAACTATAAGCCGCACCAACCGAGGCGGCCCGTGGCTGCCCGTTTGTTTTTTGCGCCCTGCGACATCGCTGGCGTTCACCAGATCAGAAGAGAGGCATCATGGCCAATACTTCCTCGGCCAAAAAGGCTACGCGCAAGATCGCCCGCCGCGCCGCGGTCAACAAGAACCGCCGCTCACGCGTGCGCACCTATGTCCGCAAGGTCGAAGAGGCGCTGGCCGCCGGCGACAAGGCCGCGGCGGTCGAAGCCTTCAAGGCGGCCGAGCCGGAATTGATGCGCGCCGCCACCAAGGGTGTCGTTCACAAGAACACGGCCTCCCGCAAGGTTTCGCGGTTGGCGCAGCGGGTCAAGACGCTGTCGGCCTGACCGTCTTCCACTTTCACTCCATCGATACTGAACCCGGCCGTACAGGCCGGGTTTTTTCGTTTGCCGGCAAGTACTTAAAAAGTTTGCTCACAGGCTGCACTTGTTAGGCGATTCCAATGCCGCTATTGTTTTGCCGGCATATACAGCGCCGCTTATATCTGCGCGCCTCCCACGCGGCACCTGTCTGAATTCCCCTGTCAGAAAATCTACATTTTTTTCAAAGACTTACACGCGGTCATCCACAGCTTGTTCAACGCACCATCGGGCGGCGGGGGAGAAGTAGCTGTCAAGAGAATTATTTCAAAATATTTCGTTTCGGGCGGCCTTTTTCATATTCGTCGGAAAAGGGTTTGAATCACAATGGCTTTGGCAAAACGTGCCGTCGCGGCAGCCGATTTCAAACCCCGTCCGGTAACCAGATTCGTTAAAAATCCGTTAGACGTGGCCTTGCCCTGTCCACAGCGATTTCGGTAATGTCCATTCATCGAAGGGACGGGCACTAAGCCCCTGACCCAGCCTGAATCGGCCAGCACAAAATGGCAGAATTCATGACGTGGAGCAATTCCGCGCGCGGCTTGGTTTTGTCTCTTCGGTGCGGGTAGGGGACTGGCGTAATTGTACATGGCAGTCGATGTCTCGCCGGCGTTTTCGCCGGAAGGTGAGGTATTGCCTTGTCGTTGTCGGAAGCCGGCGTGCGGAGCCGGCAGACGGTTCCCTGCGCGCGTTGCGACGATCATTGCCGGCGGCGGCAGTGGCGGCGCGGCAATGAGGGTCGCCGGAACAAGGATGCAGGAGGCGCATCCCCGGTAGAAAAGGGTACGAGAAGACAAGGAACGTTGATGATGCAGAGCGGCATTGAAAGGGAGATCGCGGGTGAGCTTCCATTTCCAGCAACATTTGTCGGGGGGCACGACGTGGCGGCATCCAGCGACGCGGAACAGAAGTTCGAGCGGGTCAAGACCCAGCTGAAGGCACGTCTCGGGGCTGAGGTCTATTCGAGCTGGTTCGGCCGCATGAAGGTTGCCGAGGCCTCCCGTGGCATTGTCCGCATCTCCGTGCCCACGGCCTTCCTGCGCTCCTGGATCAACGGCCATTATCTCGAGCTGATCGCGGAGCTGTGGCGGCATGAGGATCCGGACGTCCTCAAGATCGAGATCGTTGTGCGCACGGCGACGCGCCAGGGGCGCAATCCTGTCGAGCCGGAGATCGCGCCGTCGCGCAAGATGACCAAGCAGACGCATACCGCACTCGCCAACGGCACCGCGAGCGCCGGACGCGTGGAACAACGCGCGCCGGCACCCCGCCAGGGGGCTTCCGCCGAACCGGAGTTTCGTCACAATGTGCTGGGGTCGCCGCTCGACCCGCGCTACACATTCGCCTCCTTCATTGAGGGACCGTCGAACAGGGTGGCCTTCGCGGCGGCCAGGGCGGTGGCGGAATCGCAATCGAGCGCGGTGCGTTTCAACCCGCTTTTCCTGCATGCGACCGTCGGGCTCGGCAAGACGCACCTGTTGCAGGCGATCGCGGCGGAATCGTTGCGGCACAACCCCAAGTCGCGTGTCGTCTATCTGACCGCGGAATACTTCATGTGGCGCTTCGCCACCGCGATCCGCGACAACAACGCGCTGACGCTCAAGGAGCAGTTGCGCGACATCGATCTCCTGATCATCGACGACATGCAGTTCCTGCAGGGCAAGTCGATCCAGCACGAGTTCTGCCACTTGATCAACATGCTGCTCGACAGCGCCAAGCAGGTCGTGGTCGCGGCCGACCGGCCGCCGTCGGAACTGGAATCGCTCGAGCCGCGCGTGCGTTCACGCCTCAATGGCGGCGTGGCGCTGGAAATGTCGGCGCCGGATTTCGCCATGCGGCTTGGCATGCTGAAGCTGCGCCGCGCCACCGCCAAGACCGATGATACTTCGCTCGATATCTCGGATGAGATTCTGGAGCATGTCGCCCGCACGGTGACCGGCAGCGGCCGCGAGCTCGAAGGCGCCTTCAACCAGCTTCTGTTCCGTCAGTCTTTCGAGCCGCAGATCACCATCGATCGCATCGACGAGATTCTCGGCCACATCTACCGCTCGGGCGAGCCGAAGCGGGTGCGCATAGAGGACATCCAGCGCATCGTGGCGCGCCATTACAACGTGTCGAAGACGGAGCTTCTGTCCAACCGGCGCACGCGCACCATCGTCAAGCCGCGACAGGTGGCGATGTATCTGTCGAAAGTGATGACGCCGCGCTCGCTGCCGGAGATCGGGCGGCGTTTCGGCGGCCGCGACCACACGACCGTGCTGCATGCGGTGCGGAAGATCGAGGATCTTTCGGGCGGCGACAACACGCTGGCGCAGGAGCTCGAACTGCTGAGAAGGCTGATCAACGACCAGGCCTGAGCGGCTCGAAAACGGTCGACGGCGCCGTTCGCCGGCTTTATCCCCAGAAAGCCCGCGCTGCCGGCCGTAACCGGTGCCGCGGGCTTGCGTTCGCGGGCTTTTTACTGTCAGCTTACAGAGATTCTGAAAGCCTTTCAGAGCTTTCGCGGGAACGCCGCCTGCCGGTGACCCGTTCTTTCATTGAAGCGAGCCTGTTCGTCATGCGTGTTATCCTGGAACGGTCAAATCTCCTGAAGTCCCTCAACCACGTGCACCGCGTGGTCGAGCGGCGCAACACCATTCCGATCCTGTCCAACGTGCTGCTCAGCGCCGAGGGCGCCAGCCTCGAGATGAAGGCCACCGACCTCGATCTCGAAGTGACCGAGGCGACGCCCGCCAAGGTCGAACGCGGCGGCGCGACGACTGTGCCGGCGCATCTGCTCTACGACATCGTGCGCAAGCTTTCCGACGGCGCCGAGGTGATGCTGAAAACGGACGAGGACGGCAATGCGATGACCGTCACTTCCGGCCGCTCGAGCTTCCGCCTGCAATGCCTGCCGCAATCCGACTTTCCGGAGCTTTCGGCCGGTTCGTTCTCGCACATCTTCCGGCTGGAATCGGCGGCGCTCAAGGGGCTGATCGACAAGACCCAATTCGCCATCTCCACCGAGGAGACACGCTATTATCTCAACGGCATCTTCCTGCACACGCATGAGGTCGGCGGCAAACTGAAGCTGCGTTCGGTGGCGACCGACGGACACCGCCTGGCGCGCGCCGAGATCGACGCGCCGGCAGGCTCCGAAGGGATGCCTGGCATCATCATTCCGCGCAAAACGGTGAGCGAGCTGCAGAAGCTGGTCGACGATCCCGACGTGGCGGTGACGACGGAACTGTCGGACACCAAGATCCGCTTCACCATCGGCAGCGTCGTTTTGACCTCGAAGCTGATCGACGGCACCTTCCCCGACTATCAGCGCGTCATTCCGACCGGCAACGACAAGAAGCTGATCATCGATCGCCAGAGCTTTGCCGCGGCCGTCGACCGCGTTTCGACCATTTCCTCCGAACGTGGCCGGGCTGTGAAGCTTTCGATCAATGACGGCCAGCTCACCTTGGCCGTTAACAACCCGGACTCGGGCAGCGCCACCGAGGAGCTGGCGGCCGACTATTCGTCGGACCCGATCGAGATCGGCTTCAACGCCAAATATCTGCTCGACGTCGCGGCCCAGCTCACCGGTTCGGAGGCCAAGTTCATGCTGGCTGATGCCGGCTCGCCGACGCTGATCCACGATATGGCCGACGAAACGGCGCTCTACGTGCTGATGCCGATGCGGGTCTAGGTCTCTGTCGACGCAATTCCGGACGGAAAACCGCCGTGCACTTATCCTGGAATTGCTCTAACGGACCTGATGTATCGTCGTGACCGCGGATGCGAAACAGCTTCGGCAGCAAAGTCATATAAGTAAGCTGACACTTACGAATTTCCGCAACTATGCGGCGCTGTCGCTTGAGCTTGCGCCCGGCGCGGTGGTGCTGTCAGGCGACAATGGCGCCGGCAAGACCAATCTCCTGGAAGCGATCTCGTTTCTGACACCGGGCCGAGGCTTGCGCCGCGCGCCCTATGCTGATGTGGCGCGCGAAGGCGGCGATGGCGGCTTCGCCTTGTATGCGCGCATCGAGGGGCCGGAAGGCGAGGTCGAGATCGGCACCGGCATTTCCGGCGGCGATGCCAGCGGAGAAGGCGGCAGGCGCGTGCGCATCAACGGAGCGCCGGCGCGATCGGCCGAAGACATGCTGGAATGGCTGCGGGTCGTGTGGCTGACACCTGCGATGGACGGGCTGTTTCCCGGGCCGGCGGCTGACCGCCGCCGCTTCCTCGACCGGCTGGTGCTCGCGATCGACCCCGGCCACGGCCAGCGCGCGCTCGATTATGAGAAAGCCATGCGCGGCCGTAACCGGCTGCTTACCGAAGGCTCGCGCGACGGCGCCTGGTTCGACGCGATCGAGACGCAGATGGCCGAGACCGGGGTGGCGATCGCGGCGGCGCGGGCCGAGTTGGTGCGGTTGCTTGCAGCCATGATCGACAGATTGCCCGGTAGCGGACCGTTTCCGCAGGCCGACATCAGCCTTGCCGGCGATCTGGAGACCGCGCTCGGCAGCGCAGCGGCGGTCGATGTCGAGGAGCAGTATCGCACTGCCCTTGCCAATGGCCGTGAGCGCGACCGCGCCGCCGGCCGCACGCTGGACGGCCCGCATCGCTCCGACCTCGTGGTGCGGCACCGACCGAAGTCGATGCCGGCGGAACTCTGCTCGACCGGCGAGCAGAAGGCGCTGCTGGTCGGCATCGTGCTGTCGCATGCCAGGCTGACCGGCGAGATGTCGGGGCTGACGCCGATCCTGCTGCTGGACGAGATCGCCGCGCATCTCGACGCCGGCCGGCGCGCGGCGCTGTTCTCCATCCTCGAGGAGCTGAATTGCCAGGCCTTCATGACCGGCACGGATGCGGCTCTGTTTTCCAGCCTCGCCGGGCGGGCGCAGTTCCTGACGGTCGATCATGGCAGCGTCGAGCCGACCGCCTGACACTTGAAGGGCCAAAGCTGTCCACTGCCTGCCAGCGAATGACAAAGCTGCTTGCCGGCGATATGGTCCGGCCATGACCAGTGCCGCCCTGACCGACGAAGAGCTCGAACGCTATGCCCGCCACATCGTGCTGCCCGAGATCGGCGGGGCGGGCCAGCAGAAGCTGAAACGGGCGCGGGTGCTGGTGGTCGGCGCCGGCGGGCTCGGCGCGCCGGTGCTGGAATATCTTGCCGCGGCCGGCGTCGGCACGCTCGGCATCGTCGATGACGACACGGTTTCGCTATCTAATCTGCAGCGGCAGGTGATCCATGGCGGCGATACGATCGGCATGGCCAAAACCGACAGCGCCGCGGCGGCGATCATGCGCATCAACCCCAACGTCACGGTGGAAGCGCATCGCCTGCGGCTGACCGACAAAAACGCCCCTGCCCTTGTCGCCCGCTACGATGTCGTCGTCGACGGCTCCGACAATTTCGAGACGCGCTACGCGGTCGCCGATGCCTGTGCCAGCGAGAAGAAACCCCTTGTCACCGCGGCCGTTGGTCGCTTCGACGGCTCGGTGACGGTGCTGAAGCCGTTCGAGACAGGTGCCGATGGCAAGCGCAACCCCAGCTATCGCGACCTGTTCCCGGAGGCACCGCCCGAAGGGCTGGTGCCGTCCTGCGCCGTTGCCGGCATCGTCGGCGCGCTGACGGGCGTCATCGGCACGCTGGAGGCGATGGAAGCGATCAAGCTGATTGCCGGTATAGGCGAGCCGCTGATCGGCCGGCTGCTGCTCTATGACGGGCTCACGGCCCGTTTCGACACCATCCGCTACAAGGCCGTCTGACAATGGACCAGACCGTCGGCATCTCCAAAGTCGGGCTTCCTGCTGATTTTGGCCAATGGGACGACTTGCTCGCGCTGATCCGGCGCGCCTTCACCTATATGGACGGCGTCATCGACCCGCCGTCCTCGGCGCATCTTCTGACCGCCGACAGCCTTGCGGAGAAAGCGAAAAAGGAGACGGGGTTTCTGGCCGTCGAGAACGGCCGCTTCGTCGGTTGCGTTTTCGCGCTGGAGCGGGCGCGGGATTTCTATGTTGGCAAGCTGGCGGTCGAGCCGGAGCTGCAGGGCCAGGGCATCGGAACCCTGCTGATGCGGGCGGTCGAGGATCTTGCCCGCGAACGCGGCAAGGATGCCATCGAGCTGCAGACCCGCATCGAACTGACCGCAAACCATGCAGCCTTCGCCCGGCTCGGCTTTCGCGAGGCCGGGCGCACGGCGCATGAGGGCTATGACAGGCCGACCTCGATCACCATGCGCAAGGTGCTGACTTGAGCCTTTCACTCAGCCCGGAAGAACAGGCGATCGCCGCCGGCCAGGACGGTGCAGGCATGGCGATGCGCATTGTTGCCGAAAGCGCCCGCCTGCTCGGCGCGCCGCGCCTCATCCCGATCGCTTCCACCCATATCGACGGCGCGTTGTACCACGGTGATTCCGGCACGTTGTTCGCCGAGAGGCTGGTCGAAGGCGGCGCCAAGGTCGCGGTGCGCTCGACGCTCAATGTCGGAGCGCTCGACCTCATGGGCTGCTCGCGCATTCGTCTCGAAGAGCCGCGGCGCGGCATGGCGCGGCGGATGATGGAGGCCTATCGCAAGCTCGGCTGCGAGCAGAGCTGGACCTGTGCCCCCTATCAGGCCGGACACCGGCCGGCACAGGGCAGCGACGTCGCCTGGGGCGAGTCCAACGCGGTCGTCTTCTGCAATTCGGTGCTGGGCGCGCGCACCAACCGCTATGGCGATTTTCTGGACATTGCCTGCGCCATCACCGGCCGCGCGCCGGACTACGGCCTGCACCGGCCTGACAACCGCCGGGCGCGGCTCGTGTTCGACGTCTCGGGCCTGTCGCCGTCCTTCCTTGCCTCGGAGATCGCCTGGCCTGTTCTGGGCAGCCTCTACGGCCGCGAGGTGGGCAACGCAATCGGTGTGGTCACCGGCGTGGCCGGTCACCCCGGCGAGGACGCGCTGAAGGCCTTCGGCGCGGCCGCCGCGTCGTCCGGCGCGGTAGGCCTGTTCCACATCGCCGGCGTGACACCCGAGGCCCCCGACGCCGAAACCATTCTGGCCGCGCCGGAACCGGAGGCGGTGATCCGCGTGACGCCCGAGATGGTGGCGAAGGCCCGCGGCGGCCTGTCGACCGCGGCTGCGCCAAAAGCCATCGATGCGGTGGCGATCGGCAGCCCGCATCTGTCGCCTGCCGAGCTCGACAGCCTGGAGCGGCTGATCGCAGGACGGCGGCTTGCCGTGCCGATCTATGCCTGCACCGGCCGCCACGCGCTCGCCCTGCTGGAGCAGGACGGTGGGCGAAAGAGACTCGAAGGCAGCGGCGTGGTCATCGTGGCCGACACTTGTGTTGTGGTGACGCCGATCATGCCGGACCTCGGCAACGGCGTGCTGATGACCAATTCGGGCAAGTTCGCGCATTACGCGCCGGGCAACACCGGCTACGCGGTGCTCTACGCCTCGCTTGCCGACTGCGTCGAAAGCGCAGTCCTCGGCAGGCCGGTCTTCACGGATATCGCCGCATGAGCGCCCCAGCCGAAATCCTGGTGCCGGGGAAGGCAGGCGAAGGCGAAGCGCTGGTGCTGACGGCGCCGATCAGCTTCTGGGGCGGAGTCGACCCCAAGACCGGACGCATCGCCGATGTCCGCCATCCGCAGCATGGCGAGGTCATTGCGGGCAAGGTGCTGTTTCTGCCGGGCACCATCGGCTCGTCATCGGCATCGGCGGTGCTGATGGAGCTGGTCCACAACGGTCGGGCGCCGGCCGCCCTGGTGCTGCACGAGCCGGACGCGATCCTGCTGCTCGGCCTGATCTCCGCCCGGGAAATGGGCTGGGAAACGCCTATGGCCGTGCGGCTTGAGCGGGACCGGTTTGATGGCTTTCGAGACAGCAGGACAGTCGTCGACACGAACGGCTCGATCGATCTGGTCCCAAATACCTATGATAGGCCGGCATGAATGTCGTCATTCGCCCGGCGACCAAAAACGACGCGCTGCATGTCGCGGCGGTCGTCGACATTGCCGGGCATGGCATCGATCTCGATAGCTGGATCAAAAACAGCGGAGGGGATCACGCTGTGCTGGAGGCGGCACGGCGCGCCGCATCCGCCGACCCCGGTTCGCCATATCATTTTTCCAAGGCATATCTCGTTGAGGTCGAGGGTGTGATCGCCGGAGGATTGGTCGGCGAACTGCTTGGGCCGGTTGATGACTATGGGGCGGAAATCTCACCTGCTTTGATGCCGCTCGTGACTCTGGAAACTCGGCTCGTCGGTTACTGGTCGATCCTCGCGATCGCTGTCTATGCCGAATATCGCGGCAAGGGACTGGCGGGACGGCTGCTCTCGCATGCCGGCGAGTTGGCAGAAGCGGTCCGCGCCAAGGGCCTTTGCCTGACTGTCGAAGACACCAACCTCGATGCGATCTCCGTCTACCGGAGGCTCGGCTTCGCCCCAGCGGAGAGCCTTCCCTGGGTGCCTTACGGCGGCAGAAGTGGCCCAAATCAATGGGTCATGATGAAGCTGGACTTTTAGCGCCCTTTCAGGTCCTGAGCGGCAGAACGCGGTCCGGCGGGCGGTGGCCGTCGAAGAAGGCGCGGATGTTGATGATCACCTTCTCGCCCATGTCGATGCGGCCCTCGAGCGTGGCCGAGCCCATATGCGGCAACAGCACCACCTTGCCTTTGGCGGCAAGCTTCAACAGCTTGCTGTTCAGCGCCGGCTCGTGCTCGTATACGTCGAGGCCGGCGCCGGCGATCTTGCCGTCATGGATGAGCTTGATCAGCGATTCCTCGTCGATGATGTCGCCGCGCGCGGTGTTGACGATGTAGGCCGAGGGCTGCATCAGCGCCAGGCGACGGCCGGACAGCAGATGGAACGTCGCCGGCGTCGACGGGCAGTTGACCGAGATGATGTCCATGCGGGCGAGCATCTGATCGAGGCTTTCCCAATAGGTTGCCTCCAGCTCCTCCTCGACCGCCGGCAGCACACGGTGCCGGTTGTGGTAGTGGATCGACAGGCCGAAGGCCTTGGCCCGCTTGGCGACCGCCGTGCCGATGCGGCCCATGCCGACGATGCCGAGACGTTTGCCCCAGATGCGCCGGCCGAGCATCCAGGTCGGCGACCAGCCCGCCCACTTCTTGTCGCCGGTCAGCACATTGGCGCCTTCGGCCAGACGCCGCGGCACCGCGAGCATCAGCGCCATGGTCATGTCGGCAGTGTCTTCGGTCAGCACATTCGGCGTGTTGGTAACGGTGATGCCCTTCTTGGCCGCCGCCGCGACATCGATCTTGTCGACGCCGTTGCCGAAATTCGCGATCAGCTTGAGGTTTTCGCCCGCCTGGGCGATCAGCGCGGCATCGATATGGTCGGTGATGGTGGGAACCAGCACATCGGCTTCTTTGACCGCCGCGACCAGTTCCGGCTGCGTCATCGGCCGGTCCTCGACATTCAGCCGCGCGTCGAACAGCTCGCGCATGCGGGTCTCAACCGGGTCGGGCAGCTTGCGCGTGATGACGACGAGGGGCCGTTTTTTGCCTGCCATTTTATCCCCGAAGCTTCCTCGATCAGGATGACGTTTCGTCGAATCGACTTCCCGATCCTACTCTTTTTTGGAGCATGATCTTTTCCGAAAACCGGCTCCCACTTTTCGGGATCATGCTCTCGAAACCGATCTTGTTGAGACCTCTTTAACCAAGACCGGCGAAACTTGTAGCCAGTCGCGGCATCAGCCCACTCCTGTAACAAGCGGTGCCGCCGAAGACAAAGAAAAAGGGGCGCTCTTCCCGACGGACCGGCGCCGAAAGGAACGAAAGTGTCTGGTTTCGCGTCGCTTCGCCTGGCCTTCAGCGCGGCCATTCTTGGCGCACTCCTCTGCGCGCCGCAGGCATTCGCGCAGAGCGCGGCCGCACCCGCGCAGACGGTGACGCTCGGCCCGAGCGGCCTGCCGCTGCCGCGATTCGTCAGCCTGAAGCCGGCCCGCGTCAATTCGCGCGTCGGCCCCGGCGCCAATTATTCGGTCAACTGGATGTATATGAAGGCCGGGCTGCCGATGGAAATCATCCAGGAATTCGACACCTGGCGGCGCGTGCGCGACGCCGACGGGTCGGAAGGCTGGATCAACCAATCGCTGCTCTCCGGCCGCCGCACCGCGATCGTCGCACCCTGGCAGCGCGGCAAGGGCGGGCAGGTCAACCTGCTCAACGAACCCGACAAGGACGCCGGTGTCGTCGCCATCATCGAGCCGGGCGTGATCGGGTCGATCAAGAAATGCGACGGCCAATGGTGCGAAATGACTTTCGACGGCCATACTGGCTGGATGGCCCAGTCTCAGGTGTGGGGCGCTTACCCCGGCGAGAAATTCAAGAACTAGGCGTGTCGATATCCAGGCGATGCCGGGCTGACCTGAATTCAACATACCCTAAAGTGCGTGGCGATCTTTCAGATTCGCTCCATGCGCTTTAGATTTTTGATTTTGCGCATGTCTTTATCCCGAAACCGGTTCCCACTTTCGGGAGACGTGCTTTAACCGGCCGTGCGATTGCGGTCGCGACCGATGCGGCCGAGATGCGTATCCTGAAAACCGGTGGGCAGCTTGAGGCCGTAGCCGAGGGCACGGTCGACGGCGATGTGCGCGATCCAGATCAGCGCCACGGCGGTCGTGACCGGGCCGGCAAGCAACGCGCCCGCGAGCAGAAGGCCGAGCGGGGCAATCAGGATATGCAGGGCGTTATAGGTGACGGCGCCGAGGCGCGGCCCGGCGAGGTAGCCCAGCATCGACAGGTCCGGCGCCAGGATGAGCAGCACAAACAGCCACCAGGAAAAGCCGGACATCGCGTAGCAAACGATGGCCAACGCGGCGACGGTGACCCACTCAAACCGGACGATCAGATCGACGGGCCGCATCACCACGGGATCAGTCGACGCGCTTCGGGCGCAGCCTCACGACGATGTCGACATTGGCGATCTCCATGCCTTCCGGCGGTGCCGGCAGGTTGGAGACGGTGACCGGTCCGCTTTCGATGTCGAAAATCCGGTTCTCGCCTTCAATGTAGAAGTGATGATGGTCGGAGGTGTTGGTGTCGAAATAGGTTTTCGAACCTTCGACGGCCAGGATCCGCAGCAGGCCGGCCTGGGTGAACTGATGCAGCGCGTTGTAGACCGTCGCCAGCGAAACCGGCACGCCGGCGGCGATCGCCTCCTCGTGCAGTTCCTCGGCCGAAAGGTGGCGGTCGCCCTTGGCGAAAAGCAGATCGGCCAGCGCGATGCGCTGGCGCGTCGGCCTCAGGCCGGCTTCGCGAACCCGCTTGTCCACAGCGACATTTTCCTTCCGGTAGCCCGAATCCATCTTCGCTTCGAAGCTTGTTGCCCAGCCCATCAACAGGTCCAGGATGGCAAAAAGACGTCAAAAGCCAAAACCGGACACCAATCGACATATATTCTGTAGTCCGAATGCGATCAATAGCGCGCATTGACCCGAGCAGGCGCACGCGTTAAGCGCAAACGCCGGTTTCCGGCCGCAAACAGAGTGTGTTAGGAAACCACCGACAAGGGCGCCCTGCCGCCCGCGAAGAACACGGGGACGGAAGTTTAATGGCGGATCAAAAGTCCAGCTACGATTACGAGGAACTGCTTGCCTGCGCCCGCGGCGACCTGTTCGGGCCAGGCAACGCCCAGTTGCCCTACCCGCCGATGCTGATGTTCGACCGCATCACCGAGATCAGCGAGACCGGCGGCGCTTTCGACAAGGGCTTCATCCGTGCCGAATTCGACATCAAGCCGGACCTGTGGTTTTTCGCCTGCCACTTCATCGGCAATCCGATCATGCCGGGCTGTCTCGGCCTCGACGCCATGTGGCAGCTGACGGGTTTTTATCTCGGCTGGCTTGGCGAGCCGGGCAAGGGCATGGCGCTTTCGACCGGCGAGGTGAAGTTCAAGGGCATGGTGACGCCGTCGGTGAAGAAGGTCGAATACGGTGTCGACTTCAAGCGTGTGATGCGTGGCAGACTGGTGCTCGGCATCGCCGACGGCTGGCTCAAGGCGGATGGCGAACCCATATACGCCGCTACGGATCTGAAGGTCGGCCTGTCCAAGCAGTCGGCCGCCTGACCGTTTTCGCCACGGCGTCCGCGTACCCAATGGACGCCAGGTCAGTTTATTTGCGTATGATCATGGGCGAAAACCGGCTAGGTTTTCCGCCCGAATACGCCGGAAGGAGTTGCGAATGAGACGGGTCGTGGTGACAGGGCTCGGCATTGTGTCGTCGATCGGCAACAATGCCAATGAGGTGCAGAGCTCGCTTTACGATGCAAAATCCGGCATCAGCTTTTCCAATTCCTTCGCCGAACACGGCTTCCGCTGCCAGGTCTGGGGCGCGCCGACGCTCGATCCGACCGCGATGATCGACCGCCGCGCCATGCGCTTCCTGAGCCAGGGCGCTGCCTGGAACCACGTCGCCATGGACCAGGCGATCGCCGATGCCGGCTTGGGAGAAAACGACATCACCAATGAGCGCACCGGCATCGTGATGGGTTCGGGCGGTCCGTCGACGCGCACCATCGTCGAGGCGGCGGAGACCACGATCAAGAACAATAGCCCGAAGCGCATCGGCCCGTTCGCCGTGCCAAAGGCAATGTCGTCGACGGCCTCGGCCACCCTGGCCACCTGGTTCAAGATCCACGGCGTCAACTATTCGATCTCGTCGGCCTGCTCGACCTCGGCGCATTGCATCGGCAATGCCTATGAGCTGATCCAGTGGGGCAAGCAGGATGTGATGTTCGCCGGCGGCCACGAGGACCTCGACTGGACGATGTCGGACCTGTTCGACGCCATGGGCGCGATGTCGTCGAAGTACAACGACAAGGCATCCACCGCTTCGCGCGCGTATGACGTCAACCGCGATGGTTTCGTCATTGCCGGCGGCGCGGGTGTGCTGATCCTGGAGGAGTTGGAGCACGCCAAGGCGCGCGGCGCCAAGATCTATGCCGAGATTGTCGGCTACGGCGCGACCTCCGACGGCTACGACATGGTGGCGCCGTCGGGCGAAGGCGCGGTGCGCTGCATGCGCCAGGCGCTTGCCACCGTCTCGACCCCGGTCGACTACATCAATACCCACGGCACCTCGACACCGGTCGGCGATTCCAAGGAAATGGGCGCCATCCGCGAGGTGTTCGGCGACAAGATGCCTTACATCACCTCGACCAAGTCGCTCACTGGGCATTCGCTGGGTGCGGCGGGCGTGCAGGAATCGATCTATTCGATCCTGATGATGCAGGGCGGCTTCATCGGCGAGAGCGCCCATATCGAGGAGCTCGATCCGGAATTCGAGGGCATGCCGATCGTACGCAAGCGCATCGACAACGCGAAGATCGACACTGTCCTGTCGAACTCATTCGGGTTTGGCGGCACCAACGCCACGCTGATTTTCCAGCGCTATTCCGCATAGGCCAGCGTTTTTATAGGGATTGCCTTTTATGGACGGGTTGATGAAGGGCAAGCGCGGGCTTGTCATGGGCGTCGCCAACGACCACTCGATTGCCTGGGGCATCGCCAAGAAGCTTTCGGAACATGGGGCGGAGCTGGCTTTCACCTATCAGGGCGATGCCTTCGGGCGGCGGGTCAAGCCGCTGGCCGAGAAGGTTGGCGCCTCGTTGATCGTGCCCTGCGATGTCGAGGACAGCGCTTCGGTCACCGCGACCTTCGAGACCCTCGGCAAGGCCTGGGGCGAGTTGGATTTCGTGGTGCACGCCATAGGCTTTTCCGACAAGAACGAGCTCAAGGGCCTCTACGCCGACACCAGCCGCGACAATTTCGTGCGCACCATGGTGATCTCCTGCTACTCCTTCACCGAGGTCGCCCGCAACGCTGCCGCGCTTATGGGCAATGGCGGCTCGATGATCACGCTCACCTATGCCGGCTCGGTCAGGGTCATGCCCAACTACAACGTCATGGGCGTCGCCAAGGCCGGGCTTGAGGCAAGCGTGCGCTATCTTGCCAATGACTACGGCCCGCGCGGCATCAGGGTGAACGGCATCTCGGCTGGGCCGGTGCGGACGCTGGCCGGCTCCGGCGTTTCCGACGCTCGCCATATGTTCTCCTACCAGCAGCGCAATTCGCCGCTCAGGCGCACCGTGACCATCGACGAGGTCGGCGGTTCGGCGCTTTACCTGCTCTCCGATCTGTCATCGGGCGTCACCGGCGAGATCCACTATGTGGATTCCGGCTATCACATTGTTTCGATGCCGGCGCTGGAAGAACTGAAGCAGAACGACGGCGGCCGCGAATAGTTCGCAAGCGTGCTGGGACGGTTCACGGAACAACCGCCCCTTCTGAGTTTTGTTTTCGTGCAATTCCGGACGGAAACCGCCACGCATTTTTGCTGGAATTGCTTCACGCGCGTTCCGGTAAAATTCGAGGCATTGGCGGAAACTGATTTTAAGGAGATATCCGTTATAGGGTTTCCTAACCTAGGGACCTTGCATGTCTGCAGTCAGCAACCCGAAGCGAACACCGCTCTTCCGGCTGATCACCATCGCCAGCTCGGGCATGGGCAGTTTCATCCTTGGTTTGTGGGGGCTGCGCTTCGGCTTTGGTGACGGCATGGCCGGCATACCGGCCGAAACGATGGCGGGCATGATTGCTGCACTCTGCGCCCTTGCCGCTGGGGGCGCCGCGCTGTCGTTCTTTGCGGGCGTCGATGAATCGGTGGCCTATGTCGTTAAGGAAACCCATTTCGACAAGCTGACCGGGCTTTTGTCGCGCCAGGCCATGGTCGGCAGGATTGCCGATGCCGCTTCCAGCACGATCCGCACCGGCGAACCCGTGTTCCTGATCGACATCGATATCGACCGCTTCAAGCAGATCAACGACGCCATCGGCTACAGCCAGGGCGACGAACTGATCCGCGCCTTCACCACCAGGCTGAAGGAGAACATGCCGAAAGATGCCGAGATCGGTCGCATAGGCGCCGGCGAGTTCTGCGTGCTATTGCCCGATCGCGACATCAAGGGATCGATCGAGCGGCTCATCGAAAAGCTCATCAACGACATGATGGAGCCCTATCAGCTGCAGAGCCATCTGCAGTCGGTCAGCCTGTCGGTCGGCATCGTGGCGATGCCGAAGGACGGCGTCGACCCGGTCCTGATCCTGCGGCGCTCGAACCTGGCGCTGCAGAACGCGCGCGCCAGCGGCGTCGGCAACTGGTCCGTCTTCCACGCCGATATGGGCCGCGTGGCTGACTATCGACAGTGGATCGAGTCGGAACTGAAGACCGCTTTCGACCGTGGCGACTTCAGTCTGCACTATCAGCCGCAGCTCAACCTGCCGAGCGGCCGCGTCATCGGCTACGAAGCGCTGATCCGCTGGAAGCACCCGGAGCGCGGCATGATCCCGCCGATGGAGTTCATTCCGATCGCCGAGGAAACCGGCATGATCAATCCGATCGGCGAATGGGTGCTGCGCAAGGCCTGCAGCGACGCCCGCTACCTGCCTCAGGACTGCTTCGTCGCCGTCAACATCTCGCCGGTCCAGTTCATGACCAGGGATTTCGTCGGCATCGTGCGCGAAGTGATGGAATCGACCGGCATCAAGCCGTCGCGGCTGGAGCTCGAGGTCACCGAGACGGCGATGATGCAGGACCGCGACCGCGCCGCGGCGATCCTGGAGCAGCTTGCCAAGATGGGCATTTCCGTGGCCGTCGACGATTTCGGCACGGGCTATTCCAATTTGAGCTACCTGATCGACTTCTCATTCGGCAAGCTGAAGATCGACCGGTCCTTCGTCAGCCGCATCGACACCGACTCCAATTCCGGAGCGATCGTTTCGACCATTGTCGGCCTGTCACGGGCGCTCGGCGTCGGCATCATCGCGGAAGGCGTCGAGACCGAGAACCAGGCCACGCTGCTCAGGGCCGCCGGCTGCGAGGTGGTGCAAGGCTATCTGTTCGGCCGGCCGGCGCCGCTCAAGGTCGAGTTGGGCGAAGCGCAGCCTGCCTTCGGCGCTCGCGAACCGGCCCGCATCGTCAGCGTGCAGTAGAGCACCTCGCAACAAGCATTTCAGCGGCGCGCCGAAAACACCTTGAACATGTTGTCGCGGGCGATTTCGGCATGGCTGGCAAAGGCCGCGCCCAGTATCTGTTCGTAGGGAAGCTGGCGATTGGCGACCATGAACAGTCGGCCGCCCGGTTTCAGTGCCTTCGACGCCGCGCGGATCATGCCGGCGCCGATGCCGGGCTCGGCCGCGCGGCCGCTGTGGAAGGGCGGGTTCATGACGATCGCGTCGTAGCGCCGGTCGACCGTCTCGGTGAGAAGATCGGTCCAGAAGAAGCGCGGCTCGATAGCGCCATGGACGTTCAGTTTCGCCGCCTCAAGAGCTTCGAAATCCGCTTCATAGAGATCGAGCGCGGTGACACCGTGCGAGCGCTGCAGGACCTCCGCCGCCAGGTAACCCCAGCCGGCGCAGAAATCGGCGACGTTGCCTTTCAGATCATTGGGCAGGTTTGCCGCGAGCAATTTCGAGCCGGCGTCGACCCGGTCGAAAGAGAACATGCCAGGGGTGGTTCTGAAGCCGCCGTCAACGGTCAAGTCGGGGTTGCCGGCGCGCAGCGTCGCAGCCGCCTCCACGCCTGCCCGCCGGAACCAGAAGACAACGCCGTGATGCTTCGGCAGATGGCCTTCGAGCGGCGCAAGTACGTTGATCCGCTTGCGCAGGCTGTCGATGCCGTCGTCCTTGCCGCCGGCGACAGCGATCGGCGCGCCCGGCGCAGTGCGCTCGATGGCCTCGGCGATGCGCAACTCATTCTGTCCGCGATGCCGCCCGGCGAGCACGAGCGCCATGTCATAGCCCTGCCCTTCCGCCCGCGGCGTCACATTGTGGCCTGCGGCCTGCAAGGCGCGGAAATGCGGCCGGAATCCTTGCACCAGATGCAGCCCCGCCTCGAAGCCCGTGGGCAGGCGGAAGCCGGGCTCGGCGCCGAGGAAAAGAACACGAGCATCCTTTGGCGGCAGAGGCAGCGCCTCGGCCTCGAAAGGATAGAACAACGTCTTCAGCGGCTCCGCGGCCATTCATCCACCCTTGAAACAAAACGGGCGCGACCTTGCGGCGCGCCCGTCTTGGATTATGCGATCAAGCCGATCAGGCGGCGTCTTCCTCGCCTTCTGGCTTCTTCTTGTCCTGAACGATTTCCTTGCCGGTCGCCTGGTCGACGACCTTCATCGACAGGCGGACCTTGCCGCGTTCGTCGAAGCCCATCAGCTTGACCCAAACCTTGTCGCCTTCCTTGACGACGTCAGAGGTCTTGGCGACGCGCTCATTGGCGAGCTGCGAGATATGGACGAGGCCGTCACGCGGGCCGAAGAAGTTGACGAAAGCGCCGAAGTCGGCCGTCTTGACGACGGTGCCTTCGTAGATCTCGCCGACTTCCGGCTCGGCGACGATGGTGTGGATCCACTTCCTCGCCGCCTCGATCTCCTTGGCGTTGGCGGAAGCGATCTTGACCGTGCCGTCGTCCTCGATGTTGATCTTGGCGCCGGTCTTCTCGACGATCTCGCGGATCACCTTGCCGCCGGAGCCGATAACGTCACGGATCTTGTCGGTCGGGATATGCATGACCTCGATGCGCGGCGCGAACTCGCCGAGCTCGGCGCGGGCGCCGGAGATGGCGTGCGCCATCTCGCCCAGGATGTGCAGGCGGCCGTCCTTGGCCTGGGCAAGCGCGATGCCCATGATCTCCTCGGTGATGCCATCGATCTTGATGTCCATCTGCAGCGAGGTGACGCCGTTGGCGGTGCCGGCGACCTTGAAGTCCATGTCGCCGAGATGGTCCTCGTCGCCGAGGATGTCGGAGAGCACCGCGAAGCGCTCGCCTTCCTTGATCAGGCCCATGGCGATGCCGGCGACCGGCTTTGCCAGCGGAACGCCCGCGTCCATCAGCGCCAGCGAGGTGCCGCACACGGTCGCCATCGAGGACGAGCCGTTGGATTCGGTGATCTCCGAGACGATGCGCAGCGTGTAGGGGAACTGCTCCGCCGAAGGCAGCATCGGATGGATGGCGCGCCAGGCAAGCTTGCCGTGGCCGATTTCGCGGCGGCCCGGCGAGCCCATGCGGCCGGTCTCACCGACCGAGTAGGGCGGGAAGTTGTAGTGGAGAAGGAACTTCTCCTTGTACATGCCGGTCAGCGAATCGACGAACTGCTCGTCCTCGCCGGTGCCCAGCGTGGCAACCACCAGCGCCTGGGTCTCGCCGCGGGTGAACAGCGCCGAACCATGGGTGCGCGGCAAGACGCCGACTTCCGAAACGATCTTGCGCACGGTCTTGAGATCGCGGCCGTCGATGCGCGAGCCGGTGTCGAGGATGTTCCAGCGCACGACCTTGGCCTGGAGCTCCTTGAAGACGCTACCGATCTGCTCGGAAGTGTACTTGGCTTCCTCACCCTCGGCCGGAGCGAAGGCGGCCTTGACCTTGGCCTTGACGGCGTCGACCGCGGCATAGCGCGACTGCTTGTCGATGATCTTGTAGGCGTCGCGGAGCTCGTCGCCGACGACCTTCAGCATCTCGGCTTCAAGCGCGGAGTAGTCGGGCGCGGTGAAGTCGCGCGGCTCCTTGGCGGCGACCTCGGCCAGCTTGATGATCGCCTCGATCACCGGCTGGAAGCTCTTGTGGCCGAACATGACGGCGCCGAGCATCAGGTCCTCGGAGAGTTCCTTGGCCTCGGACTCGACCATCAGCACGGCGTCGCCGGTGCCGGCGACGACGAGGTCGAGCTTGGATTCCTCCATTTCGTCGATGTGCGGGTTGAGCACATATTCGCCGTTGATGTAGCCGACGCGGGCGCCGCCGATCGGGCCCATGAAGGGCACGCCGGAAAGCGTCAGAGCGGCGGAGGTGGCGACGATCGACAGGATGTCCGGATCGTTCTCGAGGTCATGCTGGACGACGGTGACGACGATCTGGGTGTCGTTCTTGTAGCCGTCGGCGAAAAGCGGACGGATCGGACGGTCGATGAGGCGGGAAACCAGCGTTTCCTTCTCGCTCGGACGGCCCTCGCGCTTGAAGTAGCCGCCCGGGATCTTGCCGGCGGCGTAGGTCTTTTCCTGGTAGTTGACGGTCAGCGGGAAGAAATCGAGGCCGGGCTTCGGCTCCTTCATCGAGACGACGGTGGCCAGAACCACGGTCTCGCCATAGGTCGCGAGCACAGCGCCGTCAGCCTGGCGGGCGATTTTGCCGGTTTCCAGGATGAGCGGACGGCCGCCCCATTCGATTTCCACTTTGTGTTGGTTGAACATATCTTGTCCTTCAAATGCGGAAGGGGCCACGCCGTCTTACCGGTCGCGGGTTCTCCCTTCGCTGGCTTCCTTCGGGCAGCCACGGGCAAGACAACGGGAAGCTCGATAAAGTCCGGCTCGTGAGCCGAGCGAGCATCCTGCAATCCTGCCCCATGACCGTCCATGGGCGGCTCCGGATAGCCCTCTGCGGTCCGGAACCCGATCGGCCGGCTGGTCGGCCGGCCTTGCGCTTGACGCCGAAAACCGCTGTTTCCGGAACGCGTCCTGCGCGGAGGCGAATTTCCTTTTCCAGCATTGCGGCACCGGACCATCCGATGCGCCAATGCGCGACCGGCGGGCCCCCTTGGAGAGCCCGCCGGTCAATTCGTCAGCGACGCAGACTGAGCTTGTCGATCAACGTCTGGTAGCGCGCGTCATCCTTGCGCTTGAGGTAGTCAAGCAGGCTGCGGCGCTGGGAAACCAGAGCAAGCAGGCCACGGCGGGAATGGTTATCCTTCTTGTGGTCCTTGAAGTGCTCGGTCAGGTTCTTGATGCGCTCGGAAAGGATGGCAACCTGGACTTCCGGAGATCCGGTGTCGCCCTTGGCGGTTGCGAATTCGGTCATCAATTCCTTCTTGCGATCGGCAGTGATCGACATCGTGCTTTTCCTTATCTGTTGGAGGAAACCGGACGCCCACAGCCGGGATGTCGTCCAGCAGGGGCCAGTGCAAGCAACGCGTCAGGGCGCGAAGCTGCGGCGCATATAGTGCAATTCCGGATAAAACACCAGCCCAATTGTCAAGCCGGCTTGTCGCAGGTTCTTGCTGCGAAAACAGGAGATTTCAAAGGCTACAGCCATTTCTTCCACTTGAAGAACGCGATCAAACCGGCGGCGACCAGAGCCATGAAAACCAGCGACAGAGGATAGCCGTAATAGGCTTTCAGTTCTGGCATGTTCCAGGGTGAGCTTCCCGGATCGAAATTCATGCCCCAGACGCCGACCAGGAATGTCAGTGGCATGAAGATCACCGAAACGATCGTCAGATAGGAGATGACGTCGTTGGTGCGGGCCTGGGTCAGCGAGACGTGCATCTCGATCAGGCCGGTGAGCATATCGCGCTGGTTCTCGACCAGTTCGATCAGGCGCAGCGAATGGTCGAGCGTGTCGTTGAAGAAAATCTTGGTCTCGGCCTTCACGAAAGGCACGTCGTTGCGGATCAGCGTCGCCAGCGTGTCGCGCATCGGCCACAGCACGCCTTTCAGCACGCCGGCGTCGCGCCGCAATTCATGCAGTTGCCGCATCTGATGCTTGTGCGGCTTGTTCAGCATCTCGTCCTCGATGCCGTCGACCAATTCGCTCGCCGCCTCGATCGGCGGGAAATAACTGTCGACGATGGCATCGATCAGCGCATAGGCGAGGTAATCGGAGCCGCGCGAACGCAGCCGGTTCGGCATCGCGCCCGCGATGCGCTTGCGCACGGGGTCGAACGGATCGCCTTCGCGCTCCTGGAAAGTGACGACGAAATTCCCGCCGAAGAACAGCGCGATCTGCTCGTAGCGATGCGAGGCGACGTCGTCGATCATGCGCATGACGACGAAAGCATGATCTTCGAAGAAGTCCACCTTGGGCCGCTGCCCGGTGTTGACGACATCCTCGAGCGCCAGCGGATGCAGATTGAAGATGCGGCCGATCTCCTCGATCAGCGGGATGTTGGCAAGCCCGGTGCAATCCAGCCAGACGACCGGCCATTTCTCGCAATGGGTGTTGAGATCGTCGATCGAGGCATTGTCGATGGTCTTGTATTTCTCGGGCGAGATCAGCGTCAGACGAAGCTCGCTGCGCCGCGCCCCCGGATCGGCGATCAACGTGCCGGGCGACGCCCCGACCGGTGGCCGACGGGTTTTCAGCGGCGCCCGCTTCTTGCCTGTATCAGCCTTTGCCATGAGATCCCTGGAACTTCCGCGCTCAGCCGGAGGTTAGAGCAATTCCAGGAAAAGCGTGACACGGTTTTCCGTCAGGAATTGCGTCAAAACAAAGAGATAGAGCGGTTCGCCGTTTCCGCGAAACGGTGAAACGCTCTAGACGACCGAGTTCACCCGGCAAAGACCCGCTTGGGCTTGAACATGCCCTGCTCGATGGCACCGATGGCAACGAGCCTGCCGCGCGCGGTAGCACAGGCCTCTTCGGCTTCGACCGGTGCATCGCGGCCGCGAATGATGACGGGATTGCCGAGGCGGATCTTGGTGGCCGCGTCGTCGCTGACGGCGACCTGAGGCAGGCAGTCGAGCGCCGCCGCGGTCTCGACCAGCAGCGCGTCGATGGCGCTGAAATCGACTGGCGTCTCGGCATCGTCCGCTTTCTCTTCGGTCTTGTCGCCAAAACGGGCGGCTTCGAGTTCGGCGACGGTGACAAAATCATCCGATGTGAACGGCTCGACCTCGACACGGCGCAATTCGGCGATATGGCCAAAGCACCCGAGGTCGCGGCCCATGTCCCGCGCCAGCGAGCGCACATAGGTGCCCTTGCCGCATTCGACCTCGAAGATGGTCTTGTCGGCGCCGTGCTCGATAATATCCAAACGGCCGATCTCAATTTCCCGCGCGGGTATCTCGACCGTCTCGCCTTCACGGGCAAGATCGTAGGCGCGTTCGCCGGCGATCTTGATGGCCGAGAATTGTGGCGGCGTCTGCATGATGACGCCAGTGTATTTCGGCAGCAGCGCCCGCAGCTCGGCCTCGGCCGGGCGCCGGTCGGAGCTGTTGATCACCGGGCCTTCGAGATCGTCGGTCGAGCGCTCCTCGCCCCAGGCGACGGTGAAGCGATAAATCTTGGCGCCGTCCTGCACGTAGGGAACCGTCTTGGTGGCCTCGCCCAAGGCGATCGGCAGCATGCCGGAGGCCAGCGGATCGAGCGTGCCGGCATGACCGGCCTTCTCGGCCTGGAAAAGCCATTTGATCTTGGAGACGGCCTCGGTCGAGCCCATGCCGACCGGCTTGTCCAGCACCACCCAGCCGGAGACCGGCCGCCCCTTCTTCTTGCCGCGACGCGCCACCTATTCCTCGTCCTTGTCGTTGTTCTTGCCGTCACCGAGATCGCGCGCCACTTCGGGCGATTTCAGCAGTTCATTGATCTTCGCGAAATTGTCGAAGGAGGTATCCAGCCGGAAGCGGAACTCCGGCATGTATTTCATTTGCCTGAGTGCGCCGGAAACACGACCGCGGATGAACTTCGAATGCCTGTTGAGCGCCTCGATCACCGCGCCGGCATCGCCGGTGCCGAGCGGCGAGACGAAGGCGGTGGCGATCTTCAGATCGGGCGACATGCGCACTTCGGACACCGAGACGACGCTGTTTTCAACCACCGGATCGATGATCTCGCCGCGCTGCAGCGTTTCGGACAGGGCATGGCGCACCTGCTCACCGACGCGCAGCATGCGCTGGGAGGGGCCTGAGGTTGTCGAACGGGACATTTTCTTCGATCCTGAAAGCGTGGAGCGCGGGATGGGACCGCGCTACATGTCTCAACATGCACAACGGGTGTGGACGGCAGCCTTGCGGCCGCCGCCCGTTTCATTTCGGCAAGTATACCGGATTTAGAGCGTCCGGGTTACCATCTCGATGCGGAAGCACTCGATGATGTCGCCGACGCGCATGTCCTCGTAGTTCTGGAAGGCCATGCCGCATTCCTGGCCGCCCGGCACTTCCGAAACCTCGTCCTTGAAGCGCTTCAACGTCTTCAGCGTGCCTTCGTGGATGACGACATTGTCGCGGATCAGGCGAACGCCCGCGCCACGCTCGACTTTGCCTTCGGTGACACGGCAGCCGGCGATCTTGCCGACCTTGGAGATGTCGAAGATCTCGAGGATCTCGGCATTGCCGATGAAGGTTTCGCGCCGCTCCGGCGAGAGCATCCCGGAAAGGGCTGCCTTCACGTCATCGACGAGGTTGTAGATGATCGAGTAGTAGCGAATCTCGATGCCCGCGGCTGCCGCGGCCGCACGCGCCTGCGCATTGGCGCGGACGTTGAAGCCGATGATCGCCGCTCCGGACGTCTCGGCGAGCGAGACATCGCTTTCGGTGATGCCGCCGGCCCCGGCATGGACGATGCGCGCACGCACCTCGTCGTTGCCGAGCTTTTCAAGGGCGGCATTGATCGCCTCGATCGAACCCTGCACGTCACCCTTGATGACCAGCGGGAATTCCTTCAGTCCGCTCGTCTGCAACTGCGACATCATCTGCTCGAGCGAGCCGCGCTGACCGGCATGCCTGGCCACCGCCTTGTCGCGCGCCAGGCGCTGACGATACTCGGTGATCTCACGGGCGCGCGCCTCGTTGTTGACGACGGCGAAACGGTCGCCCGCTTGCGGCGTGCCCTGGAGGCCAAGCACCTCGACCGGCATTGCCGGCGGCGCTTCCGGTACATGCTCGCCGCGATCGTTGACGAGCGCACGCACACGGCCCCACTCGTTGCCGGCGACTATGATATCGCCCGGCATCAGCGTGCCGGTCTGCACCAGCACGGTGGCGACGGGACCACGGCCCTTATCCAACTGCGCCTCGATGACCGCGCCTTCGGCGGTGCGGTCGGGGTTGGCCTTGAGGTCGAGGACTTCGGCCTGCAGCAGGATCGCTTCCAGCAGCTTGTCGAGATTGGTGCCCTTGGTCGCCGAAACCTCGACGTCCAGCACCTCGCCGCCCATCGATTCCACGAACACTTCGTGGCGCAGCAGCTCGGTGCGCACCTTCTGCGGGTCGGCGTCGCGCTTGTCGATCTTGTTGATGGCCACGATGATCGGCACGCCGGCCGCCTTGGCGTGGCTGATCGATTCGATCGTCTGCGGCATCACGCTGTCGTCAGCCGCCACCACCAGCACGGCGATGTCGGTGACCTGCGCGCCGCGGGCGCGCATGGCCGTGAAGGCGGCGTGGCCGGGCGTGTCGATGAAGGTGATCTTCTGACCGTTCTTCTCGATCTGGTAGGCACCGATATGCTGGGTGATGCCGCCGGCCTCGCCGGACACGACATTGGCGTTGCGGATGGCGTCGAGCAGCGAGGTCTTGCCGTGGTCGACATGGCCCATGATGGTCACGACCGGCGGACGCGACACCAGGTCTTCCGGGCGGTCGGCGATGTTAAACAGGCCTTCCTCGATGTCAGACTCGGCGACGCGGCGGACCGTATGGCCGAATTCGGAAGCGACCAGCTCGGCCGTGTCGGCGTCGATGACGTCGCCCGGCTTCAGGATCTGGCCCTGCTTCATGAAGAACTTGACCACGTCCACGGCGCGTTCGGACATGCGCTGCGCCAGTTCCTGGATGGTGATGGTTTCGGGCAGGATCACTTCGCGCATAACTTTCTCGCGCGGCTCATTGTGGAGCGCGCGTTTGAATTTTTCCTGGCGGCGACGCATCGACGACAGCGAGCGTCCGCGCGCATCGTCATCCGACAGCGCCGAATTCAGCGTCAGCTTGCCGCGGCGGCGATCTTCCTCGCCCTTGGTCGGCTTAGCCGGCCGCGCCACTTCCGGCGTCGCAAGACGGCGCGGCGGCGCACTCGCGCCGGCACCGGCGCCTGTACGCCTCGGCTTGGCCTCCTCCTCGTCGTCAGCCGTGGCAACATCCGCTGCCTGCGGCGCGCGGCGGCGAGCCTCTTCCTCCGCGCGGCGCCGGGACTCGGCCTCGGCCTGCAGGCGCGCTTCTTCCTCGGCCTGACGGCGCGCGGATTCGTCACGCTCGCGCTTGCGGCGTTCTTCTTCCTCGGCGCGGCGCTTGGCATCTTCCTGAGCGCGCAGGCGATCCTCCGCCTCGCGGGCCTTGGAGCCTTCCAGCGCCTTGCGGCGTGCTTCCATCTCGCCGCGCGAGAGTTCGTTCAGGACCATGCCGGAACGTTCGGGCGGCGGGGGCGGCGCTTTCGGCGCTTCCCGCACGGCAGGCGCGGCGGCAACGGGCGCGGGAGCGGGCTTCGGCGTGAAGACGGATGCAGCGGCCACCGGCTCCGGCTTGTCGCCAGGCAGTGAGAACTTGCGCTTCTTGGTCTCGACCACGACCGACTTGGTGCGGCCATGCGAGAAATTCTGGCGCACGGTGCCCTGCTCGAGGCCGGGGCGCTTCAGCGTCAAGGTCTTCTTCGGCGTAACACTCAACGTCTTGTCGTCGCCCGATTTCGTATCGCTCATTCCATATCCTCTGCGGCATCATCTTCGTCAGCAACGACCGCAAGCATTGCCAGATCGTTCGGGGTACCGCCCCGATATCGGTCGAGCGCAACAACGCGCTTCTCAACCGCCAGTCCCGCGTCCTGCGCGAGGACGGCAGCATGTATCACATTTGTACCCCCCAATGCCAAGCTCAACTCGGCCTCGGAGAAAAGTTTGTAGGCAAGGATGGCGGGGCCGCCGAGATGGACGGTAGCCCGCCGCGCCTGACTGATCTTGCGGACACCGTCGTCCGAAGCCTCGGTCGCATGCAGCACAAGCAGCGCCTGCCCGTCGCGCACCGCGCCCTCAACCTTGGCGGCGCCAAGAACGACGGCGCCGGCCTTGCGAGCAAGGCCAAGCATGCCCAGAGCGGATCTGGAGAGCAGTCCGTCGACCATGCCGCCGAGATCGGCCGGAACGGTCACCTGTGCCTTGAACGCACGGGCAAACAGGTTCTTCGCCGCTGCCTTGTCGATATGTAGGCGATCGGCGGTGACCCAGCAACCACGGCCGGGCAGATTCCTCTTGATGTCCGGAACGACGGCCGAATCGGGGCCGACGACGAAGCGGATCAGCTCATCCGCTTCGGCCTGCCTGCGCGTAACGATGCAAGTGCGATCGTTCATCTCGTCCTGGGGAGGGTTGTGTGCGATGCGGTTTCACCTCACGCACCAACAGCTTCGTCAGCCGCGACTTGTTCGGCTGCAAGCTCGTCTTCGCTGATCCAGCCAGCCTTGAGGCGGGCTGCCAGAACCATCTGCTCGGCATCGGCGCGCGACACGCCGTGGCTGGCGAGCACGCCCGGATAGACCTTGGTCTCGCCGTCCTTGCGTTCCTTCCAGCCGATCAGGTCGTCGGCGGCATAGCCGGCGAAGTCCTCGATCGTCTTCACGCCGTCCTCGCCGAGCGTCACCATCATGGCGGTGGTGACGCCGGGGATCTCGCGCAGCTCGTCCTTGACGCCCAGCGCCTTGCGCTTTTCGTCATGCTCGGCCTCGATCTTTTCCAGATACTCGCGGGCGCGGGTCTGGATTTCCGAAGCGGTGTCCTCGTCGAAACCGTCGATCGAGGCGATCTCGCCGGAGTCGACATAGGCGACTTCCTCGACGCTGGTGAAGCCTTCAGAGGCCAGCACCTGGCCGACCATTTCGTCGACGTCGAGGGCTTCCATGAACAGCGCCGAACGCTCGACGAATTCCTTCTGGCGGCGCTCGCTCTCTTCCTGCTCGGTCAGGATGTCGATATCCCAGCCGGTGAGCTGCGAGGCAAGGCGCACGTTCTGGCCGCGGCGGCCGATGGCCAGCGAGAGCTGGTCGTCCGGCACCACCACTTCGATGCGCTCGGCATCCTCGTCGAGCACCACCTTGGCGACCTCGGCCGGCTGCAGCGCGTTGACGATGAAGGAGGCGGCCGAAGGCGACCACGGAATGATGTCGATCTTCTCGCCCTGCAATTCGCCGACAACCGCCTGGACGCGGCTGCCGCGCATGCCGACGCAGGCGCCGACCGGATCGATGGACGAGTCACGCGAGATGACGGCGATCTTGGCGCGCGAGCCCGGATCGCGAGCAACCGACTTGATCTCGATAATGCCGTCATAGATTTCCGGCACTTCCATGGTGAAGAGCTTGGCCATGAACTGCGGGTGGGTGCGCGACAGGAAGATCTGCGGGCCGCGCTGCTCGCGGCGCACGTCATAGACATAGGCCCGCACGCGGTCGCCATATTTGTAGTTCTCGCGCGGGATCAGCTCGTCGCGGCGGATGATCGCCTCGCCCCGGCCGAGATCGACGATGACGTTGCCATATTCGACGCGCTTGACGGTGCCGTTGACGATCTCGCCGATGCGATCCTTGTATTCGTCATACTGGCGATCGCGTTCGGCCTCGCGCACCTTCTGCACGATGACCTGCTTAGCCGACTGGGCGGCGATGCGGCCGAAATCCATCGGCGGCAGCTGCTCGGCGATGAAGTCGCCGAGCTGGGCGTCGGGGTTGCGCTCGCGCGCGGTGGAAAGCGCGATCTGTGTGGCGTAGTCCTCGACCTTCTCGACCACTTCCATCAACCGCTGCAGCTTCATCTCACCGGTGTTCGGGTTGATGTCGGCGCGAATGTTGGTCTCCTGGCCGTAACGCGAGCGCGCCGCCTTCTGGATCGCATCGGCCATGGCGGCGATGACGATCGACTTGTCGATCGACTTTTCACGCGCGACCGCATCGGCGATCTGCAGCAGTTCAAGCCTGTTGGCGCTTACAACCATTGTCTTTCTCCCGATTTCGCCTCGGACATGCCCGTCGGCGCTATCAACTTTCCTGTTCGGTTTCGTTTTCCTCAGCGGCGTCTTGCGCTTCGCCGCGGCGTTTCTTGGCTTCCTTGCGCGCCCGGTTGTCCTTCGACAGGGCATCGCGGATAAGATCGTCGGTCAGCACCAGCCGCGCCTCGGCAATCGCGTCAAAAGGCACGCGCACCGTCGGCTCTTCGCCATAGGCCGCCTTGTCGCGCTCGACCAGGATGCCATCGGCGTCGGCCTCGGCGATCTTGCCCTTGAAGCGCTTGCGGTCGCCGATGAGAACCGACGTTTCCAGCTTGACCAGATGGCCGGTCCAGGTGGTGAAATCCAATTTGCGCACCAGCGGCCGGTCGATGCCGGGCGACGAGACTTCCAGATGATACGCCTTTTCGATCGGATCATCGACATCGAGCGCCGGCGACACCGCGCGGCTGACCTCTTCGCAATCCTCGACGGTCATGGTGCCGTCTTCGCGTTCGGCCATGATCTGCAGCGTCAGCCCGTTCTGGCCGGTCAGTTGCACCCGCACGAGACGGAAGCCGATTGCCTTGAGCACCGGCTGTACGATCAGCGCAATACGCGCATCGATGCCGCTTTCGCGGATGATACGGTCGTCGGCCTCGCTTGCCGCTGCAGTCATCAGATTCCTGTCGCTTTGTCGCTCCGGCCGGCAGGTAATAAAAAAGAGCGGGACCGGGTGGACCCACTCTTCGTCATACCGACCAAGAATTTGACGGTCATATAGACGATTGCCGCCGGTGTTTCAAGCCTTCAGGCAAGACTTGCGACGATGTCTACAATTGGCGTGGCCATCGCTGGGCCGCGTGCATCACCGTGAGTATCTCAATGTCACCGCCGACGACACGGTAGGGAATTATGTATGGGATATCAGCCAGGACCAGCTCTCGTGTCCCTTTAACCCGCCCGACCCTCCCCATGGCGGGTTGCTCAGCTAGATTGTCCGCAGCAGAAACGATACGGGCAACGACCCGTGCCGCGGTTATTGGACTGTCCTTTTCGATGAACGCGCCAATCTGGTCGAGCCGGCGCACGGCGCGCTCGGTCCAGCGGATTCGCTTCATCGCCCGGAGGCCGGTTTGACGTATTTCGCTATGACGCCAGCCAAGTCCTGCTCGCTTGCAAATTCCCCTCGGTCAGCTTCCTCGAGGCCGGCTTCGATCTCGGCAAGTTGCCATTCTTCCCTGGCGACATAGTCTTCGATTGCTTGGGCCGCCACGTAGGAGCGGGAGCGATCCACCTTTTCGGCCAATCGGTCGAGCTTGGCCACAGTCTCATCAGGAAGCCGTACGGTGAAAGCGCTCATCATCCTGTCTCTACTCATTCTGGTTCACGATGAACTTGGTGGAACCAAGATGGTTCGTCAATCCGCATATCATCCGCAGAACCTGGCTTCAGCTGCGTTGCGCGCCGGGCATAGAGGCCATGCAAACCTTGGCGGACTAACATGTCGTCACCATTTATGTTGCGATGCAAAGAAAAGGGGCGCGCGGTGGCGCGCCAAGATAATCACATGGACCGTGGATTGTTTTTCGTCATCGGTAACTTCTTCAACACATTCGGCAGCACTGCGGTTACGGCCAGAGGCGTGGAGGCTGAACGTAAGCCACGCGGCGGCGACCTGAAGAAGCGCTTCTGAAGCGGACGAAGCTGGGAGCTGCCGCCTATCTGCGGATAAAGGTCAGGTAAGCAGGCCGCCGTCCCTCGCGGATGGCCTTGGCCTCGTAGCGTGTGCCGGGCCAGCCCGCATAAGGCCGGTGCCAATCCGCAGCCTCTCCAGCCTGCCATTCGAAGGCGCCGTGAGCGCGGCAGGCAAGCAGCGTCCAATTCACGTAGCTGTCAATGTCGGAGGCGAAGCGGAACCTGCCTCCGGCTTTCAGCACCCGGGCAAAGCGCCCGAGATTGGCGGCACCGACGAAGCGCCGCTTCCAGTGCTTCTTCTTCGGCCACGGATCGGGATAGAGCAGGTCGATGCCGTCAAGCGAGGCTGACGGCAGCCAGTCGAGCAGGCGCGTGGCGTCGTCGTCATAGACTCTCAGATTGCCAAGCGGGACCTTGGCAAGCACCGTCATCATCTTGGCCATGCCGTTGACGAAGGGCTCGACGCCGATGAAGCCGGTCTCTGGCGCTTCCTTGGCGCGGTGCAGGAGATGCTCGCCGCCGCCGAAGCCGATCTCCAGCTGCAGCGCCGAAACCTCAGCCTTGAACAAGGTCTTGAGGTCAGCCGGCGCTTGCGCCGTCAGGTCGAGCCGGTATGCGCGCAGACCGCTTTCGAGGGCGATCGCCTGCTGCGGGCGTATGGTTTTGCCGTGCCGGCGACCGAAAAATCCTTCGGTCGCCCGGCTCGGCCGATCCTTGGCGTCAACTGGCGTCAGGCGGCGACGGCGTCCTTGAGCGCCTTGGCGAGATCGGTCTTTTCCCACGAGAAAGACCCATCGCGACCGGCCTTGCGGCCGAAATGGCCGTAGGACGATGTCTTGGCATAGATCGGCTTGTTGAGGTCGAGATGCCGGCGGATACCAGACGGCGACAGATCCATCACCTTGCGCAGCGCCTCCTCGAGCTTCGATTCGTCGACCTTGCCGGTGCCGTGCAGGTCGACATAGACCGACAGCGGCTGGGCGACGCCGATGGCGTAGGAGAGCTGGATGGTGCAGCGGTCGGCAAGCTTGGCCGCCACCACATTCTTGGCAAGGTAGCGCGCCGCATAGGCGGCCGAACGGTCGACCTTGGTGGTGTCCTTGCCGGAGAATGCGCCGCCGCCATGGGGTGCTGCGCCGCCATAGGTGTCGACGATGATCTTGCGGCCGGTGAGGCCGGCATCGCCGTCGGGCCCGCCGATAACGAACTTGCCGGTCGGGTTGATGTACCAGTTGCAGTCGTCGGCGATCTTGAGGTCGCCAAGCGCTTCGCGGATGTAAGGCTCGACGACCTTGCGGACCTTCTTGGAATCCCAGCTCGAATCGAGATGCTGGGTGGAAAGCACGATCTGCGTGACTTCGGCCGCCCTGCCGTCGGCATAGCGCACGGTGACCTGGCTCTTGGCGTCAGGGCCGAGCTTGCCTGCCTCGCCATTGCCTTCATGGCGCGCGGCGGCCAGCAATTCGAGAATCTTGTGGCTGTAATAGATCGGCGCCGGCATCAGGTCCGGCGTCTCGCGGCAAGCGTAACCGAACATGATGCCCTGGTCGCCGGCACCTTCCTCGCCCTGGCGGTCGGCGGCATTGTCGACGCCCTGGCCGATGTCGGGCGACTGGCCGTGCAGCAGCACGTCGATCTTGGCGGTCTTCCAGTGGAAGCCGGACTGCTCGTAACCGATTTCGCGGATTGCCTTGCGGGCAACCGACTTGAACTTGGTCGGGTTGACGACAGGGTGGCCGGAAGCATCCTTCAGGATGTTGCCTGCCTTGTCCTTCTTCAAAAGCGTGTCGGGGACGCGGACCTCGCCGGCGATGACGACGCGGTTGGTGGTGGCCAGCGTTTCGCAGGCGACGCGAACCTTCCACGGGTCCATGCCCGTCTTCTTGGCTTCGCGATAGACCAGATCGACGATCTCGTCGGAGATACGGTCACAGACTTTGTCGGGATGACCCTCGGAGACGGATTCCGAGGTGAAGAGATAATTGTGCCGCGTCACGGGTGTCCCCTCTTGAAAGGATCGGCAGGCTGCCGATTTTGGCGCGCCACGTGTTAGCGGTGCCGGGCGCTGCTCGTCAAGCGGCGCGACGGATCTGGCATGAATGTAGGCAAAGCTGGCTATGCCACCAGCGGCAGCGCGCCGCCGGCGCCATAGGCAAAAATCATTCGGCGTCTTCGGCGGACAGCGCCTTCACCAGATCTATGATCCTGCGGCGTACCTTGACGTCGCCGATCTTGACGAAGGCCCGGTTAAGCTGAAGCCCTTCGGGACTGCCGCAGAATTCGATGGCGAACGCCATCGAGGAGTCTTCGGCAAATCCCCGATTGCCGCCGACGGTCTCCTCGCCCGGCGCATCCTCGAAGAAGAAGGCGACGGGAACGCTCAGGATGGAGGCGATCGCCTGAAGACGACTGGCGCCAACCCTGTTCGTGCCCTTCTCGTACTTCTGGATCTGCTGAAACGTGATGCCGAGATTTTCACCCAGCTTTTCCTGGCTCATTCCAAGCATATTGCGACGCAGCCGAATGCGACTCCCGACATGGATGTCGATCGGATTCGGCTTCTTCTTGTTCTCTTCTGTCATTTTTTCCTCGCCGAATTTTTCCGGCTTTTTCTATTTTGTTCCGCCCAAATGAAGCCGGAGCCACCTGCCCCAACAGAACCCTCCAACCGACTTCGAGAAAATTTTAGGCGTTACAGTATGAGTTTCTAATGTGCCGACTGTCAATTCACCCGTAGCCGCTGCCTTACATTCAATGTGAGGGCCGCCAGCGCAAACACCAACATGATCAGCAATCCGTTAATTCGCCGCTGTTCAGGAGACAGCAGGGCGCGCCCAGAGACCGGCACATGCGCGTCGATTGCGCCGCGCGCGTCGACGGCTAACGCATCGACGATGCGCCCGCGCGAATCGACCACGGCGGAGATGCCATTGTTGGCCGCGCGCAACAGCGGCAAGCCATTTTCGACCGCGCGGACCTGGGCCTGTCTGAAGTGCTGATAAGGGCCCGGCGTGTCGCCGAACCAGGCGTCGTTGGTGACATTCACAATGACGTCAGATGACGCCGCGTCGCCAGCCACGAGATCAGGAAAGATTACCTCGTAGCAGATGAACGGAGCGGCGCGCAGGCCACCCGGCACGCCGATCGGATGCCGCTCGTTGCCGGCGGCGAAATTCATCGGTCCGGCGACGAGTTGGCCTATGCCGAAGCGTTCGAACAGGTCGGCGAAAGGCAGATACTCGCCGAAGGGCACAAGATGCACTTTGTCGACGGCATCGACGATCTCGCCCTTGTCGTCGATCGCCACCACGGAATTGTAATAGCGGCTGCCGGCATTGGCCGACCCGCCCTCCTCGCGCACGATACCGGCAATCAGCATCTGGCCGTCGGCCAGCATGTCGCCCAGCGCCGTCAGCGCGTCCGGACGCTCTGTGAACAGGAACGGCACCGATGTTTCCGGCCACAGGATGAGCTGCGGCTTGGCGTGCCCCTCTTCCGGCGCTTTCCCCGATATCCCCAGCAAGGTTGCGAAGATGCGGTCGCGCACCGAGGCGTCCCATTTTTCGCTGAGATCGACCGCGGGCTGGACGATGCGGACATCGATCGAGCGGGTCGGTTTGACCGGGGCGGCGAGCCTGACATAGCCGAAGCCGACATGGGCGGTGACGAGGATGACGAACAGCGCAACACCCAGCCTCAGATGCCGGCGCGCCGCGACCAGCGCAGGCAGCGAAAACACGAAGACCGCGAGCGCGTTCATGCCGATCATGCCGGTCACCGACACGCTCTGCATCAGGAGCGGCACCGGCATCGCCGCGTAGCCGACAGCATTCCAGGGAAAGCCGGTGAAGAGGAAATCGCGCAGCCATTCAGCAAGGCTGAACCCGAAGGCAAGGGCCGCGATGCGGCCGATGTCGCTGCTCCAGAACAGGCGCGCCACGACGGCGGCAAAGCCATAGAAGAAGGCGAGCGCGAATGGGATGCCGACAACGGCGAATGGCAAGGCCCAGGCGAAGTTGTCGGCCTCGACCAGCAATGCCTGGCCGATCCACCAGAGGCCGGCAAGGAAATAGCCGAAACCGAACCACCAGCCGGTGGCGAAAGCCGGCCTCAACCGCCTGAACCAGCCATCGGAAGCTTCGCCGGTGGCGCCGTCGAGCAACCAGACCAGGACCGGGAACGAAACGAAGCAGACGGCGAAGAAATCGTAAGGCGCCTGGGCAAGCACCGCCAGCGCTCCGGCGGCAAACGCCACCAGCGCCCGCCGCCACCCCCACAGCAGAATTATCCGGCCGGCAAAGCGCTGCATCCAGCTTCCCAAGTCGCGCGAATCAGGGAGTCAGAGGTTTAACAGGCCGCGCCGCACGATCCAAACCCAGATGAGCGCGGCCTGATACAAGGGTAGCGCTATCTGTGCCAGCCCTCGATCCGCAGGCCGCTCAGTCGCTCGGCCTCGTCCTTCGGCACGACGCGCACGGTCCGGGTGAATGTCCAGATATGGCCTTCGGAATCGCGGGCGCGATATTGGCGTTCGCCGTAGAAATGGTCCGTCGGTTCTTCCAGAATTTCCGCACCCCCTTGCGTGCCTGTTCGCAATGCGCGTCGAGGTCTTGCTGCAGACGGATGTAGACGGCTTGCGTGTTCTTGCCGCCGACCGAGGCGGGGCTGGCGACATGGTCGGCCCACTCGGAATCGACGATGATATAGCCGTCGCCAAAACGCATTTCGGCATGGACAAGCCGGCCATCGGCGTCGCTTACCAGCATGCTCGGCTCGAAGCCGAAGGCGGCCTTTAGCCAGGCCAGCGCCGCGCGCGGATCGCGATAGAAGACGCCTGAACCGAGGACCGCGTGCTTGAACGGATCGTCGACCGGCGCTGGCGACAATATCAGGCCTGTTCGGCGCGGGCGGCGCGGCGGCGCTGGCGCTCGCCCTTCGGGCTCTGCACGATGCGAACGCGCTTGACGCGGCGCGGATCGGCGTCGAGTACATGGAACTCGAAGCCGGGGATGGCCTGCACGACCTCGCCACGGGCGGGAACGCGGCCAAGCGTGTTGAAGATCATGCCGCCGATGGTGTCGACATATTCCCCATGCTCGCCGGCGGTGAAATCCTCGCCGATCATCTTGGCGACCTCGTCGATCTCGGCCTTGCCGTCGACGACAAAGACGCCCTCGCCGATCTGAGTGATCATCGGCTCGTCGTCGTCATGCTCGTCCTCGATGTCGCCGACCACCATCTCAACGATGTCTTCCAACGAAGCGAGGCCATCGGTGCCGCCATATTCGTCGATGACCAGCGCCATCTGCGTGCGCGTCGTCTGCATGCGGCCCATCAGGTCGGAGGCCAGCATAGAAGGCGGCACGAACAGCACCTCGCGGATCAGATTGAGATCGCCGATGGTGCGCGCAAGATCCACCTGCGCGAGGTCGAGCGCCGTCGCCACGGGCGCCTTCGCTCTGGCGCGGCCCTTCTTGACGCGGGCGACCTTGGTGATGTGGGCGAGCACGTCGCGGATGTGGACCATGCCGCGCGGGTCGTCGAGCGTCTCGGAATAGACCGGCATGCGCGAATGGCCGGACTGCTCGAAGAGGCCAAGAAGGTCGCCCAGCGTGGTGTTGATCTCGACCGCCTCGATATCGGCGCGCGGCACCATGACGTCCTCTACCCGCACTTCGCGCAGGCGCAGGATGTTGTTGAGCATGGCGCGTTCGCCGGGCGAGAAGGATTCCGCATCGGTCGCCGTTTCGGCGAGCGCGCCGGCTATTTCCTCGCGCAGGCTGGTGCCGTTGCGGTGCCGGAACAGGCCTAGCACGCGATCGAAGAGGGAAGGACCGGCATGCGTCGGCTCGGCGGCCGCGCTGCCGGTCGCAATACTCGGACTGGAGCCCTCTTCCGTCTTCTCGGAAGGCTTGGCAGCACTGCCGGCGTCCGGACGGGCGGCAGTTTCTGGTGTGTCGTTCATCGCCATCGGGTCAATTGAGCTTTTTTGTTACGCGTAGGGATCGGGAATGGCAAGTCTCGCAAGCGCCGCGCGCTCCATCGCTTCCATCTCCTCGGCCTCGGCGTCGGTCTCGTGATCATGGCCCAGCAGATGTAGCAGGCCATGGATGACGAGATGGGTGATATGGTTCACAATCGGCTTGTCTTCCAGTGCGGCCTCGCGCGCCACGGTCTCGGAAGCCAGCACGATGTCGCCCAGCATCGGCGGCAGCGGGCCGCCCTTCGGGAAGGAAAAGGCCGGGAAAGACAAGACGTTGGTTGGCTTGTCCTTGCCGCGCCATTCGGCGTTGAGCGCCTGGATATGGGCATCGTCGGAAAAAACTATGCTGAGTTCGGAAGCGCCGCTCGTGCCCGTCTGGGCAAAAGCGGCAGCAACGGCGCGATCGACGAGCCGCGTCAACTCGGCTTCCGCGGGCCAGACGCCGGCCTCGACGAAAACATCGATATCGACCAGCGCTTCGCCGCAAGATTCCGGGTTTTGAGCCATAGGGGCTATCTTCGTTTTGAGCATGATCTTTCCCGAAAACCGCGCACACTTTTCGGGATCATGCTCTAGCTTTCGGCGCCGAGGCCTCGCGCCAACTTGCCGTCGCGGTCATAGGCCTTGACGATCTCGGCGACCAGCGGATGGCGCACGACGTCACCCTCGTTGAAGCGGACAGTGACGATGCCCGGAACGCCGTCGAGGATGCGCAGCGCTTCGACCAGCCCGGACTTGGTGTTGGGCGGCAGGTCGATCTGGGTCGGATCGCCGGTGACGATCATGCGCGAATTCTCGCCCAGACGCGTCAGGAACATCTTCATCTGCATCGGCGTGGTGTTTTGCGCCTCGTCGAGGATCACCGCCGCATGCGCCAGAGTGCGGCCGCGCATGAATGCCAGCGGCGCGATCTCGATCACCTCGGCCGCGATCGCCCGCTCGACCTTGTCGGCCGGCATCATGTCGTAGAGCGCGTCGTAAAGCGGCCGCAGATAGGGATCGACCTTTTCCTTCATGTCGCCAGGCAGGAAGCCCAGCCGCTCGCCGGCCTCGACAGCCGGGCGCGACAGGATGATGCGCTCGACCATGCCGCGCTCCAACAGCATCGCGGCATGCGCCACCGCCAGATAGGTCTTGCCGGTGCCGGCCGGCCCGATACCGAACACCATTTCGGAGCGCTCCAGCGCCCGCATATAGGCGTCCTGATTGAGCGAGCGGGCATAGATCGTCTTCTTGCGCGTCGCGATCTGGGCGGCCGAGACCTTGCCCTTGCGCTCCATCGTCGGCAGCGTCAGCTGGTCGTCGGCGGCAATCGCCATGCGCACGGCGCCGTCGACATCCGACTGGCCGATATCGACGCCCTTCTGCAGGATGCCGTAGAGCGTATCCAGCGCGCGGCGCGCCTGTTCGGCGGCCGCCGCCGAGCCCTTGATCGTCAGTTGGTTGCCGCGCGAGCGGATGTCGACGCCAAGCTTCTGCTCGAGCCGGGCCAAATTCTCGTCGAACTGACCGTAAAGGGCGCTGGCAAGCTTGTTGTTGTCGAAGGTCAGTACGATGTGCGCCATGTCGGAAGCCCCGGACGCCTGGTTCTGGGGCGGATTCTTCAGTTCAGCAGCGCTCAACCGTCTCTCCTCATCTGCCGAGGCTTGTGGCTATGCATGTCGTTGTCCCAAAACCGCGGGCACATTTCTAGCGACATGCATCAGACCAACTCGGCGAACAGGCTGTTTGGGCCTGTCTTCGTGATTCGTACGTCGATAATGTCACCGATTCCACCGGCCTTGTCGTCAACAATCACCGGGTTCAGCCATGGCGAGCGGCCGACAACCTGGCCGGGGCGGCGACCTGGCTTCTCGATCAGGGTGCTGACGGTTCGGCCGACTCGGCTCGCGATGAAATGCTGCTGCTGCTCGTTGATAAGCGCCTGCAGGCGCTGCAGCCGCTCGTCCTTCACGGTTTCGGAAAGATGGCCGTCCATCTCGGCGCCCGGCGTGCCGGGACGTGGAGAATATTTGAAGGTAAAGGCTGAGGCATAGTTCACCTCGCGCACCAATTTCAGCGTCGCCTCGAAATCCTCATCCGTCTCACCGGGAAAGCCGACGATGAAGTCGCCCGACATGGCGATGTCGGGACGGGCTGCGCGGATACGCTCGATGAGCGCCAAATAGTCGCGTGCCGTGTGCCTGCGGTTCATAGCCTTCAAAATCCGGTCGGAGCCCGACTGCACCGGCAGATGCAGATAGGGCATCAAGGCGGGCAGGTCACGATGCGCGGCAATCAATTCGTCGTCCATGTCGCGCGGATGGCTGGTGGTGTAGCGCAGCCGCGCCAGGCCAGGGATTTCCGCAAGCCGGAACAGCAGGCGGCCGAGGCCCCATTCCTCACCGTTTGCGCCCACGCCATGCCAGGCGTTGACGTTCTGGCCAAGCAGCGTCACCTCGCGCACGCCGGCTTCGGCGAGGCGCTCGGCCTCGGCGAGGATCTGCGCTACCGGGCGCGAAACTTCGGAGCCGCGCGTGTAAGGCACCACGCAGAAGGTGCAGAATTTGTCGCAACCTTCCTGCACCGTCAGGAAGGCGGTGACGCCGCGTTTTGCAAGTTCCGCGCGCTTCGGCTGCGGCAAATGCTCGAATTTGTCCTCGATGGCGTATTCGGTCTCGACGATCTTTTCGCCGCCGCGAACGCGCGCCAGAACATTGGGGAGCCGGTGATAGGTTTGCGGGCCGATAACGAGGTCAACGGCGGGCGAACGCCTGATGATCTCGGCACCCTCGGCCTGCGCCACGCAGCCGGCGACGCCGATCAAGAGCTCGCGGCCGGCCTCGGCGCGTTCAGCCTTCATGTCGCGGATGCGGCCAAGCTCGGAATAGACCTTTTCCGCCGCCTTCTCGCGGATATGGCAGGTGTTGAGCAGCACCAGATCGGCGTCCTCGACGGCGTCGGTGGCGACATAGCCGTCCGCGGCCAGCGCATCGGTCATGCGCTGGGAATCATAGACGTTCATCTGGCAGCCATAGGTCTTGACGAAGACCTTTTTCACCGTCCGGTCGGCGCTGGCCGAGTGCTCGGCGGCAGCGCCGATGTCGTGGCTTTCAATCGTGTTCAATTCCATCGGGCGGCTTCTAGCGCCTTTCCGTGACAAAAAACAGACGATTCTGCCTTGTGGCGCGTCGTGCGGCCCGGCTTCACCGGCTCTTGGCCGGGTCGGCGAGGATGGCCTGCATCATCTCGCGCACCTTGGCTTCCATCAGCCTTGCCGTTTCCTTGCGGTTCGAGCCCTTGGAGAACGGCACCGGCTGGCCGAAATGCACCTCGGCATCGATCGCGCCTTCGGCAAGCAGACCGTTGAGATGCGGCATCAGATCCTGGTCGCCGATCCAGGCGGTAAGCGGCCGATGGCGGCGTCCCATCGGCATGCCGTGCAGGCGCGTATAGGCGATCGCCACGGGCTGGATAAAGACCTGTTCTGCCGCGCCTTCCGAAATCGCCATGGAGGCGGCGCCGAACAGCGTGCTCTTGAACGGCAGCACGAGGTTGCCGTCGCCGGTCGAGCCTTCGGCGAACAGCACCATGGCATCGCCTTTTGCCATCCTTTTGGCGATCTCGCTCGCCTGGTCACCGGAGGTGCGCTTGCGCTCGCGCTCGATGAAGACGGTGCGCTGCAGCTTGGACAGCATGCCGATCAGCGGCCAGCCTTCCATGTCGGCCCTGGCGATGAACTTCACATCGACGAAGGAGCCGAGCACCATGATGTCGGTCCACGAAATGTGGTTGGCCGCCACCAGCAGAGGGCGGTCCTTGGCGAGCGCGCCTTTCACATGCACGCGCATGCCCAGCGCTTGCAGGATCATGCTGTGCCAGATTTTCAGGATGAAGGTTTCAGGCCACAGCCCCGTCTTCATCGACAGTATCTGCAGCGGCACCAGCACCAGGGAACAGACGACGACATAGAAGAGCGCCAGGAAAACCCGTAATTTCTTGATCATTCGCTCCGGCCCCAACATTACAGCGCCGCGCGCCTTAGGGCGCGCAAAGGACGCTGTAACACCCACCTGGCGCATGATCCTTTGCGAAAATCGGAGCCGATTTTCGGGGTCATGCGCGACTGTCGCTAGCGAAGATCGCGGCGCATGACAAGCGCGCCGGTCGGACCGTGCTCGGTCGAGCGATAATAGTTCGGCCGGTGGCCTACCTGTCGGAAGCCAAGCCTGCGGTAAAGCCCGATCGCCGGCGCATTGGTCTCGTCGACCTCGAGGAAGAGCGCTTCGGCGCGCTGCGCATGCAGTTCGCGCAGCACCGCGTCCATCAATTGCCAGCCCAGACCCTGGCGGCGATGCGCACGCGCGACGGCCACGGTCAGGATTTCGCCCTCCCCGGCCGCGAGCCGCGCCAGCACGAAGCCGGCCGGCGGCTTGGAGCCTTGGCCGGTCTCACGCGCCGCATAGCCGAACACCGTGTCCTGCTCGAGGAGGGCGGCGAACTCGCCATCGGTCCAGGGCCGGACGAAATCTTCCCGATGCAGCACTGAAACGGCGGGGCTGTCGGCGACCGTCAGCGGTTCCAGCGCATAGTCCCTGCGGCGCGGCTGAAAGAACGGGATGCGCATCAGGGATTTTTCTCCCCTGGATCTTGTCTTGGCAGAATGAAGCCCGCCTGCGGCTTGGCGTCGGCGCCGCGCAGGTAGAGCGGCTTCGGCTTTTCGCCCGGCTGCTTGGCCGAGGCCAGCCTGGCATAGGTCGCGATGTCGGCGGTGGCGGCAACAGGACCGATGTCAAAGGCACGACCCGCCGCCTGGGCAATCTGCGGCGCGGCGGTTCCGACAAGGATCGCGTCGGCGTTGATGGCCATGGTCACTGCCTCGGCAAGCGTGGCTACGGATGGTCCGTAAGTCTCGACTAACGCTCTATCATAGAGCGCCGCGTGGATTTCCTCGCGACCGGCGTCGAGCGCGGCAAGCACCGCGCGCTCGGGAAAGGCATACGCCCCCTCGGCGGCCAGGGCTTCCAGCGTCGCCACGCCGATGGCTGGAATCTTTAGAGCGAGCGCCAGGCCGCGCGCCGTCGAGACGCCGACGCGCAGGCCGGTGAAAGAACCGGGTCCGATCGAGACGGCGATGGCGTCGACGTCAGGGTAGCCGACGCCGCCGGCTTGCAGCGCGGTCTCGATGACGGCCATCAGATGCTCGGCATGCCCCTTGCCGAGATTGCGCACCTCACGGCCAAGCTCCGCAGCCGCGTCCGCGTCATAGACGCAGGCGGCGCAGAGATTGGCGGCGCAATCGATGGCAAGCAGCGTCATGCGGGCAGCTTCATAGGCCGGTTAACGAACTGGATCGAAACACAATTCCCTCTGCCCGGCATAGGCGATCACCGCAAGGGCCAAGGCAGAGAAATGTTAAGCGGCTTTGCATCTACGCGCGGCGATCACGCCGTCGCGACAATGCGCAGCATGTGGTTGTCCCAGACATAATCCGGCTCCGAACGGGTGTCGCCGGCGCGGCCGACGATTTCGCCGGCGCCGGTCGTCGCCATGAAGCCGGCGCCGTCGGGTGCCAGGCCGCAGACCTCCACCAGCGATCTGGTCGCAACCACGCGGCCGCCGGCGGTATCGATGACGGCCAGCGAATTGCCCTCCGGCGAGGTGACGGCGACCGTGCCCGTCGCGGCATTGGCAGCGACCGAGCCGATATAGTTGCGAAAGCCGGAGAGCACGTCCTGCGGCATCTCCAGGAGCTCGAGTTCCTTGCCGCGCGCGGCGCGGCCAACCAGCGCCGGCCGGTCGTTCGCCGGCCCGCGATATTGGCAGCCGAACCAGACGGTGCCCGCCTGGTCGCGATCCATGTGACGGATCGAAAGCTGATGCAGCGCCGGCGGCAATTCGTGCTTTTCGATCAGGTCGCCGGTCACGCGGTCCACCAGCGTGTAGGACGGCTTCATCGTCGCGATGTTGAGCTCGGCGCGACCATAGTCGGGATGGGTTTCGATGCCGCCATTGGCGATAGCCAGCGTTCGGCCATCGCCGAGCAGGAGCAGCTCGTGCGGCCCCATGCCGTAGGTGGGGAACTCACCGATGCGGCTGAACTTTGCCTTCACATCGTAGACACCGACGACGCCGGCGGCGTTGTCGAAGTCGTTCTCCGTCGCATAGAGCAAGGCGCCGTCGGGCGAAAACACGCCATGGCCGAAGAAATGCCGGCCGGTGATGCTGGCAATGGTGAGCGGCTTGTCGCGGCCGGCATGGTCGAAGACGACAGCGAAGGTGCCGGGCTGGCGGGCAAAAACGACCGAGCGTTTCGACACCGGATCGAAGGTGACGTCATGGCCGCGATCCGGCAGATCGATGCTGTGCAGGATCTTTCCCGCCTCGGAGAGCACGGCGGCGCCAAAACTGCCGTCGCGCTTGACGAAAGCCGTGGCAAACACCGCATCCGCGGCGAGGGTGTCGGCCCAGGCTCGCGGCGCCATCGCGGCGGCAAAGCTCGCGCCGGCGGCGCGCAGGAAGTCGCGGCGATCGATGAGGGGCGTACCTGTCCACGCCATCGATCAATCCCCATCCAGCGACGAGAAGCCGGCGGTCAAACCGAACTCGGCGGTCATCCTGGTGCCGATCAGGGTCGACAGACTGGAGGTGATCAGCGCGAAGTGTTCGAGCTTGTCACGCAGCGCGGAATCGGAGAGGGCCTTGTCGATCGGGCCGGCGATCGATTTCACGGTTGTCACGCCGTTGCTGAGCTGGATGTGGATGGACTCGGCCATCCATCGCGCATCGGCTGGCAGCGCGTCGCCGAGCTTCGAAGCCTCGAACAACTGGTCGATGCCGGACATGTTCCCAGCTAGAGAAACCGTCGTGTTCTGCGAACGCCAGTAGATCGCCTGCTTCGGCTTATCGGCATCGGCCTTTGCGCCGAGAAAGCCCTTGAGCCGCACGTTGCGGATCATGTCCAGCTCGTTGATGAAGACGCCGACCAGTTCCGCCACCGCGTCGTTGCCGTCGCGGTAGAGCGGGTTCTTCGGGCCGGGATTGGCCCAGAGCGACGCGAAGCCGTCGGGCTTTTGCCAGGCTTCGCGCACCTCACCCGCCATCGTCTCGATGTTGCCGGCGACCGCGGCGCCATATGCGCAGCGATAGGGATCATCTTTCTCTGCAAGCGTTTCGGCGCCGTCGCCATAGAGCACGTATTCGAGCGCGCCAAGGCCCTGCATGGCGACGCTCTTTTGCGCCAGTTGCGCCGGATCGGTGGCTGAGGGATCCTTCGCAGCCAGTGTCGACTGCACTTGTCTCAGGCCGATGCTCTTGCGGTCCGGCCAATAGAGCATGCGCTCCAGCCGGTTGTTTTCCTTGATCGGCCCAAACGCAATGATCTCAGCCACCGACCAGGCCTCGACGGTGCCGGAAAACGCCGAGCGCGCCGCTTCGAGATGCTCCTTGGAGGGCGCTTCGCAAAGCTGGTGCATCGCGTTGGTCAGCCCCACCGCATGCGCGTCAAGACTGCCATAGGCCGGGCGAACGAAGCCATCGATCGCACGGCCAATGACATCGGAAGCCTTGACCGCCGCCGATGCGGGCAGCACAGCGGCCAGAAGGAGCGGAAGAACAAGGGCCAGGCGTTTCGACCTCAGAGCGACGCGTTTTGACATCAGAGGGACTCCAGGAATTTGATCAGCGCGTCACGATCGGCCGCAGCGGCACCGGCAAATCGGTCGCGGGCCTTCTGGCCCTCGCCGCCATGCCACAGGATCGCCTCGGCAAGCGTGCGGGCGCGGCCGTCATGCAGGTAAAAAGCATTGCCGTTGACGGTCGCGGTGAGCCCGATGCCCCAGAGCGGCGGGGTACGCCATTCGCTGCCGCTTGCTTCGCCCACCCGTTGCCCGTCGGCGAGGCCCTCGCCCATGTCGTGCAGCAGGAAATCGGAATATGGCCAGATCAGTTGAAAAGCCTGCGCCTTGTTGGGCGTGCCGCGCATGGTGACGAATTTCGGCGTGTGGCAGGAAATGCAACCCATCTCATAAAACTGCTTCTTGCCCGCAAGCACTTCCGGCTTATCGACATCGCGCCGCGCCGGAACGGCCAGGTTCTGCGAGTAGAAGGTGACGAGATCCATCACCGGCGGCGGCGCCTCGGCCGTGCCCAGACGCTGCTGGACACCGTTCGGCATGGCCAGGCAATCCTTCTGCGCCCCCGTGCAATCGCCCCAAGGCTTTGGCATTTCCGGCGTGGAGATGCCGATGTCGCCGGCAAAAGCGTCGGCCGCCTGCTGGCGGATCGAGGCGGTCTGCGCCTTCCAGCCGAAGCGGCCCAAGGTCACCTTACCGCTCAGCGCGTCGCGCACGATGTTCGGCCGGCCGGAGATGCCGCCCCCGTCCCGATCGTCCGGATCGGCATGGGCGAGGATATCGGCGGCCGAGATCTGCTCGATCAAGCCGAGCCCGATCATCGGCGGCGTCAGGCGCGGCGAAAGCGTGGTGCGCGGGTCGAGTGGGCCATAGCCAAGATTTTCGACGGAATAGCGCGGCTTGCGCAGCGCAACGACGGTGCCGTCGCCGAGCGTCACATTTTCCTTAGTGTAGACGACGCGCATGCGACCTTCACCCTTGAGGCCAGGAACCGCCAGATCCTGCAATTGCGCGCCATAGACCGGGTCAGGAAAGTTCAGCAGCTCGTGGTCGGCAACTGCTGCTTTTTCCTCTGCGCTGCTCGCGTCGCGCGCGAGCCGCAGGAACATCGACGTCGAACCGGCATCGCCTTCCGGCGGCCGCCCGCGGCCATCCTTCAGATGGCAATTCTGGCAGGCGCGCTCGTTGAACAGGGGGCCGAGCCCGTCCGAAGCCTGGGTCGACGACGGTGACGACACCCAGTTCTTTCGGAAGAGCGCATTGCCGAGCTTGAAATTGCCCTCTTCCTCGAAGGTGAGGTTGGCGGAAGACTGCGAGAAGACGTCGCGGTTGACGTCCTTCTCCGACGTGCCGGCGCCGCCCTGCATCAGTTCGAAGGGCTCCGGCCTGGTGAAGTCGGTCGTTGGCCTGGTGACGGCCAGAACCCGCGCCTGATCCTTCGGCGTCAGGTCGGTGCGGCTCGTCGGCAGAGTGGCCGGCTCACCACCTATCGCGGATGCGGAAAGCGTGATTGCCAGCAAAAGCAAAGCCCCGCGACTCATCCGGCGTCGCCGGGTCTTCTGGGGCGGCAGGCCGTCGATTGCGACCCGCCGCGCACGGCGCGAAAAATCTACGGGGCGCCGCATTCCCGCATGTCCTTACTCCGCCTCGTTGGCCGAGTCGGCGTTGAGCAGGCCGTACTTTTCCTCGCCGATCGAGGCAAGCAGGTCGAGCTGCGTTTCCAGGAAGTCGATATGCCCTTCCTCGTCGGTCAAAAGGTCCTCGAACAGCTTCATCGAGACGAAATCACCTTCGTCGTGGCAGATCTCGCGCGAACGCTTGTAGGCGCTGCGCGCGTCATATTCGCCGGCCAGATCGGATTCGAGCACTTCCTTGACGTTCTGGCCGATGCGCAGCGGCGCGACGGACTGCAGGTTCGGGTGGCCTTCGAGAAAGATGATGCGCGCGATCAGCAGGTCGGCGTGATGCATTTCCTCGATTGATTCCGCCCGCTCCTTCTTTGCCAGCTTGGTGTAGCCCCAATCTTCGAGCAGACGGTAATGCACCCAGTACTGGTTGACGGCTCCAAGCTCCAGAAACAGAGCTTCATTAAGCCGCTCGATGATCTGCGGTTCGCCTTTCATGGGTTCTGCTCCCGTATTGGCCGCGCAAGCCTCGCACGCGATCCAAGTGTGAAACGATGTCCACGCCGCCCACCTCTGAGCGGGCGTGGTAGTTCTCGGTGACCCGAATGATCGTTTCCACCACATTTGGAAAACAGCCGCAACAACGGCCGCGCTTGCGCATCGCGTGGTAGACTTTCGCGGGCACGATCAGCTGCCACGGATCCTCGTCCAGCAGGCCGACGATCGTCTGCTCGATCTCCTTCTCGGTGATGACGTTGCAATGGCAGATCAGCATTTCACTTGCTCTGGCTGACGGCGCCGGTCCAGCGCCGCTTGGCTGGTTTCTTAGTCAGGCATGATCTTGTCCAAAAACCGGCTTCCACTTTTTGGGATCATGCCTTCGGGCCTTACTTGAACACCTTGTCGGGCGCGTCGAGGCTGTCGGAGCCCTCGAAGGCGATCTGGTTCAGCTTGAGCGAGCCGACGGCGCGCTCGATCGACTTGGTCTGGTCGATCAGCGCGTCGATCGCCGCCTGCACGGTGGCGTTGCCTTGCGCGTTGCCTTCGGCGATCTGCTGGTCATAGGCCTCGCCGGCCAGCGCGCGCGCCTTGATGGCCTCCATCTTGGCGACGCTGGTGTCGAGCTTGCCCGACAGCTCCTTGTCGATCGCCGGATCGGCAGCCTTCACCAAGTCTGACACCGACGGACCCGAGACCACGGAGCCATCGAGCCGCTTGTAGCTGGCATGATAGGTGTCGCGAATGCCGACGGCGTCATAGAGATGCGAGTTATAGGTGTTGTCGGAGAAGCAGTCGTGCTCCTCTTCCGGATCGTGCAGCAAGAGGCCGAGCTTCATGCGCTCGCCGGCAAGCTCGCCGTAGGAGAGCGAGCCCATGCCGGTGAAAATGGTGGAGATGCTGGCATTGGCGTCGCCGTCGGTGAGATTCTTGCGCGCGGCGCCGTCTTCCTTCCAGTTGTTGACCATCTCCTGCAGGTCGGACACCAGGAGGTCGCTCGCCGACTTCAGATATTCGGCGCGTCGGTCGCAATTGCCGCCGGTGCAGTTCTTGAGGTCGTAGTCGGTGTAGGGACGCTCGCCGGCTCCAGGGCCGGTGCCGTGCAGATCCTGGCCCCAGAGCAGGAACTCGATGGCGTGATATCCGGTCGCGACATTGGCTTCGACGCCGCCGGCCTGTTGCAGCGTGCCGGACAGGAATTCCGGCGTCAGCTTCGAGGCATCGACCTTCTTGCCGTTGATCTCGATCTCCTCGTTGGCGATGACGTTGGCCGTGTAGAGCGTGTTCTCGTCCGACTCGGCGCCATAGCTCTTGGCGACATAATCGATCAGGCCTTCATCCAGCGGCCAGGAATTCACCTCGCCCTCCCAGTCGTCGACGATCTTGTTCCCGAAGCGATAGACCTCGGTCTGCTGGTAAGGAATGCGCGCCGCCTTCCAGGCTTCGCGCGCGGCGTTCAGCGTATCGGCCGAAGGGCTGGCGACGAGCGCGTCGACCGCCTTGTCCAGCGCCTGCGCGGTCGTCATCGAATCCTCGTATTTTGCCAGCGCGATGTCGGCATAGGTCTTGATCACCGCCTTCGTGTCGGTCTCGGCTTTGGCCGGCAACACGAACACCGCCGCCGTCAACGCAGCCGTGGCGCAAATTGCAGCCAGCCTGCCGCCATTACGTGCCGTCATTATCCTTCTCCAGTTCTTTGGAAATTTGACAAAAGGCGCGTGTGTCCACCCGCGCCGAGGCATGAGCAAGCCGGGAAAAATGGTGGCCGCGCCGATGCGCGTTTCGCGATAAAAAGACACTCACTTGCCTCCAATCGAAAGGGTTCAAGGCCCAGACATCAAAGGGGATGCGCTTTGCGCGCAGCCCTCCATAAAGCGATGGATCGGCCGGAAGTCAACTGGTCTGACGGAGAAAAATCAATTGAAACAATAGTTTAGAATTATTCTAAACTACAAATGTCAACTTTAAGGTTGACCGAGACAGGGAAGTTCGCCGGTGGCCCGATTGACAGACAGCCGTTCTGGGTGCGACCCGATCGGCGGATCTTGCGGCGGCGGCAGACAATCGCCACCTGGCGCAAGGGCCTAGATTTCAAGGCAAAAAAGGATTGCGATGACGAACGGGGTTGTGATTGTCGGTGCGGGCCATGCCGGCGTGCAGGCGGCCGCCAGCCTGCGTGAAGAGGGCTACGAAGGACCCGTCGTCCTGATCGGCGACGAGAAGGAGCTGCCCTATCACAAGCCGCCGCTGTCCAAGACCTTCATCAAGGACCCGGAGGCCAAGCCGCAGCCTTTGCGCGGCGAGGCTTTTTATACGGGCAATGCCATCGATTTCCGGCCGGGCGTGCGCATCGACAGCATCGATGCCGGCGCGGGCCAGTTGAATGTTGCAGGCGGTGGAACGCTCGCCTTCGACCGGCTGATCCTGGCGACCGGCTCGCGGCCGCGCCTGCTCAAGCTCGACGGCGTCGACCTTGCCGGCGTGGTCTCGCTGCGCTCATTGGCCGATGCGCACCTGATCCGCGAGCTCAGCGCGCAAAGCGAGGATGTGGTCATTCTCGGCGGCGGCTTCATCGGACTGGAGATCGCGGCGACGCTGAGGGTCGCTGGCCGCAACGTCACCGTCGTCGAGGCGGTCGACCGGCTGCTCGGCCGCGCCGTGGCGCCGGTTATCGCCGCGCACGTGCGCCAGCGCCTGGAAGCGATCGGCGTGCGTATCCTGACCGGCACCACCGTCGTGCGTCTCGAAGGCGAAAACGGCCGTGTTTCAGCCGCCATTACATCAAGCGGCGAGCGGCTGCCGGCGCAGATGGTGATCATCGGCATCGGCGTGGTGCCCAATGTCGAACTGGCGGAAGCCGCGGGCCTCGCCATCGGCAACGGCATCCGTGTCGACCAGCATATGCAAAGCTCTGTTCCCGAAATCCTCGCCATCGGCGACGCGGCCTCCTACCGACACTGGTTTTCCGGCGGCGACGTGCGGTTGGAATCGGTGCAGAACGCCACCGACCAGGCGCGGCTCGCCGCGCGCACCATCCTCGGGCGCTTGGAGTCCTTCTCCGCCGTGCCGTGGTTCTGGTCGGATATCGGCGACATGAAGCTGCAGATGGTCGGCCTGACGCAAGGCGGGGACAGCCACGTGGTGCTCGGCGATCCCGCCGAGAATAAATTCTCGATCTACCACTATGCCGGCAACCGGCTGCTCGGTATCGAATCCGTCAACCGCCCGGCCGACCACATGCTTGGCCGCAAGATGCTCGGCGCTGGCTTCTCGCCGTCGCCACAGACCGTCGCGGGCGGGCCGGATGCGCTGAAGGCGGCGCTTGCGGCCTTCAGCGAAAGCGAGCCGGCAAGAGCCGCTGGTTAGGCCGCCCGCGCGTCGCGGATCGAGGTCTCCAGGATGTCCAGAGCCTCGGTCATGACGCCGTCCTGGATGGTGATCGGCGACAGGAAACGGATGACGTTGCCGTAGACACCGCAGGTGAGCAGGATGAGGCCCTTGTCCAGCGCCTTCAGCCTGACCGCATTAGCGAATTCGGCCGACGGCTGACCTTTCTTCACGTCGTTGAACTCGACCGCGTTCATGAAGCCCGGGCCGCGGATGTCGACGATCTCCGGCACGTCGTCGCGGATCGATTCCAGCCGCTGCTTCAGCCTGGCGCCCAGCGCATTGGCGCGGTCGCAGAGCTTTTCCTCCTCGATGACGTCGAGCACGGCGTGCGCCGCGGCGACGCCGATCGGGCTGCCGCCATATGTGCCGCCGAGGCCGCCGGGGCCAGGCGCGTCCATGATCTCGGCACGTCCGGTGACGGCCGACAGCGGAAAACCGCCGGCAAGGCTTTTCGCCATGGTGGTGAGATCGGCCGCCACGTCATGGTGATCCATGGCAAACATCTTGCCGGTGCGGGCAAAGCCGGTCTGCACCTCGTCGGCGACGAGCAGGATGCCGTGCTGGTCGCAGATCTTGCGCAGTGCGGTCATGAAATCGCGCGGCGCTTCGTAGAAACCGCCCTCGCCCTGGACCGGCTCGACGATGATGGCGGCCACCCGGTTCGGATCGACATCGGCCTTGAACAGCTTGTCGAGCGCGGCGAGCGAGTCCGCGACCGAAACGCCATGCAGCGCGATCGGGAACGGCGCGTGGAAGACATCGGCAGGCATGGCGCCGAAGCCGACCTTGTAAGGTACCACCTTGCCGGTCAGCGCCATGCCCATGAAGGTGCGGCCGTGGAAGCCGCCGGAAAAGGCGATGACGGCCTGGCGGCCGGTGGCGTTGCGGGCGATCTTGATGGCGTTCTCGACCGCCTCGGCGCCGGTGGTGACGAAGACCGTCTTCTTCTCGAACTTGCCGGGCAGCATGCCATTCAGCCGCTCCGCCAGCCGCACATAGCTTTCGTAAGGCACGACCTGGTGGCAGGTGTGGGTGAAGCGGTCGAGCTGCGCCTTGACCGCCTCGATGACCTTCGGGTGGCGGTGGCCGGTGTTGACCACGGCGATGCCGGACGAGAAGTCGATGTAACGGCGGCCCTCGACATCCCAGATTTCCGAATTCTCGGCGCGGTCGGCGTAGATCTGCGTCGTCATGCCGACGCCGCGCGAGATCGACTGGTTCTTGCGTTCGGAAATGGCTGAATTCTTCATCTTTTCCCTCATCGGGCCGTCCCTCATCGAGAACGGCCCCGTTCCGTTGATCGAAACCCTTCTGACCTTATTTCACGTTTTGCTCAAGTCGGCACTATGGCCCAGTCGATTGGGCCTGGCCAAGGCTGGGAAAGGCCTTTAACCAGCTTGCCGATACGCACCGCAGAAATGGTTTCCTTTTCCCGCCGATCGATTAATCTCGCTTCATCCGCGACGCGCCGCCGTCAGGAGCGGCTCCCACGGGTTGAGGGGAACCATGAACTGGAACGCGACATCGTCCGCCTTGCCGTCTTCGCCGCTCCGCCTTCCTTGTCGTTCAAGAACCTTGTTGCTGCTGGCCTGCGCCGGCGCGGCGCTTCTGGCAACCGGCTGCCAGAAGCAGCAGGCGGCGGACAAGAAACTGCCGGTGTTGGTGACCACGCAGAAGGTCGCCCTCGCGGACTATGCGCCTCGGACCTCGCTGACCGGCGTGATCGCGGCCCGCACGCTCAACAATCTATCGTTCCGGGTCGGCGGTCGCGTCGCCGAGCGGCTGGTCGATGTCGGCCAGCATGTCGACCAGGGCGCGGTGCTTGCGCGCATCGATCCGCAGGAACAGCAATCGGATCTGCGCTCGGCGCAGGCCGACCTTGATGCCGCACGGGCGCAGCTCACCCAAGCGACGGCCACTTATCAGCGGCAAAAGACGCTGCTTTCGCAAGGGTTTACGACGAGACGGGATTTCGACGTCGCCGACCAGACGCTGAAAGTGGCGCAAGGCAGCGTCGATGCCGCGCAGAGCGCCTTGGCCAATGCCAAGGAGAACCTTTCCTACACTGAGCTCAAGGCGGGCGCCGCCGGCGTCATCACGGCGCGCCAGGTCGAGGCCGGACAGGTGGTGCAGGCGGCGCAGACGGTGTTCACCGTCGCTGAGGACGGCGACCGTGACGCGGTCTTCAACGTACATGAAACGCTGGTTGTCCAGACACCTCCTTCTCCGGCGGTGACGATCACGCTGCTTTCCGACCCGCAGGTGCGCGCGACCGGCAAGGTGCGCGAGGTCTCACCGGCGGTCGATACCGCGTCGGGATCTATCCGAGTCAAGATCGGTATTCCCGATACACCTGCCGGCATGCCACTGGGTGCGGCCGTCATCGGCACGGTCAGCGCCAAGTCGGTCAAGGCCATCCTGTTGCCCTGGCAGGCGCTGACTTCGATCGCAGGCAAGCCCGCCGTCTGGATCGTCGATCCGTCGAGCAAGGCTGTAAGCACGGCGCCGGTCGAGGTGCTCGCCTTCGATTCCGGCGTGGTCGCCGTCGACAAGGGTTTGCAGGAGGGCCAGAGCGTCGTCACCGCCGGCGGGCAGTTGCTCAGCCCAGGACAGACGGTCGAGGTGGCGGGGGCGAGCCAATGAACCGGTTGCCGCACATCGCTTCCTTGCTGATCCTTGCTACGCTTGCCGCCTGCTCGCGTTCGGAAGAGAAGCTGCCGGATGTCATCCGGCCGGTTCTCTCGGTGGTGGTCGAGCCGAAGACCGTCGAGACGTTCGGCTTCGCCGGCTCGGTCGAACCGCAATACAGCGCCGACCTTGCCTTTCGCCTGCTCGGCCGCGTCGTCTCGCGCGACGTCAAGGTCGGCGATCTCGTCACCAAGGGCACGACGATCGCCGCGCTCGATCCGACGGCTCTGGAGCTCGCCGTCCAGGCCTCGAAAGCCGATCTGTCGAACGCCCAGGCACAGTTCATCAACGCCGCCGCCAGCGAGGATCGCCAGCGGCAATTGCTTGCCTCGGCCAACACATCGCAAGCCACGTTCGATGCCGCCAAACAAGCGCGGCAAGCGGCGGAAGCCGGTGTCGAGCGGGCCAATGCCGCTTTGGCCAAGTCGCAGGAGCAGCTCGGCTATGCCCGGCTGTTCTCCGATTTCGACGGCGTCGTCACAGCGGTCGGCGCCGAGGTCGGGCAGACCGTTTCGCCGGGACAGACGGTCGTCACGGTGGCGCGTACCGATCCCCGCGAGGCCGTGGTCGACATTCCCGACCAGCAGATCGGCGACCTCACCGTCGGGACGCCGTTCGAGATCATCCTGCAGTCGCTGCCGACCATCAAAACCGACGCCAAGCTGCGCGAGATCGCACCGCAATCGGAGGGCTCTACCCGCACCCGCCGCGTGCGGCTGACACTGGTCAATCCGCCGTCGGCCTTCCGGCTGGGCTCGACGATCACGGCAACGCGCATGACCAAGGTCACGCCGACGATCGAACTGCCGATGTCGGCGCTGCTCGAAAAGGACGGGTCGGAGAAAGTCTGGATCGTCGATCCGCAATCCTCCAGCGTGAGCGCGCGCGAGATCAAGGTCGCTTCGAAGAATGGCGGCTCCTTCACCCTGGCAGAGGGACTTGAAGCCGGCATGCGCGTCGTCACCGCCGGCGTCCACAGCCTGAGCGAAGGCCAGAAGGTCAAAGTGCCGGAGGGCGGCGTCTGATGAAGGGCTTCAACCTCTCCGACTGGGCGCTCAACCACCGCTCCATGGTCTGGTATTTCATGCTGGTCTTCGTGGTGGCCGGCATTTTCTCCTATCTCAATCTCGGCCGCGAGGAAGACCCCGCCTTCACGATCAAGACCATGATCATCCAGGCCAATTGGCCTGGTGCTTCGGTCAAGGAGACGGTGCAGCAGGTGACCGACCGCATCGAGAAGAAGCTCGAGGAGCTCGATAGCCTCGACTACACCAAATCCGTCACCACCGCCGGCCAGACCGTCGTCTTCGTCAACCTGAAGGACACCACCAAGGCCCGCGACGTCGTGCCCAACTGGCTTCAGGTGCGCAACATGGTCAACGACATCAGGGCGCAGTTTCCGCAAGGCGTGCAGGGACCGTTCTTCAACGACCGCTTCGGCGACGTCTTCGGCAACATCTACGCCTTCACCGCCGACGGGCTGACGCCGCGCCAATTGCGCGACTATGTCGAGGATGTCCGCACCAAGATCCTGACCGTGCCGAATGCCGGCAAGGTCGATCTGGTCGGCGCGCAGGACGAGGCGATCTATCTCGAGTTCTCGAGCCGGCAGATCGCCGCGCTCGGCCTCAACCAGCAGCAAATCGTCGCCAGCCTGCAGGCGCAGAACGCGATCACGCCCTCCGGCGTCATCGAGTCCGGACCGGAGCGCATCAGTGTGCGGGTCGGCGGACAGTTCACTTCCGAGGAGAGCCTGCGCGCCATCAATTTGCGCGTCAACGACCGCTTCTTCCGGTTAAGCGATGTGGCGACGATCAGGCGCGGCTATGTCGACCCGCCGACGACCCTGTTCCGTTTCAACGGCCAGGATGCGATCGGGCTTGCCATCGGCATGAAGCCCAACGCCAACCTGCTCAAATTCGGCGAGGCGCTGCATGAGGAGATGCAGAAGGTGCTTGCCGACCTGCCGGTCGGCGTCGGCGTGCATCTGGTGGCCGACCAGCCGGTCATCGTCGAGGAGGCTGTATCGGGCTTCACGCGGGCGCTGTTCGAGGCGGTGGCGATCGTGCTCGCGGTCTCCTTCATCAGCCTCGGCATGCGCGCCGGCTTCGTCGTGGCACTGTCGATCCCGCTGGTGCTGGCCATCACCTTCACGGTGATGGCCTATCTCGGCATCTCGCTGCAGCGCATTTCGCTCGGCGCCTTGATCATCGCGCTGGGATTATTGGTCGACGATGCGATGATCGCGGTCGAGATGATGGTGGCGCGGCTGGAGGTTGGAGACAGTCTGCGCAAGGCGGCGACCTATGTCTACACCTCGACCGCCTTCCCGATGCTGACCGGCACGCTGGTGACGGTCGCCGGCTTCATCCCGATCGGCCTCAACTCGAGCGCGGCGGGCGAGTACACCTTCACGCTGTTCGTCGTCATCGCGGTGTCGCTGCTGGTGTCATGGATCGTGGCGGTGCTGTTCGCGCCGCTGCTCGGCGTGACCATCCTGCCGGCGACGATGAAGGAGAAGCATCACGACCAGCCCGGACGCTTTACCTCGCTGTTCCGGCGCGTGCTTGTCTTGTCGGTGCGCCGCCACTGGCTGACCATTATCGTGACAGTGCTTCTGTTCGCGGCCTCGATCGCCGGCTTCGGGCTTGTGCAGCAGCAATTCTTCCCGCCTTCCGACCGGCCGGAACTGGTCGTCGACTGGAACCTGCCGCAGAACGCCTCGATCACCGATACGCGCGACCAGATGGGGCGCTTCGAACAGCGGGCGCTGGTGGGCAATCCCGACATCGATCATTTCAGCTCCTATATCGGCCAGGGCGCGGTGCGTTTCCTGCTTGCCTATGACGTGCAGCCGGCCAATCCCTATTTCGGCCAGACGGTGATCGTCACCAAGAGCATCGAGGCGCGCAACCGGGTGAAGCCGGCGCTGGAAAAGCTGCTGCGCGAGGAATTCGTCGGCACCGACGCCTTCGTCAAGCCGCTCGAGCTCGGGCCACCGGTCGGACGCCCTGTGCAATACCGCGTCGGCGGCCCCGACATCCAGACGGTGCGGGAACTCGCGCAACAATTCGCCGGCCTGATATCCGCCAATCCGAAGCTGGCAGCCCCCGCCTTCGACTGGAACGAGCCCCAGCGCGTGCTGAGGGTCGACGTGCTGCAGGACAAGGCGCGCCAGCTCGGCATCACCTCCTCCGACATCGCCAGCGCCCTGAACAGCACGGTCGGCGGCGCGACGATCACCCAGGTGCGCGACGCCACCTATCTGATCGATGTCGTTGCGCGCTCGCGCGAGGCGGACCGCAGCTCGATCTCGACGCTGCAGAACTTGCAATTGCCGACCGGCACCGGCGAGTCGATCCCGTTAGCGGCGATCGCCAACTTCCGCTACGACCTCGAGCAGCCGACAGTCTGGCGGCGCAACCGCACGCCGACGATCACCGTGCGCGCCGGCCTGGTCGGCGACGTGCTGCCGGCGACCGTCGTCAACGAACTGAAGCCGTCGGTCGACGGCTTCATCGCCAAGCTGCCACCCGGCTATTCGGTCGAGACCGCGGGCTCTGTGGAGGAAAGCGCCAAGAGCCAGGGACCGATCGCGGCCGTGGTGCCGCTGATGCTGTTCGTCATGGCGACCATCCTGATGGTGCAGTTGCAAAGCTTCCAGCGCCTGTTCCTGGTGGTGGCGGTTGCGCCGCTCGGCCTGATCGGCGTGGTGGCGGCGCTGGTGCCCAGCGGCGCCCCGCTTGGCTTCGTCGCCATTCTCGGCGTGTTGGCGCTGATCGGCATCCTGATCCGCAACTCGGTCATCCTGATCGTTCAGATCGAGGACCTGGTCGCCGAAGGCAAGGATCGCTGGGCGGCGGTCATCGAGGCGACCGAGCACCGCATGCGGCCGATCGCGCTGACTGCGGCAGCCGCCAGCCTGGCGCTGATCCCGATCGCGCGCGAAGTGTTTTGGGGCCCGATGGCCTACGCCATGATGGGCGGCATCATCGCCGGCACCGCGATCACGCTGCTGTTCCTGCCAGCGCTTTACGTGACGTGGTTCCGGATCAAGGAGCCGAAAGGCAGCGACGAGGCCCCGGTTTTGGAGACCAACAAACCGCTACAGAGCGCGACCTAAGTTCCTGCGGAGGCGTCGTTGTCATTGAAGCCTACGGGCGGCGATTTTGCCCGCTGCCAATGCGATGATTTCGAACTGCGCCAAGCGTCCCAGCCCTCCGGCAAATCGGCCAATTCCATGATGCTTTCGTCCCGCTGGACCACCTCCTGCAAGCCGACAAGGATTATGTCGCGTTCATCCCAATCACGCGTATCGCTGCCATAGAAGAGCCAACTGCCATCGTCTTCCATATGCGAAACATATGCGATCCAGTCGTCCCTGGAGAATATGCTCCTGTCCGCGAACACCGCGACATCGGGCGAATCCGAAAACTTCCACTCGCCCATGATATTCCCCCAAACAGTCCGAACGACGTCACGCCGTCCGCACAAACCCTTCGCTCGCCCTGAGCAGGTTGCGCGTATAATCCTCGCTGACCCGGTGCCCGATCAGCTGGCTCGCCGTCAGAGTTTCCACCGCATCGCCATTCTGCATCACCATCAGCCGCTCGCACATATGGGTGATGATGGCGAGGTCGTGGCTGACCATCAGGAAGGTCAGCTTGTGTCGCCGCCGTACCTCTTCGAGAAGGTTCAGCACCTCGGCTTGTACCGAGGCGTCGAGCGCCGAGGTCGGCTCGTCGAGCAACAGGATCGAGGGTTCGAGGATGAGCGCGCGCGCGATGGCGACGCGCTGGCGCTGGCCGCCGGACAGCTGGTGCGCGTAGCGGAAGCGGAAGCCTTTGCCGAGGCCGACCTCGTCCAACGCGCGCTCGATGCGCTTTTCGCCGTCGGCAATGCCGTGGATTGCCAAAGGCTCCTGCAGCAGGCGGTCGACCGTCTGGCGCGGATGCAGCGAGCCGTACGGATCCTGGAACACCATTTGCACGTCGCGGTAGAAGGCCTTGTCGCGGGTTTTGCCGAGGGCCTTGCCGTTGACTGTGATGGTGCCCGAGGCGACAGGCGCAAGGCCGGTGATTGCCCTCAGCAGCGTCGATTTTCCGGAACCGCTTTCACCGACCAGCCCGTAAGACTCGCCCTCGCGCACTTCCAGGCTGACGCCCTTCAATGCGCGAAAACGGTCGAAGACCACTTCCAAACCCTCGATGGCGACGGCGGCCGTCATGCAGCCCACTCCGGTTTGCGGTCGAGCACCGGCAACGGATGGCGCTCGAAACCGATCCTCGGCATGCAGTTGAGCAGGCCGCGCGTGTAGGGATGCTGGGCGTCGCGCAGTTCGGAGGCCTTGATCTGCTCGACAACCTTGCCGGCATACATGACGACGACCCTATCGCAGAAGGACGAAACCAGGCGCAAATCGTGCGAGATGAAGATCAGCCCCATGCCGCGCTCGGCGACGAGCTTGTCGAGGATCTTGAGCACGTCGAGCTGCACGGTCACGTCGAGCGCCGAAGTCGGCTCGTCGGCAATCATCAGCTCGGGTCCTGTGATCAGCATCATGGCGATCATGGCGCGCTGACCCATGCCGCCCGAGACCTCGTGCGGGTAAAGGTCGAAGACGCGGGCCGGATCGCGGATCTGCACCGCCTGCAGCATGGCCAGCGCCCGCTCGCGCGCATCGGCCTTGGAAACCTTTTCGTGCGTGCGCAGCGTCTCGACGATCTGGCGGCCGATGGTCATCACCGGATCCAGCGAATATTTCGGATCCTGCAGGATCATGGCGATGCGGTTTCCCCGCAGCGACCGGCGCTGACGGGATGAGATCGAGAGCAGTTCGATGCCACCAAAGGCGAGCTTCTTGGCCGAAACCTCCGCCTGCGGCGGGGTCAGCCCCATGATGGCGCGGCCGGTCTGCGACTTTCCGGAGCCGCTTTCGCCGACGATGCCGAGACGCTCGCGGCCGAGCGAGAAGGAGACGCCGCGCACCGCCTGCACGAGGCCGGTGCGCGTCGGAAAGGTGACACGCAGATCGTCGACTTCGAGGAGTGTGTCGCTCATTGGTCGCCACTCATTGGTCACCACTCCGGGGGTCGAGCGCGTCGCGCAGGCCATCGCCAAGCAGGTTGAAACCGAGGCTGACGATGAGGATCGCGGCACCAGGGGCCGCGGCCACCCACCACTGGTCGAGGATGAAGCGGCGGCCCGATGCAATCATCGCGCCCCATTCGGGCAGCGGCGGCTGCGCGCCGAGGCCGAGGAAGCCGAGGCCGGCGGCGGTGAGGATGATGCCAGCCATGTCCAGCGTCACCCGGATGATCAGAGAGGAGATGCAGAGCGGCATAATGTGGCGCAGTACGATGCGGAAGGACGAGGCGCCCATCAATTGCACCGCCTTGATGTAATCGGAGTTGCGCACCGTCAGCGTCTCGGCGCGGGCGATGCGCGCGTAAGGCGGCCAGGAGGTGATGGCGATCGCCAGCACCGCGTTCTCGATGCCCGGGCCGAGGGCGGCGACGAAAGCCAGCGCCAGCACCAGCTTGGGAAAGGCGAGGAAGATGTCGGTGATGCGCATCAGGATCGTGTCGGTCCAGCCGCCGGCGTAACCGGCGACCGTGCCGACCAAAAGGCCGATGGGCGCGGCGATGATGGCGACGAGGATGACGACATAAAGCGTCCAGCGCGAGCCGTAGACGATGCGCGAATAGATGTCGCGGCCGAGGTCATCGGTGCCGAACCAATGCTCAGCGCTCGGCGCTAGCAGGCGGGCGTTCTTCAGGTCGCCCACGGTCGCGGAATAGGGCGCCAGCACACCGGCAAGGGCTGCAACCACCATCAGTGCGAGGATGATGAGCAGCCCGACCAAAGCCAGCCGGTTGGCGGAAAATCGCCGCCAGGCGACATAGGCGCGGCCGAGTCTCGCCTGCACGCGTGAGGCTGGGCGGTCGCTAAGCAACCATTCGCGGCGTGACTGGATTGCCTCGGCGCTCATCCGACCTTCGTCCTCGGATCGAGCAGCCGGTAAAGCAGGTCCGACAGGAGGTTGATGGCGATGAAGACGGAACCGATGATGATGGTGCCGCCGAGCACGGCGTTCATGTCGGCGTTCGTGAGCGAATTGGTGATATAGAGGCCGATGCCCGGCCACGAGAAGACGGTCTCGGTCAGCACCGAGCCTTCGAGCAGGCTGGCATAGGAAAGCGCGATCACCGTCACCATCGGCACGGCGGCGTTGCGCAGCGCGTGGCCCCAGATGATACGCGTCTCCGACAGGCCCTTGGCGCGCGCGGCGACGATATATTCCTGCGCCAGCTCGTTCAGCATGAAGGAGCGGGTCATGCGGCTGATATAGGCGAGCGCGAAATAGCCAAGCAGCGCGGCCGGCAGGATGATGTGACGGTAGGCGTCGTAGAAGACGTCCCATTGGCCCTGCATGGCCGAGTCGAGCAGGTAGAATCCGGTGATCGGCGTGAAGGTATATTCGTAGACGACGTCGAGCCGCGCGGGAAAGGCGACCCATTGCAGCTTGGCGTAGAACAGGACGAGCCCGAGCAGTCCAAGCCAGAAGATCGGCACCGAATAGCCGATCAGGCCGATGATACGCGCGATCTGGTCGATCAGGCTGCCGCGCCTGACCGCGGCCAGCACGCCGAGCGGCACGCCAATGACGGCGCCGATCAGCGTGCCCAACGTCGCCAGCTCGATGGTTGCCGGAAAGACCCGGCGGATGTCGGACATCACCGGATTGGTGGTCAGCACGGAGGTGCCGAAGTCGCCTCTCAGCGCTGCTTTGACGTAGAGGTAGAACTGCTCGATCCAGGGCAGATCGAGACCCATCTCCCGGCGCGTGCGCTCGACGACAGCGGTGGGTGCGCGGTCGCCGAGCACCGCCAGCACCGGATCGATCGGGATGACGCGGCCGATGAAGAAGGTCACCGCGAGAAGACCGAGATAGGTCGTCACCGCGATGACCAGGAAGCGGCCAAGCGACGATAGAATGGCGACGGCACGGGCGCTGCCGCGCCCTGCCGCCACCTGGTTTTCAGCTATGCTCACGCGGGGCGCCCGAGGACGCTATTCCTTCGAGACCGGACCGACGAAGTTGGTGTCGAAGCTCGGGCCGAGCGCGAAGCCCTTGAGGTTCTTGCGCAGGCCCGCCACTTCCAGTTGCTGATGGATGATGACGAAGGGGCTGGTGTCGAGGATCTTCTTCTGCAGATCCTTGTACATGTCGGCGCGCTTGCCCGAATCCTTTTCGAGAAGCGCCGCCTCAGTCTCCTTGGTCAGGTCCGGAATGTCCCAGGCGTTGCGCCAGGCCAGCGTCTTGATCTTGGCGGCGTCGGAATTGTCCGGGTTCGAGGCAAAAGTCTGGGCGTTGGAGTTCGGATCGAAATAGTCCTGGCCCCAGTTGCCGATATAGATGTCGTGGTTGCGGGCGCGGTACTTGGTAAGCGTCTGCTTACCATCACCCGGAATGATCTCCAGCTTGATGCCGGCCTGGCCGAGCGTCTGCTGGATCGATTCCGCCATGCCCGTGGTCGGTTGGCCGACACGCACATCCATGGTTACCTTGAAACCGTCCGGCAGGCCTGCCTTGGCCAGCAGTTCCTTGGCCTTGGCGACGTCGAGCTTGAACGGGTTGTCGTCGATCGCGCCGAGGTCGCCCTTCGGCAGGAAGGACTGGTGGATCTCGCCGATGCCCTTGAGAATGGTGGTGCTCAGCGCGTCATAGTCGACCAGATATTTGAACGCCTGGCGAACCTCCGGCTTGGCGAGGTTCGGATTCTTCTGATTGAGGCTGATGTAATAGACCGTGCCCTTCGGCGCGCTTGTGGTGGTGAGGTCGGCGTTCTTGGCGATAGCGTCGAGGTCGTTCGGCTCGAGGTTGCGGGCGACGTCGATGTCGCCGGCTTCGAGCGCCAAGCGCTGTGCCGAGCTTTCCTTCATGTTGCGGTAGATGACGCGAGCGAGCTTGGCCTTCTCGCCATTGTAATTGTCGTTGCGCTCCAGAACGACGGCTTCGTTGGCGCGCCATTCGCGCAGCTTGTACTGGCCGGAGCCGGCATAGCCGGTCTTCAGCCAGGCATTGCCGAAGTCGTTGTCCCATTTGTAGTCGGCGCTGGGCGTGACGGCGGCGACATGCTCCTTGACCAGCTTGGCGTCGACGACGGAGGCGACGGTGGCCGACAGGCAGTTGAGCACGAAGCTCGGCGCATAGGCCTTGTCGACGACGAACTGGAAGGTGGTGTCGTCCACGGCCTTGGCTTTCTCGGTGACATTGTCGCCGCTGATGCCGAACTGGTTGATGATGAAGGCCGGGCTCTTGTCGAGCTTGATGGCGCGTTCGAAGGAATAGGCGACGTCGGCCGCGGTGATCGGATTGCCGGATGCGAACTTCATGCCGGGCTTGAGCTTGAAGGTGTAGGTCAGGCCGTCGTCGGACACGGTCCAGCTCTCGGCGAGGTCGGGCTTGACCTTGGAGGTGTCCTTGAGATCGAGACGGACCAGGAGATCATAAGTGTTGCCGGTGACTTCGGCCGTCGATAGCTCGAACGCCTCGCCCGGATCCATCGAGATGATGTCGTCGATGGCGAAGCCCTCGACCAGCGTATCGGCGGGCGTGACCGCGAAGGCAGGCGTTGCGAGAAGCGCAGTCATCGCCACACCCGCAAGCAAGCTACGGACGGCAAACTTTTCCAGCATCATGTGATCGTTCCCTGTTTTGTTGACCTGAGTTCCCGGCTCAGGGTTTGATTATTCTTTGCAAAGCCGGCAACGGCTTGGACCACTTACCGTCGTGGTTTTTGTCCAGTTGGTCAACTCCCTATTCGACGGTGCCCCGCTCCGCAACATGCATTTTGCGAGACGGCATATCGGACCTAACGGGCGGCGATCCGTCGACCCATGCGCCGGCTAAATGGAGCAGCCGATCCGAAAAAATTTGCCAGGGTCCGTGGCCATGAAGCAGCCGCTATTTCAGTTGCGCGACCAAGCCTGAGTCGGGAAAACAGGTGGCAGGCTTACCGTTCTTCGCCTGCCACACTCCGATCGAGCGGCGCGTCTTGAAGCCGGGCAGGCCGTCGGCATTGCCGACATCGTAGCCCTTGGCCTCCAGCGCGCGCTGCAGGGCGGCGATGTCGGAGCGGTGCAGATCGCCGACCGGCCCCCAGTTGCCAACGAAGGTGGCGTCGCCCTTGGCGATACGTTCGGCGGCATGCCCGATGAACAGGCCGTAGAGGTCGCTGTTGTTGTATTGCTTGATCACATAGAAATTCGGCGTGACGAGAAAGGCTGGGCCGCTGCGTCCTGCCGGCATGAGCAGAGAGCTTTCGGCCTTCATCTCGCTTGCCTGAAATGCCTTGTTATCGACGCGCCTGATGCCCATTGCCACCCAGTCGGATATCTTCTTGCCCTGGTCGGGCCCTTCGAGCGAGCAGGAGATACTGGCAGGCACCGTCACCTCGGTCCCCCAGCCGCGCCCCCTCACCCAGCCATAATGGACGAGGTAATTGGCGATCGAGGCGAGCACGTCGGGCGTCGAATTCCAGATGTCGGGCCGGCCGTCGCCGTCGAAGTCGACGGCATGCTTGAGGAACGATGTCGGCATGAATTGCGGCTGGCCGAGCGCCCCGGCCCAGGACGATTTCATCGCGTTGACCGGCGCCAGCCCACGCTCGACGATCTCGAGCGCCGCCAGCACCTCGGTGCGGAAGAAATCCTTTTTCGTCGACATGAAGGCCTTGGTGCCCAGCACCTCGAAGGCATCGTAAGGCATCCTGGCCGCGCCGAAGCCGGTCTCGCGACCCCAGATCGCCAGCACGATCTCGCCCGGCACGCCATAGCGCTTCTCGATCAGCCCGAGCACCCTTGAATTGGCGCTCTCGCGCGTGCGCCCGCCCGTGGTGACGGCGCGAACGATTTTTTCGGCGAAATAGTTGGCGGGCGGACCGAATTCGGACTGGTGCTGCTTTTCAGGTGTGGTCGGCGTCTCACCGGGCATCACGAGGTCCGGCAGGCTCAAATTCGGCTTCACGCCAAGGAACGCCTCATCGAAGGTTTTCTTGGAGATGCCTTTGGACTTGGCCTCCGGCCAGAGGTCGGTTTGCAGCCATGAGCGGAACTGGTCGTCGATGGGTGCGGCGTGGGTCGGGGTGGTGAAAAAGAAAGCCAAAGCGGCCAGCAAGAAAACAGTGGCGAGCGCGCGAAGGAATGCTGTCATTTCCAAGCTGCCCCCAATTCCCTCAAAACACCGTCCGCGACCTGAGCGCCGCGGCTAGCGTTCCCTCGTCGAGATAATCCAGTTCGCCGCCGACGGGCACGCCATGCGCCAGCCGCGTCACCTTCACATCGAAGCCGGACAGCTGATCGGTGAGATAGTGCGCCGTGGTCTGCCCCTCGACGGTCGCGTTGACGGCAAGGATCACTTCCTTCACCTCGCCGCCGGCCACGCGGTCGACCAGCGAGCGGATGTTGAGCTGGTCCGGGCCAATGCCGTCGAGCGGCGACAGTGTGCCGCCGAGCACATGGTAGCGCGTGTTCATGGCTGCCGCCCGCTCCAGCGCCCACAGGTCCGAGACGTCCTCGACGACGATCAGCGTGCCGGCATCGCGGCGCGGATCGGTGCAGATCATGCAAGGATCGGAGGTATCGACATTGCCGCAGGTCGAGCAGATGCGCACCTTGTCGACCGCCTCGCCCATGGCGGCGGCCAAAGGCTCGAGCAGTTGCTCCTTCTTCTTAATGAGATGGAGTGCCGCGCGCCGCGCCGAACGCGGCCCGAGCCCCGGCACCTTGGCCAGGAGCTGGATCAGGCGTTCGATTTCCGGTCCGGCGATTCTCTTCGACATCGCCTTGATCTAGGATTTTTCAGCGCGGTTTGGAACAGGCCCGACGACACGAGGCCCGCCATGCTGCCATGGCGGGCCCTCTGTCGAATGCAATCGGGTTCAGTTGATTTCGAGCGGCCGGTCCTGGCTAGCGATCATCGCGCCGATGGCGTCGGTGTTCTCAGGCGTCGACTGGAAGCCCATCGTGGCTTCCTGCGGCGCGTTGGGCACGGAGGTGATGTAGCGGCCCTTGATCGTACCGCCGAAACGCGAGGCGTCCGGTTCGGCCATCGGCTCCTGCATCGCCACGACCGTCTGCTTTTGAACGAGGCGGCCGGATTTCTGCGACGGCGCCGCGGCGGCCGTCACATAGGTCTGCTGCGCCGGAACGATTGCCGTGGCCGGAAGCGTCGGTTCGGCCGCGTCCGTCGCGACCTGCTTGGCCGGATCGGACCGTACGATCGTCTTGACCACCGGCTCGGCCGAAGCCATCAGCACGGGAGCGGTAGGATCGATCTTCTGCTGCTTGTCGGAGGCCATGGCGACCATCGGCTCGTCCGGCAGCGGCTGCCAGTTGCGGCCCCGCTTCTCATAAAAGGCGTTGCCGCCGGCCACCATGGTGTAATGCATGTTCTTGTAAGGGAAGTGCAGGCCGGCGGTGTGGAAATACATCGTGTTCTTGAGCTTGGCCTTGCGCTCGCCCTTGAGCACGGCATCCGCCGCTGCTTCGACATCTGGCAGCGCCCGCGAATTCATCGGCCGCGTCAGCACGCCCGGAGCGAACTGGCCCGGCTCGCCGACCACCTCGCAGATGGTGTTGCCGTGCTGGCCCGAGCGCAGCCGGTTCATGACCACCGTGCCGACGGCGATCATGCCGTCGCGGCTCGACCGGTTGGACTCGAAGAACATCGCCCTTTGCAGGCATTCCTTGTCCTTCAGCGAGTGGCTGGTACGGGTGGTGAGAAAGCTCGGCGTGAGTGCGTCGGTCAGGCCCAACACCGACATGCCATGGGAGGAAGTGGTCTGGCTGCAGCCGGCCAGGAGCAAGGGGGAAGCGGCGATGCCGATAAGCAGCAGCGGCGTCTTCCATCGCGTCGCGATCACCAAAAAAGCCTCATGTCCAGATGCCAGCCCGCCCCGAGATGTGGCAAGAATGAGACTCTTTCGGGCAAAAAGATGGCTAGAGGGTTAGCAACTTCTGGACTTGGGTAAAACTTTATGAATGTCGCGAAATGAGCTCGTGAGCATTGCCGGCAAAATGGTTAACAACGCGCTCAGCGCTCGATTTCCGTTCATAATCAATTAACTGGCGGACGCCGGCTCAGAACGGCAATTTCATTCCAGGCGGAATCGGCAAGCCTGCCGTCAACGCCTTGGTCTTCTCCTGCATGACCTGCTCGACCTTATTTTTGGCGTCATTGTGGGCGGCCAGGATGAGGTCCTCGAGGATCTCGGCCTCGTCGGCCTTGATCAGCGACGGATCGATCTTCAGCGCCTTCATTTCGAACTTGCCGGTGAGCGTGATGCTGACCAGGCCGCCGCCGGCCTGGCCGGTGGCTTCGAGCGTGGCGATCTCATCCTGCATGGCCTGGAACTTGGCCTGCATTTCCTTCGCCTTGCCCATCAGGCCGAGAAGATCTTTCATCCTTGTGGTTCCTCTTTGTTTGCTTGCAGGTGTGATCCGACCGGAATCGGCCGTGGATCATGCTCTAGATTTCGTCGTCGTCGGCCGCGGGCTCGACCGGCACCTCGGCCTCTTCCACGTCCGGTACGTCCGGGATGCGCACGTCGATGATCTTGGCGCCGGGAAAGCGGGCCAGAATGGCGGCGACCGTCGGATCGCTCCTGGCATCGGAGAAGGCGTTCTCGCGCTTCGTCGTCTCCATTTCGGCCAATGTCTGGCCGCCCTCTTCCTTCGACAGCGACACCAACCAGTTGCGGCCGGTCCAGGCGCGCAGCTTGGTGGTCAGATCGTTGAGCAGCATCTTTGGCGCGTCGTCGGTCAGCGTGACGTCGAGACGGCCGGGCTCGATACGAACCGGACGCACGCAGCGCTTCAGCAACACCTTGAAGGCCATGTCGCGATTGGCATCGGCAAGCGCGACGATATCGGCCAGCGATTTGACCGGAACGACAGGCGTCTCGGCGACCGGCTCCGGCGCCGCAACGAAGGCCTCCGGCACCGGCTGCGCTTCGACCAGACGCATGGTCTGCGCGCCGCCGGCGGAGGACGGCATCCGGGCCTGGGCGACGGCGCTTGCGCCGCTGCCATTGCCCGGATTTGCCGGGGCACCATTGCCGCGCGGCGCGCCGTTCGGCAGCGGCCCCGCGCCTTCCAGCGATTTCAGCGCCTCGTCCAGCGTCGGCAGGTCGGCGGCATGCGCCAGGCGTATCAGCACCATCTCGCCGGCGCTGACCGGGCGGTTGGACGACTGCACCTCGGGAATGCCCTTGAGCAGCATTTGCCAGGTCCGCGACAGCACCCGCACCGAAAGCGTGCCAGCGAATTCGGCGCCGCGCCGGCGCTCATCCTCGGAAAGCGAGGCATCGTTGGCGGCTGAAGGCACGAAGCGCAGCCGGGTGACCAGATGGTTGAATTCGGCAAGATCGGTCAGCACCGCGGCCGGATCGGCACCGGTGTCGTATTGCGCGCGGAATTCGGCAAGCGCCGCCGCCACATCGCCTTTCATGACATGCTCGAACAGGTCGATGATGCGGGCGCGGTCAGCCAAGCCCAGCATGGCGCGCACGGCATCGGCGCTGACGGTGCCGCTGCCATGGGCGATCGCCTGGTCGAGGATGGAAAGCGAATCGCGCGCCGAGCCCTCGGCGGCGCGCGCGATCATCGCCAGCGCGTCGTCGTCGACGGAAATGCCTTCCTTGGCGGCAATCGAGGACAGATGCGCGACCAGCGCGCCGGCATCGATGCGGCGCAGGTCGAAGCGCTGGCAGCGCGACAGGACCGTGATCGGCACCTTGCGGATCTCGGTGGTGGCGAAGATGAATTTGACATGCGGCGGCGGCTCTTCCAGCGTCTTCAACAGGCCGTTGAAGGCCTGAGTGGAGAGCATGTGCACTTCGTCGATGATGTAGACCTTGTAGCGGGCCGAGACCGGCGCGTAACGCACGCGGTCGATGATGTCGCGGATATCGTCGATGCCGGTGTGCGAGGCGGCGTCCATCTCGATGACGTCGACATGGCGGCCTTCCATGATCGCCTGGCAATGCTCGCCAGGGATGGAAAGATCGACGGAGGGCTGGTCGACGGTCGCGGTCTTGTAGTTGAGCGCCCGCGCGAGAATCCGCGCGGTGGTCGTCTTGCCGACACCGCGCACGCCGGTCAGCATCCAGGCTTGGGCGATGCGGCCGGTGGCGAATGCATTGGTGAGCGTGCGGACCATCGGCTCCTGGCCGATCAGCTCGGAAAAGTTCGATGGGCGATATTTGCGCGCCAGGACGCGATAGGCGCCGGCCTTACCTGCATCCAGGCTTTCTGGCCCCAAATTTCCGGCTTCGCTCATTCGCCGTCAAAAGCTCCCAGGACCGCGACGGAAGGCGGCCGATTCCTGCGCATAGTCTCGCCCGCACGGCTTGGCGCCGTCAATGTCGCGGGAGAAAGGCGAAGAGGCGGGAGGCTGGAACAATGACCCGTTCCGGGCTCGTTAGGGCTGCTTCCTTCCGGACCTGACCCGGTTGGCGAGTGGATCGTCCACCACCAACCTCCCAGGCTCCATATCGGCAATTCAGCGGCGAAATGCAAGGGGAGAGCCGGAACCTGCGGCCTATGGAGACCGGGAAGTCCTTCAAATCGCCAAGAGCGGTCAATGAATCGCTTGCAGCCACCTTGCCGCCGCTCTAGCGTTCCCCGGTTTGAAGAATGATACAAAAACAAAGGAAACGCCCATGCTGCCTGGCCTCAAGGCCGGATTCACGCTGGACGCCCGGCTGGAGGCGGACAGCGAGCAGCTCATGTGGCTTGGCCTTTGCGAGCTCAGGCTGATGAACGACCGCCGCTGGCCGTGGCTGGTGCTGGTGCCCCAACGGCCCGGCGTGGAGGAGATCCACGAAATGACGCCGCTCGACCAGGCGATGCTGACCTTCGAGACCAATATGGTGGCGCAGGCCCTGAAGCGGGCGACCGGCTGCACCAAGATCAACACCGGCGCGCTCGGCAACATCGTGCGTCAGCTGCACGTCCATGTCGTCGCCCGCTCCGAGGGCGATCCCGGCTGGCCGGGTCCAGTCTGGGGGCACGGCATACGCGAACCCTACCAGCGCTCCGATATCAGGCGGTTTGCCGAAACGATCAAGGCGGCGCTATAAGCTGACCAGTGTTCACCTGCATACCTGAGTCCCCATGAGCTTTCGCCTGTTTGACGCGCCCTTGCGCGAGCCGAGCCAGTTTGTTGGTTTCGCCGGCAACCGGATCGACCGGCAATCCGAAAACCGCGCTGACGATGTGGTCGAAAAGGCGCTCGCCGACCCGGCCGCGTGGCTGATGCTGATGCATGCTGGCCGGCTCTACCTCAAACTCGAGGACGGCAAGTTCGACCCGTGGTTCAAGGCGGATGAAAGCCAGGCTTTCGAGGTTTCGCTCGGCCAAGGCGTGCTGCTTGGCCTTTCCGACAGCGGGCCGGTGCTGGCGGTGCCCGCCGGCCTCGAGCCGGAACAATTGCCCGCGACGATCAAGGCGATCGACTACCGTTCCGTCTACATGCAAGGGCTGATCGACGAGGAGGCCGCCGGCGCGCTGGCGCAGGGTGCCGCACTGCTCGCCTGGCATGCCAGCCACGCCTTCTGCTCGAAATGCGGCAATCGTTCGGAGATGCGCGCCGGCGGCTACAGGCGGCATTGCCCTGCCTGCGGCACCGACCACTTCCCGCGTACAGACCCGGTGGCGATCATGCTGACGGTGACGCGCGAGAAATGCCTGCTGGGGCGCGGCAAGCATTTCGCGCCGGGCATGTATTCAGCCCTTGCCGGCTTCATCGAGCCGGGCGAGACGATCGAAGCGGCGGTGCGGCGCGAGACGCTGGAGGAGGCGGGCATCCGGCTCGGGCGCGTCGTCTACCATGCCAGCCAGCCCTGGCCGTTCCCCTATTCGCTGATGATCGGCTGCTTCGGCGAGCCGCTGAATGAGGATATCCAGGCCGACCTCAACGAGTTGGAGGACTGCCGCTGGTTCCCGCGCGACGAAGTGCGCACGATGCTGGACAGGCAGCATGCCGACGGCTTGATCACACCGCCGAAGGGGGCGATCGCCCACCACCTCATCCGCGCCTGGGTCGACAACGAATAGGAGCGCAAGAATGATCCGTCACACCGTCGTTTTCACCTTGAAGCACGAGCCGCATTCGCTGGAGACGAAGCGCTTCCTCCACGATGCGAAAAAGATCCTCACCGGGATCAAGGGCGTTACGCATTTCGAGCAGTTGCGCCAGGTGAGCCCCAAGAACGACTACCAGTTCGGCTTCTCGATGGAGTTCGCCGACCAGGCGGCCTATACGCGCTACAACGAGCATCCCGACCACGTCGCCTTCGTGCGCGACCGTTGGGTGCCCGAGGTGGAGAAGTTTATGGAGATTGATTACGTGCCGCTGGGGTTCGGCTGAAAATTCAGGTGACGCCGGCCTGCAAATGGCGGCTGCTTCGCTTCCGGTGCTCACGTACTTCAAGTACGCTCCGCTCCGGTTCTCGGAGGCCACCATTTTCGACTCGGCCTGACCTGAATTGCGCTGGCGCTAGTCCGCTACTTTCCACTGCTCGCGCGAGGCGCTGGCCGGATAGACGCCGAGGATGCGCATTTCGCGCGAGAAGAAGCGTAATTCGTCCAGCGCCAGCTTGACCAGCGGATCGTCGGGATGGCCCTCGATGTCGGCATAGAACAGCGTCGCGGTGAAGGCCCCTAACTGGTAGCTCTCCAGCTTGGTCATGTTGATGCCGTTGGTGGCGAAGCCGCCCATGGCCTTGTAGAGCGCGGCCGGCACGTTGCGGACGCGGAAGATGAAGGTCGTCATCATCTTGGCGTCGGGCGCTGGGCGCTCCACCCATTGCTTGTTCTTGGTCAAGACGACGAAGCGGGTGACGTTGGAGTCGGTGTCTTCGACATTCTTCTCGATGATGTCGAGGCCGTAGAGCTCGGCGGCCAGAGCCGGCGCCAGCGAGGCCATGGTGCGATCCCTGACCTCGGAGACCATCTTGGCCGAACCCGCCGTGTCGCCCGCGACCACCGGCCTCCAGCCGTTCTTGCGGATATATTTGCGGCACTGGCCGAGCGCATGGATATGGCTGTGCACGGTCTTGATCTCTTCGCGCTTCACGCCCGGCAGCACCATCAGCTGGAAGTGGATCGGCAGGAAATACTCGCCGACGATGTGCAGCCTCGACTCCGGCAACAGGTGATGGATGTCGGCGACGCGGCCGGCGATTGTGTTCTCGATCGGGATCATGGCGAGTTCGGCCTTGCCGGTCTCGACCGCATTGAAGGCATCCTCGAAGGTCGGGCAAGGCAACGGCTCCATCGACGGGAACATGTTGCGGCAGGCGGTGTCGGAGTTGGCGCCGGGCTCGCCCTGGAAGGAGATTCGGTTGGTCTTGGCGGTCATGCTTATGTCTCAGCTTGAAAGGATTTGCCGGGCGCGCTCGAGGTCGTGCGGAGTGTCGACGCCAAGCGGCAGCGACTGGACGATCTCGACATCTATTCTCATGCCGGCTTCCAGCGCGCGCAGCTGCTCGAGCCGCTCGCGGCGCTCCAGCGGCGACGGCTTCAGCGCCACGAAGCGTTCAAGCGCCGCACGGCGGTAGGCGTAGAGGCCAATGTGGTGGTAGAGCGGCCCCTCGCCCCAGGGCGCGGTGGCACGGGTGAAATAGAGCGCCCTCAGCCGCGTCGACGACAGCGGCGAGCCGACGATCTTGACGACGTTCGGATTGGTCTTCTCCTCGTCGCGAACGATCTCGACGCCAAGCGTGGCGATGTCGACCGAGGCGTCCGCGAAAGGCCGCAGCGACGCGCCGATGATCTCGGGATCGATGGTCGGCAGGTCGCCCTGCACATTGACGATCGTTTCCACCTGTTTTTCGGGGTCGAGAGCCGTCAGCGCCTCGAAGATGCGGTCCGAGCCGGATTCATGATCCATGCGGGTCATCACCGCCTCGAAACCGTGAGCTCGCACGGCCTCAGCGACGGCTTGCGTGTCGGTCGCCACCACCACGCGGCCAAGCCCGGCCTCGGCGGCGCGGCGGGCAACATGGACGATCATCGGCGCGCCCGCGATGTCGGCCAGCGGCTTGCCCGGCAGGCGCGTCGAGGCCATGCGGGCGGGGATCAGGATCAAGGTCGACATGGGATCTTGGAGCAGTCGAAAAACACGGATGGAAAAGTGGCAAAAGGTCTCACTGGAAGCGCCCTTATAGGTGTTGCAACGCCAGAGCAAAAGACCTAGTTTCCGCCCGATTTGACTGGCCTTTAGGGGCAGTTCGCGATACCGACGGACGGAGTGGACGGGACGGTCCGCCGGGAAAGGGAGCAAGGGGCGTATGGATTCCAACGAAGTCAACAAGCTGCTCGGCGGATTTCTGGGAACCTGCTTCGTCGTCTTTTCGATAGGCCTCGTCTCCGACGGTCTGTTTGCCTCGCCCGCCCCCGAAAAGCCCGGCTTCGCCATCGAGGCGCAGGAACCGACCGAAGGCGGTGCCGCCGCGCCCGCCGCCGCCGAAAAGCCGATCGCCGACCTGCTCGCCACTGCCAGCGCAGATGCGGGCGCGGCCATTTTCAAGAAGTGTCAGGCCTGCCATTCCGGCGAGAAGGGCGGCCCGAACAAAGTCGGTCCGGACCTCTGGGACATCGTCGACCGTCCCGTCGCCGCGCATGAGGGCTTCGCTTACTCGGCCGGCATCAAGGATTTCTCCAAGGGCGGCCAGGAGCATTGGACCTACGAGAACCTGAACCACTTCATCACCTCGCCGAAGAAGTTCGTGAAGGGCACGGCAATGGGCTTTGCCGGCCTGCCGAAGGAGGAAGACCGCGCCAACGTGATCGCCTATCTGCGCACGCTGTCGGACAATCCGAAGCCGCTGCCGCAGCCGGGCGCCGCCGCTGATGCCTCGGCGAAGCCGGCCGAAGCCGCCAAGCCGGCCGAAGGCGCAGCCCCGGCCAAGCCGGCCGCGCCCGCTCAATAAACAATTTGTAATCGAGATATCCTCAGAAAAGCCGGGTTCGTCCCGGCTTTTCTGTTAGGAAACCTGCATGGACCGTTACAAAGCCGGCCCTTGCGGTTTCCACCGGCGTCAAATGATCTAGATTGCGGTGGGTAAATTCCGCGACGAGGAGAACGCATGAAGGTTGGCCGCTTCCGCACGCTTTTCGCATCGGCGTTGGCGCTCGCCTTCGCCTCCAGCCTGCAGGCCAGCTTCGCCGATGAATGGCACACGACGTCCTCGCTGATCGGCCCATCCAAATACGGCGACAACTTCCAGCGCTACGACTACGTCAATCCGGACGCGCCCAAGGGCGGCACCTACAACTCCGTGGTCACCGGCACGTTCGACAGCTTCAATCCCTACATCGTGCAGGGAGCGCCCGCCGCCGGTTTTGCTGAGTTCGGCGGCGGACTGCTCTACGATACGTTGATGGATCAGGCGACCGACGAAGGCAGCGTCAGCCATCCGCTGGTCGCGGAGGCGTACAAATACCCGTCGGATTACTCATCCGCGACCTACCGGCTCAACCCCCAAGCAAAATGGCATGATGGCCAGCCGATCACCCCCGAAGACGTGATCTGGTCCTTTCAGGTGCTGAAGGCCAACAGCCCGATGTACAATCGCTATTTCGAGAACGTGACCGAGGCGGTCGCCGTCTCGGATCAGGAGGTCGAATTCCACTTCAACCAGAAGGGCAATCGCGAGTTGCCAAAGATCCTCGGCGACCTCGTCGTGCTGCCGAAGCACTGGTGGGAAGGCACCGACGCGAGCGGCAAGAAGCGCGACATCACCAGGCCGACGCTCGAGCCGCCGCTGGGCTCGGCGGCCTACAAGATTGCCAGCTTCAAGCCGGGCTCGGAAATCGTCTGGCAGCGCGTGCCGGACTATTGGGGCGCCAAGCTGCCGGTGAAGATCGGCCGCGAGAATTTCGACACCCAGCGCTTCACCTACATCCTGGACGACAACGCCGCTTGGCAGGCCTTCACCAAGGGCGGGCTTCAGGATATCAAGCCGGAGAACAGCTCGAGACGTTGGGCGACATTCTACAATTTCCCGGCGATCAAGGCCGGCGACGTGATCAAGAAGGAGTTCAAGACCACCTCGCCCGAGCCAATGCAGGCCTTCATGCTCAACCAGCGGCGGCCGCTGTTCCAGGATCGGCTGGTGCGTGAGGCACTGACCTATCCGTTCGACTTCGAGACGATGAACCGCACATTGTTCTACGGTTACAATACCCGCACCACCAGTTACTTCCAGGGCACGGAACTGGCGTCGAGCGGATTGCCGCACGGCAAGGAACTCGAAATCCTGGAGAAGTACCGCGACAAGCTGCCGCCGGAGCTATTCACCCAGGAATTCAGGCTGCCGGTCTATGATTCACCCCAGGCCGAACGCAAGTATCTGAAGCAGGCTGTCGCCCTCTTTGCCCAGGCCGGCTGGGTGATCAAGGGCGGCAAGATGGTGAACGCCAAAACCGGCGCGCCATTCAAGTTCGAAATCCTCGGCGCGGCCGACACGGATCAGGTGATCTCCAGCCCCTGGATCGCCAATCTGCGCAAGATCGGTGTCGACGCGACGCTGCGGATCATCGATCCGACCCAATACATCAACCGGCGCAACAATTTCGACTACGACGTCATCATCGGCCAGCTTGGCCAATCAGAATCGCCCGGCAACGAGCAGCGCGATTTCTGGAGCTCGAAGGCTGCCGACACGCCGGGATCGCGCAACTATTCCGGCATCAAAAACCCGGTGGTCGACGCTCTAGTGGACCGTATCATCTTCGCCACCGACCGCGACGAGCTCGTCGCCACCACCCAAGCGCTCGACCGCGTGCTTTTGTGGAACTACTACGTCGTTCCGCAATATTATCGGGCGGTGGTGTGGCTTGCCTATTGGAACAAGTTCGACATGCCTGAGAAGCAGCCCGCCTACCGGGGCGCCGATATCGATTCCTGGTGGATCGACCCCGAGAAGGAAAAGGCGTTGGCATCTAAATACAAGAGCGTCAATTGATGCGGCGGCAATCGACGCTTCCCCGCCGCGACGTCCTGGCGCTCGGCATCGCGGCGACGGCAGCCGCGCTGCTGCCCGGCCGCGCCTTCGCCGACACCCCAACCGGCGTCAAGCTGCACGGCCTGTCAGCCTTCGGCGACCTCAAATACAAGCCCGATTTCACGCATTTCGACTACGTGAATGTCGATGCGCCGCAGGGCGGCACCTTCAATTTCTCGCCACCCAATTGGGGCCAAAACCAGAGCCCGCAGACCTTCAACACGCTGAATTCGTTCGTCCCCAAGGGCGATTCCCCGCAACGCATGGAAATGTGTTTCGATTCCTTGATGGTGCGGGCGCTCGACGAGCCGGACGCGGTCTATGGGCTGATTGCCGACGGCGTCACGATCTCCGACGACCGCAACGGCTTCACCTTCTCGCTACGTCCGCAGGCACGTTTCCACGACGGCACGCCGCTCACCGCCGACGACGTCGCCTTTACCTACAAGCTGCTCAAGGACAAAGGGCATCCGGACTACGCGCTGTCGCTGACGCATCTGGATGACGTGGTGGCGAAGGATACCCATACGGTCGAGCTCAAATTCTCCGGCAAGCAGTCGGCCCGCACCATCCTCAACGTGGTCGTTTTTCCGATCCTTTCGAAGGCCTTCTTCACCGCCAATCCCTTCGACTCCTCCCAGCTCAATCCGCCGCTGGGGTCAAGCGCCTACAAGGTCGGGCGCTGGTCGGCAGGCGCCTGGATCGAATATGAGCGCGTGGCCGACTACTGGGGCAACGACCTGCCGGTCAACCGCGGCCAGAACAATTTCGGGCGCATCCGCATCGAATTCTACCAGGATCGTACGGCCGGGTTCGAGGCCTTCAAGAAGGGCGAGATCCTCTACCGCGAGGAATTTACCTCGCGCGTCTGGGCGACGGCCTACGACTTTCCGGCCTTCACCGCCGGCAAGGTGATCAAGCATGAGTTCCCGGCCGAGACCACGCCTTCCATGCAGGCTACGGCGGTCAACCAGCGGCGAGAGCAATTCAAGGACCCGCGCGTGCGGCAGGCGATCGCGCTCTGCTTCGATTTCGAATGGACGCGGCGCAACTTTTTCTATGGCTCCTATGAGCGCTCGCAATCCTGCTTCGAAAGATCCGACTTCCGGGCCGCTGGCATGCCAACGCCGCAGGAGCTGGCGCTGCTTGAGCCGCTGCGCGACCAGTTGCCGCCGGAGACCCTCGGCGAGGCGGTGACGCAACCGCCATCGGACGGGTCCGGACGAGACCGCAAGCAACTGAGCGCGGCGCTGAAGCTACTCGCCGAGGCCGGTTGGAAGCGCTCCGGCGATTTCGTGCTCAATGACAAGGGCGGGCGGCTGGCCGCCGAATTCCTGGTCGACGACGAGACATTCGTCCAGGTCTATTCGCCCTGGGTCGCCAACATGAAAGCCATTGGCATCGATGCCTCGATCCGCCTGGTGGATTCAGCCCAGTACCAGCTCAGGCAATCGACATTCGATTTCGACCTGCTCTCGGCCGCCTTCAATTTCAGCGCGACGCCGACCCGCGACGATCTGGAAATCTTCTTCCACTCGCGGAGCGCCTCGGTATCGGGCTCGCGCAATCTGCCGGGCGTTGCAAGCCCGGCGATCGATGCGTTGATCGATGCCGTCGGCGCCGCCAAGGATCGTGAAAGCCTGACCACCGCCATGCGCGCGTTGGACCGGGCCTTGCGCGCGCGGCGCGATTGGATTCCAAGTTGGTATCTGGCGAATCACCGAAGCGCCTATTGGGACATGTTCGGCTTTCCCGAACGGAAACCCGATTTCGGCTTTCCGGTCGAGGCGCTGTGGTGGGTCGACAAGGGCAAGGCGGCAAAGATTGGCAAAGCCTGACATGATTGTTCGCGCGGGACCCGTCGCCTGATGGGCGCCTATATCCTGCGCCGCATTCTTCTCATGATCCCGACGCTGTTCGGCATCATGGCGGTTTCCTTCGCGGTCATCCAGTTCGCGCCGGGCGGCCCGGTCGAGCAGGTGATAGCCCGTCTGACCAATCAGGGGGGTAACGACCGCCTCGGCGGCGGTGGTGGCGATGCCGGTGCCACCAATTTCGACGTCGCCGGCGATGTCAGCTCGAAATATCGCGGCGCACAGGGGCTCGACCCCGAATTCATCAAGAAGCTGGAAAAGCAGTTCGGCTTCGACAAGCCGCCGCTCGAGCGCTTCGGCATGATGCTGTGGAACTATATCCGCTTCGATTTCGGCGACAGCTATTTCCGCGATATCTCGGTGCTGAACCTGATCCTGGAGAAGATGCCCGTCTCCATCTCCATTGGCCTGTGGATTACGCTATTGTCCTATCTGATCTCGATCCCGCTCGGCATCCGCAAGGCGGTGAAGGACGGCTCGACCTTCGATGTGTGGACCAGCGGCGTCGTCATCGTCGGCTATGCCATTCCCGGCTTCCTGTTCGGCATCCTCTTGATGGTGCTGTTCGCCGGCGGCTCGTTCTGGGACTGGTTCCCGCTGCGCGGCATCGTGTCCGACAATTGGGACCAGCTGTCCTGGCCCGCCAAGATTGCCGACTATTTCTGGCACATGACGCTGCCGCTGACGGCGCTGGTGCTGTCGGCCTTCGCCACGACCACCCTGCTCACCAAGAACTCCTTCCTCGAGGAGATCCGCAAGCAATATGTCGTGACAGCGCGCGCCAAGGGCCTGTCGGAGCGCAAGGTGCTCTACGGCCACGTCTTCCGAAACGCCATGCTGATCGTCATCGCCGGCTTTCCCGGCGCCTTCATCTCGGCCTTCTTCACGGGCTCGCTGCTGATCGAGAACATCTTCTCGCTCGACGGCCTCGGCCTGCTCGGCTTCAAGTCGGTGATCGACCGCGACTATCCGGTGGTTTTCGCCACCCTCTACATCTTCTCGCTGCTCGGCCTGTTCGTCGGCCTTCTGTCCGACCTGATCTACACTTGGGTCGATCCGCGCATCGACTTCGAGCGGAGAGACATCTGATGGCCGAGGCTGCGTTCGAAAGCGTGCCGGCGCGGCCTCGGAGGCCATTTCTGTCCCCGCTCAACCAGAGGCGATTGCAGAACTTCAAGGCCAACCGGCGGGGCTACTGGTCGCTCTGGATCTTCCTGTTCCTGTTCGTGCTGTCGCTGTTTTCCGAGCTGATCGCCAACGACAAGCCGATCATCGCCTCATACAAGGGCGAGATCCTGTTTCCGGTCCTGGTGGCCTATCCCGAGGAGAAGTTCGGCGGTTTCTATGCCGTCACCGACTATCGCGATCCGGTGATCCAGGACGAGATCAATTCCAATGGCTGGATGATCTGGCCGCCGGTCCGTTACTCCTACCAGACGGTCAACAACGCCATTCCGGAACCGGCACCGGCGAAGCCATCCTGGCTTTACGACAAGAAGACGCGCTGCAGCCAGTATCCGCAAGGCGAGGCCGACGCCAATTGCGTAGTCGGCAACTGGAACTGGCTGGGCACCGACGACCAGGCTCGCGATGTGCTGGCGCGCGTGCTCTACGGCTTCCGCATCTCGGTTCTGTTCGGCCTGATCCTGACGCTCGGCTCGTCGCTGATCGGCGTCGCCGCCGGCGCGGTGCAAGGCTATTTCGGCGGCTGGACCGACCTTCTCTTCCAGCGTTTCATCGAGATCTGGTCGGCGATCCCGGTGCTCTACCTCCTGCTTATCGTCTCGGCCATCCTGCCGCCCGGCTTCTTCATCCTGCTCGGCTTGATGCTGCTGTTCTCCTGGGTGGCGCTGGTCGGCGTGGTGCGGGCCGAATTCCTGCGCGCGCGCAACTTCGAATATGTCAACGCGGCGCGGGCGCTCGGCGTGCCAAACCTCACCATCATGTTCCGGCACCTGTTGCCTAACGCCATGGTGGCGACGCTGACCTTCCTACCCTTCCTGCTCTCGGGCTCTATCTCGACGCTGACCTCGCTCGATTATCTCGGCTTCGGCCTGCCGCCGGGCTCGGCCTCGCTCGGCGAGCTGCTGAAACAGGCGCAGCGCAACCTCAACGCCCCCTGGCTCGGCATTTCCGGCTTCATCGTCATCTCGGTGATGCTGTCCCTGCTGGTCTTCATCGGCGAGGCGACACGCGACGCCTTCGATCCGCGCAAGACGTTCAAATGAGCCAAGCCCTGCTTTCCGTCCAAGATCTGAGCGTCGCCTTTGCGCAGGGCGGCAAGCAGTCGATCGCCGTCGACCACATCTCGTTCGACATCGCCAAGGGCGAGACGGTTGCCCTGGTCGGCGAATCCGGCTCCGGCAAATCGGTATCGGCGCTGTCGGTGCTGAAGCTTCTGCCCTATCCCGCCGCCAGCCATCCCTCAGGCAAAATCCTGTTCGGCGGCGCCGACCTGCTTGCCATGAACGAGAAGGCGTTGCGCGGGGTGCGCGGCAACAAGATCACCATGATCTTCCAGGAGCCGATGACCTCGCTCAATCCGCTGCACACGATCGAGCAGCAGATCGTCGAGGTGCTGCAGCTGCATCAAGGCATGCGCGACGCGCCGGCCCGCGCGCGTACGCTGGAGCTGCTCAACGAGGTCGGCATCCGCGATCCGCAAAAGCGCCTGGACGCCTATCCGCACCAGCTCTCCGGCGGCCAGCGCCAGCGCGTCATGATCGCCATGGCCCTGGCCAACGAACCGGAACTTCTGATCGCCGACGAGCCGACGACGGCGCTCGACGTCACCGTGCAGGCGCAGATCCTCGAGCTGCTCGCCAAGCTGAAAAGCCGCAAGGGCATGTCGCTTTTGTTCATCACGCACGATCTCGGCATCGTGCGCCGGATCGCCGACCGCGTTTGCGTGATGACCAAGGGCAAGATCGTTGAGAGCGGCCCGACCAGGGAGATCTTCGCCAACCCGCAGCATGCCTACACCAAGCATCTGCTTGCGGCCGAGCCGAAAGGCAAGCCGCCGGCTGCCGACCCCGGCGCCAAACCCGTCATGACGGGCAAGGACATCAAGGTCTGGTTCCCGATCAAGAAGGGTTTCTTCCGCACGACGGTCGACCATGTGAAGGCGGTCGACGGTATCGACGTCACCGTGCGGGCCGGCCAGACGCTCGGCGTGGTCGGCGAATCCGGCTCGGGCAAGACGACGCTCGGGCTGGCGCTTGCCCGGATGATCTCCTCCAGCGGGACGATCAATTTCAACGGCCGCGACATCAACCAGCTTTCCTTCAGCGCCATGCGGCCGCTGCGGCGCGAATTGCAGATCGTCTTCCAGGATCCGTTCGGGTCGCTCAGCCCGCGCCTGTCGGTCTCGGAGATCATCGAGGAAGGGCTGAAAATCCATGAGCCGAAACTCTCGCCCGATGAGCGCGACGACAAGGTTGTCGCCGTGCTGAAAGAGGTCGGCCTCGATCCCGAAACGCGCCACCGCTATCCGCACGAGTTTTCCGGCGGCCAGCGCCAGCGCGTCGCCATCGCTCGCGCCATGGTGCTCAATCCGCGCTTCGTCATGCTCGACGAGCCGACCTCGGCGCTCGACATGAGCGTGCAGGCGCAGGTGGTCGACCTTTTGCGCAACCTGCAGGCCAAGCACAATCTCGCCTATCTCTTCATCAGCCACGACCTCAAGGTCGTGCGCGCGCTTGCCAATGACGTCATCGTCATGCGCAATGGCCGGATCATGGAAGCCGGACCGTCCGAACAGATTTTCAGCAGCCCGCAAACGGACTATACGCGGGCGCTGATGGCGGCGGCCTTCAAGATCGAGACGGCGCCGACCGGCGTGGTCAGCGAGTAGCTATCTATTTCACGCAATTCCGGACGGAAAAGCGCTACACACTTTTCCTGGAATTGCTTCAGGGCCAGCCAAACAGGGAAGAGAAATCCGCGAATGGAAAAAGGCAAAATCCTGCTTGCCCTCACCGGCATCCACCCGCAGCGCTGGCGCGAGTTGCTCTCGGCCGAGCGGGAGGTCGTGCTGGAGCCCAACGGCGCCAACGATCCGACGATCACCTATGCGGTGGTGTGGAAGCAGAAGCCCAATCTTCTCAAGTCGCTACCCAATTTGCGCGTCATCTTTTCGATCGGCGCCGGCGTCGACCACATCTTTGCAGATCCCGGCCTGCCCGATGTGCCGATCGTCAAGATCGTCGCCGACAATCTCACCCAGCACATGGTCGAATATGTCGTCTGGCGGGTGCTCGACCATCACCGCCAGGCGATGCTCTACCGCGCCCAGCAGCAAAAGAAGATATGGCACGAACCGCCGCAACGGGTGGCCGGCGACATTTCCGTCGGCATCATGGGGCTTGGCAGCCTTGGCCGCGCCGCGGCTTCGGCGCTGCTGTCGCTCGGCTTTGCCGTCAACGGCTGGTCGCGCGGCGAGCGGCCGATGCAGGGCGTTTCGACCTATTCCGGCGAGGCTGGGCTGATCCCCTTCCTCAACGCCACGGACATCCTGGTCGTGCTTTTGCCGCTGACGCCGCAAACCCAGGGCATCGTCAATTACGGGCTGCTCAAGGAACTGCGCAAGCGTAACGGCCTTGGCGGCTCGGTGCTGATCAATGCCGGACGCGGTCGTCTGCAGAAGGATGCCGACATATTGCGCGCGCTGGACGACGGCACGCTGAAGGAGGCGAGCCTCGACGTGTTCGAGGTCGAACCGCTGCCGAAAACCAGCCCGCTGTGGAGCCATCCGAAAGTGTTCATCACGCCGCATGCGGCGGCGACGTCGGATCCCGCCCATCTGGTGCCGATCATGCTGCGCCAGATGGCGGCCTTCGAGCGCGGCGAGAAGCTCGAAAACCTGGTCGACCGCGAGGCCGGATATTAATTCGGGGGCAGACCCCAGGCGTGAAAGCATCGCTTGATTGCGATCGCGTTGGCAAGGGTAGACTTGCCGCTGTTGAATAGTCCCAGGATACAGACGCGGCCGCCGAGGTCCGTGAGGTTCATCGGATTATAGCGATCCAGGCGAGCGGCAGCGAATTCTCAGGACGGTTTCGAACCAGGCAACCCGAAACTCTCCTTCTTCTTAGGCTTGCCGCAATCGCGGCGCTCGATCGACCGGTTCATGGCGTCGATCTCGCCGCTCGCCTTGTTGCTGGCGCGTTGCGCCTTGGAGCGCATGTCCGGCGTGAACGGGCCGAAGCCCATCGCCGGATTGGAGAAGCTCGGCTTGGCCGTGATCGGCAGATTGTTCTGCTGCGCCAGTTGGTTGCGCTGTGCCAGCAATTGATCGCAAGGCACATCGTCATATTTCAATGAGGATTGAACGTCCTCGTCCTGGCGCTCGGCCATCGACGTGCCGCCGACGCAGCCGGCGACCGTCAGGCAGGACGCCAACACGACCATGGTCCAGCGCATGGATTTCTCCTCGTGATGTCTGCCCCGCGCCACCCCGACCATGCCATTCAGGCTTTTTCGCAGCAAGCACGGGCTCATGCGGGTGCCTGAGTGCTCAACCCGGCAGATGCGGTGGTGGGGAAGCCGGCCACGATGGCCAGGCCCTCGACGGGATCACGCCGGTCGTGCCGGATAACCGTGCGGTCCAGCGACAGAACCGCAAGCCTGTTGGCGGCAAGCACGCGCCAAGCATAGGTCTCGGAGTGCGCATAACGCCGTGACGGCTGCAGAGCGAAATCACCGCCGCCGGCAAGCCTCTCGACCGAAAATGCGAACAGCCCGTCCTCGGCTAGCATGCCGGCCACCGCGCCGACGATGCGTTCGAGCGCGCCGATATAGATGAACACGTCTGCCGCGACCACGATGTCGGCCCGCTCGCCGGCGCGAGTGAAATTCTGAAGATCGGCCTTGGCCAGCAGGTCGTAGATGCCTTTGGCTTTTGCCTTCCTCAGCATGCCGGCCGAGATATCGTAACCCTCCAGCCGGTCGGCGAGCGGGCGCAGCCTCTCGCCCATCAGGCCGGTGCCGCAACCGAGGTCGAGGGCCAGCCGGAACCGGCCGTGCCGTGCCTTGCGGATGGCCTGGCTCAGAAAATCTGGCAGTCCGTAGCCGAGCTTCCCGACAAGCGATTCCTCGAAACTGTCGGCGTAGTGATCGAACAAGGTCTCGACGAAGGCGCTTGGCGGTGCCGCGGCAGCCGGCGCTCTGCCGATCAGCTGAAGCTTCAACGCGGCGCCGAGGCGGTCCGCGGGCTCGAGCTCCAGCGCCATGGCCCAGGCTCGCGCGGCCAGGTCGGGCAGCCCGGCCGCCTCCTGCATTTCGCCGAGGCGAAACCAGCCGGCGGCCCATTGCGGCGCCAGCTCCAGCGCGCCGAGCAGAAGCTCCGCCGCCTGCGCGGGCTCGCCCGAGGCAAGCAGCATTTCGGCGAAATCGGCGCGACGGTCGGCGTTCAGATCACCCGACGAGGCCTGGAGCGGTTTCATCTGCAAAGAATCCCACCGGCGAGCCGGGCCGGCGGGCGGGTTTAGGATGAGTCAGCAGTCTCTTGCAACAGGCTTCCCGCGGCAAATTTAGCCACTATCTTGAGGCGATGCGCGCCAGCGACCTGTTCAAATCCCGGCCGGAAGGGCTTTATTGCCCGCCAGGCGATTTTTTCATCGACCCGGTGCGCCCGGTCGAGCGGGCGCTGATCACGCACGGCCATTCCGACCATGCGCGCTCCGGCCACCGCTCGGTGCTCGCCACACAGGAAACGCTCGACATCATGGGGCTGCGCTATGGCGAGGATTTCGCCGGAACGACGCAGGCCGCGACGCTTGGCGAAACGACCGACATCAACGGCGTCGCCGTCACCTTCCATCCGGCCGGGCATGTGCTGGGCTCGGCGCAGATCTGCGTCGAGCATAGGGGCATCCGCATCGTCGCCTCCGGCGACTACAAGCGCCAGAAGGACGCCACCTGCCTGCCGTTCGAGCCGATCCCCTGCGATGTCTTCATCACCGAAGCGACCTTCGGCCTGCCGGTGTTCCGGCATCCGCCGGACCATGAGGAGATTGCGCGCGTGCTCAAATCGGCGGCGCAGTTTCCTGAACGCTCGCATTTGATCGGCGCCTATGCGCTGGGCAAGGCGCAGCGAGTGATGCGGCTGCTGCGCGACGCGGGCTATGACAGGCCGATCTATATCCACGGCGCGCTGGCGAAGCTCAGCGAATATTACCAGAGCCAGGGCATCGATCTCGGCAGGCTGGAGCCGGGGACGGTGGAGAGCGGCGCCAAGGCCGATTTCGCCGGCGCGATCGTGGTCGGGCCGCCATCGGCCTTCGCCGACCGCTGGGCGCGGCGTTTTCCGGACCCGATCTCCTGCTTCGCCTCGGGATGGATGCGCATCCGCCAGCGCGCCAAGCAGGGCGGCGTCGAGCTGCCGCTGATCATTTCCGACCACGCCGACTGGGACGAGCTGATCATCACCATCAAGGAAACGGGTGCTGCGGAAATCTGGGTCACGCATGGCCGCGAGGAGGCGCTGGTGCGCTGGTGCGAGCTGGAGGGGATCGCGGCGCGGCCATTGCATCTGGTGGGGTATGAGGACGAGGGCGATTGATGCAGTCTTTTGATCCAGAAATCGCGAACGCAGCGATCCTTCACACCCCCCTCTGGCCTGCCGGCCATCTCCCCCGCAAGGGGGGAGATCAGATGTCGCGACGGCTTTCGCCAACCATCAACGTTGCAAGGTGCGCGGCAGGGCCGAAACTGCCAATCTCCCCCCTTGCGGGGGAGATGTCCGGCAGGACAGAGAGGGGGGCCTCGCGCCGGCTTTTGCCCTTGGCGTGGCGCGCATGAACCGCTTCGCCGAGCTACTCGACCGCCTCGTTCTGACGCCGTCGCGCAACGGTAAGCTGACACTGCTCAGAGACTATTTCCACAGCGTCGAGGACCCCGACCGCGGGCTGGCGCTGGCGGCGATCACGGGCGATCTCAACATCGCCGCGGTGAAGCCGGCGATGCTGCGCGCGCTGGTGGTCGAGCGCATGGACCCGGTGCTGTTCGGCTATTCCTACGACTATGTCGGCGACCTCGCCGAGACCGTGTCGCTGGTCTGGCCGCAGCCGCAAGGGCACATTCCCAACCAGGTGCCGACGCTGGCCGAGGTGGTCGGCAAATTGCAGGCGGCCAGCCGGTCCGACGGGCCGAAGGTGCTGGCACGCCTTCTCGACGACGCCAGCATTTCGGCGCGCTTCGCCATCATCAAGCTGGTGACGGGCGGCTTGCGCATCGGTGTTTCGGCGCGGCTCGCCAAGCAGGCGCTGGCCGACCTCGGCAAGGTCGACATCGCCGAGATCGAGGAGCTCTGGCACGGGCTGGCGCCGCCTTACACCGAGCTGTTCGCCTGGCTGGAAGGCCGGGCGGAAAAGCCGAGGAGCGCGGCGCTCGCGCTGTTCCGGCCGGTTATGCTCTCCAACGCCGTCGACGACGGCGACCTCGAAAAACTCGAACCGGCCGACTATGCGGCGGAATGGAAATGGGACGGCATCCGCGTGCAGGCGGTGTGCGAAGGCGGCGTGCGCCGGCTCTATTCGCGAACCGGCGACGACGTCTCCGGCGCCTTCCCGGACCTTGCCGCGGCGATGACTTTCGAAGCCGCGCTCGACGGCGAGCTTTTGGTCGGCGATCCGCGCGAGGCGACCGGGACCTTTTCCGACCTGCAGCAGCGGCTGAACCGCAAGAGCGTATCGCCGAAGATCCAGCAGCAATATCCGGCCTTCATGCGCTGCTACGACGCGCTGCAGATCAATGGCGAGGATTTGCGCGCGCTGCCCTTCGCCGAGCGCCGCAAGCATCTGGAAGCCTTCGTCAAGACACTCGATCCCGGCCGCTTCGACCTCTCGCCGCTGGTCGCGTTCACCGATTGGGAGACGCTGGAACGGCTGCGCCAGGCGCCGCCGCATCCGATCATCGAAGGGGTGATGCTGAAGCGCTGGGATTCGCCCTATCTCGCCGGCCGGCCGAAGGGCCCGTGGTTCAAGTGGAAGCGCGATCCGCATACCGTCGATGCGGTGCTGATGTATGCGCAGCGCGGCCACGGCAAGCGCTCGAGCTTCTACTCCGACTACACGTTCGGCGTCTGGGCCGGACCGGAGGGCGCTGAAGAGCTGGTGCCGGTCGGCAAGGCTTATTTCGGCTTCACCGACGAGGAGCTGAGAGAGATCGACAAGTACGTGCGCGACAACACGATCGAGCGGTTCGGGCCGGTGCGCTCGGTGCGCGCCGACCGCCGGAACGGGCTCGTGCTGGAGGTGGCATTCGAAGGCCTCAACCGCTCTACCCGGCATAAATCGGGCGTCGCGATGCGCTTTCCGCGCATCTCGCGGCTGCGCTGGGACAAGCCGGCGGCCGAGGCCGATCGCATCGAGACGCTGCAGGCACTGCTGGATCGGTAGTAGACCAGCATCGGCGCCGTCACCCCACCCGGCGCTTCGCGCCGACCTCCCCATCAAGGGGAGGTAGAAGGCCGCGCCAACCCCTACCTCCCCTCGATGGGGAGGTCGCGCCGAAGGCGCGGGCGGGGTGGAGCGCGAGCGTCCGTGGGTAGAGCGGCGCGCTCACTCCGCGATCGAAACGCGGATCTCGTAGATATCGACCGACTTGCCCTTCTGGTCGAAGTCGGAGTTGACGGCGATGGTGCCGGCGGCGCCCGGATGCTTGTTGGGGAACTGCACGTCGAACAGATATTCGTTGCGCTCATGGCCGACCGCGTAGCGCTTGCGGCCGCAATCGCCGAGGTCGCCGAAATTGCAGTCGATCGAGATCTGCGTCTCCTTGCCCTCTTCCGAGCGGGCGACGACGTCGAACACGGCATGCTTGCCGGCCAGCTTTTCCAGCACACCCTGGCCGACATCGAAGACGATGGCCGAACCGGAAGCGCCTGAGCGGATGCGCAGGAACTGGCCGGTGTCGTCCTTCATCACCTCGGCATTGGCGTCGGAAGGCGTGCTGACGCGGGTCGGGTCGGCCGGCGAAAAGACGTTGATCCAGTTCTTCGACTGGTCCGCCTGGCCTGTCTTCTGCGGCGAGCCGGGTTCGACCGGCTGCGAGGAGGAATCCTCGTCATCCAGCGTCGGCGTCGGTTCGGGCGGGCCGGTGTTGAGCTCTGCCGCCGTCTTGAAGACACCGGTCTGCTTGGCGAAATAGAGGCCGATGCCTGCGGCCGCGAGCAGCGTCGCGACGACGAAGATCGCGGTCAGCGGCAGCCGCCTGCCCCTGATGCGCCGCTCGTCGCGGTCGGGCGTGACCTCGGCGCCATTGCCGACCGGAGTGCCGGGCGAATCATCGAGCGACGGCGCGTCGGGAAGCGCATTCTCGTCCGGCATGATGTCGGGCACACGCGGCAGCACGCGCGAGCGCGGCTGGTCGGAATCATCGGGCTGGACCGGCCCGTCGACGGTGATCGAGGGCGACGGCGCGGTCTGCGATGGCGGCAGCGGCGCATCGACCGGAGGCGCGGCCGAATCGGCAGGAGCCTCGACGCCAGGAGCCGGCGCGGCACTGCCGGCCGGCGCGACGTTTTCCGGCGGCAGCGTCACATCGGGGACGGCCGGCAGGAACTCGGATTCGATCTCGGTGATCTTGGCCTGCACCGCCTTGCGGCGGCTGATTGCGGCCTCGACGGTGACGTTCGGATTGGCCTGCAACACGCGGTCGAGCGCGGCAAAGGCCGATCGATAGACCTTCTCGCGAAACGCCCGGTCCTCGGCATTGCCTTTCTCGAAGGCATTGCGGATCGCTTTCTCGATGGCGTCCAAGCGAGCTCCCTCTCAGCGTCCGCTCCCGGTTGCCCGATCGTTAGCCGCAGGCGACCGATCAATCAACGGGCGGGCGGCTGCCTTGCCGCATTCAAAACCATTTCGGCATTTTTTGTTGAAGAATCAACATTTTTCCTCGCAGGCGCTGCCGCAATCCATCGGCAGAGCCGCCATTCACAAGCTGGCTCGCAGGCTGCCACAGGCCTCGGCCGCTTCCGTTGCGCGCTAACCGTATACGGGAATTGCCGGGCTCAGGGCCGGAATTCGCCGCTGCCCATCTTGAATTAGCGAGCGGTTGAGTCTATCACCCAGCGCATTCTGGAAGCGCGATGCTTCCCGGGCCGCTTTAGCTCAGTTGGTAGAGCACATCATTCGTAATGATGGGGTCGCGTGTTCGAGTCACGCAAGCGGCACCAGTTTTCCTTGCGTTTCCTGCTTCCGCACAACGCCTCGGCGCATCTCGGCCATTGTCGGGAATCGCCGTTGGTGGGACACTCCCTTTGTCAGCATGGGAGGTCGAAATGCCCAATAGTTTCAAGACCGGAGACGTCGTCAGGCTGAAGTCCGGAGGCCCGCAAATGACCGTCAGCGACGGGGCGGCCTCGGGCATGTATCTGTGCCACTGGTTCAACCGCGAGGGCGACGTCTGGATCCCGCAGCATGCCGGCTTCAAGCCGGACCAACTGGTGATGGTCGATCAACCGAGGTAGATTTTACCCGGAAGTAGCTCGTTTCCGGCTTGGCCGGAGATGGCTTTTTGTGTCGCTGAACGACCGACGGATTTTGCTCTGCCCCGCGTTTAACGGCTGAAGCGTAGCCGCCAATGGCCGCGCCCAACCGGAGACGAGAGCATGATCCGCCCTACCCTATTCATCGTTGCCCTTGGTTTGCAGACCGCGGCCGCGGTCGCGCAGACGACGACGTCGACACCTACCCCTGCACCGGCCCCGACCAGCTCGGCTCCCGCCGCCGCCAAGTCCGGCCTGACGCTGGAGAAGTTCGAGAAGCGGCGGGAAAAGGCTTTCATGCGGGCCGACACCGACAACGACGGCAAGGTCAGCCTCGCGGAATGGACCGCTTTCCAGAGCGCGCGCAAGGCCAAGGGCGATCCGGCTAAAACCTTCGCGCACCTGGACACCAACAAGGACGGCTTCGTCGATAAGGCTGAGCTCGACGCCTTCCTGGCAAAACGCTTCGCCAAGCTCGACAAGAACGGAGACGGCGTGCTCAGCGACGACGAGAGGCCGGGCCACAAATCCGCTTCCAATGAGGAGCAATGACCAAGAGGCTATGCTGCATAATGACAGTCGCGAGCGCCTTGATTGATGGGCGCCGATCCGGACGAGGAACTGGTACGGCGCATCGGCGCCGGCGACCCCGCCGCCGTGCAGGCGATGGTGGCGCGCAAGCTGCCGCGCGTGCTGGGGCTGGCCAGGCGGATGCTGGGCGACGCGGCGGAGGCCGAGGATGTCGCCCAGGAGACTTTCGTGCGCATCTGGCGCCACGCCTCGGGCTGGCGCTGGAAGGGCGCGCGCTTCGACACCTGGGTCCACCGCGTCGCGCTCAACCTTTGCTACGACCGGCTGCGGCGCCGGCGCGAATGGGTAACGGACGAGCTGCCGGAGGTAGCCGATGAGACGCCGCTTCCGGATGCCCTGCCGGGCGATGAAGAGCGGCGGGTCAGCCAGGCCCTGCAGCGCATCGCGCCGCGCCAGCGCGAGGCGATCGTGCTGGTGTATTATCAGGACCTGTCCAACATCGAGGCCGCCAGCGCCATGCGGGTCAGCGTCGATGCATTGGAAAGCCTGCTCGCGCGGGGCCGCCGCGCCTTGCAGGCGATGCTCGTCGGAGACGATGGCGATGACTGAGACAGCAAGGGAACTGGCGGCCTCGCGGATGAGGACGTGGGGGGCCACGTCAAGACGGTGGAAGGGGGAACGAGATGGCTGAGAAGACTACGAAAGGGCTGATGGATGCAGCGCGCTTCGCCGTGTTGGCGGACGCCTATGGCAGCGCCCTGCACCGCTGGCCGCAGGCCGAGCAGGCCGCCGCCACGCTGTTTGCCGAGACCAATCAAGGCCGCGCCATTCTGCGGCGCGCCGGCAGGCTCGACGCCGTGCTCGACCGGCATCGCGTCGAGGCCCCTAGCCCAGCGCTCTATGGCGCGATCGTCGCCAGGGCGACGGCAGACGTCAGGCAAGGGCGCCGTCGGCGGTTCTGGTGGCTGGGCTTCGGGCTTGCCGGCGTCGGTCTCGCCGGCGCCGTGGCCGGCCTGGCGCTGGTCACCGTGGTCAATCCGGATATCCAGTCCGACCATTATGTGATGGACGCCAATGCGACGTCGTTCGGCGATGCCGGTCCCGACGCCGACCAGACCGAGGAGGACCTATGAACCCCCGTCTCGTCGCCGCATCCCTGGTGCTCAACGTCTTTCTAATCGGCGCGCTCGCCGGCGGAGCCGGCTGGCTGATCGGTAAATCCAATCCGGGCTATTCGCTGGAATCGGCGGGGGGCAGGCTGCCCGCCGCCGACCGCAAGGCCTTCCGCCAGGCGCTGCGCGAGGTGCGCCGCGACTCCCGCGACGTCATCCTCGATGGCCAGGCCGCGCGGCGCGAGGCCGCCAGCCTCCTGCAACAGCCGACCCTCGACCGTGCCGCGCTTGCCGCCGCCCTGGAGCGGGCGCGCAACGCCGATGCCACCATCCGCACGCGGCTGGAACAGCGCATCATCGACTTCGCGGCGTCGAGCTCGCCTGAGGATCGCCAACTGCTGGCGGATGCCCTGCTTCGACGCGCCGGCAGGCCGGCAAAAAAATCGCCATAGGCAGCGACGGAAAGGGCGAACACGCTCCGTTCAAGGGAAAGAGGGACAGGCCTGCCGTCCATCGATGCCGGCAGGTTCTCTTCAACCTCGAAACCCTTTCGGGAGTATCCCATGAAACGTCTGACGAAATATTCGCTCGCGGCAGCGCTCGCCATCGGCGGGACGGCCGCGGCAAGTGCTGCCTCGGCGATGCCGGTCGCACCGGTCGCGCCGGCGCCCGCAATGATTGAGCATGTCGCCTGGGGCTGCGGTCCGGGTTGGCATCCCAACTACTGGGGCCGCTGCGTGCCCAATCGCCGCGTGATCTATCCCGGCTATTATTACTGGGGCGGACCGCGCGTCTATATCGGCCCGGTCTGGCATCCGTACCACCGCTGGCACCACTTGCGCCGCTGGTAAGAACCGCCTCGTGATGCCGGTGCTGCGGCCGGCATCATGAGCGCCCTTTAGCGATCCCTGGAACATGCCGGCCGGCGCAATCCCTTGAATTCGAGCCGGCTTCGAACGGAGGCTTCGTTGGCCGCACCGGTTTCAAATCCCGTACCACCGGATAAAGCCCTGGTCGCGCTTCACCGCTTCGGCCTCGGCGCAAGACCGGGCGACGAGCTCGGCAAGATCGCCGCCGATCCGCGCGGCTACCTCAAGGCAGAGGTCAAGCAGCAGGATATCACGCTCATCCCTCCCGACGATCCGCGCAATGCCGGGCTGCTCGACAGCACCGCGGCGATCCAGGCCAGCATGGCGGCCGCCATGGAGCGCAAGGCGGCGCGGGACGAGAAGGCGGCGGTGGCCATGCAGCCGGCGGATGATCCAGCCGGCCCGGCCATGGCAAAAGCCAGGCCCGCGGTGCCGCGTATCGAGGCCGATATCTACCGCGACGAGGCACAGGCGCGTTTCGACAAGGCACTTGCCGCGACGCCCGGCTTCGTCGAGCGTCTGGTCGGCTTCTGGTCGAACCATTTCTGCGTCTCAGCCGCCAAGGCCCCGGTGGTGCGGGCGAGCGCCGGCGCCTTCGAGCGCGAGGCAATTCGCCCCTTCGTGCTCGGCCGTTTCGCCGATATGCTCTTGGCGGTCGAGCATCATCCGGCGATGCTTTTCTATCTCGACAACCAGCAGTCGATCGGGCCGGACTCGCGCGCCGGCCGGCGGCGCGGACGCGGCCTCAACGAGAACCTTGCCCGCGAGATCCTGGAGCTGCATACGCTGGGCGTCGGCAGCGGCTATGCCCAGGCCGACGTCACCAGCTTCGCCGACATGCTGACCGGCTGGACCATGGCAGGCCGCGAGGGACGTCTGGGAGAACCCGGCACGTTCGTCTTCAACCCCAATGCGCATCAGCCGGGCGAGGCAATGCTGCTCGGCAAGACCTATCCGGGCGGCGGCATGGGCCAGGCAGAGGCAGCGCTCAACGACATTGCACGCCACCCGGCCACCGCGCGGCACATTGCCAACAAGCTTGCCCGGCATTTCATCGCCGACGATCCGCCGCCTGCGGCTGTCGCTCGCCTGGCCGCGGTCTTCACCAAGACCGACGGCGATCTGCGCTCGATCGCCTTGACGCTGATCGATTTGCCAGAAGCCTGGTCGGCGCCGCTCACGAAGCTGCTCACGCCATTGGACTATGTGGTCGCGTTGCGGCGCGCGGTCGGCCCCTCCACCGGCAACGAACCGCAACGGTCGCTGCGCTGGCTGAGGGCGCTCGGTCAACCGCTGTGGCAGCCGCCGGGGCCGAACGGCTTTTCCGACCAGACGGATGCATGGGCTTCCGCCGAGGGCCTCAAGACGCGGCTGGACATCGCCTGGCAGGCCGCGAAGCAGGCGAACGATATCGGCGATCCGGACGAGACGCTGGCGTCGCTGATCGGCAATTCCGTTTCGGCCGAGACACGGCAGGCGATTTCGCGCGCCGAGTCCAAACAGCAGAGCCTGGCGCTGCTGCTGATGGCGCCCGAGTTCCAACGGCGGTGACCTGGAGCAATTCCACGAAAAGTGTGCAGCGGCTTTCCGTCCGGAATTGCGTAAAAACAAAGAGTTAGTGGAGATGCGGCCATGAGCCTTCTTTGCGAAACCCCTAATCCATCCCGCCGGGCGGTACTGATGACCGGCGGCGCGCTGTTCGCCTGGGCTTATCTGCCGCGCTTTGCCCGCGCGGCCGACAACCGCGATCCACGCCTGATCGTTATCTTGCTGCGCGGCGCTCTGGACGGGCTGTCGACGGTCGGGCCGGTCGGCGACCCGGACTATGCCGGCCTGCATGGCGACATCGCGCTTTCGCTCTCAGGCGCCAACCCGGCATTGCCGCTTGACGGTTTCTTCGCCGTCAACCCGGCAATGCCGGTGTTTGCGCGCCTTTTCAAGGCCGGCCAGGCGGCGGTGGTGCATGCGGCGGCGACCGGCTATCGCGACCGCTCGCATTTCGACGGCCAGGACGTGCTGGAGAGCGGCCTCCCCGGCCCCGGCAATGCGACAACCGGCTGGCTCAACCGAGCTTTGGCCAACCTGCCGGCGGGCGACAGGATCGCGAAGGCCGGCGGGCTGGCGGTCGGGCCTTCGACGCCGCTGGTGATCCGCGGTGCCGCCCCCGTTCTCGGCTGGGCGCCGCAGGCGCTGCCGACCCCCGGCGACGCCTTGGCCGAGCGCGTGCTCGACCTCTACAACCATCGCGATCCGGTGCTGGCTGCAGCCCTGCAGAAAGGTCTCGACGCCGACCGGATGGCGATGGGCGACCAGCTCGACGGCCAGACGATGAATCCGAAGGGCGGCCTCGGCAATGCCGCCGGCATGCGGCAGTCGGCGCAAGGCGCCGCGCGGCTGATGGCGGCCGATGACGGCCCGCGCATCGCCGCGCTCGCCTTCGACGGCTGGGACACACATGTCAACGAAGGCGGCGCCACCGGCCGGCTCGCCAACCTGCTCGGCGGCCTCGACGGCGCCTTCGAGGAATTCGAGAAAGGGCTGAGCGAACGCTGGAAAGACACGGCAATCGTCGCCATCACCGAATTCGGCCGCACGGCGCGCATCAACGGCACGGTCGGCACCGACCACGGCACGGGCACGGTGGTGCTGCTCGCCGGCGGCGCGGTCAAAGGCGGCCGTGTCATCGCCGACTGGCCAGGACTGAAGCCGGCGCAGCTCTATGATGGCCGCGACCTTGCGCCGACCAGCGATGTGCGCGCGGTGCTGAAGGGGTTGCTGGCGGATCAGTTCGGATTGTCCGCCGCGGTGCTCGGCGACAAGGTGTTTCCGGAGTCGGCGGCGGTGAAGCCGATGCGGGATCTGGTGATGTGAGCCTCGACTTGGCCCATCGGTGACAGGCGCCAAGTGTCTGTCAATTTGTCCTGGGACGAAGCAATGCAAAATGAGATCGGTCGCGATCCTTCGCGCCCCCCTCTGTCCTACCGGACATCTCCCCCACGAGGGGGGAAGATTGGCAGCTGCGGCGCTCCGCCCAAATCTACGACGTACAAGATTGGCGAAAGCGGGCGTGACGGCTGATCTCCCCCCTTGTGGGGGAGATGTCCGGCAGGACAGAGGGGGGCGCTGTCCCGCCGAGGTCTCAAAGCCTCTCCACCACTGCAACGCGCTTAAGCTACGGACGCGAATGACCGAACTTCGCCCCTGTTAGGACAAAAAAAGCCCGCGCCGTTGCCAGCGCGGGCTTTCTCGTCGCTCTCCAAAGCGATCATCAACTCCAGAAACCCGGGTGCCAGCGGCCGTGATACCAGAAGCCGGGGTGCCAATGGCGCACATGCATCGGGCGGATGATCACCCGGCCGTTCGGCACGCACCTGCCCCAGCGGTTCATGTGCCAGCCGGGGCCGCAGCGCCAGCCGACGGTCTCGATCGGCAGCGGGGCGGCACCCGGCTTGACAAGCGGCATGGCCTGCGAGCCGACGCCGGGCAGCATCAAAGTGCCGGCGGTCAAGGCAATGGGCAGCAAGTGTTTTGTGAACATGCTTCTCTCCGTAATTCGTCCCTACCTCCCTGAAACGGAGGACCGGGGCGAAATCCGTCGGAGCGGGATGGATCACATGTTCGTTAGATCGGTTCGCGGCAGCGCCGGTCGATTGTTTCGATCCGAAGCGATCGGTCTCGCAGACCCTCGGCACCATATCGAATTGATCCATATCAATGAGCCTGGACGCGTCTCGCACTAGGGTCGATGAGAAGCGACCGACGGAGATCGTCAAGACCGAAGGCCCGCTGAAACAGGAGATCACACCGATGATGATCCGCACGCTCTCCACCTTGGAATGCACGAAAATGCTGGCGGCAAACCGCACTGGACATCTGGCATGCGCGAAGGACGGACAACCCTATGTCGTGCCCTTCAACTACGCCTACGCCGACAGCCACCTCTACGCCTTTTCCCTGCTCGGCAAGAAGATCGACTGGATGCGGGAGAATCCCCTGGTGTGCGCGCAGGTGGGAGAACACACGCAGGGGCGCGGTTGGCGAAGCGTGATCGTCGAGGGCCGCTATGAGGAACTGCCGGACCGGGTCGGCCACAAGGTTCAGCGCGACCACGCCTGGGCGGTGTTGAGCAAGCATACGGAGTGGTGGGAACCGGGCGCGCTCAAGCCCGTCACGCCACCCCCGTCGGACAGCCTGCCGCACGTCTTTTTCCGGATCCTCGTCGAGCAGGTCTCGGGACGAGAGGCTTCTGAATAAGCAGCTCGACGCTTATTGAACCCGGCTGTCGCCCAGCGTCGCCACCGTCTTCAGCGCGCCATCCAGCATCTCGCCCTTTTCGTCCTTCAGCGCGGCCTCGCGCAGGCGGCGGATCCAGTCGGCGGCGTCGTCGCGGCCCTTGAGCATGGGCAGCGCCGAGAGCACGCGGTCGAATTTCGACTGGGCGCGGGCATGGGTGTCGCTGTAGCCCTTGATCAGGCGGCGGCAGTTCAGGATCTCGGTGGCCAAAGCGTAGTCCTGGCGAGCGTGGCTCAGCGCCAGTTCGTACCAGCGCTCCAGATGCTCGACCTCGACCTTGTGGCGTAGCAGAGCGCGACGCCAGCGGCGCAGTCCGCCGATGAACCACAGCGTCGCAAAACCAGTGAAACTGTCGGTGCGGATGTGACGGCCGCGATTGATGCGGCGGTCGAGGAAGGCGGCGAGTTTCGGCCGGCTCTCGATATAGCTGCCAAGGCCTGCCGGCAGAGTGCCGCAGAACTCCTCGATGCGCGGATGGAAATATTCGGTGACCTGCAGCACCGCGCCTTCCTTGACGCCGATCTCCTTGCGCACCCGCTTGTCGCGCGTCGAGCGCGTCTTCAGATCGGCGACGCGGATCATATCGTCATAGCACATGGCGTTGGCGAGATGCTTTCCCGCGGCGATCGACAGCGCATAGTTACGTTCCGGCGTATCCAGCGCGAGCGCCTTGTCCAGCCGGTCGAGATATTCGCCGCCATAGGCGATGTCCTGGAAGTCGACGACCTTCTTCAGGCCGCGTTCGGCCATGTCGCGCACCGGCTCCGGCAGCGCCGCGACGCGGGCGGCGAGACCCTGCCACCCCTTCAGCAGGGTTTCCGGGCCGCTGACCTTTGGCGTCAGCTGGGCTTCGGAAGCGGCAGGCGCCGCTGCCTTATCGTCGGCTGGCGCGGCCGCGATGCCGCGCGCTCGGTCGCAGGCGGCGCCGAAGGCGGCGAGGCTCGCCTTGACGCCACGGCCGCCGGCGCCGATCGCCTGTTCGTAGTTTTCGCGCGGGAACGGCAGCGCGTCGGAGCCGGCCAGCGCGCCGAGCAGGCTGGCCGAGATCATGGTGCCGTTGTCGGCGGCGATCTTTTCCATGTCGAAGGCGATGAAGCGCTTGGCCGCCGCTTGCGCCGTCGCGTGCACTTTTTCCGACGAGGCGCGACCATCGCCCGGCTCGATCTTTTCCGAGACGGCGGGGATGCGATGCGATGAGGTGATCAGCGTGGTGCGCTCGGGCGTGACGAAGCCGCGGATGATGGCGCGACCGGCTTCCATCAGCTCGGCGGCGATCAGGATATCGACGTCACCCTGCGAGGGCGACAGCGCGAAGACCGGCAGGCGGCCGGTGTCGCGGGCCATCTCGATATAGTAGATCGTGGCGCCGGTACGCTGGGCGACGCCCGCCACGGATGTCGACTGGGCTATGTAGCCGCTGCGCTCGGCGACGTCGGTGATCCAGTCGGCGAGCACGCCGCCGCCCTGGCCGCCTACGGCGAGCACGGCGAGCTTTATCACCCGCTCGTCGTTTGAAGCGCCCGTCTTCGGGCGCAGCGGTGCACTGGGGTCAAGCATCGGCGAACATCAAACGGCGGCTCTCGCGGCGCCGCTGCAACAGGCCGATCACGGCGCGGCGCGCGCTTTCCAGGAAGCGGTCCCAGCGGCCGGGATTGTGGACGACGTCGGCGCGGTAGAAGGACGGGCAGAGCACGGCGGCATCCGCCACCTCGCCGCAATTGCCGCAGCCGACGCAGTTCTGGTCGATCGATGCGACAGGATCGTCCCGCAGCGGATCGTCGAGTGTCTTCACCGAGAGCGACGGACAGCCGGAGAGGCGCATGCAGGCGTGGTCGCCGGTGCAGATGTCCTCGTCGACGCCGAATTTCGGCTTGACCACCCGCTCGCCGCCCTTGATCGCCTTGTCGACCAGCGGCTTTTCGCGGCGCTGGCGGTTCAGCATGCATTCGGAAGAGGCTACGATGACCTTCGGCCCCTTCTCGTCGGTGGTCAGCGCCTCGCGCAAAGTGGCCTGCATCTTGCCGACATCATAGGTGCGGTCGATGTGGCGCAGCCATTTGACGCCCATGCCTTTCACCGCTTCGGTGATCGGATGTTTCGTGGACTTGGTGCGGTTCGAAGCGCGCGACGACAGGATGTCCTGGCCGCCGGTGGCGGCCGAGTAGAAATTGTCGACGATGACGATGACGCCGTCATTCCGGTTGAAGACGGCGTTGCCGATCGATGAGGTCAGGCCATTGTGCCAGAAGCCGCCGTCGCCGACGAAAGAGATCGACCGGCGTTTTGCTTCCGGCGAGTTGAAGGCGGAGGCCGAGGCCGGCCCTAGCCCGTAGCCCATGGTGGTGGCGCCGAGCTCGAAGGGCGGCATGATCGAGAACAGATGGCAACCGATGTCGGAAGCGATGTGGTGCTTGCCAAGCTCCTGCTCGACCAGCTTGGTCGCGGCGAAGATCGGCCGCTCGGGGCAACCGATGCAGAAGCCTGGCGGGCGGCCCGGGACGACATTGGTGAGATCGGCGGTATCGACGCCCTCACCCGTTTTGTTCGGAGCACGCACCTCGCCCGGCAAGAGATGCGGAGCGTTGGCGCGCAGGAAGGAGCCGATGCCGTCGAGCATGACCTGGCCGGTATATTCGCCGGCCATCGGCAGATCCTCCTTGCCGACCAGTTTCGTGCCGCGCCCGGCCTTGTGCAGCATGGCTGCGAAAGCCTGCTCGATATAGTTGGGCTGGCCTTCCTCGACGACCAGCACGGCCTGCTTGCCTTCGCAGAAGGACAGGAACTCGTCGTCCACCAGCGGATAGACGGCGTTCAGCACGTAGAGGGGGACGTCGGTGTCGCCATAGGTGTCGGCAAGGCCGAGCCGCTGCAGCGCGCGGATGACCGAATTATACATGCCGCCCTGCATGACGATGCCGACCGAGCCGTGGTCCGGCCCGAACATCTCGTTGATCTTGCGGCTCTTGATGAAATCGACCGCCGCCGGCCAGCGCTTGGCGACCTTCTCCTTCTCGTGCAGGAAGGAGGCGGGCGGCAGGACGATGCGACCCGTGTCGCGGCGCGGCGCGGACAGCGCGTCGGCGACCGACATTGGCGGACGCTTGTTGTCCTTGGCGATGAAGTGGCCGTGGACGTGGCAGCAGCGGATACGCACCTGCAGCATCACCGGCGTGTTGGAGGCCTCCGACAATTCGAAGCCGTCCTCGACCGCCTTGACGATCGAGGGCAGGTTCGGGCGCGGGTCGAGCAGCCAGACCTGGCTCTTCATGGCAAAGGCGTGGCTGCGCTCCTGCATGATCGAGGAGCCTTCGCCATAGTCCTCGCCGACGATGATCAGCGCGCCGCCGGTGACGCCGCCGGACGCCAGATTGGCCAGCGCGTCGGAAGCAACATTGGTACCGACGGTCGACTTGAAGGTGGCGGCACCACGGATCGGATAATGCACGGAGGCCGCAAGCATGGCGGTTGCAGTCGCTTCCGAGGCGCTCGCCTCGAAATGCACGCCGAGTTCGCCCAGAATGTCCTGCGCGTCGGCAAGCACGTCCATCAGATGACTGATCGGCGCGCCCTGATAGCCGCCGACATAGCCGACGCCGCACTGCAAGAGCGCCTTGGTGATGGCGAGGATGCCCTCGCCGGCGAACTCCTCGCCGGCGCCCAGCCTCAGCTTTTCGACTTCCTTGGCAAAAGACCGTTCGGCCATGTCTGCCTCCTTCCGTTGCCGCCGTTGCCGGGCGGCGCGTACATCTAGATTTCGTGTCTGCGGATGTTCTTCAGCATTTTCTGGAGCGTCGCGATCAGCGCCGCATATTCGGCATCGTCGACACCATCGAACATCGCCTCGAACGCGTCGTGCATCGCCGGCCAGGCGCGGGTGAACAGCGCGCGGCCGTCATCGGTCAGGAACACATGGCGGAAGCGGCTGTCGGTCACGCCCTGCTCGCGGCGCACCAGGCCCTGGCCTTCCAGCGTGTCGAGCGTGCGGCTAAGCGTCGATTGCTCGATCACCGTGTAGACCGAGAGGTCATTGACGGTGACGCCGTCGGTGACGGAAAGCACGGCCAGCGTCCGCACCTGCGGGATGGTCAGGCCCTGCTTGCGGAAATCGTCGCGCAAAGTGGCGTTGTAGCGGCCCATGATGCGGTTCATCAGATAGGGCGCGAATTGCTGCAGGCCGATCTGGCCGAGGGTCGAGATGCGCTGGCGTTTTTCCGGGAGCTTCTGTTCCATCACAGCCTCCCCGCCAAAAGGAAACCGGAGCCGCCGCCGAGGCCGGCGCCCGGATGGGTCGAGGCGCCGATGTGGTAGAGGCCCTTGACGCCGGTCTCGTGGTTGCGGCTGGCCTTGAACGGCCGCCACAGGAAAGACTGGTCGATGGTCGACGAGCCGCCATAGGGATCGCCGCCGACGAGGTTGATGTTCATCGCTTCGAGATCGGCCGGCGAATAGGCGCGGCGCGCGATGATGGTCTCGCGAAAACCGTCGATATGGTTGGCGAGGATCGCCTCGACGCGGTCGGCATAGGCTTCGCGCAACGCCTCGGTCCAGCGGCCGTCGGCGGGCGTTTCGAGCTTGCCGGCGGCATCGCCCTTGATGTGGCGCGGCGCCTCCGGCAATTGCAGCCACAGGATCGCCTTGCCCTCCGGGCAGCGCGACGGGTCGAGCGCGTGCGGCTGGCCGACGCAGATGGTCGGCACCTGGGGCAGCAGGCCGCGCACCGCCTCGTTGCAGGCTTTGGAGACGCCGTCGAGCCCCGGCGTCAGATGCAGCAGCGCCACCTTGTCGAGGCCCTCGCCGCGCCAGGCGGGCGGCTTGTTCAGCGCATAATGGATCTGGAAATTGCCCTTGCCATAGCGATAGGCCTGCGTGGCCATGGTTGCCGCCTCCGGCGCGTCCCTGCCGAGCAGGCGGCCGTAAAGCTGTGTCGGCGTGACCGAGCAGATAACGCTCTTCGTAGCCGTCACCGTTTCGCCGGACGCGAGCCGCACGCCGGAGGCGCGGCCACCGGCCTGGACGATCGAGGCGACATCGGCATTGACGCGGATCTCACCGCCGCGTTCCCTTATCAGCCCCTCGAAGGCGGCGAGCAGATTCTTCGCGCCGCCCTTGACGATCGGCGCGCCTGCCGCCTCCAGGGCGAAGGCGATGACCTTGGCGATCTGGCCGGAGAAGGCGTCTTCCGGTCCGAGCCCGGCATGCAGCACCCAGGGGGCCCAGAGCGCGCGGACAGTATCGGATGTATAGGTCGTTTCCAGCCAGCCGCGCGCGGGCACCAGCGCCTCGCCCATGGAGGCGGCGAGGTTGCGCGGACCGCGCCGCCAGGCCTCGCCGGCGATGAGCTTGGTCGTCGGATAGGACCAGAGCGCGCCGCCGAGCAGGCCGAAGAGTAGCCCGGCATTGCGCTCGATGTCGCCGACATCGCCGCCATGGCGATCGCCGTCACCGGGCGCGATCCGGTTGAGCGCCGCGATATTGTTGGCGCGGTCGGTGGTGAGCACGGCATGGCTGCCATCCGGCATGAGCACGCCGGTGGGCGTCGCCGTGTGGCAGAATTCCAGCCCGTGCCGCGCAAGGTCCTTGCCGAGCGCGACAAAGGCCGGCGATGTAATGAACAGCACGAAGGTCGTCGCCATCACGTCATGGACGAAGCCGGGCACTGTCACCTCCTCGGTGCGCATGCAGCCGCCGATGCGGTCGTTGCGCTCGAGCACGAGCACCTTGGCGCCCTTGGCGCCAAGCATCGCCGCGCAGACCAGGGCGTTGATGCCGCTGCCGACGATGATGTGATCGACGTCGCTCATCGTCGTGGCCTTGGCTTTAACCCCGCGGCACCAGCGCCAGCGCGCGGATCGGGCTGCCGGTGCCGTGCTCGATCTTGAGCGGGGCAGCTATCAGGATCGCGCCTCTCGGCGGCAGCTGGTCGAGATTGCAGAGGCTCGCCAGGCCATAGCGGTTGGCCTTGTGCATCAGCGTGTGCGCCGGGAATGGCGGTTCCATGCCGCCGGCCTTGCCGGCATCGGTGCCGATCGTCTCCGAGCCCCAGCCCTTGATGTCCTTGCTGATCAGGAACTGGATGGCTTCCGCCGTCGGGCCCGGCGTGTGCGGGCCGGTCTCGTTGGCGTTGAGGAACTCGGCTTCGGAGCCGTTGCGCTTGTACCAGTCGGTGCGCATCACCACCCATTCGCCCGGATTGATGGCGCCGTGCTTGGCTTCCCAGGCCTTGATGTGGTCGACGGTGAGCAGGAAATCGTGATCGGCCGCGGCCTCTTTCGAGCAGTCGATGACGTTGACCGGGCCGACGAAATTCTGTGCCGGAATGGTGTCGGTGGCGCCGTCCGGATAGTCCTTGCCGGTGATCCAGTGCTGCGGCGCGTCGAAATGCGTGCCCGAATGCTCGCCGAGCTTCAGCCAGTTCCAGGCCCACCACGGACCGTTCTTGTCATATTTGGAAATAGCGTGGATCTCGACCTTCGGAGTATCGACGGCGAGCTCCGGCGGCAGCTTGATCAGCGGCGTGTTCGGTCCGAGCGGCGCCGTCAGGTCGACCACCTTGATGGCGCCCGAGAGCAGCTGGCCGGCGACCTCGCCGAGGAGTTTCTGCGTGTCCATGGTCTTTCGTTCCCTCTTTCTGGTGATCATCAAGGCTCGTTGCGGCCCTTAATATACCTACTAGACGAAAACATATGCATCTGCAATTATCTTTAAGCATAAAGCATTTTCGGGGCGGGGCGTGAGCGAGTTCGACGCCATCTTTGTCGGGGCGGGCCACAACAGTCTGGCATGCGCCGCGCATCTGGCGCTCAAGGGCTGGAAAATAGCGGTTTTCGAGCGCAACCAGACGATCGGCGGCGCTGTGCAAACCGGCGAATATACGCTTCCCGGCTTCCGGCACGATTTCGGCGCGATGAATCTGAGCCTGTTCGCCGGCTCCGCCTTCCACCGGAAATATGCAAATGAATTGAAAAGCCACGGGCTGGAGTTCGCGCCCGTGGCCGATTGTTTCGCCAGCGCCTTTCCGGACGGGAAGTGGTTCGGCGTCAGCAACGACGTCGAAAAGACCGCGTCCCGGCTGGCCGCCTTCTCCGCGGCGGACGCGGCCACATGGCGCCGGCTGGTGTCGGCCTTTCCGGGCGAAGCCGAGCATCTGTTCCGGCTGCTCGGATCGCCGATGAGCGCGAGGGCGCTGGCCGGCACGGGCTGGAATCTCTGGCGCAAGAAGGGCTTGGCCGGCGCGCTGGATACGGGACGACTGCTGCTCTCCTCGCCCCGCGCATGGCTGGAGGAAAACTTCGAGACGCCGCATGTGCGCACGACGCTCGCGGCCTGGGGCATGCATCTCGACTTCGCGCCCGACATCGCCGGGGGTGCTGTGTTCCCCTATCTGGAATCGATGGCCAACCAGAGTTTCGGCATGGTGCTGGGCAAGGGCGGCGCCGATACGATCATCCGCGCGCTGGCCAATATGGTGAAGGCGGCCGGCGGCCAGATCACGACCGGCGCGGATGTCGTCGAGATCACGGTTTCGGGCGGCAAGGCGAATGGGGTGCGGCTGGAATCGGGCGAAACCCATGTCGCGACCAAGGCCGTCATTGCGGGTGTCGCGCCGAAAGCGCTGACGGGCAAGCTGCTGCCCAACGGCTCCGGCGACGCCGGCTTCGACGCGGCGATGCAGAAATTCCGTCACGCGCCGGGCACGATGATGATCCATCTGGCGATGGACGACCTGCCGGACTGGAGCGCTGGCGCCGAGCTTCGCCGGTTCGCCTATGTGCATCTGGCGCCCTCGCTCGAAGCCATGTCGCGCACCTACCAGCAGGCGATCGCCGGCCTGCTGCCCGACCAGCCCGTGCTGGTCGTCGGCCAGCCGACGGCGGTCGATCCCTCGCGCGCGCCGCAGGGCAAGCATGTGCTGTGGGTGCAGGTGCGCATGCTGCCGGCGGAGATCCTCGGCGATGCAGCCGGCAAGATCGCCCCTGCCCATTGGGATGCGGTCAAGGACGCCTATGCCGAGCACGTGCTCGATATCATCGAGAGCTATGCGCCAGGTTTGAGGCAAAAGATTCTAGGCCGCGCGATCTTCTCGCCGCTCGACCTCGAGCGCGAAAACCCAAACCTCGTCGGCGGCGACCAGATCTGCGGCAGCCACCATCTGGCGCAGAATTTCCTTTTCCGTCCGGCGCGCTCCTTCGCACGCTGGAACACGCCGGTCTCGAACCTTTACCTCACCGGCGCGGCGACATGGCCGGGTGCCGGCGCGGGCGCGGGCTCCGGCTTCATGCTCGCCCAACAGCTGGGAGGAAGTTGAGCCGAAGAATTCCGGGATGGACAAGGCGCGGTTGCCCACCACCGAATGAAAACGCCGCGCGTACAATGACAACCAACAAGGGGAACGACCATGACCATCAACAGACGTGACTTGCTTGGATATGGCGCCGTGGCGCTGGGTGCCGCGACGCTCGGCCTGCCGAGGGCGGCCAAGGCGGCTGGCGAGCTCACCATCGCCTACAATGTCAACCTGCCGTCTTGGGATCCGACCACCGGCCCTTCCGCGGTCAACCCGACCATCCAGGGGCTCTACCAGTCGGTGTTCGACCAGATCATCGGTCAGAAGCCGGACCTCTCCTTCACGCCCGGGCTGCTCACCGAATGGGGCTGGAACGACGACCGCACCAAGGTGACGATGACGGTGCGCGAGGGCGTCAAATGGCATGATGGCTCGCCCTTCACGCCGGAAGACGTGGTGTGGTCGCTGACCCGCGCCGGCGACGAGAAGACCGGCAACCCGATCCAGTTCGTCTGGAAGAACGTCAATAATTTCAAGATCGACGGCAACAAGATCACCGGCGACGTCGTGCAGTTCGACCCGGTCTATTTCAAATGGATGTCGTTCCTGACCGGCTACATCCTGCCGAAGGCCTATTACGAGAAGGTCGGCGCCGAAGGTTTCGAGAAGGCGCCGATCGGCACCGGCCCCTATATGGTCGACAAGTTCGAGCGCAACGCCTTCCTGCGGCTCAAGGCCAATCCGAACTACTGGGGCACCAAGCCCGCTTTCGAGAATGTGACGATCAAGTTCGTCACCGACGCGGCGAGCCGTGTCGCCGAGATCGAATCCGGCTCCTCGCAGGTGACGCTCGAAATCCCCTATGAGGAATATGACCGCCTCATCAAGAAGAGCGGGCTCGCCGGCTCGATCAAGAACGTCTCCGACATCGGCATGATCTTCTTCAACGACATCGAGGCGATGCTGGACAAGAACGTCCGCCAAGCGGCCGTGATGGCGGTGGACAAGGAGCTTTTGGTCAAGCGGCTGCTTCGCGGCTACGGCCAGCCGATCGCAACGCTGGAGACGCCGGAATACACGGCCTTCGATCCTTCGATCAAGGTCGAGCACAACCCGGAGAAAGCCAAGGAATTGCTTGCCGCTTCCGGCTATTCGACCAAGAAGCCGGTCAAGTTCACCATACAGACCACCAAGGGCTTCAAGCCCAAGGACTATGAGATGATCCAGGCGATCGTCGGCATGTGGCGCAAGGTCGGCATCGAGGCCAATATCGAGGTCTATGAGATCGCTAAGCATTACGAGCTGCGCGCCGCGGACAAGCTGGCGCCGGCCGCCTTCTACAATTGGGGCAACTCCATCGGCGACCCGACCACCTCGACCGGTTTCGCCATGTACGGGCCGAGCCCGCATTCGGTGTGGGACAGCAAGGACCTTGTCGACATGATCAACCCGCTCTGGGGCGAGAAGGACGAGGCCAAGCGCATCGCCGGCTGGAAGGCGGTCGACAAATATATCGCCGAACAGGCCTACGTGCTGCCGCTGATCCAATATGCGCAGCCGATCGTGCATTCGAAGAAGGTCAATGTCGTCCAGCATGTGTCGGGCGCACTGCTGCCGGCGCTGATGACCCCGGCCTGATCGTCGGCCTTACCCCTGCCGGTCTTCGCCCGGCAGGCCGCCTCATCCGGCCGCTTCGCGGCCACCTTCTCCCCGGTGGGGAGAAGAGACTAGCTCAGCCTTCCGCGACCTCTTCTCCCCTCGGGGAGAAGGTGGCCCGAAGGGCCGGATGAGGGGGAGTCCGTTTAGAGTGATTACGCACGCATGCTGCTGCAGAGATTCCTCGTTCGTCTGTTGACGATGCTGGTGACGCTTTTCGGCGTCGCCATCGTCGTCTTCGTCGTCATCCGCGTCGCCCCAGGCAACCCGATCGCCATGATGCTGCCGCCCGGCGCCAGCGACGACGACGTCGCCCGGCTGCGCGCGCTCTACGGGTTGGACAAGAGCATCGTGCAGCAATTCTTCATCTGGCTGGGCGGCGTGCTGCATGGCGATTTCGGCACCTCGATCTCGCTGCGCCAGGACGTGCTCGGCCTGGTTTTCAACCGGCTGCCGGCGACGCTGGAGCTGGCGACCGTGGCGCTGCTGATGGCGATCGCGATCGGCGCCACGGCGGCGATCCTCGGCGCACGGTCGCGCGGCACGGCGGTCGAGGCCGGCATCGACGTCGCCAGCGGTGCGACGCTCTCCATCCCCGACTTCCTGTGGGGCTTGGTGCTGATCCTTTTGTTCGGCGTGCTGGTGCCTGTCTTCGACATTTCCGGCCGGGTGTCGCCCGAGCTCGACCTGCCCTTCGTAACGCAATTCTACCTGGTCGAGAGTATCCTCAGGCTACGGTTTGACCTCACCTGGGATCTGCTCAAGCACATGCTGATGCCCGCCCTCGCGCTGGCGCTGCCGCTGGCGGCGATCATCGCGCAGCTGCTCAAACAGTCGCTGAAGGAAGTGCTCGACCTCGACTATGTCGTGCTGGCCAGAGTGAAAGGCTTCTCGGAGACGCAGGTCATTTTGCGCGAAGCGTTGAAGAACGCGGCGCTGCCGACGCTGACGCTGGTCGGCGTGCAGTTCACCTTCCTCATCGGCGGAACCGTCATCGTCGAGCGGCTGTTCTCCTATGAAGGCCTCGGCAATATGGCGATCGACGCTGTCATCAACCGCGACCTGCCGCTGATCCAGGGCATCGTGCTGGTGTTCGCGCTGCTTTTCGTTCTGATCAACCTCACCGTCGACATGATGTATGCGCTGCTCAATCCGAGGCTGCGCCATGGATGAGGCCCGTATCGCCCGACGCGGTTTGAGCCCCAGGCTGTGGCTGGCCGGCGGCTGGCTTCTGCTGGCGCTGCTCGCGGCGATCTTCGCGCCGCTGATCGCGCCGCAGGACCCGCTGGCGCAGGACCTGATGCTGGAGCGGCTGCCGCCCTTCTGGCTGGACGGCGCCGAGCCCGGCTATTGGCTGGGTACCGACAGCCTGGGACGCGATCTGTTGTCGCGGCTGATCTTCGGCGGGCGTATCGCCTTCATCGTCGCTTTCGCGGCGGCGACGTCCGCCTGCCTCATCGGTTCGGCGCTGGGGCTGATCGCCGGCTATTTCGGCGGCTGGGCCGACCGGATCATCTCGCGCATCGTCGATGTCTGGATGGCCTTCCCGCCGGTGCTGTTCGCGATCCTTCTGGTCGCCGTGCTGGGCACGGGCCTGAGCTCCGTCATCCTTGCGATTGCGATCATCGACTGGACGCGCTTCTGCCGGGTGATCCGCGCAGAAGCGATGAGCCAGTCTCGCATGGACTATGTCGAGAGCGCCCGCATCGCCGGCTATGGCCGCATCGGCATCATGCTGCGCGAAGTGCTGCCCAATGTGCTGCCGTCGGTGGTGGCGCTCTTGTCGCTGGAGATGGGCATCGCCGTCATCGTCGAGGCGATCCTGTCCTTCGTCAATCTGTCGATCTCGACCGACGATCCGACCTGGGGCAGCATCATCGCCGAGGGCCGGCTGTCGATCCATCAGGCTTGGTGGGTGCTCGTGTTCCCGCTGATCACGCTGATCCTCACCGTGCTCTCCTTCAGCCAGTTCGGCGAAGCGCTCAAGGCGCGCTTCGATCCGGTGCTGCGATGAGCGCCAATATGGAACCATGTCTCGACATCCGCTCGCTTAGCGCCGTGCTGCCCAACGGCCAACGCGTGCTGCGCTCTGTATCGCTCAGCGTGCAGCCGGGCGAGGTGCGCGCTCTGGTCGGCGAGAGCGGCGCCGGCAAGACGATGATCGGCAAGGCGGTGCTCGGCGTGCTGCCGAAAAGCGTGCGCATCGTCGAAGGCGAGATGCTGATCGAAGGCGAGGATCTCGGCCGCCTCGATGCCAAGGCGCGGCGGACCCTGATCGGCGCGCGCACGGCGCTGATCCCGCAGGACCCGCTTACCGCGCTCAACCCGTCGCGCCGCATCGGCGCGCAGATGACCGACCGGCTGGTGCGCATCCTTGGCTGGAGCGGCGAGAGAGCCGGCACACGCATTCGTCAGTTGCTCGACGAGGTGCATATCCGCGAGCCCGAACGGGTGCTGAAAAGCTATCCGCACGAGCTCAGCGGCGGCATGCGCCAGCGCGTGCTGATCGCGGCCGCCTTTGCGGCGGAGCCGAGGCTGATCGTCGCCGACGAGCCGACGACAGCGCTGGACGTGACGGTGCAGAAGCAGATCCTGCGGTTGATCGCACAACTGCAGCGCGACCACGGCACGGCGATCCTGTTCGTCACCCACGATCTCGGCGTCGTCGCCAAACTCAGCCAGAAAGTGTCCGTGCTCTATGCCGGCAAGGTGGTGGAGGAGGCCGAGACCGCGCGGCTCTTCGCGGCTCCGCAGCACGCTTACACACGGGCGCTGATTGCGGCGACGCCACGCTACACCGATCCCTATGCATCGCTGAAGCCGGTGGATGAGAGCGTGCTTGCCGGGTTGTCTGCCGAGATCGCGGCGGCCGACAAGGCGTGGAGGCCAAGCCATGGCTGAGCCGCTGTTTTCGGTGCGCGGGCTGAAAGTGGCGCTGCCCGACATGACGCGCAAGCCGCTGATCGGCCGCGCGCCGCTGGTCGAGATCCTGAAAGGTCTCGACTTCGACCTGCCCCGGGGTTCGGTAACCGGCATCGTCGGCGAATCCGGTTCCGGCAAGTCGACGCTCGGCCGTGCGCTGGTGCGGCTGCTCGAGCCGAGCGCCGGTTCGATCGGCTTCGAGGGGCGCGACATCAGCCGTCTTTCGGAAGGAGAGCTTCGGCCGCTGCGCCGCGACCTGCAGATGATCTTCCAGGATCCTATGTCCTCGCTCAATCCGCGCCATACGATCTTCAACATCATCGCGGCGCCGCTGCGGCAGAACGGCCTCGGCGACCAGCTGAAGGAACGCGTCGCGGAAGCGCTGCAGCGCGTCGGCCTGCCGCAGAGTTTCGCCAGCCGCTACCGGCACGAACTGTCGGGCGGCCAGCGCCAGCGCGTCGGCATAGCGCGGGCTTTGGCGCTGTCGCCGAAATTCGTGCTGGCCGACGAGATCGTCTCCGGCCTCGATGTCTCGACACAGGCGCAGATCCTGACGCTGCTGGAAAAGCTGGCGGGCGAGATGGGGCTGACGGTCGCTTTCATCAGCCACGATCTGTCGGTGATCCGGCGGCTCTGCCAGCAGGTCATCGTCATGCGCGAGGGCAGGATCGTCGAGGCCAGCGCAACGGATGCGCTGTTCGACAATCCGCAGGAGACCTACACGCGCGACCTGCTCGCCGCCATTCCGCTGCCGGAGATCGACGCGGACTGGCTACGGCCCAAGGCCGGCATGAATTGAGCTTCGATATCCGCACGCCGACCAGCGGGCCTCGGATGTGCGCAAAGACAAGTCAGCCCGCCAACGGAGGGTGACATGAAATACGCAATCCAGGCAGCGGTCCTCGCGGCCTCCTTGTTCGGCGCAATGGGAGCGGCATCGGCGGATTCGATCCCCGGCATGCGCGGGCACGACCATACCGGCATCACCGTGCCCGACATGAAGCAGGCCGTCGATTTCTTCACCAACGTCGTTGGCTGCAAGAAGGCGATGTCGTTCGGGCCGTTCGCCGACGACAAGGGGACCTTCATGCAGGACCTGCTCGGCGTCGATCCGAAGGCGGTGATCCAGGAGATCACCCTGGTCCGCTGCGGCACCGGATCGAACATCGAGCTGTTCAAATACACCGCGCCCGATCAGAAGGACCTGACGCCGAAGAACAGCGACATCGGCGGCTTCCACATCGCTTTCTATGTCGACGACGTCGCCGCCGCGAAAGCCTATCTGGACGGCAAGGGCGTGAAGACCAGGCTGGGACCACTGCCTGTGAAGGAAGGACCAGCGGCCGGCCAGACCATCCTCTATTTCCAGGCGCCCTGGGGCCTGCAGCTCGAAGCGATCAGCTACCCGCAGGGTATGGCCTATGAGAAGAGTGCGGAGACCGTATTGTGGAGTCCGAAAGATCCGGCCAAATGACCTCGACCGCCCGCGCCCAAACCATCGTTCAATTATAAAACTTTAAGCTTGAAATAATTAGCCCCGGGCGCAATACTGAAAGTCGGAACCGCTGGTCCGATCCGGCGGTTCCAGAAGCGAAGAGGAGATCGCAAGACATGAAGGTTGCGGTTCTCGGCGGCGGACCGGCCGGACTCTACTTTGCCATCTCGCTGAAGCTGCGCGACGCCGCGCATGAGGTGACGGTCTATGAGCGCAACCGCCCGGACGACACATTCGGCTGGGGCGTGGTGCTGTCGGCGGAGACGCTGGAGAATCTGACGAAAAACGATCCGGTCAGCGCCGTCTGGATCAAGAAGCATTTTGCCTATTGGGACGACATCGCCGTCATCCATGACGGCGTGCGCACCGTGTCTTCCGGCCATGGTTTTTGCGGCATCGGCCGCAAGCGGCTGCTGATCCTTTTGCAGCGCAGGGCGCGCGAGCTGGGCATCAAGCTGCAGTTCGAGACCGAGATATCCGATCCCCGGCCCTTCATGGAAACGCATGACCTGGTGGTTGCTTCGGATGGGCTGAACTCGAAATCCCGCGCCACTTTCGCCGATGTGTTCAAGCCCGACATCGACACCCGCAAATGCAAGTTCGTGTGGCTGGGCACCACGCAGAAATTCGACGACGCCTTCACCTTCATTTTCGAGAAGACGGAGCATGGCTGGGTGTGGGCGCATGCCTACCAGTTCGACAGCGAGACGGCGACCTTCATCGTCGAATGCAGCGAGCAGACCTGGAACGCCTTCGGCTTCGGCCAGATGACGCAGCAGGAATCGATCGCGGTCTGCGAACGCATCTTCCAAAAACATCTCGGCGGCCATGCGCTGATGACCAACGCCAACCACATCAGAGGTTCGGCCTGGATCAATTTCCCGCGCGTGCTGTGCGAGCGCTGGTCATACAAGAATCTGGCGCTGATGGGCGATGCGGCGGCATCGGCGCATTTCTCGATCGGCTCCGGTACCAAGCTGGCGCTGGAGAGTGCTGTGGCGCTGGCCGACTATGTCGAATCCGAGCCTGACCTCGAAGCCGCCTTCCGCAAATATGAGGATGCGCGGCGCACCGAGGTGCTGAAGCTGCAATCGGCGGCGCGAAACTCTCTCGAATGGTTCGAGGAAGTCGAACGATATCTCGGACTTGATCCAGTTCAGTTCAACTATTCGCTGCTCACCCGCTCGCAGCGCATCAGCCATGAGAATCTTCGTGTGCGCGATGCCGAATGGCTGGCAGGCGCCGAGGAATGGTTCCAGCGCAAGGCCGGCGCCGGCGGCAACATGTTGCGCCGCGCGCCGATGTTCGCGCCGTTCAGGTTGCGCGACATGGCTTTAGCCAACCGCATCGTGGTTTCGCCGATGGCGCAGTACAAGGCGGTCGACGGCTGCCCGACTGACTGGCATTTTTCCCACTATGCCGAACGCGCTAAAGGCGGCGCGGGGCTGCTCTATATCGAGATGACCTGCGTCAGCCCGGAAGGACGCATCACGCCCGGATGCCCCGGCTTCTACAAACCGGAGCACGAGGTCGCGTGGAAACGGCTGGTCGATTTCGTCCATGCAGAGACGGAAGCAAAAATCTGCGCGCAGATCGGCCATTCCGGCGCCAAGGGTTCGACCCGCGTCGGCTGGGAGGGAACGGATGTGCCGTTGCCGGACGGCAACTGGCCGGTGATGGCGCCTTCGGCCGTGGCCTGGTCGCCAAACAACCAGGTGCCGAAGGCGATGGACCGCGCCGACATGGACGTTGTACGCGACCAGTTTGTCGCCTCGGCCGAGATGGCAAAGCGCTGCGGCTTCGACATGCTGGAGATCCATGCCGCGCATGGCTATCTGCTGTCGGCCTTCATCACGCCGCTGACCAATCGGCGCACCGACGAGTATGGCGGCTCGCTGGAAAATCGCATGCGCTATCCGCTGGAGATCTTCCACGCGGTGCGCGCCGTGTGGCCGGCGGAAAAGCCGATCTCGATGCGCATCTCGGCCAATGACTGGGTCGGCATCGAAGGCGTGACGCCGGCCGACGCGGTCGAGATCGCCAGACTGCTGCGCGAGGCCGGCGTCGATCTCTGCGATGTCTCGGCCGGACAGACCTCGATCGCGGCCAAGCCGGTCTATGGCCGCATGTTCCAGACGCCGTTCTCCGACCGTATCCGCAACGAGGTCGGCATGGCGACGATGGCCGTCGGCAACATCTATGAGCCAGACCACGCCAACTCGATCCTGATGGCCGGGCGCGCCGACCTCGTGGCGCTGGCCAGGCCGCATCTTGCCGACCCCTATTGGACGCTGCATGCGGCGGTCATGCTCGGCGACCGCAGCGTCAAATGGCCCGACCCCTATCTGCCGGGACGTGACCAGATCTACCGGCTGGCCGAGCGCGAAGCAGCAGCGGGGCTCAAAGTATGAGTGCCGCGGGGACAGTCGACGGCAAGCATGCGCTGGTCACCGGCGGTGGCTCCGGCGTCGGCAAGGCCATCGCGCTGGCGCTGGCGGAGGCTGGGGTAACCGTAACCATCTGCGGGCGGCGCGAGGCCGAGCTTGCCAAGGTGGCCCGCGCAAGCGACCGCATCCTCGGCATTGCCGCCGACGTCACCGACGAGGCGTCGATGGCGGTCCTTTATCAGCAAGCCGAGGCGGCGCGCGGACCGTTCGACATCGTCGTCGCCAATGCCGGCATGGCCGGCAGCGCGCCGGCGCACAAAACGGCTTTGGCCGACTGGCAACGCACGCTCGACGTCAACCTCACCGGCGCCTTCCTGACGGTGAAGCCGGCGCTGGCCGGCATGCTGGGGCGGAAGACAGGCCGTATCGTCTTCGTTGCCTCGACCGCCGGCCTCAAAGGTTACAGCTATGTCGCGCCCTATGTGGCCGCCAAGCATGGCGTCGTCGGGCTGATGCGGGCCTTGGCCGCCGAGACGGCCAAGTCGGGCGTGACGGTCAACGCCGTCTGCCCCGGCTTCGTCGACACCGATATGTTGGAGGAGTCCGTCCAGCGCATCGTCGAAAAGACCGGGCGTTCAGCAGAAGAAGCAAGGCAGAGCCTCTCGGCCGCGAACCCGCAAGGACGCTTCATCCAGCCGGACGAAGTCGCAGCAGCCGTGCTGTGGCTGTGCAGCGATGCGGCGCGGTCGATCACCGGACAGGCAATCTCCATCTCCGGAGGCGAGACATGGTAGCGGGACCGACATCCACCGGGCCGGGCAAGGAGAGGCTGCGGCTGTGGATCCGCCTGCTGCGCGCCTCGCGCACCATCGAGGCGGAGCTGCGCGAACGGCTGAAAAAGGAGTTCGACACCACGCTGCCGCGCTTCGACGTGATGGCGGCGCTCTATCGCTCGCCGGAAGGGATGCTGATGAGCGACCTGTCGCGCTTCCTTTTGGTGTCGAACGGCAATGTTACCGGTATCGTCGACCGGCTGGTTTCCGAAGGGCTGGTGACGCGGTCGCGCCGCAACGGCGACCGCCGCACTTCGATGGTGCGGCTGACCGAGGAAGGCACCAAATCTTTCGCGACGATCGCGGCCGTCCATGAGGGCTGGGTCGGCGAGCTGCTTGCCGGTGTCAGCGAGGAAGAAGCGAGGCGGCTCACCGGCATGCTGAAATCGTTCCGCAGCAATTGGGAGGGACGCGAATGAGCGCCATGGCCAGGCTCAAGCCGAAACACTTCCTGTGGGAGGTCGAAGGCAAGGTCGCGAAGATCCGGCTCGACCGACCGGAGCGCAAAAACCCGCTGACCTTCGACAGCTATGCCGAGCTGCGCGACACGTTCCGCGACCTCGTCTATGCCGACGAAGTCGACGCCGTGGTGTTCCTGCCCAATGGCGGCAATTTCTGCTCTGGCGGCGATGTCCACGACATCATCGGACCCCTGGTCAAGATGGACATGAAGGCGCTGCTCGCCTTCACGCGCATGACCGGCGACTTCGTCAAGGCGATGCTCAACTGCGGCAAGCCGATCATATCGGCGGTCGACGGCGTGGCGGTCGGCGCCGGCGCGATCATCGCAATGGCCTCCGACATTCGCATCGCGACGCCGGAAGCGAAGACCGCGTTCCTGTTCACCCGCGTCGGCCTCGCCGGCTGCGACATGGGCGCCTGCGCGATCCTGCCGCGCATCATCGGCCAAGGCCGCGCCGCCGAGCTGCTCTACACCGGCCGCACCATGAGCGCCGCTGAAGGCGAGCGCTGGGGGTTCTACAACCGGCTGGTCGATGCGGCAGCGCTCGAAGCCGACGCGCTCGACATGGCGGCGCGGATCGTCTCCGGCCCGACCTTCGCGCATGGCATCACCAAGACGCAGTTGAACCAGGAATGGTCGATGAGCCTCGACCAGGCGATCGAGGCCGAAGCGCAGGCACAGGCGATCTGCATGCAGACCGGCGATTTCGAACGGGCGTACAAGGCGTTCGTGGCGAAGGAAAAGCCGGTGTTCGAGGGGAATTGACGATGGGTGCGTTACTGGCAACGCTGGCGGGACAGCGCCCCCCTCTGTCCTGCCGGACATCTCCCCCACTTGGGGGGAGATTGGCAGTTCCGGCGCCGGCTCCAACCTTGCAACGCCTGCGATTGGCGAAACCGCGGGCGACGTCTGATCTCCCCCCTTGTGGGGGAGATGTCCGGCAGGACAGAGGGGGGCGCCGTAGAGCGCAGACCCTGCAGAACTGCGGGGGCGCAAATGCCTGACCGCTCCTTCCTTTCCTGGCCGTTCTTCGAAAACCGCCACCGCGAACTCGCAGAACGCCTCGACGCCTGGTGTGAAAAGAACCTCCCCGTCGATCACCACGACGTCGACGCCGCCTGCCGCGACCTCGTCGCAAAACTCGGCCTCGACGGCTGGCTGAAGCCGACGGCGCTCGACCCGGCCAATCCTGGGCCGCTCGACGTGCGCACGCTCTGCATCACGCGCGAGACACTTGCCCGCCACGATGGGCTCGCCGATTTCGCCTTCGCCATGCAGGGGCTGGGCACCGGCGCGATCTCGCTGTTCGGCACGCCGGATCAGCAGAGCTGGCTTGGAAAGACGCGGGCCGGCGAGGCGATCTCGGCCTTCGCGCTGTCGGAACCACGCTCGGGATCGGACGTCGCCAACATGGAGATGTCGGCTGTCCGCGACGGCGACGACTATGTGCTTTCCGGCGAAAAAACCTGGATCTCCAATGGCGGCATCGCCGACCTCTATGTCGTGTTCGCCCGCACCGGCGAGGCGCCGGGCGCCAAGGGGATTTCCGCCTTCATCGTGCCGGCCGACACCAAGGGTCTCGGCGTCGCGGAGCGGCTCGAGGTCATTGCCCCTCACCCGCTGGCGCGGCTCTCCTTCGACAATGTCCGCATCCCGGCTTCCGCCCGGATCGGCAAGCCCGGCGACGGTTTCCGCATCGCCATGTCGGTGCTCGACGTGTTCCGCTCGACAGTGGGCGCAGCGGCGCTCGGCTTCGCGCGGCGAGCGCTGGACGAGAGCGTCAGGCGCGCCGCCGAGCGCAAACTGTTCGGCGCGCCGATGGCAGAGCTGCAGATGGTGCAGGGCCATATCGCCGACATGGCGCTGGATGTCGACGCCGCCGCGCTGCTCATCTATCGCGCCGCCTGGACCAAGGACATGGGCGCCGCGCGGGTGACGCGCGAGGCCGCAATGGCCAAGCTGTTCGCCACCGACAAGGCGCAGGAGGTGATCGACAATGCCGTGCAACTGCATGGCGGCGACGGCGTGCGCAAGGGTCATATCGTCGAGAGCCTCTATCGCGAGATCAGGGCGCTGCGCATCTATGAGGGCGCCTCCGATGTGCAGAAGGTGGTCATTGCCCGGCAGGTGATGGGAGCGGCTTGAGCTGCCGGTGGGTCCTGTGAGTTTTCGAACGCCGTCATTGCAGGCGTTGTCTGTTTTTTGGGAGGCTAGACATGCACACCATCCTGCAGCCTGAGGGCTGGGCCAAACCGATCGGCTATGCCAATGGCGTGGCCGCGCGTGGCCGGCTTGTCTTTATCGGCGGCCAGGTCGGCTGGAACGCCGAGTGCCGGTTCGAGACCGACGACTTCGTCGGCCAGGTGCGCCAGACGCTCGCCAACGTCGTCGCCGTGCTGGCCGAGGCGGGCGGCGAGCCGCAGCACATCACCTCGATGACCTGGTATTTCACCGACAAGGCCGAATATGTCGGCAACCTCAAAGGCATCGGCGAGGCCTATCGCGACGTGATCGGCCGGCACTTCCCGGCAATGGCGGCGATGCAGGTGGTGGCGCTGGTCGAGGACCGCGCCAAAGTCGAGATCCAGGCGACGGCGGTCATTCCTGACTGACTACCGACGAAGCCCGGCCTGCCTCAGCAGCGGCAGCACGTGGTCGCAGAAATAGGGCAGTTCCTGCGTGTAGTTGACGAAGGACAGCGCGATGCCCTGATAGCCGTGCGCGGCGATCGCCGCCATATCGGCGGCAATCGTTTGCGGCGTACCGATCAACGGGTAGGTGCCAGCGCCGCCGGCGAAGCGCTGGCGGTAGCGGTCATAGGCATGCGGGTCGTGCGACTGCGAGAATTCCTTCTTGCCGGCCATATGCGCGTCGACCGCCTCGTGATCGGCCAAGTCGACGGCATAGCGCGTGTAGTAGGCCTGCGCCTCTTCCATGGTCGGGCGGCAGACGACATGTGCGACCGTGTAAACGCCGACATCGCGGCCAGCCTTTGCGGCGCGCTCGCCGATATCGGCGACATGCTTGCCGGCATCGCTCATCTCGGAGAAGGTCGTGAACAGGTAGTCGCATCTGGCGGCGGCGAAATCGCGGCCCGGGCCGCCGAAAGCGGCGTTCATCGTCACCGGACGCGGAACCTGCAGACTGGCCGGCCGGCTCACCGCCTCGTTCAGCCGATAATAGGTGCCCTCGTAATCAAGCGGCTCGCTCGAAGCATAGAGCCGCTCCAGTATCTCGATCCATTCGGCGGCCTGGTCGTATCCCTTTTCGACCAGCGGCGTGCCGAACATGCCGAATTCCTTCGGGTTCCAGCCGCAAACGATGTTGAGCCCCGCGCGGCCCCGGCTGATATGGTCGACCGTCGCCAGCGCCTTGGCTGCGTAGAGCGGGTGCACCAGCGGCACATGCACGGTCATGAACAGGCCGATCTGCTCCGTGGCCGCGGCAAGGGCGGCGGCCCAGGTGAAGGTCTCGAACGAGAATTCGCGCACCTTGTTGCGGCCGCCGAAGCCGCGCCAGCGCGCGATCGGCAGCATGAACTCCAGCCCGGCGCGATCGGCGATCTGGGCAGCCGTCAGATTGTCCTGCCAGCTTGCCGTCCAGCGCTCCGGCACATCCGTGATGGCAAGCCCGCCATCCGCATTGGTCGAGAAGACGCCAAGCTTCAGTCTGTTGGAGCCATGCAGCGGATGCGTTTTGATCATGTCGGGAACTCTTGAGCCGGAGGGCACACGCTAGGCCCGACTAAAAATATTTCAAGCCTGAAATAGCTTCGTATGATCGCCGTTTGCGGATATAGATTTCCGACGAGACCAACAGGGGATGGGCATGAGTGAGTTCCGCCAGAAATGCGTCGGCAAGACGAACCTCATCGGCTCCTTTGCAGCCATTCCGCATCCGGTCGCCGTCGAAGTGATGGCGCAGTCCGGCCTCGATTTCCTCTGCATCGACTGGGAGCACGCGCAGATTTCGCGCGACATGATCGAGGCTATGGTGCGCGCCGCCGACGTGCATCGGGTGCCGGCGATGGTGCGCGTTCCCGGCCATGCGCCGGAAGCCATCCAGGCGGCGCTGGACAGCGGCGCGCAGGGCGTGCTCGTGCCTCGCGTCTCGACCGCCGCGCAGGCCGCTTTTGCGGTGAAGGCCTCGCGCTATCCGCCGCTCGGCGAACGCGGCGTCGGGCCCGGGCGGGCCGCCGGCTATGGCTATCGCATTCCCGAATATCTCGCCGCCGCCAATGAGCGGATCGTCGTCGCGGTCCAGGTCGAGACAGCGGAAGGGCTAACCAACATCGACGCGATCGCGACGGTCGACGGCGTCGACCTGATCTTCGTCGGCCCCGGCGATCTTTCGGTGTCGATCGACGCGATCGGCCCGGCTGGTGCGGACAGACTCTCCGAAGCGATCGGGACGATCATTCGCGCGACGGTTCGGCATGGCAAAACCGCCGGCATATTCTGCGCCAGCCCGCAGACCGTCAGCCGCTGGGCAAGCCTCGGCGCGAGCTTCTTCGTGCTGGCCAGTGACACGATGTTTCTTGGCGCCGGCGCGGCCGCCAATTCTGCCGCCGCGCGCGATGAGTTGACCTAAAACGGACACGAACAGAGGCGTATCGGCGGGGCAACAGACGAGCCGAAACTTTTTAAGCTTAAAACTTTTTCCTTGAAAAGCGCGGCACTTTGGATAGCATCCGCGTGGTGGCTGCCGTGGCGGAGGTGCTTTCTGGTCAGTCCGTCGCCGCCCGGGTGGGAGGGGTTTCAGTCCTTGTCGTTTGTGTTGCCCCAGTCGTCGTCCAGCGCGCGCTATGCTTTCGATGGCGTGCGCGCCCAGATCCGCGACCTGCACACGGAAAACATCGCCAACCTCGCAGTCCGTGCGCGGGAACTCGGCGATGTCATCGCGCTCTGGTACGGCGAAGGCGACGTGGTGACGCCCGCCTTCATCCGCGACGCGGCAAAGGCCGCCTTCGACGAAGGCCTGACCTTCTACGTGCCCAATATGCGCGGGCACGGCCCGTTGAACGAAGCGCTGTCTGAATACCAGACGCGCATCCACGGCCGGCAGATCCCGATCGCACGCACCACGGTAACGCCGAGCGGCATGCAGGCGCTTTATCTTGCCTTGGAGCTGCTGGTCGATACCGGCACCAATGTCGTCTATGTCGCGCCGCAATGGCCCAACATCCACAACGCCATCCACCTGATCGGCGGCGAGCCGCGACCCTTCTCGCTCGACTTCAAGGAAGACTGGCGGCTGGACCTCGAACGGCTGTTTTCGACCTGCGATGCGCGCACCCGCGCCATCTTCCTGTCGACGCCGTCGAACCCGACCGGCTGGACCGCATCGCGCGAGGAGATGCAGGCGCTGCTCGATTTCAGCCGGCGCACAGGCATCTGGATCATTTCAGACGAGGTCTATGGCCGGCTCTATTTCGACGGCGACGTAGCGCCCTCGATCCTGCAGATCGCCGAGGACGGCGACCGGGTGCTGTCGGTCAACAGTTTTTCGAAAGCCTGGGCGATGACCGGCTGGCGCATCGGCTGGCTGACGCATCCGTCAGGCGTAGCCGACCAGCTCGGCGCCATGACGCAATATATCAACAGCGGCACCGCCGCTCCGATCCAGGCCGGCGCCGTGGCGGCGATCCACCAAGGCGAGCCGCTGGTCGAAGAAATCAGGCAACGGATCAGGACCGGCCTCGACCTCGCCTACGACAGGCTGGCCCGGATCCCAGGCGTGATCCTGCCGACCAAGCCGCGCGGCGGTATGTATGCATTCTTCGCCCTGGAGGGCGAGAACGATGCGCGCCGCGCCTGCGCCCGGATCCTGGAGACGGCGCGGGTCGGGCTGGCGCCCGGTCACCTGTTTGGAAGTTCGGCGGCGGCATTCCTGCGCATGTGCGTGTGCCGCGACAGCGGTCAGATCGAAACGGCGCTCGAGCGCATGACCGCCGCAATGAATTGACGCCCTGCGGAAGCGGGGCGGCAAAAAGCCGTGCGGGGGACAACCCGCCCGTTCAACAACAGAGGGAACAGAAATGAGCTTTAGTCGTCGCAACCTGCTTCTCATGGCCGCCGCCATCGGCATCGCCGCCGGCCCCGCCACCGCCTATGCCGCTGATGTGCTCAATGTCGGCGCCTACCCCACCAATCCGCCGTTCGAATACAAGAACGAGAGCGGCACCTTCGAAGGCTTCGAGGTCGATATCGTCAACGAAGCGGCCAAGCGCATCGGCATGACCACCGACATCGCCGATCTCGGCTTCCAGGCGCTGTTCGCGGCAACCACCTCGAAGCGCATCGACGTCGCCATTTCCTCGATCACCATCACGCAGGAACGACTGAAATCGCAGTCCTTCACACAGCCCTATTATGATTCCGACATGGGCATTGCCACGAAGGCCGACAGCGCGATCAGCAAGGAAGCCGACCTCAAGGGCAAGGTCGTCGGCGTTCTGTCCGGCTCGACCGGCGAGACCTGGGTCAAGGAACACCAGCAGGCCGACGGCTTCAGCGACGTGAAGGGCTACGACACACAGCAGAACCTGTTGCTCGACCTCAGCGCCGGCCGCGTCGATGCCGCCGTCAGCGACATCCCCGGCATGCAGTACTCCTTCAAGAAGATGAAGGACCTCGTCGTCAAGGAACGCATCAAGACCGGCGAGCAGTATGGCCTGATGATGACCAAGGATCACCCCCTGCTTGGCAAGCTGAACGACGCGATCACCGCGATGAAGAAGGACGGCACTTTGGCCGCGATCCACAAGAAGTGGTTCGATAGCGACGCCCCGGCCGATTCCTCCACGGTCAAGGAAATGCCGCTGCCAAAGGCCTGAGGCGGCACCCGGCAGCAAGCGACGTGCCGGCTCGAAAGGCCGGCACGTCTCGTTTTTCACGCATGACCTTCCCGGGACCGTTGTGCGGTCGGCAAGGCCGATCTCGGTAGCCGGGTCTGGCTCTGGCGTCGTGAGACGCAACACGGTTCGGGAACGCTCCCATGTCGCTGATCGACACATTCTTCAATCCCGAGGTCATTGCGTCGAGCCTGCCGGCGCTGCTGCGCGGCTTCCTCAACACGCTGCTGCTCGGGATCATGAGCATCGTCATCGGCATCATCGTCGGACTGGCGATCAGCCTGCTGCGGCTCTACGCCCCGAAGCCGCTGCGCTGGCTCGCCATCGGCTATACCGACATCTTCCGCGCCCTGCCGGTGCTGGTGGTGCTGATCCTGATCTACTACGCGCTGCCCTTCCTCGGCATACGCCTGTCGTCTTGGGCATCGGCCGTGACCGCATTCGCCATCATCATGTCCGCCTATTCGGCCGAGGTTTTCCGCTCCGGCATCGAAAGCATTCCGAAGGGCCAGTTCGAGGCGGCGCAGGCGCTCGGCCTGCCCTTCATGCTCACCTTGCGCAAGGTGGTGCTGCCGCAGGCCATCCGCGTCGTCATCCCGCCGATGACCAGCAACTGCGTCTCGATGTTCAAGGACACGTCGCTCGCCTCGACCGTGGCGCTGCCCGAGCTCTTGAAGGAAGCGACCAATGCACAGTCGCTCTACGCCAACCCCTCGCCGCTGATCGGCGCGGCGCTCGTTTATCTCATCTTCCTCTGGCCGATGGTCCGCCTCGTGAGCCTGCTCGAGCGTCGCTTCAAGGACGAAAAAGCGCGCTGACTGCCATCGATACCCATCCCCGTCCAAGCCCTTTGCAGGAGCGTACCCCGTGAACAAGCACCACACCGACAACACCAACGCCGCCGCGTTCCCGGTCGACAAGATCCGCGCCATGTTTCCCGCCTTGCAGCGGGCCGGCGACTTCATCTTCATGGACAATGCCGCGGGCGCCCAGATCCCGCAAAGCGTGCTCGATGCGGTGACCAACCATCTGGTGGCGCATAATGTGCAGCGCGGCGGCCGCTATGGCCGCAGCATCACCGTCGACCAGTCGGTGGCCGAAGCGCGCGAGAGCGTGGCGCTTCTGATCAATGCCTACAGCTCGTCCGAAATCTGCTTCGGCATGAACGCCACCTCGTTCATCCGCCTGGTCAGCCTTGGCATCGGCCAGATGCTTGCCAAAGACACTGATGGGGGACGCAATGAGATCGTCATTACCGACATGGACCATGACGCCAACATCGCCACCTGGCTGGCGCTGGAGCCGGCAGGCGCCAAGTTCAAATGGTGGCGCATGCGCGAGGACGGCAATCTGCATGTCGACGACCTCAAGCCGCTGGTCTCCGAGCGCACCCGCCTCGTTGCCTGCACGGTGACGGCGCATTCGATCGGCTCGATCGTCGATGTCGCTTCGGTGGCTAAGATCGCGCATGCGGTCGGCGCGGAAGTGTTCCTCGACTGCGTGCATTACGGCCCGCACGGGCTGATGGACGTGCAGGCGTGGGATTGCGACTATCTCGTCTGCTCCGGCTACAAGAATTTCTCGCCGCATATGGGCTTTCTCTGGGGCCGCTTCGACACGCTGAAGCGGCTGCCGACCTTCCGCGAGGATTTCATTCCCGACGAGCCACCCTACAAGGTCGAAGCGGGCACCTTCATCTATGAGAATGTCTCCGGGATGGACGCTGCCGTGCGCTATCTGGAATCGATCGGCCGCAATTTGCTGCCCGAAAACAACCGCTCGCGCCGCGACAACATCGTCGTCGGCATGAACGCCATCCGCGACTACGAGCTGATGCTGGCGCGCGAGATGATGAAGGTGCTGAAGGATTGCAATGCCACCATCTACGGCGTCGCCGACGAGGCGCGCATCAACGAGCGCGTGCCGACCTTCTGCTTCAACATCGGCAAGCTGTCGCCGCAGCGGGTCGTGGAGGAAATGGCCGCATTGCAGATCGGCATCCGCGACGGCCACATGTACGCGCCGCGGCTGATGAAGCGGCTCAACCTCGCCATGGACAGCGGCGCGATCCGTGCCTCGCTGGTGCACTACAACACGGTGGAGGAGGTCCACAAATTCGGCGAGGCGCTGCGCGCGATCATCGCCAAGCTGTCGTGATCTGGGCCCGGCCTAGTAGCAATTCCAGGAAAAGTGTGAGCGGTTTTCCGTCAGGAATTGCGTCAAAACAAGGAGATAGAGCGATTCGCCGTTTCCGTGAACGGTGAAACGCTCTAGTAGCGCGCCAGAACAGCCATTCGGATGCGGCAGCCGCATTTACGCGGACCTCGCCGCTACGAGAGCCGGCCGCGCAGTGGCCTGAAGAACGCACGCACCTCTTCAGCGAGCAGGTCCGGCTGCTCCAGAGCGGCGAAATGCCCGCCCGCAGTCATGGTCGTCCATCGCTCGATGTTGAACACGCGCTCCATCCAGGACCGCGGCGGCATCGGCAACTCTCTTGGAAAGACCGCCACGCCTAGCGGCGGCACCACCACTTCACCCGCCCGGAAGGTCAGCGGCTGAAGCCGATTCTCCTTATAGAGCCTAAGCGAATGGGCCAAGCTGTCGCTGAACCAATAGAGCGAGATGTCGGTCAGCAGCGTATCAAGCGAAATGCAACTCTCAAGGTCGCCGCCGCAATCGCTCCATGAGCGGACCTTCTCGACGATCCAGGCGGCAAGACCGACCGGGGAATCGTTGAGCGAAAACGCGAGCGTTTGCGGCTTCGTCGCGTGCAGCGCGCCGTAGGCGCCTTCCAGCGCCGACCAGTATGCGCGCTTGTCGAGGAAAGCCTGTTCCTCGCTAGTCAATGGCTGCGCTTGTTCGAGCCACGGCTGGAAGCTGGCGGGCACGTAATTGAGATGAACGCCTAAGACGCTGTCCGAGTAGAGACGCGCCAGCCAGATCGACACGCCGGCACCAATATCGCCGCCCTGCGCGCCGAAGCGCTCATATCCGAGCTTCGCCATGAGGCCTCGCCACAGGCCTGCGATCTCGCGCGAACTGGTGCCGGCCTTCTGCGGCGGAGCGGAAAAGCCATAGCCGGGGAGCGAAGGCACAACGACATGGAAGGCGTCCGCCGGATCGCCGCCATGCGAAGCTGGATCGGCAAGCATCGGCATCAGATGTTCGAACTCGATGAACGAGCCGGGCCAACCGTGAGTCAGAATGAGCGGCATGGGCGAAGGCCCGATGCCAGGCTGGTGCAGGAAGTGGATGTCCTGGCCTTCCACACGCGTCATGTAATGCGGCAGCGCGTTGAGCCGCGTCTCCTGCACTCGCCAATCGAACCGATACCGCCAGTGATCGACGAGATGGATCATGAACGACAGGCCGGCCCCATCGTCCCAGGAGTCGGGCGCAACGACCGAAGGCCACCGGGTGTGCGCCAGCCTGTCTTGAAGATCCCGCACGACGGCGTCCGGTATGTCGATGTGAAAGGGCCTGACTGTCATCTATCCTCCGGCGAACGCTCGCCGATCGAAAATTTTCGCCCCTCACTGTTGGTCTCTGCCGGCGACAGCGCGTGTCGATATGAACGTGCTGCCCTCATTTGGTTTGAGGGAGCCAGTTTGTCGAGGCGCGTGCAAGCCCCTTTTCACCAACACGTTTCTTCAGAAATCGCCGGCCTTTGCTGATCCGTGACGCGCTCGATTTCAGTGACTATTGATGTCACCCACCTCTTTGGTGAAGGCGAGCAGGAGCGTGCTGAGCCGAACCGGCTGCTCCTTCTGGATCCAATGGCCGGCGCCGTCGATCAGCTCGATGCCAGCCATCCTCGTCGCCGCTTTCGTCCTCATGAGGTCGAGCGCGCCCGGCGCCGAATAGGTGCCCCAATCGCTCTTCCCGCCGATGAAGAGCGACGGGACATCGAAGGAGACGACGCGATAAGCCTGCAGGGCGCCTTGAAAACCGGTGCGGTCATATTCCTCTGCGTACACGCCAACCTCCGACTCGGTGAGCCATTTGCAGGCCTGGACCTCGGCGGCGGAAGGTTCGAATGGAGCCACCGTCTCGGGCATCGTCTTGCCGATCTCCATGACTTAATAGGCGGGCATCTGCGCAAGGTCTGCGGCGGTCGCCCCTTCAACGGATATGGCTTGTTTCCCGGCCAGTCGCTCTTGACGTGGAAAAACGCACGAAGAAACGCGTGCAGGCCTTGAGGCGGGTGCCACATGTCATGGTTCGCCTGCCGCGTGCTCAGATATTGCTGATGATACTCTCTCGGCGGATCGAGCGCGTGGCGTGATCGTCGTCGCGCGAAAGCGACAAGCCGTTCCTTACGGGGCTTCGTAGAGTTCCAGCGGCAACCCATCGGGGTCGCTGAAAAAGGTAAACCGTTGGTCTGTATATGGGTCGATCCGGATTGGCTCGACGGCAACGCCGGCAGCTTCCAGGCGCATAATTACGGGATCTAGCCTCGCCACGGCGAACGCCAGATGCCTGAGGCCTGTCGCCTCTGGATGGGACGGCCGCATCGCTGGCGCAGGAAAGGAGAACAATTCCAGCTGGACGGACCCGATCCGCAGATCCGCCTTCCATGATTGCCGCTCCTCCCGATAGACCTCCCGGATCACATCGAGGCCGAGGAGTTCGACGTAGAACCGCCGCGACCGGTCGTAATCGGTGCAGATGAGCGCGACGTGGTGAATGGCGTTCAGCATGCCAAGAACTCTAGTCAAGTTAGGATTTGAGGCCAAGGTCACCATCGGCTTGCGCGGCACTTCGTTGTTGTCGCCGCTCGCGAACGGTGGCCTCGTCCATAAGCATTTCCATCCGCCCAGTCGGTGGCATGATGTCGCCGCCCGAGCGCGACGAAATCCGCCTCCCGGCTGGCCGTCCGAGGGGCAGCTATCAACGCCGATCTTGCCAAAAGCTGGCGAGCGGAAATGTCATGGGTTAGCCGCCGGCCGAAGGTGAACGTATGGCAGCTTCCAGGATTGGCGATTGGATCGACGGACGGCTGAGATGCGGCGCAAAGCGACCGCCATGGCAGACGTAAGTCGCCAAGGGTAAACCCGGTGTTTCAGGATGGTTGGGTTTTCACTCTAAGCCGCCTTCTTCTTCGCCAACCTCGCCTTGATGCTGGCGATGTCGGCGCGCGGCGTCGCGGCGAACAGCGTCTTGGTGTAGGCGTGCTTGGGGTTGGAGAAGACCTCGTCGCGCGGGCCGTATTCGACGGCTTCGCCGAAATACATCACCATCACGTCGTCGGCGATGTAGCGCACCACCGAGAGATCGTGGCTGATGAAGACATAGGTCAGCTGGAATTCGTCCTGCAGGTCGGCGAGCAGGTTGAGCACCTGCGCCTGCACCGAAAGGTCGAGCGCCGAGACCGGCTCGTCCAGCACCAGGAGGCTCGGGTTGAGCATCAGCGCGCGGGCGATGGCGATGCGCTGGCGCTGGCCGCCGGAGAACATGTGCGGATAGCGGTTATAGTGCTCCGGTCCGAGGCCGACCTTCTTCAGCATCTTCATCGCCAGATCGCGGCGCTCTTCGGCCGGCTTGTCGGTGTTGATGAGCAGCGGCTCGCCGAGCACGTCGCCGATCTTCTGGCGCGGGTTGAGCGAGCCATAAGGGTTCTGGAAGACGATCTGCACCTTACGGCGCATTTCCTTGGTGAGCCCGTCCCTGGCGATGTCAACCTTGTTGCCGTCGATGAACAGCTCGCCGGCCGTGGCCGGATCGATCAGCGTGATGATGCGGGCGAGCGTGGACTTGCCGCAGCCAGATTCGCCGACGATCGCCAACGTCTTGCCCTTCTCGACGCTGAAGGAGACGCCCTTCACCGCATGCACGGTGCGCGCGCCGCGGAACAGGCCGCCGCCGACATGGTAGTCGCGCTTGATGTTCTTGCCTTCGACGACCTTGGTCATGCGCGGGCTCCGGAGGGCGCAGCCTCAAACAGCATGTCCGTGACGGTCGGCAGCCGGTCGCCCACGGCGTTTTCCGGCAGCGCGGAAAGCAGCGCGCGCGTGTAGTTGCTCTTGGGCGATTCAAACAGCGACAGCACGTCGGCCTCTTCCATCTTGCGGCCCTTGTACTGGACGATGACGCGGTCTGCGGTTTCGGCCACCACGCCCATATTGTGGGTGATCATGATCAGGCCCATGCCGTATTTGGCCTGCAGCGAGACGAGCAGATCGAGAATCTGCTTCTGGATGGTGACGTCGAGCGCGGTGGTCGGCTCGTCGGCGATCAAGAGCTTCGGATTACAGGCGATCGCCATGGCGATCATGACGCGCTGGCACTGGCCGCCCGACATCTGGTGCGGGAAGGAGTTGAGGCGGTCGGCGGGATCCGGAATGCCGACCTGCTTGAAAAGCTCGATCGCGCGCGCGCGGCGCTGGGCCTTGTCCATGCCCATGTGGAAACGCAGCACTTCCTCAATCTGGAAGCCGACGGTGAAGCACGGGTTCAGGCTGGCGATCGGCTCCTGGAAGATCATGGCGATGTCCTTGCCGATGATCTTGCGGCGGTCGGCCGGGCTGATCTTCAGCAGGTCGCGGCCGTTGAAGCTCATGCGGTCAGCGGTGACGGTCGCCGTCCATGGCAGCAGGCCCATCACGGCCAGCATCGACACCGACTTGCCGGAGCCGGATTCGCCGACGATGGCGAGCACCTCGCGCTCGTCGACATGGAGCGAGACGCCGTCGACGGCGCGGAATGGACCGGACGCGGTCTGAAATTCGACGACGAGGTTCTGGATGTCGAGCAGCGCCATCACGACCTCCTGAGCTTGGGATCGAGCGCGTCGCGCAGGCCGTCGCCGATCAGGTTGATTGCAAGCACTGTGATGAGGATGGCGAGACCGGGGAAGGTCACCACCCACCAGGCGCGCAGGATGAATTCACGCGCCGAGGCGAGCATGGTGCCCCATTCCGGCGTCGGCGGCTGGGCGCCGAGACCGAGGAAGCCGAGCGCGGCGGCCTCCAGAATGGCGTTTGAGAAGGACAGCGTGCCCTGGACAATCAACGGCGCCAGGCAGTTGGGCAGGATGGTGGCCAGCATCAGCCTGAGATGGCCGGCGCCGGCGACCTTGGCCGCCACGACATATTCGCGGCTCTTCTCGGCCATGACGGCGGCGCGCACCAGGCGGGCGAAATGCGGCTGCAGCACTAGCGCGATCGCCAGCATGGCGTTGAACAGGCCCGGGCCGAGGATGGTGACGAGCACCAGCGCCAGCAGCAGCGACGGGAAGGCCAGGATCAGGTCCATGACGCGCATGATCGCGACGTCCACCCAGCCGCGGAAATAGCCGGCCAGCAGGCCGAGCGTGATGCCGCCGGTCAGCGCCAGCGTGACCACGACCGCGCCGATCAGCAGCGAGAAGCGCGCACCATAGAGCAGCCGGGAGAGGATGTCGCGGCCGACCGGGTCGGTGCCAAGCAGATATTGCGTCGAGCCGCCCTGCTGCCAGGCCGGGGGCCTGAGGAACGCGGTCTTGTCCTGCACGTCCGGCGCATAGGGCGCGAGCAGTGGCGCGGAGAGCGCGGCCAGCACCAAAAGAATGAAGACGAACAGGCCGATGACGGCGCCGCGGTTCACCGAGAAATAGTGCCAGAAGGTCTTGAGGCCGGTGAGGCGATCCGGACTGCCTGCGGCCATCGGGGCGATTTCTGTCTGGCTCATTTATGCTGCCCTGATGCGTGGGTTGATGACGGCATAGAGCACATCGACGATCAGGTTCACCGCCATGACGATGAGCGCGATCAAAAGCAGGCCCGACTGCACGACGACATAGTCGCGCTTGAAGATGGAATCGACCATCCACTTGCCGATGCCCGGCCAGGCGAAGATGGTCTCGGTGAGGATCGCGCCCGCAAGCAGCGTGCCGACCTGCAGGCCGATGGTGGTGACGACCGGGATCAGCGCGTTGCGCAGCGCATGCACGCCGATGACGCGGGCCGCCGACAGGCCCTTGGCGCGCGCGGTGCGGACATAGTCCTCGCCCAGCACCTCGAGCATGGCCGAGCGCGTCTGGCGCGCGATCACCGCCAGCGGAATGGTGCCAAGCACGATCGCCGGCAGGACGAGATGACTGAGCGCGGAACGGAACGCGTCCCACTTGCCGTAGAGCAGGCTGTCGATGGTCATAAAGCCGGTGATCGGCTTGAAGAAGAACTGCAGGCCGATGCGACCCGAGACCGGCGTCCAGCCGAGATAGCCGGAAAAGAAGATGATGAGCAGCAGGCCCCACCAGAAGATCGGCATGGAATAGCCGACCAGGGCGGTGCCCATCAGCGATTGATCGAACCACGAGCCGCGCTTGACGGCGGCGAAGATGCCGGCGGGGATGCCGATGACCATGGCGAAGACCATGGCAAAGAACGACAGCTCCAGCGTCGCCGGAAAGAGCGTCTTGAACTCCTCGAGCACCGGTCGCTTGGACGAGATGGAGACACCGAAATCGCCGGTGGCGACCTCACCGACATAGCGGGCATACTGCTCCCATATCGGCAGGTTGAAGCCGAACTGTTGCTTGAGCTCTTCGTAGCGGGCCGGGGCGACGCCATGCTCGCCGGCCATGGCAAGGATCGGATCGCCGGGCAGCAGCCGGACAAAGGCGAAGGCGCAGATGGTGATGCCGACCAGGGTCGGGATCAGGAGGGCGAATTTGTTGAGAAGATATCGGAGCATCGTCAAATGGAACGGGGCGGCGCTGGAATTAGCGCCGCCCCGTTCGCAATATTACTCGGCCTTGTCAACGCCGTCGAAGCGATGAATGCCGAGCGGGTCCATCTTGAAGCCGCTCACATTGTTGCGAACGACCGCGTAAACCTGGCTGTGCGCGAGCAGGAAAGCCGGAGCTTCCTTGGCGAAGATCACCTGCGCCTGCTCATAGAGCTTGGTGCGCTCGGCCTGGTCGCTGGTCTTCTTGGCCTTCTGGATCAGATCCTCGAAGTCCTTGTCGCACCAGCTGGAGTAGTTCGAGACGCCGATGGCGGAGCAGGCGAAGAGGGTGGCGAAGAAATTGTCCGGATCGCCATTGTCGCCGGTCCAGCCGATCTGGAAGGCGCCGGGACGATCCTTCTTCTTGCCCTCGGCGCGATACTTGGTCCACTCGTAGTTGACGATCTCCGCCTTGACGCCGACCTTGGCCCAGTCGGCCTGGATCAGCTCGGCCGCGCGCTGGAAGTTCGGATTATACGGGCGGACGCGGTCGGAGGCCCAGAGCTGGATTTCCTTCAGCCCGGCGGCCTCAAGCACCTTCTTGGCAGCGTCCGGATTGTAGGAATCGAACTTCACATCCTTGTCCCACGACCACATGGTCGGCGGGATCAGATTCTGCGCCGGCGTAGCGCCGGCATCCTGGAACAGCGACTTGATCAGCGCCTCCCGGTCGATCGCCTGGTTGAGCGCATGGCGCACTTCCGCCTTGTCGAGCGGCGGGATCGTGGTGTTGTAGCTCATATAGCCGATGTTGAGGCCGGCCTGGTCCAGCAGAGTGACGTCCTTGTTGGCCTTGATGGTGGCGAGGTCGGCCGGGTTCGGATAGGGCGCGACATCGCATTCGCCGGCCAGCACCTTCTGAATACGGGCGGTGGCGTCAGGCGTGATGGCGAAGACGAGATCGTCGATCTTTTCCTTGCCCTTGAAGTAGTCGGGGTGGGCCGCGTAGCGGATGACCGAATCCAGCTGGTAGTCGACGAACTGGAACGGACCTGTGCCGATCGGTTTGGTCGAGAAGTCGGCCATCTTGCCGTCCTTCTGCAGCTGGTCGGCATATTCCTTCGACACGATCGAAGCGAAGTCCATGCCGAGATTGGCCAGCATCGGCGCGTTCGGCTCGGTCAGCGTCAGCTTGACGGTGAGGTCGTCGACCTTCTCCCACTTGGCGACGTATTTCGGCATGTCCATGCCGGTGTAGTAGTCCCAGGTGAGGTTCGGCAAATACTTGTCGCCGTTCCACGGATTTTGCTTGTTGAACTGGCGATCGAAGGAGAAGACGACGTCATCGGCGTTGAGGTCGCGCGTCGGCTTGAAATAGTCGGTGGTCTGGAACTTCACACCCGGATGTAGGTGGAAAGTATAGACTAGGCCATCGTCCGAAATTTCCCACTTGTCGGCAAGACCTGGCTCGACTTCAGTGCCGCCGTGCTTGAACTCGACCAGTCGCGAATAGACCGTGCGCGACGAAGCGTCGAAGTCGTTACCGCCGGTCGTCGTGCCGGGATCGAAATTGGCCGGCGACGCTTCCGAGCAATAAACAAGCGTCTTAGCACTGGCCATGCCGCTGAGGACGCTTGCAGCCAGCAACGCGGCTGCAAAAGTCATTGTCTTTTTCATTGAGCACTCCCTGATGTTCTCCCAAGCCCCTCTATCAGGCTCGCGAAGGGCGCATATAAGCACCGTTTCTTCGCCTTTGGAACACCTCGTTTGCGTACCCCATGGGAAGCAGGAAAAGAATCTAATTTTTGCTCAATCAGAAGAAAAACTGGGTAGTTTTTTCTGCTCACGACATTATTAACGACGGCATTTTTTTATTGATCGGCCACCTCTCGAAATCGGCCCGCGAGGCGTGAGCAGGCAAGATCAGCCGGTTGTCCGGGCAGGATCCGGGAGGCCGTCGAAGCACGGGATTTCGACGGCAAATCTTTACCCCTGTTGCCGCGGGGGCAAGACTTGCACGGCCGCCGATAGAGGCAATACATAGACGGTGGGCGGGATTTCCCGGAAAATCCGTGACCGGCGTGGAGGACGCTTCGTTGAAGCGGGCGCCCCCAGATCGAAGGCGACAGGGAGAGACAGGTGGCAAAAGCAGCCAAGACGACAGCCCCGGCAAAAGCAAAGGCCAAGGCCGCCGCCGAAAGCGACACGCCCAAGGCTGCCAAGGCCGCCGCGCCGAAGGCCAAAACGACAGCCAAGACAGCGTCCGCAAAGCCAACCTCGAAGCCGGCCGCCAAGCCCGCGAGGGCCAGGGCCAAAGCGGCAGCCGCAAAGGTCAACAAACCGGCAGCCGCAAAGGCGGCGGCTGCGAAGCCTGCGCCGGCCCCGAGTGTCGCCAGGCCCGCCGCAAAGGGCCTGCCGAAGGCGATCACCGAGCTCACCGCCGGCCTGCCGGAAAAGCCGTGGCTGAAAAGCTATCCGAAGAACATGCCGGCCGAGATCGGCGCCCTGCCCTACAAGTCGATCGGCGAGTTCCTGGTCGGCGCCTGCAAGCAATTCGCCGCACGCCCGGCCTTTGTGTGCATGGGCAAGTCGATCACCTATGCCGAGCTCGAGCGGCTTTCGGCCGCCTTCGGCGCCTATCTGCAGGCGAGAGGCCTGGAGAAGGGCGCGCGTGTGGCGCTGATGATGCCCAACGTGCTGCAATATCCGGTGGCTATGATGGGCATACTGCGCGCCGGCTATACTGTGGTGAACGTCAACCCGCTCTACACTCCGCGCGAACTGGAACACCAGCTAAAGGATTCCGGCGCGCAGGCGATCGTCATCCTCGAGAACTTCGCCGGCACGCTCCAGGCGGTGATCGCCAGGACGCCGGTGAAGCATGTCATCGTCGCCGCGATGGGCGACATGCTGGGCGGTCTCAAGGGCGCCATCGTCAACCTGGTCGTGCGGCGGGTGAAGAAGATGGTTCCGGCTTGGTCGCTGCCCGGCCACGTCAAGTTCAACGCCGTGCTCAAGACGGGCGCGTCGATCGCCTTCAAGCCGCCGGCGGTCTCCGGCGACGACATCGCCTTCCTGCAATACACGGGCGGCACCACCGGCATCTCGAAGGGCGCGACGCTGTTGCACCGCAACGTGCTTTCGAACGTCGCGCAGAATTCGCTGTGGGTGGAGGACGCCTATACGGTGAAGCCCAAGCCGGCGCATCTCAACTTCATCTGCGCGCTGCCGCTCTATCATATCTTCGCGCTGACGGTGAACGCGCTGATGGGCATGCAGCAGGGCGCGCAGAACGTGTTGATCCCCAACCCGCGCGACATTCCGGGCTTCGTCAAGGAACTGGCGAAATACCCGATGCATATCTTCCCCGGCCTCAACACGCTGTTCAACGCGCTGCTCAACAATGAGGAATTCCGCAAGCTAGACTTCAAGCCGCTGATCCTGACCTTGGGCGGCGGCATGGCGGTGCAGAAAGGGGTGGCCGAGCGCTGGAAGGCGCTGACCGGCTGCCCGGTGAGCGAAGGCTACGGGCTCTCGGAAACCTCACCGGTGGCGACCGCCAACAAGTTCAGCTCCAGCGACTTCACCGGCACGATCGGCCTGCCGCTGCCTTCGACCGAGATCGCCATCCGCGACGACGACGGCAACAACGTGCCGCTCGGCGAAGTCGGCGAGGTCTGCATCCGCGGGCCGCAGGTGATGGCCGGCTACTGGAACCGCCCGGACGAGACCGCCAAGGTGATGACCAAGGACGGCTTTTTCAAATCCGGCGACATGGGCTTCATGGACGAGCGCGGCTACACCAAGATCGTCGACCGCAAGAAGGACATGATCCTGGTCTCCGGCTTCAACGTCTATCCGAACGAGCTGGAGGAAGTGGTGGCGCACCATCCGGGCGTGCTGGAAGTGGCGGCGATCGGCGTGCCGGACGAACATTCCGGCGAGGTGCCCAAATTGTTCGTTGTCAGGAGGGACCCGGCACTGACGATCGAGACCTTGATGGTCTATTGCCGCGAGAACCTGACCGGCTACAAGCGGCCGAAATTCATCGAGTTCCGCACCGAGCTGCCCAAGACCCCGGTCGGCAAGATCCTGCGGCGGGCGCTGCGGGACCAGGCTTGAACGAACCTTCCAAGGCAACGCGGGAGCGAGGGCGGCTCGATCCGGCGGAATTCATCCGGGCGAACATGCGGCTGACGCCGGTGCCGTCAGTGCCGGAGATCAGGCTCTATCAGGCGCATCCCGGCAGCGGCCTGCGGCGGCTGCTCGAACCGGACGACGGCGACGAAGGCGAGGCCGAGCCGCAACCGCCCTACTGGGCCTATGCCTGGGCCGGCGGCGCTGTGCTGGCCCGCTATATCCTCGACCGTCCGTCGATCGTTGCCGGCAAACGCGTGCTCGACCTCGGCGCCGGCTCGGGGCTGCTCGCCATCGCCGCAATGAAAGCCGGAGCGCGCGAGGTGATCGCGGCGGAGATCGACCGCAACGGCGTCGCGGCACTCGGCCTCAACGCGGAAGCCAACGGCATCGCCATCCAGATATGCAATGAGGACGTCACCGCCGGTCCGCCGCCGGCGGTCGACCTGGTGCTTGCCGGCGACGTCTTCTACGCGCAGGACGTGGGCCAGCGGATGGTGTCGTTCCTCGACCGCTGCCTCGCCGCCGGCATCGACGTGCTGGTCGGCGATCCCGGCCGCGCCTGGCTGCCCAGGTCGCGGCTTTGCCTGCTCGCCGAATATCATGTGCCGGATGTCGGCGGAAACGGCGGCGGCGAGCCGAAGCCGAGCGCGGTGTTTGCTTTTGTGCCCGACAATCGCTGAGACCAGGCTCAAAGCCGATCGTTGAACGATTTCGACCCTTTGCAGACGATGCTGGTGGAGCTATTGTCCTGTGGCGGATCAAAGGCCGTAAAGCGTCCGGATAAATGGCGCATCGCCTTGCCGTACAAAATCTCGAACCTTCGTAGCCAATTGGCATAGCAGCTTCGCGAGCTGCGCTTCAGCTTGATCAACACCCCTGCAGACCCGGAACTGTTTTCGAAATTTCGTTGGCCCCGTCGAGGTTCCGGCAACCCCGAGCCTATGACCAACCCAATCTGGACATGGGCCGTTGAGCACCGCCACTCTGCCCACCGTCTGAATAAAGCGTTCGGCGGTCCACATTCCAAGGATGTAGGGCCGTGCTGGAGCTTCAGCCGGTACGGGCGCACTGAAACAATGCTGCCGGACGGTCGCCTTGTCAGGATCGGCGGCGAATATGAAGATTGGTACGATCCGGATTTCTACATCTACAATGATGTGATCGTGACTGATGCGGAGGGTCGCACCGAGATTTTCGGTTACCCGGACAAGGTCTTTCCACCCACCGATTTCCACACGGCAAATCTCGTTGACGACCGCATATTTATAATGGGGAACCTGTCATATCCGTTTGTTCGGACCGGCACGATGCAAGTGCTTGTGTTGGACACGATAAGTTATCGCATCGATCGCTTTCAGACGACTGGCGAAGCGCCGCCGTGGATTCACAAGCATTCTTCGGAACTCGTGGAAAACGGTCGCGCGATCCTGGTTCGCGGCGGGCTCATCTGCGGATCACAGTGGCCTGCATTGGTCGAAAACATCGACGATTGGCGCCTGGGCCTCAATACGGGTCGCTGGGAACGACTTACCAGGCGCCCCTGGACGCGATTTACATTCGTTCGCACCGATGGCATGCCCAACCATCTCTATTGGCTTGGCAGGCTTCTTAAGGATCGCGCCAGGGGCAAAAGCGAGAGCAAAAGCGGCTTTCGAGCCGAATTCCTTCGCGATCTCGGTGCTGACCCGCGACTGGATCTGCTCGAAACGTTATACGCACCCGACATACCCCACTCGAAGATACCGGAAATTGCTGACGAGTATCGCGTGCATCGCCTATGCGTCGAGGGCGTGACCGTGCGCTATGTCGAGGGCAGCGACGACATTAAGGTCACGGTCGAAGGTGTCCTTCCCGATCAGACTGTGGAGGCCACCCGTTTGGACCTGCTGACCAAACTGGAGGCCATCGAGAATGCGTCGATCGACTGTATCACCGTGACGGTCTGATCGTTGCCAGGCGGCCGGCGGCCAGGGTTCTTAGATGGTCTCCTTGACCCGCGCAGTTAGAAAACCCGGCAGGTCGGCAACCGAATCCAGGATTATGTCCGCCATCGGTGCCAGCGAGTCGCGGGTGCCTGTTCCTGACAAGACGCCCACCGCCAGGCCGCAGCCGCCGGCGCGCGCCATTTCGAGGTCGTGGCGGTTGTCGCCGACCATGGCGATCTCGCCGGGCTTCAGCCCGGTCAGATCGCAGAAGGCGACGACCGTGTCCGGCGCCGGCTTCGGATTGGCCACCGCATCATAGCCGAAAGCGGCGTCGAAGAGCTGCGCGACACCGAGCGTGGCCAGCGTCTTCTCGGCGCCGCTGGTGGAATCGTTGGTGGCGACGCCCATGCGGTAGGATCGCTTGTGCAGCGTGCGCAGCGAATCGATGACGCCGGGAAGCGCTACCGCCATCGAGGAGCCCTGCACCGAGGTGATCTCGTTGAAGCGGGAAACGGCCAGCAGTTGATCCTCGTTGGACAGGCGCGGGAACCAGAGCTCGACGACATCCATGTTTGAGCCGGATGCGAAGATCGAATCGGGCTTGAAGCGCTTGGTGGCGAAGTCGAAGCCGGCGGCGGCGAGCAACCTGTCGGCCTTCCAGCGATCGCCTTCGGCGGCGTCCATGGCCATGAAATCGGCGATGCCGAGCCAGGTTGCGTTGAAATCGACAAGTGTCCCATCCTTGTCGAAGAGGATTCCCTTGATATCTGCCAATCCTGTTACTCCGAACCGCTCAATTGGTGGATGTGTCCCACCAGACCGGCAGTCGAGGCGTCGCGGTTTGCGGCAGTCTCCTTGCCCTCAACGACAGGCAGCAGGCCCGTCGCCAATTCCTTGCCGAGTTCGACCCCCCATTGGTCGAAGGAATTGATGTTGAACAGCGTGCCCTCGACGAAGACGCGATGTTCATAAAGCGCGATAAGCCGGCCCAATGTGCGCGGATCGAGCTTGCGGTAGAGGATGGTCAGCGAGGGGCGGTTGCCCGAGAAGACGCGGTGCGGCGCGATACGATCGACGTCGGCAGGCTTCATGCCTTTGGCCAGCATCTGCGCGCGCGCCTCCTCCAGTGTGCGGCCCTTCATGAAGGCCTCCGACTGCGCCAGGCAGTTGGCAAGCAGCAGGTTGTGCTGGTGTTTCAGCTCGGGCTCGTGGCCGACAGCGGCGGCGAGGAACTCGACCGGGATGAAGTCGGTGCCCTGGTGCAGCAGCTGGAAGAAGGCATGCTGACCGTTGGTGCCGGGCTCGCCCCAGACCAGCGGGCCGGTGGGCGTCCTGACCGCGGTGCCGTCCAGCGTGACGCTCTTGCCGTTCGATTCCATGTCGAGCTGCTGCAGATAGGCCGGAAGACGCGACAGACGCTGGTCGTAAGGGATGACGGCGCGAGCCGGATATTTGCAGACGACCCGGTGCCACCAGCCGATCAAGCCGAGCAACGCCGGCAGGTTCTTCTGCAGCGGCGCGGTGCGGAAATGCTCGTCCATCTCATGCGCGCCGTCGAGGAAGGCGCGGAAGTTGAGCGGGCCGACAGATATCATCACCGGCAGGCCGATGGCACTCCAGACCGAGTAGCGGCCGCCGACCCAATCCCAGAAGCCGAACACGCGGTCCTGCTCGATGCCGAACTTCGCCACCAGATCGAGCGCGGTCGAGACGGCGGCGAAATGCTTACCGACTGCTTCCTTGCCGAGCGCCTTCTGCACCCAATCGCGCGCAGTCTGCGCATTGGTCATTGTCTCGACCGTGGTGAAGGTCTTGGAGGCGACGATGAACAGCGTCGTTTCCGCCGACAGGCCCTTCAGCGTGTCGTGAATGTGGGCGCCGTCGACATTGGAGACGTAATGAGCGCGCGGCCCGTCATGGTAAGGGGCGAGCGCCAGCGTCACCATAGCCGGGCCGAGATCCGAGCCGCCGATACCGATGTTGACGATGTCGGTGATCTTCTTGCCCGTGGCGCCGGCCGCCTTGCCGGAGCGGATGGCGTCGGCAAAGGCGCCCATGGCATCGAGCACGCCAATCACGTCGGCCTTGGTGTCCTGGCCGTCGACAATCACACTTTTGCCGGTCAGGTTGCGCAGTGCGGTGTGCAGCACGGCGCGGTTTTCGGTGATGTTGATCTTCTTGCCTTCGAACATCGCGGCGCGGCGGCCTTCGAGATCGGCGGAGGCGGCGAGCTTTTCCAGCATTGCCATCGTGTTTGCGTCGACCGCGCATTTCGACCAGTCGAGCAGAAGATCGCCATCGATGGCGGAGAATGTCTCGAAGCGTTTGGGATCGGCGGCGAAGGCCTCGCGCATCGAGCCCTTGGCCGCCGCGCGTTGGTCACGCAAGGCGGCAAGCTGCTTGTCGAAAGATGACTGGTCCACTGGCGGGCTCCTGGCGGGTTTTTAGACCATCTTAACAGGCCGGATGTTTCCGGCGCGTGTCGCGCAACACTCTATCTAGCCGATTTCCATTTCGTTCAAGCGCGGCTTTGCCGCACTGCATCACGCTTTGATGAGGGGTGGTGTTGGACGGTGAGGTGGGGGAATTTGGGTGGCGGGCATCGCTGGGGCGACGCGCTTAACGCCTCGCATCGCGGGCGACGACGCGGCGCGTCGCGCCTTGATAGATCACTGGCATAAATCCCTGCGATCAGAAAAATTGATTGGCGCAACCCCTTATGCCACCCATACACTCAACTGGTCCAGCCAAGTGAAAACAGCTGGCCATCCGAGGATGATTTCCCATGCCACAGCGCAATGACACGGCCATATGGTCCGGCCTGTTCCGGATTTCGGCTGAATCCGGCCAAACCCTCCAGGCACAGATCCGCCAGGCGATCGTCGCCGCCATTCTCGACCGACAAATCGCCGCTTCGATGCCGCTGCCGTCTTGCCGGATTCTTGCGGAAAAACTTGGAGTTGCCCGCGGCACCGTGGTGCTTGCCTTCCAGCAGCTGGTCGACCAGGGCTTCCTAGTGGCGCGCGAACGGCGCGGCCACTTCGTCAACCCGGATGTGCTGGCGACTCCCGCCAAGCCGCATCAGAAGGCGCCCGACCAGCAGAACGAGATCGATTGGAAGGCGCGCCGCCAGATCGCCGCCAGCGACATGCCGCCGCCGGCCAAGCACGACAACTGGATCAAGTCCTCCTACCCGTTCGTCTACGGCCAGTTCGATCCGGCGCTGTTCCCGACCGCCGAATGGCGCGAGTGCAACCGGATGGCGCTGGCGGTGCTCGAGATCCGCAACTGGGCCTCCGACATGGTCGACCGCGACGATCCGCTGCTGATCGAGCAGATCCAGGCCAGGCTTCTGCCGCGCCGCGGTATCTTCGCCAATCCGGACGAGATCATCGTGACGCTGGGTGCGCAGAACGCGCTTTATATGCTGGCCTCGCTCTTGATGACCAAAGGTTCGAAAGTAGCGATGGAAGACCCGGGCTATCCCGATGCCCGCTCGATCTTCCGGCTCGCAGGCGCCGATATCCAGCCGGTTCCGGTCGATCAGTCGGGCATCGTGACCTCGGCGATCCCGAGCGATTCCGGCTTCGTCTTCGTCACGCCCAGCCACCACTGCCCGACCATGGTGCCGCTGTCAGCGGAGCGGCGGCAGGACCTCCTGGCGCGCGCCAACCGCAACAACCAGATCATCATTGAGGACGGCTATGACAGCCAGTTGCTCGACGAGGCGCCGCAGCAGGCGCTGAAGAGCCTCGATCGCTCGGGCCGCGTCATCTATGTCGGCTCGATGTCGAAGACGCTGGCCCCGGGTCTCCGGCTTGGCTACATCGTCGCCTCGGCCGGGCTGATCGCCGAGCTGCGCGCGCTGCGCCGCTTCATGCTCAGGCACCCGCCGGCGAACAACCAGCGCGCCGTGGCGCTGTTCCTGTCGTTGGGCCACCACGAGGCGCTGGTGCGCAGGCTTTCCGCCGCTTTCGACGAGCGGCGCAAACGTCTGGTCCATGCGATTTCCGCTTTCCTGCCAGAGTGGCGCTCGACCGACTCGGCGGGCGGCACATCGCTCTGGCTCGAAGGGCCGCGTGGTACCGATTCACGTGGCCTGGCCGAAGCGGCCGCTTCGCGCAGCGTCATCATCGAACCCGGCGACCGGTTCTTCGACCGCAGCGAAAAGCCCTCTCGTTTCATGCGCTTGGGCATCTCCTCGATCTCGCTGCAGCATATCGAACCAGGCATCCGCGAACTCGCCACTGCCGCCGGGCGCCGGCCCGCGGCCGCCTGACCGTCACGGACTTTCAAAAAAGAGCCGGCCCCGCGCCGGCTCTTTTTGTTTGGCACACGCCTGTCGCTTTAGAAACCTGGCATATTCGACGGAATCGGCTGGCCCATATGCTGTGCCAATGCCGGCAGCATAGTCGAGGCCAGAAGGGAACGAGGCAGGCCGATGGTGGACCAACCGCCGCGTCCCGCCTTGCAGATAAAAACAAAGGTGGAGTGCTTCCATGTCAGTGGCTCTCGAGAAGCAGGAATCGTCGTCGGACCAGCGTTCGCGGCGTTCCGGCGGGCGCGAAGCGCGCCGCGCGATGCGAGCGGCGCCCTTGGCCGACGATATCCGTCCGGTGCGGCCGGGGCTTGAAGGCGGCAGCTATGGGCCATTGAGCCAGAACGACAAGGAACGCATCCACGAAGCGGTACTGACGCTCTTGGAGACGGTCGGCTTCGCCAACGCCATCCCGTCCTGCATCGAAGCGCTGACACGGGTCGGCGGTACCTATGGCGACGACGGGCGCATCCGGCTGCCGCGCGCGCTGGTGCTGGACACGATCAAAAAGGCCGCGCGCAATTTCACCCTCTGCGGCCAGGATCCGAAGCACGACATGACGATCCAGGGCAAGCGCGTGCATTTCGGCACGGCGGGTGCCGCAGTGCATCTGGTCGATGTCGAGAAGCGCGAATACCGCGAATCGCTGCTGCAGGACCTCTACGACGCCGCCCGCATCGTCGATGGGCTGGACAACATCCATTTCTTCCAGCGCACCATGGTGCCGCGTGACATTCCCGATCCGCTCGATATGGATTTCAACACGCTCTATGCCTGCGTGATGGGGACCTCCAAGCATGTCGGCACATCCTTCACCGTGCGCGAGAACGTCAAGCCGGCGCTGGAGATGCTCTATGCCATCGCCGGCGGCGAGGAGAATTTCCGGGCACGTCCCTTCGTGTCGAACTCGAACTGCTTCGTCGTGCCGCCGATGAAGTTCGCCGAGGACGCGTGCGGCGTGCTCGAAGCCTGCGTCGAAGGCGGCATTCCGATCCTGCTGCTGTCGGCCGGCCAGGCCGGCGCCACGGCACCCGCGGCGATTGCCGGCGCGGTCGTGCAGGCGGTGGCGGAAGTGCTGATGGGCCTGGTCTATGTCAACGCGATCAAGCCCGGACATCCGGCGATCTTCGGCACCTGGCCGTTCGTTTCCGACCTCAGGACCGGCGCCATGTCCGGCGGCTCGGCCGAACAGGCGGTGCTGACGGCTGCCTGCGCCCAGATGGCGCAATATTACGACCTGCCCGGCGGCTCGGCGGCCGGCATGTCGGACTCGAAGCTGCCCGACATCCAGGCCGGCTACGAGAAAGGCATCACCAATGTCATGGCGGGCTTATCCGGCCTGAACCTGGTCTATGAATCGGCCGGCATGCATGCCTCTTTGCTCGGTTTCTGCCTGGAAAGCCTGATCATCGACAACGACATGCTCGGCCACTGCCTGCGCTGCGTGCGCGGCATCGAGGTGACTGACGATGCGCTGTCGATCGACACAATCGCCGATGTCTGCCTCAAAGGTCCCGGGCATTATCTCGGCAACGACCAGACGCTGAAGCTGATGCAGACCGAGTATTTCTATCCCGCCGTCGGCGACCGTTTTTCGCCCAAGGAATGGAACGAGAAGGGCCGGCCCGATATCCTGTCGCGGGCGATCGCGGAGAAGAAGCGCGTGCTCGCCGAGCGCTTCCCGCGCCATGTCTCGCGCCTTCTCGACGACAAATTGCGCGCCCGCTTCGGCGAGATGATCAAGCTGCCGCGCAGCGGCATGGGCGGGTAGGAGGCGTTGATATTCAAGTGAGGCCGGCCTGCAAATGGCGGTTTCCTGCGCTTCCGGTGCTCACGTACGAAAAGTACCCTCCGCTCCGGTTCTCAGAAACCACCATTTTCGACTCGGCCCGACCTGAATCTCAACGTCTCCTACCTGCCGGTCAATCGACCCTCAACTCGTAGCGTTCAACCACTTCGGCGTTGATCAGCTTGGCGTGCAGCGTCATCAGCACGATCTGCGCGTCGAAACTGTCGCCGGTTTCCAGCGCCGCCTCGATGCGGCGCTCGACCTCAAATGTCGGCTCCCGGCCATTGGCCTGCTCGAACACCTGGGGTCCAGCGACGCAATAGCCGCAGAGCTGCGCCACGGACGTATAGGCATCCGCCGACGGCTCGTCCGGCCAGTGGTCGTTCATCAGATTGACGATGGTGAGTTTCACGGCTTCCGGCACCAGGGCCGGATGCAGGTCAGCCTTGCGCAACGCCTCGTCGAGCTGGCGCAGATCGCCTGAGCGGCCGAACATGCCGAGGAAGCCAAGGGAAGAACGCCGTTTCGTCATGACAATCTTCTTCCTTCGCAAGGCCTAGGTCGAGCTTATCTGTGGGCTCCGTGACGCCGATACAAGACAATGAAAACGGGCGGCCCGCTGTTCGCGAGCCGCCCTTGATTTAGCCGACTCAAAACTCAGTGATTGTCGCGCGGCACGCCGCTGGTATGCGCGACGTCCTGGTACTTCACCGCCGGCTTCAGCACCATGCCGGCCGAGAACTGGTCGACCATGCCGCGCTGGATCTCCTGCCACGGCGTCTGGTGCTTTGGATAGTGATAGCCGCCATTGCCCTCTATCGCCGCGCGCCGCTTGGCAATCTCCTCGTCGCTGACAAGGATATTGGCCGTGCCTTTCTTGAGGTCGATGCGGACACGGTCGCCGGTCTTGAGCAGCGCCAGACCGCCGCCGACGGCAGCCTCCGGCGAGGCGTTGAGGATCGACGGCGAGCCGGAGGTGCCGGACTGGCGGCCGTCGCCAATGCAGGCCAGCGAATGGATGCCCTTTTTGATCAGGTAGGCCGGCGGCTGCATGTTGACCACCTCGGCGCCGCCCGGATAGCCGACCGGACCGGCGCCGCGCATGAACAGGATCGTGTGCTCGTCGATGCCCTGCGCCGGATCGTCGATGCGGGCGTGGTAATCCTCCGGTCCGTCAAAGACGATGGCGTTGCCTTCGAAGGCCTCGGGGTCGTTCGGGTTGGAAAGGTAGCGCTGGCGGAACTCGGGCGAGATGCCGCTGGTCTTCATGATGGCGGAATCGAACAGATTACCCTTGAGGTTGATGAAGCCGGCATTGGCCTTGAGCGGCTGGTCGGCGCTGCGGATGACGTCGTGGTTCTCGTTGACGGCATCCCGGCAATTGTCGCCCATCGACTTGCCGTTGGCGGTGATCGCATCGGGATGGGGCAGCAGGCCACCCTTCATCAGTTCCGCGACGACGGCCGGCACGCCGCCGGCGTGGTGATAGTCCTCGCCAAGGTATTCGCCGGTCGGCTGCAGGTTGACGAGCAGCGGCACGTTGAGGCCGATCTTCTGCCAGTCGTCATTGTCGAGCGGCACGCCGAGATGGCGGGCAATGGCGTTGAGGTGAATCGGCGCATTGGTGGAGCCGCCGATCGCCGAATTGACGACGATGGCGTTCTCGAAGGCCTGGCGCGTCATGATGTCGGAGGGCTTCAGGTCCTCATGCACCATGTCGACGATGCGCTTGCCCGTCTCGTAGGCGATCTGGCCGCGCTCGCGATAAGGCGCCGGAATGGCGGCCGAGCCCGGCAACTGCATGCCGAGCGCCTCGGCCAGCGAGTTCATCGTCGTGGCCGTGCCCATGGTGTTGCAATAGCCTGTCGACGGCGCCGAGGAAGCGACGATATCCATGAACTCGTCATAGTCGATCTCGCCGGCCGAGAGCCTTTGCCGGGATTCCCAGACGATGGTGCCGGAGCCGGTGCGCTTGCCCTTGTGCCAGCCATTGAGCATCGGGCCGACCGACAGCGCGATCGCCGGAATGTTGACGGTGGCGGCGGCCATAAGCAGCGCCGGCGTGGTCTTGTCGCAGCCGATGGTGAGCACGACGCCGTCAAGCGGATAGCCGTAGAGCACCTCGACGAGGCTCAGATAGGCGAGGTTGCGGTCGAGCGACGCCGTCGGGCGCTTGCCGGTTTCCTGGATCGGATGGCACGGGAACTCAAAGGGGATGCCGCCCATCGAGACGATACCTTCGCGCACGCGCTTGGCCAGCTCGAGATGGTGGCGGTTGCAGGGCGAAAGATCGGAGCCGGTCTGCGCGATGCCGATCAGCGGCTTGCCCGACATCAGCTCGGCGCGGGTCAGGCCGTAATTCAGATAGCGCTCGAGATAGAGCGCCGTCATGCCCGGATTGTCGGGATTGTCGAACCACTCCTGCGAGCGAAATTTCTTCTTCCTGGTGGGGGCGCCTGCCATGGTGGTCTCCGTATTTGTATGACAAATCGATATGACAATGCGTTCATGCAAGCAAGAGGCAGGCGCGCCGCGACCCGGACTTTGGTGCGATAGACTTGTCCGGGACCGCGCGCTACGACCACTCGAGAACAGAAATCGGGGAGGTCTTGATGGCTTTAGTGATCGAAGGCGAGGAACACATTGCCGCACCCGTCGAGAAAGTGTGGGAAGCCCTCAACGATCCGGACATCCTGAAGGGGTCAATTCCCGGCTGCCAGAGCCTGGAAAAGAATTCGGCCACCGAGATGGCGGCAACTGTGGTGCTCAAGATCGGGCCGATCAAGGCGACCTTCAACGGCGAAGTCACGCTGAAGAACCTCAAGCCGCCGCATTCCTACACCATCCAGGGCGAAGGCAAGGGCGGCATTGCCGGCTTCGCTAAGGGGGGCGCCGACGTGACGCTTACCGCCGACGGGCCGAACGCCACGGTGCTCAAATATGCCGCCAAGGCCGAGGTCGGCGGCAAGATCGCCCAACTCGGCAGCCGGCTGATCCAGTCGACGTCGAAGAAGCTGGCCGGACAGTTCTTCTCGACATTCGGCGAGAAGGTCGGCGCCTGACCGCCCGCTTCCAGGATTAGTCGAACACGATGCTCGGCACGGCGGCTTCGGCGGCGCCGCGTTCCTCCTGGACCCGGTCCCAGACCTTCGTGGCGACGTCGCGATAGATTTTCGCCTCGGCGCCATCCGGCTTGGAAGCGACCACCGGCGCGCCGGCGTCCGAGCTCTCGCGAATGCCCATTTCCAGCGGCACTTCGCCAAGGAACGTCACGCCAAGGCGTTCGGCCTCGCGGCGCGCGCCGCCATGGCCGAAAATGTCGTAGCGCTTGCCGGTGTCGGGCGCGAGGAAGTAGCTCATGTTCTCGACGATGCCGAGCAGCGGCACATCGACCTTCTTGAACATGTTGAGGCCCTTGCGGGCGTCGATCAGCGCCAGGTCCTGCGGTGTCGAGACGATGACGGCGCCGGCGAGCGGCACCTGCTGGGCCATGGTGAGCTGGGCGTCGCCGGTGCCGGGCGGCATATCGACCACCAGCACATCGAGCGGACCCCATTCGACCTCGCGCAGCATCTGGGTCAGCGCCGACATCACCATCGGGCCGCGCCAGATCATCGGCGTCTCCTCGTCGACGAGAAAGCCCATCGACATAACCTTCAGGCCGTAATTCTGCATCGGCTTCAGGATCTTGCCGTCGACGGTCTGCGGCCGGCCATGGATATTGAGCAGCCTCGGCATCGACGGCCCGTAGATGTCGGCGTCGAGCACGCCGACCTTCAGGCCGTTGGCGGCGAGGCCAAGCGCGAGGTTGACCGCGGTGGTCGACTTGCCGACGCCGCCCTTGCCCGAGGCGACCGCGATGATGGCATCGATGCCGGGCACGCCGCGCTTGCCGTGGCTGTGTGAGGCCGGCGCCTGCGGCGCTGGACGCTGCGCGGGCTGCGGGGCTGCGGGCCTCGGCGCTGCCGGACGCGGCGGCACAGGCGCCTCCATGCCGCCGCCCTTCTTCTCGGCCGTGAGCGCAACGACGGCGCTGGCAATGCCCGGTATGGCCTTCACCGCACGCTCGGCGGCGGCGCGCAGCGGCTCCAGCTCCTGGGCCCGGGCGGCCGGGACGGTGATCGAGAAGAACACCTTGGAATCCGCGATGAATATCTCCGAGACCATGCCGAGATCGACGATGTTGCCGGTGAAGTCCGGCCCGTTGACCGTCTTCAGGCGCGCGATGACGGATTCCTTGGTAACGGTCATGAATCTTTCCTCGGTATTTGGCGTTCCAGATAGTGCAGTTTCCCGCCAGAACCAAGCCATGGCGCAACGGCTTAGCCGGCGTGCCCCGGAAAGCGACGGACGGTGTCGGATCTCCTGATCGGCATTCGAGCCTTGTCATGGCCAAACGGGCCGCCCGCGCTATCTGCCCTGCCATCACGACAAGCTGTGAAGGAGATCGTCATGCTCGAAAACAGCAATGCGACAGCCAATCTCGCGGTGAAGGACCTGGAGAAAGCCAAGGCTTTCTATGAGGGAACGCTGGGTCTCCGCCAGGTGGACGAGATGGGCGGCGAACTGATCGTCTACAAAAGCGGCGACACGCTCATCAATGTCTATCGTTCGCAGTTCGCCGGCACCAACAAGGCCACGGCCGTAACCTGGGCGGTCGGCGACCGGATCGAACCGATCGTAAAATCGTTGAAGTCGAAGGGCGTCACTTTCGAGCATTACGACATGCCGGGGCTGTCGCTCGAGGGCGACATCCATGTCGGCCAAGGCATGAAGGTCGCCTGGTTCAAAGATCCCGACGGCAACATCCTGAACCTGATCGACAAATAGCCGGGTTTGCGCCGTTCGCGATTGGTATCCTTATGCCGTCCTATCTGGCGCGGGCCTCCCGCGCTCGATAGTTTGCGGCGATGATCGACAAGCTGGAATTCTTCATCGCGCTCGCCAAGGAAGAGCATTTCGGCCGAGCGGCCGAGGTGTGCGGCGTCACCCAGCCGACGCTGTCGGCCGGCATCAAGCAGCTCGAGGAGCAGCTCGGCGTCATGCTGGTGCTGCGCGGCTCGCGCTTCCAGGGCCTGACGCCGGAAGGCATGCAGGTGCTGGGCTGGGCGCGGCGCATCGTCGGCGACTCGCGCACGATGCGCGAGGAGATGCGGGCGGCGCGCCATGGCCTCTCCGGCCGCATCCGCATCGCCGCGATTCCGACCGCCCTGGCCATGGTGGCGCGGCTGACGACGCCGTTCCGCGAAAAGCATCCGGGCGTAACCTTCTCGGTGCTGTCGCGCACTTCGATCGAGGTGCTGTCGCTGCTCGGCAATTTCGACGTCGATGCCGGCATCACCTATCTCGACAACGAGCCGCTCGGGCGCGTGATCAGCGTGCCGCTCTATGACGAGCGCTACCAGCTGATCACGGCGGTGGGGAACCCCTATTCCGACCGCGACAAAGTGACGTGGGCCGAGATCAGCCAGCTGCCGCTCTGCCTGCTGACGCCCGACATGCAGAACCGCCGCATCATCGATCAGCACCTGGCGGAGGCCGGCGTGCAGGTGCGGCCGACGCTGGAATCCAATTCGATGATCGTCCTGTTCTCGCATATAAGGACCGGCAAATGGTCGTCGATCATGCCGCTCAACCTTGCGGAAACATTCGGCTTTTCCGAGCCGATCCGGGCGATCCCGATCGTCGAGCCGGACGCCAGCCACACGGTTGGGCTGGTGGCAGCACCGCGTGAGCCGCACACCCCTTTGGTGCAGGCGCTGCTGGACGAGGCGATGGCGCTGGCGGACGATTTCCGCGCCCACCGCTAGGCTAGACATTGCGCGTTGCCGCATTTCGATAGAAAATTTCTATCAAGCGACGAAAGCGCTTTATTGATTTCGGAGGTTTCCTCTGATTTCGTAAGGACTTAGCGATATTGCGCCTCATGCATGTCGTTGCCCCGAAACCGCTCTATGTTTTAGGGTGACATACATCAGGCCGCCACGACCCAGGGAGGGCGCTGCGTGACCATGCAGGCCGCAAGTACAGAGATCGCGTCGCGCACCGCGGCGATCATTGACGAGATGAAGGGCCTCGAAGGCCCGCTGCTGCCGATCCTGCACAGCATACAGGAAGAGTTCGGGCACGTTCCGAAGGACGCGCTGCCGGTCATCGCCGACGGGCTGAACCTATCGCGGGCCGAGGTGCATGGCGTCGTCAGCTTTTACCACGATTTCCGCGCCAAGCCCGCAGGCCGGCATGTGCTGAAGCTCTGCCAGGCGGAAGCCTGCCAGTCGATGGGCTCGGACGCCGTCGCGGCCAAGGTCAAGCAGCTGCTCGGCATCGATTTCCACGAGACCGCCCGGGACGGATCGGTTACACTGGAGCCGGTCTACTGCCTCGGGCTTTGCGCCTGCTCGCCATCGGCAATGCTGGACGGCGAAGTCATCGGCCGGCTCGATGACGAGAAGATCGAAGAGATCGTCGCGGAGGTACGTTCATGATCCCGCGCATCTACATTCCGGCCGACTCCGGCGCGCTGGCACTCGGCGCCGAAAAGGTCGCCAAGGCGATCGAAAAGGAGCTCCAGGAGCGCGGCGTCGAGGCCAAGATCGTGCGCAACGGCTCGCGCGGCGCCTATTTCCTCGAGCCGATGGTCGAAGTGGCGACCGACAAGGGCCGCGTCGCCTACGGGCCGGTCAAGCCTTCCGACATCAAGAGCCTGTTCGACAGCGGCTTCCTCACCGGCGGTCACCACAAGCGCTGGCTGGGCGCACCCGACAAGATCCCCTTCCTCGCCAAGCAGACCCGGCTGACCTTCGCGCGCTGCGGCATCAACGACCCGCTCTCGCTCGATGCCTACAAGTCGCTGGGCGGCCTGCGCGGCCTGCAGAACGCCGTCGCCATGGCACCGGCCGATGTCGTCAAGCAGGTCACCGAGTCCGGCCTGCGCGGCCGCGGCGGCGCCGGCTTCCCGACCGGCATCAAGTGGAAGACGGTGCTGGATACGGCGGGCGCGCAGAAATACATCGTCTGCAATGCCGACGAAGGCGACAGCGCCACTTTCGCCGACCGCATGATCATGGAAGGCGATCCCTTCGTGCTGATCGAAGGCATGGCGATCGCCGGCATCGCCACCGGCGCGACCAAGGGTTTCGTCTATATCCGCTCGGAATATCCGCATGCGGTGGCGACGATGAACAAGGCCGTCGCGATCGCCCGCAAGGCGGGTGTGCTCGGGCTCAATGTGCTGGGCTCGCCCAACGCCTTCGACATGGAAATCCGCGTCGGCGCCGGCGCCTATGTCTGCGGCGAGGAAACCTCGCTCTTGAACAGCCTCGAGGGCAAGCGCGGCGTGGTGCGCGCCAAGCCGCCGCTGCCCGCCATTCAAGGGTTGTTCGGCAAGCCGACGGTGATCAACAACGTCATCAGCCTGGCCTCCGTGCCGATCATCATGGACAAGGGCGCCGCCTACTACAAGGATTTCGGCATGGGCCGCTCGCGCGGCACGATCCCGATCCAGATCGCCGGCAACGTCAAGCAGGGTGGCCTGTTCGAGACTGCCTTCGGCCTGACGCTGGGCGAAATCGTCGACGACATCGCCGGCGGCACGGCTTCGGGCCGGCCGGTGAAAGCGGTGCAGGTCGGCGGCCCACTCGGCGCCTATTTCCCACGCGCGCTGTTCGACACGCCCTTCGACTATGAGGAATTCGCCAAGCGCGACGGACTGATCGGCCACGCCGGCATCACCGTGTTCGACGACACGGCCGACATGCTGAAGCAGGCGCGCTTCGCCATGGAGTTCTGCGCCATCGAAAGCTGCGGCAAGTGCACGCCCTGCCGCATCGGCTCGACGCGCGGCGTCGAGGTTCTGGACAAGGTCGCCGCAGGCATCGAGGCGGAGAAGAACCTCGCGCTGGTCACCGACCTCTGCAACACGATGAAGTTCGGATCGCTCTGTGCGCTGGGCGGCTTCACGCCCTACCCGGTGATGAGCTCGATCACGCATTTCCCCGAGGATTTCAAGCCCGCGCCGGCGCGTGTGGCGGCTGAATAGGAGCTGGCAGATGAACATCAAGGCCGACTTCCCGACACTCATCGAAGAGATCGACTACGGAACGCCGGAGTCGAAAGCGACGAAGCAGGTCACGCTGACCGTCGACGGGCAAAGCATCACGGTGCCAGAGGGCACCTCGATCATGCGCGCTGCAATGGAAGGCGGGGTCGAGATCCCGAAACTCTGCGCCACCGACATGCTGGACTCCTTCGGCTCCTGCCGCGTCTGCCTGGTCGAGATCGAAGGGCGCGGCGGCACGCCGGCCTCCTGCACGACGCCGGTCGGCGAAGGCATGGTGGTGCGCACGCGGTCGGAGAGACTCGACGCCATCCGCCGCGGCGTTATGGAGCTCTATGTCTCCGACCATCCGATGGCCTGGAACGAGAAGGCTGGAACCGGCGCCAGCGAGTTCGACGCGGTGGCGAAGTCGGTCGGGCTGACCGAGAACCGTTACGGTATCGAAGGCCGCAACCACGTCAAGGATGAAGGCGGCGTCGCCCCCGGCCATGGCTCGCTGGCAGTCGACTACATCGCCCGCGACGAATCCAACCCCTACTTCACCTACGACCCGGCGCAGTGCATCGTCTGCTCGCGCTGCGTGCGCGCCTGCGAAGAGGTGCAAGGCACCTTCGCGCTGACCATCGAGGGCCGCGGCTTCGAATCGCGCATGGTCGCCGGCATGCATGAGGATTTCATCGCCTCGGAATGCGTGTCCTGCGGCGCCTGCGTCCAGGCCTGCCCGACCGACGCGCTGCGCGAGAAGACGGTGCTCGAAAAGGGCATGCCGGAGCGCTCGGCCGTCACCACCTGCGCGTATTGCGGCGTCGGCTGCTCGTTCAAGGCCGAGGTGAAGGATGACAAGGTCATCCGCATGATGCCCTACAAGGACGGCAAGGCGAACCACGGCCATAGCTGCGTCAAGGGCCGCTTCGCCTACGGCTACGCCACGCACAAGGACCGCATCCTGTCGCCGATGATCCGCGAGAAGATCTCCGATCCCTGGCGCGAGGTGAGTTGGGAAGAGGCGATCGCCCACACGGCGAAGGAATTCCGCCGCATCCAGTATCAGTATGGACGCACGGCGATCGGCGGCATTACGTCCTCGCGCTGCACAAACGAGGAGACCTATCTCGTCCAGAAGCTGGTGCGGCAGGGCTTCCGCAACAACAATGTCGACACCTGCGCCCGCGTCTGCCACTCGCCGACCGGCTACGGCCTCGGCCAGACCTACGGCACCTCGGCCGGCACGCAGGATTTCGATTCGGTCGAATTCACCGACGTCGCCGTGATCATCGGCGCCAATCCGGTTTCGGCGCACCCGGTGTTCGCCTCGCGGCTGAAGAAGCGGCTGCGCCAGGGCGCCAAGCTGATCGTTCTCGATCCGCGCCGCACCGAGATGGTCAAGTCGGCACATATCGAGGCCGACTATCACCTGCCGCTGAAGCCCGGCACCAATGTGGCGGTGCTGACGGCGCTGGCGCATGTCATCGTCACCGAGGGCCTCTACAACGAAGCCTTCGTGCGCGAGCGCTGCGACTGGGCCGAGTTCCAGGACTGGGCCTCCTTCGTTGCCCTACCGGAGAACAGCCCCGAGGTTGTAGGCAAGTTGTCGGGCGTCGACCCCGAGCTTATCCGGGGTGCGGCGCGCATGTACGCCAAGGGCGGCAATGGCGCGATCTATTACGGCCTCGGCGTCACCGAGCATAGCCAGGGCTCGACCACGGTGATGGCAATCGCCAACCTTGCCATGGCCACCGGCAATATCGGCCGCCCCGGCGTCGGCGTGAACCCGCTGCGCGGCCAGAACAATGTGCAGGGCTCGTGCGACATGGGCTCGTTCCCGCACGAGCTGCCGGGCTATCGCCATATCTCGGGCGAGGCGGTGCGCGATATCTATGAGAGCCTGTGGGGCGTCAAGCTGGACGATGAACCCGGCCTGCGCATCCCCAACATGCTGGACGCCGCCGTCGACGGCTCGTTCAAGGGCATCTACATCCAGGGCGAGGACATCCTGCAGTCCGATCCCGACACCAAGCATGTCGCCGGCGGCCTCGCCGCGATGGAATGCGTGGTCGTGCACGACCTCTTCCTCAACGAGACGGCGAACTACGCGCATGTCTTCCTGCCGGGTTCGACCTTCCTCGAGAAGGACGGCACCTTCACCAATGCCGAGCGCCGCATCAACATGGTGCGCAAGGTCATCGAGCCGAAGGCGCGCTATGCCGACTGGGAAGCGACGCAGGAGCTTGCCCGCGCCATCGGGCTCGACTGGAACTACACGCATCCCTCGCAGATCATGGACGAGATCGCCAAGACGACGCCGAGCTTCGCCAACGTCTCGTTCGAGCTGCTCGACCGCGTCGGCTCGGTGCAATGGCCCTGCAACGAGAAGGCGCCGCTCGGCACCCCGATCATGCATGTCGACGGCTTCGTACGCGGCAAGGGCAAGTTCATCCGCACCGAATATGTGGCGACGGACGAGCGCACAGGCCCGCGCTATCCGCTGCTCCTCACCACCGGCCGCATCCTGTCGCAATACAATGTCGGCGCGCAGACCAGGCGCACCGAAAACGTCACGTGGCATGCCGAGGACCGGCTGGAGATCCATCCGCACGACGCCGAAGTCCGGGGCATCCGCGACGGCGACTGGGTGCGGCTGGCGAGCCGCTCCGGCGAAACCACGCTGCGCGCGCTGATCACCGACCGCGTCTCGCCGGGCGTCGTCTACACGACGTTCCACCACCCGGACACGCAGGCCAACGTGATCACCACCGACTTCTCAGACTGGGCGACAAACTGTCCGGAATACAAGGTCACCGCCGTGCAGGTGGCGCCGTCCAACGGCCCGACCGATTGGCAGAAGGACTATAACGAGCAGGCTCGGCACAGCCGTCGTATCGCACCGCTGGCGGCGGCGGAGTAGTCTTGACCGCGCGGCGCAAAGCCACGACGCAAATCTCGCGGCTGGCGCATCGCGCCGGCGGCACCGCTGCCGCGAACCGCATGGTGCCGGAAGAGACGCCGGTGGCGTTCTCCTTTGCCGGCACAACGCATGCCGTGATGATGGCGAGCCCCGCCGACTTCGAGGATTTCGCGCTCGGCTTCTCGCTGACCGAAGGCATCATCGCCGACCCGAAGGAGATCGAGGCGATCGAGGTCGAGGATCTCGGCGCCGGCATCGATATCCAGATCCGGCTGAAGGACCAGGCCAACACACGCTTCCAGGCACGGCGGCGCCGGCTGGCCGGGCCTGTCGGCTGCGGCTTGTGCGGCATCGAATCCATCGAGGAAGCGATGCGCTCGATCGATGCGGTTGGTGCGTCACGACTTACGCTTCAAGCAGAAGACATCACCAGCGCCGTCCGGTTGCTGTCCAAGGTTCAGCCGCTGCACGCCGAGACCGGCGCGGTTCATGCCGCGGGTTTCTATGTTCCGGGAAAGGGCATCGTGATGGCGCGCGAGGATGTCGGCCGACACAATGCGCTGGACAAGCTTGCCGGCGCGCTGGCCAAGGCAGGCATTGATGGTTCTACCGGCGCGGTCGTGGTGACCTCGCGCGTCTCGGTCGAAATGGTGCAGAAGACCGCCGCCATCGGCGCGGCGATCATCATGGCGGTTTCGGCGCCGACGGCGCTCGCTATCCGCACGGCGGATGCCGCCGGCATGACGCTGGTCGCGCTGGTGCGCGGCGATGATTTCGATATTTTCACCCACCCGGAACGGGTGGCTTCCGGAGTTGCCAAGCATGTCGCATGACGAAGACCACATCGCCAGCACAAAGGAGAAGCTGGTGCGCATGGCCAATCAGATCGCCACCTTCTTCCACTCGAAGCCGCGCGAGGAAGGCATCGCCGGGCTGGCCGAGCACATCAACAAGTTCTGGGAGCCACGGATGCGGCGGCAGTTGTTCGAGATGCTGGACGCCGGCACCGAGGGTTTCGACGACCTCGTGATCGCCGCCTCGGCCAAGATCAAGCGACCGCCGACGGCGGAACAGGCCGACAAGAGCATCGGCTACGCAAGGCAGGCATAGACCGGGAGGGTCGCGCCGACGGCGCGACGGCAACAAAGGTCTTACATTTCAACTCTCTAAAGTTTGTCTGCCGTAAGCGGGCCGCTTCTGCTATGGTCGGCGACAGGAGATCGTCTGGCCGGGCGGGATGGTTGCGTGAGGCCTATCGAGACCAGATACGCTCGTAGCGGGGATGTGCGGATCGCCTATCAGGTGGTCGGCCAAGGCTCGTTCGATCTGGTCTTCGTGCCGGGCTTCATCTCCAATCTCGATCTGCACTGGGAAGATGAAGGCTACAGCCGTCTCTTGAAGCGGCTTTCCGCCTTCTCGCGGCTGATCCTGTTCGACAAGCGCGGCACCGGCCTTTCCGACCGCGTCGATACCCACAATTTGCCCAGTCTCGAAACCCGCATGGACGACGTGCGCGCGGTGATGGATGCCACCGGCAGCGGCCGCGCCGCGATCCTCGGCGCCTCGGAAGGCGCGCCCATGGCAATGCTGTTTGCCGCCACCTATCCGGAGCGGACGCGGGCGCTGGTGCTCTACGGGGGCTACGCGCATTTCCACAAATGGGTGATGCCGCAGGAACGGCTGGAAGCCTTCATCGAGACGGCTGAGACGTCCTGGGGCACAGGCGCCACCTTGCCCAATTTCGCGCCGGGACGGGTCGACGACACACATTTTGCGCAATGGTGGGCCCGGTTCGAGCGGCTGTCTGCCAGCCCGACGGCCGCGGCCGCACTTGCCCGCATGAATGCCGGCATAGACGTGCGCGACATGCTCGAGACGATCAGTGTGCCGACATACCTGATCCATCGCCGCAACGACGCCCGAGTCGATCCCGACGCCAGCCGCTTCCTGGCCAGGAAGATTCCCGGCGCGCGCCTGGTCGAGATTTCGGGGCGCGACCACCCGATCTGGACCGGAGACGTCGACCGCGTGGCCGACCTGATCGAGGAATTCCTGACCGGAGAACCGGCCGTGGCCGATGTGGAACGGGTGCTCGCAGCACTTCTGGTGACGCGCATCTACGACACCGCGCGGCTTGGCGACCGCTTGTGGAGCGAACGCAGCCTGCGCTTCCAGGAGAACTGGCGCATGCTGGTCGGCCGTCATGGCGGACGCGTGGCCGGCACGCATGGCGAGCTGATGATCGCGCGCTTCGACGGCCCGGCCCGTGCCGTGCGCTGCGCGGCGCTGCTGCGCGAGGCGGCCCAGGAAATCGGTGTGGCAAGCGCGCAAGGGGTACATGTCGGCGAGATCGAGGTACGCGGACTGCCGACGGGGCTGACGGCGCGTGTGGCCATGCAGCTTGCTGCCCATGCCGAGCGCGGTCACATCCTCTGCTCAAGGCTGGTCGCAGAGCTGGCGGCGGGTTCGGGGCTGCATTTCATCGATTCCGGGCGTATCAGCCTCGACGAACTGGACGAGCCGCTGGCGCTGGTCCAGGTGACGGCCGAACAGCATCTGGAGCCGGCCTGCCGCCCCAAGTCCAAGCCTGCCGAACCAACAACGCTGACGGCTCGCGAGAGCGAGGTGGTGAGCCTGATCGCCGACGGCAAGAGCAATGCGGCGATCGCCGCCGAGCTGGAGCTCAGCGAGCACACGGTCAAGCGGCACGTCGCCAACATCCTGCTCAAGCTCGACCTGCCGTCGCGGGCGGCGGCGGCGGCATTCTCGGCCAGACATGCTGGCCCGGACGGGCCATGAGAGCCATGGCGCTTTCGGGCGAAGCGGTCGGGACGCCGTAAGAGGTATCAATTCTCCCCATGCAGGCAGCCAGGAAGGCGCTGCGAATGGAGGATGAAATGCTGAAACTCAATCGCAAGATCGGATTGCTGGCATTTACCGTGGGCGCATTGCTGGCCATTACCCCGGCGCGCGCCGAAGACGCTTCGGCAACCGCCGCGTACAAGGACATCCAGGCCACGCTCGGCACGGTGCCCGACATGTTCAAGACGCTGCCGGATGTCGCGGTGGCCGGCGCCTGGGCCGAGATCAAGGGCGTGCAGCTCAATCCGAATACCGCCCTCAACGGCAAGACCAAGGAACTGCTGGGCCTCGCGGTCGCCTCGCAGATCCCCTGCCAGTACTGCATCTATTTCCACACGCTGGCGGCCAAGGCGAATGGCGCGAGCGACGAAGAGATCAAGGAAGCGATCGCTATGGCGGCAATCGTGCGCCACTGGTCGACGATGCTCAACGGCAGCCAGGTCGACCTCGCCACATTCAAGAAGCAGACCGACGACCTGTTCGCGGCAGTCAAGGCCAAGTCGCAGTGAAAGACCCGCGGTCCGGCGATCGCGCCGGGCCGCGTCCCCAGCAACCGAACGCCCGGCCAGACGGGCCATGGAGACAAGAATGTTGACCAAGACAAAGACGGTGGACGGCGCGGCGATCAAGAAGGCGATCGAGGGCCGTGACGGCAAGCTGCTGTCGAGCTTCTATACCGACGATGCGCTGGTGCGCGTCGTCGACCGCAACAACCCGCCGAGCAAGCCGCGCGAAATCCGCGGCCGCGCGGCGATCAGCATCTTCTGGGACGATATCTGCAGCCGGGCGATGACCCACAAGGTCGACACCACCATCGCCGAGGGCGACAACCTCGCCTTCATGCAAGCCTGCGCCTATCCGGACGGCACTAAGGTGGTCTGCGCGGCGATGCTGGAGCTGAGGAACGGCCTGATCGCGCGGCAGACCGTCGTGCAGGCCTGGGACGAATAAATCAACCGCGGACAAATCAACACAATCATCAGGGAGAACCAACATGTTCAGCGCCAGATGGCAGATCGATGCCAGGTTCGGGCATAAGCAGACCGCGCTCGAGCTGATGCGCAAATGGGAGCGCGAGATCGGTTCACAGGTCGGCCTCGCCGACTTGAATTTCCGCCTCATGACCGGTTCTATCGGCGCACGGGAAGCGACGATCGAATCCCATCACGAGGTCGAAAGCCTGGCCCAACTGGAAGCGTTCTTCGCCAAGATCGCCAAGATCGACGCGCACGCCAAATGGGGCAAGGAGTTGGAGCCCTATGTGGTGTCGGGCACCAGCCAGTGGCAGATCTTCCGAATCGTGGAATAGCTGCGTCGTCGAAGAGCCGGAGCCGAGAGGCGGCGAGCACCAGGGGCACGAGTAGTCGTGACGCGGGCGGCCGCTCTTCATCATCGGATCGACCCTAAGCCAGGGACCGAACATCCGGGACGGCTCTTTCCGGCGGCCGCTTTGGCTGCCGTGTAATGGCTCTCCCGGGCCATGCCCCGCTGGTCCTTTCGGGCGAAGCGGCAGGCACCGGATTTGGTGCAATGTGCTCTTCCTGCACCATCCAACGCACCCGCCCCCATCGAGGCGGCAGAACGAAGCAACAGATGCGTCGCGTCGAGCCGCATGGCGCTGACGCAATCAAAGGGAGCAAAACGATGAGCGATGAAACCCATGCAAAACTGCGTGAAGGCCTGCGCGGAGAGGTGATCCTGCGCGACGATGCCGGCTATGACGAGGCCCGCAAGGTCTACAACGGCATGATCGAGAAGCGCCCGCAGCTGATTGCGCGCTGCGCTGATGTCGCCGACGTGATCACCGCTGTGAAATATGCCCGCGACAACGACCTGCTGATTGCCGTGCGCGGCGGCGGACACAACGGCGCCGGGCTGGGGATTTGCGACAACGGCCTCGTGATCGACCTGTCGATGATGAAGGGTGTCCGTGTCGATGCGAAAACACGCACCGTCAGGGTCGGGCCCGGCTGCACGTCGGGCGACGTGGATCATGCCACACATCCTTTCGGGCTCGCGGTTCCGGCCGGCATCGTCTCGACCACCGGCGTTGCCGGCTTAACCCTCGGCGGCGGGACCGGCTATCTCACGCGCAGATACGGTCTCACCATCGACAATCTGGTCGAGGCCGATCTGGTGCTGGCCGACGGCAGCGTGGTGACAGCCAGCAAAGCTGAGAACCCCGACCTGTTCTGGGCGCTGCGGGGCGGCGGCGGCAATTTCGGCGTCGTGACCAGCTTCCTCTTCCAGGCCCATCCGGTGAACATGATCTTCGGCGGCCCGGTGTTCTGGGAGGCCAAGGACGCTCCGGCCGTCATGCGGACCTATCGCGACTATCTGCCGGAGGCGCCGGAAGACCTCGGTGCCTTTGTCGGCCTGAAAACCGTTCCCTCGACGGATCCCTTCCCGCGCGAGCATTGGGGCAAGCGCGCCTGCGCCATCATCTCCTGCTACAATGGCACGGAAGAGGAGGGGCGCAAGGCCATGGCACCACTGCTCGACACTCTTCCACCGCCGATCTTCAACTGGATGGGCGTGATGCCATTCCCGGTCTTGCAGGCAATGTTCGACCCGCTGCTTCCGAAGGGCCTGCAATGGTACTGGAAGGGCGATTTCGTCAGGTCGCTTCCCGACGAGGCCATCGCCACCCATATCGCGCAGGCCGCCAAGGCGCCGAGCGAATTGTCCCTCATGCATCTTTACCCGATCGACGGCGCCGTTCGCCGTGTCGGCAAAAACGAGACGGCGTGGAACGCGCGCGACGCGACCTGGTCGATGGTCATCGCCGCCATCGATCCCGATCCGGGCAAGGCCGCCGATCTCACCAAATGGGCCAAGAATTACTGGACGAGCATCCATCCCCATAACGGCGAAGGCGGCTACGTGAATTTCATGATGGACGACGAAGGAGAGGCGCGCGTGCAAGCGAGCTATGGCGCGAACTACGAGCGGCTTAGCCAGGTGAAGCGCACCTATGACCCCTTCAACGTCTTCCGAGTCAACCAGAACATAAAGCCCGCGGCATCGGCTGAGCAAGGCAGGACGGCCGCTTAGGGCGGGCGTAGCACGGCGCTTAATATGCCGACACGGCGCAGCGAATATTTTAAGGATGGCGGCGAGCCGTCATCCTTTTTCATTTTACCCGTGCGCCACCATCACGTGACGGACGGCGGTGTAGTCTTCCAGCGCGTAGAGCGACATATCCTTGCCGTAGCCGGACTGTTTCAAGCCGCCATGCGGCATCTCGTTGGTCAGCATGAAGTGGGTGTTGATCCAGGTGCAGCCATATTGCAGGCGGGCGGCCGTCGCCATGGCGCGCGAGACGTCCTTCGTCCACACCGACGAGGCAAGGCCATAGTCGCTGTCATTTGCCCAATTCACCGCCTCGTCGACATCTGAGAAGCGGGTGACCGAGACGACCGGACCGAAGACCTCGCGGCGCACGATCTCGTCTTCCTGCAGCGCCCCGGCGACGACCGTTGGCTGGTAGTAGAAGCCTGAGCCCTCGCCCGGCTTGCCGCCGGTGGTGATCTCGATATGCTTCAGCTCCGAAGCGCGCTCGACGAAGCTCGACACGCGGTCGCGCTGGCGGCGCGAGATCAGCGGCCCGATCTCGTTCTCGGTGTCGTCCGGACGATTGTACTTGATCGTCGAGACCGCCGAGGAGAGATCGGCGACGAGCTTGTCGTAGATCTTCTTGCCGGCATAGATGCGGCAGGCGGCGGTGCAGTCCTGGCCGGCATTGTAGTAGCCGAAGGCGCGCAACCCGTTGACCACGGCGCCGAGGTCGGCGTCGTCGAAGACGATGACGGGCGCCTTGCCGCCGAGCTCAAGATGCGTGCGCTTGACCGACTTGGCGGCGGCCTGCAGCACCTTCTTGCCGGTGGCGACGTCACCGGTGATCGAGATCATGTTGACCTTGGGGTGGTTGATCAGCGTGTTGCCGACGCTGTCGCCGCGACCGAGCACGATATTGACGACGCCCTCGGGCAGGATCTCGGCGAGGATCTTCGCCAGCTTCAGCGATGTCAGCGGCGTCTGTTCCGAGGGTTTGAAGACGACCGTGTTGCCGCCGCCGATCGCCGGCGCCACCTTCCATGCCATCATCATCAGCGGATAGTTCCAGGGTGCGATCGAGGCGACGATGCCGATAGGGTCGCGCCGTACCATCGAGGTGTGGCCAGCAATATATTCGCCGGCCACTTGGCCAGGCATCGAGCGCACCGCGCCGGCGAAGAAGCGGTAACAGTCGACGATCGCCGGGATCTCGTCATTGAGCACGGCATTGATCGGCTTGCCGCAGTTCAGCGCCTCGAGCGCTGCGAATTCCTTGGCTTCGGCTTCGATGCGGTCGGCGATCTTAAGCAGATAGCCCGAGCGCTGCGCGGGCGTCGTGCGCGACCAACCGACGAAGGCTTGTTCGGCGGCAGCGACTGCCGCTTCGATCTGCGCAGGACTCGCCTCCGGCAGGTTGAGGATGGTTGCCCCGGTCTTGGGATTGAGGATCGGTTCCTCGGTCTCGGTGCCCTTCTCGAATTTCGAGCCGATCAGCATCTGGGTGTCCATGGACGTCACTCCCTTACGAATATGGTTATTTGCCCGAACCGGCGATCTGGTCGCCGTCGCGGGTCAGGTAATAGGCAAAGAGGATCGGCAGCAGCGTCACCAGCACGACGACCATGGCCACGACATTGGTGACCGGGCGCTGGCGCGGGCGGATCAGCTCCTCGAGCATCCAGATCGGCACCGTCTGCTGCTGGCCAGCGGTGAAAGTGGTGACGATGACCTCGTCGAAGGACAGCGCGAAGGCGAGCATGCCGCCGGCGAGCAATGCGGTCGCGATGTTCGGCAGCACGACATGCCTGAATGTCTGAAAACCGTCGGCGCCGAGATCCATCGAGGCCTCGATCATCGAGCCTGACGTGCGGCGGAAACGGGCGACGGCGTTGTTGTAGACGACGACCACGCAGAAGGTGGCGTGGCCGAGCACGATCGTCCAGAACGAGAACGGGATGTCGGCGAGCGCGAAGGCGGAGCGCAGGGCAATGCCGGTGATGATGCCGGGCAGCGCGATCGGCAGGATGACCAAAAGCGAGATGGCCTCGCGGCCGAAGAAGCGCGTCTGCGACACGGCGGCGGCGCAAAGCGTGCCGAGCACCAATGCGATGGCCGTGGAGATGGCGGCGACGCGGACCGACAGCGACAGCGCATCCCAGACGTCCGGCCGGTTCCAGGTGACGGCAAACCACTGCGTGGTCAACCCTGGCGGCGGCCACACAAAACTCTTCTCCTCCGTCGTGAAGGCATAGACGAAGATCAAGAGGATCGGCAGATGCAGGAAGAGCAGGCCGCAGGCGGCGGCGATCTTCAGGCCGAGCGGAGCGGATTGGCCACGGTCAGAGCGCATCGAAAGCCCCCATGCGCTTGGCGCCCCAGAGGTAGAAGCCCATGATGACGATGGGCACCACGGTGAAGGCGGCGGCCAAAGGGATATTGCCGGCCGTGCCCTGCTGCGAATAGACGGCCTGGCCGATGAAGAGCCGCGAGGTGCCGATGATCTGCGGGATGATGTAGTCGCCCAAGGTCAGCGAGAAGGTGAAGATCGAGCCGGCGACGATGCCGGGCAGCGCCAGCGGGAACAGCACGTTGCGGAAGGTCTGGCCCGGCGAGGCGCCGAGATCGGACGAGGCCTCGACCAGATTGCCGGGCACGCGCTCGAGCGCCGCCTGCACCGGCAGGATCATGAACGGCAGCCAAACATAGACGAAGACGATGAAGGTGCCAGTAAAGGAGACCGACAGCGAGTTGCCGCCGACGACCGGCAGCGACAACCAGGCATCGAGCAGCCAGAGCAGGTTCAGCTTGGCGAGCAGCCAGGTGAGGATGCCTTCCTTGGCGAGGATCAGCTTCCAGGCATAGATCTTGACCAGGTAGCTGGACCACAGCGGCAGCATGACGCCAAGATAGAACAGCGCCTTCCAGCGGCCGCGCGCATAGCGCGCCGCGTAATAGGCGATCGGGAAGGCGATGACAGCCGAGGCAAGCGTAACCAGCGCCGCCATCGTCACCGTGCGCAGGATGATGTCGAGATTGGCGGCCTGGAACAGGTCGCCATAGGTCTTCAGCGTGAACTCGCGGTTGATGAGGCCGGAAAACTCGTCGATCGAGAAGAAGCTTTGTGCCAGCAAGGCAAAGAGCGAGCCGATATAAACGATGCCGAGCCACAGAAGCGACGGCGCCAGCATCAGCGTGAGTAAAAATTTCGGCCGGCGCCAGAACAGGTCGGAGAGCGCGCCGCGCATTCCGCCGCTGCCCGGCAGGATGGCGGGGGTTGGGTTGGATTGAACAGCGGCGATGGTCATCGCGCCACCGCGTGTTGAAGGGGATTATGGGAGAGGCCGCGATCCTTCGTCCTCGCGCAAACCTTCGTCATGCCGGCTCGTCCATCAGGTGCAGACTGTCGCGATTGAAGGTGAGCATCACCGCCTCGCCCTCGGCCGGCAGCGACGTTCCCGCCGGCACCACCGCATGCAGCCTCAGCCCATCGGCATCGAGCGCCAGCCTCGTGGTGGCGCCGAGATAATTGGTGCCGACCAGGCGCGCGGCAACGCCGTCGCCACTGGTCGCGCTTGAAACGCGGATGGATTCCGGGCGCAGGCTGCCCCAGCGATGCTGGCCGGAATAGCGTTGCACGAAATCGGGCGGCAGCACGTTCGACGAGCCGACGAAATCGGCGACGAAGCGCGTGTTCGGCCGCTGGTAGATATCTTCCGGCGTGCCGACCTGCATGATCTTGCCGTCGTTGAAGACGGCGACGCGATCGGCCATGGAAAGCGCCTCGCCCTGGTCGTGGGTGACGAACACGAAGGTGATGCCGAGCACTTTTTGCAGCGACTTCAGCTCTTCCTGCATGTTCTCGCGCAGCTTGAGGTCGAGTGCGCCGAGCGGTTCGTCGAGCAGCAGCACCTTGGGTTGGTTGACCAGCGCGCGGGCAAGCGCGACGCGCTGGCGCTGGCCGCCGGAAAGCTGGCCGGGGCGACGCGTGCCGTAGCCGGGCAGACGCACCAGCGACAGCGCCTCTTCCGCCGCCTTCAGCCGCTCGGTCTTACCGACACCCTTGACCATCAGGCCGTAGGCGACGTTGTCGAGCACGTTGAGATGCGGGAACAGCGCGTAGTCCTGGAACACGGTGTTGACGTTGCGGCGATAGGGCGGAACGCCTTCGGCGCGCTCGCCGAAGATCGAGATCGAGCCGGCCGTCGGCTGCTCGAAACCGGCGATCAGCCTAAGGCATGTCGTCTTGCCGGAGCCGGACGGGCCCAGCATGGCGAAGAACTCGCCCGCCGCGATCTCCAGATCGACCGCATCGACGGCGCGCACGCTGCCGAAATGGCGCGAGACTTGTTTGAAGGAAACGGCAGAGGTCATGGGCCTGTTTGTTTCGTTGCCGGTTTAGTGGGGATGCGCGACGCCCTACCTCCCCCTCGATGAGGCAGGTCGCGGCGAAGCCGCGGGTGGGGGTGACTGGCGCGAACCGATCAGACAGCCCCCACCCCGACGCTGCGCGTCGACCCTCCCCACAGGGGGAGGGTAAAGAGCGTTACCGCCCGCCGATGACGCCGATATAGTCCGACACCCAGCGGTAATAGGGCACGCACTGGTCGTTCTGGCTGGCGCATTTCGACACTGGCGTCTTCCAGAACTTGATCTTGTTGAAATTGTCGTAGCCGTTGGTCTTGCAGCCTTCGTCGCCAAGCAGCTCATTGCCCTTGCAGGCGGCGGGCACGACGGGCAACGAGCCGAACCAGGCCGAGACGTCGCCCTGGACCTTCGGCGAGAGCGAGTGCTCGAGCCACTTATAAGCGCAGTTCGGATGGGCGGCGTCGGCTTCCATCATTGTGGTGTCGGCCCAGCCGGTGACGCCCTCTTCCGGCACGGTCGAGGCGACGGGCTTCTTGGCGGCGACCAGCGTGTTGACCTGATAGGGCCAGGAGCCGGATGCAACCACGCCCTCGTTCTGGAAGTCGTCGACCTGGATCGCGGCATCATGCCAGTAGCGGCCGACCAGCGTGCGCTGGGTGCGCAGCAGCTCAAGCGCCGCCTTGTACTGGTCTTCATTGAGCTCGTAGGGGTCCTTGATGCCGAGTTCCGGCTTGTGGAACATCAGGTAGTTGGCGGCATCCGCGATGTGGATCGGGCCGTCATAAGCCTGGACGCGGCCCTTGTTCGACTTGCCGTCGGGCAGCTTCATCTCCTCGAAGACGACGTTCCAGCTCTTGGGTGCTTCCTTGAAGACGTCGGTGTTGTACATCAGGATATTCGGGCCCCATTGGTAGGGAACGCCGTAATGCACCTTGTCGACGGTGAACCAGGGCGCGTCCTTCAGGCGGTCGTCGACGGTCTTCCAGCTCGGGATGAGATCGGTGTTGATCGGCTGCACGCGTTTGCCCGCGACGAGGCGCAGCGATGCATCGCCCGAAGCGGTGACCAGGTCGAAGCCGCCCTCGTTCATCAGCGAGACCATCTCGTCAGAGGTGTTGGCAGTCTTGACGTTGACCTTGCAGCCGCTTTCCTTCTCGAAAGCCGTCACCCAGTCATAGTTCTTGTCGGTCTCGCCGCGCTCGATATAGCCTGGCCAGGCAACGATGTTGACCTCGCCCTCGCCCTTGCCGATTTCCTTGACCTGGGCCACGGCCTGACCGGAAAAAGTCAGCGCGACAGTCAGCGCCGTGCACGACTTCAGGAATGCATTCATCATCGATCTCCCCATTTGGGCGCATGACCCCGAAACCGGTCCGATTTCAGGAAGGATCATGCGCAGACTCAAAAACGACAGGGCGTGTCTTGCCTTGTCAGCAGCGCTCTCAGGGCGCGGCTTTGTTCCCTGGGGCAAAAAGTGCTGTGAAAAATCAGGTTTCGCAAATTCATTTATCAGAAAGCCGATATCGGTTTTTCCGATATCAAACGCCTTCAAGCCAGCGCCGTGACCAGCCAGCAGGCGGCAATGAAATCAGCCTTGCCGTCTGTCACGAAAGGCGCGAATGCAGCAGGCAGGGCTGCGGTGATCTTTTCGGCCGTTGCCCGGTCAAGCTCGCGCAGCGCAGCGCCGACCGGTCCCAGGCGGGTCGCATATGTCATCAGATGATCCTCAGCGATCTGACACGGGACGTCCGCCCGTTCGACTTTGATCGACGACCAGCCGCTCGCCTCAAGGATCCGCCTCACCCTGGCGCCGTCAGCGAAGGCAAACTGCCCCGGCGCCTCGGGGTCTGGCGCGGGTGCGGGCGGCAGGAAAGGTGCTGCCGCTCGCGCGGCGGTCGTCATGAAATCATTCTCGCGCGGACTCCGCCAAGCAACAAAGGCGAGCTTGCCACCGCGCATCGCGGCCTGACTTATGTTGTTGAACGCCGCCACGGGATCGTCGAAGAACATGACGCCAAAGCGCGAGACAACGGCATCGAAGCGTCCGGATTCGAACGTATATTGCTGAGCGTCGCCCACTTCAAAACTCGCGTTTGCCACCTCTCCCACCCGCAAGCGGCCGCGAGATATCGAGCCCGACACATTGGCCGCCACTGCCGACGCGGCGCGCCATCGCCAGGGTCGTGGCGCCGGCGCCGCAGCCGATGTCCAGGGCGTTGCCCCCTTCCCCGGGGTAGCCGGCATCCACCACCAGGCTCTCGAACGGCGCCAGCACGCCGTCGAGGATCGGCTGCATCTCGACCCAGGCCTTTCCGCTGGCGTCGTTCCAGAGAGCGGCTTGCTGTGTGTTTGGCTGCGCGGATTGCGGCATGGCGGACCTCGCTTTCAGTTGCCCTCATCGATCGCTGCCGGCACTCTACGAGTTCAAGCCGACCGTTTCACACTTTTCCTGAAATTGCTTCAGCGGCGGACCATGCGCTGCGACTGCGCGAGGCCGATGAAGTCGCGCGCCGACTGCGGCAGGCTGGAGCCGCGACGCCAGACCATGCCGACCTGGACCACCGGCAGCGAGCCGGAAATATCGCGCGATTCGATACGGTCGCCTTCCAGCGACCACGGTCGGTAGACGAGGTCCGGCAGCAGCGCCACGCCGGCGCCGGTGGCCACCAGGCTGCGCACCGCTTCCACCGAACGCGTGCGGAAAGCGACATGCGGCCTGGCGCCGATCGCCGACAGAAGCTTGCCGGTGTTCTCCTCGATCTCGTCGACGGTGAGCATGATCAGCGGCTCGGACGCGATGTCACCGATCGAGATGATGTCGGCGCTGGCCAGCCTGTGGCTGAGCGGGATCCACAGCCGGTAGGCCGAGACTTCCAGGATTTCCGACTGCAATGCGGTGCGGTCGCGCAGATTGGACGTGACCATGACGGCAATGTCGAGCTTGCCGCCGACCAGAAGGTGCTCGAGATAGTCGCCATTGTCCTCGATGGCCGAAACCTCGACGCCCGGATAGGCGCGGCGGTAGCGCGCAAGCAGATCGGACAGCACATATCCGGCGACCAGCGAGGTTACGCCGAGCTGCAGGCGGCCGCCGGCGACGGCCTGGTCGCTGGAAAAGGACCGGCGCGCGTCGGAGACATCGGCCAGGATCTTGGTCGCGTGGCGCAGGAACTGGTGGCCTTTATGGGTGATGTTCAAGCCGCGCGGATGGCGCTCGAACAGCTCGACGCCGAGATCGCTCTCCAGCTCCTTGATCGCCTCGGTGACCGATGATTGCGAAATCGACAGGTTCTGCGCGGCGCCCGAGACGGTGCCCTGCTCGGCGACGGCGACGAAGAACTGCAACTGACGGATGGTGAAGGCCATGGCCGGACTAAACACCGGCACGACCGGGAAAGAAAGAAGGGCTTTGTTGCGTTAGGCCGCCGCTATGCTGAGCCGCGCGCCAGCCTGGCTCAGCGCGGCGGCGACGTCATGCGGCGGCGGCTGGTCGGTGGCAAGCTCGGAAAAGCCGTCGAAGCCGCAGACCCGGACCAGGCCCTGGCGACCGAATTTGGTGTGGTCGGTGATGACCAGCGAGCGCTGGCCGCGCGACAGCACCATGCGGGCGAATTCCGCTTCGTCCAGATCATAGTCGGTCAGGCCGGCGACGGCGTCAACCGCGCCGATCGAGATCACCGCATGATCGACCGAGAAGCGGCTCACGAACTCGATTGCCGAAATGCCGAAGGCCGCGCCTGAATCGCTGCGCAGCTCGCCGCCGGCCATATAGACCTTGTTGCCGTTCACCGTCGCCAGCGTGCGAGCAATGTCGGAGGAATTGGTGACCACCGTCAGCCGGCGGTGCCCGAGCAGCTCACGCGCCAGGAAGGACGTGGTCGTGCCGGTGTCGAGCATGATCGCCTCGCCATCGCGGATGGTGGCCGCGACCATCCTGGCGATCAGGCGCTTGGCTTCGGCATTCTCGCGCATGCGCCGCTCGAACGGCGCCTCGCCCACCATCGAGGCAAGTCCCACGGCGCCGTGCATCTTCAGCACCGAGCCGTCATCGGCGAGCGGCCTGACGTCGCGCCGCACTGTTTCCAGCGAGACACCGAGACGTTCGGCAAGGCTGGCTATGGTGATCGTGCCCTCCTCCTTGAGGATGCGCAGGATCGCGCCATGCCGTTTCGAGTGGATCATCATGGATGTCCGGAATTTTGACCGAATTTAAGGCTTTGACAACGCTTTGAAAGAAGTTGCTTATATTTTCGGGCAAAACACCCAAAAAAGGTCACAGCTTTTGATTGACAGTTCCGCCGCCACGGCATGAGAGTGGTTGCAAGGGACAGGGTCGGAACTGCTAGCGGGAGGGTAATGGCAGAGCCGCAACCTAGTGACCAGATCGTCTGGAAACAGCCAGACGCGGGCCTTTATCGAATCCGCGGGGGCGGATGCCGGGCTCCTAAACCTGGCCAAGGGGCTCGTCGGTGCGGTGCGGGATACCGATCCTGGCGTCTCGCACCGACGAGGCTCTTTTGCTCTGTCCCATCGCTGTTTTCCGGAGGACCGGCTTGGGCCGGAGCAAAGCCGTGAGTGCCGAGGACCGCATCCGCGCCCTGCCGTGCTGGAGCGGCAGCATCGAGATCGCGCCGCTGCCGGGCGGCCTCAGCAATGCCAACTATATCGTCACCGACGCCGCCGGGCAGCATGTCGTGCGCTTGGGCCAGGACTTCCCGTTCCACCATGTCTTCCGCGAGCGCGAGGTGATGACGGCGCGGGCCGCGCATGCGGCTGGATTCGCGCCTGCCGTCCACTATTCCGAGCCCGGCATTCTGGTGACGGCGTTTCTCGGGGCGAAGACCTTTCTCGGCGAGGACGTGCGCGCCAATCTCGGCCGCGTGGCGGCACTGCTGCGCGGCTTCCATCGCGAGATGCCGAACCATGTGTCCGGCGCCGGCTTCATGTTCTGGGTGTTCCACGTCATCCGCGACTATGCCCGCACGCTGGACGAAGGCGGCAGCCGTAAGAAGGATCAGCTGCCGCGTTACCTTTCGCTCGCCGACGAGCTCGAGCGGGCGCAGAAGCTTTTGCCGATCGTCTTCGGCCATAATGATCTTTTGCCGGCCAATATACTCGACGACGGCCAGCGGCTGTGGCTGATCGATTTCGAATATGCCGGTTTCAACACGGCCATGTTCGACCTTGCCGGCGTCGCCTCGAATGCCGGCATGAGTGATGACGAATCCTTCGCCTTCATGACCGCCTATTTCATGAAGGAGCCGGACACCGAAATCCGCCGCTCGCACGCCGCCATGCAATGCGCCTCGCTGCTGCGCGAAGCGATGTGGAGCATGGTCTCCGAACTCTATCTCGACGCGCCCGGTATCGACTACGTCGCCTATACCGAGGAGAACCTCGTGCGACTCGATGCGGCGCTCGAGAACTACCGGACGAAATACGGACCAAAGTCATGACCTTGCCCAGTCATGCCGGGATCGTTGTCATCGGCGGCGGCATCATCGGCTGTTCCACCGCCTATCATCTGGCGCGCGACCACAAGGCCGACGTGGTGCTGCTCGAGCAGGGCAAGCTGACCTCAGGCTCGACCTGGCACGCCGCAGGGCTGGTCGGGCAGTTGCGCTCGTCCGCCTCGATCACGCGCGTGCTCAAATATTCGGTCGAGCTCTACAAGGGGCTCGAGGCCGAGACGGGTTTGGCCACCGGCTGGAAGATGACCGGATGCCTTCGATTGGCGACGAACGCCGACCGCTGGACCGAGTTCAAGCGGCTGGCGACGACGGCCAAGAGCTTCGGCATGGACATGCAGCTCTTGTCGCCGGCCGAGGTGAAGCGCATGTGGCCGCTGATGGAGACCGGCGACCTGGTCGGCGCTTCGTGGCTGCCGACCGACGGGCAGGCAAGCCCCTCCGACATCGCCCAGTCGCTCGCCAAGGGCGCGCGCATGCATGGCGCGAAACTGTTCGAGGACGTGCGCGTCACCGGCTTTGACATGAAAGAGGGCCGCATCACCGCGGTGAAGACCGAAAAGGGCAACATCGACTGCGACAAGGTGGTGAACTGCGCCGGGCAATGGGCACGCCAGGTCGGCGCGATGGCCGGCATCAACGTGCCGCTGCAGCCGGTCAAGCACCAATACATCATCACCGAGAAGATAGCGGGCCTCGCGACCGACGCGCCGACGATCCGCGACCCGGATCGGCGAACCTATTTCAAGGAAGAGGTCGGCGGGCTGGTGATGGGCGGCTATGAGCCGAACCCGCAGGGCTGGACGACAGGAGATGTGCCCAACGACTGGGAATTCCGCCTGTTCGACGACGATTACGATCATTTCGAACAGCATATGACGCAGGCGATCGCGCGGGTTCCTGCCCTGGAAACCGTCGGCGTCAAACAGATGATCAACGGCCCGGAAAGTTTTACGCCGGACGGCAATTTCATCCTCGGCGCGGCGCCCGAATGCGCCAACATGTTCGTCGGCGCCGGCTTCAATGCCTTCGGCATCGCATCCGGCGGCGGCGCCGGCTGGGTGCTGGCGCAATGGGTGGTCGACGGAGAGGCGCCGCTCGACCTTTGGGTGGTCGACATCAGACGCTTCTCCGGCCTGCATCGCGACCGCGACTGGGTCCGCGACCGCACGCTGGAAGCCTATGGCAAGCATTACACGATCGGCTTCCCGCATGAGGAATATCTGACCGGACGGCCGCGCATCGTCTCGCCGCTCTATGAGCGGCTGAAGAAACATCGCGCCGTGTTCGGTTCCAAGCTCGGCTGGGAGCGACCGAACTGGTTCGCGCCCGACGGCGCGGCCGCCGAGGACGTCTATTCGATGGACCGGCAGAACTGGTTCGGCCCGGTCGGCGACGAGCACCGGCACGTGCGCGAAAAGGTCGGCATCTTCGACCAGTCCTCCTTCGCCAAATATGAGCTGACCGGCACCGATGCGCTGAAGGCGCTCGACTGGATCTGCGCCAACGACATCAACAAGCCGGTTGGGCGACTGACCTACACGCAGCTTCTCAACACGCGCGGCGGCATCGAGGCGGATCTCACCGTATCGCGGCTCGGCGAGGACAGGTTCTATATCGTCACCGGCACCGGCTTTCGCACGCATGACCTGTCCTGGATAGGCGACCATATCGGCGCCGGCCTCGACGCAAGGCTGAAGGACGTCACGGAGGAGTACGGCACGCTGTCGCTGATGGGCCCGCGCGCCCGCGACGTGCTGTCGGCGGTGACCGATGCCGACGTCTCGAACGCGGCCTTCGCTTTCGGCCATGCGCGCGAGATCGCGATCGCCGGCCATAGCGTGAAGGCGCTGCGCGTCACCTATGTCGGCGAGCTTGGCTGGGAGCTGCATGTGCCGATCGCCGCCACCGGCGAGGTTTTCGACGCGCTGATGGCGGCGGGCAAGGCGCATGACATTCGCCCGGTCGGCTACCGGGCGCTGGAATCGCTTCGACTGGAAAAAGGCTACCGCGCCTGGGGCTCCGACATCACGCCGAACGACACGCCGCTGGAGGCGGGGCTGGGCTGGGCGGTGAAGCTTCGCAGGAACACGGATTTCGTCGGGCGCAGGGCGCTGGAGAAAGCGGCCGGCAAGCCGCTGACGAAACGCTTTGCCGGCTTCTCGGTGGACGACCCGGAGATCGTGCTGGTCGGGCGCGAGACGATCCTGCGCAATGGCGAGCCGGTCGGGTATCTGACCAGCGGCGGCTACGGCTACACGGTGGAGAAGAACATCGGCTACGGCTATGTGCGCAACGCCGATGGCGTCAGCGACGAGCTCCTCGCCTCCGGCGATTACGAACTGGTGGTGGCGATGGAACGTACGGCGGCAAAGATCCATCTCGAGGCGATGTACGACCCGGCCGGCGCGAAGATAAAGGCCTGACCGCCGGGCCGGTCAGTTGACGCGCAGCACCAGGCCCCGGCTCGGAACGGTATCACTTTCGCCGGGCATCGAGGCATAGGGCCGCGTTTCCTCGACGCGTGTCAGTCGGCCCCGCGCTTCGAGCTCGGCGATCCGCTCGGCGAAGCCGGCCTGCCAAAGCGTGTTCTTGACCGTCAAGACGATGACACCGCCGGAACGGCAGATGCGGATCAGTTCGTCCAGGCCCTCGACCCCGACATGGCCGGAGGTGAAGACGCCCGCCGAAATAATCCCTGCATAGGCGCCGTCGGCGAAGGGCAGAGCGTCGCCCATCGCCAGGCGATGCAGCGCCGTGTAGACGCCCTTGGCGCCGGCCTTGTCCAGCATGCCTTGCGAGATGTCGAGCGCTTCGACCTTCGGATAGCCGGTGATGGAAAGCCATTCGCCGATCAGGCCGGTGCCGGCGCCGGCGTCGAGCAGGGGTTCGGCGCCGCGCGGCAAATGCCGGGCAAGCAGCGCCAGGCAGATCGTCGGGTGGCGATAACCGGCGGCCGACATGTCCGCGTCGTAAGTGTCCGCCCAGCTGTCATAGATCGCGGCGACTTCCTCCGGCCGCTTCGCCGCATAAGCGGCGCCCAGCGCGCTGTTTTGCCTGCCGTCTGTCATTGCTGCTCCCGCCGCCCGACTCTCGTTCAACGGATGATAGCCAAGCCGCCAAAATTGTGGAACCGTCAGTCCCGCGACAAATGGCGTGAAGGGGACACGACGTGACCGACGATTTGCGCGCGGCGCTGGCAACCGTTCCGGTCCTGGCGGGCTATGATGGACCGCTGGAGCGGCTCGGCGGCCTGACCAACATGGTCTACAGAGCAGGCGACGTGTGTCTGCGCATTCCCGGCAAAGGCACGGAAGAGTATATCAATCGCGCCAACGAGGCGGTGGCGGCGCGAGAGGCGGCCAAGGCCGGCGTCAGCCCCGAAGTGCTTTATGCCGATCCGGAAACCGGCCGCATGGCGACGCGCTTCATCGCCGGCGCCGAGACGATGTCGCCGGAGAAGTTCAAAACGCGCAAGGGGAGCGCGGCCCGCGCGGGCGAGGCCTTCCGCAAGCTGCACAGGTCGGGCGCGGTGTTTCCCTTCCGCTTCGAACTGTTCGCGATGATCGACGACTATCTCAAGGTCCTTTCGACCAAGGATGTGGCGCTGCCCGCGGGCTACCATGACGTCGTGCGCGAGGCGGGCAGCGTGCGCGCCGCCCTTGATGCGCACCCGATCGAGCTCGCCGCCTGCCATTGCGATCCGCTGTGCGAGAATTTTCTCGATACCGGCGAGCGGATGTGGATCGTCGACTGGGAATATTCCGGCATGAACGATCCGCTGTGGGATCTCGGCGATCTCTCCGTCGAGGGCAAGTTCAATGAAGCCCAGGACGAGGAGTTGATGCGCGCCTATTTCGGCGGCGAGGCGCGACCGGCCGAGCGCGGGCGCGTCGTCATCTACAAGGCGATGTGCGACCTCTTATGGACACTGTGGGGGCTGATCCAGCTTGCCAACGACAATCCGGTCGACGATTTCCGTGCCTATGCCGATGGCCGCTTCGCCCGCTGCAAGATGCTGATGGAGACGGCGGAATTCTCAGGCCATTTGGCGGCAGTGCGCCTGGGCTAGAGCCGGCGCTCTACCTGAACACCCTCTGGATCTCGTTCAACGACCCTGCTTCGTCGGACTTTTTGCAATACCAGATGAGCAGCGCAATACTGCCGATGGGGAAGAATCCCGCAAGCAGCTGATGCCAGCCGCTTCTGTTGACGTCATGCAGACGGCGCGCGGTCATGGCAAGTGTCGGCAGAAGAACGGCCAGATTCCAAAGCGACGAGACGGCTTCGTTTCCTACAAAGATATCGACTATGCCCATAAGAACGGCGACGATGACAATGAAGAGGTAGGAATACCAGAACTCCGAGCGGCTGGCCCTGCCGGAGAAGTTCACATAGTTTCGGAAAAAGCTTGCAATCGCTTCACCGAAGTTCATTGACGGTGGCGTGTCACCAAAACGATTGACGCCGGCTGGCGGCGCCCTCAAGACAAACAACAATGGCAAGCCGAGAAGGATTAGAACTATCAGCCAATGCCATATCGAAAAACTGCCCATGATTTCCCCCAACACCCCAATCTCGGGAGCTATGGATATCCTGCCTACCCCGCCGGAATCAATCGTAGATTGCACCCAATAGGCGATTTGCACTGCAAAATACTTTGTGGACGGAAGGCTGGGGCGAGGTGGCCCGAGTCTAATTGACGCCCTTCGGCACGTTCTCCGGTGGCACTTCGGTTTCCACCACCTTCTGGCGGTGGAAGATGAACAGGCCGGCGAGCACAACGATGGCAGCGCCGATCAAGATGCGCAGGCTCGGCACGTCGCCGAAGAAGGCCAGGCCAAAGACGATCGCCCAAAGAAGCAGGCTGTAATGCAGCGGCGCCAGCGTCGAGGCCGGCGCCAGCTTCAGCGCCCTTGTGATCATCAGATGGGCGGCACAGGAGACGACGCCGAGCAGGAGCATGGCGCCAAAATCGAGCGCCGATGGCGTGCGCCAGGCGCCGACGGCAAGTACGCCGCCGACCAGCAGCGTGCCGATGGTCTGCCAGGTGACCAAAGTCGTGTCGCTGGTGCCGCGTAGCAGACGGCTCAGGATGATGGCGAAGGCGAAAGCGATGCTGCCGACCAGCGCGAAGCCGGAAGACATGGAGAAAGCGGCCGAGGACGGCTTCAGGATGATCAGCACGCCGCAGAAGCCGATCAGGATCGCCAGCCACCGCCGCCAGCCGACCTTTTCGCCAAGCAGCAGGTGCGACAGCGCCGCGACATAGATCGGCCCGGCCATATAGAAACTCATCACGTCGGCAAGCGGCAGGTAGACGACGGCGGCGTAGAAAAGCGCGGTATCGGTGGTGGTGGCGACGACGCGCAGGACCTGCAGAAGCGGCCGTTCCATGTGAAAGAGCCTACCCGCGCCCTGGTTGGCGATCATCGGGCCGAGCACGATGAAGGCGCCGATGGAGCGGATCAGCACCACCTGGCCGACCGAGAAGGAGGCGACCAGCCATTTGCCCATCGCGTCGTTGAGCGCGAACATGAAATCGCCCGCCAGCATCAAAAGGATGCCGGCGAGCAGGACATTCCTGATCGTGAAATTGCGGGCGACGGTCTGAACCATGCGGCTCCCTAGCTCCACACCGCCGGTTTGACGAGGGAAATTCAGCCGATCGGTGAGACCAGCAGCGGGAATCGGCTGGTTCTAGCCGGCTTTGTGCCGGCGGTTCACCTGCGAGGGCCGCCCCGAGATCGACAGCCTGGTCTCCTGCCGGATCCGCTCGGCCACCACATTCCCCCTGGCGATGACGCAGAGGCGTTCGGGGCGCAGGCGCACGGCCTCGATCGGGTTGCCGGCGTCGAGCACGACGAGGCTCGCCCGCTTGCCGACCGCAAGGCCGAGATGATCGAGGCCCATGATGGCGGCGTTGACGTTGGTGACCATGTCGAAGCAGCGCGCCATGTCGGCCGGGCTCGACATCTGCGCGACGTGCAGGCCCATGAAGGCGACGTCGAGCATGTCGGCGGTGCCTAGCGAATACCACGGGTCGAGCACGCAATCCTGGCCCCAGCCGACGCGGATGCCGAGTGCCTGCATCTCTTTAACCCTGGTCAGGCCGCGCCGCTTCGGGAACGTGTCGTGGCGCCCCTGCAGCATGATGTTGATCAGCGGGTTGGGGATGGCCGAGACGCCAGCCTCGGCAATCAGCGGCAACAGCTTCGAGACGTAGTAATTGTCCATCGAATGCATGGACGTCAGATGCGAGCCGGCCACCCTGCCCTGCAGGCCGAGGCGCTGGGTTTCGTACGCGAGCTGCTCGATATGGCGCGACAGCGGATCGTCGGTCTCGTCGCAATGCATGTCGACCATCAGGCCGCGCTTGGCGGCAATCTCGCAAAGCTCCGTCACCGAGCGGGTGCCATCGGCCATGGTGCGCTCGAAATGCGGAATGCCGCCGACGATGTCGACGCCCATGTCGAGCGCGCGGATGGTGTTTTCGCGCGCCGTCGGCGAGCGATAGAGGCCGTCCTGCGGAAACGCCACCAGCTGCAGGTCGATATAGGGCGCGACAGTCTTCTTGACGTCGAGCAACGCCTCCACCGCGAGCAGCCGGTCGTCGCAGATATCGACATGGCTGCGAATGGCGAGAAGCCCCATCGACACGGCCCAGTCGCAATAGGCGAGCGCGCGCTCGCGCACCGCCTCATGCGTCAGCAGCGGCTTCAGCTCACCCCAGAGCGCGATGCCTTCGAGCAATGTGCCCGACGCATTGATGCGCGGGATACCGTAGGAGAGTGTGGCGTCCATATGGAAATGCGGATCGACGAAGGGCGGCGAGACCAGATTGCCGCGCGCGTCGATCTCGGTCGGCGCGGAGCCCGGCAGTTTCTGCTCGATCGCGGCAATGGTCTCGCCGGCAATGCCGATATCGGCAATCCTGCCATCCGGCAGCGTGCCGCCCCGCACGATGAGGTCGAAATCCATCTGTCGTCACCCCTTCCAAGAATCGGCGCCTATCGTGGCCGAAAAGACAGCCTGAAGCAGCCTTTTCTTTGCCCGGCCGCCGAAAGGTTCCATCGCGCCGCAACTCGCTCTATAAGCCGCCTCGCGCTCTCGTGGCGAATCCGAAATTCGTGCAGCCAGACACAGGATCGGCCGTTGTTTCGTTTCTTCCGCTCGACGGAAAACCAGCGCCTCATCGCGAGGCTGGTGAGGGAGTCGTTCCACGATCATAAATTCGGCTATGGCGCCGCCATAGTGTCGATGCTGGTGGTGGCCGCTATGACCGGCGCCAGCGCCTGGATCCTGCGCGAGATCACCAACGAATTCGTCGTCTTCAAAAGGCTCGACCGCGTCAACCTGATCGCGGCCGGGGTCGCGGCGATCTTCCTGCTCAAGGGCCTTGCCAGCTTCGTCCAGGCCTATTTCATGAGCCGGGTCGGCAACGCCATCATCGCCGACCGGCAGCGCAAGATCTACGATCGCATCCTGGCGCAGGGCATCGAGTTCTATCATTCGACGTCGTCATCCGAGCTGATCGCCCGCATGACCAACAATGCGCAGGCCGCGCGCAGTGTGCTCGACCTCGTCGTTACCTCCTATGTGCGCGACCTGGTGACGCTGATCGTGCTGGTCGGGGTCATGGTCTGGCAACAGCCGGCGCTGTCCTTGATCTGCTTTGTCGTCGGGCCGGTGGCGATTTACGGCGTCAACCGCATCCTGAAGCGCGTGCGCAAGATCGCGGCGATGGAGTTCATCTCGCTCGGCCAGATCGTGCACGTGATGCAGGAAACGGCGATCGGCGTGCGCGTCGTCAAATCCTTCAATCTCGAAGGCGCGATGCGCAAGCGCATGCACAAGGCGGTGTCGGACGTCGAAACCCGCGCCAACAACATCGCGACGCTGGAGGCCGCCACCAGCCCGGTGATGGAAACGCTGGCCGGCCTGGCGATCGCCGGCGCCGTGCTGGTCAGCGGCCTCCTGGTGCTGCAGGGCGGCCAGATGCCGGGCAACATCATGGCCTTCATCGCAGCACTTCTGCTGGCCTATGAGCCGGCAAAGCGCCTGGCGCGGGTGCGCATCTCGCTCGAGACCGGCATCGTCGGCGTGCGCATGATGTTCCAGCTCGCCGACCGGCCCCTGACGCTCGCCGAAAAGCCGGGCGCCAAACCGCTGCAAGCAGGCCCAGGTGAAATCCGCTTCGACAATGTCAGCTTCGCCTATCCGGAAAGCCCGCCTGTGTTCGAAGACCTCAACCTGACATTGGCGGCCGGCAAAATGACGGCGCTGGTCGGGCCGTCGGGCAGCGGCAAGTCGACGATCCTCAACCTGATCATGCGCATGTATGACCCGCAGACCGGCAGGGTGCTGTTCGACGGCCAGGACATTTCCTTCGCCACGCTCGATTCTCTCAGGCGCAAGATCGCCTATGTCAGCCAAGATACGTTCCTGTTCGCCGGCACTGTCATGCACAACATCCGCCTCGGTCGCGAGGACGCCACCGACGCGGAGGTGATCGCCGCTGCCAAGGCCGCCAACGCGCATGAGTTCATCAGCGCCATGGCCAAGGGCTATGAGACGGAGGTCGGCGAGAACGGCTCGCTGCTGTCCGGCGGCCAGCGCCAGCGCATCTCGATCGCGCGCGCCATGCTGCGCGACGCCGAGATCCTGCTGCTCGACGAGGCGACCAGCGCGCTCGATGCCGAGTCTGAAGCGCTGTTCCGCGACGCGCTGCAGCAGCTCACCGTCGGCCGCACGACGATCGTGATCGCGCACCGGCTGTCGACGGTGCATCAGGCTGATACGATCGTGGTGCTGGAAAAGGGCAAGGTGCAGGAGAGCGGCCCGCACAAGACCCTGCTCAAGCAGGGCGGGCTTTACCAGAAGCTCTATGAATATCAGCTGATGCCGTAGCGCCGACTTCCCCTTCTCCACTTGTGGGAGAAGGTGGATCGGCGCGCAGCGCCGAGACGGATGAGGGGTGTTGGAAGAAACGAGGCGTTGAAGAATAGGATGCTTCAAGCGCCCTTTTCTTCATTGTCGCGATCCTTCCAACACCCCTCATCCGTCGCCTTCGGCGACACCTTCTTCCACAAACAAGGGGAGAAGGGGGAGCCTAGTTTACTCCGGCACTTTCCGCACCGCGCCCTTGTCGGCGCTGGTGGCGAAGGCGGCGTAGGCGCGCAGCGCGGTCGTCACCTTGCGCTTGCGCTTTTCCGCCGGCTTCCAGGCGTCCGCGCCCCTCGCTGCCATCGCCTTACGGCGCGCTTCGAGTTCGGCATCGCTGACGGCAAGCCGGATGGTGCGGTTGGGGATGTCGATCTCGATCGTATCGCCTTCCTGGACCAGGCCGATCGCGCCGCCCTCGGCGGCTTCCGGCGAGACGTGGCCGATCGACAGGCCGGACGTGCCGCCGGAGAAGCGACCGTCGGTGATCAGCGCGCAGGCTTTGCCTAGGCCTTTCGACTTCAGATAGCTGGTCGGATAGAGCATTTCCTGCATGCCCGGGCCGCCACGCGGCCCTTCATAACGGATGACGACGATGTCGCCGGCCTTGATCTCATTGCCGAGGATCGCCTTGACGGAAGCGTCCTGGCTTTCGAAGACCCGGGCCGGGCCGGTGAATTTCAGGATCGATTCATCGACGCCGGCGGTCTTCACAATGCAGCCGTCGAGCGCCAGATTTCCTTTCAGCACTGCGAGGCCGCCGTCCTTCGAGAACGGCGTCTTTGCCGAGCGGATGACACCCGTCTCGCGATTCGTGTCGAGTTCGTCCCAGCGGCGGTCCTGGCTGAAGGCCACCTGGGTCGGCACGCCGCCGGGCGCGGCGCGGAAGAACTCGCGCACATTCTCGGCCGAGCTGCGCGAAATATCCCAATGGTCGAGCGCTTCGCCAAGCGTTGCCGTGTGCACCGTCGGCAGGTCGCGGCTGATCAGGCCGGCCGCGTCGAGCTGGCCGAGGATCGCCATGATGCCGCCAGCGCGATGGACGTCCTCCATATGCACGTCGGACTTGGCGGGCGCCACCTTGCACAGCACCGGCACCTTGCGCGACAGCCGGTCGATGTCTTCCATGGTGAAGTCGACATCGCCTTCGTGCGCGGCGGCCAGGATGTGCAGCACTGTGTTGGTCGAACCGCCCATAGCGATGTCGAGCGCCATGGCGTTCTCGAAAGCGCCCTTGGAGGCGATGCTGCGCGGAAGCGCTGTCTCGTCTTCCTGCGCGTAATACCGCTGGGCGAGATCGACGACGAGATGGCCGGCCTCGACGAACAGGCGCTTGCGGTCGGCATGCGTTGCCAGCGTCGAGCCATTGCCGGGCAGCGACAGGCCGAGGGCCTCGGTCAGGCAGTTCATCGAATTGGCGGTAAACATGCCCGAGCACGAGCCGCAGGTCGGGCAGGCCGAGCGTTCGATGACCTTGACGTCCTCGTCGGAGATCTTGTCATCGGCGGCGGCGACCATGGCGTCGACCAGATCGAGTGCCTGCGCCTTGCCGGCCAGCACCACCTTGCCGGCTTCCATCGGGCCGCCGGAGACGAAGACGGTCGGGATGTTGAGGCGCAGCGAGGCCATCAGCATGCCGGGCGTGATCTTGTCGCAATTGGAGATGCAGACCATCGCGTCGGCGCAATGCGCGTTGACCATGTATTCGACGGAATCGGCGATCAGTTCGCGCGACGGCAGCGAATAGAGCATGCCGTCGTGACCCATGGCGATGCCGTCATCGACGGCGATGGTGTTGAATTCCTTGGCGACGCCGCCGGCCTTTTCGATCTCGCGCGCGACGAGCTGACCAAGGTCCTTGAGATGCACGTGGCCCGGCACGAACTGGGTGAAGGAATTGACTACTGCGATGATCGGCTTGCCGAAATCCGAATCCTTCATGCCGGTGGCGCGCCATAGGCCGCGGGCGCCGGCCATGTTGCGGCCATGGGTGGTGGTGCGGGAACGATAGGCAGGCATCGAATTGTCCTTGCTGGCTGGCCACGCCGATGCGCGGCGGGCGGCGCTCAAACTTTAGTCGGCAGGGGTTATAGCGGCCATGATCCGGCATGACCACCATTTTGCACTGCGCCAGGAAGCTGGTTGACCGTCGGGATCGATTTGTATATAGCCATTTAGGCATATAACCTTTTGGCTATCTAACATGAACCAACTCGACACTACCTTTGCGGCGCTTTCCGACCCGACGCGGCGCGCCATTCTCGCTCGGTTGATCGAGGGTGAGGCCTCGGTGATGGAACTTGCCGAGCCTTTCGCCATGAGCCAGCCGTCGATCTCGAAACATCTCAAAGTGCTCGAGAACGCAGGCCTGATCTCGCGCGGCCGCGACGCGCAGCGCAGGCCGTGCCGGCTCGAAGTGAAACCGCTGGCCGAGGCCACCGAGTGGCTGGAGCGCTACCGCAAGATCTGGGAAGGCAATTTCCAGCGGCTCGACGCCTTGTTGGGCGCATTGCAGGCCAGCAAGAACCCGGGCGAGACGGAACAATAGCCGAAGCCGGACGTATGCGGCCTATGGCACGGCCTGATCAGAAAAATAGCAGGCGTGTCGGACCGTCGCCCGGCCGGACGTCCTTGGAGCAAGCGAACACGAAGAGGACATTCAATGAGCACCACGAGACTGCCGGGTTCCACCGTGGCGACGCTGACCATTACAACCCCCAGCGATCGGGAGGTTCGCGTAACCCGCGTCTTCGACGCGCCGCGGCCGATGGTGTTCGACTGCTGGACTGTCCCGGAGCTGCTCAAGGGCTGGCTGCATGGTCCGGACGGCTGGCGGCTGGAGCTGTGCGAGATCGACCTCAGGGTGGGCGGAGCGGCGCGCTACGTGTGGCGTCATCGGGACGGCCAGGCGATGGGCATGAGCGCGACCTATCGCGAGATCGTCCGGCCAAGCCTGATCGTGGCCAGCGAATTGTTCGACGACGACTGGACCGGCGGCGAGACGCTCGGAACCGTGGCTTTCACCGAGGTCGACGGCAAGACGCTGCTGACACAGACGATCCTCTACGCATCGCAGGCCGCGCGCGACGGCGCGCTCGGCACCGGCATGACCTCGGGCATGGCCGACAGTTACGCGCAGCTCGATGCCTACCTTGCTTCGCTGCAGAACGCGGCCGCCAAAGGCGCCGCCTGACCCTTCCCCAAGAAAGCACAAAGGAGAAAACGATGCAGAAGATCACCACCTTCCTGTGGTTCGACACCCAGGCCGAAGACGCGATGAACCACTACATCTCCATCTTCAAGAATTCGAAGGTGCTGAGCGTGACGCGCTGGCCTAAGGGCCATCCGCAGCAGGACCAGGTGCTGGTCGCCTCGTTCGAGCTCGACGGCGTTCAGTTCCTGGCACTCAACGGCGGGCCGCAATACAAGTTCACCGAAGCGATCTCGCTGTCGATCGACTGCAAGACGCAAGCCGAGGTCGATCATTTCTGGACCAGGCTTACCGAAGGCGGCGGCGAGCCAGGACCTTGCGGGTGGCTGAAGGACAAGTTCGGCGTTTCCTGGCAGGTGGTGCCGGAGCAGTTGCCTCGGTTGCTTCAAGATCCCGACCGGGGGAAGGCCGGCCGCGTCATGGACGCCATGATGAAGATGGGCAAGATCGAGATCGACAAGTTGGAAGCGGCGGCCCGAGGTTGAGTGAGATCTTAAGCGTCAGCGCCGCCCCTCATCCGCCCTTCGGGCACCTTCTCCCCGTGAAACGGGGAGAAGGGAAGAAGCAGCACTACGCCGCCTTGTCGCGGACCTGGTAGTCCTTGACGGCGGTGAAGCGGATCGCTTTCCAGCGCTCGGCCTCGTAGTTCAGCGAGAAGGCGTGCTGGGCAAGGAAGACCGGGTCGTTGTCGAGGTCGCGGGCGATATCGCCGCGATGCGATTCGATGAAGCGAAGCACCTCCGCCTTGTCGTCGGCCGAGATCCAGCGGCAGACGGAGAAGCGCGACATCTCGAAATCCACCGGCAGAGTGTATTCGATATTGAGCCGCTCCTTCAGCACGTCGAGCTGCAGGGCACCGACGACGCCGACGATGGCCGGCGAGCCGTCTTCGGGCGAAAACAGCTGCACGACGCCTTCCTCGGCCATCTGATGCAGGGCTTCCTTCAGCTTCTTGGCCTTCATGGCGTCGCCGAGGCGGACCCGGCGCAGGATTTCCGGGGCGAAGTTCGGCACGCCGCGGAACAGGATCTCCTCGCCCTCGGTCAGCGTGTCGCCGATGCGCAGCGTGCCGTGGTTGGGGATGCCGACGACATCGCCGGCGAAAGCCTCGTCGGCGGTGACGCGGGTGCGGGCGAAGAAGAATTGCGGCGCAGACAGGCTCATCGGCTTGCCGGTGCGCACCAGCTTGGCCTTCATGCCGCGCTCCAGCTTGCCCGAGCAGACACGCACGAAAGCGATGCGGTCGCGATGGTTGGGATCCATGTTGGCCTGGATCTTGAAGACGAAGGAGGTCATCTTGTCCTCCGTCGCCTCGACCAGACGTTCGTCGGCTTCCTGGGCGCGCGGCGGCGGACCATAGGCACCGAGCGCCTCGATCAGGTCGCGCACGCCGAAATTGCGCAGCGCCGAACCGAAATAGACGGGCGTCAGATGGCCTTCGCGGAAAGCGTCGACATCGAGCGGCCGGCAGGCCTCGCGCGCGAGCTCCAGTTCCTCGATGAAGTCGTTGCGTTCGTTTTCCGGCAAAAGCCCGGCGACGCAATTGGAATCCGGGCCGTTGACCGGCGTGCGCTCCTTCTCATCGTCGCTGCGGCGCACCGCGTTCTGCGCCAGATGATAGGTGCCGGAAAATGTCTTGCCGCGGCCGATCGGCCAGGTGACGGGCGCGGTGTCCAGCGCCAGCTTCTGCTCGATCTCGTCCAAAATCTCGAACGGATCGCGGCTCTCGCGGTCCATCTTGTTGACGAAGGTGATGATCGGGATGTCACGCAGACGGCAAACCTCGAACAGCTTCAGCGTGCGCGGCTCGATGCCCTTGGCGGCGTCGATGACCATGACGGCCGAATCCACCGCCGACAGCGTGCGATAGGTGTCGTCGGCGAAATCCTCGTGGCCGGGCGTGTCGAGCAGGTTGAAGACGTTGTCGTCATATTCGAAGGTCATCACCGAGGTGACGACCGAGATGCCGCGCTCGCGCTCGATCTTCATCCAGTCGGACCGCGTCTGGATGCGGTCCTTCTTGGCCTTGACCTCGCCGGCAAGCTGGATGGCGCCGCCGAACAGCAGCAGCTTCTCGGTGAGCGTGGTCTTGCCGGCGTCGGGGTGGGCGATGATCGCGAAGGTGCGACGGCGCGCAACCTCTTCAGGTATCGTTTCGGGCATTTCTTTTAAGGTGTTCCGTGTGACAGGCGGCGCTTCTACCAGCGTGGCGCCGGCCTGTCGACATGGGGCGGGCAATGCCCTGCCCGCCACTTCGGCTCAAGCCAGTTCGGCCGTGCCTTCCGCCCGGGCGATCTGAGGCAGCCAGCCGGCGATCGCCTTGCCGATCGCATCGGGGTGGTCTTCCTGCAGATAGTGGGCGCCCGGTCCCAAATCGATGAAGCGGCAGTTCTTCAGTCCCGCGGCGAATTCCTTTGCCGCCTGCGCTGAAATCAGCGCGCCCGGATCGCCAGCGAACAGCAGCTTCGGATAGGAGGAGAGCCGCAGCGCGCGGTGATCGTGCTCGCTGATCGCGGCGACATCGGCCGGCTGGTTCTCGATCGGCAGTTCGCGCGGCAGGCGCAGCGCCGGCTTGCGCGACTGCGGCGTCGGGAACGGCGCACGGTAAGCGTCCATCTCCTCCTCGCTCATCTTGCGCAAGATGGAAGCAGGCAGGATCTTCTCGACGAAGACGTTCTCCTCCAGCACCAGCTTTTCGCCCGCGCCCGGCGTGCGCAGCGCCTTGAATAATTCGCGCGCCTGCGGACGCTGGTGAAAATCCTCCCAGCGCTCGAAAGGCCGGATGAACTCCATAAAGGCAAGGCCAAGGACGCGCCGGGGCCGCCGCGCCGCGAAATGGAACGCCAACGCCGTGCCCCAGTCCTGGGCGACGATCACCAGCTCGTTGATGTCGAGCGCCTCGATGAAGGCATCGAGATAGCGGACCTGATCGAAGAAGCGGTAGTCGATGTCGGGCTTGCCCGACTGCCCGTACCCGATCAAGTCGGGCGCAATGCAGCGACCGAACGGCGCGACATGGGGAATGATGTTGCGCCAGATATAGGACGAGGTCGGGTTGCCGTGCAGGAACAGCACAGTCGGGCCGGACGTGCCGGCCTCCAGGTAGGACATGCTGGAGTCCAGCACATCCACTTGCAACCGCCGCAGAGCGGCCTCTTGTCCGCCGGTCTTCGAACTCATCACGCTGTCTCCTTCCCAAATACAGTGCTGAAGATGATCTTCTTGAACCGCTCGAGCGGCTCAGGACTGCGCTCGACCTTCATGCGCAGCATGGCGCCCTGCCAGGACGAAAGCAGGAAATCCGCAAGGTCGTCGGCATCGAAGGCTTTTGTGATCTCGCCCGCCGCCTGGCCTTCGGCGATGCAGGCCGCGAAGGGCTTGCGCCAGCGCTCGAAAATGCCGACCAGCCTGAGCCGCAGCGGTTCGCTGTGGACGGCCGTTTCCAGGCTGAGATTGCCGATCATGCAGCCGCGCGCCCAATCATGCGCCTCGAGCTTCGAGGTGATGACGTCGAGATAGCGGCGAAGCCTGCCGATGGGCGGCGTGCCGTCACGCGCCAGTGCGCTTTCCACCAGGCCGCTGACATAGGCGAAGTAGCGTTCCAGCACCTCGCCGGCGAAGTCTTCCTTGGAGGCAAAATGGTTGGTGAACGAGCCCGGCCGTGCTCCGGCCGCCGCAACGATGTCGCGGACGCCGGCTGCGGTATAGCCGGAATTCCAGATCGTCTGGAAGCCGGCATCGAGGAGATTTTCGCGGAGTGATTGTCTAGCCATGTCGGTATAATACGGACGTACGTATTGATGTCAAGCGCGTAAGTTTGCGTTGGCAAAAGCTCCCGCAAATGGCAGGTGGGGAACCTCACCGCGAACAGGGATGGAGAGCAGCGTGGCGAAAGACATTATCGTCATCGGCGCCGGCATCATCGGAGCTTCGATCGCCTGGCATCTGACGAAAGCCGGCGCGCGGGTGACGGTGGTCTCCGAGAGCGGCGCCGGCGGCGTGGCGACGCCCAATTCCTTCGCCTGGATCAATGCCAGCTGGGGTAATCCCGAGACCTATTTCCGGCTGCGCACCCGCGCCATGGCCGAATGGAAGCGTTTGGCGGGCGAGTTGCCTGGACTGCCGCTAGCCTGGTGCGGCGGACTGTGCTTCGACCTGCCGCCGGACAGGCTCGAAGCCTTTGCGGCCGAACACTCGTCATGGGGCTACGGCATCGAGCGCGTCGACCGTGAGCGGGCAGGACAGATCGAGCCCAACCTCGTCGGCCCTCCTGATTTCGCCGTCTACGTCGCGGAGGAAGGCGTCGCCGAGCCGGCAGCAACCGCCAAGACGCTGCTGGCGGATGCCGAACGGCTCGGCGCGCAAGTGATGGTCGGAAACGCGGAAAGGCTGGCGCTTGCCGGCGGGAAGGTCACAGGCGCGGTCGTTTCGGGCGAAACCATCAGCGCCGATGAAATTGTCGTCGCGGCGGGCACGGGCGCACCGGCCATTGCCGCGACGGCCGGCGTCAAACTATCGCTCGAAACGCCGCCGGGCCTCATCGTGCACTCCCGCCCCTACAGGAAACTGCTCAACGGTTTGGTGCACGCCGAGAAACTGCATATGCGCCAGACGGCCGAGGGCCGCATCATCGCCGGCTCGGATTTCGCAGGCGGCGATCCGGGCGAAAACGCGCAAGCCACCGCGCGGGAGTTGTTTGCGGTGACGAAGGCTGCCCTACGAGGCGCTGACGACCTGGAGCTCGACTTCCACACGATCGGCTACCGCCCAACGCCAGCCGACGGTTTCCCGATCATCAGCCGCGCCGAGGGCGTCGGAGGCCTCTACATCGCCGTCATGCATTCGGGCATCACGCTGGCGCCAGCCGTCGGTTTGTTTGCCGCCCGCGAAATCCTCGAGGGCGAGCGGGATGGCTTGCTCAAGCCTTACGGGCTGGAGCGTTTCGCTCAATAACCCGGCGGCCGGTGAAAACCGCCGGCGAGCGAAGCTATCGCGGCCGCAATGCTGAGCAGCCTCGCTTCCGACCAATGCCGGCCGACAAGCTGCAGGCCGATCGGCAAACCGGCGCTGTCCTGCCCGCAAGGGAATGCCAGTGCCGGATGGCCGGAGTAGTTAAAGACCGCGCCGTAGGCCGGCAGCATCCAATAGCTTTCGTCCTTGCCGTCGACCTCAAGCGGGCTGCCGGGCTTGCAATGCGGGAAGGCCGTCGTCATGGCGACGGGACAGAGCAAGGCATCGCAGCTTTCGAAGAAGTGCTCCCAGGCGAGGATCGAGCGATCGCGGCGGGCGAGCGCCGCGAACCAGCGCGACACCGGCGTCTGCCGCTCCGGCGCTTCCGGCCGCGCGGCCTCGAGCATCATGCCGATCAGCTTGCCACCCTCGGCGAGGTCGTCATGCAGATCGAGCTTCGGCAATCTTGCCTCCTCGACGCGCGCGCCGGCCGAAGCGAGTTGCGCCGCCAGCTTCTCCAGCGCGGCGCTGATCTCGGCGGCCACCGGGAAGCCGGAAAACCCGCCGGTAAAGGCTATGCGCAACGATTTCAGCTCAAGCTTCGGCATCGTCTCCACGGGTACCGGCGGCAAATCCGTGTCCGCTCCGTCCGGCCCGGCGATGATGCGATAAATAAGGGACAGATCCTCGGCGCTGCGCGCCAGCGGGCCGACACAGGACATCAGCCGGACGCTGCGCGGCGCGACGCCCGGATTGGGGAAAGCGCCGGCCAGCGAGACGCGACGCTCCGTCGGCTTCAGGCCATAGACGCCGCAAAAAGCCGCCGGTAGGCGAATTGAATCCTGCATGTCGGTGCCGACCTCGAACGGCGTCATGCCCGACGCGACGGCGGCCGCCGCGCCGCCGCTGGAGCCTCCCGCGGTGCGCAACAGATCCCACGGATTGCCGGTGCGCCCGAACAGCGGGTTGTCCGATTGCCAGTCGCCAAGCATGGTGGCGACATTGGTTTTGCCAAGCAGCACGGCGCCTGCCGCCTTGAGCCGCGCCACAATAGGGCTGTCGCGCTTCGGCACGTAGTCGGCAAAAGGCATGAAGCCGGCTGTCGTCCTTATGCCCGCCGTATCATGCGCGTCCTTCAGGGTGAAAGGCACGCCGTGCAGCGGTCCAAGAACGTCGCCGCGAGCCAGCGCCGCATCGGCTTGCCGGGCGTGTTTACGTGCCCCCTCTCGGTCGAGGATGACGACGGCATTCAGCGCCTCGTTGTGCCGGTCGATCCGCGCCAGATGCGCATCGAGCGCCTCGACAGCCGAGATTTTGCGCGCCGCGATCGCGGCAGCGATTTCCGTGATCGAAGAGAAGGCGAGGTCCATGACGAGTGCTCCGGCTGCCGCCGCCAGCTTACGAAGATGGAGGATCGCGCGACGGCTTCAAGCCGAGTTGATCACTGGAAGGCCGGTGAAGCTGGATCGAAATTGCGGTTCAGCCCGCCAGCGCCAGCGGGGCGGCCGCCGGCGCAAAGGGCCGGATGCTGGTGCCGCCCCTCGTCATGATGACGAAGCTCGACGGCGGGATCGCCTGCCATTCGCCGCCGTCGCGGTCGAAGGGTTCGGAGACGATGCAATGGCCGGCGCGCCTGGCGAAGGCGCCGGCATAGAGCGTCGGCGCATGGTCGTCGGTGGCGTAGCGCACGGCGTAGAGCGTTTCGCCATCGGAAAAGGCCGCGGTCAGTTTCAATGCCGGCTCGATGCCGGCGCGGCGCGCCGCCTCGACAACCCGGCCGGTCGCGCGCGCTACCGCGCCTTGCGGGTCCGTCGCCAGCCCCTGGTCGATCATCAGCAGGAAAAAGAGCTCGGAATCGGTGGTGCCTTCGCGCTGGTCGAAGACGTCGTCGCAGAGCGTGTTCTCCAGCGCGCGGCGGATCTTTTCGAAGCCGCCGATCTGGCCGTTATGCATGAACGACCAGCGCCCGGAGACGAAGGGGTGGCAGTTCATGCGGCTGGTGGCGCCGCCGGTCGAGGCGCGCACATGAGCGAGGAACAGGCCGGATTTGATCTGCCGGCACAGGCTTTTCAGATTGGGGTCCGACCAGGCCGGCAGGATGTCGCGATAGAGGCCGGGCTCGGGCCGGTCGCCATACCAGGCGAGACCAAAACCGTCGCCATTGGTCGGCGACTTGGCTTCCTGGGCGCAGTGGCTCTGGGCAATCAGCGAATGGCAGGGCGCGGTGATGATGTCTTCGAGGAAGACCGCTTCACCGAGATAGGCCGCCCACCGGCACATCGCTTTCCACCATCTATCAGGCGCGGTCCATCAGAGCCGCCGGCTCCTTGACCGCATGTGAGCCTCGGTTGTGCGTGCGCTCATAGAGCTCACGAACGATTCGGCTCGCCGTAGTTTCGAACAGAAACGGCAAGAAAGCGTGAACGAGCGCGGCGCCCGCCGCCGTCGACAGGCGCGAGCAGAACCAGGCGGCGAAAGCCATGTGGCCGAAATAGGTCTCGCCGACCTTCTCCGGATGCGAAGTGAACAATGCCGTAAGCCGTGTCGTCATGGTGATCCCTCCTGCCGGGATGAGCCCCGATGGTGAGTATCTTGCCACACGGCTTAGGTTCATCGGTCCCAAATTGTCCTTGCTTTTGGCTGCTCGGTGGAACATTTATCCCAATATGTCGGCTGATATGGATGAGATTGATCGAAGATTGCTGGCAGAGCTGCAGCGCGACGGCACGCTTTCGGTCGACCAGCTTTCGGAGCGGGTGGCGCTGTCGCGCAATGCCTGCTGGCGGCGCGTCAAGCGGATGGAAGAGGATGGCGTCATCACCGGCCGCGTCGCGCTGGTCGATGCCGACAAGCTCGGCCTCGGCCTCTCCGTCTTCATCCTGATCCGCACCTCCAACCATGATCCGGACTGGCTGCAGAAGTTCCGCGCGGCGGTGACCGGCTTTGCCGAGATCACCGGCGTCTACCGCATGTCGGGCGACCTCGACTATGTGCTGAGAGCCCGCGTCGCCGACGTGAAGGCCTATGATCGTCTCTACCAGCGGCTGATCGCCAAGGTGGCGCTGTCGGATGTCTCGGCCTCCTTCGTCATGGAGGAGATCAAGGAGACAACCGTGGTGCCTGTGGAACTGCGCTGAGGTCTCCGAAAGAAAGGCGTTGATAGGCCTACGTCAGAGTTGACCGAATCGGGATTCGCGCCGATAGGAATGCGCTCATGCGCACGGTTGTCCATTCTTCCTCCGTCATCGGCCCCACCGTCGGTTTCGTCAGGCTTCCGCATGGCGAGGGCCTGCCCCTGCCGGCCTATGAAAGCGCGGGCGCGGCCGGCATGGATCTGCGTGCCGCGGTGCCGGAAGATCGGCCGCTACTGATCCTGCCCGGCAAACGCATGCTGGTGCCGACCGGGCTGGTCCTGGAAATCCCGGAAGGCATGGAAGGCCAGGTGCGGCCACGCTCGGGCCTTGCCTTCAAGCATGGCCTCACCGTCCTCAACTCGCCCGGCACCGTCGACAGCGACTATCGCGGCGAGGTGAAGGTGCTGCTCATCAATCTCGGCGACGAGGATTTCGCGGTGACGCGCGGCATGCGCATCGCCCAGATCGTCTTTGCCGCCGTGACCCAGGTTACGGTCGAGGAGCGCGCGCTGGCCGGCGGCACGACGCGCGGCGCAGGCGGTTTTGGGTCCACCGGCACCGCCTAATGCAAGTTCCAAAACTGGTCATCTTCGACTGCGACGGGGTTTTGGTCGACACGGAAAACCTTGCCAATCGGCGCCTCGCCGAATGGCTGAGCGCCGCCGGCTTTGCGACGAACTTCGAATATTGCCGCAAGCACTTTTCCGGCCGCAGCATGGCCTCGGTGCAGAAAGAGATCGAGGAGACGACCGAGGTCAGGCTCGGCGCCGACTTCGTCGAGCGCTGGAATGCCGGCCTGCCCGATCTCTTTTCGCAGGGCGTCGAGGCGATCCCCTATGTGCGCGAGTTCGTCGATGCCGTCCGCGCCGCCGGCATCGCCTATTGCGTCGCTTCCTCGGCGCGGGTGTCGAAGATGCACATCACGCTCGGCCAGACCGGCCTGTTGCCAATGTTCGAGCATGCGATGTTTTCCTCGACCATGGTCGGGCGCGGCAAGCCGTTCCCTGACCTGTTCCTGGATGCACATCACGCTCGGCCAGACCGGCCTGTTGCCACTGTTCGAGCATGCGATGTTTTCCTCGACCATGGTCGGGCGCGGCAAGCCGTTCCCTGACCTGTTCCTGTATGCGGCCAAGACCATGGGCTTCGCGCCCGCCGATTGCATCGTCATCGAAGACAGCGTCGCCGGCACGCAGGCCGGCATTGCTGCCGGCATGCGTGTGTTCTCCTACTACGCCGATCTGCTGACCGACCGCGATGGCCTGGCCGCCGCCGGCGGCATCTTGTTCGACGACATGCGCGATCTGGCCAAGCTGGTGCCGATTCGCTGATCATACCCGGCTGCGCACCGCAAAACGCGGTGCTAGCGTGAGCGCATCCGAGGGGTGCGGTCCGTGATTTCCATACTATGCCGTTTCATGCTCGCCTGCCTGCTGCTGCCGTGCCTGTGGGCGGCCGCGCTGGCCCAGGACGTCAGCTTTCCGGAACTGAGCAGCGCTGTCGGAGGTCGTCAGGACGTCACCTATCTCGATCTTGCCAAGATGGTCGTCCCCGACCTAAAGGCCGGCGCCAACGGCTTCTACGTCGGCAGCGCGCCGATCGACGTGCGCGACATCCTCGGCGGCGAAGAGGGCGGCTCGCCGCCCGAGACCGTCAACCTGCCTAACGCGGCGGCGCTCGCCGTCAAGGCCGGCGGCAAGGACCGGTTGGCGATGCTTTTCGACCTCGGCCAGTCGCAGGACAGCGCCGAAGGTTTCGCGGTGCTGGCGCTCTACGACCTGGCGGGCAAGCCAAAGCTGCTCGATGCTGTGAATGTCGCAGTCGACAGGCTCACCTCTTTTCGCGAACCTGCCAAAGTTTCGATCGCCGCCGGCGACGATGCCATCGTCACCACGAGCACGCATTTCAATTCGAACCAGGGTTATGCCGGCACCATGGTGATCATGGTCCGCAACGACCGCTTCTCACTGATCGACGCGATCTATACGTTCGACGAAAATTACTGCGCCTACCGGCGCACACAAAACCTGGCCTTCCAAAGGCTTGGTGGCCAGAAGCCCTATGCGCGCCTAAAGGCCACGGTGACAGACGCGACGGTGCCGAGCGGCGAAAGCTGCGACGAGGTATCGCCAAAGGCCAGCTCTCAGGACATTTCCGTCACCTATCGTTGGGACAAGGCCAAGTCGCGATACGTTCGGAATTCCGACGCGTTCGAGAAACTGTCAGCAGAAAACGCCAAACGCTTCTGAGCCAGCCGCATTCGTTTGCCCGCTTCGAGCGGCCGCGATAAATTCCTCTCAACAACCCCGCTCGTGATTGAGGACCCGCCATGGACAAGGGCAAGATTTTTCGCGACCTGCATGCCTCCACCTTCGTCATGCCCAACCCCTGGGATGTCGGCACGACCAAGCTTCTGGCCTCGTTCGGCTTCAAGGCGCTGGCGACGACCAGCGCCGGTTTCGCTTTCTCGCGCGGCCTGCCGGACGGCGGCGTGACCTTCGACGCGATGATCCACCATTGCCGCGACGTGACGGCCGCTACCGACCTGCCGGTGTCGGCCGATCTCGAACGCGGCAAGGGCGACAGCGCCGAACAGGCGGCCGAGACCATCTTCGCGGCCGAGGCCGCCGGTCTCGCCGGCTGCTCGATCGAGGACCATACCGGCGATGCCGTCAATCCGATCTATGATTTCTTCCATGCCGTCGAACGCGTCGCCGCCGCCGTCGAGGCGGCCCGGGCGCTCAAGCGCGATTTCGTCTTCACCGCGCGGGCCGAGAATTTCCTGTGGGGCAGGACTGATCTCGACGACACGATCAAGCGGCTGCAGGCCTTCGAGAAAGCCGGCGCGGACGTGCTTTATGCACCGGGCATCAGCGACGTCGAAATGGTGCGCACGATCTGCTCGTCGGTGAGCCGTCCGGTCAATGTGATGGCCCGGCCAGGCTTCACCATTGCCGACCTTGCCATGGCCGGCGTGAAGCGCATCTCGCTCGGACCGTGGCTGACCAATTTCGCCTATGGGATGCTGGAAACGGCGGCACGCGAAATACAGCAGGACGGCACATTCGGCTTCACCAGCGCGGCGATGCCGTTTGGCAAGTTGCAGGCGTTGTTTCGCGGCGCTGCTGAGCAGGACTAGATCGGCTTTCGCGCCGAAACAGCCTTGTGCAGATGAACCATCATGGCGGCCGCGAAAAGCGGCGTCAGAAGGTTGAGCAGCGGCACGGCGAGGAACACCGCGATGACCAATCCGGCCAGGAACACCGTGCCGGCATGTTTGCGGCGCAGCGCCTTGGCCTCGGCCTCGGGGCGAAACCGCATGGCGGCGAATTCGAAGAATTCCCGGCCAAGCAGGTAGCCGTTGACGACGAAGAAGGCGGCAATGTTGATGCCAGGCACCAGAAGCAAAAGCAGCGCCACGATGTTGCCGAGGACGACTACGCCGAAGAATTTGATCGCCAGCACAAGCGAATGCAGCGCCGGCACCGGCCTGCCGGGCGGATCATTGGGATAGTCCGTACGCTCGACCACTTCGGCGACATCATCGAGGAACAGACCGGCGACGATCGCCGTCACCGGCGCGATGAGCAAAGCCATCCCCACCGCTAGAACGATGCCGGCGATGATGGCGCTGAGCCATCCAGCCCAGGATGGCAGGCCCGGCAGCAGCGTTTGCAGCCATGGCCAGGCCAGCCATTCGAGCAGGCTTTCCAGGCCAACCCACAGCGCCAGCAGAGCAAGCAGCGTCAGCCCCAGCGTCTTCAGGAAGACGGCGCGGAATTCGGGCGAGAACAGCCTGCTGGCGGCGGCACGGGCAGCGTCCAGGATCACGACGGATAGAGACCCCTCATCGAGAAGCGACGCCCCCGAGATAGGCGGCGACGAAGAGCGGCGCAACTCAATGGCTAGATCGTAGCGCCTGACGGTTCACACTTTTCCTGGAATTGTCCCGGCACGCCGGGCGGGGATGGTCATCGCAGCAACGCCGCCGACGACGAAGCCCATGCCGACCCAGGCCGCCGGCCCCAGGCTTTCGCCAAGGAAGACGGCGCCGATGCCGACGCCGATCGGCACGCGCAGATAGGCCTGCGAGGTGGTGCCGACTGAACCCAGCGTGTGGATCAGGCGGAAATAGATGACGAAGGCCAGCGCCGTCGAAAAGACCGACAGTCCGAGCAGGGCCAGGACCGATGCGGCCGACGGCGCGAGCGTCCAAGGCCGGTCGACGATCAGGCTGAGCGGCACAAGCATCACAGCGCCGCAAAGCATCGAGCCCGCGGCTGGGATCATCGGGTCAAGGCCCTTGAAGCCGCGGCCGAAGATCGCTGCACCTGCATAGGAGATTGTGGCAATGAGGATGGCAAGCTGCGCCCACAGCTGATGGCCAAGTCCGCCAAGCGCCTCGGTGCCGATGATGAGGCAGATGCCGACAATGCCGGCGCCGACGCCGACCAGCTTGCGCGCGGTGACCGGCTCGTGGCGCGTGATCAGCGCCGTCAGCAGGAAGGTGAAGATCGGCGACGTCGAGTTGAGAATGGTGGCAAGACCGGCATCGACCCAGCGTTCGGCAGCGGCGATCAGCGTGAACGGCACGACGCTGTTGAGAAAGGCCTGGAACGCGAAACGGCGCCAGCTTGCCGCACCGGCGGGCATGGCAAGGCCGCGCCAGCGGATGATGCTGACGAGGATAGCCCCGGCGATCAAGGTCCGGGCGGCGATGAAGGTCACAGGCGGGATCGTCTCGACGCCGATCTTGATGAAGGTGTAGGAGGCGCCCCACAGTACCGCCAGCACGCCGAGCAGCGCGAGGTCGGTGGACATTCCGGTCTTTTCGGACATTTTATCGCCGCGCCTTCAGCCCGTTTGCCTGGACGATCCGCTTCTAGCGCTGGGCGAGGCGCAAATGTTTCGATCGCGATGAAACGATAGTCGTCCACCTTGCAGTTGAGATGAGCCAGTTGGATACGAACACTGCCGCAGCCGGCGAACAATCGGCGCCGCGGGTCGGCATCCTGGAAGGCAGTGGCGATTTTCGGGGTAGGCAAAACAGCGCCAACTCGCTAGACCCGCGCGCGGCCGGCATGCCAGATAGCCGGGTGGTTCCTTGGCGGAGATTTTGATGCCGGAATATGACGTGCTTTGCATCGGCAATGCCATTGTCGACATCATCGCGCAATGCGACGAGGCTTTCCTCGAGTCCAACGGCATCATCAAGGGCGCGATGAACCTCATCGACGCCAAGCGCGCCGAACTGCTTTACAGCCGCATGGGACCTGCGATCGAGGCTTCCGGCGGCAGCGCCGGCAACACCGCCGCGGGCGTTGCCAGCCTCGGCGGCCGGGCCGCTTTCTTCGGCAAGGTGTCGAATGACGCGCTGGGCCAAATCTACACGCACGACATCAAGGCCCAGGGCGTGGCCTTCGATACCGGGCCGCTTGAGGGCGAACCGCCGACGGCGCGCTCGATGATCTTCGTCACGCCCGACGGCGAGCGTTCGATGAACACCTATCTCGGCGCATGCGTCGAGCTTGGCCCGGAGGATGTCGAGGCCGACAAGGCGGCCGGCGCCAAGGTGACCTATTTCGAGGGTTATCTGTGGGATCCGCCGCGCGCCAAGGAAGCGATCCGCCAGACGGCCAAGCTGGCGCATGCGGCGGGCCGCGAAGTGTCGATGACACTGTCGGATTCCTTTTGCGTCGACCGCTATCGCGACGAGTTCCTCGAGCTGATGCGTTCGGGCACGGTCGACATCGTCTTTGCCAACAGCCACGAGATCAAATCGCTCTACCAGACCGCTTCCTTCGAGGAAGCGCTCGCCGCCATCCGCAAGGATTGCAGAATAGCCGCCGTCACCCGTTCCGAGAAAGGCTCGGTCATCGTGCGCGGCGACGAGACCGTGATCATCGAGGCGACGAAGATCAAGGAGCTGGTCGACACGACCGGCGCCGGCGATCTCTATGCCGCCGGCTTCCTTTTCGGCTACACGACCGGACGCAGTCTCAAGGATTGCGGCGACCTCGGCTCGCTGGCCGCCGGGCTGGTGATCCAGCAGATCGGCCCGCGCCCGCGCCAGAGCTTGCGCCGCGAAGCCGAGCAGGCGGGGCTGCTGTAGTCCCCTGCGTCACCTTGCGAGAGCATCAAACAGCGCGGCCTGTCGCGCACCTGTCATAGAGCGCACCTACACGCAAACAGAGGCGTCCCGCGACTGACATTTCGGGGCGACCGAAGCAGTTGGGGTGTTAAATGCAAGACAGCAACCTGTCCGGTCGCTGCGTCTGTTGTCGTCGCGATTGGCGCTTTCCGCTGTAGCCGCTCAACAACGAGCCGCGGCAGGGAGGGGCGTGGCGCAAGAAAGATGCATGACCAGATTTCAGAACTCGTCCGAAGGGATTTCGCAAGCTGCCCTGGCCGGCCTGGTGGCCGAGGCGGTACAGCGGGCATTGGCGCAGCATGGCGTGCTGCTGGATGCGGATGCGCTCGCATCAGCCAGCGCGATCGCCGGCAGCATTACCGCCGCCCTTCCCTTCCTTCCGCAAACGCAGCGGCTTGCGATCGGCTCCTTCAAGGGTGACCTGACCGCGCTTGCCTCCGAGTTCTTTCGCGCAATGGCGGACAAGATCGCGCGCGGCGGCCCAGGGGCTGACGCTGCCCCCGAGAGCCCGGTACAGACAGCCGGAGCAGGACAGCCCGCCACCCAGTCCATTGCCGAGCGGGCCTCGGAACTGCAGGCGATGCTGATCGAGGACTGGGCGGGCGAGGTTGCCGGCTCGACCTGTCTGGAAGAGAAGCTTCGCATCCCGCGTTCGACGCTGCATCGCTGGCAAAGGCGCGGCGAAGTCATTGGGCTTCGCAAGGGCGGCCGCAAGCATGTCTTCCCGCTGGCCCAGTTCGTCGACGGCAGGCCGGTTCCGGGCATCAGCGAGGTGCTGTCGGCGATTACCAATCCGAGGCTGGCCTGGTTCTGGTTGACCCGCCCCTCGCCCGAGTTGGACGGCCGGGTCCCCATCGAGATGTTGCGGGACGACATGGTCGAGGATGTGCTGCGCGCCGTCCGCGCCCTGTCCTGACCCTAGTTTTGGGAGTCGCTTTTTTCCACATCTGTTCCCGCCTTAGAAGTTTAATCGGCAAACTATCCGTCATAAAACTGTAATAAATGGCACATTTGGCACATCACGTAGGCTTTTCGACCGCTGCGATTGTACTTATTGTTCAGAATGTCCCATTTTTGCAAATATGTGACGTGATATTTGGGCAACAAGACTTTCAGAAGAGTCAAAAGGCCGCCTTTCCGACACAATCTCTGTTGTGCGCGCCCGCCGATTAGGCCATGTCCAAAGCGAAGAAGCAGCGCCGGTGCGCGTACTTTTTCAACGATGGGGACGGGGGTGGCAAAAGCCGAACGGCATGTCAGGCCTGTCTTGAACCTTTGACTGGAGATTCAAGAAAATGAACATCAAGAGCCTTCTACTCGGCTCCGCTGCGGCCCTGATCGCAGTTTCGGGAGCCCGCGCCGCCGACGCGGTGACCGTCGCCGAGCCGGAACCGGCCGAATACGTCAAGATCTGCGACGTCTATGGCGCCGGCTACTTCTACATCCCCGGCACCGAGACCTGCCTGCGCATCGGCGGCTATGTCCGTTACGACATCGGCCTCGGTGACGTCGGCTCGTTCGACGGCGCAAAGGCGATCGATCATCAGGACGGCGGCGACAACAAAACGTGGAAGAAAAATGCCCGCTTCACCTTCAAGACCTGGACCGGCCAGGAAACCGAGCTCGGCACGTTGAAGACCTACACCGAAATGCGCTTCAACTTCGGCAATGGCGCTGGCGTGAATGGTGCTGGTGACGCCGTCGACAATCCGGCCGTCAGCAAGAATGTCTCGGTGAAATTCGCCTGGATCCAGCTCGGTGGCCTTCGCGTCGGTAAGGACGAATCGGCCTTTGACACGTTCGTCGGCTACGCCGGCGCCGTCATCCAGGATACGATCGTTCCCTACGGCGATTTCGACACCAACGTCGTCCAGTACTACTTCGATGCCGGCAGCGGCTTTTCGGCCGTGGTCTCGCTCGAAGAAGGCGAAGGCTCTGTCGGCACGATCGACAGCTACGTCCCGCATGTCGTCGGCGGCGTGAAGTACAAGCAGGACTGGGGTGCGATCACGGGCGTCGTCGCCTATGACAGCAACTACGAGCAAGTGACCGGCAAGGTCCGCTTGGACGTCACCGTCAACGACCAGATCTCGCTGTTCGGCATGTTCGGCTACGGCAACGACGGCAAGCTCAACGACGACGCGACCAATGTCATCGACGCTCACGGCCGCGGCTTCTACAAGCAATGGGGCGGCAACTGGGCATGGTGGGCCGGCGGCACCTACAAGTTCGACAAGAAGACCTCGTTCAACCTCCAGGTGTCGGGTGACGACGACAAGAATTACGGTGTGGCTGCGAACGTTGCCTACACCATGGTTCCGGGCTTCACGGTCACGGCCGAAGTGGACTACGACCACTACGGCAACTTCGGCAGCCCAACCATCTATGGCAACTTTACGAAGGCCGACAAGAAGAACAGCGTCGGCGGCATCCTCCGCTTCCAGCGCTCGTTCTGATCGAATCCCTGCCCCTAGCGAAGGCCCGCGGCATAGCCGCGGGCCTTTTTAATTCCTGCCAGCGTTGACGGGCCATCGATCCGTCAATTCCCCGCGGTATAGGCCGCGATTGCCGCCATATTGACGATGTCGCTGTCCTTTGCGTTGAGTGACACGATCTGCACCGGCTTGTTCAAGCCGACCAGCAGCGGCCCGATGACGGTCGAGCCGCCGAGCTCCTGCAGCATCTTGGTCGAGATCGAGGCCGAATGGAACGCCGGCATAATCAGCACATTGGCCGGGCCGGTCAGCCGGATGAACGGATATTGCGCCATGGCGCGCGGGTTCAGCGCCACGTCGGCCGCCATCTCGCCGTCATATTCGAAATCGACGCGGCGCTTGTCGAGGATGCGTACCGCCTCCTGCACGCGCTCGGAACGCTCGCCCTGCGGATGGCCGAAGGTGGAATAGGCAAGCATGGCAATCCTCGGCTCATAACCCATGCGGCGGGCAAAACCGGCCGCCTCCTCGGCGATGTCAGCGATCTGCTCGGCGTTCGGCATGTCATGCACGGCGGTGTCGGCGACAAGCACCGTCCTGCCGCGCGCGAGCACGATCGACACGCCGATGACGCGGTGTCCGGGCTTGGCGTCGATGATGCGGCGCACGTCGTCGAGCGCCGTCGAATAGTTGCGGGTGACGCCGGTGACGATGCCGTCGGCGTCGCCCAGCGCCACCATGCAGGCGGCGAAATGGTTGCGGTCGTTGTTGATCAGGCGCTGGCAGTCGCGGAAAAGGAAACCCTTCCGCTGCATGCGCTCGTAGAGATAGTCGGTGTAGATGCCGTTGCGGCGCGAGAGGCGTGCGTTGATGATCTCGATGCCCTGCTTGTTGAGATCGATGCCGGCATTCCTGGCATTGTCCTTGATGACATCGTCACGACCGAGCAGGATCGCGGTGCCGAGCTTCTGGTTCACATAGGAGACGGCGGCGCGCATCACCTGCTCCTCCTCGCCCTCGGCGAAGACGATGCGTTTGGGCTGGCGCCGCACGCGGTCGTAGATGCGCTGCAAGGTCGAGGCGATCGGGTCGCGGCGGGCGGACAGTTCCTGCGCATAGCGGTCGAGGTCGAGGATCGGCTTGCGCGCGACGCCGGATTCCATCGCGGCCTTGGCCACGGCGAGCGGGATCGCCGAGATCAGGCGCGGATCGAACGGCACCGGAATGATGTAGTTGGGACCGAATTTCGGCCGGTTGCCTTGATAGGCGGCGGCGACGTCGTCCGGCACGTCCTGGCGCGCCAGTTCGGCCAGCGCGCGGGCCGCCGCGATCTTCATCTCGTCATTGATGGTGGTGGCGCGCACATCCAGCGCGCCGCGGAAGATGTAGGGGAAGCCCAGCACATTGTTGACCTGGTTCGGATAGTCCGAGCGGCCGGTCGCCATGATGGCGTCGGTGCGGATTTCGCCGACTTCCTCGGGCGTGATCTCGGGGTCGGGATTGGCCATGGCGAAGATGATCGGGTTCTTGGCCATCGACTGCACCATGGCAGGCGTCAGCGTGCCTTTGGCGGAAAGGCCGAGGAAGACGTCGGCGCCGTCCAGCGCCTCGGCCAGGCTGCGCGCCTCGGTCTTGACCGCATGCGCCGACTTCCACTGGTTCATGCCTTCGGTGCGGCCCTGGTAGACAACACCCTTGGTGTCGCACAGGATGACGTTTTCCGGCGCAAAGCCCATCGCCTTCATCAATTCGATGCAGGCGATGCCGGCCGCACCTGCGCCGTTGCAGACCATCTTCGTGGTCTTCATGTCGCGGCCGGTGATCTCCAGCGCGTTTATCAGACCGGCGGCGGAGATGATTGCCGTGCCGTGCTGGTCGTCGTGGAAGACCGGGATGTCCATCAATTCGCGCAGGCGCTGCTCGATGATGAAGCATTCCGGCGCCTTGATGTCCTCGAGATTGATGCCGCCGAAGGACGGCCCGAGGAAACGCACGCAGTTGATGAACTCGTCGGCATCTTCCGTCGCCACCTCAAGGTCAATGGAATCGACATCGGCAAAGCGCTTAAAGAGCACCGACTTGCCTTCCATCACCGGCTTTGAGGCCAGCGCGCCGAGATTACCGAGGCCGAGGATGGCGGTGCCGTTCGAGATGACGGCAACCATGTTGCCGCGCGTCGTATAGTCGAAGGCGCGGCTCGGATCCTCGGCGATGGCGCGCACGGGAACCGCGACGCCCGGCGAATAGGCGAGGCTCAGATCGCGCTGCGTCGCCATCGGCTTGGTGGCGACGATCTCGAGCTTGCCGGGCCGCCCCATGGCGTGGAATTCCAACGCCTCCTCGGGACTGACTGAGGGGCCGCTGCTTTCGGTTTTCCTGGCCATGATGCTTTGATTTCCTCGCCTTGCACGGCACCGCTTGAATGGATGCTTTCTTTTGGAATTTCAGGACTAAGGCTACAGGCGGCAGCTGTAAACCGGCAAGCCCGGCAAAGCTCATTCAATGCGGGTCCGGCGGCCCTGCTTGGCGCCGCGACGGCATCTGGCAGCAGCACTGCCGGCTTTCCCCTGCTTTTCGAGCGGCCGGCATTAAACCCGGCTGGCCGATCTGCTAGCGTCCCGGCATGAATATGCACATGCCGACCGATACCGACGTCCAGGAGGCGACGACGCCTGCGCCCGCCACGGGCGTCACGCCGATGATGGAGCAATTCATCGAGATCAAGGCGGCGAATCCGGATTCGCTCCTGTTCTATCGCATGGGCGATTTCTACGAGCTGTTCTTCGACGACGCGGAGAAGGCCAGCCAGGCGCTCGGCATCGTCTTGACCAAGCGCGGCAAGCACCAGGGCCACGACATCCCGATGTGCGGCGTGCCGGTGCATGCGGCGGACGACTATCTGCAGAAGCTGATCGCGCAGGGTTTTCGTGTTGCCGTGTGCGAGCAGATCGAGGATCCCGCCGAAGCCAAGAAACGCGGCTCCAAATCCGTGGTGCGGCGCGACGTGGTGCGGCTGGTCACGCCCGGCACCATCACCGAGGACAAGCTGCTCGCGCCCTCGGAATCGAGTTTCCTGATGGCGCTTGGCCGCGTGAAAGGCGGCGGCGCGGCCAGTCAAGCGAACTTCGCTCTGGCCTGGATCGACATTTCGACCGGCGCATTCCGCGTCGCCGAGACAAGTGCCGAGCGGCTGCTTGCCGACATCTTCCGTGTCGACCCGCGCGAGCTGATCGTCGCCGAGCCGGTTTTCCACGATCCGGAGCTCAGGCCCGTATTCGATGTGCTCGGCCGCGTCGCCAACCCGCAGCCGCCTTCGCTGTTCGATTCGGCTTCGGCCACAAGCCGCATCGCGCGCTTCTTCGAGGTGGCCACACCGGACAGTTTCGGCACCTTTTCGCGCGCCGAGCTGTCGGCGATCTCCGGCGCCATCGCCTATGTCGAGAAGACGCAGAAAGCAGAACGCCCGCCTTTGTCACGCCCCGAGCGCGAGGAGCAGGGCTCGACGCTGTTCATCGATCCAGCGACGCGCGCCAATCTGGAATTGCTGCGCACGCTGTCGGGCAGCCGCGACGGCTCGCTGTTCAAGGCGATCGACCGCACGGTGACGGGCGGCGGCGCGCGATTGCTGGCAGATCGGCTGATGGCGCCGCTGACCGATCCGGCGGCGATCGCGGCAAGGCTGGATTCGGTCTCGTTCTTCCGTTCCGAGACGCGGCTCTGCCAGGGGTTGCGGACGAGCCTCAAAAGCGTCGCCGATATGCCAAGGGCGCTGTCCAGGCTGGCACTCAACCGCGGCGGGCCGCGCGATCTGGGGGCGCTGCGTGCCGGCTTCGAGGCGGCGGGCGCGATCGCCGAACTGTTCGCGGCGGCCACCCTGCCTGCCGAACTCGCTGCAGCATTGGCGGCTATCAATGCCTTGCCCGAGGCGCTTGCCAGCCATCTCAGCGAAGCGCTCGACAACGAGCTGCCGCTGATCAGGCGCGACGGTGGCTTCGTGCGCCCCGGCTATCACGCCGAGCTCGACGAGATGCGGGCGCTGCGCGACGAGTCGCGAAAGGTGATCGCCGGGCTGGAGCGCTCCCTGATCGAGGAGACCGGCATCCGCTCGTTGAAGATCCGGCACAACAATGTGCTCGGCTATTATATCGAGGTGACGGCCAACCATCACTCGATCATGACCGGCAGCGACGCCGCCAAGGCGCGCTTCATCCATCGCCAGACCATGGCCAATGCCATGCGCTTCACGACGACGGAACTGGCGGAGCTGGAATCGAAGATCGCCAACGCCGCCGACAAGGCGCTCGGCATCGAGCTCGCCGCTTTCGATCGGCTGACGGCGGAAGTGGTGGGTGCGGCGGACAGCATCCGCGCCGGGGCCGAGGCGCTTGCCCTGCTCGACGTCTCGGCGGCATTGGCGCTGCTTTCCGAAAGCGAAAGCTGGTGCCGACCCCTGGTGGACTCCAGTCTTGCCTTCGAAATAGCCGGCGGGCGTCACCCGGTGGTGGAACAGGCGCTGCGGCGCTCGGGCGAAGGCCCGTTCGTCGCCAATGATTGCGACCTGTCGCCGGAGGGAGGCGCAAAGGCCGGCGCCATATGGCTGCTCACCGGCCCGAACATGGGCGGTAAGTCGACCTTCCTCAGGCAGAACGCTCTGATCGCCATCCTTGCCCAGACCGGTTCCTTCGTGCCGGCCCAAAGCGCCCATATCGGCGTCGTCGACCGGCTGTTCTCGCGCGTCGGCGCCTCCGACGATCTGGCGCGCGGACGTTCGACCTTCATGGTCGAGATGGTCGAGACGGCGGCGATCCTCAACCAGGCGGGCGAGCGGGCGCTGGTGATCCTTGATGAGATCGGCCGCGGCACCGCGACTTTCGACGGATTGTCGATCGCTTGGGCGGCGGTGGAATATCTGCATGAGAAGAACCGCTGCCGGGCAATCTTCGCCACGCATTTCCACGAGATGACGGCGCTTGCCGGCAAGCTGCCCCGGCTCTCCAACGTCACCATGCGGGTCAAGGAATGGGAAGGCGACGTCGTCTTCCTGCACGAGGTCGGCAAGGGTGCCGCCGACCGCTCCTACGGCGTTCAGGTGGCGCGGCTGGCCGGCCTTCCGGAAGCGGTGGTCGCGCGCGCCAAGGAAGTTCTGCATCAGTTGGAAGAAGGCGAGGTTTCCGGCAAAACCAACCGGCTGGTCGATGACCTGCCGCTGTTTTCGGTGGCCGTGAAGCGGGAAACGCCGAAGCCGGTGAAGAGCGACGCGTTGGGCGAGGCGCTCGGCGCGATCAATCCGGACGAGATGACGCCGAGGGAGGCGCTGGAAGCGCTCTACCGGCTGAAGGGGCTAGCGACAAAGCAATAGAACCAGACATGTCCTTGACTCATTGTACCGTTCGGTACAATGTCGGTTCCACAATCGAAACCGACAGGAGATCTCATGAGCCGTCCGCCATTGCCGCCCTTCACGGCCGAAACTGCGGCGCAAAAGGCGCGCCTTGCGGAGGATGCCTGGAACAGCCGCGACCCTGAACGGGTTTCGCTCGCCTATACCGAGGACAGCATCTGGCGGAACCGGGCCGAATTCGTCTCCGGCCGCAGCGAGATCGTCGGTTTCCTCAAGCGCAAATGGGCACGCGAGCTGGACTACCGCCTGATCAAGGAGGTCTGGACCTGGAACGGCAACCGCATCGCCGTGCGCTTCGCCTATGAATGGCGCGACGACAGCGGCCACTGGTTCCGCTCCTATGGCAACGAGAACTGGGAGTTCGACGAAGGCGGGCTGATGCGGCGCCGGGTCGCCAGCATCAACGACCTGCCTATCGCCGAGAGCGAGCGGAAATATCATTGGCCGCTCGGCCGCCGGCCGGACGATCATCCCGGCCTTTCCGAACTCGGACTCTAAGCCGGTGCGGCGCATCGCTCCGGATCGCGACCAGTTGCTTGGCATCGTTGCGGAGGTTTTCCGCGAGCATGGCTATGAGGGCGCCAGCCTGGCCCTGATCGGCGGAGCGACGGGGCTGGGCAAAGGCAGCCTCTACCACTTCTTTCCCGGCGGCAAGGAAGAGATGGCGAGAACCGTCATTGTCCATATCGACGGCTGGTTCGAGGACAATGTCTTTGCGCCACTACGCGACAGTACCGATCCGTCGGCCGGGATCGAGCAAATGCTCGAGGCGACGGACAGCTATTTCCGCTCGGGACGGCGCGTTTGCCTTATCGGCGCCTTCGCGCTGGATGAATCGCGCGATCTCTTCGCCGGCCAGATTAGGGACTATTTCGGCCGCTGGGTCACGCATCTCACCGATGCGCTGGCGCGATCCGGGCACAAGCCGGGCGAGGCCGGCGAGCTTGCCGAGGAAGCCGTCGCCGCCATCCAGGGCGCCCTCACGCTCGCCCGCGCCGCCAACGACCTCGAGGTGTTTTCAAGGGCCTTGCGGCGATTGCGGATGCGGCTTGGGCTGCCGGCAAAGATTTAGCCCGGTTCCTACAACGGTTCGAAGCGGAAGCCTGTTTCGCCTCGCAAGATCCGGCCGACACCTGGTGAATCGAGATGCGCTCCGGCAACGCACCAGGCATTGTCGGCGGCAAGCGCAAGAATGCGCAACCGGGTTGCCCGCGCCTGCTCCTGGTCGGCGTCGAACTCCCAGGCGACCTCCGGCCGCTCGAACTGGAGCGACGGCACATGGACGAGGTCGCCCCAGACCAGCAATGTTTCGCCGCCGCTCGTGACGCGAAAGCATGTGTGACCGATTTCGTGGCCCGTCGCCGCGACAGCATCGATATTCGCGCTCAGGCGCTGCCCAGGGTCCAACGGTTCTGCTCGATCATGGAAGCGGCTCAACCTCGCTACCGACCGGAACATGTCGAGCTCGGCTCGAGGGACAAGCAGGCGAGAGAGTTGCGGAAAGCCGTCCTTCCCATCCGGACGGACGAGCCCGTGAATATGGTCGAGATGGGTGTGGGTGAACGCAACCGTCCGAATCCGGTCGATGGCGATCATCGCCTCGCTCAGAGCCTGCGGCAGGTACCCCATTGTCGGGTGCCAGGCGTTCGAGGACCCCGTGTCGATCAGCGTGATTTCATGGCCGTCGTCGATGGCAAAGGCGTTGACCGACAATCGAAGCGCGCCGTCAAAGAGCGGCAGCTGCGCCGGGAGATCGTCGCCGAAGGGCTCGTCTCCCGGATGGCGCAGGCGCCGGATCGGCATGTCGACATAACCGTCGCGCAGCGAAGTGACGGTCAAGTCGCCTATTTTATAAGTCGTATGATGAGGTCCGGCTGAAATTCGTTCCAATGCCTGCTCCCGGCTAAGTCGCAAAATTCGCGGCGACTATATCATCTCCAGCCCACGCTCGTGCGTCGGCGGCGGGAAATCACAAGGCGCTGAAGCCGGTGAAGAGCGATGCGCTGGGCGAGGCACTCGGCACGATCAACCCAGACGAGATGACGCCGAGGGAAGCGCTGGAGGCGCTGTACAGGCCAAAGGGGCCGACGGCCAAACCCTGACGTCAGCCCGATTGAAGTCGCGACTGCTCACGCAAATGCTCAGGAGAGCTGGACTTGCCCCCGCTGGGACCACGCGATGGCTGCGAGAATCGCGGCCATCACCACAGTGTGTATCCAGTCCTGATGCAGGACCAGGATTTGGGCGAAGAACGCGCCCACGCAGACCACCGTCAGTAGGGCCGCGCCGAAGAAGGTCGTTCTCGGCACGAGGAGAAGGATGGCGCCGCCGATCTCCAGGATCGCTGTGAAATAGCGGAACCACTGTCCCAATCCGACGGCGTCAAATTCGGCGACCATTGGCGGTGGCCCGTAGAGCTTCATCGCTGCGGCGCCGAAAAATGCGACAGCAAAGACAATCTTCAGCGCCCAGAAGGCGATCGGTTTCCACCGGGTCGCGTCCGAAGAGGCGGATGCAGGCAGTGACATTGACTATTCCCGTGTCAATTTGAGATGCTGGTGATATTGTGAGTGCTGCATCGAATGTGCAAGTAGGATGGATTATCTGGTATAGTATGGAAAATATGACTAATGATCCGGAGTGCGAAAGCGCGGCCGCCGCGCTCCATGAGCCACCGCCGGAAATCGACGCCACGCTCGCCGTGCTCGGGGGCAAGTGGAAGATCCTCATCCTCTGGCAGCTGACCAAGCGGCCTTGCCGGTTCAACGAATTGCGTCGGGCGATCGCCGGCGTCAGCCAGCACATGCTGACAACGCATCTGCGCGAATTGGAAAGCCAGGGTATTGTCAGCCGCAAGGTGTTCGCCGAAGTGCCGCCGCGGGTGGAATACGCGCTGACCGACCATGGAAGGACGCTGGACACGGTGATCCGCACGCTGGCGAAATGGGGCAGAACGCATCTCGCGCGCAGCTCGAGCGAAAAACCATAGAGCGTTTCATCGTTTCACGGAAACGGCGAACCGCTCTATCTCTTTGTTTCTACGCAATTCCGGACGGAAAACCGCTCACACCTTTCCTGAAATTGCTCCGGGCCGGAAGCGGAACCCAAACCGTGCCAATCTCAGAGCCAAGCGGGTCACGATCATGGAAGACTTGGAGCGGTCTGGTCCGCCTCAGATCATCTCCAACCCGCGCTTGCGCGTCGGCGGCGGGAAGGCGCGGTCGAGATCGGTGAAATCCTCAGGCGTCAGCTTGATGTCGAGCGCGGCGGCATTCTGGCGGACATGCTCCTGGCGGCCGGCCTTCGGAATGGCGATGACGCCCGGCTGCGCCATCACCCAGGCGAGCGCGATCTGCGCGGCGGTGGCGTTGTGTCGGGCAGCGACGGCCTCCAGCCGCGCATTGCGCGCCAGCGCGCCCTGCTCCACCGGCGAATAGGCCATCAGCGGGATGCCGCGCTCCACACACCAGGGGGCTAGATCGAATTCCGGGCCTCGCCGTGACAGATTGTAGAGCACCTGATTGGTCTGGACATTGCCGCCAGCGGCCAAGCCGACCAATTCCTCCATCTCGTCGGTGTCGAAATTGCTGACGCCCCAATGGCGGATCTTGCCTTCGGCCTTCAGCGCCTCGAAGGCCTCGACGGTTTCGGACAGCGGCACGCTGCCCGGCCAATGCAGCAGATAGAGATCGATGCGGTCGGTGGCGAGCCGTTTCAGGCTGCTTTCACAGGCGCGTTTCACGCCGGCGCGCGCGGCGTTTGAGGGCAGCACCTTGGAGACCAGGAAGGTCTCGTCGCGGCGCCCGGCGACAGCCTCCGCCACCACTTCCTCGGCGCCGCCGCTGGCATACATCTCCGCCGTGTCGATCAGTGTGATGCCAAGGTCGAGCCCAAGCTTCAGCGCCGCCACCTCATCGGCGCGGCGGCGCCGGTCCTCGCCCATCTTCCAGGTGCCTTGGCCGAGGGCCGGTACGGCTTCACCCCACGGCAGCTTCACGGTTCTGATCGACGAGGGCATGGCTTCCTCCGCGTGAAGCTGGATCGCAGCACAGCCAAAGTCGGAAATCCAGACAGTAGGGGCCCGCTGGCCGCCCAGATTTCCTGGAGTGGGCTAGAGCGGTTCAGCGTTTCGCGGAACCGCCGAACCGCTCTAAGTATTTGTTTCTACGCAATTCCGGACGGAAAACCGCTACACACTTTTCCTGGAATTGCTCTAGTTCGCCGGATGCTTGGCGAGCCAGTCCTGCATCTGTTTGATCTCGGCTTCCTGCGCCGCGACGACGCCTTCGGCGAGCTTGCGGATTTCGGGGTCCTTGCCGTTGGCTATCACCACCTTGGCCATGTCGATGGCGCCCTGATGATGCGGGATCATGCCGCGAACGAAGTCGACATCGGCATTGCCGGTGTATTTGATCATCATGTCCTTGTGCATCTTCTTCATCGCCGCCTCGTAGCCGACGGTGGCCGGGCTCTGGGCGCCCATCGCCATCTTGGACATGTCGTGCTTCATCTCCTCCGACGAGGCAGGCACGCTTTCGAGAAAGACGGCAAGCAGCATTCCGGCGGCCATCAGCAGCAGCACGATTTTCTTGGCCAAGGTCATTCAGGTCTCCTTCTGTTGGATAGCGTATCTGGGGGCTTTGCTCAGAGTTTCAACGTCCTCAGCCGCAAAGCGTTGGCGATGACCGACACCGACGACAGGCTCATCGCCGCCGCCGCCAGCATCGGTGACAAAAGCGTGCCGGTGAGCGGGTAGAGCAGGCCGGCCGCGACCGGCACGCCAAGCACGTTGTAGAGGAAGGCGAAGAACAGGTTCTGGCGGATGTTGCGCAGTGTCGCCTGGGCAAGCGTGCGCGCCCTGACGATGCCGTTCAAGTCACCCTTGACCAGCGTGATGCCGGCACTCTCGACCGCGACATCGGCGCCGGTGCCCATGGCGATGCCGACATCGGCGGCAGCCAGGGCCGGCGCGTCGTTGACGCCGTCGCCGGCCATGGCGACGGCTGCACCCTTGCGGCGCAGTTCTTCCACCAGCGCGCTCTTGCCGTCGGGCAGCAGGCCGGCGCGCACCTCGTCGATGCCGAGCCTGCCGGCGATGGCTTTCGCGGTGCGCTCATTGTCGCCGGTTGCCATGATGATCTTCAGGCCCTTGTCGTGCAGCGCCTTGATCGCCTCGGCCGTCGTTGCCTTCACCGGATCGGCGACGGCGACGATGCCGGCGAAGCTGCCGTCGACGGCTACGAACATGGCCGTCTTGCCTTCGCCCTGCATCGCCTCCACACTGGCCGCCGACGGCTCTATGCCGAGGCCGGCCATCATCGCCGCGTTGCCGAGCGCTACCTTCCGGCCCGAAACCACACCTGAAACGCCCTTGCCGGTGACGGCTTCGAAATCGGCAGCGTCGGCCAGCTTCAGGCCGAGCGCGGCAGCGCCCTCGACGATCGCCTCGGCCAGCGGATGCTCCGAGCCCTTTTCAAGCGCGGCGGCAAGGCCCAGCAGTTCGTTCTCCTCGATGCCCTCGGCCGCGACGACATCGGTGAGCCGCGGCTTGCCTTCGGTCAGCGTGCCGGTCTTGTCGACGATCAGCGTGTCGACGGAAGAAAAACGCTCCAGCGCCGCCGCTTCCTTGATTAGCACGCCGGCATGCGCGCCGCGTCCGGTGGCCGTCATGATCGACATCGGCGTCGCGAGACCGAGCGCGCAGGGACAGGCGATGATCAGCACCGACACAGCCGAGACGATGGCGAAGATCAGGCTTGGCTGGGGACCGAGGAGCGCCCAGGCGATGAAGGCGATGATGGCGACCAGCACCACGGCCGGCACGAAATAGAAGGACACGCGGTCGGCAAGCCCCTGGATCGGTGCGCGCGAGCGCTGCGCCTTGGCGACTAGCTCGACGATGCGCGACAGGGTGGTCTCGGCGCCGACCTTGTCGGCGCGCATGACCAGCGAACCGTTTTTGTTCAGCGTGCCTCCGGTGAGTGCGTCGCCTTGCGTCTTTTCGACCGGCAACGGCTCGCCCGTGATCATCGATTCATCGATCGCCGAGCGGCCCTCCAGCACGATGCCGTCGACCGGCACCGCGTCGCCGGGGCGGATGCGAAGCCGGTCGCCGGTCTGGACGCTGTCGAGCGGCACGTCCCTCTCGGAACCGTCCGCGCCGATCAGCCGCGCCGCCTTCGGCGCGAGATCGAGCAGGGCACGAATGGCCGAGCCGGTACGCTCGCGGGCGCGCAGCTCCAGCACCTGGCCGAGGAAGACGAGCGCGACGATGACGGCAGCAGCCTCGAAATAGACCGGCACGGCGCCGTCATGGCCGCGGAACTGATTCGGGAAGATGTCCGGAAACAGGGCGGCGACGACGCTATAGAGATAGGCGGCGCCGACGCCCAGCGAGATCAGCGTCCACATATTCGGGCAGCGGTTGAGGATTGAGTCCCAGCCGCGACGGAAGAACGGAAACGCCGCCCACAACACCACCGGGCTCGCCAGCGCCAGTTCCACCCACGTCTTGGTACGACCGTCGATGATGGTTTCGAAGCTGAAGCCCAGCATCGGCGCCATGGCAATGATTAGGAGAGGCACGGAGAGCGCCGCGCTGACCCAGAGCCGGCGCGTGAAGTCGACGAGCTCGGGATTCGGGCCTTCGTCGCCGGTCGGCACGCCCATCGGCTCCAGCGCCATGCCGCAGATCGGGCACGAGCCTGGCTTGTCGCGGATGATCTCAGGATGCATCGGGCAGGTGTATTGCGTGCCCTTCGGCATCGGCTGCGCCTCAGGCCGGCCGGCAAGGTACTTTGCCGGCTCCGCCTCGAACTTGTCCTTGCAGCCGGCGGAGCAGAAATAGAAGCCTTGCCCTTCATGGCGCAGGAAGTGCTTCGCGCTCGCGCGGTCGACATTCATGCCGCAGACGGGATCGGTAGCGGAAAGATACGCTTCCGGCTCGGCCTGGAATTTCGTGCGGCAGCGCTCACTGCAGAAATGAAACGTCCGGCCGCCATGCTCGACCGTCGGCTTGCCGGCCGCCGGATCGACCGTCATGCCGCAGACAGGGTCGCGAATCACTGCCTCAGCGGCAGGCGCGATGCTCTTCGCCGAGCAGCAGCTGTCGCCATGCGCATGAAGGTGGCGATGGTCGGAATGACTCATGAAAAGGCCCCTAAGTTTCGAACTTGAGGCGGAGGTAGTGCTTCCAGTAACTGGAAGGTCAAGGGGCGGATTGGATTTTTGGAGCTTTCGTCTCTCAGTGGCGTATCGCGTCCATCATTTACCGCTGGAAACGCGGCGGCCCGCCCCATACACAGCGCCGCGAAAACGCGCTATAGACGCCGCCGAATGGCAAAGATCTCCTTGAAACTCAACGAAATCATCGATGGCGACACCTTGCGCCGCGACTTGACCGCGCTGACGTCGGCAACCGCCGGCGACGGTTCGCGACCGGCGGTTCGCACTGCTGTCCTCCAATTGCTCAAAGCCAGGCTAGCGGACGGGCGAAAGATCGCCGAGGCCATGCTCAAGGAGGATGGCGGCGGCAATGCCTGTGCCGAGCGGCTCTCGCATCTGATGGATGAGCTGATCCGGGCGCTCTACGATTTCGCCGCTACCCATGTCTACCGGGTCAAGAACCGCTCCGCGGCCGAGCGCATGGCGGTCGTCGCCGTCGGCGGCTACGGCCGCGGCACGCTGGCGCCGGGCTCCGACATCGACCTGCTTTTCCTGTTGCCCTACAAGCAGACGCCCTGGGGCGAGCAGATCGTCGAATACATGCTCTACATGCTGTGGGACATGGGGCTGAAGGTCGGCCACGCCACCCGCAACATCGAGGAATGCCTCAGGCTATCGCGCAGCGACATCACCATCCGCACGTCGATCCTGGAAGCACGTTTCCTGTGGGGCGAGCGCAAGCTCTATGACGAGCTGCTCACCCGCTTCGACCATGAAGTGGTGCGCACAACCGGGCCGGAATATGTGCAGGCCAAGCTTGCCGAGCGCGACGAGCGCCACGCCAAGGCCGGCGAAAGCCGCTATCTGGTGGAGCCCAACGTCAAGGACGGCAAGGGCGGCCTGCGCGACCTGCAGACGCTGTTCTGGATCGGCAAATATTTCTACCGCGTGCGCACCGGCGAGGAACTGGTCGAAAACGGCGTCTTCACCGAGGTCGAATATCGCGAGTTCCAGAAGGCCGAGGATTTCCTGTGGGCGGTGCGCTGCCACATGCATTTCCTCACCGGCAAGGCAGAGGAGCGGCTGCATTTCGACATCCAGCGTGAGATCGCCGAGCGCCTCGGCTACACCACGCATCCCGGCCTGTCGGCGGTCGAGCGCTTCATGAAGCACTATTTCCTAGTCGCCAAGGATGTCGGCGACCTCACCCGCATCTTCTGCGCGGCGCTCGAGGAAGAGCAGGCCAAGCATGTGCCGGGCTTCAACCGCATCTTCCTCACCTTCTCGCGGCGCAAGCGCAAGCTCGCCGGAACCTCCGACTTCATCGTCGACAATCACCGCATCAACATCGCCGACGAGAGCGTATTCGAGCGCGATCCGGTAAATCTCTTGCGGCTCTTCTGGTTCGCCGACAAGCACGGGCTGGAGTTCCACCCCGACGCGCTGAAATTGCTCACCCGCTCGCTTGGCCTGGTCAACAAGTCGCTCCGGCGCGACGAGGAAGCCAACCGGCTGTTCCTCGACATCCTGACCTCTGATCGCAACGCCGAGCTCAATCTGAGGCGTATGAACGAGGCCGGGCTGCTCGGCAGGCTGATCCCCGACTTCGGCAAGATCGTCGCCATGATGCAGTTCTCGATGTATCACCACTATACGGTGGACGAGCATCTCATCCGCTGCATCGGCGTGCTGGCCGAGATCGAGCGCGGCGATGGCGAGAAGATTCACCCGCTGGCGCATTCGCTGATGCCGGGGCTGAAGAAGAGCCGCGAGGCGCTTTATGTCGCGGTGCTTCTACATGATATCGCCAAGGGCCGGCCGGAGGACCATTCGGAGGCCGGCGCCCGCATCGCGCGGCGCATCTGCCCGCATATGGGGCTGTCTGCGGCCGACACCGAAACTGTCGCCTGGCTGGTCGAAAACCATCTGGTGATGTCGATGACGGCGCAGACGCGCGACCTCAACGACCGCAAGACGATCGAGGATTTCGCCTCGATCGTGCAGTCGGTCGAGCGGCTGAAGCTGCTTTTGGTCCTCACCGTCTGCGACATACGCGGCGTCGGGCCGGGTGTGTGGAACGGTTGGAAAGGGCAGCTGCTGCGCACGCTCTATTACGAGACCGAGCTGCTGCTGACTGGCGGCTTCTCGGAAGTGTCGCGTGCGCAACGCACCGCCGCCGCGCGCGAGCGGCTGGCCGAGGCGCTCTCGGCCTGGCCGGCCAAGGAGCGCAAGCGCTATGTCGCGCAGCACTATGAGAACTATCTGCTGACCGTCGACCTGCCGGATCAGCTGCGCCACGCCGAATTCATCCGCGAGGCGGACGCGGCGGGCAAGAAGCTCACCACCATGGTCAAGACGCATGAATTCGAGGCGGTGACCGAGATCACCGTGCTGGCGCCGGATCATCCGCGCCTGCTGTCGATCATCGCGGGGGCATGTGCTGCGGCCGGCGGCAACATCGTCGACGCGCAGATCTTCACCACCTCGGACGGACGGGCGCTGGACACTATCCTGATTTCGCGGGAGTTCGACCGCGACGAGGACGAACGCCGCCGCGCCGAACGCGTCGGCCGGCTGATCGAGGACGTGCTTTCAGGCAAGACCTGGCTCCCCGAGATGATCGAGAAACGCACCAAGCCGAAGCGTGGCGCCAAGGCTTTCCGGATCCCGCCCCGCGCCGAGATCCGCAACACGCTGTCGAACCGCTTCTCGGTGATCGAGGTCGAGGGGCTGGACCGGCCGGGCCTTTTGTCCGAGATCACCGGAACGCTGTCCGACCTGTCGCTCGACATCGCCTCGGCACATATCACCACTTTCGGCGAGAAAGTCATCGACACGTTCTATGTCACCGACCTGACCGGACAGAAGATCGACAGCCCGACGCGCACCGCCACCATCCACAAGCGGTTGATCGATACGCTCGAAGGCAACGCGCCCGAACGCAACGGCAAGGCCAAGGCGGCGGCCGAGTGAACATCCATTTGACGCAATTCCCCTGGCAGTCATCCACCGCATGAGTCTGGTCAAGAAATTCGCCACCGTCGCTTCCGGCACGCTGATGAGCCGCGCGCTGGGTTTCGGACGCGAGATGCTGATGGCGGCGGCCCTCGGCACCGGGCCGGTCGCCGACGCCTTCAACGCCGCCTTCCAGTTCCCCAACACGTTTCGCCGGCTGTTCGCCGAGGGCGCCTTCAACGCCGCTTTCGTGCCGCTGTTCGCCAAGGAGATCGAGCAACACGGCAATGAGGGCGCCAAGCGCTTTTCAGAGGAAGTGTTCGGCGTGCTGTTCTCGGCGCTGCTGGCGCTGACGATCGCCATGGAGCTCGCGATGCCGCTGATCGTGCGCTACCTGGTGGCGCCGGGCTTTGCCGACATTCCGGGCAAGTTCGAGACGACCGTGACGCTTGCGACGATCATGTTCCCGTACCTGATCTGCATGTCGCTCGGCGCCATGATGGCGGGCATGCTGAACTCGCTGCGCCGTTACTTCGCCGCGGCGATCGCGCCTGCCTTCCTCAACATCATCCTGATCGCCGTGCTGGCCTATGCCTGGTATCACGGGCTCGACGCGCATGATGTCGGCTTCGGCCTGTCCTGGGGCGTGCTGGCGGCTGGTATCGTGCAGCTCGCCATCGTCTGGATCGCGGTGCGCCATGCCGGCATCTCGATCGGCTTCCGCAGACCGCATCTGACCCCCAACGTCAAGCGGCTCCTGATCCTGGCGCTGCCGGCAGCGATCACCGGCGGCATCACCCAGATCAACCAGTTGATCGGCACGGCGATCGCCTCGGCGCAGAACAGCGCCGTGTCGTCGCTCGCCTATGCCGACCGCATCTATCAGCTGCCGCTCGGCGTCGTCGGCGTGGCGGTAGCGATCGTGCTTCTGCCGGAACTGTCGCGGGCGCTGAAATCGGGCAACTTGAAGGAAGCCGCAAACCTGCAGAACCGCTCGGTCGAGTTCACGCTGTTCATGACACTGCCGGCTGCCGCCGCGCTCTGGGTGATGTCGGAACCGATCGTGCGGCTGGTCTACGAGCGCGGCGCCTTCGCCGCCAACCACTCGACGCCGATCGTCGCCTCGATCCTCGCGATCTTCGGCCTCGGACTGCCAGCCTTCGTTTTGATCAAGGCCTTCACGCCCGGATATTTCGCGCGCGAGGACACGCGCACGCCGATGATCTTTGCCGCCATCTCGGTCGGCGTGAACGTCGCCACGGCGCTCAGCCTGTTTCCGTCGATGGGCGCGCCGGGCATCGCGGTGGCTTCGGCGATAGCCGGCTGGGTCAATGCCCTGATGCTGCTCGGTATGCTGATCAGGAGGGGACATTGGGGCCGCGACGTCCCCCTGCTGAAGCGCATCCCCAGGCTTGTGCTGTCCGCTGTGATCATGGCCGCCGCGCTTTACTTCGCCGAGCACTATTTCGCCGCGAGGCTTGGGCCCGGCTCGCCGCTGGTGGTGAAGGCGACGACGCTGTTCGCGCTCGTCGGCGGCGGTGCCGCGCTCTATTTCATCGCTGCTTTCGGCACTGGCGGCGCCGACTTCGGCATGATCCGCAGGAACGTCAAGCGCGGCTCGAAGGCGCCGCCGACGCAATGACGGCGGCGAGCCGGGCGATCACGCGCGCTCCAGGGCCAGTTTCGCGCCGAACAGGATGAGCAGACCGCCGGCCACGCGGTCGATGGTGCGCCGCAGCTTTCGATAGCCGTTCGAGACGGCTTCAGCGGCAAACAGCCAAACCACGCAGGCGTACCAGCCGACCGAGATCGCCACCATGAGCGCGACCGACACGACGCCGAGCCACAGAGGGGGCTGCGCCGGCAGGGCGACGGCGAAAATGCTGGCCACCGAAAGCGCGGAACGCGGATTGGCAAGGCTGGTCACGAGACCGATCCAAAAGGCCCGCCGGTTTGAGAATCCCTTTGGATCGACAGGCAACGGGCCATCGGCCGCGCTGCGCTTCTCGGCCAGCACGATCAGCCTTACGCCCGAATAGACGAGATAGCCGGCGCCCGCGAACTTCAACGTCGCGTAGGCCCAGGGAGCGGCGAGAAACAACGCCTTTACGCCGGCAAGTCCGCAAACGCCCCAGACCGCCGTGGCGATGCCGATGCCGCATACGGCAGCGAACCGGCGCCACGCGAACGCGCCACGGCAATCCGCGCCGTTATCAGGAAATTCGGCCCCGGCGAAACGGCCGCGACCAGCCACACGGAAGCGACGGCAAGCAGATGTGAAAGCATGGCGGAAACCCGAGGAAGACCACAATGCTAAGCCAGGGCAATCGTGGCTGGCTAGAGCCTTCTAAGTCGGGAACCCGGCTGGCCTCTTGATCCCGAAACCGCCTTCGTCCATAAGCGCGTCGTCGAAAGACTTTCGCCGCGCGCGAAACGGCCCTCCACAAGCCATGAGGAAACCATGTCCGCCTTCAAGCCACTCGTCTTTTCGGGCGTTCAGCCGACCGGCAATCTGCATCTCGGCAACTATCTCGGCGCCATCAAGAAATTCGTCGCCCTCCAGGAACAGTCCGACTGCATCTATTGCGTCGTCGACTTGCATTCGCTGACGGCACAGCTCGTGCATCAGGACCTCGGCGACCAGACGCGCTCGATCACCGCGGCGTTCCTTGCCTCCGGCATCAACCCGAAGAAGCACATCGTCTTCAACCAGTCGCGGGTCATGCAGCATGCCGAGCTCGCCTGGATCTTCAATTGCGTGGCGCGCATCGGCTGGATGAACAAGATGACGCAGTTCAAGGACAAGGCCGGCAAGGACCGCGAGAATGCCTCGCTCGGCCTGCTCGCCTATCCGAGCCTGATGGCCGCCGACATCCTGCTCTACCGCGCCACCCATGTGCCGGTGGGCGAGGATCAGAAGCAACATCTCGAGCTCACCCGCGACATCGCGCAGAAATTCAACAACGACTTCTCCGAGAAGATCGCCGCGCTCGGCGTCGGCGTGAAGATGCAGGTCGGCGAGGAGACGGTGAACGGCTATTTTCCGATCACCGAACCGGTGATCGGCGGTCCGGCGGCGCGCATCATGAGCCTGCGTGACGGCTCGAAGAAGATGTCGAAGTCCGACCCGTCGGACCTGTCGCGCATCAACCTGACCGACGATGCCGACACCATCTCGAAGAAGATCCGCAAGGCCAAGACCGATCCGGAGGCCTTGCCGAGCGAGGTCGACGGGCTGGAAAGCCGGCCCGAAGCTGAGAACCTGGTCGGCATCTATGCCGGCCTCGCCGAGATCTCGAAGGAAGACGTGCTGAAGCAATATGGCGGGCAGCAGTTTTCCGTGTTCAAGCCGGCGCTGGCCGATCTTGCCGTGGAGAAGCTGGCGCCGATCGCTGCCGAGATGCGCCGCATCGAGGGCGACCGCGCCTATGTCGACGCCGTGCTCCAGGATGGCGGCGACCGGGCGCGCGCGATCGCCGAGCGCACGATGAAGACGGTTCGCGACATTATCGGCCTGCTGCAGGACTGATCGAAGGGTTCCGTAGGACCATTGCCACGCCGGCCGGCGGCTTGCCGCCGGTTCGCGGCGGTGGCAGATTGCGGCCGAATTGATACCGAGCAGATAGACATGGTCTCCAAACGCCTCAGCCGCGAAGCCGGCCATCGCCGCAAATTCCTGGCGATCATCGACGACACGCCCGAATGCGAGCGCGCCGTCGCCTACGCCTCGAAGCGGGCGCAGCACACCAGCGGCGTGCTGGTGCTGCTCTATGTCATCGAGCCGGACGACTTCCAACATTGGCTGGGCGTGGAAAAGATCATGCGCGAGGAAGCGAACGCGACGGCGCGCGCGGCGCTAGACGGCTATGCCAACAAGGTGCGCCAGAGCGTCGGCATCGAACCGGAGCTGGTGGTGCGCGAGGGCAAGCCGACCGAAGAGATCCACAAGCTGATCGAGGAAGACCAGGACATCGCCATCCTGGTGCTGGCGGCCGGCGCCGGCAAGGAAGGTCCGGGACCGCTGGTCAGCGCGGTTGCCGGCCGGGCCGCGGCCTTCCCCATTCCGGTGACGGTGGTGCCGCAGAATCTGTCGGATGAGGAGATCGACAGCCTCGCCTGAGATGTGCTGATATTCAGGTGAGGCCGGCCTGCCAACGGCGGCTTCCTGCGCTTCCGGTGCTCACGTACTTCAAGTACGCTCCGCTCCGGCCTTCGCCGGCCGAAGCCCTTATAAATGTCTTCGATCTATGAAGGCTACGGCCGGCGTAGGCCGGTTCTCGGAAACCACCATTCTCGACTCGGCCTGACCTGAATCTCAACATATCTTAAGTGGATGAGGGGTCGAAAAAACATTCCGCCAGCCAGCCGTTCGGGCGACGTGTTTCGCTTGAATGTCCAGCCGATAGAGCCTATTTAGAATTATTCCAAACTATCGGCCCGAGAAGGGCCTGGAGATACCTATGTTCATCCAGACCGAATCGACGCCGAACCCGGCGACGTTGAAGTTTCTTCCCGGCAAGGAAGTGCTGCGCGAAGGAACAGCCGATTTCCGCAACGCCGAAGCCGCGGCGGAAGCCTCGCCGCTGGCCGGCCGGCTGTTCGAGATCCCGGGCGTCACGGGCGTCTTCTTCGGCTATGATTTCGTCACCGTGACCAAGGACGGCCCGGACTGGCAGCACCTGAAGCCCGCCATCCTCGGCGCCATCATGGAGCACTTCATGTCCGGCGCGCCGGTCATGGCTTCGACCGCCCCGGCGCGCGAAGCCGGCGAGACCGGCGAGTTCTACGACAAGGCCGACGAGGAGCTGGTTCTGACGATCAAGGAACTGCTCGACACGCGCGTGCGCCCGGCCGTCGCCCAGGACGGCGGCGACATCACCTTCCGCGGCTTCGAGAACGGCACCGTGTTCCTGCATATGAAAGGCGCCTGCGCCGGCTGCCCGTCATCGACGGCGACGCTGAAGCACGGCATCCAGAACCTGCTTCGCCACTTCGTGCCGGAGGTGCAGCAGGTCGAGCAAGTCGCCTGAGAATCCGCTCCGCCGGCCGAATAGCAGCGGAGCGAATTCTGATCCAAGAATTCTGATCCAAGACCCAAAAACAAAAAACCGGGCCCCAACAGCCCGGTTTTCTGTTTTCAGGACGTCTTGTTGTTGCCTAGACGGTCCGCCTGCGAAACTTTTTCACGCCTACATCACGATGACCTTGGCGCCGACCGACGTGCGGTCGTAGAGATCGATAATGTCCTGGTTCATCAGCCGGATGCAGCCCGACGACATCGCCTTGCCGATCGAGAACCATTCCGGGCTGCCATGCAGGCGGTAGCCCATGTCGCCGCCCTTGTTGAAGAGATACATGGCGCGCGCGCCGAGCGGGTTCTTCAGGCCCGGCTCCATGCCGCCGGCGAACTTGGCGAGCTCGGGCTGGCGCTTGATCATCTGCGAAGGCGGCGTCCAGGTCGGCCATTCGCGCTTCAGCGCGATATGGGCGGTGCCGTGCCACTCGAAACCCTCGCGGCCGACGCCGATGCCGTAGCGTATCGCCATGCCGTCGCCTTCGATGAAGTAGAGAAACTTGTTCTGGGTATCGACGATGATGGTGCCGGGCTTCTCCGAGGAATCGTACCGCACTTCCTGGCGGTGGAATCTCGCGGGAACCTTCTCGATCGGGACGCGTGGCAGCTGATAGCCGGCATCCGTCATCGCGCCATAGTTGTTGGTGAACAACTGCCCGCCGATGGTGCTGCAGCCGCTGACCGCGATCGACAGCGCAAGAGCGGCGAGGATTGCAAACGACTTCAAGCGCATGAAAAGGTCCGACGCCCTGTTTCTGTATCAGCGGCACGAGTCGGCCGCTTTCTCGCCATCATTCATGCTGGCATTTCTTTTGCTTGCCAAGCGCGCACTGCCTATATGCAAGGCCTTACGTGCCGGTAGATGCCGAACTGCGGCATTTCCGCAACAGGCCTCACAGGATTGTGAAGCAAAATCAATGGGGCAGCCCGAAGGCTGCCGGAAACCTGGGAGAACGCCATGAATGTCGGTGACGCCGCCGAGCGTTCCGGCCTGCCGGCCAAGACCATTCGCTATTACGAGGAGATCGGCCTGATCCGTCCGGCGCGGGCCGAGAACGGCTATCGCGATTACTCCGGTGACGACGTCCACCGGCTCGCCTTCCTGCGCCGTGCGCGCAATCTCGGCTTCTCAATCGACGATTGCAGGCAGCTGATGGCGCTCTATCAGGATCGCGACCGCGCCAGCCACGACGTGCGCGAGATCGCCGCCGCCCATGTCAGGGCGATCGAGGACAAGGTGCGCGAGTTGCAGTCGATGCGCTCGACGCTGCAGAAGCTGATCCATGCCTGCCATGGCGACGACCGGCCTGACTGCCCGATCCTGGACGATATGGCGGGAGCGGCCTAAGGCTGTATGGCCTGTCAGCGCTTCCAGAAATCGCGGTGCGGGGCGAGCAACTCGGAGGCGATTTCGGGAAAAGGGCCGAAGACCTCGATCTTCTTCTGGCCGGAGGCGAAAACGGTGCGCGAGGCGAGGTTCATCGTCGGATTCGCCTCGTGATCCCCGGTGAGCGCCAGGAGATCGGTCTCCTCGAAGCCATAGACCAGCCGCCCGATATTCGCCCAGTACATCGTGCCGGCGCACATCGCGCAGGGCTCGCCGGTCGTGACCAGCGTGCATTGCCACAGGAACTCCGGCTCGTAGGCCGCGGCGGCGCGACGGGCCAGCTCGGTCTCGGCATGGCGCACCGTGTCGAGATTGCCTTGCCGCATCAGCACCTGTTCGTCCGGTCCGACCAGCACGCAGCCGAAGGGATGATGCCCATGCGCCGCCGCCTCGCGCGCGACGGCGTCGGCAGACCGGAGGTGGGCGAGCATCTGATCGCGTGTCATGGGGAAATCCTCTCACGGCGAGATTGCTGCCAAGGGGACATGATTAGCAAGAACTTATCTTCCTTGAGCGGCCGTTTCGAGTATGTCGCTTGCAACGCGCCCTTCCATCCGCGGCTGGGCTTCATCGTGCTGGCTTTTGTCCGTCTTCGCCGCCATCATGGGCCATGGGCATCCAGGAAGATATCGAACGCGTCGAGCAGCACATCCGCGAGATCGAACAGCGGATCGAGCGCCAGCGCGGGGTCATCACCCAGGCCGAGGAAAGCGGACTGCCGACGGACGGCCCGCGCAACTTCCTCTGGTTCCTGAAGGAAACGCTGAGCCTGAGCCGCGACCATCTGGCGAGGCTTCTGGCGGACGAATTTCGAGCGAAGGGCTCGCCATCCAAATGATCGCCATTGTTGCCATAATCATATTGCCGGTATTGGGATTTGTTGTGTTCTCTGACACGCAACCTTGACCGTTCAGCGCCTGTTCGTATTCATCCTGGCAGTGGCCTTGAGCGTTCCGGCCGGCTTCGCGCTCTACCTGTGGCTCATCCTCATGCTCTTGGACCATAATCCCTCCCAATGAGCCTGCATTCGCCGCGCGGGTCCGAACAATTTTATGTGCCGGGTCTGTCAAATATATAATCGCCCGCCTAAAACCGTGAACAAAATCTGGCATGGTGTTTCCCATGCCCATCGTTTCCCCGATTCCCCTCAACCCGCTGATCGACGGCCGCCAGTCGGAGCGCGCCATGCTGGTGCGGCGCGGCGTGCAGCGGCTGCTCACCGAAATGGGCGCGCATGTGCTACCGGAGCTGTCTTTGGCCACCGGGCGGCGCGCCGACCTCGTCGCGCTGACCAGGCAGGGCGACATCTGGATCATCGAGATCAAATCCTCGATCGAGGACTTTCGCGTCGACCGCAAATGGCCGGACTACCGGCTGCATTCGGACCGCTTCTTCTTCGCCACCCATCCCGGCGTTCCACAGGACATCTTTCCCGAGGAATGCGGATTCATCCTCTCCGACGGCTATGGCGCGGAGATCCTACGCGATGCGCCCGAGCATCGCATGGCGGCCGCGACGCGCAAGGCACTGATGCTGCGGATTGCCCGCGCGGGCGCCGCGCGGCTTCTGGCGGCCGAGCTTGCCGGCGTTGCGGTGCCGGCGCTGGATGGCGAGAGCGAGTAGATCGGGCGTACCGCGCCTTGGCGCTGACTTGCGGCGTCAGGCCGAAGCCTCGAGCTAACTCTGCCCGAGGCCGGCGAAAAATTTTTGGCCAGCACCGATGATTTTCGCGGATCCCGATTGTCTTCACCAACAGGCACGTCCGGATGGACCGGCCGCCTGGAAAAGAGGTGATCAGATGAAATCGCTACACAATCAGAATGTCGTCGTCGTCGGAGGTAGCCGGGGTGTCGGCCGCTCGATCGTCGAAGCAGCGCTTGGTGAGGGAGCGACTGTACTTGCCGTAGCCCGTGGCGCCGCCGACCTTAAACAGTTCGCCTGGGAACGCCCGGGCCTGAAGACCCTCAGCATGGACGCGACCGCGGAAGGAGCGCCGCAGGCGGTTTTCGAAACGCTGGCTCCCGATGTGCTGGTGGTCTGCGCGGGGGCGCTCGCCCCTGCCGCGCCGATACAGGAGCAGAGCTGGGAGGTCTTCTCGGCGAACTGGGAAATGGACGTCAAGGCATCGTTCCTGTTCTGCCGCGAAGCCCTCAAGGGCCGGCTCAAAGCGGGCAGCCGCGTGCTGCTGATCGCCAGCGGCGCCGCCATCACCGGCGGACCGCCGAATTCCGGCGGCTATGCCGGCGCCAAGCGCATGCAGGTATTCCTGGCCGGCCATTGCCAGAAGGAATCGGACCGGCTCGGCCTCGGCCTGCGCTTTATGGCACTTTCGCCGGCCCGCATCATGCCGGGGACTGGGGTCGGCGATCGCGGCATCGACAGCATCGCCGCCTATATGGGCGTCCGCCCGGCCGACTTCCTGGCCAGCTTGAGCGACATGCAGACGCCGGCCGATGTCGCACGTGCAGTGGTGCAGCTCGCGACGGGCAAGCCGCAGGGCAGTTCCTTCACCGTGAGCGGCAGCGGCCTTGCGGCGGCGGCATGAGGCGCGCAGGATGCCGCAACTCAACGCACCGGGCTTCTCATGACTGATGCTCCGTGCCCCTTCGAGCCTTTGGGCCGGTCAGGCCGGCCGGTCCTCGACCGGCTGGCCTTCGAGCGGCTGAGCGTCGCCCACCGCCGCGAGCTCAAGCTGCATTGTTACCGCATGATGGGTTCGCTCAGCGAGGCGGACGATCTCGTCCAGGAGACGTTCCTCAAAGCCTGGCGCGGGCGGTCGCAATTCGACGGGCGCGGCTCGGCGCGCGGCTGGCTCTACTCGATCGCCACCAATAATTGTCTCAACGCCATCAAGGCACGATCGTCGGCACGGCGCATTCTCGATCAACCCGGGCGGCCGCCCACCGAAGGAGAAGCGACCGGCGGACCGGCAAGCGCGCTTGCCTGGCTGGAGCCATATCCGGATGCGGAACTGCCCGACATTGCCGACGACAGGCCCGGTCCGGAAGCGCGCTACGAGGCCCGCGAGGCGGTGCGGCTCGCCTTCGTCGCTGCGATCCAGCTGTTGCCGCCACGGCAGCGCGCCGCCTTGTTGCTATGCGATGTGCTCGGATGGTCCGCCATCGAGACCGCGCAACTGCTCGGCGGAACCACGGCCTCGATCAACAGTGCCCTACAGCGGGCCCGCGCGACGCTTGGCGGGCACTACACACAAGGCCAGCCGCCGCAGCGATCAGAGCCCAGCGCGAACGAAGGCCTGCTGCTCGAACGCTATATGCAGGCCTGGCAGGCCGACAATCTCGACGGGCTCGTCGACCTGCTGCGCGAGGACGCCGTCTATCACATGCCGCCATGGCGGGAATGGTACCGCGGACATCAGGCAATCGGCGCCTTCCTGGGGAGCGTCTGGGGCAATTTCGCCGGCTATCGAGCGGTGGCCATCGGCGCCAACACCCAACCGGCCGTGGGCGTCTACGCGCTCGGCCGCCAGGATTCCGTGTGGCGGCCGCATTCGCTGCATGTCATCGAACCGGCCGACGGCAAGATCGCCTCGCTGACGATCTACGTCCCGCCGCTCGGCCCCGCCTTGTTCGCGGCCTTTGGCCTGCCGCCGGAGCCGCTTGCCTCGAGGGTCTAGTCCACGTCCTCTTGCGCTTCGCCGGCAGCCGGCGCCGTCAGCAGCACGGCAGCGCCGAGCAGCGCGGCAACCAGCGAGCCGGCAAGGATGCCGACCTTCACCGCGTCCTGCAGCGCCGGGTCGCTGGCGAAGGCGAGCAGGCCGATGAACAGGCTCATGGTGAAGCCGATGCCGCAAAGCAGCGAGATGCCCAGCATATGCAGCCAGCCGGCATTGAGCGGCAGGTCGGCGAGGCCGAAGCGGATCGCAAGCGCCGACGAGCCGAAGACCCCTACCAGCTTGCCCAGAACAAGGCCGGCGGCGACGCCCAGCGTCAGCGGTTCGACCAGGGCCGCGAAGCTCAGGCCGCCGAGCGAGACGCCGGCATTGGCAAAGCCGAAGATCGGGATGACGAGGAAGGGCACCAGCTTGTGCAGGCCGTGTTCGAGGCGATGCAGCGGCGAATGGTCTGTTTCGTCGCTGATGCCGGGAGACCGCTCCAGCGGGATGGTGAGCGCCAGCGCGACGCCGGCCAGGGTGGCATGCACACCCGACTTCAGCACCAGCACCCACAGCAGCGCGCCGAGCAGAAGATACGGCCAGAGCTTCATGGCCCGCATGCGGTTGAGTGCGACCAGCAAGGCGATGACGGCGAAGGCGGCGGCCAGATAGGCGAGCGACAGGCCATTGGTATAGAACAGCGCGATTATGATGACGGCGCCGAGATCGTCGATGATGGCCAGAGCGGTGAGGAAGACTTTCAGCGAGGCCGGCACGCGGCTGCCGAGCAGCGACAGCACGCCGAGCGCAAAGGCGATGTCTGTGGCGGTCGGGATCGCCCAGCCGGAGAGTGCCGCCGGATTGTCGCGGTTGACGACGACATAGACCAGCGCCGGAACCACCATGCCGCCGGCGGCGGCAATGCCGGGCAGCACGCGGCGCGGCCAGGTCGAGAGCTGCCCGTCCAGCATCTCGCGCTTGATCTCCAGCCCGACCAGCAGGAAGAACACCGCCATCAACCCGTCATTGATCCAATGCGAGACGCTGAGCGGCCCGAGATAGGCATGCAGGACGGCGAAATAGGCCGCGGCCAAAGGCGAGTTGGCGACGATCAGCGCAAGGGCCGCAGCGACCATCAGGATGATGCCGCCGGCCGCCTCGCCGTCGAGGAACTCGCGCAGGATCGATTTTGGCCGCTCGTCGCGCATGGACCCCTCCGCTGTCGCGTTTTTACGGCGACATCATTGGCGATGATGCGCAAAGCTCGACGGCCGGGCAAGCGTTACAATTTGCGAATGCGGGCGCTGGCCCTCATCTGCCTGCCGGCATCTTCTCCCCGTAAACGGGGAGAAGGGTGCTGTCACCAGTGATTTCGCAAATCTCCAACGTCGCGGAAGAGAGCCAGCGTTGCGGCCAGCCCCTTCTCCCCGTCACCATACGGGGAGAAGTGCCCGGCAGGGCGATGAGGGGCAGCGCCGGCTTTGGTGGTTGGTGGTCTTGTCCCCGCCAAGCGCGTTCCAGGCAACTACCGCGGCGCTCGCTTGGCCAGTATCCGCTGCAGCGTCCTGCGATGCATGTTCAGCCGGCGCGCCGTCTCGGAAACGTTGCGGTCGCACATTTCGTAGACGCGCTGGATGTGCTCCCAGCGGACGCGGTCGGCCGACATCGGGTTTTCCGGGGGCGCCGCGCGCTCGCCGGAGGTGCGGGTGAGCGCGGCGAAGACGTCGTCGGCATCGGCGGGCTTGGACAGGTAGTCGATGGCGCCGAGCTTCACCGCCGTCACCGCGGTGGCGATGTTGCCGTAGCCGGTGAGGATGATGGCGCGGGCGTCGTCGCGCTTTTCGCGGATGGCCGCCACGACATCGAGGCCGTTGCCGTCGCCGAGCCGCATGTCGACCACGGCGTAGGCCGGCGGGTGGGCGCGCGCCTTGGCGACCGCCTCCTCTACGCTCTCGGCCGTCTCGACCACGAAGCCCCGTGTTTCCATGGCCCGGGCAAGACGGGTGAGGAAGGGCTTGTCGTCCTCGACGATCAGCAGCGAGGTGTCCTCGCCCTCGACCATCGCGCCAGTCGTTTCGTCTCCGCTCATCTTATCGGCATCCTACTGACCAAGGTATTTCGCATCAAAACCGATTATTTCGAACATGCCTTAAGTCGTTGTTTCCGGGCATGTCGCTTTCCAAAACACTGCCCCGTTTTGGGCGAAATGCCTTACTTTTACGCAGATACAATCCCGCAACGGCAATGTCCAATTTTTACAGCCGGCAACAGACCTGCCCTGCGGCGATTGCAGGGCTTCGCTCGCCGTTCCGCAAACTCGGACGGACGGCTACTCGGAAACTGCCAGGCCGACCGCTCATATTTTTGTCAGGAATCGCTCCAAGGTGTGTTGAGATTCAGGTCAGGCCGAGTCGAAAATGGTGGCTTCCGAGAACCGGAGCGGAGCGTACTTAAAGTACGTGAGCACCGGAAGCGCAGGAAACTGCCATTTGCAGGCCGGCATCACCTGAATATCGACACACCTCAGGCATTGTCGAACATGGTGGCTGAAGCCTGGTCCTGGTTGAGGAACAGGCCGCGCGGCCAGGCGATCTGCACCACCGCGCCCTCGCCGAGACCGCTGGAATTGCGGAAATCGATCGTGGCGCCCGACCGTTCCAGCAAGGTCTTGGCAATGAACAGCCCGAGCCCCAGTCCGCCGCCGGCCTCTGTCCCCTGGCGCGTCGACACATAGGGCTCGCCGATGCGGTCGATGATCTCGGCCGGAAAGCCCGGCCCGTCATCGATGATCGAGAAGATGACCTTGTCACTGTCCCAGCTCCAGCTGACGGTGACCGACTTGCGGGCGAAATCGACGGCATTCTCGACCAGATTGCCGAGCCCGTAGATGACGCCGGGGCTGCGCTGGCCGACCGGTTCGGGGCCGATGCGCTCGCCGGGCCGCAGCCTGATCGAGATGCCGAAATCGCGATGCGGCGCGGTCACCTCCTCGACCAGCGAGGTGAGCGGCATGCGCGACAGATGCGCTTCGCCTTCCGTGGAAAGGCTGGTCAGCCGTTTCAGGATCTCGCGGCAGCGTTCGCTCTGCGAACGCAAGAGCTTGACGTCTTCGCCGAACTTCTGATCCTTGCCGAGCGCCTTTTCCATCTCCTTGGCGACGACGGTGATGGTGGCCAAAGGCGTGCCGAGCTCGTGCGCGGCGGCAGCGGCAAGCCCGTCCAGCGCCGACAGATGCTGCTCGCGCTGCAGCACCAGTTCGGTGGCGGCGAGCGCGTTGGCGAGCAGGCGCGCTTCCGCCGCGACGCGGAAGGCATAGATGGCGGTGAAGGCGATCGAGGCGAAAACCGCCATCCATATGCCGGCGACATAAATGAACGGCATCGGCAGGGGCGAACCTTCATACCAGGGCAGCGGCTGATGGAAGAACACCAGAAGGGTTGCTGCCACCATGACCGATGCGCCGAGCACCGCGGTCATGCGCAGCGGCAGCGACGCGGCCGAGATGACGACCGGCACGGAAAGCAGCACGCAAAACGGGTTGGTCAGGCCGCCGGTCATAAAGAGCAGGCCGGTGAGCTGGATGCCGTCGAAGGTCAGGATGGCGAAGGCCGAGAGCGGCGTCAGGCGGTGCGCTGCGGGGTAACGGAAGGTGAGCCACAAATTCATCCAGGCCGAGCAGGCGATCAGCGCAAAGCACATCGACACCGGCAGCGGGAATTTCAGCCCATAGGCGACGACCAGCACGGCGACGCTCTGGCCGACGATTGCCAGCCAGCGCAGGCGGATCAGCGTGTTCAGCCGCAGCCGCTGGCTTTGCTGGGAATCGGGCGCGCGCAGGATGTTGATCATCGCCAAGGATTACAGCCGCGGGACGGGAAACGATAGAGCATCGTCAGGTCCCGCGTGGCTTGGCGCGGCTGGTGGCGGCCGCAAGCAGCGGGTTTTCCGGCCAGACATGTTTTGGATAGCGGCCGCGCATGTCGGTGCGCACATCCGCCCACGAGCCGCGCCAGAAGCCGGGGAGATCGCGCGTCGTCTGGATCGGCCGGTGCGCCGGCGACAGCAATTCCAGCGTCAACGGCACGGTGCCGTTGGCGATCGCCGGATGGCGGTCGAGGCCGAACAGTTCCTGCACGCGGATCGCCAGCACCGGCCACTCGCCGTCATAGCGGATCGGCACGTGGCTACCCGAAGGCGCGTCGAAATGCGTCGGCGCCAACGCATCGACCTTGCGCTGCAGGTCGTGCGGGACCAGCGCCATCAGTGCCGACGACAGCGTCGCCGGCTTGATGGCCGCGAGGGAGGGATCGCCGGCAAGAGACGGCAGCAGCCAATCGTCGAGGCGATCGAGAAGCGCCTCGTCCGAAACGTCCGGCCAAGGCGCGCCAAGACCGCGATGCAGCCAGCCGAGCCTCTGCCGCAGCGTCTCGGCCTCCTTGCCCCAGTCGAGCAGCGACAGGCCGTGCTCTCGCACGGCGTCCGTTATGGCGCGGTCGGCATCGGCGCCAGACGGCGCCGGCAGCATGCGCTCGGACAGCGTGATGGCGCCGAGCCGCGCGATCTCGCGCACCCGCACGGCGCGGCGCTCGCGATCGAAGCTTGTCTCGCGCTTCGTTTCGATACGATCGGCAAGGGCGGAACGGATATCGGTTTCGTCGACCGACGCGGCGGCGGTGATGCGGGCGTTCTGCGCCTTGCCCTGCAGGTCGGCGACGACAAGCCAGGTTTCATTGGCCAACGGGTCTACGGCATCGACCATGGCGCCCGAACCGTTGGCGAGCACGAAGCGGCCGCGCTCGCCGCGCGCCCTCGCGACGCGATCCGGCCAGGCATGGATGAGGAGCGAGCCGGCGCCCTTACCCTCCCCCTTGAGGGGAGGGTCGAGCCGCGCAGCGGATCGGGGTGGGGTCGGTTCGGGCACGCCATCGACGACCCCACCCCGTCGATCACTCTGAGCGTCGCTCAGCGCGCTCGCCGACCCTCCCCTCGAGGGGGAGGGTTTGGCCAGGCGTTCGGCCAATTGCCTAGCGGCGTTGGCGCGCGGCGATCTTTCACTGTCGAAGCGCATCAGCCGGCGCTCCAGGTCGGCACTGTCGCCGCCAAGCCCACGCTCGGTCAAAAGCACTGCGAGCGTCGCCGCTTCCCGCGCATGGCCGGTCTTCGCCGCCTCGGCCACCATATGCGCCAGTCGCACCGGCAAGGCCAGCTTGCGCATGGCGGCGCCCACCTCGGTCAGCCGGCCGGCATCGTCGATGGCATGCAGCGCGCGCAACAGAACCCGCGCTTCGTTGAGCGCCGGCGCCGGCGGCGGATCGAGGAACGACAGGCTCGACGGATCGGCAACCCCGAAAGCGGCGCAGTCGAGCAGCAATCCGGAGAGATCGGCCTCGAGGATTTCCGGCGGCGTGAAGGCGGCAAGCGACGCCGTCTGCTCGGCGCGCCACAGGCGCACGGCCACGCCGGCTTGAGTACGGCCGGCACGGCCGGCGCGCTGGTCGGCCGAGGCCTTGCTGACGCGCACCGTCTCCAGCCTGGTCAGGCCGCTCGCCGGCTCATAGCGCGGCAGCCGCGACAGGCCGGAGTCGATGACGACGCGCACGCCGTCGATGGTGATCGATGTCTCGGCGATCGAGGTCGCCAGCACCACCTTGCGGCGGCCCGCCGGCGCTGGCTTGATCGCGGCGTCCTGCGCCTTGTTGTCGAGCTGGCCGTAGAGCCGCACGATGTCGGTGTCGGCCGCGACATTGCCCGCGAGCCGCTCGGCGGTGCGCTCGATCTCGCGCTGCCCAGGCAGGAAGGCGAGCACGCTGCCCTGCTCGGTGCCCAACGCGGAGCGGACCGCCCTGGCCATGGCGTCCTCGATCGCCACGCCGCCCGGCCGTTCGTCGTAGCGGATTTCGATCGGGAAGGCCCGGCCCTCGCTTTCGATGACCGGCGCCTCCGCCAAAAGCTTCGCCACGCGCGCCCCGTCGAGCGTTGCCGACATGACCAGCACGCGCAGGTCGGGCCTGAGCCCGCCCTGCACGTCAAGCGCCAGCGCCAGACCGAAATCGCCGTCGAGCGAGCGCTCGTGGAATTCGTCGAAGATCACCGCCGAGACGCCCGGCAGGTCGGGATCGTCGAGGATCATGCGCGAAAGCACGCCTTCGGTGACGACCAAGATCTTTGTCCGCGTCGAGGTCCGGTTCTCCATGCGCATGGCATAGCCCACCGTGCCGCCGGGTTCTTCGCCGAGCAGTTCAGCCATGCGGCGGGCGGCGGCGCGGGCGGCGAGCCGCCGCGGCTCGAGCAGGACGATCCGGCCCTGCCCCAGCCATGGCGCGTCGAGCAGCGCCAGCGGCACCAGCGTCGTCTTGCCGGCGCCGGGCGGCGCCACCAGCACCGCGCTGCTGCGCTGCGCGAGCGCTTCGCCGAGTGCCGGCAGCGCGGCTGTGACCGGGAGCTCCGGCAAGGATTTCGTCGTCATGTCGCCCGCATATCAGCCGGCACCGCCGCCGCGCAACGTGTGAGGTCGGGGCGGTCAAAGTCTGGTACGTGAAAACGGGTTCCAGCGCACGGTGCCGAGCCTGACCTCTTCGCGCACCATGGTCAGCAGGCCGGACGCGCCGACCGCCGCCAGACCAACCAGCGACAGCCAGTCGGGATATTCCTGGAAGAACAGCGCGCCGAGGATGACCGCCCAAACGATCTGCGAATAATGCGTCGGCGCGATGCGGTTGGCCGGCGCGTATTTGACCGCCAGCAATTGCAGCAGCTGCCCGCCGGCGGTGAAGAGGCCCGCTATCATCAGCCAGACCAGTTGCCCGATATTGGGGAGCGAGAACGACGTAGCGGCCGCGCCGACGCCGTTGAAAACAAGCCCGTAGCCGACCAACGCGCCGAGGATCGTCGTGCGCCTCTCCTGCTGGGCGAGCGAGCGCATCAGGATAACGCTGGTGGCGGCGAGGAAGGCATTGGCGAAGGCCGCGAGATGGCCGAGATGCAATTCGCGAAAGCCCGGCCGCACCACCAACATGACGCCGACAAAGCCGGCGACCACGGCGAGCCACCGCCAGGGGCCGACCCTTTCCTTCAGGATGACCGTCGACAGGATGGTGACGAGCAACGGCGCCAGGAAGATCAGCGCATAGACTTCCGCCAGCGGAATGGTGGTGAAGGCAAAGACGCTGAGCACGCCGGAAGCGATGCCGGCCAAGGCGCGCGCCTGCACTGCCCAAGGCCTTTTTGCGCGCCAGACGTCGCGCCAGCGTTCGTCCCCGGGCTTGGTGAAGAACAGGAAGCAGCCGGCAAACAAGGTCGAGAAAAAGCCGATCTCGAAGACGGTGAACTGCCCGCCCAGGCTCTTGATGACGGCGTCGCTGAACGAATAGCTTGCATAGGCGATCAGGGCGAGCAGGATTCCGTTCGGCACTTTTATTCATTCCGGGAGAAAGGCGTGAAGGTACTGGCGCTGGGGGCACATCCCGACGACATCGAGATATTCATGTTCGGTACGCTGGCCGCCTATGCCGCGCAAGGCGCAGAGCTGACTTTCGCGATAGCCACCGATGGTGCCAAAGGCGGCACGGGCGACCCCAAGGCGCTTGCCCGCTCGCGGCGCAAGGAAGCGGCCAAGGCGGCAGGGCTGCTCGGCGTCGAGCCGCGTTTCCTCGACTTTCCCGATGGCGCGCTTGTCGCCGATGCCGCGCTTATTGCGGCGCTGAAAGCGCTGATCGGCGAGGTCAAGCCCGACCTCGCGATCACCCATGCGCCCTATGATTATCACGGCGACCACCGCGCGCTGTCCGACGGCGTGCGCATCGCGGCGTCTTTTACGGTGCCGGTTCTGCATGCCGATACGCTCGGCGGTACCGGTTTTTCACCGACGCATTATGTCGAGATCTCGCAGCATTGGGACATCAAGGCTGAAGCGATCCGCGCGCACCAGTCGCAAGGCCCCGAGCATTATGTGCACCGGGCGCGCCTGCAGAACGAGTTTCGCGCCGGCCAGTGCAACGGCGCCTCCGGCGCGCTGGCGGAGGCCTTCCGCTTCGAGCCGACTTTCCCCTTCGCCGACATACGCGCGCTGTTGCCGCCGGCGCCGGCGATCCGGCCGCTTACGGCAAGCCCCAGCCCTGCCACCGGGGCCGGTTGACTGCGGCGGACACAGGTCCGGCGATCATTTCCCAACGATTTCAATGATGCGTTTCGCGATGCTGCGGCGCAGCAACGAATTCGCTTGCGTTGTTTAGTAAAAAGAGCATCACTAAACAAATTACTAAACATCGGCTGCGCAGCGCGCGCCATGTTTGGGCCCTCGGAGGAGCGAGGGTTGAGGGTTCTTGAAACCGTCATCCGGACGCGTTTCGCAAATGGGAGGTAAGGCATGAAATCGACCTTGAAACTGGCGTTGGGACTAGCCTCGGCGATCTTTGCGTCGACAGCCGTCTCGAATGTCGCGCATGCGGAAGACCTGACGCTGTGCTGGGCGGCCTGGGATCCGGCCAACGCGCTCGTGGAACTGTCCAAAGACTTCACCAAGCAAACCGGCATCGGCATGAAGTTCGAGTTCGTGCCGTGGACCAATTACGCCGACCGTTTCCTCAACGAGCTCAACTCGCACGGCAAGCTGTGCGATCTGATCATCGGCGACAGCCAGTGGATCGGCGGCGCCGCCGAGAACGGCCACTACGTCAAGCTGAACGACTTCTTCGACAAGGAGCATATCAGCATGGACGACTTCGTACCGGCGACCGTGGTCGGCTACTCCGAATGGCCGAAGAACACGCCGAACTACTGGGCGCTGCCGGCCATGGGCGACGTCGTCGGCTGGACCTATCGCAAGGACTGGTTCTCGCGGCCCGAGCTGCAGAAGGAATTCAAGGAGAAATATGGCTGGGAGCTTGGGCCGCCCAAGACCTATGACCAGTTGATGCAGATCGCCGAATTCTTCCAGAAGCGGCAGATCGACGGCAAGACGGTCTATGGCGCCTCGATCTACACCGAACGCGGCTCGGAAGGCATCACCATGGGCGTCACCAACGTCCTCTACGACTATGGCTTCGACTATCAGAATCCAAAGAAGCCCTACGAAATGAAGGGCTTCGTCAATTCGGCGGACGCGGCCAAGGGCCTCGAATTCTACAAGAAGCTATATGATTGCTGCACGCCCCCCGGGTCGTCGAACGTCTACATGGGCGAATCGGCCGACGCCTTCAAATCGGGCCAGGTTGCCCTGCATATGAACTTCGCCTTCACTTGGCCCGGTCTCTACAAGGACGAGAAGGTAGGCGGCGACAAGATCGGCTTCTTCGCCAACCCTGCCGGTCCGAAGGGGCATTTCGCCCAGCTCGGAGGCCAGGGCATTTCTGTGGTCTCCTATTCCGACAAGCAGGAATCGGCGCTGAAATACATCAAGTGGTTCGCCAACAAGGACGTGCAGGCCAAATGGTGGACGCTGGGCGGCTACTCCTGTCTCAATGCAGTGGTGAACGACCCCAAGTTCCCCTCCAGCCAGCCCTACGCTTCGACCTTCCTGGAATCGATGGCGATCGTGAAGGATTTCTGGGCCGAGCCGAGCTACGCCACGCTTTTGCAGGCGATGCAGAAGCGCGTTCATGACTATGTGGTGGCCGACAAGGGTACCGCGCAGGAAGCGCTCGACAGTCTGGTCAAGGACTGGACGCAGACCTTCCAGGACGACGGCAAGATGTAAGGCTCCTCCCGAGCCCAAACCGCAGCGTCCCGTGCCGCCCTTGGCACGGGACGCAGTTCAGATAAATTCCATTGTCGAGACTTGACGTGACCGAAGCAGGACTAACCATGCTCAATCGGACTGCGGACAACGTTGCCCGGGCGACCCCGGAGCCGTTGGCCAAGAAGATCCGGGGCATCAGCGACAAGGGCCTCGCCTGGCTGTTCATCTCGCCGACGATCCTTCTGTTGCTTGCCATCAACATCTTCCCGCTGTTCTGGGCGATCTATTTGTCGTTCACGAACTACCGCGCCAACCGCCCCAACGAGGCGGTGAAGAACCTCGGGCTCGCCAATTACCAGCGCATCCTCGGCGACCAGGACATCTGGATCGCCATGCAGACCACGGCGCATTTCGTGTTCTGGACGATCCTGCTGCAGACGGTGATCGGCTTCACGCTTGCGTGGCTGATCGACCGCAAGTTCCGCGGCCATGCCTTCTGGACCACCGTCATCCTGGTGCCGATGATGCTGTCGCCGGCGGTGGTTGGCAATTTCTGGCGCTTCCTCTACGAGCCGCAGATCGGGCTGTTCTCCTATGTCATCTCCTTCGTCACCGGCATTCCGCCGACGAATGTGCAGATGCTTTCCAATGTCGAGATGGCGCCGTGGGCGATCATCATCGTCGACACCTGGATGTGGACGCCCTACGTGATGCTGATCTGCCTCGCAGGCCTGCGCTCCATCCCCGAATACATCTATGAGGCGGCCGAGGTCGACCGCGCCTCCAACTGGCGGCAGTTCTGGTCGATCACGCTGCCGATGGCGCTGCCCTTCATCATGCTCGCGGTGCTGTTCCGCGGCATCGAGAACTTCAAGATGTTCGACATGGTCAATCTGCTGACCGGCGGCGGACCGGGCTCGACCACCGAAGTCGCCTCGATCACGCTGAAGCGGCAGGCATTCGAAAGCTGGCGCACCGGCTATTCCTCGGCCTTCGCCATCATCCTGTTCGTCGCGGTGTTCGGCCTCGCCAACATCTACGTCAAGGCGCTCAACAAGGTGAAGCAGAGATGAGCCTGACCACCGCCCATTCCGTCGTAGCACCTTCGGCAAACTCGAAGCGGATCGCCGGCGTCATCATCGTCGCCTATGCGCTGATCTCGATCGTGCCGCTGCTGTGGATCTTCGCCACCAGCTTCAAGACGCCGCCAGATTCGATCGCCTATCCGCCGAAGATCGTCTTCCAGCCGAGCCTGGAGGGCTATTGCAACCTGTTCACGACCCGCACCAGGCAGACGCCGGAATACATCAATTCGCTGGGGCCGGCGACCGGGGTCTGCGACGAGACCGTGCGCAAGCGCAACATGGTGATTGCCGGGCCGTCAAACTTCGTGCCGCGCTTCGTCAACTCGCTGATCATCGCCTTCGGCTCGACCTTCTGCGCGGTGTTCCTCGGCACACTCTCGGCCTATGGCTTCTCGCGTTTCAAGGTGCCGCTGGCCGACGACCTTTTGTTCTTCATCCTGTCGACGCGCTTCATGCCGCCGATCGCGGTGGCGATCCCGATCTACCTGATGTACCGCGAGCTCGGCCTGTCCGACACCGCGCTCGGCATGATCCTGCTCTACACCGCGGTCAACGTCTCGCTGGCGGTCTGGCTGCTAAAGGGCTTCATCGACGAGATTCCGCGCGAATATGAAGAGGCCGCGATGATCGACGGCTATACGCGCCTGCAGGCCTTCTGGCGTACTGTGCTGCCGCAGGCCACGACCGGCATCGCCGCGACCGCCATCTTCTGCCTGATCTTTGCCTGGAACGAATATGCGTTCGCCGCGCTCCTCACCTCAGGCACGGCGCAGACTGCGCCGCCCTTTATCCCGACGATCATCGGCGAGGGCGGCCAGGACTGGCCGGCGGTGGCGGCGGGCACGACCATCTTCCTGGTGCCGATCCTCGTTTTCACCATCCTGCTTCGCAACCAGTTGCTGCGCGGCATAACCTTCGGCGCGGTGCGCAAATGAGCACGATCCAGACTGCAAAACGCAAATCCCGCTGGCCCATCTGGGCAAGGCGCGGCCTGATGGAAAACATCGCGACGGCGATCATCGCGATCGGCTTCCTGATGCTGTTCCAGCCCTTCGCGCTGTCGCTCTACACCTATTCCTTCGTCACCATGCTTGCCGGCACGGTGATGTTCATCATCGTCTCGAAATTCCCGGAATAACGATGGCCGAGATCCGTGTTCAGAACCTCAGGAAAGCCTTCGGCGCATTCGTCGCCGTGCAGGATTCCAATTTCGTCGTCGAGGATGGCGAGTTCTTCGTCATGCTCGGGCCGTCCGGCTGCGGCAAGACGACGACGCTTCGCATGATCGCCGGCCTCGAGCTGCCGACCGGCGGCAAGATCCTGCTCGGCGGCGAAGACGTTACCATGCGCCGGGCGCGCGAGCGCGACATCGCCTTCGTCTTCCAGCTCTTCGCACTCTACCCGCACATGAATGTGCGCAAGAATATCGGCTTTCCGCTGCTGGCGCAGGGCATGGCGTCGGCCGAAATCCGCCAACGGGTCGAGGAGACCGCGAAGCTTTTGCGCATCGATCATCTGCTCGACAAATCCGTCTCCGGCCTTGCCGGCGGCGACCGCCAGCGCGTCGCGCTCGGCCGCGCCATCGTGCGGCGGCCAAAGTGCTTCCTGATGGACGAGCCGCTCGGGACACTGGACACCGAGTTCCGCGATCTGATGGTGCATGAGCTGCGCGAGCTGCACAACCGCATCCACGCAACGACCGTCTATGTCACGCATGATCAGATGGAAGCGATGTCGATGGCCGACAAGATAGCCGTGATGAACCATGGCGTCATCGAGCAGTTTGGCACGCCGCGCGAGATCTACGACCGGCCGGCGACGATGTTCGTGGCCGATTTCATCGGCTCCCCGCCGATGAATTTCCTGAAATTCGGCGGCGGGCTTGCCAAGGGCGCGAAGGAGATCGTCGTGCAGGGCGCCAAGGTGGCGGTGCCGGAAGTGCGCGAAGACATCGCGCCCGCCGACATGGCGCTGGGCATCCGGCCCGAGCACATCCGCTTCGACGATGGTTCGAAGCTGCGCGGCGCGATCTACGGCACCGAATATCTCGGCACCACGCAGATCGTCGCGGTGGAAACCGCCGACGGCATCATCAAGGCGCGGGTGCCGGCGGGCATCCATCTCAGCCCGGGCGAACAGGTCGGGCTGACGCTGAGCAGCGCGCGGCTGTCACTGTTCGAAAAAGGCACGGGACGCGCGGTCAGGACCGCCATGTATGATCAGGCAGCGGAGGCGCGCCATGGCTGATGTCCGTATCCAGGGCGTGACCAAGAGTTTTGGCGACACCGTCGCCATCGACGATCTCGATCTCGCGATCAAGGACGGCGAATTCGTCGTGCTGCTTGGCCCGACCGGAGCCGGCAAGACGACGACGCTCAGGCTGATCGCCGGGCTGGAGCGGCCGGACAGCGGCACGATCCACATTGCCGGTCACGACGCGACGACGCTGTCGCCGGCCGAGCGCGACACTGCTTTCGTCTTCCAGCAATATTCGCTCTATCCGCACCTTTCGGTGTTCGACAACCTCGCCTTCCCGCTGCGCTCGCCGGCGCGGCGCTTCCCGGAGGAGGCGGTGCGCCGCCGCGTCGAGGAAGTCGCGCGCATGGTGCGCATCGACCACAAGCTCGACAACCGCTCGACGAAACTGTCGGGCGGCGAGATGCAGCGCGTCGCCATCGGCCGCGCGCTGGTGCGCAAGCCGGCAATCTATCTGATGGACGAGCCCCTGTCGTCGCTCGACGCCAAGTTGCGCGCCGATCTGAGGCTCGAGCTGAAGCGCATCCAGTCCGAGCTCGGCGCCACTATGCTCTATGTCACGCACGACCAGATCGAGGCGATGACTATGGCCGACCGCATCGGCATCCTCGCCGACGGCGTTTTGGTGCAGATCGGCACGCCGCGCGCGATCTATTCGGAGCCGGCAAACCTTCATGTTGCCGCTCGCCTCGGCCAGCCGGCGATCAACCTTCTGCCGGCCGGACTGCTGCCCGACGGCGGCGCGCCAACCGGAACGAAAACGATCGGCGCCCGCACCGAGCATCTCGCGATCGAGAAGGCGGCCAACGGCCATGCCGACGGCGTCGTCGACTGGGTCGAGCATCTCGGCGACCAGAACCACCTGCATGTGACGGTGGGAGCGAAGAAACTGGTGACGCTGACCGATCCCGACACGCCTTTAGCCAAGGGGGACAAGGTGACGATCCGCTATATGGCGCCGCTCTATTTCGGCTCGGACGGGCAGAGATTGATGTAGCTGGGACCGATATAGCCGCCTCGCATTTCACATTCGCACATTGACGACCGCAGATACGGACTGGACGAAATCCATGAAGCACTTTTTCAACCGCAAGGACACGATCGTCACCGAGGCGCTCGACGGTTTCCTGGCCACGGCGGGGTCGGGCACGCTGGCCCGCCTGGACGGTTATCCCGAGATCAAGGTCGTGCTGCGCGCCGACTGGGACAAGACGAAGGTGGCCGTGGTTTCGGGCGGCGGCGCCGGACATGAACCCTCGCATGCGGGCTTCGTCGGCGCCGGCATGCTCACGGCGGCCGTCTCCGGCGAGATCTTCGCCTCGCCGAGCGTCGAGGCGGTACTGGCGGCGATCCGCGCCACGACCGGGCCCGCCGGCTGCCTGCTGATCGTGAAGAACTACACCGGCGACCGGCTCAATTTCGGGCTGGCCGCGGAGAAGGCGCGCGCCGAGGGCCTCGCGGTCGAGATGGTGATCGTCGCCGACGACGTCGCGCTGCCCGACATCGCGCAGCCGCGCGGCGTCGCCGGCACGCTGTTCGTGCACAAGATCGCCGGATACCTTTCCGAAAGCGGCCATGACCTGGCCTCCGTGGCGGCCGCGGCGCGCGGGGCCGCGAAGGATATTTTCTCGCTCGGCATCTCGCTCTCTTCCTGTTCGATCCCTGGACAGGCGCATGAGGAGCGTTTCGGCGCGAATGATGGCGAGCTCGGACTCGGCATCCATGGCGAGCCTGGCGTCGAGCGGATTGCCCTGCAGAGCGCCGGCGCGCTGGTCGCGATCATGGCCGAGCGCCTCGCGGCGCGGCTTGATACCGGCAGCCGCTATGCGCTCTTGATCAACAATCTCGGCTCGGTGCCGCCGGTCGAAATGTCCTTGATCGCCAATGCGGTGCTCGCCTCCCCGCTGGCGAAGGTGGTGGCGCTGACGATCGGCCCTGGGCATCTGATGACGGCGCTCAACATGAACGGCTTCTCGCTGTCGCTGCTCAAGCTGGACGCGGAACGCGAGGCGGCGCTGCTGGCGCCTGTCGGTCCGCATGCCTGGCTGCCGGCAAAGCCGGTTCGCGCCCCGGTCGTCGTGGCTATGGCCAAGCCGGTTGGCGCCACCGCAAAGGCTGCCAGCCGCGATGCGGCCGCGGAGCGGCTGATCACGGCCGTTTGCCAGAAGCTGATCGCGCTCGAAGAGCCCCTCAACGCGCTCGACGCCAAGGCCGGCGATGGCGACACCGGCTCGACGGTGGCGACCGGCGCGCGCAGTGTACTTGACCGTATCGACACACTTCCGCTTGCCGACAAGGCCGCAACTCTCGCTACAATCGGCGATACGCTGGGCGCATCCATGGGGGGCTCGAGCGGCGTGCTATTGTCGATCTTTTTCACCGCCGCGGCGCAGACTTTGGGTTTTGGGGCAACCCTCCCCAAAGCGCTGCTCGCTGGCCTCGGCCGTATGACCTTCTATGGCGGCGCTAAGGTCGGCGACCGCACGATGGTCGATGCGCTGGAGCCGGCGCTGAAAGCCCTTGACGCGAGCGGATTGGAAGCGGCCGCCAAGGCGGCGCGGCAGGGCGCCGATGCCACCGCCGCGATGCAGAAGGCCAAGGCCGGCCGTTCCGCCTATATCGGCAGACAGCTCGATATAGCGGATCCTGGCGCCTTCGCAGTCGCCGAGGTTTTCGCTGCCGTGGCGGCCCTGTTCGCCCCGGCATGAAGGACGAATGATGGCCGCATCCGATTTCTCCAGACTGATTGCGGCGGCGGCCGATACGATCGCGGCGCATGCCGAGGAGTTGACGGCGCTCGACCAGGCGATCGGCGACGGCGACCATGGGCTGAACATGAAGCGCGGCTTCGAGGCGGTGCGCGCCGAGATCGACGCCTTCGCGGCCAAGCCGCTGCCCGAGGCGTTGAAAGCGGTGGGCACCAAGCTGGTGATGACCGTCGGCGGCGCCTCCGGGCCGCTGTTCGGCACGCTGTTCATGGCGCTCGGCAAGGATCTGCCGCCTGAGGCGGATCGGGCCGCGCTGACGGCTGCCTTGGGCAAGGCGATCGAAGCGGTGGCCGCGCGCGGCAAATCGCTGCCGGGACAAAAAACCATGCTCGACGTGCTGCAGCCGGTGTATGAGGCGCTGGCGCAAGGCAAGACGGGTACCGAGATCGCCGACATCGCCGACAGGGCGGCGGACGCCACGGTGCCGATGAAGGCCCTGCGCGGGCGCGCCTCCTTCCTGGGGGAACGCTCGATCGGGCATATGGACGCCGGAGCGCGCTCGACCGCGCTGCTGGTGCGCGCAGTCGCGGGAGCGATAGAGGGCATTTGATGAGCAATGTCGGTATCGTCATCGTGTCGCATTCGCCTTTGGTTGCCGAGGGCACGGCCGACATGGTGCGCCAGATGGTGGGCGACGAAGTGCCGCTTGCATGGTGCGGCGGAAACGGCCATGGCGGGCTCGGCACCAGCGTGGAGGCGATCATGGGCGCGATCGACAAGGCCTGGTCGGAAGCAGGCGTCGCCATCCTGGTCGATCTCGGCGGCGCCGAGACCAACTCCGAGATGGCGGTCGAGATGATCGGCGAGCCGCGCTCGCACAAGATCATCGTCTGCAACGCGCCGATCGTGGAAGGCGCGGTGATGGCGGCAACCGAATCCTCAGGCGGCGCCTCGCTCAAGGAAGTGGTGGCGACGGCGCATGAATTGTCGCCGTCGTGAACGAACGGGAACCGACTGAATGTCCGCATCCGCCGAAGCAACCGTTCTGATCACCCACGCCGTGGGCCTGCACGCGCGCCCTTCGGTGAAGTTCACCAAGCTCGCCAAGACGTTTACGGCCGAGGTGGAGGTGGCGGTGGCGGCGAACGGCCCCTGGTTCGACGCCAAGAGCATCGTCAAGGTGATGGCGGCCAAGGCGCCAAAGGGAACGCTGCTGCATATCCGCGCCAAGGGCGACGGCGCAACCAAGGCGGTCGAAGCGCTGGTCGGCCTGGTGCAGCGCGACTTCGACGAGGACGCGGATCATGCCCGGTCCGCTTGAGACGGGTCTGCATGCCCATAGGCCCGCAAGGAACGCGGGCCATGCGGATTGACGGCATTCCCGCCTCTCCCGGCTACGCCGAAGGGCCGGTGTTCGACCTGGATCGGCCGCCGGCTGCCTATCAACGCAAAGCGACCGCGACCGAAGAAAGAGCCGCTCTGGAGGCTGCTATCGGTAAAGCCGTCGGCCGGTTGGCGGCACTGGTCCACACCGTCGACGGCGATGCCGCCGACATCCTCGAATTCCACATCGCCATGTTGGAAGACGACGCGCTGAGCGGCCCGGCCTTGGCATCGATCGGTTCCGGGCAGCCGGCGGACGCCGCTTGGCGCACGGCGCTCGACAGCGAGATCGCCGGCTACGAAGCATCCGACCAAGACTATTTCCGCGCGCGCGCCGCGGACCTGCGCGACATCCGCGACCAGGTGCTGCGGGCGCTGGGCGAGGACGGCGAGTTCACGGCGCCCCAGGGCGCGATCCTCTGTGGCGAGGACATCGCGCCGACGCGCTTCCTCGAAACCGACTGGAGCAAAGGCGGCGGCATAGCGCTCAAATCCGGCAGCACCGCCAGCCATGTCGCGATGCTGGCGCGCTCGCGCGGCGTGCCGATGGTCGTCGGTCTCGGCGCCTTGGCCGCACCGCTCACTGGCGCGGCGCTGCTCGATGCCGAACGCGGCGCGATCATTTTCTCGCCATCCCCGACCGAGGTCGAAACCTTTCGGCAATCGGCCTCCGCCTTCGCCGACCGCCAGGGCGCGGCGCGGACATTCCTGACGGAGCCGGCGGTGACCAAAGCCGGCACGGCGGTGCGCGTCCAGGTCAACATCGCCTATCCTTCCGATGTCGACGGCATCGACATCGCGACCTGTGACGGCGTCGGCCTGATGCGCACGGAATTCCTGTTCGGTAAGACGCTGCCGGACGAGGAGACGCAATACCACGCCTACCGCAAGGTGCTGGAATGGGCCGGCGACAAGCCGGTGACCATCCGCACCGTCGATGCCGGCGGCGACAAGCCGGTACCGGGTTTCACCGTCGAGGAGACCAACCCGTTCCTGGGCCTGCGCGGCATCCGGCTTTCGCTGGCGCGGCCCGACATCTTCCGCGTGCAGATACGGGCATTGCTGCGCGCCGCCATCCACGGCAATCTGAAGGTGATGTTCCCGATGATCGCCACATCTGACGAGTACAGCCGAGCCGCCACGCTGTTCGCGGAAGAACAGGCTGGGCTTGCCGCGCAGGGCGTGGCGCACAAGCTGCCGCCCCTCGGCATCATGGTCGAGGTGCCGTCGGTGGCTCTGGCACCGGAAGCCTTCACCGATGTCGCCTTCTTCTCGATCGGTTCCAACGATTTGACGCAATATGTGATGGCGGCCGCGCGGGATAACGCAGCCGTGGCGCATCTCAACTCCGTCCACCATCCGGCGGTGCTGAGGCTGATCGCTGCCGTCGTCGCCTTCGGGCGCGACAAGGGAATCCCGGTCAGCCTCTGCGGCGATGCCGGCGGCGACCCGGCCGCCATCCCGGCGCTGCTCGAGGCGGGCTTGCGCGATCTGTCGGTCGCCCCTGCCCAGCTTGCCATGGCCAAGGCCGCCATCGCGGAGGCGGGGGTATAGGCGGATGGCCGAGCTTGCCAAGACACCGGAGCCGGGATCGGAAGAGGCGATCCGCGCCTACAAGGCGATCCTGTCTCATGTCATCGACCAGCGCCCGTCCGGCATGCGGCAGCGCCTGGCCGACGCGCTCGGCAAGCATCGAAGCTTCGTCACGCAGATTTCCAGCCCGGCCTATACGGTACCGATACCCTCGAAGCATTTGCCGGCGATCTTTTCCGTCTGCCATTTCAGCCAGGCCGAGCGCGACCATTTCCTCGCCGCCTATCATTTGGCCCATCCCGGCAAGATGTCGGTCGCGGCGGGCATGCGTAAAACCAGGCATGTCTCGGTCATCGTTCCCGATTTCGGCGACGACAAGCAGAATGCGGCGCTTGACCGGGCGATAAACGATTTCATCCTGAAGATCACCAGCATCACCGGCAAGAGTGGCGGCTGATCGCATCGCACAAGGCTGTGTCGGGAGGACACATGAAGAAGTTCCTGAATTCGGTCGATACGGTGCTGACCGAAAGCCTCGACGGCTTCGCGGCCGCGCATGTCGACATCCTGGTCCTCGGCGAGGAGCACAAATTCATCCGCCGCAGGGAGCTGAAGCCCGGCAAGGTGGCGCTGATCTCGGGCGGCGGCTCCGGCCATGAGCCGCTGCATGGCGGCCTAGTCGGCCACGGCATGCTGGATGCCGCGTGTCCCGGTCAGGTCTTCACTTCGCCGACGCCCGACCAGATGCTCGCGGCCGTCGGGGCCGTCGATACCGGCGCCGGCTGCCTGTTCATCGTCAAGAATTATGAAGGCGACGTGATGAATTTCGACATGGCGGCCGAGATGGCGGACGGCGTGCAGCAAGTGGTGACCAATGACGACGTCGCGGTCGAGAACTCGTCCTACACGACCGGACGGCGCGGTGTGGCGGGCACGCTGGTGGTGGAAAAGATCGTCGGCGCCGCGGCCGAGCAAGGCATGGCCCTGCCCGAGCTTAAGGCGCTCGGCGACCGGGTCAACGCGGCGACGCGCTCGATGGGCGTGGCACTGACCAGTGGCACGGTGCCTGCCGCCGGCAAGCCGACCTTCGAGATCGGCGACGGCGAGATGGAGTTCGGAGTCGGCATCCATGGCGAACCCGGCCGGCGGCGCGACACGCTGAGGAGCGCCGACGCCATCGCCGAGGAGGTCTGCGCGGCGATCGCCGGCGACTTCGGCGACCGTGTCAAAGGGCCGGCGCTGTTGTTCGTCAACGGCTTCGGCGGCACGCCGTCGATGGAGCTCTATCTGATGTACAACAGCGCCCGCAGAATGTTCGAGAAGCGAGGCGTGACGGTGATCCGCTCGCTCGTCGGCTCCTATGTGACCTCGCTCGACATGGCGGGATGCTCGATCACGCTCACCATGCTCGGCGACGGCATGACGGCATTGTGGGACGCACCGGTGCACACGGCGGCGCTGCGCTGGGGGATGTAGAGCAATTCCAGGAAAAGTGCGAAGCGGTTTTCCGCCCGGAGTTGCGTAAAAACAAAAAGATAGAGCGGTTCTGCGTTTCCGTGAAACGGTGAACCGGTCTAGCCGTCGCTGGCTTCGCCGGTGCTTTTCTGGCAAGCATGCGCGAAACCTCGTTGCTGTTTGCCGAGCCGATGCTGCCCACGCTGTCGCCTGCCCAGGAAAAACTGCTGATCGGCCTCGCCGATCCGGAGGCGTCGGCCGATTGGGACAAGGATGTATCGGCAGGCGAGCTGATGGCGCTGCTGGCCAATGCCGAGTTCCACGGCGTGCTGCCGATCGTGTTGCGCAAGCTCAGGGAGCGCCGCGACGCCAATCTGCCGGAAGATCCGGGCCTGGCGCGGAAGCTTGCCGAGTTGCGCGACCAGGCGACGACGGCGACCGGCCAGTCGATGTTGCTGCAATACCATGGCGACCGCATCATGAAGGCGTTGGCGGCGAAAGGCGTTCCGGCGCGGATCGTCAAGGGGCCGGTGTTCGCGCGCAAGCTCTACCGCCAGCTTGCCGACCGGCCCTTCACCGACATCGACATCCTCGTCGACCCCGCCAGCATCGAGGCGGCCAACAGGACGATCGCCGAATGCGGCTTTAAGCTCGGCAGCGGCGAGGCGGAGTCGCACCAACTGCAGGAGTTCAAATGGCTTGAGAAAGAGAACTCCAGCCTGCTGATCGAGCTGCATGGCAATCTGGTGCACGACACCGGCATGCGCAGGCGCCTGTCGCTCGGCTTCCGCGAGCTGCAGGCGATCGACGGTGGCCAAACCGACACGCCGGCGGCGTTGCTCACCATCGCCATCGTGCATGCCGCCGGCGGCCACAAGTTCCACAGGCTGCAGCTTTGCGTCGATGTGCTGCAAGGCGTGCGGGCGCTGAAATCGCCGCAAGAGGAAGCGCGCCTGCTCGAGGCCGCGCGCATGACCGGCATCGAGCTTGAGCTGGCGACGGTCCTCAATGTGACCGGGCGCCTCTTCGACACGCCGCGCGCGATCGAGCTTGCCGACCGCATCAAGCCGGACCTCTCGATAAGGCTGGCGAAATGGTTGATCACCGGCAACATGCTGCTTCGGGTCAATTCGCGCGAGAAGCTGCGCTCGCGCCTCAGCCGCGACGCGTTCCGGTGGGTGCAGAGGCTGGTGCGATCGAGACCTTACCCCACCTGAGAGCGGGAACGTCGCAATCCGTCTAGTGCGTTTCACCGTTTCGGGGGGGGAAACGGCGAAACACCCTATCTCCTTGTTTTTACGCAATTCCGGACGGAAAACCGCCCACACTTTTCCTGGAATTGCTCTAAAGACGCACCGCCGCGCGGATCAGCGCCGCCGCCTCAACCGGCCTCGCGCCGACTTCCAGCGTGAAGATCGGCACCGTCTTGACCAGGGCGGCGATCGTCGCCATCCGCCTTTTCTGCAGCGGCAGCAGGCCGGTCATGCCGGTCCGCACATTGTCGGTGGCCAAAGCCACCATGGCGTCGGTCCTCGCCATGGGCACGAGCCGGGTCTCGCCATCGACTGAGCGGGCAAGATGCAGAAGCGCTACGATCGGCCTGGCACGAACATCCTCGACACGGATGATCTCGCCAAGACGATCGAGCGAGACGGCCTGCTCGCCCTCCGCGTCCCACGTCTCGCCAAGGCAGGGCGACACGAAAGGCAGCATCGCCGCGGTGTGGCGATGGATCTTCACCTTGCGCGGCATGCCCCAGGCCGTGACGCCATCGACTGTCGCCTTCAGGATCATGACGTCGTCCGAGCAGAGGCCGAAGCCCTGCGAGGCCAGCGCCAGCGATGTCGTCGACTTGCCGGTGCCGCTCGGCGCATGGATCAGCACGAGCGCGTCGTTGCCCGGTAGCGTCAGGCCGGCGGTATGGAGCATGTGCTGGCGGCCGGCATCGAGCGCGGCATCGAGCACAATCATCAGCAGCGTCCACTTGATCCGTTGGTCCGGGTGAACGCGGATCTCGGCCCAACCTTCCTCGTCGTGGATCGCCACCGTCTGCTGGCCTGGAAAGACGAGGTGAAAGACGCCGCCGGCGTCGATCATCCGGCATTGGCCATCCAGCGGCACCTCGCCGTCGAAAGCGAGTTTTCCTTCAGGGTTCTCCTGAAGCTGCAGTGTTTCGACGATGTTGACGCGAAAGCCGGGCTCAACGGGTTCGTCCAAACGCAGGGTACCGAGCATCAGGTCGAAGCTCGGCCAGAGGTCGGCGCGCGCGGCCGTGATGGCGATGACTTGTCCTTTGAGGTCGTAGCAGAACGTGGATGTGCTCTCGTTCAAGCGGCAGGCGCCTTCGTGCTGGACGGATGGCGGTAGATCTCCACCATGCCGGGCTGGCTGTCGCTGACCACCGGCTTGCCGTCGAGGCAGACCCAGCAATGCGCCGACAGGCGCGGCTCGTTCATCGACCTGGTATCGACACCGAAGCGCAATTCCGGATCGAGACCGGCCATGCGCAGGAAGCGGAAGCCGAGCAGACCCTCCCGAAGGCATCTGCGGTCGCGCATGAGCCAGGGGCGCCGCACCGTCCGGTTGACGCGCTGGACGATGTAGGGCCAGGGCAGGTCACGATAGGGCGCGGGTGAGCGCAGCGGCGCCAGTTTCAACACGCTTTCGAAATCGCGCCGTCCGACCAGCGCCGGCATCAGCCGGGCGCTGAGCCACAAATGGGCGCGGAACAGGACTCGCAGGAACGGTCCGTCGGTCATCACACGCCTGGGTCGGCGAGAATGCCTTCGGCCACCAATTCGGCGGCCAACGCGGCCATATCCTCGTCGAGCGTTGCCTTGTCGACGTCGAACTCTTCCGACAAAAGGTCGATAATCTGGTTGAGGTTGCGCGCGCCGTCGACCTTGCCGAGGAAAGCCTCGGTCGTGTCGTTGCAGGTGTAGAGCTGGCCGCTGCGCGCCAGGAGCACGACGGCGCCATCGCCGACATGCTGCACGGAAACGTCATCCGCCATCCGCAGCACCGTTTCAGAACCAATCTCAGCCATGCGCCCGCTCCCCTTCGCCCGGGAGCAAATAGCGCGCCAGCCCTACCCTGTCCATTATCTCGCGCCGACGTGCGCCGTTACGGCGGCCGTCCTGCGGCAAATGGCCAGAACGTCAGCCCACAGGGCCGCTTGGACCCGCCACGACATGCGACAGCTTCTCGCGCCTGACCAGCATCGGCTTTTCGTAAGTTTTCTTCATAAAAATCCCCCGAAAGAACAATCCACGACAAGAGCATGACGGGTGGTCGCGTCCGCTGTCAAGCCGGCCGGTCCCGCCACGGTTGCCTTCCTTCCCTTAAGTAAGCTATGAGTCCGCCGGGCTTTGGGGAGTGATACAGTATGCGTTACAATTGGGAACGGGCTCCGACGGCGTTCGAGCGCCACCGGAAAGCGCTGGCGGCGGCTATCCTGATCGCCGGCGGTGTCGGGTTGATGCTGGCGGCGCTGCCGCTTTAAGCCGGCTCATATCACGGACAGTGACGGCGGCGCCTCTACTGGAAGCGCCGAACAGAGACGTTTGCCGGCGATGTCGACCAAAATGCAGGAAGACATGGCCGCCACGCGCGGCTTAGTCTATGGCAGGGCGGCACAACGTTTCTTGGGAGGAAGCCGGATGGCCTCACGCTACCACGAAGTCTATGAGGGCTGGAAACGCGACCCCGTAGGGTTCTGGGCCGAAGCAGCGAAGGCGATCGACTGGTACAAGCCGGCCGAGAAGGTCTTCGACCCGACGGAAGGCGTCTATGGCCGCTGGTTCGTCGGCGCTTCCTGCAACACCTGCTACAACGCCCTCGACCGTCATGTCGCCGGCGGCCGCGCCGACCAGCTGGCGCTGATCCATGACAGCGCCATCACCGGCACGATCCGGAAATTCACCTATGCCGAACTGAAGCGCGAGGTGGTCGCGCTGGCCTCGGTGATCAGGCATCGCGGCATCGGCAAAGGCGACCGCGTCATCATCTACATGCCGATGGTGGCCGAAGCGGCGATCGCCATGCTCGCCTGCTCCCGCATCGGCGCCGTGCATTCGGTGGTGTTCGGCGGCTTTGCCTCGCATGAGCTCGCCACTCGCATCGACGACGCCAAGCCGAAGCTGATCATCACCGCGTCCTGCGGCCTGGAGCCGGGCCGCGTCGTCGCCTACAAGCCGTTGCTCGACAAGGCGATCGAGATATCGAAGCACAAGCCGGACGCCTGCCTGATCCTGCAGCGCGAGCAACTGCGCTGCGAAATGAAGGATAATTACGACTTCGACTATGCAGACGCGGTGGCGCGAGAACGCGCGGCCGGCGCCAATGTCGACTGCGTTCCGGTGCTGGCCACCGACCCGCTCTACATCATCTACACCTCCGGGACGACCGGGCAGCCGAAGGGCATCGTGCGCGACAATGGCGGCCACATGGTCGCACTGAAATGGACCATGGACAACGAATTCGGCGTCAAGCCGGGCGAAGTGTTCTGGGCGGCTTCCGACGTCGGCTGGGTGGTCGGCCATTCCTACATCGTCTACGGACCGTTGCTGCATGGCTGCACAAGCGTCCTGTTCGAGGGCAAGCCGATCGGCACGCCGGACGCCGGCACCTACTGGCGGGTGATCTCTGAGCATGGCGTGGTCGCGCTGTTCACCGCGCCGACGGCGTTCCGCGCCATCAAGGGGCAGGATCCCAAGGGCGAATTCGTGCCGAAATATGACCTGTCGCACTTTCGCACGCTGTTCCTCGCCGGCGAGCGCGCCGACCCCGAAACCATCAAATGGGCGGAGCAGAAGCTCAATCGGCCGGTGATCGACCATTGGTGGCAGACCGAGACCGGCTCGCCGATGACGATCAATCCCGCAGGTCTCGGGCTGCTGCCGGTGAAATATGGCTCGCCCGGTGTGCCGATGCCGGGCTACGACATCCGCATTCTCGACGATGCCGGCCATGAAGTGCCGCGCGGCACGCTCGGCAATGTCGTGGTCAAGCTGCCGCTGCCGGCCGGCTGCCTGCCGACGCTGTGGAACGCCGATACGCGCTTCCGCCAAGCCTATCTCGAGGAGTTTCCCGGATATTACAAGACGGCCGATGCCGGCATGATGGACGAGGACGGCTATCTCTATGTCATGGCCCGCACCGACGACATCATCAACGTTGCGGGCCACCGGCTCTCGACCGGCGCCATGGAAGAGGTGCTGGCCGCTCATCCCGATGTCGCCGAATGCGCGGTCATCGGTATTGCCGATGCCATGAAAGGCCAGGTGCCGCTCGGCTTCGTCGTGCTCAATGCCGGCGTGGCGCGCGACACCGGCGCGATCGAAAGCGAGGTGGTAGGGCTGGTGCGCGAGCGGATCGGACCGGTTGCCGCCTTCAAGACCGTGGTAACGATCAAGCGACTGCCCAAGACCCGCTCCGGCAAGATCCTGCGCGGCACGATGCAGAAGATCGCCGACAAGGAGGAATGGACGATGCCCGCGACCATCGACGATCCCGCGATCCTCGACGAGATTTCGGCGGCCTTGAAGGGACGCGGCATCGGGGTGTAGCAGCCCGGCAGACGGCCGCGTTAACGACGGATTCATCAATTTGTCCTGCACTGCAATCGCTTGTTGTGCAGCGCAGCAGCGGACTTTAAAGTTCGTTTTGGGGGGCCATACCGAAAGCACGGCATGGCTCAGCGTAAAACGACATTTGGCGGCGTCGACCTTCTGCGATTCCTGGCTGCCGTCATGGTGATGTTCTATCACCATAGCTTCTGGGTCCGGGCCTTTCCCGACGGCATTCCGGCACGCGCGACCGGCGGCATCCCGCCCTATCCCGAAATGGGTTTTGCCGGCTCCGGCTGGCAGATGTCCTTGATCGCGGCCGAGGCCGAGCCGCGTATCCGTCTGCTACTCGGCCACACCCTGTTCAACTATCGATCGAGGGCCGCCTGACGCGACTGCCGATCGCGCGCCGGTGTGGAATTGTTTGCATTCGGCATGATATCGAGGCGCAAATCAGTGCAAGTATCCGAGCCTCAATCCGTGAGCCTGTTCCAGCGTTCGAGACGACCCCGACCCGCGCCACGCGAGCGCCTTGTCATGGATATGCGCGACACGGTCGTCTACGCGATCGGCGACGTGCATGGCTGCCATGACGAGTTGCGCGCGCTGGAACAGAAAATCCAACTCGATGCGCAGCGGTTTCGCGGCCGCAAGATCATCATCATGCTGGGCGACTATATCGACCGCGGGCCGCAATCGCGGCGCGTGATCGAGCACCTGATGGAGCCAGCGCCAAAGGGCTTCCTGCGCGTCTGCCTCGTGGGAAACCATGAAGTCGCGCTGCTCCTCTATCTGGACGGTCATCTCTCGCGTGAGACCTGGCTCGGCTATGGCGGCCGCGAGACCCTGTTCTCCTACGGCGTCGACCCGGACCGGCTGATAAGCCTCTACGGGTCGAGCGCCCAGGCGGACGCGCGCATACGCGAGGCCATTCCCGCCAGCCATGTCGGCTTCCTGCGCACGCTGCCAGCGATGGTCTGCTCCGACCAATTCGTCTTTGTGCATGCCGGCATCCGGCCCGGCATCGCGCTCGAAGCGCAGGACGAGGACGACCTCCTCAATATCCGCGAGGAATTCTTCGAGGCGGCACACCGGCTCGACCGCTGGGTGGTGCATGGGCACACGATCGTCGACGTCCCGACGCTCGAGGGGCGCCGGCTCGACATCGACACCGGCGCCTTCGAGACGGGGCGGCTTACCGCGCTGAGGATCGTCGGCAAATACGGCCGGCTGCTGTCCTCACGGGATTGAAGAGAGCGCAGCTTCGCTACTCAGGTCGGCGCGAGCTCAGTCTCGGCGACACCGTAGGACAACAGGTCGCCCTGCCATTTGCTACGCTTGAGGAACTGTTCCCAGGTCAGGGCATTCGGATCGATTTTCCGACTCCACGTCAGATCGCGCCCGGGGGCATAGTAGCCGTATTCGACAGCGTATTCGACCATGCCCACCAATTCGCGCACGAGATACTCGTTGCCGGCGAAACCCGGAAATTGGCGTAACAAGTCTTCGCGCGAGTACGCCGAGACGTAGCGTGCGCGCCTGCCGGTGACGCGTGCGAACGTTTCCACCATTTGCTGCGCCGAGATAAACTCGCCTATTACCGGCAGAACCTCGCCGGCGTATCGCGTGGGGTGATCGAAGATCTCGCGCACTGCTGGACCCGCCGCAGTGAGCGGGTCGCAGAAGGGCATGGGGGTATCGGGCGGCAGGTATATGGCAAAATCTATACCGTCCTCGCCGCCTTGCGGAACGTAGTATTCCAGGAAGTTGGTGTAGTAAAACGCAAGGTACACGAACGAGCTGCGTACGGGCAGGCCGCGAATGTAATCCTCTATCTTTGCCTTGTCCGTGAAATGTGGCGCCCACTTGGCGCCGCCGGTGATCGCCTCGACATTTTCGAGCCCACTGAACACGACGTGTTCGACGCCCGCGGCCACTGCTGCATCGGCCAACTCCTTGCCGAGGTTGAGTTCGGGTTCCGCAGGCGGCACCTTGACGATCGGCGGCGTCATCAAGAACGCCCCGGCCGAACCTTTCAGTGCTTCGGTCAGTTCGGCCCGCCTGCCGAGTTCAAGGGGCGCGACCACGACGTCGGCGCCCTTCCGCGCCAAGGCCTGCGCAGGTTGGCTGTCAAGGCGCCGTGTCAGCGCGCGTCCCGGTAACGCCCACTGTCGAGCAACGCGTTGGCGACGCTACGGCCCTGCTTGCTCGAGGCGCCAACAACGGTGATCAGAGGTTTGGCAGTATCTTTCTGGCTCATGTTGGTTCTCCTGTCTCTCAGGTTGAAACCGGTCGGTGTCCGGCTGACGAGCACAGCGGGCGTGCCGAGAGCGGTTCCCGCTTCATCGAGAAGTATTTCGGGTCTTTCGCGGTATTTTTGAAATTCTAAATATGTTCAGCTACTATCCATTTCATGGATACCAAGCGCCTGGATCTCAACCTGTTGGTTACCCTCGAAACGCTGCTGATCGAGCGCAACGTCACGAAGGCGGCTGCCCGACTGCATCTCAGCCAGCCGGCCGTAAGCGCCCAACTGAATCGCCTCAGGCAGGAGTTCGACGACCAACTGCTAATCCCTGCCCAGCGCGGGATGACGCCGACGGTCAAAGCAATGGAGTTGCTCGATCCGTTGCGCCAAGCCCTCGACCAGGTTCGAGCCACGCTCACTTCGCATCGGAACTTCAATCCGGCTAAGGCCAAGCTGACCTTCGCGATTGCTTGCACAGACTATCTGCAAGCCGCGGTGATCAAGCCGCTCGTCACAGAACTCAGGAAGCGAGCGCCCGGCGTTCGCATCGCGATACGCAACCTGGACCTGCCGCAGCTGGAAGCGCAGATGGCGCGCGGCGATGTGGATCTGGCACTGATGACGCCGCAGGAGGCCCCGCCAGGTCTTCGCGCTCGACACTTGTTCGATGAGCGCTACGTGCTCATCGGCCGCAAGGCGCATCCGCGGCTGCAGGAAGGGATCACGGTCGCCGAGTTTGCCGCGTTAGAGCATGTGATCGTATCCGTGGACGGTGGCGGGTTCGTAACGCCGGTGGACAGCGCTTTGGCCGCTCTCGGACACAAACGCAACGTGGTGCTTTCCGCGGCGTCGTTTCTGTTCGTCCCCGAGATCGTGTCCAACTCGGACTTCGTCGCGCTGGTCCCGGAACGGCTGGTGCGCGGCTCTGCAAACAAGCTTGAAGTTATGGACTGCCCATTTCCGGTCGAAGGCTTTGCAGTGGGAATGGTGTGGCATGAACGCGGTCACGGACACAGCGGCCAGCGCTGGATCCGTGAGGCCATCGTCTCGCTTGCCGCGCTTCGATCCTCGTCCCGGGCGCGCGACAATCCCTGCTAGGCTGCCTGCTTGGCCCGCGACTCGGACTTCTCCAGATAGTAGCTGGAGTAGCGGTCGAAGAACCTCTCCGAGCCGCCGAGCGAGCCGTATTTGGCCAGCTTCTTCAAGTCGACCTTGTTGAGCACCGCGCCGATCACCTTGTTGGCGATATAGGGCTCGGATTCCAGCATCGAGCGCACCATGTTGCGTGGCGTGCGACCCCATTCAGTGACCAGCACGAAGCTGTCGACCAGCGGCGCGAAGGCCTTGGCATCGACGACGGGGCCGAGCGGCGGCAGGTCGACGATGATGTATTCGAACGTCTCCTTGGCGTTCTCGATAAAGCGGCGCATGCCGGCCGAACCCAGGAGCTCGCTGGTATGCGAGAACTGGCCGCGCAGTACGGCTGGGATGATAGCGAGCTTGGTCTGGCGGTCGACCTTGCCGACCGACTGCCAGGTCTGGCCGTTGACCACCGCTTCCATCAGGCCCTGCTCGGCCTCCATGCCGAGGCTGCGGCTCAAGCCAGGATTGCGCAAGTCGCCGTCGATGAGCAAGGTCTTTGCGCCGTTGGCGGCGAGCAGGCCCGCCAGGTTCGCGGCCACCGTCGACTTGCCTTCTCCAGGCAGGACCGAAATGACACCGATGACCCGGCTGCCACGATCCTCCATCACGACGTCGAAGGCGATCTTGGCGTTGCGCAGCGTCTCGGCGAACATCGAAGCCGGAGCGTCGATGCTGACACGCATGCGCGCCCGTTTCTCGGCGGCGGTGAGGCTTGCCACCTTGCCGTCGACCGGCAGGTCGTCGGCTTTGGCCTCCTTGGCCCTGCCGCCGCCGATCGTCGGCAGATAACCGAGGAATTTCAGGCCGACGCGGTCACGAATGTCCTCGCCCGTCCTGAAGAAGCGCTCGTTGAACTCGTTGAGCCCGCCGAAGCCGGCGCCGAGCATCAGACCGAGGACCAGCGACAGCGCCAGCACGCGCAGAGTGCGTGGGCTGGAAGCCGTGAGCGGCATCGTCGCGTCGGAGATGATGCGGACCTTGCCGACCGGGAAGGACTGCTGCTGCGAGGCTTCCTCGTAGCGGCTGAGGAAGGTCTGATAGAGCGTGGTCAGCGCCTGCGCCTGCTGGTCGAGCTCCTTCAGCTTTACCTGCGACTGGTTGTCGATCGAGCTCTTGCCGGCGGCGGTGGAGATCTTGTCGCGCAGCGCGGTTTCGCGCGCCTGCGCCACTTCGAAGTCGTTGCGGTAGCTTTCGGTGAGCTGCTTCAGCTGCCCAAAGATCTGCGCCGAGACGTCGGCCTTTTCCTTGGTCAGGGCGACCGCCTGAGGATGATCCTTGCCGAAATTCGTCTCGACGTCCTGCAGACGCTTGGCAATGGCGAGATAGCGGGTCTTGAGCGCGATGATGACTGAGCTGCTCGGCTGGTCCGAGCCGATGGCGGAATCGTTGAAGGCGCTTTCGGAGCCACTGTCGACGATCGCCTTGTATTGCTGGTAGCGGGCGCTGGCTCTAGCGGTGTCGGCCTGAGCGACGATGAGCTGGGCATTGAGGTCGGCGAGTTGCTTGTCGCTCAGCAACTGGCCGTCGCTGTTGGCGGACAGCCCATGTTCGGCCCGAAATTTCTCGACCGCCATGGCCGCCTGCTGCGAGCTCTCACGCAATTCGGTGAGCCTGCCCTGCAGCCACAAGGCGGCGCGTTCGGTAGCGTCGAAGCTGGCATTGAGCTGATCGGCCAGATAGGCATCGGCATAGGCCTTGGTGATGGCCGTGGCCAAGGCGGGATCCGGCGCCTGATAGCCGATTGAGATCACGTAGCTGCGGCCATTGCGCTGCGCCAGCACTTCGCTTTGCAGCTTCAGCACAGCGTAGTCATGCGTCGCCGTCTTGATCATGGCCTGGCGCGTCGCTTCGTCGACATTCTGCATGCCGGGGATGTCGTCGGCCGAGCTGCCGCGGAAATAGCCGACCACGCCGCGCAGGAAACCAACGCCCTTGGCCAAAGCCGATTGCGGCGGGTTCATGAACGCGTCGTTCTGGTCGAGCTTCAGCTTGTCGACCACCACCGAGGCCAGGCGCGCCGAGGTGAGAATCTCGATCTGGCTGAGCAGCGAGGCGTCGGTCTGCATGGTCTGCGACGCCGCCGAAATGTCGTCGACGACCTTGTTGAGGCCCTCGTCGATGAGCACGCTCGCCACCGACATATATTGCTTGGGTGTGGTCTGCAGATAGATCACGCCCAGGAACAGGCCGATGACGGCGCAGACCGCCACCACCTTGGCCTGCCGGGCGGCCATGCCAAGCAGACGCTCGACATCGATGAAGTCTTCACCCTTTTCCGGATCGGTACTGGGCAACGGCATCCTCTTGTCGAGAGGGAAGTTGGCATAGTTCATGTTCGGTCCAATTCCAGGTTGCAGGCGCTATCGGCCTTGGTAGATCGGCGTCGTGACCAGAAAAGACCGCGCAACGTTGTTGCCAGAATGCGCCGGGCCGGAAGGCCCGGGCGCTGGTGTGGCTGTCGCGCCATCGCGATTTCGCATATGCACCGGAAAGATGGGCATTATGCGGCTACTTCCCGGCGCTCGTGCGACCGGACGAATTGCTGCAGCATCTCGAAGACAGGGCCTTTCATGTCGTCGCGCGCCAAAGCAAAGGCGATGGTGGCCTCGATGAAGCCCTCCTTGGAGCCGCAGTCGAACATGCGGCCGTCGAAAGGCTGGGCGTAGAAGGGCTGGCTTTGGGCCAGACGCACCATGGCGTCGGTGAGCTGGATTTCATTGCCGGCGCCGCGCTGCTGGTTGCCGAGCAGGGCAAAGATCTCCGGCTGCAGAACGTAGCGGCCGTTGATGTAGAAATTCGACGGCGCCTTGGCGGGCGCGGGCTTTTCGACCATCTCAGTGACCTTGAAGCCGGAACCGACTTCGTCGCCACGGCCGACAATGCCGTATTTGCCGGTTTCAGCCGGGTCGCAGCGCTCGACGGCGATCACATTGCCGCCGGTGCGCTGATAGAGATCGACCGTCTCGGCCAGGCAGCCGCGCGCGCCGAAGGACACCATGTCGGGGAGCAGCAGCGCGAACGGCTCATTGCCGATCACGTCGCGCGCGCACCATACCGCGTGGCCGAGGCCCTGCGGCGACTGCTGGCGGATGAAGGAGGTGGCGCCGGCCTCCGGCAGCAGGCTTTCCAGCGATTCGAGCTGGGCCTTCTTGCCGGTCTGCTCCAGCGTGCCGATCAGTTCAGGATGCAGGTCGAAATAGTCCTCGATGACCGCCTTGTTGCGGCCGGTGACGAAGACAATGTGCTCGATCCCGGCCTCGAAGGCCTCGTCGACGGCATATTGCACGACGGGCTTGTCGACGACGGGCAGCATTTCCTTGGGCATCGACTTGGTCGCCGGCAAGAACCGCGTTCCGAGCCCAGCCACCGGGATGACTGCCTTCCTGACTTTCTGCATCTGGTCTTCCTTCTGAGAGAAAAAGATTTCTACCTATCGCCGGCTAAATCGTTGTTGGAGCATGATCTTTCCCGAAACCCACTTCTCGGGATCGTGCTCAAGAAATCGCCCGCATGCTTCGTCTCCCCCCCCCCGCGGCAAACCGTGCCGCAACCCTTCTCAGCCGGACCGCGATCGGCATCGACATATGCCTGACCGCAGCCGGATCCTTGAGCGCCGCGCCTATCGCCTTGAGCAGCGCGCGCGCCTTGATGTGTTGAACCAGGGACAGGAACGACGCTGCCTTGCGCAGGCTGCGGCCGCGCCTGGCGAAGGCTGCCTGGGCGCTGCTGTCCATGGGATATGCCGCCGCAAACGCGGCGTCGGCCTTAACCATCGCCTCGACGTGATGCAATTCGAGCACCCGCGAGATCGAGCCGGTGCGGATGTGGTAGACGTAGCCGACAGTCGGCTCGACCACGCAACGGCCGCCGCTGGCCAGCGCGCTCGCCAACAGGATGTAGTCCTCGCCAATGCGCAGCTTTTCGTCGTAGCGCAGTCTGTTGTCGTCGAGAAACCGGCGCTGGAAGATCGGCTTGAGATAACCGAAATTGAAGCGCGATTCGAAGACCAGATTGCCGGCGATGTAATCGGCCAGCGAGATTTCGCGCAAGCCCTCCAGATAGCCGGTCGGGAACATGATGTCGTCGGGTGTGCCGTCCTCGCGCACGACTTGGACATTGTCGACGGCGATCTCGGCGCCGGCGGCTTCCGCCCGCGCGATCATCGCCGCCAGACGGTCCGGATGCACTGCGTCGTCGGAATCGAGCACCGCCACCCAGCGCCCCCGGGCAAGGTCGAGGCCGGCATTCCTGGCCCCGCCCGGGCCGCGATTGGCGGGCAGTGCCACCACCTTTACGATATCTTGCGGATAGGCGCGCGCCACATCCAGAGTGCCGTCGCGCGACTGGTCGTCGACGACGATGACCTCGACGGTCACGCCGCGTTGCGCGATCGCGCCGGCGATGGCGCGGTCGAGTGTCGCCTCGGCATTGTAGGCGGCTATGACGAAGCTGACGTCAGGCTGCACGCTTGTTCCCTTGCTCTGGCGATGTGAGGCCGTATTGGCGGATTTCGCGGAAGCCAACCAAACCGCTGACGACACCAACGTGCATAATGCCGCGGAGCACGCTGCGGTTCCGCCGCACCGGGCTGATCGCGGTCAAAATCGCCACGCCGAAGCAATAGGCGGCCTTGGCGGAAGCGAGTCCGACCTGGCCGGCGCGGCGCAAGCCGCCGGTGTTTTGCCCGATCAGATGGCCGTGGGTCTGGCCAAAGCGGAACCGACGGCGGCGCAACCAATCGAACGCGGCCCTGGCACGCGGCACGACCTCGTCAACAAAGGCTTGCGGGGCAAAGGCGATGCGGCCACCGGCCTTGACCATGGCATCGAAGAACTCGGTATCCTCGCCGCCGGTCTGGCCGCGCGCCAGGCTGAAGCGCCGGCCGCGCAGGCTGGGATCGGTCGTTCTGAGCAGGACGTTGCAGGTATAGCCGGTGCGGATCTCGCCGCGCACCCAGACCGGCAAGGTCGAGTGGAAATCGCCCTTTTGCATCCAGTCCGGCGCGTCCTGGCGATAATGCGCACGCACCGGTCCGAGCACCGCCGCGGCGCCGATGGCATCGGCCGTCGCCATCAATTCGACCAGCCAGCCGGGCGACGCCGTCTCGTCGTCGTCGATGAAGGCGGCGAAGTCCGACACGCTGGCGTCGAGGCAGGCATTGCGGGCGATCGAGATGTTGCGCGCCGGCGCGTGGCGATAGCGGATCGGCAGCTTCAATTCCTCGGCCAGCGCCTTCACGAGCTTCTGCGCGCTGGGCTCATCGTCATTGTCGGCAATGACGATGCCGATTTCCAATCCCTCGGGCTTTTCCAGCGCGGCGACGGAGCGCAGCGTGTCAGCCAGCTCCGGCCGGCGGAAAGTGCAGATGCAGATGTCGATCGATCGGCCGGCCATTACGCCACCTTGCCCTGCGAGCGCGGCGTCAAAAGCTGCTGCCAGAAGCCGACGGACCAGCCGAAATGCATGACCATGGCCGACACGCCGGCCAGCGCGATGCTGGCATTGCGCTGGCGTATCGCCGTCGCCAGGCCGTAGCCAAGGCATACGGCCGCCCACAAAAGGAAAGGCACCGCCGCCAGCCAGTGGGCGAAGGAGAATAAGGCCAACAGCACGACGGGCGCCACCAGAAGCGGGATCATCTGCCGGACCTTCGGCACCATGCGGTGCTTGAGCACATTCCGGGCGCGGCCGCGGCCATAGCCGAGATACTGGAAATACAGGCTCTTCAGCGTCGAGCGCGGATAGTAGACCATCTGCGTCCTGCCGCTCATCCAGATGCGATAGCCGGCCTGGCGCAGGCGATAGTCGAGCTCGGCGTCCTCGTTGTGGCTGAAACTCTCGTCATAGCCGCCGACATGCTTGAAGGCGGCGACCCGCATCAGCGCGTGGTGGCCGTGGTCGACCCATTCGCCCTCGGACATGTGCCGGTGCTTCGAGCCGCCGGTGCCGAGCTTGGAATTCTGCGCCGCCGCGACTGCCTTCTGCACGGCGCCGGTGCCGGCGGTCAGCATCGAAACGACGACCGAATCGGCGCCCGTGGCGAGCGCTTCCTCGACCAGCCGGTCGCAGTAATCATCCGGATAACCGCCATGCGCGTCGATGCGGATGAGATAGTCGGCGCCTTCGCCGAGGCTCGCCACCGCCAGATTGATGGCAGCGCTCTGGATGCGCTTCGGGTTGGCGAGCAGGATGACCCGGGGATCCGCAGCCACGATGTTTTCGACGATGGCTTGCGTGCCGTCGGTGCTGCCGCCATCGGCGACGACGATGCGGCCGCCGAGCCTCGCCACGGCGGGCCGCAACTGGTCGAGCAGGCCGCCGATATGGGCCGCCTCGTTAAGGCAGGGAATGACAATCAGGATCGAAGGATTGGCCTGCGTCATCGGTCTTTGCGCGTCCTCTGCCATCATGCCGCCGCCGCGAAAGTCGGAGGCATGGCGGCGAGGCCGCGCAATTTCTCGACGAAGGCCGCGCAATCGCTGCGGTCGTAGCTCCAGGTCCGCGGATTGCGGGCGAGCACCCGCGACTTCAGGCCGCGGTATCCATCCTCGTCCATCCCGCCCAGCATCGCCTCGATGCCTTCGGGCGTCGCTTCGGACAGAAGCACGCCGATATCCTGCCGCTTCAGAAACCGGCCGGTTTCGGTGCCCGCCATCGAGATCGGCACGGCGCCGAAGCGGCAGCCCTCATAGAGGCGGTTGGGAAGCAGCCATTCGGAATTCTGGCCGGCCTCGAAGAAATCGATCGCCCAGGAGAAATGCACCTCCCCGTAGATTGCCGCCATGTCTTCCGGATTGCGGTAAGGCCCGCGGAACGAAAGCCAGGGCTCAGCCTCGATGAAACCATGAAAGTCCGGAAATTCGGACAGCGCCGGGCGGCCTCTGAGCACGACTTCAAAACGCCCCGCCTGCCGGCGGGTGAAATCGGCCAGCAGCTCCAGCGAGCGGCGGCAGCGCAGCGCGCCGAACCAGCCGATGCGCCAGGGCGGCAGTGCCGGGCTGGCGTCGTCGAAAGGATAGGCGGCGGCAACGGATGTCGCCTCGAAATACTTGTTCTCGATCAGCTCGACCGGTGCGACGATCTGCCCGAACGGCTCGAAATAGTTGGCGATGAAGGCCGGCGAACTGGTCACCAGAAGCTTCACGTCGCGGGCGAGGCGGCGCTCGGCGCCGCGCAGCGTCCTGCCGACAAAATCGTCGCGCAGCACCAGGCGATGGATATCCAGGCATTCATAGACGATCGGCACGCTCGCCCCGAGCGCGCCATTGGCGCGGCGCGCAAGCGCCAGCATCTCGAGGTTGCGGGCGATGATGAGATCGGGCCTGGCCATGGCACCCAGCTTCGCGCCGATCGACATGGCAGCCTTGGCGACCGCGCCGATGCGCTGCGCGAATCGGCCGTCGCGCGTCGCGCCAAGGTCGACAGGCTCGATACCCTCGATCTCGGCGACCGGATTGGTGGTGCGGCGGAAGCCCGCCAGGGTAACCCTGGCGCCGCCTGCCTTGAGCATTTGCACCCTCCGGCGCACCGCCGGGTCGGATACGTCATGTACAAGGTACAAGACATGCAGCATGAAACTCGACCGCTGTTGGGCCCACCCATCGGGGATGCTAGTACAGCTTTTGCTGCATCGCAACAATTTTGGTGCTGCGGGGCAAACGTCCGCACATTTTTTGTTGCACTGCAAAAATGATCCGCTACTCTCAATCCGACCTGGCATCGATCTGGATTCGGCGTTGGCTACCAGCGTGGTGCAGCATGTCAGGATCGCGACGCGGATCGCGTGGCAGCACTTCGGCAAACATGCCGTTTTAATCGCCGCCGGCCTGGCGACGGACGCGAAACGAGGTTCCTCCATGAAAGTCGTGATCGAAAACACAGTGTGTCTGAACACGGGCGATGCCGCGATCCTTTTGGCTATCCGCCATATTCTCAGATCGATCGCCGGCGGCGATGTGCGGTTCCTGGTTTTCGACAGTCAGCCAGACGTCGCGGCCAGGCTTTACCCGAAGAAAGATTACCCTGATCTCGAATTTCACAAGCTCCTGTCGGAATCGCTGTTCAAGGATCAGCGTGGCGCCGGGATAAAGAGCCGGCTCAAGTCGATCTACAACCGGGCAGTCTGGCGCGCCTTGCGTCGCTTCGCACAAAACGGCACCGCCAGCAGCGTTTTCTTCAGCCAGGACGACCGCCGCGGCCTCGAAGCCTATGCCAGCGCCGACCTGGTGGTGACGACAGGCGGAACCTATCTCGTCGAGAACTACGATCTCGAAAAGCGGCTCAATCAATTCCGCATCGATGCGATCTTGGGCAAGGACCCGATCTTCTTCACGCAATCGCTCGGCCCGTTCAAGAAAAGCTACAATCGCCAGGAGCTAGGTTCGATCTTCGATCGGGCTCCGCTCATCCTGCTGCGTGACGAGCGATCCAGAAACCACATACTTGATCTGGTGAAGGACCCGGGCAAATGCCATGTGGTCGCCGATGCCGTCTTTGCCCTGGCTGACAGCGGCAGGATCAAGAAACATGTCGGCATCGCTCCGGCGCCGACGGGCCGCGTCGCGATTTCCGTCCGTCACTGGAGCTTCGTCAGCGACGGTGAGGAGGGCATGCGTCGCTATCTCGATTCGATCCGGGAGATCGCCACAATTCTTGTCAGGGACCACGCCAAGAAGGTGACCTTCGTTTCAACCTGCCAGGGCGTGCCGGAATACGCCCATGACGACGCCAGAACAGCACGGGCTATCGTGGCCGAGCTCGACCCGGAAATCGCCGAACACGTCAATGTCGATGCCGCATTTCATACGCCCGACCAGCTGATGTCGCTGGTGAAGGATTGCGACTTCGTCGTCGCCACGCGCATGCATATGATGATCATGTCGCTTTGCGTCGGCACGCCGGTGCTGCCGATCGCCTATGAATTCAAAACCAAGGAAGTCGCCAAGCGTATCGGCGTCGCCGACCTTCTACTCGACATCGATACCGTAACGCCCTCGGAAGCGGCCGAAAAACTCGGCAGATTCATCGGTGGCCTTGACCACTATCGCCGGGCAAGCCTCGCGGCCGTTCTGGAAGAGCATGCGTCGGCAATGTCGGCAACGGGGCCGTTGTCGCCGTTGATAGGCAGCCGCTCACCCGATGTTGCTGGCGACGTTGGCAAGAGTGGCGAACAGCGCCCTGCGCGACTGCGGAACAGCAAGCATGAGGGCCAGCGCGAACCCGTAATTTAGGGCAATCGCCACAAGGATCGTGAGCAGGTCCGACTGGTTGGTCAGCAACGCCGGCAGCGACAGGTACGAGAGCCAGGCGAGCAGGGACGAGACGATGAAAAGCCCCTGTATGCCGAGGAAATCGCCGGCGGTCACCGGGCCGACACGATGGATCAGGGCGGCAAGCACCGGCACACGCAGCGCATAACCGCTGATGGCATAGGCAGCCGCGACGCCGATGGCTCCCCAATGGAGGCCCACGATGAAGGAGGCGACGGTCGTCAGCGACGAATAGATGCCCCAGTGGAACATCGTCTTCGTCTTGCCCTGGCAGATGAATATCCACCCGGTGGTGCTCGATACGGACTGCATCAGCCCGGCGATGCCCAGCCAGGCAAAAATCGGCGCCACAGCCATCCAACGCTCGCCGAAAAGAAGCCTGACCACCTGCTCCGAAGTCAGTGTCAGCGTCGCAATGCCTGGCATGGTGATAACGGCCAGCAGCCAGTTTGTCCGGACATAGATGTCTCGAAATCGCTGCTTGTCCTCATGGATGCGGCTGAGCAGCGGCACCATGATACGCGTCAGCGGCTGGTTGATGTTCTGCAGCGGAAAGAGCAGCAGCTTGTAGGCGCGATCATAGTAGCCCAGCTCGACCGCGCCGGAATATTTTCCGATGAGGATGTTGTCGAGGTTGCGAGAGAGAAAATTGACAAGGTTGAAGCCCGTAAGGTTCGCGCCGAACCTGAATATGTCGCCGTCGATCTTCAGATTCGGCCACGACGGCGTCCAGCGCGTCACCAACCAGCCGGCAACCAGCGCAACAACGGCCGAAACAGCCGGACCCAGAACCAGCGACCAATAGCCAAACCCCCAATACGCCGCGGTTGCGGTGGCGAGCAGCCCGACGGCCGCGGTGATTGTGTCGTTGAGCGCAAGCTGGCCGAATTGCAGATGGCGGTTCATCAAGGCAAGCGGCACAGCGGCCAGACTGCCAAAAAGCAGCGGCACGGCGGAGGCAAGTGTTATTCCCCACATTCGCTGGTCCCCGTAGAAGGCGGCAATGGCGGGGGCCAGGCAAGCCACGACCGCCCCGGCGCAAAGGCCGACAACCGCGCTCAGCCAGAAGACCTGGTTGAGCTGCTGTTGATCGATCTCCTTGCGCTGGATGACCGCCTGCTGGAGGCCGAGATCCTGGAGCAGACCGACAAAGGCCACGATCGGTCCCACGGAAGCCACAAGGCCGAAATCCTCGGGAACAAGCAGCCGGGCAAGGATGACGACCGAAAGGAACTGGATCGCTATCTTGAAACCTTGCGCGCCAGCCGTGACCAGCCCGCCGCGCAAGGCAACGCGACCAAATTGAGGGGGCGGTGGATTGGCATTCATGTGACGGATCCGGTCTCCCCCAGCCGCGCGACGATCCGCGCAAAGCGTTCATTCAAGATATCGGCATTGAAATCCGCCTCGACCTTCCGTCGGGCGGCAAGCGCTATCGGCTCGCACAGGTCCGGATTCTCGGCGACCCAGGCGAGCTTGCCGGCAAGCGCAGCGACGTCCCGTTCGGGTACGAGGAAGCCGGTCTTGTGATCCTCGATCAGCTCGGGAATCCCCGAATGATAGGTGCTGACAGCGATCAGGCCACCGGCCATCGCCTCCATTAGCGCAACCGGGATTCCTTCCAGATCGCCGTCCCGGCCGGTAACGCTTGGCAGGAGGAAGACATCCGCCTCACTCAGGAGCTGCTTGACCTCACCGTGCGGACGCGGTCCGAGGAAAGTCACCCTGTCGGCAATACCGAGATCGATGGCGGTGCGCTTCAACTGCTCCAACAATTCTCCGCCGCCGATCACCGAATAGATCCAGTCGCGATGCGGCAGACCGGCGAGCGCGCGAAGCGCATATTCGGTGCCCTTCTTCTCGGTCAGCCGGCACACCGAGATGAAAGACAGCGTACGTCCCTGCCAGGAGCGCCAGCGATATTCGATCTCGCCGGGGCGAATGCCCATGTGGTGGACCGCAACCTGCGTCGGCTCGGCGCCGGCATCGATCAGGGCCTGACGGAAGAACGCATTCACAGGCAGCTGGAGAGCCCCCTTTTCGAACACGGGCCTGTAGTAGCCGAGCGTGTTGTCGTGCATCGGCCTGCCGACATCGGTGCCGTGGAATATGGTCACCAAAGGCGCGGAAATCTGGCGTCGCTTCATGATGCGGGCGACGCGCAGGCCGTTGTGGCCAAAATGCGCCACGATCACATCGGCGTTTCGCAGCTTGTGCGCGTTGGCCAAGTCGATAGCGGTCGAGAGCTTGTCCCAAAACCTGCCCGACCATTTGCTGAGCAGCGAGCGGTAGCGACTGAGGCCGCCCCACCAGGAAACGACCGGCCCAGGCAATGACTGCCAACGTGCATCGTCGACATTACTGTCCTTGCCAAAGGCCATCTCGTTGCAGACGACACTGACTTCCATCCCTCTCTCAAGGCATCCGGCAATCTGATCGAGCACGAATGTCTCGGACAGAGTGGGAAATTTGTCGACTACGAAACAAATTCTCATCGGCAAGATGTTCTCGCCCGGATCAGGCTGGAAACGTCGGCAAGGCCTGACACATGCGGCATGAACTTTGACTCCTGTCGGCGCAACCTAGTACTAGTACAGGAATTGCTGCATCGCAACATTTTAGGTGCACTGCAGCAAACCAGTGCCATCTCTCTGCTCGGCGAGTTACGCAGCGCGGCGGGCGCCTTGCCGGGCCGCTTTGTCGAGCAGATCGAGAAACACCACCAATTGCCGCGCGGGGTCGAGCTCGGGGCGTTTGGAGAAGGCGAGAGCAGCAGCCGAAAGCCGCTCATATTCCGGGCGATCGTTCCAAAGGCGTCGCACCGCCGCGGCCCAGTCAGGGACCGGAGCGTCATAGTCGAGCACCACCCCGCCGGGGCCGATGGCCTCGGGCAGGCCACCACGCCGAGATCCGACGACGGGGATGCCGCTGCAATGCGCCTCGGATGCGACGCGGCCCCACGCTTCTTCCCATTTGCTCGGTGCAAGCAGGATCCTGGTGCGGCCATAGACCGTCTTCATGTCGTTGGTGCGGTTCTCCAGCGTAACGTTCGCGAGCGGCGCGATGGTCTTCTCGATGCGGGCGCGATGGTCGTCTTCGAGCTTCCAGCTTTCCACGAACAGGAACGGGATCTCCGGGCAGGCTGCCGCAATCTTCACCGCAAGATCGAAACCCTTCTCCTCATAAGGGTTGATCATGGTGACGAATTCACCGGTCGTGTGCGTGCAGTAGAGAGCGTCGTTGATGGTCGGCGGCAGCACGATGGAATCGATGCCGAATTTTTCCTTGTAGGTGCGCGCGGTAAACTCCGAATTGGCGATGTAAAGTGCCGAACCGAGTTCGCGAGGATCGCCGGCTAGCTCATGAAATTCGACGTTGTGAAGATAGACGACCAGCGGCACACCTTCGGCGAGAAGCGCCTTTCCGAGCGGGACGGATTTGTGGCACTGCACGACGGCGACGTCAGGCTTGGTTTTTTCGACGGCGAAGCCGGCAGCCTCCCAGGGGAACCAGGCGCGCATCACCGGGTAGCCGGGGAAATTGTCGACCACCGCGGGCTGCCGCAACAGCTTCATCTTGGCGCGCGCCTTGAAGCCGAACATGCCGTCGCCGAACAGCGAGGCAAGCACCGACGCCTGGTGGCCATGCTCGATCAGCTGTTCGACCAGATGATGGGTGTTGGATTGCACGCCGCCGGTGAACTCGGGGATATACCCGTTGCCGCTTGCAAAAAGCACTTTCATCGTTTCGCTCCTAATTCGGCCCAGCGGACGGGTACCCGCGTCGATCAGCTTGCGCCGCGCAGCGATGGAAGCTTCGAAGTCATTGCCTGACACAAACGGCCGACCGAGGCTGAAAGCGACAGCGTCGAATATTCCCGCAACAGCTTCGATGCCGGGATCACCTTTCCCGCCTTCAGGTCCCGCGCCAGATAGTGGGGGAAGGAATGCATGTATTCCCTGACGATGTCGGTTTTCAGGGCTCCGGACTTCCATCCCTTCACCGCCGAGACGAATTCGTCGGCCGGGGCGGACGCCAGACCCGTGTCGTAGGCTTCGAAGGTACGACGCACGATGGCGCGTTCCTTGTCGCTGAGCGAGGTCTTCCCGGCCCGTTCGGCAAGCAGCGCATAGCGGCGGATGTCTTCGGCCGCGTGATGCCACAGTCCCTTCCTGGCCATGATGCTCGAACGCTGCAGCAGCGCCTGCATCTCCAGATCCGCCGTCCTCGGCAGGGCCTGTTCGGAGCGATCGAGATACTCATGCAGGTCGACCGACTTGTAGATCTCTTCCATGATCACCCGGTCGTACGAGCCCCAGGCCTTTATCCGGTCGGTATAGGAAATCACCACCTTGGTGCTGCCGCGAACCATGTTGTGCTGCCGCTGGAAGAACATGAGGCCGTCGACCCGGACAGCCTTGAACCGGCGCGCCAGCCTCAGCATCATCTCGTAGTCCTGCGACCGGACCAAGGTCTCGTTGAAGCCTCCCACCTCGTCGTAGCATGCGCGACGCACCAGCAGGCCGGGCTGATGGACGTGGCAATATTCGAGATGCGACGGGAAAAAATTGTCCTGGCTGACATGGCCGAAGGCGACGATCTCGTAATTCCGCTCTTCGATCTGGGCCGACTGCTGGAAACGCGCATATTCGCCGAACGCGAAATCAGCCGTCGGCTCCCGCTCGAACGCTGCGAGAAACCGTTCCAGCGCCGTCGGGTGCGCGACATCGTCGTCATCGAACACCCAGACGAAGTCCCCCTTGCAATGCCTCAGGGCGAAGTTCAGCGCCGTCGACTTGCCGCCATTTTCCTTGCGGTAATATTCCACCGGAGCGGGGAAAGAGGCGGCCACCGCGCTGGTGTTGTCGGTCGAGCCGTCGTCGACGATCAGAATCTGATCCGGCACCACAGTCTGCTTGAGCAGGCTGGCGATGGCTTCGGGCAGGTACTTCTCACGGTTGAAGGTGGGGACAATGACGGTGACCGTCGGTTTCGGCTGGGCAGCCATTGGTGACCTCATACTGTTGCCGGTGCGCCGTTCGCCGGCGTGAGTCCACAGCCATGGTGACAGCCGTTGTCCTTGAGGCGATCAGCAGTCATGCCGCCATCCTGCCGATCGAGAAATATTCGATGCCGTATCGCGCGATCACCTTGGGATCGTAGAGGTTGCGGCCGTCGAAGATGACCGGCGTCGTCAGCGCATCCTTGAGCGCGTCGAAGGACGGCGCGCGGAAGCTCTTCCATTCGGTGCAGATCAACAGCGCGT